>NZ_JAMWEG010000001.1 GCF_025460765.1 Micromonospora sp. MA102
ACCCCCCCCCCGCGCCGCCCACCGGGTTGATCATGAAGTTAGTGGCGATATCCGCCCGATTTGTCGCCGCTAACTTCATGATCGTCGAGGCCGCCGCGGGCGCGCGGGGTGGAGGTGGCGCCCACCACGCCGACCGGCGGTGGGCGCCCGAGGCGGGCCAGTCCGATCAGCCGGCCAGGTGGCCCCAGCGGGACTCCAGGTCCTGCCACGGTCCCTGGGCCGCCACCGTGCCGTCGACAAGCACCACCACGTGGTCCGCGCGTACCAGCGCCGCCCGCTTCGCGGTCGAGCCGACCACGGTCACCCCGTGCTCGCGCAGCGCCGCCCAGAGCGCCAGCTCCGTCGTCACGTCCAGCGCGGACGAGACGTCGTCGGCGACGAGCAGTTCGGTACGCGGCGCGAGCGCCCGGGCCAGCGCCAGCCGCTGGAGCTGCCCGCCGGACAGCCGGGTGCCCTTGTGCCCGATGAGCAGCCCGAGCCCGCCCCCGGCCGCCGCCAGGTCGTGGTCGAGCTGGGCGGTCGACACCGCGCCGGCGGCGTCCACCTGATGCCCGAGCGCGATGTTGTCGGCCACCGTGCCGGAGAGCACCCGGGGCAGCTGCCCCACGTAGCCGACCTGGTTGGGGCGGAGGAACAGCTCCGGCTCGGTGACCGGCTCGCCGTTCCAGCGCAGCGTGCCGGTGTGATGGACGATGCCCGCGAGGGCCCGCAGCAGCGACGACTTTCCCGCACCGACCGGCCCGACCACCAGCACGAGCTGCCCGCGCTCGACGGTCAGGTCGACGTCGCGGACGGCGAGGGTGCCGTCGGAGTGCAGCGCGCCGAAGCCGGCCAGCTCCAGCCGGCGCAGCGGGTGCCGCGGCGGCGGTTCCGGCGCCGGGGCGGTGCCGGCGGCCAGGTCCAGCCCGGGCACGGACGCCGAGTAGGTGGCCACCCCGGTCATCGCGACGGTCCGCCTGGTCCACACCCGCGCCGACGGGTAGTGCGACACCAGCGACGCGGTGGTCCAGGCGAACCAGCGGGCCGCGCCGAGGGTGGAGACGGCGACCAGGGTCGCACCGGCGGAGAGCCCGCCGGTCAGGTAGAGCGCCCACGCCCCGATCGGCAGCAGGCCGCTGGCGATCGACGGGGTGGACCGGGCCCACACCTGCATGGCGATCTCCCGCCGCTGCCGGTCGCTGCGCACGGTGTCCAGCTTCGCGAGGTGGTGCAGCACCGGGCGGGTGGCGCCGGCGAGCTTCACCGTGCGGGCGGCGGACAGCGAGGAGACCAGGGCGGTGGCGAAGGCGGCGCGGGCCTTGACGGTGCCGCCGGCCGTGCGTTCCAGCCGGGGTCCGAACAGGGTCGCCGCCAGCCCGGACACCACCATGGTCCCGACGAAGAACAGCGCGGGTACGACACTGCCGGTCACCAGGGTCATGGTGATCACGATGGCCAGCGAGATGAACTGGTCCATGAGGTTGTCGGCGAGCTGCACCACCCGGTCGGTGTCGCCGCCCTGGGCGACGACCTCGGCCGGGGTGTGCCCGCTGACCCGGCGCGCCCCGGTCTGCCCGTGCACCAGCCGCGCGCTGATCCGCAGCATCTGCCGGATCCACCACTGCGGGAACCAGAGGTTGGTGAGGTACGGCAGCGGCAGCACCACCAGCAGCGCGGCGACGATGCCCAGCGCCGGAAGCCACGGGTCGCCCCCGCCGACCACCTCGGCCCAGAGCCAGGGCAGCACCGAGCCGTCCAGCCCGAGCAGGGTCATCACGACGAACACGCAGATGGAGAGCAGGCCGTACCGCGGGTCGTTGGTGCCGAGCCGCAGGATCTCCCGCAGGGTCCGCGCGGGCGGTGGGGCGGGCAGCGGCGGCGGGTCGGTGTGCGGCACCGCGACCTGGCGGGGCGCGGTGGTCGGGACGGTCGTCTCGGCCGGCTCGTCGGGCCACCCGTCGGGGCCGTCCAGCAGCTCCACCCCGCCGCGGCGGGCACCGGCGCCCGCGTAGGCGCTGGCGTGGCTGGTGGCCAGCAGCTCGGCGAAGCGGGCCGACTCGCGCAGCGGGCCGGCCTCCAGCACCGCGCCGTCGGCCATCACCACGACCTCGTCGCAGCGGCGCACCGAGGAGAGCCGGTGCGCGATGACGATGCCGATCCGGTCGGTGAGCAGCCGTTCGGTGGCCTGGCGTACCCGGTTCTCGGTGACCGGGTCGAGCCGGGCGGTGGCCTCGTCGAGGATCACCACGTGCGGGTCGCGGACCAGGATGCGGGCGAACGCGACGAGCTGTTCCTGCCCGGCGGAGAGCACGTGCCCGCCCTCGCCGAGCCGAGTGTGGACGCCGTCGGGGAGTTCGGCGATCCAGCCGGCCAGCCCCAGCTCAGCCAGCGCCCGGGTGGCGTCGTCGAGCAGGTCCGGGTCGAAGAGCGCGACGTTCTCGGCGAGCGTGCCGGCCAGGATCTCGGTGCGCTGCGGCACCACGGCGATCCACCGGCGCAGAGCCTCGATGTCCAGGTCGACCAGGTCGGTGTCGCCGAGGAGGACGGTGCCGCGGGGCACGTCCACGGCCCGGGTGAGCACCTTGGCGAGCGTCGACTTGCCGGATCCGGTGCGGCCGACCAGGGCGTAGGACCGGCCGCGGGCGAACGTGAGGTTGACGTCGCGCAGCGCCGGGCCGCGGTCCTCGCCGGTGGCCGGGTAGCGGAAGGTGAGCCCGCGGACGGTCAGGTCACCGTCGACCGGGGCGGCGCCGCCGGTCGGCTCCTGCCGGGAGTCGGCGAGCAGTTGCACCCGCGCCCACGCGCCGAGCGCCTGCTGCAGGTGCGGCACCCAGCGGGCGATGTGCTCGACCGTCGCGCCGAAGGCCAGGGCGAGCAGCCAGATCGCGGTGAGCCGGGCGGCGTCCACCCGGCCGGTGGACAGCGCCCACGCCCCGGCCAGGACCACGGCGGCGATGCCGACCCGGACGCCGCCGGCGGCCAGCGCCGTGACCCGGGCGGACAGCCGGAAGACCCGGCCGCCCCGGGAGATCACCTCGGCGGCGCGCCGCGCGTAGAGGCGCAGCACGTACGGGCGGGCCAGGCTGGTGCGCACGTCGTCCTGGCCGTGCACCGCCTCCTCCATGACGGCGGCCAGGTCGGACCAGGCCTCCTCCTCGACCATCCGGGCCGGGGCGATCCGGGCGGTGGGACCGCGCAGCGCCACGCCGAGCAGCGCGGTGAGCAGGATCATCCCGACGCCGGCCGGCCACCAGACGACCAGCGCGCTGACCGTGGCGAGCAGGCAGACGGCGACGCCCTGCACGAGCCGTACGCCGGTGTTCCGCATCTCGGCGGCGACCTGGTAGACGTCGTTGTCGATCCGGTCGAGCAGCTCGCCGACCGGGGTGGTCTCCAGGGTGGGCAGGTCCTGCCCGAGCGCGACCCGGCAGAGCCGGCGGCGGACGTCGGCGGACCAGTCGGCGGTGAGGCCGGCCATCAGCAGGCCGATGAGCAGGTCGGTGACCACGGCGGCGACCAGCGCCACGGCCAGCGCGGTGAACCAGCCGGACGAGCGGTGCACCAGCACCGGCCCGGCCAGCGCCGAGGCGGCGGCCTGGCCGCCGGCGCCGAGCAGGATCAACAGCAGGACGACCGCCATCCGACGCGGTGCGGTGGCCCAGAGGTCGCGGAGCAGGCGCATGGAAAGTCCTCCGGACTCGGGTCGGTGGGGGCGGTGCCCCCAGCCTCACCCGGACGGCCGGACCGTTCAAACGATTTACCGCCGCGGTGTCACGTCTGGGCGACCCGGCGGACGATGCCGAGCAGCGCCTCCTGCACGTCCTCGATCGGCCGGTCGGGCTGGAAGACCAGCCAGTCCACGGCCACCACAAGCCCGACGCCGAACAGCGCCGAGCTGGCCGTGCGCACGTCCAGGTCGGCGGGGAGGTCGCCGCTGGCCACCCCGGCGCGTACGGTCTCCGCGATCACCTCGATGGCCTCGCCGCGCAGCAGCCGCAGGGTCTGCTGCCACTCCCGGTTGGTGCGCCACATCTCCGACAGCAGGAGCTGGGCGAAGGCCCGGTAGCGGCGGATGTAGTCCAGCTCGGCGCGGACCAGCGCGGCCAGCGCCTCGCGGGGCGGCAGCCCGGCGACGGCGGCCCGGAACTCGGCGGTGAGCAGGCCGATGCCGTGCCGCAGCAGCTCCTCGAAGAGGACCGTCTTGGATTCGAAGTTGTAGTAGACGGTCCCCTTGGCCACCCCGGCCCGGGTCGCGATGTCGTCGACCGTGGTGGCCGAGAAGCCCTGTTCGGCGATGAGCTCGACCGCCGCCACGAAGAGGCGCTGCCGGGTGTCCTCCCGCCGGCGGGTCCGTCCGTCCGTCACCCGCCCATCCTCACATGGTCAGTTCGGGGTGCAGTCTGGCCGGGGTGAGGCGGCGGGACCGGCTGGCCGCGCCGACGGTGAGGGCCAGGGCGCCCGCACCGAACGCGAGCAGCACCAGCGCCCCGGTGACCACCGGCCCGGCCGGCCCGCCGTTGATCGTGTGCCGCAGGCCGCCCACCACGTACGTCATGGGCAGCCACGGGTGGATGGCCTGGAAGAAGCCGGGCGAGGTCTGCACCGGGTAGGTGCCGCCGGAGGAGGTGAGCTGGAGCATGAGCAGCGCCAGCGCGGCGAGCCGGCCGGCCGGGCCGAGCGCGACGCCGAGCAGCTGCATGATCGCGGTGAACGCAAGCGAGGTGAGCGCGAGCAGCCCGAAGGTCGCCGGCCCGTGCCGCGGGTCGAGGCCCAGCGCCAGGGTGACCACCGTGTAGAGCACCGCGACCTGGGCCAGCCCGATCGCCGCGGCGGGCAGCCAGCCGGCGAGCACGACCCGCCAGCCGGGCGCGCCGGACATCACGTGCCGCCGGTTCACCGGCCGCAGCAGCATGTACGTGATCATCGCGCCGACCCACAGCGCCAGGGCCAGGAAGTACGGGGCGAAGCCCACCCCGTACGAGCCGGCCGGGTGGTCGGAGTGGCGGATCAGCCCGACCGGGTCGCCGAGGACGTCGGCGCGGCTGCCCGCGTCGTCGTACCCGGGCAGTTTCTTCTCACCGGCGGCGAGCCCGTCGGCCAGGTCACCGGCGCCGCCCTCCAGTTTGGTCAGCCCGTCGGCGAGGCGGTTGCTGCCGGTGCTGAGCTGGGCCAGGCCGCCGTCGAGCTGACGAGCCCCGGTGGCGAGCCGGTAGAGGCCGCCCCGGAGCTGGTCGGCGCCGTCGGCGGCGGCGCCGAGCCCGTCGCGGAGCTTCGCGCTGCCCTGGGCCAGGGTGGTGAGCCCGGTGGCGAGCTGGTCGACCTTGGCGCGGGCCGTGGCGACGTCGTCGGCCAGGTGCGGCGCGGCGGCGGCCACCTCCCGGGCGGTCTGCGCGACCTCGGTCATCTGCTTCTTCAGCGCGGCGAGGTCGGTCTTGTCCAGCGCGGAGACCATCGCCCGGGCCGCGGTCACCGCCTGGTCGGCGGCCTTCCGGGCGGCGACCAGGTTCGGGTCGTCGGCCAGTTCCGGGTGCTCCTTCACCAGCGCGTCGAGCCGGTCGCGCACCTTCTCCGCCTGGCCGACCACCTCGTCGGCCCGGGCGGGCAGCGCGTCGAGGCCGTCGGCGAGCGCCTGCGCGCCCTCGGCGACCAGCGTGGCGGCCCGCTGGATGTCGGTGGCGTTCCTGCGGAGCAGCGGCTCGTACCGGTCCGCCGCCGCGTCGACCTGCTTGGCGGCGGCGCGGGTCTCGGTGGCCGCCCGGTTGGCGCCGTCGGCGATCTGCGCGGCCCCGGTGTAGAGCTGGTCCAGGCCGGTGGCCAGCTTGGTCGCCCCCTGCACGGAGGTGTTCAGCCCGCCGGCGAGCTGCCCGGCGCCGTCCTCGGCGGCGCCCAGCCCGTCGGCGAGCTGCCCGGCGCCCTGCTGCGAGGTGCCGAGGCCGTCGTGGATCTGGTCGGCGCCGTCGGCGGCCCGGCCGGTCTCGGCCTTGGCGTCGGTGAAGCCGATGAGCATCCTGTCGAAGTACGACGCCGCGGTGCTCTCGGCGGCGGCGGCCCGGATCTCGCTGAAGGCGGAGCGGGCGAGCAGCCCGGAGAGGTAGTTGGTGGCGTCGTCGTTGACCACCTTCAGCTCGCCCCGCCGGGCCGGCCGGTCGGGTTCGGGGCTGGCGGCCAGGGTGGCGGAGAAGTCGGCCGGGATGGAGAAGACCAGGTGGTAGCGGCCGTCGCGGAGCCCGTCGGTGGCGTCCGCCTGGTCGGTGACCGTCCAGCCGAAGACCTTCCGGTCGAGCAGTTCGTCGGTGAGGTCGCGGCCGGCGTGCACCTCGCTGCCGTCGCTCGCCTTCGCGGGCCGGTCGGCGTTGACCAGGGCCACCGGGATCCGGTCGAGGTTCCCGTACGGGTCCCAGAAGGCGTAGAGGTAGAGGGCGCCGTAGAGCAGCGGGATGACGGTGAGGACGGCGAGCGCGGCGCGCGGCAGCCGCCCCCGGGTCATCCGGCGCAGCTCGAACAGCGCGAGTCGTACGACACTCATGCGGTCACCTCGGAGGTCAGGGCCGGGCCGGGCAGGGTCGGGTCGCCGATCCGGTGCGCGACGGCGGTCACGCCCGGCTCGACGGCGCGGGCGCTGGCGACCACGGCGTACCCCTGGTCGGCGAGGCGGGCCAGCGCCGCCCAGATCCACGCGCGCTCGGGCGCGTCGGCGCCGGCGTCCACGTCGTCGGCGACGATCAGGCTCGGGCCGCTGAGGCTGGCCAGCACGAGGCCGAGCACCTGCCGCTCGACGGGGGTGAGGTCGCGGCCGTACCGGTCGGGGTCGAGCGGGGCGTCGGTGAAGCCGGCGCCGGCGAGGGCGGCGGCGAGGGTGTCGCGCCGGTAGGCCCGCCGGGCCCGCACGGCGGCGACCGGCACGAGCTGCCGGCGGCGGCGCGGCACCGGCCCGAGCAGCAGCAGCCGTTCCTGGATGTGCTCGGCGACGGTCAGCGTGGGGTCGGGCTCGTGCACCCCGGCGACCTGCCCGAGCGCGGCCGGACCGCGGCGGCGCAGCTCGCCGTGGGTGTGCGGGAAGCGCCCGGCCAGGGCGAGCAGCAGCGAGGTGCGCCCGCTGCCCGGCGGACCGGTGACGGCGTGCAGCTCCCCGGCCTCGGCCGTGAGGTCGACCTCGCGGTAGACCCAGCCGCGGCGGGTGCGCAGCCCCAGCCCGCTGGCTTCGACGATCTTCATCGCACCGTTCCCGACTTCTAAACTGACCGGTCAGTACAAAAACAAGGTCAGCATAGCGTCGACTGTCCGGTTCGGCGCAAGGTGGAGCGACGTGATCCCGGCCATGCGGCCCGGGTCGCCCTCAGAACAGAACGGTGGCGAGCGTGCCGACCGGGCGGAAGCCGCAGCGCTCGTAGACCCGGCGGGCGGGCAGGTTGAAGTCGTTCACGTAGAGGCTCACCGAGGGAGCCACCCGCTCCAGCGCGTCGCGCATCACGGCCGCCATGGCCGCGGTCGCGATGCCCCGGCCCCGCCACTCCGGCGCGACCCAGACCCCCTGCACCTGCGCGGTGCGCCGGGTGACCACGGCCAGCTCCGCCTTGAACACCACCTTGCCGTCCACGAACCGGGCGTAGGCCCGGCCCGCGCGGACCAGGTCGCTCACCCGCCGCCGGTAGCCGCGCCCGCCGTCCTCGGCCAGCGGCGACACCCCGACCTCCTCGGTGTACATGGCCACCGCCGCCGGGAAGAGCCGGTCGACCTCACCGCCGCGCACCCGGCGCACCTCCGGGTCGGGCGTCACGGCGGGCAGCGCCTCCGTGGCCAGCAGGGGCTGGTTGGGGCGTACGTCCCGGGCCGGCCCCCAGTGGGCGGAGAGGCGGTCCCACAGCCCGAGCACGGCGTCGGCCCGGCCCACGATCGACGAGCAGAGCCGCTCCTCGGTGCTCAACTGGTCGGCGAAGGCGGCCACCGCCGACTCCGAGGCGAGCACCGGGGTCAGGTTGCCGCCCAGCCAGCAGATGGACTCCAGGTTGCGGCGCGAGCCGTAGCCCAGGATCCGGCCCTCGGCCCGCCACCAGGCCAGCCCTCGCGCCGCCACCCGCTCGGCGACCTGCGCGCCCGCGTACGGGTCGAGGTCCAGCAGCCGTTCGACCGCACGGCGCTCCGACTCCCCGAGTTGGCGTACCGGAAGCGTGAGCACGGATACCAGCCTGCCAGATGCACCCGGCCCTGCGCGGGCCGACCTGAAGACGCCGGACGATCGGTGGTGAGCGGCGGCTCAGCCGACCGGAACCGGTTCCGCGTCCGGCACGGCGGGCCGGGTCCGGGCGGCCCAGCGCACCACCGGCGGCACCAGTGCCCCGAGCACCAGGAACAGCCCACCGAGCAGCAGCCACCCCGGTACGCCCCAGCCGACCGCCAGGGTGGTCACCACCACCGGGGCGACCATCGAGCCGAGCTGCATGCCCATCCCGTACGCGCCCTGGTACTGGCCCTGGGCGTGGGCGGGGGCGAGCCCGAAGGAGATGCCCCAGCCGGCCGCGGCGTGCCACAGCTCCCCCACCACGTGCACCAGCGCGCCGCCGAGCAGCAGCGGGACCGCCACCGCGACCGGCACGCCGCCGCCGGCCGCGAAGAGCGCGCAGGCGACCGCGATCACCGCGCCGGCCCGGCGGGCCGCCCGGCCGGCCCCGGCGAGGTCCTCGGTGCCCCGCGAGGCGCGGACCTGGAAGAGCACCACCACCACGGTGTTGACCAGCAGGCAGGCGGAGATCAGCCAGCGCGGCGCGGTGGTGTGCCCGGCGATCCAGAGCGGCAGGGCGATGTTGATCAGGCTGAAGTGCATCGACATGAGCCCGTCGAGCACCGTGAAGGCGAGGAACGGGCGGTCCCGCAGGGCGATGAGCCGCGGCCCGTGGGTGGGCGCCGGCACCGGCGGCACGGGCGGCAGCCGGAGCAGCACCGCCGCGGCCAGCAGGTAGGTGGCGCAGTCGAGCAGGATCAGCGACACGTACGCGGTCCGCGTGTCGGCGGCCAGGGCGAAGCCGGCCAGCACCGTGCCGACCGAGATCCCGACGTTGGTGACCGCCCGCAGGTAGGCCCGGGTGCGTACCCGCTGGTCCGGCGGCACCGCGCCGGCGATCAGCGCGCCCCGGGCGCCCCGGGTCGCCGAGTCGGCGACCGCCATCAGCATCCCGACCACCAGGAACCCGGCGAAGGAGCGGACGGCCACCAGGGCGGCGGTGAAGCCGGCGGAGGCGAGCAGCGCGGTCATCTGGAGGCCGCGTGGGCCGAGCCGGTCGGCCAGGTAGCCCATCGGCGTGCTGGTCACCAGGCTCACCAGCGCGGTGATCGTGAGAGCGAGGCCGACCTGGGCCACCGTGAGCCCGACCGAGCGGGTGAGGAAGAGCGCGCTGGCGGTGAGCCAGGTGCCCCGGCCGACGGTGTTGATGAGGGTGGAGAGGGCGAGGGTCCGGGACGGGCCCGGTTCGGGAAGCAGGCGCACACTCCGACCCTAGCAAGACGTACGTACGGTTTGGGGCCCCGTCCCAGATTGCTCTTGTCGGCGATGCATTGCCGATATATCGTTGATGCATCAGTGATAGGACGACAGAAGGAGAGCCCCGATGGGTTTCCACCGACGGATGCACGCCGTGCACGACGAGATGCGGATGCGGGGCTTCGGCTTCCCGCCCGTACCCCCGGGACCGCCGCCGTTCCCGCCCGGACCGCACGGCCACGGCCGGGGTGGGCGGGGCCGCGGGCGCGGCCGCCGGCCCAACGTGCGCGGCGCCGTGCTGGCGCTGCTCACCGAGCGGCCGATGCACGGCTACGAGATGATCCAGGAGATCGACTCCCGGACCGGCGGGGCCTGGCGCCCCAGCCCCGGCTCGATCTACCCGACCCTGCAACTGCTGGAGGACGAGGGCGTCGTCGCGGCGGCCGCCGACTCCGACGGCGGGCGGAAGCGGTTCGCCCTCACCGAACAGGGGCAGGCCGAGGCCGCCGAGGCGGCGCAGACCCCGCCCTGGGGTGAATTCGCCGAGCAGACGGTGAACAGCTGGCACGACATCCGCGACGCCGGAGCGCAGGCCATGAACGCCCTGCGGCAGGTCATGATGACCGGCACCGACGACCAGCGGGCGCGCGCCGCCCAGGTGCTCGACGAGACCCGGCGCAAGCTGTACGCGATCCTCGCCGAATCCGAGTGAGTCGCCGCAGACGGTTCGCCGGCCGGGGTGGTCACGGGACCGCCACCCCGGCCGGCGCCGCCGTCAGCCGCGCCGCCGGGCCGTGACCAGCAGGTACTCCCAGCGCATCACCCCGGCCTCGGTGTGCCGCCGGGCCAGGTCCGCGAGGTCGCGGTCGAGCGCGGCGACCCGCTCGGGGTCCTCGGCGACGGCCCGGTACACCGCGATCGTCGGCCCGTAGTGGGCCTTGAAGTAGTCACGGAAGTCCCCGGGAGCGGCGAACCGGTCCACGGTGACCACCTCGCGGCGCAGCACGAGATCGGTGACCCGGTCACCGAGCAGGGCGCGCACGTGCTCCTCGTCGCCCCACAGCGGCGGCGGCTGCGCACCGGGCGGCGGCGGGGGCGCGTACGGCCTCATGGTGGCGAACAACTGCCCGATGAAACCCTCGGGAGTCCAGCTGACCAGGCCGATCGTGCCACCCGGCCGGCAGACCCGGACCAGTTCGTCGGCGGCGGCCCGGTGCCGGGGCGCGAACATCACCCCCACACAGGACAGCACCCGGTCGAACTCCCCGTCCGCGTACGGGAGCGCCTCGGCGTCGGCCTCCTGCCAGTCCAGCTCCGCGCCACGCTCCGCGGCCAGCGCCCGCCCGATCTCCAGCAGCTCCGGGGTGAGGTCGCTGGCCACCACCTGGGCCCCGGCCAGGGCCGCCGGGACGGCCGCGTTACCGGTGCCGGCCGCCACGTCCAGCACCCGGTCACCGGGCCCCACCCCGGCCGCCTTCACCAGGGCCGCCCCCAGCTCGGGGATGACCTCCGCGGCCACCGTGGCGTAGCTGCCGAGAGCCCACATCCGCCGGTGCCCGGCCTTCACGGCCCGGTCCTGCTCCACCTCGTCGATCATGTCCCGCTCCTCCGTCTCGTCCTGACCGGGACGCTAGGCAGCGGAGGAGCGGCCACCCAGTACGAGATCTGTACCGCTCCCGACAGGTTCCTGGCCGGGCCCTTCCCGGCGGCGTAGCGTGCCGCCCATGGGGGCCTCCTACCACCAGTTCTGCCCCGTCGCGAAGGCCATGGAGCTGCTCGACGAGCGCTGGACGCTGCTCGTCGTCCGGGAACTGGTGAGCGGATCCGAGCGCTTCAACGACCTGCGCCGCGGCCTGCCCCGGATGTCGCCCACCCTGCTGTCCCGGCGGCTGCACCAGCTCGTCCGCGCCGGCGTGGTCGAGCGGCACGTCGACGGCGCCGACGTGCGCTACGTCCCGACCCAGGCCGGGCGCGAGCTGCGGCCGGTGCTCAAGGCGCTCGGCGCCTGGGGGGTGCGCTGGATCGGCGAGCTGGGCGACCCCGACCTGGACCCGAAGCTCCTGCTGTGGGACATGCACCGGCACGTCGACCACGAGGCGGTGCCGGCCGGACGTACGGTCGTGCACTTCCGCTTCCGGGACGTGCCCGCGGCGCTGCGCGACTGGTGGCTGGTCATCGCCACCGGGGAGGCCGACGTCTGCGACGTGGACCCCGGGCACGACGTGACCGTGACGGTGACCGCGAGCCTGCGCGCCCTCGTCCAGGTGTGGCTGGGCGACCTGGACTGGCCGGCGGCGCTGCGCGGCGGCGCCGTCGAGGTGGCCGGGCCGGAGGCGCTGCGCCGGGCCCTGCCCCGGTGGTTCACCCTCTCCGAGTTCGCCGCCGTGCCCCGGCCGGTGCGGGCCTGAGACGGCGCGTGCGGCCGCCCCCGGTGGGGACGGCCGCACGTCGACGGCGGTGCGGCGGTGCGGCGGTGCGGCGGTCAGTGCACGGTCACCGTGGCGCCCGGCACCAGGCCGCGCAGCTCCTCGGGGATCTCGGCGCCCATCTCGTCGGCGATCCGCAGTGCCTCCTCGATCAGCGTCTCCACGATCTGGCCCTCGGGCACCGTCTTGACCACCTGGCCCTTGACGAAGATCTGACCCTTGCCGTTGCCGGAGGCGACACCGAGGTCGGCCTCGCGGGCCTCGCCCGGGCCGTTCACCACGCAGCCCATGACGGCCACGCGCAGCGGCACGGGCAGCCCTTCCAGGCCGGCGGTGACCTCCTCGGCCAGCTTGTAGACGTCGACCTGGGCGCGGCCGCAGGACGGGCAGGAGACGATCTCCAGGCCCCGCTCGCGCAGGCCCAGCGACTCCAGGATCGCGGCGCCGACCTTGATCTCCTCGACCGGCGGGGCGGAGAGCGAGACCCGGATGGTGTCGCCGATCCCCTCGGCCAGCAGCGCGCCGAACGCCACCGCGGACTTGATGGTGCCCTGGAACGCCGGGCCCGCCTCGGTCACGCCCAGGTGCAGCGGGTAGTCGCACTTCTCGGCGAGCTGCCGGTACGCCCGGATCATCACCACCGGGTCGTTGTGCTTCACCGAGATCTTGATGTCCCGGAAGCCGTGCTCCTCGAACAGCGAGCACTCCCAGAGCGCCGACTCGACAAGCGCCTCGGCGGTGGCCTTGCCGTACTTGGCCAGGAGGCGCTTGTCCAGCGAGCCGGCGTTCACGCCGATCCGGATCGGCACGCCCGCGTCGCCGGCCGCCTTGGCGATCTCCTTGACCTTGTCGTCGAACTGCCGGATGTTGCCCGGGTTCACCCGGACCGCGGCGCAGCCGGCGTCGATCGCCGCGAAGACGTACTTCGGCTGGAAGTGGATGTCGGCGATCACCGGGATCTGCGACTTCCGGGCGATCGCGGGCAGCGCCTCGACGTCGTCCTGGGACGGCACGGCCACCCGGACGATCTGGCAGCCGGACGCGGTCAGCTCGGCGATCTGCTGGAGGGTGGCGTTCACGTCGGCGGTCAGGGTGGTGGTCATGGACTGCACCGAGACCGGCGCGCCCCCACCGACCGGCACCGAACCGACCATGATCTGGCGGCTGGCCCGGCGCGGGGCGAGCGGCGGCGGCGGTACGGGGGGCATACCGAGACTGACAGCGGTCACTTCAGGCACTCACCTTGGGAAGAGCGTGATCGGGTTGACCACGTCCGCGGTGATGGTCAGCAGCGTGAACACGCCACCGATGAGGATCACCGCGTACGTGAGGGGCATGAGCTTGAGGTAGTCGACACGGCCCGGGTCGGCCCGGCCGAGGCGGGCGTAGAGCCAGGAGCGGGCCCGCTCGAACCAGGCGATGGCGATGTGCCCGCCGTCCACCGGCAGCAGCGGCAGCAGGTTGAACACGCCGATGAAGAAGTTCAGCGAGACGAAGAGCATGAAGAACACCAGCCAGGCGTTGTTCTCCACGGCCTCCCCGCCCAGCCGGCTGGCGCCGACCACGCTGATCGGGGTGTCCACGTCCCGCTCGCCGCCGGTGACGGCGCTCCACAGGGCGGGGACCTTCTGCGGGATCCGCTGCATGGCGTGCAGGGTCTGCACCGCCATGTTGCCCGTGAAGTCGGCGGTGGCGCCGAACGCGGCGACCGGACCGTACTGGACCCGGGTGGGGGTGCTCGGCTGGAGCGCGACGCCGAGGGCGGACACCGCCGAGGTGGCGCCCTTCGGGTCGCCCAGCGGCGGGCGCTGCACGGCGGCCAGGTCGACCGTGGCGGTGGCCGGGCGGCCGTCGCGGACGTAGTCGACGGTGGCCGCGCCGGGCTTCGTGGCGCGGACCACGTCCAGCATGTCGCCCCAGGTGGAGACCGGCCGGCCGTTGACCGCGGTGATCCGGTCGCCGTCCTGGAGCTGGGCCTTCGCGGCCGGACTGGCCGGGTCGCCGGTCTGGCAGGCCCGGCCGGCGTTCTCCACCACCACGCACGGGGCCAGGGCGATCACGGCCGGCTCGGCCTTGAAGCCGTCCTCCGTGCTCGGGAACTCCGGGTTGGGCAGGCCGGCGGAGACCGCGAGGATCCAGAGGGTCACCAGGGCCAGGGCGAAGTGGGTGATGGAGCCCGCGGACATCACGATCGTCCGCTTCCATACCGGGTAGCGCCACATGGCGCGCTTCTCGTCGCCCGGTTCGACGTCGTCGTCCTGCGGGGTCATCCCGACGATCTTGCAGAAGCCGCCGAGCGGGATGCCCTTGACGCCGTACTCGGTCTCGCCGCGCTTGAACGACCAGAGCGTCGGCCCGAAGCCGACGAAGAAGCGGGTGACCTTCATCCCGAACGCCTTGGCGGTGAGCATGTGCCCCGCCTCGTGCAGGCTCACCGAGATGAGGATCGCCAGGGCGAACAGCGCCACCCCGAGCAGGTAACTCATCAAGCTCCTTCCAGCGACCCGGCGATGATCGCCTGGGCGTGCCCCCGTGCCCACGACTCGGCGGCGAGCACGTCCTCGACGGTACCTGGTTCGTCGAAGTCCGGAGCGTCCTCCAACACCCGTTCCAGGGTGTCGACGATGCCGAGGAAGGGCAGCCGGCCCGCCACGAAGGCCGCCACGCACTCCTCGTTCGCCGCGTTGTAGATCGCCGGCCGGCACCGCCCGGCCTCGCCGGCCGCCTTGGCCAGCGCGACCGCCGGGAACGCGGCGTCGTCGAGCGGGAAGAACTCCCAGCTGTGCGCCTTCGTCCAGTCGACCGCGGCGGCGGCCCCCGGCACCCGGTCCGGCCAGCCGAGCGCGACCGCGATGGGCAGCCGCATGTCCGGCGGGCTGGCCTGGGCGATCGTGGAGCCGTCCACGAACTCGACCATCGAGTGGATCACGGAGGTGGGGTGGACCATCACCTCGATGTCGGCGTAGGGCACGTCGAACAGCTCGTGCGCCTCGATCACCTCCAGCGCCTTGTTGACCATGGTGGCGGAGTTGATCGTGATGACCGGCCCCATGTTCCAGGTCGGGTGCGCCAGCGCCTGCTCCGGCGTGACCTCGAGCAACTCGTCGCGCCGGCGGCCCCGGAACGGGCCGCCGCTGGCGGTGACGATCAGCCGGCGGACCTCCGGACGGGTGCCGGAGCGCAGGCACTGGGCCATCGCCGTGTGCTCGGAATCGACCGGGACGAGCTGCCCCGGCCGCGTCAGGGCCGCCTTGACCAGCGGGCCGCCCGCCACCAGCGACTCCTTGTTGGCCAGGGCGAGGGTACGCCCGGCGCGCAGCGCAGCCAGCGTCGGCGGCAGACCCAGCGAGCCGACCACGCCGTTGAGCACGACGTCGCACGGCCACTGCGCCAGCTCGGTCATCGCGTCCGGCCCGGCCACGATCTTGGGCAGCTTGAAGTCGCCGGTCGCCCAGCCGCGCCGGCTCGCCTCGGCGTAGAACGCGAGCTGAAGATCCTGCGCGGCGGACGCCCGGGCCACCCCGACCGCCTCCACGCCCAGCCCCAGCGCCTGCGCGGCGAGCAGTTCCACGTTGCCGCCGCCGGCGCCGAGGGCCACCACCCGGAACCGGTCCGGGTTGCGCCGGACGATGTCGATGGCCTGGGTGCCGATCGAGCCGGTCGAGCCGAGCAGGACGAGGGCGCGGGGAGACGTCACCCGCCCATTCTTCCCCAGGCCTCCTGAGCGCCCGCTGGGAGCCTCACTCCTCCGCGCCCAGTTGCCGTCGACACCGCGCTAGCGGGCGGGGGCGAGGCGACGGGCGGCCTCCTGCGCCGGCTGGCCGAGCAGGCCCCGGGCGTGCAGGAAGGCGAGCAGTTCGTCGCGCTGCTCCGGGTCCAGCCCGTCGACCCGGGCGGGGAGCGCCTGGTGCCGGCCGATCCGGAAGATCAGGTGGTACGGGACGGGCTCGACCCGTTCCACGGCGGGCCAGCGGACCAGGCAGTCCATCAGCTCACCGTCGTAGCGCACCCCCTCGTCGCCGACGGTCCAGACGATGGGCCGGCCGTAGAGCTTCCAGTTGATGCGGACCGTCCGGTGGCCGGCCCACCAGGCGACCAGCGCGAGCGCGACGGCGGCGGCACTCGCGACCACCACCCCGGCGATGTCTCCCCCGGACCACGCCAGGAGGGCCAGCAGCGCCATCACGCCGGCGCCGAGCCAGTACACGATCAGGGTCCGGCGGAAGGCCCGGCGCAGCGCGACGCCGAACAGCTTCCGGTTCGGCTGCGCCGTGAAGGTGATCAACACGAGCGGAGACGATACGGCCGAGGCCCGCCGGACGGCTACACCGGGCGGGTGAGGACGAAGGTTTCCAGTTCGGCGCCGCCGTACCAGTCGGTGCGGGTGCCGACGTGGGTCATGCCGAGTCGCCGGGCCACCGCCATCGACGGCTCGTTGCCGGCCATCACCACCGCGTGGACCTGGCGGGTGCCGGCGGCGAACTCGCGCTCCAGCACGGCCCGGGCCGCCTCGGTGGCGTAGCCGTGCCCCTGCGCGTCGGGGTGCAGGTGCCAGCCGACCTCGATGTCGTCGGTGGGCGTGACCCCGTCCCGCCCGGGCAGCGGCTTGAGCAGGACGCTGCCGACCGCCCGACCGGTCCCGCGCGGCTCGATGGCCCAGATCCCCCAGCGGCCGGCGTACGGCGCGTAGCGCTCGCGCCAGGAGTGCAGGCGCTCGCGGGCCTCGGCCGGGTCGGTCATCCGCCCCGCCCCGCCGCCCAGCCAGCGCATCACCTCGTCCCGGGAGTAGATGTCGTAGATCCGGGCCAGGTCGTCCGGGGAATCCGTCCAGTCCCGGACCACCAGCCGCTCGGTCGAGGTGGTCACACGCCGGATCGTAATGCGTGCCGAGGCGTCCCACGGGGAACGAGGTGGCGATGGGTGCGGGATGGCGGTGGGCGAAGCGGATCACCGGCGTGGCGTTCCAGCCGGTACGCGGGCGGGACCTCTCGCTGCACGCTGCCGCGATCACGTTCTACGGGGCGATCGCCGTGGTGCCGGTGGCGCTGCTGGCGATCTGGCTGACCGGGCTGGTGGCCGGGGACGACCGGGTACGCCGGCTCACCTCGTACGCCATCAACACGCTGCCCACCGACATCGGCGCCGACCGGGCGGTGGCCGCGCTGGTGGAGGCCGGGTTGGGGTTGACCCCGCTGCTGGCGCTGGCCTCGCTGCTGCCGGCGTCGCTCTACGGCGAGGGGCTGCGCCGGGCGTTCGTCTCCGTCGCCATCCCCCGCGGCCAGGCCGGGAACCTGGTCGGCTGGCGGGGCCGGCTGCTGCTGCTTCCGCTGCTGGCCCCCGCCCCGGCGCTGCTGCTGGCGGTGCTGCTGGCGCTGCCGCTCACCACCCACCTGGTCCGTCAGGGCGGCTGGCTGGGGGCGCTGGGCGTGGTGCTCTCCTTCCTGGCCACCTGGCTGGTGCTCACGCCGGTGCTGGTCTGGCTGTTCCGGGTGGTCGGACCGGCCGCCCCGGACTGGCTCGCCACGCTGGGCCTGGGATCGTTCACCGCGGCGAACCTGTCCGGGTTCCTGCACGGCTTCGTGCTGTTCTGCTCGCTGCCGCTGGACCTCGGAGCGCCGTTCGGCGGGTTCGACGAGATCGGCGGCGGGGTCGCCGTGCTCCTCTGGCTCTACCTGTTCCACGTGATCGTGCTGGCCGGCTACTCGGCCACCCTGGCACTCTCGCGCTGGCGGGCCGCCCGGGCGGCCGCCCGCGCCTGACCGCCGGCCCCGGTTCCGCGTACGCTCCGCCGACCCCTCCCCGGGCGGGGCTCCGCGCCACTAGGCTGCCCGGGCATGAGCGATGCGAGTGAGCTGCCGTCCCGCGCCGACGTCGTCGTGGTCGGCTCCGGGCACAACGGGCTGGTCTCGGCGATCCTGCTGGCCCGCGCCGGCCTCGACGTGCTGGTGCTGGAGGCGGCCGAGGTGATCGGCGGGGCCACCCGCACCGAGAACCCGTTCCCCAAGGTGCCCGGGCTGCGGCACTCCACCGGGTCGTACCTGCTCGGGTTGATGCCGCCGGAACTGCTCGCCACCCTCGACGTGACGATCCCGGTGCTGCGCCGCGACCCGCACTACTTCCTGCCCACCCCGGGCGGGCTCGGCTCGCCGTACCTGCTCTTCGGCAGTGACACGGCGAGCACCCGCCGGCAGCTCGCCGAGTTCTTCTCGCCCGAGGACGTGGCCGCCGACGACGCGCTCCAGGCCGAGCTGGCCCAGCTCCGGGAGGACCTGGCGCCGGCCTGGCTGGCCGAGCCGCTGCCGGTGGAGGACACCGCCGAACGGTACGTCCGGCCCGCCCTCCGGCAGGTCTTCGTCGACCTGGTCCGCGGCTCGGTCGCCGACTACCTGGCCCGCTTCGACTTCCGCTCCGAGCTGCTGGTCAGCATGTACGCGGTCACCGACGGCCTCTCCGGGCTCAACGCCGGCCCGGACGACCCCGGCACCGGACACAACTTCCTGGTGCACAACATGTGCCGGCTGCCCGGCTCCGACGGCACCTGGATGATCGCCCAGGGTGGGATGGGCACCGTCTCCCGGACCTTCGCCGACGCCGCGCGGGCGGCCGGCGCCCGCATCGTCACCGGCGCGCCGGTCACCGCCGTCACCCTCGACGGCGGCGCGGCGGGCGGGGTGGTGCTGGCCGACGGGCGGGAGGTGGCCGCCTCCGTGGTACTCGGCGCCTGCGACCCGTACCGGCTGATGGACCTGCTGCCCGACGGCGCGCTCCCGGCGGAGCTGGGCGCGCGGATGGCGGCGGTCCGCCGGCCCGGCACCACGCTCAAGCTCAACCTGGCGCTCACCGGCCTGCCCCGCTTCTCCTGCCTGCCGGCGGACGCGCCGAGCCCGTTCGGGTCCACCATCCACCTGCTCCCCGGCTCGGCCTCGCTGGTCGGCGCCGGTGGCGAGGCGCCGATGGCCGCGCTGCGCGGCATGTGGGCGGACGTCCAGGCCGGGCGGCTGCCCGAGGAGCCGACCATCGAGTGGTACCTGCACACCACCGTCGACCCGACGCTCTCCGACGGTGCCGGGCACCACTCGTCGGCCCTCTTCGTCCAGTCGGTCCCCTACGAGCTGGCCGGCACCACCTGGGACGCCGCGCTGCCCGGTTACGTCGATCGGCTCGTCGAGATCTGCGAGCGGTACGCGCCGGGCACCGCCGACCTGATCGCGGACGCCGTGCCGCTGCCCCCGCCCGGCATCGAGGCGCACTTCGGCATCACCGGCGGCCACATCCACCACGTCGACAACACGGTCTCGTTCACCGACCGGATGCCCTACGCCACGGGGATCGACGGCGTCTACGCGGGCAGCGCCGGCTGCCACCCGGCCGGCAGCGTGATCGGCGCGGCCGGCCACAACGCCGCCCAGCGCATCCTCAACGACCTCGGTCGCTGACCGCACCGCCGGCCTCGGCGGAGCGGGGCAGGTCGCCGGGCCGGCGGACGAGGGAAAGGCCGACGAGCAGCAGCAGGTAGAGGAGCAGGCTGAGGATCGGGTCGACGAAGACGAAGGCGAAGGCGAACGTGTAGAGCAGCGGGCGCACCACCAGCCGCCGCGAGACCGCCCGGGCCAGTTGCGGGTCCAGGGCGGGGTGCAGCAGCCCGTGCCGGCGGGCCCACCACCAGCTCAGGTTGAAGAAGAGCGACTCGCACAGCACGGTGCCGAGGTAGAGGGCGGCGGTCAGCCGCTGCTCGGTCGCGCTGCCGCGCAGGTTGTCCGCCAGCAGGTCGGCGGTGAACGGGATCGCCGCCACGAAGAGCAGCACGAGCAGGTTGAACATGAGCAGCACCTGGTCGACCCGGACCACGTACCGCCACATGTTGTGGTGGCCGAGCCAGATCTGGCCGGCGATCCCGAAGGTGATCACGTAGGCCAGGTAGGTCGGCCAGGCGTGGACGAGGGCGTCGGGGAGCTCCCGCCCGGGGTCGCGGGCCGGGCCGTTCTGCAGCAGCTCGACGGCCATCACCGTCAGCACGACCGCGAAGACGCCGTCGCTGAACGTCTCCACCCGGGACGCGTCCCGGGTCATCTCCCGGTCGCGCCCGAACCGGTACCCGCTCCCGCCCGCGCCGTCCGCCACGCCGCCCCCTTCTGACCTGATGGTCACCCGGCGGGGGCGGCGGGCGGGGGAAAACTCAGCTGATCGCCTCGCCGGCGGGCGCCGGGGTCTCCGCGTCGGCGCGGTGCGCGCGGATCTTGTGGCCGACGCTGGTGAGGCAGCGGCCGCTCGCCATGTCGAACTTCCACCCGTGCAGCTGGCAGGTGAGCTGGTCGCCCTCCACGATGCCGAACCGGCTCAGGTCCGCCTTCAGGTGCGGGCAGCGGCGCTGCACCACCCAGCCGTCGAGGGTGATGTCCTCGGCGTCGACGGCCCGCTCGTGCTCGTCGTACCAGCCCTCGGCGTACTGGAGGCGCTCCTCCGAGAGGCACTTGAAGAACGCGTAGACGAACTCGTTGTACTGGCCGATCCGGGCCGCCGAGAACCGGCAGGAGAGGAAGAGCGAGTTGACCCAGTCGATCTCGCCGATGTGCAGCAGGTGCTCGACCAGGGCCCGCTCGGTGCGGAACCGGTAGCGGACCTTCTCGTCCGCGTACGGCCGGACCTCCTTGCCCGGGAAGTCCACCACGATGGATTCGACGCTCTCACCGTCGTAGCCCACGAGGTCGAAGCGGACCGGACCGCCGACACCCTTGGCCAGGTAGATCGACTCGTCCAGCAGCGGCTCGATCCGGCGCTTCATCTCGCCGAGCACGTCCACCTCGGGGTGCCGCCAGGACGCCTTCTCGGCCTCGATGATCGGGCGCTTGCGCTCCCGCATCTCCTCCAGGTGGGCGCGCTTGTTCGCGAAGAACTCCTCGACGGGCACCGGGTGGGTGGTGGTCGCGCCCTCGGTGGTGACCTCCGCGACGCTGCCCGGCAGCAGGACGATGCCGTTGGTCCCGCCGACCTTGGCGTACTCGGACAAAAACACCGACTGGTCGGGGAAGATGTTCCCCTCGTCGCCGAAGACGTCGTTGAACTGGAACAGCTCGTCGTCGAGGAAGCAGGGCGGGCCCGCGATCGGGAAGACGTGGTCGGCCTTCAGGTCGTCGATGTAGCGCCAGGTGCGGTCGAACTGCCGCTCCCGCTTCTGCTTGCCGAACGCGGCCTTCGCCGCCTGGGGCAGCTCGTAGACCATCGGGTACCAGATCGCGCCGGAGAACTGGAGCAGGTGCGCGTGCACGTGGCCCAGCTCGGCGAAGACGGTCAGGTCGGTCGGCCGGGCGTCGTTCTGGTTGAGCAGCCGGACCCCGTCGTACTCCACCCAGAGCGAGGAGTCGCCGATCGGGCCGTCGGTCGGGCTGGTCAACGCCTGGATCATGATCTTCAGGCCGCCGGGCAGCTCCACGACCTGCTCGTTCGGGGCCTTGAGGAACTTGGTGAAGCCCAGCTCCCGCAGCTCGTCCTCCATCTCCGAGGTGGGGAACTCGGGGAGCAGGACGGTGGCGTCCTTGGAGATGTGATCCCGCAGGTGCCTGGCGTCGAAGTGGTCCCGGTGCAGGTGCGACACGTACAGGTAGTCGCACTGGCCGAGGGTCGCCCAGTCGAGCTGGGAGTTGTCCGGGAAGGGGAACCAGGAGGCGAAGTAGGCGGGATTGACCCACGGGTCGCACAGGATGCTGCCCGCGGCCGTGTCGATCCGCATGCTGGCATGGCCCGTACCGGTCACTCGCACCGCAATCCCCCTCGAAAAGACATCAGGCGTACGTCACGACGCTACCGGAGGCAGTGTGGTCACCGTTCCGCGACGCCGGTAGTGGCCTTCCGCCCCGGCCGGGCGGGTCCAACGGCCCGGGACGGGTCAGTCCTCGACCGTCCCGGTCCAGTTCCGCTCCTGCGGGGCCGCCGCGCACCAGGCATCCATCAGCCCGGCGACACGGTCCACCGGCGCCGCGAGGTGCACCCGCTGCCCGCCGGCGACCTGGTGGTCGCGGTCCTGGTGCACGGTTCCCTCGCTGCAGCAGGCGCAGACGACCCGGACGCCGCTGGCCGGCTCCGCCGCGTAACCGTGCTCGTCGAACAGCGCGGCCAGCGCGCGGACGTCCTCCGGCGTGCCGGCGACCACCTGCACGGTGGTGGTCGGCAGCTCCGAGGGACGGAACAGCAGCAGCTCGTCGAAGACCGGGTAGGTCCGGCCGTCCACCGTCCGCTCGCCGTTGGGCGCGCCGTCGTGCACCACGACCTCGCCGAACCGCCGGCCGGACTCCGGGGTCGGCACGTTCAGCACCCGGGCCCGGGTGGGGCAGAGCCGTCGGGCCCAGACCACCTCGCCGCCGTTCAGACGGATCGGGGTGGTGCCGAAGTCCGCCTCGATCTCGCCTTCGCCGGCCGGGACCTCCAGCCCGTACCCCGACCAGGCGTAGCGCGCCGTCGACCAGTCCTCCATGATCGTCGCCGCGATGCCCAGGTTCCAGAACGCCGGGTCCTGGCTACCGGGCGTCGACCGGCCGGCCGCCTCCCGCCCCAGGTCGTACGCCTTCGCCCAGTTCCGCAGGAACTTGTGCGCGAGCGCGGCGTTGTACCACCACGACTCGGCCGCCGGGATGTCCGGGTACCGGCGGGCCAGGCGCTCCCACAGCTCCCCGGCGACCGGCCAGTCCTCGGCGTCCCACGCCTGCTGGGCCCGCTTGTACAGCTCGCGGTCGTCCTCGCGGGTCACGTGTCCCCCATCCGGTCGGACCCCGCACCGGGGCCGCCACGGGGCGTGCCAGACTAACCGGAGATCCGATCGCGAGGGAAGGACCGACAGTGGCAGGAAGCGAGCCGGTAACCGCGCCCGACCAGCACCGGCCGGGGCACCGCAAGTCCGGACGGATCGGCGCGGTGCTGTCGGCGGCGGTGTTGGTGCTCATGGCGCTCTGCGGCAACCACGAGGGCAACGTCGAGAACATCTGGCTGTTCGGCCTCGCGGCGCTGCTGCTGGCCATCGTCATCGGCGACGCCGTGCTGCGCCGCAACGGCCTGCGGTCCTGACCGGCCCGCACTCGGCCGGTACGCACGAGGGCCCGCCCCCGATCGGGGACGGGCCCTTCGTCGTCGTCGGCGGGCTCAGCGCCCGAGCAGGATGTCCTGCACGTCCTTGAGGGCGGCGTCGACCTCGGCCTCGAAGTAGCCGCCGGGCACCAGCCCGAAGCGCAGCGTGTCCAGATCCTTCGGGTTCACCGGCATCTGGTTGCGGCCCTGCATGCCGCCGAGCAGCGTCTCGAAGAACCGGTCGACCTGGTCCGGGTCGTACCCGCTGCCGAACCGGCGCACCTGGAAGCTGCGGCGGATCTGGTCCACCCGGTAGAGGTCGCTGCCGGGCGGGCCGGCCATCGGCGGGCCCACCATCGGCGGGCCACCGACCGGCGGGCCGGCCATCGGCGGGCCGGGCATGCCGGGGCCGCCGCCGTAGCCCTGGTCCGGGGCGCCGTAACCCGGGTCCGGGCCGTAGCCCTGGTCCGGGCCGTAGCCCTGTTGCGGCAGCTGCGGCGGGCCGGCCGGGCCACGACCGCGCGGGTCACGCAGGTCCCGCTCCGGCATCCGGAACTCGGCGGTCATGTCGGCGTGGCCGTGCCGGCCGGCCTCGAAGCCGTCGAAGCGCTGCTCGTCCTGGCCGTAGCCGCCCGGGCCGGGGGGCAGACCACGGGAGGGCGGGCCGCCGTGCCCCATCGGGGCGCCCGGACCCATCGGGCCGGGACCGCCCGGGCCGCGGGGTGCGTCGTAGCCGCCGCGCGGGCCGTCGTACCCGCCGGCGAAGGCGCCGGTCGGCTCGTCGTAGCGGTTGCCGTAACGGTCGGCGGGCGGGCCGGCCTGCGCGGGCATCGGCCGGGGCGGCATCGGGGGCTGCGGCACCGGGGAGAGACCACGGTCGTCGCGCATCGGCGGGCCCAGCCGGTCGGCCATCCGGGGATCGCCACCGCGCCCGCCGGGGGCGCCACCGCGCTCCTCCAGCTCGGCGAGCTGCCGCTCGACCCGGTCCAGGTGCAGGTCGACCTGCCACTCGTCGTAGCCGTTGAAGCGGACCCGGAAGACGACGTCGTGGACCTCCTGGGAGGCCACGGGCGCGCCGACCGGCTGGCCGGCGAGTGTCGCCTCCACCCGGTCCAGGAAAGCGTCCACCTCGTCGACCTTGTATCCCCGGCGGAGCGCCTTACGCCGGAAACGCTGACCCTGACTCGCCACTATGTCTCCTGGTCTCTACCGCTACGCCGTCACGCCGTTGCGGCGCGTGGGTCGCTGTCCCTGTCCTCGGCGGCGGCGAGCTGCCCACACGCCCCGTCGATCTCGCGACCCCGGGTGTCCCGCACCGTGGTGGACACCCCGGCGTCGCGCAACCGCCGGACGAACTCCCGCTCGACCGGCTTCGGGCTGGCGTCCCAGCGGCTGCCCGGAGTCGGGTTGAGCGGGATCAGGTTCACGTGGGCCAGCTTGCCGGCCAGCAGCCGCCCGAGCAGATCGGCTCTCCACGGCTGGTCGTTCACGTCCTTGATCATCGCGTACTCGATGGACACGCGACGCCCCGTCGTGTCCGCGTAGTCCCACGCCGCGTCCAGCACCTCGGACACCTTCCAGCGCTGGTTGACCGGCACGAGTTCGTCGCGCAGCTCATCATCGGGGGCGTGCAGCGACAACGCAAGGGTCACTGAGAGGTCTTCGCTGGCCAGTCGGCGGATGGCCGGAACCAGCCCGACCGTGGAAACGGTGATGTGCCGCTGGGACAGGCCGAGCCCCTCCGGGGCCGGGGCGACCAGCCGGCGGATCGCCGCCACCACCCGCGCGTAGTTGGCCAGCGGCTCGCCCATGCCCATGAACACCACGTGCGACAGGCGCGGCGGGGAGCCGGCCACCGCCCCCGAGGCGGCCACGCCGGCCAGGTAGACGGCCTGGTCGACGATCTCGGCGGTGGAGAGGTTGCGGGTCAGCCCGGCCTGGCCGGTGGCGCAGAACGGGCAGGCCATGCCGCAGCCCGCCTGGCTGGAGATGCAGACGGTGACCCGGTCCGGGTAGCCCATCAGCACGCTCTCCACCAGCGAGCCGTCGTGCAGCCGCCAGAGCGCCTTGCGCGTGGCGCCGTCGTCGCAGGCCATCTCGCGCACCGGGTTGAGCAGGGTCGGCAGCAGCGTGCCCGCCAACCGCTCACGGGTCGCCGCCGGCAGGTCGGTCATCTGCGCCGGGTCGCGGACCAGACGGCCGAAGTAGTGGTTCGAGACCTGCTTGGCGCGGAACGCCGGCTCCCCCAGCTCGGTGACGAGCGCCTGCCGGCCCGGCAGGTCCAGGTCGGCGAGGTGACGGGGTGGCATCGCGGGCCGGCGGCCGCGGGCGTCGGGGTCTACGGAGATCAGCGGGAGGCTCGTCATGGCGCGTCCAGTCTGACACGCCGAACGGAGGACGCACCTGTCCGTGGGTGCCGAATCGACCCCGGCCGGCCGGCCGGGACGACGCCACCCGCGTGATTCACGCCTCAGCCCGCCATCGGCACGAAGATCGCCAACAGCAGGTAGGCGGTCGGCACCGCGAACAGGATCGAGTCGAGGCGGTCCATCAGGCCGCCGTGGCCGGGGAGCAGGTTGCTCATGTCCTTGACCCCGAGGTCGCGCTTGATCATGGACTCGGCGAGATCGCCGAGCACCGCCGCGCCGGAGATCGCCATCCCGAAGAGCGCGCCCCACCAGGGGGCCACGTCGAGCAGCAGCCAGAGCAGCAGGGCGCTGCCCGCGGCCGCCGCGATCACCGAGCCGGCGAAGCCCTCCCAGGACTTCTTCGGGCTGATCGTGGGGGCCATCGGGTGCTTGCCGAAGGCGACACCGGCCGCGTACCCGCCGGTGTCGGAGAGCACCACGGCGACCAGGGTGACCAGCACCCGCAGGTGACCGTCGTCGGGGGCGGCCGCCAGCATCGCCACGAAGCCGCCGAGGAAGGGCACGTAGACCGCGATCAGGGTGGCCGCGGTGAGATCCCGCTGGTAGTTGCCCGGGCCGTCGCCCAGCCGCCAGATCATCGTGCCCAGCACGGTGACCAGCAGGCCGAGGCAGAGCGCGTCCGGGCCGGCGAACCAGGCCAGCCCCACGGTGATCACGCCACCGGCGACCAGCGGCACCAGCGGCGGGTGGGCACCGCTGCGGCGGACCGCGCGGGCCATCTCCCAGGAGCCGATCGCCACCGCGGCGGCGATCACGGCGAGGAACGCGGGCAGGTAGAAGAAGAGCGGCACCACGATGGCCGCGCCGAGGGCCAGCCCGACGCCGATCGCGGCCGGCAGGTTGCGGCCCGCCCGGGACGCCTTCGGCTGGACGGTCGGCGGGCGGTCCGCGCCGGCCCGGCGCCGGCCCTTCGACCGGCGGGCCGGCGGCGGCTCCGGCTCCGGTCCGGGCTCGTCGCGCACCACCGGCAGGTGGCTGGTCGGCTCGTCGCGTACCGGAGCGATCTGGGCCGTCGGGTACTCCTCGTCGGGCCGGTCGTAGCTCCGGCCCCGCGGGGTCGCGTCGTAGCGGTCCCTCGGGTCGGTGCCCCGGCCCCGGTCGTGGTCCCACAGGTCCCGGTCCGCGGTCCCGTAACCGCCGGGGCCGGTGTCCCGGCGGCCGGCGCCCGCGTGGCCCGGGCCGCGGGGGGCCGGCTCGTCACGCCAGCCGCGCTCGGTGGCCGGCGGTCCGTCGTACGGCCGGCGGCCACGCGGCGCGTCGTAGCCGTCATCGGGTCGGGCGTACGGGTCGGCGACGGGCCGGCCGGGCGGGCGCGCGTACGCCTCCGGGCCGGCATCCGGGCGGCGCCAGGGCCCGGGCTCGAGGTCGGTTTCCGGCCAGGGCAGCGGGGCCGGGCGGTCCCAGCCGCGCGGCTCGGCGTTGCCGTAGGGGTCGGGGTGGGACATCACGCACCGGCAGGCGGTACGGGAGCCACCACATGACGCAAGACCAAGACCATCCCCTACAGCCGCGAGCAGTTCCGGTTGACCGGCCCGACGGCCGGCCGACTCCCGCCGTTCACCCGGGGGTGGGTGGGAATCGTGCCGAGCCTACTGCACCCGGGAAGCCCGCACGGCGGACGTGGGCCGGCACGACGACGGCACCGGGCCGCCACCCGTGACGGGCGGCGGCACACCGGTGCCGTGGCGGTACGCGGGCGCTCAGACCTCGAGCAGCTCGTTCTCCTTGTGCTTGACCAGCTCGTCGACGCTGGCGACGAAGCGCTGGGTCAGGTCGTCCAGCTCCTTCTCCGCACGCCGGCCCTCGTCCTCGCCGACCTCGCCGTCCTTGACCAGGCGGTCCAGCTCTTCCTTGCCCTTGCGGCGGATGTTGCGGACGGCCACCTTGGCCTCCTCGCCCTTGTGCCGGGCGACCTTGATCATCTCGCGGCGCCGCTCCTCGGTCATCTGCGGGAGCAGGATGCGCAGCTGGTTGCCCTCGTTGTTCGGGTTGACCCCGAGATCCGAATCGCGGATCGCCTTTTCCATGGCGTTGATCTGCGAGTTGTCGTACGGCTTGATGATCACCATGCGCGGCTCCGGCACGGCGATGGACGCCATCTGCGGCAGCGGGGTCGGGCTGCCGTAGTAGTCGATGACGATCCGGGAGAACATGGCGGCGTTGGCGCGACCGGTGCGGATCCCGCCGAACTCCTCCTTGGCGTGCTCGATGGCCCGCTCCATCTTCTCCTCTGCCTCGAGGAGGGTGTCGTCGATCACCGGTCTCCTCGCCTCCTTCTGTCGCTCGTCGTGGGCTGTGCTGGTGCTGCTGTTGTCGGAGGACCGCTGCCGGACCGGCGGCGCCGGTCAGGCGGTGATCAGCGTGCCGATCTTCTCACCGCCGACGGCACGGACGATCGTGTCGTCGCCCTGGGCGCCGAAGACCAGCATCGGCAGGCCGTTCTCCATGCAGAGGCTGAACGCCGCGGCGTCGGCCACCCGCAGGTTGCGGCGCAGCACCTCGGAGAAGGTGATCGAGTCGAGCTTGCTCGCCGTCGGGTCGATCCGGGGGTCCGCGGTGTAGACGGCGTCCACACCGTTCTTGCTCATCAGCACCACGTCGGCGCGAATCTCCAGCGCCCGCTGGGCGGCCACCGTGTCGGTGGAGAAGTAGGGCATCCCGGCGCCCGCGCCGAAGATGACCACCCGGCCCTTCTCCAGGTGCCGGATCGCCCGCAGCGGGATGTACGGCTCGGCGACCTGGGCCATGGTGATGGCGCTCTGCACCCGGGTCTCGATGCCCTCCTTCTCCAGGAAGTCCTGGAGGGCGAGGCAGTTCATCACCGTGCCCAGCATGCCCATGTAGTCGGCGCGGGCCCGGTCCATGCCCCGCTTCTGCAGCTCGGCGCCGCGGAAGAAGTTGCCGCCACCGACCACCACCGAGACCTGCACGCCGCGGCGCACCACGGTGGCGATCTGCCGGGCGATGGCCTGCACGACGTCGGGGTCGACGCCGATCGCGCCGCCGCCGAAGACCTCGCCGGAGAGCTTCAGCACCACCCGGCGGGCCCGACCGGGCGGCGGGGCGGTCGGGTCATCCGCCGCCAGGCTCCGGTCACTCACAACCTGCGTCATCCGACCCGCCCCTTCCGTCGCGCACCTCGTGGGCGCCGCGTACCGCGTACCTGCCGCTGCCGACCCTATGTGACGAGGAGGCCGCGGTGCCTGTCACGTACACCGGCGGCCTCCTCGTCGAAGTTTTCCCTGCGCCCGGGCGCGTCAAGCGCCCGTGCGGCGGCTCAGGCCTGGCCGACCTCGAACCGCACGAAGCGGGTCACCTCGATGCCGGCGTCGGCCAGCAGCTGCTTCACCGTCTTCTTGTTGTCGGCGACCGACGCCTGCTCCAGCAGGACGAAGTCCTTGAAGAAGGCGTTGACCCGGCCCTCGACGATCTTCGGCAGCGCCGCCTCGGGCTTGTTCTCCTCGCGGGCGGTCTGCTCGGCGATGCGCCGCTCCGACTCGACGGTCTCGGCCGGGACCTCGTCGCGGGTCAGGTACTTCGGCCGCATGGCGGCGATCTGCATGGCCACGCCGCGGGCGTCCGCGTCACCGGCCTCGTCAGCCTTGCCCGAGTACTGCACGAGCACGCCGACCGCCGGGGGCAGGTCCTGGCTCTTGCGGTGCAGGTAGACCGCGGTGGTGCCGTCGAGCTTGGCGAAGCGGTTGAGCACCAGCTTCTCGCCGATCTTGGCGGACTGCTCCTGGATCAGGTCGGCCACGCTCTTGCCGTCGATGGTGCTGGCGAGCAGCTCCTCGGCGTTGGTCGCGCCGCTGGCCACACCGTGCTCGACCAGCTGCTGGGCCAGCGCGATGAAGGCGTCGTTCTTGGCGACGAAGTCGGTCTCGCAGTTGAGCTCGAGCAGCGCCTGGCCGGCGTGGGCGATGAGGCCGTTGGCGGCCGTGCGACCGGCCCGCTTGCCGACGTCCTTGGCGCCCTTGACGCGCAGGATCTCGATGGCCTTGTCGAAGTCGCCCTCGGCCTCGGTCAGCGCCTTCTTGGAGTCCATCATGCCGGCGCCGGTGAGGTCGCGGAGCTTCTTGACGTCCGCGGCGGTGAAGTTGGACATGACTCTCTCTTCGGTGTTTGAGACTGCGTTCGAATGTCTGGCTGCCGGTTACCCGGATCCGGGCCGGTTCTGCCCGGCGTACCCGTCGCGCCCCACCGACCGCGAAAACGGACGGTGGGGACGCGACGGCGAGATCACTCCGCGGTGGCGGTCGCGGGCTGCTCGGCGGTCGCCGGCTGCTCGGCGGTCGCGGGCTGCTCGGCGGCGGCCGCCGGCTGCTCGTCGGCCTTCTTCGGCTCCTCGAGCAGCTCGCGCTCCCACTCGGCCAGCGGCTCGTCGGCGCCGACCTGGCCCGGCTCCGGCTTCTCGTCGCCGCCACGGCCACGGCCGGAGCGGGCGATCAGACCGTCGGCCACGGCGGCGGCGACGACCTTGGTCAGCAGCTCGGCCGAGCGGATCGCGTCGTCGTTGCCCGGGATCGGGAAGTCGACCTCGTCCGGGTCGCAGTTGGTGTCGAGCACGGCGATCACCGGGATGCCCAGCTTGCGGGCCTCGTCGACGGCGATGTGCTCCTTCTTGGTGTCGACGATCCAGACCGCGGCCGGGAGCTTCTGCATGTCGCGGAGGCCACCGAGGGTCTTGGTCAGCTTCACCTTCTCGCGGGAGAGCTGCAGCGTCTCCTTCTTGGTGTAACCGGCGGCGGTGCCGCTCAGGTCACCCAGGGCCTCCAGCTCCTTCATCCGCTGCAGCCGCTTGTACACCGTCTGGAAGTTGGTCAGCATGCCGCCGAGCCAGCGGTGGTTCACGTACGGCTGGCCGACCCGGGTCGCCTGCTCGGCGATGGCCTCCTGGGCCTGCTTCTTGGTGCCGACGAAGAGGATGCTGCCGCCCCCGGCCACCGTGGTGCGCACGAACTCGTACGCCTTCTCGATGTAGTCGAGGGTCTGGCGCAGGTCGATGATGTAGATACCGTTGCGCTCGGTGAAGATGAAGCGCTTCATCTTCGGGTTCCAGCGCCGGGTCTGGTGCCCGAAGTGGACACCGCTCTCCAGCAGCTGACGCATGGTCACGACGGCCATGGTGGGTACTCCCTGTTTGTCCCTGGTTGTCCCGTCCGGCCGGCGGCCGGACGCCTGGCGCCCGGTCGCCGGCCATGGTGGGCCCGACCAGAATCGGGACCAGGGAGGCCGCCGCCCCACGAGATCCGTGGAGAGGGCGCGCGAGGTCGACCGCGCAAGGCGGTCGCCAGTCGACCAGTGTACGCCCCTTCCCCGCCCCCCGGTCCCGGGGTTCGGGAACGCCCATCCGGTCCCTTTTCGGGCGGGCTCCCGTGCGGCGCGCCCTGCCGCCGCGGGCCGCCAGGCCGGGCCGCCGGGCCGGAACGCCGGGTACCCGCCCGGCCGCCCGGGTCGGTCAGCGGGCGGCGAGGGCGGCGGCCAGGAAGAGCACCAGTCCGACGGTCAGGTAGGCGGTCGGCGGGCGGAGCCAGCCGCGGCTGCCGTCGGCGAGCGCCAGCCCGCCGGTGCGCAGCCCGTACAGGCCGGTGCCGAAGATCGGCAACCCGACCACCAGGAACGTGCCCACCACGACGTGCGAGGTGGAGACCGGGTCACCGACCAGGCCGCGCAGCAGCACCCGCAGCGCGGGGACCTCCAGGACCAGCACCATTACCGCGAGCAGCACCGCGAGGGCCGGGCGGCGGGTCCGGTAGACGCCGTCGCCGGGCGGCGGGCCGTCGAGCCGGGGCGCGACCGACGGCATGGGGCCGGTCGGCATCTCCAGCGGGTGCGGCATCGGCGCGACCGTCGCCTCCGGCACGGGGCCGCCCGGGCGCTCGCCGACGATCAACGGGGTCGCCCCGCCGGGGCTGGGCCGGTCCCCCACGATGATCGGCGTCGGGCCGGCCGGGGCCGGCCCGGCCGGACGGGCCGACTCGACGACCGGGTAGCCGCCCGCCGGGCCGGAACGCAACGGGTCGGCGGAGTCGCGGGCCGGGTAGCCGCCCACCGGGTCGGGACGCAGCGGGTCGGCGGTGCGTTCGGCGGCGAGCGGACCGGCGGACTCGCGGGCCGGGTAGCCCCCCACCGGGTCGGGACGCAGCGGGTCGGCGGTGCGGTCCGCGCCGAGCGGGTCGACGGACTCGCGGGCCGCCCGCCGGCCGCCGCGCTCCCCCGGCAGCTCGCCGGAGGTCTCCACCGGGTCGTCCAGCCGGTGCGGCCGCCAGCTGCCCGTGTCGTCGCCCAGCGGGTCGGCGGACCCGAACCGGGCCGGGTCGCCGTACCGGTCCTCGCCCGTGCGCTGCTCCGGCGCCGGGAAGTCGTCGTCGCGGTAGCGCGGTTCGCCGGTGGCGCGCCAGTCCGGCTCGTACCCGCGGTCGCTCCAGTGCGACCCCTGCTGATCGTCGGGAAAGCTCCGTCGTCCGTCCACGACCGGCACGGTATGCGACCGGCACCACGCGCGCCATTCGGGCCCCTCGGCGCATCGCCGCTGGTCACGGACGACATAGCCGGTCATCACGGGCACTCCGCGCACCGGGCGGCCCGCGTGGCCTACCACAGCGGCAGCATGATCGTGCGTCCGTCCACAGGGTCCCCCGCCGTCCACAGGCCGCCCCGCCCGGGACCCACCGCCGGTGCGCCCGCCGCACGCTGGCCGGCATGACGAAGCGGAACCAGGCCGTCGGGGCGTACGGCGAGCGGTGCGCGGTCCGGCACCTGATCGAGGCGGGGCTGCGCCCGGTCGCCCGGAACTGGCGGTGCCCCGAGGGGGAGATCGACATCATCGCCTGGGAGGGGCCGGTGCTCGCCTTCTGCGAGGTGAAGACCCGGCGTACGGAGGACTTCGGCAGTCCGGCCGAGGCGGTGGTGCGGGCCAAGGCGCGCCGGCTGCGCGGGCTGGCGGCGCGCTGGCTCGCCGCGACGGGCACCACCGCCGAGGAGGTCCGCTTCGACGTCCTGGCGGTCCGGCTCCCGGTCGCCGGGCCGGCCCGGGTCGAGCACCTGAGGGGCGCGTTCTGACCATGAGCTACGCCAAGGTGCTCTGCGTCGGCCTGGTCGGGATGGCCGGGCACGTGGTCGAGGTGGAGGCCGACCTGGCCCCCGGCCTGCCCGGCGTGGTGATCTCGGGCCTGCCCGACACCGCGCTGCACGAGGCCCGGGACCGGGTCCGCGCGGCCATCGTCAACTCGGGCCAGAAATGGCCGAACCGCCGGATCACCCTCAACCTGCTGCCGGCCACCCTGCCGAAGTACGGCTCCGCCTTCGACCTGGCCATCGCCGTGGCGGTGCTCGGCGGCTCGGGTGAGCTGCCGCTGGTCCCGCTGGACGCCACGGTGGTCCTCGGCGAGCTGGGCCTCGACGGCACGGTCCGCCCGGTACGCGGCGTGCTGCCGATGGTGGCCGCCGCGGCACGGGCCGGGTTCACCCAGGTCGTGGTGCCGGCCGGCAACGCCGCCGAGGCGGCGGTGATCCCCGGCGTCCACGTCCGCGCCGTCGACACCCTGCACCGGCTGGTCGCCTTCGTCCGGGACGGCTCGCCGCTGCTCGCCCCGCCGGCCGACGCGCCCGCTCCGGTGACCGGCGGGCCGGATCTCGCCGACGTCTCGGGGCAGCGGCTCGGCCGCCGGGCGCTGGAGGTGGCGGCGGCCGGCGGGCACCACCTGGCGCTGCTCGGCCCACCGGGCGCCGGCAAGACCATGCTCGCCGAGCGGCTGCCGTCGCTCCTGCCGGAGCTCGACGACGACGCCGCCCTGGAGGTCACCGCCCTGCACTCGATCGCCGGCCTGCTGCCGCCCGGCGGCCGGCTGCTCCGCCGGCCCCCGTTCCAGGCCCCACACCACACCGCCACGGTGCCGGCGCTGGTGGGCGGCGGGTCCGGGCTGGCCCGGCCCGGGGCGGTGTCGCTGGCCCACCGGGGCGTCCTCTTCCTCGACGAGGCCGCCGAGTTCAGCAAGGGGGCGCTGGAGGCGTTGCGCCAGCCGCTGGAGAACGGCCGGGTCCAGGTCGCCCGATCGCAGGGCTCCACCGAATACCCGGCCCGCACGCAGCTGGTGCTGGCCGCCAACCCGTGCCCCTGCGCGAAGCCGTCGGGCGACGTCGACTGCGAGTGCACCCCACTGGCCCGGCGGCGTTATCTGGGCCGGCTCTCCGGCCCCCTGCTCGACCGGGTCGACGTGCAGGTGCGGCTGCCCCCGGTCCGCGCGGCGGAGCTGATGCAGACCGGCACCCCCAACGAGTCGTCCGCGACGGTCGCGGCCCGGGTCGCCGAAGCGCGCCGGGCCGCCGCCGACCGCTGGGCCTCGACCGGCCGGCGGCTCAACGCCGAGATCCCCGGCCCGTACCTGCGCCGGCCACCGTGGCGCCTGCCCGGGCGGGACACCGGGGAGCTGCGGAAGCGGCTCGACACGGGCTCTCTGTCGGCACGCGGCTTCGACCGGGTCATCCGGCTCGCCTGGACCATCGCCGACCTGGACGGGCGGGGCCGCCCCGACGGCGGGGACATCGCGGAGGCCATCCAACTGAGGACGGGAGAGGGCGCATGAGCGGCACCGAGGAACGCCTGCTGGCGCGGGTGGCGTTGACCTGGCTCGCCGAGCCGGGCACCTGGTCGGTGCACCGGCTGGTCGACCAGCTCGGCCCGGTCGCGGCACTCGACCTGCTCCTGGACGGCGGCGCGCCGGACTCGGCGCTCCGGTCCGCCGTGGCGGCCCGCTCCGCCGCCGCTGACGCGCGAGCGGTGGCGGAGCAGGCGCTGCGCCGCACCGAGCGGCTCGGCGCGCGGATGGTGACCCCCGAGGACGGGGAGTGGCCGGCCCGGGTGGCGGACCTGCGGGCGCTCCAGCTGTCCGGGACCGGCCGCCGGGTCGACCTGGAGACCGCCCCACCGCTCTGCTTCTGGGTACGCGGGGCGTGGCCGCTGGGCGAGGCGTTGGCGCGATCGGTCGCCGTGGTGGGCGCCCGGGCGGCTACCCCGTACGGCACGCACGTCGCCACCGAGCTGGGCTACGGGCTGGCCGACCGGGGCTGGACGGTGGTCTCCGGCGGGGCGTTCGGCATCGACTCCGCCGCGCACCGCGGCGCGCTGACCGCCGGCGGGCTCACGGTCGCCGTGCTGGCCTGCGGGCTGGACCGCCCGTACCCGATGGGCAACGCCGCGCTGTTCGACCGGATCGCCGAGAGTGGCCTGCTCCTGAGCGAGTGGATGCCCGGGGCGGAACCGCTGCGGCCCCGGTTCCTCATCCGCAACCGGGTGATCGCGGCGGCGACCGTGGGCACGGTGCTGGTGGAGGCGTCGGCCCGCAGCGGCGCCACCCAGACCCTCAACCGCGCGATCGGCGTGGGGCGGCCGGCGATGGTGGTGCCGGGGCCGGTCACCTCGGCCATGTCGGTGGGCGCGCACGAGGTCCTCCGGGAGCAGCCGAACGCCCGGCTCGTGACCGGCACCGCCCATGTGCTGGAGGAGGTGGGTCGGATCGGGTACGACCTGGCACCGCCCGCCCGCGCGCCGGAGCGCCCCCGGGACCGGCTCGACGACGAGGCGGCCCAGGTGCTGGAGGCGCTGCCCCGGAGGAAGGCGATCGACCTGGAGCGCGTCGCGGCGCGCGCCGGGGTGGACCTGCGTACCGCGATGCGCAAGCTCTCCATGTTGGAGGAACTGGCCATGGTGGTGCGCCGCGACGACGGCTACGCCCTCGCGCCGCCTCCGGAGCGCGGGACCGGGCATGGCCGGGCGCCGACGGGCGTCGGCCCGGGTCCGTCCGCCGCTTCGCGGGGCTGACCCGGTCCGAGCCGGTCCGTGCGCTCAGTCGCCCTCGAACCGGATCTCGGCGTCGCGGCTGCTCAGGCAGCGCCGGGCCAGAAGGGCCAGCCGGCGGACCTGGTCGACCTCCGCCGGCACCCGGGCCACCTCGGCCAGGCAGCGCAGCTCGGCCAGCAGTTGCGGCACCGCCTCGACGTCCACCACCAGCTCGCCGAGCGGGTCGACCCGGTCCAGCAGCGGCGTGCGGCCGCCGCCCCGTACCCGCTTGAGCAGGTCCAGCAGGACATCCTGCGGGTCCGCCACCACCTCGGTCGAGACGTACGACGGCCGGCGGCGAACGGGCCCGGCCCGGACCTGCCGGTAGAGGACGGCATCCACCCCCACGCTCGGTCCCTCCTCCCACCGGCGTCGCCACCCCGGGGACGCCCGTTCCGATCGGTCTCGCGAATCACCCTTCCGCGCCGCCACCACGCCGGACGCCCTCAGCGCCCGGCCGCCCGCCGTGACGGGGTGTCGGCACCCGTGGGCAACGCCGCCGTCGGCCCGTCGCGACCCGGGAACGTTGCCACTGTCCTGTTCGTAGGAACAGTTTCCCCTGTCCAGGCCCAGGTCAGCCACCCCGAACGGCGCGCCGCGCCGCATCCGCCCCGGTTTCCGGCGCGCTGCCGATCGGACCGCCCGCCGGACCCCGCCGGCCGTCGACGTACTCCCGCACCGAGGCGTCGGTCGGCCGGCACCGCCCGCCGGTCGGCCGCCGGGACGGCGGTCGGCCCGCACCGCCCCGCGCCCGTACCCTGAACAGGTGTCCCCTGACCGCCCGTCCACCGCGCCGGAGCGCCCCGGGTGCCCCCGGCGCCGGCGAGTCCGCCGGAGTCCCCGATGACGGACCGGCGGCGGGGCACGCGGGCGGTCCACGAGGCGCTCCCGGCCCCGATGCGGGAGGCGGTGGACGACTTCGCCGACCACCTGGCCCGGGTGCGCAACCGGTCCGCGCACACCGTGCGGGCGTACGTGACGGACCTCGTCTCGCTGCTCGACCACGCGGTGCGGATGGGTTGCACCGACCTGTCGGAGCTGGACCTCACCGTGCTGCGGAGCTGGCTCGCGAAGCAGCGGACGGTGGGCGCGGCCCGGACCTCGCTGGCCCGGCGGGCCGCCGCCGCCCGCACGTTCAGCGCCTGGGCGCACCGGGCCGGCCTGCTGGCCGGCGACGTGGCCGCGCCGCTGGCCAGTCCCCGGGCGCACCGCGAGCTGCCCACCGTCCTGCGGGCCGACCAGGCCGCCGCGCTCATGGACGCCCCGGACCGGAGCCGGACCCCGGCGCCGACCGACGCCGGACGCCCCCGGGACGGGGACGACACCCGGCCCGGGAAAGGAGACGCCACACCGACCCGGGACCGGGGCGACGCGCCGCCCGGCAGCGAGCCCGATCCGGTGCTGCTGCGGGACCGCCTGCTGCTCGAACTGCTCTACGGCACCGGGGTGCGGATCAGCGAGGCCTGCGGCCTGGATGTCACCGACGTCGACCAGGGCCGCCGGGTGGTACGCGTGCTCGGCAAGGGCGGGCGCGAACGGGCCGTGCCCTACGGGGTACCCGCGCAGCGGGCCCTGGACGCCTGGCTCACCCAGGGCCGGCCTGCCCTGGCGGCCCCTCGCTCGGACCGCGCGCTGCTGCTCGGGGCCCGGGGCGGCCGGCTCAACCCCACCACGGCCCGCCGGATCGTCGCCGGGTACGCCGAGGCCGCCGGCCTACCGCGGGTGACCCCGCACGGGCTGCGGCACTCGGCCGCCACCCACCTGCTGGAGGGCGGCGCGGACCTGCGCGCCGTGCAGGAGCTGCTGGGGCACTCCTCGCTGGCCAGCACCCAGATATACACCCACGTGTCGGTGGAGCGGCTGCGGGCGGCGTACCGGCAGGCACATCCGCGAGCCTGACCTCGCAGCGGCGACCCGGGCCGGCCGACGGACGGCGTGGGCCCGCGGCTGGGCGGAAGCGGCGGGCTGATGATCCACGGCGGGCTACGATCGCCCGATGACGGTCCCGCAGCCGCCCGAGCCGATCCCCGGGGCTCGGCTGCTCTTCTCCCTCGACCCGTCGGTCAGCCACCTCAACCACGGATCGTTCGGCGCCGTCCCGATCGCCGTGCAGCGCGCCCAGCAGCGCCTGCGCGACGAGATGGAGGCCAACCCGCTCCGCTTCTTCACCCAGGGTCTGGTGGACCGGATCGCCCACACCCGGCGGCACCTGGCCACCTTCCTCGGCGCGGATCCGGAGGGCACGGCCCTGGTCGGCAACGCCACCACGGGCGCCGCCATCGTGCTCCAGTCCCTCGGGCTGGGCCCCGGCGACGAGGTGGTGACCACCGACCACGGGTACGCGGTGGGCTTCTCGGTGGACCGGGAGTGCGCCCGGACCGGGGCGGTGTCGCGGGCGCTGCCCGTGCCGCTGACCGCCACCGACGAGGAGGTGGTGGAGATCGTCCGGGCCGGGCTGCGTCCGGGTCGGACCAGGCTGCTGATCGTCGACCAGATCACCTCGCCGACGGCCCGGCTCTTCCCGACCGCGGCCATCGTCGGGGTGGCCCGGGAGCACGGGGTGCCGGTGCTGGTCGACGCCGCGCACGCCCCGGGCATGCTGCCGACCACGGTCGCCTCGGTCGGCGCCGACTTCTGGGTCGGCAACCTGCACAAGTGGGCGTACGCGCCGCGCGGCACCGCCGCGCTCGTGGTGGCCGAGCGGTGGCGGGAGCGGATCCAACCGCTGGTCGTCTCCTGGGAGCAGGGCAGCGGTTTCCCCACCCGGGTGGAGTGGCAGGCGACCCTCGACTACACCGGCTGGCTGGCCGCCCCGGTCGGCCTGTTCACGCTGCGCAGCCTCGGCCTGGACCGGGTACGGGCGCACAACGCGGCGCTGGCCGCGTACGGGCAACGGGTGGTCGGGGACGCGCTCGGGGTGGCGCCGGCCGACCTGCCGGAGCCCGGCGGACCCACGGTCGCCATGCGGCTGATCCCGCTGCCGCCCGGCCTCGCCACGACGATGGACGCGGCGCGGGACCTGCGGGCCCGGATCGCGGACCGGCTCGCGGTCGAGGTGTCGATGGCCGCCTGGAACGGTCGCGGTTACCTGCGCCTGTGCGGCCAGGTCTACAACACGCCGGACGAGTACGACCGGCTGGCCGTCCGACTGCCCACGCTGCTCGCCCAGGCCTGACCGGCGGGCCCGGCGGGCGGCGGGTCGAGCGGGAGCAGCCGGACCGGGCCGAGCCCGAGCAGGGCGAGCGGATCCAGGTACTCCTCGCCCCGGCGCAGCCCCCAGTGCAGGCACGCCGCCGCCACGCAGCCGGGATGCCCCGCGGTCAGCAGGCCGATCGCGGCGCCGGCGGCGACGCGGGCGCCGGCCGCCGGGCCGGGGAGGACCGGCTCGTAGGTGGTGCGCAGCCCGTTGGCGTGCCCGACGGTGACGACCGGCCGTCCGGCCACCATGCCGGCGAAGAGGACCACCCCGGCGCCCGCCGAGCGGACCCCGACGCCCGGCCTGGCGGCCAGGTCCACGCCCCGGTGCCCGGGCAGCCAGGGCTCGGGCGGCGGGTCGAAGCGGCGCGCGACGCGCGGCGTGCCGGCCAGCGGCCAGCGGAACCGCCCCGCCGGCACTCCGGCCGCGGGCGCTCCGGACCGGGCCGGCGACGGCACCGCGACAGGCCGCGCCACCGCACCCGCCCCCGTGCCGGAGGACCGCGGCACCGCAGGCGGCCGGCCCACCGCCACCACACCGGCACCGGCACCGGCACCGGCACCGGACGGTGACACGGCAGGCGGCCCGGCCACCGCCACCACGCCGGCACCGGCCGGCGCCGGACGGGAAACCGGCAGGGTCGAGGCCACGAGCAGCACGATCACGAGGGCCGCGCGGCCCCGGTTCGACAGGTTCGACACACCACGGCACTCTGCCGGCCCCCGCACCACCCCGCGACCACACGGCAACCCCACTGTGGACGGCACCCCGCCTGTGGACACGCCCCCACCGTCGGGACGGATCTGCTACCGGCGTGCCGCCTATGCTGGCCGCGTGACGAAGGACTGGTACGCCTGGCACACCGACTACGACCAGCCCGATTCCTCCCTGTCGCGGCGGCTCGCCGAGGTGCGGGACCGCATCGCCGAGGCGCTGGACGGCGCGCCGCCCGGTCCGCTGCGGGCGATCAGCCTCTGCGCCGGGCAGGGGCGGGACCTGATCCCGGTGCTCGCCGACCATCCGCGTGGCCGGGACGTGACGGCCCGCCTCGTGGAGCTGGACCCCCGCAACGCCGAGGTGGCCCGGCGGGCCGCCGCCGAGGCGGGACTGACCGGCGTGGAGGTGGTCGTCGGGGACGCCGCGTCGACCGACCGGTACGCCGACCTCGTGCCGGCGGACCTCGTCCTGGTCTGCGGCATCTTCGGGAACGTCACCGACGCCGACATCCGGGCCACCGTGCGGCACTGCGCCTCGCTCTGCGCCACCGGCGGCACGGTCTTCTGGACCCGGCACCGTGGCGAACCGGACCTGGTGCCCGCCATCTGCGACTGGTTCGCCGAGGAGGGCTTCACGCCGGTCGCGGTCACCAGCCCGGCGGATCGGGTCGGCGTCGGCGTGCACCGCTTCGGCGGCCGGCCCCGCCCGCTGGAGCGGGGCGCGGCGATGTTCGAGTTCATCGGCTACGACCGTCTCACCCACCCCTGACCAGGCCGAGGAGCAGCGAGATGACCACCGTGGACGATGTGAGCCGGCCCTCCCGGGTCGCCGGCCCGGACGAGGCGATCAGCGCCGAGGAACTCCAGTTGGCCGCGCGCAACCACGGCATCCCGCTGGAGGCGCTGCGCTACGACGTGACCCCGGCCGGGCTGCACTACCTGCTCATCCACTACGACATCCCGGATGTCGACCCGGCGGCGCACGCGCTGACCGTGGGCGGCGCGGTCGCGCGTCCGCTCCGCCTCGACCTGGCGGCGCTGCGGGAGCGGCCCCGGGTCACCCACCGGGTGACGCTGGAGTGCGCGGGGAACGGCCGGGCGCTGCTGAGCCCCCGCCCGGTCAGCCAGCCGTGGCTGGTGGAGGCGGTGGGCAACGCCGAGTGGACCGGCACCCCGCTGGCCCCGCTGCTCCGCGAGGCCGGGCTGGCGGCCGACGCGGTGGACGTGGTCTTCACCGGCGCGGACCACGGGGTGGAACGCGGCGTCGAGCAGGACTACCAGCGGGCGCTGCCGGTCGCGGACGCGCTGCGCGAGGAGGTGCTGCTGGCGTACGAGATGAACGGTGCTCCCCTGCTGCCGCAGCATGGTGCGCCGCTGCGGCTGATCGTGCCCGGCTGGTACGGCATGGCGCACGTCAAGTGGCTGCGCGACATCCGGGTGCTGACCGAGCCGTTCGACGGCTACCAGAACGCGGTGGCGTACCGGCTGCGGCAGGACGCCGACGACCCGGGCGTGCCGGTGACCCGGATCGAGCCCCGCGCGCTGGTCCGCCCGCCGGGCTTTCCGGACTTCATGTCGCGCACCCGGGTGCTGCGGCCGGGGCCGTGCACGGTGGACGGTCGGGCCTGGTCGGGGCACGCGCCGGTGACGGCCGTCGAGGTGACCTTCGACGGCGGCACGACGTGGGTGCCGGCGACCCTGGACGAGCCCACCGGGGGCGAGTGGGCGTGGCGGCGGTGGCAGGTGTCGTGGCGGGCGACGCCGGGGCGGCACGTGCTGGGCGCCCGGGCGGTCGACGCCTCCGGGCGGACCCAGCCGGTGGAGCAGCCGTGGAACCGGGGCGGGTTCGCGAACAACCTGGTGCAGCGGGTCGAGGTGGTCGTGCTGGCGGAGTGATCCGCCTCGGGCGGTCGGCCGGGCCTTCGGGCCCGCCGGCCGCGGGGACGGCTGGCGTCAGCCGCCGAATCCGGAATCTGCGGGAAGCGAGATGTCGGGCTTTTCGAGCTCTTCCACATTGACGTCCTTGAACGTCATTACGCGGACATTCTTGACGAAACGGGCGGGGCGGTACATGTCCCACACCCAGGCATCGTGCATCTCGACCTCGAAGTAGACCTCGCCGTCCGAGTTACGCACGTGCAGGTCGACCTGGTTCGCCAGGTAGAAGCGGCGCTCGGTCTCCACCACGTAGGAGAATTGGCGGACAATGTCGCGGTACTCCCGGTAGAGCTGCAGCTCCATCTCGGTTTCGTACTTCTCGAGATCTTCCGCGCTCATCGCACTCCGCCTTCCATGACCACATCTTCCCCCACCGACGCCGGAGGTCGCGGCTGCTCGCCCAACGCCACGCCGACGGTACCCCCTGCCGCGTCGGAGCGCTCCATCGGCTCGTCCGGACCGTCGTCGAACGCCCCGTCCGGGCCGCCGAAGAGCACCTCGTCCGGGCTGCCGGCAGCCGGCCGGCGGGACCGGGGCGGCCGGCCGTCCCGGCCCGAGACGGTGGCCACGTTCACGTACGAGAAGCGGTGTTCCCGGCACGGCCCCCGCTCGCGCAGCGCGGCGCTGTGCTCGGGAGTGATGTAGCCCTTGTGCTCGGCGAAGCCGTAGCCCGGGTGCCGCTCGTCCAGTTCCACCATGATCCGGTCCCGGGTGACCTTGGCGAGCACGCTCGCCGCCGCCACGCAGGCGGCCACCCGGTCCCCCTTCCAGACCGCCAGACCGGGCACGTCCAGCCCGTCCACGCCGAAGCCGTCGGTCAGCACGTATTCCGGGCGCGTGGTCAACGAGGCGAGCGCCCGGCGCATGGCGGCCAGGTTGCACACGTGCAGCCCGCGCGCGTCGACCTCCTCGGCGGGGATGATCACCACCGCGTACGCCAGGGCCCGCGCCACGACCTCCTCGTAGACCCGTTCCCGGGCCGTCGGGGTGAGCAGCTTGGAGTCGGCCAGCTCGTCGATCTCGCCGCGCCGCCCCTCAGGCAGCACCGCGGCGGCGGCCACCAGCGGCCCGGCGCAGGCTCCCCGGCCCGCCTCGTCGGCACCGGCCACGTGCCGGAAGCCGCGCCGTTGCAGCGCCCGCTCCAACGCGTAGAGGCCGCCGTCACGGCGCACCACAGTGCGCGGCGGGGTCAGCACGGGACGCCCCCGGCGAGCGCCCGGGCGAGCCGGTCCGCCAGGTCCGGCGGGTAGTGGCGCTCGGTCGTGGCGGCCAGCTCACTGGCCGACCACCAGCGGTGGCCGTGCACGCTGGCCTGCTCGACCTCGTCGAAGCCGGCCGTGTCGACCTCCCAGGTCGGCACCCGGTACAGGAAGAACTCCTGCTCCTGCCGGTACCAGACCCCGTCGAAAGGGAACTCGACCGTCTCCGTCCAGACCGGGGCGCCCAGCTCGGCCGGGGCGAGCCGCAGCCCGGTCTCCTCGGCCAGCTCCCGCGCCGCGCCCTCGGCCGGGCTCTCCCCCGGGTCGAGGCCGCCGCCGGGGGTGAACCAGTAGCGGTGATCCGGCCGGGCCGGGTCACTGCCCTCGAACAGCAGCACCCGGTCGGACGCGTCGACGAGCAGCACCCGGGCCGCGCGACGAGGGGTGTAGACGGTCACCGCACAAGCCTGCCAGACGCCTCCGACGAACGCCCACGCCCTCCGGCTCTCCGGGGGGCGGGCGTGGTCATCGGGGCGGGCCGACAAGTCAGGGGTTGGGGATGCCGTCGAACTGGTCCGGCACGCTGAGCCAGGTCGCCCGGCCGACCGGCCAGAAAATCGTGAAGGCCCGCCCGATCACCTGGTCCTCCGGGATGGTGGCCTCGGTGATGTCCTCGCCGGACTGCTGCCAGTGCTCCAGCGAGTCCCCCGAGGCCTCCCGGTGGTCGCCCATCACCCAGAGCCGGTCCTTCGGCACGGTGATGTCGAAATCCTGGTCGGCGGGCTTGTTGCCGGGGAAGATGAACGGCTCGTCGATCGGCTTGCCGTTGATGATCAACCGCTCCTGCGGGCCGGTGCGGTCGCAGCAGACCACGTGGTCCCCGCCGACCCCGATCACGCGCTTGATGAAGTCCTCGCCCTGCGGGTTGCCGCTCCACTCGGTGGGGGCCTTGAACACGATCACCTCACCGCGGTGCGGCGAGCGGAAGTCGTACACCAGCTTGTTGACCAGCACCCGATCGTCGATCATGAGGGTGTTCTCCATGGACGGCGAGGGGATGAAGAAGGTCTGCAGCACGAAGGCACGAACCAGCACTGCGACCAGGATCGCCACGCCCAGGAGGATGGGCAGCTCCTTCCAGAAGGAACTGCGCGGCTTCTCGGTCTGCTCGTCAATCACGGGTGGAGCCTACGTCCCCGCCCCCGGCGCAGTCGCCCCGAACGCGCGAGAACGGAGAGCGCGGCCGTGACCGGGAGGATCAGCACGACGCCGCCCACCGGGTCGGGATCCACCGGGGCCGGCCTGGCCGGCGCGGCGTTCGGCTGCGGCAGGTCGTCGAAGGTGTCCGGGACCGGCAGCGTGGTCCAGCGCTGGGACGGCCAGACGATCATGAAGGCCCGGCCGACCACGTTGTCGATCGGCACCGGGCCCTGGCACCGGGCGTCCTGGGAGACCAGCCGGTGGTCGCCCATCACGAAGATCTGCCCCGGCGGCACGACGATCTCGGTGAACTGCCGGGAGCGGCACTCCTTCGGGTTCGGCGGCAGCTCGACCGGCGAGTCCTCGGAGACGTAGCCCTGCTCCTCCAGCGGCACGCCGTTGACCACGACCCGGCCCTTGTCGCAGCACCACACCCGGTCACCGGGCACCCCGATGACCCGCTTGATGAAGTCCTTCTCGCCCGGGCGGCTGACGCCGACCAGGTCACCGAGCGTGCGGCCGACCTTGCCGGCGAAGTTGGTCGGCGGCGCGGGGGCCTCCTGGGCGACCCACCGGTCAGTGCCCCGGAACACGACCACCTCGCCGCGGACCGGGTCGCGGACGTCGTAGACGACCTTGTTGACCAGCACCCGGTCGCCGACGAGCAGGGTGTTCTCCATCGACCCGGACGGGATGAAGAACGCCTGGAGCAGGAAGGTGCGGATCAGCACCGCGAGGCAGAAGGCGACGACGAGGAGGAGGGGCAGCTCCTGCCACAGCGGCATCTGCCGGCGGGTGCGCCGCCGTCGGCGCCATGGGTCGACGGTGCCGTCCTCGTCAAGCATCTGCACCATGCCACTCTCCGGTCCGCGGAAACGACACTACCGCCCGGGAGTCTCCTGTAGAGACCCCACGGGCGGTAGTGGACCGCTGTGACACCGCGTCGAGTGGGCGCGGTGCGCCGTCCCCCGGCGCCCGTACGACCAGGGTAATGCGCTCCGGTCGATACGACATCCGCACAGGTCAGGCGGCGTGGCGAGGGGAAATTCAGCTCGCCGGCTGCTTCTCGCGCAGCTCCTTGATCTTGGCCTTCTTGCCCCGCAGCTCACGCAGGTAGTAGAGCTTGGCGCGCCGCACGTCGCCGCGGGTCACGACCTCGATCCGGTCGAGGGCCGGGCTGTTCAGCGGGTAGGTGCGCTCCACACCCACGCCGAAGCTGATCTTGCGAACCGAGAAGGTCTCGCGGAGACCGTCACCCTGGCGGCGGATGACGACGCCCTGGAAGATCTGGACCCGGGACCGGTTGCCCTCGACGACCCGCGCGTGCACCTTCACGGTGTCACCGGCGCGGAAGTCGGGCAGGTCAACGCGCTTCGACTGGGCGTCAAGGGCGTCCAGGATGTTCATCGCTGCGTCCTCGTGAGGCTCACGGCGCATCGTCAGTCGATGCGCGGATGGGTGATTCTGACCCCCGGGTGGTGGCCGGCGACGCCGACCCCGGTCGAGGGTCCTCGCTTCCGTCCACGGCGTGGACGGAAGCGGCAACCCCTCTACTTTGCCACATCACCCGGCCGGGGCTGAAATCCACCCCGGTCCAGGGCCGCCCGGTCCCGCTTGTCCAGGCTCTCCGGCGGCAGCGCGGAGATCATGTCGGGGCGGCGGGCCGCCGTCCGCAGCAGCGCCTCGTCGCGCCGCCAGCGGGCGATCCTCCCGTGGTCGCCGGAGCGGAGCACCTCGGGCACCTCGTGCCCGCGCCACTCCGCCGGCTTCGTGTACATGGGGGCTTCCAGCAGCCCGTGGGCGTGCGACTCCTCGTCCAGCGAGCCGGCGTTGCCGAGCACCCCGGGCAGCAGCCGGGTGACCGCCTCCAGGATGACCAGCACGGCCACCTCGCCGCCGAAGAGCACGTAGTCGCCCAGCGAGACCTCGGTCACCCGCATCCGGGTCGCCGCGTGGTCGAGCACCCGCTGGTCGATGCCCTCGTAGCGGCCGCAGGCGAACAGCAGGTGCGACTCGGCGGCCAGCTCGTGTGCCGTGGCCTGGGTGAACGGGACGCCGGCCGGCGACGGGACGAGCAGCCGGGGCAGGGTGTGCCCGTCCGGGCTCAGCTCGTCGGGGGCCAGGGCGTCGAGGGCCTCGCCCCACGGCTCCGGCCGCATCACCATGCCGGGACCGCCGCCGTAGGGGGTGTCGTCGACCGTGCGGTGCACGTCGTGGGTCCAGGTCCGCAGATCGTGTACGGCCAGCCGCAGCGTGCCGCCCGCCCGGGCCTTGCCGATCAGCGACAGGTCCAGCGGGGCGAAGTACTCGGGGAAGATCGACACGATGTCGACGCGCATGAGGGGGTGGCTCCAGTCAGAGGTCGAGCAGCCCGGCGGGCAGCTCCACCACCACGCGTCCGCCCGCGACGTCGACCTCGGGGACGATCGCCTTGACGAACGGGATGAGCGCGGTGCGGCCCTCGGGGCGCCGCAGCACCAGCAGGTCGGAGGCGGGGGCGTGGTCGATCCGGGCCACCTCGCCCAGCCGCTCGCCGGCCGGGGTCACCACGGCCAGCCCGACCAGCTGGTGGTCGAGGAACTCCTCCGGGTCCTCCGGCGGAGCGACCTCGGCGCTGTCCACGCCGAGCAGGGTGCCGCGCAGCGCCTCGGCGACGTCGCGGCCGAGCACGCCCTCGAAGGCGACCAGCAGCCGTCCCTGGTGCCAGCGGGCGGCCTCGATGGTCAACTTCTCCGGCACCCGGTAGGCCCCGGGCGCCGGAGGCGCGACCGCGCCGGGGTCGGTGACGAGCACCGACCCCGGCGCGAAACGTGCTTCGGGCTCATCGGTCCGCACCTCCACGGTGACCTCACCGCGGATGCCGTGCGGCTTGCCGATCCGGCCGACGATGAGAAGCATCAGTACGAGTCGACGATGTCGACGCGTACCCCGCGCCCACCGATGGAGCCGATCACCTGGCGCAGCGCCTTGGCGGTCCGGCCGGACCGCCCGATCACCGTGCCGAGGTCCTCCGGGTGCACGCGGACCTCGAGCCGCTTGCCCCGGCGGGAGTCGACCATGCGCACCCGGACGTCGTCCGGGTGGTCGACGATCCCCTTGACCAGGTGCTCCAGGGCCGGACGCAGTGCCATGTCAGGCCTGCTCGCCGGACTCGGCACCGGTCTGCTCCTCGGCCTTCGGCGCCTCGGCCTGAGCGGCCGGGGCCTGGGCGGCCGGCGCCTGGGCCTTGGCGGCCTTCTTGGCCGGGGCCGGGGTGTCCGCCACGCCTGCGGCGGCCTTCGCCTCGGCCTCGTACGCCGCCTTGCGGTCGGCCCGCTCCGCGGCGACCTTCAGCGGCGGCGGGGCCGGCAGGCCCTTGAACTTCTGCCAGTCACCGGTCAGCTCCAGCAGGCGCTGCACGGCCTCGCTCGGCTGCGCGCCGACCGACAGCCAGTACTGGACCCGCTCCGACTTGACCTCGATCACCGAAGGGTCCTCCTTCGGCTGGTACACACCGACGAACTCGATGGCGCGACCGTCACGCTTGGTGCGCGAGTCGGCGACGACGATGCGGTACTGCGGGTTGCGGATCTTGCCCATCCGCAGGAGCCGGATCTTTACGGCCACAGTTGTTTCGCTCCTGTTGCGATTTCACCGGCCCGGTACGGGCGGTGTGGCGGGTGAGCGCCGCCCGGCACAGTGGGGTTGGGCCGGAGACTGCTCGGTTAACTGGCGACGCGCCCGGGTTAGAGGGCGCCGGACGCGCGCCGGATACCAGCGACCCATTCTGCCAGATCCCACCCGGATCTCTCACACCGGACCCGGACAGCCCGGCCGGGTCGCCCCCGCCGGTGACGAACGACACAGCGTCAGCGGACCGGCGGCCGGTCCCAGCCGGGCGGCAGTTCGTCCGGTACGTCCCAGTCGGCGGGTGGGGTGAAGTCGCACCAGGTGCCGTCGAAGGGGAACTCGCCGGCCTCGGCGATCCGGATCACCCGCTCCCCCTCGGCCCGGACCGCCTTCTCGTCCGGCACCCAGTAGTGCTGCGGAAAGGCCAGGCGCTCGACGAACTCGTCCTCGTCCTTCCACTCCCAGCTCAGGTCCGGGTGGACCACCACGTCGAGGTCCTGGTCGACCATGTCGACCCCGGCCACCGTGCCGTCGTCCCAGCGGATGCCGGGCTCCTCCAGGTTGACGTACCAGTTCTTGAACCGGCCCCGGTCGTCCCGGAACCACCAGACCGAATGGGCGGCGCCGGTGGGCAGGAACTTCAACACCGGCGGCCCGTTCCAGCGCCCCTGGGCGAGCCGGTAGGACGAGGTGATCCACTCGGCGAACGGCACGACCCGCATCCCCAGCCCCGCCTCGGTCACCTCGTGCGCCACCGGGCTGCTCCGGGCCACCCAGAGCAGCAGCCCCCGGTCGTCGTCGAGGACCACGCGGGACGACCGGACCCAACCGATCCGGCCGTGCCGCACGTTGCGATGCATGATCAACCGCCCGGGCGCGAACCGGCCGGCGGGGTCGCCCGGACGCACCTCAGTAGGCGCGGGCGAGGATGGCGACCAGGTCCGGCTCGTCCTCGGAGTCGGGCACCGAGCCGTCGGCACGGAGCAGGCACCGGACGGTGACGCCCTGGCCGTTCGCCTCGGCCTCGCCCTGGACGCCGACCTCCGACCACGGCACCTTGGCCCAGCCGGTGGCGGCCGCCTCGAGCGCCTCGGCCAGCGTGCCGACCTCGACGGTCCGGGACTGCCGGAACGCCAGCGCCTGGTCGTGCAGCGTCTGCTGGTCCGCCTCCAGCGCGGCGAGCACCGCGCCCACCACGTCGGCGACCGGGACCGGGGCCTTCGAGCCGTCCGTACGCCGCACCACCACCGCGTTGCCGGCAGCCAGGTCGCGGGGGCCGACCTCGACGCGCACCGGGTAACCGCGCAGCTCGGCGTCGACCGCGCGGCGGCCGAACGCCGTGTCGGTCCGGTCGTCCAGCGCGACCCGGACGCCGGCGTCGCGCAGCGCGTCGCGCAGCTTGGCCGCCGCCTCGCCGACGCCCTCGCCGTCCTTGACGACCATCACGTACGCCTGGACCGGCGCCAGCTTCGGCGGCACGCGGAGGCCGTTGTCGTCGCCGTGGCACATGATCAGCCCGCCGAGCATCCGGGTGGAGGTGCCCCACGAGGTGGTCCAGGCGTGCTCCCGGCCGCCCTCGGCCGAGGAGTAGCTGATGTCGAAGGCCTTGGCGAAGTTCTGCCCCAGCTCGTGGCTCGTGCCCAACTGGAGCGCCTTGCCGTCGCCCATCATGCCTTCGCACGTGTAGGTGGCGGTGGCGCCGGCGAAGCGCTCGCGGGCGGTCTTCAGGCCGACCACCACGGGGATGCCGAGCACGTTGACCATCAGGTCCTCGTACGCCTCGTGCAGGATCCGGCGGGCGTAGGCCCGGGCGTCCTCCCGGGTGGCGTGCGCGGTGTGGCCCTCCTGCCAGAGGAACTCGCTGGTGCGGAGGAAGATCCGGGGGCGCAGCTCCCAGCGGACCACGTTCGCCCACTGGTTGAGCAGCAGCGGCAGGTCCCGGTAGGAGTCGATCCACTTGGCCATGAACTCGCCGATCACCGTCTCGCTGGTGGGGCGGACCACCACCGGCTCGGCGAGCTGCTTGCCACCACCGTGGGTGACGACGGCCAGCTCCGGCGAGAAGCCCTCGACGTGCTCGGCCTCGCGCTTGAGGTAGCTCTCCGGGATGAAGAGCGGGAAGTACGCGTTCTCCGCGCCGGCTGCCTTGATCCGGGCGTCCATCTCGGCCTGCATCCGCTCCCAGATGGCGTAGCCCGCCGGTCGGATGACCATGGTGCCCCGCACCGGGCCGTTGTCGGCGAGCTTCGCCTTGGCGATCAGGTCCTGGTACCAGCGGGGAAAGTCCTCCGCACGGGGAGTGAGCACGCGTGCCATGACCGCACATCCTATGCGCCGGGCGGGCGGCCGCTGCGCCCGGGAGTCGGCGCGCGTCGTGTCGCGCCGACCGACCGTAGACTTCGACGACGATGGGTGAGCTTCCAGATGCCGGCGCCCGGCCGCCGCGCCACGCGAAACGCGCCGAGCCGGAGGTGTCGCGCGACGGGTCACGGCGCGGCGCGGGACGCGCCGAGCCGGAGGTGTCGACGCCGCGGCTGCGGGACACGATCGTGGACGCCGCCCGCGCGCAGACGATCGCCGCGGGCTGGGACGGCGTCCGCATGGGCGGGGTGGCGCAGGCCGCCGGGGTGAGCCGGCAGACCGTCTACAACGAGTTCGGCAGCAAGGCCGGCCTGGCCGAGGCGCTCGCCCGGCGCGAGGTGGACCGCTTCGTCGGGGAGGTCCGCGCCGCCCTCGACGCGCACGGCGCCGACGTGCGGGCCGCGGCGTACGCGGCCATCCGCCACACCCTCGCCGCCGCCGCGGACAACCCGCTGGTCAAGGCGATCCTCACCAGCGCCCGGGGCGGCTCCGACGAGCTGCTGCCCTACCTGACCACCCGGTCCGAGCTGGTGCTGGCCGAGTCGTCCGCGGCCCTGCTGGAGTGGGCCGACCGGCACCTGCCGGAGGGCGACCGCGCGGCCCGGGCCTTCGCCGCCGACACGATCGTCCGCCTGGTGGTCAGCCACATCGTGCTCCCCCGGTCGCCGGTCGACGAGACCGCCGACCAGCTGGCGACCCTGGCCCTGCACCTCTTCCACACGGCCGCCACCCGGCCGGCGGGTTGATCAGGACGGTCGCGACGGCCCGGCCGCCGACCCGGACCTCCTGATCAGCGAGGGATGGGAAGGACGCGGCCACGGAGGATGATGCGCGACGGGGCGCGGACCACCCGCAGGTCGCGGCGGGGGTCCTCGGGGTAGACGGTCAGGTCGGCCAGGCCGCCCTCGACCAGGCCGGGGAAGCCGAGCCACTCGCGGGCCCGCCAGGAGGCGGCGGCGAGCACGTCCTCGGCGGACATCCCGGCCTGCTCGTGCAGGAGCAGCATCTCCTCGGCGGCCAGCCCGTGGTCGATGCCGCCGCCCGCGTCGGTGCCCACGTAGATCGGCACCCCGGCCTCGTGCGCGGCGCGGACCACCTCGGGGAACCGGTCACGCAGGGCGAGCATGTGGTCGGCGTACCCGGGGAACTTCGCGCGGGCCTGCTCGGCGATGTGACCGAAGGTGCGGATGTTGATCATCGTGGGCACCAGCGCGGTGCCCTGCCGGGCCATCAGGTCGACGAGGTCGAGGCTCAGCCCGGTGCCGTGCTCCACCGAGTCCACCCCGGCCCGCACCATGATCTCCACGGCCGACTCGGAGAAGGTGTGCACGGCCGCGCGCGCACCGGCGGCGTGCGCCGCGGCGACCGCGGCGGTCATCGTGTCGGCGTCCCAGGCCGGCGCCAGGTCACCGACCCCGCGGTCGATCCAGTCGCCGACCAGCTTGACCCAGCCGTTGCCGGCGGCGGCCTGCGCGGCCACCGTCGCGGCCACCTCGGCTGCGCCGACCTCCACGCCGATGTCGCGCAGGTAGCGCTTCGGCGGCGCGACGTGCCGGCCGGCGCGGGCCAGGCGCGGCAGGTCCGCCTCGTCGTCGAGTTCCGGGTACGGGTACGGCGAGCCGGCGTCGCGGATGGCCAGCACGCCGGCGTCCCGGTCGGTTCGGGCCAACTCGCGGGCCTGGTCGAGGGAGGTGATCGGGGCGCCGCCGCGGGCGATGCCGATGTGGCAGTGGGCGTCGGTCAGGCCGGGCAGCACGAAGCCGCCGTCGACGACCGTCTCGGCGCCGGGCACCGGTTCGAAGGTGACCCGGTCGCCGACCAGCCAGACGTCCCGGACCTCGTCGTCCGGCAGGAGCACACCGCGCACATGCAGAGCCATGTGCACAGTCCTACCCGATCACTCCCGCGGGCGCGTCACGAGCCCGCCGCGGTACGCCGACGGCCCCGCCCCCGGGAGGGGACGGGGCCGTCACCGACACGCGTCAACGCGGGCCCTTGTCACCGCCCTTGCCGAGCTTGTTGAAGTCGATCTTCGGCAGCTTGAAGCCCGGCGGCAGGCCCTGGCCGCCGGCCAGGTCGCCCGGGTCGAGGCCCGGCGGGAGCTGCGGCATGCCGCCCGGGAAGCCGCCCGGCACCCCGGCGCCGGTGCGCGGCCGCCCGCCGCCCTTGGTGCCCTTGCGCTTGTTCTTCGGCGACTTGGTCGCCTTGCGCCGGCCGCCGCCGGGCAGGCCCATCATGCCGCCCATCTGCTTCATCATCTTCTGCGCTTCGGCGAAGCGGTTGAGCAGCTGGTTGACGTCCATCACGGTGACGCCGGAGCCGCTGGCGATGCGGGCCCGGCGGGAGCCGTTGATGATCTTCGGGGTGGTGCGCTCGGCCGGCGTCATCGACCGGATGATCGCGGTGACCCGGTCGAAGTGCTTGTCGTCCAGCTCGGCGAGCTGGTCCTTCATCTGCCCCATGCCGGGCATCATGGCCAGCACGTTGGCGATCGGGCCCATCCGCCGGACCGCGATGAGCTGGTCGAGGAAGTCCTCCAGGGTGAACTGCTCGCCGCCCATCAGCTTGGCGGTCATCTTCTCCTTCTGATCGGAGTCGAAGGCCGCCTCGGCCTGCTCGATCAGAGTGAGGACGTCGCCCATGCCGAGGATCCGGCTGGCCATCCGGTCGGGGTGGAAGACGTCGAAGTCCTCCAGCTTCTCGCCGGTGGAGGCGAACAGGATCGGCTGCCCGGTGACCTCCCGGACCGACAGGGCGGCGCCACCGCGGGCGTCACCGTCAAGCTTGGAGAGGACCACGCCGGTGATGCCGACGCCGTCGCGGAACGCCTCGGCCGTGCGGACCGCGTCCTGACCGACCATGGCGTCGATGACGAAGATGACCTCGTCGGGCTGGACCGCGTCGCGGATGTCGGCGGCCTGCTGCATCATCTCGGCGTCGATGCCGAGGCGGCCGGCCGTGTCGACGATGACGATGTCCCGGGCGGCCCGCCGGGCGTGCTCGATCGAGTCGCGCGCGACCTGCACCGGGTTGCCGACGCCGTTGCCGGGCTCCGGGGCGTACACCTCGACGCCGGCCCGGCCACCGAGCACCTGGAGCTGCCCGACGGCGTTGGGGCGCTGGAGGTCGGCGGCGACCAGCAGCGGCTGGTGGCCCTGCGCCTTGAGCCAGCGGGCCAGCTTGCCGGCGAGGGTGGTCTTGCCGGAACCCTGGAGACCGGCCAGCATGATCACGGTCGGCGGGTGCTTGGCGAACTGGAGCCGCCGCCCCTCGCCGCCGAGGACGTTGATCAGCTCCTCGTTGACGATCTTGATGATCTGCTGGGCCGGGTTGAGCGCCTGAGAGACCTCGGCGCTGCGCGCCCGCTCCTTGACGGCCGCGATGAAACCCTTGACCACCGGCAGGGCGACGTCGGCCTCCAGCAGCGCCATGCGGATCTCGCGCGCGGTGGCGTCGATGTCGGCGTCGGTGAGCCGACCCTTGCCGCGGAGCTTGGTGAAGATCCCGGACAGGCGGTCACTCAAGGTGTCAAACACGCAAACATCCCGTTTGTCGGTGTGGCGAGCACAGTCGGCCGGCACGAACACGTCCGGCTACCCGCAAGGGTAACGGTCCTGCCCACGCACTGCCTCCCGCCGGCCCGCCCCGCTCCGCGCCGCCCCTAATCGCCGCCCCTAACCGCCCCACCGCCCGCCACCGACGGGCAGCCACCCGGCCCGCCCGGACCGCCCGGCCCGCCCGGAGATCTTGGTACGAAATGGCCCCTCAGAGGGCCATTTCGTACCAAGATCTTCCGGAGTCTCAATGTCCGGACCCATGGTCTTGAGCAGTGGGAAGGCGACAGCAGGAAGAGGCGGGAATCGGGCGGCGTGCCGGTTCTACGGTCGGTCGCGGCTGGCGACGGCGGCCCCGGGTGGCCGAGGTCGCCGCAGTCTTCGCCGCTAGGAACGTGATGACGTGGATGACTCACCACGGAGGCGTCCGCCTCGTGCCGGCCGACCCGCGGGGCCGGATCGGCGCCGCCCGATCCGCACCGCCTCGGGCTGAATCGTTCACGACATCACGTTCGTAGCGACGGACAGGAACATCCAGAACCCCCGCGCTCCCTCCGGGGCCGAGCGCCGGTGGGTCAGGAGGCGACCAGGCCCGACTGGTACGCGAAGACCACCAGCTGGGCCCGGTCCCGGGCGCCCAGCTTGACCATGGCGCGGCTGACGTGGGTCCGCGCGGTCGCCGGGCTGACGACCAGCCGCTCGGCGATCTCGACGTTACTCAGCCCCTCGCCGACCAGGCCCACCACCTCGCGTTCCCGGTCGGTGAGAGCGTCGAGCCGGGGGTGCGGGCGGGGCACCCGGGCCGGCCGGGTGGCGAACTCCCGGACCACCCGCCGGGTCACCGACGGGGAGAGCAGCGCCTCCCCCTCGGCGACCAGCCGGATGGCCCGCAGCAGCTCGGCCGGGCGGGTGTCCTTGGTGAGGAAGCCGCTGGCGCCGTGCCGGAGCGCGTCGAAGACGTACTCGTCCAGCTCGAAGGTGGTCAGCACGACCACCCGGGTGCCGGCCAGCGCGGGGTCGGCGACGATCCGGCGGGTCGCCTCGATGCCGTCGACGCCGGGCATCCGGACGTCCATCAGCACCACGTCGGGGCGTTCCCGGCGGGCCGCCGCGACGGCGGCGAGCCCGTCGGCGGCCTCCCCGACCACGGTGAGGTCGTCCTCGCTCTCCACCAGGGCACGCAGGCCGATCCGGACCAGGTCCTGGTCGTCGGCGAGCAGCACACGGATCATGTGACCTCCTCCACGGGCAGTGTGGCGGACACCCGGAAGCCACCGGCGGAGGCGGGGCCGGCGGCGAACACGCCGCCCAGGGCGGTGACCCGCTCCCGCATGCCGGCCAGCCCGTAGCCGGGCCCGTTCGCCGGGGTGGCCGCGCCGCGGCCCGTGTCGGTGACCTCCACGGCGACCTCGGTCGGCGCGTACCGGATCCGGACGGTGGCCGTGGCCGGTCCGGCGTGCCGCAGCACGTTGGTCAGCGCCTCCTGCACCACCCGGTACGCGGCCAGGTCCACCGCGACCGGGAGCGGGCGCGGCGCACCGTCCACCTCGACGGTGACCGGGAGCCCCGCGCCGGCCAGCCGCTCGCGCAACTGCGGGAGCTGGGCCAGCCCGGGCGTGGGGGCGCGCTCGTCGGCGGCCTCGTCGCGGCGGACCACGGTCAGCGTGACCCGCAGCTCGTCGAGCGCCTCCTTGCTGGTGCGGCTGATCGCGGTGAGCGCCGCCTCGGCCTGCTCGGGCTTGCGGGCGAGCAGGTGCAGGGCGATCTCGGCCTGGAGGTGGATCGCGGCGAGCCCGTGGCCGACCACGTCGTGCACCTCCCGGGCCACCCGCAGCCGCTCGGCGTCGGCCAGCCGGCGTGCCTCGTCGGTGCGGCTGCGCGCCGCGTTCTCCCGGCCGAGCCGCACGGTGACGCCCACCGCGAACGGCACCACGATCCAGGCGGCGGCCGGCATCAGCCCGACCACGCCGGGCGGGCGCACCCCGACGAAGACGTGCGTGAGCAGCACGAGCAGCGCCACACCGTTGGCCACCGCCGCGAGCCGGATCGGCCGGTACGCGGCCACCGTGTAGACCGCCACGAAGAACGACAGCAGGATCGGCCCGTACGGGTAGCCGAGGGCCAGGTAGGCGGTGCTCGCCGCGGTGACCACCGCCAGGGTGGCCAGCGGCCAGATCCGGCGGACGGCCACCGCGAGCGCGGCCACCACGACCAGTGGGTAGGCACCCGGCCCGGCTTCAATGCCCTGGTTGTGGCCCGCCGGCGCGGTGCCGGCCAGCCCGATCACCAGCAGGGCCAGGGCGACGAGGCCGTCCAGGAGCCGGCGGCCCCGGTCGCCACGCTCGCGGTCCACGTCCCCTCCCCCGCCCCGCCTCAGCCGATGTCCCGTCGGCGCAGCAGCACCGCGCCGACGGCCGCGAACCCGACCAGGTACGCGGCCACCACCACGGCCGCCTGCCCGCCGCCGACGGCGGCCGCCACTCCGGGCGTGTCCCCCGGCGCGCCGAGCGCGGCGGCCAGCGACCCGGCGTTCGGCCCGGGCAGTCCCTCCTGCGCCTTCGCCACCCAGTCGACAAGTGGCGCGGCGATCGCGGCGAGCAGGTTCTGCACGGCGAGCATCCACACCAGGCCCAGCCCGACCGGCAGCGCCACGGCGCGCAGCGCGACGGCCAGCACGGCACCGAGCATGGCCCACATCGTCGCGATGAGCCACCCCGCCCCGATCCCGGTGAGCAGGTCGCCGACCGACGGCCAGGTCACCGGCTGCGCCTCGGCGGACGCGATGAGCAGGCTGGCGACCGCGCCGACCGCGAAGACGGCCAGCACCACGGCCAGCGCGGCGGCGGCGAGGGCGAGCAGCTTGCCCGCGTACACCTCCAGCCGGGTCGGGCCCTGGGTCAGCACCGTCTTCCAGGTGCCCCAGCCGTACTCGCCGCCGACCGTGAGCACGCCGAGGATCAGCAGGATCGAGCCGAGGAAGACGGGGAGGCCGCCGAGGGAGTTGCCGACCAGCTGGTCGGGGAGCAGCGCGGGCAGGGCGCGGCCGGAGTTCGGGCCGTCGGTGCCGCCCGCGACGCCCGCGTACGGGAAGACGTAGGTGAAGATCAGCGAGAGCACCAGCGTGATGGCCAGCAGCAGCCAGCTGGCCGGCCGTCGGACGAGCTTGACCGTCTCGGCGCGGAAGCTACGCGACATCGGCCGTTCCCCTCTCCACGAGGTCGAAGAAGACCTGCTCCAGGTCCCGTTCCCGGGGACGCAGCTCGCGCACGGCGAGCCCGGCCCCGACCAGCTCGGTGTTGAGCCAGGCGGCGCGGTCCGGCTCGACGGCCAGCTCCAGCCCGCCGTCGACCACCCGGACCCGATCGGCGCCGACCAGTTCCCGCGCCCGGGCGGCCGCCGCGTCCAGCGGCTCGGCGAGCAGCCGCAGCCCGGCAGCACCGCGCAGCTCGGCGACGCTGCCCTCGGCGACCAGCCGGCCGCGGGCGATCACGCCGACCCGGTCGCACACCTGCTCGACCTCGCCGAGCAGGTGGCTGGAGACCAGCACCGTGCAGCCGGCCGCGCCGAGCCGGCGGATCAGCGTGCGCATGTCCGCCATGCCGGCCGGGTCGAGTCCGTTGGTCGGCTCGTCCAGGATGAGCAGGCGGGGATCCTTCAGCAGCGCGGCGGCCACACCGAGCCGCTGCTTCATGCCCAACGAGTAGCCGGCGTAGCGGTCGCCGGCCCGGTCGGTGAGGTCGACCAGGTCGAGCACGAGCGCGACCCGGTCGGCGCCGACCCCGGCGTAGCAGGCCAGCACCCGCAGGTTCTCCCGGCCGGAGAGGTACGGGTAGAAGGCCGGCCCCTCGATCAGCGCCCCGACCCCGGTGAGCCGGCCGGCGGCGGGTGGCCGGCCGAGCAGCCGGACCGTGCCGGCGGTGGGCCGGACCAGCCCGAGCAGCATGCGCAGGGTGGTGGTCTTGCCGGCGCCGTTGGGGCCGAGGAAGCCGTACACCTCGCCGGCCCGGACGGTCAGCTGGAGATCGTGCACGGCGGTCAGGCCGCCGTACCGTTTGGTGAGCCCTTCGGTCTGCACTGGCAGGTTCATGCCACCGAGCGTCCCGCCGGACGGGCCCCGGCACGTCGCCCCGCGAGCGGCTCCGCGCCTACGCCGCCGGACGTAGTGTCCGGAGGGCCCTGCTTACACGGCGGCCAGCACGGCGGCCTCGACGCGGGACCGTTCCGCCTCCGGCGGCCAGCCGCCGACCAGGTAGAAGGCGTCCACCACGTCGCCGCCGAGGGTGGAGATCCGGGCGGCCCGCACCTGGGCGCCGGCCTCGTCGAGGGCGCACGTGACCCGGTAGAGCAGCCCGGCGGCGTCGGCGGCGCGCAGCTCCAGCAGCACCGCGTCGGTGGCGGCCTCGCGGTGCCAGACCACCCGGGGCGCGGCGCCCCGGGCCCGCGCGGCGAGGGCCCGGCCGCGCAGCCGCTGGGTGACCGAGACGTCGCCGGTGACCGCGCGGCGCAGGTCGGCGGTGAGCGCGATCGGGTCGGGGGCCAGGCCGTAGCGCGGCTGCACCCGGCACTGCACCAGGGCCCGGCCGTCGACGGTGGCGGCGTCCGCGGAGATCACCTCCAGCCGGTGCAGGGCCAGGCAGCCGGCCACCGTGGCGAGCAGCCCCCGCCGGTCGGCCGCGGCCACCGACACCCGGTCCTCCCCCACGTGTACGACCGGCAGCGGCCCGGCGACCACCGCCGGGTCGGGGGCCGGTGGGGCGGGGACCACGCCGGTGTCCAGGGCGGTCCGCACCCGGGCGACCAGTTCGGCGACCAGCCGCCCCTTCCAGCCCGACCAGGCGGCCGGCCCGGTGGCCGCGGCGTCGGCCCGGACCAGGCCGTGCAGCAGGTCCAGGGTGGTGGTGTCGCCGACCCGCTCGGCGACCCCGGCGACGGTCTTCGGGTCGGAGAGGTCCCGCCGGGTGGCCACGTCGGGCAGCAGCAGGTGCAGCCGGACCAGCTTGGCGATCAGCGCCGCCTCGTCGGCGGGCAGCCCGATCCGGGCGGCCACCGCCTCCGCCAGGGGTGCGCCCACGGTGCTGTGGTCGCCCGGCAGTCCCTTGCCGATGTCGTGCAGGAACGCGCCGAGCAGCAGCAGGTCCGGGCGGTCCACGTCACGGGTGTGCCGGCTCGCCTCGTACGCGGCCTGCACCAGGTGCCGGTCCAGGGTGAACCGGTGCACCGGGTTGTGCTGGGGCAGGCTGCGCAGCCGGGTCCACTCGGGCAGCCAGCCGTCGATGAGCCCGTACCGGTCGCAGGTCTCCCAGGCGGGCACCAGGCCGGGACCGGCCCCGAGCAGGGTGATCAGCGCGGCCCGGGCGGCCGGCGGCCAGGGCGCGGGCAGCGGCGGGCAGTACGCGGCCAGCCACTCGCAGGTGGCCCGGGCGATGGGCAGCCGGGTGGTGGCCGCCGCGGCGGCGACCCGCAGCGACAGGCTCGGGTCGGGGCGGGCGCCGATCGCCGTGCGGGCGAGGACCAGCTCGCCGTCCTGCTCGACCACGTCCCGGGCGACCGGGCGGCGCAGCGGCCGGCCGGCGGCGCTCCGGTGCCGGCCGGCGCGGAGCCGGTCGGCGGCCCGCCAGGCGTCGTCGAGGGCGTGGCTGACGGTCCGGGCGTCCCCGGCCACCCGGCGCAGCAGCGCGTCGCCCTCCTCCAGCAGGAGCAGCTTCGCGACGCCGTCGCGTTCCTGGGCGACCAGCCGGTCGACCCGGCGGCCGACCTGCTGGTGCAGGGCGTCGCGGGTGTCCAGCAGCCGCCGGTGCGCGGCGTGCACGGCGGGGCGGAGGGCGTCGGTGACGCCGGCGGTGGCGATGGCCCGCAGGAGGCCGACGTCGCGCAGCCCGCCGGCGGCCTCCTTGACGTCGCCTTCGAGCAGGAAGGCCAGCTCGCCGTGGGCCTCCCAGCGGGCGGTGGTGATTTCCCGCAGCTTCGGGAGCTGGCGGACGGCGGTGCGCCGCCAGTGGTCGGCGGCGGTGCGGACGAGCTGGTCGGCCAGCACCGGGTCGCCGGCCACGTGCCGGGCGTCGAGCAGGCCGAGGGCGACCTTGACGTCGTCCTGGGCCACCGACAGCGCCTCGGCGACGGTGCGCACCGAGTGGTCCAGCCGCAGCCCGGCGTCCCAGATCGGATACCAGAGCGAGGCGGCCAGCTCGTCGGTGCCGGGCACCCCGGCGTGCAGCAGCACCAGGTCGAGGTCGCCGTGCGGCGCGCACTGGCGGCGGCCCAGCCCGCCGACCGCGACCAGCGCGATGCCCTCCCGGTGGGGGAAGATGCCGCGCAGCCAGGCGTCCAGGGCGTCGGCCCGGGCCGCGCGCGCCGCGGCGCCGACCCCACCGGGTACGCCGGCGACCTCGTTGACCACGGGCGTGCCGTCCCCGGTGGGGCCGGTCGGCGTGGTCAACGAGGTCACGTCGGTCGGATCCGGCGTCAGAGGGCGTCGAGCCCGCGCTCGCCGGTACGCACCCGGACGACCTCCTCGACGCCGGTCACCCAGACCTTGCCGTCGCCGATCTTGCCGGTGCGGGCGGCGCCCACGATGGCGTCGACGATTTTGTCGACGTCCATCTCGTCGGTGAGCACCTCGACCCGGATCTTGGGCAGGAACTCGACGGTGTACTCGGCACCCCGGTAGACCTCGGTGTGCCCCTTCTGCCGGCCGTAGCCCTGGACCTCGCTGACGGTCAGGCCGGCCACGCCGAGGGCGTGCAGGGCCTCCTTCACCGCGTCCAGCTGGTACGGCTTGATGACCGCGGTCACCAGCTTCATGTCCAACCCCTCCATCCCAGGAACGTTAACCGGCGACCTTCTCGCTGACCGGCTCGGCGGGCTCCTCCGCCGGGTCGGTGGGCTCCGGGGCCGGCCTGCTCGCGCCGATCCCGGCCATGGCGAACGCGCCTCCGGCGCTGCCACCCGTGGTGGGCGACAGGTCGTACGCGCTCTCCGCGTGCTCGGCGACGTCGATGCCGTCGACCTCGGCCTCGGCCGCCACCCGGAAGCCGATCGTCTTCTCGATGGCGAAGGCGAGCAGCCAGGCGATGCCGGCCGACCACACGGTGACGATGATGCCGGCCAGGGCCTGCCGGCCGAGCTGGGTCAGGCCGCCGCCGTAGAGGAGGCCGTCGGAGGCGCCCACCACGCCGCTGATCGCGCCGTTGACCGAGTTGGTGGCGAAGAGACCGAGCCACAGCGACCCGATCCAGCCGCCCACGAAGTGCACGCCCACCACGTCGAGGGAGTCGTCGTAGCCGAGCCGGTACTTCAGGCTGATGGCGAGCGCGCAGACCGCACCGGCGACGATGCCGAGCAGGACGGCCGCCCACGGGGCGATGAAGCCGCAGGCCGGGGTGATGGCGACCAGGCCGGCCACGGCACCGGAGGACGCGCCGACCATGGTCGGCCGCCCGTCCTTGATCCACTCGATCGCCAGCCAGCCGAGCACCGCGGCCGCGGTGGCGAGCTGGGTGTTGAGGAAGGCCAGGCCGGCCACCGAGTCGACGGTCAGCTCCGAGCCGGCGTTGAAGCCGAACCAGCCGAACCAGAGCAGGCCGGCGCCGAGCGCGACCAGTGGGATGTTGTGCGGCTTCATGCCCTCGCGGGGCCAGCCGACCCGTCTGCCGAGCACCAGGGCCACGCCGAGCGCCGCCGCGCCGGCGTTGATGTGCACGGCCGTGCCGCCGGCGAAGTCGAGTGCGTGGAGCTTGGCGCCGATGATGCCGCCGCCCCACACCCAGTGCGCCACCGGGAAGTAGACCAGGGTGGCCCAGCCGAAGGCGAACAGCAGCCAGCCGGCGAACTTCGCCCGGTCGGCGATGGCGCCGCTGATCAGCGCGACGGTGATCACCGCGAAGACCATCTGGAACGCCATGAACACGTACAGCGGGACGCCGATGCCGCTGGGGTTCTCCGCCGTGGCGCCCCAGAGGTCGGTCTCCGCCAGGAAGGTCTTGGTGCCCAGGTACGCGGCGGGGTCGCCCCAGAAACCGTTGACGTCGGTCCCGAAGGCGACGCTGAAACCGTAGAACCACCACAGCACGGAGATGAGCCCGATGGCCGAGAAGCTCATCATCATCATGTTGAGCACGCCCTTGGCCCGGTTCAGGCCGCCGTAGAACAGCGCCAGGCCGGGGGTCATGAGCAGCACGAGAGCGGTCGAAACCAGCAGCCAAACGGTGTTGCCGCCGTCGATCGTCGGTGCTTCAGGCACGCTGGCCTCCTAAAGGTGAAGTCTCCTCCTTCGCGGCTTCCGGGGCAGCGTCGCCCGTACGCCGGTTGCGCGGAAGCTTGCTCGGCGGCTGTTTCCTTCACCGACACCGCTCGATTTCCGACGCGTGACGCGTTGTTTCCGGCGTGTGAAGAAAGACGATCATGCCTGGGGAGAACCCCGGGGTGCACCGGGCCTGTGCGCGGGTCAGCGCAGCGCGTTCTCCAGGGCGTGCCGCTCGTAGTCGAGCAGCCGCAGGTCGCGCATCGGCCGGCGCAGGTGGCCCTTGTGCACGATCCGGACGAACGCCGGCTCGCCGGCCGCGGCCATCCGTCGGATGCCCTCGACGTGGTCGACGATCCGCTTGCGGATGGTCCGGATCAGCCGGTGCCGGTCCCGGGGGATCAGCCCGTACGCGTCGGCGAAGAGGCGCAGCCGGCGCGGCCGGTCCGGGTGCTTCCAGCCGAGGGTGATCGAGTCCCGGTCGGAGAAGATCGGCACCCAGGTCCAGGCCGCGTACGCCACGTCGTAGATCCGGGCGCCGGGCGAGGCCAGGTCGAAGTCGATCAGCCCGAGCGTGCCGTCGGGCCGCCAGATCACGTTGTGCGGGGCGGCGTCGTGGTGGCAGATCACCTCGGTGTCCGGCGGGGGCGGGCCGAACGAGCGCCAGACCGCCCCCGGCGGCGGGGTGAAGCCGTACTGGGCGTCGTGGAACATCCGCAGCATGGTCGCCACGGTGACCAGGGCCTCGTCCGTGACCCAGTGCGGGGCCAGCGGGTACTCCCCGCACTCCCCCTCCAGGTACGACAGGACCTCCCGGTTGCGCTCGTCCATGCCGAGGGCGCGGGGCGCGCCGGTGAAGCCGACGTACTCCAGATGGCGCAGCAGCGCGTGGACCGAGGGGGTCCACGGGCCGGCGTTGCGCCGGACGGTGTCGCCCACACGGACCACGGTGCTCACGTTCCCGCCGTGGAGCGGGATCTCCTGCGAAGTCACGTACGGTCTCCCGAGGCGTGGCGACGGGTGGCTGGGGTCGCGCCACCCCGCGTAGGCGCGATCGTCAGTCGTCACGTCGAGGCTACGCGTCCCGGGCGAGCGGCTCGGTGCCGAGCAGCGCGTCGACGAACTGCGCCGGGTCGAACGGGGCCAGATCGTCCGGGCCCTCGCCGAGGCCGACCAGCTTGACCGGGATGCCCAGCTTGCGCTGCACGGCGATCACGATGCCCCCCTTGGCGGTGCCGTCGAGCTTGGTCAGCACCACGCCTGTCACGTTGACCACCTCGGTGAAGACCCGGGCCTGCTCCAGGCCGTTCTGGCCGGTGGTGGCGTCGAGCACCAGCAGGGTCTCGTCGATCGGGCCGTGCTTCTCGACCACCCGCTTGACCTTGCCCAGCTCGTCCATCAGGCCGACCTTGTTCTGCAGCCGGCCCGCGGTGTCCACCAGCACCGTGTCGACCTTCGTGTCGATGCCGCGCTTGACCGCGTCGAAGGCGACGCTGGCCGGGTCGGCGGCCTCGGGGCCGCGGACGGTCTCCGCGCCCACCCGGCCGCCCCAGGTCTCCAGCTGGTCGGCGGCGGCGGCCCGGAAGGTGTCGGCCGCGCCGAGCAGCACGGTCCGGCCGTCCGCGATGAGCACCCGGGCGATCTTGCCGCAGGTGGTGGTCTTGCCCGCGCCGTTGACCCCGACCACCAGCAGCACCGCCGGCACGCCCTCCTTGGGCTCGGTCTTCAGGGACCGGTCGAGCGTCGGGTCGAGCGCGTTGACCAGCTCGGTGGCGAGGAGGGTGCGCAGCTCGCCGACCGAGCGGGTGCCGAGCACCCGGGTCCGCTCGCGCAGCCGGTCGACGATCTCGCGGGTGGAGTCGACGCCGACGTCGGCGGTGATCAGGCTGTCCTCGATCTCCTCCCAGGTGTCCTCGTCGAGGCGGTCCCGGCTGAGCAGGCCGAGGAGGCCCTTGCCGAAGACGTTCTGCGAGCGGGACAGCCGGGAGCGCAGCCGCACCAGCCGGCCGGCGGTGGGCTCGGGGACCTCGATGGTGGGCAGCGGCGGCGCCTCGACCACCGGCGGCGGCTCGACCAGCACGCCGGTGCGCAGGTCCGACTCGGCCGCCTCGACCGGGGGCCCGGCCAGGTCCTCCTCGGCCCGGGTGTCGACCTCCGTCTCCGGCAGCGGCGGCTCGGGGCGCCGGCGCAAGCGGGGCACCACGAGGCTGAGGCCGCCGAGGATCAGCACGCCGAGCAGGGCGAGTGCGAGGAGGAGGTATTCCTTCATGCCCGAAATCCTGTCAGATGGCGGCGACGGCGTCCCACTCACCGCCTCGGCACGTGAACGAGCTGCGGGTACGCTCGCGGCTGGAAGGCGTGCCGCAACCGCCGGCCGGGTAGGAAAGGAATGATGATCTTCCTCGGAGGTGCGCCGTGACCGGTTCCCGTCTGCTCATCGGCCCGCTGCTGCGCCGGGTCGTCGGCACCCGGGCCACCGTCTGGGTGGAGACCAGTGGCCCCGCCGTGGTCACCGTTCGCACGGCCGACGGCGCCACCGGCAGCGCGCCCACCTTCTCGGCGTACGACCACCACTACGCGATCGTGGTGGTCTCGGGGCTGACGGCGGACAGCAGCACCACCTACGAGGTGCTGATCGACGACGAGGTGGCCTGGCCGGTGCCGGACAGCGGCTTCCCGGCCAGCGTGATCCGGACCCGCGCGGAGGACGACCGGGACCAGCCGGTGAACCTGATCTTCGGCTCCTGCCGGGAGACCACCCAGCACGCCACCGCCCGCCGGCTGCCCCCGGACGCGCTGGACGCGTACGCCCGGCGGCTCATCGCCGCTCCCGACCCGGACGCCCTGCCCGACCTGCTGGTGCTCCTCGGCGACCAGGTCTACGCCGACGTCACCTCGCCGACCGTGCGCCGGCTGCTGAAGCGGCGGCGGCGCCGGCCGAAGGGCGCCCCGGCCACCCAGGTGGTGAGCTTCGACGAGTACACCAAGCTCTACCTGGAGTCCTGGCGCGACCCGGAGATCCGCTGGCTGCTCTCGACCGTGCCGAGCGTGATGATCTTCGACGACCACGAGGTCATCGACGACTGGAACACCTCGGCGTCCTGGCGGGCGGACATGCGCGCCCAGCCCTGGTGGCCGGAGCGCATCCGCAGCGGCCTGGCCTCCTACTGGGTCTACCAGCACCTGGGCAACCTGTCGCCGGACGAGATCGCCGCCGACCCGGTCTTCGCCAAGGTGGCCGCCGCCGAGGACGCCACGAGCGTGCTGCACGAGTTCGGCGAGCGGGTCGACCAGGAGGCCGACGTGGCGCACGACACCGAGCGCTGGCGGGCCGTGCAGTACCAGTGGAGCTACGCGCTGGACCTGGGGCGGACCCGCCTGGTCATGCTGGACAACCGCTCCAGCCGGGTGCTCGACTCCGGCAACCGGGCCATGCTGCCGCCGGGTGAGTGGTCCTGGTTCCTGGACCGGGCGCACGGCGTCTACGACCACCTGGTGGTCGGCGCCTCGCTGCCCTGGCTGCTCCCGCCGGGCATCCACCACGTCGAGTCGTGGAACGAGAAGCTCGCCGACTCCCGCCGGCCCTGGGTCGCGAAGCTGGCCGAGCGGATGCGCCGGGCCTGGGACCTGGAGCACTGGGCCTCGTTCCGGCGCTCGTTCGATTCGCTCGGTGAGCTGTTCGTCCGGCTGGGCAGCGGCACGGCCCCCGACGAGGGTGCCCGGGTCGGCGCCGGTCCGGCGTACTCGCGGCCGGCCTCGATCAGCGTGCTCTCCGGGGACGTGCACCACTCGTACGTGGCCCGGGCCCGATTCGCCGACCGGAGCGTGCGCACCCCGGTGCACCAGCTCACCTGCTCGCCGATCCACAACCAGGTGCCGGCGGGGATGCGCCCGCTCATGCGCCTCGGCTGGAACCCGGGTCCGGCCGGCGCGGCCCGCGCGCTGGCCCGCTCGGCCGGGGTGCGCCGCCCGCCGGTGCGCTGGAGGAAGCTGGCCGGGCCCTACTTCGGCAACGCGGTGGCGACGCTCACCCACCGGGGCCGGGCGGCCGAGGTCGTGATCGAGGGCACCACGAGCGACGGGCACCTGCGCACGGTGGCACGGCAGCGGCTCAGCGACGAGGTGTGAGTACCCTCTCAGCGTGGACGAGAGCCTGCGCGCCGTGGAGCACGAACTGACCGCACTGCTGCGGCGTGGGCGCGCGCTGTCCTGGGAGATCGCCCGCGAGGTCCATCCCAACCTGGAGCCGAACGCCTACGGGCTGCTGCTCTGGCTGCGCCGGTCCGGCTCGATCCGGCTCACCGACCTGGCCGTCAAGCTGGGCATCGGCAAGGGCACGCTGAGCCGGCAGATCGGCGGCCTGGAGGCGCTGGGGCTGGTCCGCCGCGACCCGGACCCGACCGACCGGCGGGCCGCCCAGCTCAGCCTCACCGAGGAGGGCACCCGCCGGTTCGACGCGGCGCGGGCGGCGCGACTCGGACAGATCCGGCGTTCGCTCGAATCCTGGCCGATTCAGGACGTCGAGGACTTCGCCCGGCTCATGCACCGGTTCAACGAGACCTTCTGACCGGATCCGCCCTGGAATAAGACGTACGCCACGTGCGGTTGTTGCTTGAGGCAACCAAGCCATACGGTTGCCCGAAGCAACTCTTTCCCCCGTCTTTCCCGGAGGCATTCCACGATGACGCAGGCGACAGCGCCCACCCGGGCGACCGCCGTCGACATGTCCCACCGGCAGATCCTGGAGGCTCTCTCCGGCCTGCTGCTGGGCATGTTCGTCGCGATCCTCTCCTCCACGGTCGTCTCGAACGCGCTGCCGCGGATCATCACCGAGCTGCACGGCGGCCAGTCCGCGTACACCTGGGTGGTGACCTCGACGCTGCTGGCGACCACGGCGACCACCCCGATCTGGGGCAAGCTCTCTGACCTGGCCAGCAAGAAGCTCCTGGTCCAGCTCGCCCTCACGACCTTCGTGCTGGGCTCGGTGCTGGCCGGCCTCTCCCAGTCCACCGGCCAGCTCATCGCCTGCCGGGTGCTCCAGGGCGTCGGCGCGGGCGGTCTCACCGCCCTGGCCCAGGTGATCATGGCGACGATGATCGCCCCGCGCGAGCGCGGCCGGTACAGCGGCTACCTCGGCGCCGTGATGGCCGTGGGCACCATCGGCGGCCCGCTGGTCGGCGGCGTCATCGTCGACACCGACTGGCTGGGCTGGCGCTGGTGCTTCTACGTGGGCGTGCCGTTCGCCGTCCTCGCCCTGATCGTGCTCCAGAAGACCCTGCACCTGCCGGTGGTCAAGCGCGAGGTGAAGATCGACTGGTGGGGCGCCACCCTGATCACCGCGGCCGTGTCGCTGCTGCTGATCTGGGTCACCCTGGCCGGCGACAAGTACGACTGGCTGTCCTGGCAGAGCGCCGTCATGGTGGTCGGCGCCGTGCTCCTCGGCGCGCTCGCCCTCCGGGTGGAGAACCGGGCCGCCGAGCCGATGATCCCGCCGCGCCTGTTCCGCAACCGCACCATCACCCTCGCGGTGATCGCCAGCATCGCGGTCGGCGTGGGCATGTTCGGCGCCTCCGTCTTCCTCGGCCAGTACTTCCAGATCAGCCGCGGCGAGAGCCCGACCATGTCCGGCCTCATGACGCTGCCGATGATCCTCGGCCTGCTGATCGCCTCCACCGTGGTCGGCCGCATCATCACCAACACCGGCCGCTGGAAGCGCTACCTGGTCTTCGGCTCGACGCTGCTCACCGCCGGCTTCGCGTTGATGGGCACCATGCGGGCGGACACACCGTACTGGCGGCTCGCCGTCTTCATGGCGCTGATCGGCCTCGGCCTGGGCATGACCATGCAGAACCTGGTCCTCGCCGTGCAGAACACCGTCGGCCCGCACGAGCTCGGCGCGGCCAGCTCCGTGGTCGCCTTCTTCCGCAGCCTCGGCGGCGCCATCGGGGTGAGCGCGCTCGGCGCGATCCTCGGCCACAAGGTCAAGGACTACCTCGCCGACGGGCTCGCCGGACTCGGCATCCCGGCGTCCAGCTCCGGGAGCGGCGGTACCCTGCCGAATGTGCACACCCTGCCCGCCCCGATCCGCGCGGTCGTCGAGGCCGCGTACGGGCACGGCGCCGGGGACATCTTCCTGGCCGCCGCCCCGTTCGGGCTGATCGCCCTGATCGCGGTGGTGTTCATCAAGGAGGTGCCGCTGCGCCGCACCAACAGCGACGCGATCTCCACCGAGGTCGAGCGGGAGTCGACCGTGGCGGCCGGCGCCGGCGCCGCGGTGGTGCGCACGGGCGGACGGGACTGACCCGATGGACGCCCCCGAGCGTGAGAAGTACGGCCCGGAGGCCCGGCCGCTGCCGTTCGAACGCGGCACGGACGGGCCCCGGGTGGTGCTGGTCGGCGTCGACGGCACCCGCACCTCGCTGCGCGCCGCCTCGTACGCGGCCGGGCTGGCCCGCCGGCAGGGCGCCGGGCTCGTGGTGGTCTTCGTCAGCTCGCCGTCGCCCTACACCGCGATCATGTCCGGCGTGGTGGCCGGTGCCGTCCAGCAGACCCAGGACGAGCTGGCCGCCGAGCTGCGCGAGGAGTGCCGGCGCGGCGCCGAGGAGCTGGGCCTGCCGGTGACCTTCCTGTGCCGGCGCGGCGACGCGTACGCCGAGCTGGCCAAGGCCGCCGACGAGCACCGCGCCGACCTGGTGGTCGTCGGGTCGTCCGAGCAGGCCGGCCACAAGCTGGTCGGCTCGGTGGCCACCCGCCTGGTCCGCACCGGCCGCTGGCCGGTCGTCGTGGTGCCCTGAGTGCGAGGAGGGGCCCCGCTTAACGCCTCGCGTGGCACCGGGGTCCCCCCTACCATCCCCGCATGACCTGGAGAGCACCCGAGATCGACCGCAGCCACGAGCCCTACGTCGGTGACGAGCGGACCATGCTGGAAGGCTGGCTCGACTACCACCGCGACACCCTGCTGCACAAGTGTGCCGGCCTGACCGCCGAGCAGTTGCGGACGGCGAGCGTCGAGCCGTCGACCCTGACCCTGCTGGGGCTGGTCCGGCACCTCGCCGACGTGGAGCGCTGGTGGTTCCGGATCCGCGCCGCCGGCCAGGACCTGCCCGGCCTCTACGCCGGCGACGAGGACCCGGACGCGGATTTGAACGCCGTCGCCGACGCCGACCCGGAGGCGGCCTTCGCCACCTTCCGCGCCGAGGTCGAGGCGGCCCGGGGAGCCGTCGCCGACCTGCCGCTGGACCACACCTTCGCGCGCACCCGCCGCGACGGCCGGGGGGACGAGATGAACCTCCGCTGGGTCTACGTGCACATGATCGAGGAGTACGCCCGGCACAACGGCCACGCCGACCTGATCCGCGAGCGCATCGACGGCGTCACCGGCGACTGACCGTCCCACCGGTGCGGCGGCGGTGTCCCGGCCGACCGGAACCCGCCGCCCCGGCTCAGAACGCCAGCGCCGCCCGGATGTAGCGCAGGTCGGCCGGGCCGCTCCAGCGGTGCGCGGAGAGCCCGGCCACCCGGGCGCCGGCCACCGCCCGGTCCTCGTCGTCGACGAACAGCACCCGGGCCGGCGGCGTCGCCAGCGCCTGGCAGGCCGCCTGGAAGTATTCCTTCGCCGGCTTGTGCACCCCGAGCACCGAGGAGTTGACCACGACGTCCAGCTCGTCGGTGAGGTCCAGCGCGGCCAGGTCGGCGTCGAGCACGTCGGTGGCGTTGGTGCCCAGCCCGACCCGCACGCCGGCCGCCCGGATCTCCCGGATGAACGCGAGCACCTCGGGGTCGACCTCGCCCCGGTAGCTCTGCCACGCGTCCACGGCGGCCCGGGCCCGCCCCGGGTCGCCGACCGAGGGGGTGAGGGCGTCGGCCACGCTGCTCATCCACTCGGCGTGGCTGACCTTGCCGGTGAGCACCGGCCGGAGCAGCCCCCAGGACATGGCGATCTCGCCGAGGACGCCCTCGGTCAGCCCGTACTCCCGCTCGACCCGGGCGGCGACCGCCGGGTCCCAGCGGCGCAGCACGCCGTCGAAATCCACCAGGAGCGCCGTGGCGCGTTCCCGACTCACTCGCTGTTCCCCTGCCCCTCGTCGTCGGCCCGGTTGAGCCGCTGGCTGATCACCTGGGTGACGCCGCTGCGCATGGTCACGCCGTAGAGCGCGTCGGCGATCTCCATGGTGCGCTTCTGGTGGGTGATCACGATGAGCTGGCTCTTCTCGCGGAGCTGGGCCAGCAGCGTGATCAGGCGGCCCAGGTTGACGTCGTCGAGGGCCGCCTCCACCTCGTCCATGATGTAGAACGGGCTGGGCCGCGCGCGGAAGATCGCCACAAGCATGGCGACCGCGGTCAGCGAGCGCTCGCCGCCGGACAGCAGCGAGAGTCGCTTGATCTTCTTGCCGGGCGGCCGGGCCTCGACCTCGACGCCCGTGGTGAGCAGGTCCTCCGGGTCGGTGAGCACCAGCCGCCCCTCGCCGCCCGGGAAGAGCACGGTGAACACCTGCTCGAACTCCCGCGCGGTGTCCTCGAACGCGCTGGCGAAGACCTCCAGGATCCGGTCGTCGACGTCCTTGACCACGGTGAGCAGGTCCCGGCGGGTGGCCTTGAGGTCCTCCAGCTGCTCGGAGAGGAACTTGAAGCGCTCCTCCAGCGCGGCGAACTCCTCCAGCGCCAGCGGGTTGACCTTGCCGAGCAGGGCCAGCTCCCGCTCCGCCTTCGCGGCACGCTTCTCCTGCACCGGCCGCTCGTAGCGCACCGGCTCGGGCACCGGCGTGCCGTCCTTCTCCGCCGCCGCGACGTCCGCGTCGGTGGGCGGGACGAGCTCGTCGGGGCCGTACTCGGCGACCAGGGTGGCCACGTCGAGGCCGAAGTCCTCGGCCGCCTTCGCCTCCAACTGCTCGATGCGCAGCCGCTGCTCGGCGCGGGCCACCTCGTCCCGGTGCACCTGGCTGGTCAGCCGCTCCAGCTCGGCGCCGAGCCGCTTGGCCGCGCCGCGTACCTCGGACAGCTCGGCCTCGCGGGCGGCGCGCTCGCGGGCCACCTCGTCGCGGTGCTCCTCGGCGCGGGCGATCGAGACGGTGAGCCGGGTGAGCGCCTCGCGGGCGCCGCCGACCACGGCCCGGGCGATCTCCGCGCCGCGGGTGCGGGCCGCGCGCCGGGCGGCCGCGCGCTCCCGCGCGGCCCGCTCGGCGGTCGCCTGCCGGGCCAGCGAGTCGGCCCGGCCGGCGATCGAGGAGACCCGCTCCTCGGCGGTACGCACGGCGAGCCGGACCTCCATCTCGTTCTGCCGGGCCTGCGGCACCATGGCGGCGAGCTGGTCGCGTTCCTCGGTGGACGGTTCGGCGTCGAGCGGGGTGGCCTCGGCCAGCCGGAGCCGTTCCTCCAGCTCGGCGAGGGCCTGCAGATCGCGCTCCCGGGCGGCCTCGGCGCGGGCCCGGGACTCGCCGAGCCGGTCGGTCTCCGCCTTGGCGGACCGGGCGGCGGCGCCCAGCTCGGCGAGGCGGCGGGCGGCGGCGTTGCGGTGGCTCTCCGCCTCCCGCTTGGCGGCGGCCGCGTGCTGCACGGCCTCCTTGGCGGCGGCCACCTCGGCGCGCGCCTCGACCAGCTGGTCGCGCAGCTCGGCGCTGGTCCGCTCGGCGGTGGCCCGGTTGGCCCGGGCCTCCTCGACGGCCGCCTGCACCTCGATGTAGCTGGGTGCCTTGGCCGACCCGCCGGCCGCCGCGTACGCCCCGACCACGTCGCCGTCGGGGGTGACCGCGCGCAGCTCCGGGTTGCCGGCGACCAGCTCGGCGGCGGCGGCCAGGTCGTCGACCAGCACCACGTCGCGCAGCGCCCGGTGCACCGCCGGGCGGATCTCGGCGGAGCACTCCACCAGGTCGGGGGCCCAGCGGGCGCCGTCGGGCAGCTTCGGGCGCAGCGCGTCGGCGGAGCCCGCCATGCCGGGGCCGGCGGGGCTGCCGACCAGCAGGCCGGCCCGGCCGGCGTCAGAGATCTTGAGCAGCCGCATCGCCTCGACGGCCTCGTCCACACCGCTGACCGCGACCGCGTCGGCGAGCCCGCCGAGCGCGGCGGCCAGCGCCGCCTCGTTGCCCGGGGCCACGGTGAGCAGCCCGGCGAGACTGCCGAGCAGGCCGGGCACCTGGTCGGCGCGGGCCAGCAGGGCGCCGGCGCCGTCCTTGCGGCGCAGGCCGAGGGCGAGCGCTTCCTCGCGGGCCTTCCAGGTCGCCGCGTCCTTCTCGGCGGCCCGCTCGGCGTCGGCGAGGCTGCGCACGGCGGCCTGGGCCTGCTCGTGCACGGCGACCGCCTCGGCGTGCCGGGCGTCCAGGTCGGCGTTGTCCCGGTCGGCCTCGGTGGACTGTTCGGCGACCGCGTCGAGCTCGCCCTGGGCCTTCTCGGCGCGGGTCAGGGCGTCGGTGTGCGCGGCGGCGAGCCGTTCGATCTCCTCGCCGGCGCTGGTGGTCCGGGCCCGGGCGGAGTTGACCTGGCCGGTGAGCCGGGCCAGCCCCTCGCGCCGGTCGGCGATGGCCTTGGCGGCGGCCACCAGTTCCCGCTCGGCGGCGGCGAGCTGCCGCTCCAGCTCCTGCCGGTGCTCGACCGCCTCGGCGAGCCGGATCTGGTCGTCGGTGAGCGCCGCCCGCAGCTCCTCCTCCTGCTCGCGGACCCGCCGGGACTCGGCCTCCAGCTGGTCCGGGTCGCGGCCGGGGCGCTCGTCGTCCCCGGTGGCGCTCAGGTGCCGCAGCCGTTCCCGGGCGAGCTGCTCGATCGAGCGGAACCGCTCCTGGAGCGCGGAGAGCTTGTACCAGGTGTCCTGGGCCGCGGCGAGCAGCGGGGCGTCCTCGGCCAGCGCCGCCTCCAGCTCGCCGAGGCGGCCCTGCACCTCACCGTGCTCGGCCTCGATCTGCTCGCGCCGCTCGCGCAGCGCGGTCTCGTCGGCGATCTCCCGGTCCAGTGTGGTGCGCAGGGTGTGCAGGTCGTCGGCGAGCAGCCGCAACCGGGCGTCGCGCAGGTTGGCCTGGATGGCGGCGGCCCGGCGGGCCACCTCCGCCTGCCGGCCCAGCGGCTTGAGCTGGCGGCGCAGCTCGGCGGTGAGGTCGGTGAGCCGGTTGAGGTTGGTCTGCATCGCGTCGAGCTTCCGCAGCGCCTTTTCCTTGCGCTTGCGGTGCTTGAGGACGCCGGCCGCCTCCTCGATGAACGCCCGCCGGTCCTCCGGCTTGGCGTGCAGCATGCCGTCGAGCCGGCCCTGCCCGACGATGATGTGCATCTCCCGGCCGATGCCGGAGTCCGAGAGCAGCTCCTGGATGTCCAGCAACCGGCAGGAGTCGCCGTTGATCTCGTATTCGCTCTCGCCGGAGCGGAACATCCGGCGGGTGATGGAGACCTCGGTGTACTCGATCGGCAGCGCGCCGTCGGTGTTGTCGATGGTGAGGGTGACCTCGGCCCGGCCCAGCGGCGCCCGCCCGGCCGTGCCGGCGAAGATGACGTCCTCCATCTTGCCGCCGCGCAGCGCCTTGGCGCCCTGCTCGCCGAGGACCCAGGCGATGGCGTCGACGACGTTGGACTTGCCGGAGCCGTTCGGGCCGACCACGCAGGTGATCCCGGGCTCCAGCTTCAGCGTCGTCGCGGAGGCGAAGGACTTGAAGCCCTTCACCGTCAGGCTCTTGAGATGCACCTTCTCGATCCTCGTCCGGTGGCCGCCGTACCGTCGCCGGCTGCGCGGACCTGGCGAACCCGCAGACTAACCCGCGGGCGGGGGGAGGCTGGTACGCGACCCACCCGGTGCCGGAGGTGTCCGCTTTCCGGCGGTGTGGCGTACGCCACGGAAAAGTGCAAGATCAGAATTGCGGGGCGCAATTCCGGTGACGGCCGGCAAGATCGCGGAATGGGGTCCCCGGAAACAAAAAGCTGCGCGCCGGCACTGGGGTGTCGGCGCGCGTTTTCTGTGTGGTGCGATTCAGTTTTCCGACGACCGGAGATCAGGTCAGCGCGGGCTCGGCCAGTCGGAGGAGGTCGTCTGCCTCCGCCGCAGCCGCCGCAAGCCGATCGTTGTCGGCGCGCAGACGCGTGATCTCGAACTCCAGTGCCTGAACCCTGGCACGCAGTCGGGTGACCTCGTCGAGCAGACGCCGGTCGGGCGCTGCACCTACGTGGCCGTAGAGGGCCTTCGCCATGCTGACTCCTTGATATGCGCTGCCGGAAAGGCCGGCCAACGCGCGCCCATGATGTTCGCGGCTGCCATCCCCGCGAAATCCGGGCATGGCTGGGCGCGACTGGCGACACCTATATATTGAGCCGAACCCCCCTCCTTCGTCAAGTTCCCGCAGGCCGTAGATCATCTCCACGTCCACCGGTCCACTTGTCGGGGGGTTGCCACAAGGCGCGGACACGCTCTGTCCGGACGCCTTTACTGTACGCCCGGGAATGTGTGAACGCCTCACCCTTGCCGTCCGGTTCCCCTTAACTCTTTCTTAGCCACGTTGCCGCAGCTCGCGCCGCGCCCGTAGCGTCACTGCGGCCCGCAACCGACCCGTGGAGGGGACAGGCGTGTACCGCTGGACCGACCCGATCGACCCGGACGGCGTCTCCCGACGCCCCGAGCCACCGACCGACGACGGGCCGGCCTGGCTCACCGACCGGCCCGAGCCGCGGTCGTCCTACCTCTTCGGGGACGAGCCGGGGCAGCCCGGCCCGGCCCGGTCCGAGACGCCGACCGGCGCCTGGCCGGCCGACACCCCGGCCACGCCGTGGCGGGACGACCACACCGCGGAGCGCACCGGCCACCTCCCCGCCGCCGGTGCCGCCCCGCACGGGTGGGCCGACGCCGGGCGGTACGCCGACGCCGACCCGACCGGGTACGCCCCGGCCGGTGAGCCGCCGGCGTACCGCCCGGCGGCCCACCCGGGCGCCCCGATGTCCCCCTACGAGCCGGCCCCCGACTGGCACCCGGAGCAGCAGCCCGCCGCCTGGCAGCCGGCCGCGGACGAGCAGCCCACCACCGCGTGGCAGCCCGCCGCCGCCTGGCAGCCGGCCACCGACGCCGCGGCCGAGGACACCGGCCGGCACCGGCAGCGGCGCCGCCTGCCGCGTCCGCTCCTCATCGGTGGCGCGGCCGCCGCGGCGACCCTCGTGGTGAGCCTCGGCGTGGGCGCCCTGGTGCTGACCGGCGACGACCAGCCGACCGAGCGGACCGCCGCCGACGCCCCGGTGGCCGCCGCTCCGCTCGCGTCCGACGGCGCCGAGGCGGACGCGGGCGACGCGCTCGCGCCGGAGTCGGCCAGCCCGAGCGCCGCACCGACCAGCGCCAAGCCGAGTCCGACGAAGAAGCCGACCCCGAAGCCGAGCCGGACCACCGCCCCGTCCCGGCAGCTGCCGCGCAGCGCCGCACCGCGCACCACGGGCGCCACCACGGCCTCGGCCAAGGGGCTCAGCGCCGAGCTGCGGGAGGTCGTCGACCTGGTCAACCAGGAGCGGGCCAAGGCCGGCTGCAAGGCGCTGACCGTCGACGACAAGCTGACGCTCGCCGCCCAGCGGCACAGCCAGGACCAGGCCGACCACAAGACCATGTCGCACGACGGCAGCGACGGCAGCGACGTGGGTGACCGGCTCGACCGGGTCGGCTACGCCTGGCGGTCGTACGGCGAGAACGTCGCCTGGAACCAGCAGAGCCCGGCCGCCGTGATGGACGCCTGGATGAACTCCCCGGGGCACCGGGCCAACATCCTGAACTGCTCGTTCACCGAGATCGGCGTGGGCGTGGCGCGGAGCAACGGGCCGTACTGGACGCAGGACTTCGGCACCCCGCGCTGACCGGCGCGTCGTGACCGGGCCCGCGCTCGTTGACCGGGTGAGGTACGCCGGGGACGCCTGAGCCGTGCCGGCCCCGCGGCCGGCGCAGCGGGGCCGCCGGAGACGTACCGGCAGGGGGCGGGGTGCCGCCCGCGACCCGGGAGCTGTCGATGCGGATCCGGCCGGCGTGGGCCGTGTCGCCCCGGCCGGTCCGCGTCCGCCGACGCGGGCCGCGCCGGGGCTTCGCGGTGGTGCTGACGGTGCTGCTGCTCGCCCCGGCGGCGGCCTGCCGGGAGCCGCTCGTCCCGCCCGGCGCGCCCACCCCGTGGCCGTCCGCGCAGGCCCGGCAGTGGCAGTGGCAGTGGCAGCTCACCGGCCCGGTGGACGTCACCGTCGAGGCCGACGTCTTCCTGCTCGACCCCGTGCGGACCACCGCCGCCGAGACCGGCGCGCTGCGCGCCCGCCACCGCCGCCTGGTGTGCCAGGTCGGGGTCGGTACGTACGCGACCGGCGCTCCGGACGCCAGCCGCTTCCCGGCGGCGGTACGCGGGGCGGCCGTCGCGGGCCGGCCGGGCAGCCGGTGGCTGGACGTCCGCCGGTGGGACTCGCTGGAACCGGTGCTGGCCGACCGGTTCCGGCTCTGCCGGGGCAAGGGCTTCGGCGCCGTGGCGCTCGACGACGCCGACGGCTACCTGCACCGCCCCGGCTTCCCGCTCACCTTCGACGACCAGCTGGTGTTCAACCGCCGTGTCGCCGCACTGGCCCGGCGGCTGGACCTCTCCCCCGGGCTGGTCGACGACCTGCCGCAGGTGGCGGCGCTCGCCCCCGACTTCGACTTCGCGGTCAACCAGGAGTGCGTCCGCCGGGGCGGGTGCGACAAGCTGCTGCCGTTCGTCGACGCGGACAAGCCGGTGTTCCACGTGGAGTACACGGGCGACCCGGCCGAGTTCTGCGTCACCACGGTCGGCTACGGCTTCGCCTCGATCCTCAAGGACCGCACCCTCGACGCGTGGCGCGAACCCTGCGCGCTGCCCTGAGGTGCCGTCGCGCGATCGCGCCAGCCCGATCGGACCGGCGGGCGGGGACGACGGTGTGGCCGCTCAGCCGCTGACGTGGCGGAGGACGGCCAGGACCCGGCGATTGTCGGTGTCCGAGGCCGGCAGGCCGAGTTTCGCGAAGATGTTCGCCACGTGCTTCTCCACGACCCCGGACGTGATGACGAGGGCCGCCGCGATCCCGGCGTTGGATCGTCCCTCGGCCATCAGCGCGAGCACCTCGCGCTCCCGCGGGGTCAGCGACGCGACCCCGGCCGTGTCCTGCCCGGCCCGCATGAGGTGACCGACCACCTCCGGATCGAGCGCGGTGCCGCCGGATGCCACCCGGGTCAACGCGTCCACGAAATCGGCGACGTCGGCGACGCGGTCCTTGAGCAGGTAGCCGACGCCGCTCGGCCGATCGGCGAGCAGGCGGGTCGCGTAGCGGGTCTCCACGTACTGCGAGAACACCAGCACACCGACGCCGGGATGGTCGCGCCGGATGTCGATCGCGGCGCGCAGTCCCTCGTCGGTGTGCGTCGGTGGCATCCGGATGTCGACGATGGCCACGTCCGGTACGGCGGCGGCGACCGCGGACCGCAACTCCTCCGCGTCGGCCACCGCCGCGCACACCTCGAAACCGCGGTCGGTGAGCAGCCGGACCAAGCCTTCGCGCATCATCGCGGCATCCTCCGCGATCACCACCCGCATGTCGTCGCCTCCGTTCACGCGTGTGTGGGCAGCTCGATCGCGACCCGGGTCGGACCGCCGGGCGGACTGTGCACGCGCATCCGGCCGTCCACGACGGCGATGCGGCGGGCCAGGCCGGACAGGCCCCGGCCGCCCGGGTTCGCCCCGCCGACGCCGTCGTCCTCGACGGTCAGTGTCAGACGCTCGCCGGATCGGGCGACGCCGAGCCCGACGCGGGTCGCCCGGCTGTGTTTGGCCGCGTTCGCGAGCAGCTCGGCGGCGCAGAAGTAGGCGATGGTCTCGATGGCGGGAGCCGGGCGGTCGGGCAGGTCGACCTTCACCTCGACCGGGATGGCGCTGCTCGTCGCCAGCGTCGCCAGCGCGTCGCCGAGACCGTTGTCGAGGACCGGCGGGTGGATCCCGCGCACCAGGTCGCGCAGGTCGGCGAGGGCTTCCTTCGCGCCCCGGTGGGCGAGCGCGACCAGTTCGCGGGCCTGGGCGAGGTCGGGCGGCGGGCCGTCGACACCGAGCTTCTCGGTCGCCATGCCGAGGTTCATCGCCAGCGTGGCCAGCCGGATCTGCGCGCCGTCGTGCAGGTCCCGTTCCAGCCTGCGCATCATCGTGGCCGCGTCGTCGATCGCGCGGGCCCGGGTGACCTGCAGTTCGCGTACCCGCTCGGCGAGCCGGCGCGGACCGAGCAGCCGGCGCAGCGCCGCGAGGTCCGCCGTCGTGCCGGCCCGCATCAACCACGGTGCGACCAGCAGCATGGCGAGGCCGGCCGCGGCGATGAGGAACGTCCCGGCGAACGTCCGCGCGCCGATGGTGCCGAACGGCGTCAGCGCCCACACCGGTCCGAGGCGCGTTCCGTCCGGGTGGTTGCGGAACAGCGGCCACCACACCGGGTAGCTGAGGTTGACCAGGCCGAACACGTAGCAGAACGCGCCGTAGCCCTCGGGGATGGCCAGTGGCACCTTGAGCAGGCCGTACCCGACGGCGCGCCAGCCCGGCCCGTCGGAGAGCACGGCGCCGATCCGCTTCGAGACGCGGGCCGGCGGGGCGTCCACGCGCACGTCGAGCAGCCGGTCCGCGAGTGACCGGTGCACGGCTCCCATGGCGCGCCCGATCGGGGTGGCCAGCACGACCAGGAGCGCGATGGTGAGCGGGAACAGGACCAGGAACACCGGTGCGACGGCCGGTGCGGGCCGGTCGGACAGGGCGCCGGTCGCCCAGAGGACGAGGACGGCCAGGGCCGGCAGGATCGCCGGTACGGTCAGGATCGCGGCCGCGCTGACCAGGCCGGCGACGCAGAACACCGCCCGGCGCAGGGCCAGCGTGGTGAACGGGTCGCGCAGGGCGGTCATCGGCCCATTGTCACCGGTCACGCGTCCCGCCAGCGGAGCAGCACGCCGCCGCACAGGACCGCCACCGCCGCGTACCCGCACATCAGCAGCACGCTGATCCAGCCGGCGAACAGCCCGGGTATGGGCGAGGTCACCGCGATCGAGTTGAGCAGCATCAGCAGCGGGACGAAGCGGCCGACCGCGATTCCGCTCTCGCCGAACAGGCCGGCCACGATCATCGGGACGAACATCAGACCGAACAGCGTGCCGATCGCGGCGCCCGAGTGCCGCACGATCGCCCCGATGCCGACCCCGATCAGCGCGGTGGCGCCCAGGTACACCCCGGTCAGCACGACCGCGCGGAGGATCGCCGGGTCGCCGAGGGAGGCGGCCGGGATGGCGGTGCCGCGGATCGCGAGCTGCCCGCCCAGATAGCCGGCGAAGCTCGCGACCAGGCCGACGGTGAGGGCCGCGCCACCGCACACGGCGACCTTCGCGGCCAGGACGGTCCGACGCCGCGGGACGGCGGCGAACGTCGAGCGGATCATCCCGGTGCCGTATTCGCCGGTCACCATCAGGACGCCGAGCGCGCCGAGGAGCAACTGGGCCAGAATGGCGCCGCCGAGGCTGTTGTTCAGGATCTGGGCGGCCGTGGCGACCGGGGTGTGCGACCGGTACCCGAGCCCCACCCCGACGCCGGCCGCGGCCATCGCGACCACCGACGCGATCGCCAGCCACCACGTCGACCGGACGCTCCGCAGCTTGATCCGTTCCATCCGGGCCGCGTGCCGGAATCCGTAACCCTTCATGACGCTCCCACTCCGCGATAGTCGGTGGCCTGCGAGGTGAGCCGGAAGAACGCGTCCTCCAGGCTGTCGTCGCCGGCGGCGAGTTCGGCGACGGTCGTCTCGACCAGCAGCCGGCCGCGGCCGATGACCACCAGCCGGTCCGCGGTCAGCGCCATCTCGGCGATCAGGTGGCTGGACACGAACACGGTCCGGCCCTCGGCGGCGAGCCCGCGCAGCAGGTCCCGGATCCACCGGATGCCCTCCGGATCCAGTCCGTTGACCGGCTCGTCGAGCAGGAGGACGCCCGGGTCGCCGAGCAGCGCCACCGCGACGCCCAGCCGCTGGCGCATGCCGAGCGAGTACGTGCCGGCGCGCCGCGTCGCCGCGTCGGAGAGACCGACGACGCGCAGCACCTGCTCCACCCGGGAACCGGGGATGTCGTTGCTCGCGGCCAGGGCGGTCAGGTGGGCACGGGCGCTGCGGCCGGGATGGAACGCCCCGGCGTCGAGGAGCGCGCCGACCGTCCTCAACGGCCAGCTCAGGTCCCGGTACCGGACGCCACCGATCAGTGCCTCGCCACGGTCCGGGGCGTCCAGGCCGAGGATCATCCGCATGGTCGTCGACTTGCCGGATCCGTTCGGGCCGAGGAACCCGGTCACCACCCCCGGCTGGACCCGGACGCTCAGCCCGTCGACGGCGACCCGGTCGCCATAGCGTTTGGTCAGTTCACGTAGTTCGATCACAGGATCGACGCTAGGCAACCCGGTGGGCGGTCGGAAGCCGGCAACCACCCGCCTCCGCCCGGGGGTTTTCCGCCCCCTCTGCGGATCCCGGCGGACGTGCAGCGCCGAGCGCCGCGTACCCCTGGAATAGCGGCACCGCCCCCGGCCTGGACGGGCGGGGGCGGTGCCGGGGGGAGCGGCGGTCGTCAGCCGGGGGCGCCGCCGGTGACCGGGGCGGGAGCGCCGGCGCCGCGCTGCGCCGGGACGCCGGCGTGCTCGGCGCTGAGCGGGGTGGCCAGTTCCTCCAGGGACTTCCCCTCGGCCTTGACGCCGAGGGTCAGCTCCACGAGGCCACCGATGATCATGACGGCGGCGCCGACCACGAAGGCGACCACCGTGTCGCCGACCTTGCCGGTGCCGACCAGCTTGGCGAAGAGCAGCGGGCCGGTGATGCCGCCGGCGGCGGTGCCGATCGCGTAGAAGAACGCGATGGCCATGGCCCGGGTCTCCATGGGGAAGATCTCGCTGACCGTCAGGTACGCGGCGCTGGCGCCCGCCGAGGCGAAGAACAGCACCACGCACCAGCAGGCGGTCATGGTGACCGCGGTGAGCACGCCCGAGTGGAACAGCCAGGCGGTACCCAGCAGCAGCACGCCCGAGCCGATGTACGAGCCGGCGATCATCGGCACCCGGCCGACGGTGTCGAACAGCCTGCCCAGCAGCAGCGGGCCGAGCAGGTTCCCGACCGCGATCACCGCGAAGTAGTAGCCGCTGTTGCCCGGTGGGACGTCGAAGAACGTCTGCAGGATCTGCGCGAAGCCGAAGGTGATCGCGTTGTAGAGGAACGCCTGCCCGATGAAGAGCGCGAAGCCCAGCGTGGCGCGCTTCGGGTAACGGGCGAACAGGGTCCTGGCGATCTCCAGGAAGTTGGTGCTCTTCCGCTGCTTGATCTCGATCCAGTTGTCCGCCTCGGTGAGGTCCCTGCCGGTCTCCCGCTTCACCTCCGCCTCGACCGAGTCGACGAGATGGTTCGCCTCGTCGGCCCGGCCGTGGATGAACAACCACCGTGGGCTCTCCGGGACGTGCCGGCGGACCAGCAGGATCACCACGCCCAGCACGGCGCCCAGCCCGAACGCCACCCGCCAGCCGAGGTTGGTGGGCAGGCCGTTGAGCAGCGGCACGGTCAGCAGCGCGCCGAGCGCCGCGCCCAGCCAGAAGGTGCCGTTGATGATGATGTCGATCCGGCCGCGGTGGCGCGCCGGGATCAGCTCGTCGATCGCCGAGTTGATGGCCGCGTACTCGCCGCCGATGCCCATGCCGGTGAGGAACCGGAACAGGAAGAACCACCAGGTGTCGAAGGACAGCGCGGTCATCGCGGTGGCGACCAGGTAGAGCCCGAGGGTCAGCAGGAACAGCTTCTTGCGTCCGAAGCGGTCGGTGAGCCAGCCGAAGAAGAGCGCGCCGGTGCAGGCGCCCGCCACGTAGAGCGCGGCGGCCAGGCCGGTGACCTGGCTCTGGGTGATGCTCAGGCCACTGCCCGGCTCGGCCAGCTTGCCGGACAGGTTGCCGACGATGGTCACCTCGAGGCCGTCGAGGATCCACACCGTGCCGAGGCCGATCACGATCATCCAGTGCCAGCGGGACCACGGCAGCCGGTCCAGGCGGGCCGGGACGTTGGTCCGTACGGTGCCGGTCCGCACGTCGGTGCTCATGACGCGCTCCCGGGGGCTGCGGTGGCCGGGGCGCGATGACGGACCGCCGGCGTGAGCTGTTCGTCCATGGCGGCCCAGATGCCCCGCCGCCGCGGCCGTTAATCCTGCCGGGACACCTGCGGCACAGGGCGAAGGGCGGACCCGAGCGGCCCGCCCTCCCCCGTCCCCCCGAACTCAGCGCGCGCCGACCAGCTCCGGTGCGGGCGCGGGCGGCTCGGCCGGCGGGGTCGCCGCCCGGCCGCGCAGGAACCGCGGCGCCCACCAGTTCGCATCGCCCAGCAGGGTCATCAGCGAGGGCAGCACCACCGCCCGGATGATCGTGGCGTCCAGCAGGATCGCCGCGGCCAGCCCGATGCCGAGCTGCTTGAAGTCGATGGTGCTCAGCGTCGCGAAGATCGAGAACACCCCGACCATGACGATCGCCGCGCTGGTCACCACCCCCGCCGACGAGGTGATCCCGTACGCCACCGCGTCCTTGTTCGACATCCCCTGGCGGATGCCCTCCCGGATCCGGCTGACCACGAAGACGTGGTAGTCCATGGAGAGCCCGAACAGCACCACGAACAGGAACATCGGCAGCCAGGTGACGATCGCGTCCATCGAGGTGAAGCCGAGCAGCCCCTCCGCCCAGTCGCCTTGGAAGACCAGCACGAGCAGGCCGTACGCGGCCCCGGCGGAGAGCAGGTTCAGCAGGATCGACGTGAGCGCCACCACCACCGAGCGGAACGTCCACGCCATCACGAGGAAGGTCAGCGCCAGCACGAACGCCGCCACCAGGGGCAGCTTCGCCCAGATGTGGTCCGCGTAGTCCTCGCTGGCCGCCACGCCGCCGCCGACCGCGTACTCGACGCCGGGGATCCCGCCGAGGGCGGCCGGGACGAGGTCCTGGCGCAGCTCGTGCAGGGACCGGGACGCCTCGTCGGTGCGGCTGGCGTACGGCGTGGCGACCTCCAGGACCGACACCCGCCGGTCGGCCGACACCTTGATCTTCGGGCCGTCCCCCTCGGCCGGCGCGAAGAGCGGGTCGGCGCCGGCCCGGTCGGCCAGCCCGGTCAGCGCGGCCTTCACCCGGTCGGCCTGCTCGGCGGGGGCTTTCACCGCCACGGTGTGGCTGGTGCCGTTGCTCGGGAAGGCCGCGGTGAGCCGGTCGTACGCCTGCATGGCCGCGGTGGTGCGGGGCACGTCCTCCATGCCGGGGAACTTCAGCTTCATGCCGAGGGCCGGGGCGGCCAGCGCGAGCAGCAGCCCGACCGAGACCACCAGGGTGGCCAGTGGCGCGCGGAGCGCCGGCTTGAGCAGGGCCGGCCAGAACCGGGGCCGGGCGGGTTGGCCGTGCCGCCCGACGCGCGGGGCGGTGAGACGCCACAGCAGCGGCACCCGGGGCCGGTCGACCCAGCGGCCCAGCCGGGCCAGGAGCGCTGGCAGCACGGTCAGCGAGCCGATCACCGCGACCGCGACGACCAGGATGGAGCCGACGGCCAGCGACGAGAAGATGGCGTCCTGGGCGAGCAGCAGCCCGGCCATCGAGATGATCACGGCGGTGCCGGAGACCACCACGGCGTGCCCGGAGGTCTCCGCCGCGATCTCCACGGCGTCGAGCCCGGAGCGCCCCTTGGCCCGTTCCTCGCGTTCCCGCCGGACGTAGAACAGCGAGTAGTCCACGCCGACCGCCATGCCGATCAGCAGGATGACGCTGGCCGTGGTGTCGGTGGCCGGCACCAGGTGCGAGGCGAGGGTGGAGAGGCCCATGGCCGCGGCCACCGAGGAGAGCGCGAGCAGCACCGGCACGCCGGCCGCGATGAGCGCGCCGAACGCGATGATGAGGATGGCCAGGGTGACCGGCAGGCTGAGCAGCTCGGCGCGCTTGAAGTCCTTGCCGAGGGTGTCGTCGAGCGCCTGGCCGATCGACGGGCCGCCGACCTGCTCCACCCGCAGCGCCGGGTGCGACTCCTGCACCTTCGCGGTGGTGTCGCGCAGCGGCTGCACGCGGTCGGAGGCGGTTTCCGGGTCACCCGACATGGTGATCGGCACCAGCACGGCGTTGCCGTCCCGGGATGGCATGGGCGCGCCCACCGAGGCCACCCCGTCGACCTGCCGGAGCCGGGCCGCCGCGTCGTCGGCGGCGGCCTTCGCGGCGGCCTGGTCGAGCGTGCCCGAGCGGGGCGTGATCAGCACGTTCTCGGTGGCCGGCTCGTGGAAGCCGCCACTGTCGACGATCAGCTGGGCCCGCCCGAACTCGCCGATCGCCTGGTCGTCGTCGGTTGCCTCGTTCAGGCCGGCGGCGTTGCCGCCGACGAAGCACACCGCCACGAACACCACCCAGAGCGCGATGGCTCGCCACGGGTGCTCCGCACTCCACCGTGCCAGCCGCACGGTCACCGGTCGCCTGCCCATACCTGGGACCCCCTCCAGACGTCGGCCCTGTGCCGACCCCTGCTGACGCTAGGGAGCGGCGCGGGAACGGACATCGGGGAACGGCCCCCGCTCGTCCCCCATCCGGCAGGCTCCGGCCGGGCGGCCGGAACCGGGTCGGCCAACCGGACAGAAGGGACTTTTCAGGGTACGACCCCGGGACCCGCCGGGCCGTGGCCGGCGAGGCACACGGGCGCAACCCCGAGCCGGCTCGGGGTCATCCCCGGAGGGTCCCCCGGGGGCGGGGCTGGCAACGCGGGCAACTGTAGGACGAGCGGTTCATGAACGCCTCGCGCCGGATCGGCGCCCCGCACCGCGGGCAGGGCTCCCCCTCCCGGCCGTACGCGTTCAGGGACCGGTCGAAGTAGCCGCTCTCGCCGTTGACGTTCACGTACAGCTCGTCGAAGCTGGTCCCGCCCTGCTTGATCGCCTCGCCGAGCACGTCCCGGACGTGGCCGAGCAGCCGGGTGGCCGCCGGGGCGGTCAGGGCGTCGGTCGGCCGGACGCCGTGCAGCTTGGCCCGCCAGAGCGCCTCGTCGGCGTAGATGTTGCCGACACCGGAGATCAGCGTCTGGTCGAGCAGCGCCCGCTTCACCTCGGTGCGCCGCTTCCGCAGCGCGGCCACGAAGCCGGCGTCGGAGAACTCCGGGTCCATCGGGTCCCGGGCGATGTGCGCGATCTCGGCCGGCAGCTCCGCCCCACCCTCCGAGACCGACAGCCCGCCGAACGTGCGCTGGTCGACGAAGCGCAGCTCCGGGCCGTCGTCGGCGAACCGGAACCGGACCCGCAGGTGCAGCTCGTCGGCCGCACCGACCGGCTGGAGCAGCAGCTGGCCGGACATGCCGAGGTGCCCGATGATGGCGTCCCCGCTGTCCAGCGGCAGCCACAGGTACTTACCCCGGCGCCGGACGTCGGTGATCGTCCGGCCGGTCAGCACATCGGCGAAGTGCTCGCCACCCGGCTCGTGCCGGCGGACCGCCCGGGGGTGGCGCACCTCGACGGCGCTGATCCGCCGGCCGACGACCCACTGGGCCAGCCCCTGCCGGACGGTCTCGACCTCGGGCAGCTCAGGCACGGCCGGCACCCGACTCGGCGGGGTCGCCCAGCTCCGCCTCGGCGGCGGACTTCGCGGCGGCCTCCGCCTCGGCCTGCTCGGTCAGCATCCGCCAGGCCGACTCGGCGGCCCGCTGCTCGGCCTCCTTCTTGCTGCGCCCCTCCGCGCCGCCGTAGCGGTTGCCGGCCACCACCACCCAGGCCGTGAAGGTCTTGAGGTGGTCCGGGCCGGTGCCCTCGATGCGGTACTCCGGAACGCCCAGCCCCAGCGCGGCGGTCAACTCCTGGAGGCTGGTCTTCCAGTCCAGCGCCGCGCCCCGGCCGGCCGACTCGGCCATCAGCGGGTCGAACAGGCGGTGGATCACGAGGGCCGCGGTGTCCAGGCCGTACTGGAGGTAGATCGCGCCGAGCAGCGCCTCCAGGGTGTCGGCCAGGATGCTGGCCTTGTCCCGGCCGCCGGTGGCCTCCTCGCCCTTGCCGAGCAGCAGGTACGCGCCCAGCCCGTCGGGGCCGAGGCCGCGCGCCACGTCGGCGAGGGCGCGCATGTTGACCACGCTGGCCCGCAGCTTGGCGAGCTGCCCCTCGGGCAGGTCGGGGTGGTTGTGGAAGAGCGCCGTGGTGATCACCACGCCGAGGACCGAGTCGCCGAGGAACTCCAGCCGCTCGTTGGTGGGCAGGCCACCGTTCTCGTACGCGTACGAGCGGTGGGTCAGCGCGCGCTCCAGCAGTTCCGGGTCGAGCGACACCCCGAAGGCCGCCTCCAGGTGGCCGACGGGAGCACGCCGCCGCTTGTCGTTGGTCATGGTGCTACCTCGGTGTCGTTGCGGTCAGGTGCGGGATCGTGCGGGACAGCGTCGAGCAGGGTCGAGACCGTGTGGGTGGCGCCCCGGCGCCACAGGTGGGCGGCCAGGGCGATGCCGGAGGCGACGTCGTCGGGCCGGGCCGCGCCGTGGCAGACCACCACGGTGCCGGCCACCCCGAGCAGGGCCGCCGCGCGGGGAGCGCCGCCGCTCGCCGGGGGCCCACCGGCCATCGCGTACGCGCCCTCGATGGCCTTGAGCAGCACGTTGCCGGTGAAACCGTCGGTCACCACCACGTCGGCACGGGTGCCCAGGGAGACGTCGTAGCCCTCGACCAGGCCGACGTAGCGGGCGCCGCAGGGCAGCGGCACGGCGGCGAGGGCGGGGGCGGCGGAGCGGCGGAGCCGGTCGCCCTTGCCCGCCTCGGTGCCGACGGAGAGCAGTCCGACCCGGGGCGCGGTGACGCCGTGCGCCACGGCCGCGTAGGCGGCGCCGAGCACGGCGTGCCGGGCCAGGGTGGCGGGTCCGGGTTCCAGGGTGCCGCCGACGTCGAGCAGCACCACCGGTCCGTCGACGGCCGGCAGGGTGGCCACCAGGGCGGGCCGGCGTACGCCGGTCCAGCGACCGAGGCCGAGGGCGGCGGCGGTGACGGTGGCGCCGGTCGAACCGGCGGAGACGAGCGCGTCGGCGAACCCGTCGCGGACGGCGTGTACGGCCGCGCGGACGGTGCTCTCCCCGCGCGCGGCGGTGGGGTGGTCGGCCATGCCGACGACCGTCCGCACCGGGCGGACGGTGACCCGGGCACGCTGCTCCGAGTCGAGCGCACCGATCAGCCCGTCGGCGACCTCGGTCGGTCCGACGAGCAGCAGGTGCAGGTCAGGGTCCGTACGCACGGCCCGCAGAGCGCCGTCAACCACGACGGCGGGAGCATCGTCCCCGCCGAGGAGGTCGACGGCGATCCGCGCGGTGCCCGGCTCCGCGGGCGCGCCGGCCGGGGAACGGCCGGCGGCGGGAGCCGGGGCACCGGGCGAGAGCCTTGGTGCGTGCGTCACCCGACCGGTGGTCGGGGACGTCACTCGGCGGTCAGACCTCGAGGACCTGACGGCCGTTGTAGGTGCCGCAGACGGAGCAGGCGGCGTGCGGCAGCTTGGCCGACTTGCACTGCGGGCAGGCGACGGTCGCCACAACCGCGGCCTTCCAGTTCGCCCGGCGGGCGCGGGTGTTGCTGCGCGACATCTTGCGCTTGGGGACGGCCACGGTTCTTACTCCTCTGTACGGGTCAGTTGCGACAGGCCCGCCCAACGCGGGTCGACCTGCTGGTGACTGTGGTCGGCCGGCAGCTCGTCCCAGTGCACCCCGCACTCGGGGCACAACCCTGGGCAGTCCTCCCGGCAGAGCGGGTTGGTCGGCAGTGCGAGCACCACCGCATCCCGCAGCGCCGGCTCCAGGTCGATCAGATCGCCCTGCATCCGGCCCACCTCGTCCTCGTCGGTCGTGTCGTCCGTGGTGCTGTTCTCGTACGCGTACAGCTCCTGGATCGTCACGGCCACCGTGTCGTCGATCTCGCGCAGGCAGCGCCCGCACTCGCCCTTGACGGGACCGGTGACGGTCCCGGAGACGAGCACGCCCTCGGACACCGACTCCAACCTCAGGTCGAGGTCGAGGTCCGCGCCCTCCGGAACGGTGATCAACTCCACGCCGAGGTCCGCCGGTGCCGGCACGACTTGCCGATGCGTACGCAACGCGCCAGGCCGTCGCGGCAGTTCCCTCGTGTCGAGGACCAGCGGCGACCTGGGGTCGAGATGGCTTGGCGAGTGTTTGGGCATAGTTAGACTCCGGCCGGTGAGAGGCCGACAAAAAAGGTTACCTGGGCGACCCGCGAACCGCCTAACCGGGGGCGTCGCCGCCCGGCCCTCGCGGCTGCCGGCTGTCGGCCGCCGGCCCGCGTGCCGCTCAGAAGGGTAGCGGGCGATCCGCCTCGTCCCCAGCGAAGGTGCCGATCTCCCGCAGCGCGTGCATCTTGTCCCGGCCGCGCTCTATCGAGGCGAGCGCCCGGGTCAGGAACTGCTCGAAGTTGGCCAGCGCGGTGTCGACGTAGTCGTCGACCTCGTCGCGCAGGCGCTGCGCCTCGGCCCGGGCCTCGGCGATGATCCGGGCGCCCTCGTGCTCGGCGGAGACGGTGATCTCGTTCACCGAGACCAGGCGGGCGTGTTCCGCCTCACCCTCGCTGATGATCCGGTCGGCCTCGCGCTTGCCGGCCTCCATGATCTTGTCCCGCTCCTCCAGCAGCGCGGCGGCCCGGCGGAGGTCGGCGGGCAGCTCCACGCGCAGCTCGTCCAGGGCGGCGATCATCTCGCCCCGGTCGACCATGCAGTTGTTGCGCGACATCGGCACGGAGCGGGCCTGCTCCACCATGGCGATCAGTTCGTCGATGCGATCGAGCGGGTCCACCGGTACCTCACTCCTGTCGTTCGTCGGCCGACCTACATGATGCGGCCTGCGCCCGGGTTCGGCGCTGCACACATCATGTCGCGCGTCGGCCACCGCCGCGCCACCCGCCCCCGCCCGGCGCGTCGCCCGCGGGGCCCGGCGCGGCCGGTCAGCGGCGCAGCCGAGCCACCAGCTCCTCGCGGACCACGTCCGGGACGTGCGCGGAGATGTCCCCGCCCCACTTGGCGACGTCCTTGACCAGGCTGGAGGAGAGGAACGAGTAGAGCGGGTTGGTCGGCATGAAGAGCGTCTCCACGCCGGCCAGGCCGATGTTCATCTGGGCCATCTGGAGCTCGTAGTCGAAGTCGCTGACCGCGCGCAGGCCCTTGATCAGCACACTCGCCTGCTGGGCGCGGCAGAAGTCGACAAGCAGCCCGCGGAACGACTCGACCCGCACGTTGTCGTACGAGGAGGTCACCTCGCGGAGCATGTCGATCCGCTCCTCGACCGTGAACAGTCCCTGCTTCGACTGGTTGACCAGCACGCCGACGATCACCTCGTCGAAGAGCCGGCTCGCCCGGCCGATGATGTCGAGGTGTCCGTTGGTGACCGGGTCGAACGAGCCGGGACAGACCGCACGTCTCATGATCGGCGACCGTACCAAAGGGTGGTCTCGCCGTAGCGGCGGCTGCGCTCGCCAGTGACGCCGTCCACCCACTCGACCGGTCCGGTGCGGCTGGACCGCTCGACGACCACCAGGGCGTCCGGGGCCAGCCAGCCGCCGCCGACCAGCGCGGCCAGCATCGCGGTGATCTCGCTGTCGGGCACGGCGTAGGGCGGGTCGGCGAAGACCAGGTCGTACGGCCCGCCGTCCGGGCCGGCGGCGAGCACGGTCGCCACCCGGCCGGTGACCAGGCGGGCGGCCGGCGCGGCCCGGAGCGCGGCCACGTTCTCCCGGATCACCCGGGCGGCGCGGGCGTCGGACTCGACGAGCAGCACGTGGGCGGCGCCCCGGGACAGCGCCTCCAGGCCGACCGCGCCGGAGCCGGCGTAGAGGTCGGCGACGCGCGCCCCGTCGAGGTCGAGCTCGGCCTGCACGGCGCTGAACAGCGCCTCCCGGACCCGGTCGGAGGTCGGCCGGGTGCCGGCGCCGGGTGGGGCGGCGAGCCGCCTGCCGCCGAGCGTCCCGCCCACGATCCGGGTCACCGTCGCTCCCTCCGCATGCCCCGACGCTACGCGATGTCCGGATCGGGGCGCGCGGACCACCCCGCGGCCACGGCTCGTCACGGCCGGTACATCAATGATCTCAAATCTATAACGGACCCTTTACGACCCGTGGGTTGCGGTAACGCCCACGCTGTCGATCTCGCTAGGGTCTGCCCGATTGTCGTGCGGACGCGTGGCTAAGGTCCGTCCGCCCGCATTCCCCCCATCCTCCCCTCACCAGGAGTAGGCGTGAACCGTCTCCACCTCCGGCGTGCCGCCGTCCTCACCGCCGGCGCGCTGATCGGCCTCGCGGGCGTGGCCACCGTCGCCGGCCCCGCCGCGGCCCACCACCCCGAGCCCTCGGGCAGCTACTGCGCCACCCGGGACGGCAAGGTCACCGTCAACTGGTCGGTGATCAGCAGCGAGACCGACATCTCCGGCCGCATCACCAAGCTGGAGTCCACCGTGCCCGGCCCCGTCACCGGCGCGCTGGCCGTCGGCGCGGAGCTGAAGAAGCAGGGCGACGGGCCGCTCACCGGGAGCCAGACCTACACGTTCCAGGGCGCCATCCCCAAGCTGGAGCTGACCGTCGGCGCGCACTGGGAGCGGGGCCGGCAGTCCCACGACGGTGAGCGCACCGTCGTGGCCCAGCCCAGCCGGAACTGCGAGGCGGAGGAGACCCCGTCGCCGTCGCCCAGCTCGCCGTCACCGAGCGCCACGCCCGAGCCGAGCGGGTCGCCGGAGCCCACCCCGTCGCCGTCCGCCTCCAACCCGCCGAGCCCGTCCGCTCCCGCCGCGCCGGCCGAGCCGATCTTCAAGCTGGACCAGGACTGCGACACGATGACCTTCATCGTGGAGAACCCGGTGAAGGGCATCCCCTTCACCGCCACGCTGACCACCGAGAAGGGCGTCACCAAGAAGCTCGTCTCTCAGCCGGGCCGGACCGCGTCGGCCGACTTCGACGCCTACCAGGGCCTCAAGGTCACCGTGAAGTACGACGTGGTCGACGACTCCGAGACCATCCCGTACACCCAGCCGAAGGACTGCTCCGGCCAGGGCGGCGGCCTGCCCGTCACCGGCCCGGCCGCGGGCGCCATCGCCGGTGGCGCCGCCGTGCTGCTCGCCGCCGGTGCGGTGCTGTTCGTGATCGCCCGCCGTCGCCGGATCCGCTTCACCGCCTGACGTACGCCTGATCCGAGGGCGCGCCGACCACCCGGCCGGCGCGCCCTCGGCTCATTCCAGCTCCGCCTTCAGCAGCGCGGGATCGATCTCCGCCTGGTTGGTCAGCACCACGAGACGCCGGTCCGAGTCGGGGAACCAACCGGCGAACGCCTTGTAGCCACCGTTGTCCCCGGAGTGGTGCACCGCCCGTTCCCCGGCCAGCGAACCGACGAACCAGCCGTAGCCGTACGCCTCGTCGGGGCGGCCGGTCGGCGCGTGCGGGGCGATCATCGCGGCCGCCGCGGCGGGCCCCAGCAACCGGGCCCGGCGGGGCACGTCCAGCCAGGTGAGCAGGTCCGCCCCGGTGCACCAGACGTCACCGGCGCCCATGCTCACCGTCTCCAGGTCCCAGGACGGCACCGGCTTGCCGCCCTCGTGTCCCGTCGCCACGTCGTCCCGCCCCGCGCCGGAACCGGCGAAGCTGCCCGTCATGCCGAGCGGCGCGAAGACCTCGTCGGCGAGGAACGCGGCGTACGGCCGACCGGCCACCTGTTCGACCGCCCGGGCCAGCAGGACGAAGCCCGGGCTGCTGTAGTGCCAGCCGGCCCCGGGGGCGAACAGCGGCGGCACACCGGCGAAGACGCCCAGCAACTCGTCCGGCTCGGCGGGCGCCGCCAGGTCGATCATCGGGTAGTCCTCCCAGTGGCCCAGGCCGGAGGTGTGGGTGAGCAGGTGGTGCAGGGTGATCCCGGACCAGGCCGACGGCGGGCGGGGCAGCCAGCGGCTGACCGGATCGTCCAGGCGGAACGCGCCCCGCTCGGCGAGGAGCAGCACCGCGGCGGCCGCCATCTGCTTGCTGATCGAGGCGATCTGGAACCGGGTCGCGGGCGTGCAGGGGGCCGCGCTGTCCGCGTCGGCCGCGCCGGTGACCCGGGACATCAGGATGTCGTCGCCCCGCGCCAGCAGGAGCACGCCGCGATCGAGAGAGGGTTTCGGCATCCGACGAGCCTAGGCCGGGACGGCCGCCCGGTGGGGTCAGCCCTTCTCCAGGTATTCGGCGCGCTCCTCGTCGACCAGGGCGGCCACCGAGGCGGCCAGCGCCGGATGCCGGGCCAGCTCCGGGTCCTCCTCGACCAGGGTGATCGCCTCGGCCCGCGCGTCGCGGATCAGGTCGGTGTCGCGCAGCAGCGACAGCAGGCGCAGGTGGGACCGGCGGCCGGACTGGGTGGCGCCGAGCACGTCGCCCTCCCGGCGCTGCTCCAGGTCCAGCTCGGCGAGCTTGAACCCGTCGGTGGTGGAGGCGACCGCGTCGAGCCGTTCCCGGGCGGAGGAACCCTCCATCGCCTCGCTGACCAGCAGGCAGAGGCCGGCCGCCGAGCCGCGGCCCACCCGGCCGCGCAGCTGGTGCAGCTGGGAGACGCCGAACCGGTCGGCGTCCAGCACGATCATCACGGTGGCGTTGGGCACGTTGACGCCCACCTCGACCACCGTGGTCGCCACCAGCACGTCCAGGTCGCCGGCGGCGAAGGAGCGCATCACCGAGTCCTTCTCGTCGGCCGGCAGCCGCCCGTGCAGCACCCCGATCCGCAGCCCGTGCAGGGGCCCCTCGGCGAGCAGCGGGGCCACCTCGGTGACGGCGAGCGGGGGCCGGCGGCCGGAGTCGTCCTCCCTCGGCGCCTCCTCGTCCGAGGCCGGACCCTCACCGATCCGCGGGCAGACCACGTACGCCTGGTGACCCTTGGCGACCTCCTCGCGCAGCCGGCGCCAGGCCCGGTCGAGGAAGGCGGGCTTCTCGGCGGCCGGCACCACGTGCGAGGCGATCGGCGAGCGGCCCTGCGGCAGCTGCGACAGCGTGGAGATCTCCAGGTCGCCGTAGACGGTCATGGCGACCGTGCGCGGGATCGGGGTGGCCGTCATGACGAGCACGTGCGGCGGCTGGTCGGCCTTGGCCCGCAGCGCGTCCCGCTGCTCCACGCCGAACCGGTGCTGCTCGTCGACCACCACGAGCCCCAGGTCGGAGAAGTCGACCCCCTCGTAGAGCAGGGCGTGGGTGCCGAGCACGATGCCGGCGCGCCCCTCGGCCACCTCGGTGAGCGCCCGCCGGCGGGCGGCCGCGCCCAGCGAGCCGGTGACCAGCTCCACCCGGGTGGCGTCGTCGGCGGCGCCCAGCTCCCCGGCACGGGCGAGCGGGCCGAGCAGGTCCAGCATGCCCCGGTGGTGCTGGGCGGCCAGCACCTCGGTCGGGGCGAGCAGCGCGGCCTGCCCGCCGGCGTCGACCACCTGCAGCATGGCCCGCAGTGCGACCACGGTCTTGCCGGAGCCCACCTCGCCCTGCAGCAGCCGGTGCATCGGGTGCGCGGTGGCCAGGTCGGCGGCGATCTCCCGGCCGACGGCCTGCTGGCCGGACGTCAGCTCGTACGGCAGCCGGGCGTCGAACGCGTCGAGCAGCCCGCCGGCCTTCGCCGGCCGGGCCTTCGCGGGCCACGCCGCGGCGCGGTGCTTGCGCTGGACCAGGGTGAGCTGCACGGCGAACGCCTCGTCCCACTTGAGCCGGCGGCGCGCTCTGTAGAGCTCCTCCTTGCTGGTGGGCCGGTGGATCTCGCGCAGCGCGGCGCCGATGCCGACCAGGTTGCGGCTGGCCCGCACGGTGGCGGGCAGCGGGTCGTCCGGCGGGGTGAAGGTGTCCAGCACCACCCGCACGCAGCGGGCGATCACCCAGGTCGGCACGGCCGCCGCGGCCGGGTAGACCGGGATGAGCGCCCCGGCGAACTCCTCGACCTCCTCGTTGGCCGCCGCCTCGCCGTCGCCGCCCTCGCCGAGCAGCACGTATTCCGGGCCGTTGAGCTGCCGCTTGCCCCGGAACTCGGTCACCTTGCCGGCGAACAGCCCCCAGCGGCCGGGGCGCAGCTCCCGCTCCCGCCACGCCTGGTTGCCGAAGAAGGTGCAGGTGAGCACCCCGCCGGAGCCGTCGCCGACGGTGACCTCCAGCAGGTTGCCCCGGCGCTGCCGCATCGGCCGGACCGCGGTGCGCTGCACCTGCGCCAGCACGGTGACCTGCTCCCCCACATCCAGCGAGCGGATGTCGGTGTGCTCGCCGCGTTCGTCGTAGCGGCGGGGGAAGTGGTAGATCAGGTCGCCGGCGGTGTGCAGGTCGAGGTGGCTCGCCAGGGCCTTGGCGGTGCGCTCCCCGACCAGCTTCTTGAGCGGCGTGTCCACGGTGGCCGGTTCGCTCGTCATTCGACCCCCAGCAGGAGCGGATAGTGCGGCTGCCCGCCCTCGTACGCCTGCACCTCGACGAACGGCCAGGACCGCTCGACGTGCTCGCGTACGCGGTCGGCCAGCCCGGCCGGGGCGTCCGCCCCGCAGAGCAGGGTGACCAGCTCGCCACCACCGCCGAGCATCCGGTCGACCACGGCGGTGCAGGTGCCGAGGAGATCGGCGCCGATGAGGTGCACCTCGCCCTCGACCAGCGCCAGCACGTCGCCCGGCCGGCACGGCCCGGCCACGGTGAGCGCCTCTCTGCTCGCGTGGCAGACCTCGGCGTAGCGGCAGGCGCCGGCGGCCTCGGCCATGGCGATGACGTCGTCCTCGAAGCGCCGCTTCGGGTCCCGCACGGCGAGGGCGGCGAGGGCCTGCACCGGGGACCGGGTGGGCACCACGCTCACCTTCACCCCGAGCCCGTGCGCCTCCCGGGCGGCGGCGCTCGCCACCGACTGGGTGTTGGGGTCGTTGGGCAGCACCACCACCCGGGCGGCGCGGGTGGCCCGGATGGCGTCGAGCAGCTCGCCGGTGGACGGGTTGGCCGGCACCACGGTGGCGCCCTCGGCGCCGAACAGCTCGGCGATGCCGGCGCCGGTGGCGACCACCACGGCGGCCCGGCCGTCGGGCCGCGCCGCCGGAGGAGTCGGCGCCGGGGCCGCCTGGTCGGCGAACCGGGTCACCGTGATCCGGTGCGGCCGGCCGGCCACCACGCCGGCCTCGACGGCCGCCCCGACGTCGTTGACGTGCACGTGCACGTTCCACGTGCCGCGGTCGCCGACGATCACCAGGGAGTCGCCGAGCGCGTCCAGTTCGCCGCGCAGCCGGGTCACCGCCTCGTCGGTGGCGTCGAGCAGGTACTGCACCTCGTAGTCGTACGCCGGGGAGCCGGTCTCCCGGACGGCGGTGGCGGGCGCGCGGGCCGCGGGCGGCGCGGGCGCCGGCTGGCGCGGGCTCTCCCCGGTGACCACCTCGACCAGCGCGTCGAGCAGCAGGCAGAGGCCGCGCCCGCCGGCGTCGACCACGCCGGCCCGGGCGAGCGCGGGCAGCTGCTCGGGGGTGCGCGCCAGCGCGCGGGCCGCCTCGCCGGCCGCCGCCCGGGCCACCGCGCACAGGTCGTCGGTGTCCGCCCGCTCGGCCGCGCGGGCGGCGGCGGCGACCACGCTGAGCAGGGTGCCCTCGACCGGATGGGCGACCGCGGCGTAGGCGGCGGTGGTGGCGTCGGCCAGCGCGGCGGCGAGCTGCCGGCCGCGGACCGCCGGCGCGGCGGAGAGCGCGTCGGCGAAGCCGCGCAGGATCTGCGAGACGATCACCCCGGAGTTGCCCCGCGCCCCGAGCAGCGCGCCCCGGGCCATCAGCCGCAGGGCGTGGCCGTGCGGGGTGTGCCCGTCGTCGGGAAGGGTCTCCAGGTCCATGGCGAGGGCCTGCTGCGCCGAGGTGAGGGTGAGCACCAGGTTGGTGCCGGTGTCGCCGTCGGGGACCGGGTAGACGTTGAGCTCGTCGATCTCGCCCTGGTGGCGCTGGAGGGCGGCCAGGCCGCTCGCGCACCAGCGGCGCACCGCGGCGGCGTCGAGGGTGTCCAGCACGTCGGGAAGCCTACTGGCGCGCACCGACACCCGCCGGGGCCGGCCACGTCCGCCCGGCGTGTCCGGGACGGCCCGGGGACCGGCCCGTCGCCCGCCGGCCGTCCCCGCCGGTACGCTGGGCCGGTCCCGACCGGGCCGGTTGGGCGTCCGGGCCGGTCATCGGGTAACCTGGCCAGGTTGCCCGGGCTGCGCCTGGCGGCGACCTCATGAACGTTTCAATCCCAGGAGTATCCCGTGGCTAGCGTGTGCGACGTCTGTGGCAAGGGGCCGGGCTTCGGCCACAACGTGCCCTGGTCCAAGAAGAAGACCAACCGCCGCTGGAACCCGAACATCCAGTCGGTGCGCACCCCGGCCGGTGGCGGCACCACCAAGAAGTTGCAGGTCTGCACCTCGTGCATCAAGGCCGGCAAGGTCGCCCGCGCCTGACGCGGTAAGCACCGCCTGCACAGTTTCGCCGGATGCCGGCGGACCCCTCGGGTCCGCCGGCTTTCGTCGTGCCCACGGTCTCCCGCTGACGGGTCGCCGACCGTCCGGCGACCGGCCGCGCCGGCCCGGTTAGGGTGCTGCTGCGCCGGCCGTCCGTTCCGGCGTGAGGCGTGGGGAGGTACGACCCGTGGAGCTGGACCTGGGGCGGGAGCAGCTGGTGGTGATCGGCGGGTCGTTCGGCTCGCTGCGCTGGTTCGACCAGGAGCTGCCGGCCGGCAGCGTGGTCCTGGTCGAGGAGCCGGATGTGATCCGCCGCCGCGGCCTGGACCGCTTCGTCGCCGGCCTGTCGATGGTCGCCCGACTGGTGCCGGCCGAGTACCAGACCGGGTTCGACGCCGACGCCCTGCTCGCCCGGGAGCCCGGCCTCGCCGGCGCCCGGCTGGTCCTGCCCGGCCTGGAGTACGCGGTCGGCGCCGCGGCCCGGCTGGCCGACCGGCTCGGTCTGCCCGGCGCCGGGGTGGCCGCCGCGGACGTCTTCTCCGACAAGCACCGGATGCGGCAGCTCGCCGACGCCACCGGCCTGGCCAACCCGGCGTACGAGCTGGTCGAGGACCCGGCGCGGGCGGCGGAGTTCGCCCGCGCGCACGGCGGCCGGTGCGTGCTCAAGCCCACCCGCCGTTCCGGCAGCCTGGGCGTGCAGCTGGTCACCGACCCGGCGGAGATCGCCGGACGCTGGGCGGCCAGCGCCGCCCCGCCGGAGCCGGCCGAGACGGTCGAGCGTGGCCTGCCCACCGGGGTACTGGTGGAGGAGCTGCTGGTCGGCTCGGAGCACAGCGTCGAGCTGCTGGTCGCCGAGGGCGAGACGATCTTCGCCAACGTCACGGACAAGCGGATCGCCGGCGGCCGGTACCCGGTGGAGACCGGGCACACCGTGCCGTCAGGGTTGCCGGGGCCGGCGCAGGGGGCGCTGCGGGACGCGGCGGTCCGGCTCGCCGCGGCGGCCGGCTTCCGCAGCGGGATGCTGCACAGCGAATGGATCATGGTCGACGGGGTGCCGACGCTTGTCGAGTGCGCCGCCCGGATGCCGGGCGACATGATCACCGCGCTGGTCTCGATCGCCTACGAGGCCGACTTCATCGAGGCGTACCTGCGGGTGCTGCGCGGCGAGCGGCCCGCGCTGCGGGCCCGGCCGACCGGCGCGGCGGCCGTCGAGTTCCTGGTCGCCCCGCCCGGCCGGGTCACCGCGGTGGACGGCCGGCGGGCCGCCCTGCGGGTGCCGGGGGTGCTCGACCTGCAGATCGAGGCGAAGGTCGGGGACCACGTGCCCGAGCTGCTCTCCTCGGCGCACCGCAGCGGGCACCTGCTGGCCTGGGGCGCCACCCCCACCGAGGCGGAGGGCGCCGCCCGCAGGGCCGCCGACGAGATCCGGATCACCGTCGGCTGACGGTCAGAGGGTGCGGCCGTAGGAGAGGCAGCCCGGGGCGTCCCGGTAGAAGCCGAAGTTCGGGATCCGCTCGTAGCCGGCCGAGGTGTACATGGCGATCGCCTCGGGCTGCTTGTCGCCGCACTCCAGGATCATCCGCTTGCGGCCGTGGTCGAGGGCGGACCGCTCGACGGCCGCGAGCACCGCGCGGGCCACGCCCCGGCCCCGGGCGGCCGGCGCCGTGTACATCCGCTTCAGCTCGGCCGTGTCGTCGCCGTGGCTGCGCCAGCCCCCGCAGCCCACCGGCTCACCGTCGAGGTAGGCGACCAGGAAGGCGCCGGCGGGCGGCTCGAACTCGGCCGCGTCGACCGGCGTGTCGTCGCCGTTGCCGCCGTACCGCTGGCCGAGGTCGGCCAGGGCCGCCCGGATCAACGCCTGCGACTCGGGCGCGTCGAAGCGCCGCGCCCGGATCTCGATCTCGCTCACGACATGCAGGGTACGACCGGGATCGGGCCCGCCCGGAGCCCGTTCACCCGCATCGGACGCAGATCACCCCGTGCGGCGGAAGTGGTCCCAGCCGGCAGGGCCCGCGTACGGCGCGCCGTCCACGGTCACCCCGGCGCCCTCGGTCACCCGCCCGACCGGCCGCCAGCCCTCCGGCAGCGTCGCCGTCGCCGGGAAGGTCGCGGCCAGGGCGTGGTCGTCGCCCCCGCCGAGGATCCAGGAGTACGGGTCGACGCCGAGCGCCTGCGCCGCGTCGCGCATCTGCCGGGGCACCTCGAACGCCTCCCGGGTCAGGTCGACGGCCACCCCGCTGGCCTTCGCCACGTGCCCCAGGTCGGCCAGCAGCCCGTCCGACACGTCGATCATGGCGGTGGCGCCGTGCCGGGCGGCGTCGGGGCCGGCCGCGTACGGGACCTCGGGCCGGCGGAACGCCTCGACCAGCAGCCGCGGCGTGCGGAAGCCCCGGGACAGCACCGTGTAGCCGGCCGCCGCCCAGCCGGTGCGCCCCGCGAGCGCCACCACGTCACCCGGGCGGGCGCCGGAGCGCACCACCGGCGGCCGGCCACCCAGGTCACCGAGGGCGGTCACCGCGACGGTCAGCGTCGGGCTGGCGGACATGTCCCCGCCGACCACGCTCGCGCCCACCAGGGCCGCTTCGGCGCCCAGCCCGTCGGCCAGCTCCTCGGCCCAGGCCGGGTCGAGGTCGGCCGGCATGCAGAGGGCGACCAGCAGCGCGGTCGGGGTGGCCCCCATGGCCGCGATGTCGGCCAGGTTGGCCGCCGCCGCCCGGCGGCCCACGTCCCGGGCCCCCGACCAGTCCCGGCGGAAGTGCCGCCCCTCGACCAGCACGTCGGTGGAGGCGACCACCCGCCGGTCCGGCGCCGCCACCACCGCCCCGTCGTCGCCGGGGCCGAGCAGGACGCTCTCCCCCTGGGCCAACCGGGCCGTCACCCGGTCGATCAGCCCGAACTCACCGACACCCGCGACCGTCATGCCGTCCCCTCGTCGCGCTCTCGACGCTTCCCAGTCCCGCCACCACGGCCCCGACGTGTGCTCGCTCACCGCGTCGCGCCGACGACCGAGACAGATCAGGGCCGCTCCGTAGGGTAGTTTCACCCTTCGGGCCGCCCCAGGCGGCGACGGACGGAGGTCGAGTCGTGGTACAGGCGTACATCCTCATCCAGACGGAGGTCGGTCGGGCGCGTGACGTGGCCGGTCTGATCGCGGACCTTGCCGGCGTGGTACGCGTCGACGCCGTCACCGGGCCCTACGACGTGGTCGTCCTCACCGAGGCGAACACCGTCGACGAGCTGGGCAAACTCATCGTCAGCAAGGTGCAGATGGTGCCCGGCATCACCCGCACCCTCACGTGTTCGGTGGTGCGGTTGTAAGTGGAACAGATCACGTCCTCCCCGGCCGCCGAGGAGTCCCGCCCGGCGCGTCGCGACCGGGCGAGCCGCAGCGCGGCGCTCTGGGCGACCCTCGTCGCGGTACCGGTGACCCTGGCGGTGGCGGGGTTCACCTTCGCCAAGCTGGCCCCGGACTCCCCGACCGCTGCGCCGAGCCCGTCGGCGAGCGCCGCCCGGCCCCAGTCGACCACGCCGGTCGAGCTGCCGGCCCCCGCCCTGGCCGAGCGCCCGGCCACGGTGTGCCGCGCCCTGGTGTCGCAGCTCCCGGCGACCGTCCGCGACCTGGCGCAGCGACCGGTCACGGCCGGCCCCGAGCAGAACGCCGCGTACGGCGACCCGGCGCTCACCGTGGCCTGCGGCGGCACGCCGCCGATCGTGCAGCCCACCGACGAGGTCTGGTCGGTCAACAAGGTCTGCTGGCACGCCGTGCAGGAGGCGGACGCCACCGTGCTGACCACCGTCGACCGGGAGACCCCGGTGCGGGTGCGGGTCCCGAAGCAGTACGAGCAGCCGCTCCAGTGGGTCACGCCGATCGCCGACGCGGTGGTCGCCTCGGTGCCCGCCGCGAAGACGGCCCCGTCCGGCTGCTCCGCCTGACCGTCGCCGGCCGGTCGCGACGCCGGGGGCGTCAGCGGCCGGCGCGGCGCAGGGCCGTGCGGATGAGCCGGTTGACCAGCTTCGGATACTCCAGGCCGCTGGCCGCCCACATCCGGGGGAACATCGAGGTCGGGGTGAAGCCCGGCATCGTGTTGATCTCGTTGAGGTAGACGTCCAGCTCCGGGGTGACGAAGAAGTCGGCCCGGGCCAGTCCGGAGCAGTCCAGCGCGGTGAACGCGCGGGTGGCGTACTCGCGCACCTGCCGGGTCACCTGGTCGGGCAGGTTCGCCGGGATGTCGTACTCGCAGGCGTCGTCGATGTACTTGGCCTCGAAGTCGTACCAGTCGTGGCCGGAGACCACCCGCACCTCGGCCAGCACCGACGCCTCCGGGGCGCCGCCGGCCTCGCCCTCCAGCACGCCGCACTCGATCTCCCGGCCCACGATCGCGCCCTCGACGAGCACCTTGGTGTCGATCTCGCGGGCGGTGGCGACCGCCGCGTCGAGCTGCGCCCAGTCGTCGACCTTCGTGATGCCGAACGAGGAGCCGGCGCGGGAGGGCTTCACGAAGACCGGCAGCCCGAGGCGCTCCTTGTCCTCCTCGGTCAGCGTCATCCCGGCGCGCAGCACCACGTACGGGCCGACCGGGATGCCCTCGGCGGCGCAGAGCTTCTTGGTGAACTCCTTGTCCATGGCGGCGGCCGAGGCGAACACGTTCGCGCCGACGTAGGGGATGTCGGCCATCTCCAGCATGCCCTGGATGGTGCCGTCCTCGCCGTAGGCGCCGTGCAGCACCGGGAAGACCACGTCCACGTCGGCCAGCGCCACGGGGCCCTGGGCCGGGTCGAGCACCAGGAGGCCGCCCACGGCCGGGTCGGCGCGCAGCACCAGCTCGGCGCCGGAGCCGGCGGTGATCTCGGGGAGCTTGCGGTCGGCGATGGCGAGCTGGGCGGGGTCGCCGCTGGCCAGCACCCACTGGCCCTGCCGGGTGATGCCGACCGGCACGACCTCGAACTCGTCCGGGTCGAGGGCGGCCAGCACGCTGCCGGCGCTCACGCAGGAGATGCCGTGCTCCGGGCTGCGGCCGCCGAAGACGATCGCCACGCGGGTCTTGCCTGGGGTGGTCACTCCGGGTCACCTCTTCGTCCACGACTGCGGCTGCCGTGCTCGCCGGGGGCGCTCACCCGCTTGACCTTACTGTGCGTGGCGAGCGTCGGTGGTGGATACCCGGGGAGACGACGCAGCGGACGGCAACCGGTCAGCAGAGCATATACGGGGAGTAACCGGATGCGTGCGGTCGAGGCGTGCCGGAGGCGGTGTGCCCGGGCGGCCGGTGGCGGGACCTGCCACCGACCGCCCGGCTCCCCGCCCCCGTCACCGCGTCCCGGGGGCGGGCCCGGTTCAGCTCACTGGTCCGCGGTCCGCCGGCGGCCGACCGCGATGACCTTCACCCGCTGCCGGCCGGCGCGGACCATGCCCAGCGCCATGAAGGCGCCGGCGATCCGGTCCGCCGCCTCGCGGGTGGTCGCGCCGACGACCTGCCGGCGCCGCTCGGGGCTGGTCCGCTCGTTGCGCCAGATGCCGTCGAGGGGGCGCACGTCGGTGAGGACCACGAGGAAGCGGGTCATCGCCGCCCACCCCCGTCGGCGGGGTGGCAGGCCGTCACCGTCATCGCGATCCCTCCCCGTCTGGCGTCCGGTACGGGCACGCGGCGATCGGGTCGTGGGGGAGTAAAACCCGATCACCGCGCGCCCCATCCCCTCCGGTCGCTCACCACCACCGTCGCCACGACAACCGGCGGTGAGGACGCCGTCACAGATTGACAGGTGTGCACGCGTGAATGCAACTCTCATCGGATTTCTCTCATGCCCAAGCTCCCGTTGATGTGCGACCATCGATGCATGGCGCCGAAGACCGCCCGGGCCCGACGGCTCGGCATCGCCCTGCGGACCCACCGGGAGGCCGCCGGCCTCACCCTGGAGGCCGCCGCCGACGAGATCAACAGCACCCGCAGCACCCTGTCCCGCTACGAGAACGCGCAGACACTGGTCAACCCGGCCACCGTGCGGGCGCTGCTCACCCTCTACGGGGTGGGGCCCGACGAGATCGCCGGGGCCGTGCAGCTCGCCAAGGACGCCCGCAAGCCCGGCTGGTGGGTCTCCTACTCGTACCTGCTCGACCGGCGGACCATCGACTTCATCGCCCTGGAGGCGGAGGCCACCGGCATCGCCAACTTCGAGCCGTCGGTGGTACCGGGCCTGCTCCAGACCGCCGACTACATCCGTGGGGTGATGCGCGGCGGCCCGCACACCCTCAGCGACGAGCAGGTGGAGCAGCGGGTCAAGCTGCGGCTCGACCGCCAGCAACGGCTCATGGGTGACGATCCGCCGATCCTCGACGCCATCATCGACGAGGGGGCGCTGCTGCGGCCGGTCGGCGACCGCACCGTGATGGGAGGCCAGCTCCAGCACCTGCTGAAGATGGCCGAACTACCCAACATCACGGTGCAGGTGATCCCCCTCTCCGCCGGATACCACCGGGGGACGCGGGGGTCGCTGCACATTCTGGAGTTCGCCGATCCGGAGGATCCGATCATCGCCTCGGTGGAGACCGTCGCCGGGCAGATGGTGCTGGACCGTCCGGGCGACCTGCGCACCTGCACCAAGATCATGGAGCACCTGCGGACCGTGGCGCTGAGCCCGGCGGCCAGCCGGGACGAGCTGCTCCGCCTGCTGAACGAGAGGTAGAGAGCATGAACGGCACGAACAGCCCGCGCCCGCCGGCGACCGGCTGGCGCAAGAGCAGCCACAGTGGCGACGAGGGCGCGTGCGTCGAGATGGCGCCGCTGCCGGAGGCGGTCGCGGTCCGCGACTCCAAGGACCCGGCCGGCCCGGTGCTGGTCTTCCCGCCGGCCGCGTGGGCGGCCTTCACCGGCGCACCACCGCGCCCCTGATCCGCCGGTCGGCGGCGCCGCGGCACGGGCCTCGGGCCGGCGACTGCGCGGCTCAGCCGGCGACCAGCGGACCGGCGGCGGCCCCGCCGCGGACCGCCTCCAGCGCCGCGATGGCCACCCCGCGCGCACCGGCCATGTCCCGGTCGGGCACCAGCGCGAAGGTGGCCACCGCGCGCTGCTCGGCGCGGAGCACGGTGTGCTCCCGCACGGTGGCCAGGAACCAGTCGCGGAACTCCGGCGCCGCCTCCACCACCCCACCACCCACGAAGTACGCGTGCGGGTCGGTGAAGTTGGCCGCGATGGTGAAGAGCCGGCCCAGCGCCATGGCCTGCTGCGTGAAGACCTCGCGGGCCAGCGCGTCGCCCCGCTCGCCGTAGCCGCGGACCAGCCTCGCCGCCCGACCCGGCTCCTCCTGAGCCAGCGGGTGCCCCGGGAACCGGCCCAGCCAGTAGGGCAGCAGGTGGTTCGCGATGGCGGTGAGCGAGGCGACGCTCTCCGCGTCGCCGGCGAAGCCGCAGGCGCAGACCGGCACCGGCTGGCCCGGCCCGAGCAGCCCGTCGAGGGGGATGTGCACGTGCCCGAACTCGCCGGCCATGCCGGCCGCCCCGCCGACCACCCGGCCGCTCTCCACCACACCGCCGCCGAGCCCGGTGCCGACGATCGCGGCGACCGAGGAACGGGCCATCGCGTCCGCGCCGAAGTGCACGTGGTGCGCGTAGAGGGCCGCCGCGTTGCCGTCGTTGGCGTAGACCACCGGCAGGCCGAGCCGGTGCTCCAGCGCGCCGCGCACGTCGTAGCCGCGCCACGCCGGCTGGGAGAAGTTGGTCGAGCCGCGCGAGGAGATCACCCCGGTGGCGCTGGCCGGGCCGGGGGTGTCCAGCCCGACCGCGCGGACCAGCTCGCGGGGCACGCCGGTCAGCGCCAGCACGCCGTCGAGCGCCCGGGCGAGGGCCTCGATCGCGGGGTCCGGGCCGGCCTGGACCTCGCTCGGGATCTCCACCAGCCCGTCCACCAGGAACCGGCCGTCGACCGTCAGCACGGTGGCGTTGTTGCTCGTGCCGCCGTTGTCCAGCCCCACCACCACCGGCACACCCGCGCTGCCCACCGCCACCGCCTCCCGCCGAGTCTGACCCGAGGCTAGTTCGCGCCGGGGCGTCCCGCCACGGTCGCGCCACCCCGCCCGCCCGGTCTCCGCGCGGGGCGGGGTCGGGCGACGTCTCACCCGGGACGGCGGGCGGTGACGGCGGTGGCCTCCAGGTCGTCGTCGTGCACCACGGACGGGTCGAGGCCGGCGTCGGCCATGATCCCGCAGAGCGTCCCGGCCTGGCCGGCGCTCACCTCCACCGCCAGGTGCCCGCCGGGGGCCAGCCACTCGGCCGCGCCGGCGGCCACCCGGCGCAGCACGGCCAGCCCGTCCGCGCCGCCGTCCAGCGCAACCGGGGCCTCGTGCAGCCGCGCCTCCGCCGGCAGCATGGCCACGGCGCCGCTCGGCACGTACGGTGCGTTCGCCACCACCAGGTCCAGCCGCCCCCGCCACCGCACCGGCACCGGGGCGAACAGGTCGCCCTGGTAGACCGGTACGCCCAGCGGGGCCAGGTTGCGCCGGGCGCAGGTCACCGCGGCCGGGTCGACGTCGGCGGCGGCCAGCCAGCGGGGCGCCACCCGGCCGTGCAGCACCAGCGCGGCGGCCCCGGAGCCGCAGCAGAGGTCGAGCACGGCGGGCGCCGGTCCGGCCACCGCCGCGGCGGCGGCGACCAGCAGGGCGGTCCGCCCGCGGGGTACGAACACCCCAGGGTCGACGGCGACCCGCAGGCCGCAGAACTCGGCCCAGCCGAGCAGGTGCTCCAGCGGCAGTCCGGCGACCCGGCGGTCGACCAGGTCGGTCAGCGCCTCGGCCGACCCGGCGGCGGCGATCAGCAGTTCCGCCTCGTCCTCGGCGAAGACGCAGCCGGCGGCGCGCAGCCGGCGGACGAGGGCGGGACGGTCGGGAGAGAACAGGGTGGGTGGCATGGCAGGCCTTTCGGGAACGCTCGTCGGCGCTCCCGGCGTCGCCCTAACCCTGGGGCGACGCGGACTCGGAGGGAGCGCCGGTCCTCTGCTGGTGGATCGGTCTCACCTCCTCCGGTCGGGGCCCGCGCGGGCCGCTGCTGTCCGTCACCTTAGCGGAGCCGGCCGGCACGCGTCAGGACGCGTCGAGCGCGGCCGTCACGTCGGCCACCAGGTCGGCGCCGTCCTCGATGCCGCAGGAGAGCCGGACGAAGCCGGGCGCGGTGTCGTCCCCCCACTGGGCCCGGCGGTCGGCCGTGGTGTGCAGCCCGCCGAACGAGGTGGCGGCGGACACCAGGCGGGACGCGTCGAGGAAGCGCGCCACCCGGTCGGCGTCGCCCAGGTCGAAGGAGACCACGCCGGGGATCCGTCGCATCTGGACCGAGGCCACCGGGTACGCCGGGTCGGCCGGCAGCCCGGGCCAGCGCAGGCCGGTCACGTCGCCACGGCCGGCGAGCAGCCGGGCCAGCGCCCCGGCGTTGGCGGTCTGCCGGGCCAACCGCAGGTCTACGGTCGCCAGTGAGCGGTGCGCCAGCCAGCAGTCGAACGCCCCGGGCACCCCGCCCGTGGTGGTCCGCCAGGCGGTCACCGCGTCGAGCAGCTCGGGGGAACGGGTCGCCACGTAGCCGAGCAGCAGGTCGGAGTGGCCGGTGAGGGCCTTGGTGCCGGAGGCCACCACCACGTCGGCGCCGAGCTCCAGCGGGCGCTGCCCGAGCGGGGTGGCGGTGGTGTTGTCGACCGCGACCAGGGCCCCGGCGGCGTGCGCCGCGGCGGCCAGCGCCGGCACGTCGGCCACGTCCAGGCCGGGGTTCGCCGGGGTCTCCAGCAGCACCAGCCGGACACCCTCGAACGACGGGTACGGCCCGGCGGTCGGCACGAAGACGACGCGTACCCCGATGCTCTCCAGGGTGGCGGTGGCGAAGGCGCGCACCGGGAAGTAGCCGTCGGCGGGGAGCAGCACGGTGTCCCCGGGGCGCAGGACGGCCAGCAGCAGCCCGGTGATGGCCGCCTGGCCGCTGGCGAAGACCCGGCAGTCGCCGCCCTCCAGCTCGCCGACGGCCGCCTCCAGCAGCCGCCGGGTGGGGTTGTCCGGCCGCCCGTACCCGTTGGGGGTCGCCTCCGGCCCCCGCCACGGGTCGAGGTGGTACGGCGCGGCGAACACCGGCCCCGGCAGGAACGGCTGGCCCGGTTCCGGCGCGGGCAGGCCCGCGTGCACGCTGCGCGTGCCGTCACCCCACTCGGTCATCGCCGCCTCACTCGTACGACTCGGGCTTCGCGGTCCGGCTCATGAGGGCGTCCACGGCGAGCCGCGGATCCATCCCCTCGTGGCAGATCCGCTCGACCTGCTCGGTGATCGGCATCTCCACCCCGTGCGCCCGTGCCAGGTCCCGGATGGCCAGGCAGCTCTTCACGCCCTCGGCGGTCTGCCGGGTGGCCGCCTGGGCCTGCTCCAGGGTCTCCCCCCGGCCCAGGTGCTCGCCGAAGGTGCGGTTGCGGGCCAGTGGCGACGAGCAGGAGGCGACCAGGTCGCCCATGCCGGCCAGCCCGGCGAACGTGATCGGGTCGGCGCCCAGCGCCACGCCCAGCCGGGCGGTCTCGGCCAGGCCGCGGGTCATCAGCATGGCGCGGGTGTTGTCGCCGAAGCCCATCGCGGTGGCGATGCCGTACGACAGGGCGATCACGTTCTTCACGGCCCCGCCCAGCTCGCAGCCGATCACGTCGTCGTTGGTGTACGGGCGGAAGTACGGCGTGCGGATCGACGACTGCACCAGGGCGGTCCGGCGGCTGTCGGTCCCGGCGACCACGGTCGCGGCCGGCTGCTCGGCGGCGATCTCCGGGGCCAGGTTCGGCCCGGAGACGACCACCACCCGGTCGGCCGGCACCCCGGCGGTCTCCATGATCACCTGGCTCATCCGCTTGGTGGTGCCCAGCTCGATGCCCTTCATGAGGGAGACCAGCGTGGCGTCCGCGTCCAGGTGCGGGGTCCAGTCGGCGAGGTTGCCGCGCAGCGTCTGCGACGGCACGGAGAGCACCACCACCTCGGCGCCGGCGATCGCCTCCTCGGCGTCGCCGGTCGCGGTGACCCGGTGGGGCAGCCGCACGTCCGGCAGGTACTCCGGGTTGTGGCGCCCGGTCCGGATCGCCTCGGCCACCGAGGCCCGCCGGGCCAGGATGGTCACGTCCCGGCCGGCGTCGGCGAGGATCTTGGCGAACGCGGTGCCCCACGAGCCCGCCCCCAGCACCGCGACGTGCCCGCTCACTCGGTCACCTCGGGCGTACGCGTCCCGGCCGGCCGCTCCCACAGCGGTGGTGGTGTCCCGCCGCGGATCTCGGCGACCAGGTCCCGGATCCGCAGCATGATCGTGTCCGTCATCTCCTCCAGGATCGCCCGGGTCGGCGTGGCGCCCGCCCACCGGCTCAGGTCGATCGGCGGCCCGGCGACCACCGTCACCGGGGTACGCGGGCGCAGCCCCACGCGGGCGGTCCGCGGGTCGAACATCTTCTCCGGGCCGATCATGGCGAGCGGGATCACCGGGGCTCCGGTGGCCAGCGCCAGCCGGGCCGCGCCGGTCTTGCCCTTCATCGGCCACAGGTCCGGCTCGCGGGTCGTGGTCCCCTCCGGGTAGATCACCACGGCACCGCCCGCGTGCACCGCGGCGACCAGCTTGTCCAGCGACCGGGCCGCCTCGATGCTGCCGCGCTCGACCGGGATCTGCCGGCACCGGTGCAGGATCCAGCCGATCACCGGCACCCGGAACACGCTCGCCTTGCCGAGGAACTGCGGCCAGCGCCCGGCGTCGTGGATGAAGTGCGCGCACACCAGCGGGTCCGCGTGCGAGATGTGGTTGGGCACGATGATGATGCCGCCGTCGCCGCCCAGGTGCTCCATGCCCCGCCAGGTGCGGCGCGTCCACACGGTCAACACCGGCTTCACCAGCACCACGGCGAACCGTGGCCAGAATCCCAGCCTCCGCCGTGCCACCCTGCCTCCTCGTTCCGCCCCACGCGCGCACGCCCCGGCACGAAATCATGCCTGCTCGCTCCGGGTCCGGCCAGTGAGGGTACCGCTGCCCGGCTGGCAGGATTGTCACGTGCCTGAGCCGACCTGGACCGTGGTGGTGCCGGTGAAGCGCCTCGCAGTGGCGAAGAGCCGCCTGCGGGGCGCGCTGCCCGGCGTACCCCACGAGGAGCTGGCGCTGGCCCTGGCGGCCGACACGGTCCGGGCGGTGGTGGCCTGCCCGGCGGTCGCCGGGGTGCTGGTGGTGACCGACGACCCGCGGGTGGCGGCGGAGGCGACGGCGGCCGGCGCGGCGGTCGTGCCGGATCCGGCGGCCGGGCTGAACGCGGCCTTCCGGCACGGGGCGGCGGTGGCCGGCCCGGGCGCCGCGGTGGCCGGCCTCACCGCCGACCTGCCGGCGCTGCGCCCGGCCGACCTGGACGGGGCGCTGCGGGCCGCCCCCACCGACGGGGTACGCGGGTTCGTGGCCGACGCCCCCGGCAGCGGCACCGTGCTGCTCGCCGCGCCGCCCGGGGTGCCCCTGGCGCCCCGCTTCGGGCCCGGCTCGGCGGCGGCGCACGCGGCGAGCGGGGCGCTGCCGCTGCCCGGCGGCTGGCCCACCCTACGGCGGGACGTGGACACCCCGGCCGATCTGGCCGCCGCCGCCCGGCTCGGCGCCGGCCCGCGCACCGCCGCGCTGCTGGCCCGGGCCGGCAAGGACGTCGGGTACGGTGCTGGCATGCAGGGCACGGTGGCCACCTACGACGCGTCGACCCGCAGCGGCGTGCTGCTCCTCGACGACGGCACCGAGCTGGCCTTCCCGGCCCGCGCGTTCGACGCCTCCGGGCTGCGGCTGCTCCGGCTCGGGCAGCGCGTCCGCATCGAGCGGGACGCCGCCGGCGAGGTCGTCCGGGTGACGTTGCCGACGATGGCGTGACCAACCTGCCCCGAGTTCATTTTCCGTTCACCCTTGTCGGGGAATCATGAGGTGGTGAGCACCCCTCGCGAGCGCCCCGACGGTCCCCGTAACCTCGTCGACCCCGACACGCCCCGCAACGGCGCGTCGACCCGCGGCGGCGACGGCCGGTTCCGCCGCGTCCGCCCGCCCGAAGAGAGCGTCAGCCCCGAGCCCGCGGCGGCGGCCTCCGCCGGGCTGGAGGAGTCCCTCGACCCGGTCGAGGGGCCGGGCCCGCTGGACGAGCCGCCGGCGGCCCGGCCGCTGCCGGAGGACCGGTTCTTCAACCGGGAGCTCTCCTGGCTCGACTTCAACGCCCGGGTGCTGGCGCTCGCCGAGGACCCCCGCACGCCGCTGCTGGAGCGGGCCAAGTTCCTGGCCATCTTCGGCAGCAACCTGGACGAGTTCTACATGGTGCGGGTGGCCGGGCTGAAGCGGCGGCTCTCCGCCGGCCTGCCGGTGCGCGGCGGCGACCGGATGCCGCTGCGGACCCAGCTGGAGCTGATCGCCGAGAAGGCCGCCGACCTGGTCTCCCGGCACGCCGCCTGCTTCGTCGACGACGTGCTGCCGAAGCTGGCCGCCGAGGACATCCGGATCCTGCGCTGGAGCGACCTCGACGACGGCGAGCGGGAGCGGCTGCGCACCTGGTTCCGGGAGCACATCTTCCCGGTGCTCACCCCGCTCGCGGTGGACCCGGCGCACCCGTTCCCCTACATCTCCGGCCGGTCCCTGAACCTGGCCGTGTCGGTGCGCGACCCGGACGGCGGCTCCGAGCTGTTCGCCCGGGTGAAGGTGCCCAACAACGTGCCCCGGTTCGTCCGGGTGGCGCGGGACCAGCCGGGAGTGCGTTTCCTGCCGGTCGAGGACCTCATCTCGGTGCACCTCGGGCAGCTGTTCTCCGGCATGCAGGTGGTCGAGTGCCACCTGTTCCGGGTGACCCGCAACGCCGAGGTGGAGGTGGACGAGGACCGCGACGAGGACCTGCTCCAGGCCCTGGAACGGGAGCTGGCGCGGCGCCGGTTCGGCCCGCCGGTGCGCCTGGAGGTGGCCGCCTCCATCTCCGACCACATGCTGGAGCTGCTCGTCCGCGAGCTCGACATGGACAGCCAGGACGTGCTCCGGGTCCGCGGCCTGCTCGACCTCTCCGCGCTCTGGCAGGTCTACGGCGAGGCCGACCGACCGGACCTCAAGGACCCGCCGTTCGTGCCGGCCACCCACCCCCGGCTCGCCGAGGGCGAGGTGCCGCGCAGCGTCTTCGCCACCCTGCGGGACGGCGACGTGCTGGTGCATCACCCGTACCACTCGTTCGCGACAAGCGTGCAGCGCTTCGTCGAGCAGGCCGCCGCCGACCCGAACGTGCTGGCCATCAAGCAGACCCTGTACCGCACCAGCGGCGACTCCCCCATCGTCGACGCGCTGGTCGACGCGGCCGCCGCCGGCAAGCAGGTGGTGGTGCTCGTCGAGCTGAAGGCGCGCTTCGACGAGGTGGCCAACATCGGCTGGGCGCGCACCCTGGAGCGGGCCGGCTGCCACGTGGTCTACGGGCTGGTCGGCCTGAAGACGCACTGCAAGACCGCGCTGGTCGTCCGCCAGGAGGGCAACCAGATCCGCCGCTACTGCCACATCGGCACCGGCAACTACCACCCGAAGACCGCCCGGCTCTACGAGGACTTCGGCATGCTCACCGCCGACCCGGAGATCGGCGCCGACCTCACCGACCTGTTCAACGTGCTCACCGGCTACAGCCGGCAGACCGCGTACCGGCGGCTGCTGGTGGCCCCGCAGGGCATCCGCAGCGGCCTCGTCGAGCGGATCGAGCGGGAGATCGAGCACGTCCGGCTGGGCATGCCGGGGCTCGTGCAGTTCAAGGTGAACGCGCTTGTCGACGAGGAGATCACCGACGCGCTCTACCGGGCGTCCCGGGCCGGGGTGCACGTGGACCTGCTGATCCGGGGCATGTGCACGCTGCGGCCGGGCGTACCCGGGCTGTCGGAGAACATCCGGGTCCGCTCGATCCTCGGCCGGTTCCTGGAGCACTCCCGCATCTTCCGGTTCGGCAACAACGGCGACGCGGAGTTCTGGATGGGCTCGGCCGACCTCATGCACCGCAACCTGGACCGCCGGGTCGAGGCGCTGGTGCAGGTGAGCGACCCGGTGGCCCGGGCCGAGCTGGACCACGTGCTGACGGCGGCGTTCAGCCCGGAGGTGGACGCCTTCGAGCTGGCCCCGGACGGCGCCTGGCAGCGGCGTACCGGCACCGGCGACACGCCGCTGACCCACCTGCAGGACCTGCTCCTGCACCGGGTCGGCGGGAGGGCGGGCTGACCGGACCACGGCCCGCTCGGAGCGGGCATACGGTGAGCGGATGACGGACGACGAGCCGGTGCGGATCCGGGCGGCGGGCGGGGTCGTCTGGCGTCCGGCCACCGGCGGCGTCGAGATCTGCCTGGTGCACCGCCCCCGGTACGGCGACTGGTCGCTGCCCAAGGGCAAGCTGGACGCCGGCGAGCATCCGCTGCGGGCCGCCGTCCGCGAGGTCGCCGAGGAGACCGACGTCCGGGCCGTGCCGCAGGTACGCCTGCCGACCGTCCGCTACCGCAGCGAGGGCCGGCCGAAGGCCGTCGACTACTGGTCGATGCGGGCCGCCGCCCAGGGCGGGTTCCAGCCGGACACCGAGGTGGACGAGGTGGCGTGGTTCCCCACCGACGAGGCGGCACGCCGGGTCAGCTACCCGCACGACGCCGAGGTGATCGCCGCGTTCGCGGCGCTGCCGCCGGTCACCGCCACCGTGCTGCTGGTCCGGCACGCGCACGCCGGCAAGCGGGGCACCTGGACCGGCCCGGACACCGGCCGGCCGCTGGACGACGAGGGCTGGGCCCAGGCCCGGGCGCTCGCGCCCCTGGTCGCCCTGGTCCGCCCGGTCCGCCTGGTCTCCGCCTCGGCCAAGCGCTGCGTGCAGACCCTCGACCCGGCGGCCGCCCTGCTGGACCTGCCCGTCGAGGTGGTCGGCGACCTGGACGAGCCGCGCCCCGGCCAGCAGCCGGACGAGTGCGCCCTGGCCGCCGCCGCCCGGCTCACCGCGCTGGCCCAGGACGGGGAACCGGTCGCGGTGTGCAGCCAGGGCAAGGTGATCCCGGGCGCGCTGGAGCGGCTGACCGGCCGCTCCGACGACTACACCACCCCGAAGGGCGGCGGCTGGCTGCTGGCCTTCAGCGGCGACCGCCTGGTCGCGGCCGACCGGCTCTGAGGAAGGGCCGCTGTCAACGCCGCCGCGCGACCAGGGGTCCCGTCCGCACACCGTGCTCAGGGCAGGGCGATCGTCACCGCGACGGGCAGGTGGTCGCTGGCGGTGCTGCGCGGCGCCGTTGCACCCGACGCCGTGAGACCGGGTGAGACGAAGACGTGGTCGATCTGGGTGCGCGGGTCGTCGGCGGGGCTGGTCCGCAGCGGGCGGGCCGCGGCCAGCGCGTCGACCAGCCCGGCGCGGGTGAACTCGGCGAACGCGGCATCGCCGGGCTCGGTGTTCAGGTCGCCGCCGAGCACCAGCGGGCGGCCGGCCGCGTACCGGGTGGCGAAGGCGGCCACCTCGCCGGCCTGGGCCACCGGACCCTCCCCCGGCGGCGGTTGCAGGTGCGTGGCGACCACGGCGAGTTCCCGGCCGCCGAGGTCGAGCGTGACGCCGAGCGCCTGCGCCCCGGTCGGCGCCCCGTGCGCCGCGAGGGGCCGGGTCCGGCCGGCCCGCACCGGGAAGCGGCTCAGCACCGCGTCACCCCACACGGGGTCGGCGGCAGGCGCGAAGACGTACGGCATCCGCAGCCGCCCGGCCAGCAGGGCGAGGGTGTCGTGGCCGCCGTTGAGCAGCCAACCTCGGTCCACCTCGCTGAGCAGCACCACGTCCGGCCGGCCGCCCTCCACCGCCCGGGTCAGCGCGTCCAGGTCGAGCCGCCCGTCCAGTCCGAAGCCCATCCGGATGTTGTACGCCGCCACCCGTACCGCCGCCGGTGGCGTCGCGGGCGGGTTCGGCGCCGGAGCCGGACGGTGGATCCCGCCGGCCACGGCGGTCAGCAGCATCGCCCCGAGGACCGTCCACACCGGCACGGGCCGGCGGACCGGGGCTGCGGCCGGCGGCGGGGCGAGCACGGCCGCGACGGCGACGACGAGCGCCGCCAGCACCGGCACCCAGCCGTTCGGGTACCCGAGGTCGTAGGCGGCGTAGTACGCAACCGACCCCACCGCGAAACCCAGCATCCCGCCGACGACGGCGAAGTCCCGCCGGCCGCCGTCCGAGGCGCTCGGGTCCGGCGCGGCAGACGGACCGGCAGCGGAATCCTTGCCCGACCTGGCCGGCGCGGCACCAGCACCTGCACCTGCGCCACGGACCGCCACCGAACCGGTGTCCCCGCCCGGGCCTGTCGTGGCGGGAACGGGCTCAGCGGGCACCCGCTCAGCCGGCACGGTCGCGCGCTCGCCGACGGTGTCGACAAGGGCGAGGCAGCCACCGAGCCCGGCGGCGCTGAGCAGGACCGCCGCCGCCAGCCAGCCCGCCCGGTCGGCGGCGAACAGTCCGGCCCCGACGACCAGCGCGGCGGGCCAGAGCGGCCGCGCCACCGGCCGGGGTGGCCGGAGCAGCACCGCTGCCAGGAAAAGGGCGATCGCCACCTCGGGCACCGCCGCGAGGCGCGCCGGGGGAAGCGCCAGGCCCGGCAGGTCCGCCGACCCGTGCCAGTACGAGGCGGCCGCGTCCCACACCGCCGTCGTGAGGGCCAACTGGCCGGCCAGCAACAGCACCGGCCCCACCAGCAGCCAGGCGGCACGGCCGGCTCCCCCGCCCGGCGCCGGCACGGCGTCACCGGCCAAGGCGGCGGGACGGGCCGAGGGCCGGAGCCCGGCCGGCGACGACGGGGCCGCCTGCGCGGCGAGGAAGGCGCCGACCAGCAGGACGGACAGGACCCAGCCGAGCGGGCCGCCCCGCCAGACCAGGTCCTCGGTGCCGAGCAGGGCGTGCCCGACGGCGGCCCCGGCCAGGCCGAACGCCAGCCCCGGCACCGGCCGGACGACCGTGGCGGCGGTCGCGGCGAGCCACACCAGGCCGGCGAGCAGGCCGGCGCAGGCCAGCCAGAGCTGGACCCGACCGCCGGGCGCGGCGGTCAGGGCGAGCCGGGCGGCGGCCAGCATCCCGGCCGCGACCAGGCCCACCGGGCGCGGACCGGTCCGGCGGAGCAGGACTGGTGCGGCGAGGGCGAGCACGAACCAGCCGAGGGCGAAGGCGCCGAGGAGTTCGGCCGGCGTCTCGGCCGCCCGGCCGAAGATGGTGATGATCGACGGCAGCCAGACCCGCAGCACGTCGAGCAGGACGACGACGCCCAGGGCGAGCGCGGCGGTGGGAAGGTGACGGTGGCGCACGGGCGCCCCTCTTCTCGTGACCGACGGGGGTTTTCGGCACGAGGATTCTCCGGGCTGGCGCGACGGCGGGTCAACGCGTACCCACGAGAAAGGGCGCCCACCACGAATGGCGGGCGCCCTTTCGGGTCGTGCGGTCAGCGCCGGCTGGCGGCCTTCTTGGCCGGCGCCTTCTTCGCCGGAGCCTTCTTGGCAGCGGTGCTCTTGGCAGCCGTCGTCTTCTTGGCGGCGGTGGTCTTCTTGGCCGCGGTCGACTTCGCCGCGGTGGTCTTCTTCGCCGTGGTCGTCTTGGTCGCGGCCTTCTTCGCGGGCGCGGTCTTCTTGGTCGCGGCGGTCGTCTTGGTCGCCTTCGCCGCCGTGGTCTTCTTGGCGGCACCGGCCGCCGTGGTCTTCTTCGCGGCGGTCGCCTTGGCCCCGGTCGCCTTCGCGCCGGTGGTCTTCGCGGCGGCGGCCGAGGTGGTCTTCTTGGCGGCGGCGGCGGTCTTCGGCACCTTGCCGCTGGCCACCATCTCCTTGAAGCCCGCGCCCGCCCGGAAGGTCGGGACGGAGGTCTTCTTGACCTTCACCGCCTCGCCGGTCCGCGGGTTGCGCGCTGTTCGGGCTCCCCGGACACGCTTTTCGAACGCTCCGAAACCGGTGATCGCCACTTTCTCGCCCTTGGTGACCGCCGCCTGAACCTCAGTGAGGACCGCCTCGAGCGCGGCCGTCGCCGTCTTCCGGTCCCCCAGGCGAACGGCGAGCGCCTCGATGAGCTCGGCCTTGTTCACAGCTTCCTCCCGATTGTGCAACTGACTCGTCGCGAGCCATTCTGCGCGCACGGTATGCCCTGTGCTGCCTGGACACAAACATTCGGTGGAAAAAAGCCCTTGTGTCGTAACGGATTCGCCCCCACCGGCCGCGCCGGTGGGGGCGAAAAGCTATCTGTGGTCAGGCGACCGAGGGCAGGAACGCCGGCCGGGAGGCCTCGTAGGCGCTGATCTCGGCCTCGTGCCGGAGGGTGAGTCCAATGTCGTCCAAGCCCTCCATGAGCCGCCAACGGCTGTGGTCGTCCAGCGGGAACGCCCAGGTGGCGTCGCCGGCGTGGACCTGGCGGGCGGCGAGGTCGACCGTGATCGGGGTGGTCGGCTCGGATTCCACGAGATCCCACAGTTCTTCCACGGCTTTCAATTCCAACTCGACCGGAAGGAGCCCTTCCTTGAGCGCGTTGCCGCGGAAGATGTCGCCGAAGCGAGGCGCGATCACGGCCCGGAAGCCCCAGTCCCGCAGCGCCCAGACGGCGTGCTCCCGGGAAGATCCGGTGCCGAACTCAGGGCCGGCGATCAGAATCGACGCGCCCGAATGGGCGGGATCGTTGAGGACGAATGACGGGTCCTCCCGCCACGCGTTGAACAGACCGTCCGCGAATCCGGTCCGGGTCACCCGCTTGAGGTACACGGCGGGGATGATCTGATCGGTGTCCACGTTGGACCGCCGCAGCGGCACGGCGGTGCCGGTGTGGGTGGTGAACTTGTCCATCTCTCGGCTGCCCTTCTACAGGTCGGCGGGGGCGGCGAGCCGGCCGACCACGGCGGTGGCGGCGGCGACCGGCGGGGACACCAGGTGCGTACGCCCGCCCCGGCCCTGGCGGCCCTCGAAGTTGCGGTTGGAGGTCGAGGCGGAGCGCTCGCCCGGCTTGAGCGTGTCGGGGTTCATGCCCAGACACATGGAGCAGCCGGCGAAGCGCCACTCGGCGCCGGCGTCGGCGAAGACCTTGTCCAGGCCCTCCGCCTCGGCCGCCTCGCGTACCGCGGCCGAACCGGGCACCACCAGCATGCGTACGCCGTCGGCGACCTTGTGCCCGCGCAACACGTCGGCGGCGGCGCGCAGGTCCTCCAGCCGGCCGTTGGTGCAGGAGCCGACGAAGACCACGTCCACGGCCAGGTCACGCAGCGCGGTGCCGGGCGTGAGGTCCATGTACTCCAGGGCCCGGCGGGCCGCGACCCGCTCGGCCTCGGTGACGAAGTCCTCCGGGTCCGGCACGGCCGCGCCGAGCGGCAGGCCCTGGCCGGGGTTCGTACCCCAGGTGACGAACGGCGTGATCCGGCCGGCGTCCAGGGTGACCTCGGTGTCGAAGGTCGCGCCCTCGTCGGTGGGCAGCGTCCGCCAGTGGGCCACCGCCGCGTCCCAGTCGGCCCCCTGCGGCGCGTGGGGCCGCCCCTTGAGGTACGCGAACGTCGTCTCGTCCGGCGCGATCATGCCGGCCTTGGCGCCCCACTCGATGGACATGTTGGCGATGGTCATCCGGCCCTCCATCGAGAGGTTCCGGATGGCCTCGCCCCGGTACTCCACGATGTGCCCGCGCCCGCCGCCGGTGCCCACCTGCGCGATCAGGGCGAGCACCAGGTCCTTGGCGGTGACCCCGGGGGCGAGCTGGCCGGTGACGTTCACGGCCATGGTCTTCGGGCGGGCCTGGGGCAGCGTCTGGGTGGCCAGCACGTGCTCGACCTCACTGGTGCCGATGCCGAAGGCGAGCGCGCCGAACGCGCCGTGGGTGGCGGTGTGCGAGTCGCCGCAGACGATCGTCATGCCCGGCTGCGTGAGGCCGAGCTGGGGGCCGATGACGTGCACGATGCCCTGGTTCTCGTCGCCCAGCGGGTGCAGCCGCACGCCGAACTCGGCGCAGTTGCGGCGCAGCGTCTCGATCTGGGTGCGGGAGGTGGGGTCCGCGATCGTGAGCAGGTCGCCGCGCCGGGAGCGGAACGCCGGGTCGTCGTACCCGGTCGGGGTGTTGTGGTCCTCGGTCGCGATCGTCAGGTCCGTGCGGCGGACCGGGCGGCCGGCCAGCCGCAGCCCGTCGAACGCCTGCGGGCTGGTGACCTCGTGGAGCAGGTGCAGGTCGATGAAGAGCAGGTCCGGCTCGCCGGCGGCGGAGCGGACCACGTGCGCGTCCCAGACCTTCTCGGCCAGGGTCCTCGGTTGAGTGACTCCCACCATCTGGACATCCTAAATTCTGGGAGGTAAATTTCGGCTTGTGGGACACAGTATGAGCGGTGTCGGCGTTCTCGACAAGGCGGTGGTCATCCTGGCCGCCTGCGTCGACGGCGCCAGCCTGGCCGAACTCGTTGAACGCACCAAGCTGCCCCGGGCCACCGCGCACCGGCTGGCACAGGCGCTGGAGATCCACCGGATGCTGGTCCGGGACACCCAGGGCCGCTGGCGCCCCGGGCCCCGGCTCGGCGAGCTGGCCAACGCCGCGCCGGACGTGCTGCTGACCGCGGCCGAGCCGCTGCTCGCCGCGCTGCGCGACGCCACCGGGGAGAGCGCCCAGCTCTACCTGCGCCGCGCCGACGAGCGGATCTGCGTGGCCGCGGCCGAACGGGCCAGCGGCCTCCGGGACACCGTGCCGGTCGGCTCGGTGCTGCCCATGACGGCCGGCTCGGCGGCGCAGATCCTGCTCGCCTGGGAGCCGCCCGAGGCGGTCATGCCGCTGCTGCCCCGGTCGAAGTTCACCGGCCGCACCCTCGCCGAGGTGCGCCGCCGCGGCTGGGCGCAGAGCGTCGCCGAACGGGAGGCCGGTGTGGCGAGCGTCTCGGCCCCGATCCGCGACCGCACCGGCCGGGTCATCGCCGCGATCAGCATCTCCGGGCCCATCGAGCGCCTGGGCCGCCGCCCGGGCGAACGCCACGCCATGGCCGTGGTCCGCGCCGGCCAACGCCTCTCCGGCCTCTGACCCCCGGGCCCCCGAGCCTCGTTGATCATGAGGTTGGCGGCAGTTACGGAGATCGAGAACGCCGCCAACCTCATGATCAACGGGGTCGGGGTGGGCGGCCGGGGGCGGGACGGGGAACGGCCCGTCTCGCGCAGCGAGACGGGCCGTTCCTGTGGTAGCCCCGACCGGATTCGAACCGGCGCTACCGCCTTGAGAGGGCGGCGTCCTGGGCCGCTAGACGACGGGGCCAGGCACTTTTCCTGCTTCACCGCCCTGGCGAGCGGTGCGGCAGTAGTCTAGCGGCACCACGTCCACCCCCGTCGAGGGGGTCTGGGGCCGGCCGGTGATCAGGAGACACGAAACAGCCCGCCCCACGAGGTGGGACGGGCTGTCGATGCTTGTAGCCCCGACCGGATTCGAACCGGCGCTACCGCCTTGAGAGGGCGGCGTCCTGGGCCGCTAGACGACGGGGCCAGAACTTCATGCTTCCGCGCCCTCACGGGCGGGGAAGCTGACTCTATCAGAGATCATCTGCCGCCCCTCTCGCGAGGAGCGGAGCGGAGCTCCGCCAGAATCCAGCGTCCGGGATTCTCGCGAATCCGCGGCTGCGCTGGGGTACCAGGACTCGAACCTAGACTAACTGAACCAGAATCAGTCGGGCTGCCAATTACCCCATACCCCATTGGCCCCTTGCGGCGCCGGGAATGAACTTTACCCTCCCGGTGCCGGCAGGCCAAATCCAACCCCCCGAACCGCCACTGAGCAGCGGAAACGAGGCGTCGGACGCATCAGGCGACCGGTACCACCGGGTTGGTGAGTTCGCCGATCCCCTCGATCCGCACGGTGACCGTATCCCCGTCGGTGAGCGGGCTAACCCCGGCCGGCGTGCCGGTCAGCACCACGTCACCGGGGAGCAACGTCATGACGTGGGAGATGTACGACACGAGAGCCGGCACGTCGAAGACCATGTCCTTCGTGCGGCCGAGCTGGCGTACCTCCATCTCCTCCGGGTTGCGGCCCACCTCGCAGCGGACCTCCAGGTCGGTCACGTCCAGCCCGGTGGTGATCCACGGCCCGATGGGGCAGAACGAGTCGAAGCCCTTGGCCCGGGTCCACTGCCCGTCGGAGCGCTGGAGGTCCCGCGCCGTGACGTCGTTGGCGCAGGTGTAGCCGAAGATGGCCCGCTCGGCGGCGGCCCGGTCGGCCCGGCGCGCGCCCGGGGCGCCGATCACGACGGCCAGTTCGGCCTCGTGCTCGACCTGCTTCGAGAAGATCGGCAGCCGGATGGCGTCCCGGGGGCCGATCACCGAGGTGGACGGCTTGAGGAACAGCAGCGGCTCCTTGGGCACCTCGCTGCCGTGCTCGGCGGCGTGTTCGGCGTAGTTGCGGCCGACGCAGACCACCTTGCTGGGCAGGATCGGTGAGAGCAGCCGGACGTCGGAGAGCGCCCAGCGGGCGCCGGAGAACTGGATCTGCCCGAACGGGTGGCCCTCGATCTCGGCGATGGTCAGGCCCTGCGGCCCGGCCTCCGACTCGCCCTCGACGACCCCGAACGACATTCCCTTGGCATGAGCGAAACGAGCGATACGCACCCGGCCAATCTATCCCGGCGACCGGCCCGGCCACGCCGGACGCGGCCACGGGCTCCGTCGCGGGGGCGCGCCAGGGTACGCCCGCCCGCGCCGGCCGGGGCGGGATTGCGCACTTCGTACCCGCCCGGCGGGCCCGGGCCCATAGCTTCGGGGCCGGAGGTGCGTTCGTATGCCTGCATCGAGACGACACCACAGGACCCTGGCTGTGCTCGTGAACTGCCTCGGCGTCATCGCCGCCGTGCCGGCGCTGCCCGGGGCGGCGCCCCGGGCGGAGGCCGCGCCGCCGCAACCGGCGGCCCCGCCCGCCGCGGCGGCCCGGGCCACGCCCATCCCGACCGGGATGCCGGCGGCGCCACCGGCGATGCCGACCACCAAGCCGGCGCCAATCCAGCTGAGCACGCCACCGGTCACCGTGGCGGTGGCGGCGGCCGGCACCCCGGCGCCGGGCTACCGGATCCAGGTCCGCAACGGCGGCCCCACACCGGTCGAGACGACCGTCCGGCAGGAGCTGCCGACCGGGTCCCGGGCGACCGCGGTCACCGGCGGGGGCCGGGCCAACCGCCCCGTCGGGTCGGCCGCCGCCAACGAGGTGACCTGGCGGCTGCGGCTGCCGGCGCGGAGCACCACCACGCTGAACACCGCGCTGAGCATGGCCGGTCCGGGCCGGTCGGTCACCGCGCCGACCTGCGCCTACGGCACCGACGGCACCCGGCCGTACGACTGCGCCACGGCGACCTGGACGGGCACCGCCGCGGTTCCGGCGGCGCAGGTGACCGCGGCGCCGGCCTGGCGCCGCCCGCCGGTGCTGCTGGCCGCGCTGGCTGCCCTCCTGGTCCTGACCGGGGGTGTGCTGTGGTGGGCGTTGCGGCGGCGCGGGCGGCCCGGCCCGGCCTCGGCGGCCACCGGCGCCCCGCCGGTCGCCGGTGGCGTGGGCGGCCCGGCGGACCGGGGCACGGTCTACCCGCGCCCGGCCATGCCCGCCCCCGCGGGGCGGCGCCGCCGGCCGCCGATCTGGATGGTGGTCGGGGTCGCGGCCGCGGTGCTGGCCGGTGTGGTCGGCGCGGCGGCGTGGACGGCCACCCAGCGGGTCGCCGCCATGGACACCACCAAGCAGCCGACCAGCGGCGCGTGGGTGGGCACCAGCGCCACGGGGGTGCTCGGCGTCCCGCTGCGGGAGACCGCGTTCGAGTTCACCGTCTACCGGATGACCTGCGGCGCCGGGACACTGCCGGCGGCGTCGGTGGGCGGCCGGCAGTGCCTGGCCACGGTCGGGGTGCGCAATCTCACGCCCGGCGAGCAGACCTGGCACGGGCAGTTGCAGCGGGCGTACCTGCCCGGGGGCAACTGGGTGGCCACGGACGAGAGCGCCACCCGGGTGGCGAACCTCGGTCGGGACGTCTTCGCCCAGCCGGTCGCGGCGGGCTCCCGGGTGCTGCTGCCGCTGGTGTTCACGGTGCACGGCGACGACCCGCCGAAGCAGTTGGAGTTGCGCAGCGGGGTGTTCTCCGCCGGGGTGCGGGTCGACGTGCGGTGACCGGGGGCGGGCGGCGGTCGTACCCTGGGGTCCGTGACCGCCGCCCTCGCCCCCGCCACCGCGATCCCGGCGCCGCCGCGCCGCCGGCGCCCCGGCACGCAGGGGATACGCGGGCGGCACGGTGCGGACACCAGGGGCCGGAACCGGTGACCCGCCTGGCTGGACCGGCCTGGCGCGCCCTCGCGCAGGCTCACGAGGAACGCGCCGACTCCCTCACCGCGGGCCACCGTGCCCGCAGGGCAACGAGGGAACGTCACGCGATCGACGACTTCCTCTACGACTACTACGGCACCAGGCCGTCCGTGCTGCGGCGGTGGCACCCGGGCGTCGGGACCACCCTGGAACCCGGTCCGGACGGGCCCGCCCCCCACCGGACGTGGCGTTGGTACGCCACGGACGCGGACGGGGGCGTGAGCGTCGACGTCGCGGCGTTCCTGGCTGACCGGGCGGAGTCGGTGCGCTTCATCCACCGGCTGTTGTCCTCGGTCGCGTCGCGGCCGGCCTTCACCGGCTGCTTCGGCCTGCACGAGTGGGCGATGGTGTACCGCCAACGTGAGCATCGGCACCCGCTGCCCCTGCGACTCGGCCAGGCCGGCACCGACGCGGTGGTGGAGTCGCACCAGATCCGCTGCACCCACTTCGACGCGTTCCGGTTCTTCACCCCCGAGGCGGTCAGCCTCAACCGGCTCCAACCCACGAGGGAGAGCCAGGTGGAGCTGGACCAGCCGGGCTGCCTGCACGCCTCGATGGACTGCCACAAGTGGGCCACCAAGCTGGGCCCCACGGTCCCGGGCGATCTGGCGCTCGACTGCTTCGAGCTGGCGCGGGACATCCGGCTGCTCGACATGCAGGCGTCCCCGTACGACTTCTCCTCGTACGGGGAGCCGGCCGTGGCCATCGAGACGCCGGAGGGCAAGGCGGAGTACGTCGCCCGTCAACGCGAGTTCGCCCAGCGTGCCGGCCACCTGCGGGCCCGCCTGATCGGTGTCTGCGCGACCCTGCTGGACCGGGCGGAGCCACCGGCACGGGTCGGGGCGGGAGCCTAGCCCTCCCGCGCCCACGGCCGCAGCTTCTCCGGGTTGCGGACCACCCAGATCCGGGTGACGCGCCCGTCCTCGGAGACGTCGAACGAGGCCACGGTCACGACGACGCCGGCACGCCGGGCCACCAGGCCCGGGACACCGTTGACCGACCGCTCCAGGAGTTCGAGTCCCGGCGCCAGGTCGGCGATGGCGACCATGTACCGGGCGATGTGCGCGCCGCCCTCGACCGGGTGCGGGACGGTGCCGGCCATGCCGCCACCGTCGGCGGTCATCACGGCCGCCGGGTTGAGCAGACCGACGAGGGCCGCGATGTCCTTGGCCTCCCAGGCCTTCCGGACGTGCCGCACCACGTCGGCCTGGCCACTCGCCGGCACCGGAGCGCCCGCCACGCTCACCCGCTTCCGGGCGGACGCCGCCAGCTGCTTGCAGGCCGCGGGGGTCCGGCCCAGCACGTCGGCGATCTCGGCGAACGGATACCGGAAGACGTCGTGCAGGACGAACGCCACCCGCTCGGCGGGCGTCGTCGACTCCAGGACGACGAGGAACGCCATGGCCACCGACTCGTCCTGGACGATCTGGTCGGCGGGGTCGGCAGGGGCGTCGGGGTCGGCGCCGCCCGGGTGGTTCCACTCGGCGCGGTCGGGCAGCGGCTCGGGCAGCCACGCGCCGACATAGCGTTCACGGCGGGCCCGCGCCGAGCCGAGCACGTCCAGGCAGATGCGGCTGGTCACCGTCATCAGCCAGGCGCCGGGAGACCGGATCTCCTCCTGCCGGCTCGCTGGCAGCCCGTACCAGCGCGCGTAGGCGTCCTGTACGGCGTCCTCGGCCTCGGTCACCGAACCGAGCAACCGGTAGGCGACGTTGATCAGTTGCCGTCGCTCGCCGGCTATCTCATCCCTGCGGGTCCCCACACTTCCCATGCTTCCGGCCGCCCTCGCCTTACCTTTCGCCGGCCCCCGTCGTCGGGCTGGTGAGACCTTGACGATCTACTGCCCGAGGGCGGAAAAGGGGACCGAGACATGGCCACCCAGGTGACGGCGACGGCGAACGCACGGCGCAGCTCCTCGTTCCTGCAGACCGCGATCGCCCTGCAGACCCTGACCATCTTCCTCCAGGCCGTCTCCGCCGGGCTGCTGCTCACCTCGTCCTACGGCGAGACCCTGCACAGTGTCGGAGCCCGGGTGATGTACGGGGCGTCCATGCTGTACGTGCTCGCGGCGGTGCTGGCGTGGAAGCCGGGCGGCGGCTCCCCCCGGCCGATCTGGCACGCATCGGGGTTCCTCGTCCTCGCCTCGGTGCAGGTCGTGCTCGGCATCGCCCACGTACCGTCCGTCCACCTCCCCCTGGGTGTCCTGATGTTCGGTCTGAGCGTGCTGGCGCTGGTCCGGCGCTGAGCCCGCCCCGGCCCGGCACGGACGGCCGGGCCGGGCGGGGCCCGCCGGCACCCGCCGACGGGCGCCGCAACCGGTCCCGCGTGGCGGACTCAGCCCGCCGGGTGGCCCCGGTGCGCGGCCCACTCCGGGGCGAGGATCGACATCACGGTGGCGTCCACCCAGCCGTCGCCGTCGCGGAGGACCTGCCGCAGCGTGCCCTCGGCCACGAACCCGACCTTCTCGTAGACCCGGCGCGCGCGGGGATTGAAGGCGAACACCTCCAGCCCGATCCGGTGCAGGCCGAGCTGCTCGAAGCCGTAGCCGACGATGAGCCGGACCGCCTCGGTGCCCAACCCCCGGTCCCGCCCGGCGGGGCCGATCAGGGTGCGGAAGTTGCAGCTGCGGTTGTCCCGGTCCCACTCGTTCAGGACGACCTCGCCCACGCAGGCCCCGCTCGCCCGGTCCACCACGGCCAGGTCCAGCCGGTCCGGCTGGCTGTTGCGGGTGCCGTACCAGGCCCGCAGCCGGGCCGGTTCCAACCCGTCGGCGGGCGGACTGCCGGTGAGCCGGGCCACCTCGGGGTCGGCCAGGATCGCCTCGAAGGCCGCGAGGTCGTCGTCGACGAACGGGCGCAGCAGGGCGCGTTCGCCGGTGAGGGTGGGCTTGACGGAGAAATCGCTCGACACCCGGCGGATTCTGGGTGACGGCGCGGCGGATCCTCAAACCGTTTTCGGGTCGCGGCCAGGCGGTGGGTGATTGGACGGATCCCCCGTCCGGCCCTGGCCCGGTTGGCACAGTGAGGTGGTGGGCGGCGTCGGTCGGATGCAGCTGGCCGGCGACGCGGGCGGCGTCAGCCGGCTGGAGCTCTTCCTCGACCTGATCTTCGTCTTCGCGTTCCTCAACGTCACCGGGGTGACCGCCGAGCAGCTCAACCCGGCCGGGCTGCCGCGCGGCCTGCTGCTGCTCGTGCTGCTGTGGTGGTGCTGGGCGCCGTTCGCCTGGCTGGGCAGCACCGTCCGGCTGGACCGCGGGGTCATGCCGGTGCTGGTGTTCGGGCTCAGCGCCACCTTGTTCGTGATGGGCCTGACGGTGCGGGAGGCGTTCCACGACCGGCCCGGCGGGCTCTCCGGTCCGGTGGTCTTCGCCGTCGGCTACCTGGTCGTGCGCGGCACCACGCTGGCCGCCGCCGCAGTGGCCGCCGCCGGGGAGGCGGCACCCCGCCGGCTCGCGCTGCGGGCGTGGCCGCCGCCGCTGGCCGGCGGGCTGTTCCTGCTCGCCGCCGCGCTGGTCCCGGGACACGTGCCGGGCGAGGTGGGCCGGGAGTGGGTCCGCTTCGGGCTGGTGGGCTGCGCGATCGCCGCGGAGTACGGCGGGGCGATGCTGCTCGGGGCGGACCGGTGGCGGATCGGCTCGATTCCGTACTGGGCGGAGCGGCACGCGCTGATCATCCTGATCGGGTTCGGGGAGACGATCATCTCGGTGGGGCTGAGCCAGGGGGTGGCGGCGACCCAACCGCTGACCCTGGAGGTGCTGGTCGGGACGCTGCTCGGGGTGGCGCTGGCCGGCGCGCTGTGGTGGACGTACTTCGACGTGGCCCGGTTCGCGGCCGAGCAGGCGCTGGAGCGGGCCACCGGCGCGCGGCGCGCGCTGCTCGGCCGGGACGCGTACAGCTTCCTGCACCTGCCGATGATGACCGGGCTGATCCTGGTGGCGCTCGGCCTGAAGAAGGTGCTCGGTGAGCTCCAGGTGGACAGCCACGAGGCGACCCCGCTGATCACGCTGCTGGTGCTCCACGGCGGGGTGGTGCTCTACCTGCTGGGGCTGGTGCTGTTCGAGGTACGGACGCTGCGCATCCTGGGCCGGTCCCCGGTGCTCGGCATCCTGCTGGTGGCCGGGCTGGCGCCGGTCGCGCCGCACCTGCCGGCGCTGGCCGAGCTGGCCCTGCTGGCCGCGGCGGTGGGCGCGACCGCGCTGGCCGACGTGACCGTGTTCCGGCGCCGGCACCGCCGGCTGCACGCGATGATCGGCCCGATCCAGGAGCACGCCGGCGTCACCCCGAAGGAACTCTTCTTCGACCTGGTCTTCGTCTACGCCTTCCTCCAGCTGGCCGCGCTGATGGCCGACGACCCGACCTGGTCCGGCCTGGCGCGCGGGCTGCTGGTGCTCGCCGTGCTCTGGCAGGCCTGGTGCGCGTACGCCTGGCTGTCGGCCGAGGTCCGCGCGGAGAGCCCGGTGGTCCGCCTCGTCATGGTGCTCGTGGTCGCGCTCACCGCGCTGATCACGCTGGCCAGCCCCCAGGCGATCGACGACTCCCGCGGTGGCCTGCCCGGGCCGCTGGTCTTCGTCGCCTGCTATGGGGCCATCCGGCTGCTGCACCTGGCCTCGTTCGGGCTGGTGGCGCGGCAGGACCCGGCCTGGCGGACGCCGCCGCTGCGGGCCGCCGCGCCGACCCTGGTCTCGCTCGGCCTCATGCTGGTCGCCGCGCTGCTGCCGCTGCCGGTCGGCGACGTCCGCCAGTTCTCCCCGCCGCGGGTCGGGCTGTGGCTGCTCGCCATCGCGGTCGACCTGGCCGGGAACGCCCGGGTGGGCCTGCGCCACCTCACCGTGCGCTCGGCGGAGCACTGGGCCGACCGGCACGGCCTGATCATCATCATCGGGCTCGGGGAGGCGGTGATCTCGATGGGCAGCGCCGTGGTGTACACGCCGGTCTCGGCCCGGATCGTGGTGGCGGCGTTCCTCGGCACCGCCCTGCTGGCCGCCCTGTGGTGGACCTACTTCGGCTGGGACAGCACCGAGGGCGAACACGCGCTCGCCGTCGCCGACCTGCCCACCCGGACCCGGCTGGCCCGCGACGCGTACACGTGGCTGCACCTGCCGATGGTGGCGGGGATCGTGCTGGTCTCGCTGGGCCTGCGCAAGACCATGTCGGTGCTGGGCAGCGAGGGCTTCTTCGAGCTCGGGCCGCCGCCGTACCCACTGGCGCACGCCGCGCTCTTCGGCGGGGTGCTGCTCTACCTGTCGGGCGTCCAGGCGTTCCGGTGGCGGACGACCGGGCGCTGGCGTCCGGCCCGGGTGGCGCAGGCCGTCGTGGTGGCCGCGCTGCTGCCGCTGACGGCCGGGTTGTCGGCGCTGCTCGCGCTGGGCCTGCTGGCCGCGGTCTGCCTGGCCCTCACCGCGTTCGAGGTGCTCCGCGACCACGAGCGGGCCGCCACCGCCCCGGTAGGGTCGCGCTGACCCGCCGGTCCGTCAGTCGCCGTCCACCCGGCGGTCGCGCTTGCGCTGGGACTGCCGCTTCTTGTCGGCGAGCCGGCGCTCCTTGGCCCCCCGGGAGGGGCGGGTGGGGCGGCGCGGTTTCGGCGGCGGCGCCACCGCCTCGCGCAGCAGGGCGGCCATCCGTTCCCGGGCCGCCTCCCGGTTGGCCAGCTGCGCCCGATGCTCGCTGGCCGCCACGGTGAGCACCCCGTCGACCAGCCGACCGGCGAGCCGGTCGAGGGCGCGGGCACGCAGCGACTCGGGCACGCTCGGCGAGCCGGCCAGGTCGAAGCTCAGCTCGACCCGCGAGTCGGTCGTGTTGACGCCCTGACCACCCGGGCCGGACGAGCGGGAGAAGCGTTCCCGCAGCTCGGCGTCGGGCACCACGAGCCGGTCGGTCACCCGCAGTCCGTCGTCCACGCCCCGAGGCTAGCGCCCGGCGCGGTGGCCCGGGGTGGCGGTCACGGTCGGGGTCGGGGTGGGCGCCGGGCCGGCCCGTTCGTCGTCCGAACCGGCCGCCGCGTACGCCGCCGCCCCGACCAGCAGCAGAGCGATCACCCCGACCTTGGTGACCACCCCCCGGATCGCCGTCCAGGCGGTGCGCCGGGCGCCCGGGACGCTGGTCCGGATCGTCTGATAGTCCTTCCAACCCCGCTGCGCGCGGGCGTACGACGCGCCGACACCGGCGCCGATGACCAGACCCACCAGGAGGAGGGCCGCGATGACAGCTTGCTCCACCCACGCCAGTATCCATACTCAGCGTAATATTTCCATGGCCCGATGGTCCCACGCCGGATATCCGACAGTTCCCGGTCCGGCACGACGGCGCAGGTCACGGGCCGCCGGGCCGGTCAGCCGCCGCGGCCGATGATGGTGTCGGCGGTCTGCTGGACCTGGTCGATCGGGATGGCGAACCCGATGCCGATCGAGCCGTTGCCGTCGATGGTGGCGATCGCCGTGTTCACCCCGACCACCTCGCCGCGCGCGTTGACCAGCGGCCCACCGGAGTTGCCCGGGTTGATGGAGGCGTCGGTCTGCACGGCGGTGTGCCGGCCGTTGCCGATGCGGACCTGCCGGTTGAGCGCGCTGACGATACCGGCGGTGACGGTGCCGGCCAGGCCCAGCGGGGAGCCCACGGCGAGCACCGGCTCCCCCACCCGCGTCGAGTTCGGCTTGGCCAGCGGCAGCGCTGCCAGCCGGGCCGACGCCGGTACCTTCAGCACCGCCAGGTCGCTGCCCGGCTCCCGTCCCACCACCTCCGCGGTGAACCGGCGTCCGTCGGAGGTCTCCACCGTCACCGGCCCGGACCCGCCCCGGGACAGGATGTGGTCGTTGGTCACGATGTGCTGCTCGTTGTCGATGGCGAAGCCGGAACCGCTGGCCGACGCGCCGGACGACCCGCCGACCATCACCGAGACCACCCCGGGGACCGTCTTCTCGGCGGCGGTGACCAGCTCCGCCGGCACCGGCGCGGCCGAGGCCGCCGACGGGCCGGGTGCGTCCCGGTCGGCGGCCCAGGTGCCGGCCGCCGCCCCGGAGACGGTGGAGAGGGCCACCACCGCCGCCGCGCTCAGCAACCGCCGACGCCACCCCTGCCGCGCGGCCTCCCGCTCGGAACCGGCCACGTCCCAGCGCCCGCGGCCGTCCGGGTCCAGCTCCGGCGAGACGAACCACGGGCCCCGCGGTTCGCCGAGTCCGGTCTGCACTGCCATACCTGGGCTCCTCACGTGTCGTGCGTCGTCCGGTCCTTGCGCGGTCAGGGCAGCCGGGAGAACCACCGCAGCGATCCGGCGGCGGCCCCCATGGCGAAGACCAGCCCGAGGCCGATGAAACGGGCCGAGATGTCCTGCCGTTCGTTGCGGTAACCCACGGACGTGCCGATGTCCTCGTAGACGGCGCGCAGCTCGGCGCTGGTGGACGCCTCGTGGAAGCCGCCCCCGGTCTCCTCGGCGACCGCCTTGAGGGTCTGCCCGTCGACCGGCACCTGGATCGCCCGCCCACCCCGGTCGACCGAGCCGGTCGGCGTGCCGAACGAGATGGTGTGCACCGGCACCTTGGCCGCCACGGCCTGGCCGGCCGCCTCCAGCGGATCCATGCCGGACGTGTTCGCCCCGTCGGAGAGGATGATGATCCGCGCCGGCGGCGGGTCCTTGGCGGCCTTGGCGTCCAGGCTCTTGACCGCGCCCAGCGAGGTGCTGATGGCCTCCCCGATCGCGGTTCCCTGCACCCCGGTGATCCCCTCGGCGAGCCGCTCGACCCCCTCGTCCAGGGCGTCCCGGTCGGTGCTCGGCGGCACCACCACCGCCGCGCTGCCGGCGAACGCGACGAGTCCCACGTTGAACTCGTCCGGCAGCCCGTCGACGAACCGGCGGGCGGCCTCCTTGGCGGCGGTCAGCCGGTCCGGATCGACATCGCCGGCCAGCATCGAGGTGGAGACGTCCACCGCCACCATCACGGTGGCCCGTTCCCGGGGCACCCGCACCTCGGCGTTGGGCCGGGCGAAGCCGACCACCAGCAGCGCGAGCATGGCCAGGAAGAGCCCCGCCGGGACGTGCCGGCGCCAGGCCGGCCGCTGCGGCGCGACCCGGTCCAGCAGCCGCAGGTTGGTGAACCGCACCGCGTACCGGCTCTGCCGGCGCTGCATGGCCAGGTAGCCGACGACCAGCGCGGCGACGCCCAGCAGCAGCCAGAGACGGGCGGGCGACTGCCAGGTCACGCCACACCTCCCCGAGGCGCGGCGGGCGCGGCGGCGAGCCGGCGCTGGGCGTGCACGTGCCGGACGATGTCCGCGCTCCAGTCCCGGTCGGTGCGCAGCGCCAGGTGCGTCGCGCCGGACCGGCGCAACGCGTCCCGCACCTGGTCGCGCTGGGCGGCCGCGGCCGCGGCGTACCGCTCGCGCAGGCCCGGGTCACCGGTCCACACCTCGCGGCGGCGGCCGGTCTCCGGGTCGACCAGGGTGACCAGCCCGACGTCCGGCAGCTCCAGCTCGCGCGGGTCGGTCACCTCGACGGCCAGCACCTGGTGCCGGACGGCCAGCCGGCGCAGCACGGCCTCCCAGGCCGGGGCGGCGTCCGGGTCGTCGGGCAGCCCGTCGAGGAAGTCGGAGACGACCACCACGAGGCCGCGCCGGGTGGCCATCCGCTGGAGCCCGTCCAGCCCGTCGTGCAGGCCCGGCGTCTCCGGGTGCCCGTCGGTGCGTGGCGCGCCCAGCAGGGCGCGGAGCAGCCCGAGCAGATGGGTACGCCCGCCGCGGGCCGGGAACCGTCGAATGCCGTCCGGGGTGAGCACCTGCCCGCCGAGGCGGTTGCCGACGCCGGCGGTGAGGAAGCCGACCGCCGCCACGGCGGCCACCGCGAGCTCCCGCTTGTCCAGTGTGGCCGTGCCGTACTCCATGCTGGGGCTGGCGTCGACCAGCAGCCAGGTGGTCAGCTCGCGGTCGGCGTCGACCACGCGTACGTGCGGGATGGTGGTCCGCGCGGTCACCGCCCAGTCCATCCGGCGGACCTCGTCCTCGCCGGGCCGGTACTCCCGGCTGCCGGCCGCCTCGCTGCCGGGCCCGGGCAGCAGGCCGCGGTACTGGCCGTGCAACAGCCCGTCGAGCCGCCGGGTGACGGTCAGTTCCAGCCGGCGCAGCCGCTGGTCGGGAGCCAGGTCGGCCAGTCCGGGGTCGGGCATGGTGGGTGCGTCCCGGCGTCTCATGCCGCCGCCAGGTCGGCCGCCGCCTCCGGGTGCCCGGTGACCACCCGGGGTGGGGGCACCGCCTCGACCAGCCGGCGGACCAGCGACTCGGCGGAGACCCCGTCGGCCACCGCGTCGAAGGAGAGCACCAGCCGGTGGGAAAGCACGTCCACCGCGAGGTCCCGGACGTCCTCCGGGAGCACGTGGTCGCGACCGTGGATCAGCGCCTGTGCCCGCGCCGCGGCCACCAGGCCGAGGGTGGCCCGCGGGCTCGCGCCGTACGCCAGCAGCGGGGCGATCTCGGGCAGCCCGAACCGCCCCGGGTCGCGGGTGGCGAGGATGAGCCTGACCACGTACTCGGCGAGGGCGTGGTGGACGAAGATGTCGGCGGCCCGGCGCTGGAGTGCGCGCAGCCGGACGGGGTCGAGGACCGGGCGGGCGGTCGGCCGCTCGGTGCTCATCCGGTAGAGGATGGCCAGCTCGTCGGCGTCGCTCGGGTAGTCGACGACGACCTTCATGAGGAAGCGGTCGCGCTGCGCCTCGGGGAGCTGGTAGACCCCCTCCGACTCGATCGGGTTCTGGGTGGCCAGCACCAGGAACGGGTCGGGGACCGGCCAGCTGCGGCCGCCGATGGAGACCTGCCGCTCGGCCATGGCCTCGAGCAGCGCCGACTGCACCTTGGCCGGGGCGCGGTTGATCTCGTCGGCGAGCACGAGGTTCGCCATGATCGGGCCCAGCTCCACGTCGAACGACTCGGTGGAGGCGCGGTAGATGCGGGTGCCGACGATGTCGGAGGGGACCAGGTCGGGGGTGAACTGGATCCGGGAGAAGGTGCCGCCGACCACGGTGGCGAGGGTCTGCGCCGCGAGGGTCTTGGCCACCCCCGGCACGCCCTCCAGCAGGCAGTGGCCGTCGGCGATCAGGGCGGTGAGCAGGCGATCGACGAGCCGATCCTGCCCGACGATCACGCGTTTGACCTCGAAGAGGGTCTGTTCCAGCTCGACGCCGCTCGCGTCGGCATCGACCGGGCTGGGCACGCTGGCCAGGGTGTCCGAGATGTCCGTCACGGTGCTTGCTTCCCGTGCCGGCGTGCGGACAAACGTCGGATTATCGGCCCCTGGCCGGCCCTTCCGGGGCCGGACCGGGACGACTCCCCCGGGCGGTCGGCAACGGTGCGAGCGGGATGGGAAGGGGCAGACAGGGTCGGGCGGCCACGGCAGCCGGCCCCCGCCCGGGGACGGGGGCCGGCTGCCGGCGGGGGTCAGTTGGCGATGAGCAGGTGGAACGGCCGATCCGCGTACCCGCCGCTGGAGCTGCGGGTCTGGACGAAGACCGCGTTCGGGATCAGGTAGCGCGGCGCCACCGAGACCTCGCCCGCGGGCGGGACGTTCGCCGCGTCGTTGCTGCCGATCGTGGCGTGCAGCCCCTTGAGGTTGACGGCGTAGTCGAGCGTCACCTGGTACTGGCCGGCGAACTGTCCGGGCAGCGACGGGGAGAACCTGCTGGCGCTCACGACGTTGGGCGAGTGCTGGAGCAGGGTTCCGTTGCTGCTGACGACCGCCCAGGCGACCAGGCCGGGTGTGGGCGCGGCGAGGGTGGCCCGCATCGCGGCCTTCGCGGACCGGGTCTCGGCAGCGGTCACCGGCGGCTGCTGGCCGGTCTGGCGCGCGCCGGGCTGCCCGACCTCGGCCGGGGCCTTCGCCGCCGGGTGGGCGGCGGCCGCGATACCGCCGCCGGCCAGGGTGAGGGACAGCGCGGCGAGGGCCACCACCGACGCCTTGCGCTTGAGGAATGTGGCCATGACAGATCTCCCTTTTGTGACCGTGGTGACACGGCCGGCCCGCGTGGTGCGGGACGGATGAATGCGGCACGGGAGCCAGGCGCAGAATAATTGCGGACCATCGGGGGTCCACGTCGGATCGCACCGTCAATGTAGAGCTACACCTGGCGTTGAGCTGGGTTTACTACGGAGAGTCGCGACGTCTCGACCAGGTGGAACCTAGCACCGGAAAATGCAGACGGTCAATAGCTCGCATTTACCGCACGGCAATTGAAAAATGCTTCCGATAATTGTGAGAGGTGAGTGCCGGACCATTCATGAAAATGCCCGGCCGCGGCGGCGGGTAGCGTGACGGCCATGATCACGACGAGGGGGCCCGGACGGGCTGGCGGCCGGGCGGCACGGTCCGCCACGATCGCCTGCTGGCTGGCGGTCGCGCCCGTGGTTGCCTGGGCGGCGCTCCGGCTTGCCGGGCTGGAACGGGGGCCGCTGGTGCAGGCCGTCGCCTTCACGCCGTACGTCGCCGCCGCCGCGCTCGCCCCGGTGGTGCTGGCGCTCGCCCTGCGGCGCCGCGCGCCCGCGGTGGTGGCGGCCCTCGCCGCGCTGGCGCTGGTCGCCGCCGTGGCGCCGCGGGTCGTCCGCGACGACCGGCCCACGGCGGACGGTCCGGCGCTCCGGCTGCTCACCGCCAACCTGCTCAAGGGCGGCGCCGACCCGGCGCGGCTGGTCGAGCTGGTCCGGGCGCACCGGGTGGACGTGCTGACCGTGCAGGAGTTCACCCCGGAGATCGCCGCCGAGCTGGACCGGCTCGGGCTGGCCACGCTGCTGCCCTACCGGGTGCTGAACCCGGAGGTCGGCACCACCGGATCCGGGCTGTACGCGCGCCACCCGCTGACCGGGACGGGCTGGCGGCGCAACGAGGGCTTCCAGTTCACCCAGGCGTACGGGACGGTGGCCGTGCCGGGCGCGCCACCGCTGCGGGTGGAGTCGGCGCACCCGGCCGCCCCGTACGCCGTCGACGTGGTGCCGGACTGGTGGACCGACCTGCGGACCCAACCGCCGGCCACCCCGCGCGGCGGGTTGAGCATCCTGGCCGGCGACTTCAACGCGACCCTCGACCACGCGCCGCTGCGCGACCTGATCGACACGGGGTACGTGGACGCCGCCGACGCGGCCGGCGCCGGGCTCTCCGGCACCTGGGGCCCCTACGACGGTGATCCGATCCCGCCGGTCACCATCGACCACGTGCTTGTCGACCGGCGCATCGAGGTCCGCGCGGTCAGCGTGCACGGCGTGCCGGGCAGCGACCACCGGGCCGTGCTGGCCGAGCTGCGGCTCCCCGCCGGGTGAGCGTCAGACCCGGGCCCGGTCCAGGCCGTAGGTGAGGGCGTCGACCAGGGCGTGCCAGCTCGCCTCGACCACGTTGGGGTGGACGCCGACCGTGGTCCAGTCGCGGCCGGCCCCGGCGGTCTCCACGAGCACCCGGGTCACCGCGCCGGTGCCGTGGCTGCCCTCCAGGATGCGGACCTTGTAGTCGGCCAGCTCGAACTCGCGCAGCTCCGGGTAGTGCCGGGCGAGCGCCACCCGCAGCGCCTCGTCCAGGGCGTTGACCGGGCCGTTCCCTTCGGCGGTGGCGATGACGCGCTCGCCGCGTACCCGGATCTTGACGGTGGCCTCGGAGACCACCGCGCCGTCCTCGCGGTGCTCGACCAGCACCCGGTAGGACTCCAGGGCGAAGGGCCGGGCCGGCGCGGCGTCCGGCAGCTCGGAGCGGACGAGCAGCTCGAACGAGGCGTCGGCGGCCTCGAACGACCACCCGCCGGCCTCCAGCTCCTTCACCCGGTTGGTGACCCGGGACAGGGCCTGCGGATGGCCGGCCAGGTCCAGGCCCAGCTCACGGCTCTTGAGCTCGACGCTGGCCCGGCCGGCCATCTCGGTCACCAGGATCCGCATGTCGTTGCCCACCACCGAGGGATCCACGTGGTTGTAGAGCAACGGGTCGACCTTGATCGCGCTCGCGTGCAGCCCCGCCTTGTGGGCGAAGGCGGCGGCCCCGACGTAGGCCTGGTGGGTGTCGGGGGCGATGTTGGCGATCTCGGCGATGGCGTGCGAGACCCGCACCATCTGTTCCAGGCAGCCCTCCGGTAGGACGGGCATGCCGAGCTTGAGTTGGAGGTTGGCCACGATCGCGAAGAGGTCGGCGTTGCCGGGGCGCTCGCCGTACCCGTTCGCCGTGCCCTGGACGTGCCGGACGCCGGCCTCGACCGCCGCGATCGTGTTGGCCACGGCGCAGGCGGTGTCGTTCTGGGCGTGCATGCCGAGCAGGTCCGGGGCGATCCCGGTCCGCGCGGTCAGGTCGGTGATCGCGGCGGTGACCTGGGAGGGCAGCATCCCCCCGTTGGTGTCGCAGAGGACGAACCGCTCGGCACCGGCGGCGAGCGCGGTCTCCGCCACCGCGGCCGTGTACGCCGGGTCCTGCCGGTAGCCGTCGTAGAAGTGCTCCCCGTCGACGAAGACCCGCCGGCCCTGCGCCACCAGGTACCCGACCGTGTCACGGATCATCGCGAGGTTCTCCTCGGCGGTGGTGCGCAGGGCCCGCTCGACGTGCCGCAGGTCCGCCTTGGCCACCAGCGCCACGGCCGGGGTCGCCGCGTCGAGCAGCCCGCGCACCTGCGGGTCGTCCTCGACCGCGACGCCCGCCTTCCGGGTGGCCCCGAACGCGACCAGGATGGCGTGCCGCAGCTCCAGCTCGGTGCGGGCCCGGCGGAAGAACTCGGTGTCCTTCGGCACGGCGCCCGGCCAGCCGCCCTCGATGAAGCCGACCCCGAGGTCGTCGAGCAGGCGGGCCACCGCCAGCTTGTCGACCACCGAGTAGGTGAGCCCCTCGCGCTGGGCGCCGTCGCGCAGCGTCGTGTCGTACACCTGGAAGGTCATGGGAGTCCTCTTCTCGAACCTGCGGGGGCAACAAAAAGACCCCCCGCGGATGCGGGAGGTCTGCGCGCTCGGCGAGGGGGAAGGCCGGACGCGCTAGCTGCCAATAATCAGGACGGAGCTGGTCACGGTCCGTACTCTGCCACTCCGATCCGGCTTGTGGGAGGAGAAACCCACATCGCGGGACGGGCCCGTGATCGACTTAACAAGGCGCCCTGCCCAGGGTCGGGCGGCGACCGGGCTGCGGAAGTATCTGGAACAGATCCAGTTACCGGCCCGGCGTCGTCGCCGGGCCGCCGTCAAGGAGGACCCGTGCTCACTGTCGGTGACCACTTCCCCGAGTACGAACTCACCGCGTGCGTCTCGCTCGACGCCGACAAGGCGTTCGAGACGATCAACCACAAGACCTACGAGGGCAAGTGGCGCGTCGTCTTCTTCTGGCCGAAGGACTTCACCTTCATCTGCCCGACGGAGATCGCCGAGTTCGGCCGTCTCAACGGCGAGTTCGCCGACCGGGACGCCCAGGTTCTCGGCGTCTCCGTGGACAACGAGTTCGTGCACTACGCCTGGCGCAAGGACCACCCGGACCTGCGCGAGCTGCCCTTCCCGATGCTCAGCGACATCAAGCGTGAGCTGACCGCCGACTGCGGCGTGCTCGGCGACGACGGTGTCGCCCAGCGGGCCACCTTCATCGTCGACCCGGACAACGAGATCCAGTTCGCCATGGTGACCGCCGGCTCGGTCGGCCGGAACGTCGCCGAGGTGCTGCGGGTGCTCGACGCCCTGCAGACCGACGAGCTCTGCCCGTGCAACTGGAACAAGGGCGGCGCCACCCTGGACGCCAACGCGCTGCTCGCCGGGGCCGGGGCCTGAGCATGGGTCTGGACGCGGTCAAGGCGGCCCTGCCCGAGTACGCCAAGGACATCAAGCTCAACCTCGGCTCCACCATCGCCACCTCGACGCTGAAGCCGGAGCAGGCCTGGGGCACCGCCCTGGCCTGCGCGGTGGCGGCCCGTAACCCGGTGGTGCTGCGGGAGATCGCCGCCGAGGCGGCCGGGCACCTCACGCCCGAGGCGGTCGAGGCGGCCAAGGGCGCGGCCACCATCATGGCGATGAACAACGTCTACTACCGGGCCAAGCACCTCATCGGCGACGAGCAGTACGCCTCGCTGCCGGCCCGACTGCGGATGCAGATCATCGCCCGGCCCGGGGTGGAGAAGACCGACTTCGAGCTCTGGTGCCTCGCCGTCTCGGCGATCACCGGCTGCGGCGTCTGCCTGGAGTCGCACGAGAAGACCCTGCGGGCCGCCGGGTTCAGCCGCGACCAGGTGCACGAGGGGCTGCGCATCGCGTCCGTCGTGCACGCCGCCGCGGTGGCCTTGGACGCGGAGGCCGCGCTGGCCTGAAGCCGATCGGTGTATCGATCTCCACAACCGGGTAGGTAGGGATCCGACAGGCAAATCCCCCGAGAAAGTCGAGAAAGGGAGTGTTGACGCCATGGAGCGGCTCGACCCTCGAACGACCCACGGGACGCCGGATCCGCTGACCCAGGGTGGTCAGGGCGCCTTCGCGGGCGGCGCGCCCGCCGGGCGTTTCGATCCGTGGAGCTACCGGGACGACGCCGGGGTGACCGGAGTCGACCTGGTCGGCTACAAGGTGGAGGCGACTGACGGCGGCATCGGCAAGGTGGACCGGGCCAGCCACGAGGTGAACAGCAGTTTCCTCGTGGTGGACACCGGGCCCTGGATCTTCGGCAAGAAGGTCATGCTGCCGGCCGGCACCGTCAACCACGTCGACCACGACGAGCGGAAGGTCTACGTCGACCGGGGCAAGGACCAGATCAAGGCCGCGCCCGAGTACGACGAGGCCACCGACACGGACCCGGCCTACCGGGACAAGCTCGGCGGTTACTACGACGACACCTACTCGTCGATCCCGCCGGGCACCGCCCGGTAACGGAGACACCTGCAACCAGCGGCCGGCGGGGCACATCGTGGCCCCGCCGGCCGTTACCGTGTCAGGGGTGGACGCTCCGGAGACCCCCTTCCCCGCGCTCTTCAACTTCCGCGACGTCGGCGGCTACCGCACCAGCGACGGGCGCACCGTCCGGCACCGCCGGCTCTACCGCTCCGATTCCCTGCACCGCATCGACGAGACCGACCGGGCGGCGTTCACCGCGCTCGGCATCCGCACCGTCATCGACCTGCGCCGTCCCACCGAGGTGGCCCGCGACGGCCGGGTGCCCGCCTACGACGGGCTGGCCTACCGGCACATCCACCCCGAGCACCAGGACTGGGCCGAGCGGGTGTACGAGCCCGGCAGCGACCTGGCCCGCTACCTCGCCGACCGGTACGCCGACCTGGCCCGCACGGGCACCGCCGGGCTGGCCGAGGCGGTCGGCCTGATCGCCGACAGCGCCAACGCGCCGGTGGTGGTGCACTGCGTCGCCGGCAAGGACCGCACCGGCATCGTCTGCGGGCTCACCCTGGCCGTGCTCGGCGTCCCCGACGACGACGTCGCCGCCGACTACGCGCTCAGCACCGCCGCGTCCGAGCGGTTCAGCGCCTGGGTGCGGGCCACCCTGCCGGGCGCCGTGGAGCCCCCGCCGCCGTTCCTGGCCTCCCCCGCCGAGGCGATGATGCTCTTCCTCACCGAGCTGCGCGAGGGCTACGGCTCCGTCGAGGGCTACCTCCGCCACGCCGGCGTGACCGACGAGCAGGTCAAGGCCCTCCGCGCCCACCTCGTGGACTGACCCGGGGGCGGGAAGCACGCACGGCCGGCGCCGTCGAGGACGGGCCGGCCGTGCGGGACGCGCTGATGGAGGGTCAGAGGACGCGGGAGACCCAGCCGTGCCGGTCCTCGGCGCGGCCGCGCTGGATGTCCACCAGCTTCTGGCGCAGCGCCATGGTGGAGCGGCCCGGCTCGCCGCCACCGATCAGGAACTCCCCGTCCGGGAAGCGCACCCCGCCGATCGGGGTGATCACGGCGGCGGTGCCGCAGGCGAACACCTCGCGCAGCCGCCCGCTGGCCGCGTCGGCCTGCCAGTCGGCGAAGCTGACCGGCCGCTCCTGCACCCGGTGCCCCGACTCGGCGGCCAGGGTGAGGATCGCGTCGCGGGTGATGCCGGGCAGGATGGTGCCGGTCAGCGGCGGGGTGACCAGGGTGTCGTCGTCGTAGACGAAGAAGACGTTCATGCCGCCCAGCTCGTCGACGAAGCGCCGCTCCACCGCGTCCAGGAAGACCACCTGGTCGCAGCCGGCCTCGATGGCCTCGGCCTGCGCGGCGAGCGATGCGGCGTAGTTGCCGCCGCACTTGGCCGCGCCGGTGCCGCCGGGCGCCGCCCGGGTGTAGTCCGGCGAGACCCAGACCGTGACCGGCTTGACCCCGCCGGCGAAGTACGCCCCGGCGGGCGATGCGATCACGCAGTAGAGGTATTCGTTGGCCGGGCGGACGCCGAGGAAGACCTCGCTGGCGAACATGAACGGCCGCAGGTAGAGGCTGGCGTCCTCGTGCTCCGGGATCCAGTCCTGGTCGATCTCGACCAGCCGCCGCAGCGACTCGACGAACGTCTCCGCCGGCAGCTCGGGCATGGCCAGCCGGTGCGCCGAGTCGATGAAGCGGGCCGCGTTGGCCTCCGGGCGGAACATGGTGACCGACCCGTCCCCGGTCCGGTACGCCTTCAGCCCCTCGAAGATCTCCTGCGCGTAGTGCAGGACCGCCGCGGCGGGGTCCATGGGGATCGGCGCCCGCGCCTCCACCCGGGCGTCGTACCAGCCCTTGCCCTCGGCGTACCGGATGGTCACCATGTGGTCGGTGAACACCCGACCGAAGCCCGGGTTCGCCAGCAGGGCGGCCCGGTCGGCGGCGGATACCGGCGCGGGATTCGGACGGATCTCGAAATCGAGCTTGTCACCACCGCTCATCGCGCTGACCTCCCTGCGGGTCCACGGCATGCGGGATCGCACGCCGACGTCACTGGTGCCAGAAACTTACCCCGAACGGTCGTTCAGCGGATAGCTCCGCCCCGGCACATCCGGCACCGCCGGACGGGCGGCCCACCGGGCCGGGACGGGAGCGGGCCCGGGTACGGGTCTGGCGGCCCGGATCCGGGCCGAGGTGACGGCCCGGTCAGGCTACGGCGTAGCCGGCGAGGCGGTCGCCGACCTCCTCGGTGCGCAGCGGCGCACCCGGCGTACGGCCGGCCAGCTCGGTGGCGACCGCGGCGGTGACCCGCGCGGCGGCGTCGGCGTGGCCGAGCTGGTCGAGCAGGAGCGCGGCGGAGAGCACCGCGGCCACCGGGTCGGCGATCCCCCGGCCGGCGATGTCCGGCGCGGAGCCGTGCACCGGCTCGAACATCGACGGGTACCGCCCCTCGGGGTTGATGCAGCCGCTGGCCGCCAGCCCGATGCCGCCGGTCACCGCGGCGGCGATGTCGGTGAGGATGTCGCCGAAGAGGTTGTCGGTGACCACCACGTCGTAGCGGGACGGGTTGGTCACCAGGAACATCGCGGCGGCGTCGACGTGCTGGTACTCGGTGGTCACGTCGGGGTGCTCGGCGGCGACGGCCGCGAAGGCGCGCGCCCAGAGCGAGCCGGCGTGGGCGAGCACGTTGGTCTTGTGCACGAGGGTGACCTTGCGCCGCTCCCGGCGGCCGGCCCGGGCGAACGCGTCGCGGATCACCCGCTCGACGCCGTGCCGGGTGTTCAAGCTCTCCTCGGTGGCCACCTCGGCCGGGGTGTCCCGGTGCAGCGAGCCGCCGGCCCCCGCGTAGAGGCCCTCGGTGCCCTCGCGGACCACCACCAGGTCGACCTCGCCGGGCTTGACGGCGGCCAGCGGGCCGGCGACGCCGGGCCAGAGCCGCGAGGGGCGGAGGTTGACGTACTGGTCGAAGGCGAAGCGAAGCTTGAGCAGCAGCCCCCGCTCCAGCACGCCCGGCGGCACGGTCGGGTCGCCGACCGCGCCGAGCAGGATGGCGTCGTGCCCGGCCAGCTCGTCGAGGACCGAGTCGGGCAGCACCTCGCCGGTGCGGTGGTAGCGTGCCGCGCCGAGGTCGTACTCCGTCGCCTCGACCCCGGGGAGCACCGCGTCGATGACCTTGCGGGCCTGCTCGACCACCTCGGGTCCGATGCCGTCCCCGGCCACCACCGCGATGCGTGCCACCTGGCGCTCCTCACCCTCGTCGCTCTGGCGCAACCGTACGTCGCCGTCCCGGCTCCCGGTACGAGCCTTCCAATATGCGGGATATCCGGATGCACAGGAGTCTCCCAGGTGGCATTCATGGACCGGTCATCTCCACTGCCTATGGTCGGTGGGACAGGGTCGACGGGGGCCCGGGACCGGCTTGCGCCGCGGCGCTGCGGCGTGGTCAGCGAGGGAGCAGTGTCATGCGGATCGAGGAGCAGCGGCGGGGCCGCTGGACGGACGAGCAGCCCCGCACCCGGTGGATCGACCAGTCGGCCTTCCGCCACCGCCGCCCCGACCTGCGCCTCGGCAGCCGCAGCCACCGCCTGGAGCGGGCCGGCGGCACGGCCGACGACCGCATCAGCGTCCGGCACACCGTCCGCACCTCCACCGCCGAATACTCGCTGCTGCTCAACGCGCCCGAGTGGCTGGGCCGCCGGGGCACCGGCGAGGCGCTCCGGGACGCCGTCGCCGAACTGCGCGCCATCGACCTCACCTACGGGCCGAACCAGCCGGACAGCCTGGTGTCGAAGCTGCGCCGGGGCGAGATCGGCCCCGAGTCGTACCCGCCGCTGGCCGACCTGGTGGACCGCTGCGCCGCGATGCGGGCGGCGACCGACGGGTGGTTCGACGCCTGGGCGGTGCCGGGCGGCTTCGACCCGGGCGGCCTGCTCGGCGGCTGGGCGGTGGAGCGCGCCGCGGCCCGGCTGCGCGCCGCGGGCATCCACGACTACGCCGTGCTCGCCGGTGCCGACCTGACCGTCCGGGGCCACGCCGCGCACGGCGGTCCGTGGCGGGTCGCCGTGCACCACCCGACCGACGGGCACCGGGCGCCGCTGGTGCTGGAGATGACCGCCGGCGCGGTGGGCACCTCGGGCGTGACCGGGCGGCGGGGGCACGTGGTGGACCCGCACACCGGCGAGCCGGCCGACCACCTGGTCGCCGCCACAGTGGTGGGTCCGGATCTCGCGGTGGCCGACGCCTACGCCACCGCCCTGTACGCCGCCGGCCCGGCCGGGCTGGCCTGGTTCCGCAACGGCTCGGACTACCGGGCGCTCTTCGCCCACCGCCGGCGCTGACCGCGGCGCGCCGCCCCGCCTTCGCATCCGGGGCGCGGACCGCGATCGGCCCCCACGGTCTCGGCAACGACTGTGGGGGCCGGTCAGCGACGAGTGCGCGTGGCTCGCGCAATCGAGGGGTGCGGGCCGGTGGGTCGGACGGCCGACCGCGCCACCCGAAGACGGGCCGGAGAATCGACTCAGCCAGTGACCGCACGGGTACGCTAGCGAATCGACGCAACTCGACGCAAGAGTCTCCACAGCGGACCGTCGGGTGTCCTGTCGGCAATCAGCGAGCCAACCTGCGGCGGGGCAGGGGTGACGGCGCGCACCCGGGATGGCACGCTGTCCGCCGTGAGTTTCGACTTGAGCGTGTGGGCCCTGCCGGCCGGGGCCACGCCCGACGAGGTGCGGGCGGCGGTGCAGCGGTGCCGCGAGGGACGGCACGGCGAGCAGTACCCCGATCCGCGGGTGGTCGCCTTCTACCGGGCCATCACGGCCAGCTACCCCGACCGTCCGGCCGGCCCGGGCACGCCGTGGGAGGTCGCCCCGCTGCACGCGGCCGGGGACCACGTGGAGATGAACCTCTTCCCCACCTGCGCGGACGAGGTGCTGCTGGACATCGAGCGGCTGGCCGGTGAGCACGACCTCATGCTCTTCGACGCCCAGGACGGCTCGGTCTACCCGCCGCCGGCCCGCGTCAAGACCTGACCGCCGGCAACGACGAGGGGCCCGGCCGTCCGGCCGGGCCCCCGATCCGTCGTGGCCGGACTACTCGTCGCGCAGGTCGGCCGCGCTGGCCGCGACCGCGCCGATCGAGTCGGCCGCCGAGGTGAGCAGGTCGGCGCCGAGGGCCTGGTCGACGGTGAGCGTCATGAGCGTCTCGCCGCCGGCCTCCCGGCGGGCCACCTGCATGGCGGCGATGTTCACGCCGGCCTCGCCGAGCAGCGTGCCGACGGTGCCGACCACGCCGGGCCGGTCGGCGTAGCGCAGGAAGACCAGGATGCCCTCCGCGCCGATCTCCACGTCGAAACCGTCCACCTCGGTCAGTTTGAGGACGTCCCGCGCGCCGGTGTGGGTGACCGTGCCGGAGACGCTGACCGTCCGGCCGTCCGGCAGCGCGCCGCGAACGGTGACCAGGTTGGGGTGGTCGACGGTCTCGGCCTGCGTGGCGAGGGTGACCTCGACGCCCCGCTCGGCGGCCAGGTGCGGCGCGTTGACGTAGGTGACCTGCTCCTCCACCACCGAGCTGAACAGCCCCTTGGTGGCGGCGAGCTTGAGCACCGACACGTCGTTGGCGACGACCTCGCCGCGCACGTCGACGGTGACGCTGGCGGCCACCCCGCCGGCCAGCGCGGTGAACGCCCGGCCCAGCTTCTCGGCCAGCGGCAGCAGCGGCCGGACGTCCTCGGCGACCACGCCGCCGGCCTGCACGTTCACGGCGTCCGGCACGAACTCGCCCTGCAGGGCCAGCTTGACGCTCTTCGCCACGGCCAGGCCGGCCTTGTCCTGCGCTTCGTGGGTGGAGGCGCCCAGGTGCGGGGTGGCCACCACGTTGTCGAAGGCGAACAGCGGCGAGGAGGTGCACGGCTCCTTGGCGTAGACGTCGACGCCGGCGCCGGCGACCCGGCCCTCGGCGATCGCGTTCGCGAGCGCCTGCTCGTCGACCAGGCCTCCGCGGGCGGCGTTGACGATCCGGACGCCCGGCTTGACGATCGCCAGTTCCTTCTCGCCGATGAGGCCCACCGTCTCCGGCGTCTTGGGCAGGTGGATCGAGATGAAGTCGCTCTCCCGGAGCAGCTCCTCCAGGCCGACCAGCCGGACGCCGAGCTGCGCGGCACGGGCCGGCTGGATGTACGGGTCGTACGCGATCAGGCGGGTGCCGAAGGCGGCGATGCGCTGCGCGAACAGCACGCCGATGCGACCGAGGCCCACCACGCCGATCGTCTTGCCCTGCAGCTCCACGCCCGTGTACTTGGACCGCTTCCACTCCCCGGCCTTCAGCGCGGCGCTGGCGCTCGCGGTGTTGCGGGCCACGGCGAGCAGCAGCGCCACCGCCTGCTCGGCGGCGGAGACGATGTTGGAGGTGGGCGCGTTGACGACCATGACGCCCCGCGCGGTGGCGGCCGGGACCTCGACGTTGTCCAGCCCGACGCCGGCCCGGGCGACCACCTTGAGCCGCGGGGCCGCCGTGATCGCCTCGGCGTCGATCTGGGTGGCGCTGCGTACGATCACCGCGTCGGCCTCGGAAAGCGCGGAGAGCAGGGCCGGGCGGTCGGTGCCGTCCACGTGACGCACGTCGAAGTCGTGCGCGAGCACCTCGATGGCGGCGGGAGCGAGTTCTTCGGCGATCAGTACGACAGGATTCATCGGTCCTCGTAGACGCTCGGTTTTGTGGTCGGCCTGGGGCGTCGGGACGCCTCGCTGCGCCCTGCGCCGATCCGTGCCATGGCCGTCGGGTGCCGGCTGGAGCACCTCACCAAGGATGGTAGGGCGCGGCCCGCCCTCCGGGTCCCGGACCGCGGGGTGAGCGCCCTCACACAGGTTCGTCGCACGCCGGTCACCCCCTGTTCACCCGACGACCTGCTGGCGCGGCCCCGCTACAACGGGAGCCAGCAGCCGCACGGAAGGGGGCCGTCGATGTCGCAGGTGATCCGGATCGCGCTGCTCCGCCCGCTGGCCCGCCGCCGCCCGCTCCGCTGGGGTCCCCGGCTGGCCGAGGCGTTGGTCACCCGGTCCCAGGTAGTGAGCGGGCTGCCCGGCGGGGCGGCCCGGCGCCTGGCCGCCGCCGAGGAGGCGGTGGCGCTGTGCCGCCGGCTTGCCGCGGACCGGCCGGACCGGCACCGCGCGGACCTGGCCCGCGCGCTCGTGGCCCGGGTCGGCATGCCCGACCTCCAGCTCGCGACGGAGGCGGTCGGCCAGCTCCGGGAGGCGATCGGGTACGTCGAGGACCCGCCCGACCGCGCCGGGCTGCTGGTGCTCGCCGCCGGCCGGGGGCTGTTGGCCAGCAACCTGTCCGTCCTCGGTGAGACCCGCGAGGCGCTCACGACGGCGCTGCGCGCCCGCGCCACCTGGAACGCCGCCGCCCCGCTCAACGGGAGGGAGCGGATGCGGCGGGCCAGCACGCTGCTGGTGCTCGGCGACTGCCAGGCGGCGCTGGGCCGGCCCGAGCAGGCGCTCGCCGCACGGCAGGAGGCGTGGGACGCCTTCCGCGCGCTGTCCTGGTACCAGCAGCTGCGCCGGGCCTACCTGGGCGCGATCGCGGCGACCGACCTCGCGCGGAGCCTGGCCGCGGCCGGCCGCCTCCGGGAGGCGCTCGATCTGATCGACGCGTCCCGCCCGGAACGGGAGATGGTGCGGATCGTCCAGTCGGCGCGCGGATGGTCGCTCACGGGCGGGGCACTGCTGGTCGAGGCGGAGTGCCGGGCAGAACTGGGCGAGCCGGACGCGGCGTTGCGAGCCGCCGAGGAGGCGGTCAGCCGGTTGCGGGAGCCGGCCCCGCTCCGGCGTGGCGAGCTGGCCGCGGCACTGCGCGCCCACGGGGCGCTGCTGCTGCGGTTCGCGTCGCGCCCGGACGGCCTCGACCGGCTCACCGAGGCGGTCGAGGCGGCCCGGGGCGCCGACGACGTCGAGCTGGCCCGTGCCCTGACCCAGCTCGCCGCCGCGCGGATCGGGGACCGGCGGTGGGACGCGGTCGAGCCGCTGCTGGACGAGTTGCTCGACGTCTGCCGTCGGCACGCCGACGACCTGCCGGAGGTGTTCCGCCCGCTGCTCGTCGAGGCGCTGAACCTCCAGCTCATGGCCGTGTTCGACGCGCCCGCCGGGGAGGCGCACCCGGACGCCCCGCCGCGTGAGCGGATCGCCGGGCTGGACGGCGTGACCGTCGGGCGCGAGGCGGTGGAGCTGGCCCGAACGCTCGCCACGGCCGACCCCCGGCACCGTGCCCTGCTGGAGCGGTCACTGCGTCGCCAGGCCCGCGTCCTCGCGGCACAGGGCCGCACCGACGAGGCAGAGCGTGCCACCGCCGAGGCGGAGAACCTGTCGTCGGCGCCGGAATGACGGCGGCCCGCCGCCCGACGCCGGGGAGAGCGTCGGGCCGCGGGCCGCGTCGGAGCTGCCTGAGGCGGGTCAGGCGGTCTCGGTGATGGGCCGGTCGACCCAGCTCATCATGGCGCGCAGCTTCTGCCCGGTCTCCTCGATCGGGTGCGCCGCGCCCTCGGCCCGCCACTTGGCGAAGTTCGGCCGGCCGGCCTCGTCCTCGGCCACCCACTCGCGGGCGAACTCGCCGGACTGGATCTCGCCGAGGATCTTGCGCATCTCCTCCTTGACCCGGGAGTCGATGACCCGCGGGCCCCGGGAGAGGTCGCCGTACTCGGCGGTGTCCGAGATGCTGTAGCGCATCCGGGCGATGCCGCCCTCGTACATGAGGTCGACGATGAGCTTCAGCTCGTGCAGGCACTCGAAGTAGGCCACCTCCGGGGCGTAGCCGGCCTCGGTGAGCACCTCGAAGCCGGTCTGCACGAGCGCCGCCGCGCCGCCGCAGAGCACCGCCTGCTCGCCGAAGAGGTCGGTCTCGGTCTCCTCGGTGAAGGTGGTCCGGATCGCGCCGGCCCGGGTGCCGCCGATGGCCTTGGCGTAGGCCAGGGCCAGGCCGAAGGCGTTGCCGCTGGCGTCCTGCTCGACGGCGACCAGGCAGGGCACGCCCTTGCCGTCGACGTACTGGCGGCGGACCAGGTGGCCGGGGCCCTTCGGGGCGACCATCGCCACGTCCACGTCGGCCGGGGGCTTGATGAGGCCGTACCGGATGTTGAAGCCGTGGCCGAAGAAGATCGCCTTGCCGGGGGCGAGGTTGGGGGCGATCGAGTCGGCGTACAGGCCGCGCTGGGCGGTGTCCGGCGCCAGGATCATGATCACGTCGGCCTCGGCGGCCGCCTCGGCGGGCGTGAGCACCCGCAGGCCCTGCTCCTCGGCCTTCGGCCGGCTCTTCGACCCGGCGGGCAGGCCGATCACCACGTCGACGCCGGAGTCGCGCAGCGACAGCGCGTGGGCGTGGCCCTGGCTGCCGTAGCCGATCACGGCGACCGTGCGGCCCTGGATCAGGCCCAGGTCGGCGTCGTCGTCGTAGTACACCTCAACGCTCATTGACTTCCCTTTCCTACGGCGGTGCCCGTCGGCCCGTCGAAAATCTGGTGGGTGCGAATCAGGCGGCGCGCAGCGCCGGGCCGGCGGTGATCGAGCGGGAGCCCCGACCGATGGCCACCGTGCCGGACTGGACCATCTCCTTGATGCCGAACGGCTCCAGGTCCCGCAGGAGCGCGTCGAGCTTGTCCGGGGTGCCGGTGGCCTCGATGGTCAGCGTGTCCGGCGCGACGTCGACCACCCGGGCGCGGAACAGGGCGACCGTCTCCAGCACCTGGCCGCGGGCGTTGCGGTCCGCCCGGACCTTGACCAGCAGCAGCTCCCGGGCCACCGACACCTGCGGGTCCAGCTCGACGATCTTGAGGACGTTGACCAGCTTGTTGAGCTGCTTGGTGACCTGCTCCAGCGGCGAGGACTCGGCGTTGACCACGATGGTGATGCGGGAGACGTCCGGGTTCTCGGTCTCACCCACCGCGAGGCTGTCGATGTTGAACCCGCGCCGGGAGAACAGCCCGGAGACCCGCGCCAGGACACCGGGCTTGTTCTCCACCAGCACGGACAGCGTGTGCATCGTCATCAGAGCTCGTCCTCGTCGAAGGCGGGGCGGACGCCCCGGGCGAACATGATCTCGTCGTTGCTGGTGCCGGCGGCGACCATCGGCCACACCATGGCGTCCTTGCCGACCACGAAGTCGATGACCACCGGTGCGTCGGTGATCGCCATGGCCGCCTCGATGGTCTTGTCCACGTCGGCGGCGTTCTCGCAGCGCAGGCCGACGCAGCCGAGCGCCTCGGCGAGCTTCACGAAGTCCGGGATGCGGTGCTTGTGGGTGCCCAGCTCGGTGTTGGAGTAGCGCTCCCCGTAGAACAGGGTCTGCCACTGCCGGACCATGCCCAGGTTGCCGTTGTTGATGACGGCGACCTTGATCGGGATGCCCTCCAGGGCGCAGGTGGCCAGCTCCTGGTTGGTCATCTGGAAGCAGCCGTCGCCGTCGACCGCCCACACCGTGGTGTCCGGCTTGCCGACCTTGGCACCCATCGCCGCCGGGACGGCGTAGCCCATGGTGCCGAGGCCGCCGGAGTTGAGCCAGGTGTACGGCTTCTCGTACGAGATGAACTGGCTGGCCCACATCTGGTGCTGGCCGACGCCCGCCACGTAGACGGCGTCCGGGCCGGCGATCTCGCCCAGCCGCTTGATCACGTACTGCGGGGAGAGCATGCCGTCGGCCGGCTCCTCGTAGCCCAGCGGGTAGCGCCCGCGCAGGTCGTCCAGCTGGTTCCACCAGTCGGCGAGGTCGGCGGCCGGCCGGGCCGCCTGCTCGGCGGTGACGGCCGCGACCAGCTCGTCGATGACGTGCCGGGCGTCGCCCACGATCGGGACGTCGGCGTGCCGGTTCTTGCCGATCTCCGCCGGGTCGATGTCGGCGTGCACCACGGTGGCGTCCGGCGCGAACGAGTCGAGCCTGCCGGTGACCCGGTCGTCAAAGCGGGCGCCCAGCGCCACGATCAGGTCGGACTTCTGCAGGCCGTAGACCGCGGCGACGGTGCCGTGCATGCCGGGCATGCCCAGGTGCTGCCGGTGCGAGTCGGGGAACGCGCCGAGCGCCATGAGGGTGGTGACCACCGGGATGCCGGTCAGCTCGGCCAGCCGGCGCAGCCCCTCGGTGGCGCCGGCCTTGAGCACGCCGCCGCCGACGTAGAGCACCGGGCGGCGGGCGCTGGTCATCAGCCGGGCCGCCTCCCGGATCTGCTTGCCGTGCGGGTGCAGCGTGGGCCGGTAGCCGGGCAGGTCCAGGGTGGGCGGCCAGGCGAAGGTGGTCGGCGCCTGGAGGACGTCCTTGGGGATGTCGACCAGCACCGGGCCGGGCCGGCCGGTCGAGGCCAGGTGGAACGCCTCGGCGAGCACCTGCGGGATCTCGTCGGCCGTCTGGACCAGGAAGTTGTGCTTGGTGATCGGCAGGGTGATGCCCTGGATGTCCGCCTCCTGGAAGGCGTCCGTGCCGATCGACGGGCGGGCGACCTGGCCGGTGATCGCCACCATCGCCACCGAGTCCATGTACGCGTCGGCGATCGGCGTGACCAGGTTGGTCGCGCCCGGGCCGGAGGTGGCGATGCAGACGCCGACCTTGCCGGTGGCCTGGGCGTAGCCGGTGGCGGCGTGCCCGGCGCCCTGCTCGTGCCGGACCAGGATGTGCCGGACGGTCGAGTCGTAGAGCGGGTCGTACGCGGGCAGGATCGCGCCGCCCGGGATGCCGAAGACGACGTCGACGCCGAGCGCCTCGAGCGACCGCACCAGCGAGCCGGCGCCGGAGAGCTGCGCGGGCTGCCGTTCGGCCGCGGTGCGTCCGTCCGCGCCGGCCGTGGCGCCCCGTCCCGCTACGGCCGGGGTGGCCGGGGTGGCACCGGGGCGGGGGGCGGGGGCGTGGTCGGCGTCGGCGGCCGGCTCGGTGGCCGGACGGGCGCGCCGGGCGGAGTGGGCGAGGGTCTCTGGCGTGGGTCTCGTCATGGCGGTTCAGGCCTTCGGCTGGAGTGGGTGATGCGCTTCTCAGGGTGGGACGCGGGCGTCCCGGCGATGCTCCGACGGCAACAAAAACGGCCCACGTGCAGATGCACGGGGCCAGCGCACTCTCAACGGGAGAGTGCGCTCAGGTAAGTACTCGCAGCGACCGGTTCGACGACATGCGGTCAAGCCTGACGCATCTCACGCGATGAGTCAACTGATCCCACATTTTGGTTCACGGACGTGGGCGTGTCGGCTCCCGGAGCGCCCTCGGCGGCCGGCACGACCTGCGAAGATCCCTCATTCGAGGTACGCGGCGCGGGCACCTGGGCGGGCGGGTTCGACCGGAGCCGGGGCAGCAGCGGGGACGGCCCGATCCGGGGCGGCGGGGCCGGCGCGACGGGCGGTGCCGAGGCGGGGCGGCTGCCGGGCGAGGTGGCCGCCTCCAGCATCGCCTCCAGGTGCTCGGCGGGCACGCCCCAGCCGAAGGCCGCGCCCTGCCCGAAGCGGCAGCCGGCGGCGACCACGGCGGCCAGCTCGGCCGGGGTGGTGACGCCCTCGGCGATCACCTCCAGGCCGAGCTGGTGGCCGAGGCGCATGACGATGTCGACCATCGGGGCGAACGCCGGGCCGTCCCGGCCCACCGGCCGGACCGGCTCGTGCTCGGCGACCAGGCTGTGATCGATCTTGAGGATGTCGATCGGGAGCCGGCGCAGCTGCCCCAGCGAGGAGTAGCCGGCGCCGAAGTCGTCCAGCGCGATCCGCACCCCGGTCAGGCGCAACGCGGTGAGCCGCCGGATCAGCTCGTCGAGGTCGGTGGCGACGGCGTGCTCGGTGACCTCCAGCACCAGCCGCTGCGGCGGCACGTGGTGGGCGCGCAGCGCGTCGGCGACCTGGACGACGTATTCCGGTGCGTGCAGCTCCCGGGGCGAGACGTTGACCGACACCCAGACGTCGTGCCCGTCGGCCAGCCAGCGGGAGAGCTGGTAGCAGGCCTGGTGCAGCACCCACGCGCCGAGCTTGGAGATCATCCCGCACTCCTCGGCGAGCGGGATGAACTCGTCGGGCCGCACGTTGCCCAGCTCCGGGTGGTGCCAGCGGAGCAGCGCCTCGGCGCCGACCGGGCGGACCGAGGGCAGCGAGGCCACCGGCTGGAAGGCCAACCGCAGCTCGTCGCGCTCGATGGCGCCGCGCAGCTCGTGCTCCAGCATGGTGCGCCGGCGCAGCAGCTGGTCGTAGGTGGCGTCGTAGCGCTCGATCCGGTTCTTGCCGCGCTGCTTGGCGTAGCGCAGCGCCAGGTCAGCGTTGCGCAGCAGCAGCTCGACGTCGGTCTCCCCGCAGCCGCCGGCCACCCCGATGCTGACCGAGAGGAAGACCGGCCCGTCCGCCTCCTCGTAGGGGCGGCCGAGCACACCGAGCAGCCGCTCGGCGACCGGCCCGGGCTCGGTGGTGCCGTGCATGAGCACCGCGAACTCGTCGCCGCCGAGGCGGGCCGCCAGGTCGCCCGGGCGCAGGTTGCCGCGCAGCCGCCGGCCCACCTCGGCCAGCACCGCGTCGCCGACGTCGTGCCCGCGCATGTCGTTGACGTTCTTGAAGCCGTCCAGGTCGAGCCCGAGCAGCACGCAGGGGACGCCGGCCTCGGCGCAGCGGTGCAGCGCGCGCAGCAGGCCGCGCCGGTTGGCCAGGCCGGTGAGCGGGTCGGTGTGCGCCAGCTCGCGGAAGTGCGCCTCCCGCTCGGCCAGCCGGTCGGCGTAGTTGCGGACGTCGTTGAGGGCCAGGTACTGGCGGGCCACCAGGGCAAAGCCCTCGACGCTGCCCGCCGCGATGCCGAACACGTCGAACCGGCCGCCCTGCACCAGGTGGTACATGGCGGAGGCGGCCATCGCGAACATCGGCACGAAGGCGTACTCGCCGTCGCGGCGGATCAGGTCGACGTCGACCCGCGGCAGGTCGACCCGGTGCGCGGCCAGGGCGGTGGCCAGCAGGCCGGCGGCGATCACCGCGGCGCCGGCGAACGCCAGGGCGGGACCGGCCTGGCAGAGCCCGGCCGACAGGCCCAGGCCGCCGCAGGTCACCCCGGTCGCGCCGGCGCCGAGCAGGACCAACCGGCCGCGCGGCGGGGCGGCCCGCAGGACCATGATGAGGGTCAGCCCGGCGGTGAACGCCGCGCTGACCGTGGCCAGCAGGATGGGCAGGCAGGCGACGGGGGTCGCGTCACCGAGCAGCCGGGTCGGCGGGCTGAACAGCGCCCAGCCGACGAACCAGAGCGCGCCCGCCATGATCACGCCGTCGAGCAGCAGCCGGGCGGTGGCCGCCCGGGCCGCGGCCGTGCCGGGCAGCCGGAGCAGGGCGACACCGAGGCCGAGCCCGGCGAGTGTGGTGCCGAGCGAGACGATCGTGGCCCAGCCGGTGCGCTGCCCCTGCCGGTGCGCCCAGTGGTCGCCGGCGGCCAGCGTGCCGGCCAGCCCGAGGAGCAGGCTGAGCAGGGCGACCCCGGCGGCGGCCGCGAGCAGCACGTGGGCCCCCCGGTGCGGGCCGCCCCGGCGGCGCGCCGACACGGCGAGCAGGGCGGCGGCGCCGGCCGCGGCGAGGCCGCTCAGCACCGCGACGATGACCATGCCCGGGGACGACTGCACGACCTCAACTGTGCCGGATCCGCGCCCCCCGTGGGGAGCCGGGTGTGCATCTGTTGGGACACGGCGCGTGTGCCCGGGGGCCGCCGCGGCGGCGGTGTCAGACTGGTAGGCATGCCTGAGCTGCGGTCGAGGACCTCCACCCACGGTCGGACGATGGCCGGCGCCCGGGCCCTCTGGCGGGCCACCGGGATGACCGACGACGACTTCGGCAAGCCGATCGTCGCCATCGCCAACAGTTTCACCCAGTTCGTCCCCGGCCACGTACACCTCAAGGACCTCGGCGGCCTGGTCGCCGACGCGGTGGCCGAGGCCGGCGGCGTGGGCCGGGAGTTCAACACCATCGCGGTGGACGACGGCATCGCCATGGGCCACGGCGGCATGCTCTACTCGCTGCCCAGCCGGGAGCTGATCGCCGACGCAGTGGAATACATGGTCAACGCGCACTGCGCGGACGCCCTGGTCTGCATCTCCAACTGCGACAAGATCACCCCGGGCATGCTGCTGGCCGCGCTGCGGCTCAACATCCCGACCGTCTTCGTGTCCGGCGGCCCGATGGAGGCCGGCAAGACGGTGGCCATCGAGGGCGTCGTCCATTCCAAGATCGACCTGATCGACGCCATGATCGCCTCCTCGAACGAGGCGGTCACCGACGACCAGCTCGGCGAGATCGAGCGCTCCGCCTGCCCGACCTGCGGCTCCTGCTCCGGCATGTTCACCGCCAACTCGATGAACTGCCTCACCGAGGCCATCGGCCTGGCGCTGCCCGGCAACGGCTCGACGCTGGCCACCCACGCGGCCCGCCGGTCGCTCTTCGTCGAGGCCGGCCGCACCGCCGTGGAGATCGCCAAGCGCTGGTACGACGCGGACGACGCTTCCGTGCTGCCCCGGGCGATCGCCAACCGGGCCGCCTTCGAGAACGCGGTCGCGCTCGACGTGGCCATGGGCGGCTCGACCAACACCGTGCTGCACCTGCTGGCCGCCGCCCGCGAGGCGGAGCTGGACTTCGGGGTGGCCGACATCGACGCCATCTCCCGGCGGGTGCCCTGCCTGGCCAAGGTCGCGCCGAACTCGCCGCAGTACCACATGGAGGACGTGCACCGGGCCGGCGGCATCCCGGCCATCCTCGGCGAGCTGGACCGCGCCGGCCTGCTCCACCGCGACGTGCACGCCGTGCACTCCCCCTCGCTGGAGAAGTGGCTCGCCGAGTGGGACGTCCGGGGCGGCTCGGCCACCCCGGAGGCGGTGGAGCTGTTCCACGCCGCACCGGGCGGGGTGCGCACCACCGAGCCGTTCTCCACCACCAACCGCTGGTCTTCCCTGGACACCGACGCGGCCGGCGGCTGCATCCGGGACCGGGAGCACGCGTACAGCGCCGACGGCGGGCTGGCCATCCTGCACGGCAACCTGGCGCCGGACGGCTGCGTCGTGAAGACCGCCGGCGTGCCCGAGGAGTGCCTGACCTTCCGCGGGCCGGCCAAGGTCTACGAGTCGCAGGACGACGCGGTCACGGCGATCCTGGCCAAGGAGGTCGTGGCCGGGGACGTGGTGGTGATCCGCTACGAGGGCCCGAAGGGCGGCCCCGGCATGCAGGAGATGCTCTACCCCACCTCGTTCCTCAAGGGCCGCGGCCTGGGTCGCTCCTGCGCACTGCTCACCGACGGCCGGTTCTCCGGCGGCACCTCCGGCCTGTCCATCGGGCACGTCTCCCCGGAGGCGGCCTCGGGCGGGCTCATCGCGCTGGTCCGGGAGGGCGACGAGATCGTCATCGACATCCCGGCCCGGTCGATCCGGCTCGACGTGCCCGACGACGTGCTTCAGGCCCGCCGGGTGGCGGAGGAGAAGCGGGACCGCCCGTACACGCCCGCCGACCGGGTCCGGCCGGTGTCCGCGGCCCTGCGCGCGTATGCGTCGATGGCCACCTCCGCCAGCGACGGCGCGTACCGCCGGGTCCCGGAGTAACCGCCCCCACCGGTCTCCGCGCCGCCGGTAGGGTCCGGCGGCGTGGAGACGACCGTGAGCTACGCGCGACTGATCCGACCGGCCATCGACCGGGTTTACGTGGCCGCCCGCTGGGCGGCCCGGCCCCGGATGGAGACGTTCTACGCCGAGCGCGGCGTCGACCTCGGCTATGAGAACTCGTTCTTCTCCGGGGTGCTGGCCCGCCCGATGCCCGCCGAGGCACTCGCCGACGGGCTGGCCTACACCGACGGCGACATGAGCCGGGAGCTGGCCCAGGGTGTGACCACCGTGGACGCCGAGGGCACCTGGCACCTCACCGACCTGGGCCGGGAGCTGGCGCTGTTCGCGCAGCAGGCCACCGCCGAGGCCGCCGAGAAGCTGTGGTCGGACCTGCCGGACATGCTGCCCGGCCTGCGCATCGTGCCCCGGCTGGCCGACCTCGTCGGCCGGGTGCTCGCACACGGGCAGGCCACCGGCGGTCCGGCCTTCCGGGCCATGTCGCCGCCGTACGAGCCGGACGACGCCTCGCCGGCACTGCTGCTGGTCACCCGGCTCGGGTCGCTGCGCCACCACCGCGCCGACGCGCACCGGGCGGCGTGGCGGGCCGCCGGGCTGACCGCCGCGGAAATCCGGGCGCTCCCCGAGGGGCCGGAGCGCGCCGCCATCGAGGCGGAGACCGACCGCCGCGACGAACCCGCGTACGGGGTGCTCAGCGACGCCGAGCGCTGGGAGCTGCTGGCCGGCCTGGCCGCCCTGCCGGGCTGAACAGAGAGGGAGCACCAGCTTCGCCTAAGCGCCGGCGAAGGCGATGGTGCGGGCGTGGCGGATGGCGGCCGGGGTGTCCGGGAAGATCAACCCCTCCCGGCGCAGCTCCTCCGCCACGCCCAGCGTGCTGAGCACCTGGTCGTGACCCGGCGTGATGCCGGAGAGCAGCACGGCGATCCCCCGTCCCCGCAGCCGGTCGACGGCGTCGCCGAGCACCTGCGCGCCGGTGGCGTCGACGGTGGACACCCGGGACATCCGGAGGATGACCACCCGTACGTCAGCCACCTGGGCCAGTTCCAGCAGGAAGGTGTGCGCGGCCGCGAAGAAGAGCGGCCCGTCCAGCCGGTACGCGACGATGTGCTCGGCCAGCAGCGCGTGCTCCTCGGCGCTGTGCTCGCCGGGGTCGAGGGGCACCTGTTCCAGCCGGGCGCTGCGGGCCACCGCGCGGAGCGCGAGCACGACGGCCACGCCCAGCCCGACCGCCACCGCGGTGACCAGGTCCCACATCACGGTGACGGCGAAGGTGAGCACGAGCACCACGGCGTCGGCCCGGGTGGCCCGGAGCAGCGCCCGCAGCGACCCGGCCTCCACCATCCGTACGGTGGTGGCGAGCAGCACCCCGGCCAGCGCGGCGAGCGGGATACGGCCGACGAGCGGCGCGGCGGCCAGCACGATGGCGGCGAGGGCGACGGCGTGGGTGAGCGCGGCGAGCTTCGAGGAGGCGCCGGCCCGCACGTTCACGGCGGTACGGGCGATGGCGGCGGTCGCCGGGATGCCGCCGAAGAGGGGGGCGGCCAGGTTGGCCAGGCCCTGCCCGAACAGTTCCCGGTCCGGGTCGTGCCGTTCACCGACGGTCATCCCGTCCGCCACGGTCGCCGAGAGCAGGCTCTCCAGGGCGGCGAGCGCGGCCACCGCGAGCGCGCTGGGTAGCAGCACGCCGAGTGCGCCGGGGTCGAGGAAGTCCAGCGAGGGGGCGGGCAGCCCCTGCGGCAGGGCCCCGATGCGGACCAGGTTGACCGGGGCCAGATCGGCGAGGAGCGTGGCGGCGGCCACCCCGAGCAGCGAGAACGGGACGCCGGGTCGCCATCGGGCGCCGAGCAGCATCAGCGCGGCGACCCCGAGCGCCACGGCGACGGCCGCCGGGCGCGGGTGGGCGACGAATCGGGCGACCGCGTCGGCGGCCACCGCCCAGACCTTCTCGCCGTGGGCGTCGGTGACGCCGAGCGCCGCCGGGACCTGTTGCAGGGCGATGACCACGGCGATGCCGGCGGTGAAGCCCTCGATCACCGGGGTGGGCAGGTAGCGGGCGTAGCGGCCGAGGCGGGCCAGGGCGAGGGCGAGCAGGATGAGGCCGGCCAGCGCGCCGACCATCAGCACGCCCCGGGCGCCGAAGCGCTGCACCACCGGCACGAGCACCACGGTCATCGCGCCGGTGGGGCCGGAGACCTGCAGGTTGGAGCCGCCGAAGATCGCGGCGACGGCACCGGCGACCACGGCGGTGACCAGCCCGGCCTGCGCGCCGAGCCCGGACGTGACGCCGAAGGCGAGCGCCAGGGGCAGCGCCACCACGGCCACGGTGAGCCCCGCGAGCAGGTCGCGGCGGGGCGATCGGCGTACGGCTGCCAGGTCGGACCGGCCCGGCAGCAGCCCGGACAGCCGCGTCCGGAGCAGTCGACCGACCCGCCGCGGCCCGCCGCCGGGGGCGGTCGGCCGGGGCGGGCCGCCGGCGGTGGTGGAGGCCGGGGCCGCCGCGTTCACCGCTCCCCTTCCCCGGCTCGCAGCTCGTCGAGGAGGCCGTCCCGGTCGATGAGGACCGCGCCGAGGATCCGCCGACCGGCGGCGAGCAGGTCGGCCACGTCGGGGGTGCTGAGCGAGTACACGACCAGCGGGCCGTCCCGGTGCGAGGTGACCATGCCGGCCCGCCGGAGCACGGCGAGCTGCTGGGAGAGGTTGGACGGCTCGACGTCGATGGCGGCGAGCAGGTCGCGGACCGGCTTCGACCCGTCCTGGAGCAGTTCGAGCACCCGGATGCGGACCGGATGCCCGAGGGTGCGGAACAACTCGGCCTTGGCCTGGTACAGCGGCACGGACACGACGACCCCTCCCCGGTGACCCTGAAGACTTTAGCACTTGCAAAAGTTTTCAAGTCGGGGCCGGATCGCTACCGGATCAGGTCGTTCACGCAGCGGAGGACCGGGCGGGCGGTGAGCGCCGTCGGGTCGAGCGGCTCCGCCGCGGTGACCGTGAAGGTGGTCGACTCGCCCGGCAACAGGGTGACCAGAGCCTGGTCGACCTGCCCCGACGGGTGCAGCCGGTCCGGATGGAGCGTCAGGTCACGCAGCACCGTCCGGGCGGTCACCCGGACCCGCTGGGCGTCGTCCGCCGGCTCGACCGTCGCGTCCAGCTCCGCCGCCGGCCACTCGACCTCCCGGTCGGTGGCGAAGAACCACAGCGCCCGCTCGGCGGTCTCCCCCGCCTCCGCGACCAGCAGTTCCCGCCGGGCCTCGTCCGGCCGTGCCAGCTCCGCGGGCAGCGCCAGCACCACCGAGGAGTACGCGGGGACGTCGAGGTCCACCGAGGTCTTCGCCCTCGGCTCCCCGGTGAGGGTGAGCCGGGTGACCGTGGCCGGCGCGTGCCACGCCTCGCCGGTCTCGTTCACCGCCACCAGCGCGAGCCCGCCGTCCCGTGGCTGCACGGTGAGCAGCCGGTCCGCGTAGGCGCGGCGGAGCGCGTACCAGAGGGGTTTGCGGCGGCCGTCGCCGTCGACGGCCGACCAGGAGGTGACCGGCCAGCAGTCGTTGAGCTGCCACACGATCGTGCCCATGCAGACGGGCCGGTGCGAGCGGAAGTGCTCGACGCCGAGCTGGATGGCCCGTGCCTGGTTGAGCTGGGTGAGGTAGTGCCAGTCGTCGAAGTCGGCGGGCGCCGGCAGGTGGGCGTCGAGGCCGCGCCGGAGCTTCCGGTCCCCGTCGGCCGCCTTCTGGTGGTGCGCCATACCGGGCGAGTCGGGGGCGAGCGGCTCGTCGGAGAGGGCCCGGCGCAGCGTCGCGTACGCGGGGGGCGCCTGGTAGCCGAACTCGGCGACGAAGCGGGGCACGTACTCCCGGTACTTCGTGTAGTCGTCGGTGTTCCACACGTCCCAGATGTGCGTGGTGCCGTGCGCCGGGTCGTTGGGGTGCACGTCCTCGCTGCCCGACCAGGGGCTGCCCGGCCAGTACGGCCGGGTCGGGTCCAGCTCGGCGACGACGGCGGGCAGCAGGTCCAGGTAGTAGCCGCGCCCCCAGGTGCGGCCGGCCAGGGGCTCCTGCCAGTCCCAGTCGTGCCAGCCCCAGATGTTCTCGTTGTTGCCGGTCCAGAGCACCAGCGACGGGTGGCTCGCCAGCCGGGTGACCTGCTCCCGCGCCTCCGCCTCGACCTCGGTGCGGAACGGCTCCTCCTCGGGGTAGGCGGCGCACGCGAAGAGGAAGTCCTGCTGCACCAGCAGCCCCAGTTCGTCGGCCAGCTCGTAGAAGTCCTCCGACTCGTAGCGGCCGCCGCCCCATACCCGCAGCAGGTTGACGTTCGCGCCGACGGCCTGCCCGAAGCGCTCGGCGAGGCGGGCCCGGGTGACCCGGTTGGGGAAGGCGTCGTCGGGGATCCAGTTGACCCCCTTCACGAAGGCCGGCACCCCGTTGACGTGCAGGGTGAACGCGGAGCCGTGCGCGTCGGGGGCGGTGTCCAGGCGTACCGAGCGGAAGCCGATCCGGCGGGACCAGGCGTCCAGCGGCCGGCCGTCGGCGGTGCGGAGGGTCACGTCGAGGTCGTGGAGGGGCTGGTCGCCGTGCCCGACGGGCCACCAGAGCGCCGGGTCGCGGACGGTGAGGGTCGCGACGGCGCGGTGTTCCCCCGGCGGGACGGTAACCTCGACGGCGGCGCCCGCCGCGGTGGCGTGGACGGTGAGCGGCTCGTCCCGCGTCCGCTCGACCTCGACGTGCAGCTCCACCCGGCCGGTGTTCCCGTCGATCGTGACCAGCGGCCGGACGGTCGCCAGCCGGGCGACCGACCAACTGTGCAGGCCGATCTCCTGCCAGATGCCGGCGGTGACCAGTGTCGGTCCCCAGTCCCAGCCGAAGTTGCAGGCGGTCTTGCGGATGAAGTGGAACGGCTCCGGGTACGCGTTGGGCCGGTCGCCGAGCCGGGCCCGGTGCGCCTCGGCATAGCGGTACGGCGAGTCGAAGCGCACGGTGAGGGTGTTGGCACCCGGCCGGAGCAGTGGGCCGACCGGGAACCGGTGGCCGCGGTGCTGGTTCTCGGTGCGGCCGACCTCGGTGCCGTTGACGGTGATCGTGGCGACCGTGTCCAGGCCCGCGCAGACCAGGTCGACCCGCTCGTCGCCGCCGGGCCGCCAGTCGACGGTGGTCTCGTAGACCCAGTCGGTGCGGCCGATCCAGCCGAGGCGGTTCTCGTTGTCGTCGAGGTACGGGTCGGGGATGAGGCCGGCCGCCAGCAGGTCGGTGTGCACGCACCCGGGGACGGTCGCCGGCACCGCCCGCCCGGCGATCTCCGGCGGCAGCTGCGGACCGGGCACGGCCCGCAGCACCCAACCCTCGTGCAGCGTCTGACGGCTCACGACTTCACCGCGCCTTCCATGATTCCGCGGACGATCTGGCGTCCACCGATGAACAGCATGACCAGCAGGGGCACGGTGGCGATGAACGCCCCGGCCAGCACCCGCCGGTAGATCACGTAGTTGCCGCTGGCCAGGTCGGAGACCGCGACCATCGAGGTCGGGAAGTCGGTGCCGCTCAGCGTGATGAGCGGCCACTGGAAGTCGTTCCAGGTGGCCACGAAGGTGAGCAGCCCGAGCACGGCCAGGGCCGGGCGGATCGCCGGCAGCACGATGCTGGCGTACACCCGCATGGTCGTGGCGCCGTCCATCCGGGCCGACTCGACCAGCTCGTCGGGGACCGTGTTGACGATGAACTGCCGCATGTAGAACACGCCGAACGCGGTGACCAGCCCGGGGGCGATGACCGCGAGCAGGGTGCCGTTCCAGCCCAGCTTTCCCATCACGATGTAGAGCGCCACGATGCCGAGCTGGTTGGGCACGGTCAGGGTGAGCACCACGAAGAGCATCAGGGCGTTGCTGCCCTTGAAGCGCAGCTTGGCGAAGGCGAACCCGGCGAGCGAGCAGAAGAACAGCACCGAGGCGGTCACCACGGCGGCGACGATGACGCTGTTGACCAGCGAGGCGGCGAAGTAGACGTCTTGCAGGGAGAAGACCTCGTCGACGTTGGTCAGGAACCGGTCGCCGGGGATGATCGCCGGCGGCAGCTTCGCGAGCGCCTCGTCGTCGCTTGTCGCGATGACGAACATCCAGTAGAGCGGGAACGCGGCGAAGAGCATGGTCAGCGCGAGGAACAGGTAGGTCCAGAGGCCCGCCTGGGTCTCCTGCGGGGCCCGGCCCATCAGCCGCGGCTTCCGGCGCGGGGGTGCGACGGTCGTCATTTACGCCCTCCGGACAGTCGGTTCGTCACCACGTAGTTGACGCCGGCGACGATCAGGATGATCAGGAAGAGGGCCCACGACATGGCCGCGGCGTAACCGAGGTTGAGGTCCTTCCAGCCGACCTTGTAGATGAGCTGGGCGATGGTCTGCCACTCGCCGTTCGGCCCGCCGGTGGCGGCCTGGGCGTTCGGGTCGAAGAGCATGGGCTCGGTGAAGAGCTGGAGGCCACCGATGGTGGAGAGGATGACGGTGAAGAGCACCACGGGCTGGATCATCGGCACGGTGATCCGCCAGAGCTGCTTCCACGGCCCGGCGCCGTCGATCGCCGCCGCCTCGTAGACGTCAAGCGGGATGGACTGCATGGCGGCCAGGTAGAGCAGGGCGTTGTAGCCGATCCACTTCCAGTTGACCATCGTGGCGATGGCGATCCAGGCGTGCAGCTTGTCGGCCCGCCAGTCGATCGGGTCGTCCGGGCCGCCGAGGCCGAACAGGCCGAGCACCCAGTTGGCCATGCCGAAGTCGCGGGAGAAGAAGACGCTGAACACCATGGTCGAGGCGACGATCGGAGTCACGTACGGCAGCAGCACCCCCACCCGCCACCAGGTCTGCGCCCGCAGCTTGCGGTTGAGCAGCGAGGCGACCACGAGCGCGAGCAGCAGCTGGGGCACCGAGGAGAGCAGGAAGATGCCGAAGGTGTTGTAGAGGGCGTTCCAGAAGTCCTCGTCGCCGAGGAGCCGGCTGAAGTTCTCGACGCCCGCCCAGTAGGGCAGGGTCGGGTCGTCGAGCCGGTAGTTGCGCAGCGAGACCACCGCGTTGAACAGCAGCGGGAAGAGCCCGAACACGATGAACAGCAGGAAGAAGGGCGCGATCAGCAGGTACGGCATGTAGCGCATGTCGAAGCGGTACAGCCGGTTACGCCAGGTCAGCCGCCGGTCGTCGCCCCCGGAGCGGCCGCGCTCCGGCGCGGCTCGGCGGCTCGATGGCGCGGGCGCGGCACGGGTGGTGGACATCGGATCACTCCAGGGCCGAGGTGGGTGAGGCGGTGCGGCGGTGACGGGGCCGGCCGTGGCCCGCCCCGTCACCGGGTGTCCGTCAGGACTTGGCGGCCTTGTCGGCCTCCTTGACCGCCTCGGCCCAGGCGGCGTCCGGCTTGAGGCTCTTGTTCTCGACCCGCCGGATCACGTTCTCCACGGCGACCCGGGTGGGGCCGTTCTTCTTGCCCAGGTACTGCGGGGTGAGGCCCTGCGCCATCCTGGGGAAGATCTGCCCGACCGGGGCGTTGTTGAAGAACGGGTTCTTGAAGTCGGCGATGGCCGGGTCGGCGTAGAGCGCCGGCTGCGAGGGCAGGTTGCCGACCTTCTTGAAGATCTCGATCTGCTGCTCGGGCGCGACCAGCCACTCCAGGAGCTTGTACGCCTCGTCGACGTGCTTGCCCTGCTTGGGGATGGTCAGGAACGAGCCGCCCCAGTTGCCGCCGCCACCGGGCACCGCGGCGATGTCCCACTTGCCCTGGGTGCCGGGGGCGGTGTCCTTGATGTGGCCGAGCATCCACGCCGGGCAGGCGAGCACGGCGAAGGCGCCGCTCGTGAAGCCCTTGTCCCAGTCGGCCTGGAAGCTGACCAGGTTGGCCGACAGCCCGGCCTGGACGGCCTTGACGGTGTAGTCGAAGGCGACCTTCGGGCCGCCGTCCATCTGGAGCTGCTCCTGGTCGGTGTAGAAGCCGACCTGCTGCTGGCCGAGGATCGGGTTGAACAGGTTGGTGCCGGCGTCGATGAACTTCTTGTGGGTCTTGGCGGTGTACTGCTGGCCGACCTCGAGGAACTTGTCCCAGTCGGGCCAGAGCGCGGAGACCTGGTCCCGCTCGGTGGGCAGGCCGGCGGCCTTGAACAGGTCGGTGCGGTAGCACATGGCCAGGCCGCCGACGTCGGTGCCGAGGCCGATCTGGGTCTTGCCGTCGGCGGAGAGCGACTGCTTCCACTTCCAGGGCAGGTACTTGCTCTCGTACGAGCCGGCGCCCTTGTCCAGCAGGTTGACGAACTTGTCGGACTGGCTGCGGAACTGGACCATGAAGCCCTCGTCGATCGCCGCGATGTCCGGCGCGCCGTTGCCCGCGACGAGCTTCTTCTGCAGGTCCTCGTGCTGCGCGTTGTACTCGCCGGAGTTCAGCTGGATCTTGACGTTCGGGTGGTCGGCCTCGTACTTCGCCTTGAGGTCCTGGAGGCCGAAGTCGCCCCAGAAGTTGATCTTCAACGTGACCTGACCGTCGGCGGCGTCGGAGCCACCGGTGGTGCTCTTGCCGCTGCAGGCCGCGACCATGACCAGGCTGACGGCACCCACGGTGGCCGCCCGGGCCCAGTGCGTCCAGGACCGTTTCATGTCATCCTCCGCGCCGAATATGGGAACGCTCCCGATATCGAGAGACGTTGACTGAACCGGATAAGTGAGGACACCGTACGGGGCACCCCCTGGGCTGTCAACGGCCGGTTCCGAGCGGGATCACCCGGTAATCTGATCGACGCCGTCGGCGGCGGTTTCGCGCTCTCCGGCACCCGAAACGGGGCCGGGAGAGGCGGATCGGGCCGGGTGCTTAACCGAGCAAGCGGTTGGCGGCGTGCCGCGCCGACTCCGCCGCGACCCGGTGCAGTAGCGTGACAAGCCGCCGGTCACCCCCGGCGGCGGAAACGGGCCCGCGAGGGCCGGACCAGTGGAGGAGCGCGCCGGTGAAGCGGCCGACCATCGCCGATGTCGCCCGGCGGGCCGGGGTCTCCAAGGGCGCGGTGTCGTACGCGCTGAACGGCCAGCCCGGCGTGTCCGAGGCGACCCGGCAGCGGATCCTGGCGATCGCCGCCGAGATCGGGTTCAGTCCGAGCAGCGCGGCCCGGGCGCTCTCCGGCGCCACCGCGAAGGCGGTCGGCCTGGCCCTGTGCCGACCCGCCCGGATACTGGGCATCGAGCCCTTCTTCATGGAGCTGATCAGCGGCGTGGAGGCCGAACTGTCGGCCCGCTCCTACGCGCTGACCCTCCAGGTGGTCGCCGACCAGGACGCCGAGATCGCCGTCTACCGCCGCTGGTGGGCCGAGCGCCGGGTGGACGGCGTGTTCCTGTGCGACCTGCGCACCGACGACCGGCGGGTGCCGGCGCTGGAGGAGCTGCAACTGCCGGCCGTCGTGATCGGCGGTCCCGGCCACACGGGCAGCCTGGCCAGCGTCTGGTCCGACGACGCGGCGGCCCTGGTCGAGACGGTGGAGTACCTCGTCGCGCTCGGGCACCGGCGGATCGCCCGGGTGGGCGGGCTCCCCTCACTGCTGCACACCGAGATCCGCACCGACGCGTTCACCGAGGTGTGCCGGCGGCTCGGGCTGGACGAGGCCACCACGGTCTGGTCCGACTACACCGGCGAGGAGGGCGCGCGGGCCACCCGGCGCCTGCTCAGCTCCGCCGCCCGGCCCACCGCGGTGATCTACGACAACGACGTGATGGCGATCGCCGGGCTCTCCGTGGCGCAGGAGATGGGGCTGGCCGTCCCCGGCGACCTGTCCATCGTGGCCTGGGACGACTCGCCGCTCTGCCAGCTCGTGCACCCACCGCTGACCGCGCTGGGCCGGGACATCCCCGCGTACGGGGCGCACGCCGCGCGGCAGCTCCTGGCCGTGATCGCCGGCGAGCCGGTGAGCGGGCTCCAGGACGAGACCGCCCACCTCACCCCGCGCGGCAGCACCGCACCCCCGCACCCCCGGTGAACCGGTTCAGCAATTCGGCTGGACCTCCAGGTCAGCGGGACGTCGAAGGGAACTCCTCGAACCACGCCTCCACCCGCTCGGCGGGGGCCGGACGGGCCAGCGCGAAGCCCTGCCCGTAGCGGCAGCCGGCCCGGCGCGCCCCGGCCACCTGCGCGTCGGACTCCAGGCCCTCCACCACCACCTCCAGACCGAGCCGGTCGCCCAGGTTGGCCACCACGTCGATGAGCGGGCGCTGCCCGTCGGCGCCCGGCCCGACCAGGTGCGGGCCCACCTTCAGCAGGTCGATCGGCAGCCGGCGGAGCTGGGCGAGCGAGGCGTGCTCGGCGCGGAAGTCGTCCAGCGCGGTGCGGACGCCGAGCGAGCGCAGGCCGGCGAGCCGGGCCACCACGGTGGACAGCTCGCGGGCCACGGCCGGCTCGGCCACCTCCACCACCAGGCGCTCCGGCGGCACGTCGTACGCGGCCAGGGCCGTCGCCGTGCGGGCCACGAAGTCGGGGGCGGCCAGCTCGCGGGGCGTGACGTTGACCGCCATCCACAGCTCCCGGCCCCCCTCCGACCAGTCGGCGAGCTGCCGGCAGGCCCGGTCCAGCACCCACCGCCCGACCTCACCGAGCAGGTCGAGGTCGGCCGCGACGGGCAGCAGCTCCGCCGGCAGCACCGTGCCCAGCGCGGGGCTGCGCCACCGCAGCAGCGCCTCGGTGCCCACCGGTCGCCGGTCGGCCAGCGCCAGCACCGGCTGGTAGACCAGGTCCAGCTCGCCCCGGGCGACCGCGCCCGGCAGCTCCCGTTCCAGGTCCAGCCGGCGGACCAGCTGCTCCTCCAGGTAGGCGTCGTACCACTCGACCCGGTCACGGCCGAGCTGCACGGCGCGCCGCCGGGCCAGGTCGGCCTGGCGCAGCACGTCACCCGGGTCGCCGCCGGTGGTCTCGGCCAGCCCGATGCTGGCCCGGATCCGGCTCGCCCCGCCGGGCCGCGGGCACGGCTCGGCGAGCGCGGCCAGCAGGCGGATGCCCAGCGCGTACGCGGGCACCGGCCCGAGGTCGGTGAGCACGGCGAACTCGGTGTCGGTGAGCCGGGCCACCAGGTCGTCGCGGCCCGAGCCGGAGCGGAGCCGGTGGACGACCTCGGTCAGCACCGGTCCGTCGAGCACGGCCGTCCCGTCGCCGTGCAGGTCGACCACGAGCAGCGCGCCGCCGGTGCGCCGGGCGAGGACGCGGACCAGCTCGCCCCGGTCGGCCGGTGGGGCGTCGGCGGGCCACTCCCCGTCGCCCGCCAGGAGCCGCAGCCGCGCCTCGCTCGCGGCCAGCCGCTCGGCCCGGCGCCGGTGGTCGGCGGCGGCGAGCACCTCCCGCACCACCATCGGCGGGATGACGGACAGGCCCAGGGCGATCTCCGGGGCGGTGAACTGCCCCACCGTCCACAGGTGGTGGCCGGCGGCCAGCGCCGCGATGCCGGCCGGCGCGGTCAGGCCGGGCCAGGCGGCCGGCGCGGCGCCGGTGCGGGGCCGCTCCCCGGCCGCGGTACGCCGGGCGCCGGCCGCGGTCAGCAGCGCGCCGGCCAGCAGCGGCGGCGCGACGGCCAGCAGGCCCCCGTCCGGGGCGGTGCAGGCGAGCAGGACCACGAGCAGGGCCAGCCCGCCCAGCGTGGCGGCCGCCCCGGCGTGGCAGAGGGCCGCGCCCGGTCGGCGGCGCCGCTCGGCGACCGCGGCCACCAGCAGCACGGCCAGCGCCAGGCCGCCACCGACGCTGGCCGCCCGCGCGGCCGGCGGCACCGGGCCGGCCGGCAGCAGCACCCAGCCGGCGAAGACCAGGCTGACGCCGAGGCCCATCACGTCCACGGCACGGCTCAGCCGTTCCGCGCCGGAGAGCCGGGAGCGGCCGGGCAGCCGGAGCAGGGCGACGGCGTACAGCGGGGTGGTGAACGCCAGACCGGTCACGGCGACCGGCAGCCGGTGCGCGGGGTCGCTCAGCGGCAGCACCGCCACGGTGAGCCCGGCGGCCAGCACGGCCACGTCGAGGATCCCCGCGACCCGGCGGGACAGCGCCACCCGGCGGGCCCGCCGCCCGGTCGGCCGGGCGACGGCCGGCTCGGGCGGGTCCGGCGGCACGGTCGCGCCGAACCGTTCCGTGGGCGGCGCGGCGGCCGGCGGCCCGGACGGGGCGCCGGCCAGCCAGGCGAGCCGGACGCAGGCCAGGGCGGAGCCACCGGCCACGGCCAGCGCCACGGCGGCGGGGCCGGGGATCAGGCCGGCCGCGCCGGCGAGGACGAACAGCGCGCCGGCGAGCGACACGACGAGATCGGACAGCGGTGGCCGCCGGCGGGGACCGGCGGCGGGGCGGGTGACGGGCACGGCGGTCGCCTTCGTGAGGGGGCACGGGGCGGTGCGGTTGCGGTACGACGTGCGGGGTCAACGGGTCGGCTGCGGGTGTGACCGGCGCCGGACGGGGACCGGTGCGGCCACGCCCATAAACGATCCCGGACGTCCACGGTTACGCGACACAACACGTGACGCCGGTCACACCGGGACCCCGGCCACTGCCGCCGCCCGCCGGGATGGCCGCCGGCCCGAGGTGGGATCATCGGGAGGTGAGCCGCGCCGACATCGTCCGTTTCCGCTACAACCAGGCGATCCTGGTCGCCGCGCTCGTCGCGTTCATCGGCGCGCTGCCGCTGGCCACCGCGCGCTGGTGGCTGCTCTGGGTGCTGCTGATCCCGCTCGCCGTCGGCGTCTGGGCGTGGCGGGCCGGCACCGACGCGGACGCCCGGGAACTGCGGCTGCGAGCCCTCGTCGGCCAGCGGCGGGTGCCCTGGACGCGTGTCGCCGAGCTGGCCACCGACCCGCGCGGCCGCGCGGTCGCCCGGCTCGACGACGGCGAGACGCTGGTGCTACCCGCGGTCCGCGCCGCCGACCTGCCCCGGCTCATCTCCGCCACCGGGCAGGAACTGCCCGAGTCCGCCGCCTGACCCGTCAGTAGCCGTCGACCACACGGTTGGTCAGGGGCTCCCCGGCGGCGAACCGGCGCACCTGCTCCCCCACCAGCCGGTACGCCCGCGGCAGCAGGCCGCGGACCGAGCCGGCGACGTGCGGCGTGAGCAGCACGTTCGGCAGCTCCCACAGGGGATGCTCGGCCGGCAGCGGCTCCGGGTCGGTCACGTCCAGCGCGGCCCGCAGCCGCCCCGACGCCAGCTCGGCGACCAGCGCGGAGGTGCGGGCCACCGGGCCGCGGGCGGCGTTGACCAGCAGCGCCCCGTCCGGCATCGCGGCCAGGAACTTCTCGTCGACCAGCCCCCGGGTCTGCTCGGTCAACGGCACCAGCAGCACCACCACGTCCGCCTCGGGCAGCAGGGCCGGCAGCTCGTCGACGCCGTGCACCCCCTCGGCCGGGCGGGGCGTCCGGGCGACCAGGATGAAGCTCACCTCGAACGGGTCCAGCCGGGCGCGCACCGCCGAGCCGATCGAGCCCGCGCCGACGATCAGCACCCGCTTGCCGGCCAGCTCGTCGGTCGGGGCCACCTCGTCGTACGCCCACTCGCGGCGGGCCTGGGCGCGGGCCAGCGGGCCGAAGCCGCGCAGCGCGGACAGGATCGCGGCGACCACCCACTCGGCGGTGGCCGAGTCGTGCACGCCGCGGGCGTCGCAGAGCGTCACGCCCTCGGGAATCCGATTCACCCAGGCGTCCGCCCCGGCGGACAGGAGCTGCACCACCTCCAGGTCGGGCAGCTCGGCCAGGAGCGCCCCGGCGTCCGGGCCGGCGAGGAAGGGCGGCACCCAGAACCGCACACCGGTCGGGGACGACGGCTGCCGGGCCGGGTCCTCCATCAGCTCCACCGTGATGCCCGCGGGCAGGTCGCCGAGGAGACGCCGGCCGGCCGGGTGCGGAATCCATACCTTCACGACCGCCGACGATAGCCGTCCCGGACGGCGCAGGTGGGTGGGGTCGTGACGACCACCGCTGGGACGATTGACGGCCGACGCCGCGAGGTATAACCGAGGCGGAGCGTCGGCCGGCGTTCCCGACTCCGGAGACAGGTGGCGATGAGCGAGGACACTCTCGGACGCCCGGCCGTGCCGCTCCCGGTGCTGACCGACCCGGAGCGGCTCCGGTCCCTCGCGGAGACCCGGCTCGACGCGGCGCCCGACGGGACGTTCGACCGGTTCGCCCGGCTGGTCAGCGACCTGCTCGACGTGCCGGTCGCGCTGGTCTCCCTGGTCACCGCCGACCGCCAGTTCTTCCCCGGCGCGGCCGGGCTGCCCGAGCCGTGGGCCCGCCGGCGGGAGACGCCGCTGAGCCACTCGTTCTGCCAGCACGTGGTCGACGTCGAGGTGCCGATGGTGCTGCCCGACGCCCGGCTCCACCCGCAGGTGCGCGGGAACCTGGCCATCGAGGACCTCGGCGTCGTCGCGTACGCCGGGATGCCGCTGACCGACCTCGACGGCCGGGTGCTCGGCTCCCTCTGCGCCATCGACAGCAAGCCCCGGGCCTGGACCGCCGAGCAGCTGCGGACCCTCGCCGACCTGGCCGCCGCCTGCTCCTCCGAGCTGCGCCTGAGGATCGCCCTACGGAGCGCCGAGCAGGCCCGCCGCCGCGCCGAGGAGGCGCACGACCGGCTCGCCATGCTGGCCGGGATGAGCGAGACGCTGGGCGGCACGCTCGACGTGGCCACAGCTGTCGACCGGCTCGGGCACGCCATGGTCCCGCTGTTCGCCGACTGGTGCCTGATCACCCTCAGTGACCCGGCGGGCCGGCCGCGCAGCGTCACCGGCGCACACCGCGACCCGGCCCGGGCCGCCGACCTGGCCCGGTTCGCCGAGTTGCTGGCCACCGGCCTCGGCCCCGAGTCGGTCATCCGGTCGGTGCTGCGGACCGGGCGGCCGGTCATCCGCGGTTCGGCGAGCCTGGCCGAGGTCGAGCGGGGCACCACCCACCCGGACCTGGCGCCGCTCGCCGGGCGGATGGGCTTCGGCTCCCACCTCACCGTGCCGATCACCGCCGCCGGTGACCGGGTCATCGGGGCCGTCACGCTGGTCAACGGGTCGTCCCGGCGCGGGTTCGACGGGGGCGACCTGCGGACCGCGCTGGACATCGGCCGCCGGGCCAGCCAGGCCGTGGGCAACAGCCGGCTCTACGGCGAGCAGCGGCATGTCGCCGAGGTGCTGCAGCACAGCATGCTGCCCACCCTGCCCGCGGTGCCCGCCGTGGAGCTGGCCGCCCGCTACCAGCCGGCGGCGGACCGGGTGGAGGTGGGCGGTGACTGGTACGACGCCTTCGTGCAGCCCGACGGCGACCTGATCGCCGGGATCGGCGACGTCGCCGGGCACGACATCGAGGCCGCGGCGACCATGGGGCAGCTGCGCAACCTGGTGCGCGGCGACGCGTACGGGCGGGACGACCCGGTCGACGAGCTGATGACCCACCTCGACCGGGCGATCCAGGGGCTGCCCGTACCGACCGTGGCCTCCGCCGTGCTGGCCCGGATCCGCCCGGCCGCGCCCGGGCTCCGGATCTCCTGGTGCAACGCGGGCCACCCGCCGCCGCTGCTGGTCCCCGCCGACGGCCCGGTGCAGGTGCTGGACGGGATACGGGGACCGCTGCTCGGCCTGGCCCACCCGCCCCGGCGTGCGCGCCGCGAGCTGACCCTCGCTCCCGGTGACACCCTGCTGCTGCACACCGACGGGCTGATCGAGCGCCGGGACCGGCCGATCGACGAGGGGCAGGCGGAGCTGATCACGCAGCTCGCCGGCGCCGCCGGGCTGCCCCTCGTGGCTCTCTGCGACCAGCTGCTCGCCGCCGCCCAACGCCGGGAGGACGACGTCGCCCTGCTCGCCCTGCGCGCCCGTTGAGCCGCGGCTCGGTTCGTCGGGCCCGGTTCGCCACCCGGCCCGGCTAGGCTGGGCCAGGTGAGGCCGCGTCCCCCGTTCCCCCGCGCCGGCCGCCTCCGGGCGGCGCTGGCGGCGTCCTGCGCGGCTCTGCTGCTGGGCACCGCCGGTTGTGCCTTCGGCGACCCCGATCCCGACCCGGCCGGTGAGCCGCCCAACCTCCCGTCGCCGTCCACCTCGGCCAGCCCGGGCGGCGCCGGCCAGCAGGTGGTGGCCACGGTGCTGGCGAAGGGTCTGGCGGTGCCCTGGGGCATCGCCTTCCTGCCCGACGGCGCCGCGCTGGTCACCGAACGGGACAGCGGGCGGATCCTGCAGGTCGGCCCGGATTCGGGGCCGGAGGGGATGACCGTCCGGGTGGTGCAGACCGTGCCGGACGTGGCGGCCGCCGGCGAGGGCGGGCTGCTCGGCATCGCGGTCTCCCCCGCGTACGCCCGGGACCGCACGGTCTTCGTCTACTACACCAGCGCCGAGGACAACCGGATCGCGAAGCTGGAGCTGGGCCGGCCGCCGACCCCGATCGTCACCGGCATCCCGAAGGCCGGCAACCACAACGGCGGTGGGCTGGGCTTCGGCCCCGACGGCTTCCTCTACGCCAGTACCGGCGACGCCGGGCAGACCGCGCACGCGCAGGACCCCAAGAACCTCGGCGGCAAGATCCTGCGGCTCACCCGGGACGGCAAGCCCGCCCCCGGCAACCCCACCGCAGGCTCCCCGGTCTGGTCGACCGGGCACCGCAACGTGCAGGGGTTCGCCTGGACGCCGGACAAGCGGATGTACGCCGTGGAGTTCGGCCAGAACACCTGGGACGAGATCAACCAGATCAACAAGGGCGGCAACTACGGCTGGCCGCAGGTCGAGGGGCGCGGCGACGACCGGCGCTACGTCAACCCGATCGTGCAGTGGCGCACCGGCGAAGCCTCCTGCTCCGGCCTGGCGGCCGTGCAACGGCTGCTGATCACCGCCTGCCTGCGCGGGCAGCGCCTCTGGCTGGTCGAGCTGGCCGGCACCGGCACGGTCCTCGGCCAGCCGCGCGAGCTGCTCACCGGCCGGTACGGCCGGCTGCGCGCCGCCGCCGTGGCGCCGGACGGCTCGGTCTGGGTGAGCACCTCCAACCGGGACGGGCGGGGCAAGCCGGGCGGCGACGACGACCGGATCCTGCGGCTGGTCTTCGCCGACGGCGGCGCCGGGCGCAGCTGATCCCGCTTCCCCGGGTTTGCCAAGATCCTTCGACGGGCAGGTCAGAATCTCAGCATGGACGGCCAGGAGAACGAGCAGCACAGCGGCGGGGACGGGACGACACCGGAGGACGGGCGCGCCCGTCGCCGCTGGCGTCCCGGCATCGGTCTGCGCCGGCTCGGCGTCGTGCTGGCCGTGCTCGCGGTCACCTTCACGGGGGTGGTGGCCGGCACGTACGCGGGCGGGCACGTGGGCACCGACATCGGGCCGTTCCGCGCCCAGCTCAACCTCAGCCCATCGCTGACCGGCGGCACCACCGTCGACATCCCGCCGCTGGGCGCGCTGCTGCTGGACAGCCACGACGGGCCGGCCTACCTGACCGTCGAGCTGGGGGCGCTCGACCAGCGGCGGACCGAGGCGCTGATCGACGACCCGGCGAGCATCAGCCGGGCCAGCCAGTCGGCGGTCGAGGACGTGCGGGCCGGCGTCATGCGGCTCGGCCTGAAGACCCTGGCCTCCGCGGTGCTGGCCACCCTGCTGCTGGCCGGGCTGGTCTTCCGCGACGTGCGACGCACCGCGTGGGCCGGCGGGCTGGCGCTGGTGGTCACCGCCGGCAGCCTCGGCCTGGCCGCCGCCACCATCCGGCCCCAGGCCATCGAGGAGCCGCGCTACGAGGGGCTGCTGGTCAACGCGCCGGCGATCGTCGGTGACGCGCGGCGGATCGCCAACGACTACACCAAGTACGCCGAGCAGCTGCAACGGCTGGTCGGCAACGTCAGCAAGCTCTACACGACGGTGTCCGCGCTGCCGGTGGTCCAGCCGTCACCCGGCACCACGCGGGTGCTGCACGTCTCCGACATGCACCTCAACCCCACCGGCTGGCAGCTCATCCGCACGGTGGTGGAGCAGTTCGGCATCGACGTGGTGATCGACACCGGCGACATCACCGACTGGGGCAGCGAGCCGGAGGCGTCCTTCGTCGGCTCGATCGGCCTGCTCAAGAAGCCGTACGTCTACATCCGCGGCAACCACGACTCGGCGCGCACCGCCGCCGCGGTGGCCGCCCAGCCGAACGCCGTCGTGCTGAACAACTCCACGACCACCGTCGCCGGGCTGACCATCGCCGGCATCGGCGACCCCCGGTTCACCCCGGACAAGGAGACCTCGCCGGCCGGCAGCGGGCTCACCAACGTGGTCGCCGACCAGGTGATCGGGGCCGGCGAGCAGCTCGCCGCCACGGTGCGGAACTCGCCGAAGCAGGTGAACATCGCGCTGGTGCACGACCCGGCCTCGGCCGGCCCGCTCTCCGGCACCTGCCCGCTGGTGCTCGCCGGGCACACCCACGCCCGGCAGGTGTCGAAGCTGCCGCAGGTGGCGGGCAAGCAGCCCACCCAGCTCTTCGTCGAGGGCTCCACGGGCGGCGCCGGGCTGCGCGGCCTGGAGGGCGAGAAGCCCACCCCGCTGTCGATGTCGGTGCTCTACTTCGACCAGCAGAAGCTGCTCCAGGCCTACGACGACATCACCGTGGGCGGCACCGGGCAGTCGCAGGTCAACCTGGAACGGCACATCATCCAGGACCCGACGAAGGGCGACCAGGTGCCGGTCACCCCGACCCCGACCCGGGGCGGGCCTGTCTCGCCCGCCCCGACCGGCAGCCCGACCGCGACGCCCAGCCCCACGGGCTGAGGCTCAGCGCAGCGACAGGGCGGCCAGCGCCGCGTTGACGATGCTGCCGGGCAGCAGGTCGTGCAGCTCGTACAGTTCGCCGACGCTGCCGGACTGGCCGAACTCGTCGACCCCGAGCGGCACGGCCGGGGCGCCGAGCGCGGAGCCGAGCCAGGCCATCGCGTGCGAGGCGGCGTCGTGCACGGTGACCACCGGCACCCGGTCGGCGAAGGCCGACCGCAGCGCGCCGGGCACGCTCGGCACGGTCGCCGTCCGCACGCCCTGGCGCAGCGTCCGCTGCCAGGCCCGGTAGAGCCGGTCCAGGCTCGTCACGTCGACCACGTGCGCCGCGACGCCCTCCTCCGCCAGCTCCGCGGCGGCGGCGAGGACCTCCGGCAGCACCGCGCCGGAGGCGGCGAGCTGCACGACCGGGGCGTCCGCCAAGTGGGGGTACGCCTCGTGCGCGTCGACGAGCCGGTACGCGCCCGCCACCACCTGCCGGCGCAGCACCGCGTCCCCGATCCGCGCCCGGGCCGCCTCGAACGGCGCCTGGTCGATGGGCCGGGTGCTGAGGCGGAAGTAGTACGCCCCGTCCTCGGCCGGCGCCGCCGTGGCGGCCGGGGCCGCTCCCCCGGCGATCTGGCCGAGCGCGTCGCAGAGCAGCCAGTCGAGGCTGCCCGCGTACGCGGGTTCGCAGAAGGTGACCCCGGGCAGCTCCAGGCCCACCGAGGCGGTGATGGTCGACTGGTGGGCACCGCCCTCGGGGGCCAGGGTGATGCCGGACGGGGTGCCGGCCACCACGAACCGGGAGCCGGAGTAGGTGCCGTAGAGGAACGCGTCCAGGCCGCGCAGCACGAAGGGGTCGTAGACCGTGCCGACCGGCAGCAGCGGCTGCCCGGACAGGTCCCACGACAGGCCGAGCTGGCCGAGCAGCAGGAACAGGTTCATCTCGGAGATGCCCAGCTCGATGTGCTGACCGGCCGGGGTCTCCGTCCAGCGCAGCATCCGGTCCTCGGTCCAGGAACGCTGCTCGGTGGGGGCGAACACCCCGGTCTTGTTGATGAACCCGGCCAGGTTGGTGGAGGTGGCGACGTCCGGCGCGGTGGTGACCAGGTAGGGCGCGACCTTCGGGTCGCGGGCCAGGTCGACCAGCACCCGGCCGAAGACCTCCTGGGTGGAGACGGGCTTGTTCACCCGTACCTTCGTGGTCTCCGGGACGGTGACCCCCAGCGCCCGCTCGCGCGGCGCGCGGGCCAGCGCCTCCCGGCGCTCGCCGGCCCGGATGCCGGCCGGGGACGCCGGGTCGAGGCGGTCCCACTCGGTGTCGCGGGTCAGGCCGTGCGCGGCGCGCAGCGCGTCGACCTGCTCGGTGGTGAGCAGCGCCGAGTGGTTGCGCGGGTTGCCGGCGATCGGCAGCCCCCACCCCTTGACCGTGTAGGCGAAGACCACGCTGGGCCGGTCGGTGACCGCGTCGCACTGGGCGTACGCGTCGAGCATCGCCTGGAGGTCGTGCCCGCCCAGGTCGGTGACGAGCGGGCCCAGCTCGTCGTCGGGGATGTCGGCCACGAAGGCGGCCACCTCGGCCGGGGCGCCGTCCAGGAACTGCTTGCGCAGGGCCGGCCCGGCCAGCCCGAACAGCGACTGGTACTGCTCGTTGGGCATCAGGTCGATCCAGTCGCGCAGCGCCGCCCCGCCCGGCCGCTCGTACGCCTCGGCGAGTTTGCGGCCGTACTTGACCTCGACCACGTGCCAGCCGGCGGCCTCGAACTGCCCGCGCCACTGGTTGATCCGCACCCCGGGGACGACCCGGTCCAGCGACTGGCGGTTGAAGTCGACCAGCCACATCACGTTGCCCAGCCCGGTGGTGGCCGGGTCGGCGACGGCCTCCCAGATGTTGCCCTCGTCCAGCTCGGCGTCGCCGATGAGGGCGATGAACCGGGAGTGCGGCCGCTCGCCGAAGTGCGCGTCGACGTAGCGGCGGGTGACCGCCGCGAACAGCGGCGCGGCCGCGCCCAGGCCGACCGAGCCGGTCGAGAAGTCCACCCCGTCCGGGTCCTTGGTCCGCGACGGGTACGACTGCAGCCCGCCGCGCGCCCGCAGCTTCGGCAGGTAGGACCGGTCCAGGTTGCCGAGCAGGTACTGGACGGCGTGGAAGACCGGCGAGGCGTGCGGCTTGACCGCGACGCGGTCCTCGGCGTCCAGGTGGGCGAACCAGAGCGCGGTCATCGCGGTGACCAGCGAGGCGCTGGACGCCTGATGTCCGCCGACCTTCACGCCGTCGCCGGTGTCCCGGTCGTGGTTCGCCGCGTCCACGATGCGGGTGGCGAGCCAGAGCACCCGCCGCTGGATCTCGTCGAGGACGTCGAGGTCGTGCTGGTTCACGGTGACTCCATCCGGGCGTCGCCGTTGACGCCCACGCGCGAGGGGTGCGGGGTGGCCGCGTATGCGGAACAGACCGGGGGCCGCCGCCGGGTCACGACGGCGGCCCTCGGGACGGAACTCAGCCCTGGACGCCGAGGCGTGCCAGGATCAGCTCGCGGACGGTCTTGGCGTCGGCCTGCCCGCGGGTGGTCTTCATGACCGCGCCGACCAGCGCGCCGGCCGCCGCCACCTTGCCGCTGCGGATCTTGTCGGCGATGCCCGGGTTGGCGGCGATCGCCTCGTCCACGGCGGCGGTGAGCGCGCCGGTGTCGGAGACCACCTCGAGGTTGCGGTTGGTCATGATGTCGGTCGGCGAGCCTTCGCCGGCCACCACGCCCTCCAGCACGGTACGGGCCAGCTTGTCGTTGAGCTTGCCGGCGTCGACCAGGCCCTGCAGCTCGGCGACCTGCGCCGGGGTGGCCCCGACGTCGGCCAGCTCCACGCCGCTCTCGTTGGCCCGGCGGGACAGCTCACCCAGCCACCACTTGCGGGCGCCGGCCGGGGTCGCCCCGGCGGCCACGGTCGCCTCGATCAGCTCGACCGCGCCGGCGTTGACCACCGACTGCATGTCCAGGTCGGACAGGCCCCAGTCCTGCTGGATCCGCTTGCGGCGCAGCCGCGGCAGCTCCGGCAGGGCCGCCTTCAGCTCGGCCACCCAGGCGGTGTCCGGGGCGAGCGGGACCAGGTCCGGCTCCGGGAAGTACCGGTAGTCGGTGGCGGTCTCCTTGGACCGGCCGGGGGTGGTGTCCCCGGTGTCCTCGTGGAAGTGCCGGGTCTCCTGGGTGATGCTGCCACCGGCGTCGAGCACCGACGCCTGGCGCAGCATCTCCGAGCGGACCGCCCGCTCGACCGAACGCAGCGAGTTGACGTTCTTAGTCTCGGTGCGGGTGCCCCACTCCTCGCCCGGCCGGTTCAGCGACGTGTTGACGTCGCAGCGCAGCGACCCCTCCTCCATCCGGACGTCGGAGACACCCAGCGAGCGGATCACGTCACGCAGCTCGGTGACGTACGCCCGGGCCACGTCGGGCGCGAGCGCTCCCGTGCCGGGGATCGGCTTCGTGACGATCTCGACGAGCGGGATGCCGGCCCGGTTGTAGTCGACAAGCGACTCGGTGGCGCCGTGGATCCGGCCGGTGGCGCCGCCGACGTGCAGCGTCTTGCCGGTGTCCTCCTCCAGGTGCACCCGCTCGATGCCGATCCGCACGGTCTCGCCGTTGACGTCGACGTCCAGGTAGCCGTCGACGCAGAGCGGCTCGTCGTACTGGCTGATCTGGAAGTTCTTCGGCATGTCCGGGTAGAAGTAGTTCTTCCGGGCGAACCGGCACCACTCGGCGATCGAGCAGTTCAGCGCCAGGCCGATCCGGATGGTCGCCTCGATGGCCGCCTTGTTGGCCACCGGCAGCGAGCCGGGCAGGCCCAGGCAGACCGGGCAGACCCGGGTGTTCGGCTCGCCGCCGAAGTCGGTCGGGCAGCCGCACCACATCTTGGTGTTCGTGCCCAGCTCGACGTGGGTCTCCAGGCCGATCACCGGTTCCCAGCGCGCCACGACCTCGTCGTACGCGGGCAGTGTCGTCGTCATCGGTGCTCCTGCCTCACAGTGCCGGTGGGGTGAACGTGCCGACCGTGGACTCCAGCGCGGCGGCGACCCGGTACATCCGGTCGTCGGCCATCGTCGGGGCCATGATCTGGAAGCCGACCGGGAGGCCCTCGGACAGGCCGCACGGCACCGAGATGGCCGGTCCGCCGTACAGGTTGGTCGGGATGGTGAACAGGTCGGCCAGGTACATCTGGTAGGGGTCGGCGGTGCGCGCCCCGATCGGGAAGGCCACGAACGGGGTGGTCGGCGAGATGAGCGCGTCCACCCCCTCGAACGCGGCCGTGAAGTCCCGGGTGATCAGCGTCCGGACCTTCTGCGCCTGCCCGTAGTAGGCGTCGTAGTAGCCCGAGGACAGCGCGTAGGTGCCGATCATGATGCGCCGCTTGACCTCGGGGCCGAAGCCCGCCTCCCGGGTCAGCGACATGACCTCTTCGAGGGACCGGTTGCCGTCGTCGCCGACCCGCAGGCCGAACCGGACGCCGTCGAACCGGGCCAGGTTGGAGGAGCACTCGCTCGGCGCGATCAGGTAGTAGGCCGGCAGCGCGTACTTGAAGTGCGGGCAGGAGACGTCGACGATCTCGGCGCCCAGCTTCGCCAGAGCCTCCACCGCCTCGCGGAACGCGGCCATCACGCCCGGCTCGGCGCCCTCGCCGGTGAACTCGGTGACCACACCGAGCCTCACCCCGGTCAGGTCGCCGGACGCGCCGAGCTTCGCCGCGCCGACCACGTCCGGCACGGGGGCCGGGATCGACGTGGAGTCGCGCGGGTCGTGACCGCCGATCACCTGGTGCAGCAGCGCGGCGTCCAGCACGTTGCGCGCGCACGGGCCGGGGGTGTCCAGCGAGGAGGAGAACGCCACCAGGCCGTACCGGGAGGTGCCGCCGTAGGTGGGCTTCGCCCCGACGGTGCCGGTGACCGCGCCGGGCTGGCGGATCGAGCCGCCGGTGTCCGAGCCGATCGACAGCGGCGCCTCGTACGCGGCCAGCGCCGCGGCGCTGCCACCACCGGAGCCGCCCGGGATCCGCTCCAGGTCCCACGGGTTGCGGGTCGGGCCGTACGCCGAGTACTCGGTGGAGGAGCCCATGGCGAACTCGTCCATGTTGGTCTTGCCGAGCATCACCGTGCCGGCGGCGCGCAGCCGCTCGACGATCGTCGAGTCGTACGGCGGGCGCCAGCCCTCCAGGATCTTCGAGCCGACCGTGGTCGGTACGCCCTTCGTGGTGAGCACGTCCTTCACGGCGACCGGCACGCCGGCCAGCGGCCCCAGCTCCTCGCCGGCGGCCCGGCGCTCGTCCACGCTGCGGGCGGCGGCCAGCGCGCCCTCGGTGTCGACGTGCAGGAAGGCGTGGACCTGCTCGTCGACGGCGGTGATCCGGTCCAGGTGGGCCCGCGTGACCTCGACGGCGGAGGTCTCGCCCGTCGCCACCAGGCCGGCGATCTCGGCGGCGGTGAGCCGGGTCAGGTCAGTCATGAAGCCACATCCTCGTCCAGGATCCGCGGGACGCGGAACCGCTGCTCCTCGGCGTCGGGCGCACCCGACAGCACCTCCTGCGGGGTCAGGCACGACGTCACCACGTCCTCGCGGAGGACGTTCGTCAGCGGCACCGAGTGGGACGTCGGCGGGATGTCCGCCGCGGCGACCTCGCCGACCTGGGCGACCGACTGGAGGATCACGTCCAGCTGGCCGGCGAAGGTGTCCAACTCCTCCTCGGTGACGGCGAGCCGCGACAGTCGCGCGAGATGCGCGACCTCCTCGCGGGAGATGGCGGCCATCGGGTGCCCCCTTCGTGGCTGTCCTGCTGCGTCTGCGGTGTGCCGGCCGCGCGCTCGCCGGGGACGATGACACGCGGTGACCGGAGCGAGTCTATTGCCCTCCGGTCGGGTCGACGCCTCCGACTCCCGGGTGCCCGCCCGCCGGCCTGCCGGCCGGTGTGCCGGTCAGCCGGCCGCGCACGCCGGCCGGTGTGCCGGTCAGCGGGCCGGGCGGCGTGGTCCCTCGCCGTCCGCCGCCGCGGCCGGGTGGACCGGCCGGTACCGGGACAGCCAGGTGACCAGCTCCCCGGCCGGCATGGGCCGGGCGTAGAACCAGCCCTGCGCCACGTCGCAGCCGGCCGCGTGCAGCAGCCGCCAGGTGCGCTCGTCCTCGACGCCCTCGGCCACCACCCGCAGCCCGAGCGCCCCGGCCAGCTCGATCATCGAGCGGACGATCGCCGCGTCGTCGGCGTCGTCGGCCATCCCGAGCACGAACGACCGGTCCACCTTCACCTCGGACAGCGGCAACCGGCGCAGGTGCTGCAGCGACGAGTAGCCGGTGCCGAAGTCGTCCAGCGCGATGCCGACCCCGATCCGGTGCAGCTGGGTGATGCTGGCCAGCACCCGCCGAGGGTCGGCCATCAGCGCGCCCTCGGTGATCTCGACCTGCAACCGGTCGGGCGGCAGGCCGTACCGGGCCAGCCGGTCGGCGATCTGGTCGGCGATCTCCCCGGTGTGCAGGTCCCGGACGCTGACGTTGAGCGCGGCGCGCAGCGTGACGCCGGCCGCGGACCACTTGGCGACCTGCTCCACCACGTCGTCCACCACCCGGCGGGTGAGCAGCCGCATCACCGCGCTCTGTTCGGCGACCTGGATCAGCTCCCCGGGGTCGACCATGCCCCGGCGCGGGTGCCGCCAGCGCAGCAGCGCCTCGACGCCGACCACCTCGCCGGTCGCGATGGCGATCTGCGGCTGGTAGTACATGGTGATCTCGCCCGGGTCCCCGGCCGGGTCGTCGAGCCCGGCCGAACCGGTGCCGCCGCGTTGCTCGGCCGCCCGGATCGCGGCAACGCCGGCGGGCCCGACCCCGCCGGCCGGGAGATCGGGAGCGCCGCGCTCCGGACGCGCGGCGGACACCGTTCCGGTCCGGCCACCGAGCACCGCGCCGGGCGGGGCGTCGGGCGCCGCCCCGGACCGGTCGCCGGCCACCACGCCGGGCCGGGCGTCGGACCCCGCCCCGGACAGGTCGTCCGCCACCGTCCCGGGCGGGGCGTCGGCCACCGTCGCGGGCCGGGCGTCGGGCACCGCTCCGGGGTCGCCGCCGTAGGCCGGGTTCAGCCGGTCACCGTCGCCGGGCGACGGGGTTTCCGGCGGGGTCTCCACCGGGGTCGCGCGGGCGGCCCGGCGGCGGATCGGGTCGGCGCCCGTGACGATCCGGTTGATCAGCTCGTCGTCGTGGCGCACCTCCACCCGCTCGCGCCGCCGCAGCCGCCACCGCGCCGGCGGCTCCGGGTCCCGGCGCGGCGTCAGGCGCGCCCCGCCGGAGGACCCGGCCCGCGCCCCGCCGGACCGGCCACCGTTGCGGGGCAGGGCCGGCCGAGCCGCCGGGGCGGACAGGCCGGGCGCCGGGGCGAGCGCCGCGCCGTCGCCGCCGCGGACGCCGGTCGGCTCCTCGGCCCGGGCCGGCGGCCCGGACTCCAGCACCCGGCGGAGGTCGGCGAGGAGGCTCAACCGCTCGGCGGAGTTGTGGTCGGACTCGGGCGCGTAGACGGCCACGGTGTCGTTGCGGTGCTTCGCGTCGTACATGGCCACGTCGGCGTGGCGCATCAGGGTGGCGAAGTCCTCACCGTGCTCCGGGAAGAGGGCGATGCCGATGGAACCGCCCACGTCCAGCGGCAGGCCGTCCAGCGGCACCGGCTCGGCGAGCGCGGCCACCACCCGGTCGGCCCGCTCGCGGGCCTGGTCGGTGCCGGTGAGCCCGGGTACGACGATGGCGAACTCGTCGCCGCCGAGCCGCGCCACCAGATCCTCCCCGTCGACGACCTCGATGAGGCGGGCGCTCACCTCGACCAGCAGCCGGTCACCCACCGCGTGCCCGAGGGCGTCGTTGACGTGCTTGAACCGGTCGAGGTCCAGCAGCAGCAGGGCCAGGTGGGCGTCCGGCTCGCCGCGGGCGGCCCGCTCGGCGTGCAGGTGCACCTGCTCGGCCACCTCGGTGAGCAGGGCCTTGCGGTTGGGCAGCCCGGTGAGCGGGTCGAGGTCGGCGAGCTGCTCCCGCTCGGCGGAGAGCCGGGCCATCCGGTAGACCGCGAACAGCGGCACCAGCACCAGGGGGATCAGCGCGGCGCTGGCCCGCGCGGCGGCCACCAGCACCGGGGCGAGCAGCAGCAGCGAGCCGGTGGAGAGCAGCTCGTAGGCCAGGCCCTGCCGGACGCTGGGCCACCAGCGGTCGCCGAACCGCAGCCGGATCGCGCAGCTGACCAGGCCGTAGTTGACGACGAACCAGGTCGCCGTGGCGCCACCCACCGCCGCCACGTCGGTCCAGCGCAGCCGGCCGTCGCCGAAGAGTTCGCCCGGGCCGAGCCGGCTGACCGCGTACGCGGCGGCCAGCGCGCACGCGTACTGGGCGCCGTTGAAGGCCGTGCGCCAGCCGGCGTAGCCGAGTCGCCAGCCGGAGACGGCCACCGCCACGGCCTGCACGGCGACGGCCGGGCCGAGCCCCCAGCCGAGGAGGATGGCGAACGTGAAGCAGGTCGACGGGAAGACCGCCGAGGTCTGCCGTCGACCGGGCGGCACGAACGGGCGGGCGTCGCAGGCGACGGCGAGCGCCGCCATGGTCCAGAAGGCGGCCGGCAGGTGGGGCAGGTCATCGGGAAGCGCGGCCAGCGGCCCGGCCGAGACGAGCAGGGCCAGGACGCCGACCACGGTGACGAAGCCGAAGAACGGCCCGGCCCGCCCGGGCGGGACGGAGTTTCGCGGGTCGCCGGTCTCCATCGCACCTCCCGGGGTCGGCCTCGGCGCGCGCCGTCACGCGTCGTACGCCAATGAAACGCCCTCGGTGTCGATTTCCCCGACATGACAGTCACGAATCGGTCGTAGTCGTAATTAAGTTGGAATGCGCGGCAGGGCCGCCGGTAGGCGGGTCAGCCCTCGATGCGGGCCACCTCGCGGGCCGCGTCCGGGCCGGACTCCAGCAGCACCCGGAAACCCTCCTCGTCGAGGATCGGCAGCTTGAGGTCGGCGGCCTTGTCGGCCTTGGACCCGGGGTTGTCGCCCACCACCACGAAGCCGGTCTTCTTGGAGACCGAACCGGTGACCTTTCCGCCCCGGCTCTGGATCGCCTCGGAGGCCTGGTCCCGGCTGAACCCGGCCAGCGTCCCGGTGACCACCACGGTCACCCCTTCGAGCGGGCGTGGGCCCTCCTCGCCGGCCTCCTCGGCCATCCGCACGCCGGACTCGGCCCACTTGCGCACCACCTCGCGGTGCCAGTCGACGGCGAACCACTCCTTGATGCTGGCCGCGATGGTCGGGCCGACCCCGTCCACCGAGGACAGCTCCTCCTCGCTGGCCGCGTCGATCGCCTCGACCGAGCGGAAGTGCCGGGCGAGCGCCTGCGCCGCGGTCGGGCCGACGTGCCGGATGGAGAGCGCGACCAGCACCCGCCAGAGCTCCCGCTCCTTGGCCACCGCCAGGTTGTCGAGCAGCTTTGTCGCGTTGCTGCCCAGCGTGCCGTCCTTGTTGACGAAGAACGGCGAGCGGGAGAGCTGCTCGGTGTCGAGCGCGAACAGGTCGCCCTCGTCCTGGATGATCCCGGCGTCGAGCAGCGCGGCGGCACCCTTGTAGCCGAGCACCTCGATGTCGAAGGCGCCCCGACCGGCCAGGTGGAAGACCCGCTCCCGGAGCTGCGCCGGGCAGCTGCGCGAGTTGGGGCACCGGATGTCGACGTCGCCCTCCTTGGCCGGCGCGAGCGGGGTGCCGCAGGCGGGGCAGGCGGTGGGCATGACGAACGGGCGGGCGTCGGCCGGGCGCAGGTCGACCACCGGGCCGAGCACCTCGGGGATGACGTCGCCGGCCTTGCGCAGCACCACCGTGTCGCCGATGAGCACCCCCTTGCGCTCGACCTCGCGGGCGTTGTGCAGGGTGGCCAGGGCGACCGTGGAGCCGGCCACCCGGACCGGTTCGAGGACGGCGAACGGGGTGACCCGGCCGGTGCGCCCGACGTTGACGTCGATGTCGAGGAGTTTGGTGGTGACCTCCTCCGGCGGGTATTTGAAGGCGATGGCCCAGCGCGGCGCGCGGCTGGTGGAGCCGAGCCGCCCCTGGATGGAGACCGGGTCGACCTTGACCACCACGCCGTCGATCTCGTGCTCGACGTCGTGCCGGTGCTCGGCGTAGTAGGCGATGTATTCCGCGACCCCGGCCAGGTCGGGCACCACCCGCCAGCGGTCGCTGGTCGGCAGCCCCCACGCCCGGAGCGCCGCGTAGGACTCGGACTGCGCGGCCGGCTGGAAGCCCCGGCGGGCGCCGATGCCGTGCACCACCAGGCGCAGCGGCCGGGAGGCGGTGATCCGCGGGTCCTTCTGGCGCAGGCTGCCGGCGGCCGCGTTGCGCGGGTTGGCGAACGGCGCCTTGCCCTGCTCGACGAGACCGGCGTTGAGGTCGGCGAAGGCGGCCACCGGGAAGTAGATCTCGCCGCGCACCTCGAGGAACTCCGGCACGTCGGGGAAGTCGTCGGAGGGCGTCAGCCGGGCCGGCACGTCCCGGATGCTGCGCACGTTGGCGGTGACGTCCTCGCCCGTGCGCCCGTCACCCCGGGTCGCGGCCCGGACCAGCCGCCCCTTCTCGTAGGTCAGGTTGATGGCCAGGCCGTCGACCTTCAGCTCGCACAGGTAGGGCACCGGGCCGCCGGCGTCCCGCTCGACCCGCTCGGCCCAGGCCGCCAGCTCCTCGTCGGCGAAGGCGTTGTCGAGCGAGAGCATCCGCTCGGCGTGGGTCACCGGGGTGAAGTCGGTGGAGAAGGTGCCGCCGACCCGCTGGGTCGGCGAGTCGGGGGTGCGCAGCGCCGGGTACTGCTCCTCCAGCGCCTCCAGCTCCCGCAGCTGCTTGTCGAACTCGGCGTCGGAGATGGTCGGCGCGTCCAGCACGTAGTAGCGGTACTGGTGCTCGGTGAGCTCCTGGCTCAGCGTGGCGTGCCGCTCCCGCGCCTCCGGGGTCGGCTCGGCACCGGCCGCCGCCTCCTGCGCGGGGCTGACCGCCTGGGGAATCGCTTCTTCGGACACGCTGCCGCCTTCGGACACCGCTGTCGACCTCCCGTGATCGTGCTACCTCCGCACGGTATCGGGCGGGGCTGACAACCGCCGCCGGCAGACCGGTGCGTTCACCGCCGATCATGAGGTTGACGGCACCCGAACCGGACATCCCACCCCGCCAACCTCATGATCGCCGGGGCGACCGGGTGCGGGCGGCTGACTGGTGGTGGGTGGTCGGCGTGCGACGATCGCCGGGCGGTGGTGGGCCGGCACGGGCGAGAGGCGGGGGTACGCATGCGCGACGGGTTGCTCTGGGCCGCGGTGATCGTGGCGTGTGTCGCGGCCGGCTGGCTGTGGGGCGAGTGGCGCCGCCGGGCGGCGGACCGGTCCGCCGAGGCGGGCCCGCGCGCGGGGCGTCGGGACGGGCGGGCGGACGCGGCGGACGACCGCTCCGGGACGGCGGCCCGGCAGGGCAGCGGCGCCCGGACCGGGCGCCGCGGTTCCCGGCGCGGCGGCCGCCCGGACGGCGCTCGGCCGGGCGGCGACCCGGCGCGCGGCCGGACGGACGGTGAGCCGGCGCGCGGGCGGACCGGCGCGGCACCGCGGCCCCGGGACTCCGGGCAGAGTCCGGCGACCGCACCCCGCCCCGGGGAGATCTGGTGGGCCGACGTGCCCTATGCCGACGGGACCGGCTCGAAGGTGCGCCCCTGCCTGGTGCTGCGGGTCGGCGATCGGGACGCCGACGTCCTGAAGATCACCAGTCAGGACAAGTCGGGCCGGGACGACCACCTGCCGATCCCCACCCGGAGCTGGGACCCGGACGCCGACCACGACAGCTTCCTCGACATCAGCGAGCCCATCGCGTTGCCCCGCACGGCCTTCGAGAACCGGGCCGGCGCCTGCGACCCCGACCTCTGGCACGGCATCCGCCGCCTCCCCCACCTGACGCCCTGACCCGGCACCCACCCCCACCCCCGGCCCCGCCCGCCCGACCACGCCCCCGACCCCGACCCCGTCGATCATGAAGTTGTTGCCCCGGCCGTCGGCGTGTCGTGGCAACAACTTCATGATCAACACGGGTGGAGGCGGTGCGGGCCCGGGGCGGTCCAGGGGGCGGGTCAGTCCAGGGGGGTGGTGAGGGTACGCAGCTGGTCGGCGTACTCGATGCGGGTGGACCAGCCGGCCGGCCAGGCCGACATGCCGTGCGCGGCGCCCACGAAGGCGCCGGCCAGGGCGGCGATGGAGTCCGAGTCACCGGCCGTGGTGGCCCCGCGGGCCAGCGCGCCGACCGGGTCGTCGGGGTGGCGCAGCGCGCAGAGCAACGCGGTGGCCAGCGCCTCCTCGGCGATCCAGCCCTCGCCGGTGAGCCGGCACGGGTCGCCGCCGTCGTCGGGGCGGGCCAGCGCCGCGTCGAGCCGGCCGAGCACCCGCAGGCAGTCGTCCCAGCCCCGGGCGATGAACTCCGCCGGCGTCGGGTCGCCCGAGCGCTGCCACAGGTCGCCGAGCCAGTCGCCCCGGTAGACCGTGCGCTGGGCGTGGGCCCGGTCGGTGAGCAGCCCGGGCAGCTCGGGCAGCGCGGCGCCGTCGCGCAGCAGCCGGACCGCGTACGCGGTCAGCTCGCTCGCCGCCAGGCCGGTCGGGTGGCCGTGGGTCAGGCCGGCCTGGAGCTGGGCCAGCCCGGCCAGGGTGTCGAGGTCGACGTCGACCAGCCCGACGGGGGTGACCCGCATATTCGCCCCGCAGCCCTTCGAACCGGCGACCGTCGCGTCCTGCCAGCGGGTCCCCCGGTCCAGCTCGGCGCAGGCGCGCAGGCAGGTCATGCCGGGCGCGCGGTTGTTGTCGGGGCTGACCGCCCAGTCGAGGAACCGCCGCCGCAGCAACGGCTCCACCGCCTCCGCCGTGAAGGCCGGGGCGTCGTGCAGTGCCCACGCCACCGCGAGCGCCATCTGGGTGTCGTCGGTGACCAGCGCCGGGTCACCGGTCAGCTCGCGCGGGCCGGTCGGGCCGTGGCGGCGGACGATCTCGGCGACGGTGAGGAACTCGGTGGGCTTGCCCAGGGCGTCGCCGTAGGCGAGGCCGAAGAGCGAGCCGGACGCGCGGCGCGGGGCGGAGTCGATCACGGTGGCGATCATGCCCCGCCCACGCAAACCGAGCACGGCACGCCCACGCGAGCCGGGCGCGACCCGGCCGCGCAGGCCCGGTGTGATCAGTCCCAGCAGAGGCAGAACGGGTGGCCGGCCGGGTCGGCGTAGACCCGGAAGCCCTCCCCCTCGCCGGGCAGTCGGCGGGCGCCGAGGGCCAGCGCCGCCTTCTCGGCCACCTCGATGTCGTCGACGGTGACGTCGAGGTGGAACTGCTGCGGCCGCTCGGGGTCGGGCCAGGCCGGGGCACGCAGGTTGAGCGCCTTCTGGAAGGCGACGCGGGGCTGGTGGCCCGGTGGGCCGCCGAGCACCACCCACTCGTCGCCGTCGGAGTTGTCCTCGATCAGCGGAAGGCCGAGCAGCTCCGCGTAGAAGCCGGCCAGCGCGCGCGGATCAGGGCAGTCGATCACCACGGAACGCAGCTGTCCAATCATGCCGGTCATCCTGCCCCCGCCCTGCGACAGGAAACCTCATTCCTCGGCGAGCCGGCGGCCGGCGTCCCGGCAGGCGGCGAGGACCTCCCGCACGTACGCCGGGGTGGCACCGGCCAGGCCGCAGGCGGGGGTGACCACCACCTGCTCGGCGAGCCGGCGGCGGGGAAAGCCGAGCTGGTCCCAGACCCGGCGTACCCGGTCGGCGACCTGGGCCGACGTCGGCGCGCGACCGGCCGGCGGCGGCAGCGCGGGAGCGGCGCCGGCCAGCAGGCCGAACCCGGCGTCGATGGCCTCGCCGAGCGGGTCCAGGTCGGTGACCAGGGCCAGGTCGAGGGCGACGCCGACGGCACCGGCGGTGCGGATCAGTTCCAGCGGCACGTCCGGCGCGCAGCAGTGCACGACGGTGGGCACGCCGGCCGCCTCGATCACGCCGCGCAGCAGCGTGCGGGCCGCCTCGGATTCGACCGCCCGGTGGGTGCCGAGGCCGCTCTCGGTGGGCACCCGGCCGGCCAGCACGGCGGGCAGCGACGGCTCGTCGAGCTGGAGCAGCACCGCGGCGTTGGGCAGCCGCCGGGCCACCGCCGCGACGTGCCCGCGCAGCCCTTCGCCGAGCGAGCCGGCGAGGTCCCGGACCGCGCCGGGGTCGCGCAGCAGCCGGCCGCCGATCGGCAGCTCCAGCGAGGCGGCCAGGGTGAACGGGCCGGCGGCCTGGACCTTGACCGGGCCGGCGTACTCCTCGGCCTGTTCGGCGAGCTGGTCGAGGTCGCGTTCCATCAGGTCGCGGGCGCGGCGCAGGTCCTTGCCGGGGCGCGGTGCGATCCGCCAGCGGGCCGCGTACAGCTCGACCGGCAGCTCGACGAGGAGCCCTCCGGTGCGGCCGATCAGGTCGGCGCCGGGGCCGCGGGCGGGCAGCTCCGGCAGGTGCGGCAGGTCGGGCAGCTCACCGAGCACGATGCGCTGCGCCTCGGCGACGTCGGTGCCGGGCAACGACCCGATCCCCGTCGCCGTGCCCACTGCCCACGGCCAGGTCGTCTCAGTCACCGCCGCAGCCTATGCCACCGGCCTGCGCGCGCCGGGGCTCAGCCGGTGATGGTGGCCGAGCCGAGCACGACGTCGCCGGCCGGGTCCGGGCGGTACGCCACGATCGCCTGGCCGGCGGCCACCCCGCGGACCGGGCGGCGCAGGTCGGCGTGCAACCCGTCGGCGTCGACCGACACGGTCGCCGGCACCACGTCGCCATGGGCCCGGAGCTGCACCTCGCACTCGATCGGCCGGTCGGGACGCGCGCCGCCGGTCCAGACCGGGCGGGCGGCGCGGACCTCGGCGACCTCCAGTGCCTCGGCCGGGCCGACGGTGACCGTGTTGGTCTTCGGGGTGATGGAGAGCACGTAGCGCGGGCGGCCGTCCGGCGCGGGACGGTCCAGGTGCAGGCCGCGCCGCTGCCCGACGGTGTACTGGTAGGCGCCCGTGTGGCTGCCGACGACCGCGCCGGTGAGCGCGTCCACCACCTCGCCCGGGGCCTCGCCGAGCCGCTGCGACAGGAAGCCCCGGGTGTCGCCGTCGGCGATGAAGCAGATGTCGTGCGAGTCGGGCTTGTCGGCCACGGCGAGACCGCGCCGGGCGGCCTCCGCGCGCACCTCGGCCTTGGTCGAGTCGCCGAGCGGGAAGATCGACCGGTCGAGCTGCGCCCGGGTCAGCACGGCGAGGACGTAGGACTGATCCTTGGCGGCGTCGACGCTGCGGCGCAGCAGGCCGTCCGCGCCGAGCCGGGCGTGGTGGCCGGTGACCACCGCGTCGAAGCCCAGGGCCACGGCCCGGTCCAGCACCGCCGCGAACTTGATCTTCTCGTTGCAGCGCAGGCACGGGTTCGGGGTACGGCCGGCCGCGTACTCGGCCACGAAGTCGTCCACCACGTCCTCGTGGAACCGGTCGGCCATGTCCCAGACGTAGAACGGGATGCCGAGCACGTCGGCGGCGCGGCGGGCGTCCCGGGAGTCCTCCAGGGTGCAGCAGCCCCGGGCGCCGGTGCGGTACGTCTGTGGGTTGCGGGCCAGCGCCAGGTGCACACCGGTCACGTCGTGCCCGGCCTCGACCGCGCGCGCCGCCGCCACGGCGGAGTCCACCCCGCCCGACATCGCCGCCAGAACCCTCACCAGCTCGCTCCCCTCGTCATCACCGAGGGTATCCGGGTCAGCGGGGCGTGCGGAGGGCGGCCGCGCGGCGGGCCCGCTCCACGGCGCCCGGCAGCGCGGCGATCAGCGCGTCGACGTCCGCCCTGGTGCTGGTGTGGCCGAGGGTGAAGCGCAGCGACGAGCGGGCCCGGTCGTCGTCGGCGCCCATCGCCAGCAGCACGTGCGAGGGCTGGGCCACCCCGGCCGAGCAGGCCGAGCCGGTCGAGCAGGCGATGCCCTGGGCGTCGAGGAGCAGCAGCAACGCGTCCCCCTCGCAGCCCGGGAACGAGAAGTGCGCGTTGCCGGGGAGCCGGTCGGCCGGGTCGCCGTTGAAGATCACCTCGGGGACCGCCTGCCGGACGCGCTCGACCAGGTCGTCGCGGAGCCCGGCGACGCGGGCCGCGTACTCCTGCTGGCCCTTCACGGCGGCCTCCACGGCGACCGCGAACGCGACGATGCCGGCCGTGTCGAGGGTGCCGGAGCGGACGTCGCGCTCCTGGCCGCCGCCGTGCAGCAGCGGGGTGGCGGCCACGTCGCGGGCCAGCAGCAGCGCGCCGACCCCGGTCGGGCCACCGAGCTTGTGGCCGGTGACGGTGAGCGCGGCGGCGCCGCTGGCGGCGAAGTCGACAGGCACCTGGCCGACCGCCTGGATCGCGTCGGTGTGGAACGGCACCCCGTGCTCGGCGGCGACCGCGGCCAGCTCGGCCACCGGCTGCACGGTGCCCACCTCGTTGTTGGCCCACATCGCGGTGACCAGGGCCACCCGGTCGCCGTGCGCGGCCAGTTCGGCGCGGAGCCGCTCCGGGTCGAGCCGGCCCGCGGCGTCGACCGGCAGCCATCCGACCTCGGCGCCCTCGTGCCCGACCAGCCAGTCCACCGCGTCCAGCACGGCGTGGTGCTCGACGGCGCTGGAGACCACCCGCACCCGCTCGGCCCGGGCGGCGCGGCGGGCCCAGAAGATGCCCTTCACGGCCAGGTTGTCGCTCTCCGTGCCACCCCCGGTGAAGATCACCTCGGACGGGCGGGCGCCGAGCACGGCCGCCACCCGCTCCCGGGACTCCTCCACCCGCCGCCGGGCACGCCGGCCCGCCGCGTGCAGCGACGACGCGTTGCCCACCTCGCGGGCCGTGGCGACGTACGCCTCAAGTGCCTCGTCGAGCATCGGGGTCGTCGCCGCGTGATCCAGGTATGCCATCACCGCTCAGCCTAACGGCCCACCGGCGTGCCGCCCGATGCCGGACCGCCCGTCCCGTACGGGGGCGGGGCGGGCGGTCCGGACACTCAGGTGGGAACCGCGGTGACGACGATGTTGTCCCGGTAGTGCCGGGTCTTCGCGTCGAACGGGCCGCCGCAGGTGATCAGGGTGAGCCGGGGGCTGCCGTCCCGGGCGAAGTACCGGTCGAGCGGGATCCGCGTCTTCGCGTACTCCTCGCGGGCCACCACCCGGTAGCGGCGCTCCCGGCCGTCGGAGCCGGTGGCGGTGAACAGGTCCCCCCGGTCCAGCTCGCGCAGCCGGAAGAACGCCCCCTTGCCCTGGTCGGAGCTGTCGACGTGGCCGGCGATCACCACCGAGCCGGTCCCGGCCTCCAGGCCCGGGCCGTAGCGGTACCAACCGACCTGGTCGACGCTCGGCGGGACCTCGAACTCGTCCGTCCGCGGGTTGATGCCGACCGGGTTGACCGTGGCGGTGACCCCAATCGGCGGGATGCGCAGCCGCACCGGCGGGACGACCGCCCCGGCCGCGGGCAGGCTGCCCGCGTTCACGGGCACCGACGGGCCAGCGGCGGCCGTGGGGGTGGGCGTGGGGGTGGCGCTGGCCAGGGCCGCCGCCTCGCCGGCGCCGACGTCCTCGGCCGGCTGCGAGCCGCAGGCCACCACGGTCGCGACGGTGAGCGCGGCGGCGCCGGCGGCCATCGCCGCCAGCGCCCCGCGGTGCCGCACCGTCACCGGCGACCGGTCCGGGTGGTGGCCACCCGCGCCCCGCCGCCGAGCAGGAGCAGCGCGCCGGCGCCGGCCAGCACGTACCACCACGCGTCCACGCCGGTGCCGGCCTGGCCACCGGTGCCGCTGGGCACGCCGCCGGGGGCCGAGTGCAGCCCGCTGATCGTCTGGGCGACCACGTCCAGGTTCTTGTCCTGGGCGGAGCCGATCGCGTAGACGATCGTGGCGGTGCCCTCCTTGAGGTTCAGGTCCGCCGGGCCGATGGCGACGGTGTCGGTGCCGGCGAGCACCACGTCGGCCTTGACGGTCCCCGCGGCCACGTCGGCCTTGGCCTCCTTCGGGTTGGTCAGGTCCTCGAAGACCGGCTTGCCACCGGCGCGTACGTCGACGGCCGGGGCGGCGGCGGTGTGCCGGACGATCAGTCGGGCCTTGCCGGCGTCCACCTTGGACACGTCGTTGACGAACGGGGTGATCCGGGGTTTGCCGTCGGCGCTCAGGTGGGCGGCGAGGCTGATGTTCGCCCCGCCCGGCACCGCGGCGTCGTCGACCGTGAGGATCGCCTTGTCGACCGCCTCGCCCGGCTTGGTCAGGGCGATGTCGTACGTGCCCTCGGGCAGGGTGAGCGGGCCGGCCACGTCGCCGGGCTGGAAGTTGTCCAGCGTCTTCTTGCCGTTGACGTACACGTCGACCGGGGTGTCCGGGATGCCGTGGACCACGGAGACCTTGGACGAGGCGGCGTAGGCCGGGCTCATGGTGGCGGCGCCGACGCCGGCGAACGTCAGGGCGGACACCGCGCCGATCGCGGCGACCCGACGGAACATGGCGAACTGCATTGTCTGCCTCCTGGTGGTTCGTGCTGGTTCGTCAGGACTGGCGTGCAGAACGGGTTACGCCGGCTCCGTGCCACCCGGATGCGGCCGGATCCGATTTCTTTTTCTCGGGTCGGACCGCATCCGGACCGGCCCCCCGCGACGAAGAGGAGGTGGACGAGGGAGCGCAGATTGACCGGGAGAGTGGGGCGAGGGCTGTGGCAGCTACAGTCGGGCATGCCCCAACGAAGGCGGACCGTGTGACGGCGGTCCGGCAGGGCCCCGAGCCGCCGGACGGCGACGACCTCGCCGCACGGTTCCGCGCCGGGGACGAGACCGCCCTGCGAGAGGCGTACGACCGGTACGGCCGGGCCGTGCTGCACCTGGCCACCACTACGCTGGCCAACCGCAGCGACGCCGAGGACGTGACCCAGGCGACGTTCGTGGCCGCCTGGCTCGGCCGGGAGACGTTCGACCCGGCGAAGGGGTCGCTGGTCGGTTGGCTCCTCGGGATCGGGCGGCGCAAGGTGGTCGACCGGATCCGGGCCGCCGCCCGGGAGACCCGGGCGGTGGAGACGGTCCGCCGGCTGCCCGAGCCGGTGACCACCGGTCCGGACCCGGACACCGTGGTCGACCGGCTGGTGGTCGCCGACGAGCTGGCCCAGCTCCCGGACGAGCAGCGCCGGATGCTGGAGCTGGCGTTCTACGACGACCTGACGCACCAGCAGATCGCGACCGTGACCGGAGTGCCGCTCGGCACGGTCAAGAGCCACATCCGACGCGGCATGCAGAGCCTGCGACGCAGATGGGAGGTGGACGGTGCCGCACGTGGACCACGACCGGCTGGTCTTTCTGGCGCTCGGTGAGAGCGAGGCCGAGGGCGGTGAGGCCACCCACCTCGACACCTGTGCGCACTGCCGGGCCGAGTTGACGTCGCTCCGGCACGTCGCCGGGCTCGGCGCCGGCACCCAGGGCCTGGACGACCTGCCCGACCCGCCCGAGCACATCTGGCAGGGCATCGTCGCGGAGGTGCGGGCGGCCGAGGAGCTGCCCGCGCTGGCCGACCGGCGCGTGCCCCGGCCCGCCGATCCCGCCGATCCACCGGCGCCGGCCCGGCCCGCCGATCCCGCCGATCCACCGGCGCCGGCCCGGCCCGCCCGCCGGCGGGGCCGCCGCTGGCCGGGCTGGGCGACCACCGCGGTCACCGCCGCGGCCGCCGCCGTGCTCGGCGTGGTGGGCACCCTGGCGGTGCTCCGCCCGGGCGACGGCGGCCCGCCGCAGCCGGCGGTGCTGGCCCGGGCCGCGCTGGCCGCGTACGGATCGACGCCACCGGATGCCTCCGGCGACGCCCGGGTTCTCGACGACAACCAGTTGCACCTGCACGTGGCGAATCTCCCGCGCGTTCCGGGGTACTACCAGGTCTGGCTGATCGACCCTCGGACGATGGAGATGTTCCCCGTCGGTACGCTGAACAAGGCGTCGGGAGACGAACTGCTGCCGATGCCCCCGAACGTGGACCTCCGGACCTACTCGGTGGTCGACGTCTCCGCCGAACAGTTCGACAACAAGCCCGCCCACTCCGGCGACAGTCTGCTGAGGGGCACCCTGACGGGCTGATCGGCGGGCCGGCTCAGCTCCCCGGCCCGCCGATCAGCTCCCTTCCACGGAAGGGCCCGCGACACACCGCGAGCCGCCGCCCGGATCACCGGACGGCGGCTCGCGGTGTGACGGGGTCACTTGCGCTTGCGGATCTCCTCGGCGGCCTGCGGGACGACCTTGAACAGGTCGCCGACCACGCCGAAGTCGGCCAGCTCGAAGATCGGCGCCTCGCCGTCCTTGTTCACGGCGACGATGGTCTTCGAGGTCTGCATGCCGGCCCGGTGCTGGATCGCGCCGGAGATGCCCAGCGCGACGTAGAGCTGCGGGGAGACGGTCTTGCCGGTCTGGCCCACCTGGAACTGGTGCGGGTAGAAGCCGGAGTCGACCGCCGCGCGGGACGCGCCGACCGCGCCGCCGAGCAGGTCGGCCAGCTCCTCGACCAGCTTGAAGTTGTCGGCGTTGCCGACACCGCGACCACCGGAGACGACGACCGACGCCTCGGTGAGCTCCGGGCGGGAGCCCTTCTGCTCGGCGACCCGCTCGACGACCTTGGCGAGCTTGTCGGCGTCGGCGACCGACACGGTGAGCTGCTCGACGGCCGGGGTGGCCGCGGCCGGGGCCGGGTTGAGCGAGTTGGGCCGGACGGTGACCAGCGGCAGGCCCTTGGTGACCTTGGACTTGACGATGGTGGAGCCGGCGAAGGCGACCTGCGTGGCGGTGCCGTCGGCGGCGAGGGCCACCACGTCGGTCAGGATGCCGTTGTCCAGCTTGACGGCCAGGCGGGCGGCGATCTCCTTGCCCTCCTGGGAGGAGGCGAGCAGCACGGCGGCCGGCTGCACCCGCCGGACCAGCTCGGCCAGCACGGTGGCCTTCGGGGCCACCAGGTAGCCGTCGATCTCCTCACCCTCGGCGGCGTAGATCTTCTCCGCGCCGTACTCGCCCAGCTTGGCGCTCAGCGCCTCGGCGGCGCCGGCGCCACCGAGCACGACCGCGCTCGGGGTGCCCAGCTCGCGGGCGAGGGTGAGCATCTCCAGGGTGACCTTCTTGACGCCGAATTCCTTGGTGGCTTCGACGACGACGAGAACCTCAGACATGTCCCAGACCTCTCACACGAACTTCTCGGTGGCGAGGAACTCGACCAGCTTCACGCCGCCCTCGCCCTCGTCGGTGATCTTCTCGCCGCCGGAGCGCGGCGGGCGCTTGGTGTGCTCGAGCACGGCGCTGGTGGCGCCGTCGAAGCCCACCTCGGCGGGAGCGACGCCCAGGTCACCGAGGGAGAGCGTCTGCACCGGCTTCTTCTTGGCGGCCATGATGCCCTTGAAGGAGGGGTAGCGCGGCTCGTTGATGGTGTCCCAGACGGAGACGACGGCGGGCGTCGAGGCGGTGACCACCTCGTAGCCCTCCTCGGTCTGCCGCTCGACGGTCAGCGTGCCGCCGTCGACGGTGAGCTTGCGCGCGCCGGTCAGCGCGGCCACGCCCAGCCGCTCGGCGATCATGTGCGGCATGACCTGGACCCGGCCGTCGGTCGACTCGGCGCCGCAGATGACCAGGTCGGCGTTGAGCTGCCCCAGGGCGGCGGCGAGCACCTTCGAGGTGGTCACGGCGCAGGACCCGTGCAGGGCGTCGTCCACCACGTGCACGGCCTTGTCCGGGCCCATGGAGAGCGCCTTGCGGATCGACTCGGTCGCCCGGTCCGGACCCATGGTCAGGACGGTCACCTCGCCGCCGTGCGCCTCCTTGATCTTCAACGCCTCCTCGATGGCGTACTCGTCCATCTCGTTGATGACGTTGTTCGCCGAACCGCGGTCGACGGTGTTGTCGTCAGGACGCAGGTTGCGGTCCGCGCCCGAATCGGGCACCTGCTTGACGAGTACGACGATGTTCATCGCGCTTCGACGACCCTCCTGTTTGGTGTAGCGATCACTCGCCCGGTCACGGGCGCAGCCTTGCGCGTGACTTAACGTTCGGTCAACCGCGCGCAGCTGTGCAGTTGCCCACGACGGCTATGTTACCCGCAAGTAGCATCCGCTCCCCGGTGCCTCAGAGTGACACAGGTCACCGGGGTCCGTCGCGGCGGGTAAGCTCCCGAAACAGGGAGGTGACGGATATGCCAGAAAAGGGCGTTTCGACGGGACGGCGGGGCGCGGCGGACGGCCCCCGGACCGCCCGCCGGGCCTGCCGCCGCATGCTCCCCGAGACCTACCGCTGCGCGTGCGGCCGGGTCCGTGACCGCTGCGTCCGGGCCAGCGTGCGGGCGCTGTGGTCGGCCGAGCCGGTCAGGCCGGCTCGGCCAGCGCGTGCCTGATCTTGTCGATCACCGCGGCCTCGGCCGGCGCGACACCCCGGTGGGCCTGCGCCACCCGGTCGGCAGCCGCCAGCACCACCGACCGGTACGCCTCGACGTCCCCCGGCGACTTGGCGCGGAGGATCTCCACGGCCCGGCCCAGCGCCGGCAGCACGGTCGCCTCGACCTCCAGCGCCGAGTCGCGGGGCAGCTGCGGCAGCGGGCCGGTGGTCAGCGCCTCCTTGACCACGCCGCTGGCGTCGCCCAGCGCCCCGGACGCCGCGATGCTCTCCCGCACCATTCCCAGCATCCCGGGCACCGCGTTGGACACCAGGAACACGGCCCCGAAGGCCCCGGTCTTGAGGGTGAGCTGCTCGTCCGCCGTCAACCGCTCCATGATCACGGAGTGTAGACGTACGGGGTGGTCGTGGTGACCGCAACGAGACCGAGCCGCTCCAGGATCGGCCGGCTGTCCGACGAGCAGTCCACCTGCACGAGCGTCTTGCCGCGCTGCTCGGCCAGCCGCGCCCGGTAGGCCACCAGCGCCCGGTAGATGCCCTTGCGCCGCCACTCCGGCAGCGTCGAGCCGCCCCAGAGCGTGGCGAAGCCGGTGCCGCGCAGGTAGCGCACCCAACCGGCGCTCACCACGGTGTCGCCCGCCTCGGCCACCACGATCGTGATCGACTGCGGGTCGGCCTCGACCTCCCGGGCCAGCCCGGTCACCAGGTGGCTCCGGTCCTCGTTCCAGACCGCCTCCTCCATGGCCGCGATCCGGCGCAGGTCCTCGCGGCTGGTGACCTCGCGCAGGCGTACCCCCTCGGGGGGTGTCGGGACGGCGGCGGCCAGGGCCGCGACCGGGCCGACCACGACGGTCTCCAGGTCCTCCGGCACGAAGCCGGCGGCGCGCAACCGGTCGCCCAGGTCGGCCGGCTCGTCGTGCCCGTTGAGCTTCCACTCGACCGACTCGCCCCGGGCGCGGAAGAACTCGACCTGCCGGGCGATCAGCGCGTCCAGCTCGGCGCCGGCCAGCCCGTCCAGCGTGCGGTAGGTGAGGAAACCGCCCCGGTCCAGGTTGAGGATGCGGAACAGCGGACCGTCCCGGTCGATGGTCACCCCGGCCGGCACCGGGTCCGGAAGCTCGGGGCGGATCTGGGTGTCGTAGGCGTCGCGCAGGCTCCGCGCGTCAAGATCGGTCATCCCTTCAGGCTAGGCACCGGGCAAAGCGGATAATCGACGACGTGTGGGAGGCGATCAAGGGCTGGTTCGACCCGCGCGAGCTGCGGTCGGTCGGCAGCAGGCCGGACTACCGCTTCTCGCTGGCCAACGAACGGACCTTCCTGGCCTGGCTGCGCACCGGGCTCGCGCTGATCGCCGGTGGGCTGGCCGCCGCGCAGTTCCTCCCCCGGCTCCCCCTGGCCCACCTGCGCGAGGTGATCGCCGTCGCGCTGCTGCTGCTCGGCGCCACCGTCGCGGTCCGGGCGGTGGACCACTGGGCCCGCACCGAACGGGCCATCCGGCTGGACGAGGAGCTGCCCGCGTCCCGCTTCCCGGCCGTCCTGGCCCTCGTGGTCGCGCTCGGCGCGCTGCTGCTGGTGGCCGTCGTGCTGGCCCGGGCCCTCGCGTGAGCCGGGACCCGGGGCTGCAACCGGAACGCACCCGGCTCGCCTGGCGGCGGACGCTGCTCGCGGTCACCGCGATCCTGGTGCTGGAACTCCGGCTGGCGTTCACCGGGCGCACGGTCGACGCGCTGCTGGCCGGGCTGGCGGTGGTCATCTGGCTGGGCGTCCTGCTGGTCGACTGGCGGCGGGCCACCGGCGTCGGGCCGCGAGGCCCGGAGCACTGGTCGATCCCGCTCACCGCGCTGGCGGCGGCCGGGCTGGCGCTGCTGGGCGTGCTGCACGTCCTGCGCGGGCTGCGCTGAGCGTCCCCGGTGCGCCATGATGTCCGGCATGGTTCGCCTCTACGGGCTGCTCTTCCTGGCCCAGCTCGTGCTTGCCGTCTGCGCCCTGATCAGCTGCCTCTCCGCCGAGGAGGGCGAGATCCGCGCGCTGCCCCGGGTCGCCTGGGTGCTGATCATCCTGTTCTTCCCGCTGGTCGGCTCCATCGCCTGGTTCGTGGCCGGCCGGGAGACCGGCGCCCGGCGGACGCGGACCGCCTGGCCCATGGGGAACGGCTTCTCCGAGCAGCACCGTCCCCGGCCGGTCGCGCCGGACGACGACCCCGAGTTCCTCTCCTCGCTCGCGGAGCGCAAGCGGGCCGACGACCAGGAACGCCTCCGCCGCTGGGAGGAGGACCTGCGCCGGCGTGAGGAAGAGCTGCGCCGCGGGCAGGACGACCGGGACCGGCCGGAGGTCTGAGCGCGGCCGGCGGGCGACGGCGGTCGCGGCGTCGAGGTCAGGCCAGGTTCGACGAGCGGGGGTACGCGTCGGCCGGGTCGGTCAGCACGTTGACCAGGTACGGCACGCCGGCGTCGAACGCGCGGGCCAGGGCCGGGCCGAGGTCGGCGGCCTTCTCCACCGTCTCGCCCGCGCCGCCGAGCGCCTCGACGACCTTGTCGTAGCGCAGCCCGGGCTGGAGGTCGGCGGCCACGTCGTAGCCGTACATGGCCCGCATGGGGTGCTTCTCCAGGCCCCAGATGCCGTTGTTGCCGACCACGATCACGACCGGGAGCCGCTGGCGGGCCAGGGACTCCACGTCCATCAGCGAGAAGCCGGCCGCGCCGTCGCCCATGAGCACGCAGATCTGCCGGTCGGGGTGGCTGACCCGCGCCCCCATGGCGTAGCCCATCCCGGTGCCCAGGCAGCCGTACGGGCCGGGGTCGAGCCAGGTGCCGGGCTGGGCGGGCTCCAGGTACTTCCCGGCGTAGGAGACGAAGTCGCCGCCGTCGCCGATGGTGATCGCGTCGGGGGCCAGCACCTTGCGCAGCTCGCCGTAGACGCGGGCCGGGCGGATCGGGTCGGTCTCGGCGGCCATCTCCTCGGCGTCGCGCGCCTTCGCGGCGTCCTCGGCGGTGCGCAGCTGGGCGATCCAGTCGGCGTGGTCGGCCCGGTCACCGGGGTGCTCGGCGAACCCGGTGAGGATCAGCCGCAGGTCGCCGGCGGGAGCGGCGGCCGGCTGGACGTGCCCGGCGCGCTGGCTGGGCGCGTCCACGACGTGCACCACCCGCGCGTCGCCGAAGTCGCCGAAGGCCAGCCGGAAGTCGAGCGGGGTGCCGACCACCACGACCACGTCGGCGTTCCTCAGGGCGACGCGGCGGGCCTTGGCGAAGGCGAGCGGGTGCTCCGGCGGCAGCGCGCCGCGGCCCATGCCGTTGGTGAAGACGGGCACCTGGAGGGACTCGGCGGCGGCCCGCAGCGCCTCGACGGCGTCACCCGCGTACACGTCGGAGCCCGCGATGATCACCGGCCGGGACGCGGCGGCGATCAGGACGGCGGCCTTCGCGACCTCGTCCGGGTCGGCCTCGATCGGGGCGGGCGGGGTGACCGCCGGCAGGTCCGCGTCGCCGACCGAGAAGACCGCCTCCAGGGGGAAGTCGAGGAAGGCCGGGCCGCGGTGCGGGGTGAGCGCGGCGGTGAGGGCCGCGGTGACCGCGCGCGGGATGTCGTCGGCGCTGAACACCGTCTCGGCGTGCTTGGTGACCGGGGCGACGAGCGGCAGGTGGTCCATCTCCTGGAGGCTGCCGGAGCCCCAGCGGAACTGCGGCGCCCGCCCGCCGAGCACCAGCACCGGTGAGGCGTTGAAGAAGGCGCTGGTCAGGCCGGAGACGCCGTTGGTGACGCCGGGCCCGGCGGTGAGCACGGCCAGGCCGGGGCGGCGCTGGAGCTTGGCCACCGCCTCGGCGGCGAAGACGGCGGACTGCTCGTGCCGGACGTCGTAGATCGGGAAGCCGGTCCGGTGCGCGGCGTCGTAGAGCGGGAAGACGTGCCCCCCGGACAGGGTGAACATCTCCCGTACGCCGTGCGCGCGCAGCGCCGCGAGGGCCAGCTCGCCGCCGTGCCCCTCGACCCGTTCCGTCATCGCCACTTCCCTTCGTCATGACCGGAGTCACACGCTACTGGCCGGTAGGCGGGATGTGAACCCGTTCTCGGGTCGGCGGCCACGGTGGGCCGCCGACCCGGACCGGCGGTTCAGCGGCCGGTGAACCCCGGCTTGCGCTTCTCGACGAACGCGGCCATGCCCTCGCGCCGGTCGTCGGTGGCGAACAGCGCCGCGAAGAGCTGGCTCTCCCAGGCCAGGCCGGAGTTGAGGTCCATGTCCAGGCCGCCGTCGACGGCCAGCTTGGCCGCCCGCAGCGCCTGCACCGGGCCGGTCAGGTACGGCTTCACGTAGGCGACCGCGGCCTCGTAGACCTCGGCGGCCGGCACCACCTTGTCGGCCAGGCCGATCCGCAGCGCCTCCTCGGCGTCCACCATCCGGCCCGTCATGATCAGGTCCTTGGCGCGGGCCGGGCCGACCAGGCGGGCCAGCCGCTGGGTGCCGCCGGCGCCCGGGATGATGCCGAGCTTGATCTCCGGCTGGCCGAGCTTGGCGTCCTCGGCCACGATCCGCCAGTCACAGGCCAGGGCCAGCTCGCAGCCGCCGCCCAGGGCGTACCCGGTGATCGCGGCGACCACCGGCTTGGGGATCCGGGCGATCGCGCCCAGGGCGCTGGACAGGTCGGCGGCCCGACCGGACATGTCCACGTAGGACATGTCGGCCATCTCCTTGATGTCCGCGCCGGCCGCGAAGACCTTCTCGCCGCCGTACACGATGACCGCGCGGACCTCGGCGTCGGCGGTGGCCGCCGCGGCGGCGGCGCGCAACTCCTCCTGCACCTGGGTGTTGAGCGCGTTCATCGGCGGCCGCTCCAGCCGGATGGTGCCGATGCCGTCCTTCACTTCCAGCCTGACGAACTCGCCCACGCTGCCCTCACTTCCTCGTCGAAGTCGCGTGCCAACCTTACGACCAGGGTCGTTGGGGTAGACAGTGTGGTGTCGACGGCTCCGGGTCGCTGCGCGCGGCGTCCGACGCGCCGGGCTGGAGTTGTCGCCGCCCCTGCACCGGGAGTGAGGCCATGATCACCTACTACGACGACAAGTCGGTCCAGGTCACCTCCACCGCCGTCCGGGTGGACGGGCTCAGCTATCCCCTCGCCGAACTGAGCATGGTGTGGCACCGGCGGGGCGACCGCTCCTGGCGGGTCCTCGCCGGCCGCGGCGCGATCGGCGCCGCCCTCGCCGGCCCGCTGGTGGCCGCCGTGCTCGGCATCGGGCTGGCGGTCTGGCTGCACCGCTCCGCCGTGGTCACGATCGCCATCGTCGGGGCGTCCGTGCTGGTCGGCCTCGGCATCGGGCCGCTCGCCGACGTGCTCTTCGAGCACCTCGACCGGTCCTACGCCCGCGGCAGCCGCGAGCTGGAGATGTGGGCGCGCTGGCGCGGCCGGCCGGTGCGGCTGCTGCACACCGGCGACGCGCTGCGCTTCGGCCAGATCTACCGTGCGGTGCAGCGGGCCATGGAGAGCACGCCCGCCGGTCAGCGCGCCCAGCGCGCCGGTCAGAAGGCGATCGGCACGTCGGGCAACAGCCCGAGGCCGCGCAGCAGGCCGTAGGTGTCCTGCTCGCCCCAGAACTGGACGATGCGGCCGCCGGCCAGCCGGTACATCTTGCACGCGCTCTGCACCGTGGTGGCCCCGGTGGCGTCCCGCCGGTAGGTCTGCGCCATCGAGACCACCACCCGGTCCCCGGCCGCGAAGATCTCCAGGATCCGCTGGTCGAGCACCGTCAGCCCGGGCGAGGAGACGGCCGCCTCCGGGTAGCGCCGCCCGCGCACCGCCAGGCCCGAGCCGTAGATCTCCACGTCCTCGGCGACCACCTCGGCCAGCTCGGCCAGGTCCTTGGTGACGAAGGTCCGCAGATAGCGCCGGACCACCTCGACGTTGCGCTCCTGCTCGGTGCCGGCCGCCCCGGCCCCGTCCCGGTCCACCATGCCGGGACGGTACCCCGGCGGCCCCCACCCGCGCCGCCCTCGGCGGCCGGTTCGCGGCCGCCCACCTCCTCGCGCTGCACAGCCGGGCGCCGGTCGGCCACCGGCTCCTCGACCCCGATGCCCGGCCGCCGGGCCGGCTACCGACCTGTTGCTCGCCGCCTGCCGAGCTGATGTCACCAACGACTCACCCACCCCATCACCTCGCCCCCTCGCCCCCTCGCCCCGGCCGCCGCCGACCCGTCCGGTCCGGGCCCACGTTTGGGTGCGTCTGTTGTCGCCGGAGCGACAACAGACGCACCCGGAGCGACGGGGGCCGCGCTCCTCGGTGCCCCGCTAGCGACCCGCCGCCAATCGGGGCCGGGCCCGGGCGCGCGTCGTGCGGACGACTCAGCTCGAAGGCGCTCACCCCACCACCCCGTCGCGCGGTCGGCACCGTCCCCACTGGACCTCGGGTGGTTAGGCTGAGTGATGACCCTCTATTACCGGGACGACGCGGTACAGGTCACCTCCGAGGCCATCCACGCCGGCGGGCACGTCGTCGCGCTCGCCAACATCACGTACGTCTGGCACGCCCGCGGCGCGACCAGCCTGGCGGTCCGGGGCCGGGTCCTGGGGCGCGGGGTGCTGGTCCTGCTGCTCTCCCTGCCGCCGCTCGTGGCGCTGGTCTGCGTGCTCTCCCTCGCCTGGGCCGCGCAGGACCGGGGCGACTGGAAGCTGGCGCTGGTCATCGTGGCCGCGTTCGTGGTGGTCGGGCTGGCCCTGACCCCGTTCCTGGAGGTGCCGCTCAGCTGGCTGGACCGCTCCTACGAGCGGGGCAACCGGGTGCACGAGCTGTGGGTGCAGCACCACGGGCGGGAGGTCCTGCTGCTGCGCACGCCCGACGCGCTCCGGTTCGGGCAGATCTACCGGGCCGTGCAGCGCGCCGTCGAGCAGCAGGGCGACCGCCGCTGACCGACCGGCGCGGCGGGTGTGACGGTGGCCGCCCCGCCGCCACCCGGCGGGCCTGGCCGGCGGCACGCACACTGGGTGGCATGGCGATTCCCCTCCCCCGTCCCGGCGCCGTCGTCGGGCTCACCCGTTCCGCCCTGGACCAGGCGCTCGGCTCGGCCGCCGCGTTCGCCGCCGTGCCGGCCCGCGCCTTCGCGGTGCTCGACGAGGTGGAGACGCTGCTGCGGCGGATCAACGGGGTGGTCGACCGGATCGAGGGCACCCTGGACCGCACCGACCGGGTGCTGGACGACGCCGACGCGGCGGTCCGGGAGGTCGCCGTGATCAGCGCCGCCGCCACCGAGGCGATCGAGACCGCCACCGGAGTGGCCACGGCAGCCGCCGCGGTGGTGGGCGAGGCCGACCGGGTGGCCCGGGCGGCGGCCGCCCTGGTCGCCGAGGCCGACGCGGTGGCCGTCCGGGCCGCCGGCACGGTGGTCACCGCCGAGGAGGCGGCCGGCACGGCGGCCGAACTGCTGGGCGCGTACGAGCCGGCGCTGCGCCGGGGCGCTCCCATGGCGACCCGGTTCATCGAGCAGCTCAGCCCGGAGGAGGTGACCGCGGCCATCCGGCTGGTCGACGAGCTGCCGAAGCTGAAGGAGCACCTGACCTCGGACGTGCTGCCGATCCTGGCCACCCTGGACCGGGTCGGCCCGGATCTGCACGACCTGCTGGCGGTCACCCGGGACCTCAAGCTGGCGGTGGCCGGCATCCCCGGGCTCGGCATGCTGCGCCGGCGGGGCGAACGCCGCACCGACGAGCCCGTCGACTGAGCCGGTCAGCAGTCGCAGACGGCGGCGGACCGGGGCGCGGTCAGCTCGTCCACCCGCCGCCGCACCGTGCCGTTCGGGGTGACCACCGGCAGCCCTTCCCGCGCCCAGTACTCGAAGCCGCCGAGCATCTCCTTCACGGGGTGGCCGAGCCGGGCGAACTCCAGCGCGGCCCGGGTGGCGCCGTTGCAGCCCGGCCCCCAGCAGTACGTCACCACGGTCGACCCGGCCGGGACCAGGTCGGCGGCCCGGTCGGCGATCTGGGCGGTGGGCAGGTGCAGGGCGCCCGGCAGGTGGCCCTGCCGCCAGGCGGCGTCGCCGCGGGAGTCGACCACGACCAGACCGGGGCTGCCCGCCTCCAGGGCGGCGTGCACGTCGCTGACGTCGGTCTCGAAGCTGAGTCGGGCGTGGAAGTGGGCAACGGCGGCGGCCGGGTCGGCCGGCGGCACGGAGAAGGTCATGTGCCGATCCTGCGGCCCGCGTGGACACCGGCGGGAGTGGCGTGATCGCCGTCCTTCGCTAACATCCCGCCATGACCCCCGTGGACCGGACCGTGGCGGTGCTCGCCTACCCGGGGATGTCGGTCTTCGAGACCGGCATCGTGACCGAGGTGTTCGGGCTGCCCCGGCCCGAGCTGGAGGTCGACTGGTACCGGCTCACCGTCTGCGCCGAGCGCCCGGGCCCGGTGCCGGTCGTCGGCGGGGCCGCCCTGCACACCCCGTACGGCCTGGAGGCCCTCGCCGGGGCCGGCACGGTGATCCTGCCCGGCGTGCCGGACGTGAGCGCCGACCCGTCGCCGGAGCTGGTGGCCGCGCTGCGCCGGGCGCACCGCCGCGGCGCCCGACTCATGTCGATCTGCTCCGGCGCCTTCGCCCTGGCCGGCGCCGGCCTGCTCGACGGCCGGCGGGCCACCACCCACTGGCGGTACGCCGACCTGCTGGCCCGCCGCCACCCGGCCGTCACGGTCGACCCGGACGTGCTCTACCTGGACGACGGCGACATCCTCACCAGCGCGGGCAGCGCCGCCGGGCTGGACCTCTGCGTGCACGTGGTCCGGCGCGACTTCGGCGCGGCGGTGGCCAACGCGGTGGCCCGCCGCCTGGTGATCCCGCCGCACCGCGACGGCGGGCAGGCCCAGTTCATCGAGGCGCCGGTGAGCGTGGACCCGGACGACGACCGGATCGCCGCCAGCCTGGCCTGGGCGGTCCGGCATCTGGCCGAGCCGCTGACCGTGGCGGCGCTGGCCCGGCAGGCGCACCTGTCGACCCGCAGCTACCTGCGGCACTTCGCCCGGGCCACCGGGACCAGCCCGATCCGCTGGCTGATCGACCAGCGGGTGCGGGCCAGCCTGGCCCTGCTGGAGACCACCGACGCCCCCGTCGCCGAGATCGCGGGGGCGGTGGGCTTCGACAGCCCGGTCACCTACCGGCACCACTTCGGGCGGGCCATGCGGACGTCGCCGTCGGCGTACCGGCGGGCGTTCCGGGCGGGCGCCGCCTGAGGTCAGACCGGCCGGCTGAACAGCTCGTCGATCTCCGTCCGGTGGGGCAGCGCCACCGAGGCGCCCAGCTTGCGGACGCAGGCCGCCCCGGCCGCCGCCGCCCAGTGGACAGCCTCGACCAGCTCGCGCCCCTCGCCCCAGGCCACCGCCAGGGCGGCCGTGAAGGCGTCACCGGCGGCGGTGGAGTCCACCACGTCGACCTTCACGGCCGGCACGTGCACGGCCGGCCGGTCGCGCTCGACGTACCAGGCACCCGCACCGCCGAGGGTGAGCACCGCCCGGGGCACCAGCTCCAGCAGCGCCCCCGGCTCGTCGCCGCCCCGGCCGGTGAGCGCCTGCGCCTCGGTCTCGTTGACCACCAGCAGGTCGGTCGCGGCCAGCAGCTCCGCCGGCACCGGCCGCACCGGCGCCGCGTTGAGCACGACCCGGGTGCCCGCCGACCGGGCCGCCAGCGCCGCCGCGGTCACCGTCTCCACCGGCACCTCCAGCTGCGCGACCAGCACGTCCGCCTCGCGTACGGCGGCCAGCTCGCCCTCGGTGAGGCCGGTGAACGCGCCGTTGGCGCCGGGGGTGACCAGGATGGCGTGCTCCCCCGCGCCGCCGACCATCACCAGGGCGACGCCGGAGGCGCCGTACACCACCCGGAGGTGGCCGGTGTCGACGCCGGCCGCGGTGATCCGCGCCTTGAGGGTGACCCCGAAGGCGTCCGAGCCGATCGCGCCGAGGAACACACAGGACGCGCCGGCGCGCACGGCGGCGACGGCCTGGTTGGCGCCCTTGCCGCCGGGCAGCATGACGAAGTCGTCGCCGAGCACCGTCTCCCACGGCCGGGGCAGCGCCGCGGCGGTGCCGACGAGGTCCATGTTCGCGCTGCCCACCACGGCGATCCGGGTCTGCGGCACGGCGTCGGCTCCCGTCCGGCTCAGGCGGCGCGCGCGGTCCAGCGCTCGCCGGCCCGCGCGACGACCAGCGGCAGGCCGAACGTCTTCGACAGGTTGTCGGCGGTGAGCGTCTCGGCGAGCAGGCCCTGCGCCACGACGGCACCCTCGCGCAGCAGCAGCGCGTGGGTGAAGCCCGGCGGGATCTCCTCGACGTGGTGGGTGACCAGCACCATGGCCGGGGCGTCCGGGTCGTACGCCAGCTCGGCGAGGCGGGCCACCAGGTCCTCGCGGCCGCCCAGGTCGAGCCCGGCGGCGGGCTCGTCGAGCAGCAGCAGCTCCGGGTCGGTCATCAGGGCCCGGGCGATCTGCACCCGCTTGCGCTCGCCCTCGGAGAGCGTGCCGTACGTCCGCTCGGCGAGGTGGGCGACGCCGAGCTGGCCGAGCAGGGCGCGGGCGCGGGCCTCGTCGGTGCGGTCGTAGCTCTCCCGCCAGCGCCCCACCACCGACCAGGCCGCGGTCACCACGACATCGGTGACCCGCTCGTCGCCGGGGATCCGCTCGGCGAGCGTGGCGGTGGAGAGGCCGATCCGGGTCCGCAGCTCGTTGACGTCGGTGCGGCCGATCCGCTCGCCGAGCACGTGTGCCGTGCCGGTGGTGGGGTGCAGCCGGCCGGCGGCGAGGTTGAGCAGGGTGGTCTTGCCGGCGCCGTTCGGGCCGAGCACCACCCAGCGTTCGTCCAGCTCGACCTGCCAGTCGACGTCCTGCACCAGCGTGCTGCCGGAGCGCCGGACGCCGACACCGTCGAGGCTGACCACCAGATCCGCGTCCACGGGTGCGGGGGCGGGGGCGCCGGCGGCGCCGGGGATCAGGTCACCAGTCACCGGTCCATCCAACCACGCAGCCGGCACGGTGCCCCCCACGGGCGGCGTCGCGGCCATAGGGTGGGGCGCCGTGTCGTTGGTCACCAATCCGGGAGGACGCCTCATGCCCAACCGCTGCCGGGAGGCGTGCGGATGAGCGCGGTCATCGAGATCGCCGGTCTCCGCAAGACGTTCCACACCCTGCGTCACGGGCGCCGGATCGCGGTCGACGGGTTCGACCTGCTGGTCGAGACCGGTCAGGTGCACGGCTTCCTCGGCCCGAACGGCTCGGGGAAGACCACCACGCTGCGCGCCCTGCTCGGGCTGGTCCGGGCCGACGCGGGCCGGATGCGGGTGCTCGGGGCCGAGTCGCCGGAGCGGCTGGCCGAGGTGGCCGGGCGGGTCGGCGCGATCGTGGAGAGCCCGCAGTTCTTCGGCAACTTCACCGCACACAAGACGCTGCGGCTGCTGGCCCTGGCCGGTGGCGTGCCCACCGCCCGGGTCGACGAGGTGCTGGAGCAGGTGGGCCTGCGGGACCGGGGCGACGAGCGGGTCAAGGGCTACTCGCTGGGCATGAAGCAGCGACTCGCGGTCGCCTCGGCGCTGCTCAAGGACCCGGAGCTGCTGATCCTGGACGAGCCGGCGAACGGCCTGGACCCGGCCGGCATCCGGGAGATGCGGGATCTCACCCGGTCGCTGGCCGCGGCCGGGGTGACCGTGCTGCTCTCCAGCCACATCCTGGCCGAGATCCAGCTCATCTGCGACCACGTGACGATCATCAGCCGGGGCCGGCGGGTCGCGTACGGGCCGGTGGCGGATGTGCTGGCCGGCTTCGACCAGCACCAGTGGCAGGTCCGGGTGGCCGAGCCCGAGCGGGCCGCGGAGCTGCTCGGCCGCGCCGGCATGGTGGTGACCGCCAGTCCCGACCACCTGGTGGTGACCGGGGTCGTCGACCCCGAGCTGATCAGCCGCACGCTGGGCGAGCAGGGCCTCTGGGTGCGCGAGCTGATCCCGCTCCGGCCCGACCTGGAGAGCGTCTTCCTGGAGCTGACCGGCGACCACCCGCATCCGGCGCTGCCCCGCCAGGTGGACGGCGCACCGCCGAACGACGGCGTGATCGACCTGGACGTCCGGGAGAGCCGGGAGGTGGACGCGTGAACCTGGTCCGTGCCGAGCTGGAGCGGCTGGCCGCCCGCCGTTTCGTCCAGCTCATGATGCTGCTGCTGGTGGCCGCCTTCGCGGTGACCCTGGCGACCACGCTGGCCGGCTCGCACCGGCCCACCCCGGTGGAGCTGGGCCGGGCCCAGGCGCAGGCCGCCGAGGAGGTGCGCAACATGGAGTTGGCGCACGACCGCTGCCTGCGGATCAAGGCGGGCACCGTGACGCCGGACGAGAACGACTACCTGCCGCGGGACTGCGCCCAGATCGACCCGGCCCGCATGGAGAAGCTGCCGGCCGCGTCCGACTATCTGACCGGGGTGTTCGTCTTCGCCAACGAGGCCCAACCGCTGCTCTACTTCCTGATCGCGTTCCTGGCGATGTTCGGGTTCCTGGTGGGCGCCTCCTACATCGGCGCCGACCTGAACTCGGGTGGCGTGGTCAACCTGCTGCTCTGGCGGCCGCGCCGGCTCGTGGTGCTCGGCGCGAAGCTGGGCACGCTGCTCGGCGGGCTGCTCGGGCTCTCCGCGCTGGCCTCGGTGGCGTACCTGGGGGTGTTCTGGCTGATCGGCGAGGCCTCCGGGCTGGCCGGCCGGCTGAGCGGCGAGTTCTGGTCGTCGCTCGCCGCGGTCTGGGTGCGCGGCCTGGTGCTGGTGCTGCTCGCCGCGGCGCTCGGGTTCGCCGTGGCCACGCTCGGCCGGCACACCTCGGCGGCGCTCGGCACGGTGGCCGCCTACCTGGTGGTGTGGGAGCTGGGCGCGCGACTGGTGTTCCAGATCCTGTCGGTGACCCGCCCGGACCGGTTCATGCTCTCCAGCTACCTGGCGGCGTGGCTCAGCGGCGAGGCCCACTTCTGGGACGCCAGCGCCTGCGACTACAGCACCGGCGGCTTCTGCGAAAGCTCCTACACGGTGGGCTGGGCGCCGGGGCTGGTGGTCCTGCTCGGCTTGACCGCCGCCCTGACCGTGGCGGCCTTCTCGGTGTTCCGCCGCCGGGACCTGATCTGAGGGGCGCCGGTGCGGTCCCGGATCCGGGACCGCACCGGCAACTCCTTGCAGAGATTCGCCACCTGGTGAAGAATTCCTTCACATGGTGGCACCGGTGGCGGCGGGCCGGCGGTCAGCCGACCGTCGAGCCGAACACCTCGTCGCGCACGGCGTCCAGGGCGGTGCGCAGCGCCCCGCGCAGGATCGGCTCCTCGGTCAGCCCGGTGCTCACCACCCGCGGCCGGACCAGGGTGATCGCGGCGACCTCGTGCTGCACCCGCTCGGCCAGCGCCGCCCCGCCGGCCCGCCCCACCTCGCCGGCCAGCACCACCAGCGGCGGGTCGAGCACCACGCAGGTGCTCGCCACCCCGAGCGCCAGCCGGCGCGCCAACTCGTCCAGCAACGGGCCGCCCGCCGGGCCGGCCTCGATCGCCGCACGCACCGCGCCGGCCGCGCCGGCCGCCGCGAACCCGTGCTCCGCGGCCACGGCACGGACCGCGTCGGCCCCGGCGAGCTGCTGGAACGCCGGCTTGGCCCGCTTCGACACGTCCCGCGGGATGGGCACGCCGGGCACCGGCAGGTAGCCGATCTCGCCGGCCGCGCCGCTGCTGCCGTGGTGCAGCCGCCCGCCCAGCATGATCGCCAGGCCGACGCCGGCATCCACCCAGACCAGCACGAAGTCCGCCGTCCCCTGCGCCGCGCCGGACTGCGCCTCGGCCACGGCGGCCAGGTTCACGTCGTTCTCGAAGACCACCGGGGTGTGCAGGTCCTCGCGGAGCGCGGCGAGCAGGCCGCTGTGCCAGCGCGGCAGGTTGAACGCGAAGGTGATGTCGCCGGTGCCCGGGTCCACCAGACCCGGGGTGCCGAGGACGATCCGCCGCACGCTGGACAGCTCGGCGCCGGCGCTGCTGGCCGCCTGGACCACCGCGTTGTGCACCACGCCCACCGGGTCGTCGGTGTCCTTCGTGGACTGCTCGACCCGGCCGACCACCGCACCGGTGATGTCGGCGCAGGCGGCCACCACCCGCTCGGCGCCGACGTCGACACCCACCACGTACGCGCTGCCCGGCCGGACCGCGTAGAGCTGGGCGTTCGGGCCCCGCCCGCCGGCCTGCTCGCCGACCCGGGCGACCAGGCCGCGCTCCTCCAGCCGTTCGACCAGCTGCGACGCGGTGACCTTGGAAAGCCCGGTCAGCTCCCCGATCCGCGCCCGGGTCAGCGGCCCCTGTTCGAGGAGCAGCTCCAGCGCCGCGCGGTCGTTGAGCGCCCGCAACAGTCGGGGGGTGCCGGGCAGCCGGGTCGCACTCATGCCACGTCCTCAATTTTCAGTAAGGTTTCTAACCACAAACGCCTGCCGAGGGTGTCCGTTAGCGTATCGGCCACCCCGATCCGGGGCCGTCGGACGACCCGGCAGGGAAAGGGGATACTCGTGGGGTTGGATCAAGGACTCCGTCGGCTCGCGCTGGGCACCCTGCTGGCGGCGTACCCCGGCCCGGTCCCGCCCGACTGGGCGGTCGACCTGCTCGCCGACGGGCTCGCCGGGCACACCCTGTTCGGCACCAACATCCACGACCCGGCCCAGGTGGCGGCGACCACCGCGGCGCTGCGCGCCGGCCGCCCGGACGTGCTCATCGCGATCGACGAGGAGGGCGGGGACGTCACCCGGCTGGCCCACGCCACCGGCAGCCCGTACCCGGGCAACGCCGCCCTCGGCGCGGTCGACGACCCGACCCTGACCCGCCAGGTGTACGCGGCCATCGGCGCGGAGCTGGCCGCCCTCGGCATCAACCTGGACCTCGCCCCGACCGTCGACGTGAACACCGCCGACGAGAACCCGGTGATCGGCACCCGCTCGTTCGGCGCCGACCCGGTCCGGGTGGCCGTCCACTCGGCCGCCGCGGTCGTCGGCCTCCAGTCCGTCGGGGTGGCGGCCTGCGCCAAGCACTTCCCCGGGCACGGCGCGACGGTCGCCGACTCCCACCACGAGCTGCCGACCGTCGACGTGCCGCCCGCCGTGCTGCGCGAGCGGGACCTGCCGCCGTTCGCCGCGGTGGTCGACGCCGGGGTACGCACCGTCATGACCGCGCACATCCGGGTGCCCGCGCTCACCGGCGACGGTCCGGCCACGTTCAGCCGGGCGGTCCTGGTCGACCTGCTGCGCACCGAGTACGGCTTCACCGGCGCGGTGATCACCGACGCGCTGGAGATGAAGGGCGCGGCGCTGGCCGCCGGCGGGGTGGGGCCGGCCGCGGTCCGCGCCCTGGCCGCCGGGGCGGACCTGCTCTGCATCGGCGCGAAGGTCGACGCCGGCCTGGTGGAGCACGTCGTCGAGGAGATCGTCGCCGCGCTCGCCGACGGCCGGCTGGACCGGGCCCGCGTCGAGGAGGCCGCCGGCCGGGCCGCCGAGCTGGCCGCCTGGACCGGCGCGGCCGGCGCCGCGGCGGAGACCCCGGACGGCCTCGGCTACGCCGCCGCCCTGCGCGCGGTGCGGGTCGAGGGCGACGTGACCGGCCTGACCGCGCCGCTCGTGGTGCAGGTGCACGCCACCTCCACGATCGCCGAGGGGCGGGTCCCGTGGGGGCTGGGCCCGCACCTGGCCGGTGCGGAGGTGGTCCGCGCGGTGGCCGGCGAGACCGACCCGGACGAGCTGCGCGCTCTCGCCGGGGACCGGCCCGTCGTGCTGGTCGGCCGCCACCTGCACCGGCTGCCCGGTGCGCGGGAACTGGTCGACGCGCTGGCCGCCACGCACCAGGTGACGGTGGTGGAGATGGGCTGGCCGGGCGGCTGGCGGCCGGCCGGCGCGCGGGCCTTCGTGACCACGTACGGCGCCAGCCACGCCAACGGCCGCGCGGCGGCACAGGTGCTCGGCCTGGCCGGCTGAAGGTCTGCGCGGCCCGCTTTCGGGGTACACCACCCCGATGAGCGCCGTCGAGCCCTGGCACCGAGCGGTGGCCGACCTGCTGGCCCGGTCCCACCGGGTGCCCCCGGACGCGCTGCCCACAGCGGTGACGGAGGCGTTGCGCGAGCTCGGCGTGACCGTCAGCACGTACGTGGTGGACGTCGAGCAGGAGCTGCTGCGCCCGCTGCCCGAGCCGGGTCGGCCGCTGCCGGATCCGCTGCCGATCGACACGAGCCTGCCCGGCCGCGCCTACACCGAGGTGCGGGCGCGGGCCGGGCAGGACGGCCGGCTCTGGGTGCCGGTGGTCGACGGCACCGAGCGGTTGGGCCTGCTGGAGGTCCGGCTGCCGGCCGGGACCGACCCGGACGACCCCGCCGTCCGGGACGGCTGCCGGATCGTCGCCGGCCTCATCGGGCACCTGCTGGCCAGCAAGACCGCGTACGGCGACGCCCTGGTCCGGGCCCGGCGGAGCGAACCCATGGCCGTCTCGGCCGAGCTGCTCTGGCAACTGCTCCCCCCGCTCACCTTCGCCACCGACACCGTCGCGGTCAACGCGATCCTGGAGCCCTGCTACGAGGTGGGCGGGGACGCGTTCGACTACGCGCTGGACGGCGGCCGGCTCACGCTCGCCGTGCTGGACGGTGTCGGACACGGGCTGCCGGCGACCCTGACCACCGCGGTCGCGCTCGCCGCGCTGCGCGCCGCCCGGCGCGACGGCGGCGGGCTGGCCGAGCAGGTCGCCGCGGTCGACGCGGCCCTGTTGAGCCAGTGGCGGGACGGGCGGTTCGTGACCGCCGTCCTGGCCGAGATCGACGTCCGCACCGGACGGATCGGGTACGTCAACGCCGGGCACCCCGCCCCGGTGCTGCTGCGCCGGGGACGGGCCGTACGCGCCCTCACCGGCGGCCGCCGCCCGCCGCTCGGGCTGAACCTGCCGGGCGGCGAGCCGGGTGCGGCCCGGCTGGAGCCGGACGACCGGCTGCTGCTCTACACCGACGGGGTGACCGAGGCCCGCGACGCGGCCGGGGAGATGTTCGGGCTGCCCCGGCTCGCCGATCTCGCCGAGCGCCTCATCGGCTCGGACCTGCCCGGGCCGGAGACGCTGCGCCGGCTGAGCCACGCCGTGGCCGCGTACCGGGGCAGCGCCTCCCGCGACGACGCCAGCATGGTGCTGGTGGAGTGGTCCGGCGCGGCGGCGGCCCGGACGGAGCCGTAGGACGGTTCAGCGCAGGCGGCGCCAGCCGGGCTCCAGGGCGCTGCCGTCGTCGTCCCGGCCGCCCGGCCAGCCGAGCAGCACGTCGACCGCGGTGATCCGCAGGACCCGGGCCACCGGGGGCCGCGGGTCGGTCACCCGGAGGGTGGCGCCCCGGCCGACCGCCTCCGCGGCGCCGCGCAGCAGGGCGGCCACCCCGGTCGAGTCGAGGAACGTGACCGCGCCGAGGTCGACCAGGATCTCCACGAGGTCGGGCCGGTCCAGCACGGCGTCGAGCGCCCGGTCGAACGCGGGGGCCGCGGCCATGTCGAGGTCGCCGACCGGGCTGACGACCAGTCGTCCCGTCCCCGCGTCCCGCGTACCGATCTCCATGACCCGCCCGTCCGCTCCCGCTCCACGTCGTCGCGACCATACCGGCCGAGCGCCCCGCAACGAACTTGAACATGTTCAAGACCTGTCGTACGCTCAGCCGGACAGCGATTTGAACGCGTTCAAGAAAGGCGGCGGGGATGGACGTGAAGGTCTGGATGTACCTGGCCTACCTCGCGGTCAGCATCGGGCTGACCGTGTGGGTGGCCCGGTCGCTCGCCCGCAACGGGCTGGTGTTCCTGGAGGACGTCTTCGCCGACAAGCGGCTGGCCGACGCGGTCAACAGCCTGCTGGTGGTCGGCTTCTACCTGCTCAACCTCGGCTACGTCACGGTGGCCATGAAGGAGGCCGCCCCGGTGGGCACCACCAGCCAGGCGCTGGAACAGCTGTCCATGAAGGTCGGCTGGGTGCTGCTGGTCCTCGGCGCCCTGCACTTCTTCAACGTCTTCGCGCTCGGCCGCTACCGGCGCGGGCGGCTGCGCCAGCAGGCGGCCACCCACCCGCCGCTCGCACCGGTCGGCTACCTCCCGCCGCAGGGCGGCCCCCGGCCGGCCCACCCGGCCGCACCGGCGCCGGCCGGACCCACGCCCGGGCAGGCGCCGCCGGCCCCGCCACGATGACGTCCGCCCCGGGCGGGCGCCCGACGGATCCCACCGGGCACGGGGCCGGTGGGATCCGCGGGTTCACCGTCCTCTACGACGCGCACTGCCCGCTGTGCCGGGCCGCCCGGCAGTGGCTCGCGTCGCGCGCCCAGCTCGTACCCCTGGAGTTCGTGCCGGCCGGTTCGGCGGAGGCCCGGCGGCGCTTCCCCGGGCTCGACCACGACGCCACGCTGCGGGACCTGACCGTGGTGGCCGACACCGGCGCGGTCTACGCGGGCGACGGCGCCTGGTTCGCCTGCCTCTGGGCCCTGGTTGACCACCGGAGCACCGCCGAGCGGCTGGCCCGCCCGCACCTGCTGCCGCTGGCCCGGCGGATGGTGACGACCGCCTCCGCGGCACGTGAGCTGGTCCGGGAACCACACCCGGACCCGGGATACGGTGACGACGATGACCGAGCAGACTGCGCCGACGACCGCTGCGGGTGGCCCGAGCACCGGGGCGACGGCCCGGGGTGAGCAGACCCGCCAGCTGATCCTGGACACCGCCCTGCGGCTGTTCCGCGAGCGGGGGTACGCGCGCACCACCATGCGCGCCATCGCCCAGGAGGCCGGTGTGGCGGTGGGCAACGCCTACTACTACTTCGGCTCCAAGGAACACCTGATCCAGGAGTTCTACGCGGAGACCCAGCGGGAACACCGGGTGGCGGTCGCGCCCGCGCTGGCCCGGGAGCGGGACTTCGCCGCCCGGCTGGCCGCCGTGCTGCACGCCGGAGTCGACGTGCTCACGCCGTACCACTCGTTCGCCGCCAGCTTCTTCAAGACGGCTGCCGAACCGACCTCGCCGCTCAGCCCGTTCTCCACCGAGTCGTCCGGCCCGCGGGACGCCTCGGTGTCGCTGTTCCGCGAGGTACTGGAGGGCTCGACCGCCACGGTGGACGCCGACCTGCGCGAACCCCTGCCGGAGCTGCTCTGGCTCGGCTACATGGGCGTGGTGCTCTACTGGGTGCACGACCGCTCCCCCGGCCAGGCCAAGACCCGCCAGCTCATCGACGGCGCGGTCCCGCTGGTCGACCGGCTGGTGAAGCTGTCCCGGCTCCGGGTGCTGCGCCCCGTGACCCGCCAGGTGGTCGGCCTGATCCACACGCTGCGTCACTGACCGCCGCGCCCGCCCCATCGGCTGAACCGCAGGTCAAGTCCGCAACCGGACAGGGGTCAGCAGCCCTTCACCCCTTGCTCGACACGCGGCGGACACATAGCGTTACCAGGGTCGGGACCTGGGGGGAGAGGCCGCGGACCGTGGATCCGGCCCGGGATCCACGGTCCGCGCCTGCCCCGGTCAGCGCGGGAACACCCCGTACGAGGTCCAGCCCCGGTCCGGGAAGCCGGCCGCCTCGGCCACGCGCGCGGAGGCGCGGTTGTCGTGGTTGTGCAGATAGGTGGGAATCGCTCCCTCGTCCAGCACCCGCCGGGCCGCCTGGGCGACCAGCCGCCGGGCCAGCCCCCGCCCTCGCGCCGCCGGCGCGGTCCCCACGGCCAGCTCGTGCCCGTACGCGTCGTGCCGTTTGATCCCCGCCCCGGCCAGGTACGCCCCGTCGGCGTCCCGGACCACCAGCACGTCCCGCTCGAACAGCCGCAGCCAGGGCGGCAGCCCGGGCGTGGTCGGCGCGACCCACTCACCGGCGTCCGGCAGCGGCGCCGGTGCGGTGCTCCACCGGAACAGCCCGGCGTGGGTGATGAAGTCGGGCGTGCCGACCGCCGACGGAAGGGCCGGCAGCAGTCGTTCGCCGGGCCGCTCCCGGACCAGGTCCCGCACCACGCCCGCCCGGTCCGGCGGCACCGAGAGGATCGCGCACTCCGGTGACGCGACCGCGACGGCCGGGCGCAGCCGCCCGTCCCAGGCCGGCCGGGCCCGCCGGTGCGAGCGGACCACGTGCAGCCCGGGACCCGCCGGCCACTGCCCCAACCAGGTCGCCAGGTGCAGGAACAGCCGCCGGTCGAGCACGTGATCATGGTACGCCCACCGCGGCCCTCCGGCGGGCCGGATCCACCGGGGTGATTGGAATGCCCGGCGGGCGGGTAGACGACCTCAGCACAGCACCGGCGACGGCGGGAACCTCAGGCATCGATGCCGCGTCATATTCATTTCCATACATGTACAAGTTTCTCTGGGACGGTAATGGTCATGCCGAATCAGCCGAATGACCGGTACCAGCAGGACGCCGAGCAGCGCTGGCGGGCCGTCGAGGCCGCCGGGCGGTTCCCGGCGCAGGCCGACTACCGGGGGGCTCGCCGCGGGACGCTGTCCTGGGCCGAGCTGAACGCGCTGCCGGCGGGCGCCTCGCCCCGGCGCGGCCTCACCGCCCGTTGACACCTCACGAGAGCCATTCGCACACCTGTCCTTTGACGATCTCTCCACCCTCAACAGGCGGAGATTCCCTCCACGCTGCGCGTGGAACGCGCGGCGTCCGGGTGGATTCCTGCTTCACGGCGCTGCGCCGGCACGGATGCCGGTCTTACCTGCGCTCCACAGGCGTTTAGGCTCTCGGCGCGTCCCGCCGCGAGCACGTTGATCGCCGCGTTGACGTCCCGGTCATGGGCCGCCCCGCACGGACAGGTCCACGACCGCACGTTCAGCGGCTTGGGTCCGTCGACACGGCCGCACGTCGAGCACGTCTGCGACGTGGGCGCAAACCGATCGGTCTTGGCGAAGGTTCGCCCGTATCGGGCGGCCTTGTACTCCAGCATCCCGACGAAGGACGCCCAGCCGGCGTCGTGCACGGACTTCGCCAGCCGGGTCCGGCCGAGACCGACCACGCACAGGTCCTCCACGTACACCGCTTGGTTGTCGCGGATGATCCGTGTGGAGAGCTTGTGCTGCTAGTCCCGCCGAGTGTCGGCCACCCGGGCGTGCGCCTTGGCGACCTTGACGACGGCCTTGGTGCGGTTGTTGCCGCCCCGCTGCTTGCGGGACAGGTCCTGCTGCAACCGGCGCAGCTTGCGGGCGGCCCGGCGCAGGAACTTCGGCGCCGCGATCTTCGTGCCGTCGGACAGAACCGCGAAGTGGGTCAAACCCAGATCGATGCCCACCTGCGTGTCGGCCGGCGGCAGCGGCTCGCCGACGACGGTCACGACGAACGAGACGAAATATCGACCGGCGGCGTCTTTGATCACCGTTACTGACGTGGGCTCGACCGGCAACGGCCGTGACCACCGGATTACCACGTCCCCGATCTTCGGCAGCCGCAGCCGCCCGTTGTCCAGCACCCGAACCGAGAGTTCTTGGTGAACCGGATGGCCTGCCGGTTGTCCTTGCGCGACCGGAACCGCGGCGGGGCAACCTTGCGGCCCTCGCGCTTGCCGGAAAGCGAGGCGAGGAAGTTCCGGTAGGCAGTGTTCAGGCCCGCCAGGGCCTGCTGGAGCACGACCACCGACACCTCGCCCAGCCACTTCCGCTCGGTAGTGCGCTTGGCCTCGGTGATGACCCGCTTCGACAGCTCGCCGTCCGACAGGTACGCCTCGCCCGCCGCACGGGCCTGCTGCCGTGCGCGCAGCCCGTCGTTGAACACGACCCGAGCGCACCCGAATGCCCGAGCCAGCGCTTCCTGCTGCACGAGCGTCGGGTAGGCGCGGAACTTGTACCGGAGCTGCACATTGGACAGTCTGGCATTACCCTACGACCGAAAGTTGAGCAACTGGCGCGCGCGTCAACAGCCTCAAGGGTGTGTCGTCACGCCCAGGTGGCGCATTCCGGTAGCGTCTTGTGGTCCGAATCCGGCTACCACAGGAGAAGCTCCGCGCATGGGCAAGAAGACGATCCACGTCTCCGACTTCAGCGGCCAGGTGCTGCGCCCCGACGACGAGGTGGTCAAGGTCGTCGTGCTGGAGCACCCGGACCTCGTCGCCGGGCCCGTGCAACTCGACGCCACCCCGGTCGAGGTGGAGAGCATCGACGACGCGGCCCTGGACGTGGCCGTCGTGGAGATCCACGACCGCCACGGCGGGGGCGAGCCGCGCCGGGTGGTGCTGACCGCCAGCGAGTTCGACGCCATGGCCACCGACATGCCGATGGCGCAGCTGCTGCGCACCGCCGAGCGGGTCAAGCCGCCCAAGGCCCGGCGCTCCGCCGAGAAGGTCGACTACGGCACCATCGAGCACGCCGGCAGGCCGCACCGGGGCCGGGTCACCGAGGAGGAGGCCCGACTCGTCCGCGAGCAGCTCGACGAGGTGAACAAGCGCCTCGCCGACGCGGGGATCCGCCAGGTCGACCCGGCCGACCCGGAGCACGCCGCCCGCTACGGCTTCCCCACCGCCTGAACGCCACCGGCCGGGCGCGCGCCCCCGTGGCGCGTGCCCGGCCGGTTCGGTTCCGGACCCGGTGCGGGTCAGGCCCGCTTGCGGGTGATCTCGGCGAGGGCGCCCTCGACCGCCGACTCCATGGCCCCCTTCTCGAGCCCGAGCCCGGTGAGCACGCCGTCGCCGTCCTCCTCCTCGAGCAGGGCCAGCAGGATGTGCTCGGTGCCCACGTAGTTGTGGCCCAGTCGCAGCGCCTCCCGGAAGGTCAGCTCCAGGACCTTCTTGGCCCGCGCGTCGTAGGGGATCAGCTCCGGGACCGTGTCGGCCTTCGCCGGCAGGGTCGCGGTGACCGCCTCCCGCAGCCGCTCCAGGGGTACGCCCCGAGCGACGATCAGCGCGGCCGCCAACCCCTCGGGCTCGGCCAGCAGGCCCAGGGCCACGTGTCCCGGGGTGATCTCGGCGTTGCCGGCAGCCCGCGCCTCTTCCTGCGAGGCGACCACCACGTTGCGGGCCCGCGTGGTGAACCGGCCGAAGCCGGCGTTCGGGTCGAGGGCCGCCGCCGTCTCGGCCTTCGCGGCGGACCGCTTCTGGGCGGCCTGCTTGCTCACCCCCATGCTGCGGCCGATCTCCGTCCACGAGGCCCCCGAGCGGCGGGCCTGGTCGACGAAGTGCCCGATCAGGTGGTCGGCGAGGTCGCCCAGGTGGTCGGCGACCAGGACGGCGTCGGTGAGCTGGTCCAGCGCGTCGCCGTGCGCCTTCTTGATGCCCTCGATCAGCTCGTCGAGGCGTATCGGTTGGGTCATCTTCAGCGGTTCGATCTCGTCCGTCATGCGTCAACCATAGGTTGACGACGCCGAATCGTCAACCGCCGGTTGACGATTTTGGCCTTGCACGGCGAAGCGCCCCGGCCCGCGGGTGCGGGCCGGGGCGCCGGAGGACGTGCGGTCAGGCGACGAAGCGGGTGCGGCGGCGCCGGGCGACGAGGTAACCACCGCCGCCGAGCAGCAGCAGAGCACCGCCGACGCCGGCCATGACACCGATGTTCGCGCCGGTCACCGGAAGACCGCCGCCGTTGCCGCCCGTGCCACCGTCACCCAGAGCGCCCGCGGTGCCGGTGGGCACGGCCGTCGGCCCGCTGCCGCCCGTCGGAGTGGCGCTCGGGGTCCCTCCGGGCATGGGGGTGGCGGTCGGCTGGGTGGTCGGCGGCGTGACCAGCTGCGGGTACGCGAAGTTGATCGGCCGCGGCGTCTCCGGCAGCGGCAGCTCCCGCTCGGCCAGCGTCAGGGCCGCCCCGCTTCCCCGTACCGCGCTGGTGCCCTGGCCGGCGTCGCCGTCGGCGAGCCGCTGGACGCCACCCTGGGCGTCGACCCACTGCCTGCTGTACCAGCGGAAGACAATCGACGTCACCTTGCCGGCCCGGGCGTCGGCCTTGACGGTCACCACGTCACCGACGATCGCGAGGGTCTGCTTCGCCGCCAGCTCGCTGTCGAACTCGCACCATGCGGCCTCCAGGTTGCTGTCCACCGCGTACCAGCAGTTGTCGTGCTTGACGGCGAGGTCCAGGTCGTCCAGCACGCGGATCTGGACCACGAGACCCGACACCGGAGCGTCGCCCAGGTTGGTCACACCGAGCGCAGCGGGCACCACCTCACCGGGCTTGACCGGGTACCTCTTGTTGAGCCCGGTGGCCGGATCCCGCTCGGTGACGGCGGCCAGCGTGGCGCTGTCCGGGGCCGGAGCGGCGTTCCCGGCGACCGGCAGAGCGGTGACGCCGGCGGCGAGGACGGAAGCCCCCAGGGCGAGGCGGGCGGCGAAACGTGCGGTCATGCGAAAACCCCCGTAATCAGGACGACCGCGAAACCCTACCCACGCGCTGGCGCCGGCGCCGCCCGGCGAATGCCGCATACCGCCCCGACCCAGGATCTCGACGGGGCAGGTGAGGGCGGAATGCATCAGGCCCGGTCCGCGAGGGACCGGGCCTGGGTGAACCGTGCGCCGCCAGGGACTCGAACCCCGAACCCGCGGATTAAGAGTCCGCTGCTCTGCCAGTTGAGCTAGCGGCGCTCGCCGGCAACGGCAGGAACGTTAACACGCCGCCGATCCCGCCCCCGCCAGGGGCCGCCGCCGTTCCACCGCCCGTGCCGGCCGGCGTTGGCAGGCGGAAAAAGGTCAGGCCCGGTGCACTGCACCGGGCCTGACCTGAAGTGTGCGCCGCCAGGGACTCGAACCCCGAACCCGCGGATTAAGAGTCCGCTGCTCTGCCAGTTGAGCTAGCGGCGCTCGCTGACAACGGGAAGAACCTTAGCACGCACGCCGACCCGGGTTCCAATCCGATACCGGGCTCCACCCTTCGGTCGAGCTTAACCGGCGAAAGCCCCCAAAGTTCGCGTCTGTCCGGTCGAGGGGCGCGGGACGCGGGCCCTCATGCGGCACGATGTCCGCCAGGCACGCGAGAACAGAGGTGGGGATGGGCAGGTTCGCGCGGTCCGGGGCGTTGGTGGGTGTCCTGGTCCTCACGGCGTCACTGGCACTGACCGGGTGCGGTGACGACCAGAAGAAGCCGGCGTTCGTGGCCGGCGCGCAGCAGGGCGACCCGGCGGCGACCGCGTCGCCGGACGCGACGGGCGAGCCGAGCCGGCCCGCCCTGCCGGCGCTGACGGTGAACCCGGCCGACGGGTCCGACAAGCGCCCGGTCAGCACCGAGATCAGCGCGCGGATCCCGGGTGGCGGCAAGGTGTCGAAGGTCGTCCTGACGGCCGCCAACGGTGCGACCGTCGCGGGGCGGCTGCGCCGGGACGGCTCGTCCTGGGTGCCGTCGGCTCCGCTGAAGTACGGGACCCGCTACACCGCCACGGTCACGGGCACCGGCACGGACGGCCAGAGCCGGCAGGGCACCAGCAGCTTCACCACGATGGCCAAGCCGAAGTCGATGATCGGCTCCGGGCTCTACATGTTCAGCGGCAAGACCTACGGGGTGGCCATGCCGGTGGTCGCCGAGTTCTCGCCGGGCATCCCGAAGAAGGACCGCGCCGCGGTGCAGAAGCGGATGTTCGTGCAGACCGACCCGCCGCAGCCGGGCGCCTGGCACTGGGTCTACAACGGCACGCAGGCGTACTACCGGGCGCCGGAGTACTGGAAGCCGGGCACCACGATCACGGTCCGACTCGCGCTGGCCGGGATCCCGCTGAGCAACGGCCGCTACGGCAACGTCGACCGGAGCGCCACCGCCAAGATCGGGCGCGCGTTCGAGATGAAGGTCGACAACGCGACCAAGCGGATGACCGTGTACGAGAACGGGTCGGTGGTCCGCACCGTGCCGGTGAGCCTGGGCAAGAAGAGCACCCCCTCCTCCAGCGGCACGATGGTGGTGATGGAGAAGAAGGAGTCCACGGTCTTCGACACCCGGGACGAGCCGGACCCCAACAACCAGTACGTCACGAAGATCGACTTCGCTCAGCGGCTGACCTGGGGCGGCGAGTACATCCACGCCGCACCCTGGTCGGAGGGCGTGCAGGGCCGGGTGAACGTCTCGCACGGCTGCGTCAACGTCTCGATGGCGGACGGCCGGTGGCTCTTCGGCAAGACGCTGGTGGGCGACCCGATCACGGTGAAGGGCACCGAGCGGCGGCTGGAGCCGGGCAACGGCTGGACGGCCTGGAGCATGAGTTGGTCGCAGTTCGTCGCCGGCAGCGCCGTGCCGGTGCCCGAGGGTGGCCAGGGGTCGCCCTTCTGAGCAGGCGTAACGTGGGCGGATGCGCCACCGGCGGTGGTCGTTCGTCCGCGTACCCTCGGGCGGAGGGGAGACCACTCCGCCCGACAAAGCGCCGCACGATATCAGAATCGTTACATCGCGGGCGGGGTGTTTCGGTTCACTTCCGGCAACGGGTAACCGTTCCGGCGCGTCTGTAAGGACGATGGGACCCGGACCACGACTGTGAGGGAAACATGCGAGCTAGCCAGGACGAGCTGATCCGGGGCGGGGCGGCCCGGCGCGGCGGGCGACGCCGCGTGTTCGCGGCCGCGGTGCTCGCCGCCGCCATGGCCCTGACCGGCTGCACCAGCGGCGGGGGCGACGACGGGGACAAGTCGTCGAGCTGGCAGGGGGGCGGCGAGAGCGGCCCCAAGGCGGCGGCCACCATCACCGAGCCCGCGGCCGACGCCAAGGACGTCCCGGCCTCCACCGCCGTCACCTTCACCACGAAGGAGGCGCAGGAGACCACCGTCGAGCTGAAGGACTCCGCCGGCAAGGTCGTGGAGGGTCAGCTCGCCAAGGACGGGAAGAGCTGGCTGCCGGACGGCGCGCTGGCCTACGGCGAGACGTACACGGCCACCGTCACCGCGACCGGCGACGACGGCAAGCCGGCCACCGCGACCAGCACCTTCACCACGATGGCGAAGCCGGGCAAGCAGATCCGGGTGAGCAGCTTCCTCGGCGACAACCAGGTCGTCGGGGTGGCCATGCCGCTGATCGTCAAGTTCGGCCGGGCCATCCCGGAGGACTACCGCGACGACCTGCAGCGCCGGATGACGGTCACCGCGAAGCCGGCCCAGGAGGGCATCTGGCACTGGGTGAGCCCGACCGAGGTGCGCTACCGGCCGAAGGCGTTCTGGAAGGCCAACAGCACGGTGACCTACAAGGTGCAGGCGGGTGGGCTGCCGCTCGGCGACGGCTGGTACGGCCGCTCCGACCTCACCGTCGACGTCAAGATCGGCCCGTCGTTCGTGATGACCGTGGACAACCGCACCAAGAAGATGACGGTCACCAAGGACGGCAAGGTGGTCAAGACGATCCTGGTGAGCCTCGGCAAGAAGACCACCCCGTCGTCCAGCGGCACCATGGTGGTGATCGAGAAGCTCCGCCACACCGTCTTCGACACCATGGAGGAGCTGGGCCCCGAGGAGGGCTACCGCACCGAGATCGACTACGCCCAACGGCTCACCTGGGGTGGCGAGTTCATCCACGCGGCGCCCTGGTCCGAGGGCGTGCAGGGCAGGACGAACGTGTCGCACGGCTGCGTGAACGTCTCGATGAAGGACGGCAACTGGCTCTTCGCCAACACCCGCATCGGCGACCCGATCACCGTGAAGGGCACCGAGCGCAAGCTCCAGAACGGCAACGGCTGGACCGACTGGAACATGAGCTGGGACGAGTACGTCAAGGGCAGCGCCGTGCCGTACGAGCCGCCGGCCGCGCCGGGCGACGACACCAGCCCCGGCGCCGACGAGCCGAGCGTCGAGCCGACCCCCTGACCGGCGGGCAACCCGACGGCCTCCTCCCACCGGGAGGGGGCCGTTTCCCGCTCAGCAGACCGGAAACGACGCGAGCCCCCTCCCGGAGGAGGGGGCTCGCGTCATCTGGGGTGACTGATGGGAATTGAACCCACGACAACCGGGACCACAACCCGGTGCTCTGCCAACTGAGCTACAGCCACCATGCTCTCCGCGCCGGTCGACCCGGGCGGGGCGCGGACTAATAATAGCCACACCCCGGCCGGCCCCGTCCACCGGGTTCGGGCGGGCCGCCCGGCGGGGCTCAGAGCTGGGCGGCGATGGCCTTTGCGGTCTCCACGTCCGGGCCGGGCAGCGGCACGAAGACCGTCCGCCGGTAGTACTCCAGCTCCCGGATGCTCTCCCGGATGTCGGCCAGCGCCCGGTGGGCCAGCCCCTTCTGCGGCTGGCCGAAGTACACCCGCGGGTACCAGCGCCGGCACAGCTCCTTGATCGAGGAGACGTCGATCATCCGGTAGTGCAGGTGGGCGTCGAGCCGGGGCATGTCGCGGGCGATGAAGCCCCGGTCGGTGGCGATCGAGTTGCCGCACAGCGGGGCGGTGCGCGGGTCCTTGACGTGGCTGGACACGTAGTCGAGCACCATGTCCTCGGCCTCGGCCAGGGTGACCGTGGAGCGGCGCACCTCCTCGGTGAGGCCGGACTTGCCGTGCATGGTGCGCACGATCTCCGGCATCGCCTCCAGCGCCGCCTCGTCAGCGTGGATGACCACGTCGACACCCTCTCCGAGCACGTTGAGGTCGGGATCGGTGACGAGCGCGGCGACCTCGATCAGCCTGTCCCGGCCGAGGTCCAACCCGGTCATCTCACAGTCGATCCAGACGAGAAGATCAGCCACCGCCACAGACTACGCGCCGCCGACCCGCCCGCGCCTGAAGCACCCTGGCCGAGGTGGACCGCTAGGGTTTCCCCGTGCCAGCCGAACCCGTCGCACCACCAGCCGTCACCGAGGACGATCCGGGCGGGCGTACGGCCCGTCGGCTGGTCACGGTGGTGGCACTCGCGGCGTTGCTGCCGGCGCTCTACCGTCCGGGCCTCAACCACAACTTCCTCGACCTCAAGATCTACATGAGTGCGATGGACTGGTGGCGGGCCGGCCATCCGCTCTACGACTACGTGCAGCCGGACCGGGTCCAGGGCCTGCTGTACTTCACCTATCCCCCGCTCGCCGGGCTGGTGCTGTGGCCGTTCGCGCTCCCGCGGCTCGGCGTCACCATCGCCATCTTCACGGTGCTCACCGTGATCGGGGTGGTGGTGACCACCCGCTGGCTGGTGCTGCCCATGGTGCGGCGGCACGGCCTGCCGAAGATGTTCAGCGTCACGGTGGCCGTGCTGCTGGTCCTCGCCGTGGAGAGCACCCGGGAGACGATCACCTTCGGCCAGATCAACATGCTGCTGGTGGTGCTGATCCTGGGCGACCTGCTGTTCGCCGTACCCCAGGGGCGGCGCTGGGCCGGCGTGGGCGTGGGGCTGGCGACGGCGCTCAAGCTCTTCCCCGGCATCTTCGTGCTCTACCTGCTGGCCACCCGGCGCTGGCGGGCCGCCGTGGTGGCGGCCGTGACCGCGACGCTGGCGACGCTGCTCGCGGCGGCGGTGGCGCCCCGCGACTCGTGGCGGTTCTGGACCCACGAGCTGTGGGCGACCGACCGGGTGGGCCGGACCGACTACACCGGCAACCAGTCGCTGTTCGGCCTGCTCAGCCGGATCACCGCGCCGGACAAGCCGAGCCAGCTGCCCTGGCTGCTGCTGGCGCTGCTGGTCGCCGGGTACGGGCTGTGGCGGGCCGCCCGGGCGGCGCGGGCCGGCGACGCGCTGGCCGGCCTCACCCTGACCGGCCTGGTCGGTGGGCTGGTCAGCCCGATCACCTGGACCCACCACCTGTACTGGTTCATCCCGGCGGTGGTGGTGCTTGTCGACGCGGCGCTGGACGCGGACCCGGCCACGGTGGAGGGTGCCCGCCGGCGACGCCGGCTGCTCGTCCTGGCCGCCGGCACCGGCTTCGTGATCGTCTACGGGGTGGTCACCTTCCAGGACTGGGGCGTCGCCCCGGCGCGCACCGACGATCCGGTGGACTTCGTCGTCCGCAACGCGTACGTCCTGCTCAGCCTGCTGCTGCTGGCCGTGCTGCCGAGCCGCCGGCCGGTGCGCGAGCCGGCCGACGTACCGGTCGGAAAAAGGCAGTAACCGGACAGATCTCGCGACAAGCGCCGTTCAGCGCTAATCTGGTCCCAACTACCTCAGGTTTCTCCCAGGTAGCACCGATCCCCCGGTGATGGTGGCCCTCCGCGTCGGCAGCGCGGAGGGCCACCGCCGTAGGGGCCGGGTCACTCGTCGACCGGCGTGGCCGGCCGGACCGGGCGCGGCGCCCCGGCGGTGGTGACCGGGGGCCATGACCAGTCCGGGTCGGCCGGCAGGTCGGCCAGGCTCTCGGGCCGCCGGCTCGGCACCGGGCCGATGGCCGCGCGGGACCGCTCGGCGGGCACCGACCCGACCGAGACCAGCTGCCGGTCGGGCAGGGTGGACGGCTCGGCCCGCTGGCCCAGCCCGCTGAGCGAGCTGACGCCCAGCCGGCCGGCCAGCACCGGAACCTGGTCCGGCTCGACCACGAAGACCACCTCGCGCGGGCGGACCGGGCGCAGCAGCATCAGCACGGCGAGCACCACCAGCAGCGTCCCGCCGGCCAGCAGCGCCCAGGCCACGCCGGGAAACCAGCCGGCGCGCAGCTCGGCACGCAGGTCCAGGGCCAGGTCGGCCCGCCCGTCCGGCCGCATCACCACCAGGCTCAGGGACCGGCCGGCCAGCTCGCCCGGGGTCCACTCCAGCGCGCCGACGCCCTCGCGTACCCAGAGGTCCTGGCCGAGCGGGACGGCGGCCGCGGTGCCGGCCGTGGGCGGGTCCAGGCGGACCGGCAACGGCCCCCGGGACAGCGCCACCCGGCGCACGGTGGTGTGCGGGACGTCGGCCAGCCACCGTCGCACCTGGTCGGTCGGGGCGAGGCCGAGGAAGGCGGGACCGTCGGCGGTCCGCGCGGTGAGCCGGAGCCGGGCCTGCCCGGCCCGGGCGACCGGCGCGTCGGCGCGGAGCAGGGCGTCCACGTCGGTCACCACGACCGCCCGGGCGGGGGTGCGGATCGCCTCGAAGCGGGCGCCGAAGCCGCCGTCCGGGTCGGCGTGCCGGGCGGCGAGCCACAGCCCCGCGCCCGCCAGCAGGGCCGGTAGCCCCACGGTCAACAGCAGCATGCCGGCGATCGTGCGCACGAAACGCATTCGCGTCGTCCCCCTCGGTAGCGAAGTACCCGGCCGACATTACCGACGCGGACCGACGAATCGCCGCATATCCACGGCAAGCACCCCAAGGACCGGCGGAACGACCGCCGGAAGATCCTGCGACCATTCCGGCTCGGCGTGTCTGACGCCACGCCGCGACCCGAACGGTCGACGGGCCAGGCGTGACGGCGCAGGTCAGGACTTCGCGGTGGGCTCCCGGCGGGTACGCAGGAAGGCCAGCCCGCCGAGGATCAGGCCGGCCAGGCCGGCGACCAGACCGGCCACGCCGAACGCGGTGGCCGCGCCGGTGTCGGCGTCGTCATCGTCGTCGTCGGCAGCGGCGGCCGCCGGGGCGCTCGCGACCGGCGAGGCGGACGCCGAGGCGGCGGCCAGGGTGAGCACCGGCGCCGGGTTCTCCGGCTCCTCCCCGCCCGGCGTGGGCTCCTCGATCCAGCGCGAGACGTTGCCGTCCGAGTAGGTCTGGAGCACCTTGAACACCATCCGGTCGACCTGCGGCAGCGGGCCCATCGACACCGGGAACTCCTGGAACTCGCCCGGCTTGACCCCGCCGTTCGGCGCGGCCGTCCAGGTCAGCTTGGAGACCGCCTCGGTGAGCTGGCTGCCGTGCACCTCGACGGGCGGGTCGACCTTGCGCTTCTCCACCGCGACCGTCCACCCGGGGACCGGCATGGTGGAGACCGAGCCGACCGGGGCGTTCTCCGGCAGGTTGACCTCGACCTTCGTGGTCGACGCCGCGTCGCTCTCGTTCGGCACCCGGAAGGCGAAGCGGCCGTAGCTGCCCTGCGTGGCCTCCTTCGGGTTGACGGTGACGTGCGCCGAGGCCGGCCCGGCCAGGCCGAGCACGGCCGTGGCCACGGCGGCGAGGGTGAGCGCGGCGGCGGTTGCGGGACGCCGGAGACGGGTCATGTGGGCGAGCCTTTCGGTTACCTGACAGGCACGGTGGCGGTCACCGTGGCCTGGTCGATGTCGGAGGTGCGGACGGTGAAGCGGAGCTGCCACTGCCCCGCCGCCGGCAGGTTGATCTCGCCGAAGGCGTGGTTGTCGGTCAGCGGAAGCAGCGGGATCGTGATCGGCTCGATGCCGGCCGACGGCAGCGCGGCGGTGGCCTTCCACTCCTGCACGGGCTGAGGCCGGTTGTCCTTCGGGGTGTACGCGTAGAGGTGCAGCGAGTTGCTGCCGCTCTCGGCCGGGTCCAGCTCGACCTGCAGCGAGTAGAGCGGGCTGCTCAGCGTGGTGGAGAAGAAGCCGTCCGGGGCGCCGGCCACGGTCGCGGAGGCGGTCCGGGCCGGGGTGGTCTGCACCAGGGTCGCCGAGAGGCCGAGCACCACCGCGGTGATCGCCAGCTCGGCCACCACCGCCCGCCGCATGGACCCCGGACGGCCCGCGGCGGTGCGCTTGCGGACCAGCGCCCGGGAGTACGCGGCCACCCCGATCACCAGCGCGAACAGCACGATCTTGGCGAGCAGCAGCTGCCCGTAGGTGGTGTCGACCAGCGCCTTCGGCGTTGCCACCTCGATCAGCCCCTGCACGGTCCCGGCGAGCAGCAGCGCAGCCACCGCCAGCGCCGCCCAGCGGGACCAGATCGGCAGGATGGCGTCCAGCTCCCGCTCGTCGGCCCGGCGCAGCAGGAAGACCGCGAGCATCACCAGGCCGCCCAGCCAGACGGCCATGCTGCCGAGGTGCACGGCGTCCACCACCACCGAGACGGCGGGCGCGGGCGACGCGGCCGGGTGGCCCGCGAGCGACCAGGTGAACAGCGCGGCCCCGCCGAGGATGGCCAGGATGAGCCCGTCGGTGCGGCTGACCGGCCCGGCGAAGAGCGGGCGGAGCAGGAACGCCGCCGCGGCCAGCAGGCCGAGCCGGACCAGGTGCGTGGCGCCGTAGGTGCTGCCCAGCACGTCGCCGAAGCCGGCACCGGTGGCGTCGAACAGGCCGCCGCCGTTGGTGTAGGGGACCTGGAGCCACAGCTCGGCGAGCGTGGCCACGGCCAGCAGGCCCAGCGCCGACCAGGCCAGCCGGGCCGGGCCGCGCCGGGACAGCCGGCGGGGCCAGAGCGCGGCCAGCACCAGCGCCGGGCCGACGAGCAGCAGCAGCCCGACGTAGCCGAGGTACTTCGCCACCTTGACCGCGTTGCCCACCACCGGGTTCGCCCGGGTGTCCGTGCCGGTGTCGGTCGGCGGGGTGGACGGCGCGCCGACCGAATAGGTGAACGCGCCCGAGACCGGGTGACTGTCGGCCGAGATCACCCGGTAGCTGACCAGGTAGGTGCCGCGCGCGCCGGACGGGTCCACCGGGATGGTGACCACCGCGCCCTTGAAGGTGGGCTCGCCCCGGTCGGCCCGGGAGCCGTCGGGCGCGATCACCCGGATCTTGTCGGGGACCTTGCGGACCCCCTCGCTGAAGGTGATCACCACTTCGGCGGGCGCGCTGGACACCACGGCCGCGGCGGCGGGGCTGCTGCTCACCAGCACCGCGTGGGCGCTGGCCGGGGTGGCCGGGGCCAGCAGCAGGGCGACGAGGGTGACCAGCAGTCCGGCGGCGGTCCCCAGCCGGGCGGCCCACGGACGGTCGGCGACGGCCACGGGGCGGCGGCGTACGGCAGCAGTCATGACCATCATGCTTCCCGAACCGTGCGGCCCCCGGCGACCCGACCTCATCCGCGCCCCGGCGCCGGCGCCGTACGCGGCCGGAGCTCCGCCACCCGGAGCCGCCGGGCCCGAGCCCACGGCTCCTCCCCGCCCGGCCGGCCGGGAAGCGCCACGCGTACGTCGTCGCACGTCATGATCGGGTAGTCGGCGGGCGGGTGGGAAAAGTTCCCGGCGTGGGCGGGACCACGTAATGGGCCGAAGGACCCTGTCCGGCACAGGTACGCCGCGTAACCTCGTCTGTCGTGATCCCCGCCCCGCGCGACACCTCCGCCGGCCGCCCCGCGGCGCCGGAACGCGAGGCTGCGCGGGACGCCGCGACCGACTGGGCACTGGCCGCCCGGGCGGGTGACCCGGTGGCCCAGGCCGCCTTCGTCCGGGCCACCCAGGCCGAGGTGTGGCGCTTCGCCGCCGCCCTGGTCGACCCGGACAGCGCGGACGACCTGACCCAGGAGACGTACCTGCGCGCGTTCCGGGCGCTGCCCGCCTTCGAGGGGCGGTCCACCGCGCGCACCTGGCTGCTCGGCATCGCCCGCCGGACCTGCGCCGACCACCTCCGCACCGTGATCCGCCGCCGGCGGCTGGACGCGCGGCTCGCCGCGCACGCGGCCACCGACCGGCCCCACCCGGACCCGGCCGGGCAGCTCGGCGCCACCGACCTGGTCCGCCGGCTCCCCGCCGAACGGCGCTCCGCGTTCGTGCTCACCCAGCTGCTCGGCCTGTCGTACGCCGAGGCCGCCGCGGTGGAGGGGGTGCCCGTGGGCACCATCCGCTCCCGCGTCGCCCGGGCCCGCGACGACCTGGTCAAGGCCGCCGGCGACGCGTTGACCGGCTGATCATGGAACTTTCCTCGGAAACGGGACGACCAATGACCGTGACCGCACCACCCACCCGGGCCTCCCGCTGGCCCGCCGTACGGCCCTGGCTCGGCATCGCGGCCCGCCTCGGCCTGGCCGCCGTCTGGTTGGTCGCCGGCGCCGCCAAGGTCGGCGACCTGGCCGCCTCCGGCCGGGCGGTCAACGCCTACCAGGTGATGCCGTACGACCTGGCCACCGTGATCGGCGCCGCGCTGCCCTTCGTCGAGCTGGCCCTCGGCGTGCTCCTGCTGCTCGGGCTGGCCACCCGGCTCGCCGCCGGCGTCTCCGCAGCGCTGCTCGTCGTCTTCATCGCCGGCATCACCTCCGCCTGGTCCCGTGGCCTGGCCATCGACTGCGGATGCTTCGGCAGCGGCGGGCAACTCGCCGCCGGCCAGGCACCGAGCTACCTCCCGGAGATCCTCCGGGACCTGGGATTCCTGGTACTGGCCGGGTTCCTGCTGACCTGGCCCCGCACCCCGTTCTCCGTGGACGGCTGGCTGGCGGGCGACACCGTGGAGGTCGACGATGAGTAGTCGCAAGGGACGGAAGAACGCCGCCCAGGTGGTCCGCGCCCAGATCGCCCGGGAGAAGCGGCGCACCCGCACGATCTGGACCTCCGTCGCCGCGGTGGTGGTGCTGGTGATCGCCGGTCTGATCGGCTGGACGGTCTACTCCAGCCAGAAGTCGGACACGTTCACCACCCCGCCCGGCGCCAACCCGCCCGGCACCGCCATCGTCCTCGGCCAGGGCCCGGTCCCCGTCGACCTCTACGAGGACTACCTCTGCCCGGTCTGCAAGCAGTTCCAGCAGACCAGCGGCGAGACGATCAACCAGTTGATCAACGAGGACAAGATCCGGGTGAACTTCCACCCGGTGGCCTTCCTCAACCGCTTCTCCACCACCGAATACTCCACCCGCTCCTCGGCCGCCGCCGGCTGCGCCGCACAGGGCGGCAAGTTCAAGGAGTTCACCGACCAGCTCTTCGCCCGGCAGCCGGCCGAGGGCAGCGCCGGGCTCAGCGACGACGAGCTGATCGACATCGGCGCCGGCGTCGGGCTCGACCGCGACGACTTCGGCTCCTGCGTGAAGGACGGAAAATACAAGGCGTGGACCGAGCACGTCACCGACGACGCCAGCAAGTCCGGCGTGACCGGCACCCCGACCATCCGCGTCGACGGCAAGGACGTCACGGACCGCAGCCCGGAGGGGATCAGGGCGGCCGTGGAGGCGGCCGGCAAGTGATCCCCGCGCCGCTGCGGCGGGCCGCTCTGGTGGTCACCGCCGCGCTCACCACCCTCCTCGCCCTCGCCACCCCCGCCGCCGCGCACGGCGCGGACGCCCCAGACGGCACCGACTACCGGGCCGAGGTCACCGGCATCGCTCCGGCCCGGCCCGGGCTCACCGCCCGGATGGTCGAGGCCGGCGCCCGCCTCGAACTGACCAACCGCACCGCGGCCGACGTCCAGGTGCTCGGCTACTCCGGCGAGCCGTACCTGCGGATCGGGCCCGGCGGCGTGTACGAGAACAGCCGCTCCCCCGCCACCTACCTCAACCGCACCCTCGCCGGGGACACCCAGCTCCCGCCGGAGGCCGACCCGGCCGCCGCCCCGGTCTGGCGGCGGATCGCCGACGGGCCGACGGCCCGCTGGCACGACCAGCGGACGCTCTGGCTGGAGTCCGACCCGCCGGTCCAGGTGGCCGCCGCCCCCGACCGGGAGCAGCGGGTCCGCGACTGGGTGGTGCCGCTGCGCGCCGGCACCGGCACCGTCGAGGTGCACGGCACCCTGGACTGGGTGCCGCCGCCCGACGCGTACCCCTGGTGGGTGGCCGCCACCCTCGGCTTCCTGGTGATCGGCGCGGCCGGCCTGGTCCCGGCCGGCACCGCCACCGGCGTCCGCGCGCTGCGCGGGGTGGGCGCGCTGCTCGCCCTGGGCGGTGCCGCGACCGTGGCGCTCACCGTCGGCAAGGCCGTGGACGCCGGCGCCGCCGGCGCCGGCGGGATGCTGCTCGACCTGCTCACCGGGCAGACGTGGACACTGCTCACCGGGCTCGGCGCGCTCACGGCCGGCGGCTACGCGCTGGCCCGCCGCCCGGCCGCCGACTTCGCGCTGGCCCTGGCCGGCGCCTGCCTGACCCTGTTCGCCGGCGTCTCGAACCTGGCCGTCCTGTCCCGCTCGGTGGCCCCGGTCGCCGGCCCGCCCACCCTCGCCCGGGTGCTGGTCACCGTGGCCCTGGCCACCGGCGTCGGCGCGGTCGCCGCCGGCCTCCTGCGCCTGCGCACCGCCTCCCGGGCCGCCCGCGTCACGCCCGCGGCGCCCGCCGCGCGCTGACTCAGGACGGGCGGGGCACGAAGCCGTACGGCAGCTCCAGGCGGTGCTCGGCGAGCAGGCGCTGGTCGGAGAGCAGCTCCAGGGTGGGCGCGTCCGCGACGACCCGGCCGGCGTCCAGGATCACCGAGCGGTCGCAGAGCTCCGCCGCGTACGGCAGGTCGTGGGTGACCATCAGCAGGGTCACCGGGAGGCCGCGCAGGATCTCCGCCAGCTCCCGGCGGGCCGCCGGATCGAGGTTGGACGACGGCTCGTCCAGCACCAGGATCTCCGGGCGCATGGCCAGCACCGTGGCCACCGCCACCCGGCGGCGCTGCCCGAACGACAGGTGGTGCGGCGCCCGGTCCCGGTGCTCCGCCATCCCCACCGCGGCGAGCGCCTCGTCCACCCGGGCGGCCAGCTCCGCGCCGCGCAACCCCAGGTTCGCCGGCCCGAACGCGACGTCCTCGGCGACGGTGGGCAGGAAGAGCTGGTCGTCCGGATCCTGGAAGACGATGCCCACCCGGCGGCGGATCTCGGCCAGCGTGTCGCGGTCCCGGCTCACCGCCAGGCCGCCCACGCTGACCGTCCCCCCGGTCGGGGTGAGGATGCCGTTGAGGTGCAGCACCAGGGTCGTCTTGCCGGCGCCGTTCGGCCCGAGCAGCGCCACCCGCTCGCCGCGCGGCACGGTCAGGTCCACCCCGTGCAGGGCGACGTGACCGTCGGGGTACGCGTACCGGACGCCACGGACGTCCAGGGAGGGCGGCTGCTGCACGTACCCGATCATGTCAGCACGAGCGCGACGGCGGCGATGGTGGCCGCGATCGCCGGCACCGTGGCGGCTGCCGCCCACTGGCCCGCGGTGGCCGCGCCCGCGCCCTGCCACACCGCCGGCATCCGGCCCGTGTAGCCACGGGAGACCATGGCCAGGTAGACCCGCTCGCCCCGCTCGAACGCCCGCAGGAACAGCGCGCCGACCCCGGCGGCGAAACCGCGGAGCTGCCAGAGGAAGCGCGGGTCGTCGCCCCGGGACATCCGGGCCACCCGCATCCGCCGCGCCTCCCCCACCAGCACGTCCAGGTAGCGCAGCATGAACGTGGCGATCTGGGTGAGGATCTGCGGACACCGCAGCCGGTCCAGGCCCACGATCAGGTCCCGCGTCGTCGTGGTCGCCGCCAGCAGGAGCGACGCGAGTACGCCGAGCGTGCCCTTGGCCAGGATGTTCCACGCGCCGTGCAGCCCGTCGACCGAGAGGCTCAACCCGGCCACGTCGACCCGCTCCCCGGTGCCGAAGAACGGCAGCGCGAACGCGAACAGCACGAACGGCAGCTCGATCAGCGCCCGACCGAGCAGCCAGCGCGCCCCCACCCGGGCCAGCGCCGCCACGGCGACGACCAGCAGGGCGTAACCGCCGAAGGCCCAGTACGCCGCCCGGGGCGTGGCGACCACCGCGAGGGTGAACAGCACCATCGCGGCGATCTTCACCTCCGGCGGGAGGCGGTGCACCGGCGAGGACGACTCGCGGTAGAGCACGTGGGCGTGGCCGGCACCCATCCGGGACTCAGCGGGTGCCGGCGGCGCGCGCCGGACGCTCGTCGGCGGCCGGGTCGCCGGTGGTCGCGTCGCCGGTCGGGCCGGCCGCGCCGCCCGCCGGGTCCGTTCCCGGGTCGGTCGCCGGGCCGGTCGCCGGGCCGCGGCGGCGGGCCAGCCAGAACAGGCCGCCGCCGAGAGCGAAGGTGAGCAGCACGCCGAGCACGCCGGACAGGCCGGTGGAGAGGAAGTCGTTGCCCACCCCGCGCACGCCGTAGTCCGCGAGGGGGCTGTCGGCCAGCTCGTGGTCCTTGGCCTGCTGCGCCGGGCAGCTGCCGCCGGTGATCTCGCCGTCGGCGTTGACCGTGCAGCCCTTGAGCAGCGACGAGTCGAGCCCGTCCGGATGCGCCGAGGCGTAGTTGCTCACCACGCCGGCCAGCAGCAGCGCGACCAGCAGGCCGCCGAGCAGGAACGGCCAGGAACGCCTGCTCATCGGGCACCTCCGGCGACCGGGACGGCGGGAGCCGGCACGGCTGGCTTGAGGGCGCGCAGCGCGTACACCAGGTCGGGGCGGACCTTGGCGACGGTGACCACGGTGGTCGCGGTGATCAGACCCTCGCCGACGCCGATCAGCAGGTGGACGCCGGCCATCGTGCCAGACAGCCCGGCCAGGTTGCCGCCCAGGTCGGTGGTGCCGCCCAGCCAGTACTCCAGCACGAACCCCTGCGACGCCACCACGACGCTGACCAGCGCGGAGACGAAGGCGGTGACGCCCAGCCCGGCCGGCGTGCGCGGGAGCACCCGCAGCAGCAGCGCGATCAGCAGGTAGGCGGCGGCGGTGCCGAGCAGCGCCATGTTGGTGATGTTGAGGCCGAGCATGGCCACCCCGCCGTCGCCGAACACCAGCGCCTGCACGACCAGCACCACGGCGACGCAGAGCGCGCCCACCCACGGGCCGACCAGCAGCGCGGCGAGGGCGCCACCCAGCAGGTGGCCGCTGACCCCGGCCGTGAAGATCGGGAAGTTGAGCATCTGCACGGCGAAGATGAACGCGGCCACCAGGCCGGCCATCGGAGCCAGCCGGTCGTCGAGGTCACGGCGGCCGCGCAGCACGCAGAAGGTGAGCACGGCAAGCGCGAGGGCCGCGAACACCGCGGCGACGGGACCGTCGATGATCCCGTTCGAGATGTGCATCGCCAGGGTTTCCACGGACCGAGCTTATTTGTAGGGAGTCGCTGTTGCCAATCCATTGCAACAAGCCATGGTGATCATCACGCGGGCCGGCGCGTCGCCACCCGCCCCGGACCCGGCGACGGCGGTATCGTCTGCGCCATGACCGACCGCCTGAGCCCCGGCGACCCCGCCCCCGAGTTCACCCTCCCCACCGACAGCGGCGGGACCCTGTCCCTGGCCGACCTGCGCGGCCGCAAGGTCATCCTGTACGCGTACCCGGCCGCCATGACGCCCGGCTGCACCAAGCAGGCCTGCGACTTCCGCGACTCGCTCGCCTCGCTCCAGGCCGCCGGCTACGAGGTGGTCGGCATCTCCCCCGACAAGCCCGAGAAGCTGGCCAAGTTCCGCGACCGCGACGCCATCACCTTCCCGCTGGTCGCCGACACCGACAAGTCGGTGCTGACCGCGTACGGCGCGTTCGGCGAGAAGCAGATGTACGGCCGCACCGTCACCGGCGTGATCCGCTCGACCTTCGTCGTCGACGAGGACGGGAAGATCGAGCGGGCGCTCTACAACGTCAAGGCCACCGGGCACGTCGCCAAGCTGCGCCGCGACCTCGGGCTCGACTGAGCCTGTCGGAGGGCGCCGTTACCGTCGGCGCATGCCTCGCTACAAGTACTCGCCCGAGACCTTGGCGGCAGCGGCGGCGGAGGCACGGAGCATCGCGGCGGTGCTCCGGATACTGGGCATACCGATGAGCGGCGGCTCGCACGCCCACATCAGTCGGCAGCTGAAGCGCTTCGGCGTCGACACCTCCCACTTCACCGGGCAGGGGCACAACCGCGGCGTGCGGGGCCAGCGACAGGCACCGTCGGGCATTCTGGTCCGACTACCGCCGGACGCGGCCAGAACGCCCGGCTTCCGACTCCGGCGCGCCCTGGCCGCCACCGGCGTCCCCGAACGATGTGAGATTTGCGGCCTCGGCCCGAGGTGGCAAGGTGCGCCACTGATCCTCCACGTCGACCACATCAACGGCGACCGGCTCGACAACAGGCCATCCAACCTGCGCCTACTGTGTCCCAACTGCCACAGCCAGACCGCGACCTACGCCGGCCGGGTCCGCACGCAGGCCGGCCCGGCCGACTCGCCGAACGTCTCGGCCCGCTGCAACTCGGGCGACGGGCCGTCGCGGGACGCCGAGACCTTGGTCAGGGAGGTCAGCGCCGGTCGCATGACCACCATGGAGGCCGCCCACCTCCTCGACTGCACGAGAGACCACGTGAGCAGATTGCGGCGGCGCCTGGAAGCAACTGGAACCATCGCAGCGCCGTCACGGGTCCGTGACCGACCGATCCAGCGCCGGTTCCGGGATCCCGTCATTCGCTTCGCACTCGCGCACCCCGAGGCCGGATCCCGGAAGATCGCCGAGGCGCTGACCGAGGCGTCCGGCGGAGGCGCGGCGATCAGCCATCGCACCGTCCAGGCGATCCTCCGGGAGGCTGGGCTCACCAACCTGGAGACCAGACGCACTAGACTCAGCGGGTCTGCGGGAGTGGCGTAACAGGCAGCCGCGATAGGTTTAGGTCCTATTGTCCGAAAGGACGTGGGGGTTCGACTCCCCTCTCCCGCACCAGCAGCGGTGTCACGTGGATCACGAACCCGGGTCGGCGCCGCGTCGGCTCGCGGAGGATGGCGGGCGTGAACCTGCGCTTCGTCCTCGACCCCGATCTCACGCCTGCGCTGCGCGACCAGATCATCGCGCTCTGGGTGGACGTGACCAACGCCGGCGGCGCCGTCGGCTTCGTCGCCCCGGTGACCGACGCCGACGTGCGGCCCATGGCCGCCGCGACCTTCGCCGCGATCGCCGACGGGCCGGACCGGCTGCTGGTCGGCTACGAGGGCGATCGCCTCGTCGGCGTCCTGATCATCGCGCACAACCGCTTCCACCTGAAGACGCACTGGCGGGTGCTGAAGCGGGTCATGGTGCACCCCGACACGCAGGGACGCGGCTACGGCGCGGCGCTGATGCGCGAGGCCGAGCGGATCGGTCGGGAGCTGGGCCTGGCGGCACTGCACGTGACCGTCCGGGACGGGCTGGGCCTGGGCGGGTTCTACGAGCGCCTCGGGTACCGGGAGGTCGGGCGGCTGCCCGGCGCGCTGCGGCTCGCCCCGGGCGACGACCGGGACGAGGTCTTCATGTGGCTCGACCTGGGCGCCGAGGCGGCCTGACCGCCGCGGCCGCCGAGCCTTGGGCGACCTTGGCGATGCACGGACCAGGTCAGTCGCAGGCGGCCGCGACCGGCGCGGGGGTGGCGGGCGGGGCGGCGGCCGCGTCCAGCACGGCGGCGGGAGTGCCGGGCGGCGTGGTGACCGTCGGGGTGGCGGAGACGCGGATGCGGTACGGCCCGGGGCCGGCGCCGGAGGCGATGAGCCAGTAGTTGTAGTCCTGGCGGGTGGCGGCCCGCCACGAGTCGCCCTGCCGTACCTCGACGGCGCGTAGCGGGTTGCCGTGGTCGCCGACCAGGACGGCGAACCACCACTGCGAGGCGCCCTCCTTGACGCGGAAGGTGAGCGGGCCGGGCAGTGGCGGGTCGACCACGGCGCGGTAGCTGACCTTGACGACGCCCTGCACCGGGTCGGCGATCCGGGCGAACGCCTCGGCGGAGAGGTCGAGGTGGCCGGGTTCGCACTCCGGGCACTGGTCCATGACGAGGACGCGGACGGTTCCCTTTGGGCCGGTGACGTCGAGGTGCCCGCCGCAGGAGGCGCCGGCGGCGTACTCGCCGGGGCCGAGGGCGACGTAGAGCCGGTTGGCGGGTGCGGCGGGGCGGGAGCAGTTGCCGCCGGCGCCCTTCGAGTCGTAGAAGGTCGCCTTTCCGCTGTGGACGGTGTTGCCGAGCGGTGGGGCGGCGGGCAGGGCGCGCGGGGGTGGGGCGGCGCAGGCGGGGGTGGCGCCGCCGCGTACCGCGAGGGTCACGGCGACGACGGCGGCGAGCGCGGCGAGGCCGCCGACGGCGAGCCGGCGGCGGGGCTCGGCCGGGGCTCGGCGGCGGCCGGCCCGGGTGGGTGGGTCCTGGTCGGCGGTGGGCGGGGTGCGGCCGGGAGCGCTGCCGTCGGTCACGCCGGTCGATGCTGCCGGACCGGTGGGGCGCCGGACAAGCGGGCTAAGCGAAAGCTAAGGCGGGTTCGTCACCAGGCGACGCCGATGCCGTCGCCCGGATACCAGTGCCGGGCGGGGGTTTCCCGGTAGGCGAGGAACCGGCGGCCGGTGCGTTCGGCGTGCTCGGCGAGGACGTTGGTGGCGGTGACGTTGTCGGTGAGCAGCATGGCGCCGGGCGCAAGTTTCGGTTCGACCGCCTCGAACTCGCTGCGTTCGTGCACCCGGCTGTGGTCGCTGTCGTGCAGGAAGAGGTCGACCGGCCGCTCCAGCGCGCCGATCGAGGCGACCGAGTCGCCGATGACGAGGTCGACCACGTCGGCCCAGGGGGTGGCCCGGGCCAGGTAGCCGGCCTCGGGGTTGATGTCGAGCGAGGTGACCCGGCCGGGGTGGCCCTCGGCGGCGTTGCGGAGCAGGGCGGCGGCCAGGACGCAGCTGCCGAGGCCCTTGTCCACTCCGGTCTCCACGACGTGGGTGGGCTTGCGGGCGCGGACGATGGCGTACCAGCCGATGCGGCGGGCGTAGCGGACCTGCCGGTCGGCCAGGCCGCGGCGGGAGGCGGCGGCGGTGGCGGCCTCGATGTGGGTGCGCAGCTTGTCGTCGCCCTCGATCTCGGCGAACCAGCGGCGCACCTGCCCGACGGGGACGTCGCAGACCACGCTGACGAACCAGGCCAGGTGGTGCCGGCTGAGCTTGGTCAGCTCGTAGGTGTAGTTGTGGTGCTCCCGGGAGGTGAGCAGCCACCGGGCGGAGGTGCGCAGCACCCGGGCGTCGTGCCGGGCGACCCGGGCCAGGCGCTTCGGGAAGGCGGCGACCGGCGCGAGCCGGGTCCGGGCGATGGCCCGGCGGAGCTTCGTTGCATCCACCCGTGCCGTTGTATCAGGTTCGCGGCATCGGTCGAGAGGAAAGCGCCGAACGGACGGGTGGGCCTGGCCGGTCGGACGAGGGTCCCCGTGACGGAGCGTGAGTCAGTAGCATCGCGGCCATGTCAGATCGCCACCCGCTCGCCCACCCGGACACCCGCTTCCCGTCGTCGGGAGTGGACACCGGCGCGGCGGAGGAGAACCCGACACCGGCGCCACGTCGCCGCCGTGGCCGGCGGATCGCCCTGATCGTGCTGCTGGTGGTGGTGCTGCTCGCCGGCGGCGGCCTGCTGGCGGGCGGCCTGTACTACCGGTCGGTCAACTCCTCGATCGACCGGGTGGACGCGTTCACCGGGGTGCCGGAGGAGGCCCGGCCGCCGGTCGTGGCGAAGGGCGCCATGAACATCATGATCCTGGGCAGCGACTCCCGCGACCCGGAGAACACCGGGGGTTCCCGGAGCGACACGATCATCCTGGCCCACCTGCCGAAGGACCGGTCGAGCGCACAGCTCATCTCGATCCCGCGGGACACGTGGACGGCGATCCCGCGGTCCAAGGAGGGCCGGGGCGGCCGCGACGCGAAAATCAACGCGGCGTACGCGTGGGGCGGCGTGCCGCTCATGGTGCAGACCGTGGAGAAGTTCACCGGCGTGCGCGTCGACCATGTGACCATGGTGGACTTCGCCGGCTTCAAGGAGATTGTGGACGCCCTGGGCGGCATTGACATCGATGTGGAGCAGAACTTCACCTCGACCCACTCGCTGGATCCCAGTGGCAAGCGCGAGTTCGTCAAGGGCCGGCAGACGATGGACGGGGCCACCGCGCTGGACTACGCCCGGGAGCGGTACGCCTTCGCCAACGGCGACTTCACCCGGATCAAGCATCAGCAGCAGGTCATCAAGGCGATCCTCGACAAGGCGGCCTCCGGCGGCACGCTGAGCAGCCCCACCAAGCTGAACTCGTTCGTCCGGGCCACCGCGAACTCGGTGGCCGTCGACAAGTCGATGTCGCTTGTGGACCTGGCCATGGAGATGCGCCACCTGCGCAGCGGCAACCTCGGGTTCTACACCTGCCCGGTGAAGGGAACCGGCCGGGTGGGCAGCGAGAGCGTGGTGTTCGCGGACTCGGCGAAGGCCAGGACCCTCTTCGACGCGGTCCGCCGCGACTCGGTCTCGGAGATCCTTTCCGCCGACAAGTAGGACATCGGATTGGCGTCCCGGCTCTGGCGGCGGGAGCCGCGCGCTCATATCCTTCGATCGCCCTCACTGTGCTCGCGCCGGGGAGGGCTGTCACGGGGGAGGATCGACCATGTCAGGCCAACCGGCTACGACAGAGCCGGCGGCGACCGGTCGCTGGCACGAGTCACCGCAGATGATGATGCGGCGGCCGGAGACGGACAAGGGCACCGGTCTGCCCTCGGCCGTCCCCGGGGCCCGGTCCGAGAACGGCCCGGTGGCGGCCGCCGCGGAGCCGCGCGCCGGTCTCGACACGACCGCGGTGCTGCCGTACGCCAGTTCCCGGGCCTCGACGCGCACGCGCTGGCTCCGGGCCTGGATGATGACGGCCCCGGTCGACGTCGTCGCGCTGCTCGCGCCGCTGCTGGTGACCCAGAACTACTGGCGCGGCACGCTGGCCAACGCCGTCCTCACGGTGTCCGTCTTCGCGGCCGGTGGGCTCTACCGGGCGCGCCGGCACCTCAGCATCCTGGACGAGCTGCCGAGCCTCTCGGGGCGGCTGCTGGCCTCGGGCGCGGTGGTCGCCATCGTGGCGGCCTACCGGCACGACTCGGTGCCGTACGTCAGCGGTTTCATGCACGGCGTGGCGCTCTCCGCGGCGCTCGTGGTCCTGGGGCGGGCGTGCAGCCGGAAGGTGACCCTCCTGGCCCGCCGGCGCCGGTGGGTGGAGCACAACGCGATCGTCGTGGGCGCCGGCCCGATCGGGGTGGAGCTGGCCCGGCTGCTGCGCCGCTACCCCGAGTACGGTCTGCGCTTCGTGGGCTCGGTCGACACCGCGCCGCCGGACCACGGGGCGGCGGTCCCGCTGCTCGGCACCCTGGACGACCTCGAGCATCTGGTCCGGTTGCTGGAGTGCGAGGTGCTGGTCATCGCGGACCCGGACTGTCCCGAGTCGGTGCTCATGGAGGCGCTGCTCCGGCAGGCCGATTCGGCGCGTGACCTGTGGGCGGTGCCGCGGCTGTGGGGTTCCCGGTCGCACGGCGGCTACCCCGACCACATCGGCGCCATCCCGATCGTGAAGATCGGTGACACCACCTTCTCCGGCCCGCGGTGGGCGGTGAAGCGCGCCTCCGACGTGGTCCTCGCCACGACGGCGTTGCTGCTGCTGAGCCCGGTGCTGCTGCTGTGCGCGATCGCCACGTTCCTCGACGGTGGTCGCGGCATCTTCTTCCACCAGGAGCGGATCGGCCGCTACGGCAAGCCGTTCCAGGTGGTGAAGTTCCGGTCGATGCGGCCGGTGGACGAGCACGAGTCGCAGACGAAATGGTCCATCGCGCACGACCGGCGGGTCGGGCCGATCGGGCGGTTCATGCGCCGTACGTCCCTGGACGAGCTGCCCCAGCTGTGGAACATCCTGCGCGGGGAGATGAGCGTGGTGGGGCCCCGGCCGGAGCGGCCGTACTTCGTGGAGAAGTTCTCCGCCGAATACCCGAACTACGCGATGCGCCACCGGGTGCCGGTCGGGCTGACCGGGCTGGCCCAGGTCAGCGGCCTGCGGGGGGACACGCCGATCTCGGACCGGGCGAGGTTCGACAACTACTACATCGAGAACTGGTCGCTGTGGCTGGACGTCAAGGTGGTCCTGCGGACCGTCGCGGAGGTGTTCCGGGCGGGCGGGCGGTGACCGGTCCTCAGTCGACGGTGAGCAGCGGCAGCGGCGTGGCCCGGTAGCCGCCGCCCAGGTAGCGGTCGGGTTCGGCGCCGAGCACCGAGGCCAGGACCGTGCCGAAGACGTCGCGGAAGTCCACCGTTGCCTTCAGGTCGCCGTCGTCCAGGTCGGTGAGGCTCGGCTGCTCGCCGTGGAGCCCGCCGGCCACCGCCGGCCCCAGGACGAACACCGGCCCGGCCGTCCCGTGGTCAGTGCCCTGGGAGGCGTTGGCGCGTACCCGCCGGCCGAACTCGCTGTAGACGACCACGGTCACCTGGCGGCCCGCCTCGGTGCGCGCCATCCGGGCCACGAACGCGGACAGCGCGCGGTCGAGCCGGGTGAGCAGGCTCTCGTGCCCGGCCCGCTCCATGGCGTGGGTGTCGAACCCGTCGAGGCTCACCGAGTAGACCCGGGTGGGCACGCCGGCCTCGACGCAGCGGGCCACGAGCGCCAGCTGGGTCTCCAGGACGCTGCGGCTGCCGGGGCCGGTCGTGAGGACCTCCTGCTCGACGCCGCCCGGGGTGGGGCTCTGGTGCTGTTCGGCGTCGCGGACCAGCTGCTCCACCCGGAGCAGGTCGCCGTAGGCGCGAGCCGCGCGGGCCTGCAGCTCCGGCTCGCCGGGCTCCCCGCGGCCGAGGGCGGCGACGGCGTCGGCGCTGACGCCCGGGGGCAGTTCGAGGCCGCCGACGTTGACGCAGGAACCGGCCCGGCTCTCCCCCGCGAGCACCGGTGGCAGCACCGGTTCGAAGCTGACGGCGGCCTCCGGGGCGGCCTTCGTGCCGTCGAGCCAGCGGCCCACCCAGCCGGTCGTCACCGGTTCGGCCGGAGACGCGGTCTGCCAGATGTCCATGGACCGGAAGTGGCTGCGGTCGGGCCGGGGGTAGCCCGCCCCGAGGACGACCGCCAGCCGCTTCTCGTCCCAGAGCTGCTTCATGCCCCGCATGACCGGGTTCAGGCCCAGGGCGTCGTCCAGGTGCAGCACCTTCTCCGGGTCGTAGGCCAGCTCCGGCCGCGCGTCGTGGTAGGCGGGATCGGCGTAGGGGACGACGGTGTTCAACCCGTCGTTGCCGCCGTAGAGGGTCACCAGGACGAGCTTCCTCGACGGCGCGGCGGCACCGTCCCGCCCCGCGGTCCGCAGCAGCTGGGCGAGCCCCATCCCGCCGGCGCCGGCGGCGAGCGCGGCGCCCGCGGTGACGCCCGAGGCGAGCAGGAACCGACGTCGGGTCTGTGGGTTCATCGTCATGTCACCAGGTATTCCGGACTCGCCAAACCCAGGGTCAACAGCTGCCGCCGGTCCTGCGTGCCGCGTAGCACAGCGTAGGTGCGATTCGTCCACCTGTCGACACCCAGCAGGTACGCCAGGCTCTCCGGGGTCAACTGGTCGACCGGCGCCTGCTCGGCGACCCGGCCGGCCAGCCGCAGGCGGACCTGCGCGGCGGCGGAGGTCAACCAGGAGCCGCCGGAGGGCCAGCCGCCCACGTTGGGGGGCGCGAACGGCAACTGCCCCAGGTTCTCCAGGTCGTGCAGGACGGCCTTGCGGGTCTCCGCCGGCAGGTTGGCCGGCCGCACACCCAGTTGCCGCAGCGCACCGACGAGCCACTCGACCGGCTGCTTCACCATGGTGCCGGCGGTCGCCTGGAACGCCTCGTCGGCGAGGAGCACCCGGAGCATGGCCATCGGCGCCGGGAAGGCGCGCGCCATCTTCTCCTGGAGCTCCTTCGGGATGGGCCGGGTGGACGAGCCGTACCGGAACCAGAGGCGGGCGGCGACGAACCGGGGACAGGCCTCCTGGGTCACCAGCAGGTCGACGAGGCTCTGCGCGGTGAAGTTCCCGGTACGGCCCAGAATGGTCTTGCGGCCCGGGTCGTGGGCCCGCGGGTCGAACACCGAGCGGCCCATGGTGAGGCTGAACCGCCAGCCGGTCAGCGCCCGCCCGGCCTCCTTGACGTCCTTCTCGGTGTAGTTGCCGATCCCCAGCAGGAACAGCTCGCACAGCTCGCGGGCGAGGTTCTCGTTGGGTGCCTGCCGGGTGTTGAGGTGCCCGTCCAGGTAGTGGTTCAGCGCCGCGTCGACGACCATCCGCCGGGCCAGCACGGTGAAGTCGGAGGCGCCGCGCAGCGTCCGGTGCTGGCTGAGCATCAGCTGGGGACTGCGCACCTTCTTGACCGACGTGGCCCAGTGCCCGTGCCAGAAGAAGACCAGCTTCTCGACGGCCTGGTGGCTGGCCACCGTCATCCGGTTCAGCCACCACTCGGTGAGCTGCGCGGTCTGCGCGTCGCGCAGGTCCTCCAGCCGGACCTTCTCCTCGTAGGTCAGGTCGCGCTTGCCCGCGTACGCGTCGGGCCCGAGGTCCGGGACGGGCGCGCCCGTCGCGCCGACGTCCGGACCGGGCGGGGCGGTCAGACCGGTCAGGGCGGCGGCGTAGCCGGCCTGGCGAGCGGCGGCCAGCTCGACCGCGGTCGGGCCGAATCCGGCACGCCGCAGCAGCAGGCCGACACTGTCGCTCATGCCGACAACCTTAGCGAGGGCCGCCGGTCAGGACAGACCGGTGTCCGACGCGACAGGTGTCGGCCGTGGACGGTCACGGGCCGGCAGCGCGACGAGAACCAGCGAGTAGACGACCATCCCGACGGCCGACGCGACCAGGTAGCCGGGCGCTCCGAATCGGACGGTCAGCAGCGGCGCGGCGAGCACCGTCAGGCCGAGCATGACGTAGCGGGCGCGCAGGAGCAGCGCGAACTCCCCCCGGATGAACCTGCTCAGCGAGCAGCCGTAGGAGAACCCCAGCGCGGTCTTCTCCAGCCCGGCGGCGACCAGGACCCAGCCCACCGGCAGGAACGACAGCGCGGGGACGAACTCCTGCCCGACGAGCACCGCCAGCCCGAGTGCGGCCGAACCGGCGGCCATGAACGCCCACGCCTGCACCCCGTCCCGCAGGTCCTGCCGCCGGGTCGTGCCGACGTCGGCCGTCCGCTGGTAGACCAGCACCCGCCGGACGGTGATCGACACGAACGCCAACGGCCCGAACAGCTGCTGGGTGAGGCGGATGACGCCGAGCGTGGCGGCCTCGGCGACGAACGCGGTGGCCTGCAGGGCGAGCACCGGGGTGAGACCGACGAGCAGGGCGTCCAGGGAGGCCGCGCCCATCACGCCCCGCCGGGACCGCACCCAGCCAAGCAGCCCGGCGAAGCGCGGCCGCCGCTCGGGTCGGCCGGCGGCGGCCAGCAGGAACACCACGTTCACCACGGTCCAGGACAGGCAGACGGCCAGCGGCGACCGGGTGGCGGCGACCACCAGCACGACGAGCTGCGCGGCCAGCCACGCGGCCGTCTCCAGGAACACGGACCGGGCGGCGCCGGCCGCCACACCCGCGGCCCGGCCGATGTCCAGCGCGATCGCGAACGGGATGCCGGCCGCGTAGGCGACGGCCAGCTCGATCGACCCGCCGGACACGGCCAGCGCCGACGCCACCGCCAGGACCACGCCGGCGAGCCCGCCGGTGAACGCCGCGGCCACCGACCGCTGGCAGTCCGTCCGCTCGGCGGTCCGCTCGGCGTGCGCCTCGGCGAGCAGCGTCGCCTCGGCGAGGGACCGCTGCAGGACGCCGCAGGTCAGTTGGAACACCAGCATCGCGGGCGCGGTGGCGCCGACCGCGGACAGGTCACCGGCGTAGCCGAGGGCCAGGCTGAACACCAGGCTCGTGCCCATGAGGGCCAGTTGCCCGAGGGTCAGGGCGAGCCGGGCCCAGTTGCGCCCGGCGGCGGCCCGGGGCGGGGCGACCGTCCCGGTCACCGCCGCCGCCCCACCGTCACGTCGTCCACGCCGGACAGCGCCCGCCGGGTGGCGGCCACGACGGCCTGCGGCAGCGTCGTCGCCGCGCCGCCGCCGCCCTTGGCGACCGGGGGCGCCGCGCCCGCCAGCAGCTCACCGAGCGCGGCCGCGGCCGCGGCCGGGTCCTGGAAGTCGGCGTACGCGTAGGCGCCGCCGGACACGGCCGCCGCCTCGGGCAGGCCGCCGAGCGGCGCGACCAGCATCGGCTTGCCGGTGCGCCCGACCTCGACGGCGACCCGGCCGAACGGCTCCATCCAGCGGGACGGGATGAGGACGACGTCGACCGCGTCGCAGAACGCGTCGACCGTCATGTGGCCGGCCAGGTGCAGGTCGACCTCCTCCGAGCGGGCCAGCTCGGCCAGCGTCCGGGTGTAGTCGGGCTGCCCCTCCCCGGCGACCAGCATCCGCACCGGGGTGCCGGTGCTCCGCTGGTGGGCGCCGGCCGTGCGGATGGCCGACTCGATGCCCTTCACCGGGTCGAGACGGCCGAGGTAGCCGACCACGAGCCGGGTCTCGTCGACGCGCCGGGCCGGGCGTACCGCTTCCGGCGGGCCGACCAGCGGGTAGCCGACGAGGCTCGCCGCCGGGGTGGTCAGGCCCGCCTCGGCGAGTTCGTCGCGGACGAACCCGGAGACGCAGACGCTCACCGCGCCGCGCGGGGTGGCGCCCCGCATGATCCCGGCCTTGACCCGGCACTCCCCGCACAGGGTCGCGCAGGTGCGGGAGTCCTTCAGCCGCGACCGGCGCCAGCAGGTGTCGCTCAGGTCGTGGAAGACCCGGACGTACCGCAGGCCGCGCGCCCGCACCCAGCGGGGCAGCCAGGGGCCGGTGCGGGAGATGTTGGTGGCCACCACGGCGTCGGGCCGGAACGTCCGGATCCGCCGGGTCAGGCGGGACGCGACGAGGGGCAGCAGCCAGGCGGTCAGGAACTCCAGCCCGCGCCGGATCCGGGTGTCCGCGTGCTGCCGCCGGGCGAAGGGCCGCCGGACGGCGTGCACGGTGAGTGGACCGTCGGCGTACGTGTTGTCGCTGGTGGCGGGCACGAAGACCGACACGTCGGCGAAGCCGGCCAGTTCCCGCGCGGCCGCCCGGGCGGAGCGCTCCGCGCCGCCGACCTCATCGGGCCACCACCAGTCGGCGAGGACGGCGACCCGGGGCCGTGGTTCAGTCATGGGGCGCCATCTCCTCGGTTCGGGTGGGTGCCACGGTCGGGGGGTCGTGGTCCACCGGTGGAGGCGGTCGGGTCAGCCGCCAGCCCCGGTCGGGCAGGACGAGCACGCCCACGACGAGCACCGCGAACGCGGCGCCGACGAACGGGATCTGCGCGCCGAGGGGACCGCGCAGCAGGCCGATCTGGAAGGCGGCGAAGGTGACCGTGAGGGCCGTCCCCAGGCCGGCCGGCGTGGCGCTCAGCGCCCGGTCGAGCCGCCGGGCGAGCCGCCCGTAGAAGAAGAACAGCACCACCACGCCGACGAAGGCGAACTCCAGGTACGTCTCGGCCCAGAACGGCAGGGCCAGGTTCTGGAAGGAGTAGCCCCGGCTGGCCGCCACCGCGTTGCCGGCGGGGATTGCCTTCCCCTCCCACCAGGACCGGGGCACCCAGAACAGCAGCGCGGAGACGAGGTGATGGCCCCAGCTGTGGCCGTGCACGCGGGCGTAGTAGACGGCGTTCACGGTCTGCTGGAACCCGTCGAAGTCCCACGTGTAGTAGGCGTCCAGGCCCAGCCGGAGGTCGCCGCGCGAGCGCTCGTTGCGGAACAGGTTCGCCAGCGGATAGAGCACGGCGAGGCCGGTGAGCATGCCGAGCGAGAACAAGGTCCGCCAGCGCTGCCGCTCGAACCGCACGATCGCCAGGCCGGCGGCGAGCAGCACGCCGAAGGCGGTGAACCGGTTCGCGGAGAGCGGGTTGTTGTAGACGACGTTGAGGAGCACCGCGACGGCCGTGGTGCCCAGCAGCACCCACCGTGCCCTCGGTCCGGCGTAGGTCCGGCTCCGCCAGCAGAGCAGGCACAGCACCAGGGCGACCGCGGCGACGGCGGCCGGGAAGGTGCTGAGCAGGCCGAGCAGCGCCAGGTCCTGCCGGCTCTTCAGGCCGGCCTCGGCGATGGCGCGCTGGAGGTCGTCGCGGCTGCCGAACCGGACGGCCAGGCCGCCGGTCATCGGCAGGCAGACGACGGCCAGCACCGCGGCGGTGACGGTGACCGCCAGCGCCTTCTCGATGGTGATCCGGGTGCGGGGCGAGGTGTCCGACCGCGGCGCGGGCCGGCGTCGGGTGTTGCCGGCCCAGTAGGCCAGCACCGCGAACAGGAGGATGACCTGCGCGCTGACGTAGTACTGGTCCAGCGGCAGGTCGGGCCAGGGCAGCCGCCGGTCCCGGATCTGCAGCAGCGGCGCGAAGCCCACCCAGACCGTGACGAAGGCCCAGAACGTCACGGACACCGGGCTGAACGACGCCGACCGGGTGGTCTGGTAGAGCGCCGTCAGGCACACCGCCACCACGACGAGGCCGAGCCCACCGGCGACGGTCGGGCGGGGCAGCACGGTGGTCACCCCGAGGGCCGTGACGACGGCCAGCACCGCGACGGCCACGACCAGGGCGCGGCCGCCCGGCCTGCGCAGGCGCGGGGCGGTGTCAGGCGGTCTCATCGGCGACCCACGAGGCGACGTTGGCGCGGAAGACCGCGGTGGAGAACCGGGCGGCGTGGGCGTGGACCCGGTCCCGGTCCAGGGCGTCGACGTGCCGCAGCATGGCGGCGTACGCCCGCGGGTCGTCCGAGTCGACCAGGAAGCCGGTCTCGCCGTCGACGACCGTCTCCAGCACCCCGCCCCGGCGCAGCCCCAGCACCGGTGTGCCGCAGGCCATCGCCTCCACCGGGATGATGCCGAAGTCCTCGTGGGTGGGGAAGAGCAGGCACCGCGCGCCCCAGTACAGCTCGCGGAGCCGGTCCCGGGACGGCTGCCGCTCGAAGGTGACCGGGACGCCGACGCGGGCGGCCTGCCGGCGCAGGGCCTCCTCCTCCGGCCCCGATCCGGCGATGACCAGCGGCATCCCGGCGGCGTCGGCGATGTCGATCATCAGGTCGAACTTCTTGTACGGGATCCAGCGTCCGACGCCGAGCAGGTAGTCGCGGTCCTGCCGGCGCTGCGCGGCCGGCGCGTCGGCGAAGTGGTCCACGTCGACCGGCGGGTGAATGATGCGGGCGTCGCGCTGCCAGAACCGCTGGATGCGGGCCTGCACCTCGCGCGAGTTGGCGGCGTAGCTGTGGACGTGCCGGCTCAGGCGGACGTCGGCGCCCTGGAGCACGCGCCGGGGCACGGTCAGCACCCCGTTCGAGCCGCGGCCGTCGAAGTCCGGGCTCCACAGGTAGCGGGCCGGCGAGTGGATGTAGCTCAGGTAGCGCGCGTCCGGGGCGGACCGGAACTTGACGGTGTGCGCGAAGGCGTGGCTCGACGAGATGACCACGTCGAACCGCTCGCTGCTGAGCGTGCGCCAGGTCAGCGGCATGAGCGGCAACGCCAGCGCCTTGGACCGCCGCAACGGGGTCCGGGCCAGCCACGACTCCTGGAGGTCGAGGCCGCGTCGCGCGTCGCGGTCGCGCCACAGCACGAACCCCTTCGCGTCGGGCAGCACCTCCTGGATGGCCAGGAAGACGTTCTCCGAGCCGCCGGTGGCGCCGAACCACTCGTGCACGAGGGCGACCGACCGGCCGGCCAGCAGCGGGCCGGCGGCGCCCCCGCCAGCAGGATCGACCCCGGCGGCGTCGCCGTCCCTGCTGATCATTCCGCTCACCCCATCACCATCTGCAACTGCTCGTCGAGCCGGGCCGCCAGCGTCCGCGCGTACGTCGCCGTGAGGTGATTGGTGTCGCGGTACACGAGCACCCCACCGATCACCGCCGCGCACCGGTCGGCGGGACAGATGGCGTCGTTCAGGTCGACCAGCCGTACCCCGGTCAGGCCCCGCGCCGCGTCCACCTGGAGCGGACCGATGCCCGCCAGCGCCTTGTCGCGCGGCACCGCGCACCTGGTCAGCTCCTCCCGGTGGGCCGACACGCACTCCGCGACGTCCAGGCGCGGCGCCGGGGTGTCCCGCAGCACCACCACGGGGGCGATCCCGGCAAGGGACCGCCAGGTCCGGTGCATCCCGTCCACCAGCGCGGCGCGGCCCGCCGACCCCTTGAGCGTCCGGCCGTCGCGGTAGGCGGAGTAGTTGTAGCTGCTCGTCACGACCAGGTTCGGGCGGTCGGCGGCGAGCCGGCCGGGCAGCTCCCGGTTCCACGCCGCGCAGGTGTCGGCGGGTCGCTGGCCGTCCGCGCCGACCACCTCGACGTCGAGGACCGGGCAGCTCGACTTGGTGTACGTCAGCAGTCGCCAGTTCCGCCGTTCCGCCACCGCCCGCAGCGTCGGCACCCACTGCGCGGCGTGCGAGTCGCCGACCACGGCGATGGTGACCGTGGCGTCCTGCGGGCCGTACGCGCAGCGCAGCACCTCGGGTTCGGTGGGACCGGCGTGGCACCGGTCGGCGTAGACCGACGGGAGGTCGTCCCGGGCCACCGCCGGGTCGGGCACCACGGATGAGGCGCGGTCGACGGGCACCCCGGCGCCGGTCGCGCCGTCGGCGGTGAGCACGGCGGCGCCCGGCGCGTCGCGCACGCCCCCGCTGGCCGGCGCGGCCGGGCCGGTGACGGTCTGGAAGGCCAGCCCCGCGCAGACCGACAGCACGGTGCAGGCCGCCCCGACCGCGAGCGCCACCCGGGGCCGCACCGCGAGCCGCGGCGAGCGCCAGACCGGCCGTTCCACCAGCCGGCTGGTCAGGTACGCGAGCACCACCGACAGCGCCACGGTGGCGACCACGGCCAGCGTGCCCGGCTCGGGCATCCGCGCCGTGAGGACCACCAGCAGCGGCCAGTGCCAGAGGTAGAGCGTGTACGAGATCCCGCCGAGGAACTGCAGCGGCGGCAGCCGCAGGAACGCGACCGGACCGTACCGCGCGGTGGCCCCGGCGGCGATGACGAGGGCGGCGCCGACGGTGGCGGGCAGCGCCATCGTGCCCGGGAACGGGGTCGAGGTGCTCAGCACCACGGCGGAGGCGGCGACGGCCGCGACGCCGAGCCAGCCCGCCGCCGCGGCGACCCCGCCGGTCAGCCGCCGGATCGGCGCCAGCGCGAGCAGCGCGCCGACGGCGAGTTCCCACATCCGCGTGGTGGTGACGAAGTAGGCCCGGCCGGGTTCGGCCTCGACCAGCAGGACCGACCAGGCGAAGGAGGCCGCCCAGACGACAGCCACCGCGACGAACGCGAGAGTGCGGAACCGGGAGGCCGGGGTGCGTCCCCGCCGGGCCAGCCAGGCGACGCCCACCAGCAGCACCGGCCACACGAGGTAGAACTGCTCCTCGACCGCGAGCGACCAGTAGTGCTGCACGATGCTCGGGGCCTGGCCGGCGGCCAGGTAGTCGACGGACTGGTCGGCGAGCCGCCAGTTGACCAGGTAGAGGGCGCTGCTCACGACGTCGCCCGCGGTGTCCCGCCAGCGGATGTCGGGCAGCAGGAGGTACGTCAGGACCAGGGCCGCGAGCAGGACGAGCGCGGAGCTGGGCAGCAGGCGCTTGGCCCGCCTGGCCCAGAACCGGCCGAGCGACAGCCGACCCCGGGCGGCCACCTCGGCGGCCATCCCGGTGGTGATCAGGTAGCCGGAGATGACAAAGAAGACGTCCACGCCGACGAAGCCGCCGGAGACGTACGGGACGCCGGCGTGCCAGAGCACCACCAACACCACGGCGAGCGCGCGGAGACCCTCGATGTCCGGGCGGAACGCGCTCCGGGGCCGCTCGCGGGGCGTCGCGGTGTCGGTGGGCGTCGCCGGCCCGCCACCGTCGGCCTGCTCGGCCGCCGGCGTACCGGGTCCCGCCTCGGGCAGGTGCAGCACCACCGTGTCGTCCAGGGCGGACGGCACGTCCGTCCGGTCCGGGCCGGCGGTGTCCTCCGGCGCCGGCGGCGCGGGCGCCTCCGTCCGGCGGGCCGCGGGCACGCTCAGCACGAGGGTGTCCTCGGCTGACGGCGGCACCGGCGGGGCGCTCGTGGCCGGCGGGGCGACCTCCGCCGGGATGGGCGGCGGCGCGCCGACGGCCACCGGTTCCGCGTCGGTGCCGGGCCCGCCCGCACCGACCGGCCGCAGCCGGCGGCGGAGCGCGCGCTGCCCGAGGGTCACCGCGCCGATGACCAGCACGCCGCCCGCCGCGGAGAGGAGGTACGACCACCAGTTCGCGGCGTTCTCGGTGGCGTCCCCGTCCAGCCGCAGCCGCTCCTGCGCCCGCTGCCGGTACGCCCGGGCCGCGGCGTGCCCGGGGTCCTGGCCGAGCACGTCGTCGAACCGCTCGATCGCCTGCGAGTAGTGGCCGGCGAAGTAGACGGCCAGGGCCGACCGGAAGGCGCGGTCGCTCTCGCTCAGCCGGTTCGCGACGCCGCTCTGGGCGAGCAGGCGGTCGATGTTGGCGGTGCCGATCAGGTCGCGGATCGGTTCACCCTCGGCGGAGGTGTCGGTGTCCAGGAGCGCGACGAGCCGGCCGGTCGAGTCGACCACCGGGCCGCCCCGGGAGTCGGGACCGATCTGGCCGCTGACTCCGGTGCGGTTGGTCCCGGTACGCCCGATGACCTCGACCGTGCGGTCGCGGACGGTCCAGGTGCCGGAGTCGCCGGTGCCCTCGCCGAGCGCGTAGCCGAGGATGTCCACGGAGGACCCGACGCGCAGGTCGGGGTGGAGGGCGAGCTCGACGGCCGGGAGGCCGGCGCGGCGCAGCCTCACCAGCGCCACGTTGCCGTCCACCGCCGGCAGCGCCTTGGTGACCGCGCCGGCGACTGCCGGGACGGAAGCGTCCCCCGAGGTCGCCGCACCGAACTGGCCGGTCAGCCGCAGGGTCGGCGCGGTGCCGCGCCGGGCCCCGGTGAACGCGGACGAGCCCTGGAGGCCGGCGACGAACGCGTCCAGCCGCTCCGCGGGCAGCTCGTTGCGCTGCACCAGCGTGCGGCCGAGCCGGTAGAGGGCGTTGACCAGCAGCACCTCCCGGCTCGGCTGCACGCAGACCGTGGTGGTCACCACGTAGCCGTCGGGGTTCACCACCGCCCCGCTGCACCGGCGCACCACGACCACCTGTTCGGGGCGGACCAGGGCACCCGTGGCGGTGTTGCGGAGGTAGCCGGCGTACCGCGCCTCGAGGAAGGCGGTCGCCGGGGTGGCCACGGCCACCGCCGGCTCGTTGCGGGCGTACGTCGGTACCGCCGCCGCAGCGGGGACGGCGGCGGCCCAGCCGATCGCGACGGTGCCCAGCAGGACGGCGAACCGACGTGCCAGGGCCGTACCAGAGGGCATGTCGGAACTCCGCGCGGCGAGGAGGGGTCGGGCGGTCAGAAGATCAGGGTGTCGCGCAGGTGGTTGGCCACCCGGCGCAGCCGACCCGCACCGTCGATCGGGGAGGTCATCCGGAAGACGACCTGACGGTCGATCTGCCCGCTGTTCCCGCCCCGCCAGTACGCGACGAGCACCAGGCCGTACCGGCGCTCACCGTCGAGCTGGAGCTTGCTGGAGTCGGCGTACGAGACGAACTGGCCGCCCCGCATCCACTGCAGACCCCAGGCCTCCTCCTCCTGGCGCATGGCGGTCTGCCGCTGCACGTCGCACGGCACCGGGCACTCCCGCACGATCAGCTCGCCGCCGATCTGCTGCTTGTCGTTCGAGACGCCGCAGTTGTACTTGACGAACCCCTGCGCGCGGCCGGCCGGCGTGCAGTCCCACTCCCCCGGCACCTTGAGGGCGAAGCCCAGGCCTTCGAGGTCGGAGAAGGTGCGCACCGAGTCGCCCGGAGTGAACTTCGGCCACTCCTTCGGCCAGTCGCCGGCGCTGGGCGGCTCGAGGCCGGGCGACTGGGGCGGCGTCTTCTGCTCCGGCTGCAGCGCCGGGCTGGTGGTCCCCTCGGTCGTCGGCGTGCCGGGGTCGTCCGGTCCGAACCAGACGACGGCGCCGCCGACACCGGCCACGATCACCAGGACGAGCGCGGCGATCCCGATCCAGAGCCCGGTCCGGCGGGGGCGCGGCTCGGACGGCGTGATCCGGCGGACCGGCGCGGTGAACGGGTCCTGCGGCGGGGCGCTGACCGGCTGCGGCGCGGGGGACACCTGCTGCGGCGACGGGGACACCTGCTGGGGCGGGGACGACACCTGGTGCGGCACGGCGGCGTGCATGGCCCAGGGCAGCGGCGCTCCCGAGGTGGGGCTCGGCGTGCCGGAGGTCGGCACCCCGGAGACCGGCTGGGGCGGTCCGCCGACGGCGCCGGACTCGGGGATCAGGATCTGGGTCTCGGACTCCGCCGGGTGCAGGTCCATGCCGAGGGTCTGGAACAGCCGCTGCGCACCCATCCCCTCCTCCGACGGGTACGCCACCCACGGCTTGGCGGCGGCGAAGTCGGCGTTGACGTAACGCTGCCCGCCCGAGGTCAGCGCCATGGCGTTGGCCGCGTTGGCGAAGGCCTCCCGCCACGGTGGGTCGGCCGCCGCCGCGCCCTCGAGCACGGCCACCGTCACCAGCCGGTCCTGTCCATCGATGGCCCACCACGCCGTGCCGACCTGGCAGACGCCCAGCGCCTCGGTGAACCTGTACGGGCCGACCGGCTGCATGCGACAACTCCTCTGGTTTTTCCGCCGTGCGGATAGTACAGAGCGCACGCCTCCCGGCTCGTCCTCCGGTCGCCGCACGCCCACCGGCTGAAGGTTGCGTTGTGAAAGTTTTCATGCATAGAGTCAGGCCGTGAATGAAAGCGGTGCGGCACCCACCGACCGCCTGCTCGACCTCTTCCACGGCGTCCGGCTCACCCCGACCCAGCGCCGCATCGCGCACTGCCTGGTCCAGCAGGCGGGCGCGGCGGCGTACCTGTCCGCGGCGGAGGTGGCCGAGCTGGCCGGGGTCAGCCAGCCGTCGGTGACCCGGTTCGCCATGGCGCTCGGGCACGACGGCTACCCCGCGCTGCGCCGCCGGCTGCGCGAGCTGACCGCCACCGGCGCCGCCGACCCGGCCGAGGCCGGCAACGCCCTCCAGCGGGCGGTCCACGCCGAGATGGGCAACCTCGACCGGCTCGCCGCGCAGCTCGCCGACGCCGGCCGGATCGCCGAGGTGGGCAAGCTCCTCGCGGCCAGCCGCCCGCTGCCGGTGCTCGGTCTGCGCGCCGCCGCGCCGCTCGCGGCGTACTTCGCGTACTTCGCCGCGAAGGTGCACCCGGACGTGCGGGTCGTCGACGACGGCGGCAGCCTCCTGGCCGACCGGCTCGAACAGGCCGCGGCGGCCGGGGCGCGCGCGCTGCTCGCCTTCGTGCTGCCCCGCTACCCCCGGGAGACCCTGGACGCGCTGCGCGAGGCCCGGGACGCCGGGCTGACCGTCGTGGCCATCACCGACTCCCCGGTGAGCCCGGCCACCGACCACGCCGACGTGGTGCTCCCCGCCGCCGTCGGCACCGACCTGGTCTTCGACCTGCACACCGCCCCGATGACCCTGGCCATGGTGGTGCTCCAGGCGATCTGCGACGCCACACCCGCCGAAACCCAGGCCCGACTCGAGGCGTTCGAGTCGTCCGCCACCCGTCGTCAGTTGTTCCTCGGCTGAGAGGAGTACGAGATGCACCAGCCCGTCCGCGCCGCCCGCGGCACCGCACGCACCGCGAAGGGGTGGCCCCAGGAGGCCGCGCTGCGGATGCTGATGAACAACCTCGACCCGGAGGTGGCCGAGCGCCCCGAGGACCTGGTGGTCTACGGCGGCACCGGCAAGGCGGCCCGGGACTGGCCGTCGTACCACGCGCTGGTCCGGACGCTGACCGACCTGCGCGACGACGAGACCATGCTGGTGCAGTCGGGCCGCCCGGTCGGCGTCATGCGCACCCACGAGTGGGCGCCCCGGGTGCTGCTGGCCAATTCCAACCTGGTCGGCGACTGGGCCACCTGGCCGGAGTTCCGCCGGCTCGAAGCGCTCGGCCTGACCATGTACGGGCAGATGACCGCCGGCTCGTGGATCTACATCGGCACCCAGGGCATCCTCCAGGGCACCTACGAGACGTTCGCGGCGGTGGCCGAGAAGCGGTTCGGCGGCACCCTGGCCGGGACGCTGACGCTGACCGCCGGCTGCGGCGGGATGGGCGGGGCGCAGCCCCTGGCGGTCACCATGAACGGCGGCGCCTGCCTGATCGTCGACGTGGACCGCAGCCGGCTGGAGCGCCGGGCGCGCGACCGCTACCTGGACGAGATCGCCGACAACCTGGACGACGCCGTCGCGCGGGTGCTCGCCGCGAAGCGCGAGCGCCGGGCGCTGAGCGTCGGCGTGGTCGGCAACGCCGCGGTCGTCTTCCCCGAACTGCTGGTCCGGGGCGTCGAGATCGACGTGGTGACCGATCAGACCAGCGCGCACGACCCGCTGTCGTACCTGCCGGTGGGGGTGGAGCTGGCCGACGCCCGGGACTACGCGGCGACGAAGCCGGCGGAGTTCACCGACCGGGCCCGGGCGTCGATGGCCCGGCACGTGGCGGCGATGGTCGGCTTCCTGGACGCCGGCGCCGAGGTCTTCGACTACGGCAACTCCATCCGCGGCGAGGCGAAGCTCGCCGGCTACGAGCGGGCCTTCGACTTCCCCGGCTTCGTGCCGGCCTACATCCGGCCGCTGTTCTGCGAGGGCAAGGGCCCGTTCCGCTGGGCCGCGCTCTCCGGTGACCCGAAGGACATCGCGGCCACCGACCGGGCCATCCTCGACCTGTTCCCCGAGAACGAGTCCCTGGCCCGCTGGATCCGGATGGCCGGCGAGCGGGTCGCCTTCCAGGGCCTGCCGGCCCGGATCTGCTGGCTCGGCTACGGCGAGCGGGACAAGGCCGGGGTGCGGTTCAACGAGATGGTCGCGTCCGGGGAGCTGAGCGCGCCCGTGGTGATCGGCCGGGACCACCTGGACTGCGGCAGCGTGGCCAGCCCCTACCGGGAGACCGAGGCGATGGCCGACGGCTCCGACGCGATCGCCGACTGGCCGCTGCTCAACGCGCTGGTCAACACCGCCAGCGGGGCGTCCTGGGTGTCGATCCACCACGGCGGCGGCGTGGGCATCGGCCGGTCCATCCACGCCGGGCAGGTCTGCGTGGCCGACGGCACCGCCCTGGCCGGGCAGAAGATCGAGCGGGTGCTCACCAACGACCCGGCCATGGGCGTCATCCGGCACGTCGACGCCGGCTACGACGACGCCCGCGAGGTCGCCGCCCGCACCGGTGTCCGGGTGCCCATGGCGGAGGGCACGGCGTGAGCGCGAGGGGCGCGGCGCAGCGGAGCCCCGCAGTCGCGAACAACCGAGGTGCCGCGTGAGCGATCTCGCCGTCCGGTTCCGCAAGCTGTGGGACGAGATCGCGCCCGTCGGGCGGGACGCGGGCAGCGGCGGCTACCTGCGCTACGCGCTCACCGAGCCGGAGCTCGCCCTGCGCGGCTGGTTCCGCGACCAGGCCGGGCAGCGGGGCATGCCGGTCACCGAGGACGGCAACGGCAACCTGTTCGCCTGGTGGGGCGACCCGGCCGCCGGGGACGCGGTGCTCACCGGCAGCCACTTCGACTCGGTGCCGCACGGCGGGGCGTACGACGGGCCGCTCGGCATCGTCAGCGCGCTCCTGGCCGTGGACGAGCTGCGGGCCGCCGGGGTCGCCCCGGCCCGGCCGGTGGCGGTGGCCGCGTTCGTGGAGGAGGAGGGCGGCCGGTTCGGCGTACCCTGCCTGGGGTCGCGGCTGCTCACCGGGGAGATCCCGGTGGAGCGCGCGGCCGGGCTGCGCGACGCGGCCGGGGTCAGCTTCGCCGAGGCGCTGGGCGACCGGCCGGCGGGCGCCGACCCGGGTCTGCTCGGCCGCTTCGCGTCCTTCGTGGAGCTGCACGTCGAGCAGGGCCGCGCGCTTGTCGACCTGGGCGCGCCGGTCGCGGTGGCCAGCGCCATCTGGCCGCACGGCCGCTGGCGCCTCGACTTCGCCGGTGAGGGCAACCACGCGGGTACGACCCGGATGGCCGACCGCCGCGACCCGATGCTCACCTACGCGTTCACCGTGCTCGCGGCGAACAAGGAGGCCCGGCTGCGCGACGCGCACGCCACCGTCGGCCGGGTGGCCGTCGAGCCGAACGCCACCAACGCCATCCCGTCGAAGGTGACCGGCTGGCTGGACGCCCGGGCGGCCGAGCCGGAGACGCTGCACGGCCTGGTCGAGGCGGTCCGGGCCAAGGCCGCGGAGCGGGCGAAGCGGGACGGCACCGAGCTGACCTGCACCGAGGAGTCGGCCACCCCGCTGGTGGCCTTCGACGGCGGGCTCGCCGGCCGGCTGGCCGCGCTGCTCGACGCGCCGGTGCTGCCCACCGGGGCCGGGCACGACGCCGGGGTGCTGGCCGCGCACCTGCCGACCGCGATGCTCTTCGTGCGCAACCCGACCGGGGTGTCGCACTCCCCCGCCGAGTCCGCCACCGACGCCGACTGCGCGGCCGGGGTGACGGCCCTGGCCCGGGTGCTGGAGGAGCTGGCATGCCGCTGACCCGCTGGCTGGCCGAGTACGCCTGGCTGCCCGACCACGCCGAGCCCACCCCCGACGTGCTGATCGAGGCCGAGGCCGGGCGGATCGCCGCGGTCACCCCGCTGGTCGGCGGTGGCGCGGCCCCCGCCGGGGTCGAGGTGCTCGGCGACGCGGTACGCCTGCCCGGGCTCACCCTGCCCGGCCTGGCCAACGCCCACTCGCACGCCTTCCACCGGGCGCTGCGCGGGCGCACCCACGGCGGGCGGGGCGACTTCTGGAGCTGGCGGGACGTCATGTACGACGTCGCGGCCCGGCTCGACCCCGACTCGTACCTGGCCCTGGCCCGGGCCGCGTACGCGGAGATGGCCCTCGCGGGGATCACCTGCGTGGGCGAGTTCCACTACCTGCACCACGGCCCGGAGGGCCGGCCGTACGCCGACCCGAACGCCATGTCCGCCGCGCTGGTCGAGGCCGCCGCGCACGCCGGGATCCGGCTCACCCTGCTGGACACCGCGTACCTGACCGCGAGCGTGGACGGCGCGGAGCTGGTCGGGACGCAGCGCCGGTTCGGTGACGGCGACGCGCTGCGCTGGGTCGAGCGGGTCGACGCGTTCCGCCCCGAGAACGACCACGCCCGGCGGGGCGCGGCCATCCACTCGGTCCGCGCGGTGCCCGCCGAGCAGCTCGCCACCGTGGCCGGCTGGGCCGACCGCAACGGCGTGCCGCTGCACGTGCACCTCTCCGAGCAGCCGGCCGAGAACGACGCCTGCCGGGCGGTGCACGGCTGCACACCGACCCGGCTGCTGGCCGACCACGGGGTGCTCGGCCCGCACACCACGGCGGTGCACGCCACCCACCCGACCAGCGCCGACGTCGCGCTGCTCGGGGACAGCCGGACCGGGGTGTGCCTCTGCCCCACCACCGAGCGGGACCTGGCCGACGGGATCGGGCCGGCCCGGCGGATGGCCGAGGCGGGCAGCCCGGTCAGCCTGGGCAGCGACAGCCACGCCGTGGTGGACCTCTTCGAGGAGGCCCGCGCCGTGGAGCTGGACGAGCGCCTGCGCACGCGCCGGCGGGGGCACTTCAGCGCCGCCGAGCTGGTCACCGCGGCCACCGTCGCCGGGCACGCCGCGCTCGGCTGGGGCGACGCGGGCCGGCTGTCCGCCGGCGACCGGGCCGACCTCGTGACGGTACGGCTGGACAGCGCCCGTACCGCCGGCGTGCCGCCGGTCGGCGCGTTCTTCGCGGCCACCGCCGCCGACGTGACCCACGTGGTGGTGGACGGGCGGACGGTCGTGGCCGACGGCCGGCACCGGACCGTGGACGTGCCCGCCGAGCTGCGGGACGCCATCCGGGAGGTGACGTCATGAGCCCGGGCGACCGACCGGTGCGGCCGGGCGACCCGGTGCGGCCGGCGCCGCGGAACAGCGGCAGCCTGCTGGTCGACAACATCGGGGAACTGGTCACCAACGACACCGGCGGCGAGGGCGGGCCGCTCGGCATCCGCCGGGACGCCGCCGTGCTGGTCGAGGACGGGCAGGTGGCCTGGATCGGCCCGGCCCGGTACGCGCCGGCCGCCGACCGGCGGATCGACGCCGAGGGCGCTGCCGTGCTGCCCGGCTTCGTGGACAGCCACGCCCACCTGGTCTTCGCGGGGGACCGGGCCGCCGAGTTCGCCGCCCGGATGGCCGGCGAGCCCTACACCGGGGGCGGCATCCGGACCACCGTGGGCGCCACCCGGGCCGCCTCCGACGACCAGCTGCGGGACACCGTCCGGCGGCTGCGCGACGAGGCCATGCGGCAGGGCACCACCACGATCGAGATCAAGAGCGGGTACGGGCTGACCGTCGCCGACGAGGCCCGCTCGCTGCGGGTCGCCGCCGAGTTCACCGAGGACACCACGTTCCTCGGCGCGCACGTGGTCCCCGCCGAGTACGCCGACCGCCCCGACGAGTACGTGGGCCTGGTGTGCGGGCCGATGCTCGCCGCCGCCGCGCCGTACGCCCGCTGGATCGACGTGTTCTGCGAGCGGGGCGCCTTCGACGTGGACCACGCCCGGGCGATCCTCGCCTGCGGGCAGGCCGCCGGGCTGGGGGTGCGGGTGCACGCCAACCAGCTCGGTCCCGGGCCGGGCGTCCAGCTCGGGGTGGAACTGGGTGCGGCCAGCGTGGACCACTGCACGCACCTGACCGACGCCGACGTCGACGCGCTCGCGTCAACCGGCACGACGTGGGTCTCCGGCTTCGAGCCGACCACCGTCGCCACCCTGCTGCCGGGGGCCGAGTTCTCCACCCGGTCGCCGTACCCGGACGCGCGCCGGCTGCTCGACGCGGGCGCCGCCGTGGCGCTGGCCACCGACTGCAACCCCGGGTCGTCGTACACGTCGTCCATGCCGTTCTGCGTCGCCCTCGCCGTCCGCGAGATGCGGATGACCCCGGCGGAGGCGGTGTGGGCCGCGACGGCCGGCGGGGCGGCGGCGCTGCGCCGCGACGACGTGGGACGGCTCGCGCGGGGCGCGCGGGCCGACCTGATGATCCTCGACGCCCCGTCCCACCTGCACCTGGCCTACCGGCCCGGTGTCCCGCTGATCCGCCAGGTTCTGCACAACGGAGTGCCGCAATGTCGACCGTAGTCATCCAGCCCACCGGGATCTCCCCCGCCGACGTGCTCGCCGTGGCCCGTGGCACCGCCAAGGTCGTCCTCGACCCCGCCACGGTGGCGGCGATGGCCACCAGCCGGTCCATCGTGGACGGCATCGAGGCCGCCGGCCGGCCCGTCTACGGCGTGTCCACCGGATTCGGGGCGCTCGCCAACACGTTCGTCGCGCCCGAGCGGCGGGCCGAGCTCCAGCACGCGCTGATCCGCTCGCACGCCGCCGGGGTGGGCGCGCCGATGCCCCGGGAGGTGGTCCGCGCCATGATGCTGCTGCGGGTGCGCTCCCTCGCCCTCGGCCGCTCCGGGGTCCGCCCGCTGGTCGCCGAGGCCCTGGTGGACCTGCTCAACCACGAGGTGACCCCGTGGGTGCCGGAGCACGGCTCGCTCGGCGCCTCCGGCGACCTGGCGCCCCTCGCGCACTGCGCGCTGGTGCTGCTGGGTGAGGGCTGGGTGCTCGGCCCGGCGGGCGACCGCATCCCGGCCGGCGACGCGCTGCGCCGGGTCGGGCTGGAGCCGGTGGAGCTGGCCGCCAAGGAGGGGCTGGCGCTGATCAACGGCACCGACGGCATGCTCGGCATGCTGCTCCTGGCCGTCCACGACGCCCGCCACCTGTTCGCCATGGCCGACGTGACCGCCGCGCTGGCCATCGAGGCGATGCTCGGCTCGGAGCGGCCGTTCCTGCCCGAGCTGCACGCCATCCGGCCGCACCCCGGCCAGGCCGCCTCGGCCGCCAACATCCACAAGCTGCTGCAGAACTCGGCCGTGATGGACTCGCACCGCGACGACCTGGCGCACGCGGTGCAGGACGCCTACTCGATGCGCTGCGCGCCGCAGGTGGCCGGCGCCGCCCGGGACACCCTCGACTTCGTCGAGGTGGTGGCCGGGCGGGAGCTGCTCTCGGTGGTGGACAACCCGGTCGTGCTGCCGGACGGGCGGGTCGAGTCGACCGGCAACTTCCACGGCGCGCCACTCGGCTTCGCCGCCGACTACCTGGCCATCGCCGCGTCCGAGGTGGGCGCGATCGCCGAGCGCCGGGTGGACCGGCTGCTCGACGTCACCCGCTCCCGGGAGCTGCCGGCGTTCCTCTCCCCCGACGCCGGGGTCAACTCCGGTCTGATGATCGCCCAGTACACGGCCGCCGGGATCGTCGCGGAGAACCGCCGGCTCGCCGCACCCGCCTCGGTCGACTCGCTGCCCACCAGCGGCATGCAGGAGGACCACGTCTCGATGGGCTGGGCGGCCACCAAGAAGCTGCGCACCGTGCTGGACAACCTGACCAGCCTGCTCGCGGTCGAGCTGCTGGCCGCCGTGCGCGGGCTCCAGCTCCGCGCCCCGCTGACCCCGTCACCGGCCGGCCGGGCCGCGGTGGCCGCGCTCGGCGAGGCGATCGGCGAGCCGGGGCCGGACGTGTTCCTCGCCCCGCTCATGGAGGCGGCGCGGGACGTGGTGGGCGGCCCCGCGCTGCGCGCCGCCATCGAGCGCGAGGTCGGCCCGCTGGGCTGACCGCCGCGGCTGCTAGCGTTCGCCGCCGTGACCCACGACGACACCGCGCCGGCGCTCGGCGAGATCCGGGCCTTCGTACGCCAGCAGGTGGCGCTGGCCGAGCTGCCCGCCGCCGCCATCGTCACCGAGACGGTCGAGTACCTGCACGGCGAGGCCGAGGAGGACCGGGTCGCGGAGTTGGCCTGGGCGGTGGTCGCCGAGGAGCTGGCCGCGCACCTGGCGGACCAGGAGACCTGGCCGGAGGTGACCGACAGCGACCGGCTCACCACCGCCTTCCGGGCGCTCGACGCCGCCGGGATCGTGGCCCGGGAGAGCTTCACCTGCTGCCAGAACTGCGGCGCCGAGGAGATCGGTGGCGAGGCGCGGCGGGGCCTGAAGCCGCGCGGCTACACCTTCTACCACCGGCAGGACGCCGAACGTGGCGTCGACGGCTCGGGGGTGTGGCTCGCGTACGGGTCGTTCGAGGGGGCCTCGGCAGCGGAGATCGGCGGGGAGGTGGCAGCTGCGCTCCGGTCCACGGGGCTGACCGTCAACTGGGACGGGGAGGTCGGCCGACGCATCCACGTGCCGCTGCGGTGGCGGCGGCGCCGGGCCGGCCGGCTCGCCGCCGTACCCGCCGCCGTGGCGGACGACGCCGACGTCGACGTGGAGTTGCTCGGCACGTGGACCGGTGTGCACGCTCCGGTGGAGGGGCCGGGGCGGGCCAGCCGATTCACCGCCCTGCACCTGCCGTGGCTGCCGGCCACCGTCCCGGTCCGCCTGCGGTGGGAGGGTCGCGCGGTGGAGGTCCGGCGCAGCGGCGACGCGTTGGTCGGCACGTACGACGACCCGGACGTGCCGGAGCTGACCGTGGGCCGGCACGACGGCCTGACGCTGGTCCGGGCGCTACGCGGCCTGCCCCCGGCCGGCGAGCCGGTGCCCGCCCCGGCCGGCTACGTCGAGGTCACCGGCGACCACACGAGGGGCTCGGACCGGGACGTGCCGATGGAGCTGGCCGAGCTGCTGGCCCGGGTTCGGGCCCTGCGCCCGTCCAGCTACGACTTCCTGACCTGCGTGGGCCGCTCCGGCGGCTGCGTACAGACCGCCTGGCAGCCCGGCGGCCTCTGGGTGGAGCACCTGGACACCGGGGCGGCCGTCTCGGTGGGCCGGTACGCCACCCTGGCCGAGGTGGAGCGGGTGCTCACGGCGCTGTCGGTGGAGGACCGGGTGGCCGTACGCGAGCTGGGCGGTGAGCTGACGACGCTGCACCACCGCTGAGCGGTCGGTCAGGCGGCCGGCGGGAGCACCTTGGCGACCAGCTTTGCCAGCTCGCGCAGCGCCTTCCCGCGGTGGCTGACCGCGTCCTTCTCCTCCGGGGTCAGCTCCGCGTTGGTCCGCTCCTGCCCGTCGCCCAGGAAGATCGGGTCGTAGCCGAAGCCGCCGTCGCCGCGCGGGGCGCGCAGCAGGCGGCCCGGCTGCCGGCCGTCGACCAGGTGCTCCTTGCCGCTGGGCAGGACCAGCGCCACCGTGCAGACGAAGGCGGCACCCCGGTGCTCGTCCGGCAGGTCGGCGATCTGGTCCAGCACGAGCTGCAGGTTGGCGTGGTCGTCTCCGTGCGAACCGGCCCAACGCGCGCTGAACACGCCCGGCATGCCGTTCAGCGCGTCCACCGCCAGACCGGAGTCGTCGGCGATGGTCGGCAGGCCGGTCCGCCGGCAGCCCTCCCGGGCCTTGATGAGCGCGTTCTCGCCGAAGGTCAGGCCCGACTCGGGCAGCTCCGGGTATTCCTCGACGTCGTCGAGGCCGAGCAGGGCGATCCGGTGGGCGCCGAGCGCGCCGTCGAGGATCCGCTGCAGCTCGACGAGCTTCTTCCGGTTGCGGGTGGCCAGGAGCACCGTGTTCATGTTCAACGCCTTCCGCTGCGCGTCCGGTTCATCAGTTCAGCGCCTTCCGCTGCGCGTCGGCCAGGTCCAGGCAGCCCGCCACGCCCAGGTCGAGCAGGGCGTCCAGCTGCTCCCGGGCGAAGACGCCGGCCTCGCCCGTCCCCTGCACCTCGACGAAGTCACCCGTCCCGGTGCAGACCACGTTCATGTCGACCTCGGCCGCCACGTCCTCCTCGTAGCAGAGGTCCAGTCGCGGCTCGCCGGCGATGATGCCGACGCTGACCGCCGCCACCGACCGGTGCATGACCTTGTCGACCTTGCCGGCCAGGGCCTTCCGCTCGGCGAGCCAGGTCACCGCATCGTGCAGCGCCACGTACGCGCCCGTGATGGCCGCCGTCCGGGTGCCGCCGTCGGCCTGGAGCACGTCGCAGTCGAGCACCACCGAGTTCTCGCCGAGCGCCTTGAGGTCGACGCAGGCCCGCAGGCTGCGGCCGATGAGCCGGGAGATCTCGTGGGTCCGGCCGCCGACCCGCCCCTTGACGCTCTCCCGGTCCGAGCGGGTGTTCGTGGCCCGGGGCAGCATCGCGTACTCGGCGGTCACCCAGCCGAGCCCCGAGCCCTTGCGCCAGCGGGGCACGCCCTCGGTCACGCTGGCCGTGCAGAGCACCCGGGTCGCGCCGAACTCGACGAGCACCGAGCCCTCCGGGTGGGTGCTCCAGCCGCGGGTCAGGGTCACCGGTCGGAGTTGGTCGGGCCGCCGCCCGTCAGGTCGCGCCATGCCTGCACCCTATGCGGTGCCGTGATCGAACCGGCCCGCGGTCTCCCCACAGCACCGCTGCGTGGATGGCTGCAGAGCGAAGGCCGGTGCCAGCACCCTGCGGCCGGACCGGGCCGGACACGGGGTGTCACAGAGCGATCCAGACGAACAGCGGCTTGGGGATCACGTCCGCGGCGACGGCCGCCGGCAACGCGGCGCGCCGACCAGCGTGGTCAGACCTCGTAGGAGGCGCCGGCGCGGACCACCTCGAGCGGCCCGCTGTACGCCCCGGCCGCCGACTCCACCGTGTGCGACTCGCTGCCCCAGGCGGGGACGAGGTGGGTGAGCAGCAACCGGCCCACCCCCGCCTTGGTGGCCGCCTCGCCGGCCTCCCGGCCGGTCAGGTGCAGGTCCGGTGGGTTGTCCACCCCGTCCATGTAGCTGGCCTCGCAGAGGAACACGTCGGCGCCCTGGGCCAGGCGCAGCAGCGCGTCGCAGGCCGCGGTGTCCGCCGAGTAGCAGAACACCCGGCCGCCGTGCTCCAGCCGCACCCCGTACGTCTCGACCGGGTGGTTCATCCGGTCGACGGTGACGGTGAACGGGCCGATCGGGAAGGTGCCCGGCTGCAGGCCGTAGAACTGGTAGACGTCCTCCACCGAGCCCTCCTCCTGCCCGTACGCGCTGGCCAGCCGGTCGGGCGCGCCGGAGGGGGCGTACATGGGGAGGGCCGGGTACGGGCCGTCCGGCGCGTACCGGCGTACCACCACGTAGGACACCGCGTCGAACATGTGGTCGCAGTGCAGGTGGGTGAGGAGGATGGCGTCGGGGGCGTGCAGCCCGACGTAGCGCTGGAGCGTGGAGAGCGAACCCACCCCGAAGTCGATCAGGAGCCGGAACCCGTCGGCCTCCATGAGGTAGGCGGAGCAGGGAGACTCGGGCCCGGGGAAACTGCCCGCGCATCCCAGGACGGTCAGTCGCATCCGGTCGCCTCGATCTCACGCTCGGTAGTCGACACGCCGGCGGTCGCACCGCCGATGATCTCTACCGACGCGTTCGCCACGCTGCGCAGCCTACGCGTCGGCCCGGTCGGGCAAGAATCATCCGCCGGAAGTTGTCATCAACGTGACACCCGCACACGTACGGTCCCGGGAGGTAACGGTCGGTTCGGTCAGCGGCGCGCGCGGACCGAACCGACCGTCCAGCCGTCAGGCCCAGAGCTGCCCCTCCAGGGCGTCCTCGGCGTCCGCCAGGGTGCCGCCGTACGCCCCGGTCGACAGGTACTTCCAGCCGCCGTCGCAGACCACGAAGGCCACGTCGGCGCGGCGACCCTCCCGGACCGCCTCGTGCGCCACCGCGAGGGCGGCGTGCAGGATCGCCCCGGTGGAGAAGCCGGCGAAGATCCCCTCCACCTCGACGAGCTGCCGGGTCCGCAGCACCGCGTCCCGGGTGCCCACCGAGAAGCGCCGGGAGAGCACCGTGGCGTCGTACAGCTCGGGCACGTAGCCCTCGTCGATGTTGCGCAGCCCGTAGACCAGCTCGCCGTAGCGGGGCTCGGCCGCGACGACCTGGATGCCGTCTACCTTCTCCCGCAGGTAGCGCCCCGTGCCCATCAGCGTGCCGGTGGTGCCCAGGCCGGCCACGAAGTGGGTGATGGTCGGCAGGTCGTGCAGCAGCTCCGGCCCGGTCGTCTCGTAGTGCGCCCGCGCGTTCGCCTCGTTGCCGTACTGGTAGAGCATCACCCAGTCCGGGTGCTCGGCGGCGATCTGCTTGGCGGTGGCGACGGCCTGGTTCGAGCCGCCCGCCGCCGGCGAGAAGATGATCTCCGCGCCGTACATCCGGAGCAGCTGGACCCGCTCGGTGGAGACGTTCTCCGGCATCACGCAGACCAGCCGGTAGCCGCGCAGCTTGGCCACCATGGCCAGCGAGATGCCGGTGTTGCCGCTGGTCGGCTCCAGGATCGTGTCACCGGGACGGAGCCGGCCGGCCTCCTCGGCCGCGCGGACCATGAACAGGGCCGCCCGGTCCTTGATGCTGCCGGTCGGGTTCCGGTCCTCCAGCTTCGCCCACAGCCGCACCGGCGGCGCGCCGTCGGGGACCGTCGGCGAGAGCCGCGGCAGCCCGACCAGGGGCGTGCCGCCGCTGGCGTCCAGCAGGCTGTCGTACCGTGCCATGCCGCCCGCCCTCAGCGGCGCGCTGCGCGCACGACGCCGTGCTGCGCGATCGCCGCTGCCGCGGCACTGTGCTGCGCGATCGCCGCTGCCGCGGCGAAGCCGAACGCGCCACCGGCCACGGCCGGCAGGATGGTCACGCTGTCGCCGTCGTTGAGCTTGGCGTCGAGCGCGCCGAAGAAGCGGACGTCCTCGTCGTTGACGTAGACGTTGACGAACCGGTGCAGCGCGCCGGCGTCGGTGACCAGCCGGGCCCGCAGGCCGGCGTGCCGGGAGTCCAGGTCGGCGAGCAGGTCGCCCAGGGTGTCGCCGCTGCCCTCGACGACCTTCGCGCCGCCGGTGTAGCTGCGCAGGATGGTGGGGATGCGAACCTCGATGGCCATGATGTCTCGTGCTCCTTGTTCGGGTCGTGCCAGGTGACGGGAAGAAGAAAAGGTGTGCCGGCGCTGGAAGATCAGCGGTCGGAACACTCGTAGTCGACCGTCGCCGGGCTCTGCCCGAACATGTAGGACTGGACGGCGTGCGGGTCCACGGCAGCCACGATCTCGACCGGCTCCTCGGTGACCACGCCGTCGACGATCCGGAAGGAGCGGATCTCCTCGGTGTCGGGCTCGCGGGTCGAGACGAGCAGGTAGTGCGCCCCCGGCTCCCCGGCGAAGGACACGTCCGTGCGGGACGGGTAGGCCTCCGTCGCGGTGTGCGAGTGGTAGATGACGACCGGCTCCTCGTCGCGGTCGTCCATCTCCCGCCACACCCGCAACTGCTCCATCGAGTCGAACTCGTAGAAGGTCATGGAGCGGGCGGCGTTGTCCATCGGGATGTGCCGGGTCGGGGTGTCGCTGCCGACAGGACCGGCGACCACGCCGCACGCCTCGTCCGGGTGGTCCCGACGCGCGTGGGCCACGATCGCGTCGATGATCGACCGGTCGATGCTCAGCACGCCGCCAAGCCTAGCCTCTGGCCGTCCCGGCCCGCGAGGTGGCGACCGTCACCACTCAGTCGATCAGGGCGTTGAGCAGGGATTCCTGGAGATAACCCAGGTACGCGTAGACCGACAGTTGGAACACCCGCGACGAGGTGGGGTCCTCCGCGACCGCGTCGTCCAACTCCTCGCCCAGGTCGGTGCCGTCCTTGATCTCCAGCCGGACGCCCATGGCCAGCCGGGCGTCGTTGAGCGCGCGCAACCACGCCTCGGCCGCCTCGGCGTCGAGCCGCACCTCGCCGCCGGCCTCGCCGTCGGGCAGCGCGGCCAGGATCGCGCCGGCCTGGTCGATCTTGGCGGTCTTGAGGTCACCCTCGGTGTAGCGGCGGAACTCGGCGCTGCCCGCCGCGTCCTCCGGGTAGACCTCGGGGAAGAGCCGGCCGACCACCGGGTCGCCGTGGTCGAAGCCGTCGGTGAGCAGGCCGACCACCTCGGAGGCGACCTTGCGCAGCACCCGGACCTCGTCGACCGCGAAGATGGCCGCGTAGCGGTCGCCCTGCCGGCGGAACATGCTCATGACCGGTCCACCGTCGCCCAGAGGCCGTACGCGTGCAGTTGCGACGCGTCGTGCTCCATCCGCTCCCGGGCGCCGCTGGAGACGACCGCCTTGCCCTTGTGGTGCACGTCCAGCATGAGTTGCTCGGCCTTCTCCCGGCTGTATCCGAAGAGCTTCTGGAACACCCAGGTCACGTACGTCATGAGGTTGACCGGATCGTCCCAGACGATGGTCACCCATGGCCGGTCGGAGACCGGCACCTCGTCGGTGTCCGGCGTCTCGACCGGCGCAACCTGTGGAGCCGCCATGCCCCCCATCGTGCCACCGGATCCGGGGAACCGATGAACCGGAACGGCGCGGCGGTCGGGATCACCCGCCCGGGCCGCGTACGCCGACCGCGACGGCGGTGCGGCGGCCCCGGCCTCAGGCGAGGAGGATGCCGTGGTCGACAGCATCGGCGAGGACCGCGGCGAGCGAGAGGCGGATCACCTCGAAGCGACGGGACACCTGGCGGGAGAGCTCCAGCTCGACCTCGCGCAGCGCCCGCTGGGCCCAGGAGCGGGCCACGTTGGGGTCGGCGTTGCCGGGCAGCCGCCAGTGCTGCCAGCACCCGCCGTTGAGCGCCACCCCGACGGGCGGGAGCGCCTCGCCGCGCTCGGCGCCCGGATAGGCGGCCAGCGCGTCGAGGGCGCCGGCGCCGGCCAGCCCGGCCACCCCGGCGGTGCTCGTGACGAGGAGCACGCGGTCCAGCTCGTGGCCGTCCGGGTGGTCGGCCAGGCCCCAGCGGACGGCGTGCACGATCCGCCGGCGCACGCCCTCGGCGAGCGGCGCGCCGAAGACTCGGGCGGCCGCGTCGTCGACGATGCCGCGGACCGCCTCGTCGCACTGCGCGGTGGCGAGCAGCGACAACGCCTCCATCTCGCGGTCGAGCAGCTGCGGCAGGCCGGCGCAGCCGACCCCGAAGACGATCTCCTGCACCACGCGGAGGTGGATGTTGGCGAGCTCCAGGGCGAGGTGCTGGCGGATCCGCTGGGCACAGGAGCGGGCCTGGCGGTCGATCCGCTCGGTGAGGTCGGCCGGCTCGGCGCCGGCCACCACGGGCACCCGGCCGTGGGCGCCGGGCGGCTCCGGCGGGCGCGAGCTGGCCCGGCGCAGTCCCTCGTCGGCGGCCCAGCCGACCAGCGCGCGGCGCAGCACCGAGTGCTCGCCCTGGCGGGCCGGGAACCAGCGGGCCTGGGCGAGCGCGGGCACCGCGGCCAGCAGCGCGGCCCGGTGCGCCGCGACGGAGACCTCCACGGCGTCGTACCGGCGGGCGGCGGGGCCGGGCGGGCCGGACCGGCCGGCAGACGACCCGGACGCCCCCGTGTCCTCCGTCGTCGTGCCGTCCGCCGGCGCCGCCCAGCCGGCCACGCCGGGGGTGACGGCGAAGAACACCTCGACCCGGGTGCGCGCCACCTCGGCCAGCAGGTGCAGCTCGGCCGCGCTGAACGCCTGGTCGGCGGAGATGACGAAGAGCAGCGCCCCGGCCCGGCCCGCCGCGTCGAGCAGCACCCGGCCACCGGCCACCCCGAGGGCGCCGGTGTCCGGCGTGTCGAGCACGGTGAAGTGGCGCAGCAGCGGGTCCGGCAGGCTCAGCTCCACCCGGCGCGGCGGACGCGCGAGGGCCGGGCCGGCGGCGAGCGGGTCGGCCCGGTAGGAGTGCGGCTGGCGGTAGCCCGGCACGTAGGCGGCGCGGGTGGGCACCTTGGCGTGGTGGACGAGGAGGTGACTGCCGGCGGGGACGGCGAGCATGCCGGGATCCAGGTCGAGCAGGCCGGCGAGCAGCTCGCGGCGGCCGGCGCCGGCCGGACCGGTGACCACGACGCCCAGCGGCTCGTCCGGCCCCGGCTCGGTCACCCCGAGCCGGGTCGGCAGCGGGGCGCAGCGGGGTGGCTCGGCCAGCCCGCCCGGTTCGGGCACGTCGACCGAGGGGAGTGGACCCGGCTTCATCAGGCGGCCTCCCGGTCAGGCGACCGGGTGCGGTCCGGTCGCGTGGAAACTCCCCTGGCCACAGGGCGATATCGGAAGCCTACGGCTGTCGCCGATCCGACACCGAACACATTCGATACTCACGAGTAATCGCCAGATTACTCAACTTCGCAGCGTGACGGTATGCGCGCGCACGGAACACCATCGATATGCTGCACCGATGAGTCGGTGGGACTTCGTCGGCCGGACGGATGAGCTCAACCGTCTGTTGTCGGCGGTCGGCGGTCCGGAGGGACGCGGGCTGCTCTTCAGCGGCAACGCCGGAGTCGGCAAGAGCCGGCTGCTGCGCGAGGGGGTGGCCGCGCTCTCACCCGACCGCTACGCGATCTGGTCCGTCGCGGCCAGCGCCACGACCGCCGCGCTGCCGTTCGGCGGGCTCGTCCAGGTGCTGCCGGCCGCGCAGCCGCAGGGACTCTCCCCCGCCGGCATCCTGCGCTGGGCGGTCGACCTGCTCCAGGAGCAGGCCGCCGGCCGGCCGATCGTCCTGGCGATCGACGACGCACACCTGCTCGACCCGCCGTCGGCGGCGCTGGTCCATCTCATCGCCCGCTCCCAGAACGCCACGGTGCTCGGCACGCTGCGCAACGGCGAGCAGATCCCGCTGCCGATCCGCGCCCTGTGGACCGACGACCTGGTCGACCTGGTCGAGCTGGGGCCGCTCGGCCCGAACGAGACCACCGGGCTGCTCGCCGCGATCCTCGGCGGGCCGGTCGACGCCGGCTCCTCGGAGCGGCTGCACCGGCTCTCCGCCGGCAACCCGCTGCTGCTGCGCGAGCTGGTGCTGGCCGCCTCCGGGGGTGACGAGCTGAGCAGGACGTACGGGATCTGGCAGTGGACCGGCCGGCTGGAGCTGGCGCCCAGCCTCACCGACCTGATCGGCACCCGGATCGGCCAGCTCACGCCCGGCGTGCGCGCGGTGGTCGAGCTGGTCGCGTTCGGCGAGCCGCTCGGCCTGCACCTGCTGGAGCAGGCGGTCGACCCGGCCGACGTGGAGGTCGCCGAGGAGCGCGGCCTGATCGCCATGGTGCGCGACGACCGGCGGCTGAACGTGCGCCTCGCCCACCCGCTCTACGGCGAGGTGATGCGCCGGCAGTGCCCGGTCAGCCGCACCCGGCGGCTGCAGGCCACCCTGGCCGGGCTGCTCGAACGGGTCGGCAAGCGGCGCCGCGACGACCTGCTGCGGGTCGCCGTGTGGCGGCTCGACTCGGGCACGGCACAGAATCCGGCCCTGCTGCTCGACGCGGCCGCCCAGGCCTTCGGCCGGTACGACGTGCCGCTGGCCACCAGGCTCGCCCGGGCGGCGCTGGACGGCGAGGGCGGCTCGGACGCGGCGGAGCTGCTCGCCACGATCCTCATGTTCGCTGACCGGCCGGACGAGGCCATCGCGGTGCTCGACCAGGTGGCCGGGGTGATCCAGGACGACCGGCGGCGCGGCCGGTGGCTGACCGCCTGGGGCATGGTGAGCTACTGGGGGCTGAGCCGGGAATCCACGGTGGAGGAGATCGCGGCGCGCGGCGCCGAGCTGACCGACGCCGCCGACCAGGCCCGGGTCCGCGCCTTCGAAGCGATCATGCGGCTGCACCGGCTGGACACCGACACCGCGGTCCGGCTGGCCCAGGCCGTGCTGGACCGGCCGGCGGCCCCGATGGCCGCGCGCGAGCTGGCCCGGTGCACCCTCGCGCACCTCCAGGCGGCGCAGGGGCAGTACCGGCGCAGCGCCACCGCGATCGCCCGGGTGCAGGCCGAGGCGGCGTGCTGGCGGGGCGACATGCCGTACCTCCAGCTCGCCATGGAGCTGGCCCGGGGCACCCGGCTGGCGCTCTCCGGCGACCTGGCCGGCATCGACGCGATCGTCGCCGACGAGTTCGCCGACCTGGCCGGCGCCGGGGATTTCCGGCTCGGCACCGGCTATCTGGCCATCCTCCAGGCGTACGCGGCGCGGCTGCGCGGGCGCGGCGACGAGGCGCTGAAGACCAGCCTCGGCGCCTGCGCCGTCCTCGCCACGAGCCGGGTCTACGCCGGCCTGGCGCACGCCGAGCGGGCCCAGGCGGCGGCGCTGCGCGGCGACGCCACGCACGCGGCGGAGGCGATAGCCGAGGCGGACCGCACCCACGCGCCCGGGATGGCGGTGCTCTACCCCTGGCTGGAGCAGGCCCGGGGCGCGGTGCACGCGGCGATCGGCGACCTGCCGGCAGCCACCAAGCACCTCACCGCGCTCGCCGACCGGCTGCGCGAGGACGGCCTGGCCGGGCACGAGCTGCTGGTCCTGCTCGACCTGGTCCGGTTCGACCAGGCCACCGCGTCGATCGGGCCGACCTGCACCGACGGCGACCGGCGGACCGTGGCGCAGCGCCTGACCGAGCTCTCCGAGCAGGTCGACGGGGTGCTGCCGTCGCTGGTCGCCCGGTACGCGCGCGCCGCCGTCGACGGCTGCCCCAACGACCTGCTCGCGGTGGCCGACGGCTTCGCCGCCCGGGAGCTGACCGTCTACGCCGCCGAGGCGACCGCCATGGCGCTGCACCGGATGCGCGGTGGCCGGCCCGGGGCGACCGGCCCGGCCCGGGAGCGCCTCGCCGAGCTGCTCCGCCGCTGCGACGAGGTGTCCACCCCGGCGCTGCGGCTGCTCCGCCCGACGCTGAGCGACCGGGAGCGGGAGATCGCCCGGCTCGCCGCCGACGGCGTCACGAGCCGCACCATCGCGGAGCGGCTGTTCCTCTCCACCCGCACGGTCGAGAACCACCTCCAGCGGGTCTACAGCAAGCTCGGGGTGGCGGGCCGTGCCGAGCTGCGGGCCGCGCTGCGGGCGATGCCGGGCCACGACGGCACGGATCCGGCCTGAACTCTAGGCTGGAGCGGTGAGCACCCTTCGCCCCGCGCTGCTGACCGACCACTACGAGCTGACCATGGTCAGCGCCGCCCTGCGGGACGGCACGGCAGACCGTCGCTGCGTCTTCGAGGTGTTCAGCCGGCGGCTGCCGGCCGGCCGCCGCTACGGCGTGGTCGCCGGGACGGGCCGGTTGGTCGACCTGATCCGCGACTTCCGGTTCGACCCCGACGAGGTCGACTTCCTGCGCCGCACCGGTGTGGTGGACGACCGGGCCGCCCAGTGGCTGGCCGACTACCGCTTCACCGGCGACGTCGACGGGTACGCCGAGGGCGAGCTGTTCTTCCCCGGCTCCCCGATCCTCACCGTCTCCGGCACCTTCGCCGAGTGCGTGGTGCTGGAGACGCTGGCGCTGTCGGTGCTCAACCACGACTGCGCGGTGGCCGCCGCGGCGGCCCGGATGGTCACGGCCGCCCGGGGCCGGGCGCTGATCGAGATGGGCTCCCGCCGGGCGCACGAGGAGGCCGCGGTGGCCGCCGCCCGGGCCGCGTACCTGGCCGGGTTCCGGTTCACCTCCAACCTGGCCGCCGGCCAGCGCTACGGCATCCCCACCGCCGGCACCGCCGCGCACGCGTTCACGCTGCTGCACGACGACGAGCAGGCGGCGTTCGCCTCGCAGGTGGCCACGCTGGGCAAGGACACCACGCTGCTGGTCGACACCTACGACATCAGCCAGGGCATCCGCAACGCCATCGCGGTGGCCGGGCCGGAGCTGCGCGCGGTCCGGATCGACTCGGGCGACCTGGCGGTCATCGCCCAGCAGTCCCGCGAACTGCTCGACTCGCTCGGCGCCACCGAAACGAAGATCATCGTCTCCGGCGACCTCGACGAGTACGCCATCGCCTCCCTGGCCGCCGAGCCGGTCGACATGTACGGCGCGGGCACCGCCGTGGTGACCGGCTCGGGCGCACCCACCGCCGGCCTGGTGTACAAACTTGTCGAGGTGGAGGGGCGTCCGGTGGTCAAGCGCTCCGAGCACAAGGCCACCATCGGCGGCCGGAAGGTGGCCGTCCGCCGGCACAAGCCGACCGGCACCGCCACCGAGGAGGTCATCGTGCCGCAGGGCGTGCCGGACCGGCAGCCCAACGACCGGCTGCTCCAGCGCTCGTTCGTCGTCGAGGGCGAGCCGGTGGCGCTGCCCACCCTCGACGAGTCACGGGAGCACCTGCGGGAGTGCCTGATCTCCATCCCGTGGGAGGGGCTCAAGCTCTCCGGCGGCGACCCGGCCGTCCCGGTGACCGTCGTACCCGCGAGCTGAGAGGACCGAGATGGCGAACGCCTTGATCATCGTGGATGTGCAGAACGACTTCTGCGAGGGCGGCTCCCTGGCCGTGACCGGCGGGGCGGGTGTCGCCGCCGGCATCACCCGGCTGCTCGCCGCCGAGCCGGGGCGCTGGGACCACGTGGTCGCGACGAAGGACTTCCACATCGACCCGGGCGCCCACTTCGGCGACCCGCCGGACTACGTCGATTCCTGGCCCCGGCACTGCGTGGTGGGCACCGCCGGCTCCGAGTTCCATCCGGACCTGGCGACCGACCGGGTGGAGGCGATCTTCCACAAGGGCGAGCACGCGGCCGCGTACTCCGGTTTCGAGGGGCACGCCGACGACGGCGAGTGCCTGGCCGACTGGCTGCGCCGGCACGACGTCGACCGGGTCGACGTGGTCGGCATCGCCACCGACCACTGCGTCCGGGCCACCGCTCTCGACGCGGCGCGGGAGGGCTTCGCGACCACCGTGCTGCTGGACCTGACCGCGGCCGTCGCGGCCGACACGCTGGACGTGGCGCTGCGGGCCCTCGACGGCGCCGGGGTCACCACGGTCGGCGAGCCTGTGATCAGGGCCGCTTGAGCAGGTAATTGGTTGCGGCTGTCGTACCCCCGGTCGAGGATTGGCGGCCGGAGGTACGGACCGTCGTGAACTTGAAGCCTTACCGGGAGGCACTCGCCCTGCCCGGTCTCCGGTCGTTGCTGCTGATCTCGGTGCTGGCGCGCATCCCGCTCACCGCGACCGGCGTGACGCTCACCTTCCACGTCGTGCTCGACCTCGGTCGCGGCTACGGCGCGGCCGGGCTGGTCGGTGCCGCCTCCACCGTCGGGGCCGCGCTCGGCTCCCCGCTGCTCGGCCGGCTGGTCGACCGGCGCGGCCTGCGCCCGGTGCTGCTGCTCACCACGATCGCCGAGGGCCTCTTCTGGGCCACCGCGCCGACCCTGTCGTACCCGGTGCTGCTGCCCACCGCGTTCCTGGCCGGGCTGTTCGCGCTGCCGGTGTTCTCGGTGGTCCGCCAGTCGGTCGCCGCGCTGGTGCCCGCCGAGCGGCGCCGCCCCGCGTACGCCCTCGACTCGATGTCGGTGGAGCTCTCGTTCATGGTCGGCCCGGCGCTGGCCGTGGCCATGGCCGCCGCCGTGTCGCCCCGGCTCACCATGTGGGCGGTCGGCGCCGGGATCGTCGCCTCCGGCATCTGTTTCTGGCTGCTCGACCCGCCCACCCGCGCCGCCGACGAGCCGGCCGGCCCGGCCCGCAAGGTGCCCCGCCGGGAGTGGGTCACCCCCCGGCTGCTCGCCGTGCTGGCGGTCAGCCTGGCCGCCACCCTGGTGCTCGGTGGCACCGACGTCGCGGTGGTCGCCGTGCTGCGCGAGGGCGGCGAGGTCGGCTGGACGGGCGCCGTCCTGGCCATGTGGGCGGTCGCCTCGCTGGTGGGCGGCTTCGCGTACGGGGCGGTCACCCGCTCGCTCTCCCCGCTGGCCCTGGTGGCGGCGCTGAGCCTGACCACCATCCCGGTCGGGCTGGGCGGGGCGCACTGGTGGCTGCTCTGCCTGGCGCTCGTCCCGGCCGGCGCGCTCTGCGCGCCCTCCATCGCCTCGACCTCGGACGCGGTGAGCCGGCTCGCCCCGGCCGGCGTCCGCGGCGAGGCCATGGGCCTGCACGGCTCGGCCGTCACGGTCGGCATCGCGCTCGGCGCGCCGCTGGCCGGCGCGGTGATCGACGCCTCGGCCCCGGCCTGGGGGTTCGCGGTCACCGGGGCGATCGGCGTGCTGGTCGCCCTGGCCGTCCTCCCGATCGAGCTCCGCCACCGCCGCGAAGCAACCACCACCCCCACCACTCCGGAGCTGGCCCCCGCCACCCAATAACCTCCCGCCCCACCCCCTGGGCCCCCGCCCACTCCGGGTGATCATGAGGTCAGCGGCGATGTGGATCTCCGAAACCGCCGCCAACCTCATGATCAATCGGCCGGGGGTGGGTGGCGAGGGCTGGGCAAGGGGACGGGTGGGAAGGCGAAGGCGACGGGCGCCGCACCCCGGTGGGGTGCGGCGCCCGTCGCTGTGTCGGTCCGGGTCAGCTCTTGTCGAGCCGGCCCTCGGTGTCCTCCTGGTAGCTGGCGCCACCGTCGGACTCGCTGGTCAGCGGCTTGGCGCCACCCTCGGGCGGGCCGGCCAGGGAGTGGCCGGCGGCCAGCTCCGGGAACTTGGCGTCGAAGGCGGGCCGCTCGGAGCGGATCCGCGGCATGCGGTCGAAGTTCCGCAGCGGCGGCGGCGAGCTGGTGGCCCACTCGAGCGAGTTGCCGTGGCCCCACGGGTCGTCGACCTCGACCACCGGACCGGTCTTGTACGACTTCCAGCAGTTCCAGATGAACGGCAGGGTCGAGATACCGGTGATGAAGGCGCCGATGGTGGACAGCGTGTTCAGGAACGTGAAGCCGTCACCGGGCAGGTAGTCGGCGTAGCGGCGGGGCATGCCCTCGGCGCCGAGCCAGTGCTGCACCAGGAACGTGGTGTGGAACCCGATCATGGTCAGCCAGAAGTGGATCTTGCCGAGCCGCTCGTCGAGCATCCGGCCGAACATCTTCGGGAACCAGAAGTAGATGCCGCCGAACACGGCGAACACGATGGTGCCGAAGAGCACGTAGTGGAAGTGCGCGACCACGAAGTACGAGTCGTGCAGGTGGAAGTCGAGCGGCGGGCTGGCCAGCAGCACACCGGTGAGACCACCGAAGAGGAAGGTCACCAGGAAGCCGATCGCGAAGAGCATCGGCGTCTCGAAGGTGATCTGGCCCCGCCACATGGTGCCGATCCAGTTGAAGAACTTCATGCCGGTCGGCACGGCGATCAGGTAGCTCAGGAAGCTGAAGAACGGCAGCAGCACCTGGCCGGTGGCGAACATGTGGTGCGCCCACACGCTCATCGACAGGGCGGCGATGGCGATGGTCGCGGCGACCAGGCCCTTGTAACCGAAGATCGGCTTCCGGGAGAAGACCGGGATGATCTCGGTGATGATGCCGAAGAACGGCAGCGCGATGATGTAGACCTCGGGGTGCCCGAAGAACCAGAACAGGTGCTGCCAGAGCATCGGGCCGCCGGTGGCGGGGTCGTACACGTGCGCGCCGATCAGGCGGTCCGCGGCGAGCGCGAAGAGCGCGGCGGCCAGCAGCGGGAAGACGAGGATCGCCAGCAGGCTGGTGACCAGCATGTTCCAGGTGAAGATCGGCATCCGGAACATGGTCATGCCGGGGGCGCGCAGGGTCAGGATCGTGGTGATCAGGTTGACCGCGCCGAGGATGGTGCCCAGACCGGAGATGGCCAGGCCCACCACCCACATGTTCGCGCCGACGCCCGGCGAGTGCTCGGCCGTGCTCAGCGGCGTGTAGGCCGTCCAGCCGAAGTCGGCCGCGCCGCCCGGGGCGATGAAACCGGCGGTGGCCATGGTGCCACCGAACAGGTACAGCCAGTAGGCGAAGGCGTTCAGGCGGGGGAACGACACGTCGGGCGCGCCGATCTGCAGCGGCACCACGTAGTTCGCGAAGGCGAACACGATCGGCGTCGCGAAGAACAGCAGCATGATCGTGCCGTGCATGGTGAAGAGCTGGTTGTACTGCTCGGGCGACAGGAACTGCAGGCCCGGCCGCGCCAGCTCGGTGCGCATGATCAGGGCCATCAGCCCACCGATCATGAAGAACGCGAACGCGGTGACCATGTACATGATCCCGATCTGCTTCGCGTCCGTGGTGCGCAGCAGCCGCGCGATTGCCGACCCCTTGACCGGCTCGCGGACCGGCCAGGGCCGGGTCACGACCGGCTTGGGTGCGACGGTGGTCACGAGTGGCCTCCGGTTCTGGGTTGTCCCGCTCGGCGCGCTCTTGATCTGCGCAGCCGTCATCCGCAAGGAGGATAGTCCCCGGTAGGTGGCCCCGCTTCGTGGGGTGGCGGCTACGATCACCGCCCCTTCTAGAGCGGGCCGGTCAGCAGCCGGTAGTGCTCCTGGAAGATCCGTCCGCCGCGTCCGCGCAGCAAGGGGTCGCGCAGCGCCGGCGGCACGTCGCGGGTGCGGTTGCGGTCCCGGGTCCGGTCCCGCACCCAGCGGGTACGCGGGCGGCGGCGACTCTCGTACGCGAGCAGGGCGGCGTCGACGCTGCCGGCGGCCCTCAGCGACTCGGCGAGCACCACGGCGTCCTCCAGCGCCATGGCGGCGCCCTGGGAGAGCGACGGCGCGGTGGCGTGAGCCGCGTCACCGACGAGCAGCACCCGGCCGTGGAACCAGCGCCCCAGCTCGACCTCCTCGGTGAGCTCCACGTCCACGGTCTCCAGGGCCGCGAGCACCTCGGGCACCGGGCCGCCGTAGTCGTCGAACAGCTCGTGCAGCCGGGCGCGCGGGTCGGCCGGCAGGCTGGTGCCGGCCTCGTCGGCGTAGCAGTGCAGCCGGCCGGCGCCGAGCGGCACCACCAGGAAGCCGGCGCGCTGGCCGAGCAGAGCGGTCCAGTCGGCGACCCGGGGACCGCCGCGCACCACGCTGCGGTAGACCACCTGGCCGGCGGGGCGGGGCGGGCCGCCCAGCGCGGCCAGGGTGCGCACCGCCGAGCGGGGCCCGTCGGCGCCGATGACCAGGTCGTACTCGCCGCTGGTGCCGTCGGTGAACCCGACCGCGACGCCGCCGGGGAGCGGGTCGACGGTGCTGACCTCGGCCCCGTGCCGGACGGCGCCGCCGGCGCCGGTGAGCAGCACCCGGTGCAGCTCGGCGCGGGGCAGCGCGCGGCACTCCCCCACCCCGGCCCAGAGCGCGTCGAGGTCGACCTCGCAGAGCGGCGCGCCGGTGGCGTCCAGGAAGCGCTGCCGGTGGATGACCGCGCCGAGGGGGCGTACCGGGCCGTCGAGGCCGAGTCGGCGCAGCGCCCGGGCCGCGTTGCCCGGGAGGTAGAGGCCGATGTCGGCGCGCTCGCTCGGCGGGAGCTTCTCGGTCACGTCGGGGCGGAATCCCGCGAGGCGCAGCGCACGGGCCACGGCGAGACCGGCGATGCCCGCGCCGACGACGAGGATGCGCAGGGGGGAACCACCCATCGTGGGGTACGCCTCCGGAGGGGTTCGGAACGCGTTGGAGGCAAGACATTACTCGCCGCAACCAAGCGGCGGAAGTGCCCATCGGCCCCGGCGTGGACGCCCGGTCAGCGGCCGGGAGCCCTCCCACCGGCGGGAATCCCGCCCCGACCGGGGGACCCGGCCGCCGGACCCGACAGCACCCAGCTACCGCCCCATGACAGACCGTGTCCAAGGTGATCAACTCGGCCCGAACGGTTGCGCCGGAGTTTCAGACATGTAAATGTGTGGGCGAAGCGTGGGAGCGCTCCCGGCACCGCCCACCGACACGAATCGGAGCATCATGAAGCGTCCACTGAGGGCCCTCGCCGCGGCCGGCCTGCTGGCCGCCGGCTCGATCGTCGCCGTCGCGCTCGGCGGCACCGCCTCCGCCGACACCCAGATCTGCGACCAGTACGGTTCGACCACCATCGGCGGAAAGTACGTCGTGCAGAACAACCGCTGGGGCACCAGCGCGCAGCAGTGCATCAACGTGACCTCCACCGGCTTCTCCATCACCCGGCAGGACGGAACGGGGAACACCAGCGGCGCTCCGGTGTCGTACCCGTCGATCTTCGTGGGCTGCCACTACACCAACTGCTCGCCCGGCACCAACCTGCCGCTGCAGGTGAAGAACATCAGCAGCGCGCCGAGCAGCATCAGCTACAACTACGTCAGCGGCGCGGTCTACGACGCCGCCTACGACATCTGGCTGGACCCGACGCCGAAGAAGGACGGGGTCAGCCAGATGGAGATCATGATCTGGTTCAACCGGCAGGGCCCGATCCAGCCGATCGGCTCCGTGGTCGGCAACGCCAGCATCGCCGGCCGGACCTGGGAGGTCTGGCGGGGCAGCAACGGCTCGAACAACGTCATCTCGTACGTGGCGCCGTCCCCCATCACGAGCCTGAGCTTCGACGCCATGGCGTTCATCAACGACACGAAGAACCGCGGCGCGATCACCAGCGACTGGTACCTGACCAGCATCCAGGCCGGCTTCGAGCCGTGGCAGGGCGGCGTCGGCCTGGCGGTCAACTCCTTCTCGCAGAGCGTCAACACCGGCGGCGGCACGCCGACCACGCCGCCGGCCACCACCCCGCCGCCGCCCGGCAACGCCGCCTGCTCGGTGCGGTACGCCACCAACGTGTGGAACAACGGCTTCACGGCCGACGTGACGGTCACCAACACCGGCTCCAGCACCGTCAACGGCTGGACGTTGAACTACAACCTGCCCTCGGGGCAGACCATCACCGGCTCGTGGAACGCCACCGTGACGCAGAGCGGGTCCGCGGTGACCGCGCGGAACCTGAGCTACAACGGCACGCTGGCACCGGGGGCCTCGACCAGCTTCGGCTACCAGGCGACGCTGAGCGGCGGGTTCTCCACGCCGAGCAGCTTCACCCTCAACGGCAGCACCTGCACCAGGGCGTGACACCCACCTGATCCCGGGGCGCGGTCCGCACGGGCCGCGCCCCGTCTCACGCCGACCCGCCGAGGGCGTCGATGTCGCGCATCTCCTCGGCGGTGAGCGAGAACCGGAACACGTCGGCGTTGGCCCGGATCCGGTCGGGGGTGACCGACTTCGGGATGACCACGATCTCGTGGTCGATGTGCCAGCGCAGCACCACCTGGGCCGGCGAGACGTCGTGCGCCTGGGCGATCCGGACCAGCACCGGGTCGGAGAGGTCGCTGGTCTTGAACGGGCTGTAGCCCTCCAGCACCACCCCGCGGTCCCGGTGGGCCGCGTGCACCTGCCGGTCGTACAGGGAGGGGCTCCAGCGGATCTGGTTGACCGCGGGGGTCTCCTCGGTGGCCTGGATGAGCTCGTCGATCTGGCTGATGCTGTAGTTGCTCACCCCGACGGCCCGGGCCAGGTTCGCGTCCCGGGCCGCGAGCATCTCGCGCCAGACCGGGATGCTGTCGCCGGGCGAGGACGGCGGCCAGTGGATCAGCCACAGGTCGACGTGGTCGGTGTCCAGGGCGGCCAGGCTCGCCTCGATGGTCTGCCGCTCCCGGCCCACCCGGTCCGGCGGCAGCTTCGTGGTGATGAAGAGGTCCTCGCGGCGCAGCCCGCTCTCCGCGATGGCCCGGCCGACCTCCTTCTCGTTGCCGTACATCGTGGCGGTGTCGATGTGCCGGTAGCCGGCGTCGAGGGCGGCGAGCACGGCGTCGTACCCGGCGTTGCCGGTGGCCTGCCAGGTGCCGAAGCCGAGCAGCGGCATCCGGACGTCGCCGGTGAGCGGGACGGTGGGCTGGTCGAGGTCCATACGGACGCTTCTACCCGTGATCGCCGCCGCCATGCCGGCGACCCGCCGAGCGGCGGCCGAACGGGACGGAAGAGGCAGGAACCGGGCGACAGGGCCGAACCTGCCGGAGAATGCGGGGGTGGCTGACCGGCTGGAGGAGTACCGGCGGAAACGGGACGCGGCGCGTACCCCGGAGCCGGTGCCGGAGGAGACCCCGGAGCGGAAGCGGGCCGCGCGGCGCAAGCCCCGCTTCGTCATCCAGCAGCACCACGCCCGGAGCCTGCACTGGGACCTGCGGCTGGAGCACGACGGCGTGCTGGCCTCCTGGGCGGTGCCGCGCGGGCTGCCCCGCGACCCGGGCCGCAACCACCTCGCCGTGCACACCGAGGACCACCCGATGGAGTACCTCACCTTCCACGGTGAGATCCCGGCCGGCGAGTACGGCGGCGGCAGGATGACCGTCCACGACACCGGCACCTACCGCGTGGAGAAGTGGCGTGACGACGAGGTGATCGTGGTCCTGGACGGCCGGCGGACGAAGGGGCGGTACGTCCTCTTCGCCACCGGCGGCCGGGGCCGGGACTGGATGGTCCGCCGCACCGACCCGGCCCCGGAGGGCTGGACCCCGATGCCCGAGCTGGTCCGGCCGATGCACACCACCGCCGGCAGGGGGCTGCCGAAGGACGAGGCCGCCTGGGGGTACGAGCTGCGCTGGGACGGGGTGCGGGCGATGGCGTACGTCTCCGGCGGCCGGCTCCGGCTGCTCGACTCCTCCGACGAGGAGGTCACCGGGGCGTACCCGTGGCTGCGGGCGATGGCCGAGGAGCTGGCCCCGGTCGAGGCGGTGCTGGACGGCGTGCTGGTCCGGATCGACCCCGGCGGGCGGGTGAAGCCGCCGACGAAGCGCGACGGGCAGTTCCTCGCCGTCGACCTGCTCTGGCTGGAGGGCGTGACCAGCCTCGACGTGCCGTACGCGCAGCGCCGGGAACTGCTCGACGGTCTGGCGCTGACCGGCCCGCACTGGCAGACTCCGCCGTGGTTCCCGGGGGTCGGCGCGGACGCCCTGCGGACCGCCCGCGAACAGGGGCTCCCGGGTGTGGTGGCCAAGCGCCTCGACTCCCCCTACGAGCCGGGTCGGCGCAGCCGGCACTGGCTGAGCCTCGACCCGAGCTGAGGAGCCTCGTGCACCTGACGCACCTGGAGTGCCCGCGCTGCGGCGAGCGGCATCCGGCCGACGAGCTGCAGAACCTGTGCGGATGCGGTTCCCCGCTGCTGGCCCGCTACGACCTGGCCGCCGTGGCCGCGGCGGTCACCCCGGAGCAGTTCGGGCTGCGCCCGGCCGACCTGTGGCGTTACCGGGAGCTGCTGCCGGTGGCCGATCCCCGCTTCGTCACCACGCTGGGCGAGGGCTGGACGCCGCTGCTGCGCGCGCCGGCGTACGGGCACGAGATCGGGATCCCGGACCTGATCGTGAAGGACGAGGGACTGACCCCGACCGGTTCGTTCAAGGCCCGGGGCGCGGCGGTCGGGGTGAGCCGGGCCCGTGAGCTGGGCGTCGAGCGGATCGCCATGCCGACCAACGGCAACGCCGGGGCGGCCTGGGCGACGTACGCGGCCCGGGCCGGGATGGACGCGACCATCGCCATGCCGCTCGACGCGCCCACCATCTGCCGGCGGGAGTGCGTCGCCGCCGGGGCGGACCTGCGGCTCGTGGACGGCCTGATCGGCGACGCCGGCCGGTGGGTGGCCAGCCTGGTCGCCGAGTCGGGCGGGCGGATCTTCGACGCCGGCACGCTGCGCGAGCCGTACCGCCTCGAGGGCAAGAAGACCATGGGGTACGAGATCGTCGAGCAGCTCGGCTGGCAGGTGCCCGATGTGATCATCTATCCGACCGGGGGCGGCGTCGGGCTGATCGGCATCCACAAGGCGCTGCACGAGCTGCGGGAGCTGGGGTGGGTGGAGGACCGGCTGCCCCGCCTGGTCGCCGTACAGTCCACCGGCTGCGCCCCGATCGTCCGGGCGTTCGCGGCCGGCGAGCCCCGGGCCACCCCGTGGGCGGACGCGCACACCCTGGCGTTCGGCATCACCGTGCCGGCCCCGCTCGGCGACGAGCTGATCCTGGCCGCGCTGCGGGAGAGCAGCGGCACCGCGATCGCCGTGGACGACGCGGAGATCCTCGCCGACCTGCGCGACTTCGCCGCCCGGGAGGGGCTGCTGCTCTGCCCGGAGGGCGCGGCCTGCCTGACCGCCGCCCGGCAACTGCGGGCCGGGGGCTGGATCCGCCCCGGCGAGCGGGTGGTGGTGTTGAACACCGGCGCCGGCATCAAGTACCCGGAGACGGTGGACGTCTCGGGCGTGCCGACGGTGTGACGCGGGCGCCCCGGCGGCGGGGCGCCCGCGCCGGACCGCCCTACCGGTAGGTGATGTCGGAGGCGGAGTAGAGGCAGTTCACCCCGTCGGCGCCCTCGCCGATCTCCTTCGGCTCGCTGCCCTTCGGCACGCCCTGGTACTTGACGCAGATCCGGGTGGACCGGTTCGGGTCGTTGAGGATGGTGATCCGGCTGAACCGGGCCGTGTCGCCCCAGTTGGTGTTGATGCCGGCCAGCACCTTGGTGCCGGTGGCGGTGACGTTGTCCATCACCACGTGGCGCTGGTAGGAGGTGGAGCAGTTGCCGCAGGCCCGGTAGAGCTTGCCGGAACTCTCCACCCGGAAGTTGCGGATGTGGACGGTGCCGGGGCCGTTGTGCTGGAACACCTTGTCGCTGGCCGACCGGGCGCCCCCGCCGTCGACCGTGTAGGTGGTGCCGCCGCGGAAGGTGGCGGCGTCCTCGCCGACGTCCTCCCACCAGACGTTGAGCAGTGTGCAGTCGCCCTCGCAGTGCACGCCGTCGCCGGCCGGCGCACCGATGATCACGTTGCGCAGGGTGGCGCCGGCGGCCAGTTCGAACATCGGGTCCTGGCTCTCCGACTGGCCGCCGTCGCCGATGCCGTAGTAGCGCTTCATCGCGCCGTCGAAGGTGCCGGAGACTCCGATGGTGGCGTCCACCTTGACGCTGGCGGTGGGCGTGGGCCACGAGGCCGGCGGCGGCGCGGTGCCGGTGGGGGTCGGGGTGGGCGAGCCCGGCGGGGTGCTGGTCGGCGGCGTGGTCGGGGTGCTGACCGAGGAGTCCACGGCGACGTCGTCGAAGCTGCCGGCCGCGTAGGCGGTGACCAGCCCGATCCGGCCGGCGCCCACGAGGCTGTTGCTGCCACCGCCGACCTGGGCGCCGTTGACGTAGGCGCGGATGGTGCTGCCGCTGGCCTCGATCCTCAGCGTGTACCAGGTGCCGGTGGCCGCGCCGACCGCCGCAGAGCCGAGCGAGGTGATCTGGCTGCCGTTGACGGCCTGGAGTTCGGCGCGGCCCGAGCCGAGCAGCGCCAGCCGGTACATCTTCGTGCTGCTGCTGGCCCGGGCCGCGATCCCGACCAGGGCGCCGGACGAACCGAATCCGGTGGGCCGCACCCGGGCCTGCACCTGGTAGTCGGTCCAGGCGGTCTGGCCGGCGAACTGGCGGGCCAACTCGCTGGACGTGCTGGACTGGGTGAACGCGCCGTCGGCGACCGCCCAGGTCCCGCCGGACTTGGACCAGCCGGCGGCGTCGCCGTCGGAGAAGGTGTCGGAGAAGACGGTGGCGGCGAAGGCCGACGTCACCGTCCCGGCGGCGAGCGCCGCAACGGTGGCTCCGGCGCACGCCGCGAGCAGCAGCGGGCGTCGGAGCCTGGCACGTGAGGTCTGCACGGTGGTCCTCCTTGAGGCACGTGGTGGTGGACCGCCACGGCTGGAGGGCCGACGCCTGGCCGCGGTCGCGACGGTCGGTGCGCCCCGCCGGAGGCCCGGACTCCGGTAACGGGGTGACGAGGCCCAGGAAAGGGCTTTCCCGTACCAGCAGGCTAGGCTCGTGCAGAGATCGACGTCAATGGCTGCGACGTGCAGGAATGTTGCAGCTCACGCCGTCGCGCTCCACCACGACACGGTGGTGGAGCGCGGGGAGCGGGTGTGCGTCAGGAGGTGGGCGGCTCGTCCTCCCCGGCCTCCTCGGCCGCGTCGGCCTCCTCCTTGGTCCGGTGCACCGCCCCGTCGGCGTGCTCCGGCGGCCCGTACACCGTGTACAGCACCAGCGGGTTGGGGCCGGTGTTGACGAAGTTGTGCTTCGTGCCGGCCGGCACGACCACCAGGTCGCCCGCCACGACCTCCTTCTTCTCCCCGGCCACCCGCGCCTCGCCCGTGCCGCTGACGAAGGTCAGGATCTGGTCGATGCCCTCGTGGACCTCCTCGCCGATCTCCCCGCCCGCCGGGATCGTCATGATCACCAACTGGGTGTGCTGGCCGGTCCACAGCACGCGGCGGAAGTCGGGGCTCTTCTCGGCGACTGTCGCGATCGTGAAATGCTCCATGGCCCGCTCATACCCGGTCCCCGCGCCGCTCACGCCGGGACTCGCAAATGGTGGAATTCCCCACCCGTGCGGGGTTTGGATCCCCTCTGGACGGGCATCTGCGCTCACAAGACCGGTGCACGCCCGGCCGGTCGAGCCAGGTCCCCGCTTTCGTACCGCCGTACGGCTGCGGTGGTGGGAGACGGCCAGAGCGCGGCGACGTTACGACCCAGGTCGGGCGGCGCCGTGCGCTCGTGTGCGCGTCAGTTCGGTCCAGCGGCATCCGGCCAGCACGAGCACCGCCGCGACGAACCCCAGCAGGTTCGCCCAGATCCCACCGCCGGTCATCCGGACCTGGTACGCCGCCGCGCTGTGGAAGGTCAGCCCCGGGCCGGATTCGCCGCCCCAGGCCACGGCCGCCGGCGAGACGCCGAGCGCGGCCACCGCCGCCAGGCCCAGGCCCAGGGTCACCGGCACCGACCCCGACCGGACCAGCGCCACGACGGCCAGGACCACCAGCACGAGGTACGACGGCAGCACGTCGACCGGGTCGGGCGCCAGCACGTACGGGGGCAGGAGGACCGCCGAGTCCCGGGCCGCAGCCAGCAGGCCGGCCAGCACCACCAGCACCACGGCCGCCGCCGTGCGGCGGCGGTCCGGCGCCCGCCTCGGCAGGGCGGACACCGCCATCGCGAGCCCGATCCCGGCCACGCCCCGCACGGCCTGCACCGGGATCCACCCCGGCTCGACCGGTGGCGCCATGGTCCACCCGAACGTCGGCTCCCCGTGCAGCGGCACGGCCGCGATCGCGAGGGCGGCTGCCGCGACGGCCAGCCCGTACCGGGCGCGCGGCGGAAGCTCGGGCGCGGTGAGGGCGGCGCCGGCCGCGGCGCACCAGGCGAGGGCCTGCGCGGCCGGGAGCAGCGGCTGGGCGTACCAGCGCCCGACCAGGTGGGCGAGGGCCAGCAGGATGGCGGCCGCGGCGAACAGGCGGTGGGGACGCACCGCGCGATGCTGCCACAGATCGGCGGCCTGCGGTGGGTCAGGCGAGCACGGCCAGGTGGAACGGGCGGTCGGTGTGGCCGCTCGCGGCGTACGTCTCGACGAAGACCGCGTTGGGGATGCCGGTTCGGGGCGCCACGGTGATCGCCCCCTGCGGGGCCAGCCCGCCCGGGGCGATCAGACCCACCGTGCCGATGTACGCGGCGCCGGCGACGTCCTGGTCGAAGCCGACCTGGTACATCCCGGTGGCCAACCGGGTGGCCGACGTGGCGCCGAGCCCCCGGATCAGGGTGCCGTTCGCGTCGATCACGGCGAACAGCACGCGGGCGGTGGCCGGCAGACCGACCGGTGTGCAGGAGTTGATCTCGCTGTCGGCACGGGCGATCTCCGCCATGTCGGCGGCGGGCTGGCCGGCCGGGCCCCGCCTCGATCTGGAGCTGGACATGGGGGTCCTTCCTGCCGCCGGTGCGGCGGCGGCATGCTCCCGAAGCTATGTCGGCCCACCGTCCACCAACCAGCGACGGTGCTGTCCGATCAAGGACAGTTAACCCCCCTGAGCTGGGAAAACATCAGTCGTCCGGGGTGGCGACCGGCTCGGAGCCACGGCAGCGCAGGCGCAGTTCGTGCTCCCCGTCGGGGCCGACGAAGCGCACCTCGACACGGTCGTCCGGCCCCCGGTCGAAGTCCTTCACCCGGTAGCCCTGCGCCGGGGACCAGGACACCAGCCGTACCCCGTCCGGCACGCACTCGGCGAGCGCTGTCCCTCCGGCGGTGCGGAAGGTGCGCGCGGTTCCGCTCGTGGCCGGCGGGCGGCTCGCCGCAGTGGCCGTCGGCGTCGCGCCCGCCGTGGGGCCCGTGCCCGGCGTCGTGGCCACCGGCGCGGGCGAGGCGAGCGCACGGGCAACCTCCCGCGGGTCGCGTACGCCTCCCGGGGTGCCGGTGATGCCGCTGCCGACCAGTTGGACCGCGGCCATCCCGACGAGCGTGGCGGCGGCGGTGGTGGCCAGCCACCCGGCGACGGCGAGGATCGGACGACGGCCCATGCCCCGAGTCTCCCCGATCCCGGGTTGTGCGGGGCTTCGGGGAACGCTAAAGCGGGGTTAACGAGGGCGGGTCCGGGCGGCCGGAGCGGCTAGCCTGCCAACCGTGGCCCGGCTGCTGCTCATCGAGGACGACCTGACCATCCGCGGCACGCTGCTCCGGGCCCTGCGCGAGCGCGGGCACGCGGTCGCCGCCGCCTCGACCGCGCTGGACGGGCTGCGCGACGCGCTGGACGACCGGCCCGACCTCGTCGTGCTCGATCTGGGACTGCCCGATCTGGACGGCGGCGAGCTGCTGCGGATGCTGCGCGCGGTCAGCGCGGTGCCGGTCATCGTGGCGACCGCCCGCGACGACGAGGCCGAGATCGTCCGGATGCTCGACGCGGGCGCCGACGACTACCTGGTGAAGCCCTTCACCGCGGCCCAGCTCGACGCCCGGGTGCGGGCCGTGCTGCGCCGCTCGACCGCCGACGCCGGGACGGACCCGGTGCTCGTGGTCGGTGGGCTGCGGATCGACCCGCGGGCCCGGCAGGTCACCCTGGACGGGACGCCGGTCGAGTTGACGCCCCGCGAGTTCGACCTGCTGCACCACCTCGCCGGCCGGCCCGGACAGGTGGTCACCAAGCGCGAGCTGCTCACCGAGGTCTGGCGGATCCCGTACGGCGGGGCCGACAAGACCGTCGACGTGCACCTGTCCTGGCTGCGGCGCAAGCTCGGCGAGAGCGCCCAGGAACCGCGCTACCTGCACACCGTCCGGGGCGTCGGGGTGCGGCTGGACGGGCCGGGGAGCAGCCGGTGAGGGGCCGGCTCGCGCTGCTGGTCGCCGCCGTCGGGGTGCTCGTCATGGTCGCGTTCCTGGTGCCGCTGGCCGTGCTGGTGCGCACCGTCGCCGCGGACCGGGCGACCGTCCGGGCCGCCGCCGACGCGCAGGGCCTGGTGGCGGTGGTCGGCACGGCCGACCCGGACACCGTCCGGCTGACCGTCGACCATCTCGCCGCCGACTCCGGGCGCGAGGTGAGCGTGTTCCTGCCCGACGGCACCGTGCTCGGCGCGCGGGTGCCGCGTACCCCGGCGGTGGCCCTCGCCGCGCGGGGGCAGAGCCTGACCGTCGAGTCCGCCGCCGGCCGGGAGGTGGTCATCGCGGTCCAGGGCCGGCCGGACGGGACAGCGGTGATCCGCACGGTGGTCCCCCGCGCCGAGCTGACCGCCGGGGTGGCCCGGGCCTGGCTCGTGCTGGCGCTGCTGGGCGCGCTCCTGGTGCTGGTGGGGCTGGCCGTCGCCGATCGGCTGGCCGGCACCCTGGTCCGGCCGATCGCCGACCTGGGCGCGGTCTCCCACCGGCTCGCCAACGCCGAGCTGGACGCCCGGGTCGAGCCGGCCGGGCCGGCCGAGCTGCGGGAGGTCGCGGGCGCTTTGAACCACCTGGCCGCGCGGATCCAGGTGCTGCTGCGCGAGGAGCGCGAGCAGGTGGCCGACCTGTCGCACCGGCTGCGCACCCCGCTGACCGTGCTGCGCCTGGAGGCCGAGTCGCTGCGCGGCCCGGACGACGCGGCCCGGCTGACCAGCGCCGTGGACGGCCTGGAACGAGCGGTGACCGGCGTGATCCGGCAGGCCCGCTGGCGCAGTACGCCGGCCGGGGGCGGCGGTTGCGACGCCGCCGCGGTCGTCGCCGAGCGGGTGGCGTTCTGGTCGGTGCTCGCCGAGGACACCGGGCGGACCGTGACGCTCGACCTCGCACCCGGGCCGCTGCCGGTACGGGTGGCCGGTGACGAGCTGGCCGCCGCCGTGGACGCGCTGCTGGGCAACGTGTTCGCGCACACGCCGGACGGCACGCCCTTCACCGTCCGGCTCGGTCGGGACGCCGGGCGGGTGGCGCTGACCGTGGCGGACGCCGGCCCGGGTCTGCCGGCCGGGTCGGCCCGGCGGGGCGCCAGCCGGGCCGGGTCGACCGGTCTGGGCCTGGACATCGCCGACCGGGCCGCCCGGACCAGCGGCGGCCGGCTGGAGCTGGGCGGCGGACCCGGCGGCGGAGCCGTGGTGACGCTCCGGCTGGGGCCGGCGCGGCCTTAACCGGGCGTTGGACCTCCGGTAGCGCGGCGCTAGCCGTCGCGGACCGATCCTCGGCGGACAACGAGGAGAGGTGGAGACGATGCGACGAACTTCCCTGGTCCTGGCGGCGGTCGGCGGGGCCGCGGTGCTGGCGGTCACCGGCGCGGCGATCGGCGTGACCACGGCCGACGGGTCGGGTCCGGCCACCGCGCCGGCCGCCGTGACCGCCGACGTCACCGACCCGGCCGGCGGCACCGCCGACGACAACCCCGGCACCACCGACGACAACCCCGGGACGGCCGACGACAACCCCGGAGCGGACGACTCCGCGACCGCCGGCACGGCCCCCACGCGCGGCGCCCCGGACCCGGCGCCGCGTGGGGCGGTGGACCGGCGGCAGGCCGGCCGGACCGCCCTGGCCCTGCTCGGCGGGGGCCGGATCGTGGAGATCGAGGCGGAGACCGAGCACACCCGTCCGGTGTGGAGCGTGAAGATCGTCCGCGCCGGGACGACCTACGAGATCAAGGTCGACCGCGCGGACGGCACCGTGGTCGAGGTCGAGCGGCGGACGGCCGACGGGAGCCGGACGCGCGACCGGGACGACGACCACGGCGACGACCGGTCCGACGACCACGGCGGCGACCGGTCCGGCGGCGACGACTGAGTGCCGGAGGGCGGGGCCGGGCGGGTGGGCTTCCGCCCGGCCCCGACCCGCGCCGCCCGGCCGTCACCAGGACGGATGGATCGTCGACGGGGTCCGGAAAGCCTGTGGCGGAACGCGATCGGGTCGCTACATTGAAGTATGGTGCCCGCCCACGGCGGTCGGGCGGCGGAACCGGTCTACCGCCCAGTGCTGGCCGGTCGCCGGGGTGAGCTGGAGGCGCTGGCCCATCTCGACGACGGCTCCGTTCCGCTGCTCGCCCCGGTCATCGACGTCCACGCGGTGGATCCGTGCACTGTGGACATGCTCGGCCGGCTGCCGGCCGGGCTCCTTCCCGCCGTCGACGTGTCGACGCTGCCGGAATCGGCGGAGAGTGAGCTGGCCCGCTGGGGTGTGCCCCTGGTGCCGGTGATCGGCCTCGCGGAGGGCGACCGGCGGTTGGTGGCGCACGGCGTCGCCGCCCGGGAGTACGCGCGGCGGGCCGTGGTCCGGCTGCGGACCGGGCAGGACCGGGCCGGCGCGGACGCGACAACCGCAGCGCTGGAACGCGTGTGGCGGCTGGCCCGGCTGGTGCCGGAGCAGTGCGACCTGCTCGTCGACGCGGGGGACGTGTGCTGCCCGGCCGACGTCCGGGTGGCCGAACCCCGGCTCGGGCGGCTCGTGGAGTGGGCCCGGCGGCACGCCTGGCGCTCGGTGACGGTGGCGGCCGGCGGGATGCCACCGACGCTCACCCGGCTCCCGACCGACGAGCCGGTACGCCTGGACCGCTTCGACTGGCAGCTCTGGCAGCGCCTGGCCGACCTCGGGGTGGGTTACGGCGACTACGGCGTGGGCTGCGCGGTGCCCGGGGCGGACGGGTCCGGCGACCGGCTGCCGACGCTGCGCTACACCGCGAGCGGGGCGTGGTGGGTCTACCGGTGGTCGCGCCGGGGCGGCCGGGGCGACGACCGTTTCGCCGACCTGTGCCGCACGCTCGTCGCGGCCCCGCACTGGCCGGCCGCGGGCGCGAGCTTCTCGTGGGGCGACCACGAGATCGTGCGTCGGGCGCGGCGCGGCGCGGGTGCCGGCTCCCCGGCGAACTGGATCGCCTGGAGCACCTCGCACCACCTGGCGCACGTGCTGGCCATGCTGCTCCGGCCGGAGCGGGAGCAGCGCGGCGTGCCGTGGCGGGCCGGCCAGGACGTCCCCGAGCGGGGGCGCGCCGGCCGACCGCAGCGCGGTGGGGAAACCCGCCGCGCCGGCTGAGTCACTCCTTGTCGGTGAAGCCGAACTGCACGACGCCCTCGTCGTCGACCGTGGCGTCCACGGAGGTGTCGTTGAGCAGCTCGGCGGCGTCGGCGTCGAGGAAGATGCGCGCCCCCTGGTCGTCGATAACCTGGTCGCCCTGGGCCGGCTGCTCGACCAGCTCGATGGAGAGCGAGCCCGCGTCGGTGTCGGCGGCGATCCGCAGGCCGCCCTCCTCGGCGACGTCCTGCTGGTTGGCGAGGTCGCGGATCACCAGGACGGCGTTGTCGGTCATGGTCAGCATGGCGGAACTCCTCGTGTCTGCTTCGGGAATCGCGGGCGGCTCGATGCGGCGCCCGCGCGGCCGGTCGGGACCCCGGGAAGGCGAATCAGGCTTCGCCGTGCAAACCAGGGCAGGTCGAACGCCCCTCAAGGCCTACGGTGCCCCCTGCCCGGGCATCCGTCAAATAGAGCCGGGTCAGTCGACATCGGGCGGGCGACGACGGCGGCCGGGAATGTTTCTTCCCCGGTCGGGCGGGTAATCCACCGGGTTCGTCAATAACTTTCGCCGTGGAGTCTTCTCTGGAGGAAAGCTCCATGGCAGCATCGACACATGCATCGTCGTCTCTTCCCCCGGGCGCTCGCGGTGCTGGCGCTGGTCGCCACCGCGGCCACCGCCGGCGCGTCCACCGCCACGGCCGAAGCGCCCACCCCCGCGCAGACCCGGCTGCACGCGACCATCGACGCGATCCTCGCCGACTCCCGGCTGGCCGGGGCCCAGGCGGGCGTGGTCGTCGTCGACACCACCACCGGGGAGACCCTCTACGACCGCAACGGTGACCGGCGGCTGGTTCCCGCCTCGAACACCAAGCTGCTCACCTCGACGGCGGCCATGGAACTGCTCGGTCCCGGGCACCGCTTCACGACCGACGTGGCCGGCGACGGGGTCCGCCGGGCCGGGCTGCTCTCCGGCAACCTCTACCTGCGCGGCGGGGGCGACCCGACCATGCTGGCCGAGGACTACGACCGGCTCGCCGCCCAGGTGGCCGCCGCGGGCGTACGGGTGGTGACCGGCAACCTGGTCGCGGACGACACCCGCTACGACCGGACCCGCCTCGGCCCGGACTGGACCTGGGACGACGAGTCCTACTACTACGCGGCACAGGTCTCCGCGCTGACCGTCGCCCCGGACACCGACTACGACGCCGGCACGGTGATCGTGCACGCCGCGCCGGGCGCCCAGGCCGGCGCGCGGCCGAAGGTCACCATGACGCCGGCCAACGAATGGCTGCGCATCGACAACCGGGCCCAGACGGTCGCCACCGGCGAGACGACGATCTCCTTCGAGCGCGAGCACGGTGGGAACACCATCGTGGTGACCGGCCAGATCGCGGTCGGCCAGGCCGAGGAGAGCGACTGGATGACGGTCTGGGAACCCACCGGGTACGCCGCGGACGTCTTCCGGTCCGCGCTGCGCCGGCACGGGGTCCGGGTGCTCGGCAGGACCGTCCTCGGCCAGGCCACCCCGGACGACGCCCAGCCGGTCGCCCGGCACGACTCGATGCCGCTGGCCGACCTCATGGTGCCGTTCCTCAAGCTCTCCAACAACGGCCACGCCGAGGTGCTCACCAAGGAGCTGGGCCGGGTGCTCTCCGGCTCCGGCACCTGGGCCGCCGGGCTGACCGCGATCAGCGAGTACGTCGGCGACTCCGGGATGGACACCGGGACGCTGCGCCAGCGCGACGGCTCCGGGCTGTCCCGGCGCAACATGATCCCGCCCGCCCAGTTCGTCGCGCTGCTCTCGGCGGTCCGCGCCGAACCCTGGTTCGACACCTGGTACGCGGCCCTGCCGGTGGCCGGCAATCCGCAGCGGTTCGTCGGCGGCACGCTGCGCAGCCGGATGGCCGGCACCGCGGCCGCCAACAACGTGCACGCCAAGACCGGCAGCCTGACCGGGGCGTCCAGCCTGTCCGGCTACGCCACCGACGCCGACGGGCACGTGCTGGCCTTCTCCGTCGTGCTCAACAACTACCTGACCTCGTCGGTCAAGGGGTTGGAGGACCAGATCGCCATCGCGCTGGCCTCGTACAGCGCGAAGGCGACGACCACGGCACGGGTGGCGGTGCCGACGGCTCCGGACTCGCCACGGGTGCCCGAGGGCCTGGAGTGCTCCTGGGTGAAGCCGGCGGTCTGCTGACCCCGCTCAGGCGCCGGGCCGGGGCGGACCCGGCTCGGCGGCGGGGTCGCCGCGCTCGATGAGCGCGTCGATCTCCGCGGGCGGCAGGCCGCGCAGCGCCAGCACCTGCCGACCCCAGCGGTGCAGCCGGCACGGGTGCGGGCTCGCGTCGTTCCGGCAGATCGTCCCGCCGGACCAGCGCCGTGGCGCGTGCACCACCACCGCCCGCACCGCGAACTGGGCGTCCTCGCCGGTCACGTACGGCGGCAGCGGGATCTCCCGCAGCACGTCGCCGTCGGACGGCGGAAGGGAACGGACGACGCGGGCACTGCTGCTCATCGGTCGAGCCTCCACAGCGGATGGTCGGACGGTGACAGCGGAAACCTACGGCGGCCGGCGCCGGCCGCGACGGACAAACTGTCCCCGCGTCCGGGTCTCGCCCGCACCTCCCGGCCTGGGCGTCAGAGGCGTTCCAGCACCACCACCGGGATCTCCCGGTCGGTCTTCGTCTGGTACTCGTCGTACGCCGGCCAGGCAGCCGTCATGGTGCGCCACATCCGCGGCTTCTCCTCCGCCGTCGCGGTGCGCGCCCGGACCGGGAAGGTGTCCGGCCCGACCTGCACCTGCGCCTCGGGATCGGCGAGCAGATTGAGGTACCAGGCGGGGTGCTGCGGCGCGCCGCCCTGCGAGGCCACCACGAGGTAGGCGTCGCCGTCCCGGCCGTAGATCAGGGCGGTGCGGCGCAGCTTGCCGGAGCGCCGGCCACGGGTGGTCAGCAGCAGGGTGAAGACGCCGGGGCGCCACTCGTGGCCCTCCGCGCCGCCGGTCTCGACGTATCGCCGGATGTGCTCGGCCACCCAGCCCTCGGGGCTGTCCAGCACCTGCTCGCTCGTGGGCATCGGTGTCCCTCCCGGATCGTCGCTCGGCCCGCCGGGCCCACGCTACCGTTACCTTTCAGTGTGCTCTGGTGAGCATGTGATTGGCAGTCCCGCCATGCGGGACGGTCCCGGCCTTACCCACCTGTGCGGTTCCGGGTTGACGTTTCACGGCCACCGGCCCGCCGAGGCGGGTCTTACAGTCGGCTCCACGTCCTGCCACCGGGCCACTCCCGGCGGTTGTCGCCTCACGCGCGAGCGCGGCGAGGTTGCGTGCGGCGTTGACGTCCCGGTCGAGGACCAGGCCGCAGGTGATGCAGGTGAAGGTGCGCTCGGACAGGGCCAGCTTGGCTTTCACCGTGCTACAGGCCGAGCAGGTCTTGCTGGAGGGATACCAGCGGTCAGCCACCACGAGGTGGCCGCCGTTCCATGTGGTCTTGTACGCCAGCTGCCGGCGTAGCTCGCCGAAGCCGGCGTCGGCGATGCGCCGAGCGAGGCGCCGGTTGCGGAGCATGCCGGCCACGTTGAGGTCTTCGACCACGATGGTGCCGTACTCGCCGGCGAGGCGGGTGGTGAGCTTGTGCAGGCCGTCGCGGCGCAGGTTCGCCACCCGCGCGTGCGCCCGGGCCACCTGTCTGCGCGCGCGTTCCCACCGCCTCGAGGGCTGCTGGCCGCTACGCCGATCCGGGCCGACACGTCGTGACAGGCGCCGGGCGAGACGCCGCATTCGACGGGCCGCGTCCTCAAGGTGGCGCGGGTTGGGCAGGAGTGCGCCGGTGGACAGCACCGCCAAGTGCTTCAGCCCGACGTCCACGCCGAGCACCCCCTGCGGACGCGCGGGTATGCGCTTGACCCGGTCGACCTCAACGGTGAACGCGACATGCCACCGCCCGGCGTCACGGCGCACGGTAGCCGACATGATCCGGGCCGTGCCCGCTTCCAGGCGGCGGGCGAGCTTGCGGGCGGACTCGTGCAGCTTGAGCCGGCCCAGCCGGGGCAGCACGACGTGCTTGCGGTCCGGCTCCACCCGGATCGCGCCCGTGGTGAATCGCACCGACGGCGTGCTGCGGCGACGGGACTTGAACCGCGGAAACCCCACCCGCCGCCCCGCCCGCTTACCCGTACGCGAATCGGACCAGCTCTTCAACCCGCGGGCCAGCGCGTCGAGGCCGGTGTTGAACGCCTCCTTGGAGCACTCGGCCCACCACGGCGCCACGTCCGGCTTGGCCGCATTCCACGCCCTGCGCAACGCCGGCAACGACCACCCGATCGCCGGCGTCAAGCCCGACTCCGCGATGCCGTAGGAGCGTTCAGCAGCACGCTGCTGCATAACCGCCCTCACCCGGGCAAGCGCCCAGTTGTACGCCACCCGACCCGCACCCGCGTGCGCCAGCACCGCTCGTTCCTGACGCGGCGTCAGGTCCAGGGCGAACCGGTACGCCTGCACCACCATCACATCAATCACCATTGCCCGCTGCCGCCGCGACGGCCCGCCGAACCCGCTCGGCGGCGCCCCGACGCCCATACATACGGGCACACAGGCTGGTCAGGATCTCAGTGACATCCCGCACCAGGTCGTCGTCCACCTCCGCCGGGTCCACCACGAGCAGCCGACGGCCCTGAGCGGCCAGGGCCGCCTCGACAAACTCGGTGCCGAAGCGAGCGGACCTGTCCCGGTGCTCTACCACGATGGCCGTCACCGTCGGGTCGTGCAGCAGGGCGAGGAACTTCTTGCGATGTCCGTTCAGCGCGGACCCGACCTCGGTCACCACCCGAGACACCGCCAACTGCTGTCCAGTCGCCCACACAGTCACCCGCGCCACCTGCCGGTCCACCCCAAACCGCTGGTCAGCCGACGAGACCCGGCGTACACCACCGTCTGCCCACCACTGGGAGCCGCCGCGGCGAGAGGTTCAGCCACCATGATGAGCCGGCCCATCCGATACGTCGGAACAGGCAACGTCCCCCGCCGCGTACTGCCGCCGCGCGGTCACATACGCGGCGCCCTGGGACGCCGCCCACTCCTTCAAATTCACGCCTCCCACCATAAAAGTCTTAAAGGGCACTAGAGATCACTGCCGCACTACCTGTTGTCTGCCCCCGGCGGCCGCCTGGCACCGGACGATCGCGGTCAGCGCAGCGCGACCGCCTGGAGGCTGACGTTCCCGCAGTCCCCCAGTGATTCCTCGACCGTCCAGTTCATCAGCAGCTTCGCGCCCGCCGGGGCGCGGAACCGGATGGTGAAGTCGGCGGTCCGCACGGTGTGCGGGTCCTCCAGGCGGACCGTGCTGGCCGGCCCGCCGCCGGAGATCCGCAGGTCGAGGCGGGCGCGGGCCATCCACAGGCCGGCATAGAGGTGCACGGTGCGGGGCTGGCCGTCCGCGGCCACGGCCAGCGTGAAGCCGCTGCCCCGGTCGCAGGTGTACACGCCGGACATGGTGCCGTCCGCCGAGGCGACCGGGGCGCCGTCGCGCCAGGCGTACGCCTCGGGGTTGTTGCTGTAGCTCTGCCGGCGGCCCCGGCCGCCCTCGTCGCGGATGTCGCCGGAGCCGTGCCGCTTGCGCACCGTCGTCCGGGCGCCGAGGTGTCCCCACTGGACCCAGTCGACCGCGCCCACCGCGCTGAGGTCGACCCGCGCGGGCACGTCGGCCTGGCTCACGGTCAGCGTCGGCGGCACCGCGGGTGTGGACGGCGACGGGCTGGGCGAGGGTGGGCGCTGGCGGGGGCGCAGCCCGGGCGTGACGGCCCCCGGCTGCGTGCCGCCCGGGGGCGGCAGCACGGGCCGGCCGGTCGGCGCGACGGGCAGCACGGCGCTCTCCTCGCGGGGTGTGTCGTGCCGCTCGGTGCCGAGGTAGGCCACCAGCGCGGCCAGGCAGGCGAACGCGGCCAGCGCCTCCAGCAGCCAGCGCCGCCGTTGCCGGGCCCGTGCGAGCCGGCGGAGCGCCGACCGCGTCTGCCCGTGCGGGTACGACTTCCGGTCACCGACCCGACCGTGGTCCTGCTGCCCCACCGAACCTCCGCTCACCGCCGCGCTCCGGCCGCCGGTTCACGTTTCCATCATGGGCCGCGGTGCGCCATATGTCGGCGGGGGGCAGTTTCCAGTTCGTTACCAATCGGTAGCGACGGCGGCTCAACTCACCGTGACGGCCTCCACCGTCACCCCGTCGTTCTCCGCGCCCACCACGGTGAGCGCCCGCCAGGTGATCAGCAGCCGCTGGCCGCGCGGCGCCCGGAAATGGACGACGTACTGGAAGAAGCGGTCCCCGGCCGCGAGGGCGACCTCACGGACGGCCGGGTCGCCGCCGCCGGAGAGCCGCACGTCGAGCCGGGCGCCGGCCGAGAACGCGCCGACGAAGAGCCGGACGGTCCGCAGGTCGCCGCTGCCGGCCACGCTCAGCGCGAAGCTCTTCCCCGCGCCACGTTGGAAGACTCCGGACCGGGTCCCGTCCTGCCGGGCCGTCGGCGTGCCGTCCGTCCAGGTGAGAGCGGCGGCGCCGGCGTTGTGTTCCAGGCGGTCGCCGCCGAGCTCGCCGATCTCGCCGGTGCCCCGCTGCTTGCGCTGGATGCTCGCCGCGCCGGTGCCGCCCCAGTGCAGCCAGTCCCGGTGGCCGAGCACGGTCAAGGACACCGACGGCGGCACCGGCTCCTGGTCGAGGTTCAGCAGCGGCCCGCCGGGCAGGGCCGGGTTCCCGGTCACCGGCACCACGGTCGGCGGCGCGGCGGTCGGCGCCGGAGCCGGGGCCGTGGGCGCGGCCGCCGGCACGGTCGGGCGGCCGTCGGGTTCCGCGCCCCGACCGGCGTACGCCAGCACCAGCACCAGCGCGGTCAGCGCCGCCCCGGCGAGGATCATCCGCCGCCGGCGACGCCGGGCGCGGGCCACCCCGACCCGGGTGGGTTGGTCGGGCGCGACGCCGACCGCGGTGCGGACCCTGGCCGCGGCCGGACCGACCAGCCCGGCGAACCGGGCCGTGACGCCTTCGGGGGCGGTGTGCCGCACCGGCGCGGCGGGCCTGGCCGCCGCCGCGGGTGGCGCGGCCGGGTCGGCGCGGCCGGGCACGTCCGGGATCGGTGGAACGGGGGGCACGGCCGGGTCGGCGCGGCCGGGCAGGTCCGGGGCCGGTGGGGCGGAAGGCGCGGGCGGCGGGGCGTCCGGGTCGCCGGCCAGCCGCCAGGGTCCGGGCGGCGGCTCCGCCGCGCGGGCCGGCTCGGCCGGTACGGCCGGCAGCCACCCCCCGACCCGGATTCCGGTCTGCGTGAGTTCGTCCTCAGCCACCGACCCCTCCCTCGGCCACCGGCGCCGGCGGCCGTCCCCGTGGCCCGCCGCAGGGAGGATGACACACACCTCGATCTTCGAGAAGCCGTCGACCGGAGGCATCTTCCCGACAGCACCGGTCAGCGCCGCTCGCGCCGCCGCAGGCCGAGGTCGGGATGCCAGCTCTCGATCACCAGATGGTCCGGCGGATCGCCGACCCGGGTGAGCACGACCTCGGTCACCTCGATGCGGAACAGGTGCGAGCCGTTCTCGCCCGCCGGCTCCTCGTGCGCCCGCCCGGCGATCTTCGCGTCCCCGCCCCAGGCGGTCGGGTCGTCCTCCGGGGTGTCCTCGGTCGGGCTGTGCAGCGCCACCCGCGGGTCGCGGCGCAGGTCGAGCGCCTTCAACGCGCCGGCCATGCTGCCCAGGCGGAGCTGCCCGTCGTCGGCGAAGTCGAACTCCGTGCCGCTGATCCGCGGCGAGCCGTCCCGCCGCAGGGTCGCCATCGTGCCGTGCTTGCGGACGGCGAAGCGGGCGCGCACCCGCGCCGCGAAGTCGGGCTCGGACGTCACCAGGTCGGACCACCATGTCATGCGGTCAGCCTGCCCGGAATACCTGACAACCCGCGGCGTTTTTCCGCGCCGGTCAGCGGATCTCGAAGCCGAGCGCCTGCGCCAGCACGACGGCCTGCTCGGCGTCGACGAGCGCGCCGGCCCGTTCGACCGCCGTCGGGTCGAGCGCGGTCAGGTCGCTGCCACGCAGGTCGGCCCGGCTCAGCTTGGCGGCGTGCAACTGGGCGCCGGAGAGATCGAGGCCGGTGAGCACCGCGCCGGTCAGGTCGGCGCCGGTCAGGTCGGCCTCACGCAGGCGCGCGTCGGTGATGCGTACGCCGCGCAGGTCGGCACCGGGCAGGGCGACGAACGACCAGTCGCCGCCCTCGACCCGCAGCGGCCGCAGGTCGCACTGCTCGAAGCTGCTGCCGACCAGCTTGCAGCCGGTGAACTCGGCCTCGAAGAGGTTGCAGCGCTTGAAGGTGCAGCGGGTGAAGGCCGAGTCGGTGTGCCGGGAGGAGTTGAGGGCCACGTTGCCGAAGACGCACTCGGTGAAGGTGGCGCCCTGGCTGACCGCCTCGGTGAGGTCGACGTGGAAGAACTCGCACCGGACGAAGTGCCGGTCGACCAGCTCCTCGGCGTACCAGTCCTGGTGGCGGTAGGTGACGTCCTCGGCGGCTTCCGGCATGCGCCCGAGACTAGTGTGTCCGGCCGACACTTCCCGCCCGCCGTACCGGCCGGTAGGTTCGGCGTCGTGAGCGTCGCAGTGAGCACCGACCCGGCCCGCATCGGCTTCGACCCCGCCCGGCTGGCGCGGATCGACGAGCACTTCGGCAGGTACGTCGACGACGGCCGGCTCGCCGGCTGGCAGATCGTGGTGACCCGCCGGGGCGAGATCGCCCACTCCGCCACCTACGGGCTGCGGGACCGGGAGGCCGGCGCGCCGGTCGAGCCGGACACCCTCTGGCGCATCTACTCGATGACCAAGCCGATCACCTCGGTGGCCGCCATGATGCTCTGGGAGGAGGGCCGGTTCGAGCTGAACGACCCGATCAGCCGCTGGCTGCCGGAGTTCGCCGACGTGCGGGTCTACGACCGCGGTTCGGTGCTCAAGCCGTACACGGTGCCGGCGGTCGAGCCGGTCCGGGTGTGGCACCTGCTCACCCACACCGCCGGCCTGACCTACGGCTTCGCCCAGGTCAACGTGGTCGACGGCCTCTACCGGGCGGCGGGCTTCGACCTGGGCGTGCCGGCCGGGGCCGACCTGGCCGAGGCGACCCGCGGGATGGCCCGCCTGCCGCTGCTCTTCCAGCCGGGCACCAGCTGGAACTACGGCGTCTCGACCGACGTGCTGGGCCGGCTGGTCGAGGTGGTCTCCGGGCAGTCGCTGGACGCGTTCTTCACCGAGCGGATCTTCGGTCCGCTGGGCATGACCGACACCCGCTGGTGGGTCGACGAGCCGGACGCCAAGCGCCTGGCCGCGCTCTACGCGCCGCACCCGGCCACCGGTCAGGCGGTCCGCGCCGAGGCGATCGGCCGCTACGCGCTCCGCGCGCCGGAGTGCCTCTCCGGCGGCGGCGGGCTCGTCTCCACGGCCGCCGACTACCACCGGTTCACCCAGTTCCTGCTGCGCGGCGGCGAGCTGGACGGGGTCCGCCTGCTCGGCCCCCGCACGGTGCGCTTCATGACCCGCAACCACCTGCCCGGCAACCGGGACCTGGCCTCGTTCTCCCCGGAGGGCTTCGCCGAGACGATCCTCGACGGGGTCGGCTTCGGGCTCGGCTTCGCCGTGATGCTCGACCCGGTGCCGTCCCGGGTGCCGAGCAGCGTGGGCGAGTACTACTGGGGCGGCCTGGCCAGCACCGCCTTCTGGGTGGACCCGGTGGAGGAGGTCACGGCGCTGCTCTTCACCCAGCTCATGCCGTCGAGCACCTATCCGCTCCGCCCCCAGCTGCGCCAGCTCGTCTACTCGGCCCTGGTCGACTGACCACCCGACGCCCGGCCGGTTCCTCGGAACGGCACCGGTCGGGCGGCCCGCTCCCTAGCCTGGGGAGCATGAGCGACATCGTCGTGTTCGGCGCCGGCGGCACCGCGGGCTCCCGGATCGCCGCCGAGGCGGTCGAGCGGGGGCACCGGGTCACCGCGGCGGTGCGCCGCCCGGAGGCGACCAGCTACCTGCCGCCCGGGGTCCGCACGGTGACCGGTGACGCGACCTCGGCCCGGAGCGTACGGGAACTGGCCGCGGACGCCGACGTGTTCGTGGTGGCCATCGGCGGCGGGGAGCGGGAGCTGTGGCGCGACGCGGCCCGGACCCTGGTCGACACGCTGCGCGAGCTGCCGGACCCGCCCCGGGTGATCCACATCGGGGGCGGGGCGACGTTGCTGACCCCGAAGGGCACCCGGTACCTGGACGAGCCGGACTTCCCGGAGGAGTACCGGGACTCGGCCCAGGGCCAGGCCGACGCCCTGGACTTCTACCGCTCCTCGGCCGACGGCGTGACCTGGACGTACGTCTCGCCGCCGCCGCTGGAGTTCCACCCGGGCGAGCGGACCGGCCACTACCGGACCGGCACCGACCAGCCGGTCACCGACGCACAGGGCCGGTCGGTGCTCACCTACGAGGACCTGGCGGTGGCGATCGTCGACGAGATCGAGAACCCGCGGTTCGGCAACGCCCGGTTCACCGCCGCGTACTGAGGTCAGTCGGCCAGCCGCGCGGGGAAGCCGCCGGTGGCGATCGGCCCCCAGCTCTCGATGGTCACCCGGATCAGCGACTTGCCCTGCCTGACCATCGCCTCGCGGTACTCGTCCCAGTCCGGGTGCTCACCGGAGATGCTGCGGAAGTAGTCGACCAGCGGGTCGAGCGCCTCCGGCAGGTCGAGCACCTCGGCGGTGCCGTCGACCTGCACCCACGGCCCGTTCCAGTCGTCGGAGAGCACGCACGCGGAGACCCGGGGGTCGCGGCGGATGTTCGTCACCTTGGCCCGCTCCGGGTAGGTGGAGATCACCAGCCGCCCCTCGGCGTCGACCCCGCAGGAGACCGGGGAGGACTGCGGGCGGCCGTCGGCGCGGGTCGTCATGAGCACGACCCGGTGCCGGGGGCGGAGGAACTCGGTGAGGGCGTCCCGGTCGACCCGGGTGTTGCTCGCGATGCTGCGTGCCATGCCTCGGTTCTACCAGGCGGGCCGGGCGTGCCTCACCGCGGACGGCCGGCGCTGCGGCGCGGCGAGACCTGCGCCGGCACTCGCGGCCGCACGCTGGCCCGCCAGGCGCGGCCGTTCGCGTAGATCACCCGGAAACCGAGGTACGAGGCGAGCGGCGCCCAGTGGGCCGAGCCCATCCGCAGCTCGGCGGCGTTGTGCCGCTGCCCGTTGGCCAGCACGTCGAGCAGCACCGTCTCGAACGCGGCCGACTCGACCCAGTCCACCTCGCGGGTGAAGCCGCAGACCAGCGCGGCCCCGGTGACGTCGAGGAAGTCGCGCAGCGCGGCGTCGGAGGCGCGCAGCACCGAGCAGCTGCCGAAGTAGAGGCGGCGTCCCTCGCAGCGGCCGGCCATCCGCTCGGCGACGTCGGCCAGCTCGACGGAGTCCCAGTCGGTGAGGCAGAGCCGGCTCGGCTCGCCGTGCATGGCGAAGAATCCGACCCGGAAGTCGGCGTACTGCTTGAGCAGCCAGCGGTCGAGGAAGTAGAAGAGCTCGTCGCGGGTGGCGGCGTCCTTGTGGATGAAACGGATCCGGCCCAGCCGTTCGAGCAGTTCGAGGGTGGGCAGGACGGAGCCGCGCTCGTTGAGGTCCCGGTGCCACTGCCCCTCGACGCAGAAGACGCCACCACGCGCCAACGCCCACCTCCCCCGCCTCGGAGGCAGACGTTACCGGGCGGCGAGGGCGAGGGGACATCACCCTCGGTGGGGCCCCTTGACGGGTTCCGTCACGGACACGCGGTTCCCGGCGCGAATGGGTGTTTCACAATCACCGCAATCCACAGCTAATACCCAGTCACGGCCTAATGTGAGAGCAATTCCGGTTATTTGCCACGAACCATCAGGAGTGCTGCGACGGTGGAAGTACGGGACTTACCGGTCGATGTCCCGGCACAACCCCACATCACTCTCCACTCGGAGGAACGCAGTGCGCATCAACATGCTCAAGCGGGCCATGGTCGCGGCCGCGCTGGCCCTGCCCGGGGCCGCGGTCGCCACGGTCGTCGCCGCGCCGGCGGCCCACGCGGACGGCTGCTACACCTGGCCCCGGAACCTCTACCAGGGGCGGTCCGGGGAGGACGTCCGGCAACTCCAGATCCGCGTGGCGGGCTGGGCCGCGTACCGGGACATCGTCCGGGTCGACGGCATCTACGGGCCCGAGACGGCGGCCGCGGTCCGCCGCTTCCAGTCCGCGTACGGGCTGCCCGCCGACGGCGTCGCCGGCCCGCAGACCTTCGCCAAGATCTACGACCTCCAGGACAACGACTGCACGCCGAAGCACTTCAGCTACGCCGAACTCGACAACGGCTGCGGCAAGGGCGGGTGGAGCGGGGGTCCGCTCTCGTCGACCGCGACCCGGGAGAACGCGGTGCGCACCATGTGGAAGCTGGAGGCGCTGCGCCGCAGCCTCGGTGACACGCCGCTCTACGTCAACAGCGCCTTCCGCAGCATCGCCTGCAACCAGCAGGTCGGTGGCGCCTCGGACAGCCAGCACCTCTACGGCACCGCGGCCGACGTGGTCTCCCGCAGCAGGACGCTGTGCCAGGTGGCCCAGTCGGCCCGCAGTCACGGCTTCAGCGGCCTCTTCGGCCCCGGCTACCCGGGGCACAGCGACCACGTCCACGTGGACTCCCGCCGGGAGAACAACCGGGACCGGTCGGCGAACACCACCACCTGGTCCGCCCCGAACTGCGGGGTGAGCTGAGCCGATGGTCGAGGGCGGCCCGGCCGCAGGGGTGGGGGCTCCCTGCGCCGGGCCGCCGTCGGCAGCCCCGGGGGCGCTGAACGGTCGTCAGCTCGCCCGGGGCCAGCGCGGCCGGGTGGCGGGGGGCGCCACGGGCCGGCCGGTACCGCCGGGCCGGAGAGCGGGCCGCACCGGAGGTGCGGCGACCCGGCCGGCCGGGCCGCGCGGGGACGGGGGCGCCGTCGGCCGGCCGGCTGACGGCCCGGACAGCACGAACGGGAAGGGCACGTGCACGAACGGGTTCCCGTGGCGCACCAGCGCGTCGATCTGGCGCTCGTTGAGGCCGTGGATCTCCAGCACGCGCCGCCCCCACCGGTGCAGCCGGCAGGGGTACGCGGACCCGTCGTTGCGGCACTTCGGTCCGGCGGGCCACTCCTCGGCGGCGTGCACCACCACCGCCCGGACCGCGAGGCGGACGTCCTCGGGGGTCAGCGGCGCCGGCACCGGCACCTCACCCAGGATCTGATCGATGGGATCCGTCGACTGCTCACCAACTCGCACGGCAGGCCTCCCGCAGCTCGGCAGCGGTGCGGCGGACCGGCCGCACCACATCCTCGACCACTGGTACGGCCCCGCGCCGGCAGGAGTTCAATCCCGTCCGGCGGTCACACCAGCCCGGCGTCCTGCACCAGCAGCGCCACCTGGACCCGGTTGTTCAGATCGAGCTTCGTGAGCAGGCGTGACACGTACGCCTTCACGGTCGCCACGCTCATGAACAGCTCCGCGGAGATCTCCGCGTTGCTCCGGCCCCGCCCGAGCGCCACGGCGACCTCCCGTTCCCGCTCGGTCAGGTCGTCGAGCCGCCGCAGCGCCCGCTCCCGCCGGTCGTCCGCCGACCGGGCGGGCACCGGCGCGGTCACGTGCGCGATGAGCTTGCGGGTGACCGCCGGGGACAGGGTCGCCTCGCCGGCCGCGACCCGGCGCACCGCCGCCACGATCTCGGCGGGCGGGGTGTCCTTGAGCAGGAAGCCGCTCGCCCCGGCGCGCAGCGCCCGCAGCACCTGCTCGTCGGCGTCGAAGGTGGTCAGCACCAGCACCTCGGGCGGGTCCGGCGCCGCCCGCAGCGCCTCGGTGGCGGCCAGCCCGTCGACGCGGGGCATCCGGATGTCCATGAGCACCACGTCCGGGGCGTACGCGGCGACCGCGGCGGGCACCTCGGCGCCGTCGGTGGCCTCGCCGACCACCCGCACGTCCGGCATCCCGCCCAGGATCATCGACAGCGCGGCCCGGACCAGCGCGTCGTCGTCGACGATCAGCACCCGGACGGGCGGCTCGGCGGTCACGCGGGGGCCCAGGGCAGCCAGGCGGTGAGCCGGAAGTCGCCGCCGGCGTCCCGCCCGTGGTCGAGCCGGCCGCCGGCCAGGCTGACCCGTTCCGCGACGCCCACCAGCCCGGTCCCGGTGCCGGGGATCGGCGAGCCGGCCTCGCCGACCGGCCACGGGTTGCGGATCTCCACGGCCAGGCCGTCGCCGGGGCCGCCGGCCAGCCGGACGGTCACCACCGCCCCGGGTGCGTGCTTGCGGGCGTTGGTGAGTCCCTCCTGCACGATCCGGTACGCGCTGCGCCCGACCGCCGCCGGCACCGCCGCCCGGTCGGCGACCTCGTCCACAACGCTGACCCGTACGCCGGCGGTCCGGGACTCGGCGACCAGGGCGGGGACGTCGCCCAGGGTGGGTTGCGGGCGCTCGGGGGCGGCCTCGGCGGACGGCTCGGTGCGGAGCACGCCGATCACCTCGCGGAGGTCCTGGAGCGCGGCGTGTGCGCTGGCCCGGATCACGCCGGCCGCCCGGGCGACCTCCTCCGGGGGCGCGTCCGGGCGGAACTCCAGAGCGCCGGCGTGCAGGCTGAGCAGGGAGATCCGGTGCGCGAGCACATCGTGCATCTCCCGGGCGATCCGGGTGCGTTCGAGCTGGCGGGCCTGGTCCAGCCGGAGCTGCTGCTCGGCCTCGGCCCGCTCGGCCCGGTCGCGCAGCGACAGCACGAGCTGGCGGCGGGCCCGGACGAACAGCGCCCAGGCCACCGTCCCGCCGATGAAGAGCAGGGTCCAGGCCACGGCCGCCCAGAACGGCAGCACCGGGTCGGGGCGGATCGCCAGGTAGAGCGGCGTCGTCACGAGGTGCCAGCCGACCAGCGCCAGGGCCACCGCGAGCCGCTGGTGCACCACGAGCGTGAACAGGATGATCAGCAGCGCGATCCCGGAGGTGACCGAGAAGAGGGCCAGCGGCGCGGCGGCCACGGCCAGCCCGACCGGCCAGCGCCGGCGCAGCCAGAGGGCCGCGCTGACCAGCAACCCGATGGCCAGGTCCAGCTGGTTCAGCCAGCCCGGCCCGAGGTTCAGCGCGAATTCCGGCTCGGGCCGCATCGAGTCGGCGTAGGAGAGCAGCACCCAGGCCACCGAGAACAGGAAGGCCAGGCTGTCGACCAGCCAGTCCCGGGGCGTGCGCCGGGGCACCCGCGCGGTGGGCGCCAGAGATCCCGGCAGCAACCAGGGGTGATCGGGTACGACGGCGCTGCTCATCCACCCATGCTAGGAAGCCCGTCGCGGCCCCGACAGCTACCAAAGTCGACGCCTGCGGATAGACCGAGGTATCGGCGGCTCCCGACCGCCGGCCGCAGCGGGCGACCGGGTGGCCCCGGCAGGCTCGACGGCATGATCGAAGTCGACCACCTCACCAAGCGGTACGGCCCGCACACCGCCGTCGAGGATGTCTCGTTCCGCTGCGAACCGGGCACGGTGACCGGTTTCCTCGGCCCGAACGGCGCCGGCAAGTCCACCACCATGCGGATGATCTGCGGGATGACGACGCCCAGTGCGGGCGGCGCCACGGTGGCCGGGCGGCCCTACCGGGAGCTGCCCAACCCGGGGCGGGAGATCGGGGTCCTGCTCGACGCCTCCGCGCAGCACGCCGGGCGGACCGGTCGGGAGGCGCTGACCCTGGCCGCCCGCACCATGGGTGTGGAGCGCGGGCAGGTCGCCGCGAAGCTGGACCTGGTCGGGCTGAACGACACGGCGGCGCGGCGGCGGGTCGGGGCGTACTCCCTGGGCATGCGGCAGCGGCTCGGCCTGGCGCTGGCGCTGCTGGGTGACCCCCGGGTGCTGATCCTCGACGAGCCGGCCAACGGCCTGGACCCGGAGGGCATCTTCTGGATGCGCGGCCTGCTGCGCGACTTCGCCGACCGGGGCGGCACCGTGCTGCTCTCCTCGCACCTGCTGCGCGAGGTGGAGGCGGTGGCCGACCGGCTCGTGGTGATCGGCGCCGGCCGGGTGGTCGCCCAGGGCGGCAAGGACGAACTGCTGGCCGGCGCCGGCACCCTGGTCCGCGCCCGGGACCAGCACGCCCTGCGGCTCACCCTGGACCGGGCCGGCCTGCCGGCGACCGTCGGCACCGACGGCGGCTACGTCGTCCGGGCCGAGCCGGAGTCGGTCGGCCAGGCCGCGGCGGACGCCGGGCTGGTCCTCACCGAGCTGCGCCCGGCCGGCAGCGGCGGCCTCGAACAGCTCTTCCTCACCCTCACCGCCGGCGCGTCCACGAAGGAGGCCGTCCGATGACCGCCGTCACCGCCCCCGCCCCCACCCTGCGGGGCTCCACCGCCGCCGGTCCCTCGCTGGCCCGGCTGACCGCGGTGGAGCTGCGCAAGCTCGCCGACACCCGGGCCGGACGCTGGCTCCTGGTCACCATCGGGCTGGTCGCGGCCGTCATCGTGACGGTGCAGGTCTTCGTGCTGAAGGACGCGGATCAGACGTTCACCGCCTTCTTCACACCGTCGCTGTTCCCGGTCGGGCTGCTCCTGCCGGTGCTCGGCATCCTGTCCATCACGGCGGAGTGGTCCCAGCGCACCGCGCTGACCACCTTTGCGCTGGTGCCCCGCCGGGAGCGGGTGGTCACCGCGAAGCTCGCCGCGGTGGTGCTCGCCGCGCTGGCCTCGGTGCTGGTCAGCCTCGCCGTCGCGGCCGCCGGCACGCTGGCCGCCCGGGCCACCGGCGGAGCCGGGACCTGGACCTTCGACTGGCACCTGCTGCCGTACGCGGCGGTGTTTCAGGTGGCGAACGTGCTGATGGGCGCGGGCTTCGGTCTGCTGCTGCTGAACACCCCGCTGGCGATCGTCACCTACCTGCTGCTGCCGACCGTGTGGAGCGTCCTCGCCGCGATGATCCGCGCGCTGCGCGAGCCGGCGCGGTGGCTGGACACCTCGGTGACCATGGAACCCCTGCTCACCCCCGACATGACCGCCGGGCAGTGGGGGCGGCTCGGGGTGTCGCTGGCCGTCTGGCTGCTCGTCCCGCTGGCCGCCGGGCTGGTCCGCACGCTGCGGCGGGAGGTGTCCTGACCGTGGCGCGGGGGTCCGGCGAGGCCGTCGTGGTCAGCGGCGGCGCCGGCGAGCTGGTGCTCATGTGGGCCGGGTTCCCGCTGCTGGGGGCGGGGCTGGGCGCGGCGCTGACCGCCGCGTCCGGCTGGGTGGCCGACCTGCCCTGGTTCCCCTTCCAGGGCTGGTTCGCGCTGCTGCACCGGTGGCCGCCGGAGCGGTCGTACCCGGTGGGGGCGGGGGTGGTCGCGCTGGCCGGCCTGGTGCTCGCGTTGCTCGGCACCCGGGAGCGGCTGACCGTGACGGTCGGGCGTGCCTCGGTCCGGCTGCACCGGGACGGCCACGGCCGGGACGTCGCCCGGGCCGGGGTCACCGGGGTGTTCCACGACGGGAAGGCGCTGGTGCTGCTGGACGCCGACGGCGGCGAGCTGGCCCGGGAGCCGTCCGACCTGAGCGGGGAGAGGCTGCGCGCGGCGCGCGGCGTTCACCGGGCAGGGCTGGCCCTGGGTCGAGCAGGACCCGTACGGGTCGGCGTACCGGCGGTGGGTCGAGGGCCTGCCGGGGCTGCCGGCCGGGGCGGACGCGCTGCTGCGGGCCCGGCAGCGGGCGGTCGACGCCGGCCGGGCCGGCGAGGCGGCTGAGCTGCGCGATGAGCTGGCCCGGCTCGGGGTGGTGGTCCGGGACGAGCGGAAGCGGCAGTACTGGCGGCTGGTCCCCGGTCCGCCGGACCGGGACGGCGTGCGGCGGTAGCGTCGGCGGTGGGACCACCGAGGGCGGGAGGGTGCGATGACCGAGCGGCAGCCGTACCGCGTGGTGGCCCGTCACCCGGGGTTCGAGCTGCGCCGCTACCCGGCCCACCTGGTCGCCGAGGTCCGCGTCGCCGGGTCGTTCGAGTCCGCCGGCAGCGCGGCGTTCCGGCCGCTGGCGCGGTACCTCTCCGGGGCGAACCGGTCGCGCCGGGCCGTCCCAGTGGCCGCTCCCGCCATGCCGGGACCGGCCGGCTCGGAGCGGATCGCCATGACGGTCCCCGTGCTGCAGATCGAGGGCGACCGGCCGGGAAGCTGGCTGGTGCAGTTCGTGATGCCGGCGGCGTTCACCCCGGCCACGCTGCCCGAGCCGGCGGACCCGCTGGTCACCACCCGGGAGATCGCGGGGCAGCTCGCGGCGGCGATGCGGTTCTCCGGCCGGTGGACCGCGCGGACGTTCGAGCGGCGGGCCACGGCGCTCGGTCGCGCGGTCACCGCCGCCGGCCTGACCCCGACCGGCGCCGTCCGGTACGCCCGCTTCGACCCGCCGTGGAAGCCCTGGTTCCTGCGGCGTAACGAGGTCGTGCTCCCGGTCGCCGATTAGGCGGCGGCCGGCACGGCCGCCCGGGCCACCCTTAGACTCGGTGACCCCGCTGCCCGCCGGATGGGAGACCCCGTGCGCCGCTGGTCCGCCGCCCTGGTCCTGGTGCTGCTGCTCGCCGGTTGCGGCGGCGGCGCCGAGACGACCGTCCTGCCGGCCTGGGAGGGCCCCTCGCCGACCGCGCCGGCCCCGCTCACCGCCAAGGAGGCGAAGGGCCGGTACCTGGCCGTCGTGGCGCCGTACAACACGGCGCTGGAGGAGCTGGAGGCGGCGTTGAAGGCCGGCCGGCCGTGGCGGACCGTGCGGGGCCTGGCCGGGACGGTCGCCAGCACCAACGCCGCCCACGCCGAGCAGCTCCGCACCACCGTCTGGCCGGCGAAGGCGCAGGCCCCGATCGCCGCGCTGCTCAAGGAGAACGAGGTGGCGCTGCGGCACTGGCAGCTCGCGGCCAAGGCCGGCAGCGCCGCGGTGCTGATGCGTGAGATCCGCGCCGCCGCCGCGCACGACGGCGGCGCGCAGGCCGACAAGGTACGCGTCGCCCTCGGCCTGCCCCTCTACCGGGACTCCTGACCCCGGCGCGATGAGCGATCCCGCGATCGCGCCAGGTGGCGACGGCGGCGGTCGACTGTTCAGGTGAAGGACGCTCGGGATGGTGACCCGGCCCGAACGGGAGGGCCGAGCTACTTGCCGTTGCCCGTGTTCGTCACCCGGAAGGTGTAGTCCGCGTCCAGGTAGGTGAGGTCACCGGTCGGCAGGTTGGAGATCAGGACGGCGAAGTCGTCCTGGTTGCCGTTGGCGCACCTGGTCCGCAGGCCGCTGGCGGTGAACTGGTCGCCGGTGGACCGGTAGACCCAGTTGCCCGCGCCGTCGGTGGTCTCGCCCGGCGAGGTGACGCCCGGCGTGAGGTCGCAGTGGCTGACCACCTGGACGGTCCAGTTGTTGTCCTGCACGCCGCTGGTGGCAAACCAGTTGCCCGCCGCCGAGGTGAGGGTCGCGTCGGCGCCGTTGACCCGGACGTCGTCGACGAACCAGCCGGTGTCCATGTACGCGGCGTCCGTGGAGTACCGGAACCGCACGTCCGTGGTGCCGGCCGGCAGGTCGGCGGTGAGGTGCTGGTAGACCGGGTCGTCGACGAAGTACTGGCCGCCGGAGGTGCCGGTCAGGCCGTTGCCCTCCTCGTTGTTGCCGTGCGGGTCGTCGTTGGTGGTGACGACCTGGCCGGCGTCGGTGCGCAGCGGCACCGTCACCCAGTTGCCGCCGACGAGCGCCTCGACGAAGCCGTAGTCCCAGCCCTCCTCGATGAAGTGCCAGCTCCAGAAGTCCAGCGAGGTCACCGCACCGGAGGTGGACACGTCGAGGATGTTGTCGTTCTGGCTCTCGTAGCCGGCGTACCAGTGGGTGGTGCCGGTGTGCGGCGGGATCACCGTCTCGTCGTCGCCGTCGAAGGCCAGCGCCACGGTCGGGCCGGGGTTGCGGAACCGCTCGACCGACATGCCGAACGGCACGGCGGTGGTGTCCTGGCGGTTCTTCAGCCGTGCCCACTTGGCCTCGGGGGTGGCGCCCTGGTAGCGGCCCCGACCGGACCAGAACACGTCGTCGGCGATGTCGATGGTCCAGCTGGTGTCCGCCGGGTCGCCGAAGTCGAACGCCTTGATGTCGTAGATCGGCGAGTCCTCGTCGTCCAGGTAGACCGCCACCGACCAGTCGCGGAACAGGTCGGCCGCGCTGCGCAGGTGCGCGCCGGTCGCCGCGTTGAAGTCGTCGATGGCGTTCTGCACGCCGGCCATGCCGTCGGCCTGCTCCTCGAAGATCTTCTTGATGAGCAGGTCACCGGCCCTGCCGTCGTACTGCTTGTCCGGGGTGTAGGTGCCGTCGCCGTTGCCGCCGGCCTGCTCCCACAGGTACTGGAAGTAGGTGAACGAGGCGCCGTAGTTGGCCAGGGTGCTGCCCCACCGGGTCAGCGAGGTCTCCTCGTAGAAGACCTGCTGGTTGGTCAGGTGCGAGCCGCCGGCGTCCAGGCCGTTGAGGAAGATGGCGAAGTCCGCCAGGCCCTCGTCGACCCAGGACAGCTCGCCGGGGTCGCTGTAGTTGTGCAGGAGGTGCTGCAGCTCGTGCGCGACGGTGCCCTCGTACAGCTCGGGGCGGTCGTTGGCCGGGTTGGCGTCCCGCCACGGCGAGTCGTTCGGCCCGACCCGGTTCGCCCAGTCCAGGGCGTCGACCACGATCACGTTCATGCCGACGCTGTCGATGAAGTCCGGCGCGAAGTAGCCGGCCGTGTACGACGTCTGCGCGCAGTCGTAGTAGGCGTCGTCCTGGATGTTGTAGAGCACCATGACCAGCGAGTCGCTGGCCGGCTCGTCCGGGTCGGCCGCGTCCATCGGGCCGAAGTGCTCCTCGTCCACGGCGACGATCTGGTCGGCGAGCTTGTCCCCGACGTAGTCGATCTGCGCCTGGGTGAGCGCGAACTGCGCCGCGGTGGCCGTGGCGCAGGGGGTGAACGCGTCGCCCGGGTTGTGGTCGAACTGCGGGTCGAGGCTGGCCACACCGACCGGCGCGGTGCCGTCGAGCGGGGTGCCCTCCGGGACGTAGATGTAGACCGGGGTGCCGTCCGGTGTCGTGTTGGCGTAGACCCGGGTGAAGTCCTGGTTGTAGGTGCCGCCCGCCGCGCTGTCGTTGATCGGCAGCGTGATGGTCGGTTCGCCGGGAAGGTTCTCGTGGTCGTTGGCCTGGGCCGGGGCCGAGACCGTGAAGGCGAGCGCCGTCACGCCCGCCACCGCGGCCGCGATCCGGCTCGGTCGTCGCATTCGCACGTGGTGCCTCCTGCCGTGAGGCGGTGATCAGCTCCGGCCACCGCCGTCGGGTGTGCAGTTGCCCCTCGCCGGCGCTGCCGAGGCGGCGGCTGACCAGGGGAATTTTGTCTTCAGGCAACCACTTGCGACGGTGGCGGGGGAGGCGGCCGCAGGTCACAAATTCGTCACGAAGGCGAGTCAGCTGACCGCACGTGTGACCCCCGCCGGCGGCCGGCCGATCCGGGCCGGCGGATCGGCTGAGGGGCCGGCGTCCACACGGCCGTCCATCTTGTCCCGACCGGGCCGAAGCCACCACCGTTCGGGTCCGGGGCCCCGGCACGCTCTAGGCTTGGTCGTCGAGTGACGCCGGCGCGAGGAGGCACCATGACCCGCTACGCCGCCCTGCTGCGCGGTGTCAACGTCGGCAGCACCCGGCTCGCCATGGCCGACCTGCGCCGCATCGTCACCGACCTCGGGCACGAGGACGTCAAGACCTACCTGCAGAGCGGCAACGTGGTCTTCAGTAGCCCGCCGACCAAGGACGACCTCCTGGCCGAGGGCATCGCCCGCCGGCTCGCCGACGAGCTGGACCTGCGCGTGCCGGTGCTGGTGCGCAGCGGCGACGAGCTGGCGGCGGTCGCCGCGGCCAGCCCGTACGCCCGGAAGCAGGACGACCCGACGCGGATGCTGGTGGCGTTCCTCTCGGCCGCGCCGAGCCCGGCCCGGGTCAAGGAGCTGGCCGCGCCGGCCGGGGAGAACCTGGAGTTCACGGTCGACGGCCGCGAGGTGCACCTGCACTTCCCCGACGGCGGCTACGGGCGGACGAAGTTCACCAACGCCCAGCTGGAGAAGAAGCTGGGCGTGGTGGCGACCACCCGGAACTGGAAGTCGGTGCTGGCCCTGCGCGACCTGACCACCGGCTGAGCGGAGGGACCGGCCCCGTGGCCCGGCCCCTCCGCGACCGATCCTCAGAAGTGGTACGCCGTGTGGTACTCCGGCACCAGCACACGGCTGCGCGGCGACACCTTCCGCACTGCGGCGATCAGGTCGTCGAGGCGCTTGCGGTCGTTCGGCGCCACCGCCGGCGGGTTCGTCAGCGGCGTCTCGAAGTTGTCCCAGTGCACCGGCACCACGACCTTCGGATAATCGAGGGCGGCCATCAGCCGCGGCACGTAGTCGGCCGTGGCGGTGGTCGCGGCGGAGGCCACCATCGCCACGTCCGGAGCCAGCCCGGCCAGGTTCCGCTCGGCGAAGTCGCTGGCCCCCATGAAGAACACCGACGGGCCGCCGTCGACGCGGATCTGGTACGCCAACGTGTCCCCCTCGGGCAGGTCGGAGATCTTCTCCGGCCTCAGCGGCCGGCTGACCCGCACCCCGGGGAAGGCCATCGACCAGGCGGCGTTGCGGCTGTGCAGCGAGCTGACCACCTCGACCGTGTACGCGCCGAAGTCGAGCACCTCGCCGCCGCGGGCCGGCGCGAGCTGCCCGCTCGGCAGCCCGTACGCCAGACCGAGATGGTAGGCGGTCAGCGTGCCGACGACCCGCGCGCCGGTGCGCCCGGCGATGTGCGGGACGTCGTTGAAGTGGTCCCAGTGGGTGTGCGTGACCAGGATGTTCTCGGCCCGGTCCACCAGCCGGTCGACGACGGCCGTGTCCACCTTCAGCGGGGTGTTCTCGTTGAACGCGCCCGTGAACAGGCCGGTGTCGTAGCGGCTCAGGTACGGGTCGACCAGCACCGTACGGTCGCCGATGTCGATCCGCCAGCCGGACGTACCCCACCAGCGGAAGCTGACCGCGCCGGAGCGCCGGGGCCCGGCGGCAACCGGGGCGGCCGTGGCGGCCTGGGCCGGAGCGGCGGATGCGCCGGCGACCAGGCCGGCGGTGGACACGGCGGCGGTGCCGACGGCGGCATCGAGCAGGAAGCGGCGGCGGTCGTAGGGGCGTTTGTCGAGCATGAGGCGTCCTCCCCGGCGGGACAGGTTGATCGGTCCGTCCACCCCACCACCGGCCGCCCGGCGGTGTCCAAGATCGTCCGGCGGAAGGCGCGATACGCGTTCGGATATCGGCCCAGGTCACGACCGTCGGCGCGGGCCGGCCCCGGCCGGGAAATCAGCCGGCGCGCACCGCCTCGACGGCGGCCCGGGCGGCCTCGCCCATGGCCAGGTCCACGTCGATCCGGCGGGTGCTGAGCCGCTCGGTGCGGGCGAGAACCGCTACCGCGTACCGGCCGCCGTCGGGATACTCGACGACCCCGGCCTCAAGTTGCAGGCCCGGCAGGGTGCCGGTCTTCCCGGCGACCCGGACGCCGGGCGGGAAGCCGGCGGCGAGCCGGGTCCAGAAGAGCTGCCGGGCCATCAGGTCGCGGACCATCGCGCAGGCGGCCGGCGGCCCCGCCTCGTCCCGCCAGATGAGGCCGAGCAGCCGGGTCAGCTCCCGGGCCGTGCTGGAGGTGGTGTGCTCCGGGTCGAACACCCGCATGGCCCGGACCCGCTCCGGAGGCAGGGTGGGGAAGATCCGGGCGAAGTCGGCCTCGGTGCGGGCGCCCACGTCGGCGAGCATCGTCTCGACCAGCTGCCGGGGGCCGCCGACGATCCGGGTACGCGGCAGGCCCAGCTCGGCGGCGAGCATCGGCAGCACGTCCGGGCCGACCCGGCGCAGCAGCAGGTCGGCGGCGGTGTTGTCGCTCACCGACATGGCGAAGTAGGCCAGGTCGCGCAGGGACACCTCGACGTCGTCGGCGCAGCCGGCCACGCCCCAGCCGCCGAGCCGGTCCGCCGCGCCGACCAGCACCCGCTCGACCGGGTCGAGCTGGCCGGCGACGGCCTGCCGGGCGAACTCCAGCACCAGCAGGATCTTGAACACGGAGGCGATCACCACCTGCTCGTCGGCCCGCAGCGCCACCTCCCGCCCCGGCGCGTCGACGTCCTCGACGTGCAGGCAGCCGCTGATCCCGGCCCGCCCGAAGATCTCCTCGATCCGCTCCCCGCTCACCCCGACACGCTAACCAGCGGCGACCCGGGCGGGCGTAGGGTGCCCGTCGTGGACCTGCTGCGACACCTGCGGCACTTCGTGGTGGTGGCCCGGGAGCTGCACTTCGGGCGGGCGGCCGAGGTGCTGGGCATGGCGCAGCCGCCGCTGAGCCAGTCGATCCAGCGGCTGGAACGCGAGCTGGGCGCCACCCTCTTCGACCGGTCGCAGCGCCAGGTCCGGCTCACCACGGCCGGCCAGCTCCTGCTCGGCGAGGCCGACGAGCTGCTCGCCGGGGAGCGCCGGCTGCGCAACCTGGTCGACCAGGTCCGCCGGGGCGCGCTCGGCGTGCTGCGCGCCGGCGTACCCCCGGAGACCCCGGCCGTGACGCTGCGCGCGCTGCTCGACGGGCTCGCCGGGCGGGCGCCCGGACTCGACCTGGACCTGCACGAGCTGACCAGCGCCGAGCAGCGGCGGATGCTGGCCGAGGGGCGGCTCGACGTGGGCCTGCTGCACCACCCGGTGGAGGAGGCGGGGCTGCGCTTCGGCCCCGCCGTGGACGCGCCGGTCGGGGTGCTGCTGCCCCGGGCCGCTCCGGCGGCCCGGGCCCGCGAGGTGCGGCTGGCCGACCTGGCCGGCCTGGACCTGATCACCGCGCCGCCGGCCACCGCGCCCGGCTGGCACGGGCACCTGCTGGCGGTCTGCCGCCGGCACGGCTTCGTGCCGGCCCGGGTCCGGCCCGCCCGCAACCCGGAGTTCCTGTTCGGGCTGCTGCTGGCCGGTGGCGCGGTCGCCCTGGAACCGGAGCCGGTGGCCCGCCGCGAGCCGCGGATCGCCTGGCGGCCCCTGGTCGACGCGCCGCTGGTCAAGCGGACCTCGGCGGCTTGGCCGGCGCGGGCCGGGCACCCCGCCGCCCCGATGTTCGGGCAGCTCGCGGCCGAGGTGCTGGCCACCGTGGAGCCGCCACCGGCGACCGCGGCGCTCGCCTCGGCCGCCCGGCCCTGGCCGGTGCTCTTCGAGGCCGGCCAGGGCCCCGGTGAGCAGCCGCAGGCGGGCTGAACGGGCCGATGGCGGCGCAGATCACCCCGACGGCGGCCGTGACGAGCCGGGTCGAGCGGGTAGAGAAGCCGGGTGGCAAGGCCCGGCGCCGCGCGTGGAAGCGTTCCCCCGGGCACCCCGGACGATCGGAGATGAGGCTTCATGGCCCCGAACAGCGTTCCCGACATCTCGCTCAACGACGGCAACACCATCCCGCAGCTCGGCTTCGGGGTCTTCCAGATCGACCCGAAGGACACCGTGCAGGCCGTCAGCACGGCGCTGGAGGTCGGCTACCGGCACATCGACACGGCCGAGATGTACGGCAACGAGGCCGAGGTCGGGCAGGCTGTGCGCACCTCCGGGCTGGACCGCAGCGAGGTCTTCGTCACCAGCAAGCTGAGCAACGCCTTCCACCGGCCGGACGACGCCCGCAAGGCGTTCGAGTCGACCCTCGCCGAGTTGAAGTTCGACTACCTCGACCTGTTCCTGATCCACTGGCCGCTGCCGACCCGCTACGACGGCGACTTCGTGGCCACCTGGCGCGCGCTGGAGGAGCTGCAGCGCGACGGCCGGGTCCGGTCGATCGGCGTCTCCAACTTCCAGGTGGCCCACCTGGAGCGGCTGGCCGCCGAGGCGGACATCGCACCCGCGGTCAACCAGATCGAGGTGCACCCCTACTTCGGCAACGAGGACGTACGCGCCTACGGCAGGGCCCACAACATCCTCACCGAGGCCTGGTCCCCGATCGCCCAGGGCAAGGTGCTGGACGACCCGACCGTGGTCGACATCGCCGAGGAGGTCGGGCGGACCCCCGCCCAGGTGGTGCTGCGCTGGCACGTGCAGCGCGGCGACATCGTGTTCCCGAAGTCGACCACGCCGAGCCGGATCGAGGAGAACTTCCGGATCTTCGACTTCGAGCTGGACGGAGCGACCGTGGACCGGATCGACGGCCTGAACCGGGGCGGGGCGGGCCGGCAGGGGCCGAACCCGGACACCTTCGACTACATCCCGGACTGAGCCGCCACCGCGACCGGGGGCCGGGCCGCCGGCCCCGGTCGCGGGCTCAGGAGCCGACCCGCTCGGCGGCCCGGCGGAACGCGGACTGCGTCGGCGACCCCGGCTCGGGGACGTAGACGATCAGCCGCTGGTCGGTCTCCGGCACGTGCAGCACCCGGCACTCGAACTCCAGCGGCCCCAGCTCCGGATGGGCGACCCGCTTGACGGTCGGGCGCCGCTCCCCCACCTCGTGCTCGGCCCAGAGCGCGGCGAACCGCGGGGAAAGCCCGAGCAGCTCGGTCACCAGCCCCGCCAGGGCCGGGTCGGCCGGATAGCGGCCGTACGCGGCCCGCAGGTCGGCCACCGTGGTCCGGGCGAAGCGCAGCACCTCCGGGTCGGCCCAGTACGACTCGGGCACCGTCCGGCCGAACATCCAGCGGACCATGCTCCGCTCGCCGGCCGGCACCGTCGACAGGTCCCCGACGAACCAGGCGGCCAGCCGGTTCCAGGCCAGCACCTCGTACGCAGCGTCGACCAGGTAGGCGGGCGTCTCCGTCATGCCGTCGAGCAGGTGCCGCAGCCCGGCCGGCACCTCCCGGGAAGGGCCGACGGCGTCCGGCGGGCTCTCCCCCGCGACCCGGAACAGGTACGCCCGCTCGTCCCGGCTGAGCAGCAGCGCCCGGGCCAGCGCGGACAGCACCTGCCGGGACGGGTGCGGCCCACGCCCCTGCTCCAGCCGGATGTAGTAGTCGATGGACATCCCGGCGAGCTGGGCCACCTCCTGGCGGCGCAGGCCCGGCGTGCGGCGGCGTACCCCCTCGGGGAGGCCGACCTCGGCGGGGCGCAACCGGGCGCGGCGGGTGCGCAGGAACCCCGCCAGCTCGTCGCGGCGCAGTGTGCTCATGCCCCCAGCCTGCCGCACGGCCGGCTCCCGAGGCTGGTACCGCCGGTACCAGCCTCGGCGGGTCTCTCCCGCCGCCGGGCGCCCGGCGGCAGCCTCGACGGCATGACGACGACGATCGCCCTGATCACCGGGGCCAACAAGGGAATCGGCCTGGCCACCGCCCGGCAGCTCGGCGCGCGCGGGATGACCGTGCTGGTCGGCGCGCGGGACGCCGCGCGGGGCCGCGAGGCGGCGGACAAGCTGCGCGCCGAGGGGGCGGACACCCACTTCGTGCCGCTGGAGGTCACCGACGCGGCGTCGGTCGCCGCCGCGGCCGAGCTGGTCGAGCGGGAGTACGGCCACCTGGACGTGCTGGTCAACAACGCCGGCATCATCCGGGCCGACGGCGCCGGGCTGCCCAGCGAGACCACCCTCGACTCGCTGCGCGAGGTGTACGAGACGAACGTGTTCGGCGTGGTCGCGGTGACCAACGCGCTGCTGCCGCTGCTGCGCCGGGCCCCGGCCGCCCGGATCGTGAACGTCTCCAGCGAGGTCGGCTCGATCGCCGTGATGACCGACCCGGAGGGCGCCCTGTTCGCGCTGACCTCGATCCCCTACCCGACCTCGAAGACCGCGCTGAACATGGTCACCGCCATGTACGCCAAGGAGCTGCGGGACACCCCGATCAAGGTGAACGCCGCCAACCCCGGCTACTGCGCCACGGACCTCAATCACCACAGCGGCTTCCGCACCGCCGAGGAGGGCGCCGAGGTGAGCGTGCACCTGGCCACCCTCCCGGCGGACGGGCCGAGCGGCCTGCTCTGGGGCTACCAGATGGACGCCGGCGGCGGCTACGGGGTGCTCCCCTGGTGAGGTTTGACTTCGCGCGCACTCGAAGGTGGAGGGTGACGGCAACGTTCTGACGGGGAGGGAACCCATGCGTTACCGCACCATCGGCACCGACCCGGCCACCCGGCGCGAGGTCAGCGTGCTCAGCCTCGGCGCGATGCTGTTCGGCACCGCCACCGACGAGGCCACCTCGTACGCGATCCTCGACCGGTACGTCGAGGCCGGCGGCACGTTCATCGACACCTCGGACAACTACGCGTTCTGGCAGAACGGGGGCCAGGGCGGGGAGAGCGAGGAGCTGCTCGGCCGCTGGCGACGCAGCCGCGGGATCGGCGGCGAGGTGGTCATCGCCACCAAGCTCGGCGCCCGTCCCCTCGCCCCGGGCACCAGCTACCTGGACAACGCCGAGGGCCTGTCCGCCAAGGTGATCCGCGAATCGGCCGAGCGCAGCCGCGAACGGCTCGGCGTGGAGAAGCTCGACCTGCTCTACGCGCACATCGAGGACCGGACCGTGCCGCTGGAGGAGACGGTCCACGGCTTCGCGGAGCTGGTGGCCGAGGGCACGGTCGGGCTGCTCGGCGCCAGCAACCACCGCGCCTGGCGGGTCGAGCGGGCCCGGTCGCTCGCCGCCGCGGCCGGCCTGCCCGGGTACGAGGTGCTCCAGTACCACCGCAGCTACCTGCCCCCGCGGCTGGACCTGCCGAGCGACCTGGATCCCGACGGCGACGTCGGCTGGGTCGGCCCGGACCTGGCCAGCTACCTGCGGGCGGAGCCCCAGCTCACGCTGGTGGCGTACTCGCCGCTGCTCAAGGGCGCCTACGCGAAGGCGGAACGGCTCGGCGAGGGGTACGCCCTGCCGAGCGTCCCGGGCCGGCTCGCGGCGCTGCGCGCGGTCGCCGACGAGACCGGGGCGACCGTCAACCAGGTGGTGCTCGCCTGGTTGACGGGCGGGGACGTGCCGGCGATCCCGCTGGTCGGGTTCTCCTCGGTGGCGCAGCTGGAGGAGAGCCTCGCGGCGGTCGACCTGGAGCTGACCCCGGAGCAGCGGACCCGGCTGGACACCGCCCGCTGACGCGCGACGGGGCGGGCCGGCCGGCCCGCCCCGCTGCGGGTCACCCGGTCAGCTCGATCCGCCAGTCGTTGGAGCGCATGAGGTGCCCCGGCGGGTATTCGAACTCCGTCTCGCCGAGCAGCGTGAACCCGGCCTTGCGGCACACCGCGTTCGACGCCGGGTGGTCCACCGACGGGTAGGCGTGCGCGAAACGCCGGTCGCCGTGCGCTGCGGCCTCCGCGATCAGGGCGCCCACCGCCGCGCTCGCCAGCCCCCGCCCCTGGTACGCCGGCAGCACCGCCCAGCCCATCTCGTAGACCGGCTCGCCGCGCCACTCCCGCGCCCAGTAGCCGACGCTGCCCACCTTCGTCCCGTCGGGCAACCCGACGGTGAACATGTGCCCGCCGCGCGGGCCGGGGCCGCGCAGGTAGCGCTCGTGCCGGGCGATCACCTGCTCGTCGGTCTCCGGGCCGCCGGTGTGCGCCCGCACCTCCGGCGCGTTGAGCTGCCGCAGCAGCTCCAGGTCGTCGGCGCTCCACCGCGCGAGGCGTACCTCGGTCATGCCGTCCCCCTCTCCCCGGCGCCGATTGAAGCAGCCGCCCCCGACACCGGCCCGCCAGATCCGATCTGGCGGGCCGCCGGTCCGCGTCTGGCGCCTGCGGGCTGAGGCCCGACACCAGCGGGAGGGGAGCATGACGCCGTTGCGGCTCGCCGTGATCATCGGCAGCACCCGGGAGGGACGGATCGGCGACCGGATCGGTCGCTGGTTCGTCGCGCAGGCACGCCGCCGCGAAGGGCTGGCGGTGACCGTGCTCGACCTCGCCGGGTACGACTTCCCGGCCAGCCTGCCGGCCGAGCCCACGGCGGCCATGCGGTCGTTCGCGCGGGAGGTGAACCGGGCGGACGCGTTCGTGGTGGTCACCCCGGAGTACAACCACAGCTTCCCGGCGTCGTTGAAACAGGCGATCGACTACGCCTACGACGAGTGGCAGGCCAAGCCGGTCGGGTTCGTGTCGTACGGCTGCCGCTCGGTCGGCCTGCACGCGGTCGACCAGCTCCGGACCGTGTTCACCGCCCTGCACGCGACGACAGTGCGCGACAGCGTCGGCGTCGACCTGCTCGACGGCGAGCCGACGGGGCGGGCCGAGGAGCGGCTCCGGCAGGACGCCCGGGTGCTCCTCGACGAGCTGTGCTGGTGGGGCCTGGCGCTGCGCGAGGGCCGCGCGGCGCGCCCGTACGTCTCCTGAGATGGACCGACGAAGAGAGGTAGTGATCATGAGTAACCGGAACACCGGCCTGGCCGTCGAGGCCGACGGCCTGGTCCGGTCGTTCGGCTCGACCCGCGCGCTGGACGGCCTGGACCTCCAGGTCCCCGCCGGGACCGTCTACGGCCTGCTCGGGCCGAACGGCGCCGGCAAGACCACCGCGGTACGGGTGCTGGCCACGCTCCTGCGCCCGGACGGCGGGCGGGCCCGCGTCTTCGGCCACGACGTCGTCGCCGAGGCGGACGCGGTCCGCGCCCGGGTCAGCCTGACCGGCCAGTACGCCTCGCTCGACGAGGACCTGACCGGCGCGGAGAACCTGGTCCTGCTGGGCCGGCTGCTCGGCCTGGGCCGGCCGGCGGCACGGCAGCGGGCCGACCGCCTGCTCGCCGCGTTCGGGCTGACCGAGGCGGCCGGGCGGCAGGTGAAGAAGTACTCGGGCGGGATGCGGCGGCGGATCGACATCGCGGCGAGCATCCTCAACACCCCGGACCTGCTCTTCCTCGACGAGCCGACGACCGGGCTGGACCCGCGCAGCCGCAACCAGGTGTGGGAGATCATCCGGGCGGTGGTCGCCCACGGCACCACCGTGCTGCTGACCACCCAGTACCTGGACGAGGCCGATCAGCTCGCCGGCCGCATCGCGGTGGTCGACCACGGCCGGGTGATCGCGGAGGGCACCCCGGGCGAGCTCAAGTCGTCGGTCGGCTCGGGCACCGTCCACGTGCGACTGCGCGACGCCGGGGAGCGACCCCGGGCCGAGCAGGTGCTGCGGACGGCGCTGGGCGTGCCGGTGCAGCTCGCGGCGGACCCGGTGGCGCTGACCGCCCGGGTCGGCGAGGACGGCACCGACCTGGAGGCCGGCGAGCAGGCCGCGCGCGCCCTCGGCGAGCTGGCCCGGGCCGGCATCGTGGTGGACGACTTCTCCCTCGGCCAGCCGAGCCTGGACGAGGTGTTCCTGGCCCTGACCGACCACCCCGCCGTCGGGGCCGACGAGCGGGACGACGAACTGGAGGCGGCCCGATGAGCGACACCGCGACCACGACCGGGCGCCCGCCGTCCGTCTACGTGCCGTCCGCCGAGGCGCTGGCCACGGTCCTCGCCCCGGGCGAGCGACCGCCGAGGCCGGGCGCGCTGGCCGCGTCGCTGACCTTCGGCTGGCGGGCCATGCTGAAGATCAAGCACGTGCCCGAGCAGTTGTTCGACGTGACCGCGTTCCCGATCATCATGGTGCTGATGTTCACGTACCTGTTCGGCGGCGCCCTCGCCGACAGCCCGCGGGACTACCTGCAGTTCTTCCTGCCCGGCATCATGGTGACCAGCGTCGTGATGATCACCATGTACACCGGTGTCGGGTTGAACAACGACATCGAGAAGGGCGTCTTCGACCGCATCCGCACCCTGCCGGTCTGGCGGCCCGCCGCACTGGTCGGCATGATCTTCGGGGACGTGCTGCGCTACGTGCTCGCCGCGGTGGTCATCCTCTGCGTCGGGCTGGCGCTCGGATTCCGGCCCGCCGGCGGGCCCGTCGGCGTCCTGGCCGGCATCGGCCTGCTGGTGATCTTCTCGTTCGCGTTCTCCTGGGTGTGGACGTTCTTCGGCCTGGTGCTGCGCAGCGAGAAGTCGGTCATGGGGGTCAGCATGATGGTGCTGTTCCCGCTGACCTTCCTGAGCAACGTCTTCGTCGACCCGGCCACCATGCCGGGCTGGCTCCAGGCGTTCGTCAAGGCCAACCCGGTCACCCACCTGGTCGCGGCCGTGCGCGCCGCCATGGCCGGGTCGACGGACGCGACGAACACGATGTGGCTGCTGTTGTGGAGCGCCGGGTTCGTGGCCGTCTTCGGCACGCTGACCATGTACCGCTACAACCGCCGCTGATCAGACGGGACGGCGGGGGTGTCGCCGCGGCGACACCCCCGCCGTCCCGGCCCTACCGGACGCGGTTCGCCCACCGCCAGTTGTGCACGAAGCCGTGCTTGACACCGCCGAAGAAGTAGGCCCACACGGGGCTCGTGGCGTACGGGCCGATCTCGTCGAACATGGCCTTGGCCTCGTCCCGGCGGTCGGACAGCGAGTAGGCGAGGGCGAGCCAGTTGCGGCACACCATCGCGTCGCCGTGCCGGGGCGGGCCTGCCGCTCGCCACTTCGCCGCGCAGGCGTCGTACTCCTGCCGCACCTCGGGGCGCTGGAAGTACCGGCGGCAGGCCAGCACCCCTTCCGGTGTGGGGGTGCCCCAGTTGAACTCGCGCATGGCGTACTCGAAGTGCGCGAACAGGGGCAGCAGGGTGACCGCGGTCCCGGGCGGCGCGGCGGCCGCAACGGCCCGGGCCAGGCCGAACATCTCGTCGTGCGAGCCGTACCACTTCTCGCAGAGGAAACTCACCGCCGCCAGGTGGACCCCCAGGTTGAACGGGTCACGATGCCGGGCCTCGGTGAACGCCTGGTGGAACTCCGCCTGCCGCGAGCGGCCGTCGGAGAACATCGCCCACAGCACGTCGATCCACGGCACCGGATCGTGGGGCGCGAGGGCGATGGCCCGGCGCGCGGCGACCGCGGCCTGGGCCGACAGGTCGGCGAAACCCTGGAACTGCTCCCGGGTGGTGTCGCTGGCCGGGGCTGAACCCCGCGCGCGGCCCGCTTGTTCCGCGAGCGTCGCGGCGTGCAGGACGGCGGCGGTCGGATCGTCGGGAGCGGACGCCAGCCAGGCGTCCAGCCACGTGTCGTCGGCGGCCGCGTCGCTGAGGACCGAGACCCGGCGGGCGCGGCGCTCCCAGTCGGAGCCGGCGGCCTCGATCACGTCGCGGGCGGCACGCCAGTCGGCGGACGCCTTGTCCCGCGCTGCACGCAGCTCCAGGTCGTCGAGGGCTCGGTCCAGGTCGACAACCGGCTCGACCGGCCGCTGACCACGGCTGAAGGGGTTCCGGAACATCGGCGGATCATATGCCCCTCGGACCCGGTCGTGGGGGTCGGCCGGGCTGGTAGTTGATCATTGTCGATCCCGGGCCGTGGGCTCAGCGGCTGGCCGCCTCACCAGCCTCGGAGAGGCGCCAGGGCACGGGCTCGGTGGGCAGGTAGCGGCAGGAGCTGCCGGTGGAGACGGTGGCGCGCAGATGCTCGGCGAGCGCCGGATGCCGCTCGTCCAGCCGGCGCAGCGTGTCACGGATCCGGGCCGTCACCGCCTTGCGGGCCCGCTCGGCCTCGTCGCCGAGCCGGCGGGTGCGCCCGGCCAGCCCGGCCGCGGCGCGCAGCTCGGCCAGCAACGCGGTGCGCTCAGCGTCCAGGGCTGCCACCTTCCGGTCGTCGCCGCGCGCGGCGGCCCGGTCGATCTCGTCGTCGAGCCGTTGCAGGTGGCGCCGGTAGCGGGCCCTGGCCTCGTCGTCGAGCACCGGGTCACCGCCGAGTCGCCGGGCGGCGACCAGCTCCGGCCCGGCGGCGGGGTCGAGCAGCTCGACCACGGGCACGTCGACGCCGGGCCGGCCCAGCAGCAGCCGCAGGTCGTGCAGGCCCTTCGCATCGGGCAGGTGCACCACCGTGCCGCCGTACGCGAGCCGCCACACGGCCCCGTCCCGCCGGAACTCGGGCTCGGCGTCGGCGTCGGCCGTACCGGCCCGGTCACCGCTCACGACGCCGGAACCGGCCGCGGCCAGGTGGCCCGCTCCGGCCAGCACCGCGATGACGTGAGCAGCTCCGGCCGGTGCCCGCGCCGGAACGCCGACGTCCGCGTCCGGTGGTCGTCCCACGGTTTCCGGAGTGCCGGGAGTCAGCGCCTCCACCTCGCCCAGCCGGTGCAGGACCTGGGTCATGCCGACTGCCTGCGCCTCGGCCGCCGTGTCGGCGCGCAGCCGGACCGCCGTGGCCGCGTCGCCGGGCCGCCCGCGTGCGGTCAGGGCGGCCACCAGCCCGGCCCGGCTGAGCAGCGACCACGGCCGGGCACCCATCCGGTCGGCGGCGTCGCGGGCGGCCTCGTAGCCGGCCACGGCGTCGTCCCACCGCTGCTCGGCGGCGTCGACGGCGGCCAGCCAGAGGTCGACCGGGCCGCTGATGTCGCAGCCGAAGAACGCCGCCATCCACCGGCCCCGGTGCGGCTCCAGCGCCACCCGCACCTCGGCGCAGCGGCGGGGATCGGCGCTCGCGGCCGCCGCCTGTGCCCGCAGCCGCAGCCACAGCGGCGACACCGGCCGCGGGTACGTGGTGCCGGCCGCCTCGATCCCGGCCGTGAGCCGCACGGCGGTGCCCGCGTCGCCCCGCTCGGCGGCCGTGATGGCCCGGAGCAGCTCCCGCTGCGGGTGACCGGCCGCGACCGGCTCGTCGAGCAGGGCCTCCGCCTCGGCGAGGCGACCCCGGAGCAGCAGCAGGCACCAGCGCAGGTGCTGACCCATGAAGGCGTGGTCGGAGTGCTCCCACTCCCCGTACCCGTCCATCTCGGCGAAGTGCGCCTCGGCGGCGGCGAAGTCACCGCGGAACCCGGCGATGATGCCGCTGTCGATGGCCGCGGCCATCCGCTGGCGGGCGACCTCGCCCTGCCGGCAGCCGGTGACGAACGCGGTCAGCTCGTCGTGGAAGCGCGGGTCGCCGAGCTCCAGCAGCGCGACCCAGCGCAGCGAGGTGGCCCACAGCTCGGTCTCCCGGTCGCCGGTGCGGCGGGCCACCTCCCGGATCTCCGCGGTGACCACCGCCCGGTCCTCGGCGGTGCCGAGCCCCCAGGTGGTGTCGTGCCGGGCCCACAGGCTGAAGGTGAGCGCCTCGTCGTCGCGGCCGTGCCGGGCCAGCGTCTCGGTGGCGGTGATCAGGTCGGTGACCAGTGCGCTCGTCCCCCGGCCGGGCTCGGGCTCACCGATCAGCCGCCCGTACGCCTCGCGCACCAGCTCGGCGGCGCCCGTGCGGCGGTGGGCCGCCGCGTCCTGCCGGTGCGCGGTGAGCGCGACGCGGGCCAGCACGGCCGGCTCGTCCAGCGGGCGGGCCAGCGCCGCCGCGTCCACGAGCAGGCGCTCGGCCTCGTCCGGCGTGCCGACGTGCTGCAGCTGCTGGGCCAGCTCCAGCATGAGCTTGACCCGGCGGGCCGGCTCCTCGGCGACCTCCAGCGCGCGCCGGAAGTGCTGCACCGACTCCTCCACGGCCAGCCGGCCGCCGGCGTCCCGGGCGGCGGCGACCAGCAGCTCGACGGTGCGCGCCGGGTCGAGGTCGGCGCCGGCGAGCCAGGCGTGGCGGGCCAGGTCGGCCGGGATGAGCCGCTCGGCCAGCGCCGCCGACCGGTCGACGGCGCGGACCACGGCGGCGTGCCGGGCACGCCGCTCGGCGTCGCCCAACCCGTCGTAGAGGGTCTCTCGGACCAGGTCGTGGGCGAAGGCGAACCGGCCGCCGCCCCGGGCCAGCACGAGCCGGGCGGAGGCCGCGCGGTCGAGCAGCCGGTCCACCTGCGCGACGGGACCGGGTACGCAGGCCGCGAGGACCTGCCGGTGGAAGTCCCGGCCGAGTACGGCGGCCACGGTGAGCGCCTCGACCACCGGGGCGGGCAACTGGTCGAGCCGTCGGCGCACCGCCGCCCGCACGCCGGGCGCGATGGTGGTGGCCAGGCCGTCGGTGTGCCACAGCCGGGCGGTCTGCTCGACGAAGAACGGGTTGCCGCCGGTGCGCCGGTGCACCTCGTCGACGAGGTCGTCCGCCGGGTCGCGGCCGGCGGTGCGGCGGATCAGCGCGGCCACCTCGTCGCGGGCCAGGCCGGTCAGCGTGATGGTGGTGGCTTTGGCGGTCAGCGGCAGCAGCAGCGGCCGGAGCCGGTGGTCGCCGGACTCGACCTCGGCGTCCCGGTAGGTGCCGACCAGCAGCAGCCGTTCGAACCAGGTGTGCTGGGTGGCGAACTGGAGCAGCCGCATCGAGGCCGGATCGGCCCAGTGCAGGTCGTCGAGGACGACCACGACCGGCCGGTGCTGGGCGACGGCCACCAGCGCGGTGGTCACGGCGTCGTGCAGGGCGAACTCGGCACGGCCGCCGTCGTCACCCGGCACCTCCCCGACCGGCTCGGCGCCGGTGCCCTCGCCGAGCAGTGCCGCGAGCCCGGGCCCGGCGGCATCCTGCGCCCGGGCCCAGTCGTCGGGGTGGCGGCCCAGGCGGCGCAACACCTGCACCCAGGGCCAGTAACCGGGGGCGCTGTCGGAGTCCCAGCACGCCGCGCCGAGCACCAGCGCCCCGCGCCGCCGGGCCTCGTCGGCGACCGCGCTCACCAGCGTGGTCTTGCCGATGCCCGGCTCGCCCGTGACCAGGACGAGGCCGCCGTGGCTGGTGGTCACCCGGTCCACTTCGGCGCGCAGCAGGGCCGCGGGGTGTTCCCGCCCGATGATCGCCTCGCCGAACCGCGGCTCCATGACCTCCCGACGGTAGTCGACCGGTCCGACAACGCGGGGGACCCGGACACCGAGGACCAGCGAGGGCACCTGGTCGGCAGCGGCACGCTGACCCGCCTGTCGGCCCACCGCACCGGAGCGCTGCTGCCGCACCACAGCCGTGACACGTGCCGACGTCAGCGACTGCCGTGGCCGGGTCAGGGGTCAGGACTAGCGGTGGAGGCAGCGGGTAACCGCGGCCCATGGGTAGCCACAAGCAGAACAAGCACGATCCGGGCGGCGAGTCGGCGCGGGCGGGGCGGAATTCGGGCACCGGCGCGCCGGGCCGCCAGGGCTCGGGAATGGAACGCACGGGGAAGCGGCACGAGTTGCACACCGCCACCGGCGCCGCGGGCTCGGAACGGGATCAGGGCCGCGCCAAGGTCCAGGGCGCCCAGCGGGTGCAACGGCAGGGCGGCGGTTGACATGCCCGCCTTCCTGCTGCGGTCGGTCTACACCGCGGAGGGGATCGACGGGCTGACGCGTGACGGCGGCACCAAGCGCGCCGAGGTGGTCCGGAAGCTGGTCGAGGATGCCGGCGGCACGTTGATGTCGATGCACTTCGCCTTCGCCGACGACGACACCTACGTGCTCTGCGACCTGCCCGACCACCGCACCGCCGCAGCGCTGGCGATCCGCATCGGCGCGGCTCGCGGGTTGCGGACCCGGGTCACCCCGCTGCTGACCCCGGCCGAGGTCGACGAGGCGACCCGGACGACGACCGACTACACGCCGCCGGGCGACTGAGCCGTCAGCGCGCGTCGGTGACCACGTGCGAGCAGGCCGGGCAGGCCGCCGGGCCCTGCTCGGCGAACCACCGGCAGGTACGCCGGATCGCACACTTCGGCAACTGCTCCTCCCCCGGTTCGGCCGTCTCCACGTAGGAGGCGGCCATCCGCGCGCCCAGGCCGCAGTGCTCGCCGGTCCAGAAGCCGCAGGACGACGTGACGCACGGGCCGGCCAGCCGGAAGCGGGACTCCACCGGGGCCCCGGAGTCGCCGGCCGCGGCGAGCGCCACCTCGGCCGGCACGGCCGGCGTGACGTAGGCGACCCGCCCCGCCGGAGTGATCATGCCGAGGAACACCGTGGCGTTCGCCGCCGGCGTGCTCGGACACATCCGCTCCGGCGGGTCGGTACGCCCGACGGCGTCGGTCACCGCTGCATCCAGAAGCCGATGTCGTTGATCTTCTGGCCGAGGTCCTGGGCGAACGGGCCGTCGAGCACCCAGAGGCCGTACCACTCGGGGCGCAGCTTGAGGTTGCCGTGGCCGACGGTGAGCGGGTTGTGAGCCGGGCGTTGGCGGTGCCGAGGGCGGCCAGGCCGGCCTTCTGGATCTCGCCGGCGATGAGGGTCTGCTGCTCGGGGGTCAGGTCGACGCCGTCGACTACGAACCGGAACTCGTTGCGGGACATGTGCTACCTCCGGTCACTCGTACGATTCGGTGCCCAGCCCGCGGCGCAGGCTGATCCGGGTGAAGGCCGCCCAGCCGGCGTGCGAGGCGGCGTCGGCCGGCTGCCCGGCCCGGGCGAGCGCCCGGCCGGCGTGCTCCGCCCAGCGGGCGGCGGTGGCGCCGCCGTCGCCCCACAGCGCGCGGCAGGCGACGACCGCGAAGGCGACCTGCCCCGGCGCGCCGGTGAACCCGGCGGGCCCGTCGCCGACCCGGACCGTCCCGTCCGGCCGGACGCGCACGCTCGGGAAATGGTGGTGCAGGCTGGCCACGGTCGCCACGTGGCCGGCGTCCCGCCGCGCCGCCGCGAAGCCCGCGAGCAGCTCGTCGTCGCGCCGGTAGCGGATGGCGTGCAGGGTGAGGGCGTCGCCGGCCGGTGCGACCCGGCAGACGACCTGGACCGGGGCGCTCCAGGCGCGGGGTGAGTTCGCCGACCAGAAGGCCAGCCAGGCGGCCAGCCGGGTGTGGAAGTCCGCCTGGAAGGCGACCGCCGCCGCGGTGCCGTCGGGTGCGCGCAGCGCCGCGGTGGCGATCTGGTCCCGGGTGACCAGCGGTGCGGTGGCGCGGACGGGGGCCGCCGTGGCGGCGGTCGGGGCGGCGGCCACGCCGGTCACGGTGACCGCCGAGGCCGCCGCCGCGCCGGCGAGCAGGCGCCGGCGCGAGAACGGGTACGGGTTGTCGTTCATCGTCGGCCTTTCGTCGACGGCCAGTGCACTGACGCTATCGACGGAGACGGACCACCTGAACACTCCCCGTGACGGGAGGTCGACAGGAAAACCGGGAATCCTCGGCGGCGTGAACCACCATTCGTGTGCCGCCCGGAATCCATTCACGGCGGCCCCGGTGGCGGTTCCTCAGCCGCGCGCCGCCGCGGGCAGCGTCCGCGCCGGTTGGGCCGGGACCGCCGCGCTCAGGGGTGGCAGGGTCACCGTCACGACCAGTCCCCCGCCGTCGCGGGGGTGGGCGTGCACGCCGCCGCCGTGCGCCTGGGCCACCGCCCGCACGATCGACAGGCCCAGCCCGAAGCCCCGCCCGGCGCCAGCGCGGTCCCGCGCGCCGCTGCGCCCGGGAGCGGCCACCCGATCGTGGTGGAGCCGCCGGAACGGCTGGAAGATCGCCTCGATCTCGTAGCCGGGCACCACGGGCCCGGTGTTGACCACCACCAGGGTGGCGCGGCCGTCGACGGTCCCGGTGCTCACGTCGATCTGGCCGCCGGCCGGCAGGTTGTGCCGGACCGCGTTCTCCACCAGGTTCTGGGTCAGCCGTTCCAGCAGCACCGGGTCACCGGCCGTGGCGGCGGGCGCGAGCCGCCGGCGTACGGTCAGCTCCGGTGTGCCGGCGGCGACCTGGTCGAGGAGGTGGCCGGCGATCTCAGCGAGGTCGACCGGGGTCCGGTCGACCACCCGCTGCTCCGAGTCGGCCAGGGTGAGCAGCCCGTCGATGAGCCGTTCATGCCGTTCGTTGACCGCCATCAGAGTCTCCCCGAGCTGCCGCAGTTCGGCGGAGGCACCCGGCCGGGACATCGCCACCTCCAGCAGTGACCGGTTGAGCGCCAGGGGGGTACGCAGCTCGTGCGACGCGTTCGCCACGAACCGCCGCTGCCCGTCGAAGGACCGGTCCAGCCGCTCCAGCATCAGGTCGAAGGTGTCGGCCAGCTCCTTCACCTCGTCCCGCGGCCCGCGCAGCGCGATCCGCTCGTGCAGGCCCCGCCCGCCCGCGTCGGCGGCGGCGATCCGCCGGGCGGTGCCGGTGATCTGGTGCAGCGGCTGCAACGCCCGCCCGGCGATCAGCCAGCCGAAGCCGAGGGCGACCACCGAGATCAGCAGCAGCGCCACCCCGCCCTGGGTCAGCAGGGACTCCAGGGCGTTCCGCTTCGCCTCGTCCTGGGCCTCCTGCAGCAGGAACCGCACCTGTTCGGCCGCACCGGGGGTGGGGAGCTTGCCGAACGGCGCCTTGACGATGTCGGCCTTGGCGATCACGCCCGTCAACGGCTCCCGCATCCGCTGGTCGACCAGCACGTACGTGACGGCGAGCAGGACCACGCCGGCGAGCAGCAGGAGCCCGCCGTGCACCAGGGTCAGCCGCGCCCGGATGGTCAGTCGCTTCATGGGATCTGATACCCCACTCCCGGCACCGTCTCGACCACCTGCGGGTCGCCGAGCTTGCGGCGCAGCTTCATCACGGTCACCCGCACCACGTTGGTGAACGGGTCGATGTGCTCGTCCCAGACCCGGTCCAGCAACTCCTCCGCGGAGACCACCGCCCCGCCGGCCCGGACCAGCTCCGCCAGCACCGCGAACTCCTTGCGGGACAGCGCGACGTACCGGCCGTCGCGGTAGACCTCCCGGCGGGCCGGGTCGACCACCACGCCGGCCCGGCTCAGCCTGGGCGGTGCCGCCGGCCGGGCGCGCCGGGCCAGCGCGTGCACCCGGGCCGAGAGTTCGACCAACGCGAACGGTTTGACGAGGTAGTCGTCGGCGCCGAGGGCCAGTCCGGCCACCCGTTCGCGGACGGCCGCGGCGGCGGTCAGCATGAGCACCCGGGTCTCGGCGCCGCTGTCCACCACCGCCCGGCACACGTCGTCGCCGTGCACCACCGGCAGGTCCCGGTCGAGCACCACGACGTCGTAGTCGATGATGCCGAGCCGTTCCAGCGCCGCGTCCCCGTCGTACGCCACGTCCACGGCGAACGCCTCCCGGCGCAGCCACTCCGCGATGGAGTCGGCCAGCAGCGTCTCGTCCTCGACCACCAGTACTCGCACGTCCCCCATGGTGCCGCGCCCGGGGATAACGGCGGCGTTAACGCCGGCGGTTACGCCCGGGATACCGCCGCTGCGGTCGACTCGTCCGTATCGGCCGGCGATCGGCGCCGGCCGGGAGGAAGGAGTTGTGCCATGCGCCGACGAATGTCGGGCACACTGCTCGTCCTGCCCCTGCTCGTGGGTCTGGCGGTCACCGGCTGCGCGGGTGCCGACCGGGACGGGGAACGGGTGGCCACGGCCGGCGGCGGGGCGGGCGGCGCCTCGCCCAGCGCCAGCATCGCCCAGGTCAGCGACGAGGACCGGCAGCGCGAGTTCGCCAAGTGCATGCGGGAGAACGGGGTGCCGGACTTCCCGGACCCGGAACCCGGCGAGGGCGGCGGCTTCCGCATCCGGATGCCCGCCGGCACGGACAAGGCGAAGGTCCAGGCGGCCATGGAGCAGTGCCGCAGCCTGATGCCGGGCGGCGGCAAGGCGCTCAAGCTCGACCCCGAGCAGGTGGAGAAGGTCCGGCAGCTGGCCCGGTGCATGCGGGAGAACGGCGTGCCGGACTTCCCGGACCCGGGTCCCGACGGTTCCATCGAGCTCAAGGGCGGCGCCGGCATCGACCCGGAGAACCCGACCACCCGGGCCGCACTGGAGAAGTGCCGCAAGGGTGGCGCGCCGCTGCTGATGAAGAGGACCTCGTGAGCGCGCGCAGCGAGCCGGGTCTCGCGACCCCCGCGGCCGCGAACAACGGTGGCCCCGCGAGCGCGAGGAGCGAGCCGGGCTTTGCGAGCCCCGCGGTCGCGAACAACGGCGGCCCCGCGAGCGCGAGGAGCGAGCCGGGTCTGGCGAGCCCCGCGGTCGCGAACAACGGCGGCCCGGTGAGCGCGGGCACCGCACCGGTCGCGGCGACCACCACCACCCCGCCGCCGGGCGCCGGGCGCGGCCGTCGCCGCCGGGGGCGTACCCCGCTGGTGGTGGCCTCGGCGGTGGTGGTCGCCGCCGCGGCCGGTGTCACGGCCGCGGTGGCGGCCGGTGGCCGCGACGGGGGTACGGCGGCCGGCGGCAGCCTGCCCCCGGCGACCGCCCAGGTCACCCGGCAGACCCTGGTCGACGCGGAGAGCTTCGACGGGACACTCGGCTACGGCGCCAGCCACCGCGCGGCGCCACGTGGTGGCGGCACGGTCACCTGGCTGGCCGCCACCGGCGCCCAGGTCACCCGGGGCAGGCCGCTGTACGCGGTCGACGACGCCGAGGTCGTGCTGCTGTACGGGAAGCTGCCGGCGTACCGGACCCTGGGTCCGGGCACGTCCGGCGACGACGTGCGGCAGTTCGAGCGGAACCTGGCCGCGCTCGGCTACTCGGGGTTCACCGTCGACGACGACTACACCTCGGCCACCGCGGACGCGGTGCGGGACTGGCAGGAGGATCTCGGCCTGCCCGAGACCGGCCGGCTGGAGCCGGACCGGGTGGTCTACGCCGACGGCGCGGTCCGGGTGGAGAGCCACGACGCGGAACCCGGCGATCCGGCGCAGCCCGGGCAGGCCGTGCTGACCTGGACCGGCACCACCCGGGTGGTGACCGTGTCCCTCGACGTCGACGACGAGCGGCTGGCGAAGAAGGGCGCCAAGGTGACCGTCTCGCTGCCCGACGGCAAGGAGGTCCCCGGCACCGTCGCCGGCACCGAAACGGTGATCGAGACCGGCGCCGACGGCGGGGCGGGCGGCCAGGGCGACCCGGAGACGAAGATCGAGGTCACCGTGACGGCGGCCGACCCGAAGGCGCTGACCGGCTTCGACCAGGCCTCGGCCAAGGTGGCGTTCACCGCCGCCGAGCGCCGCGACGTGCTGACCGTGCCGGTCGCCGCGCTGCTGGCGCTGGCCGAGGGCGGGTACGGCGTGCAGCTCGTCGAGGGCGCTGCCACCCGGATCGTCGCCGTGCAGACCGGCTTGTTCGCCTCCGGCCGGGTGGAGATCTCCGGCGCGGGGCTCACCGAGGGAGCGACCGTGGGGATGCCGACATGACCGGCGACACGGTGGTCGAGCTGACCGACGTGACCAAGGTCTACCCGGGGGTGCGGGCCCTGGACCGGGTTTCCCTGACCGTCCGGTACGGCGAACTGGTCGCCATCGTCGGCCCCTCCGGGTCGGGCAAGTCCACGATGCTGCACCTCATCGGCACGCTGGACCGCCCGTCCACCGGCCGGGTACGCATCGACGGGCACGACGTGGCCGCGCTCGGCGACCGGCAGCTGTCCGCGCTGCGGTCCACCCGGATCGGCTTCGTCTTCCAGCAGTTCCACCTCGCCCCCAACGTGCCGGTGCGCGACAACGTCGCCGACGGGCTGCTCTACGCGGGCGTACCCCTGCGGGAGCGGCGGCGGCGGGCGGAGGCCGCCCTGGCCCGGGTGGGGCTGGGGCACCGCCTCGACCACCGGCCGCACGAGCTGTCCGGCGGCGAGCGGCAGCGGGTGGCGATCGCCCGCGCCGTGGTGGGCGCGCCCGCGCTGCTGCTGGCGGACGAACCGACCGGCAACCTGGACTCGGCGTCCGGCGCCGGGGTGCTGGCGCTGCTGCGCGACCTGCACGCGGCCGGGACCACCATCGTGGTGATCACCCACGACCTGGAGGTCGCGGCGGGCCTGCCCCGCCGGGTCCAGATGCGCGACGGCCGGATCACGGCCGACCACCGGCCCGTGGGGGTGCCGGCATGAGGGGGCCGGTCCGGCTGGCGCCCGCCCGGCTCCGCCCCCGGGACGTCCTGCGGGTCGGCGGCGTCGGGCTGCGCACCCGGCCGCTGCGGGCCTTCCTGTCGGCGCTGGGCATCGCCATCGGGATTGCCGCCATGGTGTCGGTGGTCGGGATCTCCGCGTCGTCCCGGGCGGAGCTGGACCGCACGCTCGCCGAACTCGGCACCAACCTGCTCACCGTGGGCCCGGGCAACACGCTCTTCGGCGACGACGCCCAACTGCCGGCGGAGTCGGTGGCGATGATCGGGCGGATCGGGCCGGTACGGGAGGTCGCCGCCACCGGGCTGCTGTCGGACGCGCGGGTGTACCGCTCCGACCTGATCTCGCGGGGCGAGAGCGGCGGGATCGCCGCCCGTGCCGCCGACCTGGAACTGCGCGACACGGTCGGACTGGAGGTGGTCAGCGGCACCTGGCTGAACGCCGCCACGGCCCGTTACCCGGCGGTGGTGCTCGGCGCCACCACGGCCCGGCGGCTCGGCATCGGGGCCGTCGGACCGGACGTTCAGGTCCAGCTCGGCGGGCGCTGGTTCACCGTGGTGGGCATCCTGGCGCCGGCGCCGCTCGCGCCGGAGCTGGACCTGTCCGCGCTGGTCGGCTGGGACGCCGCGAGGTCGTACCTCGACTTCGACGGGCACCCGACCACGGTCTACACCCGGACGTCGGAGACCGCGGTCGAGGCGGTCCGCGCGGTGCTCGCCGCCACGGCGAACCCGGAGGCGCCGAACGAGGTCAAGGTGGCGCGCCCCTCGGACGCGCTCGCCGCGAAGCAGGCCACCGACGAGGCGTTCACCGGGCTGCTGCTCGGCCTCGGCGCGGTCGCCCTGCTGGTGGGGGGCGTGGGGGTGGCGAACACCATGGTGATCTCGGTGCTGGAGCGGCGTCCGGAGATCGGCCTGCGCCGGTCGCTCGGGGCCACCCGCGGGCAGATCCGCACCCAGTTCCTGGCCGAGTCGCTGCTGCTGTCCGCCCTCGGCGGGCTCGGTGGGGTGCTGCTGGGCAGCGGGGTCACGGCCGGCTACGCGTTCTCCCGGTCCTGGCCGGCGGTGGTGCCGACCTGGGCGCTGGGCGGCGGGGTGGGCGTGACCCTGCTGATCGGTGCGCTGGCCGGGCTCTACCCTGCGATCCGCGCGGCGCGGCTCGCGCCGACCGAGGCGCTCGCCACGCCGTGAGCGCCGGCCGTTTCCGCGATTCGCGCCGGGTACCAGCCTCGATCAGGTGCTGGCCGGGAAGCGCTCGTTTCCCAGCACGGCGAGCAGCCGCAGCTTCTCGTAGCCCTCGCTGCGCGGCGGCGCGGTGAGCACGAGCAGGGCCTGGGACTGGTCCTCGGTGAACAGCACCTGGCAGTCCAGCTCGATGGGGCCGAGCTCGGGATGGATCAGCGTCTTGTGGTCGGCGAAGCGCTGGGCGACCTCATGCCGCTCCCACAGCTCGGCGAACTCGGGGCTGATCTTCTGCAGCGCCCGCACCAGCTCACCGGCCCGCGACTGGGGGCCCATCGACCCGTACGCGGCGCGCAGGTTGGCGACCTGGGCGCGGCTCTGCCGCTCGCGGTCCTCCTCGGGGTACCGGGACCGCTCGGCGGGGTCGGTGAACCACCGGTAGATCTCGCTGCGGGCCAGCCCCGTGTGGCCGGACCGGTCCCCGAACAGTGCCTCGGCCATCCGGTTCTGCACGAGGATCTCGCCGAGGTTGGACAGGATGAGCGCGGGTGTGTCCGCCAGCCGGTCCAGCACCCGCAGCAGCGCCGGCGCGACGTGCGTCGCCGCGGATACCGGGGATGGCGGGTGGTGACCCGCCACCCGGAAGAGGTAGTCGCGCTCGTCGCCGGTCAGCCGCAGCGCCCGGGCCAGCGCGGCGAGCAGCTGCGGGCTCGGCTGCGGGCCGCGCTGCTGTTCGAGGCGGGTGTAGTAGTCGGTCGACATGGTGGCGAGGGCGGCCACCTCCTCGCGCCGCAGCCCCGGCGCGCGGCGGCGGACGCCGGTGGCCAGCCCGACGTCTCCGGGCTGCAGCGCCTCACGGCGGCGGCGGAGGAAGTCGGCCAGGGCTGCGCGGTCCATGATCCCAGTATCCGCCCGCCGTCCGGGCCAACCAGGGATTGCCGATCCCCCGATAACCAGTCTCTGCCCCCGGACCGTGATGGTGGGCCAGGCTCGAGGCATGAACATTTCCGGAAACACCATCTTCGTCCCCGGCTCCACGAGCGGGATCGGTCTGGCCCTCGCCCTCGAACTCAAGGCCCGGGGCAACACCGTGATCATCGGCGGCCGGCGTACCGACCTGCTCGAGAAGGTCGCCGCGGAGCATCCCGACATCGACACCGTCGCGATCGACACGGCGGATCCGGCGAGCATCGCCTCGGCGGCCGCGCAGGTGCTGGCGAAGCACCCGGACCTCAACGTCCTCGTCACGATGGCGGGCATCATGCGCGTCGAGGACTGGCACCAGCCCGAGTCGTTCCTCGACTCGGCCGAGGCGACCGTGACGACCAACCTGCTCGGCCCGATCCGCCTCATCGCCGCGTTCATCGAGCACCTGCGGGCACAGCCGGACGCGACCATCGTGACGGTCTCCTCGGGCCTCGCGTTCGCGCCGCTCAGGGTCACCCCGAGCTACAACGCGTCGAAGGCCGCCATCCACATGCTCAGCGAGTCGCTGCGGCTGCAGCTCGCCGACACGAGCGTGAAGGTCGTGGAACTGGAACCGCCGTCGGTGCGTACCGCGCTGATGCCCGGGCAGGAGACCAGCGAGTTCGCCATGCCACTCGACGAGTTCGTGAGCGAGGTCGTCGCGCTGATCGAGGCGCAGCCGGACGCCACGGAGATCCAGGTCGAGCGGGTGAAGTTCCTCCGGTACGGCGAGGCGCGCGGCGACTACGACCAGGTCGTGGCGACCCTCAACGCGCACGACCCGCACGGCAAGTAGCCGTCACCGGCCTCGGGCGGTTCGGTCCGGCCGGACGACCGGCGGCGGCTGGCCGAGCCGCTCAACGGCGACCGATGGGCGCTCAGTCGAAGGTCGCCGCCGTCGGGTTCTCCTGAACGACGTGGGCACACCCCTCCACCCGGCAGGTGTCCTCCAGCAGCGAGCGGATGGCCGGGGTCACCCGGAGGTTCTGGGCGAACCCGACCATGTCCGCGTAGAGCTGGCTGTGCGTGCGTTCGTACCGGCGGCGCTTCGGGATGGCGGTGAGGAAGCCGGCTCGCACCGCACCGCTGAGCACGGACGCCGGGTCGACGATGCGCCGCCCCGACAGCAGGCCCTTCTCGTCGAGGGAGTCACGACGGTAGTGGCCGTCCGGCCGGACGAACTTCAGGAACAGGAACCGCAGTTGAAGGGCGGTGGGGCACGGGCCGACGAAGGGGTGCTCCCGGCGCCCGTCCGCGCCCAGCAGCTTGACGAAGTCCGCGACGTCCTCGATCGGGGTGCGCGAGTCGATCTCCACGGAGACGAAGCCGGTGAGGTGCCCGAAGTCGGCCTCGGCGAGGGTGGGCAGGCAGGCGTCGAACCGGGTGCCGTGCAAGGTCGCGTCGGACAGGTCGCAGCCGGTCATGACGCAGTTGTGGAAGCGGGTCGACTCCAGGTTCGCGCCGCGGAAGCTGACCCCGGCCAGCGACAGGCCCGAGAAGGTGAGCCCGGAGAGGTCCTGGCGCTCCAGCGGAGCGTGGATCAGCAGCCGGGCGCAGTCGGGAAGCCCGAGGAGCACCTGGAGGATGTTGCGGAACGCCGTGGGGGTGGCGGTGGCGCTGGACAGCCGGGTGAGCAGCTCCTCGCCGGCCGCGAGTTCCCTGATCCGGGCGCACAGCACCCGCAGGGCGAAGGAGTCGGGCGGGAACGGGCGGCAGTCCAACAGCTGCGCGAACCGCACCGGATTGACGGCGAAGTACTGCGCGGCGCGGATCCCGATCTGGTGCTCGAAGATCACGTCCTGCGCGAAGCGGACCCGCTGCCGCTCCGACGCGGCCCGGAAGACCGGCAGGCGGCAGATCGCCGCGGTGCACCGCTCGCGCTCGGGGTCGGACAGGTCCGAGGGAATCACGAACTCGGCGAGCTGGCCGATCTCGTCGATCGGCACGCCGCGGTTGTCGTTCTCCAGCTCGGCGACGGCGACGTGACTGATGACGTCGAGCAGGTCGTGCCGGGAGACGACGTGCTCCTGCAACTGCTCCTTCTTGTACTCGCGATCCATGATCGCGTCGATGGCGTCGTGGACCAGGTCCATCTCGGAGTAGTCGTTCGGTATCCCGTCGGTCTTGCCCTCGTCGACGCGCTCGGCGAGCAGCTCGGCGTAGTACGGGGTGCCGCAGAGCTTCATCAGCTGCGGCTTCGCGTCGAGGATCGAGAGCAGCTCGCGATCCTTGTCCTGCAGGCGGATGCGCGCGAAGGTGGTGATCGACTCGGGCTGCCACGGCAGCAGGCGGAACTCCTCGACATACTCGTGGGCCACCGTGAGGAAGTCCCGCAGTGCCTGGTTGGAACTGAGCAGTGAATCCCGTACGCAGAGCAGGATGCGCGGGGTCGTCGGATTGTCCGGCCGGGCGACGATCTCGTGGATGTACTCGAAGAAGCCCGGGTCCTGGGCGATGACCTCGTCCAGCCCGTCCAGCAACCAGCTCGCGAACCCCCGCGTGAGCATCCACTGGAAGGTCGGCTGCTTGACCGGCCGCGCGACCTCCGTCTGCAGCAGCGCGTCGACCATCGGGCCCAGCGCGGGCGCGCTCGCCAGCGCGGCGTAGTCCGGCAGGAGCGGCAGCGGCCGGTAGGCCCGCCGCAGCTGCTTCTTCGCCTTCTGGAAGTTGGTGTACAGCGTCGCGAACAGCGACTCGAACAGGACGCTCTTGCCGTACCCCGCCGGTGCCGTCACCAGCACGATCGGGCGGTCCCAGCCGGCCGGGCTGTCGAAGCGGCGAGCCAGCTCGGTGAGCAGGTCGGTGCCCACCACTCCGGTGCCCACCGCCTCGAACGGTTGCGGGGTACGCCGCCGCTCCGCCATCTCCCCGTCGCGACGGAGCTGCTGCGCGGCCGTTCCCGCCAGCGTCGACACCAGCGTGTCGTCCCACTTGAACCGGGCGTCGAAGAACTGGATCGGGACCCGGATGTCGACGTTGTACTCGTGCTTGGCGACTCTCCGGAAGTCCGTCGACAGCCCCTGCGTGGACTCCACCAGCAGGAACTTCGCGCCCGGAGTACGCGCCTCCTCCGCGAACCGTTGCAGGAGGGTCGCCTCGCGGCGATGCAGCTCCTCGCCGTCCGGCGCGGCCGGGCACCACACCGTCATGTGCTCGCTGTTGTCCGCGTACGCCGCCCGCCTCGCCCGGACGACCTCGCCCCGCGACTCCCCGGGAACCGACCAGCCCTCCGACTCCAGGAAAGTGACAGCCTCGTCGTACAGCGTCATGAACCATCCTCCATCAGGAATCGAAAGGGTTCCCACCGGTCCGGGCGGCCGACGACGTGCAGGTAGGCGCAGGCCCGGCTGACCGCGATGTAGCTGGTCGTCCAGTCCTCCTCGCCGTCGTCGGCGTAGACCACGGCCGGCGCCTCGCAGCCGTGGAACTGCCGCACCGTGCAGACCGCCAGCTCGTCGCCGCGGAGCCCGTTCATCGTCCGCACGCCCCGGTCCGCCAGCGTCCGGCGGATCGCGGCCTGGTTGGCCGTCGTCGACGTCAGCAGCACCAGCTGGGAGGCCGGCAGGTCCTTGAGGATCCCGAGGACGGCGTCGGCGCACGCCGCCACGAGGTCCGCGGAACCGCCGCTGAGGCGCGGCGGCCGCCCGGCCGGACCGGTGACGGGCGTGTGCGCTCCCGAGATCCGTGCGACGAGCTTCGCGATCGGCAGGACGTTGCGACAGTTCTCGGTCAGCCAGAACTCGTTGAACGACCCGTCGGGGCGTGGCCGCCACGTCCCCGAGGAGTCCCGCTGGTACGGGTCGGCGAACAGCACCACCGAGCCGTCGGGGCGGACGAGTTCCCGGAGGGCGTCCAGCAGGTCCTCGTCGTGGCTCTGCGCCTCGTCGACGATGAGGCAGTCCAGCGGCTTGCCGTACGCCTCGGCCAGGGCCAGCACGGTGACCCACAGCTGCTCGCCGTCGTACTCGCGCAGGCGGTCGGCGCCGTACAGGTCGCACAGCACGTCCTCCGGTTCACCCGAGCTGACGCCCTCCACGCGCAACCTGCGCCGGATCTCCAGGCGCAGGTTGCGCTGCTGGCCGATCACGGCGACCCGCAGCCCCCGGGCCGCCAGCTCGCGCGCCCGTTCCTGCGCGAGGACCGTCTTGCCGGTGCCGGCCGCGCCGAGGACCAGCGAGGCGCGCTTCTTGGAGGTCCCCTCCAGCACCTCCAGCTGGCGACTGGTCAGGCGGATCTGCCGCTGGGTCAGGCGGGCGAGGTCGTCGGAGGCCAGATCGACGTCGTAGCGGAGGGTGCGGGCGACGACCGCGGTCGGCGCGAACGCCTCCAGGGCCTTCTCGAAATCCGACTGGCCGGCCCAGCCGTGCTGGTCCCAGTGGGCCATGACGCGTTCCACCACCATCGGCGCGTGCTCCAACGCCGCCGCGGTCAGCACGATCGTGTCCGGCGCGTGCGGACCGAGGTTGCCCGAGGGCCGGCCGTCGGCGAAGACGACGCAGTGCCCGGCCGGGACGTGCCGGATGCCGGCGGCGTCGCGCAGCCACCCGGTCAGGGCGTACTTGTTCCGAACGGCCTGGTCGAACGGGTCGGCGTTCAGCGGCGTGTCACCGCCGCGGCGCTGGGCGAACCACTGCCGGCCCTCGACCCGGTAGGAACCGTCCTTGACCTCCATGATCAGCAGGCCGCGAGCGGGGTGGAGCAGGACGAAGTCGGCCTCGCCCATCCGCCACCTCGGCCGTCCCGCGTCGAAGAACGAGAGGCTGTGCAGCACGAACCACGAGTCGTTGAGGGACCGGAGCTTGTCGAAGACGACCCGCTCCCCGCGAGTGGCGTTCGCTCGCAGGTGCTTGGGATAGAAGCGCGCCACAGTCCGCCTCCCCGACGCGGGCCGTGCGGCGACTGTGGTGACGGCCCAGGATCCACATTGTCCGCTCGCTCGCGTCTTGTCGCGCTCCACCGGACTTGTGGTCTTCTGTGGACGATCGGTCATCCGGGGGTCACGCACAGCGAACCGAACGCTCCGGCGACGTCGCACAAGTGATGGACATCGTGGCCGAACGGATGAAGAAGCAGTGTGGGGACACGGAGGCAGAATTCGGAAATCAACCGCGCCTCGATGAGCTCACGGAGGAGCCGCAGATGGCCGTCGGAAACAAAGGTGTCCTGCTCGTCGACTGGGACAACCTGGCCGGCGCGATCATCGGGCGCGGCCACCTGGTGGAGCGGGGCATCGTCGACGCCCTCTGGAGCGACGCGACCGCCCGGTGCGGCGGCCACCTCCAGTACAAGCACATGGCGGCGACGAAGTTCGACCGCAGCATCTCGACGGCGATGGAGGAACACCTCATCGACGACGATGTGGTGGGCAGCGCCAAGGAGCAGGCCGACATCCATCTGACCGTGCTGGCGATGGACTACCTCCACCAGGACTGCGGCCAGTTCGTCCTGGTGACCGGCGACCAGGACTTCATCCCGCTGATCCGCCGCCTGCTGCGCGACGGCTGCCGGGTCACCGTCGTGTACGGCGACCAGGGCCGGCTCTCCCCCCAGTTCCGTGGCATCCTCACGCTGCCCGGTCTGGACTCCCTCTGCATCGACGACATCTACACCCTGCAGAAGCCCCCGCCGGCCACCTGCCGGGCGCTGCTCGGCCTGCTCGAACTGCAGCGTCGCGGCATCATCCTGGGCGGCAAGGAACAGGCCGAGCGCACCACCACCCTGGCCCGGTGGGGCATCCTGGAAAACGAGGACGAGACCCGGTACTGGGCGCTCATCGAGTCCCTCGGACAGAAGGTCACCCGCACCGACGCGGCGGTCCGGGCCAAGGACCAGTTCCTGCCCACCAACCGCACCCGCACCTACGTCGACGTCGGCTCCGGCCGCTTCGCCGACGTGCTGGCCATCGACTACGTGGTCCGCCGGCTCGCCGCCCGACCCAAGGGACTGACGGTCACGGAACTGCGCGCCGGCCCCCTCCAGGCGGACAACGGCTCCCGCCTGCTGCGCGCGCTCGACGCGCTGGCCGCCGTGCAGCTCGTCCGCAAGGGCGCGGACGACACGTACGCGGTGACCGTGGACGACCTCGCCCTGGGATACCTCGAACCGCTGTGGCGGGTGCACGCCGGCCTGAGCATGGAGTGCTTCCGCACCCAGAGCCGGACCATCCCGTTCCGCCGCCTTCCCGGCCTGCTCAGCGCGACCGGCGTGGGGCAGGGCCCGGAGAAGTTCAACGCCGGCCTGGTCAACCGGGTCCTCAAGTACGCGAGCGCGGCGGGCGTCGTGGACGCGGTCGCGGTCGGCGGCGCCCGCCACGCGCTCGCCACGAACTCGCCGTTCGCCCGTCCCATCGAGGACGCCTATCACGAGCTCTACCGCGCGTTCGTCGCTCGGGCTCCCAGCCCGATACCGGAGAGCGAGATCCTCGAGTTCATGGCGGTCAAGGACCGCGCGCGGGCCGAGCCGGTCTTCGGTTACGACCAGCGTGACCGGCACCGGATCCTGCGCGTCCTGGCCCAGTCCAGGGCCATCACCTGGCGGAGCGAGAAGGTCACCATTCCGCAGACGCGGTGGGGCGACGCCGGCTCCCCGTTCGCCTAGGGACGCGCGTGCTGCGCCAGACGCGGACCTGGCTGCGCGGCGCCGGCAGGTACGGGGTGGCGGTGCCGCGCCGGACCTGGGCCTGGCTGCGCGGCGCCGGCAGGTACGGGCTGGTGCTCGCCGGGGCGCTGGCGGTCTGCGCCGCCGGCGCGGCCCTCGTGGTGGCGTTCACCTGGCGGGCCCAGCGGGCGGCCCCGGTTGCCGGCTCCTTCGCCGCCGTCGCGTCCACCATCGGTGTGCTGGCGGCGATCTACCTCTCCCGGCAGGCGCTGTCCCGGACCGACCGGCAGCTCACCGAAACCCGCCGGGCCCTGGTGCTCAGCCGGTACCCGCTCCTGCTGCCCATCCACCAGTCCGTGGCGTTCCCGGACTCCGGTGGCATGCTCGCCCAGCACCCGCCCGCTCAGGAGCGCTTCGCGCTGACCTCCGCGCCCGCCCCGGCGTACGCGTTCCTCGCGGTCGCCAAGGACCGGTTCCTCATCCCGGTGGAGAACGTCGGTGAGGGGCCGGCGCTGCGCGTCCGCGGGACGTTGTGGTGCGCGGACGGGCGCAACGGACGGGTCGACGGCGTGGCGGCCCTGGGCGCGGGCCGGACCGGCGTGCTGGCGGCCGTGATCCGGGCGGACGGACGGCCGCTGCCGGAGGAGTTCCGCACCGCCCTGGACGATGCGATGGGCGTCGCCTACTGGGTTGATCTCGACTATGCCGACGTCTTCGCGTATCCCCGCCGGACGGTGGCGCTGTTCGACCCGCGGGGGCTCGGCGCCTGGCACTACGTGCCGGGACACGAGCCGGGCACGCTCTGACCGCGCCGGCCGCACCTGCGGACAAAATGAAAGCCCCAGCACGGAGGCTGGGGCCGGGTATTGAGACAGATCGAACGATGACTACGTTTCAGCTCATCATCGCCAGCCACCATCTCCCCTATGAGTAGAGGCTACGGACACGCTCCGCGAGCGTCAACTCGGCCACCCGTCCGTGTCTGCACACCGATCAGCCATCGAAGACCGCGATTCGACGCCCGCCGCGCGCCGTGAGTTGAGCCGCATGCCTCACGGGGCGCGGTTCGCGGCGAGGTGGGCGAGCATCGTGTGGTTGGCCTCCCAGCCGTCCGGGAACTTCACCGGCACGTCCAGGTGCACCCGCTCGGTCGACGGGTGCGCGTCGAGCAGCTCGGCGATCCCCGCCCGCGCCACCACCACACACGCGTGCCGGTGGCGGGACGCCAGCACGCAGAGCCGCCCCGACTCCAGGTGGAACGCGGTCGCGTCCCGCCGGCCGGAGAGCGGGTGCAGCACGATCGTCACGTCGTACTCCCGGCCCTGGAGCCGGTTGGCGGTGTCGACGGTGATGCCCGCGCCGGCCGCGCCCAGGTGCGACCGGATGGCCGCCACCTGGTCGCGGTGCGCGGCCCCGACGGCGATCCGGTCCGCGGTCACCGGCACGCCGCCGGGCGCCTGCTCGGAGAACCCGACCGGTCCACGGTCCAGGAATCGCCGGGCCAGGGCGGCGCAGGCCGCCGCGGCCTCGGAATCGGTACGCGGCGTGTGCCGGGCGGGCAGCTCGTGCAGCGCCCAGCCGGCTGAAGCCGCCACCTCGACCGTCGCGTCGAAGCGGTCGACCGGCCCGGGCTCGGTGAGGGTCAGCGCCCGGTCGGCCGGCGCGGTGCCGGCGCGGAACCCGGTGAACGGGTAGAACGCCGCGGCCACCACCGGCGCGGCGGTGGCCGGCAGCCGCCAGGACACCGGCAGCCGGTGCACCGGCAGCTCCGGGTTGTGCCGCAGCAGGGTGGCCACCGCCGACTGCATCGGATCCCAGGTCAACCCCGTCCAGCGCGCGGTCTCGACCGTGGAGAACGGGTCGAGCTGCCCCGGATCGCCCACGAACAGCGCCCGCTCGAACCGCCCGGCCACGCGCAGCAGGGCGTCCGACCGCATCTGGTACGCCTCGTCGACGATCGCCCACGGCCAGACGCCCTCGGTGACGGTGGCAAACTTCGCGGCCGTACCGATGATGGCGGCAGCGCCGCCGAGGTCGGCGACCTTGGCGGCGACCCGGACCGTCTCATGGCCCTTCACCCGCTCGGTGGGCTGGTAGTCGGTCGCGGAGAGCCGGCCGATGGGCAGCTCGGGGGCCTTGCGGGCGAGCCGGTCGATGAGGTCGTCGACCTGCTCGTTGGTCTGCGCCACGATGATCAGCGGCTCGCCGGCGGCGGCCAGCTCGACGGCGGCGCGGACCACAAGGGTGGACTTGCCGGCGCCCGGCGGCGAGTCGACCACCACGCCCCGGTGGTCGCCGGAGCGCAGGTCGGCCAGCACGGCGGTGATCACCCGCTCGGCCTCGACGGCCGGCGGAGCTGCCAGTTCCGCGAGCATGGATCACCCTCCCGAGCCGACTGCCACGCCCCGACACCATACGAGCCGGGTCCGTCAGTGCCCCGGTCAGCTCCAACGGTCGTGAAACAGCGCCATCTCCACCTCGTCGGGCTCGAGGCCCCGGCGGTGCGCCTGATCCGCCGCCCAGCCCAGGTAGGCCAGCCACTCCCCCGGCACCCAGCCGGACTCGCGACGCACGCCGGCCTCGACGGGCAGCCGGCGCCGGACGACGCTGTCGAGGATGAGCGGTTGCCGGCCGCCCGCGCCGCGCCGGTAGCCGGCGAAGTAGAGAAGCTTGGTGAAGAACGCGGGGCCGAGCCGGGGCAGCCGCGACTCCTTGGGGTCACGCAGGCGCTGGTAGGCGGTGCGCAGGGCGTCCTCGTCCGGCGCGGGCGCGCGCGGGCCGTCGAGCGCGTGTGCCAGCCGCTTGCCGTCCGGGTCGCCCTCCAGGGACCGCGCGGTGCGCCACGGGCCGTAGCCGATCGGGCCGTAACCCCACATGAGCACGGCGCTCAACAACTGCCGCGGGGTGGCCTCGCCGGCGTGCCAGGCCCCGGCAACGGCGAAGACGTCGCGCCGCCACACCTCGCCGGTCTCGGGGAACCCGTCGGGCCAGGCGTCCGGTGGAAGCGCCTCGCGCCACCTGTCCGGGTGAATGGTGACGGGCTTCAGCTCGCCGGGCAGTGCGGCGCTGGGCGGCTGGCTCACGGCGTCCTCCTTGCTGTGGTGGGATGTCCCGACGCTATGGGCGGAGCCAGAGCTGGGGCCGCCCCGACCCGGCAGATGGCGGTATCACGTCGCCCATAGTTCGGTGCGCCCGACTCGTGCGCCGGTTGCCGGCGTCGGGGAGAGCTGGCGACGAGGCTCGACGGCTATCACCCGTCCGTGCCATCGGCGTGCGATTGGGCGAGGACAACAGGGGGTACCCGAAGCCACGGCAGACCGCCGAGACGAAAGCCGCCGAGCCAGTGGCCTGCCGGAGATCCCGGTTGGGGCCGCCCGCCTACGGGTGAGCCAACGGGAGATCCACCTGCTCGCCGAACGGCTCGATGGATCCGTCCCAACCGTTCCAGCCCTGTTGGGTGACCTGCCCGTCCGCGTAGGTGTATGACCAGTGGGCACCGTCCTCGCCCTCGACAAGGATGGTTCCCGAGCGAACGAACGGCGCAATCGCGACGTAGAAGGCCGTGGCCTGGTCCGACCACTTGGGGTCGCCCTCGTCGTCGTAGCCGAACTCGATCCAGTCTCCATCGCGCGTGACGGATGCTCCGGCCGCCTCTGCCATGTCGGCCAGCGTGTCGTTTGTAGGAAGCACATCCGGCTTGAACCAACCGTCTCGTACCGCCATGGCGGCTTGGACAGCGGCGACCGCAGCGACGTCGTCCGACTGCGGGAGGTTCAACCGGCCCGAAGGCCTCACCAGGTAGCCCACGGCGCGCACCCTACAGCGGTTCGCCGCCGAGGGGTGCCCGCCAGTTCCCACAGAAGCGTCGGATGCGGAGTGTCGACCACGCCGACCGGGGAATCATCGGGCAGGTCCAGGACACGTGGTCGGCCTGATCTCGCAGCCAGCCCGTCCGCCGCGGCTCGGCACTGGCCCTGTGCAAAAACGCCGAGTTGCGCCAGCGCCCGCAGGGCTAGGGTCGGGCGCATGAGTGTGCACACCCGGGTCGTCGCCGACGACTTCCCTGCCACCCTGCGCTTCTACACCGACCTGCTCGGTGAGCCGGAAACGGTTGTCCCGGATTTCGAGTACGCCAGCTTCGAACAGGACGGCGAGACTGTCCTCGCGATCCTCGGCCGGCGCGCGGCCGAGGCGGTGCTGCCGGTGGGCCGGGGCGACGGCGGCGTGCTCGTGGTGATTCCCGTGCCCGATGTGGACGCCACCATCGCCGCCCTGAAGCCCGAGCTGGTGGTGGCCGAGGCCGCCGACCGCCCCGGGTGGGGCGTGCGCTCGGCCTACCTGCGCGACCCGGAGGGCAACCTGGTCGAGGTGCAGACCTGGACGGCGCGCCGGTGAGGCCATCCGGCGGCGGCACCTTGCGGGGCCGTTCGGTCGGGCCGCGCGGGTAGCAGTCGGGCCGGGGGCGAACCTGCTCGCGGCGGCCCGGGCGGTCGGCGCCCACCGCTTCGTCACCCAGTCGATCGTGCTCGGCTACGGCTACCGCGATCACGGCCCGCGCGTTATCAGCGAGGACGCCCCGTTCGCCGAGCCGGTGGGCGGCAAGCTCGGCGAGGCGGTGGCCGCGATCCGCGCCACCGAGGAGCAGGTGTTCGCGGCCGACGAGGTGGAGGGCGTCGCGCTGCGCTACGGGTTCTTCTACGGGCAGGACCGCATGACCAACATGATCGTCAACCTGGTCCGCAAGCGCCGGCTGCCGGTGCCGTCCGGGGGCGGCTACGCGAATTTCATCTACCTGGAGGACGCCGCCGCGGCGACCGTGGCCGCGCTGGAGAAGGGGCGGGCCGGGCAGGCGTACAACATCGTCGACGACGAGCCGGTGCGCTGGGGCGACTACCTGGACACCCTCGCTGCCGCGGTGGGGGCGCGCCGGCCGTGGCGGGTCCGGAGCTGGATGCTGCGGCCCATCCCGTACGCGCACGCCATGATGACCACCTCGATGCGCGTCTCCAACGCCAAGGCCAAGCGCGAGCTGGGCTGGGCTCCGGCGGTGCCGACCTACCGAGAGGGCATCCCGCTGGTGGCGAGAGCGACCCGCTGAGCGCCTCCCCATCAGTCGATCCGCTGGGCACCCGCCGTCAGTCGATGATGTTCAGCTCGGCCAGGACGTCGTCGGGGAGGGTCAGCGCGGCGGCGGCGACGTTCTCGCGCAGGTGCGCGACGGAGGAGGTGCCGGGGATGAGCAGGATGTTCGGGGACCGGTGCAGCAGCCACGCCAGCGCGACCGCCAGCGGGGTGGCCTCCAGGCGGGCGGCGACGGCCTGCAGCTCCTCGGACTGCAGTGGGCTGAAGCCGCCGAGCGGGAAGTAGGGCACGAAGGCGAGACCCTGCGCCGCGAGGGAGTCGACGAGCGGGTCGTCGTCGCGGTTGGCGATGTTGTAGAAGTTCTGCACGCACACCACCGGCGCGATGGACTGGGCCTCGGCGACCTGCTCGGCGTTGACGGTGCTGAGCCCGAGGTGCTTGATCAGGCCCTGCTGTTGCAGCTCCGCGAGCACCGTGAACGGCTCCTCGATCGAGCCGGGGGTGGGCCGGTCGAACCCGCCGACGCGCAGGTTGACCACGTCGAGCACGTCGAGGCCGAGGCGCTGCAGGTTGTCGTGGACGGCCTGACGGAGCTGCTCGGGAGCGAGGGCCTGCGGCCAGTTGCCCTCGGCGTCGCGCAGCGCCCCGACCTTGGTGACGATGTGCAGGTCCTCGGGGTACGGGTGCAGGGCCTCCCGGATGATCTCGTTGGTGACGTACGGGCCGTAGTAGTCGGACGTGTCGATGTGGTTGATGCCCAGGTCGACGACCTCGCGCAGCACGGCGATGGCCGCGTCGCGGTCGGCCGGCGGACCGAAGACATGGGGGCCGGCCAACTGCATCGCGCCGTACCCCATCCGGGTGACCGTCAAATCGCCCATGCGGAACGTGCCGCCGGGCAGGCTGGTCGATGTCATGAGAATTCCTCTCCCTGTTGTCGCAAACCCGCAAGCTTCCCGCCGACCCGGTGAGCAAACCCTCGCGCCGGCCAGGGAGCGCCCCATCGCTCGACCTCGAGCCCCGGATCCTGGTCGGCCAGAGCGCCCGGTGAGGGACCCGGGCGAGCGTGCCACCAGCCTTACCGTCGCACCAACAGGTACGAGCGCTGGCTGGGGTGCTCGACGCCGGCCTGCGCCGCTCGGTCGAGCCGTGCGGCGCAGTCGAGACCGGCTCGGGTCAGGGCCGCCATCTCGACCGCCGGGTCGAGGAAGCGGAAGGTCAGGTCGACCGGATGACCCCACCACTCGGTCAAGGTCGTCGCCTCACCGACACCGGTGTCGGCGTCGCTGGTGTGGAAGGCGATCAGGGCGTGACCGCCCGGACGCAGGACGCGCGCGAACTCGGCGTAGGCGGCGGCCCGGCCGGGTCCGTCGAGGTGGATCACCGCGTACAGGCAGAGGATCCCGGCCACCGAACGGGATCGGATCGGCAGCGCGGTCATGTCCGCCGCGGCGAACGGCAGCGAGGTGGCTCGATGCGCGACGCCGGCCATCGCCGCCGAGAGGTCCAGGCCGACGGTACGGGCGGCGCGGCCGGCCAGGTACGCCGTCACGTGTCCGGGTCCGCAGCCCACGTCGAGGACGGGCCCACCGGCGGTCAGCTCCGCGAAGGCGTCCAGCAGGGCCCGGTCGAGTGGCTTGCCCCGCAACTCGTCGCCGATTTCGGCGGCGTAGCGCTCGGCCACCGCGTCGTAGCTGCGCCGCGTACCCATGGTCATCGGCACGAGGGGTCGTCGAAGTCGGCCTCGTCGGCCCGGGTCAGGTCGAACGACGCCGTCGGTGATCCGGCGGCTGCCGTGCCATCGGCGGCGACCGTGGTGAACGACGTCCGGATCCGGAGCAGGTCGCCGTCCCAGTCGCCGTCGAGTTCGTTCAAGCGCACGCCCGGCCCGGTGTCCTGGGAGCGGGGGCGCAGCGAGAAGCGGGTGCCGCGCCAGTTGAGCGTGTCCCCCCAGATCTCGTAGGTCTCGGCCCGCCCGGCCTGGCAGACCTTCGCGCCGCCCCGGAGATCCGGGCAGTCGCCGCAGCGGTCGGTCGAGCTGGGCTTGTCGTCGGCCAGGTGCAGCACGACCCGCCGGTCGTCGCCGGGGCCGTAGGGCACCACGCCCTGCCAGTAGCCGGTCAGCGCCGGTTTGCCTGGCAGCGCCAGGGCCCACGGGTTCGCCACGAAGTGAAGCCCGTAGACCAGGCCGAGGCCGACGACGATCAGCCCGCCGAACATGGCGAAGAAGCGCACCTTGTTGGGCTTGCGCCGCGGTCGGACGGCCATTCGAATCTCCTTCGCGTCGGCCCACACCGTAGGCGCCACGATCGTTCGCCCGCTGCCCCATCAAGGGCGAAGGAAAGAAGGCGTCGGTAAGAATCGGCCCTCCGGGCGCACTACCTGGTGACGAGACACCTTCACGGCGAAGGAGAAGGAGCCAGTGACGCATGCCGAACCAAACGAGCGGTTCACCGCCCTCTACCACGCGCACCACGCTCAGGTGTACGCGTACGCGGTGAGCCGGGCGGGACGCAAGCTCGCCGACGACGTGGTCGCGGACACCTTCCTGGTGGCCTGGCGCAGGCTGGACGCCATACCTGCCGCACCGCTGCCGTGGCTGCTGGGCGTGGCCCGCAACGTGATCCGCGAACGTTACCGCGACGACATCCGTCAGGCGGGCCTCGCCACCGAGCTGCGCGCGTGGGTCGCGGAGGCGGACGCTGACATCGCCGACGGCGTCGCCGAACGAGCGGCGATGCTGGCCGCGCTCGCGGGCCTCGGCGAGGACGACCGGGAGGCGCTGACGCTGACGGCCTGGCAGGGCCTGTCCGCCAAGGCCGCCGCCCGCGTCGTCGGCTGCTCGACCGCAACCTTCTTCGTACGCCTGCACCGGGCCCGCAAACGCCTGGAACAGGCCATGTCCGACGCCGTCACGGTGGACCGCCACCCCCCCGTCCGAATTCCTGATCAGGAGTACGCCCGATGAGTCACCGCGACACCCTGCAGGCGCTGGCCGACGCCCGCCCGCGCAGCCTCGACCCCTCCGGCCGGCCGGACCCCGCCCTGATCATGGCGCAACCCCGGCCGGAATCCACCACCCGCACCGCCCGCCGGCCGGTACGCCCGCTCGTGCTGGCGGGCGCGCTGCCTGCCGTGGCGCTCGCCGCGGCGGGCGCCATCCTGCTGAACAACGCGTCCGGGCCCAGGGCGCCCCTGGTTCAGCCGGCGGTTTCGTCGCCCGCCCCGGTTGACGTGCCCGCCGACGCCGGCGGCCTGCTGCTGGTCGCCGCCGAACAGAGCGAGTCCGCACCCGCCGCCGCCGGCCGCTACTGGGTGGTACGGGCCGAGCACGGCGAAGGCACCCGGCGCGTTCAGGACGAGCGGTGGCTGGCCGCCGCGCCGGACCTGCCCTCGGCCGCGTACGTCCGGGATGCCGACGGTGGCTCGTGGACCTCCCGGCCGATGCAGGGCCACACCGCGGAGAACAACTTCCTGCTCGCCGGGACGCCCCGTTCCGCCCGAGAACTGGCCACACTGCCGACCACCCCGGCGAAGCTCAAGGACAAGCTGCTCGCCTGGTACGCCGACACCGGCGCCACCGAGGGACGCGACCAGTTCCTCTTCTACTCCGGCGCCGCCCTCGTCCTCGACCTGCCGGTGTCCCCGCAGGTGCGCGCGGCGGCGTACCGGATGCTCGCCGCGATGCCCTGGGTGACGTCGCTGGGCCGGGTGACTGACCAGCTCGGCCGGCCCGGCGTGGCCGTGACAGTCACCCGTCAAGGCGACTTCGGCAAGGCGCAGACCCGTCTGATCATCGACCCCACGACCGGACAGGCACTGGCCCAGGAGACCTGGGTCGCGGACAGCCCGGCGAGCTGGACCGCGGTGATCGCCGCGCGATGGTCCGACGATGGTCTGCCGCAGGCGTCCGCACTGCGCTGACAGCACCGAGCAAACACAAGGCGGTGCGGCCTGACCAGGCCGCACCGCCACGTTCCTGGTCGCTGCTCTCCATCCTCGAAAGCTGGTCCACGTCAGGGGCCGCTGCGATGCGGCGGCCTCAGCCGAGGTGCCGGTGCAGGAACGCGGCCGCGCCGTCCGCCGCGTCGGTGACGTACGGCTCCACGTCGTAGAGGTCAATGTGCTGGGCGGCGTCCAGCCAGACGATCTCCTTCGCACCGGCCGCCCGGCGGTGCAGCTCCGCGGCGAGTTCGGGCGCGCAGTAGGCGTCGACCCGGCCGTGCACCACCAGCAGCGGGGTCGCGCCGAGCAGCGGGGCCGCGCCGAGCGCGTCGAACGTCATCAGCGAGTGCAGCGAACCTCGGGTCACCTGGTTGCGCCAGTGCGGCGAGGCGGACCGGTTGGTGCCGTAGTAGGCGTACGGCTCATCGCCGCCCATCGCCGCCTCCGCGCCGCCGGGCGCGACGGCGGGCAGAAATTCGTCGTACGTGTCGAGAAAGCCGGCGAGCGCCGAGCGGTAGTTGTCGACCCCCATCCGCTCGACGAACCAGGCCGGGCTGTTGTAACCGCCGGCGATGCCGACCACCGCCTTCACCCGGGGGTTCTCCGCCGCGGCCCGGACCGCGTAGCCGCCGCCGAGGCAGACGCCGACCAGGCCGATCCGGTCCGGGTCCACCTCCGGCCGGGTTCGCAGCAGCTCGACGGCCGCCCGCAGGTCGGCGAGCTTGCCCTGGCTGTCCTCGTGCCCCGGGCGGCCGCCGCTCTCGCCGAAGCCGCGATGGTCGAAGGCGAGGGTGACGAAGCCGGCCCGGGTGAGCCGGTCCGCGTACGTCCCGGCGACCTGGTCCTTGACCCCGGTGAACGGCCCGGTGAGGGCGACCGCCGGCGCCGGCCCGGCAACGGCCGGAAGTCGCAGCTCGCCCACCAGGTCGATGCCGTCGCTGGTGAAGGCGACACGCTGCTCCTGGGTGCTCATGCGGGCACCGCCTCGGCGGCCAGCTCGGCGGCGACGGCGTCGGCGCCGAGGCCGACCAGCCAGCTCAGCGGCACCTCCGGCAGGAACCGGGTCATGAGCTCGGTCAGCTCCTGCCGCTGCGGCTCACCGAGCGTCGGTGCGCCGTCGGCGATCCGGCGGACGGCCTCCCGGTACATCAGCAGGTACCGCCGCTGCGCGGCCAGCAGGCACCCGTCGCTCGGCGCGCCGTGCCCCGGGTAGAGCGGGAGGCCGTCCAGCTCACCGGTGAGCCGGTCGAGGGCGGCCAGCCAGCGGCCGGTGTGCCCGTCGGCGGTGTAGGAGTGGGTGCCGTCGAAGGCGAGGTCGCCGATGAAGGCCACCCGCCGGTCGCCGCCGGCCACCAGCAGGTACGAGTCGGCGTGGCTCTCCGCGGCGCCGACGTCGTGCACCGCGATCCGCAGCCCGGCCACCTCGACGGTGCCGCCGACCGGCAGCGGGTGGTCCGGGACGCGGTACCGGTCGGGCCACTCGTCGCCGTACACGGGCTGCCACTGCGCCCGCTTCGGCTCGGCGACCTCGGCGATCGCCTCGGCCACCGCAGCGGCGGCGTAGACCGGAACGTCGTCGGCCACCACGTACGGCAGGCCGTTGAAGTGGTCCGGGTGGGCGTGGGTGACGAACGCGGCCAGCAGCGGCTTGCGCAGCGCCGCGAGCCGGGCCGCGAGGGCCCGCGCGTCGGAGACCAGCAGGTTCGCGTCGACGAGCACCACACCGTCGGCGGTCTCCAGGAGGTAGCTGTTGGCGAAGATGCCGCTCTCGGCGGCGGTGTAGGTGTGGATGCGGAACTCGGTCACGGTCGACCATCCGATCGGCGTCGGCGAACTAGAGTCGACTCCGACGCTAGGGCGGCTCACGGGCACCGACCAGACGGCACTTTCCGGTGCCCTTGCCGGCGATCCGCCGATCGGGAGGTCCGATGGTTCTCGTCATTCCCGACGTACTTCAGGAGAGCTGCTCGACCCGGCAGGCGCTGGAACGGTTCGCGGCGAAGTGGCGGGTCCTGCTGATCTACGCGCTGCTGGCCGGGCCGCAGCGGCACGCCCAGCTGCGCCGCCGCCTTCCGGGCATCAGCCAGAAGGTGCTCACCGAGACGTTGCGCGGGATGGAGGCCGACGGGCTGGTGCGCCGCCGGGTGGTCAAGGCCAGCGCGCCGCAGCACGTCGAGTACGAGCTCACCGACCTCGGGCACACGCTGGAGAAACCACTCGCGGCGATCTGCGAGTGGGCGGCGAGCCAGCCGTCAGCCGACTGAGAGGCGGAACTGGGGTCGGGGCGTGAGCCCGCACGCCCGCATCATCGCCGACGACTTTACGGCCACCCTGCGCTTCTACTCCAGCCTGCTCGCCAAGTCAGCGCAGCCGCTGGTCGGTCGACGGCTGCGCCGTCAGCCGAGGTTCCACATCCTCCGGCAGCTCGGCACCGCAGAGCGCGCAGATGTAGTCGTCGTCGCGGACGAGGTTACGCTCGCCGCATTCAAGGCAGCGCCGGAAGACGACGGTCACGGTGAAGCCTTCCGGACGGTCGATACCCGCCCGGTCGAGGGCGCCCGCCACCGCCGCCCAGGAGCTGGGGTCGGGGCAGTAGCCGGTGGAGTGGTTGCTCACTTCGGTGACGGCCCAGCCGCCCCGCTCGCCGGCGAAGGCGATCTCGCCCGCGCCGAGGACCTCTCCACCGCCGGCGCAGGCGACGTGCTCGCTGCGTCTGGGCGCGAGCCGTAAGGCCCCGGCGGTGTCGATGACGTAGGTGAAGGGCTCGTCACGGTCGCGGGGATCCGTGGCCGCGAGGTAGGCGTCGAGGTCGGCGGGTGATCGGATGGGCCAGCCCTCGGGGGCGTCCGCGACCGAGGCCCGCACGTCGGCCGGGCCGACGTAGCGGTATCGATGCCCCGCTCCTACCACAGCGCCGACCATACGCCCGCGCCGCGGCCGCTGGGGACGATCGCAGCTGAGCTGGGCGCGGCGGCCGGCCGGCTGGCCGGCCGCCGGGCCCTCGCTGGCGAAGCGGGTGCTGCCGGCCTACCGCTCCCCCACCCGGTACGTGACCAGGTTCGGGTCGGCCTTGAGCTGCCGCTCGGTGTACTTGATGGTGTCCCAGCCCTTGCCCGAGTACAGCCGGGTCTGGTCGGCGTACCAGGGCGAGTTCGGGTTGGCCGACTGGGAATAGGTCAGGATCTGCCGGCCCGACGGCCCGTTGCGGCCCAGCTCGACGGCCATCACGAACGACGAGCCGTGCTGCACCTTCGAGTAGCCGACGCCGGGCTGCAGCACCCCGATGATCATGTTGAAGACACCCGCTTCCGCGCGCCCGCCGTGGATCGGGATGCGCTCGGCGCCGCGCGGCTCGGTCTGGACGTCGCCGAGGCGCGCGTCGAGCGGGATGCCATCCAACTTGCGGACGGCATTGGCGAGGGCGGTGCGCACCCTCGGGTCGTCGACGGCGAGCCGGCTCGGCGTGGTGAGCGGGGCAGCCGGGTCGAACGCGTCAGCGAAGCGCAGGCCACCGGCGAGGGCGAACTCGGTGAACAGCTGCGCGCCCCGGCTGTCGAGGTTGACCTTCAGGTCCCAGCCGCGCAGGGCGGCGCAGGCCGCGGCCAGGTCGACGGTGGTGCCGTCGGAGGCGGTAGCCGTCGGCTGCGCCTCGCAGACCCGGACCAGGTCGTCGCGGACCAGCTCACCCCCGTACGCCCGGTTGCCGAACGTCACGTCCCACAGCTTGCCGGTGGTGAAACCCTTGCCGGGGAGCCCGTCGGTGCCGGCGATCCGCTGCTGCACCTGGTGCACGCCGAGCCGGGTACGGAGGCTCCGCGGCGTCCGCTCGTCGCCGATGATGCGCGGGTAGCCCTCCAGGGGTTTGGTCGGGTTGGCCAGCCAGTAGCTGTCGTTGGAGTTGGTCACGTAGTCGCCGCGGACCAGCGCGGGCAGGTTGCCCGGGCCGAGGATGCCGGGCACGGCGGCGTCCGGGTCCCGGCCCAGCTCACAGGCGGAGCGGGAGCCGTCGAGGACGGCCTGGCCGCTGCTGGCGTACAGGGGCTGGAAGGGCGCCGGGATGCACGCGGCCGCGAGGGTGCCGGTGACCCGGGGCACGACGGAGTGGTCGGCGTAGAGGGCATTGCCGTCGCGGTCGGCGGCGATGACGTTGACCCAGGGCAGGAACTGCCGCCGGTCCAGCACCGCCCGCAGCTCACCCACCGACTTCGCCCGGCCCATGGCGAGCCAGCCGTCGAGCGCGCGGTTGTTGGCGGCGTTGACGTCGGTGATCGCGTACGCGGCCTGCGCCGTCCAGTCGAAGGTGCCCGGCACCACGACGACCGGACCGAAGTGGGTGTCGTAGAAGGTACGGGTGACCGGCCCGCCCGACGTCTGGACGGTGACGGTGCGGGAGGTCATCTTCCGGGGCTGGCCGTCGTAGAGGTAGCTGGTCGGGTCGCCGGGCACCAGGGTGAGCCGGTGCCAGACGAAGCGGCGGGCGGTGGAGACGGTGTGCGACCAGGCGATCCGGCCGTTGTGGCCGATCTCGACGATCGGATCGCCGACCAGGGCCGCGCCCTCGACGTCGTACCGGCCGGGCACCTTGAGGTGCATCCGGTAGAAGCGCTCGCCCCCGTCCCAGGGGAAGTGCGGGTTCGCGAGCAGCATGCCGGCGCCGCTGGCGGTGGCGTCGCGGCCCAGACCGTACGCGTTGCTGCCCACCCCGGCCGGCGCGCCGTCGCGGGCGGCGACGACGGCTTCGGCCTGCGGGGCGCTGCTCCTGTCTGTGGTGGGCGGCGCGCTGGTCCCGGCGGGCGGCGCGGCGGCCACGATGCCGTCGGCGAGCGCGCCGGAGCTGGCCCGGATCATCCGCGTCCAGTTGGCCCGCCACACGTCCAGCTCGGTGATCGGGCGTACCCAGTCCTTCCCCTTGCAGGCCGGGTCGGTGATCTTGCTCTTGGCGCTGCGGAGGTAGGCGTTGTAGCCGGCGACGAAGCCGCGGATCTGGTCGCGTACCTCGTTGGAGGGTGCGTGGATGCCGTCGCGCGGGCCGACCAGCCAGCGCTCGGCGGCGCGGGCGTCGATGGCCTTCTGCTGGAACAGGTCGCTGGTGACGTTGCTGGTGGTCGCGCCGAACCAGCGGGATCGCTGGGCGTTGACGGTGACCATCTGCTCGGCGATCAGGCAGATGTTGTCCTCGGCCTGGGCGTAGCCGACGCCGTAGCCGAGGCTCGCGAAGTTCTGTGCGGTGATGTGCGGTACGCCGTAGGAGGCGCGCTGGATCAGGGCGGAGTAGCCGTTGCCGTGGGCGGCGGCGGTGCCGCCGGTGACGGTGAGGCCGGCGGCGACCAGCCCCATGGCGACCGCTGCCGCCGCAAGTGGGCGTGCCCTCATCGGGCGCTCTGGTGGTGGTGTGGACGGAGCATTGGACGTCCTCCCCGAGTAGTGACTGTCCAGGTCCGACCGACGCTAGTGGTGAAAGTTGCTCAAGTCACCTGTCGATCATCTTCGGAGGCGATGCGCCGACGCTGCTCAGGCGAGGCACTGACCGTTCTGCAGAGTGCCGAGCACGCGTCGTTGCCCGCCGCCCCGGCCGCTCGCCTCAAGGTGGCCCACCACGCAACCGCCGCCGGCTCGCACGGCGTACACGATGGTGTCCCGGGGTGCCGGATCCATCGACCCGGCTTGCCTCACGACGACGTCGGTGTAGCCGGCAGCGGTGATCGCTCGTCGGACCCGGTCGGTGGCCTGCCCTGGGTTGTCGGTGGGTGGAAACATCCGGCGGCGGGCCTGCTCCGCCAGGCATTCCTGGGTGACCGGCTCGGCACAGTCGAACGTCATCCGGTCGATCGCCCGGCCGACAGCCTCCGCCGCCGCGTCCGCTTCAGCTCGCTGCTCGACGGTGAGCTTGCTGCGAATCCGTTCGTCGTCCACCACTCGCTGGCAGTAGGTGGGGTCGACCTGGCCGGCGGGGCCGAGCCATTCGCAGCCAATGACGGAGGCGGACGGATCGGGCTGAGCCGGGGTGCGCGAAACCTCCTGCGATGTCGAGTCCGCGACGGCGGTGGGCCAGGCACCGGGCGCCGGAGACGGCGACCCACAGGCGGCCAGCGCCAGGGCAGCGAGAGTGAGCCCCGCCAACACCGCCCGGGAGAAACCAATGGTGGGAGCCTGCGCGTCCACCGCCGCAGCATACGGTTGCGGCGTCCGCTCCGGCGTCCCAACGGGCGCTGGCCAACAGTGCACATCAATACTCTCCGCAGCCCCTTGCTTATAAATTTGCAATCGTCGATGATCCTCGGTAAGGCGTGCTCCTGCGGGTCAGCACGTCCAACGGGGATGTGAGGTCGGCCGCTCGTACCGTGCGCGGGCCGCTCTTTTTGTGTTCCCCGAGGCTAGGCGCCCGCCAGGACCAGTCGGCGTGGATCGTCCGTGCCGGCAGACGGGGAGAGCACATGACGGGGATACGACGATGGTGGACAGCCACTGTGGCAGCGACGGTGGCCTCGGTGGTGCTTCTGCCACCAACTGCCGCTCGGGCAACGGAGCCTGAGCCGGATCCGGCGGCGCCCACCATCACCACTACCGCGACGCAACTGGGTTCCAGCATGATCACCGGCCTTACGGAAAGGCCGGCCGAGGATTTGCCGGCCACGCCACCTGAGGCATCGGAGGCGCAACTGCGGGACCTCGCCCGCAAACGCGCCCTGGTATCCACTCAGGACATCGGCTTCGACGTGGCACAGGCAGTCCGAGAGGCTCAGCGCGGTGCCTCCTCACGCGGAGCCGAGGGCGGCGACGAAGGTGACGTGGGAGTCCTGCGGGAAGTGATGCAGCCACCCGCGGTGCCGGACAACGACTTCGCGGAGGAGTGCCAGACCAGCGCCGCCGCGGCGAACGATCGGGTTGGCTACATCAAGAACCGCATGCAGTGGTGCGGGACCTACCGCCTCACCGCGACGGCGATCGACCCGAAACGGCCCGGGTTCATGTCGATGACGTTCGTGGTCGTCGGCTACGGCCGTGACGACGGCGTGCGTGACCTCCACTTCTTCCTCCGGCCGATGAGTGTGGTGTTCTTCGGCTCCTTGACGGCCGCGGACAGCCTGTCCTTTGGCATCGACTGCTATCACGACACGACCGGCTGCAGCGAGAGCGGCGACCATCGGCGAACCCTCGGCGAGTGGCTGGTCCACGCGGGTACGAAGACCTGGTCGCCGTTCGTGCTCTCGTCCGCCCCCGACCCGGACCAGCCCGACAAGATGCGTTTCCACCCGTTCGCCATTGAGTACCAGTTCAAGACGCTGCTACCCAACTATGTCCGCGATGACGCTACGAACGAGCCGCTGGACTACTTCGTCCGCTGCGACTCTGCCGACTATTTCGGCACCCGGACGGCGGCGTGCATCTTCCACGACGTCCTGCCGCACCTGATCTACCCCGTGCTCAACGCCGACGGCTCCGACAGCCCCGTCAAGGAGGTCGCCCAGCACATTCAGGACGCGTTCGCGAACCCGAACGAGACCAGACCGCACAAGCTCGACGGATTCAAGAACATTCCCGGCAACTACGACGCCGCCACGGAAACCAACTACCTGCAACGAGTGCCGTACCAGGGCTCGGAGTGGAACGAGAACTCGGCGGAGAAGGACCGGGCATGCCAGGGGGAATGGCCTTACACGGACACTGGTATCCCGTTGGAGGATCGACCCACCGACGAGCAGGACTGCGACGAGTATCCCTTCGCCAGCACCCTGCAAGGCGCCGCCGCCCGCCGGTTCCGCAGTTTGCCCGTGGACTTCTCGGTGCGCGCCGTGAACAGGACCCAGAACCGCTCCGCCGGCGCCCAGGTCCCGAATTTCTACCGCGATGACCGGATCCTCTACCGTGAGAACGACTGGTTCTGGGTACAGATCGTGCCCCGAGGCGACGCCGGCGCCGCCGACGGGCCGATCGTCAGCGTTGCCTCCAAGGTCGAGGGCGCCGAGGGCCAGCCCATCCAGCTGTACGCCACGATGAGGACCGAGTACGCGGAGACGGGCATCACCTGGACCGTCACGGGGACGGACGGCAACGATCCAGGCGCAACCTGTTCCTTCGACAATCCGCACAACCTGCAACCGAAGATCACGTGCAGCGATGACGGGGTGTACCACGCCACCTTGACCGTCGACGACGGCGTCCACCCGCCGGTGTCGCGTTCCACCGAGGTCACCGTCCACAACATTCCGCCGCAGGTGAGCATCAGCCGTCCGGCGCCATGGCAGGTGTTCCGCGTGGGCACTCCGGTCGAGATCAGCGCGCCCTTCACCGACGCCGCCAACGACACCCACACCTGCGATGTGTCGTGGGACGACTCCACCACCACCCGGTCCGTCCCCACCGGTCGGGTCTGTACCCAGACCCACACCTTCACCAGCGCCGGCATGTACACCATCGAGGTGGCGGTCACGGACGACGACGGGGGCACCGGCACCGCGAACGTCATGGTCGTCGTGTACGACCCGGAGGGCGGGTTCCTCACCGAAGGCGGCGTCATCTCCTCACCCGCCGGCGCGTTCCCGGCGGGCCCGGAGCACACCGGCAAACTGATCATCCAGGCGGCCGTGAAGTACCAGCCGGGTGAGAGCGGCCCAGTGCCTGGCAACGGCAGGCTCGCGGCCGACCTCGAAGGCGGTGAGATGAGGCTGCAGTCCACCGGGTTCGAATGGCTCGTCGTCTCGCCAACCGGCAAGGTGGCGGTCAAGGGCGTCGGGACCGTCGGCGGTCAGGCCGGCTTCGGGTTCCTCTTCTACGGCGACGACGACCCCGACGGTCTGCGCTTGGTCGTCTGGAGGCTCGGCGACAACACCATTCCCAACGACCAGATCGTCTATGACAACAGACCGAGCAGCCTTGACCTTGACGAGTCCAGCTTGACAGCCATGGCGACGGGCGCCATCCAGATCCACGACTGACAGTCATCTATGGTTTGGGGGGCCGGCGTTCGTCCGGCCCCCCAAACTACTGTGAGGGGCGATGACCGGACCGCTGGACAGCGTGGAGGCGCTGCTACCGCCCGAGCACGGCATCATCATCGTTGCCGGTGCGGCCGCCGACTTCCTGGATGACCCCTTCTCCGGTGAGGTGCCGCTCTGCTCCGCCGGCGACGACATCCTGTACCTCATGAGCGCCTCGGATTCCTACCACTGCGCCCGGGTCGTGCTTGAGTCCTGGGCCGCGGCCCCACCCGACGACCGGCAGGACGCGGACGCTCAGCAGCAGGTGACCCTGGCTCTGAGCGAGGGCACCGTGCATGTGTCCGGCATGTTGGAGTTCCAGGCCAGCCCGATCCTGACGCTCGGGCCGCCGGGCCGCTACCACGCCCAGGTCAGTGTCACCGGACGGGCCCAGTTGCGCCGGATCGAAGCACAACCAGGCCACCCCATCCCGATCATGGACGCCGAACGGTTCCTGGTCCGATTCTGGGCTGCCAACTGACAACCAGGGCGGCCGCAAAGGTGGCCGCCGATACTCGAGCCGCACGTTCGCGCCGTTCAAGGGCCACCCAGCCAGAAGGCGTCGAAGGCGGCGGTCCAACGGCTCAGTCTCGTGCGGGCGCCCGGTCCGGCGACCCCGGGCACACAGCGCTGGGCGACGACAGTGCGGCCTCAGGGTCGACATCAATCAGACGCAGCAGCCGGACTGCCGGGCCGGCGGGGTCGGCCAGCAGCTCGACGAACAGGTGGGTCGTTCCGGCGTACGGGTCGCGGCGCCGGAAGGCGGCGAGGCTGGCGCGCCGCTATGACAAGCAGCTCAGATGGTGAGGACCACCTTTCCTGCCGGGTGCCCGTCCCGGAGGTGCCGGATCGCGTCCGATGCCTCGGCAAGGGGATAGGTGCGGTCGACCACCGGGGTCAGCGCGCCGGACTCGATGAGATCTCGTAGCTCGTCCAGGTCCTCGGCCCGCTCCACGGCGCTCACGCTGCGGAGCCGTTGGCCGACGAACAGGGACAGCAGCGGCGCGCGGAACATCTGCCGGTCGTAACCGCTGAGCATCGGGCCCTTGGCGTACGCGCCGCCGACCAGCGCCAGCGTCCCGTGCGGGGTGAGCGCACGCCGCAGCAGTGACAACGGCCGGTCACCGCCGGTGTCGATGACCACGTCGTACACCGGACCGTCGCGGTCGACCTCCTCGCTCGTGTAGTCGAGGACGTCCTCAGCGCCGAGGGAGCGGACGAAATCGGCCTTGGCCGGGGCGCAGACTGCGGTCACCGTCGCGCCGTACGCCTTGGCGATCTGCACCGCCAGGGACCCGACACCGCCCGATGCGCCGATCACCAGCACCCGGTGTCCCGGGCGCACCTCGCCGCTGTCGCGTACGGCGCGCAGCGCCGTCATCGCGGAGACCGGCACCACGGCGGCCTGCGTGAACGACACGTTGGCCGGCTTGCGGGCCAGTCGCCGTTGCGGTGCGCTCGCGAACTCGGCGTACGAGCCGCGCAGGCAGGTGCCGTACACCTCGTCGCCGGGCCGGAACCGGGTCACCCGGGCGCCGACCGCGGCGACCACCCCGGCCAGGTCCCGGCCGCGCACCGCCACCCGGGGCCGGCGCAACCCGCTCGCCAGCCGTGCCAGGTAGGGGCGGCCGGCCATGAAGATCCAGACTCCGGGGTCGACCCCGGCCGCGCGGACCTGGACGAGGACATCGTCGTCGCCGATGGCCGGCCGTCCGATGTCGCGGAGCTGGAGCACGTCCGCCGGGCCGTAGGTGTCCTGGACGATGGCTTTCATGGTGCCGCCTCCTCGGGATACTGGAACACGTCGTCGAGCCGTACGCCGAACACGCGGGCGATCCGGAACGCCATTTCCAGCGAGGGCGAGTAGCGGCCCTGCTCGATGGCGATGACGGTCTGCCGGGTCACGCCGATCCGCTCGGCGAGTTCGGCCTGGGTCATCTCGTCATGCGCGAAGCGCAGTGCGCGGATGTTGTTCGTGACCTGGGTCGGCTTCACCACTGCGGGACACCCGTGCGGTAGACGATCACCTTCGTCAGGGAGCCGACCACCGCCGACAGGACGAAGCACAGGTAGATGACGTTGGCGATCCAGAACCAGTCCCACTCGGCCAACGCCATGAGCATCGCCGACACCGCGCCGATGACCACGAACGCCTGGCCAACATGGTCGCCGAGCCGCCCGATCTCCCGGTCGCGAACGTCCTTGACGCGGGACGCCCGCGGGTCCACCACGCCCATCGCGATCTCGGCCACGATGTTCGCGACGATGGCGCCGCCGACCGTCCACAGGAGAACGCCGGCGTAGGGGGTCGCGGAGAGCGGCCCACCGTCGACCCGGCTCAGGACGACCGCCGCGTAGACCGCGTACCCCACGACGCTGACCACCAGCATGGTCCAGGCGCGTTTCTCCTCATGCGTCATGACCGGCTCCCCATGTAAAGAATCCTTGACACGCCTAGAGTAAGGCTTCTTTGACTCCGTGTCTAGAAACTTTTACATCGCATGGCGGCGGAGCTGGTGACAGGGGCCGACGCGGTCGCGCCGGCCGGGGTCCGGCGCAGGCCAAAACGGCTTTGTCGCCCTGCCGGCCCGCGCCTAGCGTGGGGCGATGAACTCGCGACTTCTCTCGGCGACCTTCGATGCGCGCGATCCGGCTCGCGTGGCGCGGTTCTGGGCCGGCATGCTCGGCCGGGAGATCGTCGAGGACGCCGGTGGTGTGCTCCTGCCGGGACACGAAACCCAGCTCAGTCTCCGGTTCGCCCGCAGCAGCGCGGAGATGGTGCGGCCGAACCGCATGCACCTCCACCTGACCAGCGCCAGCCTTGACGACCAGCAGCAGACGGTGGCGACGGCGCTGAGGCTCGGCGCAAGTCACCTCGACGTCGGGCAGCGCCCCGAGGAGGGGCATGTCGTCCTGGCCGACCCCGAGGGCTACGAGTTCGACGTGATCGAGCCGGGCAACAACTACCTCGCCGGGTGCGGCTTCCTCGGGGAGCTCACCTGCGACGGCACCCGGGACGTCGGCCTCTTCTGGAGCGAGGCGCTGGGCTGGCCGCTGGTGTGGGACCAGAACGAGGAGGCCGCGATCCAGTCACCGCACGGTGGCACGAAGGTCGCGTGGGGAGGCCCGCCCGTCGCCCCGAAGAAGGCGAGGAACCGGCAGCGCTTCGACCTCGCCCCGGCCGGTGACGACCAGCAGGCGGAAGTCGACCGGCTGCTCGCTCTCGGGGCCACTCGGCTCGAGGTCGGTGACGACGGCACCGTCGTGCTGGCCGATCCGGACGGCAACGAGTTCTGCGTACGAAGGAACTGACCGGAGCGCTCCCGCCGTAGGTTGATTGGCTGTTCAGGCGGGGCACTGGCCGACGTCGTCGACCGGTCCGAGGAGACCGTACGCCAGGCCGCGCACCGCGCCTGCGGGCACGTGCAGGCCCGGCGGCCGCGCTTCCACGCCGATCGCACCCGGCAGCGGCAGGTCACCGAACAGTTCCTCGCCGCCGCCGTCGGCGGTGACATCAACACGCTGATGCAGCTGCTGGCACCCGACGTCACGCTGTGGACCGACGGTGGCGGCAAGGTCCGCCAGGCAATGCGGCCGATCACCGGCGCGGATCGGGTGTCCACCTGGCTCGCGGGCATAACCGACCGCCCGTATCAGGGCGTCGCGCCCGCCGAGATGGCCATCGAACTGGTCGAGCTCACCGGCCGGGCGTCGTGTTCAGCGGCGCGGGCCGCGTCATCGCCACGCTCACCCTCGACGTGGACGAGGGTGGCCAGATCGCCGCGATCCACAACGTCGCCAACCCCGACAAGCTCCGCGCCGTGGCCGCCCGGACCATCCACCACATCCAGGCCGACCACTAGCCATCGCCACCGATGTCGCGAGCTTGCCGCGGCGGGAGGGTCCGGCGGCCAACGCCAGCACATCGACTGGCTCTACGGCGCGTGAGCCGGCCCGTTACCGGGGCTTCGGCACCTGCCGGTTGAAGCGGGGCTTGAGGGCCAGGACCAGGGCCTCCTTCGTACCCTTCGGGTTATCCGTCTCCTGCCAGCGGACCTCGCGCTGGCCCAGCCAGTCGGCGATGGCGGCGGCCGATGCCTCGTTACCGGGCTTGTCGAGGAGCTGGCCGACCTGCTCGTGCAGCACCGACGACTCCCGGTTGCCGGTCAGGTGCTGCCGAAGGCGGTTACGCAGGTTCCCGGTCCAGCCGACGTAGACCACCGTGCCGCGGTCGAGGACCACGTGCACGCCGGGCGAGGTGGGAGCGCCGGCGGCGGCTTCCGTCGTGTACGGCTGAGGAGGTGTGAAGCCGGCCAGCAGATCTTCGGCGTCATGCATCCCCGGACGGTACCGGCGTCAACCCTCCCCTGTGGCCCCACACGATCCGGAGTGCCCGTCGCGGAGCCGGCACCGCCGGCCGCTAGGGAGCCGGGTGTCGCACCAGACCCGGTAGCGGAGGTGCTGCGCGTCCTCCTCGCTGAGGGTGGTCTCGCCGAAGTCGAAGGCGGTGACGTGGGCAAGGGACTCGCGCAGCGCGGCGGCCAGGTCGGTGGCGACGTCCTGGCCGGTCAGCGTGGTGGGCAGGTGGATGATCCAACGGGGTGCGGTCATCGTTGCCACCGGCTGTTCGGTGACCAGTCTGGGTCGGTGAAGCGGCAGCCGGTGTGGCGGGACTGCCACTGGCGCAGGGCCTGGCGGACGCGTTCGGCCTCGGTGTTGGCGGTGGTCAGCTCGCGGTGCAGGCGGTCGAGTTCGTCGGCGAAACGGTTGAGGTAGGCGTGGACCTGGTCGGGGTCGAGGCCGCGCCATCGGCTGTCGAAGCCGGCGGCTCGGATCTGGTGCGGGTGCAGGCGTTCCCCGGTCACGTAAATCACGGCTGCCTCGCTGTCTGTTCGGCGACCAGGGCCCCGATTTCACGCTCGCTCAGGCCTCGGCGGGTCAGGACGTGGTGGCCCCAGCGGTGCAGGCGGCCGGGGTACGGAGCGCGGTCGTTGCGGCAGCGCGTGCCGTCGGGCCACTGCTCGGGGGCGTGCACGGCGACGGCCTTGACGGCGAAGGTGACGTCTTCGGTGGTGATATAGGGCGGTAGGGGTAGTTCGCCGAGGATGTCGTCGATCGAGTCCATGACCCTCCCTGGTCGGATGGTTACGGCGCCGAGGCGAGCGGGGACGGCCGGCACGACCGCGCGTCCATACCGGCTGGAGCCCAGCACCCACCCCGGGCCTGCTAATGCGCCGCTGGATTCCGACGCGGCTGCGTTCTCGCATCTCCTGGGCCTGTTGCCTGTGCCTCTTCACGGGCGTCCGCTCTGTGTGCCGGGGCAGCACCGACGCCACCCCGGCACTGATCGGGCATCGGCGCCCGGACGAGTCGTTCTGGTGCCAACCCGATCGACTCAGGGACAACCTATGTCACTAGGCGCTATAGGTCAACCACGAGGAAGGGGTGAGAGGATCGGACCAGGTGCCAGCCCGAAAGGATCTACGTGTCCCCGATCCCGCTCAGCTATACCGACATCGCCGGCGACATCGCCGAACGGATCAAGAGTGGTGAGTACGAGCCCGGCGCCAAGTTGCCGTCGTACTCGCAGCTCGCCGACCTCTACTCCGTGTCCTTCTCGACCGCTGCCCGGGCCATTGCCCTGCTGCGCGACCGAGGCATCGTCGTCGGCGCACCCGGACGCGGCGTCTTCGTGGCGGACCGTATCAGCAGATAGCCGAACCTCTCTCAATGACGCTTCCGACGCCTGCTGTGGTCAGCCGCCTTGGACGGCCACAGCCCGATCCGCGTCCCGAGGGCAGACCTCACGCAGCACACACAGGCATCGCCCTGAGGAACTCCGCGTCACACCAGTGTCGCCCGACCAGCCATGGGGGTAGTCGAAGTCACCCGGTCGCTCGGCGTACAGGTGGCGGCTGAGTGAGGAGTCACCAGGCGGCGTTCGGCGACCGGCTCCCGGCGCCCCACGTACCCCACAGCCTGCGCGCCGTCGCCTTCAGGGAGCCTGAACCTACAACGCCCGCCAGCGCAGGCCGAGACCCGGAAGCCTCAGACAACTTTCTCCACTCGGCCGGGGCGCAGCAGCGCCGGTCACATATGGGCGGCGGACGACCGGCCAATACTCGATGCGGCCTGCTGGCAGCAGTCTCTGCCTGAAGGAAACCTCGGCGTGCTCGTGGCGCTCGCCGCTCGTGAGCAGCCGCAGCCGCAGTCACGACCTGATCGGGAGCCGCCCAGTGACAAAGCCGTTAGCGATCCGGGTCTTCGCCATGCCGGGGGTGTTCACTCCATCTGTCGCCATCTACCAGGCTAAAACGGACCCCCTCACAGACACAAATTTCCGCCGCTGCGCCGAGTTGGCGCAGCGAGGGAAGAGGTCTCGTTGACCACGAGCGATGGAGAGCTATGATCATCTGTCCGCGACGGAGACACTAAGGCACCAAGCATTAGACAATGAGGAGAGGCGATGCAGCAGTCCGAGGAGCACGACGTATATTCCGCCGTGCTTGAGAACGAGGGATCCGATACAGGTTGCGTGGGCGCATTCTGCGTGACCTGCGGCACGTGGGTAGGGCCGCATCGGGACACATCCGAGGAGGCCGAAGATGACGTACAGCGTCATAAGGACGCCGTCCAGCGCCAATTTCTGGAAAAGAAGGCGCATGCGGCGACAGTGCAACTTGACCAAGCTGAGCTTAGAATCGTGAACGGCCTACTTGAGGAAGATCCCGAAGACGAGCCCGATTTCGGGCCCTATTTCGCTCATTGCGCGGACTGTGGCGGCCCTGTAACCCTTGGACGACTCAGAGAGGCCGAAGCATCGGCCGAAGCCGAACAGCATCGGGCAGCCTTCGCGAAGATCTCAGCGACAGATGCGGACCGACAGTAGCCTCAGCCGTCCATAACCGCGCGCGCAAGACGGATCGGAGCACCGGACCTATCCTTCTATGGACGGCAGCGCCCATAACCTACATTTTCTTGCCGGGCGGGCGTCTCTGTCCCGCCCGGCGGCAGGCTTAAGCGCCTAATAGTTGAACGCCTCAACCAGGACTATTCCGGCTGTCGTTCTACCTCGACTAAGCCTAACACCCGAGCCCTCAGGACAGGAAAGCATAGGGGCCGATAGCAGAGTATCCTTGAAGACGCTGGAGTCCTGACTCCGAGGACTTGAAGAGAAGGTCACCTCGACCAAGGAGGCTTTCCGCGCCCCCTTCGTCAAGGATAACTCGCGAGTCGACATTCTGTTGAACGCGAAGTGCCACTCGCGAGAAGTTCCCCTTCATTACACCGGAAACGATATCAGTAGAAGGCCTCTGCGTGGCGGCCACGAGATGTCCGCCTACAGCCCTGGCAATTTGAACGAACCGAGTGACGAGCGTTTCAAATTGCTTCCGAGCAGCCGATCCCAGTACTAGTTCCGCAAACTCATCAATTATGATGACCAGTGGGCGCAAGGGGACATTGACCCCCTGGGCGCGAGCATCCGAAAGCAACATCCTGAGGTTTGCTACCGTGACAGGGCTCGGCCGCTCCAACGCAGACATGGCGTATTCACGAAAGCGCGCCACACGTTCCGGCAAGACAACCTCAACAATATCGCGAACCAACTCTAGCGCTCCGTCCGCTCCCAAGTGGAAGTTCCGTTCTGAGCGGAAATGAGGCGCACGCATGAAATCCAGATAATCCGCCATACCCTTGGCATCAATGAGAACAAGTTCTACTTCATCGGCGGAGTACAGCTTGGTGAGCTGCCAAAGCAGGCTACGAACAAAAACGCTCTTTCCACTTCCTGTCGTGCCACCGATGAGAAGATGAGGCAGTTGGTCCAGGGAAACCCAATGAGGGCGGAAGTCGACCTCAGCGCCGAGCGCAAGGGCGGGGTATGGCAGATCTGGTGGTCGGGCCAAGCTAGCAACATCCGGGATCTCTCGTTTACCGCGCGGCAGTTCGGCAACAGCAAACCCAGGATGGCCAGACCAGTTAGTAATTCGAAGCGCCTGAACGCCAAGATCGCGGCTGAGATCCTGTTCTTGGGCCTGGATCACTCCCAACTTGGCCCCGGCGGGAACAGAGAATGGGATTTGTACGATGGCGGGGCCAAGAACCAACTTATCTTCCTCGATCGCCCTGAACGGCGCATTGCGGGCGGCAAAAGCATCGCGAAGACGATGGGCCAAAACGAGACCCTCATTCGGAATTTCCTCTCCGGCATCATCCCGGGTCAGGGACGTAGGAGCATCGCTCGCACCGGCAGCCGCATCGACGCCGTGCAGCTCGCGTGCTGAGGGCGAAACCACGGAGGTAGAAGACACGCCGAGTTGGTCGAGCAACTCCGCGGGAATTTCAATATGCACCCCTGGCCGGGATTCCAAAGCCTCACGTAGCCAAGGCACACCGAGCGACAGGATGGAGACTAGACCGCGACCATCCTGCAGTTCCCGCTGCTCGACTGGCCCTTCTTGGTTCGGATTAACAAGGAAGACCCTCCGAGCGATAGTCACGGTTGAACCTTGACGGAAGAGCGCGTTTAGGCCCTGGATCTTCTGGTCGTAGTCCTCCGGGTCCAGCCGGCGAATCGGCTCCCATTGATGCAGTGCCTCCATGAAGACCTGTCTCTTCAGGATTTCGCGACGGGATGGAGTGAACGAGTCTCCGCCAGCAACGGCGAAGATCTGCTCCAAAAGTCGGGAAATCTCAGAAGCCTGGTCGACAGCTTCCTGCACGACTTCAGGTATGTTGCCACTCCACTTAACACCGCCGGACCGAGCCTTTACCTCGACAGCGTCTACAGACCAGCCCTTCTCAGTTCTCCTGACGACCAGAAGGTCCGCTCTACGCCCAGTCCCATCCCGCAAGCCGAGCCACCGACGAGCCCCATCCGTATCAAGGCTCACGACGAGTTGGTTATCAGACGCCTCATTAAGGTAGGCAATAGCCGCCGCGAAGCCGAGGCGGCCGAGTACGGACTCCCTCGAAAGAACTCCCTGGGTCTTGAAGAAGCCAAGGAGACCCTCAGGGACTGCAGCCCGAACCGATCCCAACAGAAAGTTGATGACCGTTCCACCGTCTGGCTGAAGCCATGTTGAATTCAAGAGATACGTCAAAACCGGTTCGACCAAGAGTTCCACTTGGGCGGAATATATAAACGACGCGACATGGCCCGATGCTATACGGCCGACCAGTTGCATCTCGCCAATATTTGGCGACGGCACCATGGCAGACATGCCCTCGCACAGCACCAACCATGTCGTCTGGCCTGCAAGCTCCGAAATCGCAGCCTCGGCCTCTCCGGACAGCAGGGGAGATCTTTGCTGCGACGGCACTTGGCTATTGAAGAGGCCGGCCTGAGTTGCCACGAGCTTGTTAAGTTGACTAAAGCCAGTCCTCGGCCGGATTACGGGCCGGGAGTCCTCGAGCGGGTCCGTGTCAAAGACCCACTCGGAAATTAGACTACCCAGTACCGGCATACCGACAGGGCCGCCCTGGCGAGCTGCCTCGACCTCGCCTACATCAAACATGAAGAGCAGATGCGGCGGCGAGTCTTCCTCCGCCAGCCATCGAGCGAGGTCGCGCAGGCGAATGTTTTCGTGCACCTCGTAAGAGAAGGAGGCAGCCGGGATTTCACCCCCGACAAGTTCTTCCGCCGCATCGTCGAGAGCAGCTTGTACCTCTTCGGCGTCCCCATCCGACAGGTAGACATGAAGGGAGACTCGCTCAGCAGTCTCTTCGCCGAGCCAGCGCAGAAACTTTCGGACCGCAGCTGGCGGGGGATCCAACAGCCCCACCGAAAGGCTCAACTCAGCATACGGGTGGACTGTAATAAACCGCTGGACGATCGAACGGAGTAGTTCAACCGTCTCGGCTGTGTCAACTTGTCGAGGATTACGTGAATACTGCGGAAGTCCGTGGTACTTCCCCGAATACGCTACGGACACCTGAGTTCCATCGAGAGGCACCGACAACGACGGTAGACCCGGATCAAGCGAACCGACGATTAGGTCCATAAAGTCGTCCGTCAGCGAGTCGCTCTTGCGAATCAATTCCGCTGCGCGCAAACGCGGCTCCACCACAATCGGATGGAGCGGCAGGACCAGGACGCTAATATCCCCTCGCTGCACAATGACCCGCAGATCGCACAGCGACAAGTTCTCAGCAATCTTGCGGACGTAAAAATGGTCCGTCTCCGGCAGATGACGTCGCAGACTCTCCAACTTCGACCACAAGTCGATCCAGCAGGCTATCATGCCCTCTGCAGTCAGCCGCAACGTAGAGCTAAGGGCAAAGGCGCGTACCCCCTCTGTTAAGAGGGTAGGCAGGTAGGGCAAGAGGTCTCTGCGGAGACCAATCAACCGCTCCACAGCCTCGGCGCATTCAGGCACCTCGCGGCCTGCACGCCGGCGCTCCAGAGTCCTCAGATCGTCGGCGATCTTCGATAGGGACCGCCACTCCAAGTCCCCCGTACCTGGCCGCGCGGGTACGTCGTCGTCGCGGAAGCGCTCGACCGAGCCCGACTGCATGTCGTAGCCATCGTCTGAGCCGGAATCCGCCATCAGCGGCATACACGTCTCAAGGTTGTCGAACTGCCACGCGAGTCGGTGCTCGCCGAGTCTCACCTCTGAGTTGTCTTCCAGCGAACCTTCAGCCGTATCGAGTTGAGAGAGGAGGGCCTTCTCATCATAGTCATTGCTCTGAAGGATCGCGATCAGATCGTTGTCGTCGGCCGGGACGCTGCCGTTGCCCGGAACAATGTTCTTCTTCTTTTTCTGGGTCGTAGACCGCAGAGCCTTTTGCACGTCTTCAAGGTCAAGTTCCGCCAAGTAGGCAACCTGGCCGGTGTTCGCGAAAAGCCGTAGAGCTCTGTAGTCACCTCTCGAAACGTCCTGGGACGCCGTGAGATGTTTGATCAGCCGCTGCCGCGTGCTCGCGTCCATGCCGCGAAGCTTGCCAACAGTGGAGAAGTTGCTGTGCAGGCGTTTGGCGTCAATATCCACTGCATGGCTATCAGGAAGGAGGCCGAGCCGCCAAAGTTCCTTCCGGGCAATTTGAGCTGCGCCAGACTCCCCTGTCGCGAGAACGCTGCTGTATCCAGCGCAAGCGCGAACATCGGTGAGGTACTTTAGCCCCTTAAAGGCCCGAAGAAGCTTGAGCAGAGCCGAGGGAATTGCCTGGCTACCAAGGTCGGAGATCAAATCATCGAATACTGCGCTTCGTAGTTCGCTGATCGAAATGGAAGGAATATCACGAAGGCCGGCAGCTCTATCCCGCTCTAGGTCGCCAACGACCACTAGCGGACGTGGATCGCCTTCGTTGCGCCAGTCGATTGCTACATCGACCGAGTCGGTAATGTCGATCGTAGAGGCTGGGAGGCTGGCGGGAACAGATTGATCTACAAGCAGAGCGAGTCGAATCCCGCCGCGACGCTCAAAGAGAGCCACCAACTCAGGCAACGGCATCGGGTTAGCTAGGTCAGGGACCCAGACGAATCCGAAGTTGCGGCTCAGGCGGCGCTCGACCAGTCCGTAGATCGCCCTTGCAAGGCGCTGTTCGCTGTTCATTGCCTAGCCCAGACGTAGAAGGGGTTGAGAATTTCAGTAACGCTATCGTTGTAAAGCCTTGCCAGGCCTAGAGATGAGAAGAGGCCGGCTAGGTCAAGTTGGTTCTGACGCAACTCTTCGTCGGATGGTCTGGGTGACATACTCCGCGTAAGATGGTTTGGGCCGAAGACGACGCCATATCTGGCGGCCATGCGAGCAAGCCATGTTGAGAAGGGGACCGTTTCCCCGTCGTCTTCGGACAACCCTGCCAGGATCAGCGCTGGCACCAAGGCAACCTCAACCCTCAGCCGGGCCGGCTTGCCGCGACGGGGTCCGACGAAGCCGCAGTGGCGTCCCACGGCCGCAAACCAGTCACGGGCTTTGTTGCCCATCGAGTCTTGAACGGATTCCTGAAGAGTGCGCGCCAAGGCGTCCAGTGGTTCGTGATCGATAGCCCAAACTCGGTACATCGCGGCCAGATCTTGGGGCGAGCGGGAGGTCCCTCCGCTCATTTTGGTCTTAGCTTTTACGTCCGCCAAGACCCTGAAAACATCGAGGGGTTCAATGTCCTGGGAACCAACCCTGCTCCTTACCTCATCCCGTAGGAGCGAACACAGCCACTCTTGGAAGTTGCCATCTAAGGTGTCCAGTACTGATACAGACGCCGCACGAACCGTCGCCAGCGCGCCAGGAGCTCCCGCCTCGGGCAGGAGCGTTGCAAGCGGCTTGCCCGAGCAAAGCTGGGGCACCTGTGCATAGACGATGAGACCTACCCAAGTGGCTGCCGCGGCGAGAGTTTGTAGCCCGATCAACGTGTCGACCCCACTGGCACAGAGACGAGTGGCCCGCACCATGAGGGCATTGAGCTCCCGTGCGAGTCCTTCGCAACGCGAGTCCATGCCCCACCAGGATCCACGTTGCGGGGGTTCGACCTCCCACCTGTTCACGTTAGCGAGATCGACAAAGGCAGCCTCGACGGACCAATGTGGATTTGGCTGCGGCATGCGGAGGCGGGCAACCAGCTCGCCGACGGCTCGACATCCCTCAGGCGAGGCGGTCAAGACTTGAGCAGCTAAATCGCCGAGGTGATGGTGCGTTTTGTCGGAGGTGACGAGACCCAAGTTCGCCAGTTGAAAAGACGCAAATCCGTCGCCGTAGACAGCTCCGTCGGCGGCGATAAGCGCACTGACCGAACGCCGGGCCTTTTCAAGTCTGGCGTCATCACGCGGGAGTTTCAAAGTTGACCGCTCTCGCAAGGCTGTGGTGCCGACAGCCCATGCGCCACCCTTCTTGGGCGCAACAAAGTCGATGGCAGCACGTGCGGACCGTTTGCCTGAAAGGAGCGCGTGGAAAAGTCCATTCAGTACATGCACCGGTTGAGGTGAGTTCGACGTAGGCGTCAGCACGAGGAAGCTGACCACCTCACGCTTGAACCAATCGTCGAGATCCAACGGAGCAGCTAGAGTCATTGCAGGACCTCTATGACGCGTTCGGATGCACGGACTCGGAGGCGGGTCTGCTCACGCCGCCGGTGGTCGAAGACAATCACCTCAGGATCGTCGATGGCTGGAATGTCGGCCTGCGCCATAAACAAGTCGAGCGCGAAGTCTAGAGTTTCCTGATCACGGTCCACAGTGAGGGTTCGCTTCTCCTGAAGCCTTTCCCAAGTCTCGAAGTCGACGGTAAGGAACTGCTGGGATCCCGCCCAGTGCAGGTATACCCTCGTAGGAAAGAAGCCTTCACCGTAAGTTTCGTTCTCATACCGATACGGCACAAGGATCTCTAAGCGTTCGATTGGCAACTTGCCGTATGCCCCGAGCCCCCACGGTCGGCGGTGTGCGGCAAATCCGTTGTGACGACTAACGTACAGATCGTTCTGGGTGTCCAGACCTAGCCTGTACCTATTGATGTAGCCAACCAAATCTCGGATTACGGGCCGTTGATCATTCAAGGATGCCGCGAGTAGTCGCCCGAAATGGGGCGCCCGCGATTGTCCGGCCATCATCTTCTCGGCTTGGACCGCCTTGCCGAAGAAATAGTAGCACCTTTTGGCGCTAGCAAATGCTGCGAGGCCGGCGTCTGAAGATTCACGCGCTAGTGCAACAGGCGCGCTGCCGGGGTACTCACAGTCCATCCGGAGTTCTGTAAACCGCCCGCGCCAAAGGTAGACGTCCTCCCGCGCAAGTGGGACGGCGACGGGATCGAAGTTGGACCGAATCCTACGCGCAGTTGTGCTCTCTCCATCAAAGATTCGATTCCAGAAGTACCCCTCAGACCGCTCTTCGCCGTCGCCTGGACAGACCCAGCCGAAGAACAAGTCAATGAGGAATACCCAAATATCGCGAGCGGAGAGGTGAGTTCCTCCGTCGGTAAGAAGCCTCAGAAGAAGTTGGAGTCTTTCACGAGCAGCGCGCGATCGCCGGAGCATCTTGGCCCCCACCACCCGCGGGCAGGAGGACGATTTACCGCATGAGGGGCATGCGGTAACTAGCGGGAGCAATTTCTCTAGGACGCCCGGTACGAAGTTCGAGCGAGTAAGTTGGCGGCCAGCCAGACTTACCAGCAGAAGTTCAGGCGGATCATTCTGCATCATACCGATCGCGCGAGCGTGGAGGATGTCGCGCGCGACTCGGAAGAGATCGCCATCCTGATGCTCAGCTAGTGAGGCGAGCGGGCCCTCATTTATTGTAATGAGGAGAGGTGCTCCTGCCGCACGAGCGCGCGCGACTGTCGACAATATCTCTTTGTCAGATAGGCCACTTGCGTCTCTCACAAAGACGATTTGATCCGCAGAGGGGATCTCACGTATCGGGTGAGCCTTTGTGACCTCGATACACCTGCGGGGAACTACCTGATCGAGCGCGACTTGGGCGAGGTGCGATTTGCCGTCCCCTGCGTTACCAGAGATGAGGACGGATTGCCCGTCTTGGAGTGCCTTTACTATCCTCGACGTAAGACCATCGGGCACGTCAAGGGCTGCTCGTACCTCAGCACTCCAGCGATCCGCGTATACCGCCTGACTCTCAAATATTTCCCGCAGCTTGTGGCGGCTTGGTTCCGGCTCATTCGCCACTTTCCACCCCACTCGAATGGAACTTCATCTTATAGCCTCGGAGAGAATGCCAGCCAGCGTCGCCTCCAAATCGCACGAAGCGCGGGCAGAGTTGAAAATGTCGCGCGGCGCCGGTTCGACCCAACGCGTCCACCAGGCGTTGGCGATGTTTTGGGGTTCGATGTTCGCTACCGGCTCCGGGTTCTCCCAGCCAAGCAATGCCTCTCGGCAATTCTTTACAAGCGGCAGGGCGTACAAGGGTCGCTTCGTTTCGTGCCGCCTGAGATCCGGAAGGCCCAGATAGGACAGTGCTCGGCCAACCAGACGAAAACGCGCACCGGAACCCTCGCCAAACGCCTTAGTAATGTGGTCGTAGCCATCAATAGACCGGTTAAGAGCCTTTGCGGCCTCTGCGGTCTCGACCGAGACATTGAAGTTCCCGAAACCCGTGGTTTCCCCGATCTTTTTCCAGCGTAGGCCGGCCGCCTCCACCCTGTTGTATTGGGCGCTGTGACCTGGATAAAGGCCTGACGTGAAGACCACGAGCGGCCCCGGGTTTGGTACCTCCCGACGGACGTCGGGCAGATACACCTCTTGGGCAATCTGGCCTAGCGGTCGATCGCGCCCCCACTTGTCACGTACGACATTTGAGGCGGCGAGTGCAGCCATCAACTTTCCCATACGAAGAGGACCGAATGGAGGAGCAGCCCCACAGATCGACATCTCGAGCGCGACAAAACCCATGTGATAGTGCCAAAGTTTCGTCAGTCCCGCGTTCAAGTCTCTGAGGTCTTCTTCCTTCAAATCCCGCGGAGCCGTCGACCCATCTGAAAGCAACTGCAGGACGCGGATACCTCGCAGTAACTCCTGCGCCGTTTGCGCTCTTTTTACGACGCGCAGATGACGATTCTTAAGTGCGGCACCTTCGGTGCTTCTCGTAAGATTGAACTGTCTTCTATGGAATGAAACCAGCTCGCCTAGTTGCGGTATGCTACTCTCGACAAACGGAACCTGAATGCCATCGCGATTGACATTCCGAAGCAGGCGCTCGAGGACATCCAAGGTCTTCCTCGAGCGACTTTTGATCAAATTTGGCGAGGACGAGACATTATTGATGAACCCTTCCGCAGAAACACCGAGCCATTCATCACGGGCGCTGATCTCGGGAACAACATTGCGGAATTGTAGGATTCCTAGCGGAACTCCTGGAAAGCGCTGATCGAGAGCGACGAGGGCAACCTCGCGACCGGGGGCCGAAGCCTCTGGGGTCATCGACCAGGTGGAGCGTACGCAGCGCCACAGAGTTCGGGCATCAAGACCAGAGCGGGCTTCTCTGGCTTCGACGAGCGCGACTCTAGGGGGACCTTGCTCCAACGCATCTATGACTAGGTGAGGCGTAATGATGGCACCGCGCAGTAGAACCAGGGCGTTTCGCATCCACGCCACCTGCTTCCGGTCGCGGAGCGCCCTAGTTCGCGCGGCTTCGTATCTCCGGCGCAATGCCTCGCGCAATTGGTCTGCGGTGAGGGCCTCGGGCGCCACAACCGATGCGAGATAGCACGTCTCGCCGCTAACTACGGGATAGTAGCCCGCCAACACGTAGTCCCGCAGCACCAAGAGTGATACGCGCAAGGCGTGGGCGTCGACACCTTCAAGGCCCTCGCTCAGAAGTGCCTGGGCAACCGCTTCTAGGTGGCTAACGATCTCAGACTGCTTCTTACCCTGGATGCGCCGAAGCACGCGCTTGAACTCGGGGGTTAGCGCATTGAGGCGGCTGGGCTCGAACGTGCGCAGCCGGCCTGGTGATACGAGTACCGGTGCAGGATGAGTTGCGGTCATGAAGCCGGATCCTAGCTGCTCCGTCGAGGGAGCCGGAACGTTACGTGGCCGGACCGTGCAGTTGACCGTCAGGCGGGATGCAGGACTCGGCGGAGGCGGAGCGGGTCGTGGGCGCAGGAGGAACCTAGCACGAGCAAGGCTCTCTTCTGTGGAGGGGCCGCCCGGCGAGGTCTCTAGCACGGGTCCCGAACCGCACTTCCGGGCGAAGGGTTGGTTGATGGCGTTGGACGCCGGCTCTCTAGGATCCTCCGTTAGTTGAGCACGAGATCCAATGGGTAGCCCCGGACACAATGGGGACCGGGCCTTTTGATTCGCAGCGGATGGACCGAAGGCTATATGCTCACACGTAGCGAGAAGTTTTGGAAACCTTGCGGCCATAGCGTGCTTCAGGGCACGACATGCATTTCCATTACGTCGCATCCGGCAGAATCGTTTGGGCTCGCACCGAAAACGGAAGTCGCTCCACCACGAAGAAGGCGGTATGTAAAGCTCCGCAGCAAGTGTCGGGCCCAATGACCCGACCCACACCGCCGCTACTCGACTCGCATCTGGAGTTCGATTCCTCTGGTGCAAGGACCGCCAGACGTCCCTGCCTGTCGAGCATCCAGCTCTGCTTCCGGGAAACTGTGAGCGTTGGCGAAAAGATCCGCCTAACGGCCCATGGCCGGCCATACCCGCCGCGGTGAGCGGGCTGCGATTCACCTGCTGTGCCGCCGCGATGCGGCCCGCGGGGAACGCAACGATGGTTGGCTGGGCTACGAACAGGGGCTCGACCGGGAATCCCCCGTGGTTTTCGGCGTGTGAGTCGCCCAGCATGGGGTTGGCCTGCTCCGCCTCAAGGGCGGGCGGCGCTTCAACCCCACCAGACATCGACACGACCTCCCCACAAGGCGTTCCTGGACCATACCGGCAGGAGTCCTCCCGGCGGGACCCCAGATGGTCAGCCGATCAGCCTGCATGTAGTGGCCTTCTTGCGCTGTCAATAACCTCCGCAGTGGATGTTGCAAGATGGCAAGTATGACCGGGGTCAGGCTAGGGCGACCGGCTGCCTGACCATCCCGAAGCTCAGCCCCGTCGCGGAATCGGTTGGCCGTGCTGGTCCTCGCCGCCGTCGTCCCGCAACGCACGTCGTACGTCGGTCCGATCGTCCTGGCGTTCGTGGCGCTACTCCTCGTGGGAATGCTCCTCGCCGCGAACGCCGGTGGGCCCCTTCATCGCATCCGCTTACGTGCCGAGTGACGGCAATGCGGTCGGGGTGCGGAACGCCCATCCGCGATTCGCCGAGCACGCTGCGGCGTTACAGCAGTGGGCCGCGCAGCAATATTGGGCAGCACAGCAGCAGTGGGCCGCGCAGCAGGGCTACGGCCAGCCGCAACAGTGGCAACCGCACTACGCCCACCCGCAATACCCGCAGCAGCAGCCGCACGGCCCCGTCGGCCCACGCCCTCCTGATCGTCTCGGTGAGGCGGGTGCCCCATCTGTCACCTCCGCGGTTGACGAACAATTCCCGGCGCGCCGCCAGGGTCCGATCGACAGCCGGCCTCGCACAGGCTGGTGGCCGCCGACCTGTAGCCGGCGGCCACCAGTGTTCGAGCGGCGAGGCTATTGGACGCGTACCGCCTGCTTGTTGTAGTTCTTGCCCTCGCCGTCCGGCTTGTAGTTGCTCTCCACGTTGCCGGCGATGTCGATCGAGAACCAGTTCACCGTCGTGTCGCTGTTCACCGTGATGCTCTGGACCCCCTCACGCATCCCCGCCAACGCCAACTTCGGCGACCCGTACGTCGGCCGACTCCCATCAAGCGTGTAGTACACGTTCGCCGGCTCACTGGTGCTGAACGTAAAGGCGGTCGCCCCCGGCTCCCGCTTGACGACCTCCAGCGACGTACGAGGCTGACTCTTGTCGGTGGCATAAGCCCGAGCCACCTCGAGAATCCCGATGTTCCCGTTGGCGAACTCCATCGCCTCCTCATGCCCCTCAGCAAAGGGCGGCTGGAACCCGACGGCGTTGAACCGCCCGGTCGCGGGATCGTAGATGTCCGCGCCGACCTCGAAGTCCCACCCGATGATGCCCCGGTTGTACCAGTGCTCGTCGGCGCTGTTGCCGGCCGCCGAGTACAGCACGTCCGTCACCGGCCCGGTGCGACCCGGCCAGATCGCCGTACCCCGGTATTCCTGGACCCGGGAGAGGATGTAGTCCGACGAGGTCCAGAAGAATGCCTCCGTGCCCTGGTCGACCCGCGGCAGCACCTCGCGCCCCTCGGCCTTGTACGCCCCCGGCGGCCACATGAAGTACCCGCCGTAGGAGTGGGTGTTCATGGAGAGCTTGATGTTCGGGAAGGTGTCGACCAGCCAGACCTCGTTGCGCGCCTCCGGCTCGGACAGCTCGTTCGGCCCGGCGAACGTGTCGCTGGCGCAGTTGGTGGCGGACGCCCCGACGTAGCCGTCGAAGACGGAGCCGACCGAGAAGTTCCGGTTGACGTCGACGCCCCACGCGTTGCGGCGGCCCGGGTCGGCGTTGGCCGCCGGGCAGTAGTTGGTCATGTTCCGCCGCTGCATGTTGTAGTCGTACATGCTGTAGTGCGCGCCGTCCGGGTTGACGACCGGCAGGATGAAGATGTCCAGGCCGTCGACGATCTTGCGGGTGTTCGGGTCGCTGGCGTAGTTGCGCAGCAGCCGCTCGGCCGACTCCACGCAGACCAGCGGGGTCACCCACTCCCGGGCGTGCTCCTGGCAGTAGAGGAAGACGCCGACCTTCGAACCGTCGCGGTGCTTGCCGATGCGCAGCACCTTCATCTGGAACGGATCGCGGGACACGCTCGCCGGCGCCTTCAGGTTGTCGGTCAGCATGGTCGCCGATTCGGCGGCCACCACGCCCGTGCCGGCGTTGCCCCGGTACGTGCTGGCGGTGAGCAGCTTGGCCGCGTCGGTGTTGCCGTTGATCGCGGCGACGACCTGTGCTGCCGTGCTGGTGGTCGCGCCGGAGCCGTCGGTGGCCAGGCTCGCCGTGACGGCCCTGCCGGACACGCTCACGCTCAGGGGCGCGTTCGCCGTGGCCGGGTCGACCAGTGACACGGTGATGCCGTTGCCGCCCTCGGAGCCGTACGCCGTCGAGGTGACGTAGAGGGTGCTGGCCGCTGCGGTGCCGAACTGGGCCTGCGCCTTGCGCCGGTAGCCGTTCGTCTTGTACGGCAGGTCGATCAGCTCGGTCAGGCTCGGGAACTCGGCGGCCAGGCCGGTGAACCGCGCGGTGACCTCGGTCGGGTCCATGTAGTGGTCGACGAAGTCGGACACGTACGGGTGCTTGCCGGGGTTCTTGCGCGGGCTGCCCAGCCACTTCGCGACGTCGACGGTGGCCGAGCCGCCCTTGTTGCTGGTGATGGTGGCCCTGGCCGGTTGGGCGGTGATGGGGACCGGGTTGCTGAACCGGTGGTACATGTACTGCCCGGCGTCGGTGAACCGGGACATCGTGGCGGTGCCGCCGGAGCCGATCTCCGTGCCGGGTCCGCTGTCCCAGCTGGCCGTCAGCACCGTCGTCGAGTCGGTGCCGGCGCTCGACTTCACCTCGACGTTGAGGAAGAGCTGGTTGTCGAGGCTGGAGAACCATTCGGCCCGCAGCACGGTCAGGGTGTCGGTGGCGGCGGTCGCCGCCGTCGCGGCCCGGATGGCGGCGGAGCGTTCGGCCATGTTCTGCGCGTAGTCGCTCTGGTCGGAGATGGCGTCCTGCACGTCGAAGCCCTTGTCCCGCAGCGCTTGGCTCTCCTGAGGGCTGAGGATTGCGTGCACCTCGATGCCGTTGTCGACGGGCTTGACGTACTCGGCGAGGTCGACGCCGAGTTGCTGGAGGCGGTCGATGCCCGACTTGTCGGCGACGACGATGCGCATCAAACCGACGCCGTTCTGTTCGCCGGTCGACGACCGTTCCGGGGCTACTGTGCTGTCCGTCGTGGGGTTGGCGAAGCCCGGTGCGCTGACGGCGAGCGCCAGCGGTAGCGCGAGCAGGGCCAGGAATCGGCGCGGTTGGTTGGATCTTCCTGTACTCCTCATGAGAGTCCTTCCGGCGAGGCGATCCAGAAGGCCGCGCAGTCGAGGCGTCGGGGTAGGTCACCCCAGGCTGCCGCAGCTACACACAGCGTCGTCGCCGTCTCACCATCAGTCAAGATCTATGGCGGCCCGCGCCCGCCCGGATTTCCTCCATCCGGGGGCGGTGGCTGCACGCGCCGGCCGTCAGCACGTGAACAAGGTCGCCGTCCGGCGAGAAGCCGGGACAGCGTGACGGTCAGCCGGTGATGGTCAGCTCAACCGGCAGGCCCTGCGTCACCTCCAGGACCGCCCGCTCCCCCAACGGTCGTGAGAGCTTGAGGGTGGCGCTGCGCGGCGCGCCGATGTCCGGGCACGCCTCGTCCTTGGCGTGCCGGTACTCGATGACGATCACGACGACCGCCAGGTCCGACTCGGCCGCTTCGGCGCTGTAGTCGACCCCGCACGGCTTGCTGCTGGGTTCGGGCGCGCCGGTGAAGGTGACGGTCAGTTCGCTGCTCGCGGCGCTGGTGGTCGCTGACTCGATCGCCAGCCCCTCGTGGGGGTGATCGGCGTCCCAGGGCGGTGGGGTCACCCGAACGATGGCCGAGGGATTCACCGCCACTCGCGCCAGCCGCACGGTCGTTCCATCGAGGGTGTATTCCCACGCCGGGGTGGTCGCCGGGCCGCGGGTGGTCGGGACCGTCATCGTGGTCAGGCGGGCCCCGGTGATCTTGAGCGGCGCGCAGCCGGAACAGTCGCCCGTTCCCGCGGCGCGCAGCTGCGCCAACGCCCCGTCCGCCGAGATCAACGGCACGTCCTGACGGGTGCCGTTGGCCCAGACGATGGTGCCGGCCCGCTCCGGCGCCGCGGGCAGCGCCGTGGCGGCCTCGACGCGGCCGGCCGACAGGGTCTCCTTGTCGGACCCGTTCGCCGGCTCCCAGTCGCCGAGTTGGCGGGTCAGCTCCCCCACCGGAACGAAGAGGGCACCTCCCGCGGCGCGAACCGCCTGGTCGTACCGGGTCAGTGCGCCGCCTGCCTGCTGGCGCAGCCCGTCGAGCGGGTCGACGGCTGGGGTGTTCCCGGCGGACCCACAGCCGCCGAGCAGGGCCGCGACGGTGATCCACGGCAGTACCCGGCGCCGACGCCTGCTCGCTGTCTCCACCTCATTGAGACGCCCGCACGCCGGTCCAGGTTGCGTCTCACCGGCGTACCGGCGTCGGCTCGATCGGAACCCGTACGGCCGGGCCTGCGCCGCCCGGACCGACCGCTACGCCTCCGTGATTCCTGCCGGCTCCGGCGCGGCGTGCCGTCCCTTGGCGGGCCGCTCGTCCCCGTGCCCCGGCCACCACGCCTTGTGCCCGATCAGCGCCGTCAGCGCCGGCACGAAGAACATCGACATGACGAACGCCGACAGCACGATCCCGATCGCCACCGCGAACCCCATCTGCTGCAGGAACGAGATCGGCGCGAGCATCAGCACCCCGAAGGTCCCGGCCAGGATCAACCCGGCCGCGGCCACGGTCGGCCCGGCGTGCTCCACCCCGATGGCCGCCGCCTCATGCGGCTCGTTGCCTTCCCGCGCCTCCTCCCGCAGCCGCGCGATCATCAGGATGTTGTAGTCCGTCCCGATCGCCACCACGAACAGGTACAGGATGATCGGCAGCTGGAAGGTCACCCCGGGGTTGCCCTGCAGCCCTTGGAACACGTAGACCGTCGCGCCCAGGGTCGCCGCGAAGTTGAGCAGCACCGCGATCACCAGGTAGATGGGCGCGACCAGGCTGCGCAGCAGCAGCGCGAGGATCAACGCGATCAGCCCCGCCGCCACGGGGAGGATCACCGACAGGTCGCGGTTGTTCGCCGAGTTGATGTCCGCGAAGATCGCCGTGGTCCCGCCGACGAGCGCCTTGGTGCCCGGCGGGGCCGCCGCGTGCACGGCGTCCCGCAGATCGTCCCGGACGAGCGTGATCGCCTCGTTGGACACCGGGTTCTCGTTCAGCAGCAGGTTGACCCGGGCCACGCTCGGGTCGCTGCTGCGCTCCGGCGGCTGCGCCTGGCCCACGCCGGGCGCCTTCGCCACGACCGCCGCGAAGTCGGTGACCTGCTGCTCGGTCAGCGGCGTCGAGTTGCCGGTGGTCAGGTAGACCTCGGTGGGGGCGAGGGCGCCGGCGGCGAAGCCGCGCTGGAGGTCCTTGGCCGCCTTGGCCGACTCGGTGTCCTGGGGGAAGCCGGCGCTGAAGTCGTAGTCGGCCTTGTAGGTGAGCACCCCTGCGGCGAGCGCGACCAGCACGATGCCGGAGGCCGCCGCGACGAGCGCGGGGCGGCGGCCGACGGCGGTGCCGAGGCGGCGCGACAGCGTGGCCTTCGGGGTGCGCTGCCAGGCCTTGGACGGCCAGAAGACGTAGCGGCCGAGCAGTGAGACGACGGCCGGGATGAGGGTGAGCGAGGTGATCAGCATGACGGCGACGGCGATGGCGAGCGCCGGGCCGAGCGAGCCGAAGAAGCCCAGGGAGGCCAGCAGCAGCACGAGGAACGCGACGATGACGGCTCCCGCGGCCGAGGTGATGACCTCGCCGACCCGCTGGACGGAGACGATCATCGCGGTGCGCTTGTCGTCGCCGGCGCGCAGCCGTTCCCGGTAGCGGAAGAGCAGGAACAGGATGTAGTCGGTGCCGATGCCGAACAGCACGATGAGCAGGATCGTCTGCAGGTCCTGGCTGACGTTCAAATCGAACGCCTTGCCGGCGGCGGCGACGAGCCCGGTCGTGATGGTCAGGACCGCGCTGACGACCACGACGGGCAGCAGCGCGGCGATCGGACTGCGGAAGATGATCAAGATCAGTCCGATGATCAGGATGATCGTCGCGACGCCGACCACGGCGAAGGCGCTGTTGAAGGTGTCCTCGTTGTCGACGAAGCTCGCCACGTCGCCGGCCACGCCGGCGGTCAGCCCGCTGCCGGCCAGGTCGGGGCCGATGGCGGCCCGCAGATCGCGTACGGCGTCGAGCAGCGCCGGGTCGTCGGGGGTCGTGGCGTCGAGCCCGACGTTGATCACCTGCACCGACCTGTCCGGCGCCACGGCCGGCGGGCCGGTCAGGTAGCCGGACGTCCGCGGGATGTTCCTGGCCTTGAGCGACTGGGCGAGCTGACCCACCTTCGCCTCGTCGGCGGGGGTCAGTTTCTGCCCGTCGGCGCGCTTGACCACGATGGTCGCCGTGGCGGTGGCCTGCTGCGGGAACGCCTTCTGCCCCAGTTCCGTGGCCTGCACGGACTCGTAGGAGCGGGGCAGGAAGCTCTCCTGGTCGGCGGAGGTGATGTCGCTCAGCGACGGCGTGGTGAGGATGATGGCGGCGGCCGCCACCACCCAGCCGGCGATGACCCACCACGCCTTGCCGACGACGAATCTGCCCAGCCGCTCGAACATGGTTTCCCCCGGATGTGTTCGGCTCACCTGTTTGTCGGGAGCCCAGAGCGTCCGTGGGCCCGCCCGTCACCGTGACGGCAGCCTTCGCTACCCGCCGTGGATCGTACCGTCGGGGTGCAATCCTTTTCGGACGCCGCTCCGCCGCAACGGCCCCTATCGGGCCTGCGCGGTCAGGGGCAGCGTGGCCAGCAGGCCGGCGAGATGGTCCTGCATGCGTTCCAGTGGCCCGTCGGCACTGTGCAGTCCCTGGTGAAGGTCGCGGAGCACCTCGTCGGACCCGTTCGTGAAGGCCAGGATCTCGGCGAGGGAGAGCTGGTGGTTGAAGATCTCCGCCTCGTTCCGCCAGTCGTGGAGCATGCTGGACAGCCCTTCGTCGCGCCGGGGGGACAGCACGGCCGACGACAGCGCGGCGTTCACCGCCGACAGGCTCATCCGGGGGTAGACCTGCCGGCGCGCCGGCTGCGCGGCGCCGACCGCGAAGGGCGGGGAAGCCAGGATCTTCTGGTTGTCCCGCAACTCTTCCGCGATGGCCTGGAGTGCCTCCGCACGCCGCTCCCGCCCGGCCGCCCATCGCTCGGCGACGATGCCGGTGATGCCGCCGAGCAGGCCCAGGACCTGCACCGTCGGCTCGAAGCTCGACGTGCCGGATGACCGGCTCCACCAGACGGCGCTGACGACGAAGGCCACCGCCAGGCTGCCGGCGGTGACCAGCATGATCCAGGTGCGGGGCGCGGTCACCCACGACGGCAGGGGCGCCGGGCGCGGCCGCCGCCCCGGTGCGCTCGTCATGTTCCGGGACGGCGGAAGACGTCCCGAGCGGCCGTGTCGTGGCCGTTGCCGGCGTCGGTGCTCGACAGGAGCATGAGGTCCATGCCGAACCGGCGTGCCCTCTCGTACGCCTGGAACTGCGTGAACGCCTCGCTCTCCACGAAGAGGCCGGCCTTGGCCAGCGCGGCCGCCAGGGCCTTGAGCTGGTATTTCCGGGTGATGAGGAGGCGGATGGTGTCGCCGCTCGGGAAGTGGACCTCGCTGCGGTTCGGGAGCACGATCTTCAGGTCGTCGGCCGACTGGTTGCAGTAGATCACCTTGATGACCAGCGACCGCCCCTCCTCGACCACCCCCTCGAAACGGACGTGGTTCATGTTCACCGAGAGGTCGGTGTTCTGGCGCAGGGCGCTGATGACGAACTCACGGAACACCCAGCTGGTCTCGTACTCGCGGGCGGCCTGCTGCGCCATGCGGTCGTCGAGGTGGGAGGCGGTGGCGACCTCCACGAGCAGCCTGTCCTGCGGGCGGAGCAGTTGCTTGCTCAGCCGCTCGACCAGGTCGACGTCCTCGTCGAAGTTGGCCATCGTGTTGCCGAGCAGGGAAAACAGCACCGGCTCGTCCCCGATGAGCCGGTCCCGCAGCTCGTTCAGCTCGGCCACGTTCTCCTCGACCGAGAAGTCGAGTTGCACCGGCAGCAGTTGGTTGCGGAATTGCCGGAAGAAGGGCAGGGCCTTTATCGGCCTCAGACCCAGGCGCAGCATCTCCGCACTCATGTCGACGGGCACGTAGTACATCTCCGGGTTCGCCCGCTGGAGGTCGGCCAGCACCACGGCGTCCTTCTCCCCGGTGCCGGGGCCGAGGCTGACGTAGTGGTAGGGCCGGCCGTGGTGCCGGGAGTGCAGGCTCCGCCAGCGCCGGGCGAAGGTCTCGATCCCGTCCCGCATGACCGGGTAGTTGGGATCCGTGCAGGCCCGCTGCCAGTTGACCGCCGGTTCGATCCCCCAGTAGGAGTAGCCGGACACGATCCGCTTCTCGTCACCGGTGGACGAGAAGGGGCGTTGCAGCTCGGCGGCCAGTTCGTTGAGCTTGCGGGACTGGTCCTCGCCCACCAGGCACAGCGACCAGGAGAACTCGGTTTCCGAGATGACCTTCTCGAGTCTGCGCAGAAGCTTCAACTGTTCCCTGGCCGGCTGATCCATGTTGTGCCATCCCCGAGCGAGGTCGTTCCCCATGCTCCGCCCGACAACCTTAACAGCGGCAAAGTCTCCTCAGTGGACCGCGAAAACGGGCGGTGGCGGGGTCGCGGAATCCACCGCGGCCGGGCGCGGAAGCGCCTAGCCTGGCTGAAGAGGCGCAAAGGGGGTAATCGTGGCGAACGCGGTCTGGGACGCTCTCGACGGGGTCCGCGAGGTCGAGATCACCGTGACCGGCCGGCGGACCGGCCGGCAGATCACCCACCCGGTGTGGTTCGTGCTGGACGAGGACAGCGTGTTCCTCGTTCCGGTGACCGGCTCGGACAGCCAGTGGTACAAGAACGTCCGGCAGACACCGATGATCGAGGTGTCGGCGAACGGGACGGCACTGAGTTCGAGCGCCACCCCGATCATCGAGGCCGACCGGGTCAATCACGTGGTGGAGCTGTTCAAGGCCAAGTACGGCGCCGACACGGTGGAGAGCTACTACCCGAAGCACGACGTGGCGGTCCAGGTCCCGCTCGGGTAGCCAGAGCCTCCCCGGCGATCGTTTCCGAGGAGGCTCTGACCACTGCTGGCGGACCGGTTCGGCTAGTTCACAGGCGCGGGTCCTCCTGGACCTTCAGGGCGTTGAGGATCGGGTCGCCTTCGCCCTTCTCGCGGCGAAGCTCGATCGTCAGATCGCCACCGGCGTGCTCGACGGTGACCGTGTTCACGTCCGCGGTCAGCGCACCCACCTTCGCCTGCACGTCGTGGTCGTAGAGCACGACCTTGCCGTCGGCCAGAACATCGAACGCACGCTTGCCGGCCTTGACATTCTCGATCTCCGCGAAGTCGAGGCCGATCCGGTACGTCCCGGCGGGGGCGTTCTTGAACACGTAGCTGAACGTCTCGCCGGTCCGCTGGGTGCGGAACAGCGCGTCGTCCTCGGTGCCGGCGATGTCGGCCCTGGTGGTACGGGCCTTGCCGCCGGCGTAGCCCCACGGCCGTGAGCTGAGCTCCTGGTCGGGCGACCAGACGAAGCCGTCGGCACCGGCGTATCCGGATCCGCCCACGTCGACGCCCTGCCAGTAGGCCGAGGTCGCCAGGCGGACCGGCTTGAGCGGGGCCTCGCCCTTGCCGGCGTTCGACGCCACGAGCACGTCCCCGACGAGCACGCCGGGCTCGACGCCGGCGTTGTCGGCCGTCGCCGTGACCGTGGTGGACTCGCCGACCCCGAGCGTGACCGTGCCGGTTGCGGCCGCGCCCGTGAGGGTCAGCCAGGGAAGGTCGGCGGCCTCGTGCCCGCCGTCGCTGGTGCGCTTCTGCTCGCTGAGCCGCACCTCGAGCGGGGCGGAGCCGGTGTTGGTCACGGTCACGTCGGCCGTCGCCTTCTGGCCCTTGTCGAGGAGCCAGTCGAAGTCACCTCCGGCGACGGTGGCGATGCCCGTGGTCAACGCCGTGTCGACCACCTCGGCCTGATCCTTCCTGCCGATGGTCACGGGGTGGCTGGCGGTGACGTAGTTCGGCACCTCGACCTGCACGGTGTTCTCGCCGACCAGCGCCTGAGCCTTCCACCGGCCCTTCGCGTCGGCCGTGATGACCCGCTCACCGTTCGGCCCCTTGAGCGTGACGATCGCACCCTCGATCGGCTTGCCGTCGTTCTTGTCGGTGACCGTGCCCTCGATCGTGCCCGCGGCCGGGAGGGTGTACTCCAGCCCCAGGCCGGCCTTCAGGATGGGCTGGTCGAAGGAGTACTGGCCTGCGGGGTTGTGCGTCAGGCTCTCCACACCCACCGTCGCCGACGACCCCCGGGTGAGGGGGTTGTCGCCGCCGACGCCGTCGCCGTACCCGATCTGGATCCGGCCGTCCGCGATCAGGGTGACCGAGAAGCTCACGCGAGCCGTCTGGTCGCTGTAGAAGGTGGCGTTGCGCCACTCGATGACCTCAGCGGCCAGGCCGTCCACCTCGGTCCTGCCGAAGTAGATGCCCGCCTCGTCGTCGACGACCAGGTCGTCCCAGAGCGGATAGATCGCGTCGAACGCGTACGGCGACGGCAGCTCCGTGTTGTTTCCCACGGCGCTGGCCTGGTCGAAGATCAGCTGGCCGTTCGTCGTCACGCACACGCCGTCCCAGGCCGTGTCGTAGAACGGGAACAGGAAGCTGGAGTCGAACCACAGCACGCCGCAGACGTCGTCGCCGTGCCACCCGGACTCCTCCGCACCCTGGCGGTAGAGCCCGTCGGTCACCTTCATCGAGTACGAGCGACCGGCGGGGGCCACCGGCACGGGGCCCGGCTCCGGCTGCTCGGGCTGCGGCTCCGGCTCCGCCGCGTCAGCGCGCGGGTCGAGCGTCACACGCAGCGCGGCGATGGTCGGGGCCTTCAGGCCCTTCGAGCCCCGCAGCTCCACGGTCAGCGGACCGCCCTCGTGCTTCACGACGGCGGTGCGCCAGTCGGCGGCGTTCGGCCCCACGACCGCGGCCGCGTCGTACGCGTAGTCCGTCAGCGTTCCGTCCACGAGGACGTCGAACACCCGCTTGCCCTTGGCCGCCTTCTCGATCTCGGCGAACCCGAGGTCGATCGCGTAGGTGCCCTTGGGCGCGTCGGGGAAGCGGTAGAACAACTGCTTGTCCGCCGTGGTGCGCTGCGACTGGAACAGGGCGTCGTCCGTCGTACCGTCGATCCCGGACTGCGTGGAGGCGACCTTCGTCTTCCCGTCGTAGCCCCACGCCTCCTTGCCGGCGGCCTGGTCGCCGGACCAGGTGAAGCCGGAGCCGTCGGTGAACTTTGCGCCGCCGGCGTTGACACCGACCTGGTACTTCGTGGTCGTGAGCGTCACCGGGACGTAGGTCTTGGACTGCCGTCCGGAGTCGGACCTCACCACGATGTTCGCGCCGAGGACGCCGGGCTTGGCGTCCTTCGAGGAGATCGAGACCTTGACGGTCGTCGACTGACCCGGGGCGAGGCTGCCGCCGGTCGAGGACAGCGACAGCCACGGCAGGTCGGTGAGCAGGTCGTCCTCGACGTCGACCAGCACGACGTCATCGGCGACCTGGTCCGCCGCCCACAGCGCGCCGGTCGAGTCGGTCTCGAGGCCGCCGCCCTGGGTCGCCTTCTGGCCCGGGAACCACCACGCATTGACCAGCGAGCAGTCGTCGGGGTCGACCTGCAGCAGGCGGGTGGGCCTGTTGAAGGTGAGGTCGGTGTACCAGATGGTGTCGGACGCCTGGTTGTAGGCCAGGCCCATCACCTCGGGCAGCGGCGGGGCGCAGAAGGACAGCAGCGCCCCCGCGTTGTCGTGCGACGTTCCGGCGACGGTGCCGATCATGCCGTTCGCCCGGCCGCCGACGTAGAACACGTCCTCCGTCGGGTTGTAGGCGAGGCCGGTCAGCTGCAGCGTGGACCAGTCACCCTTGATCTGCCGGGTCTCCTTGCCGGTCTCCCGGTTGAAGCAGTGGATGTAGCTGGCCGGGCTGTCCTCCATCTGGCACATGTCACCGGTCTTGGTGTCCAGCGCCATGTCGAACGCCCGGTACGCGGGGTTCCACGACGCGTCGAAGACCTTCCCGGTCGGCTTGCCCGTCACCGTGTAGGCGGTGTTGGTCCGCTTGTTGTAGTCGTGGACCCAGACGTCACCGTCGTACCCGATGCCGGAGGGCTCCTTCTCCTGGATGGTGCCCGGGATGGCGATCCGGGTGATGACGTCTCCGCCGGCGGTCGGGCCGACCTTGCCGGCCGCCTGTGCTTCCGCGGCGCTGGACGTCGCCGCCTTGCCGTCGGCGTTCGACGGCTTCATGCCGCTCGCACCGGCCTTCCAGGCGGTGAGGTCGATCGTGCTGGCCGCACCCGTCCCGGTGCGCGCGGTGGCGCCGGTGGCGTCAAGCTCGGGGTGGCGCGCGGCCTCGCCCAGGTCGTACGTGAGCGGGGCGGAGCCGGTGTTGGTCAGCGTCAGCGAGCCCACGCCGTTCTGGTCGGTGCCCATCACGGCGTCGAGGCCGCTCGCCTTCAGACCGGCGACGCCCGTGGTGAGGCGCGCGTCGACCGTCGCCTTCGCGTAGAGCTTGTCGAGGGTGAAGTCGTACGACCCCGTCACGTAGTTCGGCGCCTCGACCGTCATCGTGTAGTCGGCGACCGGCAGCTGCCGGTGCACGACGCCCGTCGCGTTGGTCGTGACGCTCTCGACGAGGCCGGTCTTGTCGGTGAACGAGACCTTGGCCCCGGACACCGGCAGCCCGTCGTTCTTGTCGACGACGGTGGCGTCGAGGTAGCCCCAGTCCGGAAGGTCGTAGGTGACGATCATCCCGTCGTGGAGCACCGGGACGTTGTCGGAGAACCGGATGCCGTCCACGCCGGCCCAGCCCTGGATGCCGGTGATGGTGCGGGCGCCGCCGGTCACCGGGTCGTCGGTCCCGATGCCGTCGCCGTACCCGAAGATCACCTTGCCCGAGCGGGTGAGCGCGGCCGAGAAGCTGACCGGCTCCGTGTACTCGGACCGGATCGGATAGGCCCAGATCTTGGCGTTGCGGAACTCGACGACGAACGCGTCCTCGCCGTCGACCTTGGTGGCCGACGTGAAGACTCCCCCGCCCGGGGCGAACTCGACGGGGGACGTGACCCAGAACGGGAAGATGCCCGCACCGCCGCTGCCGGGTCCGGTGGAGGTGTCCGGGGAGATCACGCCGCGCAGGCTGATGCCGAGGGTGTCGTGGCTGCCGTTGTAGAGCGCGATCGGGAACGGCAGCTTCACCGTCGCCCACACGCCGCTGGTGAACGCGACCGGGTCGGTGCCGCGCAGGTACTCGCCTTCGGAGACGGCGCAGCTGTAGCCGCCCTTGTCGACGACGCGCCCGACCGGGATCTCCAGCGACGTGTTCTCGGTGCCGACGGTCAGTGGGAGGGACGTCGGCGAGAGGCAGGCGTTGGGCGTGACGGCGAGCCCGTACTGGCCCTCCGGCACGCCGGCGATCGTGAACGCGCCGTTGGCGTCGGTACGTACCGGCTTCAGCGGCGTGTCCTTGACGGAGACGTCGGCGTTCGGTACCGGCTGCTTCTTGTCGTCGACGACCTTGCCGCTGATGTCGTGGCGCGCGGCGGCCGTGAGCGGCAGCTTGACGCTGGTGTCCTGGCCGAGGGAGATCGTGACGTTGGCGGTCGCGGTCAGGTAGCCGAAGACCTTGGTGCTGAGCTGGTAGTCACCGACCGGGAGGTTGATCTTGAACCGGCCGTCCTTGTCGGTGCCGATGGACCGGCTGAACGGTCCGCTGATCGTCACGTCGGCGGCGGGGACCGGGGCGCCGTCGGCGGTGACGACACCGGTGAGGGTGCCGCCTTGCCGGGGCGCGAGCTCGAGCAGGCGGACGAGGTCGAGCCGGCCTTCGCCGTACTTGTTGTTGACGTCGGCGGTGCCGCCGCACTCGGTGTCGTCGACGTCGACGGCCGAGTCGGCGAGCAGGCGGCGGGTCTGCTCGACCTGCCCGATGAGGGTCGGGTCGTAGCTCCACAGGTCGGCGACGGCGCCGGCGACGTGGGGAGCCGCCATCGACGTGCCGGACATCTCGGTGTAGCTGTTGTTCGGGTAGGAGGAACGGACGGCGACGCCCGGAGCGGAGATCTCGGGCTTGATCCGGCCACCCTCACCCTCACCCTTGCGGGAGAACGACGCGAGCGTGCCGTCCGAGTCGTACGCGCCGACGGAGTAGGCGCTCTCGGCGGAGCCGGGCGAGGAGACGGTGTCGCAGTCCGCGTACGGCGAGGTGTTGCCCGATGACCAGACGCTGAAGATGCCCGCGGCGCTCCAGGCCTCGTCGATGGCCTGGAAGAAGTCGTCGAAGTTGTGCTCGACGGTCTGACCCCACGAGTTGTTGATGACGTGGGGGCGCTTGGACGGGTCAGGGTTGTTCCCGTTGACGTCGGTCGGGGCGAGCAGCCACCAGCCGGACTTGAGCAGCGACTCGACGCCGCTGCTGTCGCAGCAGCCGTTCGTCGCGATCCACTGCGCGTCCGGCGCAACGCCGACGTGCTCGGTGCCGTCGTCGCCGACCATGGTGCCCATGGTGTGCGTGCCGTGTCCGTTGTCGTCGCACGGCGCGCCCGTGCACGGGCCCCGGGTGGCCATCCAGTTGTAGTTGTGGTCGACGGTGCCGTCCGGCTTCGTGCCGCGGTACTGGTGCATCAGGGCGGGGTGGTCGAATTGGACGCCCGAGTCGAGGTTGGACACGGTGATGCCCGCACCGGTGGCGCCCATGGCCCACGCCTGGGGGGCGTGGATCGCGTCCAGACCCCACGTGGTGGTACCTGCCTCGGCGGCGGCCTTCGGGGCGGCGGGGCGGGCAGCCTGGTCGGCGGGGACCTTCTCCTCGACGGGCTCGACCAGCGCGACCTGCGGCGTCGCGTGGATCTCGGCGACCTGCCCGACCGAGGCGACGTCGAGCGCGAGCTCCTGCGTGCCGCCCTTGACGAGCACGGCGTTGACGAGCGGGTAGGACGTGTACTTCACGCCCGCCGCGTCGAGCTCGGCGGCGACGGACGCCGCGGAGCTCTTCGCTGCCGCCTGCAGCGCGTCGTAGACGAACCGACCGCGTTCGGTCCAGTTCGCGATCTTCTTGGCGGGGGCGAGATCGGCCCTGGTGTCGAACGTGATCCAGAAGTCGGAAGCCGGCTGAGTGCGGAAGCGATCCTTCAGGTCCGACGCGATCTTGTTGGCGGCCGCGCCGGGATCCGGCTCAGCGGCCGACGCCGGTAATGGCTGGATCATGCTCAGGCCGACCGCTGCGGCCAGCGAAGCCGCGAGGGCTGTGAGTCTCATGGGGGTCCTTCCGCCTACAGGGGTTGGTAGGGGTCGCGGCTCTCGCGATCGTCGGCACCGTCGGCGTCGTGGGCGTCGGAGGCGTCGCGGGCGCTGACGCGCGGCTCGCGCGACAGCTCGAGAGGTGGCTGGTGCTCGCTGGCGGAGTCGTCACGCGCGACAGGTAGCTCAGGCATGCATTGGCCTACGGCGATGGATCATGCAGTCATGCTCGGCGGACGAGTGACCGCTCGCTATCCAGCGGATACGTCAATCTTCACGGCGCGTCGCCGAGGGAGTCCTCTTCTGCGAACACTCCGGCCTCCACTGCCTTGACCGCGAGCGCGGTCCGGGAGGTCACCTTCAGCTTGCGCATCGCCGCACGTAGCTGCTGATCCACCGTGGCCGGCGACTTGGCCAGGATCCGGCTGATCTCCCGGTTCGTCTTGCCGGCGACAACCAGTTGGACCACGTCGAGCTCGCGAGGTGAGAGCTGGTCGCCGTACCCTCGTCGGCCGCCGCGCCACAGTCGCGGAACCTCGGCACCGTGTTCGCGAAGCCGCTGTGCGACCCGGTCCGCATCGCCGCGGGCTCCGAGCCTGAACAGGTGCTCGTATTGCGCGGCCAGCAGCTCTCCGCCTTGCTCGATCTGGCCTTGCGCGATGAGCGCCTCGGCCTGGCGCTCGCGGGCGAGCATGGCGTCGTAGGGACGCGGCAACGTGCTCCAGGCGCGCGCCGCCCGACCGTGGGCTGCCGCCGCGCGGGCGTGGTCTCCGGCCGCCGCGAGCAGCAGGGCACGGCATACGGTGAGCGCGGCGCGAGGCGCAGGCGCCGTACGGCCACGCAGTCCTCTGGCGAACTGGTCGCCCAGGCGTGTCGCGGCCTTCAGGTCGCCCGCGGCGAGATACGCCTCGATCCGGGCGGGGACGAGGTCCGTGGCCCAGACCCAGATGCCCTTTCTCCGGACCGTGTCCATCGGCTCGTTCGTGACCTGCAACGCCCGGGCGCTGTTTCCGTCCGTCAGCCACAGTCTGGCCAGCGCGGCGGCGGCCTCCATCGTGTCGTCGGCCGCGCCGAGACGGGCCGACTCCTCGAGGACGAGCCGGAACTGCTCCTCGGCGGCGCGCCGCCGTCCGGCCGCGGCCGCCAGCCGGGCCGCGAGGCGAATGCTGCCGAGGTAGTGCGCCGGCCGGTCCCGGTCGGCATCGGCGAGTGCCGCGCTCCGCTCCGCGAGACCCTCCCACCGGCCGGTCAGCCACGCCAGGTTGGCCTGTTCGAGTCGGACGTTGTGCTGCAACCGGGACGCCTGCTCGGCCTCGGCAAGGCCCATGGCCACGGCGAGGTGTTTCTCCGCGTCGGCGTACCGACCCCAGATCAGTGCACCGGTCCCGACATTCGCGTGGATGCGGGCCACGTCGAGACGCTCCGCCGAGCTCGCGCCGTCGACGGGCAGGCCGGCGACGACGTCCCAGGCCTCCTCTTCGCCGAGCATGAGCAACGCCGCGGCGCGGTTGCCGGCCAGGTTCAGCCGCTCCGCGGGAGAATCGAATTCGGCGGTGAGCTCGGCGGCGCGATCCAGCCAACGCCGATGTGTCGACGCGGGCCACGGCCCCGCATAGGCCCAGCCCAGATAGGTCATGGCCCGAGCCGCCTCGACCGGGTCATGGTCGAGGTTGGCCACCGCCTGCTCCAGCTCGCCGAGTGCGGCCTGCGCCTCACCCCCGGTGATCAGGAGCCGACCCAGGGGGTTGCGGATCTCGGCCTGCTGGCGGGCGGACAGACCGGGGGTCTCCAGCACCGAGCGCAAGGTACGGATCACGCGGTGGTAGACCTCGTCGACCGGTTCGCGACGGCCCAGTGCGGCAACGCCGGCGATGCGCGCGACTCGTGCGCGATCCGCCGGCGGCAACACCGCCCACGACAACAGATCGACCAGCACGTCGACTGCCTTGGTGTGGTCACCCGAGGCCATGGCCAGCTCGGCAACCTGCTCGGCGTACCCCGCCCAGGACCGCGTCTCGCCCGCCTCACGGAAGTGGTGGGCAAGGCGTGCGACAGGCGGCGGATGGATGCCCTCCAAGGCGCGGCCGGCCAGCAGGTGGAAGTGCCTGCGGTCGGTCAACGGGATCGCCTCGTAGACAGCCGTGGCGGCCAGCACGTGCCGGAATCGCCACCGGTCGCGGTCGTCTCCGTCCAGGACGCCGGCGTCGGCAGCCTCCGCGACAGCGTCTCGACACGCAGTTGGTGACAGACCGGCGGTCATCGCGATCGTGGCCAGCGACGACCGTTCAGCCAACGTGGCCGCGGCTCGCAGCACCTGCTGCGCCGTCGGCGACAGACGGCCCACCCGCTCCCGGGTGGAGTCGCGCACCGTCGGCGGCACCTGCAGCTCGCGCAGCTTCAGCCGGACCCACTGCCCGTCGCGGAAGACGAGGTCGGCACGGTCGCACATGAGGCGAACCGACTCCTCCAGCGCCAGCGGAACGCCACCGGTCCGCTCGTGCATGAACGTCGCGAACTCCTGCGATATCGGGTTGCCGTCCAGCATCGAGGACACCAGCGCTGCCGTGTCGTCGGGTCGCATCGGCGCCAGGGCGACCCTCAGCTGGGTCACGCCAGCGGGCAACCGGGACGTCAGCCGCAGCAACAGCGACCCGACGTCCACCTCCTCCGGCCGATAGGAGATCACGAGGCTTGGCCCGTCCGACTGCTGTCGGGAGGTGACGAACAGCAGGAACTCCAAGGTCACCTCGTCGGCCCAGTGAGCGTCCTCGAGCACGAGAACGTCGACACGCAGAGCCCGCAGCAGCTCGTCCAGGGCGCGGAACAGGCGATGCCGTGCCGCCTTCGCATCGTCCAGGGGCGGCAGTGCGGGCGGCAGGTCCGAGGACCACTCGGGGAACAGGGGCCGTAACGCACCGGCAAGCTCGCTGAGCCCCAATCGCGACACCGGGCGGTCGATCCCACAAAACGCGTCGACGATCGGCCCCAACGTCAGCGACTCGCGAAGCGGTGGGCACACCGAGACCAAGGCCGTGTGCTGGTCCGGCGCGGCCGACCACTCCCGCAGCAGTCGGCTCTTCCCGATCCCCGCCTCGCCCTCCACCAGCACGATCGCCGGTGGCCGGGCCAGGGCGCCGCGAAGCGCCGCCATCTCCCGATCACGACCCACGAAATGCGGCGTGGAAACCATCGGTGACGTCCGGTCGTCCTCGGGCGAGGGGTCGAGCATGCGTGATGATCTCTCTTATCCCTGCTCGGGCACAAGTACCATCGCGCCTCGCCCGGCCCCTCCCCGACCGGACTCAATCGTTCCGCGCGGTCTCCGGGCCGGTGATCCGGCGCAGCAGCGGCAGCGTCGAGGCGACGATCGTCAGCGACACCGCCAGCCCACCGGCCACCATCAGGTAGAACGACCCGTGCGGCGCCAGCAGCGTGTAGCCGAGCTGCGCGCGCAGGAACAGGTGCGCCGCCAGGAATCCCATCCCGATCGCCACCGCCGCGACCAGCAGCAGCGGCACGACGGTCTCCAGCGCCACCACCCGCCGCAGCGTGCGCAGCTGCACCCCGGTGAGCCGCAGCATGCTGAACGGCCGCTTCCGGTCGCTCAGCCCGCCGGCCACGCTCACCGCCAGGCTGCAACCCGCGATCGGCAGGCTGGCCAGCATGATCACGTTGGCCAGCTGCTGGAACTGCACCATCAACCGTGCGGAGTTCGACTCCCACTCGGCGATGCTGGACGGGAAGCCCGTCGCCGGGAACGCGTTGACCAGCATGGTCCGGGCCTGCTCGAACGCGCCGCGGCTGCTGGTGTTGACGACCACGGAGCGGATCGGCTGCCGGTCGACCTGCTCCGGGTCCATGTCGGCGGCCGCCCAGACGTAGTTGTCGTTGGTCAGGTCCCACGCGCGCTCCCCGATGAGGTCGTCGGCCACGGCCGCGACCCGCGCGCCGGCGGGGCAGGTGCCGAACACCGCCAGCCGGTCCAGCTCTGCGCAGGTGATGACGCCCGGCCACCACCAGCGATAGGCGGCGGCTCCTGCCGGTGTCCCGCGTACCTCCAGGGGCGGTGGCTCGGTGACGGGATTGGCGTGGACCAGGGTCACGCTGCGTACCCCGGGGATCGTCGCGAGACCGGCCGGGATCTGGTCCGCGGTGGGCGCAGGGCCATCCTCGGGCGAGAACCGCAGGGACAGGGACGTGGCGGCCACCGAGTCGGTGCGCGGCTCGCCCCGGTTGGCCACGTAGGTGGTGATGATGCCGGTCGCGACGCTGGTCACGAAGAGCGCCACGATCAGCCCGCTGACGGACCGGAAGCCGGCCCGGGGGTTGTCGGCGAGGCGCCGCCCGGCGATGAGCGCCGCCGGCCGGCTCGCCCGCCCGGCCAGCACCCGCGCGCCGACCATGGTCAGCCAGGGACCGGCCAGCACCAGCCCGATGAGGATCAGCAGAAACCCCGAGAGGTACGCGGTGAGCTGCCCGTTGGTCGTCGGCGGGCGCCGGCCGACGAAGTACGCCAGCTCGACGAGCCCGGCGACCAGCGGGATCAGCCGCCAGGCGCGCGGGGGTTTCGGGGTGACCCGGCGCGCGACGCCCAGCGGGGAGATCTGCACCCGGCGCAGCGCCAGCCAGGAGGCCACGACGGCGCCCAGCGGGATGCCGAGCGCGACGGCCAGCACGTCGACGGCGGTGAGCGACAGGTCGCTGGTGAAGAACGGCTCGCCGGTGAACGGGATCGCGGCGACGCCGGGCCGGGCCGCGAGGAACAGGCCGAACCCGGCGAGGGTGCCGGCCACGGCGGCGAGGGTCGACTCGACGGCCGAGATGAGGGAGATCTGTCGCGGGGTGGCGCCGATGAGCCGCATGGCGGCGAAGCGCTGTTCCCGCCGGGTCGAGGCCAGCCGGGTCGCGGTGCCGATGAAGATGAGCACCGGGAAGAGCAGCGCGGCGGCGACGATGGACAGCACGAGGGCCATGCCGTCGTGGTTGATGCCGACGTAGCAGCCCCGGGGGCAGCCGTCCGGCGAGGTGGTCATGATCTGGGTGACCTTGCGCGCGCCCAGCGGTTCGAGGTCGGCCGGGGTGCGGCCGATGACGATGAGCAGCGAGTCCGGCGAGGGCAACGCCTCCCGGCCGATGGTGCCGACGTCCCGGCCGGGGAAGCGGTCGCCGAGTTCCGCGGCCGGGGTGGCGCGCAGCAGCTCGCCGAGGGCGGGTGAGACGTAGAACTCGCCCGGCCCGGGTAGCGTCGGGATGCCCGGCGGGACGGGGGCGTCCGGCCCGGTCGCCGCGACCTCGACCCGGCCGATGGACCGGCCGTGGAAGTAGTCCTCCCGGATGAGCCACCACATCGGCTCCGCCGACGGGTCGGCCGACGCCGGGGCGACGGCGGTGTTGAGCCAGGCGTACCGCTGGTTCTGCGCGTCGACGGCGTTCATGCCGGCCAGCGTGGTGAGGAGCATGCCGACGCCGAGCGCCACGGCGGCGGCGATGACGACGAGGCGGGTGGCGGCCTCCCGCCCGCCGGCCAGGCACAGCCGCACCGCGAACCGGATCATGCCGACACCAGCGCGTTCACCTTGCCGTCGCGCACGATGACCTGCCGGTCGGCGTACGCGGCGACGCGGGCGTCGTGGGTGACGAGGACGACGGTGGTGCCCTCGTCGCGGGCCGAGGAGACCAGGAGGTCCATGACCTGCTCGCCGGTCAGCGAGTCGAGGGCGCCGGTCGGCTCGTCGGCGAACAGCGCGCCGGGCCGGGCGACGAGGCCGCGGGCCAGCGCGACCCGTTGCGCCTGGCCGCCGGACAGCTCCCCGGAGCGGCGCCGCTCCAGCCCGCCCAGGTCGAGCCGCTCGAACCAGGGCCGCGCCTCCTTCAGCGCGGCGGCCCGCTTCACGCCGTTGAGCAGCAGCGGCAGCGCGACGTTCTCCTCGGCGGTCAGCTCCGGCACGAGCTGCCCGGACTGGAACACGAAGCCGAACCGGTCCCGGCGCAGGACGCTGCGCTGGTTCTCGTTGAGGGTGTCGATGCGGCGGCCGTCGAAGTGGATCTCGCCGGCGTCCGGAACCAGGATCCCGGCCAGGCAGTGCAGCAGGGTGGACTTCCCGGAGCCGCTCGGGCCCATGATGGCGACGATCTCGCCGGGCGCCACCGCGACGGTCGCCCCGCGCAGCGCCGGAGTCTCCCCGAACGACAGCACCACGTCCCGTGCCTCGACCGCCGTCATCCCCGCACCTCCTTGGCGAGCGCGTCCAACCGGGCGGCCGTGGTGTCGATCCAGTGCAGGTCGGCTTCGAGGTGGAACAGGCCGTGGTCGGCGAGCATCGCGTCGACCAGCGAGCCGGAGCGCTTGATCTCGGTGAGTTCCTTCATCCGGCCCAGGTGGGCGGCGCGCTGGCGGTCGAGGTACTCCTCGGCGGGCCGGCCGAGCATGAGTGCCAGCACCACCTTGGTGAACAGGACCGTCTGGAGGTTCGGCTCGGCCGGGACCGGCTCGGTCAGCCACGACTCGACCTCGGTGGCGCCCCGCTCGGTGATGACGTAGCGCTTGCGCTCCGGGCCGACGCCGGGCTCGACCTCGCCGATCACGATCTTGCCGTCGCGGGCGAGCCGGCTCAGGGTCGCGTAGACCTGCCCGAACGGCAGTGGCTTGCCCCGACTGAAGAAGGCGTCGTAGTCGCGCTTGAGGTCGTAGCCGTGGCTGGGCTCCCGCTCGAGCAGGCCAAGGAGGGTCATGGGAACGCTCATGGCGTCACCATACCCCGAGTGTATACCTCGCGTATATACCTTCAGCGTGCAGTCAGTTCGAAGTGCACGGTGCGGCCGGTCCGCGCCCGCCCGAGCCGGTGCGTCAGCGGCACGAGCACGCCGTGCAGCAGCGGGTGCTTGCGGACCAGCGCCCGGCTGGCCGCCCGGTACTCCGCCCCGTCCAACCGCCGCGCCACCGCCTCCACGGCCTTCCCGGTCGGCTTGCCGAGGGCCGTCGACGGGGCCAGCGTCACGCGCGGGTTGTTGCGGATGCGCCGGGTCTTCCACGCCTTCTCGAAGCTGCGCACGTACGCCCGCTCCCCCGCCACCGCGACGCTCACGGCCGTTGGCACGGGCGTCCCGTCCCGCTTGAACGTCGTCAGCACCACGGTCTTCTGCCGCACCAGCGGCGCCCAGCCGGGCGCCGGCGCGGGGTCCACGTACCCGACCACCCAGCCCAGCTGCCGCAGCCGTGCCACCAGCGCAGCCAGAGCCAGGAGGGCCGACAGCCCGACCAGCCATGTCTGGGCCGCGCTGCCGCCCAGGTCGGCGTCGACCACGTGCGACAGGGTGTGCGCCGCCGCGCCGACGACGTAGCCAGCCAGGGCGACTGCCAGCGCGTCGGCCCAGATGAGCGCCAGCAGCAGGGTCGCCCCGATGCCGAGCTGGAACGCCCCGACGTCGTGCACGAAGTGCTCGTGCGGCGGGAACCCCACCGCCGAACTGAAGGAGTCCGCCCGGGTCAGCGCCCACACCCCGACGACCAGCGACGCCGCGCCAAGCAGGGCGGCCGTTCCACGTACCAGTGCTCTCATGTTCATTGGACGGCCGGGTTCCCGGCGCTGTGACCGCCGGGTGCCGATAGGTAGGCGACAGTTCGGCCCGGCGGGAGGAGAACCTGCACCCTCGCCTCGCCGACCTGCCCTACAGCGGCCCACCCCGACATCGAGTTCCCCGCCGTGGCCGGCCCGAATGGCTGGGGCCCGACGGTCCAGGACAGGTGGTTCGTCTCGCGGCGTGTGAAGTCCGAACGGTTCCTACTCGCCACTGCCCCAACCCTGGGGCGGCAGCCGTCGCACACCGTAGGCACCCCGGGAAGGCAAGGGCGGGGCGATACGCCGCTAGTTACAGGCCCGCATCCTCAGCTTGTGCATCATCATTTGACGTTCTCTCCGCCTGAGGAGGCGGCGATTCCCTCCGCGCTTCGCGCGACAGCGCTTGCACTTGGGTGGATTCCTGCTTCTCGGCGCGGCGCCAGCACGCGAGGTGCTGGTCTTACCTGCGCTCCACAGGCGTTTAGCCTCTCGGCGCGTCCCGCCGCGAGGATGTTGATCGCCGCGTTGACGTCTCGATCGTGCACTGCCCCACAGGGACACCTCCACGCTCGGACGTTTAACGGCTTCTGTCCGTCGATCCGACCGCATCTGGAGCACGTCTGAGAGGTCGGTGTGAAACGGTTGATCTTAGCGAAGGCGCGCCCATGTCGAGCCGCCTTGTACTCCAGCATGTGCACGAACTGCGACCAGCCGGCATCATGCACGGATTTGGCCATTCGGGTACGGGCAAGCCCTGTCACGCACAAGTCCTCCACATATACCGCTTGGCTGTCGCGGATGAGCCGCGTGGATAACTTGTGCTGCCAGTCCCGCCGCGCGTCGGCGACCCGCGCATGAGCACGGGCGACCTTGACTACGGCCTTCTTGCGGTTACTGCTACCTGGCTGCTTGCGGCACAGCGCCTGTTGCAGCCGGCGTAATTTCCGCCCGGCGCGACGCAGGAACCGCGGCGACGAAACCTTCGTGCCGTCGGAGAGGACCGCGAAGTGAGTCAGGCCCAGGTCGATCCCTACCTCGGTATCGGCCGGTGGCAGCGGCTGGCTACCAGCCTGAACGACAAATGAGGCATAGTACCGACCTGACGCGTCCCGGATGACCGTCACGCTTGACGGCTTGGCTGGCAGCGGCCGGGACCAGCGGACCTCGACGTCGCCGATCTTCGGCAAGCGCAGACGGCCATTGTCTAGCACTCGGAAGCGAGCGTTCGCGGTGAAGCGGATGGCCTGCCTGTTGTCCTTACGGGACCGGAATCGCGGCGGCGCCATCTTGCGACCCTTGCGTCTGCCCAACTGAGAGCCGAAGAATGTGCGGTAGGCGGCATTGAGGTCTGCAAGGGCCTGCTGCAACACCACTGTTGACACCTCACCCAGCCACATCCGCTCAGGCGTTCGCTTGGCCTCGGTGATGACCCGCTTCGACAGATCTCCGTCGGACACGTAGGGCAGACCCTGCTCTCGGGCCTCCTGCCGCGCCCGCAGCCCGTCGTTGAACACTACCCGCGCACACCCGAACGCCCGCGCCAACGCCTGCTGCTGAACGGGCGTTGGATAGATGCGGTACCTGAACCGAAGCAGCACGACCGACAAGCTAGCTCTGACCTGCGACAGGTCAAGCCGAACCTATATTTCAAATGTGTCGGCAGAACGGGTGGCACCGGAAGGCTCGCTCCGGTACCACCCGCTGGTGCCGCCTAGCGCCACTGAGATCTTCTTAGCCCTCGTGAGGGCCCTCACTGACCCGCCGCACGTCCACCTCGACGTCGATGCCGTGCTCGGTGAAGACGTCGACAAACCGCTTCGCCCACTCGACCGCCTCCTCCTTCGAGCGGACCTCGACCAGCCCGAAGCCGGCGATCAGCTCCTTGGTCTCGGTGAACGGCCCGTCAGTGACGGTCTTCTTCCCCTTGGTGGCGGTGATCCGCGCGGACTCCTCGCTGCTCTTGCACAGCCCCTCGGCGGCCACCAGGATGCCGGCCTTCGCGACCTCCTCCATGTAGGCGCCCATCGACTTCATGAACTCCGGGGTCGGCTCGAAGTTGCCGGGGACGGCCTCGTCCAGCTTGTGCATCATCATGAATCGCATCTCAGTGCTTCCTCTCGGTGATCGTGATCGTGTGCAGGGAAACGGCGGTGAGCCAGCCGAAGACCAGGGCCGAGCCGAGCACCATCCGGACGCTGACGCTGCCCTGGTCGGGCCAGGCCATGACGACGACGGTCGCCAGAGCCACGAGGACCGACGACACCGCCCCCACCCGCCCGAAGCGGCGAGCGAAGACCAGGCAGGCGACGGTGATCGAGCCGAAGGAGAGCATCGCCCCGACCCCGTGCCCGTAGGAGTGCCAGCTCATCGTCGCGGGATTGCCCTCCGGCGCGCCGGCCGGCCAGCCCATGCTCGGGTCCGCGCGGAGCAGCCCGGCGACGATCAGCCCGACGCCGAGCACCGCCACCAGCGCCGGGCCCCACGTGCCGGCCGGCCCGCCGCGCAGCGCCCGCCGGAAGCCGGCCGCCCCGGCGAGGGCCAGCAGCCCGGAGACGACGAAGTTGGCGATCTGGATCCAGCCGTGCTCACCGAGGGCGAGCAGGCTGAGCGGCTGCCGGCTCAGGTCGTAGCCGTCGCGGGTGAACGCCTGGGCGAGGCCCAGGCCGAGGAACAGCGGCCCGGCCGCGGCGCCCGCGGCGAGCAGGGTGGTGGTCGAGACACCCCGTGCGGTCCCGGCCCGGGTGAGTGTCGTGCTGGTCATCTCGATCTCCTCGTCATCGGTTCTCACTGACGCGTCGATCGGGGCGACCGGGATCCGACATGAGCTTTCAAGATTTTTTCGAGCCGCAGGCGGCGGCCCGGTCGAGCAGCAGAGCCCGCTCGCGGGCGTTGCCGGTGAGCGCGGCCGCCCGCTCGAACTCGGCCCGCGCCTCCGCGTGCCGGCCCAGCTTGAACAGCAGGTCACCGACCACGCTGGGCAGCAGGTGGTAGCCGGCCAGCGCCGGCTCCGACTCCAGCTCCCGGGCCAGTTTCAGGCCGGCCGCGGGCCCGTCGGCCTGGGCGACGGCGACGGCCCGGTTCAGCTCCACCACGGGTGAGGGCACGAGCCGGGCCAGCTCCGCATAGAGGGCGGCGATCCGCGCCCAGTCGGTCTCCTCCGGGGTACGCGCCCGCGCGTGGCAGGCGGCGATCTCGGCCTGGAGGGCGTACAGGCCGGGGTGGTCGGTGCGGGCCCGGTCGAGGGCGGCGAGGCCGCGCCGGATGAGCCACTGGTCCCAGCGGCCGCGATCCTGGTCGTTGAGGAGGATCGGCGTGCCGTCGGGACCGGTGCGGGCCCGGGTGCGGGACGCCTGGATCTCCAGCAGCGCGGCGAGGCCGTGCACCTCGGGATCGTCCGGCATGAGCCCCTGGAGCAACCGGACCAGGCGCAGCGCCTCCTGGCAGAGGGTGGGCCGCATCCAGTCGTCACCGGCGGTGGCCGAGTAGCCCTCGTTGAAGATGAGGTAGACGATCTCGAGGACCGAGTCGAGGCGGTCGGCCCGCTCGGCCGGGCCGGGCACCTCGAACGGGATGCGGGCGGCGGCGAGGGTCTGCTTGGCGCGGGTGATCCGCTGCCCGACCGTGGGTTCGGTGGTGAGGAAGGCGCGGGCGATCTCGCCGGTGGTGAGGCCGCCGACCAGCCGCAGGGTGAGCGCGGCGCGGGCGATCGGCGACAGGATCGGGTGGCAGGCCACGAAGATCAGCCGCAGCAGGTCGTCCTCGATGTGCTCGTCGAGGGCGGCGTCGAAGTCCGGGGTGACCTGCTCGTCGAGGTCGCGACCGAGCTCGGCGAGCGTGCGCTGCTGGGTCTGGGTGCGGCGCAGCGTGTCGATGGCCCGGCGCTTGCCGACGGTGGTCAGCCACGCCCCCGGGTTGGCCGGGACACCGTCGCGCGGCCACTGCTCCAGCGCGGCGACCAGGGCGTCCTGGGCGAGTTCCTCGGCCAGGCCGACGTCGCGGACCAGGGCCGCGATGCCGGCCACGACCCGCGCGGACTCCATCCGCCACACCGCCTCGACGGTGCGCCGCGCGTCGGACTCCCCCATGGGCACATCTCAGCAGGTCAGCCTGACGTTCCGCCAGCACCTGTGAGGCCAGGCACGACCGGCGGGTGGTGCCGCCGCCATGGCCTGCGCCCGGACGGCGGGGGAAGTGTCGTAGGCGGCTCGTAGCCTGGCGCGGTCATCGGCGATCGCAGGGAGGCGACGTGCTCGACCACTTCTCCGTCATGGTGCGTGACCTGCCGGTCAGCGCGGCCTTCTACGACGCGGTGCTCGCCCCGCTGGGCGGCCGCCGGATCATGGAGCCCGGCCCGATCGGCTACGGGGTCGACAGTCCCGACTTCTGGCTGGTGCCCGCGCCCCCCGAGGCCGGCACGCCGCTGGAAGCCCACATCGCCTTCACGGCCCCGGACCGGGCCGCCGTGCAGGCGTTCCACGACGCCGCCGTGGCGGCCGGCGCCGAGGTGCTGCACGCGCCGCGGGTGTGGCCGGAATACCACCCGACCTACTTCGGGGCGTTCGTCCGCGACCCGGACGGCAACAACGTCGAGGCGGTCTGCCACCGGCCCGAGTGAGGCCTCCGGTCGTTGAACCGGGCGGGCCCACGAGGGCCCGGCGAGGAGGCGGCATCGGTGTTCGACGACTTCGAGGTGCTGGACGTGGCCGCCACCGGCACGACGATCCACGGGCGGCGAGGTGGTGCCGGGCCGCCGGTCCTGCTGCTGCACGGCATGCCCGAGACGCACCTCATGTGGCACCGGGTCGCGCCCCGGCTCGCGGAGCGGTTCACCGTGGTCGCCACCGACCTGCGGGGGTTCGGTGACAGCGGCGCGCCGCCCAGCGCGCCGGACCACGCCCCGTACAGCATGCGGTCGGTGGCCGCCGAGCAGGTCGAGGTCATGCGGCTGCTGGGGTACGACCGGTTCGCCGTGGTGGGCCACGATCGGGGCGGGCGGTGCGCGTACCGGATGGCGCTGGACCACCCGGACGCGGTGACCCGCCTCGCGGTGCTCGACATCGTGCCCACCGGCGACGCGTTCGACCGCGCCGACATGGCGTTCAGCCTGGGCTTCTGGCTGTGGTCGTTCCTGGCCGCGCCCGAGCCGGTGCCGGAGCGGCTGGTCGCGCGGGCCCCGGAGGTCATCGTCGACCACATGCTCGACGACCTGTCGGAGGTGCCGGACGCCTTCCCCGCGGCGGTACGGGCGGAGTACGTGGCGAAGCTCGCCAGGCCGGAGGCGATCCACGCGATCTGCGAGCAGTACCGGGCCGCGGCGACTCGGGACTACGAGGACGACCGGGCCGACCGGGGCCGGCGGCGGATCGGCTGTCCGGTGCTGGCGCTCTGGGGGCACGCCGGCCCGGTGGCGACCTGGTACCAGCCCCTTGAGGTGTGGCGGGCCTGGGCGGATCAGGTCGAGGGCGGCCCGGTGGCGGCCGGGCACTTCCTGCCCGAGGAGGCGCCCGACGAGACGCTGCGGCACCTGCTGCCGTTCCTCGCCTGACGTTCGGACACGGCACGATGGGTGGGTGGACATCGAGCCGGTCGACTGCGCGCCCGTCCGGTCGTTCCCGCGCGCCTGGCTGGGGCAGCGCTGGCAGGACCTCACCTTCCTGCACTGGGCGGTGGAGCCCGAGGTCGTCGCGCCGCTGCTGCCCGCCGGAACCCGGCCCGACACCCTCGACGGGGTCAGCTACGTCGGGCTGATCGGCTTCCGGATGGTCGGGCTCGGTCTCGGGCGGGGACCGGGCGTGCCGTACTTCGGCACGTTCTGGGAGACCAACGTCCGGCTGTACTCGGTGGACGGCAGCGGGTGGCGGGCGGTGGTGTTCCGCTCGCTCGACGCGTCCCGGCTGGTGCCGGTGCTGGTCGCGCAGCTGAGCCTGCGGCTGCCGTACAAGTGGTCGGCCATGCGACTGGACCGGGACGGTGACCGCCTCACCTACCGCTGCCGGCGCCGCTGGCCCGGCCCCGCCGGGGCGTCGAGCCGGATGGCGGTCCGGGTCGGTGAACCGATCGCCGACCCGACCCCGCTGGAACACTTCCTTACCGCCCGCTGGGGCCTGCACACCCGGCCGTACGGGCGAACCGTGCACCTGCCCAACTGGCATCCCCAATGGCCGTTGCACCGGGCCGAGCTGCTGCACCTGGACGACGAGCTGGTCACCGCCGCCGGGTTGCCGCCGCCGGCCGGGCCGCCGGTGAGCGTTCTCCACTCCCCCGGCATCCCGGTCGTGTTCGGCGGCCCGGCGCCGCTGGGCTGAGGTGTCAGCGCAGCGGGTCGTGGGTGCCGCGTGGGACGTCAGGGCGGCAACGGCGCACCCGCTCGGCGGCCAGTCGCCCGCCCACCGCGAGGCCGTACCTCTCCACCGCCGCCAGCCCGTAGGCGCTGCAGGTGGGGGTGTAGCGGCACCGGGCCGGCCAGCGGTGCGACAACCACCGCCGGTAGCCGAGGATGGCGGCCCGGCCGGCGCGGTCCACGGCGGGCCGGCGCACGACACCGGCGGCGACCGAGCCGAGGGTCAACAACAGCGAGAACAGGCCGAGGTCACAACAGCCGGGGCCGTCACAGTCGGGGACGTCGCAGTTGCACCAGTCCCGGTCCTTCTTCCGGTGGCGTCGCTTCCGCATGATCACGAGGCCATGATGCGACACCCGCGCCAGCGGCCGGAGGCGCGCCGGAGGTCAGGCGGCGTCGGCGATCGGCGAGAACCGGACGTCGAGCCGCATGTCCAGCGCTCGCGCGAGTCGTTCGAGGACGACAAGCGTGGGTACGGTGCCACCGGCCTCGAAACGCGCCACGGCCGACTGCGTCATGCCGGCCGCACGCGCAAGCTGGGTCTGGCTCCAGCCGACGCGTTCCCGCAGGTTCCGAACGGTCTGCCCGAGCTCGAACGCCAGGCGGGCGGCCGCGTACGCCTCCTCCGCCCCCGGTTCGGCCATCCGCCGCCGGCGCAGGTCGGTCCAGTCCACTCGATCGGTCATCACTCCGCCCCCTCGACCACGGTGTGTCGCTCCGCCGCGCACCGCGCCAAAGCCCGGCGCGCCCGCTCGACCTCCCGGTCCTCCCGCATCCGCGTCTTGCGGAAGACCGTCAGCAGGATGATCCTCCGCTCGGAGGCCATCCAGTACGTGATCCGGATCGCCCCGTGCTCCAGGTAGAAGCGCAATTCCCGGAGCTTGCCGTCGAGTTGCCGCGTGTGCGGCTCACTCAGCAGCGGGCCCCGGTCGGCGAGAAGATCGATGTAGAAGGCGGCTCGTGCGAACTCTGCGGCAGGCAACTCCTCCAACCAGCTCCGGACTTCTGGTTCCAGCTCCACGCTACCCCAGGCCATAGCGTCGATGCTATGGGTTTGACTGCCTGCACGTGGACAGTGACGTCGCGTGTCGTGCCGGGCCGAGCGGTAGATCCAATGTGTGTCAGGCCGTCGCGGCGGCCCGGGTCAGGCGGGCCCGCACGTCGCCGCGGTGGTAGGGGTGCTCGCTCGGCTCGATGCCGGCGAGGAACATCGCGTACACGGCGGCCAGCCGCAGCGCGGCGACCGGCCGGAGCAGGTCGACGGCGCGTTGCGGGTCGCTGCCCGGCACGTCGGCCCGCCAGCGCGCCGCCCAGGCGTCGCGCAGCCGGCCGGCGACGGGCGGGTCGAGCGTCTCGGTGAGGCGCAGGATGTCGAAGGCGGGGTGGCCCACGAACGCGTCGCCCCAGTCGATGACGGTCCGCCGGAGGCCGTCGCCGCGCACGTTGCCGGGGTGCAGGTCGCCGTGGACGAGGGTGTCGGGCAGGCCGCAGTCGCGGACCTGGTCGAGCCGGTCGTCGAGGTCCGCGAGCAGGTCGGCGGCCACGGTCGGGTCGTGCGGGGCCAGCCGGTCGCGGATCCAGCGGGCCAGGGCCGGCCCGCGCCGATCGGGTACGCCGGCCGCGACCAGCGCGGCGGCCTCGCCGGCGGCGCGGAGCTGGACGGCGTGGTGCTCGGCGGCGACGGCGGCCCGTTCGGCCTCGTCGGCGCCGTAGCGGTCCTCGCCGGGCACGTGGTCGAGCAGCATCCGGCCGGTGTCGTCGGCGGCGAGCAGGGTGGGGGCGGTCGTGGGCGCGGCGGTGGCCAGCCAGCGCAGCACGGCCGCCTCGTGCCGGAAGAACGGGGGCACCTGTTTGAGCCAGGCGCTGCCGGCCGGGCCGTCGAGCCGCCAGATCGCCGACAGGTTCCAGGTGCGCTGCTGCGCCACGGCGGTCACCGGCCGGCCGAGCCGGCGCAGCTGCCCGGTGGCCCAGGCGACGCTGCGGGCCGGGCCGCCGGGCTCGGCGTACGGGGCGCGCAGCGGGTGCGGCGCGAGGTCCACCGGCGCCGGCGTCAGGGGTACGGCGGGCGGCTCGGTGACCTGGCCCAGGTAGGTGACGTGGCCGCCGGGAGGTTCGGGGCGGTCGCCGGTGAGCAGCCGCAGCACGGCCACGTCGAGGCCGTACCGGCGGCGGGCCCCGTCGACGATCGAGCCGACCTCCTGCCACCACGGCTCGGGCACGCCGTACGGGGGCAGGGCGCCGAGCGGGCGGCCGTCGGCGTCGACCAGAACCAGGGTCACGGAGCGGGACACCCGCCGGACGCTAGCCGCGCACCCCTGAGGGGCGCGAACGGTTAATCCGGGGGCCGGTGGGGGGTCAGCCCGGATGTCCCCGGCCGGCCCCGGGACGAGGCTGAGGCCATGACCCTCACCGATTCCCGGATGCGTCCCACGTACCCCTGGTTGCGGCCGGTGGCCGTGACCGCGTCGCTGCTGCTGCTCTCCTACGGCCTGCTCCGCCTGATCGACCGCCTGGACGGTCACAGCGACAAGGGCGCCTGGGCGTGGAACACCGGGCACACCCTGTTCCTGTTCGGCATCCTCGGGTTCGCCGTGCTGGCCGTCGGGCTGCACGGCGTGCTGCGTACCCGCTCGACCCGGCTCCGGGCGGTGGACGACGTGGCGGCGCTGGCCGGCGTGGTCGGTGCGGCCGCGTTCGTCTGGGTGATCCTGGGCGACCTGTTCCCGCGCTTCGCCGACGCGGTGGAGACGCCCGACCTGGTGCTGCTCGGCGGGCCGGCGCTGTTCGAGCTGGGCCTGCTGGTGCTGCTGTACCGGGCCGCCGCGGCGCGGCTGCTGCCGGTGTGGGCGCCGGTGCTGGTGCTGGTCGGGTTCGTGGCGATCGCCGTGAACCTGGACCTGCTGCCGGTCGGCGCGGCCCTGGTCCTCGCCGGCCTGCTGCCGCTGCGCCCGATGCCCCGGTCGCCGCGCCTCGCCGGCTAGGGTGCCGGCCGTCAGGTCCAGAAGGTCCGGCGGAAGCCCTGGTTGTCGGCGCACGAGTCGCGGCGCCCGCCGGTCAGGCTGACCGTGCCGTCGCGGCACTGCACCAGCCAGCCGCGGCCGGACCAGAAGCCGGGCACGCAGTCGAACCAGTCGCAGATTCCCCGGGCCGGTTTGCGGATCCGCGTGCCGCCGCAGAAGTCGTACCCGTAGGGGTTGGCGGGCGCGCCGCAGCGGCGTTCGGCGGCCGGTTGCGACGGGGTGCTCCCGGACGGCGGGGAGGTCGGCGCGGGCCGGGTGCCCTTCGGCCTCGGGGCGGGCTCGACCTGCACGGCGGGGGCGACCGGCGGGGGCGCGGCGGTGGCGGTGGCGGTGGATTCCGGGGTGGCCGCGGCGGCCCGGTCGGACCCGGGGCGCACCGGCGGGTCGGACTCGAACAGCATCGCCGGCACGATCAGGGCGATGGCCACACCGACCGCGACGGTCCGCCGGCCGCCAGGGAGCAGCGCGGAGACGCGGGCCTGGGCCGGGGTGAGCACGGCCGGCCGGACCGGCCGCACCGTCTCGTGTTCCGCGATCAGCTCGTCGAGCTGGGCGACGACCGCGGCGCGCTGCTCGATCGCGTCGGCGAAGGCCAGGGTGAGCTTGAACCGGAAGTCGGCCACCGCGCCGGTGGGCAGCAGCAGACCGGAGGTACGCCGCCGGTCGAGCACCTGGATCAGCGTGACCGGCGCCCCCGGGTCGTGGGACAGCCCCGTCATCCGCCCGTACGTCCAGTCGCGCCGGCCCCGACCGCCGAGCAGGACGAGGCGCCGGTTGGTGAGCACGGCGAGACCGGCGTCGACGACCTTGACCCCTTCGGGGCGGCGCGGGCGCAGCACCGGCGGTTCCGGGTCGACGGTCAGCTCGGGGGCCGGCAGCACGGCGGTGTGCCGCACGTCGACCAGTTGCGCGGCCGGCAGCGTCCAGAAGACCACCTCGCCGGGGCCCAGCTCCACGGGCAGGCCGGCGCCGGCCTCGGCGGAGCCGTGGAAGGACCCGGCGAGGGTACGCAGCCGGCGCAGCTCGTCGTCGCGGCGCCGCCATGCCTCGTCGGCCGCGCGGAAGGCCCGCTGCCGCCGGTCGTTCTGCCGGTGCGCCCACCGGTAGCGCCATGTGGAACCCGTCGAATCAGTCATCGCCACGCCGACTCCTCCGCCGCGCGAGCCCACCAATCGGGGTGTCATTCATGTCAACGGCGGCGCGGGGGTGGCAAGACACGCGCAAGTCCCCAAATTGACCGAAAGGGTGATTGCGCGACACGTTAGGCGGAATCCTCGGCATACCGTGGCCGCGCCCGGACGGCGGTCGCTTCGCCGTGCGAGGGGGTTGGTGCGTCGGTAACGTCAGCCGCAGGGCGGGACGCGCCGCGACCCCCGGCACGCGAGGAGGTGCACCGGTGGGTGACCCGGCCGTCGTGGTGGGGGTGGACATCGGCACCACCAGCACCAAGGCGGTCGCGTACGACACCGGTGGCCGGCAGCTCGCCACCCACTCGATCGGCTACCCCCTGGAGGAGCCGCGACCCGGGTACGCCGAGCAGGACCCGGTCCGCATCTTCGACGCGGTGGTCGGGTCGATCCGGGCCGTGGCCGAGGAGCTGCGCCGGCCCGTCGCCGGCCTGTCGTTCAGCACCGCGATGCACAGCCTCATCGGGCTGGACGCCGACAACACCCCGCTCACGCCCTCGGTCACCTGGGCCGACTCCCGGGCCAGCGCGCAGGCCGAGCGGCTGCGTGCCGTGCCCTCCGGGCTGGCCATCCACCGCCGCACCGGCACCCCGGTCCACCCGATGGCGCCGCTGCCCAAGCTGGTCTGGTTCGCCGAGCAGCAACCGACGCTGCACGCGCGGGTCGCGCACTGGGTGGGCATCAAGGACTACGTGCTGCTGCGGCTGACCGGGGCACTGGTCACCGACCACTCGGTGGCCTCCGCCACCGGGCTGATGGACATCTACCGGCTGGCCTGGGACGCCGAGGCCCTCCGCATCGCCGGCATCACCGAGGAGCAGCTCCCGGAGCTCGTCCCCACCACCCACGTGCTGCCCGGCCTGGCCGCCGGTGCGGCCCGGGCCACCGGCCTGCCCGCGGACACCCCACTCGTGGTGGGGGCCGGCGACGGGCCGCTGGCGAACCTGGGGCTCGGCGCGGTGCATCCCGGCGAGGTGGCCTGCTCGATCGGCACCAGCGGGGCCATGCGGGTGATGGTGGAGCGCCCCGGCGTCGACCCGCTCGGCGGCGTCTTCTGCTACGCCCTGACCGAGCACCGCTGGGTGGTCGGCGGGGCGATCAACAACGGCGGGATCGTCCTTCAGTGGGCCAACGAGGCGCTCGCCCCCGAGCTGGGCGAGCACGCCGAGGAAGAGCTGCTCGACCTGGCCGCCCGGGCGCCGGTCGGCTCCGGCGGGCTGATCATGCTGCCGTACCTGCTCAGCGAGCGGGCGCCGCACTGGAGCGCGCTGCCCCGCGGCGCGTACGTCGGGCTGACCCACGGGCACGGCCGGGCGCACCTGGTGCGGGCCGCGCTGGAAGGGGTCTGCCAGCAGCTCGCCCTGGTCCTCGCCTCGGTGCGTGCGGCCGGCAACGAGGTACGCGAGATCCGCGCCAGCGGCGGCTTCGCCCGCAGCCCGCTGTGGCGGCAGATCCTCGCCGACGCGCTCGGCATGCCGGTGCGCTTCCCGGTCGGGCACGAGGGCTCCAGCTTCGGCGCCGCCCTGCTCGGCATGCAGGCGCTCGGCCTGATCGAGTCGATCGAGGTCGCCGCCGACCTGGTCCGGATCGACGAGACGGTCCGCCCGAATCCCGCCTCCGCCGCCACGTACGCGGCCCTGCTGCCGCTCTTCTCCGAGCTGTACGACGCGCTCGTTCCGACGTTCGCGTCGCTGCGGCGGCTGGCCCCGAGCCTGCCGCCGGAGCCACCACCCACCGCTCCTCCCCAGTGATCGCCCGTCCCGGAGGCACGGACGACTACCGAAGGTCGTGATTGCCGTGGTCACACTGCTCGCCGCACCGGCGCAACCCCTCACGAACGCCGGTGACACCCAGCTCGTCATCGCCGCACTGCTCGGCATCGCCGCGGTGGTGGTGCTCATCGCCTGGGGCAAGGTGCACCCGTTCCTGGCGCTGATCCTCGGCGCGGCCGTGCTCGGCGTGGTCGCCGGGGTCAGCGCCGACAAGATCGTCACCTCGTTCAGCGGCGGGGTGGGCTCCACGGTCGGCGGCGTCGGCCTGCTGATCGCGCTCGGCGCGATGATCGGTGGCCTGCTCGCCGAGTCCGGCGGCGCGGACAGCATCGTCGAACGGGTGGTCGGCCGCGTCTCCGGCGGCGCGCTGCCGTGGGCCATGGCCGGGGTGGCCGCGCTCATCGGTCTCCCGCTCTTCTTCGAGGTCGGCGTGGTGCTGCTGGTGCCGATCGTGCTGCTGGTCTCCCGCCGGGTCGACGTGCCGCTGATCAAGATCGGCATCCCGGCGCTGGCCGGCCTGTCGGTGCTGCACGGCCTCGTGCCGCCGCACCCGGGCCCGCTGGTCGCGATCGACGCGCTCGGCGCCAACCTCGGCCAGACCCTGGCCCTGGGCCTGCTGGTGGCGATCCCCACCGTGATCATCGCCGGGCCGGTCTTCGGCAACTTCATCGCCCGCTACGTGCCGGCCACCGCCCCGGAGGCGCTGCTGCCCACCCGGCAGCCGCTCGCCGCCGGCGGGGACCGGCGGCCGACCCGCCCCGGCGAGGGCCGGCTCGACGCCGACGGCGACCTGGTCACCGAGGACGACCTGGTGAACCCGGGCACCGGCCGCCCCGGCGCGCCGATCGACGAGCCGGTGGGCCGGCGCTCCCGCCGGGAGCCGGCGCTCTGGGCCGCCGTGGTCACCGTGCTGCTGCCCGTGGTGCTGATGCTGCTGCGGGCGATCGGCGAGCTGACCCTCGATGAGGACACCGGCGGCCGGAAGGCGCTGGACATCATCGGTACCCCGATCGTCGCGCTGCTGGCCGGCGTCATCTTCGCGATGATCTTCCTGGGCTACCGGACCGGGTTCAGCCGCGGCCAGGTCTCCGGATTCCTCGGCGGCTCGCTGCCGGCGATCGCCGGCATCCTGCTGATCGTCGCCGCCGGCGGCGGGTTCAAGCAGGTGCTGGTCGACGCGGGCGTCGGCAACCTGGTCGCGAACGCCGCCGAGGGCGCGAACCTGTCGCCGCTGCTGCTGGGCTGGCTGGTCGCGGTCGGCATCCGGGTGGCGACCGGCTCGGCCACCGTCGCCACCATTACCGCGGCTGGCATCGTCGCGCCGCTCGCGGCCACCCTCCAGGGCCCCGAGGTGGCCCTGCTCGCGCTGGCCATCGGCTGCGGGTCGCTGTTCTTCTCGCACGTCAACGACGCCGGCTTCTGGCTGGTGAAGGAGTACTTCGGGCTGACCGTCGGGCAGACCATCAAGACCTGGTCGGTGATGGAGACGATCATCTCGGTGGTCGGCTTCGCCGGTGTCCTCCTGCTCGACCTGGTGCTGTAGCGGGCGCCGTGCCAGCGCGCGGGAGCCCGACCGGGTCGGCCGGGCGCCGGTCCGTCCGGGCGGGGCGGGTCAGGGCGCCTCGACGCCGGAGATGCGGAACTTGTGCACCTCCGCGCCGAGGATCATCGCCGCCTGCTCCCCGTCCGGGCCGGCGCCGCGGAAGTCGACCAGTTGCTCGTCGGACTCCCACCGCTCGTACACGTTGATCCGGCCCGGCTCGACCAGGTCCGCGCTGACCGCGAAGTCGACGCAACCCGGCGCCGAGCGGGCCGCCCGGACGACCTCCGTGCAGGAGGCCAGGTAGGCGTCCCGCTGGGCCGGGTCGACGTAGAGGGTGCCGGCGACGATGAACACGTGACCTCCAGGGCTGAGCCGTTCGGCCCATCCTGGCACCCGGGGCGGATCAGGCCCGGCTGATCGCGTTGGCGTGGATCGCCTCGTTCAGGTACGCGGCCAGCCCCGGCCGGATCTTCTCGAAGTACGCGGTGAACCGCGGGTCGGCCACGTACATGTCGGCCAGGCCGGTGTGGATCTCGTACGAGCAGTCGTAGAACCACCGGCTGATCAGCTGCCGGTGCTCCTCGGCCAGCGCCATGGCCTCCGCCGAGTCGGCCGGTGCGCCCGACGCCATCAGCTCGGTGATCCGCCGCCCCCACTCCTCGTTCTCGGTCTTGTTACGCAGCCAGTCCTCCTTCGAGTAGCGGGCCGTCCGCTCGGCCGACTGCCGGTACGCGTCGGTGCCGCCCCAGCGCCGCTCGGCCTCCTCGGCGTGCTCGTCCGGGTCGAAGTCCCCGAACACCTCGAAGCGCTCCTCCGGGGTGAGCTGGATGTCCAATTTTCTCGCCTCCATCGCGAGTTCGATCGCCGTGACCATGTCCCGCAGCTTCCCGATCCGCCCGGTCAGCAGCTCGTGCTGCCGGCGCAGGTGCGGCAACGGGTCGCCGCCCGGGTCGTTGAGGATCTCGGCGATCTCCTCCAACGGGAACCCCAGCTCCCGGTAGGCCCGGATCAGCTGCAACCGCTCCAGGTCCGCGTCGTCGTAGCGGCGGTAGCCCGCCGCCGTGCGGCCGCGCGGCGAGAGCAGCCCGATCTCGTCGTAGTGGTGCAGCGTCCGGACCGTCACCCGGGCCGCCCGCGCCACCTGACCCACCGTGTATGCCATGGGTTCCCTCCCTTCCGCGACCAAGGCTCCCGCCTCCCGTTGCGTGAGGGTCAAGCCCGATTCTGCGGCCCGCGCGGTCCGGCCGGCGGGAAACGGCGATCGCCCCCGGCCTCCCCGGAGGGGGGACGGGAGGCCAGGGGCGATCGGAGGGCCGGGTCAGGTGGTGACCCGCTCCCGCTCCGGGGCGGCGAACGTCGCGCTGGCCGGGGTGCGGAAGGCGTGCACCAGGCCGGCGACCGAGAGCAGCAGGAGCAGCGCCGCGCCGAGGTACATGGCCAGGGCGCCCTGCTCGGCCTTGCGACCGAACTCGCTGAACCCGTACGAGGTGAGCAGCAGGCCGCGCAGCGTCTCGCCCTTGAACACGGTCTCCCGCTGGGCGCTCACGTCGGCGAGCTGCTTCTGCAGGTCCGCCAGGTTGGCGGCCTTGGCCTGCTCGGCCTGGGCCACCTGCTCACGCAGCGCGGTCTGCGGGGCGCCCAGGTCGGCGTAGGTCTTGCCGCCGCCGATGGACTTCAGGTGCAGGCCGATGTACTCATTTGCGTAGCACTCGGCCTGCTTGCCGGTGGTGAGCGGCTTGCCGGCGTACGAGCGCAGGCAGTCCGCCTTCTTCTCCTCGTCGCTGAGCTTGTCGGCCGGGGTGAAGCTGATGTGCTGGGCGGCGAGCTGGTCGTGCACGTAGCGGTTGGCGAAGTTGGCGTTCGTCGTCAGGACGACGCCGACGACGAGCAGCAGGACCGCGAGGCCCAGCCCACCGATGCTGAACAACAGGTCGAGTGTCCGTCGCTTCATCTCTGGCTCCTGTATGGATGGTGTCCGCGTTGTTTGTCGACACCATCGTGGCGGTGGACGGGGCACCGGCAGCAGGGCCGAATCCCCCGTCCCGCCCGGGACCTTCGACCCCCCTTCCCCGGTTCAGCACTCGTCGGCGGCCCGGCGGGCCAGTTCCTCGCGGGTGACGACGGCGTTCCGCTCCATTCCGCCCTCGAGGATCTCGGTGATCAGGACCTGCTCCGGGCGTAGGGCGGCCAGCTCGGACGGCTGGAAGCGCACCGGCCGGGTGTTGAAGGAGTTGTCGTCGGCGGCGGCGAACAGGACGAAGGAGGTCACCCCGGGCGGCGGCTCCGGCGGGGGGAAACCGATGAGCGGCACTGTCTCCGGGGACACCGCCCGCGGCGGCACCGGGAAGTCCTGACCGGGCCAGCTCGGCCCGGCGGACGGCCGGTCCGAGCGGCCGTCGTCGATCGCGATACCGCCGGGCGGGCGGGACGCGCACCAGGCGAGGACGGCGACCGGCTGGCCGTCGGCGTCCACGGTGATCCCGGTGATCCCCTCGGTCGCGGGCGTGCAGGCGGTCAACCCGGCGAGAATCAGGGCGGCCACCAGGACGAGGGCGGTGGAACGCGGCGGGCGAGCCATGTCACCACGGTCCCGGGTACGGGTCACCCGCGGAACGCGGTGGGGTAACAGGTCAGTCAGCGGGCCGCGTCGACCGGAGTGAGCGTGTCGAGCAGCTCGGACAGGGCGGCCGGGCGGCCATAGCGCCAGCCCTGGCCGTGCAGGCAGCCGATCGCGGTCACCGCGGCGTGCTGGCCGCCGGTCTCCACGCCCTCGGCCACCACGGCCAGGTCGAACGCGCCGGCCAGCCGGTTGACCATCTCCACCGTGGCGTACGCCCGCGCGTCGTCGGCGTCGAGGCGGGCCACGAAGGACCTGTCGATCTTCAGCTCGGTGGCCGGGATCCGGTGCAGGTAGCTCAGCGAGGAGTAGCCGGTGCCGAAGTCGTCGATGGCGATGCCGACCCCGAGGTCGCGGAGCTGCGTCAGCCGGTCGAGCACTGCCTCGCTCCCCTCGATGAGCGCCGACTCGGTGAGTTCGAGGGTGAGCGCGCGGAGCGGCAGGCCGGCCGCCCCGACCGCCCCGGTGACCGTGGCGATCAGGTCGGGCCGGCGCAGGTGGGCAGCGGCGATGTTGACCGCAACGGTGACCTCGGGGGACTGCTCGCGCCAGGTGCCCGCCGCCCGGCACGCCTCGTGGATGACCCACCTGTCGATCGCGAGGATCAGCCCGGTCTCCTCGGCCAGCGGCAGGAACCGCGCCGGGGTGAGCACGCCGAGCCGGGGGTGCCGCCAGCGCACCAGCGCCTCGACGCTGCGTACCGCGCCGGTGGACAGGTCGACGATGGGCTGGAACTCCATGAGCAGCTGGCCCTCGTCGACCGCGCGGCGCAGGTCGGCGATCAGCTCGGCCCGGGTCACCGCCGACTCCCGCAGCTGCGGCGTGCACGTCCGGTACGCGGACTTGCCGGCCGCCTTCGCCGCGTACATGGCGATGTCGGCGTCGCGGAGCAGGTCGGTGTGGGAGGTGTGCTGCGGGCCGTACTCGGCGATGCCGATGCTGGCCGAGGGGTGCACGCCCAGGTCCTCCTCGCCGGGCAGCGGTTCGAGGGCGGCGAGCAGCCGGAGGGCGAGCCGCTCCGGCGGCACCGGCCGGTCACCGGCGACCAGCACGGCGAACTCGTCGCCGCCGAGCCGCGCGATCATCCCGTCGGGGCCGGTGGCGTCCGCCATCCGCTCGGCGATGGTGCGCAGCAGCCGGTCACCGGCGGCGTGCCCGAAGCGGTCGTTGACCTGCTTGAAGCCGTCCAGGTCGAGGAGCAGGACGGCCACCGGACCGCCGTCGCGCAGGGCGCGGCGCAGCCGCCGCGTGAAGGTGAGCCGGTTGGGCAGGCCGGTGAGCTGGTCGGAGTACGCGAGCCGGCGCAGCCGGGCGACCAGCCGCAGGTTCTCGTTGGCGGCCAGCCCCTGACGCAGGGCGAGCACCCCGAGCAGCGTCATCATGCCCAGGAAGATCAGGTGCGGGGTCTGCCCGGTGGGCCGGCGGGCGAGCACCACGGCGACGATCGCGCCGCCCACCGGCAGGTAGGGCAGGGCCACCCGCCACCACGGCGGCAGCGGCGACTCGCCGGTCTCCTCCTCCTCGGCACAGGAGGGCGGCGGCGGGTACCGGGTGGCGAGGCCCATGAGCAGGTAGCTCAGTGGCCAGCACACGTCGATCGGGTGGCCGGGGGCGTAGCTGCCGTGCGCGACGAGAGAGACGTAGACAGCGTCGGCGGCGGCCCGGACGGCCAGGCCGACCCCGATCGCGGTGAGGGCCCGCCACACCGGACGGGGCGGCCCGGCGATCGCCACCAGGATGGTGAGCTGCACCAGGTCGAGCATCGGGTAGAGCAGCCCGAAGGTGCGCAGCGGATCGGTCAGCTCGGCGGTGGCGAGGTCGCGGAACACCAGCACCCAGCCGATGGGGATGAGGGCCAGCCCGACGATCACCCCGTCGAGCAGGGTGCGGGCCTGCCCGACCAGGCTGCGGGGGGCGGCCACGGAGCAGAGCAGCGCGGCGGTGCCGGTGACGATGCCGGCGGTGAACAGCGCGCCGACCAGCGGGGTGTGCGGCAGGTCGTGCCCGCCGAGCCGCTCGACCGTCCAGACCGTCCGGCCGAGCGCCGCGAGGGTCATGGTGGCCGCGAGCAGCGCCCAGAACCGGCGCAGCGGGGTCGGGTGCCGCCGGGCCACGCCCGCGCAGGCCACCGCCGCCCAGCCGGCCACCGCCACCGCGCCGATGTCGCTGACCAGGGCGCCGCCCGGCAGGCCGGCGAGCAGCCACACCGCTTCCCCGAGTACGACGAGGGCGGCCGCGGCGAACCCGACACGGCCGGCGAGCGGGCGACGGGCCGGCGCCACGGCGGCGAGGCTCACGTGCTGCTGGGGGACAACGATTCGCTCCGGCTCTCTCTCGGACGTGCACCCTCGTCGATGACGACCGGTTGCGGACGGCGAACGGCAGCAAGCCTAGTCAGCGCCCGGTGCCGCCGCCAGAGCCGATCGGCGGCCGTCACCGCCCGGGTGGGCCGACGTGTTCCGGGCCGCCGCGGCGGTAGAGGGAGACCAGGACGCCGTACCGGGGCTGGTCCGGTCCGGCCTCCTCGGCCTCGCCGACGAGCGTGTCCAGGGTGGACCGGAGCCGCTCGGCCTGGGCCGGAGTGAGCCGCAGGTGGCGCAGGTGCACGAGCGGGTCGGGGTCGCCGGCCAGTTCCTCGGCGACCGCGCCCAGCATCGCGCCGGTGGCGCCGGCGTCGACGGTCTCGCCGGACAGGCGGCGGAACGCCCGCTCGTGGTACTGCTCGGTGCCGCCGCGGACCTGGCGGGTGTGCGCGACCCGGACCAGGCCGGCCTCGGTGAGCACCTTGAGGTGGTGGGCGACGGTGCCCTTGGCCGCGCCGAGCCCGGCGGCGAGCTGGCTGATGGTGGCCGGCCCGGACCCGAGTGCGAAGAGCAGCCGGTGCCGGAACGGGTGGGCCAGCGCCTTGAAGTGGGCCGGGGTGCGGACCTCCAGGTCGGTCTTGTCGTTCACTGTTAAAGCGTCTAATTCTCTTGACGCTTTGTCAACCGGCCTGCTCTACTCGGGACATGCGTCAGGATGAGATCACCGACATCGTCGAGCGGGCCACGAAGCTGGTCGCCGAGCAGTACGTCTTCCCGGAGGTGGCCGGCCGGATCGCCGCCCACCTCGGCGACCGGCTCCGGGCGGGGGCGTACGCGGAAGCGGCCGACCCGGCGGCCCTCGGCGCGCTGGTCACCAGCGACCTCCAGGCCGCCAACGGCGACCTGCACCTGCGGCTCAAGCACCACGAGACGCCGCTGGCCGACGTCGCCGACGACCCGGCCGAGGTGCAGTTCGTCCAGCTCGCCGCGCTCACCATGGGTGGCGTGGCCCGGGTGCAACGGCTGCCCGGCAACGTGGGGCTGCTGGAGATCGCGCCGTACCTGTTCCCGCCGCACCTGGCCGGCGACCACGTGATCGCCGCGCTGCGGCTGCTGGCCGGCACCGACGCGCTCCTGCTCGACCTGCGCGGCAACCGGGGCGGCAGCCCCGACATGGTGGCCCTGGTCTGCGGCTGGTTCTTCGCCGAGCCGACCCACTTGCACACCATGCACGAGCGGGCCGGGACCACCCACCAGTACTGGAGCGCCGCCTGGCTGCCCGTGCCCCGCTACGCGCCCGACAAGCCGGTGCTCGTGCTGACCGGCCCGGAGACGTTCTCCGGCGGCGAGGAGCTGGCGTACGACCTCCAGCAGTTCGGCCGGGCCACCGTGGTCGGCGAGCGGACCCGGGGCGGGGCGCACCCGCGGGTCGGGCACCGCCTGCATCCGCACCTGGAGCTGACCGTCCCGGTGGCCCGGCCGGTCAACGCGGCGAGCGGCACCAACTGGGAGGGCTGCGGGGTCGCCCCCGACGTCGAGACGCCGGCCGAAGCGGCGCGCGACGTCGCGTACCGGAAGGCCCTGGAGAGCCTGCTGGCGACGGACCCGCGGCGGCCGACGGCGGCTGAGGCGCGCGAGACCCTGGCCGCGCTCGGCTGACACGGCGCCGGCGTCAGGACCAGTCCTCGGCCGGGGCGTCGGGGGCGGGTGCCGTGGTGGGAGGGCCGCCGTGGGTCCACGGCGTCTCCTCCGGGGCCGGGAAGGCGCCGGCCGGCAGGAAGCCGTCCGACAGGGTGGTGAGGCAGAGCCGCTCCCCCACCTCCGGCACGCTGCCCGGCAGGGCGGTCAGCCCCCGGCCCATCCCGCCGGAGAGCTCCAGCACCACCTCGGTCTTGCCGTCGGCGGCCGGGGTCACGAAGACCACCTTGGCCCTCTGGCCCGGCCGGGCCGGCGAGTACAGCGTCGCGCCGACCGGCACGAGCACCGGCTCGGTGGTGACCACCTGGATCCGCGGGCGCAGCACGGGCCGCCTGCCGGTGTCGTCGACCCGCTTCGGGTCGGCCAGCGTCACGTCACCGACGAACGCCTCCCCGACCAGCCGGTGCTCGGCCATGACCAGCGGGTCGTCGTAGGCGCGCTGGACGGCGTAGGAGGCGAGCGCCCGCTCCAGGCGGTGCAGGCGCAGCGCCGCGGCCACCGCGCCGTCCCGGCGCGGCTGCGGGCCGCCACCGGCGTCGACGTGCTCGGCGTGCGCCGTGAAGGCGTCCTTGTCGCCGTCCCAGCGGGCGGACACCCGCGCACCGGCCGGCAGCGCGCGGAGCAGCCCGACGCCGCGCCACATCAGCTCCCAGGTGGGCGCCAGCTGGTCGCGCAGCAGCCGTTCCAGCTCCGCGTACGCGGTCGCGCGGGCGACCGGGTCGTCCCCGGCCCGGGTGTACGCCTCGATGGCCGGCGCGAGCCGGTGGTTGTCGAAGTCGGGGTCGGTGGCCGGTCCGGCCGGCGGGCAGCGGGCCGGGTCCTCGGCACGGGCGGCCGCCTCGGCGCCGGTCCGCCCCGGCGGCGGGTCGAGCCAGCCCAGCAGCGCCGGCAGGTGCAGGTCCTCCACTGCGCTCTGGCCCGTCGCCCAGTGCAGGGTCAGCGCGTCGGTCAGCGCCACCAGCGCCGCCGACCCGGGATGCTCGGCGCGCTCGGCGAAGAAGGTCAGCCACCGGCCGAGCATGGGCACCGACGGGTGCACCGGGTGTTCGCCGTCGGGCCGGCGGAACCGGGTGGAGCGGCCGAACAGCCGCAGGAAGGTGATCCCGGCCGGGTTCGGCACCAGCAGCTGCGGGGCGTCGACGTAGCGGTGCCGGACGTCCCGGCCCCGGTCGACCGGCACCGCCTCGGTGCGGTCGCGGAACTCGTCGAGGTAGGGCAGCACGATCCCGGCCAGGTCGGCCGCGAACGCGAAGCGCTGATCCCGGTTGCGGGGCTGCGGCACGACCAGCAGCCGGGCCTCGTCGGGTGCGGCGCCGACCAGGGCCGCGAGCGGGGCGTTCGCCTCACCGGCCAGCGCGAGCGGCACCAGCACGAGCGGGCGGTCGGACAGGTGCAGGTGCCGGACGGTGGCCACCGGCTGGGCCACCCCGGCGGCGACCGCCTGCGCCTGGGCCAGCGCGCGCAGGGTGCTCACCGGGTGCTCCGGTCGGGGCGTCGGGGCGTCCTCATGCGGGGTGCCCGGCCAGGGCGTCGGCGCGCAGGCGGGCGGCGGCGCGCAGCAGGGCCGCGGCCTCCGCCTGCTCCGGTTCGGGGGCGCGGACGCCTTCGGCGAGCGCCAGCACGTCGGCCACCTCGGCGACGCCGCCCAGCGCCTCCCGGACCGGCCGGCCCAGGGCGCCGGTGTGGCCGCGCGCCTCGTGCCGGCAGAAGTAGGCCAGCTCGCAGGCGGCCAGGCAGTCGGGCGCGTAGTTGGCCGGTACGCCGGTGAGCGCGCCGGCCAGCGCGGCCGGGTCGGCGCTCAGGTCGGCGGTGAACCCGGCCGGCACGGCGGCGAGCAGGTCGTCGAGCCGCGCCATCCGGTCGAGCTGGCGGCGCAGCACCAGCAACTGCTTGCGCACGTCGAGCAGGCTGGCCACCGGCCGGTTCGCGAAGTCACGCGGGCAGACCAGAACCACCTCGTGCGAGACGAGGTGCGGGTCCCGGCCCTCGGCGGCGAGCAGTTCACGCAGCGCCAGCACGTAGACGGCGGACTGGATGGCGGCGGCCGCGACCTTGGCGGGGTCGGCCTGGCCGTCGATGATCGGGAACGACTTGATCTCCACGACGTGGAAGCGGCCGGCGAGCCGGGCGGCCACCAGGTCCGGCTCCAGGTTCACCCGGCGGCCGGCGACGTCCAGGCCGAGCAGCGGATGGTCGAAGAGCGCCGGCCCGTCCCCGCCCGCGGTGAGCGCGGCGCGGGAGCGCTCCGGCCGGTCCTCGTCGCCGCCCAGGTCGGTCCAGGTGGCGCCGTCCGGCACCGGCACGCCCAGGCGCTCCGCGACCAGGCGCAGCAGCTCCGCGCCGCCGTCGGCCTTCACCTGGGCCTCGAACGCGTTGCCCCGGGTGATGGCGAAGCGGGATTGGCCGAACCGGGCCGGGAAGCCGATCCGCTCGGCCAGCTTCGGCTTGTCGACGCCGGCGCCGTCCAGCACGGCGCGGCGGGTGCAGCCGGGGTTGCCGGTCAGCGCGGCGATGGTGCGGGCGTTGTGCCGCCGGGGCGGCACGCCGCCCCGGATCTCGGCCAGGCGCTGCGCGGTGTCCGTCACGACAGCCCACCCTAGCGGTGGAAGCAAGGGTCACCTGTTGACGCCGGCGGTGGAGAGGGGTTTCCTTCTGACCGTCGGGCCGGAGCGGGGTCAGCGGCCGGCGGAGCGGTTCCAGGGGAAGCGGGGTGACTGGGCGCCGGCCGTGGGCCGGGTGCGGCGGCGGTGCCGGCGACCCGGCGTGCAGGGCGGCCGGGAGACGGTGTGCACCGGCGCGGCCGGCGGGGTGACCGGCTGGCGGCCGATCAGCCAGCAGAGGAAGCGCGCCACGGTCAGCCGACCGGGAGGCGCTCGGCCTCGGCCCGGGAGACGTCGTACTGCGCGCCGCAGAACGTGCACTGCTGCGCGTAGCGGGTGCGCACCGGGATCAACGGGATGAAGAAGAGGGTGAACTTCGTGGCCCGCCGGGTGATGACCTGGGCGGCCCGGTTGCCGCAGTTGCGACAGACCTGGGTGACCACGCCGGACCGGTCGACCTTGGTCCGGAGACCGAAGATGAAGAACATCGCCCGGCATTACCCCGCCGGGCCCCGAAAATCACCACCAGAAATTTCTGCCGCCGCTGTCCGGAGGCGCGCCCGGCGTTCGTCAGGGTGGATGAAGGCACGACCGACAGGAGTGAAGCGATGAAGTACATGATGCTCGTCTGCACCGACACCCAGCCCGACCGGAACCCGGACGCGGCGCCCGACATCGAGAAGTGGGTGGCCGAGCGGGACGCCAACGGCCAGCGGCTGACCGGCAGTCGGTTCGCGCCCGCGTCGGCCGCCACCACCGTCCGGGTCCGCGACGGCGAACTGCTGCTGAGCGACGGCCCGTTCGCCGAGACCAAGGAGGTCATCGTGGGCTTCGACCTGCTGGAGTGCGCCGACCTGGACGAGGCCGTCGAGGTGGCCCGCGCCCACCCGATGGCGTACGCCGGGCGCATCGAGCTGCGCCCGCTGGTCGAGAACTGATCCGGGTGACCGACGCGGCCGGGGCGGTCGCCGACGCGGGCGCCGAGGCGTACCCGCGGATCGTGGCCGCCCTGATCCGCGTCACCGGCGACTGGACCCTCGCCGAGGACTGCGCCCAGGAGGCCCTCGCGGCGGCGCTGGAGCGCTGGCCCCGCCAGGGCGTGCCGGACAACCCGGGCGGGTGGCTCATGACCACCGCCCGCAACCGGGCCGTGGACGTGCTGCGCCGGGCCACTGTGGAACGCCGCAAGCTGCGCGACCTGGCTCTGCTCACCGACCCCGCACCCGCGCGACCGGAGGGAGACGTGGTGGACGACCGGCTCCGGCTCATCTTCACCTGCTGCCACCCGGCGCTGGCGCTGGAGGCCCGGGTGGCGTTGACCCTGCGCACGGTGGCCGGCGTGCCGACCGCCGACATCGCCCGCGCCTTCCTGGTCACCGAGTCGACCATGACCCGCCGGCTCACCCGGGCCAAGACCCGGATCGCCGCGGCCGGCGTCCCGTACCGGGTGCCGACCGGGCCCGCGCTGGTCGAGCGCCTGCCGGGCGTGCTGGGAGTGCTCTACCTGCTCTTCACCCGGGGGTACGACGCCGACGGCGAGCCGGCGTTCGCCGCCGAGGCGATCCGGCTGGCCCGGCTGCTGCACATGCTGCTGCCGGACCAGCCCGAGGTGGCCGGGCTGCTCGCCCTGTTTCTGCTGCACCACTCCCGCCGGGCGACCCGCCGCGACCCGTCCGGCGACCTGCTCACCCTCGACCAGCAGGATCGCACCCGGTGGGACCGGGCCGCCATCGCCGAGGGCGTCGGGCTGCTGGACCGGGCCGGCGGCGGCCCGTACGCCCTCCAGGCCCGGATCGCCGCCGCGCACGCCACCGCCCCGACCGCCGCCGAGACCGACTGGCCGGCCATCGCCGGCTGCTACGACGCGCTGGCCCTGGCGCACCCGACCCCGGTGGTGCGGCTCAACCGGGCGGTGGCGCACGGGTACGCGTACGGCCCCGCCGCCGGGCTGGCCCTGCTCGCCGAGGCCCGGGAGGGCGGGGCGCTGGACGGCTACCCGCCGGCGATGGCCGCCGAGGCCGAGTTGACCGCCCGCGGCGGCGACCCGGTACGCGCCGCCGCGCTGTTCCGGGCCGCCGCCGACGCGGTCCGCTCCGACCCGGAGCGGCGGGCACTGCTCCGCCGGGCCGACGAGCTGTCGCCCTGAGCTGTCAGGAAGGGCCCCTCCTGCACCGGAGGCGTCAAGAAGGGGTCCTTCCTCGCGCGGCGCTGGCTCACGCGTTGCTCGGCATCTCCACGTCGAGCCAGATCGGCTGCCAGTCGGCCACCTCGTGGAAGCGGCGCAGCTCGGCGAGCCCGGCCACGCTGCCGGTCCAGGCCGCGTACGGCGGGTTGCCCTCGTCGAAGCCGGACTGCACGAAGGTCAGCTTCGTCCGGCCGCCGGACTCGGCCAGCTCCCAGGTGCTGACGCCGGTCGGGCCCCAGTCGACGGAGAGCGCCCGGCCCGGGGTCAGGTCGACCACCTTGGCCGCGTAGCCGGCGTCGAAGCCGCCCATGGCGTAGCGGCCGCCCACCCACGGCTCGATGCCGATGGGGAAGCCGAACCAGGCGCTGGCCTGCTCGGAGTCGGTCAGCGAGGTCCACACCTTGTCCATCGGCGCGTCGATTAGCAGCTCGCCGCGCAGGTCGGCGGAGGTGAAGTCGGTGCGCGGCAGCAGTGGGCGCCCCTCCAGGTGGGCGTTGAGGTTGGCGATCGCGAGCGCCCAGAAGGTCTGCAGGACGCCCCGGATGCTGCTGCCGCTCATCGCCTCCTCGAAGCTGAAGTGGCTCTGCCGCAGGGTCAGCACGGTGCTCCCGTCCTCCGGCGTCAGCTCGAACTCGGTGGTGGTCTCCACCCCGTCGAGCGTCCAGGCGAAGCGCAGTGTCCGCTCGTCGGCGTGCACAAGGCGCTGGTGCGGCGCGTCGCCCTCGGGCGTGTGGCGGCCCCAGAACTCGTAGCGCCGGGGCAGGTCGACCTCGGCGTGCTCGGCGAGCCAGACGCGCAGCTCGGCCGGATCGGTCAGCGCGCGGCGCACGGCCTCGACGGGTGCGGCGAGGCGGGCCCGGACGGTCAGCAGGTCACTCATGGTTGTCGCCCTTCGGGTAGCAGGCCACGGCGAGTTTGAAGGCGTCTCCCTCGGCGCCGCCGTAGCGGGTGAAAAGGTCCTGCAGTGTCGACTGCAGGTCGTGCAGGAACTCCTGCCGCCGCTCGGCGGGGACCCGGATCTCGCCGGAGACCCCGATCGACGGCAGTTCGGGTGCGGTGCGGTCCAGCGCGGCGATGTCGGCCTGGACCTCCTCCATGAGGTCGAGCAGGTAGCCCAGGCTCAGCTCGTCCTGCGCCCGGCGCGCCCCACCGATCCGGCCGACCAGCCGGGGCGAGAGCCAGTAGGACCGGGCGACGGCCTGGTAGATGCCCTCGCTGATGCCGCGCACCCGCCGCTCGGCGACCTGCTCGGCCAGCCCGGCGGCGACCAGTTGCTTGACGTGGTAGTAGACGCGCTGCGGCGTCTGCCCCAGCCGGGTGGCGATCTCGGTGCAGGTGCGGGGCTCGGCGAGTTGCCGCAGCACCTCGATGCGTTGCGGCTTGAGCAGGGCTTCGGCCTGCTCGCGCTGTTCCAGGTACAGGACGTCTCTCATGGCAAAATCAGTTTGTACGTACAAAACTTCTTTGTCAATAGGTTCGAGGGAAGGCCGCGCGGTCCGCGCGGCCTTCCGTGGCGAGCTACTTGCCGATGACGGGGGCGTGGGCCGGGGCCTTGACCGTCACCGGCAGGCCGTAGCCGGACAGCTCGATGACGACCCTGAGGTGGGAGGTGAAGTCCTTGCTCCGGAGCATTCGGGACGTCCGTTCGTAGGCCACCTTGGCGATCCGGCCGTCCGCGCCGACCGTCACCTCGCCGACGAGACGGTCGGCGAGGATCTCGTTGGAGGCATCCGGCGCCGAGACGTCGAAGTGGTAGACGCCGGGCGACTGCTCGGTGACCGTGGCGCCCGCCCGGTCCAGCACTCGGAGCAGTGCCTGCGGGCTCGCCGAGGCACCGAGACGACCGCCCATCGCCATGTCGTAGTCGAGGCTGTCCTGCCGGTCCGGGACCCGGCTCCACACGATCTTCCCGTTGTCCGGGTCCCGGCCGTCCCGGCCGCCGAGGTAGAGGACACCGTCGATCAGCCGCAGGTGCTCCGGGCCCGCCGCGACGGCCGGCCGCAGCCCGGTGTACGGCGAATCCAGGTAGCCGGTGGCCGTGGCCGGATCGAAGGCGCCCTTGGTGACCCACCGCCGGCTCACCGGCTCCGGCAGCTCGCCCTCTGGCGGGGGCGCGTCCAGCGAGGTGGTGGTGACCTTCACCTGGTAACTGATGTTCTCGCTGGCCGCCGCGGCCGCGGCGAGGCGCAGTTGCGGCGACTGCGGGCTCGCCGCGGGCGCCGGCCGCCCGGCGGCCGGTCCGGACGGGCCGGGACGGCCGCCGGCGTTGCCGGCGCCGACGGTCAGCGCCGCGGTCAGCGCCCCGGCGACCCCGACCATCCCCGCGGCGTACGCGGTGCGGTGCAGGGCGGTGCGCCGCCGGTGCCGGCGGGTGGCCGCGCCGAGCACGTCACGGGTGGGCGGCAGGCCGGTCACCCGGTCCCGCATCCCGGTGATGAGCTGGTCTTCCAGGTCGGTGGTCATCTGCGTGCTCCGTTCATGCCGGCGCCTTCGAGCGCCCAGTCGGCGGTGAGTTCACGTAGCCGGGTGAGCCCCCGGGAGGCGGTCGACTTGACCGTGCCGACCGAGCAGCCGAGCAGCTCGGCGGCCTCCGCCTCGCTCAACTGCTCCCAGTAGCGGAGCACGAGCACGGCCCGCTGCCGGGGCGGCAGCAGGTTCAGCGCCTGCACGAGCGCCTGCCGCAGGTGCAGCACGTCGGTGCCGTCCGGCTGGCCCGGCGGCTCCACCTCCGCCAGCACCTCCGGCCGGCGCCGGCGCACCCGCCACCGGTCCACCGCCAGGTGGTACAGGGTGCGGCGCAGGTAGCCCTCCGGGTCGCCGTGCACCCGGTGCCAGTTCCGCATCAGCCGTTCCAGCGCCGCCTGCACCAGGTCCTCCCCGGCGACGCGGCTACCGGTCAGCAGCACCGCCGTCGCGAGCAGGGCACCGCCCCGCTCGGCGACGAGGACCTCCAGCCCGTCGAAGCGTCTGTTCCGCCACACCGGCTCTCCTCTCGTCGTCACCAAGGACGACGGGACACGCCCGGAGGTTGACCGGCCGGACCGACCGGTTTCACGACGAAAGGCCGCGCGGACCGCGCGGCCTTTCGTGGGATCGGAACCCGTCAGGGCGTCCAGTCGGGACGCAGCGGGTAGCCGTTCACCCCCTGCGGACCGTTGTGCGTGGCGAGCACCTGGTGCAGCTGGATGCCGTTGCGTTCGAAGGCCATCCGGGAGCCGGCCATGTAGAGCCCCCACACCCGGGCGGTGCCCACACCGACCTCGCTTACGCAGAAGTCCCAGTGCTCGACGAGGTTGCGGCACCAGCCGGCCAGGGTCAGCGCGTAGTGCTGCCGCAGGTTCTCCTCGTGGTGCACCTCCAGCCCGGCGTCGTGGATCTCGCTGATCAACCGGCCCGGGCCGGCCAGCTCGCCGTCCGGGAAGACGTACCGGTCGATGAACGCGCCGGAGCGGTGCGGGGCCCGGTTGTCCGCCCGGGTGATGCAGTGGTTGAGCAGCCGGCCGCCCGGCTTGAGCCGGCTGCGCAGCGCTCCGAAGTAGGCCGGGTAGTTGCGCACCCCGATGTGCTCGGTCAGCCCGATCGAGGAGATCGCGTCGAACTGCTCGCGCGGGGCGTCCCGGTAGTCCAGGTGGCGCACCTCCGCCAGGTCGCCCAGGCCCTCCCGCTCGATCGCGGCCTGCGCCCACTCGGCCTGCGCCCGCGACAGCGTGACGCCGAGCGCCTTGACGCCGTACTCGCGGGCCGCGTGGCGGACCATGCCGCCCCAGCCGCAGCCGACGTCCAGCAGCCGCATCCCCGGCTTCAGCGCCAGCTTGCCGGCGACCAGGTCGTACTTGGCCCGCTGCGCCTCCTCCAGGGTGTCGGACGGGCTGCGGAAAACCGCGCAGGTGTACGTCATCGACGGGCCGAGCACCTTCTCGTAGAAGGCGTTCGAGACGTCGTAGTGGTGTGAGATCGCGTTGCTGTCCCGGGTGCGGGAGTGGCGCAGCCCGTTCACCACCCGCTTCCAGCGCGGCGCGGCCTCCTGCGGCGGGGGCGGCGGGGGCAGCAGCCGCTCCCAGCCGAGCCCCTTGACCAGGGCCAGCGCCTCGGCCACCGGCGGCATCCGCAGCGGCATCTCGTCCTTGAGCACCCGCAACGCCTCGTACGGGTCGCCCGGGTGGACGCCCTCCAGACCGAGGTCGCCGCTCACGTAGGCCCGGGCCATGCCCAGGTCACCCGGGGCGGTGAGCAGGTAGGACAGCCCGCGTTCGGAGCGGATCGCCAGGGTGATCCCGGCGTCGGCCGGGCCGACCGCGCTGCCGTCGTATCCGGTGATGCGCACGGGCAGGTCGCCCGTGGTGACCGCGCGGATCACGTCCGCCACGGTCGGTCCGCCACGCCGGCCCCCCGCCGGCGGGCCGGCCGGGGCACTCGCCGCCCCGGGTGTTCGGTCGGTCAGACTCATGCTCGCGCTACCGCCTTTTCGTACAGTCCGGTCAGCCGGTGGTCCGGGTCGTAGCGTTCCTTCACGGCGCGCCAGGTATCCCCGCCGTAGAGCCGGTCGAACGCCGCCCGGTCGTAGTACGCGTCGGAGTAGAGCGACTTGTGGCCGCCCGCCTCCGACACCGCGTGCTCGATCTCCCGGTTGACGTCACCGTCGGCGGCGCCCTCGGCGATCGGCACGCTCCCCCAGAAACCGATGTTCACATAGGTTTCGCCCGGTTGGAGGGGATACAGCGGCCAGGCCCGGGCGGATCCCGGGCCGGCCGGCTCCCGCAGCCGCAGCGGGCAGAGCCACACCGGCTCCATCCGCACGGTCCGGGCGAACCAGCGCAGGAACTCGGCGGTCCCGGCGAGCGGGATCTCCACGTCCTGCACCACCCGCTCCCGGGCCGGCCGGCCCCGCCAGCGGTCGATCCGGGCGGCCACCTGGTGCCGGTGCTCCAGGCGCACCAGCCGGTGGTAGAAGTCGCTGCGCCGGTAGCGCTGGGGCCAGAGCCGGCGGACCACCGGATTCTGCACCCCGAACGCCGCGGAGCACCAGAACCAGTCGGTGTCCCAGCGCCACAGGTAGTCGTACGTGGTGAGCACGTCCCGGGTGCGCCGGCGCAGCGAGCGGTAGTAGATGTCCTGGCCGGTGTAGTCGCTCGGCGGGCCGTCGGCCTCGTCGGTGAACGTGGCGAGCACGAGGTACGCCTCGCCGGGGCTGAACATCACCCCGTCCATCCCGTCGACCGGCTCGCCCTCCCAGGAGCCCTTGGCGACCACCTCGGCGATCGCGTCGGTCAACTCCTCCAGCCGGCTGAACCGGATGTTGCGCAGCGCCACGTACCGGCGGACCGGCTGCAGCTCGATGCGCAGCCGGGTCGAGTAGCCGAGGCTGCCCAGCGAGTTGGGGAAGGCCCGGAAGAGGTCGGCGTGCTCGCCCACCGGCCGGGCGGTGAGGAGGTCACCGGACCCGGTGAGGATGTCCAGCTCGGTCACCGACTCGTGCGGCAGGCCGTTGCGGAACGAGGTGGACTCGATGCCCAGCCCGGTCACCGCGCCGCCCAGGGTGATCGTGCGCAGCTGCGGCACGACCAGGGGCATGAGGTTGTGCGGCAGGGTGGCGTCGACCAGGTCCTCGTACGTGCACATGCCCTGCACGTCCGCGGTCCGGGCGTCCGGGTCGACGGCGAGCACCCCGGTCAGCCCACTCACGTCCAGGCCGGGGGTGCGCGGCGCGGATCGGGGTCGGAAGAGGTTGGAGGTCTGCTTGGCCAGCCGTACGGGTTCTCCGGCGGGCACCGCGGCGTATGAGCGCCGCAGCGCGTCCACCGCCCGCTCATGATCACGGACAGCGTGCATGAGATGACCTTACGCCTGAGCACGAGAATTCGTGGGATGTCCACGGTGGCCTTTTCGAGGCCGGCCGGAGATCCACGGGTTACCGTGGCGGGCATGCCCTCCCCCGCGCTCGCCGCCCTGGACGCCGCCGGCCTGCCCTACCGGGTGATCCGGCACGGCCCGGTGCGCAGCCTCACCGAGGCGGCCGCGGCGCGCGGCGTCGAGGTCCCCGACGTGGTCAAGACGATCGTGGTCCGGCGCGGCGAGGACGACCACCTGTTCGTGCTCACCCCCGGCGACCGGGTCGTCTCCTGGCCGAAGCTGCGCCACCTGCTCGGGGTGAGCCGCCTGTCCATGCCGGACGCGGTGGCCGCCCGGGCGGCCACCGGCTACGAGCGGGGCACCATCACCCCGTTCGGCGCCAGCACCGCCTGGCCCGTGGTCGCCGACGAGCGGCTGCGCGGTCGGGAGATCACCCTCGGCGCGGGCGAGCACGGGGTGGCCGTCGCGGTCGACGCCGACGCCGCCCTCACCGCGCTCGACGCGACCGTGGCGGACGTCACCGATCCGGAGCCGGCCCGCTGAACGGTGGCCGGCGCCCGGCCGCCGGCATAGCGTGGAGGGCATGCCGAAAGCCGTCTGGAACGACCTGGTCGTCGCCGAGAGCGACGACACCGTGCTGGTCGAGGGCAACCACTACTTCCCCCGTTCGGCCCTGCGCGACGACCTGATCCGCGACTCCGACACCCACACGGTCTGCCCCTGGAAGGGCACCGCCTCCTACTACACGCTCGAACACGCGGGCGCCAGCAGCCCGGACGCCGTCTGGTACTACCCCGACCCGAAGCCGGACGCGGAGATGGTGCGCGACCGGGTGGCGTTCTGGAAGGACGTCCGGGTCGTCGACTGAGTCACCCCGCCGCCGGGGCGACTGGCTCCCGACCGTCCCGGTGGGTCAGGATGCCCCCATGGCAGACCCGCGCCCCGATCCGTCCGGCACCGTCTACGGCGGCCGCCGTCCGGCCCGCCGCCGGCTGCCGCAGGACCCGCTGATGCGGATCGCGCTGGGCGTCGCCCTGGTCGGCGTACTCCTGGGGGTGTTCTTCGCCACCGGCGTGCTCGGCGGCGGGGGCGACCAGCCGGTGGTGCCGGCGGCGGCCGAGCCGACCCCGGCGGCGAGCGAGACGAGCGCGGCCGCGGCCACGACGGCGGCCGCACCCACCACGGCGGCACCCTCGCCGAGCGCCGCGCCGACCACTCCGGCCGCTCCCGTGGCCACCCCGAAGGTGATCCGCGGCATCCCCTCCGGCCTCTGCCTCGGGGTGACCGGCGACGACCCGGAGGGTGCGCACGCCGCGCTGGCCGACTGCACCGGCGGGCCGGAGCAGCAGTGGGTGGTCACCCCGGTGGCCGCTGACACCTACGTCCTGGTCAACGCGGCCAGCGGCAAGTGCCTGGACGTCTACGGGCAGGGCACCGACGACGGCACGGACCTGGTGCAGTGGTCCTGCAACGGGCAGGCCAACCAGCAGTGGAAGCTCCAGCCGACCGGGTCCGGTCCGGTGCTGCTGGTCGCCGTGCACAGCGGCAAGTGCGCGCAGGTCGACGGCGCGGCCACCGAGGCCGGGAGCGAACTCGAACAGGCGCCCTGCAACGGCGCCCCCGAGCAGCAGTGGGCGGCCGGCTGACCGCTCAGCCCCGGTAGCTCCAGGCCCGGCGGCCCACCGCCACGGGGAGGGCGAACGCGGGCTCGTCGCCCCGGCGGCGCAGCAGCAGGGACAGGCCGGCCGCGCCGATCGACAGGGCGCCGGCCACGTACCAGGCCGCGGCGTAGTCGCCGAGCCGGTCGCGGACCAGGCCGGCACCGGTCGCGGCGAGCGCCGCGCCGACCTGGTGGGCGGCGAACACCCAGCCGAAGACCACCGCCCCCGACGCGCCGAACCACTCCCGGCACAGCGCCACGGTGGGCGGCACGGTGGCCACCCAGTCCAGGCCGTAGAAGACGATGAAGACCAGCATGCTCGGCCGGGCGGAGCCGGCGAAGAGGCTCGGGAGCACCAGCAGCGAGGCGCCGCGCAGCGCGTAGTAGGCGCCGAGCAGCAGCCGGCTGTCCACCCGGTCGGTGAGCCAGCCGGACGCGACCGTGCCGACGATGTCGAAGAGCCCGACCAGGGCGAGCAGCCCCGCCGCGGTGGTCTCCGACATGCCGTGGTCGTGCGCGGCCGGCACGAAGTGGGTGCCGACCAGGCCGTTGGTGGTCGCGCCGCAGATCGCGAAGCCGCCGGCCAGCAGCCAGAACGGCCGGGTCCGCGCGGCGGCGGCCAGCGCGCCGACCGCCCGGGCCGCCGCCCCGCCGGCCGGCGGCGCCGGAGGCACCACCTCGGTCGCGCCGTAGGCGGGCAGGTCGAGGTCCGCCGGGTGCTCGCGGAGCAGCCACACCACGAGGGGTACGACCGCCAGCGCGGCCCCGGCCACGACCAGCGCCGCCACCCGCCAGCCGTGGTCGCGCACCAGCACGGCGACCAGCGGGAGGAAGACGAGTTGCCCGGCCGCCCCGCCCGCGGTGAGCACGCCGGTGACCAGGCCCCGGCGCTTGACGAACCAGCGCCCGGTGACCGTCGCCACGAAGGCCAGCGCCATCGAGCCGGTGCCCAGCCCGACCAGCACGCCCCAGCAGAGGATCAACTGCCAGCTCGCGGTCATCCCCACGGTCAGCGCGCTGCCCAGCGCGACCAGCACCAGCGCGCCCGCGACCACCCGGCGGATGCCGAACCGGTCCATCAGCGCGGCGGCGAACGGTGCGGTGAGCCCGTAGAGCATGAGGTTGACCGAGACGGCGGCGGAGATGGTGGCCAGCGGCCAGCCGAACTCGGCGTGCAGCGGGTGCAGCAGCACCCCCGGGGTGGCGCGGAAGCCGGCCGCGCCGACCAGCGCGACGAACGAGACGCCGGCCACGAGCCAGGCCGGATGCAGACGGTGTCGGGTCACCCTCCGAGTCTCGGCGGGGCGGACCGCGACGACGAGTGGCCGGAAAGCCATCATGCGCAATAATCGGGCCATGGCTCCGCACCGCATCGCCGTCCTCGCCCTCGACGGGGTGGTCGGCCTCGACCTCGGCGCTCCGGCCCAGGTCTTCGGCACCGCCCGCACCGCCGACCACGCGCCACCGCTCTACACCGTCGAGACCTGCACCCCCGGCGGGCGACCCGTCCGCAGCACGGCCGGGTTCCAGGTCCTCCCCGACCACGGCCTGGAACTGCTGGACTCCGCCGACACGGTGATCGTCCCCGGCATCCACGGCGGCACCCCCCTCACCGACGGGACGCTGGACCCGGAGGTGGCGGCGGCGCTCCGCACCGCCCACGACCGGGGCGCCCGGATCATGTCGATCTGCACCGGCGCCTTCGTCCTGGCCGCCGCCGGCCTGCTCCACGGCCGCCCGGCCACCACCCACTGGGCGTACGCGGACCGGTTCCGCCGCCTGCACCCCGACGTGGCCCTCGACCCGGACGTGCTCTTCGTCGACGGTGGCGAAGTGCTCACCTCGGCCGGGGTGGCCGCCGGCATCGACCTCTGCCTGCACGTCATCCGCACCGACCACGGCAGCGCCGTGGCCAACCGGTCGGCCCGGCGCTGCGTGGTGCCGCCCTGGCGCGACGGTGGCCAGGCCCAGTACATCGAGCGCCCGGTCCCCCGGACCGCCGAGGCCGGTACCGCGGCCACCCGCGAGTGGGCCCGGCAGCGGCTGCACGAACCGGTCGCCCTGCGCGAGCTGGCCGCCCACGCCCGGATGAGCGTCCGCACCTTCACCCGGCATTTCCGCTCGGAGACCGGGCTCAGCCCGGCACAGTGGCTGCTCCAGCAGCGCACCGAGCACGCCCGGGTGCTGCTGGAGACGACGGACCTGACGGTCGACCAGATCGCGCGGCACGCCGGCTTCGGTACCACGGCCGCCCTGCGCCAGCACTTCCACTCCCGGGTCGGGGTCGCCCCGACCGCCTACCGCCGCACCTTCCGCCCACACCCTGACCCGGCGGTCCCCCGGCCCGATCCCATCGCGGATCGGTCCGGGCGCGGCCTGGTGCGGTCAGGCGAGGTGGGGTTGGCGACGGAGGGCGCGGAGCTGGGCCAGGTGCATGGGAAGGTGGACGCGGGTGTGCAGGTCGAGGGCCCGGCCCCAGGGCAGGGACTCGTCCACGTCCAGGTCGAAGCCCTCCCGTAGCACGGTGTCCACCGGCGTCTCGGCGGCCGGGCCCAGCCGGTCGGCGAGGGCGCAGAGCTTCTGGCTGGTGGCCCGGAGCAGGGCGGCCAGCCCGTCCAGCCCGCCGCACTCCGAGACCAGCGCGTCGAGCTGCGGCCGGTGGATGGTCTCCAGGTCGTAGTAGGCGAACGGCGATCCGACCAGCACCGCCTCGGTCGCCTCACTCATCAACTCGTCGTTGGCGGCGAGGTGCGCCACGATCTGCTCGGCGCTCAACTCCCCGTCCGGAGGCGGCCCGAACCCACCCGTGTCCACCTCCGTGAGCACCGCCTCGTACGCCCGCCGCAACGCCGCGGCGTCCACCTCGTCCATGCCCGCATCCAACCCCCGCCCCGGCCGACCGCACCGCGATTACCCCTTGCGCGTCACCCGGACGGGGCTTCCGAGCTGTCGCGATCTTGGCAAGTTGCCGTTGACTGCCGACGACAACTCACCAAGGTCCGGATACGCCGCTGGCCGGCACCCCCGTGTTTCGGGGTGCCGGCCAGCGGTGGTTCTGTTCGGGTCAGCTGTTCCAGTGCTGGTGGACGATGTCGGTGGCCTGCTGCTCCCACTGGGCGTAGGCGTCCGGGTAGGCCGACACCTGCACGGTCTGCGCGGCCTCGGTCAGCGGCATGGTCTCCCAGCCGTCGACCTGCTTGAGGCCCTTCTCGAACGCCAGGGTCGCGTACTCGGGGTCGGTGATCTGCTCCGGCGTGCCCCAACCACTGGACGGGCGCTGCTGGAACAGGCCCAGCGAGTCATGGTCGTTCTTGTCACCCAGGTGGCCGAGGTTTTCCAGCTTCGACTCCTGCAGGCTCGTGGCGATCGAGATGACCGCGGCCCGCTCGGGCAGGCCGGCCTTCTTCGTCGCCGCGATGATCGCCTTGGCGTTCGCGGTCTGCTCGTCGTTCAGGTCAATGTGCGACTGGGCGCCCTGCACGGTCGCCACCGCGGCCGGCTTGCCCTCGACGGGACGGGCGTCGGCGTGGGCGGCGACCGGACCGGCGAAGACGCCACCGGTGAAGGCCAGACCAGCAATACCCAGCACGCTCTTACGCAGCATCGTGTTCATGGGGGTAGCTCCATTCGGGGGTTGGCGCACACGCACCGACGGGGGCCGGCTGGGGGGTGTGCGCAAGCACCACGTCAGGCGCTCAAGAAAGTCTTAGGGGGATCATCCAGGCGGACGGGGCGGGGGGCCTCTTCGTCGCGCCGGGACCATGTACAACGACCGGCCGGCCACCACCATTCCCGGGGTGCACCCGGGTCGGCGGGCGGTCGCGGAGGCCGGTCACCCCGTCGGGCGGGGCGTGGTCCTCGGTCGTTCACCGGGTATAACGACCCCCACCGGCCGGCCATTCCGCCGCCGGGATGCCGCCGGTCACCCCGCGAACCGGACAACCCGCCCATGCCGGAACGGTCGGTGGAACGTCACGGGTGTATCCCGGCTCCGGAGACACCCACGGCGTTCCACTCAGCGGCCGAGGCACCGCGCGAACCGGACATTCACCCCACAATCGAAGCCGGGCCGGGGCCGGGGCCGGGGCCGGGGGGATCATCGGGCAGACGGAAGCGGCCGGCCCCCTGTCCGAGGGCCGGCCGCTTCGCGGGTGTCGTCACCAGAGCTGCTGGACGATGTCCGCCGCCTGCTCCTCCCACTGCGCGTACGCGTACGGGAAGGCGGACACCTGGACCGTCTGGGCCGCGGCGGTCAGCGGCAGGTCCTGCCAGCCGCCGACGTTCTTCAGCGCGTTGAAGAACGCCTTGCTGGCGTAGTCCGGGTCGGTGACCTGGTCGGGCGTACCCCAACCGGACGACGGGCGCTGCTGGAACAGGCCCTCCGAGTCGTGGTCGTTGTACGTGCCGAGGTGACCGAGGTTGTACAGCTTCGACTCCTGCAGGGAGGTGGCGACGCCGATCACGGCGCCCCGCTCCCCCACGCCGGTCTCCTTGGCCGCCGTCACGATGGCCTTGGCGTTGTCGAGCTGCGCGTCGTCGAGCGGGATGCGCGACTGGGCGCCCTCGACGCCGCGCGGGATGAGCTTCTCCCGGTCGGGGCGGTCGGCCTTCGTCGGGACCTTGTCACTGCCGGTGGTCAGGCCGGACTTCACCGTCTCGGTGCCGGTCTTCTTGCCGGTGGCCAGGTCGATGGCGGCCAGGGCCCCCGCGTGCGGGCCGCTGGTCACCGGGGCGGCGACGGCCGTGGGGCCGAACGCCAGGCCGCCCAGGCAGGCCACGCCCGCCACGGTCAGCGCGGTGCGGCGGTTGGGGCCGGCGGCGACGGCGGTCCTCGCGGCGGCGGTCTTGGCGATGGCGGTCGTTGCCGCGGCGGTCTTCGCGATGGCGGGGAGCCATCGAGTGAAGTGCTGCTTCACGATGGTTGCCCTTTCGATCGTCACGACGCGCTCCGGGGTGAGCGCCCCTCGGGGGAACTACTCGCCGGTACGGGTTTGGGTTCCGGCGGTACGGGGGACACAACCAGCTCGCCGTGTCGGGCATTTCCGGAAATGCCCGGGCCTGCAGCGGCTGCGGTCCAGGTCACCCCGGATTCGGGACGGCCGCGACGGCGCGGGACGGTGCGGGCGGAAACGGCCTAGCCGGCCGCGGGTACGCCGAACCGGACCAGGACGTGCCAGAGCTGCTTGAGGTGCTGCAGCGTCAGCTCGACCGGGCCGCGGTCGGCCCAGCGGTGCGGCTCGCGTACCACCGAGGCGGCGGCCCGGCCGATCAGCGCGGCGTGCACCGGCTCCCCCGGGCGGGCGAACTCGGCGTGCACGCGGGCGGCGAGCGGTGGGATGTCCGGCCCCCGGAACTCGGCGTCGACACCGTCGACCGGCAGTTCGAACCCGGTGTGCCAGCACAGCGCGAAGCCGTGTCGCCGGGCGACCCCGGCGAGGATCCGCCCCTCCTTCGTGCCCCGGAACGACGGGTCCACCACCACGGCCTCGACGTCCCGGGCGAGGCTCAGCTCACCGTGCAGCTGCGCCTCGATGTAGTCGTCCAGCGCCCGGCCGGCCGCGTCGGACGCCCGCTCCCGGCGGCGCAGCAGCGTCCGCAGGAGGGTGCCGGTGCCCATGCCGGCCACGCCGAGGCTGGTCCCGGTCGTGGCGGTGGCCGCCAGCAGCGCGGCGAGCACGGGCTCGAACACGGTGACGGTGCCGAGGTCCTTCGGCTCGGTGTGGCTGTCCCCGAAGCTGAAGGTGGCCCGCGCGAGCGCGGCGGGCCGCAGCCGCAGGTGGCAGGAGCCGAACCGGGGGCAGGCGCCGTCCGGGTGGTCGAGCAGGTTGAGGCCCCCGTACTTCGGCCGCTCCGCCGGGGGCACACCGGGCCGCTGGTACGCCCCGCCGAACAGCCTCTCCTCCCAACGGTCCCGGTCGCCGCCGGGGAAGGCGGTCAGGCCGCCGTTGGAGACGCCCGTCTCGAACTGGCTGCGGTAGACGCCCTCCTGGTCGAGCGCCTCGGCCACCGTCCGGCCGTCGCGCAGCAGCCGGTCGGGGTGGAAGTTGAGGGTCAGCCGGCCGTGGGCGGCCACCGCGGCGACGATCTCCTCCGCGTGGTAGGCGGCGCCGGAGCCGGCGAGGTGCCGGGCGATGACGGCGAGCGCAGCGGGCCGGTCGCGGAGGGCGACCTCGCGGACGTGCCGGAGGGCGGCGGCCTGTGCGGGGGTCAACGTCACGTCGGGCACGCGCCGAAGTATCGCCGCACCCACCGGCGGAACGCCACGCGGATTCTCAGCTGTCGGTGCCGAACCCGTCCAGGGCCTCCCGCTCCGCGGGGCTGCGCAGCTCCTGGAAGACGGTGAGGTGCAGGCCCGCCGGGCCGTCGAGGCGGGCGTTGAGCGACTGCCACGGGGTGACCGTCGGCGGGGCGACCTCGGTGGCGCCCGCCGCGACGAGACGCTCGGCGGCCGCCCGGCTGTCGTCCACCTCGAACGCCACCCGCAGGCGGGGCGCGACCTGCCGGCCGACCTCCACCTCGTCGATCAGCCGCTTCTGCGCGGGATTCGCCAGCTCCAGGGTGGCCCGGCCCGCCTCCAGGATCACCACCCGGGCGCCGTCGCCGCCGGAGTACGCGGCCTGCTCCGGCAGGCCCAGCGCGTCCCGGAAGAAGGCGACCGCGGTGTCGTAGTCCTCGGCCTCGACGACCAGGCGCAACTGGCGTACGGTCGGCGGTCCGTCGGCCCGGGGAGCGTCCATGGGCACAGATCCTAGCCGCGGGTCGCGGCGCCGAGGCGGGCCAGGAAGTGGGCGTTGCCGCCGGTGCCGGCGAGCTGGTGGAGGAGCTGGTCCAGCGCCGCCTGGCGGTCCAGGGTGGACAGCGCGGAACGCAGGGCCCGCAGGCGGTCCCGCTCGACCCCGGTGAGCAGCAGGTCCTCCCGGCGGGTGCCGGAGGCCCGCACGTCGACGGCGGGGAATGTGCGCCGCTCGGCCAGCGCGCGGTCCAGCCTCAGCTCGGCGTTGCCGGTGCTCTTGAACTCCTCGAAGATGAGGTTGTCCGCGGCGGACCCGGTGTCGACCAGTGCGGTGGCGACGACGGTCAGCGAACCGCCCTCCTCGACCATGCGGGCGGCGGCGAGCAGTTGCTTGGGCGGGGTGAGCGCGGCCACGTCGATGCCGCCGGAGAGGGTGCGGCCGGCCGAGCGGACGGTCAGGTTGTAGGCGCGGCCGAGCCGGGTCAGCGAGTCGAGCAGCACGACGACGTCGTGGCCCAGCTCGACCAGGCGCTTCGCCCGCTCGATCGCCAGCTCCGCCACCGTGGTGTGGTCCTGCGGCGGACGGTCGAACGTGGCCGCGATGACCTCGCCCTTCACCGACCGCTGCATGTCGGTGACCTCTTCCGGCCGCTCGTCGACCAGCACCACCACGAGGTGGCACTCCGGGTTGTTGCGGGTGATCGCGTTCGCGATCGCCTGCAGCACCATCGTCTTACCCGCCTTCGGCGGCGAGACGATCAGCGCCCGCTGGCCCTTGCCGATCGGCATCACCAGGTCGATCACCCGGGTGGTGAGGATGTGCGGCTCGGTCTCCAGCCGCATCCGCTGGTGCGGGTGGACGGGTGTGAGGCGGTGGAAGTCCGGGCGGCGGCGAGCCTGCTCCGGGGGCGTCCCGTTGACGGTGTCGACCCGGAGAAGCGGGGCGTGCCGGCCCCGCTGGGGAGTGGCGGCGACCGCACCGGTGACGAGGTCACCGCGGCGCAGGCCGTACCGGCGCAGTTGGCCGGCGCTGAGGTGGGCGTCGGCGGTGGACGGCAGGTAGCCGTCCACCCGGAGCAGTGCGTGGTCGTCGACCGTGTCGACGATGCCGCTCACCGGGAGCGGCGCGGAGGTGTCGGTCATGGGGTGCCTTTCGAGACGTGGCCGTCCCGATCGGGACGGCGAAGGAGAAGAGAGCGTCGGCTCGTTCTGCGCGCGAGGTGAGGGATGCGGGCCCGGCCACCGTGTCCACGAACGGGTGCGGGCCCGGGTCGTCGACGGGCGGGGCGAACCGCGGGAAGCGCGGCGAAGGCGCGGGCCGAGTGGCCGCACCGACCTGGGCGCCGGTGGGACGTTCTGCCGGAGCGGCCTGCCAGAGACGGCGGGAAGCGACTCGCCGACCTGAGGCCCGGAGGCACAGCCGGCGGGCGGGCCGCCGGGCGGCGCGGGAACCGATGGCCGGGTTCACTCGCGTGGAGGCCCGAGTCGGGCGAGCCAGGACGCGGTGGCGGCGTGTTCGCGGCCGGATCGGCGACGTGTCGCCGGATGAGCTGTCAGCTCGGTGGAGTGGGCCCCGGGTGGCGTGATCGCGCCGGCATCCGGGTCCATCGGCAGGTTACCCCGGAACGCCGCCGTCGACAAGCGGATCACGGCGGGCTCGGTCGGCGCCCGGGCCGGGCTACAGTGAGGGGCGCGCCGACCGGGAGGCCAGCACCGTGACTGCTACCACCGTGGTCGACCAGGTCCACCTGGGTGACCACGTCTGCTGGACGCACGACGACGAGAATGTCGCGCTCGACGTCGTCGGCCGCTTCGCCGCCACCGGCCTGCGGCTCGGTCACAAGGTCGTCTGTTTCACCGAGACCTCCCCGCCGCAGGCGGTGCGCGCCCGCGTCGACGCCGTCGGCGTGCCGACCGAAACCGCTGTGGCCTCCGGCCAACTGCGCATCGTGCCGGCCGCGGACGCCTACCCGACCGGCGGCCGGCCGGCACCGGAGACGATGGTCGCCGTCGTCGTCGACGAGGTCGACCGCGCGCGGCACGAGGGCTACCCGGGCATCCGGCTGGCCGGCGACATGGCGTGGGTGCTGCGCAGCGGCACCACCCTGGACGACCTGCGCCGGTACGAGACGGCGCTCAACCCGCTCTTCCTGGACACCCGGGTCGCCGGCCTGTGCCTGTACGACCGGCGGCTCTTCCCGGCCGACGAGCTGCGCGCCCTGGCCGCCGCCCATCCGGGCACGGCCGGTCCGCACGTCGCGCGGACCTGGGCGCCGCTGCTGCGGGCGTACCGGACGACCGACCCGCCGGGGGTGCGGCTCGTGGGGCAGGTGGACCGGAGCAACCGGGAGGCGTTCACCGCGGTGCTGGGCGACGTGACGGCCGACGAGCGGGCGGCGGGGTCCCCGCCGGTGCTGGACGTCTCCGACCTGAGCTTCGCCGACGCGGGCGCCGCCACCGCCATCGTCCGGGCGGACCGGGCGAGCGCCACCGGCGTGCGGCTGGTGGGGTGCCGGCCGGCGCTGCACCGGCTGCTGCAGCTGCTCGGTGACGCGCCGACCCCGGGGCGGCCCGCGTGAGCGCTCCCGCCGGGCCGGCACCGGCCGGCTTCCGCCACGAACTGGCCTTCTACACCGACGCCGCGAGCCTGCTGGCGGTCACCGTGCCGTTCGTCCAGGAGGGACTGGCCGCGGGCGATCCGGTGCTGGTGGCGACGCCGGGCCCGCAGCTCGCGCTGATCCGCGCGGCGCTCGGCGCGACCGGTGACGCCGTCGGATGGGCCGACATGACCGAGGCGGGACGCAACCCGGGCCGGATCATCCCGTGCGTGCTCCAGGCGTTCGTCGACCGGCATCCCGAGCGGCGGGTCCGGATCATCGGCGAGCCGGTCTGGGCGGGTCGCACCGCCGAGGAGTACCGGGCCTGCGCCCAGCACGAGGCCGCGATCAACTGGGCCTTCGCGGGCCGGGCGGCGAGCATCCTCTGCCCGTACGACACGGGCCGGCTCGATCCCGGCGTGCTCGCCGAGGCGCGCTGCACGCACCCGCTGCTGGTCGACGGCGGTGGGTGCCGCCGCATCGCCGGCTACGCGCCGACGGCGGTCACCGAGCGGCACAACAAGCCGCTGCCCACCCCCGCCGAGAAGGTCGCGGTGCTCCGCTACGACCTGGCGACGCTGCCGCAGGTCCGGCGGTTCGTCGCCGAGCACGGGCTCACCGCCGGGCTGGCCGCGGACCGGGTGGCCGACCTGCAGATCGCGGTCACCGAGCTGGCGACGAACAGCGTGGCCCACGCGGGCGGCGCCGGCACCCTCCAGGCGTGGCGCACCGACCGGCACCTGGTGTGCGAGATCCACGACGACGGCTGGCTGGCCGATCCGCTCGCCGGCCGGCTCACCCCCGCGCACGACGGCATCGGCGGGCGGGGGCTGGTCATCGTGCACGCCCTGTGCGACCTGGTGCTGCTGCACACCACCGCGGCCGGCACCACGGTCCGGCTGCACATGCTCCGGGAGGTCCCGTGACGGGAAGCGAACAGACACTGTGTGCGGTCGGCCGGGTCGAGTCGCCCCTGACCGATGCGGCGGCGGCGCCGAAGCAGGGCGACGAGGGCGCCCCGGAGGCGTGGCTGGTCTTCGACGAGGCGTACGCGCCGGCGCTGGACGGGTTGCGGCCCGGCGCGGACGTGCTCGTGCTGACCTGGTTGGACCGGGCCCGGCGGGACGTCCTCGCGGTGCACCCGCGCGGCGACGTGTCCCGGCCGGAGACGGGGGTGTTCGCCACCCGCTCGCCGCACCGGCCGAACCCGATCGGCCTGCACCGGGTGCGGGTGCTCGCCGTGGACGGCGTACGGCTGCGGGTGGCCGACCTGGAGGCGCTCGACGGCACGCCCGTACTCGATGTCAAGCCGGTGCTCGACGGCGAGCGCTGAGGCCGGCGGCGCCCGGCCGGGCCGCGACCCGGCCGGGCGGTCGGCTCAGTGCCCCCGGGCGATCCACTCGTCGAGGTGGGGCGCCTCGGCGGCGATGCTGGTGTCGTCGCCGTGCCCGGTGTGGACCACGGTCTGCGGCGGCAGGGTGAGCAGGCGGGTGCGGATCGACTCCACAATGGTGCCGAAGTCGCTGAAGGAGCGGCCGGTGGCGCCGGGACCGCCGGCGAAGAGGGTGTCCCCGGTGAAGACCGCCCCGAGGTCGGGGGCGTAGAGGCTGCACGCGCCCGGGCTGTGGCCCGGGGTGTGCAGCACCCGGAGGGTGGTGCCGCCGACCTCGACGGTCTGCCCGTCGGTGAGCTCGCCGTCGGGCGGGGTGTCCGGGTGGACCAGGTCCCAGAGCACCCGGTCGGCCGGGTGCAGCAGCACCGGCGCGCCGGTGGCCCGGGCCAGCTCGGGCGCGACCCGGACGTGGTCGTCGTGCGCGTGGGTGGCCAGGACGGCGACCACCCGGCGGTCGCCGACCACCGCGCGGATGGCGGCGACGTCGTGCGGCGCGTCGACGACCACGCACTCCTCGTCGTCGCCGACCACCCAGACGTTGTTGTCGACGTCGAAGGTCTGCCCGTCGAGGGAGAACGTGCCGGAGGTGACGGTGTGGTCGACGCGGGCGGTCACGGGAAGACCACCACGGACCGGAGCACGTCACCGTGGTGCATCCGGGTGAACGCCTCCTCGACCTGGTCGAGGGCGATCTCCTCGGTGACGAAGGCGTCCAGGTCGAGGCGGCCCTGCCGGTACAGCTCGGTGAGCATCGGGAAGTCGCGGCTGGGCAGGCAGTCGCCGTACCAGCTGGACTTGAGGGCACCGCCGCGGCCGAAGACGTCGAGCAGCGGCAGCTCGATCCGCATCTCCGGCGTCGGTACGCCGACCAGCACGACGGTGCCGGCCAGGTCGCGGGCGTAGAAGGCCTGCTTCCAGGTCTCCGGGCGGCCGACCGCGTCGATGACCACGTCGGCGCCGAACCCGCCGGTCGCAGCGCGGATGGCCTCGACCGGGTCCTCCTCGGAGGCGTTGACGGTGTGCGTGGCGCCGAACTTCCGCGCCCAGTCGAGCTTCCGCGAGTCCGTGTCCACGGCGATGACGGTGGTCGCGCCGGCCAGGGTCGCGCCGGCCACCGCCGCGTCGCCGACCCCGCCGCAGCCGATCACCGCGACCGAGTCGCCCCGGGTCACGTTGCCGGTGTTCATGGCCGCGCCCAGGCCGGCCATCACGCCGCAGCCGAGCAGGCCGACGGCGGCGGGCCGGGCGGACGGGTCGACCTTGGTGCACTGGCCCGCGTGCACCAGGGTCTTCTCGGCGAACGCGCCGATGCCCAGCGCGGGCGCCAGCTCGGTGCCGTCGGTGAGCGTCATCCTCTGCGCGGCGTTGTGGGTGTTGAAGCAGTACCAGGGGCGGCCCCGCCGGCACGCGCGGCACTGCCCGCAGACCGCGCGCCAGTTGAGCACCACGAAGTCGCCGGGGGCCACCTCGGTGACCCCCTCCCCCACCTGCTCCACGATGCCGGCCGCCTCGTGGCCGAGCAGGAACGGGTAGTCGTCGTTGATGCCGCCCTCGCGGTAGTGCAGGTCGGTGTGGCACACCCCGCAGGACTGGACGCGCACCACCGCCTCGCCCGGCCCCGGGTCGGGCACCACGATGGTGGTGACCTCCACGGGCGCGCCCTTGCGCCGCGAAACGACTCCCCGGACTTCCTGGCTCACTCTGCCTCCTTCGTTCGCGACTGCGGGGCTCGCAGACCCGGCTCGCTCCTCGCGCTCACGGTGCCCCCTGCGTTCGCTGTGCGTCGAAACCTACCGCTGATCACGGTGCGCGGCCCACCGCCGTCCGGCGGGTTATCCGGCGCGTCGCCGGGTACGCGGTGGCCCGGTTGTCCGGCACCGACGGGAGTGATCATGAAGTTGACCCATGCGCCGCTGCGGCTCACCATCGGCGCGTTCTTCCTGAATTCCGGGCTGTCCAAGCGGTCCCTGGAGGGCGAGGCCGCCGCCGGCATGCACGGCATGGCGGTGGGAGCGATGCCCCAGCTGCGGCAGTTCCCACCGGACCAGTTCGCGAAGCTGCTCTCCCGTGCCGAGATCGCGCTCGGCGCCGCGCTGGTCGTCCCGTTCGTGCCGTCGCTGCTGGCCGGCGCCGGGCTGACCGCCTTCGGGCTCGGCCTGGTGCAGCTCTACCTGAAGACACCCGGGATGCGGGAGGGGAACAGCCTGAAGCCGACCCAGGCCGGCATCGGGCTGGCCAAGGACAGCTGGCTGGCGGCCGCCGGGCTGACGCTGATGCTGGACTCGCTGGCCCACAAGCGCCGGTTCACGTGACCGGGCTCCCCACCGCGCCGGCGGGCAGCCGCAGGACGTCGGCGGCGTACCGGCGGCGGGCCGCGTTGCGGTAGCGCAGCACCTGCACCGCGCCCAGCCCCCAGAGCAGGTACTGCACGGCGAACGCCCAGCGGAACGCCGACAGCGGCGGCGTGCTCCGGCCGGCCGGGGTGGCCAGGTCGAGCACCACGCCGACCGCCAGGATCAGCAGGATCGAGGCGACGAACCCGCCCACGTTGACGATGCCGGTGGCGCTGCCGATCCGGTGCACCGGGTTGAAGGTGCGCGCGTAGTCGAAGCCGATCACCGAGCCGGGGCCGTTGACCGCGAGGACGACCACGAGGGCCACGAGCAGCCCGTGCGGGGCGCGGCCGGGCCAGGCCAGCACCACCGCCCAGACGGCGGCCGTGCCGGCGGTGATGGCGAAGACCACGGCGGAGCGGTGGAACGGGTGCCGGGCGCACAGGTGCGCGATCACCGGCCCGCAGACCAGGGTCACCACGGTCATCAGGGTGAGCAGGCCGGCCGCCGCGGTGGGCGAGAAGCCCTGGCCCTGCACCAGGAACGGGTAGCCCCAGAGCAGGGCGAACACCGACCCGGAGAACTGCGTGACGAAGTGCGTCCAGAGGCCCAGCCGGGTGCCGGGCTGGGCCCAGGCGTCGGCGAGCTGCCGGCGTACCGCGGTCAGGTCGGGCGCGGGCGCGGTGGTGTGTTCCGCGTGCGGGGTGTCGCGGACCGCGACGAGCACCACCAGCAGCACGGTCGCGCCGAGCGCCGCCGCGGTGAGAAACGCCGGCGTCCAGCCCGTGTGGTGCAGCAACGCGACCAGGGGTACGGCGCCGAGCACCGCGCCGAGCTGCCCGATCGTGCCGGTGAGCTGCACCAGCAGGGGGTTGCGCCGGCCCGGGAACCAGAACGCCACGATCCGCAGCACGCTGATGAAGGTCATCGCGTCGCCCAGGCCGACCAGCACCCGGGCGGCGACGGCGAGCCGGACGTCGGTGGCCACGGCGAAGCAGAGCTGCCCGGCCACCATGAGCGCGCCGCCGGCCAGCAGCAGCCGGCGCGAGCCGAACCGGTCGAGCAGCACCCCGACCGGCACCTGCATGGCCGCGTAGACGGCGAGCTGCGCGACGCTGAAGGTGGCCAGGGCGGCGGCGTTGATGTGGAAGCGGTCCGCCGCGTCGACCCCGGTGACGCCGAGCGAGCTGCGGTGGAAGACCGCGGTCACGTACGCGGTGACGGCCACCGCGAAGACCAGGGCGGCGGACCGGCGCGGCGCGACGGTACGGACGGCGGCGGTCACCGCAGCGTCCGCAGCACGGTCGCGGCGTTGTCGATGTGCGCGCCGACCGCGTCGAGCCAGGCCCGCGGGTCGTCGCCGTCGAGGGCGGCGAGCTGGCCGGCGTGCTCGGTGAGGGCCACCTCGGCCCAGCCGGGCGAGAGCCGGAAGCTGGCCTCACCCATCCGCAGCTGCCGGTCGCGCAGCCGGTGGTACAGCTCGGCGAGGATCTCGTTGCCGGCCGCTTCCACGACGGTGGCGTGGAAGGCCCGGTCGGCGGCCATCAGCGCGGTGACGTCGCCGGCGGCGTGCGCCCGACGCATCTCGTCGAGCCGGCGGGCCAGCTCGTCGCGGATGGCGGCCCGGCGCGGCCAGACCCGCTCGGCGGCGTGCAGCTCGACCAGGCGGCGGGCCTCGACGACGTCGGCGATCTCCCGGGCGGAGACCGGCCGGATCAGTGCCCCCCGCTTCGGGTAGAGCTTCACCAGGCCCTCGGCCTCCAGGCGCAACAGCGCCTCCCGGACCGGCGTCCGGGACACGCCGGTCGCCTCGGCGATCTCCCCCTCGCTGATCAGCAGCCCGCCCGGGTAGACCTGCTCCAGGATCGCCCGCTTGAGGTGCCGGTACGCCCGCTCGGCGGCGGACGGCGCGGCCGGCCGCGCCCCGGACACGGGGGTGGGATGCGTCATGTATCTATGGTGCGCCCCGGTCGGTGCGGCACCGCCGTCAACCGGCCCGAACGTGGCCCGGGCCACGTCAGCGCAGCGTGAGCACGCCGCCGGCCGTGCGGGTGAAGCGGGTGCCCCGGCCGACGGTGTCGAGGAGGTCGGCGAGCCAGTCGGCCTCCGCGGGCGTGGCCGGCCGCAGGCCCATCCGGCGCATCCGCAGCGGGACGAGGCGCAGCCCTCGCAGCTCGCCGGAGGCGGCGTCGAGGGTGGCCAGGTGCAGCAGCCGCAGCTCCGGCCGGTACGCCTCCTGCCCACCGATCCCCTCGTAGTCGTCGATCAGGTCGCCGCAGCCGTAGAGGACCAGCCGGCCCCGGTAGCGCTCGACGGCGCGGGGATGGTGGGACGAGTGGCCGTGCACCACGTGCACCCCGGCGTCGATCAGGGCGTGCGCGAAGTCGACGTGCTCGTCCGGCACCTCGTGGCCCCAGTTGCTCCCCCAGTGCACCGAGACCACCACGAGGTCGGCCGGCCGCACGGTCCGGGCGATCCGCTCGGCGAGCGCGCCGGCCGCCGCGGCGGACACCTCCGGCAGGTACGCCACGCCGGGCCGGCCGGCCGCCGCGGCCCACTGCGGGAGGATCCCGCTGGACACCGCGCCCACCGACCAGACCAGCAGCCGGCGGTCACCGGCCAGCGGCACCACCGCCGGGCGCCACGCCTCCTCGGCGTCCCGGCCGGCGCCGGCGGTCCGGATCCCCGCGCCACGCAGCGCGTCCAGCGTGTCGGCCAGGCCGGTGGGGCCGAAGTCCAGCACGTGGTTGTTGGCGAGAGCGCAGACGTCGAGCCGGGCGGCGGTGAGGCAGGGCAGGTTCGCCGGGTGCATCCGGTAGTGGATGCCCTTGCCGGGATGGTGCGCGCCGCGCGCCGTCACCGCCGTCTCCAGGTTGACGATCCGCGCGTCCGGACGTTCCGCGTCGAGCAGGCGCAGCGCGTCGCCCCACGGCCACCCGGGCGGGGCCGGGCGCGGCACCGGCCCGGCCACGGACTCGGCCAGCGCCACGTACCGGCGGGCGTCGGTGATCAGCTCCTCCCGCAGCTCAGGCGAGCCGGGGTGCGGGAGGATCTGGTCCACGCCCCGCCCGGTCATCACGTCACCGGCGAGGAAGAGCGTCACCTCGGCCATGCCGGGGTGTTCCCGCCGCGCGCCGCGCCACGCGCGTGAGAGCCGCCGGCCGGGGTACCAGGGCCGCCATGACGACCGACGTGACGATCGTGGTGGCCACCCGCAACCGGCGCCACCAGCTCCTCGCCCTGCTGCCCCGGCACACCGCGCCGGTCATCGTGGTGGACAACGGCTCCGACGACGGCACGCCGGCCGCCGTGGCCCGGGAGTTCCCCGGCGTCCGGGTGGTGGAGCTGGCCCGCAACGCGGGCGCCGGGGCGGCCCGCAACGTCGGGGTGGGCCTGGCCCGCACGCCGTACGTGGCGTTCGCCGACGACGACTCGTACTGGGCGCCGGGCGCACTCGACCGGGCCGCCACGCTGCTGCGCCGGCACCCGCGTACCGCGCTGCTCACCGGCGAGGTGCGGGTCGGCGCGGCGGCCCGGCCGGACCCGGTCTCGGCCGCCATGGCCCGGGCGCCGCTGGGCACCGAGCCGGACGCGCCAGGGCCCACGGTGCTCGGCTTCCTGGCCTGCGCCGTGGTGCTGCGCCGCGACGCGTACCGGCAGGTCGGCGGCTTCGCCGAGCGGCTCGGCACGTACGGCGAGGAGGCGCTGCTGGCCATGGACCTGGCCGCCGCGGGCTGGAACCTCGCGTACGTGCCGGAGCTGGTGGCCCACCACCTGCCGGAGCCGGACGGCCGGGACCCGCGAGCCCGCCGCCGGGTGGAGGCGCGCAACCGGGTGCTCACGGCGGCGCTGCGCCGGCCGTCGCCGGTGCTCCGCGAGGTGGTCGCCGACGCCTGGCGGGATCCGGCCGGGCGGGCCGGCCTGCGCGACGCGGCCCGCCAGGCCGGCTGGGTGCTGCGGCACCGGCGACGGCTGCCGGCCGGCCTGGAGGCCGCACTGGTCACGCTGTCCCGCGCCGACGTCGCACCGCCCCTTTCCGCCGGACTTCCCCGACCGGCGGGGTCCGTGGCGGCCTGACCTGGTTATCGTGTGGGCGCAGCTGACCGGCCGGCGGCGAGGAGCACCGAGTGAGGAACAGCGCGCCCGTCCGCGCCTGGTACCGGCCGATGCGGGCGCGCCGGCGCGACGAGGAGCACCGGTCCGCCACCCCGCTGGAGCTCTTCTTCGACCTGTGCTTCGTGGTGGCGGTGGCACAGGCCTCCGCGAACCTGCACGACGACGTGGTGGAGGGGCACCTCGCGCACGGCCTCGGCGGCTACCTGAGCGTGTTCTTCGCCATCTGGTGGGCCTGGGTGAACTTCACCTGGTTCGCCTCCGCCTACGACACCGACGACGACGTCTACCGCCTGACCGTCCTCGTGCAGATCGCCGGGGCGCTGATCCTCGCCGCCGGCGTGCCCCGCGCCTTCGCCGACGGCGACTTCACCACGATCACCTACGGCTACGTGGTGATGCGCCTGGCTTCCACGGTGAACTGGATGCGGGCGGCCGCCGGCGACCCGCAGCGCCGGGCCACCACCCTGACGTTCGTGGTCGGCGTGGCCGTGGTGCAGGTCGGCTGGCTGCTCCGGCTCCTCCTGCCGCCCGCCTGGCTGCTGCCCGCGTACTTGGTGCTGGTCGCCGCCGACCTGCTGGTGCCGGTGATCGGCGAGCGGCGCGGACAGACCTCGTGGCACCCGCGGCACATCGCCGAGCGGTACCAGCTGTTCACCCTCATCGTGCTGGGCGAGGTGGTGCTGTCCACGTCGGTCGCGATCCAGCGCGGGGTGGACGCGGGTAACGAGCAGCTCTGGTCGCTCGGCGCCGCCGGCACGCTCATCGTCTTCGCCATCTGGTGGCTCTACTTCGACCGGCCCGACCCGCTGCCACCGCGGTCGGTGCCCGGCGCGCTGTTCTGGGGCTACGGCCACTACTTCGTCTTCGCCTCCATCGCCGCGGTCGGCGCCGGGCTGGCCGTGGCGGTCGACCACGACCTGCACACCGGCCACGTCTCCGGACGGGTCGCCGGCTACGCGATCGCCGTGCCGGTCGCGGTCTACCTGGTCACCCTCTGGGCGGTGCACCTGCCGGCCAAGCGCGGCGCCGGGCTGACGCTGTTCCCCGGCGCGGCGGTGCTGGTGCTGGTGACGCCGTGGCTGTTCGCGCCGGTCGACCTGATCGCCGGGGTGCTGGTCGTGCTCGTGGCCGTCACGCTGGTCCTGCGGCACCGGACGGCGACCAGAACTGCCTGACCAGGGCCGCGAACTCGGCGGCCCGCTCGATCTGCGGCATGTGCCCGGTGTCGCGGAACAGGTGGCCCTGCGCCCGCGGCAGCCGCGACCGCGCGTACGCGAGGTGGGCGGCGGGCAGGATCAGGTCCCGGTCGCCCCAGACGACCAGGGTGGGCAGGTCGAGCGCGGCCACCGCGTCGAGCAGTTCGGCCCGCCACTCGGGGCGTACCCCGCGCCAGGTGCCGAGGCTGCGGACCAGCTCCAGCATCACCCGGGGGGCGTGCGGCTGCCGGGCCGCCGCCAGGGCGGTGGCGATCCGCGCCTCGGTGACGTACGCCGGGTCGTGGAAGATGGCCCGCTCGGTGCGGCGGGCGATCGCCGGGTGCGGGCGCAGCAGCAGGCGGGCCAGGGGCCGCACCGCGAGCAGCCGCAGCGCGGCGGTCACCTCCCGGCCGAAGCCGGCGCTGTTGACCAGCACGAGGCTGGCCGCCCGCTCCGGCGCGTCGGCGGCGAGCCGCATGGCCACCGCCCCGCCCATCGAGTTGCCGACCAGGTGCGCCGGGCCGGTGACCCCGGCGGCGTCGAGGAACTCGGCGACGGCCGTGGCCAGGGTCGGCAGCGTGTGCCGGTCGTCCAGCGGCGCGGAGCCGCCGTGCCCGGGCAGGTCCATGGCGAGCACCCGGTGATCGCGGGCCAGCGCCTCCTGCACGGCGGAGAAGTCCTCCATGGTCCGGCCGATGCCGTGCAGCAGCACCACCGGCGGGCCGTCGCCGGCGATCCGGTAGCGCATCCGCCGCCCGGCGACGGTCCGGGAGTCGGCCGGCGGCAGGGCGAGGGTCACGCCGGCCGTCCCGGCTCCGACGGCACGACCTCTGTCGGGACAGGCTCCGACGGCACGACCTCCGTCGGGACGGGCTCCGACGGGACGGGCTCCGGCGGGATGACCTCCGCGGCGGGCCGCGGGGTGGGCACCCGGGCCGGGCGCGGCCGCATCCCGAGGGCCAGCACCTTCCCGTACCCGGCGGGGGCGACCCGGGCGAGCAGGTCGGGCAGCTTCGCCGACCAGCCGATCAGCACCCGGCCGCGGCGGCGCTCGACCCCGCGCAGGATCACCTCGGCGGCCTTCGCCGGATCGATGGAGAGCAGCTTCTCGAACTGCTTCCGGCCGGCCTCGTACTCCTCGACCGGGACGCCGCTGCCGACCCGGGCGCTGGCCGCGATCCGGGTGCGGATGCCGCCCGGGTGCACCGAGGTGACCCCGACCCCGTCGTCGACGAGTTCGTGCCGCAGCGCCTCGGTGAAGCCGCGCACCCCGAACTTGCTGGCCGAGTAGGCGGCCTGCCCGGCGGGCGCGATCAACCCGAAGAGGCTGGAGACGTTGACCAGGTGCGCGCCGGGCTCGGCCTTGAGCGCGGGCAGCAGCGCGTGGGTCAGCCGCACCACCGCCCGGAAGTTGATCTCGATGACCCAGAAGAACTCGTCCAGGGTCACCTGGTCGAACCGGCCGCCCAGCGCCACCCCGGCGTTGTTCACCAGCAGCCGGACGCGCGGGTGCGCGCGGTGGATCTCGGCGGCGACCCGGTCGGTGGCGTCGGCGTCGGCGAGGTCGACCACGTGGGTCTCGATCCGCCGCTCGGGATGCGCGGCGCGGATCGCGGCGACCACGGCGTCCAGCCGCTCGGCGTCCCGGTCGAGCAGGACCAGGTCGGCGCCGCGCCGGGCCAGCCCGTGCGCCAGGGCCTCGCCGATGCCGCTGGCCGCGCCGGTCAGCACCGCGGTGCCGCCGGGGAAGACGAAGTCACGCATGACGCTCCTGAGGGGTCAGGCGACGGGCGCGGGCCGGTCGGTGACGGTGGCGGGCGTACCGGCGCGGGAGAAACGCACACCGGCGTCGGTGAGCCGACCGTGCCGCATCAACAGCACGTCGCGCGGATAGTTCTGGTGCAGCCGCCACGGCGCCGCCGGGCCCTGCTTGGGCAGCTGGTCGACGGCGCGCAGCACGTAACCGGACTGGAGGTCGATGATCGGCACGAGGTCGTCCGAGTCCGGGGCGAGCGGGGTGACGACCTGCTGGCCGGTGTCGTCGAGGTGGCGCAGCAGCCGGCAGACGTACGTGGCGACCAGGTCGGCCTTCAGCGTCCAGGAGGCGTTGGTGTAGCCGATGGTCATGGCGAAGTTCGGCACGCCGGAGAGCATCATGCCCTTGTAGGCGACCGTCGAGGCGAGGTCGACCTCGGCGCCGTCCACGGCCAGGGTCATCCCGCCGAGGGCGAGCAGGTTGAGGCCGGTGGCGGTGACCACGATGTCGGCGGGCAGCTCCTCGCCGGAGCTGAGCCGGATGCCCCGCTCGGTGAAGGTGTCGATGGTGTCGGTGACCACCGAGGCCGTCCCGGCGCTGACCGCGGCGAACAGGTCCCCGTCGGGCACCACGCAGAGCCGCTGGTCCCACGGGTCGTAGCGGGGTGAGAAGTGCCGGTCGAGGTCGTAGCCGACCGGGAGCTTGCCCCGGGCGGCCCGGCGGAGGAACTTCTTCACCAGGCCGGGGGCGCGCCGGCTGAGCTGGAAGTTGGCCACCCCGAGCGCGACGTTCTTCCAGCGGGTCACCGCGTACGCGGCCTTCGCCGGGAGCCAGCGCCGCGCCGCGTCCGCGAACGCGTCGCGCGAGGGCAGCGAGATCACATACGTGGGCGAGCGCTGGAGCATGGTGACGTGGCCGGCCCGCTCGGCCATGGCCGGGACCAGGGTGACCGCCGTGGCGCCGCTGCCGATCACCACCACCCGCTTGCCGGCGTAGTCCAGGTCCTCGGGCCAGTGCTGCGGGTGCACGAGCCGGCCGGCGTACCGCTCGACGCCGGGGAACTCGGGCGTGTAGCCCTCGTCGTAGCGGTAGTAGCCGGAGTTGGTGAAGAGGAACCCGCACGTCAGGACCACGTCCTCGCCGGTGTCGTCACGGCGGGCACGCACCGTCCAGCGGGCCGTGGCGCTGTCCCACTCGGCGCGCAGCACCCGGTGGTGGAAGCGGATGTGCCGCTGCACCCCGTGCTCGCGGGCGGTCTCCCGGACGTAGGACCGGATGGCGTCGCCGTCGGCGATCGCCTTGGGATTGGTCCACGGCTTGAACGAGTAGCCGAGGGTGAACATGTCGGAGTCGGAACGGATGCCCGGGTAGCGGAACAGGTCCCAGGTGCCGCCGACCGCGCCCCGCGCCTCCAGCACCGCGTACGTCTTGCCCGGGCACTGGCGTTGCAGGTGGACGGCGGCGCCGACGCCGGAGAGCCCGGCGCCGACGATGAGGACGTCGACGTGGTCGGAGGCCATGACATCTCCCGTTCGGCCGGCAGTGGACGGACACTATCCACCACCGTCGACACCAGTCAACACCCTGTCGAGTGCAATCGACAGGGTGTCGAGCGGGTGTAACATCGGCCGACATGACACCCGCCCGTACGCCGACCGGCACCGCGCCGACGCGCGGGCGGCGACCCGGCCGCTCCGCCGGCGACGACCGCGAGGTGGCCATCCTCGCCACCGCGGAGCGGCTGCTGCGGCAGCGGCCCTTCGGCGACATCTCCATCGACGACCTGGCGCGGGGCGCGGGCATCTCCCGGCCCACCTTCTACTTCTACTTCCCGTCCAAGGACGCCGTGCTGCTCACCCTCCTCGACCGGGTGACCGAGGAGGCGGACGCGGCCGCGGGTGACGCGCTGGTCCGGCTCGCCGAGGACCCGCGGGCCCGCTGGCGGGAGCTGATCGCCCGGTTTCACGCCACCTTCGGCGGTCACCGGGACGTGGTGCTGGCCTGTGCCCAGGTGCGCGGCACCAACGCCGAGGTGCGCCGGCTCTGGGCCGAGGTCCTGGAACGCTGGGTACGCGCGGTCGAGGCGGCCATCGAGGGGGAACGCACGCGCGGCGCGGCCCCGGACGGGCTGCCCGCCCGGGACCTCGCCATCGCGTTGAACTCCATGAACGAGCGGGTCTGGTACGCGACCTTCGCCGGGGACGGACCGGCGGTGGCCGAGCGGGACGTGGTCGACGTGCTGCTCGACGTCTGGCTGACCGCGATCTACCGGACCACCACGCCGCCGGTCAGCCCGTCCGGGTGAAGTCCATGGTCCAGTTGGTCTCCCAGGTGCGCTCGCCGTCGGTGGAGAACGCCTGCTCCCAGCGGCAGGAGGTGGGCGTGCTCCGCGACCAGATGAACCGGCAGCGGACCGGCCGTCCCTCGTCGGTGTCGTCGGCGTAGAAGGTGCCCACGCCGTCGACGAACCGGCCGACCATCGGCGGCTGTTCGAGCACCCCGCGCTTGCTGTTCATCCAGTAGATCGACCATAGGCCGCTCTCCGCGTCGCGGATGCGGACCGTCGAGCCGGAGAAGCCGCGGGTCGGGCAGCGCATCTCGTCGAAGCTGCCGGCGCCGTCGAAGAACGAGTGCGCCACCGAGGTGCCGGGGAACTCATCCCACTCGTCGCTGCCCACGTGCCGCTTGACCAGTCGCCGGTTGGCCACGTCCCAGGTGCCCACCAGGAAGTCGAAGTCGCCCATCAGAAACCCACCATTCCCTCGGTCCGGTTGTCGGCCAGGTAGCCGGCCAGGTCCGGCCGGTCGGGGGCGAGCACGTGCCGCACCCAGGCCGTCCGCTCGTGCTCCAGCACGCCCAGCTCCCAGACGCAGCCCACGGCGGGCCGGTCCAGCGGGACGAAGTGCGCCGGGTCGTCGTCCGGGCAGTCCAGCGCGGGCTGGCCGGCGATCGCGCTCCGGCACTCCACCACGTTGTCGAAGAACCAGCTGTACGCCAGCAGGTACGCGCCGGTGTCCGCGCCCCGGTGCAGCACCACCCAGCTCGCCGGCGGGGTGCTGCCGTCCGGGCCGGGCAGCAGCTTCGGCAGGTACGCGTACGCGGCCTCGACCACCTCCGGTTCGAGGCGGCGGTCCGGTTGGTCGATGTGGTAGCGCTTGACGTGCCGGCCCGCGACCTCGACGGTCCCCGGCACGGTCAGTTCCTTGTTCTGGAAAGCCATACCGGGACGGTAGGCCCCCTCCCCTGACAGCTAGTGTCAGTGGAATGCGGGCCAGTCGTCTCCTGTCCCTCCTGCTGCTGCTCCAGGCCCACGGCCGGCTGACCGCCGCCGAGCTGGCCCGCCGGCTGGAGGTCTCCGTCCGCACCGTCTACCGGGACGTGGAATCGCTGCACGCCGCCGGCATCCCGCTCTACGGCGAGGCCGGGCACGCCGGCGGCTACCGGCTCGTGGACGGCTGGCGGACCCGGCTGACCGGGCTCACCGCCGAGGAGGCCGACCGGCTGCTCTTCGCCGGGCTGCCCGGGCCGGCCGCCGAACTGGGCTACGAGTCGGTGGTGGCCACCCTGCAACTGAAGCTGCGCGCCGCGCTGCCGCCGCCGCTCGCCGACCGGGCCGCCCGGCTCGAGCAACGCTTCCACCTGGACACCCCCGGCTGGTACTCCGACGGCGATTCGTCGCCGTACCTGGCCGCCGCGGCCGAGGCGGTGTGGCGGGAGCACCGGGTCCGGGTCCGCTACCGGAGCTGGAGCGGCGAGGTCAGCCGGGTCCTCGAACCGTACGGGCTGGTGCTCAAGGGCGGCCGCTGGTACGTGGTGGCCGCCCGCCCGGACCGGGCCGAGCCGGCGACCTACCGGGTCAACCAGATCCTCAACCTGACCCCGCTGGACGAGCCGTTCGACCGGCCGGAGTTCGACCTGCCGGCCTGGTGGCGGGCACACGTGGCCGCCTTCCGGGCCGGGCTGCACCAGGACGAGGCGACCATCCGGCTCTCGCCCGCCGGCCGGGCGCGGCTGCGCGAGATCGCCAGCGACGCGGTGGTCGGGGCGGTGGACGCCGGCGCCGGGCCGCCCGACGCGGAGGGTTGGGTGCGGGCCGTCGTACCCATCGAGTCGCTCACCCACGCGCACGGCGACCTGCTGCGGCTCGGCGCCGAGGTGGAGGTCCTCTCCCCCGCCGCGCTGCGCGACCGGCTGGCGGAGACCGCCACCGCCCTGGCCGCCCTCTACCACCGGCCACCGGCCTGACCGCGCGCTACGGGCGGCCCGCCCGACGCAGGACGGCGGCGCCCGCCGCAGCGCCGAGGGCCTGGCAGGCGGCCACGCCGAGCAGCAGCAGGCCGACCCCCGAGCCGGTGAGGGCACCGGCGAGTGCCGCGCCGGCGGCGGCCGCGCCGCACTTCAGGCCGGCGCCGACGGTGAACACCTGGGTGCGTGCCTCCGGCGGCGCCTCCCGCTCCCGCACCGCGAGCACCGCGCAGAACAGCGGGCCGTTCAGCATCCCGACGGCGGCGAACAGCGGCAGCGTGGCCCACACCGACGGCACGAGCGGCACCAGCGCGAACGGCACCGCCATGGCGAGCACGCTGACCAGGACCACCCGCTCGGGCGGGTGCGAGCGGATCGGATGGCGCGCGGACCACAACGAGCCGACCAGCCCGCCGACCGACGCGGCCGCCAGGAACAGCCCGGTGTACGAGGTGTGCTGGAACCGGCCGGCGAGCAGCGCCGCGACCACCGGCAGGGCGCCGACGCCGAGCTGCCCGAGGCTGCTGGCCAGGGTCACCGCGCCGAGCCGGGGCCGCCGCCACAGCAGCGGCACCCCGCCCAGCGGGTCGCGCCGGCCGGGCCCCGCGTCGCGGCGTGCGCGCGCCGCGCGGTCGCGGATCGGCAGCGTCCACAGCATGAGGCCGCCCACGGCCACGAGCGCGGCCAGCACCACTGTCGCCGCGGTGGCGCCCGCCGCCCCGGCGACGACCGCCGCGATGGCCGGACCGGCGATGCCCGCCAGGTTGTACGACGTGGCGTCGATGCCGAACGCGGTGTCCAGCCGGTCCGGGACGAGGTCGCCCAGCAGGCTCGTCATCCCGCCCAGCATGATCGGCGCGAGGCACCCGGCCAGCACGACGAGGGCGATCGACAGCGGCCGGGACGTGGCCGCCGACGCCACGGCGGCGACCAGCGCCCCACCGTACCCGAGCAGGGCGAAGGTGTAGAACAGGCGGCGCCGGCGCACCGCGTCGGCGACCGCGCCGACCACCGGGCCGGCCACCACGTGCGGCACCATGAGCGCCGCCACCAGCAGCCCTCCGTACGCCGCGCTGCCGGTCCGCTCGATCGCCAGCAGCACCAGGGCCACCCGGGCGCCCTCGTCGGCCAGGCGCACCAGCACGGCGGCCGTGGCGTAGCGGCCGAGCACCGCCCGCGGCCGACCGTCCACATCCGGCATCGCGGGCGCCCGCTCCAGCACCATCCCGCTGCCCTCCCCCGCCGTCATGACCGCCTGCCTCACCACTCCTTACCCCGCGGCCGCGGGCCGGAACGCGTGCCCGCCCAAGGTGTACGTCTCGGATCGATCTGCTCGCGGGCCCGATCCCGGTCGACGGGGCAGGCAGGCGGGTCAGCGCAGGCCGCGGAGGACGGCGCCCAGCGTGGTCAGGGCGCGGTCGATGTCCGAGGGCGGATTGGCGGCGTAGCCGAGGACGAGGCCGGGTGGTTGCGGGCGCTGGCCGTGCCAGGACAGCGGCTGCACCTTGACGCCCCGGCGCAGGGCCGCCGCGGCCAGCGCCGTGTCGTCGACCTCGCCGGGCAGGGTGACCAGCAGGTGCAGGCCGGCGGCGGCGCCGTGCACCACCGCGCCGGGCAGGTGCTCCCGGACCGCCCGGATCATCGCGTCCCGGCGGCGGACGTGCCGGCGGCGCAGCAGCCGCAGGTGGCGTTCCAGCGCGCCGGAGTCCATCAGCTCGGCCAGCACCAGCTGCGGCAGGGCGGCGTTGCCGAGGTCGGCCATCCGCTTGGCCGCCACCAGGTCGGCGTGCCAGCGTGCCGGCATCAGAACCCAGCCGATCCGCAGCGCCGGGGCGAGCAGCTTGGACACGCTGCCGGTGTAGCAGACCTGGTCCGGCAGCATCCCGCGCAGCGCCGGCACCGGCGGGCGGTCGTAGCGGTGCTCGGCGTCGTAGTCGTCCTCGATGACCAGCCCGCCGCGCCGCGCCCAGCGCAGCAGCCGGCGGCGCCGGTCGCCGTCGAGCACCACCCCCGTCGGGAACTGGTGCGCCGGCGTGAGCATGACGGCCGGGGCACCGCTGGACTCCAGCCGGTCGACCCGCAGGCCGTCGGCGTCGACCGGCACCGGCGGGGTGTCCAGCCGCCAGTTGTTCAGGTGCTGGCGTACGCCGAGCGAGCCGGGATCCTCCACGGCCACCGTGTGCACCCCGTGGGTGTGCAGCACCTGGGCGAGCAGGCCGAGCGCCTGGGACACCCCGGCCACGACCACCACCTCGGCCGGGTCCACCCGGATGCCGCGGTTGCGGGCCAGCCAGGTGGCGACGGCGAGCCGCAGCGCGGGGGTGCCGGTCGGGTCGCCGTACCCGAAGGCGGCGGGCGCCAGGCGGTGCAGCACGGCGCGTTCCGCGCGCAGCCAGGCCGCGCGGGGAAAGGCCGCCAGATCGGGTACGCCGGGCGTCAGGTCCAGCTCCGCCGGAGCGTTGCGCAGCGCGTCGAAGACCGTGGTGTCCGGCCGCGCGGCGAACACCTCCGGCGGGCGGCGTGGCGCCGGCGCCCGGGTGACCACGGCGGCCGGCGTGGCCACCACGACGGTGCCGGCCCGGCCCCGCCCGACCACGTGCCCGTCCTCGGTCAGCCGCTGGTACGCCTCGGTCACCACGCCCCGGGACACGCCCAGCTCGGCGGCGAGCACCCGGCTGGCCGGCAGCCGGGCGCCCACCGGCACCCGACCGTCGGCGATCGCGGCCCGCAGCCGGGCGGCCAGCCAGTCGGCACGCCCGCCCGGCGGGGCCTCGCCGACGTCGAGCTGGAGGAAGTCGGCACCGGGCGTTATGGACCCCTCGACCGTCGACTGTTTGGCCCTGTCCATCCGACCATTATGGGCCCAGGCTGGACCTCGTGAGCATCGCCTTTCTGCTGACCACGCTCGTCGTGGTGATCACCCCGGGCACCGGGGTCGTCTACACCCTCGCCACCGGTCTCTCCGCCGGCCGCCGGGCCGGCCTGGTGGCCGCCGCGGGCTGCACCCTCAGCCTCGTGCCGCACCTGGTCGCCGCGGTGACCGGGCTGGCGGCCCTGCTCCGCGCCGGCACCCCGGCGTTCCGGGTGGTGACCTGGCTGGGCGTGGCGTACCTGCTCTGGATGGCGTGGGCGGCGCTGCGCGATCGCGGCCCATTGCCGGTGGACGAGCACCGCCCGCCCCGCCCGGCCGGCCAGCTGTTCCGCGACGGGGTGCTGATGAACCTGCTCAACCCCAAGGTGACCGTCTTCTTCGTGGCGTTCCTGCCGCAGTTCGTCCCGCCGGACGCGCTGGACGCGCCGGTCCGGATGCTGGCCTGCGGCGCGGTGTTCATGGCGGCCACCCTGGTGGTCTTCGCCGGGTACGCGCTGCTGGCCGGCGCCCTGCGCCGCCGCGTGCTGGCCCGGCCCCGGCTCACCGCGCTGCTGCGGCACGGCTTCGCCGGCAGTTTCCTCGCCCTGGGCCTCGGCCTGGCCCTCACCGCCCGATAGGAGTTTCCCGTGCGCTTCCGGCACTCCCCGCAGGTCTGGTCGACCTTTCCCGAACTGACCTGCGGCGTCCTGCACGCCACCGGCATCACCCCCGACGTCGACGTCACGCCGCGGCTCGCCCGGTACGCCGACACCGCCCGGGCCCGCCTCGCCGGCGGCACGGAAGGTGGCTTCCCGGAGATCCAGGCCTGGCGGCGGGCCTTCGCCCGGGCGGGTTCGCCCCCGACCCGCTACCGGTGCGCCGCCGAGTCGCTGCTGCGCCGGTTCCGCCGCGAGGGGACGCTGCCCCGGCTGCACCCGCTGGTCGACCTGGGCAACGCCCTCTCCCTCGGCTACGCCGTGCCGGTGGCCGTGCTGGATCTCGCCCGGATCTCCGGGGACCTGACCGTGCGCCCGGCTCTCGGCACGGAGGTCTACCGGACCCTCGGCGGGGACGAGGAGCATCCGGAGCCGGATGAGCTGATCTTCGCCGACGCGGCCGGCCGGGCGCACTCCCGGCGCTGGACGCACCGGCAGAGCGGCGCGTCGGCGGTGCGCGCGGAGACCGCCGAGGTGCTGGTGGTGATCGAGGCGATGCACGACGACGGGCCCCGGGTCGTGCCCCGGATGCTCGCGGAGCTGGCCGCCGCGCTGGCCGCGGACTGGGCGGCGCCGACCCGGACGGCGGTGCTCACCGCCGGGGCGCCCGACTTCGTGGTGTCCGAGCGGACCGGCGCGGCCGCCGCCGGCCGCTAGCCGCCCGCGTGGCGGCGTGCCGCCGCCGGGTGGTCCGGGTCGTCGGTCCTCAGGAGGTCGTCGAAACCGGTGGGACGCCGGGCGGGCGGCGGCATGATCGGGGCATGGAGCGACGACCGGCCCGCGGGCACCGGAACATCCCGCACACCGCCGACGTCCGCATCGAGGCGTGGGCGCCGGACCGGGAGGGCTGCGTGGCCGAGGCGGTCACCGCGCTGGTGGACACCTTCGTGGACACCACGGGGGCGGTCGCCGACGGGGAGACCGGGTTCCGGGTGCCGCCGGGCGCCGACGCGGACCTGCTGGTCGGCGTCCTCGACGAGGTGATCTTCCGGCTGGAGACGGCGGACGAGCTGCCGCTGGAGACCGAGGTGCGTACGGCCGACGACGGCGGCCTGGCGGTGCGCTGGCGGACCACCGGCACCGACGCGGTGGAGCTGGTGGGCGCGGTTCCCAAGGCGGTGTCCCTGCACGAGCTGCGCTTCGCGGCGGAGCCCGCCGGCTGGCGCTGCGCGGTGACGCTGGACGTGTGAGCGGGCTCAGCCCTTCACCACGCCGAGCGGCACGAGCCGCGCCACCTTCCGGCACAGGCCGGCCCCCTCGGCCGCCGCCACCACGGCGGTGACGTCCTTGTACGCGGCCGGCATCTCCTCGGCCAGCCCGCGCCGGCTGGCGCCCCGCACCGCGATGTCCTGCGCCTCCAGCTCGCGGCGCGGGTCGTGCCCGGCGACCGCCCGGGTGGCCTGCTTGCGGCTCTGCACCCGGCCCGCCCCGTGGCAGGTGGACGCCCAGGCCGGCGAGCCGGCCACGCCGGTGAGCACGTACGAGCCGGTGCCCATGGAGCCGGGGATGAGGACCGGCTGCCCGGCCGGGCGCAGGTCGTCGGGCAGCTCGGGGTGTCCCGGCGGGAGGGCCCGGGTGGCGCCCTTGCGGTGCACGCAGAGCGGGCGCCGCGCCCCGTCCACGTCGTGCGTCTCGATCTTGGCGAGGTTGTGCGAGATGTCGTACACCAGGTCGAGGTCGCAGCCGGTGACCCGGGCGAACACCTGCCGGGCGGCGTGGGCGAGCAGCTGCCGGTTGGCCCGGGCGTAGTTGGCCGCGGCGGCCATCGCCCCGAGGTAGGCCCGGCCCTCGTGGGACGAGACCGGCGCGCAGGCCAGCTGCCGGTCGGGCACGTGGATGCCGTGCCGGGGCATCACCTTCTCCATCTCCCGGACGTAGTCCGTGCAGATCTGGTGGCCCAGCCCCCGCGACCCGCAGTGGATCATGACGCAGACCTGGCCGGCGCGCAGCCCGAAGGCCTCCGCCACGGCCTCGTCGTAGACCTCCTCCACCGCCTGCACCTCCAGGAAGTGGTTACCGGAGCCGAGGCTGCCGACCTGGCGGGCGCCGCGCTCCACCGCCCGCTCGCTCACCTGGGCCGGGTTCGCGTCGCCCACCGCCCCCTGGTCCTCGCAGCGGTCCAGGTCCCGCTGGACGCCGAAGCCGCGCTCGACGGCGTACCGGGAGCCGCCGCGGAGCACCGCGTCGAGCTCGGCCCGGTCGGTCAGGTGCCACACGGCGCCCTTGCCCATGCCGCGGGGGGTGGACTCGCTCAGCCCGTCCATGACGGCGTCCAGCCGGGGGCGCAGCGCGGCCCGGTCCAGGTCGGCGGTGAGCAGCCGTACCCCGCAGGAGATGTCGAAGCCGACCCCGCCGGGCGAGACCACTCCCCCGTCCTCGACGTCGGTGGCGGCGACCCCGCCGATCGGGAAGCCGTAGCCCCAGTGCACGTCCGGCATGGCGTAGGAGGCGCCCACGATGCCGGGCAGGGTGGCCACGTTCGCCACCTGCTCCAGCGACTTGTCCGCCCCGGCGTCCGGCAGCAGCGCGCGGGAGGCGAAGACCACGCCCGGCACCCGCATCGGCTCGTGCCGGTCGATCCGGAACCGGTACGGCGACTCCTCGACCAGGTCCATCCGGCCCGGCTACCCCGGTCGCGAGCGGTTACACCCCGTCTGATTCAGCCCGCCCGATCCGGGTAGTGCGCCAGCATGCCCCAGCGATACGAGGAATACGACAGGATCGCCGTCGTGACCGGCGCGGACTCCGGCATCGGCAAGGCGTGCGCCGTGGCGCTCGCCGAGGCCGGCTTCGACATCGGCATCACCTGGTACGGCGACCCGGACGGCGCCGAGCGCACCGCCGCCGAGGTACGCGCCGTCGGCCGCCGCTGCGAGGTGGCCGAGATGGACCTGACCCGGCTGCCCGAGGGCGCCGCGGCCGTCGACGAGCTGGCCGACCGGCTCGGCGGGCTCGGCGTGCTTGTCAACAACGCCGGCACCGGGCTGGCCACGCCGTTCGTCGACGTGGCCTGGGAGCAGTGGCGGGAGGTGCTCGCCGTGGACCTGGACGGGCCGTTCCTCTGCTCCCAGCGGGCGGCCCGGCGGATGCGGGCAGCCGGCCGGGGCGGCCGGATCATCAGCATCACCAGCGTGCACGAGCACGCCCCGCGGGTCGGCTCGTCGGCGTACTGCGCGGCGAAGGGCGGGCTGGGCCTGCTCACCAAGGTGATGGCGCAGGAGTTGGCGGCGGACGGGATCACCGTCAACGCGGTGGCGCCCGGTGAGATCGCCACCCCGATGACCGGCCAGGAGGACGTGGACCCGTTCACCCAGGAACGCCCGGGGGTGCCGGTGGGGCGGCCCGGGGACGCCCGGGAGGTGGCGGCGGTCGTTGCCCTGCTCGCCTCGCCCGGCGCCGCCTATGTCACCGGGGCGTCCTGGCCGGTGGACGGGGGGATGTTGATGATGGGTCCGCAGGCGTCGTCGTTGCCCGACGATTCGTGGCGGTCGGTCTGAGGGGTGGTCAGCCCGGCACAGCCTCCCTGGTCTCGGACAGTGCTCCCCTCTCGGGGTAGTGGCAGGCGGTGGCCTGGTTGCCGCCGTCCCGGCTGACGAGGGCGGGTTCCTCGGTGGCGCAGCGTTCCTGGGCTTTCCAGCAGCGGGTGCGGAAGCGGCAGCCCGACGGTGGGTTGAGTGGGGTGGGCACATCGCCGGTGAGGCGGATCCGCCCGGCCGGCCCGAGCGCGGTGACGTCGGGGATGGCCGACAGCAGGGCCCTGGTGTAGGGGTGCTGCGGCCGTTGGTAGATGTCGTCGCGGTCACCGATCTCGACGATCTTGCCGAGGTACATGACGGCGACGCGGTGGCAGAAGTGCCGCACCACGGCGAGGTCGTGGGCGATGAAGACGAACGCCAGGTCGAGGTCGCGTTGCAGGTCGCGCAGCAGGTTGATGACCTGGGCCTGGATGGAGACGTCCAGGGCCGAGACGGGTTCGTCGGCGACGATGAGCTTCGGGCGCAGCGCGAGGGCGCGGGCGATGCCGATGCGCTGGCGCTGCCCGCCGGAGAACTCGTGCGGGTAGCGGTTGTAGTGCTCCGGGTTCAACCCGACCAGTTCCAGCAGTTCCTGCACGCGCTTGCGGATGCCGCCCGGCGGGTTGATCCGGTTGACCTGCAACGGCATGGCCACGATCCGCCCGACGGTGTGCCGGGGGTTCAGCGAGGCGTAGGGGTCCTGGAAGATGATCTGCAGGTCCTGCCGCAGCGGCCGCAACGCACCCCGCCGGGCGTGGGTGATGTCCCGCCCGGCGAACTCGATGGTGCCGGAGGTCGGCTCCAGCAGCCGCACCAGCATCCGACCCGTGGTGGTCTTCCCGCAGCCGGACTCCCCGACCAGGCCGAGGGTCTCCCCCGGCCGCACGTCGAAGTCCACACCGTCGACGGCCCGGACCAGGCTGCCGGCGCGGAAACCGCCGCGCACCGGGAAGTGCTTGGCGAGACCGCGGACCTTGAGCAGCGGTTGGGTCATCGGGCCACCCCCACGTGCGCGATCTCGTCACGGTAGAGGCGCTGCCGGGCGGCCTCCGGCAGGTGGCAGGCGACCAGGTGCCCGCGCTCGGTCGCCGGAAGCAGGTCGGGCACCTCGGTGCGGGAGCGGTCGCCGTTACGGCCGGCGTACCGGCAGCGCGGATGGAATGCGCACCCCGACGGCAGGTTGATCAACGACGGCGGGTTGCCCTTGATCGGCACCAGGTCCGCGTCCGCGTCACCGTGCAACGACGGCACGCTCGACAACAACCCCCACGTGTACGGATGCTGCGGCCGCCGCAACACCTGCTCCACACTGCCGTGCTCGACCGCCCGCCCCCCGTACATGACCAGGACGTCATCGGCCACCTGGCTGACCACACCCAGGTCATGCGTGATCAGGATGATCGCCGACCGGAACTCATCCTGAAGATCACTGAGCAGATCCAGGATCTGCGCCTGCACCGTCACATCCAACGCCGTGGTCGGCTCGTCAGCGATCAACAAATCCGGGTCGTTCACCAACGCCATCGCGATCATCGCCCGCTGCCGCATACCCCCGGAGAACTCATGCGGATACTGATCGAACCGCTTCCCCGGCTGCGGGATCCCCACCCGGCCCAACATGTCCACCGCCCGGGTGCGCGCCTCCCGCTTCCCCGCCCGCGGATGATGCACCCGATACGCCTCCGCGATCTGCCTGCCGACCATGTAGTACGGATGCAGCGCCGACAACGGATCCTGGAAGATCATCGCCATGTCCCGGCCCCGCAGCCGCCGCACCTCCTCCTCCGGCAACCCGACCAACTGACGACCACCCACCGAGATCTCCCCCGAAATGGTGGCCCGCTTCGTGTTGTGCAGACCCAGGATCGCCAGCGACGTGACGCTCTTCCCCGAACCCGACTCCCCCACGATGCCCAGCGTGCGACCGCGCTCCACCGAGAACGACATCCCGTCCACCGCGCGAACCACGCCGTCCTCCGTGTCGAACCGCACCCGCAGGTCGCTCACCCGCAGGTAGGGCCCACCGCCCGGGCGCGGCGCCGGAAGCTCCACCATGTCGATACCTCCCGTCAACTCAGCCGGACCCGCGGATCGATGACCGCGTAGAGCACGTCGACCACGATGTTGGCGACCACGATGAACACCGCCGCCAGCAGCACGGTCGCCATGACCACCGGCAGGTTGAGGAACTGCACCGCCTCCACGGTGGCCTTGCCCAGCCCCTGGAGGCCGAAGATCGTCTCGGTGATGAAGGTGCCGCCGAGGCTGGTGCCGACGTCCAGGCCGGCGATCGTGACGATCGGCGTGACCGCGGCACGCAACGCGTGCCGGGTGTGCACCTGCCGCGCGGAGAGCCCCTTCGCCCGGGCGGTCCGGACGAAGTCCTCCGACAGGGTCTCCAGCATCTGGGCCCGGGCCAGCCGGGCGTAGAGCGCCGAGTTGAGGAAGCCCAGCGTCATCCAGGGCAGCAGCAGCCCCACCGCCCAGCGGGCCGGGTTCTCGGTGAGCGGGGTGTAGCTGGGGAATGGCAGCAGGCCCGTGGCGTAGACCAGCAGGTAGAGCAGGATCAGGCCGAAGAAGTAGACCTGCATGGACGCCCCGGCAAGGGTGACCCCGATGGCGGCCCGGTCCAGCGCCGAGCCCCGGCGCAACGCCGACACCATGCCCAGCGAGACGCCCAGGGTCAGCCACAGCACCGCGCCGCCGAGGACGATGCTGAAGGTCACCGGGGCGCGCTGGACGATGATGCGGGTGACCGGCTGGTTGTTGCGGAACGAATAGCCCAGGCAGGGCGCCGGGCAGTCCTGGCGGAAGTCCCCCTCGCCGTACGTGCGGCCGACGAAGACGCCCTTGACGAATTCGGTGTACTGGCGTGGCAGCGGCTGGTCGATGCCGAGCCGCCGCTCGACCTGGGCGATGTCCGCGGCGGTGCAGTTCTTGCCGCACATCACCTTGGCCGGGCTGCTCGGCACCGCGAAGAAGAGACCGAAGGTGACGAGGCTGATCACGGCGAGGGTCACCGCGGCGACGAGCAGCCGCCGGACGACGAATCGGAGCACGGGAGCACCTCCCCCGGTGGACAGGTGGGGGCGGTCCGGAGTGGACCGCCCCCACGGACGGTCACTGCTTCACGTGGATGCCGTTGAGCGAGATGATGCCGAAGGCGTCGCTGAGGAACGCGTTGCCGACCTTCGAGCCGTGCAGCTCGTAGGTGGCGTCGTAGTAGCAGGGCACGACCGGGGCGTACTCCCGCATGATCTTCTCGTCCAGGGCCATCCAGGCGGCGTCCTGCTGGGCGGCGGGCAGGTTGCGCACCCGGTCGACCTCCGCGCTGACCGACGCCTCGTTGAGGTACGAGACGTTGTTGTTGCCCTCGTCGACGATCTCCCGGCCGTCGTAGACCGGCGGGATGATGGTGGAGCCGGTCGGCCAGTCCGAGCCCCAGCCGCTGAGGTAGAGGTCGTACGGATTGTTCTTGCGGCCGATCTCGTCGTAGTAGCTGGTGCTGTCGATGGGCTTCATGACGATGTCGAAGCCCATGTCGGTGAGGTTCTTCCGGATCGCCTCGGCCTGCTGGGTGCGCAGCTCGGTGTTGGAGTGGGCGAGCACCAGCTTCGGCTTCTTCCCGGCCAGCAGCTCGGTGACCTTCGCCCTGTCCCCGGTGACCGGGGCGTTGAACACGTCGTACTTCTGCCAGCCGGCGGTGGTCGGCGACATCAGCGTGGTGGCCGGGCTGCCGGCGGCCTGCCCGCCGATCGCCTTCAGCGCCGCGTCCTTGTCCACGGCGTAGTTCAGCGCGCGGCGGACGGTCAGGTCGGTGACCCGCTGGGTGTTGATGCTGAGCACCCAGGTGTACTGGGTCGGGCCCTTGACCACCCGTTCGGCCACCCCGGCGGCGGTGGTCCGGGGCAGCACGGCCGGCGGCACGTCGGTCCAGCTCAGCGCCGCCTGGTCGGCCGGGGCGTCGGCGACCAGCCGCTCGGCGATCTGCGCCTGCTCCAGGCCGAAGGTGACCCGGATGGCGTCCGGGTACGCGTTGCGGATCGGGTCGCTCTTCGGGTCCCAGTTGGGGTTGCGCTCCAGCTCCAGCGCCACGTCCCGCTCGTACGACTTCACCTTGTACGGGCCGGACGAGAACGGCCGGAGGTCGTAGTTGGCCCGGGTGTCCTTGGCGGCCGGCACCGGAGCCGTGGTGGGCAGCGCGGCCGCGTACGGCAGGTCGCAGTGCGGCTGCGGGAAGGTGAACCGGATGGTCCGGTCGTCGGGCGTCTCGACGCCGTCCGGCGTCGCCTTGCCACCGTCGTACGGCCCCGAGTAGGTGGCGTTGTACGCGCCCTCCGGGTAGAGCCACTGCTGGATGTAGTGCGGTCCCTCGTTGAGGTTCGCGGCGAACGAGCGGGCGAGGCCGTACGCGACGTCCTTGCTGGTCACCGCGGAGCCGTCCTCGTACTTCACCCCGTCGCGCAGGGTGAACTCCCAGACCTTGCAGTCGTTGTTGACGTCCTTGCCGGGGTTCGTGGCCAGGTCGCCGACGAGCAGCAGCTTGCCGCTGCCGTCCTCCTTGTAGCCGTTGAGCGCCCGGTAGAGCAGCCCGCCGGTCACCTGCTGCGTGTTGACGTAGTTGCGGGCCGGGTCGAGGTGCTCGAAGTCGGTGTTCTGCATGACGGTGAGCGTGCCGCCGGCCTTGGCGCCGTCGACCGCCTTCGCCGGCCCCTGGTTGTCGGCCGCCTCGTAGGAGATCGAGCCGGTCTGGGTCTTCGCCTTCTCGTCGCTGCCGCCTCCGCCGTCCGTGGTGGGGCTGCAACCGGCGGCGACGAGCGCCGCCGCGGCCAGGACACCGGTCAGTGTCCGGGTTCGTGTACGCACGGGTGTGCTCCCTTCCCGCCCGGCGGCCCCCGCCGGCCGGGCGTGTCGATGGCCGTGGGGTTACCGGGTGGACCGGGGATCCAGCGAGTCGCGCAGCGCGTCACCGAGGAGGTTGAACGCCAGGACCAGCAGGAAGATCGTCAACCCGGGGAACAGGGTGTACCAGGGGTCGCTCGCGACGTAGCCGATGCTGTTGTAGATCATGCGGCCGAGGTCGGGCGTGGGTTCGGTGACGCCGATGTTGACGAAGGCCAGCGCCGCCTCGATGGCGATGAACTGCGGCACGTTGAGCGAGACGGTGACCAGGATCGGCGCCCAGATGTTCGGCAGCAGTTGCCGGAACAGCAGGTGCCCGGTGCCGGCGCCGGCGGCCCGGGCGGCCTCGACGAACTCCCGCTCGCGCAGCGAGATCACCTGGCCGCGGACCAGCCGCGCGGTGTAGGTCCAGCTGAACAGGCCGAAGGTGGCGATGATCAGGGCGACCCGGAAGGCCGGCGGCGGCGCCTCCCGTTCGGTGTAGAAGCGGTCCTGGAGGATCGGGATCACGGCGAGGGCGAAAATGAGGAACGGAAACGCCAGGGTGAGGTCGATCAACCAGTTGACCGCGCTGTCCAGCCAGCCCCGTGCCCAACCGGCCAGCACGCCGACCGCGACCCCGATGAACGACGCCAGCAGGGCCGAGGCGAAGGCAATGAACAATGACGTGCGCAGGCCGTACACCAACTGGAGCAGGATGTCCCGCCCGCTGCCGGGTTCGAGCCCGAGCCAGTGGTCGGCGCTGATGCCGCCGGCGTAGCCGATCGGCATTCCGAAATCGTTGAGCCGGCCGACGAACTTGTCGGTGGGGTCGATTCCGGTGAGCCGGCCGAGCAGCGGCGCGCCGAGCGCCACGAGGCCGGCGACGGCCAGCGTCAGGGCGCTGACCCGGGCCGTGCGGTCGCGCTTGAGACGCAGCCAGGCGAGCTGGTTGGGCGATCGGCCGACGATCTCCCGGCGGGCGGCGCCGGGCGGGACGGTGGCGTTGACGGCGGGGTCCGGCGCGGCCGGTTCGCCGGGCGCGGTCAACGACGGTGGGTGGGACAGGTCACTCATGAGGAGTCCTCCCGACGGCGACGAGAAACGTCCTGCCATTCGACGGTAAACCGCTTCGGATCAGCACTTTGAATCGTTACGGTAACGGCCGGATCGGTTGTCAGGAATCGACAACGATACGGTTTACGGAAAGCCTCGTCGCAATAACGGCCGACTTCGGTTGTCATCCGTTCGGCCATTCGCGCGACAGTTCGGCAATGCTTTTCCGCAGGGTCCGGTCCCGGTTGTCAACCGATCGGACATTTCCCGGCGCCGATGTCACACCCGCCGTCCATGGAGGCCGGGAGGTGTAACACTTCGTGACGCTTCGCGTTCACACCGTCCACCTAGGGTTCTCGTCGGCCCGGTCGCACGACGCCCGGCCGACGCCCGGCCCCGACCCGGGGCCCCGACGGAAGGACGACCCATGCCCTTCGCCCGACGTACCGCGACCCTGGCCCTGGCCGCCGCGCTCGGCGGCCTCGCCGCGACGGCCGCACCGGCGGCGGCCGGCGCGGCGCCGCGCCCCGGCCCGGAGACCCCCTCGGCGCTGCAGCTCACCGTCGAGGGCGGCGGCGACGACCCGCGCGCCACGCTGCTGGTCTGCGGCCCCGCGGGCGGGCTGCACCCCGACCCGGCGACCGCGTGCCGGCTCGTCGCCCGCGTCAACGGCCACCTCGACGCGCTCGACGTGCGGCCCGGCCCCTGCACCCGCGAGTACGCACCGGTCACCGCCCGGGCCGTGGGCTTCTGGCAGGACCGGCCGGTCGCGTACACCCGGACCTTCGACAACCGGTGCGAGCTGCACCGCGGCACCGACGCGCTGTTCGACTTCTGAGCTGGAGGGCCGGCGCCCGCCCCGCGCGGGCGCCGGCCCCCGGGTCCGTCACACCGCCGCGCCCCGCCGGCCGGTCCGGGCGGACCCGGCGGAGAATGGCGGTGGGCGCGAGGGGCGCGCCCGACGGTGGCGGGAGGCCGGGCGGGATGTCGGAGGCAGTGGACCGGCGGGCGGCGGGCGGCGCCCGCGAGTTGCGCGCCGACTGCGCGCGCTGCTTCGGGATCTGCTGCGTCGCGCCGGCGTTCGCCGCCTCCGCCGACTTCGCCCTCGACAAGCCCGCCGGGCAGCCCTGCCCGAACCTGCGCGCCGACTCCCGCTGCGGCATCCACCGGGACCTGCGGCAGCGCGGCTTCCCCGGCTGCACCGTCTTCGACTGCTTCGGCGCGGGTCAGCACGTCGCGCAGGGCACCTTCGGCGGCCGCGACTGGCGGGCCGACCCGGCGACCGCACGGCGGATGTTCGACACCTTCGCGGTCATGCGACCCCTGCACGAGCTGCTCTGGTATCTGACCGAGGCGCTGGCGCTGACCCCGGCCGGGCCGCTGCGGGACGAGCTGGCCGCCGCCCTCACCGAGACCGGACGGCTCACCGACGGCACCCCGGAGGAGCTGCTCGCCGTCGACGTCGACGCGCAGCGGGACCGGGTCAACCGGCTGCTGTCCCGGGCCGGTGAGCAGGCGCGGGCCGGCCGGGCCGGCGTGGACCGGCGCGGCGCCGCGCTGATCGGCGTGGACCTGCGCCGGGCCGACCTGGCCGGGGCGAACCTGCGCGGCGCGTGCCTCATCGGCGCCGACCTGCGCGGGGTGGACCTCGGCGCGGCCGACCTGACCGGGGCGGACCTGCGCGGCGCGGACCTGCGCGGGGCCGACCTCGGCGACTGCCTGTTCGTGCACCAGTCCCAGCTCGACGCGGCCCGCGGCGACCACCGCACGGTCCTGCCGCGCGGCCTGCGCCGCCCGGCGCACTGGTCCCTGACGGTCACCCCGGTCGGGTCGCCCGTCGGCACCCGGCCGTCCGGTGGGCGGTCGGCGGGCGGGCGTCCGACCGGGCGACGCCGCCGCTGACCTCGCCAACCTCGCTGGGACGGCCGGGGTTTCGCCGCGAGCGCGCCGGGTAGGCCGCGTCACCGCGCGACGGACGGGAGGCGGACCGGTGAAACCTGAGACACGGCCGGTGAAATACGAGACACGGCAGAGCAGGCAGCCGGTCGACCCGGCGCACGCCGAGGACGAGGCCGGCCAGGCCCAACTGGTCCAGGTGGAAGCGGACACCGACGTGCCCGCGCCGGAGCCGGGTGCGCCGAAACCGGACGTGGTGACCGAGGACGACGGTTCCGGCGTGGCCGGTGGGTCCTCCGGCAGCAGCTCCGGCGGCTCCTCGATGCCGACGCACCCGGACGCGGCCCGGTGAGCGTTTGTCCCCGCCCGGGATGGGCAGAAGTGCCACATGACCAGTGAAGAGTCCTTCGGTCGCGCCGCCACCGACGAGCCCGACGGCGCGACCGCGTACGAGGCGTCGCTGCGCCCGCCGGGCGAGTCGATGCGCAGCACCGACGACACCGGCGACGACTTCGCCGACCTGCCGGCCGAGGATCGCCGCTCCGCCCGGGAGATCAGCCGGGCCGGCTACGACGTGGCCGACGTCTCCGGCACCACCGACCCGGCGAACGAGCCGGAGGAGATCGAGGAGGGCCGGCCCGAGCGGTGAGCGGCCCGGCGCCTCACGGTGTCGAGGAGCGCTCCGGCACCGGCCGGGGCGCCACGGTGATCGCCCCGGCCGGGCAGAGCTCCACGGCGAGCCGCACCCGGTCGGCCGTGTCGGCGGGCGGCTCGGCCCGGCGCAGCAGCACGAGACCGTCCGCGTCGTCCTGGTCGAACACCTCCGGCACGGTCACCACGCAGTTGCCGGCCCCGCAGCAGCGGTCCCGGTCCACCCGGACCCGCACGGCCCCGCTCACCAGGTCACCGGCAGCGCGTCGAGGCCGTAGACGACCGAGCTGTCCCGGGTCGGCAGCCGCCCGGCGGTGACGGCCGGCCGCAGCCGGGGGAACCGGCGGGCCAGCTCCACCAGCGCGATCCGCAGCTCCGCGCGGGCGAGGGGCTGGCCGATGCACTGGTGCACCCCGAAGCCGAACGCGACGTGCTGCTGCGCCGCCCGGTAGGGGTCGAACTCGTCCGGTTGGTCGAAGGCGGTCCGATCCCGGTTGGCCAGGGACAGCACCGCGATGGCCCCCTCCCCGGCCCGGATCAGCCGCCCGCCGATCTCGACGTCCTCGGTGGCGAGGCGGGGCAGGCCGGTGCGCACGATGCTGAGGTAGCGCAGCAGCTCGTCGACCATTCCCTCGGCGTGCCCGGCGTCGTCACGCAGCGCGGCGTACCGGGCGGGGTGGCGCAACAGCAGCAGGATGCTCAGGCCGATCATGTTGGCGGTCGTCTCGTGGCCGGCGATGAGCAGCAGCACCGCCATGCCGACCAGTTCGTCGACGGCCAGCTCGCCGGTGTCGACCCGGTCCCGGGCCAGCCGGCTGAGCAGGTCGTCGGCGCGCTCCCCGGCGGCCACCTTCGCCTCGACCAACCGGTGCAGGTAGTCGCGCAGCTCCCGCACGTGCCGCTGGACCCGTTCGGGCGGGGCGTCCCGGTCGATGAGCGTGCGGCTGCGCTCCTGGAAGAACTCGTGGTCGGCGTAGGGGACGCCGAGCAGGTGGCAGATCACCATCGACGGCACCGGCAGGGCGACGTGCGTGACCAGGTCGGCGGGCGGGCCGGCGGCGTGCAGGTCGTCCAGTGCCCGGTCGACCGTCTGCCGGATCAGCGGCTCGATCCGCCGCACGTTCCTGATCATGAATTCGGCGGTGAGCATCCGGCGCAGCCGGGCGTGCTCGGCGCCATCCATCCGGATGAACCCGCCCCGGCGGTCGCCGAACGCGCCGGGCGCGATCCGGCGCAGCAGGGGGAAGCCGGGACGGGTCAGGTCGGCGCTGAAGCCGGGGTGGCGCAGCATCTGCTTGACGTCGGCGTGCCGGGTCACCAGCCAGGCCGTGGCGTCGGTGGGGAGCCGGACCCGGGTGACCGGACCGGCGAACCGCCGCCGCTCCCCCGCGTCGAGCGGGACGAGCGGATCACGGTCGAGGTTGGTCGGTGGCCAGAGCGGCAGGTCGGTGAGGGGAGCAACGGTCACGCGGACCTCCGGGAGGGCGACTGTCCGTGACGGTACCGATCCGCTACGTTACCCATCGACCGGGGTCGACACAACCCACCCGGCTCAGCGAGCGGCCACCGCCGCCGCGCGCGCCTCGGTCATCCCCCGGTTGGCCAGCGCGTCGGCGCGCTCGTTCTCCGGGTGCCCGTTGTGGCCCTTCACCCAGAGCCAGGTCACGTCGTGCCGGGCGCAGGCCGCCTCCAGCCGCTGCCACAGGTCGGCGTTCTTCACCGGCTGCTTCGCGGCGGTCAGCCAGCCGTTGCGCTTCCAGGAGGCCAGCCAGCCGGTGATGCCGTTGCGCACGTACGTGCTGTCGGTGTGCAGCCGCACGGTGACCGGGCGGGTGAGGCTCTCCAGCGCCCGGATCGCGGCCATCAACTCCATCCGGTTGTTGGTGGTCGGGGTGGCCTCGCCGCCGCACAGCTCCCGCTCGTGCCCGCCCCAGCGCAGCAGGACGCCCCACCCGCCGGGGCCCGGGTTGCCGCTGCACGCCCCGTCGGTCCAGATCTCCACGACCCCGCCGGTCGCCGCCTCCACCATGCCGGCAACCTACCCGGTACGCCCCGGCGCGGGACCACCCGACCCGCCCGCGGCCGGCCGGTGACGGAAAACCGCGGGACACCGGCGACACGGTCTGGCAGGGTCGCTGATCATGGACGGACGCTGGGACGGCCTGCGGGCCGAGGTACGCGCGGCAGTCGACGAGCTGGTCACCTCCGGGCGGGAGACCGGGGTGCAGGTGGCCGCGTACGTGGCGGGCGCGCCGATCGTCGAGGAGCAGGCCGGGCTGGCCGACACCACCACCGGCCGGCCCATGACCGCCGACACACCGGTGCACGCCGTGTCCACCGGTAAGGGGCTCACCGCCACCGTCGTGCACGTGCTCGCCGAGCGGGGGCGGCTCGACTACGACCTGCGCATCGCCGAGGTGTGGCCGGAATTCGCGCGGCACGGCAAGGACGGCATCACGCTGCGGCACGCCCTCACCCACACGGCCGGGCTGCCGACCCTGCCCGCCGACATCACCCCGGCGGACTTCACCGACTGGGACGGGATGTGCGGGCTGCTCGCCGACGCCGAGCCGCTCTGGGCGCCCGGCGAGCGGCTGGCGTACCACGCCTGGACGTGGGGCTGGCTGGTCGGCGAGGTGGTCCGGCGGGTCACCGGCAAGCCCGTCTCGCAGGTGCTGGCCGAGGAGGTGGCCGGGCCGCTCGGCGTGACCGGCGAGCTGTTCCTCGGCGTGCCGGAGACCGACCTCCCCCGCCTGGCCCGGCTGGAGGACGCCGGCCTGGCCGCCCTCATGACCTGGGCGGGCGCGAACCTGCCGAACTTCGACGCGGTGGCCCCGCCGCACGTACGCCCGGACGCCACGACCGGCAGCCGCCCCGAGGTGCTCCGCGCCGACGTGCCGGCGGTCGGCACGATGTCCGCCCGCGCGGTCGCCCGGATGTACGCGGCGCTGCTCGGCCCGGTCGACGGGGTGCGGCTGATCTCGCCGGAACGGCTCCGGGAGGTCTCCGCCGTGGCGGTGCGCGCCGAGGAGTGGGTGTTCGGGCAGGAGGCGACGTTCGGCCTTGGCTACGCGGTCGACGCCGACGGGTCGTTCGGCACGGCCGGCAGCGGCGGCAGCCTGGCGTTCGCGTACCCGGAACTGGGGTTGACCGTGGCGGCGGTGCGCAACCGGCTCGGCGCCGGTGACGGCGACCCGATGGAGCGGCTGCGGGTGCTGGTCCGCGACCGCGTCGCCGCGGAACTCGGCCGCTGACCGCTGTCGAATCCGCGGCTGTTCGACCCGGCGACGAGCCCGGCGCGTTGCGGTCGACCGACAGCGTCACCACCACCACGGGCGTCGTGATCGCCCGCTACGAACCGGCCTGACCGGCGGCGCGCGGCCCGGCCTCCGGCACGGGGGCCGGGGCCGGGCCGCGGCCCCACCGGGCGCGCAGCCGGCCGGCCGCGTCGCCGAGCACCGCGCCGGTCATCGGCAGCAGCGGGCTGGACCGCATCACCGCCAGGTCCTCGGCCGGCGAGGTGACCCCGTCGAGGAAGCGCAGCACCCGCTCCGGCGGGTTCCGGTCGAACAGCCGCTCGAAGAACGCCACCCCGCCGAGGTGCCCCCGGTCCAGGGCACGCAGCGCCACCGCGTCCATCCACCGGTGCCGCCCGGGATAGGCGGGCGCCGGCACCGGCGGCCGGCCCGCCGCCAGGGCCCGGGCCACCTGCTCGGCCTGCCGGAGCATCGCGGAGAACGTGAACCCGGTGGACGGGCGGGTGGCGCCACCCGCGGTGCCGAGCCGGACCACCCGCGGCGACGGGCGGGGCACGAACGGGCCGTCGGTCATCGGGATCACCCCGTTCTCCACCTCCCGCACCCGCAGCCCGGACAGGTCCAGGCCGAGCAGGCCGGCGTACCCGCGCAGCGCCGCGTCGTAGCCCGCGTCGGTGAGCACGGCCGGGCCGAACTCGGTGTACTCGACCAGGGCGTACCGGTCGTCGACCGGCAGCACGTAGCCGAAGGAGACGCCCCGGGCGGGCTGCGGGGTGCGGAAGTCCATGAGCACCGCCCGGCCCGGGTCGAAAGTGGCCCGGTCGGCCGCCAGCCACCAGCCGCGGAAGTGCTGCAACCAGCTCGTCCGCCCGGGCCGGGCCGGCGGGCGGGGCCGGGAGTCCAGCACCCAGCCGGCGCGGACCAGGGGCCGCCCCTCCGGGTCGTGGACGGTCACCCGGTGACCGTCGTCGGCCAGCACGCCGGCCGGCGCGCCGATCCGCACCGCGCCCAGCCGCCGCTCGGCCGCGGCAGCCCGGTCGTAGACCGGGGCGGAGCGGAGCATGGCGTACCGCAGCGGGGTGAGCGGCAGGACGCGGCGGCCGGCGGGCGTGACCACGTCGACCTCCGACCAGCTCGCGCTCAGCAGCGGGTCGAGGTCGCCGCCCGGGGCGCCCCAGAACGCCCAGGTGCGGTCCTGGCCGCGCTTGCGTACCGGGTCGACGACGGCGACCCGCAGGCCGGTCACGCCGTGCCGGTCCAGGGCGGCCAGCACCAGGGAGGCGGCGCCACCACCGCCGACCAGCGCGACGTCGACCTCGACCGGGATGGGATGCACCCGCCCACGCTGCCACACCCCCGGGTGGGCCGCCGCCCGGGACCCGCCGTCCCGGGCCCGGCGCGCCGCGTAGATTCGCAGGGGATCATCGAGGACGGGGGACGGCATGGCGCAGGCGCCGCTGCGGGTGGGGTTGCTGGGATACGGGATCGCCGGGCGGGTGTTCCACGCCCCCCTGGTCGCCGCCACGCCCGGCCTACGGCTGCACGCGGTGGTCACCCGGGACCCGGAGCGCCGCGCGCAGGTCCACGCCGAGCACCCGGACGCCCGGGTGCTCGACGACGCCGACCAGCTCTGGCGGGCCGCCGACACGTTCGACCTCGTCGTGGTGGCCACGCCGAACCGGCAGCACGTGCCGATGGCCCGGGCGGCCGTGGCGGCCGGGCTGCCGGTGGTGGTCGACAAGCCGCTCGCGCCGACCGCCGCCGAGGGGCGCGCGCTGGTCGCGGAGGCGGCCGCCGCCGGCGTGCCGCTGACCGCGTTCCAGAACCGCCGCTGGGACGGCGACTTCCTGACCGTGCGCCGGCTGGTCGAGGCCGGCGAGCTGGGCCGGGTGGCCCGCTTCGAGTCCCGGTTCGAGCGGTGGCGGCCGGCCATCAAGCCCGGCTGGCGGGAGAGCGCCGCGCCCGGCGAGGCCGGCGGCGCCCTGTTCGACCTCGGCGCCCACCTGGTGGACCAGGCGGTGCGGCTGTTCGGCCCGGTGCAGCGGGTCTACGCCGAGGTGGACCGGCGCCGGCCGGGCGCCGAGGTGGACGACGACGCGTTCGTCGCGCTCACCCACGCCGGCGGGGTCCGCTCCCACCTGTGGATGAGCGCCGTGACCGCCCAGCTCGGCCCGCGCTTCCGGGTGCTCGGCGACCGCGCCGCCTACACGACGTACGGCCTGGACCCGCAGGAGGCGGCGCTGCGCGACGGCGGCCGGCCCGGCACGCCCGGCTGGGGCGAGGTCGACCCCGACCGGTACGGCCGGCTCGGCGCCGACGGCGAACTGCGGGCGGTGCCCACCGAGGCGGGCCGCTATCAGGACTTCTACGCGCAACTGGCGGCGGCGCTGCGGGACGGCGCCCCGCTGCCGGTGGACCCGATGGACTCGGTCGGGGTGGTCGAGCTGATCGAACTGGCGCACCAGGCGGCCGCTCAGGGCGTGACCCTGCCGGTGCCCTGAGGCCCGCTCAGGCGACCGTCGCCGGGGTGTCCCGGCCGTCCGGGGCCGGGTCGGCGTACGCGGCGGCAACGGTGGCCCGGTCGAACACCCGCCAGGTCATACCGATCACCGCGACGGCCACCACGAGCCCCACCCAGTAGGGCGCGGTGATCCCGAACCGGTCGGCGAGCACCCCGCCGAGCAGCGCCCCGACGCAGTTGCCACCCGCCGCGACGAACAGGGTGGTGCTGCCCACCCGGCCCATCAGCGCGGGCGGGGTGAGCCGCTGGCGCAGCGAGTTCGCGACGATGTTCCACAACGCGCTGTGCACCCCGAAGGCGAACAGCGCCACCCCGACCACCACGGCGCTGCGCGAGGCGGCCAGGGCCAGGTGCAGGCCGGCCTCGATGAGCAGGCCCACCCGCACGGTCCAGGTGGCGGTGATGGTGGCGATCAGCCGGTCGCCGACCGCCGACCCGAGCAGCCCGCCCACGGCCATGCAGGTGAACAGCGCCCCGTAGCCGACCGAGCCGAGGCCGAGCCGGTCGGTGGCGAGCAGCACCAGCACCGCGAGGGCGGCGGTCAGCGTGACGTTCAGCAGCCCGATCAACAGGGCCATGGTGCGCAGCAGCCGCTGGGACAACAGCCAGCGGAACCCCTCGGCGACCTCCGCGCGGACCGAGCGGCGCCCGCCCGCACCCGGCGCGCCCCGGTACGACCCGGCGAGCAGCCCGACGAGGACGGCGCTGAGGGCGTACGTGCCGGCGTTCACGGCGAACGGGATCGCCGCGGCCAGCACGAAGAGGAAGCCGCCGAGCGGCCCGGCGACCATGTTCTGCATGATCTGGGTGCCCCCGCCCAGCCAGCCGTTGGCCCGCTCCAGCCGGGACCGGGGCACCACGGCCGGCACGACCGCCTGGGCCGCGGTGCGGAACACCACCTCGCCGGTGTTGACCACGAACAGCACCGCGTAGAGCAGCGGCACCCCGGCCCGGTCGGTGACCAGCGCGGCCGCCAGCACGGCCAGCACGGCCACCCGCACCCAGTCGATGACCACCATGAGCCGGCGCCGGTCCACCCGGTCCACCAGCACCCCGCCGGGCAGCGCGAACAGCAACCAGGGCAGCCACGCCACCGCGGCGCCGGCCGACACGGTCAACGGGTCGTCGGTCTGCGAGGCCACGTAGAGCGGGGCGGCCACGGTGGCCATGCCGCTGCCCAGCGCCGACATGGTGCTGGCCGTCCAGAGCCGGGCGAACCGCCCGTCGAGCCGATCCCCCGCCGTCCCCGTCACGGCGAGCGAACCTACCAGGGGTCGAGTGCTACCCGAACCGGGTTTCCGCGCGTCCCGCCCCGGTCACCGGCGGCCGTCGACCCGATCGCCGGCATCGCCGAAGACCCAGCCGCTGGTCTGCCCGATGAAGTCGGCGGGGAAGCCCAGCTCGATCTCGGTGGTGGCGGTGAGTCGCCGGACCGCCTCGTCGGGAAGGTCGACGTCGAGCACCCCGAGATTGTCGGTGAGCTGCTCGACGGAGCGTGCGCCGACGATCGGGTGCACGGCGCGTGAGCGGGCGCGTAGCCAGGCCAGGGCGACCTGCGACGGGGTGGCGCCGAGCTCGTCGGCGACCTCCTGGACGGCGCGGGCCGCCGCGTGGTCGCGCTCGGTGAGGGTGGCGGTGGCCAGGCGAGCGCTGTCGGCCGCCTCGCGCCGCGTGTACTTGCCGGAGAGGATGCCACCGGCGAGCGGGCTCCACGCCGCCACGGTCATCCCGCTCGCCTCGGCCATCGGCAGCAGCTCCCGCTCGGCGTCCCGGTTGAGCAGGCTGTAGGGCACCTGGAGCCCGGCGAACGGCGTCCACCCGCGCCACTCGGCCAGCACGTTGGCCCGCGACACCACCCAGGCCGGGGTGTCGGAGATGCCGACGTAGAGGATCTTGCCGGCGCGGACCGCGTCGTCGAGTGCCCGCATGGTCTCCTCGACCGGGGTGTGCCGGTCCCACAGATGCACCCAGTACAGGTCGATGTAGTCGGTACGCAGCCGCCGCAGGCTGGTCTCCAGCGACAGCACCAGGTTCTTGCGGTGGTTGCCGGCGGCATTGGGGTCACCGCTGTCGCGGGAGACGGTGTATTTCGTGGCCAGCACGAACCGGTCCCGGCGGCCGGTCAGCAGCTCGCCGAGGAACTCCTCGCTGGCGCCCGCGCGGTAGTTGATCGCCGTGTCCACCACATTGCCGCCCGCGTCGGCGTACCGGTCGAGCATCCGGCGGCACTCGTCCAGCGGCGCGCCCACGCCACCCTGCTCGCCGAAGGTCATCGCTCCGAGGAACAGCTCGGACACGCGCAGGCCGGTGTTGCCCAGGAGTCGATACCGCATGGACCCAGACCCTAGCGTCCACTGTGCCCGTCAGGGGGCCCCGGCGATCCGGCTGCCGCCCCCGTGCGGCGAGCGAACCCACCGGCCGGGCCGAGGTGGTTCCCGGTCGGCCCGGCCGGTGAGCATCCCGGCTACAGGTACGGGCGGGTGATCAACTCGATCGCGTGGCCCGCGGGATCCTTGAAGTAGACACCGCGACCACCGTGCTCATTGTTGGTCTCGCCGGCACGGCGCATCTGCGGATCGGCCCAGTGGGTGATGCCGCGGTCACACAGCCGCCGATACGCCCGGTCGAACAGATCCTCGTCGACCAGGAAGGCGTAGTGCTGCATCTGGATCTCCACCGGCGGCTCGGCGAACTGGAGCAGCACGCCACCGTCGAGCTGGATGTTGGTGAACACGCCCCAGGACGGGGCTTCGGGAAGTTCCAGCAGCTCCCGGAAGAATCGGGCCGACTCCTCGCGGTCCTTGGCGGCGATGATGGTGTGGTTGAACGTGACTGTCATTCGGCTGACCTCGCTGTTGTTCGGCACTGGACGGGACCTGTCGCGCGAAGGCGCGTGGAGGCCCGCGTGCCGGACCGAGGGGGTGCCTGCTCCGCACCCGCCCGGCGATCAGCCGTCCACCGGGTCGCCGATCCGTGCGTGGCGTGGCGCCAGTCCGGTGTTCACGGTCGACGACGCTACGCGAAGCGATCAACTCCGGCAACGGCGCAGCGCCGGCCCGGTCGCCGGGCATGAGAAGATCACCCATGCCCGTCACGAACCCCTGGCTCGCCGGCCCCTCCCCCACCGCCCGCCTCGACCGGAGCCGGCTGGAGGAGCGCATCCTCCACCTGTTCTCCACGCAGAACATGTGCGTGCTGGCCACCACCGGCCCGGACGGCCCGCTGGCCACCCCGGTGCGCTACTTCCACCTGGACTTCACCCTGATGTTCACGGCCGTCGCCGACTCGCCGAAGATGCGCAACCTCGCCGCCGACCCGCGTGTCTCGGTCGGGATCTTCGCGCCCCTGATCGGCCAGGCCAGCAGCCGTGGCGCGCAGGTCTTCGGCCGGGCCCGGGTGCTGCACCCCGGTGACGCGGATTTCGACCACCACTGGCCGGCGTACCGGTGGCAGTCCGACCACGTGGAGCGGTCCCGGCCGCTGGACGAGCCGCCGTCCGGGCCGCTCGTGGTGGTGCCGGCGGAGCGGATCGTCTACACCGAGCACTGGCTGCGCCGCGAGGGCTACGCGCCCCGGCAGTTCTGGCGGGCCGTCGGCCCCCGCTGAGCCGCCGGCGGCCACCGCCCGCGGCGGATCTCCCGTTTCCGGTACGCCTCGCCACCGGATGGATCACAGTGGGGGCGTGGCGGAGGAGGTGGCATGACGGGACTGCGGACCGACCTGTACGAGCTGCGGATGGCGGCCAGCTACCTGCGCCGGGACATGACGGAGCACGCCACGTTCAGCCTCTTCGTCCGCCGGCTGCCGCACCGGCGCGGCTTCCTGGTCGCCGCGGGGCTGGCCGAGGCCCTGGCGTTCCTGGAGAGCTTCGTCTTCGACGACGCCGCGCTGGGCTACCTGCGCGACGTCGTCGGGTTCGACCAGCCGGCCCTGACGGCGCTGGCCGGGCTGCGGTTCACCGGGGACGTGTGGGCCGTGCCGGAGGGTCGCGTGGTCTTCGCCGACGAGCCGCTGCTGGAGGTCACCGCGCCGATCGCGGAGGCGCAGCTGGTGGAGACCGCCGTGCTGAACCTGATCACGTTCCACACCACGGTGGCCACCAAGGCGGCCCGCTGCCGGCTCGCCGCCGCCGGCGCGCAGCTGATCGACTTCGCGTTCCGCCGCACCCACGGCATCGAGGCCGGCGCCGGGGTGGCGCGGGCGTCGGCCATCGCCGGCTTCGCCGCGACCAGCGACGTCGAGGCCGCCATGCGGTACGGGCTCGCCCCGTCCGGGACGATGGCCCACTCGTACGTGGAGGCGTTCCCCGACGAGCGTGCGGCGTTCCGTGCGTTCGCCGCCGACTTCCCGACCAACCCGATCTTCCTGGTCGACACCTACGACACGCCGGCGGGAGTCCGGGCCGCCGTCGACGTCGTCACCGAACTCGGGTTGACCGGCCCGGTCGGCGTGCGGCTCGACTCCGGGGACCTCGGGGCGCTGGCCCGGCAGGCCCGGGCGATCCTGGACGCCGCCGGGCTGCGGCAGGCCACGATCATCGCCAGCGGCAGCCTCGACGAGGATGTCATCGCGGGCCTCGTGGCGCAGGGCGCACCCATCGACGGGTACGGCGTGGGCACCAGGATGGGCGTCTCGTACGACGCGCCGTCGCTGGACAGCGCCTACAAGCTGGTCGCCTACGGCGACCGGCCGGTGCTGAAGCTGTCCCCGGGCAAGGCCACGCTGCCCGCCGCCAAGCAGGTCTTCCGTGATCCCACCGGCGGGGCGGGCGATGTGGTGGGGCTGCGCGACGAGCCACCACCGGGCGACCGGGAGCCGCTGCTGGTGCCGGTCATGCGCGGTGGCCGCCTGCTCGACCCCACCGACCCGGCCGAGGCGGTTCGCGCCGCCCGTGCCCGCTTCGACGCCGATCTCGCCTGGCTACCGGAGCCGGCCCGCCGGCTGGCCGACCCGACGCCGCTGACCGCGACGGTCAGCCCGGCGCTGGCGGCACTGCACGAGCGGGTGGCCGCACGGCTCGGGCGCGGTCAGGCGCAGTGACCGTCAGGGTGGTAGCCCGGTAATCCTCCAGGATCCACTCCGGCTCACCGAGGTGGCGGGCACCTTCCCATCGCCGCTATGCCCGGCTCTCCAGCGTTGATCATGCCCGTCACCGCACTGCCGGCGCCGACATCGCGGCCAAACAAATAGCTCCAGGCGGTAAACCGTACGCGCGTGGGCGGCAACTTACGGATGACGACAACCTCGCAGGCCTGCGGAAGTCGGCAGACATCCACGACGAGCGGAGAGACGCGTGTCTCCTAGAATTTCCATTGTCGGATTTCGACGGACTCGCCTGGTTGCCGCAGTTCTCGCCTGCGCGCTGGCTGGCACAGCCGGTGCCGTCATCACAGGACACGAACCGGCCGCCAATGCCAGCGAGCAGAAGAACGGTGGCAAGCGTCACCGGGTGGTGACCTCGCCGGACGCCCCGGCCGCGATAGGTCCGTACTCCCAGGCCATAGCTGTGGGAGACACCCTTTACCTGTCCGGCCAGCTTCCCATCGACCCGGTCACGAACAAGCTCCTGGCGGGTGCGTCCATCGAGGACCAGACGCGCCAGGTCCTGAGGAACCTGGATGCGGTGCTGCGGGCCGGTGGAATGACCCTGGACAACATCGTCAGCACCACGGTCTATGTGGCAGACCTCAACGAGTTCGCCCGCTTCAACACCGCGTACGCCGAATTCTTCGGCAGTAAGCCGCCGGCCCGGGCCACCGTCCAGGTGGCGCGGGTGCCGCAGGACGCCAAGGTCGAGATCTCCGCAATCGCGGTGCGCTGACTTCACCAAGAAGGGGGACACACTGTGCTGAACAACAAGGCCCCAGTCCCTGGGGACACGGCGCCCAAGGGCGTTTCGCGTCGAGGCATTCTCCAGTTCATGGGCGCCGGCGCGGGCGCCGTCGTCGCGGGTGCGGCCGGGTTGAACTTCGCCGCCGCCTCTCCCGCGGCGGCAGCCCCGCTGACCGCTGCCGGGTCGTCGTCGTTGCCGCTCGCGAACGACGCGAACTTCTGGCGCCAGGTCGAGAAGCTGTTCACCCTCGACAAGAAGGTCCTCTTCATGAACGTGGGGACAGTCGGCTCCCCACCCCGCGAGGTCCTTGACACTCTGGACAAGACGAATCGGGACGTCGCCCGTGACGCCCTCTCCGCCTACAGCGACTTCGCCGACATCCGGGCCGTCGCGGCCCGGGGGTACGGCTGCGACGTGGACGAGCTCGTGATCTCGCACAACACCAGTGACGGCATGTCGAAGATCATCGCCGGGCTGAACCTGCGCGCGGGTGACGAGATCCTGACGACCAATCACGAGCACGGCGGCGGGCTCGTCCCGATGGCCCTGGCCCGGGATCGGCACGGCGTCGTCATCCGCAAGGTCGCCCTGCCCGTGGGCAACGACCAGCGGGCCGAGGACTACGTGGAGCTGTTCCGGCAGGCGATCACCGCCCGGACCAAGGTTCTGCTGTTCTCCGCCCCGACGTACAAGACCGGGACGATGCTGCCGATCCGGATGCTGGCCAAGCTCGCGCAGGACCACGGACTGATCAGCGTCGTGGACGGGGCGCACATCCCCGGGATGATGAACTACAGCTTCCACGAGCTCGGCGTGGACTTCCTTGCCGGCTCCGCCGCGAAGTGGCAGTGCGGCCCGGGCGGGACCGGCGTGCTGTACATCCGCAACAAGGTCCTGTCCCAGTACAACCCGAACCCCCTGCCCGAGTTCTGGCCGGTCGTGTCCAGCAGCTACCCGCAGGAAGGCGGCGTGCCGCCCCGCTCGTCGACCGACACGGCGAGTTACAACATCGGCAGCTACCTCCAGTCCGTCGGCAACGGCAGCATTGCCCTGACCGAAGGAGTCAGGACCGTCTGCGGGGTGTGGGACCGCATCGGACGACAGCGCATCGAGAACCACGTCGTCGGCCTGTCGTCGTACCTCAAGGAACTCGTCGTCGAGCGGTGGGGGGTCCGATCGTTGTACTCCCCGAAGGACGACCCGCGCCTGGTCTGCGCCCTGACGTCGTTCAACCCCTTCCGCAATCCGACCGATGTGCTCAACGCGGAGAAGTCGGCCGCGTTCGTCGCGCGGATGCACGACGAGTACGGAATCACGATCCGGAACAGCGACTTCCCGGTCATCGGATCGGCCCAGTCGCATCGTCCCGTCCGCATCTCCACGCACCTGTTCCACCAGAGCCAGGACGTCGACCGGCTCGTCGACGCGGCCTGGGAACTGTCCGGCAAGATGGCCTGACACCTGCCACGAGGCGAAGGGCGAGCGCTCGCGATCTCAGCGGCGCTCGCCCTTCCGCGCGCCGCCGGCCCGCGACGGGCTGCCCCGGTCACCAACCCAGGTCAGGGAATGATCACGACGCTGTCGAGCCGGACCTCGTTGCCAGGGGCCACGGGCTTGTCGTACGGCGTCGGCTTCGTGTGGTGGTGATTGCTGAGTGCCCAGAGCCCGACCACATCGGCCAGGCCGACCAGCAGCAGTGCCAGGACGATGGTGAGCAGCCGCCGGCGCCGCTCCCGCCGCTGCCACTTGCCGCGGGCGTTGGCGTATGCATCCGGGGAGGTGACGGCGGTGGTCGCCAGCACCTGGAGGGTGTCCCGGAGCCGGGTCTCGGTCTCGTCGATGGTCATCGGGACGCGCCCATGAGCGCCGCCAGGGCGCCCATGCCCCGGAAGATGTGTGACTTCACGGCACCGGTGCTGATGCCCATGGCGCCGGCGATGTCGGCTTCCTTCAGATCCAGCCAGTAGCGCAGCACCAGCGCTTCGCGCTGGCGCACCGGCAGTTGCCGTAGCGCCACCACGACCGCCCGCTGATCCTCTCGGAGCAGCACGGACGATTCCGCCGAGTCCACGACGCCGGACCGGCCCGCAGGCAGCTCGTCGCCGGCATGGCTGCGACGCACCTGCAGATGCCGGATGTGCATACGAGTCAGGTTACAGACGATCGACCTCAGGTACTGCGGTGCCGCCGCCGGATCACGCAGCCGGTACCAGCGTCGATGCAGCTCGCAGAACGCCTCCGAGACCAGGTCCTCGGCGTCGTGGTCGGCGCCGAGCAGGAAGGCAAGTCGGACGAGTTGGGCGTGCAGTCCGTCGAAAAGGGCGACCATCGCAGCTTCGCGTTCCACATCGCGGAGATCGAGGCCGGGTCCCTTCGCCAGCGAGCCGTCGGGGTCAGGGCCGACGATCTCGGATTGCGCAAGCTGGTCGCGGCGATCCACAGTGCCGCGGCGCTGCGCTCGGTCGAGGTTCATGACGGCACCGAGGGCGAACTGGTGGCCGGCAGCGTCCGCGTATTTCGTCGGTCAACCGTCCGATCGAGACCCCGGCCGGGCCCCCATCGGCGCAGCAGCAACTCGGCCATGCCGACGACGACGAGGTTGACCGCGAGCCCGAGCAGCCCCGCGTACAGCTGCGTGTGGACCGGCCCGAGGGACACCAGCACCGTCGGTGAGAAGCCGCCGTGGGCGACCATCGCGGTGCCCGCGATCATCCCGACGAACCAGCCGCTCAGCAGAGCGAACCGGTGCGGTGCCCGGGGTGCGAGGCCGAGGACGAGAGGGGGCAACGTCTGCAGGACCCACACCGCGCCCAGCAGGTGAAGGTTGATGGCGTTCTGATCGTGCAGGCCCATGGCGAAGCCCAGGGCGCCGAGCTTCACGAGCAGCGACACGACCCGGGCCACCCTGGTCTCCTGCTCCGCGGTGGCGGTCGGGTTGACGTACTCCACATACACGTTGCGGGCGAACAGGGCGGAAGCTCCGATCGACATGACGGCAGCCGGTACCAGCGCCGCCACCACCAGGCCGCCCAGCACGGCCCCGGCCAGCCATGCCGGTGCCAGCTCGTGCACCAGCATCGGTACGGCGAGGTCGGCCCGACCCGGAGGGGGCACGAGGTTCGAGGCCAGCGCGGCCACGCCGAACACGGCGAACAGCCCGAGCAGGCCGGTCCAGCCGAGCAGCGTCACCGTCGACCGCCGAACGACGTCGTCGGTGCGGGCCGAGAACGCGACCATCAGCACGTGCGGAAACGCGAACAGCGCCAGAGCCGACCCCAGTGCCAACGACACGTACGCGGGCCCCAGCGCCGGGTCCAGCACGACGCTCAATCGGCTGTCCCGCGCGGTGATTGTCTGCTCCGCCGCGGCGAACAGCTCGCCCGGTGAACCGATCCGGGTCCACACGAGCGCCGCGATCGACACGGCGGACGCCGTGACCAGGATCGCCTTCGCGATGGAGACGGCACTGGGCGCACGCAGCCCGTGCCGGTAGGTCGACACGGCGAGTACCGCGAACACGACGGTGAGCACCAGGTCACCCACCACACCGTCGGACTCGACCCCGAGCACGCTGAGCACCGCCCGTATGCCCAGCAACTGCAGGGCGATGTACGGCATCGTGGCCAGAATCCCGGTGATCGCCACCGCGAGCGCCAGTCCCGGGCTGCCGTACCTGCCGCGGATGAAGTCGGCCCCCGTCACGTAGCCGTGGGTGCGCGCGATGCCGGCCAGTCGTGGCAGGACCATGAAGGCGAACACGTACACCACGACCGTGTACGTCAGAGCGTAGAAGCCGACACCGCCGGAGCCGAACACCAGCCCGGGAACGGCCAGGAACGTGTATGCGGTGTAGATCGTGCCGCCCAGGACGCACCACGTCATCAGATGCCCGTGGCCGCGGTCGGCCAGGGCCCAGCCGGCCAGGTCGCGCTCGGCGAGCGAGCGGCGACCGCGGCCGCGGAAGGCCACGAGGGCGACCACGGACGCCGACAGGACGACGACCGCGGCGACCGCCGCTGTCACGTCCACTTCCCACGTCCGGTGTGACTACGGACCGCGAACTCTGCCATGTGCTGGTTCCTCCCGTGCGGCTGGCGGGGTCCACATCCGATGCGGGTAAACCTTTCGGGTTCGGACCGCAACTGAGGTGGTGAGGGAACCAGCAGGGAGGAACGCAGTAGGGCAAGAGAAGTTGATCGAGAGTTAACCACTCCGAAACATGAGAATCAAGCGTCGAGGTGAAGGGGAGACGCGTATGGACTCAGGTGAAAAAGGCGACGTCGTGGCGCCAACCGCACGACCCGCCCGCGCCTGGGCGTGGCTACAGGCGGTCGCTCTGACGCTGCCCGTCCTGGGCGCGGTGGCCACGCCGGTGTTCGCCCGTGCCGAACCGCGACTCTTCGGTGTGCCCTTCTTCCACTGGTACCAGCTCGCGTGGGTCCCCTTCACCGCAGCGTGCCTGGTCTGCGCCTACCTGACCCACCGGCGTACCGGGCGCTCCGGTCCGCACTGACTCCGGCTACCGCGCCGGCCAGTCCGAATCTCGCACATCGCACCGATGCCCTCCCGCAGACACGAACAGGAGCAGACTGTGCCGCCGAATCCGAGAGCCAGAGCCAGAGCCAGAGCCAGAGCCAAGGACAGCAGCACGTGGAACTGGCTGTTGTTCGTACCGATCGTGGTGCCGCTGATCACGCCCTTGTTCAACTGGGACGCCCCGCGGCTGTTGGGTTTTCCGACCTTCTACTGGCTACAACTGGCCTTCATCATCCTCGGCGTCACCACCACGACGGTGGTCTACCAGATGACGAAGCGGCGGGGGTGAGCGGCCATGTGGCGTGACAACCTCACCGAAATCATCATCTTCACCTTCCTCTTCCTCCTGGTCAGCGCCATGGGGTTCGTTGCCGCGCGGTGGCGAGCGCCGAAGGACATGGCACACCTCGACGAGTGGGGGCTGGGCGGGCGCAGTTTCGGCGGCTGGATCACCTGGTTCCTCGTCGGTGGTGACCTCTACACGGCCTACACGTTCGTCGCGGTGCCGGCGCTGCTCTTCGGCGCCGGTGCGGCGGGGTTCTTCGCCGTGCCGTACACAATCATCGTCTATCCCATCGTCTTCCTCGTGCTGGTCCGGCTCTGGTCGGTGTCGCATCGGCACGGCTTCGTCACTCCGGCTGACTTCGTTCGGACACGGTTCGGCTCGCCGACGATGGCCCTGCTGGTGGCAATCACCGGCATCGCCGCCACGATGCCGTACATCGCGCTCCAGCTTGTCGGGATCGAGGCGGTGCTCAAAACGATGGGGGTGACCGGCGAAAGCACCATCGCCCGGCATCTGCCCATCATCATCGCGTTCGCCATCCTGGCCGCGTACACCTACCAGTCCGGCCTGCGGGCGCCCGCGCTGATTGCCTTCGTCAAGGACTCTCTGATCTACATCGTGATCCTCGTGACGGTCATCTACCTGCCCTACAAGTTGGGCGGTTGGGGAAAGATCTTCGACGCGGCGGACGCGAAGTTCCAGGCCTCACCCGCGCCGGGTGACGGGGTCCTGCTCAACGCGAACAACCAGTGGCAATACATCACCCTGGCACTTGGCTCGGCCCTGGCGCTGTTCCTCTATCCGCATAGCCTGACCGGCGTGCTGGCCAGCCGGAACCGTGACGTGATCAGGCGGAACATGTCAGCGCTGCCCGCGTACACCCTGCTCCTGGGACTGATCGCACTGCTCGGCTACATGGCGATCGCGGCCGGGGTAACCCCGTTGCCAGGCGCCAAGGAGGGCTCGGTGGACAACAACACCATCGTGCCGCTGCTGTTCGACCAGCAGTTCCCCGGGTGGTTCGCCGGGATCGCGTTCGCCGCGATCGGGATCGGCGCCCTGGTACCGGCGGCGATCATGTCGATCGCGGCCGCGAACCTGTTCACCCGCAACATCTACAAGGAATATCTGCGGCGCGACGCGTCCCCGGCCCAGGAGGCGAACGTCTCGAAGATCACCTCACTTGTGGTGAAGGTCGGCGCCGTTGGCTGCATCGTCTTCCTCGACCCGCAATTCTCCATCGACCTGCAGTTGATCGGGGGGGTCATCATTCTGCAGACGCTGCCCGCCGTCGCGCTGGGCCTCTACACCCGCTGGTTCCACCGGGGCGCGCTGATCGCCGGTTGGGTCGCCGGGATGGGCCTGGGCATGTGGATGCTCTATCAGATCCCGGGCGCGAACGGCCGGCAGCATTTCGGGGGCTCAGCCTTCTCCCTCGGAGAATTCGGCTTCGATACCACCAGGACTGTCTACGTCGGCTTTGTAGCCGTACTGGTGAACCTGCTGGTCGCGGTGCTGGGCACGCTGATTCTGCGGGCCGCGAAGGTGACCGACGGCACCGACGGCACGACCGCCGACGACTACCACGCCGACGCGGGCGACCGCCGGCTCGTCCCCGCAGCCCGTACCGAGACCGGCGCGGGCGCCGCACCCGAACCGGTCGCCTGACCAGATAGCGGGCCTCCTCCCTCCCGACCGTGACCGCCGGCCGGGAGGGAGGGGGCACCGACGCGGCGCCGGGCCCGACGACCGCCCGCCGCTCACCTCCGTCGCCGACGGTGACCTCGACCGTCGACGACCCCGCGGACCCGGCGAACCGGTACGGCCAGTACGGGACCAGCCGGGCGCCGTGCCCGGCCAGCCTGACGAACAGGTGCCCCACGCCGATCTCCCGAGAAGACCGCTCACGATACGCCCAGGATCGGGGCCGGAACCGGGCCGCGCGGGGAGTGACGGTCAGGCGGGGCCCGCCTGGCGCAGCTCGACCTTGCGCACCTTGCCGCTGACCGTCATGGGGAAGGCGTCCATCACCCGTACCTGCCGCGGGATCTTGTAGTGCGCCAGCCGGTCCCGGCAGAACTCGGCGATCTCCTCGACGGTGAGCGTGTCGTGCCCGTCGCGCAGGATCACGCAGGCCAGGATCTCCTCGCCGTAGCGCTCGTCGGGCACGCCGACCACCTGCACGTCGGAGATCTTCGGGTGCCGGTAGAGGAACTCCTCGATCTCGCGCGGGTAGACGTTCTCCCCGCCCCGGATGATCATGTCCTTGATCCGGCCGACGATGGTCAGGTAGCCGTCGTCGCGCATCACCGCCAGGTCGCCGGTGTGCATCCAGCGCGCCGGGTCGATCGCCTCGGCCGTCCTCTCCGGCTCGTCCCAGTAGCCGAGCATCACCGAGTAGCCCCGGGTGCACAGCTCCCCCGGTTCGCCGCGCGGCACGGTCACCCCGGTCGCCGGGTCGACCACCTTCACCTCGACGTGCGGCAGCACCCGCCCCACCGTGGCGGTCCGCCGGTCCAGGTCGTCGTCGTGCCGGGTCTGGGTGGACACCGGCGACGTCTCGGTCATGCCGTAGCAGATCGCCACCTCGGCCATGTGCATCCCGTCGATGACCCGCTTCATCACCTCCACCGGGCACGGCGAGCCGGCCATGATGCCGGTACGCAGGCTGGACAGGTCGTAGTCCGCGAAGTCCGGCAGGGCCAGCTCGGCGATGAACATGGTCGGCACCCCGTACAGCGAGGTGGCCCGCTCGGCGGCGACCGCCCGCAGCGTCGCGGCGGGGTCGAAGGTCGGCGCCGGGATGATCACGCAGGCGCCGTGGCTGGTGGCCGCCAGGTTGCCCATCACCATGCCGAAGCAGTGGTAGAACGGCACCGGCAGGCAGATCCGGTCCCGCTCGGTGTAGCGGACCAGCTCGCCCACGAAGTAGCCGTTGTTGAGGATGTTGTGGTGCGACAGCGTCGCGCCCTTCGGAAACCCCGTGGTCCCCGACGTGTACTGGATGTTGATCGGGTCGTCGCAGCTCAGCTCCGCCGCCCGGGCGGCCAGCCGCTCGACCGGCACCGCCGCCCCGCCGGCCACCAGGTCGTCCCAGCTCGACTCGCCGAGAAAGACCACCGTGCCCAGCGCCGGGCAGGCGCCGCGGACCTCGGCGACCATCCCCCGGTAGTCGCTGCTGCGGTAGCCGGGCGAGGAGACCAGCAGGCGCACCCCCGACTGGTTCAGCACGTACTCCAGCTCGTACCGCCGGTAGGCCGGGTTGATGTTCACCATGATCGCGCCGATCGCGGCGGTGGCGTACTGCACGAGGACCCACTCCGCGCAGTTCGGCGCCCAGATGCCGACCCGGTCTCCCTTGGCCACCCCCGCCGCCAGCAGGCCGCGGGCCAGCTCACCCACCGCGCGGCCCAGTTCGGCGTACGTCCAGCGCCGGCCGCTCGGGCAGTCGACCAGGGCCTCCCGGTCCGGGTACGCCTCCACGGCGCGGGCCAGGTTCGCGCCGATGGTGTCGCCGAGCAGCGGCGCGTCGGAGATCCCGCTCGCGTAGGACGGCAGGCTCATCGGAAGTCCTCCTCGCGGTACTCGCCGGCCGGCCGCGCCTCCGCGTCACCGTGCTTCTCCCGCTCGGCGGCCCGCAGCTCGATCCGGCGGATCTTGCCGGAGATGGTCTTCGGCAGGTCGGCGAACTCCAACCGCCGCACCCGCAGGTACGGGGCCAGCCGGTCCCGCGAGTGCGCGAACAGCGCCGCCGCGGTCTCCGGCCCCGGCGCCCAGCCGGGCGCGAGGACCACGTACGCCTTCGGCACGGCCAGCCGCACCGGGTCCGGCGACGGCACCACGGCCGCCTCGGCCACCGCCTCGTGCTCCAGCAGCACGCTCTCCAGCTCGAACGGCGACACCCGGTAGTCCGACGCCTTGAACACATCGTCGGTGCGCCCCACGTAGGTGAGGTAGCCGTCGGCGTCCCGGGAGGCGATGTCACCGGTGTGGTACCAGCCGTCGCGCATCGCGGTGGCGGTCAACTCCTCGTCGCCGTGGTAGCCGACCATGAGCGCGGTCGGCCGGTGCGCCAGGTCCAGGCAGACCTCCCCGTCGTCGCCCACCTCCCCGGTGACCGGGTCCACCAGGCGCACCACGTAGCCGGGCAGCGGACGCCCCATCGAGCCCGGCCTCACCGGCGCGCCGGGCGGGTTGCCGATCTGCGCGGTGGTCTCGGTCTGCCCGTACCCGTCCCGGACGGTGACCCGCCAGGCCGCCTCGACCTGCTCGATCACCTCGGGGTTCAGCGGCTCCCCCGCGCCGACCACGCTGCGCGGCGGGCGGGCGAGCTGGGTCAGGTCGGCCTGGATCAGCATCCGCCACACCGTCGGCGGCGCGCAGAAGCTGGTCACCCCGCACCGGTCCATGGCGGCCATCAGCCCGGCCGGGTCGAAGCGCGCGGAGTTGTAGACGAACACCGTGGCGCCGGCGTTCCACGGCGCGAACACGTTGCTCCACGCGTGCTTCGCCCAGCCCGGCGAGGAGATGTTCAGGTGAACGTCGCCGGGGCGCAGCCCGATCCAGTACATGGTGGACAGGTGCCCCACCGGGTACGAGGCGTGGGTGTGCTCCACCAGCTTCGGCCGGGCCGTGGTGCCGGAGGTGAAGTAGAGCAGCAGCGGGTCGCCGGCCCGGGTCGGCCCGTCCGGAATGAACACGTCGTCCGCGCCGTACGCGTCGGCGTAGTCGTGCCACCCGTCGACCGGAGGGCCGACCGCGATCCGGGTGTAGTCGCCGGCCACCTCGGCGAACTTGCCGGCGTGCTCCGCGCCGACCACCACGTGCCGGGCCGCGCCGCGCGCCAGCCGGTCGGCCAGGTCCGCGGGGCCGAGCAGCGGCGTGGCCGGGATGATCACCGCGCGCAGCTTGATCGCGGCGAGGATGGTCTCCCAGAGTTCGAGCTGGTTGCCGAGCATGAGGATGAGCCGGTCCCCGGCGCGGACGCCACGGGCGCGCAGCCAGTTCGCCACCCGGTTCGAGCGGCGGGACAGCTCGGCGTACGACCAGCTTCCCTCGCCGCCGCCCGCCTCGACGATCCGCAGCGCGGTGTCGTCGTTGTCCTCCGCGAGCACGTCGAACCAGTCCAGCGCCCAGTTGAACTCGTCCAGCCGGGGCCAGCGGAACTTCTCGTACGCGGTCTCGTGGTCCGTCCGGTGCGCGAGCAGGAAGTCGCGTGCCTCGCGGAAGGCCTGGGTGCCGGCGGTGGCCATGGGGTGTCCTTCCTGTCCGGGGCGCGCGGCCGGGAGCGGACGGCGCCGCGCGCAGTACGCTGATCCTCGATCGGGTGACGCACGTCTCACCACCCCCGGACGGGGGTGGCCGGCGGGAGGTGGCCAGGTGGTGACGCTCTACCCGCGAGACGACGCCGACGAGGTCCGGCGCGGCCTGCTGATCCTGCGCCGCCGCACCGGCCTGCCGGTCGCCTTCGGCGGGCTGGTCGCGCCGGGCGGCCCGCCCCGGATGACCATCACCGAGCTGACCGGCACCAGCACGACCGCGCTGCGCGGCCTCGCCATCCACGCCGGCGCCGGCCTCGGCGGCAAGGCGCTCGCCCTCGGGCTGCCGCTGCGGGTCGACGACTACCGGGCGGCCCGCTCGATCAGCCACGAGTACGACGCCCCGGTCTCCGTCGAGGGACTGCGCTCGGTGCTCGCCGTGCCGGTGGTGGTGCGCCGCGAGGTCCGCGCGGTCCTCTACGGCGCCGTACGCCAGCGCCTGCCCCTCGGCGACCGCCTGGTCGCCGCCGCCGTGGACGCCGGGCGGGACCTGGAACGCCGCCTCGCGGACCGGGACGCCGCCCGGACGGCGCTGGCCGCCCTGCCGACCGTGCCGTCCCGTCCGGACCCGACCGGGCCGAGTGGGAGCAGGTCCGCCAGGCGCACGCCGAGCTGCGCGGCCTGCTGACCCGGATCGCCGATCCCGAGCTGCGCGACCGCCTCGACGCCGTCGCCGACCGGCTCGCCGGCGCGGTGCGCCGCCCGGGGCCGCCGGCGGCCGTGGCCCTGTCACCGCGGGAGACCGACGTGCTGGCCTGCGTCGCCCTGGGCTGCACGAACGCGGACGTGGCCGGGCAGCTCGGGCTGCGCCCCGAGACGGTGAAGAGCTACCTGCGCTCGGCCATGCGCAAGCTCGGCGCGCACACGCGCCTGGAGGTCGTGGTGGCCGCCCGCCGCGCCGGCCTCCTCCCCTAGCGCCGCCCGTTCCCGCTCCACCCGCGTGGGCTCTCTCCGTCGTGCGGACCCGCACAGTGCCTAGGGCATCCTAGGAGGCTAGCTCCATAGCGGCGACGCTGGACAGGCAACCGCGCGGCTGCTTATTCTCGAAACAGGCAGCCGTGGGGTTGCCTGTTCCGGACGGAGGACGAGTGGACGAGGTGTTCCGGGCACTGGCCGACGCCAGCCGCCGCCGGCTGCTCGACCGCCTCAACGTCCGCAACGGACAGAGCCTGCGCGAGCTGAGCGCCGGGCTCGACATGACCCGACAGTCGGTGAGCAAGCACCTCGCGGTGCTGGAGGCGGCCGGCCTCGTCACCACCGCGCGACGCGGGCGGGAGAAGCTGCACCACCTCAACGCCGCCCCGATCAACGCCGTCGCCGACCGGTGGATCGGCCGGTACGACCGGGCCCGGGCACAGGCCCTCGCCGACCTGCAGACAGCATTGGAGGGGCAGCCCATGGCAGGCCCGACGTTCGTCTACACCACCTACATCCGCACCACACCGGAGCGGCTCTGGACGGCGCTCACCGCGCCCGAGTTCACCCGGCGCTACTGGGGCGGTGTCACCCTGGTCTCCGACTGGCGCCCCGGCTCGCCCCTGCTCTGGCAGGACTCCCCCGACAGCGAGCCGAAGGACCTCGGGCAGCGGGTGCTGGAGGCCGAGCCCCACCGGCGGCTCGCGTACACCTGGCACGGCTTCCAGCCCGAGCACGCCGCGCACTTCGGCTGGTCCGACGAGGAGTTGGCCGTCCGGCTCGGCGAGCGCCGCTCGAAGGTCACCTTCGACCTCACCCCGCACGCCGAGGCGGTGCGGCTGACGGTGACCCACGACGACTTCTCGCCGGACAGCGAGATGCACCGGGCCGTCAGCGGCCAGCTCGACGGCAGCGGCGGCTGGCCGGAGCTGCTGGCCAGCCTCAAGAGCCTGCTGGAGACCGGCGAGCCGCTGCCGGAGCCGGTCCCGGCGGGCTGAGCCCGCCCGGCCCGTCCGACCCGCCGGCCCGGGCATCCGCCGGGCCGGCTGGGCCGCCCGCGCCGGATGTGCGCGGGTCGGGTCGGGGCTGCCCACCCCCGTGGCGACAGCCCCGACCGGCACCGTCACCCGCGGGCCGTGCGCCGCAGCAGCGGGACGAGCACGGCGGCGGCCACCAGGTGCAGGGCGACCAGCGTCAGGGTCGCCCCCGTGCCCACTCCCCCGCCCACCGGGCCGAGCAGCGACACCAGCAGCACCAGCGCCGCCGCGCCCGTCCAGACGGCCCGCGCCCGGGCGGTGAACCGCTCCAGCAGGGCCAGCAGCGCCCATCCCGCCAGGCCGGCGAGCAGGGTGCTGACCCCGACCGCCCCGGCGGTCACGGGCTGCTCGGTCCCGCCGTTGCGCACCACCAGGTCCACCCCGGCCCCGGGAACGGCGGCGGCCCACACCGCCAGGGTCGCGGCGGGGGCGGCGAGCACCGCCAGGGCACGGTCGCGGCGGCGCGTCGGACGGGCGGCGATGACGGCGGGGGTGGTCGTGGTGTCCATGGCGGCGTACCTCCATCAGCGGGATCGGTCACCGGGAACGCTAGGCCCGCACCGGGCCCCCGCGGATCGCGCCGCGGACCGGTTCGCGCCTCCCTCCCAGGGACCAGATCCGGCCAAGATCTCCGTCTGGCGACCGATGAACCCGGGCAGGTGCACCGCCTAGCATCCGGGGCGTGAACTGCCGGCCCCGCTCCCATTTCCTGCTGCTGCTCGACGGCGGCATCGCCGCCGTGATGCTCGCCGTCGCCCTGACCGTCGTGCTCGCCCCCGGCACCCCGCCGGACTCGGCGTCCGGGACCGCCGCCGCGGTCGGCCTCGCCGCCGCGCAGGCCAGCTGTCTGCTGTGGATCCGCCGGCGACCGGGGTACGCGCTCGCGGTGGCCGCCCTCGCCGGCGTCGGGTTGGAGGTGCTCTGCCCCCCGCTCGGCTGGCTCGGCCTGGTCACCGTGCCGCTGGCGTACGTGGCCCGGCTCCGCCCGCCCCGGTTCTCACTGGTCGCGCTGGGGCTGCTGGTGCTGCCGACGCCGTGGGAGCTGGTCACCGGGGGGTGGCGGGACCTGCTGTTCGCGGTGACCGCGCTGGGCCTCGGCTGGACCCTCGGCGAGCTGCAGCGCGGCCAGTTCCACCGCCGCCGAGACCGGGAGCGGGAGGCGCTCACCCGGGAACGGGAGCGGATCTCCCGCGAGCTGCACGACGTGGTGGCCCACCACGTGGCCGTCATCGCCGTGCAGGCCGCCGCCGCCGAGGACGTCTTCGACGCGCACCCGGAGCGGGCCCGCGCCGCGCTCGGCGCGATCAACGCGGCGGCCCGGTCCGCGCTCACCGAGCTGCGGGCGATGCTGCACGCGCTGGCCGCCGACGGTGGCGCGGATCCGGACGGACCGCAGCCCGGCCTCGCGCAGCTCGACGCCCTCGCCGACGCCGTCCGGGCCGTGGGCCTGGAGGTGACGATGGACCGCGACACCGGCGCCGAGGAGTTGCCCGGCGGGGTGCAGCTGTCGGCGTACCGGATCGTGCAGGAGTCGCTGACCAACGCGTTGCGGCACAGCCACGCCACCCGGGCCGACGTGAGCGTCCGCTACGGCGACGGCGTGCTGAGCCTGGCGGTGGTCGACGACGGCACGGCGCCACCGCGCCGCCCCGGCGCGGGCGCGGGGCGCGGCATCGTCGGTATGCGGGAGCGGGCCCGGCTGCTGGGCGGCACGCTGGAGGCCGGTCCGCTGCCCGCCGGCGGGTTCCGCGTGGCGGCCCGGCTGCCGGTGGGGGCGGGGCCAGTGAGCGCGAGGAGTGAGCCGGGCCTGCGAGCCCCGCAGTCGCGAACCGAGGTGGCACCGTGAGCGCGAGGAGTGAGCCGGGTCTGCGAGCCCCGCAGTCGCGAACCGAGGTGGCACCGTGAGCGCGAGGAGTGAGCCGGGCCTGCGAGCCCCGCAGTCGCGAACCGAGGGGGCACCGTGACCGTCCGCGTGGTGGTCGCCGACGACCAGGACCTGATCCGTGCCGGGCTCGCCATGGTCATCGACGCCCGGCCCGACCTGACCGTCGTGGGCGAGGCCGCCGACGGCGTCGAGGCGGTGGCGGTGGCGAACCGGACCCGCCCCGACGTGGTGCTGATGGACGTGCGGATGCCGCGGCTGGACGGCATCGCCGCCACCCGGGAGCTGGTGTCCGGCGGCAACCCCGCACGGGTGGTCATGCTCACCACCTTCGACCTCGACGAGCACGTGTACGCGGCGCTGCGCGCCGGCGCGAGCGCCTTCCTGCTCAAGGACACCCGGCCGGCCGACCTGGCCGAGGCGGTGCGGGTGGTGGCCCGGGGCGAGGCGCTGCTGGCGCCGACGGTGACCCGCCGGCTGCTCGACCGGTTCGCCGACCGGCTGCCCGGCGCGCCCGCCGACCGGGGGCGGCTGGCCGCGCTCACCGCCCGGGAGGTGGAGGTGCTGACGCTCGCCGCGCGCGCACTGTCCAATGCGGAGATCGCCGAACGGTTGTTCCTGAGCACCGCCACCGTGAAGACGCACATCTCCGCCATCCTCACCAAACTCGGCCTGCGCGACCGGATCCAGGCGGTGGTCTTCGCCTACGACGTGGGCCTGGCCCGCCCCGAGCCACCGCCCCGCTGACGCCGTCCCAGGCCGGGCCGAGCGGCGCAGGCGGGACCGAACCGGACAGACGCGCCGCGCCGCCCCGGCACCGGACGTCGCACGCAGCCCGGGACGACCCGCGCCGCCCGGTTGCCCGGGCTGGGCGGGCATGTCCGCCGCTCCCGGGAGCGACCGGGAACACGTGACGGCAACGAAGATTTCTCAATTACGCCGAGTGACCGCCGCAACCCTCCTAGTGTTGGCCACACCGGTGCTAGTCACGGAGTTGGCCACCCGAACGACGTCCCACGCAGACAGCGGACGAAAAGTGAGGGAAGACGCGGATGAAGGCAAAGACAGTTCTCGGATCGGCGGCGGTCGGCGTGGGCCTCGGCACACTGCTGCTCCCGGCCGCCGCCCTCGCGGACACCACCGTCTCACCGGCCACCACCCCGGTCGGCGGGACCGTCGTGCTCACCACGACGTGCAACCCGAAGGCGGGCGACGCGCTCTTCCGCGTCACCGGCCCGAACCGGGACCAGAACGTCAGATCCACCACGGCCGCGGCGGGCGGCGGGCTGAGCGCCGAGCTCTTCACCGCCGGGTTCACGCTCGGCACGTACACGGTCACCGCCACCTGCGGCGACGGCAGCAACGGCGGCACGGCCAGCTTCACCGTCACCCCGATCGGCGGCGCGCAGGCCGGCGCCGGCGGCCGGGACGGCGACACCGGCGTGCTGGTCGCGGGCGGCGCGCTGGCCGCCGCGGCGGTCGCCGGCGGGACGTACGTGATGGTGCGCCGCCGCCGGCGCGCGAGCGTCGTCGCCTGACGGCCCGCCACCCATCCCTGAGCGGGTGCCCGCGCCGGTCCGACCGGCGCGGGCACCGCGTCCACGACGGACGGAGGTGGGACCCTGTCGTCGCAGCGCCACCCCGCGGACGGGCGGTCGAGAGCCCGCACCGCCGTCATCGTCGCCGCGGTCACCCTCGCGGGCGCCACCGGCGCCGGGCTGGTCGCCGCCGGCCTCGGCACCACCTCGGACCCGCCGCCCCAGCCGGGCGCCTCGGCCGCGCCGACCGCCGAGCGCTCCGGGGCGGCCGGCCCGGTGCTCCCCCGCTCCGAGCCGCTCCGCGTCGCCATTCCCCGGATCGGCGTCGACGCCGACGTCGTCCCGGTCGCCACCGACGCCAACGGCGCGCTGGAGGTGCCGCCGCTGGACCACCCGGAGATCGCCGGCTGGTACCGCCGCGGCCCCACCCCCGGCGAGGCCGGCAACGCCGTGCTGGTCGGCCACGTCGACTCCCTGCGCGGTCCCGCCGTGTTCTTCGACCTCGGCCGGCTGCGCCCCGGCGACACCGTCGAGGTCACCCGGGCCGACGGCCGGGTCGCGGTGTTCACCGTGGACGGCGTCGGCGCGTACCCGAAGGAGCGCTTCCCCACCGAGCGGGTGTACGGCGGCGGCGCCGAGGCCCGCCTCCGGCTGATCACCTGCGGCGGCCGGTTCGACCCGCGCACCGGCAACTACCCGGACAACATCGTGGTCTTCGCCACCGCCGCCCGCTGACGCGGGCCGAACACCGCCGCCGGGCCGGAAGGCCGTACGGTAGGCCGTCAGTTCCTGGGCGGCGGAGGTGTGCGGTGGGCCGGTCGGCGACACGGACCCGGTGGGGCGGGCGACTGATACCCGGCCTCCTGACCCGCCTGCTCGGCCGCGCCGGCGAGGCCACCGGGCCGGTGCCCCGCCGCGCCAACCCGGACGCCGTGGTGGACTGCGCGATCTACGTGGCCGGCCGGCGGGAGCCGGGCCGGCCGCACTACGCCGACGCGTACGAACGGGCCCGCCGCACTCGGCGGGCGTTCGTCTGGCTCGGGTTGCACGAGCCGGGCGCGGCCGTGATGGCCGCGGTCGGGCGGACCTTCGGGCTGGACGAGCTGGCCGTGGCGCAGGCTCTCGCCGACGGGCACCGGCCCACCGTCCAGCGGCACGGCGACGTGACGCTGCTGGTGCTGCGCACGGCGGGCTACGTCGAGCACACCGAGCTGACCGCCACCTCCGAGGTGATCGACACCGGCGACGTGATGGTGTTCCTCGGCGACCGGTTCGCGCTGACCGTCCGCCACGGCGCGACGGGCGCGCTGACCCCGGTGCGGGAGGACGTGCAGCGCCGGCCGGGCCTGCTGGCCGAGGGGCCGTGGGCGGTGGCGTACGCGGTCTGCGCCCGGATGGTCGACCTCTACCTGGAGGTCGCCGGGCACCTGGAGCGGGACCTGGAGCGCGCCGAGGAGACCGTCTTCGCCCGCGAGCGGGACGCCGACATCCAGCACATCTACCAGCTCAAGCGGGAGGTGGTGGAGTTCAAGCGGGCGGTGCTGCCGTTGCAGGCGCCGTTGCGCGCGCTGCTGGAGCAGCGGGGCGAGGGCCCGCCGCCGGGGCTGCACCGCTGGTTCGCCGACGTGGAGAGCCGGCTCACCCGGGCGGTGGACCGGATCGGCTCGTACGACGACCTGCTCAACTCGATCCTCCAGTCCCGGCTGGCGCAGCTGGCCGTCGAGCAGAACAACGACATGCGCAAGATCGCGGCCTGGGCGGCGATCGCCGCGACGCAGACCGCGGTGGCCGGCGTCTACGGGATGAACTTCGCGCACATGCCGGAGCTGGGCTGGCGCTACGGCTACGCGGGGGCGCTGCTGCTCATGGCGACGGCCGCGGTCACCCTGCACCGGCTGTTCCGGCGCTCCGGCTGGCTCTGAGCGGTCAGGGCCGGTCCAGGTCGGACAGTTCGGCGTCGAGCAGCTCGGCGAGGCGGGCCACCCGCCCCGGGTCGGACTCGGCCGTGATGCCCCGGCTGGGCATCTCCACGGTCATCAGCAGGTAGAGGTGCAGCCGGTAGAGCCCCAGCCGGCGGCGCGCCCCGGCGTCCAGCGGGAACGGCGCGGCCGCCCGGTAGGCCCGCACGAGGGGGTCGTCCGGCTCGTCCTCGGCACGCCGGAACAGCAGCGGCGACACCAGGTCCAGCAGGGGGTCGCCCCAGAGGTGGCGCTCGCCGTCGACAAGCCCGGTGAGCCGGGGCCTTCCGTCGGGATCGTCGAGGGCGAGGACGTTGCCGGCCCAGCCGTCGAAGTGCAGCAGCGCCGGGCGGCGCACCGCGTCGAGGACGGCGGCGTGCCGGTCGACCAGCTCGCGGATGCGGGCCGCCGGGACGGGCAGCGGCACCGCCCAGTCCGCCGCGTCGGCGAGCAGGTCGTCGAGCATCGCCGTGTAGGCGCCGCGCCAGGTGGGTGCGCTGGCCCGGTCGCCGTCGTAGCCGTAGCGGTCGCCGGTGACGCCGTGCAGCGTGGCCAGCGCCCGGCCGAACTCGGCCCGGACGGCGGCCACCTCGGCGCCGGCCCGGGTCAGGTCCCACAGGGTGCGGCCGAGCAGCAGGCCGGTGAGCAGCCAGTCGCCGAGCACCGGGTCGCGGCCGTGGTGCAGCAGGGGTGGCACGGGCACGGCGGGCGCCCGCGCGGCGACCAGCCGCAGGTAGCGCGCCTCCGCGCCGATCATGTCCCGCTCGTAGCGCAGCAGCGGCACGTGCGGCGGCGGGCCCACCTTGAGCGCCACGGCCCGCCCGTCGTCGAGGGTCGCCCACCAGACGGCGGCGAACCCGCCGCCGGTCAGCGGCCCGCAGTCGGTCACCCCGGGGGTGGAGCCGAGCGAGGCCGCCACGTAGCGCCGGACCTGATCCGGGTCGAGGTGGCGCTGGGTCGGGCTCATGTCCCGCACCACGCTAGCGGCCGCGGCGCGCCGGCGCTGTCCCCGAAACCGACCGCGGCGAATTTCGTAGGCTGGCGCGCATGATGTGGCGGCGGTACGTGGCGATCGGCGACAGCACCACCGAGGGCCTGGACGACCCGGACGGGGCGGGCGGCTACCGGGGCTGGGCCGACCGGTTCGCCCTCGCGGTGGCCCGCGCGCAGGGCGGCCTGGAATACGCCAACCTCGCGATCCGCGGCCGCACCACCGCGCGGATCCGGAGCGAGCAGCTGCCGGTGGCGCTGGAGCTGGCCCCCGACCTGGCGACCGTGGTGGCCGGCATGAACGACGTGCTGCGACCGTCGTTCGACGCCGACCGGGTGGTCGAGGACGTGCGCGCCATGCAGCGCGCGCTGGTCGGCCAGGGCGCCACGGTGCTCACCTTCACCCTGCCCGACCCGGCGCCGGTGATGCCGCTGGCCCGCCCGCTGCGCGGCCGGGTGCTGGCGCTCAACGACGCGGTCCGGGCGGCCACCGCCGAGACCGGGGCCACCCTGCTCGACCTGGGGGCGCACCCGGTGGCGTCGGACCCCCGACTGTGGAGCGACGACCGGCTGCACGCCAACACGGCCGGCCACGAGCGGATCGCCGCGGCGCTCGCGCACACCGCCGGGCTGCCCGATTACGACGACTCGTGGTCGCGCCCCCTGCCGGTGGCCGCCCGCCGGCCCCGGCGGGAGGCGGTCCGCGCCGAGCTGGCCTGGACCCGGCGGCACCTGGTGCCCTGGCTGGGCCGGCACCTGCGCGGGCGCTCCTCCGGCGACGACCGGGTGGCGAAGCGGCCGGTGCCGCTGCCTGTGGAGCTGCCCGCGTCCTGAGCGCCCGATCAGCCGGCCGCCGGCGCCGGGGCCGGTCGGCCCGCGCCCCGCACCGCCGGGCCGATGGCGGTCGCCGCGGTGGCGTAGAGGGCGGCGAAGGCCAACCAGCCCGGTCCGCCCCCCTCGACGATCAGCCAGGTCAGCAGCACCGGGCCGAGCATCCGGGCCAGCGGCACGCCGACGCCGAAGAAGCCCTGGTAGAGGCCGTGCCGGTCGGCCGGGGCCAGGTCGAAGCTGAGCTGCCAGGCGCCGGCGCCGTGCGCCATCTCGGCGTACACCTGGGCGCCCGCGCCGAGCAGCAGCAGCGCCGCGGCCGGCCACGGCCCGGTGGCGGTGGCCGACAGGGCGAAGAGCGCGCAGGCGACGACCATGGCCGCGCCGGCCCGGCGCAGCGCACGCACCGCGCCGGCCGGGTCGGTCACCCGCCGGGCCACCCGCACCTGGGCGAGCATCACCGCCGCCGTGTTGACCACCAGCAGGGCCGCCGCCAGCCAGGCCGGCGCCGCGGTGCGCCGGGCCACCCAGAGCGGCAGCACGAGACTGAGCAGCGGCAGGTACAGCATGAGGACCGCGTTCAGCGCGGTGAGCAGCGCGTACCGCCGGTCCCGGAGCACCGCGAGGCGCCCGCCGGCCGCCGCGGCCGGGGCCGCCGGGCCGGGCCGGGCGGGAAGCCGCCGCAGCAGCACCGCGGTGGTCAGGAAGGCCGCCGCGTCGAGCAGGAGCACCGACCGGTACGCCCCGGCGGTGTGCGCCCAGAGCGCCAGTCCGCCGAGCGCCGCGCCCAGGCCGAGCCCGGCGTTGGCCACCGACTGCAACCGCGCCCGTACCCCGGTCCGCAGTTCCGGCTCGACCAGCCGGGCCAGCAGCGCCTGCCGCACCGCCGCCAGCGCGGTCTGGCAGCCGGCGTAGAGGCAGGCCACCAGGACGAACCCGGCGGGCTGGCGGATCAGCAGGAAGGCGGCGACCGCCAGCGCGGTGGCCGCGGCCAGCCCGACGGCGACCCGGCGGGCGTCGCGCCGGTCGGCGGCGTGGCCGGCCGGCACGCCGGCCAGCAGGCCTACCGCCCAGCCGGCGGAGAGCCCGAGCCCGACCTGGCCGGGTGACAGGCCCACCACCTGCGTGAAGTAGAGCGCGGAGGTGACGAGGAAGGCGCCGTCGCCGACCGAGTTGGCCAGCTGGGCCAGGGCGAGCGTCCGGGCCGGGCCGGGCGCGGGCAGCAGGCGGCCGGACACGGTCAACGCTCGATCGGCCGGCGGGTCCGCGCCCGCTTCAGCTCGAAGAACCCGGCGGTGCCGGAGACCAGCAGCACCCCGTCCCAGAGCCGGCCGGCGTCCTCGCCGCGCGGGATGGGCGCCACCACCGGCCCGAAGAAGGCGTTCAGCCGCCCGTCGGCGCCGGTGACGTGGATGGTCGGCGTGCCGAGGTCCTCGCCGACCGGGGTCAGCCCGGCCTGGTGGCTGGCCCGCAGGGCCTCGTCGTGATCGGTGGTCTCCGCGGCGTCGGCCAGGTCGACGGGCAGGCCGACCTCGGTCAGCGCGGCCACGTACAGCTCCCGGCCGATGGGGGCGCGCTCGTGGTGGATCCGCTCGCCCAGCGCCGTGTAGAGGTCGCGCAGCACCTCCGGGCCGCACTTCTGCGCGGCGGCCACGCAGACCCGGACCGGCCCCAGGCCCGGCTTCAGCCACTCCCGGTACCACTCCTCCAGCCCCTCGCGCCCCTCGTTGAGCAGGGACAGGCTCATCACGTGGAAGCGGAGCCGGACCTCGCGGACCCGCTCCACCTCCAGCAGCCAGCGGGAGGCGTTCCAGGCCCACGGGCAGCGCGGGTCGAACCACATGTCAACTGTCGTCATGGTCGTCCAGGTCCTCTCGTTCGCTGTTGCCGATCCCACGCTAGGCGGGTGATCGGCCCACCGGCAGTGCCGATCCACGCACGTTTCATTGGGCCAATCCATCGCGTGTTTGACCACCGACGCGGCGGGAAGACACGCGCGCCGCGCGGGCCGGCCGGCCCGACGTCGCCGGACGCACCCGTCCGGGCCGCGGCGGACCGCGAGGAGGACCGATGGCCCAGGCGGCCACCAGACCGAGCAGCGCCAGGAAGGCCACCGGGGCGCGCAAGGCCCCGATGCCGAACAAGGCGGCGGCGAAGAAGGTCGCGACCGCCACCAAGCGGGCGACCGGGGCGAGCGCCGCCAAGACCCCCGGCGGGAAGCCGACCCCGACCACCGCGCGGGCGGCGCGGAAGAAGGCCACCTCGGCCGCCACCGCCACGCCCACCCGCAGGCCCACCGCCAAGGCCGTCGCCGCGAAGAAGGCCACGGCGGCGAAGAAGGCACCGGCCACCAAGGCCGCCGCCAAGAAGGCGCCCGCCAGCAAGACCGTGGCGAAGAAGGCGCCCGCCAGGAAGACCGTGGCGACGAAGGCCCCCGCCAGGAAGGCTGTGGCCAAGAAGGCGCCCGGCACCAGAAGCACGGTGAAGAAGGCACCGGCCACGCGGACCACGGCGAAGAAGGCGCCGGCCGCCAAGGGTACGGCCCACGCGACCACCGTCAAGAAGGCCGCCGACCGCGCCGCCGAGGCGCGCCGGGTAGCGGAGACGCGGGCGCCGGCGAAGAAGGCCACCACCATGGAGTCGTTCGGCAACCGGCGGACGGCCCGGACGAGCGGCCGGTGAGCCGTCGGCGAGAATGAGCGGGTGGCGAAACGCGGTGCCCGCGCCAGCGCGGACGATCCGACCAGCGGACCCTGTCCGTGCGGCTCCGGCCTGCCGTACGCGGACTGCTGCGGCCCGGTCCACCGGGGCGTCTCGGCGGCGGCGACCGCCGAGGCGTTGATGCGCTCCCGGTACAGCGCCTTCGCGGTGGGCGATGCCGCGCACCTGCTGCGCACCTGGCACTCGACCACCCGCCCGTCCCGGCTGGAGCTGGACCCGGGCACCCGGTGGACCCGGCTGGAGGTGCTCGACACGGGCCGGGGCGGGTTGTTCGACACCGAGGGCACGGTCCGGTTCCGCGCGCACTACCGGGAGGCCGGCCGGCCCGGCACCGTGGCCGAGCACAGCCGGTTCGTCCGGGAGGACGGCCGCTGGGTCTATCTGGACGCGCATCCCGACTGACCGCCGGCCGGCGGGGTCCGCCCCGCCGGCCCGCCGGTGCCCGTCAGGCGCCGGCGACCCCGGTGCGCACCGGCAGACGGAGCCGGCTCACCGCCGCCCGGACCAGCTCGTCCGGCGCTGCCGCCACCTCCAGCACCACACCGGCCTCGTCCGGCTCCAGGTGCTCCAGGATGGCCCGCTGCGAGTCCAGCAGGCTGGCCGGCATGTAGTGTCCCACCCGCCGGTCCAGCCGGTCCCGGATCAGCTCGGCGGTCCCGTCCAGGTGCAGGAACTCCACCTCCGCCGGCCCCTGCCGCAGCACGTCCCGGTACGCGCGCTTCAGCGCCGAGCAGGTCAGCACGGTGGAGACCCCCTCGGCGTGCCGGTCCGCCATCCACCCGGCCAGGGCGCGCAACCACGGCCAGCGGTCCGCGTCGTCGAGCGGGACGCCGGCGCGCATCCGGGCCACGTTGGCGGCCGAGTGGAACTCGTCGGCCTCGGCGAACCGCAGGCCGGTCAGCTCGCTGATGCCCCGGGCCACCGTCGTCTTGCCCGCGCCGGACACGCCCATCACCACGACGTGCCGGGTGGGCGGCCGGTCACCAGTCATGGACGGTGCCGTCCTTGAGCCGGTTGAACGGCAGGTACGCCGGCTGGTACGGGAAGCGGGCGGCCGCCTCCTCGTCGAGTTCCACGCCGAGGCCGGGCTGGTCGCCCGGGTGCAGGTAGCCGTCGGCGAAGGTGAAGGACTGCCGGAACACCTCGTTGGTGAGCGGGCCGTGCTGCATGTACTCCTGGATGCCGAAGTTGTGGATGGCCAGGTCCAGGTGGAGCGCGGCGGCCATGCCGACCGGCGAGATGTCGGTGGGGCCGTGGATGCCGGACTTGATCTGGTACTGGGCCGCGAAGTCGAGCAGCTTGCGCATGGCGGTGATGCCCCCGGTGTGGGTGACCGCGGACCGGACGTAGTCGATGAGCTGGTCGCGGATCAGCGTCTGGTAGTCCCACACGGTGTTGAAGACCTCGCCGATGGCCAGCGGGGTGGTGGTGTGCTGGCGGACCAGCCGCAACGCCTCCTGGTTCTCCGCCGGGGTGCAGTCCTCCAGCCAGAACAGGTCGTACGGCTCCAGCGCCTTGCCCAGCTTCGCGGCCTGGATGGGGGTCATCCGGTGGTGGCCGTCGTGCAGCAGCGGCAGCTCGGGGCCGAACTCGCCGCGGACCGCCTCGAACACGGCGGGCAGGTGCCGCAGGTAGGCGCGGGTGTCCCAGTCCTCCTCGGCGGGCAGCGGGATGCGCTGGGCGGGCTCGTAGTCGTACCGCTTGCCGTCGATGCTGGGCTGGGCGGCGACGCCGTACACGGCGTTGATGCCGGGCACCGCGGTCTGCACCCGGATGGACCGGTAGCCCAGCTCCAGGTGCGCGCGGATGGAGTCGAACAGCTCGGGCAGGTCGCGGCCGGACGCGTGCCCGTAGGCCATGATCCCGGTCCGGGAGGCGCCGCCGAGGAGCTGGTAGAGCGGCATCCCGGCGGCCTTCGCCTTGATGTCCCAGAGCGCCACGTCGACGGCGGCGATGGCGGCCATGGTGACCGGCCCGCGCCGCCAGTAGGCCGACCGGTACAGGAACTGCCAGGTGTCCTCGATGCGGTGCGGGTCGCGCCCGATCAGCAGGGGGACGACGTGGTCGGCCAGGTAGGACGCGACGGCCAGCTCCCGGCCGTTGAGGGTGCCGTCGCCCAGCCCGGTGAGGCCCTCGTCAGTAGTGATCTTGAGGGTGACGAAGTTGCGGTCAGGGCTGGAGACGATCACGTCCGCTGCGACGATCTTCACGCGGATGCCTTTCTCGGGGTGGGTCAGCGAAGGGTGTCGCCGGGCTGCCGGGAGTCCAGGAGGGACAGCTCGTCCCGGCGCGGCAGGCCCTCCCAGTCGCCCGCTCCGGCGACGGCGAAGGCGCCGAGGGTGACCGCGCGGCGCAGCCGCCCGGCCAGGTCGAGCCCGTCCAGGTGGCCGGAGAGGTAGCCGGCCGTGAAGGCGTCCCCCGCGCCGACGGTGTCGACCGCCGTCACGGGCAGCGCCGCCTCGTCCCGGCGGCCGTCAGGGGTGTACGCCCGGGCGCCGTCGCCGCCGAGCTTCACGAGCACGGTCGACACGCCCCGGGCGAGCAGCCCGGCCACCACGGTCTCCTCGTCCGCGCCGGGCGCGCCGACCAGGTCCAGCTCGTCGGCCGAGGCGACCACGACCGAGGCGTGCCCGGCGAGCGGGGTGAGCACGGCCCGCGCCTCGTCCCGGGACCACAGCTTCGCCCGGTGGTTGACGTCCAGGCAGACCAGCGTCCCGGCCCGCGCGGCGGTCTCCGCCGCCCATCCGGCGGCTTCCCGCGCGCCCGCGGAGAGCGCCGGGGTGATCCCGGTGAGGTGCAGCACCCGGGCGCCGGCCGCCAGGGCGGGCCGCAGGTCGTCGACGCCCAGCGCCGACCCGGCCGAGCCGGCCCGCTGGTAGAGCACCCGGGTGAGGTCGGCGGTGCGCCGCTCCAGGAACATGAGCCCGGCGGGGCGCCCGGGGTCGCGGACCACGTGGGTCACGTCGACACCCTCGGCGCGGAGCTGGCGCAGCAGGAAGCCGCCCAGCTCGTCGTCGCTGACCCGCCCGGCGAAGGCCGCGCGGTGACCGAGCCGGGCCAGCCCGATCGCCACGTTGGCCTCGGCCCCGGCCAGGTGCGGGGTGAGCGGGCCACCGGTCGTGAGCGGCCCGGTCGACCGCAGCGAGACCAGCGCCTCGCCGAAGGTGAGCAGGTCGAGGCCGGTCACCGCCGGGGTGCGGGGTGGAACGCCGGTCATGCGACGGCGGCCAGGTAGGCGCGGGCGCGGGCGCGGAGGGCGTCGAGGTCGCCGCCGGAGGCGGCGTCGCCGACCAGCGGGCCGCCGACGCCCACGGCGATCGCCCCGGCGGCGAGGTAGCCGGGCAGCTCGGCCAGCCCCACCCCGCCCACCGCGACGAACGGGATGTCCGGGAACGGGTCGCGCAGCGCCTTGAGGTACGCCGGGCCGCCTAGCGAGGCCGGGAAGAGCTTCACGGCGGCGGCTCCCGCCCGGACCGCCGCGTACGCCTCGGTCGGGGTGAGCGCACCGGCGGCCACCGGCAGCCCACGGCGGGCCGCCTCGCCGATCGAGTCGACGACGGCCGGGGTGACGACGAACTGCGCGCCGGCCGCGGCCACGTCGGCGACGGCCGCCGGCGTGAGCACGGTGCCCGCGCCGACCAGGGAACCGGGCGGGGCGGCGGCCCGGATCGCGGCGATGGCGTCCAGCGCGCCGGGCGTGGTCAGGGCCACCTCGACCACGCGGACGCCCTCGGCGAGCAGGGCGGTGCCGGTGGCGATCGCGGCGGCCGGGTCGGTGCCGCGGATGACCGCCAGCAGGCGGGTGGCGGTGAGTTCGGCGGTGAGGTCGAGGGTCATGGTCACCATTCCGCGTAGGAGCCGTCCCGGTGCCGCCACAGGGGGCTGCGCCAGGCGTGGCCGCGCTTGTCGGCGGCGCGCACCGCCGCCTCGTCGATCTCGATACCCAGACCCGGGGCGGTGAGTCGCTCGACGTACCCGTCCACGAAGGTCAGTGGCGTCTTGTCGAGGCAGTAGTCGAGCACCTCGGCGCCGAGGTTGTAGTGGATGCCGATGCTCTGCTCCTGGATCAGGTAGTTCGGGGTGGCGAAGCCGACCTGGAGGCAGGCCGCGAGGGCGATCGGACCGAGCGGGCAGTGCGGGGCGAGCTGCACGTCGTACACCTCGGCCAGCGCGGCGATCTTGCGGACCTCGGTGATGCCACCGGCGTGCGAGAGGTCCGGCTGGGCGACCGCGATGCCGGCCTGGAGGACCGGCAGGAACTCCTGCCGGCTGTAGAGCCGCTCCCCGGTGGACACCGGCGTGGTGGTGGAGCGGACGAACTCCCCGATGAGGTGCGAGTTCTCCGGCACCACCGGCTCCTCGAGGAAGAACGGCCGGTAGGGCTCCAGCAGCGGGGCGACCCGGCGGGCGCTGGCCAGGTTGAACCGGCCGTGGAAGTCGACCGCGACGTCCCGTTGGTCGCCGAGCACCTCCCGGGCGGCGGCCACCCGCTGGACCACGGCGTCGAGCTCGGCCACCGAGGCCACGGCGCTCATCCGGCCGGAGGCGTTCATCTTGACCGCGGTCAGGCCCGTGTCGAGGGCGGCGCCGATCTGGTCGCGGACCTCGCCGGGCTCGTCGCCGCCGACCCAGCCGTACACCCGGATCCGGTCGCGGACCGGGCCGCCGAGCAGCTGGTGCACGGGCGCGCCCCAGTGCTTGCCGGCGATGTCCCAGAGCGCCTGGTCGAGGCCGGCCACGGCGCTGGCGAGGATCGGCCCGCCCCGGTAGAACGACCCCTTGGTCAGCACCTGCCAGTGGTCCTCGATGCGCAGGGCGTCCCGGCCGACCAGCAGTTCGGCGAGCTGCTCGACGGCGGCGCGGACGGTCTCCGAGCGGCCCTCGCAGGTGGCCTCGCCCCAGCCGACGATCCCCGAGTCGGTCTCCACCCGGACGAAGAGCCAGCGGGGCGCCACCAGGAAGGTCTCGACGCGCACGATGGTGGTCACGGTGCTCAGCCCTTCGTCGCGCCGGCCGTCAGGCCGGAGACCACGTACTTCTGCACGAACAGGGCGATCACCATGATCGGCAGGGTCACCACGGTGGCTGCCGCCATGAGGCCGCCCCAGTCGATGCTGGCGTACCCGACGAAGTCGAAGATCGCCACCGGCAGGGTCTTGGTGTCCGCGCCGGAGAGGACCAGGGCGAACATGAAGTTGTTCCAGGAGAAGATGAAGGACAGGATGCCGGCCGTGGCGATGCCGGGCACGGACAGCGGGAGGGTGATCCGGCGGAACGCGCCGATGTGGGTGAGGCCGTCGACCAGCGCCGCCTCCTCCAGCTCCTCCGGCAGGCCGTCGAAGAAGCCCATCATGATGTAGACGATCAACGGCAGCGAGACGAACATGTGGCTGAGGATCAGCACGGTGAAGCCGCCGACCAGCTTCAGGTTCGAGAAGACGTAGTACCAGGGCACCAGCAGCGAGACGCCGGGGATGACCCGGGCCATCAGCACCACGAGGGCCGACTTCTTCATGTTGAACCGGCTCATCGAGTACGCGGCCGGCACGCCGAGCAGCAGCGACAGCACGGTGGCGGCGAACGCCACCCACAGGCTGTTGCCGATGAACTGGACGTAGTGCGACTGCTTGAGCACTGTCGCGTAGTTGTCCAGGGTGGGCGAGAAGACGAGCGCCTTGCCGGTGTCGTAGATGTCCACGTTGGTCTTGAACGACGCGGCGATCATCCAGAGCAGCGGCGTGACCAGTGCCAGCACCACGACGACGAGGGCCACCACCCGGAACACCCGGTACGCGGGACGCGGCTTCATCGCTTGGCCTCCTTGCGCCGGGCGGTCAGGGCCCACATCGACCCGATGATGATCAGGAAGAAGAGGATGAGGACGGTGGAGGAGACGCCGTACTCGTTGTAGTCGAAGCTCAGCCCGTAGGCGTACACGTTCAAGGTCTCCACCTCGTGGAACGAACCGCCGCCGCGGCCCTTGGTGGCGTAGAGGATGTCGAAGGTCTTCAGCGCGTCGATGCCGCGCAGCAGGACCGCCACCACCACGGTGGGCATGAGCAGCGGCAGCGTGACGTGCCGGAAGCGCTGCCACGTGCTGGCGCCGTCGATCCGGGCCGCTTCCTGCGGCTCGTCGGACAGCGAGGTCAGCCCGGCGAGCAGGATCAGCACCACCATGGGGGTCCACTGCCACACGTCGATGAAGATGGTGGTGGGCAGCGCGGAGTGCTGGCCGGCGAGCCACGGCTGCGGGCCGATGCCGAACCAGCCGAGCACCTGGTTGGCCAGGCCGATGTTCGGGTCGAAGATGAGCCGCCACATCATGCCGACCGCGACCGGGGTGGCGACCAGCGGCATGAGGATGGCGACGCGCACCCACTTCTGGCCCTTGAAGGGCCGCCACAGCAGCAGCGCGACCGCCATCCCGAGCACCACCTCGAACAGCAGCGCGACGACGGTGAAGGCGGCGGTGCGGCCGACGGCCGGCCAGAACCGGTCGGTGTCCGACAGCACGTCGAGGTAGTTCCGCAGGCCGACGAACTCGCTCTCGGCGCGGACCGACCCCTCGGCGTCGGTGAGGCTGAGCCAGCCGGTCCAGACCAGCGGGATGACGATCAGCGCGGCGACGAAGGTCATGGCCGGCGCGGCGAAGAGCCACTTGCGGTGGTCGTTGGCCCAGCGCGCCCAGCCGGGCGTGTCGGGCATGACGCCGGCGCCACCGGGCGCGCGGCGGGGGGTGGTGACGGTTGCCATGGGGATCTCCCGGGGGTGGGCGGGCCGACGGGGTACGCGGGTGGCGGGGCGGTCCGCCCCGCCACCCGCGCGCGGCTTACCTGGCCTCGTCGTCCAGGAACTTCTGGAAGGCCTCGTTGGCGGTGTCGGCCGCGGCCGCCGCGTCCTTGCCGGTGATCGCGTCGACGATCGGCTGACCGACGAGCTCGCGGGCCTGGCCCACCTTCACGACCACGGGCCGGTCGTGGGCGACGCCGTCCTTGGTGCTCGCGGTGATGGCCTCGACCAGGTCCTTCGGGTAGTTCGCGGTGCCCTCCGGATTGGCCCAGACCGAGGTACGGGCCCCCGGCACGCCGGCCTTCTGCTGAGCGAGGGTCTGCTCCTTGCCGGTGGCCCACTCGATGAACTTCCAGGCGTTGCTCTTGTTCTTCGAGGCGTCGTTCACGCCCAGCGCCCAGGAGGGGATGTTGTACGGCTTGGAGCCTGCCGGGCCGGCCGGGAACGGCGCGAAGCCGACGGTGTCGGACACCTTGGACTTGGCCGGGTCGGTGGCGTTCTTGTAGAGCGAGTTGGCCTCGGTGTAGAAGGCGGCCTTGCCCTGGGTGAAGATGGCCATCGCCTCGGGCCAGCTCATGTCGGTGCTGACGTTGGCCGGGCCCGAGTCCTTGATCAGGCCGCCGTAGAAGGCGTACGCCTGCTTGGCGGCGTCGCTGTTGACGCTCGCCTTGCCGCTGCCGTCGACGAAGTCACCGCCGAAGCTGTAGAGGAAGCTGGAGAACTGGGTGACCGCCGGCGACTTGCCGGTCCGGGCCACGAAGCCCGCGGTGCCCGGAACGCTGGCCTTGATCTTCGTGGCGGCGGCCTTCAGCTCGTCGAGGGTCTTCGGCGGGGCGCTCAGGCCGGCCTTGGCGAGCAGGTCCTTGCGGTAGTAGAGGACCTCCTGCTCGGTGATGATCGGCACGCCCACCGGCTTGCCCTCGTACGTGGTGGCCTCGACCGGGCTGGGCTGGAAGTCGGAGTAATCCCAGTCCTTGTTGGACTTGACCTGGTCGGACAGGTCGGCCAGGTACTTGTTCTTGGCGAAGAGCTTCCCCTCCTGGAGGGGGCGGTACATCATCACGTCGAGGTCGGACGAGCCGGCGTTGAGCTTGACGTTGTACTGGTCGGAGAGCTGGTCCTCGCCGAGCTGGGTGATCTCGACCTTGAGCCCGGTCTGCTTCTCGAACTCGGGCAGGGCCGCCTTGATGTTCTCCGTCCACACGTGGTTCGCCAGGGTCACGCGCACCGTCTTGGACGCGCCGCTGTCGTCGCCACCGCCGCCGCAGGCGGCCAGACCCATGGCGGCAACCACGGCCAGAGACGTACCGAATATCGATCGACGTCGCACGTCATCTCTCCTTTTCTCGTGGTCGCCGCCCCGGGGGAAGAGCGCCACAACGCTGTAACGTCCGCTTAACCACGGGATGCTAGGCCGAAAAAGCTGACTTATTCAAGGGTTGTTCCCTCACTGATATGCTCCGACGCGTGGATCACTCCTCCTCCGGGGGCGAGACCGGGCTGCACGCCCGCGTGCTCGACGAACTCGGCACGGCCGTCTGCGGCGGCGAACTGGCCGGCGGCTCCGTGCTCAACATCGACGAACTCGTCGAGCGGTACGCGGTCTCCCGGTCGGTGATCCGCGAGGTCCTCCGGGTGCTCGCCTCGATGGGCCTCATCGAGACGCGCCGCCGGGTCGGTGTCCTGATCCGCCCCGCCGAGGCGTGGAACGTCTTCGACCCGCAGGTGATCCGCTGGCGGCTGGCCTCCGCCGGAAGGATGGCCCAGCTCCGCTCGATCACCGAGCTGCGGACCGCGGTCGAGCCGCACGCCGCCTGGCTGGCCGCCCGCCGGATCTCCCCCGACGACGCGAGCGACCTGGTCGGGATCGCGGCGAAGATGTGGGCCGCCGGGCAGGCCGGGGACGAGGACCGCTTCCTGCGCCTGGACATCGAGTTCCACCGGCGAATCCTCGCCGCCTCCGGCAACGAGATGTTCGGCAAGCTGCGGGAACTGGTCGCCGAGGTGCTCACCGGCCGGCACCACTACCACCTCATGCCGCACCACCCCGACCAGCAGGCGTTGCAGTTGCACGCCGACGTGGCCTCCGCGCTGCAGCGCCGCGACGGCGACGCGGCCCGCCGGTCCATGGTGCAGATCATGGAGCAGGCGTTCGACGAGATGAAGTCGCTGTGGGAGCAGACCACCGAGCCGGACCGCTGAGCCGACCCCGGCCCGACGCTCAGCCGAACGCGACGCTCGCCAGCCAGAGGTCCAGCAGCTTCCCGTCGCCGAGGACCTCGACCACCGCCGGGTCGACCGGACGCCGCCGGTAGACCATCAGCAGCAGCTCGGTCACCGGGCCACGGACCGCCACGGCCGCCTTCTCGTGCGCCCGCCGCCACGCGACGGTGTCCCCCGTGAGGTCCACCAGCCACTCGGCGCCCAGCCCGGCGGGCACGTCGGTGGCGTGCAGGTGCAGGGTGCGCCCGGGGCCGAGCAGGTCGCGCCGGTGCGGATAGAAGTCCAGCATCTGCGGCAGGGAGCCCAGCTCCATCCACTCGTCCAGCGCGTCGACCGCCATCGCCGGGTCGACGGCGAAGTCCACGCCCAGCGCGAGGGCGGCGTCGGCCCGGTGCAGCAGCGTCTCGTTGGCGAACCGCCGCGCCCAGAACACCCCCGCGGCCGGCACCGCCAGCGGCGTCCAGGTCGCCACGTCGGGCCCCGCCGCGCCGAGCGCGTCGGCCAGCGCGGCGGCGCCCTCCACCAGCCAGGGACCGACCACCGCCGGCTCCTCGTCGGCGTACGGGGACAGGTCGCGGAAGTGGGTGTCCGACGGCGGCCGCTCGGCACGCGTGCGCACCACCTCGGCCGCCCAGCGCTGCCCGCCGCCGAGGTGCCGGGCCAGCTGGCCGACGTTCCAGCCCGGACAGGAGGCGACGGGCGTGGTCAGGTCGGCGCCGTCGAGGTGGGTGCGGAGCAGGTCGCTCTGGGCGACGATCTCGGCGCGGTGGCGGTCGAAGCTCAGGGCGGCCATCAGCCCACGGTAGTGGCCGGCCGGCCGCCCCCGGTGGAGCCACCGATGGGCGTTTCGTCCCGCCCCCGCCCGGTCAGGGCGTGCGGGGCACCGGCTGGGCCAGCGCCCCGATCTCCCGCGGCAGCTCGGCCAGGGCCTGCTCGAACTCGACGTGCCCGACCACCCGGTGCAGGGTCTGCAGCACGGCCCGCGCGCCGCGCTCGGCCAGATCCGGCGCCGTGCCGGCACGGTCGGCCACCCGGCGCAGGAACTCGTCGTACCCGAAGGCCTCCGGCTCCTCGGGACGGGCCCGGGCCAGCAGCGGTCGCAGCTCGTGCGCCACGTGGTCGGCCAGGTCCGCCGCCTCGCCGCCGCTGATCCGCTCGGCGAGGGTGCGCAGGGTGGCCTCGGTCAGGGATCGCGCGGTGTCGGCCGGGACGCCCGCGCGTTCGGCCACCTTCGCCACGAACTCCAGCTCCGCCATGTCGGTCCTTCCGTCCCGGAGACCGCGTGGCTACCCGCAGGCGACCACCACAAACGACCGCCGTGCGGGCGAAAGCCCGGAAACCGCCGTCGCGCCGGGCCGCGACGGCCAGGATCGGGACGTGGCCGCCAGGATGCCGACGCTCGTGCCGCCGATGCTCGCCGGGCTCGGCGCGCTGCCCACCGGGCCCGGCTGGGGCTACGAGTTCAAGTGGGACGGCGTGCGGGCGGTCGCGTACGTCAACCGTGGGCTGCGGCTGCTCAGCCGCAACGACCGGGACGTCACCCGGGCGTACCCGGAGCTGGGCGAGCTCGCCGACCTCCTGGCCGGCCGGCGGGCGGTGCTCGACGGCGAGATCGTGGCGCTCGACGCCGGCGGCCGGCCCAGCTTCTCCGCGCTCCAGCGGCGGATGCACGTCCGGGCGCCGGCCGCCGCGCTTATCGCCTCGACCCCGGTCCGGTACTACCTGTTCGACCTGCTGCACCTCGACGGTCGGGACACCACGGTCCTGCCGTACACCGAGCGGCGCGCCGCGCTGGAGGGACTGGCGCTCAGCGGCGAGACCGTCGAGACGCCGCCCTACTGGACCGGCGAGGCCGGCCGGGACCTGGCCACGGCCGCGGCCGACCTCGGACTCGAAGGGGTGGTCGCCAAGCAGCTCCGGTCGCCGTACGAGCCGGGCCGCCGGGGCGCGGCGTGGGTCAAGGTGCCGCTCAACGAGACCGTCGAGGTGATCGTGGGCGGCTGGAAGCCGGGCTCCGGCCGGCGGTCCGGCGCCATCGGGTCGCTGCTGCTCGGCAGCTACGACGAGCACGACCGGCTGCACTACATCGGGCAGGTGGGTACCGGCTTCACCCAGGCCGTGCTGCGGGACCTGGCAAGCCGCCTGGAGCCGCTGACCCGGCCGGACCCGCCCTTCGCCGCCCCGGTGCCGCGCGAGCACGCCCGGCACGCCGTCTGGGTCGACCCCGTGCTGGTCGGGGACGTCACCTTCCGGTCGTGGACGCCCGACGGCCGGCTGCGCCACCCCTCGTGGAAGGGCCTGCGCAGCGACCGCGATCCGGCCGAGATCCGGCTGCGACGGTGAGCCGGAGGCCGGCGCGACCGGTTCCCGCGCCGGGGAACCGTCAGGCCAGGGCGCGCGCCGCGCCGACGATGGCGAAGGCGCCGATGCCCGCCCGGTCCATCTGCTGGGCCGGGGTTCCGGAGCCGGGCAGACCGCGCACGGCCAGGTGGTTGACCCGCACCGGCTCGGCCAGGTCGGCCAGCTCCTCCAGCACGGCGGAACCCAGCCCGCCCTGCGGGTAGTGGTCCTCGACCACCACCAACCGGCCGCCGGTGTCCCGCACGGCGTCGAGCAGCCGCTGCCGGTCGACCGGCTTCACCGAGTACAGGTCGATCACCCGGGCGTCGATGCCCTCGCGGGCCAGCTCGTCGGCGGCCGCGAGGCAGTTGTGCACGGTCACCCCGGCGCCGATGAGCGCCACGTCGGTCCCGTCGCGCAGCAGCTTGCTGCCGCCGACCGGGAAGTCCTCCCCGTTGTCGTAGAGCACCGGGTACTTGCCGCGGGTCGTGCGCAGGTAGCTGACGCCCTCCCGGTCGACCATGGCGGCGACCAGGGCCGCGCAGGAGACGGCGTCGCTCGGGTAGAGCACTGTCGACCCGTGCACGGCGCGCAGGGCAGCGAGGTCCTCCAACCCCATCTGGGAGGGGCCGTCCGGGCCGATCTCCACGCCCGCGTGCGAGCCGGCGAGGGCGATGTCGGCCCGCGAGATGCCGGCCATCCGGATGAAGTCGTAGGCGCGGGACAGGAACGCGGCGAAGGTGGCCACGAACGGCCGGTAGCCACGGACCCGCAGGCCCACCGCGGCGGCGACCAGCTGCTGCTCGGCGATGAACATCTCGAAGAACCGGTCCGGGTACGCCTCGGCGAACTTGTCCGTCCGGGTCGAGTCGCTGACCTCGCCGTCGAGGACCACCACGTCCGGCCGGACGCCCAGCGCGCGCAGCGCGTCCCCGTACGCGTTGCGGGTGGCCACCTTCGCCCCCTTCTCGTACCGGGGCAGCTCCGGTGGCGGCCCGGCGGCGGCGGGGGCCGGCGGCGCGGCGGCGGGCCGCGGCCCGGCGACCCGGATCTGCCGCACCCCGCCGAGGGCCTGGACGGCCCGCTCGGCCTGGTCCGCTTCGAGCGCCTTGCCGTGCCAGTCCGGCCGGTTCTCGATCTCCGGCACGCCCTTGCCCTTGACCGTCCGGGCCAGCACGACCGTCGGGCCGGTCGCCTCCCGGGCCTGCCCGAACGCCTCGTCGATCGCGGCCAGGTCGTGTCCGTCGACGACGATGGGGTGGCAGCCGAACGCCTCGACGCGCCGGCGGTAGGTGTCCAGGTCCCACTCCAGCTCGGTCGGGCCCCGCTGGCCGAACCGGTTCACGTCCACGATCGCGGTGAGGTTGCGGAGCCCGAAGTGGCCGGCCTTGTCCAGGGCCTCCCAGATGGAGCCCTCGGCCGTCTCGCTGTCGCCGCAGAGCACCCAGACGTGGAACGGCAGCTTGTCGAGGTACCGCCCGGCCAGGGCGACGCCGACGCCGACCGGCAGCCCCTGGCCGAGCGAGCCGGTCGCGACGTCCACCCAGGGCAGGACCGGGGTGGGATGACCCTGGAGGCGGGAGCCCGACTGGCGGTAGCAGTCCAGCAGCTCCTGCTCGCTGATCGCGCCGGTCGCCCGGAAGACCGCGTACAGCAGCGGCGAGGCGTGTCCCTTGGAGAAGATCAGGTGGTCGTTTGCCCGGTTGCCCGGGTAGGACCAGTCGTAGCGCAGGTGGCGGGAGATCAGCACCGCGAGCAGGTCGGCCGCGGACAGGCTCGACGTGGGGTGGCCCGAGCCGGCCCGGGTGCTGCACCGGATCGAGTCGATCCGCAGCTGGGCGGCGAGGTCCGCCAGCCCGGCCAGCTCCTCGTCGCGCAGGGTGCGCTCTGCTTCCATCGTCACGCCGCGTCGCCTCCGTCCCGACCAGCCCAGCGCCGGTCGCCCAGGCCGCCCGGGACGACCGGCGTCGGCCACTTCCGCCCATACGGTAATCAGGAAACACCGGTATTTTCGGACAACGACCTATTCGCCCGAACCCGGCGGGCGGGACGGCGGGTGGCCAGGCGGCCGGCCAGCGCCAGGTAGGGCAGCACGGCCACCGCGAACGCCACCGCGTGGCCGGCGGCCCCCGCCACGAGGCCGTACCCGGCGTAGACCGCGATGATCGTCACGTCGGTGGCCATCCCCGCCACCGAGGTGACCGTCGCCCGGTCGGGCCCGCTGATCCGGGCCTGCAACCGGACATCGGCCAGCACGGTGGCGAGCTGGAACGCCGCGAACGCGACGCCCACCAGGACGAACCCGGCCGGGTGACGCAGCAGTGCGCCCGCGGCCAGGGCCAGCGCGGCGCCGGCCAGCAGCGCGGCGAAGCCCCGGTCGGTCAGCCGCTCCCCCACCGGAGCCAGCAGCCCGCCCACGGTGGTGCCGGCCCAGACCAGCACGAGCAGCAGCGGCACGGTGGCCGCCGGGACCCCGGTGTCCCGGGCCAGCAGCGGCGTGTACTCGTCCAGGCCGCCCCACACGGCGGCGACCGCCGGCACCAGCAGCAGCGCCGCCCGCACCGACCGGTCGGCGCGGGCCTCGGCCAGCCCGCCGCGAAGGCTGGCCAGCCAGCCGGGCTCGTCCGCGTCGGACCGGTCGCCGCCGGCCTGATCCGTGCCGGGCCGGTCGCCGCCGGCCTGGCACGTGCCGGGCTCGTCGCCGCCGGCCTGGTCCGTGCCGGGCTGGTGCGTGCCGGCTTGGCGGTGGCACATTGCTCGCGCCGCCCGGTGCTCCGGGAACCGGGTGGCGACCGCCGCGGCGGCCAGGCACGCCGCCACGCTCGCGGCACCCACGGCCGGGTAGCCGCCGAGGGCCAGCACCGGCGCGGCCAGCCCCATGGCGCCGACCACCCCGAGCAGCTCGGCGGTCCTCGCCCGGCCCGCCAGGCGGGCGTACCGGCCGGCGGCGCCGAGCCGGTCCAGCTCGGTCCAGACCAGCGCCTCCAGGGCGCCGGAACGCAGCGCGCCGCCCGCGCCCCAGAGCAGGAAGCCGGCGGCGAACGCCGGGTAGGACGGGACGAGCACCCAGAGGGCGAAGCCGGCGGCGGTCAGCAGCGGGGCGAGGCAGAGCAGCAGCCGCCGCGAGACGGCGTCGGCCCAGGCGCCCGAGGGCACCTCCAGCAGGATGCCGGCGGCCGACCAGAGGACGAAGAGCGAGGAGATCTGCCCGACCGACAGCCCGGTGTCGGCGAAGAGCAGCGTGTAGACCGGGTAGAGCAGGACCAGGTCGGTGAGGAACGCGTAGGCGTAGAGCGTGACGGCGAGCCGGCGCTCGGCGGGCACGCGCGCGGAGACGACGAGCATGGGGACCTTCCCACGGGGACGTGACGGACACCGGACGTGCGGTGTCCGCGGTGGCCCGCGGGCTAGACCCTCGGCAGGGCATCAATGTCGCCAGTGCACGTGCCGATCGTAACCGGGCGCCCGGCCCCCGCGCCGCCCCACGCACACGGACCGGGGTGGGACCCGGAAGGGCCCCACCCCGGTCGGAGGTCGGTCGGTCAGCGGCGGGACCGGTCCACGTCCGCCTGCGGGATGACCATCGTGGCCTCGCTGTCCGCGGCCTGCTCGGCCGTCGGCTGCCGAGGCGTGGTCGGCTGGGTGCGGTCCGGGTCGGCGTACGCCGGCACCGGCTGGGTCGGCTCCGCCGCGCCGTACGGTGCGACCGGCTGGGTCGGCTCGACCCGGCCGTACGGGGCGACCGGCTGGGTCCGGTCCGCCTCGCCCTCACCGGCCACCGGCCGGGTCAGCTCGGCCTCGGCGTACGGGCCGGGCGTCCCGCCGAACCGCGCCTCGACGTCCCGCCGCCCGGCCTGGTACGCGCGGGCGTGGGTGGCGATGGTCCGCGACTCCTCCTCGGCCCGGGCCAGCCAGTTCTCCCAGCGGCTCTGCATGGGGCGGACCAGGCCGCCGCCCACGCCGACGATCAGGATGCCGCCGACGGTGGCGAGCACGGCGATCAGCACCGGAGTGGTCACCGTGGTGGCGACGCCGATCTGGTTGAGCGCGGCGATGACGCCGAGGCCGAGGATGAACACCGAGGCGATGTTGGCGAGCACCCGGCCGTAGGAGAGGCCGCCGAGGGCGCTGGAGATGATGTCCTTCACCGCCCGGGCGATGGCCGCGGCCACCACCACGATGACGATGGCGACGAACGCCCGGGGCAGCCAGGCGACGACGCCGGCGATCAGGTCGGAGATCGGGTTCGGGCCCCAGATGCCGAAGGCGAGCTGGAGGGTGACCAGCAGCACCGCGTAGTAGGCCAGCTTGGCGACGATGTCGCTGGCGTCGTACTTCGAGCGCGCGAGGGCGGTCTTGATGCCACCGCGCTCGACGGCCCGGTCGAAGTGGACCCGCTCCAGGACCTTGTCCACGATCTTCAGCACGGCCTTGGCGACCAGCCAGCCCACGATCAGGATGGCGATGAAGGCGACCGCCTTGGGCAGGAACAGCATCACCGAGCGGAACGCGTCGCCCACCGCGTCGCCGAAGTTGTCTTTCATCGAAGGGCCTCCACGCACACAGTCAGGGTCGGTTCGCCTGGAGCTACCCTGACCAGCCGTCCGGGAAACGCGGTCAGCCCCCGGGGCAGCGGTAGCGGACCTGCGTGTCGGCCTGCAGCGGCGACGGTTCGACGATGTTGACGGTGGCGCTCTCGACGGTCGTGCCGACCCCGCTGATCGTCCACTGGAGAGTGAGGGTGGCGGTCCGCTGGCCGCGGCCGACCCGCTCGGTGAGCAGGCCGCCGGGCGGGGCGTCCGACCGGAACCACTGGTAGCGGATCACGCCGCCGCGCCCGTTGGTCCGTACGGTGGCCACCACGTCGACGGTGACGTCGCAGGCCACGCCGGGTGGCCGGGGCACCGCCACGGTGACGGCCTCGACCTCCAGCGGGCGCAGCCGCTGCCACAGGTAGAGCCCGACCACCACCAGCAGCGCCGCGGTGAGCAGGGTGGACAGCACCGAGACGACCCGGCGCCAGACCGGTCGGGACCGCCGCGCCGGAGGCATCACCGGCCAGGCCGGGGCCGGCGGCGGGGTGGCCGGGACACCGGGCCCGAAGCGCAGCTCCCCGCCGGGCGCCGGTGCCCCGCTCACCGCCCGCGCGTCCGCCGTCGCCTCCCGGTACGCCCCGGCGGTGGACCCGCCGCCGGCCGCCGTGGCCGGCCCGGTGGGGTGCTGCCGGGGCCACGTGGTGTGGTACCCGGTCGGCTCGGCGGCGTCCGGGGCGCCGAACCGCGCGGTCCGGTCCGCCGCCGCTCCGAAGTGCACGGTCGGCTCGGCGGCGCCCGGCGGGCCGACGGTCGGGGCCCCGAACTGCGCGGTCGGCTCCGCCGCGCCGAGGTGCACCGTCCGGTCCGTCGGGCCGAGGTGAACGGTGGCGTCGGCCGGATCCACGGCACCGCCGCGGCCCAGGTCGACGGTCGCGCCGGGGTCGGCGGGCAGCGCGCGGGTGGGCAGCGCCTCGGTCGGCTCCTCGGGGCGGGTCACGAGGGCCGTACCCGGGTCACGGCGCGGGTCTGGGCAGCGGGCACGGTCACCACTCCTAGCCGGGGGTGCAGTAGTTGTAGAGCGTCACGTACACCGGGGACGCCGAGGTGGTCGCGTTGCCGGCGGCGTCGACGGCGGTGACCTGGATCGGGATGCGGGTGCTCTGCTTCGGCGCCGGCAGCGGGCCGAGGGTGCCCCGGAACACGCCGCGCCCGGCCGAGGCCATCGACCCCGTTCCGGTGGCGCCTCCCAGGGTGTAGCGGAAGGTGACCTTGAGGGCGGCCGGCCCGCTGCGGTCGTCGGTGACGGTGGCCGTGACCGTGCTGGTCTTGTACCCGTACCGGCAGCCGTCCGGTTCGAGCTGCCCCGGATCGGCGGCGACGCCGCTCACGGAGGGGGCGGTGACGTCGGGTGGTGGCGGCGGCGAGGTGCTGGTCGACGGGCTCGCGGCGGGCGCGCTGGTGCGTACCGGTGGGCGGGTGGGGGTCGCGGAGCGGGAGCCGCTCGGCCTGGCACCCGGCGTCGCCGACGCGGACGGGGTGGCGCTCGCGGACGGCGCCGGCGGCTCGGTCGGGGTGCCGCCGCTCGGGTCGGTGGTCGTGGCGCCGGCGACGGCCGGGCCGGCCGGGTCGGTCGGGCCGTCGGCGGTGACCGGGTCGTCGTGGGCGGTGTAGCTGTAGCCGGCCCCGCCGGCCAGTAGGGCGGCGACCAGGCCGACGCCCGCCAGCGCGGTCCGCGCGCGGCCGCGGCGGAACCGGCCGCCGCGCCCTGCCGTCGCGCCGAGCGTGGTGCTGGCCAGGCTGGTGGCGCCGCCCGCGCCGTCGGGGAACGGCCAGAGCGCGGCGAGCAGGGCGGCCCGGCGGGCCAGCTCGCGCAGCCCGCGCTCCTCCCACTCCCCGCCGTATCCGGCACCGGCCACCCGGTCGAGGATCTCCAGGAACACCTGGGCGGGCTGGGGCCGCTCGTCGGGACGCTTGGCCATGCCGTAGCGGAGCAGCTCGTGCACGGGCGCGGGGGCCGGGTCGGTCGGGATCGGCGCGGAGGCGTGCTGCTCGCGCAGGGCGAACAGGTCCGGCCCCTCGTACGGGGGCCGGCCGGTGAGGCACTCGAAGAAGGTGGCGGTGGCCGCGTAGATGTCGCACGCCGGGCTGGCCGGCGCGCCCGTCCACTGCTCCGGAGCCATGTAGCGGGGGGTGCCCGAGACGGTGGTGTCCGAGCCCTGGCCGACCGGCATGGCGATGCCGAAGTCGGCGAGCTTACTCAGCCCCTCCCCGGTGACCAGCACGTTCTCCGGCTTGTAGTCCCGGTGCACCACGCCACGGGCGTGGGCGGCGGCGAGGCCGGTGAGCGAGCCCTTCAACACGCACAGCGCCGCCTCGGGGGTGGTGGGGCCGTGCGCCCGCAGCATCTGGCGCAGCGAGACCCCGTCGACCAGCTCCATCACGATGGCCGCGCCGTGCGGCGACTCGACGTACTCGTAGAGGCGGCTGACGTGCCGGTCGTCGATCTCGCCGAGGAGCCGGGCCTCCGCCCGGAAGGCGGTCCGGAAGGAGGAGTCCGCGCCGATGTCGCGGACCAGGTACTTGATGGCGACCGGGGTGCCGGTGGCGTCGTGGGTGGCGAGCACGACGCTGCCCGACGCACCGGCGCCGAGCCGACGGACCGGCGTGTAGCCGGACAGCTGCCAGCCGCTCATGCGACGGCCTCCACGGCGTTCCAGGGGCGGGTGTCGGCCTCCGCCACGCTGGTCATTCTGGTCGCGCCGGCGCAGGAGTCCATCGGCGCAACGGGTGCTTCCCCGCGCCGGACGGAGACCCCGGAACCGGGGTGCCGGCCGGTTCCGGGGTCGGTCGTGCGTGGGCCGGGCGGGGCGGCGGGCGGATGGTCGGGAACGGACACACCGCCAACTGCTAGCAGACGCCGGCAAGCTTGCCGGTCAGATGGCGGTGGCCTGGACGACCTTCCACTCGCCGTGCACCGGGACCAGCGTGAGCACCACCCGGTTCTGGTCCACCTTCTCCCCCGCGGTGGTCACGTTGCGCCGGTACTGGTTGAGGTAGAGCAGCAGCTCCACCCGGTCCGGCCGGGCGTCGACCACGCCGGTGGCGGACACCTCGGCGAGCACCACGGCCTGCTGCTTCGCGGCGGTCGCCTTGAGCGCCGTGGTGGTCTGCGCGTACTCGTCGGCGAACGCGCCGGTGGCGAAGGTGCGGCCGTTGGCGACGCTGTCGTCGAAGGTGCGGTAGTCGTAGGAGAAGAGGGCCTTGGCGGCGGCCGGAGCGGTGGCCAGGGCCTGGCGTACGGCCTGGTCGCGCTGGTCGGCGCGGCGGTCGGCGGTCCAGCCGGCCACCGCCACGGCGCCGGCCAGCAGCAGCGCGACGACGAGCAGCGGCACGGGCCGCGGCCGGGGTCGACGCAGGACGGTCGGTAGGCGCATCGGTCTCCTCCTGTCGGTCATCCGACGAACTGGAGCTTGGTCACGAGCCAGTCCCCCGAGTCCCGGTCCCGAACCAGGTCGAGCTGGATCCGGTAGTGCGAGGGCCGCCCGTCGGGCGACTTGACGTTGCGGACGGTGGCGTCGACCGCCACCAGCACCACCGCGTGTCGCCGGTCGCCGGAGACGAGCCCGGCGCGCAGCACGGTCCCCTGGGACTGGACCTTGTTCTCCACGACGGCGGCGCGGACCTGGGCCTGGCCGCGGGTGAACTCGTCCTTGAAGTCACCGGTGGCGCCGGCGGTGATCCGGCTCAGGTCCCGGTCGACGCTGGCGGCGCTGACCGAGACGAAGTTGACCGCGGTCTGCCGGGCGGCGGCCACGGCCTCCCGGCGGGCCTGGTCGGTGGCCCGGTCGACGTACCAGCGGTGGCCCTGCACGCCGGCGCCGGCCAGGGCGGCGGCCAGCAGCACCACGAGCAGCGCGATGAGCGCCCGGCGCCGGCCGGGCGGGGCGGTGCCGGCCGGCTCGGCGTCGGCGTCCGGCCCGGCGTCGACGTCGGGATCGGCGGGCTCGGGGTCGGGCTCGGGCAGGTCCTCGACCTCGGCCGGGTCGCCGACGACCGTGAGGTCCCCGGCCTCGATGGGATCCTCGACCGGCTCCCGGTCGAGCCGTTCCAGCACCCGCTCGATCGGCTCGTCGGATGCGGGGACCGCCCGGCTGACCAGGCGGCGGCGCGGCACGGTCGGGCCGCCGGCCTTCGCGCCCTTGATGACCTTCAACGTGGTGTTCCTGCGGCTGGGCACCGCCACCTCCTCGGGTACGCCGGTCACGGGGTCACCCCGGCGAGCAACAGCTGTTTCCAGGACTGGGCCCCGGCGGTGCGGTACTGGCCGCCGGTGCCGCCGAACTGCAACGGGCGGCCGTCGGCGCCGAGCACCAGGCCGGTGGCGGCGTCGTACCCGGGGTCGCCGCCCCCGTCGGCCTCGGGCGGGGGCGTGGGGTCGGCGCCGGAGGGCCGGGGCGCGTTGCCGGCACCGCGCACGCTCGCTCCGGCGGCGCGCTCGCCGGCGTCGCAGCCGGTGGCACCCCCGCTGTAGACGCAGGACGGCGGGTTGCCCACGTTGACCACCAGGCCGAGGTGGGCGGTGCCGTCGCCGGGGGTGACGGTGTAGCCGCCGGCCACCGCGATCGGGTACACCACCAGGAGTTGCTCGATGCCGGGCAGCCGCCGGGCGGCGATCCCGTTGACGGTGACCAGGTTGCCGAGCAGCACGCCGACGTCGGGTTCCAGGCCGCGCAGCAGCGCCCGCAGCTCGACGCCGGCGGGCGGTCCGCCGGCCAGCAGCCGCCGCAGGTCCGGGTCGGCGGAGCGGAGCGTGGCGGCGAGCTGCGCCAGCCCGGCCGACCAGCGGCGCAGCGCCTCGGTGGACTCGGCCTGGGTGGTCAGCACGGTGCGGGCGTCGCGGATCAGCGCGAGGGTCTCGGGCAGCCGCCGGTCCGCCTCGGTGAGCAGGGCGTCACCGGCGTCGAGGATCCGGGCCAGGGCCTGCTCGTTGCCCTCGAACGCGGTGCCCAGCTCGGTGACGAGCACGGTCAGGTCGTCCGGGTCGACCGAGCGGACCAGCGCGTCCAGGTTGGTCAGCAGGGTCTCCGGTGCCAGCGGGAGGCCGGTCCGGTCGGCCGGGATCACCGCCCCGTCGGCGAGGTACGGTCCGCCGTCGCGCTCGGGGCGCAGGTCGAGGTACTGCTCGCCGACGGCGGAGCGCTGGGCGACCACGGCGCGCAGCGCGTCGGGGACCCGGACGTCCCGGTCGAGGCGCAGGTCGGCGCGGACCCCGTCGCCGCGCAGGGCGACCGCGGTGACCCGGCCGACGGGCACGCCGCGATAGGTGACCGGGGCGTTGGCGAACAGCCCTCCGGCGCGGGCCAGGTCGACGTGGACGACGTAGCCGGCGTGCAGCAGCCGGTCGCCGAGGCCGACGTAGCGGACGCCGACGTAGCCGACGCCGAGGATGCTCACCAGCACGAAGGCGAGCACCTGGAGCTTCACGGTGCGTCCGATCACGGGATCAGCCCTCCCCCGAGCACGTCGGTCAGGTCGCCGATCTGGCCGGTGACGGCGCCGGTCAGCGGGAGCACGCACTCTGTGGTGAGCACGGTGCCGGCGGGAAGTTCGGTGCCGGCGGGGAACGCCGTGCCGGGCGGCACGAGGCCCTTGGGCAGCAGGAGGCCACCCAGCGGCACGGTGGAGCCGGGCTTGAGCAGCTTGCAGCCCGCCGGCAGCCCGCACTCCTTGGGCGGGGTGAAGATGGCCGGGAAGTCCTTCAGGTCCGGCAGGCACTTGAGCAGCGGCAGGTCGGGCAGGTCGGGCAGGACGCCGCCGCCGGGCCGGGGGCCGGGCCGGGCCGGGCCGCCGGTGGCGGGCGGACGGGGCGCCGTCGGGGTCGCCGGCCGGGAGGTCCGCGGCGCCGGCGCGGGCGCGGCGGCCACCAGGTTGGCCAGGATGCTGGCGGCGTCCAGGTCGGCCGTGACGGACAGGTTCACGAAGTCGCCGACGATCGCGCCGGTCACGTTCGGCGGGAACGGGTACGACAGCATGAAGTCCAGCGACCTGGGCAGGTCGTCACCGGCCCGGGCGAGCTGCTCCAGGATCGGTTGCAGGGACGTCACGGCGGCCACCGTGTCCGCCCGGCTGCGCTCCACCACCCGGGTGCCCACGATGCCGAGCCGGCCCAGCGCGGTGAGTGCCTTGGTGAGCTGGGCCCGTTGCCGGGCCAGCACGGTGAGGCCCGGGGCGAGGGAGTCCAGCGCGTCGCCGACGACCTGCCGCTGCCGGGCCAGCCGGCCGCTGAGCCGGTCGAGGGCGTCGATCGCGCGGACGATGTCGGCCTTCTGCCGGTCCAGCCCGCCGAGGAAGGTGTCCAGCTCGGTCAGGGTGTCCCGCAGCGCCGGTTCGCGGCCGGCGAGGGCCCGGTTCAGCTCGGCGTTGATGGTGCGCAGCTGGGCCAGGCCGCCGCCGTTGAGCAGCAGGCCCAGGGCGGCGAGGACCTCCTCCACCTCGGCGCCGCGGGTGGTCCGGGACAGCGGGATGAGGTCGCCGTCGGCGAGTTCACCCCGGGCCGGCTCGGCCGGTGGCGGGGCCAGGGCCACGTACTTCTCGCCGAGCAGGCTGCTCTGCCGGACGGCGGCGGTGGCGTTCGCCGGCAGCCGCACCGCCCGGTCGACGCGCAGCCGGACCCGGGCGTGCCAGCCGTCCAGCGAGATCTTCTCGACGCTGCCGACGGTGACGTCGTCGACCTTGACCGCGGCCCGGGGCACCAGGTCCAGCACGTCGGTGAACTCCGCGCTGACCGTGTAGCCGGGGCTGGTCGGGCGCCCACCGGGCAGCGGCAGGTCCGCCACCTCGGGCAGGCCGCAGCCGGCGGGCAGCAGGGCCACGGCCAGCGCGCCGGCCAGCAGCCGGGCGGCCGTCCGCGCCCGGGCCGGTCGGGCGGTCACGCCGGACCCCGCAGGATGCCGCCGAGCGTGGGGTCGCTCGGGGTGGAGGAGCCGCCCGGCGCCTCGTCGGCGGTCGGCGCACCGGGGGAGCTGATGGATCCCGGTGAGGACCCGCCTCCCGCCGGGGCGCCGGGCGGCAGCTTGAGCAGCTTACGCAGCTGGTCGGTGAGGGGCAGCCCGCGCTGGCGCAGGGTCTGCGCGAGCTTGGTGCAGATCGCCGGCACCTCGGCGACGGGAAGCTGGTCGACCATCAGCGAGCAGGCGAAGGTGGCCGGGTCGTACGGGCCGAGCGGGTTGTCCCGGGTGTCCAGGGTGCCGGAGCGGGGGTTGTAGGCGAGGTTGAGGTTGCCGATGGCGAGCGGCGCCACGTCGAGGATCTGGATGACCGCCCGCTGCTGGCGGACCAGGACCCGGGTGATGTCGGTGAGCGCGGTGACGTTCGAGGTCAGGGCGGTCCGGTTCTGCCGGACGAAGGTGGTCACGTCGTCGAGCGCGGCGGCCAGGTTGCGCAGCGCCCGGGCCAGCTCCTCCTTCTCCCCGGCGAGCTGCTCGGCGACGTCGGCGAGCTGCTGCTGGAAGCCGCGTACCTGCTGGTCGCTGCGGGCCAGGGTGGTGGTGAAGCGTTGCAGGTTGGCCACCGTGCCGAAGAGGTCGCCGCGCCCGGCGGACAGGGTGCTCAGCGCGCGGGAGGCCCCGTCGAGGGTGTCGTGCAGGTCGGCGCCGTTGCCCTCCAGGTTGGCCCTGCCGGTGGCGACCAGGTCGGACAGGGCCCCGTCGGCGTTGGCGCCGGTCGGGCCGAGGGTCCGGTTGAACTCGTCGAGCGCGGCGTAGATGTCGTCGATCTCCATGGGCGCGGCGGTCCGGTCGACCGGGATCTGCGCCCCGTCGCCCAGCTCGGCGCCGCCGGTGTACGCCGGGGTGAGCTGCACGTAGCGGTCGCTGACCACGCTGGGCGGGACGATGAGCGCCTGCGCGCCGGCCGGCAGCCGCAGCCGCGGGTCGTAGCGCATCTCGACGCGGACCACCCGCCCCTGCGGGACCACCTTCTCGACCTCGCCGACGCGGACGCCGAGGATCCGCACGTCGGAGCCGGCGTACACGCCGACCGCGCGGGTGAAGTAGGCGACCACCCGCCGGTCGGGTGGTTGGTGACGCCACACGGCCGTCCCGACGGCGAGGGCGGTGAGCAGCACGGTGGCCGCGGCGAGCGGTCGCCGCCAGCGCTGGATCCGACCGGGCATCAGCGACCTCCGGTGGCGGCGGGCAGGTACGGCTGGAGCAGTCCGTCCACGTACGAGTCGAACCAGCGCCCGTTGCCGACGACGTTGGCGAAGGCGGTGACGAACGGGCCCATCCGACGGATGGTCTGCTCCAGGTCGTCGCGGTTGCGTTGCAGCACGGCGACCACCTCGCGCAGCTTGCGCAGCGCCGGTTCCAGCCGGGTGCGGTTGTCGGCGACCAGCCCGGAGAGCTGCGTGGCGAGCTGGTCGGTGCCGACCAGGAGCTGGTGGATGGCGTCCCGGCGCCGGCTGACCTCGGTGAGCAGCTTCTCCCCGTCGGTGACCAGCTTGCGGAACTCCTCGTCCCGTTCGGCGAGCACACCCGTGACGCCGCGCGCCCGGGCCAGCAGGGTACGCAGCTCGGCGTCGCGGTCCGAGACGGTGCGGGACAGCCGGGACAGCCCGGTCAGCGAGGTGTGCACGCTGGGCGGGGTGTCGGCGAAGGTCTCCGACAGGGTGGTGAACGCCCGGGCGAGCTGGTCGGTGTCGACCTTGTCGAGGGTGTCGGCGAGACCCGTGACGGCCTGCACCACGTCGAACGGGGCGGCCGTGCGGTCCAGCGGGATCTGCCCGCGCTCGGGCAGCTTCCCGGGGCCGGCCGGGGCGAGCGCCAGGTACTTCTGCCCGAGCACCGTCTTGATCCGGATGGTCGCGCCGGTGTCCCGGCCGAGGCGCACGCCGTCGTCGTCGACCCGGAACCCGACCCGCACGTACGGCTGCGGCTCGCGGGCGAGTTCCACGGCGGTGACCACCCCGACCCGTACCCCGGCCACCCGCACCTCGTTGCCGGTGGCCAGGCCGCTGGCGTCGTGGAACGCGGCGGCGTACGACCGGCCGGTGAGCGCGGCGATCCGGTCGAGCTGGAACGCGCCGAGCAGGGCGGCGACGAGCACGGTCAGCCCGACCGCGCCGACGATCACCGGGTTGCGTTCGCGGAACGGTCTCACCGGGCACCTCCGGTGGCGCAGCGGGCGGCGGTGGCGTCGACGCCGGGCACGGTGAGCGGCGCGTGGCCGTCGACGGCGAGCCGGCCGTCGAAGTCGCAGAGGTAGAAGTTGAACCAGGAGCCGTAGGAGGCGACCCGGGTCAGCGACTCGTAGCGCTGCGGCAGCCGGCCCAGGGTGGCGTCGATGACCTCGGAGTTGCGGCCGAGCGTGCCGGCCAGCTCGTCGAGGGCACGGACGTCGGCGGCGAGCGGCGGCCGGGTCTGGCGCAGCAGCCCGGCGGTGGTGTCGGTCAGCTCGCCGAGGCTGACCAGCGCCTCGCCGATGGCGGTGCGGTCGGCGGACAGCCCCGAGACGAACTGCTGGAGCTGGGTGACGCTCTGGTCCAGCTCCCGGTCGTGGCCGGCCAGGGTGCCCAGCACCTGGTTGAGGTTGGTGACCACCCGGCCGATCACCGCGTCCCGGTCGGCGAGGGTGCTGGTCAGCGAGGCGGTGCGTCGCAGCAGGCTGGCCACCGTGCCGCCCTCGCCCTGGAGCACCTGGACGATCTCGTACGCCAGCTTGTTGACCTCGGCGGGGTCGAGCGCCGTGAACAGCGGCCGGAAGCCGTTGAACAGCACGGTCAGGTCGAGCGCCGGTGTGGTCTGAGCGAGCGGGATGAGGCCGTCGGGACGCAGCGGGCGGGGGTCGCCGGGGCCCTCGGTCAGCGCCAGGTAGCGCTGGCCGACGAGGTTGCGGTAGCGGACGGCGGCCCGGACGCCGACGGCCACCGGCACCGTGCGGTCGACGGTAAAGGCGACCTCGGCGGTCGTGTCGTCGACCACCCGGATGTCGGCCACCCTGCCCACCCGCACGCCGGCGATCCGCACGTCGTCGCCGGCGAGCAGGCCGGTCACGTCGGTGAACCGGGCCCGGTAGGTGGTGCCGTCGGGCGGGAACGCGCCGAGGGTCTGCGCGAGCAGCCCGGTGGCCAGCAGCGTGATCGCCGCGAACACCAGCAGCTTGACCAGCGCGGGGGTCGTCTTCCCGGTCATCGGGCGGTCACCACCGCGCCGCGCAGCAGCGGGCCCCAGAGCAGCACCGCGATGTCGGGCACCTCGGCGGGTGGTGTCCCGGTGAGCCCGCCGACCAGCGGCTTCACGAGGGCCCGCTCCTCGCCGGTGCCGGCCCGGCCCATCTCCGGGGAGGCCGGCGCCGCGGGCGCCCCGCCGGCCGGCACACCCACGGGCAGGGGCTTCGGGGTACGGGCGGCGCCGTAGTCGTAGCCGTCGGCGACGGCCACCTCCGGCGCGGGCACCTGGGGGCTCGGCAGGCCGCGGCAGTCCGGGCCGTCGTGGGCGGCGTAGACGGGCTCGTCGCGGCCCCGCTCGTACGGGCCGCCGTCGCGGGTCACCTCCAGGGTGATGTGCATGCGACCGCCCTCGAAGGCCTCCTCGACCCTGGGTTGCAGGTCGACCAGCCCGTGCACCAGACACGGGTACTCCGGCGCGTAGGCGGCCAGCAGTTCGAGCACCGGGCGGCTGACCTGGCCGAGCCGGATGAGCTGGTCGCCGTGCCGGTCCAGGAAGCCGCGGGCGGTGTCGGCCGTGTCGGTCGTGTCGGCGAGGAACGCGGCGAGCTGGTCGCGCTGGTCGCCGATGGTGCGGGCGGTGACGGTCACGTCGCGCAGCAGGGCGAGCAGGTCGGGCAGCGCCGCGTCGTAGCTGTCCAGCACCGTGGCGAGCTGGCGCAGGTCCTCGGTGAGGGTCGGCAGCTGCGGGTTGACCTGCCGCAGGTACGCGCCGAGCCGGGTCAGGTTCGCGCCGAGCCGGTCGCCGCGCCCCTCCAGGGCGGTGGTGATCGCGCCGAGGGTCGTGGCGAGCTGGTCGGGGCGGACGGACTGGAGCAGCGGCAGCGCCTCGTCGAGCACCCGTTCCAACTCGACGGCCGTGCGGCTGCGGTCCTGGGTGATGACCGCGCCGTCGCGGATCGGTCCGGCGGTGCTGCCCGGGGGCGGGACGAGTTCCACGTACCGCTCGCCGAAGAGGGTCTTGGGCAGCAGCCGGGCCGTCACGTCGGCGGGGATCCGGCCGGTGGTGGCCGGGTCGAGGGCCAGCCCGATCGCCGCGCCGTGGCCGTCGCTGCGGACCGAGCGGACGGCGCCGACCACCACCCCGCGTACCTTCACGTCGGCGCCTTCCAGGAGGTGCAGGCCGGCGCGGTCGGCGCGGAGGGTGACCCGGTCGACCGGGGTGAACGCCCCGCGGTACTGCAGCACGGCGGCGGTCAGCGCCGCGGCGAGCAGGGCGACGAAGACGAGGCCGAGCAGACGGTGTCGCATGGTCACCCCGCGATCCGGACGGTGGTGGTGGCGCCCCAGATGGCCAGGGACAGGAAGAAGTCGACGACGTTGACCGCGACGATCGCGGTGCGCACGGCGCGGCCGACGGCGACGCCGACCGCGGCCGGCCCGCCCTGGGCGGTGTAGCCGTACCAGCAGTGCACGAGCACCACGATCACGCTGAACACCAGCACCTTGCCGAAGGACCAGAGCACGTCCTCGGGCGGCAGGAACAGGTGGAAGTAGTAGTCGTAGGTGCCGGCGGACTGTCCGAAGTAGCCGACCGCGATGGTGCGGGTGGCCAGGTAGCTGGCCAGCAGGCCGACCACGTACAGCGGGACGACGGCGACGAAGCCGGCGATCATGCGGGTGGTGACCAGGAACGGCAGCGAGGGCACGCCCATCACCTCCAGCGCGTCGACCTCCTCGGAGATCCGCATGGCGCCCAGCTGGGCCGTGAAGCCGCAGCCGACGGTGGCCGACAGCGCCAGCGCGGCCACCAGCGGCGAGATCTCCCGGGTGTTGAAGTACGCCGAGACGAAGCCGGTGAAGGCGCTGCTGCCGATCTGGTCGAGCGCCTGGTAGCCCTGGAGCCCGACCTCGGTGCCGGTGAAGAAGGTGAGGAAGCAGATCACGCCGACGGTGCCGCCGAGCACGGCGAGCGCGCCGGTGCCGAAGCTGACCTCGGCCAGCAGCCGGACCACCTCGCGCCGGTAGCGGCGCAGGGTGCGCGGCGCCCAGGCCAGGGCGCGCAGGTGGAAGGCGAGCTGCCCGCCCAGGTCGTCGAGATACCGCAGGACCGTCACGTCAGCTCCCCTTCTGCGGGACGACCTGGAAATACACGGCCGTGACCACGAAGTTCAGCGCGAACAGCAGCATGAAGGTGATCACCACGCTGCGGTTGACCGCGTCGCCGACGCCCTTCGGCCCGCCCTTCGCGGTCATCCCCTGGTGGCTGGCGACCAGCGCGGCGGCGGCACCGAACAGCAGCGCCTTCACCTCGCCCACCAGCAGGTCGGGGAGCTGGCCGAGGGCCTGGAAGCTGGCCAGATACGCCCCGGGCGTGCCGCCCTGGAGCACCACGTTGAACGCGTAGCCGCCGGTCACCCCGACGACGCTGACCAGGCCGTTGAGCAGCACGGCGACCAGCATCGAGGCGAGCACCCGGGGCACCACGAGGCGGTGGATCGGGTCGATCCCGAGCACCTGCATGGCGTCCAGCTCCTCGCGGATCTTCCGGGCGCCGAGGTCGGCGCAGATGGCCGAGCCGCCCGCGCCGGCGATGATGAGCGCGGTGACGATCGGGCCGGCCTCGCGGACCACGGCGAGCACGGAGGCGGCGCCGGTGAACGACTGCGCGCCGAGCTGGCGGACCAGCGAACCGAGCTGGAGCGCGATGACCGCGCCGAACGGGATGGCGACCAGCGCGGCGGGCAGGATGGACACCGAGCTGATGAACCAGGCCTGCTGCACGAACTCGCGGACCTGCACCGGCCGCCGGCCCAGCCCGCGCAGGGTGTCCAGGCAGAACGCGAAGAACTCGCCGGTGTTCCGGACCGCGGCGACCGGGGCGCTCATACCGCCACCTCCTCGCTCGGGTCGGCCGCCCAGCGGCCCTCGAACGACCCGGGCGGCGGGGTGACGCCGTGCTCGCGGCACCACTGGCCCGGCGGGCGCTCGGCCCGGCGCGGCCGCCCGTCCGACGGGGGCAGTTGCAGCGGGATCGGCGGCAGCGGCGGGAGTTCCGCGCCGGCCTGCGCCTCGGCCGCGAGTTCCTCGGCGTCCTTCTCCTCGGCCATGCCGATCGGGCCGATCCGCTGGGCGTTGAGGAACTGCCGGACCACCGGCTCGGTGCTGGACAGCAGCATCTCCCGCGGCCCGAACATGGCCAGGTGCCCGTGGTAGATCAGGCCGATGTTGTCCGGCACGGTCCGGGCGGTGTTGATGTCGTGGGTGACGATCAGGAAGGTCGCCCCGGTGCGCTGGTTGAGATCGACGATGAGCTGGTTCAGGTAGGCGGTGCGCACCGGGTCCAGCCCGGAGTCCGGCTCGTCGAAGAGGATGATCTCCGGGTCGAGGACGAGCGCCCGGGCCAGCCCGGCCCGCTTGCGCATCCCGCCGGAGATCTCGCCGGGCAGCTTGTGCTCGGCCCCCACCAGGCCGACCATCTCCAGCTTCTCGGTGACCACGGCCCGGATCTCCGACTCGGACCGGCGGGTGTGCTCGCGCAACGGGAACGCCACGTTGTCGTAGATGGTCATCGAGCCGAACAGCGCGCCGTCCTGGAACAGCACACCGAACAGCTTGCGGACCTCGTACAGCTCGCGTTCGGAGAGCTTCGGCAGGTCCCGGCCCGCGATGAGGACGGAGCCCCGGTCCGGCCTCAGCAGACCGACAAGCGTCTTGAGGAACACGGACTTGCCCGTGCCGGAGGGTCCCAACAGGACGGAGATCTCCCCGGCGGGCAGGGTCAGGGTGAGGTCCGACCAGACCGGGTGCCCGCCGAAGGACTTGGTCAGTCCGCGTACCGCGACCTCGACGCCCATCGTTCCCCTCCCTTCGTGTCTCATCTGGGACATCGGGCGGGGTCGACCGGACGCAACAACTACTTTGCGTCATGGGCCGGGGACGACCGGCAAGCTATGCAAAACCCCGGAGGTGTCGATAACGTGCCGGAAACCGGCCGGCGATGAGGATGTTCCACGAACGCCATGACGACAGTGATCGAATCCGAGCTCGTCCGCCGGGCCGCCGCGGGCGACCCGGCGGCGGTCGAGGAGCTGCTCGTCGGCGTACGGCCGGGGCTGGTCCGCTACTGCCGGGCCCGGCTGGGCCGGGTGGGCGGGGCGTACACCACCGCCGACGATGTGGCCCAGGAGGTGTGCGTGGCCGTGCTGCGCGCCCTCCCCCGCTACCGCGAGCAGGGCGTCCCGTTCGCCGCGTTCGTCTACGGCATCGCCGCGCACAAGGTGGCCGACGCGCAGCGCTCCGCCGTCCGCGACGCCGCGGTGACCCCCACCGACAGCCCCGTCGACCGGCCGGACGCCGCGCCCGGTCCCGAGCAGCAGGCCGTGGCGAGCGACCTGGCCCGGCGGCTCTCCGCGCTGCTCGACCGGCTCCCCGACGTGCAGCGGGAGATCATCCTGCTGCGGGTCGCGGCGGGACTGTCCGCCGAGGAGGTCGGCGGCATCGTGGGCATGTCCGCGGCCGCGGTCCGGATGGCCCAGTCCCGGGCCCTGACGCGGCTCCGTACCCTGGCCGGGGGCTCACTGGACGAGGTGGCGGCATGACCGGGCGCACGCCGGGCGACGGCGACGACGTGATGGACCTGGGGACCATCGCGCGCGACGACGCGCTGCTCGACGCGCTCGGCCGCGGTGAGGCCGCACCCGAGGGCGACGCGCTCGCCGGGGTGCTCGCCCTCTGGCGGGCGGAACTCGCCGACGAGCCGGCCACCGCGGTCCGCCCGGGCGCGCCGGAACCCGCCGGCGAGGCGCCCGCGCGACGCGCGGCCCGCCGCCCCCGCCCCTGGACACTGCGGCTGGCGGCCGCCGCCGTGGCGCTGCTGGCGCTGGTCTCCGGGCTCGGCATCGGCAGCCGCGACGCCGGACCGGGCAGCCCGCTCTGGTCGCTGACCCGGCTGCTGCACCCCCAGCAGGCCGAGGTGCGCGGGATCGAGGACACCATCGGCAAGGCGCGCGCGGCCCTGGACGCCGGCCGGCTCGACGACGCCGAGGCGCTGGTCGCGCAGGGCCGCCGCGACCTCACCCGGGTCGAGGACCCGGCGGCGGTCACCCGGCTGGGCGCCGCGCTCGACGTCCTGGCCCGCGACCTGGCGGCGGCCCGTGCGGCGACCGCGCCGCCGGGCGGCGCGCCGCCCGCCACGGCCACGGCCACGCCCGCGCCCACCGCCGTCCCGAGCCCGACCGTCACCGGTACGCCACGGCCGGCCCCCGCCACCTCGGGCGGCACGCCGAGGGCCGGGTCGAGCCGTCCGCCCAGCCCGGCGGGCAGCCCGCTGCTGCCGCTGCCCCGGCTGCCGTTGCCGCTGCCGTCGGTGTCGGTGTCCGGGCTTCCGCTGCCCGAGCTGCCGCTGCCCACCGGGGGCGGGTTGCTCGACTGAGCGAATCCGCGCGCGCGACCGGCACTCCGTTACTGTGCTGCCGTGAGCAGCGCAGCGACGGCGGCCACGACCGTCACCGAGGGACGCCGGGCGCGGATGACCACGAGCCGGCGGCTCAGCGTCATGATGCTCGGGATGACGGTGCTGGTCCTCGCCGGTGGCGGGATCGGCGCGGCGGCCCTGTCCCACACCGCCGCGGTCTCCGACCGGCTGGCCGACCACATCTCCCCGGCCCGCACCGCGGTGAGCCGGCTGGAGAGCGGCCTGCTGGAGCAGGTGGCGGCGGTCCGCGGGTACGTCGTCACCGGCGACCCGGAGGCGCTGCGCCGGTACGAGGACGGCGTGGCCGCCGAGCGCGCGACCGCGCGGCGCGCCCGCGACCTGCTCAGCGGCGAGCCGGACGCGCGCCGTGAGCTGGACGGCGCGCTGGCTCTCGCGGAGCGCTGGCGGGCCGAGTACCCGGCCCGGCTGATCGCCGCCCGGCGGGCCGGCGAGGGCGCGGCGGAGCTGGCGCCCGTGGTGCGGCGGGGCGGGGTCGCGTTCGACGCCGCGCAGGCCGCGCTGACCGGCCTGGAGGCCCGACTGGACCGGTAACAGGCGGCCGGCCGGGCCGACCTCGACCGCGCCCGCGCGCTGCGCGACCTCCTGTTCGTGGCGATCCTGGCCACCCTGCTGCTGTCCAGCATCGTCATCTCGGTGCTGGTCCGCACCACGGTGCTGCGCCCGCTGGACCGGCTGGGCGCCTCGGTGCGCCGGGTGGCCGGCGGCGACTTCGAGCACCGCCTCGCCGCGGAGGGGCCGGCCGACATCGCCCGGCTCACCGCCGATGTGGAGACCATGCGGCAGCGGATGGTCGACGCTCTGCACACCAGCCGCCGGCACCGGGACGCCCTCGAACAGCAGGCCGCCGAGCTGCGCCGGTCCAACGAGGACCTGGAGCAGTTCGCCTACGTGGCCTCGCACGACCTCCAGGAGCCGCTGCGCAAGGTGGCGTCGTTCTGCCAGATGCTGCACCGCCGCTACGCCGACCAGCTCGACGACCGGGCCCGCCAGTACATCGGGTACGCGGTGGACGGGGCGACCCGGATGCAGAGCCTGATCAACGACCTGCTGGCGTTCTCCCGGATCGGCCGCGTCTACGGCGAGGACCGGGAGGTGGACCTGGCCGCCATGCTCGCGCAGGCCGAGTCGAACCTGTCCGACCGGATCGCCGAGGCGGGCGCCGAGATCGTGGCGGACCCGCTGCCCGTGGTGCACGGCGACCCGACGCTGCTCACCATGCTCTGGCAGAACCTGCTCGGCAACGCCGTGAAGTTCCGGCACCCGGACCGGGCGCCCCGGATCCGGGTGGCGGTCACCGGGGACGACGCCGGGTGGGAGTTCGCCGTGGCGGACAACGGCATCGGCATCGACCCCCGCTACGCCGACAAGATCTTCCTGATCTTCCAGCGACTGCACCCGCGCGGCGGCTACGACGGCACCGGGATCGGGCTGGCCATCTGCAAGAAGATCATCGAGTACCACGGCGGCACGCTGCGGCTGGACGACGGATACGCCGAGGGCGCCCGGTTCGTCTTCACCCTGCCGAGGCCGGCCGGCACGGCCGCCGTGCCGGAGCAGGCGGGCGAGCGGACGCCGGTGGCCCCGGCCTGAGCGCGGGGCCACCGGCGGCGGCTCAGCCGACGGGGCGTTCCCGGTCGGCGGCCCGGCCCAGCGCCACCATCCGCAGCGTCTCCTCGCGCCGGCGCACCAGCAGCACCCCGGCCAGGAACGTGACCGGCGGGACCAGCACCAGCAGGAGCCACTGGGCCGGCACCAGCGCGATGGCGTGTCCCATGTGGGCGGTGGACACCGCCCAGCCGGCCAGCGCGGTGTCGATGACCAGCACCAGAGCGACAACCGGCGCCAGCAGGACGGCGACCCGCCGGCGGACCGGCCGGCCCAGGCTCACCAGGGTGGCGACGGCGGCCAGGGCCGCGGCGGCGAGCCCGGCGACGTAGAGCCAGATCACCAGCTCGCTGCGGGCTTCCAGGTCGTAGAGGACGTAGACGGTGCGGCTGTCGGCGGCGACCTGGAAGGGGGGCCGGGCCAGTCGGCTGACCGCCAGAACCGACACCACCGCGAGGCCGGCGGCCACCAGCACCACGAGCCGGCGCACGCCGAGGACCGCGACGGCCCGGCGGGCCGGGGCGGGCACGGTGAGCGCGGCGGCCGCCACCACGGCGAGGGCGAACTGGGGCAGGGTGTCGACGACGTACGTCGGCTGCTCGGCCACCCCCGGCCCGACCAGCACGAGCCACCCGGCGACCCCGGTCCAGGCCAGGCCGGCGGCCGCGCGGGGCAACCCGGCCAGCGCGGTCACCGCCACCGCCGCCCAGCCGGCCACCCGCAGCCAGTCGACCAGGTCGGGGCCCGCGGGGCGCACCGGCGGCGGCAGGGACGGGTCGACCAGAAGCTGGTCGAGCAGGTTGCGCCCGGCCGCGGCGCAGAGGACCAGCGCCACGAGGACGCCCGTGACGGCCGCGGCGTCGGCCCAGGCCGGCTCGGTGAACCCCCGTGCGCCCACCCGTAGCCGGGCCCGCAGGCCGGCGCCGATCAGGTCGATTGTGTCCCGGAACCCCGGCCGGGTCTGTCCGGGCCGCGTGCCGGCCAGGAGGACGGCCACCATCTCCTCCTCGTACACCCGGCGGTGCTCCCAGGGGTGGACGGCGAGCAGCCGGCGGTAGCGGCGCTCGAGCTCGGCGGCGCTCACGCCATCCCTCCCCCGGGCAGCAGGCCGGCGGCGCGCAGCCGGCGGCCGGCGGTGTCGGCGTTGCGGCGCAGCCGGGCCGCCTCGTCGGCGAGCCGGGTCGCGCCCGGCGCGGTGAGCCGGTAGTAGCGGCGCAACCGGGACTGCACGACCTCCTCGCGGTCGACCTCGATGAGGCCGTCGGCGCGCAGCCGGTCGAGGGCGGCGTAGAGGGTGCCGGCGCGCAACCGGACCCGCCCGTCGGAGATGCGCAGCACGTCCTCGATGACCGCGTAGCCGTGCCGGGGTGTCTCGGCCAGCGCGGTGAGGACCAGGAACGTCGGTTCCCGTAGGGGGCTGTCGGTCATGCCGGCGAGCATATACCGGCTATCGGTATATGCGCAGTACCGTCACGGCGCCGGCCGCCGCCCGTCCCCGTCGGCGGCGGCCGCGGCGACGCCCTCCGTGACCGGCCCGAGCGCCGGACCCGCCAGGCCCGGCCCGGCGTGCTCCGTCGCGCCCGGCCCGGCCGGTGCGGCCTGCTCGGTGCCCCCGCCGGCGAGCCGGTCGAAGAAGCGCAGCAGCTCGACGGGGAACGGCATGACCAGGGTGCTGTTCTTCTCCGCCGCCACGTCCACCACCGTCTGGAGCAGCCGCAGCTGGTACGCCCCCGGCGTGTTCGCCATCGCCCGCGAGGCGTCGGCGAGCCGCCGCGACGCCTGGAACTCGCCGTCCGCCGCGATCACCCGGGCCCGGCGCTCCCGCTCGGCCTCGGCCTGCCGGGACATCGACCGCTTCATCCCCTCCGGCAGCGACACGTCCTTGACCTCCACCCGCTCGATGAGCAGGCCCCACGGCTTCTCGGTGGGCGCGTCGATGACCGACTTGAGCTCCGCGTTGATCCGGTCCCGGTCGCGTAGCAGGGTGTCCAGGTCGGCCTTGCCGATCACCGACCGCAGCGCGGTCTGCGCGACCTGGAGCACCGCCGACGGGTAGTCGCGGACGTTGACCAGCACCTTCACCGGGTCGACCACCCGGTAGTAGACGACCGCGTCGACGGTGAGCGTCACGTTGTCCCGGGTGATCACGCCCTGCGCGGGCACCCCGATGACCGTGGTCTGCATGCTCACCCGCACCATCCGGTCGGCCACCGGGATGATGACCTGGAAGCCGGGCTGCCGGATGTGCTCCAGCACCCGGCCGAAACGGAACACCACCCCGCGCTGGTACTGCTGCACGAGCCGGATGCTCAGCGACGCCACGAGCACCACGAGCGCGACGACGATGACCAGCACGACGACGGCGGCGGCTGCCATGGTCCCCCTCGATCCCGGAGGCGCCCGCCTCCCGGCCGCGCGCGTACCCGCTCCCCCGCGCTTCACGCCTGCGCCGAGTCGAGACCGCGAACGCCCGGTCCGGGGAGGGTTCCGGGTCGGTGGGCAGGCTCAGCGCCTACGAACCTGATGTCGTCGATGACTCAGCCCCGCGCCGCCGCGGCCGGGTCCCGTAATGAGTCACCCACGTCATCAGGTTCGTAGGGGCTCACGGGCCATGACCGGCTCCGCGCCGGAAGCCGGCGGATCCGGGGCCTCGACGCCACGGCCGTCCGGACCTGAGCGCCGCATCTGGCGCACCTAACGGCGATCGCGGGATCAGAAGCGGCGGGCCGGCGGGATGCCGTGCGGCGCGGCCTGGCGCAGCAGCCAGACCGGGTTGCCGGCGCCGACGAGCACGCCGTCGCGCCCCCGGACCTGGGTGCGGACGTAGCTCCCGGCGCCGACGGCGACGGACAGGTCGTGCCAGCCCTCACGGAGCTGCCGCCAGGAAATGTGTCCGATGCTGATCGCCGGGGTCGGGTCCGCGACGCCGGCCCGGTCGACCGCGCCGGTGACCACCTCAAGGGTGGCGCCGGCCGGCAGGTCGGTGGCGCGCAGCCGCACGGTCAGGTCGGCGGCCTCGGTGGTCACCACGGCGCCCATCGCGCTGCGGCCACCGATCTCCAGGTCGAGGGCGCCCCGGTAGCGGGCCAGGTCGGTGAACCAGGCCTGCCCGGCACGCAGCGCCGCCACGAGATCGTCCCGGCCGGTCGAGGCCGCCCAGACGTACGTGACGTGCCGGTCCGGCCCGGCCCGCCAGTCGGTGCCGGCGTGGTCGTCGGTCACCCCGACGGCGGTGACCGGGATGGCGTTGCGGGCCGCCACGTCGTACGCCCAGAGGTGGTCGTCGACCGGGCTGCGACCGATCTCGATCAGGTCGGCGCCGAGCGCGTGCCGCTCCACGAGCAGGTGCGCGAGCGATTCGCGCCGTTCCACGTCGAGCGGGTGGTTCCAGCAGACCACCCCGCCGTGGCCGTGCAGGAACTCCACCATCCGCTCTGTCGCGCCGACGTCGTTGTCCCGGTACGGCGGCGACGGGAAGGGCGGCAGCGTCTGGTCGCCGCCGAACCAGTTGAGGTGCCGGACCATCGACACCTCGAACGCGCGGTGGTGGGTGACCCCCGGGTACGCCCCGTCGTACCCGCGCAGCACCTCGGCGCGCAGCTCCTCGCCGCCCTGCCCGGCGCGTCGGGCCCGGTTGAACACCAGCCGGTCGACCACGAACACCCCGCGGGCGCCGGAACCGACCTGCACCCCGAGGCGCAGGCCGCGCAGCGAGTTGTCCCCGGCGACGAGGTCCGGCCACAGCCGCCGCACGTCGGCCAGCAGGTCGAGGGTGTGCCGCCGCCGGGCGCCGGTCGGGGCGGGCAGGTCGACGGTGCCGTGCCGGCCGTCGGCGCGGTGCCGGGTCGCGGTCGCCGCGCCGAGGCGGTAGCGGAGGACGAGCTGGCCGGCGGGGCGGCCGGCGCCGGCCGGGTGGTGGGACAGCGCGATCTCGACGATCAGCGCGGCGTCCGGGCCGGCCACCTCGGGCAACACGTCGAGGTGCAGGGTGGTGTCGGAGATGTTCCCGGTGTGCGTGAAGTTCCACGCCTTGCCCGCGTACCAGAGGGTGCCGGCACCGGCGGCGGTGAGCCGCAACGCGCGGCCGGGCTCGTCGGCGGGGGCGGCGACGAAGTCGGCGGCGGACGCGGTGAGCGTGCCCTCGGTGGACGCCTTCCAGGTCCAGGCCAGGCCGCCCTCCGGCTCCTCGGGGCCGTCGAAGTTCACGACCCGGCGGTGGTCGTGGGCGGCGACGCGGAAGTCGTGGTCGGTCCACCAGACCACGTCGACGGCGTTGCGGCGGGCCTGGTCGAGGTGGGCGGCGTAGCTGGCGACGCCCTCGCTGAACGAGGCGTGCAGGTGCATGGCCATGCTGATCGGCCGCCGTCCGCGCGCCGGCGGAGGCGGGTCGCCGGTGGCGGCCAGGCCGACCGGCACGCCGATCCCGGCGACCGCGAGGCCACCGGCGGCGGCGAGCAGGCTCCGCCGGTCCAGCCGCGCCCGATCGCCCATGCCGCTCCCCCGCTCCCCGTGCCGGCCCGGGCCAGCGTACGGGCGGTGGCACCGGGCCGGCATCCGGCGATCGTGCGGGCGGCGCCGGACCGTCGGGTCAGGCGGCGCGGCGGACGGGCCGTCGAATCGGGCGGCGCGGCGGACGGGCCGCGGCGTCAGGCGGCGTAGCGGGCGGCCAGGTCGACGACCCGGCGGGCGGCCGCCACCATGGCCCGGTCGGCGAACCGCCCGTCGGGCAGCACCACGGTGCCGGAGTCGCGGGTGTGCGCGTCGGCGACCGCGGCGAGCAGCTCGCGGGCCCGGTCCACCTCCCGCTCGGCGGGGCGGAACGCGTCGGCGATCACCGGCAGCTGGCGCGGGTGGATGGCGGCCCGGCCCAGGAAGCCGAGCCGCCGGCCGGCCGCGCAGGAGGCGGCCAGGCCGTCGAGGTCGGCCACGTCGGCGTACACCGACATGGCCGGCGGCGGCAGGCCGGCCGCGCGGGCCGCGACCACGATCCGGCCGCGCGCCCAGAGCAGGCCGTCGTCGTCGGCGACGCCCAGGTCGGAGCGGAGGTCGGCCTCGCCGAGCCCGAGCGAGGCCACCGCCGGGTGGGCGGTCGCGACGGCGTACGCGGACTCCAGCCCGACGGCCGACTCGACCAGCGGGTGCAGCGGGGTGTCGACCCGGGCGGCCACCGCCGCCACCGTCGCCGGTGACTCCACCTTGGGCAGCCGCAGCCCGGCCAGCCCCGGCCGGCCCGCCACGGCGGCCAGGTCGGCGTCGAGATCCGGACCGGTCAGCTCGGTGACCCGCACCTGCACGGGCAGCGGCTGCGGGTCGGCCAGGAACTCGGCGACGGCGTCACGGGCGTACGCCTTGCGACCGGCCACCACGGCGTCCTCCAGGTCGAGGATGACCGCGTCGGCGCCGGCCGCGACCGCCTTGGCGAACCGGTCGGGCCGGTCGCCGGGCACGTAGAGCCAGGTGAGCAGCATCAGATCACCCCGCGCTCGCGCAGCGCGGCCAGGTCGTCGCCGGTCAGGCCGAGCGCGCCGAACACCGCGTCGGTGTCCTGGCCGTGGCGGCGGCCGGCGTGCCGGATCTCCCCCGGGCTGTCCGACATCCGGAACGGCACGTTCTGCATCCGCACCTCGCCCAGTTCCTCGTCGGGCACGGTGACCACGGTGCCGAGCGCCGCGTACTGCGGGTCGGCCAGGATGTCGCGCACGTCGTAGACGGGGGCCACGGCGGCCTGGGCCGCCTCGAACGCGGCCACCACCTCGTCGCGGTCCCGCTTGCCCACCCACGCGCCGACCGCCGCGTCGAGTTCGTCGGCGTGCGCGGCCCGGCCGCTGCCGGTGGCGAACCACGGCTCGTCCACGAGTTCCGGGCGGCCGACGAGCCGGACCACCCGCTCGGCGATGCTCTGCGCGCTGGTGGACACGGCTATCCACCGCCCGTCGGCGCACCGGTAGGTGTTGCGGGGGGCGTTGTTGTTGGACCGGTTGCCCAGCCGGGGCTGGACGTAGCCGAGCTGGTCGTACCAGGTGATCTGCGGGCCGAGCATCGCCATGATCGGCTCGATGATGGCGAGGTCGACCACCTGGCCCCGGCCGGTGAGGTCCCGGCCGCGCAGGGCCAGCATGACGGCGTACGCGGCGGCGAGCGCGGTGACCGAGTCGGCCAGCCCGAACGGCGGCAGGGTCGGCGGCCCGTCGGGTTCCCCGGTGGCCGCGGCGAACCCGCTCATCGCCTCGGCGAGGGTGCCGAACCCGGGCCGCGGCGCGTACGGGCCGACCTGCCCGAAGCCGCTGATCCGGGCGATCACCAGCCGCGGGTTGACCGCGTGCAGCTCCTCCGGGCCGAGACCCCAGCGTTCCAGGGTGCCGGGGCGGAAGTTCTCCACCAGCACGTCGGCGTCGGCGAGCAGCCGGCGCAGCAGGTCCGCGCCCTCGGGCCGGGAGAGGTTGAGCGTGACGGTCCGCTTGTTGCGGCCGAGCACCTTCCACCACAGGCCGACGCCGTCCTTGGCGGGGCCGTGCCCCCGGGACGGGTCCGGCTTGGCGGGATGTTCGACCTTGACCACGTCGGCGCCGAAGTCGCCGAGGAACGCGGCGGCCAGCGGGCCGGCGAAGAGGGTGGCCAGGTCGACCACCTTGACGCCGTGCAGCGGAGCGGTCGTGGTCATGGCGTCCCCTTCACCGGGTCGACGGCGGCGAGGAACACGTCCCCGTTGCCGAGCGCGGCGCCGCCGTCGGGCGTGCCGGCGGTGCGGCCACTGACCAGCAGCCGGCCGTCGGGCCCGACGGTGGCGTAGACGTTCTCCTCGCCGAACGGGTCGGCGGCGTCGTCGCGGGCGGTGCCGTACTGGGCGACGGCGACCTGCCGGCCCTTGCCGTCGAGGCGCAGGGTGAGCACGTCCGCGCCGCCGGCCGGCACGCCGAGGGTGCTGCCCGTGAAGCCGACCACCGCGACGGTGCCGTCGGCGAGGGCCAGCACGTCGGTGCCGGCGTCCGCGCCGCGCCCGCCGGTGACGGTCCGCCAGCGCTGCGCACCCCTGGCCGTGTACGCCACGGTGAGCACGTCCCCGGCCGTGGCGCCGGTGGCCACCACCTGGCCGGCGCCGGTGACCGTGACGCCGCCGAGCAGGTCGTCGCCCGTGCCGCCGGCCACGGTGAGCCAGTCGCGGGTGCCGTCCGGGGTGAACCGGGCGAGCCAGCCGTCGGCGCCGCCGAGCGGCGTGGTGCCGGGCAGCACCCCCGAGGTGCCGCCGGCCACGTAGACGCCGTTCGCGTCGGCCGCCACGGCGTACGCCTTGTCCTCGCCGGGGCCGCCGAACTGCCGGGTCCAGGCCAGCGTGCCGTCGGGGGCGAGCCGGGCGAGGACGGCGTCCTTGTCGCCGGCGCTGGTCCCGCCGAACGCGCCGCTGGTGTAGCCGGCGACGTAGGCCCCGCCGTCCGGGGCGGCGGTGAGCGCGTAGAACCGGTCGGCCTTGGCGGGGTCGCCGGCCTGGGTGAGCCAGGCCCGCTGCCCGGTGGCGGTCAGCTTCGCCACGAACGCGTCGTCGGCTGGGCTGTCCGGGTGCCGGCCGTCGAGGTCGCCGCGGGTGTACCCGGCGGTGAGCACGCCACCGTCGGGCAGTGGCACGGTCCCGTAGAGCCGGTCGTTGGCGGCGGTGCCGAACTGGCTGGTCCAGCGGACCGTGCGGTCGGCGGCGAGCCGGGTGACCACGGCGTCGAGGCCGCCGGCGTACGGCTGTCCGGCGACGGCGCCGGTGGCCGCGTAGCCGAGGGTGACGTCGCCGTCCGGGTGGGCGGCGACACCGCCGGCCCAGTCGGCGCCGGCGGTGCCGTGCAGCGGGGCGGGCAGCCCGGCCGGCGGGGTGACGCTGAGGGTGGCGGCCAGGTGCTTCAGTCCGTCGACGAACGCGGGCCGCCAGACGTCCCAGTCGTGCCCGCCGTCCAGGACGCGGAACTCGGCGGCGACGCCGTCGGCCCGGCGCACCGTGTTGTAGAGGGTGGCGGCCTCGTAGTCGAGGTCGTGCGCGGCGTCGGCCGGGTCGGGGTTGGCCCACTCGTCGTCGCCGACGGCGATGAACATCCGCACCGGCGACTCGGCGTCGAGGCCGGGCAGCAGGGCCGGGTAGTTCAGCCGCTGGTACACCGCGTCGGAGAAGGGCTGGTCGCCGTCGCCGAACGCGCCGAACTCGCGGGCCGACGAGTCGGCCGGCGGCAGCGGCCGGTAGACGGCCGGGCTGAGCACCAGCGCGTTGGCGAAGATGTCCTGGTGGGCCAGGGCGTAGCGCAGCGCGCCGGCGCCGCCCATCGAGTAGCCGCCGACCAGCCGGGCGTTCCGGTGCGCGGCGGTGCGGTAGGTGGCGTCGACGTGCGCGACCAGGTCGCGGGTCAGCGCGGTCTCCACCGGCCGGCCGGGGTGGTCGGCGCCGGTGTACGCGGAGTCGACGTACCAGTTGCCGCGCTCGCTCCACGGCGCGTCGGGCAGCACGGCGATCACCGGCGGCACCTCGCCGTCGGCGATGAGCCGGTCCAGGTCGCTCTTCACCCGGGTCCACGCCTGCATGGTGTCGCCGCGCCCGTGCAGCAGGTAGAGCACCGGGTAGCGGGTGCCGGCGTTCGCCGCGTCGGCGTAGCCGTGCGGCAGGTAGACGGTGTAGTCGATGGCGGCGCCGAGGGCCGGCGAGGGGGCGGTCGCGGTGGTGAGGGTGCCGGACCGCTCCTTTCCGGCGACGGCGGTCTCCGTGGCGAGGCCGGCGAGCCCGACGGCGGTCAGCAGGGCGACCAGGGCGGCGCCGGGGCGCCGCGCTCTTCTCATCGGAGGGCTCCTTCGGGCAGGTCGGCGGCGCAGCGGAAACCGATCGAGGTGGAGCGGGTCAGGCCGGCGCCGGTGAGCAGCAGCTTCACCGACACGTCCGGCGGCTGCGGGCCGCCGTCGAGATACCAGTCGGAGCCCTCCGCCCGGTAGGCGCAGCCGCCCTTGAGGATGACGAAGCGGGTACGCCCGTCGGAGTGCTCGCTCTCGGTCAGGTTCCAGACGAGGGGCTCCCGCCGGACCAGCAGGCCCGCCTCGGCGGCCACCTGCCACTCGTCCTCGGTGGGCAGCCGCAGCCCGGCCCAGTCGGCGTACGCGCGGGCATCGGCGAGGTCGACACCGGTGACCGGGGCGTCGGCGGGGCCCTGCCCGGCGGTGAACCGCTCCGGCCGGACCGGCCGGTAGCCGGTGGCGGCGAGGAAACGCGCGTACTCGCCGTGGGTGACCTCGTGGGTGTCGATGGCGAAGCGGCCGAGGCGGACCTGGCGGCGCAGCGTGCCGGTGTGGTGCAGGCGCGGCGGCAGCGGCTTCCACTCGTCGACGTACGGGGCCTCGCCGTAGAGGCCGGTCTCCCGGACCCGGTGGCGCACGGTCAGCTCGTGCCGGCCACCCTCCATGGTCACCATGCCGTCGGGCAGGGCGGCGAGGGGTGACCACGGGGTGCGGGCGCGCACGGCGGCGCGGGCCGGGAACGACGGGTCCCCGGTCGGCGGCTCGTGCCGGGGCGCCGGCGTCTCGGTGGCGACCACGGCGGCGATCGCCCCGGCGGGCAGGGGCCCGCCGACGGCCACCCGGCCGTCCTCAAGTTCGGTGACGGTCAGCTCGGCGCCGGTGACCAGGTCGACGAAGCGCCCCGGCCGGGCGTCGGTGAGCAGCCACGGGCCGTCGTGGTCGGCGCCCCGGTTGACCACCGTCCACAGCGGCTGGTCGTCGTGGGTCCAGCGGGACGCGTACACCTGGCCGGCGCCGGGGTGGTCGGCGAGCGGGACCCAGTCCTCGGCGCGCAGCCAGGCGGCGTGGCTGGCCTGCACCCGGCGCATGGCCCGCAGCACGGCCCGGTCCCGCTCGTTCCAGCCGACCCAGACACCGAAGACGCTCTCCCAGACCAGCACCCCGCAGCCGTTGAGCCAGGCGGAGTGCAGCTCGTCGAGGTGGTCCCGGTGCCAGCGGCGGGTGTGGTGCAGGACGTGCCGGCGTTCGAACCACTTGGCGCGCAGCACGCCGGGGGTGTCCGAGTCGGCGAACCACTGCGCCCAGGACATGGCGTGGTCGGCGATCCGGGCCAGCGGCACCCGGCTCTCCCCCTCCAGGACCAGGCCGGGGCGGACCGCGTCGAGGGCCTTGCGCAGCTCGCCGGCGCCCTCCTTCAGGGTGTCCAGGAAGACCCCGTCGACGCCCAGCCGGTCGGCCAGCGCGGCGACCTCCTCGGCGTCCGTGCCGGCCTCCCGCCGGGTGCCGGTGTCCCACGGGTTGTAGTCGACGAACACCCGCACCCCGGCGGCCTGGAACGCGCGGACCACCTCGGGCAGCTCGGGCACGTCCCGGTACCAGTCGAACTGGTTGCGCTCGTCCAGCCCGATCACCGGGTACGCGTGCCAGAGCACCACGCCGTCGAAGCCGCCGAAGTCGCGCCGCGCCGCGTCGAGGAACTCCTCGACGGTGAAGGTGCCGCGGTCGTGGTCGTACAGCGTCTCGTCCCAGAGCCAGGCGAGGCAGACGCTGAAACAGTCGCCGGCGATCTCGTCGTAGTGCGCGCCGGTGTAGCCGAGCCGGGCGCGGGCGTCGGCCCGCCACCGGGTGAGCTGCTCCCGCCAGGCCGGCCAGTCGGCGGGGTCGTCGGGGGCGGCGAAGATCTTCGCCTCGTCCAGGGTGGTCAGGTCGGCGTGGCCGCCGAGCGGGACCTCGGTGGGCCGGTCGATCGGCCGCGGCACGTACGGGTTGAAGCTCACTGGACCCCTCCGTAGGTGGCGGCGGCGAGCGCGTCGATGGCGGCCCGCTCCGGCAGGGCCGTGGACGCGCCGGGGCGTTGGGCGCAGGCCGCGCCGGCGGCGCACGCCCAGCGCAGCACGCCGGTGGCGGTGTCGCCCGTGAGCCCGCCGCGTTCGGCCAGGGCGACCGCGAGCGCGCCGGTGAACGCGTCGCCGGCGGCCGTGGTGTCCACCGCGTCGATCGTCGGGGCCGGCACCTCGATCCGGGCGCCGTCCCGGTCGGCGTAGGCGGCGCCGCGCGCGCCGAGGGTGAGCACCACCCGGGGCACCAGGCCGACCAGCGCGTCGAGCAGGGCGGCCGGCTCGTCGGTGAACACCCCGGCCACGACGGCGGCCTCGTGCTCGTTGACCACCAGCACGTCGACCAGGTCGAGCAGCTCGGTGGGCAGCGGCCGGGCCGGGGCGGCGTTGAGCACCACGGCGGCGCCACCGGCGCCGGCCCAGCCGGCGGCCCGGGTGACCTCCGACAGCGGCACCTCCAGTTGGAGCAGCAGCACGCCGGCCGCCGCCACCGCGTCGCGGTCGGCGTCGTCGAGGGCCAGCGCGCTGTTCGCGCCGGGGGCGACCACGATGCAGTTCTCCGCCGCGTGGTCCACCGCGATCAGCGCGACCCCGGACGGCCCGTCGACCGTGCGCAGGCCGACGACGTCGACGCCGGCCGCGGCCAGGTTGTCCCGCAGCAGCCCGCCGAACCCGTCGCCGCCGATGGCGCCCACGAAGGCGCAGTCGGCGCCGGCCCGGGCGGCGGCGACCGCCTGGTTGGCGCCCTTGCCGCCGGGCACCATCCGGAAGTCGTCGCCGAGGACCGTCTCGCCGGGGCGGGGCAGCTGCGGCGCGGTGACCACGAGGTCCAGGTTGGCGCTGCCGACCACCACCACCCGGGCGCTCACGCCGCGCTCCCGTGGGCCAGGGCCAGGGTGCGGTCGGCGAGGGTGTCGAAGCCGATGCCGTCGAATCCGGCGATGCTGCTGGCCAGCCGGTTGCGCAGCGGCGCGACCCAGCGTCCGGGCAGCCGGGCGGCCCCGGTGAGGGCGCCGGTGACCGCGCCGACGGTGGCGCCGTTGGAGTCGGTGTCCCAGCCGCCGGCGACCACCGCGCAGATGGAGCGTTCCAGGTCGCCCCGCCCGTACGCCAGGGCCGCCGCGACCAGCGCGGCGTTGTTGCGGACGTGCACCCAGTGCAGGTGGCCGTGCCGCGCGTAGAGGGTGTCCACGATGCTCTCCCAGTCGTCACCGGCGGCGCCGAGTGCGCGCGCCTCCCGGACGGCCGCGGTGAACCGGCTGCCCGGGGGCAGCACCGACTCGCCCGCGTCCAGCACCGCGTCCACGTCGCCGGCCACCGGCGCCGCCGCGGCCATGGCGGCCACCCAGACCGCCCCGTACGCGCCGGCCCGGACGTGGCTCACGGCCGCGTCGCGCCAGGCGGCCTCGGCGGCCCGGTCGGGGCGGCCGGGGTTGGTCCAGCCGTACACGTCGGTGCGGATCTGCGCGCCGATCCACTCCCGGAACGGGTTGTGCCGGCGGGCGGTGTCCGGCGGGGTGAGGCCGAGCAGCAGGTTGCGGTAGGCGACCCGTTCGGCGGTGAAGACCCGCCCGGCGGGCAGCCAGTCCAGCCAGGCCTGGGCCACGTCGGCGCTGGTGAAGCCGGGTCCGTGGGTCTCCAGGACGCGCAGCGCCAGGAGCGGGAAGTTGAGGTCGTCGTCCTCGGGCATGCCGGCGATGTTCTCGGCGAGGCTGTTCGGGGCGCTGCGCCGGTTCCACGGCCAGCGGGCGGCCACGTCGGCCGGCAGACCCCGCGCCGTGAACCAGTCGCGCAGCGGCCACCGGCCGGTGGCGGTGAGGATCTCCCGGATGCCGTGGCGGGGGATCTTCTCCACCGGCTTGCCGAGCAGGCAGCCGGCTGCCCGGCCGAGCCAGGCGCCGTGCAGCCGGTCCCGCTCGACGGTGGTCGGCAGGTCCCAGGCGCCCGGCCAGGTCTTGCGGACCCCGTCGAGGTCGTCGGGCTCGTCGGCGATGTCCGGGCCGGGCAGCGCGTCGGCGGCGTCGAGCAGGTCGACGGCGAGGGCCCGCAGCGCCGGCGGCGCCGGCACCGGCGAGGCCCCGCTGACCGGTGCCGTGACGTCGCCGCCGGCCGCCGCCCAGCGGTCGGCCAGCGCGGTGACGTCGCGGCCCTCGTCGCGGCTGGCGGCCAGCTCGTGCGGCAGCAGGTCCTCCGGCTGCACCCAGGTTAGCCGCAGCCCGCCGGCCGTCCCCCTCGGCCGGCCGGCGGCCACGGCGCCCGCAGCGCTCATGCCAGCCCGCCGAACCGCTCGGCGCGCCGGGCGAAGCGCTCCCGGTCGCGGTCGAACACCTCGGTGGCGACCCCGGCGAGGACCCGGGCGGGTTCGACCAGGTCGGTGCGGGACGCGCCGGCGACCACCTCCGACCACTCGGCCGGCACCGCCGCGGCGCCGCCGAGCGCACCGGCGATCGCGCCGGCCATGGTGGCCGTGGAGTCGGCGTCCCGGCCGTAGTTGACCGAGCCGAGCACGGCCGCCCGGTAGTCGCCGCCGGCCACCACGAGCATGCCCAGCGCCACCGGCAGCTCCTCGATGGCGTGCAGCCGGCTCGGGCGGCGGGCGCCCAGGCCGGGGCTGCGGTACTCCTCCCCCACCGTGTCGTAGGGGGCCACCGCGGCGCGCAGCGCCGGGATGGCGGCCTTCCAGTCGTCGTGCCCGCGAGCCTCCTTGACCACCGCGTCGATGGCGGCGCGGGTGCCGTCGCGGGCCAGGTCCAGGGCGGCGGCCACGACGTCGTCGACGCCCGCGCCGGGGGTCGCGGCCGCGGCGACCGCGGCGGCGAAGACCGCCGCGGCCTCCCGCCCGTAGCTGTGCTGGTGCGCCCCGGCGATCTCCACGGCCTCGGCGTAGGCGCCGGCCGGGTCGCCGGCGTTGACGATGCCGACCGGGGCCATGTACATGGCGGCGCCGCAGTTCACGATGTTGCCCACGCCCGCCTCGCGCGGGTCGGCGTGGGCGTGGTGCAGGCGGGTGACCAACCACCGCTCGGCCGCGGCCAGGCGGTGGAAGGTCACCCCCTCCCGCTCCAGGTCCGGGATGTACACCACCCGCTCGATCAGGTCGGGGACGAGCAGTTCCACCACGTCGTACGCGTCGAGGTGGTCCCGTTTGGCCGCGTACGCCCGCACCAGCGCGTGGGTCATCAACGTGTCGTCGGTGATGTGCCCGTCGCCCTTGTGGTACGGCGCGAGTGGCCGCGCGGTGGCCCAGTCGGCGTGGTACGGGGGGACGATCCCCTCGACCCAGCCGCCGAAGCGGGCGCGGATCTGCTCCGGGAGTGCCGTCTCGGTGGCCCCGCCGAGGGCGTCGCCCACCGCGGCGCCGACCAGGCAACCGACCGACGTGTCGAGCAAGAGTGACATGGTTACCTCAGAACCTGCTTGCCACCGTCGACCAGCTGCGTGGCGAGCTGGTCCAGGGTGATCTTGTTGGCGAAGTACTGCTGGAGGGCCGGAGTGGCGTACTTGGTCTTCCACTCCGGGTAGCCGTCGGCCTTTTGGAACGGGGCGACGGTCAGGTCGGCGGCGCTGTCCGCGGCGACGTCCCAGCCCTGCTTGCCGCCGGTGAGCTTGACCAGCTCCTGGTTCGCCTGCTTGCCGGTGGGCACCAGCCAGTCACCCTTGGCCAGGGCGGCCATGTTGGTCGGGTTCAGGAACCACTCCAGGAACTGCGCGGCCTGCTTCTTGTGCTTGCTGTCCTCGGCGATGGACAGGGTCTGCGGGTTGGCCGCCTGCTTGGCGGAGAGGCCCTTGACCGGCGGGAGGGTGACCCACTCGAAGCCGGCGGGGGCCTGCTCGACCATCTGCTGGCGCAGCGAGACCGAGCCGGGAAGCATCGCGTACTTGCCGCCGAAGAAGCCCGGCAGGGTGTCCGCGCCGCTCATGCCCAGCGCCTCCGGAGAGGCCGACTTGGTCGCGTAGATCATGTCGTGGATCCGCTTCGGCACCTCCTTCTCCGCGTCGCCGACCTTGACCTCGGTCTTGCCGCCGTCGCCGTAGAAGAACTTGCCGTCGTAGTTCAGCGCCAGGTTCAGCACCCGGTTGGTGGGCGACTTGAGCGCCCACGCGGCGCCGTACTGGCCGGGCTTGGTGAGCTTCTGGGCGTTGGCCTGGAACTCGTCCCAGGTCCAGCCGCCGTCGGCGGGCGGAACGGCGACGCCGGCGGCGTCGAGCAGCTTCTTGTTGGCGATGACGACCTGCGACTCCAGCAGGAACGGCACTCCGGTGACCTTGCCGTCGAAGGTGGCGGTGTCCCAGACGCCCGGGTCGATCTGGCCCTTGAAGTCGTCACTCAGCAGCTTGGAGACGTCGGCCAGGTAGCCCTGCTTGCTGAACTCGCCGATGGCCGAGGCCTCGTAGTGCACGATGTCGGCCACGTCGCCGCCCTCGAACGAGGTGACCAGCTGGTCGTGGATCGAGTTCCAGTCGCCCTGGACGTACTCGACCTGGATGTCCGGGTGCTCGGCGTTCCACTTGGCGACCAGGTCCTTGTTGGCCTGGAGCGACTCCTTCTGCCAGGCGAGGCTGAGGAAGCGCAGCTTGACCGGGCCGGACGAGTTCTCGTCCTCGCCGCCGCCGTCACCGCACGCGGTGAGGGCGCCGAGCCCGACGACCGCGACCGCGGCGGCCGCGGCGAGTCGGCGGAACCTGCTACGGAGCATGGGGGATTCCTCCTTGGTGGTGGTTGTGGGGGGGATGTGGTCAGCCCTTGACCGCGCCGGCGAGCGACCCGGACGAAAGGCGGCGTTGCATGACCGCGAAGAAGATCAGGCTCGGCAGGGTGGCCAGCAGCGAACCGGCCGCCAGGGGACCCAGGCGGGCGGTGCCCTCGATGCCGACGAACCGGGCCAGGGCGACCGGCAGGGTCGCCAGCTCGGGCGTCTTGACCAGCACCAGCGCGAAGAAGAACTCGTTCCAGGCGGAGATGAAGGAGAACAGCGCGGTCGCCACGATGCCCGGCGCGAGCAGCGGGAAGACCACCCGGCGCAGCACCTGGAGCCGGCTGGCGCCGTCGACGCTGGCCGCCTCCTCCAGCTCGCGCGGGATGTTGCGAACGAAGCCCTGCAGCATCCACAGGGCGAACGGCAGCGCCCAGACCACGTAGATCAGCACCAGGCCGGCGTGGGTGTTGGCCAGCCCGACCTGCCGCAGGATCAGGAAGATCGGGATGATCAGCAGCACGAACGGGAAGAGCTGCGACAGCAGCACCCAGCCGAGCGCCACGGTGCCCAGCTTGGTCCGGAACCGCGCGAGCGCGTACGAGGCGGGCAGCGCGACCAGCACGGTGAGCACCGCCGAGGCGAGCGACACCTGGAGGCTGTTCAGCGCGGCCCGGCCGAGCTGCTGCTCGGTGAAGGCCTGCACGAAGTTCTGCACGGTGGGGTTGCTGGGGATGAGCGTGGGGTGCAGCCGCACCAGTTCACGCGGCGGCTTGAACGCGGTGGAGAGCAGCCAGACCAGCGGGAACCCGAGGAAGATCAGGTAGCCGGTCAGCGCGACGTACTGGAGGGTCCGCCCGGTGCGGCTCGGCTTTCCGAACATGTCAGTTCGCCTCCCGGAGTCGGCGCCGCAGGTAGACCGCGAGCAGCGCGACGATGATCACGACCATGACGTTGCCGAGGGCGGCGGCGTAGCCGTAGTTGCCGTAGCGGAACGCCTCCTCGTAGGCGAAGAGCATCGGCAGCATGGTCTTGCCGCCCGGCCCGCCCGCGGTGAGCACGTAGACCAGGCCGAACGAGTTGAAGTTCCAGATGAAGTCCAGCGAGGTGATCGCCACGACGACCGGCGCGATGGCGGGCAGCGTGACGTTGCGGAACCGGTGCCAGGTGCTCGCGCCGTCCACGGCGGCCGCCTCGTGCAGCTCGCGCGGCACGCCCTGCAACCCGGCGAGGAGCACCACGGTGGTCTGCGGCATGCCGGCCCAGACGCCGACGATGATGACCGCGGGCAGGGCGGTGCTGAAGTCGCCGAGCCAGTTGGTGCGCAGCCCGTCCGCGCCGACCCGGTGGAAGAACTCGTTCAGCAGGCCGGCGTCCGGGTGGTAGACCAGCTTCCACAGGATGCCGACGACCACGGGCGGCATCGCCCAGGGCACCACGGCCAGCACCCGGGCCAGCCCGCGGAAGCGCAGCTGCTGGTTGAGCAGCAGGGCGAGGCCGAGGGCGAGCACGAACTGGAGCACGGTCACCCCGACCGCCCAGAGCAGGCCGATCTTGAACGAGTTCCAGAACAGCTCGTCGCCGAGCAGTTCCCGGTAGTTGGCCAGCCCGGTGAAGCTGATCTCGACGTTGCGGCCGGCCCGGGCGTCGGTGAAGCCGAGCCAGATGCCCCGCACCAGCGGGAAGACCGACAGCACCACGATGGGCAGCAGCGACGGGAGCAGCAGCAGGTAGATGCCCATCCGGTCGGAGCGGGACCGGGCCCTGCGGGGCCCGTCGGCGCGGGCGACGTCGGGCCGTTCGGCCACCGTGGTCATGCCGTCACCTCCGGGGTACGCGGCGCGGGCGCCGGCTCGGGGACGAGGAGCGGCGTCGTGGCGCTGGAGGCGCGCACGGCGAGGCTGGGGGCGACCTGCTCGCGGCGCGGCGGCAGGCTCGGGTCGGCGATGCGCGACAGCAGCAGTTCGGCGGCGCGGCGACCGCGCTCGGCCGAGCCGAGGGAGACGCTGGAGAGCTGCGGGAACATCATCCGGGCCAGTTCGGTGTCGTCCATGCCGACCAGCGCCACGTCGTCGGGGACGCGCCGGCCGGCGGCGAGCAGCGCGTGCAGCGCGCCGACGGCGATCAGGTCGTTGGCGCAGACCAGCGCGTCGGGGTGGGCCCGGGCCAGGAGGCGCTCGGTGGCGGCCCGGCCGGCCGCGTACCGGAAGTCGCCGACCTCGACCAGGCGCTCGTCGAGCGCGATGCCGTGCCCGGCGAGGGCGGCCCGGAAGCCGGCGTCGCGGGCCGCGCCGGGAACGGTGTCCAGCGGGCCGTTGACGAAGCCGATCCGCCGCCGCCCGGCCGCGACCAGGTGGTCGACGGCCAACCCCACGCCGGTACGCGAGTCGGTGCGGACGTTGTCCACCGGCGCGTCGGCGGCGAGTTGCCCGACCACGACCACCGGCACCGGGCTGTCGACCAGCGCGGCGAGGTGGTCGCCGGTGACCCGGATCGGCGAGACGATCATCCCGTCGACGTAGCGGTGGGCCAGCCGCCGCAGCAGCGCGGTCTCGTTGTCGATCCGGCCGCCCGTGGCGTGCACCAGGAGCTGCCGCCCGGAGGCGGCGACCACGGACTCGATGGCGCGCATCATCTCGACGTACACCGGGTTGCCGATGTCCTCGACGGCGAGCGCGACGAGGCCGGTGCGCTGCGACTGGAGCGAGCGGGCGATGGCGTTGGGCACGTACCCGACCTCGGCCGCCGCCTCGCGCACCTTGCGCACCGTCTCCGGGCTGCCGCCGACGCCGTTGAGCACGCGCGAGGCGGACGCGATGGAGACACCGGCGCGGGCGGCGACGGTGTGGACGGTGGGCCGGCCGTCGGCCGACTCCTGTAAACGTTTACGACCCACGCCCGGCACCTCCAGCTGCTTGCTGTAAACGTTTCCGGGAGTCTGCGCCCGACCCGACGGTCAGGTCAAGGGCTCGTTACGAAAACGTTTCCAACCGGGGCTGAGCTGGGCCGGACGGGCCGAGCCGGACGGTTCGGGGGCCGATCGGCCCGGGCCCGGTAATCGGTCGTCGTCACATTTGTCCTCTGGCGCTCCCACCGTCCCTGGCAATATTCTCCACTTCGCGCGCAGCAGTTGGAGTTCCTTTACATGCCCGCACACCCGTCGGGCCATTGAGGAGATGCCATGCACTTCGACCACCCCGAGCTGGACCGTCGTACCCTGCTGCGGGCCGGCCTCGGCGCCGCCGCGGTGGCGGTCGTCGGGAGCGAACTCGCCTTCCCGGCCGCCGCGCAGGCCGCGCCGGGCGCGGACCTCGACTGGATCATCAGCTGCGACGAGTGGGGCGCCCGCCCGCCGGCGGACCCGCTGTCGATCAGCGCGATCGCGACCAACAAGATCATCGTGCACCACATGGCGTTCCCGAACAGCACGGACTACTCCGAGGAGCACGCCAAGCAGCTCGCCCGCGACTGCCAGGACCTGCACATGGACACCAACCGGTGGTCGGACACCGGGCAGCACTTCACGGTCAGCCGGGGCGGCCACGTGCTGGAGGGCCGGCACGGCAGCCTGGAGCGGTTGCAGGCCGGCGACCGGCAGATGATCTCGGCGCACTGCCCCGGCGAGAACGGCCGGGCCATCGGCATCGAGAACGAGGGCACCTACGTCACCGAGACGCCGCCCGAGGAGCTGTTCGACTCGCTGGTGAAGCTCTGCACCACCGTCTGCCAGCAGTACGGGCTGCACGCGCACGACATCTTCGGCCACTGGGACTTCCGGGCGACGCAGTGCCCGGGCGCGATGTTCTACCGGGAGTTCCCGAGGCTGCGCCGCCGGGTCTTCGCCAAGCTCGGCACCGACCTGGCCGACGTGCCGGCCCGCCGGTGGCCGGACATCTGGCGCTTCGTCGGCGGCCCGGTGGTGCAGGTGGCGCAGTACCTGCTCACCTTCCGCGGCTACACCGTCCCGGTCACCGGCGTGTTCGACGCCGCCACCGTGGCGGCCGTGGCGGACTGGCAGGCGCGCAACGGCATCCCGGTCGACATCGACGCCACCCTCACCGCCCCGACGTGGGAGACCCTCGCGCCCGAGCTGGACAAGGACGCCACCGGCATCCCGGTGCAGGCCGTGCAGTTCATGCTCAACCTCAAGGGCTACGCCGACGTGACGATCACCGGCGTGTACGACCACCCGACCAAGAAGGCCCTCCAGGACCTGCAGCGCCTGCACGGACTGGCGCCGAACGGCAAGGTCAGCACCACCACCTGGTGCGCCCTGGTGGGGGGTGTGGTGCGTCAGTCGTTCCAGAAGAACTGACGGCGCACCGGCGGGGAAAGGCGGTGGAGGTGGCAACGGCGCCACCTCCACCGCTCCCGTCCACACTCGCCCGTCGCGCCTCGTTGGCCGCGGCCCGTCCCTCTGCGACGATGCCCAGGTCACGACACCGAGGAGGCGAGACGATGACGTCCAGACTCAATCCGTACCTGAGCTTCCGGGACAACGCCCGGGAGGCGATGGAGTACTACCAGCGGGTGTTCGGCGGCGACCTGCGGGTGAACACCTTCGGCGACTTCGGCAACCCGGACCCGCAACTGGCCGACCGGATCATGCACGCGCAACTGGAGACTCCCAGCGGTTTCACGCTGATGGCCTCCGACACCCCGCCCGGCATGGAATCCACCCCGGGCACCAACATGGCGATCAGCCTGAGCGGCGACGACGCGGACGACCTGCGCCGCTGGTGGGAGCAGCTCGCCGACGGCGGCACCGTCACCATGCCGCTGGAGAAGCAGATGTGGGGCGACGAGTTCGGCATGTGCGTGGACCGGTTCGGCACCTCCTGGATGGTGGACATCGGCCAGCCTCAGGCCTGACCGCCGGGCGGAGGTGGCCCGAACGGCGGTGTCCACGGTGGCGTGACCGGCGTTAACGTACGCCGATCACGATCCCGCCGGGAAGGACGACAGTCATGGACGGCAGCCTTCGCGCACATCTCCGACGCCTCGCCAGGCTGGTCACCGCGGCCGCCCTCGCGGTGGCCGGCCTGGGGCTCGTCGCCCCGCCGGCACATGCGGAAGCCGGGCCCAAGGTGTCCGTGCTGACCCGCAACCTCTACCTGGGCGGCGACCTCACGCCGTCGATCGGGGCGCCGAACCTGCCGGCGTTCCTGGCCGCCAACGCCGCCCTGCTGAGCCACGTGGACCTGGTCGACTTCCCGGCCCGGGCAGCACTGATCGCCGACGAGATCCGGGAGCGCAAGCCCGACCTGGTCGGGCTTCAGGAGGTGGCCCTCTGGCGCACCGGCCCGCTCGGCGACCCGGCCCCGGCCACCGAGGTCCGCTACGACTACCTGGCCCTCCTCATGGGTGAGCTGGCCGGGTCCGGCCACCGGTACGACGTCGTGGTGGTGCGGGACGAGGCGGACCTGGAGGGTCCGGCCGGGGCGCCGCACCTGCGGGACGTCCGGCTGACCATGCGCGACGTGATCCTGGTGCGGCACGGCGGCCGGATCAAGGTGGACGCCACCTCGTCGGGCAACTTCGTCAACAACCTGGTCTTCCCGCTCGCCGCGACCGGCGGCACCGCCACGAGCACCCGCGGCTGGACGGCCGTGGACGCCACGCTGGGCAGCCGCACGTTCCGGTTCGTCAACACCCACCTGGAGGCGTTCCACCCCGGCGTACGCCTGTTGCAGGCGCAGGAGCTGCTGCGCGGCCCGCTGAGCGTGCCCGGCCGGTTGATCCTCCTCGGTGACCTGAACAGCGGGCCCGAGCTGCCCGACCCGAACAACCGGCTCGCCTACCTCGCCCTGGTCGCCGGCGGGATGGTCGACACCTGGCCGGTCCTGCACCCGGGCGACCCCGGCTACACGTCCGGCCTGGGCGACGACCTGACCGAGCCGGCCGACGACGTCGAGCACCGGATCGACATGGTGCTGGTCCGCGGCGCGGTGGCGCCGGTGTCCAGCGAGGTCTTCGGCAACGAGCGGCGGACCCCGGGCGGCCGGTGGGCGTCGGACCACCTGGGGCACGAGGCCGTGCTCGCATTGCCGTGACCGATCCGAAACGTCGGCATTCGCGCCTGGTGAACGGCACCTATCCCAAGGCATGGAACGCCATCAATCATTACCCGGAGGTAGACATGAGTCACTCTCACCTCCGGGTGTGACGCCCGGGCACGGAGGGCGAGACGTCGGCAAGCGGTAGCCGGGCGCAGTCCCGGCCCGACTCCGCGCATCCGGAGGATCCGCCATGCCCCGTCCCACCACCCGTGCCCGGCTCGCGGCCCTCGCCGCGACGCTCACCGCGGCGGCGAGCGCCCTGACGGTCGTCCCACCGACACCGGCGCTCGCCGCCACCACGTTCGCCCCCGACGACTACTGCCTCGGCCAGTGCGCCGACATCCTGCCGCCCGGCGAGAACGGCAACGCCACCCTCGCCGCGATCCTCGCCCACCAGGCGCTCGGCACCCGCCCCGCGCACTCCAGCGACCAGCTCGACGAGTACGCGAACCTGGTCTACGGCTACGCCGGGCTCACCGACGAGCAGATCGCGCAGTTCTACAACGACGCCTCGTTCGGCGTGCCCGACGGGCAGGTGGAGAGCACCGTGCGGCCCCGCGCGGACGTCACCATCGTGCGCGACCGGGCGACCGGCGTGCCGCACGTCACCGGCACCACCCGCTCGGGCACCATGTTCGGCGCCGGCTACGCCGGGGCCCAGGACCGGCTCTGGGTGATGGACCTGCTGCGGCACGCCGGCCGCGGCACCCTCACCTCCTTCGCCGGCGGCGCTCCAGGCAACCGGGAGCTGGAGCAGAGCATCTGGGCCAACTCGCCCTACACCGAGGCGGACCTGCAGGCCCAGGTCGACGCGCTGCGCCAGAAGGGCGCCCGCGGCCAGCAGCTCTACGACGACGTCACCGACTACATCGCCGGCGTCAACGCCTACATCGACCAGTCCATCAGCGCCGACAACTACCCCGGCGAATACGTGCTGGCCGGGGCCGGCAAACCGACGCACTTCACCATGACCGACCTGATCGCCACGGCCGGCGTCATCGGCGGCCTGTTCGGCGGGGGCGGCGGCTCCGAGATCCAGTCCGCCCTGGTCCGGGTGGCCGCCCGGGCGAAGTTCGGCGCCGCCGAGGGCGACCGGGTCTGGCAGGCCTTCCGGTCCCAGAACGACCCGGAGACCGTGCTCACCCTCCACGACGGACAGAGCTTCCCGTACGGCGCCACACCGGCCGGCGCGACCGGCGCCGTGCTCCCCGACGCCGGCAGCGTCGTCGCGGAGCCGCTCGCCTACGACCAGACCGGCGGGGCCGCCGCCGCCAAGGCCGGCGCCGGCAGCGCCACCACCCAGGGGCTGCTCAGCGGCCTCGCCGGGCTGCGGTCGCACGGCATGTCCAACGCCGTGGTGGTCTCCGGCCGGCACACCACCACCGGCAACCCGGTCGCCGTCTTCGGCCCGCAGACCGGCTACTTCGCGCCGCAACTGCTCATGCTCCAGGAACTCCAGGGGCCGGGGGTCAGCGCCCGCGGCGCCGCCTTCGCCGGGCTGAACCTGTACGTACTGCTCGGCCGGGGCCAGGACTACGCGTGGAGCGCCACCTCCGCCAGCCAGGACCTCACCGACACGTACGCGGTGCCGCTGTGCACCACCGACGGCAGCGCCCCGACGCTCGCGTCCACCCGCTACCTGTGGCACGGGCAGTGCGTGGCCATGGAGGTCATCGAACACCGCAACTCCTGGTCACCGACGCTGGCCGACTCCACCCCGGCCGGCTCGTACACGCTGCGCGCCCTGCGCACGAAGTACGGGCTCGTCGCGTACCGGGGGCTGGTGAACGGGCAGCCGACCGCGTTCACCAAGCTGCGCTCGACCTACCGGCACGAGGCCGACTCGGCGATCGGCTTCCAGGCGTACAACGACCCGGCCGCGATGGGCTCGGCGGCCGCGTTCCAGCAGTCCGCCGCGAACGTCGGCTACGCGTTCAACTGGTTCTACGTCAACTCGACCGAGGCCGCCTACTTCAACTCCGGGTCCAACCCGGTCCGGCCGTCGACGGCCGACCCCAACCTGCCCACCCGGGCCGAGGCGGCCAACGAGTGGGTCGGCTGGACCGCGGACACCAACACCGCCACCTACACGCCGGCCGCCGCCCACCCGCAGTCGGTGAACCAGGACTACTACGTCAGCTGGAACAACAAGCAGGCCCGGGACTTCGGCGCGGCCGACGGCAACTTCAGCTTCGGTTCGGTGCACCGGGCCCAGCTCCTCGACGGCCCGGTGCGCGCCGCCATCGCGCAGCGCAAGCTGGGCCGGGCCGACGTCGTGCGGATCATGGCCGACGCCGCGGTCACCGACCTGCGCGGCCAGCAGGTCCTCGGCGACCTGCTCCGGGTGCTCGGCAGCGCGCCGGTCACCGACCCGGCGCTGGCCGACGCCATGACCAAGCTGCGGGCCTGGCAGCAGGCCGGCGCCCGCCGGGTGGAGACCGCCCCGGGTTCCAAGGTCTACCAGCACGCCGACGCCATCCGGATCTTCGACGCCTGGTGGCCGCTGCTGGCCGCCGCGGAGTTCCGCCCCGGCCTCGGCCCCGACCTCTACGCCGCGCTGGTGGACGCCATCGAGGTCAACGAGGCGCCGTCGGGCGGCCAGAACGGCGGTCGCGACGGCAGCGCCGTGTGGGCGTTGCAGGGCCAGCCGCACAAGGGCTCCTCCTTCCAGTACGGCTGGTGGGGCTACGTCGACAAGGACATCCGCACCGTGCTCGGCGACCCGGTGGCCGGCGGGCTGGGCCGGGCGTACTGCGGCAACGGCAACCTGGGCGGCTGCCGGCAGAGCCTGCTCGACACCCTCGCGCAGGCGGCCGCGGTGCCCGTCGCCACGGTCTACCCCGGCGACAAGTCGTGCGGGGCGGGCGACCAGTGGTGCGCCGACGCCATCGCCCAGTCCGGGCTCGGCGGCATCACCCACCCGCTGATCGCCTGGCAGAACCGCCCCACCTACCAGCAGGTCGTCTCGTTCCCGGCGCGCCGCGGCGACGACGTCACCAACCTGGCCCAGGGGCGGGCGGCGACCGCGTCGAGCACGCAGTTCCTCACCAGCCACACCCCGGACAAGGCGGTCGACGGCAGCCTGGGCAGCCGCTGGGCCAGCAGCTACAACGACAACCAGTGGATCCGGGTCGACCTCGGCTCGGCCCGCACCGTGAGCCGGGTGGTGCTGCGCTGGGAGGCCGCGTACGGCAGCGCGTACCGGATCGAGGTCTCCGCGGACGGCGGCACCTGGCAGCCGGTGTTCAGCACCACCGCCGGCAACGGCGGGACGGACAACGTGACAGTCGCCCCGGTCACCGCCCGCTACGTGCGGATGTACGGGGTCAAGCGGGCCACCTCCTACGGCTTCTCGCTCTACGAATTCGAGGTCTACGGCCGGTGACACCGGTCGGCCGGCCGGCGGGACCGCACCCGCCGGCCGGCCACCGGCATACGATCATCGGGTGAGCGGCGGAACCGTACCGATCGGCCCGGCTCTGGTCGTTGCGCTCACCGCGCTCACCCTGGCCGGCGCCGCCGTGCTGCGGCTCACCGGGCTCGGCCGGGCCCGGACCGTGCTCACCGCGGCCGCCCGGGCCACCGTCCAGCTCGGCGCGGTCTCCGTGGTCATCGTCGCGGTGCTCCGCGCCTGGTGGAGCACCGCCGCGTTCGTGCTGCTCATGTACGTCGTCGCCGCGCTCACCGCCCGCCGGCGGATCGGTGCGGAGGGGCCGGCCCGGGTCGCGCCGCTGGCCATCGCGGCCGGGGTGGCGCCCAGCCTGGCCGTGCTCCTGGCGAGCCGGGCCCTGCCGGCGACCCCGCTGGTGGTGCTGCCCACCGCCGGCATCCTGATCGGCGGGGCGATGACCGCGACCAGCCTGGCGGGCCGGCGCACCCTCGACGAGCTGCGCTCCCGGCACGGCGAGTACGAGGCGGGGCTTGCCCTGGGGCTGCTCCCCCGCGACGCCGCGCTGGAGATCTGCCGCCCGGCCGCCGGGCAGGCCCTCGTCCCGGCGCTCGACCAGACCCGCACGGTCGGGCTGGTCACCCTGCCCGGCGCGTTCGTCGGGGTGCTGCTCGGCGGCGCCGGGCCGGTCCGCGCCGGGGCCACCCAGCTGCTGATCCTGCTGACCCTGCTGGCCGTGGAGGCGGTGGCCATCGCGGTGGCCGTCGAGCTGCTGGTCCGGGACCGCGCCCGCACCGCGCCCTGACCCCGGGGCGTAGCGGGGACGCCAGCGGGTAACAGCGGGCGGATGACCTGGGTCCGCAACCTGCGCGTCCGGCCCGACCTGCTCTACGTGGCGAGCGGTTGGAGCACCCTGGTCACCGACGTCCGGGGCCGGATCGCCGGGGTCGACCCGCAGGGCTTCTTCGCCCGCAACACCCGGGTGCTCAGCCGGGAGCGGATCACCGTGAACGGCCGGGAGCCGGTGCCGTTCGCCACCGCGAACGTGGGCGGGCACGCCCAGCTCTCCTACGCCGAGCTGGGCGACGGCGAGGCGCTGCCGTCACGGGCCGCGTACCTGACCGTCGAGCGGTTCGTCGGCCCCGGGCTGCGCAGCCGGTTCACCGTGGTCAGTTACGCCGCCCGGCCGCTGCGGTTTCGCCTTATGGTGGCGGTCGAGGCGGACTTCGCCGACACCAGCGAGGCCGAGGCGGGCCGCCGGCTCCAGGTCGGCGCGGTGCACACCGGGTGGGATCCGGGCTCGGCCGAGTTGCGGCTCAGCTACCGGCACGAGGGACTGGACCGGGCGGTGGCCGTCCGGCTGCGCGCCGACGCCCCGGTCACGTACGACGGCGGCGGGTTCACCGTCGAGCTGGCGGTACCGCCGGGCGGCAGCGCGGGCGCCGAACTGCTCGTCGAGCCGGTCTTCGACGGGACCCGGCTGCCCGCCCCGCCGGCCACGTTCGCCGAGCCCGACGATCCGGGCGCCCGGGCCCGGGCCCGGCTGGACGCCGAGCTCGCCCGGCTGTCCAGCAGCAACTTCGACGTCACCGCGGCCTGGCGGTGCGCCGTGCGCGACCTGGCCGTGCTGCCGCTCGGCGAGCCGGCCGGCCCCACGGCGCCGATCGCCGGCCTCCCCATCTACCAGGAGATCTTCGGCCGGGACACGATGACCGCCTCCTGGCAGGCGCTGCTGGCCGGCCCCACCATGCTGGCCGACAGCCTCCGGCTCAACGCCGAGCACCTGGGCCGGCGGCTGGACGACTGGCGCGACGAGGAACCCGGCAAGCCGCTGCACGAGGCCCGGCAGGGGCCGGTCTCGCTGCTCGGGCTGAACCCGTTCACGGCCTACTACGGCGACTGGTCCACGGCGCCGGACTTTCTGGTGTTCCTCGGCCAGTACCTGGCGTGGACCGGCGACCTGGACACCGTGCGGGACCTGCTGCCCACGGCGGGCCGGGCCCTGGAGTGGATCGACCGGTACGGCGACCCGGACGGCGACGGCTTCCTCGACTACCACTGCCGCTCCCCCGGCGGGCTGAAGAACCAGGGCTGGAAGGACTCGGAGACCGCGATCGTCGACGAGCGGGGCGAGGTGGTGCCGAACCCGATCGCCAGCAGCGAGCTGCAGGGCTACTGGTACGCCGCCCTCCGGCACGCCGCCGTCGTGTACGCCGTCACGGGGCACCCGGCGCGGGGCGCCGCCCTGCTGGCCCGGGCCCGGGCGCTGGGCCGGCGGTTCCATCGGGCGTACTGGCTGCCGCAGCGGGGCTGCTACGCCATGGCGCTGGGGCCGGACAAGCGCCCGGTCCGCTCGACCAACTCCAACGACGGTCACCTGCTCGCCACGGGCATCGTGCCGGCCCGGGTCGCCGAGCGGGTGGCCGACCGGCTGCTGGCCCCGGACATGTTCAGCGGTTGGGGGGTGCGGACGCTGTCCGCGGAGCACCCGGCCTACAACCCGTTCAGCTACCACCGGGGCAGCGTCTGGCCGGTGGACGCGGGGACCATCGGCCTGGGGCTGGCCCGGTACGGCTGCTGGCCGCACGTGCACCGGCTGGCCGAGGGCATGTTCGCCGCCGCGGCGCTGTTCACCGAGCACCGGCTGCCGGAGGTGCTCAGCGGCCTGCCCCGGGACGCGGCCCACCCGCACCCGGGGGTCTACCCGAACTCGTGTTCCCCGCAGGCGTGGTCGGCCAGCGCGGTGGTGGCCCTGGTCCAGGCCCTGCTGGCGCTGCGCCCGGCCGCGCCGCTGCGCGCGGTCCTCGTCGACCCGCACCTGCCCGAGTGGCTGCCCGACCTGCGGCTGGAGGGCGTACGGGTGGGCGGGGCGACGGTGGACCTGACGGTGCGGCGGCGGCGCGGCGGGCGTACCTCGGTGCGGGTGCGCGGCGACCGGCTCGCCGTGCTGCGCCGCCCGTCCCGGCAGGCGATCGCCCTGGCCCGCCGGGAGGTGTAGGCGACGCCGGACGGGGAAACCGGCGGCGCCTGGGGCCGAGAAGGAAGGACCGGCATGGAGAGTCGCGCGAAGTCGTTGGGGCACGCAATCCACCCCACCCTGATCGTGTTCCCGCTCGGACTGTTCGCCACCTCGGTGATCTTCGACATCCTGTACCTGATCACCGACCGGACGGGCTTCCAGGTCTCCGCCGCGTACACCATCGCCGCCGGCGTGATCGGCGGCCTGGTCGCGGCGGTGTTCGGCCTGATCGACTGGCGGGCCATCCCGGCCGGCACCCGCGCCAAGCGGGTCGGCGCGACGCACGGCCTCGGCAACGTGGTCGTGGTGGTGCTGTTCGCGATCAGCTGGCTGCTGCGCCGGGGCGCGGAGAACTGGGAGCCGAACGCCGGCGCGCTGGTCTGCAGCTTCGCCGGCATCGTGCTGGCCGGGTTCACGGGTTGGCTCGGCGGCGAACTGGTCGAGCGGCTGGGGGTGAGCGTGAGCGACGACGCGGGCCTGAACGCGCCGAGTTCACTGTCCCACCGGTCGCGCGCCCGCGGCGCCTGACCCGTCGCGCGGGCCGGGTGTAGCCGCTCCCTCCCCGGGAAACCCGCCCCGGCTCGGCGACCGACCGGGCGCCGCCGGGCGCGGGAGAAGGGACGAGCGGATGCAGGCGATCACTCTCGACCGGGACGGGGCGGCGCCGACCGTCCGGGACGACCTCGCGCGCCCCAGCCCCGGCCCGGACGAGGTCCTGGTGCGGGTGCGGGCCTCCTCGGTCAACGGTTTCGACCGCAAGGCGGCGGACGGGGCGCTGCGCGGGGCCATGGACTACCGGTACCCGGTGGTGCTCGGCAAGGACTTCGCCGGCGAGGTCGAGGCGATCGGGGGTACCAGCGACTTTCGGGTCGGCGACCCGGTGTTCGGGGTGCTCATGCGCTCCTACCTGGGCGACGGCACCTGGGCCGAGTACGTGACGGCCGGCGGTGCGGACGGCATCGCCCGCGTCCCCGACGGTATCGAGCTCGCCACGGCGGGCGTGCTCGGCCTGGCCGGCGCCACCGCACTCGACACGCTCGACGCGCTGGCCGTCCGGCCCGGCGACACGGTGCTGGTGGCCGGGGCGACCGGGGGCGTCGGCGCGCTGGCCGTGCAGTACGCCCGGCTGGCCGGCGCCCGCGTCGTCGCCACGGCCCGCCCCGGGCCGGCCACCGACTTCGTCCGGGACCTGGGCGCCGACGAGGTGGTCGACTACACCGGCGACCTGGCCGGGCAGGTGCGCGCGCTCGCCCCGGACGGCGTCTCGGCGGTGGCGCACCTGGCCGGCGAGGGTGCGCCGCTGGCGGGGCTGCTCGCCACCGGCGGGCGGCTGGCGTCCACCATCGGCTTCGGCCCCGACCAGCACCCGGCAGCCGTCTCGATCTTCGGCAAGCCGGAGCGCGGGACGCTCGACCGGCTCGCCGACGACGTGCTGGCCGATCGGGTCCGGGTGCCGGTCGACCGCCGCTACGAGCTGGCCGAGGTGCCCCGGGCCCTGTCCGAGTTCAGCGGCGCCCTGGGCAAGCTGGCGATCAGCCTGCCCTGACCAGCCCGGCGTTCGAACATCTGTGCGAACATGTGCTGGTGTCGAGCGAGGCCACCATCCTGCACGCCGACCTGGACGCGTTCTACGCCTCCGTCGAGCAGCGTGACGACCCCCGGCTGCGGGGTCGGCCGGTGATCGTCGGCGGCGGCGTGGTCCTCGCTGCCAGCTACGAGGCAAAGGCGCGCGGGGTGCACAGCGCCATGGGGGGCCGGCAGGCCCGGCGGCTCTGCCCGGACGCCGTCGTGGTGCCGCCCCGGATGGCGGCCTACACGGCGGCCAGCCGGGCGGTGTTCGAGATCTTCCGGCGCACCACGCCGCTGGTCGAGGGGCTCAGCATCGACGAGGCGTTCCTCGACGTGGGCGGGCTGCGCCGGCTGGTCGGCCCGCCCGCCGGGATCGCGGCCGAGCTGCGCCGGGAGGTACGCCGGCAGGTGGGCCTGCCGATCACCGTCGGGGTGGCCCGGACCAAGTTCCTCGCGAAGGTGGCCAGCGGGGTGGCCAAGCCGGACGGGCTGCTGGTCGTCGCGCCCGACGGTGAGCTGGCCTTCCTGCACCCGCTGCCGGTGGAGCGGCTCTGGGGCGTCGGCCCGGTCACCGCCGCGAAGCTGCGCGAGCGGGGCCTGCGCACCGTCGGGCAGGTGGCCCGCCTCGACGAGCCGACCCTGGTGTCGCTGCTCGGCGCGGGGGCCGGCCGCCACCTGCACGCCCTGGCGCACAACCGCGACCCGCGCGCCGTGCAGGTCGGGCGGCGGCGCTCCTCGATGGGCGCGCAGCACGCCCTGGGCCGGGAGCCGCACTCCCCCGCCGAGCTGGACGCCGTGCTGGCCGGCCTGGTCGACCGGGTGACCGGGCGGCTGCGGGCGGCCCGGCGCACCGGCCGCACGGTGACCCTGCGGCTGCGGTTCGCCGACTACACCCGGGCCACCCGCGCGCGCACCCTGGACAAGCCGACCGCCCAGACGGGGCCGCTGCGGGCCACCGCCCGGTCGCTGCTGCGGGCCGCGCTTCCGGAGATCGAGACCCGGGGCGTCACCCTCATCGGGGTCGCCGTCGGCAACCTGGACGACGGGCACGTGCAGCTCACCCTGCCGTTCGCCCGCGACCCCGGGCCGGCGCTGGACGCCGCCGTGGACGCGGTGCGGGACCGGTTCGGGTCGCGGGCGCTGACCCGCGGGGTGCTGCTCGGCCGCGACCCCGGATTCGAGATGCCCATGCTGCCCGACTGACGGTACGGTCCACCGGTGTCCATGTTCCGCACCCCGCAGGTGATCCTGTTCAGCGAGGACGTGCCCCGGGCTGCCGCCTTCTACGCCGGGCTGGGCTTCACCGAGACCTTCCGGGTGCCCGCCGAGGGCACGCCGATCCACGTCGACCTGACACTGGACGGCTACCGGATCGGCATCGCCTCGGTGGCGTCCACCCGCGACGACCACGGGCTCGACCCGGTGCCGAGCGGGCAGCGCGCCGCCGTGATCCTCTGGACCGACGACACCGCGGCCGCGTACGCGACGCTGACCGCCGCGGGCGCGCCGGCGCTCGCCGCCCCGCACGTCTGGCTGGGCCGGCTGCTCATCGCCTGGACGGCCGACCCGGACGGCAACCCGGTCCAGCTCGTGCAGCACCTGCCCGCCGACCCCTCGTGAGCGCCCGGCTGCGGGCGCTCGCCGCGGACACGCTGGCCGTCCTCGACGCCGGCGGGTACGTCGACGGCCGGGGCCGGACCGTGCCGCTCGCCGAGCCGGTGCGGGCCGCCGTCGCCGGCACCCGGCTGCACCTGCCCGACGAGCCGCTGCCCGCCCCCGTGCCCCGCGCCGGCACCCCGACGGTCGAGGTGACCGGGGAGAGCACCCTCGCGGCCGCCCGCCGGCTGGCCGCCGACGGCGGGGTGGCGGCGCTGGTCTTCGCCTCCGCGAAGAACCCGGGCGGCGGCTTCCGCACCGGGGCGCAGGCCCAGGAGGAGAGCATCGCCCGCGCCTCGGCGCTGTACCCCTGCCTGACGGCCGTCCCCGAGTTCTACGCGTACCACCGGGAGCAGGGAGACCTGCTCTACAGCGACCGGGTGATCCATTCGCCCCGGGTGCCGGTGTTCCGCGACGACCGGGGGCGGCTGCTCGACGCCGTCCACGAGGTGTCGTTCCTGACCGCGGCCGCGCCCAACCGCGGTGCCCTGGTGCGCCAGCAGCCCGCCGACGCCGACCGGGTGGCGCCCGCGCTGCGTACCCGGGCACGGCGGGTGCTCGCCGTCGCGGCCGCGCACGGGCACCGGCGGCTCGTGCTCGGCGCCTGGGGCTGCGGGGTGTTCCGCAACGACCCCGGCACGGTGGCCGACGCGTTCGCGACCGCCCTGGCCGACGCGCCGGGTTGGTTCGACCAGGTCACCTTCGCCGTCCTCGACCGGGCCGACGGGCCCACGTACGCGGCGTTCGCGCGCCGCCTCCTCCCCGGGTAGGAGGCGGCGGCTCCGACCTGCGGCCGGCATCGGGGCCTCCGGTCGGGCGCGACCGGGCGGCCGGCCCACCAGCATCTACAGGCATGACTACCGTGTTGAACCGGGCGGCGCGCTGGCACCGCCCCCTCGTACTCTTCGTCGTGGCGATGGCGGCGCTCACCGTCGTCGCGGCGGTCGGCGTCGTGGCCGACCCGCGGGTGCTCACCGGCGCGCCGATCTGGCTCAAGCCGCTGAAGTTCGCCGTCTCGTTCGTGCTGTACGGCATCACCCTCGCCTGGATGCTCACCCTGCTGCCGCGCCGCAGCCGGGTCGCCGAGTGGGCGGCCACCCTGATCGTCGCGGTGGCCGTGGTGGAGATGGCGATCATCGTCGCGCAGGTGCTGCGCGGCACCACCAGCCACTTCAACGGCACCACCCCGCTGAACGCCGCCCTGTTCTCGGCCATGGGCGCGGCGATCATGGTGCTCTTCGTCGCCCAGCTGGTGATCGGGATCGTGGCGCTCATGGGACGCGCGGCGGACCGGGCCGCCGGGTACGCCGTCCGGCTGGGCCTCGGCCTGTCCCTGCTCGGCATGCTGGTCGCCGTCCCGATGGTGACCCGCACGCCCGAGTCGGCGGCCGAGGGGATCAGCGGGGCGCACAGCGTCGGCGTGGCGGACGGCGGGCCCGGGCTGCCGCTGGTCGGCTGGAGCACCACGGGCGGTGACCTGCGGATCGGGCACTTCGTCGGGCTGCACGCCCTCCAGGCGCTGCCGCTGCTGGCCATCCTGCTCGACCGCTTCCTCCGCACCCGGCTGGACGAGCGGGCCCGGGCCCGCCTGGTGCTCGTCGCCGGCGCGGCGTACGGCGGGGCCACGCTCCTGCTCACCTGGCAGGCGCTGCGCGGCCAGCCGCTGCTGCGTCCGGACGCGCTCACCCTGGCCGTCGCGGCGGCCCTGGTCGCGGCGACGGCGACCGCCACCGGTGCGGTCCTGGCCCGCGCGCAGCGCCGGCCGGAGCCGGTGGTGGTGGCCGCATGACCGGCACCGGCACCGGCCTGGCCGCCCACCTCGGACCGCGCGCCGCGTGGGGCCGGCCGGCGGTCCCCCCGGCCGCCGACCCCACCGCCTAGGCTGGCGTCGTGGGCTCGGTCAGTCGTCTGTTCGACACGCGGGACACGCTCGCGCGGATGCTGCTGCTGGACCTCAGCGGCCTGGGCTACCTGGTGTTCGGCGCCCAGGGCCATCAGGTGCCGACGGCCACGCAGTGGGCGCTGGCCCTGACCGCGTTCGCCGCCGCCCCGCTGTTCCACCGTCGGCCCCTGGTGAACCTGGTGGCGCAGGCCGCGCTGCTGGCGGTCGCCTTCACGCTGGTCGACGACACGACCATCAACCAGGTCGGTGCCAGCTGGGCTCTGCTGGAGCTGACCATGCGGGCCGAGCGGTCCCGCACCATCTGGCTGGCGGCCGGGCTGCTGGTCGTGGTCGACCTGACCGACTCGATCGGCGACCCGGTCCGGCGGATGCTGTCCGGGGTGTTCGGGCTGATCGTCGAGGTCGGCGTGCCGCTGCTGCTCGGCCTGCTCATCCGCACCAGCCGGGAGCTGGCCCGGCAGGCCGAGGAGCGGGCCGCCGCGGAGCAGCGCCGGCGGGAGTCGGAGAGCCGCGCCGCCAGGGCCGACGAGCGCAGCGCCATCGCCCGGGAGCTGCACGACGTGGTGGCGCACCACGTCGCGTCGATGGTGCTGCGGGTCGGTGTGGCCCGGCACGTGCTGCCGGAACTGGATCCGCGGGTGAGCGAGGTGTTCGACGACGTGCACGGCACCGGGGCGGCGGCGCTGGAGGACCTGCGCCGCCTGGTGGCGGTGCTGCGCGACCCCGCCGGGGTCCGCGACGCCGCGCTGACCGCGATCGAGCCGTCGGCGGTCCCCGCGGCGCTGGACGCGGCCGTGGACCGGGCCCGGCAGGCGGGCGTCACCGTGGAGGCCGACGTCGACCCGGCGGTCGGGGCGCTGGACGCGGTGCGCGGCCAGGCGGTCCTGCGCCTGACCCAGGAGGCGCTGACCAACGTGGCCAAGCACGCCGGCACCGCGGCGCGGGCCCGGCTGACCGTGGCGGTGGTCGACGGCGCCGTCCACTGGGAGGTGTCCGACGACGGGCGGGGGCCGACGCCCGCCGCGGTGCCGGCCGGCGGCGGCCACGGCCTCACCGGGATGCGGGAACGGGTCGAGGTGCTGGGCGGGCGGCTGGAGGCCGGTCCCAGCGGTGCCGGCTGGCGGGTTCGGACCGTCCTGCCGGCGGCGGCCACCGCACCGGACGGCCCGCCCGATCCGGCGGCCCGCCCGCCGGAGCCGGTGGCGCCCCGCCCGCGGCCCGCCGGCCCGCACGCGCCGGAGCCGGCGTGATCCGCGTCCTGCTGGTCGACGACCAGCACCTCATCCGCGCCGGCCTGCGCATGCTGTGCGACGCCCAGCCCGACCTGACGGTGGTCGGCGAGGCCGACAACGGCCGGGAGGCGGTCAACCTCGCCGCGCGGCTGCTGCCCGACGTGGTCGTGATGGACCTGCGGATGCCCGGCGTCGACGGCATCACGGCGACCAGCCGGATCCTCGCCGAGCGTCCCGCCACCCGGGTGCTGGTGCTCACCACGTTCGGCGACGACGACCACCTCTATCCCGCGCTGACCGCGGGCGCCTGCGGGTTCCTGCTCAAGGACGCACCGCCCGCCGACCTGCTCGACGGCATCCGCCGGGCGGCCGCCGGGGACAGCCCGTTCAGCCCGGAGGTGCTGCGGCGGCTGGTCCAGCGGGCGGTGCACGCGCGCGCCGACGCGCCGCGGCCGGCGCACGGCCTGACCACCCGCGAGCGGGACGTGCTGAACCTGGTGGCCGAGGGCCTGTCCAACACCGAGATCGCCGACCGGTTGCACATCGGCGTCACCACGGTCAAGACCCACATCACCAGCCTCATGACCAAGACGGACAGTCCCAACCGGGTGCGCCTGGCCCTGTGGGCCCGCGGCGCCTGAGCGCCGGCCGGCCTCACTCCTCGATGGCGCCGCCCACCGCGCGCAGGTGCTCCCGGAAGGTCAGCGCCGGGTCGTCGGCCCGGCCCGCCAGGTACGCCCCGAACCCGACCTGGGCCCGCAGCGGCTCGCCGGCCCGGATCCGGTCGGCCTGCCGCCGCTCGGTGTCCCGGATGGACTCGGCGAGGCCGAACAGCTCGCCGGCCCGGCCGGCCGGAACGAACAGCACCCCGTCCTCGTCGGCCAGGGCCACGTCGCCGGGGTCGACCGTCCACCGCCCGACCCGCGCCGAGGCCAGCGCCTCGACCGGCCGCGGGTCCAGCCGCTGCGGGCCGGTGGGGGTGGCGCCCAGGCTGAACACCGGCAGCCCGACCGCCCGGATGTCGGCGGTGTCCCGGTGCAGGCCCCAGACCACGAGGCCGGCCAGCCCGGCGGCCCGCGCCTCCAGCACCACGAGGTCGCCGACGCACGCCTCGTCGCAGCGCCCGTCGTTGTCCACCACCAGCACGTCGCCGGGGGCGGCCCGGTCGATCGCCTCGAGGAAGATGTCGACGCTGCCGACGTGCCGGGCCGGCAGCACCCGGCCGGCCAGCCGGCCGCCGGCCAGCACGGGACGGACGCCGGCCGGTGCGCAGCGCACCGGGACAGCCGCCCGCAGGCAGGCGTCGGCCACGTGGGCGGTGGTCAGCGCGGCGAAGCGCCGGGACAGCTCTGCGCGGTCGATGCTCATGGGCCGACGCTAGCCAGCGGGAGCGGTGCGTGGGAGCGGCCACTTCCCGGCCCGTGGCTCCGGTTCGCCGGCGCGTCGGGATCAGGTCGGGCGGGGTGTGCGCGTCGGCGGGCGGAACGCGTCGGGGCGGCCACGCCGGCGCCGGGCCACCCGGGTCAGCCGCCGGGCCCGCGGGTCGCGCGGAACCGCCCGGGCCAGGTGGGCCCGCAGCGGCGGGCGCAGTTCCGCCTCGCCCGCCCCGGCCGCCGTGCGCACGATCCGGTTGGCGTCGTCCGGGTCGCACCCGGTGGCCCGCAGCACCTCGCTGTCGGCCGTACGCAGGTCGGTGACGACACCGTCGCCGTAGGAGCGGACCCCCTGCGCCCAGGCCCGGCCGGCCAGCTCGGCGCTCTCCCGGACCAGCCGGCGGGTGTCGGTCAGGTCCTCGGCGCCCCGGCACTCGTGGCGCATCATGCGGACGGCCTCGCTCAGGCGGGTCACGGCCTCGGCCAGGGTCGGCGGGATCGGCTCGCCGTACTGCAGGGCGGTGGCGGAGCGGCGGGCCACCGAGCGGGCGTAGAGGATCACCCGCTCCAGGTGTTGCGCGGCTTCCGCGTACCGGTGGAACCGGGCGCGCCGGTGCCAGCGGACCGGCGCCAGGGTGACCACCTCCTCGGCCCCGCTGAGCGCGTCGTTGAGCCGCCCCACGTCGGCGTCGAGCGCCCGCATCCGCTCCAGGGAGCGGATGGCCGCGTCGGCGTCCCGGGTGGCCAGCGCCCGGGCGACGGCATCGAGTTCGGTGGTGAGCGTGGTGACGACCGGCTCGGTCGCCCGGTCCAGCACCCGCAGGGGGTTGACCGGCAGCAGCAGTGCCACCACGAGGAGGCCGACCATGCCGCCGACCAGCGCGTCGAAGATCCGGGGCAGCTCCAGACCGGGTTCGACCGGGGCGAGGGTGGCGATCAGCACGGCCGTACCGCCGGCCTGGCCGACCAGGGCGCCGCCGCGCCCGGCGACCAGCAGGGCGGTCGCGATGGCCAGGGTCACCACCAGGCCGGTCTGCCAGGACCCGGAGCCGAGCAGGTCGCGCAGCACGTCGCCGACCACGATGCCGAGCCCCACCCCGACCAGCAGTTCGAAGGTGCGCCGGGCCCGCTGGCCGATGGCGGTGGCGATGGTGCCGACCGCGGCGGCCGGTGCGAAGACGTGTGCGCCGGGACCGAGCAGGCGCTGGGCGAGCAGCGCGGCGAGCGCCGCGGCCAGCCCGGCCTGCACGGCGATCACGATGGTGACCTCCAGCTGCCGCAGCCGCAGCCGGCCCGCCGCGAAGCCCTCGGCGCGGACGTGGGCCAGCTCCCGCCCGGCCCGGTCGGCAGCCTGGTCGAGAGGCGAGCGGACGGTGTCGGGGCGCTCGTCGGCCATGGCGGCGGTTACCCGGCGCGGCGCGGGTGAATCGTCCGGGTTGCGGCGCGGCTGCTCCGCCGGCCGGCTCTGCGGGGCGTCAGCCGGGCCAGCGGCCGGCCAGCACCGCGACGCCGTCGCCGTCCAGTTCCGGCAGGACCACCCGGCGACCGGTCAGCGTCAGCAGCATCGCCTCGCCGGTGCCCCGCAGCACCGGCCCGGCCCCGGACGCCCAGCCCAGGTCGATGGCCTCGAACCGCAGCCCGGCCACCCGGCGCCGGTTCACGAAGCCGACCGCCCGGCCGCCGGTCAGGAAGTCCAGCGACGTGCGCACCCGGTCGGGGTCCAGGTCGGCGGGGAGGCCGAGCGGCCGGCGGATGTCGAGCCCGTGCACCTGCAGGTCGGTGAGTTGGCCGAAGTATCCGACCACGGGCGGCCGGAACCGGCGCTCCGCGTGCTCGCGCAGGGCGGCGGCCAGCTCGGCGGCGGGTCTCCGGGCCACCTGCTGGGCCAGCAGGGCGTTGGCCACATGCGGCCGGAAACCAGCGCGCAGCACCAGCGGCAGCAGCGTCCACGGTGATCCGACAAGCGGCGACACCAGGTGCCCGGCGACCTCCCGAACCGTCCACGAGCCGCAGAGGCTCGGGGTGTCCAGCTGCGCCGGAGTGAGCGAGTCGATCAGGTCGGCCGTCCGGCGCCGCTCGGCGGCGATCATCGGCAGCAGGTCGGTTTCCACCGCCCCATTCTGACCGGCGGCCGCCACCCCGCCGGCGCCCCGGGCGGGGTCAGCGGCGGAAGGTGCGGCCGAGCAGGTCGAACAGGGCGGCCCAGTGCCGCTCGGTGGCCGCCTCGTCGTACATCGGCGTGTCGGCCTGGGTGTAGCCGTGGCGGGCCCCGGCGTAGACCTCCGAGCGGTAGGTGACGCCGGCCGCGTCCAGGGCCTTCTCCAGGGTGGCGATCTGCTCGGCGGTCATCGACGGGTCCTGGTCGGCGTGGCCGAAGTACAGCTCGCCGGTGACCGCGCCGACACCCAGGTGCGGGCTGTCCGGTGCGTCGGTCACCACGCGTCCGGCGTGGAAGGCGGCCACCGCGGCGATCCGGTCCGGGTGCGCCTCGGCGGCCCGCAGGGCGTTGGTGCCGCCCATGCAGTAGCCGGTGAGGGCCGCGGGGCCGGGCGCCACGCCGGGCTGCCCGGCGAGGAAGTCCAGGTAGGCGGTGGTGTCCCGGGCGATGACGTCCGGGGTCAGCGCGCCGATCATCGGGGAGATCTTCTCGAACAGCTCGCCGCGCCGGTTCTCGTCGTGCAGGCCGGACAGGTCGACCAGCGGGGCGCGGCCGAAGCGGTGGAACAGGTTCGGCACCAGCACCACGTAGCCGCGGGCGGCGATCGTCTCGGCCATCTCGGCCATCCTGGGCCGGAGCCCGAACGCGTCCATGAAGACCAGGACCGCCGGGAAGGGCCCGTCCCCGTCGGGCCGGGCGAGGAGGGCGTCCGCCACCCCGTCGCCGGTCGGCACGTCCACGGTTGTCGTCTGCACTGTCCGGACCTCCCTGCGCTGCGCGTTTCCGCGGTGCACGCTACCCCCGCCCGCGGCGGCCGGCGCGGCGAGCCCTTCCACCGGGCGCCGCGACCGGGCATCCTGGGTGGATGGGAGAGGTGCGACCGATGCCCAGCTTCGGGGACCTGTTCACCGACCTGCGCGGCGAGGACCGGACGCTGCGGGTCAGCTACCACCCCGACCGTGGCGCCGTGGTGCTGTCGCTGTGGAGCGGCACGACGTGCCGCGGCTCGTTCCGGATGCCCGCCGACGACGTGGGCCGGCTGGTCGCGCTGCTCACCGCCGTCCGCGCCGCCGGCGACGGGAGCGACCCGGCCGGGCCGGGGACCCTCGCCGTCGAGGGCGCGGCCCCGGAGCCGTCCGTCGAACGCACGGGCGACGTCTCGGGTACGACCCGGCGCGTGGCCCTGCCGCCTCTACCGGCGCCCCGGGTCGCCTGATCGGGGCAGGAACCGGACGAACGCGCAGACTTTTCCTCTTCCGCGAACTACCTTCCGGGTAGGAGTTCGGAAGGGAGGGACGATGATTCCCGTCTCGTCACACACCAGGCGCCACCGCCATCCCGCCGCGTTCGGGACGGCCCTCCTGGTCGCCGCCGGCCTGGCCGGCGTGGCCGGCCCGGCCGCCGCCGCCCCGGCGTCGGCCGCCCCGGCCGCGTCGGTCGCCCCGGCCACCGCCACGGCCGTCACGCTCGCCGTCACCAGCAGGCCGACCCTGCGGCAGGGGTCCCGGGGCGCCGCGGTCACCACACTGCAGACGCGGCTCACCGCCCTGCGCTACGACGTGGGCGGGGTGGACGGCATCTTCGGGCCGTCCACGCACCACGCGGTCGTCGCCTTCCAGAAGGTCAACGGCCTGGCCCGCGACGGCATCGTGGGGCCGCGCACCTGGGCGGCGCTCGACCGTCCGGTCGTGCCGAAGCCGAAGTACACCCACCCCGGCTACTCGGTGGAGGCCAACCTCGCGCGGCAGGTGGTCTACCTGGCCAAGAACGGGGTGGTGGTCCGCATCCTGGACGCCTCCAGCGGCAAGGCCAGCACCCCCACGCCGACCGGCAACTGGACGGTGCAGCGGCGCATCGACGGCTGGCGGCAGAGCGACCTCGGCCTGCTGTGGCGGCCGAACTACTTCTACCGGGGCTACGCGGTGCACGGCGCCACCTCCGTGCCCACCTACCCGGCCAGCCACGGGTGCGTCCGGGTGCCCGTCCCCGCGATGGACCGGCTCTGGGCCACCATCCGCATCGGCACGCCCGTGCACGTCTACCGCTGACGGTCCGTCGACGGCGGCCCCGGTGCGCCGGGGCCGCCGTTCCGTTTGCGGCGGCGGAGCGCGGGAAGACGGCTTCTTCCAGCCGAGAGGGAGGCGTCGAGGTGAACCAGGACGAGTTCATCGGCGCGGTGGCGAAGCGCTGCGGCATGTCGTCGGAGCAGGCCACGGCCGTCACGAGGGCCACGTTGACCACACTCGCGGAACGGATCGACGGCGGAGAGGCCCGGGACCTGGCCGACCGGCTTCCCGAGGCGCTGCGGGCGTACGCGTTCGGCGGCAGCGAGACCGGTGAGCGGTTCGGGCTCGACGCGTTCGTGGAGCGGGTCAGCGAGCGCGCCGACATCGACGTGGACCGGGCCAAGGACGGGGTGACCGCCGTGTTCGACGTGCTCCGCGACGCCGTCGACCCCGCCGGCTACGAGGACGTGGTCGCCCAGCTTCCCACCGAGTACGGCGAGGTGGCCGACCAGACCGCGCCGTACGTCCAGCGTGGCCGGTGACGGGCCGGGGACCGCGATGAGCATCGGCGACGAGGATCCGCTGCGCCGGCCCCCGGAGGCCGACGCGCAGGAGCAGCGGCAGGACGAGACGGTGGTCGGCCCGCCGGACACGGTCACGGACGCGGTGCCCGAGGCGACCGAGGCGGACCTGGCCGAGCAGGGCGTGCTGGTCCCGCCCAGCGACGCCACCGGCCTGCCCGACGCGGTGCGCGGCGACGTCACGCCGGCCGACGCGGTGGAGCAGAACCAGGAGATCCCGACCCCCGACGAGGACCGCCGGGACTGATCGTTCAGCGGTCCGGGCTGTCCGCCGCGGCCATGAGGCGCAGTGCGTTCGGGTCGAGCCCGATGCGCACCGGCGTCTGGCCGTAGGGCTCGCCGTCGACCTCGATCCGCGCGGGCCGGTCCGTCTCCAGCCAGAGCTGGCGGACGGCCAGGAACGGCTCGTCGCCGAGGGTGCGGCGGTGCCCGGCCGCCGCGTTGCGCGCCGTCTCGCGCAGCAGGCCACGCCGGGTGGGCCCGCCCACCGGGTACGCGACCAGCAGCCGGTCGTCGGCGTTGGCGTCCGCGGTGATCGGCCGGCCGGCGTGGAAGCCGCCGTTGGCCACGTACACCTGGTGGGTGTCGAAGCCGTGCTCCCGCCCCTCGGCGCGCACGGTGACCCGCAGCGGCCGGTGCCGGGCCAGCAACCCCAGCGCGGTCAGCGGGTACGCGAGCCGCCCGACCACCCGCTTCAGCCGGGGCGGCGCGGTCAGCATGATGTCGGCCGACAGCCCGATCCCGACGTGGTTGGTGAACCGGGTGTCGCCGATGAGCCCCAGGTCGACGTCGATCACCTTGCCGCCCGTGAACAGCCCGACGGCGGCGTCGAGGTCGAGCGGGACGCCGACGGTGCGGGCGAAGTTGTTGGTGGTGCCCAGCGGCAGGAGGCCCAGCGCCATGTCCCGGTGGGCGAGCAGCCGGGCGGCCGCGCCGATGGTGCCGTCGCCGCCACCGGCGACCAACAGGTCCGGCCCGAGGTCGGCGGCCTCGGCGAGCACCCGGTCCAGTTCGCCGGGCCGGTGCACCGGGTAGGCGCCGAGCAGCGTGAAGCCCGCCGCCCGCAGTCGGGAGTGGACGGCGTCGTAGAGCCGGCGGCCCCGGCGGGAGTGCGCGTTGACGACCAGCGCCGCCCGCCGCCGCTCCCGGATCGCCGCCCCCAGCTCCTGCTTGGTCCGCACGGTTCCCGACCCTATCGGCCGGCCCGCCGCCGCGGTGGCAACGGCGGGCCACCGTCCGCGATCAGTGCACGGCCACGGCGACCGCGGCCGGCTCGACCGGGGCCAGGCGCGCCGGTCGGACCACGGTGAGCAGCACGATCAGGGCCACCGCCATGCCACCGGCGACCACCGCGGCCATCGCCACGCTGCCGGTGCCGAGCACCCCCACCAGTGGAGCGGCGAGCGCGCCGACGCCGAACTGGACGGCGCCCAGCAACGCGGCGGCGGTGCCGGCCGCCTCCCCGTGCCGGGACAGCGCCAGGGCCGGCGCGTTCGGCATGGCGAGTCCGGCCGCGGCGAGCACCACCCAGAGGGACGCCAGCACGGCCGGGAGGCCGCCGACGCCGGTGGCGGCGAAGCTCACCAGGACCAGCCCGGCCCCGGTGCCGACGGTGAGCGCGGCGACCAGGATCCGCTGCGGGGTGTACCGGCGCAGCAGCCGCACGTTGAGCTGGGTGGCGGTGATGAGCCCGACCGCGCCGGCGCCGAACGCCAGCCCGAACTGCTGCTCGTCCAGCCCGTACCGCTGCTGGAAGACGAACGACGATCCGGCCACGTACGCGAAGAGCGCCGCCATGGCGAGCCCGGCGACCAGCACGAGCCCGACGAACGTCCGGTCCCGCAGCAGCGCGCGGTAGTCCCGGCCGACGGCGGCCACGCCTCCGTGCCGGCGGCGCTCCGGCGGCAGGGTCTCCCGGAGGCCGACCGCCGCGACCAGGACCAGCAGGAGGCCGAAGACGGCGAGGGCCACGAACACGCCCCGCCAGTCCGACCAGCGGAGCAGCGCGGAGCCGAGGGTGGGTGCGAGGATCGGCGCCGCGCCCATCACCAGCATGAGCCGGGAGAAGAGCCGGGCGAAGGCGGAGCCGCTGAACAGGTCGCGGACCACGGCCGTCGCGACCACGGTGGTCGCGGCCACGCCCAGCCCCTGGAGCACCCGGAGCACGCCCACCACCTGGACGGTCGGCGCGACCACGCAGAGCAGCGAGGCCAGGATGTGCAGCGCGAGCCCGGCGAGCAGCGGCAGGCGCCGGCCGACCGCGTCCGAGAGCGGGCCGATCAGCAGCTGGCCGAGGGCCAGGCCGGCGAGGGTGCCGGTGAGGGTGAGCTGCACGGCGGCCGAGGTGGTCGCCAGGTCGGCGGTGATGGCCGGCAGCGCGGGCAGATACATGTCGATGGTCAGCGGCCCGATCGCGATGAGTGAGCCGAGCACCAGCACGAGGCGCAGCTGCTGCCCGCGGCTCATCAGGTCACCGGGTGTCTCGACGGTCGGGGCGGGTGTGGACTGCGCAGTTGTCACACCTGGCAGCAAATCCCCGGCGGCCGATCTCATTCCCGCCTCCACCGAAGGTGCCCCAGCTCACATCGGCTCGTTGAACCGTCCGCCGCACATTCCCACCGGGAGGAGACACCGTGTCCGACTACCCGCGTCCGGCCGCCGAGGTCGGCCGGATCGAGCCGGCGCCCCGCCGGGTCCGCGCCTTCCTGGCCGGCGAGCTGGTGCTGGACACCACCCGCGCCCGGTACGTCTGGGAGTGGCCGCCCTACCCGCAGTACTACGTGCCGGCGGCCGACGTGCGCCCGGGCCTGCTGGTCGACGAGGGACGCACCGAGGAGACCCGGCGTGGCGCCGCGCGGCTGCACGGGCTGCGGGTCGGCGAGTTCGTCCGGGCCTCCTGCGCCCGCTGGTACGGCGCCGACGCGCCGCCCGGCCTGGCGGACACGATCCGCTTCGACTGGTCGGCGCTGGACGCCTGGTTCGAGGAGGACGAGGAGGTCTTCGTGCACCCGCGCAGCCCGTACTCCCGGGTGGACGCGCTGCGCTCCACCCGGCACGTCCGGGTGGAGCTGGACGGGACGGTCCTGGCCGAGTCGACCTCGCCGGTGCTGGTCTTCGAGACCGGCCTGCCGACCCGCTACTACCTGAGCCGCACGGACGTGCGCTTCCGGCACCTGGTGCCGTCGCAGACCCGGACCGCCTGCCCGTACAAGGGCCGCACCAGCGACTACTGGTCGGTGCACGTCGGCGACCGGGTCCACCCGGACCTGGCCTGGTCGTACGACTTCCCCACCGCGGCGCTGCTGCCGATCGCCGGGCTGGTGGCCTTCTACAACGAGAAGGTCGACCTGGTCGTGGACGGGGAACGCCTCGCCCGGCCGCGGACGCACTTCTCCTGAGCCGGCGCGGCGGGGCAGCGAGGGGCCGCGCCGGCTGCATAGGGTGAGGCCGCAGTCGTGACCTCGCGGCCGGTGCCGCCGGGGTCCAGCCGCCACCATCCCCGGACGGGAGGAGCGTCACCGTGACCGCCACCGACTGGACCACCGACGCCGCGGGCGTCGGCCAATACGCCGAGGTCAACGGCATCAACCTCTACTACGAGACGCACGGCACCGGGCACCCGCTGATCCTGCTGCACGGCGGGCTCGGGTCGGGCGAGATGTTCGGGCCGGTGCTGCCCGCGCTGGCCGCCCGGCACCAGGTCATCGCCGTCGACCTGCAGGGTCACGGCCGCACCGCCGACGTCGACCGCCCGCTCGACCTGGGGACGATGGGCGACGACATCGCCGCGCTCATCGACCACCTCGGGCTGGACCGGCCCGACCTGGTGGGCTACTCGCTCGGCGGCGGGGTGGCGCTGCGCGCCGCCGTGGCCCACCCGGAGAAGCTCGGCCGGCTCGTCGCGGCGTCCGCGCACGTCCGGTCGGACGCGATCTACGCCGAGATGCGCGCGCAGCAGGGCCAGGTGACCGGCGCCGCCGCGGAGTTCATGAAGGACACCCCGATGTACCAGCTCTACCAGCGGGTGGCGCCGCGCCCGGAGGACTTCCCCCGGCTGCTCGACAAGATCGGCGCGCTGATGGCGGAGGACTTCGACCTCACCGAGGAGGTCCGCAACCTGCGGGTGCCGACGCTGATCGTCGCCGCTGACGCCGACATGGCGCCGCCGAGCCACTACGTGGAGGTCTTCAAGCTGCTCGACGGCGGCCTGCGCGACGGCGGCTGGGCGAACGAGGGCCGGCCCAAGGGTGGGCACGCGCTGGCCATCCTGCCCGGGCTGACCCACTACAGCATCTTCAGCTCGCCGCTGTTCGCCGCGGTCACCCTCGCGTTCCTCGACGAGCCGGCGGGCTGAGGGCGGTCATCCCTTGCGGCCGGTGGTGGCGATGCCCTCCACGAAGTGCCGCTGGGCCAGGAAGAACAGAATGATCATGGGTACGGTGGCGATCACGCTGCCGGCGAGGACGATCTCCCACTGCTGCTCGCCGCCGTACCCGAACCGGTCGAGGATCACCTTGAGCCCGCGGGGCAGGGTGTAGAGCTGCTCGTTGCGCAGGTAGATGAGCGGCTTGACGAGGTCGGTCCAGCTCGCCTTGAACTCGAAGACGAACGCCACCAGCAGGGCCGGGCGGATCAGCGGGAACGCCATCTTCCAGAACAGCTGCGGATAGCTCGCCCCGTCGACGCGGGCCGCCTCGAAATACTCCCGGGGCAGCGAGAGGAAGAACTGCCGCAGCAGGAAGATGTAGAACGCCGACCCGAAGAGGTTGCCGGCCCAGAGCGGCACCTGGGTGTCGATGAGGCCGAGCCGGTTCCAGATCAGGTAGGTCGGGATCATGGTGACCGCGAACGGCAGCATCATGGTGGCGAGCACCAGGCCGAAGAGCAGGTTCCGGCCGGGGAAGCGGAAGTACGCGAACCCGAACGCCACCCAGGCGCTGGACAGGGTCGCCGCGGCGGCCGCCGCCACACCGACCACCACGCTGTTGAACAGCCAGGTGAGCAGCGGCATGGCCTGCCAGGCCTCGGCGTAGTTGTCCGGCGCGAACGGCGTGGGCAGGAAGCCGGGGGCGAAGACGTACTCCCGGGGGCGCAGCGAGGCGCTGATCAGCCAGACGAACGGCAGCAGGAAGAGCACCGCCGCGCCCACCAGGGCGAGCACGAACAGGATCCGCTGCCAGCGCGGTCGCCGGCCCTCCTCCCGGGCGTCGGGCCGGGGCGCCGCCGCCGGCGCCACCACGGTGCTCGCGACGCCGGTGCCGACCGGCTGACTCGTCGTCGTCACCCGTCCTCCCCCTCGTAGTAGACGAACCGGTTGCTCAGCTTCACCTGTACCGCCGTGATGATCAGGATGATCAGGAAGAGCAGCCAGGCCATCGCCGAGGCGAAGCCCATGTGCAGGAACTGGAACGCCTCCTGGAACAGGTGGATCACGTAGAACGACGCCGCGTCGCTGTTGAAGGAGTTCTGGGTCTGCCGGTTGCCGAAGTACATGGTGTAGACCTCGGTGAACATCTGCAGCGACGCGATGGTGTTGACGATCAACGTGAAGAAGAGCGAGCCCGAGATCATGGGCAGGGTCACGTGGCGGAACCGGGCCCAGGCGCCCGCCCCGTCGAGGTCGGCGGCCTCGTACAGGTCGCGGGGCACGTTCTGCAACGCGGCCAGGTAGATGATCACCGTGGAGCCGAGGCTCCACAGGCTCATGAGCACGATCCCGGGCATCACCCAGCCCGGGTCGGTGGTCCAGCTCGGACCGTCGATCCCGATCAGCGCGAGGCCGCGGTTGATGAGCCCGTCCTGGGTGTTGAGCAGCAGCAGGAAGAGGATGCCGACGGCCACCGCCGGGGTCATCACCGGCAGGTAGAACACGGTGCGGAAGAAGCCCTGCCAGCGGCCGACCCGCTTGAGCAGCAGCGCCAGCCCCAACGAGATCAGCATCACCAGCGGCACGTGCAGCGCTGTGTAGTAGACGGTGTTGCCGAGACTGCGCGCCACCTGCGGGTCCGACATGAGCTGCCGGTAGTTGTCCAGCCCGCTCCAGCGCGGCGCGTTGATGACGTCGTACTCGGTGAAGCTCAGCCAGAGGCTCGCGACCATCGGGCCGGCGGTGAACACGAGGAACCCGACGATCCAGGGCGCCAGGAAGACGTACGCCCAGCGGGCCTCCCGCCGGGCCAGCGGCGTGCGGCGCCGCCGGCCCGCGACGGAAGGGGTGGCGGTGGTGGCCATGGCCGGGCTCAGCCCGCGGCCTTGTCCAGCGCGGCGGTCGCCTCCTGCTGGGCCCGGGCCAGCGCCTGGGCCGGCTGCGCCTGGCCGGAGAGCACCCGGTTCACCGCGTCGGTCCAGGCCTTGTCGAACTCGGCGCCGGCCGGCGAGGCCGGCATGGCGAACGCGGAGTCCTGGGCGGCACGAATGGTGGCGACCGCGTCGTCGAAGCGCTTGTTGCCGGTCGGCTGGTACAGCTCGTCGAAGATCTTCTTGTCGGCGGCGGTGTTTCCGGTCCAGACGCCGGTGAACGGCAGGTTGGCGGCCTTGCGGGCCTCGGCCCGCGCCTTCGCGGCGGCGAACCAGGTGTCGGTGGCGGTCATCTGCTTGACGAACGCGCAGGCCGCCTCCGGGTTCTTGGCGCCCTTGGTGACCACCCACGCCTGGCCGGAGGACATGGTCAGCGGCTTGCCCTGCCGGTCCACGAAGGGCTTCACGACCAACTCCGCCTTGGGGCTGTTCTTGGCGGCCTGGTTGAGGAACCAGTCCTCCATGGGCCACGCGGCGATCTGGTTCTTGGCCAGGGGGTTCTCGGCGCCGAAGAAGTCGAAGGTGTCCCGGAAGGACTTGAACCTGCCCCAGCCGCCCTGGTCCTGGATGAGCTTCAGGCCGGTGGTCAGCGCCTCGACCACCTTCGGGTCGGTCAGGTTGGCCTTGGCGCCGTCCGCCGAGATCATCTCGGCGCCGTTGGCCTTCGCCCACATCGGCAGGAACTCGGGGATCTTCGGGTCGATGCCGATCCGGCTGAGCCGGCCGCCGGAGACCTTCGCCAGCTTCGTGTTGGCCGCCGGCAGGCTCGCCCAGTCGGCGAGGTTCACGCCGTCGGCGGTGAGGCCGGCCTCCTTCAGCACCGTCTCGTTGAGGTAGAGCACGCGCACCTGGGAGAACTCGGGGATGCCGTAGACCGTGCCGTCGAGGGTGACCTGGTCCTTGGCGGCCTGCCGGTACTGCCCCAGGTCGATCTGCTGCTTCTCGACGCAGTCGGTGAGCGGCTGGATCGAACCGCGCTTGGCGTACGTGCCGATCAGCTTGCGGTCCATGTACACCAGGTCCGGCGGGTTGCCGGAGGCCACCGCGGAGAGGAACTGCTGCTCGTCGAAGGCGCCCTCGGTGATCTTCAGTTGGACGTCCGGGTGGTCCTTCTTGAAGGCGTCCACCCGTGTCTTGGCGATCTCGTCCGAGAGACCGAAGCCCATGGTGCTCAGGGCACCGCTGCCCTTGGTGGCGCCGCCGCCGGAGTCACCCCCGCCGCCCACGCCGCCGCAGCCGCTGATCGCCAGGGTCAGCACCCCGGCCAACGCGGTCGCCCGCAGTCTCCGTGACATGGCCACCTCCCGTAGTCACACGGGCCACCCTGCCCGCGCGACCAGCACTTCTCCGGTTCCCGGGAATTTCAAACCCGGGGCGGAGAAGTCGTCCCGCGCCGCCCGGACAGCCGCTCCACGGCGACCGCGGTGAGCAGGAGCAGACCGAGCACGCCGAGAGCCGCGGCGGGCGGCAGCAGCACACCGAGCGGCAGCAGGAGCGCGACCACCACGACGACGGCCGGCTGCGCCGGCGGGACCGCCTGCCCGGTGAGCCGGAGGAACAGCAGCCGGCCGCCCAGGAAGAGCACGGCACCCCCGTGCAGCGCGACCGAGGCGGACCAGGTCAGCCTGGCGGCCCCACCGTGCTCGTCGCCGCCGTGCAGCCCGGCGACCAGCCCGAGCACCTGTTCGACGCCGAGGGCCAGGTAGATGACCCCGGTGATCAGCAGGAGGTGGGTCTGGCTGTAGGCGTCCGAGGCGAGCCGGTCCCGCCGGTCCCCCGTGGCCCCGGCGAGGACGCGGGCGGCGGCCGGCCCGGCCCGGTCGAAGTACAGCCACCACAGGCAGGCGGTGATCGCGAAGCCGACCAGCGCCACGCCGAGGACCGGCAGCGCGGTCACCGCCGACGCGGCGCCCACCCCGGCGGCGACCAGCGACTCACCGAGCGCGATGATCAGCACCAGCCCGTGCCGCTCGGTGAAGTGGCTGGCGCTGCGCAGCGGCCAGGTGCCGCGGCGCGCGTACGACAGGCGTTGCCCGCCGATCTCGATGACGAACGCGACCACCCACAGCACCGCGTGCGCCGTCCCGCTCAGCAGCGCGCCGAGCAGCAGCGGCACCCAACCGACGGCGCTGACCGCCGCGAAGAACCGGATCCGCGCCCGCAGCCCCGGCACACCGGCCGCCGCCCAGTGGTAGAGCCCCAGGTGGACGACGCGGAGCACCACGTAGGCGAGCGCGACGAGCAGCGGCCCGTCCAGGCCCGGGCCCGGTGTCCAGGCCTCCGGCATGGCCAGCGCCGCCACGAACAGCGCCGCCATCGCAACCAGGAACCCGGCGCGGACCACCCCGACCTCGGCCCGCGTGTGGTTACCCAACCAGGTGTACGAGGACCAGGCGATCCAGAGCAGCACGAGCAGGATCAGCCCCTGCACCATGGTGGTCGGGGTGGGTCGCTGCCCGATCAGCCCCATGATGCGGGTGAGGGCGAAGACGAAGACGAGGTCGAAGAAGATCTCGAACGGCGTCACCCGGCGTCCGGCCGGCGCCGGAGCGGGCGGGCGCGGCCACACCGGACCCCGCCGTTTCCCGTCCCGCGCCACGCCCGTCGCCGTCCGTCACCGCGTGACGGTCAGGTGGACGTCCACCCGGTCGCCCAGCGCGATCCCTTCGGCCCGGCGGACCGCGGTCTTCACCGGCACGACGTAGCGCCCGTCCTTCGGCCAGAGCGACGTCGCCCATCCGGTCCCGCCGATCCGCGCGGTCACCGGGATCATCCCCCAGCCGTAGGTGACCGACGCCGAGGCCGCCTCCAGCTCCCCGCACAGCTCGTCGGGCACCGTGACGAAGTGCCAGGGCGCGGGCCCCCGCCAGAACCACACCTCGCCGCTGAACTCCAGCTCCACCCGCTCAGGATAGGCGTCGATCCCGCCCGGCCCGCACCATCCGCACCGCGACCAGCACGGTCCACACCAGCAGCGGGAAGACGGCCACCCGTTCCATCCCCCCGACGCCGATGCCCAGGTCGGCCTGCGCGAGGAAGAGCAGCACGCCGGCCACCCCGGTGGACCCGAGGACCAGGCTGGCCGCCCGCATCCCGCCGAGCACCGGCGACCGCCGGGCCAGCGCCGCCACCAGCATGGCGAGGTTGCCCAGCACGAAGATCAGCAGTGCGGCCAGGAAGTGCCGGTTCTCGTCGACGTCGGCCGGGGCGGCGGCGGCCAGCGCGTAACCGCCCGCGGCCGCGAGGGTGAGCAGCCGCGACCCCGTGGCGGCGGCCCCGCGGCCGAGCGCCGGCCAGGTGAGCAGCACCCCGAGGGCGAGGAGGGCTCCGGTGGCGGCCGTCGCGCCGTTCATCACGCCGTGCCAGGGCGAGCAGACCGGGCGGGGCCGGGTGCTGTCCCACAGCCCGCAGGTCACGTTGCCGAGGTCGCTGATGTTGTTGGTGGCCCAGCTGAACGGCGGCTGGCGCCAGGCCAGCCCGACGACCACGTTCGCGGCCAGGAACAGGGGTGCGGCGAGCAGCCAGCTGGCGGCGCCGAGACGGTCACGATCCATGCGTCCAGTCCAACGTGCGAGGGGCGACCGGCGCACGGGGCGTGACGGGCCGGAACAGGGTAGGGCCAGGCATACCTCGGGAGGGGGTCCAGACGGCTGGGCTGCGCGGACACCGCCTGGCTAGCGTGACGACATGACCTTGGACGAACCCCGGGACCTGGCGGGAGCCCTGCGCCGGCGCCACTACCTGATCTCCGCCTGGCCGTGGCGCGCGCTGGCGTACGCCGTCACCACCGTGCCGATCGCCGCCGTCCTCGCGGTCGGGTTGTTCGTGGTGGGGGCGCCGCTGCTCGCGGTGGTGACCGCGGCGCAGCGGGGCCGCCCCGTGGCCCTCCCCCTCGTCGTCGTGCTCACCGTCGTCGCGCTGGCCGCGGTGGCCGTCGCCCCGCTGGCGAGCGCCCCGCTGGCCGTGGTCGAACGCTGGCGGCTGGGCCTGGTCGACGGGCGCCCGCTGCCGGGGCCCGTGGTGCGCGGGCTGGCCGCGCGGTACACCACCGGCGCGGCGTGGCGCGAGGTGGCGTACGCGGCCTGGCTGGGCGGCGCCGTGCCGCTGGCGTACGGGATGTTCGCGCTGCTCGTCCTGGTCGACGTCCTCCTGCTCGCGGGTCCGTGGGCGGCCGGCGGCGCCGACCGGATCGCGCTCGGGTGGACCACCGTGGACACCCCACGCGCGGCGGTCCCGTACGCCGTCGCGGCGCTGCTCGCCGTGCCGGGGCTGGGCTATCTGGCCGGCCTGCTCGTCGCGGCCCAGGCCGGGGTGGCCCGCTGGCTGCTCGGTGCCCCGTCCGACGGGCCGGCGCTGCGCGAGGTCACCCGCTCCCGTGCCCGGCTGGTCGGCGCGTACGAGGCGGAACGCCGCCGTATCGAGCGGGACGTGCACGACGGGGCGCAGCCGCGGCTGACCAGCCTCACCCTCCAGCTCGGCCTGGCCCGGCTCGACGTGCCCGAGGACTCCCCCGCCGCGAAGCCGCTGGCGATCGCCCACGAGCAGGCCAAGGAGCTGATGGTCACGCTCCGGCGGATCGTGCAGGGCATCCGCCCGCAGCAGCTCGCCGAGCTGGGTCTGGCCGGCGCCGTCGGCGAGCTGGCCGCCCGGGCCACCGTGCCGGTCACGGTGCGCGCCGACCTCACCCGGCCGGTCCCGGAGCTGGTGGAGACCACCGCCTGGTACGTGGTCTCCGAGGCGCTGGGCAACGTCGCCCGGCACGCCGGGGCGACCCGCGCCGAGGTGCGGCTCACCCGCCCCGAGCGCCGCCTGGTCGTGGAGGTGGAGGACGACGGGAGGGGCGGGGCCGACCCGGCCCGGGGCACCGGGTTGACCGGGCTGGCCGACCGGGTCGCCGCGGTGGACGGGCGGCTGCTGCTCGCCAGCCCGCCCGGTGGCCCTACCCTCGTCCGGGTGGAGCTGCCGTGCCGCCCGTGACCCGCGTGGTGCTCGCCGAGGACGAGGTCCTCCTGCGGGAGGGCCTGGTCGGGCTGCTGACCCGGTTCGGCTTCGCCGTGGTCGCCGCCGTGGGCACGGCGCCCGAGCTGCTCGACGCGGCCCGCGCCCACCGGCCGGAGCTGCTGGTGACCGACATCCGCATGCCGCCCGAGCACCGCGACGACGGGCTCCGCGCTGCCGTCGCGCTGCGCGCGGAGCGACCCGACCTGGCCGTGGTGGTGCTCAGCCAGCACGTGCAGAGCGGGTACGCGGCCGCGCTGCTCGACAGCGGCGACGGCCGGCGGGTCGGCTACCTGCTCAAGGACCGGGTCGCCGACGTCGCCGAGTTCGCCGACACCCTGCGCCGGGTGGCGGCCGGCGGCACGGCGGTCGACCCCGACGTGGTGCGGCACCTGCTGCGCCGCCCCCGCGATCCCCTGGCGGCCCTGTCGCCCCGGGAGCGGGAGGTGCTGGCGCTGGTCGCCGAGGGCCACTCCAACGGGGCGATCGCGGCGCGGCTGCACGTCACCGAGGCGGCGGTCGGCAAGCACGTCGGGAACATCCTCACCAAGCTCGACCTGCCGCCCGCCGACGACACCAACCGGCGGGTGCTGGCCGTGCTCGCCTACCTGCGGGCCGGCCGCTAGGCGGCTCAGAGGTTCATCGGCGCCGGGTCGCTGGCGAGCTGGCGGAACCGCACGCGGGGGTCGGGCACCAGCCGCCGGGAGGCCAGGTCCAGCAGGCCACCCACCCCGGTGATGGTGGCGACCGGGGTGCCGTCCGGGCGGGTCAGGTCCTGCACGATCTGGAACGTCTTCCCCTCGCCCCAGCGGAACTCGCAGGACACATCCACCTCGTCGCCGCCGCGCAGCTCCCGCAGGTAGCGCAGGGTGACCTCGAGGGCCACCGGCCCCACACCGCCGGCGAGGAGCCGGTCCTGCGGGATGCCGGCCGCCCGCAGGCACTCCCACCGGGCGTGCTCGCCGTACTGGAGGTAGACGGCCTGGTTCAGGTGGCCCTGCGTGTCGAGTTCGTAGCCGCGGACGGTGACGCGGACCCGGAACGGATCTCCCATGGGGTCGAGCCTAGCCAGGGGTACGACACCGCCGCGGCGGTCACAGCTGGTGGCGGTCGTCGGCCGGCAGGCCGGGCGCCTCGGGCGGTTCGGCGGACTCGCCGGGCCGGCCGAGCTGCGCGACGTGGGTCGGGTCGAGGACCCGGGAGAGGAACGAGCGGGTCCGCTCGTGCCGCGGCGCGCCCAGCACCTCCTCCGGCGGGCCCTGCTCCACCACCACGCCACCGTCCATGAACACGACCCGGTCGGCGACGTCCCGGGCGAACGCCATCTCGTGGGTCACCACCATCATGGTCATGCCGTCCTCGGCCAGCTTGCGCATGACGGTGAGGACGTCGCCGACCAACTCGGGGTCGAGCGCGGAGGTCGGCTCGTCGAAGAGCATCAGCTCGGGGTCCATCGACAGCGACCGGGCGATGGCGACCCGCTGCTGCTGCCCGCCGGAGAGTTGGGCCGGGAACGCGCCGGCCTTGTCGCTCAGGCCGACCCGGTCCAGGTTGGCCCGCGCGACCCGCTCGGCCTCGGCGCGGCCGCGCCGCAGCACCCGGCGCTGGGCGATGGTGAGGTTGTCCAGCACGGTGAGGTGCGGGAAGAGGTTGAACGACTGGAAGACCATGCCGATGCCGCGGCGTACCGCGTCGATCTCGACGTCCGGGTCGGTCATCTCGGTGCCGTTCACCCAGATCTTGCCGGCGGTCGGCTCCTCCAGCAGGTTGACGCACCGCAGCAGGGTGGACTTGCCGGACCCGGAGGGGCCGATGACGCAGACCACCTCGCCGTGGCCGACCTCGAAGTCGATGCCCTTGAGCACTTCGAGCGGCCCGAAGGACTTGTGCAGGTCGCGGATCTCGACGGCGGGCTGGGACGGGCTGGACGTCATCGGGTCACCGAGCCTTGGCGTAGCGGAGTTCGAGGCGGCGCACCACCTGGGAGAGCGGCAGGGTGATGATCAGGTAGGTCAGCCCGGCCACCAGCAGCGGGGTGGCGTTCACCCGGTCGTTGAGCGTGTCCCGGCCGAACTTCGTGACCTCGATGGTCTGCGCCGTCACGCCGAGCACGTAGGCCAGCGACGAGTCCTTGGTGAGCAGGATCAGCTCGTTGGTCAGCGGCGGGATCACGATCCGGAACGCCTGCGGGATGACGATCGTGCGCATGGCCGTGAAGTGCGACATGCCGAGGGTGCGCGCCGCCTCCATCTGCCCCTTCGGCACGGCCTGGATGCCGGCCCGGATGGTCTCGGCCATGTACGCGGCGGCGGTGAGCCCGAGGCCGATCGCGATCGACCCGAAGACGCCGCCGGGGATCTCCCGCTCGGGGAAGGCGATCGGGATGCCGTAGCCGACCAGGAAGAGCACGAGCAGCGCGGGCAGGCCCCGGAACAGCTCGATGTACGCCGTCGCCACCCACCGGTACGGCGCCACCCGGGACAGGCGCATCAGCGCCAGGATGGTGCCGAAGACCAGGCCGAAGGCGAACGCGCCCAGCGTGTAGAGGATCGTGTTGCGCAGCGCGACGGTGATGACCGTCGGGAACATCGACTCGATGATGTCGACGCGGAAGAACGCCTCCCGCAGCCGGCCCCAGTCCGCCGCGAGGATCACCACGGCGATGACGGCCACGAAGGCCAGGTACTGGAGCCAGAGGGACAGCCGCTCTCGCTGGCGGCGTCGCAGCTTCACGTTCGGCGCTCCTTGGGAGGTGCGGAGGGGTGCCGGGGCGGAGGGCGCGCCGGGCGCGCCCTCCGGCCGGGTGGGTGGCTCAGGCGGTCGGCTTCTTGCCGATCCACTTCTCGTAGATCGTGTTGTAGGTGCCGTCCTGCTTCGCCTTGGCGAGCGCGTCGTTGATCTTCTTCAGCAGCTCCGGGTTGCCGTCCTTCTTCACCGAGAAGCCGTACTGCTCACCGGTGTCGAACTCGGCCGCGACCTCGAAGCCGCCCTGGTGCTCCTTGATGTACTCGGTCCAGACCGGCAGGTCGTTGATGGCGGCCTCGATCTGGCCGTTGGCCAGCGCCTGCTGCTCGGCGGCGAGGTCCTCGAACTCGACGAGCTGGAGGCCCTTCTCCTCGGCGACCTTCTTGGCGTAGTCGCGGCCGGTGGTCGCGGCCTGGACGCCGAGCTTCTTGCCCCGCAGGTCGTCGAGCGTCTTGTACGCCTTGCCGGTCTTGACCAGCATGGCCTGGGTCGCGTCGAAGTACGGGTCGGAGAAGTTCATGACCTTCTGCCGTTCCTCGGTGATCGTCATGCCGGCGGCGGCGGCGTCGCACTTGCCGGTGTTCAGGTCCTGGCCGGACTTGATCCCCTCGAACGGCGTGTCGACGATCTTCTGCTCGACGCCCAGGTCCTTGGCGACCAGGTCCATGAGGTCGACGTCGAACCCGACCACCTTGCCGCTCGCGTCCTTGGACTGGAACGGCGCGTAGGGCAGGTGGGTGCAGACGGTGAGCTTGCCCTTCTCGACGAGCTTGACTCCGCTCGCCTGGGTCTCGCCGTCCTCCTTCTTGGCGCATCCCGCGCTCGCCGCGAGGGCGGCGATCGCCACGACGATGCCAGCCCTGCGGACTGCGCTCTGGAACGTCACGGCAGTGTCCCTCCGTTCGACCCTGGTATGACAGCCAGCCAGGGCTGGTGCACGACGGTGTGACAGGGGACGGTACCCGATCGGTGGAGTCGCACCAAGATCATGACGGGCGACCGCACCCAAGCTGTGACCGATTCCGCCGAGTGATCCCGGCACCCGGGACGCAACCGGACGGACCTTGCGCACAAGGATTGAACGGTGGTTCACTTCTTCCCGTGGCGTACCGGAGCACCGAGCGGGTGAAGGCCCGGCTGAGCGCCTCCCGGCAGCGGATCATCTCGGCCGCGCTGGCGATCATGGCCGGCCACGGCTACGCGGGCTGCTCGGTCGCGGCCGTCGCCGAGCGGGCCGGCGTCGCGACGGGCACCGTCTACCGGCACTTCCCCACCAAGGCCGACCTCTTCGCCGAGGTGTTCCGCACCGCCTCGCAGCGCGAGGTGGACGCCGTGGCGCGCGCCGCGGCGCAGCGGGCCACCGTCGCCGCGCGGATGTCGGCCGTCGTCGAGACGTTCGCCGGCCGCGCCCTGCAGTCCCCCCGGCTGGCGTACGCGCTGCTCGCCGAGCCGGTCGACCCGGCGGTCGACGCCGAGCGGCTCACCTTCCGCCGCGCCTACGCCGACCTGATCGCCGGTCACGTGGCGGCGGGCGTGGCGAGCGGCGAACTGCCCGCCCAGGACCCCGAGTTGACCGCGACCGCGCTGGTCGGCGCCCTGGCCGAGGCCATGGTCGGCCCGCTGGCCGCCGGGGTCGCCGGCCCGGGCACCATCCCCGACCTGATCCGGTTCATCCACCGCGCGCTGGGAGTATCGCCGTGACGACACACGAGGTGTTCAACCAGGTTCCCCCGCTGGCCGGCCACGACGCGGCGGACGACCCGGCACTGCTCGACGGGCTGGACCGGGAGGGCGCCGGCTGGGCCGCCGCCGAGGTGCACGAGCTCGGCCGGCTCGGCGGCTCGGCGCCGGCGATCGAGCACGGGCGGCTGGCGAACGAGCACCCGCCGGTCCTGCGCACCCACGACCGCCACGGCCACCGGATCGACGAGGTGGAGTTCCACCCGGCCTGGCACGAGCTGATGCGCACGGCCGTCGGCCACGGCCTGCACGCCGCGCCGTGGGCCGACGAACGGCCGGGCGCCCACGTGGCCCGGGCGGCCAAGTTCTACGTGTGGCGACCCGACGCCGGCCACGGCTGCCCCATCTCGATGACCTACGCGGCCGTGCCCGCCCTGCGGCACAGCCCGGACCTGGCCGCGCGGTACGAGCCGCTGCTCACCGCGACGGCGTACGACTTCGGGCTGCGCCCGCCGCTCGCCAAGCGGGGCCTGCTGGCCGGCATGTCGATGACGGAGAAGCAGGGCGGGTCGGACGTGCGCGCCAACACCACCGTCGCCCACCCCGACCCGGACGGCGCCTACCGGCTCGTCGGGCACAAGTGGTTCACGTCGGCGCCGATGTGCGACGTCTTCCTCACCCTCGCCCAGGCGCCGGGCGGGCTCACCTGCTTCCTGGTCCCGCGCGTCCTGCCGGACGGCACGCGCAACCCGATGCGGCTCATGCGCCTCAAGGACAAGCTCGGCAACCGGTCCAACGCCTCCGCGGAGATCGAGTACGAGCACGCCGTCGCCTGGCGCGTCGGCGACGAGGGCCGCGGGGTGCGCACCATCATCGACATGGTCAACCTGACCCGCCTCGACTGCGTGATCGGCGCGGCGGCCGGGATGCGCCAGGGGCTGATCACGGCCGTCCACCACGCCACCCACCGGCGCACCTTCGGCCGCTACCTGGTCGACCAGCCGCTCATGCGCAACGTGCTCGCCGACCTGGCGGTCGAGTCGGAGGCCGCCACCGTCCTCATGATGCGGCTCGCCGGCGCCACCGACCGGTCGGCGCGCGGCGACGCCGGGGAGACGGCCTTCAAGCGGCTCGCCCTCGCCGTGGGCAAGTACTGGGTGTGCAAGCGCTGGCCGGCGCACGCCGCCGAGGCCCTGGAATGCCTGGGCGGCAACGGCTACGTCGAGGAGTCGGGCATGCCGCGGCTGTTCCGCGAGTCGCCGCTGAACTCGATCTGGGAGGGCTCCGGCAACGTGGCCGCGCTGGACGTGCTGCGCGCGGTCGCGAAGGAACCCGAGGTCGTGGAGGCGTTCCGGGTCGAGGTGACCGCTGCCGCCGGCGCGGACCCGCGGCTGGACGCCGCGCTGCGCCGGGTGCAGGCCGACCTGTCCAACCACGACGACCTCGAACTGCGGGCCCGCCGGGTCGTCGAGCGGCTCGCCCTGGTCCTGCAGGGCGCGCTGCTGGTGCGGCACGGCCACCCGGCCGTCGCCGACGCCTTCTGCGCCTCCCGCCTCGGCGGTGACCACGGCCAGGCGTTCGGCACCCTGCCCGGCGGTGTCGACTTCGCCGCGATCATCGCCCGCGCCGCGCCCAAGGTGGGCTGACCGGAGCCGCGGGTCAGCAGAACCAGCCGTCCTGCACCCAGCCGTTGCGGTTGACGTGGCCGTAGGCGAAGCCGTAGATGTAGCCGCCGCTCCTGGGCCCCTTCACCTGGAAGGTCTGCCCGGCGTACAGGGTGCCCATCCAGGCGCCCAGCGGTTCGGTGCGGACGAACAACGACTCGGCGCACACGGTCTCGCGCACGCCGATGGTGCCGTTCGCGGCCAGCGCCGGCGACGACACCGCCAGCAGCGCGACGGCCGTCGCGGCGGCGACCCCCAGGCGGGCCAGCCGCCTGGACCGGGAGGACGAGGTCACCATGAGTCGTACCCTCCGATGCACTCGATGCGCAGGTAGCCCCAGTCGTTGGGGCCGAAGTCGAACGTCGCCGCCCAGCCGTTGTAGACCGGGTGGGCACCGGGTGTGTGACCGATCTTGTTGCCGTACTCCAGCACCCGTTTGAGGCCGTAGGGGCCCGAGGCCGAGTCGTAGTTGTCGTAGAAGCTGGCGCTCTGGCAGATGGTGACGGCGTGGCGTGGCACCACGTAGGCCTGGGCGGCGGGAGGCGCCGCCAGCACGACGCCCAGCGCCGTCACGGCCGCAGCCGCCTTGGCAGACATTCGCATATTCAACTCCCTCGCTGGAGGTGCGGGCAACGTAGCAGATTGCCACGGCCCGCTACAACGCTGTAGATTTTCGCCAACCGGATCGAGGAGTGACGATGGCTCGGTGGCGTGGCGTGACCCGGATCGTGACGGCGCTGGCCGCCGCCCTCGCGGTGACCGCCCTGGTCGCCCCGTCCCCCGCGGCCGCCTGGGGATACGGCGTCAACCGGGTGCAGACGGCGGCCGAGGACTCCTGGGCGCAGACCGGCATGGGACCGGGCTGGGTGCTGCTGAGCTACAAGGCCAACGGCCCGATGGTCGGCTACCTGTTCGCCCGCGACTTCGTGTTCGCCGACGGCACCGTCAAGTCCAGCTTCGACCACATGGACATCCGCGACACCGGCGACGCCAGCGCCGGCAACACCGAGGGCATCACCCGGTGGCCGTGGGGCTTCGCCGGCGGCAGCTTCGACGGGTGCGCCTACGCCTACGGCACGCGCAAGTTCGCCATCGAGCGCAGCGGATTCTCGTCCTCGAGCTGCGCCGGCGGTCCCACCGTGAGCGGCTCCAGCAACGCCGACGGCACCCCCGACCAGCTGCGCTGGTGGCATTCCGAGCAGGTGTTCTGCACGGCCAACGGCGTCGACCCGCTGTGCAGCCCCTATGGCGTGTGGAGCGAGAACAAGGGCGGCGGGCTCAAGGCCACCACCGCCCGCACGGCCTGCGCCGCGTACGGCAACATCGGCGCCGCCGCGGCGTACGGGTCGGGTCCCGCCGTCGCCGTCCACCCGCTCGGCACGGCTCCGGCCGGTGCGCAGATCGACATCCGCTACGTCACCAGGGATCGCCAGTGGATCATGGCGAAGTGGCGCGGGAACCGGTTCGCCGCCGGGATCGCCTGGGCGTTCCTGCCCCGATCCTGCGTCTGGTGAGGTCGGTCAGCGGGCGCCGACGATGCGCAGCGCCATCTCGGCGTACCGGGCGGCGATGTACTCGGGCACCAGGTCGCCGCCGTCCCGGTACCACCGGCCCACGTCGACGCCGAGGGACAGCAGCGCGGCGGCCGCCATCCGGGGGTCCGGGGTCTCGAACACCCCGGCCGTGACGCCCGCCTCCACGAGCTGCCGGATCGCCTGCTCGATGTGGTGGCGGATCTCGCGGATCTCGGCCAGGTGCGCGGGGCTGAGGGCGGCCAGCTCATAGTTCACCACCCGGGTGGTGGTGTGGTCGCGGGCGTGCGTCACGACGAAGTCGTGGACCACCCGCCGTAGCGCCGTGGCCGGGTCGGCGGACGAGGCGACCGCCTCCCGCACCAGCCGCAGCACGTGCTCGTGCCCCGACCGCGAGATCAGGTAGAGCAGCTCCTCCTTGGACCGGTGGTGCACGTAGAGCGCGGCGGGGCTCAGCCCGGCCGCCGCCGCGATGTCCCGGGTGGTCGTGCCGTGGAAGCCCCGCTCGGCGAACGCGCTGACGGCCGCGTCCAGCAGCCGGGCGCGCGTCACGTCGGCGCGGGACTGCTCGGCGCTGTCGGTCACCACGTCCGTCCTTCCCCTCCTGAGCCTCGGCCGGCATTGATACCACAAATCGGCCGGGGTGGACCTGTTGACGAGGCCCGGCCGGGGGGACCTGTTGACGAGGCCCGTCGGGCTGTCGCACACTCCCTCAGACACATTCTAAGCAAGCGCTTAGTAAGTCGGAGGAGGTGGCCGTGTCGGAGGCCCCGTCGAGCAGATTCGCCGGCCGCACGGCGATCGTCACCGGTGCCAGCCGCGGCATCGGCCTGGCCGTCGCCGAGCGGCTGGTCGCCGAGGGCGCCCGGGTGGTGATCACGGGCCGCAAGCAGGCGGCGTTGGACGAGGCGGTCGCCCGGCTGGGCGCCGGGCAGGCGGTCGGCGTCGCCGGCCACGCCGACGACCCCGACCACCAGGCCGCGGTGGTGGCCCGGGCGGTCGACGCCTTCGGCGGCGCGGACCTCCTGGTCAACAACACCGGCATCAACCCGGCGTACGGGCCGCTTGTCGACCTGGACCTGGCCGCCGCCCGCAAGGTCTTCGAGGTGAACTGCCTCGCCGCGCTGTCCTGGGTGCAGCAGGTCCACCGGGCGTGGATGGGCGAGCACGGCGGCGCGGTCGTCAACGTCTCCTCGGTGGCCGGCGTCCGGCCGGCGGCCGGCATCGGCTTCTACGGCGCCAGCAAGGCGATGCTCACCCACCTCACCCAGCAGCTCGCCGTCGAGCTGGGCCCCGACATCCGGGTGAACGCGGTCGCCCCGGCCGTGGTGAAGACGCGGTTCGCCACCGCCCTGTACGAGGGCCGCGAGGAGGAGGTGGCGGCCGCGTACCCGCTCCGGCGGCTCGGCGTCCCCACCGACGTCGGCGGCGCCGTCGCGTTCCTGCTCTCCGAGGACGCCGCCTGGATCACCGGCCAGCTGCTCGTCCTCGACGGCGGCCTCACCCTCACCGGAGGTGTCTGATGCCGGTGCGGGACCGGGGCGTCGTCGTCACCGGCGCCGGGCACGGCATCGGCCGCGCGCTGGCCGCCCGGCTCGCCGCCGGGGGCGCGCGGGTCGTGGTCAACGACCTCGACGCCGAGGCGGCCCTGCGGGTGGCCGAGGCGGTCGGCGGCTTCGCGGCTCCCGGCGACGCCGCCGGGGAGCAGGGCGTCGCCGCGCTGGTCGAGACCGCCCGGGGCCACCTGGGCCACATCGACGCCTGGTTCGGCAACGCCGGGATCGACCGCGGGCGCGGGCTGGACGCCGCCGAGGCCGAGTGGGCGGCCAGCCACGAGGTGAACGTCATGGCCCACGTACGCGCCGCGCGACTGCTGATCCCCGGCTGGGTCGAGCGCGGCGCGGGCCGCTTCGTGGTGACCGCGTCCGCGGCCGGGCTGCTCACGACGCTCGGGAACCCGGCGTACGCGGTCAGCAAACACGCCTGCGTCGCCTTCGCCGAGTGGCTGTCGGCGACCTACCGGCATCGCGGGGTCGTGGTGCAGGCCATCTGCCCCCAGGGCGTACGGACCCGGATGCTCGACAACAGCGGACCGCTGCGGGAGCTGATCAGCCGAGACGGCGCGCTCACCCCCGAGGACGTGGCCGAGGCGACGTGGCAGGCCCTGCACGACGACCGGTTCCTGGTCCTGCCGCACCCCCGGGTGGCCGACTACTACCGGCACCGCGCCACCGACACCGACCGCTGGCTCGACGGCATGAACAAGCTCCAGCGGCAGATCGAGGACCAGGGAGGCCTCCGATGAAGGCATGGCGGGTGACCGCGCTCGGCGAGCCGGTCGACGTGCTGCGGCTCGTCGACGTGGCGGACCCGGCCCCGGGCCCGGGGCAGCTCGTGGTCCGGGTGCTGGCCAGCCCGGCGAACTTCCCCGACGTCCTGATGTGCCGCGGTGAATACCAGGTCAAGCCGGAACTGCCGTTCACCCCGGGGGTCGAGCTGTGCGGCGAGGTCGTCGCCCTCGGCGCCGGGCTGACCGGGTTCGCCGTCGGCGACCGGGTGCTCGGCGGCGCGACGCTGCCGCACGGCGGGTTCGCCGAGTACGCGCTGCTGGACGCCGCGAGCACGTTCCCCGCGCCGGCGGCGCTCGACGACGCCGAAGCGGCGGCCCTCTACATCGGCTACCAGACCGGCTGGTTCGGCCTGCACCGGCGGGCCGGGCTGCGCGCCGGCGAGACGCTGCTGGTACACGCCGCGGCCGGCGGCGTCGGCAGCGCGGCGGTCCAGCTCGGCAAGGCGGCCGGCGCCCGCGTCATCGGGGTGGTGGGCGGCCCGGAGAAGGCGGAGGTGGCCCGCGCCCTCGGCGCCGACGTGGTGGTGGACCGGCGCGCCGAGGACTTCGTCGCGGTGGTCAAGGCCGAGACCGGCGGCCGGGGCGCCGACGTCGTCTACGACCCGGTCGGCGGGGACACCTACCAGCGTTCGACGAAGTGTGTCGCCTTCGAGGGCCGGATCCTCGTGGTCGGCTTCGCCGGTGGCCGGATCCAGTCCGCCGCGCTCAACCACGCGCTGGTGAAGAACTACTCGATCGTCGGCCTGCACTGGGGTCTCTACCAGCGCCACGACCCAGCCGCCGTCGTCGAGTGCCACCGTGCCCTCACCGAGCTGGCGACCCAGGGCGCCGTAAGGCCCCTGGTCAGTGAGCGCCTCCCGCTCGCCGAGGTGGCCGACGGGGTGCAGCGGCTGGCCGACGGCTCCACCGTCGGCCGGGTGGTGTACGTCCCGTGACCGTTTTCGGCGCCGACCTGTCCCGTCCGTACCCAGCGAGGAGTTGACCGCCATGACCATCACCCGCACCGCCGTCGTCACCGGAGCGGCCCGTGGCATCGGGGCCGGGGTCGCGAGGCGACTGGCCCGCGACGGCTTCGCCGTCGCCGTCGTCGACCTGGACGAGGCGGCCGGCGAGCCGGTCGCCGACGAGATCCGGACCGCGGGCGGCCGGGCCCTGGCCGTCGGCGCCGACGTCGCCGACGAGGGGGCGGTGCGGGCGGCCGTGGACCGGATCGCCGGCGAGCTGGGCGAGCCCACCGTCCTGGTCAACAACGCCGGCATCACCCGGGACAACCTGCTGTTCAAGATGACCGCCGACGACTGGGACGCGGTGGTGAACGTGCACCTGCGGGGCTCGTTCCTCATGACCCGCGCCGTGCAGGGCCACATGACCAGGGCCGGTTGGGGGCGGATCGTCAACCTGTCCAGCACCTCCGCCCTGGGCAACCGGGGTCAGGCCAACTACGCGGCCGCGAAGGCGGGGCTGCAGGGCTTCACGAAGACCCTCGCGCTTGAACTCGGGAAGTTCGGGGTGACGGCCAACGCGATCGCCCCGGGGTTCATCGAGACCGAGATGACCGCCGCCACCGCGGCCCGGCTCGGCGTGCCGTTCGAGGAGTTCAAGCAGGCCGCCGCGGCGCAGATCCCGGTCGCCCGCACCGGCACGCCGGAGGACATCGCGCACGCCGTGTCGTTCTTCGTGAGCGAGGCGGCCGGCTTCGTGTCGGGCCAGGTGCTGTACGTGGCCGGCGGGCCGAAGGCCTGAGAGGAGGCGGCGACGATGAAGGTCTTCCAGGGCATCGAGGAGCTGGAGGGGGCGGTAGGCACCCACCTCGGGCACTCCGGCTGGCACCGGATCACGCAGCAGCAGATCGACGCGTTCGCCGAGGCCACCGGCGACCACCAGTGGATCCACGTCGACCCGGTGCGGGCGGCGCGCAGCCCGTTCGGCGGCACGATCGCCCACGGCTACCTGACGCTGTCGCTGGTGCCCATGCTGGTCTGGCAGGTCTACCGGGTGGAGGGGTTGAGCATGGGCGTGAACTACGGCGCCAACAAGCTCCGCTTCCCCGCCCCGGTTCCCGTCGACTCGGAGGTGCGGGCCGGCGTGGAGCTGCTGTCGCTGGTGCCCGGCGGCGGTGGCTACCAGCTGACCGCGAAGGTGACCGTCGAGGTGGCCGGCGCCGCGAAGCCGGCCTGCGTCGTCGAGACCGTCAGCATCCTGGTCCCGTGACCGGTCCGGCCCCGCAGGACCCGCCCGGCCTCGACCTGGCCCGGCTCGGCGACTGGTTCGCGGCCGAGGTGCCGGGGGCGGCGCGGCTGTCGACCGCCCGGCTGGTCACCGGCGGGAAGTCCAACCTCACCTACGAGGTCGGCGACGGGCGGTCGGCGTGGATCGTGCGGCGGCCCCCGCTGGGGCACGTGCTGTCGACCGCGCACGACATGGCCCGGGAGTACCGGGTCATGTCGGCGCTGCGCGCCACCGACGTGCCGGTGCCGGCGACGTACGCGCTCTGCCCGGACGCCGGCGTGCTGGGCGCGCCGTTCTACGTCATGGAGCGAATCGCCGGCACGGCGTACCGGCACGCGGCCGAGCTGGAGCCGCTCGGCCCGGAACGCACCCGGGACATCGCCGCCCGCCTGGTCGACACGCTGGCCACCCTGCACGCGGTCGACCCGGCGGCCGTGGGGTTGGCCGACTTCGGCCGGCCCGACGGATTCCTGGGCCGGCAGGTGCGGCGGTGGCGGAAGCAGCTCGACGCGTCGCGCAGCCGGGACCTGCCGGCCGCCGACGAGCTGTACGCCCGCCTGGCGTCCGGCGTGCCGGCCGATTCGGCGCCGGGCATCGTGCACGGCGACTACCGCCTCGACAACGTGCTCGTCGACGACCGCGACCGCCTCGCCGCGGTCATCGACTGGGAGATGGCCACGCTCGGCGACCCGCTCACCGACCTGGCGCTGCTGGTGCTCTACCAGCGTCTCGGCCGGCTCGTCGGGACGGCGGTGGCCGAGGCGTCCTCCGCGCCCGGCTTCCTGACCGAGGACGAGATCCTCGGACGGTACGCGGCGGCGAGCGGCCGGGCCCTTCCGTCCCTCGGTTTCCACCTCGGCCTGGCGGCCTTCAAGCTGGCCGCGATCCTCGAGGGCATCCACTTCCGCCACCTGCGTGGCCAGACCGTCGGCGCCGGCTTCGCGCAGCTCGGCGAGGTCACCGAGCTCCTCCTCGACACCGGCCTGACCTACCTGAAGGAGCACTGATGGACTTCTCGCTGGACCCGCGGACCGAGGGGCTGCGCGACAATCTCCTGGACTTCATGGACCGCCAGATCCACCCGGCCGAGGCGGTCTTCCACGAGCAGCTCGGTCAGCTCGGCGACCCCTGGGCCTGGGACTCGGTGCCCGTGCTCGCGCAGCTGCGCACCGATGCCCGCAAGCGTGGCCTGTGGAACCTGTTCCTGCCGGGCGAGCACGGCGCCGGCCTGACCAACCTCCAGTACGCCCCGCTCGCGGAGATCACCGGGCGCAGCCACCTGGCGCCCGCCGTGCTGAACTGCGCCGCCCCGGACACCGGCAACATGGAGGTGCTGGCGATGTTCGGCACCGGCGAGCAGCGCGAGCGGTGGCTGGAGCCGCTGCTCGACGGTGCGATCCGGTCGTCGTTCGCCATGACCGAGCCCGACGTGGCCTCGTCGGACGCCACGAACATCGCCACCCGGATCGAGCGGGACGGCGACCACTACGTGATCAACGGCCGGAAGTGGTGGATCACCGGCGCCATGAACCCGAACGCCCGGATCTTCATCGTCATGGGCAAGACCGACCAGTCCGCCGAGCGGCACCGCCAGCAGTCCATGGTGCTGGTCCCGCGGGACACCCCCGGCCTGGAGATCGTCCGCGGCATGGAGGTGTTCGGGTACGACGACCACGACCACGGCGGGCACGCCGAGCTGGTGTTCCACGACGTGCGCGTACCGGTGGAGAACCTGATCGGCGGCGAGGGCGACGGCTTCGCGATCGCGCAGGCCCGGCTGGGCCCCGGCCGCATCCACCACTGCATGCGCTCCATCGGCCTGGCCGAGCGGGCCGTCGAGCTGATGTGCGCCCGGGCTGAGCAGCGGGTCGCGTTCGGCCGGCCGCTGGCCGAGCAGGGCGTGGTCCGGGAGTGGATCGCCGAGTCGCGGGTGCGCATCGAGCAGCTGCGCCTGCTGGTGCTCAAGACGGCCTGGCTGATGGACACGGTCGGCAACAAGGGCGCGCACACCGAGATCCAGGCCATCAAGATCGCCACCCCGGCGACCGTGCAGTGGATCCTGGACAAGGCGATCCAGGTGTACGGCGCCGCCGGCCTGTCCCAGGACTTCCCGCTGGCCCGGGCGTACGCCGGCATCCGCACCCTGCGGTTCGCCGACGGCCCCGACGAGGTGCACCGCAACGCCCTGGCCCGGCACGAGCTGCGGCGCCAGGCCGCCGCGCGGCAGCGGAACGACACCGGGGGGCCCACGGCCTAGGGTGGTGGGCATGGCAGGCCCCACCCCCTCCGCCGCCGCCGCCGCCGGGAATCCACTCACCGTGCTCACCCTCGACGAGCTCCGGGAGCGCAGCAGCGTGAAGTGGCGGATGCACCCGCCGGACGTGCTTCCCCTCTGGGTCGCCGAGCAGGACGTGCCCCTCGCTCCCCCGGTGGCCGACGCGCTGCGCCGGGTGATCGACCTCGGTGACACCGGTTACCCGCACGGGACGGCGTACGCCGAGGCGCTCGGGGAGTTCGCCGCCGAGCGCTGGGGCTGGCACGGCTTCCGCGTCGACCACACCACCGTCGTGCCCGACGTGATGATGGGCATCGTCGAGGTGCTCCGGCTGGTCACCGACCCCGGCGACGCCGTGGTGGTCTGCTCCCCCGTCTACCCGCCGTTCTACGCCTTCGTGAGCCACGCCGGCCGGCAGGTGGTCGAGGCTCCGCTCGGACCCGACCTGCGGATGGACCGCGCCGCCCTGGACGAGGCGTTCCGGCGGGCCCGGACCCTCGGCCCCCGGCCCGCGTTCCTGCTGTGCAACCCGCACAACCCGACCGGTGTGGTGCACTGCCGGGACGAACTCGACGCCGTGGCGGACCTGGCCGGCCGGCACGGCGTGCGGGTGGTCTCCGACGAGATCCACGCTCCGCTGGTGCTTCCCGGGGCGCGCTTCACCCCGTACCTCACGGTGGCCGGCGCCGAGGACGCCTTCGCCCTGACCTCCGCCTCCAAGGCGTGGAACCTCGCCGGCCTCAAGGCGGCGCTCGCGGTCGCCGGGCCACGGGCCGCCGCCGACCTGCGCCGCATGCCGGAGGAGGTCGGCCACGGTCCCAGCCACCTGGGCGTCCTCGCGCACACCGCCGCGTTCCGTGCCGGCGGGCCGTGGCTCGACCTTCTCCTCGACGGCCTCGACGCCAACCGCGCCCTGCTGGAGAACCTGCTCGCCAAGCACCTCCCGGCGGTCACCCACCACCGTCCCGAGGGGACCTACCTCGCCTGGCTGGACTGCACGGCGCTGGGCCTCGCCACCGAGCAGCCGCCCGGCGGGCCCGGGGTGGCCAGCGACGTCGCGGGGCCGGCGAAGATGTTCCTCGACCGGGCGCGGGTCGCCCTCAGCTCGGGCCACGTGTTCGGCACCGGCGGCGCCGGCTTCGTACGCCTCAACTTCGCCACCTCCCCGGAGATCCTCACCGAGGCCGTCACCCGGATGGGCCGGGCCGTCGACGAGCTCGATCCACCGGTCCCCAGGGCACCGGCGAAGGCAACCTCCGGTGGCCCGACTCACGGGTGTCCCGCCGTTTCAGGTTGATCCACCTCGGGTACCTGCGATCTGCCCGCCGGTGGGGGTCCGAGGTGACCGCCACCGTGCGCGACAGCTGTGGAGGGAAGGGCAGGGTCACTCGGTGGTGAATTCGTCCGTGAGGCCGACGATGGCGAGGACCGCCACGGTGATCCGCGAGGGCCTGCGCAGCACCAGGGTGCACCCGGCCGAGCCGGCCCGCGCGCGGATCGTCAGCAGCGCGTTGACACCGGCCGCGCAGAAGAAGGTCACCGCGCTCAGGTCGAGAACCAGCACCGGGGGCGCATGGCCGGACAGCAGCCGGTCGACGAGGCGGACGAGCGGGTCGACGGTTGCCATGTCGACCGGGCCACCGACCTCCACCACGACCGCCGGGCCTTCCCGGGCCAGCGCCAGGGACAGGGTCGCCCGGCGGGTGATCTGCGGCGCCGCCGGGTGCTGCGCGTGATGGACGGACATGAGCTGCTCCTCGCGTGAGGGTGGCGGACCGGGTTGATGCCCGGCTCGCTCGTCGGCGACCGGGCACTGGTCCTGGGCTCATGTCCGAACCCACCTCGACCCTAGCCGCGTCCCGCCCGATTGGCACCCTGCCGATCGGGGAAATGTTTGCTCCCCGACAAAGGAAGGCAGTGGTCACGGCTCCGCAGGGAGCCGGCACGGAAGTTCAGGAGGTAGCGGTGCCGTCTGATGCTGCTGACCGGCATCTGGCGTCGGCCTACGGCCGGCTGTTGACGCTGCTCGCCGATTCGCCGCACGTCGACGTGTTCCTGGACCAGCTGGTCCGGGTCGCGACGGAGGTCGTCGCTCCCGCCGTGGGCTGCGGGTTGACGATGCGTCGGGACGGCGGCGCGTTCACCGTCGCGAGCAGCGGCGACCTCGCCGCGCAGGGCGACGAGATCCAGTACGGGGCGGACGAGGGCCCCTGTCTCGAGGCCCTCCGCCAGGGGCAGGTCGTGGAGGTGCTCGACCTGCGTACGGACGACCGCTGGTGCGACTACCGGGAACACGCGCTCCGCCTCGGCGTGGCCAGCTCGCTGTCGCTGCCCGTGACGGTCGACGGCGAGGTCGTCGGCGCGTTGAACCTCTACGCCACCGAGCCGCACGCGTTCACCGAGCGGGCGCGGCGGCAGGCCCTGGCGTTCACGGACCAGGGGTCGGCGGCGCTGAGCGTCATCCTCCGTCAGGCCGACCAGGCCCTCCTGCATCGGCAGCTCAACGACGCGATGGTCTCCCGCAGCGTCATCGACCAGGCCCTCGGGGTGGTCATGGGTCAGCAGCGGTGCACCGCGGCGGAGGCGTTCGCCCTGCTCCGGAAGGCGTCGCAGCACCGCAACCGCAAGCTGCGGGACGTGGCCGCCGAGATCATCACCCAGGTCAGCGGCAAGTCCCCGCAGCCGGCTCCCGAATTCGTGCCGCCGCGTCAGCAGTCCTGAGGGAGGCACGGGTCGCGACGCGGCCCGGCCGGCGGCGGCCACGACGGGTACGGTGACGGCCGCGGACGATGCCCGCGGCCGTCGCCGGTCGGAGGGTGTTCAGCGGTTGCGCAGCGGGGCCAGCGCCGTGCTCCAGGCCACGACCTGGTCGAGGGTGGTGGTGAGCGCGTCGTGCTGGAACTGGCTGGGCTTGAAGACGCTGAAGTTCTCGAAGTCGGTGAACAGCGACAGCGCCACCTGGGAGCGCACGTCGGCCATCTGCAGCTCGCCGGCGATCAGCCGCAGGTGTTCCACGGCCCGGGTGCCGCCCGCGGAGCCGTAGCTGACGAACCCGACGGCCTTGTTGTTCCACTCGGCGTAGAGGAAGTCGATGGCGTTCTTCAGGGCACCCGAGGTGGAGTGGTTGTACTCCGGGGTGACCATCACGAACCCGTCGAACGACGCGATGGTGCTGGCCCAGCGCAGCGTGTGCGGCTGGGTGTACTGGCCCATCGCCGGCGGGTACGCCTCGTCCAGGTGCGGCAGCTGGTGGTCGAGCAGGTCGACGAGCTCGAACTCCGCGTCGCCGCGCTGCTTGGCGACGTCGAACACCCAGCGGGCGACCGCCTCGCCGTTGCGACCCGGGCGGGTGCTGCCGAGGATGATTCCGATCCTGGTCATGTCGTGAGGCCCTTCCGAAGTACTTGCCTGGTCAAGGAAAAGCTAGCCGTTTGTTGCTTCGTCAAGCAATCTCTTGGGCCGTGGCGGTCGTCACCGTTCCGGCATGTCATTGCTCGGTCAAGCAAGTAGGATGGGGACATGTCCGCCGCCGCACCGAAGTCCCCGCGCCCCCTCGACGCCGAGGAGGAAGCGCTGGTCCGCTCGCTGGGCCGGATCATGCACGTGCTGCCCCGCGCCATCGACGCCGACATGGTCGGCGACCGCCAGCTGCCCCTCACCGAGTACACGGCGCTCATGCACCTCTCCGAGACACCCGACCGGCGGATGCGGATGAGTGAACTCGCCGCGGCGTGCCAGCTCTCCCTGAGCGGGATGACCCGCACCATCGGCCGGCTGGAGACGCAGGGCCTGGTCGAGCGGGTCAAGTGCCCCGAGGACGCGCGCGGGTGGAACGCCGTCCTCACCGACGCCGGTCTCGCCCGGCTCCAGGACTCCTGGCCGAGTCACCTGGCCAGCGTGCGGCGGCGGTTCCTCGACCACTTCGAGGGCATCGACCTCGTCCAACTGGCCCGCGCGTTCCAGCGCGTCGGAACCGCCGACTGAATCCTCACGCGGCCACCCCGGCGACCCGGACCGTGCGCCGGTCAGCTCAGCAGCTCCCGGACGCGCGGGACGACCCGCGTGCCGTACAGCTCGATGCCGGTCATCAGGGCCTCGTGCGACAGCCCACCCATGCCGTACTTCATCTCGAAGCGGTTCGCGCCGAGCACGACGAGGTTCGCGGCGATCTTCCGGGCGACGGTCTCGGGCGACCCGACGTACAGCGCGCCGTGCGGCCCGACCTCGCGCAGGAAGGACTCCCGGGTCGGTACGGCGAAGCCGCGGGTCCGGGCCACCCGGCCGATCACCTCCTGGTAGCGGGGGAAGAACTCCTCGCGGGCCTGCTCGTCGGTCGCCGCGACGTGCCCGGGCGAGTGCACGCCGATCGGCAGGGGATCCTTGCCGAGCTGGGTGAGCGCCTGGTGGAACAGCCGGGTGAAGGGGGCGAAGCGGGCCGGCGACCCGCCGATGACCGCGAGCATCAGGCCGTAGTCGTACCGGGCGGCCCGGATCACCGACTGCGGGTTGCCGCCCACGCCGATCCAGGCCGGGAAGGGTCCCGACTCGGTGTGCGGCACGACGTCCTGCTCGTGCAGCGGCGCCCGCACGGTGCCCTTCCAGGTCACCGGTCCACCCTTGCGCAGCTCGGCGAAGAGCTGCGCCTTCTCCTCGAAGAGCCGCTCGTAGTCGGCCAGGTCGTAGCCGAACAGCGGGAACGAGTCGATGCTGGACCCGCGGCCGAGGATCACCTCGGCCCGGCCGCCGGAGACCGCGTCGAGGGTGGAGTAGCGCTGGAAGACCCGTACCGGGTCGTCGGAGCTGAGCACCGTGACGGCCGAGCCGAGCCGGATCCGGCTGGTACGGGCCGCGATCGCGCCCAGCACCACGTCGGCGGCGGAGAGCGGAAAGTCGTCGGTGTGGTGCTCCCCGATGCCGAAGAAGTCCACGCCGACCTGGTCCGCGAGGACGCCCTGCTCGACGATGTCGCGGATCGTGCTGGCGTGCGAGAGCGGCCGGTCGTCGGCGTCGTGGGTGACGTCGCCGAAGGTGTCCAGGCCGAGCACGAGGGGAAAGGCGGCCGGGCGTACCGGATCCGACGGTGCTGTGGTCACGATGAGCCTCTGTCTGTGTGGTCGGTGCGGGCGAGCGCCCGCGTGAACTCGGTCCGGCCCAGGGACACGCCGAAGACCGGGCCGCCGGGTTGGAGCAGGCGGCCGGCGCGCAGGCCGTCCAGCGGGACGGCGTCGTAGCCGACGCGTTCGACGAGGTCGGCCACGGTCCGCACGGCGGCGGGGTCGTCCCCGGCGACGCCGAGCGCGCGGCGGTCCGGCGCTCCCGGCGGGCGGCGGTCGTCCTCCAGCTCGTGGTAGCCGATGTGGTTCAACGTCTTCACGACCGTCGACCGGGCGAGCCGCCGCTGGACGATCTCGCTGCTGCCGTGCGCCGGGTGGTCGAACATCTCCTGGACGCCGTCGACGGGCGGCCAGTAGTTCATCGTGTCGACGACGAGCCGGCCGGCGAGCAGGGCGGGATCGAGGTCCGGGAACCGGTGCAGCGGTATCGCCAGCACGACGATCCCGGCGTCCGCGACGGCGTCGGCCGCCCAGCGCGCCTCGGCGCCGGGAGCCAGCACGCCGGCGATCAGGGCGATGTTCGCGGGGTCGCCGGAGGCCGCGATCGTCACCGGATACCCGGCGGCCATCGCCACCCGGGCGATCACCGGTCCGGTGTGCCCGGCGCCCAGCACGGCCACCCGCGGCCGGGACGACAGCGTCGTCGTCGCGGCCGGGGCGACGCCCGCCGCGGCGGGATCGTCGTCACGCATGCCTGCACCTCATTTCCTTGACCGGTCAAACATATCTCCTATGCTTGACTGGTCAAGGAAATCTCGATCACACGGGGTCCGGGCGCGGTCACCGGTCCCCGGGGACGACCAGGCCGGACTCGTACGCCACCACGACGGCCTGGGTGCGGTCGCGCAGGCCGAGCTTGGCCAGCACCCGGCTGACGTGGGACTTCACCGTCTCCTCCCCCACGACCAGCCGGGCGGCGATCTCCGGGTTCGACAGTCCCTCGGCGATCAGCCGCAGCACCTCGGTCTCCCGGGCGGTGAGCGTGCGCAGCGCCGCGTCCGGCTCCCGGCGGCGTACCCGCATCCGGACGAACTCGGCGACGAGTCGCCGCGTCACCGTCGGGGCGAGCAGCGCCTCGCCCGCGGCGACGACCCGGACGGCGTCGAACAGCCGCTCGGCGGTCGCGTCCTTCAGGAGGAAACCGCTCGCGCCGGCGCCGAGCGCGTCGTACACGTGCTCGTCGAGGTCGAACGTCGTCAGCATCAGCACCCGGGGCGGCTCCGGGTCGGCGAGCAACCGCCGGGTGGCCTCGATGCCGTCCATCCCCGGCATCCGGATGTCCATGAGCACCACGTCGGGGCGCACCTGCCGGCAGATCCGCACGGCCTGCCCGCCGTCGGCGGCCGAACCGACGACCGTGAAGTCGGGCTGGGTCGCCAGCAGGACCTCGAAGGCGGCGCGCACGACGTCCTGGTCGTCGACCACGACGATCCGGGTGGCGGTCACGGCGCGGCTCCCTTCGTCGGCAGGACGGCCTCGACGAGGAACCCGGCGCCCGGTGCCGCGCCGGCCGTGACCTGGCCACCGACCATGGCCGCCCGTTCCCGCATCCCGGCCAGCCCGTGCCCGCGGTCACCGGCCGGGGCGGGGCCGGGGCCGTTGTCGTAGACCCGCACGCTGAGGTCGTCGCCGCGGTAGTGCAGCTCGACGTCGACGGCCGCGCCGGGGGCGTGGCGGCGGGCGTTCGTCAGCGCCTCCTGCACGATGCGGTACGCCGTCAGCTCGACGCCGGGATCGAGGGGCTCGACGGCGCCGCTCACGATCAGGCGTACGCCACTGCCCACGGCCGCGTCGCGTACCTCGTCGAGGAGGGCGTTGAGCTCGCGGAGCCCGGGTTGGGGGCGGCGGGTCGGCTCGGCGTCCACGTCCTCCCGGAGCACGCCCAGCAGACGCCGCATCTCCGTCAGCGCGACCCGCGCGGTGTCCCCGATGGCGGTCAGCCGCCGCGCCCCCTCCGGGGGCAGGCCCGGCGTCGCGAGGCGGGCCGCCTCGGCCTGCAGGGCGATCATGGTGATGTGGTGCGCCACCACGTCGTGGAGTTCCCGGGCGATGCGGGCCCGTTCGCCGCGGGCCGCGTACTCCATCAGCGTCACCGCCGACGACTGCTCGTCGGCCCGGTGGCGACGCCGCTCGTCCCGCAGCCGCACCGCCGCCCCCGTGGCCGCCGCCACCGCCGCGACGGCCAGCAGGAGCAGGGCCACGGACCGCCCGCCCGGCCGGTCGCCGGACAGCGGCGCGGCCGCGTACGCGGCAAGGGGCAGGACCAGGGCGCCGGCCGTGCTCAGTGGACGCCGGTGGCCGGCGATCCCGTAGAGCACCGCCAGCGCGGTGGCCCCCGCGACGGTGACCGGATAGGAGATCATCAGGCCGGAGAGCGTCGCCGCGGCGGACAGGACGGCCGCCGTCGCGGGCCAGAGCCGGACCAGGGCGACGGGGGCGACCACGGCGAGCGCGAGGAGAACCGCGATCGCGGCCGGCCGGCGGTGGTACGCGCCCGCCATCGCCTCGATCACCGCCACGGCGCCGAGGGCGGCCGTGGCCGAGGCCGGCCCGATCCCCTTCACGCCCGCCATTCTCACCGGCCGCGACCCCGGTGTCGTCCCCCCGGCGGGGACCCGGCCTCCCCCGCACGAGGGAGGCGGGCACCGGCCGAAGACCCCTCCGCGCCGTGACGCGCCGGGCGGCCACCGCCGCCTAACGTCCCTGCCATGGAACCCACGATCGAGGTACGCGCGCTCCACAAGCGCTACCGCACCGCCGTCGCGGTGGACGGGCTGTCGTTCACCGTCCGGGCCGGCGAGGTGACCGGATTCGTCGGGCCGAACGGGGCCGGAAAGTCGACGACCATGCGGCTGATCCTCGGACTCGACGCGCCGGACGGGGGCGAGGCCCTGGTCAACGGCCGCCCCTACCGGTCGCTGCGGACGCCGCTGACCCAGGTCGGCGCGCTCCTCGACGCCTCGGCTCTGCACCCCGGCCGGCGCGCCCGCGACCACCTGCTCTGGCTGGCCCACAGCAACGGCATCGGCCGGCGCCGGGTCGCCGAGGTGCTCGACCAGGTGGGCCTGGCCTCGGCCGCCCGCCGGAGGACCGGGGGCTTCTCGCTGGGCATGCGGCAGCGGCTGGGCATCGCCGCCGCCCTGCTCGGCGACCCGCCGGTGCTGATGTTCGACGAGCCGGTCAACGGCCTCGACCCGGACGGCATCGTGTGGATCCGGGGCCTGATGCGGTCCCTGGCCGCCGAGGGACGGGCGGTCCTGGTATCCAGCCACCTGATGAGCGAGCTGGAGGACACGGCCGACCATCTGATCGCGGTGGGCCGGGGCCGCCTGATCGCCGACACGAGCGTGGCCGCGCTGCTGGCCGCGGCGTCCGGGGACCGCGTCGAGGTCACCACCACGCAGCGGGCCGAGGCGACGACCGTGCTGGCCAACGGCGGCGCGACCGTCACCGTGGCCGGCCCGGACACCGTCGTCGTCAACGGCCTGGCCGGCGACCGGGTGGCGGCGCTGCTGACCGGGGCCGCCGTCCCGTTCTCGGAGCTGCGCCGGCACCGGGCCTCACTGGAGGAGGCGTACATGGACCTGACGCGTGGCGCCATCGAGTTCGCGCCGGAGACCGGGGCGCCGGCGGCCGAAGGGAGCGTACGGTGACCGCCCGCGAGTCCTTCCCCGGCCTGCTGCTGGCCGAGTGGACCAAGCTGCGCTCGGTGCGGCGCTGGGTCGTCACGCTGCTCGGCGCGGCCGCGTTGACCGTCGGCCTGAGCTACCTGGCCGCGTCGGGCAGCAGGACGAACATCAACGAGCACGCCGAGTTCGTGAGCGGGCCGCACGGTGCGCCGGTCGCCGACGACTTCTACTTCGTGCACCAGCAGGTCACGGGCGACGCCACGCTCACCGTGCGGGTCGCGTCGCTGGCGCCCGAACCGTTCGGGCGCGAGGCGACGGGCCTGGACGGGATGACCAGGCTCGCGGATTCCAGCCCGTTCGCCCAACCCGCGGCCGGCATCATGATCAAGGACGGCACCCGGCCCGGCTCGTCGTACGCCTCGCTGATGCTGACCGCCGGCAGGGGCGTACACCTGCAGTGGGACTTCGACGCGGACCGCAAGGGCAGCGCGGCCGGCGGGGCCCGGTGGCTGCGGCTGGTGCGCTCGGGCACCGCGATCACCGGGTACGAGTCGGCCGACGGCGCGACGTGGCAGAAGATCGGAACGGCGACGCCGAAGAACCTCCCGTCCACGGTCGAGATCGGCTTCTACGTCTCGTCGCCGGCGGCCGTCTACACGTCGCGCGGCGGCGGCAGCTCGTCCGTCGGCGAGCGCCCGACCAGCGCCCGGGCATCGTTCGACAACGTGCGGCTCAGCTCTGAGGGCACCTGGCACGGCGAGGCGATCGGCGGCGCGGACCGGCTCGACGGGAAGGGCGGCGTCCGCGCCGGCGGCCAGGTCACCGAGACCGGCGGCGGCTACACCGTGGTGGGCACCGGCACCGTCGGCCCGCGGCCGCCGGACGACGACATGGTCGAGATCGCACTGGTCGGCGTCATCGCCGGGCTCATGGCGCTCATCGCGATCGGAGTCCTCTGCGCCACGTCGGAGTACCGGCGGGGCATGATCCGGACGACGTTCGCCGCGACCCCGCGCCGGGGCCGGGTGCTCGCCGCGAAGGCGATCGTCCTCGGCGCCACCTCGTTCCTCGTGGGGCTGGTGGGCGCGGTCGGCTCGTTCCTGCTCGCCGTCCCGGCCCTGCGCGAGCGCGGCTTCACGACGCCGGCCTTCCCCCGGCCGTCCCTCACCGACCCGACGGTGCTGCGGGCGCTGCTGCTGACCGCCGCGTTCCTGGCCGGTGTCGCCGTGGTCGGCCTCGCCGTCGGCGTGCTGCTGCGGCACAGCGCGGCCGCGATCACGATCACGGTCCTCCTCGTGCTCGGGCCGCTGGTCGTCGGCATGATCCTGCCGGGCACCTCACCGCGATGGCTCATGTACACCACGCTGGCGGGCGGGATGGCCACCCAACGGGCGAAACCGCCGACGGTCACGCTCGCCGAGCCGTGGGCCCTGATCGGGCCGTGGGCCGGGATCGGCGTGGTCGCGGCGTGGGTCGCCCTCACCCTCGGGCTCGCCTGGTGGCAGCTGCGCCGGCGGGACGCGTGACGGCGGGGCGGCCACTCCGGGCCCTGCGGGCGGAGTGGACGAAGCTGAGGACGCTGCCGAGCACCGCCTGGCTGACGCTGCTCACCGTCGCCGGCACGGTGGGCGTCGGGTTCGCGGTCACCGGGTCGCTGGACCGCGCGCACTGCGGTCCGCCCTGCGCCCCCGACCTCACGAAGCTCACGCTGGGGGGCGTCCGCCTCGGCCAGGTCGGGATCGTGGTCCTCGCGGTCCTGGCGGTGACGGCGGAGTACAGCACGGGGACGATCCACCCGACGCTCACGGCCGTGCCACGCCGGTTCCTGGTGGTGCTGGGCAAGGTCGGCGCCCTGGCCGCCCTCGGGACGACCGCGGGGGCGCTGCTGGCCGCCGGGTCGCTGGCGGCCGGCCGGACGATGCTGCCCGGCAACGGGTTCGACCCGGCGCACGGCTTCCCCGCGCTGTCGCTCGCCGACGACCTCACCCGGCGTGCGGCCATCGGCACGGTGCTCTACACCGGGCTCGTCACCCTGCTGGCGGCGGGGCTCGGGCTGCTCCTGCGCGACACCGCCGGTGCGGTGACGGCGGCGCTGGCCCTGCTCTACGGCTCGCCCGTTGTCGCCATGTTCGTCACCGACCCGACCTGGCAGCACCGCATCCACCGGTTCGCCCCCATGGACGCCGGGCTGAGCATCCAGGCGACGCGCGACCTCGCCGCCGAGCACATCGGCCCCTGGGCCGGCCTCGGCGTCCTGTCCCTGTACGCGGCCGCGGCGGTCATCGCCGGGTTGGTGATGTTCCAGCGCCGCGACACCCCCTGACCGCCAAAAACTTTTGTTCGGTTCCTACAACTGGCGCCGCCCAGGCTTCGGCGGTTACGACATGGCGCCGCCCGCCCGCAGACGGAAAGGTGATCACTGCCGGGGGCTGTCGCCTCGCGGCGCGTACATCGTGGGTCCAACGGAGGGGTCGGTCGGGTGTTCAGCCGTATCGCCATCGTCAACCGTGGGGAGGCCGCGATGCGGCTCATCCACGCCGTCCGGGAGCTGGCCGCGGAGACCGGGACCCGGATCGAGACCGTCGCCCTGCACACCGACGTCGACCGCGACGCCACGTTCGTGCGGGAGGCGGACGTCGCCTACGATCTCGGTCCCGCGTCCGCGCGCCCGTACCTGAACCTGACCGTGCTGGAGCGCGCGCTGGTGGAGACCCGGGCGGACGCCGCCTGGGTCGGCTGGGGCTTCGTCGCCGAGGACCCGGCGTTCGCCGAGCTGTGCGAGAAGGTCGGTGTCACCTTCATCGGGCCGAGCCCGGAGGCCATGCGCCAGCTCGGCGACAAGATCGGCGCGAAGCTGATCGCCGAGGAGGTCGGCGTGCCGGTCGCGCCGTGGAGCCGCGGCGCGGTGGAGACCCTGGACGCCGCCCGGACGGCGGCGGCCGAGATCGGCTACCCGCTGATGCTGAAGGCCACCGCCGGCGGCGGCGGGCGCGGCATCCGCGTGGTCACGAACGAGGCCGAGCTGGTCGACGCGTACGAGCGGACCAGCCAGGAGGCGGCGCGGGCGTTCGGCAGCGGCATCGTGTTCCTGGAGCGCCTGGTCACCGGCGCCCGGCACGTCGAGGTCCAGGTGATCGCCGACGGCCAGGGCACCGCCTGGGCGCTGGGGGTCCGGGACTGCTCGGTGCAGCGGCGCAACCAGAAGGTCATCGAGGAGTCGGCGTCGCCGGTGCTCAGCCCGGCGCAGGCCGCGGAGCTCAAGGCGTCGGCCGAACGGCTGGCCGTGGCGGTGGGTTACCGGGGCGCGGCGACCGTCGAGTTCCTCTACCACCCCGGCGACCGGCTGTTCGCGTTCCTGGAGGTCAACACCCGCCTGCAGGTGGAGCACCCGATCACCGAGTCCACCACCGGGTTCGACCTGGTCAAGGCGCAGCTGCACGTGGCCGCGGGCGGGCGCCTCGACGGCGAGCCGCCCGCGGAGCGGGGTCACGCCATCGAGGCCCGGCTGAACGCCGAGGACCCGGACCGCGACTTCGCGCCCTCCCCCGGTCGCATCGCCCGCCTGGACCTGCCCGCCGGGCCGGGCATCCGGGTGGACACCGGCGTCAGCGAGGGCGACACCATCCCCGCCGACTTCGACTCGATGATCGCGAAGATCATCGCCTACGGCCGCGACCGCGACGAGGCGCTCGGCCGGCTGCGCCGGGCCATGGCGAACACCACGGTGATCATCGAGGGCGGCGCGACGAACAAGAGCTTCGTGCTCGACCTGCTCGACCAGCCCGAGGTCATCGACGCCAGCGCGGACACCGGCTGGATCGACCGGGTCCGCGGCGAGGGCCGCCTCGTCGCGCACCGGCACTCCGCCGTCGCGCTGGCCGCCGCCGCCATCGAGGCGTACGAGGAGGAGGAGCGCGTCGAGCGGCAGCGGCTGCTGTCGACGGCGGCCGGCGGCCGCCCGCAGGTGCAGCACTCCAGCGGCGGGCCGCTGGACCTCAAGCTGCGCGGCGTCGGCTACCGGATGCGCGTGGCCCGCGTGGGGGCGCACCGGTTCCGGGTCGGCATCGAGACGGCCGGCGGCGTCCGCACCGCCGACGTCGAGCTGGACCGCTTCGACCGGCACACCGGGCAGATCGTCGTCAACGGCGCCCGGTACCGCCTGCTCACCGACACGCACGGCCCGATCCACCTGGTCGAGGTGGACGGCGTCACCCACCGGGTCAGCCGGGACGAGGGCGGCGTGCTCCGCTCCCCCATGCCGGCGCTGGTCGTGGCCACCCCGCTGGCCGTCGGCGCCGAGGTCGAGGCGGGCGCGCCGGTGCTGGTGCTGGAGGCCATGAAGATGGAGACGGTGCTGCGGGCGCCGTTCCGGGCGCGACTGAAGGAGTGCGCCGTCTCCGTGGGCAGCCAGGTGGAGGCCGGCGCCCCGCTGCTGCGGCTGGAGCCGGTCGCCGACGAGGACGCCGAGGCCGCCGACGCCCCGGCCGCGGCCGCCGTCGAGCTGGACCTGCCCGTCGAGCCCGCCGAGGTCCCGGCCCGTACGCGGGCCGCCCGCGGCCAGGAGGACCTGCGCGCCCTGCTGCTGGGCTTCGACGTCGACCCGCACAACGACCGCCGGGTGATCGACGACTACCTCGCCGCCCGCCGGACGGCCACCGAGGAGGGCCACCGGCCGCTGGCCGAGGAGCTCGACCTCGTCAACGTGTTCGCCGACCTGGCCGAGCTGAGCCGCAACCGGCCGACCGGCGAGGACGGCGACGGCCACGTCCCGAGCGCCCGCGAGTACTTCCACACCTACCTGCAGAGCCTCGACATCGAGCGGGCCGGGGTGCCGAACGCGTTCCAGGCCAAGCTCGCCAAGGCGCTCGGCCACTACGGGGTCGGCGACCTGGAGCGCTCCCCCGCGCTCGAGGCCGCCGTGTTCCGGATCTTCCTCGCCCAGCAGCGGGCGTCGGCCGACGCCACGGTCATCGCGACGCTGCTGCGGTCGTGGCTGCGGGAGCCGCCACCGGACGACTCGCTGCGCGAGCCCGCCGGCCTGGCGCTGGAGCGGCTGGTGGCCGCCACGCAGGTCCGCTTCCCGGTGGTCGCCGACCTCGCCCGGGGCGTGGTGTTCGCCTGGTTCGCCCAGCCGCTGCTGCGCCGCAACCGCGCCCGCGTCTACGCCGAGGTCCGCAGGCACCTGCGCCACCTGGACGCGCACCCGGACGCCCCGGACCGCGGTGACCGCGTCGCCGAGATGGTGCGCAGCACCGAGCCGCTGGTGCGGCTGCTCGGCCAGCGGCTGGTGCGCGACCACCTCGACAACGCGGTGATGCTGGAGGTGCTGACCCGGCGGTACTACGGGAACAAGGGGCTGACCGGCGTCGGCACCCGCGAGGTCGCGGGTTGCACCTTCGTGGTGGCCGAGCGCGCGGACTCGCGCGTGGTCTCCGCCGCGGTGCGCTTCGACGCCCTCGGCGGCGCCCTGCGCGGGCTCGCCGAGCTGGCGGACGGACCGGACCCGATCGACGCCGACATCTACCTCGCGTGGGAGGACCAGCCCGAGGACTTCGACGGGATGGCCGCCGCGCTGCACGAGGTCATCGAGGCGCACCCGCTGCCCCCGCAGGTCCGCCGGGTCACCACCACCGTGGCGGGCCGGGCCGGCGCGGTCATGCACCACCACTTCACCTTCCGGCCGTCCGGCGGCGGGATGGCCGAGGAGCGGCTGATCCGCGGCCTGCACCCGTACATCGCCCAGCGGATGCAGCTGGAGCGGCTGCACAAGTTCGACCTGACCCGCCTGCCGTCGTCCGACGAGGAGGTCTACCTCTTCCAGTGCGTGGCGCGGGAGAACCCGTCGGACCAGCGCCTGGTGGCGTTCGCGCAGGTGCGCGACCTGACCGCGCTGCGCGAGCACGACGGGCGGCTGGTCGCCCTGCCGACGACCGAGGACACCGTCGCCGCCTGCCTGGACTCGATCCGGCGGGCGCAGTCGCAGCGACCGGCGAAGACGCGCTTCCAGACCAACCGCATCGTGATCTACGTCTGGCCGCCGAGCGAGCTGACCCGCGAGGAGATGGAGATGATCGCCGGGCGGGTCCGCCCGACGACGGCGGGCGCCGGGCTGGAGGAGATCCTGTTCATCGCGCGGCAGCGCGACCGGAGGACCGGCGAGCTGACCAAGATCGCCGTACGGATCTCGTTCAACGCCACCGGCGGCGCCGAACTGAGCGTCGGCGAGCCGCCGGTCGAGCCGGTCGAGCCGCTGGACGACTACCGGCTGAAGGTGCTGCGTGCCAGCAGCCGCAACACCGTGTACCCGTACGAGCTGACCGGCCTGCTCGGCGACTTCGTCGAGCACGACCTGGACGACCGGCACGCGCTGGTGCCGGTCGACCGGCCCCGGGGGCGCAACACCGCGGCGATCGTCGCGGGCGTGGTCACCACGCCGACCCCGCGGCATCCGCAGGGCGTCACCCGGGTCGTGCTGCTCGGCGACCCCACGAAGGCGCTCGGTGCGCTGTCCGAGCCGGAGTGCCGCCGCGTGATCGCGGCGCTGGACCTGGCCGAGCGGATGGGGGTGCCGCTGGAGTGGTACGCGCTGTCCGCGGGCGCCCGGATCTCCATGACGTCCGGTACGGAGAACATGGACTGGGTGGCGGCCGCGCTCAAGCGGATCGTCGAGTTCACCCAGGACGGCGGTGAGATCAACATCGTGGTGGCGGGCATCAACGTCGGCGCGCAGCCGTACTGGAACGCCGAGGCCACGATGCTCATGCACACCCGGGGCGTCCTGGTGATGACGCCGGACTCGGCCATGGTGCTCACCGGCAAGCAGTCGCTCGACTTCTCCGGCGGCGTGTCGGCCGAGGACAACTTCGGCATCGGCGGCTACGACCGGGTGATGGGCCCGAACGGGCAGGCGCAGTACTGGGCGCCGGACCTCCCGGCCGCCCGGGACGTGCTGATGGCGCACTACGAGCACACGTACGTGGCGCCGGGTGAGTCGGCGCCGCGCCGGGCGACGACCACCGACCCCGCCGACCGGGACATCTCGAACTTCCCGCACACCGTGGCCGGCAGCGACTTCACCACCGTCGGCGAGATCTTCTCCACCGCGGCCAACCCGGACCGGAAGAAGCCGTTCGACATCCGGACCGTGATGCGGGCGCTCGCCGACCAGGACCACCCGGTGCTCGAACGCTGGGCGGGCATGGCCGACGCGGAGACCGCGGTGGTGCAGGACGTGCACCTCGGCGGCATCCCGGTGTGCCTGCTCGGCATCGAGTCCCGGTCGGTGCCGCGCCGCGGCTTCCCACCCACCGACGGTCCGGACACCTACACGGCCGGCACCCTGTTCCCGCGCTCGTCGAAGAAAGCCGCGCGGGCGATCAACTCGGCCAGCGGCAACCGGCCGCTGGTGGTGCTGGCGAACCTGTCGGGCTTCGACGGCTCGCCCGAGTCGATGCGCAAGCTGCAGCTGGAGTACGGCGCCGAGATCGGCCGCGCCATCGTGAACTTCCGCGGGCCCATCGTGTTCTGCGTGATCTCGCGCTACCACGGCGGCGCGTTCGTGGTGTTCTCGAAGGCGTTGAACCCGAAGATGACCGTGCTGGCACTGGAGGGCTCGTTCGCCTCGGTGCTGGGCGGCGCCCCGGCCGCCGCGGTGGTCTTCTCCGGCGACGTCAACGCCCGCACGGCCGCCGACCCGCGGGTGCGGGACCTGGAGGCCCGCGTGGCGGCCGCCACCGGCGCCGACCGCGCCGCGCTGACCGCGGAACTGGACGAGCTCCGCTCGTCGGTCCGCGCGGAGAAGCTCGGCGAGGTGGCCACGGAGTTCGACCGGGTGCACAGCATCCAGCGCGCCGTCGAGGTCGGCTCGGTCGACGCCGTCGTCCGCGCGGCGGAACTCCGCCCGCGCGTCATCGAGGCCATCGAGGCCCACCTGCGGTGACCGCCCGGCGCGGTCGGCGGCCGACGCCCCGACCGCGCCGCGCACGACGAAGGGCCCCGGAGCGAACTCCGGGGCCCTCGTCGTGCGAGCGGGATTACTTGGTGAGCGGGGAGAGCTTCGGGTCGTTGGCGTACGCCTCGGCCGCGTTGGCCTTGGTGACGGCCACCGGCGGCAGCAGGTAGGTGTCGACGACCTTGGAGCCGTTGTTGTACGACTTGGTGTCGTTCACCTCGGGGGTGTTACCGGCCTGCAGGGACTTCACCATCGCGATGGTCTGCTTGACCAGGTTCCGGGTGTCCTTGTTGATCGTCATGTACTGCTCGCCAGCCATGATCGACTTGACCGACTCGACCTCGGAGTCCTGACCGGTGACGACCGGGATCTTCTTGCCGGCACCCTTGATCGAGGTGATGATCGCGCGGGCCAGGGTGTCGTTCGGGGAGAGGACGCCGTCCAGCTCCTTGTTGCCGTAGGTCGAGGTCAGCAGCTGGTCCATGCGGGCCTGGGCGCCCTCGGCCTTCCAGCCCTGGATGGCGGTCTGCTTGACGTCGGTCTGCTTCGAGGCCACGACCACGTTGCCCTTGTCGATCTCCGGCTTGAGCACGCTCATGGCGCCGTTGAAGAAGACACCGGCGTTGTTGTCGTCCGGCGAGCCGGAGAACAGCTCGATGTTGTACGGGCCGTTCGGCTTCTTGGCCTTCATACCGTCCAGCAGGGCCTGGCCCTGGAGCTGGCCGACCTTGAAGTTGTCGAACGCGACGTAGTAGTCGAGGTCCGGGGTGTTGGTGATCAGGCGGTCGTACGCGATGACCTTCGCGCCGGCGGCGTGCGCGGCGGCCACCTGGGTGGACAGCTGCGCGGCGTCGGTCGCGCCGATGACGATGACCTTGGCGCCCTTGGTCACCATGGCGGTGATCTGGGCCTGCTGGTCGGCGACGGTGGTCGACGCGCCGGCGTACTGCACGTCGCTCTTGAAGCCGGCCTCCTTGAGGCCGTTGGTGAACAGGTCACCGGCGAGGACCCAGTTCTCCGAGGTCTTCGACGGCAGCGCGACGCCGATCAGGGAGTCGGCCGCGAAGCCCTTGGTGTCGCCCTTGGCGCCGCCGCCGTCGCCCTCGCGGCCGTTGCCGCAGGCGGTGGCGGTCAGGGCCAGCGCGGCGATGGCGCCGATGGCCATCGATTTGCCGATCAGTTTACGCATGGCTGGATGGTGCCCTTCTGGAGAGGTGATACGGGGTGTGAGGCGGGGTGAAACGTCAGCTCGGCACGGCCGTGCGGGCGGTCTCCCGGTCCGCGTCCGGTGGCGCCGTGGGCGGGGCGGAAGTGTCCCGGCGGAACGAGCGCGTGAGGCTGCCGATGACCGAGAACTTGCCCTGCTTCTTGTTGTAGACGTCGAGCGCGACGGCCAGCAGCAGCACGAGGCCCTTGATGATCTGGACCCGGTCGGTGCCGACGCCGAGCAGTTGCAGGCCGTTGTTCAGCACGGCCATGACCAGACCGCCGACGATCGAGCCGCTGATGGTGCCGATGCCGCCCGAGACGGCCGCGCCACCGATGAAGACCGCCGCGATCGCGTCCAGCTCCCAGCCGTTGCCGTCCTGCGGGCCGGAGGCGGCCGAGCGGGCCACGAAGATCATGCCGGCCAGGGAGGCCAGGACGGCCATGTTCATCATGACGAAGAAGTTGACCCGCTGAAGCTTCACACCGGAGAGCTCCGCGGCCCGGGAGTTGCCACCGACGGCGTAGATGTGCCGGCCGCCCGCGGTGTTCCGGGTGTAGAAGGAGTAGGCGAGCACCAGCGCCACCAGGATGATGCCGGAGACCGGGAAGCTCGTGCCGACCCGGCCGCTGGCGAAGCGGAGCGAGGCGAAGACAATCACGCCGACCATGACGGCCATCCGGAGCACCGAGATCCACATCGGCGCCGGCTCGGCGTCCATGTCCCGGCGGGTCCTGCGGGCCTGCAACTCCCGCCAGACCACCGCCACACAGGCGGCGAGGCCGAGCAGGAGCGTCAGGTTGTTGTAGCCGGTGTTCGGGCCGACCTCGGGCAGGAAGCCGGAGCCGATCACCCGGAAGCCCTCCGGCACGGAGATCGTGTTCGCGTTGCCGATGAACTGGTTGCCGCCCCGGAAGAGCAGCATGCCGGCCAGGGTGACGATGAACGCCGGCACCCCGATGTAGGCGACCCAGAAGCCCTGCCAGGCGCCGATGATCGCGCCGATCACCAGGCCGAACAGGATGGCGACGGGCCAGGGCAGCGACCATTCGGCCATCGACTTGGCGACCAGGATGCCGGTGAAGGCCGCGATCGAGCCGACCGAGAGGTCGATGTGCCCCGCGACGATCACCATCAGCATGCCGATGGCCAGGATGAGGATGTACGAGTTCTGGTTGAACAACGCGATCAGGTTGTCCGACCGCAGGGTCAGGCCGTCCGTGAGGATCTGGAACAGGACGACGATCGCCACCAGGGTGAAGATCATCCCGAACTGGCGGGCGTTGGACGTGGTCCCTCCGAAGAGGTTCTTCTGCAGGTCCTTGATTCGGCTCATCGTGTCTGCATCTTCTTCGTCGAGGTCATCTGCTTCATGAGGGTTTCCGGGTCTGCGTCCTGCCGGGCGATCTCGCCGGTGATGGCGCCTTCGAACACGGTGTAGATGCGGTCGCAGAGCCCGATCAACTCGGGGAGCTCCGAGGAGATGACGACGACGCCCTTCCCCTGGTCGGCGAGCCGCTGGATGATGCCGTAGATCTCGTACTTCGCGCCCACGTCGATGCCGCGGGTGGGCTCGTCGAGGATCAGGAGGTCCGGGTCCGTGAACATCCACTTCGCCAGGACGACCTTCTGCTGGTTGCCGCCCGAGAGCTTGGAGACGCTCTCGTCGACCGACGGCGCCTTGGTGCGCAGCTCCCGCCGGTAGGACTCGGCCGCCTTGTACTCCGCGACCTCGTCGAGGACGCCGTGGCGGGAGATCTTCGACAGCTTGGCGGCGACCGTCGACGCCTTGATGTCGTCGAGCAGGTTCAGGCCGATCGCCTTGCGGTCCTCGCTGACGTACGCGAGCCCGTGGTCGATCGCGTCGGCCACCGACTTCAGGACGATCTCCTTGCCGTCCTTGATGATCGTGCCCGACTCGTACACGCCGTAGGAGCGGCCGAAGACGCTCATCGCGAGCTCAGTGCGGCCGGCGCCCATCAGGCCGGCGAAGCCGACGATCTCGCCGCGGCGTACGACGAAGCTCTCGTTCTTGCAGACCTGCCGCTCCGCCGAGATCGGGTGCCGGACGTTCCAGTTCCGGACCTCGAAGAAGACCTCACCGATTTTCGGGGTGTGGTCGGGGAACCGGCTGTGCAGCTCGCGGCCGACCATGCCCCGCACGATCCGGTCCTCGTCGACGCCGTCCGCCCGGACGTCCAGCGTCTCGACGGTCCGGCCGTCGCGCAGGATGGTGATCTCGTCGGCGATCGCCTCGATCTCGTTGAGCTTGTGCGAGATCATGATCGAGGTGATGCCCCGCGAGCGGAATCCGCGCAGCAGGTCCAGCAGGTGCCGGGAGTCGGCCTCGTTGAGCGCGGCGGTCGGCTCGTCCAGGATGAGCAGCTTGACGTCCTTGGCGAACGCCTTGGCGATCTCCACGAGTTGCTGCTTGCCGACGCCGATGTCCTTGACCAGGGTGTCCGGGTCCTCCCGCAGGCCGACCCGGGCCATCAGGTCCAGCGCCATCCGGTTGGCGGCCTTCCAGTCGATCGCACCGTGCTTGCGCGGCTCGTTGCCGAGGAAGATGTTCTCGGCGATCGACATGCCCGGGATGAGCGCCAGCTCCTGGTGGATGATCACGATGCCGGCGTTCTCGCTCGCCCGGATGTCGGCGAAGCGGGTCTCGGCACCCTGGTAGATGATCTGCCCGTCGTAGCTGCCGTACGGGTAGACGCCGCTGAGGACCTTCATCAGCGTCGACTTGCCCGCACCGTTCTCGCCGCAGATCGCGTGGATCTCGCCCGCGCGGACCACCAGGTTGACGTCGGCCAGGGCCTTGACGCCGGGGAACTCCTTGGTGATGGAGCGCATCTCCAGGAGGACGGGCAAATCGCTCATCGCTCCCACCGCCTTGCCAACGCCATGGCCGCCTCCGCGGGTTATGACCTTCGCTCACTTTTCGTTGTCGTGGGCAAGGAAATCTCGCCAGAGGCGCTTCCGCAAGTGCCCAAGTCGCTCTTTTGCGTAACAAGTCGGTAATATCGACCGCCACGCTCAGTGACGTTCGCGACGCCCCCTCGGCTTGCGGACAAGCGCGGCCGGGGTGCTAGCGACCAGCCCATGACATCGTTGACGCGAATCGTATACCGCGGTTCCCGAGCGGCCCTCACGACCCGGGGCGGCCCTGGTGGGGGACGGGGAGGCCCCAGCGCCGGCCCGAGCCGGCGGTCCCCCGACACGCCGGTGTCATAATTCCCGCCATGACCGCTGACCGGAAGGCTGGTCGACCGAGCCTCGCGCAGGTCGCGGCGCTGTCCGGCGTGTCGGTGAAGACGGCCTCCCGGGCCCTCGGGGGCGAGCCCCGGGTGGCACCGGAGACCCGGTCACGGGTGCGCGACGCCGCCGACCAGCTCGGCTACCGGCTGAACGGGGTGGCCCGCGAGCTCCGCCGCGGCGCGAGCACGTCGACGCTGGTCGGCCTGCTCATCGGCGACCTCGCGAACCCGTTCTACTCGCGGCTGGCCGGGGGCCTGGAGCGCGACCTGCGCATGCGCGGCCTCCAGTTGATCACCGCGAGCACCGACGAGGATCCGGAGTGGGAGCGGCGGCTCGCCGACGCCCTGCTGGAGCGGCGGGTCCGGGGGCTGGTGATCGCCTCGACCGCGACCGAGCACGCCCACTTCGCGGCCGAACACCGCCACGGCATCCCGTTCGTCTTCGTGGACCGGCCGCCGGTCGAGCTGAGCGCGGACACCGTGCTGCTGGACAACCACCACGGCGCCCGGCAGGCCGGCGTCCACCTGACCGCGGCGGGCCACCGCCGCATCGGGGTGGTGGGCGACCTGGCCCGCCTGAGCACCCACCGGGACCGGCTGGACGGCTTCGCCGAGGCCATGCGCTCCGTGGGCGTGGCGAACTGGGCGGACTACCTGGTGGAGAACGCGCACGACGTCGACGCCGCCGAGGAGGCCGTACGCGGGCTGCTGGACCGCGCCGCCCCGCCGACCGCCCTGTTCACCATGAACAACCGGATCACGCTGGGCGCCCTGCGTGCCCTGCGGGACCACCCCGCCCCGCCCGCGCTGGTGGGCTTCGACGAGGTGGACGTCGGTGACGTGCTGGGCGTGAGCGTCGTGGCGCACGACCCGGAGGACATGGGGCGGCGCGCGGCGGGACTGCTGCTCGACCGGATCGACGGCCATCGCGGCCCGGCCCGGCAGGTGGTGATCCCGACCCGGCTGCTGGCCCGCGGTTCCGGCGAACGGCCGCCGGCCCCGGCGGGGACCAGCGGCTCCTAGTTCCCCATTGACAGGCATCCCCTTGGGCTCTACACAGGACAATGACACCTCTCGATGACAACGATGTCACTGAGTGTCGTCCGCGCCTCAAGGAGGATCGCCTCATGCTCCGATCAGGCCCGTCCCGTCTGCTCACCCTGGTGGCCACCGCCGTCACCGGAGCGTCCACACTCGTCGCGGTCGCCTCGCCCGCCGCGGCGGCACCGCTCACCCTCACCCCGTACGTCAACCCGTTCATCGGCACCGACGACAGCAACGCGCCGAACCCCGTCGGCGGCGGCGCCGGCGGCAGCACCGTCCCCGGCCCGGTGCAGCCCTTCGGCATGGTGCAGCTGAGCCCGGACACCCCCACCGCCTCACCGTCGGGCTACCGGTTCAGCGACACCCAGATCGAGGAGTTCAGCCTCACCCACTTCAACGGCGCCGGCTGCGCCAACAACGAGGACCTCGGGATCCTGCCCGTGACCGGCGCGCTCGGCGCCTCGCCGGGCACCTCGTGGACCTCCTACCGCGCCACCCAGGACAAGGCGCAGGAACAGGCCCGACCCGGCTTCTACCGGGCCGTGCTCAGCAACTACGGCAACACCCGGGTCGAGGCGTCGGCCACCCAGCGCAGCGCCGTCCTGCGCCTGACCTATCCCGCCACCAGCACCGCGCGGGTGCTGGTCAACACCAGTCGCAGCGCCACCGGCAGCCGCGCCGGCTCGATCCAGATCAGCGGCTCCACCGTGACCGGCAGCGTCACCGGCGGCGGCTTCTGCGGCAACAGCAGGACGTACCAGATCTTCTACCGGATGGAGTTCGACCGCGCCCCCAGCGGCGTCGGCACCTGGCTCGGCGGCACGGTGACGGCCGGCTCCACGAGCGCCAGCGGCACCAACTCCGGCGGGTACCTGACCTTCGACACCTCCGGCAACCCGGTGGTGCAGGTCAAGGTCGGCATCTCCTTCGTCAGCGCGGCGGGCGCGCAGGCCAACCTGGCCGCCGAGCAGTCCGGCTTCGCCTTCGACACCGTCCGCGCCAACGCCGACGCCCAGTGGAACGCGATCCTCAACCGCGTGCAGGTCACCGGCGGCGCCGCCGCCGACCTGCAGAAGTTCTACACCGCGCTGTACCGGGTGTTCATCAACCCGAACCTGGCCAGCGACGTCGACGGGCAGTACCGCGGCTTCGACAACGCCGTCCACACCGCCGGCCACCCGGTCTACCAGAACTACTCCGGTTGGGACATCTACCGGTCCTGGGCCGCGCTGATCGCCTTCCTCGCGCCCGCGGAGGCGGCCGACATCGCCCGGTCCATGGTGCTCGACGGCCAGCAGGGCGGCCTGCTGCCGAAGTGGTCGCACAACACCAACGAGACCTTCGTCATGACCGGCGACCCCGGCCCGATCATCGTGGACAGCATGTACCAGTTCGGCGTACGCGGGTTCGACACCGCGGCGGCGCTGGCCCTGATGAAGAAGAGTTCCGCCGGCGGCACCACCCAGGGCAGCCCGATCCGCGGCCGGCAGAGCGGCTACGTCCAACGCCAGTACATCGACGGGGACCCGTCGGACTCGCTGGAGTACTCCGCCAGCGACTTCGCGGTGGCCCAGTTCGCCCGGGCCCTGGGCGACACCGCCACCTACGACACGCACATGGCGCGGGCCCAGTGGTGGCGCAACACGTTCAACCCCGAGTCGGGCTACGTCCACCCGCGCAACGCCGACGGCACCTGGCCGTGGCCGCTCGACCCGGCCAGCCAGTCGAACTTCGTCGAGGGCAACGCGTCCCAGTACACCTGGATGGTCCCCTACAACCTCGGTGCGATGATCGACCTCATGGGCGGGCGGCAGACCGCCGTCCAGCGCCTCGACCACCACTTCACCCAGACCAACGGCGGCCAGTCGCAGCCGTACTTCTACATCGGCAACGAGCCGGAGCACGGCGTCCCCTGGGCCTACCACTTCGCCTCGGCGCCGGCCGGCACCAGCGCCGCGGTCCGGCGGATCATGAACGAGTCGTTCACCACCGGCCCCGGCGGCCTGCCCGGCAACGACGACCTCGGGGCGACCTCCGCCTGGTATGTCTGGTCCGCCCTGGGCATGTATCCGCCCACGCCGGGGGCCGACACCCTCGCGCTGCACGGCCCGATCTTCCCGTCGATCCTCGTCGACCGGCCGGCCGGTGACGTCCAGATCACCGCCGCCAACGCCGGCCAGGGCAACCAGTACGTGCAGAGCCTCGCCGTCAACGGGGCCACCACCCAGCGCACCTGGCTGCGCTACGGCGACCTCGCGGGCGGCGCCACGCTGGCGTACACGATGGGCGGCGGGCCGTCCTCCTGGGGCACCAACCCCGCCGACGCACCGCCGTCGTTCACCGACGGCGCCACCCCACCGGCCGCCGCGCCGGAGCTGGGCGCCAACCTGGCCGCCGGCAAGCCGGCCAGCGGCTCGGCCGCGTGCAACACCGCGGAGGGCCCGGAGAAGGCGTTCGACGGCCGCCTGGGCAGCGCCAGCAAGTGGTGCTCGCTCGCCTCCGGGACGAAGTTCCTCCAGGTCGACCTCGGCGCGAACCAGACCGTCCGCTCCTTCGTCGTCAAGCACGCCGGGCTGGGCGGGGAGAACACCGGCTGGAACACCGGTGCCTTCACCATCCAGACCAGCACCGACGGCAGCGCCTGGACGACCCGGGCCACCGGCACCGGAAACCGCGCGAGCCGCACCTACCACCCCGTCCCGGCCGTCACGGCCCGGTACGTCCGGCTCACCATCACCACGCCGACCAACAACGGCAACACCGCCGCCCGCATCGACGAGTTCGAGGTGTACGGCGGCGCCGGTGCGACGAACCTGGCGCTGAACCGGCCCGCCACCGCCGACTCGCAGTGCGCGAGCACGGAGGGGCCCGAGAAGGCCGTCAACGGCAGCACCACCGGCGGCAACTCCGACAAGTGGTGCTCGACCGGCGCCACGAAGTCCCTCCGCATCGACCTGGGCGCCGGCCACCACATCCAGTCCGTCACCGTCCACCACGCCGCCGCCGGCGGCGAGGATCCCGCCTGGAACACCCGGGACTTCGACCTGCAGGTCTCCCCCGACGGGTCGACGTGGACGACGGTGGCGCAGGTCCGCGGCAACACGGCGGGCGTGAGCAGCCACCCGATGTCGGTCGACGGCAGGTACGTGCAGGTCCGGGTGCTCACCCCCACCCAGACCAGCGACGCGGCCGCCCGCCTCTACGAGGTCGAGGTCTTCGGCACCTGACCCCGGGCCGACACCCCGCTCGGACGGCGGCCGGCGCCCACGGGCACCGGCCGCCGCCGGAGCGGAAAAGCGCGTGCGGATCAGGCGGTGACCGCTCTACCGTGCCCGGCGTGACCCTGGACATCGTGAGCCTGGCCGAACGCCCCGATCTGGCGCCGCTGCTCGACAAGGATTTCGACGGCGCCTGGCCACCGTTCATGCTCTGGGACCCGATGGGCTCGGTGTACTACAGCGTGGCCCACGACCTCTACCCGGAGTTCGTCTTCGCCGCCGTCGACCCGGCCGAGCCGGGCCGCGCCGTCGCCCGGGCGTACGCCGTGCCGTTGCGCTGGACGGAGGACGAGCTGCCCGACGGCGGCTGGGACCGGATGATCCAGCGGGCGGCCGTCGGCCGGCTCACCGGCGCCACCCCGAACCTGGTCTCGGCGCTGGAGATCTGCGTGCGGCCGGACCGGCGCGGCGGCGGCGTGTCCGGCCTGATGCTGGCGGCGATGCGCGCGGCGGTCGCCCGGCTGGGCTTCGACACCCTGGTGGCGCCGGTGCGCCCGAACGGCAAGGCCGCCGTCCCCGACCTCCCGATGAGCGGGTACGCGGCGCGGGTGCGCCCCGACGGCCTGCCGGTCGACCCGTGGCTGCGGGTGCACGTGCGGGCCGGCGGGGTGATCGAGCGGGTGGCGCCCCGGTCGATGGCGGTCACCGGCACCCTCGCCGACTGGCGGCGGTGGACCGGTCTGCCGTTCGACACCAGCGGGCCGGTGCACGTGCCGGGCGCGCTGGCGCCCGTGCTGGTCGACGTGGCGCACGACCACGCCGCCTACGTCGAGCCGAACGTGTGGGTGCGGCACCGGCTGTGACGGGCGGTGGTCAGGCCGGCCAGGCGTGACCGATCCCGTCGAGCAGGAGGACGACTCCCTCGGTGGCGGCCTCCCGGTCCCGGGAGATCTCCCGGTATTCCGGCGAGGTGGACCACCGCTCGAAGTCCTCCCGGTTGTCGAAGGACATGAGCACGACCTTCTCGTGGGGCCAGCTCCCCTCGACCACCCGCGGGGACGGGTCGGCCGCGAGCAACCGGCCGCCGTGCCGGGCCAGGACGGGCAGGAAGGCGGCGACGTACCGGTCGTAGCGCTGCCGGTCGTGGACGGTGATCTGCGCGAGGGCGTAGACGGTCACCGGCCCAGGCTACTCACCGGTACGCGCCGTCGGTGTCCCCCGGTCCGGCGGCGCGGAGCCGCCTTTCCGGCATCCACCGCCCGGCGCGGCCCGCCGAGCCGGACGGCTCGGGAACCCCTGCGGCACGGAAGCTGTCAACTGCCCGAATCACCCTGGCCAGATCGCCGCTGACCTGCGGATACTGGACCCGAGGCCAGCCGCCGAGCTGCGCCGGTTGGGGGGCAGTCACCATGATCGACCAGGAGACCCAACCCGGGACCACACCGGAGACACCACCGCCGGCGCCGCCCGGGTCCACGGTGCCCACCGCGGTCTGGCAGGTGCGGGTACGCACCAAGCTGGACGACCTGTACCAGCAGCTGAGCGGCCTGGAGGCCGGCGGCGCGAGCCCCGAGCGGGTCGCCACACTGCGCGTCCAGCTGTCCGGTGTGGAGTCCGTGCTGGGCCGCAGCGGGGTGGTCGAGTGGCTGCGCGGCGGCAACCTGGAATACGCCTGGCAGACCATCCACTCGGTGGAACGCGCCATGGTGGGGCTGCGGACGCCGGAGGAGCTGCTCGGCCTGCTGCCGGCGTACCAGGGCGCGGCCGCGCAGTTCCTGAAGGCCGACGACAAGGTGCTTACCGACTTCGACGCGTCGGCGGACGCGGCGGCGCCGGCCCGGTTCCAGGCCAAGGTGCAGGCGTTGCTGCTGCGCTACCACGCGGCGTCGGACGAGTTCCACGAGTCGGTGCGCCGGTTGCGCAACCGGATGCTGGGGCTGTCGGTCTTCGCGCTGGTCGCCGAGGTGCTCATGGTGCTGGTGCAGTGGCGCAGCCGGGACGTGCAGCTGCTCAAGCCGCCGACCGACGCGCCCGGCGTGCCGGCCTGGCGGCTGCTGTTCTTCGTGCTCATCGCCGGGGCGCTCGGCGCGTTCATCAGCGCCCTGCCCTCGATGATCACCTCGCGCTCCGGCGGCCTGCCCTACAAGCTGCCCTTCCAGCAGGGCCTGCTGAAGCTGGCCATCGGTCCACTCGTCGCGGTCGTCGGGATCATGCTGGTGATCGGCGGTCTGGTGGAGACCACGGTGAACAGCACCGCCGCCCTGCTGGGCGTCGCCATCGTCTTCGGCGCCGGGCAGCAGGCGGTCACCGCGTTCGCCGACCGCCGGGCCTCGGAGCTGCTCACCCCGGTCACGAAGGGCTGACCGGCGACGGCCGCGAGCCGGTGACGGCCTGGGTAGCCTGAAGCGCATGATCTTCATTACCGCGAAGTTCCGGGTCCGGCCCGAGGACGCCGACCGCTGGCCGCAGATCGCCGCCGAGTTCACCGAGGCCACCCGGGCCGAGCCGGGCTGCCTCTGGTTCGACTGGTCCCGCAGCCTGGACGACCCGACGGAGTACGTGCTGGTCGAGGCCTTCCGCGACGACGACGCCGGCGCGGCGCACGTGCGGTCCGCGCACTTCCGCGAGGCCCAGCGCACCCTTCCGCCGCACCTGGCCGAGACGCCCCGGATCGTCAACACGACCGTGCCGCAGCAGGACTGGTCGCGGCTCGGCGAGATGGCCGTCCCCGAGAGCGACTGACCGGCGCCGAGGGGTGTACGGGCGGGATCAGCGGGAAAGGCACGCCGGCCTGTCGGTACCCGGCCGCCCACTCGACCGGTCACCGACACCTTCTCGGACACGGGGTGACGACGGATGACACGAGAGACGACCATGGGGGCCCGCTCGGTGACCGACGGTCTCGGGATCCAGCGGGCGACCGGGGACCAGGGGTCGGAGGGACTGGCCCGCCTCCTGGGCTGGTTCAGCCTGGGCCTCGGCGTGACCGCGCTCGCGGCCGGGTCACGGGTGGCCCGGGCGGCCGGCGTGGACGACTCGCGCACGGCCCGGACGATGCTGCGGGCCGCCGGGATCCGGGAGATCGGCCACGCCGCGGTGCTGCTGGTGCCGCGCCGGGCGGGGCTGGGGCCCTGGACCCGGGTGGCGGGTGACGTGCTGGACCTGGCCGCGACCGGCCAGGCGTACCGCAACCGGTGCGGCGAGCGGCGCCGGCGGGCCGGTCTCACCCTCGCCGTCCTCGGCGGGATCACCGCCGTCGACCTGTACGCCTCGCTGCGCGCCACCCGCAACCGGCGGGTCAGTCCGGAGGGCTTCGCGCACGGCTCCGTGACGATCAACCGCACCCGCGAGGAGGCGTACCGCTTCTGGCACGACTTCGAGAACCTGCCGCGGTTCATGTACCACCTGCAGTCGGTGACCAGCACCGGCCCGCGGCGTTCCCGCTGGTCGGCGAAGGCGCCGGCCGGCCGGGCCGTCGCGTGGGAGGCGGAGATCGTCGACGAGCGCCCCGGCGAGTTCATCCGATGGCGCTCCGTCGACGGCGCCCGCGTGCCCAACTCCGGCACCGTCCGGTTCACCCAGGCCGCCGGCGGCAACGGCACCGAGGTGCGGGTGGAACTGGAGTACGCGGTGCCCGGCCGCCGGGTGGGCACGCTGGTGGCGAGGGCGTTCGGCGAGAACCCGCAGCAGCAGATCTGCGACGACCTGCGGCGGTTCAAGCAGGTCATCGAGACCGGCGAGCTGACCCGGTCGGACGGGACACCCGACGGCACGAGCATCCAGAACCAGGCGAAGCAGCGTCCGGCGCGCCCGCTGGCGACCCACCGGACCGCGTGAGGGAGGCACCATGAAGGCCAACTGCTGGATGGCGCCGAACCGGGTGGCCGTGGAGGAGGTACCGGACCCGACGGTCCTCAACCCGCGCGACGCGGTCGTCAAGGTCACCTCGACGGCGATCTGCGGATCCGACCTGCACCTGCTCGACGGGTTCATCCCGGCCATGAAGCGCGGCGACGTGCTCGGCCATGAGTTCATGGGCGAGGTCGTCGAGCTGGGCCCGGGGGCGCGGGACGGGCTGCGCGTCGGCGACCGGGTGGTCGTCGGCTTCCCCATCGCCTGCGGAGACTGCGCCTCGTGTCAACGGGGCCTCTACTCGGTCTGCGAGAACTCCAACCCGAACGCGGCGATCGCGGAGACCGCCATGGGCCACACCCCGGCCGGGATCTTCGGCTACTCGCACCTGATGGGCGGGTACGCGGGCGGGCAGGCCGAGTACGTCCGGGTCCCGTACGCCGACGTCGGCGCGCTCAAGGTCGACGACGACCTGCCGGACGAGCAGGTGCTGTTCCTGTCCGACGTGCTGCCCACCGGTTACATGGCCGCCGAGATGGGCGACGTCAAGCCCGGCGACGTGGTGGCGGTCTGGGGCGCGGGGCCGGTCGGCCAGTTCGCCGCGGTGAGCGCCTTCCTGCTCGGCGCCGAGCAGGTGGTGGTCATCGACCGGTTCCCGTACCGGTTGCGGATCGCGCGGGACCGGGCCGGCGCGGACACGATCAACTACGAGGAGACCGACGTCCTGGACACGCTGCGCGAGATGACCGCCGGCCGCGGGCCGGATGTCTGCATCGACGCCGTCGGCATGGAGGGGCACCACCCCTCGGCGGCGCTGCACGCGTACGACCGGGCGAAGCAGGCGGTGAAGGCGGAGACCGACCGGCCGCACGCGCTGCGCGAGGCGATCCTGGCGTGCCGCAACGGCGGCACCGTCTCGGCGATCGGGGCGTACGGCGGGTTCATCGACAAGTTCCCGATGGGCTCGTTCATGAACCGGTCGCTGACCCTGCGCTCCGGGCAGGCCCACGTGCAGCGCTACATGCGCCCGCTGCTGGAGCGCATCCGCAAGGGCGAGATCGACCCGAGCTTCATCATCACCCACACCATGGGCCTCGGCGACGCGCCGCACGGCTACGACATCTTCAAGAACAAGCAGGACGACTGCCTGAAGGTGGTGCTCAAGCCCTGAAAATTTCCAACAATCAGCGCCTTCGATATTGAAGCTTCTTTGCGTGGGCGGCTACCCTCCGAAGGAAGTGATCGACTATCCACCGTGGAGGGGTCGGACCATGCGCAAGCTGATGTCGGCGGTCGGTGCGGGGGCGTTGCTGGCGGCGGGACTGTTCGTCGGTGCCGCACCGGCGCAGGCGGCGGCCTGCACCCTGGTGCAGTCCGAGATCTACAACGGGGCCAACATCATCGCCTGGGCCCGGGGCCTGGAGGGCTGCTCCGGCGACGTCTACTGGGAGATCCAGTCCGGCGACGGCGGCGGCTGGCAGGTCACCGAGAGCGGCACGACGCACTACGACAACCAGGTCGTCAGCTACTACGGCGACGTCGAGCTGCCGTGCTACCTGCGGCTGTACGCGAAGTTCGGCACGCAGGAGAAGCTCACCCAGCCGGCGCGCAACAACAACTGCGCCGGCTGACCGGACGGGCCGGGCGGGGAACGCTCTCGGCGCCCCGCCCGGCGCGCTCAGGGAATGGTGAGGCCGTACGCGGCGAGGATCTCCGTGATCGGCTGGTAGTAGCTGGTGCCCCCGGAGGTGCAGTTGCCGCTGCCGCCGGAGAGGATCCCGATGACCGTGCCGGTCGACGCCACGTAGAGCGGGCCGCCGCTGTCCCCCGGTTCCGCGCAGATGTTGGTGCGGATCAGCCCGGACACCGCGCCCTCGGCGTAGTTGACGGTCTGGTTCAGGCCGGTGACGGAGCCGCACCGCACGCCCGTGGTGGCGCCGCTGCGGCAGACCGCCTGGCCCACGTACGCGGTGCCGGCGCCGCTGATGGTCACCTGGCCGGGATAGGTGTACACGGCGCTGGGGTGGGCGACCGTGCCGGTGTAGCGGACCACGAGCAGCGGCCTCCCCCGCCGTAGATCGCCTGCCCGCCCGCGATCAGGGTGCGCAACCGGCCGGGTTCGTGGCGGAGCACCGCGCCGGCCCGTGCCGCGGTGCGCCGCAGCGCGGCGAGGTCGACGCCGGTGACGGTGTCATCGACGGTGAGCGTCATCCGGCCACTGGCCGGGTCGATCCCCTACGCGGTGCCGGCGGTACGCACCGCGGCGAGCCCGGTGGGCGTGGATTCCGGGGCGGCGCCGGCCCGGGCGGCGGTCGGGGCGCCGGCGAGCAGCGTGGCCACGGCGAGGACGGCGAGCGATCGGCGCATGCGGGATGCCTCATCCATCGTCGGATGTCGATGCCTGTCCAGCATCCACCCCGGCGACCCCCGGTTCAACCGGGTCTGGAACTTTCGGAACCTCCGTGCGCGTCAGGTCCGCACGCCACCGAGCCCGCACTGGAGAACACATCCCCATCGACGTTGTTAAGTTTTCGGAACCGTTCCGGTAGTCTCGCTCCAGAGATTCGCTTCGATCAACTCACGGTGGCGGGGAGACCCCTCCCCACCCGCGCGGCCTCCGGGCGGCCGCGCACCGAGCCGACCACCGTGGCGGGCAGTGGTCGGGGCGGGCTGTCCACACCGATACGGCTAGGAGAGGCTTCCAGATGGACAAGGTGCTCGCCCGCGGCAGCGGGAGCATGAGCGCGGCAGCCCGGTCGCGCCCGCGGACCGCGGTGGTGTCGATGATGGCCGGCGCCGCGATGATCGCCGCGACGGTGGCGGTGGCGACCAGCGCCAGCGCCGGAACCACCCTCGGCGCGTCGGCCGCCGAGAAGGGCCGTTACTTCGGCACCGCGGTCGCCGCGAACAAGCTGTCGGACGCCACGTACGTCGGCATCCTGAACCGCGAGTTCAACATGGTGACCCCCGAGAACGAGATGAAGTGGGACGCCACCGAGCCGTCCCAGGGCCAGTTCAACTACACCAACGCCGACCGGATCGTCAGCCACGCCCAGGCCAACGGCATGCGGGTCCGCGGCCACGCCCTGGCCTGGCACTCCCAGCAGCCGGGCTGGGCGCAGAATCTGTCCGGCACCGCCCTGCGGCAGGCGATGGTCAACCACATCACCCAGGTCGCCACCCACTACCAGGGCAAGATCTACGCCTGGGACGTGGTGAACGAGGCGTTCGCCGACAGCGGCGGCGGCCGCCGGGACTCCAACCTCCAGCGCACCGGCAACGACTGGATCGAGGTGGCGTTCCGCACCGCCCGGGCCGCCGACCCGGCCGCGAAGCTCTGCTACAACGACTACAACACCGACAACTGGACCTGGGAAAAGACGCAGGCCGTGTACAACATGGTCAAGGACTTCAAGGCACGTGGCGTGCCGATCGACTGCGTCGGCCTGCAGTCGCACTTCAACAGCGGCTCGCCGTACCCGAGCAACTACCGCACCACCCTGCAGAACTTCGCCGCCCTCGGCGTGGACGTGCAGATCACCGAGCTGGACATCGAGGGCTCCGGCAGCATCCAGGCCACCACCTACGGCAACGTCGTCCGGGACTGTCTGGCCGTGTCCCGCTGCACCGGCATCACGGTGTGGGGCATCCGGGACAGCGACTCGTGGCGGGCCAGCGGCACCCCGCTGCTCTTCGACGGCAGCGGCAACAAGAAGCCGGCGTACACGGCGGTGCTCGACGCGCTGAACGCGGGCGGCACCACCCCGCCGCCCACCACCCCGACGACGCCGCCGCCCACCAGCAACCCGCCGACCACCCCGCCGCCGTCGGGCAACGGCTGCACCGCGTCGCTCACCACGAACCAGTGGCAGGGCGGCTTCGTCACCACCGTCCGGATCACCGCCGGCGCCACCGCGCTCAACGGGTGGGCCGTCGGGCTGACGCTGCCGGCCGGCGCGAGCCTGACCAACACCTGGAACGCGCAGCCGAGCGGCACCAGCGGCGCGCTGACCTTCCGCAACGTGGCCTACAACGGCCAGGTCGGCGCGGGCGGCAGCACCGAGTTCGGTTTCCAGGGCACGGGCACCGCCCCCTCCGGCGCCCCGACCTGCACCGCGGGCTGACCGTCCGGGGCCCGGCGCGGCGCCGCCGCGCCGGGCCACCCCGCCGTCCGGCGGCCGGCGCTCAGTCCTCCGGTTCCGGGCCCAGCAGCCGGATCTCCTCGATGTCGATGGCCGACTGGATCTCCCGCAGGACCACGTCGTCGATCTGATTGCTGTTGCGCAGCCGGGTGACCTCCTGCCGCTTGCGGTCCAGCACGCCGAGGCGCAACCGCCGGGTCATCTCCCGCTCCTCGTCGGCCTCGTCGCTGCGCGGGGAGCGGACGTCCGCGAGGTGGCCCTGGTAGTCGGCGCGGAGCCGGTCCACGGTGTCCGAGTCGGCGCCGAGTTCCGCGGCGACCTGGGGCAGCGCCGCCAGGGCGGCCTCGGTGGCCCGGATCCGGGCCCAGCGCACCTCGTGCTCCCTCTCCCGGTCGCCCATGAGGCGGGCCCAGGAGACCACGGCCGGCAGGGTGGTGCCCTGCACCAGCATGATCAGCACGATCACCACCACGGTGACGAAGATGATCAGGTCGCGCTCGTGCACCGGGGACCCGTCGTGCGCGGTGACCGGCACGGCGAGGGCGGCGGCGAGTGAGACCGCGCCGCGGAACCCGGCCCAGCCGGCCGCGGCGCGCACCCGGGCGTCGAAGCGGCGGGCCCGGCGGGACTCCCGGCGGTCGATGCCCTGCAACCCGGCCACCGCCACCTGCACCCAGATCATCCGGGTGGCCACCACGACCAGGACGACCACCACCGCGATGCCGAACGACTCCAGCGGCGAGTGGCTCGTGATGCTGCGCAGCGACCGGGGCACCTGCGTGCCGAGCAGCACGAAGAGGCTGCCGTTGATCATGAAGGTGGAGAGGTCCCAGAACGCGTACGCGGTGAGCCGGGAGCGGGCCCGGATCACCCGGGGTCCCGCGTACGAGAGCAGCAGGCCGGCCACCACGACCCCGAGCACCCCGCTGGCGTGCACCGCGTCGGCGAGCAGGAAGGCGACGAAGGGGGTGAGGATGCTCAGCCCACCCTCGCGCATCGGGTCGTCGACGTGCTTGCGGATCAGGACGACCACGCCGCCGACGAGCAGACCCGCGAGGATCCCCCCGAGCGCCTTGCCGATGAACTGGCCGCTCAGCTCCAGCGCGTTGGGCACTCTCCCACCGGCGATCACCCCGACGGCCACCGAGAAGAGCACCAGCGCCGTGCCGTCGTTGACAAGGCTCTCCGTGCGCAGCGTGGTCAGGATGCCGCGGGGCATCCGCTTGGCCAGGCCGGCCACGGCGGCGGCGTCGGTGGGCGCGAGCACCGCGCCGAGCACCCAGGCGGCCGCCGGCTCGACGCCGAGGGCCTGGGCCACGTACGCGACGGCGACCATCGTGAGGATCACCAGCGCGACAGCGAGCAGGGCGATCACCACGAGATTGGCCCGGATCTCGCGGAGGCTGATGACCAGGCTCTCCCGGTAGAGGATCGCCGGGAGGAAGAGCAGCAGCACCACCTCGGGTTCGAGGATCACGTTGTCGAACATCGGCAGCAGGCCCAGCCCTGCGCCCATCGCGATGAGCAGCACGGGCGGCGCGACGCTGTACCGGCCGCCGATGGTGGTGCCGACGAGCACGGTGGCGCCGAGCACCGTGATCAGCACGAGTGCGCTCACGCCGTACCCCCGTCACCGTCCGCCGGATCCCACGGTGCCGCACCGCCGGGCCGCGACGGGCTGGAACGGCCGATCGCTACTCGAAGCGGGACGGGTCCCCGGCCCCGCGGCGCAGGATCTCCGGCTCCGGCCCGGTCAGGTCGACCACGGTGGTCGGCTCCAGGCCGCAGTCCCCCGCGTCGACCACGGCGTCGACCAGGTGGTCGAGCCGCTCCTTGATCTCCCAGCCCTGGGTCAGCGGCTCCTCCTCGCCGGGGAGCAGCAGGGTGCTGGAGAGCAGCGGCTCGCCGAGCTCGGCCAGCAGCGCCTGGGTCACCGTGTGCTTCGGTACGCGGACCCCGACGGCCCGCCGCCGCGGGTCCTGAAGGCGCCGGGGCACCTCGGAGGTGGCCGGCAGGATGAACGTGTAACTGCCCGGGATGGCCGCCTTGACCTGGCGGAAGACCGCGTTGCTGAGCTTGACGAACTGGCCGAGCTGCGCGAAGTCGCGGCACACCAGGGTGAACGGGTGCCGCTCGTCGAGTCGGCGGATCTCACGGATCCGCTCGACGCCGCCACGGTTGCCCAGCTGGCAGCCGAGGGCGTAGCAGGAGTCCGTCGGGTAGGCGATCAGGCCGTCGCCGCGCAGCAGGTCCACGACCTGCCGGAGCACCCGGGGCTGGGGATTGTCGGGGTGCAGGTCGTAGTACCTCGCCACGTCCGTCACCCTATGCCGCCGGACCGGGCGCGGGCCAGCGGAGAAGATCCGGCGTGACCAGGTTTGCCGTGCGGGAGTTCTGGAAACAGTGGGGCGGCTCAACGAGGGGGGACCTGACCATGTCCGAAACCAGTACCGACCGCGCCGAACGTCCGGCCGAGGTCACCGATCCGCTGCTGTGGGGTCTCTCCGCGGCGGTGGCCGACGCCCACCAGCCCGACGACGAGCAGGTCTGCGTCAGCCCGAGCTGCGTCGGCGCCGCCTGGCCGTGCGCCGCCTGGGAGAACGCGCAGGAGGGGCTGCGCGCCGCCCGGATGCCGCGTCCCGCGCCGGCGCCCGCCGGCACGACCACCGAGCCGGGCCCGGACCCGTCGACCGGGTGGTCCACCGACGAGGCGCCGGCCGGCGGCGCCGAGCGGCTCGCCGTCCGCGCCGCCTGACCGGACCGCCGCGTCGGCCGTGGCGGTGATCAGGGCGAACAGCCGCCGGGTTCCGGGGACGGAACGTACCGTGAGGTGAGGCGACAGGTGCACCCTCCGGTGCGCCGGTCGTGCCCTGCCCCGCGCGGCACGCCGGCACGCGTCCGCCGCGCCGCGTGCCCGCCGCAACCGGAGGTGAGCCTGTGGCCCCCGTCCCGGCGGTCTGCACGCTTGGCGTGGAGGAGGAGTACCTTCTCCTGGACCGGGTGACCGGGCAGAGCCTGCCGGTGGCGGACCGGGTGCTCGCCACGCTCTCCGGCCCGAGCCGGGAGCAGAGCCGGCAGGAGTTCCGGCACAGCATGGTCGAGATGGTGACGCCGGTCTGCACCGACCTGGCCGAGCTGCGGGAGCACCTGGTGGTGCTCCGCCGGGCCGCGGCCCGGGCGGCCGAGGCGGCGGGGGCCCGGCTGGTGGCGGTCGCCGCGACGCCGGTGTGCGAACCGCACCGCTCGGTGCCGGACAAGGACCGCTACCGGGCCATGTCGCACCGGTTCGGGCCGGTGGCGCACGACCCGGCGGTCTGCGGGTGCCACGTCCACGTCGGGGTGCCGGACCGGGAACTCGCCGTGCAGGTCTGCAACCATCTGCGGCCCTGGCTGCCCGTGGTGCAGGCGCTGACCGCCAACTCGCCCCTGCACGACGGGCGGGACACCGGGCACGCGAGCTGGCGCGCCATCCAGTTCGACCGCTGGCCGAGCGTCGGGCCGACGCCGCACTTCGAGTCCGCCGCCGACTACGACCGGACGGTGCGGGACCTCGTCGACGCCGGCATCATGCTGGACCCCCAGATGGTCTACTGGTACGCCCGCCCGTCCGTCGCCTACCCCACGGTGGAGGTCCGGGTGGGCGACGTCTGCCCGACGGTCGACGACACCGTGCTGGTCGCCGCCCTGCTGCGGGCGCTGGTCGCCACGACGGTCGAGGACGTGCGGGCTGGCCGGCCCGCGCCGCGGATCCGGGACTGCCTGGTGGCCGCCGCGCACTGGCGCGCCGCGCACGACGGGGTGGACGGAGACCTGGTGGACCTGCGCGCCGGCGGGTCCCGGCCGGCCTGGGAGCTGATCGACGACCTGGTCGCCACCGTGACTCCCGCGCTGGCCGGGTACGGGGACCTGGACCTGGTGACCCGGCAGCTCGACCGGCTGCGCCGCGAGGGCAACGGGGCGACCCGGCAGCGGCGGATCCTGGCCGACACCGACGGGGACGTCCGGGCGGTCCTGGACGAGTTGGCCGCCCGGACCCTGGACGCCTGAGCGCCCGGCGGTCAGACGGGCGGGATGCCGGACCGCCCGATCCGGGCCAGGTCGGGTTCCCCGTCGACCGTCCGGCTGGGCGGCGTCGCGGCCCGCTCCGCCGGCTCGGTCCGCTCCTCGATCTCGGCGTCACCGATCTCGCGCATCATGTCCGCGACGACCCCGAGGGCGGCGGCCTTGTCGGGGTACTGCCGGCCGGTGGCGATGACCTGGCCGTCGTCGCCGAGCAGGGTGAACCCGTAGGTGCCGGTGTCGGCCGCGGCGATGAGGAACTTCATCCCGGGCGCTTACCCGGAGGACGGGCGGCGACACCCCCGGGGCCCGGCCGTCAGTCCCACCGGGTGGCCGTCGCGGCGAACAGCTCCGGGTCGCTGGCCACCGGAATCACGCAGAGCAGGTGACCGCCCGGCGCCCGCAGCACGTGGCAGTCGAGCCAGCGGGAGACCGGGGTGGCGCCGAGGCGGACCAGCCGGTCCACCTCGGCGGTCACGTCGTCGGTCTCGATGTCCAGGTGGTGCCGGGGCGCGTCGTCCACCGACTGGACGGCGGTGACCAGTCCGGGCACCACCCCGGCGAGGCCGGTGAACTGCGGTTCGGCCGGGTCGGTACGGGTCGGCGCGCCGAGCGCCGCGGACCAGAAGTCGACCGCCGGGGCGGCGGCGTCGCGGGGCGCGTCGAGGATCAGGGCGTACAGCCGGGAGCGATGCATCCGCCGAGCCTAACCACGATCGGCGTCGATGAGCGGTTCAGGCCGGCGGGCTGACCGCCCGCAGCCAGGCCTGGGCGATCAGCGCGTGACCGAACGGGGTCGGGTGCACCCCGTCGCGGGTCCAGACGCGACCGTCCACGCCGGCGCCCTGGAACAGCTCGTCCACCGCCACCAGGGTCGCGCCGAACTCGGCGGCGAGCGTGCGGACCACCTCCACCTTCGGGTCCAGGTCCTCCCGCCACGCGCGCTGGGCGTCGTCCAGCGGGACCAGGAAGGGCTCGACGAGGACCAGCCGGGCGTCCAGCGGCCGGGTGGCCTCGAGCAGGTGCCGGTAGTCGCGGGCGAAGTCGGCGGCGCTGGTCGGGTCGTCGCGGGTGTAGCGCCGCCAGGTGTCGTTGATGCCGATCAGCACCGACACCACCTGCGGGGCGAGGGCCAGGCAGTCGTCCTCCCAGCGGGCCCGCAGGTCACGTACCCGGTCGCCGCTGATCCCGCGGTTGAGGAAGGTGGCCCGGTGGCCGGGGTGGCGGGCGGTGAACCAGGCGGAGGCCATCATGGCGTACCCGGTGCCGAGGTCGTCGCCGCAGGACCGGTCCCGGCCGGCGTCGGTGATGCTGTCGCCGATGAAGAGCACCCGGCCGCCGCGCGGCACCTCCACCGTCATCCGCCCGTCCCCTCCCGCGTCACGCCGTTTCCATGATCATGCCGTACGCCGCCCGCCGCCCCACGGCCGGCCGACCCGCCGGGAGAAATCCGCCGTCCGGCTGTTGCGTTTTGTGACCCGGGACCGATCACACCACCGTGACAGCGCGGCGACCGGAGTGTGACAAGCTCACCAATCTGCCCTCCAACGTTGCAATTGGCGCACACCGGGTGATTGACTGCTGCACCATGCCAGAGCCGAAAATCATGGACAGGTCGGTTCTTTCGTGAGAAGCGCGGACACCACCCCACCGCGGGCCACCTGGCGGCAACGGGCGGCCCGCTGGCTCGATCCCACCGTCGCCCGGTGGGACGTCGCGCCACCAAAGACACCCGAACCGCCACCCCGGGAGGCCCCGGGGCCCGGACCTTGGCCCGCCATCTGCGACCAGTTCGCCCTGCGGATCCTCGCCGCGGCGTACCAGATGGGCGCCCACCTGGAGGCCGTCGAGGCCGACGAGCAGGACCCGGAACGCCTGGAACGTCTCTACCGCATCGACCACGCGAACACCCGGATCCGGCGGCACGCGGAGAACCTCCAGGTGCTGCTGGGCCGCCGGGTCGAGGACGCCGATCCCCAGACCGTCCCGCTCGTCGACGTGGTCCGCGCCGCCGCCTCCGCGGTCGAGCACTACCCGCGCATCCGGGTGGGGCACGTCGTCGAGCTGGCGGTGGTCGAGTTCGCCGCCGACGACGTGATCCGCGTCCTCACCGAGCTGCTCGACAACGCCACCCGGTTCTCCCCGCCCACCGCGGCCGTGACCGTGTCGGCGTTCGTCACGGAGGACGGCGGCGTCCTGCTGCGGGTCGAGGACGCCGGCGTGGGGCTGCACCCCGACCACCTCGGCCAGCTCAACGCGCTGCTCAGCGGCCGGCCGGCCACCCCGGTCACCCTCGACCCCACGGCCCACCTCGGGCTCGCCGTGGTGGCCCACCTGGCCGTCGCCCACCAGCTGCGGGTCACCCTCACCACCCGGCCCGCCGGCGGGACCACGGCCTCCGTGGCCGTCCCCGGCGCGCTGCTCTGCGAGATCCCCGCCCCGGAGCCGGCCACCGCCGCGCCCGCGCCACCGCCGGCCTGGCCACCCGGCCGGCGCGGGACCGAACCCTGGAGTACGCCGATGGCCGCGACCCACGACGGCACCAACGGGCCGACCGTCCGGCTCACCACCCTCGACGGACCCGGCGGCGACCGGCCGGCCACCGCCGGACTGCCCCGACGGGTGCCCGAGAGCGTCCGCGACCAGGTTCCGGCGCCCCGACCCCCCGCCGACCCCGACGCGGGGAGCTCCCCGCCCGAGGCGTGGCCGGACGAGACGGCCGCCTTCGCGGCCGGCGTCAGCGACGCCCGGACCCCCACCGACCACGAAGGACGGCAGCCATGAACCACGCGTACCCGGGAACCGGCACGGGCAACGGGCTGCCCGACTGCGCCTGGCTGATCCGGCAGTTCGTCGACGACGTGCCCGGGGTCAACCACGCCATGCTGGTGTCGCTGGACGGCCTGCAGCTCGCCGCCTCGCGCGGCGTCGGCCGCGACCTGGGCGACCAGCTCGCCGCGCTGACCGCCGGCCTGCTCAGCATGGCCGACCGCAGCGCCGCCCTGCTGGAGCTGGGTTCCGCCGAGTACCTGACCGTCCGGCTGCCCCGCGGGCACCTGCTCTTCATGCGGGTGGGCGAGTCCGCGGGCCTGGCGGTGGCCGCCGCGCCCGGCTGCGACCTGCGGGTCGTCTCGTACCGGATGACGCAGTTCGTCGGCGCCGTGTGGCACGCCCTCACGCCGGCCGTCCGGCACGAGCTGCACCGGATGACCGCCGCGCAGGCCCGCTGACGGCCGGAGGACGACGACCATGCAGATGAGGTACTGGAAGGTCCGGCCGTACGTGCTGACCGCCGGCCGCACCCGCACCCGGCAGCCGCTGCTGGTGCACACCCTGGTGTCGGTGCCCTACTACGACGCCGTGTTCGCCGCCGGGCTGCTGCCCGAGGCCCGCTCGCTCTACGAGCAGGCCCGCCGGGCGGCCCGCTCGGTGGCCGAACTCTCCGCGGTGTGCGGCATCTCGCTGGGGGTCACCCGGGTCGTCGTCGACGACCTGGCCGCCACCGACCGGCTGCTGGTGCACAACGACCACCACAACGTCGACTTCCGCCTCCTGGAGAGACTGCGCGATGGCCTCCGCGAACTTGCCTGACAGCCCGCTGCTGACCTCGGCGAAGATCGTCATCGCCGGCGGCTTCGGGGTCGGCAAGACCACCTGCGTCGGGTCCATCTCGGAGATCCCGCCGATCAACACCGAGGCGTGGATGACGGCGGCCAGCGAGACCGTCGACCGGCTGGACCCCGGCATCGACAAGACGACCACCACCGTGGCCATGGACTTCGGGCGGCTCACCATCGGACCCGACCTGGTGCTCTACCTGTTCGGCACACCCGGCCAGCCCCGGTTCTGGCCCATGTGGGACGACCTGTGCCGCGGCGCGGTCGGCGCGCTGGTGCTCGCCGACACCCGCGACCTGGGTGCCTCGTTCCCGGCGGTCAACTACTTCGAGCAGGACAGCGACGTGCCCTTCGTGGTCTGCGTGAACCTTTTCGACGGGGTGCTGCACCACCCGCTCGAGGACGTCCGCGCCGCGCTCGCGCTGCCGGCCCACGTACCCCTGACCGCCTGCGACGCCCGCGACCCGTCGTCGGTGGCGCGGGCGCTGCTCACGGTCGTGGAACACGCCATGTCCCGCACCCCCCGGCCCGCCGCCGGCGCGCTCGCGGCGCGATAGCCCAACCCCTGGAGGAACCATGCGCAGAATCCTGATCGTCGGGGCCGGACAGTCCGGGCTCCAGCTCGCCCTGAGCCTGCAGGCCGAGGGGTACGACGTCACGGTGATGTCGGCCCGGACGCCCGACGAGATCCGGCGGGGTTGGGTGATGAGCACCCAGGCCATGTTCGGTCCCGCGCTCGCCACCGAACGCCGCTACGGGCTGGATCTGTGGCAGGACCGCGCGCCGCGGATCGAGGGGCTGCACGTGTCGCTCTCCGCGCCGCCCGGCGAGCGGGCGCTGCGCATCGTCGGCCCGCTCGACGAGCCGGCGCAGAGCACCGACCAGCGGATCAAGATGGCCGACTGGCTGGGGCTGTTCGAGCAGCGCGGCGGGACGGTGCTCTACCAGACGGTGACCACCAGCGACCTGGACGGCCTGGCCCGGCTCGGCCGCTACGACCTGACCGTGGTGGCCGCCGGCAAGGGCGACCTGGTCGGCGTCTTCGACCGCGACCCGGCCCGCTCGGTGTACGACGCGCCGCAGCGTGGGCTGGCCGTGGCGTACGTGCACGGGATGACCCCCGACCCGCTGCTGCCGGTGCCGCACGTCAGCTTCAACGCCGTGCCCGGGCTGGGTGAGCTGTTCGTCATCCCCGCCCTGACCCACTCCGGACCCTGCGAGATCCTGTTCTGGGAGGCGGTGCCCGGCGGGCCGCTGGACCTGTGGACCGAGCGGCGCGACCCGGCCGAGCACCTGAAGCTCACCCTGGACCTGGCCCGCCGCTACACGCCGTGGATCTACGAGCGGTGCGCCGACGTGGAGCTGACCGACGGGCGGGCCACCCTGTCCGGGCGCTACACGCCGACCGTGCGCCACCCGGTGGCGGAGCTGCCCTCGGGCGGGCTGGTGCTGGGCATGGCCGACGTGGTGGTGGCCAACGACCCGATCACCGGCCAGGGCAGCAACACGGCCGCCAAGTGCGCGTACGCGTACCTGGGGTCGATCCTGGAGCACGGCGACCGGCCCTTCGACCGGGACTGGATGACGCGGACCTTCGAACGTTTCTGGGCCGGGACCGGCGAGGCCGTCACGGGCTGGACGAACGCCATGCTGCAACCGTTGCCGCCGCACGTGCAGCAGGTGCTCGGGGCCGCCGCCGGCAACCCGGTGGTGGCCCGGCGGTTCGCCAACGGCTTCGGCGACCCGAACGACTTCCGGGACTGGTTCCTGACCCCGGACGCCGCCGAGCGCTACCTGGCCCTCGTCGCCGGCTGACCGCATCGTGGTCGGGAGCCGCTGCCCGGCGGCTCCCGGCCGCGCCGGCCGGTCAGGCCGTCACGTGGGCGCTGTCGCCGGCCGTGGCGGCGAACGAGGTGCCGCTGACCATCCGCGCGCCGTCCGAGGCGAGGAACACCACCAGCGGCGCGACGTCCTCCGGCTGCACCCACGGCACGCCCAGCGGGGTCTTCGCCCGCAGCGCCTCGACCGCGCTCCGCTCGTCGGTGGCCGGGTCCCCGGACGGCGTCTTCCCGCCCTCGACGATGGCCTGCGCGTAACGGTCCGGGTGGCGGGTCAGGGCGGTGTCGACCAGGCCGGGGATCACCGCGTTCACCGTGATCCCGTGTGCTCCCAGTTCCAGCGCCGCCGACTTGACCAGCCCGATGAGCCCCCACTTCGACGCCGAGTAGGCCGCACCGTTCGTCGTGCCGTGGTGCCCCTGGGTGGAGGACGTGACGACGATCCGCCCGCCGCCGCGGCGGACCAACAGCGGGGCGAAGACCCGCAGCACGTTGGCGGTGCCGGTGAGGTTGACGTCGATCTGGTCGTGCCAGTCCGGGTCGGCCATGTTCAGCAGGGGCTTGAACGCCTGGATGCCGGCGTTGGCGAACAGCACGTCGACGCCGCCGTGCTCGCGCTCGACCGCCGCGGCCGCCGTGCGTACCGCCCCGATGTCCCGCTGGTCGGCGACGTGCGCGGACCAGCGCGCCCCGGCTGCGGTGACCCGCCGGCCGGTCTCGGCCAGGTCCTCGGGGCTCGCCGGCGGGAAGTCGAGGATCGGGCTCACGGGCCCGGCCACGTCGACCCCGGCGACCTCCGCGCCGGCCTCGGCGAGCGCCACGGCGGCGGCCCGGCCGATGCCGCGCGCCGCGCCGGTGACCACGGCGACCCGACCGGACAGCGGTCGCGCCGACGGCGCTGCGGACATCGCACCCACCTCCCCCGCCGACGGCACCCGGCCCCCTCTCTCTCGCACCGTAGACCCGTCCGCACCCTCCCCGCCCGGAGATCGACGCCGCCACCACCACCCGTCCCGGACCCGGCGGACGCGGGACCGCCGGTGTCGGGCGCGGCGGGAGGCGGCGAAGCAGCGCGGCGCAGGCCGCGGGCGGGGCGGGTGACGGGCGGGCTGGTCAGCGGGTGCGGGTCAGGTCCGCGAGGATGTCGGCGACCGGGGCGTCCCGGGCGCCGCGCCAGCCCGTGCCGGCCCATAGGTGCAGCCGGTCGGCGTCCCCCGCCCCGGCGGCGGCGACGCGCAGCGGCCGGGTGAGGTGATGCAGCGCCGGGTAGCCGAGCGGGGCGGCCGCCTCGTGCCGGTCGATGAAGTCGTTGCGCAGCCCGCGGGCCGGGCGGCCGGTGAAGGCGCGGGTGACCACCGTCCGGTCCCGCAGCGGGTCGGCCAGCGCGTCCCGGTGGGTCCGGCCGGTGCCGGCCTCGTCGGCCCGCAGCAGCAGCGTGCCGGCCAGCACGCCGGTGGCGCCGGCGGCGAGGGCGGCCCGGACGTCACCGGGACCGCCGATCCCGCCCGCGCCGAGCACGGGCAACCCGGTCCGGCCGGCGACCAGTGCGACCAGCTCGGGCAGCGGGCGCGGCGGCGGTGGGGCGTCCGGGGTGAAGGTGCCCAGGTGCCCGCCGGCGGCGCCGCTCTGCGCGACCAGCCCGTCCACCCCGAGGTCGGCCGCGGCCGCCGCCTCGGCCGGGTCGGTCACCGTGACCAGCACCCGGGTGCCGGCCCGCCGCAGGTCCCGGACCACGGGCGCCGGCGGCAGGCCGAAGGTGAAGCTGACCACCGGCACCGGCTCGGCGCGCAGCAGGTCGAGTTTCGCCGCCCAGTGGTCATCGTCCTCGGTGCGCGCGGCGGCCGCCAGGTCGAGGCCGTAGGGCGTGCCCTCGGCGGCGATCCGGGTCGCGTAGCGGCGGAACTCCGCCTCCGCCACCGGCACCGGGGTGGGCGCGAAGACGTTCAGCCCGAACGGCCGGCCGGCTGCGCGCAGCTCGGTGACCTCGGCCGCCACCGCCTCGGGCGTCTTGTAGCCGGCGGCCAGGAACGCGAACGCTCCGGCCGCGCCCACCGCCGTCGCCAGCCCCGTGGTGGTCGGCCCACCGGCCATCGGCGCCGCCACCACCGGCACGTCCACCCCGAGCAGTTCCCGCATCCCGTCCACGGCACCAGTCTGCCCTCCGGCCGCGGGTCGTCTCCGCCCGCCCGGCGAGGTCACACCACCTGGACGCGGCCCTCCGTCAGGCCGGCAGGCGTTCGCGCAGCCAGGCCGGCTCCGGGTTCACCACGGCCTCGCCGGGCAGCACCACGGTCGGGACCGTCTCATCTCCGCCGGTGACCGCCCGGACCGCCGCCGCCCCGTCGGGGTCGCGCCAGATGTTCACCCAGTACGCCCGCCCGGCGCGGTGACCCAGCCGCAGGCGCAGGCGCAGGCAGTAGCGGCAGCCGGGCCGCCAGTAGACCACCGGCCGCCCGTCGCGCGCGCTGCGCTCCCGCGCCTCGGCGGCGGTCAGCGACCGCGGGAACGCCAGCGGCGAGAAGAGCACCGTCAGCACAGCGAAGACCAGGAACTCGACGACGGCCAGCGCCCGGGTCTCCGCGCCGACCGCGACGAGCACCCCGACCACCAGCATCACGCCGGCCATCCACCAACTACGCAGCACGTCGCGGGATGCTACCCGCCCCGGTCAGGCGGTCGCGTCGGCCAGCAGTTCGAGCAGGTGGCGGTAGGGCTGCCCGGTGGCCCGGGCCATGCCGATCTCGCAGGTGCGGTTCACCGAGGCGTACCCGTCGAACGCGCGGGTGGTGACGGCGGCGGCCTCGGCGCGGGTGGCCGACGCGGTCAGCTCCGGGTGCAGCAGCCCCCGGTCACCCGCGAAGCCGCAGCACTGCCAACCCTCCGGCACCACCACCTCGTCGGCGATCGCCGACGCCACGGTGAGCAGCGCGTCGTCCAGCCCGAGCCGGGTCGACGAGCAGGTCGGGTGCAGCGCCAGGGAGCCGAGCCGGCGGCGCACGGTGAGCCGGGGCAGCAGCTCGCCGGCCGCGTACCCGACGGCGTCGACCACCCGCAGGTCGCCGGCCCCGGCGAGCAGCTTCGTGAAGCCCTCGGTGCAGGAGGCGGCGTCGCTGACCACCGGCAGCGCGCCGTCGCGGCTGGCCGCGCGCAGCGCCGGCGGCACCCGGTCGCGTACCGCCTCGTAGCCGGCCGTGAGGCCCTTGGACGACCAGGGGGTGCCGCAGCACATGCTCGCGATCCCGTCGGGCACGAGCAGGCGTACGCCGGCCCGGTCGGCGAGGGTGAGCAGGGCGGCGGCCACGCCGGAGCCGCCCTCGGCCGGGGCGAACAGCGTGCCGAGGCAGGACGGCACGAAGACGGCGTCCGGCTCGCCGACCGGGTGGGGCCGGCGCGTCCGGCCACCCCGGGGCAGGTCACGCTGCCACTGCGGGACCCGTTCGGCGCCGAGGACCGCGCGGGCGGCCCGGGTGGCCGCCTCGGGCAGCGCGGGCGGCAGCGCGCCGGCCAGGTCCAGCCCGCGGGCCATGCCCCGGGTGGTGGCGCCCCAGCGGCGAGCGGCGCCCCGCCAGCCGGCCTGCGCGGCCCCGCCGTTGCGGTCGGCCCGCAGCCGCTTCACGAGGTCGCCGGTGTTGATGAGGACCGGGCAGGCGGTGGCGCACATGCCGTCCACGGCGCAGGTGTCCACCGCGTCGTAGTCGTAGGCGTCCTCCAGTTCCCCGGCCAGGGCCGGGTCGCCGGCGGCGCGGGCGGCGGCGATCTCCCGGCGCAGCACGATCCGCTGCCGGGGGGTGGTGGTGAGGTCGCGGCTCGGGCAGACCGGCTCGCAGTAGCCGCACTCGACGCAGCGGTCCACCTCCTCCTCCACGGTCGGCACGGTCTTCAGGTGCCGCATGTGGATCTGCGGGTCGTCGCTGAGCAGCACACCCGGGTTCAGCACGCCGTCCGGGTCGCAGAGCGTCTTGACCTCGCGCATCACCGCGTACAGCTCGTCGCCGAACTGGCGGCGCACGTAGGGGGCCATCACCCGGCCGGTGCCGTGCTCGGCCTTGAGCGTGCCGCCGTGGCCGAGCACCAGGTCGACCATCTCCTCGGTGAAGTCGGCGTAGCGGTCCGGGGCCACCCCGACCGCGAACCGCTCGTTCAGCATGAAGTGCAGGTTGCCGTCCTTGGCGTGGCCGAAGATGACGCTCTCCTCGTACCGGTGCCGGTCGAAGAGGCCGGCGAGCGCGGCGCAGGTGTCGGCGAGGGCCTCGACCGGGACGGCGATGTCCTCCAGCAGCGCGGTGGTGCCGGACGGGCGGGCGCCGGCCACCGCCGCGTACAGGCCCTTGCGGATGTGCCAGAGCGCGGCGCGGGCGGCGGCCTCGCCGCTGAGCCGGGCCGGGGTGGTCAGCGGCAGGTCGGCCAGCACGGGCCGGGCGGCGGCGACGCGCTCGGCCAGCGCCTCCGGGTCGGACTCCTGCCACTCGACAAGCAGCGCCGCGTGGTCGCGCACGGCCAGGCCGCGCAGCGCGGCGTCCGCCCTCGGGTCGCCCTGGGCGACGCGCAGGGCGGCCGCGTCGAGCAGCTCGATCGCCGCCGGCCCGGCGGCCACCAGCGCCGGCATGGCGGCCATCGCCGCGGCCAGGGTGTCGAAGACCAGCAGGCCGGTCGCGGCGTGCCGGTGCACGGGTACGGTGCGGAAGGTCGCCGCCGCCACGAAGGCGAGGGTGCCCTCGCTGCCCACCACCAGCCGGGTGAGCAGGTCCGCGGGGTCGTCGTGGTCGAGGAAGGCGTTCACCCCGTACCCCATGGTGTTCTTCATGGCGTACTGGGCGCGGATCCGGCGCACCGAGTCGGGGTTGCCGCGGACCCGGTCGCGCAGCCGCAGCAGGCCGGCGTGCAGGTCCGGTTCGGCGGCGCGCAGCCGGGCGTCGGCGTCCGCGGCGCCGGTGTCGAGCACGGTGCCGCTGGGCAGCACCAGCAGCAGCGACTCCAGCGTCCGGTAGGTGTTGAACTCGGTGCCGCAGGTCATCCCGCTGGAGTTGTTGGCGACCACCCCGCCGACGGTGCAGGCGGACTCGCTGGCCGGGTCCGGGCCGAGCTTGCGGCCGTACGGGGCGAGGCGGGCGTTGACCTGCCGCAGCACCACCCCGGGCTGCACCCGCACCCGCCGGCCGTCGTCGAGGACGTCGAGGTCGCGGAAGTGCCGCCGGGTGTCGACGAGCAGCCGGTCGGTGACCGCCTGGCCGCTGAGGCTGGTGCCGCCGGAACGGAACGTCAGCGGGGTGCCGGTGCGGCGGCTGTGCCGCAGCAGGGCGGCGACCTGGTCGGCGTCGGCCGGCGTGACCACCGCGCTCGGGTGCAGCAGGTAGTGCGACGCGTCGTGGGCCAGCCGGAGCCGGTCCGCCGCCCGGGTGGCCACCCCGCCGGGCACCACCGCCTCCAGTCCGGCCCGCGCGTCGCCGCTCAGCTCCACCATGCTCGCCGCACCTCCCCGAGCCCACCCTAGTCAGCATCGGACGACGCGCCGCCGACCCCTTGCGTCCCCATCGACCCAGGTAGATACTCGCCGCACAGCGTTCGTCGAGGTCACACCCCGAGCAGACCCCGTCGACACGGCATGGACGCCGACGCAACCGGCGGCCTTCACCGTCAGGGAGAAGACCGTGAGAATCCGCCGAAGCCGATTCACCCCCCTGCTCGCCGCGACCGTCGGCCTCGTGGCCGCCAGCGCCTTCGCCGTACCGGGCGCCGCCTCGGCCGCCGCGCCGAGCTTCACCGCCGACCAGCTGGCCCGGGTCGACGCCGCCGTCACCGCCTCCGGCGTGCAGGGCATCGCCTGGCGCCTGGAAGCGGGCCGCGTCGTGGTGACCGCCGACGACAGCGTGTCCGCCGCCGAGGTCGCGGCGGTCAAGAAGAGCGCCGGGGCCGCGGCGGGCGCGATCCGGGTCGACCGGGCCCGGGGCACCTTCCGCCCGCTGCTGTCCGCGGGCAACGCCATCTACGGCGGCGGCTACCGCTGCTCGCTCGGCTTCAACGTGGTGAAGTCGAACGTCTACTACTTCCTCACCGCCGGGCACTGCGGCAACGTCGCGAAGACCTGGTACACCGACTCCGGCCTCAAGACGCTCATCGGCCCGACCATCAGCTCCAGCTTCCCCGGCAACGACTACGCCCTGGTCCGCTACGACAACACCGCGCTCAGCCACCCGGGCGGCTACACCGCCGCGAACGCCTTCGTCGGCGAGTCGGTCAAGCGCACCGGCTCGACCACCGGCACCCACAGCGGCACGGTGACCGCGTTGAACGTGACCGTCCGCTACCAGGGCGGCGGCACGGTCCGGGGCATGATCCAGACCACCGTCTGCGCCGAGCCGGGCGACTCGGGCGGCCCGCTCTACGACGGCACCAAGGCGCTGGGCATCACCTCCGGCGGCAGCGGTGACTGCCGCAGCGGCGGCACCACCTTCTTCCAGCCGGTCACCGAGGCGGCGAGCGCGTACGGCGTGACCGTCTACTGAGTCCACCCGCCGGCCGTCGGCCGGCCCGGGAAGACCCGCACCGGCACCCGGCCGGTGCGGGTCTTCGCGTGTCCGGTGGGAGAGTGCCGCACTCGCATCCCGTTCACGCACCTGCGCGACCCGCGGACGGTGCGCACGCGCCACGGCACGTACGCCCGGTCCGACGGCGGTCCTGGCGCGCCCCGGGCGCTGGTGACGGGTCCGGTCAGCTCTGCCGCAGCGCCGGCATCGGCACCGGCACGGCGAGCGCGGTCGCCCCGGCGCCCGCGCCGCCCTCGCAGGTGTTCGGCGGGACGGTGCCGATACCCCGGGTGGCGGGCCGCTCGGCCGCCCAGAACATGAAACCGAGCATCCCGGCCGTGCTCCCCGCGCCGTGCGGGGCGACGCTCTGCACGTACGGGGCGGCGGCCTTCTGCACCGAGTTGGCGTAGTTGACGCACTCGGGCAGCGGCTTGCCGCCGTAGGCCAGGTAGACCGCGCCGGTGAACTTGGCCGGGGCGAGCGGGGGCACCGGTGGGCTGTACTGCGACTTGCCGTCGACGTGCTCCTGCCAGTCCGCCTGGGCGGTGCCGGCCGAGGCGGGCCGGGCGGTGACCATGGCGTTGGCGTAGTCGAGCACCGGGACGTCGGTGCGCAGCCAGTCGGTGGTGGCCTTGCGGTTGAGGTCGATCAGCCAGCGGTCGCCGGCGGCCACGTCGATGGTGAGCCGGGCCGGCGGGCGGGCGCCGGTGGCGTCGTAGGGGTGGACCGCCCGGTAGGCGTCGATGAAGGACTGGAGGCCGGCCAGGTCGGGGCCGGTGTTCTGCTCGTAGTCGATCTCGATGCCGACGCCGAGCCGGGTGGCCGCCGCGGCGGCCCGCTGCCCGAGCAGGGTGGGGTTCTCGGCGAGCGCGGCGTCCCAGTCGTCGGTGTAGGTGATGCCACCGATCGAGAGCATCACCCGGATGCCGCGGGCCGTGAAGTACTGCACGATCTCGCTGGTCATGCCACGCGGCACCCCGTCCAGGGTGGTGGCGTCGGTGGTCTGGCGCAGCAGGTCGAGCGGGTTGACGAAGCTCAGCACCACCAGGTTGACCGAGGGACGGCCGTCGCCGCGGTCGATGAGCCAGTGGTTCTGGCTGTCGAACTGGGCGACCGTGCGGGCGGTGCCCCAGGTGCAGAAGTCGTTGCCGCAGTGCCAGGCGCCGTAGACCTGGACCGGCGTGGCGGCCAGCGGCGCGGGCGGCGGCGCGGCCACGGCCGGGCCCGTGGCGGTGAGGACGAGCAGGAACGCGGCCAGGAGTACCGAGCGTCGCATGGGGACCTCCCCGACTGATCAGTACGCCTTGTTTACAGTAAGCCGACGACCTGCGTCAATGCGTAGCGGCGATCCGGTCCAGCATCCGTTGCTGGAAGGCGCGGGCCTCGGGTCCGGCCGGCGGGGGCCCATTCCGGCGGGCCGCGATCGACCGGCGGATCAGCTCGGCGTCCGCGTCGTCGGCCGCGACCCGCCGCCCGGCGTCCACCTTGCCCAGCCAGACACCGTCGCGGCAGCGGACCAGCGCGCGGCAGGCACCGAGCACCGCGTCCTCGGCGCCGGGGGCGGGGGCGTCGCCGGGCGGGGTGGGCAGTGCCAGCCACCAGCGCAGCGCCTCGACCAGCAGCCCCCGCAGCTCGGCCGGGCCCGGGTCGGCGAAGACCTCGGCGGCGGGCGGGCCGAACAGGGCCAGCCCCGACTGGCGCAGGATGCTGCGGTCCAGCGCGTACCAGAACCGCCCGTCGGCGGCGGGCCGGTCGGCCGGGTCGTAGGTGGCGCGGAAGGGCATGGTGGCGCCGGTGTTCAGCTCGACCTCGAAGCCCGGCTCGGGGGTGCCGGAACCGGCCACGTCCCGCCGGTAGACCACCAGCTCCAGGCCCCGCGCCGGGCAGGGCACCGCCTCGTGCCGCAGCCGGTCCACCAGCGCCCGCTTCGCCGGCCCGTCGACCGGCCGGGCGACCACGAGGGCCACGTCCACGTCGCTGCGTCCCGGCTGGTAGACGCCCAGCCCCACCGAGCCGGCCGCGTACGCGCCGACCAGGTCGTCACCGAGCACGGCCCGGGCCCGCCCGACCAGCTCGTCGAGGTAGCGGCGCACGTCGTCGTCCATGCCCGCATCCTGCCGGTGGGCGTCGTGGCGACGCGGGGCGGGGTCAGGCGGGCGGGTCGGGGCAGCAGACGGTCAGCGCGCCCGGGACCACCTTCACCTTCAACCGCTTCGCCGTGCCCCGCGCACCCCCGTCCAGCTCGTACGTCTTCGGCTCGGCGAACCGGACGCGCACCTTCCGCCCCCGGGTGATGCGCAGGAACGGCGACTCGTCGGACCGGCCGGCGGCCATCCGGCCGAGCGTGCGGGCCCAGTCCACGGCACCGCTGGCGGTGGAGACGCCGATCTCCAGCGCGCCGTCGTCGGGCCGGGCGTCGTCGAAGGCGGGGATGCCGCCGGTGATCGTGCCGACGTTGCCGAAGAGCACGCAGCTCGCGTCGCCGTCGAACCAGTCGGCGCCGTCGACCGTGATCCGCGTCCGGACGCACTCGCCGCGGACGTGCCGCAGCCCGGTCCAGACGTACGCGATCCGCCCGAGCCGGCCCTTGAGCTGGCGGTCGGCGTCGCGGATCAGGTCGCCGTCGAAACCGGCGCCGGCCATCACCGCGAAGTGCTCCCCGTTGAGCCGGCCCAGGTCCAGCTCGCGCCGCCGGCCGTGCAGGGCGACGCGGAGCGCCTCGGGCAGGTCGGCGGGGATGCCGAGGTTGGTGGCGAAGAGGTTGGCGGTGCCGGCGGGCAGGATGCCCATCGGCACGTCCGATCCGGCGAGGCTGTCGGCGCACCGCTGCACCATGCCGTCGCCGCCCCAGACCAGGATCAGCTCGGCGCCCTTGTCGAGCGCCTTGCGGACCTTCTTCGGCGCCTTGCGGCTCTTCGGCACCTCGTACCAGAGGAGCCGCCCGACCCCGGCGGCGACCAGCCCGGCGCGCAGCTCGTCGAGGCCGCCACCGAAGGTCTTCTTCCGGTGGGCGACGACCGCGACGACGCCGGTGGGCGGCGTGCCGGTGTCGGTGGCGGGGTGGTCAGCGGCGCGCGTGGTCATGACAGCCCTCGGTACCCCGCCGGCCGATCTCCCACTCCTGCCGGCCGTTGCGACGCGCCCGATTTCGATCAGCAGCATGCTGTGATCGACCGACCTCGTTCGGTAGAGTGCGGGCGGTGATCGCCGGCGCCGACCGGTGGTCGGAGGGATGCCCGGGATGACTCGACGCGGCGGACGGCTGACGCGGGTGGTGCTGCGCGTCGGCCTGCTGCTCGGCGGGGTCGCGGCGGCCTGGGGCGTCCACGAGGTCGCCACGGGCACCGCCGCGCAGGCTGCCGAACGCCCGCCCGCGGCTCCGCTCACCGCCGTCGTCGACCTGCTCACCGACACGCTGAGCCCGGTCCTCGACGTGGTGACGCCGCCCTCCGACGACGCCACCGCCGAGCCGGCGCCCGTGACCGGCGACCGACCCGATCCGGCCGGCCGGGCCGCGTCCGGCGACCGGGCCGACGGGACGGCCGGCCAGGGGGCGGCCACCCGGCCGGAGGGCCGCCGCCCCGCTCCCGCCACCCGGCCCGCGTCGGACACCGACCGCCGGCCCGCCCCGGGCGCCCGCCCGGCCGGCCGGCACCCCGCTCCGGCGGCCCGCGACGACGCGCGGCGACCGGCGGACCCCCGGCGCGGCCCGAGCGGGCCGGACCGGCGGGCGGGCGGCGGGGGTCGGCTCGACACGGCCCTCGGTCCGGTCCGCGCGGGGGTGCTCGACCCGCTGACCGGGGCGCTGCGGCCGGTCACCGACCCGCTGCGGGACTCCGTGCTCGCGCCCGTCGCCGGCACGCTGCGGCCGGTCACCGACCCGCTGCGTCACGGCGTGCTCGCCCCGGTGGCCGGCGTGCTCGCGCCGGTGACCCGGCCGCTCGCCCCGGTCCTCTCCCCGGTGTGGCGCGCCCTGGAGCCGGTGCGCCGGCCTCTGGGCCCGGCCCTGAGGCCACTGACCCCGGTGACCGACCTGCTGGACCCGCCCACCGGCCCGGAGACCACGCCGCCACCCGCGACGACCCCGCCCGGCACGTCGCCACCGCCCACCGGCGGCCCCGCCGACCGCCCGGCGCCGGACCGGCCCGCCGACGCCCCGAGGGCTCCGTCCGACGCCACCGGCCACACCGCGGGGCCGGACGCGCGCCCGGCGACCACCAGCGACCGACCGTCGGACACCGTCGGTGCCGCGCGGCCCCACGACGGCGGTTCCGGCCCGTCCTCCCGGCCGCAGCCCGGTCGCTCCGACCGGGACCCGGTCCCGGCCACGCCGGCCGCACCGGCCACACCGGCGGGCAGCGGTGCGGTCGGATCGTCGGGCGGCGCCCACGGTGCGCCGGCCGTCACCGACCCCAACCCCTGGGCCCCGCCGGCCCTGGTCGGGCACCGCGGCGGCCCGTCCGACGGCCCGCCGCCGGCGTCGCGCTCGCCCCGCCCGGGCACCCGGCCCGCCTGACCGGCCCGCGGTGGCGGCCGCCGCCGCGCACCGCAACCGGCTTCCTCCTGCCACACGCTGCACGGCCGCTCACGGCCACGGCGCCGGACGACGACCGCTCCCGGCGCCCTCCCACATACCCGATCACCCATGGTGACCAGGAGTCCTTCATGAGCACAGCCACACCCGTCGTCCGGGCCCGGTGGTGCGACATCGGCCGCATCGCCGATCTCGTCGCCGAGGCCCTCTCCCCGACCGCTCTCGCCGCGTGGCTCGTCCCCGACACGCAACGCCGCACCGCCGTCCTGGCCGCCGTGGCCCGGATCTGGACCGAACACGCGATGCTCTTCGGCGACGCGTTCCTGCTCCGGGACGGCTCGGCGGCGACCGTCTGGTTCCACCGCTACCGGCCGATCCCGGCGCCGAACCGGTACGCAGACCGCCTCGCCGCGGCCGCCGGCCCGGACGAGGAGCGCTTCCTCCAGCTCGACGAGGCGCTCGCCGTCCGGCGACCGGCCGAGGCGCACAACCACCTCGCGTTGCTGGCCGCGCCCGGCCCGACGGCCGCCCGCCGGGCCGCCGCGGTGCTCGTCGGGGCGCAGCGCTGGATGGACACGCTGAGCCTGCCGACGTACGCGGAGGTGTTCACCGAGACCGACCGGGACCTGTTCCGGCAGCACGGCTACGCCGACCGGGAGGCCTTCACGGGACCGGGCGACACCACCACCCACCCGATGTGGCGGCTCTCGCCGTTCTCGGCCGACCGGTCCGGCGGTAACGGCCGCTGGCCGACGCGCCGGATCAGCAGGACCCGCAACGGCCGGGCCGCCGGGTGGGCCCTGCGCTGAGCAGGATCCGGGCCGGGGCGGTCGACCACCCCGGCCCGGGTCGGTTCAGCGCAGCGGCGGGTTGGCGTACCGCACCAGTTCGAGGGCCTGCTCGGCGAACCAGGCGCCGGCGGGCGGGTCGGCCATGCCGCCGCGCGCCGGGTCCCGTCCGGTGCCGGTGCCCCGGTCGCACTGCCCGTCGGACTGGCCGGGCGTCTTCACCCAGAGGAACGCGTCCGCGAGCGGGTCACCGGTGGCCGTGGTGGGGCGCAGGCCCAGCCCCCGGTCCGGCGGGTTGCACCAGGTCTGCGGGTCCGGCCAGGTCACCCCGGCCGGCGCGGTCCACGGCCCCTGTCCGTTGCGGCTGGTGTCCACCACGAAGTGGGCGAGCCGGTCGGCCGGCACGTCGCCGACGTTCTCGGCGTACCACTCGTCGGTGCGGACCCAGGTGCTGAAGTCGGCCGGGTCGGCCGGGAAGTACTGGCTGGCGCACCACTCGAAGTGGCCGCGCGCCCACTCGGGACCCGCCGTGCCGTAGTGGACGCACTTGGCGATCCAGTTGCCGTACTTGAGCTGACGCTCGGTGGTCTCGTAGTTGGAGACGTTGAGGAAGAAGCCGTCGGCCCGGCCGACGCCGGCCTTGACCAGCCGGTCGGCGGCGTCGCCGACGCCGAGCCAGGCGCTGTGCGTGCCGTCGAGGTAGACGCTGGTGCGGGGCAGGGCGCCGAGCTTGTCGACGGCGTAGTTGAGCATGGCGAACCGGTCGGCGGCGGCCGTCGCCGGGTCCGCCTCGGCGGGGCGGCACCAGTCCTGGCTGCCGTTGATCGTGGTGTACCAGGGGATGATGCCCAGGCCGTCCGGCTCCAGCATGACGGCCACCTCGTGGCCGCCGATGCCCCGGGCGAACGCGTCGATCCACTGCTCGTACTCGGTCACCGAGGTGGCGCCGCCGGCCGAGTACTGCGCGCAGTCGCGGAACGGGATGTTGTACGCCACGAGCACGGGCACGGATTTCTTGCCGGCCGCCCGGCGCACCTCGGCGTTGACCGTCCGGGTGACCGTGGCGGCGGAACCGCCGGTCACCCAGACCGCCTGGGGCGTACGGATCATGGTGCGCAGCGCGGCGGCCTGCTGGTAATGCCCGGCGGCGGTCAGCCGGGCGATCTGGGCCACCGCCCCGTGGTCCGGTCGGGGCGTGTAGAACCGCACGCCGTCGCGGATTTCGGCGCCGGCGGGCGCGGGTGAGAAGGGCACCGCGGCGGCGAGGGTCGCGGCAACGGCGGCGACAGCCGTCAGGGCGCGCCGCCGGAAGGGAGTCAGGGCCACGTCATTGCTCCTGAAGGGACGGGGGAACGGGTGATGGGAGCGTTCCCGCAGCTCGTCAGAGCCTGCCCGGCGCAGCCGCGGCTGTCAATGTCTCCCGGTGGTGCGGCGCGGCAGCCGCCGCGGGAAAGAACGCCGGAGGCCGGTGCCGTCGTCGCAGCTCGGCTAGCCTGCGAGCCGGGCAGGAACACGATTCGGCCGAGCAGACGGAGGGTATCGGGTGCGGATGCGTCCAACCGGTGACCACGACGCCGACGGCTCCACGACCCCCACTCCGGGTCGGCGGCGCCGGCGGAACCGCCTGCTGATCTTCCTGGCGGTGTTCGCGCTGCTGGCGGGCTCCGGCCTGATGGCCGGCGGCTACTACTTCGACAGCGTGCCGACCCCCACCGACCTCAAGCTCCCGGAGTCGACCACCGTCTACTACGCCGACGGGCGCACGCCGATGGCGAAGCTGGGCGCGGAGAACCGCACCATCGTCCCGTACGACCAGATGAACGACTCGGCCAAGCAGGCCATCGTGGCGGCCGAGGACCGGACCTTCTGGAGGAACAAGGGCGTCGACTTCAAGGGCGTGCTCCGGGCGGCCTGGGCGAACGTCACCGGCGGGCAGCGGCAGGGCGCCTCCACCCTCACCCAGCAGTACGCGCGGGTCGCCGCCGACCTGCGCGGGGTCACCTACTCGCGGAAGCTGCGCGAGGCGGTCATCGCGTGGAAGCTGGACGACACGTACAGCAAGGAGGAGATCCTCGGCTTCTACCTGAACACCGTCCCGTTCGGGCGGGGCGCGTACGGGATCGAGGCGGCCGCGCAGACCTTCTTCGGCAAGACGGTGCGCCGGGACGCCCCGCCGCAGCAGCAGCTCACCCAGGCCGAGGCCATGGTGCTGTGCGCGATGGTGAAGCAGCCGGAGGCGGACCCGGCCGACCCCGAGGGCTCCCCCGGCTACGACCCGCAACGAAATGCCACGGCGAAGCAGAACTCGATCGACCGCTGGAACTACATCCGCGACGGCATGGTGAAGCTCGGGTACCTCACCTCGGAGCAGGCGGCGAACCTGGCGTACCCGGACTCGGTGCGGCCCATCGACCCCAACGCGGGCCGCTCCGGGCTGGACCGCCCCACCGGCCTGGTGGTCAACCACGTGCTCAGCGAGCTGCGGCAGACCGAGCCGTTCCGCGGCCAGCCCGACGAGGTGATCCGGGACGGCGGCTACAAGATCGTCACCACCATCGACAAGCGGGTGCAGGACGCCGCGGAGGCCGCCGCCGACATCCGCCGGGACACCGCACCGGAGGCGGTCCGCGGCCAGCCGAAGAACTGGCAGGCCGCGCTCGTCGCGGTGGAGCCGGGCACCGGCCGGGTGCTCGGCTACTACGGCGGCGACAAGGGCTCCGGCGCCGACTACGCCGGCTGGTACACCGACGAGAACGGCCAGGCCCGCGGTTTCGGCCAGCACCCGCCGGGCTCCTCGTTCAAGGTGTACGACCTGGCCGCCGCCGTCGAGGACGGCATCTCGGTGAAGCAGCGGTTCGACTCGCCGGACACCAAGGAGTTCCCCGAGTCGGGGCGGACCAAGGGCAACCCGGCCGGCCCCATCCGCAACGCCGAGCACGCGCCCTGCCAGCCGAACTGCGCGCTCTGGGAGGCGACCGTCGCGTCGCTGAACGTCACCTACTTCGAGCTGACCGAGAAGCTCGGCACCGCCAAGGTCATCGACATGGCGAAGCGGGCCGGCGTCGAGTCGATGTGGGAGACCGTCAAGGGCAACCCGCAGCCCCAGCGGGTGGACCTGCGCACCGAGCCGGCCGACGAGGTGGCCCGGCGGTTCTCCACCGAGGTCGGCATCGGCCAGTACGGCATCAGCGTGCAGGACCACGCCAACGGGATGGCCACCTTCGCGGCCGGCGGCAAGCGCGCCGAGGCGCACTTCGTCCGGTCGGTCACCAAGGGCGACGAGAAGGTGTGGGGCGAGCAGCTCAAGCAGACCGACCTGGGCCTCGACCAGGAGGCGATCAACCAGCTCGACTGGACGCTGCGCCGGGTCCGGGCGGCCAAGCTCGACAACGGCTGGGACACCGCCGGCAAGACCGGCACCTGGCAGGCCGGGCAGAGCACCACCCAGAACGTGCACACGTGGATGGTCGGCTGGACCGGGGCGCTCGCCTCCGCGGTCTGGCTGGGCACCACCGACGGCAAGCCGCTCCGGACGACCGGCGGCAGCTACGAGGTCTACGGCTCCACCGGGCCGGGGCCGATCTGGCGGCAGTTCATGGCCGACGCCACGGCGGCGTTGAAGCTCGACCCGGACAAGTACCGGTTCGCCGAACCGGCGTTCCCGGACGACGCCCCGGAGACCACCACCCCGACGCCGCCGCCGGCCACGTCCTCGCCCACCCCGTCCGCCCGGCCGACGCCGAGCGCCACGCCGTCGCGCCCGAGCCCCAGCCCCAGCCGGCGGCCGACCTCGCTGCCGACCATCTCCCCCTCGCTCAGCCCGCTGCCGAGCCTGACGCCGTCGAAGACCCGGAAACCCCGGTGAGCGTCGGGCCGCCGCCGGCGGTGCGATGATCGACCGGTGGTGAACCCGACGACGACGGCGGCGATCCGGTCGGCCTGGGCGGCGCTGGGCGGGGACCCGGCCGCCGTGGCGGCGGTGCGGCCGGCCGGCCCGGACGGGGTGCTGCCGGCCCGGCTGCCGGTGACCGACCTGGCCGTCGCGTGCGTCGCCGCGGCCGGGCTGGCCGCGCTGGAGCTGGCCCGCGCCCGGGGGGCCTCGTCCGCCGACCCGCTGGCCGTGGACAGCCGCGCCGTGGCGGTCTCCTTCACCAGCGAGCGGCACCTGCGGGTGGACGGGCGGTCGTTCGACGGCTTCGCCCCGCTGTCCCGGTACTGGCCCACCGCCGACGGCTGGGTGCGTACCCACGCGAACTACCCGCACCACCGGCGGCGGCTGCTGGCCGCGCTCGACCTGAACCCGGAGCGCCCCGACGACGAGGCCCTGGCGGCGGCGGTGGGCGACCGGCTCGGCGCCCGGCCGGCCGTCGAGGTCGAGGAGCGCGTCACCGCGGCCGGCGGGCTCGCCGTCGCCGCCCGCACACCGGCGGAGTGGGACGCCCACCCGCAGGCCGCGGCCGTCGCGGCGGAGCCCCTGGTCCGGCTGCGCGCCGACGCTCCGGCGGCGGCCCGACCGGCGCCACCCGCGCCGCCCGGGCTCCCGGCCGCCGGGGTACGCGTGCTCGACCTGACCCGGGTGATCGCCGGCCCGGTGGCCACCCGGTTCCTCGCCCTGCTCGGCGCCGACGTGCTGCGCGTCGACTCCCCCGGCCTGCCGGAGCTGGAGCCCCAGCACCTGGACACCGACGCCGGCAAGCGCTCCACCCTGCTCGACCTGGGCCGGGACGCCGACCAGGCCCGCTTCGCGGGGCTGCTGGCCGACGCCGACGTGGTGGTCACCGGCTACCGGCCGGGGGCACTGGAGCGGTGGGGCCTCTCGCCGGAGGCGCTGCGCCGGCACCGCCCCGACCTGGTGGTGGCGCGGCTGTCCGCGTGGGGCGGCACGGGTCCGTGGGCCGGGCGGCGCGGCTTCGACAGCCTCGTGCAGGCCGCCGCCGGCATCGCCGTGCTCGAGCGGCGGCCGGACGGCGCACCGGGTGTGCTGCCCGCCCAGGCGCTCGACCACGGCACCGGCTACCTGCTCGCCGCGGCGGTGCTCCGGGCGCTGGCGCGGCGCGCCCACGAGGGGGGCGCCTGGACCGCCGACCTGTCGCTGGCGGGTACCGCCCGGTGGCTGCGACACGACCTGCCGGCCGGGCCGGTCACCGCCGCCGCCCCGCCGGACCCCGACCCCTGGTGCGCCGAGCGGGACGCCCCCGCGGGCCGCCTCCGGTACGCGCTGCCGCCGGTCACGCTGCCCGGCGGCCGGCCGGACTGGGCGAGCCCGCCGACGCGGTGGGGCGCCGACGCGGCGGCCTGGCTGGCCCGCTGAGCGGAGGAGGAACCGATGGCGCAGGAACCGCCCGAGCTGGTGGTGCCCCACGCGGACGGCGGGCGGGACTGACCCGCCGGTCAGCGCGCCAGCACGAGCCTCCGCAGCTCGGTGTCGAGGGTGGCCGCGTCCACCCCGCCCGGCCAGCCGCGCAGCAGCGCGCCGCCCTTGGCGACGACCACCACGGCCGGAGGTTCGCGGACCGCGTACGACCGCCAGATCGTGCCGTCGGCGTCGAGCACGACCGGGTACCCGACCCGGTGCTCCCGCAGGTAGCGCTGGACGTCCTCGGGCTTGTCCTCGGCGGCCACCCCGACGAGGACGACCTCGTCGGAGTGGCGGCGGGCCAGCTCGCTCAGGGCGGCCTGCCGGTCGGCGCAGAGCGTGCACCAGGAGGCGAAGAAGACCAGCACGACCGGACGGTCGGCCCACAGCTCGGCGAGGGCGACCGGGCTGCCGTCGGTGAGCGCGCCGGTGACGGCCGGCGCGCCGGGCGCCCCGGACGGCGCCGGCCGCAGCGCCAGGTCCGCCGGCGCCGGGCCGGGCAGCGCCGCGGCCCCACCGGCCACCGGCGCGGGCGGGGCGTGCGCCTCGTCACCGCCGGAGCAGCCGGTCGCCGCGAGCGCCGCCGCCAGCGCGACGGCGGCCAGCCGGACGGCGTACCCCCGGGTCACGACGGCACCACCGCGACCAGCGCCGGTCCCTCGCTGTCGTTCGGGGTGAGGTCGACCGGCGGGTGGCCGTCCACGACCAGCCGGTAGGCGTCCCGCGCGGCCAGGTCGACCGGCACGGCGAACTCGCAGTACGTCGGCACGCGCGTCACCTCCAGGTCCTCGGCGAAGGTCGCCACCGACCGGCCCGGGGACAGCGACCCCTCGGCGAGCGTCCGGCCGCCGATGTCGACCACCTGGAACGGGGCCCGGTTGTGGAAGTGCGTGTAGGGGCCGGTGCCGGCGCACTCGACGCCCGCCGGCCGGATGTTGATGTCCCGGACGAGCACCCGCACGGTCATCGCCTTCCGGGCCTCCTCGGCGTCACCGCACGCGGCCAGCGCGCCGGTGAGCAGCGACGGCAGCACGAGCGCTGCCAGCAGGCGCCGCATCTGTCCTCCTGGGCGTTCGGGGGTGGTGCCCGGGGCGGTGCGGCACGCGGGCCGCACCGCCCCGGACGGGGTCAGCCGAGCTGCGCGCGGGGCCGCTCGACCCGGCACTGGCTGGTCACCGTCCTGCTCGGGTCGCTCTCCGAGGTGGCGGTGAGCGTCACCAGGGTGGTCGCGGCCGCGCCGGAGCCGGCGCCGACCGAGACGGCCACCGGGGTGCTGGCCCCGAACTCGGCCGTGGCCAGCTCGTTCGGCAGCTCCACCCGCCAGCCCTGGCCCGCGACCGTCGCCGAGAGCCGGTAGACGTCGGAGCGCAGGTACGCCCCGGCGTCCTCCGGGTGCGGCTGCCCGCCGGCCACGTACGTCCCGGTGTTGGTCAGGTCGAACGTGCAGGTGGCGCCCTTGCCGGTGGGCTTGCCGTGGGTCACCAGGTGGCCCTTGGACAGCGCCACCCCGTGCACGCTCGGCCCGGCGCCGTCCAGCGACCGCACGGCCACCGTGTACGACAGCACCCCGTCGTCGTCCCGGCGCAGGTTGAGCACGTAGAAGTGCAGCCGGTTGGCCTCGTCCACGTACTCGTACTCGCTGCCCGAGTTGGCCCCGGCGTGGAACAGCGCGTCGGACAGCTGCCGGTAGTCACCCATGGTGATCTTCTGCGGGGTGCCGTTCGGCTGGTAGAAGTCGACCATGTCGATGTCCTGCGGGTTGGCGTCGACCACCCACACGAACGGCGCGCTGTCGGTGTTCTTGGTCTTGCTGATCAGCACGCCGTTGTCCGGGGTGAACGAGTCCGCGCCCAGCCGGTCGACGACCTCGACGGTGTAGTTGTTGTACCGGCCGCCGTCGCAGAGCGGGTCGGTGGTGACGCTGCACGCCGGCGCGCGGTCGGCGTTCATCGCGATGTTGAGACCGGTCAGCCCGCCCGGGCCGGCGTCCACGGCGCGGGCGGTCACGTCGGCGACCACCATCCCCGACGTGGCCAGGCCCTCCCGGGACAGCCGCAGCACGTGCTCCTCACCGAGCAGCCCGATCTTCAGCTTGTCCCTCAGCATGTGCAGCGACCCCATCGAGCCGCCGTTGACCGGCGGGATCTGCCAGCGGGTGTGCGGCCCGCCCGGCCCGTTGAACGACCCGCGCGACATCATGCTCCAGATGCCGGTGTACGCGCGGCGCAACGGTGTGCCGTACGGGTTGTTGTAGTTGTCGCCGATGCTCAGCAGGTGGCTCAGCTCGTGGGCGTACACGCCCTGGCCGGAGCTCTCCGCCTGGGTGGACGAGCCGCCGCCGGCGTTCGGCCAGATGGTGGCGGCCGCCTTCCAGGACGTCCACTCGACGTACCGGGTCTTCGCGTAGTTGGGCAGGGCGGGGTCCGGCGGGCCCCACGCGTCCGGCACGTCCTCCTTGGTCTGGAACATCATCTGGCCGAACTCCTGCCAGGTGGACGACTCGTCCTGGCCGGCCGAGAGGATGAAGACCAGCTCGAAGCTGTCGGCCACGGCGTCGCCGACCGCCGCGCGCCAGGCGCCCAGCCCGTCGGTGCGGATGTTCTTGGCGCAGGTCTCCCCGGCCGGGCAGGCCCCGGGGTTGAAGCCGTTGTCGATGCCGTACTGGTAGGACTTCGCCGGCATCTCGTACGGGCCGAAGCCGCTGAGGTCCACCCCGTACCGGCCGTTGGAGTCCTGCATCCAGTACTCGTGCAGGGTGTGCCCCCGGTTCAGGTCGCCCGGCTTGTTGAGGAAGTCGGTGTAGAACGACGCGACCTGGTTGCGGGGCACGTTCGCGGCGGTCGCCTGCGGGTTGCCGAAGACCGTCGAGCCGGCCGGCTGGGTGATGACGAACGGCTGGTCCACGTAGTCCAGCGTGACCAGCGCGATCTTGAAGTTGCGGACCGACCCGCGCACCGTCGGGTCGGACCAGTCGCGGCCCGGCACCTGCCGGTAGTCGTCCCAGGTCATCGTGTCCGGGTTCTGCCAGCGCTGGGGGTCGAGCGGCTGGAACGGGGCGGGCCCGCCCGGCGGGCCGTCCGGTGCGGCGGCGGCCGGGCCGGCGGAGCCGGTCGCGACCAGGACGGTCGTGACGGCGGCGGCCAGCACCGAGCGCCACGCCGCACGCCTGGTGAGCAGAAGGCGCATGGAGTCACCTCTCAGGTCCGGGCGGAGGGGGCGGGGTGCTCAGGGGGCGCTCACCCGTCCGCATTGATCACGCCCGATCTGACCCTAGGAGCCGGCCGGCGCGGCGGTCACCGTGCAGATGTCGGCAGGTGGCCCGGCGACTTCCGACACGTGCAGGACGGTCACGCCGCGGGCACCGGACCGGCGGCGGCCCGCTCGGCCCGCCGCAGGTCGCGGCACAGCCGCTCCTCCAGCTCGGGCGGCAGCGCGCCGCGCGGCGGCCGGCACGGGCCGCCGTACCGGCCGGCCAGGCCCATGGCCAGCTTCACCGCCTGCACCGCCTCGGTCCGGGCGCCCCAGCCGAGCAGGGGGTGCAACCGGGCGTAGAGCGGCAGCGCGGCGGCCAGGTCCCGGGCCGCGCAGAGCCGGTGCAGGCGCAGGCAGAGCCGGGGCAGGGCGTTGGGGCAGCGGGCGAGCCACCCGGTGGCGCCGCACACGGTCAGCTCCAGCAGCACGTCGTCGGCGCCGGCCAGCACGTCCAGGTGCGGGCAGAGGTCCCGGATCCGGTGCAGCCGGCGGACGTCGTCCTCCCGTACCGCCACCACGCCGTCGGTCTCGGCGACCCGGGCCAGCAGGTCCGGCGTGAGGTCCAGGGTGGTCTCGGCCGGATCGCGGCACACCACCACCGGCAGCCCGACGGCGGCCACCTCGCGGTAGTGGGCGACCACCTCGGCGGGGCCGCCCGGGTAGCCGACCGGCGGCGGGGCGAGCACCGCCTGCGCCCCGGCGGCCCGCGCCTGCTCGGCCCAGTGGCGCGCCTGCCGGCTGCCGTACCCCCCGACGGCCGGCAGCACCGCGCAGCCGGGCGGCGCGGCCTCCACGGCGGCGCGGACCGCGTCGGCGCGCTCCCCCTCGGACAGTGCCGGGTACTCCCCCAGCGGGCCGCACGGGGTCACGCCCCGGCAGCCGGCGTCGCCGAGCCAGCGCACGTGCTCCTGGAGCCGGTCGTAGTCGACGGAGAGGTCGTTCCGGAACGGCGTGGGGAGGGCGACGACGACACCCTGCCAGGGCCTGGTTGCGGCCACGACGGTGTTCCCTTCTCGGCGGGACCCGGCCCCGCACACGTTAGGGGCGTGTCGGCCGGCGGTCTTCCGACAGATGCCGGAACCCCGCCGCCCCGGGAGGTACGGCTGTCGCGGGGTATTGCGCGCCCGCCAACATCATCGGAAGGTAGGCCGAGGGTCCTACCAGCACACGTCCGGCCCGCGCCGTGCGGGGACCCCGCCGGGACCCGGGCCGGTCCGGGGGAAGCGCATGCGCATGGAGCTGCAACGCATCGTCGATCGGGTCGCGGCGCGGGTGAAGCGTCCGGCCCTCATCGAGGACCGGCGCCAGCGCGTCGTCGTCTACAGCGAACACACCGGGGTGATCGACGGGGTGCGCCGCAGTTCGATCCTGCGCCGGCACACCACGCCCGAGGTGATCGCCTGGGCCCGGGAGATCGGCATCATGGAGGCCCGGCAGCCCGTGCGTACCCCGGCCCGCCCCGACCTGGACCTGCTCCCCCGGGTCTGCGTGCCGATCCGGCACCAGGACCTGCTGCTGGGCTTCGTCTGGTTCATCGACGCGGCCGACGGGATGAGCGACGAGGACATCTCGGTGGTGACCGAGGCGATGCCCGACCTGTCGCTCGCCCTCTACCGGGAGAACCTGCTCGGCGAGCTGACCTCGCAGCGGGAGGCGGAGGCGACAAGGACGCTGCTGGTCGAGTCCCCGGAGGCCCGCCGGGAGGCCGTCCGGTCGCTGCTGACCGACGGCGTGGTGGCCCGCGACGGCCAGGTCACGGCGCTTGTCGCCCAGCTCGCGGTGGCCCGGGACGAGGTGCTCGACGACGCGGCCCGGGTCGCCCTGGAGCACGCGCTGGTCGCCACCCGGCAGTGGGTGGGTTCCCGCGAGACCCTGCACCTGGTCCGGCACGACCACGGGGTGCTGCTGCTGTGCGGCGGCCGGGCCACCGGCCGGGTGGCGGCGGAGGACGCGGCCGCGCACCTCGACCAGGCCCTGCGGGCGGCGACCCGGGGGCTGGCGTCGGTGAGCCGTACGGTGCTCGGGGTCGGCGACGGCCGGCCCCGGCTGTACGACAGCCTGCTGTCCTACGAGGAGGCGTTCCAGGCGGCCCGGGTCGGCCTGCAACTGCCCGTCCTCGGCCCGGTGGTGCCCTGGGCCGACCTGGGCATCTACCGGCTGCTGTCCGGGGTGGACGCCGGGCACCTGGACGTCGCGCGGGTGCACCCGGGGCTGGGCCGGCTGCTCGGCGACGAGGCGCACCAGGTGCTGCTGGAGACCCTGGAGGCGTACCTGGACCTGGCCGGCAACGCCCACGCCACCGCCGAGCGGCTGCGCCTGCACCGGACGACGCTGTACTACCGGCTGCAACGGGTGGAGCTGCTCGCCGGGACCGACCTGAAGGACGGCAACGAGCGGCTCTGCCTGCACCTGGCGCTGAAGCTGGGCCGGCTCACGGGCCGGTACCAGCCGGCCCGGTAGCCGGGGCGGGGCGACGTCGTCGGCGCCCCGCCCCGGACTCTCCTACAGACCGGCGGCCGCCGCGGCGGCCCGGCCGCCGACCACCGGCAGGGTGATCCGGCTGCGATCGAAGTGGACGGTGATGTGGGCCCGGTTCTGCCTGGCCCGGCTGCTGTAGCCGGAGTACGAGCCGAGCAGGACCACGCCGATCTGGTGACCGGCGGCGAAGACGTAGTCCTCGGGGAGCAGGTTCAGGTCGACCGCGGTCTTCCGCCCGGGCACCAGCGGCGTCGACACCGACCGGGAGTCGAGGTTGAGGCCGTCGATGATCCCCTTGGTGACCAGTTCCTGCGGGTTGGTCGCGACGGTCTTCTCCGTCTTCCGGTAGCAGGCGTCCTCGGTGAAGCCGCCCCAGGTCGCCGTCGCGCCCCAGCAGTCCTCCTCGGTCAGCGTCCGGATGCCGTCGCCGCTGGTGCTGAACCGGGGGCGGGTGCCGTAGTCGACGAGGAGTCCGGCGAAGCTGGTGTCCTCCCCGTCGACGGTGGCGTTGATCTTCACGACCGGGGTGCCCGAGAGGTGCAGCGGCGCCGCCAGCGGCCCGGAGAGGAACACCAGGCGGTTGTCGGTGTTGGCCGCCGGGTCCGACGGGTGCCGGACGGCGTTGGCGGCCGTCATGGTCGGGGTGTCCTGGAAGGTCGCCGACGCGTTGCCGGGGCCGGAGCGGAGGGCGAGCCCACCGACGTTCCCGTCCGCCGGCGCGCGGAGGAACACCTGGGTCGGCCGGGCGTCCGGCAGCGGCCAGGCACGCGCGGTCTCCCAGACGTCCGGGGAACGCTCGATGTCGACGGTTGGCTCTCGCATGATCCCGTTGTCGAGGCCCTGGAGCCAGTTGTCGAACCAGCGGTGCAGGGTGTCCACCCAGGCGCTCCGCCGGAAGTCGAACGGGTCGACGTGGCCGGTGCCGGTCAGCCACAGCTTGCGGGGCACGCCCTGCTCGCCCAGCGCGGCCCACCACTTGCTGAAGTGGTCCGGCCGGACGTTGTCGTCGTTGATGCCGTGCACCACGAAGACGCTGGCCCGGACCCGGTCGGCGTGCGGCACGTAGTCCCGCTCCGCCCAGAAGTCGTTGTAGTCACCGGTGACGTCGTCGCCGCCCTCCCCGAGGGCGGTCCGCACCGGCGCGCAGTAGGCCCGGCGGGCCGGGTTGGTGACCGTGTTCGCGAGGCTGCCCGAGTAGTTGTTCGCCCGGGTGACGAGGCCGTTGCTCCGGGAGTAGTCGTACCAGCTGGAGATGGCCGAGATGGGCACGATCGTGGTCAGCCCGGGTACGCCGCTGGCCGCGGCGGCGTTGGCCAGCGTGCCGTCGTACGACTTGCCGATCATGCCGGTCCGGCCGTTGTGCCAGTCCGCCACGACCGTCCGGCCGGCGGCGTCGACGCCCGCCCTGCGCCCGTTGAGCCAGTCGATGGCGGTGGGCGCGCTGATGTTGTCGGCCCGGCCGCCGGTCACCGGGCAGCCGGTCGAGTTGTTCGTGCCGATCATGTCGAGCAGGACCACCGCGTAGCCGCGCGGCACGAAGTAGTTGTCGTAGAACAGCGGCCACGTGTCGTTCAGCCCGTCGCCGTCGACGTCGGCCTTGCACTCGCTCTCGTTGCCCCGGCAGACCGTCGAGTAGTACGGGCTGGCGTCCATCACCACCGGCACCTTGAGGCCGTTCTCGCTGGCCCGAGGCCGGATGATGTCCATGGCCACGACGTCGCGGGCGCCGTCGCCGTCGGTGTCCACGTCCGAGGTGACGAAGATCCGTTCCCGGACGGCATCGGCGTAGCCGAACACCGGTTGGGTGACGCCGTCCTCGACCACGAGCCGGGGGCGCTCGTTCGCGCCCGGCCGGGCCAGCGCGCCGGTCGCCGGCAGGCCGGTGACCGCGATCGCCAGGGCCACCACCGAGGCCCGCCAGGCATGTCTTCCGCTTCGCATCCGCGTGCTCCTCCTCCCCGCGCCGTCCGCCGAGCGGGCGGCGCGCACAGGGGACACGCCGCCGCGACGGTCGCCCCGAACCTACGGATCGACGCACGTCCACGTCTTCGGACACCTGTGGCAGATGGTCGTCGCCCGCTCCTACGCCTGTCGCACGACGGCCCGACCGGGAGGCGACCGAACGGGTGATCATCCGCGAGCCGTCCGGCACCGGGATGCCGGCCGGACGGGGCGGGACGATCGGCGGCTCGACCGAGGGGTAATGCGCGCCACCTGCACGGAGCGGCAATCGGCGCAGATCCGACCGGCCGCCGTCCGTCGAGGACAACATTCGGCCTGATCAGAGCATATTGAAGATCATGGGTTCCTGAATTCCCGGCGACGGCGCGGCGACCGCCCGGCGTCGGTTGCCCGGGTCACCCATTGATCCCGGCCCGGGCCCGTGTGATTGTGCCCCCAGCGAGTCGCCGACCCCCGGCGACTCACGACGGTCGATCTGTCGAACCGGGGCCACGCCGGCAGCCTCGGAGAACGGCCGTCACCCCGCCTCACCACACCGCGCCGCCCGTCCCCACCGGGCTCCGTGCGGCGCGCCTAGGAACAGGAGCGAACCCCCTTGAAGCTCTCACCTCGCCTCGTCGCGCTCTCCGGCGCGGCGGCGGCCGGTCTGCTCGCCGCCGGCACCGCCGCGGCCGTGCAGGCCGCGCCGCCCGGCCCCGCCGCACCCGACGCCGCCCAGGCCCGCGCGATCGCCGCCGACTCGGCGCGAGCGCTGGTCGCCGACCGGCCCGCCTACCTCCACGCCAGCTCGGACGACGCGTTCGTGCAGAAGGCGGTCATCTCCTCCGAGGGCACCCAGTACGTGCCCTACGAGCGCACCTACAAGGGCCTGCCGGTGGTCGGCGGTGACTTCGTGCTGGCCACCGACACGGCCGGCAACCTGAAGTACGCCTCCGTCGCCCAGCAGCAGGCCATCGGCAGTCTCGCCACCACGCCGAAGCTGACCTCGGCCGCCGCGACGAAGACCGCCCGCGCCCAGCTCAAGACGGTCACCACCGTCGAGGGCACCAACCTGGTCGTCTACACCCTCGGCGCCCGGCCGGCGCTGGCCTGGGAGACCACGGTGCGGGGCACCGGCGCCGAGGGCCCGAGCCGGCTCACGGTCGACGTCGACGCCGTCACCGGCGCGGTGCTGCGCACGCAGGAGCACGTCGTGCACGGCACCGGCACCGGGGCGTGGAACGGGCCCAACCCGCTGACCTTGAACACCACGCAGTCGGGCGGCACGTACTCCATGAAGGACCCGACCGTCACCAACCTGAGCTGCCAGGACGCCGCGAACAACACGACGTTCAGCGGCTCCGACGACGTCTGGGGCAACGGCACCGCCACCAACAGGGAGACCGGCTGCGTCGACGCGCTGTTCGCCGCGCAGACCGAGCACAAGATGCTCGCGCAGTGGCTGGGCCGCAACGGCGCCGACGGCAACGGCGGCTACTGGCCGATCCGGGTGGGCCTGAACGACCAGAACGCCTACTACGACGGCAGCCAGGTCCAGATCGGCAAGAACACCTCGGGCCAGTGGATCGGCTCGCTCGACGTGGTGGCCCACGAGATCGGCCACGGCATCGACGACCACACGCCGGGCGGCATCTCCGGCGGCGGCACGCAGGAGTTCGTCGCCGACACCTTCGGCGCGGCCACCGAGTGGTTCGCCAACGAGCCGTCCAGCTACGACGCTCCCGACTTCCTGGTCGGCGAGAAGGTCAACCTGGTGGGCAGCGGCCCGATCCGCAACATGTACAACCCGTCGGCGCTCGGCGACCCGAACTGCTACTCCAGCAGCATCCCGGGCACCGAGGTGCACGCCGCGGCCGGCCCCGGCAACCACTGGTTCTACCTGCTGGCCAACGGCAGCAGCCCGACCAACGGCCAGCCGGCCAGCTCCACCTGCAACGGCAGCAGCGTCACCGGCCTGGGCATCCAGAAGGCCATGAAGATCATGTACAACGCGATGCTGCTGAAGACCTCGTCCTCGTCGTACCTGAAGTACCGGGTCTGGACGCTGCAGGCCGCGAAGAACCTCTACCCGACCAGCTGCACCGAGTTCAACGCGGTCAAGGCCGCCTGGACCGCGATCAGCGTGCCGGCGCAGACCGGTGAGGCCACGTGCACGGGCAGCACCCCGACGCCGACCGCCACGACCACCCCGCCGTCGGGCAGCTGCACCGGCCAGAAGCTGGCCAACCCCGGCTTCGAGTCGGGCAACGTGAGCTGGAGCGCCAGCTCCGGCGTCATCACGAACGACACCGCCCAGGCCGCGCACGGCGGCTCGTACAAGGCCTGGCTCGACGGCTACGGCTCGACGCACACCGACACCCTCACCCAGTCGGTGTCGATCCCCGCCGGCTGCCGGGCGACGTTGAGCTTCTGGCTGCACATCGACAGCGCGGAGTCGACCACGACCACCGCCTACGACAAGCTGACCGTGAAGGCGGGCAGCACCACGCTGGCCACCTACTCCAACCTCAACAAGGCCACCGGCTACGTGCAGCGGTCCTTCGACGTCTCGTCGCTGGCCGGCACCACCGCCACCATCTCGTTCAGCGGCGTGGAGGACAGCTCCCTGCAGACCTCCTTCGTCGTCGACGACACCTCGCTCACCCTGAGCTGAGCACACCGGAGCGGCCGGCCGTCGTCCTCCCGACGGCCGGCCGCTTCGTCGTCTCCGCCGCGGGACGGGGCCGGTCGATCGCGGCCGCGGTCAGGCCGGGTGGGTCGCGCGCGGGCCGGCGGCGCCGTCGCGGCGGATCCGGGCCGCGACGCCCTCCATCGCGCGGCTGAACCGCTCCATGTCCCGCGCGGACTGCTCCGGCAGGCCGCCGAGCCGCGCGGCGAGGGCGTCCACGTCCGCCCGGGCCGAGGCGCTGACCCGCGCGTCCAGCTCGGTGAGCGCGGCGTTCACGGCCACCACGAGGTGCCCGCACAGGGTCTCCAGGGGCTCCCCGGCCAGCTCCGGGTCGACGGTGAGGGACTCCAGCCGGCCACCCTGGACCGCGACGGCGCGGACCCGGCCGCCGGCCGCACCGCCCTCGGCGCGGAGCAGCTGGGCCGGCGCGCCGTCGGAGTGCTCGACGGCCCGGGACCGCATGGCGGACAGCGCCTGTTGCGTCCTGGTCAGCAGCTCGTCGAGGCTCGCGGCCGCGGAGAACGAGTCGTTGGTCATATCCGCGCTTTCTTCACGTCTTTCCGAGCACCGTGACGATAGCAACCGGCCCCGACGTGGAACGCCCGGCCGGGGACCCCGGCCGGGCGTTCGTGGTGCGGTGGACCGGCCCGCGGGCCGGATCCGGTGGGGCTCAGCGCAGGCGCAGTCGCTGGCCCGGGAAGATCAGACCCGGGTCGTTGCCGACCACGCCCCTGTTGCGCTCGTAGAGGGCGCGCCAACCGCCGGCGACGTCCTTCGCGTCGGCGATTCCGGAGAGGGTGTCCCCGGGCCGGACCAGGTAGCCGCCGGCGCCACCGGCGCTCGGCGTGGTGCGCCGCCCGCCGTGGGCGGCCGGCCGGTCGCCCCGCGACGACCGCTCCGAGGTGGCCTTCTTCGTCGTGGCCTTCTTCGTCGTGGCCTTCCTCGTCGCGGCCTTCTTCGAGCCCGAGTCGCTGGCCGAGTACCTCTTGGTCGAGCCGCCCTTCTTGCCGCACACCGGCCAGGCGCCGATGCCCTGTCCGTCGAGGACCTTCTCGGCGATGGCGATCTGCTCGCCGCGGCTGGCCAGGTCGGCCCGGCTGGCGTACTTCTGGCCGCCGTAGCCGTTCCAGGTGCTCCGGGTGAACTGGAGCCCGCCGTAGTAGCCGTTGCCGGTGTTGATGTGCCAGTTGCCGCCGGACTCGCACTGGGCGACGGCGTCCCAGTTGACGCCGGCGGCGCTGGCCGGGGCGGCGGGGCCGAGGAAGGCGGCGGCGCCGGTGGCGGCGCCGACGACGAGAGCCCCGACGGCGGTGCGGCGCCGCGCGACCCGTCGATGACGGGCGACGTGTTCAGTTGCCATGTGGGTTTCCTCCACGCCGACGAGGTGAGCTGTCGGGTTCGGGCCGAGGAGCCCGGCCGCCGCAGGCGGCTTCACCCCGAGGTGTCGTGCACCGAGGAACGTATGGGTCCCCCGCTCCCGCCTGAGGTCCAGGTACCACCGGGCCGGCGGCGGGATTAGGCGTTGCCGGCCCGTGGTGTCCGCGATCGCGAACGGACTCGACGTTAGGAACGGTTTGTGCCGATCGCCCACTTCTTGTGAAGTTCTTCACCCGGCCGAGCGACCGCCCCGTCTCTCGGCTTGCGGAACCGTCGAATCTGTCGTAGCGGCCCGGCCGTGGGCGAGTTTTCCCAGCTCACAGCGACTTTTCCGCGTTCCGGCCGAAGAGGACGGCCGAGCGGCTCCGGGTCCACCGTGGCGAGTGGCCGCGGTGCGCGTCGCGATCCCGGAGCCGGTGGGTTCCCCCGCCGCCGGGCAACGCGGAGGGCTACCGTGGGCAGGTTCGCGCAAGATCGGCACGAGGCGGCGAGGCATGAGCGACCACGGACACGAGCTGGCCTTCGGCGGCTTCCTCACCCCGAGCGCCGGGCGGCCGGAGCAGGTGGTGGCCCGGGCCAAGCTGTGCGAGCAGGCCGGCCTGGACCTGGTGACCTTCCAGGACCACCCGTACCAGCCCGGGTTCCTGGACACCTGGACGCTCATGTCCTTCGTGGCCGCGGCCACCAGTCGCATCACCCTCGCGGGCAACGTGCTCAACCTTCCACTGCGCCAACCCGTGGTGCTGGCCCGCAGCGTGGCCAGCCTGGACCTGCTCACCGGCGGCCGGGTGGAGCTGGGGCTCGGCGCGGGCGCCTTCTGGGAGGCGATCGAGGCGGTCGGCGGCCGGCGACTCTCGCCGGGCGCGGCCGTGGACGCCCTCGACGAGGCGATCCGGGTGATCCGCGAGGTCTGGGACACCGAACGGCGCGGCATGGTCCGGGTCGAGGGCGAGCACTACCGGGTGGTCGGTGCGAAGCGCGGGCCGGCTCCGGCCCACCCCGTGCGGATCTGGGTCGGCGCGTACAAGCCGCGGATGCTGCGGCTCGTCGGTCGCCTGGCGGACGGCTGGCTGCCGTCGCTGGCGTACCTGGCGAAGGGGCCGGCGGAGCTGCCGGCGTTGAACGCGGTGATCGACGAGGCCGCCGCGGAGGCCGGGCGGGAGCCGGGCGCGGTGCGCCGGCTGCTCAACGTCACCGGCACCTTCGCCCGGTCCTCCGGCGGCTTCCTGGACGGCCCGCCGGAGCAGTGGGTCGAGGAACTGGCCGGGCTCGCCCTGGACCACGGCGTCGCCACGTTCATCCTCGGCAGCGACGAGCCGCGCGCCGTGCAGCTCTTCGCCCAGGAGGTGGCGCCCGCGGTCCGCGAGCTGGTCGCCGCCGAACGCACCACGCCGGGCAGCCGCGCCCACGCGGTCGAGGAGCAGCAGGCCGCCGTCGCGGCCGGCGGGTCGACCGCGCTCGCGGTCACCCCCACCCCCGACCCGGGGGTACGCCTGAGCGCGCGCCGGCTGTGGGACGAGTCCACCCGGCCGGCCGCGCCGCCCGCACCGGCCGGGCACGTCTACACGCCGCACGGGCAGGCCGCCGGGCAGCACCTGGTGGACGTGCACGACCACCTGCGCCAGGAGCTCGCGCAGGTGCGTGACCTGCTGGAACAGGTCAAGCGCGGCGCGGTGGCCCCGGGCGCCGCCCGCGCCGTGCTCAACGAGATGACCATGCGGCAGAACAACTGGACGCTGGGCGCCTACTGCGCGGCGTACTGCACCGTGGTGACCCAGCACCACGGCCTGGAGGACAACTCGATCTTTCCGCACCTGCGTCGCGCCGACGCGGGGCTGGCGGCGGTGCTGGACCGCCTCGAGGAGGAGCACGTGGTGATCCACGGGGTGGTGGAGAGCGTGGACCGGGCGCTCGTGGACCTGATCCGCGAGCCGGGCGACTTCACCCAGCTCCAGGCGGCCGTGGACCTGCTCACCGACACCCTGCTGTCCCACCTGTCGTACGAGGAGCGGGAGATCGTCGAGCCCCTCGCCCGGCACGGCTTCTACGCCGGCCAGCTCTGAGGGTGGTTATTCCCGGGTCCGGCGTGAGATAGCTGGCTTTGGTTTTCCTAAGTCAGCCGGGTAGCGTCGCCGCCATGACGGACTTCCTCGCGCGGCGTGACTCCTGGTCCACCGCCAACTGCTCGATCGCCGGCGCGCTCGACGTGGTCGGCAACCGCACCACGCTGCTCCTGCTGCGCGAGGCGTCGTTCGGCACCCGGCGCTTCGACGAGTTCGCCCGCCGGGTCGGCGTCAGCGAGCCGGTGGCCGCCGCCCGGCTGAAGCAGCTCGTCGCCGACGGGCTGCTCGACCGGCGGCCCTACCGGGAGCCCGGGCAGCGCACCCGCGACGAGTACGTGCTCACCGCCAAGGGGCGGGACCTGCTGCCCGTGCTCGCCGCCCTGCGCGAGTGGGGCGACACGTACGCCGTCGAGGAGCCGTCGGTCCGGCTGGCCCACCACGACTGCGGCGCGGCGGTGCACGTGGCGCTGCGCTGCGCGGCCGGGCACGACGTGCCGGCCGACCAGGTGGACCTGCTGCCCGGGCCCGGCCTGCTGCCGTCCTGACGACCCACCCTTCCCACCCTCAGGAGCACCCATGAAGATCGCTGGAAGCACCGCCCTGGTCACCGGGGCCAACCGGGGCTTCGGCCGGCACCTGGCCGCCGAGCTGCTGGCCCGCGGCGCCACCGTCTACGCCGGCGCGCGCAACCCGGACACCGTCGACCTGCCGGGCGCCACCCCGGTGCGGCTCGACATCACCGACCCGGCCTCGGTGGCCGCCGCCGCGGAGCTGGCCGGCGACGTCACCCTGCTGGTCAACAACGCCGGGGTGAGCACCGGGGCCGACCTGCTCGACGGCGACCTGGCGGAGATCCGCCTGGAGCTGGAGACCCACTACCTCGGCACGCTGTCCGTGGTGCGCGCCTTCGCCCCGAGGATCGCGGCCAACGGCGGCGGGACGGTCCTGAACATCCTCTCCGCCCTGTCCTGGATCACGTTCCCCGAGGTGGGCGCCTACGGCGCGGCCAAGGCCGCCGAGTGGTCGATGACCAACGCGCTCCGCGCGCAGCTCGCCGGCCGGGGCGTGCGCGTGGCCGGCCTGCACGTCGGCTACATGGACACCGACATGGCCGCGCGGGTGACCGCGCCGAAGTCCGACCCGGCCGAGATCGCCCGGCTCGCCGTCGACGGGATCGAGACCGACCGGTACGAGATCATCGCCGACGAGACCTCCCGCCAGGTCCTCGCCGGCCTCTCCGGCGGCGTGGCCGCCCTCTACCCGGCCCTGCCCTGACCCGCGCCGGGACCGGCCGCCGGCCGGGGCTCCCGGGCCCCGGCGGGCGGACGGCTCGGCCTACAGGTTCCGGGCGAGCCGGTCGGCCAGGATCCGGGTGAAGCGGGCCGGGTCGGCCAGCTCCCCGCCCTCGGCGAGCAGCGCCATGCCGTACAGCAGCTCGGCGGTCTCGGTCAGCGCGGTGCTGTCGCCGCCCTGCCCGTGCGCCTTGCGCAGCCCGGTGACGAGGGCGTGGGTCGGGTTGAGCTCCAGGATGCGCTTGACCCGGGGCACCTCCTGACCCATGGCCCGGTACATCTTCTCCAGCGTGGGCGTCATGTCGTGCGCGTCGCCCACCACGCAGGCCGGTGAGGTGGTGAGTCGGGTGGAGAGCCGGACCTCCTTGACGCTGTCGGCGAGCGCGCCGCTCATCCAGGTGAGCAGGTCGGCGTACTCCTGCCGCTCGGCCTCGGCCCGCTCCCTCTCCTCGTCGGTCTCCAGGTCGACCTGGCCCTTGGCGACCGAGCGCAGGGTCTTCCCGTCGTACGCGCCGACGCGCTCGACCCACACCTCGTCGACCGGGTCGGTGAGGATCAGCACCTCGTAGCCCTTGGCGCGGAACGCCTCCAGGTGCGGGGAGTTCTCGATGGTGGCCCGGTTCTCGCCGGTGGCGTAGTAGATCTCGGTCTGGCCGTCGCGCATCCGCTCGACGTAGTCGCGCAGCGTGGTCAGCTCGGCCGGGTCGTGGGTGCTGGCCGCGCGGACCAGGTCGAGCAGGGCCTCGGTGTTGTCCGGGTCCTCCAGCAGACCCTCCTTGACCACCGCGCCGAACTCGGCCCAGAAGGTCCGGTACGCCTCGGCCGGGAGGTCCTTGAGCGTGGCGAGGACCTTCTTCACCAGACGGCGGCGCACGGCGCGGATCTGCCGGTCCTGCTGCAGGATCTCCCGGGAGATGTTCAGCGACAGGTCGTGCGCGTCCACCACGCCCTTGACGAAGCGCAGGTAGTTGGGCATCAGCGCGTCGCAGTCGTCCATGATGAACACGCGCTTGACGTAGAGCTGCACGCCCCGGCGGCCCTGCGGGGAGAACAGGTCGAGCGGGGCGTGCGAGGGCAGGAACAGCAGCGCCTCGTACTCGAAGGTGCCCTCGCCGCGCATGTGGATGGTTTCGAGGGGGTCGGCCCAGTCGCGAGCGACGTGCCGGTAGAACTCCTTGTACTCGGCCTCGTCGACCTCGTCCCTCGCGCGCGCCCAGAGCGCCTTCATCGAGTTGAGCGTCTGCTCCTCGCGCGTGGTGGCGCCGTCCTCGCCGGGCTTCTCCACGGTCATCCGGATCGGCCAGGCGATGAAGTCCGAGTACCGCTTGACGATCTCGCGGATGGTCCACTCGGCCGTGTAGTCGTGCAGGTTGTCCTCGGCGTCGGCCGGCTTGAGGTGCAGCGTCACCGAGGTGCCCTGCGGGGCGTCGTCGACGCTCTCGACCGAGTAGGTGCCCGTGCCGGTGGACTCCCACCGGGTGCCGCCGGCCTGCCCGGCACGGCGGGTCAGCAGGGTCACCCGGTCGGCGACCATGAAGGTGGCGTAGAAGCCGACGCCGAACTGCCCGATCAGCTCCTGCGAGGCGGCGGCGTCCTTCGACTCGCGCAGCGTGCGCAGCAGCTCGGCGGTCCCGGACTTGGCGATGGTGCCGATGACCCCGACCACCTCGTCGCGGGACATGCCGATCCCGTTGTCCCGCACGGTCAGCGTGCGGGCCTCCCGGTCGACCTCGATCTCGATGTGCAGATCGGTGGTGTCGACCTGCAGGTCCTTGTCGACCAGCGACTCCAGGCGCACCTTGTCCAGCGCGTCGGAGGCGTTCGAGATCAGTTCGCGCAGGAAGACGTCCTTGTTGGAGTAGATCGAGTGCACCATCAGCTGGAGCAGCTGACGGGCCTCGGCCTGGAACTCCAACGTCTCGACCCGATCGCTCACACCGACTCCCTTCCAGTTCGCGGGCTTCCGGCGGAAAGGATACGAGGCGTGCGCGCGGGGGCACCGGAGGGTGGTCGAATCCGACCTGGTCCAACCAGTTGACGTGTTGATGTGTGCGGGACCACACTGCTGCCCATGGTCTTCGCTCCCGTGCCCCGCGCCTCGGTCTCCGACCACGTCTTCGGTCAGCTCCGCGACGCGATCGTCAGCGGCCGCTACCGGCCGGAGGAGACGCTGCCCGGGGAGCGGGAGCTGGCCGCCGCGTTCGCCGTGAACCGGCACGCCGTCCGCGAGGCGCTGCGCCGGCTCCAGCAACTCGGCCTGGTCCGGGTCAGCCAGGGCGGCGCCACCCGGGTGCTCGACTGGCGGGTGCACGCCGGCCTCGACCTGGCGCTCTCGCTGGCCCGCTCCGCCGACGTGCTCCCGGTCGAGAACCTGGTCCGCGACATGCTGGAGATGCGGGCCTGCGTCGGGATCGACGCGGCCCGGCTCTGCGCCGAGCGCGGCGACCCGGAGGTCACCGACGCGCTGGTCCGGGCCGCCGAGGAGTACGGCTCCCTCGCCCCCGACCTGGACCGGATGAACGAGGCCAACATCGCGATCTGGTGGCTGATCGTCCGGGGCAGCGGCAACACCGCCTACCTGCTGGCGTTCAACAGCCTGGTGGCCGGCACCTTCGCCGTGGGCGACGTCCCCCCGGACGCCCGGGCCGCCGAGCTGCTCGACGTCGCCGGCCACCGCCGGCTCGCCGCCGCGATCGCGGCCGGCCAGGGCGCCGCGGCCGCCCGGCACGCCCGGGCCCTGCTGACCGCCCCGGTCACCACCCCCACCACCCCCGCCACCCGAAGGGAAGCCCGAGCATGATTCCCGCCGTGCTCTACGCCGTCCCGGCGTTCCTGCTGCTCATCATCATCGAGGCGGTCTCGTACCGGTTCCTCGCCGACGACGAGGAACGCGGCTACGAGCTGCGCGACACCACCACCAGCCTCTCCATGGGCCTGGGCAGCCAGATCATCGGCTTCCCCTGGAAGCTGCTGACCGTCGGCGTCTACGCCGCGCTGTGGGTGGTCGCACCGGTGCACCTCTCCCCCGGCGACTGGTGGACCTGGGTGATCGTCTTCTTCGCCGACGACGTCGCCTACTACTGGTTCCACCGGCTGCACCACGAGGTCCGCGTGCTGTGGGCCAGCCACGTCGTGCACCACTCCAGCGTCTACTACAACCTCTCCACGGCACTGCGGCAGAGCTGGACGCCGATGACGTCGCTGCCGTTCTGGCTGCCCCTGGCGCTGCTCGGCATCCCGCCGTGGATGATCTTCCTACAGCAGTCGATCAGCCTGCTCTACCAGTTCTTCCTGCACACCGAGCGGGTGGGCGTGCTGCCGCGGCCGATCGAGCTCATCTTCAACACGCCCTCGCACCACCGGGTGCACCACGGCTCGAACACCGAGTACCTCGACCGCAACTACGGCGGCATCCTCATCGTCTGGGACCGGCTCTTCGGCTCCTTCGAGCCCGAGCGGGCCCCGGCCCGGTACGGGCTGACCAAGAACATCCAGACCTACAACCCGCTGCGGGTGGCCACCCACGAGTTCGCCGCGATCTGGTCCGACGTCCGCCACGCCACCTCGTGGCGCGCCCGGCTCGGCTACGTCTTCGGCCGGCCCGGCTGGCAGCCGGCCCGGTGAGGCGCCCCTGGCTGGCCCTGTTCGGGCTCGTCGCCCTGGTCGAGCTGGTCGGGGTCGCGCTCGACTCGACGCCGACGCAGTGGCTGGCCAAGCCGCTGCTGGCGCCGCTGCTGCTGGCGTACCTCTGGACGGCCCGCCGCCGGCTCGACGGCGTCGCGGTCGGGCTCGTGTTCGCGACCGCCGGGGACGTGGCCCTGCTCCTGTCCGGGCAGGCCGCGTTCCTGGCCGGCATGGGGTGCTTCCTCGTCACCCAGGTCGCGTTCCTCACGGCCTTCCTGCGCCGCCGCCGGCCGCCGGTGCCGGCGGTGGTCGGCTACCTGCTCGCCTGGGCCGGCGCGAACGCGCTGCTCTGGGGCGCGCTGGGTCCGCTGCGGCTGCCGGTGCTCGGCTACAGCCTGGCGCTGTCCCTGATGGCCGCCGCCGCCACCGGGGTGTCCCGGCGCGCGGCGGCCGGCGGGGCGCTCTTCCTCGTGTCCGACCTGCTGATCGGGGTGGGCGCGGCGGGCAGCGAGTTCCCCGGCCGGCACCTCGTCGTCATGACCACCTACGCGGCGGCGCTCCTTCTGATCACCACCGGCTGGGCCGCCGCCACGGAAACGCGACCGGCCCGCCCGCCGTCGCCCACCGAGGCCGCCCAACCCGTCCCCTGATCCCGGGACGGCGGTGGGTCAGCGGGCGAGGGCCCGCGTCACGACCGTGAGATCGTCATCGCCGAGGCCCTGCTCGACCGCGTGTCGCCACTCGCCGGCCAGGGCCTCGGCGGCCGGGAACCGGCCGGACGGCACCTCGCGCAACGCGAGGTCCACGTCCTTGAGGGCCAGGGCCAGGGAGTACTGCGTCGTGTAGTCGTCCCCGGCGATCCGGTCCAGCTTCTCGGCCGCCCACGGCGACACCAGCGGGCTGCCCCGCAGGGCCCCCTGCACAGTGGCGGGGTCCAGGCCCAGCGCGTCGCCGAGGGCGACCGCCGCGGCGAGCCCCTCGTTCACGAAGGCCAGCAGCAGGTTGTTGACCAGCTTCAGCCGCGACCCGGCGCCGACCGGCCCCACCCAGACGGTCCGCTGCCCGACCGCGTCGAAGACGGGCGCCACCCGGTCGCGCACCTGCTCCGGGCCGGAGGCGAGGACGACGAGACGGCCCTGTTCGGCCGGGCCCCGGCTCCCGGCGACGGGGGCGTCCACGAGGGTCACCTCCGGTCGCTCGGCGCCGACCAGCTCGGCCAGGCGCGCGGTCTCGGTCACCCCGATGGTGCTCATCTGCGCCCAGACCGCCCCGTCGGGCAGCGCGGCCAGCATGCCCTGGTCGACGGCGATCGCGCGCACCGCGTCCGCGTCGGTCACCATGGTCACCGCCACGTCGGCCCCGCGTACCGCCTCGGCCGGGTCCACGGCGACCTCGGCGCCCCGGTCGGCGAGCGCACGGGCCGCCTCCGGATGCCGGTTCCACACCACCGTCGTCAGGCCGGCCCGGACGAGGTTCGCCGCCATCGGCGCACCCATGCCGCCGAGCCCGAGCACCGCCACCCTCGTCATCCGCCGCTCCCCCGCTCGCCTACCCGGCAGCCTAGGCGCACGGACAGCGGGCGACATCCCGATCGCGGACACGCCCTCGTCGGTCCAACCGGGAAACGCCGCCGCCCCCGACCGGATAGAGTCCCGGAAGCAGACGGCCCGCCCCCCCGGGAAGACCTGGTGGGGAGCGGTGTGGGCATGCGTCGACGGCCCGGCGGGGAGCTGCGGGACCGGCTGCGCCGGCGCGACCCGGGCTACCGCCTCATCCGTCGGGCGGCCCGGCTGACCGTGGTCGCGTCCCTCACCTTCTACGGCTGCCGCTACGGCCTCGGCAGCGTCACCCTCGCCACGTACGCGCTGTTCGCCACGGTCGCCACGGGCAGTTTCGCCCAGTTGCCCGGGCCGGCCGCCGTGCGGGCGCGCACCCTGCTGGCGGCCGTACCGGTGGCCTGGGCGCTCGTGGCGGTCGGCACGGTCCTGGCGGTCAGCACCGCGGCCGCGTCCGCCGGGATGCTCGTCATCGGGTTCGCCGTGGCGTTCGCGGGCGTCGGCGGGCCACGCCTGGTCGGGCTGGCCAACGCGTTCCAGCTCTTCTACATCCTGGCCTGCTTCCCGCCGTACCAGCCGGACACCCTCCCGGCCCGGCTGGCCGGCGTCACCCTGGGCGTCGCCCTGGTCGCGCTAGCCGAGGTGACGCTCTGGCCGGACCCGGCGCCGGTGTCCTTCCCGCAGCGCCTCGCCGCGGCCGCGGCCGGCCTCGCGGACCACCTCGACGCGCTCGCGGACGTGCTCCTCGCACGGCCGGGCGCGGCCGGAGCCGCGGCGCGCCGGCACACCCGGGCCGCGCAACTGCTCGACCAGGTGCGGCTGCCGCGACTACCGGTGACGGCACGCCCCACGTCGGCCGGTCGCCGCGACCGTGCCTGGCGGGACGCGGCCGCCGCCGCCCAGGAGGTGCTCGCCGTCGCCGAGTCCCTCGCGTCCCGGCCGGACGTCCCGGGCAGCGGGGACCCCGACCTGGCGGGCGCGCTCCGGCGGTGCGCGGCCACGCTCCGGCGGTCCGCCGACCGCACGGTCCGTCGATCGGGCACGCCGGCCGCCGGCGGGCCGGAGCTGGAGCCGGCCACCCCGTCGCCGTCGTGGCGGGCCGCCGGTCCGGTCCGGCTGCGCGTGGACGCGGCGGTCCGCACGCTCGCCGACCAGGTCGGGACGTACGCGACGGCGATCGGGATCGCCACGGGCCCGCGCGGCCGCACCGAGCGGACGACCGAGGCGGGCGCGGACCGGTTCTGGTACGCGGGGCGCAGCACCTGGTCGCTGTACCGGCGACAGTTCCGGGCACACCTCACCCCGCGGTCGGTGTACCTCGAGGGAGCCGTCCGGCTCGCCGTGGCCCTGGCCGCCGCGCGGGTGATCGCCGGGGTGGTCAACCTGCAGCACGGGTTCTGGGTGCTCCTGGCGACGCTCAGCCTCATGCGCGCCTCGGCGTCGGACACCCGGACCACGCTGCGTCCGGCGCTGGTCGGCACCCTCGCCGGAGGCGCCGCCGGCGGCCTGCTCCTGCTCGTCTCGCCCGAACGGCAGGCGTACGCCGCCCTGCTGCCGCTGGCGCTCGTGCTGGCTTTCGGCGTCGGCCCGCTGCTCGGCCTGGGCTGGGCCCAGGCGCTGCTCACCCTGCTGCTCATCGTCGTGTTCGCCCAGCTCAATCCCGCGTCCTGGCAACTGGCCGGCGCCCGGGTGGTGGACGTGGCGATCGGCGCCGTGGTGGGCGTCCTGGCCGGCCTGCTGCTCTGGCCACGCGGCAGCGGCGCCGAACTGCGCCGCAACGCGGGCGCCTACCTGGCGGCGAGCGGGCGGGCCGCCGAGCGGATCGTCGAGGCGTTCGCGAGCGGCGCGGACGCGCGGCCGGCGGTCGCCGCGGCCCGCCGCGCGGAGGCGCTGGCCACCACGTCCCTCGTCCAGTACCACGGTGAGCGCCACGATCCCCGGCTGTCGCACGTCGACTGGGACGCGGTGCTGGCGGCCGCGCACCGCGCCGGCTACGGCGGGCAGGCCCTGCTCGCCGACCGCCGGCCCGGGGTGCTGGCCCCGTGGCCCGGCCCGGCGACGGCGCTTGTCGCGCGGGCCGGGCGGCTGCGCGACGGCTACGCCGACCTCGGCGGCCAGGTGACGCGGGGCCGGGTGGACCGGCCGCCGGCGCCGACGGACCCACCCGGGGACGTCGCGCGGCAGGTGCACGGGCTGGTGCGCGACGGCGAGGACCGGCCGGAGGTGCTGGCCCTCGTGGAGGTCGACGGCTGGCTCGGCGACCTCGAGGGTCACCTCCGCCGCGCCGGCACGGCGGTTCCCGGCGAGCCGGCTCAGCCGATCCGGCCGCCGGCGGTGACCAGCCACTCGCCGGTCTCCCAGTCCGACGGCCCGCCCACCACCCGGTAGCACAGGTCGAACCGGATCCCCAGCTCCGGCCACCAGGGGTGACGGACCGGGACCACACGGAAGATGTCGTCCAGACCGGGAAACGTGAGCCCCTCGGGCTCGGGGAACAGCTCCGCCAGCTCGGTGCGCGTCAGGTCGGTCCAGAGCGCGAACTGCCACTCGGTGCGGTGGCGCCACGCGTCGTGGACCAGCTCGAACCGTGGTTCCCGGCCGACGACGAAGCTCCGGATGTCGGCGCGCAGCTCGGCCGGCGTCGATGGGAGGATGAACGGCCACTCCTCGCCGGTCGGGTAGCGGTACATGGTCGACGTCGCGGCGAGCGCCCGCACGAGGCCGCGCCACGCCTCGGGCGACGTCGTGCCGGTGGGCAGGTTCACGCCGGTGTGGTCGACGCGCCGCACGTGCCCGGCGAGGCGACGGGCCAGCTCCGCCACGTCGACCGTGGGCGCGGGCCCGGCGGGCGGCCCGGCGCCCTCGACGCCGAGGGACGGCCCGGGGTCGAACGTGACCACCGGCACGGGCACGTCGGCCAGCCGGATGGTGGTCACCGGCCGGGCGCCGTCCGGCCGCGGCGGGGTGAGGACCAGGCGCTCCGCCGGCCCGTCGACGGCGTACGGCACGTCGGCGAGCAGGGTGCGGACCTGGTCGAGGAAGGTCCGCGCGGCGGGCGTCCGGGGCAGGCGGAAGGCGATCTCGTCGAGTCGGTCCATTCCCCGACGCTAGGGGGCGCGGCGCCGGCCCGGCACCCGCGGCCGGGCCGAATTTCGCTCCGGGATCGCGGCGGACACCGGGTATCCTGCTCCGCGTCGACGGGCGAGGAGGTGGGGCGTGACCAGGGAGACCGGGCGCAAGCTCGTCGCCTCCAACAAGAAGGCGCGGCACGACTACACGATTTTGAAGACGTACGAGGCCGGGATCGTGCTGGCCGGCACCGAGGTGAAGTCGCTGCGGGAGGGGCGGGTGTCGCTGGTCGACGCGTTCGCCCAGGAGCGCGACGGCGAGATCATGCTGTACGGCCTGCACATCGCCGAGTACGGCTTCGGCACCTGGACCAACCACCAGCCCCGGCGCACCCGGAAGCTGCTGCTGAACCGCGTCGAGATCGCCCGGATCCTGGAGAAGCTGCGCGACGGCGGGGTCACCCTGGTGCCGCTGTCGATGTACTTCTCGAACGGCTGGGCCAAGGTCGAGCTTGGCCTGGCCCGGGGGCGCCGGTCGTATGACAAGCGCCAGGCCCTGGCCGAGCGGGACGCCAACCGGGAGATCGCCCGCGAGCTGGGCCGCCGCCTCAAGGGCCGCCGCCCCGCCTGATCCACCGCCGCCCACCTGACCGGCGCGCGTCGGCCCCGATATACAAGGCTTCTTGTACATTAGACGTTGTAGGTCTAGCCTCAGCGGCATGGCGGACGAGCCGAAGACCCTGCACCTCACCGATCCGAAGGCCATGCGGGCGCTGGCCCACGAGACCCGGATCCGGCTCCTGGGTGAGCTGCGCATCCGGGGCCCGCAGACCGTGGGCATGCTCAGCGACGTCACCGGCGAGGCGGTCGGCTCGGTCAGCTACCACCTGGGCAAGCTGGCCGAGCACGGCTTCGTCGTGGAGGCACCCGAGCTGGCCCGCAACCGCCGGGAGCGGTGGTGGCGGGCGGCGCACGCACGCACCAACTGGGAGCCGGTGGAGCTGCTCGCCGACCCCGAGCGGCGGCTCGCCTCCGACCTGCTGCGCCGGGCCTTCCTCCAGCGCTACGTGGCCCGGTTCGAGGCGTACCTCGACGCCGAGCCGTCCCTCGACCCGGCCTGGGTCCGTGGCACCACGAGCAGCGACAACTTCCTCCACCTCACCCCGGACGAGCTCGTGGAGCTGCGGCGGGAGCTGTCCGAGCTGGGTGAGCGCTGGCAGGCCCGCAGCAACCCCGACCGGCCGGACGCGCGCACCGTCACGCTGATCTGGCAGGCCTACCGGGGGCCGCAGTGAACCGCCGGCGGGCGCCCCTCGCCGGGCTGCTGGCCGCGCACACGGTCTCGCTCACCGGCAACATGCTCACCCTGATCGCGCTGCCGCTCTACGTGCTCGCCGAGACGGGCTCCCCCGCCGCCACCGGGCTGGCCGGCGCGTTCGCCACCGCGCCCGTGGTGCTCGGCGGCGCCTTCGGCGGCGTCCTCGTCGACCGGATCGGCTATCGCCGGGCCAGCGTGCTGGCCGACCTGGTCTCCGGCGTGACGGTCGCCGCCGTGCCGGTGCTGCACGCCACGGTCGGGCTGCCCTTCCCGGCGCTGCTCGCCCTGGTCTTCCTCAGCGGCCTGCTCGACACCCCGGGCCAGACCGCCCGCACGGCGCTGCTGCCCGAGGCGGCGACCGCGGCCGGAGTGCCGATCGAGCGGGCGATCGGCTGGTTCGGGGCCACCGAACGCGGTGCCCGCCTGATCGGCGCGCCGCTGGCCGGTCTCCTGGTCAGCGCGCTGGGCGCGCTGCCGGTGCTGGCCGTGGACGCGGCCACCTTCGCCCTCTCGGCGCTGGCGGTGGCGGTGCTGGTGCCGGCGAGCCTGCGGCCGTCCGCCGACTCGGACGCCCCCTCGGCCGGCTACTGGCGGGACTTCGCCGCCGGCGTGCGCTTCCTGGTCCGCGAGCCGCTGCTGCGGGCCATGGTGCTGCTGGTGCTGGTCACCAACCTCTTCGACGCCACCAAGAGCAACGTCCTGATGCCGGTCGTCGCCACCCGGGACCTCGGCGGGGCGGCCGCCTTCGGCCTGCTGGTCGGCGCCATGGGCGGCGGCGCGCTGGTCGGCTCGCTGATCTTCAGCGCCATCGGCCACCGGCTGCCCCGCCGGGCCACCTTCGTCACCGCCTTCGCCGTCTGCGGCGCCCCGCCCTTCTGGGCGCTCGCCGCCGCCCCACCGCTGCCGGTGATCGCCGCGGTCTGCGTGGTGTCCGGCCTCGCCGCCGGCGCCATCAACCCGCTCATCGGCGCGGTCGAGCTGGAGCGCATCCCGGCGACCATGCGGGCCCGGGTCTACGGGGTGATCGGCGCGGGCGCCTGGGCGGCCATGCCGGTGGGCGCGGCCGGCGCCGGACTGGCCGCCGACCGGTTCGGCACCACGGTGACCCTGGTCGCCATCGGCGCCGGCTACCTGCTGGTGGTGCTCACCCCGCTGCTCGGCGGCCCGTGGCGGGACCTCCGCCGGCCGGTGGCCCCGGAACCGGCCCGCCCGGACCGCGCGCCGGCGCCCGCCGCCGCCACGACGGAGTGACGACCGGGGCGGGTCAGGCGGCGACGCGCGCCAGCAGCGTGAACGCCCGGACCGGGTCGCCGGTGAGCTGGGCGTGGTCGGCGTCGGCGATCAGCGCGGCCCAGTCGTCCGGCGCGCTCCCCCGCACCACGGCCGCCTGCGCGGCGTCCCGGGCCACCCCGAGGATGGCCTCGACCAGGGCGCCGTCCCGGTGGTCGGCACCGAGCTGCCGCCCGAGCCGGTCCAGCACCCGGGGGGCGTCGCGCAGCGAGCCGTCGGCGTTCCAGCCGGCCGGCGCCAGGGCCGCCCGCACCTGCGGCCGGTCGTCGGCGACGGCGGCCAGCCCGTCCCGGCCCGGGACGGTCCGCAGGCCCCAACCGAACGGGAACAGCGGCCGGTAGTCGGCGTCGCCCACGTTGACCGGCACCTGCGCCTCGTCCCGCGGCCAGCTCACCGGCAGCCGGCCGGTGAACGGACGGCGGCCGAAGAGCACGTCGGCCACCCCGGCGCCCTCGCTGCCCGGCAGCCACGACGCCACCAGGGCGTCGATCTCGCCCAGCTGGTCGGTGAGCACCTGCGGCCGGCCGGAGACCACCAGCACCACGCAGGTGGGCAGCGCCGTGCAGACCTTGTCGACGACGGCCCGGTCGGCGGGCTGGAGCCGGAGCGACTTCTCCTCCTGCTGCGGCACGCTGCACCAGCCGCACTCCGGGCCGCCGACGTCGCCGTAGCCCTCCGCGTACGGGGTCTCGCCGACCACCACGACGCCGACCTGCGCGCCGTCCGTCGGCGCGGAGGCGTCGGCGCTGTAGGTGACCTGGGCGCCGGGGGCGACCTGACGGATGCCGTCCAGGATGGACGTGCCGGGTACGGCGTCGGCGCCGGAGACGCCCTGCCAGGTGACCGTCCAGCCGCCGGCCTGGTTGCCGAGGTCGTCGGCGTTGCGCCCGGCCACGTAGAGCTTGGCGTCCCGGCGCAACGGCAGGGCCCGCCCGCTGTTCTTCAGCAGGACCTGGGACTTCGCCACCGCCTCCCGGCCGACGGCCCGGTGCGCCGCGCTGCCGACCTGGTCGAGGTTGTCGGCTGAGGCGTACGGGTGCTCGAAGAGGCCCAGCTCGAACTTCTTGGTGAGGATCCGCCGGACCGCGTCGTCGATCCGGGCGGTGGGCACCCGGCCGGCGGTCACCTCGGCGAGGAGCAGCTGCTCGAACTGCTCGGCGCTGTTCGGCTCCATGAACATGTCGGTGCCGGCGTTGACCCCGACGCGGACCTTGTAGGCGGTCAGCCCGCCGTTGGTCGGCTCGGCCGGGTCGGGGATCTGGTGGATGCCCTCCCAGTCGGAGACCAGGAACCCGTCGAAGCCCAGCCGACCCTTGAGCACGTCGGTGATCAGCTCCCGGTGGGCGTGCATCTTGGTCGGGTTGCCGAGCCCGTCCTCGGTCCAGTCCACGCTGGAGAAGGAGGGCATCACGCTGCCCACCCCGTGGGCCCGCACGGCGGGCAGGTACGGGGCCAGGTCGACGCGGGCGAAGTGCGCCCGGTCGGTGACGGTGACCCCCTGGTCGATCGGGTACTTCTGCTCCCACCAGGGCTTGCCCTCGTTCGCGGCGGCGACCGCCTCGTCGTAGTCGGTGTCGCCGTCGCCCGCGTAGTGCTTCGCGGTGGCGAGCACCCGGTCGGCGTCGTCGAGCTGGCCGGGCCGGCCCTGCAGGCCGTCGATGACCGTCTCCATCGACACCACCAGCGCCGGGTCCTCGCCGAAGCTCTCGTAGCTGCGGCCCCAGCGCTCGTCCCGGGACACGCACAGGCAGGGCGCGAAGTTCCACGGGATGCCGGTGGCGCGTACCTCGGCGGCGGTGGCCTGGCCGACCCGCTCCACCAGCTTCGGATCGCGGGTGGCGCCGAGCCCGACGTTGTGCGGGAAGACGGTGGCGCCCACGACGTTGCCGTGGCCGTGCACGGCGTCGATCCCGTAGATCAGCGGGATCTGGAGGCGGGTGCTCAGCGCCTGCGCCTGGAGCCCGTTGACCATCTCGACCCAGGCGGCCGGGGTGTTGCTGGCGGGGGTGGAGCCGCCGCCGGAGAGCACCGAGCCGAGCTGCCAGCGGGCGACGGCGGTCGGGTCGTCGGCGACGGCCGCCCGCTCGGCCTGGGTCATCTGGCCGACCTTCTCGGCGAGGGTCATCCGGCCCAGCAGGTCGGCGACGCGCCGCCGCACCGGCAGCCGCCGATCGAGGTACGGCAGGCCGTGCGCGTCGACCACCACGGTGGGCCGGGCCGCGACCGTGGCCCCGTCGGCGTCGAGGGTCAGCGGCACGGTCTCGGCGGTCTCCGCCTCGCCGTCGGCCCGCAGCGCGACCGTGACCGAGCGGGTGGCGCCGGACGGGCTGCCCGCCGGGAAGGTGAGCGTGCCGGACGCGGCGGTGTAGTCGACGCCGGGTCTGGCCGTGCCGGAGCCGGTGGCCCAGCGCACGGTGACCGCGGCGGCCAGGGGGCGTCCGTCGGAGGTGGACACCGCGAGGTCCACCGGCACCCGGCTTCCCTCGGCCGCCGCGTAGACCGGCCGGCCGGCGGTGACGGTGACCGTGCCGGCGTCGACGGCCGCCGCGGGCGGGGCCGGCGTCAAGGCCACCACCAGGGCGCCGACCGCGCCGAGCGTGGCGTGTCTGGGCAGTCTCATGTCGCGCCTCCCACGGGACCGGTCGCCCGGTGCCCCGTCGGCCCGGGTCCGCCCACGTCCCGGTTCCGGATCCTCCCGAACCACATCGCATCACGTCAATGTTTCCGGCCGGTTCCGGAACCGTCACGCCAGCTCAGGGAGCGCTCTCTTGACAGCACGGCACTTCGTTCATAACTTCATCGAAGTCTATCTCTATGTCTTGTTAACAGCAGGGAGGCACCGTGCGCAGGATCCGTACCATCGCCGCCGTGGCCCTCGCGGCCGTGGGCCTCACAGCCGCGCTCACCACCGTCACCGACACCCCCGCCGGGGCCGCGCCCGGCGCGGTGACCTGGTCCGACGACTTCAACGGCGCCGCCGGGACGCCGCCGGACGCCAGCCGATGGCGGTACGACATCGGCGGCAGCGGCTGGGGCAACAACGAGCTGCAGTACTACACCAACAGCACCCGCAACGCCGCCCTCGACGGCAACGGCAACCTGGTCATCACCGCCCGCCGGGAGAACCCGTCCGGCTTCTCCTGCTGGTACGGCAGCTGCCAGTACACCTCGGCCCGGCTGCTCACCAACGGCACGTTCAGCCAGGCGTACGGCCGCTTCGAGGCGCGCATCAAGATCCCGCGCGGGCAGGGCATCTGGCCGGCGTTCTGGATGCTCGGCAACGACATCGCCACCAACCCGTGGCCCAACAGCGGCGAGATCGACATCATGGAGAACATCGGTCGTGAACCGTCCACCGTGCACGGCAGCCTGCACGGGCCGGGCTACTCCGGCGGCAACCCGCTGACCGGGCAGACGTCGCTGCCCGGCGGCCAGGCCCTCGCCGACGCCTTCCACACCTACACGGTCGACTGGGCGCCCGACTCGATCACCTGGTACCTGGACGGCGTCGCGTACTCCCGCAAGACGCCGGCCGACGCGGGCGGCAACCGGTGGGTCTTCGACCACCCGTTCTTCATGATCATGAACGTGGCGGTCGGCGGCAACTGGCCGGGCTCGCCGGACGGCAGCACCACCTTCCCGCAGACCATGACCATCGACTACGTCCGGGTGCAGGCGTGGGACAACGGTGGCGGCGGGGGCGGTGGCACCGGCGGGCAGATCGTCGGGTACGGCAACAAGTGCGTGGACGTGGCCGGCGCCAACACCGCCAACGGCACGGCCGTCCAGCTCTGGACCTGCAACGGCACCGCCGCCCAGCGGTGGGCCTGGAACACCGACGGCTCGGTCCGCGCCTTGGGCAAGTGCCTCGACGTGAGCGGCGGGTCGACCGCCAACGGTGCGAAGGTGCAGCTCTGGGACTGCAACGGCAGCGGCGCCCAGCGGTGGGTCTTCAACGCCAACGGCGACATCGTGAACCCGCAGGCCAACAAGTGCCTGGACGCCACCGGCGCCAGCTCCGCCGACGGCACCCGCCTGCAGATCTGGGACTGCACCGGCGGCGCCAACCAAAAATGGCGCCGCCGGTGCAGTCCCAGATCTGC
>NZ_JAMWEG010000010.1 GCF_025460765.1 Micromonospora sp. MA102
GGGGTGGGGTGGGTGGGGTGGGGGGTTAGGCCGGGGTTAGGACGGCTTCCTTCAGGAGGCGGCGGGTCAGGACCAGGCGGTCGGCGTCGTCGTCCAGGCCGGGCAGGTCGCCGACCCGGGTCACCTCGCCGGCGAGCAGTGCGCGCAGGGCCGGCTCGCAGGTGCCGGGCAGGGTGATGGTGCGGTCGACGAGGCGCAGCGCCACCTTCCCGTCCCCCGTCGGGGTGAGCTGCCAACGCAGCCCGCCCCGGGGCGCGACCCGGCTGTCCGCGTCGAGCGCGGCCAGGGCGGCGGCCTGGGCGAGGGGCCGGATCGGCGCCGGGCGGGCGGCCGGCCAGGCCCGGTCGCGCAGCCGCGCGGCCACCGCGGCCGGGTCGGCCCGCAGCAGCCAGTCGCGCAGCGCCTCGACCGTCTCGGTCAGCTCCGGCTCGATGGCGTCCGGGTCGGCCACGTCGACGCCGAACGGCAGCCCGGCCCGCAGCCGGGCGTCCTCGGTGGCGAGCGCCAGCAGCTCCTCGACCAGGGCGTACCGGGTCAGCGCCCGGATGCCGACGGTCAGGTGCAGCGAGCTGCACTCCTGGGCCTGGGCGCTGTGCAGCCAGCCGCGCGGCAGGTAGAGCGCGTCGCCGGGTTCGAGCACCACGTCCAGCGCGGGCCGCCCCTCGGCGACCGCGGAGACCTCGTCGGCCCGGCCGCCCCACGGCTGCTTCTCCAACGGGTCGGGCAGCACCGGCGGGTGGATCCGCCAGTGCTTGCGGCCGTCCACCTGGAGCACGAACACGTCGTGGGTGTCGTAGTGGGTGGCGAAGCCCTGGTTGCCGGCCGGGGTCAGGTAGGCGTTGACCTGCAACGGCTGGGCCAGCGCGGCGCCCAGGTCGCGGGCGAAGTCGACAACCGCCGGCCAGGTGCGGTGCAGGCCCTGAAGGACCAGGGTGGCGCCGTCGGCGTACAGGGCCACAATCTTCTCGTCGAGGACCTGGTCGCCGATCTCGGCGCCCGCGCCGCCGCCGCCGGTGAAGCGCGCCGCCGGCACCAGCTGGCCCTCCTTGGCGACCCGCAGGAACGGGGTACGCAGGCCGCGCCGGCTGAGCAGGTCGTCGGCGTCGGCGGGGCTGAGCAGGTCGGTGAAGCCGGCCGGGTTGGGCAGCTCGGCGGCCCGGGACAGCAGCGGGCTGCGCCCCCAGTGGTCGGCGGCGAACTTGGCCGGCTCCACCGCCACGCAGCGCGCGAGGGCGTCGGCCGCGGAAGACGGAACCGCCGGGCGGCCATGGCCGCCCGGCGGGTCGAGGTGCGTCACGGCCATCCGTCAGGCGCTGCCGTCGGCGCCGCCGTCGCGCTGACCGGGGGTCGCGCCACCGTCGGCCGGGCCCTCGGCGCTGCCGTCCGCGCCACCGTCGTGCTGGCCCGGGGTCGCGCCGCCGTCGGCCGGACCCTCCGCGCCGGTGTCGGCACCCTGGTCCCGGCCGCGCTCCGCGCCACGGTCCGCGCCGCCGTCGGCGCCGCCGTCCTGCTGGCCCGGGGTCGCCCCACCGTCGGCCGGGCCTTCCGCACCGCCGCCACCGGTGGTCTGCATGTCGTCGTCGTTGAGTGCCATGGGTGCTCCCTCGGTGTGCCGCCCCGTCGCCGGGGTCCGTGTGCAGCGGGTGGTACCCCACGCCTGATCTTCTCTAACCACACCGTAGACGCCCGAACCCCACCGCACGGACGGTTCGCCGGGCCCCGGCGAGGTCGCCGCGCGGTGGGGCGCGTCCGGTGCCAGGATGGCGGAAAGGAAAAGACGGGAAGGGGTGGCCGTGGGGCAGCCGGAGCCGTTGACGCCGCTGGCCGAGGACTGGCAGCGGGCGCTCGCCGTGGTGGCCCACCCGGACGACCTGGAGTTCGGCGCGGCCGCCGCGGTGGCCCGCTGGACCGGGCAGGGCAGGCAGGTCGTCTACTGCCTGCTCACCAGCGGCGAGGCGGGCATCGACGCCATGCCCCCGGAGCGCAGCCGCGTGCTGCGCGAGGAGGAGCAGCGGGCCTCCGCCGCCGTGGTCGGGGTGGACACCGTGGAGTTCCTCGGCCTCCCCGACGGGCTGCTGGAGTACGGCGTGGCGCTGCGCCGCGCCATCGCCGCCGTGGTGCGCCGCCACCGGCCGGACATCGTGCTCACCAACAACTTCCGGGACACCTGGGACGGGGCGTACGCGCTGAACCAGGCCGACCACATCGCCTGCGGCCGGGCCACGCTGGACGCCGTCCGCGACGCCGGCAACCGCTGGATCTTCCCCGAGCAGCTCACCGACGGGGTGGAGCCGTGGTCCCGGGTCCGCGAGGTGTGGGCGGCCGGCTCCCCGCAGGCCCGGCACGGGGTCGACGTGACGGCCAGCTTCGACCGCGGCGTGGCGTCGCTGCGGGCGCACGGCGCCTACCTGAGGGGGCTGGGCGACGGCGGTTTCGACGCCGAGGAGTTCCTCGAAGGGCTGGCCCGGCCGGCCGGCACCCGGCTGGGCGTCCGGTACGGGGCCGCCTTCGAGGTGTTCCGGATCGACCTCGCCTAGGCGGCCGCGATGATCCTGGTCGGCACGTCGGGCTGGCAGTACCGGGACTGGCGGGAGCGCTTCTACCCGGCGAAGCTGCCGCAGCGGCTCTGGCTGGAGCACTTCGCCGAGCGGTTCGCCACGGTCGAGGTCAACAACGCCTTCTACCGGCTGCCCGAGCGGGACACGTTCGTGGCCTGGCGGGACCGCACACCCGACGACTTCTGCGTGGCGGTGAAGATGAGCCGCTACCTCACCCACATCAAGCGGCTGCGGGAACCGGCCGAGCCGGTGGCCCGCTTCCTGGACCGGGCGACCGGGCTGGGCGACCGGCTGGGGCCCGTGCTGGTGCAGCTCCCGCCCACCATGCGGGCCGACCCGGCGGCCCTGGACGCGACCCTGCGGCTGTTCCCCGCGCAGGTGCGGGTGGCCGTCGAGCCCCGGCACCCGTCCTGGTGGACCGACGACACCCGGCGGGTCCTGGAGCGGCACCGGGCGGCGCTGGTCTGGGCCGATCGGCTCAGCCGCCCGATCACCCCCCTGTGGCGCACCACCGACTTCGGCTACCTGCGGCTGCACGAGGGCCGGGCCCGCCCCTGGCCCCGCTACGGTCGCGCCGCGCTGGCCACCTGGGTGCGCCGGCTGGCCACCGCCTTCCCGGGCGGCGAGCCGGCGTACGTCTACTTCAACAACGACCCGGGCGGCGCGGCCATCGTCGACGCGGTGGCCTTCGCCGGGCTGGCCCGGCGGGCCGGGCTGCCGGTCACCCGGACGCCGCCGGCCCGCCCCGCCGGTGCGGCGGAGCGGGCCGGGAACGGACCCGGTCAGGGAATCATGTGACCCAGGTCCTTCGGCATGGTGGCCTTCACGTCCTCCCACTCGCCCTGGGTCACGTGCCGGCGCAGGGTGTCCAGCACCACCTGCACCACCCGCTGCGGGCCGCCCTCCACGTCGTACGGGAAGCCCTGCCGGACCTCGTAGAGGAAGTCGTCGCGGTTCAGCTTGATCGGCACGTTCTCCGGCTGCCAGCCGTCGAAGTAGATGCCGCGCACCAGCACCGGCAACTGCTGGGCGAACTCGGCGCTCTCCTGCACCGGCATCCGGTCCCGCAGCAGGTGCAGCACCGTGCGCAGCGCCGCGTAGGACTGGTTGCGCTGTGCCTTCGGCCAGCCGTACGCCGACTCGATCTCCTTGAGGATCACGTTCGTCTTGTCCAGCGAGGACTCGAACGCGGAAATCAACTGCTCAGCCATCTGCCCACCCCCGTGGTTCGTTCTCCCAGCGTCGGTCGTCGGTGCGTCGCGGCGGCCCGCTGGGCCCCCGCCAGAGCCGGGTCGGGCTGAACCGACCGGGCCGCCCGCCGCGCCGGGGCACGTCGGGACTCCCGACCACGTGCAGCACTCCGCCGCGGCGTCGATCCGCTACGACCCGCACCGTCATGACCCCACCTCCTCCTCGGCCGCGCGGTCGCGCCGGTCGACGGACCGCGCACACCGTCCATGCTGCTGGCCTGCCGGGTGAGGCGCCCTCACCCGGGCCGGGTGAACTCCTCAGCCGGCGTCGAGCAGGTTCGCGAGGGTGGTGGCGTTGCGCTGGGCGTAGTCGCGGTAGCAGTTGTTCATCAGCACGTGGGTGCGCTCGGCCTCGCCGGCCAGCTCGCGCAGCTTCGGCGCCCAGTCGCGCAGCTCCCGGTCGGAGTAGTCGTAGCCGAACTTCTCGTGGATGTCCTTGCTGGTCCACTTGTCGCTGTGCCCGTGGAAGCGCACCACCGCGAGGTCCGCGGTGGCCGCCAGCACCGGGGGTACGGACGACTTGTGTCCCTGCGGCATGTCCACGCAGACGAACGGCAGCCGGTGCTCGCGCAGGAAGCCGAGCGTCTCCTCGGCGTTGTCGCCGTCGAACCAGGAGGCGTGCCGGAACTCGAAGACCGGGCGCAGTGGGGCGCACCGCCGGGCCACCTCGAGCAGGTACTGCTTGTTGTCCCGCTTGATGGTGAACCAGGGCGGGAACTGGAACAGGATGGCGCCCAGCTTGCCGGCCTCGACCAGGGGGTCCAGGGCGGACAGGAAGCGGGTCCACACCTCCTCGTACGCCTGCGGCGGCAGGTCGTCCGGGTAGAGGTTCTTCTTCTCCGTCTCCGGGCGCAGGTCCTTGTAGAGCGCGGAGACCCGGGTCGGGTGCCCGGTCAGCAGGCTGAACGCCTTGATGTTGAAGGTGAAGCCGGGCGGGGTGCGGTCCACCCACAGCTGTGCGGTCCGCTCGGCGGGCGGCGAGTAGTAGGTGGCGTCCACCTCGACCAGCGGGAACTGCCGGGCGTACCAGGACAGCCGCTTCTCCGGGGTGTCGGCGTTCGCCGGGTACCAGCCGGAGTCGAGCAGGGTCCGGTCGGTCCAGGAGGCGGTGCCCACCTTGATGTCACCCATGTGGTGAGTCCACCGCTACCGGGACCGACCGGCAACTCCGGGCGCCGGTCAGGCCGCCCGCCGCTCCCGGGTCTGCTTGCAGGACACGCAGGAGGTGGCGGAGGGGAAGATCTCCAGCCGCTCCACGGGGATCGGCGCCGAGCAGCCCTCGCAGAAGCCGTACGTGCCCTCGTCGAGGCGGGCGAGCGCGTGCTCGAACTGGGCGCGCCGGTCGAGGATGGTGCGCAGCAGGGACTGGGCGGTGTCCCGCTCGGCGGTCTTGGTGCCGCTGTCGGCCTGGTCGTCGCCGGCGGTGTCGCCGACCTCGACCAGCCGGAGCACCTGGCTCTGCAGCACGGCCTGCTCGTACTCCGCGGTCAGCTCGTCGTACCGCGACGTCAGGGACTGCCGGATCTGGTCGACCTCCGCCTGGGAGCGGCCCGTGGCTGTCGTGTCGTGGACGAGCATCGCTGCCTGCCTTTCCTGGGGCCTCATAACGTCTCCGGGGCGCGAACGCCCCGGAACGTGGTCCGATGGATGCACGGCCGAGATCACCCGTGCTCTGTGAGCCGGGCGATTACCCGCCCGGCGCGTCGGCCAAACCGGGGATTATCGCGTTCTTCGTGGCCGTTCGTACCCGGCTGCGCCGCCCGGACCGTTCCCGTTCCCGCCGCCCCGGCCGCGGTCGTCCCGAAGCGGGCCGATCGCCCGGGTCAGCCGGCCTCGACGAGGGCGGGGTGCCGCGGGTCGTCGGCGCGGACCACCACGTCGGCGAAGGACGCGGGATCGACCTCGTCGGCGTACCGGGCGAACGCCGGGAGGGTCCAGCGCAGCTCGGGGTCGGTCCGCCGGTCCAGCGCCGCCGGGGAGAGCACCAGGTGGACGGCGACGTCGAACGGCAGGCCACCGCCGAGCAGCAGCGCGCCGCTGACCAGGACCACCCCGCCGGGCGGCAGGTCGACGTACGGGGTGCGGCTGGCCCGGTCGGCGGCGGCGTCCCAGAGCGACGGGAGCAGCCGGCCCGACCCGTCCGGCCCGGCCGGGTCGAGGACCTCCCGACGCAGGCCGGCCTCGTCGACCCACCCCTCGTAGTAGGCATCCGGGTTGGTCCGGCCGTGTTCCAGGCGGACCGAGGCGGGCCGGAGGAAGTCGGCGGCCCGGACGTGCAGGACCGGGCGACCGGCGGCGCGCAGCGGATCCACCAGGGCGGCGGCGAGGGCGTCCGGCTCGGCGGCCGGCGGCCCGTCCACGGCCACCCGCAGCCGGCCGGGCACGGCGGCGCCGGCGAGCCGGTCGGCCAGCTCGGCGACGAGCAGCTCGGGCGTGATAGGGCGGACGCGCATCCGACCATCCTGCCCGGCGGGACGGGTCACGGTGCGATCGGCCGGGCGGTCGCGGCTCCGTCCCTGCGGAGCGGGTCACGATGCGATCGGCCGGGCGGTCGGGGCTCCGTCCGGAGGGCGATCGGCACGTGACGGCCGGACCGGGGTGGGTGTCAGCCGGTGCGGTCGATGGTGACCCGCGCGTCGTCGGCGAGCCGGTAGCCGACGCCGTAGACGGTGGTGACCAGCGGGACGTCCACCCCGACCTTGCCGCGCAGGCGGCGTACGTGCACGTCGACGGTGCGGACGCCGGCGTGCTCGTAGCCCCAGACGGCATTGAGAAGTTGCAGGCGGGTGAACACCCGGCGGGGGTGGGCGACGAGGTGCAGCAGCAGGTCGAACTCCAGCCGGGTCAGCGGCAGCGGCTCGCCGTCGCGGAGCACGGACCGGGAGGCGGCCAGGATGTGCAGGGTCGGGATGGTCGGCGCGAGCGGACGCCCCGGTGCGCGGTTGGCCGGCACCGGATCGGGGCGGCGTTCCGCCGGGGCGGCACCGGTGCTGATCACGGCGTCGCCGCGTTCGAGCAGCTCACGGGCCGCGTCGAGCAGCCGGCGGGCGGCCGGGGTGAGCGACTCCTCGCAGGCCAGCGGGATGTTCAGGGTGACCGTGAGCATGGGCGCCGAGGTGTTGGCGGGCCGGCGCTGGCCGCCGGGGGGACGACCCGGGACCGCGGGTTGGGACGTATGCCATCCGGCGCGCGACGAGGCGGGGCTGACCGACATGGTCCTCCTTGGCTGGTCCGGGTATCTCCCCACGGCCCGGGACGCCGCTTCATCGATGCTTCCCGGCGCCTGTGCGAGGGTCAAGGGGCGGCTGCGTTGCATGAATGTGACAATTGACGAACACATCGGAGCCGAATGCTCGCTCTGCGTACGAGGTCCGTTGATTACAGCAGAGCGACGGGTTGACCCGGTACGGGGGGTCCCCGCGCGGTTCACAATGGCCGGTGCCGGGCCGGCCGGCGCGGAAACGTGAACGCGGCGCACCCGGATTCCGGGTACGCCGCGCACCGGCCGGTGGCGCCTCAGCGCTCGCGGTCCACCACGATCCGGGCCTCGTCGGCCAGCCGGTAGCCGATGCCGTACACGGTGGTCACCAGCGGTGTGTCGACGCCGAGCTTGGCGCGCAGCCGGCGCACGTGGACGTCGACGGTGCGGGCCACCGCGTGCTCGTAGCCCCAGACGTTGGCGAGAAGTTGCCGCCGGGTGAACACCCGCCGGGGATGTTCGGCGAGGAACAGCAGCAGGTCGTACTCGATCCGGGTGAGGGCGACCTCGACGCCGTCGTGGCGGATCCGGCGGGTGCCGGTGAGGATGCGTACCGTGCCGGGTTCCTCGGCCCCGGCGGGCGGTGCGGGCGGCTGCGGCGGCGCGGTGGCGCGGCGCAGGTCGAGCACCGCGCGGGCGGCCTGGTGCTCCTCGGGTCGGAGCAGGCCCTCGCCGGAGGCGGCGAGCTCGTCCAGCAGGTCGACCAGCCGCGCCAGGCCGGGCGTCAGCGCGCCGGCGCCCAGGTCCAGGGTGATGGTCAGGGTCGGGGTGGTACGCGGCCGGTGCGGCGCGACGCGGTCGGGGCGGCCCGGTCGGGCCGGACGGGAGGAGATGGCGACGACGGACATGGGAGCCTCCTGTGCGGGCGGTCGCCCCGCCCCACCGGGGCGTGCGGCGGGACGGTCAGCGGGGCGCCCGGCCGGCGGTCACCGGGGGCGCGGCGGGCGAGGGTCGGAGCGGCGGGGTGGGGCCGAGGGTGGGCAGGCCGGCGATGCGCCAGGCGGCGAAGCCGCCCGCCACGTCGGTGGCCCGGTGCAGGCCGAGGTCCTGGAGGGCGGCGGCGGCCAGCGAGGAGGTGTAGCCCTCCTGGCAGAGGACGATCACCGGCACGTCGTAGCCGACGGCCTGCGGCAGGCGGGCCGCGCAGCGCGGGTCGAAGCGCCACTCCAGGACGTTGCGCTCGACGGCGAGGGCGCCCGGCACGGTGCCGTGCGCGGCACGCTGGCCGGCGGGCCGGATGTCCACGAGCAGGGCCCCGCCGCGCACCGCCAGGTGGGCCTGCTCGGGGTCGAGCCGGCGCAGCCGCGCGCGGGCGGCGGCGAGGACCTCGTCGATGCCCCGGGAGCCGGGCGGTGGGACCGGACAGCTCCCGGTGCGGGTGGGGGTGTGCGCCATCGTGGCGTCCTTTCCAGCGGCGACGGTCGGGGGTCGGAATGTGGGGCGGCTCACCAGGCGACCCCGGCCTCGGCCACCTCGGCGACCAGGAGCCGCCCGGCGTCGAGGCGGTAGCGGGTCATCCGGCGCAGCGCGGGCCGGTAGACGTGCACGCTAACCGCCGGCTGGTCGCTCCGGTTGCTGACCACGTGGACGTGCCGGGGGCCGAAGCGGCGGCCGGCGCCGGCGGCGAGCTGGTGCGGGCGCAGCCGGCCGCCGACGACGGTCTCCTCGGTGAGGGTGCCGGCGACGACCAGGAAGGCGCCCGAGGAGCCGCCGTGGTCGTGCAGGTCGGTGCCCTGCCCGGGCAGCCAGCTCAGCGCCCACACCTCGTGCTCGGCGCCGGCGGCCAGCCGCGCGTACCACCGTTCGGCGCGGTCGAAGCGCAGCACCACCGGCCAGCCGGTCGGGTCGGCCCAGCGGGCGGCGACGGCGAGCAGGTCGGACGGGTCGGCGCTGGTCATCGGCGGTGCGTCCTCACGGTACGGGTGCGGCGTGCCTCCTCAGCATAGTCTTCAAACCCTATGGGTTTAGTAGGTAATACCGGATGCTGGGACGGATGGCTCCGCGCACCGGGAGGTCAGCGAAGGACGGGCGGGTCGACCCGGTAGCCGGGGACCGACGGCCAGCGCACGGTGAGCACCACCGACTCACGCTCGGCGTACCAGGAGTGGTCCACGCCCCGGCCCCAGACCACGTAGTCGCCGGGCGCGCGCAGCAGGACGGTCCGATCCGGCAGCTCGATCCGGAAGGCCCCGCTGATCAGCACCAGCAGGGCCGTACGCCGCTCGCCGGTGGCCCACCGCGAGCGGGTCTCCCCCGCCGGGTGCACGCCCCACTTCACCTCGACCTCGCTGCTGTGCCGGACGTCGCCGGGCGGCTTGAAGTGACCCAGCAGCCAGCCCGCGTCGGCCGCCCCGTCCACCGCCGCGTTGCCGACGTACACCCGATCGTCCATCCGCGCCTCCCGTGCCGGCTCGGCAAGCTACCAGGCGCGCCCGGCGGGCTCCCACTAGCCTGGACGGATGCCCCAGGAACTCGACGCCGAGACGCTCGACTTCGCCCACCGGATGTTCGACCTGGCCCGCGCCGGGGCGACCGACGAGCTGGCGGCGAACGTGGACGCCGGGCTGCCGGTCAACCTGACCAACGACAAGGGCGACACGCTGCTCATCCTGGCCGCGTACCACGCCCACCCGGAGACCGTGGGCGCGCTGCTCGCCCGCGGCGCCGACCCCACCCGGAGCAACGACCGAGGGCAGACCGCGCTCGCCGCGGCGGTGTTCCGCCGCAACGCCGAGGCGGTCCGGGCGCTGCTCGACGCCGGCGCCGACCCCGAGCACGGCGACCCCTCGGCGGTCGAGACGGCCCGCTTCTTCGACCTTCCCGAGATGCTCACAATCCTCGGCCGGAACTGACCGGCCCGGGCGAGCCGCCGGCGCGCCCGACGCGACCGGCGGCGGGGCGGTATACAGGTGCGGTGGAGGATCCCGTACCCGAGCAGATGCGCGCGGCGGCCGGCGCGCTGCTGGCGGCGCTCGACGAACCGGCCCGGCAGCGGGCCCGGCACGACTTCGACGACGAGCCGGCCCGCCGGTGGCTGGAGTACCGGCCCCGGCCCCGGCCGGGCGCCAGCCTCGCCGACCTGGACGTCACCGCCCGCAAGGCCGCCCACCGGCTGCTCGCCACCGCGCTCAGCCCCGCCGCGTACGCCCAGGCCATGGCCGTGGTGGCGCTGGAGGAGGTGCTCGACCGGGCGGAGGGCTGGGGGCGCGGCCGGCACAGCGGCGACTACTGGGTGGCCGTCTTCGGCGATCCCGGGCGCGACGACCGGTGGGCCTGGCGGTTCGAGGGGCACCACCTGTCGGTCAGCATGACCGTGGTCGACGACCAGGTCTCCCCCGCCCCGATCTTCCTGGGCGCCAACCCGGCCACCGTCCGGCACGCCGGCCGGCCGGTCTCCCGGCCGCTCGGGCCGGAGGAGGACCTGGCCCGGGAGCTGCTCGACGCGCTCGGGCCGGCCGGCCGGACCGCCGCGGTCGTCACCGACGAGGCGCCGGCCGACATCATCAGCGCCACCCGGGCCACGGCGCCGGGGCGGCTCGACCCGCTCGGCGTGCCCCGCGGCCGGCTCGCCCCGTCCGGCCGGGCGCTGCTCGACCGGCTCGTCGCGCTCTACCTCGACCGGCTCCCGCCGGAGCTGGCCACCCGCGAGGTGCGCCGGCTCGCCGGCGGGGAGCTGCACTTCGCCTGGGCCGGCCCGGTCGGGCCGGGCCAGCGGCACTACTACCGGATCCAGGGCGACGACCTGCTGATCGAGTACGACAACACCAGCGAGGACGGCAACCACGCGCACACCGTGCTGCGCCGCCCGGCCAGCGACTTCGGCGCGGACGTGCTGGCCGACCACCACTCCGCCGCACACTGACGGCGGCCGCGTCAGGGCGGCGGCCCGGTCAGGGCGGTGGCCCGGTCAGGGCGGTGGCCCGGTCAGGGCGGCGGCCGGGTCAGCGCTGGCGGGCCTCGATGAGGAAGCGCCGGGCGTGCGCCACGAACGGGCCCTCGGCCCGGATGCGCTCGTGCAGGCGGCGCAGCTCGGCGCGGTACCGGTCGACGGTGAAGCCGGGCACCGTCCAGACCACCTTGCGCAGGAACCAGACCACCGCGCCGATGTCGTGGAACACGGTGCGCAGGGTGGCCTCGCGCAGGTCCACCACGGTCAGCCCGGCCGCCTCGGCCGCGGCGACCGCCTGCTCGGGGTGGCGGCGCTCCGGCGGCGGCAACGGCCCGAGGATGGCCTCGCTCAGCTCACGGACCGTGCCGGCGCCGATCTGCTGGGACAGGTAGCTGCCGCCGGGGCGCAGCACCCGGGAGACCTCGTCCCACCAGGTGTCCACCGGGTGCCGGCTGACCACGAGGTCGAACGCGGCGTCGCGGAAGGGCAGCGGCGGCCGGTCGGCGACCTGGACCACGGTGGCCCCGACCCGGCGCAGGGTCCGGCGGGCGACCGGCACGTTCGGCGGCCACGCCTCGCTGGCGACCAGCAGCGGCGGCGGGACCGGGATCCCGGCCAGCACCTCTCCCCCGCCGGTGTCGATGTCCAGTGCGGCCCGGACGGTGGCCATCCGTGCGCCGACCAGGCGGGCGTACCCCCAGGGCGGGCGTTCCTCGGTGGCCCGCCCGGCCAGCCAGGAGAAGTCCCAGCCCTCGACCGGCGCGGCCGCCCCCTCGGCGATCAGCTCGTCGGCGTCCCGTTCGGTGTTCACCCGGCGAGCCTGGCGGCCGGGGGCGGCCGACGGCAAGGCGTTTTCAGGCCTTCGGGCGGATGATCTCCACGGTGGCGCCGGGGATGTCCCGCAGCGCCTCGAAGCCGGTCGGCTCCGCGGCCCGGCGCCGGTCGAACTGGCGCATCAGCCGGGAGCCCAGCCTCACCCCCACCGAGCCCACGGCCAGTGCGAGCAGCTCGACGGCCACCTCGACGCCGTTGGCGCCGCGCTGCGGCGCCTGGGCCCGGATCAGGCAGGTGAGCAGGAACAGCGCCGCCATCGCGGCGTTGACCAGGTTGAAGGTGATCGCGGTCCGCCTTGTCCGGTCGGCCCGGGCGTCCCACAGGTCGACCATCCCGGCGACCGTCGTGAGCGCCGCGGCCACCAGGGCGGCGACGGCCGTCCAGTAGCCCACCTCGCCGAGGAAGGCCGGGCCGCCGGCGACGTCGGCGAGGTCGAAGACCGCGGCGCTGACGAAGAGCCCGAAGGGGAACGTCACCAGCATCGGTTGGATCGGGTTGCCCTGCACCCGCAGCCGGCTCTCCATCGGTTCCTCCCCAGGTCCGAGCAGCTCACCAGTCCAGGGTGCTACCCGGGGCCCACCGGGACGAAACGAATGTCGCTCAGTTGTCCCGGGGTCGGGAGACGGTGAGCAGGAGCCGCTCGGCCACCTCACGCAGCGGTATGTCCAACGAGGACGCGGCGCTGCGGAGGACGTCCAGCGCCTCCGGCGCGGGGCAGCCGCGCTGCGTCATGATCACGCCGACGGCCTGCCCGACGACCCCGTCGGCCAGCGCCGCGCTGTCGAGCTGGTCGGCCCGTGCGGCCAGCCGCTCCCGGTTCCGGGTGGCGGCCAGCAGCAGCCCGGCGTGCTCGGCGAGGAGCATGGCGGTGAGCTGGTGCCGGGGGGTGAGCGCGCCGGCCGACTCGGCGTAGAGGTTGATCGCGCCGATCACCTGCTCGTCCACGTCCACCGGCGCGGCGATGACCCCGTGCACGCCCAGCCCGCGGGCCCGCTCCGACCAGGCCGGCCAGCGCGACTCGCCGGTCAGGTCGCCCGCCGTGATCATCTCGCGCCGCCGGATGGCGGTCAGGGCCGGCGTGTCCGGACCGTGCCGCAGGTCGTCCAGCTCGGCCCGCTCCGGGTCGGAGGCGGCCACCCCGGCGGGCTCACCGGCACGCAGCGCGGTGAATCCGCAGCAGTCCACCCCGGGTACGGCGTCCCGGGCGATCCGGACCAGCCGGTCGAGCGCCTCGTCGAAGTCGGTGACCGCGATGAGGCCGGCGGTCAGCTCCCGCAGCAGCGCGGCGGTCTCCAGCACCCCGAGCGTGTCGGTCATGGGGTCCCGCGTGTCGAGGTTCACCGGGCCGCGGCCTCCGCCACCCCCACGCCCGTCCACGCGGTGTGCCCGTCCGGCGCCGTTGCCTGTCCCATGATCGCTCTCTCCCTGACTCGAAGCCCCGGCCTACTACCCTCCCAAACCAGGATCGAAACCGCGCAAAGGGGTCCCTTCCGGCGCGGTAAGCGCCGGAAGGGACCCCTCGCGGAGGGTCAGCGGGAGCCGGAGATGAGCCGCCGCCCCACCGAGGCGATCAGCCGGTCCAGCTCCGAGCCGAACGGGTTGTCGTGCACCAGGTACGTCCACGTCGCGGTCGGCCGCACCAGCTTGGCGGCGTCCGGCTCCCACCCGTCGGAGAACTCGGTCTCCTCGAAGGTGGCGATGGTCCGCGTCTCGATCTCGGGGATCAGCGCGTTGAACGCCGGCACCGCGCTGCGGTGGAACTCGTCCAGCGGGTCGAGCCGGCCCAGGGCCCGCAGGTGCACGCCCTCGCGGACCTCGGAGAGCTCGGCCAGGTGCTCGGCCCAGAGCCGGTCCAGGTGGTAGAGGGCGATCTTGCGGGCCACCTCGGCGAGCAGGTCCTCGTCCATCTCGCCGGCCTTCTCCGGCACCCGCTCCAGCAGCATGAGCGCGGCGATGTCGCTGGTCAGCAGCCGCTCCCGGCGCTCGGCCAGCGCCTTGCGCTGCTGCTCGATCACCTGGCTGTAGCGCCAGGTGTTGCGGTGGATCTCGTGGTTGACGCCCTCGGCGACCCGCTGGGCGTGCTCCACGGCGTAGTCGACCTGCGGGTCGGTGACCAGGCCGTCGGCGTTCATCCGGGGCGACGCCGGGACGGTGTCGCCGGCGTGCCGCACGACCAGGTCGTCCTCCAGGCTGACGAAGAAGACCGAGCCACCCGGGTCGCCCTGCCGGCCGGCCCGGCCCCGGAGCTGGTCGTCGACGCGGCGGCTGTCGTGCCGGCCGCTGCCGATCACGTAGAGGCCGCCCAGCTCGGCGACCCGCTCCCGGTCGGCCTGGTCGCTGCCGCCGAGCCGGATGTCCACGCCCCGGCCGGCCATCTGCGTGGAGACGGTCACCGCGCCGTACGCGCCGGCCTCGGCGATGATCCCCGCCTCCTCGTCGTCGTTCTTGGCGTTGAGCACGACGCAGGAGACCCCGGCGGCGTGCAGGCCGGCGGCGAGCCCCTCGGACTCCTTCACGTCGAGGGTGCCGACCAGCACCGGACGGCCGGCCTCGTGGCAGCGCCGGATCTCGTCGATCAGCGCCTCTTCCTTCTCGGCCCGGGTGGCGTAGATCCGGTCCGTCTCGTCCTCGCGGACGCACGGGGTGTTCGGCGGGATCACCGCCACCTCGAGGCCGAAGAACTCGCGGAGCTGGTCGCCGACGAGGACCGCGGTCGCGGTCATGCCGCAGACGGTCGGGTAGAGCGCGATGTAGGCCTGGACCGTGATGGTGCCGAGCACCTCGCCCTCGGCGGTGGCGTCCAGGCCCTCCTTGGCCTCGACCGCCGCCTGGAGCCCGTCCGGCCAGCGGCGGCGCTGGGCCACCCGGCCACGCATCTCGTCGATCAGCTCGACCGACTTGTCCCGCACGATGTAGTCCACGTCGCGGTGCAGCAGGGCGTGCGCGTGCAGCGCCACGTTGACCGCGGAGAGCTGCCCGACGTGCTCCTCGTCGTAGAGGTCGATGCCGCCCAGCTTGGCCTCGACCGTGGCCAGGCCGACCGTGGTGAAGGCGACGCTGCGGCCGTCCTCGGCGATCGTGTAGTGCCGGTCCCTACGCAGGCCGCGCACCAGCGCGGCGGCGGCGTGCACCGGGTCCTGCTCGCCGGGGACCGCGCCCGCCAGGACCATCGGCACCCGGGCCTCGTCGATGAGGATCGAGTCGGCCTCGTCGACGATGGCGGTCTTCAGGGCCGGCTGGACCCGCTCGGACAGGTCGGTGACGAGCTGGTCGCGGAGGAAGTCGAAGCCGGCCTCGCTGACTGCGATGTAGGTGACGTCGCAGGCGTAGGCGGCGCGCCGCTCCTCGGGGGTGGACGCCTCGTTGACCCAGCCGACGGTGAGCCCGAGCAGGGCGTAGACCGGGCCCATCCACTCGGCGTCGCGGCGGGCCAGGTAGTCGTTGACGGTGAGCACGTGCACCGGGCCGTTGCCCATCCGGACGTGCCCGTAGGCCGCGATGGCCGCGGTCAGCGTCTTGCCCTCACCGGTGGCCATCTCGGCGACCTTGCCGGACAGCAGCGCCATGGCGCCGAGCAGCTGGACGTCGTACGGCCGCTGGTCGAGGCCGCGGCGGGCCGCCTCGCGGCCGATCGCGCACAGCTCCTCGTAGCCGGCGGCCTGCCCGGCCGCCTCGGTCAGCTCCGCGTCGGAGAGCTTCTCCAGCGCGGCCTCGCGGGCCTCGATCGCCGGGAGCAGCTTCTCCAGCGGGGCCAGGTCGACGGTCGTTCCCGGGCGCTGGAGGAACCGCCGGAACCTGGTCTTCAGACGTTGCGACACACCCATGAGCGGCAACGGTACGCGAACGGGAGCCGATTGTGACACCCGTGCGGCACGGTTGCCGGGGGGTGTCCGAATTGCGGGCTGTTTCCGCAGGTCAGGGCGGTTCGGGCGGTCAGCCGACGAGGAGCTGGTGGGTGGCCAGCTCGCGGTAGAGCGGGCTGGCCGAGGTCAGCTCGTCGTGGGTGCCGACGGCGACCACCCGGCCGGCGTCCAGCACCACGATCTGGTCGGCGTCCACCACGGTGGAGAGGCGGTGCGCCACGATCAGCAGGGTGCGGCGCACCGCGACGGCGTCGATGGCCCGGCGCAGCGCCGCCTCGTTGCGGGCGTCGAGGTTGCTGGTCGGCTCGTCGAGCAGCAGCACCGGCGGCCCGGCCAGCAGCGCCCGGGCGATCGCCAGCCGCTGCCGCTCGCCGCCGGAGAGCAGCACGCCGCCCTCGCCGACCTGCACGTCCAGCCCGTCGGCGGTCCGCTCGGCCAGGTGCCCGAGGTTGACCTCGTCGAGCACGGCGTGCAGCTGGTCGTCGGTGGCGTCCGGAGCGGTGATCAGCAGGTTGTCCCGGAGCGTGCCGGCGAGCACCGGGGCCTCCTGCTCCACGTAGCCGAGCCGGGCCCGCAGCGCGTCCCGGGGCAGGTCGCGCACGTCGACCCCGTCCAGGCGCAGCGTGCCGCCGGTCACCTCGTAGAAGCGCTCGACCAGGGCGAGCAGGGTGGACTTGCCGGCGCCCGACGGGCCGACCAGGGCCGTGCGGGTGCCGCCCGGCACGGTGAAGCTCACCTCGTGCAGCACCGGCGGGCCGCCCGGGTAGCCGAAGTCCACCCGGTCGAACTCCACCGCCGCCGGGCCGGTCGCGCCGGGCCGGGCGGTGACCGGCGCCGGCCGCTCGTCCGCCCCCTCCCCCGGCACGGCGAGGATCTCCTCGATCCGGGCCAGCGCGCCGAGCCCCGTCTGCAGCTGGGTGTAGGCGTGCACCGCCTGCCCCAACGGCAGCACCAGGAAGAACAGGAACATCACGAAGGCCACCAGGTCGCCCACGCCGATCGCGCCGGACGCCACCCGCGCCCCGCCCACAGCCAGCACCAGCAGGAAGGCGCCCTGGACGGTGACCGTGCTGGCCGGGCCCACCACCGCCTGGGCCCGGGCCACCCGCAGCCCGGCCGCGTACGCCTCGGTCGCGCTCGACACCACGGTCGCCGTCTCCCGCCGCTCGGCGCGGCTGGCCCGGATGGTCCGGGCCGCCGAGATGGCCCGCTCGACGGCGGAGGTCATCTCGCCGACCCGCTCCTGGGCCTGGCGGGCCAGCCCGCGAACCCGCCGGGCGACCGTCAGGGCGAAGCCGACGCCCACCGCGACGGCGGCCAGGGTCACCCCGAACAGCAGCGGGTCGAGCAGCAGCATGGCGGTGCCGGCGCCGAGCACCATGACCGCCCCGGTGACGGTCTCGAAGAGGCCGGAGGTGACCACGGCCCGCAGCAGCGTGGTGTCCGCGCCGACCCGGGAGAGCAGGTCGCCCGTGCGGCGCCGGTCGTACTCGGCGATCGGCAGCCGCAGCACGTGCCCGGCGAGCCGCCGCCGGGTGCCCAGCACGAGCCCCTCGGCGGTGCGCTGGAGCAGGAAGTCGCGGAGCCCGCCGAGCAGCGCGCCGACCACCACGAGGGCCACCAGGACGGTGACCAGCCCCGTGGCCGGGCGGCCGGCGGTGATCCGGTCGAGCACGCCCCGGGTGAGCAGGGGCTGGGCCAGCGCCGCCCCGGCGCCGGTGAACGACAGCACGCCGACCACCACGAGGGTGCCGCGGTGGGCGCGCAGGTACGGCAGCAGGGCGGCGAGCCCCGGCGGGCGGCCGGCGTCGGTGGTCATGGCAGCACCGTAACCGGGCCGGCCCAGGCTCAGCCGGTGAGCACCACCTGCAGCTCCGAGCGGCGCCGCTCGGCCAGGTCGGTGAGCAGCGCCGGCGCCTCCTCCAGCGGCACCACCGCGGAGACGAGGTGCTTGCGGACCAGGTCGCCGTACTGGCGCAGCAGCTCGATGGTCTCCGCGGAGAGCCGCTCCCGGTCCCAGGTCGGCGCCAGCCCGCGCGGCACCCGGCCGATCTGGGCGCAGCGCAGCGCCAGCCCGTTGTGGTGGAACTCCTCCCCGAGCCGGACCGCGTCCGCGCCGGCCTGGTAGAACGCCAGGTCGATCACGGTGCCCTGGGGGCGCAGCAGGCGCAGCGCGAGCTGGAGCGCCCAGTCCTGGCCCCGGCACTGGAAGACCACGTCCGCGCCCCGGTCGCCGGCGGCGTGGTTCCAGCGGGTCTTGAGCACCACGGCCGGGTCGTCCGCCGCCGGGTCGAGGGTCTCCAGGCCCAGCGCCTCGGCCACCTCCCGCCGGGCCGGGGTGGGGTCGAGGACCACCACGGACGCGGCACCGTGCCGCCGGGCGAACAGCGCGGTGAGCAGCCCGACCACCCCGCTGCCGACCACCGCCACCCGCCGCCCGCGCACCCCGTCGCCGAGCGAGCGGACGTCGGTGCCGCAGAGGTCGGCGGCGGCGTGCAGCAGGCCGTTGGCGCAGATCGGGCCCATGTGCGCGACGTAGACGCCGAGCAGCGGGTCGAGGTCGTCGGGCAGCGGCACGAACCGTTCGGCGACCGGGTCGGCCAGGTAGCCGCTGCGGTGGCCGTAGGTCATGGCGCCGACCGTGCCCACGGCGACGGCCGGGGTGCGGCTCTCCACCACCCTTCCGACCTGCATGTAGCCGAGCCGGGTGACCGGGTACGGCGTGCTGGCCTCGCCGGGCTGGAACAGCCCGAGGCCGGCGTTCCAGGTGACGTGCAGATAGGGGTTCGTGCCCTTGACGTAGCTCAGCTCGGTGCCGGCGGAGACCCCGCTGTAGAGGGTCTCCACCCGGAAGGTGCCCTCACGCAGCTCGGCCGCGTCCTGCTCGACCAGCTCGACCCGGCCCGGCCCGCTGACCACCACCACCCGGTCACGCATCGACGGTCACCCCCGTCGGCCCGGCCGGCGTCGCGTCGGCGACCGCGGCGGTGAGCCGCGCGGCCGGCCCGGTGGGCAGCGCCACCGCCCGCCCGGTGCGCGCCGACTGGGCCACCGCGAGGGCGAGCCGCTGGGTGCGCAGCGCCTCCGCGTACGGGACCCGGACGTCGTCGCCGACCCCCCGGACCGCGTCGACGAAGGCCCGGTCGACGGCCACCCGGGCGCCGTCCGGGTCGGCGGGCAGGCGCCGCTCGCCGTCGGCGTCGCAGACGGTCAGGCCGTCCTCGGCCAGGGACAGCGCCAGCCCGTCGGCGAGGATCTCCAGGCCGGCCCGGTGCTTCCAGCCGAGCACGCAGGCCGCCGCCAGGGTGCCCACCGCGCCGGAGGCGAAGCGCAGGGTGGCCGCCGTGACCGAGTCGATGTCCGCGCCCTCCACCGGCGGTGGGCTGCCGTCGCCGTACGCGGTCACCTCGGTCGCCTCGCCGACCAGCAGCCGCACCAGGTCCAGCACGTGCGCCGCCTGTTCGACGACCGGCCCGCCGGAGCGGTCCCGCCGGGCCCACCAGGCCACCGGCGGCACCTTGTCCAACCAGGCGCCGTTGACCATCCGCACCGGCCGGTCCGCGAGCAGCTGCCGGGCCTCCTCCACCACGTGCAGGTAGCGCCAGTGGTGGCCGACCGCGGTGAGCAGGCCTCGGCGCTCGACCAGCGCGGCGACCCGCTCCGCGGTCTCCAGGTCCACCGCCACCGGCTTCTCGACGAACATCGGCACGCCCGCGGCGATCACCGCCTCCTCGACCGGGCCGTGCGCGAACGGCGGCACGCAGACGTAGACCGCGTCCGGCCCGGCGGCGAGCAGCTCGTCCACGTCGCGGAAGGTCCGCGCGCCGTGCGCGCCGGCGAGCGCCGCCGCCGCCTCCGGGGCGACGTCGGTCACCCCGAGCAGTTCCACGTCCTCGAAGCCGGCCAGCACGCGGGCGTGGCGCTGCCCCACCCCGCCGGCTCCGACGAGTCCCACCCGGCACACACGCATGCTCCGACCCCTCCACCGCGAAAAACGGACCGTCGAGACCACTCCCCGCACGGCCGCGCGGCCAAACGTGTACCGGACGCGCAATCAGACGTTCACCGGCCGGGAACCGCCCGGAACCACCTTGGTGATCAGGTGTTCGGCATGATCCGGTTAGCACGGGCGGCGGATTGGGCAAACCAGGAGCCCGTGGATCCGCCACGACCTGGGAGCGTGCCTGTGCCGGATACAGCGTCGACCGTCTCACCCGTGGTGGAGGCCTGGGCCACATACCGCACCACGTCCGCCGACGACTGGCCGGCGCGCCGCCTGCTGCGCGCCAAGGGCGCGAGCCGGGTCAGCGTGGTGCTGCCGGCCCGCAACGAGGAGGCGACCGTCGGGGCGATCGTCTCGACGATCCGCCAGCACCTGATGGACCGGGTGCCGCTGGTGGACGAGCTGATCGTGGTGGACTCGCGATCCACCGACCGGACCGCGCAGGTGGCCCGGGCGGCCGGCGCCGAGGTGGTCAGCCAGGACGCCATGACGCGCGGGCTGCCCCGGCTCAGCGGCAAGGGGGACGCGCTCTGGGCCGGGCTGGCGGCGGCGGAGGGCGACGTGGTCGCGTTCGTCGACGCCGACCTGCGGGAGTTCCGGCCGCACTTCGTCACCGGACTGGTCGGGCCGCTGCTCACCGACCCGTCGGTCGACTTCGTGAAGGGCTTCTACCACCGGCCCCTGGTCCGCGCCACCGGGGTGGAGGCCGACGGCGGGGGCCGGGTGACCGAGCTGATGGCCCGGCCGCTGCTGAACCTGTTCTGGCCGGAGCTGGCCGGCTTCGTGCAGCCGCTCGCCGGCGAGTACGCGGGCCGCCGCGAGGTGCTGGCGCAGGTGCCGTTCGTCTCCGGCTACGGCGTCGAGACGGCGATGCTCATCGACCTGCTGGAGCTGGTCGGGCTGGACGCGCTGGCCCAGGTGGACCTGGGCGAGCGCAAGCACCGCCACCAGGACACCGCCGCGCTGGGCCGGATGTCGGCGCAGATCCTGCTGACCGCCTGGTCCCGGTTGCAGCGGCGCGGCTGGGCGGTGCCCGGCCTGGAGCCGACCGCCCTGCTGACCCAGTTCCGGCGGGGCGGCTCGGAGGCACTGCCCCACCTGGACCGCGAGATCGTGGTCAGCGACGTCTCGATCGAGGAGCGGCCGCCGCTGGAGCAGCTGCGGCACCGGGTGCCGCGGCGACGGGTCGCGGCGTGAGCGCCGCCCGAGGAAGGGACGCCGCACGATGACTCTCACTGTCCTGATGAACGCGGGTCCCTGGCTGTCGGTGCCGCCGCCCGGCTACGGCGGGATCGAGAACGTCGTCGCCACGCTGGTGCCGGAGCTGCGCCGGCTCGGCGTGCGGGTGGTGCTCGCCTCGGTGGAGACCAGCACGCTGCCGGTCGACGAGCGGATCTCGGTCTTCCCGGACGGGCAGTTCCACGCCCTGCAACGGCCGTACAACCAGGTCTGCGGGGTGGCCCAGGCGCACCTGCACGGGGTGGTCCGCGCGCTGCACGCCCGCGACGACATCGACCTGGTGCACGACCACGTGGAGGCGGTCGGACTGGCCACCATGGCGGCGATGGGCCCGGACGCCCCACCGGCGCTGCACACCCTGCACTGGGACCTGGCCAAGCACCCGGAGCTGTACGGCAACCTCGACGGCGGCGGCCGGGTGCGCGTCAGCGGCGTCTCGGCCAGTCAGCTCGCCCGCGCGCCGCGGGCCCTCCAGGACCACTCGGTCGGCCACGTGCACCTGTCCACCCCGCTGGCGGTGGGCGCGGACCGCCGGCCGCCCGTGGCGAAGGGTGAGCACGTGGTCATCCTGGGCCGGATCAACCCGGGCAAGGGGCAGGACCTGGGCGCCCGGCTGGCCCGGCAGGTCGGCTTCCCGCTGGTGCTGGCGGGTCCCGTGGGTCCGTACCACCGGCCCGAGGACCTGGCCGCGGCGGGCGACGAGGCCCGGCAGAACCCGGACGTCCGGTTCTTCTACGACCACGTCGCCCCGCACGTCGACGGCGACCTGGTGCGGTGGGTGGGCACGGTCGCCGGGCCGGAGCGCGACGACCTGGTGGCGGGGGCGCGGGCCTCGCTGTTCCCGCTGCGCTGGGAGGAGCCCGGGGGCACCGCGGTGGTCGAATCACTCGCGCTCGGGACGCCGGTGGTGGCCACCGCCCGGGGCTGCCTGCCGGAGCTGATCGAGCACGGCCGCACCGGCCTGCTCACCGCCGACGAGGAGGAGCTGGGCGACCTGGTGCTGGCCGCCGGCCTGCTCGACGAGGACGAGTGCCGGCGCGAGGCGGCCACGCGGTTCACCCCGGAGCTGATGGCCCAGCGGTACGTGGAGCTGTACCAGCAGGTCCGCCGGCTCGCCGCCCGGTCGTTGCAGCTCGCCTGAGCCGACGGGTCCCCCGGGGGCGTTTGCCCCCGGTGGGTCCGGGAATGCCGCCCGGTCCCTTGTCTGGCGAGGAGGCCGGCATGACGAACTCGATGGCCCACTCCCGTGGGCGGCGCAACCCGGCCGACGGCCGGGCGCCGGTACGCCGGGCCGCGGCGACGGTCGGCGTGCTCTTCCTGGTGATCGGCGTGCTGGGCTTCATCCCCGGCATCACCACCCACTTCGGCGACCTCAAGTTCGCCGGGCACGACTCCGACGCGAAACTGCTCGGGCTGTTCCAGGTCTCGGTGCTGCACAACATCGTGCACCTGCTGTTCGGCGTCGCCGGCCTGCTGCTGGCCCGGACCGTCTCCGGCTCGCGGGCGTTCCTGATCGGCGGTGGCGCGATCTACCTCGTGCTCTGGCTCTACGGCGTGGTGGTCGACCATGACAGCGGCGCGAACTTCATCCCGCTGAACGGCGCGGACAACTGGCTGCACTTCCTGCTCGGGGTCGGCATGATCGCCCTCGGGCTGCTCACCACCCGGGGCACGAACCGACGCTGACCCGGCCCGCCCGGGCCGGGTGTCCGGTTTCGCCCGGCCCACGCGGGGGTATCTCCCAGGCCCACGACGAGATGGAAACGAGGGCCTGGATGTCCACCCGGATCAGGTGCGAGGTCCGCGACGAGACGCCGGTCACCGTCGTACGGCTGGTGGGCACGCTCGACCTGGGCACGATGCGCTCGGTGCACACGGTCCTGGACCGCTGCCTCGCCGCGCAGCCGGACGCTCTGGTGGTCGACCTGGAGAAGCTCGTCGTCACGGACCCGCTCGCCCTGTCCGTCTTCGCCGCCGCGGCCCGCCGGGCCGCGGACTGGCCGGCGGTGCCGATGGTGCTGTCCGCCCCGCCGCAGGAGACGGCCGCCTGGCTCGCCGAGACGACCGCGTGCCGGGTGGTGCCGGTCCGCCGCGACTGCACGGAGGCGACCGCGCTGGCCGGGGCGGCTGCGGCGCCGCGCCTGCGGGCCCGTTTGGAGCCGGTGGCCGACGCCTGCCGCCGGGCCCGCGAGCTGGTCACCGACGCGTGCGCCCGGTGGAACGTCCCGGAGCTGGCCGGCCCGGCCTCGCTGGTTCTCAGCGAGCTGGTCGGCAACGTGGTCCGGCACGCCGGCACCCCCATGCAGGTGACGCTGACCCTGCGCCGGCCGTACCTGCGGGTGGCGGTCATGGACGGCAGCCCGGCCGATCCGCGGGTGGCGACCGACCCCGATCTGCGCGCCGAGGGTGGACGCGGGCTCATGCTGGTCCGCGAGCTGACCCAGCGCTGGGGCAGCACCCCGGCGGGCGCGGGCAAGGTGGTCTGGGCCATGCTACCGGCGAACTGACCGAATTCTCCGCTCTCGCCTGCTTTGATGAGCTGAGGGGACGGGTACGCGTGCCCGTCCTGTCTGTCGTCACACGGGGTGAGAAGCCATGCCGAAGCAGGTAGTCAGGGAGCCACGAGACCGGGGACCTGCGATCCTCGCGCCGGCCCGCTTCGGCGGCTACCCCGGCCCGGTCCGGGAGCCGATCAAGGGCAACTCGCTGTGGCGGCTGGCGCGGACCACCGACGCGAAGCTCATCGGCCTGCTCTACCTGATCACGTCCTTCGCGTGGTTCATCGTCGGCGGGATCATGGCGATGCTCCTCCGGGCGGAGCTGGGCCAGCCCGGGATGCAGTTCCTCTCCCCCGAGCAGTACAACCAGCTCTTCACCATGCACGGCACGATCATGCTGCTGCTGTTCGCGACGCCCATGGTGTTCGGGTTCGGCAACTACATCGTGCCGTTGCAGATCGGCGCGCCGGACGTGGCGTTCCCCCGGCTCAACGCCTTCGCGTACTGGCTCTACTTCTTCGGGGGCCTGATCGTCCTGGCCGGGTTCATCACCCCGCAGGGCGCCGCGGACTTCGGCTGGACCGCCTACACCCCACTGAGCACCGCGCAGCACAGCCCGGGCGTCGGCGGGAACATGTGGGTGGTCGGCCTGGCGCTCTCCGGTCTGGGCACCATCCTCGGCGCCGTCAACCTGATCACCACGATCATCACCCTGCGCGCGCCCGGCATGACGCTGTTCCGGATGCCGATCTTCACCTGGAACCTGCTGCTCACCAGCGTCCTGGTGATCCTCGTCTTCCCGCTGCTGGCCGCCGCGCTGTTCGCGCTCGCCGCGGACCGGATCCTGCACGCGCACGTCTACGACCCGACCACCGGCGGGCCGATGCTCTGGCAGCACCTGTTCTGGTTCTTCGGCCATCCCGAGGTCTACATCGTCGCGCTGCCGTTCTTCGGCATCATCACCGAGATCATCCCGGTGTTCTCGCGGAAGCCGATCTTCGGCTACACCGGTCTGGTGCTCGCCACCATCGCGATCACCGTGCTGTCGATGACCGTCTGGGCGCACCACATGTTCGCCACCGGCCAGGTGCTGCTGCCGTTCTTCAGCATCCTCAGCTATCTCATCGCGGTGCCGACGGGCGTGAAGTTCTTCAACTGGATCGGCACCATGTGGAAGGGCCAGATCACCTTCGAGACGCCGATGCTGTTCGCCATCGGCTTCCTGGTCACGTTCCTTCTCGGCGGCCTCACCGGGGTGCTGCTGGCCAGCCCGCCGGCCGACTTCCAGGTCACCGACACCTACTTCGTGGTGGCGCACTTCCACTACGTGCTCTTCGGCACCATCGTGTTCGCCGCGTTCGGCGGCCTCTACTTCTGGTTCCCGAAGATGACCGGGCGGATGCTCGACGAGCGCCTGGGCAAAATCCACTTCTGGACCATGTTCATCGGCTTCCACGCCACCTTCCTCGTCCAGCACTGGCTCGGCGCCGAGGGCATGCCCCGCCGGTACGCCGACTACCTGCCCAGCGACGGCTTCACCACGCTCAACGTGATCTCCACCCTCGGCTCCTTCCTGCTCGGCGCGTCCACCCTCTTCGTGATCTGGAACATCTGGAAGTCCTGGCGCTACGGCGCCATGGTGACCGTGGACGACCCGTGGGGCTTCGGCAACTCCCTCGAGTGGGCCACCACCTGCCCGCCCCCGCTGCGCAACTTCGACCGGATGCCGCGGATCCGCTCCGAGCGGCCGGCCTTCGACCTGAAGTACGGCCCGCTCGTCTCCGACCTCGGCCGTGACCTGCCGCAGCGCACCACCAAGCCGCCGCAGCACTTCATGGAGGAGCTGCGCCACGTGCCGTACACGCCGGAGTCGCCGGCCGCCGAGGGCGCGCACGGCGCCCGCGAGGCCGTCGAGTACCAACCCGCGCCGCAATCCGGCGCCCGCCCGGTCGACGTGCCGGAGCCGGAGGAAGTGCGGCGGCCCAGCTTCGACGAATCCGACGAGCCGGAGCAGACCCAGTTGGGTCCACAGCGCAGCACGCCGTCGAACCCCCGCTGGGAACACCCCCGTGGGCACGGGGACACCCCGGAGAACTGACCGGACAGGGAAGGGCCGGCGCCCGTCGGGCGCCGGCCCTTCTCCGCCCCGGGTACGCGTGCGCGGGCGACCCCGCCTCGGACACGGCACCGCGCCGGCCCCCGGGACGGGAGCCGGCGCGGTCCGGATCGGTCAGTCGGCGGCGGGCAGGCCGGCCGCGGCGAGCGAGCGGCGCACCGCGGGCTGCACCCGGGTCAGCCGCAGCGGCACCCCGGTGCGGGCGGCGGCGTCCCGGCCGGCCATCAGCGCGGCGATCCCGCCCGCGTCGAAGCCGCCCGCGCCCACCAGGTCGACCACGACCTCGCGGGGCTGCCCGGTGACCGCCTCCAGCATGGCCTTCCGGAGCCGGTCCGCGCCGTCCCGGTCGACCTCTCCCCCGACCTCGACGACCACCCGGTCGCCGTTCTGCTTCACCGAGATCCTCGCCCGGGCCGGCTCGGACTCGGCCGCGCCGTTCTGCCACGGTGGCGGGGCGTCGGCGAGCATCGCCTGGCGCAGCCAGGTCAGCGCCCGGGAGAGCAGCCGCGACACGTGCATCTGCGAGATGCCGAACCGGGCGGCGATCTCCGCCTGGGTCTGGTTGCCGTAGAAGCGCATGGCGAGGATCCGCCGCTCGCGCCACGGCAACCGGTGCAGCAGCCCGCTGACCGTGACCCGGTCGTCGACCGACTCCAGGGCGTTGTCCGACTCGCCGACCAGGTCGCCGAACTCGGCGGAACTCTCCCCGCCGACCGGCGCGTTGAGCGAGGCCGGGCTGTAGCCGGCGGCCGACTCCAGCGCGGCGAGGATCTCCTCCTCCGGCGTCTCCAGCCGCTCGGCCAGCTCGGCGACCGTGGGCGCCCGCGACAGCTCGCTGGTCAGCGCCGCCGTCGCCTGCCCGACCTCGAGGATCAGGTCACGCAGCCGGCGCGGCACGTGCACACCCCAGGTGCGGTCCCGGAAGTGCCGTTTGATCTCACCGACGATGGTGATCGCCGCGTACGCGGTGAACGAGCCCCGCTCCGGGTCGTACCGGTCGACGGCGTTCACCAGGCCGAGGCGGGCCACCTGCTCCAGGTCCTCCAGCGGTTCCCCGCGACCCCGGTAGCGGCGGGCCAGCCGCCCGGCGAAGGGCAGCGCGAAGCGCACCAGGTCGTCCCGTGCCTCCTGCCGCCGCTCGGGTGGCAGGGCGGCGATCCGTGCCGCGTACGCCAGCGCCGCCGCATCGAGGTCCTCCAGGCCCCGCTCGGTCGGTGGTGGTGTGGGTGTGGTGGTCTGTCCGAACATCCGCGCCTCCCTCAGGAAGGTCCCCCGCCCGGATCGGAACCGGTCGTGCGCGTGGTCGAGCCACGCACCGGGCCGGAAGTTGGGTTACGTGACGGCACGCCGGAAGCGGCGGCCGCCCGCCGCACGGCGTCGTGGGCCGTTCCGCGGCGAGCGGTGTTCCCGCTCCGTAGGTACTCAATCACGGTCCGCAGGATCGCGAGGATGTTTCGCCAGGTTGGCCGGCGACCCGCCGGCGGCCGCGCTCAGGAGACCAGTAACCCCTGGTGGGCGCCCGCGTCGCGCAGCGCGGTGAGGGCCTCGGCCATCCGCAGCGGCGGCGGCACGGGCAGGTCGTACGCCTGGTTGCGCAACACCTCCGTGGCACGGCGGGTGGGCACCGCGGTGACCGGGTAGCCCCGCGCGGAGCCCCGGTCCAGGGCGCGCCGGCGGCGGCCGAACCCGGCCACCGCGAGCCACTGCGGCAGGCCGGCGAGGGCGGGCGACCGGACCCCGGGCGGCTCCGGCAGCACGTCCACCGAGCTGAAGGGCTCGCTGCCGGCGAGCCACCACTCCACCCCCTGCACCCGGCGGCGGGTCGCGTTCTCGCACCAGTAGGGCACCAGGCCCGCCCGGAGCACCTGCCACGGGTCGAGCAGCCGGCCGCACTCGACCACGAGGCGGTCGCCGGTCTTCCCGGCCCGGCGCAGCCAGCGCCGGTACAGGTCGGCGGTGGCCGCGCTCAACGCGTCCGGCTGCGGGACGACGACCCGGTGCAGCGGGTGCCCGTGCCGGCCGCCCCACTCCCGGGCGTCGTGCTCGAAACCGGACTCCACGCCGTTCTCGGCGAACGCCGCCGGGGACGTGACGTCCGGCGGGGTCCAGCGCGCTCCGTCACCGCCCGCCGAGCGCAGCACCTGACGCAGCGCGTGCGCGTCCGGGTGGAAGTCGACCGGGTCGAGGCCGCTGGCCGGGCAGCCGACCTGGAAGCTGTGGCCGCTCCCCTCGTCCCGCACCGGCCAGGTGCGCGCGTCGTGCAGCAGCAGCACCGGCGCCCCGGGCTCCAGCCCCTCGGCCAGGAACCGGGCGTACGCCGCGGGCAGCGCCCGCCAGCGGACCGCGAGGCTCACCGTGGCGGCCGCCGACGCGCCCCGGCTGGCGGGGCAGTGCACCTGCCGGACGTGCACGCGGGCGTTGCCGGCGAGCATCCGGCCGGCCAGCGCGGCCCCGTGGTCGAGTGCGGCGTCCGGGCGGTCCACCGAGCCCCGGGCCCAGTGCGCGGCCACCTCGAACCCGGCCGGCAGCCACGGCACCCCGAGGGCCACCGCGAGGTGCGCGGCGGCGCCGTGCGGCGATCCGAGCACCGCGCCGGGCCAGCGGCGGGCCGGGTACTGGTCGACGAACCAGGCGGCCACCCGCTCGGCGTCCAGGTCGGCGACCTGCGCGGGGGTGAGCGCGGCCCGGCCGGCGGCCCGCGCCGCGGCGGCCCGCCGCACCGGCTCCGGTGCCCCGGTGAAGCGCGACAGCGGCCCGGCGTGGCCGAGGTCGCCACAGTCGTCCCCGCGCAGCGCGCGGGCCGTCACGGCGACCAGGAGCCGGGCGGCGCTGCCCGCCGCCACCACCCGCTCGCCGGTCAGACCGGCGCCGGACGCCGCCGGCCCCACCGGCACCTTCCGACCCGGCCCCACCTTGCCTCGTTCGCTCACCACGCGGCCCGGCTTCCCGTCCCTCTGGGGTCTAAACGGCGCATCCCCCCACGGGTCGGACCAATCAGCGGGCCGGCGGCGGCACCGCGCGCGGCACGCAGCCGAGCCCTTCCGCCGTGCCCCGCCGTCCCGGGCGGAACGGGGGCGAAAGCCGCGGGGCCGGGCGGCGGCACGACAACGGCCGGCACCGCCCACGTAGGGCGGCGCCGGCCGGACGCGTGGTCCGGTCCCCGCTAGACCAGGTCCTCCGCCTCCACGGCCGTCCCGGTCTCCAGCACCCGCTCCCGGACCCGCCGGGCGGCGTCCCCGTCGGCGAACAGGCCGCGCAGGTCGGCCAGGGCCGGCTCGGGCGGGTCCAGCGCCACCGCCGGGTCGACCACGGCCTCCAGCACGCTGGGCCGGTCCGCGGCGAGCACCTCGTCCCAGGCGGGACCGATCAGGTCGGGGCGGTCCACCCGCACCCCGTGCAGGCCGAGCAGCCGGGCCCAGCCGGCGTACGGCACGTCGGGGCGCCGGTCGGCGAACGCGCCGGGCGGGCGCCCGCCGCCCATTCCGGACTGGTCACGGTTGTTCAACACCAGCACCACGAGGCGGGGATCCCGCCACTCCTGCCAGTGGTGCGCCACGGTGATCAGCTCGGCGAGCCCGTTGAGCTGCATGGCGCCGTCGCCGAGCAGCGCGATCACCGGCTCGTCGGGCCGGGCGAGCTTGGCGGCGACCGCGTACGGCAGCGCGCAGCCCATCGAGCCGAGCGTGCCGCAGAGCTGGGCCCGCACGCCCGGGGGCAGTTGCAGGTGCCGGGCGTACCAGTAGATGACCGAACCGACGTCCACCGCGACGGAGCCCTCGTGCGGCAGCCGGGCGGAGAGCTCGTGCAGCACCAGCTGCGGGTTCACCGGCTCGGCCGGGGCGGCGGCCCGCTCGGCCGCAGCGTCGCGCCACCGGTCGACCGAGCTCTCCACCACGCCCCGCCACCGGGCGTTGGGCCGGTCCGGCACCCGGGCCAACAGCGCGCGCAGGGTCTCGGCGGCGTCGCCGACCAGCGGCACGTCCACCGGGTAGCGGGTGCCGATACGCCGGCCGTCGATGTCGATCTGGACGGTGCGGACCTGACCCGGCATCGGGAACCAGTCGGTCCACGGGTCGTTGGTGCCGACCATGAGCAGCGTGTCGCAGCCGCCCATGAGCTGCGCGGCGGCGGTGGTGCCCACCTCGCCGAGCACGCCGGTGTGGAAGGGCAGCCGCTCGTCCAGCACCGGCTTGCCCAGCAGGGAGGTGGCCACGCCCGCGCTGAGCCGGTCGGCCATGGCGATCACCTCCGCGGCCGCGCCGTGCGCGCCCTGGCCGACCAGGATCGCCAGCCGCTGGCCGGTGCCGAGCAGCGCGGCGGCGGCGTCCAGGTCGGCGTCGTGCGGCAGTACGCGGGCCAGCGGCTCCCCCGGGGTCGCCGACATCACGCCGGCGGTCTGCGGCAGCAGGTCGGGCACGGCGGCGAGCTGCAACGCGTGCGGCAGCACCACGCAGGTCGGGCTGCGGGTCGCCGCCGCCGTGCGGAACGCCTGGTCCAGCAGCACCGGCACCTGGTCGGGGCTGCGGCCGTAGCGGACGAACTGGTTGCAGACGTCGCCGAAGAGCCGGCTCAGCCCGATCTCCTCGTGCGCCCCGCCGAGCGGCCCGCTGACGTCCTCGCCGACGATCGCCACCACCGGTTTGCTGTCCAGCTTGGCGTCGTAGAGGCCGTTGAGCAGGTGCACCGCGGCCGGGCCCTGGGTGGCCAGGCACACGCCGATCTCGCCGGTGAACTTGGCGTGGCCGGTGGCCATGAACGCGGCGGTCTCCTCGTGCCGGGCGGGGATGAACTCCGGATCCCCGCCCGCGGCGTCGAGGGCGGCGACCAGCGGGGCGATGGCCGCGCCCGGGTAGCCGAACGCCCGGGGCACCCGCCAGGCGCGCAGCCGTTCGACGACGAGGTCCGCCACCGTGCGGTCAGCCATTGCCCCGCCCGGGCGTGCTGGCGTCGACGTAGCGCAGCACCGCGCCCACCCCGTCGGTGAGTTCCGGCGCCTCCTCGGGCGCGAGCACGGTGAGCTCGGCGTCGGTGCCGATGAGGGCGCGCAGGAGCGCGGCGTCGGCGCGCACCTTCTGCGGGTCGGCCACGGACATGTCCCGCAGCTGTCCCGGGTCGGTGGCGATCTCGGTGGGTTCCGGACCGATCCACAGCTCGCCGTCGGCGGACGCGTCGTCGACGATCAGCATGGTGTCGACCTGGTCGCGTTGCAGGGCGGAGACCACCGCGTCGAGGCCGGCGCCGACGTCCTCCTGCACGCCGAAGCGGTCGAGCGCGGTGGCGATCCGCTGGTCGGCGACCTCGGCGACGGTCTGCACGGTGATGTCGTCCATGAGGGTGTCGTCGGCGCCGATGGGGTCGCGGGCGCCGGCGTCCGTGCGCACGAGAACGTCCTGCCAGCGCTCCGGCAGCTGGGCCGCGATCATTCCGGTGGCCCGGATGTCACCGGCCACCACCACGACGTCGGCACCGACCCGGTCGGCCAGCTCGGCGGTGGCCGCGGCGACGTCACCGGCGTTGTGGTGCCAGGCCTCCATGGCGGCCCGCTGGTAGCGGGACTGCGACCAGCCGCCCGGCTGCACCCGGCGCAGCTGTCTGCTCTCCCGCCCCTTCACGGTGGCCCGGCGTGGCACCCCGCCGGCGCTGACCGCGACCGCGTCGGCGCCGGTCCGGTCCGCCAGCACCCGCACCCAGGCGATCTGCTCACCGCGCTGGGCGACCAGCGGCATGGTGTGCGGCAGCGCGGACCAGGTGGCCAGGTCGCGCAGTGGCGGCGCGGAGAGGTATTCGGTGAGCACCACCCGCCCGTGGGCGGCGAAGACCGCGATGCCGTAGTCGCCGGGCATCGGTTGGTGCCGGCGGACCACCTCCTCGACGGCCTCGATCGTCACCGGGTCGGCGCCCTGCCCGATCAGGTCCCCCTTGAGCGCGCGCCAGCGCAGGTCGACCTGCGGGCGTGCGTCGTGGGTGTCCCGCGAGGCGTCCAGGTACACCGAGCACCAGGGCCCGGGACGGTCGTAGAGCGGGCGCAGGAAGGACAGCTGCATGCTCGACCCCTTTCCAGCTCGGCCGCACGCATACCCGCGCGACCCGGGATGTCACCTTCCGGGCCGGGCCGTGACCGCCGTTCATTCACGTCGTTCAACCCGGGGAATCGATACCATGAGTGAACACGACAGGACTCTCGGTGGTGAACATGAACACGGAGCTGCACATCCGCCGCCCCGTCCACCCGACGGAACGGATCGTCACCGGCCGGTTGGTCCGTTTCCTGGAGGGCTACGCCCGCGAGGTGCGGGTGGGGCAGCCGGTGCTGGTCGGGGTGCTGACCGCGGCGGGGGTGGTGGGGCTCCTGCTCCGCCTGGTGCGGGCACTGCTCAGCAGCGGCGGCGGAGGCGCGCGGCGCAGCTTCAAGGAGCTCAAGAAGGGGCCGGAGTTCCTGGTCACCCCGGTCCGGCTGCGCGACGCCGCCGACCGGCTGGTCGAGGTCGAGCTGCACGGCCACCTGCCGCAGAGCGCCCTGCACCCCGGCGACCTCGTGCAGCTGACCCTGCGCCCGCAGCGCGACGCCGACCTTCCGCCGCGGATCGAGCGGATCGTCAACCTGACCACCGGCCAACTGCTGACCCCGCGCACCGCGACGGTCTGGTCGCACCTGGGGCCGGCGCTGCTGCTCCAGGCGGTGCTCGGCGTGCTGCTGCTGGCGGGCGTCGCCGCCTGCTCGGCGCTCGGCTGAGGTTTCCGCCCCCGCGCGCCGGGGCACCGGCTCGGCCATGTTCCCCGGATTCACGCTGGAGCACATCGACGTCGGCCCGGTGCGCCTGCGGGTCCGGCACGGCGGCTCGGGACCGCCCGTGGTGCTGCTGCACGGCCATCCGCGCACCCACGCCACCTGGCACCGGGTCGCGCCGCTGCTCGCCGCCCGGCACACCGTGATCTGCCCGGACCTGCGCGGGTACGGCGGCTCGTCGAAACCGCCCAGCGACCCGGCGCACACGGCCTACTCGAAGCGGGCGATGGCCCGCGACGTGGTGGCGCTGCTCGACGCGCTCGGCCACCCCCGGGCGGCGGTCGTCGGCCACGACCGGGGCTGCTACGTGGCCATGCGGACCGCCCTGGACCACCCGGACCGGGTGACCCGGCTCGGGGTGCTGGACGGCGTGCCGATCGGCGAGGCGCTCGCGCGCTGCGACGCCCGGTTCGCGGCCCGCTGGTGGCACTGGTTCTTCCTGGGCCAGCTCGCGAAGCCGGCCGAGCGCGTGATCAACGCCGACCCGGACGCCTGGTACGGCGGCTCGCCGGAGGTGATGGGCGCGGAGGCGTACGCCGACTACCGCCGGGCCATCCACGACCCGGCCACGGTGCACGCGATGTGCGAGGACTACCGGGCGGGGCTCGGCCCCGACCGGGCGGCGGACGACGCGGACCGGGCCGCCGGCCGGCGGATCGGCTGCCCGGTCCTCTTCGCCTGGTCGGAGCGGGACGACATGGTCGACCTGTACGGCGACCCGGCGGCGATCTGGCGGGACTGGGCCGACGACGTGCGCGCGGCGTCGATCCCCTCCGGCCACCACATGGCCGAGGATGCTCCGGCGGAGCTGGCCGCCCTGCTCGGCGACTTCCTGGCGGGCTGACCCGCGGCGGTCAGCCGACCGGGGTGAGCGGGCGCTCGGCGGCGGCCGGGGTGGCGAGGAGGCCACGGCGGCGGGCCCAGCGCTCGAAGAGCACGGTGGCGAACGGCGGCACCGCGCAGGCCAGCGCGACGGCGGTGTGCCACCGCGACCAGCGCCGCTGCCGGGCCACGACCAGCACGAGCAGCCCGTACGCGACGAAGAGCGCCCCGTGGATCGGGCCGAACACGTGCACGCCGGTCTCGTTGCGCGGCGGCCCGTACTTGACGGCCATCCCGGCCAGCAGGGCGGCCCACGAGCAGGCCTCGGCGATGGCCGCCGCCACGAACAGCCGGGTGGTGATCTCGCGCATCCGGCCATGCTAGCCACCCGGGCCGGTCGGACCGGCCGCGACACTGTGCGACGCGACAGGGATCACCGGCCGGAGAGCTGGGTAGTAAGGGATCCCCCGGCCCTTTCCCCGCGCCACGGTGGCGTGCGAGGTTAGGGGGACCAACGGTGACAGGGTGGTGACCATGGGCGAGGACGTCGGCGCGCGCACCTTCAGCCGGGAGGACCGGGCCCGCTACCGCGACAAGGTGCGGCGTTGCCTGGACGTGTTCGCCGAGATGCTGCGCGAGTCCCGCTTCGACGTGGAGCGGCCGATGACCGGGCTGGAGATCGAGCTCAACCTGGTCGACGAGGAATCCCAGCCGGCCATGCGCAACGCCGACGTGCTGGAGGCGATCGCCGATCCCAGCTTCCAGACCGAGCTGGGCCAGTTCAACGTGGAGATCAACGTCGCGCCGCGCCGGTTGACCGGCACCGGCACGGCCCAGTTCGAGGAGCACGTCCGCGCCAGTCTCAACGCCGCCGAGGAGAAGGCCCGCGCGGTCGGCGCGCACATGGTGATGATCGGCATCCTGCCGACCCTGCGCCCGGAGCACCTGACCGCCGAGACCCTCTCGGCCAACCCGCGGTACGCGCTGCTCAACGAGCAGATCTTCGCCGCTCGGGGTGAGGACCTGCGGATCTCGATCAGCGGGGTGGAGCGGCTGGCCACCACCGCGGACACCATCACCCCCGAGGCCGCCTGCACCAGCACCCAGTTCCACCTCCAGGTCAGCCCGGCCCAGTTCGCCGACTACTGGAACGCCGCGCAGGCGATCGCCGGGGTCCAGGTGGCGCTCGGCGCGAACTCGCCGCTGCTGTTCGGCCGGGAACTGTGGCGGGAGACCCGGGTGCCGCTGTTCCAGCAGGCCACCGACACCCGCGCCGAGGAGATCAAGGCCCAGGGGGTACGCCCCCGGGTGTGGTTCGGGGAACGCTGGATCACCAGCGTGTTCGACCTCTTCGAGGAGAACGTGCGCTACTTCCCGGCGCTGCTGCCGGTCTGCGACCCGGAGGACCCGGCGGAGACCCTGGCCGCCGGCGGCGTGCCGAAGCTCGGCGAGCTGCGGCTGCACAACGGCACGATCTACCGGTGGAACCGGCCGGTCTACGACGTGCTGAAGGGCCGCCCGCACCTGCGGGTCGAGAACCGGGTGCTGCCCGCCGGGCCGACCGTGCTGGACACCGTCGCCAACGGCGCCTTCTACTTCGGCCTGGTCCGCGCCCTCGCCGAGTCCGACCGGCCGCTCTGGTCGCAGATGTCGTTCAGCGCGGCCGAGGAGAACTTCACCAACTGCGCCCGGCACGGCATCGACGCCCAGGTGTTCTGGCCGGGGCTGGGCTACCTGCCGGTGACCGAGCTGGTGCTGCGCCGGCTGCTGCCGCTGGCCCACCACGGGCTGGACCGGTGGGGCCTCGACCCCGAGGAGCGGGACCGGCTGCTCAGCATCGTCGAGCAGCGCTGCCTGACCGGCCGTAACGGCGCGACCTGGCAGGTGGAGACGCTGCACCGGCTGGAGTCGGCCGACCACCTGGACCGGCCGGAGGCGCTGCGCGAGGTGGTCCGGCACTACGTCGACCTGATGCACAGCAACCGGCCGGTCCACGAGTGGCCGATCCCCTGACCCTTGCGGATCAGAGCGGGGACGGGTCGTCGCGCAGCCGGCTGTAGAGCCAGCCGTCGCGCCAGGCACCGGCGCGGAACTCGCAGGCGCGAATGACTCCTTCGAGCTGGAAACCGGCCTTCTCCAGCGACCGCTGCTCGGCGAGGTTCTCCGGGTGGGTCCCGGCCTGGATCCGCTGCGCCGGCGTGTGCGCGAACAGGTAGTCGCAGAGCAGTGCCTGCGCCCGCCAGCCGACGCCCCGACCGCGCCACTCGGGCAGGAGCGCGATACCGATCTCCCAGTACGGCGCGCGTCCGCTGTAGATACCCCACTGGTAGCTCACGAGGCCGGCGGCGGCCTCCTCGGGCTCGACCTGGACGACGAGCCGGCCGTCCCGCTCGCCCAGGTAGCCGTCCTCGGCGTACCGGCGGGCGGGCGCGCCCGAGTCCCGGAAGCCGGCCCAGTCCAGCCCGATCAGGCCCGGCTCGGTGAGGAACCGGCGGAACATCGGCAGGTCCGGTTCGGTGACCGGGCGCAGCCGGACGGTCCCACCGCCCGCCTCGTGCGCGATGCCGGCGAGTCCCGGCCCGGCCTCGTCCATGCCCGGAAGGCTAGCGGCCAGCGTCCGGCGCCGCTGCCCCATGGGCGCACGCCGGGTAGGGCACCGTCGACGGCTCAACGTTTGCTGCACGTCCGTTCCACGCCCGGTGGCGACGCTTCTCGCACACACCAGCAGTAAGGAGAAGCGTCATGACACACCGTTTCCTCGCCACGCCGCCGACCGGACGCCGGGCCGTCTCGGTGGTCGGGGCACTCGTCCTGGCCACCGCGGGGCTGGCCGGCGCCACCGCCGCGCCGGCGTCCGCGGCCGTCGTGGTTCCCGCCGACTGCGGCCCGTACTCCGGGGCGCCGGTGCCGGCCGGGTACTCCACGCAGTTCGTTCCCCCCGGCGGGCTCTACATCAGCCCCAACAACAACGGCCAGGAGTTCATCATCGGCACGACCGGCTCGGACGTGATCGTCGGAAGCGTCAACGACGACATCATCTGCGGGCTCGACGGGAACGACAACATCCAGGCCAACAGCGGCGAGGACATCGTCTACGGCGGGTTGGTCGGCGACAGCATCTGGGGCGACCTGGGCAACGACAACCTCCACGGTGACGGCGGTGCGGACACCATCCACGGGGACCGCTTCATCGGGCCGAGCGCCCTGGACGGCAACGACCGCGTGGACGGCGGGAGCAACGACGACCACCTCTTCGGCGACCAGGGCGGGGACACCCTGGTCGGCGGCCCCGGCCTGTTCGACGACGGCGACGGCGGCCCGGACGCCGTGTTCGACGACTGCCGGCCCACCGTGGACTTCCCCACCAACTGCCCCTGATCCGATCGCCACGGCGGTCCGTGGGTCGTCAACGCACCCACGGGCCGCCGTGCCGCCGCCTGTCGGATCCTCGTCAGGCCCGCGCCGACCACTGTCGACGGCGGCTAGCGTGACAGTCCGTGGCGGTGGAGTTCCGGGTACTCGGCGACCTGGACGTCCGGATCGACGGCCGGGCGGTCGGGATCGGTCACGCCCGTCAGCAGTGTGTCCTCGCCGCCCTGCTGGTCGAGCCCAACCGGGTGGTCGCGATCGAGCAGCTCGTCAGCCGGGTCTGGGGCGACGACGTGCCGGACGCGGCCGCCGTCACCCTGCGCGGCTACCTGTCCCGGCTCCGCCAGGCGCTGGCCGGCGCGGACGAGGTCCGCATCGTCCGGCGCCATCCCGGCTACCTGCTCGCCGTCGACCCGGACCGCGTCGACCTGCACCGCTTCCAGGAGCTGGTTGACCAGGCCCGGCGCACCGACGACGCGACCGCGATCAGCTGCCTGGAGCGGGCGCTGGCACTCTGGCGTGGCGAGGCGTTCGACGGGCTGGACACGCCGTGGTTGGCGGCCTACCGGCAGACCCTCGACCGGCAGCGACTCGCGGCCGCGCTGGACCGCAACGACCTGGCCCTGCGCCACGGCCGGCACGCGCACCTGCTCCCCGACGTCCTGGCGTTGAGCAGCCGGTACCCGTGGGACGAGCGCCTCGCGGCGCAGGCGATGCTCGCGCTGTACCGGTGCGGGCGGCAGGCCGACGCACTCGAGCAGTTCCACCAGATGCGCCGCCGGTTGGCCGCCGAGGTCGGCACGGATCCCAGCCCGCCCCTGGCACTGCTGTACCAGCGGATCCTCACCGCTGATCCGGTGCTCGCGGCGCCTGACGTCCCCCCGGCGGGCGGCGCCGGACCGGCCGCGGCTCCGGGCCGACCCGACGCGGCCCGGGAGGTGGCCACCGCGCCCCGGCAGTTGCCGGCGTCGCCCGGGGTCTTCGCCGGCCGGGCAGCCCAGCTCGCGCGCCTCGACGACCAACTCGGCGACGCGGGGCACCCCGACGGCGGGTCGCCGGTCGTGATCTCGTCCATCGGTGGCGGCGGTGGGGTCGGCAAGACCTGGCTGGCCCTGCGGTGGGCGCACGCCAACGCCGATCGCTTTCCCGACGGGCAGCTCTACGTCAACCTGCGTGGCTTCGACCCGACAGCCCTCCCGGTGAGCTGGCCGGCGGCCGTGCGCGGCTTCCTCGAAGCGCTCGGTGTCGAACCGGCGCGCGTCCCGGCCGAGCCGGAGGCGCAGGCGTCGCTGTACCGCACGCTGGTCGCCGGCCGCCGCATGCTCGTCGTCCTCGACGACGCCCGCGACGCCGCCACGGTGATCCCGCTGCTGCCCGGCACCCCCACGAGCGCGGTCCTGGTGACCAGCCGCCGGCAGCTGGCCAGCCTCGTCACCACTCACGGCGCACGACCGCTGCCGCTGGACGTGCTGCCCGACGGCGAGGCACACGAGCTGCTCGTCCGGCAGGTGGGCGCCGCGCGGGTCGCGGGACAGCCCGACGCCGTCGCCGACATCCTGCGGTTCTGCGGTGGCCTGCCACTGGCCCTCGGGATCGTGGCGGCCCGCGCGGCTCTCCGCCCCGACCTCGCCCTGTCGTCGATCGCGGCGGAGCTGGCCACCGCGATCAGCCCGCTGGACGTGCTCGACGGCGACGAGGTGGCGACGAACCTGCGAGTGGTGCTGTCCAGCTCGGTGCGGGCGCTGACGCCACCCGCGGCGGAGGTGTTCACGCTGCTCGGCCTGGCCCCGGGCCCGGACATCGGGCGGGCCGCCGCGGCCAGCCTGACCGCCCGTACGCCGGACGAGCTGCGCCCGCTGCTGCGCGAGCTCACCGACGCGCACCTCGTGCAGGAGCACGTCGCGGGCCGGTACCGCATGCACGACCTGGTCCGGGTGTTCGCGGTCGAGCGGGCAGCCGGGGATCCGACCGGCTCCCGGTCCGCGCTGTGCCGGCTGATCGACCACCACCTGCACACCGCGCACGCGGCCGCCCTGCTGCTGTCCCCGCAGCGCGATCCGCTGACCCTGGCCCCCGCCGCGCCCGGGGTGACCGCCGAGCGGCTCGACGACCTCGCGGCGGCGCTGGCCTGGTTCACCCGCGAACACCAGGTGCTCCTCGCGACCATCGAGTACGCCGGCGGCAACGGTCTGGACGCCGCGACCGGGCAGCTCTCGTGGACCCTGGCCACCTACTTCGACCGGCAGGGTCACTGGCACGACTGGGCCACGGTGGCCGGCAGGGCGGTCGAGTCGACCGGGCGGCTGGGTGACCGCCCGGCACAGGCCCAGGCGCACCGGCTCCTGGCCGGGGCCTGCTCCAACCTCGGCCGGTACGAGGAGGCGCAGCGCAACCTGCTCGCGGCGCTGGACCTGTTCGCCGCCCTGGCCGACGACGAGGGGCGGGCGCACACCCACTTCGACCTCAGCATGCTCCTGGACCGGCAGCGGCGGCCCCGGGAGGCCCTGCCGCACGCGCGGCGGAGCCTCGCCCTCTACGAGCGGGTCGGGAGCCCGCTCAAGCAGGCGGTCGCGCTCAACGCGATCGGCTGGTACCACTCCCAGCTCGGCGAGCACCGCGACGCGATCACCTTCTGCCGCCGGGCGCTCGCCCTGTCCGAGCAGGTCGGCAGCGCGTACGGGCAGGCGAACACGTGGGACAGCATCGGCTTCGCCCATCACCACCTGGGCGAGCACGAACAGGCCGTCGACTGCTTCCAGCAGGCGCTCACCCTCTTCGCCGAGATGGGTGACCGGCACGCCGAAGGCATCGTGCTGGATCATCTCGGCGACACGTGGGCGGCGGCGGGCCGGCCGGCCGCCGCCCGGGACGCCTGGCGACGCTCCCTCGCGCTGTTCGAGGAGCTCGGCCACACCGATTCCGGGGCGGTACGGCGGAAGCTGGCCGTGTGCCCGGACCGGTGAGACCGGTCAGAGCGCCACGATCGCGGCGGACTCCGGGGGCAGCTCGATGCCGTCGCGCATGACCGTGACCCCCTCGGAGGTGGCGAGCAGCACGCGGCGCACCACGCCGGGCAGGTTGATGCGCTGCGCCTTGCCGGCCAGGTTGGCGACCACCAGGCAGCCGCCCCGCCGCATCAGCAGGAACTGGTCGCCGTGGCGGACGTCGACATGGCCGAGCCGGGGATCGGTCAGGTCGGGACGCTGCTTGCGCAGGGCGATGAGCCGCCGGTAGAAGTCGTACATCTCCCGGTGTTCGGGCTTGTCCAGCTCGGCCCAGTCGAGCCGGGAGCGGACGAAGGTCTGCGGGTCCTGCGGGTCGGGCACGTCCCCCGGCGGCCAGCCGTGCGCGGCGAACTCCCGCCGGCGCCCCGTCGCGACCGCGGTGGCCAGCTCGGGCTCCGGGTGGCTGGTGAAGAACTGCCACGGGGTGCTGGCCGCCCACTCCTCCCCCATGAACAGCATCGGGGTGAAGGGCGCGGTCATCAGCAGGGTGGCGCCGACGCGCAGCAGCCCGGCGGAGAGCGTGGCGGAGATCCGGTCCCCGGTGGCCCGGTTGCCGATCTGGTCGTGGTTCTGCAGGTACGCCACGAACCGGTGCCCCGGCGTGCGCTGCCGGTCGACGGGCCGGCCGTGGCTGCGGTTGCGGAAGCTGGACCAGGTGCCGGCGTGGAAGAACGCGCCGGTCAGCACGTCGGTCAGGCATTCGAGGGAGCCGAAGTCACCGTAGTAGCCCTGCCGTTCCCCGGTGAGCAGGGTGTGCAGCGCGTGGTGGGCGTCGTCGTTCCACTGGGCGTGCAGCCCGTACCCGCCGGCCTCCCGAGGGGTGATCAGCTTCGGGTCGTTGAGGTCGCTCTCGGCGATCAGCGACAGCGGCCGGCCCAGGTGGGTGGAGAGCGCCTCCACCTCGGCGGCCACCTCCTCCAGGACGTGGGTGGCCCGGGAGTCGGGCATGGCGTGCACGGCGTCCAGCCGCAGCCCGTCCACGTGGTAGTCGCGCAGCCACATGAGCACGCTGTCGACGATGTAGCGGCGCACCCCGTCGGAGTGCGGCCCGTCCAGGTTGACCGTGCGGCCCCAGGTGTTGCTCTGCTCGGTGAGGTACGGCGCGAAGCGCGGCGCGTAGGCCCCGGAGGGCCCGAAATGGTTGTAGACGACGTCGAGGATCACCCCCAGCCCTTTGGCGTGCGCCGCGTCGACGAAACGCTTGAGCCCGTCCGGCCCCCCGTACGGCTCGTGCGGCGCGTACCAGCAGACCCCGTCGTAGCCCCAGTTGTGCTCGCCGTTGAAGGCGTTGACCGGGAGCAGCTCGACCAGGTCGACGCCGAGGTCGACCAGGTGGTCGAGGCGGCCGATCGCCGCGTCGAAGGTGCCCTCCGGGGTGAAGGTGCCGATGTGCAGCTCGTAGAGGACGCTGCCGGGCAGCTGCCGCCCGGTCCAGCCCTGGTCGGTCCAGTCGAACGCGGCGTGGTCGTAGCGGCGGCTCGGCCCGTGCACGCCCTGCGGCTGCCAGGCCGACCGGGGGTCGGGCAGGGCCTGCTCGTCGTCGTCGAGCAGGAACGCGTAGTCGGTGCCCGGACCGGCGCCGGGCACCTCGACCCGCCACCAGCCGCCCGACCCGGGGCGCATGTCCTGGTCGGCGACGCCGGGCAGGCGCAGCCGCACCCGGGCGGCTTCGGGCGCCCACACCGTGAACTCGGTCATGCGGCTGCCTCCACGGAAACGGTGGGAACGAGGAGGGCGACGGGATAGCTGCTCAGCAGATCGTGCACCAGCAGGTCAGACCCACTGTAGACCCGACCGGTGAACACGTCGGTAACACTGTTGCCGGAAATCGACAGCGTCGTGTCGCGCCAGCCGCCGGCGCGGGCCAACCGCAGCGGCAGGCGGGTGGCCACGGCGACCGCGCCGCCCCGGTCGAAGGCCACCGCGTGCGCGCCGGCGGGCCCGTGCGCCGGCACCGGCCGGTAGCCGGTGAACAGCTCCGGGCGGTCCCGGCGCAGCCGCAGGGTCCGCGAGACCACGAGCAGTTTGGCCGCGCCGTCGGCGGCCACCGCGGGCCGCCAGCCGGCGTCGAGCCGGGCCAGCAGCTCCCGGCGTACGGCGAAGTCGACCGGGCGGCGGTTGTCCGGGTCGACCAGGGAGTTCTCCCACAGCTCGGTGCCCTGGTAGGTGTCCGGCACCCCGGGCATGGCGAGCTGGACCAGCTTCTGCCCGAGCGAGTTCGACCAGCCGGGCGGGGTGATCTCGTCGGCGAACGCGGTGAGCTGGGCGTGCAGCTCCGGGTCGTCGTACATGCGGTCGACCAGGGCGTGCAGCTCGTGCTCGAACGCCGGGTCGGGGTCGGCCCAGCTGGTCGACACGGACGCCTCCCGGGCGGCCTTCTCCGCGTACCCGTGCAGCCGCTCGCGCTCGATGGGCCAGGCCCCGACGGCGGTCTGCCAGAGCAGATGGGCGAAGGCCGGGTCGGCCAGCGGCACCCGGGACATCCAGTCGGCGACCCGCTCGGCCCAGCGGCCGGGCAGCTCGGACAGGACCGCGAGCCGGGCCCGGACGTCCTCGCCGCGTTTGGTGTCGTGGGTGGAGAGGGTGGTCATGCCGGCCGGCCAGCGCACCTGTCGGGCGGCGGCGGCGCGGTGGAACTCGGCGGGCGGCACGCCGAAGTGGGCGGGGCTGCCGCCCACCTCGTTGAGCGCGACGAACCGGCTCCACCGGTAGTAGGCGGTGTCCTCCACCCCCTTGGCCATCACCGCGCCGGAGAACTGCGGGAAGCGGGCGGCCAGCTCGTGGCCGGGGTCGCGGAGCCGGGCGGTGACCGCGTCCAGCACGGCGGTCAGGTCGGGGCGGCGGCGGCCGGCCTCGGAGCGGGCAGCGGCGAGGTGCCGGGCGCCCTCCGGTGGGTAGCCGCGGTAGACATTGAAGGCGGCGGCCAGCTCGGCGAGGGCCGATCGGACCTGCTCCGGGGGCAGCTCCGGGACGAGCGCGGCGAGCCGGCTCAGTTCGGCGGCGAGCAGCCGGGTGGCGGCCGCCAGCTTGGTGTCGTGGGTGAGGTCCTGCCACGAGGTGTGCCGGCCGGTGAGCCGCCCGTCCAGCGCCGTGAAGTCCGCCTCGGCGTCCGGGTCGACGAAGAGCCCGCCCGCCGCGGCCAGGGCGTCGTAGCCGGTGGTGCCGTCGACGGGCCAGTCCGGCAGCTCCTCGCCGTACTCCAGGATCTTCTCCACGACCAGCCAGGCGCCGGGCGCGGCGGCGCGCAGCCGGGCCAGGTAGCCGGCGGGGTCGCGCAGGCCGTCCGGGTGGTCGACCCGGATGCCGTCGAGGTCGCCGGCGGCGGCCCAGCGCAGGATCTCGGCGTGGGTGGCGCGGAAGACCTCCGGGTCCTCCACCCGCAGCCCGGCCAGGTCGGACACGGCGAAGAACCGGCGGTACGTCAGCTCGCTGTCGCCGCGCCGCCAGTCGACCAGCTCGTAATGCTGCCGGTCGTGCACCTCGCGCGGCGTCCCGTCCCCGGTGCCGTCGGCGATCGGGAAGCGGTGCTCGTGGTAGCGCAGCTCCCCGTCGACCACCTTGAGGTCGTCGAGGGCGTCGGGGGTGTCGGCGAGCACCGGCAGCAGGAGCCGGCCGCGGTCCCAGTCGATGTCGAACCAGTCCGCGTACGCCGAGGCCCGGCCCCGGCGCAGCACGTCCCACCAGGCCGGGTTGGCGGCCGGGCGGGCCACGCCGGCGTGGTTGGGCACGATGTCCACGACCAGGCCGAGCCCGGCCGCGCGCAGCGCCCGGACGAGGCGCTGGCGGCCGCCCTCGCCGCCGAGTTCCGGGTTGACCGCCCGGTGGTCGACCACGTCGTAGCCGTGCTGGGAGCCCGGGGTGGCGGTGAGCAGGGGCGCGCTGTAGAGGTGGGTGACGCCGAGGTCGGCCAGGTAGCCGGCGAGGCCGGCGGTGGCGTCGAGGTCGAAGCCGGGGCGGACCTGGACGCGGTAGGTCGACCCCACCCGCGTCGTCGGCGCCGTCGTGTCGTGGGGGTGGGGGGTGTCGGGCATGGTCAGGCCGTCCTCTCCAGGACCAGCAGCGAGCGGTCGGGGACGCAGACACTCCCGCCCGCCTCGACCGCCAGTGTCTTCTCCGGATCCGGGTCCGCGGTGCTGATGACCACCTCCCATCGCTGCCCGAACTCGGCCGGTGGCAGGGTGAAGTCCAGCGGCGCGTCGTGGGCGTTGAACAGCAGCAGGAACGAGTCGTCCCGGTGGCGCTGGCCGTACTGGCCGCGTTCCGGGATGCCGTCGCCGTTGACGAAGAGGGCCACCGAGCGGCCGAAGTCGTTGCCCCAGTCCTCGCCGGTCATCTCCCGGCCGTCGGGCGTGTACCAGGCCAGGTCGGGCAGGGCGCTGCCGGCGGCCCGGCCGCCGACGGGCAGCCCGGTGAAGAACCGCCGCCGCTGGAACACCCGGTGCCGCATCCGGAACTCGGTGAGTCGCTGGAGGAACGCGATCAGGTCCTCGTCGGCCCGTTCCCAGTCGACCCAGGCCAGCTCGCTGTCCTGGCAGTAGGCGTTGTTGTTGCCGTGCTGGGTGCGGCCCAGCTCGTCGCCGTGGCCGAGCATCGGCACGCCCTGGGACAGGATGAGGGTGGCCAGGAAGTTGCGCCGCTGCCGGGCACGCAGGGCAAGCACGCCGGGGTCGTCGGTGTCCCCCTCGACGCCGCAGTTCCACGAGCGGTTGTGGCTCTCCCCGTCCCGGTTCTCCTCGCCGTTGGCCTCGTTGTGCTTGTCGTTGTAGGAGACCAGGTCGTTCAGGGTGAACCCGTCGTGGCAGGTGACGAAGTTGATGCTGTGGAAGGGGCGGCGCCCGTCGTCCTGGTAGAGGTCGGCCGAGCCGGAGATCCGGGAGGCGAACTCGGCCAGGGTGGCCGGCTCGCCGCGCCAGAAGTCCCGCACGGTGTCCCGGTACTTGCCGTTCCACTCGGTCCACTGCGGCGGGAAGTTGCCCACCTGGTAGCCGCCCGGGCCGACGTCCCACGGCTCGGCGATCAGCTTGACCCGGCCGACCACCGGGTCCTGCTGCACCACCTCGAAAAAGGTGGAGAGGCGGTCCACCTCGTAGAACTCCCGCGCCAGGGTGGCCGCCAGGTCGAAGCGGAAGCCGTCGACGTGCATCTCGGTGACCCAGTAGCGCAGCGAATCCATGATCAGCTGGAGCGAGTGCGGGCTGCGCACGTTGAGGCTGTTGCCGGTGCCGGTGTAGTCGACGAAGTAGCGCCGGTCGTCCTCGGAGAGCCGGTAGTAGCTCGGGGTGTCGATGCCCTTGAAGCTCAGCGACGGCCCGAGGTGGTTGCCCTCGGCGGTGTGGTTGTAGACCACGTCGAGGATGACCTCGATGCCGGCGGCGTGCAGCGCCTTGACCATGCCGCGGAACTCCTGCACCTGCTGGCCGAGCCGGCCCAGCGCCGAGTAGCCGTGGTGCGGGGCGAAGAAGCCGATGGTGTTGTAGCCCCAGTAGTTGCGCAGCCCCAGGTCGGCCAGGCGGTGGTCGTGCGCGAACTCGTGCACCGGCATCAGCTCGACCGCGGTCACCCCGAGCCGCTGGAAATAGTCGATCATCACGGGTGAGGCGATCGCCGCGTACGTGCCGCGCAGCTCCTCGGGGATGTCCGGGTGGCGCATGGTCAGCCCGCGCACGTGCGCCTCGTAGATCACCGAGTGGTGGTAGGGCGTGCGCGGCGGCCGGTCGTTGCCCCAGTCGAAGTAGGGGTTCACCACGACCGACTTCGGCATGAACGGCGCCGAGTCGGTCTCGTTGCGCCGGTCCGGGTCGCCGCCCACCTCGTAGTCGTAGACGGCCGGGTCCCAGCTGATCTCCCCGTCGACCGCCTTGGCGTACGGGTCGAGGAGCAGCTTGTGGGGGTTGCACCGCAGCCCGTTGGCCGGGTCCCACGGCCCGTGCACCCGGTAGCCGTAGCGCTGGCCGGGCTCGATGCCCGGCAGGTAGGCGTGCCAGACGTACGCGTCGACCTCGCGCAGCTCGACCCGGCGCTCGGCGCCGGTGTCCCACTCGTCGAACAGGCAGAGCTCGATCTTCTCCGCCACCTCCGAGAAGATCGCGAAGTTGGTCCCCATCCCGTCGTAGGTGGCACCGAGGGGATAGCTCTCGCCCGGCCAGACCTGCATGTCGCTCCTTCGGCCATGATCATGAGCGCACCGGACGGGCGGACCGCCGGTGCGCACGCCGCTTATGCCCCGCTACACGCTCCGCCAATCCACCCGTTCGGACCGTAACCGATTTCCACCCACCTGACGCCGCCCGGACCTTCGGGTGTTGTCCGTCACGATCGCCCTTTTCGAGATGCGGGTTCGCGCCGGATGGCCTTTCCTGGATCGCGGACACGCGTGCCCGCGCGGGTCCACCCGGCCGTTCGGCCGCCCCACCACGCTCCCCACGCCGCCAGCGACGTCGGCGCGTACCAGCATGCATGGACGGAGATCGATGTGACCACCCTGCGGGTCGGCGCGCAGCCCGCCACCGCGACGGACCGGACCCACCGGCCCACCCTCACCTCCCGCCCGACCCTCCCCCCGCAGGCCGGCGTGCCGGCCCGGAAGCAGCGCATCCTCATGCTGTCGTGGGAGTACCCGCCGGTGCTCGTCGGTGGCCTCGGCCGCCATGTGCACGCGCTCTCCGTCGCACTGGCCGCCGCCGGCCACGAGGTCACCGTCGTCACCCGGCACGCCGACGGCGCGCCCCTGGAGGAGTACGCCGACGGCGTGCGGATCGTCCGCGCCGCCGAGGATCCGGTCACCTTCCCGCTCGCCACCGGATCGCTGCTTGCCTGGACCATGGCGTTCAACCACACCCTCACCCGGGCCGCCCTGCGCGCCGCCGAGTCCGGCGCGTACGACGTCATCCACGCCCACGACTGGCTGGTCGCACACACCGCCATGACCCTGCGCGAGCACCTGGACGTGCCGCTGGTCAGCACCATCCACGCCACCGAGGCCGGCCGGCACCAGGGCTGGCTGCCCGAGGAGATGAACCGCACCATCCACGGCGTCGAGCACTGGCTGGCCAGCGAGTCCGGTCGGGTGATCGTCTGCTCCGGCTACATGCGCGACGAGGTGGGCGCGCTGTTCGGGGTGGACCCGACCCGGGTCGACGTGGTGCCCAACGGGGTCGAGCCGCACCGCTGGCGGGTACCCGGCTCGGCGGTCGCCGCCGCCCGCGCCCGGTTCGCCGGCGACGGCCCCCTGGTCACCTTCGCCGGCCGGCTGGTCTACGAGAAGGGCGTGCAGCACCTGCTCGCCGGCCTGCCCCGGCTACGCGATCGGCACCCCGGGCTGCGCGCCGTGATCGTCGGCGACGGGCCGTACCGGGCGACCCTGGAGGACGAGGTGCACCGGCTCGGGCTCGGCGGGACGGTCAGCATGCCGGGCTTCCTCGGCGGCACCGACCTGCCCGCCGTGATGGCCGCCTCGGACTGCTTCGCGGTGCCGAGCATCTACGAGCCGTTCGGCATGGTGGCCCTGGAGGGGGCCGCCGCCGGCGCGCCGCTCGCGGTGGCCCGCACCGGCGGGCTGGCCGAGATCGTCGAACCGGGCGTCACCGGGCTGACCTTCGCCCCGCAGGACCCGGACGGGCTCGCCGAGGCGGTGCACGCGCTGCTCTCCGACCGGGACCGGGCGCGGCTGCTCGCCCGGCGCGCCCGCGCCATGGTCCACGAGCAGTACGGGTGGTCGGCCATCGCGTCCCGCACGGCCGCCGCGTACGCCGCGGCCATCGCCGGCGATCCCGCCTTCACCGCCGCCCGGACCGAGCAGCGGATGACCGCCGGCCGGGCCCTGCCCGCCCTGCCCGAGGGCAACCTGCTGGCCGCCGCCGGCCTGCGCTGACCCGACCACGACGGCCGCCGGCCCCCGCACCGGGCCGGCGGCCGATCATGGCCACGTCACCGGGACTGCTCCGCGGCCCTAGGATCGCGGTCATGCGGGAGGTTCGGCCGGCGGGCCTGGCGGATGTTCCTTCGTTGGTGGAGTTGCGGCTGGCCAACGCCGAGGCCCACCTCGCTCTCGATCCGGAGGTCTACCGCGTTCCGCGGCGTGAGGCGGTGGTGCGCCACTTCACGGTCGTGCTGGGCGACGAGGCGGGCCGGGACGGGGTTCTCGTCGCCGAGGATCGGGACGGCCGGGTGGTCGGGATGATCGAGGTGCTGCGGCAGTCCGATCCGCCGGAGCATCAGATCCTGCTTCCTGAGCCGTCGGCGCAGGTGCACACGGTCGTGCTGCCCGGTGCCAGGGGACTCGGGGTGGGAGCCGCGTTGCTGGCGGCGGCCGAACGGTGGGCGACCGACCGAGGGATCACGTACCTGTCCGCCGGCATCCACCACCGCAACGTCGGTGCGGTGCGGTTCTACGGTCGGCACGGCTACACCGACGCCGGATTCTCCCTGGGCAGGCGCCTGGGCGTCCGGTGACCAGTGGTACGCCCGGCGGCGCGTCGGCTGCGGGAGATCAGCTGGATCGTCGGCCCAGCAGCTGCGCGGCGTCGCGGAGGAAGCGGTCCTCCGCCGCGGCGGCGGCTGGTGACACGTCCCGCAGGGTCGGGAAGTCGTGGACCAGTCCGGGCTCGCGTCGGTGCGTCACCGGCACGCCGGCGGCCCGCAGGCGCGCGACGTAGGCCTCACCCTCGTCGCGCAGAGGATCGTGCTCGGCGGTCACGACGACGGCCGGCGGCAGCCCTCGCAGGTCCGCGACGAGCGGATTGGTCGACGGCGAGTCGCGGGTGTCGGGGTCGGGCAGCCACATGGCGACCCATCGGCGAAGGGTGCCGGCATCGAGCAGCCAGCCGTGCCCCTTGTCCTCGACGCTCGGACACCGGAGCGTGGGATCGGCGTTCGGGCAGAGCAGCAGCTGTGCCAGCAGGGGAACCTCGTCGCGCAGCCGCAGCGCCGTCAGGATCGCGATGAGACCGCCGGCCGAGTCCCCGGCCACGGCGACCGGTGTCCCGTCGCCGGCCACCCGCCGGACCACCCCCACCGCGTCGTCGACCGCCGCCGGCCAGGGATGTTCCGGCGCGCGTCGGTAGTCGACCGCGACCACCGACGCCGCCGTGGCCACGGCCAGCCGCCGCGCCCGCGCGTCGTGCGTGTCGAGGTCTCCCAGGACGAACCCGCCACCGTGGAGGTAGACGACCGCCGGGTTGGCGCCCGGCGCGTACACCCGCACCGGGACACCGGCCATCGTCGCGTCGGCGGTCGGGATGTCCGGTCCCGGCGTCCGCGCCGCGGCCCGTGCGCGGGACGCCTGACGCGAGGTCGCCACGTCCGGTTCGCCGACGGCAGGCTGGGCCCTCGCGGTCCGCAGGAACGCGGCCAGCTGGTCGTCAGCGATGAAGTCCTCCGGCACGAGATCATGCTAGTGGGCCGGACGGCTCCGGCTGGTCGGAAGCCCCGGGCCGACGGTCCTGCGCCGGGGGTGCCGCCGTGGAATGATTCCGCGATGGCCAGCTATGACATAGCGCTCGTCCTGCTCGTCGACCCCTCGGGCGCCGTTCTCCTGCAGCATCGCGACGAGCACGCGCCCGTCTCGCCGAACCAGTGGGGTCTGCCCGGCGGGCACATCGAGCCGGGCGAGACGCCGGAACAGGCCGCCCGCCGGGAACTGCTGGAGGAGACCGGCCTGACGGCGGGCGAGCTGCATCCCTTCTGGAGCGGCCCGCGCCCGGACGAGGAGGGCTTCCCGCACACGGTGACGGTCCACGTCTTCCGCGGCGCGACCGACGCCCGTCAGGAGGACGTGGTGCTCGGCGAGGGCCGGGCCATGGTCTTCGTCCCCCGCGACGAGGTGCTCGACCGGGACCTGGCGGTCTCCTCCGCGCTGGTCCTCCCGCTGCACCTCGGGGTCGGCCCGACGGCTCGACCCGCATGATCGTCTGGTCGTGATCGTTCGTCCGGGCTGGTCGCGGCGGGCGCGGATCGGACAGACTCGCGTGAACCTGTCGCACGAGGTTCGAGGAGACGCGGTGCGGGTGCTTCTGGTGGAGGACGACCTGCGAGTCGCGTCCGCGCTCGCCGCCGCGCTGCGCCGCCGGGGCAACTCCGTCATCACGGCCACGACCGCGTCGGAGGCGGTCGAGGCCGGGCCGGTCGACCTCCTGCTGCTCGACCTCAACCTGCCGGACCGGGACGGCCTGTCGCTGTGCCGGGAGATCCGCCGGCACAACGAGGACATCGCGATCATCGCGGTGACCGCCCGCGGTGACGAGCGGGACCGGGTGGCGGGGCTGCGGGCCGGCGCCGACGACTACGTGGTGAAGCCGTTCTCGATGGCGGAGCTTCAGGCCCGGATCGAGGCAGTGATGCGCCGCGCGGCCCGCGCCTCCCGGGCGGAGGCGGCGCTGGAGGTCGGCGACCTGCGCCTGGACCTCAACGCGCGGCGGGTCTGGCTCGCCGGCCGTGAGGTGGTCCTGACCCGCAAGGAGTTCGCGCTGCTCATGGCGCTGGCCCGGCAGGCCGGAACGGTGGTGCCCCGGGAGCGGCTGCTCATGGACGTCTGGCAGACCACCTGGGGCGGCGGCCACACCCTCGACGTCCACGTCGCGGCCCTGCGGGGCAAGCTCGACGACGCCGGCCTGGTGGAGACCGTGCGCGGGGTGGGCTACCGGCTCCGGGCGGCCTGAGCCGCCGATCCTCAGATCAACCTCAAGAAATCGGCCGCTGTCGACCATGGACGGGTGGACTCGCGTGTGCTGTCCGGACCGAGTCATCCCACCTGTTCTGGAGCCTCCATGAGAGACAGACGGACGACGGCCCTCCTCTCCGCCCTGCTCGCCGCCAGCCTCGCGGCGTTCGCCGGGCCCGTGCCCGCACAGGCCGAACCGGCCGAACCGAACCAGGTCCAGGGCCTGACGGTCGTGCAGGGCGACGGCTACGCCACCCTGGCCTGGACGCCGGTCGACGACGCCACCGACTACCAGATCGAGCGCACCCCGGTCGCCGCCGACGACACGGCGACCGGACCGGCGGTGATCACCGGGGTCTGGCGACCGAACCGCCAGATCGACAACTCCTCCCCCACCTTCGCCGACGCGGGCTTCAACCCGGGCGCCCGGTTCCAGTGGCGGGTCCGCGCCCGCCTCGACGCCACCGCCCAGCCGTACTCGGCGCCGGTCACCGGCACCACCAGGCCCCCGTGGGGCGACCCCGCCGTGCCGGGCCAGAACCTCCGGACGCAGTGGGAGACCACCCTCGCGGCGCAGTACACCAGCGACGTCAACGAGTACGCGTACACCGCGGCGGTCGACGAGCTGAGCGACCGCGTCCGGGTGACCGAGATCGGCCGGACCGCGCTGGGCCGCCCGATCAACATGTTCGTCATCGGCTACCCCGCCCCGCCGGCCACCCCGGCGGCGGTGGCGGCGACCTCACCGCTGATGGTCAACTGCAACGTGCACGGCAACGAGCCCAATGACCGGGAGGCGTGCCTGATCATGGCGCGCCAGCTGGCCTTCAGCGACGACCCCCGCACGCTGGACCTGCTGTCGCACACCACCGTGCTGATCGTGCCCACGATCAACGGGGACGGCCGGGCGGCCAACACCCGGGGCAACTCCACCGGCCAGGACCTCAACCGGGACTACTCGCTGATCCGCCAGCCGGAGACCTTCGCGCTGGTGCGCATGCTGCGCGACTACCGCCCGGTGGCCGGCTACGACGGGCACGAGTTCGGCAACTCCAGCGCCGGCGACCTGCCGATGCTGCCGCCTCGGCACCAGAACGTCGCCCAGCCGATCTTCGACGAGTCGCAGCACATGATCGAGGGCCACATGTACACGCAGGGCGCGAAGGACGGCTGGTGGCCCTGCCCGTACGGGTGCAACGGCGGCGGGAACGTGGGGCTCAGCGAGGAGACCATCCTGCGCAACACGCTGGGGCTCAAGAACGTGGTGAACTCCCTGCTGGAGCTGCGCAGCGCCGGCGGCACCACCCGGCCGGACGAGGGCAACACGGCGAACAACCGGCGGCGCAAGGCGTACTCGGCGCTCTGGACGTTCCAGCAGTTCCTCGACTACCACCGCGCCAACCTCAAGGAGATCACCTCGGCGCGGGCCGACGGGATCACCTTCCAGGTGTCGAACACCGGCCGGATCGTCTTCCGCGGCTCCCGGCCGATCCCCGCACACCCGGCGCCGCACCCGGCCGAGGCCCCGCCGCCGCTGGACGCCCCGCGCGAGGACCAGATCCTCACCGAGGCGCCGTGCGCCTACCGGCTCACCGAGGAGCAGTACCACGGGGAGCGCACCGACGGCCCGGCCGGCCAGCGGACCACCGTGGCGCAGCGCCTCGCCGCGCACGGCTGGAAGGTGGTCAAGGCCGCCGACGGGTACGTGGTGCCCCTCGCCCAGCCCGAGCGGGGACTGATCCCGCTGCTGCTCGACGGGCAGGCCGTGGAGAAGCTGGTCGACGCCGAGCGGGTGTACCCGACGGTGACCGGCCGGCACACCGGCCCGCTGGTGGTCTCCGGCTTCACCTGCCTGCGGGACGCCACGGTGACCGGCCCGGTCCGGGTCCGGCCCGGCGCCACGCTCGTCGCCACCGGCTCGTCGATCACCGGCCCGGTGGACGCCACCGGCGCGGCCGGCGTGTTCCTGACCGACAGCACGGTCACCGGCCCGGTCCGGATCGCGCAGGGCACCGGGCCCGTGGTGGTCGTCGACGCCACGGTCGAGGGTCCGGTCGACGTGTCCGGCAACCGGGGCGACGCGCCGCTGCTGGCCGCCAACACGGTCACCGGCCCGCTGCGCTGCGACGGCAACAGCCCGGCCCCGGTCGACCTGGAGCTGGGCAACTCGGCGACGGGCCCGAAGACGGGCCAGTGCGCGACCCTCTGACCCGTTGATCGTCGTACCGGCAGGTCCGGCCCCCCGGGCCTGCCGGTACGACCCGACCGACCGGAGAACGCCGTGGAACGGCCCGTCATCCTCCCGCGATCCCGACCTCTCCTCCGGCTCCGGTGGCCGGCCCGCCGGCGACGGGCCGGTGCGCTCGCCGCCGTCGCGCTGTCCCTGATGATCGCCGGCACGGGCTGCTCCGGCGCCGGCACCGCTTCGCCGGCCGCGACCGGCGGCGCCGCACCGGAGGCGGCGCCCGCAGTGAGCGGTCCGCTGTGCGACCTGCTGCCCTCCGGCAGCGACCCGGGCAACCCGGCGGCGCTGGCCGGTCAGCCGGCCGACGCGGCTCTGCGGTGGCTGCCCGTCCTCACCACGTTCGAGGCGGCGGTGCGGGCGGCCGGCATCTCCGCCGACCTGCGCGGCGGCTCCGGGGTGACGATCCTGGCCCCGACCGACGACGCGTTCGCGGCCAAGTTCTCCGAGGACGACCTGGACCATCTGCTCCTGGCCGACCAGGACAAGCTTCGCGGCCTGCTCCGCGAGCACCTCGTCGCCGGGTCGCTGTCGCTGGCCGACCTGGTGACCGCCGGTAGCGTCACCACGCTCGCCGGCACCACGGTGACGGTCACCGGGGCCGGAGGGACGGCCCGCCTGGCCGGCCAGGCCGACACCGTGTGCGCCGACTACCAGGTCGCCAACGCGCGGATCCACCTCATCAACCACGTGCTCGGCAGCCTGCCCACCACCGGCGGCGAGGGCGGGCACCGTGCCCACTGACCGCACGATCCGGGTCTTGACCCGGGAAACCGCCGGTCATACGTTCCGATCGATCTCGCTAGATCTCCACCGAGTGAAACGAGGCATCCCGATGCGCCTGTCGAAGCGTCCGCCCGGGACGGTCCACACGAGAAGAACGGCCGGCGTCGCCGCGCTGCTCCTGCTGGCCGGTCTGACGCCGTTGCTCGGAGGCGCGCCGGCCGGCGCCGCCCCCACGGCCCCCAGCTGCAGCAACGACCCCGCCGCCCGCCTGTCCACCGTGCCCAGCCCCGAGTCCGCGCTGGGCTTCCCGCTCGGCACCGGCCAGGAGCGGGTCGTCACCAACGACGAGGTCCGTGGCTACCTGAAGGCCGTCGACTCCGCCTCCGACCGTGTGGTCACCGGCGTCATGGCGACGAGCGTGCTCGGCCAGCCGCTGCCGTACGCCATCGTCTCCAACGAGCGGCACGTCCGGCCGGGCGCGCTGAAGCAGATCGCCGACGACATCCGCGACCTGCGGGACCCGCGGCGGACCAGGGCGACGAAGGCCGCCGAGACCGCGTCCGACCGCCCGGCCATCGTCTGGGTGGCCGGGAACGTGCACGGTGGGGAGAAGAGCGGCACGGACGCCGCGCTCAAGACCCTGTACGAGCTGGCATCCGGGCTGTCCTGCGCGGTCGCGGAGCGGAACGACAACCTGGTGACCGTCATCGTGCCGACCCAGAACCCCGACGGCCGCGACGCCAACCGCCGGCAGAACGAGTACGGCTTCGACATGAACCGGGACTGGTTCGCCCGCACCCAGCAGGAGACCGACGGGAAGATCGAACTCCTGCGGCAGTATCCGCCGCAGGTCTTCGTCGACGCGCACGAGATGGGCGGCCGGCAGTACTTCTTCCCGCCCAACGCGGACCCGATCCACCACGAGATCGCCAGCGAGAACGTCGACTGGATCAACCGGATCGGCGAGGCCAACAAGGCCGGCTTCGGCTTCAACGGCGCCTGCGGCGGCGCCGTCACCACCGAGTGCTACTTCAACTACTCGACGTACGACCTGTTCTTCATGGGCTACGGCGACACGGTCCCGGCCGCCGGCTTCGGCGCCGCCGGCATGACCTTCGAGAAGGGCAGCGCGTCGGCGGTGGCCGACCGGGTCCAGCAGCAGTTCCACACCCAGTGGTCGACCCTCGGGTGGGCCGCCGCGAACAAGCACGAGGTGCTGACCAGCTACTACAAGATCTGGACGGACGCGCTCGCCGAGGGCAGGGCCGGGACGCTGGAGCCCAACGAGGTGGTCCAGCCGACCAACAGCGTCCAGTTCCCGGTGCCGGACATGAGGATCCGCTCGTACTTCCTGCTCCCCGACCGGCAGCTCGCCGACGTGCGCCAGCTGGTCGAGCGGCTGCGCCGGATGGACGTCGAGGTCTACGATGTGACCAGGCCGACGACGGTGCCCACCGCCCGGGTCTTCGGCGGGCGCACCGCGACCGACGTCCCGGTGCCGGTGGGCGCGTACTGGATCCCGATGGACCAGCCGCAGAAACACTGGATCCAGGCGATCATGGGCGAGGACCCGTACGTCCCGTTCCCCTACTTCTACGACGTGTCCTCCTGGAGCAACCCGCTGCTCATGGGCGTGGACACCATCTACACCGGCGACGACGTCCGGCCGCACGCCCGGCCGGTCCGGCAGATCACCGGCGGCACATCCTCGGCGGCCGGGGCGAAGGGGTCGTACGCGTACCCGCTGGACTCGGCGGCGGCGGCCGAACTCACCTTCCGGCTGCTCGGCCAGGGCGTGCCGCTCGTCCGTGACCTCGACACCAGCGTGGTGGGCTTCCCCGCGAAGAGCCTGACCCGGGAGGTCGACCAACTGGCCCGGTCGCTCGGGGTGACCCTGCGCCCGAGCCGCGCGGCGGCCAGCGGGAGCCCGGTGGACCTGCCGGACGTCGGGCTGTTCGAGGGCACCGGCATCTCCACCACCTCCGGCTCGCACGGCGAGGCCCGCTACGTGCTCGGCAAGCGGTGGGGGCTCGACCTCACGCCGGTGACCACCGCCGACATCAACGACAACACCCCGGCGTTCACCGGCCGCAGCGTGCTGCTCGTGCCGGACGGCAGCAGCGCTACCGGCGGGCTCACCGCCGCCGGGCAGGCCAACCTGCGGAACTGGATCGCCCAGGGCCACACCTATGTCGGCCTGCGCAACGAGGGCACCCGGATGGCGCGGGCCGCCGGCCTCACCTCCACCACGGAGAAGACGAAGCCGGCGGACTACCGGATGATCGGGTCGCACCTGCGGGTCGACGTCGACGGCAGCAGCCCGGTCGCGCTGGGGCGCCCGGCCGAGGACTTCGAGTTCAACAACAGCGACTCGATTCTGAACCCGAGCAGCACCGGCACCAACGTCCTCACCTACCCGTCCGACGACACCTTCTGGGCGAACGGCTACACCACGCGCAGCGAGGTGTTGAAGGGGACGGTCGCACTGGTGGACGAGCCCACCGGTGCCGGTCGGGCCGTGCTGTTCGCGTTCAACCCGCTCTTCCGGGCGTACAACGAGAACGGGCTGCACCTGGTGGCCAACGCCCTGCTCTATCCGTCGGGTGCCGGGGCGGACCGCGCCACCCCGCGGCGTACGACAGGTGTCGAGCCCGCCCGGGCGGCCGCGGCGGCCCAGCCGGTCGCGGACAACCTGGGCGGCGAGTGGCGCCCGATCACCGTCGAGGTGGCGGCCGGTGACCGCGGTCGCGCCGAGGCGGTCGTCGCCCGGTACACCGACACCGCCCGGGTCTCCGTGGCGGACGGGTCGGCCTACCTGGTGATCCCGAATCCGGCCGGCCTGCAGGCCGACGAGCACCCGTTCCTGCGTGACCTGGTGGGCGCCCTCCGGGACGCGCAGATCCCGCTCCGTTCCCTGGTGGGCTGACGCGCCGGCCCCCTACCGACGGCGATGGCCGCCGACCCCGTGCGGGTCGGCGGCCTTCGCCGTCAGGACCGGGTTCAGCGCTCCGCGGCGGGGACGTAGTCCCGCTCGGCGTAGCCGGTGTAGATCTGCCGCGGACGGCCGATCTTGGTCTCCGGGTCGTTGATCATCTCGCGCCACTGGGCGATCCAGCCGGGGAGCCGGCCCAGGGCGAAGAGCACCGTGAACATCTTGGTCGGGAAGCCCATGGCCTTGTAGATCAGGCCGGTGTAGAAGTCCACGTTCGGGTAGAGCCGGCGGGAGACGAAGAAGTCGTCGGCGAGGGCGATCTCCTCGAGCTGCACCGCGAGGTCGAGCAGCGGGTCCGGCTTGGCCATCCGGCCGAGCACGTCCTGGGCGGCCTTCTTCACGATGGCGGCGCGCGGGTCGTAGTTCTTGTAGACCCGGTGGCCGAAGCCCATGAGCTTCACGCCGTCCTGCTTGTCCTTGACCTTCTGCACGAAGGACCGGACGTCGCCGCCGTCGGCCTGGATCTTCTGGAGCATCTCCAGCACGGCCTGGTTGGCGCCGCCGTGCAGCGGGCCGAACAGCGCGTTCACGCCGGCCGAGACCGAGGCGAACAGGTTGGCGTTGCTGGAGCCGACCAGCCGGACGGTCGAGGTGGAGCAGTTCTGCTCGTGGTCGGCGTGCAGGATGAAGAGCATGTCCAGCACGCGGGCCATCACCGGGTCGACCTCGTACGGCTCGGCCGGCACGCCGAAGGTCATCCGCAGGAAGTTCTCGACGTAGCCCAGCGAGTTGTCCGGGTAGAGCAGCGGCTGGCCGATCGACTTCTTGTACGCGTACGAGGCGATGGTGGGGACCTTCGCCATCAGCCGCACCGTGGACATCTCCACGTGGTCGGAGTCGAACGGGTCCAGGCTGTCCTGGTAGAAGGTCGAGATCGCGCTCACGGCCGAGGAGAGCACGGCCATCGGGTGCGCGTCGCGCGGGAAGCCGTCGAAGAAGCGGCGCATCTCCTCGTGCAGCAGCGAGTGCCGGCGGATCCGCTCGCTGAACTCGGTGAGCTGTGTCTGGCTCGGCAGCTCACCGTAGATCAGCAGGTAGGAGACCTCCAGGAAGGAGGACTTCTCGGCCAGCTGCTCAATCGGGTAGCCGCGGTACCGCAGGATGCCCGCGTCACCGTCGATGTAGGTGATCGCGGACGAGCAGGACGCCGTGTTCACGAAACCGGGGTCGTACGTCGTCATCCCGGTTTCCTTCAGCAGCTTGCCCACCCCGATTCCGGCGGGCCCCTCGACCGCGGACTGCACCGGCATCGACAGCTGCCCACCGGGGTGGTCGAGCTTGACTTCCGTCATCTGTTCCTCGCTTCGCCGGCAAGATCTTCGTTGAGTTGCCTTCGCTTTTACCGTAATCACGGTGGGGAGGACACCGCTCGTCATGGTTCGGTGGTGAGGTATGCGTCACCCGATTCCCGACTTGCCGGCCCGGAAACCCGGTGGAAGCGCGACCACCCCGAGCTGGGAAGGCTACCCGGCGATCGCGCGGATGATCACGAGAGGGTGAGCCGGCGCAGCGACCCGTCGGTGCCCACCCGGTAGAGGTCGAGGCGGTTGGCCCCGGCGGCGAAGAGCCGGTCGTCGGGCAGCAGCGCGGCGAAGCGCCGGCCCGCGGAGTCCGGCGGGACCACCGGGACGACGGCCCCGATCGTGCCGTTCACCGCCACGGCCAGCCGCGTGCCGTCCGGCACCGACGCGGGCACGGTCCCCCAGACCAGCGCGGGCAGCTCGCCGCTCGCCGGGTCGACGTCGCGGAACGCGGCGAGGTTGGCCACGGTCGCCGTACCCTCGGACGGTGTCGCGCCGACCGTGGTGCCCACCAGCGGGTCGGGCGCGGGTGACGGGGGCGGGGACGGGACGCCGCCGGGGAACGTCAGCGGCTGGCCGGGCGTGTCGTAGAAGCGCTTGTCGGCGCCGTCGCGCGGGGCCTGGCTCGCCGGGCGGCCGTCCATCCGCCAGGGGACCCGGATGTGGGTCTCGTCGGCGATCGTCGGCAGCAGGTCCACGTGCTGCCAGTTCCGGTCGTCGACCCGGCCGGTCCGCTGGCCCGGTTCCTTCAGGAACATCGGCACCCAGGCGACCTGGTCGGGCGCGTGGTTGATGGCGTCCAACCCCCGGCCCTGCCAGTCCTTGCGGAAGCTCACGCCGTGGTCGGCGGTGACCACCACGAGCGCCTGGTCGTAGAGGCCGGTGGCGCGCAGGGTGCGCAGGGTCTCGCCGATCAGCCGGTCGGTGTAGCCGAGCTGGGCGAGGTGCCGGGCCCGGGCCAGGTCGACCCACCCGGTCCCGTCGCTGCGCAGGTCCTCGGGGGCGACGTAGCGCGCCCCGGACGGCAGGTGAACCCAGGGCGAATGCGGCATGAGCAGGTGCAGGAAGTGCAGCGTGGGCCGGTCGGCGGGGCGCAGCCCGGCGAGGAAGGTGGTGAACCGGGCCGGCTGGTTGTCGTCGAGGGTGTCCCAGCGGAACTTCGGGTCGTTCGGCACCGGCTCGGCCGCGTCCAGCCCCGCCTCGGCCCGGGTCTGCTCCCGGTAGGAGTCCTCCGGGTCGATCCGGCTGTCCACCGGGGCGGTGACCTGGCGCAGCAGCTTGCCGCTCTCCCGGACCAGCACCCCGAGCCCCTGCTCCGGGCTGGCCGGCTGTTCGCACCGGCTGGGCGGGCAGAGCCGGGTGATGCTCTCCTCGGCCTTGATGTCGTACAGGCCGCCGAGCGCGGTGAACAGGTTGTCCGGGTACCGCGAGTAGTGCGGTGCGATCGGCTCGGCCGGGTAGCGCCCGGTGAGCATGGCCGGCAGCGCGTAGGGCGTCCAGCCGCTGACGCCGGTGGCGTTGCGGTACCAGGTCGAGCCGGCGGCCAGCTCGGCGAAGTGCGGATACCGGGTGGCGTCGATCCGGTGGTCCGGGCCCAGCAGGGAGACCAGCGGCAGCTCGTCCAGGACGATCATGACCACCGGCGGGTGGGCGCCCGCCCCGGCCACCCCGGCGGCGCCGCCGTGCCCCCGGGGCAGCACCACGGCCGAGGCCGGCGAGGCGAACACGAACAGGCTGACGAAGACCAGCGGCCCGACCGCGGCCACCCGCAGCACCCGGGCGAGGGCCCGCCACCGCCGGTGGGCGGCCGCCGCGGCGGCGCCGGCCGCGACCGCCACCAGCAGCAGGGGTACGCCCCGCAGCGGCGTGACGTGCCGGCCGACCTGCACCGCGAGCGCGGCCAGCAGCAGCCCCACGACCAGGGTGTGCAGGGCCGCGCGGGCCGGCCGGGGGGCGACCAGGCCGAGCGCGCCGAGCAGGGCGAACGGCACGGTCGGTGCGATCGCGATCAGCGCCACCAGGAGCAGCACGTCGGTCCGGGTGGCGCGGTGGAACAGGAAGAAGTCCGGGCTGCGGCCGAGCACGTCCAGCAGCGGCTGGGTGACCACCAGCCCGACCAGCGCCGCCACCTCCAGCAGCCGGCCCGCCTCGCCGCGCCAGCCGCCCCGGACGCGGGCGCGGTCCGGCGGCGCCGGCGGCGCCTGCGGTGGCGCGAGCGTGTCCTCAGCCACCCACCACCACCTGATAGAGCGTGCGGGTGCCCGAGGGCAGCTCGGTGCGGCCGACGACCCGCCCGCGTGCCGCGAGCAGCGCCTCGAACACCTCCCGGCGGTAGTCCGGGAAGAGCCCGTCCGGCTTGTTGGCCAGCAGCCGGCGGGCCATCGGGTCGTCCGGGTGCACGAACTCGACCACCAGGCTGCCGCCGGTCACGGTCAGCGCGGCGAGCTGGTCCAGCACCTCCGGCAGCGGCACGTTCCGGCCGATCGCCAGGTGGTGCACCAGGGCCAGGGCGAGCACCACGTCGGCCCGGGCGCGGTCGGCGAAGGCGGCCCGCTCGACGCCCCGCCAGCCACCGCCGGGCGAGGGGTCGGCCAGGTCCATCACCAGGGGCAGGATTCGCTCCTCCCCCTCCTCGCGCAGCGCGCGGTAGAGGGCGTCCACCACCGCCGGATCCTGCTCGACGGCGACCACGTGGTCGGCGTGGCGGGCGGCGATCCGGGCGTAGCGGCCGTCGTTGGCGCCCAGGTCGAGCACCCGGCCCGGCCCGGTGGCGGCCACCGCCCGGTCGACGAACTGCTCCTTGGCCTGCCGGTCCGGCACCGAGTAGGCGCACGTGCGCTGGTAGTCCGACCAGTGGGTCTCCCCCGGCCGGTGGTCCAGCCGGCGGACCAGCTTCGTCAGCCCGCGCACGGTGGCCAGGGCCAGCTCGCGCGAGTAGCCGGCGGACCGGAGCTGGGCGCGTACCGCGCTGGTGCTGGCCTCGGCGTTGCGGTCCTGCATCGCGCCGTGCAGGTGCACGTGGGTGAGCACCCCGGCCCGCCAGCGCCGGGCCCCGCCGAAGAGCCGGCGCATCTGGTCCGGCTCGATGCCGTCGATCCGGGCCCGCAGGAAGGGCTGGAAGTCCAGCCCGAGGTGGGCCTGGACCAGCAGCGGGTAGAGCAGCGTCTGGCAGAACTGCCGGTAGCCGGCCCAGGGCTCGCCCTCGCGGGCCGCCTCGAACGAGCCGACGTCGATGAAGACCGGCCGGGCGCCCCGCCACTGCACGTTGTAGGCGGAGCCGTCCTTCGTGGTGAAGCCGGCGGTCAGCGCGGCACGCAGCACCTCCAGGTGTAGCAGGGCGGCGTCGCGGAGCATCCAGTACGACCACTCGTAGGGGTGCGACACGAACGGGATCCGCTCGTGGCGCAGCACCGCGGCCCAGGGCACGTCGACCGGTGTCGGGAACAGCTCCTCGGTGCCGCACACCTGGCGGTTGGCGAGCAGGTCGCGGAAGAAGTCGCTGGCGGCCAGGGCGCGCCAGTCGCGGGCGGACCGCTCGTCCAGCCCGCGCAGCACCTCGCCGGAGCGGTGGAAGACCCGGTTGCCGGGGTCGCGGAAGGAGCCGGGTTCGGCGCGCAGGCCGGCGTCGGGGAGCGCCACGCCGGTCAGCCCTGGTCGGTGGGCTGCCGGCGGAACCGGGCCACCAGGCGTCTCCAGTAGAGCTTGGCGGCGACCGCCACGCCGGCCACCCCGCCGACCACCGCCTGCACGATGAGGCTGCCGGATCCCGCGTCCAGGTAGGCCAGGTGCGTCACGGCTGCTTCCTTCCCCTCGCCAGTCATCGGAGTCCGGACCGATATGTGAGCTTTACTGCTCTAAGCCGGACTTGCCCCACCGTACGCCTGTGGTCCTGATTGTGCGGGGCACACCGGCGACTCGTCCCCCGTCCGATCCGTTCAAGACGGGCCCTCCCGCCGGCCTCTACGGTGGCCGCATGACACCGCAGTTCGATCTCATCGGCATGGTCGTCACCGACATGGGACGCACCCTGGACTTCTACCGCCGGCTCGGGCTGCCGGTCCCGCCCGGCGCCGAACACGAGCCGCACGTGGAGGTGACCCTCGACAACGGCGTCCGGCTGGCCTGGGACACCGTCGAGACGATCCGCAGCTTCGACCCGGACCACGCCCCGGCAACCGGCGGGCCCCGCGCCAGCCTGGCCTTCCGCTGCGCCGACCCGGCCGAGGTGGACCGCTGGTACGCCGAGCTGACCGCCGCCGGCCACCACGGCCACCTGGTGCCGTGGGACGCCTTCTGGGGCCAGCGGTACGCGGTCCTGCACGACCCGGACGGCAACGGCGTCGACCTGTTCGCCCCGCTCAAGTCCGACTGAGCCACCACCGCCAAGCGCGTCCGCCGATCGTGGACAGTTGCCGTTCGAGCGGAACGGCACCTGTCCACGATGTCGGACGTGCCCCAGCGGCGATTCGGGTCAGGCGGCGGGCGGCAGCAGGCGGGTCGGTGGGACGCCCGCCAGTTCCTTCACCTCGCGCGTGAGGTGGGCCTGGTCGGCGTACCCGGCCAGGGCGGCGACCTCGGCCAGCGGGGTCCCGGCGCCGGCCAGGTCGAGGGCCCGGCGCATGCGCAGGATGCGGGCGAGGGTCTTCGGGCCGTACCCGAAGAGGAGCCGGCTGCGCCGGTGCAGGGCCCGCGCGCCCAGGCCGACCTCGGCGGCGGTCGCGGCGACGGTGGCGCCGGCCGCCAGCCGGGCGGCGACCGCACGGCCGAGCGGGTCCGGGCCACCGGCGGCCCGCAAGCGGGCCAGGGCGACCTCCTCCAGCAGGGCGGCGATCGACGGCCGGCGGAACGCCGAGGCGGCGGGGCTGCCACCGGCGCGGCCGGAGGTCACGCCGGCGCCTCGCCCATCCTCCGCCGCGACGCGGTCGACCAGGTCGGCGGCGGCCCGTCCCCACAGGTCGGCGAGGGGCACGCGCCGGTCCCGCAGCTCGTCGGCGGGCACCCCGAACACGGCGGGTCCGGTGCCCGGCGGCAGCCGCAGCCCGACCCACCGCTCCCCCGGAACGCTCCGCGACAGGTGCGCGGTGCGGTCCGGCCCCGCGACGAGCAGCCCGGACCGGCTGGACCAGAGCAGGTCCAGGCACCCGTCCGGCAGCACCCGCACCGGCCCGTCGCCGCGCGAGACGCTCGCCCACCGCACGCCGCCGGGGATCCCCGGCGCCGGTCCCTCCCGGTACATCCCTCCACCCTGCCCCGCCGTCGCGGGATCCCCGTTCGGGATCTGGGCGCGTTCCCGTCCGGGGCGGACGGGAACGCGCCAGGACCGGGCGGTCAGGGGCGGTGGTGCAGGGCCAGGCGGGGCAGGGTGAAGCGGAGGACGGTCGCCGCGAGGTTGGCCGCGATCAGGACGGTCAGCTCCAGGGCGCGGGGCGGTGTGCCGGCGGTGGCGCCGGGGTCACGGCCGGTTCCGGGGCGGGCGCGGGGACCGGGTCGGTCGCGGGCGACCCGGCCGCGGGAGCGGTCAGCAGGCTCTCTGTTCTGTCCATGCCGGCAAGCCTTGGGCGACCCGCTGACCCGCCCCCGTGCGCGACCTATGCGTCGGCTGTGGATCCGGGCAGCCGCACCGTGAAGACGGTCGCGCCGGGCCGGCTCGCCACCGCGACCTCGCCGTGGTGGGCCTCCACCACGGCGGCCACGATGGCCAGGCCGAGGCCGGTGCTGCCGTGCGCCCGGGAGCGGGAGCTGTCGCCGCGGGCGAACCGCTCGAACACCTCGGGTTGCAGCTCTTCGGGGATGCCGGGGCCGTCGTCGGTGACGCTCAGCTCGACGCCGCCGGCCACCGGCGCGAGTCGGGTGGTCACCGTGGTGCCGGGCGGGGTGTGCACGCGGGCGTTGGCGAGCAGGTTGGCCAGCACCTGGTGCAGCCGGTGGGCGTCACCGGTGACGCTCACCGGCTCGTCGGGCAGGTCGAGCTGCCAGCGGTGCTCCGGGCCGGCCGCGTGCGCGTCGCTGACCGCGTTGACCACCATGGCGGTGAGGTCGACCGGCTCGGCCGCGAGCGGGCGGCCGGAGTCGAGGCGGGCGAGCAGCAGCAGGTCGTCGACGAGGCTGGTCATCCGGGTGCTCTCCGACTCCACCCGGCGCAGGGCGTGCGCCACGTCCGGCGGCACCTCGTCCCGCCCCCGCCGGGCCACCTCGGCGTAGCCGCGGATGGCGGCGAGGGGGGTGCGCAGCTCGTGGCTCGCGTCGGCGACGAACTGGCGTACCCGCGTCTCGCTGGCCTGCCGGGCGGCGAGCGCGGCGGCGACGTGGCCGAGCATCCGGTTGAGCGCGCCGCCGACCTGCCCGACCTCGGTGCGCGGGTCGGTGTCCGCCGCCGGCACCCGCACCGACAGGGCGACCTCGCCCCGGTCCAGCGGCAGCTCGGTGACCCGGGTGGCGGTGGCGGCGACCCGGTTCAGCGGGCGCAGCGCGGCCCGGACGATCAGCGCGCCGAGCCCGCCCGCGATGACCAGCCCGGCGGTGACCAGCCCGGCCTGGGCGACCAGAACCCACATGACCGTGTCCTGGATCCCGGCGAGCGGGATGGCGACGGCCCCCACCTCGCCGTTCGACGACCGATGCGCCACCGCGCGATAGTCACCCAGGTCACCGACCTCGACGGTGCGGGGCCGCCCGTCGAGCGGTAGCGCGGCGAGCGCGGCGATGTCGGCTGCCGGCACCGTCTGCGCCTCTCCGGACTCGGTCCGGGCCGTGGCGCCGGTGGCTCCGCAGGCGGTACGCAGGGCGATCGAGCCGGGCGGGAAGCCGCGCGGCGGCTCCAGTGTCGACAGGTCGCACGGGTCAATCCGACGCGGGTCACCGGGCGGACGCAGCCACGGCGGGCCGCCGCCGGCGCGCCCGTCGGCGATGGCGAGCTGGTTGTCCACCTGGCCGACCAGGAAGTGGCGCAGGGCGATCGTGGTCAGGCCGCCGATGCCGATGCTGACCAGGGCCAGCAGCGCCACCACGGAGAGGACCAGGCGCCGGCGCAGCGACCACCCGGCGAGCCACCGCCGCAGCCGCCCGCCCCGGTCACTCGGCGGGCTTGAGGACATAGCCCGCGCCGCGCAGGGTGTGGATCATGGGCTCGCGGCCCGCGTCGATCTTCTTGCGGAGGTACGAGATGTACAGCTCGACCACGTTGGCCTGGCCGCCGAAGTCGTAGTTCCAGACCCGGTCGAGGATCTGCGCCTTGCTCAGCACCCGGCGCGGGTTGCGCATGAGGTAGCGCAGCAGCTCGAACTCGGTGGCGGTGAGGTTGATGAGGTCGCCGCCGCGGCGTACCTCGTGGCTGTCCTCGTCGAGGCTGAGGTCGCCGACGGTGAGCACGGCCTCCTCGCGGGCGGCGACGGCGAACCCGGAGCGGCGCAGCAGGGCGCGCAGCCGGGCGATCACCTCTTCGAGGCTGAACGGCTTGGTGACGTAGTCGTCGCCGCCCACGGTCAGCCCGGCGATCCGCTCCTCGACCGCGTCCCGCGCGGTCAGGAAGAGCACCGGCACGGTGGGCGCCTGCTCGCGCAGCCGGCGCAGCACCTGGAAGCCGTCCAGGTCCGGGAGCATCACGTCGAGCACCACGGCGTCGGGCTTGACCTGGCGGGCGGCGCTGATCGCCGCCATCCCGCTGCCGGCGGTGGTCACCTGCCAGCCCTCGTAGCGCAGCGCCATCGAGAGCAGGTCGGTGAGCGTCGGCTCGTCGTCCACCACCAGCACCCGCACCGGTTCGCCGTCCGGTCGCCGCAGCTCGATGCGGCCCTGCGCGGCCTGCCCGTTCATGACCATGCTCCCCATCGTGGGCGCACCCGCTGTGCCGGGCCTGTCCCGATCCTGTGTACCAGCTGTGCGGGCCGGCCGTCGGGATTGACGCTCACCGGACGGCCCTTCCCCAGCACGCTACCCGGTGGTAACTTGCCGGCATGTCCATCGACGGTCGTCCCGCCGGCCGGCTGGCCGGCAAGGTGGTGCTGGTGACCGGGGCGGCCCGGGGCATCGGCGAGCACACCGCCCGGCTCGCCGCCGCCCGGGGCGCGCGGCTGGCCCTGGTCGGCCTGGAACCCGACCGCCTCGCCGCGCTCGCCACCGAGCTGGGTCCCGGCCACGTGTGGTTCCCCGCCGACGTCACCGACCAGGCCGAGCTGGCCGCCGCGGTCGACGGCACGGTCACGGAGCTGGGCGGCATCGACGCCGTGGTGGCGAACGCCGGGGTCGCCAACCGGGGCACCATCGCCGTCGGCGACGTCGAGGCGCTGGTCCGCACGGTCGAGGTGAACCTGATCGGGGTGATGCGCACCGCCGCGGCGACCGTGCCGGCGCTCACCGCCCGCCGCGGCTACCTGCTGATCGTCTCCTCCGCCGCCGCGTTCGCCGCGCTGCCCGGGATGGCCGCCTACTGCGCCTCCAAGGCCGGCGTCGAGCACTTCGGCACGGCCATCCGGCTGGAGCTGGCGCACCGCGGGGTGGCCGTTGGCACGGCGCACCCGTCCTGGGTGGACACCGACCTGGTCCGGGAGGCGCGGGCCGACCTGCCGGCGTTCGAGACGGCGCTGGCGAAGCTGCCCTGGCCGATGCGGCGCACCACCACCGTGCAGGAGTGCGCGGCGGCCTTCGTCCGGGCGATCGAGCGCCGCAGCCGCCGGGTCTACGTGCCGCGTGCCGTCGCCGGCGTGCAGGCGGTCCGGTCGCTACTGGTCAGCCCTCTCGCCGACAAGCTGGTCGGGCGGACCGCGAAGGAGACCGTCCCGCTCATCGAGGAGCAGTCCCGGGCGTTGGGGCGGGGCTTCGGCGCGAGCACCCCGGAGGTGGCGGCCAGCGCGGGGAGTGAGCCGATTTCGCGAGCCCCGCGGTCGCGAGCGGAGGGGACGCGGCGTTGAGCGCTCCCGTGGAGGTGGTCTTCGAGCGGCGCGGGGCCGGAGCGCCACTGGTGCTGCTGCACGGCATCGGCCACCACTGGGCTGCCTGGTCGCCGGTGCTGGACCGGCTCGCCGAGGCGCACGACGTGATCGCCGTCGACCTGCCCGGGTTCGGCCGCTCGCCGGTGCCCGCGGCCGGCCTGCCCGCCGACATGCCCGGCCTGGTGGCCGCGATCGCCGAGCTGTTCGCCGCGCTCGGGCTGGACCGCCCGCACGTGGCGGGCAACAGTCTCGGCGGCGCCATCGCCCTGGAGCTCGCCGCCGCCGGGGCGGTCTCCTCCGCCACGGCCCTCTCCCCCGCGGGCTTCTGCACCCCGCGTGAGCTGCGGTGGGCGCTCACCGTGCTCAGCCTGCACCGCAACGCGGCCCGGCTGCCGGAGCCGGTGCTGCGGTCGCTGTTCGCCAACCCGGCGCTGCGCACCCTCGCGCTGGGCATGATCCTGGCCCGGCCTAACCGGATGGCGCTGGCCGAGGCGCTCGCCGACGCGCGGGCGCTGCGCGAGGCGCGGGCGTTCCGCGCGGTGGCCCGCGCCGGCCGGGGCTACGCCTTCGCCGGCACGCCGGCCGTTCCGGTGACGGTCGCCTGGGGCACCCGGGACCGGATCCTGCCCTACCGGCAGGCCGCGCTGGCGCGGACCCGGCTGCCGGCTGCCCGGCACCTGGAGCTGGCCGGCTGCGGGCACGTGCCGATGCACGACGACCCGGACCTGGTCGCCTCGGTCATCCTCGACACCACCGGCGCGCGGGCGGCCTGACCGGGCTCACTCGGTGGCGCCGAACGGGTCGGTGCGCACGTACCGCATCGTCCAGTCGCCTCCCCCGGCGTGGTGGTCGCGCTCGTAGAGGTGGTCGGCCTCGCCACCGGGCGGCCGGTCGGGGTGGCGCAGGATCCACCGCGGCGGCGGCGCCCCGTCCGGGTCGGCGGGCAGGTCCCGGACCAGGTCGTCGGCGGGCCCACCGACGAACCGCACGCGCACCAGAGCCACGGTCACCCTCCGTCTCGCCGTCGACACAGTCCCCTGCTCGCGAAGCTACCCCGCGCCGGGGCCGCCCGGTGGCCGGAATCCCCGGCGGTTTGCCCTGCTCCGGGGCCGGGTAGCGAAGCCGGAGGGGACCGACGAGTGCGAGGAGTGGTCGATGAGGACGCTGGGCGAGCGGTACGAGCTCGAACGGCGGATCGGCATCGGCGGGATGTCCGAGGTGTGGCGGGCGCACGACCTCGTGCTCGACCGGACGGTCGCGGTGAAGCTGATCTCGCCGGGGCTGGACGGGGAGTCCACCTCGGTGGACCGGATCCGGCGTGAGGCCCGCTCGGCGGCCCGGCTCGTGCACCCGAACGTGGCCAGCGTGCACGACTTCGGCACGGCCGCCCTGCCGGACGGCCGTGCGGTGCCCTACATCGTGATGGAGCTGGCCGAGGGTGAGACGCTCGCCGCCCACCTCCGCCGCGGCCGGCTCGACTGGCGGATCGCCGTGCGGGTCTGCGCCGAGGTGAGCGCCGCGCTGGCCGCCGCGCACACGCACGGCATCGTGCACCGGGACGTGAAGCCGGCGAACGTGATCCTCACCCCGGCCGGTGTGAAGGTGCTCGACTTCGGGATCGCCAGCCCGGCCGGCGCACCCGACCACACCCCGGACGGGATCGTGGTCGGCACGCCGGCGTACCTGGCGCCGGAGCAGCTCGACCGGCAGCCCGCCACCCCGGCCGCGGACATGTACGCCCTGGGCGTGCTCCTCTACTACTGCCTCACCGGCCGGCTGCCGTACACGGCGGACAGCACCACCCAGCTGCTGGGCTCGGGCCGGCGTCGGGCGCCGGAGCCGCTGCCCGACATCGACGGGTTGCCGGCCGAGGCGGCCGACCTGTGCCGCCGCTGCCTCGCCGAGGACCCGACCGCCCGGCCGACCAGCCTGATGGCGGCGCTGCTGCTCGCCGAGGTGGTGGACGCCCGGGTCTACGTGCCGATGGTCGCCCCGGCGCCCCGCCAGCGCGGCGAGGTGTCGGCGTGGACCGACCAGGCGGCGGCCGAGGCGACCGAGGCGTTCGCCGTCGACGCGCAGCCGACCGGCCCGGCCCGCTGACGGCCTGCCTGCTCAGGCACGGTTTCGCCGGCCCGGGGCCGGGTAGCCGGGCGGGTGAGTGACGGGAGGAACGCGATGCCGGATCCGAGTTCCTGGCTGGCCGAGACGGCCACGGCGACCGCCGCGGGCGGTCACGTACGCACCGACGACGGCGGTCTCTCCTCCGCCCTGGCGTCGCCGTTGGCGCCGCACTGCACCGGCCTGACGCCCGAGCAGCTCCTGGCGGCCGCGTTCGCCTCCTGCCTGCACCACGCGGCGGTGGAGGCGGCCGGTGAGATCACCGACGAGGCGCACACCGTCGAGGTGACCGCGGCGGCGAAGCTGGGGCGCGACGACGACGGCCGCTACCGGGCCGATGTGCACGCCGAGATCTCCTCGGCCGGTCTCACCCGGGAGCAGCTGGCCGACCTGGTCGCGCACGCCGACCGGCTCTGGCCCTTCTCCAGCGGCGACAACAGCCGGCACCGGCTGACCGTCACCCCGGCGGAGAACGGCCGGCACTGATCGCTCACCAGCGGAAACCGGCGGTCACCGCGCGGTGGTCGCTGTCCGGGGTGTGCAGCACCCCGGCCGCGGTGGGGGTGAGCCCCCGGTAGAGGACGTGGTCCGGGCGGGTCACCGGGAGGTCCGCCGGCCAGGTGAAGCCGAAGCCCTGCCCGGCCTCGGCCTGGGCGTCACCGAGCAGGCGGGTGAGGGGTCCGAAGACCCGGTCGGTGGTGGCGGTGTTCAGGTCGCCGAGCACCACCAGTCGCGGCGCGTCGTCGGCCCGGACGGTCGCGGCGAGCGCGGCGAGGGTCTCGTCGCGGGTGGCGGTGTGCCCGGCCCGGGCCGAGCCGAGATGCACCACGTAGACCGCCAGGTCGCCCTTCGGGGTGGCGACCACGGCCCGGAGCGCGCGGTCCCATCCGAGGCCGGTGTCCACGCCGTGCGCCTCGCGGATCGGCCAGCGGCTCCACAGCGCGACCGTGGAGACCGCGGCCCGGTGCGGGTAGCGCCCGCCCAGAGCCCCGGCGACCCGTTCCCCGTCGTCGACCTCCTGGAGCCCGATGAGGTCCGGGGCGGCGTCGGCGAGGGCGTCGACCGTGGCGGCCGGGTCGGGGTTGCCGGAGCGCAGGTTCTGGCTGGCCACCCGCAGCGAGGCGGCGCCCGCGCCGGCTGCCGGCGGCAGCCAGGCGCCGCCGTAGAACGCCAGCCACACCACCGCGGGCAGCAGGACCACGAGCAGGGCCCGGCGGGACCGGCGCAGCAGCGCCGCGAGGGCGAGCAGGGGTACGCCGAGCCCGAGCAGCGGGGTCGCGCTGTCCACCAGGCTGCCCAGGCCGTGCACGTTGGGCACCGCCCGGTGGCCGACGATCAGCAGGGCGAGCAGGACGGCGCACAGGGCGACGACCAGCCCCCGCCGGCCCTGGCGGCCGGCGGGTTCGCCGGCGGCCCGCTCATCGACCATCTGCTCCGTCACCGTCCGCATCGTATCGAGCGGCGGGACCTCCGGTGGGGGCGATCCGGACACCCGCGGTCACCGGCGCCCTGGGCTTTCCGGCCCAGGCGCGTACGCCCAGGTGAGGGGCATATCCCTCCCCCGAACGGAGGAGGGCGGGCGGAACTGCGGAAAAGAGGATCATGCGCGTAGTCTGTCCGGTGGTTTCCGACATGAACGGAAAATGCGAAAGACGCGGATGATCGAATTCGTGGTCCACCGAGCGTAATGTGCGGGCCGATCATGGCAAAGTGTGGCGCATGCCACCAATCACCCCGATGGCAAGCGCCGGGAAGCTTTCTAGCCTCGGCGGGTGCATCCCGACCACCCCGATACGCAGCAGTCGACCGAGACACGACCCGTTCGCCGTACGATCGACCCGGCATCAGCCGAACGGAGGATCGGGCGGCACCGGGCCCCGGAGCCGGCCCGGCGCGGACCGGTCCGCTCCACCCCCGCCCGGGTCGCCGTCGCCACCGGCGTCACGTGCTGCCTCGGTCTGATCGGCGTCGTCGGCGCGCGCGAGCCCGGGCAGCGGCACGAGCCGGTCCAGCAGGCGCTCAGCGACCGGGCTGCCGCGGCCGCCGAGCAGCGGGCGTCCCGGGACTTCGAGCGCGCCGCGCCGCCGGTCGCCGTGCCGGTCACCCCGATACCGGCCGCCACCCCGAGCCCGACGCCCACGAAGAAGAAGACGCCGAAGAAGCCGGTCCGGCCCAAGCACCCCCGGCCCGTGGCCGGGCTGGACCAGCAGCAGATGGACAACGCCAAGGCGATCGTCGACGCCGGCCTGGCCATGAAGATGCCGCGCCGGGCGCTCGTGGTGGCCGTGGCCACCGCCATGCAGGAGAGCAACCTCTACAACCTGGCCAGCGACGTGCTGCCCGAGTCGTTCGACTACCCGCACCAGGGCAGCGGCTCCGACCACGACTCGATCGGCCTGTTCCAGCAGCGGCCCAGCAGCGGCTGGGGCACCGTCGCCGAGATCATGCGCCCGGCGTACGCGGCCCGCGCCTTCTTCACCGCGCTGGAGGAGGTGCCCGGCTGGACCGAGATGAGCCTCACCGCGGCGGCCCAGGCCGTGCAGGTCTCCGCCTTCCCCGACGCGTACGCGCAGCACGAGGATCGGGCCACCACCGTGGTGGCGGCGCTCGTCTGAGCGGTGCTCAGGCGGCGCTGCGCTCGGTGGCGCCGCCGCTCGGCACGCCCGCGGCGGCGGTCGGCGTGTCCGGGGGCACCGTGTCGCCCCGCGCCCCGGCGAGGATCTCGTCGACGCGGGCCTCCCGCCGGCGGCGCGCCAGCAGCGCCGCCTCGAAGTCCCGGCGCGCCCGGACCGCGTCGGCGTACGCCTGTTCGCGTACCCGGCGGGCCTCCTCCCGGGCGGCCTCCAGCTCGCTGCGGGCCTCGTCCAGCAGCGCGGCGGCCTCCCGCTCGGCGGCCGTCCCGGCGGCCTCCGCGCCGTCCACGACGGCGGTCCGGCGGCGCAGGAAGTCGCAGAGGTGGGTGGCGTCCTCCCGGACCTGATCCCACTCGCGTCCGGCGCCGGCGTTTTCCGCGCGGGCGGCGAGCCGGACCAACCGGATTTTCAGCTCGTCCAGGCAGGAGTCCACCTGCCGCTGGTCGTAACCGGTCTCGACCACGGAGAACCTCATCTGTGTCGCCCCCCAGGCAGCTGGTGTCACGTCCCCCACCTGACGATCCTGGGCGGCCGGCGCCGCGGCCGCGGCGCTTCCCGCAAATTGTTCAGCATCCGGACGCCCGGACGAAGCGCTCAGGGGTGCTTGGGGAGCACGACCACCCGGCCGAAGAACTCGTCGATGCGGCGCACCACGTCGTTGAAGTCGTCCAGGTCGATCGGCTTCGTCACGTACGCGTTGGCCTGGAGGGTGTAGCTGCCGAGGATGTCGGTGTCGGCGTTGGAGGTGGTGAGCACGACGATCGGGATGGTGCGCAGGTCCTCGTCCCGCTTGACCTCGCCGAGCACCTGACGCCCGTCCATGCGCGGCATGTTCAGGTCGAGCAGGATGACGTCGGGACGCTTGGCCTCGGTGTGCCGGCCCTCGCGGCGGAGGAACTCCATCGCCTCCTGGCCGTCGTTGACCACGTCGATGACCTTCTCGACGTCCGAGTCCTCGAGGGCTTCCTCGATCATCAGGACGTCACCCGGGTCATCGTCCACCACCAGGATGCGAACGGGGCTCGGGGTGCCATGACCCATGGGACTACCTGCTTCGTCTCGGGAGGCGGAACGCCGACGGCGGGGTCGACGCCTGGCGGGGCAATCTATCCGATCAGGAGGCGGCCGGCGTGGCCGGGTCGGCCACCTCCGCCTCGTGGCTCAACACCTCGGCCAGCCCGGTCACCTGGAGCACCCGGGCCACCCGCCCGGTCGCGCCGGTGATCCGCAACCAGCCACCCGCCGCGGCGGCGAGATTGTCGCCGCGGACGAACGCGGCGATGCCGGTGGAATCGCAGAAGGTCAGCTCGGTGAGGTCCAGGAGGATCTCGCGGTGCCCCTCGGCGGCCAGCCGGTCGATGGCGGCGTTGAGCTCCGGCGCGGTGCCCAGGTCGAGCTCGCCCGCGAGCCGCAGGCAGGCCGGAACGCCCTCCTGCTGGCCGTGCGTGACGGTGAACGTCACCGTGGCCCCTCTCGCTCCCACCGCAGGCCGACCCTTGCAGTGCGGCAAGTATACGCGGGTCTCCCCGGTGCGCCCGCGACCGACGGTCAGCGCTCCGACGCGGCGGACAGCCCGCCGACCAGCGCGCGGGCCCGGTCGAGGAACCGGCCGGCCCGGGGAAAGTCGCGCAGCCGCTGTCCATAGTGGTCGAGGGTCAGCCCGACCGCACCCGCCGGAACCCGGCGGCTGACCAGGATCGCCACCAGCCACTCGACGAACTCGGTGAAGAGGGTCTCGTCGTCGACGTAGAGGGCGGCGGCGAGGAAGTCGACGATGTAGCCCAGGTCGCTGACGGTCGAGTCGAGCTGCGCCGGGCTGTAGTCGCGCACACCGGGCACCCGGTCCCGCAGGTCGGCCAGCGCGCTGTCGATCAGCTCACCGCGCCGCTTGGCCAGGCTGGCGTACTCGTCGTCGGCGAGGTGGTCGAGCCGGGCCGGCGGCACCGCCCGCAGCGCCCGCTCGTCGGCGACCAGGTCCGCCGCGGTCGGCGCGTCCGGCGCCCACGACACGCCGAGCACCCGGGCCCAGCGCCCGTCGCCGCCGAAGCCGCGCCCGCCGACGACCACCGGCACGTCCGAGCGGCGGCACGCCTCGATCATGCGGTGGGCGTGCGGCAGCCGCATCGGCAGCGCGCAAGCGAGGGCCACCGCGTGCGCGTCGTAGCGGTGCAGGTAGGACACCAGGTGCGCGGCGGGCACGCTGGCCCCGAGGAAGGTGATCTGCCAGCCGCGCAGCCGCAGCACCTCGGCGACCAGCCGGGCCGGCAGGGCGTGCCACTCGCCGTCCATGCAGGCGACCACGATCCGGCCGCGGGTCGGGCGCGGATTCGCGTACGCGGCGACGGCCGCCACCACCCGCTCGCTGATGTGGGTGGCGGCGTGCTCCTGGGCCACGCTCCACTCGTCGCGCGCCCACCGCTCCCCCACCTCGGCCTGCGCCGGGGCGACCAGGTCCAGCAGCACCCGCTCGGCCGGCACGCCGGACTCCAGCAGCCCGAGGGCCACCTCGACCGCGGCGTGCTCGTCGGCGTCCGCCAGGCATTCCAGGTAGCCGGAAAAGGCCTGTGCGGGGTCGGCCTCGGTGGTCGTCGCGGTCACGCGTCGGTCTCCCTTGTTCGCTCGGCGTCGGTCGGGCCGGGCACGGCGTGCAGGTGGCGGCCGGGACGGACCGGGCCGGTCGCCCGCAACGCGAGCACGGCGATGTCGTCGTGGTCGCCGTGGCCGAGCCAGTCGCAGGTCACCTGCTCGACGCGCTCGGCCAGCGCAGGGGCGGGCATCCGGTGACAGCCGGTCACGGTTTGCACCAGCCGCTCGGCGCCGAACTGCTCGTCACCCCGCCGGCCGCCGCGCGCCTCGGTGACCCCGTCGCTGTAGAGCAGGCAGGTCTCGCCCGGCTCCAGGCGCACGGTCACCTCACCGATCCGGGGATCCGGCACCACACCGATCAGCATCCCGCTCAGCGGCACCGCCTCGACCTCACCGGAGGCCCGCAGCACCAGGGGCGGAAGGTGGCCGCCGCCGGCCAAGGTCAGGGTGAGGCCGCCGTCGCGCTGCGGGCGCACCACGCCCAGCACCACGGTGGCGAACCGGCCCTGCCCGTTCGCCTGGGTGGTCTCCAGCAACGCGTCGTTGAGCAGCTTCAGCAGCCGGCCCGGCTGCGACTCGACCCGGTGCAGCGCCTGCAGGCACTGGCGGAGCTGGCCGGTGAACACGGCCGCCTCGACGCCCTTGCCGGAGACGTCGCCGAGGAAGAAGACCGAGCCGCCGTCGACGAGCCGGTGCGAGCCGTAGAAGTCCCCGCCGATCCGCAGCCCGGCCTGCGCCGGCCGGTAGGCGGTCCCCCACTGCACGCCGGGGGCCGCCGCCGGCTCGACGGGCAGGAGGCTGGCCTGGAGGGTGTCGGCGACCTCGGCCTGGTCGCGGTAGAGCAGCGCGGTGGTGAGCGCGGCGCCGGCCCGGGCCGCGAACGCGCGGACCAGGTCGAGGTCGGCGTCGTCGTACCAGCGGTCGGCCCGGCGGGCGACCAGCAGCACCCCGGCCGGGGCCTCCCGGCCGGGCAACGGCACCACCCGCGCGGTGGCGCCGGCCGCGTCGAGACCGGGCAGCCAGCCCGCCTCGACGGCCTGATCCACCAGCCAGTCCAGAGCGTGCGGCTCGACACCGCCGAGCCCCTCCCCGATCGCCGACGGCAGCGCCGCGGTGGCGAGCACCCCGCTGTCCACGGCGGGCGCCTCGTCGTCCGCGCACACGGCCCGCCACCAGCGGGCCCGGCCGGCGCGCGGGGTCAGCACCAGCACGGCGACGTCGGCCACGGTCGGCACGGCCAGCCGGACCACCGCCGCCGCGGCACGGTCGGGGTGCAGGGGGTTGCCGAGCTTCTCGCCGACCACCGCGAGGAACGCCGAGCGGGCCCGCTCGGCGAGCAGCGCGTCGGCCCGGCTGACGCTCTCGGTGACGTCCTCGACATACCAGCAGCGGCGGCCGGCGGAGAGCCCGACCCGGCGCAGGCGCAGTCGCCGGCCGTGATGGGTGAACTCGCCCGAGTCGTCGCCGCGCAGGGCGGGCACGCCGGCCGCGGCGAGCACCTCCCCGGGCACCAGCTCGGGGACCAGCCGCTCGGCGACCGGGCTGAGGTGCCGCACCACGCCGTCGGCGTCGCAGACGATCAGACCCTCGCGGAAGTGCTCCACCACCTCCGACCAGGCCGGGGTGGCCGCGCCGCGGTCCGGGGCCAGGGGCGGCAGGGCCGGCGCGGCGGGCGACCGCCCCCGAGCCCGTCGGGCACCCGGCGTGGAGATCCGTCCGTCGCCCGGGTCAGCGCCCCTGACGTCGGCAGCAGTCAACAGCTGAGCCCCACTCCTGTCGATACCCGCGGTCCCGGCGAAACGGCGCGTATGGTCAAATCTTCCTTCGCCCACCCTACGCCGGTGCGCCGGTACCGCCACCCCACGCTCGTGCCCCGGCCTGCGGACGCGCCGTCCGGCGGGGCGGTCGGGGGGTTGTTACGATCCGGGCGACCCGGCCCGACCGGCAGCCGCGAAAGGCGTGATGGTGGCACCCCGACGGAGAACCCCCGAGGCGACGCCGCTGCGCATCTCCGTGGACCGTTCCGACCCCACCGCGCCGGCCATCCGGATCGGCGGGGACCTCGCCTTCACCACGGCCGCCCCGCTGCGCGCCGAGGTCGACCGGCTGCTGGCCCAGACCCCCCGGACGCTCGTGCTGGACTTCCGCGACCTGCTCTTCATCGACAGCACCGGCCTGTCGCTGATCGTCCACGCCTGGCGGGACGGCCAGCGGGGCGGCACGGCCATCCAGCTCCGGGAGACGCCCCGCTTCCTGGCCATCATCCTCGACATGACCGGGGTCACCGGCCTGCTGTCCCGGCCGCAGCCCGACCGGCCGCCCACCCGGCCCACGACCAGCCCGTCCGCCCGTGTCTGAGCACCCTGGGCTTTGCGGGTCCGGCTCGGGCTGGAAACATGGCGGCATGCGCCCGCAGCTGTTGACCATCCAGGTGGACCGGCTCGACGCCGGACGTGCCCGGCTTCGGCTGACCGGCGAGCTGGATTTCGACAGCGCGCCGGAACTCGTCGCCGCCGCCGCCGAGCTGCGCCGCGACGGCTGCCGGGAGCTGCTCCTCGACTTCTCCGGCGTGGCGCTCTGCGACTCCTCCGGCCTGAGCGCCCTGGTGGTCATCCACCGGGCCGGCGCCGGCCCGGTACGGCTGGACGCCGTGAGCCCCCAGGTGCGGCAGCTGCTCGACCGCACCGGGCTGGACGAGCTGCTGGCCGTCCCGCCCCCCGGGGAGACGGCGGCGACCCGCGACGTCGGCTGACGGCGAACGGGGGGTGGCCCCCGACCCTGGGACCAGGGGCCGGGGGCCGGGGAGGGTGGCTCAGGCGGCGGGGACGGCCTGCAGGCGCGGGCCGGACTCGCGCAGTTCCCCCACCGTGGGCGACGCCGCGTCCTCCGGCGTGCCCGAATCGGGCGTCTGGAACAGGTAACGGACGAACTCCCCACCCACCTCGTTGTCGTCGGCTCCCGGCCACTGCCCCACACAGTCGACGCCGACGACCTCGCGTCCGCTGCCGTCGTTCTCCTCCAGCAACGCCCAGAGGGTCACCGGGTAGCTGCGGGTGGCCTCCCGGTCGAGCTGCCACCTCGCGTACCAGCCGGGCCGGGCGGGGACGATCTCCACGATCCGTTTCATGACGACCTGCCCTTCCGCGTGCGTCGGAAGTTCTTCCGGTCCACCACGATCGTGCGGCCCCCCGGGGTGACCGGCCCTCACCCGCGGGGAGTGAAGCCGGCCGGTCCGCCGGCGGCCGTTTCCTTCCCGGCAGCGCCGGGAAGGCCACCGGCGCAAGCGCAACCGACCAGGAACGAGGTGCGACGATGCGCAAGCAGATGGAGGGCGACAACCAGCGCCGCCGGGCTCTGGCCCGGGACGCCCGGGAACGCGGTCGGCTTCCCAGCCAGACCGGCGCCAGCCTGAGCGCGTCCAAGCAGATCACCTCGCTGGACCGACGCGAGCGGTCCGGCCCGCCGCCGGCCGGCCGGCGCAAGCCGGACACGACGCGCGGCGGTCCCGCCCCGCCGCCCGCGGCCGTGGCGGAGCGCCCGCGCCCGCTGCCCGACGAGCGGCCGGCCCGGGTGACCACGCTGGGCTACCGGGATCTCGTCGACGACGTGAGCCGGCGGGCCGGGGTGGACTTCGTCACCGCCAAGGTGGCGGCCGAGGCGACCGTGCTGGCGCTGGCCTGGGCGCTCGACGAGGCCGAGCGGGAGCGGCTGCTCGAGGCGGTGCCGGTGAAGCTGCACGACGTGGTGCCGGTGGACGGCATCGAGCGGCGGCGGGATCTGCCCGGCTTCCTGGCCGAGGTGGGCCGGCGCAGCCGCCTCACCCCGGAGCAGGCGCGGTACCAGGCCGAGGCGACCCTCGCGGCGCTGGCCGACGCGGACGGCGAACTGGTCGAGTCGCTGCGCGTACCGGACGGGTTGCGGGATCTGCTCGAGCCGCCGGAGCCCGGCGGCGGCCTGGTGGGTCCGACGTCCGCCACCGCCCCGCTGGACGAGCAGGAACTGCGCGCCGCGCTGGGCCGGTTGCCGTACTGGTCCAGCGACCGCCAGTCGCTGGTGCGCACCATCGAGCTCCCGAACGGCAACCTGGACCGGGTGCTCGACCGGCTCGACCAGCTCCGGGGCGAGACCGGGCGCGGCCCGCAGATCGGCCGTCCCGACCCGGACAACGCCGTGCTCACCGTGCGCAGCCAGCAGGTCGACGGGGTGACGGCGGCGGACGTGGACCTGGCCCGGCGGGTCGACGACGCGATCGACGAGGCCGGCGCCGGGATGGCCGCCGGCTGAGCCGCGGCCGGTCCGGGCCGGCGGGCGCCACGCCCGCCGGCCCGGGCTGCGCCGGGTACCGTTGCCGGCCGTGGACAGCGACGCCGACGCCCTGGAGATCGTCGTGGACCCGGCCCGCCCGACCGGCCGGACGCTGCTCGCCGCGGGGGTCGAACAGTCGTACGTCGACCTGGCGGACCCTCGCCACCTGCACTTCGAGTACGTACGGCGGATGGCCGCCGTGGTCGACCTGGCCGCCCCGCCGGGTCGGCCGTTGGCCGTCCTGCACCTGGGCGGCGGGGCGCTCACCCTGCCCCGCTGGCTGGCCGCCGCCCGGCCCGGCTCACCCCAGCGGGTGATCGAGCGGGACCCGGCGGTGGTCGAGCTGGTCCGCCGCGAGCTGCCCCCGGTGCCGCCCGAGGTGGTCGTCGAGATCGGCGACGCCCGGGACGCGGTCACCGCTTCGCCGGCCGGGGCTTACGACGTGGTGCTTGCCGACGTCTACCGGGCGGCCCGGATGCCCCGGCACGTGGCCAGCGTGGAGTTCGCCGCCGAGGTGGCCCGGGTGCTCCGCCCGGACGGCGTCCTCCTGGTCAACGTCACCGACCTGCCGCCGCTCGTGCACACCCGGACCCAGGTGGCCACCCTGCGGGCGGTCTTCGCCGACGTCCTACTGGTGGCCGACCGGCGGATGCTGCGTGGCCGGCGGTACGGCAACCTGGTCCTCGCCGCGTCCACCCGTCCCGACCGGCTGCCGGTACGCCGGCTCGTGGCCCGCGCCGCCGGTGACCCGGTGCCCGGGGGCGTACTGCACGGCGCGACGCTCGACGCGTTCGTCGCCGGCACCCGGCCGGCCACCGACGCGACGCTAACCGAGCGCTGACCGGCGGGGTTTCCACGCATCCGGTGCGGGTAGCCGCGCCGGATGAGCAGAGCCGACGACCGGTCCACCGCCCGCCGGGCGCTGATCGTGATCGGTCTGGTGCTCGCCACGCTGATCGTGCTGGCGCTGGTCTGGGCGACCCGGCGGGTGCTGGTCTGGGGCCTCGTCGCGGCGTTCTTCGCGGTGGCCCTGAACCCCCTGGTCGACCGGGTGGAACGGCGGCTGGTCCGGCGCCGGGCGCTGGCCACCCTGCTGGTCTTCCTGGCCACCTTCGTGCTGCTGGCCGCGCTCGGCGCGATGATCGTGCTGCCGCTGGCCGACGAGCTGGGCCGGTTCGCCGACCGGGCGCCGGGGCTGCTCCGCGAGGCGCGCGCCGGGCGGGGACCGGTCGGCGAGGTCCTCAACCGGTTCCACCTGCTCCGGTACGCCGACACCCACGCCGACCAGATCGAGCGCTACGGCTCCCGGCTCGGCCAGCCGGCGGTCGGGGTGCTCCGGGGCGTGCTGGAGATCGTCGCCGCGGTGCTCACCGTGGTGGTGCTGGCATACCTGATGGTGCTGGAAGCCCCGAAGATCATCGGGGGCACGCTCCAGCTGATCGGCGACGGCGCGGCGGAACGGCTGCGGCGCATCGGCCGGGACTCCTCCCGGATCATCACCGGCTACCTCAGCGGCAACCTGCTCATCAGCGTCATCTGCGGCGGCCTGACCTTCGCGGTGCTCTTCCTCGTCGGGGTGCCGTTCGCCGGGGTGATCGCCCTGGTGGTCGCACTGGCCGACCTGGTGCCGCTGGTCGGGGCCACCATCGGGGCGATCGTCGCGGCGGGGGCCGGGTTCCTGCACTCCCCCACGGCCGGCGTGGTGGTGCTGGTCTTCTTCGTGATCTACCAGCAGGTCGAGAACCACCTGCTGCAACCGGTCATCATGGCCCGCGCGGTCCGCCTGAACCCGTTGACCGTGCTGGTGAGCGTGCTGCTCGCCGCCGAGCTGGCCGGCCTGGTGGGTGCCCTGCTGGCCATCCCGATGGCCGGCATCGGGCAGGTGCTGCTGCGCGAGTTCGCGCGGACCGGCCGGCAGGCCCTGCCCGTCCCGGCGCCCGGGGGGCCGGACGCCGCGGCCGGCGGTCGGGCTCCCGGGGACGGGAAGCCGCCGCCGGCCGGCGGTTGAGCCGCGCGGACCGGAGTCAGCGGCGCCGCACCATCTCGGGCGACTCGCTCTCCAACGGCACCGCGTTCGCCGGGACCAGGCCGAGCTGCACGGCCGGCCGGGTCAGGGTGGCGTCGAGCAACCAGTCCGCGCCGACCCGCGCCCGGTTGCTCGGCATGGCGTAGAGGTGGTAGCCGCGGGTGACCGCCTTGGCCGGCAGGCCGCCCAGTGGCACGTGCAGCGGGTTGGCCGCCGCCTCCTTGCCGCCCAGGTCGACCACCCAGCCCAGGTCGCGGTGCTTGTACGTCTTCCGGGTGCCCTTCCCGTAGGAGGCGGCGATGTTGTGGGCCGCGAGCTTGCCCTGCCGCTGCGCGTGCTGGGCGGTCATGGCGCAGATCTGCCCGGGGCGGGTCGGATCGGGCACGGCCGCCGCGTCGCCGCAGGCGAACACCTCCGGGTAGCCGGGGACGTTCAGGTACTCGTCCACCACGAGGCGGCCCCGCTCGGTACGCAGCCCCAGTTCGGCCACGAACGGGTCGGGGCGCACCCCCACGCACCAGACCAGGCTGCACGTCGGGACGTACTCGCCGTCGGTGAGCAGCACCCCGTCCGGGGTGGCCTCGGAGACCGAGGTGCCCATGCGCACATCGACGCCGCGCCGGCGCAGCACCCGGTCGGCCGTGACGGACAGGCGCTGGTCCAGCTCGGGCAGCACGCGCGGGGCGACGTCCAGCAGCATCCAGCGGGGCCGCACCTTGAGGTGGGGTCGCTGGGCCATCAGCCGGTCGGTGAAGAGCTGGCCGTGCGCGGCGACCTCGGTGCCGGTGTAGCCCGCGCCGACCACCACGAAGGTGGTCCGGGACCGCTGCTCCGCCGGGTCCTCGGCCAGCTCGGCCAGCTCGATCTGGCGGACCACGTGGTCGTGCAGGTAGAGCGCCTCGGGCAGGCCCCGGAAGCCGTGCGCGTACTCGGTCACCCCGGGGATCGGCAGCAGCTTGTTCACGCTGCCCACGCAGAGCACCAGCCGGTCGTACGCGAGCTGGCCGTGGTCCCCCTCGACGGAGCGGTAGCCGACCCAGCGGTTCTGCAGGTCGACCCGGTCCGCCTCGCCGATCACCACGCGGACGCCGTCGAGGGTGCCGGCGAGCGGCACGGCGATCCGGGTGGGCTCGACCACGCCGGCGGCGACCTCGGGCAGCAGCGGCAGGTAGAGGAAGTAGTCGGTCGTGTTCAGCACGACGATCTCAGCCCGCTTGCCGGCCAGCCGGCTCAACGTCTTCGCCGCGTGGTATCCGGCGAACCCGGCCCCCACGATCACCACACGAGGTTTCGTCATGCCTGCTGCCGTTCCCGTCGAGGACCCCGACAAACGTGGCGTCAGGAGGGGGCGATCCGGACGTATCCCGTCCGGCCGACCGCCTCGAGGTCCCAGCAGCGGCCGAAGGCGCGGACCCGCTCGGCGGTGATCCGGCCCAGCTCGGGCGGCACGTCCGGGTCGAGCTGCAACCGCCCGTCGACCGGGTTGAGGTCGAGCATGGCCCGGACCAGGGCCAGCGGGGCGCCGGCCGCCCAGGCCTGCGGGCTGCACGCGGTCGGGTACGGCACGGCGAACATGGTCCGGTGCCGCGAGTACCCACTGAGCGCCTCCGGCAGCCGGTAGCCGAACTGCTCGGCCACGTCGAGCAGGGCCAGGGCGACCCGGTTGGCCTCGGCCCGGTAGCCGTAGCGGACCAGCCCGAGCGCCGCGATCGAGTTGTCGTGCGGCCACACCGTGCCGAGGTGGTAGCCGAGGGCGTTGTACGGCCGGTCCTCGCGGGACAGGGTGCGGATGCCCCAGCCGGAGAACATGTCCTCGTGCATGAGCTGGCGCACCACCGCGCCGGCGCGCTCGGGCGGGACGATGCCGCTCCACAGCAGGTGGCCCATGTTGGAGGTCTTCGAGTCGATCGGGGTCTTGTCGCCGTCGAGGCCGACCGCGTAGAAGCCGCCCCGCTCGTCGAGCCAGAAGTCCCGGTTGAACCGCTCGTAGAGCCGGGCGGCGTCGGCGCGCAGCCGGGCGGCCAGCGACGCGTCGGCCAGCGGGCCGTCCGCCAACTCGGCCAGGCGCAGCTTCGCGTCGTAGGTGTAGCCCTGGATCTCGCAGGTGGCGATCGGCAGCACCGGGATCCGGCCGTCGGAGAAGCAGACCCCGTCCGGGGAGTCCCGCCAGCACTGGTTGCCCAGCCCTTCCGGCGAGCGGGTGGCGTACTCGACGTAGCCGTCGCCGTCCCGGTCGCCGTAGGTGTCGATCCAGTGCAGCGCGGCGAGCGCGTGCTCGCGCAGGCGGCGGACGAGGTCGTCGTCCCGGCTCCACCGCCAGTACTCGGACAGCAGGATTAACCAGAGCTGGGTGGCGTCCGCCGTCCCGTAGTACGGGGTGTACGGCTTGGCTCCGGTGCGGGTCAGTTCGCCGCTGCGCACCTCGTGGAGGATGCGGCCGGGCTCCTCGTCGGTGAAGTCGTCGCACCGGGTGCCCTGGAGCCGGGCGAGTGCCAGCAGCGCGCCCTGGGCCAGGCCCGGCCCGGCCACCAGCGTCTGGTAGGCGGTGATCAGGGTGTCCCGGCCGAACACGGTCAGGAACCATGGCAGCCCGGCGCCGGGCAGCATGACCCGCTGGCCCTTGACCTCCAGGTCGAGCCGGAGCGCGGCCAGGTCGTGACGGGACCGGCGGGTGATCCGTTCCAGCACCGGGTTGTCGCTGTCCAGCATCGCGCGGGTTTCCATCCAGCGACGCAGCGGGTCATCGGCCCGCCGGTGCAGCACCTCCGCGATGTCACCGCGCACGGGCTCCACGACGCCCAGTCCCGGCGGCAGCGGCACCTCCAGGTCCACCTGCCAGCCCTCACGGGGGTCCAGTTCGACCTGCCAGACCAGATCGTCGCCGTCGATCCGGTCCGGCGGCCGGCTGGAGCGCAGCTCGGTGGCGGCCGTGAAGCCGTCCCGGTCGTACCGGAAGAAGAGCGTGGAGCCGTCGGCGCCGTGCCGGCGGACGATGTCGGCGGAGCGGTCCCGCACCCCGGATTTGACCTCGAACAGGTCGGCGAAGTCCGCGGCGACGGCCAGCCGGACCTCGAACCGGACCGGTTCGGTGCAGAACGACACGAATTCGATGCGCTCGTGGAACCCGTCGCCGACGTAGCGCAGCCGGCGGGCGGTCAGGCTGTCCGGCGGCAACCCGGGCAGCTCGGGATTGGTGAGCATGAACTGGGCGGAGTAGTGGTCGATGGTCTCCGAGCGCAGCACCGGAAACCGGTGCCCGTCGATGGTCAGCACCCAGCCACTGACCAACCGGGTGTCCAGGTGGACCAGCCCGCCGATGCTGCCCGGGGGCACGTCTCCGGCGGGGTCGGAGTACATGAAGGTAGGCCCGCTGAGCACCGCGAGCGACTCGGGCCCCAGTTCGGGCGGGACGGCTCGCTGGTCGCCGGGTCCGGTGGTGACCGCCAGGCCGGGGTTCGGGTTGGCGGGGGTCGGACGCGCGACAGCCATGCCGCCCACCGTAGGAGGAGGGCGGGCGAGTCCCGCCTCACCCGTTCCGGGTGAATTCCGGTCATCAATCATTGCCTATATGGACAACTGTCACGATCGCGGGCGAGGATGCCCTGATGGGAACCAACGAGACCGCCGGGGGCCGGCCCACAAGGTCCACCCGGCGCACCTTCCTCACCGCCTCCGCCGCGGCCACGGCCGCCACCGTCGCCGTGCCCCTGACCGCCACGCCGGCCACCGCCGGCGGCACCCACACGCCGCCCGGCCCCGGGCACCCCGTCCGGCCCCAGCCGCCGGGCCGCGACCTGACCGCGCTGCTGCGCGAGATCGACCGGGACCGCATCGAGGCCACCGTCCGCCGGCTCGCCGCGTTCGGCACCCGGCACACGCTCTCCGCCCAGGACGATCCGGTACGCGGGATCGGCGCCGCCCGGGACTGGATCCACACCCAGCTCACCGGGTACGCCGGCGCCTCCGGCGGCCGGATGACCGTCGCACTCCAGTCGTACGTCCAGCAGCCCGCCTCCCGCATCCCGACTCCCACCACCATCACCAACGTGGTGGCCACCCTGCGCGGCGACACCGCACCGGGTCGCGTCTACGTGATCACCGGCCACTACGACTCGCGCGCGACCGACGTGATGGACGCGGTCAGCGACGCCCCGGGCGCCGACGACGACGCCTCCGGCGTGGCGGTCGTGATGGAACTGGCCCGGGTGCTGGCCACCCGGCGCACCGAGGCCACCATCGTCCTCGCCGCGGTGGCCGCCGAGGAGCAGGGGCTGTACGGCTCGGCGTACCTGGCCGGGCAGCTCAAGGCCGCCGGGGTGGACGTCCAGGCCATGTTCAGCAACGACATCGTCGGGAGCAGCACCGCCGACGACGGCACCCGCGACCCGCGGACCGTCCGGCTCTTCGCCGAGGGCGTGCCGACCGCCGAGACCCCGGCCGAGGCGAGTGTGCGCCAGTCCGTCGGCGGCGAGAACGACTCCCCGTCCCGGCAGCTCGCCCGGTTCGTGTCGGACGTGGCCGACAACGGCGCGACCGGGATGCGGGTCCGGGTGATCTACCGGCGGGACCGCTACCTGCGCGGCAGCGACCACATCTCGTTCCTGCGCGAGGGCTGGCCGGCCGGCCGGTTCACCGAACCCAACGAGGACTTCGCCCACCAGCACCAGGACGTCCGGGTGATCGACGGCGTCCAGTACGGCGACCTGCCGGAGTTCTGCGACTTCGACTACATCACCCGGGTGGCCCGGGTGAACGCGGCGACGCTGTGGTCCCTCGCGCAGGCGCCGGGCACCCCGAAAGGGGTCACCGTCGTCACCACCAACCTGACCAACGACACCACCCTGCGGTGGCAGCGCGGCACCGAACCGGACCTCGCCGGCTACGAGGTGGTGTGGCGGGAGACCACCGCCCCCGCGTGGCAGAAGGTGCTGCCGGTAGGCGACGTCACCGAGGTGACCATCGACCTGTCCAAGGACAACGTGTTCTTCGGCGTCCGGGCGGTGGACCGGGCGGGGCACCGCAGCCCGGTGGCGTTCCCCAGGCCGGGCAGCTGACCCGGCGAGGCGACGAGACCGGTGGCGGCCGCCGTTGGGGCGGCCGCCACCGCGCCGTCAGCCCCGCCCCGGCTCCGGCGCGGTGATCGCCCAGCGCTCGTGGTCGCGCCAGGCGCCGTCGACGAACAGGTAGTCCGGCGAGAAGCCCTCCCGCCGGAACCCGAGCCGCTGGGCCAGCTTCTTCGACAGCTCGTTGCCGGGCTGGATGTTCGCCTCCAGCCGGTGCAGCCCCAGCGCGGTGAACGCGTGCTCGACCACCAGCCGGACCCCGGCCGAGGCGTGCCCGGTGCCGGCGTACGGCAGGAAGGCGGCGTAGCCCAGGTAGCCGCCGCGCAGGGCGCCCATCACGATGCCGCTGATGTTCGCGTACCCGGCGATCTCGCCGGTGGCCCGGTCGCAGAGCAGGTACCCGGTGCTGTTCCGCGCCCGGATCTTGCGCAGGTAGGCGGCGTACCGCTCGGCGTCGTCGGGCGCGGCGAGCCACGGGTGGTGCAGGTCGCGGCTGCGCCGGGCGGCGGCGATGAACTCCGCCTCGTCGGCGGGACGGGGACGGCGGATCGCGACGCGGCCGTCGCTGCGTAGGTACCTCACGGTGATCCACTCTCGGTCACCCGCCCGCCCGATGTCCAACCGGGGTCGCGCCGCCCGCCGGGGTGTCCTAGCGTGGCACCCGAGGACGGGAGGTCGATCATGAGGACTGCTCCACTCGGCACGGTGCTGGTTCCCGCTTCGCCGGTGGGCGACCCGGTGTCCTGACCTGACCGGCGCGGTCTCCGCGCCCACCCGGCGCTTTTCGCCGGCCCGACACCGCCACCCTCATCGCGAAGCGATCCGGTGATCCGCCCTGCGCGGGTCCCGACGTCCCGGCGTGCCCGCACGCCACCACATCGCTTCCGAGGGAGTTCCTCGTGTTTCCGGACGACCCGTCCGGGTGCCGCGTCGCACCCGGACCACGTACCCCTGCCCGGTGGCCGGCATGACGGCCACCCGTCCCGCCGACCGGCTCGGCCCCGACTTCCGGCGGCTCTGGACCGCCTCCGCCGTCTCCAACCTCGGCGACGGCATCACCCTGGTGGCCGCGCCGCTGCTGGTCGCCTCGCTCACCCCGGACCCGGCGGCGGTGGCCGCGGCGGCGCTCGCCCCGCAACTCCCGTGGCTGCTCCTCGCCCTGGTCAGCGGAGCGCTCGTGGACCGGCTCGACCGCCGCCGGCTGGTCGTCGCGGTCAACCTGGGTCGGGCCCTGGTGCTGGCCGCGCTGGCCGGGACCGTGCTCGCCGGGGTGGCCACGGTGCCTCTGATCTGCCTCGCGTTCTTCCTCACCGGTGTCGGCGAGACCCTGGCCGACACCGCGGCCGGGGCGCTGCTGCCGTCGGTGGTGCCCGCCGATCGCCTGGAGCAGGCCAACAGCCGGCTCTCCGCCACCTTCGTGATCGGCAACCAGTTCGTGGCAAAGCCGCTCGGGGCGTACCTCTTCGTGTGCGCGGCGGCGCTGCCGTTCGGGGTCGACGCGGCCAGCTTCGGGCTGGCCGCGCTGCTGCTGGCCCTGCTGCGCCGGCGACCCGTCCCGTCCGCGGAGCCGCGGACGCCCGCTGCTCCGCGCCGGTCGCTGCGGGCCGACGTGCTGGAAGGTGTACGCGCGCTGTGGGCCGTGCCGGTGCTGCGCACCCTGGCCGGCTGCATCGCCGTCATGAACGTCGCCTTCTGCGCCGCGTTCGCCGCCTTCGTGCTGTACGCCCGCCAGCGGCTCGGCCTCGCCGAGGTCGGGTACGGGCTGCTGCTGACCGCCTTGGCGCTCGGCGGGCTGGCCGGCAGCGCGCTGGCCACCCGGCTGCGCGCCCGGTTCGGCACCCCCGCGCTGCTGCGGGTCGGCCTGCTGATCGAGGTCGGGCTCCAACTCGTCCTGGCCGGCACCCGAAGCCCGGCGGTCGCCGGCGTGGCGCTGTGCGTGTGGGGCGGGCACGCCATGGTCTGGGGCGTGCTGGTCGTGTCGCTGCGGCAGCGCCTCGTGCCGGACCGGCTGCACGGCCGGGTGACCAGCGTCTACGCCCTGGCCGACCTGGGTGGGGCGGCGCTGGGCACCGCCACGGGCGGCGTCCTGGCCCGGGCGACCGGGAGCATCCTGGCGCCGTTCTGGCTGGCCGCGGCGGCACTCACGGTGCTCACCGTGCTGGTGTGGCGCCGGCTGGGCGACACCGGGCGCTGATCCGCCCGGCGCCGGTGGGGAGGCCGTCCGGTCTCCCCACCGGCATCCCCCAACCGCCTCCTCTCGGTCACCTCGGCGTCATGTCGGTGTCGCCGCGCCGACCGATGCCTCCAGCAGGTTGGGGTCACGCCGGAGCGGCCGGCCGACCAGCGGAGGACCAGCAGTGGCACACGACGAGGCGACACCGCCGCGCCGCGGCCGGATCGTCATGCTCGTCGACAACAAGGTCGAGGGCGACTCCCGGGTGCAGAAGATCGCCCGGTCCGCCGCCGAGGCCGGATGGAACGTCACCCTGCTCGGCCGCTCCCCGGACGGCGTCGAGCGGACCTGGCGGCTGGGCGCCGCCGAGGTGCGGCTGCTGCCGGTCCCGGAGCCGCTGCACCGGCGCCGCCATGAGTTCCGCCGCTCGCTGCGGTGGCCGCTGGCGTACCGGTCGGACGGCGTCGCCGAGCACCGGGCCCAGTGGGTCCGGGCCTGGCGGGCCGACCTGGCCGTCCGCGACGCCCTGGTGGCGCGGCGGGCCGCCGACGGCGAGCTGGCCGGCGCGCGGCTGGGCCGGGCGCGGCGCGCGCTGCGCCGGCGGGAGGTCGCCGCCCGGCTGCTCGACCGCTGGGTGTGGCTGCGCACGAAGATGATGAACCGGGTCCGGTACGGCCGCCGCTTCCGGGGACCGTGGGACCGGGCCTACACGCTGTTCTGGCAGCTCGTCCAGGGTGACCGGGCGTGGCGGCGGCTGGAGCCGGGGCTCTGGGACTTCGAGCTGGCGTACGGCCCCGAGGTGGACCGGCTGCGCCCGGACCTGATCCACGCGCACGACTTCCGGATGCTCGGCGTCGGCGCCCGCGCCAAGATCCGGGCCGCCGGCCAGGGCCGCCGGATCGCGCTGGTCTGGGACGCCCACGAGTTCCTCCCCGGGATCAAGCCGTGGCGGGACCACGCGCGCTGGCTGCCCGCCCACCGGGCCCACGAGCGGGAGTACGCCCCGCACGCCGACGCGGTGCTCACCGTCTCGGCGGACCTGGCCGAGCTGCTGCGCCGCGAGCACCGGCTCGCCGAGACGCCGGGCGTGCTGCTCAACGCCCCCGCCGACGAGCACCGCCCGGCCGACGACGCGCCGCCGCCGGACCTGCGGGCCGAGTGCGGGCTCGCCCCCGACGTGCCGCTGGTGGTCTACAGCGGCGCGGCGGCCCCGCAGCGCGGCCTGGACACGCTGGTCGAGGCGTTGCCGCGGCTGCCGGGCGTGCACCTCGCGCTGGTGGTCAACCCGGCGCTGCGGTACGTCGAGCGGCTCGCCGAACGGGCCGCCCGGCTCGGCGTCGCCGACCGGCTGCACGTGCTGCCGTACGTGCCGCACTGGCAGGTGGTGCCGTTCCTGTCCGGCGCCGACGTCGGCGTGATCCCGATCCACCACTGGCCCAACCACGAGATCGCCCTGATCACCAAGTTCTTCGAGTACGCGCACGCGCGGCTGCCGGTGGTGGTCAGCGACGTGCGGACCATGGCGGCGACGGTGCGGGAGACCGGCCAGGGCGAGGTGTTCCGGGCCGGCGACGTCGACGACCTCGTCCGCGCGGTGACCGCCGTGCTGGCCGACCCCGCCCGGCACCGCGCCGCGTACGACCGGCCGGGCCTGCTCGCCGCCTGGACCTGGTCGGCGCAGGCCGAGGTGCTGGAGGCGGCGTACCGCCGGCTGCTGCCCGACGCCCCGCCCCCGCCCGACACGGACCCGTCCGAATCGTCGACTTCCCGAGGAGCGCTCCGGTGCCCACCCCAGACGTGAGCGTCGTCATCCCGGTCTACAACACCCGGCCCTACCTGCGGGCCTGCCTGAACTCGCTGCTGCGCCAGACGATCGGCCGCGACCGCCTGGAGATCGTGGCGGTGGACGACGGCTCCACCGACGGCAGCGGCCGGCTGCTGGACCGGCTCGCCGCCCGCCACCCCGGCACCGTCAAGGTGCTCCACCAGGCCAACTCCGGCGGCCCGGCCGCACCCTGCAACCGCGGCCTGGAGGTGGCGACCGGCCGGTACGTCTTCTTCCTCGGCTCCGACGACCACCTCGGCCCCGAGGCCCTGGAACGGCTGGTCGCCGCCGCCGACCGGTACGGCTCGGACGTGGTCCTCGGCAAGGTGGTCGGGGTCAACGGCCGGCACGTCTTCTCCGACGTCTTCGCCGCCGGCAACGCGGTCGACGTGAGCCTGTTCGACTCCGCGTTGCCCTGGTCGCTGGCGAACACCAAGCTGTTCCGCCGGGACCTCGTGGACCGGCTCGGGCTGCGCTTCCCCGAGGACATGCCGGTGCTCAGCGACCAGCCGTTCACCCTCGCCGCCTGCTACCACGCCCGGCGGATCTCGGTGCTCGCCGACTACGACTACTACCACGCGGTGCGCCGCCTGGACGCCCGCAACATCACCTACCACAGCCGCGTCGACAAGCGCCTGGTCAGCGTGGAGCGGCTGTTCGCCTTCGTGGCCGGGCTGATCCCGGCCGGACCGCGGCGGGACGCGGTGCTGCGCCGGCACGTCGGGCTGGAGCTGGCCAACCTGGTCGGCGACGACTTCCGCCGCCTGGACCGCGCCGCGCAGGAGCGGGTGCACGCGGCGGTGCGCCGCCTCGTCGAGCGGTACGTCACCGACGGGCTCCGCGACCGGCTCGACATCGAGGCCCGCCTGCGGCTGGGCGCGGTGACCGCCGGGGGCGTCGACGAGCTGCTGGCGATCATCGAGCAGGACGCCGAGCGGGGCGTCCCGGCCACGGTGGTGGCCGACGGCCGCTGGCACGCCGGCTACCCGGGCACGCCGGCCGACTGGACCGACGTCACCGAGGTACGCGCCGACTGGCTGGCCCGGCTGGACACCGTGACGGTGAGCTGGACGGACGGCCACACGCTCGCGGTGACCACGCGCAGCCCGTACCCCCGCTTCGCCGCGGAGGCGGGACCGGTGCGGCTGGTGGCCGGCCCGGTCACCGGCACCACCCTGCTGGACGCCACCGACCCGACCGGCCGGACGGTGCGGACCGACTTCCCCGTCGACCGGCTCCTCGCCGGCAGCGCGGCCAGCGGCCAGCGCCACCCGGTGCGGGCGGAGGTCGACGGGGGCCACGGCCGGGGCAGCGCCCCGGTCCGCGCGCCCCGGCTCGCCGCCGGCCGCCCCCGGCTGCTGCGCCAGGGCGCCCGCCTGTACGGGATCGCCGCGACCGTCGACCCGCGCAACGGCCAGCTCGTGCTGTCGGTGGTGCCGGTGACCGCCGGGCAGCTGGTCAGCCGCCTGCGCCGGCGGTGGCGGCGGACCGCGCCGGCCGCCGCCCGCCCGGTCCCGGCGCCGGCCCGGCCGGCGGGCGCCCCGGCGCCGCTCAACCCGACGAACCACGCCGAGCCGACCCCCAGCCAGGTGGGTCAACTCACCGTCGCGTCCTGAGCCGCGGACCCGGTCGCTCGCGGCGGCGTCAGAGCGGGCGGGGGTGCGGCTGGTCGAGGGCCATGGGCACCTGGAGGAACGTCGTGCCGCGCAGGTCGAGCCAGGCCCGGTCGGGAGCGCGGACCAGGCGCACCATCACCTCGGAGCACACCGGGCAGCGTCCGATCAGCCCGGGCGCGTGCGAGTAGACGTGCAGCCCCGCCACCGGTCCGGTCATGCCGCAGTGGTCGCAGCGCCCGGTGGCGGAGCTCAGGTCGACCGCGAAGAGGTCGCGCAGCGGCCCGTCGAGCATGTTGCCGTCCAGGTAGGACATGTCGGTCATGCGCTCTCCTCGGGTGGTCAGCCGGTCGGGCCGAACCGCTCGGTCTTCACCCGCCGGGTCGGATGGCCCAGCCCGACCAGCAGGTCCGCCACGGTCTCCACGAAGCCGGTGGGGCCGCAGACGTAGCAGAGCGGCTCCAGGTCGGGCGGCCAGCCGTGGCTGTTCACGTCGGCAAGGCCAATCCGGTGCGGCTCCCCCCGCCAGCCCTCCGGCGCCGCCCGGGTGTAGACGTACGCGACGTCGAGGCCCTGGTCGTCGCGGGTGCGGCGGCGCAGCTCGTCGGCGTAGATGACGTCGTCGGGGGTGCGCACCGAGTAGATGAGCCGGAACGGCGCCCGGCTGCCGGCGGCCCGCCGGGCCCGGACCATCGCCATCAGCGGCACCACGCCGGAACCGCCGGCGACCAGCAGCACCGGCGCGCTCTCGTCGGTGCGCCAGACGAACCAGCCGCCGACCGGCCCGCGCACCTCCACCGGGTCGCCCTCGGCGTAGGTGTCGGTGAGGTACGGCGACACCTCCCCGTCGGGCACCCGCTGCACGGTCACCGCGATCCGCTCCCCCTCGGCCGGCCCAGCCAGCGAGTACGAGCGGGCCGCCTGGTAACCGTCGGCGGCGGTGAGCCGGATGTCGAGGTGCTGCCCGGGCTCGTGTCCCGGCCAGCCGGGCACGTCCAGCACCAGGGTCTGCGCGCTCGGTGTCTCGACCCGCCGCTCCACCAGCCGGGCGACGCGCCAGGTCAGGGGGGCGACCATCCGGCCGCCGGTCGTCGGGGCGGCCACCTCAGTCGCCCTGGTAGCGCTGCTCACGCCACGGGTCGCCGTAGTCGTGGTAGCCGGCGGTCTCCCAGAAGCCCGGCTGGTCGTCGGCGAACAGCCGGACCCCGCGCACCCACTTGGCCGACTTCCAGAAGTAGAGGTGCGGCACGAGCAGCCGGGCCGGGCCGCCGTGCTCGGCCGGCAGCGGGCCCCCCTCGTAGGTGTGGACCACCCAGGCCCGGCCGCCCCGCAGGTCGTCCAGCGGCACGTTGGTGGTGTAGCCGCCGTACGAGTGGGCCAGCGCGTACCGGGCGGCGGTGTCGACGCCGTCGAGCAGGGTGTCCAGCGACACCCCCTGCCAGTCGGTGCCCAGCTTCGACCAGCGGGTGACGCAGTGGATGTCCACGTGCGGCGTCTCCTGCGGCAGGCCCATCAGCTCGTCCCAGGACCAGCGGTACTCGGCGCCCGTCTCCGTGGTGAGCACGAACTCCCAGGTGTCCAGCGGCACCCGGGGTGTCGGCCCGGCGGAGAGCACCGGGAAGTCCTGGGTGAGGTACTGGCCCGGCGGCAGGGCCGGTTCGGCCGTACGGGGCCGGCCCTGAAAGCCTGGCGAGACGATTCCCACGCGTCAGTCGTACCACCTGCGGTGGGTCGGGGCCACGGGTTCGGCCGGGTCACTGCCGCTCGACGACGACCTGCCGCTCGCCGGGGGCGCGGTCGCGGGTGGCGCGCAGGCTGGTCAGCGTCACGATCACCAGGATGCCGATGATGACGCCGAGCGAGGCCAGGGTGGGGATCTGCGGCACCCCGGGCCAGATGCCGTGCGCCCAGTGCAGGCCCAGCTTGAGGCCGATGAAGGCCAGGATGGCGGCCAGGCCGTAGCTGAGGTGCACGAGGCGGCTCAGGGCGGCGTGCAGGACGAAGTAGAGCGCGCGCAGACCGAGCAGGGCGAAGGCGTTGGTGGCGAAGACCAGGTAGGGGTCCTCGGTGATGCCGTAGACGGCGGGCACCGAGTCGACGGCGAAGACCACGTCGGTGGCGAGCACCGCGACCACCACGAGGGCGAACGGGGTGAGCGCCCGCCGGCCGTTCCGCCGGATGGTCATCCTCGGGCCGTGGTACTCGTCGACCACCGGCATGACCTTGCGCAGCAGCCGGACCGACCGCATCTTGTCGATGTCGACCTCCTGCTCGTGCCCGGTGAGGGCGTCACGCAGCAGCTTGACCGCGGTGGCGACCAGGATGAGCGCGAAGAGCAGGAAGGCGAAGTCGAGGGTCTGCAGGGCGGCGGCGCCCAGGGCGATGAAGATCGCGCGCAGCACCAGCGCGCCGGCGATGCCGTAGAGCAGCACCCGCTGGGCCAGCACGGCGGGCACCGCGAACGCGGCCAGCAGCAGCATGAAGACGAAGAGGTTGTCGACCGAGAGCGACTTCTCCACCAGGTAGCCGGTGAGATACTGGACGCCCTGCTCCGAGCCGTAGCGACCCCACACCCAGGCGCCGAAGGCCAGCGGCAGGGCGACGTAGAAGGCCGACCAGCCCAGCGCCTCCTTCAGGGAGACCTCGTGCGGCTTCCGGGTGACCAGGAAGTCCAGCACCAGCAGCGCCAGCACGCCGGCGATGGTCACCGCCCAGAGGGTGGGGGTGCCGACCGACGACAACTCGGCGGCGGACAGGTATGACAACTCGGTCATGGAGCCTCCTCGAACACGGTGCCATGTCCGAGGTCTCCTTCACCCACCGATCGTGGGCAACCACCCGAGGCGGACCCGGGGCCCGCCGTACTGACCGGAATGGTTCGTGGGAAGTACTCCCCTCGCGGCTCCAAGGTTAGGGCAACCTCAACCCGCGCGCCAAGTCTCGGCGCCGATGATTGCCCTGGTCAACCGCTGTGCGAGACGATGGGGCGTGGTGCCCCGCCGGCCGGGGCCCTATGGTGGCGCGATGAGCAGTCAGGGGCCGCTGACCGGCGTACGGGTGATCGAGCTGGCCGGCATCGGCCCCGGGCCGTTCGCCGCCATGATGCTCGCCGACCTCGGCGCGGACGTGGTGCGGGTGGACCGGATCGGCGGTGGCGGCTTCGGCGACGTCCCGGGCGACCTGCTGAACCGCAACCGCCGGTCGGTCGCCGTCGACCTCAAGACGCCCGAGGGACGCGAGGTGGTGCTCGCCCTGGTCGTTGGGGCGGACGCGCTGATCGAGGGCTTCCGGCCCGGGGTCACCGAGCGGCTCGGCCTCGGCCCGGACGACTGCCGCGCCGCGAACCCCCGCCTGGTTTACGGGCGGATGACCGGCTGGGGGCAGGACGGCCCGCTCGCCCACACGGCCGGCCACGACATCGACTACCTGGCGCTGACCGGCGCGCTGCACGGCGTCGGCCGGGCCGGCGAACGCCCGGTGCCGCCCATGAACCTGCTCGGCGACTTCGGCGGCGGCGGGATGATGCTGGCCCTCGGCGTCGTGGCGGCGCTGTACGCGGTCCGCGCCGGCGCGCCCGGCCAGGTGGTCGACGCGGCCATCGTGGACGGCGTGTCGGTGCTGTCCACCCAGATCCACGCGCTGCGCCGCGCCGGCATGTGGCAGGACCCGCGCGGGGTGAACCTGCTCGACGGCGGCGCGCCCTTCTACGACACCTACGAGTGCGCCGACGGGCGGCACCTCGCGGTCGGCGCCCTGGAGCCGCGGTTCTACGACGAGCTGGTCCGGCTCACCGGTTTCCCGCTCGACGGCGACGAGGCCCCCGACCGGCACGACCCGGCGAACTGGCCGGCGCTGCGGGCGGCCTGGGCGCGGCTGTTCCGCACCCGCACCCGCGACGAGTGGGCCGCGCTGCTGGCCGGCACCGACGCCTGCGTGGCGCCGGTGCTCGACTGGGCCGAGGCCCCGGAGCACCCGCACCTGGCCGCCCGGGAGGTCTTCGTCGCGCCCGACGGGGTTACCCAGCCGGCACCCGCGCCGCGCTTCTCGGCCACCCCCACCTCCGTACGCCGGCCGCCGCCGCGGCCCGGTGAGCACACCGACGAGCTGCTGGCCGAGGCCGGTCTCGACACCGCCCGGATCGACGCCCTGCGCGCCGCCGGCACGGTCGCCTGACGGGCGGCCGGGTCAGCGGCGGGTGGCGCCGGGCGCCAGGGCGGGTTCCACCATGTCCCGGTAGTCGCGGGGCATCTGGACCACCACGTCGTCGAACTCCCCACCGGTGACCGCCTCGCGCAGGGTGACGAACACCGCGCACACCGCCTCCCGGGCGAGGTTGCCGTCCACCCCGGCGCGCCGGCTCACCCGGGCCACGAACTCGGCCGCGCCGAACCGGTCCGCCGCCTCGGTGGCCGGGTGCGGCTTGAGCACCCGTTGCAGCTCCTTCGGGAGCTGCGCGGCGAGGTCCAGCACCTCACCCCCGGTCAGCCGCTCGGTCAGCGTCTCCAGCGTGGCCCGGGTCAGTTCGGCGGCCCGCTCCGGCGCCGTCCGGGCCCGCCCGGCCACCCGGTCGACGAAGGTCTGGTAATCCATCGGTGTACCCCCTCAGGGCTGCTCACGCGCCCCGCGGCGTACCCGCCCGGGCGGGTCGGAAACTGCCGCATTTTCCGCCCCACGGGTGCGTGACCGGCGCGGCGCCGGGTAACCGCCGCCGGTCGTGACCGCAACTACAGGCGCGAGGAGCCCGACCCATGGCGAGTTACACCGACGTCCTCGAGTACCTGTCCGCGCTGGACTACCCGGCCGGCAAGGACGACGTCATCCAGGAGGCCGAACGGGAGGGCGCGCCGCCGGAGGTGTTGAAGGCGCTGCGGGCGCTGCCGCCGGTGGACTACGCCAACGGCACCGAGGTGGCCCGCTCGGCGGGTATCGACGCCGCCCCCGAGGTGGGCCGCTCCCAGCGCGCCGCGCAGGCCCGGGAGCCGCACACGCGGGTTTCACAGCACCTGCGCGGCATCTGACCGCGCCCGGTGCCCCGCCCGACGGCCGCGCGGGTCCACGAGCACATCCCGGCGGCGGTCCAGCTCGTGGTGATGGCGCTGGTCGGCGTCTTCGCCGCCGCTGCCGCCGCCGCCATGCTCGCACCGGTCCTCGCTCCGCTCGTCGGCTGGGACGGCGCCGCGTTGAGCTGGCTCATCCTCCAGTGGGGGCGGCTGTCCCGGCTGGACGCGGTCCGGACCGCACGGTTGGCGAAGCTTGAGGATCCCAACCGGGCGACACGCGACGCCCTGCTGCTGGCCGCCTGCCTGGCCAGCCTGCTGGCGGTCGGCCTGGTGCTGACCACCGCGCACAACGTCCCGCCCGGACTGCCCCGGGACCTCTACGGAGGGCTCGGTGTGCTGAGCATCCTGGTGTCCTGGTTCGTGGTGCACACCGTCTTCACCACCCGGTACGCCCGCCTGTACTACAGCGGCGAGCCGGGCGGGATCGACTTCCACCAGGCCGAGCCGCCCTGCTTCTCCGACTTCGCCTACGTCGGCTTCACGGTCGGCGCGACCTTCCAGGTCTCCGACACCGACCTGTCCAGCTCCGAGATGCGCCGCACGGCGCTGCGGCACCTGCTGCTGTCCTACCTGTTCGGCGCGGTCATCATCGCCGCCACGGTGAACCTGCTCGCCAGCCTCGCCCAGTGAGCGCGCCCCGGGTAGGCCCCCCAGGCAGGCGGGCGCCCCGGGTCACGAACCGCGACCTGGGGCGCCACGCAGCACCTGTCCCCGCCGGTCCGCGCCCGAACCGGGTCGCGACCGACAGGCGGTGGATGTTCGCCCGAACCGGGCGGGCATCGCTGCCACGATCATCATACGACAGGGCATCAGCCGAACGGGTGAGTATCGCGTTATTGTGGCCCGCGGCACGTCCCGCTCCCGACGACGACCCCGGCTCGGCGCGTCATCCGCCGCGCCGCGACCTGGAACCGTCGGCCGTCACCTCGGCGTACCGCTTCTCCAGATCCACCCGCGCCAGCGCCCCGACCAGCCAGGCCAGGCGCTCCGACTCGCCGCTGCCGGCCAGCCCCGCCAGGTCGTCGGCGGAGCGGCCCAGCCCCAACCGGCGGGCCGCCGCGAGCGCCCGCCGGTCGGCCACCGGCGCCACCTCGCGCCACACCGCCTGCACCTCGCGGAGGAACAGGTCCGCGACCTCGTCGTCCACACCGGGCAGCCCGGTCAGCAACCGCCGCTCCCGGCCCGGATCCTGGTGCGCCTCGGTGCGCAGCCGGCGCAGGTCCCCCCGGTACGCGTCGACCACGTTCTGCGCCAGGTCACCGAGCGTGGCGGCCAGCGCGTCCACATCACCGCGCTGGCCCGCGGCGCGCAGCACACGGACCCGGTCGGCGTGCAACGAACGGGCGAGCCGGGCCGCGCTGTCCCAGCCGGCGTCCCGCAACCCCGTCGCCGCGTCGATCGCCTTGTGGAAGTCGCCCCGCCGGGCCAGCAGAACGGACAGGTAGAGCACCTGGAACAGCTGGGACGGGTTGTTCGTGACCCGGAACCCGTACCGTTCGGCGAACCCCCGGTCCCCGGCGAGCCGGCGGACCAGCCGCTTCTTGTCCTCGATACTGGAAATCGCACTGGTGGTGGGCATGCCCGCCGTCTACCCGGGGCGGGCCGGGGCATTCAGCCGACCATGCCGCCGCGCCGGTCCCGCGCCTTGAGCCGGGTGGTGGGCAGCGCCGGGGCGGGCAGCGGAGGCGCCGCGTCGTCGGCGACCGTGCCGAACCGCCGGCCCGCCATCCAGTCCTCGCGGGCGGCCACGACCTCCTCGTGCGAGCGGCCAACGAAGTTCCACCACATCACCAGCGGCTCCTCGAACGGGGTGCCGCCGAGCAGCAGCAGCCGGCTGCCCGGGGCGGCCCGCAGGGTCAGCGCGTCCCGGCCGACGCCCAGGTAGAGCAGCGCGCCGGGGGCGAAGGCCACGCCGTCGACCTCGGCGGAGCCGGACATGGCGAGCAGCCCGTACTCGAAGTCGCGGCGCAGCGGCAGCGTGGCCGGCGCCGGCCCGCGGACCTCGAGCTGCGCGCCGACCAGCGGCGTGTGCACCACGGCCGGGGAGCGTTCCCCGCCCACCTCGCCGACGAGCAGGGTGACGTCCAGGTCGCCGTCGCGCCACCGGGGCAGCTCGGCGTGATGGGCGAAGTCGGCAGCGCCGCCCCGCGCGGGGTCCGGCAGCGCCACCCAGAGCTGCACGCCGTGCATCACCGGCGGATGCACGAGGGGTGAGCGTTCCGAGTGGGCGATGCCGTGCCCCGAGGTCATCACGTTGAGCTGGCCGGGCCGGATCGGCTGGACGTTGCCCAGGCTGTCCCGGTGCAGGATCTCACCGTCGAGCAGCCAGGTGACCGTCTGCAGCCCGGTGTGCGGGTGCGGCGGCACCTCCATGCCGGGGCGCTCGGCCACGTCGTCCGGTCCGAAATGGTCGACGAAGCACCAGGCGCCGACCAGCCGCCGCTGCCGCTGTGGCAGCAGGCGACGCACCGTCGTGTAGCGCCCCAACGGCACGTCGTGGCCGGGCAGCAGCACGCTGCCCGGGTCCGTGGGGCCCACGCCAGGTGGGAGGGTCTGCCCGGGCAGGGATTCGGTACGGTCCACCGCCCGACTGTACGCTCAGCCGACCGCGACGCTCACGGCGTTCCCCCCGCTCAGCCTGCTGAAATGCGCACCGTGTTCGCGCCGGCCGCAAGGTCGAGGTCGAGCCGGTCCCGGGCCTCGTCCCAGCCGGGTGAGCTGATGAGCTGGCCGGCGGCCACGCCGGTGCGGCGGACGTCGTACACGGCCACCGAGCCGGCGCCGGCCGCGACCCGGACCCGGGCCGGCGACCCGCCGGGAACGGTCACGGTCAGCTCGCTGACGCCGCCGCTCACCCGTACGGTCAGCGCGCTGCGCAACGGGGGCAGCCGCAGCCCGGTCCGGGACGCCCCGCCGGCCAGCTCGATCCCGGTCAGCCGGGCCGAATCCAGGTCGAGCTGCTGCTCGCTGACCCCGCCGGCCAGGCGCAGCCGCCAGGTCACCCGGGAGTTGAGCACCACCTCCACGGCGGCCGGCCCCGACCGGCCGTTGCCCTGGACGCGCAGCCGGACCAGGTCGCCGGTCACCTCGGGCCGCGGGGCGACGCCCGCACCGTCCGGCGCGCCGACCCGGTACAGGTCGTCGCCCAGGTCGGCGGCCCGCAGGGTGAAGCTCGCGAGGGGGTCGACCAGCTCGAAGTCGGCCTGCCGCCGGTCACCGCGCGGGGCGGTCAGCGTCTCCTCGGCCGCGGTGGTCACGCCGCCCGGCTGCCGGCCCTCCCCCGGCGGGGGACGGTGACCGTCGGCGGGGGTCAGTTCCGGCGGCGTGGACCCGTGGCCCTCGGCCGGCGCCGGATCGTGGCACACCGAGGGCGTGGGATCGTGGCACACCGTGGGCGTGGGCGCGTGGTCCCGGGCCGGCGGGGGCGCCTCGCCGGAGAAGGCGATCCCGAGTCGGGTCGGGTGGGACAGCGTCACGACCACGGCCGCCACACCGAGCGCCACCACCAGCACGGCGGCGGCGGCCAGCAGGCGGCTGGTTCGGGACCATCCCGACCCGGTCGGCTCGGTGTCGGTCATGGTTGTCCCCTCTCGCCGGTCCCCGTCGGCTGATACGTCTCCGTTCCGGGCGCAGTTCATTCCTCGGAGACGCCGCTGGCCGGCACCCCGTGTTTCGGGGGTGCCGGCCAGCGCGTTGTTCGCGGTCAGCTGTTCCAGTGCTGGTGGACGATGTCGGTGGCCTGCTGCTCCCACTGGGCGTAGGCGTCCGGGTAGGCCGACACCTGCACGGTCTGGGCGGCCTCGGTCAGCGGCATGGTCTCCCAGCCGTCGACCTGCTTGAGGCCCTTCTCGAACGCCAGGGTGGCGTACTCGGGGTTGGTGATCTGCTCCGGCGTGCCCCAACCCGAGCTCGGGCGCTGCTGGAACAGGCCCAGGCTGTCGTGGTCGTTGGCGTCGCCGAGGTGCCCGAGGTTTTCCAGCTTCGACTCCTGCAGGCTCGTGGCGATGGAGATGACCGCGGCCCGCTCGGGCAGGCCGGCCTTCTTCGTCGCCGCGATGATCGCCTTGGCGTTCGCGGTCTGCTCGTCGTTCAGGTCGATGTGCGACTGGGCGCCCTGCACGGTCGCCACGGCGGCCGGCTTGCCCTCGACGGGGCGGGCGTCGGCGTGGGCGGCGACGGGACCGGCGAAGACGCCACCGGTGAAGGCCAGACCAGCAATACCCAGCACGCTCTTACGCAGCATCGTGTTCATGGGGGTAGCTCCATTCGGGGGTTGGCGCACACGCCGATGGGGATCGGCTCAGGTGTGCGCAAGCACCGTCAGGCGCTCAAGAAAGTCTTGGGGGGATCATCCAGGCGGACGGGGCGGGGGGCCTCTTCGTCGCGCCGGGACCATGTACAACGACCGGCCGGCCACCATCATTCCCGGCGGCTGGGGCACCGCGTCGGCGGGCCGTCCTTCCTCGGTCGTGCACCAGGTATAACGACCCCCACCGGCCGGCCATTCCGCCGCCGGGATGCCGCCGGTCACTCGCCGAACCGGACACCACGCCCACCCGCGCACGGCCGGTGGAACGCCATGGGTGCATGTTCCACTCAGCGGCCGAGGCACCGCGCGAACCGGACATTCACCCACCCAGAACCCGGTGCCGGTGAACCGGACGACGGTGATGATCCGTACCCCAGGGCGGTGACGGCGACGAGGCCGGCACCGGAACCGGAAGGGGCGTGTCCGTGATGCCGGAGACCGTCGAGACGGTGTTCGCGAACGTGGTCAAGCGGAACCCGGGTGAGCCCGAGTTCCACCAGGCCGTCCGGGAGGTGCTGGAGAGCATCGGGCCCGCCCTGGCCCGCCACCCCGAGTACGCGCACGCGTGCGTCATCGAGCGGATCTGCGAGCCGGAGCGGCAGGTCATCTTCCGGGTGCCGTGGGAGGACGACCACGGCCGGGTCCGGGTGAACCGCGGCTTCCGGGTGGAGTTCAACAGCGCCCTGGGCCCGTTCAAGGGCGGGCTGCGGTTCCACCCGTCGGTCTACCTGGGAATCGTGAAGTTCCTCGGTTTCGAGCAGATCTTCAAGAACGCGCTGACCGGCCTGCCGATCGGCGGCGGCAAGGGCGGCGCGGACTTCGACCCGAAGGGCCGCTCGGACCGGGAGGTGATGCGGTTCTGCCAGAGTTTCATGACCGAGCTGTACCGGCACATCGGCGCGCAGACCGACGTGCCGGCCGGGGACATCGGGGTGGGTGGCCGGGAGATCGGCTACCTGTTCGGCCAGTACAAGCGGATCACCAACCGGTACGAGTCGGGTGTGCTGACCGGCAAGGGGCTGGCGTACGGGGGCGCGCAGGTGCGGCGGGAGGCGACCGGTTACGGGGCGGTCTTCTTCGCCGAGGAGATGCTGCGGCAGACCGGGGACAGCCTGGACGGCAAGCGGGTGGTGGTCTCCGGTTCCGGCAACGTGGCCATCTACGCGATCGAGAAGGTGCACCAGCTCGGCGGCACGGTGGTGGCCTGCTCCGATTCGGACGGTTACGTGCTGGACGAGAAGGGCATCGACCTCGCTCTGCTCCGTGAGCTGAAGGAGGAGCGCCGGGCCCGGCTCGACGACTACGTGCGGCACGTGCCGCACGCGGTGGCGGTCTCCGGTCGTACCGTCTGGGAGGTGCCCTGCGATCTGGCGCTGCCCTGCGCGACGCAGAACGAGATCGGCGGCGCGGAGGCCGCGGCGCTGGTGGCCGGCGGCTGTATCGCGGTGGTCGAGGGGGCCAACATGCCCACCACGCCGGAGGCGGTGCGGATCCTGGGCCGGGCCGGGGTGCGGTTCGCCCCGGGCAAGGCCGCGAACGCCGGCGGGGTGGCGGTGAGCGCGCTGGAGATGCAGCAGAACGCGAGCCGCGACTCGTGGACGTTCGCCCAGTCGGAGCAGCGCCTGCGCGAGACGATGCGGGACATCCACGCCCGCTGCTGGGCCACCGCGGAGGAGTACGGCCTGCCGGGTGACTACGTGGCCGGCGCGAACATCAACGGCTTCCGGCGGGTGGCGGAGGCGATGCTGGCGCACGGCCTGGTGTGAGCGGCCACTGTGGGCGGACCGGCCGGATCTGGCTGACCGTTCGGTCAGTCAGCGATTGACACGCTTCGAGGCCCGTCCTAGGTTCAGGGCGCTACCGGCCGGTAGGCATCCGTCCCGCCTGGCCGCCCCGGTCCGGGGCGGCACCCGTCCCCGGGGGAGCACCGATGCTGACCTCATCCACCCGCCTCCTGCGCCGGCTGCTCGCCGCCGGCGCGACCCTCACCCTCGCGGTCGGCCTCGCCGGCGCCGCGCCCGCCGTCGCCGCCGAGCGTGACGACGGCACCCAGCCACTGCCCGGCTACACCATCAGCAATCCGCCGCTGGCACCACTGGTGATCGACGGCGCCACCACCACCGTCCGGCAGGGCGTGCACGCGCACGCCGGCTACATCATCGAGACCCCCGCCAGGTGGAACGGCGAGCTGGTGATGTGGGCGCACGGCTACCGCGGCCAGGGCACCGTGCTCTCCCCCGAGCCGCCCGCCTACAATCTGCGGCAGCGGATGTTGGCGCAGGGGTACGCGTGGGCGTCGTCCTCCTACGACCGCAACGGCTACGACATCCGCTCCGGCGTGCTCGGCACCCGCGAGCTGGCCGACTATTTCGCCGACACGGTGAAGCGGCCCAAGCAGGTGCTCATCGCCGGCGTCTCGATGGGCGGGCACATCATCGGCCGCTCCCTGGAGCAGTACCCGGGCTACTACGACGGCGCGCTGCCGATGTGCGGGGTGCTCGGCGACCAGGAGCTGTTCGACTTCTTCCTCGACTACAACCTGGTCGCGCAGGCCCTCGCCGGGGTGCGCGCGTACCCGACGCCGGACGACTACCTGACGAACGCGGTGCCGCGGATCCAGGTGGCCCTCGGGCTGGCCGACCTGAAGCCGGGCGGCCCGGACACCACCAACGACCTCGGCAAGCAGCTGCGGGCCATCACGGTCGAGCGGTCCGGCGGCCCGCGGCCCGGCGCCGACGCCGCCTTCGCGGTCTGGAAGGACTTCCTGTTCAGCATCACCGTCACCGACGGCGGGGACTCCCCCGCCCAGCGGCCGGGCCAGCTCGCCACGAACCTGCTGACCCGGTACTCCCCCAACAGCCCGGTGAACGTCAACGCCACCGTGCAGCGGGTCGCGCCGGAGAACCTGTGGCAGCGGCTGTCCCCGACGCTGACCGAGGTGCCACGGATCAGCGGCCGGCCCACCGTGCCGGTGCTCAGCCTGCACGACCTGGGCGACCTGTTCGTGCCGTTCGGCATGGAGCAGGCCTACGCCCGCGACGTCGCGTGGCACGGCCGCAGCCGGCTGGTGGTGCAGCGGGCGATCCGGGCCGCGCAGCACTGCGAGTTCAGCCCGGCCGAGGCCGGCGCCGCCTGGGACGACCTGGTCTCCTGGGTACGCACCGGCAAGCGCCCGGCCGGCGACGCGGTCACCGATCGGAAGGCGGTGGCGGCTCCGGACTTCGGCTGCCGGTTCAGCGACCCGGCCGCCTGGGCCGCCGGCTCGGGAACCCGTCGCCTGTACGCGCCCTGCTGACCGCCCGTCGGACCCGCCGCCGGCCGGCACCCGCGTCCCGGGGTGCCGGCCGGCGGTCCGTCCGCCCGGCGGCGTCAGCGGTCGTCGGGCTCCTCGGGGGTCCACCAGCCGCCCCGGTAGAGGGTGCCGCGGGGCGGCTCCGCCGGGGCGGGGCGGGGGCGGCGCGCCCGGCGTACCCGGCTGAACACGAACCAGCCGACCGCGCCCACGCAGACCACGATGACCACGTTCTGCAGCGTCCCGACGTACGCCTCCACGACGTGCCAGTTCTCGCCGAGCAGGTAGCCGGCCAGCACGAACGCGCTGTTCCAGATGAGGCTGCCCAGCGTGGTGAAGAGCAGGAAGACCGGCACGGGCATCCGTTCCACGCCGGCCGGGATGGAGACGAGACTGCGAAAGATCGGAATCATCCGGCCGAAGAACACCGCCTTGACGCCGTGCCGGAGGAACCACGCCTCGGTGCGGTCGACGTCGTCCAGTTTGACCAGTGGCAGCCGGCCCACGAGGGCCCGCATCCGGTCCCGGCCGAGGGCCGCGCCGATCTGGTAGAGGGCCAGCGCGCCCAGCACCGACCCGAGGGTCGTCCACACGATCGCCCCGATGAGGCTCATCCGCCCCTGGCTGGCCGTGAACCCGGCCAGCGGCAGGATCACCTCGCTGGGGATCGGCGGGAAGAGGTTCTCCAGGGCCACCGCGAGGCCGGCCCCGGGGCCGCCGAGCCGTTCGACCAGGCCGGTGACCCAGCCGACGGGTCCTTCGCCGGCCGGCTCCGCGGCGCGCGGGGCCGCCACCCGGGGACCGACGAGGAGTTGCGCGTTTCCGATCATCCGACAACGTTACGAGGGGACGGGACCGGCGACCACGAAAACCTCCGCGGGCGGGGTCGTGGTTCGGCGTCCGGTCCGGACGGGCGGCGTCGGACCGGTGACCTACGGTGGGGCGATGGGGCGGCCGGGGGACGGGGAGCCGATGACGGGCAGCATGCCGGGTGGGTGGGAACGACCCGGGACGACGGGTGGCGGGCCGGTGCTCGGGCGGGTGGCGCGCATCCGGCGTTACCCGGTGAAGTCGCTGCTCGGTGAGGATCTCGACGCCGCCGCCGTGGACGAGGCCGGGCTGGCCGGAGACCGGCGGCTCGCCCTGCTGCACCGGGAGACCGGGCGGGTGGCGAGCGCGAAGAACCCGTACCGGTGGCGGGCGCTGACCACGCTGGCGGCCACGGGCGGCGTCGGCGCGGTGCGGATCACGCTGCCCGACGGCCGCAGCGTCTCGGCCGGCGACGACGGCGTGGACGATGTGCTCTCCACGCTGCTCGGTGAGCCGGTGACGCTGACCGACACCCCGCCGCCGGACGCGGTGCTCGAACGGTCCCGCCCCGAGGAGGTGCTCGCCGCCGGGGTGGCCGTGCCGGTGTCGGTGGAGGAGGGGCGGCTCGGGGGCGCGGCGCCAGCGGGTGGTTTCGTCGACTTCGCCCCGGTGCACCTGCTCACCACCGCGACGCTGCGGCGGATCGGCGCCGAGCTGCCGTCCGGCGTCGTGGACCCGGTGCGGTACCGGCCGAACCTGGTGGTGGACACCGCCGGCGCCGGGTTCGAGGAGAACGACTGGCCGGGGCGGGAGCTGCGGATCGGCGCCGATCTGGTGCTGCGGGTGCTGGCACCGACACCCCGCTGCGCGGTGCCGACCCTGGCGCACGGCACGCTCCCCCGGGAGCCGGGCGCGCTGCGCGTACCGGCCCGGCTGAACCGGGTGGTGCCCCTGGACGGGATGGCGCCGCAGCCGTGCGTCGGCGCGTACGCGCAGGTGGTGCGCGCCGGGCAGGTCCGGGCGGGTGACCCGGTGCGGCTGACCTGAGCCGGGCGGCTAGCCCTCGCCCCGGCCGCCCTCGCGCAGACCCGCGTACGCGTCGAGCAGGTCCTGGAGGGCGGCGGCCGTGCCGTCGTCGAGCTTGCCGTCGCCGGCCAGGTCGTCGATCCGCTCCCGCAGGTCCTCGGCCCGCTTGGCCCGGTCCCTGGGCTTGCCGCGGTCCAGTTGGGCGGCCTTCTCGCGCAGGTCGTTCGCTGTCTTCCGGTCGAGCCGGCCGTCGGCCACCGCCCGGTCGAGCACGTCGGCGAACTGCGCGGTGAGCTGGCGCAGGGTGACCGGCGCGGGTCGGGTGTCGGCCGGGCCGGAGGTGGCCGGCGTGGACGGCTCCGACGGGCTGGGTTCCTCGGCCGGCCCCGTGCCGGTCGAGGGTCCGGTCGGCAGCCCGACGACCGGCCCGCCGCCCGTGGTGTCGGGGTCGTGGTCGAGCAGCAGCGTGCCGACCAGGGCGAGCAGCAGCACCACCCCGGCGGCGACGAGCGCCCCGACGAGCCGGTTCGACCGGGCGGCCGGGCGGGCGGGCGGCGGCGGGACCGGGCGGGGCGCCCGCTCGATCAGCGTCGGCGGGTGCTCCGGCCGGGACACGGTGGGCAGGATCGCGGTGGGCGGGTCGGCCGGGCGGCCGGCGCCGAGCCGGGTGGCGAGCTGGGCGGCGGTGGGCCGGCGCGCCGGGTCCACGGCCAGGCAGGCCAGGGTGAGCTCGGCGACGTCGGCGGGCAGCCCGGGGATGCGCAGCGGCGGCACCGGCGGGCGGTGGGCCTGTACGTCGAGCACGTCGTCCCAGGTCTGCACGGGCAGCGGTGCGCGCCCGGTGAGGGTGCGGTAGAGCAGGGCGCCGAGGGCGTAGATGTCGCTGGCCGGGTTCGCCGGGCCGGGGGTCATCCGTTCCGGTGCGAAGTACGCCGGGGTGCCCATCAGCAGCTCGCCGGTCTGCCCGGCGAGGGGGTGCCGCGGCCCGGCCAGGGTGGCGATGCCGAAGTCGAGCACCTTCGCGCCGGTCTCGGTGAGCATCACGTTGCCGGGCTTGATGTCGCGGTGCACCACGCCGATCCGGTGCGCGGCGGCCAGGGCGGCGGCGATCTGCCCGGCCAGCCGGACGGCCTCCGGCCAGGCGAGCGGCCCCGCGGTCAGCCGGTCGGTGAGGGTCTGGCCCTCGACAAGCTCCATGACCAGGTAGGGCACCACCGAGGCGTCGGGAAGGGTGGCCTCGCCGTAGTCGTACACCTGGGTCACGTGCGGGTGGGTGAGCCGCGCCGCGGCGCGGGCCTCGCGCTGGATGGTGGCGCGCAGCTGCGGGTCGGCGGCGAGCTGGGTGGCGAGGGCCTTGACCGCGACGGGGCGGTGCAGGACCTCGTCGTCGGCCCGCCACACCTCGGACATCCCGCCGAGGCCGATGCGCTCGCGCAGGACGTACCGGTCGTGCAGCCGGAGCGAGGGCGTGAACGGCGACATGGTGGTCCAGTGTGCCTGGCCGGAGGGGCGACGCACCAACCCGGTGCCCGGTTCCGCGCCGATCGGGCGCTTCTCGACCCAATGGGACGCGGGCCGGGTGGTGTGGGCCACCCGGCCGGGTGGTCGACCGGGGTCAGGACCGGCAGGTGGGCATCGCGGCCGGGCGGGGTTCCATCCGGTCGGCGAGGCGGCGCAGGGCCGCCGCGGCGGCCAGCCGGGAGGGTGCCAGCCGGGGCGTGCGGGGCCGGTCGGGACGGACCGGGGCGTCGGGGCGGGCGGAGTTCGCGTGCCGCGTCACGGCGTCGACGGCGAGGACGAATCCCGTGGACTGTTCCATGGTCAACTCCTGGGGACGGGACCGGTGGAGGTCCGGACGACGAGGTCGGTGGGGAGCAGGAGGTGGCCGGCCGCCGGGTCGGCCGGCGGCTCCAGCAGCAGCGCGGCGGCGAGCCGACCCTTCTCCTCGGCCGGCTGCCGGACGGTGGTCAGCCCCGCGTCGGCGGCCTCGGCGACGTCGTCGAAGCCGGTGACCGAGAGGCCGGGATGCGGGCCGGCCGCGTCGAGCACTCCGAGCGCCAGCACGTCGGAGCAGGCCAGCACGGCCGTGGGCGGGTCGTCGCCGGCCAGCACCGGTGCGATGGCCGCGGCGGCGGCGTCCCGGCTGTTGCCGGCGGCGTTGACCACGGTGATCTCCGACCAGGGAACGCCGACGGCGGCGAACGCGTCGGCGAAGCCGGCGAGCCGGCCGTGGGTCGTGGGGCGGGGGGCGTCGCCGGGATCGGCCAGCCGCAGCGGCCCGGGCGGCGCGTCGGGCAGCACGGTGTCGCCGAGCAGGGCCACCCGCCGGTGCCCGAGGCCGGCGACGTGGGCGGCGACGGACCGGGCGGCGGCGCGCTCGTCGATGCCGACGAAGCGGTCGGCGGGGCCGGCCGCGGCGGGGGCGGTGGTGACGAGGGGCAGCCCCCGGTCCCGGATCGCCCCGAGCACGTGCTCCTCGTCGCCGACGCAGTAGACGCAGAAGCCGTCCACCGCGGCGTTGTCGACGGCGGCCCGGGCCCCCTCGCGGTCGCGGGGCAGGGGCACCAGCAGCAGGCTGGCGCCGTGCTGCTCGGCCACCTGGCCGACACCGGCGAGGAAGCGCACCGCGAACGGGTCGGTGAAGGCGTAGGACAGCTCGGAGGTGAACAGGACGCCGATCGCGCCGACGAAGCCGCGGCGCAGTGAGCGGGCGGTCGGGTCGGGGCCCGGGTAGCCGAGGCGGCGCGCGGCGTCGAGGATCTTCGTCCGCAGGGCGGCGGACAGCTGGTCCGGCCGGCTGTAGGCGTTGGAGACGGTGCTGCGGGAAACGCCCACCGCGTTCGCGACGTCCTGCAGGGTCGGCTTCACCGTTCTGCCCTTCTGGATCGATTCAGTACTGTATCGATTCAGAAGCTACTCCGCCGCTCGGCGGACGTCAATCGGAAAGGTTCCGGTCAGGCCGGGTAGAGCTCGTCCCGGATGCGGGCCAGCAGCTCGGGGGTGCGCTCGGGCGGCGCGGCCTCGCCGCAGAGCCGTTCCATCGCCGTCGCGTAGTGGTCGAGGTCGTCGCGCTTGTCCAGATAGACCGCGCTGGTCAACTGCTCGATGTAGACGATGTCCGGCAGGTCCTGGTCGCCGAAGCGCAGGATGCTGAAGGCCCCACCGGCGGCGGCGTGCCCGCCGGCGTCGAACGGGACGATCTGGAGCCGGACGTGCGGCGCGGCGGTCGCCTCGATGAGCGCGTCCACCTGCTCGCGCATCACGGCGGCGCCGCCGACGGGCCGCCGGAGCACCGCCTCGTCGAGCACCGCCCAGAGCTGCGGCGGATCGCCGCGGCGCAGCAGTCCCTGGCGCTCCATCCGCAGGCGCACGCGCCGGTCGACCTCCGCCGGCGGCGCGTCGTGGTGGCCCAGCAGGACCACCGCCCGGGCGTACGCGGGGGTCTGCAGCAGCCCCGGGACGAACTGCACCTCGTACGTGCGGATCAGCGTGGCGGCGGCCTCCAGCCCCAGGTAGGACTGGAACCAGCCGGGCAGCACGTCACCGTAGCGCTGCCACCAGCCGGGGCTGTTCGCGTCGCGGGCCAGCCTCAGCAGCGCCGCCCGCTCGTCGGCCGCGGTGACGCCGTAGAGGGTGAGCAGGTCGGCGACGTCGCGCTCCTTGAAGCCGACCCGGCCCAGCTCCATCCGGCTGATCTTCGATTCGGAGGAGCGGATCTCCCAGCCGGCGCTCTCCCGGCTCACCCCGGCGCCCTCCCGGAGTCGGCGCAGCCGCACCCCGAGCAGCATGCGCAGCACGGTCGGACCGCTCGTCGGGCCTCCCTCGACGGGTACCGTCGTCACCTGACCGTCCTTTGCCGACTGTCCGCACCGGACGCCCCAGCCCGGCGAGGAGTAAGCATGCCATGGACCGACAGTGAGGTGAACTCCTCCGGACGGAGGATGCGGTCCCGTCAGCGGGACGGTCGGCGGGCGATCAGGTGGTCGAAGTCACCGTCGCGGGCGCCGAGCACGAACGCGGCGATCTCGTCGACCGTGTAGATGAGGGCCGGCCCCTCGGGGTGGCGGGAGTTGCGCACCGCGATGCCGCCGCCGTCCGGCAGCTCGGCCAGCTCGACGCAGTTGCCGCTCGGGTTGCTGCGGCGGCTCTTCAGCCACCGCACCGGCGGCAACTCGGAGGTGGGCACGCCGTTCGCGGGGTGGGGCACAGGGGCGTCCTTCGTGGAAGAGCCAGCCGATGCCGCGGGGAGGAGCGGTGGGGTGGCGACGGGGAACTGTCGACAGAGGACGGATGCACGTGCATCTGCTATTGCATCTGCAATGGACAGCGAGCATGATATCGCACGTGCGGTGTACCCGGACGTTCACGTTCGGTTACCCGGATCCCGGTTGCGAGCAGACAGAACAGGTCCGGCCCGGCACCGTCCGGCGAGGCCGGGGCCGCGGTGAGGGAGGGCGCGTGCCGGATCCGATGACCGTCGCCTCCGGCATCTCCGCGGCTGGCGCCCTGGTCTCCGCCTGGCAGCTGCGCCGCCGGGCGCTGCGCGCCGAGGCCGAGATCGAGCTGCTCCACGCCGAGCTGGCGGCCGAGCGGCACGCGGCCAGCCACGACCCGCTCACCGGGCTGCCCAACCGGCGGGCCTTCTTCCGGCTGGCCGCTACCCTGCTCACCGACGCCGCCGGCAAGCCGCTCGTGGCGATCGTGCTCGACCTCGACGACTTCAAGCAGGTCAACGACCGCTACGGCCACGCCGCGGGCGACCAGGTGCTGGTCAGCGTGGCGCAGCGGCTGGCCGCGTTCGCCGGGGACAACCTGGTCGCCCGGCTCGGCGGCGACGAGTTCGCCGGCCTGCTGGTCAGCCCGACGGTGGACCGGCGCTGGATCGAGCACGCCACCCGCCGGCTCTGCGAGGCGCTCGCCGCGCCCATCCCGCTGGGCGCCCGCAGCGTACGGGTGACCGCCTCCGTGGGGCTCGCCCCGGTGCACGGCCCCACCCAGCTCACCGACGCGCTGTGCCGGGCCGACGCCGCCATGTACCAGGCGAAGACGGTCGGCGCCGCCCGCGCGGCCCGCCAGCTTGTCGGCGAGTGCTGAACCGCCGTCAGCTCCAGCCGTAGCCGGCCCGCAGCGCCTGGCCCACCCGGTCGAACCGGCGCCGGTCCAGCACCGCGCCCTCGCGGCGGATGCTGTCCTCGCGCATGGTGAGCACCCGGTCCAGGCGGACCCAGCTCGGCCGCTGGTCCCGGTCCCACTCCCCCGGGCCCAGCGCCAGCCAGTGCCGCTGGCCGTCACGGTCGCTCTGGCTGGACAGCATGAGCCCGAACAGCGTGCGGCTCTGCCGGCCCACCACCAGCACCGGGCGGTCCTTGCCCTGGCGGGGGTCGTCCTCGTACGGCACCCAGGTCCAGACGATCTCCCCCGGGTCCGCCTGCCCGTCCGGCTCCGGCGCGTACGCCAGCTCGCGCCGCTGCAGCACGGTGACCTGGCGGCGCCGGGCGACCTGGGCGGGGATCGGCCGGGCGGTACGGGTGGGCGCGGCGGCGCCCCCGGCGATCCGGCCGAGCCGCGACGCCACGTTCCTCAACAGACCTGCCACGGCGGGCAGCCTATCCCGGCCGCGCGAGGGCGCGAGGCGGGGGAACACCCGCTCCTCGCCGCAGCGGCGCCGGCTCCCCGGTGCGGCCACAATTGGGATGCCCGATGGTGGTGCACGGGCGACCATGGTCGGCATGGGGGGACCGAGTGTGCGAACACCTCTGCAGGGCGGGCTTCCGCCGATCGACGCGGTGGTCGGCGCCGTCGTAGAGGTCGCCTGCGACGAGTCCGGATTCTCGGGCACCAATCTGCTCCACTCGGCCAGCCCGGTGATCACGCACGCGAGCGTCGACCTGGACGTGGACGAGGCCGTCGGGCTGATCACCGAGCTGCGGTCCGGGTTCCGGTTCTCGCCGCACGAGCTCAAGTCCGGGCAGTTCCTTCGCGGCCCGGGAGCGGTCGAGGCGCGGAAGTGGTTCCTCCGGGCGCTGGAGGGACGCGCGTCCGTCCAACTCGTCGACAAGGAGTTCTTCCTCGTCACCCGGATCGTCGACCTGCTGCTGACCGAGCCGTCGTACGCGGCCGGTACCCGCCTGACGCAGGATCAACGTCCGGCCGCTCTCGCCCTGTACCGGGCCGGGCGCTCGGCCGGGAGCGACTGGGCTGTCTTCCTGGCAGCCTTCGTCGACCTGGTCCGGACCAGACGCCGGCATCCGGACCACCGGACCGTGCCGCGGTTCGTCGCGGCCCGGGATGCGCTGCTGGGCAGCGGCCTCGGCACGCCGGCCGATGGCGTCCTCACCGCGCTCACCCAGGCCCGCGTGCGGGCGGTGGTGACCAGGCTCGACAACGACGACCGGTCGATCCCGCCGCCGCTGGAACCGATGCTGCCGGCGCTGGCGGAAACGGTTCTGTCCTGGAGCGGCGGGCAGCGGCAGGTGCTGGTGACCCACGACGAGCAGAGCGCCCTCACGGCCGACCGGTTGACCCGTCTCCAGCGGGCGCTGGCCGACCACGGCGGCCCGCCGGCGGCGGGCGCCGACCCGGCCGGGGCGTTGCCGGCCGGAGTATCGCCCCTGGCGGGCCTCGTGATGGTCGACTCCCGCGACGATCCACGGGTCCAGGTCGCCGACCTCCTCGCGGGGGTGGCCCGGCGGTCACCGGGGATGATCGACGACAGCCTGCTTCAGCCGCTGCTGTCCCCGACGTCACTGCGCGACCCCGACGGGTGGCCCCGGCCGGAGACCGCGGGAGAACAAACCTGACTCCCGAGCTGTCGTTGATCGGTCTCCGGGCGGTCGCCCGGTGTTCCAGACTGCCCTCATGAACCGTCCGGCCGCGTTCCTCGCCGATCCGCCGCAGAGCCCGGCGGTGACGGCCGCCTACGAGGACGATCTCACCTCCGACGGCTACGTCAACAACCTCACCCGGGTCTGGTGCTGGCGTCCGGACGTGCTGGCGTCCTTCCAGGCCGTGCGTGCCGGCCTCCTGGCCGATTCGGGGCTGTCGCCGAGGGAGGTGGCCGTGCTGGTCGCCGCCACCGCCGCGGCCCGCGGCGACGCCTACTGCGCGCTGGCCTGGGGTGCCCGGCTTGCCGAACTCAGTGACGAGGCCAGCGCCGCACGGGTGCTGCGCGGCGTCGACGGTGACCTGTCCGAGCGGGAGAACGCGCTGGCGGCCTGGTCCCGGCAGGTCGTCCAGGATCCGAACGCCACGACCGGGGTCCAGGTGCGGCGCCTGCGCGAAGCGGGCCTCGACGACCGGGAGATCTTCGAGGCGACCACCCTGATCGCGTTCCGGCTGGCGTTCTCCACCGTCAACGACGCGCTGGGAGCACACCCGGACCCGCAGCTCGCCGAGAAGGCTCCTCCGCTCGTCCGCGAGGCCGTCACCTTCGGCCGCCCGGTCCAGGACCCGTCCTCGGCCCCGACCGGCCGCGGCACCGCGTGACGGCCGCACCCACACCGGCTGACGCGGAGGGGGCGCGGCCGCGTCAGGCGGGGCGGCGGGCCAGGACGAGCGTGGTGCGCAGGTCGAGGACCACGGTGCCCCCGAACCCGTCGATCGTCGCGACGAGCGCGGCGAGCACCCGCTCGCGCAGCGCGGGCGGGCGACGCAGCTGCGGCGAGAAGGTGGCGACCAGCCGCAGGTAGGCCGCGGTGTCCAGCGGCAGGTCCCGGCGGTGCAGCGACGCCCGGACGTCGGTGAAGAGGCCGCTGCCCGCGATGTCGTCGTGGAACCAGGTCTCGGGGCGGTCGGCCTGCCGTTGCGGGTCTGCCGACTCGAACGCCGCCCGGATGGCAGCCCGCTGGGCGGGGTCGACGTAGTCGTAGCGGTGCCCGAAGACGGCGAGGGTGCCACCGGGGCGCAACGCGTCGTGCGCGCGCCGGTTGCGGGTGGCCGGGTCGAGCCAGTGCCAGGCCATGGCGCAGGCCAGCGCCGACACGCCGCCGGCCGGCGGGATCCACTCCTCGAAGGCGGCCGTCTCCACGTCGACCTGCGGGAAGCGTGCGGCCAGCACCGCCGCCATCCGGGTGTCCGGCTCGACGCAGACGGTCGGCGCGCCGAGGCCGAGCAGGGTGGCGGTGGCCAGGCCGGTGCCGGCGCCCACCTCGGCCAGGAGGCCGGGCGTTCCGCCGTGGTAGGCGCGGATCGCCGCGACGATCTCGGCCGGATAGCCTGGGCGGGCCTCGTGGTAGGCGCCGGCCACCTCGCCGAAGAGTTGCGACATGATCGCCATCATGGCAGTGCCGGCCGGGCGCCGCCGCCCCGACGGAGGGAGTGCCGTGGATCCGCAGCTGCCCGACGACCTGCCGTTGTTCGAACGGGAGGCGGTCCGGCTGGTGGTGCTGGACGCCACCGACCGGGTGCTGCTGTTCCACACCCGCGACCCGGACCATCCCGTGCTGGGCACCTGGTGGGAGCTGCCCGGCGGCGGGCTCGACCCCGGGGAGACCTACCTGGAGGCGGCGGTGCGGGAGCTGCGCGAGGAGGCCGGGATCGTGGTCGCGCCGGCGCAGGTGGGCGCACCGACCTGGCGGCGGCGGGCCAGTTTCCGGCACCGGCAGCGGCGGCACCTCCAGGACGAGGTGGTCGTGCCGGTCCGGCTGGCCGGGCCGGGGCCCGACGTGGACGAGGCGGACCGGCTGGACTACGAGGTGGAGGACTACTTCGGGTTCCGCTGGTGGCCGGTGGCCGACGTGGTCGCCGACCGGCCGCGCTGCTATCCGGGGCGACTGCCGGAGCTGCTGCCGGCGTTCCTGGCCGGCGAGGAGATCGACGAGCCGTTCGAGCTGTGGTCCTGACGGGCGTGCCGTCAGCCGCGCCGACCGGCACAGTGGAGCGGTGAACCCACTCCACGCACCCCTGGCCCACTACGCCGAGCGGCTGCACCGCGCCGCCGGCGACGCCCACCACGTCGCCTCGCCGCTGGGCGCCTGGCTGCTGCTCGCGCTGACCGGCCCGGCGGCCACCGGCGAGGCTCGGGCGACCCTCACCGAGGCGCTCGGCACCGACGCGGACGACGCCGCCGCGGCGGCCCGCGCGCTGCTCGCGGAGCCGCACCCGCTGGTCGCCTCGGCCACCGCCCTGTGGGAGCGGACCCCGTTCGAGCAGCTGGCCGCCTGGCGGGCCGGCCTGCCGGAGCGCACCGAGCGGGGGCCGCTGCCCGACCAGGCGGCGCTGGACGCCTGGGCCCGGGAGCGCACCGGCGGCCTGATCGAGCGGTTCCCGGTCGCCGTCGCCCCGGACACCCTGCTGATCCTGGCCAGCGCGCTGGCCACCCGGGTGTCCTGGGCGGACCCGTTCCAGGTGGCGCCGGCCGCCGAGCTGGGGGCCGGCAGCGCCTGGGCCGGCCGGCTCCGGCGGGTGCTGCGCACCCCGCCGTGGGGGCACCGCTGCTGGGTGGCGACCACCGACCGGGCCGGCGACGTGGCGGTGCACGCCGCGCCGGCGCGACCGGCGGACAGCGGGGCCGGCCTGCTGGTGGTGTCGGTGGCCGCCGCGCCGGACGTGCCGGCGGTGGACGTGCTGGCCGCCGCGCAGGAGCTGGCCGCGAGGGCCGCCACCGTCCCGGCCGGGACCGAGCCGGGGCGCCGGTCGCTGTTCGACCTGCCGCTGGGCGAGACGCCGCTGTGGGCGTTGCGGGAGGAGCCGACCCGGACGTTCGCCCGGGACGGCCGGGAGGAGCGGGCCGCGGCGGTGCTGCCCTGCTGGTCGGCGGAGAGCCGGCACGACCTGACCCGGGCCGGGTTCGGCTTCGACGGGGCGGCGCGGGCGCTGGGCGCGCTGCTCGGGCTGGCGGAGCCGCCGTTCGAGGCGGTGCAGTCGGCGGTGGCCCGGTTCGGGCGGTACGGCTTCGAGGCCGCCGCGGTGACCGCGTTCGGCGTCGCGGCCGGGCTGCCGCCGGAGGGCGTCGCCCGGGTCGCGGAGCTGCGGTTCGGGAACCCGTACGCGGTGGTGGCGGTGGCCACCGACGACGCGGGCGGGCCGTGGCACGGGCTGCCGGTCTACTCGGGATGGGTGGCCGAGCCGGCGGAACTGCCCGAGGACGAGGTGGCGGACCCGCCGGCGCAGTGGTAAGCGTGGGGCCTCCGGTTGCCGCCGGAGGCCCCCACCGGCCTAGACGGCGACCTTCTCCCGCTCGGCGGCCCGGGCGGCGAGCCGCCGCTCCCGCTCCTGCGCGCCGATCAGGTCGTCGGGCAGGGAGTCCTCGACCTCCAGGTCGAAGCGGCGCAGCAGGCGGATCGCGAAGCCGCCCAGGGTGATGAGGATCAGGGCCACCCCGAAGCAGACGTACGCGAAACCGATGCCGCGGCCCGGTCCGGTGCCGATCACCGCGCCCACCGACCCGGCCAGCGCCCCGTCCGGGGCCAGCATGGGCTCGAACAGGGCGGTGGCGCCCGGCGCGAGCAGCGCGAACCCGATCGGCAGGGTGGACCAGGCGATGGTCTGGTTGAGGCTGAACACCCGGCCGTGGAAACGCTGCGGCACCTTGACCTGGACGATGGTCGCGTAGATCGACTGCGCGGTGGTCATGGCCATGGCCAGCCACGCCATGCCCACGCAGATCATCGCCACCGAGGCGTCCAGGCCGATGAGCACGCAGCCGATCGCGGTGCCCAGGTTGCCGATGAGCACGCCGATCATCCGCCGCTTGCGCGGGCCGCCCCACAGCGACATGAGTACGCCGCCGGCCACCGCGCCGGCCGCCTCGGCGAGGGCCACCTGGGCCACCTGCGTCGGGCTGCCGAAGGACAACACCAGCGGGGTGGCGAGCACCAACGCGGGCGCCAGGAAGATGTTGCCCAGCGCGAAGTAGCCGAGCATCAGCCGGAAGCCGCGGTGCTGCCAGGAGTAGCGCATCCCGTTGGCGATGGCCACCAGCAGCCGCTCCCGGGGCCGCCAGCCGAGCAGGTCGGGGAAGCGGACCACGGCCAGGGTGAGCACGGCGACCAGGTAGCTGGCCACGTCGATGAGCAGGATGCCCTTCAGGTCGATCGCGGCGAGCAGGCCGGCCGCGAAGACCGGCATGAGCAGGGTGGCCACGCCGGTGGAGAGCTGGGTGATGCCCATGGCGTGGCCGAGGTAGCGCTTCGGCACCAACTGCGGCACGGCCGACTGGAACGCGATCCGCTGGAACGACCCGGCGACCGAGCTGAGCGCGACCAGCAGGTAGATGTGCCAGAGCACCAGGTTGTCGGTCCACAGCAGACCGGCCAGGACCAGCTGGATCGAACCGGCCACGGAGCTGGCCAGCATCATGATCCGGCGCCGGCTGACCCGGTCGACGATGGCGCCGGCCACCGGGAGCATGAGCACGCCGCAGATCAGCGCGAGCGCCCAGAGCAGGCCCAGGTCGGCCACCGACCCGGTCCGGTTGAACAGCCAGATCGGCAGGGCGAACGCGGTCAGCGCCGAGCCGGTGCTGGAGACCAGCTGCCCGACGGTGATCGACAGGAAGCGGGCCATGCTCGGCTTGACCGTCGTGGCCGCCGGCCGCTCCTCCTGGCCGACCCGGAGCCGGTCGAGAACCGCCCAGCCGGCGTCCTCGCCCCGGGCCTGCGGGCCGAGGTCGGTGACGTCCCCGGCGACCACGGCCGGGTGCACCCGGGTGACGATCTCGGCCAGCTCCTCGGCCCGGTACTTCAGGAAGAAGTGCCCGGCCTGGTCGAGGACGACCAGCCCGAGTGTGTCGCTGAGGAACTGCCACTCGGCGTACCGCTCGCGGTAGTAGTCGGTGACCGGGTCCTCGGAGCCGACCACCGAGATGATCGGGGCGCGCAGCTTCGTGGCCCGCTGGTCGAGCAGCCGGGTGAAGTACTCCTCGGAGGCGCGGGAGTCGGCCCGCATGTTGCTGATGATCCGGTCGGCCTGTTCCGGGTCCAGCTCGTCGGTGTCCACGCCCATCGACTTGAGCCAGCTGGCGTAGTGCTTGTTGCTGCGCAGCTGTTCGAGCCGGTTGCGGGCGGCCGCGAAGAGGCCCTTCGGGCGGGCGAACGGGAACATCGCGCCGATGTAGACGGCGTCGAGGTCCCGCCCGGCCGCCTCAACCTTGCGGGCCACCTCGGCGACGATGGCGCTGCCCACGCCGCAGTGGCCGTAGAGGGCCAGCGGCCCCTCGACCCGTTCCAGGATCTCCTCGGCCACCCGGGTGGTCAGCTCGTCGAAGGGCAGCGCGTCCTCGCTGAGGCCGACGTCGTGGCCGGGGATGGCCAGGGACCACAGCGCGTGCCCGGCCGGCAGCGCGTCGGCGAGCGGCTGGTAGACGATGGCGCTGCCGCCGCCGTACGGGACGCAGACGTAGGTGAGCACCCGCTGGGCGGCGGGGATCGGCTTGGTCAGCTCGTAGAGCAGCCGGCGCGGGCCGGCCTCGGCGGCGTCGCCGGAGATGAACGCGGCCAGCTCGCGGATCGTCCGCTGCTGGAACAGGTCCATGACGCCGACCGCCCGGCCGCCCAGCTCCGCCTTGCGGATCTTCGCGACCACCTGGGTGGCGAGCATGGAGTGCCCGCCCAGGTCGAAGAAGTTGTCGTCGATGCCGAGCGTGTCGACGCCGAGCACCTCGGACCAGATGGCGGCGAGCGCCCGCTCCGTCTCGTCGCGCGGCTCGACCAGGGCCACCGACGCCTCGCGGGTGACCACCGGCGCGGGCAACGCCTTGCGGTCGAGCTTGCCGTTCGGGGTCAGCGGCAGCGCGTCGAGGGTGACGAACGCGGCCGGCACCATGTATTCCGGCAGGGTGTCCTTGAGCGCCGCCTTCAGCGCCGCGTGCTCGGCCGCCCCGACCAGGTACGCGGTGAGCCGCTTGTCGCCGGGGCTGTCCTCGCGGACGATCACCGCGGCCTCGGTCACCCCGGGCTGCTCGCGCAGCGCGCTCTCGATCTCGCCCAGCTCGATGCGCAGGCCGCGCAGCTTGACCTGGTGGTCGATCCGGCCGAGGAACTCGATGACCCCGGCCCCGTCCGGCCCGACGACCCAGCGGGCCAGGTCGCCGGTGCGGTAGAGCCGGGCGCCCGGCTCACCGAAGAAGGGATCGGGAACGAACTTCTCGGCGGTCAGCGCCGGCCGGCGGTGGTAGCCGCGGGCCAGCCCGACGCCGCCGATGTGCAGCTCCCCGGCCACCCCGACGGGGCACTCGGCGCCGGCCGGGTCGAGCACGTGCAGCCGCAGGTTGGCGATCGGCGCGCCGATCGGCACGCTCGCGGCCACGGCCAGCCGGGCCGGGTCGCAGCGCCAGGCCGTGACGTCGATGGCCGCCTCGGTGGGGCCGTACAGGTTGTGCAGGCCGCACCACGGCAGCCGGGCCGTGAAGTCGAGCGCGGAGGCCAGCGGCAGCTCCTCGCCGGAGCAGATCACCCGACGCAGCGCGGTGGCCGCCTCGATGCCGTCCTCACCGAGGAAGACCGTCAGCATGGACGGGACGAAGTGGGCCGTGGTGATTTCCTCGGCCACCAGCAGGTCGCGCAGGTAGCCGGCGTCCTTGTGGCCGCCCGGCTTGGCGAGGACCAGCCGGGCGCCGGTGCGCAGCGGCCAGAAAAACTCCCAGACCGAGACGTCGAAGCTGGCCGGGGTCTTCTGGAGCACCGCGTCGTCGGCGCCGAGGCCGTAGGTCTTCTGCATCCAGTCGAGCCGGTTGACGATGCCCCGGTGGGTGTTCGGCACGCCCTTCGGCCGGCCAGTCGAGCCGGAGGTGTAGATGACGTACGCCAGGTGCTCGGGGCCGGCGGTGGGCGCCGGGTCGGTGGCCGGCTGGTCGGCCCAGACCGTGGCGTCGTCGAGGGCGAGCACCGTGGCGGCGGTGGCCGGCAGCACGTCGCGCAGGTGCTCCTGGACCAGCACCACCGGCGCGTCCGCGTCGGTGACCATGAAGGCGAGCCGGTCCGCCGGGTACTCCGGGTCCAGCGGCAAGTAGGCGCCGCCGGCCTTGAGCACGCCGAGCAGGCCGGCGACCAGCTCGACGGAGCGTTCCGCGCAGACCCCGACCAGGGTCTCCGGGCCGACGCCGGCGGCGCGCAGCCGGTGCGCGACCCGGTTGGCCGCCGCGTTCAGCTCGGCGTAGGTGAGGCTGCGTCCCTCGATGGTCACGGCGACCGCGTCGGGGGTGGCGGCGGCGCGCTCCTCGATCGGGCCGTGCAGGGTCGCGTCGCGCGGGAAGTCCGCGGCCGTGTCGTTCCACCCGGCCAGCAGCGCCCGCTCGTCGGCGGGAAGCAGCGCCAGCCGGGAGACCGGGGTGTCCGGCGCGGCGACGATCGCGGCCAGCAGGGTGGTCCACCGCCGGGCCATCCGCTCGACGGTGTCCCGGGTGAACAGGTCGGTGTTGAAGACCAGCTTGCCCCAGAGGCCGTCGACGGTTTCCACGGCGTGCAGCTCGAAGTCGAACCGGGTGGCCCGCAGCTCCATCGGGGTCCACTCGAAGCTGACCTCGTCGGTGCGGGACACCCCGCTGAACCGGCCCATCTCGTAGTTCTGCAGCACGAACATGGCCTGGAACACCGGCGAGCGGCTGACGTCGCGGGGCAGCCCCAGCTCGTGGACGACCTTGGCGAACGGCACCTCGGCGTGCTCGAAGCCGTCGAGCACGGTGCGCCGGGTGCGCGCCAGCAGCTCCGCGAAGGTGGGGTCACCGGCCAGTTCGGCGCGGAGCGGCAGCATGTTGATGAACATGCCGACGACGTTCTCCAGCTCCGGTGCGGACCGGCCGGCCACCGAGGCGCCCACGGCGAAGTCGTCCTGGCCGGCGTGCCGGGCGAGCAGCACCTGGTACGCGGCCAGCAGCGTCATGAACAGCGTGCCGCCGGTGGCCCGGGTGAGGGCGTTGAGCGCCTCGGTGGCCGCCGGGTCGAGCTGGAACTCGACGAAGTCGCCCCGGTAGGTCTGGGTGGCCGGGCGGGGCCGGTCCAGCGGCAGTTCGAGCGGGGTGATGCCGGCCAGCCGCTCCTTCCAGTAGTCGACGTGCGCCCGGGCCTGCGGCCCGTCCAGCTCCCCGGCCTCCCAGACGGCGAAGTCGCCGTACTGGATGGGCAGGGCGGGCGGCTCGCCGCCCCGGTAGAGGGTGATGAGGTCGCGCAGCAGCACGTCCACCGACCAGCCGTCGCCCACGATGTGGTGCTGGCCGAGAAAGAGCACGTGGTCGTCGACGTTCATCCGGTCCGGAGTGCCGTCTTGCGGCGCGGAGGCCGGATTATCGTCGTCGGCGGCCAGCCGGATCAGCAGGGCGCGCAGCAGCGGCCCGTCCGCCAGGTCGAACGGTTCGGCGGCGGCGGCGTCCACCAGCGCCTGCGCGCTCGCCTCGTCCGGGGCGTCCACGATGGTCAACGGCACCTCGACGGACTCCTCCACCACCACGGTGGGGCGGCCGTCGGAGTCGGCCGGGAAGCGGGTCCGCTGCGACTCGTGCCGGGCGCCGAGCGCGGCCAGGGCCGCGCGCAGCGCCTCGACGTCGAGCGGGCCGCGCACCCGCAGCGGCACCGCGATGTGGTACGCCGCCTCGCCCGGGGCGAGCTGGTCCATGAACCAGACCCGCTCCTGGGCGTACGACAGCGGCACCGCGGCGCCGGGGGGTCGGGGGGTGATCCGGGCCGCGGGGGCGGCCTGGCGGGCGCGCAGCCGCTTGGCGATCAGCGCCTGCCGGGCCGCCTCGCGGGCCGGATCCTTCAGGTCGGTCATCAGCTGCTTTCCTCTTCCGCCGCGAGCAGGGCGGCGACCTCGCTGTCGGAGAGCCCGTCGAGTTCCGCGGCGATCCGCTGCTCGATCTGGGCGGCCAGGTCCGCCACCACGGGGCTGCTGAACAGCGCCCGCATGGGCAGGTCGACGTCCACCTCGGCGCGGATCCGGGCCATGGCCCGCATGCCGCGCAGCGAGTTGCCGCCGAGGGTGAAGAAGTCGTCCAGGGCGCCGACCTTCTCCACCTGGAGAATCTCGGCGTACACCTCGGCGACCAGGGACTCGGCCTCAGTGCGCGGCGCGACGTAGGCGCCCTCGGCCGGGGCGGCGGCGGCCGGGGCGGGCAGCGCGGCCCGGTCCAGCTTGCCGTTCGGCGTCAGCGGCAGCGCGTCGAGCCGGACCAGGTGCGCCGGCACCAGGTGCGCGGGCAGCTCGCGGGCCAGCTCGGCGCGGACCGAGTCCTCGTGCGCGGGGCCGACCAGGTAGCCGACCAGGGTCGGCTCGCCGCTGTCGGTGCGCACCGCCGCGGCGGCCGCCCGGACGTCCGGGTGGGCCAGCAGGGCCGCCTCGACCTCGCCCAGCTCGATCCGCATGCCGCGCACCTTCACCTGGTCGTCGCGGCGGCCCAGGTAGTCCAGGGTGCCGTCGGGCCGCCAGCGGGCCAGGTCGCCGGTGGCGTACATGCGCGCGCCGGGCAGGCCGTAGGGGCAGGGCACGAAGCGCTCGGCGGTGAGGCCGGGACGGCGGTGGTAGCCGCGGGCGAGCTGCGCGCCGGTGACGTACAGCTCGCCGACCACGCCCGGGGGGACCGGCTGGAGGGCCGCGTCGAGCAGCAGCGCCCGGGTGTTCCAGGTGGGCGTGCCGATCGGCACCGGTCCCGGCGGGACCGGCTCGCCGGGGGCGATCCGGGCGGCCACGCAGCCCACGGTGGCCTCGGTCGGGCCGTACTCGTTGGTCACCGCCACGTCGGGGTGGGCGGCCCGCCAGCCGGCGAGCTGCTCGCCGGTCAACGCCTCGCCGCCGATCACCAGGTCGACGGTGGGCGACAGCTCGCCGTCGAGCAGCGGCAGGTGGCTCGGGGTGACCTTGAGGAAGGCCGGCCGGCCGCCCACCCGGGCGGCCGGTGAGTCGATGGCGGCGAGCCGGACCGTGCCGCCGGCGGTGAGCGGGCCGAGCAGGCCCGTGACGGTGAGGTCGAAGGAGACCGGCGAGTGCAGCAGCGCGGCGCCGGCCAGTCCCGGGTAGGTGTCCCGCGCCCACGCCAGGTAGGCGCTCACCGCCCGGTGCTCCACCACCACGCCCTTGGGCCGGCCGGTCGAGCCGGAGGTGTAGAGCACGTACGCCGGGTGCTCGGGGCGCAGCGGGCTGCGCCGGTCGGCGTCGCTCAGGTCGCCGCCCGGCTGGTCCGCGCCGAGCTCGCCGTCGAGCACCAGCGCCCCGCCGGGCACCAGGCCGGCGGTGTCCGGCGTGGTCACCACGAGGGCCGGCGCGGCGTCCTCCAGCAGGTACGCGATCCGCCCGGCCGGGTACGCGGTGTCGACCGGCACGTACGCGGCGCCGGACTTCAGCACGGCGAGCATCGCCACCACCAGCTCACAGGAGCGGGGCAGGGCGAGCGCGACGCGGGTCTCCGGGCCGGCACCGCGGGCCACCAGCAGCCGGGCCAGCCGGTTCGCGGCGGTGTTCAGCTCGGCGTACGTGAGCGGCACGCCGTCGCAGACCACGGCGGTGGCGTCCGGGGCGGCCGCGGCCCGCCGCTGCACCTCGTCGACGACGGTCGCCGGCGGCACCCCGCGCGCCGTGTCGTTCCAGGCACCCAGCACCAGGTCGCGCTCGGCGTCGGTGAGCAGCGGCAGCGCGGCGACGGTGCGCTCCGGGTCGGCCACGGCGGCGGTGAGCAGCCCGACGTACCGCCGGACCACCGTCTCGGCGGTGGCCCGGTCGAACAGCGCGGTCCGGTAGACCAGGCGGCACTCCCCTGCGGTGATGTCGAAGGCCAGGTCGTCCTTCGTGGTGCCCAGCTCCACCGGGTCGAGGCCGGAGTCCGGGATGTAGTTCAGGGCGGTCTGGAAGATCGGCTGGACGGACGGGTCGCGCTGCGGGTCGACCGCCTCGACGATCTTCTGGAACGGGGTCTGCCCGTGCTCCATGGCGTCGACCAGGCCGTCCCGCACCCGGCCGAGCAGCGCGGCGAAGGACGGGTCGCCGGAGACGTCGCAGCGCAGCGCCACCGGGTTGACGAACATGCCGATCAGCGGGGCCAGCTCGGGGGTGTCGCGGCCCGCCGTGGAGACGCCGACCACCACGTCGGTGTCGCCGGAGATCCGCGACAGCAGCGCCGCGAAACCGGCCAGCAGCACCATGTACGGCGTGGCCGCCGCGCCGGCCGCCAGCGTGCCGACCCGGTCGAGCAGCCCCGCGGGCAGGTCGAAGCGCACCTCGTCGCCGGCGAACCCGAGCTGGGCCGGGCGGGGCCGGTCCAGCGGCAGGTTGGTCACCGGCGGCGCGCCGGCCAGGTGGCCGGTCCAGAAGGCGAGCTGCCGGTCCAGTTCCGCCCCGGCGAGCTGGTCGCGCTGCCAGACCGCGAAGTCGGCGTACTGGATGGGCAGCTCGGGTACGGCGGGTTCGGCGCCGGTCCGCGCGGCCGCGGCGAACGCGGCGAGTTCGGCGTGGAAGAGCACCGCCGAGTGGCTGTCGAAGACGGCGTGGTGCGCCACGAAGACCAGCGCCCAGGCGTCGTCGAGGCGGACCAGCCGCGCCCGCCACAGCGGCGGCGCGTCCAGCGGGATCGGGGTGCGGGCCAGCTCGGCCCGGATCGCCTCGAACGCGGCCAGCCGCTCGCCTTCCGGCAGGTGGCTCAGGTCGGTGGTGGGCAGCGGGGCCGGCTCGTGCGCGCGGACCACCTGCACGAGCGCGCCGTCGTCGACCCGCAGGTGGGTACGGAGCGCCTCGTGCCGGGCCACCACCCGGTCGACCACGTCGCCGGCCGCGTCGGCGTCGAGGCCGGCCGGGAAGCGCCACGGGATGGACACGTTGAACACCGGCGAGCCGGCGTCGAGCTGGTTGGCCATCCACACCCGCTCCTGGGCGAAGGAGGCCGGGAAGGTCCACTCCTGACTCATGAGTGTGCCTCGCGGACGGAGCGGGGACGCATGTCGGTCCAGACCTCGTCGACGTGGGCCAGGCACTCCTCGCGGGTGCCGGCGAAGCCGGTGTCGTGCCAGCCCGCGGGGAGGTCCCGGTCGGCCGACCAGATCGAGTACTGCTCCTCGTCGTTGCGGACGACCAGGAATCGGGGTTCGGCCATCTCAGTTCGCTCCAGGGGTGTCGGGGGTGTGCGGCTCGGCCATCGCCACGGCGATCCTGCGGGGGCCGGTGAACGGCTCCCGGCCGTGCGCGGCGGTCATGTTGTCCACCACCAGCACGTCGTCGCGCTGGTAGTCGAAGCGGACGGTGGCCGCCCGGTAGGCGGCGCGCAGGTGGTCCATGACGTCGGCGGGGATCTCGCCGCCGTCGCCGTAGTAGGTGTTCGACGGCAGCCCGTCGGCGCCGAACATGGCCAGCAGCCCCTCCTGGTAGTCCTTCGGGAGGGTGCTCACGTGGAAGAAGGTGGCGTGGTTGAACCAGCGCGGGGTGTCCGAGCCGGGCCGGTGGTGCACCACGTCCCGCACGGCCCGGGTGCGCAGGCCGTCCGTGCCGACCCATTCCACGGTGATCCCGTTGGCCGCCGCGTACGCCTCGACCTCGGACCGGTTCTCGGTGTTGAACACCTCCTGCCAGCGGGTGCCGAAGTCGCCGTGGAAGTTGCGCACCAGCATCCAGCGCCGCCGGACGAACTCCTCGCGTACCGCCGGGTCGATCAGGTCGTGGACCCGGCGGACGTCGGCGAGCGGGGTGGCGCCCCGGGTCTCCGGAGCGGTGATGCAGTAGAAGAACAGGGTCAGCGGCCAGCGCGCCTGGTACGAGTTCTCGTTGTGCAGGAAGATCTCCTCGTCCGGCGGGTAGTCGGTCGAGGTGTACACCCGGCCCTTGATGGAGTGCCGGGGCGAGGAACGCTCCGTGTAGGTCAGCGGCTCGCCGGACAGGGCGCGCACCACCCCGTCGAAGCCGTCCACCCCGCCGACGTCGAAGCCGCGGAACAGCAGCCCGCCGTGCTCGACGAGGGTGGCCCGCAGCTCGGCGCGGCGGGCCGCGATCAGGTCGGTCAGGGCCCGGCCGTCGTTCTCGACGACCACCGGCAGCGTGGCGATCGTGTCGCTCATGATGCGGTGTCTCCTTGTTCTCGTGGTCAGGCGCGGGGTAGCCGCGGGATGGCCGGGATCGCCGCCGGCGCGGCCGGTTCGTCGGCGGGCTGGCTGGCCCGCAGCTCCTCGATGCGGGCGGCCAGCCCGGCGACCGTGGGGGTCTCGAAGAGGCTGCGCATGGGCAGCCGGACCCCGGTGGCCTTGCGCATCGCGGCGATCAGCTGCACCGCGACCAGCGAGTTGCCGCCGAGGGCGAAGAAGTCGTCGTCCACGCCCACGTCGGTGACGCCGAGGCCGTCCCGCCAGACCTGGGCGATGGTCTTCTCCAGCTCGGTCGAGGGGGCGGCCGAGCCGCCGCCCGTCCCGGCCGCTGCGGTGGCCGGGGCGTCGGTCTCCGCCTCCAGGCTGTCCGTGGTCACCCGGGCCGCGCGCCGCCGGATGTCGGCGACGGTGCGGGTGGTGATGACCACCTGCGCGCCCAGGCCGGCGGTGAGGCTGCGGCGGAACGCCTCGGCCCCGTCGACCGGCCGGATGTCCTCGGTGACCGCCGCCGGAGCGGCGCCGGCCGGGGTGTCGGCGAGGCCGCCGGTCACCGCGCCCTGGTCCACCTTGCGCAGCACGAAGTCGCTGATCGAGACCAGCTCCCGGCCCTCGGTGTCGCGCAGCGACAGGTCGGCCGCCACCACCTCCTCGGTGGCGCTGGGCCGGTGCCGCAGGTGGCTGTGGAAGGTCGCCGGCAACGTCCCCCGCACCACGATCCGGCCGTACGACAGCGGCAGGTAGGTGCCGGAGCCCTGCCCGCGGCCGAACGCGGTCGCCACGTCCAGCAGCGCCGGGTGCAGGCCCCAGGAGGGCAGGTCACCCAGCGCGGCGGCGGGCGCCTCGACCCGGGCCAGCTCCTCCCCGTCGGCCAGGTGGTGCTCGGCCAGCGCGGCCCAGCGGGGGCCGAAGGTGAGCATGCTGGTGCGGCCCCGGCCGAACGAGGCGTCGTCGTCGACCCGGCGGCCGGCGACGGCGGGCGTGCCGGCCGGCGGGGCGGGCTCGGTGGTCCAGCCGGCGGCGCCCCGCACGTGGGTGCGGAGCTGGCCGGCGGCCAGGCTCGCCACGGTGAAGTCGACACCGTCCTCGGTCGGGGTCAGCTCCACCCGGTACTGGGCGACCGTGCCGTCCGGCACCGAGAACGGCTCCAGGAAGACGACGTCCCGCAGTTCCACGGCGGCGTCCGGCGCCGGGGCGGGCAGCGCGGCGGTCACCGCGGCCCGCACCGACTCCAGGTGCGCGGTGCCCGGCACCACCGGCACCCCGCCGATCCGGTGCTCGTCGAGCAGCCAGTGGGTGCCGGCGGACACCAGGCCGTGCAGGACGGTGCCGTCCGGGCCGGTCACCCTGGTGGTGAGCACCGGGTGGTCCACCGGGGCCGTGACGGTGTCCCGTCCGGCGGCCCGGAAGGCGGCCGGCGCGTTCGTCTCCACGGCCATGCCGACCTCGGCCCAGCCGCCCCAGTTCTGCGAGACCACCGGGGCGCGGAAGCCGGCGCCGGCGCGCGCCCAGGCGTCCAGGAAGGCGTTCGCCGCGCAGTAGTCGACCTGGCCGAAGCCGCCGATCACCGCGGTGATCGAGGAGCAGAGCGCCACGAAGTCCAGCGGCAGGTCACCGAAGACCTGGGCCAGCGCGAGGGTGCCGGCGAGCTTCGGGGCGAGCACCCGCTCCGCCTCCGCCCGGTCCTTGATCTCGGCCATGCCGCCGCCGGGCAGGCCCGCCGCGTGCACGAGGCCGTCCAGCCCGCCGAACCGCGTCTCGACGGCCTCGCGTACGCGGCGCAGGTCGTCCGGGTCGGTGACGTCGGCCGCGAGCACCAGCACCTCGGCACCGGCCGCCTCCATCCGGCGGATCGCCGCGATGGCCCGGCCGGCCCGGTCGGCGCCGCCGTGCACCGCCAGGTGCTCGTCCCACCCGGCCCGCTCGGGCAGGCCGGAACGGGCCAGCAGCACCAGCTTGGCGCGGGCCCGGCGGGCGAAGTCCTCGGCAAGGGTGACGCCGATGCCGCCCAGACCGCCGGTGATCAGGTAGCGGCCGGCCTCGCGCAGCACGCCCGGTGCGTCCTCGGCGTCCACGGTGACCTGCTCGTAGCCGGCCACCCAGCGCCGGTCGCGGCGCAGCGCCACCTCCGCGTGCTCCGGGTCGACCGGGCCGCGCAGCTCGGCCGCGAGCGCGGCGATCCCGCGCGCGGCGGTGTCCGCGTCGACCAGCCGGACGGTCAGCCCGGGCAGCTCGACCGGGAGCACCCGGGCCAGGCCGGCCAGGGTGGCGTGCTCCGGCCGGACCAGGTCGTCGCCGCGCACGTCGCCGATGCCGGCGGTGACCAGGTCGAGGCGGATCCCCTCCTCGTCGGCGGTCAGGCCGGCCCCGGCGAGGGCCTGCACCAGGTGCAGGGCGCTGAAGAAGCCCCGGTCCTGGGCGGCCCAGGCGGCGGCGATGTCCGTCCCGGCCGGCTCCCCGTCGAGGGCGTACGCGTGCACGATCCGGCGGGGCAGGTCGGCGCCGAGCGCGGCGACCAGGGCCTCGTGGTCCTCGCGGATGCCGGGGCGCAGCCGGAAGCCGCTGCCGGTGACGGCGAAGGCGTCGCCGGCGCGTACCTCGACCGGGTCGTCGCCGGCGGCCCGCAGCGCGGCGACGAGCGCCTCCCCGCGCGGGCCGTCGGCCAGCACGAGGCACCGGCCCAGCGGGACGACGGTCCGCGCCGGGGCGGCCTGCCGCCACACCGGCACCGCGAACCACTCCGGCAGCGGCCGGGGCCCGGTCTCGACCGGGGCCGCCGCCTGCTCCGCCGGGTCCGGCGCGACCCAGTAGCGGCGCCGCTCGAACGGGTACGTGGGCAGCGGCACCCGCCGGGCGTCCGGGTCGACGTCCAGGGTCACCGGCACCCCGGCGCACCACAGGGCCCCGGCGGTGCCGAGCAGGGTGGCCAGGTCGCCGGTGGGCTCGCCGGGCCCCGGCAGGCTGCCCAGCGGGGTCAGCTTCCGCTGCGCCTCGGACGCCTTGGCGACCTGCATCCGGGCCAGGTTGGCGAGCTGCCGGCCCGGGCCGCACTCGACCAGCGCCCAGGTGCCCTCGGCCAGCAGCGTGGCCACGCAGGCGCCGAAGCGGACCGGCCGGCGCAGGTGCGCGGCCCAGTACGCGGGGTCGGTGGCCTGCGCCTCGGTGATCCACGTGCCGGTCACGTTGGAGAGGAACGGCACCGTCGGCGGGCTCAGCGGCACGCCCGCCATGAGCGCGGTGAACTCGTCGAGGATCGGCTCCATCATCGGCGAGTGGAAGGCGTGCGAGGTGCGCAGCAGCTTGGACTTGTTCTTCCCGCCCAGGCTGGCGGCGAACTCCTCGACCAGCGCGGTCTCGCCGGCCACCACGCAGGTGCCCGGGCCGTTGACGGTGGCCACCGACAGGCCCTCGGGCAGCCGGTCCGCGACCGCCGACTCGTCCAGCGTCACGGCGAGCATCGAGCCGGCGGGCAGCGAGTGCATGAGCCGGCCCCGGGCCGCGACGACCCGCAGCGCGTCGGGAAGGGTGAGCACCCCCGCCACGGTGGCGGCGACGTACTCGCCGATGGAGTGGCCGAGCATCGCGGCCGGGGCGACCCCGGCCCGCTGCCAGGCGGTGGCGAGCGCGTACTCGACGGTGAACAGGGCGGGCTGGGTGTAGCGGGTCTGGGTGAGCTTGTCCCCCGCCTCCGGGTCGCGGCCGAGGATCAGGTCCCGGATGTCCAGGCCCAGCTCGGGGCGGAGCAGCTCGGCGCACTCGTCCACGGTGGCCGCGAACCCCGGGTCCTCGGCGTAGAGCTCGGCGCCCATGCCGGCGTACTGCGAGCCCTGGCCGGAGAAGAGGAAGGCGACCCGCGGGGCGGGGCCGTCCAGAACGCCCCGGTGGCCCTTGCGCTTGTCGCGCAGGGCGGCCGCCGCGGAGGGCAGGTCGCCGGCGACCACGGCGGCGCGGTGCGCGTACCGCTGGCGGCCGACCCGCAGGGTGTGCGCCACGTCGGCCAGGAGTTCGGGACCGCCGGCCGTGCCGTTCTCCAGGTGCTCGGCCAGCCGCTCGACCGCGGTGGACAGCGCGGTCGGGGTCTTCGCCGAGACCTGGAGCAGGTGCGCCGGGCGGACCCGCCGCTCGGTCCGGTACGCGGCCGGGGCCTCCTCCAGCACGACGTGCGCGTTGGTGCCGCCGATGCCGAACGAGCTGACCCCGGCGCGCCGGGGCCCGCCGTCGGTGTCCCACTTGGTCAGCGTGTTCGCCACGTAGAACGGGGTGTCGGCGAAGTCGATGGCCGGGTTCGGGGTCTCGTAGTTGATGGTCGGCGGGATGAGGCCGTGCTCCATGGCCAGCACCGTCTTGATCACGCTGACGATGCCGGAGGGCTGGCTCAGGTGGCCGATGTTCGACTTCACCGAGCCGATGCCGCACCAGCCCCGGTCGTCGGTGTCCTTGGTGTACACCGCGGAGAGGGCGGCGATCTCGATCGGGTCGCCGAGCGCCGTGCCGGTGCCGTGCGCCTCGACGTAGCTGATGGTGCGCGGGTCGATGCCGGCCAGGCCGACCGCCTGGGCGACCGCCTCCATCTGGCCGTCGATGCTGGGGGCGGTGAAGCCGACCTTGCCGGCGCCGTCGTTGTTGATCGCGTTGCCGAGCACCACGGCGCGGATGGTGTCGCCGTCGGCGATCGCGTCGGAGAGGCGCTTGAGCAGGGTGACGCCGACGCCGCTGCCCCAGACCGTGCCGTTGGCTCCGGCGTCGAACGGGCGGCAGCGGCCGTCCGGGGAGGTGAAGCCGTCCATGCCGAGGTAGCCGACGTGCGGCAGCTCGATGTTGACCCCGCCGGCCAGGGCCATGTCGCACTCGCCGTTGCGCAGCGCCTCGCAGGCCAGGTGGAAGGCCACCAGCGAGGTGGAGCAGGCGGTGTGCACGGTGAGGCTGGGCCCGCGCAGGTCGAGCCGGTAGGAGACGTTGGTGGCCACGTAGTTCGGCGAGTTGCCGGTGGCCAGGGAGACCGCGCCGTGCGGGCTGCCGCCGACCCGCTTGTTGCGCAGCACGTTGCGGTGCAGGTAGGTGTTGCCGCCGGTGCCGGCGTAGACGCCGACCGCGCCGTCGTAGCGGGCCGGGTCGTAGCCGCCGTCCTGGAGCGCGGTGTAGCAGGTCTCCAGGAAGAGGCGGTGCTGCGGGTCGGTGATCTCGGCCTCGCGGGCGGTCATCCCGAACAGGCCGGCGTCGAACTCGTCGTAGCCGTCGACCAGCGGGGCGCGGTTCACCCAGCCGGGGTCGTCGACCTCCTCGGGGGTGGCGCCGCGGGCGATCTGCTCGTCGCGGGTCAGCTCGGTCACCGACTCGACGCCGTCGACCAGGTTGCGCCAGAACTCGTCGATGTCGCCCGCGCCGGGTAGGCGGGCGGCGAGACCGACGATCGCGATCGGTTCGATGCCGTCGTCGGTGGTGGGAATGTCGTTCTGCATCCGGGGTGTCCTTAGCTCACGCGGTGCGTCGGGGAGGGGTACGGCGTCAGGGCTGGTTCGGTCGTCGGGGTGGGGTACGGCGGGCGCGGCCACGCCGGGCGGCGGCGCGCAGCGCGGCCCGGGCGAGTTCCGGCCGGTCGGCGGCGCCGTCGAGGCTGGCGGCGAGGGCCCGAACGGTCGGGTGGCGGAACAGGTCGAGCATGGTGAGGGAGCGGCCGGTGGCCTCGGTGAGCCGGGCGTGCACCGCGGCGAGGGCCATCGAGTGGCCGCCGATGTCGAAGAAGTTGTCGGCGACGCCGACCCGGTCCCGGCCGAGCACGTCCCGCCAGATGCCGGCGATCAGCTCCTCGGTGGCGGTGAGCGCGTCCGGCCCGGTGGGCAGCGGGGCCCGGGCCGGCTCGGCGGCGGCCACGGTCATCGCGCCGAGCGCCGCCACCCGTACGGCCGGGCGGGGCAGCTCGGTGGCGACCTGGTCGGCGGGCGCGTCCGGGTCGGCCGCGAGGGCGCCGACCAGGGCGGCCAGGTCGGCCAGGAGCGCCTCGATCCGGTCGGCGTCGAACAGGTCCGGGTTGTGCACCACCTCGACGCCGGCCCGGCCGTCGCGTTCCACCACGTAGACGGTGATGTCGAACGGTGAGCCGGGCTTCGGCACCGGCACCGGCTCGACCGACAGGCCGGTCAGCGCGAGCCGGGGCGGCACGAAGTTGAGCACGTTGAACAGCACCTGCACGAGCGGGGCGCGGGAGGTGTCCCGACCGACGCCGAGCGCCTCGACGATCCGTTCCAGGGGCGCTCCGGGGTGCTCGGTGACCGCGTGCAGCTCGGCGGCGCACCTGTCGACCAGCCCCGCGAAGGTCGCCCCGCCGGTGCGGACCCGCACGGGCACGGTGTCGATGAAGAAGCCGATGACGTCGTCGAAGGCGGCGAGCCGGCGGTCGGCGACGATCGCGCCGAGCACGTGGTCGTCGGCGCCGGTGAGCCGGCGCAGCAGCTCGCCGAAGCCGGCCAGCAGCACGGCCGCCACGGTGGTGCCACGCCGGGCGGCCAGGTCCCGTACCGCCCGGTCGGCCGCCTCGGTGAGCCGCACCGCGGCCTCGACGCCGGCGTAGGTCTGTACCGCCGGGCGGGGCCGGTCGCGGGGCAGGTCCAGCACGGTCGGGGCGCCGGCCAGGTGGTCGGTCCACCAGGCCAGGTCGGCCGCGCCCCGGCGGCGGTCGCGCTCCGCCCGCCAGACCGCGTAGTCGGCGTACGTGGCGGGCAGCGGCGGCCGGGCCGGCGGGTCACCGGCGACCGCCCGGGCGTACGCGCCGGCCAGCTCGTCGTAGAGCAGCGCCTCGGACCAGCCGTCGAAGACCGCGTGGTGCACGGTGACGGCGAGCACGTGGGTGTCGGCGGCCAGCCGGTAGACGGTCACCTGCCAGGGCGGCCCGGTGGCCAGGTCGAACGAGTGCCCGGCGCCGGCCGCGAGCATGCTGGCCAGCTCCGCCTCGGCGTCGGCGGCGCCGGTCAGGTCGACCACCGGCACGGCCACGTCGGTCGGCTCCTCGCGGACCGCGTACGGCACCCCGCCGGTCTGCGGGATCCGCCAGCGCAGCACGTCGTGCCGCTCGGCCACGGCGCGCAGCGCGGCGCCGAGCGCGGCGGTGTCCAGCGGCCCGCGCAGCCGGTGCGCCACGGCGATGTTGTAGGGCGCGCTGGACGGGGCGAGCTGGTCCATGAACCAGAGCCGCCGCTGCGGTGGGGAGAGGGTGGGCGGGTTGCCGGTGGTCAGCTCGTCGCCGTCGGCGGGCGCGGCGGCCCGCACCCGGTCGACCAGCGCGCCGAAGGTGCGGTCGGTGAACAGCACCCGGGTGTCGACCCGCCGGCCCAGCTCGGCGCGGAGCGCGGCGACCAGTCGCATGGCGGCGATGGAGTTGCCGCCGGCGGCCAGGAAATCGCTGTCCGGGCCGGGGTTCGCGCCGAGCAGCCGGATCCAGAGTCGCCGGACGGCCGCCTCCACCGGGTCGCCGCCGGCGATCTCCGCCGCTTCCCGCGGCGCGGCGACCGCCAGCGCACGCAGCGCGGGCCGGTCCAGTTTGCCGCTGGTCGGGCTGACCGGCAGCGCGGCCAGCCGCACCGTCCGGGCCGGCAGCATGGCGGTGGTCAGCCGGGGCCCGGCGTACGCCCGCAGCGCCTCGTCGTCGGGCGCGTCGGCGGGGGTGAGGAAGGCGACCAGCTCGGTGCCGGCCGGGCCGGGCACGGCCTCCACGGCCACCCCGTCGACGGCGGCGTGGCCGGCCAGCACGGCCTCGACCTCGCCCAGCTCGATCCGCTGGCCGCGCACCTTGACCTGCCGGTCGGCCCGGCCGAGGTAGACGATCCGGCCGTCCGGCGCCTGCCGGACCAGGTCGCCGGTGCGGTAGAGCCGCTCCCCCGGCCGGTCGCCGAACGGGTCGGGCACGAACCGCTCGGCGGTCAGCCCGGGCCGGTCGAGGTAGCCGTCGGCCAGGCCGGGACCGCCGATCAGCAGCTCGCCGGTCTCCCCCGGCGGCACCGGGCGCAGGTCGGCGTCCACCACGTACGCCCGGTGGTTGGGCAGGGGCAGGCCGATCGGCACCGGGTCGGTGTCGGCGGCCGTGAGGTCACCGCTGACCGCCAGCACGGTGGTCTCGGTGGGACCGTAGCCGTTGAGGAACCGCCGGCCGGGGGCCCAGCGGGCGACCAGCTCGGCCGGGACCGCCTCGCCGCCGCAGAGCAGCACCCGCCACGACGGCAGCTCCGCCGGGTCGAGCAGGGCGAGCACGGTCGGGGTGATGAAACCCCAGGTGACCTCGTGCGCGGCGACGAACCGGGCGAGCCGGACGGGGTCGGCCCGGTCGTCGGTGCCGAGCAGCTGCACCGCGCCGCCGAGCAGCAGCGGCACGAACAGGTCCATGGTGGCCGCGTCGAAGCCGAGCGAGGCGATGCCGAGGCTGCGTACCGAGGCGTCGGCGCCGGTGAGCGCGGCGACCCCGGTGACGAACTCGACGGCGTTGCGGTGGGTGGTGAGCACACCCTTGGGCCGGCCGGTGGAGCCGGAGGTGAACAGCACGTACGCCGGGTCGCCGGGGCGCGCCGGGCAGGGTGCGAGGGGGGCCGGGCCGGGCAGCCCGACCGCCTCCACACCGGGCTCGCCGCCGAACTCGGCCGCCGCGGTGTCGCCGACGACCACCCGGACCCCGGCGTCCCGGGCGATCTCGCGCAGCCGCTCGCGGGGGCCGCCGGGCTCCAGCGGCACGTACGCGGCGCCGGCCAGCAGCACGCCGACCACGGTGACCACCAGGTCGGGGGTACGCGCGCCGCAGACCCCGACCCGGTCGCCACGGCCGACGCCGCGCTCGCGCAGGGCGGCGGCCACCCCGGCGGCCCGGTCGACGAGCTGCCGGTAGGTCAGCCGGGTGTCCCACTGGCGTACCGCCACGGCGTCGGGCGTGCGGGCGGCCTGCGCGGCGATCAGCTCGGCCAGGGTGGCGTCCGGCCAGGGCAGGTCCGCCCCGTACGCGACGCTGGCGGTGAGGATGTCGGTCACCCGTGGTCTCCCCGGTGCTCGGCTGGGTCGGTGATCTGGAGGCGGAGTTCGTTGACGTAGCCCCGGCCCCGCGCGTCGGTGATCCACGACTCGGCCGGGTCGGGCAGCAGCTCGGTGACCACCAGGGCCACGTCGGGACCGGTGCGGGCGGCGGCGTCGACCATGGCGCACAGCGAGTGGGCGTGCAGCGGGCCGGTCAGGTTGACGTAGCAGGGCTTGACCTCGGTTCCGACCTTCACGAAGACCCGCTCGGGCAGGCCGAGCCGCTGCCGCAGGCGCCGGACCGCGAGGTAGCGCTCGGCCTCGCCGCTCACCCCGGCCAGCCCGGACTCCCCGACCGTGGTGCGCCAGGTGCGCCGGGCCACCACCAGCCGGTCGATGGTGATGCGGGGCATGTGCGGGGCCGGGTCGAGCAGCTTGAAGCTGTCCAGCAGCAGCGCGGAGAACAGGTTGCCGAACACCTCGGTGAGCGGCCACCGCCGCCCGTCGGGGAAGACCGCGTCGAACTCGGCGCCGGCGCGCTCGATCCGCACGTCGGTGGCCGGGACGAGGCGGTCCAGGTCGGCGCCCCGGGCCGTGTCGATGCCGATCTGCCGGTCCTGCGGGCCGGTCAGCGCGTAGGTGGTCCGGGTCGTCAGGCGCGGATAGTTGGCCGGGTAGACCACGCGCAGCCGGACCGGCCCGAGGTCGGCGTCGAAGCCGGCACGCAGCACCGCGGGATCCGGGTGGAACGGGGTGAGGACAGCGCTGTCGAAGGTGGTCAGGCTGGGGTGCAGCTCGCCGAGGACCAGCAGGAACTCGCCCCGGTTGAGCGCGTCGAGGTCGGCGGCGACGATCTGCACGTCGGGGCTGTGGATCCGGGCGGACGGCCAGCCGGGGCCGTCGGCGGCGAACAGCTCGGCGGCGCGGGCGGCCAGGTCGGCGCTGCGCAGGGTCAGCTCCGCCTGCCCGGGCGGCAGGTCGGCCAGCCCGCACAGCTCCCGCCAGCGGGCGGTCAGCCCGGCGGCGGCGCGCTGGAGCGGGCCGTCGGGGGCGAGCAGCAGCCCCTGGGCGGGCGCCCACACGTCGGCGAGCCGCACCGGGCCGTCCCCGGCCAGTTCGGCGTGGAGGTCGGCGACGACCGCCGTGCAGGCCGCGCCCACCTCGGCGGTCAGCCAGCGGGCCGCCGTCAGCACCACGGCGAGCGGCTCGGCCAGCGCCTCCCGCACCGCCGCGCCCACCCGCACGTCCAGGTCCCGTTCGGTCTCCTCGTAGACCAGGGTCCGGCCGGCGTACATCTGGCCGGCGTGCCGGGTCGCGGCGGCCCCGGTGACCGCGGTGAACTCGTCGTTCAGCGCGGCCAGCGCGGCGCCCAGCCGGTCCGGGTCGCCGGCCGCGGCGGCCACCGCGTCCCGGGCCGCGCGGAGCCGGTCGAGGCCGGCCTCGGCCCGCGCCCGGTCGGCCGGGTCGCCGACGGCGGCGAGCCGCTCGGCCAGCACCCGTTCCGCGGCCGGGCTGGTGGGCAGGGCGGCGTCCCAGGCGAGCAGCCCGCGCTCGGCCAGCCGGTCGAGCAGCAGGTAGCCGTCGTCGGCGGTGCGCAGGTCGCCGGCCGCCCGGAACCGCTCGACCAGCTCGGCCGCCGGGGTCCGGCCGTCGGCGGCGGCGAGCAGCCGGGCCTCCACCGGAGGCAGCTCGACCGGCGGGTGCAGCGGCCGGTGCAGCCGGTTGCCGACCACGGTCAGGTGCGGCGGCCGGGTCGGTGGCCACCAGCGGCGCACCGCCAGGTCGGCGCCGAGCCGGTCGGCGTACGCGGCCAGCGCCCACGCCTCGAAGTGGACCCGGCGGCGGCGGACCAGGCCCGGACCGGGGGCCACCCGCGACGCGGCCGTCTCCGGTTCGAGGGTGCCCCAGGCGACGGGCCCGAAGAACCCGATGGTCTCGGCCTTGCCGCAGTAGCGCTGCCAGTAGCGCAGCAGCGTCATCTCGCGCTTGCGGCGCCGGCTGTTGCGGGTCGCCGGGTCGGTGCGCAGCAGCCCGTCCAGGGCCACGAGCATGTCCCGGTTCTGCCAGGTCACCGCCTCGCGGAGCAGCGGGTCGGCGGCGAGGTCGAGGGCCGCCGCGGAGCCCTCGGCCGCCGCCTCGTCCAGCGCCTTGTCGAAGACCTCCCGCGTGCCCTCCCCGGCGAGCAGCGCGTCCGCCGCGGCGGCGGCCTCCGGGGCCGCGAACCGGTCCAGCCCGGCGGCCGGGAAGCCGGCCGTCCGCACCACGGTGTCCCGCCAGACCGACCAGCCGGTCTCCCCCAGCGGCAGCAGGTGGCTCATCGGGCCACCGCCCCCTGGGTGTCCACGATGTGCAGGCGCAGCTCGCTGAAGTAGCGGCGGCCGGCGCCGTCGGGCACCCAGGCCTGGTCCGTGGTGGGGAGCATCTCGCTGACCGTGAGCGAAACGTCGTCGCCGCCGTCGACCCGGGCGGCCCGGACCATGGCGCAGAACATGTTGGCGAAGGCCGGGCTGGACAGGTCCACGAAGCACGGCTTGGTTTCGGTGCCGAGCTTGACGTAGACCTGCTCGGGCAGGCCGAACCGGCGCCGCCAGTCCCGCACGGCCAGGAAGCGCTGCCGCTCGCCGGTGGCGCCCGCCAGCCCGCTCTCCCCGACCGTGGTCCGCCAGGTCTGCCGGGCCACCACCAGCCGGTCCAGCGTGATCCGAGGCGTGTACGGCGCAGCGGCGACCAGCTTGAAGCCGTCCACCGCGTGCGCGCTGAGCAGCTCGGCGAAGACCTCGGTGAGCGGCCACCGCTGCCCGTCCGAGGCGGTGGCGACGAGCCGGCCGTCGACCTCGCCGACGGTGAGGTCGACGGTGGGCAGCACCCGGGCCGGCTCGCCGCCCGGCGCGTCCTGGAAGGCCAGGTGCCGGTCGGTCGGCCCGGTCAGCGACTCGGAGGTGCGGCTGGTCCGGCGCGGCCACTCGGTGGGGAAGAGCAGCCGGATCCGCCGTTCGCCCATGTCCTCGGCCAGCGCGGCGCGCAGCCGCTCCACGTCCGGGTGCGACGGGGTGAAGACCGCGCAGTCGAACGACGACCAGGCGGCGTGCAGCTCGCCGAGCACCACCGTGTACTCGCCCCGGGCCAGCGCCGCCGCGTCGGTGGCGCAGATCTGCAGGTCGGGGCTGTGCATCACGGCGTTGGACCAGGTCGGCCTGGCGCCCGGGAAGACCGCGTCGACCCGGTCGGCCAGATCGGCCACCCGCAGCCGTACGTCGGTGGTGCCGGGTGGCAGCGCGTCCAGCCCGAACAGCCCGGCCCAGCGGGCGGCGAAGTCGGCGGCGACCCCGTCGACCGGCCGCTCGCCCCCGCCCCAGAACAGGCCCTGGGCCAGGAACCACAGGTCCGCCAGGGCGACCGGACCGCCGCCGGCCTCGGCGCGCAGCTCGTCGTGGAGCCCGCGGAACACCTCGTCGTACGCGTCGGCCAGGGCGTTCGCCATCCACCGGGCGGCGCGCAGCAGCACGTCCAGCGGGGCGGCCAGCTCGGCGAGCAGCGGCGCGCCGAAGACCACGTCCAGGTCGCGGGCGGTGTCCTCGTAGCAGATGGTGCGGCCGGCGTACATCTGGCCGGCGCGGCGGACGGCCGGACGGCCGGTCAGTTCGGTGAACGTGGCGTCGAGGGTGTCCAGCGCGGCGCGCAGCCGCACCGGGTCGCCGGCCGCCCCGGCCACCGCGTCGCGGGCGGCGCGGAGCCGGTCGAACCCGGCCCGCGCGGCGCTGCGGGCGGCCTCGTCGCCGATCGCCGCGATCCGGTCGCCCAGCACCCGCTCGGCGTCCGGGCTGACCGGCAGGGCCGCGTCCCAGCTGATCAGCTCCCGCTCCACCAGCCGGTCGAGCAGGGCGTAGCCGTCCTCGGGGCGGCGCAGGCCGATGGCCGGGTCGGCCACCAGGTCGGCGGCACGGCGGTGGCCGTCGGCGGCGGCGAGCAGGGCCGCCTCCACCGGGGTCAGCGCCAGCGGGGGCCGGCCGGGACGCAGCACGGTCCGGTCGCGGACGGCGAGGTGCGGGCGCAGCACCGGCGGCCACCACCGGCGGACGGCCAGGTCGGCGCCGATCCGCTCGGCGTACGCGGCGAGCGCCCAGGACTCGAACCAGACCCAGCGCCGGCGGGTCAGCCCGGCGCCGGGGCGGATCCGGGCGGTCTCCGGCTGGTCGGGGTCGACGGTCACCCAGCAGCTCGGGCCGAAGAAGCCGACCGTCTCGTTCTTGCCGCCGTAGCGCTGCCAGTACTTGAGCAGAGCCCGCTCCCGGTCCCGCCGCCGCACGTTGCGGGCCGCGTCGGCGCCGCCGCGGGCCAGCCCGTCGAGCGCGACCAGGGCACCCCGGTTCTGCCAGGTGACCGCCTCGCGCAGCAGCGGGTCGACGGCCAGCTCGCTGAGCCGCTGGGCGGCGGCCCGGACCGCCTCGTCGAACTCCTTGTCGTAGCGGTCCTCGCCGGTGCCGGTGGCGAGCAGCTCGTCGGCCGCCGCGGCGGCCCGGGGCGCGGCGAACAGGTCCAGGCCGTCGGCCGGGAAGCCGGTGGTGCGCAGGATGGCGTCGCGCCACACCGACCAGGCGGTGCCGCCGAGCGGCACCCGGTGCACACCGCCGGCGGTCCCGCGGCCGGCGGTGTGCACCCGGTCCGTACCCGCGGCCGGCCCGCCGGCGCGGGTGGTCCCGGCGTCGAGCGCCGCGGCCAGGTCGGCGCGGATCAGCGCGAGCAGCTCGGGGAGCCGATCGTGCAGGAAGAAGTGGCCGCCGGCCAGCTCGTGCAGGGTGAACCCGGCCGCGGTGTGCGCGGCCCAGGCGGCGTGCTGCTCGCGGGTGACGGCCCGGTCGTCCCGGCCGCTGAACGCGACGATCGGCAGCGGCAGCGGCTCGCCGGGCACGTACCGGTAGTCGTCCACCCGGCCGAAGTCGGCCCGCAGCAGCGGCAGCAGCAGCTCCACCAGCTCCGGGTGGTCGAACAGCTCGGCGGGCAGGCCGCCGCCGCCGCCGAGGCGGCGCAGCAGTTCGTCGTCGTCCGCCCGGGACAGCCCGTCGAAGGGTCCGGGCGCGGTGACGTGCGGGGCGCGGGCGCCGCCGACGTAGAGCCGCAGCGGCATCGGCCGGCCGGTCCGGCGCAGCTCCCGGACCACCTCGAAGCCGAGCCGGCCACCCATCGAGTGGCCGTACAGGGCGTACGGGCGGTCGGCCCGGGCCGCGACGGCGTCGGCCACCTCGGCGACGCCGAAGCGCGGATCCTCGTTGATCCGGTTCTCCCGGCCGGGCAGTTGCACCGGCAGCACCTCGACGTCCGGCCCGATCCCCTCCTGCCAGCGCCGGAACGCGCTCGCGCCGGCACCGGCGTAGGGCAGGCAGAACAACCGCACCGGCGCCTGGGGTCGGCTTCCGGCGGAGACGAACCAGTTCACCGCGGACCTCTCTGAACGGGGTCGATCCAGTACCGGCGGCGCTGGAACGGGTAGGTGGGCAGGCCGGTGCGCCGGACCGTGCCCTCGGGGTGCAGGGCGTCCCAGTCGACGTCCCGCCCGGCGACCCAGTCGGCGGCCAGGTCGCGCAGCGGGCCACCCTCGCCCGCGATGCGGACGCCGGTGTCCAGCAGCATGTCCAGGCCGGCCAGCGCGCCGGCCAGGTCGGCGGCGACGACCGCGGCCCGGTGGGCGAAGGCCCGCCGGCCGAGCGCCAGGGTGGCGGCCACCTCGGGCAACGCCGGGGCGTCGCCGCCCAGGTGGGCCCGCAGCCGGGCCAGCGCGGCCCGCAACGCCGCCGGGGTACGCGCCGACACCGGCAGCAGCCACGGCCCGTCGCCGGGCGGGTCGGCCGGGTCGGCCGGCGGCGGCTGCTCCACGACGACGTGCGCGTTGGTGCCGCCGAGGCCGAAGGCGCTGACCCCGGCGACCCGGCGCGGGCCCTCGGGCCAGTCGCGGGCCTTGGTGGGCACGTAGAACGGGCCGGCGGCCAGGTCGATCTCCGGGTGCGGGCGGGTGAAGTGCAGGTTCGGCGGGATCACCCCGTGCCGCACGGCGAGCACCGCCTTGATCAGCCCGGCGATGCCGGCGGCCGCGTCGAGGTGGCCGATGTTGGTCTTCACCGAGCCGAGCGCGCAGCTCTCGGCGGGCGCGGCCCCGGCGTACACCTCGTGCAGCGCGGCGACCTCGATGGCGTCGCCGAGCGGCGTGCCGCTGCCGTGCCCCTCGACGAGGCCGACCTCGCCGGGGGCGACCTCGGCGGTGGCCAGCGCGTTGGCCACCGCGGCGGCCTGCCCGGCCGGGCCGGGCACGGCGAAGCCGGCCCGGTCCGCCCCGTCGTTGGTGACCGCCCAGCCGGGCAGGACCGCGTAGATCCGGTCGCCGTCGGCCTGCGCGTCGGCGAGCCGGCGCAGCGCGACCACCCCGGCGCCGGAGCCGAAGCCGGAGCCGTTGGCGCCCTCGTCGAAGGCGCGGCACCGGCCGTCCGGCGAGGCCAGCCCGCCCGGGACGTGCCGGTGCCGGGGCCAGGTGACGGTGACCCCGCCGGCCAGGGCGAGATCGCACTGGTAGTCGGCGAGGCTCTGCGCGGCCAGGCAGACGGCGACCAGCGAGCTGGAGCAGGCGCTCTGCACGGCCAGGGCGGGCCCGGTGAGCCCGAGCCGGTAGGCGACCTGCCCGGGCAGGTGGTCCGTGAACTGCCGGCCGATCAGCCGCGCCTCCCAGTCGTCCGGGTCGACGTCGCCGACCACGGCCGGGTTGTCCATGAGGTGGAACAGGAAGTACCGGTTGACGGAGGTGGCCGAGTAGACCCCGACCAGGCCGGGGAAGCGTTCCGGGTCGTGCCCGGCGTCCTCCATGGCCTCCCAGGCCGTCTCCAGGAAGAGCCGGTGCTGCGGGTCGGTCCGGGCCGCCTCGTCGGCGGCGAAGGAGAAGAACTCGGCGTCGAAGTCGGCGACCCCGTCGAGCCGGCCGACGGCCCGCACGTGCCGGGGGTCGGCGCGCAGCCCCGGCCCGACGCCGAGGGCGGCCAGCTCCTCGTCGGTGTGCTCGTGGATCGAGTCGACGCCGGTGCACAGGTTCCACCAGAAGGTGGCCACGTCCGGCGCGCCGGGGAAGCGGCCGGCGAGGCCGACCACCGCGATCTCGTCGCCGGTGTACGCGCGGGCCGCGGCGGCCGGGGCCGCGGGCGCGGGCAGCACCGGGGCGCGGACCGTCTCGGGCGGGGCGTCGAGAAGCGCCGCCTGGGCGGCCACCGTCGGGTGGTCGAAGAGACGCAGCAGGGGCAGGCGCACGCCGAACACGTCGGCGAGCCGCTGTTGCACCTGCCCCAGCAGCAGGGACTGCCCGCCGACGTCGAAGAAGCTGTCGGTGCGGCCGACCGCCGAGCGGCCGAGCACGGCGCACCAGATGTCGTGCACGGCCCGCTCGGTGTCGGTGGCGGGCCCCTCCCCGGCCGGCACCCCGGCCGGCGGGTCGGGCAGCGCGCGCTCGTCGACCTTGCCGGTGACGGTGAGCGGGAACTCGTCGAGCAGCACGACCGCGCGGGGCAGCGCGTAGCCGGGCAGCGCGGCGGCGAGCGCGGCGCGCAGCGCGGTCGGATCGGGGCGGTCGCCGGCCGGGCGGGCGTACGCCAACAGTTCGCCATCGCGGGCGATGGCGCGCACGCCGGCCACCCCGGGCTGGGCGGCCAGCACGGCCTCGATCTCGGTCAGCTCCACCCGGTGGCCGCGCACCTTGACCTGCCGGTCGAGCCGGCCGAGGCAGACCAGCTCGCCGCCGGGCAGCCGCCGGCCGAGGTCCCCGGTGCGGTACGACCGCACCCCGTCGGCGTCCACGGTGAACCGGTCGCTGCCCTGGTTGAGGTAGCCGGGCGCGAGGTGTCGGCTGCGAACCACCAGCTCGCCGGTGTCCGGGGCGAGATCGACCTGGTAGCCGGGGAACGCGGTGCCGATCGGCAACGGTCCAGTGGCGGCCGGATCCACCGTGGACAGCGGCAGCACGTGCCGGGCCACGAAGGTCATCTCGGTGGCGCCGTAGCCGTTGACCAGCCGGCAGTCCGGGGCGAACCGGTCCCGGCCGCGGAGGGCGTCCGCGTAGGTGGCCTGCTCGCCGCCGAGCAGCACCACCCGGACCGCGTCGAGGCGCCGGTCGCCGAGGGCCTCCAGCAGGTAGCGGTAGACGGTGGGCGTGCAGTGCAGCACGGTGGCCCGGTGCCGGTCGAGCTGGGTGACGGCCTGGGCGAGCCCCTGCCGGCGCAGGTCGACCGGGACCACCGCGGCGCCGGTGAGCAGCGCCGGGTAGAGGTCGGGGATGGCGGCGTCGAAGCTGAACGAGGCGAGCAGGCTGAGCCGGTCGCTCGGGCCGACCGCCAGCGCGGCGATCTGGTTGTCGACGACGTGCGTCAGGTTGCGGTGCGTCTGCCCGACGGCCTTCGGCACCCCGGTGGACCCGGAGGTGAACAGCACGTACGCCAGCGCGTCCGGGTCGACCGGCACGGGCCGCAGCGGGGCCGGCGGCACCCGGTCCAGCGGCACGACGGTCCGCCCGCCGGCGAGGCCCCGGGCCAGCTCGCGGTGCTCGGCGGCGCAGGCGAGGGCGGTGACCCCGGCGGCGGCGAGCATGTGGCGCAGCCGGTCGACCGGGAAGCCCGGGTCCAGCGGCACGTACGCGCAGCCCGCGGCGAGAGCACCGAGCAGCGCCGCGACGGTCGGAGCGCCGTGCGCGGTGAGCAGGGCGACGCGGTCACCGGGCCGGACGCCGGCGGCGACGAGCGCGGCCGCGTGCCCCCCGGCCATCCCGGCCAACCCGGCGTAAGCGACCTCGTGGGTCTCACCGAGCAGGGCCGGACGTTCACCGTGACGCGCCGCGACCTCGCCGAAACGATTGATGATCATCGGCTGTGCCATGTCAGCGGGCTGATGTTTCCCCAGTGACGACAGGCGCGCAGCGTTCAGTGAATGTGATCATGATCCCCCCCAGGACTTCACATTGGAGCCAGAATAGGGCTCGATATCTTGACGGGGAGGGCATCGATGCAGGTCGAGCCGAAGGGATGACGACCCGTGGAAGCTCGGACCGAGGAAATCGACCGATCATCCCTCTAGCGCGTAGACGATTTACCGCGTAAGCGCCTACTCGCGAGTTATTTTACGGTGAAAATACTTCCGGACCGTGGAATTTCCACCGCGAGGGCCTCATCTCCGCAGCTCAACACGCGTTTCGGGGGGCCCGACTACACATCGTACGGTGGCCGCGGGATCGGGTCGACCATCGCGTCGAATCCGTTCGGGAGCTGCGCCACGAGATCCTGGAACTCGCCGACCGTGACCGTCTCCCGCAGGGTGGCGAGCACCGCGCGGGCGCCCACCTCGGCGACCGCCGGGTCCACTCCGGCCCGCTCCGCGACCCGGTATAGGAAGGCGACCGCGCCGCCCGTCGTGCCGCCCTCGCCCGGCGCGACGAGATAGCTGCCGACCTCGTCCGGCAGCTGCGCGGCCAGGTCCGCCGACTCGGTGGCGGTGATCCGCTCGGCGAGGGTCTGCAACACCGCCCGCGAGATCGTGGCGGCCTGACCGGTGGGCAGCTCGGCGCGGCGGGACACCGCCTCGACGAATCGGGGAAACCGCACAGCCGCACTCCTGTCGTCGCCGGCCGCCGCCGGATGTCCGGCAGCCCCGGCCCGAGCCGGCCGGAGCGTCGCGTCCGCGGTTACCCGCGCCCGACGGCCGCAAACGGCGGCGGCACCCGGGCGGCACCTACCGCGCCGGGCGGGCGAGGTCAGTGCAGCGCGCCGACAGCCCGGAAGTGGTCGAAGATGAGCTGATCCACCGCGGAGACCCGGGACCGGTCGGCGTAGCCGAGCCAGGCCAGCTCCGCGATCTCGCTCGCCGGCCGCAGCGTGCCCTCGTAGTCGGCGGCGTAGCAGGTCATCCGGACCAGCGTGCCGGCGCCGTGGCCGTGGGCCTGCGCGGTGAAGACACCCACCGGCACGGCGGACTCCGGCACGACGGCCACGTCCAGCTCCTCGGCGATCTCCCGGACCAGGGTCGCCAGGTCGGTCTCACCGGCTTCCCGCTTGCCGCCGGGCAGGTACCAGACGTCCCGGCCCCGGGACCGGGTGCTCAGCACCCGGCCGTCCTCGATCCGGATCCAGGCGACCTTGTCGATCTCGGGCACCGTGCTCCTCGGGTCTCGGCGGCGTGGGCGTGGATGACGCCAGGGAGCGACCCTACGCTCGACGGCCCCGCGGCCGGCGCGCACCGCCCGCTCCGGTGACCGGGCGGCCGATGGGTTTGCCGCCGCCGCCCGAGCGGGCACTCCCGCCGTGACGCCCGGGACGCCGGGCACCGACGCGGGACGGAGCATCCGGATGGAGTGGCTGAGGAGGCTCCTGGGTGGACCGGCATCGGCCCGGCAGGACGTCGCGGAGCGGTTGACCACGTACGGCCTCTTCCGGCGGGCGACCGAGACGGTCGGGCTGGACGACCGGGAGACCGTCCGGCGGTGGCTGCGGGATCTCGATCCGGACCTCCAGCAACAGGTGCACATCCGCCGCCCGTGGGGGGTCATCGCCGCCGTGAGCGACCACCGCGACCCGGTCGGTGTGGTCATGCAGGAGCCGGACGGCCGGGCGTGGGGCGCCTACGTGCCGGGCGCCGACCGCCGGGAGCACCTGACACCCGAGCAGGTCGAGGCCGTGATGCTCGCGGCACTCACCTCGACCGGACGACCCGACGGGCCGGACTGGCGGCCGATCCGCTGACCCGGCGGCGGGAACCGGACCGGTGCCCCCGCTGAGTAGGCTCGCCGCATGGCCCGCACCACCCATCCCGGCGCCTGCCCGCTGGACTGCCCCGACACCTGCGTCTGGCAACTCACGGTCTCCGACGGCCGGGCCGTCGCGCTGCGCGGCGACCGCGAGCACCCGTTCACCCGGGGCGCGCTCTGCGGCAAGGTCAACCGCTACCTCGACGCGGTCAACGGCCCCGACCGGCTGACCACCCCCTACGTGCGCACCGGCCCGAAGGGCGCCGGGCGGGTCGCGTACCGGCCGGCGAGCTGGGCGGAGGCGGTCGACCGGGTGGCCGCCGGGCTGCGCGCGAGCATCGAACGGGACGGCCCGGAGTCCGTGCTGCCCTACTACTTCGCCGGCACCATGGGCCACGTGCAGGGCTGGACGATGGGCCAGCGGCTCTTCGCGCACCTGGGTGCGTCCCGGCTGGACACCACCATCTGCACGGGCGCGGCCAGCGCGGCGCTGCGCTCGATCTACGGCGGCTCGGTCGGCTTCGAGCCGGAGTCGATCGTGGCCGCGAAGCTCATCGTGCTCTGGGGCGCCAACCCGCTCGCCACCAACCTGCACCTGTGGCCGTTCGTGCAGCAGGCCCGGGAGCGCGGCGCGTACCTGGTCACCATCGACCCGCTGCGCACCGACACCGCGGCCCGCAGCGACGAGCACGTCGCCCCGCTGCCCGGCACCGACGCGGCCCTCGCGCTCGGGCTCCTGCGGCACGTACGCGACGCCGGCGCGGCCGACGAGGAGTGGCTGGCCGCGCACACCGTCGGCTGGCCCGAGCTGGCCGCCCGGCTCGACGAGTGGCCGGTGGAGCGGGCCGCCGCCGAGTGCGGCCTGCCCGTCGAGGTGGTCCGCCGGCTCGGCGAGCGGATCGCCACCACCCGACCCACCGCCGTCCGGGTCGGGCTGGGCCTGCAACGGCACCACGGCGCCGGCCAGGCGATCCGCGCGATCTGCGCGCTGCCGCTGGTCACCGGCGACTTCCGGTACCCGGGCGGCGGCGCCCTCGTGTCGACCAGCGGGCACCACCCGATCGACGAGGGCCCGGTGGTCCGGCCGCCCGGCATGCCGGCCCCGGCCGCCCGGTCGGTGAACATGAGCCGGCTGGCGACCGTGCTCACCGGGGAGGCCGACCCGCCGGTGACCTCGCTGGTGGTGTTCAACGCCAACCCGGCCGCCACGGCACCGGACCAGAACCGGCTCCTCGCCGGCCTGCGCCGCGCCGACCTGTTCACGGTGGTGCTGGAGCAGCGCTGGACCGACACCTGCGACTACGCCGACGTGGTGCTGCCGGCGACCATGCAGCCGGAGCACCTCGACCTGCACTCCTCCTACGGCCACCACTACACGACGTTGAACCTGCCGGTCACCCGGGCGCCCGGGGAGGCCCTGCCGAACACCGAGATCTTCCGGCGGATCGCCGCGGCGCTCGGCATCGACCACCCCCGGTTCTCCGACAGCGACGAGGACCTGGCCCGGCAGCTGCTGGCCGGCACGCCGGTCAGCTTCGAGGAGCTGCGCGAGCAAACGTACGTTCGGGCCACCGGGGTGCCGGTGGGCGCGGCCCCGTTCGCCGCCGGCGGTTTCCCCACCCCGGACGGCCGGGCCCGGCTGCTCGACCCGGCGCTGGCCCGGCTCGGGGTGGACCCGCTGCCCGGGCACACCCCGCCCGTGGAGGCGGCCGACACCGAGCTGGCCCGCCGGTTCCCGCTGGTGCTGATCGCCCCGGCGGGCCGGTTCCTGATGAACTCCACCTTCGCGTCGCTGCCCTGGCACACGCGGCGGACCGGCCCGCCCCGGGTGCACCTGCACCCGGACGACGCGGCGACGCGCGGGCTCGCCGACGGCGACGCGGTGCGGGTGCGCAACGACCGGGGCGCGTTCCTCGCGGCGGTCGCCGTCGACGGGGCGACCCGACCGGGGCTGGCGTTCACGTACAAGGCGTACTGGGCGCGGCTGAGCCCGGGCCGGGCCACCGTCAACGCGGTCACCGCGGTGCGCGACACCGACCTGGGCGAGGCGCCGACGTTCCACGACTGCCGGGTCGAGGTCGAGCCGGTGCCGGCGGAGCTGCTGATCCCCGAGCCGCCGGCCGACGCGGCGGCCGTGCCGGCGCCGGCCGCCGCCGCCGACCCGGCGGCGGTGCCGGCCGGCTGAGCCGGGACTTCCGGCCCGCCGACAGGGTCCCTGCGCCCCTGCTGCCGCCCGCCGCCCGTCCGTAGCGTTCAGGACGGAAGAGGGAGGTCGCCATGCGTACGTGGCAGGTGCAGGACGTGATGACCACCGACGTCGCGACGGTACGGGAGGACACCGCGTACCGGGAGGTCGTGGACGTGCTGACCGGCCGGCGGGTCACCGCGGCGCCGGTGGTGGACGAGGCCCGGCGGGTTGTCGGAGTGGTCTCCGAGGCCGACCTCATGTACAAGGTGGAGCTGCTGGGGCAGCCGCGGGAGCGACGGATCCTCCCCGACCGGCACCGGCGGGAGGCGCGGGCCAAGGCCGGCGCGACCCTGGCCGCCGACCTGATGACCGCTCCCCCGGTCACCGTCACGCCGGACGCGTCGCTGGTCGAGGCGGCCCGGAGCATGGACGCCCGCGGGGTGAAGCGGCTGCCGGTCGTCGACGACCTGGGCCGGCTGGTCGGCATCGTGACCCGTGGAGACCTGCTCAAGGTCCACCTGCGCCCGGACGCCGACATCGCGCGGGACGTGCGCGAGGAGGTGCTGCGCCGGACCCTCGGCGTGCCCGACGGCGTGGTGGACGTGGCGGTGGACGGCGGCGTGGTCACGCTGACCGGGCAGCTCGACCGCTGGTCCACCGTGCGCCTGGCGCTGCGGCTGGCCGGTCAGGTCAGCGGCGTGGTCGAGGTGGTCGACGCGCTCGGCTACGCGATCGACGACGCCCCGATGGCCGCGCTGCGGGCCGGTGGCGGCACCCCCGCCGGCATCGCCTGATCCGCGCGGCCGGGCCGCCGGCGTCGCCGTCCCCCGGGCGACGCCGGCGGCTCAGCTCTCGGCGAGGGCGTCCAGCACCAGCGCGGCGGTCCAGCTGAACGCCGGGGAGCCGAGCCCCGCGCCGGTGTCCGGGTGGAAGTACTCGTGGGAGCCGGCACCGTCGACGAGGTTCAGCAGCGACTCGTGCAGCCCGGCGGCCAGGTCGGGGCGGTGGTGGGCGCGCAGCCCCCGCCACAGCAGCCAGCCGGTGTTCACCCAGCTCGGGCCGCGCCAGTAGCGCAGCGGCTCGAAGTCCGGCGCGGTGCGGTCGTGGGTGGGCAGCGGCCGGTCCATCCGGGCGGCCAGACCGAACCGGGGCGAGCACGCCTCGGCGAGCAGCGCCCGCACCTGGTGGGCCGGCAGGTCGGGCAGGATCAGCGGCATGAGCCCGAGCACCGTGCGGGCCGGGACGAGCCGGTCGGCCCGGACGTCGCGCGGCCGGAAGGTGCCGGTCACCGGGTCGTGGAGCCGGTCGACCAGGGCCTGCGTGATCCGCGCCGCGCGGTCCCGGTGCGGCCCGGGGTCGGCGCCCACCACGGTGGCGATCCGGGCGAGGGCCTGCTCGGAGACCCCGAGCGCCGCGTTGAACAGGGGGCACTCCACGAGGAACGGCTGCCGGTCGAGCAGCCCCTCGTCCCGGTACCGGCCGGCCCGGTAGGTGTCCACGAGCGCCACGTAGCGCGCGTAGTCCAGGTCGGTGGGGCGGTGCGCCGCGTCGGCGTGCGCGGTGTCGTGCCGCCGGTACGCCCGCAGCACCGCCTCGTCGGCGGGCACCGCGGCCAGCGGGGCGTCCCAGGCGGGGCTGTTGTCCAGGCCGGACTCCCACGGGTGCACGACGGCGGCCAGCCCGCCCCCGCCGACGTCCCGCCGGCCGGTCAGGTAGTGCTGCTGGGCGACCAGCCGCGGGTAGAGCCAGCGCAAGGCGGCCACGGACGCCGCGGAGGGAGCGCGGCGGTGCACCAGCCAGGCGGCCGGGGCGTGCACCGGCGGCTGGACGATCCCCGAGGTGGCCGCCGCCGGGGCGCCGTCGGCCCGGGCCGAGTCCCAGAACTCCGGCCCGGGGAAGTACGCGCCGACCCGCAGCGCCGGGTTGAACACGATGTGCGGCACCCGCCCGTCGGCCCACTGCGCGGCGAACAGGGTGCGCAGTTCCCGCCAGGCCCGGTCCGGGCGGACGTGCGCCAGCCCGACCGCGATGAACGCCGAGTCCCAGCTCCACTGGTGCGGATAGAGCGTGCGGGAGGGCACGGTGTGGTCGTGTTCCCAGTTGGCGTCCAGCGTGGCCAGCGCGAGCCGGCGCAGCCGGGCGGCCCGCTCTGCGTCACCGGGACCGCCGGGCCGCACCCGGGCCGCGCCGCCGGGGGCGCTCACGCCGCCGCCTCGCTGTCGCTCCGCACGGACGCGAGGCGCCGCGCTACCGCGCCCCATGGCTCGCTCGCTCCGCTCGCTCACGCCGCCGCCCGCCGTGGCCGGGCCTGAGCGAGGACGGTGGCGGCCTGGCGAAGGGCGGCGACGGGTTCGCCGCGCAGCCGGCACTCCAGTGCCAGCCAGCCGGGGTAGCCGATCCCGTCCAGGGTGGCCAGCAGCCTCGGCCAGTCCAGGTGCCCCGCCCCCGGCTGGTGCCGGTTGGAGTCGCTGACCTGCACGTGCCCCAGGTACGGCGCGGCCGCCCGCAGCGCCGCGCAGGCGTCGTCCTCCTCGATGTTCATGTGGTAGGTGTCGGCGACCACCCGGACCGAGGGCAGCCCGACGGCACGGCACAGGGCGACCGCCTCGTCGAGCCGGTTGACCATGTGGTCCTCGTACCGGTTGAGGGGTTCCAGGAAGAGGGTGACCCCCTCGGCGCGGGCGTGCTCGCCCAGCTGGCCCAGGGCGTCGACGAGCACCCGCCGGTCGCCCTCGGGCGGGCGGGGCGGCTCGAACGGCGGCAGCCGGCGGGAGAACATCCCCCAGGCGGCCGGGGTCATGGCGCCGATCCCGCCGAGCTCCGCGATCACGGAGAGCTGGGAGCGCAGGTTGCGCACGGCGTCCCGGGAGCGCGCGGGGTCGAAGTCGCCGATGAAGTGGTCCATCTCGACGCAGACGGTCGGCATGACCACGCCCTCGGCGCGGGCGCGGCGCAGCTCCGGCAGCCGCCGGGCCAGGGCCAGGTCACCCCGGCCGCGCAGCTCGATGCCCTGGTAGCCGAGGGAGACGGCGAGGGCGTACTTCTCGGACAGGCCGGCGCCGGGGAGCAACTGCTCCTGGCAGGCCAGGGGGATGGTCATGGGAACCTCAGCACCACTTGGAGGGCGTCACCGTCACCGCGGTCGAGCAACGCCAGCGCGTCGGCCACCGCGCCCGCGTCGACGACGTGGCTCACCAGCGGCAGCGGGTCGACGCTGCCCTCGGCCACCAGGTCCATGAAGGTGTGGGCGATCCGGGTCCCGGTCCACCGGCCGGCCGTGCCGGGCGCGGGGGCGGACCCGGAGATCTGGGCCGCCACCAGCTGGATCCGGTTGTGGTGGAACTCCTCGCCGAGCCCCAGCCCGTGGGCGTATCCCTGGTAGAAGCCGGCGGCCACGACGCGGCCGGCGTGGGTGGTGGCGCGGATGGCCTCGTGCAGCGCCGGGTACGACCCGGACAGCTCCAGGCAGACGTCCGCGCCGCGGCCGCCGGTGGCCGCGTGCAGCGCGGCGGCGGCGGAGTCGACGGTGGCGTCGACCACCCGGCGGGCGCCGAGCCGGGTGGCGTGGGCGAGCCGGTCCGGTACCCGGTCGACGGCCACCACCCGGGCTCCGGAGAGGACGGCGAGTCGGGTGCCGAGCAGCCCGATCACCCCCTGGCCGAAGACACCCACCCAGTCGCCGAGGTGCAGGTCGCCGGCGAGCACGGCGGTCAGCGCGATGGCGCCGGGGCGGGCGAAGACGGCGGCCAGGGGGTCGAGCCCGGGGGCGAGCGGGGTGACCGCGCCGGCGGCCAGCACGGCCTCGGCGCGGTGCCCCCAGATGCCCCAGACGACCTGCCCGGGCCGGCGGTCGGCGACGTCGGGCGCGACCTCGACGACCTCGCCGACCTCCTCGTAGCCGAAGCCCACCACGGGGTACGCGGGCGCGGCCTGCCGGGGCACGAACATCCGGGTGGCGTCGTCCCAGTCCTTGCTGAGCCGGGGATTGCTGCCCCGGTAGAGGGTCAGCTCGGTGCCGGCGGAGATCCCGGAGTAGCAGGTGCGGACGCGGACCTGGCCCGGGCCGAGCGGGTCCGGGGGGCAGGGCTCCAGGCTCACCCGCCGGGGCCCGGCCAGAGAGACAACCCAGTTGGCCATGGCGTCGCTCCGAGGAAAGTGCCGGAGCCAATTCTAAACCGAAATATTGGTAATTGTCTTGTAATTGATCAATCGAGAGCGTTAAATCCCTGATGTACCCTTCGAGAGGAGTGCCACCGATGCCATCACCCTCGATGCGGATCCTCGCCCCCACCCTGATCATGGCACTTGCCGGGACAACCCTGCTGGCCTGCGGTGACGACGAGCCGAAATCCGACAGTTCTCAGATAACAGTGTGGAGCCTGGAAGACGTGGCGGACCGGGTGAGCGCCACCAAGGCCATCATCGCGGACTACACCGCCAAGACCGGCGTCAAGGTCAACCTGGTCACCGTCAACGAGGACCAGTTCCCCTCCCTCATCGCCTCCAGTGCCGCCGCCGGCGACCTGCCCGACGTGGTCGGCTCGGTCTCCCTGGCCGGGGTGCGCACGCTGTCCGGCAACGACCTGCTGGAGCCGGACGCCAACAAGAAGGTCGTCGAGAAGCTCGGCCGGGACACGTTCTCCCCGCGCGCCCTCGAACTGACCAGCGAGGACGGCAAGCAGCTCGCCGTGCCCAGCGACGGGTGGGGCCAGCTGCTGGTCTACCGCAAGGACCTGTTCGCGGCGGCGGGCCTGTCCGCCCCCGACACGTACGAGAAGATCGCCGCCGCGGCGGCGAAGCTGAACACCGGCGGCGTCGCCGGCATCACCGCCGCGACCGCCCCCGGTGACGTCTTCACCCAGCAGACCTTCGAGCACCTCGCGCTGGCCAACAACTGCCAGCTCACCGACGACGCCGGCAAGGTCACGCTGGACTCCGCCGAGTGCGTCGAGGCGTTCCGCTTCTACGGCGACCTGATGCGGAACAACTCGGTCAAGGGCGCGCAGGACGTGGACACCACCCGGGCCACCTACTTCGCCGGCAAGGCGGCCATGCTGATCTGGTCGCCGTTCATCCTCGACGAGCTGGCCGGGCTGCGTAACGACGCCAAGCCGACCTGCCCGCAGTGCCAGTCCGACCCGGCCTGGCTGGCGAAGAACAGCGGCTTCGTCACCGCGATCAAGGGTCCGAACGGCGCCGAGCCGGCCCAGTACGGCGAGATCAGCTCCTGGGCGGTGCTCGACGGCGCGAGCGACCCCGCATCGTCCTTCGTGGAGTACATGCTCTCCGACGGCTACCCGCGCTGGTTCGGCATGTCCCCCGAGGGGCGCTTCCCCGTGCGCACCGGCACGGCGGAGGACAAGCAGAAGTTCCTCACCGCCTGGAACACCAGCCAGGCGGGGGTGGACCGCAAGCAGCCGCTGTCGGCGGTCTACGGCGACGACGTGCTCGCCACCCTGCGCAAGAGCCCGGACACCTTCCAGCGCTGGGGGCTGACCCAGGGTCAGGGCAAGCTGGTCGGGGCGATCCTCGGCGAGCTGCCGGTGCCCAAGGCGCTCGCCGACGTGATCGGCGGGAAGTCCGACGCCCGGGCCGCCGCCGAGCGGGCGAAGAAGGACGTCGACGCGATCGCCAAGGGCGTGAATTGACCACCACCGCGCCGGAGGCCGGCCGCTCCCCTACCGGGGAGCGGCCCCGCCGGCCCGGCCGACGCCCGCTCACCCTGCGCCGCCGCGAGTCCCGCGCCGGGCTCGCGCTGGTCGCCCCGACCCTGCTCGTCGTGGTCGCGGTGATCGGCATACCGATCGTGTGGACCGTGGTGCTGGCCTTCCAGCGGGTACGCCTCGCCACCCTGCGCCGGACCGGCCTCTTCGGCGAGCTGACCCTGGACAACGTCGACCGGGTGCTGCACACCCCGGGATTCGCCGACACGCTCTGGACCACCGTGCTCTACAGCGCCGGCGGGACCGTCGGCTCCATCCTGGTCGGCCTGGTGGCGGCGCTGGTGGTCCGCCGGCCGTTCCGGGGCCGCACGATCGTCCGCGCATCGATGCTGCTGCCGTACGTGGCGCCGGTGGTCGCCATGACGTTCGTCTGGCAGGTGATGCTCGACCCGCAGCTCGGCTTCGTCAACGACTGGGGCCGCCGGTTCCTCGGCTGGGACGAGCCCGTGCCGTTCCTGTCCCAGGAGTCCACCGCCCTCTGGACGGTCATCGCGTTCGAGGCGTGGCGCTACTTCCCGTTCGCCTTCCTGTTCCTGCTGGCCCGGCTCCAGGCCGTGCCGGGCGAGCTGGAGGAGGCGGCCCGGGTCGACGGCGCCACCCCGACCCAGCGCTTCCGGCACATCCTGCTGCCCCAGCTCATGCCGGTGATCGCGCTGATCGGGGTGCTCCGGTTCATCATGACCTTCAACAAGTTCGACGACGTCTACCTGCTCACCGGGGGCTCGGCCGGCACCGAGGTGGTCAGCGTCCGGGTCTACCAGTTCCTCACCGCGCGGACCGACATCGGCGCGGCCGCGGCGCAGGCGGTCGTGCTGGCCGTGGTGCTGATCGTCTTCGTCGCGATCTACCTGCGCTTCTTCAGCGGCCGACGGGAGGGGGCGTGATGGACCGGGACCGGATCGAGACGGTGAGCCTGCGCTGGCTGCGCCGGCTGGTGATCACCGCCTTCCTGCTGGTCACGCTGCTGCCGTTCTGGTACATGCTGGTGCTCTCGGTGCGCCCCATCGAGCGGCTGCTGCTCGACCCCGGCTCGCTGGTCGTGCCGTTCGGCGAGCTGACCGTCGCCACCTACGCCGAGGTGCTGAAGTCCGTGGAGGACGGCGGGCAGGGCTTCCTCACCTTCATCCGCAACAGCGGCATCGTGGCGCTGGCCGCCACCGCGCTCACCCTGGTGATCGCCATCCCCGGCGCGTACGCGGTGTCCCGGCTGCGGTTCTTCGGCCGGCGGCAGGTCAGCGCGCTGTTCCTGGCGGTCTACCTGTTCCCGTCGATCGTCATCGCGATCCCGCTCTTCGTGGTGTTCACCCGGGCCGGGCTCCGCGGGTCGCTGGTCGGGCTGGTGCTGGTCTACATCTCGCAGACCCTGCCGGTCTCGGTCTACATGCTGAAGAACTACTTCGAGACGATCCCGGTCAGCCTGGAGGAGTCAGCGGCGATCGACGGGGCCGGCCGGCTCGGCATCATCCGCCGGGTCAGCCTGCCGCTCGCCGCGCCGTCGGTGATGGCGGTCGCGCTCTACGACTTCATGATCGCCTGGAACGAGTTCCTCTTCGCGCTGCTCTTCCTGGTCGACCGGCCCAACCGGTGGACCGTGTCGCTGGGCCTGTCGCTGCTCTCCGACGGTGTCGAGGTGCCGAAGACGGTGCTGATGGCCGGCTCGGTGATCCTCACCCTGCCGATCGTGATCCTCTTCTTCGCCAGCGAGCGGCTGCTCACCGAGGGCCTCACCAGCGGCGCGGAGAAGGGATAGTTGACCTTGGCGGACGGCTCCACCAGGATGGCCCGGTGCGGGCGACCCGGGAACGGACGGTCAGCGGGCGGCTGGCCCGGCTGATCACCGAGGTGCTCGCGCCGGGCGTCCTGGTGACCGCCCTGCCGCTGGTGGCGGCCGCCCGGGTCAGCCACTCCCCGCAGCAGTTCCTGCTCTGGGCCGGCACCGCCCTGCTGTTCTGCGCGGTGATCCCGGTCGGCGTGATCGTCCACGGCGTACGCCGTGGCCGGCTCACCGACCGGCACGTCGGCGACCACACCCAGCGGGCCCGCCCGCTGCTGACCGGCCTGGCCTCGGTGGCGCTCGGCATGGCCCTGCTGGCCGCGCTGCGCGCCCCGGCCGAACTGTTCGCCGTGATCGTGGTGATCTTCGTGGTCGGCGTGGCCTGCACCCTGGCGAACCACTGGTGGAAGCTGAGCATCCACAGCGCGGTCGCGGCCGCCACCACCACCGTCCTGGTGCTGCTGTTCGGCCCGACGCTGCACGCCGGCTGGCTGCTGGTGGCCGCGGTCGGCTGGTCCCGGGTGGTGTTGCGGGACCACACCTGGCCGCAGGTGGTCGCCGGCGCGGTCACCGGCGCCCCGCTCGCGGCCGGCGCCTTCCTGGCGCTGGGCTGAGGTTCCCCCGCCGGGCTCTCACAAGATCAGCTACCGTGGGCGGCATGGGCAAGCCGACCCGCTGGGTGACCGACACGAAGCCCGGCCACTCGCAGTGGTACGTCGACCGGTTCCGCCAACTCGCCGCCGAAGGGGCGGACCTGGCCGGCGAGGCCCGGCTGCTGGACGCGCTCGTCGCGCCCGGCGCGCGGGTCCTGGACGCCGGCTGCGGCACCGGGCGGGTGGCCGCCGCGCTGGCCGCCCGGGGCCACACCGCGGTGGGCGTCGACGCCGACCCGGTGCTGATCGACGCCGCCCGCACCGACCACCCCGGCCCGCGCTTCCTGGTCGCCGACCTGGCCGAACTGGACCTGGCCGCGCAGGACGAGCCCGAGCCGTTCGACGCGGCCGTGGTGGCCGGCAACGTGATGGCGTTCGTCGCCCCCGGCACCGAGCGCGCCGTGCTGACCCGCGTGGCCGCGCATGTCCGGCCGGACGGCGTCGTGGTGGTCGGCTTCGGCACCGACCGCGGCTACCCGCTCACCGGGCTGGACGCCGACGCGGTGGCCGCCGGGCTCCGCCTCGAACACCGCTTCGCCACCTGGGACCTGCGCCCCTGGCACGACGACGCGGAGTTCGCGGTGACCGTGTTCCGCAAGTCGGCCGCCTGAGCCGTCCCGGCGCTGCTTCCGCCGCGGGCCGGCCTCACGCCGGCGCGGCGACCGCGCGGGCGGCGGCCGGGTCGAGCGGGCTGCCGGCCGGCACCAGGCTGACCAGGCCCGCCGGCAGCCGGACCGGACGCACCCCGGCGTAGCCGAGCATGCCGGGCACGTCCGCACCGGCCAGCGCGTAGCGCCGGCCGAGGTCGGTGACCACGCAGACCGCCCCGCCGGTGGCGCCGGGAGCGGCGACCGACTCGACGAGCGCACCCCGCCCCGGCTCGACCACCACCTGGTCGGCCAGCCCGCCCCGACCGGCCGGCGTCCGCGCGGCCGCGGAGAGGTCCGGCGGGGTGGCGCCGAGCCGGACCTCGCGTACGCCGGTGTCGTCCCCGGCGCTGGCACAGAGCGCGCCGCCCTCCACCGTGGCCAGCGCGGGCGGGACGGCGGGCGGGGCGGTCGGCCCGGTGGGCACCAGATCGGGGAGCTTCGGCAGGGCGGCGAACCGGCCCAGGGTGATCGGTTCCGGGTCGCCCTGGCCGGTGCGGGCGAGCAGCAGGGCCGCCTGCAACTCGGTGATGCCGGCCAGGCCGGTCCGCCCGGCCACCGCGTACTGCCGGCCGCCCCCGGAGTTGCGGACCAGGTAGACGTCGCCGACGGTCGCGCCGGCGACCCGCTCGGACGGGGTGCCCAGGTCGCGCAGCGGGGGCGGCGCCAGGTCGGCGCCGGCCGGCACCGTGTTGAGCAGCGCCGGGGCCACCGGCACCGCCCGTTCCCGGGTGGCGGCCAGCGCGGCGAGCACCCGGTCGGTGTCCCGGAGCAGGAAGCGCCGCTCATGCCAGAGCAGGTGCAGGGTGCCGTCCGGGTGGCGCAGCAGCAGGCCCTGGTCGCCGAGGGGCCGGCCGCCGGTGGGGCCCCGCCCGACCAGCAGCGCCGAACGGACCTCCGTGCGGCCCGCCTCGGCGGCGGTGACCGAGCAGACCGTCCATGCCCCGCCGGTGAGCCGCCCCGGCGCGGGCAGCGAGTCGGGAGCGTCGGCGATGCCGAGCGGCAGGCCGCGCGGCACGCCCTCGATGGAGCGGCGGGAGACCAGCACGGTCTTCGGCCGCTCCGCCCCGATGACCAGCAGCGCCGAGGCGTAGTTGAGGACCGGGTGCAGCTTCTCCTCCCGGTAGACGAACCGCGCGCCGGACTCCTTCTCGACGATCACCGCGCCCGTGTCACGCCAGGCGCTGCCGCCCCCGGCGAACAGTCCGTAGAGGGCGACCCCGCCGAGCGCGATCACGGCGACCAGCACGCTGGCCAGGCCGGCGCCGGCCAGCCGCCGGAACGGCGACTGCGCGGGGTCGGTCTCCCGCATCACCAGGGCGGCGACCGCCCGCTGGACGGTGAACTGGTAGGAGTGGAGCTGGTCCTGCCGGGACGGCATCGGGCCCCTTCCCGAGAGCGATCGTCGGCGCACAGGATAAGCGCTCCGTCGATCTCCCGGGGACCCTCCGTGTCCGCCGGGCGCCTCGGCCGGCCGGCGGCCGGGTGGAGTGACCCCGCAGACCGGGTGGCGGACCGGGTACCCCCGGGGGTATGTTTGCCTCCAGGAGGTGCACGGTGAAACTTCGACCCGAGATGACCGGCGACGCCCTGACCCGGCTCAAGCGGGCCCGCGGCCAGCTCAACGCCGTCATCGACATGATCGAGAACGGGGAGGACTGCCGGGCCGCCCTGACCCAGCTCGCCGCGGTCTCCAAGGCGATCGACCGGGCCGGCTTCAAGATCATCGCCTCCGGCATGCGGCACTGCGGCACCGCCCGCGACCGGGGCGAGGAGCCGGAGATGACGGAGGAGGAGCTGGAGAAGCTCTTCCTCGCCCTGGCCTGACCGAAACACACCACCGCCCGCGTGGCCTGATCGGCGCGTGGGCGGGTATTTCGCGCCCGAACCCGGGCGGACGTCTGTCTCCCATATACCCCCGGGGGTATATGGGCAAGGAGGGAGCACCGATGGCAACGGACGTGACCGTGATCGCGACGTCCTCGCTCGGCGACCGCAGCTACCTGGCCTCGGACGGCCGGGTGGGCATCGTGGTCGACCCGCAGCGGGACATCGACCGCATCCTGTACCTGGCCGGCGCCAGGGGCGTGCGGATCACCCACGTGGTGGAGACGCACCTGCACAACGACTACGTCTCCGGCGGCCTGGAACTCGCCCGGATCACCGGCGCCCACTACCTGGTGGCCGCCGGCGACGAGGTCGCCTTCGACCGGATTCCGGTCACCGACGGCGACACCATGCCCGTCTCCGACAAGCTCCGGCTCCGCGTGGTCGCCACCCCCGGCCACACGTTCCACCACCTGTCGTACGTCCTCGACGAGGCCATCGACGGTGGCTGGCAGCCGGCGGGCGTCTTCACCGGCGGCTCGCTGCTGTTCGGCACCACCGGACGCACCGACCTGCTCGGCCAGGAGCACGCCCACGAGCTGGCTCACCGCCAGCACGCCTCGGCGCGGCGGCTGGCCGACCTGCTGCCCGACGGCGCTCAGGTGTGGGCGACGCACGGCTTCGGCAGCTTCTGCTCGGCCAGCCAGGCCGACGCCCCCGACTCGACCATCGGGCGCGAGAAGCAGGCCAACGCAGTGCTGCGACTGGCCGCGGACGAGTTCGTCAGCCAGACCCTCGCCGGTCTGGACGCCTACCCGGCGTACTACGCCCACATGGGCGTAGCGAACGGCGCCGGGCCGGCACCGGTCGACCTCACCCCGGTCGCCCGGGCCGACGCGGCCCAGCTCCGCGACCGGATCTCCGCCGGAGAGTGGGTGGTGGATCTGCGGCACCGCAAGGCGTACGCGGCCTCGCACCTGGCCGGCACGGTCAGTCTCGCGCTGGACGGCCCGATGTCGACCTGGCTCGGCTGGCTGATCGACTGGGGCACGCCGATCACGCTGCTCGCGGAGACCGCGGAGCAGGTCGCCGACGCGCAGCGCGAGCTGGTCCGGATCGGCATCGACCGGCCGGCAGCGCAGGCCACCGGCGCGGCCGAGCAGTGGGCGGCCACGCCCGACCAGCTCCGCGAGCTGCGGATGGCCGGCTTCCCGGCACTGGCCGCGGCCCGCGCCGGGAAGACCCCGGCCGGCCTGCCCGCCCCGGACGTCGTGCTCGACGTGCGGATGACCAACGAATGGCGCGCCGGCCATGTCGAGGGTGCCGTGCACGTCCCGCTTCCCGACCTGCCCAAGCGGCTCGCCGACGTGCCGGCGGGCGTGGTCTGGGTGCACTGCGGCTCCGGCTACCGGGCCACCGCTGCGGCGTCGCTGCTGGCCAACTCCGGTCGCGAGGTCGTCGTCATCGACGACAGGTTCGATCGGGCCGAGACGGCGGGCGTCGCCCTGGCCGACAACGCCTGACCCGTATCCGAGTCCCGGCCGGCGCCACCGCGCGCCGGCCGGCGTCCCACCCTGCCGCCAGCCACGGCGGTTCGCCCCAGGAAGAGGAGATATGAGCACTTCCGAGACCACGCACCCGGCCAGCCTGGACGCCACCACCCTGCGGGAGCTGATCGACTCCGGGCGCTCCCCCCGGCTGCTCGACGTGCGCACCCCGGCTGAGTTCGAGACCGTCCACATCCCCGGCGCCTACAACGTCCCGCTGGACCTGCTCAAGGAGCACCGCGAGGAACTGCGTAACCACCTGGACGAGGACGTGGTGCTGATCTGCCGCTCGGGTGCCCGCGCCACCCAGGCCGAGCAGGCGCTGGCCGGGGTCGGGCTGCCGAACCTGAAGATCCTCAACGGCGGCATGCTCGCCTGGCAGGCGGCGAACGCGCCGATCAAGCAGGGCGCGCCCCGCTGGGACCTGGAGCGGCAGGTCCGCCTGGTCGCCGGTTCCATCGTCCTGGCCAGCGTCCTCGGCTCGGTGTTCGTGCCGGGCCTGAAGTGGGTCGCCGCGTTCATCGGCGCAGGTCTCACCTTCGCCGCGGTCACCAACACCTGCGCGATGGGCATGATGCTGAGCAAGCTGCCGTACAACCGGGGCGCCAGCTGTGACCTCGACACCGTCGTCGGCCACCTGCGCGAGAGCAACGGGGAGCGGGCATGACCGCGTCCCTGCTGCTCACCGTCGGCCTGGCCGTGCTGATCGGGGTGAGCCTCGGGCTGCTCGGCGGCGGCGGGTCGATCCTCGCCGTCCCGCTGCTGGTGTACGTCGCCGGCCTGCCGGCCAAGGAGGCGATCGCCACCTCCCTGCTCGTCGTCGGCGCCACCAGCGCCGTCGGCGTCCTGCCGCACGCGCGCGCCGGACGGGTCCGCTGGCGTACCGGTCTGATCTTCGGCTTCGCCGGAATGACCGGTGCGTACGCCGGCGGCCGGCTGGCGGAGTTCGTCCCGGCCGGATTCCTGCTCACCGGCTTCGGGGTGATGATGCTGGCCACCGCGATCGCGATGATCAGGGGCCGGCGCGCCACCGAGGGCCGGCCGGTGCCGCACGAGCTGCCGGTGTTCCGGGTGATCCTCGACGGGATCGTCGTCGGGCTGGTGACCGGCCTGGTCGGCGCGGGCGGCGGCTTCCTCGTGGTGCCCGCCCTGGCCCTGCTCGGCGGCCTGCCGATGCCGGTCGCCGTCGGCACCTCCCTGGTCGTCATCGCGATGAAGTCCTTCGCCGGCCTGGCCGGTTACCTCTCCAGCGTGAGCATCAACTGGGGCCTCGCACTCGCGGTCACCGCCGCCGCCATCGTCGGCAGCGTCGTCGGCGGTCGCCTCGCCGGGAAGATCCCCGCGGACCTCCTGCGCAAGTCGTTCGGCTGGTTCGTGGTGGTGATGGGCGTGTTCGTCCTCGCCCAGCAGCTGCCCCCGTTGGCGGGACTCGCCCTGGGAGCGCTTGCCGGAGCCGGTACGGTCACCATGGCGGCGCGGGGCCGCCGAAGGAGGAGACACAGTGGACAGCAGCGCCTGGGACGCCCGGTACGCGAGCACACCGGGGCTGGTGTGGAGCGCTGAGCCCAACCGCTTCGTGGTCGAGTCGGTCACCGGGCTCGCCCCCGGCGCCGCGCTGGACCTGGCGGCGGGTGAGGGGCGCAACGCGGTCTGGCTGGCGGAGCAGGGCTGGCGGGTCACCGCGGTGGACTTCTCGCCGGTGGCCGTCGGCCGGGGCCGCGAGCTGGCCGACGGCCGGGGCGTCCAGGTCGAGTGGCGGGTCGCCGACGTGACCGCGTACCGGCCGGTGCCGGGCAGCTACGACCTCGTGCTGATCAGCTATCTGCATCTCCCCGCCGGCGACCTCGCCCCGGTGCTGGCCGCGGCCAAGCAGGCGCTGCGTCCGGGCGGGAGCCTCGTGGTGGTCGGCCACGATCTGGCGAACCTGACCGGCGGCACGGGTGGCCCGCAGGACCCGGCCGTGCTGCTCACCCCGGAGGCGGTGGTCGACGGGCTGGCCGGGCTGCACATCCGGCGCGCCGAGACGGCCCGCCGTCCGGTGCCCACCACCGACGGGGGCACGGTCGACGCCCTCGACACCGTCGTCGTGGCGAGCCGCCCCGACTGACCGGCGCCGCGACCCGTCAGGGCCGCAGGATCAGCCGGATCGGATTCCCCTCCTTCTCCTGCACCCGGCGCACCGCCTCCGGTGCGTCCGCCAGCGGCAGCACGTCGCTGACGGACGCGGACAGGTCGAGCCGGCCCAGCCCGGTGAGGGTGACCAACTGCCCGACATGCTCGGCCTCGGAGCCGTAGTGGCCGAGCACCGCCTGCCGGTTGTAGGTGAACCGGCTGTCCGACGGGATGCTGATCGGCTGGTTGGCGATGCCGGCGAGCACCAGCCGTCCGTGCCGGCCGAGCACGGTCATGGCCTGCTCGCGGACCGCGTTGACGCCGGCGAAGTCGAACGCCACGTCGAGGCCCCGGGTGCCGACCAGTTCGAGCACGGCGTCCTTGAATCCGTCGTCCGCCGGGTCGAGGGCCACGTCCGCGCCGAGGGCGATCGCCCGGTCCCGGGCCGCCGGCAACGGGTCCACGGCGATCACCGGGGCCGCGCCGACCAGCAGCAGCAACTGCACCGCGTGCGCGCCGAGGCCACCGACGCCCCACACGGCGACCGCTTCCGCCGGCCGGACCCGGGCGGTCTCGGTCACCGCCGCCCAGGGCGTGGAGACCGCGTCGGGGATGATGCAGGCCTGCTCGAACGGGAGCAGATCCGGGACGGGCAGCAGGGTGTCCTCGCGGGCCAGGGCATATTCGGCCCAGCCGCCGTCGTAGTCGACGCCGCGGGTGAGCACGAGGCCGAACCGGTCCCGCTCCCCCGCCTGGAGCAGCACCCGCTGGCCCGGCTGCCAGCCCGTCACCCCGTCACCGAGGGCGTCCACCGTGCCCGCGACCTCGTGGCCGAGGGTCACCACGTCCCCGCCGAGGTACAGCGGCGTGAGGGTGCCGTCGATCAGGTGCACGTCCGACAGGCACACCCCGGCCGCGGCGACCCGGATCCGCACCTGCCCGCGTCCCGGCTCGGGCACCGGCACCGATTCCATCCGCAGCGCTCGATCGGCCACGTGCAGCCGTCCGGCCAGCATCTCCGCCACGTCCGTATCCCTTCTCCGGCGTCCTCGACCCGCCACGTCCCCGACCCGCCACGCGCGCCGGGGCTGGAGTCGCCGTCGGCGTACCCGTCGCCGGCCCGGCGATGCCGGCAGGCACGGAAAAACGGCCGGGCCGCCCATATCCTCGGGCCCTCGAACGACCGGCCGGTAGCATCCGGTGACGGACTGGCGGAGAGGACACCCGTGGGCGCACGCTTCGAGGAACTGGCCTGGCGGGAGACGCCGATCGGCGAGATCAGTCTGCGCCGGCGGCGCGACCCGTCGCTCGACGTCGACGTGTACGAGGTGAAGCTCGACGACGAGTTCCTGATGTCCAGCCTCTTCCCGGTCGCGGAGATCGAACTTGCCCGGCTCGGGCTGGCGCCGCTGACCGGGGCGGCCCTGGACGTGGTGGTGGGCGGGCTCGGCCTCGGTTACACGGCGCGCACCGCGCTGGAGGACCCCCGGGCGCGCTCGCTGCTGGTGGTCGAGGCGATCGAGGACGTGATCGACTGGCACCGCCGGGACCTGCTGCCGTTCGCCGCCGGGCTGGCCGCCGACGCGCGGACCCGGTTCGTCCGGGCGGACTTCTTCGCGGCGGTCGCGGACGGCACCGGGTTCGATCCGGAGGCGCCGGGGCGCCGGTTCCACGCGGTGCTGCTCGACGTGGACCACTCCCCGCGCCAGGTGCTGCACCCCAGCCACGCCGCGTTCTACACGGTGGACGGGCTGCGCCGGCTGGCCGCGCTGCTGCACCCGGAAGGGGTGTTCGCGCTCTGGTCGAACGACCCGCCCGACCCGGTCTTCCAGCGGACGCTGACCGACGTGTTCCCGACCTCGGTGGCGCATGTCGTCCGCTTCCCCAACCCGTTGCAGGGGCGGGAGGCCGCGAACACGGTGTATGTCGCCCGGCAGTGATCGCCCCCGGGCAGGCATGGTGGAAGCCGGAGCGGGAAAGCGGGCGGCCCACCGTACTCCCGGGAGGATGACATGCGGGCGTTGCTCTGGATCGTCGGCGTCGTGGCCGCCGTGCTCATCCTGCTCGGGCTGCTGCTGGAGGCGGTCCGCTGGCTGATCATCATCGGCCTGGTCGCGCTGGTCGTGGTCATCGTCCTGGCCGCCGTGAAGACCCGGCGGGTGGTGAACCGGCCCGCCGGCCGCCGCTGACCGGGCGCGCGCCACTCCGCCACGTCGCGTCGTGTGACGAACCCGGCAAAGTTACTGAGGGGTAAGTTACCGGGTGGTTAAGTTAGGCTGAGGGCCGTCATCCGGCAGCGAGGAGAGACGGCGATGGACGCGACCGCGCAGCGGCCCTGGACGCGCAACTACGCCCCGGGCGTACCGGCCGAGATCGCCGAGCCGACCGGCTCGCTGGTGGACCTGCTCACCGACGCGGCCCGCCGCTTCGGCCCCCGGGTCGCCCTCGACTTCTACGGCGCCACCACCACCTACGCCGAGTTGGCCGACCAGGTGGCCCGGGCGGCCGAGGCGCTGCGCCGGCTCGGCGTCGGCCCCGGCGACCGGGTCGCGCTGGTGCTGCCGAACTGCCCGCAGCACGTGGTCGCCTTCTACGCGGTGCTGCGCCTCGGCGCTGTCGTGGTGGAGCACAACCCGCTCTACACCGCCGACGAACTGGCCCACCAGCTCACCGACCACGGCGCCCGGGTCGCCGTGGTGTGGGACAAGGTGGCGGCGCTGGTCGCCGGGCGGGGCGCGGTCGAGACGGTCGTGGCCGTCGACCTGCCCGGGGCGCTGCCGCGCCTCAAGCGCTGGGCGCTGCGGCTGCCGCTGCCCAAGGTCCGCGCCGCCCGGGCCGCCATGACCGCCCCGGCACCTGACGCGCTCTCCTGGCCGGCGCTGGTCGCCGGCGCCGCCCCGCTGGCCGCCGACCACCTCGCGCCGCGACCCACCGACACCGCGCTGCTCCAGTACACCGGCGGCACCACCGGCGTCCCCAAGGGCGCCGTGCTGACCCACCGCAACCTGCGGGCCAACGCCGCGCAGGGCCGGGCCTGGGTGCCCGGCCTGCGCGACGGCGCCGAGACGGTGTACGCGGTGCTGCCGCTGTTCCACGCCTACGGGCTGACCCTCTGCCTCACCTTCGCGGTGAGCATCGGGGCCACCCTGGTGCTCTTTCCCCGCTTCGACCTCGACCAGGTGCTCGACGCGGCGCGCCGGCGCCCGCCGACCTTCCTGCCCGCCGTCCCGCCGGTCTACGCGCGCCTCGCCGCCGCGGCCCGGGAACGCGGCGTCGACCTCACCTCCGTCCGGTACGCGATCTCCGGCGCCATGGCCCTCCCGCCGGCCACCGTGGACCTCTGGGAGTCGGTGACCGGCGGCCTGCTCGTCGAGGGCTACGGGATGACCGAGACCTCGCCCATCACGCTGGGCAACCCGGTCGCCCCGAGCCGCCGCCCGGGCACCGTCGGGGTGCCCTTCCCGTCCACCGAGGTGCGGATCGTCGACCCGGAGGACCCGACCCGGGACCGCGCCCCCGGGGAGGCCGGCGAGCTGCTGGTCCGCGGCCCGCAGGTGTTCGCCGGCTACTGGAACCGCCCCGAGGAGACGGCCCGGGTGCTGCTGCCCGGCGGCTGGCTGCGCACCGGGGACGTGGTCACCATGGACGCCGACGGCTTCGTCACCGTGGTCGACCGGATCAAGGAACTCATCATCACGGGCGGGTTCAACGTCTACCCGTCCGAGGTGGAGGAGGCGCTGCTCCGGATCCCCGGCGTCCGCGAGGCCGCCGCGGTCGGCGTGCCCAGCGGGGACGGCGAGGAGGTGGTGGCCGTCGTGGTGCTGGACCCGGGGGTGGGCGCCGTCCCGGAGTCGGTGCGCTCGGCCTGCCGGCAGCACATCGCCGGCTACAAGGTGCCGCGCCGGGTCGTGGTGGTCGAGGAGCTGCCCCGCTCGCAGATCGGCAAGGTCCTCCGCCGCGAGGTCCGCGACCGCCTGCTCGCCGAGGACTGAGGGCGGGTCCGGCACCGGTCAGGGCAGTTGGCCCGGCCGGTCGACGATCGCGACCCGGAGTCGCGCGACGGCCGATTCCGGTGACTCCCTGCCGTCGCGCACCACGGACCTGCGGGTGCCGAGGTAGACGTGGGTGTTCCGGTCGAAGATGAGGTCGTTGTTGCCACCGATCACGCCGGGCATGCGGATCGCCACCCCGTGCCGGCCGGCGGCGTCCACCACGTCGCCGGAGATGACGACGGCTCCCGGCTCGCGCGCCAGTAGTTCGAACAGCGCCGCCAGGGCTCCGGGCGGCACGTAGCCCTCGAGCACCGACCGCGCCGTGGTGTAGGGCATGCTCTCGCTCCCGTACACGGCCCTCTCGTCGGCTCCCGCGGAAAGATGCAGGTCTACCGGGTGTTCCCGGAGGTACCGGAGCAGCCGGTCCGGGTCGGTGGGCAGGTCGCCGTGGTACGCGGGTGACGGGAGCTCGTCCAGCTCCTTGCGGGGGTCCGCGGGATCGATGGGGCGGAGCACGCGCCGTTCGCCCCACCCGTTCGGTTCGTTCTCCGGCCGGTACCGCGCCTGCGGGTGCGCGACTCCCCCGGCCGACTGCCACATCTGCACCCGGGTGGTGATGTACGGGCCGCTGTCCGGCCTCTCCCGCGTCGTCGCCAGCGCCTCCGTGAACACGTACTGGTCGGGTCGGGCGGTGAGCTCGGGCTGTTGCCGGGCGGCATCGGCCGCCAGCCGGAGGATCTCCGACGCGCTCGCCGCGGGTGGTGGCTGGGTGCCGAGCCCCATCGTCTGCGCCGCCAGGGCACCGGCGGTCAGCGCGACCGCCAGCCCGAGCGCCCCGGCGAGGCGCCAACCCCGCGGGAACCGGATCCGGCGCCCGACCGGACGGGGCGCCGCAGCGGCCTCGGACCGCCGGACGATGTGCTCTTTCAGATCGGTGAGGAGCTGCTCCTCGAAGTCGTGCGGTGACCGCTCGATCGTGTTCATGGCGTCGTCTCCGTCTCAGGCGAGGGTGGTGGCCGGGCGGGCGAGCACGGCGCGGACGGTGCGACGGGCGCGGTGCAGGCGGACCCGGGCCGCGACCGGGGACATCCCGAGCGCGGCCGCCGCCTCCGCGACGGTGAGGCCGTCCACGGCGACGCTCTCGACCAGCGCCCGGGTGTGCTCGGGCAGCCCGCTCAGCGCCCGACAGGTGCGGCGCGCCGCCGCCTCGGCGTCGATCCGCTCCTCGATGCGGGCGATGTCGTCGGCGGCCAGGTCCCGCCGTCCGGCCAGCCGGCCGGTCACCCCCAGCCGTCGGGCCGCCCGGCGCCGCTCGTCGGCGATGACGTTGCGGGCCACCCCGAACAGCCAGGCGATCTGGCTGCCCCGGTCCGGCCGGTAGCCGGCCGCCGACTCGATCACCGCGAGGAACACGTCGGCGGTCAGGTCGGCGGCGAGGTGGGGGTCGTCGACCCGCCGGGCCACGAACCGGCCCACCGCTTCGACGTGCCGCCGGTAGAAGATCTCGAAGGCCACCGGATCGGCTCCGATGCCGGAGATGTCACCCTCCACTGAGCCAGGATCATGCACGGGCCGTCCTCTCTCGTAGCCGTTACACCCCTTCTTCGTCCGGCGGGGCGTGGGTGTTACCGGAACGAGAGCTCCTCCAGAGCCCGGACTATCCCGGCGTGACGGGCCCGGGGTCGCCGGAACGAATCGTCCTGGCCACCTCGCTCAGGTCGTTGTCCAGCTGGTGATCGCGCCCGGGCAGCAAGTGCAGCCGTGCCTGCGGGACGGCGCGGGCGTACCGGTCGGCATGCGACGGTGGGGCCGTGTCGTCCCGGAGCCCGTGGAACACGTGCACGGGTACGCCGTGCGGCAGCCGCGCACCGAGGTCGTGCGGCAGCTCGAACTCCTCGCCGGGCCAACCGCCCGCACCGACGAACGGCGCGGCGATCAGCACGATCGCGCCGAGTTCCCGCTCCGGTGGTCGCTCGGCGAGCGCGGCGACGAGGATCGTGGCGCCCACCGAGTGGCCGGCGACGACCGCGCCGTCGTCCAGGGCCGCCATCTCCCGCCGGATCGCCGCGCTCCACCCGGCGTAGCTGGGATCGTCCTCGTCGGGCATGCGCGGGTAGCGGACCTCGTACCCGTCTCCGAGCTCCCGCCTCAGGCTGTCGAACAGTTTGTCGTCCCACTCGTCGTGCACGCCCGCGCCGCCGCCCTGAATGAACAGGACCTGCCGGGTCACTGCCATGACGATCCACCTCCGCGCGCTCGGGTCGGACAACGACGATTGTGCCGGCGGGAAGGGATCGTCACGCCGGTTCGACGGGCAGCCACAGTTCGCAGGTCGCCGTGCTGAAGTCGTCCGCGTGGTCGAGGATCGTGACGATCGAGGGTCCGGGCCGGAGACGCCACGGGTTGGAGGGAAACCAGTCGGTCGCGGTGGCGGCCCAGGTTTCCTGCAGGACCTGCGGGTGCGGTCCGGTGGTGCGGAAGACGGCCCACCTGCCGGCGGGGACCTCGATGGCGTCGAGGTCGTCCGGGACCGACGTGTCCGCCGAGACAGCGACCCCGTGCAGGTAGGTCAGTTCGCTGCCCTCGGCGCCGTCCGGGTCGACGTCGTCGGAGACCTGCAGGAGGCCCGGCGGCTCGGTGTCCCCGAGGCTCTTCAGCCGGAGATGCTCCTCCCTCGGCAGTCCGGTGATGTGCCGCTGGATGTGCGGGTTGACGCCGTGGTGGATCAGCGGGACCCGGACCGCGTGTCCGACGAGCCGGAACGCGGGGCGGTCGACGATGCGGGTGTCCATGGGTCTGCTCCCTTCGACGCTCAGGCGGAACCTGAGCTGCGGTTGTGTGCGAAGGGGGCCTCCGTCGCGGCGGACGTCACCGGGTCCGGCACCGTGGACCGCCCGGAACGCCCGTCCGAACGCCTCCGTCGAGCCGTATCCGTGCCGGACCGCGATGCTCAGCAGGTCGTCCTGGCCGCGAACGACGTCGGCAGCGGCCACGGTCATGCGGCGCCGGCGCACGTACTCCGACAGCGGCATGCCGGCCAGCGACGAGAACATCCGGCGCAGGTGGTATTCGGTCGTGCCGAGCGTCCTGGCCAGTCCGACGACGTCGAAATCCCCGGTCAGGTGCTCTTCGACGACATCGACGAGCCGGTTGAGTGCCGAGATCACGAGGCCTCCCTTCGACGTCAAGACTGGCCCGGGGGACCCCGGCCGCGCCCGACCGCTGTGGCCCGATCCGATCATGTCGCTCCCCGGGAGCGGAGCGGTCAGCCGAGACCGCGGTGCGCCGCCCACAGCTCGCCGGCGCGGCCGGCAGCCCGGTCGACCAGGGCCACCAGCTCGGGCCGCTCGGGCACGGGGAACGAGACGTAGGTGCCGCGGCCACCGGCGGTCGGGCGGCCGTAGGCCTTCGCCGCGAGGCGCCCGTCCGGCAGGAGCCGGACGTTGAGCGTGGTCAGCGTGAACTCCTCGCCGCGGCGGGTGTCGGTCCAGCGGAGCCCCTCGGGGATCGTGACGTTGATGGCCAGGGCGCTGACCTCGAGTCGGGCATCGCTGCTCATGGACGCATGTTCTCACGCAGGCCGAAACCCCAGCGCCGCCGAGGATGGCGTTCTCCCCGTCACCGCTTCGGAAACGACGGTCGGCGTCAGCTATGCAGCCGAGCAGCGGTGCTCACCATCGCTCGACGAGGTGTTCCCGGCCCTGCGGCGGCTCGTACGGCTCCGGCCAGTAGTCGACGATCCGGTTGATCAGGCCCTGCTCGGACACCTCCAGCCAGACACACGCGTCCTGCCGCTCGTCGCCCACCCGGACGTCGAGCCACAGGGCCGCCAACCGGCCGTCGGCGACCAGCCGGCGGACCCGCAGGTGCCAGTCACCGGGATAGTCGATGTTGAACCGCAGGAACGCCTCGCGACCGCGGATGCGCTCCCGGGTCTGCGGCATCTCGTAGACCACGTCGTCGGTGAGCAGGCCCGCCAACCCGGGCCAGTCGCGGCGTTCGAGACGGTCGACGTAGTCCTGGGCGGCCTGCCGGCTGATGGCGGTGTCACTCACGGCGCGGACGCTACCGACCGGCACCGACAACCTCGGACGGCCGCAACGCGTGCCCACGGGGCGGGCCGGATTTGCCGGAACAGCAAGAAAGTTTGTCAACGGCGGAGGGCGTTCCGGATGCTGGTGGCGTGGACAGCACGAGCCCGACGGGGAAGGAAGCCGCCGCATGAGTGAACACGGACACCAGCACGCCGAGGAGGACGCGGCCGCCATCTTCGAGCCGCCGGCCTGGGACGAGCGGTACTCCGGCGCGGAGAAGATCTGGAGCGGCAACCCCAACGCTCAGCTCGTCGCCGAGGTGACCGGCCTGACGCCCGGCACCGCGCTCGACGTCGGCTGCGGCGAGGGCGGCGACGTGATCTGGCTGGCCCGGCAGGGCTGGAGGGTCACCGGCGCCGACTTCTCCGCCAACGGCCTGGCCCGCGCGGCCCGGCACGCCGAGCAGGCCGGCGTCGCCGACCGCACCGACTGGTGGCAGGTCGACGCGCGGACCTTCGCGGCGGACGGCCGGTCCTACGACCTGGTCACCAGCCACTTCCTGCACCCGCCGGACGGCGGGATGGTGGAGGTGACCCGCCGGCTGGCCGGCGCCGTCGCACCCGGCGGGCACCTGCTGGTCGTCGGCCACGCGCCGCACGAGATGTTCACCCACCTGACCGCGAGCCACCGCCGGGCCATGTTCCTCGCCGAGGATCTGCTGCCCGGGCTGCCGGACGACTTCGAGGCCCTCGTGGTCGAGCAGCGCCCCCGGACGGTGACCCGCGACGGTGTGACGGTCGACGTCGACGACTCCACTCTGCTCGCTCGCCGGAAGTCCCAGGCGGCTTAGAACCAGCTCTCCCGGGTGTCCAGGGTGGTGCGGTCCAGGCTCTCCAGCAGGTCGAACTGCGGCCCGGTCCGGGGCAGCTCGTAGCGGAAGAAGTACCGGGCGGCCTGGCGCTTGCCGGCGAGGAAGTCGGCGTCCGGGCCGTCCGGGCTGCCCAGCGCCTCCACGGCGAGCAGCTGCTCCAGCCACATCCAGGCGATCACCACGTGCCCGACGGCCTCCAGGTAGAGCGAGGCGTTGGCCAACGTCACCTCGGGATCGCCGGCGCCGTGCAGCCGCCGGGTGACCACGGCGATCCGGTCGACCGCCGCACCGAGCCGGCCGGCCAGCTCGGCCGCCTCGCCGTCGGTCTTCCAGGCCCGGGTGACGGTGGCTCGGATGGTCTCCAGCAGCAGTTCCAGGCCGGCGCCGTCGCGCATGATGACCTTTCGGCCCAGCAGGTCGAGCGCCTGGATGCCGTGGGTGCCCTCGTGGATGGGGTTGAGCCGGTTGTCCCGCCAGTGCTGCTCGACGTCGTAGTCCCGGGTGTAGCCGTAGCCGCCGTGCACCTGGATGGCCAGGTCGTTGGCGGCCAGGCACCACTGCGACGGCCAGCTCTTGGCGATCGGTGTGAGCAGGTCCAGCAGCAGGTGGGCGCGGCTGCGGTCGGCCTCGGCCGGGGCGGTCTTCTCCTCGTCGAGCAGCCGCCCGCAGTAGAGGATCAGGGCGAGCGCGCCCTCCACGTAGCTCTTCTGCGCCAGCAGCATCCGGCGGACGTCGGCGTGCGCCACGATCGGCACCTGCGGGGCGGTGGGATCCTTGTCGCCGGCCGGCCGGCCCTGGGGGCGCTGCCGGGCGTACGCCACGGACTTCAGGTGGGCGGTGTAGCCGAGCGCGGTGGCGCCGGCGCCCACGCCGATGCGCGCCTCGTTCATCATGTGGAACATCTGCGCCAACCCCTGGTGCGGCTCCCCCACCAGGTAGCCGACCGCCCCGGGCCGCCTGTACGGGCGGTGCACGCCCTCGCCGAAGTTCAGCAGCGTGTTGGTGGTGCCCCGGTAGCCGAGCTTGTGGTTGAGGCCGACCAGCACCACGTCGTTGCGGGGCCCGAGCGCGCCGTCGTCGTCGAGGAGCACCTTCGGCACGATGAACAGCGAGATGCCCTTCACCCCGGGCGGCCCGCCGGGGATGCGGGCGAGCACCAGGTGGACGATGTTCTCGGCCAGGTCGTGCTCCCCGCCGGAGATCCACATCTTGGTGCCGACCAGCCGGTACGTCCCGTCGTCCTGCGGCTCGGCCCGGGTGGTGATGTCGGCGAGCGAGCTGCCGGCCTGCGGTTCGGACAGGCACATGGTGCCGAAGAACCGCCCCTGCACCATGGGCCGGACCCAGGTGTCGATCTGCTCGGCGCTGCCGTGGGCGAGCAGCAGGTTGGCGTTGCCGAGGGTGAGGAACGGGTAGGCGGCGGTGGCCACGTTGGCGGCCTGGAACCAGGCGGAACAGGCGGCGGCCACGGCGTGCGGCAGCTGCATGCCGCCGACCGACTCGTCCATCGTGGCGGCCAGCAGGCCGGTGTGGGCGTACGCGTCGAGGGCGGCCTTCACCTGCGGGATGGTGCGGACCCGCTGCCCGTCGAAGGTCGGTTCGCTGGCGTCGGCGGCCCGGTTGTGCGGGGCGAACTGCTCGGCGGCGACCTGCGCGGCGAGGTCCAGCACGGCGTCGAAGGTCTCCCGCGAGTGCTCGGCGTAGCGCGGGCGTTCGGTCAGCCGGCCGACGTCGAGCCAGTCGTGGAGCAGGAACGCCAGATCGCGACGGGACAGCAGGGTGGACGACGACGACACGGGACTCCTTCCGTCGGCCGTCGTCAGCCGCGGCGCAGCCCGGCGACGGCCTCTCGGAGGTCATCCTGACTGATCGGGGCCGGCGGCGCACCCTCCGTCGCCTCCCGGAGCGCCTTGGCGAGTTGCACCCGGCGCAGCACCTCCCGCAGGTCGGCTCCGGTGAGCCCGGGTGTGGTCGCGGCCAGCGCGGCCGGGTCAACGTCGGCGGCGAACATCCGGAAGCCGGGCCGCTCGTGCCTGTCGATCAGCTCGCGGATCATCTTGGCGAGGATCTCCGCGCGGCCGGCCTCGTCCGGCGCCGGGATGGCGATCTTGAGGTCGAAGCGGCCGGAGCGGGTCAGCGAGGCGTCCACCCGCTGCGGGAAGTTGGTGGTGGCCACCACGATGACGTCCGGGTTCTCCTCGAACAGGGTGTTCATCTCCTGCTTGAAGATGCCGGCCACCGCGTTCACCGCCTGGCTGGCCGCGTCGCCGCCGGAGCCGGCGTAGCTGATGATGCTGTCGAACTCGTCGAAGAGCATGACGGTGGGCCGCCGGTAGCGGCGCGCCTCCCGGAAGATCCGCTTGATGTTGCGTTCGGAGCCGCCGAGGAACTTGTCGAGGATCTCCGGGGTGCGGATCTCCACGAAGTCCGCGCCGATCTCGTTGGCCAGGGCCCGGGCCAGCATGGTCTTGCCGGTGCCCGGTGGCCCGTACAGCAGGATGCCCTGCGGCCGGCGCGCCCCCCAGCGGGCCATCGCCTGCGGGTGCCGGAACGACACGGCGACCTCGCGGAACCGGGCGACCACCTCGGCCAGGCCGCCGACCTGGTCGAGGGTCACCGCCGCGCTGCGCGGCACCGCCGCGGCCGCGCGGTGACCCACGGGGTACGACCGGCCGCGCAGCAGCGTCGGCTCCGGGGTGTCGCCGGCCAGCTCCCGGACGGTCTGGAGCACCACGCCGACCATGGCGGTCAGGTGCGCCGCCGTCACGTCGGCGCTGGGCACCTCGGCGCGTATCCGCACGGTCGGCCCGTCGTGGCTGACCTCCGGGCGCAGGCCGGCCTCCTCGGCGGTGCGCAGCACCGCCCGGCCGGCCGGGTCACGCGACGGCTCGGCGAGGGCGGCCCCCGTGGGCCGCAGCCCGAGCCGGCGGCCGGCCTCGGCGGCGACCCGGCCGACGGCGGCGGCCGGCCCGTCCCCGCCCCGGGCGGCGAGCCGCTGGGCCACGAGCAGCCCGACCGGCCCGGCCAGGCCGAGGGCGAGCAGGCCGGCGCCGGGCAGCGCGGGGTCCGCCCGCAGGTACGCCTCGAAGCGGTGCACCGGCCGCCCGTCCCGGCTGTCGGCGCGCACGGTGCAGCGCACCTCCCGCACCGGCGCGGGGAAGTCGCCGCCGGCCAGCAGCTCCACCGGCCCGTCCTGGGCGGCGGCGAGCAGCGCCGTCGCGTCGGTGACGGTCACCCGGGCGCCGAGCAGGGTCACCGTCTCCACGTCCGGCCGGACCTCGTACCCGGTCATGCGACCACATCCCTCGCTGCGGCGGTCTCCGCTGCCGAGTCTGGCACCGTGGCGCCGCCCCGGCCACCGGCGCGGCTCAGCCCGCCTCGGCCAGCAGGCCGTCGACCAGGTCCCGGGGCAGCCCGTGGGTGTCGTGCAGCCAGTGGTAGTCGCGCTCGGTCAGCGGTCCGCGCGCGCGGACCCGGTCGACCAGCGGCCGGCCCCGCTCCAGCAGGCCGCGGAAGCGCCGCTCCTCCGCCAGCAGCAGGTCGCGCAGCGGGCCGGCGTCCGCGTCCTGGCGGAACCGGCGCAGCGTGTCGCGGTACGCGTCCAGCGGCAACTCGGTCAGGCTCCGCGCCGGGTCGTCGCGCCACAGCACGGTGAGCGCCCGCCGGACCAGCCGGCGCAGCACGTACCCGCGGCCGGTGTTGCCGGGGCGTACCCCGTCGCCGAGCACGACCACCGCGGAGCGCAGGTGGTCGGCGACCACCCGCAGGTCCGCGCCGCGCAGGTCCCACCGGCCGCGGACCGCGCCGACCCAGGGGCTCAGGCCCGCGCCCTCGAAGGCCGACCGGCCACCGCGCAGCACCATCTCCAGCCGTTCCAGGCCCATCCCGGTGTCGATGCTCGCCGTCGGCAGCGGCGTCAGCCGGCCGTCCGGGTGCCGGTGGTGGCGCATCTGGACGTGGTTCCACACCTCCATCCAGCGCTCGTCGGTGCCCGGGGTGCCGACCGGCGGCCCGTCCCCGGTCCAGAGGAAGATCTCCGAGTCGGGCCCGCACGGGCCGGTGGGGCCGTTGGACCACCAGTTCTCCGCGCCGTTGGTCTCGACCGGCACGCCCAGCCCGGTCCAGGTGGCGAACGCCGTCTCGTCCGGGCCGACCTGGTCGTCGCCGCCGAACACGGTGGCGTGCAACCGCCCCGGGTCGATGCCGAAGCCCTCGGTGAGCAGTTCGTGGCCCCAGCGCAGGCTGGTCGCGATGTCGTAGTCGCCGAGCGACCAGGAGCCCAGCATCTCGAAGACGGTCAGGTGGGTGCGGTCACCCACCTCGTCCAGGTCGGTGGTGCGCAGGCAGCGCTGCACGTTGACCAGCCGCCGGCCGCCGGGGTGCGGGCGGCCCAGCAGGTACGGGGTGAGCGGGTGCATGCCGGAGGTGGTGAAGAGCACCGGGTCGCCGGGCGACGGGACGAGCGAGCTCTCCGGCGCGTCCCGGTGGCCGCGGCGGTGGTAGTGGTCGACGAAGGTGCGGACGATCTGGTCGGGTGTCATGGCACGGGCCTTCCGGTGGGGACGACCGGACGGTCCGCCGCGCGGGCGGTGGCGTGACACGACGACGCCGGCGGACCGTTTCCGGTCGCCGGCGGGGATGGGGCAGGTCAGGCGGCGGCAACCGGCGAGCGGGAAGCTCGCGCGGCTGCGGCGGTGGTGCTGCGCCTGAGGTCCATGCCCATGACGGTAGCCGATCGGCGGTGGCGCCGCCCACCGGAATACCTCTCCGGTGGGCGGCGGCCGGTCAGGCCGTGCCGGAGGAGACCAGCGGGGCCGGGGCCACCTGTCGGCGGCGGTCGGCGCGCCGGTTGGGCAGCGACAGCCGGATCACCTTCCACCAGGCGGAGGCGACCTGCTTGGGCAGCGGGCCGGTGGTGTACTTCAGCCCGTACCGGTCGAACAGGGCCCGGACCTGCGGGGCGATCTCCTGGTAGCGGTTGCTCGGCAGGTCGGGGAAGAGGTGGTGCTCGATCTGGAACGACAGGTTGCCGGTCATGATGTGCAGCAGCCGGGGGCCGCTGATGTTGGCCGAGCCGAGCATCTGCCGCAGGTACCACTCGCCGCGGGTCTCGCCGTCGATGGAGGTCTTCTCGAAGGTCTCCACGCCGTTCGGGAAGTGCCCGCACATGATCACCGAGTGGCTCCACAGGTTGCGGATGAGGTTCGCGGTGAACGTGGCGGCGAGCGTGGACAGGAACGACGGGCCGGACAGCAGCGGGTGCAGCACGTAGTCCTTGAGCACCTGGCGGCGGATCTTGCGGCCGACCGCCCTGGCGCGGGCCCGGAACCCCGGGTCCTTGTGCCGGCCGTTCTTGAGGTTCTCCCCCAGCTCCAGGTCGTACGCGGCGATGCCGTACTCGAAGAAGCAGGCGTTCACGAAGTTGTAGAACGGCTGGCCCAGGTACGCCGGGTGCCACGGCTGGTCCTCGTCGACCCGCATGATGCCGTAGCCGAGGTCGTTGTCCTTGCCGAGCACGTTGGTGTAGCGGTGGTGCAGCTCGTTGTGCGAGTGCTTCCACTGCTCCGGAGGGGAGACGTGGTCCCAGTCCCAGGTGGTCGAGTGGATCTTCGGGTCGCGCATCCAGTCCCACTGCCCGTGCAGGACGTTGTGCCCGATCTCCATGTTGTCCAGGATCTTGGCCACCGAGAGGCCGGCCGTGCCGACGATCCAGGCCGGCGGGAACAGCGAGAACAGCAGCACGGCGCGGCTGCTCAGCTCCAGCGTTCGCTGGGTCTTGATCACCTTGCGGATGTAGCGGGCGTCCCGCTCACCCCGGTCGGCGATCACCCGGTCCCGGATCGCGTCCAGCTCCTTGCCGATGATCTCGATGTCCTCGGCGCTGAGGTGGGCGATCGGGTTGTCCGCCTTCTTCTGGATCACTGTCACGTCGGAGGGCCTCCTGTCAGAGTTCGATGTCGCAGGTACCGGCGGCCGCCGACACGCAGGTCTGCACGAGCACGCCGTCACCGGGAACGGCGGTGGTGACGTCGCCGTTGCGCAGGTCGCGCACCGCGCCCTCCCGCAGCGGGACGACGCAGCCGAAGCAGATGCCCATCCGGCAGCCGGACGGCATCAGCACCCCGGCCCGCTCGCCGGCGTCGAGGATCGGGGTGGCCCCGTCGGCCTCGACGGTCACGCCGGCCCCGGTGAACGTCACGGTGCCGCCCTCCCCCGGCGAGATCACGGTCGGGCGGAACCGTTCGGTGTGCAGCCGGTCGGCGAGCCCCTGTGCCTCCCAGTACCCCTCGACGGCGTCGAGCATGCCGATCGGCCCGCAGGCCCAGGCCTGCCGGTCGAGGTGGTCGGGCACCAGGCCGGCCAGCTCGTCGACGCCGAGCAGGCCGTCGGTGTCGGTGTGCCGCTCGACCAGCCGCAGCGCGCCGGCCTCGGCGAGCGCCCGCAGCTCCGGGCCGAAGATGACGTCGTCCCGGGTCGGCGACGAGTGCACCAGCACCACGTCGGCGCGGTCGTGCAGGCCGGCGCGGAGCATCCCCATGACCGGGGTGATGCCGCTGCCGGCCGTGAGGAAGAGGACCGGTCCGGGGGTCGCCTCGGGCACGACGAAGTCGCCCTGCGCCTGGTCGAGCTGGACGATCGTGCCGGGCCGCACCCGGCGGACCAGGTGGTTGCTGACCTTGCCGTCCGGGATCGCCTTCACGGTGACGGAGATCAGGCCGTCCGCGGCGCCCGGCGTCGAGGTGACCGAGTACGCGCGCCACTGGCGCACTCCGTCGACGTCCACGCCGAGGCGCACGTACTGTCCGGGCAGGTGTCCCCGCCAGCTGCGGCCCGGCTGGATGACCACGGTCGCCGCGTCCCGGGTCTCCGGCCGGACGGCGACGATCCGGCCGCGCAGCGGGGCGCCGGCCCGCAGCGGCGCCACGAGGTCGAGGTAGTCGCCGGGCAGCAGCGGGGTGGTGACCGCGCCGGCCAGCCGCGACAGTCTGTCCCGGAAGGTCACCTTCTGGGAGCGGCGGGGGGCAGTTGTGGTCATATCACCAGGGTGACTGCGTGATCGCATAACATCTTGACCGGCAAAGGTGAAATGGTCGCAGGTTCTTGTTCGGGGAGAACAACATGTCGGACGACCACGCGAGCTATCGCGCGGCCCATCTCGAACTCGACGCGCGGGTGTCGGCCCGCCTCCGGGACCGGCTCCCCGTCGTCGCCGAGCGTACCGTCACCGCGATCACCGCCGAGGTGCCCGACTACTCCGGCGCGCTCACCGGCACGATGCGGGAAAAGATCGAGAACGCGGTACGCATCGCCCTGGGCACCTTCCTCCAGCTCATCGACGGGGCACAGCTGGCCGATCCGAGCACCCCGCTGGCCCCCGCCCTGGAGGCCGCGTACGCGCTGGGCAGCGGCGAGGCCCGCTCGGGGCGCAGCATGGACGCGCTGCTGGCCGCATACCGGGTGGGGGCGCGGGTGGCGTGGCGGGAGGTCTCCGCCACCACGGTGCGCAGCGGGCTGTCCGCCGAGACGGTGGCCGAGTTCGCCGAGCTGATGTTCGCGTACATCGACGAGCTGTCCGCGGCCAGCGTGGCCGGGCACGCCGACGAGCGGGCCAGCGCCGGCCGGGCCCGCCGCCGCAACATGGAACGGCTCACGCAGCAGCTGCTCGCCGGGGAACCCGAGGACATCCTGCGGCGCAGCGCCGAACGGGCCGATTGGCCGCTGCCGCAGACCCTCACCGTCGTCCTCCTGCCCCGCCGCAACCTGCGCGCGGTGCTCGCCCTGCTCGGCCCGCACACCCTGGAGAGCGGCGAGGACCTGCCCGGCATGGACCCGGCCGAGGAACTGGCCGTCCTGCTGGTGCCGGACACCCACGGCGCCCGGCGGCGCCAGCTCACCCGCCTGCTGCACGGGCACGGGGCGGTGCTCGGGCCGGCCCGGCCGTGGCACCGGGTCGCCGCCTCCTACCAGCGGGCCACCCGGGCGCTCGCCCTCGGCCTCGGCGAACCGGACGCCGGGCCGGTCGACACCGAGCACCACCTGGCCGAACTGCTGCTCAGCATGGACCCGGAGGGGCTGGCCGACCTGCGCGCCCAGGCCCTCGCGCCGCTGGCCGACCTGCCGCCGGCCACCGCGCACCGGCTCGCCGAGACGCTGCGCTCCTGGCTGCTGCACCAGGGCCGCCGCGACGACGTGGCCGCCGACCTGTTCGTGCACCCGCAGACCGTCCGCTACCGGATGGGCAAACTCCGCGAGCTGTACGGCGACCGGCTCCACGAACCGGCCACGGTGCTCGCCCTCACCATCGCCCTGGCCGTCCCGCCCACCCCGCCGAAGACGGAATGACCACCGGGCGCGTCCCGCGCGGCGCCGGGCCGGCCGGTCCGGGTGTCAGCGGGTCCCGGCGACGGCGGGCCGCGGTTCGCCCAGGAACGCGTAGGCGGCCAGCGCGCCGGCGAGGACGGCGTCCACCGCGATGACGAAGCCCCGGTCCATCCCGTCCGGGGCAAGGGCGAACCCGGTCGCCAGGGCGACCACGGCGATCAGCACCGGGATCCCCCGGACCGCCCGCCGCGCGGCCGGACGGGTGGCGGGCGGCCGGAACCCGGCGACCGCCAGGACCGCCCGGACGACGCCCGCGAGCCCGACGATCAACGAGGGAACGGCCAACCCGGCCACCTCCCGGTCCAGCCCGGCCAGCCCGGACCAGGCGAGCAGCCCGAAGACCACGACGGCGAGGACGTGCAGAGGCGCGTCGCCGAGCAGGCGGCGACGCGCGGCTGGTTCGCTGTCCCGCGTCATGACCGTCCCCCGTCCGGATGCCGGCATCGTGGACAGCCATCGTCGCACTCCGCGGGGCCGCGCCCCAGCGGCCGACCGGGCCTATTCCTCCGGGACGCCCGGGCCGACCTCGCCGCGCCTCAGGTGCTCGGCGTTGCGGTCGGCTTCGCTGTCCGCGTTCGCGGCGCCGGCGCCGGCGTCCCTGGTGCGGCGCCCCTCGGCGTCCTGGTACACCGCGCCGGTCTCCAGCGCGTCCTCCTGCTGCCGGCTCTGCTCAGGTGTGGTCATCACCACCGACTACCCGGCCGTCGCCCCGTTCATGCGCCGGTCCCGGCGAGGCGGAGCGCCCGGAGACCATGCTGCCGTCACGCGGGGAGGTAGACGAGGTCCATGGTGTCGGTGCGCCCGGACCAGCGGAGGTCGAGGTGCCAGCAGCCGGCCTGCGGCAGGTCGACGATCGAGGGGCCGGGGCCGCCGGCGACCGTGCGGGTCACCCGGGTGGTGGTGCCGCCCAGGGAGGCGGTGATGACGAGGGTGGTCGACGCGTCGGGGTCGGGCGACGGGGTCGCCGCCGGCCGGGCCACCCAGAGGATCTTGTTGTTCGGTCCCTCCGTCCGGTCGACCGTCAGCGGATGGCCGAACAGCACGGCCACGATGTCGCCCTTCGCGCCGAACACGTGCGGGGCGCGGGCGTCCCCGCTGAACCCGGCGTCGGCCCAGTCGGGCAGCCGGCCCTCCTCCACCCGCCCGGCACAGCCGGTGGGCGCGACCGCCGCCGGGCTGGGCGGCGCGGCCGACCGGCTCGCGGTGGTGCAACCGGCCAGCAGCACCACCGACCCCAGCAGGAGCCTGCCCCATGAACGCATCTCGCACCTCCGCACCGGGTGGGCGCCGGTCGGTGGCACCCCGTTGTCCTGAGGACACCGGTCGGGCCGCGCAGGTTCCTCCCGTGGCGGGCGAGCGGTCGCGCGGGGCGACAGGCGCCTAGTCCAGGGAGGCGGCGATCCCGGTCGCCTCGTCCCGGCGGAGGTCACCTTCCAGCCGGTAGCTGACGCCGGCGTCCTCCCAGATCAGCGTGGCCGCGGCGAGCCGCGCCGTCTCCACCCGGACCGTGCCGGTGCGGTCGACGTACGCCAGCTCGTGCGGGCCGCCGATCCAGACGGCGAAGTCGCCGTCGACCTGGACCCACTCGACGCCGGGCCCACTGATCTGCTTGTGGAAGACCGGATCGAGCTGACCGTCGAAGGCGTCGAGGCGCAGGGTCCCGCCGCGGTAGAGCAGCGTCGCCACCCGGTACGCCCCGGCGCCGTCCGGGTCGGCGACCAGCACCTGTTCCGGCTCGCCCAGCTCGACCGGTACGCGGATCGGGAAGCGGACGTGCCGCTGCGCCTCGACGAGGGAGGCGGGCCGCTGCTCCGGCAGCGGCGAGGGTGTGCCGGTGTGCGGCGCCGGCACCGGCGTGGTCTCGATGACGATCCCCGAGAAGCGCAGCAGTCCCGTCACCGCGTCGGCGATGGCGGCCCGCCCCGGCGGCAGCAGGGCGACGAGCAGCGCGGCCAGCGCCGCGGCGAGCCAGTAGCGCCAGCGGCGCCGGCGGCGGGCCGGCGCGGCCAGCCGGGCCCGCACCCGGGCGGTCACGTCGGGGACCTCGGGCGTCTCCAGCCAGGTGGCGAGGTCGCGCAGTTCGCGTTCGAGGTCATCCACGGCGCACCTCCTCGCGGTCGAGCAGGCCGCGCAGCTTGGCCAGAGCCCGGTACGTCCGCGACTTCACCGTGCCCCTGGGCCAGCCGAGCGTCGTCACGGTCTCCTCCTCGGTCAGGTCGAGAAGGAACCGGCACACGATCACCTCGCGGTCCTTGACCGGCAGCTGGCGCAGCGCCGCCACCAGCGCGGCCCGGCGTTCCGCGGCGAGGACCCCGCCGACCGCGACGTCCTCGCCGACCGCCGGCCCGTCCTGCGCCGCCGCACGCAGGACCAGCCCGTCCCGCCGGCTGCGGGACCGGTGCAGGTTGCGGGTCTCGTTGGCGACGATCGCGAGCAGCCACGACCGGAAGGACGACTCGCCGCGGTAGCGGGACAGACTGCGGAACCCCTTCACGAACGCCTCCTGGATGACGTCCTCCGCGTCCGATCCGGCGCCGAGCAGCACCGCCGTCCGGTACGCGGACGCGGTGTGCCGGGCGACCAGGAGTTCGTACCCCTCCAGGTCACCGGTGCGGGCGCGGCGGACAAGCTCGTCGTCGTCCAGTGGAGACCTCCCCTTCGACCACCCTCATGACACCGGTCGCGCCCGGACGGTTCCACCTTCTGCGGGATGGAACCTCGACGGCTTCGAGGGTGTCACCTCGGCATGACCGTCACCATCTCCCGCCGCGGCGTCCTGACCCTGCTCGCCGGTGCCGGCGCCGCCGCACTGGCCGGCTGCGAGCCGACCCGCGCCAGGACCTCCGCCCCGACCGTCACCGTCCCCGATCCGCTGCTCGTCCAGGTCGACGCGGGACAGGTTCTCCTGCGCGGAGCCGACCGGCGGACGATCCCCCGCGCCGTCGCCAGCGCGGACGGCGCCTGGATCTTCGCGACCGCCCCCGCGGGCCCCGACACCGCCTGCTGGCGGATCGACACCACGACCGGCCGCGCCTCGGCGAGGACGGCGCTACCCGGACGCTGGCTGCCCCAGGTGGTCTCCGCCGAGGGGACGGGCGTGGCGCTCACCACGACCACGGCGACGGTGAACGGCGGCCGGCCCGCCGGGCGGGAGGTGACGCCGGTGCTGGTCGCCGACGTCAACGGGCTGCGCCACCGCCTCGACCTGCCGGGCAACTTCGTTCCGGAGGCGTTCACCGCCGACCGCACCGGGCTGTTCGTCCTCGAATGGCTCCCGGCGGCCGCGCCGGACCGCTACCGGGTGCGGGTCGTCGACCTGGCCACCGGCCAGCCCGGCCCGCTGGCCACCCGCGACAAGCAGCCGGTGCCACCCGGCGCCGAGGAGGAGATGCGCGGCGACGGCCGCCAGGCGGTGCTCGCACCGGACCGCACCGTCCTCTACACGCTCTACACCCACCAGCCCGGCCACCAGCACACCCGGGACCTCGTGAGCGGACGGCCCGGCAACGCGCACGCGTTCGTCCACACGTTGCACCTGGCGCAGTGGTGGGCGTACTGCATCGATCTGCCGCACCCGTTCGGCGAGGCGACCGCGGCCGGCCACACCATGGCGATCAGCCCCGACGGCGGTCGGCTCCTCGTCGCCGACATCTCGTCGGGCACCGTCGCGGACATCTCCACCGAGGACCTGACGGTACGCCGGACGGTGCCGCTGGCCCGCGGCGCCGGCGCCGCCCACGCCACCGCCGGCTCCGACCGCCTCTTCCTCGCCGCCGGCACGGCGGTCCGGGCCCTGGATCTCAGCCGCCTGACCGGCACGGTGGACTGGCAGGCGCGCGAGCCGGTCTCCGGCCTGGTGGCCAGCCCTGACGGCAGCCGCCTCTATCTGGGCCAGCGGGACGCGGTGAGCTGGCACGACGCCGCCAGCGGCCGGGAACTCGGCCGCGTCCCGGTGCCCGGACTCGTCGGCCTGCGCGGCCTCGCGGCACGCCCCTGAACGCCGCGCCACCAGGGGCTCACCGCAGGACGGCGTACCGCACGTGAACGGCGTACGGCGAGTGGTGGACCGAGAGGATCTTCAGGTCGAGATCGCGGTCGAAGCCCTCGAAGAGCCGCTTCCCCCGGCCCAGGACGACCGGAGCGGTGGTGACGCCGAGCTCGTCGACGACCCCGGCCGTGAGCGCCTGCCGGATGACGTCCGCCCCGCCGCCGATGGCGACAGCGCCGTCGCCGGCCGCCCGCCGGGCCGCCGCCAGCGCCTCGTCGAACCCGTCGACCATGAGGAACCCGCTGCTCGGGTCGGGCTGGTCCGCGGTGCGGTGGGTCAGCACGACCAGGGTTCCCTGGAACGGGTTCCGGCCGCCCCAGCCGCCCGCGCTGTCGTACATGCCCCGGCCGCACAGGCCGGCGCCCGTCCCCGCGAGCAGCGTGTCGAAGTAGGCCCGGTCCTCGTCGCTCATGCCGGCGCCGGGTTCGCGCTCCGACTCGTAGGTCCACGGGCCGCCCATCACCCAGTAGTGGAGCCGCTCGCCGCCGACGCCGAGCCCCTGGCCCGCGTGGTCGTCGGGACCGGTGACGTAGCCGTCCAGTGACACGGTGATGGCGGCCTTCACCGGGCCGCGTTCCGCGGTGCTGCTCATGCGTCCTCCCGTGGCGGACCTCGAACGTGGCGGAGACCGCCCGCCGGCGGGCTCGTCGGTCGTGCGTGCGGGGCCGCCGGCGTGTGTCTCCCGTCACCGTAGCCGGACGTACGTCGAGGAGGGACCCGCCGGCGGCCCGACCCGCCGCCCACCGCCGTAAGAACTCGGCAATGGATCGGCCACCCACCCGTGGCTACGCTGGCCCCTCGGGTACGGGGAGGTGCACGTGGCGCAGCGGGTGCTGGTGGTCGACGACGACCGCACGGTCGCCGACGTGGTCTGCCGCTACCTGGAGCACGCCGGCTACGAGGTCGCGCACGTCGGGGACGGGGCCGGGGCGCTGGCCGCCGTGGCCCGGCACCCGCCGCACCTCGTGGTGCTCGACCTGATGCTCCCCGTGCTCGACGGGCTGGAGGTCTGCCGGCGGCTGCGGGAGCGGCCCGACGGCGTACCCATCGTCATGCTCACCGCCCGTGGCGACGAGGCCGACCGGATCCTCGGCCTGCAACTGGGCGCGGACGACTACCTGAGCAAGCCGTTCTCGCCCCGCGAGCTGGTGCTGCGGGTCCGCTCGGTGCTGCGCCGCGCCGGTGGCGACCCGGCCGGCGTACCCCCGGAACTGCTCGCCGACGGCGGCCTGGAGGTGGCGACAGGCCCCCGGGTGGCCCGGCTGCACGGCCGGGAGCTGACCCTGACGCTGCGCGAGTTCGACCTGCTCGTGCACCTCATGCGGCATCCCGCGCGGGCGTTCCGCCGGGCCGAGCTGCTGGAGCGGGTCTGGGGGTGGAGCTTCGGCGACCAGTCGACGGTGACCGTCCACGTGCGGCGGCTCCGGGAGAAGATCGAAACCGACCCGGCCGATCCCCGCCGGATCGTCACGGTCTGGGGCGTCGGCTACCGGTACGAGCCGGCCGATGCGTGACCTGGCGCTGATTTTCGGGGCGGCGCTGGTCGCGGCGCTCGCCGTCGGGCTGGCCGGCGCGGTGGCGCTGCGGCTGCTGCGCGGCCGGTCGATCACCGTGCACATCTCCGTGCTGCTCGCCATGACGGTCGGCGCCGTGGCGGCCGGGGTGGCGGTGGTCGCCGAGGCGATGTTCCTCTCCCCGCACGACCTCGAGGTGGTGCTGACCACGCTCTCCGCCGCCGCGGTGGTGAGCCTCGCGGTCGGCTGGCTGTTCGGCCGCCGGCTGGCCGCCGCGGCGGTCTGGGCCGACCAGGCGCGGGAGCGGGAACGCCGGATCGAGAAGGGGCGGCGGGACCTGGTCGCCTGGGTCTCCCACGACCTGCGCACCCCGCTCGCCGGGCTGCGGGCGATGGCCGAGGCGCTGGAGGACGGGGTGGTGGGCGATCACGCGACGGTCGCCGAGTACCACCGCCGGATCCGGGTGGAGACCGACCGGATGACCCGGCTCGTCGACGACCTGTTCGAGCTCTCCCGGATCAACGCCGGCGCGCTGCGGTTGTCGCTGTCCGCGGTGCCGCTCGGCGACGTGGTGTCCGACGCGCTGGCCGGCAGCGCGCCACTGGCCGCCGCGCGCCGGATCCGGCTGCTCGCCCCCGAGTCCGGCTGGCCGACGGTGACCGCGAGCGAGCCGGAGCTGGCCCGGGTGGTGGGGAACCTGCTGCTCAACGCGATCCGCTACACGCCGGAGGACGGCACCGTCCGGGTGGACGCCGGCCGGGACGCGGACACCGCCTGGTTGGCCGTGGCGGACACCTGCGGTGGGATCCCGGAGCGCGACCTGCCCCGGGTGTTCGACGTGGCGTTCCGGGGGGAACGGGCCCGCACTCCCCCGCGCGACAGCGGCGGCGTGGAGGGCTCCGGCGGGCTGGGGTTGGCGATCGTGCGCGGCCTCGTCGAGGCGCACGGCGGCCGGGTCGAGGTGGGCAACGTCGCCGACGGCTGCCGCTTCGTCGTCCGGCTGCCGCTGGCCGCCTGAGCTGAGCAGCCGGCGGCTCCGGCCTACGGCCTGACCACCGGCCGGCGGCTGCGGTCTACCGCCGGACCAGCTCGGCGAACCAGCGGTCGTCGGCCTGGAACACCTCGCGGACCGCGAGGCCCGCCGCCGCGGCCGTCTCGTGCACCGCCCGGGTGTCCAGCCGGGCCCAGCCGAAACTCGGCCCCCGGTACCGCCCCGACACCACCCGCACCCGGCCCTGCCAGCTGCCGCTGCCGGGCGGGTCCAGCTCGACCAGGACGGTCCCGTCGGCGTGGAGCAGCTCCCGGCACCGGCGCAGCAGCCGGCCCGGGTCACCGCCGATGCCGATGTTGCCGTCCAGCAGCACGACGTGCCGCCACCGGCCCTCGGCGGGCAGCGGGTCGAACAGGTCGGCCTGGACCGAGACCACGCCCAGGCTCCGGGTCAGCGCCACCGCACGCGCCGAGACGTCGACTCCCACGGTGACCAGCCCGGCCCGCGTCAACGCCACGGTGAGCCGGCCCGGCCCGCAGCCCAGGTCCAGCGTCGGGCCGGCGCAGCGGGACACCACGGCGGCGGTCGCCGGCTCGGCCGGCCCGTGCCACCGCTCCACCGGCAACCGGCGGCGCGACCCGTCGGCGTGCACCAGCCAGTGCGCGGTGGCGTCCCGGTGCCGCAGCGCGGTGGCGAACCCGTCGACGCTCACCGCCGGCCCCCGACGACGTGCCGTCCCGGTTCCCGAACCGGCCGGGCCCGCCCCGTGGCGGCCACCTCCCGGGCGAAGCGGCCCGTGGGGACCAGGGCGGCAACGGCGAGCGCGTCGGTCCAGTCGTCCACGTCCCGCAGCACCGGCAGCGTCCCGATCCGCAGTCCGCACCCGGCCAGCGCCTCCCGGGTACGCCGCCCGGTGTCCGGGGTGGACATCGGCACCCCGCGCAGGGCCGCCGCCCGCCGGGGGTCGCGCAGCCCCAGCGCCCACCAGCCGCCGTCCGCGGCCGGGCCGAGCACCGCGTCGGTTCCGGTCGCGCCGAGCCGGCGTACGGCGGCGGCCAGCCGCGCCGCGGTGAGCTGCGGGGTGTCCATGCCGATCTGGAGCACGGGCCGCCCCGGGTACGCGTCGGCCACGTCGGCGTGCGCGTGCGCGAGCCGGTCGGCGAGATCGTCGCCGCGCTGCGGCAGCACCGGCCAGCCGGCGACCAGGGCGGCCAGGTCCGGCCCGTCCTCGGCGGCGGCGAGCCGGCCGGCCAGGGCCAGCACCGGGACGACACCCGGGGTGGCGGCGACGGCGTCGAGGGTGTCGCGCAGCGCGGCCGCGGCGATCCGCGCCGCCTGCGCGGGCTCGGCGGGCGGGCAGAGGCGGGTCTTGACCATGCCGGCCACGGGCGCCTTCGCCATCACCAGCAGGACGGTCATCGCGGGCCGTCCACGGTGCGGAGCACGGTGAGGAAGTCCCGGGTGGCGCGGACGGTGCCGCGGACCGAGCCGGAGACCTTCGACCGGGTGCCGGCGGCGCGCGGGGCGTAGCGGACGTCGCGCTCGTGGATGCGCCAGCCGGCCGCGGCGGCGCGGATCATCAGCTCCAGCGGGTAGCCGAAGGCGCGATCGGTGACCCCGAGGGCGAGCAGGGCGTCCCGTCGGGCCACCCGGATCGGGCTCAGGTCGCGCAGCGGCACCCCCCGCTGCCGCAGCAGCGCCGCGACCAGCGCCGTGCCGGCCCGGGCGTGCCAGGGCCAGACCCCGGCGGACACCGGCCGCCGCCGGCCCACCGCCAGGTCGGCGGTGCCGGCCGCCACGGGGGCGACCAGGGCGGGCAGCTCCCCCGGGTCGAAGGAGCCGTCGGCGTCGAGCACGCAGACCAGCTCGGTCTCGGCGTGTTCCAGGCCGGTGTGCACGGCCGCCCCATAGCCCCGGCGGGGCTCCCGCACCACCCGCGCGCCGTGCCGGGCGGCCACCTCCGGCGAGCCGTCCCGGGACCCGTTGTCCACCACGATCGCCCGGTAGCCGGGCGGCAGCGCGGTCAGCACGCCGGGCAGGGCGGCGGCCTCGTCGAGGCACGGCAGCACCACGTCGATCTGTGTCGGCATGCCGCCGACGCTAGGCCGGTCCGCGCCACGCCAGGCCCCGATCGTGCTTACGGAACCCTTACCGAGCAGGGATTTCTTACCATCCGGTGACGAGCCGGCGGATCGGCTGCCGCGGGCCGCCGCCGGGCCGTACCGTCCGGTCGTCATGAGAGCCGCAGCCACCCTGCCCCGCGTTCCCGGCCCCCGGCGGACCGCCCCCGGGCGCCGCGGTGACCTGATCGCGCTGGCCGTCGAGGCGGTGCTGCTGGCCGCGGCGGTCACGGTCGGGCTGCTGCTCAACCGGCGCGGCGGCGGGCTGCACGCGGACGCCGCGCCGCTCTACGCCACCTGGCGGCCGCACGCCGGTGTCGGCACCCCGCTGGCCGTGCTGGTCGCGGTGGTCGTGCTCGGGCCGGGCCTGCACTGGGCGCGGACCGCCCGCTGGGGCCCGCTGCTCGCGGCCGGTTGGCTGGCCGCGGTGGCCTGGACGCTGTCGCTGGCCCTGGTGGACGGCTGGTCGGCCGGGCTGGCCCGGCGGCTCACCGTGCAGGCGGAGTACCTGCACGAGGTGCCCGGCGTCACCGACATCCCCGCGATGCTCGCCGGATTCACCGACCGGATCCTCGACTTCCAGCCCGACTCCTGGTCCACCCACACCGCCGGACACCCGCCGGGCGCGCTGCTGGTCTTCGTCTGGCTGGACCGGATCGGCCTGGGCGGCGGCACCGCCGCGGCGCTCTGCTGCGTGCTGGTCGGCGCGACGGCCGCGGTCTCGGTGCCGGTCACCCTGCGCGCGCTGGGCGCCGCCGAGGCGGCCCGGGCCGTGCTGCCGTTCCTCGTGCTGCTCCCCGGCGCGGTCTGGCTGGGCGCCTCCGGCGACGCCGTGTTCACCGGCGTGGTCGCCGCCGGCCTGGCGCTGCTGGCGGTACGCGGGCCCCTGGCCGCGCTGGCCGGCGGGCTGCTGCTGGGCTTCGCGCTGCACCTGTCGTACGGGTTCGTGCTGGTCGGCGTCCTGGCGCTGGCCGTGCTGGCGCTGCGCCCCGACCGGCGCCGGTCCGCGCTGCTCGCCGCGACGGCCGGCGTCGTCGCGGTGACCGCGCTGTTCGTCCTGGCCGGCTTCCGCTGGTGGGAGGGGTACGACCGGGTGGTCGAGCGGTACTACCAGGGCTGGGCCGCCGATCGCCCGTACGCGTACTGGGTCTGGGCGAACCTGGCGGCGCTGCTGCTCTCCGCCGGGCCGGTGCTCGGTCCGGCGCTGCGCCGCGCGGTGCTCGCCGCCCCGGCCGTATGGCGGTCCGCCGGCTCCCCGCCGGACGGCCCGGCCGGTGACCGGGTGCTCGACCGGCCGGGCGTGGGGCTGCGCGGCGCGGCCCGGGCCGGCGCTGCCGTCGGCCGCAGCGGTGCCGCCCGGCTCGGTCGGCGGTGGCGGGCCCGGGTGCTCGCGCTCGGGCCGGCCGTGCTGCTGCCCGCCGCCGCCGCACTGGCGGTGGCCGCCGCCGACCTGTCCGGGATGAGCAAGGCCGAGGTGGAGCGGATCTGGTTGCCGTTCGCGGTCTGGCTCCTGGTGGCCGTGGCGCACCTGCCACCGCCGACCCGGCGCTGGTGGCTGCTGGCCCAGGCGCTCACCGCACTAGCCGTCAACCACCTGCTGTTCACGGTCTCCTGACCCCACCGCTAAAGCCCTTGGCGACGTCCCGTTCCGTGATCTCCAGGAATCTCCCCGGGTGATCATGAAGTTGGCCGCGACAGATCAGGCAGATCGTGCCGTCAACCTCATGATCGACGAGGACCGTCGGTTCAGGCGGCCAGGGCGGCGGGCTCGCGGAGGGGGTCGGTGGCGAAGGCGGTCACGCCGTCGGCGAAGCCGACCTCCGCGGTGTAGCCGAGCAGGTCGCGGGCTCGGGACGGGTCGGCCACCACGTGCCGCACGTCGGCCGCCCGGGCTCCCCCGACCACCTCCGGCTCGGGGCCGCCCATCGCCCGGGCCAGCGCGGCGGCCAGGTCACCGACGGTGTGCGGCTCGCCGGAGCAGACGTTCACCGGGACCAGGCCGTCCGGCGTGGGCGCGGTGAGCGCCAGCAGGTTGGCCCGGGCCACGTCGGTGACGTGCACGAAGTCCCGGCGCTGCCGGCCGTCCTCGTACACCCGGGGCGGCCGGCCGTCGGCGAGCGCCGAGCGGAACAGCGAGGCCACCCCCGCGTACGGGGTGTCGCGGGGCATCCGGGGGCCGTACACGTTGTGGTACCGCAGCGCCCACACCCCGCCCCCGGTCTGCCGGGCCCAGGCCGCCGCGTAGTGCTCCTGAGCGAGCTTGCTGGCCGCGTACGTGCTGCGCGGCTCCAGCGGGGCGTCCTCGGGGACCAGGGCCGGGTCGAGGGTGCCGCCGCAGGCCGGACACGTCGGGTCGTACCGGCCGGCGGCCAGGTCGGCGGTCCGGCGCGGGGCCGGGCGGACCACCCCATGGAGGGCACAGGTGTAGCGCCCCTCGCCGTAGACCACCATCGAGCTGGCCAGCACCAGCCGCGACACCCCGGCCCGGTGCATGGCCGCGAGCAGCACGGCCGTGCCGTGGTCGTTGTGGGCGGCGTAGTCCGGAGCGTCCGACGGGTCCAGCCCGTGCCCGACCATCGCCGCCTGGTGGCAGACCGCGTCCACCCCGGACAGCAGCCGGTCCAGCAGCGCGGCGTCGCGGACGTCACCGATCACCGGGTCGTGCGGCCGGGACCACTCCGGCAGCGCGCCGCCGTGCGCCTGGGGCAGCAGCGCGTCCAGGCACACCGGCTCGTGGCCCTCAGCGGCCAGCAGGTCGGCGATCTGCGATCCGATGAAGCCGGCGGCGCCGGTGACCAGTACCCGCATGCGGCCAGGCTAGGGCACCGGGCGGCCCCGGTCCGGCGGTTCCCGACGGACGTCAGCGATCCGTAAGGGACGGCGGTAAGGGTTCGGTAATGCGGCGAAACGGAATGACGGGCGGTCACGGCGTCTAGCGTCCTGGTGAGGGTGCCACCGGCGAACGGGTGGGGCCCGACCGCCGACCAGGAGGAGACGTGCCCGCCAGCCCACCGCCACCGGACGACGCGCCGTCGGCCGCGCCGGCCGCCCTGTGGGCCGGGCTGGCCCGGCACCGGCCGCCCGGCGTCGACGCCGCCGACCGGGCCTGGCGCAGCCCGGTCCGCGGGCCGTGGCTCACCTCGGTGCTCGGCGCCGTGCTGCTGGCCACCCTCCCCCTGGTGATCGTGACGGGGCTGCTCGACTGGATCGCCTACGGGCCCCGCCTCGACCAGGCGTTCCCCCGGGACGTGGGCTGGCTCCACCCGCCCGTGTTCGACTGGCCGACCCGGCCCGCCTGGCTGTTCCGCCTCACCCAGGGGCTGCACGTGACGCTCGGGATCGTGCTGGTGCCGGTGGTGCTGGGCAAGCTCTGGTCGGTGGTGCCCAAACTCTTCGACTGGCCGCCGGCCCGCTCGACCGCCCAACTGCTGGAACGGCTGTCGCTGGTGCTGCTGGTCGGCGGCATCCTCTTCCAGACGGCCACCGGACTGCTGAACATCCAGTACGCGTACCTGTTCGGCTTCGACTTCTACACCGCGCACTGGTACGGCGCGTGGATCTTCACGGCCGCGCTGGTCGCCCACGTGGCGATCAAGTTGCCCCGGATGGTCACCGCGCTGCGCGGGCCGGGCTTCACGCGTACCCCGGTGGAGCGGACGCGGCCGGAACCGGCGGACCCCGACGGCCTGGTGGCGCGGCGCCCCGGGCCGGCCACGATGAGCCGGCGGGGCGTGCTCGCCCTGGTCGGCGGCGGCGCGCTGCTGCTGGCGGCGCTGACCGTCGGGCAGAGCGTCGACGCGCTACGTGGCACCGCGCTGCTGCTGCCCCGCGGCCGGCGGATCGGCGACGGACCGACCGGCTTCCCGGTCAACCGCAGCGCCGCCGCGGCCGGGGTGACCCCGGAGCAGACCGGGCCGGGCTGGCGGCTCACGCTGCGCGCGGGAAACCGCACGGTGGCCCTGGGCCGGGACCGGTTGCTCGCCCTGGCGCAGCACACCGCGGTGCTGCCGATCGCCTGCGTGGAGGGCTGGTCCACCACGCAGACCTGGACGGGGGTCCGGTTGCGCGACCTGGCCGCCCTGGTCGGGTCGGCCGACCCGGCCACCGCCCGGGTCCGGTCGCTGGAGCGCGCCGGCCTGTTCCGCGAGGCCGCCCTGCACGACGGTCAGGTGACCGACCCGGACGCGCTGCTCGCCCTGCGGGTCAACGGCGTCGACCTGAGCCTCGACCACGGCTACCCGGCGCGGATCATCGTGCCGGCGCTGCCCGGCGTGCACTGCACCAAGTGGGTGGCGGAGATCGTGTTCCATGGCTGAGTTCCGGCGCGCCTACGGCGCCGCGCCCTGGCACCTGCTGCTCCTGGCCGGATGCTTCGCGATCACCGGCTGGATCGCGCTGCGGCTCGCCGGTGAGGCGTCGGCCGGCCGGATCCTGCTCTGGTTCCTCGGCGCGGTCATCGCGCACGACCTGATCCTCTTCCCGGTGTACGCGTCAGTCGACCGGGTACTGCGCCGTGCCCTCGGCCGGGGCCGCGTCCCGTCGGCGCTCAACCACGTCCGGGTGCCGGCGCTCGGGGCCGGCCTGCTGTTCCTGATCTACCTGCCCGGCATCCTCGGGCTCGGGGACGGCACCTACCTGGCGGCGACCGGCCTGGCGCCTCGCGCAATGCTGGGCCGGTGGCTGGCGGTCAGCGGAGCGCTCTTCGCCGGAAGCGCGCTGCTCTACGCCGCCCGCCGGCTGGCCCGTCCGGGTCGTCGGGGTCGTCGGGGTCGTCGGGATCGTCGGGGTCGTCGGGGTCGTCGGGGAAAGCAACAGCCCTGACCAGCGGAGACCCTGGTCAGGGCTGTTGCACACGGCATTCGTCTCCTGGCAATCGACCATCGCGCCTGCGCTTCGCGAGATCGACCCTTGTGCCAGGAGCGCGTAGGGTCATCGTTCCATGAAGGTTCTGATCTCGGTAGACATGGAAGGCATCTCGGGGATCGTGCATCCCACTGAGACGAATCCGGATCGGTACGACTACGAGCGCGGCCGGGCCCTGATGACGGCCGAGGCAAACGCGGTGATTGCCGGCGTTCTCGACGCCGAACCCGACGCCGTCGTGTGGGTCGCCGACGCACATGGACCGTTTCGGAACCTCCTGCCGGAGGACCTCGACCGGCGTGCTCACCTGGTGCGAGGCAAACCCCGCCCGCTGGGCATGCTCGCCGGGCTGGACGAGCAGACGGATGCCGTCATGTTCATCGGCTATCACGCTCGGGCCGGCGCCGGGCCTGCCGTGCTGGCGCACACGATGAGTGACGCCATCCTCGACGTGCGGGTGGCCGGACGGTCGCTGGGCGAGATCGGCCTCAACGCCGCCATGGCGGGGCACCTGGACGCGCCGGTTGTCCTGCTCAGCGGGGACGACGCCGCCTGCGCGGAATTCAGTGAGCTGGTGCCCTCGGCGGTCACCGTCGCCGTCAAGCAGACCCTTGGCCAGGCGGCCGCAGTGGCCCTGCACCCGCAGGAGGCACGGGAGCGGCTGCGCCGCGCTGCCGCCGATGCAATCGCCCGGCGCGCATTGATCCCCCCGCCGAAGATGGCCGGGCCGTTGGACGTCGAGGTCGACCTGTACGGCCCTTACATGGTCGACCTCGCAGTTCTGGTGCCGGGTGTGACCCGGGTCGGCGGCGGCCGAACGGTCGCCTTCCACGCCGCGGACTTCCCCGACGCCTACCGGCTGGTTCAACTGCTTGTCCAACTCGCCACCATCAAACCCGGCTAGCGCGGGAAGCGCAGCAACCCACGTGAACAGCCACGCCCCTTGGCGCGCAACGGAGTGGAACCACTGCCGACGGCAATGGCTCCACTCCGTTGTCACTGTGCCTCGTACCCCGGCGGCCGCTGACCCCGAGTCGAGGCTTCCTGCCACCGCGCATGCCCCCTCGTGCGCGCGCTGAACTTCCGGTTCACACGATGGAGATCGACCGAACCTGGGTGTTGCCCTTGGTATCGACGTACACCTTGTAGTCGCCGACGGTGTAGGTGCCGGCAGCGTTGTTGTTGATCGTGAACGTGGCCGTCACCGGAGACTCGCTGCCGTCGATGTGGGTCTGCTTCACCGTGATGGTCAACTCGTTCGTGTGGCCGTTCAGCTTCTTCACCACCGCCGACGGCTTCGCATCGACGACCGCGTTGGCGACCGTCACGTAGACCGCGTCGGGCGACGAGAATTCCGCGTTCTTCTGGCCATCACCGAACACGAAGAAGCCCCGCTGTTCGACGGCCCCGCGCCCGGGGAACGGATCCGGGTTGGAGGCCAGGTACGTCGGATTGACCTTGTACAGGTCCGTCTTGGAATCCGCGAGCTTGGCCTGCACGCCGGTGTACGGCGCATCGGTGATCGCGAGGTTGACCGACAGGTAGATGGCGTCGGGGTTGTTGGCCGACATGCGCGAGGAGAAGTACTTGTCCGTACTCTGCCCCGCGGGAACGGCCAGCGGCACGACCTTGTCGCCGACGAGAATGTTGAACTGGAAGTCGCCGTAGCCCCCGGCGACGAACGTCGCCCACGCCGCGTCCGACATGTGGTCGGGGCGCTCCACCTTGAACTCCAGACGCATCGGCGCCACGTACGTGGAGTTCAGGTACTCGGTGTCGGTCAGGGGCAGGTATACCCCTCCCGGGGCGTGCCCCAGTTCGAAGGCCGACGCCGTCGGGGTCGAGTTGCCGCGCCCGTTCCACATCGGGATGTTGAACGAGGTGGCGCCGAGCAGGGCCCGATTGCCCAACTGGCTCGTGCCGACAGCGGCCGACGCGTCCTTGTAGGTGCCGATCGTGACGTCGAGCAGGTCGAGGTCCGCCCGGTCGGCGTTCAGCCCCGGCATGTCCGCCCACATGAACTTGGCACCGGCGGGCCCGGAGTACCGGGCCATCTCCAGCATGCCGTCGGCCATGATCTTGGTCATCTGCACCGCCGAGTCGACCTTCATCCGCTCGTTGGCCGTGTGCCACCAGCGCTCGTTACCCGGGATGACGGCGCCGAAGGCGGTCATCTTGTTGCGGAAGCTGCTGGCCAGGGTGCCACCGGTCGTGCCCTGCGGATAGACCACGTCCCTGAGGGCATAGGGATCCGCGAACTCCCCCGGGTTGCGGTCGATCGAGGCCTGGTAGCTCCCGAACTGCAGAGCCGTCAGCGGGTTGTCGTGAGTGACGTACAACCCGGCGCCGACGGGCGAGCCGAGGTTGCCGATGGTGAACCCCTTCGCCTGGAAGGCGGCCGTGACCGCCGCCGTCGCCTGGCCGGAGTCAGCCGCGGTGACGTGCATGCTGCGCACATACATCGGCATGCTGAGGCTGCCGGAGGCGTCCGTGTAGAAGCTCGTCGGGGTCTCCGAGTTGATGCCGCCCATGAGGGCGAAGGTCAGGTTCGGCGTGCCGTTGCTCGGGTTGCGCAACAGGTTCGCCGGGATGCCCATGTACTTGCCGATATAGGCCTCGCCTTCGACACCGTCGCGGAAGAACAGGTCGGTGATGCCGTCGGCGGCCTTCTTCAGTTGCAGGTCGGCGGCCGTGGTTCCCAGTGCGCCGAGTCCCTCCGAGAGCAGGAACATTCCCCACACGACGGCATTCCTGCCGTACTGCGGGGTCGGCATCTCCATCGCCACATCGGTGTTGATCTCCAGCGTGAGCGAGTCGCCAGTGATCGTGGTCCGCACCTTGGGCGTGGTGCGGGGAGCGGCCGGGAGCCAACCCTTCGTGGTCGCGGCGGCGGTGATCGCGGACACGAATCGGTCCCGCTCGGTCGAGCTGGCCCCCGCCACGTCGAGGGTGAAGATCGCACGCGAGGCGATCTGGGTGGTGCTGCCGTAGGCGATGTCCTTGAGCGTCGGGTCGCCTTCGCGCAGGGTCACGCCGGCCGTGGCAGCCGTCAGCCGGAAGGCCTTGCTGCTGTCCGCGGACAAGCTCATCGACACCGACGGGGTCACCGATCCGGAGTTGCCGACGATGACCGGGAACCGCGAGTCGGAGGTGTAGGCCGCAACCGGGATCTCCTCCCGGTTGAGGTTCTTGTAGGCCCAGTTGTCGTAGAAGCTCGGGTTCGAGTTGTACGGGATGGACTGGAAGGTGGCGGTGTTCGTCGTCGAGGGCGTGCCGGGACCGCCGTCCTCATAGATTCCCATGACGATGCGGATGCGCCGGTCGAGGGGCAACCCCGCCTGGAGCAGCGCCTTGGCCGCGAGCAGCGTCGCCAGCGTCGGGCCGCTGTCGTCCTGGATACCCGCCCCGTAGACCCAGCCGTCCTGGACATAGGGCGAGTGGTACGCACCAGGAGTGCCGAGGTTGCCGTCGGCGTCCCGCCAGCGCGCCAGCTGGGCCGGCGACACCGAAGCCGTCGGCGAGTCGAGGTGGCTCAACGCCATGACCATTTCCGGGGCGTCCGGGTCACCGATCTCCGCGTAGACGTACTTGTCGGGTTGGCGTTGGACGACCACCGGGAAACCCAGGTCGGTGGCCAGCTTGACCACCCAGGCGAGCTTGGCGACCTTGCGGTCGTACTCGTTCTGGTTGGCTTCGGTGTTGCTGACCGGGAAGGGGTACGCCGTCGCGGCCGTGCCGCCTCGGGAGATGGAGTCGTAGCTCGACCCGTCCAGCATCGCCCCGACCAGCGTGAGCGGGTTGTAGGTGCCGTCCCCCGCCCGCGCGCTGCTGACGCGTCCCGCCAACGCCTCAACTTCCGCGTGGATCGCGTCGCGCTCGGCGTCGGTCACCGACAGGTCGTAGGTGACACTCGGCTGGAAGCGCTCCTCGCCGGGGCTGGCCGCGGACGCGTGGGGCGCGGGCGCAACGGTCGCCGCGAGGGCCGCGGCGAGCAGGACGGAGAAGGTGGTCGTCCGTCTGTCTCTCATGGAAGCTCCCGAACAGGGGGGATGACACGGTGGCGACAGCACACGCCAGCCGTGCCGCCAGCGGGCGGCGGGGCGGGATTTCTTGAGGATGATCTGAGAATCGGCCGGTGCCGTCAGCTCCGCGTAGCTCCGGGTGGACCTGTTGTGGATCAGGCTTGTCGCGTGGCTTTCATCCGACGACCGCCAGGAAATCCGAGTAGAACAGGCCCAGGCCGACCGCCACGCAGACGCCGGCCACGATCCAGAACCGGACCACGATGTTGACCTCGCTCCATCCGGCCAACTCGAAGTGGTGGTGCAACGGCACCATCCGGAAGACACGTCTTCCGGTGGTCCGGAACGAGACGATCTGGATCACCCAGGTCGTCGTGATGATGACGAAGAGCCCGCCGATCATGATCGAAAGTAGCGTCGTGCGGGTTGCCACCGCGAGCCCGCCGATCAGGGCGCCGAGCCCGAGCGAGCCCACGTCACCCATGAAGATCCGCGCCGGGGACGTGTTCCACCACAGGAAGCCCACGCAGGCGCCGGCCGCAGCCGCCGCGATCATGGCGATCTCCAGGGGATCCCGGACCTGGTAGCAGTAGTCGTTCACGCGGGCGTACGCGTCGTCGGCGCACCAGTGCCGGTACTGCCAGAAGCCGATCAGCGCGTACGCGCCGAGCACCAGGATCGACGCGCCGGTGGCCAGACCGTCGAGGCCGTCGGTGAGGTTCACCCCGTTGGACATCGCCGTGATCACGAAGACGATGACCACGACCGCGCCGGCCTTGCCGACGTTCAGCCAGCTCATGTCGCGGATGAGCGAGATGTGCTCGCTCGCCACGGTCTGGCCGTTGGTGCTCGGCATGTAGAGCGCGGCGACGCCGAACCCGGCGCCGACGATCGCCTGGCCGAGCAGCTTGCCCTTGGCGGACAGTCCGTCGGAGTTGCGCCGGCGCACCTTGAGGATGTCGTCGAAGAAGCCGACCGCGCCGCAGAAGACGAACAGGCCGAGCAGCACCAGGGCCGTCATGGTCGGCCCCTCCTGCGCGATCTGGCGGTCGGGCAGGGTGGTCAGGGCGAGATGCCCGGCGACGTAGGCGAAGACGGTCGCCACGATGAAAACCACGCCGCCCATCGTGGGCGTGCCCTTCTTTCCCTCGTTGCTGGCGAGCCCGATGGATCGGATCGGCTGACCGGCCTTGAGCGCGGTGAAGACGCGGATCGCCACCGGCGTGCCGAACAGGGAGATGATGAACGCGACCGCCGCCGAGACGATGACGGCCCTCACGGGCGAACCTTCACGAGATCCAGACGTCCCGCGGCGTCCCCACCTGGCGTCCAGATCAGCACCTGACGTATCGACCTGAGCCGGCTAAGCAGACAGTCCTTGGCGACATCATCGATCATGGGACACGAGCTTGCCATCCGACGGCGGGCGGAGCAGCCCCTGGACCTCACAGCACCAAGGTTCGACGATCAGAAAAGGCCATCCCCCGCACGTGCCCGTCGTCACCCGGTCAGTCACCCACCCTTGATCGCGCCCAACTCCTTGCGTCGAGGCTTGCGGCTACCGGGCCTTTAGACGGTCCCTACCGGCAGAGCCAGAAGCCCTCCCCCTCGTAGACCGTCACGGCTCCACCCAGATGACGGACGCAGATCGTCGATCCCCGGACCCAAAGCTGCTCGCCCGCATGGAGCAGTATGGGGCGGGGAAGTTCCACTGCCCAGTCACTGGCCTCGACCATGGTCACGAGGGTCAAACGCGTAACAGGAACAGCGTTGGTCCGAACGACTCCAGTCGAGTCAACTCCGGGACCAGGCTGCATCTGCATAAGGTGAGGTTACAGATCACTGGGAGAGCCGCTCCTACGTCGAAGCGGACTAGGATCCGCAGTCCTGCCATCAGCAACAACGTCATACGCACCTACTGACGGGCTGTATCGGGCTGCCGGCGTTGATCGCTGGTTGACAAGGAATTGAGCCAGGTGCTCGTCGAAATTGATGGCCGCGAGGTACGGAGCGAAGGCGACCTTCATCGGCTTCTCGGCCGCGCTCTCGACGGAGCCCCTACTACGGTTCGAACCTGGATGCCCGGTGCGACCGGTCGAGCAGGGATGTCCCCCGCCCGGTAAGGGTGGTCTGGACACACTGGCGGGTCAGCAGGAGGAACCTCGGAGCGCAGAAATTCGAAAGGATCTGCAACCTCGTGCGCGTCGTCCAAAGCAGAGGACCAGAAGTTCGGCCACGACGAGCGGCTCGAGTTCGAGCTGCGGTGAACGCTTCGGTGTGAACGCGGTTATTGCAGCAGAGGACTCAGGGAGCGTTCTCCTCGCGCCTCGCCTCTAGTCGGTCTGCTCGGTGGTGAAGTTCCGCGGCGATGGTGTCCCAGTCCGGGCCGAAGGCATGCAAATCGTTGGCCGCCACATGCAACAGCTCGGCATCCTCCGGCCGTTGGAGGCAGGCCAACCGGAACGCGAGGTTCCGCGCCCAGACAGGCAGACCCATCCAGTCCTCTTCCAGCATCACCTTCAGCATCGCGACGATCTCGTCAGCCGATGCGAAGGTCACCACCTCGACGAACGCGCTGGCAACCCTGGCGCTGTGCCGCTGAGTAAGCAACCTGGCCAACTCAAGCAGCGACATGCACTCCGGCGCGAACGGCTCTGCGTCAGCGGACTTTCCGGGGCGATCCCTAGTAGCCCTGTCAAGCAACGCCCGGAACCAACCCGTCGTCTTCACAACTTAGAAGCTAACCGCCCTCCACCCGACAACGGCACCGACGCGTCGCACCCTGGCCCTGCCGGCCCGGTGCGGCACCGCGCTCACCACCCACCGCGAGCGCCAGAGCCGGCCTGCCGCCGACCGCCTCGTCCTCCCCTCCGCTGCCGGCACGGCCCTCGACCGGCACAACGTGCTTCGGGCCTTCCGCCCGGTCGTCGCCAGAGCGGGCCTTGACCCGCGCGACTGGACCCCACGCGAGCTGCGGCACAGCTTCGTGTCCCTGCTGTCCGACAGCGGCATGAGCATCGAGCAGATCGGCGACCTCTGCGGCCACTCCGGCACGACCGTCACCGAGAGCGTCTACCGGCACCAACTGCGGCCAGTGCTCCTGGGCGGCGCGATCGCCAAGGTCGGATCTTCGGCGCTGAGGCACAGTCACTCAGTCAGTCACCCAGCTACGACAAGAGGGCACGTCCATAAATTGGATGTGCCCTCTGAGCTGCGTCGGGACGGCCGGATTCGAACCGACGACCCCTTGACCCCCAGAGATCGGCAACGCCGTCCCGTTCGGCTCGCACTGCTGACCCAAGGCCTGATGGTGGTCACCAGGGTTCCGCTTGGTGTGGTCGGTTGCTGTACTTCGTTGCTGTACGGGCCCGGACGGCCTGCCACAGCGGAGCCATCACTCCCCTGCTGCTCCCTCTGCGCGGCAAACGCAGCCCCTACGGGCGGCTCCTATCCTGCAACTATGGCCAGCCAATGGACCATCTCGGATGCCTGGGTCTTTTCCTCGATCGAGGGAACCGGTCCCGACGATGGCTACACCCTCGCCCAGGTCATCGCGAAGGCTGACGGCATCAACCACGCCCTCCTGACCGAGGCCGAGTTCATCCAAGCCGTACCCCGCCTGGTAGCCGCAGGCCTCATCGGCGCCCTGCCAGAGGCAAACCGCTACTGGCACACCGAGGCCGGACGGGCACTGTACCGACAACGGATGAAACGGCGCGGGCTCTTCGGCTGGATCGACGCGATACCTCCAGCACTACGCCGGCTCGGCGAGCCCGAAGGCACCGCTTGGTCCTTGCCTGCTGGCGTCTTCGCCCATGCCACCCAGGAATGGCACCTAAAAGCCGAGGCAATCCTCAGACGACTCGGCACTCGACGCCAAGATCCAGGAGACACGACCAAGCAGCCCACCCCGAGGACTGAGGGGATTTGAACCCCTTACACCCGCAGTAGCGAGTGGCCGTCATCAGTCGGACCGATCGACGACGCGACCAGCACCGAACCTGCCGACACTTGCCAACGTCCGCCGTCGTTGGTTGCTCTCAGTTGTAGTGGATCTGTACCCGATGATCTTCACCGACCCCGCCAGAGATCGAGCCAGTTCCGAATACTGCTCGAGGAGTCGGCCTGCTAGGGCCGACCATGGTTCGCGACGCTTCGCGAGCAAAGTCCACTTAGCGTGCAATACAGGATTCGTCTCGGTAAGGGTGGACGGCCTAGCACATGATCGACTGAGTTGGTACAGTCTCCGCGAACATCGACCATGATCGAGGGGATTACTGTTGATTCGTCGTCTCATTGCCCTGACCGTCGCGGCCGTTAGCCTTACGGTGGCCATCACGGCAGTCACGGCAGCCCCGGCTGCCGCCTCCAGTTTCGCTACCTGTTCGACCGGCAAGGTTGAAGCCAAGGCTTACAGCAACATCCCCGTTTTCTATCAGCCCGACACTTCCAGCACCATCGTTGATTACGTTCAGAGGGGTCAGTACGCTGATTGCAGCCAAACTACCGGTGTGAAGCTTGGCGGCCGCTACAATGGGTGCGGGGCAACCAACGCAAACGCGTGGATCCTCGTTAGTTATTCGCGTTACACACCCCCGGACGGATGGATCGATCCAGTCGGCTACACCTACGCGGTGTGCTGGTCGGACTTCTAAACGCGATTACGACGTCTGCCTCTACTAAGGGGGCCCACCATGCCGACCACGGAGGTTGGGACGACGGACCTGGCCTTTTCCTTCGTCTGCCGCCGTTCGTGGCGCGTGTCGCGCTGCTAGCTGACCGCCCAGCTCGACCTGAGTAGGCTTCCCGGCTGCGCCTTGCAGTCATCCCGTCGGCCTTCGTCCGCACACCCGTGGGGTGGGCAGGGCCTGCCCGGTCAAGGTGGAGCACACCACTGTCTGAACGACCTTGACCGGGCAGGCCCTGCCCGCTCGGCTCTGCCCGGACGAAGGATGTCGGGATGGCGCCACCATCCCGGAGCGCCCGAGGACCCCGCCGGAGGCACTGCCCTTGTTCCAACCAACACCGAAGCCCCGGATCTGCCAGCAACCATGGCGGCCGGGGCTTCGTCGTACGTCGTGCCGCCGGCGGGCTAACACCGGCGCGCTGGCGGCCGAAGGCCAGAGGCGCGGCGGCGGGCCATCGGCCCGGCCCAGGTTCGGCGGCGCGAGCGGCCTGCGAAGCGGGCCGCCTTGATCTCGTACAGAAAGTTCTCACACCTGCTCAGCACCGAGGTTGTCCGACTCCGGTTGATGCGTTACACGGTGGCTTCACTTGATGGGTGACACTCCGCCGAGTGCTGGTGGAGATGAGTGTGACCGAGCAGCGTTACCGCGCGGTGCTGGGAGTCCAAGCTGGCCTGTCCGTGACCGAGGTTGCCGAACGCTTCGGCGTCTCACGTCAGTCCGTGCACCGCTGGTTGGGCTGGTATCACGATCACGGCTTGGACGGTCTGGCTGACCGATCGCACCGACCGCATGCGCATCCCGCCCAGACCGCCGCTGAGGTGGAGGCGGTGATCTGCGAGCTGCGCCGCAACCATCCCCGGTGGGGTCAGCGGCGGTTGCACTACGAGCTGGGCCGCCACGGTTGCCCGGGACCCGTCCCGTCGCTGAGCACCATCTACCGGGTCCTGGTCCGTCACGGGCTCATCGACCCGACACCTCGTCGGCGCCGACGAGAGGACTACCGGCGCTGGGAACGCGGCAGGCCGATGGAGCTGTGGCAGATGGACATCGTCGGCGGCATCCAACTCGCTGACGGTGGTGAGGCCAAGGTCGTCACCGGCGTCGACGACCACTCCCGCTTCTGCGTCATCGCCCAAGTCGTCCGTCGGGCCACCGGCCGTGCGGTCTGTCTCGCCTTCGCCGAAGCCCTGCAACGGTTCGGGGTGCCTGAGGAGGTGCTCACAGACAACGGCAAGCAGTTCACCGCCCGGTTCGGTCGCGGCGGCGGGGAGGTGATGTTCGACCGGATCTGCCGGGAGAACGCCATCACCCACCGGCTGACCAAACCCCGCTCACCCACCACCACCGGCAAGGTCGAGCGATTCCACCAAACCCTGCAACGCGAGCTCCTCGACGACGTCGGAGTCTGGGCCAGCCCGGAAGAGGCCCAGGCCGCCATCGACGCTTTCTGGCACGAATACAACACTGAACGACCCCACCAGTCCCTCGGGATGGCGTTCCCGGCCGACCGGTTCACCGCCCAGCCGGCCGAGGAGCAGCTGCCGCTGCGGCTTCCGCCAACGCTGGCCACCACCATCCCCGCCCCCCGCCGGCCGCTGCCAGCACCACCGGCACCTGCACCATCCGCCGGGCAAGCCGTCGCCCTGGCAGTGCCAGTGCCGAGCGACGACAACGTCGACCTGGCCGTGGAGGTCACCCGCCTCGTTCCCGCCTCAGGCAACCTCACCGTCTGCGGACAACAGTTCTGGCTCAGCCCCACCCGAGCCGGACTGCCGGTCACCCTCTGGGCCGACACCACCGTCGTCCACCTGCTCATCGACGGCGTCCGACTCAAGACCGTCCCGTCCCGGCTCACCCCCGACCACCTGCGCCAACTCCTCGCCGACGACGGCGCCCCAGCTGGGCCACCACCGATCACCACCGGCCCCGCCCAGGCCGGCGCCCCGATCGAGATCGAACGGCTCGTCAACGCGACCGGCCTGATCAGCCTCGCCGGCCGGCAACACCCCGTCGGCTACCACTTCGCCGGCAGGCGCGTCACCGTCCGACTCGACCGCGGACTGCTGCAGATCACCGCCAACGGCGTCCTGCTACGCAGCCTGCCCAATCCCCTGACACCGGCCGAGGTCGCCCGCATCCGCGACGCCCGCCCTGCCGGACCACCACCGCGGCCCGCATCTCAGCCGCTGAAAGTCGAACGCCGCGTCAGCTGCCGAGGAGCCCTCGTCATCGCCGGCCAACGCATCCACGTCGGCATCCGCCACGCCGGAGCGACCCTCACGGTCGAAGCCGCCGACACCACCTTCCGCGTCCACGACGGCGACCAACTCGTCACCGAGGTCGCCCGCACCACCGTCAAGCCGATCGCGCGGTTCAAGGTCCGCAAACCCGAACCTCCACGGCCGCCTCGCCGCAGCATCACCCCTGGGAGGTCCATGGAGTGAACCACCACGGCTCTCCAGCGGTGTCGGCCGTTGCCGCACCGGACACGGTCACGTTGGAACCATCGACGAAGCAGACCTCCAGGTCACCTGCCTCGCTGACCTGAGCCCGCTCCACCGTCAGGCTGTTCAGGTCGAGCAACCGGCACACATCTGCCGACGCCGGCAACGCCCGGCTCGACCCGGTAGTCACCCGAACCTGCCACAAGCTGTCGAGATAAAGCCGAGCTTCACGCGACGGCGCGCTCCCACCGTCGGCAAAGGTGATGAACGGCCAAGCCTGCCGCTCCCCAACCTCAACAACCACGCAACCTGCAAGCTCGTCCGGATCCACGTCCCTGCCCACCCCGGAAGCCTCCCAGAGCAGGCTCTCGACGAAAACCGAAGCGTAGTGTCAATATCCACAGCTTCAGAGGAATCACAAGATCGTCTAGCCGGACGTGTCACGGATCAAGTGACAGCGATCCGTAACGCATCAAGTGGAGCCCGGCAGCTCAGCACCGAGGTGTACGGTCTCGGGACCTGCGTGACAGATCGGTATCAGGACCTGGGTGACACTCCGCCAAACTTTCAGAGCCGCACGAACAACAGTGGCAGGCCGCCCACGCGGAGGCACGTTCTCTCAGCGCGCTCGCGCCCGATCCGGTCGGATGACAATGGTGCTCACTGTCCCGTTGCCCCAGACAGTGGTGTTCAGCAGAGGCCGGCTGGAGCCAGCGCGGAGGCGATATCTGCATCGGTGAGGGACACTCGCGGACGATAGCCCAGGGCCGCCTGCCGCGTTTGGTCTATCCCGCGCGGCACCCTTGCCTGCGATCACCTGGTGCCATCGGCAGCGAACGCACCCGACGCGCATCCTCACCCGCCGGTAGTAACAAGACCGTCTAGCCGGACGTGTCACCCACGTCCCGAGACTGATATGTCACGCAGGTCCTGAGACCCGACAGCTCAGCACCGAGGATGTCCGACTCCGGCTGATGGTTGACACGACGGCCTCGGTTGATGCTCGACATGATCGCTCCGGCGTCGCCTCGAGCGCGCGACTCGCGGCAGATCCGGTAAACGACAGAGATCGAGAACGGTTCGGGAGGCGAACACGCTGTAGTCCGTCCGCGGGGCTCGTCGCCGCGGTCCAGCAAGGTGTCGGGGCACCTTGGTCATCAGCAGGACAGGGACGTGGCAAATGTCCTTCACCCGTCGGGGTAGGTGACAACTGGCTCCGCTTCCGGATCGGAATACGCCCAATGGGCGCCCGGCTGAGCCTGACGGGTGAGGACCGCAACTGACGGCTCCGACAGCGGCCGGTAGGGCAACTCATGAAGCAAGCGGCTTGCTTCTTCGACGGAGAACCAGCGGGCCTCCTGAATCAGACCATCTGGGTCGCGGACGTGCAGGGCCGGATCCACCACGTCGACGGTGAAGTTCCACACCCGGCTGACGGTGACTGCTCCGGTCACCGCCGCCGTGCCATGAAGAACGAGGTCCGCGGTTGCGACGACCAGACCTGTCTCCTCGGCCAACTCTCGGCAGGCGCCCTCAAACGGCGTCTCGTGGTCCTCGATCCGCCCGCTCGGGATGTTCCAGTAGGGGCCGCCCCACCGTGGGTACTCCTCGTACACGAGAACGACTTTGTCGTCGTGATGTGCGAGAACGCCGGCGTACCGGGACCGACTCATGCTTGGCACGGGGGCCATTCAACCTCACCTCAGCACCGCGCACGGGCACGGGCACGGGCACGGGCACGTCACAGCTTTCATCTGCGGCATCAGTGCGTTCCACCGCACCAGTCCTACTGCTTGCCGTCGTAGCCGCGAACCGTCCCGAGCAGCGGTTTGTGCAGCCCGACCTGATGTGGCGCTGCCGTGAGCGGCGGATGGTTGACGGCTGCATGGCGGGCAGCAGACACGCCGACTTCTCGATCACGATGGAGATCTACAGCCAGGTCTCATCCAGGGCGACCCGGGAGGCCCTGCGGAAGCTCGGCGAGAGCCTCGATCAATGAGCCGTTGCAGTACTTCGCTGCTGTACAGGATCAGAAAAGGCCATCCGGAAGATTCCGAATGGCCTCTGACCTGCGTCGGGACGGCCGGATTCGAACCGACGACCCCTTGACCCCCAGTCAAGTGCGCTACCAAGCTGCGCCACGTCCCGATGCCCCCGCGCGGCATTCCCCGCGGCAGCCGGTACAGCTTAGCGCAAGATCTACAGACCCGCGCACAGGCCCCACCGCGTGCCGACCGCCACTCCCCCTGGAGCGTCCTAGGAAAGAAGCCGCCGGGGACGGGGTCCCCGGCGGCTTCTCTCGTAAGGTGGATCAGCCGTGGGCCTTGCCCCGGCCGCCCGGGCCGAGCTTCTTGCGGGGGCGGACCGAGATGTCGATCGGGCTGCCCTCGAAGCCGAACTCCTCGCGGAGCTTGCGCTCCACGAACCGCTGGTAGCCGGCGTCGAGCGGGCCGGTGGTGAAGAGCACGAAGCGCGGCGGGGCCACCCCGGCCTGGGTGGCGAAGAGGATGCGCGGGGCCCGGCCGCCGCGCACCGGGTGCGGGGTGGCCTGGACCAGCGCGGTGAGCCACTGGTTGAGCTGGGCGGTCGGGATGCGGGTCTCCCAGCTGGCCAGGGCCTTGTGCAGCGCCGGGGCGAGTTTGTCGACCGCCCGGCCGGTCTTCGCCGACAGGTTCAGCCGGATCGCCCAGGGGATGCGGCGCAGCTCCCGGTCGATCTCCTTGTCCAGGTAGTAGCGCCGGTCGCCGTCGACCAGGTCCCACTTGTTGAACGCGATGACCAGAGCCCGACCGGCCTCCACCACCATGGTGAGGATGCGCTGGTCCTGCTCGCTGATCACCTCGCTGGAGTCGAGCAGCACCACGGCCACCTCGGCCGCCTCGATCGCCGCGGCGGTGCGCAGGCTGGCGTAGTACTCGGTGCCGCTGGCCTTGCCGACCCGCTTGCGCAGGCCGGCGGTGTCGACCAGCTGCCAGGTCTCCCCGCCGATCTCCACGAGGCTGTCCACCGGGTCGACGGTGGTGCCGGCGACCGCGTCGACCACCGCCCGGTCCTCGCCGGAGAAGCGGTTGAGCAGGCTGGACTTGCCGACGTTGGGGCGGCCGACCAGGGCGACGCGGCGCGGGCCGCGGGGGCGGTTCTCCACGATCTTCGGCGCCTCGGGCAGCGCCGCCATGATGGCGTCGAGCAGGTCGCCGGAGCCACGGCCGTGCAGCGCGGAGACCGGGAACGGCTCACCGAGGCCGAGCGACCAGAGCGCAGTGGACTCCATCTCGATGGCGGTGTTGTCGGCCTTGTTCGCGACCAGGATCACCGGCTTGGCGCTGCGCCGCAGCATCTTCACGGCGGCCTCGTCCACGTCGGTCGAGCCGACCATGGCGTCGACCACGAAGAGCACCACGTCGGCGGTGACGACGGCCGTCTCGGCCTGGGCGGCGATGGCCGCGGCCCGGTCCTTGGCGTCCGGCTCCCAGCCGCCGGTGTCCACCACGGTGAACGCCCGGCCGTTCCACTGCGCGTCGTACGGCACCCGGTCCCGGGTCACGCCGGGGATGTCCTCGACGACCGCCTGGCGGCGGCCGATGATCCGGTTGACCAGCGTCGACTTGCCCACGTTGGGGCGGCCCACCACGGCCACCACCGGCTGCGGGCCGGTCGGCTCACCGGGCTCGAGCTCCGGCTCGCGCAGCTCCACCCAACCGCCGAAATCCTCGCTCATGCCACACCCCGATCGGTGAGCAGCGCGCGCAGCCGGGCGACGACCTCGTCGATGCCCAGCTCGGTGGTGTCCAGCACGACCGCGTCGGGGGCCTGCTGGAGCGGGTTGACCTTGCGGGTCGAGTCCAGCTTGTCGCGGCGGGCCAGGTCGGCGGCGGTCGCCGCGACGTCCACGGCGTCCTCGGCGCTGCGCCGCTGGGCGCGGGCCGACTCGGAGGCGGTCAGGTAGACCTTCAGGTCGGCGTCGGGCGCCACCACGGAGCCGATGTCGCGGCCCTCGACCACGATCCGGCCGGCGTCGGCGATCATCTGCCGCTGCCGGGCGACCAGCAGCTCGCGTACCGCGCCCACGGCGGCCACGGCGGAGACCGCGCCGGTCACCTCGGGGCCGCGGATCTCCTTCGCCACGTCGACGCCGTCGACGGTCACGCCGTACCCCTGGGGGTCGGTGCCGATGCGCAGGTCGGCCTCGCCGGCGACCTTGGCCACCGACTCGGTGTCGATCAAATCGACGCCGGAGCGCAGCACCGCCCAGGTGAGCGCCCGGTACATGGCGCCGGTGTCGAGGTAGCGGGCCTCGATGCTGACCGCGAGCCGCCGTGACACGGTGGACTTACCCGAACCGGACGGCCCGTCCACAGCGACCACGCAGCGCCCGGCCCGTACGTTTTCCTCCACCGTTGTCCTCCTCAGCCCGTACCTCGCGGGTCGCCGGCTTGTCCGGCGCCGTTGAGCGGTTGTGTTTCCTCGTCAATCATCCCGCGCCGCGCGGGTCGGCCACGCGCCGTGCCGCCGGAGGGCGACCGCGGGCCGCGTCGAAGCCTACCGGGACCCGTACCCCGATCGTCGGGGTCAGTCACCCACGGCCTTGAACAGGGCGGCGACCTCCGCGTTGGTCAGCCGGCGCAGCCGCCCGGTGCGCAGGTCGCCGAGCCTGATCGGACCGATCGAGGTACGGACCAGCCGGGACACCGGGTGTCCCACCTCGGCCATCAGGCGCCGGACGATGTGCTTGCGCCCCTCGTGCAGGGTCAGCTCCACCTGGGCGGTTTTGCCCAGGGTGCCCACCACCTTGAACGAGTCGACCTTCACCGGCCCGTCCTCCAGCTCGACGCCGGCCGTCAGCCGCTTGCCCAGGTTGCGCGGGATCGGCCCGGCCACCTCGGCGAGGTAGGTCTTGAGCACCTCGTACGACGGGTGCATGAGCTTGTGCGCGAGGGTGCCGTCGTTGGTGAGCAGGAGCAGGCCCTCGCTGTCGGCGTCGAGCCGCCCGACGTGGTAGACCCGCTGCTCCAGCCGCGCGCCGATGAAGTCGGCGAGCTCGGTGCGGCCCTTCTCGTCGGCCATGGTGGTGACCACCCCGCGCGGCTTGTTCATCGCCACGTAGACCAGGCGGACATCGGCCTGGAGCCGCTCGCCGTCCACGTGGATCACGTCGCGCGCCGGGTCCGCCTTGTCGCCGAGCTGGGCCACGCGGCCGTTGACGGTGACCCGCCGCCGGAAGATCAGGTCCTCACAGGCACGCCGCGAACCCACCCCCGCGGCGGCGAGCACCTTCTGCAGGCGCTCGGCGCCCTCGTAGACGGGGGCGTCGGGCTTCGGGGCACGGTCATCGCGTCGCATCGGCAAGCTCTTCTACGTCGTCGGGGAGGAAGGGGGCCAGGGGCGGCAGGTCGTCCACCGAGTTCAGCCCCAGCTTCTCCAGGAACATCGTGGTGGTCCGGTAGAGGAACGCACCGCTGTCCGCTTCGGTGCCGCACTCCTCGACCAGGCCGCGGGACACCAGCGTACGGATCACCCCGTCGCAGTTGACGCCCCGGATGGCGGAGATCCGCGACCGGGTCACCGGCTGCTTGTAGGCGATCACCGCGAGGGTCTCCAGCGCGGCCTGGGTCAGCCGGACCGTCTGGCCCTCCAGTACGAACCGCTCGACGTAGGTCGCGTATTCCGGGCGGGTGTAGAGACGCCAGCCACCCGCGGCCCGGCGCAGCTCGAAGCCGTGCCCGGCGGAGGTGTAGCCGGCCGCGATCTCGTCGAGCATCGGGCCGATCCGCTCCGGGGACTGTTCGAGGACCTGGGCCAGGGTCAGCTCGCTGACCGGCTGGTCCACCACCAGCAGGATCGCCTCCAGCGCGCCGCGCAGCTCGGCGTCGTCCAGCACCGGCGCGGGCTCCGGCTCCGGCGCCGGCCGCCGCCGTCCCCGCTTCCCGGGTACGCCGCTCCCGCCGCCCTCGCCCTCCGGGTCGCCGGACGCGGCGTCGGGGCCGACCGCCTCGTCGGCGCCCGTGCCCGCCCCGGCCGGTTCCCCCGCGTCGAAGGCCGCCTCGGGCTCGCCCGCGCTCTCCCCCGTTGGATCTTGGACAGTTTCCGCTCGGGGCGAACGGTACGTGTCCAAGGTCTCCGGTTCGGCACCGACGGGCGGCGCCGCGGACGGCTCGGGCTCGGCCGGGGTGTCGCTGGTGGTGGGCTTCGGCGCGGTCGGCCGCTCCCACGGGGGGACCCAGGCGGCTGCCTGGTCGGCCAACGAATCGCGGCGTTCCTCGTCGCTCATCGGGTCACTCCTGTGTCGGCGCGGCGTCGTCCGCCGCCGCGGCCCGGGTCGGCGGGGCCTCGTCCGCCGCGGGCGGGGGCGTCTGCTCCGGGGAGCCGGCGTACTCGTCGATGGTCAGGTCGGTGTCGCCGTCGGCGGAGCCGGTCCAGCGCACGGTCAGTTCCTCCAGCGCCTGCTCCTGGACGAAGGCGACCAGCCCCTGCCGGTAGAGCTCCAGCAGCGCCAGGAAGCGCGCCACCACCTCCAGGGTGATCTCGCAGTCGGCGCAGAGCAGCGAGAAGCTGGCGGTGCCGGCGCGGCGCAGGCGCTCGGAGATGATCTCGGCGTGTTCGCGGACGCTGACCCGGACCATGTGCACGTGGGCGATGGACACCTCGGGCACCGGCTTCGGGGTCATGGCCCGGAGCGCCAGCTTGAGCAGCCGTTCCGGGCCGATGCCGAGCACCAGGTCGGGCAGTGCCTCGGCGTACCGGGGTTCGAGGGTGACCGCCCTCGGGTAGCGGCGCCCGCCGACCGACTCCAGCTCGGCGATGTGCGCCGCCGCCTCCTTGTACGCCTTGTACTGCAGCAGCCGGGCGAAGAGCAGGTCCCGGGCCTCCAGCAGGGCCAGGTCCTCCTCGTCCTCCACCTCGGCGGCGGGCAGCAGCCGGGCCGCCTTCAGGTCCAGCAGCGTGGCGGCCACAAGCAGGAATTCGCTGGTCTCGTCCAGGTCCCACTGGTCGCCCATGGCCCGCAGGTACGCGATGAACTCGTCGGTGACCTTGTGCAGGGCCACCTCGGTGACGTCCAGCTTGTGTTTGCTGATGAGCTGGAGCAGCAGGTCGAACGGGCCGGTGAAGTTGTCCAGCCGGACGGTGAAGCCGGTGGTCTCCTCGACGGTGACCGGGTCGGCGGGCACCACGCCGTCGACCTCGGCGGCCAGCTCGGCGGCGGCCACCGGGTCGGCGGCGCCGTGCGGCGGGTCGAGGGGCGGTGCGGTCACCGGCAAACCGTAGTCCACGACCGGGTCACCCGGCGTGCGGCCTACCGCTCCGCCTGGGCGGCGATCACCTCGCGGGCGAGCTGCCGGTAGTTGCGCGCGCCCGAGGAGGCCGGGTCGAGGGTGGTGATCGGGGCACCGGCCACCGTCGACTCGGGGAACTTGACGGTCTTGGTGATCACCGTCTGGTAGACCTTGTCGCCGAACGCCTCCACCACCCGCTGGAGCACCTGCCGGCAGTGGGTGGTGCGGCTGTCGTACATGGTCGCGAGGATGCCTTCGAGCTCCAGGTCGAAGTTGAGCCGCTCGCGCACCTTGTCGATGGTGTCCAGCAGCAGCGCGACACCGCGCAGGCTGAAGAACTCGCACTCCAGCGGGATGAGCACGCCGTGCGCCACGGTCAGCGCGTTGATCGCCAGCAGGCCCAGGGAGGGCTGGCAGTCGATCAGGATGAAGTCGTACTCCTTGCGGATCGTGCGGAGCACGCGCGCGAGGGCCATCTCGCGGGCGACCTCGTTGACCAGCTGGATCTCGGCGGCCGAGAGGTCGATGTTGGCGGGCAGCAGGTGCAGCCCGGCCACGTCGGTCTTGATCAGCACGTCCTCGGCGGTGACGTCGTCCTGCATGAGCAGGTTGTAGACCGACAGGTCGAGGTTGTGCGGGTTGACGCCCAGGCCGACGGAGAGGGCGCCCTGCGGGTCGAAGTCGACCAGCAGCACCTTGCGGCCGTACTCGGCGAGGGCGGCGCCCAGGTTGATGGTGGTCGTCGTCTTGCCGACGCCACCCTTCTGGTTCGCCATCGCGATGATCCGCGCCGGGCCGTGCCGGTCGGTCGGCATCGGCTCGGGGATCGGCTTGCGCATGGTGTAGGCGGCCGGGTCGGCGGGTCCGAGGTCGGCGCCGAGCGTCGCCTGCTGCTCGCGGAGCTCCGACGTCCAGGTCTCGGCACGGTCACCGTTTCCTGCCATGTCCTCGTTGCCCCCTCCCGACGACCACCCGGCGTCGGAGCCGTCCGACGTCCCTCGCGGCGCCGCTGCGCACCCCCGGTCCGTCACCCCTGGAGGCCCGCGCCGAAGCCGACTGTACGCCACGTGCCAGCAGCGCGTTCGGTAGCGGGTCGGCGTGTCGGGCGGGCGGTCGGCCGGGACGCTGGTTCGTCCGCGGCTGCGGGGCTCGCCACCCCGGTTTCCTCCTGCGTTCACCCGCGGGCGCGGGGGTGGGCGGTGGCGTACACCTCGCGCAGCCGTTCCACGGTGACCAACGTGTACACCTGGGTGGTGGTCACCGAGGCGTGGCCCAGCAGTTCCTGCACCACCCGCACGTCGGCGCCGCCGTCGAGCAGGTGGGTGGCGTACGAGTGGCGCAGGGTGTGCGGGGAGACCGCGTCGGGCCCGTCGACCGGCAGGCCGGCCCGGTCGGCCGCGGCGCGCAGCACGGTCCAGGCGCCCTGCCGGGTGAGTGGCCCGCCGCGGGCGTTGACGAACACCGCCGCGGTGCCCCGGCCGGCGGCCAGCAGCGCCGGACGGCCCCGGACCAGCCAGGCGCGCAGCGCCTCGGCCGCGTACCCGCCGACCGGTACGAGCCGGGTCTTCCCGCCCTTGCCGTGCAGCAGCACGGTCCCGGCGTCGAGGTCGAGGTCGTCGACGGCGGCGCCGATCGCCTCGGAGATGCGCGCGCCCGTGCCGTACAGGAATTCCAGCAGCGCCCGGTCCCGCAGCGCGCGGGGCGCGGCCTCGCCGGTGGCGGTGACCGGGCCGGCGGTCTCCAGCAGCCGCACCACGGCGTCGACCGGCAGCGCCCGGGGCAGCCGGCGCGGCGGGGCGGGCGGGCGGACGTCGCGGCCGGGGTCGGCGCCGGCCATCCCCTCGCGCAGCGCGAAGCGGTGCAGGCCGCGCACGGCGCTGGCGGCGCGGGCGGAGGAGGAGACGGCGAGCGGCGGGTGGTCGGCGTCGCCGCCGCGCAGCCGGGCCAGGTGCGCCTCGATGTCGGCCGCGCCGACGGCGGCCAGGTCGGTCACCCCGGCGGCGGCCAGGGTGGACAGGTAGCGGTCCAGGTCCCGGCGGTACGAGGCGAGGGTGTTCGCGGACAGTCCCCGCTCGACGGTGAGGTGGTCCAGATAGGCCCGGACGGCACGGCGCAGGGCCGGCGCGGGCTCGACGCCCGCACCGGCCCCTTCCGTCGTCGCGGTCAGGCTGTCGTCCCTCAGGCGAGCACCTCGGCCAGCGGCAGCGCGTCCATGCCGTGCGCCTCGGCGACCGGGCCGTAGACGACCTGGCCGGCGTGGGTGTTCAGGCCGAGGGCGAGCGCCGGGTCGTTGCGCAGCGCGCCGCGCCAGCCCTGGTTGGCCAGTTCGAGGGCGTACGGCAGGGTGACGTTGGTCAGCGCGTAGGTGCTGGTGTTGGGCACCGCGCCCGGCATGTTCGCCACGCAGTAGAAGATCGAGTCGTGCACCTTGTAGACCGGGTCGGCGTGCGTGGTCGGACGCGAGTCCTCGAAGCAGCCGCCCTGGTCGATGGCGATGTCGACGAGCACGCTGCCCGGCTTCATCCGGGAGACCAGCTCGTTGGAGATGAGCTTCGGCGCCTTCGCGCCGGGCACCAGCACCGCGCCGATGACCAGGTCGGCGTCGACCACGGCCCGCTCGATCTCGTACGCGTTGGAGGCGACGGTCTGCAGGTGGCCCCGGTAGATGGCGTCGGCCTGGCGCAGCCGGGCGACGTTCTTGTCCAGCAGCAGCACCTCGGACTGCAGGCCCAGCGCGATGGCGGCGGCGTTCAGGCCGGAGACGCCGGCGCCGATGACCACGGTCTTGGCCGCGTACACGCCGGAGACGCCGCCGGGCAGCACGCCCCGGCCGCCGCCGGTGCGCATCATGTAGAAGGCGCCCACCTGCGGGGCGAGCCGGCCGGCCACCTCGGACATCGGGGCGAGCAGCGGCAGCGAGCGGTCGGGCAGCTCGACGGTCTCGTAGGCGATGCCGGTGACCTTCCGGTCCAGCAGCGCGTCGGTGCAGTCCTTCGAGGCGGCCAGGTGCAGGTAGGTGAAGAGCACCTGCCCCTCGCGCATCCGGTGGTACTCCTCGGCGATCGGCTCCTTCACCTTGAGCACCAGCTCGGCGGTGTCCCAGACCTCGTCGGCGGTGGCCAGGATCTTGGCGCCGGCGGCGGCGAACTCGTCGTCGCTGATGCTGGAGCCGACGCCCGCGCCGGACTCGACGAAGACCTCGTGGCCGTGGCGGGTGAACTCGTTGACGCCCGCGGGCGTGATCGCCACGCGGTACTCGTGGTTCTTGACCTCGCGTGGGATTCCGACCTTCACGATGCAGACACCTTCCTCGGGGAGGCTCACCCCCGACTGCGCGGCGCCGCGACGGCCCCTTTGCCGACACGGTCCACCGGTCCCGCCCGGCGGCAGTCTAGGCGCGTGGGAACCCCACGGAGGCCAACACAGTGACATCCGGTGCCCGGTCGTGCTGACGGTGTGTCAGGCATCGATCGGGCTGTGCGGTGGAGACCGCCTCAACCGTCAGGACAATGTTCGGTAAATATCCTTCCACCGATGGGGCGGCGGTGCGGACAGGACGGCAGTGGATCACTAAGGTGTCCGCTCATGACCACTCCTCCTTACCAGCAGTACCCCCCGCAGGGCGTCTCGGACAAGAGCAAGGTCGTCGCGGGCATCCTGGGCATCCTGCTCGGCTTCTTCGGTGCCGGGCGCTTCTACATGGGTGACACCAAGACCGGCGTGCTCCAGCTCGTCGTGAGCGTCGTGACCTGCGGATTCGGTGCCCTCTGGGGCACCATCGACGGCATCCTGATCCTGGTCAACGGTGGCGTCGACGGGCAGGGCCGCCCGCTGCGCGACTGACCGTCGCCACAGCACGAAGGGGCCGCGCGGTGCGTACACCGCGCGGCCCCTTCGTCGTCCGACCCCGGTCAGCGGGGCAGCGGCGTCTCCGGGCGGCGCAGCTCGGCGAAGCCGGCCTCCCGGGCGCGGGCGGCGGCGAGCAGCCCCGCCACGCAGGAGGCGTTGGTGATTTCGCCGGCCAGGACCATCCGGACCGCCTCGTCGAGGTCGACCCGGACCACCTGGAGGTCGGCCTCCTCGTCGCGCCGGTCGTGGCGCTGCTCGGCGGGCACGTCGGCCAGGTCCCGGGCCAGGAAGACCCGGACCACCTCGTTGCTGAACCCGGGCGAGCTGTGCAGGTCGACCAGGACGTCGATGCTGCCCGCGGTGAGGTCGGCCTCCTCCGCCAGCTCCCGGGCCGCCGCGGTGGCCAGGTCCTCGCCCCGCACGTCCATCAGCCCGGCGGGCAGCTCCCACAGGTGCCGGCCCACCGGGTGCCGGTACTGCCGGATCAGCACCACCTGGCCGGCGTCGTCGAGGGCCACCACGGCCACCGCGCCGACGTGCGTCACGTAGTCGCGGGTCGCCGTGCCCCCGCCGGGCATGGTGACGTCGTCGCTGACCACCGAGAAGATCCGGCCGGACCAGATCTCCCGGTGCCCGGCCACCTCGTACCGGTGCTCGACCGCGCTCACGCCACCGCCTCGCTTCGCTGCCCGGCGGCGCGAGGCGCCGTGCTGCCGAGGTCGATGGCTCGCTCGCTCCGCCCGCTCACGAGGCGGACGCCGCCTTCGCCGCCGCGGCGCCACCGTTGCGGCCCGCCTTCCGCGCCGCAGCGGCCTCCGCCGGGGCGTCCAGGTCGACCGGGAGCTGGTCGGCCTCGGAGTACGCCACGGCGGCCTTCACGAACGCCGCGAAGAGCGGGTGCGGCCGGGTCGGCCGGCTCTTCAGCTCGGGGTGCGCCTGGGTGGCCACGAAGAACGGGTGCAGGTTCCGGTCCAGCTCGACGAACTCGACCAGCCGGCCGTCCGGCGAGGTGCCGGAGATGGTCAGGCCGGCCTTGGTGAGCTGGTCGCGGTAGGCGTTGTTCACCTCGTACCGGTGCCGGTGCCGCTCGCTGACCTCGGTGCTGCCGTACGCCTCGGCGACCAGCGAGCCCTCGGCCAGCGTCGCCGGGTACGCGCCGAGACGCATGGTGCCGCCCAGGTCGCCCTTGCCGGCGACGATGTCCTCCTGGTCGGCCATCGTGGCGATCACCGGGTGGGTGGCCTCCTCGTCGAACTCCAGCGAGTTCGCCCCGTCGAGGTGGGCCAGGTGGCGGGCCACCTCGATGGTCATGCACTGCAGGCCGAGGCAGAGGCCGAGCAGCGGGATGCCGTTCTCCCGGGCGTACCGGGCGGTGCCGATCTTGCCCTCGATGCCCCGGACGCCGAAGCCGCCGGGGATCACGATGCCGTCGACGCCGGCCAGGGCCGCCGCCGCACCGGCCGGGGTCACGCAGTCGTCGCTGGGCACCCAGCGCAGCTGCACCCGGGCCCGGTGGCCGAAGCCGGCGGCCCGGATCGCCTCGCTCACCGACAGGTACGCGTCGGGCAGGTCGACGTACTTGCCGACCAGCGCGACGGTCACCGTGTGGCGGGGCTGGTGCACCCGGTCGAGCAGATCGTCCCAGCGGGTCCAGTCCACGTCCCGGAAGGACAGGCCGAGCCGGCGCACCACGTACGCGTCGAGGCCCTCCCGGTGCAGCACCTTCGGGATGTCGTAGATGCTCGGCGCGTCCGGGGCGGCGGTGACCGCCTCCCGGTCGACGTCGCAGTACAGCGAGAGCTTCTCCTTGACCTTGTCCGGGATCTCCCGGTCGCAGCGCAGCACCAGGGCGTCCGGCTGGATGCCGATGCTGCGCAGCTGGGCCACCGAGTGCTGGGTCGGCTTGGTCTTCAGCTCACCCGACGGGGCCAGGTAGGGCACCAGCGACACGTGCAGGTAGAAGCAGTTGTCCCGGCCCAGGTCGTGCCGGACCTGGCGGATCGCCTCCAGGAACGGCAGCGACTCGATGTCGCCGACCGTGCCGCCGACCTCGGTGATCACCACGTCGGGGGTCTGGCCGTCGGCGTCCGGGTCGGCCATGCCGAGGATCCGCGCCTTGATCTCGTTGGTGATGTGCGGGATGACCTGGACGGTGTCGCCGAGGTACTCGCCGCGCCGTTCCTTGGCGATCACCGCCGAGTAGATCTGCCCGGTGGTGACGTTCGCCTTGCCGGACAGGTCCCGGTCGAGGAACCGCTCGTAGTGGCCGACGTCGAGGTCGGTCTCGGCGCCGTCCTCGGTGACGAAGACCTCGCCGTGCTGGAACGGGTTCATCGTCCCGGGGTCGACGTTGAGGTACGGGTCGAGCTTCTGCATCACCACGCGCAGACCGCGCGCCGTGAGCAGGTTGCCGAGGCTGGAGGCGGTGAGGCCCTTACCCAGCGAGGAGGCGACGCCCCCGGTGACGAAAATATGCCTGGTCGTCCGTGCTGAAGGGGCCAAGGCCTGCTCCCGTGTCGTCCGTAGCGGTCGTGCGAACCGCCGTGCCGATCACCCAAGTGATCACGCGATCCACGGGATTCCACGGTAACACCTCCCCGGCCCCGCAGCGGCGTCGCACCCTCCGTCGGCGCACGTGAAGCCGCATTCGCCTCAGCCGGCGGGCACCTCGGTCGATGCCGGGCCGGGCTGGGCCGGCACCCGGGGCACCCGGTCGGCGGTGGCGTCCGGCGCCCGCGTACCCCGTTCGGGGCCCGCCGGAGCGCCCTCGGCGGCGGCCGGGTCGGGGTCGGGCCGGGCGGCGCCGCCCGCGCCGGGGACCGCGGCCGCGCGCCCGCCGCTCGGGCGGTCCCCGGTGGGGCCGCCGGGCGGGGCCGACCCGCCCGCGTCGCCCGGGCGGCCGCTGCCCGGCAGGGTGCGGTCGGTGGAGTGGTCGAGCACCCGCAGGGCCGCCAGGGCCGCCATCGGCACCACCAGGGCCGCCGCCGCCCCGGCCACGTCCAGCGCCGAGCCGCCCAGTACGCCGCCCAGGCCGGCGGCCACGCCGGTCCCGGCCATCGCCGCCCGGATCGCCGGGTAGATGCCGAACAGCCGCAGGAGGCCGCCCCAGGGCTGCAGCAGGGCGAACCACACCAGCGCCGCGCCGGCCAGCGCCAGGACGGTGAGCGGGCTGTTCACCAGCGTCTGGAAGTTGGCGGTGCTGGACCGGTGCACGGTCAGCCCGCCGGTGCCGTCGCCGAGCGCGGCCAGGAAACGCCCCAGGCTCCCCCGCTCGGCCTCCGGGCGGCCCACGTCGACCACGGCGAAGCCGATGGTGACCGCCAGCCCGGCCATGGTGGCCCACGCCAGCCGGCTCACGGTCAGCCAGCCGCCGGTGCAGATGGCGGCCGCGACGCTCACCCCGGCGGTGAGCGCGATCGCGCCGATCGAGTCGGCCCCCAGGTAGGGGCTGCCCACGATGACGACGGCCGCCCCGCCCACCGCGACCATCACCATCGGGCGCCAGGCCCGGCGGACCCGCTGGGCCAGCCAGCCGCCGCACAGCAGCGAGCCGGCGATGAACACGCCCAGCCCGACGGTGCCCAGGCCGGCGTACCGGCCGCCCTCCAGCGCCGAGTAGCCGATCACGCCGTTGAGCTGCAACCGGGAGCCGGTGAGCACGTCCACCCCGACCACCAGGGTGGCCAGGGCGGCCACCGCGCCGAGCGGGCCGAGGGTGCGCTCGTGGCCGGGGGTGAACCGGACGGCGGCGGTGCCGCCCACGGTCAGCAGGGCGGTGACGGAGGCGAACCACCAGCCGGCGTGCGACCCGCGCCACCAGGGCACGGCGTCGGCGAGCAGGGCGGCCGGCACGGCGAGCGCGGCGGCGACCAGCAGCAGTTCCACCGCCGCCACCACCCGCCGGGACACCGGCTCGGGGCCGTGCGGGCCGGCGTGCCGGCGGGCCCGGCGCAGCAGCGGCAGCACCGCCAGGGCGAGGGCCACCTGGGCGGCGGCGAGCAGGGTGAAGAACCAGCCGGCGACCCGGCGCTGCGCGGCGGCCTCACGGTCGGCGTCGGCGGGCGCGTCGATCGCGGCGCGCAGGTCGTCGGGGCGGTCGCCGGCGGAGACGGCGGGGCGGCCGAGGAAGAGCCGCTCGGGCATCGGCCGGCCCAGGGCGGCCAGCGCCGTGGGGGCCAGGTCGACCAGTTGCAGGTAGCCCTCGCGGGCGGTGCTCGGGGAGGTCAGCCAGCCCCGGCCCCAGCCCGGGCCGTCGGCCACCGCGACGTGCAGCCGGGACGGGTTGTCGGTGTCCGAGACGCCGGCCACGAGGACCAGGGAGCGGGGTGGCCGGGCGGCGAGCACCCGGGCGAGCTGGGCGTCCACCTGGCGGGCCTGGGCCGCCCGGCTGGTCGGATCCTCGCCGTCGACGGTGCCCAGGTCGACGATGCTCAGCACGCAGGAGCCGAGCAGCTTCGCCGGGTCGGCGGGGAGCACCGGCGCGTACCGGTCGACCCGGCCGAACGGGCGGGCGGCGGCCACCGCGGCGCCCGGGCCGACCGCCACCGAACAGCGCACCGACTCGGACAGGGCGCCCGGGGTGGTCCCCCAGGAGAGCCGGTCCTGGTTGTAGGCGACCACGCTCTCCTGGTCGGGCAGGTTCGCGCCGATCCCGTCGGGCTGCTCGACGGCCACCCCGGTGGCCGGGCAGCCCCCGCCCGACCGGCTGCCGTTCCAGGCGGCGAAGTTGCCGGCGCCCAGGGTGAGCCAGCCGTCGACGGGGCAGGTGGGCCGGTGCGCGGAGCGGACGGAGAGGGAGCCGATCGACCCCTCCTCGGCCATCCGCCACAGCGTGGGCGTGGTCTGCGGGTCGACGTCCTCCCAGCGCAGGCCGGCCGCCCCGGCCAGCACCACGAAGTCGGCGCTGCGCTCCGGCGCGCCGTCGTCCGGGCGCGCGGCCAGCGCGGTGATGCCGAGGGCCACCACGAGCAGGGTCAGCAGCACGGGGGCCAGTCTGCGCAGCATCAGCGCGTCCCCGTCGAGTGCTCGGGCGTCAGCTCGGCGTACAGGTCGACCAGTGCGCCCGTGGTGTCCGCCTCGGTAGGCCAGCTCGCGGCCCGGGCGGCGCCCCGGCGGCCCAGGTCGGCCCGACGGGCCGCGTCGTCCAGCAGGTCGCGCACCGCCGCGTCGACGGCGTCCACGTCGCCGGCGGGGACCAGCACCGCGGCGTCGCCGACCAGCTCCGGCAGGCCGCCGACGGCGGTCGCCACCAGCGGTACGCCGGCGCCCAGCACCTCCTGGGCGAAGAGCTGGCGGGCCTCCCAGTCGCTGGTCACCACGGCGAGGTCGGCGGCGCCGAGCAGGTCGGCCACGTCGGTGCGGTGCCCGAGCAGGGTCACCGGGGCCCGGGTGGTCGAGATCCGCGCGGCGAGCGGGAGGTACGCGGGCCCGCTGCCGGCGATGACCACGAGCGGCGCCGGCTGCCGGGAACGCCACCGGGCGGCCGCGTCGACGAGGATGTCGTACCGCTTCTGCGGGTGCAGCCGACCCACCGAGACGATCAGCGGCCGGTCGGCGGCGACCCCGAACTCGGCGCGGACGGCGGCCCGGCGGCGGCGCGGCGCGGGCAGCGCCGGCGCGGCGACCGGGGCGAGCCGGGCGTCGGCGGCGCCGAGCGCGGCGGCCCGCTCGACCAGGTCGGCGGAGGCGCCCAGGGCGACCCGGACGTTGCGGGCGACGATCCGCTCGGCCAGCCGGGACAGCGTGCCGCGCAGCCCGCCCGCGAGCACGGCGTTGTGCCAGGTGACCACGAGCGGGGCGGCCGGCCGGGCCAGCACGGCGACCAGGCCGGCGCGCAGCCCGTGCGCGTGCACCACGTCGACCGGCGGGTCGGTGAGGGCCCGGCGCAGCGCGGCGACGGCCCGCGCGTCGGCCGGGGTGGGGCTGGCCGGGATCTCCACCGGCGTGAAGCGGGCGCCCACCCCCGTGAAGTCGAACTGGTCCTGGGTGGCGGCCGGGCCGCAGACCAGCACGGACGCGCCGGCCTCGGTCAGGCCCCGGGCGATCGAGCGGATGTGCTGCCCGACGCCACCGGTGCTGGAGGCGAGAACCAGGGCCACGGAGCCGGGCCACCGCGGCGCCGACGAGGCGTCCGTCATGAGGAAACGGTCTCCTTTCCGTCGCCCCGCTCGCCGGGACGGTGGTCCTCCCGCGGGCCGTCGCCCGTGCCGGGCCCGCGGCGCCGGCCGAGCCGGCGGGTCACGGCCGCGATCAGCGGCCGGACGTCGCGGGCGTCGGTCGCCCAGGCGACGGCGAGGAACAACACGCCGACCACGACCCCGGACAGCATGCCCTGAACGAGGGCCTCCCCTGTCGTCGGGGTGCCGCCGGCCAGCCCGGCGAGTCCCCGGGCGGTGGCCGCGCCGCCGAGCCCCGCGACGGCCGCGGCGAGCAGGCCGGCGGCGCCGGCCCGCCCGACGCCGGCCAGAGCGGCCGGGCCGGCGGAGCGGAGCACGGCGACGATCAGCAGCCCGCCGAGCAGGAGCATGCCGGCGGAGGTCGCCAGGGCCACGGCGAGCACGCGGTCCGCGAGGGGCAGCAGGTGCCCGAGCAGCACGGCCAGCACCGGCACGCTGAGCCAGCCGAGAGCGGTGGCGACGGTGGCCGCCCGGGTCTCCCCCCGCGCGTAGAGGGCGCGGGTGAGCACCGCGAACAGGCCATAGCCGAGCAGGCCGGGCGCGAAGCCGGCGATGCCGGCCGCGGCCGTGCCGGCGTCGGCCGGGTCGAAGAAGAAGTGCCCGACCGGGCCGGCCGTGCCGACCAGTGCGGCGGCCCCGAGCAGGCTGAACAGCACCACCCCGCGCACCGCCGGGGCGAGGGTGGCCCGGTAGGTGCGCTCGTCGCCGGTTGCCCGGGCCGCCACGAGCATCGGGTACGCGGCCACCGCGAGCGGCACGGCCAGCACCGACCAGGGCAGGAAGTAGACCGTCTGGGCGAGGTTGTAGACACCGACGTCGGCGGTCCGGCCGTAGGTGACCTGGTTGAGCGCGACGACCAGGGCGATCTGCTGGGCGGCGACGGTCACCACGCCGGCGGCGGCCAGCCCACCGACCCGGGCGCGGGTGTCGGCGGGGAACCGGAAGCCAGGCCGCGGCCGCAGCCCGAGACGGCGCAGCGGGACGAGCAGGGACAGCGAGAGCACCACCACGCCGAGCGTGGTGCCGCCGGAGAGCAGCAGCTCACCACCGGGGCCGACCTCGACGACGCCGGCCAGGCGCCCTTCCGCGGCGGTGAAGCCGAGGTAGACCACGATGACGGTGACGCTGGACAGCAGCGGGGCGATCACCGGCCAGGCGAACCGCCGGTGCGCCTGGAGGACCCCGGTGAGCACGATGCCGACGCCGTAGAGCGGCAACTGGGGGGCGAAGACCCGCAGCATCCGGGCCCCCACCTCCTGCTGGGCGCCGTCGAGGCCGTGGCCGAGCACCCCCAGTAGCGGGTCGGCGAGCAGCGCCACCAGCACCGCGAGGGGCACCAGCAGGCTGAGCGTCCAGGTGAGCAGGGCCCCGGTGGTGGCGGCCACCGCCCGCCGGTCCCCCGCCTCGACCGCGCCGGCCAGCAGCGGTACGACCAGGCTGGCCAGCGCCCCACCGGCGACGATCTCGAAGATGAAGTTCGGGACGTAGTTCGCCACCAGGTAGGCGCCACCGAGGTCGGTGGGGGCGAGCGTCCAGGTGAAGACGGCGGTGCGGCCGAAGCCGGCCAGCCGGCTGACCACGGTGAGGACGGCGATGAGGGCGGCCGCCCCGGCCACGCGGCCGGCGCCGGCGAGGGGTGCCGGTTTCGTCACGTCAGTCGGCGAGCCGACCCAGCTCGTCGAGGTGCCGCAGCCCCGGGGTCCGCTGGATCACCTGGGTGAAGCTCACCTTCTCGCTGGCGGCGGTGAGGGCGGCGAGCACGGCCAGCACGCCGGCCCGGCCCAGTGGCCCGGTGCGCGCGGCCAGACTCACCCCGAGCAGCGCGCCGAGCGCGTTGGCGCCGCTGTCGCCGACCATGACGCGTTCGTCGAGGTCATCCCGGACCAGCCCGGCTGCCGCCCCGACCGCGCCCGCCGCGATGCCCCCGAACGGGCCGCGGGCGAGGGGCGTGCCGAGCAGCATGCCGGCCTTGAGCGCCCGGCCGGGGCGCAGGTCGAGCAGGTTGACCAGGTTGGCGGTGCCGGCCACCACTCCGGCGCCGAGCAGCACGTCGACCCCGCGGCGGAGGGCGCCGGCCGCCTGCCGGCGGGGGTGCGCGGCGACCCGCGGGTCGGCGGCGAGCAGCGCCGCCGCGCCGAGCCCGGCCGCGCCCACGCCGGCGATCTTGACCAGCCCGGCGGTGACCCGCCCCTCGCGCAGCGCGGCCAGGTGCCCCGCGAACCCCTTGGCGGCCTTCTGGTCGGGGCGCGCGCCGACCACGTCGTCGTAGAGCCCGACGGAGCCCGCGCCCACCCCGGCGAGCAGCGCCGCCGCGCCCGCGGGGGCGCTGCCGGCACCGAGCGCGCCCGCGGTGGCCGCGCCGACCGCGAGGGCCGGACCGGCGGCCAGCGTGACCGTGCGGCCCCGGAAGTTGGTGCGCTCCAGCGCCGGTGCGGCCGGCGAGGTCCGCACCTCCCGCAGCACGTAGCGGGCGGCCAGCGCCCCGGCGCCGACGGCCAGCAGCCGACCCAGTCTCACGCGACCCCTCCGATCCGGATGTTGAGCGCGACGCGGTACGGACCGGTCACTGGGGCAGTCTAGGCAGCAGCGCGGCGGCGTTGTCGCCGACGCCGTACTGCCCGGCCTTCTTCTCGGTCAGCTGCTGCACGAGGGCCAGGCTGGTGACCAGCTGGCCCTGCACGGTGTTGGCGTTGTCGACGGTCGAGATGGTCTGGGACAGCACCGGGTCGCCCCGGACCACGGAGACCACGTTGCCGCCGGCCGAGCCCATGCCACCGACCACGATCGCGCCGGTCCGGTCGAACTGCTCGGCGATCTTCACCACCGACTCGTCCTTCTCCGCCGAGTACTTGTCGACGTACGGCTGGCCGCTGACCAGGACGACCGCCTCGGCGGCGCCGCCGATCTTGTCCTGCGGGGTGAGGTAGCCGGAGTTGGTGTACTGCTGGACCACCGCCCGGCGGTCCGCGTCCGTCACGGCCGGGCTGCCCTGCGGCCGGTCCAGCAGCACGCTGGCGAGCAGCGCGCTGGAGGTCTCCACACCGTGCCCGTTGCCCGGCAGGCCCGAGGTGGGCACGCTGTTCGGGCGGGCCGCCGTGACGGCCAGCTCCAGCAGGTTGTTGTTGCTGTCCGGGTTGATGAACTTGTCCTGGACGTCGATCCGGGCGGTGACGTTGGCCCCGGCGAGCTGGAGCATCTTCATGACGCCCTCGGTGTGGTCCCGGCCGCTCGGCAGGCTGAGCACCAGCACCCGCCGGCCGTTCAGCTTGCCGGGGAGGATGACCTGCGCCATCTCGGCGGCGAAGTCCTCCTCCATGTCCAGTTCCTTCTGGAGGCTGTTGACCGACTGGCGCATCAGCGAGTTGTCCTTGCTGAGCCCGTTGACCCGCTCCTTGAGCGAGTCGGCCACCGGACCGTTCAGAGCGGCCGTGCCGACCACCAGGCCGATGGCCAGCGCCAGGAAGACCGCGGTCAGGGACACCACGTGGTAGCGGAAGTTGATCACGCTTGCAGCCTCTTGATCGTCGGGGAGCTAGAAGATCTGGCCGAGCCGGAACACGAAATTGTCCCACCACTCCGACACCACACCCAAATACGCCTTCCCGACTGTGGAGACCGCCACCGCCGAGGCCATCGCGGCCACCGCCGAGAGGATGAGCAGCAGCAGCGAGGACCCGGAGATGCTCTGCCGGTAGAGCCGGCTCACGCCCTTGGCGTCGACCAGCTTGCCGCCCACCTTGAGACGGGTCAGGAAGGTCGAGGCCATGCCACCGCGGCCCTTGTCGAGGAACTCCACCAGGGTGGCGTGGGTGCCGACGGCCACCAGCAGCGAGGCGCCCTTCTCGTCGGCCAGCAGCATGGCCAGGTCCTCGCTGGTGGCCGCGGCCGGGAAGGTGATCGCCGGCACACCGAGGCCCTCGACCCGGGCCAGGCCCGGCGCCCGGCCGTCCGGGTAGGCGTGCACGATCACCTCGGCGCCGCAGCGCAGCACGTCGTCGGTGACCGAGTCCATGTCGCCGATGATCATGTCGGGGGTGTAGCCGGCCTCGACCAGCGCGTCGGCACCGCCGTCCACGCCGATGAGCACCGGCTTGAACTCCCGGATGTAGGGGCGCAGCACGTCGAGGTCGGCCTTGTAGTCGTAGCCCCGGACCACGATGAGGCAGTGCCGGCCCTGGATCTGGGTCTGGATCTCCGGCACGCCGACGCCGTCGAGGAGCAGGTCGCGCTCCTGCCGGAGGTAGTCCATGGTGTTGGCGGCGAACGCCTCCAACTGCACCGACAGCCCCTCGCGGGCGTCGGCCATCGACTTGGCCACGGTCTCGGCGTCCTGCAGGGCTCCGTGCGCGACGGGCTCCTCGCCGACGAAGACCGTGTTGCCCTCGATGCGCACCACGTCGCCCTCGCGGATCTGCTCGAAGACGCTCTCGCCGAGGTCGTCCAGGAGCGGGATGCCGGCCGAGATCAGCACCTCGGGGCCGAGGTTCGGGTAGCGCCCGGACACCGACGGCTTGGCGTTGAGCACGGCGGCGACACCGACGGCCACCAGCGAGTCGGCCGCCACCCGGTCCAGGTCGACGTGGTCGATGACCGCGATGTCGCCCGGGCGGAGCCGGCCGACCAGCCGTTTCGTCCGGCGGTCGAGGCGCGCGGTACCGAGGATCGAGCCCGGTTCCGCGTTCCGGGTCCGGCGCAACGTGGGTAGACGCATCGTGACCATCCTGGCATGTGAGGCAGGTTTTGCTGTCGCGACATGCCTGAGCAGGGCCGCCTACCCAGGGAAGCACACCGGAGCGCACGCCGGTGTGCTTGCGCTCACAATCTCGGGATCAGGGGCGCCTTTCCTTGGCCGCCACCGCCAGGAGCTCCTCGGCATGCGCGATACCCAGATCCGAGTCCGGCAAACCGGCGAGCATCCGGGCCAGCTCGCGGGCCCGCTCGGTGTCCTCCACCACCCGCACACCGCTCGTGGTGACCGCTCCCCCGGTGTCCTTCGCCACCACCAGGTGCCGGTCGGCGAACGCCGCGACCTGCGGCAGGTGGGTGACCACGAGCACCTGGTGGCTGCGGGCCAGCCGGGCCAGCCGGCGGCCGATCTCCACCGCGGCCTGCCCGCCGACGCCCGCGTCGACCTCGTCGAAGACCAGGGTGGGCGGGCCGCCGGAGCCGGCGAACACCACCTCGATCGCGAGCATCACCCGGGACAGCTCGCCGCCGGAGGCGCCCCGCTGCAACGGCAGCGCCGGGGCACCCGGGTGGGCGAGCAGCCGCAGCTCCACATCGTCGGCGCCGTCCGGGCCCACGCCGGCCTCGACCCCGTTGACCGGCAGGCCCGGCTCGGCCCGCCCGGCCGGCCGGGGCAGCACCGCCACCTCGATCCGGGCGTGCGGCATGGCCAGACCGGCCAGCTCGACGGTGACCTGCTCGGCGAAGCGGACCGCGGCCTCCTGCCGGGAAGTGGAGACCCGGCCGGCCAGGTCGGCCACCTCACCGGCGAGCCGGGCCGCCTCCCGGTCCAGCTCGTCCAGCAGGTCGTCGGAGGTGTCCAGGTCGGACAGTCGGGTGCGGGCCCGCTCGGCCCAGGCGATCACGCCGTCGACGTCGTCGGCGTACTTCCGGGTGAGGCCGCGCAGCGCGGCCCGGCGCTCGTAGACGGTCTGCAGGCGGGCCGGGTCGGCGTCCAGCGCGGCCAGGTAGGTCGACAGCTCGGCGGAGACGTCGGTGACCAGGGTGGCCGCCTCCTCCAGCCGGGCGGCCAGCTCGCCCAGGGCGGGGTCGGTGCCGGCCTGCGCCTCCAGGGTGCGCCGGGCGGTGCCGAGCAGCGCGGTGGCGTCGGGGGTGTCGTCGGCCGCCTCCACGCCGCCGGCCACGCACTGCTGGGCCAGCTGGGCCGCGGTGCGCAGCCCCTCGGCGTGCTCCAGGCGCTGCGCCTCCGCCTTCAGCTCGTCGTCCTCGCCCGGCTGCGGGTCGACCCGGGTGATCTCGTCGAGGCCGAGGCGGAGCAGGTCGGCCTCCTGGTTGCGCTCGCGCGCGTTGCGCCGCCGGTCGGCCAGGTCGTCGACCACCGCCCGCCACCGGGTGTGCGTCTCGCGCAGCGCGTCGAGCAGCTTCTCGTGCTCCGGGCCGGCGAACCGGTCGAGCGCGGCCCGCTGCTCGGCGGGACGCAGCAGGCGCAGCTGGTCGGACTGGCCGTGCACCGCCACCACCTGCTCGCCGACCTCGCCCAGCATCGACACCGGCATGCCGCGGCCGCCCAGGTGCGCGCGGGACCGGCCCTCGACGGTGACCGTGCGGCTCAGCAGCAGCGAGCCGTCCTCGTCGGGGTCGCCACCCGCGTCGGTGATCCGGGCGTGCACCGTCTCGGCCACCCGGCCGTCCAGGCGCAGCCGGCCCTCCACCACGGCGCGGCCCGGTTGGGCCCGGACCCGGCCGGCGTCGGCCCGGCCGCCGAAGAGCAGGCCCAGGCCGGTCACCACCATGGTCTTGCCCGCACCGGTCTCGCCGGTGATGACGTTCATCCCGCCGGTCAGCGGCAGCGTGGTGTCCTCGATGACGCCCAGTCCGGTGATGCGCAGCTCTTCCAGCACAGCACCCGACAGTAGACGCGTCCTCCGACACTTGACCAGCCGGCGCGGTGCCGCTGGCGGGGTCGTACAGTTCTGCCCCGTGCTCGACGTGATCGGCCTGACCCCCGACGAGGAGCGGCTCTACCGCTGCCTCGTGCAGCTCACGACCGCGCGTGTCGACGAGTTGGCCGGGCGGCTGGGCCGGCCGCCCGGGGAGATCCTCGCCCAGCTCGACGCCCTGCGCGGCAAGGGGTTGGTGCCGCCGGCCGGGCCGGAGCCCGACGCGCCGCTGCGGCCGCTGGCCCCCGACGTCCCGCTCGGTGAGGCGCTGCTGCGCCGACAGGCGGCGCTGGAGACGGCGCGCGCCGCGGTCACCCAGCTCACCGAGGAGTACCGGGCCGGGATGCGGCGGCACAACGCCGACCACCTGGTCGAGGTGATCACCGGGGCGCGGGCGCTCCGCGAGCGCCTGCGCGACCTGCAGAACGGCGCCCGGGACGAGGTGCTCTGGTTCTGCCGCGCCAATCCGCTGGCCATGCCGGGCCAGGAGAACGTCGAGGAGTTCGACGCGCTGGCCCGCGGGGTCCGCTACCGGGCCATCTACGAACGCGAGATGCTCCTCGAACCGGGCGCCCTGGCCGACGTCGAGCAGGGCGTACGCGCCGGCGAGCAGGCGCGGGTCCTCGACCGGCTGCCCGTCCGGCTGGCGGTCGTCGACGGCCGGACGGCGGTCTGCCCGCTGGTCCCGGAACGGGGCGGCGGGGAACCGACCGCCGCGGTGATCGGCCGCAGCCAACTGCTCGACGCCCTGGTCGCCCTCTTCGAGAGCCACTGGCTGATGGCGACGCCGGTGAGCTCGTCGGCCGCGCCGGTCGAGGACCGGGCGGGCGGGGGGTACCGCCCGGACGCCGACGAGGTCCGGCTGCTGTCGCTCTTCGTGGCCGGGGTGCCGGACAAGTCCATCGCCTCCCAGCTCGGCGTGAGCCGCCGTACGGTGCAGCGGCGTCTCGCCGATCTGATGACCGTGGCCGGGGTCGACACCCGGCCGGGTCTGGCCTACCAGGCCGCTCGTCGCGGCTGGCTCTGACCCGTCCGACACCCCGCCACCGGCCGCGCCGCCGTCGGCCCCGCCTCCCGAGTACGGTGCCGGCGGCAGCGAACGGCCGTGGCGCCGTCCGTGGCGCCCACCGCCGGAAAGGGGCGGGCACCACGGACGGACGGGGGTGACGTCCACGCGGGTGAGGGGGGTCCGTCCCGCGTGGACGTCCGCTCAGCGCAGGCCGTACGCGTCGAGCACCGTCTGGTCGACGGTGTTGCCCGCCCGGTCACCGGCGTGCACCCGCAGCGACACCGTGCCGCGCCCGGCCGGCACCATCGCGGTGAACCGGGTCCCCGAGCCGTGCACCGGCACGGTCCGCCAGTGGCTTCCGCCGTCGAACGACACCTCGACCCGCACCCCGACACCGGTCGGCGCCGGTACGCCCGCCGGCTGGCGCAGGGTCAGAGCCACCTGGTGCGGCCGGCCGCCGGGCACCTCGCCCCGCAGGTCCGCCGGGACCCGGTAGTCCACCTGCAGCAGCGACAACGGCTGGGCGGTGTCACCCTCCGGCCGGGCCGAGGTGAACTGCCAGGCCGTCTCGGTACGCGTGGCCCACCGCCACTCGTCCGAGGCGCGCCGGGTGGTGACGTCCAGCCGGTACCGGGCCGCACCCGGGGTGGTCGGCACCGGCGCCCAGCCGCCGGAGAGGTCGGCGATCTGCTGCCCGTCCCGGCTCAGCCGGCGCTCGACGGTGTCCTGCTCCTCGCCGCCGCCGGCCGGGGCGTAATGGCCGTCCGCGTCGACGAACTCGGCCACCGGCAGGTTCAGGATGTCGCCGGTGCGCGTGGGCACCGGCGCTCCGGCGCCCGCCGGCACGGCCGGCCGGACCACCGGGGCGTGCCAGGTCTCGGTGACCCGGTCGTCGGCGGCGTACCGCCGGGGCTGCTGGGCGAGCCCGCCGAGCAGCGGCCCCCAGGACCAGGTGAGTCGGTGCAGCACCCGCTGCTGCCACCAGTTGTCCCCGGCGCTGACGAACTCCTGCCGGGTGGTGCCGGTACGCACCATCCGCTGGTCGTCGTTCCAGGAGTACTCCTGCCAGGGACGCCAGCCGAACCGCTGCTCACTGGCCCAGTCGGACCCGCCGGTGTCGGCGTAGCGTGCGGTCACCTCGGCGGTGTTGTCCGCCGTCACCCGGTGCACGATCCGCTCCGGGACCCGCCCCTTCGACACCTGGAACACGTCGTAGAGGTAGGGGCTGTCCACGGTCAGCGTCACGTCCAGGGTCGCGCGGCCGCGCTTCGCCGCCGCGATCATCGGCTGTCCGTCGTCGTACGCGACCACCAGCGACGGGATCGGCAACCGTTCCCCGTCCGGTCGCCAGACCGTCCACGCGCTCCGGTCCGCCGGGCGGACGATGAGCACCATGGCGGCGCCGGCCGCCGTGGCGTCGGCGATCTGGTCCTCCTCGGCGCGGTCGTAGCTGCCGGCCACCAGCGCGGCCGCACCCCGGACCCCGGCCCGGGCCAGCTCGGCGGCGGTGCCGTCGCCTGCCCAGACCAGTGGGAGCTTCCGACGGCCCGCCGGAGCGGGCGACTGGCCCAGCAGGTTGATGTCCAGCGGACCGGAGACGTTGCTGACCTGGGCGTCCACCATGGGCGCCACCAGCTGCCAGCGGGAGGCGAACTCGAACTCGCCCCGGCTCACCGACCGCGTCGGGGTGACGTTGACCTGCTGGGTCGTGCTGAAGTTCATGACGCCGTGGTCGACCTGCCGCCCGTTGCCGAAGATCCGGTGCTCGTAGAAGCTGATCACCGCCCGCTGCTCGGTCGGCTTCGGCGTCTCGATCCGCACCGGAGTGCCCTTGCGCGGGTCGAGCACCACGGTGAGGTCGCGATCCACCATGAGCTCGGGGTCGGTGACCAGGGTGATCTGCTCGTCCAACGGCGCGCCGTGCTCGATGAGGCCCTCCAGCAGGTACGGACCCTCCTCGACCTGCACCTGCCATCCGGTGGGGGGAAGCCAGAGCATCTGGTCCGACTCGGAGTGCTCACCGAAGAGGGTGACCACCGGCGAGAGGCCCGGCTGCCCGGCCATGTCCAGCGCGCGCAGGGTGACGGTGTGGAGCGGGCCACTGAGGGTGAGCCCGACCGCCGTACGCACCGCGATACCGTCCGCGCCGGTGGCCACCAGCCAGCCCCCGTGCACTCCCCGGTCCAGCTTCGCCGGGTCGGCGTGCAGCGGGACGTCCACGCTGCCGCCCGCCGGCACGGTCACCTCGGTGCCGTCGAGCGACACCCCGTCCGGCTCGGCGGCGCCGCTGTCGAGGTTGCGCAGCTCCAGGGCCAGCCGCAGGGTCTGCGGGGAGGACGTGCCGTTGGTGTACGTCACGGTCCGCTCCGCCACCGCACCGCCGGTGTTCACCCGGCCGAAGTCGGCGGTGGCCGAGCCGTACACCCGCTGGCTCAGCGCGCGGGCCACATCGGCCCGGCCGCCGCCCTGCTCGAAGACGGTCAGCGCGGGGTTCGCCTTCGTCGTGCTGACCAGCGCGTCCTTGAGCTTCCCGGCGGTCCAGTCCGGGTGCTCCTGAGCGAGGATCGCCGCCGCGCCGGCCACGTGCGGAGTCGCCATCGACGTCCCGGACGCCCGCGTGTACGCCTCGTCCACCGGCGTACCCATGGTGGTGCCTTCGGCGCGGGCCGCGGCGATGCCGACGCCCGGCGCGGTGATCTCCGGCTTCAGGCCGTTGTCGCCGATCCGGGGGCCGCGGCTGGAGAATTCGGCCAGGTTGTCGTCGCGGTCCACCGCCCCGACGGTGAGGGCGGCGCCGGCCGCGCCCGGGGTCCCGACGGTACCCGCAGCGCCACTGTTGCCGGCGGCGATCACGAAGAGGGTGCCGGTCTCGGCGGTGAGGTCGTTGACCGCCTGGCTCATCGGATCGGTGCCGTCGGTGGCCGGGCCGCCGAGGCTCATGCTGACCACCTTCGCGCCGGAGTGGCTGGCCCACTCCATGCCCGCGATGATGGACGAGTCGTAGCCGCTGCCGCTGTCGTCCAGCACCTTGCCGATCAGCAGCTGCGCGCCGGGCGCGACGCCCTTGCGCAGCCCGTCGGACGCGGCGCCGCTGCCGGCGATGGTGGACGCCACGTGGGTGCCGTGGCCGTGGCCGTCCCGGGCGCTGCCGCTGCCGGTGAAGTCCTGCGCCTCGGCGATCCGACCGGCCAGGTCGGGGTGGCCCGCGTCGACGCCGGTGTCGAGCACCGCCACCCGGACGCCCTTGCCGTCCCGGCCGGCCGCCCAGGCCGCCGGTGCGCCGATCTGCGGCACGCTGTGCTCCAGATCCGCGTGGACCCGCCCGTCCAGCCAGACGCGGGCGATGCCGGCGCCGAGCCGGGTCGCGCCCCCGGTGGTCCGGGCCTCCGGCGTGCCCCGCAGCGCGGTCCACAGGCCGCCGAGGTCGCCCTTGCCGACCCGCAGCGCCGCGCCGTTGATGCTCTCCAGCGGCCGGGCGGCGGTGGCGCCGGCGAGCGGCCGGACCCGGCCGGCGGCGGGCTGCTGGTAGCGGACGATCAGCGGCAACGCGCCCTGCGCGGCGTCGCCGTACCCGTCCGCGACCAGTTCCTGCACGTCGAACAGGTCGGCGTCGAGCACCCCGGCGGAGACGTACGGCACGACGTCGCTGGGCAGCACCCGCAGCCCGCCGTCGACCTCCAGGGTGTGGAAGGTGACCCGCTCCCGGCCGGGGCCGGGACGGACCGTGGCGGCGACCCGGCCGGGCGCGGCCGGGGCGAGGTCGACCTGGTCGCCCGTGATCAGGGTGATGCGGACGGGTGCCGCGCCCGGGGCGGGCGTGGCCGGGCTCGGGCCGGTGGGCCGGGCGGGCGGGTCGGCGGACGCCGGTACGGCGAGTCCGACCACCAGCGCGCCGACCGCGCCGGCGGCGAGCCAGCGTGGGGACCGGTGCATGCGATGCGCTCCTCTACTCGGGTGGCCGGCCTCGGGGGGGATTGAGGCCGGCCGACCGGAGTCTGCGACGGAGATCATCGGTCGGTCACTAGGTACGCCACGCCGCACCGGCGACATGTCGCCAGGTGGACACGGGTCGACCGCGGTCGGACCACCCGGTGTCGGGCAGATTGCCGCGAGCGGGGGCGTGGAATGTCGCCCGGCGGGCGCGAGCCGGAACGGCCGAAGGCCGGGGTGCCGGAGACGAGTGCGTCGCCGCCCGGTTCGTGAGCCGCCGTTTCCTCCGACGGCGGCTCGCCGATCCGGCCGACCCGACCGGGGTCGAAACCCGGCCGGGCGCGGCTCGCCGTCCGCCCGCCGCGGCCGGCCGCGACTCCTCCGACACCCCGACCGTCGTGGACCCGACCACCCCCTGGTCAGGGCCACGACCGTCGGACCGCGCGGTCCGGGCGGACACGGCCTCGCCGCACCGCCCGGACTCCACCTCGACGCAGTCCGGACGCCCCGATCGCCGTCCCGGGGAACGGCGTCACCGGCCCCGACGGGCGCCCGCCGCGGGGGCGGAGAGCATCCGCCCCGGCCCGGTGCCGGCCACGGTCGCCGGAACCCGGCGCGGCGTGCCGTCGTCGGGGGAGGCTCCTACCGTAACCCTCCCGGGGCCGGAGGCGGGTACGCCGAACCGGCCGACGCCGGTCTTCGCTGAGTCGTCGGTCAGCGGCGGTTGCCGCGCCAGCCCTGTACGGGCAGGTCGAACTTGGCCACCAGCCGGTCGGTGAACGGCCGCGCCCGGAGCCGGACGATGCGCACCGGCAGCGCGCCGCGGCGCACGGTGACCCGGGCGCCCGGGGGCAGGTCGTAGACCCGCCGGCCGTCGCAGGAGAGCACCGCGAGGGTGGTGAACGGGTCCACGGTGATCACGAAGGTGGACGTCGGCGCGGTGACGAGGGGGCGGCTGAACAGCGCGTGCGCGCTGATCGGCACCAGCAGCAACGCCTCCACCTCGGGCCAGACCACCGGCCCGCCGCCGGAGAACGCGTACGCCGTCGAGCCGGTCGGGGTCGCGCAGACCACGCCGTCGCAGCCGTAGCGGGACAGCGGCCGGCCGTCCACGTCGACGAGCAGCTCCAGCATCTGGGCCCGCTCGCCCTTCTCCACGCTGATCTCGTTGAGCGCCCACGACTCGATGGTCGGGCCGCCCTCGAACTCGGCGGTGACGTCGAGGGTGAGCCGTTCGTCCACGGTGTAGTTGCGCCCGACCACGTCGCGCACCGCGCTGTCCAGGTCGTCGATCTCCGCCTCGGCCAGGAAGCCGACCTTGCCGAGGTTGATGCCGAGCAGCGGGGCCTTGGCCGGGCGGGCCAGCTCGGCGGCGCGCAGGAACGTGCCGTCCCCGCCGAGCGCGAACACGATCTCCGCGCCCTCCGCGGCCTCCGGGCCGGTCACCGGCACCACGCCGGGCAGGTCCAGGTCGTCGACCTCCTCGGCGACCACCCGCACCTCGAAGCCGGCCGCGATGAGGTCGGCCGCCACCGCGCGTGCGTGCTCGGTGCTGCGCCGACGACCCGTGTGCGTCACCAGCAGAGCGGTCCGGCTCACCCGGACACCTCCTCAGTCGTGGGCTCCGCCCCGGCGGCCGGAGATCCCTGCGGGCCGGCGGCCACCACCGCGCGCACCCGGTCGGGGTCCGCGGCGGGCGCGTCCCGGCGTAACCATACGAAGAACTCGACGTTGCCGCTCGGCCCGGGCAGGGGGCTGGCGGCCACGCCGGCCAGGCCCAGCCCGAGCTGCGCGGCCGCGGCGGCCACATCGAGCACGGCCTCGGCGCGAAGCTCCGGGTCGCGGACCACCCCGCCCGCGCCGACCCGGTCCTTGCCCACCTCGAACTGCGGCTTGACCATCAGCGCCAGGTCGCCGTCGGGCCGGGAGCAACCGGCCAGCGCGGGCAGCACCAGCCGCAGCGAGATGAACGACAGGTCGGCCACCGTCAGGTCGACCGGGCCGCCGATGGCCTCCGGCGCGAGGGTACGCACGTTGGTGCGCTCGAAGACGCGCACCCGCTCGTCGTTCCGCAGCGACCACGCGAGCTGCCCGTAGCCGACGTCGACCGCCACCACCTCGGCGGCCCCGGCGCGCAGCAGCACGTCGGTGAAGCCGCCCGTGGAGGCGCCCGCGTCGAGGCAACGCCGGCCGGCCACGGTCAGCCCGGCGGGGGTGAACGCGGCGAGCGCGCCGGCCAGCTTGTGACCGCCCCGGGAGACGTACTCGTCGCCGGGGTCCTCGCCGGTGACCAGCAGTGGGTCGGCGGGGTCGACCATCGCGGCGGCCTTGCGGGCCGGCACCCCGCGCAGCTGGACGCGACCGGCCTCCACCAGCGCGGCGGCCTGCTCACGGGAGCGGGCCAGGCCGCGGCGGACGAGTTCGGCATCCAGCCGGGTACGACGTGCCATCGGTGGTTGTTCTCCGCCTCTCCTCAGGCCTGGTCGATGCTGGCCAGGGTCTCGCGCAGCGTCTCGTACGCCGCCTCGTACTGGGCGATCTGGTCCGCCGGGGAGAGCGCCTCGGCGTTGATCATGGCGTGCACGGCGGCGTCCACGGCCGGGTGCCGCGCCTCGCCGCCGTGCACGGCGGCGTCCACGGCCGGGTGCCGCGCCTCGCCGACCTCCTCGACCGGCGCCGGCCGTACGCCGGGGGGCGGGCCGGGCCGGGGACCGGCCGGCGGTGGCCCGGGGCGCGGGCCGGGACGGAAGGGCGCGGTCACGACCCGGCACCGCCGGTCGGCTTGCGGCCGCCGGCCTTCTTCGCCGGGCGCACCGGGGCGGCCGGCGACTCCTCGGCCGGAGTCTTCGCGACGGTGGCCGAGGGCTTCTTGACGATGGCCTTCTTGGCCACGGCCTTCTTCGCCACCGCCTTGGTCCGCGCCGGCACGGGGGGCGCCGAGACGGGCGCCTCAGCGGCCTGCTCCGCGGCCGGGGCCGGCTGCTCCGCGGCCGGGGCCGGCTGCTCCGCGGCTGGGGCGGGCTCCTCGGCGGCCAGGTCCCCGGAGGGCGTCACCTCGCCGGCGCCCGCGGTCTCGGCGGCCAGGCCGGGACCGGACGGCGCGCGCCGCGCGCGGCTCACCGGAGCACCGGCGCCCCTCGCCCCGGTCTCCGGGGCCCCGGTGGTCTTGGCCTCGCGCAGCTGCCGCTCCAGGTCGTGCACCCGGCGGGTCAGCTCGGCGACCTCGTCGGCGGTGGCGAGGCCGACCGCGCCCAGCGCGCGGTCCACCTCGAAGCGGACCAGCTTGGTCAGCGCCTCCCGGTTCGCCGCCCCGGTGGAGACCAGTTCCTCGGCGAGCGACTGGAGCTGGGCGGCGGTCGCGCCGCCCTGGCCGACCACGCGCTTCACCGCGTCCTGAGCCTTCTTCCGGGGCGCCTCCGTCAGGCCCATGGCCAGCTCGAGGTAGGCGCGCCACGCGTCCTGCATGCCAGAGTCCTTCCGCGGGGCGGGGTGTGCAGGTGTCACGCTACCGGGCGCCCCGGACGCCCGATTGCGGTACGGTGCCGGGAACGGCGTGGCGCGTGTGAGGAGACGATGTGGCCAGCGTGGACGAGTGCCGGCAGGCGTTGCAGGACCTGGCCGCCCGGCTGGACCGGCACGCCGAGGCGCAGGAGCGGATCGACCTCGACCGCACGCTCGCCTGCCGCGTCACCGACCTGGACACCGCGTTCCACGGGCGCATCGAAGGCGGCCGGCTGGTCGACCTCACCGACGGCGACGACCCGAAGGCGAAGATCGCGCTGAGCACCACGAGCGACGACCTGGTCGCCCTGGTGCACGGTCAGCTCGACGTCATGAAGGCCGTGGGCTCCCGGCGGGTGTCGATCAAGGCGAACCCGTTCGACCTGATGAAGCTCCGCAAGCTCCTCTGACCGGGCCGGTCAGTCCGCCAGGCCGAGCGCCGCCAGGGCCTTCTCCGCCGCCGCGGACGCCGGCCGCACCAGTGGGCCGGCCCCCGTCGACCAGGCCGCCGCGCACAGCGCCGCGAGGGCGTCGAGCGGGCGTCCCGCGCCGTCGAGGGTGAGCCCCCCGTCGGCGGCCGTCGCGGACCAGCCGCCGGCGTCCGCCGTGCCCGGCACCCGCACCACGGCCGCCGGGTCGAAGAGCCCCGCCAGGTCGAAGGAGACGTACGCGGGCCGGCGCGACTCGGGCGCGGCCAGCAGCTCGGCCACGTCGCTGACACCGGTGAGCACCAGCAGGCTGTCCAGGCCGGCCCGGCGGGCGCCCTCGATGTCGGTGTCCAGCCGGTCACCGACCACCAGCGTCCGCCCCGAACCGGCCCGGCGGGCGGCCGTGGCGAACAGCGCCGGCTCCGGCTTGCCCACCACCACGTCGGGATCCCGCTCCAGCGCGGTGCGCAGCACCGCCACCAGTGAGCCGTTGCCCGGCAGCGGGCCACGCGGGCTGGGCAGGGTCCGGTCGGTGTTGGTGGCGTACCAGGGCGCGCCCCCGCGGACGGCCAGCGACGCCTCGGCCAGGTCGGACCAGCCGACCTGCGGGCCGTACCCCTGGGCCACGGCGGCGGGCTCCTCGTCCACCGTCGAGACCGGGCGCAGGCCCACGGCGCGCAGCTCCGCGCGCAGCGCCTCCGCACCGACCACCAGCACCGGCGCGCCGGCGGGCAGCCGGTCGCGCAGCAGCTCGGCGGTGGCGGCCGCGGAGGTCAGCACCTCCTCCGGCCCGGCCGGCACACCCATACCGGTGAGCAGGTCGGCCACCTCGCTGGAACGGCGCGAGGCGTTGTTCGTCGCGTACGCGACCGCCCGGCCCTCGGCGTGCAACCGGCCGACCGCCTCGACCGCACCGGGGATCGGCCGGTCGATCAGGTAGATCACCCCGTCCAGGTCGAAGACGACAAGGGTGTACCCGTCGACCAGCCGGTCGCCCGTTCCGGCCCGGTCGCGTTCTCCGCGATCCGGACCGGAACCCGCGTCCCCGGTGTTCCCGGTCACCGGCGCTCCGGCTCCCCGTCGCCCGGCGTGTTCCCGCCCGGTCCGTCCGGGCCGGCGGCGTCGACGGCCGCGGCGCGGGTGTCGGCGGCGAGCGAGCGCGCCTCCGCGTCGGTCAGCTCGTCGTCGCCCAGGTCCGCCGCGTCCCGGTCCCGGTACCCCGCGCCCTCGCCGGCCGGCACCGCGTCGGCGGTGTCCGCGGCGACGGAGTCCGCCGTGTCGGCACGCTGCCGGGCGTCACCGTCGAGGTCGTCGTCCTCGTCGGCATCGTCGTCGTCCTGGTCCGCGTCGCCGTCGAGGTCGTCGTCCTCGTCGGCTTCGTCGCTGAGGTCGTCCTCGTCGTCGTCATCGTCGTCGTCGAGGTCGTCATCGTCATCGTCGTCGTCGTCGAGGTCGTCGTCCTCGTCGTCCTCGTCGTCGTCCTCGTCGTCGTCGCTGAGGTCGTCGTCCTCGTCGTCGTCGAGGTCGTCCTCGTCGTCGGAGTTGCCGGCGAGGTCGGCGTCGGGACGCGCCGGCACGGCACCCGGGGTGCCCGGACCGGCCGCGACCTCCTCGTCCTCCTCGTCGTCACCCTCGATGACGACGCCGTCCAGCTCCAGCAGCCGCTCGGCGGCGTCGGTCTCGCCCTCGGCGTCCACGTCGGCGGCTCGGGAGAACCACTCCCGCGCCTCCTCGCGCCGGCCCACCGCGAGCAGCGCGTCGGCGTACGCGTAGCGCAGCCGCGCCGCCCATGACTCGGTCGAGTCGGCGGTCAGCTCGGGGACCTGGAGCATGGCCACGGCCGCGTCCTTCTGCCCGAGGTCGCCCCGGGCCCCGCTGGCCACGATGAGCAGCTCGATGGCGACGGCCTGGTCGAGCTTCTCCCGGTCCGCCCCGCGGAACAGGTCGATGGCCCGCTCGGGGCGACCCAGCGCCCGCTCGCAGTCGGCCAGCACCGCCAGGTGGCTCTGCAGCCCGCTCATCCGGTGGTAGGTGCGCAGCTCGGCGACGGCCGTCTGCCACTCCCCCGCGTGGTACGCGGCCAGCCCGACCGCCTCCCGCACCGCGGCGATCCGCGAGGCGAGCCGGCGCGCGGCCATGGCGTGCGCCAGCGCCTCGGCCGGGTTCTCGTCGATCAGCAGGCCGGTGGCGACCAGGTGCCGGGCGACGGTCTCCGCCACCGGCTTGGCGAGGGAGAGCAACTCCGCGCGGACGGCCGAGTCGAGGTCGCTGGCGACCACCTCGTCCGGCAGCGCCGGCGCCTCACCCGTACGCCCCTCGGTGCGCTCGTCCTGCCGCTCCCGGTACGCGCCGTCCGGCCGGCGATCGTCCCGGCCGTAACCCCGGCGCTCGCCGTCCCGCTCGGTACGCTCGCGCCCACCGCGGAAGCCGCCCTCGCGGTCGTCACGGCGGAAACCGCCGGGCCGCTCGTCGCGGCGGAAGCCCTCGCGGCGCTCGCCGCCGAAGCCACCCTCGCGGCGCTCGCCGCCACGGGACCCGCCTACGCGGTCGTCGCGGCGGAAGCCTTCGCGGCGCTCGCCGCCAGAGCCACCCTCGCGGCGCTCTCCGCCGCGGAAGCCACCCTCGCGGTCGCCGCCCCGGTAGCCGCCCTCACGACGGTCCCCGCCGCGGAAGCCACCCTCGCGGTCGCCGCCCCGGTAGCCGCCCTCACGACGGTCCCCGCCGCGGAAGCCCTCGCGACGCTCGCCGCCGAAGCCGCCCTCGCGGCGCTCACCGCCACGGAAACCGCCCTCGCGACGCTCGCCGCCACGGAACCCGCCCTCGCGGTCACCACCACGGAAGCCACCCTCACGACGCTCGCCGCCGAAGCCACCCTCGCGGCGCTCGCCGCCACGGAAACCGCCCTCACGGCGCTCGCCGCCACGGAACCCGCCCTCGCGGTCACCACCACGGAAGCCACCTTCACGACGGTCCCCGCCGCGGAAGCCGCCCTCGCGGTCACCACCACGGAAGCCACCTTCACGACGGTCCCCGCCGCGGAAGCCACCCTCGCGACGCTCGCCACCGAAGCCGCCCTCGCGGCGCTCACCACCACGGAAGCCACCCTCACGACGCTCTCCACCGCGGAAACCGCCCTCGCGGTCACCACCACGGAAGCCGCCCTCACGGCGGTCACCGCCGGCGGGACCACCAGGGCGCTCACCGCCACGGAAGCCGCCCTCACGACGGTCGCCGCCACGGAAACCGCCCTCGCGGTCACCACCACGGAAGCCACCTTCACGACGGTCCCCGCCGCGGAAGCCGCCCTCGCGGTCACCACCACGGAAGCCACCCTCACGACGCTCACCACCACGGAAACCGCCCTCACGACGGTCGCCGCCAGTGGAGCCGCCACGGAAGCCGCCCTCACGACGGTCGCCGCCAGTGGAGCCGCCACGGAAGCCACCCTCGCGGCGGTCGCCACCACGGAACCCGCCCTCGCGGTCACCACCGCGGAAGCCGCCCTCACGACGGTCGCCGCCAGTGGAGCCGCCACGGAAACCGCCCTCACGACGGTCGCCGCCGGTAGAGCCGCCACGGAAACCGCCCTCACGACGGTCGCCACCACGGAACCCGCCCTCGCGGTCACCACCACGGAAGCCGCCCTCACGACGGTCGCCGCCAGTAGAGCCGCCACGGAAACCGCCCTCACGACGGTCGCCGCCAGTAGAGCCGCCACGGAAGCCACCCTCACGACGGTCGCCGCCGGTGGAGCCGCCCCGCGGGCCGGCGTCGCGGTCGTCGCGGCGGAAGCCGCCCTCACGGCGCTCACCACCACGGGAGCCGCCGTCACGGTCGTCGCGGCGGAAGCCGCCCCGCGGACCGCCCGAGCGGTCGTCGCGGTCGCCCCGGGGACGGTCGTCGCGGCGGGCGTCGCCGCGCCCCTGCCCACGCTCGGCGCGGTCCTCGTAACGACGGGGGCGATCCTCGCCCTGCGGTCCTGAACTCACAGGTACATCCTTCCTCATTGCGTCCGCCAAGGACGCTAACGCAGTCGAGGGCCGACCCTGCTGGGGCGGCCCTCGACTGGAAGATTGTCCGGCGGTGTCCTACTCTCCCACACCCTCCCGAATGCAGTACCATCGGCGCTGGAGGGCTTAGCTTCCGGGTTCGGAATGTGACCGGGCGTTTCCCCTCCGCCATGACCGCCGTAACTCTATGAACATGTCAAAACAACCGTGGTTGTTCGCTCGTTCAGA
>NZ_JAMWEG010000011.1 GCF_025460765.1 Micromonospora sp. MA102
CAGGTACGAAGATCTCGTACGTGAGCCGCGAGCATCCGTCCAGCGGGTGATGGCGCAACTACTGTTGTCCGGGATCACGCCTCGGGTCGACGTGGGCATTCCATCGTTCGAGGAGTTACACGCAATCGATCCGGGGTTTTTTCGACGAGGACAGGCGGGCACCCATCTCGACGAACTGTCGGACGATCTTCATCAGCTCTTCTGGTCACGGCCCGACAATTGCGCCGCGATGACGCTCCTGGGCTACCGCTAGGGACCAGCGGGGATTTACGCAGGCGCCGGTGGACGTCCATGGCCGCTCGTACGCGTCCTCACCCGGTTGCTTACCCACCCACCAGGTGACACTCGACCGACGACAATCCAAACTTGCCTCGTCAGCCAACCTAGGTCTCCGGGGAGCGGACGAACCAAGCGTCAGGCTTGTCGGCCGACGCAAGAGCCAAGCAACGGGCCTGATGAGGGTCGAGCTCCGGTAGGGCGTCAAGGTCGAACCAAGCGACTTCCATCGACTCGTCGTCGTTAACATGAGCATGGCCGCGGCGAAGACGGCAGCGGAAGCCCACATTGAGCCAGTACACCTGGTCGCCGTTGGGCGCGATCGACAGGTCTAACGCTTCCACCGAGACCAGGCGCTCAACTGTGACGTCGACGCCGGCCTCCTCCATGACTTCCCGCGCCGCCCCGGCGGCGGGCTGCTCGCCTGGTTCAAGGCAGCCGGTCACAAGCGCCCATCGACTGTTGTCGGTTCGGCGCACAAGAAGGACGCGACCGAGGTCATCGAACACGACCGCTGTGACGCCCGACAATGGCAGCGGCGCTTGGCCGATCTTGCTACGCAACGCGACGACGAACCCCGGAATCGGCACGAGCAACAACCTACTGGTCCCCGAGCCACATCGGGCTCCCGCGCCAGCCAGACCCCTCGTTTGTAGGTTCTAGGCGCTTCGTCCGGTGGGGTCCGTCCGCGTCCGCGACCTCGGGCGACTGTCCGCGCTTGGCGGCTGGCGGTTGTTCCCGTGCCGAGCAGTTGCTGTCGCTGTTGCCGCCGGGGCCGACGGGCCGAGGCGTTCGAGGCGTGGCAGCGGGAGGTCGAGCACGCCCGCTCCATCGAGCGGGTGGCCGAGTCCCTCGACGTCAGCGCCCACCACGCGCGCTGGCCGGAGGACGTCTCGCTTCGGCTGGTCATGCTGCACGGAGTAAGCCCGGCACAACGGCCACGCCGACTTCCTCCGCGAGGCCGTCGACGGCGTTGTCGGCGTCTGAACAAGGGAGATCGCGCCCACTGTCGGAAGCCCGACCTCGCCGCGCGGGTCCTTGACCGGCCGGTCCGGCGTCGGAATTCTCGACCCATGGCGTCGCCCACTACCGATCGGCCGGAGCTGTTGGCGCACGCGGAACGCCGGCGCGGGTCGCTGACCGAGCTGTACCGGCGGCTGCACGGCCATCCGGAGTTGGGGTTGTGGCTGCCGCGTACCCAGGAGGCCGTGCTCGACACCTTGCGTCCGCTGCCGCTGCAGGTGCGCACCGGCACCACCTCCAGCGCCGTGGTCGCCCGGCTGGCCGGCCGGGGCGACGCCCCGCCGGTGCTGCTGCGCGCCGACATGGACGCGCTGCCGCTGACCGAGCGGACCGGCCTGCCGTACGCCTCGACGGTGGCCGGCGCCATGCACGCCTGCGGGCACGACGCGCACGTCGCCATGTTGGTGGAGGCCACCCACCTGATTGCGGGGGCCGATCCCGGCCCGCCCGGTGACGTGATCCTCATGTTCCAGCCCGGCGAGGAGGGCCACGACGGCTGCCGCACCGTGCTCGCCGACGGGCTGCTCGACGGTGACTTCGCACCGGCCCGCGCGTACGCCCTGCACCAGTTCCCGGGGCTGCCCGCGGGGACGGTGAGCACCCGTCCCGGCGCGCTGCTGGCCGGTTCGGACGGGCTGACCGTCACCGTGCACGGCGCGGGCGGCCACGTGGCCCTGCCGCACCTCGGCGCCGATCCGGTGCCGGTGCTCTGCGCGGTCGTGCTGGCCGTGCAGCAGATGGTGACGCGCCGGTTCGACGTCTTCGACCCGGTGGTGGTCACGATCAACCGGCTGGACGCCGGCGTCTCCGGCGCGGGTGTCATCCCCGACACCGCGACGGCCGAGGGCACCGTGCGAACGTTCAGCGACGCCGCCCGGTCCCGGGTGGCCGAGGCGCTCGCCCAGGTCGCCGCGGGCGTTGCCGCCGCGCACGGCTGCACCGCCGAGGTGAGCGTGCACCCCGGCTACCCGCCGACCGTCAACGACGCGGTCGAGGCGCGGTGGGCGCTGGCCACGGTGGCCGGGGCGCTCGGCTCCGACCGGGTGAGCGAGCTGCCCACCCCGTTCCCGGCCAGCGAGGACTTCGCGTACCTGCTGCACCGCATGCCCGGCGCGATGCTGATCCTGGGCACCCGGCCCGCGGCTGGGCCGGTCGCGCCGGTGCACTCACCGCAGATGCGCCTCGAGGAGTCGGCGCTGACCGCTGGGGTCGCCGCGCTCGCCGCGCTCGCCCTCACCCCGCGCTGACCACCGCGGGCGTCATTCCGTACCGCAAGCCCGCCGACGGCACCGCACTGGCGGCCTGGAAGGAGGGCCTCAACCGCGAACACCGCACCGTCCGCGTCAGGGTCGAGCACACCCCGGCCACGATGAAGAGCTGAAAGATCCTGCGCGACTGCCGCCGCGCCGGCCACACATTGGCCGATGCTGCTTCAGGCATCGCCAACCTGCACAACATCACCCTCGCCGCGTGAGCACCAACCCGGTACCGGGCAACGTCTTCACCGAGTTGCGAGACAACCCTTAGACAGCGGAGCAGAGTTTGTGTCTGGTCACGGGACATTCTTGACGCGCACGTCGGGCTGCGCGGCGGAACGAGCCTAGAGGACATCGAATTCGTTACCCTCGGGGTCGGCCATCGTGACGTGGTCAGGCGTACCGTCCGGTTCGTCCACCCGGAGCGCCGCCCCACCCGCCGCCACCAGTTTGTCGACTACCGCTTGGACTCGCGGCCAGCGGAGCTCGAACGGCTCGTGCCGGCCGCCGCCGACGTGGACGTCGAAGTGCATGCGGTTCTTGATTATCTTCGGCTCCGGCACCTTCAGGAAGGAGATACCGGGCCGGACGCCGTCCGGGTCCTCGATGAAGGCGCCGTCGTCCCACTCGTCCTCAGGAATCTTGAAATGGGTCTGCCATGCCTCCCAGGTGGCGAACCCTTCCGGTGGGGCGGCCAGGACGTACCCCAGCGCGAGGCACCAGAACGCAGCCAGTTCGCGCGGGCGCGCGCAGTCGGCGGTTAACGACCACTGCTCGGACATCGCCCCACCATAGGCCGCCGAACGTCTCACCGAGGGCCGGGCGAGTTTGGTCCGGCTACTCGCATTCACCCGTATGCAGCTGGGCTTCCTCCCACTCCCGCATGCTCGGGTACCGGTCGCGGCAGCACCGCCCCTGCAGGTGATCGACGAACTGGGCCCGCTCGGCGTCGTTTGCAAGCCGCAGTCCACGATCGTGGGCTCCAGCCTGCAACACGACAGCACCGTCGGGCTCAACCGTCATGGTGATCTCGTCGTTGCGCGGCTCAGGCGTTCGAGCGGCCAAGTACCCAAAGTAGATGTAGCGGTAGTCGAACTCGTAGTGGCGGTCGTGCACCCAGTCGAGCCATTGATCCACCTGCGCCAAGGTCCACCGATTCATACGCCCCTCCCCTAGATCCTCACCAGCTCACGGTCACCCCCAACGCCATAGAACCAAGGCTATCTATGTACTGCTATCTGGCCTCCGAGGGCCGGCGCCGCCACATGGCTCGGACCCCCACCTCTCCGCGTGCCGGCAAGCGCAACGCCGCCCGCCGATCACCGAGGTGGGCCCACGTGCGGCAACTGAGTGGTGGACCGGGCGACGAAGCCCGCGAATGAGCCCGCCGCCCGTTCCCCACGTCGATCCCAGCTGCTGCATCACCCCCTCGCCTCGGGCACCGGCACGTGCTTGTGCCGGCTGCCGATCCCTGAGCGGCAGAACGCCCGGCTGAGAGGCAAGCTCCGTGGGAGGTCAGGAGCTGCAGCTGTTCAGCATGCTTTGCAGGGCGGACTTCTCCGACGACTGCAGGGTCAGGCCCCAGGTGTACTTCACGGTGATCCACATCTTGCTGTAGGTGCACCGGTAGGACGACAGCGGCGGCTGCCAGGTAGATGGGTCCTGGTCGCCCTTGGCCTGGTTGACGTTGTCGGTGACGGCGATCAGCTGCGGGTGGGTGAGGTCGTTGGCGAAGCTCTGCCGCCGGCTGGTGGTCCAACCGTTGGCGCCGGAGCGCCACGACTCGGCCAGGGGCACGACGTGGTCGATGTCGACGTCGGAGGCAGCCGTCCAGGTCGCGCCGTCGTACGGGCTATACCAGCGTCCCGATACCGCGGCGCTGCTGCTGTCGGTGACGACGGAGGCGCCGTCGCGCTTGAGGACGGTCTCGCGGGTGTTGCAAATGCCGCTGATGGTGATCCAGTGCGGGAACAGGTCCCGGGAGTACCCGGTCAATGAGCCTTCGGCCCGGACGGTCAGCGTGTTGAGCTGCGACTGGGCGGTCGACTTGGAGGGGATGCCGGGAGGCGTCGCAAGGGCTGGCGCGGTGTCCACGGCGAGTAGGTAGGCGCCGGTCAGGGCTACGGCGGCTGCGGCGGTGACGACTCGCCGCCACAGTACGGGTCGGGTGGACTGTCGGGTGACGGGCATGAAGGCCTCCTCGGCAGGGCAATGGACAGCGACCATCTCCGTCGATCATGTCCATCGATGGTTGCCTCTGCGAGGAGGAGAAGAGCCTTCTGCGAATACTGGTCCCGTGCCAGCCTCCCGGCGCCACGCCAGCAGCCGGCGGGCAAGGCTCTTGGTACTGGCGCTCGCGCGTGTCGACATGGCGACGCAGCGGCAATAGCCGCATCGGCGGCGTCCTACAGTGCAAGTTTCAGGCTGGTAGCACACCTGGATGCAGGGAGCGGCGGTGGCTGACCTGATCGTCATGACCTGGAACGTGGAAAACCTTTTCCGACCCGACGACACCGACACGTCGGCGGCGGAAACCTACGCCGCGAAGCTCGCCTATCTGGCCCTGCTCATCTCTGGCACCGGCGCCGACGTGGTCGCCCTTCAGGAGATCGGCTCTCCGGCAGCCGTTGAACGCCTCCGGGCAGGCCTCGGCGAGCCCTGGCAGGCGGTGGTGTCCTCACACCCGGACGGGCGTGGCATCCGGGTGGCTGTCCTCGCCCGGCACGCCCTCACCGAGGAAGCGCAGATCCTCGCGCTGCCGCAGGCAGGGCTGCCTGCGGTCCCCGACGTCGACGGCGGGACCTTGACCCACCTGGGTCGCGGAGCGATCCAGGTGCACGTCGACTGCGGCGGACCAGGCTTGCGGCTGCTGACCGCCCACCTCAAGAGCAAGCTGCTTACCTACCCGGGCGGGCGGCGCTACCCGCGCACCGAAGACGAACGCGCCCGCGGCGCCGGCTACGCCCTGCTACGCCGCACCGCGGAGGCCGTCGCGTTGCGGGTGCATCTCAACGAGGTCCTTGCCGCGTCCGCCGTCGACGGGCAGCCGGGCATGCCGACGCTCCTGTGCGGGGATCTCAACGACGGACCGGACGCGGTCACGACCGTCCTGCTGGAGGGCCCGGCGGACGGGGACGTTCACCGGCCGGACAAGGGCGACGCGGTCCGGCTGTACAACCTCGGACGACGCCTGCCCCCAGCCCGCGCCTACTCCCGCATCTACCAAGGACGCGGGGAACTCATCGACCACATCATGGCTACCCGCGACCTGCAACTACGGCTGGTCAGCATCGACTCCCTCGTCGACGACATCACCTCCATCGGTGCCTCCACCCGCAGCCGGGAGGCGGTCATCGTGCCGGATCACGCCCCGGTCGTCGCCCGGTTCACCGGCCTGTAGCGCAGGCCGGTGCCCGCGCCAATGCTGGCAGCGTCCGTCGGTCATCCGGCCTGCCGCCTCTAGAGGTCGTTCCGGCTCATCGGCCTACTGCTCGCCGGTTAGCTCGGCGAGGTCGACGGCGCTGAGGAGTTCGGCGAGTGCGGGCTCGGTGGCGAGGTTCAGGGGCTGCAGGTCGCCGGTGCGGGCTCGTTGGTTGAGCACCAGCTCGGTGCTGGTGTCGTTGACGATCCGGGCTGCGTCGGCTGTCTGCCACTGGACGCCATTGAGTGCTCGGCGGTCGAACGTGGCGGCGAGTAGGCAGGAGACACGGGGCCGGCCGTAGCTGTCGGGCCCGTCGTGGCGCAGGACGGCGACGCGGGTGGAGGCGATCGCGGGTGCGACGGCAAGAGCTTCCCTTACGGTGACCAGGACTTGGCCGCACACGAATTGTTTGTAGTAGTCGGCGCGGTCGCGCTGCGGCAGTTTGCGTAGGGACAGGTTGCCCGCCTGGGTGGTGGTGGGCATGCGTTCAGGCACGACCTGGTCCATGTTGGGTACGAGCACCACGAGGGAAACCTCGTCATCGGTGACGCCGACCGCGGCGCTGGGTGCCTCGTTGTCCTCGAAGGCTTCCTCCAGCGTGTCCAGGACGACCTCGGGCGCGTTGGTGCACAGTTGCTGCCACCGCTGGTCGAGGTATTGCTGCCAAGCCGCCTGCTGTTCACATCGGGTCGCCCACTGCCGCTGCATCTCTGCCTCAGCCCACTGGGTGGCCAACTGCTTGGCCCGAGCTCGCTTCGCGCGCTCGAAAAGGCCGATATCGGCCAGGGCGTGCTGTTCGTAGTGCTTGTAGATGCTCGCCCGGTCAGGGGGTGCTGGTTGCGGTGCGATGGGTCGGCTGGCTGCGGGGAAATCGACCCTGTGCAGCTCCAAGATGCGCAGGAAGGTCTGGGCCAGGCGTTGGGCCTCCTCGACTCGCTGCGCGTGTGCCGCTTGCCTCTGCTGAGCCGCCACCTGCCGCTGATATGTCGCGGCCGACGTCGCCCGACCGCCGGAGCGGCTCGAGCGGCGACCACCCCCGAGGGAGGTGTAGAAGCCGACGGGACCCGCGCCAGTGGAGAAGCCGGTGCGACCGGCGCCGAAGTGAACCCGGGCCGCCCGCGGGCCGACGCTGGTGCGGATGCCGCGCGAGGAGGCCCGGATACGCACCCCGGGTGCCAGCTTGATGGAGAACCCCATCAGCCGACGGTAGGCCCCGACGCTTGAGGGACCGTTCAGCCTGTTGCCTGATCACTGCTCCGCCAACTGGCCGCGCCCGTGTCCCTATCGGCCATCCTCGGATGCCCGGCCCGGCACTATCGCCGATGTTGCCGGCTTCGGCTCCCGAAATTGTCGCCGCGCATCCTTACGATCTTGCACGCATGTAATGCCCATGCATCTGCCGGCGATGGGTTCTCGCCGGTTTCTGCCTTTGAGTCAAGGGGACCACTTGAAGAACAAGCCGATCGGTGCCGTCGGGGCGCTCGCCATCGCGGTCGGTGGGTCGCTCGCCGCAGCCACGCCGGCGCAGGCCGCCACTCCGGCCGTCATGATCACGTTGGCGTACTACAACTCTCCGGGCAGCGACACCGGGTCGAACACCAGCCTCAACGGCGAGTACATCCGGCTGACCAACAAGCGCACCTCCGCCATCAACCTGAAGTACTGGACCCTGCGCGACAAGTCCAGCCACATCTACAAGTTCGCCAGCGACTTCAAGCTCGGTGCCGGCGCCAGCGTCTACATCCACACCGGCAAGGGCACCAACACCAGCACCCACCGCTACTGGGGCTCCGGCGCGTACATCTGGAACAACACCGGCGACGCCGCCTACCTCCGTAACTCCGCCGGCACGGCGATCGACTCGTGCTCCTGGGGCAGCACGGGCAGCTACACCAACTGCTGAACCAGCACGGCATGAGCGCCGGCCCGCCATCAAGCGGGCCGGCGCTTCGCTTGCGCTCCTTCACCCCCGTCCCCGGCGTTCCCGGGACGCCCGGGACATGCTCCATCCCTTGATTGGCGGTGAGGAGCAGAAACAGGACCTGGCAACGGTCGGTCAAGATGCTGATACACATGGTGGCCGACCGGCTGGTGCCGAACGTTGACACTGGTCAGCACACCCGGACAGGTGACATACCAGCCTCCGTAGGACCCGTGGCAGGAGCCAACGCCTCCGCCACCCCCACCGCCGTACGAGCCGAAAGCCGGGTACGGCAGCCAGCTGCCGCCGTACCCGACGGCGCAGTTCCCAGCATCTGCCAGCTGGAACCAGGCGCCGCCGCGGCGGAAGGCGTCCAAGGGCAAGATCGCGCTCCTCAGCGCAGGGGTGCTGGTCGTGCTTTGCTGCGGAAGGCCCGGCATTGTCGCCCTTGTCTCCCCCACCAGTTCCGACAAGGACCCCACCACCCCGCCGGCCCCGACTGTCCAGGCCGCGGATGCCCCGTCGACTGCAACGGAGGCAGGCCTCGCCGCCACGCCAGCAGCACCGTCGCCGACTGCGGTGACCCCCGCGGCTGCCGCCACCCCAGTGGTCGAGACCCGAACTGTCGCTGAGACGCAGAAAATTGCGTACCAAACCAGGACCGTCAAACTATTGGACGGATCACGAGGCGGCACGCGGCTGGAAGCAGGTGGCCGCGCATCTTGTCGCTCAGCGGCGAGGTCGCGACGTCTGGTACGAGGACTACCGCGTACGAGTGGCCACGGTCGAGCATGCGTACAGCATGCAATCCTCATCCATCGACAATGACCGTTGATCGCGGCGGGCGCGGCTGGCGACATCGCTACCGGGCGCGTCGGTGACGTTGACGTCGCGCAGGACCCGCGCCCGTGTGGCGCCGGACACGGGAGGCTGAGCCCTCCCCTGCGACGCAGACGCGCGCGTCGGCTCACGGCATCCCGAAGCTCCCGACCCGCTCCCCCGGCATCGGCCAACCGGCTCACCGAGGCGACCGCAGCCGTCTTCAGCGCTGAACGGCGAAGCGGGCGGGCGGAAGGCCGGCTACGCCAACGTCTGCGGTGAGAACGGCTCCGGACAGCTCGGCATCGTCCGACCGGGCGGTCGTGACGAACATCCACCGATAGCCAGGACCGCCGAACGACACGCTCGTCACCAGCGGCGCGGGCACGCACAGCGCGCGGTCCGGTGCGAGGTCTGGCGTATAGCGGAACAGCCTGCCAGATCCCCACGAGGCCACCCAGACTCCGCCGTCAGCGTCGACGGCAATCCCGTCGGGGTGCGCAACTCGCACGGTGTAAACGGATCGGCCGTGCTGTCCGTAGGCGGTGACCGTGTCGGCGAAGCTGTCGGCGTGGTAGAGGAGGCTCCCGTCCGGGCTGGTGTCGACGCCGTTGGATGCCCCCACGTGCCCGGCAAGGACGTGATGGTTCAGGTCCGGCTCCACCACGTACAAGTCGGCGCGTTCGGCCCGGGTTCGGTCGATCGAACCGACGTAGAGGTTGCCGTCGCGCCCGCACACCGCGTCGTTCAGTGCCAGGTCGGACGGCCCGGGTAGGGACAGCAGGGGTTGGAAGGCTCCGTTGTCCGGGTCGAGGGTGCCGACGTCTCGCCCGGAGACGCCGAGCCATCCCCCGCCGGCCCGCGGCACCAGAGCGGTGATCGGCCGGTCGCAGGTCGCGCCGGAGGCGGTGCCGGTGGTGGGATCGAGGGTCCAGAGCCGTTGGCCGCTGATATCCACCAGGTACAAGCGGGCAGAGGTCTCGTCCCAGACCGGGCACTCCCCCAGCTCACAGCGCAGGTCGCCCAGCACCGACCAGTCCTCGGTTGTCACAGCCATCTCGCCCGCAGGTCGGGGCGAAGCCACGCCGCCGGGGAGGCGATCGACAGACCACCGTCAACGGGCAGGACGACGCCGGTGATGAAGTCCGCCGCCGGAGAGGCGAGGAATGTCACGGCGGCGGCGACATCGTCGGGTCGGCCAACCCGCCGCAGTGGATAGCCTTCGGTGACCGAGGGCAGGTCGGCCTTGCCGATCATGCCGGGGGCGACGGCATTGACGCGGATGCCCGCGGGACCGTACTCGAGGGCGAGCTGGCGGACGAGTCCTTCCACGCCAGCCTTCGCGGCCGCGTAGCCGGGCAGGCCGGGCGCGGCGAGGGTGGCGTTGACGGAGCTGACCGCGACGACGGCGCCGCCGCGCGGCAGCAGAGGCAGGGCCGCGCGGACGACGTAGAACATCGAGCCGAGGGTCGCGTCGAGGGCCACCCGCCACTGCGCGTCGGTGGTCCGCGTCGCCGCGGCGACGGGCATGACCGCGGCGGCGGGCACCACCACGTCGAGCTGGCCGAGGGTGCGGTGGGCATCGGCGACGGCGCGGGCCGCAGCGTCCGGGTCGGCGCAGTCGGCCATCAGCTCGGCCGCGAAAGCGGAGTCGCTGTGCTGTTCAAGGGAGACGCCCACTACGCGATCGCCGGATTCGGTGAAGGCACGGGCGATCGCGGTGCCGATCGGCGAGGAGGCACCGATGACGAGGATGCCGCGTCCGCTCACCGGGCAAGTCCGAGGTCAGCGAGGATCGTGGCGAGCGAATCACGGCTGGCCGGGTCGAGCGGGCGGGCCGGTGAGCGTACGGTGGCGTCGGCGATGAGGCCACGCCGCACGAGCACCTCCTTATGCACTGCCCAGGCGATGCCCTGCTGGAGGCCGAACAGGATCAGTGGCAACAGCCGGGCGAACTCCGCGCGGGCATCGGCGTGCCGGTCGGCCTGCCAGGCTGCGAGTACCGGGCCGAGCAGGTCGGGGAACTCGCAGGCCGGCATGGTGCCGATCGCTCCGCGGGCGTACTCCTCCAGGCAGAACTGGGCGTTCTGGCCGCCGAGCACGGCGAAGCGGTCGTCGGCGCGGGCGGCGACCACTGCGGCCACCTTGGGCGCGGTGGGCGGCGATTCCACCTTGACGGAGGTGATGCCGTCGAGCTTGCCGAGCTCGGCGATGAGGGTGGGCGGCATCGTGACGCCGGTGGCACCGGGCGCATCCTGGACCATGACCTCGACCCCGGCAGCGGCGGCCACGTCGCCGTAGAAGGTGAGCAGTTGGTCGGGGGTCGGCTTCACCATGAACGGAGGAAGCACCATCAGCGCGGACGCGCCGCCGGCCACTGCGGCGCCGGCCTGTTCGATCGCGGTCACCGTCGAAGTGCCGTTGATTCCGGCGACGACCGGGACCGCGCCGGCGACCACCTCGGTGACGGTGGTGAGAATCCTGGCCCGCTCCTCGGTGGTGAGCGCGAAGCCTTCGCTGGCCATGCCGAAGACGGCGACGCCGGTGACGCCGCTGGCGAGCTGGAACTCGGTGAGTCGGCGCAGGCTGGGCAGGTCGAGGGCGCCGTCGGGCCTGAACGGGGTGGCGAGGATCGGCACGAGGCCGTGCACGGTGTGGGGCACTCAGGACTCCTTGGCCAGGGCGCGAACCGTCTCGGCGTCGACGTCGACGCCGAGACCGGGTCCCGCGGGCAGACTGAACGCGGCCGGATGCACGGGCACCGGCCGGGTGAGGATGCGGGATCCGACCTCGGTGGAGGTCGGCTGGTACTCGAACGCGGCGAGGTCGGCGACCGCCGCGGCGACATGCAGGCCGGCGGCGAGGGAGACACCCATGCCGACCGAGTGGTGCGGCGCGACGGGCACGTGCCGGGCGGCGCACAGTTCGGCGATCGCCATCGCCTCGGTGATGCCGGTGCGGGCCACGTCCGGCTGGGCGATCCGCAGCGCCCGGGCGTCCAGCCACTGTGCGAACTCGTACCGGTTGCGCAGCGCCTCACCGACCGCGACCGGCAGCGTGCCGCGGGCAGTCAGCTCGGCGTGCCCGGCGATGTCCTCCGGTGCCAGGGGTGCCTCGAGGAACCAGGCACCCCGCTCGGCGAGCCCCCGGGCCAGCGCGACGGCGTCGTCAACCCCATACGCCCAGTGCCCGTCGACCGCGACCCGTAGGTCGGGGGCGGCGTCGCGGACCGCGTCGACGGTGGCGAGGTCGGCGGTGACGCCGTGACCGAGGTGCAGCTTGACCGCCGTCGCGCCCCGGTCGGCCCAGTCGCGGGCCAACGCCGCCCGTTCCGGGTCGGCGGGCCGGGGCAGCCCGGAGACGTACGTGGGCAGCCGGGTGCGGAACGCCCCGCCGAGCAGCTGGGCGACGCCGACCCCGGTGAGCCGGCCGGCGAGGTCCCACAACGCGATGTCGACGGCGGCCAGCGCGTCGGCCTGGTGGCCGACCAGGTGCCCGCGCTCGCGCATCAGGTCGCGCAGCCGGTGCCAGGCCGGCCGCGGGGCGGTGGCGTCCATGCCGAGCAGCACGGGCGCGAGCAGCAGGTCGACGATCGCGGCGGGCACCTCGGGCGCCACCGGTGCCAGGGCCTCGCCCCACCCCGTGGTGCCGTCGTCGGCCACCACCTCCACCAGCAGCGTCTCGTACCGCGACGAGTACAGGCTGCGCCACGGCTCGCGAACCTGGTATCCGTCCGCGATGGCACTTCCGTCGCGTAGCGGCCCCAGGTACGCCTCGTCGGCGCGCACCTTCAGCACATGGGTGTGCACCTCGCGGATGCGCATCAGGCTTCCTTCCCGCAGGCCAGCCGGATCGGTGGGCTCCACCGGTCACCGACCTGCACCCGGTAGGTGAACGCGGCGGTGAGATCGTCCACCGCCACGGTCCATTCGTTCGGACCGGTCGCCCGGTGCTGGTGCCGCCAGGTGACGCCACCATCCAGCGACCAGTGCAAGGTCGCGGGGGCGCGGGTGGCCGCCTGCACGTAGGCGTGGTAGCGGCTGCCGTCTGGCTTGGGGATCAGGATTCCCCGCACCGGGCCGACGGGGCCGTCGCCGAAATGGTGCGCGCCGACCGGGGCGGCGGCGGAATGCAGCGCTACGTGGAGTGGGCCGACGCCGTGGATGACGACGGCGGTGATGCCGTGCCCGGAGACGTTGACGGTGAGCCGGTGGTCCACCATGCTGGCCTGCTCCGCCGTGCCACCGTCGCGGATCACGGTCGCCCGGTACGGCACACCGGGGCGCATCGGCACCTGCGCGGCGTCGAGCGTCACGGTCACGGTGGTCGCGGTCGAGGCGGCGTTGGTGAGGCTGAGGCACAGTCGGTCACCGCCCTCGGCGGCGATCCAATTGACCTGCTCCGTGTCCAGTCGTACCAGGCCCTTCGGGAGCCACAGCCACACGCCGTCCTCGCCGTAGAAGCGGCCGGGTGCGTGGCCGTAGACGCGGTAGGCGAACCAGACGTAGTTCTGCTCGAACTCGCCCGGGAAGCGGATCGCGCCGCCGGAGCGGGTCTCGTGCTCGGCGATCAGATAGTCGATGGCCATGCCGAGCTGGGCCGGCGCGTGGTGGTAGTAAATGGTGGTGTTGCCGAACGGCCCGGTATGAGGGAAGTCCGGACGCAGATGGTGCACGGTGAACTGCCGGTAGTAGTAGCCGGGGTAGCTCGTGAACCGGCCGACCAGCGCGTTGTGCGCCACGTCCCGCAGCAGGTCGTCGCCGGTGTGCGTGGCGAGCCGGAGCAGGAACGGCGCCCACGCCGGGTTGAGCGTGAACCCGTTGAACCGGTAGGTGTTGAGGGCCTCGATGCTCAGCCCGGTCGGTGACACCTGCCAGGCCGGCACCTCCTCGTCGGGCACGTCGGTGACCGGATACGGGAACAGGGCGGCGGGATCCCACCAGCCGGTGAGTTCGATCTGCCGGTCGACGAAAAGCGGCCGCTGCGGCACCGTAACGGTGGCGTCGGGCACCGGTCGGGCGAAGACCATGGTGACGAACCGTTTCGCCTCGGCGTACGCGGCGTCCAGGTAGCGGCGTCGGCCCGTCTCCTCGTACATCTCGAGCAGGTCGACCCAGGCGCGGCAGTAGTAGATGGCGAAGTCGTGCGGGTCGGCCTCGCCGTCGTACGGCTGGTCGAGTTCCTCGGCGACGTACCGGTCGGCGGCTTCCTCGGCCTGCTGCCGCCACTTCGCGTCGCGGGTCATCCGGTACGCGGCCAACGGCGCGCTCATCGGGCTGCGCTTGAGCCAGTAGTCCTGTCGGTCGAGTGAGGACAGTGCCAGCTCGTGGGCGGCGGTGAGGGCACCTCGGGACAGCGTGTGCAGCGGGGCGAGAGCGGGCGCCCCGAACGGGGTGCCGCAGAGCACGTTCTTCGTCGGGTCGCCGTAGACCGTGGCGTCCGCACGCGGCGTCCAGCCGTACGCGTTGCGCGACAGGTGGAACTCGGCGGTCGGCAGCGCCCTTGTCTCGTACAGCTCGTCGTCGCCGGTCAGCAGGTAGGCACCGAGAAGCACCGAGGTGGTGGTAGCGCGGACGGCCTGGTCGTTCTCGATGTCGATGAACCCCTTGGCGCGGCTCCACCAGCCACTCGGCGAGCCCTGATAGTCGACCCGGTCGTCGGTGGTCGGGCCGGCCTTCATCAGGTCGATGAGGTGGTGCACCGTGTCGGTGAGCGAGGCGTGGACGTTGCGCCGGTACGCGGCATAGGCGTACTCGCCCCGCAGCAGGTCGCGGTAGGCGTCGTAAAGCTCAGTGCGGGCGGCGTACACCCCGACGGTGAACCGGTAGGGCTCGCCGGCGCGCAGGTCGGCCCGCCGTCCGTACTGCGGGGCGTAGAGGGTCGGCTGGACCCCGCCGTCGGGGGTGCGCAGCGCCATCCCGAACGGCTGGTCGTCGTCGCCGCAGGCCGACTCGTACTCGAACGGCAGCTCGGCGGCGGGGGCGAACAGGCCGGTGGTGACGGGGCCGCGCTGCACCAGGCACATCGGCGCGAACAGCTCGTCGCGGCCGACGGAGGCCGGCCCGCCGATCATCCGGGCATGCCGCAACGGCCCGCACAGCACCTCGTCGATGTCGTCCTCGGGCGCGGCGGCGAACGCTCGGTAGGCGACCACGAACCGGCCGTCGACTCGCGGGGTCAGCACGATGTCGACCAGGGGGCACGGCCCGGTCAATCGCCAGGTGACCGTGAGGGTGAACAGCTCGCCGCCGCCGCGCAGCCGCACCGTGTCCCCGCCGAGCGGTTCGACCGCGTCGAACCACACGGGGTGGGCGTCGAGGGTCCGCTGGAGATCGCGTCGACTGCCGCCGTCGCCGTGCAGCACCAGCCACCGCTCGCCGAGCGGCTCGGCGGCGGGTTCCCAGCCGTGTTCGCCCCGGATCAGGAGCTGCGCGGCGTACCCCGACCGGTCGTACCAGCGCACGGCCGCGACCTCGAGACGGTACGCGGCGCCCTCGACCGAGGTGTACGGCTCGACCAGTGCGGCGGCCGCGTCGACGGCGGTGGCCGGACGTCGGTTGTCGGGCGTCCTGCGGGGGCCCAGCGCGACCACCTCGACCGGGCCGAAGCCGGCGACGGTCCCGGTGGCCGCGACTCCGACGCCGCCACCCTCGAGCTGGTCGGGATCGGTGGCCGTCGCCGCCGTCCGTCCGTCGACCGTGACCGTGATCCGGCCGTCGACGACGGTCACCTCGACCGGGAGCCACCGGTCGAAGTCGAAGGCCAGGATGTCGTCGGCGAGCAGCTCGTCGCGGCCGTCGGCGTGGCGGAGCACCGACAGGTACCGCACTCCGGTGCGGACCCGCAGGCGGACGGCGTACCACTGCGCGGTGTCCGCGTTGAGCCGCAGTTCCGCAGTGCTGACGTCGGTGCCGTGCCGCGGCTCGGGCAGTCGCACTGCGGTGCGGATCGTGTGGTTGCCGATCATCGCCAGCAGCGGCGCCCCGAGCAGATGCCGCCCGTCCGGGTGGCCGCGACCGTCGAGTTCGACGGCCTGGTCGAACCGGTCGGCAGCTTGATCGACAGTTGGAAATGCGCGATCAGATGCCATGAGGGCACCTTAGCGGCACGGTTCTGCAACTCATATGCAATCGGCGGTTGACACGATGCAGCATGGGGGCCACTCTGGCACAGCAATGGATGGGACGTCCAGAAGGAGATGCCGGTGGCGAGTGATCAGGGCACCAACCAGAGCGTCGAGAAGGCCGCCGCCGTGCTGAACGCCTTCCTCGCCGGTCAGCCCGCGCTGCGGGTCTCCGACGTCGCCCGTCACGCCGGCCTCGGCCAGTCGACCGCGTCCCGCCTGCTGGCCACACTGGAGGCCTGCGACCTTGTGCAGCGCGACCAGGTCAGCGGTCTCTACCAACTCGGGCCCGCGCTCATCACGATGGCCGGCGTCGCCCTGAACAGCCACCCGGTGCACCGCGAGGCTCGCCAGCGGGCGCAGAATCTCGCCGCCGAGCTCGGCCTCGGCGCCAACGTGGCCGTCCGCAGTGGCGCGACGCTGTTCTACCTGTGCAACTTCGAGGGCACCCTCGCCCCGCGGTCGTTCGTCCTCATCGGCCAGCACAACCCGCTGCACGCCACGGGAATCGGGAAGTGCCTGCTCATCGACACCGACCCCGAACAGCGCCGGGCGCTCCTGCCGGAGCTGCGTGCATACACCCCGTCCACCATCACCGATCACGCCGCGCTGGACGAGGCCGTCGCTCAGGCCGCGCAGCGCCGATACGCCACCGAGGTCGAGGAACTGTCGCTGGGCCGTGCCTGCATCGCGTCCCCGATCCTCGACCACACCGGCACCGTCTGCGCAGCACTGTCGGTCTCCGGACCGCTCTCCGCGATCGCCCTGCACACCCGGGAGGCCGAGTTGTCCCGCATGGTCATTGAAGCCGCCGACGCCATCAGCACCGGTTTGGGCTACCTCGGCCCCGCCGACCGCGTCCTCACCCGGATGCAGGCCGCGCGATGAGCACCGAGACAGCCCGTCCCGGAACCGCCGGCCGCGCACCGGCGTCCCCGCCGGCCGGCGACCGGCCGCCGCGGCGGCTCGGCGACGGCGCGTTCGCCGCGTTGCTCATGCTTCCCGCGCTGGCGATGCTCGCCGCGATCGTCGTCTACCCGCTGGCTGCCTCCCTGGTCACCGCGTTCTTCAAGCAGAGCCTGGTGGAACCCGGCCGCACGTTCGTCGGCCTGCAGAACATCACCGAACTGCTCGGCGGCGACTTCTGGCGGCTGCTGCGGCAGACCCTGGTCTTCACCGTCGGCGCCACGATCGCACCGTTCCTCGTCGGCCTGGCCCTCGCGCTCGCTCTGAACACCCGCATCCGCGGCCGCGCCACCCTCCGCGGCCTGCTGCTCATCCCGTGGCTGGTGCCCAGCGTCGTCGTGTCGTTCCTCTGGATGTGGATCTTCAACGCGAACTACGGCCTCGCCAACGGCGTGCTGGAGGCGCTCGGCCTGATCGACGCCCCGCAAGCCTGGCTCGCCGGGTCGGGCACCGCGATGACCGCGGTCATCGTCGCCAAGACCTGGACCAGTTTCCCGTGGATCATGGTGATGCTCCTCGCCGGGCTGCAGACCGTACCGGTCGAGCTGCACGAGGCGGCTGAGACCGACGGCGCCGGCGCGGTGCAGCGGTTCTTCGCCGTCACCCTGCCGCACCTTCGCGGCATCATCGCCATCGTGCTGCTGCTGGAGCTGATCTGGAACTTCCAGCACTTCGACCTGATCTACGTGATGACCGGCGGCGGCCCCGCCGGCGCCACGGAAACCTTCGCCACCGCGGTCTACGAGACCGCCTTCCAGGGCTTCGACCTCGGCCGCGCCGGCGCGCTCGGCCTGCTCTGGATGGTGCTGCTGCTCGCCATGGTCGCGATCTATGTCCGTCGGTCCGAGCGGGAGGAAGAGCTGTGAGCAAGCGCTCCGCGCGGGAGAGCCGCGGTTCCCGCGCAGCGGCGTGGACCGCCGTCGTCGTCCTCGGCGGTTTCGGACTGCTGCCGGTGTACTGGATGCTCGTCACCGCGTTCACCCCGGCTCAGCAGACCTTCCGCTACCCGCCGTCGTTCGTCCCCACCGAGCTCACGCTGGAGAATTTCGCCCGCCTCGCCGACGAACCCGACCTGGCTCGTTACCTGGTCAACAGCCTGATCGTCTCCGTCGTCACCGCGGTGCTGAGTGTCATCGTCTCCGCGTACATGGGCTACGCCTTCTCCAAGTTCCGTTTCCGCGGCCGGCGCAGCCTCATGTACTTCGTCCTGTCGTCGCAGATGTTTCCCCAGGCGCTGCTGCTGGTCACCCTGTACGCCCTGTTCAGCGCCTACCACCTGCTCGACACCTACACCGCGCTGGTGCTGTCGTTCACCACCTTCACGCTGCCGCTCTGCGTCTGGATGCTCAAGGGCTTCTTCGACACGATCCCCGACACCCTCGTCGAGGCCGCCCGCGTTGACGGCGCGTCGCGGCTGCGCACCATCCACTCGGTCATCCTGCCGCTGTCGGCACCCGGCCTCATCGCCGCCGGACTGTTCGCGTTCGTCCGCGGCTGGAACGACTTCATCTTCGCTCTCACTCTGGCCGGACGCGAGAAGACGACTCTGCCGCCCGGCCTGGTCAACGCGTTCCTCGGGGAGGCGACCGCGCAGTGGGCCGAACTCATGGCCGCCTCGCTGCTCGCGTCGCTGCCCGTCGTGGTCGCGTTCATCGCGTTGCAACGGTTCCTGGTCGGCGGCATCACCGCCGGCGCCATCAAGGGATAGCTCACCCCCACCCCGTCCCGGAGGTCCAGCAATGAACAGCAACCTTTCCCGCAGGGACATGCTCCGCCTCGTCGGACTCGGCACCGGCGCCATCGGCCTTGGCGGCCTGGCCGCCTGCGCGCCGAGCGCAAAAGGCCCCGAGGAGGACACCGCCAAGTCCGCCACCGACTTCTCCTTCGCGTCCTGGAGCCTGGCCGACAACGCCTCGAAGGCCAAGATCGAGCAATTGATGAGCGGGTACGGCAGCAAGGCGGGCGTCACCGTCAAGGGCGCGCCACTGGCGTACAACACCTACCTCAACCAGCTCACGCTCCAGGTGCGCGGCGGCCAGTTCACCGGTGCCGCGCAGATGGACATCGCCTGGCTCGCCGGCCTCGCCGCGCTCGGCAAGCTCCGCGACCTGGGCGCCGTGGCTAAGGACGGCGGCTACACGCAGGCAGCGCTCACCTCGGGGCAGGTCGAGGGAAAGCAGGTCGGCCTGCCCTGGACCACCGCCGCGATCGGTCTGATCGTCAACCGGGGCCTGATGCAGAAGGCTGGCATCACCACTGCCCCCACCACGATCGCCGACTTCGAGGCAGCGCTGCGGGCGCTCAAGGGCACGGGCGTCATCCCGTACGCCGCGTCCACCAAGGTCGCCCAGCTCAAGGACATCCTCATCTGGATGCAGACGTTCGGCAGCCCGCTGCTGGAGGGCGGCAAGGTCACCGTCGGCGACGACGCCAGCATCGAGGCGGTCACCTGGTACAAGAAGCTGTACGACGAGAAGCTGATCGCTCCGGACGTGGAGCGGGTCGACGCGCGTACCCTGTTCGCGCAGGGCAAGGCCGCCATGTACGACGACGCCATCGTCGGCCGCGACTTCGTCGTCAAGGGCTCCCCGGACAAGTCCATCGCAGACAAGCTCGACCCGATCGCCCGCCCGGTGAAGAACGCCGGCGACAAGCCGCGGGCCGTGCAGTGGGGTCACGCCGTTGTCGTGGTCGAGGGCGAGGGCGCCAACACCGCCAGCGACTTCGCGAAGTGGCTCACGTCCGACGAGCAGACCGTTCTCGGCTACTTCAAGGACCTTTCCCTGCCGCCCACCACCACGACGGCGCTCGCCTCCGAGCAGGTGAAGAGCGACGCCTTCACCTCCCGGTTCAGCGAGCGGATCACCGCCACCGCCACCCCGAACCCGTTCTGGAAGTACCCCCAGTACGCCCAGATGGAGACCGCGATCTCCGAGCAGGTCCAGGCCGTCCTGGTCGGCAAGAGCAAGCCCGCGGACGCGATGCGCGAGGCCGGCCGGGCGGTGCAGGCCCTCATCAAGTGACCACCACCGCAAACGGCACCCGGCTGGTGGCGGCGATCGCGGACGCGACCGCCGCCACCACGCCGCGGATCTGGGGCTTCGGCGTCGGCGGTACGCTCACCGCCCTGCTCCGCGCCGGCGACGCACTGCACCGCCCCGACCTCAGCCAGCGAGTGGTCGACCTCGTCACGCCGTCTCTTACCGCACCGCCGGACCCCACCGACCACCTCATCGCGGTCGAGGCGCTGCTCGCCCTCGCCGAGCGTCGACCCGACATCGACGTGACGGACGCCTGCCGCCGCTGGCTCGCCGCCGTGCGGCACGCTCGACCGGCCCGTCCGGGCGGGCCCCGCCTGCACCGCCCGGACCTGCCACCCTGGTCGTCGACGGTCTGGGTCGACTGCATGCACACCGACGGGCCCGGCCTGGCCGCGCTGGGCCACCCCGACGAGGCCGTCACCTACGCCACGGAGTACGCCGGTGCGCTGCAACTGCCCCACGGCCTGTTCCAGCACGGCTACGACGCCCGAGCCGAGCGTGGCAACGGCGTGGCCTGGGGCCGCGGGCAGGCGTGGGCGCTGCTCGGCCTCATCGACACCCTGATCCACGCCCGCGACGACGGGCTCGCCGAGCGGCTCACCCGCCTGGTCGACGCGTTGGTAACGCACGAGCGCGACGGCGAGTGGTCCACGGTGGTCGACGATCCGGACGCCCCGGTCGAGGCGAGCACCTCCGCGTACCTCGCCTGGGTCGTGCCCCACGCGATCGACGCCGGGCTGGTCGACCCCGACCACCGGGCGATGGCCGACCGCGCCTGGCACGCCACCCTCCGCCGGCTCACCGGCGGGGCGCTCGCCGTCTCCGAGGCGACGCCCGTCGGCGCCGTCCGCGACTACCACCACCGCACCCTCGGCGTCTTCCCGTGGGGTCAGGCCCCGGTCCTGCACGCCGCCCTCGACCGCACCACTGAGGAGAACGGATGAAGGTCGTCGATGTCCGCAGCTATGCGGTACGCGCCAAGCCGGCCGAGACGTACTGGGGCGCCCGCGCGTGGAGCGCCGACCACGGCAGCGCCCTGGTGGAGTACCCGCCGATGGAACGCCGCCGCTACGTCTACAGCGACACCATCGACGCCGTGCTGGTGCGGGTCGAGACCGCCGATGGGGTTGTCGGCTGGGGCGAGGCCAAGGCACCCGTCGGGGCGCGCGCCACCGCCGCGATCCTCGACGACCTGATCGCACCGCTCGCCGTCGGCTCCCGCCTCGACGAGATCGGCCGCACCTGGGACCGCGTCTACACCGGCATGCGGGTGCGCGGCCACGACAGCGGATTCTGGGTGGAAGCCCTCGCCGGCCTCGACATCGCCCTGTGGGACGCGTTCGCCCGTACCCTCGGCCAGCCTCTGCACGTCCTGCTCGGCGGCCGCTACCGCACCACCCTGCGGCTGTACGCCTCGGGCGTACCCGCGGCTCCCGCCGGCTCCGGGGCGGACGGCCAGCGGAGGGTGCGCCAGGAGGCGGAACGGCTGCGCGACCTGGGGTATGACGCGGTCAAGGTGGCGATCGGCGCCCGCCCCGAGGACGACATCGCGTCCGTGCAGACGGTCCGCGAGGTGTTCGGCGACCAGGCCGCCGTCTACGCCGACGCCGCGGGCCAGTACGAGGTGCCGCAGGCGTTGCGGGTCGGCCGCGCCCTCCAGGAGGTCGGCGTCGGGTTCTTCGAGATGCCGCTGCCTCCGGAGGACCTCGACGGGTACGCCACTCTCGCCGCCCGCCTGGACATTCCCCTCGCCCTGGACTCCCTGGCCACGAGGCACCGGGCGCTGGAGTTCCTCCGCGCCGGCGCGCTGCGCGTGCTCCAGCCCGACGTGTGCCGGGCCGGCGGCATCACCGAGACGATGCGCATCGCCGCGCTCGCCGACGCGTTCGGCGCGCAGGCCACCCCGCACGTCAGCATCGGCTCGGCCGTGCACTGGTACGCCAGCGTGCAGTGCGCGGCCGCGATGCCGAACTTCGCGGTGCTGGAACACTGGATCGGCACCAACCCGCTCACCGCCGTCGCCCCGGACGCGGTCACGCCGGTCGGGGGGCGATGCGACGTGCCGCGCGGCGCCGGCCTCGGCATCGCGGTCGACGAGGACGTCGTTCGGGCCCTGGCGGGCGCCTGATCAGGGTCCCGACGCCTGGTCCGGGCGGCGAGCGGACGGTTTTCCGAGCTGAGCCGAGGGGGACGTCACATGGGCCAGGGTGCCGCTGCGGCGGCGTCCAGGAAGGCGCGGGCGCGGCGGCGGAGCGCCGGCCAGTCCCCGGCAGCCACGTCGCTCGGGTTGACCAGTGCGCTGCCGGCGCCGACGGCGACCGCGCCGGCTGCGGCCCACTCCCCCACCGAGCCGGGCGTGACTCCGCCGGTCGGTGCCAGCCGCACGTCGGGCAGTGGGGCACGCAGTTCCCGCAGGTACTCCGGGTCGACGTGGCTGGCGGGGAAGAGCTTGACCAGAGTGGCTCCGGATGACCAGGCGACGTCGACCTCGGTCGGAGTGAGGGCCCCGCAGACCACGGGCAGGTTGGCGGCAGCCGCCTCGGTGAGCACGTCGACGCGGGTGGTGGGGGTGACGAGAAACTGGGCGCCGGCGTCACGGGCGGCGCTCACGTCGCCGGGGGTACGGACGCTGCCGGCTCCGACGGCGCAGGTGTCGGGCAGCGCGTTCCGCAGTTCGGCGATGGCTTCCAGCGCCGTGGGCGTGGTGAGGGTGACCTCGATGCTGTCCAGGCCAGCCTCGGCGAGTTCGCGGCCGGTGCGGACGACGGCCTCGGGGCCGGGGAGCCGGATGATGGCGATGACGCGGCCGAGCTGGATGGTCATGACATGACCACGGGGGCGACGGCCTGCTGGGGTACGACGTGGGCGGGCCCGACGTACCCGAGGTTGATGCTGACGGAGTCGGCCGCCTCGATCACCGACCGGACGAGTTCGGTTTCCCGGGCGGGCAGGTCGATGGCGGAGAGCGCGCCGGACACCGAGAGGGCGGCCACCACGGCGCCCGAGCTGTCGCGGATGGCGGCGGCGACGCAGGCGCGGCCGAGGGCGAGTTCCTCGATCTCGGTGGCGTAGCCCCGGGCGAGGGTGCGGGCGATTTCCTCGTCGAGCTGTTCGTGGCTGGTGATGGTGCGGTGGGTATAGGCGCCCAGGGCCGCGTCGGGTAGCAGGGAGCGCCGCTCGTCCCCGGTCAGTCCGGTCAGGAGTGCCTTGCCGAGCCCGGTGGCGTGGAGTGGGTTGTACTGTCCGGCGAGGACGAACGGGCGGGGTGCCTGCCGGCCTTCGAAGTTGAGCAGGTAGAAGAGCCGGTCGCCGCGGCGTACCGCGACGTTGACGCCGAGGCCGAGTTCGGCGGCGAGGTCCTGGGCGGTCTGCCGGGCCTCGCGGTGGACGGGGTGGCTGTTGAGCACCGCGCCGCCGAACGAGACCATGTCGAGTCCGAGTCGGTAGAGACCACTGACGGGGTCGCGGTCGGCGAAGCCCATGCCTTCGAGGGTGGCGAGGAGCCGAGAGGCGGTGGAGAGTCCGAGTCCGGTGGATCGGGCGACGTCGGAGACGCGGAGTTCGGTGCGGCCGGCCGCGAGGGCTCGGAGCACGGTCAGGGCCCGTTCGACGCTCTGGTTACTGCCCGGTTCGGCCGCCATGTTGACCCTCCCTGGAAGCTTCTTGCGACATGTGGCATCTTATTCTGCACTGTGCACGATATTGACCATGCTGCGGGGTGGTGCGGGTGACGCGGGACGGGCATGGTGAGCCGGCCCTGGAGATAGTCGGGCTCGGCGAGGCGATGGCGTTGTTCCAGCCGCCGCCCGGCCAGTTGCTCGCCGACACCGCAGCCGTCGAGGTGCACGTCGCGGGCGCCGAGCTGAACCTCTGCACGGCCGCGGCGCGGCTCGGCGTCCGCGCCGGGTTCTGCAGCCGGGTGGGCGCGGATCCGCTCGGCGTCCGGGTCCTGGCGGCGGCCCAGGCGGCCGGTGTGGACACCTCGCTGGTGGCGGTCGATGCGGCATACCCGACCGGCCTCTACCTCAAGGACGTGCTGCCGGACGGGCAGCGTCGGGTCCACTACTACCGGGCGGGGTCGGCGGCCGCGCACCTGGACGCGTCGGACGGGGCCCGATTGCTCGCCGCGCGGCCGCGGCTGGTCGCGCTTTCCGGCATCACGCTCGCGCTGGGCGCCGGCCCGCGGGCGGCGGTCGACGCGGTGCTACGGGCGGCCGGGCCGGCCGGCATCACCGTGGCGTTGGATCCGAACCTGCGTCCCGCGCTCGGCGACGTCGACCGGCAGGCCGCGGACGTGCGGGCACGGCTGGCGTACGTGGATGTGCTGCTGCTCGGCACCGACGAGGCCGGTCCGGTCCTCGGCGTACGCGATCCGGACGACCCGGAGGAGGTGTTCGCCGCCGCGGCCGACGCCGGGGTGCGGGAGACCGTGCTGAAGGCCGGCGCGGACGGTTGCTACCACGCCCGTGCCGACGGCACAGCGATGCACCTGCCGAGCACGGCGACAACGGTGGTGGATCCGGTAGGCGCGGGCGACGGATTCGCCGGCGGCTACCTGGCCGGCCGGCTGCGCGGCGCCTCGCCGGCGGGCGCGGCCGGCCTGGGCACTGCGCTCGCCGCCGGAGTGGTCGCCGCCCCCGGTGACACCACCGGCCTCCCCGACCGCGCGACCGCGGCCGCGCTGCTGGCGCGGGCCGTCGCCGACTGACGGGCGACCGAACGACGGCACGGATCCGTACGGTGCCGGGCGGCCCGGCCGCCCGGCACCGCGCCCGGATCAGGCGTCCGGGCCGTCCTGGTCGATCAGGTCGGTCCCGCCGCCGCCGACCACCACGTCCCGATCGGAGCCGCCGTGGAGCCGATCGTCGCCGGGGCCGCCGACGACGACGTCCGTGCCCGGCCCGCCGAGCAGGGTTCCGCCGCCGGGTCCGCCGACCAGCCGGTCCGCGCCCGCACCGCCGCAGAGGACGTCGTCACCGCCGAGGCCGACGATCACGTCGTCGCCGCCCCGGCCGACGATCACGTCGGCCCCGGCCGTGCCCCTGAGTCGGTCTGGGCCGTCGGTGCCGACGATGGTGGGCTCCCGACCTGCGCACAGCGGCGCTGCGACGGTCACGGTGGCCTGACGGGTGAAGTAGCCCAGGCCGTAGGAGACGGTCACCGTGTCGCCGAGCGTCGCGCCGAGCGCGGCCAGGTCCAGCTCCGCGGTGTACGTGGTGGTGTTCGGCCCGTCCTGCACGGCGGTCAGCCGCTGCGGTGCGCGCTCGCCGACCCGGACCTGAAGGTCGGCCCGGTCGAGTGCCGCCGCGTCGAGGTTCAGCGGCGCGGTCAGGCGAACGTGCACCCGGCCGCCCTCCGGCACCCGGTGCACCGGAGTGCCGGCGGCGTCGGCCACCCGTACCGCGGTGGCGTCGACGGCCCGCCACGCCAGCGTCTCGTTCCAGGCGGTGTTGAAGGTGACCCAACCCTCGGAGTGGCCGACGTTGCCGACGCCCGGGTTGTACGGGTAGTGGGCGTTCTTGGGGCTGCCGTCGAGCACGCCGCGGGCGCCCTGGAGGCGACCGGCCCCGCCCTGGAACTCCGAGTACCAGCCGCGGTCCACGCCTTCGAAGCCCCACTCCTCCGTCGGCCCGCGGTACGAGGCGTGCCGTCCGGTCGGGTTACGGCCGAAGATGTTGTCTACCTGGGCCACGGCAACCTGCCGCAGCCGCGCGGCGAGCGGATCGTCGCCGAGCACCCGCGCGGCGGCCAGCGCCGGGGCGGCGAAGCCGGCCACATTGCCCGTCTCGTTGGGATCGCTGGCGGACCCACCGCCGGTGAAGGGCGGAATGGTCCACCGGTCCGCGGAGTACCTGCGGAAGTCCCACAGGTTCTCCGAGCGTTCCGCCGCCACCTCGGCCCACCGGTGGATGAAGTCCCGGGTGCCGGGCGGCGCCTGGTCGGGGTAGGTCAGCAGCAGCCGCGCGAGGCCGGTGATCAGGTGGTACTCGCCCTGGCGCTGTCCCTTGGTGACGCTCGGGTCGGCGACGTCGAGATTGCCGACCAGCCAGGTGGCCTGGGCCTTCGCGGCGGTCAGGTACCGGTCCGCGTCAGCGCGACCCTCCCGCTTGGCGACCTCGTACATCATCACGTTTGGCCACACTGAGTGGCCAGGCGGCAGCTCCCCCTTGCCGGAACCCACCTGCGTGTAGACCTGCAGCAGGTCGGCGGTGTGGGGAGTGGTGTCGTACCAGGCGAAGCGGTCCTTCGCTGCGTCGTCCCAGATCGGGAAGAGGTAGTCGCGCGCCCGCTCGTAGACGCTGCGGGGAATGTAGTCCGCCAGGTACGGATAAGCGTAGAGGAAGGCGGCAAGTTGCTCTTTGAGCAGCGTGTGGTTCACCCGCCCGCCCAGGTACACCTCGACGGCCCAGTGGATCAGCCGGACGATCTCCGGGGTGTCCGCCGGCAGCTGCACCGGCAGCCCCACGTACCGTGCCTGCGGGTCCTTGATCTGCACGAACGCCGACGGGTTGGCCAGGTACATGTCAATCAGCGACGGCAGCTCGAAGGACATCTGGTGCGAGTCGCGCCAGCCGACGCCGAGGTAGCAGTTCTGCGGATCGGTGCCGCCGTAGACCATCCTGCTGAAGTCGCCGTAGTAGCAGCGCACGTCGGTCATGAACTGCACCGCCCGGCGGTAGGAGACGCGCTCGATCCAGTCGGCGCCGATTCCGAACGGGACGGACCGGCCGGTCCCGGCCGCGCCCTGCACCTCCACCGTGTACGGTCCCAGCTCGGCCGGGTCGAAGTCGGTGAAGTCGCCGATCTGGCCGCGGACGGTGCCCTCGTGGCGGACGGTGCCGGCGGCGTCGATGATCCTGAACCGGTCGCCGTCGACGGCGCGGGGTGCGGTGAACCGCTTGACCTGGCCGAGGTTGTAGCCGCTCTGGTTGACCAGGATCGGCTGATCGGCATCGGGCTCGCCAGGTTCGGTCCAGGAACAGCCCGACGCGGTGGCGGGGTGGTCGGCGGGAACGGTGGTCAGCGCGGTGACCGCGACGGCGGCGAACGACGCCTGGGCGTGGTAGACGCCGAGGCCAATGGTGCCACCGGCCGCGGGTGCGTCCACCACGGCGACCCGTTGGGCGTCGATCTCCACGACGGAGATGTTGTTGGCCCGGCGGATGACCAGCTCGTGCCATTCGCCCTGCCGCAGCGGGGCGGGGCCGCGGCACACCGTCTGCGTCACCGGACGGGAGACCTGAACTCCGGACCAGCCGGTCAGCTGCGCCGCGAGATTGTTCTGGGTGACGGCGTACGGTTCCCGGAGGTCCGTGAGCACGGAGACCGCGGGTGAGTCACTGGCCGCATCGACGCGGACCCTGGTACGCAGCTCGTACGCGTCGGGCAGGCCCACCGGCGTCACCGGGGCGATGTACCGGCCCGATGACTGGGTACGGGTGTCGATCGAGGCGTAGGGGAACTCGGCGGTGGTCGCCGTCCACTCCGCGAGCGACCCGGTCAGCGCCCGCCACCGGCCGAGCCCGGCGGTGAAGTCGTCGGTGAACATCGGTGCCGCTGCCGCTGCCGCTGTCGGGGACGGGGCGGCGACCGCGGCGGACGTCGCCGTCAGGCCAACGGTCGCCATCAGGATCGACGCCAGTGCAGCACCGGCCCACGCTCGTGCAGGTGTCGTCAACAGGATCTCCTTGTCAGCGTGTCAGGTGACGTTCACGGTGAAGTGCGCCAACCGGCGCCCGCCCGCCGCCTTCACGACGACGACGTAGGCTCCCGCGACGCCGGCCCGCGTCTTCAGGACGGTGTGGACCCGGTTCTGGTCGTCCGTCTCGAACTCCAGTTGCCGTTCGGCGCCGTCCGGTGCCGCCTGCACCACCTCGGTGACGGCGCGGCCGGCGGGGGACCCGGTCTGATCCACCAGTTCGAACTGCGCGGGCAGCGCCCGGCCGGTGACAACCGGCCCGGCCGGCTGGACGTTCACGATCTTGAGGCCCCACTCCGGAGAATCAGCGTCTGAGACCACGTAGTCCATCCCCGCCTTCACTGCGAACTCAATCGCCCCTGTGACCGGGTTCCTGCTGAAGGCGATGTCGGCGCCCGACGAGTCCCGGACGACGATGTCCTCTGCCGACCACGAGGTGTTCTTCGCGGTGATCCGGCTTCGGGTGTGTCCGTCGCTGCTGGTATAGGTGAGGGTGGCGCCGGGTGCGGCGACGGGGTAGATGCTGGCCCGCAGGTCTCCGGCGGCGACGGTGTCGCCCGGATCTCGCGCTCCGGGGTCGTGGACGAGGATGCCGGTACCGCCGACGAAGGCGGGAATCTTGCCAAACGGCTGCTGGTAGGCGGTGAGAGTGGTGGGGCCGGAAAACCGCTGCCCGGTCTCGATGTCCATCCATTCGCCGGCCGGAAGGTAGACGTCACGGGACATCGCCGTGTCGGTGTCACCGCCGTACAGCGGTGCGACCAGCAATGACGGGCCGAGCATCCACTCGTACTGCTTCCTGGCCGCGGACGCCAGGTCGCGGACTCGGGGGTCGTCGGGGAACGCCACGGGAAGCGGCGTCGCCGTCGAGGGGAATCGCGTCTCGTACGCCGTGATGGCCGCCGAGTAGATGTAGGGCTGATACTCGGCATGCCACTGTGCGGCCTTCCGGGTCGCCGCTACCAGGCCGGGGTCGTTCATCCGCCACGGCTCGTTGCCGAAGGACATCGCCGGCGACATGGCGGCCATCATGGCGTTCCGGGTCAGGTACCGCTGCTTCGAGGTGTTGGTCTCCAGGTCGCCGATGATCCGACCGCCGACGATGTCCGGATAGAAGTTGGGTTGACCGCTGGCCGCGTAGGCGAGCCCGTTGACGACCGTGCGGTCGCGGTCCCCCGGCCCTTGGTTGTAGTCGGTGTCGTTGATCCGCAGGATGGAGCCCGCCACCGAGAAAGCGCTGTTGCGCACCATCATGAGCTTGCCGTCGTCGTCGAGGCCCTCGTTGATCGGGTTCACCAGCGCGTTGTTGACGTATCGGTTCCCGGTGCCGTCGAACATGTGGTCTTCCTTGAATCCGTCCGCTCCCCACTCCCGGCTGCGGGCCACGAACCACCGGACAGCCTCCTCGTTGTTCGGATCGATCAGGTACATCGCGGTGTTGGGAAACGACACCGGCCGGAACACCCGCGGCTTGCCGTTCGCGTCCTTGATGAAGTAGCCCCGTTCGATGCCCACGGCGGTGCCGTCACCGTCCAGAGCGGGGTCGTACGTGCCGCCGTCGGCCGGCAGCGCGCGGAAGGACTGCCGGGCTCCGAGCAGCAGCTTGATCCCGTTGTCGTGCAGGAACTTCTTGTACCCGTCGGGATCCGGGTACTTCGCGCCCCAGAGGCCGAAGCTCGAGGTCGTGCCCTGGGCGCTCCCCGAACCGTACGGCCAGAATCCCGAGCCGGTCACCACCCAGCTGAGGGGGAAGCCCTTGTCCAGGTACGTCGTCACCGAGTCGGTGATGGTCTGCTGGTTGGTGTTGTAGCCGAGCGCCCCGTAGGACTCGTATCCGACGCCGAAGAGCGTGTAGTCCGGCTTCGCGTCGACATAGCCCGCGCTCCGCCGGACCTCGGCGTAGCGCCGGTAGATCGTCTGCATGTCCCCGAAGAAGTAGTGCAGCCCGGACATCTGCGGGCCGTTGACACCGAGCAGGGTGGCGGCACTGTCGACCTGCACGGCCAGGCTCTCGTCCGAGAGCACGACCTGGGCGAGCTTCCGGCCGGGGAAGACGGTGAACGTCGAGACGAAGCGCTGGTTCGTCGTGCCCGCGCTGTTCTGGGCGTAGTAGTCGAGGTTGCGGATGCCGTAGACGTTCAGGTCGGTCCGGAATCCGCCCAGGTCACCGAGCCCGTACGCGGGGTTCATGCCGCCGGCCACCTGCGCCCGCACGCTGCCGGTGCTCGCGTCGGCGGCGGTGACCCGCAGGTTGACGGAATTGTCCGCCGGCACCACCGTGACGTCTGCCCGGCGGCCGTTGGAGAAGGTCACGGAGAACCGCGCGCTCGACGCGTCCGCCGCCGTGAGCGTCGCCGCGACGGCGTCGCACGGCGCACGGTCCGGGACGGCCAGTTGCAACCCGGCTGTCGGGTGCGGCGCCGCGGCCGGCGCGCCGTCGACCGCGAGTCCATAGCGGAAGCCTCGACGGTCGATCGACATGGTCCAGCCGTCGCCGGCCAGCGAGACCATGGTGCCGTGCTGAGACAGCCGGTAGGAGGGGAAAGGTTGTTCCGGCGCGTCGACGATCGGTGCCGCAGTGTCGTCTGTACCGCAGTCGGCGACCGGTTCCTCGTCGCCGGCCACCTCGAGCAACCGCACGGCGTTGGCCCGGGTGATGACGTTGAGGTTGGGGGTGGTCACCGCCGGACCCGCGGTAGCGGTGACGGTCAGGGTGAAGGTCTGCCCCTCGTCAAGGTAGGTGGAGCCGATCTGGCGCCAGGCATTGCCGCCGACGGCCTGGTTGACCACCGTCGGGGTGTCCGGCCCTCCGGTCCAGGCGTACTCCACCTTGGCGTTGTCGACGCTCGCGGCGTAGTAGACGGCGAGGTCGTACCTGGCGGAGGCGGGTGCCACGACGGTCCAGGTGGCCGTGGAACCGGGGGTCCGGCTGTACCGCGACGGAGAGCCGTCGTAACCGGGGTCCCGGGCGTTCGCCCAGGTTCCGGTCTCGGAGTAGGCGCCGGGAGTCGAGGGAGTGATGACCATTGTCTCGGCGGCCGTCGCCGGGGAGGACGGGACAACGACTGCGGACGGCGTCAGGACCGCCGTGATCGTCGCGAGAAGGACGCGAAGTGGCGGGCGGGCGAACATCTGCTACTCCATCCTCGGCGATGGGCTCCTGCCAGGCGCGCCGCACCGCGACGTGGCACCCAGGGCCCGGTTCGGCGGCGAGGTGATCACCACTCGATTCCACTGCCGGGGTGGATCCTGTTTGGAATCTTCTTGCACGATACGGCACAGTATCCCGCATGTTGCATGTGGTCAATCAGTCGCCGGGTCAGCGGGGCGGTTCAGCGAGCAGCCACGGCACGAAGACCATCCGGCCGTGGTAGGGCGGACCGCACCGGCGCGGGTGGTGTCTGCGCGGGACGTCAGATGACCCCGGAGCATGCTGCATCCGCCTCGCCTCCCCGCTGCCTCGGGGCCGGCGTTCATCCGGTGGCGGCTGTTGGCGTCGTACTGGGTCAGCTTGGGGTCAGAGACTGTCAGCTGGGAATCGGACAAGATCGGGCTCTGGTACGGCCCCGGGCGTGGCTTGGGGATGCGGTGAGTTGGGTCGCCAATGTGATGCTGTCGGTGGGTCCGGAGGACCGCCCCAACGCCGAGGCGTTCAGCGAGTGGCTCGACGTGGAGCGCCCCCGTCTCGAAGGCATGAGGCCGGGCGGATGCGGCAACCTGAGGCCGATCACCGATGCGGACAACCGGTGGGGCGGCTACAAGAACCCCGAGTGCGAGGTGTACGCCGGGGCGCTCAACCTCGAGGGTTAGCGGACATCGACAGGCCTAATCGACCGCGTGCCTCGCGGCATGTCGGTGCGTTTGCCGAGGCTTCCCGAGACGTCACACCGGCTCCTATCGAGGACCACTGCGACATCGATGGAACAGTGCGGCCGCCGCCGGTCCGGTCAGGTACGGCATGAGGAGCTGTAGAGCTCGGGCATGCTGGGTCAACCGCTTGACAATGGTGTGTCCGCCGCCGAGGTTTTCGGGGACGTGCTGTGGCGGGCCGAGGCCGCACTCGACATAGAGACGGTCTAGCCCGGCGGCCTGCTGCTCGCCGGTCGCCGGGTCCACCCGGCGCACCCCTGTGGTGAAGCCGGCTTCGTTCTTCCACGCCCAGATCTCGACATCGACATGCAGGTCGGGCCGATGGAAGGCGATGCCGGCATCTGTTAGCTCAGGACCGGTGAAATCCCACTCCTCGGTCAGGAAGGCGAAGGCCTCCGCCCCATGCTGCCACATGATTTCCACTGGCCCGGGTCGGCTTCCCATGGTTGACAGCTTCCCACCGCGTGGCCTTCTTCCGAGGTCGCGCCGGCCCGAACGTCGGAAGCAGTCGGGGCAGGCCTGCGGTTTCCTCGGCACCTCGCGGAGCCCGCCGCTGGGCGTCGCGCCGGCGGCGCCGCGAGGCAGCTCGGGTGTGTCATCCCGCCGCCTCAACCGCGGGGTCGGCCAGGTTTTACGCCGCCGCCCCAACCCGGGCTGGCATCAGCACTGGTATGGCGAAACCAGCGGCTTCAGCCGATGGATGCCGATGCCGCGCGTGCGCTCACGGAGGCACTGAGCCCGCCTGTCGACACGGGCTTTTCGACGTCTGCGGTGAGCGGGTACGTTGCGCCGATGAGTCGACAGGATCAGGTCTCGGCCGCCTTATTCGGCGGACGCGTAGTGGTGTCGGCGCAGTTGCTGATGCTGGCGGTATACCTGGTCGGTAGCTTCGGTGTGCTGCTCGTGGCCGCACTGCACACCGGTGACCTCCCGGCTGTGCTGGACCCGCGATTGGAACGATTGGGCGACCCGAAGGACTCCCTTCCGCCGGCCGGTCCGGACTCAGTGTGGAACCCGCTGGTCTGGGTGTTCGGGGTCAGTCGCGTGGTGGCGATGTTCGTCTACCCGCTCGCCTCCGTGACCGTGGTCCTCGGGGTGGCAGCCCTCATCTGCACCTGGCGGACCGACGACCGGAAGGTGTTCGGCCGGCTCATCGTCAGCACGGGGGTGTGGTGTGCGCTGGCGGCGCTCGCCCTGACTCCGTACGGCACGCAGCTACACCGCTGGTTGCTCGACTGAGCCATGAATCCCGCCAAGAAGGCGCAGTCCGAACGCCGGTCCTCCGCGACCTTACCTTCAGCCGGTGCGTCCACACGTCGGTCCGGCCGAGTGGCAGCCGCAGACCCTCGCCTCCTGCCGGACTCTAGGCAGATTGAGCGCGTGCGGCTGGGCCAGCGGTCACGGTCGGCAGCGGAAAAGTCTTGGTTCTGCACGGTCCGCCGGGTGCGACGCAAGGGCCTCTGCGCGAGCCTGGAACAGCGTTCGCTCGTCCTCGTTGCGGGTCAGTTCCGCGGCCTGCTCGAATTCCGTCCGGGCCTCCGCGATCCGCCCGACCTGTGCCAGCAGCTCCCCGTGGACGGCCGGCAGCTGCGGGTACCCGCGGAGCGCCCGTTCTGCGCTCAGCGCTTCCACGATCGTCAGGCCGCGCACTGGATCGCCGGCCCTGCTGACCGCGACCGCCTGGTTGAGCCGGACCACCGGTGAGGGCCGCAGGTAGGCGAGGACCTCGTACAGGGCCGCAATCCGTTTCCAGTCGGTGTCAGCGGCGGTGTGCGACCGGGCGTGGCAGGCCGCGATGGCGGCCTGCACGGTGTACGGGCCACCGCCGAGCGACTCGGCACGTTCCAGGGCGGTCAGCCCGCGCCGGATCAGCAGCCGGTCCCAGCGGCGCCGGTCCTGATCGTCGAGCAGGACCGGCCGGCCGGCGTCGTCGGTGCGGGCGGGTAGCCGCGACGCCTGCAGCTCCATCAGGGCGAGGAGCCCGTGGACCTCCGGCTCGTCCGGAAGCAGCCCGGCCAGCACGCGCCCGAGGCGCATCGCCTCCCGGCAGAGCGCCGGCTGTGTCCAGTCGGCGCCGCCGGTCGCGGCGTAGCCCTCGTTGAAGATGAGGTAGAGCACCCCGAGGACCGTGCTCGTCCGGTCCGTGATCTCGGCCGGTGTCGGCATGGTGAACCGCACGCCGGCCGTCGCGAGCGTCCGTTTGGCACGCACGATGCGCTGGGCGGCGGTGGCCTCCGGGATGAGGAAAGCTCGCGCAATCTCCGTCGTACTCAGCCCGCCCAGCAGGCGCAGGGTAAGCGCGACGCGCGCCTCGGTGGACAGGACCGGATGTGCCGCGGTGAAGATGAGGCGGAGCAGGTCGTCGCCGATGTGGTCGTCGAGGGAGTCCAGGAGCTCGTCCTCGCCGTCGCGCTCCTGCCGGACGGCGTCAGCGCCCAGGACGGCGAGCTTGCCGGCGTACTGCTGGCGGCGCCGCACCGTATCGATGGCCCGGTGCTTCCCGGTGGCTCGCAGCCACGGGCCCGGATCGGTGGGGACACCGTCACGGGGCCACTGCTCAAGCGCGACCACGAAGGTGTCCTGGACGAGCTCCTCGGCGAGCCCGACGTCGCCGACGAGCCGGGCGAGGCTCGCGACGAGCCTCGCCGACTCGATCCGCCACACCGCTTCGAGCACGTGGCGCACTGCCGCAGGATCGGTGCTCACGGGTGCGGTCCTCCGTCGATCGTCACGCCGGTGCCGGGAAGTCTTCCGGACCGAACAGTTTCAGGATGTCGACCTCGCCCTCCCAGCCGGGCCACAGATCGCGGTGCGCCTTGAGGAACCGCGCGGCCCATTCGACCACCTCCTCCTTCGACTGCACATCGTAGATCGCGTAGCTGATGACCTCCTTCGACTCTGCGAACGGCCCGTCAATCGCCGTGAGTTCACTCCCGACCAGACTGAGCCGGGCGCCGCTCGCGCTCGGTGCCAGGCCCGCGGTGTCCAGGAGGGCGCCTGCCTGGGTGGCGTCCTGTCCCAAGGTCATGATGGCCTCCATCAGCTCGGGCGGTGGGGGCGTGGTGGAGTGCCTGCCGCGGAGCAACGTCAGGTAGCGCATGTCATCTCTCCTATCAGAGGGAACGGCGATAGTAGGCGAAGATCGTCGAGAGCCAGACGGAAGCCAGGATCACAGCGGCGGTGAAGGTCAGCAACGCCCAGGAGGCCCCACCGGTGGCGGCCATAGCGACGAACAGGACCAGGAACAGGGTGCCGGTGACGTGCGAGAATGCCGCCAGCCTTGGACGATTCTCCCGGCGCAGGCGGCGCCCGAGGAACTGGCACGCCCCGAACAGGCCGACGAAGCCGATGCCGCCGACGACGAAGTGCAGGATTCCGTGCCAGCTCACCGGCACCACCTCCGGCGTGCCGGCCGGGAAGCCGCGGCCCGGATCCGCGCGAAAAATTCCGGCACCTACCATGCCGGCGCCGTACAGCGCGAGCAGCGCTGCCGCCGTCTGACTCCTGAGCGCCTGTGACAGACCGGTCGCGCCTGCGACGACGAGCGCGCCGGACACCACCAGGTTCGCACTGTGCACCCAGCCGAAGGATCCGTTGGCCAGCATGCTCCACGCGTGTCGGGAGGGATCGAAGCCGTCTCTGACCGCGACCTCGATCAGGGACACCACGACGTACAGCGGTCCCGCGACCAGGCCGGCGGTCAGCAGCTTCCGCCGTCGCCCAGGATCTGACCTGCCCGGGGCCGTGATAGGTAGGTGCGCGGTCGACAGCATGGTGGTCTCCCCACAGAACGGGCCGCTTCCCGGCCTTCAACCTGTAGCTCGAATGGCAGGACCCCGTTTCGACACGCTGTCCGGAAAATCTAGAAGGAACTTCGCCGCATGCAATCGCGCACCAGCTCCACAGATGCGAGTAGGCGATCATGCGCGGATCTGCCGCGACCCGCGTGGGCGTGGATAGGCGGCAAAGCCGAGCAGCGCCTGCGGGTCCGCAGCGGCCGGCACGCGCGATCGTCGACAGCCATCACGCGGATTGCACGGTGCTGGCGAACCCGGAGGGCGGCCTCACCGACACGGTCGCCTTCGCCGCAGCTTCGGCGCTACCAGAGCCTCACCGCACCTGTTAGCCGCAGTTGGCGAGGATCTCCACCAGATCGCCGTCCGGTTCCCAACGAGCTCGGCGTGTCAGAAGTCGGGCGACGTCATCAGCGGCTGCAGCGCTCTCGGCGGGGCCGCGGTGCTAAGGCTCCACCCTGGGCAGCCGCCTCCTCGCGCTGCCCCGGCCGCGTACCTGTGCGACAACGATGCCACTCGCGCCTCCACTGTCGCGCTATGCGCAGCTGGTCGGATGAGGGTGACGCGGCGCCGGTGTCAGCGGCCCCGCAGCTTGTCCCACACTGTCCGTCTGGGCTGTGGCTGCGCCGAGGGCAGCACGTCTTCGGCAAGCATCCGCCGGGCCGCGTCGCGCGTGGCGGCGGACAGGTCCGGAGTCACGCACGCAAGCTGCGCCAGCGACGTCGCGATGAGCACGGGCCGGGTCTGTTGCGCCGTAAACGCTTCCTCGAAGCGCTCGGCCACCAGCGCGGCGACGCCGGCCCGTTGCGCCGGGTCCGTCCACGCCGAGGCCACCAGCGCGTAGACGGCCGCCTCGGTGGTCCAGTCCTCGACGCCGAAGACGATGTCAGCCAGCAGCCCCGTTTCACCCCGGTGCAGCAGGCCAAGGCAGCACCACGCCTGTACGGTCCGCTCCCACACGGACATCCGTGTGCGCACCGGCGACTGCGGCGGGTGGACGAGCAAAGACAACAACTCTTTGACGGGTACCTCGCGCAGCCGCGCCGCCGCATGCAAGGTGACCGCAGGCGGGCCCCAGGACCGCTGCGCGGCAAGCTCCGTCACCACCCCTGCGGCGTCCGGGTCGGGCGGGGGCAGGGCCGCGGTCTCCCGGGTACCGTCGTAATGCCACAGCATGGCGCCGCCTGGACGCAAGGGTTGGCGCGGATCGGGTTCGCCTGGGCGGCCCATGGCGATGACGATGCCCGGGCAGCGTCGCCGTACCAGGGCGATCGCGCTCGGCGGCTCCATCGCGGAGATCCCGATCTCCGTCGCCATCTGCTGGGGACCGAGTCCGGCGACGGCGTTGATGCTCGACGCCTTGCCGGCGGGCACAAAGCCTAGCCACGCAATGTCGCGGGCCTCCTCGAAATAACCGGCATTGACGCGCTCCATCAGCTGGCCTAGGTCGCGTGCGCCATGATCAGCAGGCATGCGGGCCAGCCTAGACCGCCACCGCCGGCGACGCTGCCCGAGCGGCGATCCGGCCCGCGTCTCGCGACTGTGAAACATGTTCACCGATCTGGCCGTGCTCGCGGTAACGATGTCGCTACGGTGCTGATGAGGGCCGCGCCGAAAAGTGGCTCGTGACAGTCAAGCCGTTCCAGGGCAAGATCACCCTCGATGTCCGCGACTCGCTACCGGACTGGGCAGCGCTGCGCCTATCTGGATGTGGCCGGGGCTGACGCGGGCTCTTCGCGGGCAGCCCTATGGGGCGCCCGCGAAGAGTTCCGGGTGGTGTGGTGGTCAGCGGTGGCGGCAGAGCAGGAGCCGCAGGGCGGTCGCCGCTTGGGTGGGGACGACGCCGTTGCCGAGGAGGCGTAACGCGCCGGTGCGTGGGAGGTCGAGCGTGGGGTCGGTGACCCAGTGGGCGGGTAGGCCCATGAGCCATTCCACGAACGGCGGTGCGAGCACGGGTTTGCCGTGCTGGCCGGGTTGGGTGGGCGCGGGAACGGGCCGGCCGATCAGAAGCTCCCAGCGTGCGATCGCGGGCGCGTAGATCCCCCAGGTCGCCTCATCGGGTGTTCCCAGGCTGCTGGTAGCGAGCTGCGCGACGGTGGTGCGTAGGTCGGGGCCGCCGTCGCCGTGGTGGCCGGGGCCTCGCGCGTCGGAGGCCCGGGGCGTCGGTAGGGCAGGCGCTGCACATCGCACGGCCGCGGACGGCAGGGTGAGGTCGCCGTGCGAGCCCCGTTGTCCCGGGCAGCCTTTCTGCCCGTCTGTCGCCCGCGGCGTGGGCAGGAGCACCTGTGACAGCGGCGGCCGGAAGCCGTTACCTGCGCGGCCGGGGGTGCCGGTGTCGCTGGCGCGTGGGGTCGGCAACAGGTCGTGGCGGGTGTCGTGGGGTTCGATGACGTCGGGCAGCCCGTTCTGGTGTCCGGGTCCCTTGCCATCACGGGCGCAGGGCGTGGGCAGCGTCCGCATCCTCTCCCCCGCCTCTGGTGCTGGCGAGCAGGAACAGCCGGTCCCGTCGGTGCGCGGCGCCGATGTCGGATGCGCGTAGGCACATCCAGCTCGTGTCGTACCCGAGCGCGGCCAGGTCGGTGTGGACGACGTCGAGTCCGCGCCTGCGCAGGGCGGCGACGTTCTCCACGAACACGAGCGGGGGTCGAAGAAGGCGAAGGCCTTTGGTGATGTGCTGCCAGAGGCTGGAGTGGGGGCCGGTGATGCCGGCGCGCTTGCCGGCGTTGGAGATGTCCTGACAGGGGAAGCCTGCGGTGAGGACGTCAACGGGCGGGACGCGGGTCCAGTCGACGGTGCGAATGTCGCCGAGGTTGGGCACGCCAGGCCAGTGGTGGGCGCAGACGGTGCGGGCGTGTCGGTCGGTTTCGGCGTACCAGGCGAGGTGGCCGCCGAGCACCAGTTCGACGGCCAGGTCGAGGCCGCCGTAGCCGGTGCACAGCGAACCGATCCGCGGCCCGGGAACGCGGTCACTCACGCCACCTCCCGCGCACCGGTGCGGACGTTGGCGCCCGGCGGTGGTCGTCATTCATCGGCGACCTCAGCGGGTAGTTCCGGCCGGCGGAAGATCAACACATCCTCGTGGGTGATCAGGTGCAGCGGGGTGCCGGCGGTGCGGGCCTTGCGCACGGCTTGAAGTTGGAAGAACGACGGCCGGGCGACGAGCCGCCCGTCGCGGACCGCGGCGAGCAGGGCGACGCACCGCTCGGTCGGGGCTAGGCCGGCGCGCAGGCCAGCGGCGATGACCGCGGACGGCAGGTCCACGAGCTGGCCGTTCTTGCGCCAGGGACGGGCGGTGACCACCACGGTGCCGCCGGGGCGCAGCAGCACCGCGCAGCCGGACAGGATCTCCTCGAACCCGTCGGTGAGACCGGTGAGGTCCCGGTAAGCGAGGTTCCCGCGGTCGGTGCCGTCGTTGTAGGCGTTGTCAAACTTCGCCACCCCGTCGGCGCCGGGCCGGACGAGGCCGTGAACGGTGGGCCCGTACGGCGGTGAGGTGACGACCAGGGCGACCCGCCCAGTGAGGGCGGCGGGCAGCAGCGATCGCAGGCGGGTGGCGTCGCCGCGGACCACGGAGGCCCGGCCGCCGGCGCCCTGTTGCTGTGCCTGGGTGATGTTGGCGTCCGCGATGTTCGACCATCGCGGCTCGTATTCCACCCCGATCGCGTCGCGGCCCGCGTGGATGGCCTCGACCAGGGTGGTGCCGATCCCGCACATCGGGTCGAGGACCAGGTCGCCGGTCCGGGTGTAGGCGTGCACCGCGTGGGCGGCGATCGCAGGGAGCATCCGGGCGGGGTGCTTGACCGACTCGGCGACGTACCGGCCGCGGCGCTGCACCGGCCCGGTCTGCTGCGCGGTCGCCCACACCGACAGACCCTCCGGTCCGTCCGGCGCCCGGTGACGTCCGCTGTCCTCGCGGTGACCGCCGTCGTACCTGTGCTGGCCGGGGTGGGCGTCCTCGGCGTCGCCGGGCCGGCCCTGGCCGAGTGGGAAGGGTGTGTGATCAGCCACGACCCTCACCGCCCTCGCACCGCCGCCGATTCGCCTGGCCGGTGGCCGGTCCGGGTACAGGGCTGAAGACCAGGAGGTCCGAGTGGACTTTCAGGTGCGCCACGGTCCACCGCTCGGGGCTGGCTTGCTGGGCGATCGTGAGGAGTTCCTCGTCGGTGACGTGGTAGATGAAGGTGTCCCCCTCGGTGTCGGCGACGACGGCGACGATGTGTTGCAGGTAGCCCAGGCCGACGGACGCGGCGGCGGTGGCCACCGGGGTGAAGTCCTCGGGCCCGACGGCCGTGGTGGTGGGGACGGTGACGACGAGGACGAGACAGCCGCCGGGGCGCAGGAGGCGCGCGCCAGCGGTCAGCAGCCATGCCAGCCGGATCCGGTTGGTGGCGTCTGCGGTGTCGAGGGGCCAGCAGGCCACGACGAGGCTGGTCGCCTCCTGCAGTGATGTGCCGTGGCGGGACGGGGTGGTCGGGTCGGTGGACGGGGGCAGGTCGGGGTCGGTGAGGTCGTCGCCGAACCAGGTGACCAGGTCCGGCAGGTCCCCGTCAGCGGGCGGCGCGGCCGGGTCGGGCGGGGTTCGTGCGGTGGCGGGGCCGATGATGAGGCTGGAGACGTCGGTGAACCAGCCGGGGTGGTGCCGGCGGCGGCCTGCGTGGCAGACGGCGGCCAAGGCGTGGTCGAAGGTGAGGTCGACGACCGGGTCGCCGGGGCGGCTGTAGGCGGCGACGAGCCGGTAGGCCAGCCGGGCACCGATGCTGCGGCCGGTGTCGGCGTCGGTGCGGGCGGTGCGCCACACGGTGACCGGCACCGGTGGGTCACCAGCGACCACGTCGGTCAGGGTCGGGTCTGCCTCGGGTGGGTCGACGGGCTGGACAGGGTCGTGGGGGTGCTGCGGTGTGTGCTCGCTCATGTGGATGTGGCTCCACGCCGCGCCCGTGGTGCGCTGACACCCTCAAATCGGCGTGTGTCAGCTGTGGCGGACACCCCTTGGCTCTGACGGAAGTCTGACAGCACCGCCGGGCGTGGCAGCGTGGTGCCCTGGCTCGGTCACACGTGCCCGGATGGTGTCACGCCCGCCCTGACCGAAGGTGACGGACAGCCATGGCGGCAGCGGTGGGATCCGTTGGAGGGCCGCCGCTGTCAGACATTCACCGCACCGGCGGTTGCCGCGCGTGTCAGGTCCAGCGCGGTGAGGCGATTTCATCGATGACCGCCATGTCTTTCACCCGTCGGTGCCGCTGTCAGACCTGGTGCGGCCGCCGTGTCGGGCGCCATGCCATGTTTCGCTACATCAGCGCTGTCCGTCAGCAACAGCCTGAACGACGGCCACGGCAGACGCCGTTGTCAGGCCCTCGCTAGGTTCGGTTGAGAGGACGACATGGCTGTCAGGTCGGCCGGCGCGGCTACTGTCACCGCCAGGCCGCCGATGTCCAGCGCGCAGGTCAGAGCCGGTTTGTCAGGCCGTTGCCAGGATCCGACACGGACGACGGCAGCCGTCTGCGTTGATCCGTGGCAGTGCGGCGGCGTAGCGCTGTCGTACTACTGGCCTGGGCTGTCAGAGGTCTGTGAGGGCGTTGTGGCCCGATCGATGTCTTCCGCGCCGGTGTGACACCACCCCGGCGCGTAGCCGACGATCGCCTCTGGGAGTGTGTGACATGACCGTGTCCGACTCGGATTGGCCGGACTCGCCGCTGGACGCTGTCGAGGCCGCCTTCGCGGCACTGACCACGGGCCCCGCCCCCCTGACGCTCGACGTGGACAGACTCGGACCTGGCACCGGCTTGCCGGCCGGTGTCATGACACTGCCGGCGCTGCGGGACTGGCTGCTGCGCCATCCCCGCGCCTACGCGGCGCGTGACGCGGTGTGGCGGGACCTGGTTCGCCGCGCTCGCCTGGGCGGACCGTCCTGGGTAATCGCGGCGGTGGCGATGGCGATGCCAGCGCTGCGCCGGCATGCCGGACGGCTGCACGCGGGGTGGTCCGGTGACGGCGCCGACCTGGACGCGGAGATCCTCACCGGTTTCCTCGCCGCCTTGCGCGACCGCGTCGACCTGGCCAAGCCGGCCCCGTACGCCGCGTTGTGCATGGCCGCCTGGCGGGCCGGACACGAGATGCTGCGCCGCGCGGGCACCGCGGTGCCGGTGCAGGATCTGGAGCACGTCGTCGGCCCGCGCACGCCGCACGTCCCCTACGGCCACCCCGACCTCCTGGTTCGGCGGGCCGCGCGGCTCGGTCTGCTGGAGGCCAGTGACCTCGAGCCCTACATCGACCTGCGGCTCGGGGGCAGAGCGATCGAACCGATCGCCGCGCGTCTGGGCATCACCGTCGACGCGTTGCGCAAGCGGATGAACGGCATCGACCAGCGCCTGGCTGACGCCCTCGCGATGGGTCTGCTCAGCGGCGTCGTCTCGGCCAAGGCTCGCGAGTGGCTGCAGCACCAGGCCGCGCACCGCGCGCGCACTCGCGCCGGCCGCTCCGGCGCCCTGCGGAGCGCGCCTCGGGCAGCCGCCTGACCCGGAAGGCTTGCCTCTGCCGCCTGGCGAATAGCAGGGACCGGAGGCAGGGCGTCGCGTGGTCAGCCGGCGGGTACGGTCACCCGCTCTTTCACGATCCGGAACCGCAGGTGCGGGACCGCGTCGGAGGCGATCACCCGCGTGCGCTGCAACTCGATGTGGCCCAGGTCGTCCAGTAGCCGGGTTCCCGCGCCCAGTACGACGGGCACGAGGTTGATCTGCAACTCATCCAGCAGCCCGGCGTGCAGGAACTGCCGTCCCGTCTGGGCGCCCATCACGATCACGTCCTTGTCGTCGGCCGCGTCCTGGGCGGACGTGAGGGCGGTCTCGATGCCGTCGGTGACGAAGGTGAACGTCGCGCTGTTCATGCGGAGTTCGTCCTGGGCCTGGTGGGTGAGGACGAAGGTCGGCGCCGGATACGGGGTGTCGTGCCAGTGGGGCAGTCCGACGTCGAACGTGCGCTTGCCGACCACGACCGCGCCCACTGAGGCGAACGTGGCAGCGATGATCTCCTTGTCGCGCGGGTCGGGTCGGTCGGTGAACATCCACTCGTGTAGCCGCATGCCGCCCTTCCCATGGGATGTTCCGCGCCGATGTCGGGACCGGCGACGAAGCCGTCCAACGACATGCTCTTGTGCAGCACCACCGTGCCCATCGAGACCTCCTAACCGTTGTCTTCAGGGTTGGACCGGCCCGCCTCCCAGAACTCATCGGCGGTGCCAGGCCGGTGCCAGATTCCAGGAGACGGAGCACCGAAGACGACCCGTTCCAGCGCGGCAGGGGCTGGATTCGCGGGACGGGACACGGGTCACCTCGACAGGGAGAACCTGCCAGACGGCGCAGGAAGATCAGGTCAACTGACGGACGTCGCCCTCGCGCCACGCACCTCTACCGAGCCGGCCGGGCATCACGATGCCGGTGGCTGTCAGAGCGGTGTCAGCTCCGGGGGCGTCCGGCAGAGCTGACAAACGCCGGTTTGAGGGTGCGGAACTCTTCCGCCGCGCCACACGAGGCGCTGGGAGGTTCCGCCCGCCGCCGGGCCTGAGATGGGGCTGACGCGAGCCGGGCGCCTCGGGTGCCGTGCCGTGTTGGTGCGCTGACACCTCACCGATTCCCGCCACACCCGACAGGGAGGACGCGCTCCTCCCGAGGGACTGTCGCGACTCGCCGCCGCTGCCGTCTGCAGCGTCCGGCGGCGGCCCATCCGTTTCGACGCCCGCCCCTCGCTGGGTCGAGAGGTGGGCTGGAGGTGAACCGGTCCATGTACCGCATCCGCGCGCGTCTTCGTGCCCTCGCCAATGTCCACGTCCTGCGCCGCCTCGTCACGGTGGCCGTCACGATCGCCCTGGTCGTGGCGGTGCCGGCCGCCGCACACGCCGATCCTGGTGCGCCGGTGACCGTGGCGGTGAACTCGCTGCCGGTGGTCATCGCCAATCTGCGGGCCTGGCTGATCGGCGTTCTCGCCGCCCTGGCCACGTTGTTCCTCGTCCTGGCCGGCGTCTACTGGGCCACCGCCGGCGGCGACCCGGCGCAGGTCGAGCGGGCCAAGGGCGCGCTGAAGAACGCTCTGGTCGGCTACGGCCTGGCCGTTCTCGCACCGGTCCTGTTGCAGGTCGTCCAGGGCATCGTCGGAGGCTGACCATGAGCTGGCTACTCGACCAGATCCTGGACTGGCTGGCCACGGCGATCCTCGCGAGCCTGGACGCCCTGTTCGGGGTGATCAGCAACGCGCTGCTGATCACCCCGAAGGTCACCGCCCTGCCGCAGGTGCAGGCCCTGACCGGCCGTTCGGTGCTCGTCGTCGACACCGTCTTCGTCCTCGCCTTCGTGGCCGCCGGGGTGCTCACCATGACCGCCGGCGGCAGTGAGACCACCCGCTACACCGCCAAAGACCTGATTCCGAGGCTGATCGTCGGGTTCGTCGCCGCGCACTTCTCGCAGCTGTGGTGCGGCATGCTCATCGACCTGGCCAACGCCCTGACCGGCGCGCTCACCACACCCGAGGGCGACAGCGACGGCGCGCTGCGCGCCATCAAGACGCACATCCTCGCCGGGCGCGACACCACGGCGGTGCTGCTGTTCGTGATCTGCGTGGCGATCATCGCCGTCCTCCTCGCGGGCACCGCGTTCAGCGTGATCGTCCGCTTCGCCGTCGTCATCGTCCTGACCGCCTTCGCGCCGCTGGCCCTCGCATGTCACGCGCTGCCGCAGACCGAACCGGTCGCGCGCATGTGGTGGCGCTCCTACACCGGGGTGCTCGCGGTGCCCGTGGTGCAGGGCTTCACCCTCTACGCCGGGCAGTGGATGCTCACCGACCCCGAGCACCTGCTGCCCGTGCTCGGGCTGCCGGTGGATCCGGGCGGCGCGATCAACCTGTTCGTGGTCATGGTCATGCTCTGGACGACGCTGCGCGTGCCGTCCCTGATGCGCCGCTACGCGGCCACGGGCAACAGCGGCCGCGGGGTGAACATGCTCGGCGCGGCAGTGCGGGTCCTCGTCGTGCAGCAGGCCACCCGTTCCGTTCCCGGCCTCGGCCGCGGGCTGAAGGCGGTGGGCCGATGAGCCGCCACGATGACGGCGCAGATGCGGGCCGGGTGCGGATGCCGGCGGACGTCGACGCTCCCGACAAGGTGCTGTACGGGTTGACGTTCCGGCAGCTGGCGTTCCTCGCCGTCGCCGCCCTCGCCTTCTACGGCGCCTGGCGGACCCTGCACACGTTCGTTCCCGCGCTGGTACTGGTCGGCGCGGCTGTCGTGCTCGGCGGTCTCGTGTTCGGCGTGGCCGTGGGCCGGCGGGACGGCCTGCCGCTGGATGTGTGGCTGCTCGCCGCCGTGCGGCACTCTCGAGCGCCGCGGGCGTTGTCGACGACCGACACGACAACCGAGGTGCCCGACTGGGTGCAGGTTCCGGCGTCGAAGGTGACCCTGCCGGCGCCATTGACGCTGCCTGCTGACGCGATCGACGGGGGCGGGGATATTCGCCTGGCCGGAGCGCGGGCGGCGATGGTGGCCGCCACCAGCGTCAACCTCGCCCTGCGCACCCCTGATGAGCAGGCCGCGCTGGTGGACACGTTCGGCCGGTGGCTGAACTCGCTGTCCACGCCAACGCAGATCGTCGTGTCCGCGCAGCCGGTGGACCTGCAGGGCGCCGCCCGCACCCTCGCTGAGGCGGCCGAGCAGCTGCCGCACCCCGCCCTGGCGGACGCGGCGGCCGACCATGCCCGTTTCCTCGACGACCTCGCCACCCGGCGGGATCCGTTGCGCCGGCAGGTCCTCATCGTCACCCGAACCACCGTCGGCGAGCGTGCCGCCCGCCGGCGCGCCGAGGACACCGTCCGCGCGCTGGCCGGCCTCGGCGTCACCACCCGGGCGCTGGACGGCGCGGCCGTCACCGCCGCGCTCGCCGCAGCGGCTGACCCTTACCGGCCGCCCCGGCCCGGCGGCCTCGCGGCCCCCGACGCCGTCATCACCGCGTCCGCGCCCCACCGGCGCCGCCAACCCGAAAGGAGCTGACAGGCATGAAGAAGCGCACGCGATCCCACCCGGGCGGACCGGGCCACCGGGCGCGGGGGCTGACCGCGACGGTCGCCCCCACTTCGGTGGAGGTGACACCGCGGATGCTGCGCGTCGGCGACGGCTACGCCGCCACCCTCGTGGTCACCGGCTACCCGGCCGAGGTCGGCCCGGCCTGGCTCGAGCCCTTGCTGTCCTGGCCGGGCCGCCTCGACCTCGCCCTGCACATCGACCCGCTGCCCGCCCCGATCGCCGCGGCCAGACTGCGCACCCAGCGGGCCCGCTTCGAGTCCTCCCGGCGCGCGGACGCCGAGCGGGGCAAGTTACCCGACCCGAGCGTCGACGCCGCGGCCGATGACGCGGCGGACCTCGCGCAGCGGCTCGCCCGCGGCGCGGCGAAACTGTTCCGCGTCGGCCTCTACCTGACCGTGCACGCCCGCACCGAAGACGAACTCCTCGAAGCGTGCTCCCAGGTCAAGGCCGCCGCCGCGTCCACCCTGATCGAGGTGCAACCCGCCACCTGGCGGCACCTCGCGGGCTGGAGCACCACCCTTCCGCTGGCGACGGACTCGCTGCGGATGCGGCGCACCATGGACACCGCCGCCCTCGCTGCCGCGTTCCCGCTCGCCTCCGCTGATCTGCCGGCGCCGCTGCCCGGCGACCCGCCTGCCGAGGGTGGGGTGCTCTACGGGGTGAACCCGGACTCGCAGGGCATCGTGTGGTGGGACCGGTGGGCGCAGGAGAACCACAACAGCGTCGTCCTGGCCCGCTCCGGCGCCGGCAAGTCGTACTTCGTAAAGCTGGAGATCCTGCGCAACCTCTACCAGCAGGTGCAGGTCGCCGTCATCGACCCCGAAGACGAGTACCCGCGCCTGGCCGACGCGGTCGGCGGCACCGTGGTCCGCCTCGGCGCGTCCGGGGTGAAGATCAACCCCCTGGATCTGCCGGCCGGCGACACCCGCCCGGACGTGCTCACCCGACGCGGCCTGTTCCTGCACACCCTCGTCAGCGTGCTGCTCGGGCAGCAGCCGCCGCCCGCCGAACGGGCGGCCCTGGACCGGGCGATCCTGGCCGTCTACCGGGCCGCGGGCATCACCGCGAACCCGGCCACCCACCACCGGCCCGCCCCGCTCTTGCGCGACCTCGCCAACTGCCTGCAGACCGACGACGACCCCGCCGCGAGGCAGCTCGCCGCCCGCCTCGCGCCATGGGTGCAGGGGTCGTTCTCGGAGCTGTTCGACGGGCCGACCACCACCCGACCGGATGGGCATCTGGTGGTGTGGTCGCTGCGGCACCTGCCCGACGAGCTGCGCACCGTCGGCACCCTGCTCGCCTTGGACGCGATCTGGCTGCAGGTCGACGCCCCCGGCCGGCTGGCCACGCGGCGGCTCGTCGTGGTGGACGAGGCGTGGCTGCTCATGCGCGACGGGGAGGGCGCCCGGTTCCTGTTCCGCATGTCCAAGGCGGCCCGCAAACGCCACGCCGGCCTGACCGTCATCACCCAGGACGTCGCCGACGTCCTGGGCACCGACCTCGGCCAGGCCGTCGTCGCCAACGCCGCCACCCAAATCCTGCTCAAGCAGGCCCCGCAGGCCATCGACGCCATCGGCGAGGCGTTCGGGCTCACCGCCGGCGAGCAACGCCTACTCCTCGCCGCCCGGGTCGGCACCGGACTGCTGATCTCCGGCACCAACCGGACCAGCTTCGACGCCGTCGCCTCCCCCGCCGAGCATCGGCTCTGCACCACGAGCCCGAGCGAGCTGGCCGACCTCGACGACGAAGGAGACGAGCTGTGAACTGGTCCCTCGCCAGCTTCCTGGCCTTGCTGGCAACTGCACCCAGCCCCTCCGCGCCCGGCACCGATGTCCTCACACCATCGACGGGTGCCGCGCGGTGGGTGCTCGACGCCGCCGGCTGGGTGGCGCAGCGGCCATGGCTGCTCGCCGTCGCGGCGAGCATGCTGGTCGCCTTCGTCGCCGGCCGCAACCTGCTGCAGCTGTGGCGGCACCGCCGGCACGCCGCCGGCGCCCGTCTGGTCACCATTGCTCCGCCACCGGAGGTCGACCCGCACGGCGCCGCGGCGTTGTGGGCCAACCTCGCGGGCACCCTCACGCCGTCGCGCCGCCGGAGGCTGCTCTACGGCAGCCCGCACGTGGTGTGGCAGTACTCGTGGACCGGTCGGCGGCTGCTGATCTCTGTGTGGGTGCCCGGCACGGTCGCGCGCGGCGCCCTGGAAGCCGCCGTCCGCGCCGCCTGGCCCGGCGCCGCCTGCGCCGTCGAGGACAGCGCTGCCCCGCCGATGCCGTTGGGTGTGCCGGTGGCGGTGGGCGGTCACCTACTGCCCGCGGCAGCGGAGTGGCTGCCCTTGCACACCGGTCACGACAACGATCCGGTGCGGGCGCTGATGTCCGCCGGCTCCCAGCTCAAGGCTGACGAGTACGCGTGCGTGCAGGTCCTGGCCCGGCCAGCCGCGCCCCGTCGCGTGTCGCGTGCCCGGCGGGCCGCCGCCCGATTGCGCGACGGCAAAACCGCGGTCCCTGGGCTCAACCCGGCCGCTCCCCTGCTGTGGCTCGTCGAGCTGTTCCTGCCCGGCAGCACCGCCGGCCCCGCCCGATCAGCTCCGGCCGGGCGGCGCGACCCGGGCGTGGAGCGCGATGTGCGGGCGATCCTAGACAAGACCTCCCACCCGCTGTGGGAGACCGCCGTGCGCTACGCCGTCGGCAAGGACAGCCGGCGCGGAAGCACGAACCAGCGGCCCCGGCTGCTAGGCGTCGCCGACACGATCGCGTCCTCCTTCGCGATCTATTCGGGCCGCAACCGCCTCGTCCCTCGTACCCCCATGTCGTCGCCGGTCGTGGTGCTGGCGTCGCGGCGTCTCGGCGGCGGGTTCCTCACCTGCACCCCGGAGCTGGCCGCGCTCGCCGCGTTGCCCCGGGACCTGGCCGTGCCCGGGCTGGATCGGGCGCGGGCGAAGTCCATGCCCGCCCCGGTCGCCGTGCCCAGCGGCGGGCGCGGCACGAAGGTAATCGGCAACGCCCAGGTCGGCGGCCACACGGTGGCCCTGGCCGTGCCCGACGCCCGCTACCACCTGCACGTCGTGGGGGCCACCGGCTCCGGGAAGACGACGTTGCTGGTCAACATGGCCGTCGACGACATCACCGCCGGCCGCGGCACGGTGGTCATCGACCCGCACGGCGACATGGTCCTGGACATCCTCGACCGGCTCCCCGCATCGGTCGCGGACCGGGTGGTGCTGTTCGACCCCGACCAGCCCAACCCGCCGACGATCAACCCGCTGTCCGGCGACGACCCGGATCTGGTCGTGGACAACCTGGTGTCGATCTTCGGGAACATCTTCGCCAAGGCGTGGGGCCCGCGCATGGACGACGTGATGCGGGTGGCGTGCCTGACCCTGCTGCGGCACGCCAACGTCACCCTGCAGCACATCCCGCCCCTGCTCAACTCCGCCCAGTTCCGCTCGGCGATGACCGTTGACCTGGACGACCCGGCCGGCCTGTCCGGGTTCTGGCAGTGGTACGACGAGCTCAACCCCGCTCTGCGCTCCCAGGTCATCGGACCGGTGCTCGCCCGTCTCCGGGCGTTCCTGCTGCGGGACTTCGTCAAACGCACGATGCGCTACCCGCGCTCGAGTTTCGACATGGGTGAGGTCCTCGACGGCGGCGCACTGCTCGTGCGCATCCCCAAGGGTCAGCTCGGAGAGGACACCAGCAAGCTGCTCGGGTCCCTGGTGCTGGCGCAGGTGTGGCAGGCCGCCACCGCCCGCGCGCGCATCGCCCCCGACAAGCGGCGTGACGCCACGCTCATCATCGACGAGGCGCAGAACTTCCTCACCCTCGCCAACAGCCTGGACACGATGCTCGCCGAGGCCCGCAAGTATCGGCTGTCCCTGGTTCTCTCGCACCAGGACCTCGCCCAATTCCCGAAGGACCTCCTCGCGGCCGCGTCCGCGAACGCCCGCAACAAGATCTATTTCTCCTGCGCGCCGGAGGACGCGCGGGTCCTCGCGCGGCACACTCTGCCGGAACTCGACGAGCACGACCTGACCCACCTCGACGCCTACACCACCGCCACCCGCCTAGTCGTGGGCGGCCGACAGACGCCGGCGTTCACCATGAGGACCCGCCCACCCAAGCCGCTAATCGGCGAGGCGACCGCGATCCGGCAGGCCGCCGCGCGCGCCGTCCCGGCGCAGGACACCGGCGCGATCGACGCCCTGGTCGACCGCTACTCAAAGCCACCCCAGCAAACCCGCGCGCCCCATGTGGAGAGCGACAAGGCCAGGCCTTGAGGCCCGGCTGACCGCAAAGGGGTCGCCCGGTGTGACCAGGTGGCCGGGCTGACAGAGGTTCCTTCGGCGTCTGTCAGGCGCCTGGCGGGGGTTTCCGTCGCCCCTTCCGCAGACGCTTCCTCCGCCCTTCACCACCAAGGGCTGACTGCCGTTGACCGATCAGCGCGGGCAGGCCTGTCAGTGCAGCACACGGCGACGCACCGGCACGGTCACCACCACCTCTGAATCCAGACACCCCTCCAGCGGAGGGGATCCACTTCCTCCCTGAAGGGATGTCCGCTCATGTCTACCGATCGACCTGTCTTCCCTCCTCGGTCATCCAACCCCCGGCTTCTCGCCTCGCGCAGCAACACCAGCCGCCGCTCCCGTCTGGAGCACCTGCGTCGACTCACGCTGCGCGACCGTCAGCTCCTCGCCTGGCTGGCCGAGCACTATGTGCTCTCGGCAGACCAGATCACCGAGGCGGCGTTCACCTCTCGCCGTTCTGCCCGGCTACGGCTGGCCACCCTGCACGGCATCGAGGCCGTCAGCCGCTTCGTCGACATCACCACCGGCGACGGCCAGTACCTCTACGCCCTCGGTCCCCTCGGCATGCTCGTGCACCCCACCGCCTACAACGACCCGGACCGGCCCGACGCCCGGCCCCCGCGCAGCAGCATCGAGCGCACCGAACGCATCGTCGGCAGTTGCCGCCTCGCCCACCTGCTCGGCACCAACCAACTGTTCGTCGACCTCCTCGCTCACGCGCGCAGCCACCAAAACGCGTGGCTGGCGAGGTGGTGGTCCGAGCAGCACGCGACCGCCGCCTACGCCGTCGCCGGCATCCGGCCCGACGGGCACGGCGTGTGGTGCGTCGGGGAGCACCAGCAGGTGGGGTTCTTCCTGGAGCACGACAACGGCACCGAACCGCTCGCCGTCGTGCTGCGCAAGCTGCGCGGCTACGAACGCCTCGCCCAGTTCGGGCCCCGCTACCCCGTCCTGCTGCGCGTGCGCAGCCGACGCCGCGAAGCCAACCTCCTACGCGCCCTCGCCGGCGTGCCCACCGCCATGCCCGTCGCCACCGGCATCCACGACGAGCACCCCGCCGGACCGGCCTGGACACTGACCACCGAGCCCGGGCTGCGCCGCTGGCTACACGAGCTGCCCAGCGACCACGGCCCCGACAACCCCGCCACCAACCCCCACCGCTTCACCCACCCCGACGACGACTAGCCAGGTGTCGCAATCAACCCTGCTGGCGCGGGTCACCGCTCGACAGCGCCTGCAGCCACGGGTCGTCCGGCCCACTCGACAGGTGCTGAGCGTAGCCAGGGCCGAGGATGAGGTAGTCGATGAACCCGGCAAGGTCGTCCGCCAGCTTCGCGAAACTGGCCAGCTCAACGTCCGTGTACCACACGACGTTCAGATCGGAGAACCACCACACCTCCCCCGTTGCACGTTCGACCAGAACGGGATTCTCCAGCAAGTCCGCGACCGCGCACCACCGCGCGGCACCGCCCGGCAAGTCGTCGGCCACCCACGGCGTCTGCCGCACGGAGGCTGCTGACCACAGCCGGATATCGCCGGTGCCTCCACATACAGCCCCGTCGGCAAGGCGCAGGAACTCGGCGTAGCCGGAGGCGATGTCGTCGAGTGGCTCGTCTGGCGAGATCGGTGGTGGCAGCTCCAGGGGCCCGTACGGTGGTGGAAGACGCCCCAGAACCACGGCGATTCGACGGACCGAGTCGGTCAAGGGCATGGGCCTCATTCTCTAGTGCGTGTTCGCGGACGCTCACCAGACGTGCGGTGGTTGTTATGAATCCCGCATGGTGGGTGAGCGACCCCCTTCCTGAAGGTGGTGGGGCAGGACTCCGCGGACCAACTGATCCTCGGGCCGCCCGGTGTGGGCCGGAGGCTCGGGCTCGATGGCTCGATGGCTCGATGGCGCGGATGTACGGGTGTAGCGCCAGCGTCAGAGGGCTTGTCGTACACCCGTGGTACTCGTAGTCCGCAGACCTGTGCGCTTGGCCGACTGGATCGTCCACTCATCTCGGTCTCGATCAGGTCGGCGCGGTGGTCGAGATATCGAGGCATGCCCCCGATCGGAAGGTAGACGGTGACGACCTACGAGGCGACGTTCCAGCACTGCGAGTTGATCCGCCGAAAGATCAATGATCTGAGTGTGCGACTCGTGGAAGCCCAGGCACAGCTCTACACCGCCATCAACCGCGAGTATCGCGACGGACGGTTGGACATGGACGATCTCGCGCTCATCTATGAGCGGGCGCGTGGGCTGGGACCTGGGTTCACCACGAGGTGGGATGAGCACATGTCGGTCCCCGCAGGCACAGTGCAGTATCACTGGCGCAACCGAGTCAAGACACGACCAAACGCGCCCGGGGGTACCCACTGGCAAGGGTGCTATCCGTACGAGCCGGACACGATTACACCTCCTCGTGGACAGGCGGTCGTCTACGTGCTGTACGACGTCGATGCGCGTCCAATCTATGTCGGAAGCACGAAGGTGTTCAGAGATCGGATGCGGAGCCACCGGAGGGACGGCAAGCCCATGACCTCCTGGTTGGCGTACCCGTGCGATAGCCGGGAGGCGGCATACCTGCTCGAGAGCAAGCTCCTCGACGAGTGTCGGCCCTCTATGAACCGGACGGGCCGCGGTGCGGCAGCTTGAGCGTCCGGCAGGTTGTTCCAAACCGATCGGAAGCCGCTCGACAGTGACCCGGCCTGAGCTCCCATGCCTAGAAGACAACCACGTCCAGGAGCTGACCGGTGTTGGCCCCGGCTTCGACCCCATCGGGCACCAAACCGTCCTCCCGGAGCACGCAGATCCAGGTCACCTCGGACCATCCCTCCGGCAGTTCCTTAGCAAGCGACGACTCGCAGATCTCAATCAGCGGCCAAGGCACCCTGAGCTGGCTGGGCGGCCGCTCGTCCATGGCCACCTAACGGCAAACGACCTTGAGCCACACCAACCAACCCGGCGGCCCGGAACACCATCCAGACACAGGGACCCTAAGGAACGACCTTGGCCCATCCGGGGAGGCTGGTGGCCCTTGTGGTGCCCGACGAGGTGATCCCGCGGCGTCTCTGAGGAGGACCGGGGTTCGGGGCGGAGGCCGAGGTCTTCACAGGTTTTGTCGTCCTGTCAGGGTGGCCGGCCGGTCCGGCCGATGCCGGCCGGAGGTTGCCAGCAGGCCGGGGCCGGAGCGGCGCGGCCGTTTTGCGGGCCGCCTAATCCTGCAGAGAACAATGCGGCAACCGAGGTGCAAGACAGCGGTCCTGTCACGACACGTGCTCGGCAGTCGCCATCAGATGCTTCACCCGCATCGTGGCTTGCTGCTTGGGCCGGGACGAAATTATCGCCAGTCCAGAAGTGATGCAGTCATCATCCTGGGCCACCCGCCTTGGCTGGCTCCTGGTGGCCTTCTCCCGGATCCCGTGTCAAGACCGCAAGGCCTCTTCGTAATCGTCCGATCATCGCTGGATTCTTTGCCATGAACGTCGCCGCCGCCACACCCCCGCTGATGACGGCGGCTCCGAGCAGGACATTGCCGTCAAGCATTTGGGTCACGCCCACACCAATGACTGCCATCCCGTCAGCGAAGACCGCCACCCCGAAGAGGACTTCGCTCCTCAGGAGCCGAGCGACGCCGCCAGCGCTGAACGCCACGCCCGCAGCCGTGGCTGCCGCCCCAAGCAGGGCGTTGCCGTCTACCAACTGCGTCACGCCCGCGCCGATGACGGCCACACCCCCGCCGATGACCGCCACGCTGAACATCATCTTGCGGCGGAGCAGCCGGGCCACACCCGCACCGATTACTGCGAGCCCGCCAGCAATACCCGGCACGCTCCCCTCGATGGCCAATGCGCCGGACGGGGCTTTGCCGCGAATGAGCTGGGCAACACCGATACCGGCCATAGCTGCCCCCGCACATATCAACGCCGCGTGAAACAGGACTTCCCTCCCCAACAGGCGCGCCGCACCCGCACCGATGACAGCCGCACCGGCGGCGAGGACCGCCATTCCGAGTAGGACGTCACCGTCGATCAGCTGGGCCACACCCAGACCGATTGCCGCTACACCCCCACCGATGACTCCCGCCCAGAGCAGAAGCGCACCGGTGGCTTCGTGCCCCGCAGGAATCAGGATGGCGATGGCGCACATGGCAGCAGCGGCGAGGGTTACAGAGGCTGCCCAAGCGGCAGGGCCGAGGGCGGCTATTATCGTGCATGCCAGGGCCAAGGCCAGCAGGATCCGAGGGGTGTACCGAACGAGGGGGGCCCGAGGAGGCAGCCTTCGTAGAAATGAGGCTGCGGCCAGGACAGCTGCGCCAGCAGCCACAGCCGCCGCCCCCTGATACCCGAAGTCGTTGCTCAAGACGTTGATGCCCATACCACCCGCCGCGCCACTCAGCGCGGCAGCAAGCTGGCGTCGCCAGTCCACCTGAGGGCGCTCACCCGCATCGTGGCTACTCATCGACTGCCAGTCGTCTCGGAGTGAGCATCGCGAGCATAGCTTCGGCGCCCGCCTGGATGATCCTCTTCCGCTCGGCGCGCCGGCGTGCGGGTGTGCGGGTGTCCTCGCCGATGATCTGTCCGGGCCACCGATACAGCAGGCCCGGTTCGGCAAAGTAGCTGCGGCTGGTGATGTGAGCGCGAAGATCAGGCCGGTGGCCTCGGAGCCTCATGCGCACTGGCCCTTGCCACGACCAGCCTCGGCGGTCGCATTCTGCCTTGGCGGTCCTGCGCACATCGGCCAGCGAGGCGTGCCACCACTTCATGCCAGGGATAGTGCCAGCAGTGCGACCGTCAGGGAACCAGTGGCACGCGATGGCGCACGAGATTCAACACAGAGAAGAGGTGGGAAGTGCCCAGTGCGACGATCACGCGGTCTGGATGAGCCATCATGGTTGGAGCGGGCGACGGGAGCAATTGTCAAGACTTGTGGGTCGGCCGGTTGCTGGTCTTGAGACGGCGGATCTCTGCGATCAACCTGGGTATGTCTTCACGGGCGTGTGCGATGAACAGGGCGTTCTCGTCCCAGCGCTCGTCGGCGCAGTCGATGTAGCGGTTGGGGAACTGGACGAGGGTGGCAGCGACCATTTCACCCGCGGCGAAGTCCGGCCAGCTCTCACCACGACCTGTGTCGGATGTCGTGCTGACCGCGACCAAATTGGCGGCGTGGTCGTCGTCGAGGAGCCGAACGTGCCAGGGGCCAGGTGTAGCAGCTGCCGCTCGCTCTTCGATGGCGGCTAGCTCTTCCTCGGTAATGGCATTGTCTCGCTGATTCACGCTGCCACCTCCTGGTAGGGGCGCTCAACGAGGTGGCCGTTGCGGAAAGTGGCGCCGGCGCGGACGAGGGCGACCAGGTGCGGGGCGTTGACCGCCCGCCATCGCTGCTGCGCGGACTCGATGAGTTTGAACGCCATGGCCAGCCCGGCGGCGCGGCTGCCCGGCCCTTTCGTGACGCGGGTGCGGTGGCGAACCGTGGCGAAGGTTGACTCGATCGGATTCGAGGTACGCAGGTGGATCCAGTGCTCGGCGGGAAAGTCGTAGAACGCCAGCAGCTCGTCGAGGTCGTCGACGACCTTCTTTATCGCCTTGGGAAACTTGACGCCGTAAACCTCGGCGAACCGCTTCGCCGCGGTGCGGGCATGCTGCTTGTCCTCGGCGTTGTAGACCTCGGCAAGAGCCGCCTTCACGCCCGGATGGGCATACTTGGGCATCGCCGCCAGAACGTTGGCGACCTTGTGCACCCAGTCCCGCTGGACGCGGGTGTCGGGGAAGACCTCCCGCAGCGCGGCCCAGAACCCCAGTGCACCATCGCCGACGGCCAGGACTGGGGCCCGCATGCCTCGCCGGGCGCAGTCGCGTAGCAGGTCCGCCCACGACCCAGTCGACTCCCGATAGCCGTCGGCGAGAGCGACCAACTCCTTGGTGCCATCGGCGTGCACACCGATGATGACTAGCAGACACAGCTTGTCCTCGTCCAGGCGCACGTTGACGTGGATGCCGTCGGCCCACACATACACGTAATCGACGCCCGACAGGTCTTGTTGGCAGAAGACGTAGTAGTCGTCGGTCCACTGCTTGGTCAGCCTCGTGATCGTCGCCGAGGACAGCCCTGCGGCCGAGCCCAGGAACGACTCCAGCGCCGGTACGAAGTCGCCGGTCGACAGCCCGTGCAAGTACAGCAGCGGCAATACCTCGGCCACCTTCGGCGACCTACGGCACCACGGAGGAAGGATCACCGACCGGAACCGCTTGCGCTCACCAGTGTTCGCATCGATCCGCTTGTCGTCGACCCGAGGGGTCTGCACTCCACGACGCCGGCCGAGGTCATCACCTGTCGCGGCTGCGCGTGACCGCTTCGCACCACCATCCGCCGGCCCCGCTGGTCACGCTCGTCGGCCAGCTCGGCCAGATACGCGTCGACCTCCGCCTCCAATGCGGCGGCCAGCATCCGCCGCGCACCTTCCCGAACCACATCATCCAGCAGCGAGACGCCCTCGCGCCTCGTCCCGTCCTCCGCGACTACAGTCAGCACCGGGCGTGCCTTCCCGACCGACGCGCCAACGTCGGCCTTGCTCGAGACCTATCCGATCATCGGGAAGGTACGCCCTTCCCGACCGATCCACAGGTTCTGAGCATTGCTCCCAAACATGTGCCAGGGCTCGAGAGCCCCTATGGCCGAGAGGATAGGGTCCCCTTCGCAACACCGCTGTCCCCTGCGAGCCTCAGTTCGGAGGAGCGTGCTCAAGCGGTCGTGTTGCCCGAAACGCCTGCGGGCGGCGGCTGGGCCGGTTGCGTCTCGTGCCCGCTCGCGCCCGCTGCGCGCCACGGTTACTGGCCCATGGATGGCCCATACCGGCATTGGGATTAGAAGAAGATCGCGGATGGCTGGTTGAGCGGCCGTACGCCTGGCCAGTTCGTCGGTAGTTGTCGGGCGAGGCAGCGTAGGCGGACGGGCTTGGCTGTACGGATGGGTGTGCCGATCCCCTAGCCTGGCATCGTCTGAGGGAGGCGTATGGGTACCTGGGGCGAGGGTCCGTTCGATAGCGATGGGGGGAGGACTTCCTGGACTCGCTTGAGGAGTTGACGCCGGACGCCCGCCTTGGCGTGGTGTCCCGGCTTCTCCGATCCGCCACCGTCCCGCTCTCCGAGTGGCCGCGCGATCTTTGGGACACCGAGGTCATCGCGGCCGCAGCCGTCATGGCCGTCAACATCTCCGGCGATGATCCGTTCGATGCAGAGCAGGAAGTGACGGCGTGGCTTCCGAAGCCACTGCCAGCAGAGCTACTGAGCCTTGGACTGCGCGCGATCAAAGAAGCAACCGCCGAAGGTGGCCCTTGGGCTCAAAGTTGGACGACTGATAAAAGCCGCGCGGACGCCCTGGGCACCATCGCGCGCATCCGCAGCGTCCTTGCCAGCGGGATGCGGCCGTACGAGTAGTGCCCACCCCTCCGGCAAGTGGCGGCCGCCAGTCTGCCTCCATCCTCCGGACAGGTGCTAAGTACTACGGCGCGCGGTCGGGGTCAAGGGTGGCCGTAGGCCATCGGTGTGCCGACGCGCAGCGCCCTTGACGCCGGCCGGGTGGCGTAGAGAATCGGGCACCCGGTGGATGAGTTACGCCCTGGTCCTCGTCGTCATCGAACGGACCCTCGCCGCAGCCTCTGGCGCGAGCACTCGCGAGCTGATGCAGCGAATGGGGCACGCGAGCATGCGTGCGGCGTTGATCTACCAGCACGCGACCAGCGAGCGGGACCGCGAGATCTCCTCTGCCATGGACCGGCGGATCGCCCGGCAGACTCGGCGCAAGGGCGGCCAGAGCGGCTAATGGCCCACGGGTGGCCCGCAAGATCGGAACGGGGAGTGGCCGAGCGGCCCAGGATCGGGGGATGCAGCCTCTGACCTGGGTCGGATGCTGTTGGAGCGGGCGACGGGAATCGAACCCGCACCGTCAGTTTGGAAGGACGAAGATCACGGCCTGCATGGACCTGGTGGGCCAGGCCAGCCGCAGGACGTGGGGATCGTTCGTGCCCGCTGATGACCGCTGGAGGTACGGGCTACTGGCACGTGGGTGGCACGGATGACTACGCATACGAGATCAAGTTGCCCACCACGGTCTACCTGCCCCAATCTCGTCTGGCCTGCGGAAACCCCTCTCGATATCTCTCAGCGCCGGCCGCCGGGGCTCGCCCTCTTGAGGACTGGATGAGGACCGAGATGCAGCAGGCTCATGACCGTCTGTCCGTCGTTGTCGGGCCGTTGGCGATCGCTCGGTATGGGCCGCGCCTGCCTGTGCCTCTATTCCGGCCTCACGCACCGGCTGCTACCAGAGGTCCAGTAGCATCGGCGGTACCTGACAAGCCAGGCCTACATGATTCATGCGATCGGTGATCGGAACCCCATCGTCCGTCGGCACGGCAAAGCGTCGCTTGCCTCCGGCGGCGAGGTCCCGGGCATACTGCTCGCGGACCTCGATAAGGGCTTCCCAGTCCGATAGCCAAGCGGCGGTCGGCCGGTCATCATCAAGCCGTTTGCTTCCTAAGCCCCGCACGCGTGCCACCATGGCAACCACCGCGGCATTCTGGTCCCGGATCGAGCGAACCCTCACGTCGATGGCAGCGTTGGAAGGTGCAGCCCTCGCGGCGACGGCCGCCTGCATGGTGGTGCAGGCGCTCTCCGCAACCTCGGCGACCTCGGGACTGTCAATCAGTTCGGGACGGTCATGGTTCGCATAGAGCCACCAGCCGGCGCAGGAAAGGAGGATGAAACTTGCGGCGACAACTGCGACCACCACTACGGCCACGGCCACGATTATCCCCTGACGTTCCGAGCGAGCATCGACGTCAACTATTGGCGGCGGGGGCACGGGCGTCATGACTGCATCCTGTCGCCCCTGTCAACATTCAGTCGGTGCCAGCGGTGGGGCCTGGCTGTACGGACGGCTGTGCGACGGACCGGCGCTGACCATCTGACGCTTCTATGTTTGTCAAGCGGCAGCCATGTTGAGGCTGCGGTAGAGCTCGCGGGCGATGTAGCGCTTGAGACAGCGGCGGATTTCGGGGTCGGATATGCCTTCCGATCGGCGGCGGGTGACGTATGCCTGGGTGCGGGGACAGGTGCGCCATCGTGTGAGCAGGATGTCGTGTAGGGCTCGGTTGAGGGCACGGTCGCCGCCGCGGTTGAAGCGGTGACGCACGATCCTGCCGCTGCTGGCCGGGATCGGACTGGCACCAGCAAGCGCGGCGTAGGCGGCTTCGTTTCGGCAGCGACCGGGATGAGACCAAGACACGATGGCCTGGGCGGCGCTGACGGGACCCACACCATGCTTGGCCAGCAGATCGGGCGCGAGGTCGGCAACCAGGTTGGCGAGTTGGGCCTTGTTGTCGGCAAGGTCTCGACCTACGGCGCGGACCGCCAGGGCCAGACGGCGTGCTTCGGCGCGGCGCACCGCCTGCTCACGGGTCTGGTCGCGAGGGCCACGACGGCGAGCGATGTGGGCCAACCGTTCGGAGGTCAGCGAGCCGCGAGACAACGTTCGGTCCGCCTCATCTCCGGTCAGTAGCAGCGCACGCAGACGATTCACGGCCCGTGTTCTGGTGGCGACCATCTCCCGCCGAGCACTGAGCAGAATCCGTAATGCCTCCCGATCGCCGTCAGCCCGCGGCGTCGGCAGCCTCTGGGCGTCCAGGCGCAGGGCGTGCAGCGCGGCCAGCCGAGCATCGATCGGATCAGACTTGCCCCGCCGCCGCTCGACCCGGCGTGGACGTTCGACCTCCACCACCATCAGCCCCGCCGCGGTCAGCGCCCGCGCCAGCCCGATCCCGTAGCTGCGGGTGCCCTCCAACGCGACAACGACGCGTGGGCCCGGGGCGTGCTCGCCGATCCACGCCAGCGCTTCGGCGAAGCCGGCCTCATCGTTGTTGATGCTCAACGTGGCGATGTGCACGCCACTCGGCGCAGTCAGCTCCAGAGCATGGGAATCGCGGTGAGTGTCGCCGCCGATGACGGCATCTACGACGTCTGCCAGCATGGGCATACGGCCTCGGTCTCCTTCCAGGCAGGGGCCAGGGGTCGGCGCCGGCCTGGGTGGAGTCATCGAGCGGCACATCTGTGAGGAGTCACGCGTTGCAGCGCGGACAGGCTTCTTATCAAGCCAACCCGGTGGGCCAGGCCGGTGCCGGCGCTGCCGAGGACAAGTCAGAAGAAGAGCACGCAGCTCCGCGGCGAAATCCGTAGCGAGTCATCCGACAACACCGGCACCGATCCTGGCGGCAGTCCACCCAGAACCGCCAGACGTGACACTCACTGATCCGTAGGAGCGTCCCGCATACACCGTCACCCGCCTCGCCTCCCCGCTGGCTCGTGGCCGACGTTCATCCGGTGGCCGCTGTTGGCGTCGCGCTGGGGTCAGGCTGGGGTCAACGAGCGCCAGTGTCTGTGATCTTGATCTACGCCGACGACAGCCAGAGGCCGGGCAGCGCCATGCCCTCGGGAACGCCGTCGAGGATCAGGGAGGCGTTTACGCCAGCCGGAGCAACCCGCGGATCGATGGACCTGGTGCAGAAATGCCTGACGCCCCGCACGGTGACCCTGTGCCGCAGCGCGCCCTCGTTTAGCCAGAGGAGATCGCCCTCGCGGATGTCCTCCAGCTCCGGGCGCCCGGTGACCACGAGGCCGACGCGAGGAACCGTCAAGGAGTCAGCGATGAGCATCCGAGTCACGGTGACCTCCTTGAGAGTCTCGCTTCCGCCCAGCCGGCCTCTAAGCATGGCCCCCAGGCTGTCCGCTTGGGAATTGTCGATCTCCAGCAGCAAACCGGCTTGGCAGCCTGGTTTCGGCAGTCTTTGTGGCCTCGGCTGGCCCCTGCTGTCCTCGCCCAATGGCACGCCGGGTGCCCGCCGCGACCGCCGGCCGGAAGCGATCGGCGACCCCTGCCTTGCAAAGATCAAGCCTGTTGGCTGTCGACGTCTGCCATTGCGGCTGACCTGCTCGTCTCGTCGCCCCGCGTCGGCGTTTGACGGTCGCAATCGCTCGGCTTGGCTGTACGGATGGCTGTACGGCGGTGTCACCAATGGCAAGATCTCGGTGCACGTCGTCGTATGCCCTGGCTCATGCTGAGGCCAGTTTGGAGGAAGCGCCCATGGAGATCCGGGTCAACAAGCCGTACGATCCCGCCCGGCTGCTCGCTGACCTACGGATCATCTACGGCGACACCCTGCACCTCACACGATCCTTCGCCGCAGCCGCGGTGGCCGTCGGTGTTGGCGGTGCAGTGCTGCTCCTGACCTTTTCGGGCATGAGTGGCCTCGTGGTTCTCCTACTGGCGCTGGCGGCCTACGGCGTCTACCTCGGCTTCGGCCATTCGCGATCTCTACGGCGTGCAGTGTCCAACCTCCCCGAGATCTGCCAGCACGAAGCGCTTCTCACCGTGACCGAGGATCGGATCATCCAGGAGCACCCTTCGATCCGTAGCGAGATTCTGTGGACAGCGATCACCCGTGTCGTAGAAACAGACGCTGGCTGGCTGCTGTTTTACGGCTCTCGGCAGGCTATCTCTGTGCCTAAGGAGGGCATGGACGAGGACCAGGAGCTGCAGTTCCGGACCTTCCTCACTACGCACACGCCGGTGGCAGCCTGAGAGGTGCGAGGTCAATGGGGTGCCGCCGACCTACACATTACGAGATCAAACTGCCCGTCCCGCCGACCTGGCCACACGGCGATCAAGCAGCGGAAACGCCTCTCGATACCTCTCACCACTCGCCCGCCATCCGCCGACCTCTTGCGGACCAGATGCGGACTGGTCCAATCGGGAGACGAGCGCCGCTGCCCCGTTCCTGCGATCTGTGCACGCTCCTGCGCCGATGAGGCATTCAACAAGCCGCCGGCGAGTCGTGATCGGTGTAGCCCTGGCACTGCCGTAGCCTTGTTGATCTACTCGGCGATCACACAGAAGTCCTATTGGACGGGCGTGGCTGCGTCCTTGCCGGCAGCTGCGGCCGTCCTCCTAACGGCGGTAGCGGCAAACCGACGAAACGAACGCAAGTAGTAAGGCCGTTAGCTCGGGCCAGAGCCCCTGGCGGACTACAGCACCGTCAGTTTGAAAGAGCGTGCTCAACCGGCCGTGATGCCCGAAACGCCTACTCGCGACGGTGGGCGGGCCAAGTCTCGTGCCGCTGGTGACCGCTCGCACCCGTGGCTACTGGCCCATGGATGGCCCGTGTCGCCACGCTGCCCCCATCCCCCGGATAGGTGCCAGAGACTGCGGCACCCGGTCGGGGTCAAGGGTGGCCGGAGGCCATCGGCTTGCCGACGCGGAGCGCCCTTGACGCCGGGCGGGTGGCGTAGAGGATCCGGCACCCGGGGGATGGTTACGGCCTGGTCCTCGTCGTCAGCGAACCGCGGGCGGTGCGCACCGAGGCTCGGGGGCAGGCAGCTCTGCTGCGCGGCAGCGATCGCCCCAACCTCGACGGCGAGCAGCCAGGACGGCGCTCGGCCCGCCTCACCATGCCGCCGGTTGACAACCGCTCGATTACGCCTCGTCGTACGCGTCGCCGTGGCTGGGCGCGAGAGTCGGATTCGCGCCGTCTGTGCTGAGAAGCCAGCGGAGCAACTCGGGAACTGATGTAGCGGCGACAGGCATCTCGCCGGCTAGGCCGTAGGTATCCCAACCGACCAGGTAGCAGCGTCCCTCCCGGGTCGGGTGGAGGTCGATCACGACGTGCGGGTCTGTGGATGCCCCGCCGCCGTCAGCGATGACGTAACAGCCGTTGGTCAGATCGTCCGGCGCCTCGGTCTCGACCTCTCGCGCGACGGCCTCAGTCAGCAGTCGGGGACTCGCCGGCACGAGGTCGTCGGGTCCGCAGATTCGCCATCGGTAAGGGCCGTCGCGGAACAGCCAGGCCCCGCCGCACAGCTCGTAGAACTCCCGCAGGTCGTGCGTGATGTAGAGTCCTCGGCCTGCCACAGCACCACCTGTCGGCGGCAGGACAGAACATCCATGGGTGCGCGCGACCTGATCGAGCAAGTCACGCAGCTCCCGGGCAACCCTCCCGGAATCCGTCACGTCAGAACGATAGGCCCCATGTGGCCGGCCGGCCCGGCCGATGCCGGCCGGAGGTCGCCAACAGGCCGGGGCCGGGGCGGCGCGGCCCGCTTGCGGGCCGCCTTGATTCATTAGAGGCCAATTCGGCAACGTACGGGCGGTAGTTGGTGTCCCGTCACGGAACATGCTTGACACTCGCGTCCCACCAGATGCTTGACATGATCGATATTCGGCTTCCTCATCGCGTGATGGTTGCGGGCATCACGGGCTGGGGAGGCCGGGATTGGCGCTGGTGGAGTTGTCGATCGTGGAACAGCGGTATCGGGCTGTCCTCGCCGTGCAGGCCGGAGAACCCGTGGTGGAAGTGGCGGCCCGGATCGGGGTGTCCCGGCAGACCATCCATTCCTGGCTCGCCCGCTATGCCGAAGTGGGACTCGCCGGGCTGGAAGACCGATCCCGCCGGCCTCAGGGGTGTGCTCATCAGGCGCCGGCGGAGGTGGAGGCGTTGGTGTGTGAGCTGCGCAGGCTTCATCCGCGGTGGGGCTCCCGGCGGATCGCGTTCGAGCTTGGGCGGCATGGGTGTCCGGAGCCGGCGCCGTCGCGGATGACGGTGTATCGGATCCTGGTCCGCCACGGTCTGATCGAGCCGGCCAAGCGTCGCCGGGGCCGCAAGGACTATGTGCGGTGGCAGCGGGCTCGGCCGATGGAGTTGTGGCAGATGGACATCGTCGGCGGGATCATGCTCGCCGACGGCACCGAAGCCAAAGTCGTCACCGGGGTGGACGACCATTCCCGGTTCTGCGTCATCGCCCAGGTCGTCAGGCGGGCCACCGGCCGGGCCGTCTGCCTGGCCTTCGCCGCCGCCCTGCAACGGTTCGGGGTGCCCGAGGAAGTGCTCACGGACAATGGCAAGCAGTTCACCGACCGGTTCGGCAAGGGCGGTGAGGTGATGTTCGACCGGATCTGCCGCGAGAACGGCATCATCCACCGGCTCACCCAACCCGCCTCCCCGACCACCACTGGGAAGGTGGAACGGTTCCACCAGACCCTGCGCCGGGAACTCCTCGACGAGGTGCCAGTCTGGCCCGACCTGGACACCGTCCAAGCCGCCGTCGACGCCTTCCGGCACGAATACAACACCGACCGGCCGCACCAGTCCCTGGACATGGCCTTCCCCGCCGACCGGTTCACCCCCGCCCCAGAGCAGGTGGTGCCGGTGAAACTGCCCGCCCGGCTCACCCAGCCCGTCGACCAGCCCCTCGTCTCCCCGCCGATTCCGATCCCGGCGGTTCAGCTCGTGCCAGGGGCGGTGGAGTTCGACCGCGTGGTGCCGCCCTCGGGAAACCTGCAGGTCGCGGGCAAGCAGTTCTGGCTCGGCCCGGCCCGATCCGGAGTGACGGTCACGTTCTGGGCCGACACCGACGTCATTCACCTCCTGATCGCCGGCACCCGCATCAAGTCGGTGCGCTCACACCTGTCCGCCGCCGACCTCGCCATCCTGCTGCGCCAGGGTGGCCGGCCAGCTGGGGAACCGCCCCTGCCGCCGGCGCCACCGGGCGAGGCGATCGAGGTTGACAGGACCATCAGCCGCGGCGGTCACGTCTCCCTCGGGCAGCACATCGTCCTGGCCGCCGAAATCCTCGGCGGGCAACGCGTCGGCATCCGCATTGACACAACCACGCTGAGCTTCTTCGACCTGACCACCCGGGAGCTACTACGCACCCGACCGAACCCGCTCAGCACCGCCGAGGTGGCTCGGCTGCGGGGCGCCCGACCCGCCGGCCCGCCGCCGCAACCTGCGGCCCGACCGGTGCAGGTGCAACGCCGCGCCTCCAACAGCGGCGTGGTCATGGTGGTCGGGCAGAAAGTCGCCCTCGGCCGAATTCACGCCCGCAAGACCGTCACCATCGACGTCACCGACACTGAGCTGTCCATCGCCTGCGACGACGGCATCCGCACCGTCCGACGCACCACCGACCAGCCCGTCCGCAACATCAAAGCCAGCCGACCCCGAAAGACCGACTCCCTCTACAGAACAGGCACGATGACCCGATGAGCAGCGCATACGAGACCGGCAGGTTCGCCAACATCCGCCCCGACGAGGTCGACCACGTCAACACCAACACCGAGGCCGCCGAGATCGTCGGGCGGATGCTCACCGACCTCCGCGCGCACCCCACCGAGTGGGAGAACCACACCCTCGAACGCTTCCTCGCCGCACTCGAGTCCTCGCTCAAAGCTCTGCCCTGGCTCTACCGCAACCGCGGGGACGACTTCCCCGACCAACCGACCTGGAAGCAGTTCACCGAGGCCCTCGTCATGGCCACCGGCCGCGAGTAGCCCTCGTCGAAGCAAGATCCCTAGACCAACCGTCAAGCATGTGCTGGGACGGATTCGTCAAGCATGTGGTGGGACTAGACAACGGGCGGTAGTTGGTGTCCTGTCACGGGAGATACTTGACATGATCGCCGGCCTATTGGTGGGGCTGCCGGGAAGCGGCCGCCCTGACAGAGTGGCGGCATGCCGGACAGCAATAGCAGCGATTCGCACGAGGCCAACGCGGGCGTCCACATTAAGCCCTGCGACCCGGCGTGGCCCGAGCGGTTCTCTGCCGAGCCCAGCGTGGTCGGCCAGTCCATCGGTGCCTGGATCACTGGCGGCATCCACCACGTCGGCAGTACGGCGGTGCCCGGGCTCGCCGCCAAACTAGTCATCGACATCATGGTGGACGTCGCGGACCTGAAGTCGTCGCGCCCGTGCATCGAGTTGCTGAAGCCTTTGGACTACTGCTACTGGCCCTACCTCGCTGAGGTTATGCACTGGTTCTGCAAGCCACGCCCCAGCCACCAGACCCAGCACCTGCACCTCGTCCCGACCGGCTCGCCGCGTTACCTCAACGACAGCCCAGTTTCACTCCAGTCCGGCTAGCCAATCGAGGAGCCGGCGAAGCGACCACCGTGCCGTTGAGCCAGGGCGGACAGGGCTTGGACCCGCGCCTCGAACGCTGGGCCAGGAATGAGTTCGGGGAAGGCGACAACGAGCTGCCAGTGGAGCCCTGCCGCTAAGTAATCATTGCTTGTCATCGGACGGCCTGCCTCCCCCGGCAGGTACGTGGCCAACCGCCGCGGGCCCAGCTCCGTCAACTCTGCCCGGCATGCTTGAACGGCCGAGGCACTCGGCAGGTCGATGCCGTACGTGGTCTGGCGCTCCGCCGCTGCGGGATACTCGTCACCGTGTCCCATGGCCCAATGCAAGCGCTGCGCCAGATCGTGAAGAAGAAGGTTGAGATCGCCCTCTGAGGCTCCTGCTGGCAACGGCCCATGCTCGGTCAGCCGCCGGATCAACCACTGCGTCACGACAGGTGGGAGCTGCTTCGCCGCCAGATGCCCATGCAGGACCACGGTCAGTCCGAGGATCGTCGATAGGTCCTCGTGTGGCAGGGGCCGCGTAACAGGCTTCACGTGGCCAACCTATCGGCCGTAACCAAGACGACCGTCACATGTTGAAACGGAACTTAGAGCGCTGTCGCGCCACCAGCGCGAGCGCTGCTCGACGCCAGCTCACACCGTGTCTCGGGCTGCCTCCCTTCGGCGCTTGTCGACGACGCCTCGCGGTGTCTTGTCCCCCTGTGAGCCCACTGCCGGGCGCCGGCGTTGCTGCGTTTCGCCGCGCTGCAATGCCCACAGCACCCTGTGACTTGCTTCGGCGGCCGCGCCTAGGCTGCTGCCCATGATCGTGTGGGTGTCCTCGTTTCCACGCTCGGGAAACACGTTCCTCCGCATCCTGCTGCACCGTCTATGCGGCGTACGGACGTCCGTCGTATACGACGTCGACGGCGTCGCCACACGCTTGGGCGCGTCCGTGGTCGGGTTCGAGGAGCGGCCTGCGGCAATCCGCGCGATGCGGACTGCCGAGCAGGTGCACTTTGTCAAGACGCACAGGCAGCGCGACGACGACGTCGACGAGTCGGACCGAGCCATCTACCTCGTCCGCGACGGCAGAGACTCGCTGGTCTCATGGGCTCGGCTCAACAGCGAAGGGAAAGGTCGCGAGTTCGAGACCGAACTGAGAGCGATGATCAACCGAGAAGACACGGTCGGGACCGGGAGTTGGGGGCAGAACGTGCTTAGCTGGCTGCTGCCACCAGCACCCCATCGGGTCATGCTCAGGTACGAAGATCTCGTACGTGAGCCGCGAGCATCCGTCCAGCGGGTGATGGCGCAACTACTGTTGTCCGGGATCACGCCTCGGGTCGACGTGGGCATTCCATCGTTCGAGGAGTTACACGCAATCCAGACCGGAACTCGGCCGCCCGTCGTGCTGCCCGCTGCGCGGAGCTGTCACTGGTTGGCTGGCTCGGCCAGCCTTCCGCACCCGCCGGGACGGCCGGGGAGTGACTGAGCCTGCGGGTGACGGCGGGGATGACGATGGCCGCGGCGAAAATGTGTGCCAGGGCGAGCATCACCTTGGTCGAGGTCGCGGTGGCCCCGGCGAGGAACGGCCCGGCCAGGGACAGCACGGTCAGTGCGATGGTGGTCCGCAGGTAGGTGCGTGCCGGGCGGCGGCCGTGCCGGGCGAGCAGCACCGCGAGGATGGTCCCCCAGAACACCGCGACTGCCGTGCCCATGGCGAACATGCCGATGGTGATCGGCCTCGAGACGGAGGCACCGATATTGCCTGCCTCCATCGGTACCCCTACCGCGCGGGCCGCCAGGCCGTAGAGTTCGGTCGCGGTGGCCGCGGCCAGTCCGGCCAGCGCGCTGACCTGCCACACCGGCCGCGTCGCAAGGATATCGGTTCCTGTCCTGGTACCCATGATGGTGCTCCCTCGTTCTCGCAGTGATGTGCCGTTGCCAGTGGAACGGAGCGGTGCTGCCGGGCTCGACATCGCCGGCGGAGAAAATCTCCGGTACGGATGTCGAGGCTGGCGCGCCCGCTCCGTTCGTGAGGTGAGGACGCACCGGGCACGGTGCCTGGATCGGAAGGACGACCCTGATGAAGTACCTGCTGCTGATCTACGGCAACCAGGAGAAGTGGAGCTCGATCCCGGCGGAGAGCTGGCCGGAGGCGATCGCCAAGCAGGACGCGTTCAACAAGAAGTACCAGGGGACCGGCGAGCTGCTCGGCGCGTACGGCCTGGCCGACGCCGCGGTGGCGCGGTTGGTGCGGCGCACGGGCGGCGCCCCGGCGGTGACCGACGGGCCGTACCTGGAGACGAAGGAGTACCTGGCCAGCCTCTACCTGCTGGACTGCGAGAACGAGCAGCGGGCGTACGAGATCGCCGCGGACATGCCGTGGGCGGACGTCGAGCCGGTCGAGGTGTGGCCGGTCCTGCACGAGGCGGCCGCGGACCTGTGATTCCTGATCGGGGCGTCGAGGACCTGCTGCGCGAGTTGGCGCCGCAGGTCCTCGGCGCGTTGGTTCGCCGTTACGGGCAGTTCGACACGTGCGAGGACGCGACGCAGGAGGCGCTCGTCCGGGCCGCGATGCGCTGGCCCACCGAGGGCATACCGGAGAATCCCCGCGGCTGGCTGGTGACCGTTGCCTCCCGTCGGCTGCTCGACGAGGTCCGCAGCCACCAGTACCGCCGGCAGCGGGAGAACGCGATCATCGCCGCGACCCCGCAGTCGGAACTGCTCGGCCGGCCCGCGGACGCCGATCCGGGCACCGACCGGGACGACTCACTGACCCTGCTCTTCCTGTGCTGCCATCCGGCGCTGTCCCCGGCCAGCCAGATCGCGCTGACCCTGCGGGCGGTGGGCGGCCTCACCACCGCGCAGATCGCCGCCGCGTTCCTCGTCCCGGAGCCGACGATGGCGCAACGCATCAGCAGGGCGAAGCAGAGCATCAGAACCAGCGGTACGACTTTCAGCATGCCCGAAGGGCCGGAACGCGCCGAGCGGCTGCGCGCCGTGCTGCACGTGCTGTACCTGCTCTTCAACGAGGGCTACACCGCCAGCACCGGCCCGGACCTCACCGCGCCCCAGCTGTCCGGCGAGGCGATCCGGCTCGCCACCTGGCTGCGCCGGCTGCTTCCCGAGGACGCCGAGGTGGCCGGGCTGCTGGCCCTCATGCTGCTCACCGAGGCGCGCCGGCCCGCCCGTACGACACCGGACGGGGCGCTGGTGCCGCTGGCCGAGCAGGATCGCAGCGCCTGGGACCGGACGCTCATCGGCAACGGGGTCGCGCTCGTCAGCGCGGCGCTGGCCCGGGGCCCGGTCGGCCCGTACCAGGTGCAGGCGGCCGTCGCCGCGGTCCACGACGAGGCCGAGCACCTGGACGCGACCGACTGGCCGCAGATCCTCGCCCTGTACGAACTGCTGGAGCAGCTCGCGCCGGGGCCGATGGTCACGCTGAACCGTGCCGTGGCCGTCGCCATGGTGCACGGCCCGTCGGCAGGGCTGGTGCTGCTGGCGGCACTGGAATCCGACAGCCGGATGGCGAGCCACCACCGCCTTCTCGCGACCCGCGCCCACCTGCTCGAACTGGCCGGCGAGCACGCCGCCGCGGCGGCCGACTACCGGGAGGCCGCCCGACGCGCCACGAGCCTCCCGGAACGCCGTCACCTCACCACCTGCGCCACCCGACTCGCGACGAGCGGACGTTGATGCCGATCCTCGGCCACCGTCGGCGCCCGGGTGGCCTCGGTGCGCGGTCACCCGGCCGCCGCAGGTCATGTCGTCGGCCTGCTCGGCGGTGAAGCTCGACAGCACGCCGAGGCGGGGCAGTTCCTCCCACGCCCCGGTGAGCCGCACCGGGGCGGTGGCGTCGCCCGGTCCGCTCATGGCCGGACCCCGATCCTGGACCAAGTCTCTAAGTGGCCGCAAACCGGGCGTACCGCCGACAACTGGCCTGTTCGTCAACAATGCACACCAGCCATGGGCCGGGTGCCTAAAGTGTGCGCATCATGCCAAGTGCCTGACAGCCATGCTTGACCGATCGATCGGCCCTGGCGACGCGAGTCGGCCTGCCTGGTAGGCGGTCAGCCGGCGCAGTATCTCCGCGCGGTCGTAGCTGGGAAATCGGACCAGCAGGAGGCGTAGCTCGAACTGCGACTCGCGTTGCTGGTCGAAGGTTGCCCTGTCCATAGGCCGGGCGGACACGTGCCACGAGTCCAGTGCTGCCCAGTGTGTCATCCGCAGGTAGAAGGCGTCGCGAGGGCCGGCTTGGGCGAGCGCAGTCAGGAACGCCATCCCGTCGTCAATCGGGAAGTCGATGTAGGCCCACCCTACTTGCGCGGCGATGACCGGGGCCATGTGCGGCAATTGCTCCGGCCAGTCAGCGTTGCTCTCGCCCGCATTCTGGCAACAGGTCCAGGTCGTCAGCCCCAGACGCCAGATGACCTCGATAATCGGCGCAAGCTCCTCGTCGATGTCGGCGCTAAGGTCGCCCACGCTGACCCGGCGGACGGCGTGCAGGTTGTCACTCACCCGCGCGATCTTAGTGGTCATGGATGCCGGCGTCGGCCGGCTGTAACGAAACCTCGCCCTCCAGCCCGCCTCGACCGTTGCACGCAGTGCAGCCTGAGCCTACGCATTCGGCTGACCGCTCGTGACGATCATCGCCGTAAGGAGTGGCTGGGCGTCCGAGCTGACATCAGGCGACAGGCTGACCGGCAAAACCGGCCCCCGGCTTTACGGTCAACGCGTGGGGTTTTCGATCAGGCTGGCTCCGGGGGTGCGGATTCGCGCTTCGTCGCGCGGCATCCGTACCAGTGTCGGCCCGCGGGTCGCCCGTGTTCACATCGGCGCCGGGCGAACCGGCTTCTCCAGCGGAGTCGGCCCGGTGGGGTTCTACACGCCGCTGGGCGGTGGCCGCCGAGGCGGGCGGGCGGCGCCAGCGGCGAGCTACCAGCGGCAAATCGCGGCGCAGCAACGTCAGGCGGTGCAGGCGCAGCGAATGGAGGAAGCCGGGCTGCTGGCGCAGGCGTTTCTGCGCATCCTCGACCTGCACCGGGTGGAGTTCCCCGCCGCGTCCCGACCGATCGCGCCGGAACCCGCACCACCGGACCGTGCCGCTATCTACAAGCACTACGAGCAGCACGCCCTGGTCGGCATCGGCATCTTCGAGCGCAGCAAACGGGCACGGGCGAAACAACGCGCGACCGAGTGGACCGAGGCTGAGGTGCAGCGGCAGTGGGCCAGCCTACGAGAGCAGCAGGCAGGCTGGCAGCGATACCTCGACGACCGCTGGCGGCAGCTGTACAGCAACAAGCCGGATGTCGTCCTAGAAACCCTTGAGGAAGCCTTCGAGGACAACGAGGCGCCGAGCGCCGCCGTCGGAGTCACCGACGACGAGGCCTCCCTCGTCGTGCTCGTTCCCGCCGTCGGCCAAGCTGTGCCTGAGCGGATGCCGACCACGACAGAGGCCGGCAACCTGTCGTTACGTAAGCTCCCGCAGCGCGACCGAGCGGCCTACTACAAACTGTTCGTCTGTGGGCAGGTTCTGGTTACCGTGCGGGAAGCCTTCGCCGTTGCACCGGGTATCGGCTCAGCGAGGGTGGCTGTTCTTCGTCAGGATGGACTGGACAGCTACGGCCGAAACCGTGTGTCGTGCCTGATGGCGACCAAGATTGAACGCGCCTCGCTCACCGGGGTGCGGTGGCAGGAGGCTGACGCCGCCGACATCGTCACCGACACGAGCTCGGAGCTTCTACTCAACCGGCGACCTCGTACGGGGGAACTGCTGCCGTTGAAACTTGAAACGGAGCCCGCGCTGGCTGCACTCATCAACGCCGTCGATTTGGCCGAGCTCACGGCTGCCACCTAGCTGTCGCACCGGAGCGGCGCGCGGTACCTCCCAGCTACTGGTCGTCTGACGCCTCGGCCGCCTCGATCTCTCGCCGCGGCTCACCAGCGGCATGCTTGCCCCGCTTCTTCGGCTTGAACAGGGACGTGACCCCCGCGCCGACGGTCCCGGCCGCACCGGCGATCGCCCCACCGACTCCCTTCACTGCGGTCAACGCCTGAGGCTCGTCAGGAACTCCATCGCCATCGAGGTCGACGCTTCGGAAGGGTCGGGTTACGCTGCCGGCTGCGTTCGCCACCCAGTTGCCCGTAGCTTTGGCCGCGTCCTCGAGCGCCACAAGCGCCCGGTTTGGCTCATCCTCTTCTTCTTCCGCCGTGACATTGGTCGGCACTGTGAGGTGATCGGGGAACTCCGTTGGCGCCTCGGCGAATGCCGTCTTCGCCGCCTCGATGACCTCGCGACCAAAAACGAACCGAGCGACACCGCCGGCAACGGCGCCGACGCCGTACTCAATCGCTGCCTGCTGCCTACCGTTCAGGCCGGAGCGCACGGTCTCCAACCGACCCGTCTGAACGGTCCGGATCAGGTCTTGTGCCGCGCCTCCTGGGAGGCTGTCTGCAAGAGTGTTCGCCCAATGCGACCAGTCTTTGCGGCCGGAGGCGATGGTGTGGCCGACGCCGACGATGCCGTCCGTCGACGCGCTCGCGAGGTCGGTGGCCATGGTTGCAATCTGCTTCTGGCTGACGCGTTCGTTAGACAGGAGGTAGACGAGAGCGTGGGCTTGGTCCCGGTCGAGAGCCATGCCGTGAATGTCGGCGATCGCGAGGGCGAAGATCGCGGTGATCTCGAACTGGAGTTGCTCATCACCAGCCGGAAGGAGTGCGGCGACCCTTTGGGCGCCTGTCTTCGCGGCGTTGAGCGCCAGGCCTTTCGCGGCCTTTTTCGCCACCTCCTTGCCGGCCTTCTTCGCTACCTCCTTGCCGGCTTTCTTCGCCGCCTGGGCGCTCACAGTCTTGGCAGCCGTAGCGGCGCCACCGCCCGGGATCAGCGCGATCCCGACGGCAGCGGCAATCGAGCCGGCGGTGACGATGCCCCCGGCGACGGTGATCGCTGCGACGTAGTGCCGCTCAAGCATCGTGATGACCTCGGCAGGAGTCGCGTCGGGGTTCCGCCTCCGCACCCGTTTCACGTACCTGCGGGCGATCGCGTGCCGGGCGCTCACAGCCTTCGCGATCTCACGCTCGGCGTCTTCGTTGGGGAGTTCCGCTTCCAGAGTGATGTTCTCGACGTCAGTCACAGGATCGTCTCCCCGTCGTTCAGGTAATCGTCGGCGCCAGCCCAGCTGCGCGAGTCTAGTTAGCGGGCCGTGTCGTAGGCGACCCCGAACACCTCGTCGGCGCTCATCGCCGGTAACTCAGCTCCGCCGCCCGCTGCCGGTGGTGGTCACAGACCGCCTCGCAAGCCCCACGGCCGCACGGGCCGGCGCCGGGCTTCCTCACCGACGCTGGCGCCCGGTCGGCGGCGTCCAGCTGTCACCGCCGCCGGCCGCGTGTCAGAGCCACCTGATCTGACAGGCATCCCGCAGCGCTGGCGGCACAGTCGTGACACGGACTGACATCGCAGGTCAGCAGCGCTTTCCGGCCAGGACGGGGCGGGGAGCGCTGACAGATCGGGCCGCTATCGTCTCGGCCAACACCATCCCCGTATATCGCTGCATCCCGGTTCGGTCCCACCGCAGGGATCCCCCGCCGCACCTCAGCGGTACGCGATGCCCACCCGCCTCGGCCGGTCGGCACGCGTCCCGCGCGGCGGCCTCTCGAGGTCGACCAGCCACTCGCACCACTGATGTGTCATCTTCCCGTCTGTCCTGAAGCCGACCCGCACCTCGTGGGCCGGTTATCCCTGCGCGCCCACGCGCAAGTCCATCAGAGGAGGATCACCCATGTCCCCTGTCAACGGCACCCCGCTAACCCGCCACGGCAGCCGCGTGCCCGCCACCCCAGCACGACCGCCGGCGAAGGCCACCCCAACGGCAGGGCCGCCACCGGCCGCCACCCGGGCGGCCACCACCGCATCGCGGCCGACCGTCACGCCGGCCCCGAGCGTCTCCACGATGGTGATCTGTCTGCCCGAAGAGCTTCCCGCCGCGGCGCTCACAAGCCACCACCTCGACACACACTTCGGTGTCAGCGGCACCCTCACGACCCTGTTCTGGACGGCGCCGCGGCTGCGACTCTGGCAGCACCACCTCATGATCGGGCTGCGCAAGGGCCGCCCCGCGCCGTGCGCGGGCGGTCCGATGCGGCTGCTCGACCTGGCCGGTATGCGCCACGCCGCCGCCGTGGGCGCCGGCATCCGCTACCAGATCTGGCAGCGGCTCGTGCATGGCACCAGAGCGGCCACCTCCTGGCCGATGTTCGAAACCCGCCACCTCACCGACCCCGACCGCTACCCCCTCGAGTCCGCGGTCGCGGACTTCCACGCCCAGCCCCGCGTACAGGCCATGCGTCTGCACGCCGCCACCCTCGGCCCCGGGCAACCCTCCGTCGGGGAGCTGGAGATGTACCAGGCAGGTGAAGTCGCCTACCAGCACTACCGGGCCGCGAGCGCCGTCGCCGGCGATGCGATGCTCACCGCCGATGGCCGCAAGCTCGCCCCGGCCAGCGATGCCCTCGCTCACCGCATCACCTACCTGGAGCAGGCCCTGGCCCACCTTGAGTCCCTCGGCCCAGATCAGCGGCTGCTCGCCGTCACCCTCTAGTACGACACAGGCCGCCGACCTCACTGTCACCTCAGGGACCCCGACCGCCGCCCGGTGCCTGACGCTGCCGCTGTCCGCCGCATCGGCTATCGAGCTGCGGACGGCTGCCGCTCCCCCGAGCCGGCTTAGTCCAACCGATCTCGCATCACCTCCAACCTGCCTCGACTCCGGCCGGCGGGTCATTCGTCGCCGGCCGTGGTGGCGGCGGGCCGGCCGACGGCCGCAGGAGGCGGCCGGCGCGCATCGCCAGCGCCCCGGGGCCGGGGCTTTCTCTGAGCCGAGGCCGGCGAGAGGCCGCTGTTTCCTCTTCCACCTGCCAATCGAGGGCCGCTCCGTCACGACACACCGGCTGTGCATCGCGTCGGGAACGTGCGCCACGCTGGCAGGACCTCCCTTGTCTGCTCCGCCACCGCCTCAACAGCTCCGCGGGTCGCCCGCTCAAGAGCGTCGGAGCGCTTCTTCGAAAGCCCGGGAGACGCCGAGGCAGCAAGAAGGCAGCGACCGCGTCGCCGCGACCAAGCGCCGGCACGGACGAAGTTCCAAGCGTGCAGCCCTTGTGGGACGGATGCGGACGCGGCGCACAGGACTCTTGTCAGTGAGGCCTCGTCCTGGTGGTCAGGAGGGGGTTGCGAGGTCGTCGCGCTCCTTGGGGGTCATCTCTTGGTATGCGGTCCAGAAGGTATGGAAGGGCGCTGTTAGCTCGACGCCGTAGGTGTTGCTGGCAGCTGCCTGGCGGAGGTTGAGCTGGCCGTCTTGAACTGCGGTGGCCATCTCGCGCAGCAGCGGGTTGTTGCTGCGGGCGAGTTGGTCCAGGACCTGGCGCAGGGCTTGCCCGCGCTTCTCGTCGCCGCCGGTGATGTCGTCCAGGTCGTCCACTCCGTTCACGCCTGTGCCCCGGCGAGGGGGTGGTCGTAACGGGCCCCGTCGGGGAGGGATGGCAGGGCGACGGCGTCGAGGTCGCTGAGTTCGCGGGTGAGGGCGGCCCGGAAGACGAGGACGGCGGCGGAGATCTGCTGGCAGAGCTTGGTCGCTTCGCCCCAGAGCCGGAACATGTTCGCGACTTCGGCGGCGGCGACACCGTAGCCGACGAGCGCGCCGACGCCGGTTTCGGAGGTGACGGTGCCGGCAGCGGCGGCGATGCCGGCGATGATGGCGGCGTCGATGAGGCTTTTGACGACACCGCCGAGGGCTTCACCGGCGGACCAGACGGCGTCGGCCATCTCCCGGTACGCCTTGCTGATCGCGGACATGGGGGCGTGGAGGTCGGCGGTGGCGTTGGCGGTAGTCGTGAAGTAGCGGAAGGCTCCGTCACCGGCGGCGCCACGCCAGAGGGGCCGCAGTGTGGTGGTGCCGGATTGGACGTTGTAGGCCAGGTCGTGCAGGGCGCCGCCGATGTTGTCGACGACGGGCGCCATGTTGGCCAGGGCTTCCCAGTCCCCGGAGACCTGGCTCTGGATCCTGCTGATGGGGTCGAAGCCGAAGACGTGGTGGAAGACCTCGTTGAGCCAGTTCGCGGGGCTGATGTAGTCCATCCAGCCCAGCGGGTTCGCGGGCTTGTCCGGGTCGCCGGGGGTGTCGAGGTGGCCGCGGACATCTCGGACGTCGACGAAGTTGGCTGGAGCGCAGGGGTTGTTCGCCAGTTCCAGTTCCAGGGCGGTGATGCAGCGGTCGACCGCCGGCGGCAGGGTGCGGTCGAGGCGCTCGGCGTTGGCCAGGTCGGTCGAGCGGTAATAGCCGGCGGCGGCTCGCAGTTCGGGGGCGGAGTTCTCCAGGAGGCAGGCGAGCCGGTTCAGGGTGCCGTTGATGACCTCTACCGCGTGCTCGTGCGCCTCTTTGGCGATCTTGATCTGTTCGCCTCCGGTCGCGACGTCGGCGTGCCGGTTGAGGTAAGCGCGGATCTCCGACACGTCTGCGGCGGCGCGGTCGACCTGGCGGGCGAACCCGACCAGCGCTTCCGGCTCGACCGACAGTGTGATCTGCGCCGCCCTAGTCGGTCAGGAACATGCCGGTCACGCCCACCGCAGCCAGGACGACGGCGGCGGCGAGCACGTAGAGCCGCGGGCGCGGTTCTCGGACGAAGTAGGTAGCCAGTCCGAACGCGCCGCTGAGGATCGACACGGCGTACCACGGGAAGCTCGCCGGTGTGGCCTGCCCGATGAACACCATCCAGGTGGCGACGACGGCGACGAAGATGGTGGCGTAGGCGATCGTCTGCCGCAGGTTTCGGTAGGCGGTGTGCTGCAACCGGCCGACGGACTCCCGGTAGTCCTGCACCGCCGCAGCCCGTTCCTCGTCGCTGGCCTGCCGCCGCTTGTTGCGGCTTCCAGAGCCCCGGCCCCCACTCATGCCGCAGAAGATACCAACGGCCGTCACGCCGCCGCTGCCCTGAGTGACGCCGACAGATCATCTCGACCGCGAGCCACCAGGCGACCCAAACACGCTGCTCTGGTGCGGGCCCGGGGGCAGTCCGCGCTGACCGCGAGCCCCCTGCGGGCAAGAACGATCGTCGCCTCCCACCAGCTGGCGGCCTCGGCGCCATACACCGCCAACGCCTCGCTTTCGCCGGATCCGGCCACACGCCGCCCGGCTACGCCGAACCAGGCCCTCTGGCCTGTCCCGAGATGCGGTCCATGCACTTGATCAGCGCCGCCTTCGAAGCGTGGATCAGTGCGCGGACCACGACCGCATCGAACGATGAAAGGACAACTGGCATGACCGACACGCACACGGAAAGCCCTCCCGCGCACAGCGCGTTCAAGGTCCTCACGGCGCTGGCCGAACTCGGCCAGGCCACCGCCGCCGAAGTCGCCGAGCACGCCGGACTCGGCTACTCCACCACCACCCCGAAGCTGCGCGCCTGGGAAGGCTCCGGGCAGGCCGAGCGAGTGCGCACCGGCGACGGCCGCACCCTGTGGCGGCTCACCGACGCCGGCCGCGCCGCCACCACCGCTAACCCGCAGCCCGCCGCGGCCGACGCACCCGCACCGGCCGCGGACCCCGAGGTTGCCCAGCTTGACGCCACCGAGGCGCAACTCCAGCCTGGTGATGCCGACCCGTCGGCCGCAGCCGACACCACCGGCCCGCCCGACAGCTCTCCTGCCTCCCAGCGGGAGCCCGAGCCGGAAGCACTGGATGCCGGTGCGTCTACCGCCGGCAACCCTGCGGGTAAGGCAACCGACCCGGCGTGCCAGACGCCGGCAGACAGCCACGACAGTGGCGACGGGCCGCGCGGCGAGGACCGCTCGGCGGCAGCGCGCCGTAGGGGCGGGTCGTTGCGCGGTGCGGTCCTGGACATCCTCGAAGCGCACCCCGATCGGGCCTACAGGACCGGCGAGCTGTGCAAGCTCATCGACGCCGCGAACGCCGGCACCGGCGCGGCGAAGGCCAGCGCCGGTGCGGTCGCCAACGCGGCCATCAAGCTCGTCGCTTCCGGCAAGGCGATGCAGACCGTCGAGCGTCCCGCCACCTTCCAGCGCGCCCCCGCCAGCGGCGGCGAGTAGTCCACCTGTCCCGGCAGCCCGAGGGCGGGCGTCGAAGTTTGGCGACTCACGCCCGCCCCCGGTGCTCCTTCATTGACAAGGAGCGTCCCGAGTGTCTCCCACCCTGAACACGATCGCTACCGCCGCCGGCGGCATCCTCGCCGGCCTCGCCTTCGCCGGAGCCTTGCTCTGGCGGCAGCAGCAAGCCCTGCAGACGGCCCGTTACCAGGCCACCCACGACGACATCACCGACCTGCCCAACCGGCGGCTGTTTCTCGGCCACCTTCGTGCCGCGCTCGCCGATCGCACCCCGGTCGGCGTGGTGCTGCTCGACCTGGACCGGTTCAAGGCCGTCAACGACACCCTCGGCCATGACGCCGGCAATGACCTGCTCGAACGGATCGCACGGCTCCTGATCGGCCTGCCCGCACCGGTGCAGATCGCGGCCCGGCTCTCCGGCGACGAGTTCGCCCTGCTCGTGTCCGGCGACCGGGACGACACCGCCGCCGTGGCCCACGCCGCCTGGCAGGTCATCGCCGCCACCCCGATCCGCGTGGTCAACGGCAACCTCCGGATGGCCGCCTCGGTCGGCCACACGCACAGCGGTAACCGGCACACCAGCCCCAGACAGCTGCTCGCCGAGGCCGACACGGCCATGTACCAGGCCAAGCGCTCCGGTAGCGGCGTGTGCGAGCACCACCCCCACGCCGCCGCACCTGGGCGGCGCAGCCGCGACCGCCACTACCGCTGACCACCGGGCGCCCGGCCTGCACGTCGCCGGCTGACATCCGCGCGGCCCCCACCGATGCCGGGCCGCCGCGGTCGGCTTCCCCGGGCTGCGCGGGCCGCGCAGCCCACCGGTCCCCCGCCCACCAGTGGGCCCGTTCCTGATGCCGAGGACCCCGAAGCCACCGACTGCGGGGTCCTCCCCTTTCCTGCTCGATGACAAGGAGACCCTTGTGTTGTCCTTCGCCGCTGTCCACACCCTCGCCGGATGCCTACTGGCCGTCGACGCCGACGCCGACACGCTGGACTGGGGCCGGCCCGTGACGCTGCTGCTCATCCACGACCGGCCCCTGATCACCGACAGGCCGACGCCGGTACGCCAGATGCGCAGCGTGGAGTTCCCGCTGCACCGCGACGACCTGCTCACCGACTCGGCCGGGCTGCCCGCGCTGCTGCACCGCCTCGCCGCCGGCCTCGACACCCCGGACGCGGGGGCACCCTACCGGGCCACCCTTGACACCATCGTCCGGCTGATCCGCGCGACGCAGCCGGACGTGCGGCTGCTTGCCTGGGCCGCCTGCTACGACGACATCCTCACCAACGACGGCCAGCCGAGGCAGGTCCGCCACATCGACGCCGTCGACACCGACGGCCGCGTCTACCAACTCACCCACCACCTGGGTGAGGACCACCCGGCGCTGGTCGTCGACGACACCCCCGACCCAGACGACACCCCCGCCACCCAGCCCGGACTGGCCGCGCTGGTGGCCGCCACCGCCCGCCACCCCCACTGGAGCAAGTCGGGGGGCACGGCATGACCGGGCAGCTGCCGCCTGACACCGACCCCGACGAGCCGATCTTCACCGTGTGCGGACCCGAAGGCGCGTCCATTCGGTGCCGGGTCTGCGGCGCGGTCGACCAGATCGTCTCCGACGAGGTGCCGTCCATGGCCGGCTACGGCGAGGACACCTACACCCGGTGCACCCGCTGCGGATCCGTCGAGACCACCGACCCGATCTTCGGCTGGCGCCCCCGGCCCGCCACCTGGCCGCCCCGCCCGGACCGCGCCCAGCCCTGACCGATACGGCGCCATCAGCTCCGCCCGTCCTACACGGACGGCATGGCCATACCGACGGCATCGCCACGCGCGACCAATGCCGCACACCAGCCGTGACATGCCTGCCAGGGCCTCCCCTGCCACCCGCACGCGCCCGCCCGCCGCAAAGCAGGCGGGCGCGTCCCATTTCATTCGCATCTCGCTGAAGGAGTCCTGTCCCGTGAGCAGCCACTGCTACGTCGGCGTCACCGAACCCGACCACCCGCACCTCGCGCACGCCCGCTTCGTGCTCTGCGACGGCCACCCGAGCGTCATCCTGTCCAGCCTGGCCGCGATCTGGGCCGGGCATGCCCGCTACGACACGCGTGCGTTGGTCACCGCGATCCTCGGCTGCGACTGGGAGTACCTCGACCCGGACACTACCGCCGCCACCCGCTCGCCCTTCGCCGGCCAGCTCCCGGTGCCGGGCGTCGGCATGCCTCTGGCAGCCTCTACCTGCACAGACGGGACGGTGGACTCACCGGAACCGGTCACCGTGTTCCCGTTGAGTCACGCCCGGCACCTCGACGTCGAATGGATCTACCTGCTCGACCCGGACACCGCCACTGTCGCCGTGCACACCGACGACAACAGCCTCGTCGCCCGGTACCCCCTGTCCAGGTGCCTGCCCCGGCCCGCCGCCGCGACCCGCTGCCTGGCAGAGCCTGGACGCACGGCGGCGGCGGCGGGAGCACCGCGGTGAGCGCCCGGGCCCTCGCCGCCGTCGCCGCCGCGGTGATCGCGGTGATGGTGCTGTGCGCGGGCGGGATCGGCGCGTTGTTCACCGGCGGCACCGCGTCGGCAGCCTGCCACGGGGCCGTCGACGCCGGGTCCACCATCGCGGTGTCTCCGCCCGCGGCCGGCACCGCCGAGTGGAACAGCGACCAGGTGGCCCACGCCGCCGTGATCGTCGCCGTCGGCCGGGATCTGAAGGTTCCGCCTCGGGGCTGGGTGGTCGCGCTGGCCGCCGCCATGCAGGAGTCGACCCTGCGCAACCTGCCCGGCGGGGACCGCGACTCGGTGGGGCTGTTCCAGCAGCGCCCGTCGCAGGGCTGGGGCACAGCTGCCCAACTGCGGGACCCGCGCCACGCGGCCGGGAGGTTCTATCAGGCGCTGCTGGGTGTGGACGGCTGGCAGGCCATGGCGCTGACTGACGCCGCCCAGGCGGTGCAGCGATCCGCCTACCCCGGCGCGTACGCCAGCTGGGAGGACGACGCGATCGCCCTGGTCCGCGTCCTGACCGGCGGCACCCAAACAGGGCCTGTCGCCGCCGATCTGGAGCAGGCCATGAGCAACCCGCTGTGCTTGTTCGACGGCGGCGACGGCCAACCCGGCAGCGAGCAGGTGCCGCTCCCCGCAGGGTTCACGCTGCCGCCGAGCACCCCGCCGCAGGTGGTGACGGCGGTCGGCTGGGCCCTGGCCCAGCTCGGCACCCCCTACACCTTTGGCGGGGACTGCACCGCGCCCCACTCCGGTGTTCCCGCCCGCCAGTGCGACTGTTCCTCGCTGGTGCAGCAGGCGTATCGGGCGGCCGGCGTTGCCCTGCCACGGACCACGAGCGAGCAGGTCGACGCGGGCCAGCCTGTCACCGATTACCGGGACCTGCGGACCGGGGACCTGCTGTTCATTCCCGGCAGCCGCGGCAGCGCGGCCCGTCCTGGCCACGTCGGCATGTACCTGGGCCAAGGGTTGGTCGTGCAGGCCCCGCACAGCGGCGACGTCGTCAAGGTCACCCGCCTGGCCGGGTGGGCCGGGCAGCTCGCCGCCGTACGCCGAGTCGTGAACTAGGCAGGCAATAGGGGTTGGGCTCGCCGGCGCCCAGCAGCCATCGGCGCGGCCGGCTTCAGCTGGGCAAAGCCGAGCGGACCCAGCTCCCGTCCGGGGCGCGGTCGGCCCGCTGGCCGTGGGCAAGGTCGGCAACGGCTGCCACTTCGGGATGAGTATTGGCGATGTGCCGCAGGTTCGTCACTGCGGTCGCGTCCCCGTCGCCGGTGTCGTCGAGAAGTCGCCAGCTGCCGTCATGGCCCCGCACGACGGCCGTGATCTCCGCCTTGCCCTGCACAACAGCGGACGTGGTGCGGACGGAGAAGTACGGCAGGCTGGTGCCGAACGGCCAGCCCCCATACGGATCGAACTCGGTCCACACGCCCTGTGGATGCTCGGTCGGTGACAGCCACAGCAGCGGTTGGCTGGCTCGGCAACCGGCTTCGGCGTCCTGTTCCCACGCGAACCGGCCCTGCTTGTCCGGCCAGAACACCTGCACGATCGGCAGCGGCGGGGCCTGATAGAAGTCGATGGCGGCGCCGAAGAAGTGGCGATACCAGGCCGGGTGAACGGGACGGATTGCCACGTCGTGGTTGGTGAGCACGTCCGGGCGCCGTTCATCGGGCTTCAGTACTTCACCTTGGCGAACTTGGTCGGCCACGACGTTGACGATCGTCATCGCGGTGTTGGTGGGCAACCCGAAGATGCACACCTCCGGGCTGCGGAGCGTGTGCCACAGTCCCGTCGAATACGCCCAGCCCGGCGTCCGCTCGTCTGCGGCCAAACCCGTAACGCTCCATCCATATTCGCGAATGTGGTCGGCGATGCGGCGATCGCGGGGGTCCCATGTCGCCTCGTCGGACGGGTGTTGGCACAGCAGGCAATGGCATGGCTGGTCAGTCACCGGGCGAGGCTATCGCGCCCAGGTGCCCGCGCCGCCGGTCGGGCCAGCGGGCGGGGACACCTGGCAGCCCGCATGTGCACAGCAGCCGCCAGCCCACCTACCCCCGGCAACTCGCGGCACCTGTCGTCCTGCCCTACCGCCAGGAGCAGAGGAAGCCAGGCCGGCAACAGGCACTCCACCAAAGGTGCGGTGATCCACGCCAATCGTTCGCACCACCGGCCGGGGATCCCTCACGCGGTGCCCGGGCGCTTCCCCGAACCTCCACCACTTGACCACCAGGAAGGACATCACCGTGACCGACACCAGCAGCGGCATTCCTCGGCCGGGCGCGAGACCCGAGGATCACACCGACTGGGTGACATTGGGTCGCCGCCTACAGGCCATCCAGAACAGCATGATCCACTGCGGTGAGCCGCACCGGTACGGCGACTACTACTACGCCGAGGCGCTGCGCCGGCTGCTCACCGACTCCCGCTCGGGCTGGATCCCGACCGCCGAGCACCTGTGGCTGCTCGACCTGCACGCGCAGGTCAATCGGCGGAACCTGCAGGAGGCGAACCGGCGGGCCCGCGAGGCCCGGACCCGCTACGCCACCGCCTCGGCCAAGATCCGCGCCGAGGTGGCCGGGTGGCTGCGCAGGGTCGCCAACGAGCGCACCGTGCCCGCCCGGTATCGACGCGAAGGGGTTCTACTCGCCGCCGATTGGCTCGATCCGGCCACCCCGGCCTCCCCCTACCCCAGCCCGGACACCAGCTCGGCCCCGGTCAGTGGCGCGGCGCCGTTGCCTGTGTCGGCCGTCGATGCGCAGCTGCTGCTGACCCTGCGAGACGCCGGCGAGCGGGAGGGCCGGCTCGCCGTCGGCTGGTGGCGGCAACACGCCATCGAGGGACGCAGCCACGCCGAGCAGACGCAAACGGCGCGAGCGGTGCTGGACGGTATCGACAGCAGCGACGAAACAGTCCTGGCCGCGCTGCCGCATTTCGACCTCGCCAGCTACGACGCCGACCGCTACCAGCACCATGCACCGGCCGGCGCGCCCGACTGGGCGCAACTACCCGACGTCGGCCAGGCGCTGGTCATCGACGCGGTGCGGAGCGGGTTCACCGACGCCGTCCTCGACGGCGTCACCGCTGGCTGCCAAGCCCTGCTCGACACCGGTGACGGAGGTCGACGGTGACCTACCAGCCCGGTGACCGCATCGCCCTCGAGCACACCAGCGACCTGCACACCAGGCTTCGGCGGGGCGACCAGGGCACGGTGCGCAGCTACGACCCGCGCCACCAGGTTCTGGATGTGCAGTGGGACAGCGGCTCCCGCCTGTCGATGCTGCTCGGCGCCGGCGCCGGCGACCGCGTCCGCCGCCTGCCCGAAACTGGCTGGGAGCGGGCGCTCGACGCCCTGCGCGAGGCGGGGGCGGCAGCCGGACGGAACGCCGCGCAGTGGTGGGCGCAGGACACGCTGGGCGGGCGTGCCAGCGGCGACGTGACGGCGACCGCGCGGAAGGTCCTGTCCGCGGTCGAGGCCGCCGATGGGCGGGACATCGACGGGCTGCCGGCCGCCGACCGGTACGTCCTGGCCGACGACGCCGACCGGTACGCCGAGCATGCCCCGCCTGACGCGCCAGCGTGGGAACGGCTCACCGCGCAGCAGCGTGACCAGGCGCGGTGGGCGTGGTGCGACGGGTACGACGCCGCCGCCGAAGCCGAGGCGGCCCGGCAGTGCCGCATGCTCCTGCACCCCGACGGCGACGACCGGGACCTGCGCCATGTGCACCCGGACCGGGTGGGCCTGGGCGGGCCGGGCGTTTTCGCCGGCGACTGGGCGTGGACACCCAACGAGCACGGGGAGCTGCGCATCCCGGTCGGGTTCGTCGGCACCCTGGTTGACACGTGGAACGGGTGGGCGGTGTTCACCTGTACCCGGGAGGTGGCGGAGGCGATCGTCGTCGACCAGCACGATGCCCGCGACCGCTACCGGCAGCACCTCGCCGCCACTGGCATTACCGGTGAGCGCCAGGAGCAGATGGTCGACGAGTCCATGGCCCGCCTGCGCTTCGACGGCGACGTCATCGTGGTCGACGAGACCCGGGTGTACGACGATCCTGAGGCCATCGAGCGCATCCCGCCCGACGCGGACGGCCGGTACACCGTGATGGGCCGCGCTTGGACCTGGATGGCGGTGCACCCCTACGACTGTGAGCGGATCGCCGGCGACCTCCCTGGCCCGCCTGCGACGGCGGCTACCTGACCCGGTCTCCGCCAGCTCATTCGCGGGTGAGCTCGTCCAGGGGCAGCCGGTACCAGTGCTCGGCGGTGATCAGGTGCAGCACCGGGCCGCGACCTATCGCGGTCACCCGCGGTGGGAGCGGGGCTCCGCCGGGCAGCACCAGCCGGTACTCACCGACGACGCGCATCGCCTGGTCGGCCAGCTCACCCACAACGAGGCGGTCCTGCTGCGGTCCGTACCCGCCGAGCAGTCCAACTCTGGTGCCGTTGAGTGCCAAGGCCTTCGCCCCGGAGACCTGATTGCGCCAGCCGATGACCGAGTCATCACGAATCTGCACGATCGGGAAGTCGCTGTAGTAGCAGGTCCACACCGATTCGTCGGTGACGTTGAGCGCGTAGCAGTCGTCGATGGCGCCCCGTTGGTTGTCCGTGTGGGACGGGAATCGCCACGTCGGCTCGAGCTGCGGTGAGAAGCGCACCAGTCCGCTGCTGCCCACCGGTGGTGCGGAGCTTGCATCGCCCCAGCCGTAGTTGCCGTAGACGCCTTCGTCGAAGTAGCCCACCCACACCTCTCCAGCGGTGGTGGTGAAGACGTGTTCGATGCCGTCACCGAGCGTCGCCCGCGTCTCGATGCGTCCGTCGCTTCCGTAGATGACGGCGTTGCGGTCCGGGCCGTCTTTGCGCCACCGGCAGCGGGCTCCGACCACCAGTACCCGCCCCTCGGGCAGGGGCTGGACTGAAGGGTGGGCCAGCGTCATCCCGGGCAACTCGGTGATGTCGACGGTGTCCCCCGCCTGCCTGGTCACTCGGGCGGTCACGGGTCGGGCTGCCGTCGGGTCGGGGAACGTCGCCCAGCCGGGTTGGGTGGTGACCGACCGCAGCGCCGGCTCGTCCTCGGATGTCGACCACAGCGCTACCAGCTCACCGGCAGGCCCGATGGAGGCCGACACGAGCGCGTCACGCGGGTCAGCCCGCAGGACCGGTGAACCCTCGCCCAGCTCCCACGTCGGCAGCGCCCGGCTCGTCTGCTTCCTCTTGCGCCATCGACCCTTCCCGCTCGTCACCCCGGTACCTCATCACCTCACCACGCCCCTGCGCCAGCCGATTCGATCTGCGGCAGATGCCCCTAACGGCGGCGGCATACCGAGAAACGCTCGCCACCACGCAAGCGTTCCGTGGCATCCAGACGGCCGGACGACATGAAGCGACACGACCGACAACGAGGAGCATCAACATGTTCGATGACCCTGCCGACGAGTTCGGCGAGTACGCCCACGAGGAGATCCTTCAGGCCCTCGTCCGGAGCCTGCTGACCAGCACCGACCTGGATCAGCTGTGCGATGTGGCCGACCTGCCCCAGCTCACCCACGACGACGGCACCCCGGTGACGGTCACTTCCGCCCGCGTCTACCGCGACGCCGGCGTCATGACCCTCGACCGTGGCGTGTGGCTGGAGCTGTCCGACGGCAGCGTCTTCGGCCTGACGGTGAGCATCGCCCGCCGCCCCCGCGACGAGGTCACCCTCCGCCGCAGGTAGGCCCTCGTCGCCGGATCGACTTGATCGATCCGGGTCGGGGTGCGTTCCTTGTCGTCGCCCACCGCCGGTGGCAGCGACACCACCACCCCGGCAGCCCTTCCGGGGCTGCCTCTGAGCACCTCAGGGAGTTGCTGATCGGCCCCTGCCAGGGGGCTGTTCCAGTACCTGCCCGTCTCCGCCGCGCGGACACCGCACCAACACGCCCGCGCACCCGGAGACGGGTGCGCGGGCCCCTATGACAGGAGAACCCGCATGGATCCTGCAACCCACTCGACCCGAGCTACCGCACCCCGCAGCCAGCCGACGGCCGCCGGCCCGGCTACCTCTACCGGCAGGAGGTGGGGCCGTTCGGGTCTTCCCGCGCTGATCAGCGCTGGGCAGGATGGCCGGATGCATCCTCACGACCCTTACCAACAACAACCGCCGCCCTACCCAGGGCAGCAGCCGTACGCGTACCCACCGCACCAGCCGTACCCGCCCCAGGGCCAGTACCCGCCGCCCGTGTTCGTGCAGCAGCCATCCAACAAGCCGGCCACTCTCGGCGCGTGGGCAATCGTCCTGTGGATCGCGCTGCCGGTGATCGGGCTGGTGTTGTGCTGCGCCGGGTGCTTCATCACGGGGGTGGGCGGGGCGTTCGTGGACGGGTTCAAGGAGGGGTACAACGAGGGCGTGTTGTGGTCGCCTTCGCCGTAATCAGCACGGCGCGCCGCACCGGGAGCTGTTGAAGATTGCAGATGGCTGACCAGGGGATCGCGCTCCTGGTCAGCCGTCCGCTTTTGTCTGGCAGCGTCAGCGCTCGCAGGCAGTCTTGGCCATACGGCGGTCCACCGAGTATGGGGATGGCACACGATCACCATCCTGCTTGAGGAGCACTTCACCTAGAAACGAGCGTCAGTTTGGAAGAGCGTGATCAACCGTCCGCGATGCCCGAAACGCCTGCGGCCGGCGGTCGCCCCGGCTGCGCCTCGTGCCCGCCCGTGACCGCTGCGCGCCATGGTTAGTGGCCCACGGATGGCCCGTGATGGTTCAGGTTCAGTCGTCGTGACCGGCAGCGGGGCGAAGGTGTTCCCACTGCGGGTCGTAGCAGACGAGCCCATGATCGGCGGCCATCTGTGCCGCCTCAGAGGAGACCTCGTCGGACCGGCTGAACGGGATTGTGAAGTAGACCATCGGGCCGGACGCCTCATCGATGAGGCCATTCGACAGGGGGTAGAGCTCGGCGTCGTGGCCGTATAGGTCGGGCCATCGGGCCGCTACGGAATCGACGTAGGCCCGGATACGCGGCGTCGACGGCTGTTCCTCGCTCTCGAAGTACCGCTGATACAGGGCTTCGTATGCCTCACCGGCCGCTTCATCGTCGGCGGGCATGTCGCCCTCCCACACCGCCAGGTCGTAACTCATGCGGGCAGTGTGCCAGTGCTGGCGGATCTCCTCGTCGGGCAGTCGTAGACCGTCCAGCCTCCCCGGACGGGGACAAGGTGGAGCGCTCTACCGGACGAGTCTCAATGGCGGATGTCGCCTTCCAGCCGACCAGAGTTGCCGCGGAATGGCCGTCCTCCGTCGGTCGTCGGTAAGGCTGCGATCCTCGCAGCCCAGTGGTCGACGTAGGTCTTCATGCCGTCGGCATTGCGCGGAATGTTCAACCAGTCCCAGGCAGAGTCGCGAATCTCCCGTTGGGCGATCATCTCGGTGCCATCGCCGTAGTGGAACGGGTAGCCGTCGACGATGTCCGACAAGTCCGCGTAGATGCTGTACAGCCGGCCGATATTCCCCACGTCGTCCCCGGGGAGCAGCTCGATCAGCGCACACTTCAGCTCCTCGACGACCCCCACCGGATCTTCTCTGCCCTTCAGCACTCGATGCATGTATCCATCGATGAGGTCGATCACAGCAGTCAAGGAAGACGATACGGCGTCGGTCACCCTCTCATGGTCGCTTGCCGTGTCACCCGCGAGCTGCTCGCGACCGGCGCGGATCTGCTCGGGCGCGGCGATCAGAATCAGCGTCGCGACGTTGGTGAAGGTCAGCGCGCGTTCCAACACCGGAGGTCCAGGTCACCTCGGACGAGCCCGCCGGCAGCTCCTTAGCAAGCGACGACTCGCAGATCTCAATCAGCGGCCATGGCGCCCTGGGCTGGCTGGGCGGCCGCTCTTCCATGGCCACTTGACGGCAAACGACCTTGAGCCACACCCAGCCAACCCGGCGGCCCGGAACACCATCCAGACGTAGGAACCCAAAGGAACGACCTTGGCCCCGTCGGGGGAGGCTGGTAGCCGTTGTAGTGCCCGGCGAGGGGATCCACCCCCGGCTGATCTCTCAGGGTCGGGGTTCGGGGCAGAGCTCCGAGGTCTTCGAGGTCTTGTCGTCCCTCAGCATGGCCGGCCGGCCCGGCCGATCGCCAACCAGCACGGTGCCCGCGACCGCTGCCGGCAGCAGCTCGGGGCCATCGGCATCCCCGAATACCGCCAGGAGCAGATGGTCGACGAGTCCATGGCTCGCCCGCGCTTCGACGGCGACGTCATCGTGGCCGACGAGACCCGGGTGCACGACGACCCGGAGGCCATCGACCGCACCATGCCCGACGCGCACGGCCAGTACCCGTGATGGGCCGCGCCTGGACCTGGATAGCGGTGGCACCCCTACGACTACGACCGCATCGCCGGCCACATTCCCCACCCGTCCGCACCCCAGGCCCAACACCGTCCGAACACCAACCCCGACACGAAAGGACGACGCCATGCTTGACAACAACAAGGACGACGAGTTCGGCGATTACGCCCACGAGGAGAGCCTGCAGGCACTCGTGGCACGCCTGCTCACCAGCGACGGCCTAAATCAGCTCTGCGACGAGGCCGACCTGCCCCAGCTCACTCACGACGACGGCACCCCGGTGACGGTCACTTCCGCCCGCGTCTACCGCGACGCCGGCGTCATGACCCTCGACCGTGGCGTGTGGCTGGAGCTGTCCGACGGCAGCGTCTTCGGCCTGACCGTGACTATCGCCCGCCGCCCCCGCGACGAGGTCACCCTCCGCCGCAGGTAGGCCCTCGCTGCCGGATCGACTTGATCGATCCGGGTCGGGGTGCGTTCCTTGTCGTCGCCCACCGCCGGTGGCAGCGACACCACCACCCCGGCAGCCCTTCCGGGGCTGCCTCTGAGCACCTCACGGAGTTGCTGATCGGCCCCTGCCAGGGGGCTGTTCCAGTACCTGCCCGTCTCCGCCGCGCGGACACCGCACCAACACGCCCGCGCACCCGGAGACGGGTGCGCGGGCCCCTATGACAGGAGAACCCGCATGGACCCTGTAACCCCACCCGACCCGAGCGACCCCACCCCGCCGCCAGCCGACGGCCGCCGGCCCGGCTACCTCTACCGGCAGGTCGCCGCTCACCTCGCCGCGCACCCCGATCGGGTGTTCAAGGTCGGGGAACTCACCACGGCGATCGCCGCCCCGTCCACCGGGGCGGTGTTCGAGGCGTTGAAGAAGATGGCCGCGGCCGGATACGCCACCCACTCCACCGGCCCGCACCGCTTCCAGATCACCCAGGCCGGGATCGACGCCGCTGGGACTATGCCACCGCCCGCCCCGCGTACACCCCGCCAAGGACGTCGCGGTGCGGGTCGGCGGCAGCCGGTCACACGCCCCAACGGGGACCTGTATTTCCCGCGCAAGCTCGCGGGGGCGACCGATGTGGACGTTCTGCGCCGGCTACGCGAAAAGCGGATACCGGTGCTTCTCTACGGGCCGCCCGGCACCGGCAAGACCGCCCTCGTCGAGGCCGCCTTCCCCGACCTGCTCACCGTCGCCGGAACCGGCGACACCGTCGTGGAGGACTTCCTCGGCAACTTCATCCCCCTCCCCGACGGCGGCTTCGAGTTCGTCTACGGCCCCCTCGTCACCGCCATGCGCGAAGGGCGGGCGTTGCTGGTCGACGACGCCACCCTCATCCCGCCGAAGGTCCTCGCCGTGCTCTACCCCGCGATGGACGGACGGCGGGTCATCACCATCCCCGGCTACCGCAACGAACGCGTCGACGCCGCAGACGGCTTCTACGTCATCGCCGGCCACAACCCCGGCGTGCACGGGGCGATCCTCACCGAAGCGCTCGCCTCCCGGTTCGATGTGCACATCGAGGTCACCACCGACTGGGACCTCGCCCGCCACCTCGGCGTCCCCTCCCCCGCCGTGGCCGCCGCCGTCGCCCTCAACGGTGACCTGGCCGCCGGGCGGGTCAGCTGGGCACCGCAACTACGCGAGCTGCTCGGCTTCGCCCGCGTCCGCAAAACCCTCGGCCTGCCCGCCGCGGCCGCCAATCTCGCCGGCCGCGCACCTGAGGAGGACCGGGAGCAGGTTCTCGCCGCGCTGCGGCAGAACTTCGGCACCGAGATCACCCCGCTGACCCTCGGCAAGCAGCGCTAACCCCTGGAAGGAGTCCCGATGCCTCACGCACATCACCTGCAGCCCGGCCCGACCCCGCCCACTGGCGGCGACCCGGCTTGGCAGGAGTGGTGCGACGCCTGGACACGGCATGTCCCGGTGCTGACCGGGCGCACCGACCTGACCGTCACCGTCGCCCCCGGCGCCGGCGGCGGCGCGCCCGCCTGCTTCTACCCCGCGGCGGGCCGCATTGAAGTCGACGCCACCCACATCGGCGCCCCCGACGTCGCCAACCCCCGCCGCGCCGGCCACAAACGCCTCGTCCCGACCGCCTACGGGCTGCTCGTTCACGAAGCCGCCCACGCCGTCCACAGCCAATGGAGCACCCCGCCCGGCACCCCACCCGTCGTCGCCGCCGTCGCCGAGCTCCTCGAAGAATCCCGCGTCGAGAACCGGCACCGTGCCCGCCGGCGAGGTGACCGGCGGTGGCTGCGCCACACCGTCACCACACTGGTCAGCCCCGCTGACGCCCCCGTGGACGACCCGTGGCACGCAGGTCAGCTCGCCGGGCTGCTCCTGGCCCGCGTCGACGCCCGCATCATCACCGCCAAAGACATCAAAGGTGTCCGCGCCGCCGTCACCACCGTCCTCGGCCGAAAACGGCTGCTGCAGCTGCGCGACGTGTGGCGGCAAGCCCACACCACCGACGACACCGACGCCGACGCGATGATCGACCTGGCGTGGCGGTGGTGCCAGATCCTCGGCATCGACCCCCACCGCCAACCCGACACCCCCACCGTCGATGCGGGCGTGTTCGCCGGTGTGCTCGCCCAGGCACTGGCGGACTACCTCGCCCACACCGCGGGCCTCAATCCCGCGCAGTATCGGGCGCAGCAGCTCACCGCCCGGTTCTCCGCGCCCACCACCTGGTCGCTGCGGCACCCCACCGACGCCGAACGCGCCGCCGCCCGCACCCTCGCCGCCCGGCTCCGGCGCGCCCGCACCCACCAGCCCGAACCCGACACCCGCCCCAGCGTCGCCCCGCCAGGACGGCTGCGCACCCGCCACGCCATCACCGCGAAGGCGCAGATCGCCGCCGGGACCGTGCCGACGGCTGCCCCGTGGCAGCGTCGCGCTCAGGTGCCGCCGCCGAAGCCGACGCTGCATCTCGGGGTCATCGTCGACGCCTCGTTCTCCATGCACCCCTGGGCGGCACCGATGTCGTCGGCCGGGTGGATCCTCGCCCACGCCGCCCACGCCAATCAGGCGGTCACCGCCGCCATCGCCTTCGGCAGCAACGTCACCCTGCTCGTCCCACCCCGCCAGCACCCCCAGCAGGTCCTCGAGCTGCGGGCCGACGGCGGCAGCGCGGCATTCACCGACGCGGTGAAACTCGCCGACGAGTTGCTGCAGCTGCGCCAGCCTGGCCGGCTGCGGCTGCTCACCGTCGTCTCCGACGGCGACCTCCCCGACATCGCACCCGCCCAACGGCTGATCACCACCCTGCACCGGGCCGGCTGCGCCGTGCTGTGGCTGCGCCCCGCCGACCTGCCCGGGCACACCTTCGCCGACACCACCACCCTCACCGTCGCCGACCCCGTGCAGGCCATCGGGCACATCGCCGACGCCGCGGTCAGCGCCCTCGAGCGCGCCTGACACCTCCTGGCAGCCCGAGAGGGGCTAGGCCGAACCGCGCCGCTCCAGGGCTCGGATGTCGCCATGCCTCACCGGCTGGCCAGCGGGCCCGCGGATCCCATCCCGCACCTCCATAGCCGTTGCCGGATACCGGCGCGACATTCGCGCACCCCGGAACAGCCGATCCACCCTGCCCGACTTCACCTCACCGGACGACAGGAGACACCATGTCCGACTTCAACCGGCTGCCGGTCGGCTCACCGGCCGACCTGCTCACCGCCGTGCCGTACCTGCTGGGTTTCCACCCCACCGACAGTTTCGTCACCGTCGGCGTCGCCGGCACCCGGGTCGTCGTCGCCGGCCGCGCCGACCTTCCCGAACCCTCCCAGGTCGAGGCCTGGATCGAAGGAATGGCCCGCTCGCACGTCCGGCTACTGCGCCACGCCGACGCCACTCGCGTCATCGTGATCGGCTACGGGCCCGCGACCGCTGTCACCCCGGTCATGGACGTCATGACCCCACGCCTCACTGCCGCAGGTCTCGACATCCTCGACGCCCTGCGGGTCACCGACGGCCGCTACTTCTCCTACCTCTGCCAGGACCCCGCCTGCTGCCCCACCGACGGGACGCCCTTCGACCCCCGCCGCAGCGACGTCACGATGCACGCCATCGTGGCCGGCTGCCGAGCCCTGCCCGATCGGGCGGCGCTCGTCGCCAGCATCGCCCCCGCCAGCGGGGCCGCCCGCATCGCCGTCACCCGCGCCACCGTCGGGGCCCGCGCCCGCCGCCGCGCGCTGCTCGCCCAGGCCGGACACGACGGGTTGGTCCGCGCCGGCATCGAGGCGGTGACCGCCGCGTTCGCCCGCTACCGCGACGAGCAGGTCCTCAACGACGACGAGCTGGCCTGGCTGACCGTCCTGCTGTCCGACCCGGTGATCCGCGACGCCGCGTGGCAGGTTAGCGACGACTGGCAGGTGCCCATGTGGACCGACATCACCCGCCGGGCCCACCCGCCCCTCGCGGCGGCGCCGGCCAGCCTGCTCGCCTTCACCGCCTGGCGATGCGGCGATGGGGCCCTGGCGTCCGTCGCCGTTGACCGTGCCCTCGCCGCCGACCCCGATTACAGCCTCGCGCACGTGATCGACCAAGCGCTACGCGCCGGGCTCCCCCCGTCCGTGCTGGATGGCTGGCCGCACATTGGTCAGCCACCGTTCTGAGCCGCAGGAGAAACGCCCGATACAGACCTTCCTCGACGCCGTATCCGGGCTCCTGCACGACCACGGCTACACCCTCAACCCCAACCAGCTCCCCGACGCCTGCGCCCATCACCTCGACGAGGTGAACGCGCTGCTCGCCGCACCGGGCACCATCACCGCCGCTGGTGGTCAGATCATCGCCCTGACCGCCGCCACCGGCGCGCTCAGCGACCCCCACACCAGCCGCAGCGCGGACCTGTCGCTGCGGGAGTGGCTCGGCCACATCGCGGACACGCTGACCACCGCCCCTCGCTTGCCACGACAAGGCCACCACAGCTCGTCACCGCGCCCGTGACTTGCTCATCTACGCCGGCTGACCTGATGTCGATTCCCAATCCCAGCCCCGCTGAGCGCGTACCGGCCGCGGTGCGACGTCCTGAGCGGCCCACCACGGCGACGTTCAGCGCGTGGCCGTGAAACGAACGCCGCGGACCCAGCACCACCAACCGCCCGCGGGCCGACGTCGCATGCCGGTGCCCTGCCGACCACACCCACGCCCAGAAAGGGGGCACCCCTACCCATGGCCCTGCATCTCTACTTCGACCTGACCCAGACGCTGCGGCTGGCTGAGCACGCCGTCGCCGCCACGGACCAGGCACCCTCGTTCACCGAGCACGAAGACCGCATCGCCTGCCCCGGCGCGCTGGTGTGGGTGCACGACCACGGCGTCTACCTGATGTCCAGTGGCCTGCCGCGCCTCGAGGATCCGAACCGGCCCGGCAGCAGCCTCGTCTTCTACGCCCACGGCTGGGACCCCGGCAGCGACGGCCACCGCCGCGCCCCGGATCTCGGCGGCGACGACTTCGCCGAGCACCTGCACCTCACCGACCAGCCCACCCCGCTGATCACCACCCTGCGCACCGCCGCGGCCGCCGGCTACTCGTGGCTGCACTTGACGGTGCGTTCCGACACCTACGAGGTCCGGGTCACCCGGGTCCGCCGCCAGTCCTGACACCAGCCGACGGTCCCGCCGCCCGCCAGGGCGGCGGGACCGTTCCCGTTCTCGAGGAGCAACCTGCGATGACCACGCCTCAGACGATGACGTCACCACCGACCCTGGAATCGGTCCTACTCGACGCCTGGAACATGTTCCACCCGGACCAGCCCGCACCACTGGGATGGCTCACCCACACCACCGCCCAGATCCACGCTCACCTGCACCACCAACACACCCCGCCGCAGGCCCAGCCGCCCGCCGCCGACACCTACGCACTGGCCCACTTCCGTCGGCAGGTGTGGCGAAGGTTGCGGGAGGCCGCCAGTACTCACGACATCGACGCCGACGCTGCAGACCGGGTGCTGAGCGCGCTGGACCTGCCAGCGCTGCCCCGCTGCTGGCAGGTCCGCCTCACCTTGTCCGTCCTCCTTGAGGTCACCGCTACCGGCCGTGAGGACGCCTTCGACGCCGCCGAAGCAGCCGTCGAAACCGCCCTCAGCGCCGCAGAGGTGGGAGCGCGGTTCGAGTGGGACGGCAGCGAGCGCGACGGCGCCGATCCCCGCGACGTGGACCCGGCCACCGACGAACCGGCCGACCTGAGGTGAGCGCCGTGGTCCGGGGCTTGGTCATCGCTCGGCTCCGCACACATGGCCGCCGTTCTGTACCCGCGGCACCTGCTGCTTCGCCGCACACGACCACACCAGCGCGCACAGACACGACGGCGCCGAGCTAAACACGGCCGCGCCTGTACGCCGCGCACTACGACCACTCGTCGGTGCCTTACCAGCACGACAACCCGCCGCACCGAGCTGCTTCCTCAACCACCGGCCGACGAACCAACGGTACCGAAGTCCTCGCCGTGTGAACACGACTTGATCTATGCGGAAAGTCGAGCGTCACTGCATCCGGCCGCCGCCCCTGGCGAACCCGACAGCGGCACCCCACACCGCTGGCCAGGGGCGGCGGACCCCACGAACCAAACCCGTCGAAGGAGGCAACAAGCCGTGCAGCTGCCGCACCGCCACGCCGTGCCGCGCACCGTCAACGACGTCCTGCTGTGGCTGCTCGCCACCGACGTCGCCGCCCCCCACCAACCCCATCCCGACCAGCCACGTCGCTGCGCCAACCTGCGTTGCGCCGGCCACCTATACCCGTGCCCGCCGGTACGGGACGCCAGGCGCGCCTGCCAGGCCGCGACCCGACCTGACCCGCCCACTCAGGGCTCGGCCCGAGTGCCCGTACCTACCGCCCGGTTCGCCGGGTGGTTCCGGCCCGCGCGCACGCAGCCGAATGCCTCACCGCGCGCCGCCTGACCGACAGCGGAACATCCCACTCGGTCCGGCGCTGCCGGTGCGCGACGACCCTGCAGGGGCTGACGTACCGGCCAACCGGCAGCCGGACCCACGGGGTCTGTACCTGGCACGGTCAGCGCTGGCTCTCCCCAGCCCTCGAGCAGGCGGCTCAGCACCGCGGGGAGATCCCGGTCCGTCACGGCCCCATCGCGCACCCGCTTCGACACCTCAACCTCAGTTCGGTCTGCAACGGGCGCCGGTCTCCGGCAGCGCCGCTGCGAACGTGCGAAAGGAAGCCTCATGGAACCTGTTCTTGAACCCGACATCGAGTGCGATGGCGACGCTGAAATCAGCGTCGGCGACGCGGTTCTCGGCAAGTCACGGCTGTTGTCACGGCAGTGCGACACCTGCATCTTTGCCCCCGGCAACCGGATGCACCTCGCCCCCGGCCGGCTGCGCGCCCTCGTTACCGAAGCCCGCCAGCGCGAAGCGTTCATCGTCTGCCACAAGACATTGCCGCACTGCGGCAAGCCGGAGGCCAAGCCGGCCATCTGTCGGGGCTTCGCAGACCGCTACCGCACCCAATCGCTGCAACTGATCGAACGGCTCTTCGGCTTTGTCGAGGTCGACCCGCCACAATCAGCCGAGCACAGGCCCGCGGCAGGGAGTTGACCGCCGTTGAAGTACGAGGCCCGCTTCGCCTGCCGCCCGGGACTACCGTCTGCCGGTGCAAGGCCCGCCGCGGCTACTGGGTCCGCTGGAACCACCAATGTCGTAACTGGCCCCTGCCGCATCGCCAGGCGCAGAGGGGTGAGCAGGCCGGCCTTCAGCGCGTGGCGCTCGGATCCCACCACAATGCAGCCGACCCGCCCTCAGCCTGGGAGGACTTTGCTTCTGACGGGGGTGTCGCCACAGCGAGGCGCCGGGCGTCATCATGGCCGGATGGTGGCAGTAGAGGCGTGGTTTCGCGGTGGGCCGGTCGACGGGAGACTGATGCCTGTGGAGATCGTCGCCGACGGCAGCCCGCCAGCGGTGGTCAAGCTGCCTCAGACTGGCTCTTACGTCGGGGCGAGCGATGTCGCGGCGCCCGCAGTGGAGCACGTCTACATCCTCGTCGACAGGATTGATGACGTCGAGGTCTACCAGTACCGGCAGCCCGTCTCCGAGGCGGCAGACTGACCGCTTAGGCGGGCGGCCCTGCTCAGCTGTTCCCGCTCGCGTTGCCGGGCGGCAAACCGTTCCAGTGCGGCCTGGTGGGCGCGCCGGTGCTTGCGCCAGTACCGGATGCGCCACCAGCGCAGCTGCACTCGTTGCAGGAACGACGCCCGCTGAAACGATCCCACCTCGTAGCCGCACCAACCATGCTCATGCTCGGCTTCGCTCGGTGCCTCGCGGGTCATGCGGCCAGTGTCGCACCGACTCCCGCCGTTGACGTGGCGGCAACGCGCAGCACCAGGTCTCCACCTGGAACACGTGGGACCGCCGCCACGGACGCGCTGACTGCGCTAGGTGCAGGTGAGCCGACCGTGGTGGCTGCGATCGAAGTGAGAACACCGCCTTCGGCGATGGCTCCACCGGGCTTTGTACGTGCGCCCGGGACTAGACCTGCCGGGGTACGACGTGCCGCTGCTGCTCGACGACGAGGCCGACCCGTTCTGGGATGCCACTGCCGGAGCGCGACCGGGCGGGTGGCTCATCGTCGGACGGCGGACCGGCCAAATCAGATGTTGCCCCAGGCAACCGGCGACTGGGTCAGGACTTCCGGGGGAGGCACCTGCCGAGACGCTGTGAGAGCGTTTGGGGGTAGCGCGCTCGATACGGGGCAGCGCGCCATGCAGCCTGGGAGACCTCCACACCCATGACCACCTGCTATGACCCTGCCCAGAACCAGCCCGGCCAGCAGCCGATGCCGCCGACCGCTCAGTTCCCGCAGGTCCCCGCCGGACAGTTCCCGCCGCAGCCCGGCCAGGTGTTCCATGCCGACGGCACTGTCACCGCCCAGGACGCCTTCGGCCGCGAGTACGACGTCGACGGAGAGGCCGCCATCTATAGCCACGACGACACCAAGGGCTTCCTCGACAAGATCAACCCCGGCAACTCGGTGAAAGCGAACGGCTACTTCGAGGTGCCCGAGGGCACGATGCTGAAGGCCATCACGATCGCGGCCGGTCTGTTCACCTTCGCCGGGGACGCCGTCGTCACACCCTGACAGGCCAGAAGGCTTCGACACCTACCCCGGTCTCGACACGCCAGCCCGCGCTACCCGCTCAACTGTTCAGAGCTGTTTCCCCCGCTTGTAAGTCAGGAGCCGATAATGGAGAACGAGATTCAGCTGATCAGTGACGGCGATGGACTGGCGGTAATCGGCGATCCGACGGCTGTCGAACGCTTCATCGTCTCCGAGGGACTGCCGTCGACGGACCTCGGACTGCCTCGGCTCGGGTCTGTCCTCAATGCCGGGGCGGCCGCGGCACAGGCGGGTTCGGAGATCGCCGCCCACTCGGGTCGCTGGGTGCAGCTGACCAAGGAGTCCGCGCAGACTGTGCACAAGTTCGGTCTGATGCCGACCAAGACTCCAGGCGTCAGCCACGCGATGGTGGGGCAGCCGGGCTCGATCCAGAAATGGCTCCAAATCTCGAAGGTGCACGGAGCGAACCCGGCGCTGCTGAGCGGTGCCGCGGGGATCATGGCACAGTTTGCGATGCAACAGAGCATGAAGGAGATCACCGACTATCTCGCCATGATCGACGAGAAGGTCGACGATGTGCTCCGCGCCCAGAAGGACGCCGTGCTGGCCCGCATGATCGGCGTGGGCTTCGTCATCGAGGAGTCCATGACCATCCGCGAGCAGCGGGGCCGCGTCGACGAAATCACATGGTCGAAGGTGCAGGGCGCGCCGACAACGATCGCGGAAACCCAGGCGTACGCGTTGCGTCAACTGGACGCGCTCGCGGAGAAGCTGGAGCGCAAGACCACGATCGGTGATCTCGCCAAGGCAGCCAAGGAAGCAGAGTCCAAGGGACAGGAGTGGCTCGTCGTCTTGGCTCGCTGCTTCCAGCTGCAGGACGCGATCGCCGTGCTCGAACTTGACCGGGTGCTGGACGCGTCGCCGGGGGAATTGGACGGGCATCGCCTCGGGCTGAGGGCTGCCCGACAGAACCGGCTCGAACTCATTTCCCGGTGCACCGAGCGCCTGCTGGCCCGCATGGACGCGGCTGCGGGCAGAGCCAACGCCAAGGTGCTGCTGAATCCGCTGGACTCCCCCGCTGTGGTGAAGTCGAGCAACCATGTCTCGATCGCCATCGTCGAGTTCCACGAGCGGCTCGGGATCGAGGGCGATCGACAGTCATCGGAGGCGAGACGATGGACGGACGCGGCCAAGGAGGCGCGGGACAAGGCGCTCGAGACGGGAGCAGACGGCGTCGGTGCTGCCAGGCGCCTCGGCGACGAGACCCTCGGCCGCGCCAAATGGGCGACGGGCAAGCTCTCAAGCCGGATCGCCGAGCGAGCGCTCCGTCGGCGCAGGGACGACGAGGAACGCGATGAGCCTGACTGAGTGGGGACCCAGCGTCAGCCACATGGCCTCCCCGATGGGTCTGGACCAGTGAGTCTCGGGCTCGGTATGCCTCGACAGGCTTCACTTGAGCCGTCCTGATCCAGTCAGCGGCCACCTTCGTCTTGAGGTCCTCTCCTTGCTCTCGATCTGCAGGACTTCACGGCCGAGCGTCCGGTAGGAGAGAGACTTTCTTCTGCGGTTCTCAGCGCTGCTTTCCAAACCTTGTCGGTGGCGTCCTCGGGCGAGCGATCGGCGCAGCGAGCGGATGTCTGCGCACCGATTGCCGCCCGACAACACGATCACATGGTGGCTGGCCCTACCGCGTCAGTTCTGATGCCACGTCAGTGAAATACTGAGATCGTCGTCTACCGGCCTCGCCACGGCTACGAGCGTAGATGCGGTCCGGGCCGCTATCAGTCGGCCAAGGCCTCGGCCGCCTGCTGCAGGTGGCGGGCGGCCGCGGTTAGCGCGAGGACGGCCCGGGTCGGCAGCAGGCCCGGGCGTGACCCCTGGCGCAGGAATTCGCGGGCAAGGGCGACGTGCCATTGCCAGTGCCAGTCCGCCCTGCGCGGCTCCAGGTCGTCGAGGCACAGGTAAGTGGCGCGCTCGGTGACCAGCTTGTGAATGTAGGCGTCGGTGGGATCGCCGGGGTCGGGCTCGAGGCTTCCGGTGCAGTCGCACAGGCCGGTCGCGAAGCCGGCCTCGGCCGCGAGGCCCGACCACAGCATGGACTCGATGCCCGGGCGGCGGACCTGCAGGACCAGGTCGACCAGTAGGCGGGTCGTGTCTGTCGCCCAGTGGTGGAGGCCGTACTGGGAGGCGTCGATCAGCAGGGGATGGGGCTCGCCGACGGACTGCACCAGGACGTTGCCGGAGTGCAGGTCGCCGAAACCGCGGGCGTGCAGCACCTGTTCGCCGAGGCGCTTCGGCGCGACGCCGGGCAGCGCGCCCGTGTCCACGAAGTCGCGTAGCAGGGAGGCCATCTGCTCCGCGTCGGCCTGACCGGCGCCGCGGTTGTCGCGCCACACCTGCGCGTAGGTGCCGAGGGCGTCGAGGACGCGGCCGCGCAGCACCGGCGACATGGTGAGCCACTGGCTGACCGGCTGGGGCTTGCGCAGGCCCGGCTGCAGCAATTCTCTGAGGTGGCCGCGGTGCAGTTCGCCGGCCACCTTCGTCGCCTGCTCGGTGGTGGTGCCCGGCTGCTGCAGCCAGTCCTTGAGCGTGACCGCGTCTTTTGCCAGCTCGGCGGCGATCGCGCTGTAGCCCGACTGCTCGTGGGACCGCAGTTCGCGGTCGAGCCGGACAAGTACCTGCGATCGCAGCGCCCGCGCCGCTAGGCTGTTTGCCTCCTTCTCGGCCGCGAGGGATGCGCGATCGAGGCCGATCTTGAGGACGAACGACTCTGTGGGCTGGCCCGGTTGTACGCGAACGACCTTGCAGACGTGGGCGCCGGAGCGGCCGGGAGCGAGGTGGTGGACGGTCAGCGAGGTGCCGGTGTCGTCGTCGGTCCCGAGGCACTTGACGATCAGGGTGCGCGCGATCAGTTCGCCGCGCCTCATGGCGTCGCGGTATTCCCCGGGCGGGTCGCCGAGGCTGTGGAGCATGGATTGCACTCCCGCCTCGGGCGCGAAGACGATCCGGAATCCGTCCTCCCGATCCTGCACGCGCATCCGCTCGCGGATCCTGCGGGCGAGGTTTTCGCCATCCCAGCCGTTCCGGTCGCCCTCGAACGCTGGAGACATGGTCAGGTGGTTGTCACGGATAATGGCGTCATCCGCACCGGCCTCCATGGAACGTTTTAGGAAATTCGGGTTTTTTTTCGATTCCCCGGTCACGACGAGGATGTAGCAGTTGTCCTTGCGGCGTTTGCGTAACTCCTTCACCACGGGGAGGCAGGTCTCGTCGTTGAGGTCGAAGTCGAGGACTGCGAAGTCGAAGTCCACCTCGCGCGCCAGCTTGACCGCCTCGGCAGGGGTACTCGCCTCCTCGTACTCCACCTCCCATTCGCCGAGCTGGGAGAAGCCGTAGTCGAGGATGTCCTGGACCTGCCGGATCACGGCCGGCTTGTCGTCGACGACCAGCCCGCGCGCGAAGGTTTTCATGTCGGCATCCTCCATCGGTCGAGCTCCACCGTCACCGCATAGGTCCACGGCCGCTCGAACTCGGCCTCGTACAGCTTTCCGCCGAAGCGCTCGAGTCGGTGCCGCAACGTTTCCAGGCCTTTTCCGCTGCCGCCGGACTGCGGCGCGCTGCCGGTATTGCGGACCGTGATCACCAGGCGGTCCTGCCGGTAGTCGAGTTCTACCCGGAATTCCTGCGGCACGTCGGCCACCCGGTGGGTCGTGCGTGCGTTGTGCCGGATGTCCAGCAGCACCTGCTGGAGCAGCCGATCGGTACAGAAGACACGGAAGGCTCCGCGCTGCTCGGCCGGCAGCAGCCCGTCGTCGAGTACGTCGCCCCGTTCCCCGAAGAACTCCCGTACCGTCGGCAGCGCGTCCACCGGGCCGCGCGCGACGAATTTGCGCAGTACGGACTTGTCACCGTCGAGCGCGAACCGCAGCCACCAGAGGAGGTCGGGGAGCAGGTTCGCGGCCTCTTCCTTGCCGGGGACCATACCGGACTTGATCTTTCTTACGAAGTTGTCGACGCGCACCGTGGTCTCGTCGATGAACCTCGGCCCGTCCTCCGAGAGGGTTCGCTCCCACAGCGGAATCTCCTCCTGGGACAGGTCGCGCACTGCGCTGTGACTGACCAGGATGTCCCGCAGCATCGCCGCGTTCGGCAGGATCACACCGAGCAGGAAGTTCTGGCAGTGGCTCCAGGCCTCCCCGATCGCCTCGTGGTTGCGCGGCAGCCGGCCGGTGGCGATGACGAACTCGACGGTCGACTTCGCCAGCCACATCGGGGTGGAGAAGTCGTGCGCCGCGTAGGAGATCTCGTGCTTGATCTGCGACCAGGCCTCCTGCTTGCCGGCTGGCGGCGCGTACAGCGGCCGCCGCGTGTGCGAAAGCAGGTAGCGGACTAGCGGCACGCTGACGTAGCTGGACCGGATGCCGGGCGCCTCGCTTTTGTCGCGGAGGTCGTCTAGGAGGCGGCCCAGGGCGTCCGTGAGCTGCCGCGCCACGCGCAACCGGGGAAACGGTGCGCCGGTGCGCGGCGCGGCCATCAGCTGCAGGACCTCCAGCATGACCTGCGGGACGACGAGCCCCTCGTCACGGTTGGTGCGCAGGATCCAGACCAGTTCGGCGGAGAACCGCTCGGGTGCGGCCCGGGCGAGCAGGATGACCGCTTGCACCCGCAGGCGCGCCTCGATCAGCAGCGCGGCCTCGCCCACGAGCATCGCCGCCGCCATGTCCACGATCAGGGCACGGCAGCGGGGAAACGACAGCGGCGCCGACGACAGCCACTGCGGCTCAGCGACCAAAAGCCGGATCAGCGCGTCGCGGTACTCCCGGTTGCCGGCCGCCTCTTCGAGCCGCTCCACCACCCGGGCGCGGCGCCTGGTGTTGACGTCGGCGTCGCGCAGGCGCAGCCGCCAGCTCAGATAGGCCACGCACTGGCGCTGGGTCACGTCGGCGCCGAACAGGTCGGCCGCCTGCTCCTCGAACAGCTGCTGCTTGGTACGGGTCTCCAGCAGGTTCAGGACCCACTCCCGATGGTTGGCGAGCAACTCGGGCACAGGCGCGTAAAGCGTCAGCTCCGCGTACCGGCGGCGCAGCGCACAGATGCCGCAGTGGCCGCTGCGCAGGTTGCTCATGGCGGTCCGGGCCAGGTAGTAAATCCTCACCGCAGCCCGTTCCTGAGGCGAGGAATCCTCCGAGCGGCGGACCCTGGCGATGCGCTGCAGGTTCACCGCGTCGCTGTCGCTGAGCCCATTAACCAGCAGGACCACGGTGATCGTGACGGCGCCCTTGTCAGCCGCCAGCCCGACCAGCTGCTGCACCGTCCGGCCGCTGCTGGCACCCGAATCGAGGATGAGCGCGTGCTCTACCGTCGGCAGCGCCGCCGATCCGGGCAGCTGCCAGTTCGCGGTATGTGCCGCCCGGGGCACCGAGACCGCCTCCGCCCGCATGGCCGCCGGCAGCGCCTGCTTCATCTGGTCAGCGGTGACGGTCAGATCGTCCGCCGTGCCCTCGGGAAAAAGGATTGTCACCCTGGCCGACGCCTCACCGAAGGCCTCACGGTGGCGCCGTCTGATCTCGCTGACCAGGCGGCCGAACACCGCCTCGGTCCAGTCTCGCTCGCGGAACAGCAGCGTCGGGTCGACGTAGGCGGTGTAGTGCCGGTCGGCCGGGCGCTCGATGTGCCCGAGCCTGGCCGCGGCGTTGCGCTGCATCGTCTCGACGTACAGTTCTTGGTCGATTTCGGGCACCGGGAGCGGCTGGCAGCCGTGCTCGGGGCTGCGCAGGACGGGGTCGATCGGCTGCGCCGGGCCATCGTCGTCCGCGGGAAGGCCGAGGTCCACCACGGCGAGCGACGCCAGCGGCAGGTCGACGCCGGGTTCGCCGGGTGCCCGCGCGTCGACGATGGTCGCGACAGCGACCGGATCCATGCCCAGGTCGAGCACCTCGGCCACGACGCCGGCTACCGAGTTGCCGCTGGAGACCACGTCGGTGACGAGTAGCACCCGCGGCCGCTCGTCGGTGTGGGGGACGTCGCGCAGGAAGTCGTAGTAGGCGCCTTGCGCGGTCACTGTGCGGGCCACGGCGGCGGCGACCTCCGCCGGCGTGTGGGGGAGCCGCAGCACGACCAGCGGCACATCCTCGGCGGACGGCGGCAGGCACTCCTCGGCTCGGGCGGCGAGGGTGACGCCGGCGAGCGCCCGCAGCTCCAGCTCGGACAGCACGCCGTCGAGGTTGAACCAGCGGCTGGTCCGGCGCAGGCTGGGCGTCAGGAACCGCCCGCGGCGCACGTTCCCGCCGTCCGCCGTGCCCTCGCCGGTGTTCTCGGGCGCGTCCCGGATCACAGCGGCGATCCGATCGCCGACCCAGGTCGCCATGGCCCGCACAGCGCTTCGAGGTGACGCCCGCAGCCGGACCCGCTCGCCGTCGGCCACGACCAGCGCCGTGTGCCGGGCTAGGCCGTCCACGGCGGACATCTCGTCGGCCGTGAGCTCCGTCAGCGGCAGCGGCTCGCCTGCCGTGGAGATCCGGCTCAGCACGTGTCGCTGCGCCGGCGTGCCGCCCGCCCAGTAATGCCGGTTGCCCGGTGCCAGCACAAGGACGGGCGGGGGGACCTCCTCACCGGCGGCGACGCGGTCGTCGTACTCGGCGTTGACGTATTCCATCGCCACCGCCATGAGTGGGCGGTTGACGCTTGGGAAGGCAAGGATGGCGGCCCGGTCGCCGCGGAAGCCCGCCACGATGTCGATTACCTGGCAGGCGGCGCGGCCGATCTCGACGTCGTGGGCACCGTGACCCTCGTCCGGCGCGTTTACCGCCACGACGAGATGTCGGTTGTTCGCCAGGTTGCTGCGGATGTCGTCGCGGCCCTTCTCGTTCAGCCCTAGGGGCGAGTAGAGCGTGACTGCCAGGCAGCTGGTCGCCGCCGGCTCGCCGTCCGGGTCCGCCGTCGGCGTCCGCAACTCGCCAGCCTCGGCTCGCGCTGAGTCGCCGGGGTCGGCGAGGATGACGCACTCGATGAGGGTGCCGGGCACAATCGCGGGCGCCCGGCCGGCGATTTTCTCGGTTTCGCCCCGGTAGACGTGGCCGCTCGCCTGTCCCTGGCTGCTCACCAGCAGGGCGCCCTGGAAGGCGCGAGCCACCCGGGCGACCTTCCACATCCCGCGGGCCGCGTCCTGCGCTCCGGTACGCGTGTCGGCCACGCTCACGCCCCCCTCGATGCCTCGGCCGGTGTCCGCCACTACCAGCCGGATCATCGGGCTGCGCGTCGCCGCGGCGTGCCGGGCGAAGCCTTCCAGCGAGGGGTCGAAGTCGGTCGCCCGCTGCCCGTAGGTCTCGGGGTCGACGATCACCCCGCCGATCAGCACCTCGCTCGCCCCGGAGTGCCGTTCGGCGTTCTCGAGCAGCTCGAGCAGGATGCCGCGGGTCACTGCGGCGGCTGTCTCGCGCCGCAGGCCCAGCTCGCGGAGCGTCCGTTCCGCGGCGGTCGGCCGGGTGACCAGCGTGACGTCGCGCAGGCTCTCGCTCGGCAGCCACTGGTACCTCATGATGCGTCGGTAGCGGTGCGGCCGCTCGGACGTCGGCGGAGCGATGAGCACGTCGCCGTCCGCGTCGGTGGACGTGGCGCCGCCGCCCGCGACCACCTGCTCGTCCAGGTGCTCGCCCAGCGCCTCGACGACGCCCGCCTGTTCCAAGTAGAGGCGGCAGTTGTGCCGCTTCACGATGCGCTGCGCCGCGAGTGGATCGGCCGGTGTGCCGCTGGGCAGCGCGTCGGCGCTGGGCAGACGCACCTTGCAGTCGGCGCCCGCGGCTGCAGCGGCCCGGACGAAGACCAGCAGGTGGCCGAGAGCGACGAAGTCGGCGAAGCCCAGGTCGCTGAGGTCGATCAACATATGTCTGCCTCGCAGCGGGCCGGGTCCCAGGCGGGCCAGCGCCGCAGCCCACGTCGTCGCGTTGAGGCGGCTGCCGATTCTCAGATCCGTCATGGTGGGTGCCGTTCTGTCCAGGGCTGGATCGGCGATCGACTTCGAAGCTACCCACAGCGACTCACGGATCACCATCAGGTAAACGCGTATTGATTTCGCACTGGCAGACGTGATCCGATCCGACTGTGCCGAAAGCAGGCCGGAGTGGAGGCGCACGGACGTGACGGTCCCCAGCTACGACGGAGCGCTCGCGGAGTTCAGCGCACTCCGGACCGAGATCGACTCGCGATCCAAGTATCAGCAGCAGATCCTGTCGTTGCAGCTGACTCTCACGAGCGCTCTGTTCGGACTCGGCCTGGCTAAGCCGGTGCCGCTGGGCGTCCTGCTGATCATCCCGCTAACGTCTTACCTGCTCTGCGGGCGCTACATCGGACAGCGCTCCGCCATTCGCTGGGCGTCACGGTACATATCCGAGCAGCTCAGCCCGCGAGTGCCGGATGGCCTCGGCTGGTCGGCGTGGGTTGCCCGGAACCGCCGACCCGACCGCCTTTTCGACTGGTACGTGCCTATGCTCATCTGCTTCCCCGGGGCGAGCCTGCTCGCGCTCGGCTGGACCTTCCGCCTCGTCTTCGTCCCAGGCCACCGGTCCGGCTGGGCCACGACCGGTCTGGTCATCGTCTGGCTGGTCGGGCTCTTCGCCGCGGCGGGATGCGGCTATCTCGTCAGCCGCGTCTTCCGCGACCGATCACCTGCGGCACCCTCGGCCCCATGATGCGAAGCGCTGGCCGGGAAGGCTCAGCCGCCTGCGCGGCCGACCGTTTCGCGCAATCGCTTGTGGTGGTTACATGGCCAATCCGGCTTCCTGAGACCCGGTCCGCCTCGCCCGGCAGCCCGCTGGCCGCCCGAGTATTTCGCTGCGAATACTAATGAGAGCTACCGGGTCAGCCGTTGGCAGACTCGGTGCCTGGTAGCCGTGGGCGGGTGAACACTCCCCTACCCTGGATCTGTGTCGAGTCCCAGCTAGACCCCTCGTAGGGAATCTGGCGACAAGCTGACCCGCAGCGAGCACGCAGATCGTTTCGCCGGCCGGCGGCGCTTCCGACATTTCGCTAGGCGGTGGTCAGCAGGGCTCGCCGAGCCGAACCGACACTAGGTACGGAGCCTTTCGACCGCCAGTCCGACCGCAATGGATCGGCATCGGCTAGAAGCGGATGCGCGGCGGCGTCGACACCACATCGCTGGTGATGGCACCTTCAAGACCGCTGGCGATTGGGCACTGTACTTGCCTCCGCTCATCGCAGTCGGTCCGCTGGAGGCTGTGCGCGTTGGGGCGCAAGGCGGAGTTTGCGGTGACCCCTGCGCAGACAGGTGGCAGCGAGGGCGGTCAGCGAAGTGCCCGTTGGCGTGTGCTGGCGCCGTTGCGTGCCGGTGAGGGCCAGTGGCGGCGGACGGTGCGTTCGGACCTGCCGATTCGGGCGGCGATTTCGGCCGGGTGCAGGGTGGGATCGCGTCGCCGCCAGTAGGCGACCGCTGGGGCGGTGTCTGACGGCACGTCGTCTGGGTTGGTGTCCGGGGCAGCGTGCGGAAGCTCCGGCCTGCTCGCGCCGTTGTTGTCCGTAGGTCCTGGCTGCGAGGCCTCGGATGGTCGTGTCGGCGGCGTGTCTTGAACCGGGTCGTGGTGCGTGTCGCCGCGCCGTACCCGAGTGCGGGCCGAGCGGATGACGGTCGTGGCTGGTGATTGTTCGACTCGGGGTGGAACTGTTGGCGGTGTGACCACGGCTGTCCCGAGCGTCGCGGCGTGGATCCTGGCGGTGATCTCGACGAGGCTGACGCTGGCGACGATGACGAGGCCGTCGACGGAGATGGGCAGGAGGTAGGCGGCGCCGTGTTCGGTCTCGCCGTAGCGGGCGGCGACGCCGACGAGGTGCCAGTAGCTCACCCAGGTGGCGATGGCGGCGATGACAGCGGTCGCGGCGAGACGGATGGCACGGAGCAGGCGACGGTGGTGGGGTGCGCGGGAGATCAGCTCAACGGTGAGTAGCAGCGCCAGGGGCGGCCAGGCGGCGATGATTTGGCTTATCGGGTTCGGGCGGGCGTGCAGCACGTTCGCGGCCACTGACGCGACGACGCCGAGGGCGAGGCTTGCCCGTACCGCCCACCGCAGTCGCTGCAGTTGGTCAACGCCGTCACCAGTCAGCGCGTACGGTAGGTCGTCTCTGCTGGAGGTGAGCGTGGTGTTCGCGGTCATTCGGCGCCTCCCTCTGTGTTGTACAGACGGCGGTTGCCGGAGGCATTGCTGTGGCGGCACAGGCCGGCGATGAGTCGGTCGGCGAGGGCGAGGGTCTCGTCGCTGGGTTCGGCGTCGATGTCGTTGAGCCGGCGTGCCAGGGTTCGGCGCAGCATCCGGATGCCCTCGACATCGCCGAGGTCTGCGCGGGCTCGCATCGCTGCTTGGTACAGGGCTTGGTGGTGCGGGTTGTGGGTGATGGCGGCGTCGAGAACGGCCAGTTGCTGCACGGGATCCCCGGCGAGGGTGTCCGTGAGGGCGAGGTGCGCGTCGAGGGCTTCCTGGCGTATTGCCTCCCGGTAGGGCTCTATCCATTCGTAGTCGCAGCCGTCGGCGAGGGGTCCGGTGTAGGCGTCGACCGCTCGGCGTAGCGCGGCGGCGCGGGTGTGCGGGTCGGTGGCCTGGGCGGCGTCGCGGATGGCTGTGCGCATGCGCCACAGGTCGATGTCGAGCAAGTCTCGGTTGAGGACGTAGCGGTGGTCGGGGTGGGTGAGGTGTCCTGCGGATCGGCCGGCGTGGCGTAGGACGGCGCGCAGTCCGGAGACGTAGGTGTAGAGCCGGCCGGCGGCTTTGCTTGTTGGGGCGTCGGGCAGCAAGTCGTCGAGGATCGCCTCCGTGGAGGCCGCGCCGTCGTGCACCGCCAGGTACACCAGCAGCTCGAGGGATTTGGCGCGTGGTGTGCGGTGCGGGTCTGCGCCGACGACGGCGGGTGCGCCCAGCACCTGGATCCGCACTCGCTTGCCGTCCTCGGGGTCGCTGCCCCTGTCGCTGGTTGCCTGATCTGGCGCCTGCGAATTCTCAGGGAGCCTGGATGCTGGGACGGCGAGGCTGTCCTGGTGCCCGTCTCCTGGCACGGCAGCGGTGCTGCGGGGTTTGTCGGCTCGGGTTTCGCCGCCAGCAGCCGAGTCGGTGATGGCCCCTTCGGTGTGGGTGGCGGGAGAGGGCGGAGCCTCGGCTGCGGGCGCGTGGGCAGCCTCGGCGGGCACAACGGATAGGCGTTCGGCGGGCGCGGGGACCTGTGGCAGCCCGGTGTGTGACTCCGCGAGGGTCGTGAGCAGGTCAAGGGCCTCGGCCGGGTTGAGAACGGTGAGCCGGTCAATCTCCTCAGGGTGGGTGGTGTGCCGGACGTCGCGCTCGCCGGAGGTGGCGGCGCCGTCGGTCGCGACGGTGATGGTGTCGCCGGCGGGCCAGTGGCCGAGGAGTACGCCGTGGATGTTCAGGCGTTGGCCCTGGTTGAGCAGGGCGGCGATCCGGGCCTGCTCGCCGCTGGGGTCGGCCAGCAGCATGACTGGTGGGACGGGTTCTTCGTAGGGGTTGGCGGCGCGCAGCTCGTCGATGGTGCCGACGTCGTGTTGCTGGAGCAGCCGAGTGCGGTGCATCGTCTGCGCTTCGAGGTTTCGCAGGGCCTCGTCCAGGTCGGAGGTGACGGTTAGCCGTGGTGTACGGGGCAGGTTGGCTGTGGTGGTGCCGAGCAGTGTCGCCGCGGTCGCCGATGGCAGGACCACCTCGGTGCGGGCGTCAGGATGTTCGGCGCCGCCTGCGGCGAGGGCGGCGGTGAGGAGTCCGCGGGCGGCGGCGTGCGCGCCGGGCCCGGTGAGGCCGAATCCCGCCGAACGCCACGGCGGCGACAGCAGGGTGTGCAGTGCCGGCACGACCGGCCTGGGGCCTTCATCTTCAGCCTGGTCAACGGCAGGGTGCGCGTCGTCGCGGCCCGACGTCCGGTCGTGCCGTTCACCGCTGGCGGTGTGCCGGTCCGGGTAGGGGTTGTCGGCGCGCCGGTGTGCCGGATCGCCCAGGTGTGAGTAGCGGCCGGTGGCGCGACGCAGCCCGCGACGGATCTGGGCGACCACCGGCGGCATGGGGGTCAGGGTGGGGTCGTCGAGGCGAGGCCGGGTTGAGGGTGGGCGGGGGACGTAGCGGCGTCGGCGGTGGGCCCAGACCAGCGCGGCGGCGGCGACGATGGCGCCGGCCAGGCCGAGGTCGACCCAGCTGCCGGTGGGAAGCGACACGCCTGGGGAAGCCTTCTCGGCAGGGCGGCTGGTGTCTGCCCTTGGGCTGATCGCGTTGCCTGTTGAGCTGTGTTGAGCGGCGTTTCCGTGGGGGTTCGCGGTGGCGGGGGGTTGCGGGGCGGCCGGGTGTTCGGTGTGCGCTGGCGCCGGACGTGACGGTCGCGGGTCGGAGTCCGGCGCCGCATGCTCGTCGGGATTGCCACCCTTCGGGGGTGCTGTGTTCGCAGGCGGGCGTGCCGTGGGGGGTGGGTCGGCGTCTGCCGGCAGGTCGAGGGTCCAGCCTGGGTAGATGACGTTCGGGTCGCGCAGGGTGCCGCCGACGTGGGGGAAGTGTGTGCCGCGGTTGAGGGCGAAGATTTCCGGCCAGCGGTCGGCGTCGCCGAGGGTGCGTGCAGCGATGCGGCAGAGGCTGTCTCCGCGCCGCACCGTGTAGGTGGGTGTCAGCGCGGCTTTTCGCGGCTCTGGGCTGGCGTGGTGGTGGGACGTGGACGTGGTGGTGGTCGGTTCGGCGGCGGGCATTGCGCTGTTGCTCGTGTCGATGGCGGGGTTGGCGTGTGCGGTGGCGCCGGTGGCGGTGGTGACGGCGGTGGCGCCGAGCAGCGCCGCGGTGAGGCCCTGGAGCGGGCCGGGAAGGCGGAGGGTCGTCGTCCAGTGCAGCCGGCGTGCCAGCGCGGCGTAGGCGTGGGTGAGGATGGCGGTGGCCAGAAGAAGCCATAGCGCCACTGCTGCGGCTTCGGCGAGGACGATGACGAAGCCGGTGCTCATCGGTTGGGCGATCCACTGCCGAGCGGTGGCCGGTGAAGGTAGCTGCGGGGTCCATGTGCCGGTGGCGGCGAGGATCACCGGCACGGCGGTGGTGGACAGGACGACGGTGGTGGTGGCTGCTGCGCGCGCTGTTCGGAAAGTCACCTGGCCTCCCCTCGTGGCCCGCGCTGATAGGCGAGGGTGCTGCCGGTGCGCGGGATTGGACGATGCCGTGACGCTATGGCCGCCGTGGCGGTGGTGGGCGGTGATGACGGCTGACAGGACCTGACACGACCTCACACGACCTCACACCCGCAGGTCAGGGCCGCCCCGCAACAGCTCCTGACACGTGGCTGCACGGGCAGATCAATGCTGCTGATGGGGTGAGCGGCTGGGTCAGCGCGAGGTGGGCGCGGGCTGGGCGCTGGCGGCAATGCCGGCGAGTTGCAGCCGCCTCTGGTAGCCGTCCAGGAGCCGGGCAGCGGCGTCGGCGTCTCCCAGCGCCTTCAGGTGGTCGGCGGCGAGTTGGTGCAGCGTCTGGTTGTAGGGGTCGACGCGGATGGCGTCCTGCAGGAGCCGCACGCGGTGATGGGGATCGGTCTGGGCCGCTGCGGCGCTGGCGTAGGCGTCGAGGACGAGCCGGCGGCTGGCCTCGCGCGGCGGGTCGATCCAGGCCCAGGTGTGGCCGGCGGCGAGGTCACCGGTGTAAGTGTCGATCACCGTTTGCCAGGCGGGTGCCGGGTCGCTCAGGGCGGTGGCGGCGTGGTGGGCGGCGGTGTGCAGCCGCCACAGGTCGACGTCCACTCGCTCGGCATTCAGGTGGTAGCGGTCGTCGGTGTGTCCGAGGACGGTGGCGTCGGTGGCGGTGCGGATACCGGCCCGTAGGTCGCTGAGGGTGGTGTAGAGACGACCGCTGACGGTGTGGGCGGGTAGCCCAGGCCAGATGGCCTGGACCAGGTCTGTGGTGGTGGCGCCCTCGGGATGCACGGCGAGGAAGACCAGGACTTGCAGGGCGGCGCTGCGGCGGATGGTGACGGGCTCCCCGCTGGCGAGGAGTGCGGGCCGGCCGAGCACCCGCACCTGAAGACGGGGGTTCGTGACCGCCGAGAGGTCCGGCGCTGCCGCCCGACGGTCACTACCGGCCTGGCGGGGAATCCGGGCGTGAGCAGTCTCGGCTGGCTGCCGCCGCGGCGGAGCGGGTTCGCTGACGGGGTGCTGACGTTCGCGAGCGGGGTGGGAGATGACGGCGAGCAGGTCCGTCGCGGCGGTGCGGTTGAGGACGCAGAGCCGGGGTCCCGCCCGCCCAATGTCCTCGTCGCGGGTTTGGCCGTGCTGGTCGATGCTCCAGGTGGTACCGAGCGGTGCGGCCCCGAGCATCACGACGGTCGCGCCCGCGTGGTGCAGGGTCGCGAGTTGGCCGGCCGTCGGAGCGTTCGGCGGGTCGGTGAGCAGCAGTAGGTCCGGGTGGCCGGCTCCCCCACTGGGCGGTGCAGGTGCGTTGATGAGGGAGGAGATCAGCGCTGCGGCTTGGTCGACAGTGTCGACGACGCGCAGGCCGGGGATCTCTGTGTCCGTGGAGATGTCGGGCAGGAGGGTGGTGAGGGAGGTGTGTGTGATGAGCAGGCGGGTCGTGTCTTGTGGGTCTCGCATTGCGGCAAGGAGTCGGGTGAGCAGGATGCCGCGGGCGGCGTCAGCGGCGCCGTCCCCGGTGAGGGCGACGCAGGGCGTGGGCAGGACTGGCAGTGCCGCGGTGGCGGGCGTCGCGGGCAGCTGCTCGGCGTCCGTCTCGGTGAGTGCTGCGCGGACGGCGGTGACGGTGGCCGGTAGCGGCGCCAGGTCCGAGTCGTCGGTTGAGGGTTGCCCGGGTTGGTAGGCGCGGCGGCGGCGCAGCCACAGCAGGGCTGCCGCAGCGGCGACCTGTTGGGCGGCGGTGTCGGGTAGCCAGCCCCCGGGCACCGTGATGCCATCGCCGGCCTGTATGTCGACTGCGCTGTCGTGCGGGTGGAGGGTGCCGGTGGAGGCTGAGACCGGCGGGATCGGTGTGTCCACGGTGGGGATGTGGGCGGTGTTGAGGGCGGCGGCGCCGGCCACGGTGGTGGCCGCGGCCTGCCAGGGTGTGGGTAGCGGTAGGTGGCGCAGCCATCGGGCGCGGGCGCGTGTCCGGCGGGCGGCGGTGGCCGCGACGGTGCAGGCCAGGCCGAGCCACACCAGCCAGGCGAGGGCGGTGAGCCCGGCGGTGAGGGTGTGTTGGTTCAGCGGGTTCTCGATCCAGTCCCGCAGCTGCGCCCCGGTGGGCCAGGCGGGCAGCGGCGGCCCGGCGAGGGTGGTCAACAGCCACGGCGGCACAACCAGCATGGTCGAGACGAAGGCGGCTGACACGACCCGCCGGGGCCACCTCATCCCCCGCACTCCCACCCGGTGTGGTCGCCGGCTGCGGCCCGTCGGGTCATCGGGCCGGCCGACGAGGTGGTGGGGCTTGTTGGCGCAGGAGGCGGGTCCACAGCTGGCGCAGCCACCACCCGGCCACAGCGATCGCGTAGATCACCCCGAGGATTCCCGAGGCGGGCCAGCTGACCAGCGCGGCGGTGATGACCGCCAGTGGCGCGCCCAGGATCAGCCGCAGAATCGGCTGGGACACCACCGCCATGACCGCGCCGACGCCGAGGAGCAGGCCGCCGACGCGTCCGGCGAGGTCGATCCACAGAGCCATGTTCGGCCAACGGTCGGCGGTCAGCGAGTACTGGATCAGCGCCATGCCGAGCCCGGCGGTGATCACCGATCCGGTCGGGAAGGCGAGCAGCTTCGACCAGCCGCCGGGTGGGGTGCGCCATTGTCGGGCGGCGACGAGAGCCATCACGGCGGCAGCGGCGACGATCGGAGCGATCGGCAGCAGCGTCCAGCGGAGGAACCCGCCGACGGGGTCGCCGATGTAGAGGCTGCCGAGGACGGCGTACATGCCGGCGACGGCGACGCCGAGGGATGCCGACGCCAGGATCCCGGTACCGGTCTGCGAACCAGGGCTGGATGGTGTGCCGGGCGTAAGGCTCGTGCGGGCGGCGATGGCGGAGGCGAGGACCGTGCCGGCGCCGAGGCTGGCGATCACGGCGAAGACGGCGGCCACCGCTAGCTCACCCCAGTTGAGCAGCGCCCACTTGTACATGAGGCTGCCGTTCCACTCGGGGGTGAGCAGGAACTGGGAGATCAGCCCGAGCGAGGCGAAGCCGGGCACGGCGATCGCGACCGCCCGCCGCACCGGCGGTACCGGCTCCTCCCCCACCGGCTGCCCGGCAGTGGCATCGGCGGCGCCGGCGTCTGCTGCCCCGCGAGCCGCCTCCAGCGCAGGATCGGCGAGCACGACGGGAGTTATCCCGGCGGTTTCGGTGAGCGCCTTCTCCAGCAGTGGCATCCGGGCGACACCGCCGACGCAATAGACACCTGCCAGGTCTTCAGCCCTGATCTCCGCAGCCGCGATCGCCTCGGTGGTCAATTGGGCGACGCGGTGCAGGATCGGGTGGGCGGCCTGTTCCAGCAGGCCCGTGCTCAGCACGATGGCTGATCCCCGCGGCTGCGGGATCGTGACCGCGACATGGTCGGCCAGGGCGTGCTTGCCGGTACGGACGCTTGCCAGCAGCGCCCACCGTTCACCGTCACCTTGGGCAGGGCTGGCGCCGGCGAGTAGGGCGGCGAGGGCGTCGTCGATCGCTGTGCCTCCGGCGGCCGGATCGGCCAGGGTGGCGAGGACCTCGAACCCGACTGGGCCGCGCCGCAGGACGCTGACCTCCGCCCCCGCGCCGACGTCGCAGACGGCGATGAACGATCCGACCGGCAGCTGCACCCCTGCGGCAAGGAGGTGTCCGGCGACTGCCACCGGGGCTTCGATCAGCGCGGGTTGGGACAGGCCTGCCCGGTGCGCCGCGTGACGCATCCACGTCCGTCGCCTCGGGCCCCACCCTGCTGGCACGACCAGCCGCACATCCTCGATGTCGGAACCGGCGACCTGCTGCGCCTCCTGAGCGACTCGACGCAGGGTTGCCGCGACCAAGTCGAGGGGATCGACGTCCTTGCCGGCGACGCTCAACCGCTGGTCAGGAGGCTGCCGCGGCGACGGGATGAACCGGTCAGGGGCAGTGCTGGCGGCCCGCCACGCCTGGTGGCCCGTCAGCGTGGCCCCGTCTGGGGAGAGCAGAACGGCGCTCGGTAGCCCGAGTTCCCCGTCGAACATCAGTGGTGCCGATGTGCCGTCCGGCCACGCCACTACGGCGCTGGTGCTGGCGCTTCCGCAGTCGATCGCCAGCCGCGCCTGCCCCGCTCGCATAGATCTCAGTCAAACATGAGGATCACGCTCACGTCACCCGTGAACTACTCATAGCCACGGACCAGGGTCCGCAGATCTGGAGTGACGCGCCACCGCAGCGCGGTGCCCTACGGCGGCGTAATCGGCGCAGCCACCGGACCTGACCGACCACGACTTGACCAACTACCGCACCATTAATGGACAAGCGTCCATCAATAGCGCCTATTGGAGGAAGCCATGAAGCCAGCCATCTACCCGATGACAGAGCAAGCACAAGCCGTAGCGGACAGGTGGACGCAGGCCGCCTTGTCCTGCGAGCCCGCCGACCATGCGCGGGCCGAGGCCGCGGCGCGTCTCGCCTACCAGGCGGCCGGGCAGCCGGAGCCCTCCCGTTTCCTGTGGTGCCCCTCTCCCCCGGCCGCTGTCGAACAACTGCGACGCCTCCTCGAAGGCGGACACACGTCGCTGGTTACCTCAGTGCGGCGCGGCAACCTCAACCGGTCCCTGGCGGCAGCGCGGGCGCCGATCTGGGAGCGAACCAGCGAGCTCGATCAGTTCAACGCCTTCGGAGCCTTCCACCACTTCATGGAGTGGACCGGCTACTACGGCGAACAACGCTACGACGGTGTCGAAGCCCGCTACGACCTCATGGAGCATCCGTACCGCTGCAACCCAGTCACGGAGTCCGAGCGCACTGCCCTCACACCGGTGCTGGAGACGGTGCGGCGTGGTTACGACCTCGTGCACGGTCCGATCTGGGCGGCCATCGAACGAACCTCACCGCCAGCTACACCATGCAGCCCGCCTGGTTCTGGGACACCGGAAGCAGCACCGTCGACCAGAACGACGAAGGACACGCCGTCATTCGGTACTGCCTCAACCCCCGCGACTGGTTTTTCGAACCAGCTTGGAACTACTACCCGGACTGGCTTTTGCTCTCCACCATCGACACCTACCAAGTGGCCCTCGGCGTCACCCCAGATGCAGCCTGGGAGGGATGCAGGGACGTGGCGCAGGCGGCCGGGCCCTGGTGGCCGCTCACCGACGTCGCCGTGATGAGCGAACGCCCCACCACCCTGCGGGTCAACGCACGCGGGCAGCTACACGCCGCGGACGAGCCGGCAGTCGTCTGGCCGGACGGCAGCCAGATGTGGTCGCGCGACGGCAAGGCGCTCCCGCCACCGTGACCATCAGGCGCAAGCAGCTAGCAATGGGCAACGCGTAGCACTCACGCAACGAAAATCCTCGGCGGCCGATAGTCGGTCCCCGACGTGTGCAACGAAGGCCTCTGCGCGGCTGGCTTGCAGGGCCGTAGGACGACGGCCAGGCAGCCGGTTTGGACGAAGGTTCGGTGCGTTCCGCAATATGGTCACGCGGTGCAGCGGACAAGGCACAAGCTGACGACGGCTCTGACGGTCGGCGGCGTGACCTTAGCCGCTGGCTGGGCCTTGCCGAGGATCATGCAGGGCACGTCGAGGCGCGCATCGGGAGTCAAGCCGAACCCGCGACGGCCGAGTCGGCAGCGGCCGCCCAGCTGACAGCGGCTGCCGAGCCTGTGACGAGACTGCCGGCCGGGACGGAGGCGCCTACCCCTGCTCACACAGGCACGGTGCCTGGAGGCCTTCGATCGCCAGTTCTGGCTCGCGTGGGCGCTGTCCCTGACGGCTGTCGCGGTGATCTTCGTGCCTGTCGCCCATCCGCTGTTGGTCGGCGCCAATTCGGGGACGAGTGGGCCGATCGGGGCCGCTCCGGCGGGCGGCATTCTTCTGCTGGTAGACGCCAATGACCTGCTACGCCGGGGATCTCACCGCCAGCCTCAAACCGACCCACCGACCCACGTCGCCGCTTCCGGGACTTGAGCCAACCCCAATGGGCACCTCCGTCGAATGAACCGCTGGTCAGTGAACGGCGACCAACGCCAAGCTGAACGTGCCGCCGGCGCTGACCGCGATGAGTCCACCGAGGCCATCCGGGATGGTGCATTGTTCGTAGCTGTTGTCACCCCAGGCGTGAAGCACACCGTCGCTGCCGAGCGCCAAGCAATGTGACTCGCCGGCCGAGAGAGCGAGCGCGCCTGCCAGATTTCGCGGGACGGAGCCGGTCGGTGCCCGGCCCCATGAGATAACCTGCCCGTCGCGCCGTAGGGCCATGCTGTATGAGCCGCTCGCCGCGATGGTAACGATGTCTGTCGCCGCTGTGGGGACTGCGGATTGTCCGTAGTTGTTGCGCCCCCACGCCGTCACTGTGCCGTCGGCATGCAAGGCAAGGCTGTGCGCTTCGCCTGCGGCGACCGAGACGACATCCTGCACCCTTGGCGGTATCCGCGTCTGGCCGTCGCGGTTTTCGCCCCAGGCCGCGACCGACCCGTCGCGCAGGAGCGCCAGGCTGTGCCAGCCGCCCGCTGCTATCTGGACAGCTTCGCTCAGCTTGTTCGGGGCTTTTGCCTGGCCACCGTTGTTGTTCCCCCAGCCGACGACCGTGCCGTCGGCGCAGAGTGCAAGGCTGTGCGCGCCGCCGGCAGCGATCATTCGTACACCGCGTAGCCTTCGCGTCGGGACCCGAGTTTGTCCCAAGCTATTGTCTCCCCAGGCCAGCACGTTCCCGTCGGCCGTCAACGCGAGGGCGTGCCGGCTTCCGGCGGAGATCGCCGTCACCCCGCGCAGCCCGGCCGGAACGGCCAGCCGGCCGAACTCGAGAACCGTGGCGAAGGCGCGGGCCACGCTCGGGTTGCGGCCGCCCCATCCGATGACGGTCCCTCCGGCTGGCGGCACCTGTTGCGGTGTCGATACTTGGTGCGACCTCCTGGGTATTGGATTGGTCCGGGAGGGGGGCATGCGCCGTCCGTCAAGTCCGTGAATGACACCGGACGCTGCGTCGGGGGTGGTGAACGGCACTGGTGGCGAAGCGGGCTTCGGTTGCGGCGACGGCGCGTAGGCCAGCCAGATCGTGCCTTCGGCGCCGAAGCTCCACCGTTGTGGCGTCTGGTTCACGCCGTGCCGCCGGACGAAGTTGCAGGCGTGCCGGAAGGCGTCCTCCACCGAGATGCGCCCGAGGTTGCTCACGTCCGCCGTGCCGGACGTGAGTCCGTCGATCAGTCCGGCGGTGAAGACGGATCCGGTGATCGTGGAGCCGGGCACCGCCTGACCCTCGAATGAAAACTCAGTCGCGCGCGAAGCGGTGAGGACGATCCTGCCCCGTCCCCGGGCGGAGATCTCGGCGAGGTCGCGGGCGAGGTCGTCAGCACCGCCCTTGGCGCCTGCTGCGAATGCCCCGCTAAAGCAGCAGTCCAAGATGATGACCTGCTGCGTCGCGGCGCACTCCTCAAGACGATCCATCAGCCACAAGGCTTCGACCCCGGTTGCCGTCAGGCGGGATTGGATTGTGTCAGTCGCCGCGAAGTACAGACGGCCGCGTATGTCTCGGATGCCGTGCCCGGATATGTACACGACGAGCAGGTCCTCGGGGGCGCGCTGGGAGAGATACTCGTCAACGCTGACCTTGAACTGCTGGCTGCCCGGGTTCATGAGTGAGGTGACTTGGAAGTCGCCGATGGCGGGATCGCTGAGTACCGTCGCGAGATCCTCAGCGTCGCTTGTTGGGGACCGTAGCCGGCGAAAGGTCGGGTCAAGGTAGGACGAGATCGCAATGACTAGGGCCGCACGGGACCCGCGCGGAAGGTCACGCGTTGGAGCCATGGCGAGCGATGAAGGCCTCGACGATTCGGTTCTGCTGCTCCGGCGTGGCGTTGTTGAGAATGAGGACGTCGCCGTCGACCGTGACCCTGACAGTGCGCCGGGTGCGTATCGCCCATTGCAGCGCTGCCGCCACCACGGCCATGACCCCGTCTAGAGTTAGGTCTCGCACTTCGAGCCAGCGCGCAATCGATCCTAGGCTCTTCGACCCGTCCTGCTGATTCGTGTCTTCCACGATCCGCGGTTCGAGGTCAAGGGTGCGCAGCTCGTTGCGCAAGTCCCAAGTCACCGCGGTGCGATCCGCACCATCCCTCTCGTCGATCTCCAAGATCGCCAGCAGGCCCTTCAACGAAGGTCACCTCCCAAGTCGGCGGGGCTGGTCGCCGCGCTGCCGGTGGCGAGCGCCACGTCGGTGGGCACCATGCCGTCAGCGTCATGCTGCGAAGCGCGCGGCGCCGGGTAGCGGATGTCGTGCATCTCGGCCGGCATTGACCTGCCTCGCAGGCCCCGTATCGCGATCACCACAGCGACCAGGCCGGTGCTAGCCAGCGTTAGCCAGCCGATGCGGTACGGGCCGTAGCCCAGCGCACCGAGAATTCCGAAGCCCCAACCACCGATCAGCACCATCACGGTGGTGATCGCCAGAGTGTGGCCGGTCATGTCGGCGACCGCAGCGGACAACCGCTTCGCTGACATAGCCGACAGTGCCGCCCAGGCGAGGGTCAGCAGGACGTATGAGGCTACCGCGTAGACGGCGAGCAGAGAGATGTCAGACAGTGACCCAGTTTTGACGTAGTCCACGTCGGTGCGCGCGAGCAACAGAGTCAATCCGGCCGCGACCAGCAGGCTAACAGCCGGAATGAGGATAACCCGAGTGGCGGTCCATGCCGCCCGGAGAAGAAGGGCAAACGCCCGCATCCCGATCGTGTAAATCGCCGCCACCGACAGCAGGAGCCAATTGGCGACTGCTACCAGGATACGCAAGCCCCGGTAATAGATCAGGTAGATGAGAATGTCAAGGGCGGACAGAATGAGATCGACCATCACCCGAGAGAGGACCTCGATGAACCGATCTATAGTCTGCCCCCGGCGGCCAGTGGACCGCCGCTCTCCACCCCGCCCGGCGAGCGGACCGGGCTGTCGTGGCGGCCCGATCAGCCATGACGTCTGGTCGGACCACCCGGCGGTACCCAACACAGCGGCGAATCCAACCGACGCCGCTACCGCGAACCCGATGGCGAGCCATCCGGTCCAGGCCAGAGGAGCGGCCAGACCGCCGGGCAGAGCGGCGGCCGAATCGGATTCCACCATGACGGTCCCAAGCCACAAGAGGCCGGCCGCTGCCGCGACGCCCAGGCTGGCCGCGACCAGCGCGGCTCCGGCGACGCCGCCGGAGGAGTCCGCCATCTTGTTCCGCTCCGCCGCGGACCGGCCCAAACGCAGGGCCCAGCCGAGCGCGAGCAGGATCGCGATCACAGTGATGACGGTCTGGAACGCCTCACCGCGTGGCCGTTGGAGGACAGGAGCAACCGCGCAAGCAACCACCCATCCGATCACGATGGCCTTGCCGGCGACTGGAAAGTGCCGCAGCGGCAGTGCGACGACGGCAGCTCCCGCCGCCGAGAGCACTACGAAGATCGGAACAGCGTTGTTCAACGTAGGCGCGGCAAAGAAGGCGGCCCAGGTTAGCGCGCAGGTGAGCACCCCGAGGAGGATCCGCATCCGTTGGGAAACCTCATTGAAAACGAGCAGCGCGCCGTGGGTGCGGCACAGCAGGTCGACCGACTCGATCAGCGTGGCGTCGCAGTCGGTCTGGCCACACCCCTTGACTGTTCCACTTGAGACGGGCATTCCAAAGGATGTCGTCGACATCGGAGGCTCCTATAGATCGACGATGACCGTCCTGCGGTCGGTGCAAATTAGCGTTCCAGCGACCACCTGCGTGAAGTACGCCCGACCGGTCGGACTCTCAAGACAAAAGGGTGACTCGCAAACGCTAAGTGTCATCGCAATGACGACATTAAGCTATGCGCAGCTTCGCGCGATAGCGGCGACGATCCCGTGCGGGAGATCGAAGAAGGAAAATAATCCGGAGATCGCCACCTACGAATAGGTTGCCTGGTACAACCTTTGGCCAGTTAGTCGTTGTACTCCTGGATCGCCGGACTGTAGGTGGCGGCTTCACGTGCGCCCGGGTAACCCAGCTCGGCTTCGGTCGCCGCCTCGATGATTTTCATGCCCGGGATCAGCGTGGGCGCGGAATCTTTCGGGTCAGCACCCGGCGTGGGGGTGCTGCCGGGTCCGCGACGACGCCGGCGGTCTGGGAGCGGAACCGCCGTTGCCTGCCGGTGTCCAGCTGGGCGGCGACGCGGGCCAAGGCGCTGCTGCCAGGGCGGGCGGCGAGGTGGAAATGTGAGGCCTTCGCCGGGGTCAGGTGCCCGCCCCACACCACGGTGCCGGCGCAGTCGGCGAGGATGTCCCGGACGATCGCCTCTTGATGGGGCCACAGCCGTTCGCTGCCACCCAAGGGGTAGGCGGTGGGGTGCAGGACGACGGCGGTACCGGAAAGCTGGTTGGATTCGAAGTCGGCGCGGACGGCACGGCTTGTCAGGTGGCCGGCTATTCCGCCACCTTCCCCGGTGTCCAGTGGCGCGATCTCGTAGTGCCAGCGGCGGGCAACGTGCAGCAGCACTGCGGCGGCGTCGCCCCGCCGCAGAGCCACCGAGGCCGTCGACCCGCCGATCAGGAAGGCGGCAATCGCGTCAGGTTGGATTCGCCAGCCATTGGCGGACACGTCTCCGGCCCACGTGCCGCTGTTGCTGATCGTCGCGCCGGCCGGGGTGCCTACCGTGAGGGCGAGCACACCGGCGCCGGCGGCGGCACCGAGGAGGTTGCGTCGGGTGACCATCTGATGCTCCTCACTAGCTGCTGACGAGGGTGGACACGCCGGGGTCGGCTCCTTGACGCCAGACGTCGTGGTCCAGCCCCCAGCCCGGCTGGAACTCGTACTCTCTGATCTGGTTGAACGACCAGTTCTCCGGCAGAGAAAAGCCCAGGTTGCCGGAGAAGCCCCAGGACATGCCGGAGACCAACGACCAGCGTGCGCCGACCTCGCGCGAGACTCGGCTGCACACGTTGCGGGATCCGTAGACGCCGAAGCTGTAGCGGTTGCCGAACTCGGCGAGCGCATCCCCGACGCCCTGGAAATACGGCTTGATGTTGCTGTCGATCTCGGTGTCCATGGCGTCGTAGTCGACAGCGAAGTAGATGCAAGTGTCCGGAGGGATGCGGTGTTCGACCGCCTTGTGATGTGCGGCTCGACCCTGGTCGTATCCCTTGGAGTACGTGAAGTTGCCCAGTTGGGTGCCGTTGTACTGGAAGATCGGGAAGAATCTCAGCCCGGCGTCCAGGATGGTCTGCGGCTCGCCGGGCTTGAGGGCCTTGCCGAGGTAGTACGGGTCGTCGGGCGGGAGGTGCTCATCGAGGTAGCGGCCGACGATCTGGTAGCCGGCGCTCCTCAGCTGCCTACCGCGGTCCGGGGTGATCTCGGTGATGCAGTCGCAGCCGGCGGCGGGACGGTCCGTGTCGCCGGACGAGACGAGCAGCTGAGCCCAGGTTGTGTAGTCGTTGGTGCCGGTGACGGGTATCTGCGAGAAGCGCTGGAAGGCGCGTAGCCACTCCACATGGGTGCTGGTCTCGGCGTCGGTGTCGATGTCGGCCGGGTTGTAGGCCACGGGCGGCTGCCCGTCGCTCATCGGCACCGGCGAGTTGAAGTAGCAGGCAGAGCGGAACAAATGGCGCAGGTCTCCGGTGAGCCCGGCGGAGCCCCGTCCTCGCAGCCCCGCCTGCGTGCCGGGGCCGAAGTATCCGTTGATGGATTCGGGCGGAATGCCCAACTCGTACTGAAGGGCCATCATGAAGCCCTGCTGCACATCGCGGGAGTAGTAGCCGTCGCAGGGCACCAGACCCATGGCGGGGATGCCAATGCCGGCGACGTAGCGGGAGTTCAGGCGCTGTTGAATGTGCCGGATGTTGCCGTCGCCGTTCGGAACGAGACGGAACTGGTCCATCCGAAGCAGCGCCCTGGCGACATGCGGCCACATGTCGTACCGGGTCGATGCGTTCGAGTAGGAGAGGCCGGCGTCGCCGTAGAGCGCCTGGAGGGCTGCCTCCGAGTCGCTCGTCCATAGCGTCGGAACAACCGAGGTCCAGTAGCCCTTGCACCACAGTGCGCCGTTGTAGATGCCGATCAGGTCGGGGTTGAATTCGTACAACGGGAGGGTGCCGCGTCGCCGGACGGCGTCGAAGGTGCCGGGGCCGAAGTTCTGCACCGTTGGGGAGATGCCGTGCTCGTGCTGCAGCCCTTGGGTGAGTGACAGGACGGTCGGCCAGCCAGTGCGCCCGTTCTGGGGGCACTGGCGGTATCCCGGCGCGCTCGCGTAGGTGGCGTTCACCCGCCGCTGGGTGTCGTATACGTAGATGTCGGCGAGGCCGGTCCATGGCGCGGCCGGGTCGATCGTCGAGCCCATCTGGGCGTACATCGTGAGGTTGCCCGGGCATTGCGTTTCGAACTGGTACGAATGCGGGAGGATCCGGGACCCAGCCCTTCTGGGGGCCTCCTCGCGCAGGTGCCTGATGAGCTCCCGGTAGGCGCGCAGCATGTCCTCGGTGGCCGTGTGGTTGGAGCGCATGAGGCCACAGATGGAATAGAACGCCGCGTTGCGACCCAAGCTGAGGTCATCATCGACGTAGCCTGCGGCGTTCGCTTCGCCGCGTTCGTACCCGCGGCCCTCGTAGATGTTGCCGTGCCGGCAGATGAGGAAGTTGTAGCCAATGTCGCCGTCGAACTTCTCCGTGTTTCCCCGATGATCTTCGTAGATTTCGGCGATGTCCTTCCGACAGGCGGTTTCATTCTCGTAGTCGTTGCCTATCGGGTTGAAGCCGCCGCGGTAGTGGATGAAGACACCACCGATCGGGTTCCAGTTGGGGTTGTCGCTGGGCTCCGGAGCTGCGGCGGCGTGCTCCCAATGCTCCTCGGCCACGTACGGGGCCCAGGTCGCCCGGTTGTAGATGGTCACGGTCATCGCTTCCTCCGTTCACTCATGCCGAAGTTGTTTGGGGGACAGACTGGGACGGCGGGACGTCGCCGTGCTCGTCGATCGGAATCGCCTGTCGGGCGCCGTCGCCGCCGGGAGCGTCACGCTCCCGGCGGTCCCCGGGCGGTCGGTCACTGCCAGGCGGTGCACCCGTCCAGGTGGAGGTCGTCGCCGCTGCGGAAGCAGCCCCGCACCAGGTACCGGAACGACCACATGTTGGTCCACTTCTGTCCGCCGCTGGGGCCGCCCCACTGCTCCGAGCCTCCCGAGACCTGGAGCGCGGACACGCAAGGCCGCCAAATGTCGAAGCAGCCGCCGCCGGTCGTCCTTACCCAGGCGGCGTCGCAGGCCGGCGAGTACCGCAGTTCGAGGAGGGTGTTCTGGAGCCACGGGCTCGCGCCCGAGTACCAGAAGGACTGCAGATTCCGGGCGTCGTTGGCGCAGCCCTTCGTCCACGGGTCCTGGCCGTTGCAGGTGTTCCGGTAGCAGCCGGCGGCGTGGGCCGGCTCCTGTGCTGCGACGGTCATGACCGTCCCCAGCACCAGCGCGGCCAGTGCCGCGGCGGCTCTGCGGGCTCCTTGCGAGAGGTTCATGGTGTGCTCCAGCCGTGAGGGTGGATAAGCCGTTGGCACCCCGTTCGAGGCGTGCCGCCAGGATCCGCGACCCTGTCTGCTAGTGGCCGAGGCGTTGCGCACGGTAGTCCGACGTGCAATAAATGGCCGCGTGGGAGCCGGAAGGAGCACCACCGGCCGCCGTGGCCGCCCGTATCGGGCGTTTGCCGGACCGGCCGACCGAGCACGCCTGCCCGCGCACCAGCACCGGGTGGGCTGGCTGCTGCGGGTCAACCGGCTGTACGGGGCGAGCGAGCGGTGGCTTCGGTCGGCGGCCTTCGCCGAGGCGTTCCAGGGCGGCTGCTGGGCCGAGCAGGTCAGCATCTATCAGATTTCCCGCTGGGAGACGGCGGCAGTAGCTGCTCCATACCTGGCCATCCGCCGCTACGAGGAGCTACTGGGCCTGCCGTCGCACCATCTCGTCGCGCTTGTGGACACCATTCATCGGGACGCGACGTCCACATGGAAGGTGTCGCCGGCATTGGCGCGGGCGCCGGACCGGTTGGCCGCGTCGGACCGCCTCGACGAGCTCGTCGACCGGGCGGCCTCTTCGACCGACCTGCTGACCGGTGTTGAATGGGACGAGCTGACGCGACGGTTGGCGGCCGCCCCGGGGATGGTGATCACGCCGCACCGGGCCTGGGCGGATATCGCCGAGCGGCTGCTCAGCGAGACCATCGTCGCCGACGGCATCGCCTGGATGCAGCGCTACGAGGCGCTGAGCCGGCTCTTGGCGCATCCCGTTGGCCAGCAGGCGGCGGTTGGCGCGTGCGCGAGTCTCGCGGCGGACCCCACGAACCAGGTATTCGTCGAGACGGTGAGCGTGCTGGACGCCAGCGACCACCCCGACGCGAACCGGTACGTGCTCCAGCAGCTCGTCCACCCCACCAACGACCGCGCCCAATACGGCGCCCTCCTGGCGAGCGTCCGCAAGCTGCGGTTCGGGCACTTCACCGACACCGACATGCCGCGTTTGGTGACGATCATTCAGGAGCTGACCTTCGACTCGACCCGGCGGGACGACATCCAGCCCTTGGCGGCCGAGCTGCTGCGTCGTTTGCCGAACACGATTTCGGCGGCGAGCCGGACCAGGCTGCAGGCACTGGCCGCCGATCCGACCCTGGACCAGGTGCTCCGCGCCGGCCGACTGGCCGATCAGGAGGCCAGCCAGCGACTGGTGGCGCGGCTCGTCGGCACGGTGACGGCGGGGATGCCCCGCGACGTCCCACACTTCCGCGACGACGTGCTGCCCGTCCTGCTGGACGAGATGTTGTTCCATCCGGTGTTCGACGTCCGGCTGCTGGCGGCCATCACCGTCAGCGGCACCCCGTACCGCCGGCCGCTCGCCGCAGTTCTCGCCGCTGAGCTTGCCCGCCCCGCGGTCCTGGCCGGATCAGTGGCACCCGCCATGATCGAGGCGCTGCGGCTGGTCGGCGGAGCAGAGCAGCGCGCGGTGATCGAGCGGCTGATCACTGCCAGCGGCGTGCCAGCGCGGATCACGGTCGCCTCGGCCCAGGCAATCGGACACGTAGGTGGGCGTAGCCAGGACCGGTTCTGGAGGCAGGCGATCACGTACCACGCGGGGCTGTGGCAGCGTACCCGGCGGTCGGTCAACGCAGCGGCGCTGAGTAGCCTGACCTACGGCCTGGGCATGACCCGCAACCGAGCCATGCTGCACCGGCTTCGCGCCGACGACCAGATGCCGGAGAATGTGCGGGCCGCCGCCACCTGGTGGCTCAATCTGTCGACCGTCGTGTACGAGGGCGCCAATCGGTAGACCTCCGGTTCTACCGGGCTGTCGCAGAGGCCTGTATTTGTACCGGTGCTGCCAGTCTAGGGATCCGGGGACCGACGTCTGGCCATGCTCACGGAGCCGAACTGACCAGCAGCCACACCTGGGCGGCGTGGCAGCAACAACTCGCTGTCAACGGCCCTGCGGGACTAGAGGTGGTCACAGCCTCGCACCGAACCTGCGGCCCGAGCGTTCGACCAAGCTCCGATCTGGCGATCTATTGCATAGCCGATCGTCCTGCGCAACGCTCCGGCCGCTCGCTGGCAAAGGGCTCATCCCGGCGGCAACCCGTTCGGAGCCCCGAAGGTGAGCCCACGAGCAGACGATGCCGCGTCGCGCACTGCGGGCAGCAGAGGATCTCGCCAGAGCACGGAGGCCGGAAGAACAGAAGAAGCTTGCTGCACAGGTAGCGCTGGTGCTCGGCCTGCTCGTCACGGTGGTCGGTGGCGGCGCAGTGACCACTCCCGCGGAAGCCGTCGAGCCACCCACTTGCTGGGGCGACTGGTGCTCCGGGCAGGACCCGGAGGCCAGCGGCTGCAGCCGAGACGCCCAACCGATTGCCTCCGCGCGGATTCCAGGGACCTACGCGTATGTGGAGCTGAGGTGGTCACCGACTTGCAAGACAAACTCGGCCCGTGTACCCGCCGCATGGGGTACGGACTATCCGTGGCAGTTGCGCGCCTACCAGTGCGCGACCGGCTACAACCAAACCGGCGTCTCGGACAGCAACCCCAACTACTCGTGGACAAAGATGATCTACTCGCCAACGCTCAGGGTCCGGGCTGAGTGGAACGGTCAACCCGGATCCGCCTGGACCGCCTGCGGCTGAAAAGGCACCTGAGCACGCCTGCGCGAGCCGGCGACGCCGCCCCGTTGTTGGTCGCCGGGGTGCCCCTGTGGCACCTCGGCTTCCGGCTGTCGCCGCTTCTCCGGCTCGTCCTGCCTGCAGGTCTGATGGAATTGAAGAACCGGCGTTACGGGGGCGTTGGTAAGCGTGGAAGTGCAACTCCGATGATCGACATGAAACGATCCCCAACTCGGGCTGCGATTTCCGCGGCCATCCGGATCGGCTGGCATTCAGCCAGCCTGGACTGGGTCGGCCCCGGGCTGTCGACCGAGCCCATCCGGTGTCGGCAACGCCATCACGGGCACGCTACATGGAAGGGTCGCAACCAAGCTCCCGTCAACTCCGAAGGCAACTGGCGCACGCAGCGACCCGACCTGGTGCACTCACATGCCGAGGAGCGGATGCAAGCAGCTCACCCACGCCACACGCCGTTATTGATCTTTCACGGCGAGGCGAGTTCAGGGTCGCAGTGCGCGGAGGAACGCCGTGGCCATCGTGCGGCGCGTTGGCGTGCCGGTCGCGGCTAGGGCGTTCATGTGCGTGTCGAGACGCTCGCGTTCGTCGTCGGTCAGGGCGGCGGCGATCGCTTCGCCGTACGTTGGGACCAGGGGGTTGGGCGCGACGCACTTGAGCGTTTCCCAGTCCGCAATCGGCTCAGCGGGCACGTCGACTTGGGCGCGGTAGTCCAGTTCCACCGCCTCGAAGCCGGCAATCACCGCCCAGTCGACGAGGTCACGCTCGTCGAAGTCGGTCATCGGTCGCGTGGTTTCCTCGGTGGTGCTCCGGTACACGTCGCCGACCTTAGCGATCAGGTCGTTCACCGGCGAGTGGCCCAAGCCGAACAGATCGTCGGGGCGGTGCTGCATCGCGAAGCGGTTGATGGGCTCGAAGAGGGAGATCCGTCCGCCCGGCCGCAGGACCCGGAAGAACTCTGTAAAGGCGGCGGCCTTGCGATCGGAGTAGATGAGCACCGATCGAGTGGTCACGACGTCGACGGAGGCGTCAGCGATTCCGGCGAGATCATCGGCCGACGCGACCAGGAAGCTGCACCGCCCGTCGCCGCTGGCGGTGCGCCGGCACTCGTCGAGCACGTCCTGTGAGACATCGCTGAAGATGACATGACCGTCCGGGCCGAGCCGATCAAGCGCACCGAACCCGATCAGTCCGGTCCCGCAGCCCACGTCGAGGACCACGTCGTCGGGCTTCAGGCCAGCTCCATCAAGGACGCCGTCGCGGAACGCCGCCAGCTCCGGGGCATAGCGGGCACGCAAGGCCGCGCTGTTGCCGTCTCGCCGGGCCAGGAGCCATTGTGCCCACTTGTCCGTCGTCACCCGGCCACCGTAACCCCGACGCATGTCCGGCCATGCGTATACACCCCCCTGCCGCGGCGCCCGGATCTGCCGTTGAGCACGCGCGACCCACTACGAACTAGAGGTGGTCGCAGTACGGAGAGCAACAACGGCAAAGGGTGTGGCCCAGGCCCCGCAGAAGAGCGCCCATGCGCTCGACCTCCTCGGCGATGGGCTGAGTGATGGCTACGCCGGCCCGATGTGCTCTCCGGCCTCGTACAGCGGGACCTACAGGCCGGTGCCGAGCGCGTCCACGGCCAGGGCGACGGCGTAGGCGGGGCCTCCGGAGGCACGGAGGGGGCGCGGGGACGGATTCTGGTGGTGGTTGCCATGGCACTGGTGGCGCTGGGATCAGCAGTGTCGGGCGCCGCCGTCGACGTGGACCGTCTCGCCCGTCACCCATCCCGCACTCAGGAGCCACAGGGCGGTGTCGGTGACGTCCTCGAGCGTGCCGACCCTGCCTGCGAGGGAGGCCGCGGCGGCGCTGTCGTACAAGGCACGGCGACGCTCGTTCGGAAGCCGGTCCCAGGTGCCAGAGTCGGTGATACCGGGCGCGATAGCGTTGATGCGCAGCGGCGCGAGCTCCACGGCCAGGTGAGTGACCAGCGCGGCCAGGGCAGCATTCGCAGTGCCTTTGACGACGGTGCCGGGCTTGGGCTGCCAGCCCACTATGCCGGAGAAGAACAGGAACGATCCGTCGGCAGGCATCCGTGGGGCGAAGTGCTTGCCCAGCAGCAGCGGGCCGACGACCTTGGCGGAGAACGCGGCCTGGATCTTGTCGTGTTCCAGGTCGGGCACCGGCACGTCATGGTGGGCCGACGCGGTGGAGATCACGTGGTCGAAGGCGCCGAGCGACTCCGCGGCCCGCGCGATGGTGGTCTCGTCGGTGACGTCGATCTGGACCTCGGGGCCAGACCGTGTGGCGACGACGACGTCGGCGCCGGCCAGCCCGGTGCGCCGGGCGATCTCAGCGCCGATACCGCGGGCCCCGCCGACGACCAGGATGCGCTTGCCTGTCAGGTTCTCGCTCATGACCGCGACGGTATACATTTGCTACCGGTATCTTCAACGCTACCGAGAGGACCTCCATGGGCAAGGCGTACAACGTCATGGCGGCGACGTGCCCGAGTCGCACTGTGCTGCACCGCATCGGGGCGCGTTGGACCGTGTTCGCCATCAACGCACTGCAGGACGGACCGATGCGGTTCACCGAGCTCAAAGCGCACATTCGCGGGATCACCCCGAAGGCCCTCACCGAGACGCTGCGCGCCATGGAGGCTGACGGCCTGCTCGCCCGTACCGACCTGGGCGGCAACCCGCCGCACGTCGAATACGCCTTGACCGAGCTCGGCCGTTCCCTGCTGGTTCCGCTGCGTGCCGTACGACAGTGGGCCGAGACGCACGTCCCGGACATCCTCGCTGCGCGCGAACGAGCCGGCGTCGAGCAGGCCTCAAGCTGAGGATGCCTCCCCGAACGCCGGCAGCAGCGCAAGGTGCCGACGACAGCGTCATGTCGAGCCTCTCAAGCGGTCTAGTCGCACAGCGAGAAGGTCGACCAGTGCTCCTGGCCTGAGGGCCAAGAGCGTGAGTTCTTCCGTTGGACCTCACGAGGCGGTCGCTGCCGACCGCCACGTCGCGCGGCATTCATCCGTAAACAGCCGCATGGCGTTCAGAGTCGTGCGTCCACTGCTTGTGCGGCACGCCCTCCCGCCGCTTCCCGCAGTATGGAGACGGCATGTCGAGAGCGCCTGGAGCGCCCCACGGGGCGATTTGACCGGCCCGAACCCGGTCAACCGGGGCAAACCAGGCAGCAAGATCCATGTCGTCTGCGACCGGACCGGACTGCCCCTGGCCGTCGTGGTCACCGCCGCGAACGTCCACGACAGCCAGCTCCTGCTCCCGATGCTCGACAGCGTTCCTGCGTTCCACACCCCAGCCGGACGCCGCCGGTGGCGGCCGGCCGCCGAGAAGGCCTACGACAGCCATGACCTGCGCGCCGAGGTGCGACGCCGCGGCATCGCGGTACGGATCGCGCGAAAGGTCGAGGCCTCCACCCGCCTGGCCCGCCACCGGTGGATCGTCGAGTCGTGCATGTCCTGGCTCATGCGGTACCGGCGACTCGTCCGCCGCTATGACCGCAAGGGCAACCACTACGAAGCCTTCGTCACCGGCCCGTCGCCGATCACCTACGGTCGGAGAGGTGGAGGTGCTGCTGCGCGGTGGGCCGGGTGACGGCCAGGCAGTGCCGGGCGGCGGGGAGACCGTCGTGTGGCGGGCCTGCTTGTACGAGATCACAGCGGAGTTCGTCCGCCGTGGCGGACGTGATCTTCGGGTGTATCGGCACCGCCCGGACTGCTGCGAGCCCTACGGCCGAGGCGCGGAGGACCGCTGCGAGTAACCCTTCGCTACGGGCGCGCGAGACTCGCTCGCCATCCGAGGCGTCTGCCCGATCGAACGTATGTACGATCGCAGGCGTGCAGGAAGTGATACGGCGCTGGTGGAACGGTGCCTGGGGGCGCCTGACCCGGCGCGACGTGTGGCTGGTCCGCGAGACGCGCTGGACGGTGATGGCCCGGGCCGGGGACACGGAGTCCGGGAAGGTGCTGCGCTGGGAGTTCGACTCGGAGCCACAGGCCCTGGAGATGGTTGATCGCCTGCTGCGCGCCGACACCGCCGGCCAGTGGCGGGAGCAGGACCGCGGCACTCCCCCGCCGGGTACTGGCGCCGGGGAGGCGCGGCGGGTCACATAGCGGCCTCCTGTACCCGGACGGCTTCGGACGGGGACGCCAGCGGCCCCCAGTTCGTCGTGCTTCGCGCGCTCGCCATGGCCTAGCAGGCCATTGAGCAGTGCGGTGCGAGTGACCCCACCGCTGCACCTCATCCGGTCGCCTGTCCGGCTGGCTGCGGGGTTGTGGTCCTTAGGTCGGCGACCGGGCGTCGTGGGCGCAGGCTACTTGCAAGACACAGCAGTACGCCGAGCGTTAGCCACGTCGTGAGGACGATGATCGAATGGGTGGCGCCGTGGCCGTCGAAGAAGGCGGTGGACCGCAGCAGTCGGCCACCCGCGCCGGGCGGTCGCAGTTGTCGTGGTGTCCCGGCCGCTGGAGGTAGGGCGGCCGGGCTTCGGATGGGAACGAAGATCCGTCTGGCTGACGACCTACAAGCCATGATCAGACCGCCTATACGACCCTGCCGGCGGCGCCAGCCGGCAGCGATCAAGACGAGGGCTGACTCGCCCTGCAGAGGACAGTTGAGCAGGGAGGAACTTTCATCAATGGGCGTTGGCGACAGATTTGCGACAGGGGGTGACGGGTTGAGTCGATCACGCGCATCGTGGACGGTGGAAGCATGTCTGCGACCAGCGGATCCGGCTATGTGGGCTGGGTGCTGCGCAGCAACCGGCGTTTCGCCGGGAACGCTGACTTCCATCTGGCCCGCAACTTCGCTCGCGTCTTTCGATTAAGCGCAGAAGCGGGCCTTGCCCCGTCGCAGATCACCCGGTGGGAGCAGGGTACGACGACAGCCAGCCGGGGAGTTCTCCGCCGATATGAACAGCTGTTGGGTGTGCCTCCTGAGTCGTTCGTCGTGGTGAGTGACGCGATGCGCCGCAGCGAGGGGCTGACCCTCGACGTCACGCCTGGCCGGCAAGACGATCAGAGCCGCCTCTATGAACTCCTCGACCGTGCCCTTTCTCCCGGCGAGATGACGGGAGCCGACTGGGGCGTACTGAGCGGGTCGAGTCGAAGGTCAGCTCCTGGAGGATCGTCACCAGACGCGGCATGTCGGTGTCGGTGAAGTGCCCGAACCGCAGCTTGCGGACGCTGGCCAGGAGGGCGCCGTACCGTGAGCCCGTGGCCGGAGCGCTGCTGATGCAGCTCCAAAGTGAGGCGGGACGACATCCAGCCCTTGGCGGCCGAGCTGCTGCGTCGTCTGCCGAACACGATCTCGGCGGCGAGCCGTACCAGGCTGCAGGCACTGGCCGCCAATCCGACCCTGGACCAGGTGCTCCGCGCCGGCCGGCTGGCCGATCAGGATGCCAGCCAACGACTAGTGGGCCGGCTCGCCGGCGCCGTGACGGCCGGGATGCCCCGCCACGTCCCGCACTTCCGTGACGAAATGGCTCATTGGCGCGTCCTGCTGGACGGAGGACGGCCACCGTCTCATGATCCTTCGGTTTCCTGCAAGGACGCGAAGATCAGGCGGTGGCCGTGGCCACGATTGTGGACTACCTGGGCGGTTTGGGGTTTGCCCGACACGCCCGCTGAGGCAGAGCCGGTGGCCGGTCCGGCGGCGGTGCTGGCGGCCTTCCGGCAAGGCCTCTCCCGGTGTTTGACCGGACCGGCGGATGCGTTGTTCGAGCTGACCGACGGTCCTGTGCACCGACTGGCTGGTGCACAGCCTGGTCGACCTGTCGCTTGCGGCGGAGCACCGGCGTGGTCACGGCGCCTTGTACGACGGGTTGAACAGCTGCCGCATCGCCATCGGCCAGCTCCGCACCACGCTGGCCGGCCTGCCGCTGCCGAGGACCGCGGACGGTCAGATCGTCCTGGCGGTCGACGTCAGTAACGGCTGCGCCGGACGCTTCCACCTCGGCGGACCGGCTGTTCTGCCACGTCTACGGCCGGGCGAAGTGTCAGGCCCAGATGATCCCGCTGGCCGTACTCGTTCGTCGCCGCGCTGGAGTCCGGCCGCACCTCGTGGACCGCGATCCTGGACGTGGTGCACCTCGGCCCGACCGACGACGCCACTGCCGTGACCGCCGACCAGCTACGCGACGTCGTCAACCGCCTCATCACCGCGGGGCACTGGCGCGACGGTGATCCTGAAGTTCTGATCGTCGCAGACACCGGCTACGACATCACCCGCCTGGCGTTCGTCCTAGCGAATCTGCCGATGCGGCTGCTGGGCCGCCCGCGCACCGACCGGCTACTACAACAACCGAAGCCACCCCCGACTGCCCGGCAGCACCGGCCGCCCACCCAAACACGGGACCCGAATTCCGCCTGGACACCCGGCTCACCTGGCCGGCGCCGCAGCACCACACCACCACCGAGACCAGCCGCTACGGCACCGCCAACGCCTGCAGCTGGGACCGGCTGCACCTCCACGGTTGACCCGCCGCACCTGCTGGATCGACCACGATGGGCACCTCCCGTCATCGACGGCACCCTGATCCGGCTGCAGGTCGATCACCTACCCGGTGACCGTGACATCAAGCCCGCATGGCTGTGGTGCTCGACGGTCGGCGCCAGCGCCCTCGATGTGAACCGCTGGTGGCAGTGGCTCCTGCGCCGCTTCGACCTGGAGCACACGTTCCGGCTGTTCAAAAAGACCCTCGGCCGGACCCGACCGAAGATCCGCACACCAGAGGTCGCCGACCGATGGACCTGGCTGAGCATTCGACAAAGCCGATCTCTCTCGCGATGAACGCAGAACTGCCCGACCGTCACCCGACCGCCTGATCGGAACGCTTGGCCTTCGCGCGTTCTGCTTTCATCGCGGCCAACGGCAGTGGACCCCTACCCCTATTACCTATATGATGTGCTGGTGGCGGAGTCTGCAGAGCACCAATTCCTATCCGAATGCGTTACGGACATACTCAATCGGTTGTCGCAAACAAATTTGTATGCCTATGTGGAGGCGGAGCGCCGAAAGTTTGACTTCGCCTGCGAGCTTCTGCGCGACTGGTCTCGTCCGCTCGTCGGTCAGACTCTCTGGAGTCACCCGGCCGGGATTGATAAAGATGTGCGCACGATGCTACTTGACGCAAACGCGGAAATATGTGTGTACGTCGCCAAGGACACCATTCAAGCTCACCGCCTCCTTTCGGAAGCGATGAGGGATTTTCGGCTAAGCAACGCCCCTGTGGCTCCGCACCGGCTTAGGGTCTTTTGGGTGCCTCAAGATTTCGATGCTGACGACGAAGCTCAGCGGCAACTTATTGAGCATCTCCTCATGGAGAAGGTTAGCCGCGACATCCTCATGAATGTGGTTTTCGGCAACCTTACCTCCGAAGATGTACGGTTCTTCGTCCGGACCAGCGGTCTACCCGGTCTCCATCTCGCGATGTTATGCTATATCTCTACAGCTCACATCCCGGATATCCGACCGCGTGACCTTGCGGATCGGTTTGGCGTTTCCCAAGGACCAATACGGGAGCGTCTACTCCGGCTCTTCGGATGCGGCTTCTTGTCCCAGTTCGGAGGAGGCGCGACCCTCGCAAGGGCGACGCTTAAGGGACGAGTTTTCCTCGACCTGTGTGCCGAGTTGTGGCGAGAGTACTCCGCGGGCCAATTAGGTGCAGAGATGTTACAAGTTTTGCGTTTGCTCGATATGCGTTTTGCCCCCTCCGCGATAGACCATTCAGCCACGTCGCTTCATCTGGCTGGTCCACTTCTTACTGAGGTGCCGGAGATGGTCACGGGTCGACTAATCGCAACAATCGCTGCTGCGATCGAACGCTGGGGAGTTAGCTTCGACCGCGTCGAGCACGTGATACAGGAAGACTGGAAGCCAATCGGCGAACTGGGTTCGATGCCGCGACAGATTGTGGACAGCCTACGGAAGGAAAGTGAACGATACTCGTTATAGCATCTGGATGATGATGCCAGATCGCCATCGCTCCCCAGCATCGCAGACCCCGACTACCGCGCTGTCGGATATCAGACATGAACGCAGACTGAGTGGGCAGGACCCTCGGGATCCGAGCGTTGGAATACTCCCGGGGGTTCCTGTTCAGCCGTCACGGGCCCGGCGGGGAGGCGCACGATGCAGTCGGAGTTTCACGCCGAGTTGGGCCGGGTCTACCATGGTGGGCACCACATCGGCGGTGGTTCCTTCATCGCTATCGACGGCTCGATGAACGCGCAGCGGCATCAAGCGGTGATGGTGCATGAGCTGGTCCACGGCGACCTGGTTGACGACTCGGGATTCGGCTACCTGCAGGACCTCATACTGTCGCTGACCAGAATGGGCACTCATGCCGAGCGTGCGGAAGCGCTTGATCTGCACGACACGATGATGGCAGCACGATCGCGTCCTTGTACGCGACGCACCGACCGCCCGCGACCTGCTCGCCGTTGTGTTCCTGCATTCCGATCAACCGGGCGACGAGCAGGGGTTTTGCCAGTCCTGCCCGCCGGTCAAGCCCTCGGTCAGCTCACCTCCCAGCCAGCTCCGTGGTTAGCTCGCAATCCACGCCGTGCTGGAGGAAGTCGGGCCACGCCACAGCGAAAAGACGCATCGCCTCGACCAGCGGCGGGCGTACCAGCGAACGAGTGTGTATCGGCGTGGCGCTTGCGCCCCTCCTAGTAAGTCAATCGCCTTCGGATCACCGTTGAGTAGAAGTTGGGACTACCGTGCGCCTGACCAAGCTTCGGGTAAAGAACTTTCAATGCTTCGGGCCCGAGCCCACCATGCTCGAGATCGATGAGATCAGCTACCTGCTCGGGCCAAACGGCTCTGGCAAGACGAGCGTACTCACGGCGCTCGCAAGGATGTTCGCGGCCGAGCTCCCCATGCGCAGAATCCGACCCGGCGACTTCCACGCAGCGATCGGGACAAGCGAGGCCGTCGCCGAGCGCGAACTGTGGATCGAGGTGGAGTTCTCGTTCCCTGAGTTGGGCGATGACACAGCTGAGAAGCTTGCCGTGCCGGACTTCTTCCACCATATGCAGCTCCAAGGGGCGGGCGAGGTGCCCACGACCCGGATCCGTCTCACTGCCACGATTGATGAGGTGAACGAGATCGACGAACGACTTGAGTTCGTGACGAGTGTGGATCCGGCCACCGATGAACCCGTGACCGTCAGTCAGATGGGAAAGTACGACCGGAATCTGATTCAGGTGCACTACTTACCAGCACGGCGAGATCCAGCCGATCACATCGCCTATACCAGCGGGGCGATGTTGGGAAAACTCATGCGCTCGATCGACTGGAGTGCACAACATGCCGTCATCGAGGACTTGGGCCAGCAGATGAGCGATTGCCTTGGCTCCAACGTCGCATTGACTGCATTCGGCACCCACATGACGCAGACGTGGGCACAGCTTCATACCGGGGCCTACTTTCAGACACCGCAGACCGAATTCACGAGGGCGGATATCGACAGCGTTCTGCGGCATTTCAACATCACATTCGACCCTGCGCCGGGCGGAGGCGCGGTGGACTGGACCCGGCTCAGCGATGGACAACAATCCCTGCTCTACCTGACGTTGGTTATAACGCTCCACCGGATCGGGCGTGAGGTTCGTGCGGGGCAGACGCAGTACGTCGACGCCGCAAAGCTGCGGCCAGCATCGTTCACGCTGATAGCGCTGGAGGAGCCGGAGAACAGCCTCTCGCCGCACTACCTCGGACGAGTCACCAAATTGCTAACTGAATTCGCGTCCCAACCAGACGCACAAGTCGTTGTGGCAACCCACTCGCCCTCGGTGGTGCGCAGGGTCATTCCAAGCTCCATCAGGCACCTGCGCCTCAATGAAGACCGCCGTACCGTTATCTCGACAATTGAGCTGCCACCGAAGAGTCACGAGGCCCACAAGTTCGTCCGGGAAGCTGTCGAAGCATTCCCGGAACTTTACTTCGCGCGTTTGGTCATTATGGGCGAAGGTGACAGTGAGCAGATTGTCATCCCACGACTTCTCGAAGCGGCGGGACTCACCACCGATCTCAACTCCATCTCCGTTGTCCCGCTCGGTGGCAGGCACGTGAACCACTTCTGGCGGCTGCTGAACCGCCTGGGCATCCCACACGTCACGCTGCTGGACTTGGATGTCGGTCGGCACCAAGCAGGCTGGGGCCGCCTAAGATACGCCTACACACAGCTGCTGGAGCACGCGGCTCCGGAGACCTCCAGCACGATCACGAATGCCAAGATTGATTTGCTGCCCAAATGGGACGACCCGGCACACCTGATCCGCGATCAAGGAAGCACGGAGATCGCCACCTTGGAGGGTTACGGCGTCTTCTACTCCACGCCGCTCGACCTCGATTTCGCGATGCTGTCGGCCTTCCCAGATGCCTACGGCCTCGATCAGACTGCCGTGGCCCCGCCAGATGACGACACCCTGAAAGCAGTCCTCGGCAGGGCGCGGAGACTCGAAAACCAGTACACTGCGGATGAAGCTAGCCGGTTCGCCAACTATCAGCGACTCTTTATCAACGGAAGCAAGCCCGCCGAGCACTTATCGGCCTTATCAAAGCTCGCCGACGCCGAGCTTGAAGCCGGCATGCCTGACAGCATCAAGCGCTTGATTTGCGCAGTCGACGCTAAGCTTCGGGGGCTTCCCGAATGACGCCGGCGGAATGGACGCCATCGCCTGGAATCGAGCTAGAAACCAACGCGGACATCGCCTGCAGGATCACCGACCGAAGTATAGCCGTCACCGCTGGCCCGGGTACAGGAAAATCCGAACTGCTTGCCCAACGGGCAAGCTTCCTCCTCGAGACCGGACAATGTCCGCTCCCCAAGAGGATCCTCGCCATATCCTTCAAGGTCGACGCCGCCGCCAACCTACGCCACAGAGTACGGTTGCGAGTCAGACGCGAACTGGCACGGCGTTTCGACAGCTACACTTTTCACGCATTCTCTATGACGCTTATACGGCGCTTTCGGCTCGCCCTCTCGGGCATCAACGCTCTCGATCCAGAATTCACGGTCGGGCCAGACCGGATCAAACACAAGCAGATTACGTATAACGACTTCCTGCCCTTGGCCAACGAGGTCCTTGACAACAGCGAAGCCGTCTTGCGTGCACTACGTGAGACGTACAGCCACGTCTTCTTAGACGAATTTCAGGACTGCACGAACAACCAATATTCCCTGATCACGAAAGCTTTTATGGGTACGCCCATCCAACTGACGGCCGTCGGTGACACTAAACAGCGAATCATGGTCTGGGCCGGAGCACTTGAGGGGATCTTCAACACATTCGCGTCTGATTTTGCGGCGATGCCACTCAACCTTTACCAGAACCGCCGCTCAGCACCCCGCCTCCGACGGCTTCAGAACCGGATGGTCATCGACATGGACCCGATCGCTGCGGTGCCGGAAGGCAGCATTGAAGGTGAAGAAGGAACGATCGACCTTCTCGGCTTCGATACGGCCGAGGATGAGGCCGTCCACTTGGCTGAATGGATACAGCAACGTATTAGTACCGGCATACCAGCGAGCCGGATAGCTGTTCTCTTCGCGAAACAGTCAGATTTATATTGTCAGCCGCTCCATACGCAGCTCGATCGAGCTGGCGTGCCCTACCGAAACGACCAGCAGCTTCAAGACTTGCTAGCTGAACCATTCTCCAAAGTCCTGCTGGCATTCCTGAAACTCGCCACGAGCAACCAGAATGCCGCAGCATACGAATCCATCAACGCCAGCGGCCTCTTGGAAGGCGAAGATGAGGAGCGCACCTTTCGACGCCACCACGCTTGGAACGAGCACCTTAAGGCTGCGAGAGCCCTTGCGTTGCAGCGGATCGCTGACCCAGAGGTCATCGGCGAACTTGTTAGTGGACTTGTAAGCATGATCGGCCCGAGCGTGCTTGCGACACTGAGCTCCCTCTATGACGAAGCGAGACTGAGCCAACTCAGCACAGAACTGACCCGTCGGCTTCGAGAAACCATGTTCTTATCAGGCGGCGACCTCGCGGCAACCGTTGAGCGGCTCGGCGAGGACGGCGGGGTAAAAATCATGACCATTCACAAGTCCAAAGGCCTTGAGTTCGAGGCCGTTGTTATACCTGCGGTGGAGAAAGAAATGTTCTGGGGCGACTACGAAGACGAGCGTGCCAACTATTTCGTGGCAGTCTCACGGGCGAAGCACCACCTCCTCCTGACATGCGCCAACCACCGCTCCAAACCGAAAGGCGCACCGTGGAACTGGTCAACCACCCGGAGCCCCTACTTCAGCCTGCTCGCCTACGCCCAAGGCCTGGAAGGTGGCTGGCCTAGCGAATAGCGGGCAAGTGTTGGTCAGCGTTTGGATGACCGAGCGGGCATCGTTCGGAGGTACGCCGATGCTGACCCGGCCACATGAAGAGACAGTCGAACGCCGACGATCCATGGCGCGACTCGGTCGACGGCGGCATGCCCCGATCGGCAATCTTTCCGGGGTTAAAGTCGGGTGCCGTCGTGCGGCCACGCCGCCGCCGAGGCGCCTCCACCCGCAGCCGGGAGGTGGTCATCGTCCCGGATGACTCCCCCGGTCGTCGCCCGGTTCACCGGCCTGTAGCGCCAGGACCTTTCGAGTGCGAACTATGGGCCATGCAGGGCCACAACTCGGGTGGTACCTGCGATCATGGTGCGGCACCGTTGTCGGCTGACGCAGACAGATACGTGATCGCCCGGCGGATGATCCGAGCGTCCTCACGAAGCATCCCGAGGCCTGAGTTACACGTGCCGCAGAGCACGGCTCGCACGCATCGCCCGCAAGCATTCTTGGGCTTGTGGGGGCAGCAAGAGTGGTCGTGGTCGACCACCGGCCGTCGGCCATCGTCAAAGGGCCTGCGGCAGATCGCGCAAGCGTCTCCCTGGTTCTCTAACAGGCGGTCGTACTCGCCGGGTGCCAGGTTGTACATCAGCTCGACATTCCGGCGGTTGACGCATGCGCGACACCGCGGATCCAGCCTGTCGGACATCAGCTTCGATGGTCCGAAGTCTGATTCAGGCTTCCATGCCTTACACATACTGCATTGCCTGCGGCCCAGCCCGTCGCGAATCGCAACCGCAGTCTTTGAGCGCCGCTGGGGGCGGAGTGGTTCCATCGGGCGTCCGGTACCTGCCCGTTTGCGTTGCTGCTGCGCGTGCCCGTTGCAAAGCGAATTCCACCGGATCGGCCGCACACAGCCCGGGAAGCTGCATTTTGGCCGCTGAATCTCGGGGCAGAAACGGCAGCGCCGCAGCTCGCCTTCGGTTGTTCGTGCGCGCCGCCGGCCGCAGTTAGTGCAGTCGTCGCCGTCCCACAGCGGGTCGCCGATCGCGTACCATCGAGTGTAGTGCCTATGGCACAGCCCGAGAGACCGCTGCGGAGCGGTGCAGGTGTCAAGCGCGCAACCAAGCTCACTCACCCCAACCTCCGAGAGCTTCGGATCCCCGCAATGTAGGCGGCAGCCCGGCGGAGCAGTTCCACGTCTTCGTTGAACATCCCGATGGCGGCGTTGCACGATAGGCAGAGCAACCCGCGGACGCAACTGCCGCAGGAATTGCTCTTGCCGGAGCAGCACGAGTGTTGATGGTCGACGACCAGGCCAAGCCCGCCGGTCGGGATCTCCCCGCAGATGGCGCACGCACCACCCTGGCCGGCAAGCATCTGCCTGTACTGCTCAACCGAGATGCTGTACTTCCTTGTTAAGGTGCGAAGCGCACGGCAAGGTCGGCACTCGACATCAAGACCATCAGAAGAGGCCGACCTCTTCGAAAACAAGAGCTCATCCAACCAAAGTTGACAGCTTACGCAGTGCTTCCGACCACTCTCATCGCGCTTGCGCAGCGACATGTCAGGACGCTTGTTCCGCAGCGGCGCAAGAGGCCTACCCTTGTTCTTCTGGTTGTTGTGTCCGGTGCAGAGTGTGGCAGTCTCCCTTGGGCGCTCACAGCCGCCGAACGTGCATGCAGCGATTGGCAGGTGACGGCACGATGCCCGACGGCATCGATGTGGGTGTCCCTCCGATGTGAGGCGCACTCGATTGTTGCAGTTCGGACACCGGCCGACGGGCGAACGCTCTTGCTCCTCGATGTGGGTCTCCCTCCACACGCTGCCCACCGGGCCGCAAGGAACCGCTGTCATCTTGACCGAAGTGTAGGAGTGGCCTACGACAAGTCTCCTCGTGGTAGGTGCGCCGCATCCTCCAGCCAGTCGCCGGGCCAGCGGTGCACCGCACTCGGGCCCGTTCGCGAGTTGCCGAAATGGCCGCCCCGTCGGCGAGGAGCAGGTCATCGACCGACACTCCTGGTGGACACACAGGGAGCGGACGCGGTGGCGCCATCGGTGGTGCTCGTAGGCGGTGTCGACGTCAACTTCGGCGACGACTGTCGGCTGGGCCTGGGTGTAGCGCAAGGATTCTGTCGGCTCCGCCTGAAAACTGACCACGTGGTTCCGGGCGGGTTCCAGGGCGGATTCGAGTAGTCGTCGCAACGGCGATGATCTTTAGCGTGCCAGAGCGTTGTGGAAGACGTCGGCTGGGGTGCGCCAGCCGAGGATCTTGCGGGGCCGGCTGTTGAGGCGCTGCTCGACAGCACGGAGATCGGCTGCCGTGTGCTGAGACAGGTCGGTGCGCTTGGGGAAGTACTGGCGCAGCAGCCCGTTGGTGTTCTCGTTCGTGCCGCGCTGCCAGGGCCGCCCGGGATGGGCGAAGAACACCCCGTCGCGCAGCAGCGGAGCGATCTGCTGGTGGTAGGCCATTTCCGCGCCCTGGTCCCACGTAAGGGTGAGGCGCACCGACTCCGGTAGTTCTGCCAGCATCGCGAGCAGTGCGTCACGGACGGCCTCGGCGGTGCGGTCGACGGGTAGGTGGACCAGTCGCAGGTAGCGGCTGGTGCGGTCAACCAGGGTGGCGATGGCGGACTGGTTCTGCCGGCCGACGATGAGGTCGCCCTCCCAGTCACCCACACGAGTACGGCCCAGAGCGGCCGCCGGTCGGTGCTCGATCAGCAGCCCGGGAGCGACGAACCGGCAGCGACGCTGATCCGGGCGGCGCCGCCGCTTCCTCAGCGGCCGGGCGGTGCGCAGCCGGCGGGTGAGCTGGCGGCTGAGCCCGCTCTTGCCGGCGCAGTAAAGCGCCTGGTAGATCGTCTCATGGCAGACATGCCACGACCGCCGGTCGGGATAGGCCCGCCGAAGCCACGCGGAAATCTGCTGCGGGCTCCAGTCCTCTTCGAGCTTGGCCTGGACAACGGCGCGCAGGCCGGCGTCGGCGAGCAGCCGTCCACCCCGCGGCCGTCGGGCCCGCTGCCGGGCCCGCGCGTGGGCCAGGTCGCCGTCGTAGCCGCCGCGGTCGTGCGGACGCACGTTGCGGCGCAGCTCCCGGCTCACCGTCGACGGTGAGCGGCCCACCTGCTCCGCGATCGCCCGGATCGTCAAGCCCTGCCGGCGGCAGCGTGGCGATCCGCTGCCGCTCCAACAGCGACAGGTACCGGCCCGACCGGACGTCGTCCCGCCAACCAGGCCGGTGGCACACCGCCGTTCTCAGCACGCCACCGATAGCCGGTCTTACGACCGATCCCGACGAGACGGCACGCCTCGAACGTCCCCACGCCAGACTGCAGCAGCCGCCAGTACTCCGTCTCCAACTCGAGTCGGCGCTTACGCCCTCGTCGTCCCATCAACACGCCTCACATGATCAGGTGTGTTGCGACAGGTACTGGAACCCGCCCGGAGCACGATGGTCAGGATTCAGGCGGCGTTGACAGGATTCCGGCCGGTCGAGCTGCCCGAACTGGCTCGCCGGTAGCGGCTGTGGCTATTGATGGGCAATCGGACCAGCTGGCTGCTGCGCGTACGTCGGCGCCAAAGGCAGGCAGCTAGCGGCGTTGCGCCGGCCGCACGGGGTGGGTTCGGCCGCTGTAGCGGGAGCCGGCCCCGGCCCGACGGGCGTCGGACTCGGTCTGGCCGGCGGCTGCGGTGGTCGAGAGGGCCGATCTGCAGAGTGCTTTTGCCAACTCGTGTTGGTGATCTTCGGACACCTGGCTGGCCGGACATGCAACCGTGTGATCCCGGGCCCACGAGCCCTCGGGCGAGGTCGCGCACCCGGCCAGACCCGGCTGCGACGTCTCGAGGTCCTGTGTGCGGCACTCAGATTTGGGGGCTGGACCGTTCCGCATCTACCTCTGGGGCGAAGGCGGCACAGCTGCCCCTGACCTTGACCGGCTGCTGGATTGTGCTCCTCCAACGACTCCCAGGTCGGAGGCTGTCCGCCTCCTCGATGTCACCGACGACGAGGCGATGATCAATGCATGGGCGAAGACGCCAGCGGACGAGCGCCTCACAAGAACCTCGTTCGTTGTGACCGACCGCGCGTAGGCGGGCCTCGCCACCATCAGTCTTGTCGAATTCTGTCCAGCGCTTCGGTCATCGCTGCTTTGACTGTCGCCTCCTGTTCGATGGCGTAGCCACGATCCAGGCAGTTGAGGGCGAAGGCTCCGATCTGATCATTACGGTTCGCGAACGGTTGCAGATAGGCCCGGCTGTGCGCAGAAAACACTCGGCCGGGTCGGTGCCCTGCAGCACCGACGTCGACGACGTGGACTGTTAACCCTGCGGCAAGGCGGTCGTGGATTCTCGCGGCGATACGCACTCCGCCAAGGTCGGCGTCGGTGCAGATCAATGTTGACGAGGCCTGCGCTGCTGCTTCGGCAATCAGGTTGAGGACCGGCTCTGGTGGCTGGCCGTGGCACCAAATGACCGGCACGCCCGCGTCGATGTCGCATAGCGTTTCGGCGGCCTGCCGGTTTTCGATGATCAGAAGCGGCCCCGCCCCACGGCATACGTCGATGGAGACCGTGTGCTGAGGGCTGAGCCGGATGTCATGCGGGCCAGGCAGCGAGGAAAGGTCGATGACGGTATCAGAGACGCACAGCCGGACCGGGCCGCCGATGCCGATGTATGGGCTGCGGGACAGGCCGAGTGCAGCGAGGGCTTCGGGTTCGAATCCGAGCTCGGTCAGCAGCCGTTGAACGTCGTCGCGGGCTTTGGTGCTTCCCGCGTGTGTTTGCACGAACGCGCGGACGGAGTTGTGGACGACGCCGGCGGTCAGATCGGTTGCGGCGTTGACTGCCCAGCCGAGCCGGTCCGGGTGGTCGGTGGTGTGCAGGGCTTGGGCAACGCCGGGCCACTCATCGCGCAGGTCGGCAGCGAGTTCGGCGGCGCGCGACTGCAGGGTGGACCGCTGGTCGCGGCGGACTGCACGGCGGTTTTTCTCTGCGGCGGAGAGGTCGGGGTGGGGGTACACCCGTTTCGGGCTCGATGTTGGCCGGCTGCCTTTCAGGTCGTAGCCGATGGTGACGCACCCGGCCCGGGCGAGGGCGAACACGATCGTCTCGGCTTGGGCGCCGAACTTGTCGGCGACCTGCCGCCAGGCGTGTTCGCTGCGGGTTATCCACGCCCAGTCGGTGTCGGAAAGCAGGCCGGCGGGCCGGCGCGGCGGCTGACCGGGGTTTTCGGCCTGCAGCCGCACGCTGCGATAGTACGGGTCGCCGTTCCGGTCGCGTGGATACCGACCACTGGCTGGTAGCGGCGCGTACACGACCAGTCCGGGATAGTCGGTGACCCAGGTCAGCACGATTTCACGATCCGGTTCTGCGTCCGGGACGGCGTTGTCGGATGCGGAGCCGCCTGGGATCGTCACGCTTGTGTCTTCCCGCGGTAGGAGGTCATCCACATGGTGAGCAGCTCGACGCGGGCTGTTTCGGACTCGCTGCCGACGACGACGGGTGGCTGGTTGTAGGCGTATGCGTCCGAGGTTCGCCGTAGCTTGATGTACAGGCTGGAGGAGCCGACGGCGTACCGTTCCATGTCGTCCTGCAGGGCGCCGACGACGCTGATCGCCCGGTCCCGGCCGATGTTCTCGAACAGGGCGACCGCGTCACGGCGGTGCGCAGAGCCGAGGTTGCGTCCGAGTTCGTCGAGGACGAGCAGCAGCGGCCGGTCCTGCGAGCCGGCAAGCGCGGCCGCGCAGACGAGTTTGACGGCTTTGTCGTCCATCTGGGCGGTGTTGCCGCGCAGCTGGTACGACGACAGTGGTTTCCCTTCGCCGCGTCGCCACCGTGGGGTGATCGCCCACTGCCAAGGCTTCTGCGGGTCTGCTGGTGATTCTGGTTCGGGGAAGTCGAGGGCGCCGCCGTACCCGCCGTACGCCTGGTCGAGGGCGTCGAACTCGTCAGAAACCTGCTTCAGCTTGGCTTTGATGGCCTTCGCGAGGGTGGCTCGCACTGCGGTCGCCGCGAGTTGGGCCTCCTTCAGGTGGTCTTCGGCGCTCTGCAGTGTCCCGGTGAGTCGTTCTCGTTCGGCGCTAATCTCGTCGAGTTGCTGCCGGTCGATGCTTTCAAGGTCGTCGAGGTGCTGGCCGATGATCCGCAGTACCTGCGGGATGAGCCGGATGTAGGCGCTGAGCCGGCGGTCGCGGCGCTGCTGGTCGACGACTTTCAGCTCCTCGGGCAGCTGCTCCTCGGGGGTGCCCGGCGGGAAACATGCCTGCTGCAGCCGGTCGGTCTGCGCTGCGCACAGGTCGTCCCATTCGGCGACACTGCGTTTCTGCTCCGTTTCGGTGAGGGTGAGCAGGTGCTGTTCCGCGGACGCGGAGGTGCCCGCCCACGCTTCCTGCCGACGTGGCAGGTCCAACTCCGCCCACGCGTCGATTTTCGCCTGCCACTGGTCCTGGTTCTGCTGCAGGTCCCGGCTCAACCGTTCCTTCTCCGCTTTCGCGGCGGCAATCCGCTCGTCGCGGCCGCTCTTCTCCGAGAGCGCCGTCAGGTAAGCCTTCTTGGCATGGGCATGTGGGGCAGCGAGTTGGTCCAGCTCCTCATCGATCTTCGCGTTCTTCTTCCGTAACTTCCTGACCTGGGAGTCGATCTCGTCGACCTCGAGCGCCGCCTTGGCTCCCTCGACCCGCCCGTCAGCACGCTTCTTGGCCCGCTGGGCGTCCCGAACGCTGTCGTCCGCTTCACCGTCGTCAGCGGATGCGGCGGTGAGGGCGTCACGGGCAGCCTGAATCCGGCCGGCGCGGCCGGTCATGGCTTCTGCGTACCCGGCAATACCATGCACCCCAGCAGCCGTGTCGATCAGTCCACCGGTGCCGGCACGGACCCGCAGAGCGGTCAGGAACCGGGCCACGGTCACCGCCGCGTTCGCCGCCGCTGGCAGGTCTGGGCCACCCGCGAATCCGTCAGGGTCAGCTTCGACGAGCAGCGAGCCGGGAACGTCGGTGAGCGCCGCCTGCGCGGCAGTCGCATCGGTGACGACGACCGCATGCCGATACGGCAGCAGCCGTGCTTCCCAGCCAGGGCGCTGCTCGTCGGTGAGACTGACCACGTCGACAAGCGGGACGGCCTCGGTGAAGCCAGCCGCGCGCAGCGCCTGCACCTGGGCGACCGCAACGTCCTCGCCGCGTTCTGCGGCGGCCAGCCCCTTACGGGCGTCTTTGACGGCTTGTTCGGTGATGCCTTTGCGGCGTTGCGCGCGGTCAACTGCGGCGTTGGCGTCGCGCACCTCTTGCTCGGCCTGGGCGACGGTCCGACCGTCCGCGGCGACCGCCTTCTCCCGTAAAGCGCGGCTACGTGTCGTGAGGAGCTCGATCTGGGCGACGTAACCGGTCTGCTCTTTCCGCAGACTGTTCACCTCGGCGTCGATGTCGTTGAACGCCTTCACCCGCTGCCGGTAGCTCTCGTCGAACGCCTTGTCGTCGGTAAGCTGACCGACTTTGACGTCGGTAGCGTCAATGGCTGCTTGGAGCTCTTTGCGTTTGGCTTCGAGCTGAGCGATGTCATGCCGCAGCTCCGCGTCGGTGGCCACACCGTCGACGAGGTAGCGGGCGCACCGCGACCGCCAACTGTCGAGCGCGTCGGCCTTTACCGTACGGGCCGCTTCGCGGGCCCGGATCATGTCTTCGGTGACAGTGACCCGCTCGTCCCACCGCTCGTACTCTTCCTTCGCGGTGTTCGCGGCGAGCGCGGCTTGGTACTGATTCTGCCGGGCCGCCTGTTCGTCGTCGATCTCGCGGGTCAGGCCGGTCAGCGCACCGATCGCATCGAAAATCCGCTCCGGTGTCAGCTCGTTCAGTGGCTGGGCCAGCAGGTTCGCTGTAGGGCTGGCTCGCACCGACGTGGACAGGAACGACACGCATCGCACCGTCTGCCCATACAGGGTGCGGGCGAGTTTGTTCGCCCGGATGTCGGTACGACCGTTGCTGCGTGGCAACTCGTCCCACAAGCCGTCGGCGCTGCTGGCCCGGTCGTTTTCGCTGGCACCGTACGCGACGTGCAGCTGCGGCTTCCACCGCAGTTCGACGTGGGGTGCCTGCCGGTTGATCCGCAGCCACACCGTCAGCACGTCCGCCTCAAGTTCGGCGAGCGCCCGGGCGGTGGGCGGGACGAACACGCCGACGATGTAGCCGTGGTCGGCGTTCGCGTGGACGACTTCCTGCCCGGCGAGTTCGGCGGTGAACAGCAGTTCGGCGGCTGCCTGCGCGCCGGATTGCAGCCGCCACTGCTCGTCGGCGTGTAGCAGGCTGAGGCCGGCGATGAACGACGACTTTCCAGCGCCGTTGGAGTCCGACGGTCCTTGGCCGGCGATGGTGATTAGGCCGCGGGAGGTGATCGGGACCGGGTGGGTCGACAGCCGGGAGATATTGATCATTTGGATGCCGGCGAGGACCCGCGGTCCGACGATGTCGGTGGCGCCGTCGTCGACGGGGTTACCTGCTGCGGTCAACGAATGTTCTCCCTGCTGGCGGTGCGGTTGCGGCGTTCACGGATTGCGGCGGCGAGCGGATGGTTCGGGGCGGCGGCGAGGATCAACTGTTCCTGCAGCCGGGCCCGAGCGGCCGGGGTCAGGCGCAACAGTTGCGGGCCGGGCACGTATCCACCTTCGGCGTCGGCGCGGTCGCGGACCCGGGTGAGCAGCCCGGCGGCGACGAGTTTGCTCGCTGCGGCTTTTGCGGCGACCGCCGGGAGTTTGCTGGCCTTCAGGATGTCGGCCTCGGTGGTCGGGTACGGGCTCGTCCAGTTGTCGGGAGCGAGGCGTTCCTCGCTGCGGGCGATCGCGACCGAGTAGATGAGCACGAGAGCGAGCACGGCTCGCTCGACGGTGGTCAGTGGCTGCCAGCCGGCGGCGGTGAGCTGCGCGGCAACTGTGTCGTCGAATCCGGAGGTGAACCGCAGCCCGTCGACCTGGACGAGGACCCGGCCGGTGTGGCGCAGCAGTTGCTCGAGTCGGTCCCGGCTGGTCGGGTCCTGCAACGCGTGCAGTTCCTGCCGGTGGACGGGCTCGCGGCTGTGCTCCAGCAGGGCGTACGCCGCTTCGACGTGTTCGCGCTGCCGGTCGGTCAGGGTCGCAAGGACGGAGTCGAACAGCGGGTTCTGGTTGCGGTTCACGGCGCCTCCCCTCCGCCTGGATCAGACTTCGGCTGGGGGTCGGGGATCATCCGCCACAGTTCTCGGAGCGTGGACAGCTCCAGCGACCCCCACCCGGTGACGCGAGGCCCCAGCCGGACCCGGTCGGCCGTCTGCAGCACCCACCGGGACGCTTCCAGCCGGCGCAGGCTGGCGGACAGCAGCTTGCGCCGGCTGGCCCGGTCCCGGCCTGGGGTGAGCTGCTGTAGCACTTGGTCGACGTCAGTAAGATCGGCCAGCTGGCCCGGCCACAAGTCGGTGCCCGGGTCCGGCCAGCAGCAGCGCAGGCAGGCGGCGAACACTCGTAGCGTGCCGGCCGAATCCTGTAGCGTCGCCGGTTCCTGTCGGTACTCGGCGAGGACCTCCGGCGCAGCACTTGGCGGCAGGTTCGGCAGGAACCACACTGACTGGGCGTCCGGCTCGACCAGGCGCCGCATCCCTGCTGGGGATGGGCTGCCTGCGGGTGCCTGTTGCGGGCCGCCGGAGCGGATCTTCGCCCACCACAGTGCGGTGTCGTGTTCGTTCACGCCGGCGCCTCCGCCGGTGTCCGGCGCCTGAACCAGCCGTCGGTGACCCAGGTCAGGTCTCCGACCACGTTGATCCGCAGCCCGTCCCCCCAGGTCAGCAGGTAAGGCAGCTCGGGTCGCAAGCCGATCGCGGTCAAGTCCGACAGCACCCGACGGCCGGCCGCCCAATCCCCGGCCGTGTCCAACAGCTCGGCGACGGTGACCTCGTCGCGGCCGGCCAGCAGCTCCTCCGCCCGGGTGGCAAGCAGTTCCGCCTCCATATCGGCACCGACCTGTTCAGCGCCTGGTTCATCGTCAATCCGCGGCCGAGGCGGCGGTGTCCGCCCCGTCTCGGTCCGCAACCCTTCTTCGACCGCGTCGAGCAGGTCGTCAACGGTGAAGTGCGGATTCGGCGCGTCGAACAGCAACCCGTCCAGCGCGGCCGCAAGCTCGACGGCGGTGGCGTCGCGGGCGAAGCTGCGCCACTTCTCCGCTGGCAACAGCCCCAACGCCCGGGTTCGGCCGGCCCGGTCGATCAGTCGCCGCGCCGCGGCGTTCACCGCGTCCCGATACGCGGCCAACGCCATCCGCAGCTGCGTGCACTCTGGCAACAGCTGCGGCCACTTCTCCGTCGCCAGGTTGTGGAAGACCGTCGCCTTGTCGATGAGTTCGCTGTTGCCGAGCATTGGCTGCGCCGAGGCTCGCAACGATTCGACCGTCCCGGACTTCGCCATCTGCATGATGGGGTTCGCCAGCAGCCGGAACACGTTCGCCAGGTCCTGCAGCTGCGCTTGGGCCTGCTCGAGGGTGGTATCGGCGTCCTCGATCGAGAGCCGGGCGATCGACAGCATCTGGTGCAGCTCGCCGAGGCCGCCGGTCTGCGCCAGCCGGCGCAGGAACAGCAGCATCACGTACGGCGCGAACGCCGCCTGGTAGAACATTTCGTTCGGTCGCTCGTTGACTTTGGTAACCGCTCGATAGGAGCGCAGCACCTCGAACCGGCGCCGGACCGCGACGGGCGAGGTGTCTCCGCACGCAGCGATCACCTGCTCCACCGTTAAGCCGGCCGGGCCCGCGGACGCGAATGCGTTCAGGATCAGCTCGTCGACGCGAACGAGCGCCGGGTCGTCGACCATCTGGTTCGCGTCGCGGGCCAGAACGGCGAACACCTGCCGGTAGAGCGCAAGCACGGCGGAATCAGCAGCGTGCTCCTCAAATGGCAGCTCTGCGATCTCGGTCACCAGTTGGTGCATCCGTTGCCCCCCTCGGATCGGGTGCCGGGGCGGGCTGAAGTGATCGTCGGCGCCTCCAAGAGGCCGGTGGCCTCGGCGGTTACGGTTCTCGCCGGCCGCGAGCCGCTTGGAGCTGGGTCCTCAGGCCTCGGCTGATCGACGGCATGTGCCCGGGACCGCCGTGGCCGGCATAGCTGACCGCGCGCGAGGGTTACTACCAGCGCGCTCCGGGTCACCGGAGGATTGTGCATTGCCATCGATAACACAGTCCTCCCCCGCTCAGCCAGATCACACTGCCGCGTCGCCACGAGAGGCGACACCCGCAACCGTGGTACTCGCGCATCATCTCGGTCTGGAGCCTTTGCGCGGCCAGCTTGGCGCCCTGTCGGCCTATTCAAGCAGGCCACGACCAAGGTCATCGTTGATGATCCTCTCTCGTTCCGAGGCGTCGGCCCAGTGCGCGTGACTACTTGTCAGGGACTTCTCCACGACTAGTACATGTTCAGCGTTCTCGGTGATGGAACGCATGTGGCTGATCACCGTGACCAGCCGGCCGGTTGTGCTGTGGTCGGTCAGCGTATTGAGGGCATCGCGCAGGAAGGTGGTGTCAAGGGTGCCGAAGCCCTCGTCGAGGAAGAGCGCTTCGACGTGGCCGGTCGCACGGCTGGCGAGTTCGACTACGGCGAGCGCCAGGGCGAGGCTGGCGAGAAACGTTTCGCCGCCGGAGAGCGTCTTAACATCTCGGGCAGCCATGGTGTCCATATCGATGATCCGGAAGTCGGCCGCGAACCTGTAGCGGCCACCGGAGATCGAGAGCAGGATCTCGCTTGCCTGGTGAAGCAGCGCTTGGAGGCGCCGGCTGACAGCGTCAGCGATGAACTTGCCCTCGGCCAGCACTACCGACAGTTGTGCAAGAACATCGACTGTGCCAGCCGCAGCATCAATCCGCTCCTGCAACGCGTTCACCACGGGGAGTTCCTCCCGGGCGCGCTCGATCTGCCTTTTCAGGTTCTGGACCGTACCGTGGGCGGCGAGGTATTGCTGCTCAAGTTCTTCTTCGCCGGCGGCACCAGCCGAATGGCAGGCAAGGCCGATGGCCTCTCCGGCAGCCTTCTCGGCACGCTGCTGTTCGTCGATTTTTACGGCGCAGATGCCGAGGAGTTCCTTTGCCTGAGCGAGAAGATCAGCAGCCCAGTGCGCCTGCGTGTCGAGGTCTACGTGCGCGGCGGGCGCGGCCGCCGGTTCTTCGAGCCCGAATGCTCCTGCGGCGTCCTTAACCCGCTGCGCCAGGGTCAAGAGCTTGTCTCGCAGCGTCGCCGCCGGCTTGGTGATCTTCTTTGCGTAGGTCGTCTCCAGCGCCGCGCTCCGCGAGCGCAGGCCGGCGAGCGCTTGTTCGGCGCCGGTCCGTCGGCCGGCCAGTTCCTGAAGAAGTCGCTGATGGGCTTCGGCTGCTGCCTTCTGTTGCTGGACTTCCGCGACGTCCAGGGGTGTGGCGAGAGTGAAGCGGGCGGGTAGGCGGCTGGCCGCCTCGTCGATCGATTGGCGCAAGGCGACGTTGTCGCGTCGCTGCTCCTGATGGGCAGACATGCGCTTGGCGTGGGCCTCTGAGAGGGTGACGAATTCGGTTCTGGCGGCGGTCACGGTATCGCGGGTGTCGTCCCGAATCTTTCCGGCGCGCTCGACGTCCTGCTGCGCTTTGGCAGCGTCATCGGTCACCAGTTTGAGGATCTGCTCGTCGGTTTCCGACAGGTCGGCGTCTCCAACGACTTCCTGAAGGCTGATGAGCGCTTCACTGAGCAGGCTCTCGGCTGTGGTCACGCTCTGCTGGGCGGCAGGCAGGTTGTCTCGTTTCAGGGTTTCCACCCGGGCGGCCGCTACGGCGGCCGCCCGACCCGTCTTCTCCGCCCGGACTCGGGCTTTCTTGTGGGCGTCGTCGGCGGCGGTGAGGTCGGGTGCGATCGGTGCGGTGAAGTCGGCAGGCAGGGGACGAGTACAGATGAGGCATGGCGCGCCGGGTTCGAGGTCCGCGGCGGCGTGCGCTGCGGCGTTCGCCTTCAGCAGCGCGCGGTGCGTTTGTTCGCTCTCGCTCCGGTTGTGCTCGGCCTCTCCTGCGATACCCGCCGCTTCTCTTGCCTTGGCCATGGCGGTGCCGAGAGCCTCTTCCGTCGTGGCGAGTTCTGCGCGTGCCTTCTCTAGGTCTGCGGCGGCTCGGCGCCAGATCCTCAGTCGTTCGACGGCCTTGTGCTGCCGATCCTGGGCTCGTTTGAACGCCGTTTCCGCGTCTACATGCGTCTTGTTGGCCACCGCGACGGCTCGCTCAAGATCCGCCAGGCTCTGTTGCACGCCTTGTAGCCGGAGCTGCTCGACGGCAAGGGCTTCGGCGTCCTCCGTAAGCTGCCGGTGGCGTTTCCGCTGCTGGGGTAGCTGTTCGGCGAGGTATTTCAGAGTGCTGATCGTCGTGGCGGTGCCGGCCACATTCCCGCCGTACTGCTCGGCCTGTGTGAGCTGACCTTGTAGGAGGTCTTGCTCGATCTGCAGTTGGTGGGTCAGTTGGTTGATGTCGACGCGCTGGCCGTTGAGCGTCTGAGCCTGCGACGCCAAGGCGTGTAGCTGGTCGGCGGCGCCGGCAGGAACTGCGGCCGCCAGGGATTCCTTCAGCTGGGCCAGCGTGCTGACCGCCCCGGCGGCTCGTCGCTGTTCGGCACGCGCATCAGCGATGGCGGCCCGAGCATTCTGGAGATGTTCCAGGCCCTGCTGCTGCACGCTGTGCTGTTCGGCTGCGGCGGCCAGCGCCGCGGCCGGGTCGTCGAGGAACCTCCTGCGGTGCAGCTGGTACTCGTTGAGCCGGTCTTTGAGGCGCACCTGAAGGGTTCGGGCGTGCTCGCGGACCTGGCCCAGTTGCTCAAGACCGAGGACGGAGTCGAGGACTTTGCCTCGGTCACGGTCGCTCATGCGCAGCAGCTCCTGGAAGCGGCCCTGGGGCAGGACCACGGCACGTAGAAAGGTGTCGCAGTCGAGCCCGACAATCCGCCGGATCTCTGCGGTGACCTGCCTGGCCCCGGTGGTTAGGGCGCCGGTGTCGAGGCAGGTCAGCCGGTGCACTGACGTGGCGGTGTGACGGCTGACGGACCGTGATACCTGCCATCGGCGGCTGCCGACGGTGAACGTGAGTTCGACGGCGAGGGTGCCGTCACCGCCGTCGGCGACCAACGGGGATGCGGTGGCGGCGTAGGTGCATCGGTTGTAGAGGGCGTAGCAGATCGCTTCCAGGATCGTCGATTTCCCGGCACCGGTATCGCCGACTATCGCGATGAAGCGCTTGTCGGTGAAGTCAATGGTCTGCTTCGCGGTGTAGGTGCCCAGGCCGCAGAAGGTCAGTGTCTGTGGTCTCATGCCGAACCTCCGATGGTGGCCGTGCTGGTTACCGGCAGCGGGAAGGCGATCTCGGGGTCGGCCGCCAGTAGCTGCTCTTCCGGCAGCTCGGGTGGTTCGTGTTCGCTGGCGTGCGGCAGCAGGGTGTTGAAAAGCTGAAGAACCTGTTGCGCCGAGACGCCTTGGACACCGCGGGTGGCGAGGTATTCGCTGAACAACGTCGTGGTGTCGACGTCGGTGGCGTCGTCGACGGGGGCGAGCAGTTCGAGCCTGCGGTCGGCGGCGTTCTCCCGTAGATCGGCGATGGTGGCCTCAGGCAGCAGGCCGCGGATCTGGCCGGCCAGGTTGTCGATGTGGGTTTCGGTGTTGACCGTGACGAGGCAGATGTCCGTGGTCACGGAGGCCGCCATGGTGCGGATCTCGTCGAGCGTTCCGGTGATGTAGCGCAGCCGGCGGCCGCGCTTTAGCCGAATTCGTTCAAGGACGGCGCCTTGGCCGGGCTGCAGCGTCGCGACGACGACGCTCTTGTCCTCGCCGACCTCACCGAAGTCAAGCTGCAGGGGCGAGCCTGCGTAGCAGCCCGTCACGCCGGTGGTCGGCAGTGGCTGCGGTTTGTGGATGTGACCGAACGCCGCGTAGGTGACCACCGGCACGTGCTGTGGATCGGTGGCGTAGAAGTCGCAGGTGTGGTTGGGGTTCTCGGTCCGCGACGGGATGGCGCCGGCGATGTACTGATGCGCGGCAAGAAGGCTCACGTCGCGAGACGCGTCGAACCCGTCTTTAAGCTCGCGCATGAGCTGCTGCTGCAAGCCGGCGACGTGGTCGGCGTAGGTGATGCGGCGCTGGCCGGGCGCGTCGAAGACGTTGACGATGCGGTTGGCGCTGATGAACGGCAGTGCGGCAACGTGAAGTGCCTGCTCGCCGGCTGGAAACCGCAGGACTTCACCGGCGGCGTTGTCGTGGCTGGTGACGAAGTGGATCGGCGCAGACCGGTTGAGCAGGTCGTGCAGCCAGTGCAGGTATGCAGCCGAGTCGTGGTTGCCGCAGACGACCACGACTGGAGCGATCTCGGCGAGGTTGTGCAGCGTGCTGGTGGCCAGTTTGAGGGCGTGCAGGGGCGGCCGTTGCGTGTCGAACAAGTCACCGGTATTGAGAATCAGGTCGGGGCGGGTGGCGGCGGCGATCTCGGTGATCTCGGCGAGCACCGCTTCGTGGTCGCTCGCCCGGGAGTGGCCGTAGGTGGTACGTCCGAGGTGCCAGTCGGAGGTGTGCAGTACTTTCACGTGCGACCTCTTCGTCGTCAGTGGCTTCAATCGCTGAGGACCGGCGTCACCTGGGCCCGACAGGGGCCGGCCCGAACGGCGCCGGGCGGTGAGCTCAGAATGCCCGGATGCGGTGGGCAATGAGATGTTCGAGCAGGGCGTGGTTGGCTTCCCAGCCGTTGGGGAAGCGCGGTTGGGTGTTGAAGGGCACGGGGTCGGCGGACGGGTGGGCGTCCAGCAGGTCGGGAATGCCGTCGCGGGCGACAACGATGCAGGCATGCCGGTGCCGTGAGGTGAGCACGCACAGCCGCCCGGATTCGAGATGGAACGCGGTGGCGTCGCGGCGCCCGGACAGCGGGTGCAGCACGATGACGGTGTCGTACTCGCTTCCCTGCAGCCGGTTCGCGGTGTCGACGCGAATCTTCGTGTAGGGGGTGCCCGCCAGCCCGGTTTTGATGGCAGCCATCTGGTCGCGATGTGCCACACCGATCGCCACCCGGTCCGGCGTGACCCTAGCGCCCTCGGGGTGCCGTTCGTCGCGTAGCATCGTGCCTCGCTCCAGAACACGCACAGCCAGCTCGATAACGGCGCTGACCGCTTCAGCGTCGGTGCGCACTGTGTGTCGCCGCGGCAGTTGATAGAAGGCCCAGCCGTTCGCCGCGGCGTGCTCGATCGCACGGTCGGCAGGGCTGTTGCCAAGGCTGCGGGTCGACAACCACATCTGCCGCGTGTCTTGGCCGGGCGCGGACTCGAAGGGCGCGAACGGGTAAAAGGCGTCCGACACCGGGGTCGCGGTGTGAGGGGCAAGCCGCCACGAGTGCGGTAGCTGCCGTTCCGGGATGTCCGGGTTGTTGGCGAGCATGGCTGCCACCGCGCTCTGCAGGGGATTCCAGGCCAGGCCGGTCCACCGGTCGACGTTGACGACCGAGAACGGGTCGAGTTGCCCGGGGTCGCCGACGAACGCAGCCCGTTCGAACATCGGCGCGAGTCGCAGCAGGGTGTCCGAGCGCATCTGGTACGCCTCGTCGATGATCGCCCATGGCCCGCGCTCGGTGATGACGGGGTCGAGCCACTTCGCTGCGGTGGCGACCACGATGGCTGCCTGACGCAAATCGGGGAACCGGTTCGCAATCAGGATGTTTGGGGCGGCGAGCATGGCCGGCACCGGGTAGCCGTAGGCGGTGTACCGGCCGACGGTGATCCCAGGATCCACGGCGGCGATCTTGGCGACAAGGTCGTCGACTTGGGAGTTGGTTTGTGCGACGACGCGCACCTGCTCGCCGTGCCGGGCAAGGTGGTGAGCCATGTAGGTGACGGCGGTGCTCTTGCCGGCTCCAGGTGGTGAGTTGAGCACCACGCCAGGCAGCGGACCGTCGGTCAATAACCGAAGTACGTCGAGGACCGCGTTGGGCGGGGCATAGGTAACGGTCACGACCACGGCTCCTGGGCATCCTGCTCGGTCGGCAGGTATGGCTTGGGCGGGCCTCCATGAGTCCACGGGGTGTCCTCCTTGCGCGGCAGCGTCGGCGCCCGGCGGTAGTCGTCCTTAAAGAGGCTGTAGCACACGGAGTCCCCTACGGCGGGGACGGTGCCGGGCCGTGGTTCACGCCCGCTGCCCATGCCCTCGCGAAGTTCTAGCTCGACGATCGCCGTGTCCCCGTCACGGGTCATCGAGACGACGGTGGTCTTCTGGTCCAGCAACTCGGGCCGGCGCAGACCACTCTCGCCGACGGCGAGGCTGATCGCGTCGGTGGTCGACACGGTGATCAGCGGCCGCAGGCTCCTTCCGACCCGCCGGTTCGGGATGGCGGCGACGACGGTCCCGACGAATGCCTCGCCGATCATGCGAGCCTCGGCCATCACCATCGGGTCGTCGAAGGCGCGTTCCGCGTCGTACTGCTGCTGGGCCCGTTCCAGCCAGTACAGGCGCCGGGCAGCGTACACCGCCGAGTCGCGTTTGGGCTGTGCACCAGGGCTGGTCGCGATCCACTCGGCGGTCTGCGTGAAAGCGTCCAGGTCCCGTTCCCAACGAACACCGACATGAGCACCGGCCGGAAGGGATGGGTCACTCAGCAGGGCGATCGCCTGCCACATCCGATGCCAGGTGCCGTCGAGCTGCTTCCGCAACTCCTTGCGGATCTTGTCCTCGGCGATGCGCGATGCTGCCGGGCTTGCCGCCTGATGGTAGGCGGCGAGCAGCGGCTCGAGGATGCCGTTGTCGAACGACGGATCCGTGGCTGGACCGGCAGGCGGTACCTTCAACGGATTTTCGCAGGCACGCGCGGCATCCCGCCCGGTCATCCCGGGTGGCGGCGCGATCCAGCCGAGAACGGCGGGAAGATGCTGGTCCTCCTCATTACTCTGCCCGGTTGCCCAATGCAGGGTAAGCGCGTCGGTCGCCGCGACCAGCATGGCGGAGCCGGCGTACTCAGCACGGTCGGCGAGGAACGTCAGCCATTTACCCATGACCGGAATGTTGCGTGGCACCGCCCCCTCGCCTGTACTCCTCCGCAAGCGGGTGGAGCGCCCGAGGATTCGGATGAACTCCACGCCGGCGCGGTTGGGCACCCAGACCTGCGGCGCGTCTGCGCACCGGTACTGGACGCCGGACGCCCCGGCGCGAACCGGAAGACGCCGGTTGGTGCGCGGCGTGATGTAGGCGGCGAAGATCTTGGCCAGCTCGTAGGCGAAGGCGACCTGCTGGTCGCGGTTCCGCGGCTGCGCAACCGTCAACAGCTCAGGCCGGTCAGGGCTCGTGCCAACCATGACGGCGAGTGGGGCGTGGGCCTCGCCCGCCATCGCCAACGGCACGAACACCAGCGGCTCACTGCTCACATGCAGATGCCGGACGGTCGTCAGGCGCTGCGCCACCGCCTGGTCGCTGGCATGGGCGCGGGCCAGGGACGTCAGCAGGCTCATGCCATGCTCCCCAACAACTCGTCGCGATACCGTTGGGCCCGCCGCAGCAACTCGGCTTGTTCGACCTGATCCGGGCCAGGCAGACGGGTACCTCGAGCCAGACCGACGACCTCACCGATCGTGTCCAGCGCCAGTTCCTCACGGACCTGTCGGCCGAGCACCGCCGTGGAACCCTGTTCCTCCAAGCGGCAGAACCGCGCCATCTCACAGGTGTCCAGGCACGACGGCGCATAGCGTGCCGGCACCAGACGCAGGCCCGCCATTAGCTCCTCGGCCGGCCGGAAACCGGCCGGGCCACGCAGGGCGAACGTCAACCCTGCCGGCAGGTTCGACAGTATGGTGTCGAGGTCGTGCATCCGCTTGAGTATCCGCCGGACCGCCGTGATCTGGTTCCGGACGTTGACCCGGGCCGCGAACGGCTTGTTGATGAAGTTCTGCGGGCACACGAAGATCGCCTCGTCCGCCACCAGATCCTCGTCGAACCCATGGGAACGCAGCAGTTCCCGCAGGGCGTAGATGTAGACCGCGGCCTGCAACTCTGCGCCTTCCACCGCGGCCGCAGGCGCCTGGCCATCGATCACCGAGAACGACTTAACCTCGACGATGTAGAACTTCCCGCCCGACTTCACAGCCACCAGATCCGGCTCGAGGAAGACGTCGTAACCCGCGACCGTGATCTTCAAATACGGGTGGTCGAATAGTGTCCCGCCATCCTGTGCCGAGCGGGCCACAGCGGTCAGTCGCTGAACCGTGTTGCGGTACCGGGCCAGCTTGCCCTCGTTGCCGCCGATGGTCTTCAAGTCTTCGTGTTCGGCTTCGGGAATGGATAGCCCGATGTCCTGCCGCAGCAACGTCAGCAGCTGCGCACCGCCGTTCGCCTTGACCTGGGCTTCGAACTGGGCCCCTCGAGCGAGCACCATCCGCGACGGCTGGGCGTACATGGGGTGCCGGATAGCTCGGGCCAGTGCCTCCTTGTCGATACCGGCTGCATCGAGCAGATTCCGGCGGCCGCATCCCGGGTTGCCAACAATCGCCGAGATAGCCCGGGCGTCGAGGCTCTGTGGTTCAGCGTCCCCCCGCAGCGCGTCAAGACGCGCCGTCAGTTCCTTCACGTGCTCTTCCTTCGCGTGGGAAGTGCGGATTCAAGACTCAGGTGTCGCTCGCCGCATGCGACGCCACCTTGAGAGCGGCGCCGAACAGCTGGTGAAGATCGTCGAGCTGGTCGACGGCGCGCCAGGCTGCCGCTTCGCGGTGCGACAGGTCTGCGTCAATATGAACGTCCAGCTCGGCCTGGGCCGCACGCCGCACGGCGTCCGGCCTCATCGTGTCGAAACTGGTGGCACCGCCCGGGATGTTGGCGGCAAACTGCCACAACAGACGCCGGGCGGGCAGAGTCGCCCAGTCCGGGTAGCTCAGGTGCTCGGCGACCCGGATCGCCGAGGTCAGAAAGTGAACCCGGGGGCTCAGCGGCCCGACGATGCGGGTGGCAAGCGGCCAGGTGGAGACGGCCAGGAGACCGCGGGCAGGCGAGAGCCGGTCAGCGGTCAGGGCCGCACACAAGTAGTACGGCCGGGCCCACGGCGCCGTCTTGAAGGATCTTTCCTCGTCTCGGCGAAGGCTCGTCAGCTGCTGCCCGGTCAAGGCCCCAGCGAAGACCGCCTGGTGCAGGGCGACGATGAGCTTCGGTGCCGCCGGCACGCCCAAAAAGGTCAAGGCCTGGTGGACTTGGTCGCGAATCGACAGCAGGCTCCCGGCGTCCTGCGGCTCGGTCCGCGGTTGCGAAGCCACCTTTTCCGGTTCGATCGCCAGAAGCGCATCATCCCACTGCGCCTCCGCCTGACGAAGGTCGGATCGCAGACGCCGCGCCTCGGCCCGATCACCGGCCATCAGGGCACGACGCACGGCTGTGCGCAGCTCGTCGATGCGCGCCTCGAGATCGTCGAGAGAATCAGCCACGGGGAACACCGTAGTCGCTTCCATGCGTTCCAGCAAGTTCCAGGTTTATCCAGGCTGGCTGGTGATCGCGACCGAGGCGGTCACCTCGCACCTCGAAGACGAACCGGGAACGGGCCACACCAGGGAAGGACCACCCCCGCGGCGACCGCGGATGGCACGGGAATGCGAGTGCGCGATGCCAGGAGCAACAGGTCGACCACACGCGGCCCGCGTCACCGTCAGGACCCACTCCCTCCACCCAGCTCACGCAAGCGGATGCGACTCGCCGGTGAGGGCCGCCAACGCGGCAGCTACTTAATGGATGGTCGCGCGGACGAATGTACCGTGGTGCCGGCGTCCAAGGCGGCGGGGTGATCGGTCGAGCTCGGGCGGGGCCCTCGCCGATCACCTACCGTCGGAGAGGTGGAGCTGCTGCTGCGCGGCGGGCCGGGTGACGGCCAAGTGGTGGCCGGCGGCGGGGAGACCGTCGTGTGGCAGGCCTGCCTGTACGAGATCACGCCCGAGTTCGCCCGAAGGAGCGGGCGTGATCTTCGGGTGTAGCGGCACCGCCCGGACTGCTGCGGATGGCGAGCGTGTTGTCTCGCGCGCCCGTAGCGAAGGGTTACTCGCAGCGGTCCTCCGCGCCCCGGCCGTAGGGCTCCAGCCGCGCACCAGATCGAACGTATGTACGACCGCGGGGTGCAGGAACTGGTACGGCGCTGGTGGAACGGTGTCTGGGGGCGCCTGACCCGGCGCGACGTGTGGCTGGTCCGCGAGACGCGCTGGACGGTAATGGCCCGGGCCGGGGACACGGAGTCCGGGAAGGTGCTGCGCTGGGAGTTCGACTCGGAGCCACAAGCTCTGGAGATGGTTGATCGCCTGCTGCGCGCCGACACCGCCGGCCAGTGGCGGGAGCAGGACCGCGGCACTCCCCCGCCGGGTGCGCCAGGGAGCGGTCTGCTCCCAATCTGCTCCCAATTTAAGGGGCAACAGCGGAGAAGCCCGTTACCGGCGGTTCCGGCGACGGGCTTCTTACCTGCCTATATTCAGAAGTGGGCGACACTGGGATCGAACCAGTGAACTCTTCGTGTCAACGCCGGCTCAACCTTGACCCCTCTGTTCCGAGCGGGTTCCGGAACCACGGGGTCAGTTTTCAGGCGGAGCCGACACTTCGGTGTAAAACAGGACGCTGCACCGACTCTGACCTGGGCAAACGCGAACGTGCAGGTCGGGGTGGGTGCAGTTGGACACGCTTGGGCGCCGCTGGGTGCCGTTCAGCGCCGTTCAGGGCACCTGTCTGCTTCCAACCTGCTCCCTAAATATCAGCGCGAGAGCGTCGGCACCTGGTTGGCTAGCACGGTCGTTCGTCGCGCAGGCGGGCACCGTAGGTTGCCCAACGCGCCCCGTCAAGTCGCTCACCTATCACGCGGTCGCTGCGTCGGCCAGACCTCATCCGCCGCTCCCACACCCGCTACCTGTTCGGCGGACCAGCCCCAGCGGCCACGTCCGCCGGGTCACCGCAACGGATTCGGCAGATCGAACTTGATGATCACCCAGTTCACTTCGCGTTGCCTGAGGTCGGGTATCTTCCGACGCACTTCCGCGAAGATGGCGGTTCGGCCGAGGTTCGGATAGGTGACCGCGACGGCTCGGATGGCATGCTTCGTCTTCTCGTCGCGAGGCTCCTCCGTGGGCAGCCTATGATCGTCGGTGTCGATGACCGATGGCGGCGTGTGACGTTCGTCTTCGTCTTGGACCACGTGCGGCTCCTCGATGAATTGTCTGGTTCGACCGTAGGAAAACCACACGCGGCGGGTCCACGACATGTTCGTTGGCAGGTGACCCGCGCGCTTGGCAGCAACCTGACATCATGCATGGCCGGGATGACGAAGGGACACACCCGCGTGGGCGTCCGCGTCGCGATCGTGGACCCGCTCCCGGTCTTCCAGCACGGCGCCGCGGCAGCGCTGACCGCGGCTGGCCACATGGTCCAGACACCCGCGGATGTGGTCAGCTGGGCAGCCACATCTTCCGGCGGAATAGTGGTGCTGACCGTGCTGACGGAGCCCGACTGGACCAGGCTGAAAACTCTGCGGGCAGCTCAGCCGCAGGTAAAGGTGCTGGTTCTCCTGGAGGACACCGCCACCGCCCCCGGTGTGCGGGCCGTCAAGTCGGGCGCGGTCTCCGTCCTCCCACGTCAGGTGACCCCAGAGGCTCTCTGCCGCTGTGTTGATGCGGCCATCGACGGGACCGCCACGCTACCCACCGATGTGGTGACCACCCTGGCGGCGGAGGCCAGCGGACACGACACCGTAGTGCCGGTCCCGCCGGCGAAGGTCAGATGGCTGCGTGCCTTAGCGTCGGGAACAACCGTCTCCCAGCTCGCGGCGCAGGTGGGATATTCGGAACGAGCGATGTACCGGCTGTTGCGAGCCCTGTACCAGGATCTCGGGGTGAGCAACCGGGTCGAGGCGTTGATCTTGGCACACGGCAGAGGCTGGCTTCGCTGACGGTCTTAGGGGCGCCCGCATCGGGGCGGTCACGGGGTGAAGCCTCGTACCGCATCCCCGGTGGCGGCCGCAACGAGCTCTTGGTAAACGGTTGAGGAGGCGGCCACGATGCCGAGCATGAATTGCAGGCGCTCCTTGACGACCGGGAAATCGGGCGCGATCGTGCGGGCTTTCCCGAAAGCCGTCTTCGCCGCGGCAGCCCGGCCGCCAGGGCGATCCACGCCCAGGCCACAGATCGCGATTGCTTCCAGCTCCCAGGCCGCGAAGTCGTCCGGATCGTCGTTGCGGCGTTGGGCGGCCTCCCTCTCCAGCGTCTCGAACAAGGTGCGTGCCTCGCCGTCCGGATCCTCGCGGAAGGCGATCAGCGCTTGCAGCGCGAGTACGATCAGCGACCTCTTCTCGCGCCGATACCAGCCAGCGCGATCGATCTCCGTCCGCGCCGCTTCAAGGTCGCCTAGTCGCAGTGCGGCCATGGCCAGGGTCGTCCGCGCCTGGAGAACCGTGACGGGATCGTGGATGTCCAGCGCTTGGCGCAGCGCCTCGGCCGCGCTAGTGCGAGCAGCGACCCAGTCACCGTCGTCAAGGTGCAGGTCCGCCTGACCGTCCAGCCAGCGAGCCCGATAAGCGGGATTGGGGCGCTCACCGGCGACCACGGCGGCTTCCGTCATCAACTCCCACGCCGGAGCTGACTCCTCCTGCTCGGACAGCCACCGTGCCACCTTAACGCTGATGTCGATCTCCCAGCCGTACGCGTTCTGCTCCCGGGCCAGGGAGAGAGCCTCCCGGCCCAGGGCGACGGCCTGCCGGTGATCGCCATGACGTCGGCGGCAGTCGGCGATCCCGGAGAGTGCGACCATTCGACCTTCGTCGTCTCCGTCGCGCACGGCCAGTTTCAGGACCTTTCGGTACCGGCGTTCCGCTTCCTGGATCTTGCCGGTCTGCCACTCGAGATCCGCGATGTTGGCAAGTATCTTCCGGCGGAGCTCGTCCGGACGGTCCTGCGTCCCGGCCAGAGCGAGCGCCCTCTCGTACGCGTCCACCGCCGGGCCCATCAGCCCTCGGGAGGCGCGGGCGTACCCCAGCGCGTTGAAGTTGCGCAACTCGTCGAAGGCGTCTTCCAGTCTGCCAATCACCTGGGTGCGGGCGTCCATGATCAGCCCTGACGCGTTCCATTTGACGAGATGCTGGTCGAGCGCCTGAATCCGGTCGAAGGCGGCCAGCCAGTCCCGGTTCCGCAGGGTGATGCGGAGCTCGGTGAACTCGACGGTGAGGTCGCCGGGACCGCGGACATGAACCTTCGGCTTGCGCCGGTTCGACAGTAGGTTCGCGGCTTTGCGACGTAGAGCCTCCATGTTTTGACCGTCGCGTTGCAGCGCGCCGAGGATCTCCGGGTCGGTCAGGCAGTATCGCGGCGGTGCCGCCAGACGGACAATCACATGATGCTCCGCCAGCTCGTCGAGCAGTTCCTCGACTCGCACCGGGGATATCCCGTCGCCGACCAATCGGCCCACGTCCTCGGACAGTACCGGCATGTCGTAGGCCGCGACGGCGGCGACAAGGTTGTGCTGCTCGTCTGTGAGTGAGTCGACGACCATCCGGGCAAGGGTGCTCGGCCGGTCCTTGCGCCGTGGCCGTTCCAGCCTGCGGGTCAGCTCACGCACCGACGGCCGGTCCACGGGCAGGGTTAGCGCGGCCCAAAAGAGGTTGGCGTTGCGCGGCATGCCCTGCAGAAGATCGCACAGGTCATCGGAACCCGCCTGCATCCCCTCGGCATCCCCGGGATCCAGGATGGCGAGATACTGCTTGAAGTCTTCCGGCGCGAGCCGGTTCACCGGGATGTGGACCGCATCATCCGTGGTCCACCTGCTGCTCGCTGCCGCGATCGGCTGCTCACGCGTGATTAGGATGACCTTGACGCGCCGATCCCGGCGCGCCGCGATGACAGCCAGCGCCTCGTTGAGATCGAAATCGGAAATTTTGTTGGTTGTCGGCTCGAGAATTCGCTGGGCTCCGTCGATCACCACGGCGACACCGGGATCCGTCCGCGACTCCAGCGCCAGGTGCAGCGACTGCAGCGGGTCGTCGCGAAGTTCTTGCGGGGGTCGCGCGGTGTTCTTGCCCAGAATCCGCACCAGCTCGGCCGCACCGAAGCTTTCGTCCGCGACGAGATCGAATCTTTCCCGGGTGGCACCGAGATCGGTAGCACGGAGCACGCTCTCGACGAGGGTCGTCTTGCCCGCGCCGGCCGGACCGTAGACCAGCACGACCGCCGAGCGGGGCCCGGCCAGTTCCGCTTCGAGAGTGGCACGTTCCGGAAGATGGTTCACCGGCCTATCAGGTTCCGCCGGGCGGGCGGGAATGACCGGCTCGGGCTTTACCGGCCGGTCACCTGGCACCTCAATCCGATTCAACAGCCCGAACGCGAAGATGCGGCGGTCCTCCCCGCCGGGTCCGCCGCCCTGACGGGCTCGCCGTTCGTAGACAATCGTCAAGATGAGCGATGCGACAGCACTGAACCAACTAAACCGCTCGACCCAGTCCCAGGCGGCCGCAGAGTTCCCGGTAATCTTTTGCCACACGCCGAAGTGGCTGGCGACCGCAACCAGGGCAGCGAGCAGGGCCACGGCGATGAACAGGCGACCCGCTCGGGAGACTAGTCGTCGACTCACCCACTCATCATGACGCCAGCCGATGGAGAAGCGGAACCGAGCAATCGCCTAATTGAGCATGGCGAAGCCGACGGTGTCGCACCACGAACCGACGCACCGGCGCCGAGCCGCTTGGTGACGGTTGCGAGCGCGTTGCCAGCCTCGACAGGAACCACACCAATGCTTGCGAGTGTTACCCGCCGGGCAAATCGACCATATCCGTCGGCGGCGGGCGGCGTCATGGTGCCCGGCACCGAGCGGTACCGGTCGAAGTGGCCCTCGAAATGCTCGATAGCTGACCGAATGAGAGCCGCGTCTACCGCTGTTGACCGCCGACGCCGGCAATGGCCAGGTGGCCGAGTTTCGTCAGGGCAAGCACTCAAGATCCGCGTAGCGTCGTCGTCAAGCTGTCGACGAGATCTTGTTCGGCGACCGGGGCCATTTTGTTCAATGCGCTGGTCGAGAGTTCGATCCGGTTGCCGTCCGGCGCTGTAATCACCAGTCGTGCGCGGCGTGGGCGGGCGCGGATCCACGACACGAGGGCTCGGACGAACGGGGAAACCGACGCGGAAGCCAACGCGACCGCGATCGTGTCGGAGAGCGAGCCCATGGCGCCCGGGTCGAGTGCCGGCTCGGTGAGGCGAAGCGTGCCACGCAGCGTCGGCTCCTCCTCAATCCACTTAGCAAGTGACCGAGCCTCGCCAGAATCGCCGCCAAGCATCGTGAGCGCGACCTCCGTCTCCGCGGTTGAAGCGACATGCCGGACGCGGTCGCCCGGTGGCCACAACGCAGCCAGGTCACCGACAATGCTCCGGCATCGTGGATGGTCGGGGCCGAGGACAAGCTCGGAGACCTCCAGCGCCTGCCGGTAGAGCTCCCGTGCTCCGTCGACATCGCCGAGCTCACGCCGCACTCCGGCCAGGCTGGTCATCGACACCAGGGTGCTCGGATGCTCGTGCCCGAGAACACGCCGCGACTCCGTCAGTACCTGTTCGTACATGCGCAGGGCCAGGGTGAGATCGCCAGTGCTGCGGAGGACACCCGCGAGGTTGTGCATCGATGCCAGCGTGCTTGGATGTTCCGTCCCATACAGCCGGGTTCGGAGCGCGAGCGTCTGCTCATAAAGGCGTTTTGCGCCGTTGAGATCGCCGAGGTCCCGCAGCGCGCCCGCGAGGTTATTCATCGAAGACAGCGTGGTGGGATGCTCCGGGCCGAGCACCTGGCCCGCGCGTGCGTACGTTTCCCTGTGCAGGCGCTCAGCCGCCTCGAGATCGCCCTGGTTTTGCAGTACGACCGCGAGGTTGTTCATCGAGGCGAGAGTCTGCGGGTGATCATCGCCGAGCAACAGCCGACGTCGGTTCAGCACCTCGCGGTAGATGCGCACCGCCTCCATGCTCAATGAGCGCAGTTGCCCGTCGTCCTCATCGATAAGCCGTCGAGGCGTTCGCTCATACTTGGCCCGCAGTGCGTCGCCGAGGATGGACAAGGCGGTTAAATATTCCGGCTCATCCGGCCGGAGGCGGCCCACCGCGGTCCGGAGCACTGCCATTGCCCGGTCGACATCCGCTTCGTGGTCCGATTGGTTGTGCCGGAGCAGCAGTGCGACGCCCAGGTTCGTCAGCGCCGCGACGTCATGGTCCGTCTCCGATAGCTGCTCGACAGCGACGCCGAGCACCTGGATCGCCTGATCTACATCTTCCGCCCGGCCAGCAAGCTCGTAACGGCGAAGGTGAACAGCGCCGAGATTTGTCAACGCTGGCACCCGCCGCCGGTCGCCCTCCGGTAGTCCGTCGATTGCGGCTCTCAACACCTGAGCCGCCTCCTCGACGTCGTCGGCGCGCCCGGCGAGCTCGTAACGACGCAGCAGCGCGGCACCCAAGTTCGTGAAAGCGGCGTTCCACTCCGGCGTCCCGGGCGGTAGGTGTACCAACGTGTTACGGAGCACGGTAACAACCCTGTCGAGGTCCTCGCCGTGCCCTGTGCGGCCGAAGTCGTCCCACGCTTTCTGGGCCTCGCGGAACGGCATTCGCTGCGGGTGATCTGCTTGGCTACTCATCCGGCTGCTCCTCGCGCAGTTCCCTGATCCATGACAGCGCGATGTCCGGTGTGGTGATGAAGTCGACCGTACGAGTGTCGGCGTTCCATCGCACCACCACGTTCTCCCCGTTCACCGACTCCGTAAGGTTGGGGGACGGCGGAGGCACCGCGCCATCTCCGGCGACGGTGATCGCGGGACGTCGGCCGAAGGTCTCGACGAGGTGCCGCTTCAAGGTGGGAAATGTCAGGTTGTCGGTCTGCGCCGCGTGCAGGATGGAGAAATGGTCTCCCGGCAGGGTCTCGGCGTCCGGGAAAACGCTCTGCGCCGAGGCGCGGGTCACGACCCGGTCGCTGCGCCCGGCGTAGACCCGGAAGGGAATCCGGCACTCCCGGGCGGACACTGTGTCGGCGTAAACAACCTGCCGCAGCACCGTGCGGCGCGCGTCAGTCACGTCCGAGCTCAGGACCTGCAGGTCGCGGGCCTGTGCGTGGCGGCCGAAGCCGGCCATCTTTCGAATGGACCGGCTGAACTCGGAGCCCTCGTTCGGGCAGGCCAGCATAAGGACCAGCTTGACCGACGCGAGTTCCTGCCCGTATCCCTCGTTCAGCATCCAGGCGAGAAACCGCTGCAGGATGAGGCCGCCCTGGCTGTGTGTGACGATCGCGGTGTCACGCCCGGACACCGTCGCCGCGAGGTAGCTCCGCAAGGACTGTGCCACGTCGTTGTAGTCGGGAATCCGGGTGGCAGCGAACGGCATCGCCAGCTTCGGCGACTCGTACCGGAACCGGTGGACGCGCAGACCCCGCAGATCCAGGTCGGCCTGCACCCGCTCGGCCACCTGGTCCCAAGTGGCGGGCGACGACCAGAAACCGTGGATGAGCACCAGGTCCGCGTCGATCAATGACGTCTCCGTAGCACGCAGTTGGATGCCCGTTCACGCAACGTGCTGGAATACTACCGGCGCGGGAAGCTCGACGGTGAGGCGGTAGTCGACCGGGAACGCCTCGTCGGTGCGGTAGAGCAGCGTGCGATCCGGGGTGACGTCCCGGAAGTCGTCCCAGCCCGTGCTCGCGCCTGGCCGCAGCGGCGCGGTGAGGGTACGCGTCCATGGCTCGGTGAGAGCGTCGTCGGGGCCGAGCAGCTCCAGCGTCAGGGTCACGTCCGCCAGCGGTTCCGTGCCGCGGTTGACCAGCGCGAGGTGGCGGACCAGCGGTACCCGGTTGTGCACCAGGGCGGCGTTGATCGCCGGCTGAACGAGCAGCGCGACGGCGAGCTGGTCGTCGTCGGCGGTGATCTGCGCGAAGACGCTGTCGGACATTGGCGTTTCTCCAGGTGGCGAGGCCAGGAAGGGCCAGCCTAACGGTCAGCCGACCGGTGGGTCCGCCCCCGTCCGTATGCCGATCTTGGTTGTCGTACGCCTGGGGCAGGATGTGCGCCATGACGACGCACCACCCGAACACCCGGCGCCTGGTCTACGGCCATGCAACCAATCACGACTGCCTGGCCTTCATCGACGCCGACATCGCCGCAGGCGAGGCCGCGGAGATCAGGGCCCTCGCGGCCGCGCGTACCTGGGGCGAGGCCCGGCAGGTGCAGATGACCCACCTGGAGAACCCCGCCGGCCCCGAATGCTACGAAGAGGACGACTGCGCCGACGACAAGCCCTTCGACATCACCGAGCTGGGTGCGATCGTGGACGGGTACTGGCCCAAGATGGTCACGACGCGGGCGCTCGACGTGCTGCCGCAGGACCTGCAGGACCGGTACGGCGAAGTCGTACTCACGGTTCACAACGGTGAGTACCTGCAGGTTCCGCTCGACGGCGAGGCGGAACTGGTCGCAGAGCTGCGCGAGCGCGGCTACGAGTTGACCCGCGACGACGACCTCATCAACCTGCTCGACGGCGTCGGCATCGGGTGGTGACCAGCTGAGGACGACGGGAGACGCCGGCATCGCGTTCCGGCCGGCGTCTCCCCTGGCTCACGCTCACCGGCGGCGCTTGTTCAGGCTGGGAAGGCCGCCGGACACGGTCCGAACGCTGCCGTCCGGGTTGCTCCGGCCCGGCTTCTGTAGAGCCTCGTTGACCCGCCTACCGGCGAGGTCGGAGGCGTTCAGGTTGACGACGACCAGATCCGACCGGCGCCAGCTCCGCAGGCGAGCCAGAGCCTGCTGGCTGTCGGCGATCCCGGTCAAGGCACGGATCGCCGGCATAGCCCGGGACGGGTCGGCGAGCAGGAGATGGGCGACGTCGGCGGGGCTCAGCCTGCGCGGCGAGGTGTTGCCCGCCGGGACGAGTGAGGCATGAATCTTGCCGTTCTGGAGCCACAGCCACACCGGCCGTTTGCCGTCGCCGGCCCGCATCGCCGGGGTTGTCGACGTGGCACTTCGGGTGGCGGAAGCCGGCTTGGGCGGAAGGCGGGCTGGTAAAGCGGCCGGCGGCTGCGCCCGTCGCGGCGATTGCTTCGGGACGTCAGAAGCCGAGCGGGACGAGGCGGCGGCGTCCGACGATGCCACGTTGCCGGGTTGCGGTGGCTCGGTCGGTGTCCCGCGCGGCTCCCGCATAAAGCCGCCGGCGACCGCCCACTGCTCCGGGGTGAACCGGACAGGGATGAGCTCGGTCAGGTGCGGCGCCGACGGGTCGTGAACGGTGAGTTGCCCGCGCCGCTTGGCGTGGTCGGCTGCGGTGAGCGAGCCGATGTCGAGGACCGTAGCCAGCGGTATACGCCGGACGTAGGCCTTGCGCAATGGCAGCAACCGCCTGCGCCGGAGGACAAGATGCTCCTTGTCGAACCAGGCGTCCCAACGCCGAGCTGCCAACCCGACCACCTCCCCGTGCTGCGCACCTTCGCGGCGCGATGATCATCGGTGCACTCGGCTCAACGGGCAGTTCAGATGCCAGATCGTCTGGTGTGTCAGCGACGCAGACGGCGGGACCCTCACCGCGATGAGTCCGTCCTTCGGTGTCCACCTGCGATCGACGCTGTCGTGGCGGCCCTGACCCCTCGTGCCGCCGCGATCGGCCACGCCACCCGCCCCGCCCTCGCCGACATGCCGCCACCACCGGAGGCTGCATCGCCCTAACGCCGGCCTCCCTGGCCAGCCTCACCACGCACACGAAAGGCTGATGGTCGCGAGACCGGCGCAACGTCGCCTGCCTACTCGTCACGCCGGCGGCGGTCAGCCGGCCAGCAGTTGTGACCCGGTCAGCGGCTGAGGCGCCGCGAGCAGGGGCCGTGATGATCGGTGCGGAGCAGGCAGCGCCGGCCGCCGGGCATCAGCGCATCGCAGAAGACCCAGTGGCCTATGTTTTGGTCGTCCTCGGCGGAGACGGTGGTCCCGCCCGGTTCGGTCTGCGGCAGGACGAGCAGCCAGCGGCCGATCTTCAGATGGGTTGACGAGGGCGTCAATAGCTGTACGTCGGCCGGAAAGTGAACCCCTTCGGATCAACAACACCCCGCTCCGCTATCGTCGCTGCCTCGCTCTCGGTCACCTGCAGCCACCGCTGTGCCGCATGGAACCTCATCTGGTTTTGACGGCGGGCGCCCAGCACGGTGATGAGGAGCGCCTCGACTTCGCGGATAACGGTCTCGTCCGTGCTTGGGACCGGACGATCACGATGGTTCATGACCTTCCAACCCTCGAGCTCTCCCTCCACCACGTCGTCGAAGGAGAACCAGCAGAAGCGAGACCATGTGCCACCGAGATGATCTGAGCGGTGGTCCTTGAGGCGGCCTCCGAGTCCCCCGCGACCGCGCGCCAAGCCGACGTACACCGGGCCGAAATCGTCAAAAAGGATGTAGACACCGCGAGCTCGCCGGAAGTCGCAGAGGCGGATGGTCCCCGCGTTCCGGTGCTGGCGACCGAGCAACTGCCAGGCGCTCGGACCTGAGCCGGGGCTCCAGGAGACCTCATCGGCGTCCCAGAACATGCCAAAGGCGCCAAACAGGTGTCCACCGTTGGTCGGCATCAAGTGATCATCGCACCGTCGATGGCAGGGCAACACCCCACGTTAGATCAAAGCCTGGTCACCGCCGGCTGTTCGTGGTGCCAGCGGCTCATATGGTTGCCGTGGGCCGATCTCGGACTCACGCCGCAGCGCAGCCTGGCGCTTCGACACCTGGCGCCGGAACTCGTTGATGGTGGCAACGGCAACCTCGGCTGTCACCAACCATCCTTCCGCCTGGTCGTAGTCGGGCGCGGCGTTGATCGGAATTCCATCGAGCATGACCATGCCGTTGTCTATGCGATGACGACCAGGGTAAGCGTTAAGCCCTTATCCTGCTTGGTCGGCTGGCCCGCAGAGACTTACGGATGCGATCGAGGGATGCGGGCTTTGTGGCGGCTCCTATCTGGCTGTGACGGTCACCCATCACGATCCCACAGGAGGCGGAAAAGGCGAGCACGTCGACAGCCGGCAAGAGCCGCTGTCGCCGAGGACCAGCACTCGATCCCTCACCTGTGGAGGCGACGAACGCAGGGGCCATCGTGGTCAGGGCGGAGCAGGCAGCGCCGCCGCTGGGTAATCAGTGCATCGCAGAACACACAACGGCATACGTTCTGATCGTCCTGCGCGGATATGGCGATCCGCCCGGTTCGGTCTTCGGCAGGACGAGCAGCAGGAGCCGACCACCACGGCGCTGCGCGGCGGGCAGGTCGGCGACGGCAGATGGCACCTTCCGTCGAGTCGTCGGCCCTCGCCTCGCTCATTGCGGGTAACGCCGCCGATTGCCCCTGGCGTCAAAGCGTTCAGTCAGTCTCGTCGCCCGGAGCTTCGTCGCTGGTATCGCGGTCCTCGCGCTCTGGGGCGAACGCCTCGGGAGCCTCGTCACCGCCGCTCAGTTCCCCGGCATCGACGTCCCGCTGCGCCCGCTTGCCCATGACCAGCTCCACCAGTTCGAGCAGCGCCCGTCGGCGGGCGAGGAAGAAGCGCTGAAAGTTGGCGGCCCGGAGGGCCGCCGTGTCGATCAGATGGGCGCCGATGATGCCGTCCAGCTCTTCGGCGGTGATGCCGGCGGCTGCTTCCAGTTTCGGCACGTAGCTCGCCGGCGATGCGCCCCCGATCAGCCGGTTCGTCTTCGCCGCCAACGGCGTCTTGTTGACGATGCTCTCGCGCAGGTTCGGGTTGATCTTGTTGTCGTCGCACCACTTCTTCGGAAAGACGTGGTGGATGTCAACATCGAGGGCCACGTACTGGGTGTGGTCGAAGGTCTGGTTGAAGCGCCAGTCCTTCGCTCCGCGGGCCATGAGCAGCGCATGCAGGCCCTTGTAGGCGGCGGACTGACGAGTGCGCAGTGACAGTAGCCGCGACTCCGCGAAGGTGGCCGCCGACACCGTGACCGGTAGTTCCGCCGTGTCACCGGACACTGCCGCCCGGGCCCACGCCGGAACCTGGTCGACGTCGCGGGCGAATCTGGTCTCGGTGGCACCGCCGTAGAGCTCACCCAGGATCCCGCACCAAAACCATTGGCGCAGCCGATTCCGGACGCCGTGCACGTCCGCGTCCTCGCCGAGGATCACCCGGATCACGGCCAGCGGCACCAGCTGGGTCGGGTACGGGATGTCGCGCGCCCGGTGAATATGCTCATCCCTGAGGAACTGCGCCACCCACACCAGCGCCGCCCGGACCTTCTCGGCCCACGGCAGGTACTGGCGTAGCTCCAGGCGGAGCACGTCCTCCTTGCGGGCGGAGGTGAACGAGCTGCCGTTCGCGGTCACGAGCAAGGTGACCGCCTGGAGGAAGTCGGTGTTGCGGATGCCCTGCAGCACCGGATGCGCAGTGATGACCTGCTCGGTGAGTTGCCAGTCGTCGTTGAGGCGGAAGTCGTCGCCGTGCTCTGCGAAGTAGGCTGCGTCGCCGGCGAACGTCGCGGTCAGCAACTCGAAGACGTTGAGCGGCAGGCCCCCGGTATTCACCTTTTCGAAGACCGTGGCAACCGCGCCCTTGGTCGTAAGTCTGTCGAGCTCGATAGCAGGAATCTCGTAGCTCTGCATCGGCGTGAGGATCTCGGCCTGGAAACGCTGGATCAGAGCTATTCGCTCGGCCGCGTCCCCGGTTGCACCCGGGAACTGCCACAGCCAGTCGAGCTGACCCGGCTGGTCGTACACCAGGCGGAACGGGAAGTAGCCCTGCTTGCGTTCCTTCTCCGGCGTCGACACGTCGAGCTTGACGTCCTTACCGAAGTTGGTCCGCTCGATGCCATCACCAGGCAGCGCGACCACGGCCTCATCCCGACGAGCCGGATCCGCGAGCGCCCGCACAATGTTGATGTAGAACCGTCGCATGACCTGCTTCTTCCGGGCATCCTCGGTGTCGACCACCCCGGTCCCGGTCAGCGACTGGTAGAGCGACGTCAGCCGCTGTTGACCGTCGAGCAGGAGAAGGTCCGGCTCGGTCTTTCCGGTCTCGGGCGCCGTCCCCTCAAGCGCCTTCGGCTTGAACCGCACCTGATCGTTGCCGGTCTGCAGCAGCATGAGTACGCCGAGCGGGTGACCGAGGGTGACGGTAACGAGCAGGGACCTGATCCGTTCCTCGTCCCACTTGTATCCACGCTGGAAGTCCGGTAGCTGAATCATGCCGTTGCCGGCTTGTTCCAGAAGCTTGAACAGCTTGTACTGCGGCGTCTGGAACCCCACGATGCTCCCCACAAGATCGATCGTCTTGCTGGTCAGGCTACCGGGAGACAGGTCGTTGCGCCGTCCCACGAAGGGCCAGGAGTTCAGCGGGAGAGGCATACAGATGCTCGATCCCAGGCTAAGCCGGCAGGACGGGCCAGGCCGGCAGCCCGCTCGCCACGGCTCTGCTGGCGCATCAGGCGGTCACCGTCGCAGGCGGCGTGAGCAGGGGCCGTCGTGATCGGTGCGGAGCAGGCAGCGCCGGCCGCCGGGCATCAGCGCATCGCAGAAGACCCAGTGGCGTACGTTCTGGTCGTCCTCGGCGGAGACGGTGGTCCCGCCCGGTTCGGTCTGCGGCAGGACGAGCAGCCAGCGGCCGATCACCCGGGCCAGGCGCTGCGCGGCGGGCAGGTCGGCGGCGACGACCGGCAGGTGGATGACGTACCGCTGCCTCACCGCTGGTGTCCCCGGACGTCGCGGACGCGAGCCTGGTCGGACTGCCAGCGGCGCAGCGCGGCCTTGATCCGCATGGTTTCCAGGCGGCTGGCGGTGAGTTCCGCGTAGACGGCGGCCATGTCGCCGGCGACCTGCTCGAGAAAGGCATAGACCTCGCCGGGGTCGAGGCCCCGACGTCCGATCCCGACCGGCTGGAAGCGGCGCTCACGCACCTGCCACGGCAGCAGACTGGTGTAAGCGCCGGAGCGGTAGGTCGCTCCGCTCCCCCGGGCCGGTCGCTGGTTGCGGACGATCATGCCGCTGGCCTCCTCTCCATCGGATGTGGATGGGTGGGGCCACCCGCCCACCCCGTACGAGCGGACCCACCCGGCCCTGCACACTGGTGAGGCACCGGAGCCGCCCGCCACCGCTCGGGGCGCTCGTAGACGAGCGCGCCATCGCACCGCGAGGTCACCCACCCATCAGGTACGACGTCCTCCCCTATCGACCGCGGGTAGCGGCCCGGCACGTCTCCGTGCGGTACGACCTGCCCGGTCAGGTCCACTGCGGGACTCCCCGGCCGCAAGAACCACTTCCACCGCCTTCCCATGCGCCTCCCGTCCTCCCCGCTGTTCCTGCAGGAAGTCTAGCACGCCTATAAAGCCTGTAAAGATAGGCAGGGGATGCTTTACTCGCTTCTCTCTACGACTGCTTTGCTGGCCGTATGCCGTACGCCCAGCCGCTCTGGCGCCAGATCAGGGATGATCTCCGCGCGAAGATCCGGACTGGCATCTACCCGCCCGGGAGCAAGCTCCCGTCGGCTCGCCTCCTGGCTGAGGAGTACGACACGAGTCACGTCACGGTGCGACGCGCCTTGGACTCGATGATTGAGTTGGGTGAGCTTGTGGGCCGCATGGGCATCGGTGTTTTCGTTGCCGATACGTCAGAGCAAGACTCATAGGCTCGGACCAAAGTCCAGCAAACCGGAACAGCCCCGGGGCTGATGATCGCCCTCGTGCCGCATCCAGAAGACGATGTCGAAAACGCGAATGTCGGAAACCTGGGTCGGGACACCGGCCTGGACCCGGAGATTCTGCAACTTCCGAGCCAGAAGAAGGTCCTCGGCCCGGAGTTGTTCGTGAAGCCACAGCCAGAACCCACGGCGACCGCGTAGCGCGCACGCCACGACATCGTCGTAGACCGGCACGAGCCTCGGACGTTTGCGGGCGAGGAGCTTACCAGCGAGGGCCTTCTTTACGCCCTTCCGGCGTGTCAGCAGTTGCCACGCGCGGTCCGCGGGACCGCCGTTCTCGATTTATGTTCGAGCCCTCTTGTCGCTCAGGTCCACACCAATCGGGATCTTGCACAGCTCGTCGCTGATCCGCTGACCAAGATCGCCCTGCAGGAGGTCGAGGGCAACCCCGGGTGGGAAGCGCGCGTTCAGCAGCTCGACGGCGATCAGGTCCTCGGTGGTCACCGCGTCCCGGTGCAGGGCCTTTGAGCTGCCGCCCAACGCCTCAAACTGGCTGCCGGTGAAAGCCCCCGGCGAAAAATAGCGCCGCAAGTCGGTGACGGAAAGCTCCTCATCGAGCACCGTCATGATGTCGGGCAGTCCAACCCAACCGGACGTCATCGCCGCCTCCCAGTCGCCACGCGACGACGGATTTCCTTGAGCGTGACCACGTCACCCGTCACCGCATCCTGCGCCTGCCAGAAATCGAGTCCGTCGGTCGCCTTGCGGCTGTCAGTGATATCTCGGCCATGGATCGCGATCTTCACTGCCTCCCCCGCGCTTGAGGGCGAGTTGTGAACCTCCCCGCGGTACCGGACCCGGCCATCCGCCAGCAGCTCCGCGGTGTGTTGCTCACCGAGGTAGCGGCCGAAGAGCTTGGTGCCCGGCCGCAGCCGCCCGGCGGCGAGGAGATCCACGAGCTTCAGCCTCCGTTCTTCCGGCGTCACGCGTGTCGAGGCTTGTGTCGAGCCTCTCGTCATCGGCGGCTGATACGCCGGTATCACAGGGACCGGCTCGGACACGCTCTGCTGAACGGCAGCCTCGTGCGCCTTTGGCGGAGAGGGTCGCCGCTGGGCCGGCGCGGTGACTGCCGCCGACATCGGAAAGTTGAAGCTGGCCCGTGCGCGGATCAGGCTCTGCCGGATCTCCTCGCGGCTTAGCCGCGGCATCCGGCTATCAAGCAGGTCGACCAGTTCGGATGCTGGGTCCAACCCAGCGAACAGGTCCGTCAGCTCTGTGTGGACCTGCCGGTCGACGAAGAAGCCCTTCCACAGGTCCTCGATCCGGTTGTCACCCATGTTCTGCTTGCTGAGCAGGCCCAACAACTCAAGGGCCGCGTCGACGTCGTCCTCCAAGCGGACCGCCCGGAAGAGCTTGTGCTCGATGGGCACGGGCGCATGCGCGTTGTAGACACGCCACTCCGCGCCGTCGGTCAAGGCAACCCACTCCACCCCGGCCATCGTCGCGTAACCGATCGTTTGGTTGGCCCAGCGCGGATCGTCGAGGTTTTCGCCCAGCCCTTTGGCTTCGATGAATAGCCGTGGTGTACGCAACAGCAGCAGAGCGTAGTCCACAGGATTGTCAACGCCTCGCCGCCGGTACTCACGGTGCACCTCGTCCGGGTCAAACAGATCCCAACCCAGCGCCCCGATGATCGGCTCGATGAGCCCGGCCTTGGTGTTCTGCTCACCGATGCGCTGGTGTTGCCGGCGGAACCGCGCCACTCGCTCGACACACTGCTTGACCGCATCTTCCAGTTCGAACATGCTTCGCCCCTCACGCCGTCCCGTGTTGTCCAGCCGTCGTGTCGGCCGACCCAGGTTTCCCGTCCCCCAGTCGATCCAGGTGAGCCAGCAACGCCTCGATCTCGGCCGCCGGCGCTGACTGCGGCCCGTACAGCGCGCTAACGTCGCGCCAAAGCCCCTTCAACTGGCGTCGGGCGTCGACGACGTCACCTATGCCAGCGACGAGCATGGCGATCTGCTGCCGTAGCGGGAACAGTTCCGACGAATCGGGTGGCATCGCCTGCTGCGCTTCGGCAAGGAGTGCCTGCAGTTCACGCAGGGCCTCAGCCGCCTCACCCAGCTCAGCCTGGCAGACCGCGGCCTGCTGCCGGCACTGCCAGATCAGCTCCTGGTCCGGCGCGGGCCGTGCTGCCAGGTCGGGAATGAGACGCTGGAACTCCGACAGTGCCTGCCGGAAGGCGCCGGCCAGGACATGCAGGTTCGCCAGGTTGAGCCGCAGCTCCAGAATCCTCGGCTGCTTGGCAGCGTGCCCCTTCCTGACGGGGCGCAGCGCTGATTCGAGCAGCTCGGCAGCCTGGGTGAATCGCTCCTCCTCTGCCAACGCCCAGACGCGCTCCTCCACCTCGGCCAGCTCGTCGAGAGACGGCGGCTCGGCGCCTTCCGGTGTGGCTCGAGGCGGGATGATGTCGACGCGGGTCGGTGGCGGCGCCTGCGGCGGCAACGGCCCAAACGGGTACCGGTAGGGCGTCGTCGGGTCGATCCGCTGTCCGTCGGCGACGGTCAGCGCGAGGTCCTCCGCCAATTCCTCGTCGACCTGGCCAAGTGGCGCCAGCATCTCGTACACCTCAACGGCTGAGACGGGGCGGTGCTGCGGGTCCTTCGCGAGCAGCCGAACGACGAGCTGCACCAGGCCATCCGGCACGCCGGCGCGATGTTCCTTGATCGACGGGATCGGGTCGTTCAGGTGCCGGTGCAGCATGCCGAGCGGACTGTCGGCCCGGTATGGCGGGCTGCCGGTCAGCAGCTCGAACAGGACACAGCCGAGGGCATAGAGGTCCGCCCGGGGGCCGACGGCGCTGTTGAGCGCCTGCTCGGGTGCCATGTAGGTGGGCGTGCCGAGGGTGTGGCTTGTGGCGGTCAGCCGCGGCACGTCCGCGCCGAGCAGGGCGGCCACACCGAAGTCCAGCACCTTGACGGCGCCGGTGGGGGTGACCATCACGTTCTGCGGTTTCAGATCTCGGTGCACCAGGGAGGCGGCGTGCGCGACCGCGAGCACTGAGCAGATCTGCGCGCCGATGGCGGCGGCCCAGGGTATGGCGAGCCAGCCGCGTTCGGCGATCAGGTCGGAGAGGAGCACACCCGGCACGAGCTGCATGACGATGTAGAGGTCGTCGTCGTGGTGACCGACGTCGTGGACGCTCGGCACCCCGGGGTGATCGAGCCGAGCGGTGACTCGCGCCTCCCGCATGAACCGCTCTACTGCTGTATCTCGTTCGTTCTGAGGGACGGCGAGCTGACGGAGGAACTTGATGGCGACCGGCCTATCCAGCTTCTCGTCGAAGCCGGCCCAGACCTCCCCCATGCCGCCGTGGCCGAGCGGGTACGTCAGCTCGTACCGATCGGCTACCCGATCCTGCGCCTCGATCAATTCATCACCATTCGCCTCAGTCGACGACCGCGCCTGATACTGCAATCGGCATCTTAGAGCGCCTAAGCCATGACGATCTTCTGATGGTTTTTTAATGTGCGAAGAGTCAGACCACTTACACCACTTCTATCGAACAAGTACAACTCTCTGGACTTGCATCCTTCACAGAAGGCGACATCAACAAGTGGCCAGAGGGATAGCGGGCCCGCTGCGGAGGGGTCTTCAAAATAGACTCTCGTCGGCTTTAGCGGATTTCCGCGCTTATCAAGCGGCTCCCAATCTGGGTGGCTTCCATGCAGGCGCTCCCCGATCCACCTAAACCCGCTGGCCCCCTCCCCCAAGTAGTGACACTCGCCGACATAAAACCAATCGACTCTAGATAGCCAAGACACGGCCTCGAGACTTGAGACCAGCGCCGGCTCAAGCATTGCGACATCATCTTCGATTTGACCAAGAGAAGGGACAGCATGAGCATGAGCCTCGTCATTGCGATGAGAGCAGATGAGTCTGAGACTATCATTGACTCCACCCGGGTCCAGGAAATCCTCCAGATTCCGCAATTCGGGGATTGGGCCGGCGATAGCCAAGTCCTGCGTAGTATTCAGCCATTTGGCGAAACTGGCACCCGCCTGAAATGCAGAGAGCTGCCGGCTAGAAACTTTACCCTCCCTGGAAATAAGAATCGCAAGGGATACTATTCCGAGAGTCCTTGCAATACCCTCCCCCAGCTTCTTTAGACATTCCAAGCGCCTTGCACTGCTAGCGATCCGATACTGCCTCGCCAAGGCGGCAATATGATGCGGGTAGCTACGCTCGGCGCGCCACAGCGGATCCTCCAAGGGGCGCACAAGCGCGTCTATCAAGCGGACTTCCGATACCGCGAGCCTGGCCACTCGCCGAGCGGTATCAGAGCCCCCCACCGACTGCTGAAAAATGTTCGGACGGAGCCTGGCCGTGACTCGCGATATACTCTGTCGCCGCTCACCCAGATCATTTATCGCATGCTCAAAATCCGGATCTGCGATGAGAGCGACAGGAACCAATGTGGCTGGCTCTATCCTTGCCAACTGGTTAAGCTGCCTAAATGTCGGTGAGTTTAGCCATTCGCAAAGGACACTGGCCCCGGCGCCGGCCCGAATAACCTTCATTGGCGTGAGCGCCTCGCCGAACTCGATCGGCAACCGACGCCAGCCCGTTACGTCGCCGACAACGTCGCCGCCTCTACAATGGCTTAGAAATTCACCACCGCGAGGCTGGTCTGTCAACTCCGAGGCATCGTGCGTCGAATACAAAGCAGCGGCCCTAAGGATTGGAAGCCCCAGCTCGGCTTGTCGCTCGACGCGTTGAGCAATCACCATTTCAGCCACTTCTTCTAGCGGCCCAAGATGCGGCTCCCAGGATCTCGGCGCAAAAGCGGACGGGGAAACTACGTAGCCTATTCGCGTCCGCGCCTTGTCCAACCAGGAATCGGATGATTTTGGCAGCACTTCGCGCGCGAAGTAGACATCTGGCTCCTCCTCAAGGGGAATGGACTTTTCGACACGAAGACCCCGATCCGGCATTAGATTCCCAGCTCGGTCCTTTTGAGCTTCTCCCTGAGGATCCCGAACCGTGAAGGCATTCCAAACTGCCGTTTCGATTTCAGCGGGCAGCGTCCCGAGCTTTGCAATTTGGCGAGCAAAACGACTGCGGCTTCTTGCGTGACGCCCGATGAGCGACTTAGCGCTCGCCAATAGCGATTCACGGTCGGGATAATCGGCAACAGCCGACTCTTTGGTCAGGATCGCGACCGTCTCCTCGCTGACCTCGAAGCGCAGGCGTAACGGGCGCTCGACAGTAATCCGCTGATAGCCGAAGTCGGTGGTCTTGAAGATCTTCACCTTGGCGTGCTGCGGGTGCTCCGGATCGTCCGCGATGGACAGCGCCTCCACATAGGCGCGAGTCAGTTCAGCGATGTGCTCGTCGGTGAGCATCTTGCGCTTGTCGCCGAGGCTCTTGCGCACCTTTGTCCAGTAGTCACGGCCGTCGAGCAGCACCACCCTGCGCCGGCGGGCCGGCTCCTTACGGTTGGTGAGGATCCAGAAGTAGGTGGATATGCCGGTGTTGTAGAACAGTTGATCGGGCAACGCAACGATGCCTTCAAGAAGATCGTTCTCCAGAATCCAGCGGCGGATCTCCGACTCCCCGGACCCGGCGCCGCCGGTGAACAGCGGCGGCCCGTTGAAGACGATCGCCAGGCGACTGCCGCCCTCCTCGGGGCGCTTCATCTTTGAAATCATGTGCTGGAGGAAGAGCAGCGACCCGTCGTTGATTCGGGGCAGACCAGCACCGAACCGGCCGGCGTGACCGCGGGCGGCCTCGTCCTTGATGAACTTCTCGATCTTCTTCCACTCCACCCCGAACGGCGGGTTGGCAAGCATGTAGTCGAACCGCTCGCCCTCGTGGCCGTCCTGACTCAGCGAGTTACCGAAGGCGATCTTCGTCGGTTCGCCGCCCTTGAGCATCATCTCCGAGCGACAGATCGCGTACGTCTCGCCGTTGAGCTCCTGCCCGTACACCTCGACCGTGGCATGCGGGTTGTACGCCTGGATGTGCTCCTGCGCCTCGGTGAGCATCCCGCCCGTCCCACACGCCGGGTCGTAGACCTTCCGAACGAGGCCCGGTATGACCAAGTCCTCCTCATCGGGCGCCAACAGCAGGTTGACCATCAGCTTGACGACCTCGCGGGGGGTGAAGTGCTCACCGGCGGTCTCGTTGCTGTTTTCCGAGAAGCGTTGGACTAGCTCCTCGAACAGGTAACCCATCTGATCGTTAGGAACGCTCTCGAGGTCGAGATCGACCTCGGCGAACTTCGCTACTATTTGGTACAACAGCCCGGCCCCGGCGAGCCGGCTGATCTGGCTGTCGAAGCCGTACTTGTCGAGCACGTCGACCGCGCCAGGTGAGAAGCCCTCGATGTAGGCACGCAGGTTGAGCGCGACCTGGTCCTGATCGCCGTGCAGCTTGCGAAACGACATCTCGCTGGTGTTGTAGAACGACAACCCGGCGGTCTTGCGCAGCACCGGGTCCACGTTTCGCAAGCCCATGTCCTTGAGCTGCTTGTGCCGGGCGAGCACCGCCTCCTTCGTTGGCTCCAGAACGCAGTCGAGCCGACGTAGCAGGGTGAACGGCAGGATCACTCGCCCATACTCGGGCTGTCGATAGTCCCCACGGAGCAGATCAGCGAGCGACCAGATGAGATTGACAAGATCATCGCCTCTACGGCTCACAGATTCTCCAGACCTTGCAGGGCGTCACTTCTGCAACTACTGCACTTCACATCACGAATGGGCCATGCCATCGACCCTGGCTTACCGGCACCTCTAGGTCTCGTCATCTTGCCGCTATGCGATGCCCTTGCGGCGACGGATCATCTGGTACGCCTGGCGGCGCGCGAACTGGTTGAGCTGCGAGCGCAGGTTGTCGTCGTCGAGATAACGCTGCATCAGCTTGCCGTTGTCGTCGTGCCGGGAAAGGATCACGTCCTCGATCCGCTTGTCGCACACCACACCGAAGTTGCTCTCGTCGTTGACCAGCGCTGCCGCTTCGAGCGTGCCGTCCTCAGCAAGGGCGACAATCTGCTGCTCGACCCAGACCTTGTCGGCCTCGCCCAACCCGATGCCGAACTTGTCGTTGAACGCGTCGATCAGTTCGGACAACACAACCTTCTCCAGGTCGTGCTTACGGCCCGCTCCCCCGCCGATGAAGCCGGGCAGCATCTGCTCGCCTTCCGGTGACAGTGATGCGTCGTGCTCGCCGGTCTTGCTGACCCGCAGGTGGGTCAGCTGCACCTCGCCGATGTCGACGGACGGGTCCTGCCGGCGAGGAAGGCGGTTGAGCAGCGCCCGTCCGTAGACGTGGAGGCGTTCCAGGTCCGGGTCCTGGTAGGGCACGATCTGGCTCAGGAACGCGTACATCCGGGTGTAGTCGCGCAGCGCGGACCGGAAGCCGTCCCCGGCCTCCTGGTCCTCCTCCGCTAGGGCCTTGAAGCGCTGCACAGCTGGTTCGGTGAAGCGGTAGAGGGACGCGTGGGCCCGCCGGAGAGCGGTGTCGCTCGTCGCCTCCTGCTCGGCCGCGAGCAGTGCCTCGGCGTACGCCTGCATCTCAGAGTCGACGAGGATCGGGTAGCCGGTCACCGCGTTCTGCGCGGTGTAGAGCAGGTTGGGATCGGTGGGGGTGGTGGCGGCAGTCTCGAAGTACGGCTTGAACTGCTCGGCGATGTCCCCGGCCTCGTTGACGAAGTCGAGGACGAAGACGTCGCCCTGGGCCTTGAGCGGGTGGGTGCGGTTGAGCCTGGACAGGGTCTGCACCGCGGCGACGCTCTTGAGCAGCTTGTCCACGTACATCGTGGTGAGCAGCGGCTGGTCGAAGCCGGTCTGATACTTCTCGGCCACTACCAAGATCTTGTACTCGACGTCCTGCTTGGCCTTCGCCGTGCCGGCGTACTTGTCGTCTGCGGCGGTGTAGGCGAACCGCTCGGGCAGCTCGCCCTCGCTGAACCCGTTGCTCCGCGCCTCGGTGTGCTCGACGCCATCGATTTCAAGGTCACCGGAAAAGGCGACCAGGGAGTCGCAGCCCACGTACTGCTGCATCTCGACGTACTTCCTGATGGCAGTGTGCAGGCGGACGGCGGCCTCGCGGGAGCCGGTGACCACCATGGCCTTGGCGCGCCCGCCGAGGCGCGACGCCGTGTGCTTGCGGAAGTGCTCGACGATGATCTCGGCCTTCTGGGCCTGCATGGTGGGGTGCAGGCTCGCGAAGCGGGCGAGCTGGGCGCCAGCCTTCTTCGGGTCGACCTCAGGATCATCGGGGTTGGCGTTGGCCAGCTTCCAGTAAGCCTTGTAGGTCAGGTAGTTGCGCAGCACATCGAGGATGAAGCCCTCGTCAATGGCCTGCCGCATCGAGTACGTGTGGAACGGCTGCGGGTTGCCGCTGACCGGGTGCGGCGTGCCGAATAGCTCGAGGGTCTTCGGCTTCGGGGTGGCGGTGAACGCGAAGTACGACAGCGTCTCGTGCCGACCGCGGGCCAGCGCCGACGCGGTGAGCAGGTCGCCCGACTCGTCCACGTCGTCGCTGCCGAGCTTGAGCAGCACCTTCTTCAGCGCAGCGGCTGAGTCCCCGGACTGCGACGAGTGCGCCTCGTCGACGATTACCGCGAAGCGCTTGCCCTTGAGCCCCTGCACCTTGTCGAGGATGAAGGGGAACTTCTGCATGGTGGTGATGATGATCTTCGCGGTCTCGCCCTGGAGGGCGGCGGCGAGCTGGGCGGAGTCCTTGTCGATCCGCTGCACCACGCCCGGCACGTGCTCGAACTGGAAGACCGTGTCCTGCAACTGCCGGTCGAGCACCACCCGATCGGTGATGATGATGACCTTGTCGAAGACCGGCTCGTTGGGGAGCAGCCCCTTGGCCCGGGCGACGTCATCGAGGGTGGGCGCGGTGTGCAGGCTCGAGAGCCGGTGCGCCAGCCAGGCGATGGTGTTCGACTTGCCCGACCCGGCCGAGTGCATAACCAGGTAGTTGTGGCCGGAGCCGTGGCCGGCGGCATGGTCGGTGAGCTGGGTGACCGCGTGCCACTGGTGGTATCGCGGGAAGATCAGGCTCCGCGACTCCTTGTCGGTGTGCAGGAACCGCCGGACCAAGTCCATCCAGGTGTCCGGGTGCCAAATCCGCTCCCACAGGTAGGAGCTGCGGTAACCGGAGGCGCCCGCCGGCGGGTTACCAGCACCGCCGGACACACCCGGCCCTTCTGAGCCGGTGTTGAACGGCAGGAACCTGGTCTTGTCGCCCGCTAGCTTCGTCGTGACGAAGACCAAGTCGGGATCCACCGCGAAGTGCGCGAGGGCGCGCCGCGCGAAGATCAGTTCCTTCGGGTCACGCGTCTCGCGGTACTGCTTCTTGGCGTCCTCGACGGTCTGGCCGGTCAGTGGATTCTTCAGCTCGGCTGTGGCGAGCGGGATGCCGTTGACGAAGAGCACCAGGTCGAGCGTGTTGTTGTTGCTCGGCGAATATGCGAGCTGACGGGTGACGGTGAGGCGGTTGGCGCGGTAGAGCTTAAGCGCGTCGTCAGTGATGGCGTGGGCGGGCTTGAAATAGGCCAGCCGGATGAGGACGCCCTTGTCCTTGACGCCGCGCCGGAGGACGTCGAGCGGCCCACGTTCGTCGATCTGCTTGGCGAGGTACTGCGCGAAGTGCCGCTGCGCCTCGGTCTGTCCACCGTGGTAGGCGCACAGCTTGTCCCAAGCTGGCTTCTGCGTTGCACTGATGAAGATGAATAGCTCGGAGGTGTCGAGCCCGAGCCACCGGTTGTAGTGGGCTGGAATGCCGGCCAACCAGCCTGAGCCGAGCAGCGAGCCCTCTATCGCCGCTTCGAACCGCTGCTCGCCATGAGCGCTCATGCCGCCACCCCCCTCGCCGTCGGAACGTCGACCTGCCCGGTCACGGCCGCCGTAATCAGAGCTTGCTGCCGCTCAGCCAACAGGGCTTCTTGCCGCGCAACAACATCTGCAACCTGAGTCTGCAACTGGTCGGCTAACCGCATCGCCTCAACGATTCTCGCTTGCTCACTCAGTTCGGGCAGAGGCATGACTGCAGACTTTACTACGTCCAGGTTAATCATTGCCCTCGTCGAGCCGCGACTATCCATCGCTTGCTCTCCGATGGGCGACGAAAGGAGCAGCGATAGGAAGTGAGCGTTGGCAGCACGACTGTTTACCCGTGCGCAGAAGCACTTCCCCTTGACAATGGCAGGACCCAGATTCGGCGCGACACAAGCCCGGCCCGCGTGATTGCGGGCATCCCCCAGTCCGGCTATCAGCAAGTCCCCAGCTCTAACCCGATGCCGAAGAAGATTCCGGTACAAATCAAGCGGAATGAAGGCTTGGTCCCGACGTCGGTACTCGCCGAAGCCAATGTTTCCCAATCGCACTACGGCTGCTCCCGTATCGGAGTAGTCCGAACTACTGAAGGCGCTCCCAAAGGGCCCGTCAGTGATAAAATTGATCATCCGCCTAAGGGGCGTCAGTGGGGCATCCACTCTTTCAAGCAAGCTTTGGAAGACCGACCAACGCCGTCTCACGACTACCTCTCGCAGGCGTTCGTGTGCGGCTACAAGATGTGCGCTGCGCTCGGTTGCAGCATCGAGAAACTTAACGATGCGTCGCTGCTGTTCGACGGGCGGCAAGGGGATCGGCAGCCTGTTGATATCCCACTGGAACAAGTGGGGCACACCCATACCGCCTTTCAGGGCGGCTATCGATTGCTGAGTGACATCAGCGGCGAGGGCGTACCTCAGGAAGCCAGGAAGGATACCAAATGGACGTATAACCGCAATAGACCCGTTGACCGTGGCGGGGCGCGGCAACTGGCGGACGATGTTCGTTATTCCAAGCGTATTACCGTCTTTCGCCAGCAGGACGTCTCCTACGGCAAGCTTTAGCTCGGGTGACTCTTCGTAACGGTACGCTGATATGTAATTCACGTTCTCAAAGTCAATATCGCGCGGCTTGATGTTTGGCGTTGCCAAGAAGGCATAACCCGCTGGCTGGTACTCGGCGGCGGTGAGAGCTTTCCAACCAATCCGCGCTCTGACCGTCGCCACGCGATCGACGCGGGTGACTGTCCAGCCTCTGGGAAGGTCGACGAAAGCCCCCATCACTGCGTCACCTCAGCAAGGAGAACTTGAATCTCCACCTCCAGCGTCTTGATCTCGGCGTCGATCTCCGCAAGGGGGCGAGGCGGTTGGTAAACGTAGAAGTGGCGGGTAAAGGGGATTTCGTACCCAATTTTTGTCTTGGACTCATCGGTCCAGGCGTCGGGAATGTGCGGAAGTACCTCCCGCTTGAGGTAATCGTGGATGTCCTCTTTCAACGGCACATTCTCGTTGTCTCGCAGGTCGGCATCCGGCAGCGGCTTACCCTTGCGGTCGGTCTGCATTTCCCCCTCCGGGTCGCTGACCGAGAACGCCTCCCACACCGCCTTCTCCACTGCCGCCGGCAGCTTGCCGAGCCCATTGAGCTTCATCGCGAACTCAGCCCGGGTCGCGGACTTCAGGCCGATCAGCGACTTCGCCGCCGCCAGCAGCGACTCCCGCTCGGCGTGCCTCAGGACCGCCCGGGCCTCGGCCAGCAGGGCGACCGTCTCCTCGGTGACCTCGAAGCGCAGCCGCAGCGGGCGCTCTACGGTGATGCGCTGGTAGCCGAAGTCGGTGGTCTTTAAGACCTTCACTTTCGCGTGCTGCGAGTGCTCCGGGTCCTCCGCGATTGACAGTGCGTCAACGTACAGCTTGGTCAGCTCGTTAATGTGCCCGTCGGTGAGCATCTTGCGCTTGTCACCAAGGCTCTTGCGCATCTTGGTCCAGTAGTCGCGGCCGTCGAGCAGCACGACCCTCCGCCGGCGGGCCGGCTCCTTCCGGTTGCTGAGGATCCAGAAGTAGGTGGAGATGCCGGTGTTGTAGAAGAGCTGGTCGGGCAGGGCGACGATGCCTTCGAGGAGGTCGTTCTCCAGGATCCAGCGGCGGATCTCCGACTCCCCCGATCCGGCAGCACCGGTGAAGAGCGGCGAGCCATTGAAGACGATCGCCAGCCGGCTGCCGCCATCCTCGGGTCGCTTCATTTTCGAGATCATGTGCTGGAGGAATAGCAGCGAGCCATCGTTGATCCGGGGCAGCCCGGCGCCGAACCGGCCGGCGTGGCCGAGGGCCGCCTCATCCTTGACGAACTTCTCGACCTTCTTCCACTCCACGCCGAACGGCGGGTTGGCGAGCATGTAGTCGAACCGCTCGCGGTCGTGGCCGTCCTGGCTGAACGAATTTCCTAACACAATCTTGTTGGGATCGCTACCTCTGAGGAGCATGTCCGACCAGCAGATAGCGTACGTCTCGCCGTTGAGTTCCTGGCCATATACCTCGACGTTCGCGTGCGCGTTGTGCGCCTCGATGAAGTCCTGCGCCTCCGTCAACATCCCACCACTGCCGCAGGCTGGGTCGTAGACCTTTCGGACGATGCCCGGAGTAACTAGTTCATCCTCGTCTGGCGCAAGCAGCAGGTTGACCATCAACTTGATGACCTCCGGCGGAGTGAAGTGCTCGCCAGCCGTCAAGAACTCGGCGAATCGACGGATCAAATCCTCGAAAATGTAGCCCATCTGCCGATTCGATACAGCGTCCGGATGCAGGTCGATGTCGACGAATTTGGCGACAACCTGGTAGAGCAAACCCGCCTCGTCGAGACGGCTAATCTGGGAATCGAAGGCATACTTTTCCAAAACCTCAGCCGCACCTGCCGAGAAACCACCGATATAGGCGCGAAGGTTAACTGCGACGTTTTCCGGATCGCTCGCCAACTGCCGGAAGGATAACGGGCTCGTGTTATAGAACGAGACGTTAGTCACTCGCCGCAGTACGGGCTCGACATTCTTGACGCCTAAGCCTTCCAACTGGGCTTGCCTGCTAAGCACTGCCTTCTTGCTGGACTCCAGTACACAGTCCATACGTCGCAGCACCGTCAGTGGCAGGATCACCCGACCGTACTCTGACTGTCGGTAGTCACCCCTGAGCAGGTCAGCAACGGACCAGATGAGGCCAGCAAGCTTGCCGTGGTCAGTACTCACCAGTTTCCTTTCGATTGCCTTAAGTCAAGCAGTATGGCTGCTTCCCTGCATCGTTGTAGTCCCCCGCCTGGGGCGGATCTCCGTCCGATCCGTCAGCAGGGAGGAGTCCTGTAGTCCTTACCTGGCCGGCCGTCGGCGAGATGGTCGCCGATCAGGGCGAAGCGCCCCGCGCGCGAGGCCGTCGGCGGTGAGTCGAACCAGGTCGGCGCCAAGCGACGCCGCCTGTCGGATTGCTGACTCGAACGCCTCCAGCCGCTGGAACGCCTCACCATGCGCCCACTGCTCCTCCAGCGGCAGCCGCCGCACCTGCGCCCGGCGGATGTCGAACCGCAGCGTCCCCGACAGGCTCGACGCCTGCTTCTCGTTCGCCGACGTCCGCAGCTGCCCGGCGAGAAACCACGAGTCCAGCGCCGCCGGATTGGGCCGCAGCAGGTAGAGGTTCCGCCCCAGCAGCGCCCCCTCGGTCGTCACCACTCGGGCGGTGAGCTGCCGCGCGATCATCGGCACCACCACGTCCCCGGCCGCAAGCGGGATCTCCTGGCCGAGCCGCCCGTCGTCCCGACCGGAGGGGCCTTCGCCGCTCAGCACGTCCTGCACGGTCAACACCGAGGGCCCGCCCACTGACGGCTCACCGCCGTCGGATGACGAGGCACGAATCGGGCCGATCAGCTGCAGTGCACCGGCGCGGGCGAGCTCCCCCACCGACAGGAACTCCCCGTCCGCGCCTTCGGGCGCTGGCGTCACCTGGGGCATCAGCCCTGGCAGGTCGCCGACGATGGCAGCGAGGCGCTCTCGGGTGCGTACCAGATGTTCGCCCGTCGCCTCGCCCCCGACGGCGGGTTGGCGGCGCGCCGGAGTGAGGTCGACCTCCTCGTCGAGCAGCTCGATGACCGGGACCGCCCGGGCGAAGCCGGCTTCCTCGGCGTCGGCGTCCGGCGCGGCGGTGAAGGTCCGCCAGACGGCGAGGATCCGCGCGTAGGTCTCGGTAGCGTCGCCGGCGGCGGCGTCCACCAGCAGCGTCCGCGCCGGTGGCGGCGCGTCGGACGCGGGCCGCCGCATTACCCACAGGTGCAGGGGTACGCCGTGCGGCGCGGCCACCCCCGGAGGGAGCGCGATGACGGCGCGCAGGGCACCGCGGCGCAGCAACTCGGCGCGGATGCGGCGGCCGGGGCGTCGGCTGGCGACAGTGGGAGGCATCAGCAGGACCGCGTGGCCGCCAGCGCGTAGGTGGGCGAGGGCGTGCTGGGCCCAGGCCAGCTCCGGTTCGGTACGCGGCGTGGTGCCGACGATCCAACGGGGGTCGTGGCCGAGTTCCTCGTCTCCCCAGTTGCTGGTCCCGAACGGCGGGTGGCAGACGACGGCGTCGAAGGTGCGGCCGGCGAAGGCGTCGGCGCGCAGCGAGTCGCCCGTGGCGACCTCCCCTGCCACGTCGCGCAGGGCCAGCCACAGTCCGGCGAGCCGGGCGAGGTCCTCGTCGAGCTCTTGGCCGTATGCCGAGGTGCAGCCGGCGCGGACGGCGGCGCGGAGCGTGGCGCCGGAGCCGGCGGCCGGGTCGAGGACGGAGCCGCCACCGACGCCGGCGAGCCCGGCCATCAGGTCGGCCAGGTCGTCCGGGGTGGCGAAGGGGCGGCCGGGTCCGGGGGCGGAGAACCGTTGCCACAGCGCGTCGAAGGCACCCTGCGGTCTGAGTTCGTCGGCGAGCGCGTCGATGTCGGGCAGCAGTGGCTTGAGCTGCGGATCAGCTGATCGGCCGGGTCGTTGACCGCGTTGCCGGGCGAGCAGCAGGGCGCCGACGGCGGCCAGGCCGGCGGCGGGTGACTGACTGGCGGCGGCGAGGTGGCGCCACAGCCGGTCGGCGCTGGCCAGCTCGGGGAGTTTTCCCTGGGCGTGAAGCCACTGTTCGACCTGCCCCAGGTCGAACTCGGGGCTGGCCGCGGTGCCGCTCACCGGGGCGGGGAAGTCGGCGTGCCGTTTGCGCCAGTTGCTGACTGCGGCCCGACCGACACCGGCGAGCCGGGCGATCTCCGCTGCGGTGATGGTCGGTGTCTCCTGCACGTTCGGAGTGTGTCACACCTGTCAAGCATCATGTCTGTTGACAGCGTTCACAGATGATGCTCTCATTGACGCCGCCACGTTCACAGCAGGAGGAAAACGATGCGCAAGGCCACCACTCTCGCTCTGCTCGCCACCGGTCTCGTCGCCCTGGGCTGCGGCGCCGGCTCCACCGACGACGCCACCAGCAGCAAGGCCGACGCCGGGGACGCCAAGGGCGACGACAAGCCCGCCAAGGTCGCGAAGATCGGCCAGCCGGCTCGGGACGGCAAGTTCGAGTTCACGGTCAAATCGTCCAAGTGCGGCGTTGCCAAGATCGGCACCGACCTGATCGGTGCCAAGGCCCAGGGCCAGTTCTGCCTGGTCACGCTCAACGTCAAGAACATCGGCAAGGAGTCGCAGATGTTCGACGGCAGCAGCCAGAAGGCGTACGCCGCCAACGGCACCGAGTACTCCGCCGACGGCGGGGCCGCCATCTACGCCAACAAGAACGCCGAGACCTTCCTCAACGACATCAATCCCGGCAACCAGGTCACCGGCGTGGTCGTCTTCGACATCCCGAAGAAGGTCAAGCTCGCCAAGCTCGAGCTGCACGACTCGCCGTTCTCCGGCGGCGTGACCGTCTCCCTCACCTGATCCACCGCTCAACCCGGGGCGGGCGCCACCGCCCGCCCCGCCCATCTCCTGTCCCCCGCCACTGTTCACAGAGGAGACCGTCATGTCCGACCCGACCCAGCCCTTGCCGCACGAGCCGGCCAACCAGGATGCGGTACCGCCGGGGCCCGCGCCCACGCCGACGGGTGCCGCCACTCCCCCGCTCGCCAGCCCGACCGCTCCCGCCAAGCCCTCCACCGCCCGCGCCCTGGTGATCGGTGGCGCTGCGCTCGTCATCGCCCTGTGCTGTGGCGCCACCGTGATCAACGCGCTTGGCAGCGACGACGATGCCAAGCCGACGTCCATCGCCGCCACCTCGGCCAGCCCGAGCAGCGCGGCACCGACCACGGCGGCGCCGACGACCGCAGCACCGACGACCGCCGCCCCGACGTCTGCCGCGCCGGCCACGACGGAGCCGGCGCCCACCACGGCGCCGCCCACTCCCAAGCCGAAGGTGATCAAGGGACGCGGCGACGACGTGGTGAAGATCCGCGAACTGACGGAACTGTCCGTCGTGAAGTTCACCTGCAAGTGCACGAGCAACACCGTGCTGAAGAGCGACGGCGACGGCCTGCTCGTCAACGAGATCGGCTCGTACAGCGGCAAGCGGTGGATCAACCTGGAAGACGGTTCGCTGACCACGCAGTTCGAGATCGAGGCGACCGGGTCATGGACGCTGACGATCGGGACCGTCAACCAACTGGCCACCGCCTTCCCGAGCGGGAAGGCGTCCGGCAAGGGTGACGACGTGCTGGTGCTGGGCGGCACCGCCAGCGCCGTCAAGATCACCCATCGAAAGGGCAGTTCCAATTTCGCCGTCCACGCCTACTCGCTCGACACCGGCGAGGGTGGCCTGCTGGTCAACGAGATCGGTGCGTACTCCGGCACCCGCCCGCTGTCCGCGCCGGCGCTCGTCCAGATCACCGCCGACGGCTACTGGACGATCACGCCCGCCTGACCCGTCCACGACATCAGCTTCACCGAGTACCGCCGCGGCGACGTCGTGACAGCCGTCACGGCCGGTACCGCCCACCCCTTCGCTGGCTACGAGACGTCAGGAGGCGTCGTGCGTCCCGATGAGTTCCTCCGCGCCCTGGACCTGCTTCCCACTCCCCTGCACGCCCGCGCCCTCCCCCTGCGCCGCTACGTCCACCGCACCGCCTGCGCGGACTGCCAGCGGATCGGCGACGCGGTCACCCTCGCGCTCACGGCGGCGAACTGCGACGAGCTCGACTCGGCCGGCGAACTCCTGGACACCGCCGAGCGGCTCGCCGCCGCGCACGGCACGACTTGCCGGCCGCAGCCAGACCAGGAGCGTGGTCGCGGCCGGGTCGGGCGCTGGGCGGCGGCGTCCGCGCCGGTCGTCGCCGCGACCGACGCCAGCTGGAAGGGCCGCGCCGGCGGCATCGCGTACGTGGTCAGCGACGGTCACTACGGCCTGCGCGGCCGGGGCACCGGCCGGCTCGACCCGACCGGGGCGTCGCGGGTGCTGATCAACGAGCTGCGGGCGGTGGACTTCCTGCTCTCGGCGTACGAGGAGGCGCCGGCGGGGACGACGGTGCTGGTCGACAGCATGGTGGCGCTGCGCTGGCTGCGCCGGTGGCAGGCCGGCGACGTGACCAGCATGCCGGCCGGCTACAGCCTGCGCCAGCGCCGGTGGGCCGACCGGCCGACGCTGGTCCGGCTCGCCGAGATGGTGAGTCACCGGCCGGGCCTGTCCTTCCAGCATGTGAAGGGGCACAGCGGGCACGCCCTCAACGAGGCCGCCGACGGCCTGTCGCACATGGCCCGCCGCCGGGTCGAGGAGACCTTCGACGTACGCCCACGGGCACACGCCCTGGTCGACGCCTTCCTGCACGACTGGCACGCGGCCCTCCCCCACTGACCCGGCCCGCCGGTCGATCCACCGGGCCCGCCGGCTGATCCATTGCCGACAGAGCGCCACAGCGAAGCAACTTCCCACCACCCCATCGGGCGGGTCGACGAGTCATCGGCCCGCGGACACCACGCGCCTGGAGGAGAAGACGATGGCCTCTGTACGAGCCCGCTGGGCCGGTCCGGGACTCCGCCCGCACCAGCCGGTCGGAGTGCCGGCTGCCGCGCCGACCGTCGGCCTGGCGGGTCGTAACGGTGATCGACAGGCCATCGCCGGCCTGCTCACGCGACCGGCCGCCCCCGACTGTCCTGTTGCACTGCCGGCCTGACCGCCGATCACTTCACAGACGGCAACTGCACACCGTCGTCGCACCACCACCGCCAGCGAACCGGCTCGAGCCGGAACCATCCAGCTTCGATGCCCTCCCGGGAGGTCGCCTGATGAACCACACCGAACCCCTGGTCGAGCTGATCTTCGACCGGCTCGCCACCGACCGCGTACCCGATGACACCGCCGAGGTGGTCCTGGCCGCGCTGAGCGGCGAGGCCGACCTGGCCGCGGCGCTCGCCGGCGCGCCGACCACGCTGGAGCCGCAGCGTGCGGCGGCGGACGCACCGCGTGAGCGGATCTGGCTCTCGTCGGTCACCGTCGCCGGGTTCCGCGGCGTCGGCCCTGAGCGCACCCTCGCCATCGAGCCCGGTCCGGGGCTGACCGTGGTGGTGGGCCGTAACGGCTCCGGCAAGTCCAGCTTCGCCGAGGCGGTGGAGCTGGCCCTGACTGGGGACAGCGCGCGGTGGGCGGATCGCAACAGCGTGTGGCGTACCGGGTGGCGCAACCTGCACGCTGGCGACCCGTGCCGGATCGCCGTCGAGCTGCGCGTCGACGGGGTGGCCACGCCCACCCGGGTGGTCCGCTCCTGGCCGTCGGAAGCGGAGCTGGGCGACGCCGACGTCGCAGTCACCAGCGCACGCGGCACGCACCAGGACCTCGCCGAGCTGGGGTTGGCCCGGCCGTTGGAGCTGTACCGGCCGTTCCTCACCGCCGCCGAGCTGGGCCGGCTCACCGCCGGCACGCAGAGCCAGCTCTTCGACGCCATCTCCGCGATCCTCGGCCTGGAGGCGATCACCGACGCCGACCGCCGCCTGATGGCCGCCGCGCGCCCCGTCGACACCACCATCAGGGAGGTACGCGGACAGCGCGCCACCCTGATCGACACCCTCGCCGGGATCGACGACGACCGGGCCCGGCGGGCCGCCGCGCTGCTGCACGCCCGGGGCACGGCCGACCTGGCAGCGCTGACGGCGATTCTCGACGAGCCGGAGGAGCCGACCGCCGACGAGGCGGTGCTGCTCTGCCGGCGGCTGGTGGCGATGCAGCTGCCCGACGCCGACGAAGTGACCCGGCTGGCCGCACAGCTGCGGGATGCCTCCGCCGAGGCGCGCCGGCACGACGGTGGCCGGTCGCGGGCGTCGCTGCGCAGCGCCGAGCTGCTCCGGCTGGCAATCGAGCACCACGACGACCAGGGTGACGGGGCGTGTCCGGTCTGCGCGACGGGCCGCCTCGACGGCGACTGGCGGACGAGTGCGACCGCGTCCCTGGCGGAGCTGCGCGACCGGACCCTCGCAGCCCAGGCCGCCGCTTCCCGGCTGACCGCGCTGCTGCAGCGGGCGCACTACCTGATCGACGACCTGGACGTGCCGTCCGGCACCGCCGACGGGGTGCCGGTCCACGACCTCCACGCGGCGGTGACGGCGCTGCGGCTCGCGCCGGGCGGCCCGGAGGAACTGGCCGACCACCTGACCGCCCAGTACCCGGCGCTGCTCGCGGCCGCGGAGGCCGCCCAGGCGTACGCGAAGGGTCTGCTCCGCCAGCGCGACACCGGCTGGCAGGCGGTGGCCGGCGAGCTGCGGGCCTGGGTCGCGTCGGCCGCAACGCTGCCGGAGCAGGAGCGCGCCCTCGCACGGTTGAAGGCGGCGCGGGCGTGGCTGAAGGAGACCGGGGCGGAACTGCGCAACCAGCGGGTGGCGCCGTTCGCCGAGCACTCGCAGCGGATCTGGGCGCAGCTGCGCCAGGAGAGCAACGTCGAGCTGGGCGCGATGACCCTGGCGGGCATGAACACCCGGCGGCGGGTGGTGATCCCGGTCAGCGTGGACGGCGCGGACAACGGCACCGCCCTCGGGGTGATGAGCCAGGGCGAGATGCACGCCCTCGGGTTGGCGACGTTCCTGCCGCGCGGCTGCGCGCCGGAGAGCCCGTTCCGGTTCATCGTGGTCGACGACCCGGTGCAGAGCATGGACCCGGCCAAGGTCGACGGGCTGGCCCGGGTGCTCGCCGAACTGGCCGAGCAGCGGCAGGTGGTGGTCTTCACCCACGACACCCGGCTGCCCGACGCCCTCGCCCGCCTCGACCTCGGTCGGTCCCGCATCGTGGAGGTGACCCGCGCGGAGCGGTCGGTGGTGACCCTGCGGCCCGGCTCCGACCCGGTCACCCGCTACCTCGACGACGCGCACGCGCTGGCCCGCACCGAGGAGATCGCGTCCGAGGTGCGCGGGCCGGTGGTGGCGGAGCTGTGCCGCTCGGCGATCGAGGCGGCCTGCCACCGGATCGTGTGGCGCCGGCGGGTAGCCCGGGGTGTGCCGCACGACGACATCGAACGGGCCGTCGTGGCCGCGTCCCGCAGGCTGACCACCACCGTCGCGCTGGCGCTGTTCGACGACGCCAACCGGGGCGGCGACGTGCTCGGGTACCTGAGTCGCCGGCACGGGTCGCGGGCGGTGGGCGCGTACAAGGCGTGCAAGGAGGGCGTGCACGGGGCGTACCTGTTCGACCTGCCCGTCCTGGTTGCGGACGTCCGCCACCTCGCGGAGGCACTGCGGACCCACGCCGCTGCCGTGCCCGCGCCACGCGACGGCGCGGAGGTCCGGTCGTGACCGCGCCGACGCCCCGGCGCTGCCTGGCGGCGGCCGACCAGATGCTGCGCGGCACGGGCCCGCTCGGCGCGGCCGCGGTGACGGCCGGGTGGTGGCCGCGGGCGTGCGCCTGCCTGATCCGGCTCGCCCTCGAAGGCGGCATCGACGCCTACTGGCGGCGGACCCGCCCCGTGGTGGCCGCCTGCCGGCAGGGCCGGGCGAAGCAGCTGATGCTGCGCGGCCGGTTCGGGCCCGGCCCTGCAGTGGCCCGGCGGGTCGCCTTCGCGTGGGCGGCCTTGTCGGCCGCCGCGCACCACCACTGCTACGAGCTGGCGCCGACGGCCGCCGAGCTGCGTCGCCTGCACACCGAGGTGAGCGCCCTGCTCACCCAACTCGACCGAAGAACGGAACCTCAAGAATGACCTACCCGCAGCCCGGCCTCGACCCCACCCGGCCGCAGCCGCCGCTTCCCGCCGTCGTGGGGCCGTATCCCCCGGTGTCCGCGCCCACCGGCGCGTACGCGCCGCTCCCGGCCATGCCCTACCAGGGTGGCGGCTACCCGCCGGGCGTGCAGCGGCTCACCGTCCAGCCCGTCTTGACCTCGGGCATGGCGACGGCGTCGCTGGTGCTCGGGATTCTCGGCGTGCTCGGCGGCTGGTGCCTGTTCGGCCTGCCCTGCGTTCTCGCGGTCATCCTCGGCCACCTGGCCCTGCGAGAAACCCGCGACGGCATGCGGTCGGGGCACGGCATGGCGGTCGCCGGCCTCGTCCTGGGCTACGTGTTCGTCGGCCCGATGATCCTCTTCACCGTCATGGTGTTCTTCGGCAGCGTCCTGAGCGCCGCCACCCCGACGCCCTGAACCGGGCGGAACAACAGGTGTGACAGGCAGCCGCCACCGTGGCCCGGAAACAGGCGCCCACGAGGCCGCCGGAAAGACAGGAATGCATGTCCCAGAAGAAGAATCCCCTTCACGCCGTGCCCGACCGGTCCCTCGAGCTGTCCCGGCGGGACGACGGGTTTGTCGTCACGGCCCGCTGGTACAGCGACACCGGATCGGACGAGATCAACGGACCGGACGAGGTCGTCATCCGCATCTCCGACGAGGCAGCCCCCGAGGTACGTCGGCACGGCATCACGTCGGCGGTCCTGCACCGGATGGGCCGGCAGGTCGACGACATGGTGGCGGAGTTCCATGCCATTGCCGAGCGTCGGTGCGTACCAGGTGATGGTGGGCCGCTACATCGAGGGCCGGCTCGCCGAGCTGGCCCAGGCCCGCGGTGCGACCGCGGACGGGTTCGAGGCCGACCTGCTCGCGGTCTACGAGGACCTGGCCGGCCGCCGGCACGCCGACCCGCTCGGTGCCCTCGCCACCGCGACCGGCCGGACCCGCACAGTCCTCAGCCGGCTGCTCGACGTGGCTCGTCAGCGCAACGACCAGGAGGGACCCTCACGTGAGCGCCTCGCATAACGCACCGGTGACATCTTCGGAGCAGGGCCGTGTGTGGTCGCAGGTCTTCCGCCGCAGTCGCATCTCGCCCCACGTGTTCGTCGTCGCCGGGGCCGCGGCAGACCAGGTCAACCAGGTGGTGGCCGGTCTCGGCCTGCCGCAGGCGACCTCGAACAGCCTGTTCGACAACGCCCACTGGGCGACTCCGCTGCTCGACGGCGCCGTGACGCGGCTGCTCACCTACGGCCTGCCCGCGCTGCCCAGCGGCACCCGGGTGTACGGGCACCGGCCGCTGCGACTGCTCTGCCACCTCATGGACCTCCGGCCACCAGCCCGCGCGCTGACCGGCGAGCGGCAAGTGCCGGACGTTGACCAGTTGCTGGCCCACCTCGACCGGCAGCGGCAGGCCGAACCCGAGGTGCTGCTCGTCCAGGCGCGTACGGCCATGGCCAACGACGCGCAGGAGGTGCTGACCGCGGTCCGGGTGTTCTTCGGAGACGAGCGACTGACCTGACCGCCGTCGAGATATCCGGATAGCCGCGTGCGCATCCCCGTCATTGGCTGGCAGGATCGCCGGCGGGAGCGTCGGCACGAAGAGCACCGAGGGTAGGTTCGAGATCGGCACCAGCAACTACCCGAGGATCAACGCCACCGACACCGGCGGCCCGATCATCGGCAGCGCCTCCCTGTGGGTGGTCGGCAAGGAAATGGACGACGCCCCAAGCGCGCCGCGTGGGAGTTCGTAGTGTTCCTGTCCAACAAGGACTCGCAGGCGACCTGGCACACCACGACCGGGTACTTCCCGACAAGCAAGGGCACCCTGGACACCGACGCGGACAAGCAGTGGGTGGCCCAACGGCCGCAGTTCCAGAACGCCATCACCCAGCTGCAGACCACCCCGCTGAGCAAGGCCACCCAGGGCTGCTTGCTGGGCGCCATGCCGCAGGCCCGCAAGGCCGCCGAGCAGGCCATGCAGGCGCCGGTGCTCAGCGGCACCGACCCGCAGGCGGCACTGGAGCAGCAGCAGGCGCGGGGCCGATCAAGGACTACAACCAGTCCGTGGCCGGCTGACCGCGGCAGTCCGGACCCATCGTCGGCCCGTTCCCAGCGCTCGCGGCGCGACGGGCCGACGCGCCGGCCGGCCGGCTGCCTCACCAGGCAACCGGCCGGTCGGCACCCCTGCTCCTGCCTCGACTGTGCGTGCTACGAGCCGAGACGCCGCCCGCCACCGGCACCCACCGGTTCGATCGCCTGCCGGAACTCCTTCGGAAGCTGGGCCACCGCGTTCTCGAACTCGTCGCGGGTGACAGCCTCACGGAGCGTGGTGAGCACCGCGCCGACCCCGGCATCGGCGAGCGCACGGTCGACGTCCGGGCGATCCGCCACCCGCTGCACGAAATCTTCGAACCCGAGCGACGCCTTGACCTGGTCCTGTCTCAGCGGTTTGCGCAGGCAGTCGTCAAGCCCGTCGGGAAGCTGATAGGCAAGGTCCTCAGCCTGGCCGGCGCTGATCCGATCTGCCAATGCCTGCAACGTCGCGCGGGTGACTGTCGCCGCCTGATCGGTGGACACCCTTGCCCGCGTGGCCACTGCATTGATGAAGTCCTGGTACTCCAACTGAATCTCCTCCCCACCGGATCCGGTCGAACCGCCAGTTACGGAACTCTGACATCGTTCGCGCCCAGGTTCACTTCGGTGTGCCTGCTGACAGCCTCCTATAACGGCGGGTGACCCTGCCTCACTCGGATCGGGCGACCACCGTGACGTGCTACGGCGACATCCTCGGCATTCCGATGGAACGGGAACGGGCGGGCGATCTGCTGACGAAGCGCCAGCGCGGAGGGCGAACGGGGAGATATTCGGCCTGGAACCGTTCCCACAGGGTCAGCGTTTCGGGATGCCCGGCACCGGGCCAGCGGCGGCGGTCTCGTCCGCCCCGGCGGCGATACAGCCGTCCTTCCCGGGCGGCGTGGAACGGATCGGCCAGTTCGGCGACCAGACGGTCCAGAAGGTTGCGGGCAACGCCGGTGAACACAGAATGGGACAGGGCCGCACGAGCCTTCTTGATCGACACAATCAGCAGACCGTGCGGCCCGCAACTCTGACGATCAAGCCGACACGCCGCGTCGCATCAATACATAGCTCCTGATCCCCAGGGTCGTAAGAGGGGCAGCTCCACTGGCCTAAACCGTCGCACCGTTACTTAACACGGGCCTGATCACCAGGTCGGACCGCTTCTCGCAGAGGTGGGTCGGCTGGGGTCGTCTGACGGGTTCGCCGCGTGGCGCTGGTAGTGCCGGGACACGCGGGCGCGGTTGCCGCAGGACGGCTTGCACCACGCCTGGCGCGGATGTTCCTTGACGAAATAACGCACGCAGCGTGGCGCCGGGCAGGCGAGCAGTTGGGCACGGGCCGGGTTGGCGAGAAACTCGATCGCGGCCCGGGCCAGCCCCGCCGTGAGCCGCAGTCGGGCGTCGGCCGGCGCACAGCGCCAGGCAACCGTTGGTGTGGACTCGTCCGGCCAGTTCAGCACGGGACGGACCGGCAGCCGGCCGGCGGCCTGGTTGAGTTGATCGACGGCGTCCGGCACGGGAAGCAGTGTTGAGGAGTCGGCCCGGCTCGGTGGCCCGGGGCGGACCGCATGCGCGAACAGGGTACGCACGGCGCGTCGCAGCGCGACCACGTCGAGGCGGAGTTGCTCGTCGGGCGTGCTGGCGTACGGCCCGGGCTCGCCGGCGTACTCCCGCAGCGGATCGGCGTGCTCCCGGAGCCAGGTCGTCAGTCCGGCGACGTCGGCGAGGTCATCGGCGACGCCTCCGTTGCCGTCGTGCCGGATGGTGCTGGCCAGGGCGAGCGCGAGCTGCTGTGACATCGGGGCTCCTCTGGTACCTGCTTAACTTGCCCGGCTTGATCGAGTGTAGCCTGCCTAATGCTTGAGGCGGAGATAACCATTAGGGGACGTCTTGCTCGTCATCGCACACCTCAGTGACACGCACCTCGACAGCCATCCCCGCTCGGCCGAACGGACCGCCCGGGTGATGGACTACCTGCACGCCCTACCACGACCGGTTGACGCGATCCTGATCAGCGGGGACATCGCCGACCACGGCGAGGTGGCCGAGTACCGGACCGCCGCGAAGCTTTTCGCGTCCCCACTGCCGGTCATGGTCTGCCCCGGCAACCACGATGTCCGCGACGCGTACCGCAAGGGCCTACTCGGCGACGAGAGCGGCGGCAGCGGCCCGATCAACACCCGGTACGACGTCGCCGGCGCGGTCTTCCTGCTCGCGGACTCGTCGATTCCGGGCGAGGACGACGGTCACCTCGACGCGGAGACCATGGACTGGCTCGCCGATCAACTCGGCTCGGTGCCGGCCGGGACACCGGCCTTCATCTCCTTCCACCACCCGCCGGTCGAACTGCACCACCCCGTCATCGATTCGATGCGGCTGTTTCCCGCCGAGCCGCTGGCCGAGCTGCTGGCCGCCCATCCGCAGGTCGTCGCGGTACTGACCGGACACTTTCACACCGCCGCCGCGAGCACCTTCGCCGGTCGGCCACTGCGGATCGCGCCCGGCGTCGTCTCTACGCTCCGGCTGCCCTGGGAGGGTGACGGGCCGCTGGTCGACTTGCGACAGCCGCCAGGGGTGGCGTTCCACGTATACGACGATGCGGGGCTGCTGAGCACCCACTACCGGGTGGTGGTCTGAGGATGCAGGGGATCTCCGTGCTCGGCTTTCTGGTCGCCCTCGCGCCGATCACCATGACGCCGGGGACCAGCCTGACCCTGGTCGTATCACGGGTCGCCGCGGGCGGGCGGCGGCAGGGTTGGTGGGTGATCCTGGGTACGGTCACCGGGATCCACGTGCACGCGACTCTCGCAGCCGTCGGCCTCGCCGCGCTGGTGCTGCGCTCGTCACAGGCGTTCTGGATCGTGAAGCTGGTCGGCGCCGGCTATCTGGTCGGGCTCGGTCTGTGGCTGCTCTGGTCGGCGACCCGTCGCCGGCACCCGACCGACTCGGCCACACTGGACGACCTGGCCACCCGCCGGCCTCGGCGGCTGCCGTGGCGCGGGCACCACCCGTACGCCCAAGGGCTGCTCGGCAATGTGCTCAATCCCAAGGCTGCCGCCGTGTATCTGACCCTCGCCCCGCAGTTCCTCGACTCACACCGCTCGGTGCTGATTCCGATGCTGGTGCTGGCCTCGGCGCACGCGACGCTACACACCTGCTGGCTCGCTGGCTGGACCGTTGTCTCGGGCGCGGCGGCCCGGCTGCTTCGTACCCTCCGGGTGCGCCGGGCGCTCGACCGGCTGACCGGCGCGCTCCTGGTCGGTCTCGGTATCCGCGCCGCAGCAGGTTGACCCAGACGACCGGCGTGCGGAGGATGAGGAAGTTTCGCCGCTCACCGCCGCCCTACTCGGGATCGCCGGTCGGCAGTGGCCGACGAACCGCGTACCGAGGTGCTTCGCGAGTGGCAGGCCAAGTTGACGGTAATCGCCGACTACAGCAATACACCAGCGGCCGCGATGTCCCACCCGACATCATCCGCGCTGTCCCGGGCCTGGCCGCCGACGGGGCGGTCGCATGGTGAATCACCGCTCAACGATCACCACCATTGATCCCCAGGTCGTAACCGACGCAGCACCATCCTGAGCACCGGGCAGACTCCACCTCTCGCGGAAGACGCGCAGGCTACCAGCGCTCGTGACATCAGCCGTCGCGCCCCTAAACCGCGTCGCTGCGACATCACCGGTGGCTGACAGGACCCCACCCGCACCATCCCCGTGGCCATCCTCCTCGCTGTCGCCGCCTCAGGGGCACTGGCCGGATGCCGCCGGGCCGACCTCACCCGGGCGCGCCTCGAACTGGCCATCGGGCCCGCCTTCGCACCGACCCGGGTCTCCCTTATCGGTGGCCGCCAGAAGCGAACACCGTGTAGAAGTACCGAAGGCTGTCCTCCGGACCATTCTCAAGGCGCTTGAACGCCTTGCCGATTGGGTTGCACCAGCGATGCTCGCCGAGCTCGACCAATAGCGGCCACCCGACGATGGCTCGTTCATCTTCCGCCGTTGCGCGCCATCGCCCCCCGGCGTGGCGGGTCAGCACTTCGCCGACGTAGCAACCGAAGCCGAAGAGGGTTTCGGCAAGCTGCTCGCCGGTGAGTCCGTCGGCACGGAAGCCGTCGAAGATGGTATCCACGCGCGCCAGGCTGTCCGGCGTGTAGTCCAGCTGCACGCCGCTGACCTGGGCCGCCGCCGCTGCGATGTCGCCCGCGAAGCGGGCTGCGTTCTCCGGGACGGGTGCGTACTTCAGGCGCAGTTGCATGTGGGCCCCTCCGGCGCTTCGCTTGATCCACAGACTGGATCGCGCGATCGTACCGAGGTCGGGAGTACGGCCCCGTCTCGCGCCACATCCGCCGTCGATCCGCCCCTGCCTGGGAGCGGGCCGCCACCCCGCCGGCCACGCCACGCCTACCTTCACGGCTCCCATGGGCGCCGCCCGGGCCGAGAGTAGTCTCTCTGCTCACCCCGATCGATGGCAGGCGAAAGGCAGAGTGGGCGGGCAGGATGATGCGTGATCATCACCGCTCGCCCCGGACAGCCTCCGCGCCGGGGGGTGCGCGAACGTCAGTACGCGGGCCCTAAACTTGCGGTTCGTGACGACATCCCTCACTCCGGTCGAGGTGGCCTTCGCGCTGTTGCGGGAGGGCCGTATCGGCGATGCCGAGAACCTGATGACGCGCGAGCTGCAGGCGGCCGCGGACAGACACGGTCACGGCAGCCCGGAATGGGCCTCGGCCCAGTGCGACCTCGGCAATGTGCTGCTCAACGCCGATCAACTCGACCGCGCGGTCGAGTGCTATCGCCGCGCCGCCTCCGCGATGCCACGCGATCACGAGTCCCGCAAGGACCAGTTGACCTACCGACTCAATCTGGGCTTGGCGCTGCGCATGGCCGGACGACTCGACGACGCCGAGGCCGAGTTGCGCCAGGGCGTTCAGGAGCGGCTCGACTTCTACGGTCGCGAGCATCCCGGGTACGCGTTCGGTCTCGAACCGCTGGCGGACCTGCTGCGGCAGCGTGGCGACGTGGCAGGCGCCCGGCAGGTCGTCGAGGAGGTGGTCGCCAACCTGTGGCGCAACGGGCACGAGCGGGTGGCCTCCGCGCTGGCGCTGCGAGCAGCGATTGTGCACGCCGGTGGCACCCGCGAGCCGCTCTTCGTGGGCCTGCAGCAACTGCCGGACGAGGTCGTCGAGGAGGTCGGGCGAGTCGTCACCCAGATGCTGGATCACGACGACCCGGCATCCAAGCCCCTGCTCACCGCCCTGGTCGCCGCCTTGGAGGAGCGGCTCGGCGTTGACCACCAGGCGACGCTCAACGCCTTGTCCGCGCTGGCGAACCTCGGCCGTGACCTCGGTGACCAGGCGGGGCGGATCGAAGCGATCGAGCGCGTGCTCGCTTCCTACGACCGCCAGGGCCGTCAGGAGGAGGCGTTGATGGCAGCGCTCGGCTTGGCGATGGCTCAGGACGAAGCTGGCGATGCCGAGGCGGCGCTGCGCACGTACGCGTCGGCGGACGTGAGGGCCGAGCGCATCGGTCGTCCGGAGCTGCGGAGTCAGGTGCTGCGCAACTGGGGTCTCGCGCTGAAGGAGGCCGGCCAGGCGGGCCTGGCGGAGCAACGGCTGACCGAGGCGGTGAACCAGGCGCGCCGCGGCACCGACCATGACACGGTCGGGCGGGCCTGCATCGCCCTCGGCCTGTTCCTCCAGCATGAGGAACGGCTGTCGGAGGCCCGCGCGGTCCTGGAGGAGGGCCTGGCCGTCATGGATCCCGTACACCCCGACGCGATCATCGGCCGCAGCCACCTCGGTGCGGTCCTGGATGGCCGCACCTGCGGGTGCGGCGACATGGCGGGCACGATCGCCGACGCGTTCCGCGAGTTCGTCATTACCAGGCTCCCCGCGGACCTGCTCGACCGCCTCGACGTGGCGATCGTGGACGGCGACTTCAAGATCGAAGTCGGGCTGCGGCGAGAACCGACCCAGGGGGAGCTCGATCGACTCAATGAAGTCTTCCAAACCGCCCACGCCGAATTCCGCCGCCGGATCAGCGAGCCCCGCTACGCCGGCTGACCGCCCGATCGCCGTTGCAGTACCAGGCTATCGACGCGCGCGACCAAGCCTCGACCTCGCGAGGATCACACGCACTGTTCTCGGCAGAGTCGGAGGTGCCCCGCTCGGCGAGCTGTCAACGCCTGATCCGCGGCAGATCAGGACCTCGGCGGTTCGGCTTGATCATCGCGCAGCGCTTGGTGGCATCGATGCCTGGATAGGCTGCTTCGGCGCTCAGGATGTCCTGCAGCTCAGGCCCGACCTCGTGCAGGGACAGCTCACGGTAGCCGAGACGACGGTAGTAAGGGGCGTTCCACGGGACGTCTCGGAAAGTGGTCAGAGTCGTGGCCGACGTGCCTCGGTGTCTGCCGATGACCTCGACGTGTTCCATCAAGCGCCGTCCGATCCCCTGACCTGCCAGATCAGGCACACACGACACCTGTTCGATGTGCGCGTATCCGTCAACGACCGACGCGGTGACAAAGCCGGCGATACGCCCGTCGTACTCGCCGATCCACACCTGGCCCGCCGCCTGCCTGGCCTCTAGATCGGCCATGTCCACGTTGTTCTGGGCGACTTCTGGCATCCCTACGTCCCGGAACACCTGACCTGCCGCCACTTGGAGTTCCGCGAGACTGGCCAGGACTTCGGCGGGAGCCTGCCTGATACGCATTCCGGCCACGGGTCGATGGTACGGACGCGGATCCGAGGCGCCTCTGGCGCCTTCGGACGTCCGAGGACCCGACATCCGCACATCGGCTATGACAGCGCACCACGGCGGGCGCGGACGACGCGCGGTCAGCGGCATGAGCGTGCGTGGTCAGCCGGCTGGCGAGCACCATCCATCGGCCATGGCGATGATGCGAGCGGTCACCGTGTCCGGATCCACGAGTTGATGCAGGTGAAGCCCTGGAACATGGTCGAAGTCCCAGCCGCGTTCCCGGGCGTCCTGCGCGGCTTGTTCGTACGGCGGACCGAACAGCAGATACCCACATGCCGCGTTGTCCCAGCCGTCCGGAACGGGAACCTTCTCCTCGTAGTAGCTCAACGGCAGGCGCGGCTGCTCGGCCGAGACAACACGCCGGGTCTGCGGATCCGGAAACATCGGCGCGACATCGGACTCGTCCCACCACGCCGTCCACTGCGGCAGCCTGCCACCGGTCGCTTTGGGTCGCAGAAAATCCAGCAGCTCAGGCGGTGCCACCGCCGTCGGCCCGCTGCGAGCGGGCAACGCCGCGTCGACGAACAAACAGCCGGCCACCGGACGCCGGGCAGCCTCGACGATGACCGGGACAAAGAGCCCGGCGTTGCTGTGCGCGACCAGGACGACCGGGATGTCCAGCGGCAACTCGCCGGTGGATCTGCCGACGGTCTCTGCGACGGACGGCCAGAACGGCGGTCCCGCATCCGCCACGCCGAGCAGCGAAGGCACCACGGTAACCGCACCCGAGGCCTTCAGCCTCGTCGCCACAGGCGCCCACGTCAGAGGACCCACCGACGGGCTGTGCACAAGAACAATTGCGGCATCCACCGGTTAACCGTGCCCGACGTCGCCTGCTGGCCGCCACCCCATCCGTCACGCCAACGGCGAACACGGCACACCCGTAGATCCGCACGCTCACGCATCACCGGCCACAGCACGCTCACCGGCAGATCCGGGTGCCAACTGGGCCGATGCCGGTGACGCTACGTAGCGCGCTGATCGCGGCAAGAGAGGACGTGTTCAACTCCTGTCCGGCTCAGCCAACGGAAACGTGGCCTGCCTGATCCAAGTGCCGCTGTCATCGGCCTGAGCGATGAGCGTCATCTTCCGGGCACGTCCCACGATGGGCAGATGCTGTTGGAGGGCCTGTTCTGCAGCTTGCATGTCCTTCAAGTCGCAGCCATGAGCCACTGTCAGGTGAGGCACGACGTCGTCAAACTGCCCCTCGAACGGCGGGAAATCCGGGAAGGCTGTGTGCACGAGCTCTGTGAGGATCCGGAAGGGCTGGGGATCCTCCGGCGCGAGCCACAGAACCTCGTCGCCAAACCATGCGGTGCGGGTCAGTCGAAAGTCGAACGCCGCGGCGTTGGCGAAGAGCCGCCGAAGCTCAGCTACGACCACCAGGTCGATCTGAGCTGGAGGCACGAACGGGAACAGCACAGTGACGTGGGCCGGGACCCCTAGCCGGGCGCTGGCGTCCAGCACGTCACGGTGGCGTCGCACTGCCGCTTCCGATTCGGGAACCTCGAGTATCAGGCCACTTTGACGGAGTACTGCACCCATGGCCCGAGCTTAGATCTCGGCGTCGATCGGGGACGCACTGAACTCGGGGTGCACGCGCGACAGCGGCAGATCCGGACGTGCGCGGCGGCCAGTCCGGCGAGGCGACCAGTAGCATCCCGAACATGTCCGATCTTGCTGCGCGGTTCGCCCGGCTCGCTGGCGAGTACGACTCCCGGAAGACAGCGGCGACCGCGCTCGTCGGGCGCTGGGACTGGTACACCTGGCCGGGCCTTGATCTTCGTCCGTTGCACTTCGAACGGGACCTGCTCAAGGCTGGCCGCCGGTTGGACGCCAGACCGCCGGTGGATCGGGATGTTCTGCGCATCGGGTTCGACGCCGAGGGCCGCGCGGTGGTGATCGAGGAGTACAGCGGCTTTCTTCACGGCCGCCTGTACTACGAGACGTTCGTCGGCCACAACGGCGACGTGGTCGAGGCGGCGCACTTCGATACGGACGGGCCCATCTACCTGCACGAGTACCGCTTCGTGGACGGGTTGATGCGCTCGGCCGACACGGTCGCGCGCGGCGGCTCGGGGCGAGAGTCGTACGCATACACCGATGGGCGGATCAGCCGCGTCGAGATCGAACACGACGGCCGGGCGCCGTCGGTGCTGACGGCGGAGCACGACGACCGCGGCCTGGTCCGCGTCGTCGAGGTCATGGGTGGTCGGTCCGAGGTGCGCTATGAGCGGCCGCCGGCCGGATTCGACCTCGAAGCGGCGTGCCGGACCATCGAGGACGCGTTCCTCACGCTGATCCCGGACGCCGTAGCGCGCCTGACGGTCGACGGTCCCGCCGCCTGTGTCGCGCTGAGCTACTACGGATCGGACGCGCTGTCCTTCGAGGTTTACGGGGCCACTGAGGACGAGCGCGCCGCCCTGGCGGCGATCGACGCCCAGGCAGCATGGTCGCCGGCCGACTTCGAGGCCAGTACCGACGTCGACCTCGACGACGCAGGATCGGTGCGGCTGGTACGACAGGAGCTCGCCCTGCTCGACGCCGGCGACCTCGATGCCGCCGCCGGATCCGAGATGGGCCGGCGACTGTTGTGTGCGGTGGCGGCTCGGCTCAACCTGCGCGACTGGTCGGACACGCTGCCAGTCGCCGACGACTTCGTGGTGTACCCGGTCGACCTTGAGCTGGTCGACCTGGAGCGGAACCTGGCCGACTGCCTGCCGCCGGACCGGCTCGCCCGGCTACGCGAGCGCGGCCTGCTGTGACTGACCCCGGCCAGGCCCGACCTCCGCATCCGCACATCGGCACGTCCGGACGGCAACCGGGCCGGCTCGGCGTGACATTGGATAGCGCGCGAGTCGCGGCATGAGCGTGCACCAGATCGGAACGACTACCGGGACGTCATAGGTGACCTCGGCTGCCTTTCCATAGACAGAGATCCCGCAGCAGGGATATGTCGGCGCCCTGGTGAATGACCTCGCGGTGTACGTGCAGGACGAGCTTCGCCATCGGTGCATCCGCGTACTCCGGCGGTGCGATGGCTCCCTGCGGCTGAGCTAATCCGGCCATGGCGAGGTGGCGGACATCGCGGATCCACGCATCGTGCCCGTCGTCGAGCTGGCGCAGTGCCGCCTCCGCGGCGCCCGGATAGGCGACGGCCCGGTGACCAGCAAGCGAGGCATCGAAGTGGGGTGCGGTCGGTGGCCCGCACACGTCGATGAGGTGCGCCAGCCGCCAGGCGATGTGGTGGCCGGCGTCCGATCGTATGGCAGGCTGGCGTAGTCCAACGTGAACTCGCCTGCACCGATCGACATCGGCGCCGAACTCTGGCCGCGCCGGCTGAGGGTCCAGGATCCCGGGACCGGCTGGCTTTTGAAGCTCAGCGCCGGTGAGGAGCTGGGCCTGTCGCGGGTGCTGGCCGGGCCCCGCCACGATCAGCTGCGCCAGCAGTGACGCGACTACCGCGCCGAGATAACCAGCTCAACCCGCCCACCATCGAAGCTTGAGAGCGTGGGCCGATGGCCATCGAGCACCAGGGCGACGACCGGACGACGGTGGCACAGCAGATACGCGCGGTGTGGTGGGATGGCCCGCGCATTCTCGCAGGCCTAGACCATCCGTGGCGATGGAAGTTGCGCAAGGACGACGGTGGCTGGCGCGTGTGGTCCGTCGAGCTGCCTCCGTGGTGCGGGACGCATGTGCGGACCGACGCCTGCCGGCGATGAGGACCAGGGCGTGGCCCGGAGATCCTGAAGCTACGGCGAGGGGCAGCAGCCGTTCGAGCACCTCGCCCTGTCACATCGGCTCGTCGTCTGGGCTCATAGCTACGAGTGCAACGACGCGAGGAGGACGCAACTGATCTGCGACCTCAGCGCGCTGATCGCGGCTACTAAGAGACTTCACGCAGGATCGGTGTCTGGCCAGACTCGATCCAGGTGTCTGGCGGGACGCTCTCAATCGCGGCTGCTCACTCAGCTTTTGGGTGTGGCTCTCATCTGGACTGCGTTTCGCCGGGCACCGTGACGAGGCGTGGCTCAAGAGGGGACTGCCCAGCTCGTAGTAGCACTGCCCACCTCGCCGTCCCTATCGGTTCGAGGAGAGCAG
>NZ_JAMWEG010000043.1 GCF_025460765.1 Micromonospora sp. MA102
GGCGGTTGCAGAAGCTGAGTGCAACACGGTTACTGGATTGAAGCAGGTGCATCATGCTGCAACGCCACTACCTCTGTCATGACCTCAATCGGGCATTTCCAATTGAAGCGCTTGCGCGGTCGGATGTTCAGTTCGTAGGCAATGGCATCCAACTGCTCCTGGCTGTACACCGACAAGTCCGTGCCCTTGGGCAGGTACTGGCGGATCAGGCCGTTGATGTTCTCGTTGCTGCCGCGCTGCCAGGGGCTGTGTGGGTCGCAGAAGTAGATCGCCACACCGGTCTTCTGGGTGATTTCCGCGTGCCGCGCCATCTCTCGCCCCTGGTCGTAGGTCATGCTCTTGCGTACAGCCAGCGGCATGCGGTTCAGCGCCGCGCTGAAGCCCTCCACCGCCGAGGTCGCCGTCGCATCGTTCATCTTCGCCAGGATCAGGTAGCCGCTGGTACGCTCGACCAGGGTGGCTACCGCCGAGGCGTTGGCCTTGCCCTTGATCAGATCGCCCTCCCAGTGACCGGGCATCAGGCGGTCTTCGATCTCCGGTGGGCGTACGTGGATGCTGACCATGTCGGGGATCTGGCCACGTCGATCCACCCCGCCGGAGCGCGGCCGGCGGGTAGTCTTGCCCTGCCGCAGACAGATGATCAGCTCCTTGCGCAGCTCGCCGACCGGCAGGGCATAGATCGCGTTGTAGATTGTCTCGCGGCAGACGTAGGCGTCTTCGAAGCTTGGGGATTTCATGGTTCGCAGCTTGCCGGCAATCTGCTCGGGAGAAAAGCGCTGTCGCAGCAGGTGGGCGACCAGCTCGAACAACTCGTTGCCGGGCACCAGCCGTTTTGCGGGTCGACAGACCACGCGGCGTGTATGCATCAAGCGCTGGGCATCGTCTGCAACGTACTCGCCTTGAGCATTCCGGTTGCGCCGGATCTCACGGCTGACCGTCGAGGGGCTGCGGTTCATCAGCCGGGCAAGCCTGCGCTGGCTGAAGCCATTGCACAGGCCGATCTGGATCGTGACGCGCTCTGTGGCGCTGAGTTCGTGATAGGACATGGGGCAACACCTTACCGAAATGGTCGGGTGTTGCACTCAGTTTTTGCGGCCGCC
>NZ_JAMWEG010000012.1 GCF_025460765.1 Micromonospora sp. MA102
CACCCGAACCCAACCAAGGAGCAGCCATGGTCTTCCGGAACGTGATCGTCTGCCACATGGTCCCCGGCAGCGACAAGATCGTCGGGGACGTCTTCGGCCACTACGACCAGGCCACCCGACCCCAGGACCTCGGGGTCATCGGGCGCATCCTGCTGTCCCACCACGACCTCTACATCCACGTCATCGAGCGCGAGCAGGACCCGCGGATCTCCGGCCAGACCCGGGGGCTGCCCGCGTTCCAGAAGATCGCCGAGGCCATCGGCCCGTACGTGACGCCGTACCCGCGCTACTGGAAGAACCCGTCCGACTCGGTGGCCAAGGAGTTCTACCACTGGGCCCCGGAGGGGGAGCCGCCCGCCGACACCACGCTGACCGTGATCGTCGGGCGGATCAAGCCCGGCGCCGAACCGGACGTGGCCCGGGTCTTCGCCGAGTCCGACGCCGGTTCGCTGCCGACCGAGCTGGGCGTCACCGGGCGCTGGCTCTACTCGATCGACGACGTCTACGTGCACCTGCTCGAACAGGAGACGTCGGCGGCCGAGGCGACCCGGAACAACCACGACGCGAAGCCGGTCTTCGCGAAGGTGATGCAGGACCTGGCGCCCTACGTGAGCCCGTACCGGCCGGAGGAGTGGCACGGTCCGCAGGACTCGGTGGCCACCGTGTTCTACCGCTGGCAGGCCGAGGACTGAGCGGCGCGGCGGGGGCGTTCGAGGGCGCCCCCGCCGCCCGCTATCGTCGGCCTCTCCGGACGGCGTCGGGCCGCGCCGGGTGAGGCGTGAACAGGCGGTGGCCGGTGTCCCGAGCACGCGGATTCGTCCCACCGGCGCTGCTGGTCCTGGTCCTCGGCGCCCTGGTGGCCTCCGGCATCCGGCCGTACGACCGGCTGACCTGGCTGCTGGAGACGGTCTGGGTGCTCGTCGGCGTGCCCCTGGTGCTGGTCACCTGGCGCCGGTTCCCACTGACCACGCTGCTCTGCTGCCTGCTCGCCGCGCACGCGCTGATCCTCGTGGTCGGCGGCCACTACAGCTACGCGCGCACGCCGGTCGGCGACTGGGCGCGGGAGGCGTTCCACCTGTCCCGCAACCCGTACGACCGGCTGGGCCACTTCGCCCAGGGCTTCGTGCCGGCGATCCTGGTGCGCGAGATCCTGGTCCGCCGGTCGCCGCTGCGCGGCAGCCGCTGGCTCGCCCCGCTGGTGGTCTGCGCCTGCCTGGCGTTCAGCGCCCTCTTCGAGATGATCGAGTGGTGGGCGGCGCTGGCCGGCGGGTCGGCGGCCGACGACTTCCTCGCCACCCAGGGCGACGTCTGGGACACCCAGTGGGACATGTTCCTGGCGCTGCTCGGCGCGATCACCTCGCTGGCGCTGCTCAGCCGCCTGCACGACCGCCAGGTGCCGGCCCCCGCGCCGGGCGCCGCCGCCGATGTCCCGGCGACCCGGACCCGCCTGTCCCCGTAACCCTGAGCGAGGGCTCACTCGTCGCCGACGGTCTCCGTCTCGCCGTCGTGCTGGAAGCGGGCGGGCAGGTGCTCGTCGGGCTGCGGGGCCTCCGCCAGGTTGTGGTGGGGGTCCCCGTCCGCGGAGTACAGGACGTCGTCGGTCTTCTTGCTCTTCTCCTGGTCCTCTTCCGGCTGCGTCACGTCCGCTCCTCGCCAGGTGCCGTCGGTGACCGCCCGCCGGCGGCGGGACGGTCCGGTCCGATTCCCACCCTAGGCGCGGCGGCGGGCGGTGGTAGGCGAATGCCGGCGCGGCCCGCCGCCCGGGCGGGCTCGGGTGAAAAGCGCCCGCCGCCAGCGGTGATGCGACAGGGTGGTGCTGCGGACGGCCCGCGCGGGGCCGCCGCGGGGTGCCGTCGGCGGTACGGGGGTGACGGGTGCCGACGAAGCAGATCATCCAGCACATCGGCACGCTCCTGGACCTGGCCGGGGTGCTGGTCATCGCGGTCGGCGTCGCGGTCGCCACGGTCGTCTTCGGGCTGCGCTCGTGGCGTAGCCGGCAGGTCGTCGTGCACTACCGGTCGTACCGGCAGGGGGTGGGGCGGGCCATCCTGCTCGGCCTGGAACTCCTCGTCGCCGGGGACATCATCCGGACCGTGGCGGTGTCGCCCACCTTCACGAGCGTCGGGGTGCTGGCGCTGATCGTGCTGGTCCGGACGTTCCTCAGCGTCTCGCTGCAGGTGGAGCTGGACGGCCGCTGGCCCTGGCAGGGCAAGGGGCCGATCGGCGGCTCCCCGGTGTCGGCCCGACCGGAGCGCTGAGGGGCGAAACGGAGGTCAGATGTTGGCGGAGTCGGCCGGCACCCCGCCGGGCAGCGACGGCGCGCCGCCTCCCGGCTGCTGGCCCCGGCCGCGCAGCCCGAGGGTGTACGCGGTCATCGACAGGGACCCGTACGCGTACCCGTCGACCAGCACCTCGGGGCGGTCCCCGGCGGCGCCGGCCAGCCCGGCCAGGTAGAGCAGCGGGATGAAGTGGTCCGGGGTCGGTACGGCGAGGTCGAAGTCCCGGTGCCCGTCCAGCCGGGCCGCCTCGGTCGGCGCGTCCTGGACCGTCTCCCGGGCGGCGTCGTCGAAGCGGCGCGCCCAGTCGAAGCCCTCATCGGTCAGCCGCGGGTCGACGCCGCCCAGGTTGTGCACCACGTTGCCGCTGGCCACCACCAGCACGCCGCGCTCGCGCAGCGGGGCGAGCCGGGCGCCGAGGTCGAGGTGGTAGTCGAACGGCTTGAACGCGTTGATGCTCAGCTGCACCACCGGGATGTCGGCGTCGGGGAACGCGTGGGTGAGCACCGACCAGGTGCCGTGGTCGATGCCCCACGAGTCCAGGTCGGCGCCGACCCAGGTGGGGTGCACCACGTCGCTGATCTCCTCGGCCAGCTCGGGCAGCCCGGGCGCCGGGTAGCGGACGTCGAAGAGTTGCCGCGGGAAGCCGTAGAAGTCGTGGATGGTGCGTGGCCGGGGCATCGCGGTGACCGCGGTGGCGCCGATGTACCAGTGCGCGGAGACCACCAGGATGGCCCGGGGCCGGGGCACCGAGCGGCCGAACTCCCGCCAGGCGGCGGTGTAGCGGTTGACCTCCAGGGCGTTCATCGGGTTGCCGTGCCCGAAGAACGCCGCCGGCAGCACCGTCTGGGTGTTCTGCTCGCTCATCTCGCTCCCGCGGCTCGGCCGTGCCCCGAGGCTAACCCGCGGGCCCCTCGCGGGTAGGGACACCGGGCCGGCCCGGACCGGGAAGTTGGTAGATACCCCCTAGGGGTATATGGTGGCGGCGGAGGTGGAGTTCGGATGGACCACGAACACGGGCATCACGGCGCGGACCACGACACGCACGGGGGCCACAACACGCACGCCGGGCACGACAAGCACGCCGGGCACGACCCCGAGCAGTTCCGCCGCAAGTTCTGGCTGAGCCTGGCGCTGACCGTGCCGATCGTGCTGACCAGCCACATGGTCATGGACTGGCTCGGCTACTCGATCGACCTCCCGGGCGTCCGCTGGGTCGGCCCGGTGCTGGGCACCGTCGTCTTCTTCTACGGCGGCTGGCCGTTCCTGGTCGGCGGCGTCCGCGAGGTGCGCGACCGGGCGCCGGGCATGATGCTGCTGATCTCGATGGCGATCACGGTCGCGTACCTGGCGTCGGTGGCCACCAGCCTCGGCCTGTTCGACCTGGACTTCTGGTGGGAGCTGGCCGCCCTGGTCACCATCATGCTGCTCGGTCACTGGCAGGAGATGAAGGCGATCGGGCAGGCCCAGGGTGCGCTCGCCGCGCTCGCCGCCCTGCTGCCCGACGACGCCGAACGCCTCGACGACTCCGGCGCCGCGCACCGGGTGCCGGTGGCCGACCTGCGGGTCGGCGACCTGGTGCTGGTGCGCTCCGGCGGCCGGGTCCCCGCCGACGGCCGGATCGTCGACGGGGCCGCCGAGCTGGACGAGTCGATGATCACCGGGGAGTCCCGCCCGGTGCCGCGCGCCGCCGGGGACCGGGTGGTCGCCGGGACCGTGGCCACCGACTCGGCCCTGCGGGTACGCGTCGACGCCGTCGGCGAGGACACCGCGCTCGCCGGCATCGGCCGTCTCGTCGCCCAGGCGCAGTCCTCCGGCGGCCGCGCCCAGGCGCTCGCCGACCGGTTCGCCGCGTTGCTGTTCTACGTCGCGGCCCTCGCCGGCCTGGCCACCTTCGCGGCCTGGCTGCTGCTCGGCGACACCGACCAGGCCGTGGTCCGGACCGTGACGGTGCTGGTGATCGCCTGCCCGCACGCCCTCGGTCTGGCCATCCCGCTGGTCGTGGCGCTCTCCACGGCGCTCTCCGCCCGGGCCGGCATCCTGGTGAAGGACCGGCTGGCCCTGGAACGGATGCGCACCGTCGACGCGGTGCTGTTCGACAAGACCGGCACCCTCACCAAGGGGCGGCACACCCTGACCGGGGTGGCCGCCACCGGCGGGCTGGACCACGACGGCGCGCTGCGCCTCGCCGGCGCGGTCGAGGCGGACAGCGAGCACCCGCTCGCCCGGGCCCTGGTCACCGCCGCACAGGACCGGGGCCTGCGGGCGTCCGCCCGGGACTTCCGCTCGCTGACCGGCCGGGGCGTACGCGCCACGGTGGACGGCGACGACTGGGCGGTGGGCGGGCCGGCCCTGCTCCGCGAGCTGGACACCGGCGCGCCCGCCGAGCTGACCCGGGCGGCGGAGGGCTGGACCCGGCGGGGCGCCGCGGTGCTGCACCTGGTCCGGCTGCCCGAGGCCGGCCGCCCGGAGGTGGTCGGCGCGTTCGCGCTGGAGGACGAGGTGCGCCCCGAGGCGCGCGCGGCCATCGCCGAACTGCGCGAGCAGGGAGTCAAGAAGATCGTGATGATCACCGGGGACGCCCGGCCGGTGGCCGAGGCGGTCGCCGCCGACCTGGGCTTCCGCCCCGGCGTGGACGAGGTCTTCGCCGAGGTCCTCCCGGCCGACAAGGACAAGGCGGTCACCGAACTCCAGTCCCGCGGGCTCACCGTGGCGATGGTCGGCGACGGGGTCAACGACGCCCCGGCCCTGGCCCGCGCCGACGTGGGCGTGGCCATCGGCGCCGGCACCGACGTGGCGATCGAGTCCGCCGGGGTGGTGCTGGCCGGCTCCGACCCGCGCGGGGTCACCGGCGTGATCCGGCTGTCCCGGGCGTCGTACCGGAAGATGCGCCAGAACCTGGCCTGGGCGGCCGGCTACAACGTGGTGGCCATCCCGCTCGCCGCCGGGGTGCTGGCCTGGGCGGGGGTGGCGCTCAGCCCGGCGGTGGCGGCGGTGCTGATGTCCGCGTCCACCATCGTGGTGGCGCTCAACGCCCAGCTGCTCCGCCGGGTCCGGCTCACCCCGACGGACGACTAGGCCCACCGCAGCTACGGCCGGTACGACCCCTCGATCCTGGCGGATGCGGGGGGTTGTGCCGCTTCACACCCGCACCTGCGAACCGTTAGGGTGGCTGCGTGACGGTGTTCCGGATCGGCGAGGCCGCCGAACTGCTCGGGGTCAGCGCGGACACGGTCCGCCGCTGGATCGACGCCGGGCGGCTGCCCGCCATCCGTGACGAGCACGGCCACCGGGTGCTCGACGGCGCCGACCTGGCCGCGTTCGTCCGCGCCCCGGGCCACCCCGAGCTCTCCTCGGCCCGCAACCGGCTGCGCGGCATCGTCACGGCCGTCGTCAAGGACACCGTGATGGCCCAGGTCGACATCCAGGCCGGGCCGTTCCGGATCGTGTCGCTGATGAGCCGCGAGGCGGTCGACGACCTCGACCTCCAGGTCGGCTCGGTGGCCGTCGCCGTGATCAAGTCGACCACCGTCGTGGTGGAGCGCGCGCCCGCGCCGAAGGGGAGAACGAACCCGTGACCACCCGGTGGATCCGCGCCGCCCTGGCCGGGCTGGCCGCGTTGACCCTGTCCGCCACCGGCTGCGGTGGCGGCGCCGACGACGAGGCGCCCGGCGGCACGGTGACCGTCTTCGCCGCCGCCTCGCTCACCGAGCCCTTCACGAAGCTCGGCAGGGACTACGAGGCGGCACACCCCGGCACCCGGGTCGTCTTCAACTTCGCCGGCAGCTCGGCGCTCGCCACGCAGGTCACCCAGGGCGCGCCGGCCGACGTGTTCGCGGCCGCCTCGCCGGCCACCATGACGACCGTCACCGACGCGGGCGACGCCGCCGGGACACCGGCCGTCCTGGCCCGCAACCAGCTCGTCATCGCCGTACCGAAGGGCAATCCGGACCGGGTCGCGGGCCTGGCCGACCTGGCCCGGCCCGGGATGAAGGTGGCGCTCTGCGCCGAGCAGGTGCCGTGCGGCGCGGCGGCGAAGGCCGCTCTCGCCGCGGCCGGCGTGCGGCTCACCCCGGCCACCCTGGAGCAGGACGTCAAGGGTGCCCTCGCGAAGATGAAGCTGGGCGAGGTCGACGCGGCGCTGGTCTACCGCACCGACGTGCGTGGCGCCGCCGAAGCGCTGGACGCCGTCGAGTTCCCCGAGTCCGCCCGGGCCGTCAACGACTACCCGATCGTGGTCCTGAAGCACGCCGGCAACCCGGCCGGGGCCCGCGCCTTCGTCGACCACGTCCGCTCCGACGCCGGCCTGGCGGTGCTCACCGCCGCCGGGTTCCAGGCCCCGCCGAGCCGGTGAGCCGACCTCCACGCCGCCGGCAGCGGGTGCCGCTGGCGCTGCTGCTCCCCGCCGGGCTCGGGTTGCTCTTCCTCGTCCTGCCGCTGGCCGGGCTGCTGGTCCGGGCGCCCTGGACCACGCTGCCCCGGCGGCTGGCCCAGCCCGGCGTGCTCACCGCGCTGCGGCTCTCCCTGGAGACCGCGACCGCCGCCACGCTGCTCTGCGTCGCGCTCGGCGTACCCCTGGCCTGGCTGCTGGCCCGGGTTCGGTTCCCCGGCCGGCGGTTGGTCCGCGCGCTGGTCACCGTGCCCCTGGTGCTGCCGCCGGTGGTCGGCGGGGTGGCGCTGCTGCTGGTCTTCGGCCGACGCGGGCTGCTCGGGTCCTGGCTGGACGCCACCTTCGGCGTCACCCTGCCGTTCACCACCGCCGGCGTGGTGCTGGCGGAGGCGTTCGTGGCCATGCCGTTCCTCGTCATCGCCGTGGAGGGCGCGCTGCGCGGCGCCGACTCCCGCTACGAGGAGGCGGCGGCCACCCTGGGCGCCGGGCGCTGGACCACCTTCACCCGGGTGACCCTGCCGCTGGTCGCGCCCGGGGTCGCGGCCGGAGCGGTGCTCTGCTGGGCCCGCGCGCTCGGCGAGTTCGGCGCCACCATCACCTTCGCCGGCAACTATCCGGGGCGGACCCAGACCATGCCGCTCGCCGTCTACCTGGCGCTGGAGACCGACGTGCAGGCCGCCATCGTGCTGAGCCTCATCCTGCTCACCGTCTCCGTGGCCATCCTGGCCGGGCTGCGGGACCGCTGGGTCGGCACGGCGTGACCGGCACGCCCCTGCTCGACGCGCACCTGGTCGCCGACCGGGGCGCGTTCCACCTCGACGTGCGGTTGTCCATCGGTGCCGGGGAGGTGGTGGCGCTGCTCGGCCCGAACGGGGCCGGCAAGACCACCGCCCTGCGGGCCCTCGCCGGGCTGCACCCCCTCAGCGCCGGGCACCTCACCCTCGGCGGCGCCGACCTCGACCGCCCCGACCGGCGGGTGTGGACCCCGCCCGAGCGACGCCCGGTCGGCGTGGTGTTCCAGGACTACCTGCTCTTCCCGCACCTCAGCGCACTGGACAACGTGGCGTTCGGGCCGCGCCGCCGGGGCGCCGACCGGCGGGCCGCCCGGGCCCGCGCGCAGGGCTGGCTCGACCGGGTCGGCCTGGGCGGGCAGGCCCGGCACCGGCCGCGCCAGCTCTCCGGCGGCCAGGCCCAGCGGGTCGCCCTGGCCCGCGCGCTCGCCGTCGAGCCCACCCTGCTGCTGCTCGACGAGCCGCTCGCCGCGCTCGACGCCCGGACCCGGCTGGACACCCGCGCCGAACTCCAGCACCACCTCGGCGCGCACCCCGGCGCCACCCTGCTGGTCACCCACGACCCGCTGGACGCCCTCGTGCTCGCCGACCGGCTGGTCATCGTCGAGCAGGGACGGGTGGTCCAGGAGGGCGACGCGGCGACCGTCACGGCCCGCCCCCGCACCGACTACGTGGCCCGCCTGGTCGGGCTCAACCTGCACCGCGGGCACGCCGACGGGCACGCCGTGACGGTCGGCGGACTCACGCTCACCACGGCGGACACCGTGCGGGGCGAGGCGTTCGTGGCCTTCCCGCCCGCCGCCGTCGCGCTGCACCCGGCGCGCCCGGACGGCAGCCCGCGCAACGTCTGGCCGGCCACCGTGACCGGTGTGCAGCGGCACGGCGACAACCTGCGCGTCCAGCTCGCCGGGCCGGTCGACGTGGCCGCCGACGTCACCCCCGCCGCGGCCGCCCACCTCGGGCTGCGCCCCGGCCAGCCGCTCTGGGCGGCGGTCAAGGCCGCGGAGACCAGGGCATACCCGGCGTGACGTACGCCGCTGGCCGGTCCACCCGGGCCGGTGGGAGGTTTGACGTCGGCCCGCCCGGTCACTGAAGAGGGGGAGCGATCACGAAGGGGGAACGTGGTGCCTGAGACGACACGGTTCCGGTCCAGTCAGGACGTCATCCTGCCGGACGACGTCACCGACCCGCTGCTGTGGCGGGCCGCGTACGACGTGGCCGCCGCGCACCAGCCCGACCCGACGGGACGCTGCACCAGCCTGCTGTGCGCCGGGCGGAGCGCGCCCTGCGAGCCGCTGGACAACGCCCGCCGGGCGATGCGGCTGGCCCGCGGCCGGGCGCGGCGCGCCGAGTTCCGCGAGACGTCCGGCCGGAGCGTCCGCGACCGGCGCCGGGCGGCCTGAGCCGGCCGGCGGCGCGGCACCACCTCAGTGCTCGGGGGAGAAGGCGGCGAGGAAGCGGTCGCGGAAGCTGTCCATCCGCCACACCGGGGCCTGCGGGCCGGGGCGCAGCCCGTCCTGCCAGCCCCAGTCGGCGACCCGGTCCAGCACGGCCGGGTCCTTCGCCACGATGGTGATCGGCACGTCGCGGCCGGCGCCCTCGCCGGTCACCGAGGCCGCCGGCTGGTGGTCACCGAGAATGACCAGCACCAGGTCGTCCCCGCCGTGGGTCAGCACGTACGACACCAGCGTGCCGATGCTGTACTCGATGGAGTGCGCGTAGTCGGCGCGGATCTGGCCGGCGTCCCGCTGCAGCACGTCCTGGCTGCCGCCGGTCCGGATGGACGCCGTGTGGAAGATGGTGCCGTCGCCGACCGCGGCCCAGGGCACCGGCTTCGGGATGGCCGACCAGGGGGAGTGGCTGGACACCAGCGGGATCTCCGCCATCAGCGGGGCGTGCGGCCGGTCCCGCTCCAGCCGCTGGAAGGTGGCCAGCGTGTACTGGTCGGGCATCGGCGCGTAGCTGAACTTCGGGCCCCGGTAGGCCAGCTTCTCGGCGTCGTAGTACCGGTCGTAGCCGAAGAACTTCCCCTCCGGCCAGGGCTGGGTGGCGGCGGGGAACACGCCGACGGTCTGCCAGCCGGCCCGGTGGAACACGCCGCCCAGGGTGAGCCGGTTCCCGGCCAGCAGGTCCCGGTGCCGCTGGTCGTTGTCGATCCACAGCCCGGAGAGCAGGGTGGCGTGGGCCAGCCAGCTGCCACCGCCGAAGGTGGGCGAGGTGAGGAAGCCGCTGCGGGCGTCGTAGCCGGCCGCCCGCAGCCGGCGGTAGCCGTCGTCGAGCACCGCGTTCACCCCCGGCGCGAGCGCCGGGTCCTCCACGGCGTCCCGGCCGTAGCTCTCCACGAACGTGACCAGCACGTCCTTGCCGCGCAGCCCGGTCAGCAGCCGGTCGCCGGGCACGTCCCGGTACGCGTCGGTCGTCATCTCCCCGGCGAACGCCGCCCGGTCGCGCAGGCCGGCCCGCACCTGGCCGACGTGCGACGCCACCAGGGTGGTGGCCGTCCGGTCGGCGACCGGCACGCCGGCGGTGAGGCGCACCCCGAACAGGGCGCAGCCCAGCCACAGCACGGCCAGCGCGGCGAGTACCCGTACCGCGCCGGTGCGGTGCCGCGCCAGGCGCCGGGCCAGCCGCCGCGCCGCGAGCGCCAGGAGCACCGGCAGGCCGGCCACCAGCAGCACCACCCCGACCGCCGCGGCGACGGCGGCGGCCCGGCCGTTCGAGTCGGCCAGGTAGCCGTAGCCGTCGTCGAACAGCCGCCAGTCGAGCAGCACGTCGAACGGCCGGTCCCGGGCCACGAAGAACCCCGTGTCCAGCAGCTTGACCACGGCCAGCAGGCCCAGCACGAGGCCGAGCGCCACGGCGACCGGCCGGCGGGCCCGGTCCGGCAGGACGAGCAGCAGCGCCACCGCGACCAGCGCCTCCACCGGGATCCGCAGCACCGCGCCCGGCCCCGACCCGGCCAGCCGGTCCGGCGCGACCAGCGCCGCCACCACGAGCAGCGCGGCCAGCCCGGTGAGGATCCCGGCCGCGACCCGACGGGTACGCGAGGCCGGCCGCCCCGGAGCGGCGGGCCGCGCCGCGCCGCCGGGTGGGGTGGCGTCCTCGTCCGGCGCCGGCGGGGACGCCGCGGAGTCCAGGGCGGGGGTGGCCGGTCCGACCGGCCGGCGGAGACGGATACGCAGTGACACGGGGGCGTCCTTCGGCGAGGGGGAGGGGAGGGTCAGGCCGGCTGGTGGGCGACGACGCGGACGGCCACCGGCACCGGACGCGCCGGCGGGTCCGCCGGCCGTGCGCCGACCGGATCACGGGCATGGACGGTCGTGCGCCGGACCGCACCGGCCGGGGCGGGGCCGGCCACCCACGCGGGAAGGTCGGCCGGCCCGGTGCCGGCGGCCCAGGACGGGACGGCGCCCGTGCCGGACCGAGCCGGCCCGATGCCCGGGAGCGCCGTCGCGGCGGGTCGGAGGCCCAGCGTGGGCAGCGCGGTCGCGACGGGTGTGGCGCCGGGCCGGGCCGCCGGGACGACCTCGACGACCGGGGTGGGCCGGGCCGCCGGGGCGAGCGGGCGGCGCCGCCACAGCCAGGTGACGTCGCGGGCGAACGACTCGACCAGCAGGACCAGCGCCCCGGCGACCAGCGCACCGGTGGCCGCCGGCGGCAACAGCCCGCTGGCCGCCACCGCCAGCACCACGCCCTGCGCCGCCGCCACCACCTTGCGCCAGAACCGGGGCGGCAGCGTGCCGCCCATCCAGGGCAGCGGCCAGCTCGCCGCCACGAAGGCGTACCGCATCCCGCCGATGACCAGGACCCACGCCCCGACGGACGGGGCCAGGTGCACGCTGAGCACCAGGAGCAGGAAGGAATCGACCTCCATGTCGAAGCGGGCGCCCAGCGCGCTCACCGTGCCGGTCCGCCGGGCCACCTGGCCGTCCACCGCGTCCAGCGCCAGCGCCACCGCGGTGAGCGGGACCAGCACGGCCACCGGCGCCGGCCCGCCGACGACCAGGGCGAGCACCCCGCCGACCAGCAGCGCGCGGGTCAGCGTCACCCGGTCGGCCGGGCCGAGCCGGTCCGCGCCGGCCGCCCGCAGGCCGCGCCGGAGCAACCCGCAGAGCACCCCGGCGTACGCCAGGCCGGCCAGCCAGCCCGCCACGCCGAGACCCACCGTGCCGGCGAGCCCGGCCAGCAGGACGAACTGCACGATCAGCCCGACCAAGGGGCCATTCCGAACCGTGGACACCCTGCCTCCGTGTCTATGATCGACAACCCATGTCAGTCATCACGGGAAATTCGGCCGTCCGGTTCGGTCCGGATGCGGAAAAGAGGAGAATTCGTGACCGGTGAGGCTCGCGCCTTCTGGCTCCGCGCCCCCGGGCAGGGTGAGCTGCGCCCGGTCGCCCTCGCCCCGCCCGGCCCCGGCGAGGTGCTGGTCCGCGCCCGCTACTCCGGCGTCAGCCGGGGCACCGAGACCCTCGTCTTCACCGGCCGGGTCCCCGCCGACCAGCACGCCGCCATGCGTGCCCCGTTCCAGGAGGGCGACTTTCCGGCCCCGGTGAAGTACGGCTACCTGAGCGTCGGCACCGTCGAGGCGGGCCCGGCGGAGCTGCGCGGGCGTACCGTCTTCTGCCTGCACCCGCACCAGACCGCGTACGTGGTGCCGGCCGACGCCGTGGTGGTCGTACCCGATCAGGTGCCGGCGCCCCGCGCGGTGCTGGCCGGCACCGTGGAAACCGCCGTGAACGCCCTCTGGGACGCCGCGCCGCTGGTCGGCGACCGGGTCACCGTGGTCGGCGGCGGCATGGTCGGCTGCTGCGTGGCCGCCGTGTTGGCCCGCTTCCCCGGGGTCCGCGTCGAGCTGGTCGACGCCGACCCGGCGCGGGCGGCGGTGGCCGCGGCGCTCGGCGTCGACTTCGCGCTGCCCGCCGACGCGGCCGGCGACCGGGACCTCGTGGTGCACGCCAGCGCCACCGCCGACGGGCTGCAACGCGCCCTGGAGCTGCTCCGCCCGGAGCGCACCGTGCTGGAGCTGAGCTGGTACGGCGACCGCCCGGTCACCCTCGCCCTGGGCGGGGCGTTCCACTCGAGGCGGCTCGGCATCCGCAGCAGCCAGGTGGGCACCGTGTCCCCCCGGCGCGCCGACCGCAGCTACGCCGACCGGCTGGCGGTGGCCCTGGACCTGCTCGCCGACCCCGCGTTCGACGCCCTGCTCACCGGCCGGTCCCGCTTCGCCGACCTGCCCGACGTGCTGGACCGGCTCGCCTCGGGCCGGCTCCCCGCGCTCTGCCACCTCATCACCTACGACGAGGAGTGACCATGTTCAGCGTCACCGTCCGGGACCACATGATGGTCGCCCACAGTTTCCGCGGCGAGGTGTTCGGCCCGGCCCAGCGGCTGCACGGCGCGACCTTCGTCGTCGACGCCACCTTCCGCCGGCCGGAGCTGGACGCCGACGGGATCGTGGTCGACATCGGCCTGGCCACCGAGCAGCTCAAGACGGTGCTCGGCGCGCTCACCTACCGCAACCTGGACGACGAGCCGGACTTCGCCGGGGTGAACACCACCACCGAGGTGCTGGCCCGGACGGTGGCCGACCGGCTGGCCGAGGCGGTGCACGCCGGGCTGCTCGGCGAGGGGGCACGCGGCCTCGCCGGGATCACCGTCACCCTGCACGAGTCGCACGTGGCCTGGGCCAGCTACGAGCGGTCACTGTGACCGGATGACGGCCGTGCACGTGGTGCTGCCGGGCGACATCGACGATCCGGCGAGCCCCAGCGGCGGCAACGGATACGACCGCCGCGCCTGCCATGAGCTGGCCGCGCTCGGCTGGACGGTGCGGGAACACCCGGTGCCGGGCGGCTGGCCGCGGCCGACGCCGGCGGATCGGGCCGTGCTGACCGGCGTGCTCGCCGCGCTGCCCGACGGCGCGGCCGTGCTGCTCGACGGGCTGGTCGCGTCGACCGTGCCCGAGGTGCTGGCCCCGCACGCCCGGCGGCTGCGCCTCGTGGTGCTGGTGCACCTGCCGCTGGAGGACGATGTCGAGGGCCGGGCCCTCGCCGCGGCGACGGCAGTGGTCACCACCAGCGAGTGGACCCGCGACCGGCTGCTCGACCGCTACCGGCTCGCCGCCGACCGGGTGTCGGTGGCCCCGCCCGGGGTGGACCCGGCGCCGGTCGCCCCCGGCTCGCCGGAGGGTGCCCGGCTGCTCTGCGTCGCGGCGGTCACCCCGCTCAAGGGGCACGACGTGCTCGCCGGCGCCCTGCACCGGGTCGCCGACCTGCCCTGGACCTGCGACTGGGTCGGCCCGCTCACCCGCGACCCGGACTTCGTGGCGCTGCTGCGCCGGCAGCTCACCGACACCGGCCTGGCCGACCGGGTCCGGCTGGCCGGCCCGCTGACCGGGGCCGACCTGGCCGCCGCGTACGCCGTCGCCGACCTGCTGGTGCTGCCGTCCCGCCGGGAGACCTACGGGATGGTGGTCACCGAGGCGCTCGCCCGGGGCGTACCGGTGCTGGCGAGCGACACCGGCGGCCTGCCCGGGACGCTCGGGCGCACCCCGGAGGGCGACCCGCCCGGCCTGCTGGTGCCCCCGGCGGACGCGGCCGCGCTGGCCGGCGCGCTGCGCCACTGGCTCACCGACCCGGACCTGCGGGACCGGCTGCGCCGCGCCGCCCGGCGGCGGCGGGACACCCTCAGCGGCTGGCCGCTCACCGCGGACCGGCTGGCCGCAGCCCTCAAGGAGGCCACGGCGGCATGACCACCTCGCTACTTCCCCCCGACTTCGCGGACTGGCTGCGGCTGCGCGAACCCGCCGACGCGGCCGCCCGCTCGACCGAACTGCTCGACGTGGTCCGCGGCCGGCTGCCCGCCGACCGGCCGCTGGTCGTGCACGACCTGGGCAGCGGCACCGGCTCGATGGCCCGCTGGCTCGCCCCGCGGCTGCCCGGCCCGCAGCGCTGGGTGCTGCACGAACGCGACGCCGACCTGCTGGCGCTGGCCGCCGCCGGGCACTCCGTCACCGCCGACGGCAGCCCGGTCACCGTGCTGGCCCGCGGCTCCGACATCACCCGGCTGGGCGCCGCCGACCTGGCCGACGCCCACCTGGTCACCGCCTCGGCGCTGCTGGACATGCTCACCGCCGGGGAGGTCGAGCGGATCGTCGCGGCCTGCGCCGGCCACCTCACCCTGTTCGCCATCACCGTGCTGGGCCGGGTGCGCTTCACCCCCGCCGACCCGCTCGACGCCGAGTTCGAGGCCGCGTTCAACGCCCACCAGCGGCGGACCGCCGCCGGCCGTGCCCTGCTCGGCCCGGACGCCGTGGACGTCACGGTGGCGGCCTTCCGCCGCCGGGGCGTACCGGTGCGGGTCCGGTCCAGCCCGTGGCGTCTCGGCCCGGAGCAGGCCGCGTTGACCGCCGAGTGGCTGGTGGGCTGGCTCGACGCGGCCGTCGAGGAGCGGCCGGAGCTGGGCGGCGCGGTCGGGGCGTACCGGGAGCGGCGGCTCGCCCAGGTGGCGGACGGCCGGCTGCGGGTGGTGCTGGACCACGCCGACCTGCTCGCCGGATGAACCGGACCGGCCGGCGGCACGTGACAACAGATGGACCGAGGGAGGACCACACTTGTCACACGCCGCCGTCGCCGGGCCCGTCCCGGCCGCCGCGTCCGTGCCCGCCCGGTCGTTCTGGGTCTGGGCCCGGCCGGTCGCCGGGATCGCCGTGCTCGCCGCGCTGGTCTGGTCGGTGGGCACCGGCCCGTTCCTGGCCGGACTGCGGCTGATCGACGCGCCGGCGCTCGCCGCCGCACTCGGCATCGGCGCGATCACCACGGTCTGCTGCGCCTGGCGCTGGTCGCTGGTCGCCGGCGGGCTGGGCGTACGGCTGCCGCTGCGGGCCGCCGTCGCGCACTGCTACCGGGCCGTCTTCCTCAACTCCACCCTGCCCGGCGGGGTGCTCGGCGACGTGCACCGGGCGGTCCGGCACGGCCGGGACGCCGGGGACGTGGCCCGGGGCGTCCGCGCCGTGGTCTGGGAACGCACCGCCGGCCAGGTGGTCCAGCTGGTCATCGCGGTGGCCGTGCTGGCGGCGCTGCCGTCCCCGGTCCGGCCGTACCTGCCGGCGGTGGCCGTCGGCCTGGCGGCCGTCGCGCTGGCGCTGGCGCTGGCCGCCCGGGCGGTGCCCCGCTCCGGGGCGTCCCGCTGGGCCCGCGCGGCGCGCACCGCCGTCGCCGACGTCCGGGCCGGGCTGCTCGCCCGGCGCACCTGGCTGGGCGTGGTGACGGCCTCGGCCGTGGTGGTCGCCGGCCACCTGGCCACCTTCGTGGTGGCGGCGCGCACCGCCGGCGCCGACGCGCCGCTGTCCCGGCTGGTGCCGCTGACCCTGCTGGCCCTGCTCGCCATGGGGCTGCCGACCAACGTGGGCGGGTTCGGGCCGCGCGAGGGGGTCGCCGCCTGGGCGTTCGCCGCGGCCGGTCTCACCGCCGCGCAGGGCGTGGCGACCGGCACGGTTTACGGGGCGCTGGTCCTGGTGGCCAGCCTGCCGGGCGCCGCGGTGCTGCTGATCCACAGGCGTCCGGCCGCCGAGCCCGGCGACTGTCGGTGATCCCGCCTACGGTGAGGGTGCGAGGTGTGCGTTGCCGGTGCGTCCCGGCAGCCCGGACTGAGGAGAAGCATGGACGAAACTCTGCCCCCCGCGACGGTCCGGACCCAGGTCACGGTCCCCCTGCGGTTCCCGGACGGCTACGTGACCACCGCCCGGGTGCACTCCTTCCACGGGCTGGTCGACGGCCGGGAGCACCTCGCGATCGGGCTCGGTGAGCGGCGGGAGTCGGACGGCGCGCCGCCGCTGGTCCGCCCGCACAGCGAGTGCCTCACCGGGGACGTGTTCGGCAGCCAGCGCTGCGACTGCGGCCCGCAGCTGCGCGAGGCGGTCGAGCGGATCGCCGAGGCCGGCGGCTACCTGCTCTACCTGCGCCAGGAGGGCCGGGGCATCGGCCTCTACGCCAAGCTCGACGCGTACGCCCTGCAGGACGGCGGCCTGGACACCTACGAGGCCAACGTGGCGCTCGGCCGGGGCCCCGACGAGCGCGACTACACGGTGGCCGCGCAGATGCTCGCCGCGCTGGGCGTGACCCGGGTGGCCCTGCTCAGCAACAACCCGGACAAGGCCGCCCAGCTGGAGCGGCTGGGCGTCACGGTGGTCGACCGGGTGCTCACCGGCGTGCACCTGTCCCCGGCGAACGCGGGCTACCTGGCGGCCAAGGTGACCCGCGCCGACCATGCCCTCGACCTGCCGTTCGTGCCGTGACCAGCCGGCCGTACGTGCTGCTCAGCTGCGCGATGTCGATCGACGGCTACATCGACGACGCGACGGCCGAGCGGCTGCTGCTCTCCAACGACGCCGACCTGGACCGGATCGACGCGGTCCGGGCCGGCTGTGACGCGATCATGGTGGGCGCCGCGACGGTCCGCCGCGACGACCCCCGGCTGCTGGTGCGCAGCGAGCGGCGGCGGGCCGAGCGGGTGGCGCGTGGCCTGCCGGCGTGCCCCGTGAAGGTCACCGTCACGGCCAGCGGCGATCTCGACCCGACGGCCCGGTTCTTCACGATGGGCGACGGGCCGAAGCTGGTCTACTGCCCGGGCGGCGTGGCGGAGAAGACCCGGGAGCGGGTGGGCGCGGTGGCCACCGTGGTCGACACGGCCGACCCGGTCACCCCCGGGGCGGTCCTCGCCGACCTGGCCGGGCGCGGCGTCGGCCGGTTGATGGTGGAGGGCGGTGGCACGCTGCACTGCCAGTTCCTCACCGCCGGTGTCGCCGACGAGCTGCACCTGGTGGTCGCGCCGTTCTTCGTGGGTGACCGCCGGGCGCCCCGGTTCGTCGGGGACGGCCGCTTCCCGTGGCATCCGGGCCGCCGGGCCCGGGTCGTCGAGGTCCGCCAGATCGGCGACGTGGTCCTCACCCGCTACGCCCTCTCCGACCGCTGCGAGGTGTAGCGGCGCGCCCGGACCGGTGTGCCGCGACCCCGTCACCTCGGTGACGCCCGGCCGGGTCAGGACGCCGGCGTCGGCAGGCCGAGCGCCTCGTCGACGCGGTTGAGCACCGCCACGTCGTCGGTGCCGAGACCACGCAGCAGGTCGATGGCGGTGGACCGCACCTGCCCGACGATCATGACGACGGGCAGCGCCGGGTCGGACTCCAGCAGCTCCGCGCCGATCCGCACCGCGGCCAGTGCGGCCTCCTCGGCCCGTCCCGCGTGCCGGTCGGCGTCCTGGCCGGTCAGGTCGGTGGCCAGGGCCGCGCCGGCGGCGCGTACCGCCTCGGCGAGCGAGCGGATCGCCGCGCCCAGTTCGGGTGGGGCGGCCGTGTGCAGCCGGGCCAGCGTGACCGCGTTGCGGGCCAGCACCCGGATGTTGCGTACCGCGTAGTCGAGCTGCCGGGCGGTGGCCTCGACCTGGTCGACCTGGCCGAGGTGCCGGCGGCGGCGGACCCGTAGCCGCAGCGTCTCGGCGCAGGCCCGCACCGCGGACCGCAGGCGTTCCACGCCGCCGTCCACCTCCCGGGCCCGGTCCAGCGCCGCCTGGGCGGCCTCGGCGTCACAGCGGTCCAGCGCGGCGTTCAACCGGTCGAGCAGGTCGGCGAGGTCGGCGTACGTCCGGCGGGCCTCGGCGACCAGCGGAGCCAGCGGGTCCCGGGCCACCACGAGCTGGCTGGCGGCGAGGGCGACGGCCCCGCCGATCAGCGCGTCGACGAACCGGAACGGGGTGAACTCGCCCTTCGGCGCGGCGACCACCACCAGGTAGAGCGCGGAGACCGTGGTCTGGATGACTAGGGTGCTGCTCGCCCCGGCCGCCACCGTGACGCCGAGGGTGAGTAGCAGGACGAGGAGCATGGTCGCCGTGCCGGGCCCGAGGGCGTGCACCACCAGGTCGGCGACGAGCACTCCGCCGGCCACCCCGAGCACCAGCTCGATGGTCTGCCGAATCCGCTGGCCCCGCGACTCGCCGAGAACGATCAGCGCCGCGCTCGGCGCGAAGAACGGGTCCGGATGGCCGATCAGCCGCGCGGCGATCAGCCAGGCCACGGTCGCGGCGAGCGCGGCCTCCACCACCGGTACCCACGCCTGTCGCAGCCGCCCCACGGCGGCCCTCCACCAGTTGCGCACCGGCGCCGTCCTCCCCCTCACGGACCGGCGCACCCACGGAATCTCCGTTCCGGCCGTAGGTGCTCCTACCCCTGAAGTTGATCGTCGTAACCGGGCCGTCCACGCCGGTGACGACCGCCGCCCCGACCGGGACGAGGAAGCGGGGCCGGGCCGCCGGGGTCAGAGCACCTGGGACAGGAAGCGACGCAGCCGCGGATGTTCCGGCGCCTCGAAGACGGCGGCCGGCGGGCCGGCCTCCAGCACGACGCCGCGATCCATGAACGCCACCGTGTCGGCCACCTCCCGGGCGAAGCCCATCTCGTGGGTGACCACCACCATGGTCATCCCGGCGGCCGCGAGGTCGGCCATCACCCCGAGCACCCCCTTGACCAGCTCGGGGTCGAGCGCCGAGGTGGCCTCGTCGAACAGCATCACCTGCGGCCGCAGCGCGAGGGCCCGGGCGATGGCCACCCGCTGCTGCTGACCACCGGAGAGCTGCGCCGGCCGGGCCTCGGCCTTGTGGGCCAGGCCGACCAGGTCGAGCTGGGCCCGGGCGACCTGCACGGCCTCGTCCTCGGGGAGCTTCTTGAGCTTCCGCAGCGCGAGGGTGAGATTGCGCAGCACGGTCATGTGCGGGAACAGGTTGAACTGCTGGAACACCATGCCGATCCGCTGGCGCAGCGCGTCCGGGTCGTCGCCCAGCACGCTGCGCCCGTCCAGCAGCACGTCACCGCGGTCCGGCTCGATGAGCCGGTTGATCGTCCGCAGCAGCGTCGACTTGCCGGAGCCGGACGGGCCGATCACACAGGCCGTCCCGCCCCGGGCCACGTCCAGGTCGGCGCCGCGCAGCACCTGGTGCGGCCCGAAGGCCAGGTGCACGTCGCGGACGGCCAGGCTGACCGAGGTGGCGGTGGTGGTGGCGGTGCTCATCGCGGGTCCTTTCCGGTCGGCGCGGGCGCACCGGCGGGGTCGAGCTCGACGTCGAGGTCGGGGGCGGCCACTGATCGGCCCTGCCGCAGCCGCCGGTCGATCCAGTTGACCGCGTGGGTCAGCGGCACGGTCAGCAGCAGGTAGAACAGACCGGCCAGCAGCAGCGCGGACTCGTTGCCGGTGGTGGCCGCGTAGTCCTGCCCGATCCGGAACAGCTCCCGCTGGCTGGCCACCAGGCCGAGGAAGTAGACCAGGCTGGAGTCCTTGATCAGCGCGATGAGCTGGTTCACCCAGGCCGGCAGCACCCGGCGTACGCCCTGCGGGACGATGACCAGGCGCATGGCCTCACCCCAGGAGAAGCCGAGCGCCCGGGCCCCCTCCAGCTGGGCGGCCTCCACGCTCTGGATGCCGGCCCGGAAGATCTCTCCGATGTAGGCGGCGGCGATCAGCGACAGCGCCAGCACGCCCAGCGGGTAAGGGTTCGGACCCCAGACCTGCATGCCCAGCGGCGCCAGGCCGACGCCGATGAGCAGGATGGTCGCCGCCGCCGGCAGGCCGCGGAACACGTCGGTGTAGACCCGGGCCGGCCACCGCAACCAGCGGGTACGCGAGATGCCCGCGACGGCCAGCAGCATGCCCAGCACCGAGCCGAGCAGGGCGGCGGAGACCGCCAGGATCAGCGTGTTGGGCAGCCCGACGGTGAGCATCTCGGGCAGCGCCTCGCGCATGGCGTCCCAGTCGAAGAAGGTCTCCCACAGGGTGCTCAGTGGATCCATGTCTCCGTCCGCCCCGCTCGTCCGTGTCGTTCCGGGTCAGGAAGCCGCCGACGGGGACGGCACGGCGACCGTGCCGCTGCCCGGCGTGAAGTCGGCCGGGATGGGCCGGCCCGGGTAGTACTGCGCCTGGAGCCGGCTCCACGTGCCGTCGGCGATCACCTCGTCGAGGCCCTTGTTCAGCGCCTCGCGCAGCTTGTCGTTGCCCTTGGCCACCGCGTACGCGGTCGGGGCGGGGCTGAGCTGCTTGGCGGCCACCTTGATCTTGCCGTTGCTGTCCTTGGCGGACGTGTCGCCGATCTCGGCCGGGGCGATCCAGGCGTCGGCGGTGCCGGCCTTGAGCTGGTTGATCGCGCCGTTGTAGTCGGGCACCCGGACCGGGTTCAGGTTCTCCCGGGTGGCGTAGTCGTCCTGCACAGTGCCCTGCACGACGACCACCCGCTTGCCGGCGAGCTGGTCGAAGCCGCTGATCGGGGAGCCGGCGGGCACGTCCAGTCCGAAGTAGCCGAAGTCGTAGCCGTTGCCGAAGTCGACGGTCTTCTTCCGGGCCTCGGTGATGGTGATGGAGGAGCTACCCACGTCGAACTTGTGGTTGTTGACCTGGGCGAGCAGGGCGGAGAAGTCGGTGCCGACGAACTCCACCTTCAGGCCGACCTTCCCGGCGACCGCGGTGAGCAGGTCGTTGTCGAAGCCGGTGAACCTGCCCTCCTTGAGGTACACGTTCGGCGGGGCGTCGGTGAGCGTGCCGGCCCGCAGCACGCCGGCCTGCAGCAGGCCGTACGGGTTGGCGGCCTCGCTGGTGGAGCCGTCGTCGCCGCAAGCGGTGAGGGCGGTGGCGGCGAGCACGGCGGCGGCGCCGAGCGCGGCGGCGCGGGTCAGGGCGGAACGGAATCGCACAGGTGTCTCCAGGGTCCGGGGCGGCATGGGCGTACGCCGCCGACGGCGCGCCCGGGGCGGGCGAGCCGGAGGGATGGTGCGGAAGGTGGGGGAGTGGCGCTCAGCGCGCGTCGGGGCGGCGACAGGCGTCGCTGCACACCCGCATCAGGTCGACGTGCCGCCGCTTGACCAGCGCGAAACGCGCCGGGTAGGCGATGCCGTCGGCGGGCGGGGTGCGGAGCTGAGCAGACATGGTTCCCTCGGGTCGGTGATGACCTGGGTACCAGGCCACGCTTGCACCGGCGGCTGCCGGTGCCTGGTCCTCACCCGGGGCACCCCACCGCGGAGGAGGGTTGCCGGCCAGCGAGCCGGGGCTTTGCGCTGGCGCTCATGACCTGCCGAGAAGGCTAGCAGGAGGGCGGCCCGGGCCGTCCAGCCGTTATGACCACCCTCACGCCCGTGCCTTACCGGCGGGCCGGCATGACCGGGGCGTCCCGGCCGGTGCCGTGCCGCGACGGCGTGCGCTGCTCGTGGTAGTCCTGCTCGACGTTGACCGTCCAGACGTCGTGGCCGGCGTCGAGGGCGATGTTCTCGGCGGTCAGCATCGCGGTGAGCATGGAGTGGTCGGCGTTGTTGTAGCGGTGCATACCGTTGCGCCCGACCGGGTGCACGTTCGGCACCTCGCGGGCCAGCCAGTCCCGGATCACGTCCACGTTGTGCTGGTAGCGCTCGTCGTAGACCGGGTACGCCTTCGGCATCCGGACCACGTAGCCGGCCTCCACGCAGCCGGGCCGGACCAGGCCCAGCCGTTCCAGCTCGGCGGTGGCGAAGGCGACCAGGTCCGCGTCCGGGGTCCGCCACATCTCGTCGTCCTCGAACACGAAGTACTCCAGCCCGAGGCAGGTCCGCCCGTCCTGCACCAGGTACGGCGACCAGGAGCCGAAGTTCTGGATCCGGCCCACCCGGGCGGCCGGGTCGTGCACGTAGATCCAGTTGTCCGGGAAGGAGAACTCCTCCGGGACCACCAGCGCGACGGTCAGGAAGTCCCGGTACCGCAGGTCGTCGGCGGCGGCCCGGACCTCCGGCGGGGCCTCCGGGCGCATGGCCCGCACCAGCGCGGAGATGGGCATCGAGGAGATCACGTGTTCGGCCGGCTCGGTGCGCTCGCCGTCGGCGCCGACCACCGTGACGGCAGTGGCGCGCCGTTCCGCCGGGTCCCGGTGCACCTCGGTCACCCAGGTGTTGGTGCGCACCGTGGCGCCGCGCTTCTCCACCTCCTCGGTGCAGCGTTCCCACATCATCCCGGGGCCGTGCTTCGGGTACTGGAACTCCTCGATGAGGCTGGTCACGTCCTTGCGGTTGCGCTTGGGCAGCAGCGCGTTGAGCACCGCGGTGGACAGCGACAGGTTCTTGATCCGCTGGGCGGCCCAGTCGGCCTGCAACTGGTCGGCCGGCATCCCCCAGACCTTCTCGGTGTAGGTCTTGAAGAACTTCGAGTAGAGCCGCCAGCCGAACCGGGCCGACACCCATCCCTCGAAGTGCGACTGGTCCTTCGGCGGGCGCAGCCGGGCCCGCCCGTACGACCCGACGCAGCGCAGCGCCTCCACGAGGCCGAGGTTGCGCAGCGCGTTGCCGGCGTTGAGCGGGTAGTCGTAGAGGGCGCCCCGGTAGTAGATCCGGCTCATCCGGGGCCGGAGCAGGAAGTCCTCGTCGGGCAGGATCTCGTGCCAGAAGTCCTCGACTCGGGAGACCTTGGTGAAGAACCGGTGCCCGCCGATGTCGAACCGCCAGCCGTCCCGCTCCACCGTGCGGCTGATCCCGCCGACGACGTCGTCGGCCTCGTAGACCCGGACCGGCTCGCCGTACCGCAGCAGCTCGTACGCGGCGGTCAGCCCCGCGGGCCCCGCCCCGATGATCACGGTCCCGTTGCCGTCACCCATGCCGTCCGCCCCCGCTGCCAGCCTGCCGATGCGGCAGCGCCCTTACCCGTCCTGCCCGCCGACTCACCTGCGGGCGGCGATCCGCCCTTCCCGGGTCACCCGTTCGGGTCGGGCGGGTGTGAACCGGGGCGCAACGGGGATGCGCGGACGGTTTCCCGGTCCGGGGGTCGGTCGCGGGGCGACCGGTGGGAGCGGGATGGGAGACGAGCGGCGGGCCGGGACGACCGGCCGCCCCGCCTTGGCGCGGTGGTCGGGTGCGCCGGTCCGGCTGGCGTCGGCGGGCGGGCGGCTGGCCGCGCGGATCCCCACGCCCTGGGGTTTCGTGCTCGCCGTCTTCGTCGGCTCGAAGGTCGTGCTCAGCCTGGTCGGCGTGCTGGTGCTGACCGCCTGGGACGGGGTGCCCGGCGCGCCGCCCGCCGACGAGGCGATGACGCGGACCCAGCAGGACGCGATCTCGTCGCACCGCTGGTTCTCGCTCTGGTTCGCCTGGGACTCGTTCCTCTACGACCACCTGGCCTGGGTACCGCTGGACCGGCCGTGGCACGACTTCGGTTTCCCGCTGCTCTACCCGTTCCTGGCCCGGCCCCTCGCGCCGCTGCTCGGCGGGCACACCGCCTGGGCGCTGCTGGTGGTCGCCAACGTGGCGCTGCTGTTGCAGCTCTGGTTCGCGTACCGGCTGGGGGCCCGGCTGCTCGGCGCCGGCGACCCGGAGGCGGCCGGCGCGGACGGCCGGCGGGCGGTGCGGTACCTGCTGCTCCTGCCGACGGCGTTCCTGTTCCAGGCGGCGCTGACCGAGTCGCTCTTCGTCTGCCTCGCCCTGGCCGCCTTCTGGTACGCCGAGCAGCGCCGCTGGCTGGTGGTCGGGATCGTCGGCTACTTCCTGGCGATGAGCCGCTCGGTTGGCTTCGTGGTGGTGATCCCGCTGGCCCTGGTGCTGCTGCGCCAGCACGACTGGCGCCTCGACCCGCGCAGCCTCGCGCGCTATCTGCGGCTGGGCTGGCCGCTGCTGCTGGTGCCGGCCGGCTGGTTGACCTTCATGGCGTTCTGCCGCTGGCAGGGCGGCGACTGGTTCGCCTACCAGCACGCCCAGGAGAAGGGCTGGGGGATCCGGGTGCAGAACCCGCTCGGGGTGGCCGGGTCGGCGCTGGTCGGCGACAACTCGGCCAACGCGTTCCGGGTCTGGATCGCCGTGGCCATGCTGCTCGTGGCGGTCGTCGGGCTGCGGCGGCGGGCCGACTGGCCGTACCTGGTCTACACGGTGATCGTGGTGCTCGTGCCGCTGTCGATGGGCCCGCCGGTGTACAAGAGCCTGCTGCGCTACCTGCTGGCCGCGTTCCCGGTGGCGTTCGTGCTGGCCCGCTGGGCCCGCCGGCCCGGCCTCGACGGCTGGCTCACGGCCGGGCTGGCGTTGCTCCAGGGTGCGCTGTTCGCCGTGTGGCTGACCTACTGGACCCACCTCATCATCTGACCCTTGCTATGCAACTCGTTGCATAGCAAGATGGCCGGCATGTCGCTGGAGCACGCCATCCTCGTCTCGCTCCTGGAGCAACCCGCCTCCGGCTACGAGCTGGCCCGGCGCTTCGACCGCTCGATCGGCCGCTTCTGGACCGCCACCCACCAGCAGATCTACCGGGTCCTCAAGCGCATGGAGCACGACGACTGGCTGACCGCCGAGGAGGTCGGCCAGGAGGGGCTGCCGGACAAGAAGGTCTGGTCGGTCACCCACACCGGGCGATCCGCCCTGGTCACCTGGCTGCGCGCCCCGGTGCAGCCGGAGGCGGTCCGGCACGAGCTGGCCGTCAAGATCCGCGGCGCCGCGTTCGACGACGCGGCCGGCCGCGCCGCCCTGGTCACCGAGGTCGAGCGCTACCGCGCCGACCACGAGGCCACCCTCGCCGGCTACCTGGCCGGCGAGCGCCGCGACTTTCCCGACCCCACCGCACCGGACGCCCGCGCGGCCCTCCAGCACGTCGTGCTGCGCGGCGGTATCGCGTACGAGCGGATGGTGCTGGCCTGGCTCGACGACGTCCTCGACACCCTGCGCCACCTCGACCCCGCCACCCCCAGGAAGGCGATCCCGTGACCGATTCGCTGCTGTTCCACCCGCACCGCTACGACCCCGCCCACCTCGACGAGACCTCCCGGCGGCTGCTGCGCGCCACCGTCGACTGGTTCGAGTCCCGCGGCAAGCGGGCCCTGGTGGACAGCTACAACCACCGCGAGTGGTACGCCGACTTCCTCGACTTCGCCGCCAAGGAGGGGCTCTTCGCCACCTTCCTCACCCCGGCCGCCGACGGTGGCGGCGACCCGGACAAGCGCTGGGACACCGCCCGCAACGCTGCGCTCAGCGAGATCCTCGGCTTCTACGGCCTCGGGTACTGGTACACCTGGCAGGTCACCGTGCTCGGCCTCGGGCCGGTCTGGCAGAGCGGCAACGCCGCCGCCCGGGCCCGCGCCGCCGCGCTGCTCGACGAGGGGCACGTCATGGCGTTCGGGCTCTCCGAGCGGCCGCACGGCGCCGACATCTACTCCACCGACCTGCTGCTCACCCCGGACGCCGACGGCGGCTTCCGGGCCACCGGCGGCAAGTACTACATCGGCAACGGCAACGTCGCCGGGCTGGTCTCCGTCTTCGGCCGGCGCGCCGACGTCGAGGGCCCCGAGGGGTACGTCTTCTTCGCCGCCGACAGCCGGCACCCCGCGTACCGGCTGGTCCGCAACGTGGTCAACGCGCAGATGTACGTCAGCGAGTTCCGCCTGGAGGACTACCCGGTGCGCGCCGAGGACGTGCTGCACACCGGTCCGGCCGCCTTCGACGCCGCGCTCAACACGGTCAACGTCGGCAAGTTCAACCTCTGCACCGCCTCCATCGGCATCTGCGAACACGCCATGTACGAGGCGGTAACCCACGCCCACCAGCGGATCCTCTACGGCCGGCGGGTCACCGACTTCCCGCACGTGCGCCGCGAACTGACCGACGCGTACGCCCGCCTGGTGGCCATGAAGCTGTTCAGCGACCGGGCGGTCGACTACTTCCGCTCGGCCGGCCCGGACGACCGGCGGTACCTGCTGTTCAACCCGATGACCAAGATGAAGGTCACCACCGAGGGCGAGAAGGTCATCGACCTGCTCTGGGACGTGATCGCCGCCAAGGGCTTCGAGGCCGACACCTACTTCGACAAGGCCGCCAAGGACATCCGCGGCCTGCCGAAGCTGGAGGGCACCGTGCACGTCAACCTGGCGCTGATCCTCAAGTTCATGCCGAACTACCTGTTCCGGCCGGCCGAGCACCCGCCCGTGCCGACCCGGCGGGACCCGGCCGACGACGAGTTCCTGTTCCGGCAGGGGCCGGCCCGCGGCCTCGGCGCGATCCGCTTCCACGACTGGCGCACCGCCTACGACGCGCACGCCCACCTGCCCAACGTGGCCCGCTTCCGCGAGCAGGCCGACGGGCTGACCGCCCTGCTCGCCGCGCACGCCCCGGACGAGGCCCAGCAGCGGGACCTGGACTTCCTGCTCACCGTCGGCCAGCTCTTCGCGCTGGTCGTCTACGGCCAGCTGATCCTGGAGCAGGCCGAGCTGACCGGCCTCGACGCCGACCTGCTGGACGAGATCTTCGACCTGCTGGTCCGGGACTTCTCCGGGTACGCCACCGAACTGCACGGCAAGGCGGCCACCACCGAGGCGCAGGCCGCCTGGGCGCTCGCCCACCTGCGCCGCCCGGTCACCGACGCCGACCGCACCGCGAGGGTGTGGCAGCGGGTGGTCGCCCTCGCCGGCGCGTACGAGATGCACCCCTGACGGCCGGGCCGGGCCTCGGGCCCGGCCCCCGCCTCGTCGCCAGCGTCCGGACGAGGAGGAACGTCACGTCCCACCACAGGAGATTGTCGACAGACAACAATTTCCCTCCGCCTCCCGGGCCGGCCGGCGGATCACGCCTAGCGTCTGCGTGCGACGACCCGCGACCGCGGTGCGGAAGGGAAGAGCATGCGCCCGATCGGCCGGCGGCTCTGCGCCGTCACACTGACCGTCCTGCTCACCGCGATCGCCGCGCTCCCGGCATCGCCGGCGTCCGCCGCGGCGGCGTCCATCACCGGCCACGTCCTCGACGCGCAGACCGGCGGGGCGCCCACGAACGGCGCCTGCGTCTACGCGTGGGAGGCCAACGGCGGCGGCATCGTCGCCGGGACGTGCGTCGACCTGCAGACCGGCGCCTTCACCCTCGACGGCCTCGAGTCCGGGGTGGGCTACCGGATCGAGGTCAGCCCGGGCGGTGACGCGTACCCGGCGCAGACGTGGCTTCCCGGTGCCGCGACGATCAGCGACGCGGTGCCGGTGGTCGCGCCCGCGGTGCTCGACGTCGCGCTGCCCCGCGCCGCCACGCTGACCGGCACGCTCACCCGTTCCGACGGCACCCCGGCCGCCGGCCTCAACGTGCTGGTCTGGCTGGCGAACCGGGAGGAGGCGTTCGGGCGGTCCACCACCACGGCCGAGGACGGCAGCTGGACGATCGGCGGGCTCTACCCGACCTCGTACAAAATCTCCTTCGACTGCTGCTGGCCGGCCTGGGCGTACGGCGCGACCGACTGGGCCGGCGCGGCCGTCATCGAGGCCGCCCCGGGCGCGACGAGCCGGGTGGACGACACCTACTGGCTGCCCGCGACGCTGACCGGGCAGATCACCGACGCCGCCACCGGAGGGCCGATCGAGGGCGCCTGCATCGAGCTGCGCAACGTCGATCCGGCCGGCGGCGGCGGGTACAGCGGCGGCTGCACCGACGCCACCGGCACCTACCTGGCCGAGAACGTCGTCCCCGGCCGGTTCCGCGTGATCTTCTACGACCCGCAGGGCCGGTACGCCGTGGCGTACCACGGCGGCGACGACCTGGCCTCGGCGACGGTGGTGACCATCCCGCGGGGCGGCCGGGTCACCGGGGTGGACGGCAGCATGTCGCTCGGCGCCACGATCACCGGTCGGGTCGTCGACTCGCGTACCCGGCAGCCGGTGCAGTGGGTCTGCCCGCTCGCGTTCGCCGGCCGGGACGGTGACTACGTCCCGTACGAGCAGCAGGAGTGCTCCGACGCCGACGGCCGGTGGCGGCTGTCCGCCCTGCCCGCCCGGCCCACCACCGTCCGCCTCGACGGCGGCGACCGGTACGGCGTGGTGTGGCTCTACAACGCCGGGACCCAGACGCGGGCGACGGTGTTCGAGCCGCAGCCCGGCAGCACCGTCACCACCCGGGACGTCCGGCTCACCGGCCGCTGACCGCCGGCCGCAAACCCGGTGCGGTGCCGGTGGCGATCGCACTAGGTTGCGGGGATGTTCGCTCTCTCCCTGACCGACGACGCCGAGCTGCGGCCGCTCATGCCGTGGCACGCCGACGAGTTCCTCGCCAACCTCGACCGCTGCCGGGAGCACATCACCCCCTGGGTGGGCGCGTCCTTCGTGGCCACCGACGCCGAGTCCGCCCGCCGGGTCCTGCAGAACTACGCCGACCGGTGGGCCCGCGACGACGGCGGGATCTGGGGCATCTGGCAACGAGGCACCCTGGTCGGCGGGGTGATGTTCGTGTCCCTCAGCACCACCACGGGCGTCGCCGAGGCCGGCTGCTGGCTGGAGCCCGGCGCCGAGGGGCAGGGCCTGGTCACTCGTGCCGCCCGGGTGATCATCGGCTGGGCGATCCGGGACCGCGGCATCCACCGGGTGGAGTGGGTCACCAAGGCCGACAACGCGCGCAGCATCGCCGTTGCCGGGCGGCTGGGGATGAGCCGTGACGGCGTGCTCCGGGAAGCCGCACCGGGGCCGGCCGGCCGGGCCGACCTGGAGGTCTGGTCCGTGCTGGCCCCGGAATGGAAGCCGGAGGGATAGCCGGGCGGGCCCTGGCGCCGGAGGGACCCCGGCGATCGGCACACCGCGGAGTTCTGTCGTACCCGGACGTCAACATGTGTCCATGGCTGTCCCCGCACCGGCCGACCGGTCCCCCCAGCCGCGCGCCCTGCCGCTGCGCGAGGTCCGCACCCGGCTCACCCAGCTCGTCTCCCTCGCCGAGCTGACCGACACCGTCACCGTCGTCACCCGCGACGGCGATCCGCGCCCGGTCGCCGCGATCGTGCCCGCCGCGGCGGCGCGCACGGCGGCGCAGGCCCGCGCCGACGCCGACCGGATCGCCGCGATCAGCGCCGGCTGGTCCCGGCGGCTGGAGGAGCTGCACCGGCAGAGCAGCCGGCGGCACGCCGCCGAGCTGCGCACGCTCACCGACGCCCTCGCCGAGGTCTGGGCCGAGCTGGACCGGCGCGCCCCGGCCGGTGACCCGGCGCTCGCCCGGCTCCGCGCCGCCCACGCCGACCTGCTGCGCGGCTGACCGCGCGGCCTCCGGCCACCTCGGGCCGGAGGCCGCCGGTGTGCGTCAGTCCCGGCCGCGCTGGGCGCGGTAGCGCCGGATCAGCGCGGCGGTGGACGAGTCCACGTCGCCGAGGTCCGCCCCGGCCCCGGTGAGCTTCGGGGCGAGCTGGTTGGCCATCACCTTGCCCAGCTCCACGCCCCACTGGTCGAAGGCGTTGATGTCCCAGACCGCGGCCTCGGTGAAGACGATGTGCTCGTAGAGGGCGATGAGCTGGCCCAGCGTCGCCGGGGTCAGCTTCGGCGCGATGATCGACGTGGTCGGGTGGTTGCCCGGCATCACCCGGTGCGGCACCACCTCAGGCGCGGTGCCCTCGGCCTCGACCTGCTCCTTCGTGCGGCCGAAGGCCAGCGCGGCGGTCTGCGCGAAGAAGTTCGACATGAACAGGTCGTGCATGTCGCCCAGGTCGTGGTTGGGCTGGCTGAACGCGATGAAGTCGGCCGGGATCAGCCGGGTGCCCTGGTGGATGAGCTGATAGAAGGCGTGCTGACCGTTGGTGCCCGGCTCGCCCCAGAAGATCTCCCCGGTCGGGCAGGTGACCGGCCGGCCGTCCCGGGTCACCGACTTGCCGTTGCTCTCCATGGTGAGCTGCTGGAGGTAGGCCGGGAACCGGTGCAGGTACTGGGCGTACGGCAGCACCGCGTGGGTCTCCGCGCCGAGGAAGTCGGTGTACCAGACGTTGAGCAGGCCGAGCAGCGCCGGCACGTTCCGCGCCACCGGCGTGGTCCGGAAGTGCTCGTCCACGGCGTGGTAGCCGGCCAGCATCTCCCGGAACCGCTGCGGCCCGACCGACAGCATCACCGACAGCCCGACCGCGGAGGGCAGGGAGTAGCGCCCGCCCACCCAGTCCCAGAAGCCGAACATGTTCTCCGGGTCGATGCCGAAGTCGCGGACCCGCTGCTCGTTGGTGCTGACCGCGACGAAGTGCCGGGCCACCGCGCTGTCGTCGGCGTCCAGCCCGGCGAGCAGCCAGCGCCGGGCCTGGTCGGCGTTGGCCAGGGTCTCCTGCGTGGAGAAGGTCTTCGAGACCACCACGAACAGCGTGCTGGCCGGGTCCAGGTCGGTGGTCTTGTCGTGGATGTCGGTCGGGTCGATGTTGGACACGAACCGGCAGCTGATCCCCGCGTCCCGGTACGCCTTCAGCGCCTCGTACGCCATCACCGGCCCGAGGTCCGAGCCGCCGATGCCGATGTTGACCACGGTGCTGATCCGCTCGCCGGTGTGGCCCCGCCAGGCGCCGGAGCGGACCCGCTCGGCGAACGCCGACATCCGGTCCAGCACGGCGTGCACGTCGGCGACGACGTCCTGACCGTCCACGATGAGCGACGCGTCGCGGGGCAGGCGCAGGGCGGTGTGCAGCACGGCCCGGTCCTCCGTGGAGTTGATGTGCTCCCCGGCGAACATGGCGGCGATCCGATCGGCCAGCCCGACCCGCTCGGCGAGCGCGGTCAGCAGGCCCAGCGTCTCGTCGGTGATCAGGTTCTTGCTGTAGTCGACGTGGAGGTCGGCGACCTCGCCGGTGAGCCGCTCACCCCGTTGTCCGTCCGCGTCGAACAGCTCCCGCAGGTGCGTGCCGCGCATCGCCTCGGCGTGCTTGCGCAGGGCCTGCCATTCGTCCGTGGTGGTGACGTCCACAGCCATCGGGTCGATCTTCTCCTTCACGACGGGTCTGCCGGCCGGGCCGGCGTCGCCCCGCTGCCGGCGACCCCACCAGCCTGCCACCCGGAGCGGGCACGCGCGACGCGACCCGACATCGCCCACCCGGTGGGCCCCCCGTGGCACCACCACGGTGAGACACCATTGAGACGCCTGTTCGACACGCCGGACACGGGGAGACACCGACTCGTCGCGGATCGTAGGCTCCGGAAGCTGACCGTACCGGAGGAGGCCCCATGGCGACGGTGATCGGCCCCCGACCCCCGTCCGACGAGGAGGAGGCGGCGGAAGAGTCGCCGCTGCCCGAGCTGGCGGACGGCCACTGGATGAACCGGGCCACCGAGTTCGCGCACACCAGCTTCTGGGCAGTGGCCCGCCGGCTGCCCGCGCTGGTCCGCGAGGCTGTCGGCCTGGCCTGGGCGACCAGCCGCCGGGACACCATCGCCTCGATCGGGCTCAACATCGCCGCCGGGGTGCTCACCACGCTCGGCCTGCTGGCCACCACCGGGGTGCTCCGACAGCTCTTCGCCGCCGGCCCCACGCCCGACCGGATCCGCGCGGCGCTGCCCGCCCTGCTGCTCGCCGCCGCGGCGGTGACCATGCGCGGGGCGCTGACCATTGCCGCCGGCTGGGCGCAGGCCCGGCTCATCCCGCAGATCAACTACCAGGTGGAGCTGCGGCTCTTCGAGACCACCACCGCGGTCGAACTGGCCGCCTTCGACGATGCCGGCTTCGCCGAGGAGATGGACCGGGCCCGGGACCGTGGCATGGCCGAGGCGGCGTCGATCGTGGACCACACCGTCAACCTGGTCACCGGACTGGTGGGGGTGCTGGCCACCGCCGCCGCGGTGACGGTGATCCAGCCCGTGCTGCTGCCCTGCCTGCTGCTCGCGGCCGTGCCGGAGGCGGCCACCGCGGTGAAGATGGCCCGCCGGCAGTACCTCGCCCTGCTGGCCTGGATCACCCGGCGCCGCCGGATGTACCTGCTGGCCCGGCTGATGGCCGACCGGCACACCGCCGCCGAGATCCGGACCTACCAGATGCGTGACTTCCTGCTCGCCGAGTACCACCGGATGATGACCGTGGAGACCCGGGCCCAGCTGCGGCTGGCCCGCTCGCAGACCGTCACCCGCGCGGTCGGCCTGTCGGTGACCGGGATCGCGGCGTTCGGCGTCTACGCCGTCCTGGGTGGCCTGCTGCTCGGCGGTGTGGTGGCGCTGGCCGCCGCGGCCACCGCGCTGCTCGCCCTCCAGTCCGCCCGGTCCAGCCTCCGCATGGCGGTGTTCGCCACCAACTCGCTCTACGAGGACGCGCTCTACTACCAGGACTACCGCGACTTCCTGGACCGCGCCCGGCACCGGGTGCCCGCCGGTGGCACGCGGCCGGTGGACGGCTTCGACCGGATCGACCTCGATCGGGTCAGCCTCCGCTACCCGGACACCGAGACGGCCGCCGTCGACGAGGTCAGCCTGACCGTCCGGCGCGGTGAGGTGATCGCGCTGGTGGGGGAGAACGGCTCCGGCAAGACCACCCTGGCCAAGCTCATCGCCGGCCTCTACCGGCCCACCGCCGGGGTGATCCGCTGGGACGGGGTGGACACCGCCGAGCTGGACCCGCGGCAGACCGCCGCGCAGGTCGCGGTGATGAGCCAGGACTGGTGGAGGTTCCCGTTCACCGCTCGGCAGAACATCCGGATCGGCCGGCACGACCGGCCCGGCGACCGGCCCGGCCCGGACGTCGAGGCCGCGGCCCGGGACGCCGCCGCGCACGACATGATCACCGAGTTGCCGTTCGGGTACGACACGCTGCTGGACCGGCAGTTCAAGGACGGCCAGGACCTCTCCGGCGGGCAGTGGCAGCGGCTCGTGGCCGCCCGCGGTCTCTACCGCGACGCCCGCCTGCTGATCTGCGACGAGCCCTCGGCGGCCCTCGACGCGCGGGCCGAGCACGCCCTCTTCCAGCACCTGCGGCGGCACCCCGACCGGGCCGTCGTGCTCATCACCCACCGGTTGGCCAACGTCCGGCACGCCGACCGGATCTTCGTGATGGACCACGGCCGGCTCATCCAGGAGGGGGACCACGACGAGCTGATGGCCCAGGAGGGCCTCTACCGGGAGCTGTTCGAGCTGCAGGCGGCCGGCTACCTGGCGCAGGCCGGGGAGGCCGGCGGCTGAGGGTTTGACCTCGAGCGCGCTCGAACTCCTACGGTGACCGCACCGGCCGCCGCCCGGTCAGCGCGGCGTCACTCCCAGGGAGCCCTCCATGCGTCACCGCGTCCTCGGCGGCACCGGCATCCAGGTCAGCGTCCACTGCCTCGGCACCATGATGTTCGGCACCGTCGGCAACCCCGACCACGACGACTGCGCCCGGATCGTCCACACCGCCCTCGACCGGGGGATCAACTTCGTGGACACCGCCGACATGTACTCGGCGGGCGAGTCGGAGGTGATCGTCGGCAAGGCGCTGCGGGGCCGGCGTGACGACGTGGTCCTGGCCACCAAGGTGCACTTCCCGATGGGGGAGGGGCCCAACCGGGGCGGGAACTCGCGGCGCTGGATCGTCCGCGCGGTCGAGGACAGCCTGCGCCGCCTCGGCACTGACTGGATCGACCTCTACCAGGTGCACCGGCCCGACCACACCACGGACGTCGAGGAGACCCTCGGGGCGCTCACCGACCTGGTCCGGGCCGGCAAGATCCGGGCGTTCGGGTGCTCGACCTTCCCGGCCGAGGAGATCGTCGAGGCGCAGCACGTGGCGGAGCGGCGGGCGCTCGGCCGGTTCCGCACCGAGCAGCCGCCGTACTCGATCCTGGCCCGCGGGATCGAGACCGCGGTCCTGCCGGTCTGCCGGCGGTACGGCATGGGCGTGCTGGTGTGGAGCCCGCTGGCCTCCGGCTTCCTCACCGGGCGGTACCGGCAGGGGGCGGCCGTGGACCTCACCGCCGGCCGGCCGGCGCGCACCCCGGCCCGGTTCGACCCGGCGCTGCCCGGCAACGCCGCCAAGTACGCCGCCGTCGAGGAACTGGTCGCGCTCGCCGAGGAGGTCGGCTGCTCGCTGCCCGAGCTGGCCGTCGCGTTCACCGCGGCCCACCCGGCCGTCACCTCGACGATCATCGGGCCGCGCACCCTGGAGCAGCTGGAGGGCCTGCTCAAGGGGGCGGCGCTCACGCTGGACGACGCGGTGCTGGACCGGATCGACGAGATCGTCCCGCCCGGCACGAACCTCTACCAGCCGGACGGCGTCTGGTCCCCGCCCGCGCTCACCGACCCGGCACTGCGGCGGCGTCCCGCGGCCGAGCGCGCCGCCGCCTGACCCCGCCCGGGACGGGTGCCGTCCTCCGGTCCAGCGCGCCGCCGCCTGACCCCGCCCGGGACGGGTGCCGTCTCGCGGCCGGGCGCGCCGCCGCCTGACCGGACCGGGACCGCCGGACCCCCGGGCGCGCCGGCCGTGGCGTGGGCCGGTGCGGCGTTGCCGACGCCGCCGTCCTCGGGCAGGATGCGCGGAATGGCCCGCCCGTCCGTCCGCCACGCCATCGCCGTCGCGGCCGTGCTCGCCCTGCTCGCCGCCGGCTGCGCCGAACCGGCAGACCCGCCGGCCGCCGCGCCGACGCCCAGCGGCGGGGGCGCCGCGACGCCGGCCCCGCCGGCCGTCCCGTCACCCGTCCCGGCCGCCCGCGCCGGGCTCGGCGGCCGGCCGAGCCCGAGCGCCCGGCCGTGCGGGGTCTTCCCGGCGGACAACGTCTGGCACGCCGACGTCTCCCGGCTGCCGGTGCACCCGCGCTCGGCCGCGATGGTCGCCGCGATCGGCGGCGGCGCCACGGTGCACGCCGACTTCGGCTCCGGCCGCTGGGAGGGCGCGCCGATCGGCATCCCGGTCACCGTCGTCCCCGCCGGCCAGCGGCGGGTCCCGGTCAGCTTCGCGTACGCCGGCGAGAGCGACCCGGGGCCGTACCCGGTCCCGCCGGACGCGGCGGTCGAGGGTGGACCGAACGGCACCGGCGACCGGCACGTGATTGTCTGGGACCGGGCGGCCTGCCGGGCGTACGAGCTGTTCGACGCGCACCGGTCCGGCGCCGGCTGGCGGGCCGGCTCGGGCGCCGTCTTCGACCTGCGCTCGAACAGGCTGCGCCGGGCCGGCTGGACCTCCGCCGACGCGGCCGGACTGTCCATCCTGGCCGGGCTGGTGCGCTACGACGAGGTGGCCGCCGGCCGGATCGACCACGCGCTGCGGGTGACCGTGCCGCGCACCCGCACCGGCTGGACCTGGCCGGCCACCCACTCGGCCTCGTCGGCGACCGACCCGGCGCTGCCGCAGCTCGGCCAGCGGTTGCGCCTCAAGCGTTCGGTGGACCTGTCCGGGCTGCCCCGGCAGGCCCGGATCGTCGCCGAGGCGATGCAGCGTCACGGGCTGATCGTCGCCGACCACGGCTCGGCCTGGTTCGTCTCGGGCGCCCCCGACCCGCGCTGGGACAACGACGCCCTGCACGCCCTCGGCGGCCTGCGCGGCAGCGACTTCGAGGTGGTGGACGCCGCGGGGCTGATGGTGAGCGGAGGGTCGGGCGCCACCCGCTGATATCCCTCGCCGGTCCCGGCCGGTCGGGTCACACTGTCCGGGTGGATCATCGTGACCTGGTGCGGGTCAGCAAGCGGATGTCCCTGGCGCTGCGCCACCGCCCCGACCTGTTCCAGCTGACGCTCGACGGGGCCGGCTGGGTGCCGGTCGCCGACCTGCTCGCCGCGCTGCGGATCACCCGGGCCGACCTGGACGCCGTGGTGGCCGGCAACGACAAGCAGCGCTTCGCCGTCGTACGCGGCTCCGACGGGGTCGACCGGATCCGGGCCAGTCAGGGCCACTCCGTCCCGGTCGACCTAGGCCTGGCGCCGGCGACCCCGCCGGACCGGCTGTTCCACGGCACCAGCGCGGCCGTCCTGCCCGCGATCCGCGCCGAGGGGCTGCGCCGGGCCCGCCGCCACCACGTGCACCTGTCTCCCGACGAGGAGACCGCCCGCCGGGTCGGTGCCCGCCGCAGCGACGCCGTGGTGATCCTGACGATCGACGCCGCCGCCATGTCCGCCAACGGCTACCCCTTCTACCGCAGCGCCAACGGCGTCTGGCTCACGGACACCGTCCCACCCGCCTACCTCACGGCCCCGGCCGGTTGATCATGAAGTTATGACCACCGACAGCGGCGTGTCGGGGCGACAACCTCATGATCAACGAGCTGGGGGCGGGGTGGGTCAGTGCGCCGTGACCGGGTGGTGGACGACGGCGTCGAAGAGGTAGGCGAGGGTGTTCGGGGCGGCCCGGTCGGGTTGGGTCGCGCCCGTGGTGTCGGTGGCGCGGGCGCGAAGGGTGAACCGGCCCGGCGCCGGGGGACGCCAGCGGGCCGTCCAGCGCTGCCAGGCCCCGCCCCGGTCGGCCGCCACCAGGTCGGCCGGGCGCCAGCCGTCGCCGGTGTCCACCTCGACCCGCTCGATCGGGCCGTTGCCGGACCAGGACCGGCCGTGCAGCAGCACCTCGGCGCCGGCCGGCACGCGGGCGTCCCACGCCAGCTCGAACGCGCTCTTCACCGGCTGCGCGCCCAGCACCGTGCCCCCGACCGGGTGCCCCGGGCCGAACATCCGGTAGAACCGGGTGTTCCACGGGGAGAACAGGGGAGTGGTGGACACCTCGACGGGGCCCACCCACTTGATCGAGGCGATGCCGATCCAGCCGGGCACCACGAGGCGGACCGGGAAACCGTGGTCGGGCGGGAGCGGCTCGCCGTTCATCTCGTACGCCAGCAGCACGTCGTCGAGGGCCTTGGCGATCGGCAGCGGGCGGCGTACGCGGCCCAGGTTGATCCCGCCGGTCACGTAGTCCGGGTCCAGCCCCTCGGGCATCACGTCGACCGCGTCGTCCCGCAGCCCGGCCAGGCGCAGCACGGTGCCCAGCCGGACGCCGCGCCAGCGGGCCACGCCGACCCCGCCCAGCCCCCAGGCCACCCCCGGTGCCGGCTCGCCCTGCTGCTCGGCGAAGTAGCGCCGCCCGTTGCCGGCGCACTCGAGGAGCGCGTCGCTGTCCTCGGCAGGCAGCCGGCGCAGCTCGTCGAGGCTGAACTCGACCGGGGCGTCCCGGGTGGGCGCGTCCCGCAGCCCGGTGCCGAACAGGCGCAGCCGCCAGGTGTCGGCGTCCAGCCGGGGCGTCTCGGTGTGGTTGCGGACGAAGAACCGGTCGTTCGGGACCACGTACCCCTGCCCGGCGAGCGCCGTCCAGCGCATCTCGGCGTTGGTGTCCAGCGGGCGCAGCAGCTCCGGCGGCAGCGGCTTGGCGATCGGCGTACCGGGATCGACGCCGACCGGCGCGGACGCCATGGCGACCGGCTCGCGCTCGGCCGCCGCGGCGGTCAGGGCGGCCATGGCCACCCCCAGCTCCAGCAGCCGGTCGCGGTCGACGCCCGCGCCGCGGGCCTCCCCGGCGAGCCACTGCCGGCTCCGGCGGGTGTCGTGGTCGGCTTCGGCGTGGGACACGGGTGACCTCCGGAGGCTCGGCGACGCTGCCATTCCTATTCAATCAGTGGGACTTTTCGTCGATGCCTCGCAGGTCGGGGTCCGGTGGCGGGCACGTCGAGGCGGCCGAGCCGCCGCCGCAGGGCGCCGAGGGTGGGTTCGTCGGTGCGGCATCCGGCGGGCGCGCCGGCCGCCGACGTGCCGGCGAGCGTGCCGTTCACGCCGCAACCCGTGCCGGCCGCCGCCCAGGACTGAGGGGGGCCGCCTCAGCCGGCGTGCTGGCCGGGGTCAGCCGGCGTGCTGGCCGGCGAGGAAATCGGCAAGCACCCGGGTGTGCGTGGAGAACGCCAGCTCGACCGGCTCGGTGAGGACCAGCCACTCGGTGGCCTCCTCGGTCGGCGCCGACGGGGGCAGGTCACCGACCGGCCGCTCGGGCAGCACGCCGAAGACCATCATGGTGCCGCCGGCCGGCGCCCCGTGCACCGCGAACAGCCGCGCCTCGTCGGCCTCGGCGAGCAGGCCGGTCTCCTCCCGCAGCTCGCGGACCAGAGCCTCGGACCACTCCTCGCCGTACTCGATGAATCCGCCCGGCAGGGCGAGCTGCCCGCGGGCCGGCTCGATGTCCCGGCGGACCACCACCACGCCGAGGCCGTCCGGGGTGCGGACCGGCAGCACGGCGACCGCGACGGGCAGCGGGTTGCGCCACACCGTCTCCCCGCAGGCCGGGCAGACGCGCGGCCACCCGGCCTCCGCCGGGTAGGCCACGCCGCAGAACGAGCAGTGCGAGTACGCGGCGGAGGTCACGCCGCTGCACGTTACCCGCCCGGCCGCCCCGGTGCGCCCGTCACCCGTCCGCGCGGGGTGTCTCCGGGTGCCGCAGCCGGTCCGCGATGCGGCGGACGTCCGCCATCGTCATCCCGGTCCGCTGCGCCACCGCGAGCGGGTGGTCGGTCGGCTCCACCTCCACCAGCGGCCTCCGGCCGACCGGCTGGGTGTGCACGTGGGTCTTGAGCTCCAGGGTGCTCCGGCCGTAGCCGGGGAGCTCGGTGGACAGCCAGCCGAAGTAGGGCGGCTCCGACTCGCGGCCGGGGCTCTCCCACAGCTCGACGGTGCGGCCGAAGCTCGCCGCGCTGAGCGACACCCAGACGCCCCAGGAGAAGGACCCCTCGGCGTCACGCAGCGGGATGTCGATGGTGCCCTGGACGAAGAAGTGCTCGCCGTTGATGACGCAGAGGTCCGGCGTCAGCTCGCTGCCGTCCGCCGCCGCGACCGCGTCGGACCAGTACGCGGGTGCGGGGGTGCGGTAGGACCGGGGTGCGTCCTCGTGGCGCAGGCCGCAGGTGCCGCAGGTGTAGCCGGGGGAGTCGTGCACGCGCGTGACCCTAGCCGAGCACGCCTTCGGCGGGCGCGCGGAGGGCGGCGCGGGCCTCCATGAGGGCGAAGCCGAGCAGGTTGTCGCCCCGCCACCGCGCCGGGTCCTCGGCGCGCGGGTCGTCGGCCGCCAGCCCGATGCCCCAGATGTGGTCCACCGGGCTCGCCTCGACCAGCACCCGCTCGCCGGTGCCGAGCAGGAACCGGCCCAGCTGCTCGTGCTGGCCGAACTTGGCCACGCTGCCGGCCACCACGATGTCGTAGCGGCGGGCCGCCCAGATCGCCTCGTCGAACCCGCGGACCTGCCGGCCGAGCGCCTTGGCCCGCTGCGGGTGCGCGGCGGTCAGCACCCGCTCGGCCATCCCGTCGTCACCGAACAGGGTGGCCTTGTGCCACATCATCCAGTGCTCGGCGGTGGCGTACGTGCGGCCGTCGACTGTGAACGGCGCGGGCCACCACTGGCTCAGGCAGCCGGCGCCGACGCTGCCGTCGCGCTGCGGGCGGTGCCCCCAGAAGTGCAGGTATCTCACCCGGGCTCCGGAGTGGACGGCGGCGGTCAGCTCGGCGACGGATCGGATCGGCACGACCGCCAGTCTGCCCGAGGGCACCGACAGGTCGCCGCCGCATTTCCCCGGGGCGGAATCCCTTCGCGCCGCGCCGTCGCCGCCGATAACCTGCCTGGACCTGACGTGGAAGGAGGAGACGGTGGAGACCATCACGCTGTGGCGACCGACCGGGCCGGAGGAGCTGGCCCTGGTCGAGGCGTCCGGCTGGCGCGCGTGGCCGCCCCGCCTCCCGGACCAGCCCATCTTCTACCCGGTGCTCACCGAGGAGTACGCCGTGCTGATCGCCCGGGACTGGAACGTCCCGGCCTCCGGCGTCGGGTACGTGACCCGGTTCGCGGTACGGCGCGACTTCGCCGACCGCTACCCGGTCCGCCAGGTCGGTGGCCGGGAGATCCGGGAACTCTGGATCCCCGCCGAGGACGTGCCTTTGCTCAACGCCCACCTCGTCGGCCGCATCGAGGTCGTGCACGAGTTCCACCCTGCCTGACCTCGCGATCGTGCCCGTGTCCGGACCGTGGGCACGGGCACGATCGGCGGAGGTCAGGCGGTGGGGATGCCCGTGTAGAAGGCGGTGACCCGGTCGCCGGCGGCGCGGGCCTCGTCGGCCGGGGTGCCGGCGGCGATGCTCGCCTCGGTCCAGCGGGCGCTGGCCTCCGTCATGAAGCGCCGGCCCTCGTCGGAGCCCACCCAGGCGGCGGCCTGGTCCGGGCTGATCCCGCTGCCGTCGGCAGCGAGGTGGGAGGCCAGCCCGAGCAGCGCCCCGTCCCAGCCGACGCCGACGGCGCCCGGCCCGTACTCGGCCCACCGCTCGTCGTCGACGTGCGCCACGTGCTCCAGCTCGAACCGGGTACGCCCGGCGCCGGCCTCGGTGAGCCGCACCTCGATCCAGCTCACCTCCCCGCCGAACTCCCAGGTCGCGGCGAAGCTGTGCGGCGGGTCGCAGCGCTCGACCGTGCCCCCGGCGTTGCCCTCCAGCTGGTAGCGCCCGCCGAGCTTCAGCTCGCCGGAGACCGGCAGGAACCAGCGGGGGATCCGCTCGGCGCTGGTGCAGGCGTCCCAGACGTCCTCCACCGGCGCGTCGTACGTCTGGCTGACGGTCAGCACCCGGGCCTCGCCGGCGGAGAGCGTGCGGCTGCCCAGCCGGCGCTCCACGTCGCTGATCTGCCCGATTACGTCGATCATGATGTGGTCCTCTCGTCGGAGTCGCTTCCGCGCAGCCGCCGTTCGCGCCGGCCCCGGGCCAGTTCGGTGGCGAGCGCCGCCAGCGGCGGCGTCCAGAACCGGCGGAAGCCCGCCAGCCACTCGTCCATCTCGCGCAGCGGGCGCGGGTCCACCGCGTAGAGGCGGCGGGTGCCCTGGGCGCGCACGGTCGCGAAGCCGTGCTCCCGTAGCACCTTGAGGTGCTGCGACACGGCCGGCTGGCTGATGCCGAACTCCCGCTGGACGGTGGCGCCGAGCGCGCCGGCCGGCTGCTCGCCCTCGGCGAGCAGCTCCAGGATCCGGCGTCGGACCGGATCCCCGAGGACGTCGAAGGCGTGCACGATCTCTTTCTATCAGATCCGACTTATATAAGCGAGGACTGTACGAGTGGCGCCCTCGCGCACGGGGGAGGGGCGGGACGCGTCCCGCCCCTCCGGTCAGGCGCCGAGGCGGGCGGCGACGGTGCTGCGCAGCTCCGGGAGCCGGTCGTGCAGCAGGCCGGGGCACTGGGTGCTGTTGAAGTCCTTGTGCCCGTAGATCTCGGTCGGCGGGATGCCGTACTGCTGGCAGGTGAAGGCGCAGAACCACACCAGGCTGTTCCAGAGCGCCTGCGGGGGCTGCACGTCGAGATAGATGCCGTCGTTCTCGATGCCGATGGCCTGGCTGTTCTGGCCGACGCAGTGCGCGCCCTGCACCATGGTCTGTCCGTGCAGCAGCCCGTACAGGCTGCCGTGCCGGCCCTCGGTGAGGTAGCCGCCGCGACTGTTGGTGAAGTGCTGACCGGAGTCGAGCCAGCCGTTGCTGTCCATGTGCAGGTTCTGGATGTCGCGGGAGTTCCGGTAGGCCTGCGCGAGGCTGTAGTCGGTGCTGTTCGGGAACGCCGTGTGGTGGATGATGATCTTGTTGGGCCGGCTCTGCACCACGCTCACCGCGGAGGACGGCGGGCGGGCGCCCCAGGTCGCACAGTTGGCGATGGTCGGCTGGTCGATCCGGGCGGCGACGGCCCGGGCGCCGTGGTCGGCGCCGAACTGGGTCAGCGCGGTGGCGCCGGCGGCGGCGCCGAGCAGGACCGCGCCGCGCAGCACGGCCCGCCGGGGAACGGGAACGGACATCGGGGCCTCCTCGTCGGGTACGGACGCCGGGTGGCGGGCGGTTCCGGGTGCCGGCGCGCGGACGCCGGCCGGGCGGGACCGCCCGCCACCGGGGCGGATCAGCAGGGTCCGTTGCAGGCCAGCACCTTGAGCCGGTCCAGGGTGCCGTTCCAGACGTTCTGGTCACCGGGGAAGACGCCCGAGGAGGACCACTGCCAGAAGGAGTACGTCCCCCAGCCGGCCGGCAGCGTGCCGACGCTGCTGGAGTAGCGGGCGATCCACAGCGGGTTGTTCGCGGCGAACTGCGAGGTGTTGCCGGTGCAGGTGCTCCACCAGTCGGTGGTGGTGTAGATGGTGGCCCACCGGCCGGTGCGCGCGTAGTACTGGTTGACGAACGAGGCGATCCAGCTGCGCATCGAGGCCTGGCTCAGCCCGTAGCAGGTGGCGCCGTACGGGTTGTACTCGATGTCGAGCGCGCCGGGCAGCGTCCTGCCGTCCTTGGACCAGCCGCCGCCGTGGTCGACGAAGTAGTTGGCCTGGGTGGCGCCGCTCGAGTTACCGGGCAGCGCGAAGTGGTACGAGCCGCGGATCATCCCGACGTTGTAGGAGCCGTTGTACTGCTGGGCGAAGTACGGGTTGATGTAGCTGGTGCCCTCGGTCGCCTTCACGTACGCGAACCGGGCGCCGTTGTTCCAGGCGCCGGACCAGTTCACGTTGCCCTGGTGGCTGGAGACGTCCATGCCGGGCAGGCCGGCCGGCGCGGCGCTGGCGGGTGTCGCGCCGACGACGGCCGAGGCGGCCAGGGTGACGGTGGCGAGCAGGGCCGTGGCGGCCGTACGCAGCGCCGATCGGAGGGGACGGTTCATCTTTCCTCCCTGGGGGTTGGGGGAGTGTGACGAAAGGAACTGTCAACATTAGGTCACAGGGTGGAGAAACTTTTCAATAGAGACATGGAAGTTTTTCTCTGTCCCGCGAGGGGTCAGCGGAGGTCGGCCAGCACCTCGGCGGCGGCCCGCTCGCCGGCCGCCACCGCACCCTCCAGGTAGCCGCTCCACCGGGTTGCGGTCTCGGTGCCGGCCCAGTGCACCCGGCCCACCGGCCGGCGCAGCTCCGGGCCGTAGTCCCGCCACGAGCCGGGCGGCAGCATGCCGCAGAAGCAACCCCGCGTCCACGGGTCGGCCGACCAGTCGTACTCGACCAGGTCGTCGGGGCGGGCGGCGGCCGGGCCGACCAGCGCGACGAGGGAGTCCAGCAGGGCGGTCCGCCGCGCGTCCGGCGCCATCCGGCGCAGCTCACGGGCCTCCGCGCCGTAGCTGAACGCGGTGAGCACCCCGCGCGGCGAGCCGGGCAGCGAGTTGTCCACCGTCTCGGTGACCGGCCCGTCGTCGGCGGTCGCCACCCCGGAGTGGCCGTCGGCCCGCCAGAACGGCTCCGGGTAGAGGGCGTGCACCTTGATCGCCGCGCCCATCGGCATCCGCTGGGTGAGCCCGTCACGCAGCGCCGGCAGCGGCGGGTCGTACCGGATCCGCCCGGCCAGCGCCGGTGCCACCGCGACCACCACGGCGTCGGCGCGGTGCGCCTCGCCGCCCGCGTGGACCCGCACCCCGCCGTCGTCCCGGGCGATCCCCACGACCGGGGCACCGAGCCGCAGGCAGTCCGCCGGCAGGGCGGCGGCCAGCCGCTCGGCCAGCGCCGCCGGGCCGCCCACGATCCGGTCCTGCTGGGCGCCGCCGGCCATCCCGAGCAGGATCCCCGTGCCGCCGCCGCTGCGCAGGTAGAACAGCATCTGCAACAGCGACACCTCGTCCGGCGAGGCGGCGAGCAGCCCACCGGCCAGCAACCGCCCGGCGTAGCGGGCGCTGACCGGGTCGGGCACGGTGGCGGCCAGCCAGCCACCGAGGGTCGTCCGGTCCCACTCCGCCGCCTCGACCGCCGCCCAGGGCGCGGCCGGGTCGAGCCGCGCGGCGAGCCCGTCCAGCGTGTCGAGGACCGCCGCCACCGACCCGGGCGCCTCAGCCACCCGCCGCCCGGCCCAGCGCAGAATCGGCGCGCCCTGTGCCGGTGACGGGAAGGTGGCCAGGCCGTGGGCGGCCACCAGCGCGTACATCCGGTCCTGGGTCGGGCCGATCCACTGCGCGCCGAGGTCGAGCCAGCCGCCGCCGGGCAGCGGCCGGGAGAGCGTCCGGCCGCCGACCCGGTCCCGGGCCTCCAGCAGGCGTACGGCGCAGCCGGCCCCGGCGAGCGCGAGCGCGGCGGCCAGGCCGGAGAACCCCGCCCCGACCACGACCACCCGGTTGCCGCGCACGGCGCGGGATACCCGGATCCCGGTGGAATCTTCTCCGACCGGTGTGTCGATACCGGCGTCCGCCGTTCGTGTGGAGGGTGAAGGGGCGGCACCGGGCCGCTGCCGCGGGTGAGGAGACGCGCGTGAAGCAGTACCTGATCAGCATGTACCAGCCGGCCGGCGCCGGCCGACCGGACCCGGAGTTCCTGGCCGGGGTGATGCGCGAGGTCGACGCCATCGGCCGCGAGCTCAGGGAGGCCGGCTGCTGGGTGTTCGGCAACGGCCTGCACGCCCCGGAGACGGCCACCGTGCTGCGCCCGCGGGGCGACGAGGTGCTCGTCACCGACGGCCCGTACGTCGAGGGCAAGGAATACCTGGGCGGGTTCACCATCATCACCGCCCCCGACCTCGACACCGCGCTCGACTGGGGCCGCCGGTACGCCCTGGCCACCACCCTGCCGATCGAGGTGCGCCCGTTCCAGGGCGAGGGATGACCGGCCCCACCGACGTCGAACGGGTCTTCCGCGCGGAGTACGGCCGCGCGGTCGCCGTCCTGGTCCGCCTCCTCGGCGACATCGACCTCGCCGAGGAGGCGGTCCAGGAGGCGTTCGCCGCCGCGGTCGACCGGTGGGCCGTCGACGGTCCACCGCCGAGCCCGGCCGGCTGGATCATCACCAGCCGGCCGGCACCGGGCGATCGACCGGCGGCGCCGCGAGACGTCCCGCGCCGACCGGCACGCCCAGGCGGCCCTCCTGTACGCCCCCGAGCCGCCCGCCGAGGAGGGTCCCGTGCGCGACGACCGGCTCCGACTGATCTTCACCTGCTGCCACCCGGCGCTCGGCCCGGCGGCCCGGGTGGCGCTGACCCTGCGCCTGCTCGGCGGGCTCGGCACCGCCGAGATCGCGAGGGCGTTCCTCGTGCCGGAGCCCACCATGGCGCAGCGCCTGGTCCGGGCCAAGGCGAAGATCCGGGACGCCGGCATCCCGTACCGGGTGCCCCGGGACGCCGACCTGCCCGACCGGCTGCGGGCCGTGCTGGCCGTGGTCTACCTGATCTTCACCGAGGGGCACACCGCCAGCGCGGGGGAGCGGCTGGTCCGCGACGAGCTGTGCGACGAGGCGATCCGGCTCGGGCGGCTGCTCGCCAACCTCATGCCGGACGAGCCGGAGGTGCTCGGCCTGCTCGCGCTCATGCTGCTCACCGACGCCCGGCGGGGCGCGCGGACCGGGCCGGACGGCACGCTCGTGCCGCTGGGCGCGCAGGACCGGGGCCGGTGGGACCGGGCGCTGATCGCCGACGGGCAGGCCCTCGTGCGGCGCTGCCTGCGGCGGGACCGCCCCGGCCCGTACCAGATCCAGGCCGCGATCAACGCGGTGCACAGCGACGCGCCGACCGCCGCGGACACTGACTGGCGGCAGGTCCTCGCCCTCTACGACCAGCTCCGGGCGCACGCCCCCGGGCCGGTGGTGGCGCTGCACCGGGCCGTCGCGCTGGCCGAGGTGGCCGGCCCGGCCACCGCGCTGGCCGAGGTCGACCGGCTGGACCTGGCCGGCTACCACGTGCTGCACGCCGTCCGCGCCGACCTGCTGCGCCGCCTCGACCGGCACGCCGAGGCGGCGGCCGCGTACGACGCGGCGATCGCGCGCACCGACAACGCCGCCGAGCGGGAGTTCCTCCGCCGCTCCCGTGACCTGCTGAGGAGCCACCCGTGAGCGCACCGGAGATCCTGGTCGACGGGCTCGCCTTCGGCGAGTCGCCCCGCTGGCACGACGGGCGGCTCTGGTTGGCCGACTGGGGCGCCGGGGAGGTGCTCACCGTCGACGCGGCGGGCCGGACCGAGGTGGTCGCCCGGGTCGACGGGCTGCCGATCTGTTTCGACTGGCTGCCGGACGGCCGGCTGCTGGTGGTCGCCGGCGGCGCCGGGCGGCTGCTGCGCCGGGAACCCGACGGTGCGCTGCGGACCCACGCCGACCTGGCCGCGCTCGTCCCGCACCCGTGGAACGAGGTGGTCACCGACGCCCGGGGCAACGCCTACGTGAACACCATCGGCTTCGACTTCCCGGCCGGGGACTACCGGCCCGGCGCGGTGGCCCTGGTCGCGCCGGACGGCGGCACCCGGCTGGTCGCCGGCGACCTGGCCTTCCCCAACGGGATGGTGCTCACCCCGGACGGGCGCACCCTGATCGTCGCCGAGTCGTACGCCGGCCGGCTCACCGCGTACGACGTGGCGGCCGACGGGACGCTCGGTGGACGGCGGGTCTGGGCGGCGGTGCCGGACTCCGCGCCGGACGGCATCTGCCTCGACGCCGCCGGCGCCGTCTGGTACGGCGACGTGCCGAACCGGTGTGCCGTGCGGGTCGCCGAGGGCGGTCGGGTGCTCGACCGGATCGACCTGGACCGGGGCTGCTTCGCCTGCGCGCTCGGCGGCCCGGACGGGCGCACCCTCCATCTCGTCACCACACAGTGGAGCCCCGCGGCGCTCTCCGGCGGCCCGCGCACCGGCCAGGTCCGGACCCTGCGGGCGCCCGCCCCGGCCGCCGGCTGACCACGGCGCACCCCGCTCGGCGGTGCACCTCCGGCGTGCACCGGAATCGTGATCGCGTCGATATCGCCGTGGCCCTCGGGAGGCATTGACGAACCCTCGCCGAAAAGTACACTCCCGGTGTAATAAGTTTCCCGCTTCGCCCGAGCCGCACCGCGCACCCCCGACGCCGCGTCCTCTCCCGAGGTGAAGATGCCCCCACCCCCCACTCCCGCGGACGGAATCGACCTGGCGCTGCACGGTGTCGGCGTCCGGTTCGGCGGCCTCGTCGCCCTCGACGACGTCTCGCTGCGGGTCCCGCCCGGCCGGATCGTCGGCGTGATCGGCCCCAACGGCGCCGGGAAGACCACCCTGTTCAACGTGGTCTGCGGCTTCGTCCCGCCGACCAGCGGATCGCTCACCCTGGACGGTCGCCCGTTCCGGCCCCGCCCGCACCGGCTGACCCGGCTCGGCATCGCCCGCACGCTCCAGGGCGTCGGCCTGTTCCCCGGGCTCACCGTGCTGGAGAACGTGGTGGCCGGCGCCAGCCACGCGGCCCGCGCCGGCTTCGCCACCGCCCTGTTCGGCCTGCCCCGCAGCGACCGCGACGAGCGGCGGCTGCGCCAGGAGGCCCTCGACCTGCTCGCCGAGCTGGGCGTCGCCGCGCACGCCGGCGCGGCCCCGGCCACCCTGCCGTACGCGGTGCGCAAGCGGGTCGCCCTGGCCCGCGCCCTGATCGCCCGGCCCCGCCTGCTCCTGCTCGACGAGCCGGCGGGCGGCCTGGGCGCCGACGACGTCGACGAGCTGGCCGAGCTGATCCGCACCCTGCCCGAACGGGCCGGCGGCGCCTGCTCCGTGATGCTCGTCGAGCACCACATGGACCTGGTCATGGCCGTCTGCCAGGAGCTGGTGGTGCTCGACTTCGGCCGGGTCATCGCCGCCGGCACCCCCGACGAGGTCCGCGACGACCCGCTGGTCACCGAGGCCTACCTCGGCGCCGACGTGCCCGCCGAGGCCGCGGGGGCCGGGTCGTGACCGCGGTGCTGGAGGTCGAGGCGGTCAGCGCCGGCTACGGGCCGGTGCCGGTCCTGCGGGACGTGACCTTCGAGGTGCCCGCCGGGACCATCGCCGCCGTGCTCGGTGCCAACGGGGCCGGCAAGACGACCCTGCTGCGTACCCTGTCGGGTCTGCTCCGCCCCACCGGCGGCCGGGTCCGCTTCGACGGCGCCGACCTGCGCGGCGTCCGCGTCGAACGGCTGGTCCGGCGCGGCCTGGCGCACGTCCCCGAGGGGCGGGGCGTGGTGGCCGAGCTGACCGTGGAGGAGAACCTGCGCCTCGGCGGCCTCTGGCGCAGCGACCGGGCCGACGCCCGCCGGGCCCAGGACGAGGTGTACGAGCTGTTCCCGGCCCTGGCCCGCCGGCGCCGGCACGCCGGGCACCAGCTCTCCGGCGGGGAACGGCAGATGCTCGCCCTCGGCCGGGCGCTGATCGCCCGCCCCCGGCTGCTGCTGCTCGACGAGCCGTCGCTCGGCCTGGCCCCCAAGGTGACCGCGCAGATCATGGCGCTGCTGCGCCGGCTCTGCGACGAGCGGGCGCTGACCGTCCTGCTGGTCGAGCAGAACGTGCGCAGCGCCCTCTCGGTCGCCGACCAGGGCGTGGTGATGTCGCTCGGCCGGGTGGTGACCGCCGCGCCGGCGGGCCGGCTGCGCGACGACGACCAGCTCCGGCACGCGTACCTCGGGTTCTGACGGCCCGGCGAGCAGGAAGGATCCGCATTGGACCGGTTCTTGTTCCTCACCTTCGGGGGGCTCTCCACCGGCGCGGTCTACGCCGCGTTCGCCCTGGCCCTGGTGCTCATCTGGCGGGCCGCCCGGCTGGTCAACTTCGCCCAGGGCGCGATGGCCGTGGCCACCGCGTACGTCGGCTACGCGGTGGCGTCCGCGACCGGCTCCTACTGGCTGGGCCTGGGCGCGGCCGTGGTCGCCGGACTGTTGCTGGGCGCACTGGTCGAGCGGGTGCTCATGCGCTTCGTCGGGCATGCCAACCCGCTCAACGAGGTGATCGTCGCGCTCGGCCTGGTGCTGGTCATCCAGGCGGTGCTCGGCATGGTCTTCGGCAACGGCTACCGGCCGGCCCCCGCCCCGTTCGACACCGACGCGCTCACCGTCGGCGGGGTCGCGGCGCTGTCCCCGTACGACCTGTGGGTGCTCGGCGCCGTGCTGGTGGTCGTGGTGCTGCTCGCGCTGCTGTTCACCCGCACGCCGATCGGCCTGCGGATGCGGGCCGCCGCGTTCGCCCCCGAGGTGTCCCGGCTGCTCGGCGTCGACGTCGCCCGGATGCTCACCCTCGGCTGGGCCCTCGCCGCCGCGGTCGGCGCGCTCGCCGGCATGCTGGTCGTTCCCACCGGGCTGGGGCTGCACCCGCACGCCATGGACCTGGTCTTCGTCGTCGCGTTCACCGCCGCCGTGGTTGGCGGCCTGGACAGCCCGGCCGGTGCGGTGGTCGGCGGCCTGCTGGTCGGCCTGATCCTCTCGTACGTCACCGGCTACCTGGGCCCGGACACCACCCCGCTGGCCGTCCTCGTCCTGCTGCTGGCCGTCCTCCTGGTCCGCCCCGGCGGGCTCTTCTCCAGCGCGAAGGCGAGGCACGTGTGACCGCCACCCGCCCCTCCGCCCGGTCCGACGTGGACCGGCCCGCCCGGCCGTCCCCGCTGCGCCGGCTGCTGCCCGGCGCACCCGCCACCACCGGCCCGCGCGGGTCCACCCTGCTGCGCCACCTGGCCGGGGCGGTGCTCGCCGGCGCCCTGGTCGTGCTGCTCACCAACCAGCTCCCGCCGTACCAGAACCTCCAGGTGGCCCGGGTCTGCGCGTTCCTCTGCGTCACCGCCGGCTACACGGTGCTGGTCGGGCTCAACGGCCAGCTCTCCCTCGGGCACGGGGCGCTCATGGCCACCGGCGCCTACACGGTGGCGCTCGTGCAGCGGGGGTTCGACGAGCGGGGTGTGCAGGGGCGGTGGATCCTGCCGCTGTCGCTGCTGGCCGCCGTGGCGGCCACCGCGCTGGCCGGCCTGGTCATCGGGCTGGCGGCCGCCCGGCTGCGCGGGCCGTACCTGGCCGGCGTCACCCTCGCCGTGGCGACGCTCGTGCCGGCCGTCAGCACGATCTTCACCGGGGTGTTCAACGGCGAGCAGGGCCTGCGCTTCCCTGCGGAGACCCCGCCGGCGTCCCTGGGCGCCTACTTCCAGCCGGAACGGTGGCTGGCCTGGATCGCGCTGCTCGCCGCGCTGCTCACCGTGCTGCTCCTGGCCAACCTGGTGCGCAGCCGGTTCGGCCGGTCCCTGCGCGCCGTGTGGGACGACGAGGTGGCCGCCCGGCTCGCCGGCATCCACGTCGCCCGCACCCAGGTGCTCGCCTTCGTGGTCAGCGCCGGCTGTGCCGGCCTCGGCGGCGGCGTGTACGCGGTGCTCACCGCCACCGTCGCGCCGGGCAAGTTCCCCCTGGAACTGTCGCTGTTCCTGCTCATGGCCATCGTGATCGGCGGCCTGGGCAGCCTCACCGGCGCGGTCTGGGGCGCGGTGCTGCTGGTCGCGCTCCAGGACCTGCCGAGCCTGCTCACCGAGACGTTCAGCCTGTCGGGCGGCCTGGCCCAGCGGCTGGAGGGCAACCTCGCGCTGGCCGTGTTCGGCCTGATCCTCATCGTCGTCATGCTCGCCGCGCCGGGCGGCCTGCACGGCGCCGTCCGCACCGTCGCCGCCCGGCTGCGTGCCCGCCGCGCGCCGGACCGCTGAGCCACCCCGGTTCCACCCACCCGTTCGCACCGCCGCACCGGAATGGAGAACCATGCGTCCCACCACCCGCCGCATACTCGCGGCCGCCACCGGCTTCGCCCTGCTGGCCGCCGTGCCGGCCTGCGCCGACGACGAGAAGCAGGCCGCCGAGAACGTCCCCGGCGTCACCGACACCGAGGTCGTCATCGGCACCCACCAGCCGCTCACCGGCCCGGCCGCGCCCGGCTACTCGAAGATCTCCGCCGCCACGAAGGCGTACTTCGAGCACGTCAACAGCAAGGGCGGGGTGAACGGCCGGAAGATCGTCTACAAGGTCATGGACGACGGCTACAACCCCGCCAACACCGAGAACGTGGTCCGCAAGCTGGTGCTCGACGACAAGGTCTTCGCGCTCCTCGGCGGGCTGGGCACCCCGACCCACACCAACGTGCTGGAGTTCGTCAAGACCCAGAAGGTGCCCGACCTGTTCGTCTCCTCCGGCAGCCGGAACTGGAACCAGCCCGACAAGTACCCGACCACCTTCGGCTGGCAGCCCGACTACACGGTCGAGGGCAAGGTCCTCGCCACCTGGGTGAAGCAGCAGTTCCCCGGCGCCAAGGTCTGCCACTTCGGGCAGAACGACGACTTCGGGCGGGACTCGCTGGCCGGGGTCGAGAAGGTACTCGGCCCGGTGGCGGCCAAGCAGACCTACACCACGACCAACCAGCAGGTCGGCCCGGCCATCGGGGCACTCAAGGCGGCCGGCTGCCAGGTCGTGATCTCGGCGAGCATCCCGGGCTTCACGGCGCTGGCCATGGGGCAGGCCGCCGGGCAGGGCTTCCGCGCGCAGTGGGTGGTGTCCAACGTGGGCGCCGACTACACCACGCTGTCGAACCAGCTCGGCGACAAGAAGGTGATCCTGGAGGGCATGGTCGCCGACAACTACCTGCCGATGGTGGGTGACACGGCGAACCCGTGGATCCAGGAGTTCACCAAGATCCACCAGAAGTACAACGCGGCCAACCCGATCGACGGCAACGCGATCTACGGCTACTCGATGGCGTACACCTTCGTGCAGGCGCTGCTCGCCGCCGGCAAGGACCCGACCCGGGAGAAGCTGGTCGAGGCCGTGCAGAAGGGCGGCTTCCGGGGGCCCGGTCTCACCCCGTTCCGGTACAGCGACAGCGTGCACGCCGGGTACAGCGGGGTGCGGCTGAGCAAGGTCCAGAACGGCGCGCAGACGTACTTCGGCCCGACGTACACCACCGACGACGGCGACGCCGCGGTCACCGAGTTCACCGAGCCGCCGACCACCCCGCCGGCGGACGCCATCCCGACGACCTGACCACCACCGCGGGCCGGGCGGCCGTTACCGCGGTGGCGGCCGCCCGGCGACGCGCACGTAGAGTGCAACATTCCGGCGTGACGCCACCGGGGCGGCGGATGACGCCGGCCAGGAGCTACGCACAGGGGGCGCACGCATGATCGAGGTGGACGCCGACGCGCCGGCGCGGGTGGACGGCCGGTCGGCGCGGGCCGAGCGGACCCGGGCCGCCATCGTCGAGGCGCACCTGGCGCTCATCGACGAGGGCGACCTGCGGCCCACCGGGGAGCGGATCGCCGAGCGCGCCGGGGTGTCCCTGCGCACCCTGTGGACCAACTTCAAGGACATGGAGACCCTGTTCGCCGCGACCGGGCTGCGGGTCGGCGAGCGGCTGGACGCGCTCTGGCGGCCGATCCCGCCCGAGCTGCCGCTCACCCGGCGGATCGCCGAGTTCTGCGACCAGCGAGCCGAGATGCTGGAGGTGCTGGCGCCCTCGGCGCGCGCCTCGGCGCTCCGGGAGCCGTTCTCCCCGCAGCTGCGGCGCAACCGCGAGGCGGCCATCGCCCGGGTCCGCCACGAGATCGAGCTGGTCTTCGACCCGGAACTGGCGCACGCGGGGGAGGGGCGCGAGCAGTTGCTGGACGCGCTGACCGTGGCCTGCACCTGGGCGGCCTGGGCCATGATGCGCGACGCCATGGGCCTCGACGTGGCGTCGGCCCGGGCCACGCTGGCCCGCACCATCGGCGCGCTGCTGGTCGACGCCATCGCCGGCGGCCTGCGCTGACCTGACGCGCCGGCCGCCGGCCGGACCTTCCGGGCCGGCTGCCGGCCCACCCCGTGGACCCGTCGCCCCCTGCTCAGTCGTTGCGCAGGCGGCGCAGGATCCGGGTCAGCTCGTCCCGGTCGGCCGGGTCGAGGGCGCCGAAGAAGCGTTCCGCCTCGGCTGCCCGGGCCACCCGGATGGCCTCGCCGACCCGGTCGCCCTCGGCGGTGAGCGCGACCAGGGTGGCCCGCCGGTCGACCGGGTCGGGCCGGCGCTCGACCAGCCCCCGCTCCGCCAGGCCGTCGACCACCTCGGTGGCGGAGCGGGGTGCGATGTGCAGGTGCTCGGCGAGCGTGCTGAGCCGGACCGCGCCGTGCCGCATGAGCACGGCGAGCGCCCGGGCGTGCCCCGGGTTGATCTCCCAGGGTTCGAGGGTGCGCTTGGACTGGTGGCGCAGCCGCCGGGCCACGGCCCAGAACGTCTCGGCCAGGCTCTCCTCGTCGCTGCCGGTCACCGGAATACGGTAGCAGCACATACTGTTGTTCCCTCATGATGAGGTAACCTCAGCAATGTCTCCCGACGAAAGAGAGCACCCCCTTGGATGGATTCCGAGACGGCCGCGGCGGCGGCCGGCCAACCGTGACAGCCGCCGAGAAGACGCAGGCCCGCCAGGTGTCGCTGCGCCGGATCGGCGGCCTCTTCACCGCCCACCGCGGCCCCCTCGCCGCCGTGGTGGCGATCATCGTGGCGTCCTCCGTGATCGCGATGGCGTCGCCCTTCCTGCTGCGTACCGTGATCGACCGCGCCCTCCCGGAGCGCGACCTCACCCTGCTGGCCTGGCTGGTGGCGGGCATGGTCGGGGTCGCCGCGGTGACCGCCGTGCTCGGCGTGGCGCAGACCTGGATCTCCACCCGCGTGGGGCAGGAGGTCATGCACCGGCTGCGCACCGACGTCTTCACCCACCTCCAGCGCCAGTCCATCGGCTTCTTCGTCCGCACCCGCACCGGCGAGGTGCAGTCGCGGATCACCAACGACATCGGCGGCATGCAGGCCGTGGTCACCTCCACGGCCACCTCGATCGCCGCCAACCTCACCACGGTCATCGCCACCGTGATCGCCATGGTCGCGCTGAGCTGGCGGCTCACCCTTGTCTCGGTCGTCGTGCTGCCGCCCGCCATCTGGCTGACCCGGCGGGTCGCCCGGCTGCGCCGGGAGATCACCGCCCACCGCCAGCGCGAACTGGCCGACCTCAACGTCACCATCGAGGAGGGGCTGTCGATCAGCGGCGTGCAGCTGGCCAAGACCCTCGGGGCCGGCGCGACCCTGGTCGACCGGTTCACCGCCTCCTCCGCCCGCCTCGTCGACCTGGAACTCCGCTCGGAGCTGGCCGGCCGCTGGCGGATGGCCACCATGACGGTGATCTTCGCGGCCATCCCGGCCGTCATCTACCTCGGCGCCGGGCTGCCCGGCACCGCCGGCACGCTCACCATCGGCACCCTGGTCGCCTTCACCGCCCTCCAGGGCAACCTGTTCCGGCCGCTCATGGGCCTGCTCAACGTCGGCGTCTCACTGACCGCCTCGATGGCGCTGTTCGCCCGGATCTTCGAATACCTGGACCTGCCCGTCGAGGTGGCCGACCCGGTGCGGCCAGTGGCCCTCGACCCGGCCCGGGTACGCGGGCACCTGCGCTTCTCCGACGTCACCTTCAGCTACCCGGGCAGCGACACCGCCGCCGTGGCCGGCGTGAGCCTCGACGTTCCGGCCGGCACCAGCCTGGCCCTCGTGGGCGAGACCGGCTCCGGCAAGAGCACCCTCGCCGCGCTGATCAGCCGGTTGCACGACCCCGACGCCGGGCGGATCACCGTCGACGGCGTCGACCTCCGCGACCTGCGCCTGGCCGATCTGGCCGCCGTCGTGGGCGTGGTCAGCCAGGAGACCTACCTGCTGCACGCCACCGTGCGGGAGAACCTCCGGTACGCCCGCCCGGACGCCACCGACGCCGACATCGAGGCCGCCGCCCGCGCCGCGCAGATCCACGACCTGATCGCCGCCCTGCCCGACGGGTACGACACGGTGGTCGGCTCCCGCGGCCACCGGTTCTCCGGCGGCGAGAAGCAGCGCCTGGCCATCGCCCGCACCCTGCTGCGCGACCCGCGGATCCTCGTGCTGGACGAGGCGACCAGCGCGCTGGACACCGAGACCGAGCGCGCCGTGCAGCGGGCCTTCGACGAGCTGGCCCGCGGGCGCACCGTGATCACCATCGCCCACCGCCTCTCCACCGTCCGCGACGCCGACCAGATCGCCGTGCTCGACCACGGGCGGATCGTCGAGTCCGGCACCCACGACACCCTGCTCGACCGCGCCGGCCGGTACGCGGCGCTCGCCGCCTGAGCGCCGTGCCGGTGGGCCGTCACCGCCTGCTGAGGCGGGACGCCAGGTCCAGGGCGGCCCGGATCGGGTCGTCCGCCCAGCGGCTGGCGAACACGTCGTGCAGCCGCCAACCGGCCCGGGTCAGCGTGCGCTGCCGCTCCAGGTGCGCCGCGACCCCCTCCGGGTGCACCGCGCAGACCACGCCGACCGCGTCCGCGTCCGTGCCCACGCAGAGGTCGACCCGCCAGCGGCCCACCGGATACCCGGGCCGCACCGGCAGCCCGAGCCGGCGCAGCTCCTCCGCCAGGTCGGCGGTCCAGCCCGTCACCGGTTCCGCGTCGGGCGCGACCGGCGGGCGGGCCGCGTAGGCCAGGTAGTCACCCACCAGGCCCTCGGGCGACCGCAGGGAGGTGACCACGGTCAGCCGCGCGCGGGCCCGGGTGACCAGCACGTTGAACAGGTTGGGCTCCGCCACGAACCGGTGCCGCGACGGCGGGTCGCCGTCGACCAGTCCCAGCGAGGCGAGCACCACGTCCGCCTCGCTGCCCTGGAACGCGTGCACGGTGCCCGACCGCAGGCCGAGGCGCTCGATCTCGTCGACGTCGAACGCGGCCAGCAGCGCCGCCTCCAGCGCGTCCGCCTGCGCGCGGAACGGGCTGACCACCGCGATCCCGCCCGCCGGTGGGTCGCCGGCGAGCCGCCGCACGAGGTCGAGGGCGGCGGTGACCTCGGCCTGGTTGACGCCGTCGACCACGGTCGCCCCGGCGACGGTCAGCACGTCGATGACATCGGCACGCTCGTTGCGCGGATGCCGGGTGACCAGCTCCAGCCGGTCACCGTAGAACCGGCGCGCGGAGAACTGGATCAGGTGCGGGACGGACCGGTGGTGCTCGCCCAGCCAGGTGACCGGGGCGGCGCCGGCCGCCACGTCGAAGGCGCTCGACCGGCGCACGTCGAGCCGGTCGCCGAACCGGTCCAGACCGTGCCGGCGCAGGGTCGCGGCCACGTCCACGTCGGCCACGAACGACACGAACCGGAGCTGCCGGGGATCGCCGGCGACCAGCGCGCGCCGTGCCCGGGCCAGCGCCGGAGCGGCCCGCAGCTGGTCGATGTGCGCGGCCTCGTCGAGCACCACCAGGTCGAACATCCCGGCCACCGGCGGCAGCAGGTCCTCGACGTCGGTGACCGTACCCACCCACAGCGGCAGGGCCCGCACCAGCGCCTGCGCGTCCAGCCCGGCGAGCAGCTCGCGGCGGCGGTTCCGGCCGGCCCGCAGCGCGGCGCCGAGACCGCTGGTGGCGCGCCGCGCCGCGCCGGTCCACCGTCGGGCGCTGGCCGCCCGGTGGCGCATCGCCGTGCCGACGGCGTCGGCCAGCGCGGCGTCCGCCTCCGTGAGGCTGCGCCACGCGGCCGCCAGGTCGGTGCCACCGGTGGCGGCCAGCCGCGCCGCCGCCCGTACCGCGCTCGCCGCCTCCACGGCGGCCCGCACCCGCTCCACCGACACGTCGCCGCCCGCGAGCCGGCGCAGCCGCTGCCCGGCACGGGCCCGCCGCCAGCGCCGCCACCAGCCGCCGCCGGCCGACGTGGCGTCGGCCAGCGCCGACCGGACCGCGACCAGGTCGGTGTCCGGCTCGAACAGGCCCGGAGCGTCCCGGCTCAGGGCCGGCAGCAGCGGCTGCCAGCCCGGCAGCGTGGCGGCCCGGCGTTCCTCGTCGAGGGCGGCGGCGACCCCGGCCGACACGGCCGTCACCCGGTCCCGGGCGGACGCCACGGCGGCCTCGTCGGCCCGCAGCGTGGCGTCGTCCACCCCCGCCGCCGCGCCGCCGGCCAGGTCCGCGGCGATGGTCTCGCGGCGCTCCGCGTCACCGAACAGCACCGGCGTCGGACCGGGGTGCCGGCGCAGCAGCTCGCCCAGCACCTCCGCGGCGTGCACCGACTGGGTGGCCACCAGCACCGATCCGCCCCGGTCGACCGTGTCCAGCGCGGCGGCGACCAGGGCGTGGCTCTTGCCGTTGCCGGGTGCGCCCGTGACGACCACGACCGGCTCGGCCCTGGTCCGCCGCACCACGTCGCGCTGGGCGTCGTTCAACGGCAGCGGTGACAGCACCTCGGTGTCGTCAGCCGGAACGTTCCCGGTCCTGTCGCCGTAGAGGCGGCTCAGCGCCGTGTCCGCCAGCCCGGGGCGGCCCGCCCAGCCGAGCAGGATGTCGCGCAGCCGGCCGGCGAGCACGTCGCGGGTGGTGAAGAGCGCGGCGGCGGCGACCCCGGTCAGCGTGCCCTCGTCGATGCGGCGGGGCGGCCGGGCCAGCACCGCCTCCAGCTTCAGGCCGGCGGCCTCGGCCGCCGCGGTGATCCACGCCGTGGTGCCGGGCGCGCCGAGCCAGCCCGGCCCGGCGAGGCCCGGCGCGGCCTCCAGCCGGGCGGCCAGGTCCCGGTCCTCGATCAGCGAGGTCAGCTCCAGGTCCCCGGCCGGCACGATCCGGTAGCCGCGGCGGGTGCGGTCCAGGCGTACCGGCTGGGCCAGCAACGGCACGCGGACCCGCCGGCGACCCCCGTCCAGGTCGGCCCCGCCGACGACGAAGGCCAGGCCCCGGCGCAGGATCCGCTCGTCGCGGTGCAGCGCGTCCAGGGCCGCCAGCCGGTCCAGCCGGGTGCCGCGCGGCCCCCGGTCGGGCTCCGGCAGCCAGATCAGCGGACGACCGGCGCCGGACACGTCGAAGGTCCGCTCGGCGCCGGCCGGGGCCAGCTCGGCGAGCGCGGTGAGGATCGTCGCCGCCTCCATCGCCCGCCGATTCTGCCGTACGCGGGCGCGGACGACCTGCCGCCTGTCACGCCGGCCGCGGCGGGATGGCGGAAAGTTTTGGTCAGGTATTCATTCCTGTAGGTATTTACCTCGTCGACGGCCGCCCATAGCATCGATCCACATCGCTGATCGTGGGAGAGGGGACCGATGTCCTTGACGTTCACCGCCGCCCGGTGGCGCGCCCTCGCGCTGCTCACGGTTGCCGCCGTCGCCGGGGCGCTGACCGGAGTGCAGCCCGCGCAGGCCGCCCGGCCGGGCTTCCGCATGCCGTTCCTGTGCGGCCAGACCTGGCAGGGCAACAACTGGAACGGGCACAGCCCGGCACACTCCATCGACTGGAACCACTATGACGCCAACGGCAGCCCCGACGACCTGGGCCGTCGGGTGGTCGCCAGTGCCGGCGGCACGGTGCTGGAGTCGTATTACTCGACCACCACCGGCTACGGGAACACCATCGTCATCGGGCACGGTGACGGCTGGCGCACCCGGTACGCCCACCTCAGCGAACGGCTGGTCGCCAAGGGCGACACCGTGAACCAGGGCACCGTCATCGGCAAGGTCGGCGCCACGTCGGCGAAGTACGACCTCAGCCCGCACCTGCACTACGAGCAGATCCACGACGGCAGCGTCGTCGTCTCGGTCGTCCAGGGTGTCACCTGGTCCGACTACCTCAAGCGCAACCAGACCAGCACCAACAACTGCTGAGCGCTCAGGCGTCGGGCGGCCCGGAGCTGTCCGGGTCGCCCGACGGGGCCTCGCCCGACTGCGGCGGCGCCGGTCGCGGCCCGGGCGCGGGATGCGCGGTCGGCGGCAGGAAGGGTTCCAGCGGGGTGAACTGCTCCACCGGGGAGTCCGGCGGCCGGGGCGCCCGCCGCGCGCCTTTCGTGCGGGCCTCCCGCTGGCCCTGCTCGGCCGGGCGCCGCCCCGCGCCGTCCGCGCCGGCCTCCCGCTGACCCTGGTCGGCCGGGCGCCGCCCCGCCCCGCCCGCCCCGGCCTCCCGCTGGCGTGGCGGGTGCTCCTCCCGAAGCGCCTCCGGCATGCCGGTGCTCGGCGCGGCACCGTTCTCCGGCGCGTCCGCGGGGCGGCGCGCGCGCTGCTCCTCGGCGTACTCCGCGCGCCGGCGTTCGAGGTCGCGCTTCCACTCCAGGGCGATCCGCTTGTCCCAGTACGGCCGGAGCAGTTCGCGGACCGGCTCGTCCAGGTGGACCGACACGTCCGGCTCGCAGGTGAACGTGACCTCGCCGCGCTCGTAACTCCAGGGGACGGCGTCGTCGCCGGCCATCGCGTCGTCCAGCGCGAGCGCGAACGCCCGGGGGCGGTCCGGCGGGACGTCCGCGGCGCACCGGACCGCGAGGCGCCGCAGCCGCTGCATGGCCTGCGGCTGGAACTGGTCGACGTACCAGCCGAACAGCTCCGGCCGCGCGGTGTTCGTGGTCCACGTGAAGGTGGTCTGGACGACGAAGTGGTAGACCTGCCCCTGCGCCGGCACGCGCAGGGTCGGTGCCGCTCGCCGGTCGACGAGCGTCACGAATGGGGCCTCCACCTCGGCCCACCGCAACTGGTCCAGCACGGGCCGCGCCGCCACCCACAACCGCTTCGCGACGCGCCACGTGGCCGCCCCGAGCTCCCGGGCCCGGGCGAGCCACGGCTCCCACCGGTCCCGCGCGGGCACCCGGACCGGTCCGCCCTCGACGCTCCGGCCGCGGCCGGACCCGGGGCTGCCGCCGCCCGTCTCGCCGTCGCGGGAGCCGCCGTCCTCGCCGTCGCGGGGGTCGCCGTCCTCGCCGTCGCGGGAGCCGGCATTCTTGCCGGCGTGGGAGCCGCCGTCCTCGCCGGGCGTCCCGGTCATCGCACCCCTCTCCGGTCGAGCAGCCGCGCAGTCGCCCGGCCGCGCCGGTGCGGGGTCGGTGCGGCCGTTGGAGGGGTGTGCGGAGGTATCAGGCCGGCCCTCCGCCGTCCCACGCTAACAAGCCGACGCGGCGGCACACGGCAGCCGCGCGGCGCGCGCCGTCGCGGTGCTGGTGGACGTCACGATCGCTGACGGACAGGTGAGGGGACACGCCGACGAAACGGCACCCCAGCCGCCAACGATCAAGGCTCCCGTAGCAGAAGGCGAGGGGATGGTGGGGGCTGTCCACAGGGGGATGGTTCTGCACAGGCGAGGGTTCGGGGTGTTGGGGGAGGCGGGGCGGGGGCGTCAGGGTCGGGGCGTGAATGCGGTGCTTCGGGAATTGGTGGAGCGGGGCGGCGGCCTGGTGACCCGTGCGCTGGCTGAGCAGGTGGTGCCGGGGTGGACGCTGCGGCGGGCATGCGGCAGCGGTGACCTGGTGCGGGTGCTGCCCGAGGTGTTCGTGGCGGCGCACCTGCTGAACGGTCGTCCGGAACAGCGCAACCACGCGACCATCGCCCGACTCGACACCGCGGCGGGCTTCCGCGCGGCCCACCTGTGGGCCGGCGGGCGCGCCGCGGTCAGCCATCTCAGCGCGCTCGCGATCTGGGGAATGCGCCGGCCGCGGGCCGGTGACCTGGTGCATTTGAGCGCCCCGGCCGACGCGGGCCTCCGCAGCCGGCCCGGGGTGGCCGTGCACCGGCGCCGGGGCCTCCTCCTCGAGCCGCCGCACGTGGTGGTCCGGCGGGGCTTCACCGTGACCCGACTCGAACAGGCGCTCGTCGACTCATGGCTGATGCTGCCGCCCGGCGAGCGGCGAGCGCCGGTGATCCGGGCGGTCAACGACCGGCTCACCACCCCCGATCGGCTCGTGGAGGCCATGGGGGCCGCGCCCAAGCTGCCCGATCGGGCGGCGCTCCGCACGCTGCTGGTGCGGCTCGGCGAGGGCTGCCGCAGTCCGCTGGAGATCTGGGGACACGAACACGTCTTCACCGGCCGGGAATGCCGGCCTTCCACCGTCAGGCGCGGGTACGCGTCGGGCGCCGCACCATGTACCTGGACCTGTTCGCCGAGCGCGAGCGCGTCAACATCGAACTCGACGGCGCCACCACGCACGGCGACCCGCGGGAGCGGGAGATCGACCTGCGCCGGGACGCCCGGCTGGCGACCGTGGGCATCCTGGTGGTCCGCTTCGCCCACCGTCGCCTGGTGCACGAGCCCGACCAGGTACGCCGGGAAACCCTGGCCATCGTCACTCGCCGGTCGGCCCCGACCGGCTGAGCCGCGACCCGGAGCTCGGCATCGACACATGATGATTTGTGGATGTTCGGCTGGTGTCGACGGTCCACTCGGCCTGGTCGGATGGCAGGACGGACATTGCCGTTCGACACACAGGAGGGACCGTGCGCACACCATCGCGTGCGACGACGGGGGCCACCGCGCTGCTACTCGCGGCCGGAATGGTCCTGACCGCGGGAGCCGGCGGTCAGGCGGCGCCCCGGGACGAGACCCCGACCCAGGCGCAGCCCGGCAACCTGCCGGGTGACCGCCACGACAGCAGGACCACGGACAACCGGAAGGGGCGGACCGCTCCCGACGCGCGGCAGCGGGACCGGGTCGCGGCGCTCGGTGCGCGCGTCCGCTGGACCGACTTCGGCACCCCCGCCACCCTGACCTCGACCGATCGGCCCCTCGCCGCCGGCCTGCCCACCGATCCGGCCGCCGCGGCGCGGGCCTACGTGGCCGCGAACCGGGACGTGCTGGGGCTGACCGAGGCGGGCGCCGCCGCGCTGGAGCAGTTGACCGTCGCGCCGATGGGGGACGGCGCCACCGTGCTGTTCCGGCAGCGCTTCGGGGAGCTGCCCGCCGCGGTCGACGGCATGCTGGCCGTCGGCGTCCGAAACGGGCAGGTGTGGCACGTCAGCTCGTCCCTGGCCCGGGACGGCGGGGCTCCCGCTCCGGCCACGATCAGCGCCGACGAGGCGCGGCGGGCCGCCGCGGCCGACGCCGGCCTGACCGGGCCGACGGTGCTGCGTACTTCGCTGGTCGCGGTGCCGACCGCGGACCGGGGGCCGCGGGCGGCGTACGAGGTGGTTCTCGGCGCGGACGTCACCGGCGCGGACCCGGCGGCCTTCGCCACCTACGTGGACGCCCGCGACGGCAGCGTGCTGGTCCGCGAGGACCTGGTCGACCACGACGTGGACAACCCGTCGTGGGAGGTCTTCCCGAACTCCCCGTCGGTCGACAAGTCCTCCACCGACACCCGCGTGCGCTGGTGCGCGCAGCCCGCCGCGGGTTGCGCCGAGGTGGTCGGCGTGCCCGGGCACCCGGCGTGGGACGTGGACCCGGCCACCGGGGCGTCCACCACCACGACGAACGGCAACAACGCGATCGCCGTGCAGAACTGGTTCAGCAACGACCCGTTCAGCGTGGGCACCGAGACGGCCACGCCGCGCCCCGACCGGAACTACGCGTACCCGTGGACCAACCAGTGGTACGAGCAGAAGTGCAGCCCGGACACCTTCACCTCGCCGCAGGCCAACGACATCGACGCGGCCCGGGCGAACCTGTTCGCGATGCACAACCGGATGCACGACTGGTCGTACCACCTGGGCTTCACCGAGGCGACCTGGAACATGCAGCGGGACAACCTCGGCCTCGGCGGGTCGGCCAACGACCCGGAGCAGGGCAACGCCCAGGCCGGCGGCGTCAGCGGCGGCCCGCCGACCTTCGCCGCCCGCAACAACGCCAACCAGATCACCCCGCCGGACGGCATCGCCCCGACCACCAACATGTACCTGTGGCAGCCGAGCGCCGGCTCGTTCTACCCGCCCTGCGTGGACGGCGACTTCGACATGTCGGTCATCGCCCACGAGTACGGCCACGCGATCAGCGGCCGCATGATCGCCGGACCGAGCGCCGGGGTGAGCTCACCGCAGGGGATGAGCGAGAGCTGGTCGGACCAGCTCGCCATGGAATACCTCTACGAGCACGGGTACGCGGCGCCGGGCCGGCGCGGCTTCACCATCGGCGAGTACACCACCGGCGACCCGCGGGCCGGCATCCGCAACTACAACATGAGCGACAGCCCGCTCAACTACAGCGCGATCGACTACGACTTCGTCGGCCTCCAGGTGCACGCCTCCGGTGAGGTCTGGAGCGCCACCAACGTCGACATCCGGGCGGCCATGATGCGCCGCTACGGCGCCGGGAACGCGGCCCTGCAGAAGTCCTGCGCCACGGGTGCGACGCCGGTGACGGCGTGCCCGGGCAACCGGCGGTGGATCCAGCTCGTCTTCGACTCGTTCCTGCTCATGGCGGTCAGCCAGGTCAGCATGGTCGACGCCCGGGACGCCATGCTCGCGGCCGACCGGATCCGCTTCGGCGGGGCCAACCAGGACCTGCTCTGGAACGCCTTCGCCGGCCGGGGCCTCGGTGAGGCGGCGGCCAGCGCCGGCAACGCCGACGCCGACCCGACGCCCGGCTTCACCTCGCCGCACGCGAACGAGGCGGTGCTGCGCTTCCGGCCGGTGGACGATGAGGTCGTGCCGGGGGCGCAGCTGTTCGTCGGCCGCTACCAGGCGCGGGCGGTTGCGGTCGCGGACACCGACGCGGCGACCCCGCTGACCGACGAGGTGCGCCTCGTTCCCGGCACGTACGAGTTCGTCGTCCGGGCGCCGGGCTACGGGCACGTCCGGGTCGGCCCGGTGACCGTGAAGGCCGGCCAGGTCCGCGACCTGCCGGTCAAGCTGCGCCGCAACCTCGCCTCGACGGCCGCCGGCGCCACTGTCGACGGGGACGGCATCAACCTGGCGCGGATCGCCGACGACGACGAGGCCACCAACTGGGCCTCGCTGGGCGCACCAGTCGCCGGCCGGCAGGTCACCGTCGACCTGGCCGGCGGCACCCAGCAGGTGCGCCGGGTGCAGGTCAGCGCCATGCTGCGGCCGCCGGTCGCCGACGACCCGGACGCCGGCACGCAGAGCCGGTTCTCCGCGCTGCGGCAGTTCCGGGTGCTGGCGTGCGAAGCGAGGAAGGCGGTGAGCTGTGCCGACCCCGCCGACTTCCGGGTGGTTTACACGAGCCCGGCGGACGCCTTCCCGTCGGTGGCGCCCCGGCCCCGGGCGCCCGAGCTGATCATGCGGTCGTTCGACATCCCGCGGACGAAGGCGACGCACCTGCGCGTCGAGGTGCTGACCAACCAGTGCACCGGCGCGCCGGCGTACGCCGGTGAGCAGGACGCCGACCCCCGGGCGGCGACCGACTGCGCCACCGCCAGCCCGCAGGCGCAGAACGTGCGGATCGCCGAGTTCCAGGCGTTCGCCCAGTAGGTGAGGCGGGTGCGGGCGGGTCGCGCCCGCCCGCACCCCTTGCCATGCATCGTCAGTCATCACTACATTGACCGGCGGGCGCCGCCGTACGGCGGCTGAACGTCCCGCCCGAGCCGGGCAGGTCCGGTACGCGCCGCCGCGCGCGTCGGCACGCGAGGTCCCCGCAGCTTCCGCACCGCCGGTCGATCGGCCGGCGGTCCGCCGAGAGGACCCCGATGAGGATCTCCCACGCCCGCCTGGCCCCGGTCGTGGCGGCCGTCACCACCCTGGCCGCCGCCGTCGTCATCCCGCTGGTGGCCGGCCCGGCCGCCGCCGCGCAGGGTTGCCAGGTCGACTACCGCCCCACCGTGTGGCCGGGCGGGTTCACCGCCACCGTCCGCGTCAGCCCCGGCGACACCGCCCTGAACGGCTGGACGGTCAGCTGGACCTACCCCGGCGATCAACGGATCACCGGCGCCTGGAACGCCGTGGTCAGCCAGTCCGGCGCCACCGTCACCGCCCGCAACGCCACCTGGAACGGCAGCGTGCCGGCCGGTGGCGCCACCGAGTTCGGTGTCCAGGGCACGGTCGGTCCGGCCGCTCCGGCGCCGACCGCCTTCGCGCTCAACGGCGTGCCCTGCAACGGCGCGCCGCCCGGCCCGACCACCGCGCCGCCCTCGCCGACCAGCTCGCCGACGATGTCGCCGAGCCCGACACCGACCAGCTCCCCGAGTCCGACGGCCTCGCCGAGCCCGACCGGACCCCCGCCGGCCGGCTGCGCCGGCGCGGCGGTCTGCGACGGCTTCGAGAACCAGACCGGGTCCACGCCCTCGGGCGACTGGACCGTCGTGCATCCGGACTGCGCCGGCACCGGCGCCGCCACCGTGGACGCCGCCACCGCCCACGGCGGGAGCCGGTCCGTCCGAATCGACGGCGGGGGCGGCTACTGCAACCACGTCTTCGTCCGGGCCAACCGCGATCTGTCCGGGGTGGGGACGGTCCGCTACGGCCGGCTCTGGGTCCGGCACACCACCGCGCTCCCCGCCGACCACGTCACGTTCCTGGCCATGGCCGACGCCGCCGACGGCAACCGTGACCTGCGGATGGGCGGGCAGAACGGGGCGCTGCAGTGGAACCGGGCCTCCGACGACGCGACCCTGCCCGAGCAGAGCCCGGCCGGGGTGGCCCTGAGCGTGCCGCTGCCCACCGGCCGCTGGTCCTGCGTGGAGTTCCTGGTGGACGGGAGCGCCGGGGTGTTGCGCACCTGGCTCGACGGTGTGGCGGTCGCCGGGCTGACCGCCGACGGCGTACCGACCCACGACGTCGACGGGCAGTGGTACGGCCGTACCTGGCATCCGCAGCTCACCGACCTCAAGCTCGGCTGGGAGAGCTACGGCGGCGCGGCCGACACCCTCTGGTTCGACGACGTGGCGCTGGGCGCCACCCGGATCGGCTGCTGACCGGCCCGGCCGGGCGGTCCCGAGGGGCCGCCCGGCCACGGTCGATCATCGAGCGTTCACCCGGCATTCGCGGCACGGTCGCCGCGCGGGACTGTACGCCGGAGAGGATCACCGCCAGACTGGGCGCGATCGGACAACGACACCGGTCGATATCGTCGCCCAGTTCAGGGAGGATCCCTTGACCACTCTCGCGACCCCGTTCCGCGCCACCCGCGCCCGCGTACGCCGGGCTCTCGGCGCGGGCGCCCTGCTCACCGCCCTGGTTGCCGCCGCGCTCGTCGGCCCACCGGCCGCCTCCACCCGGCTCGCCGAGCCGGCACAGGCCGCCGTGTACAGCTCGTGCACGATGACCCGCTGCGCGGACGCCCGCACGGCGCGCTCGGGCTGGTCCGCGAAGGGCTTCCCGACCAGCCGCGGCTGGTACTCCTGGAGCGGCGGGCTGTGCAACTTCGCCGGCGGCCGGTTCTACAACTACGAGGGTCAGTTGCCCACCAACGCCACCTACTACGAGTACGACGTCTACCCGCGCGCCTGCAATGCCGCGCGGGACGCGTACCGGATCGTGGTCAACAAGAGCACCGGGGCGACCTGGTTCTCGCCCGACCACTACGCCAATTTCTACCGGCTCTGAGCGGTGTCGGGGCGGGTCGGGCCGGCGGGCCCGGCCCGCGTCGACCGGGAGGGATGGATCGATGGGCGCAGCGTCCCCGCAGCCGCCGGCGTGGCTCGCGTTCGACGCCGGGGCGGAGGCCGAGCCGGCCGGGGTGGCCCTGACCGGAGCGGACGCCCGCACCCGGGCGGGCCTGCACGAGGCGCTGGCCGCGGCCCTGCCCCTGCCCGCCTGGTCCGGGCGCAACTGGGACGCGCTCGCCGACGCGCTGGCCGACCGGCTCGACGCCGGCCCGCTGACCCTCGTCGTGCGGGACGCCGCGGGCCTGCTCGCCGACGAGCCGCCGGCCCAGCTCGGCACCCTCCTCGACGTGCTCGGCGGGGTGGCGGCCGGCGGCCACCACTCGCTGTGCGTCGTGCTGCGCGACCACCCGGACCGGCTGGCCGCCCTGCGGACCCGCATCGCCGCCGCCCTGGGCGGCCGGGTCGGCGCCCCACCACCGGACGCCGGCTGACCGGACGCCGGCCGACCTAGCGCCAGCCGAGCCGAGCGCGGGCCGACCTAGCGCCGGCCGAACCGAGCGCGGGCCGACCTAGCGCCGGCCGAACCGGACGCCGGCTGAGTGGGCGCCGCCGGTCAGTTCGGCTGGTCGAGGATCGCGCTGAACCGCTCCTCGGCCAGGTCGAGCTGGGCGAAGATGTGCCGCTTCACCGGTGCCGACAGCGGCGTGTCGGGCCGGGCGATGAGGTCACGGAAGACCGGCACCAGCGGCCGGTACTTGGCCGCCGAGCGGGCCACCTTCGGGCCGACCGTGTGGATCACGCCCACCCCGTTGTCGGTGAAGTCCGACACCTTGATCACCCGGGCCCAGGGCTCCCGGTCGAGGCTCGCCGCCACGTGCTCCCGGTACTGGACGTGGGGGTCGCGCCCCGGGTCGTACACCGGGTTGGTGACCGCGCCGACCAGCCGGGCGACGCGCGGGCCGAACCGCGCGGCCAGCGCGGCCAGCGCGGCCGGCGTGGGGTCGACGGCCGTGGTCGCGTCGGGGCCGGCCAGCTCCGCCGGGTGGTCCTCCACGGCGTCGTGCAGCAGGCCCGCCACGATCACGTCCACGTCCCGCACCTGGTAGTGGTGCATCATCCGGATCGCCACCCGGAGCAGGTGGTTCAGGTACGGCTCGCGCACCCGCCGGTCCTCCCGGTGCAGCTCGGCAGCGAGGTCGAGGGCGGCGGTGAGCCGCTCCCGGGCGGGCTCGTCGAACGCCTCGACCTCCAGCCGGAAGCGGGCCAGCAGGCCCGGCTCGCCGTGGATCTCGGTGATCGCGTGCATCGGCATGGTCGCCAGGTACGCCGGGAACTCCATGCGTCCCTTATAGCTGATCTTCGCCAGGAAGGGTCACCCCGGTCGGCCTCCCGACGGTGACCGGTCAGCTGCCGGTGAGGCGCTTGACCAGGCGGACCGTGGTGCCCTCCGGGGTGCCGGCGATGCTCGCCTCGTCCATCACCCGGCTCATGATCAGCTGCCCCCGGCCCCGGTCGGCGCCGTTCCCGCCGGCGTCCGCCCGCCAGCCGCCGCGATCGCGTACCTCGATCACCAGGTGGTCGTCGCGCAGCTCGGCGCGGAGCGTGGTGATCCCCTCGGGGGCGAAGCGGTAGCCGTGCTCGATGGCGTTCGCGCACGCCTCGCCGGTGGCCATGAGCACCGTCTCGACGTCGAGTTCGCCGACCCCGTGGGCGCGTAACCAGCCGCGCAGCCGTTCCCGGGTGGGGGCGAGCCGACCCGGGTCGGCGGGCAGGTCGGCGGTGAACACCGGCGCCGTCCCGGCCGGGTCGTCGCCCGGCACCAGCCCGGCGGCAGTCCCACCCTCCACGTCCGGCCCCCCGTCCCGCGCACCCTCCGGGCCTGGGCGCTCGTCGTCACCGTCCCGTCCTGTCGGTCATTGTCCCCGGTAGGGGCCGACGCTATTCCTCGACCCGGCCGTTGGTTCCGACCGGATGTCCGATCCCCCCGCGCGGGCACGCCGGCGGTGGGTCGCGGGTCACAATCGGCGGGTGGACCGGGTGCTGGACGTGCTGGTGGCGCTGCCGCCCGCGCTCGTGCTGGCCCTGGTGTTCCTGCTGCCGGCGCTGGAGGCGTCGACCTTCCTCGGGCTGGTCGTGCCGGGGGAGATCGCCGTGCTGGTCGGCGGGGTGCTCGCCCACGAGGGGCGGCTGCCGCTCTGGGCGGTGATCCTCGCGGCGGTCGCCGGTGCGGCCGTCGGCGACCAGGTGGGCTACCTCGTGGGCCGCCGGTACGGGCGGCGGCTGCTGGCCCGGGTGCCGCAGCGGTTCGTCCGCTCGGGGGAGCTGTCGCGGGCGCTGGCGCTGGTCCGCCGCCGGGGCGCCGCCGCGGTGGTGCTCGGCCGGTGGGCGGCGGCGCTGCGCGCCCTGGTGCCCGGGCTGGCCGGGATGAGCGGCATCCCGCACCGCGCGTTCACCGTGGCGAACCTGACCGGCGGCGCGCTGTGGGCGGTGGCCGTGGCGCTGCTCGGCTACCTGGCCGGTGCGTCGTTCCGGCTGTTGGAGCGGCGGCTCGGCTGGGGCGGCGAGGCGTTGCTCGCCCTGGTGGTGCTGGTGGTGGCGGTGCGGCTGGTCCGGGCCCGGCGGGCCGCCCGTCGCGAACGGGACGCCGTGCCCCGCTGACCGCCGGCCGGGCCGGCGCCCCCAACGAGGAGGAAGCGCCGGCCCGGTGCGGGTGGTGGGGGGTCAGCCGCTGATCTTCCCGGTGCCGGCCCCCGCGGTCACGGTGGCCTTCACCGTGCTCGCCGCGTCGAGCGTGTACGCGTACGGGATCGGGGCCACGCTGCCGGCGGTCTGCGGCGCTCCCGAGTTGACGTAGAGGTTGTTCCGCTCGACCAGGTTGCCGACCGGCGAGGAGCCCTCGCCGACGTGCGTCGGGTCGGTCGTGTTCTCGAACGAGTTCCCCTCGACCAGCACCCCGGCCCCGCAGGTGGTGGCGATGCCGTAGCTGTAGGACGGGTTGGCCGTGGTCACGTAGTAGTTGTTGAACACGTGCACCGGGTTGCCGAAGCGGACCCGCGGGTTGCGCTGGAAGCAGTTGCTGAACGCGTTGTGGTGGTAGGTCACCTTCAGCTTGCCGGTGTCCTCGCCGGCGTTGCTGTCGCTGTGCCCGACCAGCGAGCACTTCACGTGATCGTGCAGCCGGTTCCAGGAGACGGTGACGAAGTTCGACCCGTGGGTGACGTCGAGCAGCCCGTCGTAGTAGTCGGTGCCGCTGGTGGTGTCGCTGGACAGGTCGTTGTGGTCGATCCAGACGTTCGTGGAGTTGTCCAGGTGGATGGCGTCGCCGTTGCCGACGCCGGCGCGTACCTTGGCGATCTTGAGGTTGCGGACGACGATGTTGCGGGCGTCGCGCAGGTTGAGGCCGCAGCCGGTCAGCCCGGAGGTCGCGCCGACCCCGATGACGGTCTTGTTCGAGCCGACCCGGATCTCGGTCGAGCAGGTGAAGGTCCCGTTCACCCGGACGGTGGTCGCCGCGTCGCCCTCGACCGCGTCGGCCAGGGCCGCCGCGTCGCTCACGGTCACCGTGCCGCCGCCGGCCCCGCCGGTGGTGCCGCCGTTCTGCGTGGCCCAGCCGACCAGCCCGGTGGTGGGCGGCGGGTTGGTGGGCGGCGGCGAGGTGGTCGGCGACGCCGTGGGGGAGGAGGAGGTCGGCGGCGTGGTCGGGGTGCCGCCGGCGCCGTCCACCGTGACGTCGTCGAAGACCGCGCTGCCGTACGCGGTGACCAGCGCGATCCGGCCCGCCGCGTACGCCGTGTCGGTGCCGGCGGCGATCTGGGTGCCGTTGACGAAGCCCCTGATGGTGCTGCCGCTGGCCTCGATCCGCAGGGTGTACCAGGTGCCGGTGGCGACGGTCAGCGCGGCCGACCCGAGCACGGAGATCTGGCTGCCGTTGACCATCTGCAGCTCGGCCCGGTTGGCGTTGGTCAGCGCCAGCCGGTACATCTTCGTGGAGCTGGTGGAGCGGGACGCCAGGCCGACCAGCCGGTTGGCACCGTTGAACGACAGCGGCTTGACCCGGGCCTGCACCCGGTAGTCGGTCCAGCCGGTCTGGCCGGCGAAGGCGCGGGCCAGCTCGCTGGCGGTGTTGCCCTGCCGGTACGCGGGCGAGCCGTCGGTGACGACCGACCAGTCGCCGCCGGACTTGGACCAGCCGTCGGCGGTGCCGTCGTCGAAGGTGTCGCCGAACAGGGTGGCCGCCGCGGCGTTGCCGGTCATGCCGACGGCGAGCAGCAGGGCGGTGAGGGCGGCGCCGGCCGCGGCCAGCGCTCCTCGGTGCTGGTGTCGGAGTCGCACGGTGCTTCCTCCAGGGTGGGTGGGGGTGGGACGGCCGGGCGCCGCGCGGGGGGACGCACGCGGGCCCGGGGGTCAGAGGGGCAGCCGGCCGGCGCCGGCGAACGCGCCGACCGCGAGCGGCACGAGCGGCGTGGGCAGCAGGGGGCCGGCGCGCAGGGTGGGTGTCCAGCCGGCGTCGCCGCCGAGGTCCGGGTCGTGGGCCGCGTTGTACGCCCCGAGCAGGTCGACCGGATGCGCGGGGCCGCCGCCCTGACGCAGCCAGCTGCCCCGCTCGGTCAGCGCGGTGCCGCCCCAGTCGTGGATCAGGTCGGCCGGGTCGACGTCGTCGGCCAGCGTGAAGAAGTTGTTCTCCGCGTACAGGGCGGACTGCACGCCGACGCCGAGGGCGTACTCGAAGCGGGGGCCGCCGAGCCGGTAGTGGTTGTCGTAGACGTCGACCTGGCCGAACCGGACCCGGGGCAGCCGCTGGAGGTCGCCGTCGAAGAGGTTGTGGTGCACGGTGACCCTGAGCCGGCCGACGTCCGGGCCGACGGTGTTGGACGAGCCGATCAGCATGAGCTTGTCCCGCCCGGCGAACCGGTTCCAGGAGGCGGTGACCAGGCTGGCCGTGTGCGTGACGTCCAGCGACCCGTCGTGCACCTGGTAGGGGCGGCCGAAGTGGGTCGGCTGGCCGCTGTCCGGGTTGTCGCCGTCGGTGAACGTATTGTGGTCGACCCAGACGTGCTCGCTGCGCCGGACGGAGATCTGGTCGTACTGGGAGTTCCAGTTGCCGGCGTCGCCGTCGGTGGGGGACCAGGCCGGGAAGCAGTCCCGCGCGTCGGCGAGGGTGAGGTTGCGGACGATCACGTTGCTGACCCGGTCGATCATCAGGGTCAGCCCGGTGAGCCGCGCGCCGCGCAGTCCGATGATCGTGGTGTTCGCGCCCACGTTGATCTGGGTCTGCCGGGTCTGGTTGGCGACCGAGCGCACCCGGGCCGCCTCCAGGGGCCCGCTCGGGTCGATCCGCCCCCAGACCGCCGGGTCGTACGCGGCCAGGTAGCCGTCGAGCGAGTATTCCGGGTCGGCCAGGTCGGCGCAGGCGAGCAGGCTGCCGTCCGGCCGCTCGAAGCCGTCGACGGTGCCCGCCACGTACACGATCTTGGGGGTGGCGTCGGCGGCGTTGGTGGCGTTGTCCCCGCCGAGCGCGGCGACCAGCTCGGCCCGGGTGCGCACCACCCGAACGCGGTCGGGGGCGGCGGCCGCGCCGCCGGTGGTGCCGGCGCCCTCGGCGGCCCAGCCGTCGTTCGCGGGCAGTGCCTGGCGGCCGATCTCCTGGGCGAGCCGGGACAGGGCCGGGGCGGCCGGCGCGGGGGCGCCGGTGACGGCGAGCGCGGCGGCGACGAGCGCCGTGCCGACTGCTGTTCTACGCATGACTCCTACCGTTCTGTCAGCTTCTGGTGGCCGATATCTGTGACGGTAGAGTCATTGTTTTATATGGGTCAATGCGTACTGTGTGCAGTTTTGTTGCAATGGCGAGAGCCGTGCGGTATTGCCCCGATCGAGTGCGACGGGATAGGCGGGCATGTGTCCGGATCGTCCGGGCCGGGGTTTGCACTACCGTTGCGGCGCCTCCCCGTCGGGCAGCTCGATCCGGTACGGCGGGACCGCCCACGGCACCCCCGACTCCGACGGCAGCGCGCCGGACTCGGCGGCCCGGCGCAGCACCGCGTCGACGCCGCGGATCACCCGCACCCGCCGCGGCCCGTCACCCTCGGAGCGCACCAGCGCGCCGTCGAGCAGGGTCGGCTCCGGCGCGTCCCGCAGCGCCGCCACGATCGCCGTGAACGGCGCGGTACGCGCCAGCGGTGCGATCAGCGGGGTGCCGGCGGCCCGGTGGTCGAGCAGGTTCTCCAGCAGCCCGCGCCGGCCGGGCACCTCGCGCGGCGCCGGGTCGCCGGGCAACCGGAGCCGGTCGGTCGGGTACTCCAGGACGGCCCGGTCCCGGTCGCCGGTGACGTGCACCTCGCCGGCGACGTACTCCTCGCCGGCCAGGGTGACCGCGGCCAGCACCGGCGGTCCGGTCCGCGGTGTCACCCGCAGCACGGCTGTGTCGTCCACCTCGATGGGTCGCACCCGGTAGCGCTCCACCTCGATCCGGGCCGGCCGGACCGGCGCGCCGGTCACCGCCTCGGCGACGGCGAGGCACTGCATCACCGCGTGCGCCAGGGGGTTGGCCAGCGCCCCGTCGAGCGCGGGCCGCCCGTCGAGGCTGCGCCGGCCGGCCCACGGGGAGCGGGCGTAGTAGGCGTCGGGCCGCTGCCACGCGGCCACGGTGGCGACGGCGGTGACCGTGCCGAGCCGCCCGGCCGCGAGGGCGGCGGTCAGCTCGGCCAGGGCCGCCGAGCCGAGTGCCTGGAAGCCGACCTGCACGGCCCGGCCGGCGTCCCGCGCCGCCCCGGCGAGCCGCCGGTGTTCGGCCAGGTCGAGCACCGGCGGCTTCTCCAGCAGCAGGTCCGCCCCGGCGGCGAGCGCGTCCAGGGCGATCGGCAGGTGGGTGTGCGGCGGGGTGCAGACCACCACCACGTCGGGACGGACGGCGGCCAGCATGGCCCGGTGGTCGGTGAAGATCCCCGTGCCGGACGGGACGGGGGCCGCCGGTTCGTCCTCCAGCGGGTGGATGTCGACCAGGCCGACCAGGCGCGCCCGGCCGGCGGCGTGCAGCGGGGCGATGGCCCGCCGGTGCCAGCGGCCGTGCCCGTTCGCCCCGACGAGCGCGACCGTGGGCGGTGCGCCAGCCCCGGCCCGGCCGTGCCGCGCAGCGCCCCGGTCCGTCATGCCGCACCGGCCAGGGTGGCCCGGACGCCGTGCCGTTCGAGCGCGGTCAGCCAGCCGGTCACGTCGGCCCGGACCTCGTCGTCGGCGGCCAGGTCGGCGGGGAAGACCTCGCGCAGCGCGAAGACCGCGTCGACCGCACCGGCCGGGGTTCCCGGGGCGGCGGCGAGGGCGGTGCGGATCCGGTCGGCGAGCGGGTCGTCCAGCGGCAGCGGCCGGCCGTCGTCGGTGTACCCGAGCACGAAGCGCAGCCACGCCGCGACCACCAGCGCGCCCCAGCGGGCCGGGCGGCCGGCGGCGCGCAGGTCGGCGATGGTGTGCAGCACGCGCTGCGGCAGCTTCTGTGAGCCGTCCATGGCGATCTGCAGCGTGCGGTGCCGGATCGCCGGGTTGGCGAACCGGGTCAGCACCTCCTCCCCGTACGCCGGCACGGAGACGCCGGGCGGCGGGGCGAAGCTGGCCGCCACGTCCTCGGCCACCAGCCGGCGCAGCACGGCGTCCAGCCGCGGCAGGGTCAGGGTCTCGGCGACGGTCTCCGCGCCGGCCAGCGCGCCCAGGTACGCCGTCGCCGAGTGGACCCCGTTGAGGGTGCGCAGCTTCAGCCGCTCCCACGGGCCGGCGTCGCCGGTGAGGACCGCCCCGGCCCGTTCCCAGGCCGGCCGCCCGCCGGGGAAGTCGTCCTCGACCACCCACTGGGAGTACGGCTCGGCGGCCACCGCCGCCAGGTCGGTCACCCCGAGCGCCCGCCGGGCCGTGTCCAGGGTGTCCGGGGTGGGCGCCGGCACGATCCGGTCGACCATGGTGCCGGGGAAGGTGACGTGCCGTTCGATCCACCCGGCCGGCCCGTCGGGCACCCGGGCCAGCGCGAGCGCCTGGGTGACCAGGCCGCGCAGCCGCCGGCCGTTGGCCGGCAGGTTGTCGCAGCTGACCAGCGCGACCGGGCCGGCGTCGGCGGCGGCCCGGGCGAGCAGCCCGCGGACCAGAAGCCCCGGCACGGTGCGCGGGGGCCGGTCGGTGGTCAGGTCGGCGAGGAGGTCCGGGTCGGCGCGCAGCGCGCCGGTGACCGGGTCGAGCTGGTACGCCTTCTCGGTCACGGTCAGCGTCACCACCCGGATCGCCGGGTCGGCGAGCAGGCGCACCACGGCGGCCGGGTCGGCGGGCGCGTGGCGTACGCCGGCCAGCGCGCCGACCACCCGGGTGGCCGAGCCGTCCGGGGCGAGGGTGGTGACGCTGAACAGGGCGTCCTGCTCGGCGAGCGCGTCGACCACGGCGGTGCTGCGCGGCGCGACCCCGATGATGCCCCAGTCGCCGCCGGCCGCGCCGACCGCCGCCTCGGTGTGCACGGCCTGGTGGGCGCGGTGGAACGCGCCCAGCCCGAGGTGGACGATGCCCGCGGGGACGGTGCCGGGGCGCAGCAGGGGCCGGCACTCGACGGGCAACCGGCGCAGGGTGGCCAGGCCGAGGCGGTCGGCGGTCACTGCCACGCCGGGCCGTCCGGGAAGCGGTACTCGGCGATCGACCCGGGTCTCATGGTGCTGCTGTAGCCGGGGGCGGTGGGCAGCAGGTAGCGGCCGCCGCGGGTGCGCACCGGGTCGGTGAAGTGCTCGTGCAGGTGGTCCACGTACTCGACCATCCGCCCGTCCAGGCTGGTGCCGACCCGGAGGAAGTCGAAGATCGCCAGGTGCTGGACGTACTCGCAGAGGCCGACGCCGCCGGCGTGCGGGCAGACCGGCACGCCGAACTTCGCCGCCATGAGCAGCTCGGCCAGGACCTCGTCGACCCCGCCGACCCGGCAGGCGTCGACCTGCATGACACCGATCGCCTCGGCCTGGAGCAGCTGCTTGAAGATCACCCGGTTGGCGGCCACCTCGCCGGTGGCGACCCGGCACCGCCCGCCGGTCAGCTCGGTGACGACGCGGGCGATCCGCGCGTGGCCGAGCACGTCGTCGGCGTGCGTCGGTTCCTCGATCCAGTACGGGTCGACCTCGGCCAGCGCGGTCATCGCGGTGATCGCCTCGGTCACGTCCCAGACCTGGTTGGCGTCCATCATGAGCAGCGCGTCCGGGCCGATCTCGGCGCGGATGACGCGGGCCCGGCGGAGGTCGTCGTCGAGCGGGCCGCCGACCTTCATCTTCATGGCCCGCCAGCCGTCGGCGTACGCGGCGCGGGTCAGCGCCCGCACCTTGTCGTCCGGGTAGCCGAGCCAGCCGACCGACGTGGTGTACGAGGGGAAGCCGTCCCGCTCCAGCGCGGCGAGCCGGTCGGCCAGCCCGTCGCGCCCCTTGTCCAGGATGGCCGCGGCCTCGTCGGGGGTGAGCGCGTCGGTGATGTGGTGGAAGTCGACGGTGGCCACCAGGTCGTCGGTGGGCAGTTCAGCGAGGTACCGCCACATCGGCTTGCCGGCCAGCTTGGCGCGCAGGTCCCAGACGGCGTTGACCAGCGCGCCGGTCGCCATGTGGATGACGCCCTTCTCCGGGCCGAGCCAGCGCAGCTGCGCGTCGGCGGTCAGCGAGCGCCAGAACGCCACCGGCTCGGCGGCGATCTCCGCGACGGTCCGGCCGCGCACGTGGTGGGCCAGGGCCCGCACGGCCGCGCAGGTGATCTCGTTGCCCCGGCCGTTGGTGAAGGTGAACCCGGCGCCGGTGGGGCCGCCGTCGGTGGTCAGCTCGACGTAGGTGGCCGAGTAGTCGCCCCGGTTGATCGCGTCCGAGCCGTCACCGGTGGCGGCCGTGGGGAACCGCACGTCGTGCACGGTGACGTCGGTGATGGTGGTCATGAGTCCTCCCCGAACTTGAAGACCCGCTTGGGCAGTCGGTACGCCAGGTCCACGATGGTCTCGGCCGCCTCGTCGGCGGGCAGCCGGTGCTCGGCGACGAGGCGGGCCAGGAAGCCGGCGTCGACCCGGCGGGCCACGTCGTGGCGGACCGGAATGGAACAGAACGCGCGGGTGTCGTCGACGAACCCGGCGGTGTTGTAGAAGCCGGCGGTCTCGGTGACCGCCTCCCGGAACCGGCGCAGCACCTCCGGCGAGTCGAGGAACCACCAGGGCGCACCCAGGTACAGGGCCGCGTAACCGCCGGCGAGCGGGGCCAGCTCCCGGGTGAAGGTGTCCTCGTCCAGGGTGTAGAGCACCACCTGCAGCCGCGGGTCGTTGCCGTGCGCGTCGAGCAGCGGGGCGAGGCCGTGCACGTAGTCGGTGGCCTGCGGCACGTCACCGCCGACGTCCCGGCCGTGCCGGGCGTACAGCCAGCGGTTGTGGTTGCGCACGGCGCCCGGGTGCAGCTGCAGCACCAGGCCGTCGTCCAGCGACATCCGGGCGAACTCCAGCAGCATGTGCGCCCGGAACGCCTCGGCGTCGGCGGCGTCGGCCCGCCCGCACCGCCCCCGGTCGTACAGCGCCGCCGCCTCGGCCGGGTCGAGAGCGAGGGTACGGGCGGTGGGGTGCCCGTGGTCCGACGAGGTGGCGCCGGCCGCGATGAACGCCTCCCGCCGCCGCCGCAGCGCGGCCAGATAACCCGCGTACGTGCCGGTGTCCTCGCCGGACACCTCGGCGAGCCGGTCCACGTCGGCCGACCAGTTGCCGAACTCCATGTCCACCACGTCGTCCGGGCGGAACGTGGTGACCACCCGCCCGCCCGGCCCGCCCCAGCCGTCGGCGGCGAGTTTGGCGTGCCGGCCGAGGTCGTCCAGCGGCGACTCGGTGGTGGCGAGCACCTCGATGCCGAAGCGTTCGAACAGCGCCCGGGGCCGGAACTCCGGCTCGGCGAGGCGCGCGGCCAGCTCGTCGTAGACCGCGTCGGCGGTCGCCGGGGAGAGCGTGGTGGTCACCCCGAACACGTCGCGGAAGGTCTGTTCCAGCCAGAGCCGGGACGGGGTGCCGCGGAACAGGTGCCAGTGCGCGGCGAAGCGCCGCCAGATGGTCCGCCCGTCGGTCTCCACCGCGCTGCCGTCGACGCTGGGCACGCCGAGGTCGGCGGGCGGCACCCCCTGGCTGAGCAGCATCCGGGTGAGGTAGTGGTCGGGCACGATGAGCAGCCGGGCCGGGTCGGGGAACGGGCGGTCCTCGGCCAGCAGGCCCGGGTCGACGTGGCCGTGGGGGGAGATGATCGGCTGCTCGGCCGCCAGGGCGTACAGCTCGCGGGCCAGGGCCCGCTGGCCGGGTTCGGCGGGCAGGAGCAGGTCGCTGCGGGGGACGGTCGGCACGGCGTGACTCCTCGGTCAGGGGAGGGTGAGCAGGTCGGCGACGCGGACGGGGGCGCCGGTGTCCAGCGAGCGGTTGGCGGCCAGCCCGGTGAGCAGCGCGAGCGCCCCGTCGTACGCGGTGGCCGCCCGGTCGAGCGGGTCGGGCTCGCCGCCGAGCAGCACCCGGGTCATCCGGGCGTCCGCGCCGCCGTGGCCCCGCCGGGTCCAGTCGTCGACGGGGACGTCCACCGGCGGCGCCCAGAACGGCCGCAGGGTGAGCCGGGCTGCGCCGCGCTCGGCCGCCGCCTCGTCGCCGTGCAGGGCGGCGCCCTTGAGCGCGCCGGCCACGGCGGGGGAGACGTGGTCGCTCTCGGTGACCTCCAGTTCGAGGCGGCCCCGGCTGCCGTTGACCATCACCCGGTAGCCCTCCCAGGGGGCGTACGCGGTCAGGTGGTAGGTCATCGTGGCGCCGGTGGAGTAGCGGGCCAGCACGGCGAGGTCGTCCTCGATGGTGACGCCGGGGCCGAAGACGTTGCGGTCGCGCCGGTAGCCGTCCTCGGCCTCGGCGTCGAGGTACAGCTCCCGCAGCCGGGGGTGCTCGGCCAGCCGCAGCGCGAACGGGTCGTCGGCGGCGGCCGGGGAGCCGTGCGCCCGGTCGTAGTCGCGGGCGTAGCCGTGCCGGCGGCCGGTCTCGCCGTAGAAGAACAGCCGGCCGGCCGCGTGCACCTCGACCGGGCGGGCGTCCAGCCACCAGTTGACCAGGTCGAAGTGGTGGCCGGCCTTGTGCACGAGCAGGCCGCCGGAGACGGCCTTGTCCCGGTGCCAGCGGCGGAAGTAGTCGGCGCCGTGGCGGACGTCGAGCAGCCACTCGAAGTGCACCGAGCCGATCTCGCCGACCGCACCGTCGGCGAGCAGCCGGCGAACCTGCTCGTGCAGCGGGTTGTAGCGGTAGTTGAAGGCGACGGTGACCGACCGCCCGGTCTCGGCCACGGTGTCGAGGATCCGGCGGCAGCGGGGCGCGTCGACGGTCATCGGCTTCTCGGTGACCACGTCGCAGCCGGCCCGCAGGGCGGCGGTCACGTACTCGTCGTGGGTGACGTCCACACTGGTGACCAGCACCACGTCGACCCGCTCCCGGGCCAGCATGGCGGTGAAGTCGGCGGCCCGGTAGGTGGGCACCGGCGGGTGGCCCAGCTCGGCCAGCCAGCGGTTGTGCGCGTCCATCCGCGCCTGGTTGACGTCGGCGAGGGCGACCAGCTCGGCGGTGTCGGCGTGGTCGAGGGCGAGCGCGCGGACGAACATCTCGGCCCGCGCCCCGGCGCCGACCAGCGCGTGCCGGACCCGTTCCCGGGCGGGTGGTGACATGGCGTCGGCCTCCCCGGAGAGTGCAAAGGTTTGCAGCCGAAGAAACCACGCCGGCGAAGACCGCGTCAACGATCGATGCCAAACGCGCCACTTAGATCCGCTTTGGTGGTGAAAAGTGGGTGTGCTGGGAGCGGTGCCGCAATCGATCCGTGACGAAGTCCCGTTGACACGGGAGCAACCGTTTGCATTAATTGGCGGCACCCGAGTGACCGCCACCACACTGGACGAGGGAGCCCGCCGTGCCAGCCACCATCCGGGACGTCGCGCGGGCCTCGGGCGTGCACATCTCCACCGTGTCCCGCACGTTCTCGGCCCCGCACCTGGTCAACCCCGAGACCCGGGTCCGGGTGCTGGCCTGCGCGGAGGACCTCGGCTACCGGCCGAACCGGGCCGCCCGCGCCCTCATTACCGGCCGTACGCACAACATCGGCCTGATCGTCGCCGACATCGCCAACCCGTTCTTCCCGCCCCTGATCAAGGCGGCCGAGGGGCAGGCGCGGCACCGCGACTACCACGTCTTCGTGGCCGACACCAACGAGGACCAGGCCGCCGAGGAGGAGCTGGTCCACGCCCTGGCCAAGCAGGTCGACGGGGTGCTGCTGTGCAGCCCCCGGATGAGCAACAGCCTCATCGAACAGGTCAGCCGGGAGGTCCCGGTGGTGGTGATAAACCGCCAGGTCACCGGCCTGCCCTGCGTGATGATGGACGTCGGCCAGGGGGCGCGGCTGGCCGTCGAGCACCTGCTCGGCCTGGGCCACCGGCGGATCGCGCTGCTCGGCGGCCCGCGCGGCTCGTGGACCAACCGGGAGATCCGCCGGGCGGCCGGGACCGCCGCCCGGACCGGTGGCGCCGAGCTGACCGTACTGGGCCCCAACCACCCCACCGAGACCGGCGGCGGCGCCGTGGCCGACCAGGTGCGCCGCAGCGGCGTCACCGCCGTGCTCGCCTACAACGACCTCATGGCGATCGGCCTGATCGAAGGGCTCGACGCGCTCGGCCTGCGGGTCCCGGCCGACGTCAGCGTCGTCGGCATCGACGACATCGCGCTGAGCCGGCTGACCCGGCCCAAGTTGACGACGGTGGCCACGCCGACCGCGGCCGCCGGCCGGACGGCCGTCGACATGCTGCTGCAACACGACTCCGACGCGCCCCGCGGCGCCCGGGGCCGGGTCGCAAGGGCCGGCGACCGTCGCACCACCGCACAGGTAATGCTCCAGACCGAACTGGTCGTCCGCGACTCGACCGGGCCCGTCCCACCGCCCGGCCGGGACGGCACCGGGGCCTGACGTGGTGGCCCGGGCCCGCATCGCCGTGCGGACCCGGGCGACCCGTGGACGGCCGCGGTGACGTCGTCGCCTCCCACAGCCGAGGAGTGAGCGCAGATGCACCCCGCAACGTCCCCCACCGCCGGCGTGCCCGCCGGGCGGGATCACCGTACCCCCCGGACCCGACCTCGATTCCTGCGCGGCCTGGCCGCCGTCGCGCTGGCCGTGCCGCTCGCCCTGGGCGCGGCGGCCTGCGGCGGCGACGAGGCCGCCGACGACGGCCCGGTGAAGCTGTCCGTCTTCTGGTGGGGCGGCGACGCCCGCGCCAAGCTCACCGAGGACGCCCTGGCCCTCTACACGAAGAAGCACCCCGAGGTCACCTTCGAGAAGACCTGGCAGGCCAACCAGGGCTACTTCGACAAGCTGGCCACCCTGACCGCCGGTGGCAACCCGCCCGACCTGTTCCAGATCGACGACAACTACCTCGCCGAGTACGCCGGCCGCAGCACCACGCTCGACCTGACCAGCTTCACGGACTCCGGGAAGCTCGACGTGTCGAAGTTCCCCAAGAGCCTCCTGCAGTACGGCGTGGTCGACGGCAAGCTCGCCGGCGTGGCCGCCGGGGAGAACACCCAGGGTCTCGTCTACAACAAGACCCTGTTGCAGAAGCACGGCCTGCCCGAGCCGACCACCGGGATGACCTGGGAGCAGCACATCGCCTGGGCCGAGCAGGTGGCGAAGAAGACGAGGGTGCCCGGCACCCAGGACCCGAGCGCCGACTACAAGGCGTTCTGGGTCTGGCTGCGCCAGCAGGGCAAGGACCTCTATGACGGCAAGGAACTCGGCTTCACGGCCGACGACGTGACGAAGTGGTTCGAGCTGTGGAAGAGTGCCCGCGACCGGGGGGCCACCCCCACGCCCGACGTGATCCACGAGGGCAACGCCACCGACATCACCAAGCAGCTCGTGGTCACCGGCAAGGCGGCGACCTCCTGGGTCTGGGCCAACCAGATGCCGGACCTGAAGAAGAACACCAAGGACGAGCTGGGCGTGGTGGCGTACCCGGGTGACCCGAGCGCCCAGTGGGCCCGGGCCTCCATGTACTGGTCCGTGTTCAAGGGCAGCAAGCACCGGGACGTCGCCGTCGACGTGATCAACTTCCTGAACAACGACCCGGAGGCGGTCACCCTGCTCGGCACCGACCGCGGCCTGCCGTCCAACCTCGACCTGCGCGCCAAGGTCAGCGAGACCGCCACGGATCCGGCCATGAAGCAGTCCATCCAGGTCGAGTCCGAGCTGGCGCAGAAGTTCGGCGAGTCCCCGCAGGTGCCGATCAAGGGGCACAGCAAGGTGAAGTCCGAGCTGACCAAGGCCGCCGAGAACGCCCAGTACGGCCGGGCCACCCCGGCCCAGGCGGCCGAGCAGTTCATGGCCGCCTGCAAGTCTGCGATCGGCTGACCGCGCCGACGGAAAGGAGCGGCCCGTGGCCCTCACCACGGCGCCCGGCCGGACCGCACGCACCGGCCCGACCGGCCCCCGCCGCACGCGGCGCGGGGCCGGCCGGGCCCGGCTCGGCGAAGGTCTGGCGGGGTACGTCTTCCTCTCGCCCTGGCTCATCGGACTGATGGGCGTCACGGCGATCCCCATGCTGCTCTCGCTCTGGCTGAGCTTGACCGACTACGACGTCCTCACCCCGCTGTCCGAGGTGCGCTGGGTGGGGCTGGCCAACTACGAGCGGATGTTCACCGGCGACCCGTCGTACTGGCACGCCGTGCGGGTGACCCTGACCTTCGCGCTGGTGGCCGTGCCGCTCAAGCTGGCCGCCGCGCTCGGCGTGGCGCTGCTGCTCAACCGCACCTGGCGGGGCGTCGGGCTGTTCCGCGGCCTGTTCTACCTGCCGTCGCTGCTCGGCGGCAGCGTGGCCCTGGCCATCGTCTGGGTGAACATGTTCAACCGGGACGGGGCGTTCAACTCGTTCCTCGCCCTGTTCGGCATCGAGGGGCTGCCCTGGGTCAGCGACCCCGACTGGGCCCTCGAAACGCTCATGGTGCTGGCGATCTGGCAGTTCGGCGCGCCCATGGTGATCTTCCTGGCCGGGCTCAAGCAGATCCCCACCGAGCTGTACGAGGCGGCGGCCGTCGACGGCGCCGGCGCCTGGCGGCGGTTCCGGGCGGTCACCCTGCCGATGCTCTCCCCGGTGATCTTCTTCAACCTGGTGCTGGAGACCATCCACGGCTTCCAGGGCTTCACCGCGGCCTTCGTGCTCAGCAACGGCACCGGCGGTCCGGTCGACTCCACCCTCATGTACACGCTCAAGCTCTACATCTCCGGCTTCACCGACCTGGAGATGGGCTACGCCTCCGCGATGGCCTGGGTGTTCCTGGTCGCCATCGCGCTCATCACGGCCGTCTTCTTCGGCACCGGCCGGTTCTGGGTGCACTACTCCGACGGGGATGACTCGTGAGCGCGAGGAGTGAGCCGGGTCTGCGAGCCCCGCAGTCGCGAACGGAGGAGGCACAGTGACCGCTCTCGCTCCCGCCCGCCGCCGCGGCGGCGGCCGGCAGGCCGTGCGCCTGCTGGTGCTGGTCGTGATCGTCGCGGTGGTGCTCTACCCGCTCGTCTGGATGGTCGGCACCTCGGTGAAGAGCCAGGCGGAAATCGTCAACAACATCGGGTTGCTGCCGGAGCGGTTCACCCCCGGCAACTACGCCGACGGGTGGACCAACTTCGACGTCGGCTTCGGCCGGTTCTTCCTCAACAGCGCGATGGTCAGCCTGCTCACCGTGGTCGGCAACGCGCTGTCCTGCCTGCTCGCCGCGTACGCCCTGGGGCGGCTGCGGTTCCGGCTGCGCAAGGTCTGGTTCACCGTCATGATCGGCACCCTGCTGCTGCCCGGGCACGTGCTGATCGTGCCGCAGTACATCCTGTTCCGCAGCCTCGGCCTGGTTGGCGGGGACTGGCCGTACCTGCCGCTGCTCATCCCGCACTTCCTGGCCACCGAGGCGTTCTTCGTCTTCCTCATGGTGCAGTTCATGCGGGGCATCCCGCGCGAGCTGGACGAGGCCGCCAAGATCGATGGTGCCTCCCCGTACGGGGTCTTCCGCCACGTCATCCTGCCGCTGAGCCGCCCCGCGCTGGTCACCACCGCGATCTTCTCGTTCATCTGGACCTGGAACGACTTCTTCCGGCAACTGGTCTTCCTGTCCAACCTGGACGACTACACGGTGCCGGTGGCGCTGACCCTGTTCATCGACTCCACCAGCCAGAGCGCGGTCGGCCCGATGTTCGCCATGTCGGTGCTGTCGCTGCTGCCGGTGTTCCTGTTCTTCCTGGCCTTCCAGCGGATGCTGGTCGAGGGCATCAACACCAGCGGGTTGAAGGGATGAGCGCCGAGCCGGCCCGCCGGGACTGGCGGGACACCGCGCGCGAGGCCAGCGACCTGGCGCTGCTCGGCTTCGCCGTGGCCCTGGCCGCGCTGCCGCTGCTCACCCTGGCCCCGGCGGTCGCCACGGCCAGCGCCGCGCTGCACGACCGGGGCGTCACCGGCGGTTGGCCGCCGCTCCGGACCACGCTCGCCCGGTTCGGCCGGGCGCTCCCCGCCGGGCTGGCGGCCAGCGCCGTCGGCCTCGCCGTGGCCGGCGCGCTCGGCGCCGACCTGCTCGCCCTCGCCGGCGGCCGGGTCCCCGGCGGCGGGCCCGCCACGGCCCTCACCGCCGGGGTCGCCGCCGCCCTGCTCGGGTACGCGGGCCTGGTCGCCGTCGCCGTCGGGCGCACCGGCGGCCGGGGCTGGCGGGCCGCGGCCCGGGCGGCGGCCGGCACCTGCGCGCGGCGGCCCGGCACCTGGGCGGCCGCCACCGGAGTGTGCTGCCTGGCCGGGCTGCTCGCCCTGCTGGTCACCCCGGTCGCCGTGCCGATCCTCGCGGGCTACGCCCTGGCCGCCCTGCACGCGGTCGCCGCCCGCCACCCGGTCACCCTCCCGGAGGCGCCGTGACCGCCGATCCGCGCGCCGGTGCCGCGCCCGTCCCCGGCGCCACCGGGCACGCCGTCGACCCGGTCGCCGGGGACGAGGAACCGCGCCTCGTCGTGGCCGGCGTCGAGGTCGCCCGCTACGTCGTGCACCCGGACCTCGACGCGCGGCACGGCCCGCGGCCGTACCTGCATCCCGTGCGCACCCGGGCCGGCGTCCCGGTCACCGACGCGCTGCCCGCCGACCACGTCTGGCACCTCGGTGCCTCCCTCGCCGTGCAGGACGTCGACGGCGCGAACCTCTGGGGCGGGCGCACCTACGTGCGGGACGCCGGCTACACCTGGCGGGACGACCACGGGGTGATCGCCCACACCGGCTGGCGCGCCCGTGCCGCCGACCGGCTCGACCACGACCTGGAGTGGCGGGACCGGGCCGGCCGGCCGCTGCTGCGCGAGCGGCGCCGGCTCGCCGCCGCCCCGGCCGGCCCCGACGCCTGGTGGCTGGACGTCAACGCGACGCTCACGGCCGCCACCGGGCGGGACGTGCACCTGGGCAGCCCGGCCACCAACGGCCGGCCCGGCGGCGCCGGCTACGGCGGCTTCTTCTGGCGCGCGGTCGCCGACGGCGAGCCCGAGGTGTTCACCGGGGACGCCGCGCGCGAGGAGGCGGTCAACGGCTCGGCCGCGCCGTGGCTGGCGCTCACCGCGGCCGGGCCGGGCGGCGGCGCGTACACCCTGGTCTTCACCGGGCTGGGGCCCGGCGACCGCTGGTTCGTGCGGACCGCCATGTATCCGGGCGTCTGCGTCGCGTACGCCTTCGAGCGCCCGGCCGTGGTCGCGGCCGGGCGGCCCCGGCGCAACCGGCACCGGGTGCTCGTGGCCGACGGCCGGCTCGACCGCGCCGCGGTCGCCGACCGGCTCGCGGAGGGGCCGGAATGACCGGCCCCGAGGTGGCCTGCGTGGGCGAGACCATGGTGGTGCTCGCGCCCGCCGCCCCCACCCCGCTGGAGGACGCCGACCGGCTCGCCGTCGGGGTGGGCGGCGCCGAGTCCAACGTGGCCATGGCGCTGGCCCGGCTCGGCCACCGGGCCGCCTGGGTGAGCCGGGTCGGCGACGACCCGTTCGGCCGCCGGGTGCTCCGCGAGGTCGCCGCCGCCGGGGTGGACACCGGCCTGGTCGCCGTCGACCCGGCCGCGCCGACCGGCGTCTACCTCAAGGACCCCGGCCCGGACGGCACCCGGGTGCACTACCACCGGGCCGGCTCGGCCGCGTCCCGGCTGACCGCCCGCGCCCTCGACGACCCCCGGCTTGCCGGGGTGCGGCTGCTGCACCTCACCGGGATCACCCCGGCGCTCTCCCGGAGCTGCCGCGACCTGGTGGCGCACGCGCTCACCGCCCGCCCGCTGCCCGTCGCGCGGATCAGCTTCGACGTCAACCACCGGCCCCGGCTCTGGCCGGCGCGCCGGGCCGCCCCGGTGCTGCGCGACCTGGCCGACCGCGCCGACGTGGTGCTGGTCGGGCTGGACGAGGCGGCCACCCTCTGGGGCGTCACGGCGCCGGCCGACGTCCGCGCGCTGCTGCCCGGCCCGGACCTCGTGGTGGTCAAGGACGGCGGGGTCGGCGCGACGGCGCTGCCGCGTACCGGGGCGGGGGTGTTCGTGCCGGCGCTGCCGGCGCCGGTGCGCGAGCCGGTCGGCGCGGGGGACGCCTTCGCCGCCGGCTTCCTGGCCGGCCTGCTGCGCGGCCTCGACCCGGCGGCCTGCCTGCGGCTCGGGCACCTCACCGCGGTCCCGGCGCTGGCCGCCGCCGGGGACACCGCGCCACCGCCCGATCCGGACTGGACGGCCCGCGCGCTGGCGCTGCCCGACCCGCGGTGGGCCACCCTCGTGCCACCGGAGCCCGCCGGTCCGCCGCAGCGGGCGCCGGATGGGGCCGGCAGGGTGCAGAATGCGGGCGGTCACGGTGGAGGGAGCGGACGATGAGCGGGCACGACTTCGAGCCGATCTTCGGACCCGCGCGGGTCATGGTGATCCTGCGCGACCTGCCGCCGGACGAGACCGTCCGGCTCGCAGAGCAGGCCTGGGACCTCGGCATCGACGTGGTGGAGGTGCCGATCCGCACCCCCGACGCGGTCCCGGCGCTGCGCGCCGCGGTGGCGGCGGGCCGGCGGCGGGACCGCCTGGTCGGCGCCGGCACGGTCCGCACCCCCGCCCAGGTCCGGCAGGCCGCCGGGGCGGGGGCCGCGTTCACCGTGGCCCCCGGGCTGGACCTCGCCATCGCCGACGCGGCGGTCAGCTACGGCATCCCACACCTGCCCGGGGTGGCCACCCCCACCGAGGCGCAGCGGGCGCTCGACCACGGCCTGGTCTGGTTGAAGGCGTTCCCCGCGGTCAGCCTCGGGCCGGCCTGGTTCCGGGCCGTCGCCGGACCGCTGCCCGAGGCGCGGTTCGTGGCCACCGGCGGGATCGACGCCGGCAACGCGGGCGACTTCCTGGCCGCCGGGGCGCGGGTGGTGGCCGTCGGGTCGGCACTGTCCGACCCGCGGCAGATCCCCCGCCTCGCCGCCCTGGCGGCCGGTCCCGGCTGAGCCCGCCGGCCCCACGGCCGTCGAGCCGGGGTGGGCCCGGTCGGGCCGGGGTTGCGGCGGCCGGTCAGGCCGGGGCCGGGCCGAGGCTGTCCCGGTGGACCAGTTCGGCGGGGACGGTCTCCACCCGGTCGTGGCCGTCGGGCGCGTCCAGGGCCAGGGTCATGGCGCGGGCGCCCAGCCCGGCCAGCGGCAGCCGGACCGTGGTCAGCGCCGGGGTCACGTCGGCGGCGATCGGCATGTCGTCGAAGCCGACCACGGAGACCTCCGCGGGCACCCGCACGCCGCGGGCGCGCAGCACGTTAAGCGCGCCGACGGCCATCGAGTCGTTCATCGCCACGATCGCGGTCAGCCCCGGCGTGGCGTCCAGCAGCTCGGCCGCGACCCGGGACCCGCCGTCGCGGGTGAAGTCCGCGTACCGGATCCGCGCCTCCGGCAGCGGCTCACCCAGGCCGGCGGCGAGCCCGGCGAGCCGGTCGCTCGTGGTGGTGAGCGAGCGCGGGCCGGCGAGCACGCCCACCGCCCGATGACCGAGCCGGCGCAGCTCCGCGCCGAGCAGGCGGCCGCCCTCCTCGTTGGCCGGCAGCACGGCGTCGCCCCGGTGCCGGTGCCGGCCGATCACCGCGACCCGCCCGCCGGTGGCCGCGTACGCGGCGAGCCGCTCGTCGAGCAGGGCGTTGACCGTGGCGTCGTGGTAGCCGGAGCCGGCCAGCACGATGGCGGCGACCTGCTGGGCGCGGAGCAGGTCGACGTACTCCACCTCCCGCTCCGGATCGCGGTAGCTGTTGCAGATGATGACCAGCCGCCCCCGCTCGGTGGCGACCCGCTGCAGCCCCCGGGTCACCTCGGCGAAGTACGGGTCGGACACGTCGTGCACCAGCACGCCGACCACGCTGCGCTGCGGCCGGGCCAGGAGCTGGGCGTGCGCGTTCGGCACGTACCGCAGCTCGGCGACGGCCTTCAGCACCCGCTCGCGCAGCTCGTCGGCGACCGGCTTGCTGCTGCCGTTGATGACCCGCGACGCGGTCGCGGGGGAGACGCCCGCCCGGCGGGCGACATCGGCCAACGTCGCCATGCGCACCCCCTCGCACACCCCGGTGGCCGAGAGGCTACCGCAGCACCGCCGGGAAAGCCGTGCCCGGAACGGCGGAGGCGGTGCTCACCGGGCGCGCGCGGTGGGGCGGGAGGTGGTCGCGGTGCTGCGGATCGCCTTGACGATGGCGGGAATCGAGCCGATCAGCAGGACCAGCGCCCAGATCAGCGCCACCACGGCGAACACCACCGCGCCCAGGTCGTCGGTGATGCTGACCAGGATCCCCGGCACAAACTGGTGCAGGAACTCCAGCACCACCGTGCACAGCAGGGTGGTCAGCGCCAGCAGCACGAGGCCCTTGTTCTGGAGGAAGCGCGGCTGGGCGAGCAGCAGCAGCGCCGCCCAGACCAGCTTGAGCAGCAGCACCAGGCCGAGCAGCACAGCCGCGTCGCCGACCGGGAAGAACCCCCACACCGCCAGGTAGGCGAGCGTGCCGAACGGCGCGGCCAGGAACAGCGACACCATCACGGTCAGCTCGACGAAGGAGACGATCAGCAGGACCAGCGACGCAAGCAGCAGCAGGATCGAGAAGACCAGGGTGGCCACCCCCTGCACCCGGCCCTGGATCCGGTCCGGCACCACGAGGCTCAGGGCGAACAGCCCGGTGGTCCAGAGCGCCACCACGTCGACGAGCGCCAGGTGGCCGGTGCCCCGGCCGGACGGCTCGGTGACCGCGCCGACGTCGCCCAGCTCGACGCCGAGCCGCCCGGCGCTGTCCCGCAGCGCGCCGCCGGCGTCCCCGCCGCCGGTGAGCGCCGCCGCCCCCAGCTCCAGCCCCACCACCAGCGCGATGGCGAGCAGCGCCAGCAGCAGGAACGGTTTCCGCAGCTCACCCATGGCACGCCTCCCCACCGGCCGGCGCCGGCCGGCCCGGCCCGCGTCCGGTCAGGACCGGGCCACGGTGACCACGCATCCGCCACCTCCCGGGCATCGCAGGGCCACCTCGGTCGCCCCGTCCACCGCCACCTTCGCCACCGCCGTGCCGTCGTCGCCGGGCGCCACCTCGTCGGTCACCGTCACGTCGGCGTCGCCCGGCGCCGGGGCGCTCACCACGAACGGCGCCCCGCTGCGCAGCACCAGGCTGCGCAGGCCGCCCGGGTCCGCCACCCGCAGCCGGCAGGCGGTGCCGAAGCCGACCACCAGACCCTCGGCGGACGGACTCGGTTCGGCGGCCGGCGGCACGCACGCCGCGGTCACCGTCGCCGGGTCCACCGTGCCGGCGTTCCCGCCGAACCGGGCCAGCCAGCCGGGGCCGGCGGCCGGGTCGCCCCGGTCGTGCCGGCCGCCACCCACTGCGACCAGGTAGAGCACCACGAGCAGCCCGGCGAGGGCCGCCAGCAGCACCTTCTGCCGCCCGCTCACGGCGCGAGGAGCTGGGTGAACCGGATCTGGTCGACCCCGGCGAAGTACCGGTCGGTGCCCTGCGTCCGGCTCACCGCCACCAGGGTCAGTTTGTGCGGGCCCCGGGCCAGCTCCACGGTGCCCACGTCCACGAAGTCGGTGCGCACCACCGTCGGGGTGAAGCCGAAGAAGCTGTCCCCGACCTGCCGGCCGTCCACCAGCCAGATGGTGTTCGCGTAGTCGAACGAGGTGGTGCGCACGGTGGCGAGACGCCAGGTGCCGTCGGTGGGCAGGTCCACCGAGACGGTCACCCGGTCACCCACGGCCCGACCCTGGAAGAACAGCTGGGCGTCGCCGGACCAGACCACCTCGCAGCAGTTCGGCTGGGACACCACCTGCGCGGCCGCCGCGCTGGTCGACTGCACCGTCGCGCCGGAGACCAGGCTCTCCGCCTCCACGGTCACCACCTGGGCCCGCGGCGGGGGCGGCGGGTCACCGCCGCGGGTCACCAGCCAGGCGACCACCCCGCCCACCACCAGCAGAAGCGCCGCCGCGGCCGCGAGCCACGGCCACGGCGCGCGCTTCGGGGGTACGACGGCCCGCACGTCGTACGTCACCCGGCCGCTGGACCGGGAACTCTCCTCCGGGGCGGTGTTCGCCGAGTACGCGAAGCCGGTCATGTCGTAGCGCCGGGGCGGGGTGCCGGGCGGCACGGCGAGCCGGACCAGGAACGACACCGAGCCCTGCCCGGGCACCACCCGCTGCGGCTCGGCCACGGTGAACCAGCCGCGCTGGCTGCCCTCGCCGGGCGCGACGTCGAAGACCACGGTGTCCGGCGCCTCGCCCGGGTTGGAGACGGTGAAGGTCAGCTCGCCGCAGTTGCGGGCGTCCAGGGTGAACTGCTCGGCGGCGGCGACGACGGCCCATTCGGTGGTCATGACGGCTCCTCTGACGGCTGCTCGTGGGGTGCGGGGGACGGCACGCGGGCCCGGCCGACCGCGGGGACGGACGCCACCCCGGTGGCCGTACCGTCCGGTCCGTCGCCGTCGCCGTCGCCGTCGCCGTCGCCGTCGGCGTCGGCGGCTTCGGCGTGTGCGGCGGGCGGCTCCGGTTCGGTGGCGGGCGGCTCCGGGTCGGCGGGGTCGGTGGCGGGCGGCTCCGGGTCGGCGGGGTCGGTGGCCGGGTCGGTGGTGACCTCGACGGTGACCGCGGCGGGCTTCTCCGCCTCGACGATGCGGGTGACCAGGGCGAGCCGGTCGGCGGCGGCCGGCGGCACCCGGACCACCACGTGGAACGGCCGCTCGGCCGGCTCCTCCAGCACGAACCCGGTCACCCCGGTGGCCAGCTCCAGCGCGGTGCGCATCCCGTACGGGGTGCCCCGCCACCGGGCCAGCAGCGCGCCGTGCGCCACCAGGTCCCGCAGCCGGCCCACCGGCAGTGGCAGCGGCGCGTCCGCCCGGGGCGCGGCGACCACGTGGTCCATGGCCACCCACCGGGTCAGGTACGCCACGAACCCGTCCGGCGTGCGGTACGGCGCGAACAGCGCGTCGACGTCGGCGAGCACCGCCTCGTCCGGGGCGTGCAGCGCCTCCATGACGTCCAGCAGCGCGCCCAGCACGCTGCCCGGGCCGGCGGCCCGCTGGTACGCGGCCGGCAGCAGCCGCTCAATCGCCGCTCGGCGCATCCTGCCGCACCACCTCGATGTCGTGCTCGCCGGAGCAGAGCAGCCAGGTGCCGGGGACGGTGACCACGTCGGCGGTGGCCTGGTTGGCGCTGGCCGCCCAGTCCTCCGCGTCGCCGCTGCGGTACACGCCGCGCTCGCCGCCGGCCAGAACCAGCCGGCCGGCCCCACCGGTGGCGGCGATCGCGTCGACCGGGACGAACCGGGTCCGGTCCCGCAGCGGCAGGCCGCAGTTGACCATCACGGCCTGCCACTGCGGCTGCGGGGCCAGGGTGTCCAGCCGGACCACCCCGCCGCTCTGCGTGGCGGCCAGCGCCAGGGTGCCGCTGAACGCCAGGTCCCGGCAGGTGCCGCCGATCCAGCCGCCCGCCACCGACTGCCACTTCACGTCGGACTCGAACAGCCGGGTGCGGTGGCAGCCCTGCCCGGGCTTCTTCGGGTCCGGCTCGCCGGCGCCGCTCCACAGCAGGGTGGCCGGGCCGTCGTACTGCACGGCGAGCACCCGGTTGTCCACGTTGGCCAGGCCGACGTGCGCGAACGTGCCGGGGCGGCCGGCCGCGGTGGACAGGTAGACGCCGAAGCCGGCCTGCGCGGCCACCGCCACCCCGGGCGCGCCGCGCTCGGAGACGAACGACCGGACCGCGTAGAAGCCGCGGTCGGCGTCGGCCGGGTCGACCAGGATCTGCAACGGCACCGCGCCGGGCAGCAGGGACACCTCGTAGAGGCCGGCGTCGGTGGCCAGCAGCAGCGTCCCGGCGCCGTCCCGGTCGATCCAGGCCAGGTCCCGCACGCCGGAGTCGAGGTCGGTGAGCAGCGTCCAGGTCTCGCCGAGGTCGGTGCTCAACCGGACGCGGGAGCCGCCCGCGTCGCGCGCGGTCACCACGGCCACCGACCCGGCCCGGGGCACCACGCCGGGGCGGACCGGGGCGGGGGCGGGCACCACCCGGACGACGCTCTCCCCGTCGAACCGGCCGGCCGGCTCCCACCCGGCGCCCGCGTCGGTGGAGCGGAACAGCACCGGGCCGCGCCCGGCGTACCAGGTGCCCGGCTGGTACTGGTCGACGGCCACGGTCCGCACCTGGGCGTCCGGCGCCTCGTCGACCACGAACCGGACCGACTCGACGTAGCGCACGCCCGGCTCGGCGTGCTCCAGCATCCGGTACACGTTGGAGGCCCGCAGCGGCTCGCCGAACGCCCAGCCGGCCGGGTTGAGCGGGGTGGGCAGCGGGCTGAGCGTCTGGTGCAGCCGGTCGTGGACGCGCCGCCGGACCGCGTCGACGTCCTCCTCGCGGCGGACCACCACCCGGGCCCGGATGGAGACCGCCTTGTAGCGCGCCCAGCCGGCCCGCACCGCCGTGCCGAGCGCCCGCCGCCGTTCCAGGTCGGCCTCCACCCGGCGCCGCGCCTCCTCGACCTCGTGCTCCCGCAGCACCGCCACCGGCAGCCGGCCGCCCGGGCGGGCCTGCTCCGGCACGTACGGCACCAGGACCACCTCGACCTCGCCGGGGCGGGCGAAGCTGTAGACCGACGCCCGGGTGAACGCCCGGGCCCGGGCCACCGCACCGGAACCGGCCGCCAGGATCTCGTAGTCCCGGGCGGTCACCGCGCGCTGCTGGGCGAAGAACTCGTACGGGCCGCGCGCCAGGGCCGACTCCATCGACTCCAGGTCCCGGCCGCCGGCGGCCGGCGCCGGGTTGTCCACCCGCAGCCCGGGCAGCGGGTCGCGCAGGCTGGTCAGCGTCCCGGCCGCCACGTTGCCGGCCGGCCCGCCGCCGCACCGGTACCACAGCCGGACCTGCCGCCCGGCCGGCGGCACCGCCGCCACCGGGCCGGGCGCCCCCTCGACACCCGGCCCGGCCCCGTCCGCCGGCCGCAGGTCCAGCGCGGGGGCGAAGGTGACCACCCCGGAGGCGCGGTCGACCAGGTAGACCTTGGCCTGCGGGCCGACGCCGGCGAAGCTGTCCACCGGCCGCCAGACCTCGTACGTGCGGCCCTCGTGCTCCCGGGCGGCCGCGCCCAGCTCCACCGAACCGGCGGGCACCTCCACCCCCAGCAGCAGGTCCAGCGCCTCGGTGGTCCGGGTCAGCGGCGCGCGGGCCGCGCGGAACACCTGCCCGGCCTGCCCGGTGCCGGTGCCCAGCAGCTCCGCCTCGACCGGCTCGCAGTGATGTACGCGTACCGTCACCTCGGTCTCGCCCGCGGGCAGCACGGCCGGCTCGGTGGTCACGAAGACGACCGGCCGGGGGTCGGCGCCCCGGGCGGCGGCGACCCGGGTGCCGGCCGGGACGCGGACCGCGCCCCGGTCCGCGCCGGTCCGGGTGAAGCGGACGTCCGCCCAGGCGGCGGCCGGCGGGTGCCGGGTCACCCCGAGCAGGTTGAGGAAGGACACGTACGCCTTCTCCGGCAACTGGTTCAGCCGGTAAATCATCACCTCGGTGAGGTAGGCGAACGCCTCCAGCAGCGCCATCCCCGGGTCGTGCGCGGAGAGGTCCGTCCAGTCCGGGCAGGCCCGGCGGATCCGTTCCCGCGCCTCGGTGACCAGGTCGAGGAAGGCGCGGTCGTCCAGGTGCGGCACCGGCAGCGTCATGCGGGACCCTCCTCGCCGGGTTCGTCGTCGACGGGCAGCAGGTCGACGGAGAAGACCAGCTGGCCGGGGGAGAGGCTGGCCCGGACCCGGTAGTCGAGCCGGATCACCAGCCGCCACGGGTCGTCCGGGTCCGGCCCGGCGTCCACGTCGAGCACCTCGACCCGCGGCTCCCAGCGCCGGATCGCCTGCCGCACGTAGTGGATGGCCAGCCCGGCCGTGGTGTCGTCGTTGGGCGCGAAGACCAGCCGGTGCAGCCGGGAGCCGTACCCGGGGCGCATCAGCCGCTCGCCCGGCGTGGTGGACAGCAGCAGGAACAGCGCCTGGCGTACGGTCTCGTCGCCCTCGGTCATTACCAGGCCGCCGGCGGCGGTCAGCGCGAGGCCGCCGGTGCGACCCGCGTCGAAGCCGGCGCCGACGAACCGGAAGGCCCTCATGCGTCCGCCCCCAGGAACGTCTGCCGCGGGTCGCGGACGGTGTGGTGGACCAGCCCGGGCGGGGTGCCGTCGGTCAGCCCGTCCAGGTGCGACAGCACCACGCGGTGGCCGTCCACCCGCAGCCAGGCGCTGTAGCCGACGGTCACCTTCAGCGTCTTGGCGCAGGGCTTGATGGTCGGCCCGTAGTTGGGACAGGCGGTGATGTCCCGCCCCTCCGGGTCGGCCTCCACCAGCACCGGCACGCCCCGCACCGTCACCCACCGCTGCGAGGGGCGGTTGGCCACCCGCCCGTCGTGGTCGCAGGTGATCAGCGAGTCGCGGTGGATCCAGCGCATCAGCCACCTCCGTGGGCGCGGGCGAGGGTACGGGCCTGGGCGGCGGCGGTCTCGGCGTCCTCGGCCGCCTCCGCCTGCAGGAAGTCGACGGTGCGGGCGCGCACCACCATGGCCCGGCCGGGCGCGGAGAGCACCAGGTCGCCGGCCGCGTGCACGGTGGTCAGCTCGGGGCGCAGCTCGACGAAGCTGCCGCCGTCGGTGGCCAGGCGCAGGGCGCGCCCGTCGTCGTCGATGACGATCGACTGCCCGGTGCCGGTCCGCATCGACCAGCGCCGGGACCGGCCGGACACGATCCCCGCGTCGTACGGCTCGACCGCGCCGAACAGCGAGCCGAGCACGACGCCCGAGGCGGGCTCGCCGCCCGGCAGCGCCACGAGCACGGTGTCCTCGGGGTCGGGCAGCGCCACGATGCCCTTGCCCCGGCCCGCGCCCGGGCAGAGCACGGCGAGCCAGCCGGCGTCCAGGTCCCCGTACGCGGGCAGGCTCACCCGGGCCCGGCCCAGCCCGTCCGGGTCGTCCACGTCGGTGACCGTGCCGAGGGTGACCGTGGCCGCGACGGGCGCGGCGGCCGGTGGTGGCCCGGGCGGGACGGTGGAGAAGCGGGTCAGGTGCCCGTTCGCGTCGAGGGTGTGCACCACCTCGGTGAGCACGTACACGCCCGCGACCGGCTCGGGGACGCCGGCCAGGGCGATCCGCCGGCCGGGGCGCAACGCCGGGTCGCCCTCGGCCGTGCCCTCGGCCGTCACCAGCGCCGCGACCCGGGCGTCCAGTCCGGCCTGGGCCAGGGCGGCCAGCTCGTCGTCGCTGCGGCCCGGCTGGTCGACGGCCGTGCGGACCCCGTCCGCGCCCACCCCGCCCGGATCCGGGCGCAGCGGGATGCGCCGCCCGGAGCGGGCGTCGCCGGCCTCCTGGCGCAGCGGCTCGGCGCGCTGCGGGTGCCAGCCCAGCGCGGCGCACCCGCCGCCGGCCCGGTCCAGGTTCTCCGCGATCCGCAGCGCGTGCACGGTGCCGCCGAGGGTGAGCGGGACCGGATCGCCGTGACCGTCGAGGGTCAGCAGGCGCAGCCGGTCGCCCTCGACGGTCAGGTGCAGGCCGGCCCGGCCGGCCACCTCGCGCAACAGCTCCAGGTCGGTGTGCCGGTGCTGGAGCAGCCGGTCCAGGCGCGGCCCGTCGGCGTCGGCGTCGACGGTGAGCCCCACGTCGGCGCAGAGCTCCCCGGCCAGCTCGGCGGCGGTCACCGACTCGAACACCCGCAGCTCCTGCCGCTTGCGCAGCCGGTGCAGCGGGTCGTACGCCCGCACCCGCAGCAGCGCCGCGCCGTCGCCGGCGTACTCCACCTCGACGCCGGTCACCTCGCCGGTGAACAGGGCGTCGGGCTGGCCGTCCAGCCGCAGGTCGAGGGTGGCGCCGGGGCGTACCGGGGGGTCGAGGGCGGCGGCGCCCGGCGCGGTGGTCAGGGTGACCTCGCACTGGGTCGGCTGGTCCAGGCGGGCGGCGACCCGGACGCCGCGCAGCCGCCCGGGGTCGGCCAGCGGGATCCCGTCGACGGTGACGGCGGCGGCCCGGATCACGGCGCACCTCCGGTGGCGGCGTCGGCGGGGAGCGGCGCGGCGGCGGTGGCCGGCACGGCCAGGGCGGTGCCGGCCGGCACGGTCAGCGGGTCGGTGATCCGGTTGTGCTCGGCGAGCAGCCGCCAGCGCAGCGGCGAGCCGAGCGCGTCGTGCGCGAGCAGGTCGAAGCGGACCCCGGACCAGCCCGGCTCGGCCGCCCCGTCGGCCGCGGCGACCACCGCCGACCCGGGCGGCACGGTCGGCGTGCTCGCCGCGGCCAGCTCCTCCTCGAAGCCCGCCCGGGCCGCCTCGGCGGTCTCGGCCACGCGGACCAGCTTGAGCCGCAGCCAGGAGCGGCGCGGGGTGCCGGTGAGGGTGAACGCGTCGAAGCGCTCGGCGATGGCCACGATGACGCCGGGCACGTTCCAGGTCTTGCCCCAGACCAGCCGGACCAGCGGGGGCCGCAGCCAGCCGTGCTCGGTCGCGGAGTTCTCGGCCAGCATCCACAGCGGGCGGGTGAGCGCGCGGACGTCCTCGGGGCGTACCGGGGACTCCACGAAGTCGGTGTCGAAGAGCAGGTCCAGCACCAGCTCGGTCCGCCCGCCGCCGGTGAAGACCAGCGGGTCGTCGGCGAGGCCGGCCCCGGTGAGCGGTCCGTCCGGCGCGCCGCGGGGTCGTACGCCGGCCAGCCGTGTCACCTGCACGGTCTCCGGGTTGAGCAGGCAGTCCACCCGGGTGCCGGACTCGTCCACGAGGAAGGCGACGCGCTCCATCAGTCACCCGCCTGTTCCCGGTCGAGCCGGGCCAGCCGGTCGACGTCGCGTGCCGGGACCGCCGGCGCCCACAGCTCCCGGTCGTCGGGCAGCGCCGGCCACGGATCCTGCCGGGCCGATCCCGATGCGCCCGCGGCACGGTCACCGGCCGGGTGCGGCGGCACCGGCCACCCCCCTGCGTCACCGGCCTCGGGCGGCAGCGCGGGCCACGGCCCGGCGGCCGCGGCGGTCCAGTCCGGACGGCCCGGCGCCGGCCGTCCCGCAGTGCCGTCTCCGCTCGGGTTCGGGTGCGTCTGTTGTCGTTCCGGCGACAACAGACGCACCCGAAGGGCGTGGGCCCGGGGCGCCGCCGCGGCGGTGCCGATCCCGGATGTCGCCGGTCCGGAGCCGCCGTCGAACGGTGACGCGTCGGCCGACCGCCCGGGCCGGCGAGGGCCCGTGGCCGGGCCGGAGAACGCGACGGTCGGCACGGGCGGGCCGGCGTCGGGTGCCGGGAACACCCGGGCGGTGCGGCCGGCCGGGCCCGGCTCGGGCCCGCCGCCGGCGACGGCGCCCGGCCCCGACCGGGCGCGCCCGCCGGTCGCACTGGCCACCGGCCCCGATGGGGTGTCGGTCCCCGGAAACGCCGATCCCGGTGGGGTACCGGTCCGGCCCGGCGACGATCCCGGCGGGCCGTCGGTCTCCCGGGATGACGATCCCGGTGGGCCGCCGGGCCTGCCGGGCGACGATCGCGCCCACGCGGCCCGGTGGGACGACCACCCGGGCGAGACGACGGCGTCGCCGGAGGACGAGGCATCCGGCAGGCCGGCGTGGGGTGCGTGTGCCGCGGCGCCGGGCGCGACCGGTCCCCCTCGGAGGCCGAGCGGCCGGGTGTCCCCGCCGCCCGGCGTGGATCCGCCTCCGGCGGCGGCGTCCCGCGACGGTGCGTGCCCCGTGTTCCCGTCACCCCACGTCGACGGGTACCGGTACGGGTCGCCGCCCGCCGCGTCGGCATCGGCAGGCCAGCCCGGCCCGGCAGGCCAGCCCGGCCCGGGGTGTCCGCCAAGCCCGGCACGCCCGCCCGGACGTCCGTCCCGGCCGGCGAGCCCGTTCGGACGCCCGCCCCCGCCGGCGAGCCGTCCCGCACGCCCCTCCGGTCCGGCGAGCCTGCCGAGGTCGGCATGCCCGGCCCGGCCGGCTGCCCCGGCCCGGCCGGAGCCGCCCCCGGGGCGGTAGCGTCCCCGCAACCAGGCGAAGCCATCGGCTGCCGCGCTGGCCCTCTCCCCGGAGGACCCGGTCGCCTCATCGCCCGTCCCCCATCCGAACCACCCCGGAACCGCGGACCGCAGCGGCAGCCCGGGAGCGCCCCGCTCCCAACCCCGCGCCTCCGCCCCGCCGGGGCCCGGTCCGGCCTCGTCGATGACGGTGTCCGCGTCGGATCCGACGCGGACATCCCGGTCGGCGGGAGCGGGCCGGTCGGCGGCGGTGGGTGCGGAGCGGGGGAGGTCGTGGAGGAGGCCGGGGGCGTGGGTGGCGACCAGGCGGAGCCAGTGCTCGGGGGGTTCGCCGGGCAGGCGCGGTGCGCGCGTCTCGGCCGACGAGGTGGTGGGCCCGGTGGTGAGGCGGTCGGCGGCGGCCCGGAGCAGGCGGGCCAGCCGGTCACGCGGGCGCCGGGGCGGCGGCACCGCCGGACTCCAGTTCCAGCCCCTCGTACGCGAGGGTCAGCGCCTCGATGGCGATCTCCTGGGACAGGGTGTTCAAGTGGGCGCCCCGCCACCGGGTGGGCCACGCATTGATCATGTTCCAGCGCAGCACCTCGGCGGTGCCGGCCGGGTCGAGCAGCACCACCGAGACGTTGCGCCGGTTCACCGTGCCCTTGGCGGCCGCGTTCACCCAGTCCCACAGCTCGCGCGACGCGGTCAGGCCGAAGTGGAGGGTGACCGGGGCGTACTCGACCTGGCCGGGTACCGCCCGGATCCGCTCGTTGCCGGCCTCCCGGTACGCCAGCGACGGTATCGCCACCTCGAACCCGCTGACCTCGGTGAAGTGCCCGTTGGTGATGCCGTTGATGAGCAGCTTGAAGTGGTACGCCCGGTAGGGGTCGACGGGCGCGCCCGGCTGCGGGGTGGCCGTGGTGGGCATGTCAGCCTCCGATCGTCTCGGTCTCGGTGCCGCCGGCCCACTGGCTCAGCTTGAACACCACGAACTCCGCGGGCTTGACCACCGCGATGCCGATGTGCGCCACCACCATCCCGGCGTCGCGCACGTCGGCCGGGTTGGTCTCCTCGTCGCACTTGACGAAGAACGCCTCCTCGGGCGTGCGGCCGAGCAGCGCGCCGTCGCGCCACACCCGGGTGAGGAACGCGCCGATGTCCCGCCGGATCGAGCGCCACAGGGTGTAGTCGTTCGGCTCGAACACCATCCACCGGGTGCCGCCCGCGATGGCCAGCTCGATGGCGATGGAGAGCCGCCGCACGTTCAGGTAGCGCCACTCGCTGGCCTCGGCGGCGAGCGTCCGGGCGCCCCAGAGCCGGATGCCCTCGCCGGAGAAGAAGCGGATCACGTTGACGCCCTTGGGGTTGAGCACGTCGTGCTCCGGGCGGGTGACCCGGTACGCCAGGTCGACCGCGCCGCGTACCGGCTCGTTGGCCGGCGCCTTGTGCACGCCGCGCAGCGCGTCGGTGCGGGCCCAGATGCCGGCCACGTGCCCGCTCGGCGGGGTGAGGACCAGGTCGCCGCTGAGCGGGTCGCGGACCCGGATCCAGGGGAAGTAGTAGGTGGCGAAGTCCGACTGCCGGGGCCGGTCGCCGCCGGGCGGGTCGTCGTCGGGTTTCGGCGTACCGTCGGCGGGCTTGCCGGACGACGGCTTGCCGGGCGTGGCGACCCGGGTGAGCCGGGAGATGTCGGCCACCTCGGGCGGCGGGTCGCAGATGGCGACCATGGTGCGCAGCCGCTCGGCCATGCTGATGAGCGCCTCGTGCGAGACCGGGTCGTGGTAGCCGGGCGCGGCCAGGATCGAGATCTCGTCGATGGCCTCCAGCAGTTGCAGGCCGCTGCGCCGGCCGCCGGTGCCGGTGAGCTGGCCGCCCTCGCCGACGTTCACCACCCAGCAGCGGGTGCCGCCGTTGTCGAGGAAGCCGAAGACCGCGCGCGCCAGCGGCGTGCTCTCCAGGTGCTCGCCGTCGGCGTAGAGCCGGAGGAACTCCGACCAGCTGTTCACGGCGAGGGCCTCGTCGACGTGGGCGGCGCGGTTCGGCGCGAGCCCGACGAAGGCGGCGGTGCTCGTGCCGACCGGCCCGATCGGGCGGGCCCCGCTGGGCACCTCCTCGACATAGATGCCGGGGGAGAAGTAGGTGGGCATCGGTCCTCCTTGAGGAGTCAGTCGGGGGCGCAGACGACGACGTGGTCTCCGTCGGCGGGGTCCAGCTCGGCGGTGTGGGTGCGGCCCCGGCCGATCAGCCGGATCCGCACCGGCCGGTCCGGGGCGTCGGGGTCGTGCGGGACGCCGACCAGCCGGAACCGGCCGGCCGCGTCGGTCTCGGTGGCCTGGGCGGTGCCGACCAGCTCGACCCGCATGGCGGCGAGCGGCTGGCGCTCCGGCCCGACCACCCGGCCGTCGAGGGTGCGCATGTCGAGCTGCCGCAGCCGCAGTGGCTGCCGCACGGGCGGCGCGGCCGGCGTCGGCCGGTCGATCCGCGCCGGCACGTCGAGCAGCAGTGCGGGCCGGGGCGGCACGCCGAGGGCCCGCCAGAGCGCCGGGTCCCCGGCGGCCAGCACCACCTCGGGCTGGCCGGCCGCGGTGGCGGCGGCGAGGACCCGGTCCAGCGCCGGCAGCGCCGCCGGCCCGCCGCCGCTGACCAGCAGCCGGACCACGAACCGGTACGGCTCGCGCGCCCCGCCGCTGGCCGCGGTCTGCCGGGCCGGCCGCAGCTCCAGCGGCCAGACGGTGAGGCCGCCGTCGGGGGCGTCGCGGGGCGGGCCGACCGGGACGGGGTCACCCGCCGCCCCGGTCAGCCAGGCCGCGAGGTCCGCGACGGCCGCCTCGATGGCTCCGGTCATCGCGGCGGCGTCCCCTGGATCCGGTACGCGATGGCCTCGTTCCAGACGTGCGGGTAGACGCCGATCTCGAAGTAGCGGGTGAACCGGTTGATCGGCGCGTTGCCGTGGTCGTGCCAGAGCAGCCACACCGGGGCGATGGTGAACAGCACGTAGTTGAGCGCGACCAGCGGCAGGTAGAGCGGGCCGAGCAGCCGCGCCTGGAGGACGTGCACGTCCTCGTGCCGCTGGATGCCGAGGCTGGAGCCGGCGCAGACGGTGCCGATGGTGGTGGCGTAGCGGGGCGAGACGCCCTCGACCACGTTGACCCGCCCGCTGCCCTGCGAGACCACCCGGTCGAGCTGGTGCCCGAAGACCAGGTGCAGGGCCAGGTAGAGCGCGCCGGCGACGGTGTTGAGCAGGCTCCAGGTGTGGTCGACCACGAAGAGGAAGATGCCCTTCGGGCCGGCGCCGTAGGTGCCGGCGGAGGCGACCGCCCAGCCGAACGGCGCGCCGACGAGCAGCCCGGCGACCGCGCCGATCAGCAGGCCGACGGTGCCGCCCGCCGCCTCGCCGAGCACGGCGCCCAGGACGATGTGGACGGCGGCGCTGATGATGCCGAGGACCATGGGGGTCACCTCTCTCAGACCCAGGAGCGGATGTAGCGGGGCTCGCGGCCCTGCGCGAGCTGGGTCGGCGACGCGTTCGTCGCCTGCCGGTTGCCGGGCGGCAGCTGGTTGATGCCGAGGGCGGCGGAGAAGATGACCAGCCCGTTGAAGAACGCGATGATCCAACTTTCTGGTCCCGCGTCCTCGGCGAAGGCGGCCGTCAGGTACGACAGGACGAGCGCGAAGCCCAGCGCGATCCATTTGCGCGCCTTGTCGCCGCTGGGGCCGAGCAGGCCGCCGATGACGTTGGTGGCGAGCAGGGTGGCGGCGCTGGCGCCGGTGAGGCTGCCCAGGGCGGCCCAGGTGAAGAGATCGTTCACGGCGATCCCCCTCTTCGGTTGGTGCGGTGGTGCGGTCGGGGTGGGTGGTGCGGCGGCCCCGGCTGGTGCGGATCCGGGTGCCGCCCGGGTGGTGACGGCGCCGCGCCCGCTCAGGCCGGCCGGTCGGCCGGGGGAGTGGGCGCGGGGGTGGGTGCGGCCGGGCCGCGCGGGCGGCGCAGCAGGAGGACGACGACCACGGCGACCAGCAGCAGCACGACCACCCCGCCCACGACCAGCAGCCAGGGGAACCCGCCGCCGGCGGCCGCGGCGGCGGCCGAGGTGACCGGGGACGAGGGTCGCGCCGGGGCCTCGGCCACGGCACGCAGTTCGGCCGGCTTGGGCTGGTTGGCGACCACCTTCCAGCTCACCGACCGGCCGTTGATCGTGCCGTTGGTGTCCAGCACCCGGCCGGGGAAGGTTACGGAGATCTCGAAAGACATCAAGGTCATGAAAGCCTGCTGGTTCCGCGGATCCTGTTCGGCGACCTTTCCGCCGTATTTCTTGGGATCGAGCGGGAGCGAGAAGCGGTAGAGATCGCCGTCCCGGGCGAGATTCAGACTCTCGCTGGTGAATTGCGACAACGGCGTTTTCCGGTATGCGATCTGAATGCCGTAGTAGTTGGCGTCCTCATATCGCGTCTCGGCGCCGGCGGGGAGGGTGGGAATGTTCTGCCGCAGCTCGGCGAAGGCCGCCGTGACGTCGGGGTTCCGCCGCTTGAGCACGGACTTCTCGGCGGTGAGCAAGAGTTGGCCGGTGACCGTGTCGTCGGGGTCGACGGTCAGCCCCAGATTGAGCTGCATGCAGCCGCTCAGTGCCGCCACGAGGGCGAGACATACCGCGAGGCGGAATGCCCTGCTGCGGCCGAGTCCCGTATTCATGGGCACAGTGTGTGTGATCGCCGTCACGTCTCGCAGTCAGCGATCAGTCACCGGTTTGTCGCCGATCTTACCGGCCCCCTCTCCCATTCGACCGACCCGGAAAACGGGCCCGATCGATATTCTGGAGGATTGCGCGCCGCGCAATTTCGCTCAGCCCGGCGGCCGCCAGTCGGCGTACCGGGCCGCGGCGCGCAGTGCCGCTCTCGCCGGGGTCAGCCGGAGCACCCCGTCGCGCAGGGCGACCGCCGCGGGATGGCGCAGCTGCTGGCCGTACCGCGCGGCGCGGGCAGAGGCCCGGGCGATCGCCTGGCTGCGGGGCCGCCGCTGCCGGTCGTACGCGGCCAGCGCGCCGGCCAGGTCGTCCGTTCCGCCGGCGCAGGCCGCGCCGAGCACCACGGCGTCCTCGATCGCCTGCCCCGCGCCCTGCCCCAGGTGCGGCGTCATGGCGTGCGCCGCGTCACCGAGCAGGGCCACCCGGCCCCGGACGTACGACGGCAGCGGGGTCGCCAGGTGGAACAGGTCGGTCCGGAGCACCGCCTCGGGCGGCGTGGCCGCCAGCAGCGCGGGTATCGGCTCGTGCCAGCCGCCGAAGCGGTCCCGGACGGCCGCCAGCTCGTCCGGCTCGTGACCGCCCCGCGGGGCCGTCTCGGCCGCGTACCAGTAGAGCCCTCCGTCGCCGAGCGGGACGGTGCCGAACTCCCGGCCCGGCCCCCAGGTGACGGCCGTCGCCACCGGCGCGGTCCAGCGGATCGCCGCCCGCCAGGCCGTCGAACCGGAGTACGCAGGGGCCGGCAGGTCCGGCCAGAGCCGCCGGCGCAGCACGCTGTGCAGGCCGTCGGCTCCGACCACGAGGTCCGCCCGCAGCGTGGTCGGCGTGCCGTTCCGCCGGTACGTCACGGCGGGCAGGTCGGCGTCGACGTCGACCACGTCGGCCCCGGTGACCAGTGCCGAGGCCGGCAGGGCCTCGCGGAGCAGCCGGTGCAGCGCGGTCCGGTGGATCCCGAGGGCGGCGGTGCCGAGCGTCCGCTCCAGCGCGGCCCCGTCGATCCGGGACAGCCACCGGCCGTCGGCGGTCCGCAGCCCGCCCGGCGAGTCCGGCACGCCCTGCCGGCGGATCGGGTCGCCCACGCCGAGGGCGTCCAGCCCGTGCAGCGCGTTGGCCATGAGGGTCAGGCCGGTGCCCAGTTCGCGTGGTGCGGCGGCGCGTTCCAGCACCGTCACCCGCCAGCCCCGGCGGTGCAGGGCCAGCGCCGCGGCGAGCCCGCCGATGCCGGCGCCGACCACGATCGCGTGCGGCTCGCCCATGTCCGACCACCCTTCTACGCCTGTAGAACGGCATACTACATCCGTAGAACGCCGGTGCGGAGGGGTGACAGTGAGTGGACGGGCGGCCCGGGTGGCCCGGCTGGCCGACGCGGCCGTGGAACTGCTGGCCGAGGGCGGCATGCGGGGCCTGACCCACCGCGCCGTCGACGCGCGGGCGGGGATGCCACCGGGCACCACCTCGGCGTACCTGCGGACCCGGCAGGCGCTGATCGAGGCCGTGGTCCAGCGCCTCGCCGACCTCGACCGGGCCGACCTGGCGGCCCACGAGCTGCCCACCGCGCCACCACCACCCGCCGCCGCGGCGCTCGGGCCGGACGGGCTCGACCAGCTCGCCGCCGGGGTGGCCGACGTGCTGGACCGCTGGTTGACCACCGGACGCAGTCGCGCCCTCGCCCGGTACGCCTGCCTGCTGGAGGCGGTGCACCGGCCCGAGCTGCGCCGGATCCTGGACCACGGCACCGCGCTCCGCGTCCAGGCCCGGGATCTGCTGGCCCGCGCCGGCGCGCCGGATCCGCGCCGGCAGGGCGACCAGCTCGTCGCGTTCATCGACGGGCTGCTCTTCGACCGCCTGGTCGGCGCCGGGGCGCTCAGCGCGCCGCCGCCCGGCACCCCGGCCAGCCGGGAGGACCTCCGGGCCGGGGTGCGTACCCTGCTGCGGGCGTTCACCGGAGCCTGACCCGACCAGGTCACCCCCCCCGGCCGTGATCGCCGCCACCGGTCCAGGGTGGCGTCCACCGCTGCCGAGCGGCGCGACCAGGCCGCAGGATGGGTGGGCGGGCGCGACAGGAAGGCAGGCCATGGCGGGGTGGAGCGCGGTCCGGCTACGACGGCGCGGCGGGTCGGACGCCCCGCCGCGACCCGGAGCAGCCGTCCGGGAGGCGGCCGGGCGGCTGCGGCGCGGTTGGCTGCCGGTGGTCGAGGCCACCCTGGCGGCCACCGTGGCGTGGATCCTCGCCACCCGGTTGGTCGGCCACACGCAGCCGTTCTTCGCCCCGGCCGCCGCGCTGATCGTGCTCGGCCAGGCCCGCGGCCAGCGGATGCGCCGGGCCGTCGAGGTGGTGCTCGGCGTCGCGGCCGGCGTGCTCGTCGCCGACCTGGTGGTGCAGGCGCTCGGCCCCCGGAGCACCTGGACGGTGCTCACCGTCATCCTGCTCACCGTCGCCCTGGCGGTCGCCGTCGGCGCCAGCTCGGTCACCGTGGTGCAGGCGGCGGTATCCGCGCTCTACCTGGTGGTGGTCTCCCCGCCGACCGAGTCGCTGGTGCCGTTCCGGTTCGTCGACGCGCTGATCGGCGGCGCGGTGGCCGTGGTGGCCAGTCAGCTCGTCGACGCCCGCCGGCCGCTCGCCCCGCTGGTCAACGAATTCCGGCACACCTTCGCCGAGCTGGCCGGGGTGCTCGACGAGATCGCCGATGCGCTCGACCGGGACGACGACGCGGCGGCGCTGGCCGCGCTGGACCGGGCCCGGCACGCCGACGCCGGGGTGGAGCGGCTGCGCGGCGCCGTGCGGGCCGCCGGCGAGGCGCTGCGGCTCAACGTGCGCCGCCGCCGGCACCTGGGGCGGCTGCGCTCGGTGGAGGGCTCCATCCGGCAGATCGACTACGCGGTCCGCAACGTCCGGGTGCTGGCCCGCGCCGCGGTCACCCTGACCCGGGGAGCGGCGCCGGTCCCGGCCGAGCTGGGTGGCGCCGTGCGGACCCTCGCCGAGGCGGTGCGCTCGGTCGGTGACGCGCTCGCCGCCGACCTGACCGGGCAGGACGGCGTCGCCGACGCGCACGCCGAGCGGGTCGAGGTCGCCGCGCTGGAGGCGGTCCGGGCCGCCGGCCGGCTCTTCACCCCCGGCGAGACGCTGCCGCTCGCCATGATCATCGGGCAGGTCCGGGCCACCGCGATCGACCTGCTGCGGGGCGTGGGTGGCGACGACGACGCCACCGTGCTCGCCCGGGTCGACGCGGCGGTGACCGGGCCGGGGCACTGACGCCGGCTCACCCCACCAGCCAGTCGACCGCCCGCCGCCGGATCTCCGCCGGCACCTCGTGTCCGCCCGCGAACTCGGCGTACTCGGCCGGGTAGCCGAGGCCGTGCAGGCGGGGCACCAGCCGCCGGCTGCACACGTCGACCGGCAGGACCCGGTCGTCGGTGCCGTGCGAGACGAACAACCGGGGCCGGCCGTGGGTGACCAGCGGCGCGGCGAAGCCGGGGGAGAAGGCCAGCACGGCGTCGACCAGGTCGCCGTTGGTCAGGCCCAGGGAGAGGGCGTACGAGGCGCCGTCGGAGAAGCCGCCCACGGTGACGCCGGCCACCGGGTACGCGCGGAACGTCGCGGCCAGCAGCGCGTCGATCCGGGCCACGTCCGGGCCGTACCCGGCGGCGATCAGGTCCCAGGTGCTGGCGAGCGCCTGCGGGGCGAGCAGCAGCAGCCGGTGCGCGTCGGCCAGCGGCAGCAGCAGGTCGAGGCCCTGCCGGGCCGAGCCGCCGGCGCCGTGCAGCAGCAGCACCAGCCGGTACGGTCCCTCCCCGCCGGTCGGCACGTGGCGCAGCGCGGGCGGCCCGCCGGCCGGGTCGGTGACCTCGGCCGGACCCGTCGGGCCGGGGGCGGTCACCGTGGTGGGGCGGGCGGTCAGCCGGCCGTGCCGGTACCCCTCCTCGGGCTGCCGGTGCGGCGGCGCTGGTTCGGTCACCTCGCCCCCCTGTCGTCGGTCGGGTCGCGCGGCGGATACCCGCCTGCCGGCGGCGCAATCGCCTCCCGTGGTGCGCGACGGGCCGCTCAGGCGCTCTCGCGCGCCACCAGCGTCGAGGGGAACGCGGTCACCGGCGGCACCGGGCGGCCGTCCAGGACCGCGGTCGCGGCCGCGGTGGCGATCCGGGCCACCGGGTGGGTGGCGGTGGTCAGCGCCGGGCTGCTCACCGCCGCGTACGGGATGTCGTCGAACCCGGCCACCGCCACGTCGTGCGGCACCCCGAGCCCGCGCCCGCGCAGCGCGGCGATCACGCCCAGCGCGGTGGCGTCGCTGGCCGCGTAGATCGCGTCGGTGTCCGGCCAGCGGGTCAGCGCCTCCAGCGCCGCCCGGCCGCCCCGCGCGGCGGTGAAGTCGCCGTCGACCAGCCGCACCGGCAGCCCCGCCGCCCGCATCAGCCCCCGGTACGCGGTCACCGACCGCTCGGCGCAGCTCAGCCAGCGCGGTCCGGTGACCATGGCGATGCGGCGGTGGCCGCCGGCGTGCAGGTGGCGCAGCACGGCGTCGGCGCCGCCGGCGTTGTCCACGTCGAAGGAGGGGACGGACGGCGAGCCCGTGCCGATCGAGATGACCCGCCCCCGCAGCCGGGCCGGGACCGCGTCGAGCACCCGCGCGGTGGTGTTGACCAGCAGCACCCCGCAGACGCTCCGGTCGTCGCCGAGCCGGGGCAGCCCGGCCGGGGCGTCCAGCGGCAGCCACTCCAGCGCCACCCCCACCCCGTGCGGGGCGCACACCCGGGCCGCCGCGCTCACCAGCCGGTCCACGTACGGGTCGTCCAGCACGGTGGCGTCGGTGCCGGAGACCGCCACGACGAGGCGTACCCCGGCACCCCGGACCAGGGCCCGGGCTGTGGTGTTCGGCACGTAGCCGAGCCGGTCGGCGGCGGCGCCGACCCGATCCCGGGCGTCCACCGAGGCGAACCCGTAGCCGCCGAGCACCCGGGACGCGGTGGCCCGGGAGACCCCGGCCGCCCGGGCCACGTCGTCGAGGGTCGCCGGGCGGGTGGTCGGCGTCTCCATGTCTGGTCCTCCCCGTGCTGGCCGTTCTGTCGGCATCATGCCCCGCCGGGGCCGGCCGGGGTAAGGGGCGGGAGCGTTTGTGGTGGTAGCGCTCTCAGGTGTGCGATGGTCGTCGGACCAACCTGGGGGAGAGGACGACACCACGGTGAGCAGCACCATCGACGCGCCGGCCGACGCCGGCGCCACGACACCGCGGGCGGTCCTGGCCGCCCGCAACGGCGTGGCGGTCGTGTTCGCCCTCAACGGCTTGGCGGTGGCGACCTGGTTCGCCCGGGTGCCCGCGATCCGCGAGTCGCTCGGGCTCAGCGCCGGGCGGCTCGGCCTGCTGCTGCTGGCCATGTCGGCCGGCGCGCTGGTGGCCATGTCCACCGCCGGTCTGGTCACCCTGCGGCTCGGCCCGGCCCGCACCGTGGCGGCCTCGACCGTGCTGGTCGCGCTCGGTCTGACGGGCGCCGGCCTGTCGGCCAGCGTGGCCGGCTCGCTGATCGGCGTCGTGGTCGGGCTCTTCGCCGTGGGGTACGGCTCCGGCACCTGCGACGTGGCCATGAACGTCGAGGGCGCGGCCGTGGAGAAGCGGCTCGGCCGGACGATCATGCCCCGGTTCCACGCCGCCTGGAGTCTCGGCTCGGTCGCCGGCGCCGGGCTCGGCGCCGGGGCGGCCCGGCTGGGCGTACCGGTCGGCTGGCACCTGCCCGTGATCGCGGTGGTGGTCCTGGCCGGCACGCTGCTCGCCGCCCGCGCCTTCCTGCCCGCGCCGGCCGAGACGACCGGTCCGGCCGAGCCGGCCGCGCACCGGCGCGCGCTGCTGGCCACCTGGCGGGAGCCGCGCACCCTGCTCATCGGCCTGTTCGTGCTGGTGATGGCGTTCACCGAGGGCAGCGCCAACGACTGGCTGGCGGTGGCCTTCGTCGACGGGTACGGGGTGAGCGAGGCGGCCGGCGCCGCCGTCTTCGGGGTCTTCGTGGTCGGCATGACCCTCGGCCGGACCGCCGGCACCGTGGCGATCGACCGGTGGGGCCGGGTGCCGGTGCTGTTCGGCACCATCGCGCTGGCCGCCACCGGGGCCACCTGCGCCGTGCTGGCCGGCTCCGGGCCGCTCGCCGTGGCCGGCGTGGCGCTCTGGGGCGTCGGGGCGTCGCTCGGCTTCCCGGTCGGGATGAGCGCCGCCGCCGACGACGAGGACCGGGCGCCGACCCGGGTCAGCGTGGTCGCCATGATCGGCTACACCGCGTTCCTCGCCGGCCCGCCGCTGCTCGGCTTCCTCGGTGACCATCTGGGCATCCTCGACGCCCTCGGCGTGGTGCCGCTCCTGCTGCTGCCCACCCTCGCCCTGGTCCCGATCCTGCGCCCGCCGGCCCGCTGACCGGCGGCCCGGCACGCCGGCCGGCTCAGCGGACTTCCACCCGGTTTCCAGCCGGTTGCCAGGTACGGGTGCTGCACTGGGTGGGACGCCGAGGAGAGGAGGCGGGCATGGGCTGGTTCACCCGACGGGCCGCCGACCCGACGACCCCGACGAAGCTCGACCGCGAGGCGAACCGGGACGACCTGGCCGCGCTGGAGGCGTTCGTGACCAGCCGGCGCGGGGTGGAGTTCTACCTGGAGCCGGAGACCACCGCCACGGACACGACGGTGGTGGCCGTCGCCCACGACGGTGAGTGGATCCGGCGCCGCACCGGCACGCCCCGGGCCGCCGGGAAGATCGCCCAGAAGCACGCGGTCCCGCTCTACGAGGCCGCCCGCACCGGCTACCCGGAGCGGATGCGCGCCTGGAACCGGGCCCACCCGGAGCGGCGCGCCCGCTGACCTGGGCGTGGCTCAGCCGGCGCCGGCCAGCGCGGCCCGCGCCTCGGCCGGCCGCAGCGGTTCCTCGTGTGCCGAGACGTACCAGGCGAGGTCGTCGTCGAGCAGGCTCGCCGCGAGGGCCAGATCCGGCCCGTCCTCGGGCGTCCGCAGGTGCGCGGGCGGCGGGTACCAGCAGTCGCCGAGCAGCAGCACCCCGGAGTCCGGCACCCGCACCACCGCGGAGTCCGGCGCGTGCCGGCCGCCCACGTGCCGGACCACCACGCCGGTGGGCAGGGTCAGCTCGTCGGCGAAGGTGCGGGTGGGCGGGAGCACGGCGAAATCGTCCCAGGAGTCGACCGCCAGGGCCCGGGCCCGGAAGCTGTGCCCGAGGCGGGGGTTCTCGCGGACCTGCTCGCGCAGGTAGCGGTGACTCCACGGCCGGGCCGCCTCGGCGCGCAGCAGGGCCACCGCCGACTCGTGCCCGACGATCTCCACCTCGGGCCAGGCGCAGGCGCCCCAGACGTGGTCCCAGTGGTGGTGGGTGTAGACCAGCCAGCGCGGCTCCGGCAGCCCGGCCGCCGCCAGCGCGGCCCGGATCTCCCGGGCGTGGGCGGGGCTCTGGCCCGCGTCGACGATCACACTTCCGCGGTCGTCGGCGACCACCGCCACGGTCGGGCGGACCGCGAGCGGGTCGGGATCGCCGGGGAACAACCAGACCCGACCGTCGAGGTGTCGCAGCGTCACCGGCAATTCCTCCCCGCTCCGTGGCAACTCGTCCACGGTCGACCGCGATGCTATCCGTCGGCCGCCGTCCCGGGCCGTCCCGGCTGCGGCGACGCGATCGTCCGGGGGTGGCCGGCGGCCGCCGGAAACGCCCGCCACAGACCGTGGAAATACCGCCACTGCCATTGATTCACGTCATTGTGATCGGGCGGGAGAATGCTGCCGGTAGATCGACCACTGCGGATGTCGAGGGCCGGGCGGAGGCCGGGAGACCCGGCGTTGACCCGCGACGGGCGGCTGTGGCAGCATTCGCGGCCTGACGGCAGTGAAGGAAGCCGGTGCGATTCCGGCGCGGTCCCGCCACTGTCACCGGGGAGCGATCCCCCCTCGTGAGTCACGGCCGTGCGTGCGCGGTTGGAAGGCCGGGGGTGAGCGTTGATCCGGAAGCCAGGATACTTCGGCCGTCGGAGAGCCCCAGGGCGTGGACACCCGAGGAGGACCCGATGCACGGCATTTCCGCCATCGACGACGATCGTCGTTCCCGGCCGGCGCGCACCGACGCGCCGCTGACCGCTCAGCCCGCCGCCCCGCAGGCCGCCGTGCCGCGCGCCGGGCGGGCCCGCGCCGTCCGCCGCTGACCGTCCCGCCGGGTACCGCACCCGGCCGGGCGCCCCTGCCGACCCGCCGTCGGTGAGCCGTCCGCCCGGACCCGCGTACCCGCCGAACCCGCGCCCACCCCCGCCCGCCGCCGGCCCCGCCGTGCCGCCGGGCGTCACGCTCCGGAGCCGTCCGTGCGCATCCTGCTGCTCTCCACCGCCGACACCGACCTGCTCGCCGCCCGGGCGAGCCGCGCCGACTACCGGCTGGCCAACCCCGCCCGGGTCGCCGCCGACGCCGTGCCCGCGCTGCTCGACGGCGTCGACCTGGCCGTCGTACGTCTCCTCGGTGGCCGGCAGGCGTGGCCGGACGGCCTCGCCGCGGTGCTCGGCTCCGGCGTGCCCACGGTCGTGCTGGGCGGCGAGGCGGTGCCCGACGCGGAGCTGATGGCGGCGTCCACCGTGGCCGCCGGGGTGGCCGCCGAGGCGCTCGCCTACCTGGTCGAGGGCGGCCCCGAGAACCTCGCCGAGCTGGCGCGGTTCCTCTCCGACACGGTGCTGCTCACCGGCGAGGGCTTCGCCCCGCCCGCGCTCACCCCGCCGCACGGCATCCTCGGCGCCGACCCGGCGCCCGACGGCCGGCCGGTGGTCGGCATCGTGTTCTACCGGGCGCACGCCCTGGCCGGGAACACCGCCTTCGTCCAGACGCTCGCCGACGCCGTCACGGCGGCCGGCGGCCAGCCGCTGCCGGTGTTCTGCGGCTCGCTGCGCGGCCTCGCCCCGGGCGCCGGCCCGCTCGAGGAGTTCGCGCGCTGCGACGCCCTCGTGGTGACGGTGCTCGCGGCCGGCGGGACGGTCGCCGCGGACGCCTCCGGGGGCGGCGACGAGGACGCCTGGGACGTCGGCGCGCTCGCCGCCCTGGACGTGCCGATCGTCCAGGCGCTCTGCCTGACCAGCGACCGCGACCGGTGGGCGGCCAGCGACGCCGGACTGTCCCCGCTGGACGCCGCCATGCAGGTGGCCATCCCCGAGTTCGACGGCCGGATCGTCACGGTGCCGTTCTCGTTCAAGCGGATCGACGCCGACGGGCTCTCCGTCTACGAGCCGGACCCGGAGCGCGCCGCCCGGGTCGCCGGCATCGCCGTCCGGCAGGCCCGGCTGCGGCACGTGCCCAACGCCGACAAGCGCCTGGCCATCGTGCTCAGCTCGTACCCGACGAAGCACTCCCGGGTCGGCAACGCGGTCGGCCTGGACACCCCGGCCTCCGCGGTCCGGCTGCTCGCCGCCCTGGCCGGGGCCGGCTACCACCTGGGCGACGCCCCCGTGCCGGACGACGGGGACGCGCTGATCCACGCCCTGATCGCCGCCGGCGGGCACGACGTCGAGTGGCTCACCCCCGAACAGCTCGCCGCCGCGCGGGCGCGGGTGCCGGGGGAGACCTACCGGCGCTGGTTCGACGCGGTCCCCGCCCCGCTGCGGGAGCGGATGCGGGAGCACTGGGGGGAGCCGCCCGGCCGCCTCTACACCGACGGCGGTGACCTCGTCCTCGCCGGGCTGCGCTTCGGCAACGTGGCGCTGCTCATCCAGCCGCCCCGCGGCTTCGGCGAGAACCCCGTGGCCATCTATCACGACCCGGATCTGCCGCCCAGCCACCACTACCTGGCCGCGTACCGGTGGCTTGCCGCGCCGGTCGCCGACGGCGGCTTCGGCGCGGACGCCGTGGTCCACCTCGGCAAGCACGGCACCCTGGAATGGCTGCCCGGCAAGGGCCTCGGGCTGGCCGCCGACTGCGCCCCCGACGCGGTCCTCGGTGACCTGCCGCTGGTCTACCCGTTCATCGTCAACGACCCCGGCGAGGGCACCCAGGCCAAGCGCCGCGCGCACGCCGTGGTCGTCGACCACCTGGTGCCGCCGATGGCCCGCGCCGAGACGTACGGCGACCTGGCGAAACTCGAACAGCTGCTCGACGAGTACGCCACCGTGCAGGCCCTCGACCCGACCAAGGCGCCCACCGTGCAGCGGCAGATCTGGGAGCTCGTCCGCGCCGCCGAGCTGCACCACGACCTGCACCAGGCGGAGATGCCCGGCGCGGACGACTTCGACGACTTCGTGCTGCACCTCGACGGCTACCTCTGCGAGGTCAAGGACGTGCAGATCCGCGACGGCCTGCACATCCTCGCCGAGGCGCCCGCCGGGGAGGCCCGGGTCAACCTGGTCCTCGCCGTGCTGCGCGCGCCGCAGGTCTGGGGCGGCGCCCGCGTCCTGCCCGGGCTGCGCCAGGCTCTCGCCGCGCACGCCGGCCTGGACGAGGCGGAGCTGCTCGCCGCGCCCGGCGCGCGGATTGCCGTGCCGGCGGCGCTCACCGAGGCCGTCGACGGGCCGGCCGCCACCGCCGCCGACGCGGTCGACCTCATCGAGGCCCTGGCCCGCCGGCTCGTGCTCGGCATGGAGACCCTCGGCTGGGACGCCACCAAGGCCGGCGCGGTGGTCGAGGAGGTGGTCGGCGGGCCGGTGCCGAAGGCCGCCGAGGTGCTCGACTTCGCCGCCCGCGAGGTGGTGCCCCGGCTGGACCGGACCACCGACGAGATCGGCCGGGTGCTCGGCGCGCTCGACGGCCGGTTCGTGCCGCCCGGCCCGTCCGGCTCGCCCACCCGCGGGCTGGTCAACGTGCTCCCCACCGGCCGCAACTTCTACTCCGTCGACCCGAAGGCCATCCCCAGCCGCAACGCCTGGGACGTCGGGGTCGCCCTCGCCGATTCGCTGCTGGCCCGGCACCTCGCCGACACCGGGGCGTACCCGCGCTCGGTCGGGCTCACCGTCTGGGGCACCAGCGCCATGCGCACGCAGGGCGACGACATCGCCGAGGTGCTGGCGCTGCTCGGCGTCCGTCCGGTGTGGGACGACCGGTCCCGCCGCGTCACCGGCGTCGAGGTGGTGCCGCTGCCCGAACTGGGCCGCCCCCGGGTCGACGTCACGGTGCGCATCTCCGGCTTCTTCCGCGACGCCTTCCCGCACGTGGTGGCCCTCATCGACGACGCCGTCCGGCAGGTCGCCGCGCTCGACGAGCCGGCCGCCGACAACTACCTGAAGGCGCACGTCGACGCCGACGTCGCCGAGCACGGCGACGCACGCCGGGCCACCGCCCGCATCTTCGGCTCCAAGCCGGGGGCGTACGGGGCGGGGCTGCTGCCCCTCATCGACGCCCGGAACTGGCGCACCGACGCCGACCTGGCCGAGGTGTACGCCGTCTGGGGCGGCTACGCCTACGGGCCGGGGCTGGACGGGCGGGAGGCGCGCGCCGACATGGAACGCTCCTTCGCCCGGATCGCCGTCGCCGTGAAGAACCAGGACACCCGCGAGCACGACATCGTCGACTCCGACGACTACTTCCAGTACCACGGCGGGATGGTGGCCATGGTCCGCCACCTCACCGGCGGCTCCCCGGCCGCGTACGTGGGCGACTCGGCCATGCCGCACGACGTCCGCACCCGCACGCTCGGCGAGGAGACCCGCCGGGTGTTCCGCGCCCGGGTGGTCAACCCGCGCTGGATCGCCGCCATGCGCCGGCACGGCTACAAGGGCGCCTTCGAGCTGGCCGCCACCGTGGACTACCTGTTCGGCTACGACGCCACCGCCGGCGTCGTCGACGACTGGATGTACGAGCGGCTCGCCGAGGCGTACCTCTTCGACCCGGAGACCCGGGAGTTCCTGGAGCGGTCCAACCCGTGGGCGCTGCGCGGCATCGCCGAACGGCTGCTGGAGGCCGCCGACCGCGGACTGTGGGCCGCCCCCGAGCCGGTCACCCTCGACCGGCTGCACGAGACGTACCTGGCCAGCGAGGGCGACCTGGAGGACCGGCAATGACGTCGTACCCGTTCAGCGCGGTGCTCGGGATGGACGAGATGCGGCTCGCGCTGCTGCTCAACGCGGTCAGCCCGGCCATCGGCGGGGTGCTGGTCCGGGGCGAGAAGGGCACCGCCAAGTCCACCGCCGTGCGCGCCCTCGCCGGGCTGCTGCCCCCGGTCGACCGGGTCGCCGCCTGCCGCTTCGCCTGCGACCCGGCCGCGCCCGACCCGGGCTGCCCGGACGGGCCGCACCCGGCCGGGTCGGCGGCCGAGCGCCGCCCGGCCCGCCTGGTCGAGCTGCCGGTGGGCGCCGCCGAGGACCGGGTGGTCGGCTCGCTCGACCTGGAAAAGGCCCTCGCCGAGGGGGTACGCGCCTACGAGCCCGGCCTGCTCGCCGCCGCCCACCGCGGCGTGCTCTACGTCGACGAGGTCAACCTGCTCCACGACCACCTGGTCGACCTGCTCCTGGACGCCGCGGCGATGGGCCGCTGCCACGTGGAGCGGGAGGGCGTGTCGGTCAGCCACGCCGCCCGGTTCCTGCTGGTCGGCACCATGAACCCGGAGGAGGGGGAGCTGCGCCCGCAGCTGCTCGACCGGTTCGGGCTCACCGTCGAGGTGGCCGCCAGCCGCGACCCCGCCGTACGCGCCGAGGTGGTCCGCCGCCGCCTCGCCGCCGACGCCGACCCGGCCGGTTTCGCCGCGGGCTGGGCCGGGACGGACGCCGAGGTGGCCCGCCGGGTCGCCGCCGCCCGGCGCCGGCTGCCCGGTGTGGCGCTGCCCGACGCGGCGCTGCGGCAGATCGCCGAGGTCTGCGCCGCGTTCGACGTGGACGGCATGCGCGCCGACATCGTCACGGCCCGCACCGCCGTGGCGCACGCCGCCTGGCAGGGCCGGGAGCGGGTGGCCGCCGAGGACGTCCGGGTCGCCGCCCGCCTGGCCCTGCCGCACCGCCGCCGCCGGGACCCGTTCGACACCCCGGGGCTGGACGAGCAGCGCCTGGACGAGGCGCTGCGCCGCGCCCGCGAGCAGCACCCCGACGACGACCCGGACGGCGGCGGCCCGGACGGCGGGCCCGGCGGTGGGCCGGAGCCGGACCGCGGGCCGGACTCCGCCGGCGGGCCCGGCGCGACCGGGGCGGACCCCGACGGTCCCGGCCGGCCGGCCCGCGGGAAGGGCGGCGCCGGTGGTCGGGACCGGTCCGGGTCGTCCGACGCCGCGGGACGCCCCGGGCCGGCGGACGACGGGCGGGGCGCTGCCGGCCGCGACGGCCGCTGGCCGGCCAACGGCCGCGCCGACGGAACGGACCGGGACGACCGGTCCGGCGACGGTGCCGACGGGACGGGCCGGGACGACCGGTCCGGCGGCGACCGCGCCGGTGGGACGGGCCACGACGACCCTGCCGCCGATTCGGATCCGTCCGGCCACCCGGCCGACGACGGGAGCGGCGGTGGCGACGACGCCGACGGCACGCCGTCCGGTGGCGGCCACCGGGAGCGGCCGCACGCCCGACGGTTCCGCCCCGGCGGCGGGCCGGGGGACCCGGACCATGTGGAGGGAGGGACCGTGGCCGTACCCGACCGGGGGCTGCGCGCCCGGCTGCTCACCGCGCCCGGCGTGGGCGAGGGCGTGCCCGGCCGGCGCTCCCGGGCCCGCACCGGGCGGGGCCGCACCACCGGTGCCCGGGTGCCCGCCGGCCCGGCCGGGGCGCTGCACCTCCCGGCCACCGTCCGGGCCGCCGCCCCGCACCAGGCCGCCCGCGGCCGGGCCGGCGGGCCGCTGCGGCTGCGCCCGTCCGACGTGCGCGAGGCGGTCCGCGAGGGACGCGAGGGCAACCTCGTCCTCTTCGTGGTCGACGCCAGCGGGTCGATGGGCGCCCACCGGCGGATGGCCGCCGTCAAGGGCGCCGTGCTGGCCCTGCTCACCGACGCGTACCAGCGGCGGGACAAGGTGGCCGTGGTCGCCTTCCGGGGCGCCGGGGCACAGACCCTGCTGCCGGCCACCTCCTCGGTGCTCGCCGCCTCGGTCCGGCTGGCCGAGCTGCCCACCGGCGGGCGTACCCCCCTCGCGGAGGGGCTGCTCGCCGCGGCCGACCTGCTCCGGCTGGAGCGGCTGCGCGACCCGAAGCGCCGCCCCCTGGTGCTGGTGGTCACCGACGGCCGCGCCACCGCCGGCCCCCGCCCGCTCGACCGGGCCGCCCGCGCCGCCGCGGTGCTCGCCGCCACCGGCGCACCCTGCGTCGTCGTCGACTGCGAGTCCGGCCCGGTCCGCCTGCACCTGGCCCGCCGGCTCGCCGCCCAACTGCACGCCCCGCACCACCACCTCGCCGACGTGGCCAGTGACCCGCTCGTCGGCCTCACCACGAGGAGCGCCGCCTGATGCCGCAGGGGAAGCCGACCCACGTGCCCGCCGACGGGCTGACCACCCGGCAGCGGCGGCACCGGCCGCTGCTGATCGTGCACACCGGACAGATGAAGGGGAAGTCGACCGCCGCGTTCGGGCTGGCGCTGCGCGCCTGGACCGCCGGGCTGCCGATCGGCGTCTTCCAGTTCGTCAAGAGCGCCAAGTGGCGGGTGGGGGAGGAGAACGCCTTCCGGGCCCTCGGCGAGGTGCACGGGCGCACCGGGCAGGGCGCGCCGGTCACCTGGCACAAGATGGGCGAGGGCTGGTCCTGGATCCAGCGCGGCGGGGCGGCCGACCACGCCGAGGACGCCCGCGAGGGGTGGCGGCAGATCCGGCGCGACCTGGCCGCCGAGCGCTACGGGCTCTACGTGCTCGACGAGTTCACGTACCCGATGAAGTGGGGTTGGGTCGACGTGGACGAGGTCGTCGCCACCCTGCGCGACCGGCCCGGCTTCCAGCACGTGGTGATCACCGGGCGGGACGCGGACCCGCGGCTGGTCGAGGCGGCCGACCTGGTCGCCGAGCTGACCAAGGTCAAGCACCCGATGGATGCCGGTCAGAAGGGCCAGAAGGGCATCGAATGGTGAAGCCCTGGGCGCTGCCCCGGCTGGTCGTCGCCGCCCCGGCCAGCGGACACGGCAAGACCACCGTGGCCACCGGGCTGCTCGCCGCGCTGCGCCGCCGCGGCCTGACGGTCAGCCCGCACAAGGTCGGCCCCGACTACATCGATCCCGGCTACCACGCGCTCGCGGCCGGCCGCCCCGGCCGCAACCTCGACCCCTGGCTGGTCGGCCCGGAGCGGATCGCCCCGCTGCTGCGCCACGGCGCCGGCGTGCCCACCCCGGCCGACGTGGCCGTGGTGGAGGGGGTGATGGGGCTGCACGACGGCGCGGTCGGCCACGGCGGATACGCCTCCACGGCCCACGTGGCCCGGCTCATCGAGGCGCCGGTGCTGCTGGTGCTCGACACCACGGCGCAGGGCCGGTCCGCCGCCGCGCTGGTGCTCGGGATGCGCGCGTTCGACCCGGCCGTACGCATCGGCGGGGTGGTCCTCAACCGGGTCGGCTCGCCCCGGCACGAGACGCTGCTGCGCGACGCCCTCGCCGAGGTGAACGTGCCGGTGCTCGGCGCGGTGACCCGGGCCGCCGAGGTGGCCGCGCCGTCCCGCCATCTCGGGCTGGTGCCGGTCGCCGAACGCGCGCCGGAGTCGGTCGCCGTGGTGGCCGCCCTCGCCGACCTGGTCGAGTCCACCGTGGACCTCGACGCGGTGCTGGGGCTGGCCCGCACCGCGCCGCCGCTCACCGCGCCCGCCTGGGATCCCGCCGCCGTGGTCGGCGGCCCCGCCGGCACCGCCCGCCCGGTCGTCGCGGTGGCCGGCGGGGCGGCGTTCACCTTCTCGTACGCGGAGACCGCCGAACTGCTCACCGCGGCCGGCGCGGACGTGGTGACCCTCGACCCGCTGCGCGACGCGGCCCTGCCGCCCGGCACCCGGGCCGTGGTGCTCGGCGGCGGCTTCCCCGAGCTGCACGCCGACGCCCTGGCCGGCAACACCGCGCTCCGCGCCGAGCTGGCCGGCTTCGACGGCCCGGTGGTCGCCGAGTGCGCCGGGCTGCTCTACCTCGGCCGCTCCCTCGACGGGGTGCCGATGTGCGGGCGGCTCGACCACACCGCCCGGATGACCGGCCGGCTCACCCTCGGCTACCGCGACGCGGTGGCGGCCGCTGACTCCCCGGCGCACCGCGCCGGCGACCCGGTACGCGGACACGAGTTCCACCGCACCGTCACCGACCCCGGGCACGGCGACCGTCCCGCCTGGCACTGGGACGGCGCCCCGCACGGCTTTGTCACCGGCCGGGTGCACGCGTCCTACCTGCACACCCACTGGGCCGGGCACCCGGCGGCGGCCCGCCGGCTGGTCGAGGCGGCGAGCCGGTGACCCCGCCCGCCGCCGTGCTGACCGGGATCGGGGTCGGACCCGGCGACCCGGAACTGCTGACGCTCCGGGCCGCGCGACTGCTGGGCGAGGCGGACCTGGTGTTCGTACCCGTGCTGGACCGGCTCGCCGCGGACCCGGACGCGCCCGCCGGGCGGGCCGAGACCACCGTGCGGGCGCACGTGCCCGCGGACCGGCTGCGCCGGCTGCCGTTCGCCCTGGACGACCGGGGCGGGGTGACCGTCCGCCGGGAGCGGGCCTGGGACGCCGCGGCGGCGGCCGTGGTGGCCGCCGTCGACGCCGGCGCCCGGTCGGTCGCCTTCGCCACCATCGGCGACCCCAATGTCTACTCGACATTCGGCTACCTGGCCGACGGCGTCCGGGCCCGGCGACCCGGGGTCGCGGTGCGGACCGTGCCCGGCATCACCGCCATGCAGGACCTGGCCGCCCGCGCCGGGGTGGCGCTCTGCGAGGGCCGGGAACCGCTCACCCTGCTGCCCGCCACGGCCGGCCTCACGCCCGTCGCCGACGCGCTCGCCGGCCCCGGGACCGTCGTCGTCTACAAGGGCTGGCGCCGCCACCCTGACCTGGTCGACGAGCTGCGCCGGCAGGGCCGGCTGGGCGACGCCGTGCTGGGCCGGGCGCTGGGCCTGCCCGGCGAGCGGATCGGGCCGGTGGACGCCGGCGCCGGCGACCTGCCCTACCTGTCGACGCTGTTGGTCCCGGCCCGCCGGGACGGCCGGGGAGGAAAACTGTGACCACCACCGGCAAGGTCTGGTTCGTCGGGGCCGGCCCCGGCGCGGCCGACCTGCTCACCCTGCGGGCCGCCCGCGTCATCGCCGAGGCCGACGTCGTGATCTGGGCGGCCAGCCTCGTGCACGCCGACGTGCTGGCCCACGCCCGCCCGGACGCCGAGATCGTCGACTCCTCCCAGCTGCCCATCGAGGGCGTCCGGCCGCTGTACGAGCGGGCCGCCGCCGACGGGCTGACCGTGGCCCGGATCCACTCCGGCGACCCGGCCCTGTGGGGCGCCGTGCAGGAACAGCTCGACAGGTGCCGGGACCTCGGTTTGGCCGTCGAGGTGGTGCCCGGGGTGTCCTCGTTCACCGCGGTCGCCGCGCTGGTCGGCCGGGAGCTGACCATTCCCGAGGTGGCCCAGTCGGTGATCCTCACCCGCCTGGAGGGCGGCAAGACGCCGATGCCACCCGGCGAGCGGGTCCGCGAGTTCGCCCGGCACGGCACCACCATGGCGCTGTTCCTCTCCGCCGCCCGCTCCGGGCAGGCCCAGGCGGAGCTGCTGGCCGGTGGCTATCCGCCGGAGACGCCGGTGGTGGTCGCGTACCAGGCGACCTGGCCGGACGAGCTGGTCGTCCGGTGCACGCTGGGCGAGCTGGAGGCCACCGTCAAGGCGCACCGGCTGTGGAAGCACACCCTGTTCCTGGTCGGGCCGGCGCTCGCCGCCAGCGGCACCCGCTCGCACCTCTACCACCCGGGGCACTTCCACACCTACCGGCGGGCCGAGCCGGGCGCCCGCGCCGCGCTGCGCCGTGCCCGCGCCGACCGGCCCGGCGATCCAGCCGGGGACGGCCGGTGACGTACGCCGAGCCGCCGCTGCGCGAGCCGGACCTGCCGCGCACGGCGAAGGTCCGGCCCGCCGCGCTGCGTACCGGCTGGACCACCGGCGCGTGCGCCACGGCGGCGACCAAGGCGGCGCTGACCGCGCTGGTCACCGGCGAGCCGCAGCGCCAGGTGGAGATCGGCCTGCCGGCCGGCCGGCGGGTCACCTTCGCGGTGGCCCGCTGCGACCTCGACCCGTCCCGCCGGGCGGAGGCCGTCGTGGTCAAGGACGCCGGCGACGACCCCGACGTCACCCACGGCGCCGAGCTGACCGCCACGGTCACCTGGCGGGACGAGCCGGGGCTGCGCCTCGACGGCGGGCCGGGCGTCGGCACGGTCACCCGGCCGGGGCTCGGCCTGGCGGTGGGTGGCCCGGCCATCAACGAGACCCCGCGCCGCATGATCGGCCAGGCCGTCGCCGAGGTGGTCGACCTCGGCGAGACCGGCGTCCGCGTCGTGATCAGCGTGCCGCGCGGCGAGATCATGGCCCGCAAGACCACCAACCGGCGGCTCGGCATCCTCGGCGGCATCTCCATCCTCGGCACCACCGGGATCGTCCGGCCGTTCTCCACCGCCTCCTGGCGGGCCAGCGTGGTGCAGGCCGTGCACGTGATGGCCGCCCAGGGGGAGCGGACCGTGGTGCTCTGCACCGGCGGGCGGACCGAGCGGGCGGCCCGGGCGCTGCTGCCGGAGCTGCCCGAGGTGTGCTTCGTCGAGGTCGGCGACTTCACCGGCGCGGCCGTCACGGCGGCCGTCGGGGACGGGATGACCGGGGTGGTCTTCGTCGGCATGGCCGGCAAGCTGGCCAAGCTCGCCGCCGGCATCCTGATGACCCACTACACCCGGTCCAAGGTGGACCTGTCGCTGCTGGGGGCGGTCACCGCCGAGGCCGGCGGCGGCCCGGACCTGGTCGCCGCCGTCACCGCCGCCAACACCGGCCGGCACGCGTACGAGCTGTGGGCGGCCGCCGGGCTGCTCGGCCCGGCCGGGGACCTGCTCTGCCACCGGGTCCGGGCGGTGCTGCGCCGCTTCGCCGAGCACGCGGTCAGCGTCGACGTGGCCATGGTGGACTTCGCCGGCGACCGGGTGGTCGCCTCCTCCGGGCGGTGGGCCGCGTGACCCCGACCGTGCTCGTGGCGGGCATCGACGCCGCCGGCCGTCCGGCGCACCCCGCGCTCGTCGAGGCGCTGGCCGGCGCCGGGCTGGTCGTCGGCGCGGCCCGGCACCTGGCCGCCGTGCCCGTGCCGCCCGGCTGCCCCACGGTCGTCCTCGGCCCGCTCGCCCCCGCCCTGGACCGGCTCGCCGCCGCCGTCGCCGCCGGCACGCCCGCGGTGGTGCTGGCCAGCGGCGACCCCGGCTTCTTCGGCATCGTCCGCCGGCTCCGGGCCGCCGGCCTGCCGCTGCGGGTGCTGCCCGCGGTCTCCAGCGTCGCCGCCGCGTTCGCCCGCGCCGGGCTGCCCTGGGACGGCGCCGCCGTGGTCACCGCGCACGGCCGCGACCCGCGCCCCGCGCTCAACGCCTGCCGGGCGCTGCCCGCCGTCGCGGTGCTCACCGCCCCCGGCGCGGGCGCGGCCGAGCTGGGCGCCGGACTGGCCGGCTGGGACCGCCGCCTGGTCGTCGCCGAGCACCTCGGCGCCCCCGACGAGCGGGTCACCTGGACCACCCCGGCCGGGGCCGCCGCGACGGCCTGGACCGACCCGCACGTCGTGCTCAGCCTCGCCCCGGCGACCGCGCCGGCCGTGATGCGCGCCGACGACCAGCCCGCCGCCGCGCCGCCCGGGGGGTGGGCGCTGCCCGAGTCCGCGTACGCCCACCGGGACTCGATGATCACCAAGGCCGAGGTGCGGGCCCTCGTGGTGGCCCGGCTGCGGCCCCGCCTGGGCCGGCTCGTCTGGGACGTCGGCGCGGGCAGCGGCTCGGTCGGCATCGAGTGCGCGCTGCTCGGCGCGGCGGTGCTCGCCGTCGAACGCGACCCGGACGCGCCGATCCGGGCCAACGCCGCCCGCCACGGTGTCGACGTCCGGGTGGTGACCGGCACGGCCCCGGCGGCCCTGGCCGGGCTGCCCGACCCGGACGCGGTCTTCGTGGGCGGGGGCGGCGTGGACGTGCTCGCCGCGGTGGCCGACCGCCGCCCGCCCCGGGTGGTGGTCACCCTGGCCGCCCTCGACCGGGTCGCGCCGGCCGTGCACCTGCTGCGCGCCGCCGGCTACGCGGTCGACGGCTGCCAGCTCGCCGCCGCCCGCCTCGCCGACCTGCCCGGCGGCTCGCTGCGCCTGGCCGCCACCAACCCGGTCGTCGTCCTCACCGCGGAACACCGATGACCGTCCACCCGGAGGAACCCGTGACCACACCCTCGGACCTGTCCACAGGGGACCCCCGCGCCGCCGGAGGCGTCGACAGGGAGCCGCTCATTGTCGGACTCGTGGCGGCGACCGCCGCCGGGCGGCGGCACGCGCGTACCGTCGCCGCGGCCTGGCCGCACGCCCGGCTCGTGGAGGCGGGGAGCGCCGCCGACGCGCTGCGGGCCGCCTGGCGGGAGTGCGACGCGGTGGTCGCCTTCCTGGCCACCGGCGCGGTGGTCCGCATCCTCGCCCCGCTGCTCGGGGACAAGCACACCGACCCGGCCGTGGTGGTCGTCGACGAGGCGGCCCGGCACGCCGTGGCCCTGCTCGGCGGGCACGCCGGCGGCGCCAACGACCTCGCCACCGAGGTGGGCGCGCTGCTCGACGCCCGGCCGGTGGTCACCACCGCCACCGACGCGGTCGGCCTACCCGGGTTGGACACCCTCGGCTGGCCGGTGGAGGGCGCGGTGGCCGCGGTGTCCCGGGCGCTCCTCGACGGCGAGCCGGTCCGGCTGGTCGCCGACGCCACGTGGCCGCTGCCCGCCCTGCCCGCGCACGTCCACGTCGAGGTTGCGCGCCCGCCGACCGGCTCGCGCACAGCGCTGGCCGCCGCGGCGCCCATCGCCGGGACGCCTGACGTCGACGACGGTGCCGCCGACGCTGGTGACGGCGGCGGTGCGGACGGCTGGCGGATCCTGGTCACCGACCGGATCGTCCCGGTCGACGGGCGGACCGTGGTGCTCCGGCCGCCGTCCCTGGTCGCCGGGGTCGGGTCCAGTCGGGGTGTGCCCGCCGCCGAGGTGACCGACCTGCTGCGCCGGGCGCTCGCCGACGCCGGCCTCAGCCCGGCCAGCCTGCGCTGCTTGGCCAGCGTGGACCTCAAGGCCGACGAGGCGGGCATCCGGGCGGCCGCAGAGGCGTACGGCGTGCCCCTGGAGACGTGGCCCGCGGCGGACCTGGCGGCGGTCGACGTGCCGCACCCCAGCGAGGTGGTCCGCGCCGCGGTCGGCACGCCGAGCGTCGCGGAGGCCTCGGCACTGCGCGGCGGCGGCACGCTGCTGGTGCCGAAGACCGCCTCGGCGATGGCCACCGTCGCGGTGGCCCGGCACGCCCCGCGCGGCCGGCTCGCGCTGGTCGGCCTCGGCCCGGGCGCGGCCGACCTGCGCACCCCGCGGGCGGTGGCCGAGCTGCGCCGGGCCGCCGTGGTGGTGGGCCTGGACCAGTACGTCGACCAGGTCCGTGGCCTGCTCCGCCCCGGCACGCGGGTGCTGGCCAGCGGGCTCGGCGCGGAGGAGGCGCGGGCCCGGGCCGCCGTCGCCGAGGCCACCGCCGGTCACGCGGTCGCTCTGGTCGGCTCCGGCGACGCCGGGGTGTACGCGATGGCCAGCCCCGCCCTGGAGTACGCCGACGACCGGATCGACGTGGTCGGTGTGCCCGGGGTGACCGCCGGGCTCGCCGCGTCCGCGCTGCTCGGGGCGCCGCTGGGGCACGACCACGTCTACCTGAGCCTGTCCGACCTGCACACCCCGTGGGAGGTGATCGCGGGCCGGATCGCCGCCGCGGCCGGCGGCGACCTGGTGGCGCTGCTCTACAACCCGCGCAGCCGCACCCGTGACTGGCAGCTCGGCGCGGCGTTGGACGCCTTCGCGGCGCACCGCCCGCCGGACACCCCGGTCGGCGTGGTGCGCAACGCCAGCCGCCCCGGCGAGCGGGTGCACCTGGCCACCCTGGCCACCCTCGACCCGGCCCTTGTCGACATGTACAGCGTGGTGGTGGTCGGCAGCTCGCAGACGTGGGTGGTCGCCGGCCGGATGGTGACGCCCCGGGGGTACCGGTGGCGGTCGTGACCATCGGCGCCTGCCAGGGCTGCGGCGCCTGCCTGCTCACCTGCCCGACGCACGCCATCCGCCCCACCCCCGCCGGCCTGCGCGTCACCGACCGCTGCACCGGCTGCCTCGAATGCCTGGAGATCTGCCCCGTGGACGCGATCCGCGTCGACCCCGAACCCGGAGGAGAGCGATGACCTCGACCCCGACCGCCGTCCCCACCATCGGCCGCTGGAGCCGCGTCGAACGGGCCCGCCTGGGCGGCATCGTGTGCGCGGTCGCCGCGCTGCACGTGGCCGGCGTGACCCTCTACCTGTACTGGAACCACCAGCCGGCGGCGGCCGGCGGGCTGGCCGGCGCCGGCACCCTGGCCTACGTGCTGGGGGTGCGGCACGCCTTCGACGCCGACCACATCGCCGCCATCGACGACACCACCCGGCTCATGCTGCTGCGCGGCCGGCGGCCGGTCGGCGTCGGCTTCTTCTTCGCCCTCGGGCACAGCGCCGTGGTGCTGCTGCTCGCCCTCGTGGTCGGGCTCGCCTCCACCCGGCTGACCGGTGACCGGATGGCCGGCGTCCGCGAGGTCGGCGCGACCGTCGCGATCGTCACGGCGACCGGCTTCCTGCTGCTCGTGGCGGCCCTCAACGCGGTGGTGCTGGCCGGGCTGGCCCGGCTCTGGCGGCGGCTGCGCGCCGGCGCGCTGGACGAGACCGAGCTGGACCTCCTGCTGCTCAACCGGGGGCTGATGCACCGGATCCTCGGGGCGCGGGCCCGCACCCTGGTCCGCTCCTCCTGGCACATGGCCCCGGTCGGTTTCCTCTTCGGGCTCGGCCTGGAGACGGCCAGCGAGGTGACCCTGCTGGCGCTGTCGGCGAGCACCGCCGCGGCCGGCGGGCTGCCCGTGCTGGCGCTGCTCACCCTGCCGCTGCTCTTCGCCGCCGGGATGTCCGCCATGGACACCGCCGACAGCCTGCTGATGAGCCGCGCCTACTCCTGGGCGTACCGGCAACCGGCCCGGCGGCTCTGGTACAACCTGGCCACCACCACCATGACCGTGCTGGTCGGCGGCCTGGTCGCCAGCGTCTACCTGGCCGGGCTGCTCGCCGACCACCTCGGGGTCACCGTCCTGGCCGGGTACGCCTCGACCGCCGACCACTTCGAGCAGCTCGGCTACGCCGTGGTGGGCCTCTTCGCCCTCGCCTGGGGCGGCGCCGTGCTGCTCTGGCGGCTGCGCGGCCACGACCGCCGCTACGGGCAGGCCGCCTCGTGAGCGTGAGGAGTGAGCCGGGTCTGCGAGCCCCGCAGTCGCGAACGGAGATCCGCTCGTGAGCCGGACCGTGCACCCGATCGAGGCGGAGTCCTACCGGATCCTGCGCGGGCGGGTCGACCTGTCGCACCTGCCGCCGCTGACCCGGGCGGTCACCGAGCGGGTGGTGCACGCCAGCGCCGACCTTGACTACGTCGCCGACCTGGTCTGCGACGAGGACGGCCTGGCCGCCGGGCTGGCCGCGCTGCGGGCCGGCGCGCCGATCGTGACCGACGTGTGGATGGTCGCGGCCGGCATCACCCGGGCCGGGCGGGAGATCGTCTGCCCGGTCGCCGAGCCGGCCGCCGCCGAGCTGGGCCGCGCCGCCAGCATCACCCGCTCGGCCGCCGCGGTGCGGATCGCGTCCGACCGGGTGGGTCCGGGCGCGGTCTGGGTGGTCGGCTGCGCCCCCACCGCGCTCGTCGAGCTGATCGCGCTCGACGCGGCCCCGGCCCTGGTGGTCGGCCTGCCGGTCGGCTTCGTGGGCGCGGCCGAGTCCAAGGCGGCGCTGCGGGCCAGCGGCCTGCCCGCCGTGTCCAACGTGGGCGAGAAGGGCGGCTCCGCGGTGGCCGCCGCCGCCCTCAACGCCCTGCTGTATCTGGAGGAGAAGTGAAGGACCGGACCCCGCTGCTGATCGTCGGGCACGGCACCCGCAGCGCCGCCGGCGTCGCCCAGTTCGCCGCGCTGGTGGAACGGATCCGCCGCCGGGGCGCGGTCGCCGACGTCGAGGGCGGCTTCATCGAGCTGTCCCGCCCGCCGCTGACCGACGCCGTCGGCGCGCTCGCCGGCCGTGGCCACCGGTCCGTCGTGGCGCTGCCGCTGGTGCTGGCCGCCGCCGGGCACGGCAAGGGGGACATCCCCGCCGCCCTCGCCCGGGAGAAGGAGCGCCACCCCGGCCTGCGGTACGCCTACGGGCGGCCGCTCGGGCCGCACCCGCTGCTCCAGGAGACGCTCGCGCGGCGGATCGACGCGGCGCTCGACGGGGCCGACCGGGCCGGCACGTGGGTGGCCCTGGTCGGGCGCGGCTCCACCGACCCGGACGCCAACGCCGAGGTGACCAAGGTGGCCCGGCTGCTCTGGGAGGGGCGCGGCTACGCCGGGGTGGAACCCGGCTTCGTCTCGCTCGCCGAGCCGTCCGTGCCGGCCGTGCTGGAGCGGCTGCGGCGGCTCGGCGCCCGGCGGATCGTGGTCGCCCCGTACTTCCTCTTCGCCGGGGTGCTGCCGGACCGGATCGTGGCGCAGAGCCGGGAGTTCGCCGCCGACCATCCCGGACTGGACGTGCGGATGGCCGAGGTGATCGGGGATTGTGATCCCCTCGCCGACCTGGTCCTGGAGCGGCACGCCGAGGCGCTGCGCGGGGACATCCGGATGAACTGCGACACCTGCGCGTACCGGGTGGCGCTGCCCGGGTTCGCCGACAAGGTGGGCCGGCCGCAGACCCCGCACCACCACCCCGACGACCCGGCCGACGGGCACGGCCACCACCATCACCACCACCATGCCGGCCACCACGACGAGCCGGCGCTGCGTCCCGGACAGGTGGCCGTGGTGGGCGGCGGGCCCGGCCCGGACGACCTGATCACCGTACGCGGCCGGGCGCTGCTCGACGCCGCGGACGTGGTGGTGGCCGACCGGCTCGCCCCGGCCGGGCTGCTGCGCCGGCTGCGCCCCGGCGTGCTCGTGGTGGACGCCGCCAAGGTGCCCCGCGGCCCGTCGATGGCCCAGGACACCATCAACGACACGCTGATCGCGCACGCCCGCGCCGGGCGCCGGGTGGTCCGGCTCAAGGGCGGCGACCCGTACGTCTTCGGCCGGGGCCACGAGGAGGTCCTCGCCTGTGCCGCGGCCGGGGTGGAGACGGTGCTCGTGCCGGGGGTGAGCAGCGCGGTGGCCGCGCCCGCCCTGGCCGGGGTGCCGGTGACCCACCGGGGCGTGGCGCACGAGGTCACCGTGGTGTCCGGGCACCTGCCGCCCGGGCATCCCGATTCCCTGGTGGACTGGGCCGCGCTGGCCCGGGCCCGGGGCACGCTGGTGCTGCTCATGGCGGTGGACACCGTCGGGCGGATCGCCGCCGAACTGCTCGCCCATGGGCGGGCGCCGGAGACGCCGGTGCTGGTGGTCCGCGACGCCGGACACCCGGAGCAGTGGTCGGCCCGCTGCCGGCTGGACGAGGTCGGCGCGCTCGCCGACCGCGCCGAGGTCCGGCCGCCGGCGGTCTTCGTGGTCGGAGCGGTGGTGGGGCTCGCCGCCGATCCCGCTTCGGCGCCTGCCGCGACCGGGCGGGCGCCTGCCGCGACCCACCCGGCGACTGCCGCCGTCTCGGCTCGGGGGTGATGTGCGGGTCCGGCGGATCAGCCGGTGACGGCGCGGGCCAGCACGTAGCCGAGGGTGGCCGCGGCGAGGCCGGCCGCGATGCTGCCCAGCACGTTGGCCAGGGCGTGGCCGCGATGGCCGCCGCGGTGCAGCCGCAGGGTCTCGTAGCTCAGGGTGGACCAGGTGGTCAGCGCGCCGCAGAAGCCGGTGCCGAGCAGGGCGGTCACCGCGGGGGAGGCGGGCACGGCGGCCACCGCGCCGAGCACCAGCGACCCGACCACGTTGACCGTCAGCGTGCCCCAGGGGAACGGGGAGCCGTGCCGGGCCTGCACGGCCCGGTCGGTCAGGTAGCGCAGCGGCGCGCCCACCGCCGCCCCGAGCGCGATCAGCAGGACGGTCACCGGCCCGCCCCGCCCCGCGCCCGGGCCAGCACCCGGCCGGCCACCGCGTCCCCGGCCGCGACCGCCAGCAACGCCCCGGCCAGGGTTGCCGCCACGTACGCGAGCGCGGTGCCCGGCGCCCCGGCGGCGATCGCCCGCTGGGCGTCCACGGCGTACGTGGAGAAGGTGGTGAAGCCGCCGAGCACGCCGACGCCGAGGAACGGCCGGACCAGCGGCCCGGCCGGGCGGGCGGTGAGCACCGCCATGAGCGCGCCGATCAGCAGGCAGCCGGTGAGGTTGATGCCGAAGGTGGCCCACGGGAAGCCGGTGGGCGGGTGCGGGAACGCGGCCTGGAGCCCGGCCCGGCCCAGCGCGCCGAGCACCCCGCCGGCGGCGATGACCCCGAGCACCGCCGCCGGGTGGGCGGGCAGCTCCCGCCGGTCGGCGGGGACGCGCAGGTCGACGTCGGGGTCGACGCGGAACTCGGACGGTCCGGTCACGGTGCCTCCCACCAGGACGCGCAGCACTGGCAGGGACCGTTGGCGAGCGGGTCGCGGTTCTCCCGGCCGTTGCCGGGACGGCGGGCCCCACCGCCGGTTCCGCCCGAGCATAACGCCGTCCCTCAGCCGGCCTCGTCCGCGGCCGCGCCCGCCGGTCGGGACCGGCCGGGGTGGGCCGGTCAGGCCGCGACGTCGGCCAGCTCGTGGGTGGCCGCGGCGTCGCCCGGGGTACGCCGGGCACGCCGCTCGGCCACCAGCAGCACCGCGAGGCCGAGCAGGGTGAGCCCGGCGCCGGCCCAGATCGGGGCGGTGAAGCCGAGGCCGGCGTCGATGGTCAGGCCGCCGAGCCAGGCGCCGAGCGCGTTGCCGACGTTGAACGCGGCGATGTTCGCCCCGGAGGCCAGGGTCGGGGCCCGGCGGGCGTACTTCATGATCCGCATCTGGAGCGGCGGCACGGTGGCGAAGCCGAACGCGCCCATCAGCACCAGCGCGACCACGGTCAGCGCCGGGTTGCCGGCGGTCAGCGCGAAGCCGACCAGCACCAGGGTGAGCACCGCCAGCACGGTGACCAGGGTCCGGGACAGCGACACGTCGGCGGCCCGGCCGCCGGCCAGGTTGCCGGCGAACAGCCCGACCCCGAAGAGCACCAGCAGCCACGGCACGGTGCCGGCCGCGAAGCCGCTCACCTCGGTGAGCGTGTACGCGATGTAGGTGAACGCGCCGAACATGCCGCCGAAGCCGAGCACGGTGACCACGAGCGAGAACCAGACCTGGGCGTGGGTGAAGGCCCGCAGCTCGCCGCGCAGCCCGCCGGTCGGCGCGGCGTCGGTCGCCGGACCGCGGCCGGGCACCAGGACGGCGAGGCCGACCAGCGCGACCAGCCCGATGGCGGTGATCGCCCAGAACGTGGCGCGCCAGCCGAGGTGCTGGCCGAGGAGGGTGCCGAACGGCACGCCGAGGACGTTGGCGATCGTGAGGCCGGCGAACATCATGGCGATCGCGCCCGCCCGGCGGGCCGGCGCGACCAGGCCGGCCGCCACGACCGCGCCGATGCCGAAGAACGCGCCGTGGCAGAGTGCCGCGACGATCCGGCCGGCCAGCATGGTGCCGTAGTCGCCGGCCAGCGCCGAGAGCAGGTTGCCGGCGATGAAGAGCACCATGAGGCCGAGCAGCACCGGCTTGCGGCGCAGCCGGGTGACGGCGGCGGTGAGCGCCACCCCGCCGACCGCGACGCTGAGGGCGTAGCCGGAGATCAACCAGCCGGCCACCGACTCGCTGACCGCGAAGTCGGCGGCGACCTGGGGGAGCAGCCCCATGATCACGAACTCGGTCAGCCCGATGCCGAACGCCCCGATCGCCAGGGCGATCAGGCCGCCGGGGAGGGCCGAGGTGCGCTGTGCCATGCCGTACCCAATCCATGCGTTCGAAACAAAAGGCGCGTGCAACTACCCGCGCCGACAACGAAGATAGTTGCACGCGCCGTATACCGGCGCAAGGGTGGTAGCCTGGGGCCGTCCAGGTCACACCAGAGGGGGCGTCATGGGGATCGCCGACGACGCGGTGGAGATCCGCGCGCAGGGCTGGCGCACTCTCGCCGCGCTGCACGGCCTCATCGAGACCGCGCTGGAGCGCGCCCTCCAGGGCGAGCACGACCTCTCCGTCGTGGAGTACACGGTGCTCGACGCGCTCTCCCGGCAGGACGGCTGGCACATGCGGATGCGGCAGCTCGCCCGCGCCGCCGCGCTCTCCGGCAGCGCCACCACCCGCCTGGTCACCCGGCTGGAGGAGCGCGGCCTGCTCACCCGCGTGCTCTGCGCGGACGACCGGCGCGGCATCTACACCGAGCTGACCGCGGCCGGCTCGGAGCTGCTCGGCCGGGCCCGCCCCACCCACGACCGGGTGCTCGCCGACGCGCTCGCCGAGGCCGAGCGCACCCCCGAGCTGGCCCCGCTGGTCGACGCGCTGCACCGGCTGCCCGCCGCCCGCTGAGCACCGACACCCCCGGCGCGGCCGAATCTCCTCCCACTGCATCGGCGACCGGCTATGCCGACGCCGCTGACCTGGCAGGACGGGCCGTACGGGCGTACGGTGATCGCACCCGCCCGGCGTGACGCGGCGCCGGCGCACCCGTCGCGCAGGAGGCCACCGTGCAGGACCGCACCCCTCGTCCGGACGAGCTGGAACCCGTCGAGCGGGCCGGCGTCGACGAGCTGCGGGCGCTGCAACTCGACCGGCTGCGCTGGTCGCTGCGGCACGCGTACGACAACGTGCCGCACTACCGGCAGGCCTTCGAGGCGGCCGGCGCGCACCCCGACGACCTGCGCGAGCTGGGCGACCTGGCCCGCTTCCCGTTCACCGGCAAGGCCGAGCTGCGGGAGAACTACCCGTTCGGCATGTTCGCGGTGCCCCGGGAGCGGGTCGCCCGGCTGCACGCCTCCTCCGGCACCACCGGGCGGCCCACCGTCGTCGGCTACACCCGCGCCGACCTCGACACCTGGGCGAAGCTGATGGCCCGCTCGATCCGGGCCTCCGGCGGCCGCCCGGGCGACCGGGTCCACGTGGCGTACGGCTACGGGCTGTTCACCGGCGGGCTCGGCGCGCACTACGGCGCCGAGGAGCTGGGCTGCACGGTCATCCCCGTCTCCGGCGGGATGACCGAGCGGCAGGTCATGCTGATCCGCGACTTCGAGCCCGAGGTCATCATGGTCACCCCCAGCTACATGCTGGCCATCGTCGACGAGATGGAGCGCCAGGGCCTCGACCCGAGGTCCACGTCGCTCCAGGTCGGCATCTTCGGCGCCGAGCCGTGGACCGAGGACATGCGCCGGGAGATGGAGCAGCGCCTCGACATGCACGCCGTGGACATCTACGGCCTCTCCGAGGTGATGGGCCCCGGGGTGGCGGTCGAGTGCGTGGAGACCAAGGACGGCCTGCACCTGTGGGAGGACCACTTCTACCCGGAGATCATCGACCCGGTCACCGGCGAGGTGCTGCCCGACGGCGAGCGGGGCGAGCTGGTGCTCACCTCCCTCACCAAGGAGGCCATGCCGGTGGTCCGCTACCGCACCCGCGACCTCACCCGGCTGCTGCCCGGCACGGCGCGCAGCATGCGCCGGATCGAGAAGATCACCGGCCGGACCGACGACATGATGATCGTGCGCGGGGTCAACGTCTTCCCGACCCAGATCGAGGAGCTGATCCTGCGTACGCCCGCGCTGTCGCCGCACTTCCAGTGCGTGCTGGACCGGCAGGGCCGGATGGACACCCTCACCGTGAAGGTGGAGCGGCGGGCCGGGGTGGCCGCCGACGAGGCCGAGCGGGCCGGCGCCGTCCTGGTCGAGCAGGTCAAGAACACCATCGGGGTGAGCGTGGCGGTCCAGGTCATCGAACCCGACGGGGTGGAGCGCTCGATGGGCAAGATGCGCCGGATCGTCGACCAGCGGCGGGGCAACTGACGTGGCGGGCGAGGACGGCCGCACCGCGGCCCACGACATGTTCGACGCCGACGTGGCGTCCAAGGGGCTCGGCATCGAGCTGGTGTCGGCCGGCGACGGCGCGGCGGTGGCCCGGATGCGGGTCACCCCGGCCATGCTGAACGGCCACGCCATCGGCCACGGCGGCTTCGTCTTCCTGCTCGCCGACACCGCGTTCGCGCTGGCCTGCAACAGCCACGGCCCGGCCACCGTGGCCGCCGGCGGCGAGATCAGCTTCCTCCGCCCGGTCCGCGAGGGCGACCTGCTGGAGGCCCGGGCCACCGAGCGGGTCCGCTACGGCCGCAGCGGCATCTACGACGTCACGGTGTGGCGGGACGACGAGGTCGTCGCCGAGTTCCGCGGCCGCAGCCGCACCATCGCCCGCGACTGACCGGCGTGCCGGCCCGTCCGCCCGCCGCGCTGCGGCAGGATGGGCCGATGGCACACATCCTGCTCCTGCACTCGGTCTACGGGCTGCGCCCCGCCGTGCTGGCCGCCGCCGACCGGTTCCGCGCCGCCGGGCACGAGGTGACCACCCCCGACCTGTACGAGGTGCCGGCCGCCGACACCGTCGACGCCGGCTTCGCGCTGTTGGAGAAGATCGGCCGGGACGTGGTCCTCGACCGGGCCCGCGCGGCGGCGGCCGGACTGCCCGCGGACACGGTGCTGGCCGGCTTCTCCATGGGCGCGGGCGTCGCCGGGGCGCTGCTCGCCGAGCGGCCGGAGGCCGCCGCGCTGCTCCTGCTGCACGGCACCGGCGGCGATCCCGCCTCGGTACGCTCCGGCCTGCCGGTGCAGCTGCACCTCGCCGACCCCGACGACTACGAGACGCAGGACGAGGTGGACGACTGGCAGCGGGCGATGACCGCGGCCGGCGCCGAGCTGACCGTGTACCGCTACCCGGGCCCCGGGCACCTCTACACCGACCCCGGCACGCCCGATCACGACGCGCCGGCCGCCGCCCTCACCTGGGACCGGGTCCTGGCGTTCCTCGCCGACCGCTGACCCCCCCCGGGACCGGCCCCGGTCCGGCCGCCCCGGGGACGACGTCCGGGTCGGAGTGGCCCCGTGCCCGCTCCGGCCCGGACGTCGTCTCACGCGGCGAGCCCCCGCACGCCGCCGGCCGAGGTCAGCCCGGCCCGGGCGGACGCCCCCACCGGCCGCTCCCGGCCGGTCCGGCGCGGACGCGGCGGCCCGACGGCCGGCGGTTGCCCGCCCACCGCCCCCACCCGGCCCGCCGGCTCGCGCGGCGGGCCGCCGGGTAACGGGTCCCGGAGCCCCGGGAACACCCCGAGCCGGGCCCGCACCGCCCGGCCCGGCCGGTTGCCGCCGGACCGGACCGCCGGGAGAGCGCCCCGGGCAGGGGACCCGGCGGAGGCGCCCCCCGGCACCGCCGCCGGCCGGCCCGCCGCGCCGCCGACCCGTCCTCTGCGGACGGCGACGGTCCGCCGGCTGGCCGTCCGCCCGCTGGCCGGCGCGCCGGTTCCCGCCGCCGCGCCGCCCCCCGCCGCCACACCCGGCGTCGGGGTACCTACCGCGACCGTGCCGGGCGTCGGGCCGTCCCCCGCGGCCACACCCGGCGTCGGGCAGCCCCCCGCGGTCGTGCCGGGCGTCGGGCCGTCCCCGGCGGCCACACCCGGCGTCGGGCCGTCCGCCGGCACATCCGGCGTCCGGCCGTCCGCACCGGGGACCGGCGCCGGTCGGGCCCCTCCACCCGACCGGAGCCCCACCCCGGCCGGGCACGCGGCCCGGCCGGTGGTGACCCCGCCGGCGGCCGGGCGGATCGCCCCGACCGGCCCGGCGTCCCGCAGCCGGCGGGCGAACTCCGCCCGCACGGCGCGGGGCAGCCGGTGCGCGGCCACCCGGGCCACGGCCGGCTCGGCGACCGCGTACCCGCCGGTGGTGGTCCGGCGCAGCAGGCCCGCGTCGACCAGCGCACGCAGCACCGGCTCGGCGCGCCCGGCCGGCCAGCCGAGCATCCGCGCCAGCGTGGCGGCCGGAACGTCCACATCCCGGGCGGCGACCGCCATCAACACGGCCCGCCGCTCCCCGTCCAGCCGGTCCAGCCGGGCGTCGACCAGCCGGCGGACCGGCTCGGGCACCCCGGCCGGCTCGGCGTCGGCGCCGAGCGTGGCGACGTACGCCGCCGCGGCGCCCGGGTTGCCGACGACCAGCGGGAGCAGCTCCGCGGCCGGCGCCGTGGGCCGGCCGGCCCGGTCGAGCAGGTGCCGCAGCAGCCGTCCGGTGTCGACGGTGCCCAGCGCGGGCAGCGGCACCCGGCGCCGCCGGCCGGCCGCCCCGGGCAGCAGGTCGGCCCAGCGCGGACCGTGCGTGGCCAGCACGGCGAGCGGCAGGCTCCGTTCGGTGGCCGCGGCGAACAGCCGGTGCAGGAACCGGTTCAGCGCCGGCGCGGCCCGGTCCAGGTCGTCCACCGCCACCACCACCGGCTGGCCGCCGGCCAGGTCCAGCAGGAGCTCTCCGCACACCTCGGCGCCGCGCGCGGCGGCCGCCGGGTCGGCCGGTGCGGCCAGGAACGCGGCCAGCGCGTGCGCCGCCGCAGCGCGCCGGGCCGCCGGCAGCCCGTCCAGGGTGTTGCCCAGCCGCCGGCGTACGGCCTCCGGCGACTGGCCGTCGCGGAGCCCGGCGAGGCCGCGGACCAGGTCCGCCAGCGGCGCCAGCTCGCCGTCCGGGAACGGCGGGCAGTGCGCCACACACCAGCGCACCGCGACGCCGTCCACGGTCGACACCGCGCGGACCAGCTCGTGCAGGAGCCGGCTGCGCCCGCTGCCCGCCGGGCCGACCAGCGAGATCCAGCGTGGACGCCGCTCCCGCACGGCCCGCACGATCTCGTCGCCGGCCGTGGCCAGCTCGCGGCGGCGGCCGACCAGCGGGGCGTGGTGCCGGGCCGGCCGGCGCCGGGCCACCCCGGTCACCCGCCAGACGTCCAGCGGCGCCGCCCGGCCGGCCACCGCCAGGGCGGTGAGCGGGCGCTGCTCGACCAGGCCCGCGACGGCCCGCCGGGTGGCCGCGCACAGCACCACCCCGCCGGGCGGGGCGTGCTCCTGCAGGCGGGCCGCCGTGGTGATCACCGCGCCGCTGGCCGCGCCGTGCCCGCCGTCCCGGGTGGCGGCCAGGTCGACCAGCACCTCGCCGGTGGCCACGCCGACCCGGACCCGCAGCCGGGTGCCTGCCGGCAGCCGCCGGTCCAGCGCGTCCTGGATCTCCAGTCCGGCGCGTACCGCCCGGTAGGCGTCGAAGCCGTCCGAGTCGTGCGCCCCGAACAGTGCCATCACCGCGTCGCCGACGTACTTCTCCACGACGCCGTGCCACCGGTGGAGCACCGCGGCCACCGTGCCGAAGTAGGCCTGCTGCAGCGCCCGCACGTCCTCCGGGTCGAGCCGCTCGACGAGACCGGTCGACCCGACGATGTCGGCGAAGAGGACGGTGACCGTGCGCCGTTCCTCCGGCACGGGCCAGCGGGCCCCGGTGACCGCTTCCCGACTCCCCACGGGCGTGGTGATCAGCATCGCACCCACCCTTTCCCCGGTCCGGTGCCTGACGACCACCGGAGACTTTCACCACCGGGTCCTCGGGGGATCGGTAGGACGACGTATGTCGACCACCCGCAACCATTAGTCGTAATGTCGACGCGAGGAGTACCACAAGGGCGTTGAGCCCGTAGAACGGTGCGGGAACCTGTGACTAGGCTGCGGGGCATGGCCAGCGATGTGGACACTGCGCCGCTCGTCGGCCGTGCCGACACGGTGGGAGCGCTGCGGTCGGCCCTGCTCGACGACGTCGCCCCCGGTCAGACCGCGGCGGTGTTCCTCACCGGTGAGAGCGGCGTGGGCAAGACCCGGCTGCTCACCGAGGTCGGCGAGCGACTGCGGGACGCGGGGGCGCTGGTCCTCACGGGCGTCTGCCTCGACATCGGCGACGCCTCGCCGCTGCACCCGCTGCGCCAGGCGCTGCGCCGCCTCGACGCCGACCTGACCGAGGCCCGCACCTCCTCCGCGGTCCGCGGGCTGCTCCAGGTCTTCGACGAGGAGACCCCCGGCCCGGACGGCGCCGGCGCGCTGCTGGAGCGGGTGTCGCGCGGCCTGCACCTGGTCGCCGGCGGGCGGCCGCTGGTGCTGGTCCTCGACGACCTCCAGTGGGTCGACCGCAGCACCCGCCAGCTCCTGCTGTACCTGCTCGCCGGCCTCGGCGACCTCCAGCTGTCGGTGCTCGCCGCGATCCGGGCCGAGTCGTTGCAGGGCGCGCACCCGCTGCGCCGGGTGCTCACCGAGCTGCGCCGGCTGCGCTCGGTCCGGGTGGTCGACCTGGCGCCGCTGGAGCGGGCCGGCACCGACGAGCTGGCCGCCGCGATCGTGGGCGCGCCGCTGGCCCCCGACGCCGCCGACCAGATGTGGCAGCGCAGCGGCGGCAACCCGTTCGTGGTGGAGGAGCTGGCCCGCGACCTCCGCGACGGCCACGACGGCCTCTCCGACACGCTGCGCGAGGTCTTCCTGGCCCGGGTCGACGCGCTGCCGCAGCCCGCGCACGCCGTGGTGCACGCGGTCGCCGCCGGGGTCGAACCGGTCGAGCACTGGCTGCTGGCCCAGGTCGTCCGGCTGCCCGAGGACCAGCTGATCGAGGCGGTCCGGGAGGCGGTGGCGCACCGGCTGCTGGTCGGCGCCGACGACGGCTACCGGCTCCGGCACCGCCTGGTCGCCGAGGTGCTGGCGCACGAGCTGCTCCCCGCCGAGCGGGCCGCGCTGCACCGCCGCTACGCCGAGACGTTGACCTCGGCCACGGCCGAGCTGCACCAGGCCCGGCTGGCCCACCACTGGCGGCTGGCCGGCGAGCCGGCCCGGGCCCTGCCGGCCGCGATGGCCGCCGCCCGCGAGGCCGAGCGGCTGCACGGCTACGCGGAGGCGCACCGCCACTGGTCGGCGGCCCTGAGCCTGGCCACCACCCCGCCCGCCGTGCTGCCCGACGGCGGCCGGCCCGAGCCGGCCGAGGTCGACCGAGCCGAGCTGCTGACCCACGCGGCCGAGTCGGCGCACCACTGCGGTGAGCACGCCCGCGCGCTGGCCCTGCTGGAGGAGCTGGCCGCGGACCCGGCCGGCCCGCCCACCTGCGCCCTGCACATCCGGCGGGCCCGCTACCTGGCCGCCGCCGGCCGGTCCGCCCCGGCCGAGGCCGAATACCGGCGGGTGCTCGCCGCGGACGACTGCACGCCCCGGGAGCGGGCCACCGCCGCCGCCCACCTGGCCGAGCTGCTGCTGCATCTGGGCCGCTACGCGGAGGCCGGCGACCAGGCCCGCGAGGCGCTCCGGCTCGCCGCCGACGTCGAGGGCACCGCCTCGGAGGTGGTGCTGGCCAGCGCCGCGCTCGGGTTCAGCGAGGCCTACCTGGAGGACCCGGACGCCGGGCTCGCCGTCATGCGGGAGGCGCTGGACACCGCCGAGCGCTCCGGCCGGCCGGAGGACGTTGCCTGCGCGTACCTGCACCTGGCCGAGCTGCTCACCGGGCCGCTGAACATCCTCGAGGAGGGCGTGGTGGTGGCCCGCCGGGGCGCCGAGCGGGTCGCCGAGCTGGGGCTCGGCCGCACCTGGGAGACCCGGCTGCTGGCCATCGCCACCAACGGGCTGTTCCGGGTGGGGCAGTGGGCCGAGGCCGAGAAGGTGGTGGCGGCCGCGCTGCGGCACCGCCCGTCCGGCGCCGACGCGGTCGAGCTGCTGCTCGCCCGGTGCCGGCTCTCCGTCGGCTACGGCGACGTCGAGGCCTCCGACCGTGACCTGGAGGCGGTCGCCACGGTGCTGGCCGGCGGCGGGGCCCGGCACGTGCTGCCGATGCTCATCCTGCGGGCCGGGCTGGCCATGTGGCAGGGTCGCCACGACCTGGCCCGGCAGGCGGTCCAGCGGGGCCTGACCGAGAGCCGCTCCGACGACGTCATCGTGCTGGCCACGCTGGCCTGGCACGGGCTGCGCGCGGAGGCGGAGGCGTCGGCCAGCCGGACGGTCGAGGTGGACCCGAACGCGGTCCGCCGGCTGCGCGGGGTGGTCGACCGGGTGGCCGCCAAGAGCGGCAAGGCGGGCGCCCCCGTGCGCTACGTCGCCGACGCGTTCCTGGCCCTCTGCGCCGCCGAGCTGAGCCGGCTGGACGACGGCCGGGGCGACCCCGAGCTGTGGGCCCGCGCGGCCACCGAGTGGGACCGGCGCAACCACCCCTACCCGGCGGCCTACTCGCGGCTGCGGCAGGCCGAGGCGCTGCTGGCCCGGCGCAGCCGGGTCGCCACCGCCGGCAAGCTGCTGCGACAGGCCCACCGGACGGCCCAGTCGCTCGGTGCCCTGCCGCTGAGCGAGGAGATCCGCACCCTGGCCGGGCGGGCCCGGGTCGCCCTGGACGAGGGCACGGCCGCCGCGCGTCCGGCGCCCCGGCCCCGGGCCGCCGAGCCGGCCGCGCCCACGGTGGACGAGCTGGTGGTGCTCACGGCCCGGGAGCGGGAGGTGCTCGCGGCGGTCGCCGAGGGGCTGACCAACCGGGAGATCGGCCAGCGGCTGTTCATCAGCGAGCGGACCATCGGCGTGCACGTGTCGCACATCTTCGACAAGCTCCAGGTCCGCACCCGGGTGCAGGCCAGCGCGATCTTCCTGCGCAACCGGGCCGAGTAGCCGCGCGTCGGCAATACGTCGTTCTACTGATCCGGCCGCCGTACGCCGGCTGGAAGGCTGTCCAGCGTCACCGGGTGGCGTCGTGGGGGCGCCGACCACTGTGGAGGAGAGATGACCGAACCGGTCTGGGGTCCCGTGCACCACGACATCGTCGGGCTGCTCGCCGACCACCCCGCCGACGTGCCGGCGGTCGTCGACCACCTCACCAAGCTCCAGGACCTGCTGGTCCGGCTGCCTCCGCTGGAGGAGAGCTGCCCGCTCGCCGATTTCAACAAGCTCTACCTGGTCATCACCTCCACGGTCCTCGACGGCCTGTACGACGACCGCTTCAGGGACCCGACCTTCCTGGCCCGGCTCGACGTGGAGTTCGCGGCCCGTTACTTCGACGCGCTGCGGTTCTGGACGGACTCGCACCCGAGCACGCCGAAGGCCTGGTCGTGCCTGTTCCGGCGGATGCGCGGCCCGGACGCCCGGCCGCTGCCGTCGGCCGCCGCCGGGGTGAACGCCCACATCAACTACGACCTGCCGTTCGCGCTGGTGACCACCTTCGACAGCCTGGAGTCCGAGCCGGTCGACAGCAGTGACCAGCACCACGACTACCTGGAGATCAACAAGATCTTCGCCGAGCGGATCCCGGAGCTGCGCCGCGGCTACCTGGACCACTGGCAGCTGATGATCGACATGGTGAACGGCGACATCGACGACTGGTACCAGGGCGAGCTGGTCGAGTACACCCGGAACGTGGCCTGGCGCAACGCGCAGAAGATCTGGCGCTGCCGGCACGACCCGGAGGCCCGCGAGTGTGAGCGGATGCGGCTGGACGACAACGCCGCACTGCTCGGCCGGCTGCTGCTGTCGCCCCTCGGGGCGTTCCTGCAGTAGCCGGGACGGGGGGTCCCCGCGTCCCGCCCCCGTCGGGCGCGGGACGCGGGGACGCCGTCGGTGGTGCGAGGATGGGCCGGTGGAAGAGGCGCTCCCCGGCAACGTGACGGCCGGGGTGGTCCGGGTCGGCGACACCGTCCGGCGTCCGGCCGGCCCGTGGACCGCGAGCGTCGACGCCCTGCTCGGCCACCTGCACGCGGTGGGCTTCCGCGGCGCGCCCCGGCCGCTCGGCCGGGACGACCGGGGCCGGCAGGCGCTGGAGTACGTCCCGGGGGAGCTGGGCGACCCGGCCGGCACGTACTCCCTCGACGAGCTGGCCTCGATCGGCGCGTTCCTGGCCGATCTGCACCGCGCGACGGCGTCCTTCACGCCCCCGCCCGGCGCGAGCTGGCAGACGGCCATCGCCCCCGACGGCGCGGAGCTGGTCTGCGGCTCAGCGGCCGGCGCTGGCCGCGCTGCTCGGTCGCCGGGCCCGGGCCATGGTCGACCTGCTGACGGCGGGCGCCCGCGACGGGGTGCAGCTCTGGGCGCGGATCCACGCCGAGGACGGGGCGTACTGGCGGGCCACGGCCGCGCTGCTGGACGCGGGGGTGGACCGCTGGAGGGCCGCCCTGGCGTGACCGGTCAGCCGCGCCGGGTCCGCCCCCGGTACGCGGCCGCGGCGGCCCGGTTGTTGCACAGCTCGCAGCAGTAGCGCTGCCGGCCGGCGCGGGTCCGGTCCAGGTAGGGCGCGTCGCATCCGTCGGCCGCGCAGACGCCGAACCGTTCCGTCCCGCCGGTCGCCGCGGCCCGGGCCAGGGCCCCGGTGACGAGGGCGGCGAACGGTCCGACCGGGCCGGGCCGGGGCAGCGGGGTGAGCCGCAGCGTGCCGTCGGGCCCGGGCTCGACCACGGTGCCGGCGCTGACCCCGGCGAGCACCTCGTTGAGCGTGGCCACCCGGGCGGCCGGGTCGGGCGCGGCGAAGACCGCGTGGAGCCGGTCGCGCAGGTCGCGCAGTCGGGGCAGGTCGGCCTCGGTGAGCGGTGCGGTGACCTCGGCGAGGCCGGGGTCCCGGGCGGCGGCGCGCAGCCGCGCCACGGAGAGCTGGTCGACCGGGTCCTGGAGCACCCAGGAGCTGTGCAGCAGCGTGATGGCCAGGCGCAGCGCGGGTTCCAGGGGTGGCACCGCGCTCATCCGCGTCTCCTCCCTCGTCGGGTTGCCGACACGTCCGCGGTCCTCCCGCACTTGACCGATCGCCGCCCGCCATCCTAGCGTCGTCAGTTGTAAAGCGGCTTTAAAAACTTATGGAGGTGGCACATGCGACGTCTGCCCGCCCTCGTGTCCGTGGCCGCGCTGCTGGTCACCGGCGCGCTCGCCGGCGGCGGCAGCGCCCAGGCGGAGGCGCCCGCCGAGCCGGCGGCCGCGGGCCACGCGGCGCCCACGGTGGTCCGCGACATCGAGATCCCGGTCGCCGGGCAGCCGGCCGTCCGGGCCTGGCTGGTCCGGCCGCAGCGCGCCGGGGGCGGGCTGGCCGGGGTGCTGGACCTGCACTGGTTCGAGCCCGGCCGGGCCAACCAGGACCGCGGCGAGTTCCTGGCCGAGGCCACCGCCCTGGCCGGGCGCGGCGTGGTGTCGGTGCTGCCGCAGCTCACCTTTCCGTGGGCGGGTGACCCGGTCGGCGACGCCCGGGACCGGGGCGCCGTCACGGCCCAGCTCGACGGGGTCCGGGCGGCGTACCGGCGGCTGCTCGCCGAGCCGGGGGTGGACCGGGCCCGCACCGCGGTGGTCGGCCACGACTACGGCGCCATGTACGCCGTCGACCTGACCGCCCGCGAGCCGGGGCTGCGCAGCGCCGTGCTGCTCGCGCCGGACGCGACCTGGGCCAACTGGTTCGACCGCTACTGGCTCCAGCTGCCGGCGGGGGAGAAGGAGGCGTACCGGGCGGTCTTCGCCGGCCTGGACCCGGTGGACCTCGTGGGGCGGCTGGGCGCCGGGGCCTACTTCCAGTTCGCCGGCGCGGACCGGTTCGTCGGCGCGGAGACCCGCGCCGCCTTCGCCGCCGCGGCGCCCCGGGCCACGGTGTCGCTCTACCCGGAGGAGGAGCACGACCTGGGCGCCGCGCGCACCCGGGACGACCGGCTCGCCTGGCTGGCCGGCCGGCTCGGGCTGCGCGGATGACCCGAGGGATCCACCGGACCGGGCGGCGTCGGGGGGCGTCGCCCGGTCCCGGCCGGCGGTTGAGCGGCCCGGACTGAGGGCGCGGACGGGTGTCGGTCCGGCCCGACCGGGTACCCGGCGGCCATGCCGCACACCGGGTCGGTCCGCCGCTTCGCCTTCCGCTTCGACCCGGCGTTCCGGCTGCCGCTGGCCCTGCTCGGGGTGCGGCCGGAGACCGCCCGGGTCGAGCTGGGCCCGGACGAGCTGACCGTGCGGTTCGGTCCCTGGCGGCTGCGTACCGCCCGCAGCAACGTGAGCGGGGTCGAGCTGGGCGGCCCGTACCGCTGGTGGCGGGTGGTCGGGCCGCACCTGTCCCTCGCCGACGGTGGGGTCACCTTCGGCACCGGCGTGGCCGCCGGGGTCTGCCTCCGGTTCGCCACTCCGGTGCCGGCGCTCGTCCCCGGCCCGTGGCCACGCCACCCGGCCGTCACGGTGACGGTGACCGACCCGGAAGCGCTGCGCGACGCCCTGGCCACCCCACCCTGATCATCTTTCTTCCGCTTGCCCGGTTCCGCCGGGCCGCGCCCCGGGTACCGCCTACCGTCGGGTCAGGGCCTGAAGGGGTGCACATGGCGGAGGCACGGGACGGGGCGCAGCCCCGGCGGGGGCGGGGGCGCCGCCACCAGGCGCAGTCGACCCCCGCGGACCGGGCGCTGCGCGACGCTCGCGACCCCGAGCGCGGCGATCGCGCCCGGCGCGGCCCGGCGACGCTGCCCGAGCGCGTGGAGAGCCCGGTGCGGCGGGCCCAACCGACCGGCGGGTTCGCCCGCTGGCTGTTCCAGCACCGGGTGCAGCCGGAGGGCCCGGAGACCCGCGAGCACCAGTCGAAGGGTCATCCCTGGTGGCGGGTGATGTGCCTGACCGGTGTGGACTACTTCTCCACCCTCTCCTACCTGCCGGGCATCGCGGCGGTGGCGGCCGGCGCGCTGAGCCCGCTCGCGACCCTGCTGATCGTCGCGCTGACGCTGTTCGGGATGCTGCCGATGTACCGGCGGGTCGCCCGGGAGAGCCCGCACGGGCAGGGCTCGGTCGCCATGCTGGAACGGCTGCTGCCGTTCTGGCGGGGCAAGATCTTCGTGCTGGTGCTGCTCGGCTTCGTGGCCACCTCGTGGATCATCACGATCACGCTCTCCGCCGCCGACGCCACCGTGCACCTGCTGGAGAACCCGGTCCTGCCCGAGTCGTTCCCGCACGGCACCACGGCCGCCGTGGTGGTGACCGTGGTGCTGCTGCTCATTCTCGGCGGGGTGTTCCTGCTGGGGTTCAGCGAGGCGGTGCAGGTCGCCATCCCCCTGGTGGCGGTCTTCCTCGGCCTGAACGCGGTGATCGTGGTCGCCGGCCTGGCCGAGGTCGCCGCCGACCCGGAGACGCTCACCGGCTGGACCGACCGGCTGACCCAGGTCGGCGGCGCGGGCGACGTGCTGGCCACCAGCGTGCTCGCGTTCCCGCTGCTGGTGCTGGGCCTCTCCGGCTTCGAGACCGGGGTGAGCATGATGCCGCTGGTCAAGAGCGACGGCGTCGACGCCGAGCACCGGTTGGCGGCCCGGATCCGCAACACCCGCAAGCTGCTCACCACCGCCGCGCTGATCATGTCGGTCTACCTGATCGCCACCACCTTCGTCACCACCGTGCTCATCCCGGCGCACGAGTTCGCGCCCGGCGGGGCGGCCAGCGGCCGGGCCCTGGCCTTCCTGGCCCACGAGCACCTGGGCGAGGCGTTCGGCACGGTCTACGACATCAGCAGCATCCTCATCCTCTGGTTCGCCGGCGCCTCGGCGATGGCCGGCCTGATCAACATCGTGCCCCGCTACCTGCCCTCCTACGGCATGGCGCCCGAGTGGGGGCGTGCGGTCCGGCCGGTGGTGCTGGTCTACACGGCGATCAGCATCGCCATCACGGTCGCCTTCCGCGCCGACGTCAACGCCCAGGCCGGCGCGTACGCCACCGGGATCCTGGCCATGATGGTCTCCGGCGCGATCGCGGTGACCATCTCCGCCTACCGGTCGCGGCACCCGTTCGCCGGGATCGGCTTCACGGTGCTCACCCTGGTGCTGCTCTATGCACTCGTCGAGAACGTCATCGAGAAGCCGGACGGCATCACGATCTCCGGCCTGTTCATCGCCGGCATCGTCGCCGTCTCGCTGATCTCCCGGGTGTCCCGCACCACCGAACTGCGCGCCGAGCGGATCGAGTTCGACGAGGCGGCACGGCGGTTCGTCGCCGACTCGATCGCCCACGACGGCCGGCTGCACCTGATCGCCAACAAGCGGCAGAGCGGCTCGCTGAAGGAGTACCGGCTCAAGGAACGCGCGCAGCGCGGCATGAACCCGGTGCCCGGCGCCGCCGACGTGCTCTTCCTGGAGATCGACATCAGCGACCCCTCGCGGTTCAGCGAGGTGTTGCGGGTGCACGGGGTCGAGGTCGGCGGATACCGGATCCTGCGGGCCGACAGCCCCGCCGCGCCCAACGCCATCGCGGCCATCCTGCTGGCCCTGCGGGACGCCACGGGGGTCCGCCCGCACTGCCACTTCGAGTGGTCCGAGGGCAACCCGATCGCGCACCTGCTGCGCTACCTGATCCTCGGCCGCGGCGACACCCCGCCGGTGGTCCGGGAGATCATCCGCAAGACCGAGCCGGACCCCACCCGCCGGCCCGGTATCCACGTCGGCGGCTGAGCACCGCCACCGGCCGCCGGCCCCGTCCCGCTTCCACGACCCGAGGGGTACGCGGGCCGCCACCCGCACCGGGCTGCGCCCGGCTACCGGCGCCCCGCCGGTGCGCGCCGGTCAGGCGAGCGCGCGCACCCGGGCGAGGAAGTCGCCGGCGCAGAAGTCGAGGAAGCCGTCCGGGTCCGGGCCGGCGTTCTGCAGCACGATGTGGTCGTACCCGGCGTCGACGTAGGCCTTCACCTTCGCCAGGTGCGGCTCCGGGGCCGGCCCGACCGAGAACTGCTGCCGGATGTGCTGGTCCTCCACCCAGACCGTGGCCGCGTCGAAGTTCACGGGGTTGGGCAGCTCGCTCATCACCTTCCACCCGGTGACCGCCCAGCGGCTGGTCTCCTTCGCCGCGCGCACCGCCTGCTCCTCGTCGGAGGCCCAGGCCATCGGCACCTCCGCGTAGTGCGGCCCCCGCCCGCCGGCTTCCCGGTAGCACTCCACGATCGACGACTTCGGCTCGGTGGCGAACAGCCCGTCGCCCAGCTCGGCGGCCATCGCCGCCGAGGACCGTCCGCTGGCCGCCACGGCGATCGCCGGGGGCGTCTTCGGAAGGTCCCACACCCGGGCGTCCTCCAGCTGGAGGTGCCGGCCCTCGTACGACTGGTAGCCGCCCTGCCAGAGCAGCCGGATGATCTCCAGGGCCTCGCGCAGCCGCTCGTGCCGGCCGCGGACGCTGGGGAAGCCCTGCCCGACCACGTGCTCGTTGAGCCGTTCGCCCGCGCCCACACCCAGGGTGAACCGCCCGCCGGAGATCAGCGCCATGGTGGCCGCGGCCTGGGCGATGATCGCCGGGTGGTACCGCACCGAGGGGCAGGTGACCCCGGTGGCCAGGCCGATCGTGCGGGTCTTCGCGGCGATGGCGGCGAGCGCGCTCCAGGTGAAGCAGGAGTGCCCCTGCACCTCCAGCCAGGGGTGGTAGTGGTCGCTCATCTCGACGAAGTCGAAGCCGGCCTGTTCCGCGCGGACCGCCTGCCGGATGAGTTCCTGCGGGCCGAAGGCCTCCGAGGCCAGCTTGTAGCCGATCTGCATCGCCCTGGTCTCCCGTTCTCCGCGCGGCTGGACCGCTGCCCTTCCCATCCCACACCGCGACAAACGCCGCCGGAGCGAAGGACCCAGCCTCCTAGGACGCCCTGGCGGTGGTGACCCTGCGCGCTCCGGGCACGGAAAGGCCCGCGCCTCGGGGGAGCGGGCGCGGGCCGGCGGTGCGGGGGTGCGGCCTACTTGGACGGCTCGGGGAGCTCGCAGTCCACCTTGGGGTTCGCGCCGATGTAGTTCAGCGGGCCGGCCACGATCGTGACGAGGATGGTGCCGGCCTCGGCGCAGTTGGTCTCGTCGTTGCCGTAGTAACCGCGCTGTCCGGCGGCGATGGCGCCGATGACGAGCCAGATGACGACCAGGACGCCGACTATCGAGGTGCCGCGCATGGGTTGCCTCCACTGGGGTTGTGGTGGATTCGAGGTGGAGGTCATGTACCCAGAGCGGGGGAACGGTCAAACGGCGCCGCGGCTGCGGCGCGGCCGATTCCGACCATCGCTTGCCCGGATCAGTGCGGCGGCGCCGGGCTCTCCGGGGGTCGCCCCCGGCTGCGCAGGTGGTCGGCGACGGCCACCCCGGCCAGCACCAGCGTCGTGCCCAGCGCCGCGTAGATGGGGGCGAGGTAGAGAAGGAAGGGCGCGAGCGTCAGCAGCGCCAGGACGCCGCCCGGTCGGGAGACCGACACCCGGCTGAACACCTCGTACTCGAACGCGGCGCGACCGGTCAGGAACAGCGCCGGCCCACCCAGGATGATCGCCAGCCAGGCCGGCGGGGTGCGCCCGGTCGGTTCGAGCAGCACCAGGTCGAACCCCGCGGCGCTGGTCACGACGCCGGCCACCATCAGCAGGTGGGTGTACGGGGCGGAGTTCAGGAACTTGCTCGGCTGTTTGGACATGGCGATGGCGTGCGGCAGCAGCTCGCCGGACTTGTGCACGTAGATCCGCCAGAGCAGCAGGGTGGTGGCGAACGCGATGGCGAACGCCCCGATGTTCTCCGCCTCGGAGTGGTGCAGGCTGAAGACGGTGCCGGTGACCAGGATGGCGTCGCCCAGCGCGATGATGAAGAACTGCTGGTAACGCTCGGAGAGGTGCTCGGCGGTCACGTTGCGCTGGGCGTCCGGCACCACGCCCAGTCCCGGCACCGGGTACGCGAGCCGGAAGCCGAGGTAGTCGATGCCGAGGGCTACCAGCCAGAGCGTCTCGCGGGCGTGGCCGCTCGCCGTCGCACCGACCAGCCAGGGGATCGCGGAGACCGCGAACCAGATGAAGATCCGGGCGGCCCGGCGCTGGGTCTGCCGGTGGTGCCGGACGGCCGGCATGAGGAACAGCCCGCGTCCGAGATGGATCGCCACGTACGCGCCGGCGAAGACCAGCCCCCGGCCGCTGAAGGCCTCCGGGATGGCGGTGGTCATCAGCAGCGCCCCGAACATCACCCCGACGATCAGCAGCTTGATCTCGGGACGTTGCGGGTCGTACATGTCGGTGACGAGCGTGGTGATCGCCCAGGTCCACCACAGCGCCATCAGCATGATCAGCGCTTGGACGGCCCGCTCCCAGTCGATGCCGGTGACGAGCCCGCGGGAGATGAGGGAGAGCGCGACCACGTACACGAGGTCGAAGAAGAGCTCCAGCAGGGTCACCCGGCGTGGCGCCTCGGGGTCCCGGACCGGTGGCCGCCGCTCGGCGGGCTGCTCCGGCGTGGGGGTGGGCACGAGCTGCTCCTGCGGTGGCGGGATCGGCGCGGCGGGCCGTCCGGCCCTGCACCGACCGTAGCCACGCCCGCGTGGGCGCGGGCCGGCTTCCGGCATTTCGCGCCCGTCCGAGGCGCGGCCAGTGGTGACCGCCGGTCACCACCGGCCGCGCGTCGGATCAGGCGCCCTCGCCGGCCCCGGCCGGCAGCACCCGCTCGGCCTCGGCGCGGGCGCCGGCCAGCACCTTCGCCTGCTGCGACCAGGTCGCCAGGCCCGGCGCGGCGCGCAGGCCGGCGGCCTTGACGGTCTCCCGCAGCGTCGCCTCGTCCAGCTCGCTGAGCTGCTGGTAGGTGCGGATGCCGGCGGCCTGGAGGGCGGCGGCCAGCTTCGGCCCGATGCCCTGGATCCGCCGGAAGTCGTCGGCGGCGTCCACCTGGGCCGGAGCGGCGTCCTCGACCGCGGCGCGCGGCGCGGGCACCGTCACGGGCGCGACCGGCTCGTCGGCCACCGGCTCGTCGGCCACCGGCTCGGTGGCGACCGGCTCGTCGGCCGCCGGCTCGGCCGCTGCGGCCGGCTCCTCGGCCACGGCCACCGGCTCCGGCGCGGTGCGGGCCGGCTCGGCCTCCTCGTCGGCGGCGCGCGGCGCGGGCACCGCCACCGGCTGCCCCTCCTCGGCCACCGGCTCGGCCGCCACCGTGCGGGCCGGCACCTCGTCGGAGGCGGCCGGCTCGGTGACCGTCACCGGCTCGGTGGACGGCAGGGGGGTGGCCTCGGCGGCCAGCGTGGCGGCGGCCGGGGCGGCGTCCTGGTCGGCCGGGGCCGGCGCCTCGGTCACCGCGGCGGGCGCCGGCACCTCGTCGACCACGGCCTCCGGCCGCTCCCGGTCGACCGTGGCGGTCACCTCGGGCGCCGGGGCGGCGGCACCCTCCACCGTGGGCGTGCCGGTGCCGGCCGTGTTCCGTCGGCCGCTCACCACCCACCCGATGACCAGGCCCACCAGCAGGGCCAGGATCAGCACCAGCCACTGCCCGAAGCTCGACGGCATGCCAACCTCCTCCTATGTACGTGAACGACAATCGCGAGAAAACCGGGGGCAGCTTCGCACACGTACGCGCGGGACGACAGGGAGGTCGGCGGCTGCCGCCGCCGGTGGGACGGGACGTGCCGGCCGGTGGCCGCGGGATGACCGAGCGTGTGCTGCGCCGAAGGGGCGCCCCGGACCCTGGTGCCGTTCGAGGGTTCGGGACGCCCCGGTCTTCGCGCCGGGCCGCTCAGCAGGCCTGGCGGGGCGCCGGCAGGTCGGCCGCGTCCCAGCTGTAGAAGCAGCCGGCCACGGCGTCGCGGGGGGAACGCCAGGTCGGCAGGTACGGCGAGGTGTGCGCCGAGAGCCGCTCGTTGACCTGCTGGTAGAACGGGTTGTCGCGGACCTCGGCGGCCAGGTCCGGGTCGACGTCCACCGTCTCCATGAGGTGCACGCACAGGTCGTGCAGGTAGTACAGCGAGCGGTGCCGTATCCCGGTGAGGCGAGGCAGGTCGGTGGCGTCGGACTCGGCGAAGATCTGCGCCACCCGGCCCTGTGCGCCCGGCACGATCCGGCTGACGACCAACAGTCGACTCATCGGGACCCCTCTCGCCGCTGGCGGTGCCGACTCCGGTCCAGGGCGCCGACCACCGTGGGCACACCCTGCCGGGCCCGCTGTCACCTGGCCGTCACGGCCCGGACGGTGACATTGATGGCGGTGGTGACGCCGGCGGCGGTCAGCGCGGGTGGGGTGTGGTGGGTGCGGTCGAGCCGCGCGGCGACGAGCCGGTCGGGCGGCCGGGGGCGTTGGTCCGGTCGGCGCGCCGTTGGGGCGCCTCCCGCCGGCTGGCCCGCCGGATCGGGGCGAGGGTGTCGTCGAGCAGCGCGCACATGGCCGGGGACGGTTCCAGGCGCAGCTCGCGCAGCAGCAGGTCGCGGTAGACGTAGAAGGCGTGCACCGCTTCGAACGCGTTGCCCTCGGCGAGGTGGATGCGGACCACCAGGCGGTGCGGTGTCTCCCGCAGCGGCTCGGCGGCCATCGCCTCCAGCGCCGCCTCCAGGGCCTCGCCGTGCCGCCCGGCGGCGAGATGGTTGCCGGCGAGCTCCTCCAGCATGTGCAGCCGGAGCTGCCGCAGCCGTTCCCGTTCCAGCAGCACCCAGTCGTCGTACCAGCCGGGGAGCAGGTCGTGCCGGCCGGCGCCGGCGGCGCCGCGGGGCACCCGGCCGTCGCGTACCTGGTCGGCGGACGCCACCAGCTCGTCGACGTCGAGGTGGACGGCGGGGTCGAGGCGGACGGTGTCGCCGTCGGTGCGCAGCGGGCAGCAGGGGTCCTGGCGGAGCCGCCACAGCGCGGTGCGCAGGGAGGAGAGCGCCCGGTCCTCCGAGGTCTCCGGCCACAGCAGCCCGGCGAGGTGGCTCCGGGTGGCGGCCGGGCGGAGCCCGATGAGGGCGATGACCCGTTGCAGGCCCCGGGGGACCACCACCGGTACGCCGTCGTGGAGCAGCCGGAACCCGCCGAGCAGGTGCAGCGACACCTGTGGGGCGGGGTCCCCCGCCGTCGGCAATCTCGATCCACCGGACACGGGCGCACCCCCAGCACGCGGAACCCTCGTCCCGACCGTCCTCTGTCGCTCGGCTCGGCTGCCCGCGACGCCGGTGTCGGAACGGCTCCGCCGTGGCGGAAAAAGCCCGCTGTGACCGGGCTGACCGGTACGGAGGATATCAACACTTGTTACTCTGAGTCAACGACGCGTCGGTTTGCTGACCGTCTGTAATGGTCACACGAGCGCCCTGTGAACTGCGAAAAAGTGTCGCTATCCATTCGCGGATTCTGATCTTCACATAGCCCGCACACAGTTTGCGTCAACGCAGCGTCACCAACTTCCCGGGCCGATGGTGGCCGGTTGACGCCGCGTTGACGGTGCCGGCGGCACCGTGGCGCCAGTCGTGCGCCGAGATCGCTCGTCCCGCACCGGTACGCATCCAGGGGAGGCCGCGGATGGACCGCTCGCTCATCGTCGCCAAGGTGGTGCCGACCGCCGAGGATCGGGTCGCCGAGATCTTCGCCGCGTCCGACGCGACCGAGCTGCCGGGCCTGGTCGGCGTCCGGCACCGCTCCCTCTACCGGCTGCACGACCTCTACGTCCATCTCCTGGAGACGGAGGCGCCGACCGAGGGGGCGGTGGAGGAGGCGCGCGGCCATCCCGAGTTCGTCCGGGTCAGCGAACGGCTGCGCCCGTACATCTCGCCGTACCTGCCGACCTGGCGGTCGCCGCGCGACGCCATGGCCCACTGCTTCTACCGGTACGACGCCCCCGGGCGGCGGCCGTGACCACCACCGCACCGCGGGACGAGCAGCTGTGGGCCCGCTGCGACGACTGCGCCTCGCTGCTCTACCGCAAGCGGCTGCGGCGCAACCTCGACGTCTGCCCGGAGTGCGGGTCGCACGCCCGGCTGGACGCCCCGGACCGGGTGGCGCAGCTGGTCGACCCGGACTCGTTCACCCCGCTGCCGGACCGGGCGGTGCGGGTCGACCCGATCGGGTTCGTGGACGCGCTGCCCTATCCGCACCGGCTCGGCGCGGCCCGCGCCGGCTCCGGCCTGGACGAGGCCGTGCTCTGCGGGACCGCCCGGGTCGGCGGCCACCCGGTCGCCCTCGCGGTGATGGACTTCCGGTTCCTCGGCGGCAGCCTCGGCTGCGCGGTCGGCGAGCTGATCACCCGCACCGCCGAGCGGGCGCTGGCCGACGCCACCCCGCTGGTGATCGTCACGGCCTCCGGCGGGGCGCGGATGCAGGAGGGCGCGCTGTCGCTGATGCAGATGGCCACGGTCAGCCAGGCCGTCGCCGGGCTGCGTGAGGCGGGGCTGCTCACCGTCAGCGTCGTCACCGACCCCACCTACGGCGGGGTGGCGGCCTCCTTCGCCACCAACACCGACGTGGTGCTCGCCGAGAGCGGCGCCCGGCTGGGCTTCGCCGGCCCCCGGGTGATCCGCCAGGTCACCGGCGCCACCCTGCCCGAGGGCTTCCAGACCGCCGAGTTCCTGCTCCGCCACGGCCAGGTCGACCTGGTGGTGCCCCGGCACGCGCTGCGCGGGCGGTTGACGGCGCTGCTCGCCGCCGCCGAGGCCAGCCGGCGGGTGCCCGTACCCCGGCAGGAGCCGGCGCCGCGACCGGCCGTCACGGCCGGCGCGCCCGGACCGGCCCGGGACGCCTGGGAGACGGTACGCACGGCCCGGCACCCCGGCCGGCCCACCACACTGGACTACCTGGAGACCGCCTTCGACGGCTTCGTGGAGCTGCACGGCGACCGGCTCGGCGCGGACTGCCCGGCGATCGTCGGCGGGGTGGCCCGCCTGGACGGCCGGCCGGTGATGGTGATCGGCCACCAGAAGGGGCACAGCACCGCGGAGCTGGTGGCCCGCAACTTCGGCATGGCCAGCCCGGCCGGGCACCGCAAGGCCCTGCGGCTCATGCGCCTCGCGGCCCGGCTCCACCTGCCGGTGGTGACCCTCGTGGACACCCCGGGCGCGGACCCGGGCGTGGACGCCGAGCAGCAGGGCCAGGCCGCCGCGATCGCGGAGAACATCCTCGCGCTGAGCGTCCTGCCCACGCCGGTCGTCGCGGTGGTCACCGGCGAGGGCGGCAGCGGCGGCGCGCTCGCCCTCGCGGTCGCCGACCGGGTGCTGATGCTGGAGCACGCCGTCTATTCGGTGATCAGCCCGGAGGGTTGCGCCGCGATCCTCTGGTCGGACAGCTCGGCCGCCCCGCAGGCCGCCCGGGCGCTCCGGCTCACCGCCACCGACCTGTGCCGGCTCGGGGTGGTCGACGAGGTGGTGCCCGAGCCGCGGCCCGCCGCACACAACGATCCCGCCGGCGCGGCCGAGCTGCTGGGCCGGGCCGTGGCGGCGAACCTCGCCCCGCTGCTCGCCGTGCCGCCCGCCACCCTGGTCCGCCGCCGCCGGCAGCGGTTCCGCCGCTTCGGCGCGGCCCGGTCGGCCGGCGTGAACCCGCCGGTCGAGGCGGTCGATCGGACGCGAACGGAGGTGGCCGGGTGAGCGCGAGGAGTGAGCCGATCTTGCGAGCCCCGCAGTCGCGAACGGAGGTGGCCGGGTGAGCGCGAGGAGTGAGCCGATCTTGCGAGCCCCGCAGTCGCGAACGGAGGTGGCGCAGTGAGCGCGGACGGCGGAGCCGAGGAGGTGCTGGAGGGGTTGAGCCGGCACGCCCGCAAGCTGGTCGCCGAGCTGGCCGGCCCGGTGCGTCGGGTACGGCTGCGCAGCGGCGAGACCGTGCTGGAGGTCGAGTGGCACCACCCGGTCCCGCCGGCCCCCGCGCCGCGTGCCGAGGCCGACCCGGTCACCGCACCGCGGGTCGAGCCGGCTCCCGTGACGGAACGGCCGGCGGTGCGGGCGCCCGTGGTGGGCACCTTCTACCGCGCCCCCGAGCCCGGCGCCGCCCCGTTCGTGGTGGTCGGCGACGTGGTCCGCCCCGGCCAGGTGATCGGCATCGTGGAGGCGATGAAACTCATGAACGAGGTGGCCGCGGGCCAGGCCGGGCGGGTGGTCGAGGTGCTGGTGGAGGACGGCAAGCCGGTCGAGTACGACCAGCCCCTGATCGCCCTGGAACCGCTCACCGGACGGGACGCCTGATGTTCGAGAAGGTGCTGATCGCCAACCGGGGCGAGATCGCGTTGCGGGTGCTGCGCGCCTGCCGGGAGCTGGGCGTGCGGACCGTGGTGGTGCACTCCAGCGCGGACGCCGACTCGCTGCCGGTGCGGCTGGCCGACGAGACCGTCCAGATCGGACCGGCGTCCAGCCGGCAGAGCTACCTGAACGCCGCCGCGATCGTCGAGGCGGCCCGGCAGACCGGCGCGCAGGCCGTGCACCCCGGCTACGGCTTCCTCTCCGAGGACGCCGACTTCGCCGAGATCTGCGCCGAGAACGCGCTCGTCTTCGTGGGCCCGCCGCCGCAGGTGATGGCGGCCCTGGCGGACAAGTCCACGGCGCGGGCGCTGATGCGCCGGGCCGGCCTGCCGCTGCCGCCGGGCAGTGTGCGGACCCTGCCGACCGCCGCCGAGGCGCTCGACGTGGCCGCCGAGGTCGGCTACCCGGTGATCGTCAAGGCCGCCGCCGGCGGGGGCGGGCGCGGGATGACCGTGGTCCGCTCGGCCGCCGAGCTGCCCCGCGCGTACGCCCGCACCCGGGCCGCCGCCCAGGTCGCCTTCGGCGACGACCGGGTGTACGTCGAGCGGTACCTGGCCGACGCCCGGCACGTCGAGGTGCAGGTGCTCTGCGACGGCCACGGCAACGGCATCCACCTGGGCACCCGGGACTGCTCGGTGCAGCGCCGGCACCAGAAGCTCATCGAGGAGGCGCCCGCCCCGGCGCTGCGCCCGGCCACCCTGGACACCCTCGCGGAGACCGCGCTGCGCGGCGCCCTGTCGGTCGGCTTCAGCGGCGCCGGCACCGTCGAGTTCCTGGTGGACGAGGCGGAGCGCTGCCACTTCCTGGAGATCAACTGCCGGATCCAGGTGGAGCATCCGGTGACCGAGCTGGTCACCGGCATCGACCTGGTCCACGAGCAGCTGCACGTGGCTGCCGGCACGCCGCTGCGCTGGCGGCAGGAGGACGTCCGGCTGCGCGGGGTGGCCGTCGAGTGCCGGGTCAACGTGGAGGACCCGGACCGGGACTTCGCTCCCGCCCCCGGCCGGCTGGAGCGGTTCCGGCCACCCGGCGGCCCGTTCACCCGGGTGGACACCCACGGCCACGTCGGCTACCTGGTCAGCCCGCACTACGACTCCCTGCTGGCCAAGGTGGCGGTCTGGGCGCCGGACCGGGACGGCGCGCTGGACCGGCTCGACCGGGCGCTCGGCGAGTTCGAGGTGGCCGGCCCCGGCGTGCGCACCACCATCCCGTTCGCGCGGCGGGTGCTGCGCGACGACGCCTTCCGGGCCGGACGGCACACCACCGCCCTGGTCGACCGCCTGCTCCACCCGCCCACCGCCGACGCCGCGCCGGTCGCCGAGGTGGCCCCGCCCGCCGAACCGGCCGTGCCCACCCCCGTGCCCGACATCCGCGCCGACACCGACCCGGCCGGCCGCACTCCCGTCACCGCCGCGCCCGCCGCCGGCCCGAACGCCTGGAGGAACCCATGACCGTCGCTCCCGACCGACCGCTCACCAACGAGATCACCGACATCCTGGTGACCCATTGCGGCCTGGACGCCGACGCGGCCGCCCGCACCCCGGCCGCGAGCCTGGAGGAGCTGGGCATGGACTCGCTGGCGCTGCTCGAACTCTCCGCGGTCGTGGCGGACCGCTGGCGGGTGAAGATCCCGGAGCAGGCCGGGCAGCTCAGCATCGCCGGCGTCGCCGACCTGGTGGCCCGGAAGGCGGACCCGCCGGGGCACACCGAGAACGCCGTCGACATCGCCGCCCCGCTGCCGCTGGTCTGGGAGATCACCAACGACGTGGCCCGGTGGACCGAGCTGTTCACCGAGTACGCGGCGGTCGAGATCCTGCACCGGGAGGGCGACACCGTCCGGTTCCGGCTCACCATGCACCCCGACGAGAACGGCACGTCGTGGAGCTGGGTCAGCGAACGCACCGCCGATCCGGGCACCCGCGAGGTGCACGCCCGGCGGGTGGAGACCGGCCCGTTCGAGTACATGCGCATCCACTGGCGCTACGACGAGGTCGACGGCGGCACCCGGATGACCTGGGTGCAGGACTTCGCCATGAAGCCCACGGCGCCGGTCGACAACGCCGGCATGACCGAGCGGATCAACACCAACAGCAAGGTCCAGCTCGCCGTCATCAAGGAGCGGATCGAGCGGGCGCACGCGGGAGGCGCGCGATGACCGACACCTCCACGGCCCGGGTCTCCGTCCACGACGTCACCGCCGACCGGCGGCGCGGTGGCGAGCTGCGGGTGCTGCTCGGCCCGAAGACCGTCGGCAGCACCTCCGGCTTCATGGGGGTGGCCACCCTCGCGCCGGGGGAGCGGATCGCCGAGCACTACCACCCCTACAGCGAGGAGTTCCTCTACGTCGCCCGCGGCGCGATCACCGTCGACCTGGACGACCGGCCGGTGCCCGTCGCCGCCGGGGAGGCGCTGTTCGTGCCCAGGGACGTGCGGCACCGGCTGCGCAACACCGGCGACGAGCCGGCCGAGGTGGTCTTCCACCTCGGGCCGCTCGCCCCCCGCCCGGAACTCGGCCACGTCGACACCGAGGGCGCCCCACCACCCCGGAAACCGTCGTGACCGGCCGGCGGACCGTGGTCACCGGCGTCGGCGTCGTCGCACCCGGCGGCGCCACCCGGGACCGGTTCTGGAAGACCATCACCGAGGGGCGCACCGCCACCCGGCGGATCAGCTTCTTCGACCCGTCGCCGTTCCGCTCGCAAATTGCCGCCGAGTGCGACTTCGACCCGGACGCCGCCGGCATCACCCTCGCCGAGCGGCAGCGGGCCGACCGGTACGTGCAGTTCGCCCTGGCCTGCTCCGCCGAGGCGCTCGCCGACAGCGGCCTCACGCTCACCGACGCCGACCGGGAGCGGGCCGGCGTGGTGCTCGGCACCGCCGTCGGCGGCACCATGGCGCTGGAGAAGGAGTACGTGCGGGTCAGCGACTCCGGCCGGAACTGGCTGGTCGACCACACCCTCGGCGGGCCGTACCTGTACCAGGCGCTGATCCCGAGCAGCCTGGCCGCCGACGTGGCCTGCCGGCACGGCCTGCACGGCCCGGCGCAGGTGGTCTCCACCGGCTGCACGTCCGGCATCGACGCCATCGGGTACGCCCACCAGCTCGTCGCCGACGGCGAGGCGGACATCGTGCTGGCCGGGGCCGCCGACTCGCCGATCTCCCCGGTCACCGTCGCCTCGTTCGACGCCATCGGCGCCACCAGCCCGGACAACGACGACCCGGAGCACGCCTCCCGGCCGTTCGACGCCGACCGGCACGGCTTCGTCCTGGCCGAGGGCGCGGCCGTGCTGGTGCTGGAGGAGGCCGAGCACGCGCTGCGGCGGGGCGCGCACGTCTACTGCGAGGTCGCCGGCTACGCCAGCCGCAGCAACGGTTTCCACATGACCGGGCTGCGCCCCGACGGGGCGGAGATGGCCGTGGCGATCACCGACGCGCTGCGCCAGGCCCGGCTCGCCCCGTCGGCCGTGTCGTACGTCAGCGCGCACGGCTCCGGCACCCGGCAGAACGACCGGCACGAGACGGCCGCGTTCAAGCGGGCGCTGGGCGCGGCGGCGTACCGGGTGCCGATCAGCTCGATCAAGTCGATGGTCGGGCACTCGCTCGGCGCGATCGGCTCCATCGAGATGGCCGCGTGCGCCCTCGCGATCGAGTACGGCGTGGTGCCGCCGACCGCCAACTGGGCCACCCGGGACCCGGAGTGCGACCTGGACTACGTGCCCAACGAGGCCCGGGAGGTGCCGGTGGACGTGGCGCTGTCGGTGGGCAGCGGCTTCGGCGGCTTCCAGTCCGCGATGATCTTCCGCCGGCTGGCGGTTTACCCGTGAGCGCGAGGAGTGAGCCGGTGTTGCGAGCCCCGCAGTCGCGAACAAGGACAGCGCCGTGACGGCCCGGGCCGTGGTGACCGGGATCGGGGTGGTCGCCCCGACCGGTGTCGGCGCCGACGCGCACTGGGACTCGGTGCTCGCGGGCACCCGCCGCACGGGGCCGATCACCCTGTTCGACCCGGCCGGCTATCCGACCCGGGTGGCCGGGGAGGTGCCCGACTTCGACCCGGCCGGTTTCAGCGACACCCGGCAGCGGGTGCAGACCGACCGGTGGACGCACCTCGGCTTCGCCGCCACCCGACTGGCGCTGACCGACGCCGGCCTGCCCGACGAGGCGCCCGACCCGTACCAGTGGGCGGTCACCCTGGCCAGCTCCTCCGGCGGGAACCTGTTCGGGCAGAAGGAGCTGCAACGGCTCTGGGGCGGACCGAGCCGGACCGTCGGGGCGTACCAGTCGATCGCCTGGTTCTACGCGGCCAGCGTGGGGCAGCTCTCCATCCGGCACCAGCTCAAGGGGCCCTGCGGGGTGACCGTCTCCGAGTCGGCCGGTGGGCTGGACAGCCTCGCCCACGCGGTGCGGACCATCCGGCGCGGCACCCCGCTGGTGGTGGCCGGGGCGACCGAGTGCCCGCTCAGCCCGTACGCGCTGGCCTGCCAGCTCCGCTCCGGGCTGCTCAGCGACGTGGCCGACCCGGAGCGGGCGTACCGGCCGTTCGACACCGGCGCCGCCGGGTACGTGCCCGCCGAGGGCGGTGCCGTCTTCGTGGTGGAGGAGCTGGGACACGCCCTCGCGCGGGGCGCCCGGGTCTACGGGGAGATCACCGGCTGGGCGGCCACCCACGACGCGGCACCGACCGACCCGGAGGCCGGGCCGGACCCGACCCACTACGCCCGGGCGCTGCGGCTGGCCCTGGACCGGGCCGCGGTCCGCCCGCACGACGTGGACGTCATCTGGCCGGACGCGCTCGGCGTGCCCGCGTACGACCGGGCCGAGGCGGCCGCGCTGCGCGCGGTCTTCGGCGCGACGACCCCGCCGGTGACCACCCAGAAGCCGCTGACCGGCCGGGCCCACCAGGGCGGTTCGGCGCTGGACGCGGCCACCGCGCTGCTCGCCTTCCACCACGGCCTGCTGCCCGCCTCGGCCGGGCCGGAGCAGCCGGCGCCGGGCTGCGAGCTGACCTTCCTGCGCCGGCCGCGCCCGCCGCGCAGCCGCATCGCCCTGGTCGGGGCGCGCGGCTTCGACGGCTTCAACAGCGCGGTGGTCCTCCGCGGCGCGGCGCCTCCGCCGTCCGGGGGCGAGAGGTGAGGGGGCGCCGGGTCAGGACGGTCGGGCCAGGTACGCCGTCTTGACGTCGCCGGAGAACCCGCAGGCCCGGTAGAAGGCGTGGGTGGCGGGCCGGCGCGAGCCCGTCATGAGCATCGCCTTGTAGCAGCCCGCGTCCCACGCGGCCTGGAGCGTGCCGGCCATGATCTGCTTGCCCAGGCCGGTGCCGCGCCGCGATTCGTCGACGACGACGTTCTCGATGACGGCGTAGGGCGACGCCGATCGGGAAATGTTGGGAATCACGTTGAGGTACGTGGTGGCGACGACGACCCCGTCCAGTTCGAGGACGAACAGGTGCAGCGCCGGATTGCTCAGGATCTGCGCGAAGGCCCGTTCGTCGGATCCGTCGGTCAAACGGGGATCGTCGGGCTGCAATTGCCGGTAGAGGCGGATGATCTGCGCGAAGTCGCCGGGCCGGGCCACACGGAACATGCCGCGAGCGTAGACACCTGCCGGGCCGCACCGCACGCCGCCGAGCACAGCGTCGAGCGGCCGGCGGGGTACCGGGCCGGCGTGGCACCGATCCTGCCTGTCCGATCGAGCCTGAGCAATCCGTCCGGCCGCCCTTATTGATCTAGCCATTTGCATGTAGCAATGGATCCAACGGCTGTCGTACTGTTCCGTCAGCACCCCGGAGAACGCACGTGTTGGGCGTATTTCGCCCACTTCGAGGCTGGGCGGTGGGCGGTCGTGACAGCACATCCTATGGCGGAAGATCCTGTGTCGACAGACGCGAGTTGGGTGGACGACATTCTGTTCACCGGGCGTCCCACCGACATTTGTCTCCGCCTGCCCGAGCCGGTCGACAAGGCCACCCTGCGCCGACTCGTCGGCGAGGCGCAGACCCGGCTGTCCGGCGCCGGCCTGCGCCCCGGCGGCGCCGCCGCGCTGCGGCTGCCCCCGTCGCTGGCATACGTGGTGCACCTGCTGGCCACCTGGCGCACCGGCGCGCAGGCGATCCTGCTCGACCACCGGCTCACCGACCACGAGGTCGACAAGGCCCTGCGCCGGCTCACCCCGCAGGTGGTGGTCGCCCCGGTGCGGACCGGCGGCGGGGCGCTGCGGATCTTCGTCGACGTCACCGCGGGCGTCACGGCGTACGCGGACCGCCCGGCCGGCAGCCCGCACGCGGTGATCCAGCTCAGCTCCGGATCCACCGGGCCGTCCAAGGTGATCGGGCGCACCGCCGCGGACCTGGTCGGCGAGGTGCACCGCTACACCCGGATCGACGGGGTGGCGCTGCCCGGCGAGCGGATCGTCCTGCTGCCCTCCATGGTGCACGTGCTCGGCCTCGTCGGCGGCCTGCTCTACGGGCTGCACGCCGGCGTCGAGCTGTGCCCGCCCGAGCGGCTCAGCGGCGACGCGATCCTCGCCGCCGTCGGCGCCCAGGACAGCCCGGCCACCGTGCTCGGCGTGCCGTTCCACATCGGCCTGCTGGCCTCCACCGTGCCGTCCGGGCCGCTTCCGCAGCTCCGGCGGATGACCACCGGCGGCGAGCTGGTCCCGGCCGCCGTGGCCCGCGCCTTCACCGACCGCTACGGCGTCCCGCTCGGCAACATGTACGGGATGACCGAGGTCGGCGTCATCGGCACCGACCTGCACGGGGCGCACCGCCCGGCCATCGCCCCCGCCCCCGGCGTCCGGGTCTGCGAGTCCGGCGGTGAGCTGTGGGTGAGCTGCCCGGCCAACCCGTACGTCGGGCTCGCCGACCCGACCCGCTGGGCCGACGGCTGGCTGCACACCCGCGACGCCGGCGTGGTCGACCCGGGCACCGGGCTGGTCACCATCAAGGGCCGCCTCGACTCGCAGGTGTCGGTGGGCGGCATGAAGGTCGACCTCACCGAGGTCGAGGCCACCGTCGCCGAGCTGCCCGGGGTGACCGCCGCCGTGGTGGTCTGGGACGACGGCGTCACCGCGTACGTGCAGACCGACGGCTCGCTGTCCGAGGACACCCTGGACAAGCTGCTCGCCGAGCGCCTGGCCGGCTACAAGCGCCCCCGCACCCTGCACCTGCTCGACCAGCTGCCCCGCACCACCACCGGCAAGCTGGTCCGCTCCGCGCCGGCGCTCCGGGACGCCGCGTCATGACCGGCCCGCTACGCGAGGGCGACCTCGACCGGCCCGGCCGCCCCGGCGACCGCGACGGCGAGCACCAGGCCGGCCCCGCCGGCCGGATGGCCGACCCGCACCCCGGGACAGCCCGGGACCGGGCGCAGCAGCTCGCCGCCGTCCGGCGCGGGCATCCGGCGGCGCAGCCCGCCGTCGCGCAGCCCGGTGCCGAGCGCCTTGCCGACCGCCTCCTTGGCCGTCCACAGGCGCAGGAAGTCCAGCTCCCGCCCGGCCTCGGCCCGAGCGGCCAGCCAGGCCGCCTCGTCCGGGTCGTACCAGCGCCGGGCCAGCGGCGTGGCGGGCAGCGGCCGGCGCCGCTCGACGTCCACCCCGACCGGCCCGCCGGGCCGGGCGGCCACCACGACCATCCCGTCGACGTGGCTGACGCTGACCGGCAGCGTCCGCCCGCCGGCCGCGTACACCTCCGGGCGCCCGCCGGGCGCCCGTCCCACCCCGATCTCCGCCTCGGGCCGGCCGAGCAACGCGCCACCCGCGCGCCTCAGCAGCCGCCGCGCCAGCTCCCGCTGGTCGCCGGTGGTCCGGCCGGTCCACACGTACACGGTGTCCCGACCGGGCACCGGTAGCTGGTTCACGGAAAGAGGTTAACGCCATGCGAGACGAGGTCCGCGTCTTCGTCATCGAGCAGCTCGCCGACATGAACTACGACGTCGAGGACATCGACGACGACACCACCCTCGGCCCCTCCGGCGTCGACCTCGAGTCGCTGGCCCTGGCCGACCTCGCGGTCCGGGTCGAGGACCGGTACGGCCTGAAGTTCGCCGACGACGAGTCGGAGAAGCTGGCCCTCATGACGGTCGGCGAGTTCACCACGATGGTCGCCGACCGGGCGGCCGCGAACAGCGACAAGTCCTGATGACCGGTCAGCCCGACCTGGGGCGAGCTGACCTGGTGAGCATGCTCGCCGAACTGACCGCGAAACCCGTCGACCAGGTGCCCGACCGGATCGGCTCGATGGAGCTGGCCTGGCTCGTGCACCTCGTCGAGCAACGCTACGACCGCCGGCTGGAGCTGACCGACGACCAGCTCGCCGGCATCCGCACCGTCGACGACGCGCTGGCGGTGTTCCAGACCTCGCTGACCGTTCCCGCAGATGGCTGAGCGGGAGCCTGTACGGATCACCGGCGTCCACGCGCTCAGCGCCCTCGGCAGGGGCGCCGACGCGCTGCTCGCCGGGGTGCTCGCCGGCACCCCGGCGTTCACACCGGTGCGCCGCTTCGACACCGCCGGCCGCCGGGTCACCGTGGCGGCCACCCTGCCCGAGGTCGGCACCCTCGCCGACGAGCTGGCCGACGCGGTCGACCGTGCGTGCCGGGCGGCCGGCCTGGACCGCACGCACCGCGCGGGCGCCGCGCTGTTCCTGGCCGCGCACGGCGGTCCGCACTCCCTGCCGGCGCCCCGGGGACCGGACGGCGGGGACGCCGGGCCGGCGGTGCCGGCGCTCGCCGGCCACCTGGCCCGCCGCTGCGGCCTCGGGCAACGCACCCGCGTCTACACCACCGCCTGCGTATCGGCGAGCACCGCGGTCGCCGACGCCGCGACCCTGATCGGCCGGGGCGGCCTGGACCGGGTCGTGGTCGCCGCCGGCTACCTGGTCGAGCCGGACCAGTACGCCCTCTTCGACGCCGGCCGGGCGCTCGCCGCCGACGGCGCGGTCCGACCGTTCAGCGCCGGCCGGCAGGGCCTGCTGCTCGGCGACGGGGTGGTGGCCGTGGTCCTGGAGTCGGCCCGCGCCGCCGCCGGACGGGGCGCCCCGACGCTGGGGACCGTGGCGGGCTGGGGGCGGGCCGGCGACGCGTACCACCCGTGCCAGCCGCACCCGCGGGGGCTGGGCCTGGCCCGGGCGGTCGAGGCGGCGCTGCGCCGGGCCGGGCTGCCCGGCACGGCGGTGGGCTACGTCAACGCCAACGCCACCGGCACCCCGTACAGCGACGCGTCGGAGGCGGCGGCGCTGGGCCGGGTGTTCGGCGCGGCGGCCGGGCGGATCCCGGTCAGCTCCACGAAGGCGGTGCACGGGCACGCGCTGGAGGCGTCCGGCCTGCTCGAACTGGTGGTCACCGTGCTCGCGCTCGGGCACGGCAAGCTGCCGGTCAACGCCGGCTGGCTCGGCCCCGACGAGAGCTGCCCGCTGGACGTCGTCACCGACGCGCCGCGCCCGGCGGCCACCGCCCACGCGCTGACCCTCAACGCCGCGTTCGGCGGCGCGAACACCGCCCTGCTGGTCGGTGCGCCGTGACCGCCGCCGTGCTGGCCGAGGCGCGCTGGCCGGAGGCCGGTGACGGGCCGCCGCCGGCCGTGCCGGGCTTCGTGCACTCGGCGTTCGCGCCGCTGGTGGTGGCGGTGGCCGACCGCTGCCTGCGCGCCCGGTACGGCGCGGGGCCGCTGGCCGTCGGCAACCGCACGGCGGTGGTGCTGGTCAGCGCGAGCGGCGATCGGGCCAGCGCCGCGCACGTCCGGGCCACGGTCGCGGCCGGCGGCCGGGTCGGCCCGCTGTTCTTCTTCCAGTCGGTGCCGAACAGCGTGGCCGGGCACGTCGCGGCGCGCTGGGGACTGGACGGGCCGGTGGTGTGCCTGAGCCCGACGGGGGAGCCCCGGGCCGAGGGCACCGCCGAGGCGGACCTGCTGCTGTACGACGGCGACGCCGCGCAGGCGTTGCTGGTCCTGATCGAACAGGCACCGGACGGTACGCCGGGCGAGGCGACCGCGGTGCTGCTGGGGGAGGGAACACGTCAATGAGGACGAGGGGACTCCGCGGCGCCCTGGCGGCCGACACCGAGCTGGGCGCGGGGAACGTGCTCGCCCGGGTGCTGGCCCACGGCGCCGACCGGGACGGGCCCGGGCTCACCTTCGACACCGCGGTCGACGGCCACCCGGCCGAGACCCCGCTGACCCTGGGCCGGCTCGACGAGCTGGTCGCCGCCCGCGCCGCCTGGCTGCACGAGCGCGGGATCCGGCCGCGCGACCCGGTCGCCGTCTGGGCCGGTTCCGCCGCCGACATGGTGCTGTCGTTCCTGGCGCTGGCCCGGCTCGGCGCGATCCCGGCGCTGATGAACGGCCGGCTGCGCCCGGAGATCGCCGCCGAGTACGTCCGCCGGCTGCGCGCCGCCGGGGTGCTCGCCGACGCCGCGCACGCCGCCGCCCTGCGGGGGCACGACCTGGGCGCCCCCCTGCTCGGCGAGCCCGCCGAGGCGGGCGGCGGCGACCCGGCCGCGGCTCCGCCGCACTACCGGCACCACGACGACGACCCGGTCGTCATCACCCACACCTCCGGCACCACCGGGGTGCCGAAGGCGGTGCTGCACTCGCACGCCAGCCTCTTCGCCGCCACCCGGCACCTGCTCGCCATGCCGCAGGCGCAGGGCACCACCCGGATCCTCAACGCGCTGCCCGCCCCGCACACCGCGACGGTGCTGATGGTCAACCAGGCGCTGGGCAACCGGGCCGAGATGTACCTCCTCTCCGAGCAGGGCGGCGAGCGGGTGCTCGACGCGATCCAGCGCTGGCGGCCGGACGGCGTGTTCGGCTTCTCCGTCACCTGGGCCGAGCTGGCCCGCTTCGACCTGTCCGCGTACGACCTGGAGTCGGTGCGGCTGTGGTTCAACACCGGCGACTGCTCGCACGAGCCGCACGTGCGTCGGCTGGTCAAGGTGGGCTCGCGGGACGTGATGACCCGCGACGGGGTGACCCGGGTGCCCGGCTCGGTCTTCATCGACGGGCTCGGCTCCAGCGAGATGGGCCACTCGATGTTCCACGTCACGCACACCGTCGACACCGACCGGTACGGCCGCTGCGTCGGGCGGCCGTACCGGTTCACCCGGGTGGCCGTGCTCGACGAGGCGGGCAACGAGCTGCCGCCCGGGCAGGTCGGCTGGCTGGGCATCGACTCGCCGTCGCTGTTCCGCGGCTACTGGAACGACTCGGTCACCACCTACCGGTCCCGGCTGCGCGGCTGGTACCTCACCGGCGACCTGGTCCGCGCCGACGCCGACGGCCGCTACTACCACCTCGACCGGGCCGTGGACTCCGTCGAGACGGGCGACGGGAAGCGCTTCTTCACCGCGCTGTCCGAGGAGCGGATCCTCGCGGCCTGCGCCGACGTCACCGACTGCACCGTGGTGATCGTCTCCGAGGGTGGCACGGTGGGTCGACCACTCCGGCTCGGCGCGCCTGACGCCGCGCCGCGACCCGGAGCAGTCGTGACCGACGTGCTGCTGGAGCTGGCCGCCGGGGCGGACCCGGCCGAGGACCGTACCGCGCGCATCCGGGCCGCGATCGGGCCGGACCTGGCCGCCACGCTGCGCCGGGTGGTGCCGGTGCGCGCCGACGACATCCCGGTCACCGTGACCGGCAAGGTCCGCAAGGTCGCGCTGCGCGAGCGCTATCTCGCCGAGGCCCCGTCATGAGCGCCGTCATCACCGGCATGGGGCTGTTCACCCCGGCCGGCCGGGGCGTCGAGGAGACGTTCGCGGCGCTCACCACCGGACGGTCCGGGCTGTGCCGGCCGCCCGAGGGGCACCCGGCTCGGGGCAGCCTCGAGGTGGCCGGGATCCTGCCGGACATCGACCCGCGCAGCGTCGCCTCGGGCCCGGAGACCAAGGTGCTCGACCGGGTCGTGCTGCTCGCCCTGATCACCGCGGCCGAGGCGCTCGCCGACGCCGGCATCGAGGTGGGACGCGACGTCGACCCGGACCGGATCGGGGTGATCGTCGGTGGGGTCGGCGGGATGTCCACCCTGGAGAGCCAGGTCCTGGCCCGCGCCGCGCGGGGCCGGGCGGCCGTCAGCCCGTACTTGCTCACCGGCATCCTGCCGAACATGCCGTCGGCCCGGATCGCCATCGCCCACGGCATCCGGGGCTACAGCTCCGCGGTGGGCACGGCCTGCGCCTCCGGCGCCCAGGCGGTGGCCGACGGGGTACGCCTCATCCGGGCCGGCGAGGCCGACGTGGTGGTCTGCGGGGCGAGCGAGGCGCCGCTGTTCCCGACCTTCGCCGACACCTTCGGCAACGCCCGGGCCCTGGCCCGCGGCTGGGACGACCCCACCGAGGCCAGCCGACCGTTCGACAAGCGGCGCAACGGGTTCGTGCTGGCCGAGGGGGCGGCGCTGCTGGTGCTGGAACGCGCCGAGCACGCCGCCGCCCGGGGGGTCACCGGCTACGCCGAGGTCGCCGGCTACGGGGTGAACACCGACGCCCACCACCCGACCGCGCCCCGGCCGGACGGCGCGGGGGCGGCCGCGTGCATGCGCCGGGCGCTGGCCGGCGGGGGCGTGACGCCGGCCGACGTCGGCTACGTCAACGCGCACGGCACCGGCACCAAGCTCGGCGACATCGCCGAGACCACCGCCCTCGCCGCGGTGTTCGGCGCCGGCGGGGTGCCGGTCAGCTCCACCAAGGCGCTCACCGGGCACCTGCTCGGCGCCTCCGGCGTGCTGGAGGCGGCGGCCACCGCTCTCGCCCTCGCGCGCGGGCTGCTCCCGCCCACCTACCACCTCGACGACCCGGACCCGGACTGCGAGGCGGACCACGTCCGCGCCGCACCCCGGGAGACCCGGGCCGAGCACGCGCTGACCAACTCGTTCGGGTTCGGCGGCCAGAACGTCAGCCTGCTGCTGCGCCGCAACTGATCGGACGCCACCCCGGGCGGACGCCCGGGTCGCAGTCACGGGGGGAACAGGGGGAAAGGCTACCTATGGACATCAATGGAATAGACCACATCGAGCTGTACGTCGGAGACGCCCGCCAGGCCGCCTTCTACTTCGACACGGCCGTCGGCTTGCGGGTGCGGGGCCAGGGCGGCCCGGAGACCGGGCTGGCCGGGCAGCGCTCGCTGCTGCTTCAACAGGCCGACATCCGGATGGTGCTCACCACCGGGCTGACCGCCGAGCACCCGGCGTCGACGTACGTGCACCGGCACGGCGACGGCATCGCCGTGGTGGCCCTGGAGGTCGACGACGCCGCCGGCGCGTACGCGGAGCTGGTTGCCCGGGGCGCGACCGCGGTGACCGCGCCGCGCACCTTCACCGGCGCGGACGCCGAGGTGGTGACCGCCGAGGTGGGCGGCTTCGGCGACGTGCTGCACCGCCTGGTCGAGCGGCGCGGCGACCGGACGCGGTTCCTGCCCGGGGCGATCGAGGAGCTGCCCGGCGGCGGCGGCACCCGGCTGCTCGCCGAGATCGACCACCTGGCGGTCTGCGTGCCGCCGGGCCAGCTCGACGAGACGATCGGGCACTACGAGAAGGTCTTCGGCTTCGCGCAGATCTTCGAGGAGCACATCGAGGTCGCCGGGCAGGCGATGAACTCGAAGGTGGTGCAGAGCCCGTCCGGGCGGGTCACCCTCGTGCTGCTGGAGCCGGACACCGGCCGGCGGCCCGGGCAGATCGAGGACTTCCTGCGCTGGCACGCCGGCGCCGGGGTGCAGCACCTCGGGCTGCGCACCGACGACATCGTCACGGCGGTCGGCGCCCTCGCCGGCCGGGGGGTGCGCTTCGCCGGCACCCCGAACGCCTACTACGACGACCTGGAGCGGCGGGTCGGGAAGGTGGACGCGCCGCTGGACCGGCTGCGCGACCTGAGCATCCTGGTCGACTCCGACCACGACGGCCAGCTGCTGCAGATCTTCACCGAGTCGATGCACGTGCGCCGCACCCTCTTCCTCGAACTCATCGAGCGGCGCGGGGCGCGCACTTTCGGCAGCGGCAACATCAAGGCGCTCTACGAGGCCAAGGAACGCGAACTCGCCGCGGCGGGGGCGACCCCCGCCGTCGCGGCCGGGACGGCAGGAGGGGTTCGGGCATGACCACGACACATCCGGCACTGACCGCCGAGGAGGAGGCGCTGCTGCCGTCCGAGTCCGACGTGCGGCACTACGCCGAACACGGCTGGTACCTGAGCGGGAAGCTGCTCACCGACGAGGAGGTGGACACGCTCGCCGCCGCGACCGACCGCTACTACGGCGGGGAGCGGGACCGGCGGCTGCCCGTCCGCCCGCCGAAGCTGGCCTACTGGGAGCCCGCCAAGGGCGACGTGCAGCGGCACAACGACTACGTGCACCACGAGCACGACGCCATCGGCCGGATCCTGCGCAAGCCGCTCATCGGTGCGGTCGCCGCCCGGCTCGCGCGGGCCGGCGAGATCCGGATCTTCCAGTCCACCCTGATCCACAAGCCGCCGATCTCCGGTGAGCCGTCCAACATCGTGCCCTGGCATTTCGACAAGCACTACTGGGCGTCGTCCTCCTCGGAGAACATGCTCACCGCGTTCATCCCGTTCCACGACTGCGGCGAGGAGATGGGCACCATCACCATCGTCGACGGGTCGCACCGCTGGCGGGAGATCGGCGCCGACGACACCGTGGTGCGGCACTTCGCCGACCGGGACCGCGACCAGCTGGAGGCGATGCTCGCCGAGAACGCCGCCCACAACGGCGCGGAGATCCGCAAGGTCCCCATGGTGATCCCGAAGGGACACATGAGCTTCCACCACTGCCGCGTCTACCACGGCAGCGGGGCCAACGTGAGCGGCCGACCCCGCCAGGCCATCTCGCTGCACCTGCAGGACGGCGCCAACGCCTGGCGGGAGTATCCGCTCTCCGACGGCACGCTCGCCGCGTACAACCACGACGTGCTGGTCCGCCGCACCCCGGAGGGCCGGCCGGACTACGCGGATCCCGCATTCTGCCCGGTCATCTGGCGCGGCCGCGCCCCGCAGGGAGGCTGAACATGTCACGGTACGACTGGGGTCGGACGCACCCGGGCATCGAGCGGCTGGAGCGGGCGGTGACCGACCGCCGCGACGTGGTGGTCAAGCACCCGCTCTACGCCAACCTGGACACCCACGAGGCGCTTGTCACCTTCATGGGGCGGCAGGAGTGCGCCGACACGGTCAACGACGCGCTCGCCGCCCGGGCGCGGCTGTGGGACGGCATCCTGGCCGCGATCAAGGAGGGTCGTCCGGCGTGACCGGTCCCGACCCGGTCGGCCTCTACCGGACGGTCCGGCTGATCCGCCGCTTCGAGGAGCGGGCCATCGAGCTGGTCGACGCCGGGGAGATCGTCGGCGGCATCCACCCGTACCTCGGGCAGGAGGGCGTCGCCGCCGGGGTCTGCGCGGCGCTGCGCGCCGCCGACCTGGTGACCGGCACCCACCGCGGGCACGGGCACGTCCTGGCCAAGGGCGCCGACCCGGCCCGGATGCTCGCCGAGCTGTGCGGCCGGGTCACCGGGCTCAACCGGGGCCGGGGCGGGTCGATGCACGCCGCGGACTTCGGCGTCGGGGTGCTCGGCGCCAACGCCATCGTCGGGGCCGCCGGCGCGATCCTCACCGGAGCGGTGTGGGCGCGCCGGCGGCGCGGCGACGACGTGGTCGGGGCGACCTTCTTCGGCGACGGCGCGGTCAACGAGGGGATGCTCCTCGAAGCGTTCAACCTGGCCGCGCTCTGGCGGGTGCCGGTGCTGTTCGTCTGCGAGAACAACGGCTACGCCACCACCATGCCGGTCGGGGGCGCGGTCGCCGGCACCATCGCCGGCCGCGCCGCCGCCTTCGGCATGCCGGCGGTCGCCGTCGACGGCCAGGACCCCGAGAAGGTACGCGAGGTCACCGCCGCCGCCGTCGCGCGGATGCGCGCCGGCGGCGGCCCGGAGCTGGTCGAGGCCCGCACCTACCGGTTCGACGCCCACCACACCTTCGAGCACCGGGTACGCCTCGACTACCGCCCGCCCGAGGAGGTGGCCGCCGCACGCCGCCGGGACCCCGTGCGCATCCAGGGCGGCCGGCTGCCCGCCGGGGCGCGGGCGGCGGTCGACGCCGAAATCGAGGCCACCCTCGCCGCGGCGGTGGACTTCGCGCTGGCCGGCCCGGCGCCCGACCCCGCCACCGCCCTCGACCACCTGTACGCCAGCGGGCTCACCGCCCGGACCGGAGGTGGCTGATGCCCCGGCTCTCCTACCGCCGGGCGCTCACCCGGGCGCTCGCCGACGAGATGACCCGCGACGAGTCGGTCTTCCTGCTCGGCGAGGACATCCGGGTGGCCGCCGCCAGCGTCACCACCGGCCTGCTGAAGAGGTTCGGCCCCGGGCGGGTCCTCGACACGCCCCTGTCCGAGCAGGCGTTCACCAGCTTCGCCACCGGCGCCGCGCTGGCCGGGGCACGCCCGGTGATCGAGTTCCAGATCCCGTCGCTGCTCTTCCTGGTCTTCGAGCAGATCGTCAACCACGCCCACAAGTTCCCGCTGATGACCGGCGGCCAGTGCGCCGTGCCGGTCACCTACCTGGTGCCCGGCTCCGGCTCCCGCACCGGCTGGGCCGGGCAGCACTCCGACCACCCGTACAGCCTCTTCGCCCACGTCGGGGTGACCACCGTGGTGCCGGCCACGCCGGCCGACGCGTACGGGCTGCTGGTCTCGGCGATCCGCTGCGACGACCCGGTGGTGGTGTTCGCCCCCGCCGGGGCCCTCGACGTGCGGGCCGACGTCACCGACCTCGCCCCGGTGCCGCTGGGCCGGGGCGTGGTGTGCCGCCCGGGCGCCGACGTCACGGTGGTCGCCGTCGGGCACCTGGTGCACGACGCGCTGGTCGTCGCCGACGAACTGGCCGGCCAGGTCTCGGTGGAGGTCTTCGACCCGCGCACGCTGTACCCGTTCGACTGGGACGGGCTGCTCGACTCGGTGTCCCGCACCGGGCGCCTCGTGGTGGTGGACGACTCCAACCGGTCCTGCGGCATCGCCGGGGAGATCATCGCCACCGTCGTCGAGCGGGTCCCGCTCGCCGCGCCGCCGCGCCGGGTCACCCGGCCGGACGGCGCGGTGCTGCCCTTCGCGCCCGCCCTCGACCGGGCCGTGCAACCCGGCCGCGACCAGCTCACCGCCGCCATCCAACTGACCTGTAAGGACGGATGAACGATGGACCCGAACTATCCGTGGCCGCCCGCCGGGCAGGCGTGGACCGACCTGCCCGAGTCGACCCGTACGGCGATGGTCGCGGCCGGCGCCGGCGCCTGGGAGAAGATCTTCCACGGCCGGGCCACGTACAACAAGCAGTGGCGGCTCGCCCGGCCACCGGTGCTCACGGCCGACGCGTTCCGGGAGCTCAACGAGGTGTGCGACCGGATCGTCCAGCTCATCCTGGAGGCCTGCCGGCGCCGGGCCCGCACCGCCGGTGACCTGCGCCGGCTGCTCGACGTGCCGGTGGGGGAGACCCGGCTGCTGGACGAGGACGAGCCGCTGCACGAGGGGCTGCTCGCCGCGTACCGGCCCGACGTGCTGTTCTCCGGCGGCGTGCCGTGCATCGTGGAGTACAACATCGACAGCAGCCTCGGCGGCGGCTTCGACGCCGACACGGTGATCTACCGGTACGCCGAGCTCTACCGCGAGCACGGCCTGCTCGACGGCCGGGCGGTCCGGCCCGCGCCGTCCCTGCTCGACCAGCGGTTCGTGGCCATCCGGGACACCCTCGGCCTGCCCGACGGCGCCCGCGTGGCGCTGCTCATGGACTTCGACGCCGAGTACCCGGGCCTCGACGATCCCGACACCTTCATCCGGATCCTCTCGCCGCTCGCCGACCAGGCCGCGCGCTTCGGCATCGACCTGGTCATCGCCCCGGTCCGCACGGCCACCCTGGACGAGCACCGGCGGCTCGTGGTCGGCGGCGCCCCGGTGGACGCGCTGTTCCGGCTCTTCGTGCCCAACCGGGTCACCCCCAGCTCCGGCCTCGACGCGGTGGCCGGCGCCCTCGCGGCCGGCACCCTGCCGATGTTCGTCAGCAGCGCCGCCTGGCTGCTCAGCAACAAGCTCAACTACGCCTGGCTGTGGGCCGACCTGGACCTGCTGGCCGAGGCCGACCAGGCGCTGATCCGCCGGTACGTCCCGCACACCGTGGCGCTCACCGCCGACCAGCTCGACCGGGCCCTCGCCGAGCAGGCCGACCTGGTCGCCAAGCCGGCCGGCGGCTCGGCGGGGCACGGGGTGCTGATCGGCCGGACGATGAGCCCGGTGGCCTGGGAGGACGGGGTCCGCGCCGCCATCGACGCGGGCGGCAACATCCTCCAGCGCTACCACGAGGCCGACCGGGTGGCCATGGACTTCGTGCAGATCGAGACCGGGGAGACGGTCACCGCCGAGGTCCCCTACAGCCTCGCCCCGTACCTGTTCGGCCGGACCGGCTCCGGCGCCCTGGCGCGGGTCGGCTACCCGGGCTGCGAGGAGGTCCTCAACCTGGCCCGGGGCGTCCTCATGACCGGCATCCTCCTGACCGACTGACCCCGGCTCGTCACTGTCGGGTGGCCGGTGCGGTGGGGGTGGTGAAGAAGGCGGCGATGGGGTTGACGAGCTTCGGGGGCGCGACGGCGATGCCGTTGTGGGCGCTGCCCGGGACGCGCATGGTCCGGGCCCGGGGGAGGGCGGCGGCCAGCAGGTCGTTGATCTCGGTGAAGTAGGGGGCGGCCCGGGCGCCGCTGACCAGCAGCACCTCGGCGGTGATCCGCCCGTACTCCGCGGCCGGCCCCTCGTGCGCCTGGATCTGCCGCGACTCGGCCAGCGTCATCCCCACCAGGCTGCCCATCGTCCGACCGACTTCGGTGCGCAGGAACGCCCGGCAGATCGCGGTGCGCACGGCGAGGGGCAGCCGCGACGCGGCTGACTGCGGGTTGACGGCCGCCCCCACGATCGCCAGCGCCCGCGCCGGGTCACCGGCCCGGATCGCCTCCTCGGCCGGGTCGAGGAACGCGGTGGGCAGGCCGTGCCCGGCCAGGCGGAGCGGCAGGTCGTAGAGGGCGATCTGGTCCAGCGGCAGCCGGAGCGCGGCCCGCAGGACGACGAACGCGCCGTAGCTGTGCCCGATGGCCCGGCGGGCGCCGGTGTGTGCGAGGACCGCGCCGAGGTCGTCGATCTCCTGCTCCACCGTGTACGGCTCGCGCCGCGCCGCCGCGTCCGCCCGGCCCCGCCGGTTGTACAGGTGGACGGTGAACCGGTCGGCGAGCCGCGCGGCCAGCCGCCGGTATTCGTGGATGGTGACCCCGCCCCCGTGCACCAGCACGAGATCCGGTCCCGTGCCCCTCGAGTGCAGGACGATCCCCGCGCCGTCCGGTGCCGTGATCCGCTGCATGACTGCTCCCTCCGACCCCGCAAAACCGCGAACGCTGTTTGCAGTTTACAGTGGGTGTCGTGAGCGGCGCATCCACCGATTCCGAGGAGCCCGGCAAGCGGTCCGTCTGGACCCGGCCGCAGCGCGGCGCCCGCGGCCCCGCCCCGACGCACAGCCGGGACGAGATCGTCGCCGCCGCCGTCGCGCTGGCCGACGCCGACGGGCTGGGCGCCGTGTCGATGCGCGCGGTCGCCGGTGCGCTCGGGATGGCCGCCGGCTCGCTCTACCGGCACCTGTCCTCCCGCGACGACCTGCTGGACCTCATGGTCGACCGGTGCGCGGGCGAGCTGCGGCCGTACCCGGCCGACGACGACGGAACGTGGCAGGACCGGTTCCTCCGGCTGGCCCGCCGCCAGCTCGCGCTGTACCGGCGGCACCCGTGGCTGCCCGACGCCATCGCCCGGCCCACCGCCCCGGGCCCGAACACCCTGGCCCACTTCGACGCCTGCCTGCGCCTGCTGCAACCGGTCCGAACCGGGGTCGCCGCGAAGTTCGAGGCCATCGCCATGGTCACCGGCGTGGTCTCGCTCTTCGCCCGCGCCGCGGCGGCCGCCGGGACGGTCACCTTCGACCGCGTCGACCTGGCGGCGTACCCGCATCTGGCCGCCGCGTTCGCCGAACCCCCGTCCCCGCCGCCCGACCGGGACCTCTTCGAGCGCACCCTGCGCAGCCTGCTGGCCGGCCTGCTCACCACCGACCCCACCTGACCCGCAGGCTGAGCCGCGCCGGGGATCCGGGCCGCGCGGGCGGGTCAGGCCGGTTCGGCGGTCGTCCCCAGGTGGGCGCCGAGCACGCGGAGGGTCTCCGTGGTGGCGACCGCGTCGCTGCGGGCGCTGCCGTGCCGGCCGTCGCTGCTGTACAGCGACGGATCCACGACGAGCGGGTGGTCGGTCAGATGCACGTGCAGCGTGCCCAGCCGTTCCGCCAGCCGCCGGGTGTGGGCGGACAGCCGGCGCATCCGCTCACCGAGGCCGGCTCGCAGCGGGTCGGGCACCGCCGGGCTGTGCGACACGTCGAACATGCCGACCGTGATGACGTCCGCCCCGGCGCCCTGGAGCGCGGTGACCATCGCGGTCAGCTCCGCGTCCACCGCCTCCGGGTCGTACGCGGGCCGGAACGCGTCGTTGCCGCCGCACACCACCAGCGCCAGGTCCGGCGCGAACTCCAGCGCCGGCGCCAACTGGGTGGCCCGCACCTCGTGCGCGCGCAGCCCGCGCCGCCCCAGGTTCCGGTACGCCAGCTCCGGCCGCGCCGCGCGCAGCTCCGCACCGATCCGGTCGGCCCACTGGAGATCCGGGTAGCCGTCGACCGGCTCGCACATCCCCTCGGCCACGCTGTCGCCCAGCACCACGAACCGCCGCCACGGGTGCCCCCGCAGCAGCTCGGCGGCCTCACCCGGGCGCAGGCACCACGGATCCGTCGCTTCGGTCACCGTCGATCCCATCCCCGCACGCTAACCCAGCCGTGCCGGATCCGTCGATCATGAGGCCGGCGCCCGCGGACCGGCGACAATGGCGGGATGCAGGTGGCGGTGTGCGGGCCGGCGGAGGCGACGTCGGAGGAACGGGCGCAGGCCCGGCGGGTGGGGGAGCTGCTGGCCGGGCGCGGCGCCACCGTGCTGTGCGGCGGAGGCGGCGGGGTGATGGCCGCAGTCGCCGCCGGCGTGCGGGACCGCGCCGGCCTGGTCATCGGGGTACGCCCCGACGACGGCACCGTCCCCGCCCCCGCCGAGCTGTCCGCCTCGGTGGTCACCAACATGGGTCAGGCCCGCAACGCCATCCTCGTGTGGAGCGCGGACGCGGTGATCGCCGTCGGCGGCTCCTGGGGGACGCTCAGCGAGGTGGCGCTGGCCCTGCGGCGGGGCGACATCCCAGTGGTGGTGCTCGGCGGCTGGCGCGTCGTGGACGCCCGCGGTGTCCCGGTCCCCGGCCCGGTCCACGCGGTCACACCCGAGGACGCCGTGCGCCTGGCCCTCGGGAACCGGCCGGAACCGGCCCCTCCGCGCCCGACCGCGACCTGACGGCCGCCGCCGCGGTGAGCAGCGCCGACGCGGTGGCCGCCGCGGCGTGGACCTGGTGTGCGACGGTCGGCTCCCGGGCCGGCGGCACGAGCGGCCGGCCCAGGGCGAACACCATGAGCAGCGCGGTCGCCGCGAGGAGGGTCGCCGGGCCCCGAGGCGTGACCCCGACGGGTGCCGGGCGTCCGGTCAGCCCAGCAGCGCGAGCAGATCCCCGGGCCGGGCCGCGCTGACATCGGCCGCCTCCGCCGGGTCGTATTGGTGGCCCCAGGCCGCGGCGACCGCCACGGCGCCGCTATCCCGGGCGGCCCGCAGGTCCAACGGCGAGTCACCCACGTACGCGGCGCGGGCCGGGTCCACGCCCAGCCGCCGGCAGGCCAGCTCGACGCCGTCGGGCGCCGGCTTGGGCCGGGCCACCTGGTCACCGCCGAGGACCACCCGGAAACGGCCGAGCAGGCCGACCCGGTCGAGCAGGATCCGGGCCGCCCGGTGGCTCGCGCCGGTGAACACGCCCACCGGCACCCGGGCGGCGACCTCGGCGAGCACCTCCGCCACCCCGGGGTAGACGGTGACCCGCTCGGCGAGCGCGGCCAGCTGGGCGTGGTAGGCGGCCAGGTCCGCGTCGGTGGCCGGCCGCCCCAGCAGGTGGGTCAGCAGGTCGGCCGGCGAACCGAGCGAGTAGCCGGCGATGACGTCGGCGTCGGTGTGCTCCGGCCCGCCGCCGGCCCGCACCGCCGCGCGGTAGGCCGCGGGCACCACCTCGTGCGACTCGATCAGCGTGCCGTCCATGTCGAAGACGATGCCGGCCACCGGCACGGTCATGCGGTCTCCGCCCGGTGGGCGGCGGCCAGCCGCTTCGGGGCGCGCGCGTGCCACGCCTCGGTGACCAGCTCGGTCAGCTCGTCGACCCCGATCCGGTCGAGCCGGACCAGCACCGCCGGGTAGCCCTCGAAGTGCGGCGTGGTGAAGTAGACCTCGGGGTCGTCGGCGAGCAGGGCCTCCTTGGCGCCCAGGTCGGGCACCCGGGCGCCCAGGATCGGGCCGTCGGGCGCGGCGTCACCCAGCGCGTCGAGGTCGGCGCGGCGCAGCGGGCGTTCCCAGACGAACAGCTTGTCGCGCACCCGCCAGGCGGGCAGGTCGTCGTGCGAACCGCGCTCGGTGGTCTCCGGCAGGGCCAGCGCGATCCGCCGGACGTCGTCCCAGGTGGCCATGGGCCGACCCTACGCCGACCCACCGACACCCCCTGACAGATCGGCCGCGGGGACCTCGGCGGCCGCTGCGGTCGCGGGACATGCCGAAAATCGTCTACTCCCGGACCCTTGAGCACGCCGACTGGAACACCACCGTGGTGCGCGAGGTCGACCCCGAGGAGGTGCGGGCGCTCAAGGAGCAGCCGGGCGGCGACCTGGCCCTCGGCGGCGCGGCAACGGCGTCGTGGAACTCCGCTACCGCTGACCGCGCCCGCGGCCGGCGTGCAGAGGGCCGGGCGGCGCAGGGGTGCGACGCGTCAGGCCGGGGTGGAGGCCACCGGTTCCGCCGCCGGCCGATCGGCGGGCGGGCGGGCCACCAGCAGCGGCGCCACCGTGAGCACCAGGCAGGCCACCGCCATCACGAGCAACGCCGGGGTCAGCCCGAGCACCGCCACCGACCAGCCGCCGAGCAGCGCCCCGACGGGCAGGCCCAGGAAGGCCACCGAGCCGGAGATACCCAGCACCCGGGTCTGCAGCGACTCCGGCACCCGCTCGTAGAGGGTCGCGCCGAGCAGCGGGTTGACGGCCGCGATCGCGATGCCGGACACGAACGTCACGACGAGCACCACCACCAGGTCGTCGCTGAGCGCCAGGGCGAGCAGCCGGGGCGCGCCGCTGAGCGCCAGCCCCAGCGCGAACGTCGTCCCCCGGGGCAGCCGGGTGCCGGCCACGGTGAAGAGCAGGTTGCCCAGCAACGCGCCGGCGGAGAACATCCCCAGCAGCAGGCCGAACCCGGCCGGGTCGCCGAGCACCCGGTCCACCCAGAGCGGGATCCACACGGCGACGCTGGCGTTGGCGAACATGTTCGACGCGGAGACCACGATCAGCATGGTCAGCAGCGTGCGGTCGGTGCGCAGGTAGGCGAAGCCGCCGCGCAGCGCCCGCAGGTAGCTCTCCCGGGGCGCCGGCTGGGCAACTGCGGGCGGCCGGACCAGCAGGCCGATCACCAGCGCGCACGCCGCGAACGTCGCCGCGTCGATCCAGATCGCCCGGGTCACCCCCACCCAGTCGATGAGCAGCCCGCCGAGCACCGCGCCGAACAGCGTCATGCCCCGGGCCAGGCCGTCGTAGGCGGAGGTGAGCCGGATGAGCGGCACCCCGGCCCGCTCGGCGGCCGGCTTGAACAGCACGTGCTTGACCCGGTCGCCGATGCCGCGCAGCCCGCCGGCCACCGCGACCAGCACCAGCAGCGTGCCGAACCCCAGCCAGGGGGCCAGCGCCACGACGGCCATGGCGGCCGCGCTGGCCGCGTCCACGGCGACCGAGGTACGGCGTACCCCGAAGCGGTCCGCCCACGGGGTGGCCAGCGCGCTGGAGAGCATGTACGGCAGGGTCTCCGCCGCCGCGACCAGGCCCATCCGGGTCGGGCTGCCGGTGGTCTCCAGCACCAGCCAGGGGATCGCCACCACCGAGATCCGGGTGCCCAGGTTGGACAGCAGGTCGGCGCCGACCAGCGTGTAGAGCTCCCGGCGCGGGGTCACGCCGGGCTGCCGATGGCCGTGCCCAGCGACTCGGCGTCGGCCGGGTGGGCGGCGGCGTACCGGGCGCGCAGGGCGCGCTTGTCGACCTTGGCGGAGCGGTTCAGCGGCAGCGCGTCCAGGAACTCCACGGCGCCGGGCGCCCAGGTCTCGCTCAGCTCCCGGGTGACCAGCCCGATCAGCTCCTCCCCGGTCACCGTGGCCCCCGGCGCGGGCACCACGTACGCGTGCGGCAGCTCCCCGGCAACCGGGTCCGGCACGCCGATCACCGCGGCGGCGCGCACCTGAGGGTGGGCGGCGAGCATGTCCTCGATGGGCCGGGAGTAGATCGGCCAGCTCCGCTGGCGGGTGAGGATCCGGTCCTGGAGCCGGTCGACCAGGTAGAGGTAGCCGTCGTCGTCGAGGTGGCCGATGTCGCGGGTGCGCACCCAGCCGTCGACGAGCGTCTCGGCGGTCAGCTCCGGCTGCCCGTGGTAGCCGGCGAAGCTCAGTTTGGTGCGAGCCCACACCTCGCCGTCCACACCGGCCGGCAGCACCCGGCCGTCGGCGTCGCGGATCTCCACGGCCACGTCCCCGTACGGGCGGCCGCACGAGCGCAGCCGCTCCGGGTGCTCGGGGTCCTCGGTGAGCCCGGGCAGGGCGCAGATCACCACGGCCTCGCTGAGCCCGTACACGATGCGCAGGCACGGGCCGAAGCGGGCGATCGCCTGGCGCAGCCGGGCGGGCGCGGCGGGCCCGGCGCCCACGTTGAACATGAACATGGCCGAGAAGTCGGCGCCGTCGAGGGCCGGGTGGTCGAGCACCTCGTAGAGCATCGGCGGGGTGACGAACGTGGACGTCAGCTTCTCGGCGTCCACGGTCCGGATGAACGCGGCCGGGTCCCACTGCTCGCGCAGGAACAGCACCCCGCCGGTGAACAGGTTGAACAGGGTGGTGATCTGGCCGCTGGCCAGCCACATGGGCGAGTGGGACAGGTGCCGCAGCAGCGGGAAGCCGGCCGACCGGAAGTCGGCGGCCAGGGCGAGGATCTGCCGGTAGAAGCACTCCCGGTGGTGCACCAGCTTCGGGGTGCCCGTGGTGCCGCTGGTCTGGAGGAACGACTCCGGGGCGGGCGGCGCGGCGGGCAGGTCGGCCGGTTCGCCGGCGGCGGCCGTGAGGTCCGGGCCCGCGCCGCCGGGCCCGAGGCAGAGCACCGGTACGGTCAGCCCGGCCGCGATCCCCGCGCCGAGCGGGTCGCGCGGGTCGTGCACGAACGCGTCGGGCCGGGCCAGCGCGACGAACTCGTCGATCTCCCGCCGGGAGGTGACCGGGGCGACCCACATGCTCCGGCAGCCCAGCAGGTGCAGCGCGAGCTGGAGCAGCGGCCCCTCCAGCGTGTTGCCGAGCATCACGAGCACCGCGTCCCCGGGGCGTACGCCGTGCCGCAGCAGCGCGCCGGCCAGGCCGCGCACCTCGGCGGCGACCTCGGGGTAGGTGAGCCGGCGGCCCCCGCCGACGAGCGCCTCCCGGTCGCCGAACCCGGCGAGCAGGTCCAGCGCCTCGTGCACGTAGTTCGGCCGGTCGGTCATCGGGCAGCCCCCATCGTGGTCCGGGGACGGTCGGCGGTGGCACCGGAGCGCGGTGCCACGACGACCGCCGTGGCGGCGTCCGGGCAGGCCGGAGCCGGGACGCGACGGCAGGTGCCAGGGTCGGCGACCGCACCGCCGCCAGTGCCGAGCCTAGGCAGCCCGGGTCCGGAGAGGACAGCGCCCGAACGGCGTTCGCCGGCACCCCGAAGACATTTGATCGGGTCGATCAGGTCGATTGACGCTCGTCACCGCCGACGGTTAGTTTCCGGTCCATCGCCCGGCGGCGGCGCCGATCGCGCCGCTGCCCGGGGCTGCCAACGATGGAGGTTCAATGCCGACCCCGAAGAGATGGCACGTCATAGCTTCCGCCGCAACGCTGCTGATCGCCGGCACCCCCGCGGTCACCGCGAGCGCCGGTCCCGCCGACCCGGACAGCGCCCGGCACGGGCGTGCCGAGTGGGCCGGGACCTGGGCCGCCGCGGTGACCCGAGGGAACACCGTCGGCCTGACCAACACCGGCCTGAACAACCAGAGCATCCGGATGCCGGTGCAGACCACGGTCGGCGGCGACCGCCTCCGGGTCCGGCTGACCAACCTCTACGGCGAGCAGGCCGTCAAGGTCGGCCACGCCACCGTCGCCCGCCCCAACACCGCCACGCCCGACGACCTGTCCGACGTCGACCCGGCCAGCGTCCGCGAGCTGACCTTCCAGGGCGCCTCGTCGGCCACCATCAACAGGGGCGCCGAGCTGCTCAGCGACCCGCTGTCCTACCGGGTGGCGGAGCAGGAGGACCTGGTCGTCACCCTGTACTTCCCGGTGCTCACCGGCCCGGTCACCTTCCACGGGCAGTCCCGGGTCACCAACTTCATCGGCGCCACCGACCTCACCACCGCGGCCGGCGGCGCCGGTTTCACCATCAAGCCCAACTGCTGCTGGATGTTCCTCTCCGGCCTCGACGTGGAACGCCGGCTCAGCCCCGGCTCGGTGGTCGTCCTCGGTGACTCGATCGGCGACGGCAACGGCAGCACCGTCAACGCCGACCGGCGCTGGCCGGACCTGCTGGCCAGGCGGCTCATCGACGCCCGCCCCGACGTGCGCACCCCGGGCGTGCTCAACCTGAGCCTCTCCGGCAACCGGCTCAACCACGAGGGCACCGAGCCCGGCGCAGGTGACTTCCCCGGCTACTACGAGCTGGGCCCGAACGCCCTGGCCCGGCTCAACGAGGACGTCTTCCCGCAGACCGGGGTGCGGACCGTCGTCACCCACCTGGGCATCAACGACATCTGGATGAACGGCGACAGCGCGGAGGCCATCATCGCCTCGCTGCGCCAGCTCAACCGGCAGGTCCAGGAGCGCGGGCTGACCAGCCTGGTCGGCACGATCACCCCGTACGAGGGCAACGGTGGCCCGGGGGTGTGGACCGCGGAGAAGGAGGCCACCCGGCAGGCGGTCAACACCTGGCTGCGCGGCGCCGGTGGCGCGGAGTTCGACGGAGTGATCGACTTCGACGCCGTGCTGCGCGACCCGACGCACCCGAGCCGGCTGCTGCCGGCGTACGACGCCGGGGACCACATCCACCCGAACGACGTCGGCGCGCAGGCGATGGCCGACGCCGTGCCCCTGCGACTGCTGGGTCTGTGACACCGGTGGGGGCGGCGTCGGCACCGACGCCGCCCCCGCCGTCTTTCCTGGGGAGGAAACTGTGGACGTCGACGCGATCCTGACCGGCCTGTACAGCGAGGAGGGCCGGCAGAACCCGTACCCGTGGTACGCGGCCCTGCACGAGCACGGGGCGATCAGCGCGGTCCCGAAGCGGGCCGAGCACAGCACGATCACCGCCGTGTCCGGCGGCTACGACCTGGTCGACCAGGTGCTGCGGGACCCGGGCTGGTACAAGGGCGCCCCGCCCGGCTGGCAGGACCAGGAGATCCTGCGCACCTTCCTCACCTCGATGATGTTCGTCAACCCGCCGGACCACACCCGGATGCGGGCGGTCTTCGCCAGGACGTTCACCCCGCGCCGGCTCGGCGCGCTGGAACCGGTGATCGTCCGGATCGTCGAGGAGCGGCTGGACCGGATGGCCGAGGCCGGCGCGGACGGCGCCGAGGTGGACTTCGTGGCCGACTTCGCGTACCCGGTCCCGGCGCTCGTGATGGCCGAGTTCATCGGCCTGCCCGAGGCGGACCTGGCCTGGTACCGGCAGCGGGTCGACTGGATCGACGAGTACCTGGACGTGGCCGGGAAGACGCCGGAGCGGCTGGCCCGGGCCAACCAGGCCGCCGACGAGCTGCGCGGCTACTACCGCGAGCTGCTGGCCCACCGGCGCGAGCAGCCGGGGGAGGATTTGATCAGCGGGCTGGTCGAGGTGCTGGACGCGGGCGGCGTCGAGCTGACCGAGGAGGAGTTGATCAGCAACCTCATCGTGCTGTTCAACGCCAGCTTCGTCACCACCGTCTACATGTTCAGCAACGGCCTGCCGCTGCTGCTGGCCCATCCGGACGTGGTGGCCGCGCTGCCCGGCGACGACGCGCTGGCCCGCGGCTGCGTGGACGAGGTCCTGCGGATGGAGAGCCCGGTGCACTTCCTGGCCCGCTCCGCGCCGCACGACACCGAGCTGGGCGGTGTGCCGGTCGCGCGGGACGAGAACGTGCTGCTGCTGATCGCCGCGGCCAACCGTGACCCGGCCCGCTTCCCCGACCCGGACCGCTTCGACCCGCACCGCGCGGGCCCGCCGTCGCTCGCCTTCGGTGTCGGGCTGCACTTCTGCCTCGGCTCGGCGGTGTCCAGGCTGGAGGGCCGGCTCGCGTTGCCCCGGCTCTTCGCCCGCTTCCCCGAGCTGGCCGTCACCCGGCCCTACACCTACAGCGGCAGCCTCTTCCTGCGCGGCATCGACAAACTCTTCGTCACCACCGGGGAGGCCCGATGACCCTCCACCCGCAGGTGGTCGCGTGGCGGGCCGCGCGCGCGGCCGCCGGCACCGCGCCGCTCTACACCCAGACCCTGGCGCAGGCCCGCGCCGCCGACCTCGCCGCGATCCGCGCCGGCGCCGGCGCGGTCGAGCCCGTGCACGAGGTACGCGACACGCAGGTCCCCGGCCCGGACGGGCCGCTGCCGGTGCGCATCCACCGGCCGGCCGCCGACGGGCCGCTGCCCACCCTCGTCTGGTTCTTCGGCGGGGGCTGGACGCTGGGCAGCGTGGACACCGCCGACGGCATCTGCCGCCGGCTGGTCAACCTCACCGGCTGCCAGACCGTGACCGTCGGCTACCGGCTGGCCCCCGAGCACCGTTTCCCGGCCGCCGTGGACGACTGCCACGCCGCGGTGCGCCGGCTGGCCGCGCACGCCGACGAGTTCCGCGTCGACCCGGACCGGCTCGCGGTGGGCGGGGACAGCGCGGGCGGCAACCTGGCCGCCGCGGTCACCCTGCTGGCCCGCGCCGACGTCGGCCCGCGGCTCGCCGCCCAGGTGCTGGTCTACCCGAACACCGACCAGCGGCCCCGCCGCGCGCCCACCGGCGCGGAGGACCCGCTGCTGTTCAACCGGCACTCCGTCGAGTGGTACCGGGGGCACTACCTGGCCGACCCGGGCGACGCGGCCCACCCGCTCGCCTCGCCGCTGCTCGCCGAGGACCTCGCCGGCCTGCCGCCGGCGCTGGTCGTCACCGCCGAGCACGACCCGCTGCGCGACGAGGGCGAGCGGTACGCCGACCGGCTCACCGAGGCCGGCGTGCCCACCGAGGCGACCCGGTACGACGGCATGGTGCACGGCTTCTTCGCCATGCCGGGGGTGTTCGACGCCGGCCGGCGGGCGCAGGAGCAGGTGGCCGCCTTCCTGCGGGCCCGGTTCGGGCTCGCCCCGGCCGGATCGGCCGCCGGCACGGCCGCGGGCGGACCGGGCCATGGCTGACCTCCGGACGACCAACCCGGAGCCGGCGGCGCCTCACCCGCTCGACCCGGCGGACGTCACCCCGACCGGTGCGCCGCCGGGGCGGCGCCCCCACGACGCGGCCGGCCCGATCGTGGCCGACGCTCCGACGCCGGTGGACCCGGTGGCGGGGCGAGGACCGGCTGAGCCCGGCGAACCCGCGTTCGCGCCGCCGGCCAGCCTGGCCGACTTCGCCGGGCTGGCCCGGGCCGCACTGCCCGCCGACGTGTGGGACTTCGTGGCCGGCGGCAGCGGCACCGAGATCACCCTGGCCGCGAACCGGGCCGCGCTGGACCGGGTGGCGGTGCTGCCCCGGATGCTGGCCGGGGTGGACACCCCGGCCACCGAGGCGCCGCTGCCCGGCGGCCGGTTCGCCCTGCCGGTGGCCGTCGCGCCCATGGCGTACCAGAAACTGCTGCACCCCGACGGCGAGGTGGGGCTCGCCGCGGCGGCCCGTGCGGCGGGCGTGCCCTACGTGGCCAGCACCCTGGCCAGCACGCCGATCGAGGAGGTCACCGCGGTCGGCGGCACGGTCTGGTTCCAGCTCTACTGGCTGCGTGACCGCGCCATGGTCGCCGACCTGCTGGACCGGGCGCTGACCGCCGGCTGTGCCGGGCTCATGGTCACCGTCGACGTGCCGGTGCTCGGCCGGCGGCTGCGCGACGTGCGCAACGGCTTCGCCCTGCCGCCGCACGTCACGGCCGCGAACCTGCCCGGCGGCCGGGACGACCTGGCCCACCAGGGCACCCCCGGGGTGTCCGCCGTGGCCGTGCACACCGGCGCGGTCTTCGCGCCCGCGCTGAGCTGGGCCGACCTGGCGTGGCTGCGGGAGCGTACCCCGGTGCCGTTGCTCGTGAAGGGCATCCTGGACCCGCGCGACGCGGCCCGCGCCGCGGAACTCGGCGTCGACGCGGTGGTGGTCTCCAACCACGGCGGCCGGCAGCTCGACGGCGCGCCGGGCAGCGCGGCCGTGCTGCCCGAGGTGGTCGCCGCGGTGGGGGAGCGCTGCGCGGTGCTGCTGGACAGCGGCGTGCGCGGCGGCACGGACGTGCTGCGCGCCCTCGCCCTCGGCGCGGCCGGCGTGCTGGTCGGGCGGCCGATGCTCTGGGCCCTCGCGGCCGGCGGGCGGGCCGGCGCGGAGGCGGCCCTGGCGCTGCTCGCCGCCGAGCTGCGCGACGCGTTGATCCTCAGCGGCTGCGCCGACCCGGCCGCCGCCCGCCAGCTGCGAACCCTGATCGGAGGCTGACGTGGAGCCGGTGGACCTGTCCGTCGCGGCCCTGCACCCGAGCGTGGACGACCCCGCGTTGAACTCGATGAACTTCCTCAACGAGGTGGCGCAGCACTACCCGGACGCCGTGTCGCTCGCCGCCGGCCGGCCGTACGAGGAGTTCTTCGACGCCGCGGTGCTGCACGAGCACCTGGACGCCTTCCGCCGGCACCTCGCCGACGGCCTGGGCCTGAGCCGCGCGCAGATCGACCGGACGCTGCTCCAGTACGGCCGGACCAAGGGCATCGTGCACCACCTCATCGCCCGCAACCTGGCCGTCGACGAGGGGCTCACCGTCGACCCCGAGGCGATCGTGGTGACGGTCGGCTGCCAGGAGGCGATGTTCCTGGTGCTGCGGGCGCTGCGGGCCGGGCCGCGGGACGTGCTGCTCGCGGTCGCCCCCACGTACGTCGGGCTGACCGGCGCGGCCCGCCTGGTCGACCTGCCGGTGCGCCCGGTCGCCGGCGGCCCGGACGGCGTCGACCTGGCGGACCTGCGCGCCCAGGCGCACCGCGCCCGCGCCGAGGGGCTGCGCCCGCGCGCCTGCTATGTGATGCCCGACTTCGCCAACCCCTCCGGCGTGAGCATGGACCTGGCCCAGCGGCGGCGGCTGCTCGACCTGGCCGCCGAGGAGGAGCTGCTGCTGATCGAGGACAACCCGTACGGCCTGTTCCCGGCCGCCGGCGCCGACCGGCTGCCCACCCTCAAGGCGCTGGACACCCGCCGCCGGGTGGTCTACCTCGGCTCGTTCGCCAAGACCGTGCTGCCCGGCGCCCGGGTCGGCTACGTCGTCGCCGACCAGCGGGTGGCCGGCTCCGACGGCACGGTCGGCCCGCTCGCCGACCAGCTCGCCAAGATCAAGAGCATGGTCACCGTGAACACCTCACCGATCAGCCAGGCGGTGATCGGCGGGGCGCTGCTGGCCCACGACTGCTCCCTGGTGGCGGCCACCGCCCGGGAGCGCGCCGCGTACGCCCGCAACCTGCGGCACCTGGCCGACGGCCTGGCCCAGCGCTTCCCGGCCGGCGGGCCGGTGCGCTGGAACGTCCCGGCCGGCGGCTTCTTCGTGGTGGTCACCGTGCCGTTCGGCGTGGACGACGCGCTGCTGCACCGCTCGGCCCGCGGCTACGGCGTGCTCTGGACTCCCATGGCGCACTTCTACGAGGCGGGCGTCCCGGTCAACGCCCTGCGGCTGTCCGTCAGCGCGGTCACCCCCGAGCAGATCGACGTGGGCCTGGACCGGCTGGCCGCGCTGATCACCGACGAGCTGTCCGCGGTGGGGGCCCCGGCCTGACACCGCGCTGTCGTCGTTCCGCCACCACCCGTGTTCCCGGGCGGCGCGGCCACCGTTGATAATGGACGGATGGTTGCCTGGGAGTACGCGTTGCTGGTCCGCCGCTATCAGGGGCAGGGCCGCAATTTCCACGTCACGTTCGTCTGGTACGGCCCGGACGGGTCCCGCAACGACGTGACAGCGTACGGCGACACCGCGATCGCCCACCTCAACCGCGTCGGCCGGGAGGGCTGGGAGCTGGTCTCCGCCGCCGAGGACGTGAACAACGTGCAGGGCAGCACCGAGGTGCACCGCTACCACCTCAAGCGCCCGCTGCGCTGACCGGCTAGCGTGATCCTCCCAGTTCGGGGGAGGAGCAGCGGGTGGGCCGGTACGTCGTCGGGGTGGACCTCGGCACGCTCTCCGGGCGCGCCGTGGTGGTCGACGTGGCCGACGGCGCCGAGCGGGGCAGCGCCGTGCACGCGTACCGGCACGGGGTGATCACCGAGCGGCTGCCCGGCGGGCCGGCGCTGCCGCCCGGCTGGGCGCTGCAGGATCCGGCCGACCACGTCGAGGTGCTGCGCACCGCCGTGCCCGCCGCCGTCCGCGCCGCCGGGATCGACCCGGCCGAGGTGATCGGCATCGGCCTCGACGCCACCTCCTGCACGGTGCTGCCCACCCGCGCCGACGGCACCCCACTGGCCGAGCTGCCCGAGTTCCGGGACCGGCCGCACGCCTGGCCGAAGCTCTGGAAGCACCACTCGGCGCAGCGCCAGGCCGAGCGGATCAACGCCCTGGCCGCCGCGCGCGGCGAGCCCTGGCTGGCCCGCTACGGCGGCCGGGTCTCCGCCGAGTGGCAGCTCGCCAAGGCCCTCGAACTGCTGGACGAGGACCCGGAGGTCTTCCGCCGCGCGGAGCGCTGGGTCGAGACCGCCGACTGGCTGGTCCGGCGGCTCTGCGGCCGCGAGACCCGCAACGCCTCCGCCGCCGGCTTCAAGGGGTTGCGGCAGGACGGCCGCTACCCGACCGTGGACTTCCTGGCCGCGCTGCACCCGGACCTGCCCGATCTGCTCGCGAAGATCGACGGCGGGCCGTTGCTGCCGCCGGCCGCCCGGGCCGGGATGCTCACCGCCGAGGCGGCCGGCTGGACCGGCCTGCCCGCCGGTGTCGCGGTGGCCGCCGGGGCCATCGACGCGCACGTCACCGCGGCGGCGGCCCGGTCGGTCGCCCCCGGGCGGATGCTCGCCGTCCTCGGCACCTCCACCTGCCTGATCATGAACGCGGAGACCTGCCACGAGGTGCCCGGCGTCTGCGGCGTCGTCGAGGACGGCGTCACCGCTGGCCGGTGGGGCTACGAGGCCGGCCAGAGCGGGGTGGGCGACATCTTCGCCTGGTACGTCGAACGGGCCCTGCCCGCGCCGTACGCCGAGGAGGCCGCCCGGCGCGGGCTGTCCGTGCACGAGCTGCTGGACTCGCTCGCCGCCGACCAGCCGGTGGGCGGGCACGGGCTGCTCGCCCTGGACTGGCACAGCGGCAACCGGTCGGTGCTCATGGACCACGAGCTGAGCGGCGTGCTGGTCGGCCTCACCCTGGCCACCCGGCCGGAGGAGATCTGGCGGGCCCTGCTGGAGGCCACCGCGTTCGGCGCCCGCACCGTGGTCGAGGCCTTCGAGGCGGCCGGCGTACCGGTCGACGAGCTGACCGCCGCCGGCGGGCTCACCGCCAACCGGCTGCTCCTGCGCATCTACGCCGACGTGCTGCGCCGCCCGCTGCACGTGGTGGACGCCGCGCACCCGGCGGCGCTGGGCGCGGCCATCCACGCGGCGGTCGCCGCCGGGGCGTACCCGGATGTGGAGAGCGCGTCGGCGGCGATGGGCGCGGCGGTCCGCGAGACCTGGCACCCGGACCCGGCCCGCGCCGACGCCTACGACGAGCTGTACGCCGAGTACCGCGCCCTGCACGACCACTTCGGCCGCGGCGGCACCACCGTCCTCCACCGCCTGAACACCCTCCGCCACCGCACCCCCTGAGAAAACCCACCCGGCGCCCCACCCCCCACCCACCCCACACCCCCCACCCACCCCCATGATCAT
>NZ_JAMWEG010000013.1 GCF_025460765.1 Micromonospora sp. MA102
CGCCCTCATCGCCTCCCCCGGCGCTCGCGCCTACTACGACCAGCAACGCCACCGAGGCATCAGCCACCACGCCGCGCTACGCCAACTCGGCAACCGCCTCGTCGGCATCCTCCACGGCTGCCTCAAAACCCGCACCGCCTACGACGAAACCACCGCCTGGCAACACCGCGAAGAGCATGGTCAAAAGACCGCTGCTTGACACCCAAAGCTCATGGGATGTCTGTCGACCCTGCAGCGGACACGCATTCGGCATTCCGCCTGAAGCGATCAAAAGTAGCGTCACCCCCATGGCCGTGGAGAGCGGGGCGGGTGAGCAGCCGGGGACGTACAGGCAGTCCCAGCGGGCCGGCTTTGTGGAACTGCTGTTCGACGTGGTTTTCGTGTTCGCGTTCACTCGGCTATCCGACCGGATGGTCTCGGAACTCAATTGGCGAAGCGCCTACGCGACGTTTGTGCTGACGCTGGCGCTGTGGTGGGTCTGGTACCGGCTGGTGTGGGCCACCAACAGGTACGACTCGACTCGGCCAGCGATCCAGGTATTGGTCATCGGCACCACGCTCGGCAGCCTGCTGATGGCCATCGCCGTGCCCGGGGCCTACGACGACAGCGGTTTGCTCTTCGCGGGGGTCTACGTCGCGATCCAGATAGTGCGCCCGCTCTGGATCATTCTGATCGGCACAAACAAAGAGGTTCGCCTGGTCAGCGTCCGGAACCTCTTCTGGGCCCTCATCTCAGCGGTCCCGTGGATCGCTGGCGCCTTCACACCGAGCGGAGCGCGCGTGGCCTTGTGGAGCGTCGCCGTCGGCCTGGACTACATCGCCGGCATCTTCGACTACCCCACGCCGCGACTCGGCCGGGCCGGGTTTCGAGCCCATCCGATCCAAGAAGACCATCTCACGGAGCGCTACCGCCAGCTCCTCATCATCGCGTTGGGCGAGACGATCCTGATTTCCGGCATCCAGATCAGCCCATATGGCCTTGAGCGGGACCGAGCCGCGGCGCTGCTGGTGTCATTCGCCATCACCGTTCTGCTGTGGCAGATCTACTTCTACCGTGCCGGTGAATTGCTTGCCGTCGCCATCGCCTCGGCACAGTCGCCGGCATACGTCGGCAGACTGGCGTCGTACGCGCACCTCATCATGGTCACCGGCGTCGGCCTCAGCGCCGTCGGCGACGAACTGATCATCTCGCACCCGCTCGGCCACACCGAGCGACCCTGGGTCTTGGTCATCTTCGGCGGTCCTGCGGTATTCCTGCTTGGGCGGGCCCTGCTCGACTACGTGACCTTCAGCCACGTCTCCTGGTCCCGACCGATCGGACTGCTAGCGCTTGCCGCACTGGCACCCGTAACGCTCCCGCTCTCCCCGGTCCTGGTCGCCGTCGCGACCACCGCCGTACTCACCGGAGTCGCCATCTCCAACGTGATCTCATGGCGACTGTTCCCCCGGGCACCCAACCCAGCCGCACCTGGGCGGATGTCCTCCTACCGACCATAGCTGCACGGACTGAAACCGCCCGGACATCTCGCTTGCAAGCTCTGTGCATCGCGTCCACACCCGTCCGGCACCGACTGCACGCCCGGAGCTTCGTCCGTGCCAGCGCTCGTCAGCGTGCCGCCGCCCGGCGGCGTTGCTGTCGACAGCCGCTCCGCCGGCGACCCAGGCCGACCCCCGCCTCTGGCTCTCCCTGGGCTTCGACCCGGTGTGTAGGAGTCGTCATGGTCCTGTCCCCACGCACGCATGCCGTCGGCGCAGGTGCGCCGAACGCGGGTGTGCAACGATGATCGGCATGTCGACTCCACGAAAGGGCAATGCCGCGTAGGCCACCCGCACAACTGCGTGCCGACTCCATCTACCGGCGACCGCTTGACGGGTCAACCTCTGTCATCCCCGGGCTCTCCGTCCGGGGCTTGAAAGCCATCGCCTACCTCGAACGCACCCGCCTCTGGAACCAAGCCGTTTCTGATGCACTGCGGACCTGGTCATGGTCCGTGCGCCACCCCTGGCATCGCTTGTGGGACCCGACCACCGGCTGTGGGGTAATAGAGTGCTGTCCGAACCCGCCCGAGCTGCGCTGGATCCTGGACGTCGCCGTTGCGGCCCTGCCGCCGAAGGATACCCGAACCCTCCGCAAGCAGATCGCAGCCCTCGATGAGCAGTGGTGACACGCCGCAAGGGCATCTCGTCAGCTCGGGCGCATTTCGACCCATCGTTCATGACCCCCGTCGGGGGGAGCCTGATCGGCGTTGCCGGCCAGCGTCAGCGGGTGTCGTCCCCTGTGGTCCTACCTTCCGGTCATGCCGGCTGTGACCATTGGAGTCGGTCGCCCAGCACTGCGTTCGCTGACTTTCTGCTGACGCGGCACCCTGTGGTCCGTAGCTCATGGCAGAGCGGCCGCTCGGGGGTTGCGTGGGACGTCAACTGGCACAGTTCGGGCTCGCATCGCCTGCTGCGGCTCTGTTTCCGCGCACTCCATTGCTCTTGCCACCCTGTCCCAACTGTGGAAGTCCGCCTGAATGCATCCGACTTGTCAGTAAGGTTCCAGAGGTGGAGAGCGACGCAAGTACACGGCTTGAGCGGATCCTCGGCGTACCGCTCGCCGAGGATGTGGTACGCCAGTGGCCGCAGTCCGGTGAGCTGATCCGTGGTCGAGCACGGATAGCGGAGGTGGAGTCGCACTTCGTCGGCCTGCGGCTCGCCGTCGGGCGGCGACACGCCTGCCGAAACACGCTGGTCGTCGAGTGGAGCAACGACTACGGCGACGGCCGGGTCTACCGCAACGTCTCGATCGCTGAGCTGCGCGACGGCGAGGCGGTCCGGGTTACCGACTACTGGGGCGAGCCGTTCACCGCGCCGGAGTGGCGGCAAGCGCTCGTGGAACAGCTGGAAATGCCAGCCGGCGGCGCGTGGCCAACATCCGACGCCCTCACCGTCAGCTGACGGGGCGCTGCCGGTTGCTCCTGAGTTGGACTCGACGTGGTTCATCTCTGCACCACCAGCTGCTTCGCGACCGTGACCCCGAGCAGCGAGGCGGTCTCGCGGGCGTCGTCTTCGACGAGCGCGAGCAGGAGGTGGCCGGTGCCCGTGTCGCGGTGCCGGTAGGCACGCGAGCTCTCCGTGGCCCGACGCCAGGCCGCAACGACCTCTGCTCCCTCGAACGGGTCACCCGGTCGCAAACGCTCGAGTTGCCTGGCGAGCACCTCGGCCGGCGGCTCCTCCGGTTCGCCCTGAGACACGGCGAACTCGCGCAGCGGCGCGCCGAGCGCGACAAATCGCTGCTCGTCGTGTGTCCGCATCGGTCCCTCCTCAGGCGCAACCGCGCCCGACGGTATGGCCAGCCCGCCAGCCGCATGGTCCCGTCGAACCCGGTCGCTGTACCAGGGAGAGCGATCCGGCCTGGAGGAGCACCTCCTCCGTCAGGAGCGCCCGCCGGGGACCCGAACCGCGAACAAGCAGTCAGCGGCCGCCCAGAGACCGGCCGTTCTTGGCCAGTTCCCACCGGGTCGCCGTGGCGACCTGCTCGCCGGTGATCCGATCCCCGTCCGCCCCCAGGTACGCGGCGGTCAACGCCGCAGCGGCGATCCCGCCCCCGGGCAGGTCCACGGCGGCCAGCCGCTCCGGGTCGACGTCGGCCGGCACACCGGTCGGGAACGCCCGCCGCCACAGGGTCTCCCGGGCCGCCCGGTCCGGGTAGGGGAACGTCACCACGATCCGCAGCCGGCGCAGGAACGCCTGGTCCAGCACGGACCGGGCGTTGGTGGTGAGGATGGCCAGCCCGGTGAACGACTCCATCCGCTGGAGCATGTAACCGACCTCCAGGTTGGCGTACCGGTCGTGGCTGTCGCGCACCTCGGTGCGCTTGCCGAACAGGGTGTCCGCCTCGTCGAAGAGCAGCACGGCCGCGCCGTCCTCGGCGGCGTCGAAGACCCGGCTGAGGTTCTTCTCCGTCTCGCCGATGAACTTGCTGACCACCTGGCTGAGGTCGACCACCACCAGGTCCAGGCCCAGCTCCTGGGCGATCACCTCGGCGGCGAGGGTCTTGCCGGTGCCGCTGGGCCCGGCGAACAGGGCCGCAGTGCCCAGGCCGCGGCTGGTCCGCTCCGCGAACCCCCAGTCGTGCAGCACCCGGGTCCGGTGGTGCACGGCGGCGACCAGCGACCGCAGCTGCGCCACGTGGGTGTCGGGCAGCACCAGGTCGGCCCAGCCGGCGCGGGGCCGCACCACCCGGGCCTGCCCGCCGTAGCGGCTGCGCGAGCGGGCCCGGCACGCCTGCCACAGCGGCGTGCCGGCGGCGGCGTCCCCGGCGGCCAATTCGAGGTCGGGCAGGGCCAGGTCGAACACCCCGGCCACCGCGGCCGCCTCGCCCGCCGCCCGGTCGGCCAGGTGCCGGTCGAGCGCGGCGTCCAGCGCCGCCGCCCGTTCCGCGATGGGCAACCGGGGTACGCCGACCAGCACGCCGTCGGCCAGCACGGTGTCCACGGCGCCGAGCACGGCGACCGGGGCGGGCAGCGTGCCGAGCGCGCGGATCAGGGCGCGGGCGTCCTCGGGGCGCGCCCCGTCGGCGTCGAACGCCCAGGCGGCCGGCGCGAGCAGGCTCTCCCGCCCGACGAGGCGCAGCAGCCGGTCCCGGTCGCGTACGGCGGAGGGCAGGTCGGCCACGGCGACCAGCCGCAGCTCGCGGCCGGCGGCGTCGGCCGCGGCGGCCGCGAGCACCGGCAGGTTGGCCGGCTGCGGGCCCTGGAGCACGGCGGGGCGGCCGTGCTCCCAGACGGTGCGGATGGTCGCGGCGACGGAGGCGAATGCGGGCGGCAGCGCGGCGGGCGGCGTGACGGGCCGGGCCACGGCGGCGAGGTCGGGCTCCAGGTAGCGCACGCCCATGAGGTGGTGCAGCACGCGTTCCTCGGTGACCAGCGGGCTGCCGGTGGGGGTGTCCGGGTCGAGCAGTCGCACAAGGTCCCACCGGCGCAGCGGCCCGTCCGGGGTGAGCGCGCTCCAGTGCGGGCCGGGCAGTGCGGCCAGGGCGAGGCCGAAGGTGGGCCGGGGCTGCCCGTGGGCGGCGGTGAGTTCGTCGGCCACCTCGCCGGCCAGCTCCGGGCCGGTGGCCAGCAGCAGCACCGCCCGTTCGAAGCCGGTGAGCCGCAGTGCGGCGGCGAGCGCGTCGAGCGCCGTGGGCCGGTCGAGCAGCGCGCGGGCCGCCGCCAGCCGCCCCGAGGCCGCGGCGAGGTCCGCCGGGTCGGGTTCCCCCGGGTACGCGACGAGCCGCACCCGCAGCACGTCCAACTCGGCCACGAGCGCCAGCCGGTTCGCCTCGTCCCACGGCACGGCGGGCGGGCCGGCCGGGCGGGCCCGGCGGTCGGCGGCCGTCACGGCACGGTCAGGGCGGGCGCGCCGTAAACCTCTCCGACCAGGTCGGGCAGGCTGTCGACGCCGTCGACCTGCACCCGGACCAACCAGTCGCCGGTGGGCACGTCCCCGGCGGCGACGGCGAGCCGGTCCTGCGGGGCGGCGTCCGGGGCGAGCGGGGCGAGCCGGACGGCCAGCGCGTCCGGTTCGCCGGCCGGGCCGGGGGTGAGCCGGGTGAGCAGGACCGTGGCGCGCTGTCGGGCCACCAGCGGCGGGTCGACGCCGAGCACGATGTCGGGCGGGCCGTCCACCACCGACGCGGTGGGGCGGACCAGCAGCGGCAGCGCGTTGGAGCCGGCGGTGACCCGGGCGGGCGCGCCGCCGGCGGCCGGCGTGACGTGTGCGACCCGGACGCCGTGCAGCCCGGCCGGCACGGTGCCGTCGAGGGTGACGGCCAGGGTGGTGTCGGTGCCGCCCGGCTCCGGGGTGAGGACGGCCGGTCCGACGTGGACCCGGGTGGTCTGCCCGGGCCGGCCGCGCAGCCCGGCGCCGCGCAGCTCGATCCGGTCGCCGGTGGCGGCGGTCCCGCCTGGCGGGTCGGTGACCAGGGCGGTCAACACGGTGGGGCCGCCCGGCAGAACGGTGACGGTCCGCTGCCGCACCGGCAGGGCCCGGCGCGGGGTGACGTCCGCCTCGACCAGCGCGGCCGTCGCCACGTACGTCTGGGAGAGCTGGTGCGGGGTGGCGAAGGTGGCCCACAGCTTGGACATCTCCTCCACCGACAGCGTGTACGGGGCGACCTTGACCCGCTCCACCTGGTCGGCCAGGTCGGACTCGGCGAGGAACGCGGTCGGCACGTCGTCGGCGTACAGGTCGATCGCGGCGGTGACCAGGTCCCGGGTGAGCGTCGGGGTGACCGCGAGGGCGAGCACGGCCCGGCCGAGCAGTCGCTGCGCGTCGAGGGATTCCGCCTCCCCGTAGCAGGTGAGCAGGTAGTACAGGTCGAGCGCGGCGACCGGCCGGCGGGTGAAGCCGCCGTCGCGGCTGCGGGTGGGCAGGTCGGTGAGGTTCCAGGCGTGGTTGGGGCGCACGTCGTACAGGTAGATGTTGATGCCGGGCGTGGAGACCAGCGTGGTGTCGGAGAGCTGGTTGGGGCGCAGGGTGGTGACGGTGGCGCCGCCGACCGGTCCGGGGTGGGTGGCGTCGAGGGCCCGTTCGAGCACGTACCGCAGGGTCGAGGTGACCGCGGCGATGGCGAGCCCGTTGCTCATCGGTCCTCCCGGCGGCGGGCGAGGTAGGCGGCATGGTCCACGGTGGACGGCGGCGGGCCGGGCGGCGGAGGCGGTGGCGGTGCGGGCGCGCGGGTGACCACCACCCGGTCGATGTGCAGGTGCACGTCGCCGGCCGGCGGAGGCTCCCCGGGCGGGGTGGGTGCGGGGCGGATCGGGCCGGTGCGCACCTCGGCGGTGCCGGGCCGGGGCGGCGTGCCGGCCCGGTTCGGCCGGTCGACGAAGACGAGGCGCTCCCCGGGTTCCACGGCGCGGCGGGCGATCAGCGCGGGTCCGAGGCGTTCCCGCAGCAGCCGGGCGAGATCCGGCGCGGCGGCGCGTACCGGGGCGGGGGCGGGCCGGCGCGCGGCGTGCGCCGGGGCCGGCGGCGGAGGCGGGACGGCGGCGGCCGGCCGAGCGGCGTCGGGTGGCAGGTCGGTGTCGGCTGGTCGGGTGACCGTCGGGGGAGCGGCGGTGGTCGGGACGGCGGTATCCGGCTCGCGGCCTGCCGGTCCGGCCGGCTCGGCAGGCGTGGCGGTCGGGTCCGGGGCGGCCGGGTCGGCCTCGGGTGGCGTGGCCGGTGGCGTCCGGTCGGCGTCCGACCGGTCCGTGACAACGGCCGCCGCCCGCGCTGGTGCCCTCCGGTCGGCGGGCGGGAGGAGCGGCGCGGCCGGCCGCTCGGGGATGCCCGGGGCCGGCCTCGGCGCGGTCGAATCCGGCCGCGACGCGGCCACGTCGGCCGGCACGTCGACGGGCGGGTCGGGCAACGCGACCTCGAACGGCTGCGGAGCGCGCAGCCGGACCAGCGGTTCCCGGCCGGCGGCGCGCTGCGCCATCCGGGCGAAGAACCCACCGTCGCCGCTCACGCCGCCCGCCCCGCCGCCAGGGCCAGGTACGCGCGCCGCCGTCCGGCCGGCAGGGCGAGGATGTCGGCCTCGGCCCAGCCGTAGGCGACGGCCAGGGTGGCCACCTCGGCCAGCACGGCCGGGGCGCGGCCGGCGACCCGCTCCCAGAGCAGCTCGGCCACGTCCAGCGCGGCGACCACGGTCCCCCCGCAGCCGAGGCAGCAGGTCCGCAGCACCACGGCCGCCGCCCCGGCCAGCTCCTCGGCGGCGGCGTCGACGGCCCGGCGCTGACCGGCGGTCAGCTCTGCGGGTGCGACGGGCCGGCCGGCCGTGTCCCGGACGCAGCGGGACAGCAGGGCGCCCAGCGGGTCGTCGGACCGCCCGGCGGCCAGCAGGTCCCGTGCGGTGGGGGCGCGGACCCGCAGCGCGCCGCCGGCGACCGTCCCGGTGTCCCCGGCGGGCAGCCCGGCGACCGGCTCCAGCGGTAGGGCCACGTCGAGGACCTCGCCGCAGCCACAGGTGAGCACGGCGTCGACCGGGTCGCCGAAGCTGTCGACGCTCAGCCGGGCGGCGAGCGCGGCGACCGTCCCGACCGGCAGGTCCAGGGCGGCGTCGAGGTCGGGGAGAAGCCCGGCGGCGTGCAGCAGCACCGGGCCGCGGGCGGCCGGCGGGGCGGTCGCGGCGGCCTCCCAGACCGCCAGCAGCCGGCCAGGGTCGTCCAGCGTGGTCATCGCGGTCAGGGTTCGACGAAGGACGGCTCGGCGGGCTCGGCCACCGTGTAGTCGCGTTCCCAGCCCTCGTTCTCCAGCTTGATGCTCTGGATGGCCACGGCGTTGGCGTTGGCGTCCAGTTCGGGCAGCGCCACCCACTCGGACACCCAGCACCGGTAGACCTTGTACGCGATGACCAGCTGCCCGGCCTCGTTGTACATCTCGATGATGATGTCCTTGCGGAAGTCCGCCAGGGAGGTTTCCGCGCCCAGCCCGGAGCCGTAGTTCCACACCTTGTTGGCCCACTGCTCGAAGTCCGGGTCGTGGGTGACGCCACGCTCCAGCATGATGGCGTCGTACTCGGTGCGCCCCGGCGACTTGCGGCTGCTGCTCGGGTCGCCGCCGTGCCGGTGGGTGACCACCTCGGTGCTCCGCTTCAGCGTGCCGATCTTGCTGATCCCGGCGACGTATCGCCCGTCCCACTTCGCCCGGAACTTGAAGTTCTTGTACGGGTCGAAGCGCTGCGCGTTGACCGTGAACTCGGCCATGCCCGCCCCTCCTAGGTCGCCGCGGCCGCGGTCCGCTGCTGGATGCCGATCACCACGAACTCGGCCGGCTTGACGGCCGCGAAGCCGACCAGGATGTTCAGCACCCCCCGGTCGATGTCGTACTGCGTGGTGGTCTCGCTGTCGCACTTGACGAAGTACGCCTCCCGCGGGGTGCGACCCTGGAAGGCGCCCTGCCGGAACAGGTCCTGGAGGAACCCGCCGATCGAGGCCCGGACCTGCGCCCACAGCGGCTCGTCGTTGGGCTCGAACACCACCCACTGGGTGGCGCGCACCAGCGTCTCCTCCAGGAAGAGCGCCAGCCGCCGCACCGGCACGTACCGGTACTCGTCGGCGAGCAGGTCCGCGCCGCGCAGCGTCCGCGCGCCCCAGACCAGCGTCCCGGTGGCCCGGAAGGTGCGCAGGCAGTTCACCGCGTACGGGTTGAGGGCGCCGTTCTCGCCGTCGGTCAGCGCGAGCGCCGGTCCGGTCACCCCCGCGAGGGCCGCCTCCACCCCGGCGGGCGCCTTCCACACCCCGCGCGCCGCGTCGGTGCGGGCCATCACCCCGGCGACCGCGCCGCACGGCGCGAACTCGCGCACCGCGCCGTCGCGCAGCGGGTCGGGCCGGCGCACCCGGGGAAAGTAGAGCGCGCCGTTGCGGCCGTTGGCGGTCAGCCCCCGCGCGCCGACCCAGGTCCGGATCGTGTCCGCGGTCTCGGTGGGCGGCGGGTCGACCAGCAGGAAGGCCCGCTGGCGTACGCAGAAGTCCAGCGCGTCGGCCCACACGGAGTCGTCGAGGGCCTGGTCGGGCACCGACGGCGGCAGGCAGAGCAGGGTGAACAGGTCGGCGTCGCGCAGCGCGTAGATGCCCTGCTTGGTGCCCTCCAGCGCGCCGCCGTCGGTGTACTCCGCGGCGGTCAGGTGGCTGCCGTCGATGCCGGTGGCGGCCGGGTCGGCGGTGTCCACGTCGTAGCCGCCCGCGTCGGGCCGGCCGGTGCCGGGCAGCGCCGGCGCCGCGCCGACCCGGACCAGCCGGGACGCGACCAGCACGGTGTCCACCCGGCGCGGCCCGTCCACCAGGGTCACGTTCGGGTACGTCTCGATCAGCACCGGGTTCTCCGCCGGGCCCTCCCGCACGGTCAGGTGGAACAGTTCGTCGGCGTCCACCCCCTGCTGGTCGGCGACCGTGGTGGCCTCCTCGCCGCTGGCGTGGGTCACCTCGGCGTGCAGCCCGTTGCCCCAGCCGCCCGGCCCCACCGCTTCGAGGGTCAGCGCCCCGTTGAGGTCGAGCTGCGCGGTGGTGGCGTCGCGGGCCAGCCGGACGATCACCGCCTGGTTGCCGCCGTTGAGGTAGAAGTCGCGCACGGCGTAGCCGAGGCCGCTGTCCCGCCACAGGCCGCCGAAGGTGCGCTCGAACTCCGCGTACGAGGAGATGGCCACCGGCACGTCGACCGGCCCGCGCAGCGCCCGCCCGACGAACGCGGCCACGGCCGTGGCGACGCCGGTGATGGTGCGACTGCCGCCGGGTATCTCCTGGATGTACACCCCGGGATGGCTGAGCGTTGCCGCCATGACGACTCCTCGACTCCGCAGGCGTGCCGTACGCCGCTGGCGCGACTGTGCCGCCCGCCCGTCACCGCGCCGTCACCCGGCCGTGTCGGCCGGGGCGGGTGGCTACCGGCACCGTCCGCGCCGCGACCGGCGGGCAGCTCCTGGCCGTCGGCGGTGGTGTCAGACGAGGTGTCGGGCGAAGAACCGGAGCGTGCTGTCCAGTTCGAAGGCCGGGATGTCCCCGTGCTTGCCGCGGTTGGCGTGCAGGGTCTTCTCGGCTGAGGCCAGGGCGTCGAACAGCGCCAGGCCCTGGGCCCGCGGCACCCGCTCGTCGTCCCACTGCAGCAGGAACTCCACCGGGACCGTGATCCGAGCGGCGGCCCCGGCTGAGGCCAGCGCCCCGCCCAGGCCCAGCACCGCCGCGCGGACCCGGGGCTCGGCGGCAACGAACGGAATGCCGAGTCCGCAACCCAGGGACACGCCCCAGTAGCCCACCGGGCCGGCGCCGACGTGCTCGAGTTGCTGGACCGCGTCCAGGACCGCCTGCCATTCCGGTACGGTCCGGCGGGCCACGAGCGCCTGGAAACCAGCGATCAGCGGAGCCAACTCCTCACCGGCATCCACGCGAGCCTGGTTCTCGGTCGCGATCCGGTCGTACTCCTCGACCTTCGGCCGGTCGCCGTGGGCGGGCACATCCACCGCCACGACCGCAGAACCACCCTCGACCACGAAGCGGCGTGCGCGGGCCACGATGTCGGGGGCCTTCTTGTGCTGGCCGCCGCCGTGTCCCATGAAGATGAGGGGCCGGGTACCGGCGGCACCTTCCGGCGTCCACAGCACGCCGGGAATCTCGCCGAGGGTGAAGAGCTGTTCGGAGACGCCGTCGGACGACGTCGCAGAGGTGAAGCGCATAGCGTTCAAGCCTTTCGGAATGCCTTCTGCGGGCACTCCCTAGCCCGTGCGAGGGAGGGAGCCCCGACCTGTCACAGCGTTGATCGGTCTCACCTCCTCAGCTCGCAGCACGGCGGCGCTGAACCTAACACAAAGATCGTCGCCCAGGTCGGGGCAAGGATCTCGCCAGGCAGGCGTCGCCCGCCCGATGATCATTTGTCACCCATGACCAAGGTCGGCTCGCGCACCATGAACACGTCCACCGGATCCTCGGTCTCACGGGTGAATCCGTGCCGCTCGTACAGCCGCCGGGCCCGGCTGCCCTGCAGCACGCGCAGCCGGACCAGGCTGCCAGCGCGGTCGCACCGCTCCAGCAGCCCGCGCAGCACAGCCGCACCGATGCCGCTGCCCTGCAGGTGCGGGGCGAGGTAGAAGTGCTCCAGCCAGTGGGCGTCCGCGGCCGGACGCAGCGCCACACAGCCGGCGAACGCGCCGCTCACCTCGATCACCCGGGTGTGCGCCGGCGCGAACCCGTCCCGCAGTCGCTGGCGCACCCGCTGCTCGTCGTACCGCCCGAGCCGCTCCAGATCCGCCCGCAGCACCACGGCCCGCAACTCGGCCGCCGCCTCGACGTCCGCCGCCGAGGCCGGTCGAATCTCCCAGTCGGCCATGATCGCCAAACTACCGCGCCACGCTCCACCCGCTCCCGTTGGTCCGCCGGCTCCGCGAACGCGCCAAGTGATCATCGTGAGACGGGCGCCGGGCCGAGGCCGGCCCTGAGAGCCAGCCGCCGGATTGCGGCGGACCCGGCGCGGGTCGGCAGGTGGTCCGGTGACGCGGCGGGCGACGCGCCGGTGACGAGCAGGCCGCACGCTGGGCGAGCCCGCGCACCAACCCGCCCGGAGGCGCTCCCGTGACAGCCGTTGACCCCGACCGCGGTGGGGTGGTGGTCGTCCGGGTGTGGTTCGAGGACGGGCCGGACGAGCTGGGCTTCCGCGCCCTGGTGACGAGCTGCGTCGACCTGGCCGGCGGCCGGCCGGAGAGCCGGGCGGTGGCCTCGCCGGACGCGGTCGTCGAGGTGGTGCGCAGCCGACTGGTGGAGATCCTCGCCGGTCACCGAGCGCGGTGACGTCCACCGCCCGACCCAGGGAAGGCACATGACCGAGAAGATCAACTGGAGCCTCCAGGTGCGTGTGGCCCACGGCCCGCAGATCGCGGCCACCGGCGTCGTCGACGTCGAGGCGTACGACAAGGTCTCGGTCGAGATCGCGGCCGGGGAGAGCCAGCAGGTGGACCTGGTGCCCGCCGGCACCGAGCGGGTGGGCATGGTGCTGATCGTGCCGGCCACGCCCAGCGCCGACCTGTCGTACGAGATCGACGGCACGGCGATCGCGCTCGACGGCGCACACGCCTTCCTCGGCGCCGGGGCGGCCCGGCTGCTCGGCGCGGACCCGGCGAGCCTGACCTTCACCAACGACACCACCGAACCGGCCCGCCTGGACATCCTGGTCGGCCGGGACGTCACCCCGTGAGGGCCGCCGCGATGTGACGCCGGGGTGACGCACCGCGTTCTACCCTGCCGGGGCCAGGCCCGCGGCGCAGGGAGGTCCCGGATGACCGCCGACTTCGTCGACGCCCTCGTGGCGGACCAGCCGGCCGGGTCCGGTCCGGTGCTGCGGCTGCTCGGCGACGTCCGGGTCAGTCACGGTTCCCGCTGGTACGACGTGCCCGAGGGCAGCAAGCGGCTGCTCGTCTACGTCGCCCTGCACCGCCGCCGCCTCGACCGCGGCCACGCCGCCGCCACCCTGTGGCCGGACGCCCCGGACGCGCGCGCGGCCGGCAACCTGCGCTCGGCGCTGTGGCGGCTCAACCAGGCACACATCGGGCTGATCGGGGTGGACCGGCACCACCTGGCGTTCCGGCCCGGCGTGCTTGTCGACATCGACCTCGTCACCGCCTGGGCCGGCCGGCTGATCGCGGGCCGCCCGGCCGGCGCCGACCTGTCCGCGCTGCCCACCGGCGGGGTCCTCTTCGACCTGCTCCCCGGCTGGTACGACGACTGGGTGCTCACCGAACGGGAGCGGGTACGCCAGCGGGTGCTGCACGGGATGGAGGCGATGAGCCGGCACCTCGTCACCTCGGGCCGCTGCGCCGAGGCCGTCGAGGTGGCGCTGACCGCCGCCGGGGCGGAGCCGCTGCGGGAGAGCGCCCAGCGGGTGCTGCTGGAGGCGCACCTGGCCGAGGGGAACTGGGTGGAGGGCCGGCGCGGCCTGGACAGCTACCGCCGACTGCTGGCCCGGGAGCTGGACATGGAACCCGATCCGTGCCTGGGCGAGCTGCTGGACGCCTACCCGCGCGCCCGGCCGGCGGCCACCGCCGACCGGGAGCGCGCCTCCTCGATCAACGCCATGAGCTGAGCCGACGGCCGCACCCCCAGCTGCTCGGCGAGCAGGCGGACCACCAGGTCGGCGTGGCGCAGCGCGTCGCTGACGTTCCCGTTGGCCAGCATCGCGGTGAGCACCAGCCGGTGGCCGCTCTCCCGCAGCGCGTCCGCGGCGACCGCCTCCAGCGCCCAGCCCAGCCCGGCGGCCGGGTCACCGGCCCGGATCGCCGCCCCGGCGGCGTCCTCCAGCGCCCGCAACGCCCGGTGCCGCAGCAGCTCCCGGTGCATGAGCACCCAGTCGTCGTACCAGCCGGGGAGCAGGTCGGGGCAGCCGTCGGCGGCGTACCGGCGCAGGAACGCCGGGTCGACCGGGCCCCGGCCGGCGAGACAGCCGGTGTCCACCGTCACCCCGGCGGTCAGCGCGAGCGCGCCGGTGGAGTCGGTGAGCAGCCCGGGCGCGGCCTTGCGCAGCCGCCACAGCGCCGTCCGCAGGTCGGCCGAGGCCCGTTCCTCGGGCTTGCTCGCCCACATCGACCAGGCGGTCCGGGCCCGGTCCGAGGCGCCGCGCACGGCCAGGAAGGCCACCAGCCGCTGCGCGGTCGCCGGCAGGGCGACCGGCTCGCCGTCCCGGTCGAGTGCGAAGCCGCCGAGCAGCCGCAGCCGCCAGCCGACCCGTTGCGGGGGTACGGCCTCCGGCGCTGTTCCCGTAGTGATCCACACGTCGGCGCTCCGCTCTGTCGGGGTGTGGGCGGAGGGTCACCTCTCGAATACCGCAGGTCGCGGGTCCCGGGGAACGGGCCTGTCGGTGGCCGGACATCCCGTTCGACCGGGCGGCCGGCGGGCGGTCATGATCGGCGGCGGAGACCGGCCGAACGGCTGCTCCGGCAGGATGCGCGCCCGCGGCGGAAGCCGTGGGCAAAGTCGTTGGCGAACCGTCGGGGCTCGCCTATGGTGGGCGGATGTACCCGGTCGGGCTGTCCGCGACCGCCGTCACCACGGCGGCGTTCACTGCTGCCCGCCGCCGGCGTCCCGAGGCCGTGCCCGCCCGTCCGGCGGGCAGCCGTTCCGTCGCGCCCATCCACGGCCTCCCGAGCCCGATCCCCACCGACCGTGGCCCACCCGGATCTCTTCCATCCGCGTACGGCCACCCAGGGCGAAGCCATCCGGCTTCGGCCTTTTTCTTTTTCCTGGAAGGGGATCCAGATGGGCACCGACCTGCACGACGACCGGCTCACCCGGTTGCGGGCCACGCTGACCGACGACTTCGCGGCGCAGACGGCCCGGTTGACCGAACTCACCGCGGACACCGGCGACCCCGGCGAGGCGCACACCCGCGCCGCGCTGATCGCGGCCACCCGGCAGAGCCTGGGGCAGATCGGCGACGCGCTGCGCCGGATGGCCGACGGCGGCTACGGCCGGTGCGAGCGGTGCGCCACGCCCATCCCGGTGGAGCGCCTGGAGGTGGTGCCGCACGCCCGCTTCTGCGTGCCCTGCCAGCAGAAGCAGCGCTGACCGGACGGGCGCCGGGCCGTCACCGCACGGCCCGGCGCTCCGGCAGCCGGCGACCGAGCCAGTCCAGCAGGACCCGTTCGTAGTCCGGGCTGACGCCGGCCAGGTCGTCGCGTCCGTCGAGGGTGGGCGCGTGGTCGCAGCCGGCCAACCGGGTTACGGTCAGCTCCGCGTCGCGTGCGGCGCGCCGCCACGCGGCCAGGCTCTCCCCGATGGGTGTCCAACCGTCGGTCTCGCCGTAGCAGAGCAGCACCGGGCCGGACAGCTTCGCGAGGACCGGCTCGGGGTCGAAATCCATGTCGACCCAGATGCCCGGGGTGTCGGGCAGCTCGCGGGGCAGGTGCGCCAGCGGAAACCAGGGCCGCCGCACGGCTGCGTCCAGCTTTTCCTGGGCGGTGGTCCGGGGCACCTCGCCGCGTAGGAACCCCTCCGCGACACCGCGCAACCGGTCCAGTTCGGCCAGGTCGGCCGTGGTGTAGCCGTGCCGGCGCAACTGCTCGGCGGTGCCGTAGCGCATCTGCGCGGCGGGGCTGACTCCGCTGCACCCGACCAGCACGAGGTAGTCGACCGGGTGCCGGGTGGCGGTGAGGGCCGCCGCCCACGCGCCCTGGCTGAAACCCCACAACCCGACCGGAACATCCCCGAGGTGCCCGCGCAGCACATCCAGGGCCGCCGCTGCGTCGTCGGCCTGCGCGGTCAGCGGCACGTCGTGGCCCTCCACGCGGGGACGCCGGTCGTAGCGCAGCACCGCGATCCCGGCCGGCGGCAGCAGCCGGGCCAGGTGCTCGTACAGGAAGTAGGACCGCTCGCCGGCGTGCGAGCCGTGCAGCACGACCACGCCGCCGCGCGGCGGCCCGGCCGGGACGTCCAGGGTCGCGGGCAGGTCGAGCTCACCGACGCGCAGCTCCATGCCGGCAGTCAACCACGCCGGGCGGGACCCCGGCCGCCCCGCCGATCGTCCGTCGTCCGCCGGGCTGCGTACCCTGGCCCGGTGACCCGTCGTGACCGTGGAGACCGCCGATGACCAGCCCGCGCACCGTCCGTCCCGCCCGTTCCGGCGACGTGGCCGCCCTCGTCGACCTGGTCGAGTCGGCCTATCGCGGGGAGCGGAGCCGGGCCGGCTGGACCACCGAGGCCGACCTGCTCGCGGGGCAGCGGACCGACCCGGACATGGTGGCCGAGGCGGTGTCGAGCCCGGCCGGAACGGTCCTGGTGGTGGAGGACGGCACGGAGATCGTGGCCTGCTGCCACCTGGAGCGCCGCGACGACCACGTCTACTTCGGGATGTTCGCGGTGGCCCCGGGGCGGCAGGGCGGGGGGCTGGGCCGGGACCTGCTGGCCGAGGCCGAGCGGCACGCGCGGGAGCAGTGGCACAGCGGCGAGATGCGGATGACCGTGATCACGCAGCGGGAGGACCTGATCGCCTGGTACGAGCGGCGCGGCTACGTCCGCACCGGCGAGCTGAGCCCGTTCCCGTACGGCGACGAGCGGTTCGGCGTGCCGCTGCGACCGGACCTGGCGTTCGAGACCCTGCGGAAGAAGCTCGGCTGACCGGACGGCGTCGCCGACCACCGTCGGCCGGCCGTTCACCGACCGCGTGTCGGGCCGTCCGTTGTCGGGCGCAGCCGCCGGACGAGGTGGAGAACGACCTGGTGGACTGCCACGCCGGCGCCGGTGTTCAGCACCGCCAGCCCGGACGCGGCGAGCAGCCCCGGCCCGGCGTCCATCGCCCCGGTGGTGACCAGCAGGATGGGCCAACCGGCGGCGGCGACCGGCAGCGCCAGCCACCACCAGCGCCCGAGCAGGAGGCCGAGCAGGATGAGGCTCGGGATCATGTCCCGGGCCTCGACTCCGGCGGCGCGTCGGCGAGTTCGGCGATCACCTCGGCGTGGCAGCGCTCCGGCACGCACCAGCAGCCCAGCCGGCGCCCGCGCAGGTCGGGCAGCAGCGCGAGCAGGTCGGGCCGGCCGAGCAGGTACGCCCGGTACTTCTCGATCACCTCGTCCCGTGTGCCGTCCGGGCCGGGCCGGTACGGGCTGGACAGCGGCGACTGCGGCAGCCGCCAGCCGCCGCGGGACATGGCCCGCCCGACGTAGACCACGTCGGCGTACGCCGGGTCGTCGCGATGGCCCTTGAGGTTGACGACCGTGGTTGCCCGCATGACACCGCTCCTCCGCACGCTCGCGCCCGTGGCGTCAGTGTCGCAGCACCGGCCGGGCCGGTCAGCTGTCGGTCGCCGGTGCCGGGCCGGTGGAGTCGCGGACGATCAGCGTGTGCCCGGTGGACCGTCGTCGCGGCCGGGTCGACCTCGGCTTCAGCGCGAGGGTCAGCGCCATCCGCCCCATCTCGGTCATGGGCAGCCGGACCGTGGTGAGGCTGGGCGCCAGGTCGGCGGCGACGGACACGTCGTCGAAGCCGACCACCGACATGCGCTCGGGCACCGGGATGCGCCGCGACCGCAGCACGGACAGCACGCCGATGGCCATCGCGTCGTTGAGCGCGATGATGGCCGTGCTCTCCGGGTGGTAGTGCAGGATGCGCTCGGTGGCCACCCGGCCACCGTCGCGGGTGAAGTCGGAGTGGACGACGGCGAGGTCGTCGGGGGAGTGCCCGTGCGCGGCGAGCGCGGCGGTCACCCCGGCGAGCCGGTCGGCCACGGTGGTCAGGCCCGGAGTGCCGGCGGCGACGGCGATCCGCCGGTGGCCGAGGCCCAGCAGGTGGGCGCCGATGTCGCGGCCGCCGGCCTCGTTGTCCGGCACCACCGCGTCGACGCCCAGGGCGTGCCGCCCGATGACGGCGACCCGTCCGCCGGAGCGTTGGAAGCCGGCGAGTTCGGCGCGCGCCTCGGCCTCCACGCGCGGGTCGTCGTAGCCGGACCCGGCGATGAGGATGATCCCGACCTGCTGGGCGATGAGGTGCCGCAACTGGCGCAGCTCGTTCTCCGGGTCGCGTCCGGAGTGGGCGATCTGGACCAGGAGTCCCTCCTCGGCGGCGACCTGCAGGACGCCGCCGGCGATCTCGGAGAAGTACGGGTCGTCGATCTGGTGGACGATCAGGCCGACGGTGGTGCTGGCGCCACCGGCGAGGGTGCGGGCGTAGGGATTGGCGACGTACCCGAGTTCCAGGGAGACCTGGCGGACGTGCCGGGCCACCTCCTCGCTGACGCCCTCCCGGCCGGCGAGGGCACGGGAGGCGGTCGCCAGCGAGACGCCGGCGCGTTCCGCCACGTCGACGAGACGCAACCGTGGTCCGGGTCGGGGCATGGGTAACTCCTGGCAGACATTGATCCGCACCGCGCTCTTGCGTGTGGCGTAGGGCACAGCTTAGGGTACGAAAGCGCTTACGTAAGCGCTTTCGTAAGCGCGGCACCGCCTCGGCCGTCCGGCCGGCCTCGCGGCGGACCGTCCTGTCCCGACAGACCCCGACTCCACATCCGGGCGCCGATTTACGCCCGGTGCGTAAGCGCTTTCGTCACCGCCACCACCGCACCGACGAAGGGAGCACCTCCCCATGAGAAGACCTCGACGCGCCGCCGTCGCCGCCACCGCCCTGCTGGCGCTGGCCCTGACCGCGGCGGCGAGCCCGGCCCAGGCCGACCGGCCCGGACCGCACGACGTCCACCCCGCCCTCTGGTCGCACCTGGTCGCCTTCTACGACTTCGACCACCCGGTGGTCGGCGACACCGCGCTCGAGCGGGACCTGGGCCGGTCCGGCACCGAGATCGAGCTGGTCAACGGCGGCGCGGCCATGCGGGTGCCCGACCGGGCGTACAAGGGCAGCGGCGACGCGCTGCAGACCCGGCAGGTCAACCCGCAGGCCGCCGGCAACGACGACTGGAAGGCCGGCACCTGGTCCGCCAGCGGCGTCCGGACGCTGCGCGCGTTCAGCGGCGCCGAGGGCACCACGGTGATGGGTTGGTTCAAGCGGGAGATGGACGGCCCGGCGCTCAACTCGACCACCGCCAACCCGACCGACCGCTTCAACGCCATCGGCCTGGCCGGCGTGCTGACCGGCGACTCCGACGGGCACGGCGTGCGCGCCCTGCTGGAACTCATCGATGTCAACGGCGAACTGCGCCTGGTCGCCCTCGGCCGCCGCGTCGACGGCGGCGCCTCGCAGACCTTCGCCGCGAACGAGGACTGGCGGACCCTGCTGCCGAAGGGGGAGTGGGTGCACCTGGCCGCCACGTACGACTTCACCAGCGGCACCATGGCGCTCTACCGCAACGGTGAGCCGGTCGACGGCTTCTACACCACCGCCGGTGACCCGTGGCAGCTCAACGGGCCCGGCCCGCACGTCACCAGCGCCACCGACCCGCGCGGCATCAAGATCGGCGGAAGCTTCCCGCAGAACAACCTGGAACGCAACCCGTGCGACTGCCGCATGGACGGCCTCATGTTCCTCGACAGCGTGATCCCGGCGGGCGACATCGCCAGGCAGTACCGCTACATGGCCCGCTGACCGTTCCTCGGATCGTCCCACCGAGAAGGAGAACCGCGTGTTCATTCGCGCTGGCAGCACCGGCAGGCTCCGCAGAGCCGCAGTCACCGCCGGGGTCACTGCCGCCACCCTGGTCCTGTCCACCCTGGTCGCCGGGCCCGCCCGGGCCGACGGCGCCGTCTACGACCCGATCCCCGAGTCGCAGATCCAGTCGCACCTGGGGCTGGTGCTACAGGAGTACGCCAGCTTCCCGCAGTCCACACCGAACCCGGCGCCGGTCGACGCGCGGCTCGTGCGCAAGGCCCGCATCAACACGATCAGCGAGCTTCCCGACGGCTCCGGCCGCCGGGCCGTGCCGGACCTCAACGGCAACCTCTATCTCGTGGAGAACGGCACGCCGCACGTCTACCTCGACGTGGCGGCCACCTTCGCGCCGCAGTTCTTCTCCGGCCGCGGCCTCGGTCAGGGCTTCGGGTACGTCGCCTTCCACCCGGAGTTCGGCCGCAACGGTCGCTTCTACACCATCCACACCGAGCAGGCCTCGCTCGCGACCCGGCCCCCGGACTACGCCCAGCCGAACACCATCTACCAGGCCGTGATCACGGAGTGGACGGCCGGCGACCCGGCCGCGGACACCTTCGCCGGCACCCACCGCGAGGTGCTGCGCATCGGCTTCGGCGGCCAGATCCACGGCGTCCAGGAGATCAACTTCAACCCGACCGCGAAGCCGGGCGAGCCCGACTACGGGATGCTCTACCTCGCCGTCGGTGACGGCGGCCAGGGCTACCGCAACGGCGACCCGCAGAACATGGGCATGCCGCACGGCAAGCTGCTGCGCATCGACCCGCGCGGCACCAACGCCCCCAACGGCCGGTACGGGATCCCGGCCGACAACCCGTTCATCGGGCGGGCCGGCGCGCTCGGTGAGATCTACGCGGTCGGCTTCCGCGACCCGCACCGGTTCAGCTGGGACCGGGCCACCGGCCGGATGTACCTGGGCCACATCGGCGAGCACGCCATCGAGTCCATCTACGAGGTCCAGGCCGGGGACAACTTCGGCTGGAGCGAACGCGAGGGCAACTGGGTCTTCGACAAGGCCGCGACCAACCCGTGCGACAAGCTCTACCCGCTGCCCGCCGACGACGCGAAGTACGGCTACACCTACCCGGTGGCCGCGTACGACCACGACCCGGCGGCGAACTGGAACTGCACCTCCGACGTCGGGGTCGCCGTGGCCGGCGGCTTCGTCTACCGCGGCAAGTCGGTGCCGGCGCTGAAGGGCAAGTACGTCTTCGGCGACCTGGTCGACGGCCGGGTGCTCTACACCGAGGCGAACGAGATGCGCCGCGGCGCCGGGCTCGCCCCGATCCACCGGCTCGCGCTGTACACCACCGCCGGAGACCTGGTACGCATGCAGGACCTGTCCAGCCCGGGCGCGCCCGGCGACCCGAACCGGGTCGACCTGCGCTTCGGCACCGACGCCGCCGGTGAGCTCTACATCCTGGCCAAGGCCAACGGGAAGATCTGGAAGGTCGTCGACACCAAGACCGTGGCGGAGGACAAGGTGGGCCGGACCAAGGTCGTGCACACCGCGGGCGCGCAGAACTGGGCGCCGGTGACCCCGTCGAAGTGGCGGTTCGAGGGTGACCAGGTCATCCTCGCCGAGGCCGGCGTGAGCCGCCCCGGCCCGCGCCGCCCGTTCGAGTACGCCATCCTCAACAAGGGTCCGGCCTGGTCCTCCGTCCAGATCGACGCCCGGGTGCGCCTCGACGAGCCCGTGGAGGTCACCAACCGGGACGTGATCATCGTCTTCGGCTGGCAGTCGGACACGCAGTACTACTACGCGCACCTGTCCACCGACAACACGATCTACCCGCACAACGGCATCTTCAAGGTCAACAATGCCGACCGGGAGCGGATCGACCACCAGTGGAACGGGCGTTCGCGGGGCGCGAACCCGGCAATCACCGACGCCGACTGGCACAAGGTGCGGGTCGTGCACCTGCCCGCCACCGGCGAGATCGCCGTCTACGTCGACGGGCACAAGGATCCGCTGCTGACCGCGAAGGACACCACCTTCAGCTCCGGCCGCGTCGGCTTCGGCTCGTTCGACAACATCGGCCGTACCCGTCAGTTCACCGTGACGGGCTCTCCGGCCTGATTCGGGAACCGGAGGGGGCGGCGGCCGGTGCCGCCGTCCCCTCCGGCGCTTCGGTGGCTGGGCGGCCGAGACGGCCGGCGCGACCGCGGTGGAGGCCGAGGCCGTCCGCCGCGGTCAGAATGTGGCGATCGGGTTGACCGGGCTGCCGGACGTGGCGGCGAACCGGACCGGCGCGACGGTGAGCTGGAAGTCCCACTGGCCGAGCTCGGCAGCGGTCGTCGCGCACACCTCCAGGTCGCAGTTGTCGAGCATCCACAGACCCATCGCGACGAGGCTCACGGCGTGGACCGGCATCAACACGTCGTCGTACCCCGACGGCTGAACGTCCTGGGGGGTGTCAGCGCCGATCACCGCCACCTGCCGTTCCTGCAGCCACGGCAGGCAGGACGCGTGCCAGCCGGCCTGCGAGAAACCGCTGGCCGCACCGGTCTCGTGCCGGAAGCGGCCGTAGCCGGTGCGCAGGAGTACCGCATCGCCGGGTCGCACCCGCACACCTTGGCGACGCTCGGCCTCCTCAAGGTCCTCGGGAAACACACCCTGCCCCGGTTCCAGCCACGGCACGTCGCGAACCCTCGCGATGTCCAGCAGGACGCCACGCGTGACGATCCCGTTCGCCGCCGCCGTGACGGCGGCCCAGGCCGATCCCGTTGCGGTGTCGACCAACGAGTGCGACCGCCCGTTGTACATCGTGCCGTCCCAGAAGATGTGGCACGGCGAGTCGAGGTGGGTGATGGTGTTGCCGTGGAAGGTGATGCCGAGTCGCTCGGACGAGAAGCCCCAGCGCCGGTCGGCGTGGAAGGCGGGCACCGGCATGTTCTCGGCACCCGGCATGTCGGCGGCGCACGGGCACGTGGTCGTCGACCGCTCCATGTCCTCCGGTACGGCAACCTCCCACGCGCAGGACACGCTCCTGCCGTGGCGCACTGCCCGCGCCGCCGCCAGCCGGACGTCGTCGGTGATGTGGTTCAGAGTCCCGAGCTCGTCGTCGTCGCCCCACCGTCCCCAGTTCGACAGCGTGCGGAAGTACCCGAGCACGTCGTCCTGCGTGGGCATCGGTCGCTCTGCCGCCATCCCCAGCTCGACTCCTCCGGTCACGCGGTTCCAGGCGCCGCGGGTGAGGTGTCCCGCCCTCTCCGTTGACCTGCCAAGGCCCGCTGAACTGGCAAGACACTACATCAGCGGGTCAGCAGTCGGTTGGTCGAAAGGTCAGGTAGGGCCGCGACCAGCGGTGCGGGTGGAAAACAACGGCAGGCCTCGCCGGCAAGCTGTTGTAGGAGCTCACACCGCCTGGGCGGCCATACCTACCGTCGTTCGGTGTGGCGTCGTGCTGGCTGCGACGGTGAACGGGTGGCGCAATCGATGCATCGCCACCTCGCCGCAGTCGGATGCACGAGGCGCGGGCTTGTCTTCCTCCGCGGTGGCCGGTGCAAGAAACTGTGCCGTGGAACCGCAGGCCGGAGCAGGGGTCGGGCCGCGGAAACGCGGAGCGTCGGCAACCGGGTGCCGGTCGCGGCTGAACCCGCCGGGGACCGTCGCCGGGTGGGCGTCTGGTATGCGCGGTGACGTGGTGATCACGGTCATGCTCTGCCTTCCTCGAACGGCGCGTCGCAGAGAAGGCACGGGCCGCAGGCCACGGGACATCGCCAAACGAACCTGAACAAGATGATGGGTTGAAATGCCGAACGGCGGCCTGCTGAACCAGTCAGGCCGCCGTTCGGCACAGCGTCGATCAGAGCGGGCGGATATCCGACGCCTGCGGGCCCTTCGGGCCCTGGGTGATGTCGAACTCCACCCGCTGGTTCTCCTCGAGGCTGCGGAAGCCGCTCGCGGAGATCGCCGAGAAATGGGCGAAGACGTCGGCGCCGCCGCCGTCCTGGCTGATGAAGCCGAAGCCCTTGTCGCCGTTGAACCACTTCACGGTACCTGTAGCCATGTCTGCTCCTTCGCAGGCTGTTGAAGACCGCATTGTGCGGACTCGCGCTGCCGCGTTGATCAGCCGCGCCGGAAACGACACCAAACGAAAAAAGCGCCTGGATGGGTTTTGGTTAGACCCATCAGGCGCCGAAACGTCTACGGAAATCAAAACTGCAACCGGGCAACCGTAACACAGAATTTGTCGATCTACGCCACTCATGCGCGCGGCGCGTCACAGCACGGCACCGCGAGGGGCAACTTCGATCGCCGCGACGCCTCGGCCGTAGAGCACGACGAGCCGATCGCCGTGCTTGGTCCGCAGCACTCCCGAATCCTGCGCCAGCGTCGAGATCACGTGTTCCACGAGCTCGTCCTCGTCGGAGACGCCCGGTTCGTCGTACGTGAGGTCCATGCGGTCGCCGCCGACGAGCCGGACGCGTAGCACCGTGGTTGCCATGACCTAGAAGCTAGTCGAGTGGGGACACCAGAGGTCGTGTCGTTTTTCGCCAAGAGGGAGCCACACTCATCGCTGGAGTCAGCTCCCTGAGCTGGCAGCGGCACCGCTGCGTGTGGTGCGCGTAGAGTGGGCCGTGAATCAGTTCGTCAACATCGTTGGCGGGCCAGCGCCCCCGGGCGTGTCGTGAGTCATCCCCTTCAGGCGGCCGTTCGGGAAACGTCTGGCTGGCCCGGCCGAGCAGTACCGACACCTCAGAAGAAGGACATGACTTTCGTGTCAGCCCCGCCCACGGTCTCTCCGTCACCAATGCGCGAGCCAACCAAGACCCTCCGCGAGAAGGGGGCGGACAGCTTTCACGCCGCGCTCGCCGCGGTCCTGGCCACCGGGCTGGAGAAGGCTCTTGAGGCGGGCGACCACCCGAGAGCGATCAGCTTCATCAACCGCGGCTTCGCCGAAGGAAGTCCGCAGCTGGGCTGCGACCTCCTCTGCCGGGCGATTGCGGTCGTCGGGACAGCCCGGACCTGGACCGTGCAGCTCGCGCCCCTGCGTCACCGTGGCTCCCTGGATTGACGCAGCCCGCCGCGCCGCGAATCGCTGCTGCACGAGTACCACCCGGCGTTCCGTCGACATCATGAAAACGACGATCCAGGCAAGACCGGTAGGCACCGGACCTCAGTGGCAGCAACGGTGTTCGCTGCCCGTGGGTGCCGTGGCGCCCAGGTCGTCGTCACGGCCGGCGGCGAGGCGCGACCACTGCGAGGTTGGCCGGCCGTCGAGCCGGAACTGGTCGCCGTCGGTCCGGAAGCGCCGCGGCCAACCTTCCGGCGAGTCCTCCCAGTCCTCCTGGCGACCGTAGACGGTCATGTCGAGCATCCCGTACGACGGTGCCATCGCCTCGACGCCCCGCCCGGTGGTCCAGTAGGTTTCGAACACCCGGTCGCCCTGGCGCAGGTAGCACGCCTTCATTCCGAACGCGCGCCCGGCGACGAGGGAGTCGAGCGACTCCGCGGGCACGGAGTACCAGGGCGCCTGCCAGCCCATGAAGTCGCGGTAGCGCGAGGTTTCCTCGAACGGCCCCTGGCAGAAGACCGCGAACGTGATGTCGCGCGAGTGCAGGTAGGACAGCTCGAGCACCTGACCGGTGAAGAACGTGCAGCCCTCGCACTGGTCGCCGGCCGGCCTGCCCGTGTGCCACATGTGGTACGACGCGAACAGCTGGGTCCTGCCCTCGAAGACGTCAAGCAGGGGTGTCGGGCCGTCGGCGCCGACGAGGGGGGTGGCCGGATCGACCTCGACCATCGGCAGCCGCCGGCGGGCCGCGGCGATGGCATCGCCCTCACGCGTGTGCGACTTCTCGCGGAGCCGGAGTTCGTCGAGTTGCTTCTGCCAGGTCTCGCGGTCGGCGAGCGGGGGCGTCGCGGGCGTGGTCATGGGTTCCTCCTCGGGTGGGCAGCTATGAGCGTAATAGCGACTGCTAGGATCGAGCAAGTACGGAAGAGGGGGGTCCCATGCCAACCCAGCGGGGCTATCGGCAGGCCTGCGGTGTCGCACGCGGTCTCGACATCGTGGGGGAGCGGTGGTCGCTGCTCGTGGTGCGCGAGCTGCTGCTCGGGCCGAAACGGTTCACCGACCTCCAGCAGGCGCTCCCGACCGCCAGCCCGAACGCACTGTCCGACCGGCTGCGCGAGCTGGCCGACGCGGGCGTCGTACGCCGTCGGCAGCTGCCTTCGCCGGGCAATGTGCGGGTCTACGAGCTGACCACGTGGGGTCGGGGCCTTGAGCCGATCGTGATCGCGCTGGGCACCTGGGCGCTGGCCGCGCCGCCGACCGCGGAACAGGTCTTCGTGAGCGTGGACAGCGCCATGCTGACCATTCGCACCTTCTTCGTGTCGACGCCGGAGCAGCCCGGGGTGACGCTTCGGATCGAACTTCGCGACCACGGTCCTGCCGGGGTGTTCGGCGTCCGCCTCACGTCGGCCGGGGCCGAGGTCGCCCACGAGCCGCCCGAAGAGCCGGACGCCGTCCTGGTCACCACGACGGATGCTCTCCTCGCCGCCTTCGGCGGCGAGGACCTGGCCGGGCTCGTAGTGGCCGGCGCGGTCATCACCGGCGATCCCGAGGTCGTCCGCCATCTCGTCGCGGGCGTGCGTGTCTCGGCCTCCACAGACAAGTCCTCAAGCGGCATCTCCGGCCAGGGAGGGCGGGCGGATCGCCGCCAGGGGTGAACCCGAAACCACGCGCGGCACGGATGTCCTGCAGATCTGGGAGCCGTCGGTCCCCATCGTCACGGGCATCGGATCGGACGTCTGCGAACGCTTCGGTGGGCTCGTCCGTCCGCGAGGGGGAGCAGCCGTACGTCGTCGCCGGGCCGGTGGGCCAGCCAGCCGCGGGCCAGGGCCCGGGCCGCCTCGTCGGCGGCGAGCAGGCCGCCGCCCCCCTTCACAATGTGGGCATGGAGTTCTTCTGCTACCACCGCGACCGGGTCGGCTCCACGGCACTGCGCAGGGAGTTGCTGGAGGAACACTGGTCCTACATGGACCGGTACGCGACGGAGATGATCGCCCGCGGCCCGACCTTCGCCGCCGACGGTGACACGCCCACCGGCAGCGTGCACATCCTCGACCTGCCCGATCCCGCCGCCGCCCGGGCGTTCGCCTTCGACGAGCCCAACTACCAGGCCGGCGCCTACCGGGACGTGCTCCTGCGTCGGTGGCGCAACCTGCTGGGGCGCACCATGTGGGATTTTCCCGGGAGCCGGACCGGCGGCAACCGCTACCTCGTGCTCGGCCTCGGCGCGGGCCAGGCCGCCGACCTCGCCGCGCCGCACGACCGGCACGACCTCATCGCGTACGGGCCGCTGCTCTCCGACGACGGCGCCACGTGGCTGGGCACGGCGGCGCTGGTGGAGGCATCGGACCCGGACGAGGCGCGCACCGTCCTGACCCCGGACCGGCACGCCGACATCGAGGTGCACCGCTGGGCGTTCGGCGGACGGCCGGGCACGCATCCCCCCAGGTGAGCCGGGCCTCGGCGCCAGGACCACGCCCGTACTCCCGCACGACCTCGTGCCGTGCCCGCGCGTCCCCATCCTCGCCGTACCGCGCGTCGTGCTCCGCCACCTGAGCCGTCACTGGATCAGCCCTACCAGCCGACTCCGGTGATGAGTTGTGGTGCTCGCACCCGTCATACCTGGGACGGGACACGACGCGGCGGAGGGATGACGTGATGGGTGCGGGCATGCGGCTGGAGGAGCTGGGCGTGGGCGGTCTGGGTGAGGTCGACGAGCCGGTGTTCTCGGGGTTGGCGCAGCGGCACCGGCGGGAGTTGCACGTGCACTGCTATCGGATGCTCGGGTCGTTCGAGGACGCCGAGGACGCGGTGCAGGAGACGTTCCTGCGGGCCTGGCGGCGGCGGGAGACCTTCGCGGGGCGGTCGACGTTGCGGGCCTGGCTGTACCGGATCGCCACGAACGCCTGCCTGGACCTGCTCGCCAGGCGCCGGCCGAACCCGGCGACCGGCGGGGAGGTGCCGTGGTTGCAGCCCTACCCGGACCGGCTGCTCGACGAGGTGCCCGCAAGCGGCGCGGACGAGCCGGAGGCGGTCGCTGTCGCGCGGGAGACGATCGAGCTGGCGTACCTCGTGGCGGTCCAGCACCTCGCGCCGCGCCCGCGGGCCGTGCTGATCCTGCGCGACGTGCTGGGCTGGCCGGCGAAGCACGTCGCGGAACTCCTCGGGGACTCGGTCAACTCCGTGAACAGCGCGCTGCAGCGGGCCCGCGCCGGCATGCGGGAGCACCTGCCCGCCGAGCGGCAGGACTGGACCGGCAGCGGGGAGGACGCCGGCACGCGCGAGCTGGTGCGCCGCTTCACCGACGCCAGCCTCGCCAAGGACATCGACGCTCTCGCCGCCATGCTGCGCGAGGACGTCCGCTGCGCGATGCCACCCACGCCGGGCCTGCACGTCGGGCGCGACGCGGTGCTGAACGACTGGATCGGAGACGGCTTCGAGGACCTGGGACGGCTGCGCTGCGTCGGCACGTCCGTCAACCGGCAACCCGCCGCCGCCTTCTACCTCTGGCACGAGCAGGAACAGGCGTACCTGCCGCTGACCATCGACGTCCTGCGCATCACCGGCGGCGCGATCACCGAGATCACCATCTTCCACGACAACCAGTTCCCACGGCTCGGACTGCCGCAGCGCCTGCCAGCCGACGACACGGAATAGCCCCGGTGCCGACGCTCACGCTGCGCGGCGGCGCGCGTGTCGCGGTGGTCGCGGCCCAGTGGCGCGACGCGTTCGGCGTCGTCACCCGCGGGCGGGTGCAGCTGGAGCTGCGCGACGGCGAGCCCGGGCCGGTCCTCGGACACGCCGCCGGGTTCTGGCTCCGCGGCACCGGCGTCCGCGCCCTGCGCAATCCCGGCCGTCGCACGGCGACGGTGCGCATCCTCACCCCCACTCCCGATCACCGGAGGAACGACATGAACAGCAGGATGGAACCCGGGGTCGTCGCAGACCCGGCATCGGCCCGGACCAGCCACACCCACCGGTACCGCGGGCTCGCCGTCACCGGCCTCATCGCCACGCTCGCGGCGATGGTGGCCACCACCCTCGCCGCCGCACTCGCCCAGGCCGCCGGCGTCGACTTCGAGATCCCCGACGGCGGCGAGGCGATCCCGTTGCCCGGGTTCGCCGTCGTGACCGGCTTCTGCTCGGTCGTGGGCATCGTCATCGCCGTCGCGCTTCTCCGTTGGAGCGCTCGCCCGGCCCGGCGATTCGTGTGGACGGCGGTGTCGCTGACCGTGATCTCGTTGGTCCCGCCCCTCGTCTCCGGGGCTGACACCGCCACCACCACCGCGCTGCTCGGGCTGCACCTCGTCCCCGCCGCGGTGATGATTCCCACCCTGACGCAGAGCCTCCGCACCCGGACCAACTGACGATCGCGACCTTGACAAGGTTCTATACAGTACTGCGAAGGTGTGTGGCGATTTCGGGGGAGAGCGCCGGTGAGATTGGTTGCGGGCGTCGCGGCGCTGGCCTGCCTGACGGCATGCCAGCCAACTCCCAAGCAGGCGACCTCCGACGGCTCCGACCCGGTCGTCACCACCCAGGCGTCACCGACGTCGATCACCTTGCCGGCCGAGACCTTCGACCTGTCGTGGCGTCAGCTCGATCATTATGTCAGCCAGGACGGACGATTCGAGGCCAGGCACGTCAACGAATGGATGGTGGTCACCCGGGACGGCAAAGAGTTCGGCCGTTTCGGCACCGCCGCGGAGCGCATCCTCGGCGCCGACTTCTCGCCGGACGGACATTATCTCGCCGTGGCGCACCCCGATACGGTGATCACCTATGACCTGACGACGAAGCAGCCGAAGGCGCTGTTCACCCCGTCCGTGGAGAGCATTCGCTTCTCAGCGGACAGCGCCTACCTGGTCGGCCGGGAGGACTACCAGAAGGTCCGCAACGGGCGCCTTGTGGTGATCGACGTGGCGACGGGGAAATGGACCGCCTCACCGGTGCCGCCGCAGATTGAAGTGTCCAACGATCCGGGCAAGTACTGGTACTCGGGATCGCTCGCCGTCTTCGATCACGGGAAGCAGGTCGTGGCCGCCGGCAGCGACGGATTCCTGCACTGGGCGGTGGAGAGCCAGAAGCTCACCTGGGTGCCGTGCGGCTGCGGAGCCGACACGGGCGCGGTGAACCGTGCCGGAAGCCTGGTGGCCCTGGTGATCCCGGACAACAAGCTGTCGCTGTGGGATGTGGCCGGCCGGCGCGAGCAGCGGGTCTGGACGCTGCCCGAGCGACCGCCGCTGAACGGGGACTATCAACTGCGGTACTTCGGTGTGGAGCCGCACTTCACGGAGGACGGGAAATGGCTGCTGCTCGACGGAGGCGAGGGCGGGCAGGTCTGGTCGATACCCGACGGCGTCCCCGTGAAGATCCTGCCGCGCGGCAGGAACTGAGCCCACGGCGGCGGCTGCTGCAGTCCATCAGCAAGGGATGGTGGTTCGTGGTGGGCGGCACCGTCCTGGCTGTCATCGGTGCCGCAGCGGGCATCTATGTGCCGAAGATGCTCGACCCGCAGGACGAGCGGCCCATCGCGATCAACGTGGTGAGCAATCCCGCCACCGTGCCGGCCTGGGGTAATGACGTGTTCTCGTTCGTCATGCCCACGGACGCACAGCCCGCGACGCGTCCTCCGCTCGACTGCCCCTCGATCGTGGACTGGGCGCACGGTAACGGCGGGGTGGATCAGGAAGCCACCAGGGTACGGCTGGTGGTGCAGGGCGCGTCCGACAAGGGCGTGCTCATCGACGGGATGCGTGCACGCGTCATTCGGCGCTCGGCGAACCCCGACCCGGGGGGCGCCTCACTGACCTGCGGCGGCGGACAGGGCACCGTCACGCCGCGGCAGGTCGCCATGGATCTGGACGCAGCGGAACCGTCAGCCGAGTACGCCACCAAGGTCGACGGCCGGCTGCCGCTTTTCGGGTTCACCCTCGAGAAGGGGGAGACCGAGGTCTTCGAGCTGACCGCCACCACCAAGGGCACGGTCGAGTGGGTCATCGATCTCCGCCTCGTCGTGGGCGGCGAGCCGCAGACCGTCAAAGTGACCAACCACGGCCAACCTTTCCGGACGACCGGCTTCAGCAGTCCACACGGCTATCGAGTCATGGCCGGGACGGACCATTGGGTGGAATGCACCGGGACCCCACCGACCTGCAGCACCACAGCAGTTGCACCGGCTGACTTCCGCTACTCCTGACCGGTTCGGGCGAGCACAGCCAGCGGTAGTCACCGCGGCTTACGCAGCCACCGTGCGCGCCCAGGTCGCGATCCTGACGACGCTGCAGACGCAGATCAAGGCGATGGAAGAGCAGGTCGAGGCGCATTTTGGGCAGCACCCGGACGCTGAGATCCACCTCAGCCAGCCCAGTCTGGGCCGCATCCTCGGCGCCCGGGGGCTTGCTGAGTTCGGGGACGACCCCACCCGCTACGCCGACGTCAAAGCCCGCCGCACCTACGCCGGAACCAGCCCGATCACCTGCCACTCCGGCAAGAAGAAGATCGTCCTGGCCCGCTACGTGCACAACAACCGGCTCATCGACGCCCTCGGCAAGCAGGCCTTCGCCGCCCTCATCGCCTCGGCCGGCGCCCGCGCCCACCACGACCAGCAACGCCCACCGAGGCATCAGCCACCACGCCGCCCTGCGTCAACTCGGCAACCGCCTCGTCGGCGTCCTCCACGGCTGCCTCAGGACCAGCACCCGCTACGACGAGACCACCGCCTGGCAACATCGCCAACAGCACAACCAGAAGGCCGCTGCTTGACTCCAACGCTCATGGGATGTCTGTCACCGTTGCTGGCGACAGCTCGGGCACCAGCTTCAACCACCCGCCGTGCGTGGGCCCGCCGCTCGCCGGTTTGTCGGCTAGCTTGTCCGGTATGGATATTGGTAACGATCGCCGGAGAGCTGCTACTAGCAGCTCTCCGGGCCGGAGCGCATTGGTGTCGTCCCGGCCACCCGCGCCGGTGCTCATCGCCGCACTGCTCGTTGCCGCTGGCGCGCTGGTGCCACTCGGGTTGCTCGTCCTGGTGCTGACCGAGCTCGAGACCCGGAATCTGGTGCCAGTGCTACTGCTCACCTTGGTCGGCGTGGGCGTCTGCGCCTCAATCGGGTACGGGCTGTGGCGCGGCTGGCGTGGGTCGCGGATCGTGGCCGTGGTGCTGGGTGTGCTGGCTCTGCTCTCAGGGCTGAGCTCGCTCGGGTCCAGCAATTTCGGATTCCTGCCGATAGCGTACGGCGCACTGGTGGCGCTGCTCGTGCTGGTTCCCGCCTCCGCCCGAGCCTGGTTCCGTCATTCCTGACGCGCCCTTCAACATGGGATCGAACCAGTGACCTCCTCGGTGTGATTCTCGGCGAGCCGGTCGGATCGGTTCGGTGGGATCCACTTGTGGGAGCCGTCGCTGATATGAAACTGGGCTTGAGGTGCTCGCGGCAGCATCGGAGCGGAGCTGCGATGCTGATCCTGTTCGGCGGCCGGGTGTTACGCCGCAGGGCGAAGGTCGACGGTGTAGCCCAGAGACTCGATCTTCTGCTTCAGTTTGGCGGCAAGGGCTTCGGGATCTTCTTCGCGGCGGGCGTAGTAGTCGGCGCCGAGGTCTTGGTAGGCGCCCCCGTGGGCGAGCAGGTGCCAGACAATGGTCAGGATCGTGTGGGCGACCGCGACCGCAGCCTTGGGTCCGGATTTGGTGCCCATGCAGCCCTGTGCGAGCACTACGACGTGAGCAACACCGTCATCCGTGCCGCCATGCTCATCTTGAAAGCCGAAGGGCTGATCGATGGTCGGCAGGGCAAGGGCGTGTACGTCGCAACTCCGCCTTTCCGGTAGACCCGAGTCTCGATTGGGTCGCCTGACATCGCCGTCGGGTAGCAACCTCTCGCTTGTAAGGCGCTTCCGACGAGAGCCGTAGCGTCCGCTGACGTCCACCGGGCCCGGCCCAAAGACGAAATCCGTCCCTGCTGGTCCGACCTCGGCCGCCACCGTTGATGTCAACGGCTGATGTCAGGCCACCGCTGAGGTCAGCTCGCTAGCCGAGGAGGGCGACCCCCGTCGGGGGAGCCTGGTCGGCGTTGTCGGCGAGTACCAGCGGGCGTCTCTTTTTGTGGCCCACCCTCGGTGTCGCGCCGTCTTCGGCCATTGGTGTCGGTTGCGCGTCACTGCGTGTGCTGACTTCCTGCTGACTCGGGGTCGGTACGCAGGGCGAGACCGCGCTTGCTAATCGACCGAACGAGTACATCGCGCCAGTGAAGCTGTAGCCGTAGAGGGTGTACTCCCACCCTGCGGGCCCACGATAGTGCGCAGATTCGCGCACCCGGGACAGCCATAGCCCGACTGGCTGCTGTGGAGTTCGCGTCAGTTGGGCCGGTAGGAGGCGAGGAACGCCTGGGCGCCGGCGTCGGCGTAGCGGTCGAGGGCGGCGGGGTCGGGTCGCTCGGTGTCGCCGCAGAGCATCATCCGGTTGAGGGGGATCGACATCACCAGCCAGTTGAAGTGTTCGGCGGCCAGCTGCGGGTCGTCCAGCCGAAGCTGGTTGCGGGCGGCGAGACTTTCGAAGGCGGCGGCGAGCGCGTCGATGGTGCGCCCGGGACCGCGTTGGTAGAACAACCGGCCCAGCTCGGGGAACCGGCCCGCTTCGCCGATCACCAGGCGGCGCAGCTGTATCACCCGGGGCTGGCTCACCTGGGAGACCAGCGCGCGCGCCAGCTTCTGCAAGTCGGCCTCGAGGTCGCTGCTGTCGGGCAGACTCGCCACCTGGCGTGCGACCGGGTCACTGACCAGTTCGACTGTGCCGGTCACGATCTCGCGGAACAGGCTCTGCTTGTCGGTGAACTGTTTGTACACGGTCTGCTTGGACACCGCCGCCGCGGCGGCGATCTGGTCCATGCTGGTAGCCAGGTAGCCATCGCGCAGAAACAGCGTGCTGGCCACGTCCAGGATCGCCTGGCGCTTTCGCGCGGTCCGGGTCTGCCCGTCGGATGCCCTGATCGGCTCTGTCACGCCGCCTACAGTACTGGACAGTCCAGTTCTGAGCGACTACGGTACTAGACCGTCCAGTTCCACTCGGTCGATGCGCGAGGTTCTCATGTCACAGGCGTCATCCCTGCCGCGGCCCCGGGTCCTGCTCAGCGGCCTGGCCTACGTCGAGTCACCCCGTTGGCACGACGGCCGGCTGTGGTTCGCCCATTGGGGTACCGGCGAGATCGTCGCGGTCGCGCTCGACGGCAGCAGCGAGGTCGCGGCGTCCGGCCCGCCCGGCCTCGGCTGGTCCATCGACTGGCTGCCCGACGGCCGCCTACTAGTTACCGGCGAGGATCTCATGCGGCGGGAACCGGACGGGTCGATGGTCCGGCACGCCGATCTCAGCGGACTGGCGCCGTTCTGGAACGAGCTTGTCGTGGACGGCCGCGGCAACATATACGTCAACAGCATCCGCTTCGGCTTCCGCGCAGGCGCGCCACCGGAGTCCGGGATCATCGCCTTGGTCACCCCGGACGGGACAGCGCGCGAGGTCGCCGGTGACCTGGAATTCCCCAACGGCATGGTAGTGACGCCAGACAACAAAACGCTGATCGTCTCCGAGTCGTTCGCCGGGCGGCTGACCGCGTTCGACATCGCTGCCGACGGCAGCCTGTTCAACCGCAGGACATGGGCCGACGGCCTCGCACCCGACGGCATCTGCATGGACGCCGACGGCGCGATCTGGGCCGGGGCCGCCGACGTCGCCATCGCCACCGGCCGTGCCGACTCGCCACAGGGCGCCGTCGTCCGGGTGCACGAGGGTGGCAAGGTGACCGACCGAATCGAACACGACCAGGTCATTTTCGCCACCATGCTCGGCGGCCCAGACCGCACCACCCTGTTTCTCCTCGCGGCCGAGTTCCGCGGCGTCGAGCACATGGACGAATCGGTCGCCGCCCGCACCGGCCAAGTGCTCACCGCAACAGCGCCGACGCCCGGCGCCGGCCGGCCATGACCGGCATCCGGACCTCCTCACCGCCACTCCCAAGTCCAGCTCACCCTGCCTAACCTCGGCCTGGCCAACGGCCGACCGACATGCTTGGCTACTCGGCCTCACCGTGGCAAGCAAAAGGCCCGGGTCAGGATCGGCAATCAAGCAGGTGACTGGGCCTTTCCATGGAGCTGCCGGACGGAATCGAACCCTCGACCTAGGCATTACGAGTCAGCACCGGCCCGCTGGTCGTCGTCGTCCTGGTCCTCGTCAACCGGCATCCACGGTTCGTTGTTATCCGTCGTCGTCCGGCGGTTTGGCTGCTTCGTTGGCTGCTCGGCTCCGTGCCCGTACGCCCCGGTCGACTCCCACATTGCCAGGGGGCTCTCACAAGTCGGCCTGGCCTGCCGGGGTCGCGACCTGCCCCCAGGCGGCCACTCTCCCCGCCAGTCCCCGCTAATCCCCCGCCGCAGCCTGTCGACCTGGCATGGTTCTGGCACGCGCCAATCAAGCCGGACCGACCAAGAGATCGCCTAGCAGGGTGAACATCTGACACCGATCCGTCACCCGTCATGTGGAGCCCGACACGGCCGCAGCTAGTGGCCCGCTTCATTGCCGTCGACACGGCACTCCGGCTGGTCGGGCGGCTACTCGGCCTCGGACTGGTAGCCGACGTACGGTGATCCAGCCGCCGAGCGGACGTGGTACCCCCAGCGCCGCAACGCCTGTGTGGTCTTCTCGGAGCCGGCCGGGTTCGCCGAGTAGACGTACACCACACCGACATCGAACGGGCGCCCCTCGAACGCAGCCCGCTCCGACACCTCGACGACCGGCCAGATCGTGTCGTCGTCGCCGAGGTCGTGATCCAGCCACAGCTCGTCCAATCGCTGTCCGCGGGGTCGCTCCAGCGCCTCGATGCCGGCCCTGCTGGTGCGCGCAACTTGTGCCACCCGGCCGTCAACGAACGAGCGCAGGTCGTCAACCAGCACGATTCCCGGCAGCTTCTCGTTGACCACGCCACCATCCTTGGACCAGCACCCCGACATCGCCACCGCTATTTGGCCTACAGATGGCATCGGACTACGGCGGGTTGACGAGTCGCTACCCGGTGCTAGCTCGACGCTCGTCGAGCACGCCGGCGCGGCCTTCCGTCGGGTCGCTGGACTCGACGTCGGAGATGCCGAGCGGCCTTCCTGCCGCTGATACGGGCCAAATCCCGCCGGCTCTCGATCGCACCGGACGCCATGCTGGTCCTCTGAATCCGCTGAGCGGCCCAGCACGGCCTTATGCCGTCGACGATGGCCCGGATTCGCCCACCTCCACGGGTGTAGGCAGCCTGCGGCAACCCGCCGGATGTCGATATCCCAGGCTCCCCACCCGTGCCGGCCCACATTCACCATGTCCACGAGCACGAAAGGACATGACCCATCGGCAGGACGTGGCGACAACCACGAATCCGCCCTCCGGCGTCAGCCGCCCTTTCGGCGGTGCCAGGAGACACGACGAACACCACCAGCGGATCCACGTCCATGGCTGGTGGTGCTTCGTCTCCCGTCCCTGCCACCCCCAGATGAGGAGACAGTCATGTCCACCCCGCTCACCCTGTACCGGCCCGGTCTCGCCGTCGGCCGTGCCGCCCAGGTCCTGCATCGCGCCGCCTCTTCGCAAACGCGCCGCCGCGACGAGGCGCGTCGCCCTATCGGCGGGGCAGCCGCCGGGACAGCGCCTCGCCGGCCTCGGCCAGCCACCGCGTCGGATCGTTCAGCGCCGCGTCGACCGAGCCGGCGAGTTCCACCAGGGACACCGCCGCCGCCACCGACCTGGGAACCGGTCCGCTGACCTGCCCCGCGGCCACCGCCACGGGTACGCCGGCGGACGCGGCCGAGTCGAGCAGCGAGCCGACCACCTTGCCGGTCAGCGAGGTCTCGTCGAAGCGTCCCTCGCCGGTGAGCACCACGTCCGCGCCGGCCAGCGCATCCGCCAGCCCGACCAATTCGGCGATGGTCGCCGCGCCCGGCGTGATCGTGGCGCCCCAGAGGGCAGCCAGACCGTACGCGGTGCCACCGGCCGCGCCGGCGCCCGGCTGGTCCGGCGCACCGCCGGCCAGGTCGGCGAACCGGCCCAGCGCCGCGTCCAGCAGTGGTACCTCCGCCGGGCCGGCGCCCTTCTGCGGTCCGTAGGTGGCGGCGGCCCCGGCGGGGCCGGTCAGCGGTGCGGTCACGTCGACCAGCAGGTGCACGCCGCCGGGCGGCGGGGGCATCACGTCGGTGGTGTCGAGGCGGGCCAGCTGGGCCAGCGCCGCACCGCCGAGCGGCAGCTCCCGGCCCTGGTCGTCGTGCAGCCGCAGGCCGAGGGCGCGCAGCGCGCCGGTGCCGCCGTCGGTGGAGGCGGACCCGCCGAGTCCGATGACGAGGCGGGTGGCCCCGGCGTCGAGGGCGGCCCGCGCCACCACGCCCAGCCCGTATGTGTGCGCGCCGAGCGGATCCGGGGAGGCCATCAGCGGCAGCCCGCTGGACTGGGCCAGCTCCAGCACGGCGGTCCGGTCCGGCCGCAGCAGCCAGGCCGCGTCGACCGGCCGGTCGTCCGGGCCCGGCACGACCGTCGTCCGGCGTTCCGCGTCGGGCATTGCGGCGGCGAAGGCGTCGACCGTGCCTTCGCCGCCGTCGGCCAGGGGGAGCAGCCGTACGTCGTCGCCGGGCCGGTGGGCCTGCCAGCCGCGGGCCAGGGCCCGGGCCGCCTCGCCGGCGGTGGCGGAGCCCTTGAACGAGTCGGGCGCGACGACGACCCGCATCAGTCGGCGAGCACGAGCTGGAGGTAACGGTCCTTCATGGTGGCGAGGACCTCGTCGGGGTCGGTCGCCCACACCTCGGCGTTGAAGATCTCCACCTCGGTGTCGCCGGTGTAGCCGGCCTCCTCGACGGCTCGTCGGAACGGCGGGAAGTCGATGTGCCCGTCGCCCATCATGCCCCGGCCGAGCAGCACGTCGGCCGGGAGCGGGGTGAGGAAGTCGCAGACCTGGAAGCTCGCGATGCGGTCACCGGCGCGGGCGATCTGCCGCCAGACGTCCGGGTCCCACCAGATGTGGAAGGTGTCCACCACGACCCCCACCTGGGCGACGGGGAACGGCTCGGCCAGGTCGATCGCCTGCCCCAGGGTGGACAGCACCGCGCGGTCGGCGCAGTACATGGGGTGCAACGGCTCCAGCGCCAGGCGCACGCCCCGCTCACCCGCGTACGGGGCCAGCTCGGCGAGGGCGTCGGCCACCCGCTGCCGGGCGCCGATCAGGTCGCGGGAGCCGGGTGGCAGGCCGCCGACGACCATGACGAGGCAGTCCGTGCCCAGCCCGGCGGCCTCGTCGATGGCGCGCCGGTTGTCCTCCAGCGCGGCCCGGCCGGCCTCGCCGCCGGCGGTGAGGAACCCGCCTCGGCACAGCGAGGACACCCGCAGTCCCGCGTCGGCGACGAGCTTCGCGGCGGCGGCCACCCCGATCTCGGCCACCGGCTCGCGCCACAGCCCGATCGCCGGGATGCCGGCGCGGACGCAGCCCTCGACGGCCTCCCGCACCGACCAGGACTCGGTGGTGCGCTGGTTCAGCGACAGCTTCGCCAGGCGCGGATCAACCGGGGCGCTCACGCCGACACCCCGGCCACGGACAGGTAGCGGCGCATCCGCGCGACGGCCAGGTCCGGGTCGAGCAGCAGCCCGGCGGCGTCGGCGAGCCGGAACACGTCCACCAGGTGCGGCACGCTGCGCCCGCTCTGCAGGCCGCCCACCATGGTGAAGCCGGGCTGGAAGCCGTTGAGCCAGGACAGGAAGGCGATGCCGGTCTTGTAGTACTGCGTCGGCGGGGCGAAGACCTGCCGGGACAGCGGCACGGTCGGGTCCAGGATCTCCCGGAAGCCCGCCGTGTCACCGGCGTCGAGACGTTGCAACGCCGCCGACGCGGCCGGTGCGATGGCCGCGAACGCGCCGAGCAGGGCGTGACTGGACCGGCGGCCGTCGCCGGCGATCAGCTCCGGGTAGTGGTAGTCGTCGCCGGTGTAGACCTTGACCGTCGGCGGCAGCAGCTCGCGCAGCCGCACCTCGCGGGCGGCGTCGAGCAGCGACACCTTCACGCCGTCGATCCGGTCGGCGTGCGCCTGCACGAGCGCCACGAACGTCTTGGTCGCCTCGTCGAGGTCAGCCGACCCCCAGTAGCCGGCGAGGGCCGGGTCGAACATGTCGCCGAGCCAGTGCAGCACCACCGGCGTGGACGTCTCGCGCAGCACCTGCTCGTAGACGCGCAGGTAGTCGTCGGGCCCGGTGGCCAGCGCAGCGAGCTGCCGGCTGGCCATCACCACGGGGGTCGCGCCGCACTGCTGCACGAAGGCGACCTGCTCGGTGTACGCGCCGACGACCTCGTCGAGGGTGTCCGGCAGGCCGGTGAGCTGGTCGGTGGCCGCCCCGGCGACGATGCGCCCGCCGCAGGCGGCGGCCTCGGCGGCGCTGCGCCGGATCAGCTCCCGGGTGGCAGCCCAGTCCAGCCCCATCCCGCGCTGGGCGGTGTCCATGGCCTCGGCGACGCCGAGACCCCAGGACCAGAGGTTGCGCCGGACGGCCAGGGTTGCGTCCCAATCCAGCCGGGCGGGCCGGCCGGGCGCGTTGTCCGCGTGCGGGTCGGCGACCACGTGCGCCGCGGCGTACGCGATCCGGCTGGTCGGCGCGGTGGCCGGCCGCTGCCAGCCGGCCGGCTCGCGCAGGGTCAGCTCCTCGGCGCCCCCGTCGGGGCGGGGGAGGGTGATGCGGACGGTCACAGCCGGATCTCCTCGATCTCGACCCGCCGTCCCTCCCGGGCCGAGAGCAGCCCGGCCTCGGCGAGCTGGACGCCGCGGGCGCCGGCCAGGAAGTCCCACGGGAACGGCTCGCCGTCGACGACGTGCCGCAGGAACGCCTCCCACTGCACCTTGAACCCGTTGTCGAAGTCCTCGTTGTCGGGGACGGTCTGCCACTGCGCCCGGAAGGGCTCGGTGACCGGCAGGTCCGGGTTCCACACCGGCATGGGGGTGGCGCCGCGGTGCTGGATGCGGCACTCGCGCAGGCCGGCCACGGCGCTGCCGTGCGTGCCGTCGACCTGGAACTCGACCAGCTCGTCCCGGTAGACCCGCACCGCCCAGGAGGAGTTGATCTGCGCGGTGATGCCGCCGGCCAGCTCGAAGATGCCGTACGCGGCGTCGTCGGCGGTGGCCCGGTAGGTCTGGCCGGTCTCGTCGACCCGCTCGGGGATGTGCGTGGCGATGTGCGCGGTCACCGCGGTGACCGGGGCGAAGATCTGCTCCAGCACGTAGTGCCAGTGCGGGAACATGTCCACGGTGATGCCGCCGCCGTCCTCGGCGCGGTAGTTCCAGCTCGGCCGCTGGGCGTCCTGCCAGTCGCCCTCGAACACCCAGTAGCCGAACTCGCCGCGCACCGACAGGATCCGGCCGAAGAAGCCGCTGTCGACCAGCCGCTTGAGCTTGCGCAGGCCGGGCAGGAACAGCTTGTCCTGCACGACGCCGTTCTTGACGCCCCTGGCGGCGGCGAGCCGGGCCAGCTCCAGTGAGCCGGTCAGCCCCTCGGCGAGCGGCTTCTCGGTGTAGATGTGCTTGCCGGCCTCGATGGCCGCCCGGATGGCCTTCTCCCGCTGCGCGGTGACCTGCGCGTCGAAGTAGATCTGGTGGGAGTCGTCGGCGAGCGCGGCGTCCAGGTCGGTCGTGTACGACGTCAGCCCGTGCCGGGCGGCGATCTCGGCGAGCTTGGCCTCGTTGCGGCCGACCAGGGTCAGCTCGGGCCAGATGCGGCTGCCGTCGCGGGCGGGCAGGCCGCCCTGCTCGCGGATGGCGAGCAGGGACCGGACCAGGTGCTGCCGGTACCCCATCCGGCCGGTCACCCCGTTGAGGATGATCCCGATAGACGTGCGCTCCACGTGTGTGTCCTTCCAGTGGTTATTCGGCGGTCGTCGTCGCACCCAGGAGGTCCCGGATGCGTCCCGTGGCGCGGGCGAACTCCGGCGCCGACATCGTCTGGCCGTAGTCCCGCTCGACGGGGAGGTCGACATCGATGACCTCGGCGACGGTGCCGGGTCGAGGGGTCATGACGATCACCCGGTTGGCCAGGTAGACCGCCTCGGCGATGGAGTGGGTGACCAGCAGGACGGTGGTGCCGGTCTCCCGCCAGATCCGCCGCAGTTCGACGTTCATCTGCTCGCGGGTGAGGGCGTCGAGCGCCCCGAACGGCTCGTCCATGAGCAGCACCGGGGGGCGGTGCAGCAGCGCGCGGCACAGGGCCACGCGCTGCTGCATGCCACCGGAGAGCTCGTTCGGGTACGCGTCCTCGAAGCCGGTCAGCCCGGTCATGGCGATCAGCTCGTCGGCGCGTTGGCGGGCCTGCGCCTTGGGCATGCCCCGCATCTCGGCCTGGAGCAGGATGTTGCGCCGGGCCGTGCGCCACTCCAGCAGGGCGGCGCGCTGGAAGACGTACCCGATGTCGCGCCGCGGCCCCCGCACGTCCTCGCCGTGCAGGCGGACCTGGCCCGACGACGGCCGCAGCAGGCCGGACACCAGCTTGAGCAGCGTGGACTTGCCGCAGCCGGACGCGCCGACGATGGCGACGAACTCGCCCGGCTCGATCCGCAGCGAGACGTCGCGCAGCGCCGTGACGTCCTTCTTCTTGGTGTGGAACCGGACCGCGACCTCGTCGATCTCGACCGTGGCGCCGGTCGCCGTGGCGTCCGCGGAGCGCTGCGTGGTGGTGTTGCCGACCGTCATCGGTCTCATCCCTTCGGAGCGAAACTCGCGTCCCAGTACTTCGACGGCGACTCGGCCTTGGTGATCACACCGGAGTCGGCGAAGACGGTGATGGTCTTCTGCCAGTCGGCCTCGTCGTTGACGCCCGGGGCCTGCCCCTTGGTGGCGTCGGTGTGCAGCAGCTGGAGCGTGGCGTTGAACTGGTCGGTCAGGACCTTCTCCGACGGCAGCTGCTGGGACGCGCCCTGCATGGCCGCGACCGCGCCGGCCGCGTCCTTCTCGGCGGCGGCCCAGGCCTCGCTGCTGGCCGTGACCATCCGCTTGACCAGGTCCTGCTTGTTCTTGATGGTGTCGCCGGAGGCGAGCAGGCCGTTGCTGAAGAAGGTCAGGCCGTGCTCGGCGAACTTCAGGTAGGAGACCTGCTTGCCGGCCTTCTCCTGCATGGTCGGGCCCTGGTCGGTGGCGAAGCCGAGCAGCGCGTCGGTCTTGCCCGACATGACGGCGGCCATCTTGCCGGCCGGGTCGGTGTTCTGCAGGGTCACGTCGGTGGCGGCCAGACCGTTGGCCTTGAGGAACGCCGGGAAGGTCTTGCTCAGCGCGTCACCGGCCGTGGAGGCGATGGTCTTGCCCTTGAGGTCGGCGGGGGAGTTGATGTTCTTCTCGCTGAAGAACTGCACCGACGACGGGGTGGTCTGCAGGAAGACGCCGACGCTCTTGACGTCCATCCCCTGGCCGACGGCCGAGAGCAGCGCCGGGGTGTCGGCCCAGCCGAAGTCGGTCTGCCCGGCGGCGGTGGCCTGGATCGTCTTCTGCGAGCCCTGGCCGGCCTGGATGGTCAGGTCGATGCCGTGCTTGGCGAAGATCTCCTTCTTCTTGCCGTAGTAGAACGGCGCGTGCTCGCCGTACGGGTACCAGTTGAGGGTCAGGGTCACCTTGTCGAGGCCCTGCGCGTTCTTCTCCTGTTCGTCGGAGGACGAGCCGCAGGCGGTGGTGGCCAGAAGGAGTGCCGGCAGGAGCGCGGCGGCGAAAGTACGCAACTTCATCCGAGGGTTCTCCTGTTCACAGGGTGGTGGTGGCGGTGTCGGTGCGGCGGCTGGCGTGCCAGGGCAGCACGAGGTGCTCCAGCAGTTCCACGACGACGAAGAGGACCACGCCGAGCAGCGACATGATGATCAGCCCGGCGAAGAGGGTCGGGGTGTCGAGGTTGCCGTTGGCCTGCAGGATCACGTAGCCGAGGCCCTCGTTGGCGCCGACGAACTCACCGACGACGGCGCCCGTGACGGCCATGGTGGCGGCGACCTTCAGGCCGGCGAAGAGGTGCGGCAGGGCGGCGGGGAACCGGATCTTCCGGAACGTCTGGGCCTGCCCCGCGCCCATGGTCGCCGACAGTTGCAGCATCTCCGGGTCGATCGACTTCATGCCGGTGACCGTGGAGATGACGATCGGGAAGAAGGCCATGAGGACCGCGACGACGACCTTGGGCGAGAGCCCGAAGCCGAGCCACACGATGAACAGCGGCGCGATCGCGATCTTCGGGATGACCTGCGCGAACAGCAGCAGCGGGTAGAGGCTCTTCTCGACGGTGGGCGAGTAGACCATGACCACGGCGGAGAGCACACCGACCACGATGGCGATGGCGAAGCCCAGCACCGTCTCGTACGTGGTGATCCAGGTGTGGTGCGCGAAGTAGCCCGGCTGGGCGAGGACGACGTCCAGCGTCGTGCCGGGCGAGGGAACCAGGTAGGGCTTCACCAGGTCCGCGGCGGTGACCACCCACCAGACGAGGAGGATGGCCACGAGGACCGCGGCCGGGCGCCAGGTGTTCCGGGCGAACCGGAGCAGGCCGGCGCCGGCTCCGCCCGGTCGGCGGGCGGCCGAACCGGTGGCGCCGGCGGGAGCGGTGCGCTCCCGTTGCTCGATGGTGCTCTGCGCGGCCATGACCCTCCGTTCTCCCTGGCTGGCCGGCGGTTTCCGGGTACTCAGCCGCTGGGTAGGCGCGTGCCGTCGGCAGGGCCGGACGACCCCGGTGAGGGCGGGGAAGCGGCCCTGAATGCGCTTTCAGTAAGCGCTTTCAGGGTGCTACGGTAACCACGCCGAAATAATCCGGTCAAGAACTTCCGCAGGGGGAACTCGATGCAGCCACGGGCGCACGTGACCTTGGAAGACGTGGCCAGAGCCGCCGACGTCTCGCTGGCCACGGCCTCCCGGGCGCTCAACGGCATGCGCGTCACCCCGCAACTGCGCGACCGGGTCGTCGCCGCCGCCGAGAAGCTGGCGTACACCCCCAACGCGCACGCCCGCGCCCTCGCCGGGGCCTCCCACCGCACCGTCGGCGTCATCTGCCACGACGTCACCGACCCCTACTTCGCCGCCATCGCCGGCGGCGTCATGCGGGTCGCCGGGGACAACGACCTGCTCGTCATGCTGGCCAGCACCTTCCGCGACCCGGAGCGCGAGATCGCGTACGTGTCGATGCTGCGCGCCGAGCGCGCCCCGGCCATCCTGCTGATCGGCTCGGGCTTCGAGGACGCCCGCTGGGAGCGGGCCCTGGAGACCGAGCTGAAGCCCTACCTGGACGGTGGCGGCCGGGTCGCCGTGGTCAGCCGGCACCGCAGCCTCAAGGTCGACAGCGTGCTGCCGGAGAACCGCGCCGGCGCCGCCGCCATGGCCCGCGCCCTGCTCGACCTCGGCCACCGCCGCTTCGCCGTGCTCTCCGGGCCGCGGGCGCTCACCACCGTCGCCGACCGGCTCGGCGGCTTCCGCGACGAGCTGGCCAAGGCCGGCGTGGCGCTCGACCCGGCCGACATCGTCGAGGGCCCCTTCACCCGCGACGGCGGGTACGGCGCGATGTCCGAGCTGCTGACCCGGGGCTCGACGGCCACCTGCGTGTTCGCCCTGACCGACGTGATGGCCATCGGCGCCTGCGCGGCGCTGCGCGACCAGGGCCTGTCCGTCCCGAACGACATCTCCGTCGCCGGCTTCGACGACATCCCGATCGTCCGTGACCTCACCCCGGCGCTGACGACGGTCGCGCTGCCGCTGCAACGCCTCGGGGAGAAGGCCATGGAGCTGGCGCTGACCGAGAACAGCGGGCGACGACGGCGGCTCCTGCGGATGGGCGGCGAGGTGGTCCTGCGCGGCAGCACGGCGAAGGTGGGCTCGTGACCCCGCTCGCCGGCCTCACCATCGACGCGGTCCGGACGTACGCCGTCGCGCTGCCCACCATCCGCTCGTTCGGCGTCTCCGGCGGCTCGGTCGCCGTCGCCGGCACGCCCAGCATCCGGGTGCTCGTCAAGGTCACCGCCGGTGGCGTCACCGGCTGGGGCGAGGCCACCCCGATCCCGGCCTGGACCTACGAGACCGCCGAATCCATCGTCACCACCATCGACCGCTACCTCGCCCCGGCCATCCTCGGCCGCCCCGCCTGGGACCTCGACGGCGTCACCACCGCCTTCGACCGCGCGATCAACCGCGGCTTCACCATCGGCTCACCCCTGGCCAAGAGCGCGGTCGACATCGCCCTGCACGACCTGCTCGGCCGCGCTCTCGGCGTACCGGTCGGGGTGCTGTGGGGGCAGCGCCGCCGGGAGACCATCGACCTCGGCTGGATCGTCTCCGGGCAGACCGCCGGGGAGGTCGCCGACGCGGTCGCGGAGGGCGCCGAACTCGGCTACCGGGCGTTCAAGGTGAAGGTGGGCCTGCACAGCGAGGCCGAGGACGCCGCCGTGGTGCGGGCCGTCCGCGAGGCCGCGCCCGACGCGGCGCTCTGGGTGGACGCCAACCAGGGCTACACCGTCGACGGCGCGCTGCGGATGGCCCGCCGGCTGGCGGAGTACGACGTCACCACCTTCGAGCAGCCGCTGCCGGCCAACGACGTGGCCGGGCAGCGCCGGCTGCGGGGGTCCTCACCGATTCCGGTCGCCCTCGACGAGAGCCTGCGCCACCCCAGCGACCTGGCGACCTTCGTGAAGCTCGACGCGGTCGACGTGGCCATCGCCAAGGTGCAGCGCAGCGGTGGGCTGACGTTGTCGCGGCGGCTCTGCGCGCTCGCCGAGGACGCCGGGGTGCGGCTCATGGGCTCCGGGCTCACCGACTCCGACCTGGGCTTGGCCGCCTCGCTGCACCTGTTCGCCGCGTACGGCATCGACACGCCCGTCGACCTCAACGGGCGGCAGTTCCTCACCTCGTCGTACGCCACGGGAGCGACGGTCGAGGTGAAGGACGGGGTCGCGCGGGTGCCGACCGGGCCGGGGCTCGGTGTCGAGGTGGACGAGTCGGTGGTGCGCGAACTCGCCGTGGACGTGCTCGCCGGCTAGCGGCGACGGGTCGACCGGCGATTGGCCGGCGCCGATTCCGGGTACAGCCCGCGATGCCGCCGCCCACGCCGCAGACCCCCCCGATGGAGACGCCATGACAGTCGATCTCCCCGCTCAGGCGGTCACCGCCGGAGCCGTACCCGAGGTATGTGCCCGTCACGGTCAGCCCGCGACCCGCCGGCGCAGGACGGTGTTCCGCTCCTACACGCCGAAGTGGGTCTACATCCTGCTCCTGTTCGGAGTGCTGCCCTTCGCCATCGTCGCCGCTGTGCTGCAGAAGCGCGTCAAGGCCCCGACCTGGCCGTTCTGCGCCGACTGCGGCCGGTTGCGCACCCGCCGCCTGCTCATCGGCGTCGGCCTGGTGGTGCTCGCGGTCGTCGGCGCGGTGGCGCTGTCCGCCCTGACGGCGCCGAACGACTCGACCGCCGGCGCGATCGTGCTGGTCTTCGTGCTGCTGCTCATCGCGGGGCTCGGCGTGGCCAGCACCGCCGCCAACGGCCCGATCGCCTCCGGATACGTGTCCAACGACGGCAACACCCTGCACGTCCGCCGCGCGCACGACCGGTTCGCCGAGCAGGTCGCGGCCCTGCTGCCGGGCCCCGGGCCGCAGACCCACCAGGCCTACCCGCCCTACCCGCAGGCCGGACCACCGCAGTATCCGCCGTACCCTGCCGCCGCGCCGCAGTACGGCCCCGCGACGCAGGCCTGGCCCGGCCAGGCGCGCGGCGATCAGCCACAGTAGCGATCGGGTCACGGCCGGGCGAGTAGGACGTCACCGCGTTTGAGAGTCGCGACGAAACCGACGTGGGCAGTTCATGATGGGCGCGTGGGCGTAAGGCAGGCCAGACGGGTTCGGCTCACGGCTTCGACCAGAACGGGTCCCGGCCGATGAAGCCCAGGAGTCTGGTCTGGGCATCCGCGTGCTCGGGGACCGCCACTCGCGGGCCGTACTGGCCGGAGGAGCGGATGACCTCCTCCATCTGCTCCATCCCACCGAGGAGTTCGGCGCAGAACTCCGGGTCCAGCGTGTCGTCCTGGCCGGTGGCCCGGGAGAGATCCCAGGTGTGCATGAACACGTCGGTGGTGTAGAACCGGTCGATCGCGGCCGCCAGCGGGAGGCTGCCGAGGTGGGGGTTGGTGAGGTGGCGGTGCGCCGTGTCCGGGTCGTCGAGCACCGCCTGCACGGCGTCGCCGTGGATCTGCCAGGCGGCGACCGGGTCCTCGTCGACGGACGGCCCCTTGGGCAGTTCGATGCCGGCGCCGGAGGCGAGAAAGCCGGGGAACCATTCGGTCAGGTGACGCACGACGTCGCGGGCGGTCCAGCCGGCGACCGGGGCCGGCGTGTCCCACGATCGGGTGCCGAGGACCCGGTCGGTGAACAGCCCGGCAACCTGGCGGTGCCGCTCGGCCGGGCGATCAGACAGCGCCATCGATGATCATCCTTTCCAGCTTCGCGTAGCCCTCGTTGACGCCGACCTCCATGCCGCTGCGCAGCCACGCGTCGCGGCCTTCGAAGCTGTCCACCAGGGACTGGGTCCGCAGCCGCGCACGACCGTCACCCAGGTCCTCGAACCACAACGTCTCCAGCGCGACTCCGTCCGGCTCGCCCTCGAACGTGAAGGTCTGCACGATGCGGTCCGGCCGTACGTCGTGGAAGCAGCCACGGAACCGGTACTCCGTGCCGTCGTGCGTCGAGGCGTACCGCCAGCTGCCGCCGGTGGACGCGTCCCAGTGGTCGATCCGGGTGGCCGTGGCATCGGGACCCACCCACCGGGCGAACAACACGGGATCGGTGTGGGCGCGGAACAGCTCCTCGGGCCGTGCCGCGAAGTCACGACTCGTCCGGATGACCGGCAGCCTCGGGTCGGCCTCGATCGCTGTCTCCGTGATCCGGTCCATGCTCGTCTCCTTCCATCTCCGCCAGGACGGCGTCGAGGCGGCGATAGCGCTGCTCGACGCGGCGCCGGTGGCGCTCGATCCAGGTGTCCATCAGGTCGAAGGCCTGCGCCTCCAGGCGCACCGGCCGGGGCTGCGGCCCGCTCGGCCGGCTGACCAGCCCGGCGTTCTCGAGCACCCGCAGGTGCTTGTAGACGGCCTGCAGCGTCATTCGGTACGGCTCGGCCAGCTGGCTCACGGTCGCGTCGCCCTCCGAGAGTCGGGCCACCATGTCGAGCCGGGTCGGATCCGCGAGGGCGGCGAAGGCCCGGGACAGCGCATCCGTGGTCATCCGTCCCGCCCTTTCAACCCGATGGTTTAAAGCACTCTAGGCGGCCGGCGAAACATCGGTCAACCCGGTTGGACAGTGCCGTGCCGGGGGTCGGCACACCCTTGGTCCTCGGGTTGCCCGCCCTCGATCGGTGGAGTAGGCAGGAGGTTCACTCATGTCGATCTGGGAGGCCAGATGAGACCTCGGGCCCTCGTCACCGCGACCATCGCTCTGGCCACGCTCGTGGCCGCGAACACCGTTCCCGCCCAGGCGAAGCCGGCCGCGCCCCCGAAGCAGCCGGTGGCCGTCGGCTACGGGGGAGCGGTCTCCACCGTGGATGCGACCGCCACGGCCGTCGGCCTGCAGGTGCTGCGGCGCGGCGGCAACGCGGTCGACGCGGCGGTCGCCGCCGCCGCGACGCTCGGCGTCACCGAACCGTTCTCGGCCGGCATCGGCGGCGGTGGCTTCTTCGTCTACTACGACGCGAAGAGCCGGCGGGTGCACACCATCGACGGCCGCGAGGCGGGACCAGACTCCATGAGCGAGACCACCTTCAGCGACCCGGCCACCGGAGCGCCGTACCGGTTCGACGAGGCCCGGATCAGCGGGCTGTCGGTCGGCGTCCCGGGCACCCTGCTCACCTGGCGGGACGCGCTGGACCGCTGGGGCACCCGGTCGCTCGCGCAGCTCCTCACGCCCGCCGCGCGGGTCGCCGAGGGCGGCTTCCCCGTCGACGAGACCTTCGCCGGTCAGATCGCCGGGAACCAGGCGGCGTTCGGCCAGTTCAGCTCGACCAGCGCGCTGTACCTGCCCGGCGGGCAGCCGCCGGCGGTCGGCAGCACCTTCCGCAACCCGGACCTCGCCGAGACGTACCGGCTGATCGCCAAGCGGGGCACCGACGTCCTCTACCGCGGCGAGGTCGGTCGCGATGTGGTCACGACCGTGCAGCACCCGCCGGTGGCGGCGCAGCCGGTCGGCTCGTGGCCGTACCCGATCCGGCCCGCCGGCATGACCGCCGCCGACCTCGCCGCATACCGCACCCGCTTGCCCGCGCCGACCCGGTCGGACTACCGCGGTCTCGAGGTGTACGGCATGCCCACGCCGTCCAGCGGCGGCACCGCCGTGGGGGAGGCGCTGAACATCCTCGAGCAGTTCGACCTGCGGTCCATGACCGCGACCCAGGCGATGCACCACTACCTGGAGGCCAGCGCGCTGTCGTTCGCCGACCGCAACCGGTACGTCGGCGACGGCACCCAGCGCAGCGTGCTGCGCGAGCTGCTCAGCGACGCGTACGCCAAGGAGCGGGCCTGCCTCATCGACCCGTCGGCGGCGCTGCCCAAGCCGGTCGCGCCCGGCGTCCCCGACGGCGCCTACGGCGGCTGCTCGGCGGCGGCGGCCGCCGACGTCCGCGACGACCGCACCGGCACCACCAACCTGACCGTGGCCGACCGGTGGGGCAACGTGGTCGAGTACACGCTGACCATCGAGGCGACCGGCGGCAACGGCATGGTCGTGCCCGGCCGGGGATTCCTGCTCAACAACGAGCTGACCGATTTCAACTTCGCGCCGACCCAGGGCGCCGCGCCCGACCCGAACCTCCCGGGGCCGGGCAAGCGCCCGCGCAGCTCCATGTCACCCACGATCGTGCTGGCCGACGGCCGGCCGTTCCTGGCCGTCGGCTCGCCCGGCGGCGCGACGATCATCACCACCGTCCTGCAGATGCTGGTGAACCGGATCGACCTGGGCATGACGCTGCCGCAGGCCCTCGCCGCGCCGCGGGCGTCGCAGCGCAACGGCGCCAGCACCCAGGCGGAGCCGGCCTTCATCACGGCGTACGCCACCGGCCTCCCGCCGGGCCACGCCTTCTCGCCCACCGCGGAGATCGGCGCGGCGACCGGTATCGAGTTCCTGGCGGACGGCCGGCTGGTCGCCGCGGCCGAGCCCGTACGCCGGGGTGGCGGCGCGGCGGCCGTCGTCGGCCGCTGGGCGCGCGACTGACGACGGGGACCGCGGCGACGGCTCCGGCCCGGCCTGAGCCGTCGCCGTGCTCCTCGGCCCGTCCTGGCGCTGCTCTCGAGCCCGAGTTCAGGCAGACGGCGGGGCCGGGCACCGCTGGCCGAGCCACTGCTCGGCGTCCCAGGCCTGGAACCGCTCGACCTCGGTGAACCCCAGCTTCGCCGCGAGGCGCATCGAGCCGACGTTGGCGGTCTGGGTGGTGAGCACCACCGGCTCGCCGGCAAACGCACCGTCGAACCAGTCGAGTGCCGCCGTGCACGCCTCGGTGGCGTACCCGGATCCCCACGCCTGCGGCAGGAACAGGTAGCCGAGATCGGCCTTTCCCACGGCGGCCGGACGGCGGTGCTCCGTCGCCCTCCTGAGCAGGATCTGGCCGATCATCGCCCCGTCGCGGTCGACGACGAAACTCCCGGGCCACCGCTCGGGCACCGCGGGCATCTCGCGCTCGAGCTCGTCACGCGGGCGGGGGCCGCCGAGGTAGGTGTGCACCTCCGGCGACGCCAGCAGCTCGATGAACGTCGGACGGTCCCGGGCCTCGGACGCACGGAGCACGAGCCGCTCGGTCCGGATCGGCTCAGGCGGCCAGGCGACGGGTCCGAGCTCAGTCATGCCGACCAGAAACGGCGGATCGGTCCTGACGGGGCTGTTGCGGGTCGTCGATCAACCGTTGGGCCGTGACTCGATCGCCTGCAGCGACCACCTGTTGCCGTCAGGATCGCCGAAGTAGACGAAGTTGCCCCATGGCTGCACCTCGACCTCGCTGGCATCGACGCCGGCGTCGAGCAGTTGCCGGCGCGCCGCCTCGGCGTCGGCGACCACAACCTGGATCTCCTGGGTGCCGGGGGTCTTGTCGGTGATGCCCTCACCGATCACGATCGAGCAGGCCGAGCCGGGTGGTGTCAGCTGGACGAACCGCAGGCCCTCGTGCACCGTGTGGTCGTGGTCGGCGTTGAAGCCCACCGTCTGGTAGAACGCCTTGGCCCGGTCGACATCCGTGACCGGAACCGGGATGAGTTCAATCTTCCAGTCCATGGCCCCACCCTAGGACGCGGCTACGACTTTTCGGGCTCCCCGCAGCCTCCGCGGCTACGTGTTCCATCGACCTGCGACCATTGCCCGGGCGGGCTTCAGTCGGTGCCGTACCTGCCCGCCCATGCGTCCGGCCGTACCATCTCCCGGTGATCTCCTCTCGCCGACGGCTGGTCGTCGCGTCCATCCTCCTGGTGTTGGAGGCGGTGGCGTTCGCGCTGTTGGTCACCGAGTCCGTGACGGGTGCGATCGCCGCCGTCGGCTTCACCTGCGTGTCGTTGTGGGTGCACATCGTCCTGCACGAGTGCGGGCACCTCGTCGTGGCGAAGCTGCTGCGCCTGCCGGTCATCGCGGTCCGTATCGCACCCTTCACCGGCTGGCGGAGCGAAGTGTGGGTGCGGCCGACGCCGACGGCGAGCGCGTTGCCGCTGCGGATGGTGTTGTTCTACCTCGGTGGCCCGATGCTGAACCTGTGCACCGCGGCGGTGCTCGGTACCGCGGCGGCGTTCACGAGCACGGCGTTCACCCGCGTGGTACTGCTCGGCGCAGCGCTTGTCGGGGGGCTGCTCGGGGTGGTCAACCTCATCCCCGGGGTGTCGCCCCGCAGCGACGGCCGCAACCTGCTTCGCTGGATCTCGGCGCCGACGGTCGCCCGCGCGGTGCTACGGGCGGGCTACTACCAGGAGGAGGTCAGCAGGACGCTGCGAACGATTGCCCGAGGGGAGGTTGGCGACCATCGTCTTGGAGATCCTGTTCGTGACGGCGACGACCCGCGACTGGCGCTCGCTGCCTTCCGACAGCGCTGGAGCATGGGGCACACGCACTCGGCGGCGGATTTCATCGCCGACGCCGAAAGGCTCGCGGCGTTGGCGCGCGAAGACAGCACCGACCCCATGGCCGCCGCCGCAATCGGGCAGGTGCTCACCGTCCAGTTCGGGCTGTGGTACCTGTACGACGCAGTGGTGAACGGCTCACCGGTAGAACATCGAGAGGTCGTGGAGATCTCGGAACTGGCCCAGCTCGCCTTCCACGTGCAGCCGCACGTGCTGTCCGCTCGTATCGCCATGAGCCTGGCCCACCTGCTCAACGAGCGGCCGGAGCATGCGCGGTCGCTGCTTCTCGACATCCGGCCGGGTGTCGACCCGCCGGACCTCCGCAACGTCGCGTTTCTCCTCAGGACCATTGCCGAGTGTTACCTCGGCAACCACGCCGATGCGGACGTCCTCCTCAGGGCGGCCGGCGGCGACTACCCGCAACTCACCCAGGTGGCTGTCGCGATCCGCGCAGCCGACCCGGCGCCGCACCTGTTCGCACTGGCACCAGTGGTCGGCACCTAGGAGCTCGAGCAGCCCCTCCTGATCACGCATACCGGGATCACCCTCATGAATGATCACGAGGCACCCGCGGATTGCCGGTTACTGAGACACGCTCTTAGCGGATTGTCACCGACTCACCGACCGGGATGCGCGCGTACTCGGTGCCGCCCTTGAAGTCCAGCCAGCCGTCGAAGTACTCCTGGCCGAGCTCGTTGAGCGTGGCGTCGTGGATCGGGAACGCCCGCTTCGGCCGCACCGCCCGCACGAAATCCAACGCCTCGCAGAGCTTGAGCCAGGGTGCGGCAGCCGGCACGAGCAGCGTCGCCACCGGCGACGGCGGGACGAACAGCGAGTCCCCCGGGTGGTAGACCGTGCCGTCGACGACGAAACCGACGTTGGCGCAGCCGGGCAGACCGTCGTAGATCTCGGCGTGTGCCCCGCCCACCACGTCGACGGCGAACCCGGCCGCCGTGAACCGCTGCCCCGCATCGACGGCGACCGCCGCGCCGCCCAGCTCGGGGGCCGACTCGATCGCTGCCGACGGCAGGTACACCCGGAACGCGCAGTTACGCCGACTCGCTGCCACGAGCTTGGCGATGTCGAGGTGGTCGGGGTGCTCGTGCGTCACCAGCACCTCGTCGACCCCGTCGAGCGCTTCGGCCTCCGAGAACGTCCCCGGGTCGATCACCAGCACCCGGTCGTCCGCCTCCAGGCGCACACAGGCGTGGCCATATTTGATCAAGTGCATGCGCCCACTATGGCAGGGACGGTCGAAGGCGCCCTGTTCGATCAGGTTGTGTCGGAGATCCGCCGACCGGGCCGAAGGTCAGCGAGGTCACCCGTGCGCCGGCGCGGCCGGCGGAACACCGGCCGGGGCACGCGCTACGCCGCCACGGCCTGCGGATCACCGGCGGCGTCGTGGGCGGCCATCGTCTCCTGCCGGAGAGGTTCCTCGCGCAGGATGGCGCAGTGCAGCCACGCGTCCGGGATGCCGAAGCCGTCCACCAGCGTCCGCATGTACGGGCGCAGCTCCTTGAGCAGGCCGTTCACGACTCCGGTCACCGCCTTCGAGCGGGCCGGCGTGAGCCGGCCGTGCTCCAGGAGCCAGCCCTTGTTGGCCTCGATGACGGTGAGCGCGTACAGGTCGCAGACCCGGGAGAGCAGCGCCCGGACCGGCGGGTCGGTGGCGTCCTCGATGCCGGCGACGAACGCCTCCAGCGTGACCCGGTCGATGTGCGCGGCCGCGACGGCGAGAACATGGTCCTGGACGTCGTTGAAGATGTCGAAGGGGCGGTCCTTCTTCGTGGCCGCGCCGTTGCGCAGGCGGCGGACCGCGCCGTCGAGCAGGTGCCTCTCCCGGTCCTCGAAGACCTTGAGCTGCCAGCCGCGGTCGGTGACGGCGACCTCCTCGTCGCGGCCGGGCACCGCGCTGATCAGCCGCTCGATGAGCGACCGGGCGGCGGTGCGCTCGAGGACCATCTCGCGGACGTGTTCCGCGACGAAGGAGGCGCGCCCCCAGCCGTCCAGGGAGCCGAACGCGTCGCGGTAGCCGGTGAGCAGGCCCTTGGCCACCAGTTGCAGCAGCACCGTGTTGTCGCCCTCGAAGGTGGTGAAGACGTCGGTGTCGGCCTTGAGGCTCGGTAGCCGGTTCTCGGCCAGGTAGCCGGCGCCGCCGCACGCCTCGCGGCACATCTGGATGGTGCGGGTGGCGTGCCAGGTCTGCGCGGCCTTGAGACCGGCGGCCCGGGACTCCAGCTCCCGCTGCCGGTGCTCGTCGACTGGCCCGTCGCCGCCCTGCACCTCGTGCAGCGCGGTGACCAGCTCGGTCTGGGCGAAGTGCAACGCGTACGTGGTGGCCAGGGCGGGCAGCAGCTTGCGCTGGTGGGCCAGGTAGTCGTTGAGCAGCACCTCCCGCTCCGCGTCGGGCGTGCCGAACTGCCGGCGGATGTCGCCGTAGCGTACGGCGATGGTCAGCGCCGACCTGGTGGCCGCCGACGCGGCGCCGCCCACGCTCACCCGGCCGCGTACCAGGGTGCCGAGCATGGTGAAGAAGCGGCGGGAGTCGTTCTCGATCGGGCTGGAGTACGTCCCGTCCTGCGCGACCTGACCGTACCGGTCCAGCAGCATGTCCCGCGGCACCGTCACATGGTCGAAGCTGAGCCGCCCGTTGTCCACGCCGAGCAGGCCGGCCTTGGCGCCCGCGTCGCCGATGGTCACGCCGGGCATGGGGTTGCCCTGCGCGTCGCGGATCGGGACGAGCCACGCGTGGACGCCGTGCCGCCGCCCGTTGGTGACCAGCTGTGCGAAGACGACCGCCATCCGCCCGTCGCGCGCCGCGTTGCCGATGTAGTCCTTGCGGGCGGCCTCGTGCGGGGTGTGCAGGTCGAAGGTCTGGGTGTGCGGGTCGTACGTGCAGGTGGTGCGCAGTTGCTGGACGTCGGAGCCGTGACCGGTCTCGGTCATCGCGAAGCAACCGAAGATCTCGCCGGAGATGATGTCCCGCAGGTACGCGTCGTGGTGCCGTTTCGTGCCGAGGGCGCTGACGGCGCCGCCGAACAGGCCCCACTGCACGCCCGCCTTGACCATGAGCGACAGGTCGACCTGCGCCAGCATCTCGGTGGCAATGATCGAGCCTCCCACGTCGGATCCGCCGCCGTACTCGGTCGGGAAGGCCGACGCGATCCCCAGCTCGGTGGGGAGTTCCCTGAGCAGCCGGGTGATCCGCGCACGGGCCTCGTCGCCGGTCTCGCCGTAGACCGGGAGGAAGCGCGAGTCGAGGTGCTCCCGGTGCGCGTTGCGGACGCCGGCCCACGGCCCGTCGAGCACCTCCCGCAGCCGGGCGAGGTCGATGTGATCGGACATGGGGCACCCCTCCGCTGGCGGACATATGGGTACAGTCTGTACTCGATCAAGGGTACCGGCTGGTTGGCGTCGCCCGCCGGATAAGGCCGCGGTGAGACCGGCCACCATGGCGCCTCTCGCCGGGCACCCGATTCCCTCAAGCGGTCGCACGGTATCCGGCGACGATCCCGCCGTACCGCGGCGAGGGCATGGGCAACGGCCGGCCCGGTCGCCGGGCCTTGCCGAGATCCATTCACGAGCGTAGGAAGAACACCACCCGTCGACCGCCGCGTCGACGCACCGCCAGTGCCGAAGGAGAAGCGCGTGGCCACACCCAGACGGCTCCGTCTCGCCGTGTCCGTGCTGGTGACCGCGGGCGCCGTGCTGCTCGGCACGGGCGCCGTCGCGGCACCCGCGGCCCCCGCGCCGACCCCGGACCGGACGTGCGACCCGATCGACCCGACCGCCTGCCTGCTGCCGTTCCCGAACGACTACTTCACCGTGCCGGACCGGACCAGCCCCACCGGCAGGCGGGTGCGGATCGCGACCTCGGCGATGCCCGCCACCGTGCAGGGGACGCCGATCGACCCGGCGGAGTGGAACCGGCAGGACGGGTTCAGCCCCGGCTCACCGATCCTGGTACGCGTGCCCGGCCTCGACGCGGCGGCGACCGGCATCGCGCCGGTCACCGACATCGGCCGTTCGCTGGCGCCCGACGCGCCGATCGTGCTGCTCAACGCCCGCACCGGCGAGCGCACCCCGTACTGGGCCGAGCTCGACGCGCACGCCGCCGGCCAGCCCGACCGGCAACTGCTGATCATCCGGCCGGCGGTGGCGCTGACCGAGGGCACCCGGTACGTCGTGGGCCTGCGCGGCATGCGCGACGCCACGGGGGCGACCATCCCGGCGCCGAAGGCGTTCCGGGCGTACGTGACCGGTGCCGGCCTCGGTCATCGGGACGACCGCGCCCCGCAGATGAAACGGATCCTCGCCGACCTGGGCCGGACCGGCGTCAAGCGGCACAGCCTCTACCTGGCCTGGGACTTCACGGTGGCCAGCCGGCACGGGCTGACCGGGCGGATGCTGGCGATCCGCGACACCGCGTTCGCCGCCCTCGGCCGGGCCGTGCCGTCGTTCACCGTCACCAAGGTGACCGACTACGCACCGGAGCAGGATCCGCTGATCGCCCGGCAGGTGACCGGCACGGTCGGCGTACCGTCCTATCTGACCGGCGACGGCGGGCCCGGCTCGCGTCTGCACTACGGACCGGCCGGCGGCGACGGCACGCCGCCGGAACCGAACGCCCTGCCGACGCCGTCCGGAGCGACGGTGGCGGCGGACTTCGTCTGCAACATCCCGCGCAGCGCCTCCGCCGCGAAACCGGCGCACCTCTCGCTGTACGGCCACGGCCTGCTCGGCAAGCCGACCGAGATCAACGCCGGCAACGTCAAGACGATGTCGAACACCTACAACTTCACCTTCTGCGCGACCAGCTGGATCGGCATGGCCGCCGGCGACGTCCCTTACGTGGCCGGCGCCTTCGGCGACCTCAGTGCCTTCCCCGCCGTGGTGGACCGGTTGCAGCAGAGCTTCCTGAACTTCCTCTTCCTCGGTCGCGCGATGATCCACCAGGGTGGGTTCGCCGCCGACCCGGCGTTCCGGGACGCCACCGCGCGGCCGCTGATCGACGTGGCCGGCGGGCTGCACTACGACGGCAACAGCCAGGGCGGCATCAACGGCGGCGCGCTCACGGCCATCGCCCAGGACTGGACCCGGTCGGTGCTCGGCGTGCCGGCGATGAACTACTCCACGCTGCTGCAACGCAGCGTGGACTTCGCCCCGTTCCAGACGATCATGGACGGCTCCTACCCGGACAAGGTCGACCAGCAACTGATCCTCGCGCTGCTTCAGATGCTGTGGGACCGCTCCGAGGCCAACGGGTACGCCCAGCACATGACCGACCGCCCGTTGCCCGGCACCCCGGCGCACCAGGTGCTGATGCACGTGGCCTTCGGCGACCATCAGGTCTCGCCCGCCGCGGCCGAGGTGCAGGCGCGCACGATCGGCGCCCGCCTGCACACCCCCGCGCTCGCCGACGGCTGGTCGGCGGACGTGCGGCCGTACTGGGGAATCGCGCCGATCCGCAGGTACCCCTACACGGGATCGGCGATCGTGATCTGGAACAGCGGCACGGCGTACGCGCCACCGCCGACGAACCTCGCCCCGGCCGGGCCGGAGTACGGCGACGATCCGCACGAGTTCCCGCGCGCTCAGGCCGGAGCCCAGCGGCAGAAGGCGGTGTTCCTGCTCTCCGGCAAGGTCGTCGACGTCTGCGCGGGCACACCGTGCCCGTAGAAGGGGCCGCGGCGCCCGCAGCCCCGCCGGGTGTGCGCACGGTGCCCGGTGATGACGATGTTCCTGGTGGCCGTGGTGGTGGCGGTCGGCTGCGTCGGCCCGGTGGACGTGACCCGACAACCTCAGAGCAGGCCGCGCTGGACTGCGCGGACGCCGGCCTGGAACCGGCCGGTGGCGTCGAGTTCGTCGAGCAGCGCGGCGATCCGGCGGCGGACCGTCCGTGGGCTCACCCCGAAGTGGCGGGCGATCGACTCGTCCTTCATCCCCGCGTTGAGCAGGTCGAGGAGTTCGTTCGTGTCGGGGTCGCGCGCCACCGCGCCGCCGTCGCGGCCCGACCCGAACCGGATGGGGCTGGCGTGCGACCACAGTTGCTCGAAGATGGCCTGGAGACCGTCGGTCAGCGCCGAACGCGCCGCCACGACCGAAAGGGTCTCCGGCGCGGTCTCTTCGCCGGCGAGGAGCACCACGGCGGTCTCGCGGTCGACCACCAGCAGCTTCATGGGTACCTGCGGCAGAGTCCGGGCCTCCTCGCCGTTGTCGACCATCCACTGGATCCGGGCGACCAGCGCCGGTTCGTCGAGGACCTGGCTTGCGTACAGCGAGCGGAACCGGACGCCTCGGCGCAGCAGACCGAGTTCGGCGTCACTGACGTGCGTGCTGCTCGGCGCGACGTACGGCGGGCTGTCGATCCCGACCACCTCCGTCCTCGCCGAGCCGAGCAGGTCGTAGATGCGGCTCGCAGTCGCCGTGCGCCCCTCGACCACCTCGAACAGTCGTCGCGGTTGAGTACGCATCAGGCCGGCGGCGAACACCCGCGACAGCTCGTACGACGCGGCCTCGAGCCGGTCCAGGGCATGCCGGCGGTCCCGCACCAGCGCGGCCAGGCCGGCGAGCGGGTCCACGGCCTGGTAGCGGCCGTCGTCGGCGCTGTCGTGACGTAGCAGGCCCAGCGACACCAGGCGGTCCAGCGCGGCGCGCACCTGCGCGGCCGAGCACGCCAGTGCCTCGGCGTGCGACCCTGCGTCGGCCCCGGGGTCGAGCAGGAGCCGCCGGTACACCTGTTGGTCCAGGTCGGACAGCCCGATCAGATCCCACGCACCCGGCTCACCGTTGCCCGTCACAGCCGCGAGCATAGGCCCGCGCGGCCGAAAGCGGCACCTGGCCGGATCGGGCATCCTTGCGCGCCGTCCCGCTGTTATCGTCTCGCAGCCGGTGTGCCTGGCGCGCGGAGAGCAGGTGAAATCCCTCGTGACGACGCGTGACCGCAGTGCCGCTCGATGCCGGCACGAATGGGGAGGATCACTATGTCGCGTCGTCTGTCACGCGCGTTCGCGTTAGCCGCCATAGGTGTCAGCACCCTGGTCGCCCAGGCTACCCCTGGCGCCATGGGCTTGGCCCACGCGGCCCCGGCGGCCACGGTGTCCACGGGTTCCGCCCCCACGGCCGGCCCGGGCGGGTCCGGCCAGTGGCGGCTCGAGCGGGTGTGCTCCGGGCCCGTCCAGCCGGGGTACGCGCAGTGCCATTCGATCCGCCGCATCCCGCCGACGGCGCCCGCGCAGCCGTCCGCGCCGTCGCAGAAGGCCAGCGACGCCGAGCCGATCTACGGGTACGGGCCGGCCGACCTTGCCTCCGCATACGACCTGCCCGCCGCGGGGGGTGACGGCGTCACCGTCGCGGTCGTGGCCGCCTTCGACAACCCGACGGCCGAGGCCGACCTCGCGGTCTACCGGGCGCACTGGGGCCTGCCCCCGTGCACCACCGAAAACGGCTGCTTCAAGAAGATCGACCAGCGGGGCGGCCAGACCTACCCCATACCGGACGAAACGTGGGCCGGCGAGATTTCGCTCGACCTCGACGCCGTGTCGGCGGTGTGCCCCCGCTGCCACCTCCTGCTGGTCGAGGCCGACAGCAACTCGGCCGGAGACCTGGGGCAGGCCGTCGACCAGGCCGTCGCCAACGGCGCGCAGGTGGTGTCGAACTCCTACGGCGGTCCCGAACACGCCGACGTGAACTCCACCTACGGGAAGTACTACCAGCATCCCGGGGTGGCGATCGTCGCGTCCTCGGGCGACTACGGGTACGGCATGTCCTTCCCCGCCTCGTCGCCGTACGTGACGGCCGTCGGCGGCACCACACTCGCCCGCGACGACACCACCGGCCGCGGTTGGACCGAACAGGTGTGGAACAACTACGCCGGCGCGCCGGGCAGCGGCTGTTCCACGGTGGAACCGAAGCCGTACTTCCAGGCCGATCCCGGCTGCCGCGGCCGCAGCGTCGCCGACGTGTCAGCCCTCGCCGACCCGCTCAACGGTCTGGCGGTCTACCAGACCTTCGGTGGCTACGGCTGGGCGCCGTACGGCGGCACGAGCCTCGCCGCCCCGATCATCGCCGGCGTGTACGCGCTCGCCGGCCGGACGCCGGCGGGCGACACGCCGAACTGGTACCCCTACGCCGCGTCCGCCGGCAGCCTCAACGACATCACCGAGGGACGGAACGGCATTTGCGACCCGGCGCCGGCGTACCTGTGCACCGCCGGTGAGGGGTTCGACGGCCCGACGGGTCTCGGGACCCCGAACGGGGTCGCCGCGTTCCGGGCACCCGGTCCCCACGGCCATCTCGCCGGCACCGTGACCGACGCGACCAGCCACGCGCCGGTCGCGAACGCCACCGTCACGGTGAGCGGCGGTGGCCCGGCCGTCACCGCCACCACCGACGCCGCCGGGCGTTTCGCCGTCACCCGGCCCACCGGCACGTTCAACGTCGCGGTCACCGCGTTCGGCTACGCCGATGCGACCCGGACCGCCGAGGTCACCGACGGCCAGACGGCCACCGTGGACGTCGCGCTGCGCGCGCAGCCACTGGTCACGCTCTCCGGCACGGTGACTGACGGTTCCGGGCACGGCTGGCCGCTGTACGCCACGGTGTCCGCACCCGGCACACCACTGCAGCCCGTGCGCACCGATCCGTTCACCGGCCGCTACCGCATGCGGGTGCCCGTACAGTCCGCCCTGAGCCTGCGCGTGAAGGCCGACGCGGCCGGATACCGCACCGCCGACGCGCAGGTGACCATCGACGCCACCGACGTCGGCCGGGACCTCGCGGTGCCCGTGGACGACGAGACCTGCACGGCCGCCGGCTACCACCACAACTACGCCGGCCTGCCCGCCGAACCGTTCGACTCCACCGAGGTGCCGGCCGGCTGGCGGGTCGACAACGCGACCGAGAACGGGTGGGAGTTCAACCGGGGCACCGTGATCCCGCGTACCAACGAGACGACGGGCAGCGGGAACTTCGCTCTCATCGACACCCAGTTCCAGGACCGCAAGGACACCACCCTCACCACACCGCCGGTCGACCTCGCCGACGTCGACCACCCCGTGATCGGGCTGCGCACCCGCTTCGTCGGGTACCTGCCGACGCAGTCGGCCGACGTGGGCGTCTCCACCGACGGCGGAGCCACCTGGTCGACCGTCTGGAAGCAGGATGGGCTGGCCATCATCAACGGGCCGCTGGCAGTGCCGATCCCGCAGGCGGCCCACCACCGCGGGGTGCTGGTGCGGTTCCACTACGCCGGGCAGTTCGCCCGCTATTGGGAACTCGACGACGTGTACGTCGGCACGCGTACCTGTGACCCGGTGACCGGCGGGATCGTCGCCGGCCGGGTCCTCGACGCGACCACCGGCGACGGCGTCGACGGGGCCACCGTGACGGCGGTCGCCCACCCGGACGCGCAGGCCACGTCGGTGGCCACCCCCGACGACGACACCATCGGCGACGGATACTTCGCCCTGTTCGCCCCGGGCGGCGGCGACCAGCGGTTCACCGCGTCGGCGCGCAACCGGGTCAGCAGCACGCGGTCGGTGCACGTCTCGGCCGACACCGTCAACAGGGCGGACTTTTCGCTGGCCGCCGCGGCGCTCACCATCCGCCCCGCGTCGGTGACGCGTAGCGTCCGGCTCGGCGACAGCGAGCAGGCGGCGTTCACCGTCACCAACTCCGGGTCGGCGCCGGCGCACGTCTCCCTCGTGGAGCAGCCCGGCGGCTTCACCCCGGTCGGCGGGCGGGTCGCCGCCGCGGCGGTTCCGGTGCGACGGGTCCCGGGCGTGGCCTCGGGCGTCCGGCACGCCCCCGCCGGGCAGCGCGCCGTTGTCTCACCGACCGTCACCTCGCAGCCGGCCATGACCGCCTCCACATCGTCCGCCGCTCCGGCGTGGGCGCCGATGGCCGACTACCCGGGCGGCCCGATCATGGACAACGCGATGGCTCGCGGCGACGACGGCAAGGTCTACGTCGTCGGTGGCACGCACGACGGCTACGGCCCCACGGCGAAGGGGTACGTCTACGACCCGGTCCGCCTGCTGTGGTCGGCACTGCCCGACCTGCCGGTGCCCGTGCAGAAGCCGGTGGCGGCGTTCGTCTCCGGCCGGCTCGTCGTCGCCGGCGGCTGGGGACCGCTGGACGCCGTCACCGACGTGCAGGTCTACGACCCGGTGACCAAGGTGTGGACGCGCGGCGCGTCGATGCCCGCACCCCGGGCCGCCGCCGGCAGTGCCGTCCTCGACAGCCTGCTGTACGTGGTGTCCGGTTGCGCCACCGGCGACTGCGCCCCGGCCACCACCACTGTGCTTGTGTACGACGCGGCACACGACCGGTGGAGCAGCAGAGCGGATTACCCGGCAAGCGAGGCGTTCATGTCCTGCGGCGGACTGGCCGGCCGGGTGGTCTGCGCCGGCGGTGTGGACATCACGACCGGTGACGGGTCGGCCGCCGCCCACTCGTACGACCCGCGCACGGACGCGTGGACCCGCCTGGCCGACCTGCCGACCGGCTGGTGGGGCGCGGCGTCGACGGTCGCCAACGGGCAGCTGTTGCTGAGCGGCGGCGTCGCCGGTGGCACGGGCCCGACGTCGTCCGTGACCAACGAGGGGCATGCGTACGATCCGATGGCCGACGCCTGGCACGCCCTGCCGAACGCACCGGCGCCGTTCTACCGCGGCGCCGCTGCTTGCGGCGTCTACCGGGTCGGCGGGGCGCTGCAGTACTTCGAGGCCACGGCGAGCGGCCAGGAGCTGCCGGGGTACGACATCTGTGGGCCGTCCGGCGACGTGCCGTGGCTCTCCGCGAGCCGGGATGCCTTCACGCTGCGGCCCGGGGAGAGCCGGACCGTGACGCTCAAGCTGGACGCCGGCAACGCGTCGACGGTGGACCAGCCGGGCGACTACCGCGCCGCTGTGGCGGTCCGGGTCGACGGTCCTGTGCAGCCCACGCCCGTACAGGTCACGATGCACGTCGATCCGCCGAAGCGGTGGGGTCGGCTGAGCGGCACGGTCAGCGGAGCCGGATGCAGCGGAACCGTCGCGCCGCTGTCGCGCGCCACGGTCACGCTCCGGACGAAACACTCCACCACCACGCTGTGGACGGACGAGGCCGGCCACTGGTCGGTCTGGGCCGACAAGCGGGACAGCCCGGTCACGCTGGTCTACTACAAGGACGGATTCAGCAGTCTGACAAGGACGATCAAGGTGCGGTCCGGTAGCACGGTCAACACCGACATCGTCCTGCAGCCAGCCCGCTGCTGACCCGAGGGCACGGGCCGACCAACGCATCAGCGGAGGCCGGCCCGTGCCCGTCGGGCGCCCGGGAGCCCGCCGACGCCAGCCACGTCACCCCCGCCGGCCCGGATCATGGAGCTGTTCCGCACCGGGCAGCGCTGGGGCGGTCGCCCCCGCGGTCATGGTGCGGGTGTCGCGGCGCGCGCCCGACCGGCCGGTTGGAACAGTTCGATCAGGTTGCCGGCGGGGTCGGCCAGCAGGATCTGCTGCCCACCCGGGCCGGCGACCACCTCGCTCCGGAACGGCAGCCCAGCTGCCCGGTACCGCTCGATTTCGGCGGCCAGATCGCCGACGACGAGGTGGATGCGGTTGCGGCCGGGGGCGGCGGCGTCCTCCGGCGTGGCTCGGGCGCCCGAGCTGGCCGGCCCGGACAGCAGCAGTCGCAGGGGACCGCGGACCACCTCGGCGAAGGCGGGTGCGGCGTCGGCACCCAACTCGAAGTCGAGGTGGGTGGTGTAGAAGTCGACGGCTGCCGCAACGTCGTCAACCAGGTAGCGGACGCTGGCGTACTCGTGGCTTCCGGTCATGGCGTGAACCCCCTTGCTCGAGGACGGGTATCAGATGGCGGATGCGGGTGTCGATGTCGGCCGCGGTGCGGGTGAAGGCCCGAAGGCCGGCCTGCTCGCTGTCGCCGGCCGACGCGGGGTCGGGGATGCTCCAGTGGATCCGGCGCGGGTGCTGCGGGAACTCGGGGCAGACCTCGCGGGCCCGGTCGCACAGGGTGATCACATAGTCGAACCGGCGGCCGGTCAGCGTGTCCAGGTGGCGCGGGCGCTGATCAGCGACGTCGATGCTGTACTGGTCGCGCAGTACCCGCACGCCGCCGGGATGCAGTCGTGGCGCCGGACGGCTCCCGGCGCTGCTCGCCTCGACGTGTCCGGCCGTGTGCTGGCGGAGCAGGGCCTCCGCGATCGGTGAGCGACCGCTGTTGCCCGTGCACACGAACAGCACGGTGAGGCGGCGCGACCGCTGCGGACGGACCGACGGCAGCGGCGTGCCCATGCCCGGACGCAGGGCCGGGTGCAGGGCGGTGCCGGCGCCGGCGAGCCCTTCGGCGCAGCGGTCCAGATCGAGGTGGTAGTAGCTGTCGCGGCCGTCGAAGCTGCTGCGGGTGGCGGCGACCAGACCGGCGTCCCGCAGCAGCCGCAGGTGGTAGGAGACCAGGTTCTGCGGCTCGCCGATGAGCGTGGCCAGCTCGCGGACCCGCAGGTCGCTGGCGGCAAGCTCGGTCATCAGCCTCCAGCGCAGCGGATGAGCGGCCAATCGCAGGAACGCTGGGGCGGCTGGCCCGGACGCACTCATGACTCGGAGGATACATCAAACCCGTTTGATCGATAGTGCGATCGTGGCGACTCGGGCCGCAAGGTGTCGAACGGGAGATCGGCGTCGGAGAGAGGTCGCAGCGCGGCGCGGTCGAGATCCTCTGGTGTGGCCGCCGGGTCACCGGGCGTCGCTCGGAGCGCGTACCCTCGGCCGCGTGAAGCGCAGGACGGCGCGTTCCTCGCTGGCAGCGCTGACGGCGATCGCAGTCGGCGTCGGGCTGGCTGGATGCGCCGCCGGATCGACCGGCCCGGCGCCGGTCTGGCGCGGGGCCACGCTGGGACCGACATCCACCGCCACCGCCACCGCCACCGCCACCGCGACGCCGAAGCCGAACAATGCGGTGGAGGTGCGGCTGGCCTTCGCCGGTGACGTCCACTTCACCGGCCGTACCCTGCGCCTGCTCGACAGCCCGGAAACGGCCTTCGGCCCGATCACCTCGATGCTGCGCGACGCCGACGTCACGCTGCTCAACCTGGAGACGGCGGTCACCGACCGAGGCACCCCGCAGCCGAAGACGTACCGTTTCCGGGCTCCGAAGACCGCCTTCGCGGCGCTGCGCGCGGCCGGGGTGGATGCGGTGTCGATCGCCAACAACCACATCCTCGACTACGGCCGGCAAGGGCTCGCCGACACCCTCGACGCCGCGGCGGAAGCCCGGTACCCGGTGTTCGGTGCGGGCCGCGACGCCGACGCGGCGTATGCGCCCTGGCTCACCACGGTACGAGGGCTGCGGATCGCGGTGCTGGGCATGTCACAGGTGCATGACCTGGCTGGGTCGTGGCGAGCGACGGACACCCGACCAGGGGTGGCAATGGCGTTCGACCCCGCCCGGGCCACCGCCGCGGTGCGATCGGCGCGGGAACGTGCGGACCTGGTCATCGTCTTCATGCACTGGGGCGTGGAGGGCAATTCGTGCCCGAGCGGCGAGATGAAGACGTTCGCCGGAAGGCTGTCCGAGGCCGGAGCCGACATCGTGGTCGGTACGCACGCGCACACGCTGCTGGCCGACGGCTGGTTGGGCCCGACCTACGTGCACTACGGACTGGGCAACTTCCTCTGGTACGGCACGTCGCACAGCACGGACTCCGGCGTGCTGAACCTGGTCGTACGCGAGCGGACGGTGGTGGACAGCCGGTTCGTCCCGGCAACGGTCTCCGCCAGCGGCCAGCCGGTGCCGGCCACCGGCGTTGGCAGGCAGCGCATCCTCGACACGCTCGCCACCGCACAGCGGTGCACCGGCTTGGCGGCCAAGCGCCCCGGATAGCGCGGCGGACGGCGGAGGGCGTCCAACGAGGCCCCCGCCCAGCGGCTACGGGCGGGTGTCAACCGCGCGGACCGCTGGCGTGGGGACGACGTCGCGCGGAGGTTGCGACGCCGGTCGGGCCCGAGTGCGCACGAGCTGGTGCAGCACCACCAGGGGAGCGACCCCGACCGGGTACCAGACCAGGTCGACCGGGTCGAACTGCACACCCAGCGCCAGCCTCGCCGCCAGGCTCCGCGCCGACAGTTCGGCCGGCACCCCGGTCAGCTGCGCGCACTCCACCAACCAGCAGAACACGGTGGCGACCGCCCCGGCCCGCACCGGCGCCATCCCTGGCCGCAGGAACAGCACCCCGGCCCAGACCATCGACGCGTACAGCGCGGTGCCGGAGTACTGCCGCAGTGCCCCGTCGTCGACGACGCGGATCAGCAGTGCGAGGCCCAGGAACAGCAGCGCGGCCACCGGCATGAGCAGCCGCACCGTACGGGCCGTGATCGGCATGCGCGCGAAGGTAGCCACCGCCCCAAGGTACGGGTCCGGACCGATGCCGGTGCGGCGGCTACCGCGGCACCAGCCCGGCGGCCAGGTCCGCGGCGGACACCGGCGTCCATGGCGCCCCGGCCGGCGCCGACGACCGCGCCGGACCCAACTACACCGGCCAGCCGGCGGTCAGCTCCTACTACAGCTATCGGCAGGACGCGGGAGCGGACAGCAGCGACCAGTAGAGGGACCTGGCGTTGCCGGCGCCGTCGCGGAGCCCGAAGCCGGGGACCATGGCGGAAGAGCAGCTTCCCCTGCCGATCCTGACCGCCCGTCTTCGCGCTGGGCCGACGGCCGAGCAGGAGGCTGGCTACCGCGGTCGCGTCCGGTCCGCGAGCCAGTCGTCGAAGGTTGTGGGCGCGATGCGGGCGTCCGGTCCCGGCAGCAGCACGTTGCCCGCCATGTCGGGGCCGAGGATCGCCTCCCAGGTGGGGACGAGGGTCATCTCGCGCCCGGTCGCCTGGTGGGTCCGGCGCGCCATGTCCACGAGATCGTGCCGATCGGGGCCCGCCACGTCCCGGTAGCGTCCGTGCGACGGCCCAGCGGCCACCTCGGCGAGAACGTCGGCGACGTCGGCCGGTGCGATCGGCTGCATGAGCACCGGCGCGAGGTAGGCGGTGCCGTCACGTTCCGTCCACGAGGCCACCGTCTCGCCGAAGTCGAAGAACTGGGTGACGGGGACGATGGTCCACGGCACGTCCCCGGCCGAGACCAGGCGCTCCTGCTCCCGTTTGCCGGAGTAGTGCGCGGTGCCGGCGATCCGGTGGACCTCGACGATGGAGAGCAGGACATGGTGCCGGACCCCCGCCTCCCGCTCGGCTCGCAGCAGATTCCGGGTGGCGGCGCCGAAGTACGCCACGGTCGCCTCGCGGTCGGCCGCCGGCGCGCTCATCGCGTCGATGACGGCGTCGACGCCGGTCAGCGCCTCGTCCAGCCCGTCGCCGGTCACCAGGTCGACACCGTGCGACCGGCTCATCGGAACGGGATCGTGGCCGTGACGGCGCAGGGCTGCCACGGTCAGGGACCCGATGTTGCCGGACGCGCCGGCGACGGCCACCCGCATGTCCGGCTCCTGTCTCAGACCCGTGTGTGCCGACGCCTCACACTGAACCTCAGCGTAGGCGAGGGTGACGTGCCGCGGGACCGGAATCGCGCCGGCGACGACTGACCGCTAGTCGACTGAGATATCCGTCACCGGCCCTCCGGTGGAGTCCGAAGACGGGGCCTGACCAGCGGTTCCACCACACCGTCGGGTGACCGTCGGACGGGTCGGACCGGTGGCGCCGCTGACCGGAACTTCACTGTCAGCTAGTCGTCCGCCGATTCGCTTCCCTCACGGACACCGCGTGCCGCTCACTGGGGACACCCATTGAACGAAACGGAGTGTGCCGTGTCCACCACCAACCAGACCGGTCGGGCGGTCGTCCTCGGCGGCAGCATGGGCGGCCTGCTCGCCGCCCGGGTGCTGAGCGAGTCGTACGCGACGGTGACCGTCTTCGACCGGGACGACCTGCCGGCGGAGGCCGTCGATCGCAAGGGTGTGCCGCAGAGCGGGCACTCGCACGGCCTGCTCGCCCGCGGTCGCCAGATCCTCGAGGAGCTGTTCCCCGGCCTGACCGCCGAACTGACCGCCCACGGGGCCGTCCCGGTCGACATCCAACGGGACTGCGTCTGGGTCAACGACGGCCACCGGATCCCCCGGGTCGCCTCCGGGCTGGCGGGGCTGTGCGTGAGCCGGCGCGCCCTGGAGGCGTACGTCCGGGACCGGGTCCGTGCGCTGCCCAACGTGGAGATCCGCGACCGGTGCGAGGCCGTGGGGCTGCTGGCCGACGGCGCCACGGTGACCGGCGCGCGGGTCCTTCCCCGCGGCGGCCGGGAGGAGCGCCACGACGCCGACCTCGTCGTGGACGCGACCGGCCGCGGCAACCGCGGCCCCACCTGGCTCGCCGAACTCGGCTACCAGCCGCCCACCGAGGAGCGGGTGGACCCCCGCACCGTGTACGTCTCGCGCGACTACCGCCGCGTCCCGGGCGAGACCACCTTCGCCGCCGTGATCAGCAGCCCGTCGCCGGCCGCCCCGTACGGCGGGGTGGCCATCGCCGCGGAGGGTGACCGGTGGATGGTGACGCTGCTCGGCGTCGGCCCGGACCACGCCCCGCCGGTCGACGACGAGGGTTACCTCGCCTTCGCCGGGCGGCTGCCCGCGCCGGAGCTGCACGCGCTGCTGCGCCGGGCCGAGCCGCTCGGCCCGCCGAAGCGGATGCGCCTGCCCGCCAGCGTGCGCCGCCGCTACGAGCGCCTCGCCCGCCTCCCGGAGGGGTTCATCGCGGTCGCGGATGCGGTGTGCAGCTTCAATCCCGCGTACGGGCAGGGCATGACGGTGGCCGCGGCGGAGGCGATCGTGCTGCGTGACTGCCTGCGCCTGGGCCGGCGGGACCTGCCCCGCCGCTTCTTCGCCGCGGCGGCGAAGGTGGTGGACGTGCCCTGGGACATGGCCGTCGGCGCCGACCTGCGCCACCCGACCGTGGTCGGGCCGCGCAGCCGCCGGACGCGCTTGCTCAACGGGTACGTCACCCGGCTGCACGCCGCCGCCGCGCGGCACCCCGTCGTCGGGCGGCGCTTCCTGAGCGTGGCCAATCTGATGACGCCGCCGCCGGGTCTCTTCGCGCCGAGGATTGTCGCCCGGGTGCTCTGGTCCGGCGGGCGCAGCACGCCGGCGCCGGCTCAGCGGCCGTTGGTGTCGGAGGTCAAGGAGTTGCTCGTCCGGTAGGCCGGGCCGCGCGGGTGGGCAGCCGGGAACGGTCGCCCACCCGGCACGACCGTCCGGTTCGGACCTGATTGCGGGTCAGGCTCTCCGCGCGGTCAACGCGGCCGGGGTTTCCGTCGACGCCGGTGACGACAGCGGCCGCTGGTGCCGGCGGGTCAGGTCGACCCCGACGAGCACGACCGCCATCCCGGCGGCGATCCGGAGGCTGAACCCCTCGTCGAGCACGACGGCCCCCAGCGCCACCGAGACCACCGGCAGCAGATAGCCGACGGTCGCGGCGTTGGTGGCGCCCTCGGCGGCGATGATCCGGTAGGTGAGGTGGAAGGTGATCCCGGTGGCGACGACGCCCAGCATCACGACGGCGATCGCGGCCTTCGGGTCGATCCCGATCGATGTCAGGCCGCCGGCGGGGAGGGTCAGCGCGGTCAGGCCGGTCGCCGCGACGAGCTGCGCTGCGGACAGCGAGATGGTGGGGATGCCCTTGCCGACCAGGTTGCGGCCCATGTAGGCGAAGCCGGCGGCATAGCTGGCCGCCGCGGCGACGATGGCGAGGGCGCCCCAGCCGACCGGTCCGGTCGTCTGCCACGGTGCGAAGATCAGCACGACCCCGGCGAACCCGAGCAGGAGCCCGCCCAGTCGGGCCGGCCGGAGTCCGCGCTCGGCGCCGATGACGACGCCGATCAGCAGGGACCACAGCGGGGTCGTCGCGTTCAGCACGCCGGCCATCCCGGAGTCGATGGTCTGCTGGCCGACGCTGAACAGGGCGAACGGCAGGGCGTTGCAGAGGAAGGCCGCCACGACGAGGTGACCCCAGGTCGCCCGATCCCGGGGTAGCCGTCGACCCGAGCCGAGGCAGGCGACCAGCAGGGTGGCCGCTCCGAGTACGCACCGGCTGAGGGTGACCTGGACCGGCGTCAGTGCCTCCAGGGCGAGCTCGATCCAGAGGAAGGTCGATCCCCACAGCAGGGCGAGCACGCCCACCCGCGCCCACGCCCACGTCCTGCCCACGACACCGTTCACCGGGATCTCCTTGATCGACTTCCCTGCAACGATGCCGAACCCGACCTGGAAGGACAAGCAAAAGGTTCTGCACTTACGTTAAGTTCTGCTACATGCTTGATGTGAGGCGGATGCAGGTGCTGCGGGCGGTGGTCACCAGCGGGTCGGTGACCGCAGCGGCGCAGCACCTCGGCTACACCCCCTCCGCCGTCAGCCAGCAGGTGGCGGCGCTGGAGAAGGAGGCCGGGATCGCGTTGCTCGAACGCGTCGGCCGGGGTGTGCGGCCCACTGCGGCGGGACGACTGCTCACCGAGCACGCGGCCACCATCAGCCAGCACGTCGCCGCGGCCGAGACCGCGCTGGCCGACCTGCGCGCCGGGCGTACCGGTCGGCTGACGATCCGCTACTTCGCCTCGGTGGGCCCGACCCTGCTGGCGCCCGCTCTGGCCCGACTCCGGCGCGAACATCCGGGCGTGGCGGTCGACCCCAAGCTGACGGATCCGGATGATCCACTGCCGGACGTGGAGCAGGGCAACGCCGACCTGGCCATCGTGGTCCGCCGACCGAGGGGCGAAAGCCGCCCGGGCATCCGCGTCGTGCACCTGCTCGACGACGCGTACCAGGCCGTGCTGCCCGCCGGGCACCCGCTCGCCGGGCAACGGGTGATCGACCTGGCCGACCTCGCCGGCGAACGCTGGGTCGGCAGCGAACCGCCCGGCCCCTGCCTGGAGCCGATAGTCGACGCCTGCGCCGCTGCTGGCTTCGCCCCGGACTTCGTGGCGAAATCGGAGGACTACGCCACGGCTCAGGGATTCGTCGCAGCCGGCCTCGGTGTCAGCCTCATCCCCCGACTCGGACTGGGCACCCGCCATCCGGGTGTCACCGTCCGTTCGGTGCGCCGCCCCGAGCCGGTGCGGACGATCTATGCCGCAGTCCGGGAGATCCCCCTCGACCAGCCCGCGCTGCGCGCGCTGATCGACGCCCTTGTGGACGCCGCAAAGGCGTGACAGCCCATGCATTCACCGATATGCGCGAACCCGCGGGCGTCGAGGCGATGATGTGGCCATGCGGCGGACCGGCCCGGCGGCAATGCGATCGTGTGCGGCCGGTTGGCAGCGTGGCGCGAGCCGATCCGCCGAGACTCGTTGCGAAGGCGGCTACTTCCCCTCGGGCACCTGGTCCTTGACGTCGTCGTAGCCGACCTTCCCGGGTGCCGCGGTCGGCGCGTAGATCACGCGGATCACGCCCGTCGGGAAGGCCTCCGTCGCCGTCACCCGGAAGTGGTACGAGGCGTCGCCGTCGTCGAACAGCCTGCGGCCCTTGCGCGCGGCCACCGGATGCACGAGCAGGCGCAGCTCGTCGACCAGCCCGGCGGCGAGCAGTTGCTGCACCACGGAGATCGACCCCGGGATGAGGACGCCCTTGCTGCCCGCGTCGGCCTTGAGCGCCCGGACCGCGTCGAGCAGGTCGCCCTCGATCAGCTCCGAGTTGCGCCAGGAGAACTGCAGCGGCTGGCGCGAGACGACCACCTTGCGCACGTCCCCGAGCTGCTTGGCGAACGGTGCGTCGTCCCCGCCGGCGGCCTCGCGCTCGGGCCAGGCCCCGGCGAAGCTGTCGTAGGTCTCGCGGCCGATGAGCAGCACGTCGGCGGTGTCGTAGTCCTCGCTGACGGCACGGCCCATGTTCTCGTCGAAGTACGGGAAGTGCCAGTCGGGGTCGATCTCGGCCACGCCGTCGGCCGAGATGAACAGCGTGGAGATGACCTTTGCCATCGGGCGGTCCCTTCGAGTCAGGTGGTGTCCACGGATAGACCGCCGCAGCATCTCAAATTCATCGGTCCGCCACCGACCGATCCGTCGACGGATGGCGGTCGCCGCAACCCCGGTCGACTGATGAGCATCGAATATTTAGGCGCTCACCCTGCAAAGCATTCGGGCTGTTCACGCTGGCCGATCCCGGATAGGGTCCCCGCCATCGTCTCTGGCAGGAGGTTTCCGGTGGTCAGGAAGCGTGCGCTTCGCATTGTCGTCGGTCTCGCCGCACTCTCGCTCGCCGTCGCCGGCTGCGGGCGCTCGACCAGCGGCCAGACGCCGCAGGCCGGTGCCTCCGCCTCGGTCGCGGCCGACGCCAAGGCGGCCGACCTGGTCCCGGCCGCCCTCAAGGAGAAGGGCGTCCTGCGGGTCGCCACCGCCGAGGGCTACCCGCCCATGGAGATGTACAAGGAGGGGACCCAGGACCTGACCGGCGTCGACCCGGAGCTGGCGGCGGCGATCGCCGGGCGGCTCGGCCTGAAGCTGGAGATCACCAACGCCAGCTTCCCCGGCCTGATCCCGGGTCTGCAGGCCGACCGGTGGGACCTGGCGATGTCCTCGATGAGCGACACCGAGGAGCGCCGCAAGGCCGTCGACTTCGTCGACTACTTCCAGGCCGGCGGCGCCATCATGGTGGCGAAGGGCAACCCGGCCGGGGTGAAGGACCTGGCGGACCTGTGCGGCCGCGCCGTCGTGCTCGCCAAGGGCAGCTCCAACCTCGCCATCGGCGAGAAGCAGAACACCTCGTGCGCCAAGAAGATGACCATCTCGCAGAGCGAGGACGCCCCGACCGGCCTGCTGCAGATCGACGCCGGGCGCGCGGTGGCCACCATCGTCGACTACCCGGTGGCCAAGATGCTGGCCCAGCAGAGCGGCAAGTACGAGGTACTGGAGGCCCAGTACGAGGCCGGTCCGTGGGGCATCGCGATCGACAAGAAGGACAGCCAGCTGCGCGACGCCGTCCAGCGGGCCCTGCAGGAGCTGATCGAGGCGGGCGACTACGCCAAGATCCTCGAGAAGTGGGGCGTGCAGGGCAGCGGCGTGCAGACCGCGACGGTCAACGACCAGAAGTGAGCACCCCGGTGGACGCGACCGTCACGGACCCGGCCCCGGCCGGGCCCGCCGAACCGGAGGCGAACCGGATCAGCCACCCGCTGCGACCGGGGCGCTGGCTGGCCGCCGGGGCAATCGCCCTGATCCTGGCCTGGTTGGCCTGGACCATCGCGATCAACCCGAACCTGCACTGGGACATCGTCGTCAAGTACCAGTTCGACCGGGTCATCCTGGAAGGGCTCTGGGTCACCGTCCAGCTCACGGTCGCGTCCATGGCGATCGGTGTGGTGCTCGGGGTCGTCGTGGCGCTGATGCAGGTCTCCGACAGCCGCGTCCTGCGCGCCGGCGCCATGGCCTACGTGTGGTTCTTCCGCGGCACGCCACTGCTGGTGCAGCTGATCTTCTGGTTCAACATCGCGCTGATCTTCCCCGAGATCGGGCTGGGCGTGCCGTTCGGCGGCCCGAAGCTGGTCACCTGGGAGACGAACACGCTGGTCACCGGATTCGTCGCGGCGCTGCTCGGACTCAGCATCAACGAGGGCGCCTACATGAGCGAGATCGTCCGGGCCGGCCTGCGCGCGGTCGACCCCGGCCAGCAGGAGGCCGCGGCGGCGTTGGGCATGTCCCGCCTGAAGATCATGAAGCGGGTGGTGCTGCCCCAGGCGATGCGGATCATCGTCCCGCCGACCGGCAACCAGTTCATCTCCATGCTCAAGACCACCTCGCTCGTCTCGGTGATCGCCGGCGCCGACCTGCTCACCGTCGCCCAGCGGCTCTACCTGACCAACTTCGAGGTGATCGCCCTGCTGATCGTCGCGTCCCTGTGGTACCTGGTCCTGACCACCGTCGCCAGCATCGGCCAGTACTACCTGGAGCGCCGGTTCAGCCGCGGCTTCGGCGCCACCGTGCCGGGAGCCCTGCGCGGGCGCATCGCCCGCAACCTGCGCTTCACCGGGAGCGCGCGGTGACCCCGCCGATGGTGCGGTGCCACGCCCTGCGCAAGAGCTTCGGGCGGCTGGAGGTGCTGCGCGGCATCGACCTGACCATCGAACGCGGCCGGGTCGTCTGCGTGGTCGGCCCGTCCGGCTCCGGCAAGTCCACCCTGCTGCGCTGCCTCAACCACCTGGAGGAGCCGCAGGCGGGCCGGGTCTACGTCGACGGCGAGCTGATCGGGTACTCCGAGCGCGGCGGCCGGCTGCGGCCACTGCCGGACGCGCGGCTGCGCCGCCAGCGCGAGTCGATCGGCATGGTCTTCCAGCGCTTCCACCTGTTCCCGCACCGCACCGCGCTGGAGAACGTGATGGAGGGCCTGGTCGCGGTGAAGGGCGTCGCGGCTGCCGACGCGCGGCGGCGCGCCGCTGACCTGCTCGACCGGGTCGGCATGGCCGACCGCGCCCACCACTACCCGGCGCAGCTCTCCGGCGGCCAGCAGCAGCGGGTGGCCATCGCCCGCTCGCTGGCCATGTCGCCGAAGCTGATGCTCTTCGACGAGCCGACCTCGGCGCTGGACCCGGAACTGGTCGGCGAGGTGCTGGAGGTGATGAAGGATCTCGCGGCGAGCGGCATGACCATGATCGTGGTGACCCACGAGATGGGCTTCGCCCGCGAGGTCGGCGACGACCTCGTCTTCATGGACGAGGGCCTGATCGTCGAGCAGGGCCCACCCCGGGAGGTGCTCGCCGCGCCGCGGCACGACCGTACCCGCGCCTTCCTGTCCAAGGTGCTCTGATGGCCCGGCTGGACCTGCTGGTCACCGGCGGGGACGTGCTCGACGGCACCGGCTCGCCGGCCCGCCCCGCCGACGTGGGCGTCCGCGACGGGCGGCTCGTGCTGCTGCCCCCGGGCAGCCGAACTCCCGCCGCCGACGTCATCGACGCGACCGGGCTGGTCGTCACACCCGGCTTCATCGACGTGCACACCCACTCCGACCTGCTGGCGGGGGAGGACGAGCAGCGGGAGGTGCTGCGCCGGGCGCCCCTGCTGCAAGGCGTCACCACGGAGATCTGCGGCAACTGCGGCATCAGCCCCTTCCCGGTCCCGCCCCAGCGCGGCGAGCCGGTGCGGGAGCTGATCGCCGCGACGTTCGGTCCACCCGCGTCGGCGTACGGGTCGTTCGCCGAGTTCGCCGACGCGCAGGGCGTGGCCCGACGCAACCACCTCGCCGCCCTCGTCGGCCACGGCACGCTGCGCGCCGCGGTGGTCGGCTTCGCCCAGCGCCGGGCCACCCCTGCCGAGATCGGGCGGATGTGCCAGCTGCTCGACGAGGCACTCGCCGCGGGCGCCGCCGGCCTGTCGACCGGGCTCATCTACTCCCCGGGCGTCAACGCCGGCACCGACGAGGTCATCGCGCTGGCCCGGGTCGCGGCCGCACACGGCAAGCCGTACGTGACCCACCTCCGTGACGAGATGTCCCAGGTCGAATCCGCCCTCGAGGAGGCGATCGAGATCGCCACCGCGGCCGGGTCGGCGCTGCAGGTCTCCCACCACAAGACCGCCGGCCGGCGCGCCTGGGGCGCGACCGTCCGCACCCTCGCCCGACTCGACCAGGCACGCGCCGACGGGCTGGACGTCACCTGCGACGTCTACCCGTACACCGCGGGCAGCACGGCCCTGCACGCGATGCTGCCGCCGTGGCTGATCGCCGACGGCGTACCGGCGATGCTCGCCGCCGCCGCCGAGCCGGCGGTCCGCGACCGGATCCGCCACGACCTGGTCGCCGGCGTACCGGGCTGGGAGAACACCGTCGGCAACGGCGGCTGGGATCTGATCCGCGTCGCGTCCGCCCCGAACAACCCCGGCGCCCAGGGGCGCACCATCGCCGACCTGGCCGCCGGGCGCGGCGTCGACCCGGTCGACTACGCCTGCGACCTGCTCGCCGCCGAGCACGGCGACGTCACCATCCTCAGCCACTCCATGCACGAGGACGACGTGCGCCGGGTGCTGGCCAGCCCGCTGACCATGCTGTGCTCCGACGGCGTGCCGAAGGGAGGCCGCCCCCACCCGCGGTGGGCGGGCAGCTTCGCCCGGGTCCTCGGCCACTACGTTCGCGAGGTGGGACTGCTGGAGCTCACCGAGGCGGTGCACAAGATGACCGCGATGCCCGCCCGCCGCTTCGGCCTGCGGGACCGGGGGCTGCTCGCCGACGGGTACGCCGCGGACCTGGTGGTATTCGACCCGCAGCGGGTCACCGACGGCGCCACGTACGACGAGCCTCTGGCGCCGCCGCAGGGGGTGCGGTGCGTGCTGGTGGGCGGCCGGGTCGTCGTGGACGGCGGCGCGGTCACCGACGCGCGGCCGGGCCGGGTGCTGGCCGTACCGGATCGGCAGGGCGCCCTGCCCGGGCGGCGATGAGCCCGGCGGTGCGGGTCGGGGCGATGGTGCGGCGGCTGGACGACGGCCGCACCCTCTCGACCGACCCCGACCTGGTCCTGCCGCTGGCCAGCGTCGGCAAGGTGCTGCTCCTCGGCGAGGTGGCCCGGCGGCTCGCCGACCGGACGCTCACCGAGGACCAGCCGGTCGAGCTGCTCGACGCGGACCGGGAGGTCGGCGGCACCGGCCTGCTCGGCCAGCTGTCGCCCCGGTGGTGGACGGTCGCCGACCTGGCCACGGCGGTCGGCGCGGTCAGCGACAACGCCGCCACCAACGCCCTGCTGCGGCTGGTGACCCTGGACGCCGTGCGGGACCTGGCCCGCCGCGCCGGGCTGCGGGACACCACCGTGCACGACCGGATCCGCGCCGAGCGCGGCCCCGGCGTACCGGAGACCTTCGCCACCGGCACCGCCCGCGAACTCTGCGCCTTCCTCGCCGAGGTGGCCAGAGGGACCTGGCAGAGCCCGCAGGCGTGCCGGCTGCTGCGCGGCTGGCTCGCCGTGAACACCGACCGCACGATGGTCGCCGACGCGATCGGCCACGACCCGTGGTCGAGCGACGGCGTCCGGGTGCAGAACAAGACCGGCACCGACACCGGGGTACGCGCCGACACCGGCATCGTGTCCGGCCGGCACACCGTCGTCTACGCCGTGGTCGCCGCATTCCCGCCCGGGGCCGAGCGGGCCGCCGTGGCCGAGCTGCGCCGCTGGGGTACGGCGGTCGACCGGCTCGCCAGGGCCCACCGCTGCGACAGCTCCTGACTGAGCGTGGACGCCGCGTCGCTCAGCCGCTCGACGAACCTGCCGACCACCGGGTTGGGGTTGCCCGGACGCAGCGCCACGCCGATCTCGCGGTACAGCTTGGCGTGCGCGAGCTGCCGCACCGCCACCCCGCCGGGGTTTCGCAGCCCGAGCGAGGGCACCAGCGCCACCCCGACACCGGCGCGGACCAGGCCCAGCACCACCTCGTAATGGTCACTGCGGCAGCGGATCCGCGGCGTGAAGCCCTCCGCCCGCGCCGCCAGCTCCAGCACCGAGGCCTCGCCTGGCACGCCGAGTGTGGTGATCCACGGTTCGGCGGCGAGGTCTGCGAGCCGGAGTCGCCGCCGGCCGGCGTGCGGATGATCCGCGGGAAGCACCACCAGCTGGGGATCCACCATCAGTGGCTGGACCGTCGCGTACGGCGATGCCTGCGCTGGGCTCAGCGGATGGTCGAAGACCACCACCAGGTCCAGCTCACCCTGGTGCAGGCGGGGCAGCAGCTCGTGCGGCTGCCCCAGGATCAGCGCCAGCTCGACCTGCGGATGGTCCCGGGTGAAGCTCGACAGCGCACGCGGCAGCAGTTCAGTGCCGGCGGTGGCGAAGAACCCGATCCGCAGCAGTCCCTGGCGGCCCTCACCGTGCGCGGCCAGCTCGTCGCGGGCCGCCGACATCAGATCGGCGATCTGCTGCGCGTATTCCGCCAGGCGCTGGCCCGCGACCGTGAGCCGCAGGCTGCGCGGCCCCCGGTCCACCAGCGCGACCCCGGCCTCCTGCTCCAACGCGGCGAGCTGGTGGGAGACCGCGGACGGGCTCAGCTGCAGCCGCTCCGCGGCGGCGACGATGGTGCCGTGGCGGGCGATCTCCAGGACGACCTGCAGGCGTGCGGTGTTGAACATCGGCGGGTTGCCTCCCTGGGCGGGACCGGGCGGACATCCGTGAACCTCGGCAGCGGTGCGCCGGTCACCACCGCGAGTGATTGTCAAAGGCACGTTCCGGGACCCGCCCGGGGGAGGGGGTCACGAGGCGCGCGGCAGCGCGAGCCAGTCCTGCCAGGAAATGTCACGGCCCAGATAGCGAGGCTGCCGGAAGGGCCAGTCGGCGGCGATCCACCGCGGCACCAGCGCGTCGAGCGCGCGCTCGGCCTCGCTGCCGACCAGGTCGTCCACCACCCACCAGGAGACCTCGCCGTCGGAGCCGGTGCGCTCGGGCGGGTCGATGTAGACGCAGCCGAGGATCGCCGTCTCCTCCTCGTCCAGCAGCGCGTAGTTGAACGACTGGTGCGCGGCGATCTCCTTCTCGTGCCGCAGCAGGTCGACGCGGTCTTCTTCGTAGGTCATCGTCGCTGGCGGCCATGCCCAGGCCGGGCCGAAGATCTTCCACAGGCGCTCCCGGGAGCCCATCACGGCGGGGTAGTCGAGCGCGGTGTCGGCCTCCCTGATCGGCCGCAGGTGAAGCGTGGTGTTGGGCACGGGCACGTGCACGGGGTGGACGAAATCGTCCGGCAGCCAGCTCATAAGGGCCGAGGCTACAACCGCTGGGTGCGGAATGATCCAGCAGGCGCGGGCGATGACGGCGGCCGACCACCGGGCTTCGGCGAGGCCCTCCCGTGGCGGAACGGTTAGTGGCCGGCGTAGAGGGCGTCGATCTCGGCGGCGCAGTGCTCCTGCACCACCTCCCGCTTGATCTTCAAGGTGGGGGTGAGCTCACCGTTGGCCTCGCTGAAGTCGTCGGGCAGGATGCGGAAGGTCTTGATCGCCTCCGCCTGCGAGACCGAGCTGTTCGCCCGGTCGATCGCCGCCTGGATCTCGCCGCGCAGGGCGGGGTCGTCGCGCAGGTCCGCCACCGACGCGTGCGGGTGACCGTGCGCGGCCCGCCACCGCAGCCATGCCTGCGGGTCGATGGTGACCAGAGCCGCCGCGTACGGCTTGGCGTCGCCGACGAGCATGCAGTTGCTGACCAGCGGGTCCGCGCGTACCCGATCCTCCGTCGGTACGGGCACGATGTGCTTGCCGGCCGCGGTCACCAGGATCTCCTTGGTGCGTCCCGTGATCCGCAGATAGCCGTCGTCGTCGAGCCTGCCGAGGTCGCCGGTGCGGAACCAGCCGTCGGCGGTGAACGCCGCGCGGGTGGCGGACGGGTTGTTCCAGTACCCCTGGAAGACGACGTCACCGCGGACGAGGACCTCCCCGTCGTCGGCGATCGCCAACTCCACGCCCGGTAGCGGCCGGCCGACCGTGCCGATCCGCATCGCCGACGGCCGGTTCGCCGCCAGCGCCGGGGAGGTCTCGGTCAAGCCGTACCCCTCCAGCGGCGTCAGACCGGCCCCGCGGAAGAAGTGCCCGAGCCGGTCACCGAGGGGAGCGCCACCGACGATCGCGACGCGGCACCGCCCGCCGAGCGCCGCCCGCAGCTTCCGATAGACCAACAGGTCGAAGACCCGCCGCGCCAGCCGGAGCGCCGGACCAGGGCCGGACGGGCGGTCCAGGGCCCGGCTGTACCGCACGGCCACCCGGTCCGCGACGGCGAAGAGGCGACCCTGGTGGCTCTCGATGGCCTTCTGTCGCGCCCGGTTGTACATCCTCTCGAACACCCGCGGCACCGCGAGGACGAACGTGGGCCGGTACCGACGTAGCTGATCCATCACGCCGCTCATGCTGGCGCTGTGCACCATCGTGGCCCGGGTCTGCACCATCCCCACCTGGATCATGCGCGCGAACGCGTGCGCCAACGGCAGGAAGAGCACCGTCGACGCCTGCTCGTGGAACAACTCCGGCAGCACCGCCACCGCGTTGCCGACGTCGAGGCGAATGTTGCGGTGCGTGAGCACGCAGCCCTTCGGCCGGCCCGTCGTCCCGCTGGTGTACACGATCGTCGCCACGTCCCCGCCCGACACCGCGCCGCGGCGGGCCTCCACCTGCTCGTCGTCGACGGCCCGGCCCCGAGCCGCTACCTGGACCAGATCGCCGGCGTCGATCTGCCACACCTGCCCCAGCCCGGGCAGCCTGTCCCGCACACCGGCCAGCATCGCGGCGTGCTCGGGTGTCTCCACCACACACGCCACCGCGCCGGAGTCGGCCAGAATCCAGGCCAGCTGATCGGCACTCGAGGTGTCGTACACCGGAACGGTCACCGCCCCGACCGTCCACACCGCATAGTCGACAAGGGTCCACTCGTAGCGGGTGCGGCTCATCAACGCCACCCGCTCGCCCGGCGCCACCCCGGCGGCGATGAGCCCTCGCGCCAACGCCAGCACGTCGTCGCGGAACTGCCGGCAGGTCACCGCACCCGCGTCGCCGACGCCGGACTGCTGCGCCGGCCACGACCGGACGTCCGGGTCCGGGCGCAGAAACTGCACCTTGTCCGGTTTCCGCCGCGCGTTCTCCCACACCACGTCGGCCAGCCCCACCGACTCGCCGTCGGTCACCTTCGGTTCCACCGCGACGCTGCCCCGCATGCCCCGTACGCCCCCTGGCTGTAGACCGATGCGTTCGGTTCTTCCTGTCCCGTTTGCCCATCAGGCGCTCGATGTGGCTGAGGACGTAGCCCTTCGGTATCGACTGACCGGCAGCTCGTGGATCTTCACGAGCTGCTCCGGTGCTCTGCTCCGCCGCGCGATTGCCCGGGGTGTACCCGGGCAAACGCGTCCGCTCCGGCAGGGCCCCTCGGTCGCGGGCTCAACTACTCGAGTGGATCATCGACCGGATCCGGCCGCCTCCACGTCACGGCACGACGTGGAAGCCCTGGCGCCAGGTGGGGTGTGTCGGGTGCCAGCCCAGTTCGCGCTTGGCCTTGGCGTTGGATGCGCCGCGCAGCTCGGTCATGAGCACGACGCCGGCCTCTCCGGCGGCCAGCCGTCCGACGAACCGCGGTACGCGCATCGGCTTCTTGGCGCCCAGCATCGCGGCCAGTTCCGGCAGCCATTCGGCGACCGGGGCGGGATCGTCATCGACGATGTTGTAGACACCGCGGCCGCCGTTCTCCACCGCGGCGACCGTGGCCTCGGCAGCATCGGCGATGTGGACGAACGACCACACCGCGCCGCCGTCGCCGACGACCGGGAACTTGCGCTTGCGGATCATCTCGAGCTGCGCGGAGCCCGGCGCCATGGAGGTACCGGGCCCGTAGAACGCGCCGTAGCGCAGCACGATCCCTTCGGTCCAGGCGGCGCCCAGCACGGCCTTCTCCAAGTGCTCGATCGCCGCGATCATCGGGGCCATCTGGCTGACCGGTGCCCGATCCAGGGCGTCTTGTTCGTTCTTGACCGGCCCGCCGGTCCGGGTGTAGGTGAACGCGCCGTTGCTCTGGGCGACGAACCGTCGTACTCCTGTGGCGCGTGCGGCCGCGAGCAGGTTGTCGGTCCCCTCGATCCGCAGCCTGTTGGTGGCGGCGAAGCTGCGGTCGAAGTGGCGGGTGTCGACGTGCCCGATGGCGGTCAGCTGGTGAACGATCACCTCCGGGGCCGCCTGGCGCACGGCCGCCTCGACCTGGGCGCGATCCAGCGCATCGGCGATGACCGGTACCGCGCCCAGCTGTGCCGCCCTGGCCTTGTTGGATTCGCTGCGGATCATGGCGAACACCTCGTGTCCGGCAGCGACCAGACGCGGCACCAGCTCCTTGCCCATCGCTCCGGTCGCTCCTGCCACCAGCACCCTCATCGTCGGCTCCCTTGTTGTCCGGTTCGGATTCGTCACTTGAACCGGATGGCCCGCCGATTCCTGACAGGAGCCGAGGGTGATGCGGGTCACATGATGAGCAGGGGCTCCCCGTGGTGGGCCGCCGCCCACTGCTGGGTCGCGCGTTCAAGCTTGTCGGGGTTCGCCTGAGTACGGCAGGCAGTGATGCCCTCGGCGGTGACCTCCAGGCACATGATGGCGACGACTCGGCCTTCCACTACCGCCACGACGGCGGGTTCGCCATTGGCGGCCCAGGCGTAGATCTCGGGCGAGCCGCCGACGATGGCGCGCTTGGCCTCGGCGGGTTTGAGCAGGCCCCACAGGAACTTCGCGACCGCGACGGCTCCCTCGAACGCCCTGGTGCGGGCCGGAACCTTCCCTCCGCCGTCGCCGATGGAGATGGCGTCCTTGGTGAGCAGGCGTACGAGCTCATCGGTCTGGCCGCTGGTGGCGGCCGCGAGGAACTCCGCGGCGATCCGCTGGGCGGCGGCCTGGTCGACGTCGGTGCGGGCCTTGCCGTACGCGACATGCTTCCTGGCGCGGTGAAAGATCTGCTGGCTGGCGGCCTCGGTGATGTCGAGGATCTCGGCGATCTCCCGGTGCGGGTAGTCGAAGGCCTCCCGCAGCACGTACACGGCCCGCTCGTTGGGGGACAGGCGCTCCATGAGGGTGAGGACCGCGTACGAGACCGATTCGCGCTGTTCAGCGGTGTCGGCCGGGCCGAGCATCGGGTCCCCCGCGAGCAGCGGCTCGGGGAGCCATCGACCCACGTAGGTCACGCGGCGGGCCCGCGCGGAGGTGAGCTGGTTGAGGCACAGGTTGGTGAGCACCTTCGTCAGCCAGGCCTCGGGGACCTCGACGCGGTCGACGTCGGCGGCCTGCCAGCGCAGGAACGTCTCCTGCACGACGTCCTCGGCCTCGTCCGCGGAGCCGAGGAGACGGTAGGCGATGGCCCCCAGGCGGCGCCTCGACAGCTCGAACCGGTCGACGTCATCCACCGTCAAGGGCATGACCTGATCATATTCCGCAATGCCTCCGACTGATCACGGCCCCGCTCGTGGATCGAGGCCATCCGGACCACGAACACACCGCGAGCGGACGACACGTTGTGCGAGCCTGCTCCCAGGAACGGTCCCTGCCCCGGGCGGCAGCGGCGCAGCGATAGCCTGCCGTCATGGGGAGCGCCGAACTGGATGAGTTGATCGTCGCGGACGCCGACGCACTGCGGGCGTGGTTGTCGGCCAACCACGACACGTCGCCCGGTGTCTGGCTCGCGCTGACCAAGAAGGGCGGCACGGTCACCACGCTGACGTGGCAGCAGGCGGTCGACGAGGCCCTGTGTTTCGGCTGGATCGACGGGCAGGCCCGTCGACGGGATGAGGAAACGTCCTGGATCCGGTTCACCCCGCGTCGGGCCCGTAGTTCCTGGTCTCAGCGCAATGTCGCGCACGTGGCCCGGCTGGAGGCGGAGGGGCGGATGCTGCCCCCCGGTCGCGCCGCGGTGGAAGCCGCGGTGGCGGACGGGCGGTGGGCGGCCGCCTACGCCCCGCCGTCGGAAGCCGAGGTGCCGGCCGACCTGCTCGCCGCCATCGCCGCCGACCCCGCCGCCCAGGCCATGTTCGACGTCCTCACCAAGACCAACCGGTTCGCTCTCATATACCGCGTCAACGCCGTCAAACGGGCGCAGACCCGCGAGCGGAAGATCGGCGAGTTCGTCGCCATGCTGGCCCGTCACGAGACCATCCACCCGCAGAAGGCCAGGCCCTCGGACTCGCCGTAATCGAGCAACGTCATCAACGGCGACTCACCTGCTGCGAAGCGGGCCGACGCCGGTCGCCGATGTCCGGGCGTGCCGATGACAGCCGGTCCTGGCCCACGTACGTTGGCGCGATGGCGACCTACTGGACTCTGGGGTGCGACGCCCGCGACCCCCAACGGATCGCGGCCTTCTGGGCGCTTGCCCTCGGGTATGTCAAGGAGCCCGGTTTCGACGAGCCCGACAACGCGTCCATCGTCGATCCGCAGGGTAGGGGACCGGCGATTGGCTTCCTGAAGGTACCCGAGGGCAAGTCCGCCAAGAACCGGATGCACATCGACGTCCGGGTGGCCGGGCCCGGCCCCTGGGACATGGCCGAGCGGGCGCGGCTGATCCAGCAGAAGGTGCCCGAACTGGTGGCCGCCGGCGCGACGGTGCTGCGCGAGGAATGGTACGGCGACACCCTGGGACACGTCGTCATGCAGGATCCCGAGGGCAACGAGTTCTGCGTCGCGTGAGGCTCGGTCGTGCCGGTGAGCGTGCGTCCTCGACATTGATGACCGACGACGCCGTTCGGTAGCCTCTTACACGCTCTGACAACGTCTGACGCCGGCGTCTGACATGGGGGATACATGGAGAACCAGCGTGCTGCGGGTGAGTTAGGTCCGGACCGCGTGGCCGCCGAGAAGTTCGCCGAACAGCTGCGCACACTGCGGACCGGCGTGGGCAACCCGTCGTTCCGGAAGATGGCCGGGCGATCGGGCCGGATCTCGCACACGACGCTGCACGAGGCTGCCGCTGGGACCAGGTTCCCCTCCTGGGAGACCACGCGTGAGTTCGTCCGGGCCTGCGAGGCCGACGAGGCCCAGTGGCGGTGCCGCTGGGAGGACGCTCAGCGCCCGGGAACGGCCCACGCCGATTCGAACGGCGCCCGGACACCGGTCGACACCGATTCCCAGACCGGGGCCGGCACGCCCGATGCGGTGACGGCTCGCGTCGTGGCCGCCGAGACGTCGCGTGCCATGACCTCCGCGGCGCCCGGCGGGCCCGTCGTGTCCGGCGTCGCCACGTCCGCCGACCTCGTGCCGGCGGGCCCACGCGCGCTGCGGGTCGCGGAGCAGCACCTGCCGGCGGTGCAGGACGACGTCGGGGGTGCGCGACAGCACCCCCTGCCGTGGCTCGCCGCCGCGGCGACCGTGGTGGTGGTGGCGCTGGTCGCCGCCCTGGGCTTCGCCGTCCGCGGCCGCACGTCCCCGGGCGGCTCGGGCGCCGTAGCCGGGTCGCCGTCGCCGTCGCCGTCGGCGTTCTCGGACGCGTTGATTCCCGGGGATTCGAGCAAGTTCGTCGCCGACGTCACCATCCCCGACGGTACGCGGGTGAAGGTGAACGCCCGATTCGAAAAGGTGTGGGCGCTCAAGAACGTGGGATCGGTCGACTGGCACAACCGCTTCCTCGCGCGGACGAACCCCACCGCTGACGATGACGACTGCCAGACACCGGATCGGGTGGCGATCGGCGACACGCCCCCCGGCGAGCAGGTGATGATCAGTGTGGTGGTCACCGCGCCGAACCGCCCGGGGAAGTGCTGGGTCAGCTGGAAGATGGTCGACGAGCACGGGCAGGAGTTCTTTCCCACCCGCCGGCCGGTGTACTTCATGGTCACCGTCACCGCCTGAGCGCGCCCGGCGGCGGCCGCCGTCAAGCCCGCCGAGCCTCCGCCCCGGTCGATCTCCCGGGTCCCGGGTCACCCCGACCGGTGTCAGCGTGCGACCGCACGATGTCAGACGCGGGCGCCGCCCAACCTGACAACACCGCATTCATCGAGGTCGGTGACGGCCTGACGGATCTGACAGGACACCGGGGGTACCGAACAGCACGTCTCCTCTCGCAGGGTGAGGTCCGTTCCGAACGAGACCACCACTACGAGGAGGACCGACCTTGCGCCGTCCCTGGTTGACCGTCGGGCTCGCCGCGCTCTGCGTGGCCGTCGGCGTCCCGGCCCATGCGGGGGCCGCGACATCCGGCGCCACCGCGCAGCGGACCGTCACCACCGCCGCGCGGCCCGTCGTGGACATGGAGGCCACCGTCCTGGCCGCCCAGATCGACCCCCGCCGTGCCGACAACACACTGACCCCGGGCGCGAAGAGTTCCGTGCTCGCCGTGGAGCAGGCGCTCCAGGCTTCGAACCTGCTGGACGCGCAGTGGGTCGACGGCTACTTCGGCACCCAGACCGTCGCGGCGTACGCGGCCTACCAGCGCTCGCTCGGCTACACGGGCCTCGCCGCGAACGGGCTGCCCGGCACGACGTCGCTGACGAAGCTCGGGCTCAACCGGTACACCGTCGTCCGGACGATCGGCCCGGGCGCGAAGGTCCAGCGTGACGGGTACGTCGTCGACGCCCGCACCCAGGCGATGCTGGCCGAGGCCCAGCGACTGCTCGGCTTCACGCTGGTGCTCGAGCAGGGCTCGTACAACCCGGGCGGTGACCCGACCTCGGCCGGTACGCACGACGGCGGGGGTGTGGTGGACATCGCGGTCAGCGGCATGACCGCGGCCAGGCGCACCGCCGTCGCCCGGGCTCTGCGTCAGGTCGGCTTCGCCGCCTGGGTCCGTGACCCCAGTCAGGGTGACTGGCCGTGGCACATCCACGCCACGGCGATCAACGACACGGACCTGTCCAGCCAGGCGCAGCACCAGGTCGGCGACTACTACCTCGGCATGAACGGCCTGGCCAACCGCGGCCCGGACGACGGTCCCCGGGTTCCGATCGTGACCTGGGAGCAGTACCAGCGCGGGCAGTGAACCCTACCCGACCCGATCAACAACCATCGCCAACTGTCCAGAGAGGACACCATGAACATCCGCAAGAACCTCGCCGTCGTCGGCGCAGCGCTCGCCATGACCACCTCCGTCCTGACCGTCGCCTCGCCGGCCCAGGCGGCGTCCCGGGACGGAGTCTGCGACAGCGGTGAATTCTGTTACTACTACAACAGCAACTACGCCGGCTCCATCTCGGACTTCACCGGGTCGATCGAGGACTACGGCACGACCCAGCCGTCCTGCTACGAGTTCAAGGGCGCGGGCGCCGGCCAGGGCCTGTGCGTGAAGAACAACGCCGCGTCGGTGTGGAACCGCACCAGCAAGACCGTGGTGGTCTACTTCAACAGCAACTTCGCCGGCGCGAGCCAGTCGTTCGCGGCCGGGGCGAAGGCCAACCTCAACGCGACGTTGAAGAACAACAACGCCTCGCACAACATCGGCGGCACCAGCGGCACCTACCCGGCCGACCCGCGCGCGGCCGAGGCCGTCGCGTTCGCGAAGGCGCGGCTCGGGCACACCGACTGGAACAACGAGTGCGAGCTGTTCGTCGAGCGGGCGTTCGGCACCAGTGGCCGGTTCGCCACGGCCCGCACGCACTACCAGTGGCAGAAGGACAACGGGCGCATCCACACCGGCTCGGTGCCGCCCGCCGGAACGGCGGTGTTCTTCACGTCCACCACGTCGGCCGGGCACGTCATGCTCTCCATCGGCGGCAACAGCGCCATCAGCACCGGGCCGACCGTCTACCAGACCAGCACCTTCCGGGACCGGTCCGACTACCTGGGCTGGGCCTACGTCCCGAGCGGCTGGTGACCCGGCATGCGCTCGCACGTGCACCAGAGCGGCGCCCAGCCAGCTTCCAGCACACGCGTCACTACTGATCGGCGACCACGGATGACCACCCTGAGAAGACTTCCAGCCGTTCTGGCCGTCCTGGTGGCGGTGCTCGTCGGCGTCGCGGTGGCGCCGGGCGCGGCGTCCGCCGCCGCCCGCGACGGGGGCTGCGACAGCGGCGAGTTCTGCTACTACTACAACAGCAACCAGGCCGGCTCGGTCTCCGACTTCACCGACTCCCTGGACGACTACGGCACGACCCAGCCGACCTGCTACGACTTCAAGGGCGCGGGCGCAGGCCAGGGCGTGTGCGTGAAGAACAACGCCGCGTCGGTCTGGAACCGGACCGGCAAGACCGTGCGGGTCTACTTCAACAGCAACTTCGCCGGTGCCAGCCAGGACTTCGCCGCCGGAGCGAAGGGCAACCTCAACGCTACGCTGAAGAACAACAACGCCTCGCACGAACTGCTGAGCGGGCCGACGGGCTGCAGCACGGACGGCACCAACAGCACGCTGCCGAGCACCATCCTGGTCTACCGGGTCAGTCTCGGCCGAGTCGACCGGGTCGACTTCAAGACGTACGTCAAGAACGTCCTCCCGAACGAGTGGGTGCCGAGCTGGCCGAGTGCCTCGCTGCAGGCCGGTGCGGTAGCCGTCAAGAGCTACGGCTGGTACTGGGCGCTGCACTCGACCCGCAAGACCCCCGGCGGACAGTGCTACGACGTCCGTGACGACACCGGCGACCAGGTCTACCGGCCGTCGTCGGCGCAGGCGTCGACGTCCGCCGCGGTGGACAGCACCTGGTCCACCCGGATGACCCGCAGCGGCAACATCCTGCAGGCGCACTACTGCGCGACCACGACCGCGTGCGGCGGCTGGGTGACGGGGGACTGGCTGTCGCAGTACGGCTCGCGTGATCTCGCGAACTCGGGCAAGAGCTACCAGGCGATCCTGCGCTACTACTACAGCGACGTGGTCATCTCCTGACGTCACGCGCGAACCGTGCCGCCCGCCGCAGATCCGCGGCGGGCGGCACGGTCGTGGCTGCGGCACGTCTCGGCGCCACTCGTCGGCCGGCGGCGACGCCGTTACCGCCACCGTCTCGGGGTACGCGGCCCACCAGGTCGGCACGGGCATACCCGCAGCGGCTCGAGGTGAGGCACCGGCATCGCGTCAACCGCACCCGGGGACTCCTGCCAGTCCGTCGGCGGGTCGAACGTTCGCGACGACAGTTCCATGGCTCGACGGGGTCGCCGACGAGTCGCCGCCGGTAGATCATCACTGCATGCTCGTCGCATCCGTCGTCGTCGTGGTGGCGTTTCTCGCGTGGTTGACCGTGGCCCGGTTGCCGCGGTTCACCGGTGTCGTGTTCGTGGCGCTCGCCCTGGTCGCGGTTGCCTCGCTCACCCTCGCCGCCGTTCAGCCCCGGGCGGCGGTGGAGGCGCGGCTGCTGCTGTTCGTCGGGGTCGCGGTGACGCTGCTCGTCGCGGGGGAGAGGCAGCGCCGCGCGCTCGGCGACACCGACGACGACGGCCGGGCGGGCCGGCGCTGGCCGTATCGGATCGTGGTCGGTCTTGCCTTGTTCGTTGCTGTGGCGTGTATCCCCGGCGCGGCGTGGGACTTCAACGACGAAGGGTTCGTGCCGTCGGTGCAGGAACTCGGCCCGCTGCCGGATGGGCTCGCCGTTCGAAGCGCAGGTGGCGACTTGGAGTGCGGCACCGGTCGTTGCGCCGTTGCCTACCCACTGGTCGGTCGGGCGGGCGAGTCGGCCGACCAGGTGGCCCGTCGGATGTGGGACCACCTGGTGAGCGTCGGCTGGCCGGCGCCCGACGGTGGGCGCAGCTGCCGCCCCGCCGGCTGGCTTCTGGACACCCGGGAGACCTGCGTGGAGATCAGTACGGCCGAGGGCGGGGCACGGCTGACGTTGGAGGGCGGCCGCCCGTTCCCTCGATATGCGCGTGCCCGCGGCCCGGAGGTCAGCCGGCTGCGTTGAGCCACCGTCGCCAGCTCGCGCGGGTGACGGGCGCACCGCATGCGGGTTGACGGGCGGCGGCTCGGCGGGCGGCTGCCACCGGGGCGTTGGCTCATCGGAAACGTCATGCGTGGGAGCACGCGACGAGACCTGTCGGCATCGTGAGGGATCGGCGGATCCACCGCGTCCGGAGCCCCTACTGAGTTAACGATTTCCCGCCGCTGCCGATCACCTCTGGCCGTGCCCGCACCCGCATTCATCAGGCGATACGACAGCATGGCGGCGTGTGTGCGCGAACCCGGCAGGGGAAGACGCCGACGGATCGGTCTTGATTCGGAAATCGATTGCTGGAACAGTGGCGCCATGAAGGTTGCGGCCGTCCTGGGCGTCGACATCGGCACATCGAGTAGCAAGGGCGTCCTCGTCGACACCGACGGCCGGGTCCTTCGCTCGGCGACCCGTTCCCACGAGGTGAGCCGCCCTCGACCGGGCTGGGTGGAGATGGACGCCGACGTCTGGTGGCAGGAGTTCGTCGCGCTCAGCCGGGAGCTCCTCGCACCGGGCGACGCCGACGTCGTCGCCGTCGGCGTGAGCGGCATGGGGCCGTGCGTGCTGCTCACGGACGCCGCGAACATCCCGCTGCGTCCGGCCATCCTCTACGGCGTCGACACCCGCTCGACCCAGCAGATCGCCCGCCTCGCCGAGCGGTTCGGCGCGGAGGAGATCCTCCGCCGGTGCGGCTCGGCGCTGTCCAGCCAGGCGGCGGGCGCCAAGGTGGCCTGGGTGGCCGACAACGAACCCGAGCTCTTCGCCCGGGCCCGACGGCTCTTCATGCCCAGCTCGTGGCTCGCGTGGAAACTCACCGACCACTACGTGCTCGACCAGCACTCGGCGAGCCAGTGCACACCGCTCTACGACACCGAGAGCCAGGACTGGTACGCGCCGTGGGCCACGGAGATCGCACCCGACCTGGTCCTGCCGCCGCTGCGCTGGCCCGGCGAGGTGGCCGGGACGGTGACGTCGCGCGCGGCGGCCGAGGCCGGCCTGCCGGCAGGCGTCCCGGTGATCACGGGCACCATCGACGCCTGGTCGGAGGCGATCAGCGTCGGCGCCCACGGCGTCGGCGACCTGATGCTGATGTACGGCACCACGATGTTCCTCGTCCACACGGTGACCGCCCGCCTCACGAACCCGTCGCTGTGGGGCACGGTCGGCGCCCTGCCCGGGACGCGGAACCTCGCCGGCGGCCTGGCCACCTCGGGCGCGATCACGGCCTGGCTGCGCGAGCTGTTCGGCTCACCGGACTTTCCCGAGCTGCTCCGGCTGGCCGAGGCCTCCGGTCCGGGCGCCAAGGGGTTGCTCATGCTCCCGTACTTCGCGGGCGAGCGCACCCCCATCCTGGATCCGCGGGCCCGTGGCTTCGTCGCCGGCCTCACCGTCTCGCACACCCGCGGGGACCTGTACCGCGCCGCGCTCGAGGCCACCGCTCTCGGCGTACGCCACAACATCGAGACGATCCAGGCGAGCGGTGGTGACATCCGGCGGGTCGTGGCGGTCGGCGGCGGCACCCAGGGCGGGCTGTGGACCCAGATCGTCTCGGACGTCACCGGACGTGCCCAGGTCATCCCGTCGCAGACCATCGGCGCGAGCTACGGAGCGGCGTTCCTCGCCGCGCAGACCGGGTGGCCCGTCTCGATCGAGGCGTGGAACCCCGTCAAGGAGATCCGGCAGCCCCGGGCCGAGCTGGCCGCCGACTACGACGAGCTCTACGGGCTGTACCGGGAGCTGTACACGAGTTCCAAGCGGGTCGCGCACGCGCTCGCTGCACGCCAGGACCGTCTGATGGCCGCCGGCCCGCCGGCGGCCAGCGACACCCCACGCACCGAAGGAGTCGCCCCATGACCCGTTACCCGCTGCCCGTGCTGGCCGAGCCGCCCGTCGCGGCGCCCGGCACCGTCTACACGGTGGCCAGTGGCGATCTCCGGCCCCGCGCGAACGTCACATGCTGGCCCACCCAGCAGCAGCTGGAGACCGACCTCGCGGCCGCGGTCAACGCACTCGGCTGGAAGGTCGAGCGTGGCCACGCGTTCGACCCGGACAAGGGCCACGGCTTCATCGACAGCCAGCGGGCCGGGATCGAGGTCTTCAAGGGCATCCCGGTCGACGCGCCGCTGATCGTCGTCGAGGCGGTCTGGCAGTACAGCCACCACGTCCTGGCCGGGCTGCGCAGCCACCGGGGACCGATCCTCATCGTGGCCAACTGGAGCGGCGAGTTCCCGGGACTGGTCGGCCTGCTCAACCTCACCGCGAGCCTCACCAAGGCGGGCGTGCGGCACTCCGCGTTGTGGAGCCGGGACTTCACCGACGACTGGGCGGTCAACGGGCTGCGCACCTGGCTGGAGACCGGCGAGCTGCGCCACGACACCAGTCACGTCCGCGATCTGCCCGCCCTGCCGGACGACGCGGAGGTCGAGCTCGGTCGCGCCCTGGCCGCGCAACTGGCCCGGGAGAAGGCCATCATCGGCGTCTTCGACGAGGGCTGCATGGGTATGTACAACGCGATCTTCGACGACGAGCTGATCAACCCGCTGGGCATCTACAAGGAGCGGCTGTCGCAGAGCGCGCTGGTCGCCGAGATGGCACGGGTCCCCGACGAGGAGGCCGACGCGGTCCGCCGCTGGCTGGACGAGGCCGGGATGACCTTCCACACCGGCACCGACGAGGCGACCGAGCTCACCGACGCCCAGCTGACGAGCCAGTTCAAGATGTACATCGCCGCCCTGCGCATCGCGGACGACTTCGGCCTGGACGCGGTCGGCATCCAGTACCAGCAGGGGCTGAAGGACACCGTCCCGGCCAGCGACCTCGCCGAGGGGCTGCTCAACAACGTCCAGCGGCCACCGGTACGCAGCCGTGACGGCAGCCGCGAACTGTACGCGGGTGCGCCGCTGCCGCACTTCAACGAGGTCGACGAGGGGGTGGCCGTCGACTCGTTGGTCACCAACCGCATCTGGACCGCCATGGGCCTCGACCCGGCCACCACCCTGCACGACATCCGGTGGGGGGAGACCTACGGCGACGACTTCGTCTGGGTGTTCGAGATCTCCGGCTCGGTGCCGGCGTCGCACAACGGCGGGTACGACAAGTCGTACAGCATGCGGCAGCCGCCGATGTTCTTCCCGCTCGGCGGCGGCACCCTGAGCGGGGTCTCCAAGCCAGGCGAGATCGTCTGGTCCCGGGTGTTCATCATGGACGGCGGGCTGCACGTCGACCTCGGCCGCGCGACCGTCGTCGAGCTTCCGGAGGAGGAGACCCGGCGCCGGCTGGAGGCCACAAACCCGCAGTGGCCGATCATGCATGCCGTGCTGCACGGGGTCGGTCGCGACCAGCTGATGGCCCGCCACAAGGCCAACCATGTGAACGTCGCCTACGCGCCGGACGCGGAGACCGCCGACCGGACACTGCGGGTGAAGGCCGCGATGTTCGCCGAACTCGGCGTCCAGGTGCACCTCTGCGGCGACGTCAACCTCTGAGTACGCGCTCGGCGACCCGGCCGGTCAGGAAGCCCGGCCGGGTCGCCAGGCCCTCGTGCCGGCGAGCGGTCAGCTCGGGCGGGTGGAGCTGTCGCGCACCTGGAGCCCGGTGCTGAGCGTGACGGTCGACGGCAGCCGCGACGGGTTGGCGATCCGCTCGGTGAGCAGGTTGGCGGCGGCGCGGCCAAGGTCGTACGTCGGCTGGGAGACGGTGCTCAACGACGGCCGGACCAGGTGTGCCCACGGAATGTCGTCGAATCCGACGACCCCGACCTCGTCGGGCACCCGGATGCCGCGGTCGACGAGGCATTCCACGGCGCCCACGGTCATCAGGTTGTTCGTGGCGAAGACGCTGTCGGGCGGGTTGTCGCTGTCGAGCAGCGAGGCCATGGCCCGGTAGCCGCCCTCCTCGCGGAAGTCCGCGTACCGCACCAGGGCGTCGGTGACCTCCCGTCCGCGTTCCCGCAGCGCGCGCTGGTAGCCCCGGAGCCGCTGGGCGGCCGTGGAGATCCGGCGGGGGCCGGTGATGCAGGCGACCCGCTGGTAGCCGTTGTCGAGCAGGTGCGTGGTCGCCAGTCCCGCGCCGTGCACGTTGTCGACGAGCACCGTGTCGATGGCGACGCCGCGCAGTTGACGGTCGATCGCCACGACCGGGATGCGGGCCTCGAGGAGCCGGTTGATCACCGTCGAGCGGCCCGACGTGGAGATGATGACGCCGGCCATACGTTCGGCGAGGACCGCCGCGATGTACCGGGACTCCTTCTCCGGGTCCTCGTCGGTGTTGCACAGGACCACCGAGTAGCCGGCGCTCTGCGCGACGTCCTCGACCCCACGCACCATGGAGGTGAAGAAGGGGTTGCCGATGTCGGAGATGATGACCGCCCAGAGGCTGGTCTGGCTCAGGCGCAGGTTACGGGCGACCGCGTTGGGGCGGTAGTCGAGGTCCTGCATCGCCTGGTGCACGCGCGCGGCCATGACTGGATCGACGGTGGTGCGGCCGTTCAGCACCCGCGAAACCGTCGCGGGGGAGACCTGAGCCTGCCGTGCCACGTCGTAGATCGTCGCCATTCGCCTCCATCCGGTGGATTCCTACGATGACAAGCCCGAGAACGAGTGCCCGGTCCCCGCACCCTCGCCGTGCGGGACTGGGCATCCTACGGGCGAAAAATGACGGAATAGTCACGGGCGCCCGCGCCGGCGCTCGACACGGGCCGTGTCGAGCGCCGGCACGTTCAGCCGTTGAGCGTCACCTGGATGGCGTCTCCCCGACCGACCACGACCTCGGCGTCCAAGGTAACGAGAATGCGCCCGTCCCGGCACGACCAGTCACGCACCGGCAGACTGCGATTGCCCAGACGTACCGTCACCCGTGCCGGGGAACGCGTCACCGCCAGGGCGATGCTGGATACCCGGAGGCGTCCGTACCGGACCTCGACCGTCCCGGTGAGGTGCCCGCCGTGGCGCTCCTGCTGGAACAGGCCCCACCCCTCCGCCGCGGTGAATGCGGCGGCGAACCTGTCGGGGCTGATCCGGGGCGCGAACCCGATGTGGCCGCGGGGGCCGTGGTACTCGAATCCGCAGGCCGCGAGGTAGACGCCGTGGCTGGCCATGGCCCGGGCGTAGTGGTCGCCGCACTCGATCTCGTTGTACGGGTTGCGCTTGCCTGCGGCGTACCGGTCGTGCACCGCCCGGGTGAGAGTGAGCCCTTCCTCGACCAGGCCCTCCTGGAGCATCTGCGCCGCGACCTGGTACTCCTGGCCCGTCCACACCTCGTTGAAATACATGGCGGCCCAGCTCGCCGGGTTCCCGGCCGCGGTGTCGGCACCACCGTGCGGCCAGGTGGTCATCAGCATGCCGTACTCGTGGTCCATCGCGAACCATCGGCCGCCCGGGATGACGCTGTCCTCCCGGTAGTCGGCGTGGTCGGGCGTGAAGTTGTACCGGTAGAGACTCTCCAGGGCGCTGACCGCCTGCTCCGCCGGCACGACGCGGGGGAGCCCGAGCTGACCGGCGAGGCTCTGCCCGAAGAGCTGGTCGATGTGGCATCCCCGATTGCTGTTGATCGCATCGGCGTGGGCCGGGTCGACCTCCTGGATGAAGTACTCGCCGTTGAAGAGTTCCGTGGACAGGTACCGGCTGCCGGAATCGGCGAGGACCCGGCACCGGTCGGCGAACTCGGGCTGGCCCACCTCGTCGGCCATCGCCGCGCCCGCCCGCAGCGCCGCGACGTACATCCCGGTGATCCAGGCGATCTTTCCGTACCAGATGGTGTCGAGCGTGTTCGGCTGCGGGCCGTCGAGCGTGCCGTCCGGGCCCACGTCGTGTTCCATGATCCATTCCAGCGCGCGCCGCAACCGGGACCAGTTCACCCGCAGGTAGGTGTCGTCCGGCGCGGTGAGGTGTTCCCGGTAGCAGCGCAGGATCGTCCCGCACTGCCCGTCGGTGGCCCAGCCCATGTCGGCCTCGGCGCGGTTGCCGATCTGGCCCGTGTCCGGGTGGAATCCGATGCCGAGGTCCACCCGGCCGCGGGTGTCGCGTTCCAGTTGGGGGAAGAGCCGGGCGATGGACTGGGCGTAGTTCCACACGTGCTCACAGGTGCCCGGGCAGCAGTACACGCCCTCCCAGCCGTAGAACCGCCCGTCGTCGAACAGGTAGCAGGTGTTGGTGGCGAGCGTTGACGCGGGCGCCAGGGTGCGCTCCAGGAACCAGTGCGGCAGGGTGGCGTCGGCGTACCAGGTCTTCACCCAGGTGCGGGTGTCGGCCTCCAGCCGGTCGAGGTCGTCGGCGACGTGCTCCACCACCGCGCGGGCGTCGGCGAACCGGGTCGCGTAGTGCCGGCGCAGGCTGTCCGAGCCGCGCAGGAAGCCCAGCGAAACGCGGTCCGGCACGGGGAAGTGCCAGCCGAGGACGAATCGCACGGTGCGGCTCTGGCCGGGTGCGAGGCGGACCGCCACGCTCACCGACCCGGCCTGCCCGGCCAGCGAGCCGTCCACCTCCGTGGGGCCGGCCTCCGCCGCGAACACCTCGTCGAGCGTGTTCCACCCGGCGAGCGACGGGCGCGTCACCGCCCGACCGTCGAGCGCGGCGAGGACGAGCGTGCCGTTGTCGGGCACCTGGTCCAGCGGCCGGGTGTCCGTCGGCACGTCGCTGAACACGATGCGGTCGACGTTGACGTGCCCCCACCCGCCGGTGTCCGCGTCCACGATCTCGATCACCGCCGAGCGGCCCTGGTACGCGGAGACGTTCATCGTCGCCACGCTGACCGGCTCCGCGTCGCGGCCGGCCACGCTGGCCACCAGGGCGCCGTCCACCAGGAGATTGACGCACGTGCTGCCGCGGTGGCTCCCGCCGCCTACGGCCACGTTGACGTAGCGGCGCTCGACGGTGAACGGTCGGCTGGTCAGTTTGCCGGTGGCGGCGTCGGCCCGGCCCGTGTCACCGCCGGAGCCGCGGAAGTCGTGCGAGGTCACGAACCGCTGCCCCGACGCGCCGAGATCGCCGAAGCGCTTCATGTAGTCCGGCACCTCGGAGACCTGCACCGGGCCGGCGCCGAACGCGGTGCCCTCGACGCTCCAGCCGTCGTAGGTGTCGCGCTCCCAGTCCTCGAACACGATCTCCGGGCGGGGCGCCACGTCGGTGAACACGATCCGGTCGACGTTGACGTGCCCCCACCCGCCGGTGTGGGCGTCGACGATCTCGATGACCGCGGACTTCCCCTCGTGTGCGGAGACGTCCAGGTAGACGCTGTGCATCGCCTCGGCGTTGCGGCCGGTCGCCGTGGCGACCACCGCGCCGTCGACGAGGACGTTGACGCAGGTCTGGCCGGGGTGGTTGCCGCCGCCGATCGACAGCCGGATCGACTTGCGCGAGACCGTGAACGGGGCGCTGGTGAGCTTGCCGGTCGGCGCGTCGGCCCGGCCGATGTCGCCGTCGGCCCCACGGAAGTCGTGCGAGGTGACGAGTCGCTGTCCGGTCGCGTTGAGCGGCCCGCCGCCCTTCATGTAGTCCGGTATCTCGGAGACCAGCACCGGGCCGGCGCCGAAGGCGGTGCCCTCGACGGTCCAGCCCTCGTAGGTGTCCCGCTCCCAGTCCTCGAAGACGACGTCGGGGCGGTCGGGCGTCTCGGTCTGCTCGGCGGCCGAGAACCGGACTCCGCGCAGCGACCGGTCGCCGAACGCCGCCGACCGCAGCGTGATCCCGCGCTGCGTCCTGGTGTCCAGGCAGACCGGATTCTCGACGTAGCCGAGCAGCGTCGCGTCCACCGTTCGGTGCGACGTGTTGCGCAGCGTGTAGACCAGCACGGTCGCCGGCAGCGTCGAGTCCGCGACCGACAGCGGTACGAACGGCGAGAACCCCTCCAGGGTCACCTCGACCGGAGCGTCGGCGGCCCGGTACCGGACCGTGCCGATGGGGTACTGCCCGGTGAAACGCACCTGGTCGAAGCCGGTGGCGTCGAGCGCGCGGGTCTGGACCCGCCCGCCCGACCGCGTCCGCAGCGCGAAACCGTGCCGGACGGGGGAGGCGGGCTGCCGAGGGTTCGCGTACCCGACGTCGGTGGTGCCGGCCGCCGGTCGGTTGAAGATGTCCCAGTTCCACAGCCGCCCGTCGCCGCCGAGGTACAGCTGGCCGGTGGCGCCACCCCCGACCGGCATGCCGAGCCAGCGGAGGTCGGTGCCGGCGTAGCTGGTGGGCTCGCCCCGGCGGTACAGCGCCGCGGACCAGTCGGGCGGCAGCGCCTTGTCGACCGGTACGCCGATCAGCCGATCCTCGGGTACGCCGAGGGCGGCGGCGGCTTCGGCCCGGGAGCCGGCGAGCACGGTGCCGGCGGTGAGCCCGAGGGAGAGGGTGAGGAACTGCCGGCGGTTCGGGCCGCAGGCGTTGCCGGGACAGCACTGGTCATACGGATGCTCTGCCATGGGTGCTCCTGACGGTCAGGCCGGTGTGGCCGGGAGACGGTGCACGGGGCGGGGGTAGGACGGTGCGAAGGCGTTCGCCGGGCCGGGCCGTGCGGCGGCGCCGGCCGCGAGGTCGGCGTCGTAGGCGGCGGCCCGTACCAGTGATTCGAGGTCCTGCGGTGGGCAGGTGGCGCGGACGTTGAGCAGCACGGTGGCCCGGGCCACCGGCGATCCGTCGGGCCCGGCGGGCTCGTGCCGTGGCCGGTCACCGGCGGCCAACACGCTCATGCGGATCAGTCCGGCGGGGGACTGGACGGCGAGTTTGGCGTGACCGATGACGTCTCCGCGCCGGGCGCAGGCGGCGGAGAGCGATTCGAGGGCGACGTGTGCCCAGCGTCGCGCGGAGAACCCGCCGTCGGCCGAGACATGCCACACCTGGTTGAGCCAGCTCAGCCGGGCCTCGGCCGCGGCGTACCGGTCGTAGTCGACGTCCAGGTCCACGGCTCGGTCGCGCGGTGGCTCGCCGGTCCACCGCGCGACGAGATCGTCGACGTGCTCGCCGAGGCTCGCGCTGTAGCCGAGGACGCCCGCGCCGGGGTGGGCGCGCCGGATCTGGTCGAGGAGCGCGCCGAACGCGGCGCGGGGCAGGGCGTCGGACTTGTTGACCGCGATGAGGTCCGCCTCGGCGAGTTGGCGGTCGAACAGGTAGCCGAGGTCGCCGTCCAGCACGCCGACGCGCGCCGGATCGACGATCGTGGTGAGGGGGGCCAGCGTCAGGCGGTCGCCGTAGCGGGCCCGCAGGGGGCGGATGACGGTCGCCTGCAGGTCGGTGCAGCTGCCGACGGCCTCGGCCAGGATGGTGTCCGCACGCCCGGTGTCGAGCAGGTCCGTCACCAGGTCGGCGAGGTCCTCGAAGCGACAGCAGAAGCAGCCGTCGGTCACCTCGCCGACGTCGGGCACGACGTCCCGGGCCAGTTGGGTGTCCACGAGGTCGCTGCCCTGGTCGTTGGTGATGACCGCGACCCGGCCGCCGCGTGCGGTGAGCAGCCGTCCGGCGGCCAGCATGGTCGTGGTCTTGCCCGCGCCGAGGAATCCGGTGAGGACGACGAGTCGGGGCACGGCTGCCCCCTCCCAGCGCGCCGCAGGGCCGCGGTGCGCTTTTGTGAGCGAGAAATCGTTTGCTCGGTTCTGATCGAGGACCATAGGAGCGGCGGGTGGGGCTGTCAACGTCGAAGCGCCGCCGACCTCGCCGGTCAGCACTGGAGGATTGACCGCCGCGCGACGGCTGCCTAACCTGATCGCAACCGCAGCGAGAAATCGATTCCTTGTCTGCCGCATATCACGGCCCGCCCCACCCACCGATGTGGAAAGGCGATTCATGACACCCACCACCCGCGCACCACGTACCTCGATTCGGCGGCTGCTCGGTGCCGCCGCCGCGGCGACGCTCGTCGCCGGCTCGGCCGTCGTCGGACTCACCGGGCCCGCCTCGGCCTCCACGGGACCGACCACGAACGGCCCGGTCGGCTGGGACGTCTACCGCCGGCTCGACCGGCTCCCGGAACTGACCGACGGCTCCCGGGCCTACCAGTTCTCCAGCTTCGACCGCAGCGGCGGCAACGACGACGGCTTCTCCGGCCAGTACTCCTGCCTGCGCACCAGCGCCGACGGCTGCGTCATCGCCGAGGCCACCGGCGCCGGCGAGATCGACTCCATCTGGTTCACCCGCGACGAGGGCAACGTCTCCGCCACGGGCAGGATCACGGTCGTCCTCGACGGAAAGACCGTCCTCGACGCCAAGCTCCAGGACGTCGTGGACGGCAAGCTCGGTGCTCCGTTCGTCTACCCGGTGGTCGCCAACGCGGCGCAGAGCTCCGGGGGCGTCTACATCAAGGCGCCGATGACCTACCGCAGCTCGATGCGGGTCACCACCGAGAAGAACCCGATCTTCCACCACGTCTCCTACCGGAAGTTCACCACCGCGGACGGCGTCCGCACCTTCGACCCCACCGACCGGGCCGAGGACGTCATCGCGCAGCTCAAGGCCGCCGGCACCCGCGACCCCAAGCCCGCCCAGCCGGGCGCCGCGACGGCCGAGCGCACCTTCGCCGTCCCCGCGGGCGGTCGGACGACCCTCGCCAGTGGCGTCGGCCCCGGCGCGATCACCGCACTCCAGCTGAAGATCCCGCAGCTCGTCGGCGCGCCCCAGCCGATCGCCGACGACGGCCGCGCCTTCGGCCCCGGCGGCGGCAGCGAGTTCACCGTCGCCGTCGACCCGGCCAACACCGGCGTACGACTCACCCGCCGGCTCGACCCGCACATCGGGCACCAGCGGGCACGGATCCTGGTCGACGGAGCACCGGTCGCCGAGTGGCCGGCCAACGACCCGGTGCCGTTCGGCACCTGGCTGGACCAGAGCGTCGAACTGCCGGCGAGCGCCACGGCCGGCAAGACGAAGCTGACCATCCGCAACGAGTTCATCTCGTCCGACCTCGACGTCAACGAGTTCACGTACTGGGTCGACAGCCTCGTCTCCGGCACCGCGAAGCGCACCGACACGGTCGACGTCGGCCCGGCGCACACCGACGTCGAGGCGGCGCACGGCTACCGGATCACCGCGCAGACCTGGCAGGGCAGCAACACCTCCTCCTACCCGTCCGACGACGACCGCAAGGCGGCCGTCGCCGCGTCCGACGCGGTGCTGCGTGACACCCGGCTGCGCATCTCGTTCGACGGCAAGACCACGGTGGACGCGCCACTCGGCGAGTTCTTCGGCACCGGCCTCGGGCTGCACGCCGTCCGGTCCCTGATGTTCGGCGTCGACCCGGCGACCGCGACCCTGTCGGCCTGGTGGCCGATGCCCTACCGGTCGCGCTGGACGGTCGAGCTGCGCAACGGATCCGACGTGGCGATCAAGTCGTCGGTGGCCACCGTGACCACCGAGCGCTCCGCCCGCTGGGCGGCGGCCCTGCGGCCGACCGGCGACACCGGCTACTTCCGGGCGACCGCGACCAGCGCCGACACCACGCCGGGAGCGGACCACCTCTTCCTCGACGTCGCCGGACGGGGGAAGTTCGTGGGGGTCACCCACACCATGGAGGGGCACATCCCCGCCGGCAACCAGCGCAACTACCTGGAGGGTGACGAGCGCGTCTACGTGGACGGCGCGCAGAGCCCGAGCATCCACGGCACCGGCACCGAGGACTTCTACGAGAGCGGCTGGTACTTCAACCACGGCACCTTCTCCGCGCCCATGAACGGCAACCCGGCCCACGAGATCGCCGACTACGGCTGCCAGTACGACTGCACCGGGGCGTACCGGCTCATGCTCGCGGAGTCGGTGGCGTTCTCGACCGGACTGCGGTTCGGCATCGAGCACGGCCCCGGCGACCAGGACCCGGCCCGGTACGGCTCCACGGCGTACTGGTACGGCCAGGACACCCTCGGGCAGCGCTGGACGGACACGGTCGACGTGGGCGACGCCGCCAGCGAGACGGCCCACCAGTACGCCTCCGGCGGCGACCGGACGGTGCTCACGTCGACCTTCGAGGGCGACGACGGCGCGCCCCGGCCGGTGACCGACGACGTCCGCGCCTCCACCGAACCGATCCGGTTCCGGGTGACTCTCGACGAGGACAACGCGGGCGCGGTCCTGCGCCGGGTCGGCGACCAGTCGGCCGGATACCAGTCGGTGGCGGTCGGTGTTGACGGGCACGACGCCGGCACCTGGTCGCAGCCGCTGGCCAACGCGTCGCACCGGTGGCTGGAGGACGAGTACCGGCTCCCGGCCGCGCTCACCCGCGGCAGGGACGCGGTGACCGTCACCCTGACACCCACCGCCGGCGCTCCGGCCTGGTCCGCGGCCCGGTACGCGGTGCTCAGCCTGGTCACGCCGTTCACCGACCACGAGCGGCCGGGCGCGGTCAGCGGGCTCACCGCCACCAGCGGCACGACCAACGCCGTGACGGTGGCCTGGCAGCCGGCCGCGGACGACGTCTACGCCCCCCGGTACGAGGTGTTCGCCTCCCGCCAGGCGGACTTCACGCCGGGACCGGGCACCCGCGTCGGCACCACGACCCGCCCGAGCTTCGAGCATGCGGGTCTGGGGCTGCGTGAGACCTGGTACTACCGGGTGCGCGCGGTGGACGCGGCCGGCAACGCCGGGCCGTACTCGCCGACCGCCTCCGCCACCACCGGCGACACGCTGCGGATCGAGGGCGAATCGCTCCTGCCCGCGGTCAGCGCCGACGCGCCGGCCGACCCGCAGAGCGACTGCTGCGGCATCCACTGGTCGCAGAGCGCGCAGCTGTGGTTCCACGCGAACGGGCCGAACCAGAGCGTCACCGTCAACTTCACGGTGCCCACCACCGGGACCTACGACCTGCGCCTCGTGCAGACGCTGGCCCGGGACTACGGCACCAACACGGTGGCGATCGACGGCACCCGGATCGGGCCGGCCTTCGACGCGTACCACTCGCCGGAGGTGGTCGTGAGCGACCCGCTCGACTACGGCCAGCGGGAGCTGACGGCGGGCCGGCACACGCTCACGCTCACCGTGACCGGCAAGGCCGCCGCGGCGGTCGGCTACCTGGCCGGGCTCGACTACGTCGAGGCGCGGCTCGTCTCGTGACCGACCGGAGCCGCCGGGTCCGCACCGGGCCCGGCGGCTCCGGCCCGACCCGTAGCAGACCCGCAGACGACTGACGAGGTGCCGCATGACAGAACGCCCGCTGGTCCGGATGACCGGCATCGGCAAGCGGTTCGGCGGTGTGCACGCCTGCCGCGACATCGACCTCACCGTCCGGGCGGGTGAGGTGCACGCGCTGCTCGGCGAGAACGGCGCCGGCAAGTCGACACTGATCAACATCCTCTCCGGCGTGATCACCGAGTACGACGGCACCATCGAGCTGGAGGGGCGGCCGGTGAGCTTCGCCGGCCCGTCCGACGCCCAACGAGCCGGCATCGCCACGATCCACCAGGAGCTGGACCTGGTGGCCGGGCTCTCCATCGCGGAGAACATGTTCCTCGGCCGCGAGCCGCGCACCCGGATGGGCACCGTCGACCTCCGGCGGATGCGCCGGCAGGCCACCGACCACCTGCGTACGCTCGGCGCCGACCTCGAACCGCGGCGGCTCGTCGGGTCGTTGCGCGTCGGCGAGCAGCAACTGGTCGAGATCGGCCGGGCCCTGTCGCTGAACGCGCGGGTGCTGATCATGGACGAGCCGACCGCCGCCCTGGCGGATGCCGAGGTCGAACGCCTCTTCGCGACGATCGCGGAGCTGCGCCGGGCCGGCGTCGGCATCGTCTACATCTCGCACCGGATGGCGGAGATCGAGGTCGTCGCGGACCGGGTCACCGTGCTGCGCAACGGCAGCGTCGCGGGCAGCGTCGACCCGAAGGCAGCCTCCCGCGACGACATCATCCAGCTGATGGTCGGCCGGTCGGTCGACGCGCTCTACGGCGAGGGGCGCAACGAGCCCGGGGACGTGCTGCTCGACGTCCGCGGACTCGCCGTGGCGCCACGCCGGCCGACACCCGGGCGGACCGAGCCGGCCGGTGTCGACCTCACGGTGCGTTCCGGCGAGATCGTCGGACTCGCCGGGCTGATGGGCGCGGGCCGCACCGAACTGCTCGAGACGCTCTTCGGCGCCGGGGGCTCCGGCCGCCGCGTCGGCCAGGTGACGTTCGACGGCCGCCCGTACCGCCCGCACGGCCCACGGTCAGCCCTGGCGCGCGGGGTGGCGTTCGTCCCCGAGGACCGGCGTGGCGCCGGACTGATGCTCGAGCACTCGGTGAGCGACAACGTCGTGCTCTCCGCGCTGTCGACACTGACGACGCTCGGCCTCGTACGCCGGCAGGCGGTGAAGCGGACGGTGGCCGGGCAGCTCAGCGCCCTGGCGGTGAAGGCCGCCTCGCCGGCGGTCGCCACCGCCACGCTCTCCGGCGGCAACCAGCAGAAGGTCGTGTTCGCCAAGCAACTGCTGACGCGACCGCGGCTGCTGTTGCTCGACGAGCCGACCAGAGGCGTCGACATCGGGGCCAAGGCCGAAATCTACCGGCTGCTGCACCAACTCGCCGACACCGGCATGGCGATCCTGCTCGCCTCGTCCGAACTGCCGGAGCTGCTCAGCCTCTGTGACCGGGTGGTCGTCCTGCACCGCGGTCACACCGTGGCCGCGTTGCCCCGGGCGTCCGCCACCCAACAAGCGATCCTCGCCGCGGCCAACGGGGACGATGCCAAGGAGGCCCGATGAACTCGCCCAACCCCACCTCCGTCGCCGAAGCGCCGCGCGAGACGCCGCCCCGCCGCGGGCCGATCCGACTGCCGCGGGACAGGCACGCGATCGTCGACAGCTTCTTCCGGTTCCAGAGCCTGTTCGGCCTCGCTGCCGTCTTCATCATCGCTATCGCCGTGTCGCCCGTCCGCAACGGCGAGAGCGTCTTCCTCAGCTCCGGGAACCTCGCCAACATCGTCCGGGCGGTCTCGGAGATCGGCATCATCGCGGTCGGGATGACGTTCGTGATCCTGATCGGCGGCATCGACCTCTCCGTCGGGGCGGTGCTCGGGCTCGCCGCGGTCGGATCGGCCACCCTCATGGTCGACAGCGGCATGGGGATCCTGCCGACGGTCCTGATCGTGCTGTTGATCGGCACCGCGTTCGGCGCCACGCAGGGTGCGATCGTCGCCCGGCTCGGCATCCAGTCGTTCATCGTCACCCTCGCCGGCCTGCAGGCGGCCCGGGGCATCGCCCGGATGTGGTCCGGCGGCCTGGGCATCCCCATCGCCTACGGTGACGGGCCGCAGGAGGCCCCGGAGGCGTTCTCGACGCTGAGCGGGTCCATCAACGGAGTCCTCCCGGTGCCGGCGCTGCTGTTCCTCGCCATCGGCGTCGGCGCGCTGCTGGTGCTGCGCACCACGGCCTTCGCCCGGCACGTGTACGCCATCGGCGGCAACGAGAAGGCCGCCCGGCTCTCCGGGGTGCCGGTGCGCCGCGTCCGCATCACCGTGTTCGCGATCTCCGGCCTGCTCGCCGCGCTGGCCGGGATCATCCACGCCGGGCAGCTCAACCAGGGCAGCCCCAACGACGGCGCCGGCTACGAGCTGGACGCGATCGCGGCCGTGGTCATCGGCGGGACGAGCCTCGCCGGTGGCAGTGGATCCATGGGCGGCACCATCGCCGGCGCCCTGCTGCTCGGGATCCTCAACAACATCCTCGCGCTCAACAACATCGACGCGAACGTGCAGCTGGTCGTCAAGGGCCTGGTCATCGTCGCTGCCGCCGCGCTGCAGAAGCTACGCCCCCGCATCGCCTGACCCACCACCCACTGGAGGAAACCATGCGTTACGCCCGAAGAGCGGCCACGATCCTGGCGCTGGCCGCGCTCGTCGCCACCTCGGCGTGCAGCGTCGAGGACGACCCCGGCAGCAGCAGCTCCGACGCCTCGGCGAAGTGCGGCAGCGGCAAGGACTTCCTGATCGGCATGTCGCAGGCCAACAACGCCGAGCCGTACCGGCAGGTCATGAACGACGACGTGAGCAACGCCGCGAAGTCCGTGCCCGGCTTCAAGGTGGTCGTCTCGGACGCGGCCCAGGACAACAGCAAGCAGGTGGCCGACGTGGAGAACTTCCTCTCCCAGGGCATCAACCTGCTGATCATCTCGCCGAACGAGGCGAAGCCGCTGACCGCGGTGGTCAAGAAGGCCTACGACCAGGGGATCCCGGTCATCGTGCTGGACCGCAAGGTCGAGGGTGACGCGTACACGGCCTTCATCGGTGGCGACAACGTCGCGATCGGCAAGGCGGCGGGCGAGTACTACGCGAAGACGCTGCTCCCGCAGGGCGGCAACGTCGTGGAGATCTCCGGCCTGCCCGGCTCCACCCCGGCCGCCGAGCGCGCCCAGGGCTTCCGCGAGGGCATCGCCAGCAACCCGAAGATCAAGATCGTGGCGAGCCAGACCGCCGAGTGGCTGCGGGAGAAGGGGCAGAGCGTCATGGACGCGATGCTCAAGTCGACCCCGGACATCGACGCGGTGTACGCGCACAACGACCCGATGGCGGAGGGTGCCTACCTGGCGGCGAAGGCGGCCGGCAAGGAGACCGCGATCAAGTTCACCGGGATCGACGCGCTGCCCGTGCCCTCGGGCGGCATCAAGGCCGTCGAGCAGGGTCGCCTCCAGGCGACGTTCCAGTACCCGACCGGCGGGCGTGAGGCGGTCGACCTGGCCAAGAAGATCCTCGTCGACTGCGCCAAGGACGTCCCGAAGACGACCACCCTCGGCACCCAGCAGATCACCAAGGAGAACGCCGCGCAGGTCTACACCACCCTTGGCGGCAAGCAGTAGGGCCGGGCGCTGGTCCGCCGCCTGAGGCAGGAGGCGGACCAGCGCGGCCGCGCGCCCGTCGGGCGCACCCCCTCGCCACCCGTTGACCCCCTGGAGGAACGCATGCCCCGCCCACCGTCCCGCGTCGGTCGGCTGTCCGCGCTGCTTGCCCTCGCCCTGGGACTGATCGTGGCCCCGGCGCCGGCCCGGGCCGCCGACAACGCCGCGCCGAGCAACCAGCCCTACGAGAACCGGTCCGTCCAGGTCACCGCCGGCGAGTTCGTGAACGTGTACGACCCCAGCGTCGGCGAGGACGAGCGCTGGTACTACAACGACCACACCATGGTGCGTGACCGCGTGACCGGCCTGTGGCACGTCTTCGCGATCACCCACGCCGAGCCGGCCAACCCGCTGGACGAGAAGTTCTTCGGCCATGCCACGGCACCGTCACCCCGTGGCCCCTGGACGAAGCAGCCGTTCGCCCTCGAGGCCGACCCGAGCGCGGGGGAGACGCACATCTGGGCGCCGTACGTGCTGTTCCACGCCGGCACCTACTACATGTTCTACGCGGGCGGCACCGCCGACCACGAGGCGTACCGGATGCACCTCGCCACATCCAAGGACCTGACGACCTGGACGCGGCACCCCGGCAACCCGCTGTTCACCGACGGCTTCGACGGTCGGGACCCGATGGTGACCCGCGTCGGCAACCAGTGGGTCATGTACTACACCGCCAACAGCACCCCGGCCGGTGGCCACCACATCGTCGCCTACCGCACGAGCCGCGACCTCGTGCACTGGAGCGACCGGCGGACGGCCTTCGAGCACCCGGCGACCGGCACCTTCGGCGGCCCGACCGAGTCGCCGTTCGTGGTGCACCGCGACGGCTCCTGGTATCTCTTCGTCTGCTGCGAGAGCGGCTACCAGGACACCCGCGTGTACCGCAGCGAGGACCCGTTCCACTTCACCGTCGACCAGCTCGCCGGCCGGATCGAGGCGCACGCCGCCGAGGTGGTCAAGGACGACTCCGGCTCCGGCCAGTGGTACGTGACAGGCGCCGGCTGGGGTCAGGGCGGGCTCTGGCTGGCGCCGCTGAACTGGCGTACGCCGGTGGTGACGAAGGGGCGCCTGGTCAGCACGCCCTACTACCGGGCCGTCGTGCAGACCGCGCCCGAGTCCCGGCTGGTCTCCTACGAGGCCGACCCGACCGGCCAAGGCGCGTACCGGCCCGTCACGGACTCGTCGTTCCGTTCCACGGCGCCCTACCTCGCCGTCGGCACCTTCGGGCCCACCGACACGGCCGGCGCCGCCCGCGACGTGACCGTGTCGGCCGACGGCAGCGACGTGCTCCTGGCCGGCATCCCGCTCGGCGACGAGCCGGTGACCGTCGACTGGCGCTTCCGGTTCGCACCGACCACGATGGATGTCGACCTCGCCTGGCACGTGACCGGCCCGACCAGCGCGCCGGTCTGGGAGGCCGCCTGGAACCTCGACTCGGCCCTGCCCCGGCTCGCGGACCCGGCCGGCGCCGATCGCGACGGGGACGCGGCGGGCTTCACCCGGTGGACGCTCGCCACGGACGACACGACCACGCTGGCAGTCGCCTACCGGGACGGGTCGGCCTGGAGCGAGGACAACCGGTGGTTCAACCGGCCGAGCGGCTCGATCGCCTGGCAGCCCCTGTGGCAGCCGGGCGGGCGGTCACTGCCGGTGGGCGACCTCGCCGGCGGGACCTGGCGCATCGGCGTGAGCGGCGCGCCCGCCGACACCGCGTTCGCAGAGGCACTGGCCGCCTCGCTCAACGGCGCGGCGTAGCCCCCGGCCCCGCGGCCGGCCACCGGAACGGGTGGCCGGCCGCGGGAGTCGACGCTGGAGCGGTTGAGCTGACTAGAAGCTCAGTTTGCGAGCATCGAGGGGTAGTCGACACAGCTCGGTTCGAGGTGTGAGTGCAACCGGGCCGGCTGCCCCGGACTGTCTGCCCTCCCGCCTCATCTTCGGCCAGCCGCGTGCACGAGCGTCGCGAAGCGCCAACCACCCGCAATGAGCGGTGACTCGCGGCCGACGCGCACGGACGGCGGCATGTCCGTGCGTCTGATCTTGGTACGGGTCGGCTACTTCTCGTCCAAGCCGTGGTACCTGATGGAGTCGGCCATGCCCTCGGAATCGCGGCTCTTGGCAAGGGCCTCTCGGGCTGCCGCCACCGCTGCGACGATGTCGGCCAGCGGTCGTTCGATACGGGCGTTGCGCACGGGCTCAAAATCGGGGACACGCCTGCCCGCGGCGATGAAGTCCGAGGAGTCGAAATCGTATTGACCGATCAGGCTCCATCCCGCCTGTACGTCCACCAACCCCTTACGTACCGGACCGACCCGCAGCCATCCGGTGCACTGGTCGGAGAAGTTGAACGGGAGCAGCACGACCGGTACGTCACCGGTGGAGAGCCGTTCGAGCTCGGTCATCCAGCAGTCCAGGGTGTGCACAGGGCCCAACTGGCCGCCGTTGATGGCGAAGTCTGGATGGTCGAGTTCGAGGATGCATTCGAAGCGGCTGGTGCCCAGTTTCAGAATCAGGACGTGCTGCGCTTCCTGGGCAGTGCGCCATCGGCAGGTTGCAGCCAGCACCAGCCTACCGCCCGCAACGACGTAGATCACTCGGTTGTGCGGCCCTGTTGAGCTGCTTGTTCTCCTTCTACGGTGGCTTCTCGCAGGTCTTGGCGACCAATCCTGGAGGTCCCGCTGTACGTCAACGACGCGTTCCTCGCCCACTACAACAAGCCGGCCCGGGCTCGGCTGCGCGGCCTGGCACGCAACCCCACCATCCCCGCCGACCTGTTGTGGCGGCTTGTCGACGAGCAACTGAAGGAGGCGGGTTTCGCCCTGACCTTCCGCAAGGAATGGACCGACGAGCAGTTCGAGGCATTGGCCGACCACCCCGACCGCAAGGTGCGCGAACTGCTGGCGCAAGCGGTGCACGTCACGCCCGAGCAGCGGGCCAGGCTGGTTGAGGATCCAGAACCCGGCGTGCTGCGCGCGCTCGCCGAAGGGCCGGACTGGTTCCTCGCGTGGACGTGGACGCCACAGCCGGCGTTGCCCACATGGGCGTATGAGCGGCTGCTCGAACGGAGCCCTAGGCTGGAACTGATCATGGCTGACTCTCCGTGGCTGCCGCAGGACCTACGCGCCCGGCTATGGCCGGCCGGATCATCACCGGCACCGGCCGACGAGCCGCCGCCGGACAGGCGGGAGGCCGAAGCGCAGGCCGGCGCCGACAACGAATGGACGCGCGTTGCCGCCGCCGCCGATCCCAGGCTGCCCGCCGACCTCGTCGCCCGGCTGGCGGTGGACCCGTCGCCCGCGGTCCGGCTCGCCGTGTCGATGCGCCCCGAGCTCAGCGAGGAGCAACGCGCGGCGATCGAATACCACGTCGGACGTGAAGACCGGATCCGGCCCGCCCGCTGGGCGACCGACACCCGCGACCCAGAGATCCAGCGCCGCTGCGTGCTCTCAGCGCACATCGGTCTACGCCGCAGCGTCGCCTGCAATCCCCACCTGACCACCGACCATATCGCCGCGCTCGCCATCGACGTCGACTTCGCCGTCCGGCTCCTGTTGTGCGAGCGTCACCCGGACGTCGCCCCCGAGACGGTGCTCAACACGTACCTGGAGGCCACGACGATGACCCGAGGCCGACTGCTGCACCACCCCAGCTTCCAGCGCGTCGGGCTGGCCCGCCTGGCTGACTCGCCGGACCCGCAGGCCCGAGCCCTGGTGGTCCTCGATCCCGAGGCAGCGCCGAAGCTCATCGAGCGGCTCAGCAACGACCCGCATCCGATGGTGCGGGAGTCGACGGCCGGTGATCCACGACTATCACCCAGTCGCGTGCTCGAGCTGTTCGACGACCCGGCAACGGCTGGAGCAGCCGCCGCCAACCCACACCTGCCGGTGCCGGTCATGCACGGTGTCCTAACCGACGCGGCCACGCTTGCCGACGAAGTCGTCGAGGGCAAATCGGCCGTGTACCTGGGTCGGTGGTCACCCGACCAACTGCCGGACGAGGACTGAGGCGGCAGGAGACTGCACGTGTGCGATTCGGCCGATGTTGGCCGACGGCCGGCCCTTCAGGCATGCCAGGGTCACGCACTCATCTCGGCAGATCAGTGCATCTGGTCATCGCTTACAGTGGCCCAATGGCGGGAGTGTGGGGATGAGCCTCGATATCTCTGTGTGGATACCGGACGACGACGCCTACGCCGGTCGGGACGTTGTCGTGGATCCGCCGGGCACCAGCACCGGAGTAGGAGCTGAAGGCCTTCGTTACAAGCTGTGGGGCTCTGCAGCAGCTCGGCATCTCGGTGCAACGTTCCTCCCGCAACTCGCTGACATCACGGTCGAGAACCGTGGAAATCTCCAGGTCCCGCCGGGTCAGCTCGACGCCTTCGAGCAGGAGTGCGTACTCCTGGCAGAGAACGTCGAGCAACTATCCGCCGCCACTGGTTACGACGCGGATCGCATCCTCCTCTACCTGACCAACGTGCGGCACGCTGTGGGGCGCGCTAAGGCGCTACACGGCGGCATCATCATCTGGTAGGAACGCCCGGCCGGGCGGCAGCGCCCACCCCGATTCCGCACATGAAGGGGTCCACTCATCGGCTACTTGTTTCATTGACCTACGACGGTGGCCCGGCCAGGCCTCGGTTGAGGCGCCCGGCCTGTCGCTCTCTTTTCGGCTGCCCACGTTGGTCGTGTGGCTCTCATTTGGCCTGCGCAGTCCCGGCCGCCGCCAGGGCGGAGAGGCTCAAGAGGGGTTTGCTCTGCTCGAAGTAGCGTTGCCCTCCCGGCTCGATGAACCAGTTGGATCGAGCGTCGGAGGACGCGTTGAGTGTCATGTGGGATCGCGTGGTCATCGGTATGGACCCGCACAAGCGCCCTGCCACGATCGAGGTCATGGCCGGCGACGAGACCGTCATCGGCGGCGGTCGCTTCGACACCGGCCGTGACGGCTACGCGGAGATGGGGACGTACGCCAGGCAGTGGCCGAACCGGGGCTGGGCGATCGAGGGCTGCCAGGGCATCGGCCGGCACATCGCCAACCGGCTGCTCGCCGACGGCGAGCAAGTCGTCGAGGCCCTCGGACTCTTCCTGGAATCCAAGGCCTCCGAGAACGGGGTCGTCTCGTGAACGGCTCTTTCTCAACCTTCGGCTGTCTCACTCTCGGCGATGACGGAGGGCGACGTCAGTCGAGCAGGATGCGTGTCGTAGGCCTGGGAAGCCGACAGCCCTGAACATCTGACGCTTCACCACCTTGTCTTGGTGCTGACCCAGCGTCGTGGGCTCTCTCCGACTGGCGCCGGCCTTGTGCTCCACCGCGCTCCCGCCAGCCGATAGGCATCCCTCGAGCAATCAGGGGCAGTTGCCGATGACCTGGCTGTGGCACATGTGCCAATCAGCCGCGACCGCCTTCCCGTGATCGGCGGAGGTAGGAGACGGTGGTCACGGTGAGCAGCACCGCGCCAATGAAGAAATAGGTGTTGATCCCAAGGCCCGCCCAGAGCTCAACCGTGGAGATGCCCTCCGCCCCCACAAAGCCGCCTCGGCGGATGCCGGTAGCCATGAGCAGGTTTTCGACCATCCCGGGAACCCCCCGGACGACGAGTAGCGTGCTGCCGAACCACAGCGGCGTGAGGAGCACCCACCGAGGGACACGTCGTCCCCATGGCCGGACGGTGGCTACCACGACAGCCGCCCCGACGGCCGACATGAGGATGAGAACGATGTTGAAGATCACGTACGCCCTCAGGTTCCATGGCCCGTCACCGGTCGGATCGTCACCGGGGAAGAACACCGCTACCACGTGGGACACGACGAAGAAGACCAGCCACGCGAATGCGCCGTACGCCCATCGAGCGCTGCCGTGAACTCTCATACCACCAAGATCGTCGACTCGGGCGCCATGACGCCTCCCCTCCTCAGGGGATTCAACTCCCTCATCAGAGGGAAGCTCGGCGCGTGATGCCAGCCGGACGCTGTGACTTCAGGGCCGGACCACCTCACAAGCAGATGGGCTTTGGCCGGTCTACGGCCGCGACCGTCAGGAGGTGACCGGCGTCGTCGTACCCGTGGGGCTTGGCGACGCCGGGTCGGTGGACGCGGAGCCGCTGGGCGCCGGGCTGCTCGGCCCCGGAGTGCCGCTCGACGGCGTCGGGCCAGGTGTGGACGGGGACGGGGTCGGAGTGCCGGAAGGGCTGGGGGTGCCGGACGGGCTGGGCGGGGCGGTGGTCGGGGGCAACGAGGGGGCACCGGTCGATCCGGGCGTCGACGGCACCGTCGGCTTCGTGGTCGGTGGCCTGGTGGCCGGGCTTGTGGCCGTCGGCTTCGGTGCGCCGGTCGCCGGGCGTGCAGTCGCCGGGGCGGCGGTCGGCTGCCGCACCGACTCGGTCCGGGCCACCTGACCAGTCGGCGGCGGGATGTCGGTGGGAGACGGACCGGAGACGGCGGCGGCACTGGGCGTCGCCAGGAGATCCGGCCTGGGGGTCGCCGGTGCGGGCCGGAGGCCCGGCGCGCCGGCGGCCGGCGCCGGCGCTGTGTGGCCGGGGTCAGCCTCGGCGTCTCCGATCAGCGCGAAGCCGAGACCCGCTCCGCCGACCAGCAGGGCGGCGAGGGCTCCGGTCGCGACGGGCAGCGCGGCCGAACGGGGTGGGCGGGGACGCCGGTGGGCGGGCAACGAAACGCTCCTGACCTGCTGGGATGGGGCTGGCGCGACGACGCCGACCCATGACCCTGCCGCCCGCCGTGCGCGACCGCCAATGGCCACACGGCGGAAGGTGACCGGGATCACCACCACGCAGGCATGTGGCGGCCGAAGCAGCCATCAGACCGACATGTCGGAAGAGTGCACCGCTGCGCCGGAGGCCATCGCGTTGCTGCCGGCTCGCCGAGCCGGCAGTACGTCACGCGGCTGCGCGCCGCCGCCGCGCGACACTCCGGCGTCCGGCGGCGTTCCTGACCGTCACCAACCTGGTTATGCCGTCGCCACGGCTCTTGGCGTCGGGGGTCGTCGCCCGGTTGCTCTGGTCCGTCCGCCCGGCGCATCCCGCCGGTGCCGGCGCATCACGCCGGTGCCGGCGCACCGGCCGCCGGTGGCGGAGGTCGAGGAACTGCTCGCCCGGTAGGTCGGGCGGCGCGGGAGCCGCCGAGGACGATCGCCCACCCGGCGCGACCGTCGCGCACACACGCGCTGATCAGCGCCCTTAGGATGCCGCTAAGGCGTGAGACACAGGCGTCCCGGCGTTCTACAGCGCGGAGATCGAGGCGGGCGCGCGCTCGGCACGGCTCAGGGCTCGCAGCACGTCGGTAGCGCCGTGCCGGCGTATGGCGATCCGGGAGAGCACGTCGACGACGGTCTCGATGGCCTGGGCGGGCAGCTCGGGCTCCGGAACGCCGACGCCGTAGGCGAGATCGTCGCAGCGGTCGACGACCTCCAGGAGCCGACTCGCCGCGAAGTCGTCCAGGCTGGTCGACCATGCTCCCCAGGTTGGGCGGCGCACCGGCCGAGAAGGCGCAGTCGGCAGCACGGCCCGTAGGTCTTCGACGGGGGCTTCGACGCGGGCGGCAAGGGTCGGCGGGCCACCCGCGGCGTCCTGTTCGCCACTGGTGCGGATGAGGACGTTGAACGGATCATCGAGATCTGACCCGATCCAACTCACCCGCGCGTAGTACTCGTGGAGTGGGATGACCTTCTCGGTGGCCACCGGTTCGGCGAGCACCTTGGGGATGAAGAAAATCTGCCCTGCCAGATGTCCGGCCAGCCCTCGAACGCTCAGCTTCGCCAACGCGCTCGGCTCGTGCCAGGAGTACGTCCTGCGGCTCTACCCGTTCGCGGCGACGTTCCGCCCCGGCCACCGTCTTAGCTGCCTTCTGACGCTTCTATGTTTGTCAAGCGGCAGCCGCGTTGAGGCTGCGGTAGAGCTCGCGGGCGATGTAGCGCTTGAGACAGCGGCGGATCTCGGGATCGGATATGCCTTCCGATCGGCGGCGGGTGACGTATGCCTGGGTGCGGGGACAGGTGCGCCATCGTGTGAGCAGGATGTCGTGTAGGGCTCGGTTGAGGGCACGGTCGCCGCCGCGGTTGAAGCGGTGACGCACGATCCTGCCGCTGCTGGCCGGGATCGGACTGGCACCAGCAAGCGCGGCGTAGGCGGCTTCGTTTCGGCAGCGACCGGGATGAGACCAAGACACGATGGCCTGGGCGGCGCTGACGGGACCCACACCATGCTTGGCCAGCAGATCGGGCGCGAGGTCGGCAACCAGGTTGGCGAGTTGGGCCTTGTTGTCGGCAAGGTCTCGACCTACGGCGCGGACCGCCAGGGCCAGACGGCGTGCTTCGGCGCGGCGCACCGCCTGCTCACGGGTCTGGTCGCGGGGGCCACGACGGCGAGCGATGTGGGCCAACCGTTCGCAGGTCAGCGAGCCGCGAGACAACGTTCGGTCCGCCTCGTCTCCGGTCAGTAGCAGCGCACGCAGACGATTCACGGTCCGTGTTCTGGTGGCGACCATCTCCCGCCGAGCACTGAGCAGGATCCGTAATGCCTCCCGATCGCCGTCAGCCCGCGGCGTCGGCAGCCTCTGGGCGTCCAGGCGCAGGGCGTGCAGCGCGGCCAGCCGAGCATCGATCGGATCAGACTTGCCCCGCCGCCGCTCGGCCCGGCGTGGACGTTCGACCTCCACCACCATCAGCCCCGCCGTGGCCAGCGCCCGCGCCAGCCCGATTCCGTAGCTGCGGGTGCCCTCCAACGCGACAACGACGCGTGGGCCCGGGGCGTGCTCGCCGATCCACGCCAGCGCTTCGGCGAAGCCGGCCTCATCGTTGGTGATGCTCAACGTGGCGATGTGCACGCCACTCGGCGCAGTCAGCTCCAGAGCATGGGAATCGCGGTGAGTGTCGCCGCCGATGACGGCATCTACGACGTCTGCCAGCATGGGCATACGGCCTCGGTCTCCTTCCAGGCAGGGGCCAGGGGTCGGCGCCGGCCTGGGTGGAGTCATCGAGCGGCACATCTGTGAGGAGTCACGCGTTGCAGCGCGGACAGGCTTCTTATCAAGCCAACCCGGTGGGCCAGGCCGGTGCCGGCGCTGCCGAGGACAAGTCAGAAGAAGAGCACGCAGCTCCGCGGCCAAATCCGTAGCGAGTCACCCGACAACACCGGCACCGATCCTGGCGGCAGTCCACCCAGAACCGCCAGACGTGACACTCACAGATCCGTAGATTCCCAAGAGCGCTCCGCAGCCGTTCGGCAACGTCCGCGTCGCCCTGGTCCTCGCACGCCTGGCGGCTTCATCGGTTCAGCGCCGTCCGGCCCAGTCCGACCCGGTGGCTCCCACACGTGGCTCCCAAAGAGGGCTCGGACTTACGGCTGCGGGGAGGTGCAGAGTGCGCACGTGTGTCGGCCGTTGGTGTACTCGGCGAGGTAGTAGTCGATCGACCGAGCCGTACCTGTGTGGTGGGCCTGCCCCGTTTTCCGGTCCACAAGGATCGGGGCGTTGCCGGCGACGGAGTCGAGGAAGGATCCGGTCTGGATGTATCGCACCGACTGGTAGTCAAACACCCAGCAGGTTGGCCGCTCCTCCACGTGGGTGATGGCAAGCAGCGGCACGCCCGGAAACGAGGACATCTCCTGCAGCACTGCCTCCGCGGCGCTTCTTGCCTCCTGCTCCGTAATCACGGGCACATCATGCCCTCAGTGAGCCGCAGGGGCGACCCTTGCCTTGCAAAGATCGCGCGGCCTGTCGGCCGGCGTCCGTCATGGTCGCTGACCTGGACCGATCGTCGGTCGGTGCCGTCCTCCCCCGCCGCTCGTCGGCCAGCTTGGCTGTACCGATGGCCGTACCGCCACCAGCCCTCGGGTTGCTAAAGGTACGGATTCGAGGCTTGAGGGTCCGGTACCCATGACCGGTCAGTGCGCGACAGCTCCCGACCGGCGGCTGTCTCAACGATCGCTAGACCATCATCTCGGTGGATCCAGCTATCGTCCGTGTACTGCCACACCGCCTGGTCAGCGAGCACGTCAGCCAGGCTCTCCCGGGAAACCACGTCGTAGCTGTCGGCGCCGTCTTCGTCGACAAACAAGCGGCGTACCTCGATCAAGCCTTGGTCGACCAGTGCGATCAAGGCGGCGGCCAAGTCGGGGAGGCGGCTCAGCTTGTCTGCCAATTCGAGATCGGTGCGCCAGTCATAGAGCACCCCCGGCAGCAGGTCGTGCTCGCGCGCGTTGACCATGAGGCATTGCTCCTCATGGCTCCGCTGATCCCATGTCAACACGCGGAGATGGTGACACATCGTGGAGGGCTCGCCGGGTTCGAACCTGCGGCCTTGGGATTAGAAGAAGATCAGGGATGGCTGGTCAGCTGTCGGCTTTCCTGGTCAGCCCGTCCGTGGCTGTCGGGCAGCGTCGGCGGTTGCGGGCAGTCTTGGCTGTACGGATGGCTGTACAGCCACACTGTTGGGTCTGACATGATCACGACGTGCCCGACCCCGCGCCGGCCGACGGCAGTCCGCCGCCGGGGCCGCCTGCGCCGACAGCGCGCAACGAACTGCTCACGCTACTCATGCTGCTGCTCGCCTCGGTCGCTCTACTGGCGCTGTGCTTCGGCTGTGCCGCGTTCTGGCTATACAACTAACTGGCCGTCCTTGCGCTGGACCCTCAGCGCCAGTTTGGAAGGACGAAGATCACGACCGATAGGGACCTGGTAGGCCAGGTCAAGGGTAGGAAGTGCGCGACCGTTCGTGCCCCCTGGTGACCGTCCGGGGTACGGGCTACTGGCACGCGGATGGCACGGTGGTGGCCTTGCTGCACAGGCGGTCAGTCCGACGCCTACCTATCTGGTCCGACGCCGCCGCAGGGCCGCCGCCACCAGTCCGGCGGCGAGGACTGCCAGCATCGCACCAGCCGCGAGCCACCAAGGGCTCGGCCTCTGTGCAGGAGCGGATGGGGCCGCGACATGCGTCGGGACCGCAGCGGCCGCGGACGGTGTGGCCGACAACTGGCGGATTCCGTCACACAGCCCAGTGGTGCCGTTGATCGAATTCACCCTGTACCGGGTGCCGACGCGGAAGTCGTAGCCGCAGCTGGCCTCGCCGCGGCTCACGCGCAGCCCGAGCGTGTCCCCAATCCCGAAGCTGCCCTTCTCGACGGACTCGACCGCGAGTTGGACCCCATTGTCCGTCACCTGCGTGACGGTGCCGACGACGATGCGCTCGGCTCGTTCGTCCTGTTGCTCGGCACGCAAGGCGCAAGAGCAGGCCCAGGCGGGTTCGGCCGGTGAAACGGCCGTGACGAGGCCGAGGCTGAGAATGACCAGAGCGAAAAGGATTGTGCCGCGCAGCTTCATGCCCTCACTGACGCGGCCGGATCCCCCTAGGTTTCCTCCAGCCGCCTGCGAGGTTGTACCCGTGGACGTGCGGTGAGTGGGCGAATCTCCTCGTCGGGCGGTCGTAGACCGTCCAGCCTCCCCCGGGCGGGGACAGGGTGGAGCGCTCTACCGGACGAACGACCTTGTCGCCCTGGCCCTGGTCTGCTCGGCTCCGCCTGGGTCGGTGGCTGGCGGGATGGCATCCCACCACCCACGAACCGGAACCGTTCGGCAACTGCATCTCGGAGTCGTCTGGCCCCGCCGGAGGCATGCCCTTAATTGGCCGGCGCGCCGGCCAATGCCGGCGCTTGCGCCGCCAGCAGGCCGAGCGCGGCCGGCGCGGCCCGCTTGCGGGCCGCCTTGATCTGACAGAGCGCAATTCGGCAGTGCGGGCGTTCAATCGACCTGTCCCGTCACGGGACATGCTTGACATTCGCGTCCCACCAGATGCTTGACATGATCGGCCCAGTTTGTTGGAAGAGTCGGTGGTCCGGCACCCGTACTGTGGGGCGTGTCTGCATTCCAAGCAGCGGTGGTCCGGCAGCGCCGGACCGTCCTCGCCATCGCTCTGGCCATCTCTGTCGGCTATCCCCTAGTGCTGTGGTTCGCTGGCTCGGACCACAAGATCGTTGACGTGCTTGTTATCGGGCTCCTAGTTGGCTCTTTGATCCTGTTGGCGCTGTTGGGTTATGCCTTGCCGGATGAGCGGCCTGCAGTCTTCGTCGTACGGCCGGAGGTCTCGTCCTTCAGCACGCCGTCCAGCTCCGTTGCCGTTTGGGGCGCCGTTGCTCTGGCGTTGGCAGCCTCCGCGCAGATCAGCTCTGTGGTCCGACCGATCTGGACACACAACCTGCGGCCCCTCGACGCCGTCCTGCCGGTCCTGGTCTCCGCGCTGGCAGGTAGGCAGATGGTCTTAGCCTGGTGCGGGTTCCTTGTTCACCTGCGGCCTGAGGGCCTGTGGTGGCGCACACTGGCCGGGTCAGTGCGGGTGCCATGGGAGGCATTGGCCCCCGGCTACCCGCAACGGCCGGCCCTGTACGCCGACACTCTGACCCTCACCTACGCCCGACCCGACCTGGTACGTCGTCGCGGCCTCGTGCTGCGCCCGCGACGGCTACCGATCAAGACCGTCGACGCCTGGTTCATCAGCGACGCGATCTGGTACTACCTCGCACATCCCGAACATCGGGCAGCGATCGGAACCGAGGCCGAATACCGCCGCCTGCTAGACGTGCTGAGGGACAGACCTGCCGACCCAGCCCCCCACGGCTGAAGCTGGCGGCATCTCCTAGAGCCACTGTCGTAATGCATCTGGTGGGACTAGACAGGGCATTCAATCGACCGACTGTGACACTGCGCGACGCGCGGTCAACGGCAAATGAGGATGGCCGCACCTCACGATCGATACGCCACAGTTGATCGCACGCGTTCACCGGCCTGGGGGTCGCACCGGGCCGACGTTTTCCCTCAAGGGGATTTAGGCAGCGTCAGAGGCAGCTAGGCCGCAGATCCCGAGGCGTGTAGGTGATCTGCAGGTGATAGGTCCCCCCGGCGGTGCTGAGCACCTGGAGGCTCCACGTGCAACTGGTCCCGTCCGACTTCACGGCGTCGTACACATGGCTGCCGTGGCCGAACGCCTCCCAGCCGCTGGCGCGGGCAAGATCCGCGTAGAAGCGCGACACGTCGTCGACGGCACCGGCTCCGGTGACCTCGCGGTCGAGCATTCCAAGGCTGGGCGGCCCCGGACTCGCCCAACCGCAGCTCACAGTCTCGGTCGCCGCTGCCATGGTGGCGCCGGGTGGCGTCTGGGTCAACACCGGCTCCTGACGCAGTGCGGCGACCGTCTTCGGGTCCGGGTGGCAGTCGCGGGCAGCGATTTCCCCCGATATGGCGTCGCCCAAGTCGCCACAGCCCCCAAGGAACAGCCCCAACGCGGCCACCACGACAGCGGGGCTGACAACGCCGACTCGGCTCACGGCACACACCCCCGCAGTGCTCGATCTTGGCCTAGTGAGCATAGGTTCGGGGTCTCCTGGTGCACCAGCCCTGGTCCAGAGCCGCGGCCGGCCGGACACCTACCCCAGCTCGGCATGTGAGTGCGCCCACGATGCTCAGGTGCCAACGGCTGCAACCAGGACGACTGACCACCAAGGCCGGCTGTCGTCCATGTGCTGGGAGGACCCGTCATGCATGTGGTGGGACAGGGCCTTCAGAACTTGGGCGCGCTGGTGACCCGTGGAACATCGAAGGCCCTGACCGGGACTCGCGTCCTGATCAGGGCCTTTGGCGTGGAGCGGGTGACGGGAATCGAACCCGCACTGTCAGCTTGGGAATTGTCGATATCCGCCTGTCTACTGCGTCGACGGCCTGGTCTCGGCGGTCCCTCGTGGCCTCGGCTGACCCCTGCTGTCCCGGCTCAATGGCACGCTAATGGCACGCCGCGCTGCGCTCCTCGGCAGTGACCGTCCGATCATGCCCGGGTACCTTCGTACGGAGGTTTTGTGAGTAGGACGTGCTTCGTCGAGTTCAATGGCTCGGGCTTCTGGGCGTTCAGCGACAGCCTTGCTGTCTTGCTCGGTCAGGCCGTTGTGGTGGCGGAGGAGATGGCGGCTGATCGGCACTCGGCGGCCGTTGAGGACGTGGTCGATCAGCTTCGTGTGAGTGCGGTCGTGACCGACCTTGGCCTACATGTCGACGAGGACTGGCGTGGTGATCGACTTGATCTGCTCATGCAGCTGATCGAGGAGGCAAACCGGCGACTGGGTGAGCGTGGGCGCGTGACAGCGTCCGAGGTCAAGGGCTGGACAGCGCTTGGCGACGACGTGATCGAGCTGCGGCGCGACACGGTGAATACGGCGCCGGTGATCGAGCTGGGGCAGGGCGTGTTGCAGCTGCTCCGAGAGAGGCTTCCGCCCGCCCCAGAGGGGACGTGGTGGTTCTACGGCGTAGAAGGTGGCCGTCAGACCATCGTCATGCGGAACGTGGAGAGCTGATCCCGACTTGTAGGTCGCCTCGTCCGTCGCCTGGCCACGCCTCTGGTCTTAATGAGGGAACCTCAGTTTGGAAGGACGAAGATCGCGGCCGACAAGGCCCTGGTGGGGCAGGCCAGCCGGAGGATGTGGGGACCATTCGTGCCCGCTGGCGACCGCCGGGGGTACGGGCTACTGGCACGTGGATGGCACGGCAACCAAGGATGCGAGGGGTAGCAGGCACCTCGTACGGTTGACGGGGTGTTGTTCGAGCCTGTGACTGCGGAGCTGTCATTCGAGGACGACGGGAACGAGCTGGTCGGCGATTTCGTCCGACCGCCCTGGCCGGGTCCGTACCCGGCGGTGGTCTTCGTCGAAGGTTCTGGTCCGGGAGGTCGCGACCAGGGGTCGTGGCAGGCGAGGCTTGCCGCAGCCGGCTTTGCGAGCCTCGCCTATGACAAGCCTGGTTCTGGAGCGTCAACGGGCGATTGGACCAGTCAGACCATGGCCGGCCGTGCCGAGGAGACCGTGGCTGCGGTCCAGGCCGTGAGAAGCCGCGAGGACGTGCTATCCGGTGCGGTCGCGCTGATCGGCGGCAGCCAGGGAGGCTGGGTGGCTCAACTGGCGGCGTCAGCGGACGACAGGATAGCGGCGGTGGTGACGGTGTCAGGTCCGGGCGTGAGCGTGCGAGTTCAGGAGGAGTACCGGCTCCGCCACCAGTTCGCGGCGGAGGGCTTCAGCAGCCCGGACATCCAGCAGGCGCTTGTTCTGCTACGCGACCAGGTTCAGCGGGTTCAGTCAGGCGACGACCCGGCGCGAGTGCACGCCGCGCAAGCGCAGTGGCATGCCGCCCCCTGGTATCCGCTACTCGCCGGAACGACACCCGAGTCCATCGCATTCATCGCGGGCATCGCGGACTACGACCCTGCCCCGGCACTGGCAGCCCTGAGATGTCCGCTGCTGGCAATCTTCGGCGCAGATGACCTGCTGGTGCCGGTAGAGGCGAGCGTGCGCGCCATCAGTAACACCCTGAAGGACGCACGCCATGCCGATCACGCGATGGTGGTCTTTCCCTGCGCTGACCACAACATTCGCGTCTACACGGGCAAGGGACCCGCGCAGGTCAAGCAGGGTCGCTACACGCCGGCCGAGCGGGCTCCGGGCTTTGACGAACTCATCGTCACCTGGCTACAGCGCCGCTTGCCGCCGCTCGCCCTCCGCGAGGAACCTGTCCTTCAGTCGGCCTGACCGTCATCGGGAATGGAAACGAAGCCGTCGTTCCAGTGGTCCTCGTCGAGGCTGTAGCGGTTGATGTAGAAGCAGTCGGGCTCGTCGCGGAAGCCAGGCAGCTTCCTGGCTCGCTTTATCCGCTCCTCCGCTCGTGCCTCCGACGAGTACACCCCCAGAATTTTGAGGTCGTCACCGTCTTCCTCGTCGCAGACCAGCTCGCCGGCTTCGTCTCGGTGCGTTGTTGGTCGCCCGTCGAGCCACCGGGCGTGGCGGACGTGCCAGAGCAGGAAGACCTCCATGCAGCCGGAAAGATCGCTGGGGAACACCTCGTCTGCCACGTACCGCTCCTCTGCCTCAAGCCCATCTCCGCCGTGAGTCCGCACATCGTGAAGCAGGCCTGTTCGGCTTCGCCCGGACTCACGGTGGAGGGCGGCGGCCGGCAGACCCGAGCCAAGGGCGGCCCGAGCAGCTAATGGCCCACGGATGGCCCGCAAGATCGAAGCGGGGGAGTGGCCGACCGGCCCAGGATCGGGGATGCAGCCTCTGACCTGGGCCGGAGGCCGGTGGAGCGGGCGACGGGAATCGAACCCGCACCGTCAGTTTGGAAGGACGAAGATCACGGCCGACAAGGATCTGGTGGGCCAGGTCAAGGCTGCGAGGGTGTGACCGTTCGTGCCCCCTGGTGACCATCCGGGGTGCCGGCGACTGGCACGTCGATGGCACGGCGGAACGTCCGGCTGGATCACTGCTACGCGGATGTCGGTAGGCTTCGCACGTGTCGGAGCAGGGTTGGCGTGAGCTGACGCCGAAGACGATTCCCGCCCTTCTCTCGGTCGTGGACTGCGGCGATGGATGCATCCGGGAGCTGACGTTGAGGTCAACGTACGGACCCGATGCTGCGCAATCTGCTTCCGTAGTCATCGACGTTCGGCACGCGTCCGAGCCCGGCTGGGTACAGCTCACGATCGAGCTAAGGGGCTTGGTGCACCGCAAGATCGTGGACATCAACACCTTCTCCTGGGTGATGCTCGATCAGCCACAGGTGGTGCAGGACGACGCTGCCCTCTTGCACCTAGACCTCGATCCCACAGGTGAGATTCGAACACCTGCTGACATGGCGCAGCACTCCCACGTGTACCTAGCCGCGAGGGGACTGCGGTGGCGGCTCGACCCGCTGCCAGCAAGCTAGTGCCGTGACCACAAACGTTCGCCGGGTCGGTCGCCGGGGAGTTTGTCGTACTGGTGGTGTTGGGTGGGGTTGTGCCTCGTCGTCGGGATCCTGCCGCTCCTCCGGTGGTGCATCGCACCGCGCGTGTGGCGTTGCGGGTGACGTCCGGGCAGCGGCGGCAATGCCATGGACGCTGACGAAAGGCTGGACCTCCCAGAAGAGCTGGTCCTCTGTCCTCTGGAAGATTCGCCTCGCCCTCTGCCACAGCCGTGATGATCGCCTAGGCAGGCAACTGTCGCGGTAGCTATGGCCCCCGGATGGCCCGCAAGATCGAAGCGGGGGAGTGGCCGACCGGCCCAGGATTGGAGGACGCTGCCTCCGACCTGGGCCGGCGGCCGATCGTGGCCGGTAGTTCGCCACTGAGTGCCAGGTCACCGACCTCGCGCATCCCGCCGAAGGTGCCGTCCATGTCCAGCACGAAATGCAGACCGACGTCGTCGCGGCCGATCCAGTTCAGCTGCGGCACGGGGTGGGTGATCGTGAGGAGGCGTCCACCCGCTGGCCGGCCAGCCGGACGGGGTCGGCCGGGCGCTGCTGATGCTCGCCGGCTGGGTGATCAACCTGGCCGTCGTCGAATGGGCGCTGCGCAGGCGGCCGACCAAGCCAGCCCGGAGCATCCAGCGCCGCGCCGACGCTTCCGCCGGCGTTCTGGCCAGCCAATGACGGGAATGCGCCAAGGAGGTCGAGGTGGCTCCGACCCCGGCCTATGCGGAGAGTGCGGCTATGGAGCCGTTCGTCGATCAGCCGGTAGTGGGGTATGCGCCGATGGCGAGCCTGCGGCCGGGCTGGTGCCCGTAGCCTGTCATCAGGCGAGGACGGTGCGGAGGTCCGGAGGACGTCGATGGTGACCGAGGGCGGCGCCAACACGGCGGCTCCGACCCCACGGGACCCCGGCCGCCCCGCGTTCCTGGAACTCTTCTTCGACCTGACGTACGTCTTCGCGATGATCTCCCTGGTCAGGACGCTCGCCGACGACGTGAGCTGGACCGGCGTCGGCCAGACGCTGGTCCTGCTGCTCGCGTTCACCCTGGTCTGGGCGGTGACCACGTGGGCCGCCGACACCCTGGACCTGACGCGGCCCGCGGTCCAGGTGCAGTTCATCGGGGTGGCGGCCGGCAGCCTGCTGCTGGCGGCCGCGGCACCCGACGCCTACGACGGTCGCGGCCTGCTCTTCGCGATCACCTACCTTGCGATCCACCTCGGTTCGAGCACCTACTACCTCCTGCTCGTCCCGAGCGCGGCCGAGCCGCGTCGCAGCGGCCGGATCTTGTTCTGGTACACGATCGCCGCCGTCGGCTGGATCGGCGGCGCGCTGGCCACCGGCCACACCCGCCTCCTGCTCTGGGCGGCGACCGTCGCCATGGAGTACGTCGCCGCCTCGCTCGGCTGGCCGCTGCCGAAGCTCGGGCGGTCGCAGCCGCAGGAGTGGCGGCTGGTTGGCGAGCGGGTGGCCGAGCGGTACCGGCAGTTCGTCATCATCGCGCTCGGCGCGTCCATCTTCGTCATCGGGACGACCTTCAGCCTGAACGACTACACCGCGGACCGGGCGTGGGCGCTCCTGGTGGTGTTCACGACCGTGGTGGCGGCCTGGCGCATCTACATCTACCGGGCCGGCGAGCTGCTGACCGAGGCCATCGCGCGATCGACGAACCCGTCACTGCTCACGCAGTCCGCCGCGGTCACTCACCTGATCATGGTATCGGGCATCGGCGGCATGGCGGTCACGAGTCACCTCGTCGTGATGCGTCCCTTCGGGGAGACGCCGCCCTCGTGGGCTGCGGTCATCCTCGGCGGACCGGCGCTGTTCCTGGTCGGCCGCGCAGTGCTGGACTACACGGTCTTCGGTCGGATATCCCGGTCCCGGCTAGCCGGGCTGGTCCTGCTGGCCGGCGCGGCGCCGACCGCGGACCTGCTTCCGCCGGTCGCGGTCGCGCTGCTCGCCATGAGCATCCTGGCCCTGGTCGCTGCGGCGAACCTGGTGAGCACTCGCCGGCACGCCCGGGCCCCGATGCCACCGGCGCTCGGGTGACCTTCACCCGGTCGGCACGGTGACCCGGACCGGCCGCGTGTGCGCGGGCAGCGTCTCCCAGGCCAGGATGAGCAGCAGCACCAGATTCGCCACGATCAGGATGGCCAGCGGCGGAAGCAGCGCCATCACCGGGGCGATGACGCACAGCACCACGATCCCCACCGCCCGGGACCACAGGACCCGACCGGTGAGCACGGCGTCGAACAGGCAACTCCCGAGCAGGAACAGCGCCGGCCCGCCCAGGATGACGGCGATCCAGGCGGCCGGCGCCGCCCCAAACGGCCGGTCGATGACCAGCGAGACGCTGGTCGACACCACCAGCACCCCGCCCACCATCACCAGGTGGCTGTACGAGGTGGAGGTGCCGGGCCGGACCCGCTCCACCACCGTGACGGCGGGCGGTGCCAGCAGCTGCCGTACCCGCTGGAAGTAGAGCTGGAAGAGCACGACAGCGCTGGCGAATCCGACGAAGCTCGCGGCCACCCGGCCGGCCTGGAAGCCGCTGCCGGCCAGCCCGACGCCGCAGCTCAGGATCAGCTCGCCGAGGGCGATGATGAAGATCTCTCGATGCCGCTCGGACAGGTGGGCGCCGGTGAAGATCTGACTGGCCAGTTCGGTGCGGCCGAGTTTCGGCGTCGGCCAGCCCAACCGGGCCGACCCGAGGTCGACCGCCACCGCGACCGACCAGAGCAGCAGCCGGGCGGTTCCGTGCACGAACGCCCCGGCCACCCACGGCAGCGCCGTGACGCCCAACCAGAAGAACACTCGGATGCTCCGGGCCTGGATCGGGCGATTGACCCGGGTACCGGGGATGAGGACGGCGTCGCGGACGAGATGGATGCCGAAGTACGCCGCGACGAACAGCCAGCCGTAATCGGCGAAGGCGTACGGCACCGCGATCGCCATCAACATGGTGCCGAACATGACCGCCAGGACGGTGGCCTGGATGACCGGCAGCCGCGGGTTGAACAGATCGGTGAGCCAGGCGGTCAGCACCCAGACCCACCAGGCGGCCATCAACAGGACGGCGGTCTCGGCTGCGCCCCGGACGGTGAGATCCTCGGCCAGCCCCGCCGAGAGCCTGGAGAGCATGAAGATGTAGACCAGGTCGAAGAAGAGCTCCAGGAACGTCGGATAGCCAGGCTCGCCGCGCCGGCGAAGGATCCGGGGGAGCGGGCTGGGCCTCACGCTTTTGCCTCCTTCGCACGCCCCTCGGGGAGCGGAGGCACGTTTCTTTCGCCAACCTACAAAAGCGGAGGCCGGCGGAGAGCGGAAACACAGGAGCAGGGACGGTGCCGGGCCGCGCTTGCGCGGGTTGGCGTCGATCGCCGGGAGCACCGAGCTGCCTGGCTGCGTTCGGCGATCTCACGGCCCGAACCCGGAGCGCCGGAGCACAAGCGACGCCGACCACGATCAGGCCACGGCCTGATGAGCCCGGGCGACGCCCCCGCGGTTCGGATGCGGACGAGGTGTCAACGGGAGAAGACTTCCTTGGCGTACGCCTCCAAGCCGCGCGGCGGGCTGCCGGTGAGCCGCTGGACGTCGTCGGTGACCGGCGCGAAGACGCCAGCTCTGACCAGTTCGAACAGGTGCATCATGTGGTCGACCCAGGCATCGGGGCGGCCGGACCTGGCGAAGTGCGCCCGGTGCTCGGCGAGGTTCGCGTCGACATGCCGGATGGGTCGGCCGGAGGCCCGGCCCAGCACCTCCGCCACGTGGCTGAAGGTCACCGCCTTCGAGCCCGTCAGCGTGTAGCCCCGCTGGTGGTGTCCGTCCTGGCTCAGCACGATGACGGCGGCGTCGGCAACGTCCCGGGTGTCGACGAAGCTGACCACCTGGTCGCCACTGCCGGCGTACAACTCGTCATTCTCGCGGATCGCCCTGGCGTACACGCCCTCGTCCTCGTCGAAGTTCTGCATGAGCCAGTTCGGCCGCAGGATGGTCCATTCCTTCCCCGCGTTCTGCACCGCCAGTTCCACGGCGTGACGCGGCGTGTCTTCCGGCGAACGGTCGACGCCCATCGCAGACATGAGCACCACGCGCCGGGCGTGCGGGGCAGAGGCGATCAGCCGGGAGATGATGCTGCTGGCATTGTCGGCGCTGTCCAGCCCCTTGACGAACAGCGTGTCGGCGTCGCCGAGCGCCGCGGACCAGGTCGTCGGGTCGTACCAGTCGAAGCGCACCGGAATCACTCCGGGCGACGGCTCTGCGGGGTGACGGCTCGCGGCCCGTACGGGTATCCCGGCGGCCGCCAGAGCCGCCACCACCCGCCGGCCGGCCTTGCCCGTGGCACCCTCCACCCAGACGCTCATGTCGTTTCTCCACTCCTCAGCGTTAGCCTGTGGTTGCCACGTTAGGCAGCAGCCGTGAGACGGACGATGGCTGAAGCACTCGCGTAGTTGTCTTGACGTCTCGCCGATCAAGACGGATATCGTGGGCCCGTGGACGTGCTCGCGGACATCCTCACGGCCATGCGGGTCGGCGCGCCGGTCGCCGCGTACACCGAGGCGCACGCGCCCTGGGGGCTGCGCTTCGACCACGCCACCGCCGCCGCGTTCCACGTCGTCCTGCAGGGGTCGTGCTGGCTGACCCCGCTGCCCGGCGGCGCCGACTTCGAGCCCGTCGCGCTCGGACCCGGCGATGTGGTGCTGCTCGGGCGCGGCGCCACCCATGCGATCGTTTCGGCCCCGGAAGTTCCGCTCGCCGACTTCTCGCCGTCGCGCACGTCGCAGTCCGCGCCCTTCGGCCGGATGGTCGTGCCGGGGCAGGGCGCCCGGTCGACGATCGTGTGCGGCGCCTACCGGCTGCAACGGCACCGCCCGCACCCGCTCCTGCGGGACCTACCGGAAGTGATGCACCTGTCGGCGCTGCCGGGCTGGCACCGGGGCCTACGCGCGATGGTCGAACTGCTCGGCGACGAACTGGAAACCCAACCCCCCGGCGCGGCCGCAGTCACGCCGTCGCTGGTCGACGCCCTGCTGGTGTACATGCTCCGCGCCTGGCTGGCGGACACCGCCGACGCGGACGGGTGGCCGGCGGCTCTGTCCGATCCCGTGATCGCGCGAGCGCTGGCCGCCATCCACGCCGAACCCGCGCGCCCCTGGACCGTCGAGCAACTGGCCGTCACGGCGCGGCTGTCCCGTGCCGCGTTCGCTCGCCGGTTCAGCACTGTGGTCGGCGAGCCACCGCTGACGTACCTCACGCGCTGGCGGATGACCACCGCGGCACGGCTGCTGCGCGAGACCGACAAGACCCTGGACCAGTTGGCCGCCGCCACCGGGTACGGCTCCGCGTTCGCGTTCGCCAAGGCCTTCCGGCGCGAGTACGCCCGCACACCGGGTGACTACCGCCGTGCAAGCCGAACAGGCGCGACAACCACACCCACGCCCGACCCGGTCGCATCAGGGATTCATGGCGGCAACACACCGTCAACGTCCGCTCATGGCCGCTGACGACGCGGGCGCGCCGAAGAGCGGACGTCGGATCTGACCCGCGCCGACGAGCGTCCCATCGTTCACGTCAACGTCAGTAGGGCGACGCCTGTGCGCGTGACCGTTCGCCGCGATCGATGCAGGCTTACGCCGCCGCCTAGCATGGCCCCCATGATCGAGGCGTTCGCGGATCGGCTCCTGTCCGACATGGCCGGCCTCGACCCCTGCACAGCGGTCGTCGAGGCTGGCGAGCAGGATGTCGACGGGCTTACCGACTACGGCCCGGAGGGCCACCAGGCCCGTGCCGACCTCGCAGCTCGTGCCCTGCGCGAGCTCGAGATGCTGGGTGACGTGCTGCCGGCCGCGACCCCGCTGCACGCCCACCTCGCCGAACGGCTGCAGACGCGTATCGCCTTCCACGACGCCGGGGAGGACCTGCGCGAACTGCACGCGGCGGCCACCGGTCCGCTCCAGCTCATCCGCCAGGCCGTCGAGGCCGCGGTTCCCGGCCGCGGCGCCGAGGGCGCGACCTTCGAGCAGGGCTGGGCTCGTGTCGGCGCACGCCTGGCCGCGATCCCCGCGGCCCTGGACGGGTACGCCCGCAGCCTCCTGCTCGCCGCGGAGCGCGGCGATGTCCCGACGCGGCGTCAGGTGGAGCTCGTCACGCAGCGCTGCCGCAGCTGGATCGACGACGATGTCGCCCTGGTGGATCGCTACGGCGAGGGGCGGCAGCGGGCGTCGTTGCAGGCCGCAGCGACGGGCGCGCGAGAGGCGTACCAGAAACTGGCCGAGATGCTGACCGCGGACCTGGCACCGCGGGCCGTCGAGGAGGAGGCGTTCGGAAAGCACCGGTACGCACTCTGGGTGCGCACCTTCCTCGCGGCCCAGCCTGACCTGCGCGAGCTGTACGAGTGGGGCTGGGACGAGTTCCGAGCGACGGAGGCAGAGCTGATCGCGGAAGCGAAGGCCCTGGGCGGGAGCGTGCCCGAGGTGCTCGCCCGGCTCGCCAGCCCCGACGCGCCCGGCACGCTGTACAGCAGGGAGGCGTTCGGCGCGTGGCTGCAGAACCTGTTGGAGACCGCCATCGAGCGGCTGGACGGCAGGCACTTCGACATCCCCGCCCCGCTGCGGCGCATCGAGTCGCGGTTGACCACGTCGTCCGGCATTGCGTACACCGGGCCGTCGCGGGACCTGACGCGGCCGGGCCGGGTCTGGTGGTCCCTCCCCGAGGACGCAGCGAGTTTCCCCACCTGGTACGCCTACAGCACCGCCTATCACGAGGGCGTTCCCGGCCACCACCTGCACCTTGGCGCGGAGGTCTGCCGGGGCGGCCTCGGACAGCGGCTGAACCTGCTCGGCGGCCTCTCCGGCAGCCAGGAGGGCTGGGCACTGTACGCGGAGCGGTTCATGGACGAGCTCGGGCTCTATGAACAGCCGGGTGCTCGACTCGGGTATCTGTACATGCAGCTTCTGCGGGCGGCACGGGTGGTGCTCGACATCGGCCTGCACCTGCGACTGCCGATTCCCTCTGATGACGGCGCACCGTGGACGCCGGACGCTGCGCTGGAGCTGCTGCGGGACCGCTGTCACCAGGGGCCGTACGCCGCCGCCGAACTCGCGCGTTACCTGGGCCGGCCAGGGCAGGCGCTGGCCTACAAGGCGGGTGAGCGCGTGTGGCTGGCAGGCCGCTCGTCCTTCCCCGGCGACCGGCGCGCATTCCATCGACACGCGCTGGAGCTGGGTTCACTGGGCCTGGATCAGTTGACGGTCGCCCTCCAGGGGGACCCCGCACCACCCGTGCAGGGAGGTGACGCGAGCCAGGGACCGCGCTAGTAACTGCACATGCGCTCCCGTTCCCCGTGATTCACAGTCATGGTCATGGGCAGCGGACGATCTGCCCGGCGTACGACAGTCCTCCGCCGAAGCCCAGCAGCAGCACCGGTGCACCGGGCTGGAGCTCTCCGCGTTGGAGCAGTTTCGACAGCGCGATCGGGATGCTCGCCGCCGAGGTGTTGCCCGATTCGGTGACGTCGCGGGCAACGACGGCCTTCGTCGCTCCGATCCGCAGTGCGACCGGCTCGATGATGCGCAGATTAGCCTGGTGCAGGACGATGCCGCCGAGATCGTCCGGCGTTATGCCGGCGGCGGCGCAGATCTGGCGGGCGATGTCGGGCAGCGTGGTGGTGGCCCACCGGTAGACGGTCTGTCCAGCCTGGGTGAACTTGCGATCACCCTCGATCACCACGGCCTCGCCCATGTCCGGGTAGGAGCCCCACACCACCGGGCTGATCTCGGGCTGCTCGGCGGCGGTCAGCACCACCGCGCCGGCTCCGTCACCGACCAGCACGCACGTCGTCCGGTCGGTCCAGTCGGTGAAGTCACTCAGCCGCTCCACGCCGATCACCACCGCGTTCGTCGCCGAGCCGAGCCGAACGGCGCCGTCAGCCATGGCCAACGCGTGGGTGAACCCGGAACACGCGACGTTGACGTCGATCGTCGCAGGTGAGGGCAGTCCGAGCCGACGTGCGACCCGGGCGGCGACGTTGGGACTGCGATCGACCGCCGTGCAGGTCGCCACCACCACCAAATCGACCGCCTCGATGGCCACGCCGGCATTACGCAGGGCCGCGGCCGCCGCCTCGGCCGCCATCAGGTCGAGCGGCTCGGCGGGCCCGGCGATCCGCCGTTCCCGGATGCCCACCCGACTGCGGATCCACTCGTCGCTCGTCTCCACCATCGTGGCGAGGTCATGGTTGGACAGCACTTTCGCAGGCTGGTGGTGACCAGCGCCGACGACCTTCGAACCGCGCACCAGCGACTCCCTTCAGGCCGGGTCAAGATCAGTGGTAGATGCTGTCTACCAGCTCTGCGTAGACGCTGTCTACCCGTATCTGGTAGACAGCGTCTATGCACGTTGACGAGGGCCTACGCGAACGCCTCATCCGTGTCGGCGGCGAACTGCTCGACACCGAGGGCCCGTCCGCGGTGTCCCTGCGAGAGATCGCCCGGCGCGCCGGCGTCTCGCACGGCGCGCCGCGCCGCTACTTTCCCACCCACCTGGAGTTGCTGTCGGCCATCGCCCGCGACGGGTTCACCGACCTCGCCACCCGGGCGAACTCCGCCCTGGCCGAGGCGGCTGGGGGCCCACGCGCCCGGCTTGCCGCGCTCGCCCGGGTCTACCTGGACTTCGCCGCCACCCGCCGCGGCCGATACGAGCTGATGTTCCGCCACGACCTGCTGGAGAGCGGCCACCTGAGACTGCGCGACACCAGCCTGCCACTGTTCCGGCTCCTCACGGACCTGGTCGCGCAGGCCCGGCCCGCGCCCGAGCCGCCGGCCCAGGTCGTCGCGGGAGCACTGTGGGCCAACCTGCACGGCATCGCCCAACTGTGGAACTGGGGCAGCCTCACCCTCGCGACCGGCGCCACCGATCCGAGCGCGCTGCTCGACGCCACCATCACCGCCCACCTCGGACCCGCCGCATGACCCGCACCCCACCCCTGTACGCGCTGGCCCAGCACACCATCGGCCGATACCTCCGCCACTCCTGGCGTCCCACCGTCACCGGCCTCGGTCACCTCCCCGACTCTGGGGGCGCGATCCTGGCCGCCAACCACCTGTCGATCGCCGACCAGTTGTTCCTCGGAATCCTGACGCCCCGGCACATCGCCTTCTGGGCCAAGGCCGAATACTTCCGTTCCCCCGGGCCCCGCGGCCACCTCACCCGGCAGGTCGTCACCGGCATGGGCGCCATCCCGGTCGAGCGGGGCGGCGGCCGGGCGGCCCTCTCGGCGTTCGACGCCGCCGTCCCCGTACTCCGCTCCGGCGGCCTGGTAGCCGTCTTCCCCGAGGGCACGCGTTCCCCCGACGGCCGCCTCTACCGTGGCCGCACCGGCGCAGTCCGCCTCGCCCACCAGGCCGGCGTGCCCGTCATCCCGGTCGGCATCCGCGGCACCGACCGCGTACGTCCCCCCGGCGCGCGCCTTCCCCGGCGCCACCCGATCAGCATCACCTTCGGACCAGCCATCCCAGTGCACATCGAGGCGCCGGCGGACATCCGCCGGCTCACCGACACCGTGATGGCCGCCATCCAGTCCCTCACCTTCCAGGAGTACGTGCAGCACTACGCCCGGACTTGACCGCAACACGTCCACCGCACCAGGCATCGGACTTACCACCGACCCCCGAACCAAGATCAATTGCGCACATCTGCCGCCAGGCGGTCGCTGACCCAGCAGCCGCCCTTGCTCTGTAGTTCGAGTAGTACAAACACCCACGGCGTCACGTTGAACCAGGACTTCCGCCGACCAGCCGCCCGTCACCAACGTGATGGCGGGTGGGGCCAGTGCCCTGACCACAAACGTTCACGGTGTTGGTTGACACGCTGTACCGATACGTGCCCCAGCCGCGGTCCACGCGGCCAGCCGCCTCATCGCGTACATCGCTGGTCCGTTGTCACTGTCGCCGCCGCGCCCCGACCCCGCGGGTACCCGCCGGCGGTCGGGGCAGGTGTGCGCCCGGATCCGGTGCCGCGGTCGTGCGGGCGCGCCGGCTCTCTTGACCGCCGAATTACTGCTTTACTATGGTCCTAGTAAAGCAGCAAGGGGCTACCGTGTTCGTCTTCCGGCTCGACACCCACTCCGGCGTGCCGCCGTACCTGCAACTCGTCCAGCAGGTCCGCCAGGCCGTGCTGCTGGGCTTCCTCCAACCCGGCGACCGCCTCCCGCTCATCCGCGAGGTGGTCGAGGACCTGGCGATCAATCCGAACACCGTCGCCAAGGCGTACCGGCAGATGGAGCACGAGAACCTGGTCACCGGCCGGCCCGGCCAGGGCACGTTCGTCAACGAACAGCAGTCGGCCGCGATGCCGGCATCGACGTACACATCGCTGCGCCGCGGCCTGGCGACCTGGCTGCGCCGCGCCTACGCCGCCGGCCTCGACGAGCAGGCGGTCAACGCGCTTTTTACTTCCGTCCACCAGCAGACCAGGAACGAGGACGTGGCGTGACAGAGACCGAGTTCGCGCTGCGCACCGACGGTGTGGGCAAGCGATACCGGAAGGGCTGGGCGCTGCGCGACTGCACCCTGACCCTGCCGGCCGGCGGCGTGATCGCCCTGGTCGGGCCGAACGGCGCGGGCAAGACCACGCTGCTGCGCCTGGTCGTCGGGTTGCTGGCACCGAGCACCGGCACCGTGGAGGTGCTCGGCCACGACGTCACCACCAGCACCCCGCACACCCTGTCCCGGGTCGGGTTCCTGGCCCAGGACCACCCGCTGTACAAGCGCTTCACCGTCGCCGAGATGCTCCGCTTCGGCCGGGCCTGCAACCTGCGGTTCGACCAGGGGCTGGCCGAACGCCGGCTGGCGAAGCTGGGCATCCCACTCGACCGCAGAACCGGGACGCTCTCCGGCGGGCAGCAGGCCCAGGTCGCGTTGGCCCTGGCCCTGGCGAAGCGACCGGACCTGCTCGTCCTCGACGAGCCGGTGGCCAGCCTCGACCCGCTGGCCCGGCACGAGTTCCTCCAGGTCCTCATGGGCGCGGTCGCCGAAGGCGGGGTGACCGTCCTGTTCTCCTCCCACCTCGTGCACGAGCTGGAGCGCGTCTGCGACCACCTGATCGTGCTCAACCACGGCCGGGTCACGCTCACCGGTGACATCGACACCCTCCTCGCCGAGCACCGGCTGCTCGTCGGCCCGCGCACGGCCACCGACCTCGACCGGGCCGGCGCCGTCGTGGAGGCCGTCCACAGCGACCGGCACACGACCCTGCTGGTACGCGACGGCGCAATCACCACCGCGCCCGGCTGGCAGGCCCAGCCGGTCGCGCTGGAGGACCTGGTGCTGGCGTACCTGCGCCGGCCGTCCGAGCCGAGCGCCGCGGTCACGTCGGGGGTGGCGGCATGACGTGGTTGATCTGGCGCCAGCACCGGACCGAGGTCTGCGTCCTGGGCCTGCTTGTCGGCACGTTCGGCATTGCCCTGCTCGTGCTCGGGACGCAGGCCCACGACCTGTTCCCCGGCGGTCCCGCACGGTGTGCGGGAGAGGCCGGCATCAACGAGGGCTGCGCGGCCTCCTTCCGCCGGCTCGACGAGGAGTACGGGTACGTCGAGAACCTCCTGGCGGGCTTCTATCTGGTCCCCGTCGTCATCGGTGCGTTCCTCGGTGCGCCGCTGCTCGCGCGCGAACTGGAGGGCGGGACCTGGCAGCTCGCCTGGACGCAAGCCGTGCCGCGGATGCGCTGGCTGGCCGCCAAGCTCGCGGCACTGGCCGGCGTCACCGTCACGCTCACCGCGCTGTTCACCGCGGTGCTCACCTGGTTCCGTCAGCCATTCGACGCGTGGGAAGGGCGGTTCCAGTACGACGCCTTCGACCTGGAGGGACTTGTTCCAGTGGCGTACGCGCTGTTCGCGTTCGGCGTCGCCACCGCCGCCGGGGCGATCCTGCGGCGCAGCCTGCCCGCGTTCGGCGTCGCGTTCGGGGCGTTCCTCGCCGCCCGGATGTCGGTGGCGCTGTTGGCCCGTCCCGCGTACGCCACCCCGCTCACCACCATGGAGCCGGTCCCCGTCGGCGGCTCGACGGACCAGGCGGGGCACCGGCCCGTGCCCGGCGTCGCTGACTGGATGATCGAACACGGCTACGCAGACGCCACCGGGCGCAGGCTGAGCTGGACCGAGTACGACGAGCTGGAGGGCGCCGCAAACGGGGCCGGCACCAACCTCAACCAGTTCCTGCACGCGCGGGGCATCCAGCAGTTCGAGATCTACCACCCGGCCGACCGGTTCTGGACGTTCCAGCTCATCGAGGCGGCCCTGTTCGTCGCCGTCGCGGCGGTCCTGATCGGTGTGGTGGTATGGCGGGTACGGCGCCGCATGATCTAGTGCCCTGACCACAACCGTTCACGGTGTTGGTTGACACGCTGTTCGGCTTGTCGGCCGGGCGGCGTGTCGACGTTCACGCTGTGTGAATGGCAGAACCTGTGCGTGTGCGGAGGCTGTCTGATCGGGACGTCAGCCCGAGCAGTGCCTTGAGCCGGACGGTTTTGCCGCTCGATGTACTGCTTAGCGGTGCCCCTGCGGCGGAGCCCGCGAAGTACGAGCCCGACCAGAGTTTGTTGGCTCTTCACAATGCACAGTGTCTTCGGTGACGCTGAATGCGTCTGCGATGCTGTGGGCGTGGAGTACGTGTCCAAAGTGCCGCGACCGCCACTGGACGGGCTGATCGACGACCTTTACTACCTGGAGGGTGCGCCGCCGTACGCCCGGCTGACGCTGCCGCCGATGCCGGCGGCGTTGCTCATCGTCAACCTCGGAGCACCGTTTCGCATCCGCGGCGGCACCGACATCGAAACGGCGGAGTACGCCGACGGCTGCGTGGTCAACATGCCCACCCGCGCGTTGGAGTTCGGCTACCCACTCCGGACCCGGTCCGTCGGCGTGCACTTCAAGCCGTGGGGGCTGGCGCCGATCCTGCCGATGCCTGCGGCCGAGCTGTGTGACCGGCCGGTGACGGTAGAGCAGGTTTGGGGCCGGCCCGCCACTGCTGAGCTGCGAGACCGGCTGGCCGCGGCCGACGGACCGCTCGAGATGCTGACGCTGCTCGAGGAGGAGCTGATGCGACGGCTGTGCGAGACCGCCGGCCTGGGGCTGGTCCGCCAGACAAGCAGCGTCATCGCGGCGACCAGCGGGGCGGTGGCGATTGGCGATCTGAGCGTGGCAGCCGGTGTCAGCAGGACTCATCTGGCACAGCGGTTCAAGGAGCTCATCGGCGTCACACCGAAGCGGTTGGCCCGGACCTACCGCTTCGCCGCCACCGTGTTCGCGATCAACCGTTACCTCTCAGTGCACTCTAGTGAGCACACGATCGGTGGTCTCGCCTTGCGGTGAGACGGTCCCGGTCTGACCCGCCGTGGCGGTGCCGGGTTCACGCTTCGCTGCCACCTGCCCGCGTACGCGGGTCTTCTGGTCGGCTCCACGTGCTGCCACCGGGCCACTCCCGGCGGTGTCGTACTCTGCCGCGAGCGCGGCCAGGTTGCGTGCGGCGTTATGGTCACGATCTATGGTCAGGCCGCATGTCTGGCAGGTATAGGTGCGTTCGGACAGGGCCAGCTTGGCTTTCACCGCGCCGCAAGCCGAACACGTCTTGCTCGATGGATACCAGCGGTCGGCGACGATCAACCGGCCGCCGTTCCACTGCGTCTTGTAGGCGAGTTGCCGGCGTAGCTCGCCGAAGCTTGCGTCGGCGATGTGCCGGGCCAGGCGCCGGTTACGCAGCATCCCGGCGACGTTGAGGTCTTCCACCACAATCGCGCCGTGCTCTTGGCGGAGGCGGGTGGTGAGCTTGTGCAGGCGGTCGCGGCGCAGGTTCGCCACCCGAGCGTGAGCCCGACCGAGCCGCGCGTTGGCGCGCTGCCAGCGGTTCGACGGGCGCTGGCCGGTGCGCCGGTCCGGGCCGGCCTTACGTGACATTGACCTGCCGAGTCTGCGAAGGCGGCGCTGGGCGTCACCCAGGTGGCGTGGGTTCGGCACCAGTTCGCCGGTTGACAGCACGGCGAGGTGCTTGACGCCGACGTCGACACCGACCGTCGAGTCGGGACGGGCCGGTACGCGAACGCCCCGTTCAACCTCGACGCAGAAGGACACATGCCAGCGGCCACCGTCACGCCAGACGGTGGCCGACATGATCCGGGCGGTGCCGTTGTCGATACGCCGGGCCAGCTTCCGGGCGGACTCGTGTAGCTTCAACCGTCCCAGCCGGGGCAGCACGACATGCGTGGCCGTACTGGGACCAGATCGGGGTGACAGTCGTCGGCCGCCACGTCTTCGACCTGACGGACGGTTGGGACGGGAAGCCGCCGGGCGGGATCGACCACGTGGTCGTCGTGACGCACTGGCCGGAGCCCGAGGGCTGGGACCCCGAGGCACCGTTTCACTTCGTCGCCGGCGTCGAGGCAGCCGTGGCCAAGGCGCAGGAGCTTGCGGGTGACCGCATGGTCGAGGTCGCCGCTGGCGACGTCGGTGGCCAGGTGCTTGCCGCGGGTCTGGTCGACGAGGTGCGCATGGACGTCGTACCCGTGGTGTTCGGGTCCGGCAAGCGCTACTTCGGGTCGGTCCACGCGCAGCACCTGTTGGAGGATCCTGACGTGGTGATCCAGGGCAACCGGCTGCTTCACCTGCGCTATCGGGTGCGCCGTTTGCCGATCTGAGCGGGTACGCGAAGAAGTCCACTGCGAAGGGCAGAGATGATGTCAATCATGCCGCTGATCGCGCATTGCGGAGGCACGACTCTAGCCGATGTGAATGCAGGCCGATCCCGAGCGCGAAGCACTAGATTCACCTTATGTACTCGACCCAGGTGTCCCAACTCGTCAAGGCCCCGCGCTCAGCCGTCTATCGGGCACTGCTCGACCCGGCTGCGGTCGCCAAGTGGCGGGTGCCCACCGGCATGAGCGGCCACGTGCACGAGTTCGACGCGCGCGAGGGCGGCTCGTTGCGGGTTTCGCTCACCTACGAGACGCCCGACAATACCGGCAAGTCGACGCCACACACCGACAGCTACCACGGCCACTTCGTCAAGATCGTGCCCGACCAGCAGGTGGTCGAGGTGGTCGAGTTCGAGACCGACGATCCCGCGCTGCGCGGCGCGATGACCATGACCACGACGCTCACCGACGTGGACGGCGGCACCGAGGTCGTCGTCGTGCATGACGGCATTCCCGACGCGATCCCGGCCGAAGACAACGAGACGGGTACGCGCATCGCCCTGGCGAACCTCGCCAGACTCGTCGAACTGGCCTAGGGTCTGTGTCGAAGTCGGTCACAGCCACTCGTTGATGGCGGCGAGGTGGATGGTGGCTTCGTAGCGGACGGCGAGCTTGTCGAAGCGGGTCGCCACGGCGCGGTTGCGTTTGAGCCGGTTGATGCCGCACATCACGGCGTGACGCTGCTGGTAGACGTGCGGGCCGTAGGCGGGTGGCCAACCGCCTTTGGACCCCTTGGCTCGCCGGCGGGCGTCCTGGTCGGCCTTGCTCGGGATGGTCGCAGCGATCCCACGCCGGCGCAGGTAGGCCCGGTTCGCCTTCGACGTGTATGCCTTGTCGGCCAAGACGCGGTCCGGGCGGGTCCTTGGGCGGCTGGTCGTCAGTCGGGGGACGCGGATGGCGGTCAGGACCGGGATGAACTGCGGGCTGTCGCCGCGGTGTCCGGCGGTCAACACGATGGCGAGGGGTTTCTGGCTTGCTCGCAGCCCAGGTGCAGCTTCGTGGTCAACCCGCCGCGGGAGCGGCCCAACGCATGGTCGGCTGGCTCGGCGCTGACGCCTCTGGGCGGTTCGACCTGCAGATCGCCATGGGGCGCCTACCCGGATCCGCCACCGGATCCCTCGATCAACTGCCGCCTGGTCCAGGACGACGGTCGACCCGGCCGCTTCGACGTCGGCAGCAACGGCTGCAACACCGCCCACTGCACGTCGGTCAGGTCGAACCGCCTCGTCACCGCCAAGGTGTCGACGAGGTCTCCGGTTTCAGGTTCCGCTTGATCACTGAACCATCTCCCGGAGACCTCGCCCACTTTGATCTTCGGCACCCGCTGAAACCGTCAGCCCAACTCAGGCCGTCACACCGACTTCGACGCAGGCCTGAGACCGTCCGGATCTGGCGGCGCACCGACTCCCGGTCCGATGCCCGGCCGCCGTGCTGGGCTCGGTCAACCTCCGGCCGGTTCGGTTTCGGCTGCCGGATCGCTGGACTCTAGACGGCCTCCGCTGGGTCTGGACGTGTTCGCTCGCCCCACCGGACGACCGCCGGGGCGGCCAGGCCGACCGCGACGAAGATGCCGCCCATCAGCAGCCATCCGGGGGCTCCCCAGGCGATGCAGAGCAGGCCCAGCATGGAAGGAGCGGCGACATTGGCCAGGCCCGTGCCGAGCCCGAAAATGCCCGTGTATTGCCCCTGCGCGTGTGGAGGCGCGAGTTGGAACTGCAACTCAAGCGAGCCCGCCGCGTGCCATAGCTCGCCGACGGTGTGCGCGGCGACTCCCAGCGTCATTACCGTGACGGCAAGCCATCCGGGCATCGTCGATGTGGCGGCGATCAGGGCCATCCCGATCAGGAACGCCATCCCGGAGCGGCGCATGGCTCGACCTGCCGCTGAACTGGTATCAATTCCCCGGCTCGCTCTGACCTGGAGCGCCGCGACGAGGGCGGTGTTGACCAGCACGGCCGCCCCGACGAACCAGCGCGGCGCGTGGGTCTGCGAGATGATCCACACCGGCAGCGCGAAGACCAGTACTTGGCCGTGAATTCCCATGATGGCGTCGAGCGCGGTGACTGCCATGTAGGGCTTGTCCTTAGAGCGATCCAGCGCCCGGTCGTGGGGGGCGCTGGAATGGGTGGCAGTGAGGGCAGTCGGGTGATGATGGCGGCGCATGCCACGAAGCTGGTGGCGTTGCCGACGATCAGGGCCAGGTAGGCGGCGCGGGTGTCCAGTTGCACTGCGGCGCCGGCGGCGAGGGCCCCGCAACATCCGGCGAGGTTGGCAACCGAACGAAGATAGGCACGGTACGAGGCCGGGTTGGTGCCGCTGAAGCCGCGCACCAGTGGACCGCGAGACGCCCCGCCGGCTGATTGAGCGAGCTGGGTCAGGCAGACCAGGACGACGAACAGCCAGAACGTGTGGACGAAGGCCAGGGCGGCCATGGTGGCGGCTCGGATGATCAGAGTCAGCAGATAGACCTCGCGCGGGCCTCGTCGATCGGCGAGATGCCCCGCCGGGATCCCGGCGAGCATCCCGACGAGTGCTGCGATGCCCAGGCCTAGGGCGACCTGCGCGAGGGAAAGCCCGACGGAGTGGATGAAGAAGAGCACGGCGCTGGCCATGAAGATGCCGCTTCCGAGCATGTTGACGAAGGTCGCGATGGCCAGGACGCGGCGAGGGCCGTGATCGGGAATGAATCCTCGGGCAACGAGCCATGAGCTGCTCGGCGGTGGGACGGGAACGAACGACGTTGTCGCTGTCTGCAAAGTGCGGGAGCCTCTCGTCGACGGTCTTGGACTCGTTGCAGGGGCTGTGCGCTGCCGGGCGCCGTTACTCGAGGCTGGCCAACTCTTCGGGAGACAGGCGCAGCGCCCCGGCGGCGAGGTTCTCGACCAGGTGATTGGGGTTGCCGGTGCCGGGGATGGCCAGTAGGTGTGGCCCGCGGCTGAGGGTCCACGCGATCCGTACCTGCGCCGGTGTCGCGCCGTGTGCGCGGGCGATCACCTCCACCGCCTCGTTGGTGGCCACGCCGCCGGCCTCACGTTTGTCGCCGGCGATCGCGTAGAACGGCACGAAGGCGACACCCTGCTCGCCGCAGGTGCGCACGAACTGGTCGTGCATGCGTCGGGTGTCGACGCCGTACGGGTTCTGCACGCACACCACCGGGGCGATCGCCTGTGCCTGCGCGAGGTGGTGCGGGCGGATGTTCGACAGGCCGAGATGCCGGATGAGCCCGGCGTCGCGCAGATCGGCCAGCGCGCCGAAGTGCTCCGCGACCGAGTCCAGCCCGTGCTGGCGCAGGTTCACGACGTCGAGGTGGTCGCGGCCGAGTTGGCGCAGGTTTTCCTCGACCTGCCCGCGCAGTTGGTCCGGTCGGGCCAGCGGCAGCCACTCCCCTGAGGGGTCGCGGCCCGGCCCGACCTTCGTGGTGATGACCAGGTCGTCGGCGTACGGCGACAACGCCGTGTTGATCAGTTCGTTCGCCGACCGGAGCGGCGAGAAGTAGAACGCCGCCGTGTCGATGTGGTTGACGCCGAGCTCGACCGCCTGGCGCAGCACGCCGACGACCCTGGCGCGATCGCTCGCCGCGCTGCCGTTACGCGTCAGCCGCATCGCGCCGAATCCGATCCGGTTGACGGTCAGGTCGCCGAGGGTCCAGGTGCCTGCGGAACCCGCAGTGATCATGTTGATGGGCATCGGGCGAATCTAGCCACCGCCGCTGACCTGCGCAGTCGGTCGTCCGCCGGATACCGCTCGCGCTAGATCACTGCTAGTTTTTTATCGTGGGAAGCGCTCCGCCGGGCATCGCAGTGACAGCTCGCAGTTCATTCCGGTCCTGACCACATCCTTGTTCCGCCTGTGACGTAGCTGGCCGTCCGAGGACGAGGCCCGATCGGTCCTGGCCGATAAGGCGTACGCATCGAAAGGGAACCGGGCGTACCTGCGCGGCGCGGGATGGGCCCCCGGAGCGGGTGGCGCGGAGGAAGTGCTGTGACCATCCCGAGCAAGACCGACCAGGAAGCCCACCGACGGGCCAAAGGATCTAAGGGCGGCCGGCCACCGGCCTTCGAGCCCAACGATCTATCAGCAACGCGGCGTCGGGAAGCGCGGCACCAACCGGAACGCAACGCGCTGTCACTACCCGCTTCGACTCGCCGGTCCGCTACGAAGCCACAGTCCACCTCGCCGATATCAAAGAGTGGCTGTGACGGACTTTGATACATGCCGTAGCACGGCCCTGTCATAGCCGCCGGTCGGGCGTTGGCTGCTCGGCAGGTGGGGCGCATCCGACCATGCCGATGAGCGGATGGCCGGCTAATGGCTGGTCTCAGGCGCATCAGGAAGGCCGGCCTGGACTCGCCAGGGATGCGGTTCGAATGGGCCCGAGGCGAGGACGTCCATCAACATCGCCGTGCCGGTTGCGAAGGCCTCGACAAGTTCGTGGCTGTTCACCGCGTGCCATTGCGCCCGCCGCACTTGGTGCATGTTGTGGTCCTGCGGGCACCAGCACGCCACCTCCACCGCCGCGTTCACGGTGAGCTTTGGTGGTGCCAGCCAGGCGACGTCGAGCGTGAGTTCGAGCCAGTCGTCGCGGGTGTTGTACAGCGTGATCGTCGTGTCGACGAGCAGCAGGTAGTGGCCTCCTTTCGAGGGCTGTGGGGGCTCCGTCCGGTCCGGATACCAATGCCATGCCGCGCGGTCGGCGGCCGACGGGTGGCTGTCGAGTTCGTTCGCCAACCTTCGCAGCTCGCCTTCAGCGTTCAGATAGTCACGCGGTAGTCCCTCGCGCAGCGGGACGTGGGCCATCGATGGAGCCGGTCCGACCATGCTCCGATGATCCACCAGAACGCCCGATCTGGCCGCGATCCGCGCGTGGCGGAGCGTGACGGCGGCCGCCACCGCTCGGCATCCTGGTCTGCCGATGAGCGGTAGTGGGGGAACCTGGTCTTAGGAGATCGAGGCAGGCCAGCGGTGCTCGCGCCACTCGTCCCATGTCGCAAATCCGGCCGGTGGGTCATCGACAGGTTCACTGCCGTCTAGTTCCCCTGGCGTCGGGATGCTCATGATGGCAGCCCACGTGGCGAGTTCCTCGTCGGACATGTGCCAGGTCGTGTGCGGCTCTTCGGCTTGCCGTCGGTCAAGTCGTTGCCGCTGCTCGGTCGGTGTGAGTTGGAAGTACAGCACCTTCACCGCCGCACCGAGGTCGGCTGCTGCCTTTCGTAGAGCCGAGCGCTCATCTCGGCCCCAGAGGCCGAAGTCGATGACAACGTTGACTCCGAGTTCGAGCGCGCGCAGCGCGATCTCGATGAGCCGTCCTTCGATAACGTCCGAAGCCGATGGCGGGTTCGCCAACCCGTAGAGGGCCTTTACCCACTCGTCCTTCGTCAGACGAAGGGCCCTCTCCTCGACCTCTACGCGCCGTGCCTCTGTGGTCTTCCCGGTGCCTGGCAGCCCGACGGTCAGGAACAGAGTTGGTGGTGTTGTCATCACTTCCCCATACGAGCGGTCGCCTTATCGTCGCTGACATCTGGACATGCCGCAGACCGCGTCACGGAGCGCGGTCGGCTGTCCACGAGTGGTGACGCGCGGACGTGTCGACGAGCGGATGCTTAGGGGCCATCCGGACCATTGAGTACGAGACCATCGGGCGGTGCCTGGCAGCCACGACGGGGCTATCGATCACTTGGGATCTTGTCGTACTAGTCTTCGCCGCATGGCCTTACGACCGGACGAGTTCTATGACCACGCAGTCGCCGTCGCGGACAGCGAGCGGCGGCTCCCGTTGGCACGCATGACGGGATGGGAGATCAGTCCGTTCGAGCCGGACGGACTGCGCGTAGCGCCGTTGCGCCCGCCGGTACTCCCGGAGCCTGCGCGGCACGGTGAGGATCCGTCGGACTGCAACGCCTGCCGCGACCGGGACGAAGGGATCTGGTTCAACGATCACTGGCGGCTGGTCCGGATTGCGGGAGTGGGCGTCCCGCTGGTGCTCATGCTGCATCCGCGCGATCACTACGACATGGCGGATCTACCTGACGAAATGGCCGCCGAACTGGGCCTGTTGAGCACTCGCATCGTCCGCCACATGCAGGCACTGCCGCACATCTCGCGGGCCCACGTCTACCGCATCGGAGATGGTGGCGCCCACCTGCACGTCTGGTTCTTCGCTCGGCCCGAAGGACAGGCCCAATTGTGGGGGTCGTGGCTGGTCGTCTGGGACGACCTGCTACCGGAGTACCCAGCGGACGTTGCGGACGCTGACGCTGAAATCGTGGCAGATGCGTTGGTCGCGTGCCACGGAGGCCACCGGTCGCCCGCCAGCGAACGGGCCGCCTGACCGGTCTGATCTACGGCCCGGATATCACGGTCACGGCTGTTGCCACCGCCGCCGTGCGGATTTGCCCAAGGTCACGTATCCGGATCTGCCGCTGATCGCGCGTCTCGACCGGCGTCGAGGATCGCATGCCCCAGCGATAGGCGGCACGCCAGTTACGCACCGTGACAGCCGAGCTCGGAGAGAGCCGGCCAACTGTCACCCTTCAAGTGAAGTCGATGTGTAACGGATCAAGTGGAGCCCGGCACGTGTCCGACTCCGGTTGATGGTGACACGGCGGCCTCGGTTGACGCTTGACATGATCGCTCCGGCGTCGCATCGAGCGCGCGATTCGCGGCAGATCCGGTTGGCCGTCAGAGTGGTCGCCAGGTCTGACATGGGGGACCGGAATGGCGCAACCAGGGTTCGGCCGCACGGGAGTCGAAATGCGGCGCCAGGCCTACTGGTCAGGTGTTCACCAGCCACTGTTGCCCGTCGATGAGCTCGCGAACCGCGTCGAGGTGTCCGGCGTGGCAGGCGGTCTCGGTGATCACATGGAGCAGGACGTCCCGAAGATTGTGCAGGCGCCACTCACTCCCTGGGAAGGGCCACCAGGCCAGGTCGGCATCGGCAGATGAGGCGGCGATGACGGCATCGGCCAGAGAGGCCTCATGGCGATAGCAGTCAAGGACATCGCCGGCCGGCAGTCCCGGGGCTACCTGCCATGGGCTGTCTTGGCTGCCGACCATGTCGATGACCTCCGGGTCGCCGGCCACAACAGCGCGGAACCACAAACGCTCCACCGACAGCGCGAGGTGCTGCACCATCCCCAGGCAGCTCCACCCAGAGGGCAGCACGGGGCGCCGCAGCGCCTCATCGCTCAGTCCTTCCACGGCACCCAGCACGTGGTTTCGCTGCCTCTGGAGGCACTGCATCAACGCGGTGATCTCGGCGTCGACTGCCACCGTCATTTCTGAACCTCCCTAACACGACACTTCTTCACAGGGCCGAATGCAACCTTGCGGATACGTACCCGCCGACTTTCCGTGACGACTGGCGTGCCAGTTATCCGCTTCTGTCGAAGAGTGGATGCCCGATCTTGGCATGTTCCTTTTGATCTCAACCGAAGTTCACCCGGCGACGAGCATCCCGCCTGGCGCCCATCGTTTACGCCATCGCGAGCAGGGCGATGCCCATACCCGCGCTCATCAGGCCGTGGCACAGTGCCGACCAGTCCAGCGGACACGCCACCGCGTTCGTCGTCGCCGTGGGCAGTCCACCGATGTGCATCCCGCGGCCAACCCACCAGAATGCGGCGAGTACCAGGTAGCCCCCGAGCAGCGCACTGGCCCATCCGGCGCATCCGACCGGCGCATGACCCATCCTGGCCATGTCCATACCACTGTGACCGCCGGCGGAGGCGTCCCCCGGTGTCGAGGCACCCATCCACACCATGGTCCCTGTGGCGGTGGCGAAGAAGACCGGGTGGGCACGACCGCGCGGCGTCCACACCGCCCGCACCGCGAACCACCCCGTCGACATCATGAAAATGGCAATCCAGGCTGCTGCCGGGACCGCCGCGCCCCACGGCCAGATCATCGCGATCATCGATAGGCCCATGACCAGGTGCAACATCTCGGAGAGTCGATGCTCCGCCACCGGACAGAGCCACGCAGCGGGTGGGCGAAGGCACCGGAGCAGGTGAAAGGCGGCCGCCCCTCCGAACGCCACTGTCAGCAGCCATCGGAGGGGGGCAATGCCGATCATCGGCCCCACGAACGGTGGCGGGGCCTCCGGCAGGCGCCGAACCTCAGTGGCAGCACTGGTGCGCGCTGCCGGTGGGCTCGGTGGCGCCCAGGTCGTCGTCATGGCCGGCGGCGAGGCGCGACCACTGGGAGGTTGGCCGGCCGTCGAGTCGGAACTGGTCGCCGTCGGTCCGGAAGCGCCGCGGCCAACCTTCCGGCGAGTCCTCCCAGTCCTCCTGGCGACCGTAGACGGTCATGTCGAGCATCCCGTACGACGGTGCCATCGCCTCGACGCCCCGCCCGGTGGTCCAGTAGGTTTCGAACACCCGGTCGCCCTGGCGCAGGTAGCACGCCTTCATTCCGAACGCGCGCCCGGCGACGAGGGAGTCGAGCGACTCCGCGGGCACGGAGTACCAGGGCGCCTGCCAGCCCATGAAGTCGCGGTAGCGCGAGGTTTCCTCGAACGGCCCCTGGCAGAAGACCGCGAACGTGATGTCGCGCGAGTGCAGGTAGGACAGCTCGAGCACCTGACCGGTGAAGAACGTGCAGCCCTCGCACTGGTCGCCGGCCGGCCTGCCCGTGTGCCACATGTGGTACGACGCGAACAGCTGGGTCCTGCCCTCGAAGACGTCAAGCAGGGGTGTCGGGCCGTCGGCGCCGACGAGGGGGGTGGTCGGGTCGACCTCGACCATCGGCAGCCGCCGGCGGGCCGCGGCGATGGCATCGCCCTCACGGGTGTGCGACTTCTCGCGGAGCCGGAGTTCGTCGAGTTGTTTCTGCCAGGTCTCGCGGTCGGTGATCGGGGGTGTCGCTGGGGTGGTCATGGGTTCCTCCTCGGATCAGTCGCTATGAGCGTAATAGTGACTGCTAGGATCGAGCAAGTAAGAATTCTTGAACTCACCAGTGTGACGAACGGGCGGCGCGGTTCCGGACAAGGCGTAGGGAGGTTTTCGGTGCCGACTCAGCGGGGTTATCGGCAGGCGTGCGGTGTCGCGCGCGGTCTCGACATCGTGGGGGAGCGGTGGTCGCTGCTCGTGGTGCGCGAGCTGCTGCTCGGGGCGAAACGGTTCACCGACCTCCAGCAGGCGCTCCCGACCGCCAGCCCGAACGCACTGTCCGACCGGCTGCGCGAGCTGGCCGACGCGGGCGTCGTACGCCGTCGGCAGCTGCCTCCACCAGGCAACGTGCGGGTCTACGAGCTGACCACGTGGGGTCGGGGCCTTGAGCCGATCGTGATCGCGCTGGGCACCTGGGCGCTGGCCGCGCCGCCGACCGCGGAACAGGTCTTCGTGAGCGTGGACAGCGCCATGCTGAGCATCCGCACCTTCTTCGTGTCGACGCCGGAGCAGCCCGGGGTGACGCTCCGGATCGAACTTCGCGACCACGGTCCTGCCGGGGTGTTCGGCGTCCGCCTCACGCCCGCCGGCGTCGAGGTCGCCCACGAGCCGCCCGAAGAGCCGCACGCCGTCCTGATCACCACGACGGATGCCCTCCTCGCCGCCTTCGGCAGCGACGACCTCGCCGGGCTCGTAGCGGCCGGCGCCGCCATCATCGGCGATCCCGAGGTCGTACGCCGTCTCGTCGCGGGGGTGCGAGTCCCGGGCGCCACAGGTCAAAGCTCAAACGGCACCCCCGGGCCAAGGTGGACGGGCGGATCGCCGCCGGGGGCTGCCCGAAAGGTGACCTAATGCCCCGGCAGATCCGGCCCGCCCTGTTTGGTCGACACTCTGGTCCGGCGTCGACCAAGGTCACGTGCACTGATCTGCCGCGATCCGCTCGGTCATGCCGAGTTGAGTGCGTTGCCTGACGTCGAGAGCGCGGCAAGTTCAGCCGAGCTGGAACCGCTGCGATCCACTGCGCCCGAGAAGGGTGCCCGTCGCTTCGGCCATCGCCTGAGCGGCCGGACCGATGCGGTAGCCAGTCAGCCGTCTGCCGTTCTGATCTTTGATGCGAGCCGGACGAGTGGTGGCTATCAGCATCGACCGGACCACCCTTGTTTGCCGCATGAGGACCTGGTGGGTGTCGGAACCGACTTCGTCGTCAAACCAGCGAACGGCCAGCCTGCCGGCGTCAAAGTATGCACCGCCTTCCGGGTGCTGATACCCGGCGTCGTGATCGCAGTACGTACCGCCGAGGTCATGCCGACGCGTCGAGCGCAGGAGTTGAACAATGGCAGCGACCGGCGGTCCGTCTGGCAGTGTGACGCCGTCGGCAAGCGTGACGGTTGATGGCAGGCTTGCGCCGATCGGCAGGTGCAGGAACGCCTGAGTTCCCCGGCCGCCGCAGGCCATCGCGTTTGCCAGCGAGCCGTGCAGGTGGACTGGGTGAAGTCCCAGCGGTCCCGGTTGCGAGCATTGCCACGCGGCGCCAGGGAACGTGTCGCGCAACGCCAGGTCGAACGCGTCTTCGTCCTCGGGCAGCAACCAGGTTCCGACATTCATGGTCCGGGAGCCCGCGTAGGCCATCACCAGACGGTACGTCATGCCGATCGCCCATGATCCAGCGCGCTCTCATAGCCGCGATGAGCGCGCTCATGCCGATGACAGTGCGCGCGCAGGCGGACCAGATCAAGCGGTCACAGCGGGCGTCGGTCGAGGGATAATCGTCAACCGGGTCAGTTCCAGGGATCGGCGTTCGGATTCTCGCCGAGCAGCCGCGCGCTCTCCAGGCACAAGTCTTCGCCGAACAGTTGGTTGCCGCGGGAGTCGGTGCCCCAGGCGTCGTCGGCGCAGGCAGCGATGGCGCGCCATGTGTAGCCTCCAGCCCGCCATTGCCTGACTTGCCGCGCGATGTCCGTAGTCAGGGTCAGCCCCCACGCCTCCAGCACGCGCCGAATCTACGCTGACGTCTTGACGTCGCCGCCTGTGCGTCCGGACCTGCCGCTGGTCGCGCGTTGGAGGTTCCGGTGGTGGCGCACATCCGAAACTGCCGATGTCCGGATGTTGATCAAATTGCCCGTCGAGGGAACGGTGACCGGGCAACTTCACGGCGCGCGTCGCTTTGCGACGGGATGTCTTGTTGGCGCTGTTCGTTGATCGAACGGTCTTCGAACAGCGGGTGCTCCGTGAATTGATCTTACCTTGCGCTGGCCTTCAGCCGCTGCCAGCCTGTGACCAGGCGGGCGCCGTTGTCGCGCAGGGCCACCCCGAACCGGGTGGCCGGCACCATGAGCGTGGCGGCCGTGGCGAACCCGTTCTGCTTGGGTGCAATGAGCTTGCGGTGCTCGTGCTCGTAGGCCTTAAGGCCCTGCCCGAGGTCGTTGCGGTGCTCGGCCAGCGTCCGCGCGAGCGTGTACGCCCCCGCCATCGCCAGGCTCGACCCGTCGCCGAACAGTGACACCGAGGATGCGGCGTCGCCGAGCAGCCCAATGCGCCCCTGGGACCAGGTGTTGAGGCGTACCTGGCTGACGGCATCGAAGTAGAGGTCTCTGGCATCGCGTACGCGCTCGATCAGCTCGGGCACGATCCAGCCGCCGCCCGCGTACGCCTGCTCGACGGTGCGCTTGTGCTGGGCGGTGTCGCGGTAGTCGTAGCCGGGCACGGGTTTGCTGCGCCAGATGAACGCCGCGATGCCGCCGTCGCCGCGTACCGGATGGACGGAGGCGAGGCGGCCGGGCATGCCGTAGAGCAGCACGTCGGTCGTCGGATTGAGCTCGGGCTCGACGGGCAGGGTTGCCACGTAGAGCCCGCGGTGCCTGACGAAGTCCGTCTCCGGTCCCCAGGCGAGCCTCCGGACCATCGAATGCTGTCCGTCGGTGCCGATGACCAGGTCGAACCGCCGCGGTTCACCCCGTTCGAAGGTGACGTCGACGCCGAGGCCGTCCTGGGTGAGGGCTGAGATGGAGTCGCTGTAGATGAACTCGGCGCTACCGGTCACGGCGTCGGTGATGATCGCGGCCAGGTCGGCCCGGGGCACCTCGACCTCGGTGGCCCGGTTGACCGACAGGTCGACGCGGCTCTTGCGCCGTCCCTGTGCGTCCACGAAGGCGAGCCCGGTCGTCGCCGTCGCGGCCGCACGCAGCTGGGGGAGCAGCCCCATCTTCTCGGCGATGGGGAATGCCGGTCCGCGTACGTCGACGGGGTTGCCGCTGGAGCGCTGGCCGGCGGCGCGCTCGACGATCGTCGGCGCGAATCCGTTGCGGGCGAGCCAGTACGCGAGGGTCGGGCCGGCCACGCCGGCGCCGGAGATGAGTACCGTCTTCGCAGTCACGTCTTGACTGTATGACCAGATTTGAAATTCGGTCAAGTGTTAGAATGTTGGTGTGACTGCCCGCACCGATCGCGAGACGAAGATCCTCGATGTCGCCGCCGACATGCTGGTCCGGCACGGCTACCGCCGCGTCACCATCGACGACGTCGCCGGCGCCGCCGGCATCGGCAAAGGCACTGTCTACCTGCATTGGAAGACGCGCGAGGAGCTGTTCGCTGCCGTGTTCGCCCGCGAGGTACGCGGCGCGATCGCCGACATGGTGACCGCCCTGCGCGCCGACCCCGCCGTCGCGCTGCTGCACCGTTTCGCCGCGGAGTTCTTCCTGGCGATCCTGCGCCGCCCGCTGCTGTACGGCATGGTGATCGGCGACGTGCAGATGTGGGGCAAGCTCGTCGGCTCCGATGCCGGCTACGACGGCGGCCGGCACAACAGAGTGATGGCGTCCTATGTAGACGTTCTGGCCGCGCGACGCCTGGTGCGTACAGATCTGGCGACGCCGGAGCTGACCTACGCCTTCCAGTCCGTGTTCGAGGGCTTCATCTACGCCGAGCGCACGGGCGGTTCAACGGGTACGCGCGACGAGCGGGCGCGGTTGCTTTCGGCCACGCTCGAATCGGCGTTCTCCCTGCCGGGTACTCCGGACGTCGCGCTCGCCGATGAGGTTGCCGCGCTGCTGTCCGGCCTAGTCTGATCCGCACACGGATCCCCCAACGGACAGCACCTTCTGCGCTCACGCCGAGATGCCTGGCCGTTACCTGCGCACTCTCATATAGGGCGCTCGTTCCTCGGTCACGGGGGTATTCGTGCAGGGAGCAGCCGAGGTCGCGACTGCCACGAAACATCCGGATCTGCCGCGATCCGCGCGTGGCGGAGCGTGACGGCGGCCGCCACCGCTCGGCATCCTGATCTGCCGATGAGCGGGCGTCGGGGCGCGTCCGTTGGGGCGGCTGCAACCCCACGGTCGGTGCCGGTCGGGGCAGGGTCAGGTACGGGTCCGGCGTTGGTGGCCCCGTCCGGGATGCCACGACCCGATCACGAGGTGGTCCGCGGGGGTACCAACGTAGGTCAGCACGACTTCGGTGATGTTGAGTTTGAAGAACCCGGCGCCTTGGTGAGGGTTGTCGGCTGGTGGGTCGACCTGTGCGGCGGTGCCGGCGAGTTTCGCGTCTCCTGGCCATCCGTCCGCATCGTCCCCGGGCGGTTCGACCGTCGGGCTGTGTACGGCGATGCGAGGGTCGCGGCGCACGTCGAGCAGCTTCATCGAGCCGCCCATCATCCCGAGGGTCACCTCCCCGTCGTCGAACTGCAATTCCGAGGCGCTGATGCGGGGTGAACCGTCCTTGCGCAGGGTCGCGATGGTCTTGTTCATACCCATCGCGAACCTGGCGCGGACGCGCGCCGCGAAGTCCGGGGCATCCTTCTCGATCTCCTGCCAGTTCGCCACGACGTCATCCTCCTGGTTGCTGGTGATGCTCGACTATTTCCGGTTGAGAAGCGCGACCGCTGGTAGCGCCACGAGTGAGCCCGCCAGCCCGGCGAGTAGCGTGTACCCGCCGGTGGACAGGACGGCGGTGGAAGCCAGGCTCGCTGTGGCCGCGACTGCCCACACTGCCGCGTCGACGGCGCCTTCCACCTGCGCCCGCTCCGCCGCTGGTAGGCCGCTGGCCAGCCTGCCGCTGCCGCCGATGAAGCAGAGATTCCAGCCGTAGCCCAGCAGGAACAACGCCGCGACATGCAGAAGAGCCTGGCTGTGCGGCGTGGTCGCGGCCAGCGCGGTCGCGATCGCGAGGGTGAGCAGTCCGGCGAACATGACGGGTCGGGAGCCGACCCGATCGAGCAGCCATCCCGTTAGCGGTGACAGTGCGAACATGCCCAGCGTGTGTGCGGACAGGGCCATGCCGACTTCGCCCAGCCCCTGGTGGTGTAGGTGCATGTCCAGCGGCGCCGCGGTCATGACCGCGACCATGACCACCTGTCCGGTGGCCATGACGGCCAGCGCCGACCGGGCCGTCGGGGTCCGCACCAGGTCGCGCAGAGGGACGCGCGACTGCACCGGCTCCGGCTGGCGAACCGGTAGCGCGAACAACGCGGTGGCGGCGAGCGCGCTCGCCAGCGACGCGAACAGGAACGGGCCGGACAGTGCAACCCAGCCCAGGTGGCTTGCGGTGACGCTCACCGGCGCGAGTAGCAACGGCCCGCCAACCGCACCGACGGCGCCGGCCCAAACCACGGTGCCGATCGCGGATCCCCGCCGCTGCACGGGGTAGAGGTCGGCGGCGGCGTAGCGCGACAGCAGCGCACCGGCGTTGCCGAGCCCGAGCAGCAGCATCCCGATGCTCAAAATGGTGATGTCGCTGCCAGCAACGGCGGGGATCGCGAGTGCTCCGCCCACCGTCGCCGCCACATACCCCAGCGCGAGGCTGGCCCGCCAGCCCCAGCGGTTTGTCGCCCGGGTCAAGACAATGGCGCCGATTCCGGTACCGACGATGCCTGCCGTGTTCGGAACGCCGCCCCAGACGGCACTGAGCCGATCCGCGGCGACGATCGTGCTCACTGGGCTGGCGGCTGCCATGGCGGCGTTCATCAGGGCGGCGGTGGCGAAGAGCGTGGCCGTGGCGCGCCCACGCGTTGTCATTCGAGCATGCGGCGGCGAGGTGATGAGCATGCGCCTACGTTAGGAAGGTCCGCGGTTCAGCTACATGGGCCATGAGCACTGATCGGGTGCGATTGGCTGTTGATTGCAAGGCAAAGACGCGGAACGCTTGCCGTATGAGCAGACTGCTGGATCAGACGGACTGGCGCATCATTGCCGAGCTGCAGCGCGACGGACGGCTGTCCTACAACCAGCTCGGGCGCCTCGTGAACATGTCATCGCCCGCGGTCGCCGAGCGGGTGCGCCGGCTCGAAGAAGCCGGGGTGATCGCCGGCTACCAGGCCCGGATCGACCCGGCCCGGGCTGGCCTTTCGCTGACCGCGTTCGTTCAACTGCGCTGCGCGCTCGGCCGCTGCCTACTCAAGACCACGGGCGCCGATGACTTTCCTGAGGTCGTGGAGGTGCACAAGTTGAGCGGCAACTCCTGCACCATGCTGAAGGTACGCGTGGCGTCGATGCCGCACCTGGAAGGGCTACTCGAACGCCTCGGCGAGCACGGCGAGATGAACTCACACATCGTCCTGTCAACCCAGTACGACGGTCGGCCCGTACAGGCGCCGCCAGCCGAGGCCCGAACGACCACGCACTCTCCCGGCTGGGTCCGGTAAGCGACCGCCCCTCTCAACGCACGACTCCGCGAGCCGATCTACCGGAACACTCACGGCGCCAACGCTCAGCCCCCGGCCCGCAAGCCTCCCGGTGCCCTCACAGGTCACCCACAGGATAGAGCGCCACGTACACACTCAATCACGTCTGCCGGGTGTCCACTCCTGCCGGTCCGGGGGTCATTCACCAACTTCGACATCTATCGAACATCCGGTCATGCCGCGATCCGCGCGTTACGCAATGTCACGGCGTGTCGGGAAGCCGGCCGCCGGTGCCGAGCACGTGGGCGATGACGTCGTTGACCAGCCGTGGGGGGATGGGCTGGTGGGCGACCAAGCGCCGGTAGAAGAACGGGCTCGTGAGCAGGTCGATGGAGAGCTCCGGGTCGAGGTGGTGGGGCAGTTGGCCGCGTTCGCGGGCGCGGGTCAACGCGACGAGCAGCGGTTCGCGGCGGCGCCGGGTCAGGTCGGCGTGGAGGGTCGCGAGGGTGGGGTCGCGTTCGGCGGCGTCGATGAAGGCGGCGAGCAGGCGCGGGAACGGGGTGCGGTCGAGCAGGGTGACGAAGGCGGTGAGGAGCTGGGCGACGTCGGTCTCCACACGGCCGGTGTCCGGCACGGGGAAGGGCTGGAAGGTGGCGTCCATGGCGTCGACCAGGAGCGCGCCGGCGGTGGGCCAGTGGCGGTAGACGGTGGCCTTGCTCGCGCTGGCGCGCCGGGCGACGGCCTCCATGGTGAAACCAGCCAGGCCGTGCTCGTCGAGCACCTGCAGGGCGGCCTGGAGCACCCGTTGCCGGGCGCCCGCGCCGCGGGAGATCGGCTCCCGGGGATCGCCGTCGGATCGAGGACCGTTGTCCATTGCCTCACCTCGATCGAAACGGTACCGTACTCACTATAAGAAAACGGATCCGTATCGATCGGAGAGCCCGATGGTACGTGCGACAGCCGCTGCGTCCGGGCCCGGCGGCGGAGCCACCGGGTCGGAATGGTGACTAACGGGCCGGGCGCCCCGTCACCTGCCGCGCGACCCCGCTACCGCACCGGTGCCTACTGGCTAGTCACCGCAGTCGTGGTGGGCGAGTGTGCGGTCGGCGGCGCGATGGACCTGCTCCGGGCGCCGCCCTTCTATCCCGTGATGATCGGCCTGGGCTACCCCGGCTACCTGGCCACCATCATGGGCACCGCGAAGCTCATCGCAGCCGTGGTGCTGCTGGCGCCCCGGCTGCGTCGGCTCAAGGAGTGGGCCTACGCCGGCGTAATGATCAACATGGTTGGTGCGGCCGCTTCCCACGTCGCCATGCACCAGGCCCTGGGCAACCTCATCGCTCCGGCAATGTTCGCAGGACTGGCCATGCTGTCCTGGGCGTGGCGTCCCACCGCACGCCGACTCTGAGGAGGACTCACCACCCTGCACCGGCTCCTCGTCCGCGCCGTCGGCGACTGAGCCCCGTACGCGGCCGGGGCTGGGGACCGGACAGTCCCCGTGTCGGTCGCCGAGTGCGCGGATCTGCCGAGATGAGCACGCTCACCGCCTGGGTCCTTCTTCGCGCCGCCGGGCACCAACTCGAGGAGCGGGTGATGCAACCGGGAGACCACGTCGGTGCGGGGCCGGCCGAGCTGGTCACGGCGGTCGACCAGCAGCCGTAACGCGACCGTGGTGTCGTCGGTGACGACCTGCCGCAGACCTTCGGTGCGCAAGGCGACCACGGCGACGCTGCGGGCATCGACCGGGTCGGTCTTGCGGCCCTGGCCGGTGGCGAACACGCGGGCCCGGGCGGACAGCTTCGCGCGACGAGCTCGCGGCCGAGGCGATCTGGCTGGGACGTGCACTGACCGAACTGCTTCCTGACGACCCCGAGGTTCGCGGGCTTCTGGCGATGATGCTCTTGCACGACTCCCGCCGCGAGACGCGGTTCAACGACGGCGAACTGGTGCTGCTGGAAGATCAGGACCCGGACCGGTGGAACACCACGCAGATCGCCCGGGGATGCGCCGAACTCGACCAGGCGATCGCTTTGGGCGGCCGCGGGCCCTACGTCCTGCAGGCTGCGATCGCCTCGCTGCACGCCGAGACGCCGTGCGACTGGGCGCAGATCGCCGCCCTGTACGGCGAGCTCGCCCGCCTGACCGCCTCGCCGGTCGTCGAGCTGAACCGTGCCATCGCCGTCGCCGAGACGGAAGGACCACAGGCCGGTCTGCGTATCATCGACGGACTCGGTCTGGACGACTTCCACTATCTGCACTCAACCAGGGCCGAGCTGCTGCGACGGCTCCGGCGCACCGATGAGGCGCGCGACGCCTATCGACGTGCGAGGAAACTCACCGCCGATGGAGCTGAACGCCGCTTCCTCGAACGCCGACTAACGGAACTTGCAGGCGTGACAGGCCCAGACAATGACCCGGCGGCAGCAGAGTGAGTGCTGGTCAAACCCCAGTTGCCGACCCCGCCTCCCCCCGTTGCCGGGCGACCGCCGACCATCGCATCCGCTCACTGCGCCGACCGCGCGGTAGCAGTTCAAGGGTTGGAGCCCGGCTGGGCCATTTTCGGGAGCCCACTCACCATGAGCGGGCTCCCCGGAGCCTGGCCCGACTCGAACGGTACTGCCACCCCGGGGTTCAGTGACGCGGTACCGGCGCCGCGTTGGGCAGGCCGGCCTCCAAACGTAGTACCTCCGGGCCCAAGGCAGTGGTGCCCGCACATGCCGCGAGGCGCTCGGTCATGCCGATGAGGGCTGATCCTCAATTCTCGGCCATGCCGCGGTGGTGGTGCTCGGCGAGTTGCTTCAGGTTCAGTAGCTGACGTCGAGCCATGATCAGGTCGCCGACGGACAGCCCGAGGGCGACCCGGCGGGTGGTCTGCATGACGACCTTGAGCAGCAAGCGGGTGGTGTGCTCCTGGGGCACGAGGACGTAGGACATGAAGGCGCCCATGATGGTGGCGGTCACCTGTTTCCCCGGGTCGACCGAGACGATCCTGCCCAGCTCCCGCCCGCCAGCAGTAGTGAATCGTTCTCCGACTTGCGGCTCGGGAAGGCCTACCAGCTCTCGAGGTGAACGGCGGCCAAGGTTGTCGATCCAGTCATAGGAGTATGGCGCAAGCCTCACTTGCGCCACCCACGGCCACACCACTTCGGCAGGCACCTCGACGCGCACACCCCGCCACGCCTGCAGCCTGGGTGAGACGACGAAGTCGTCGCACGGATAGCAGCGCAATATCTCGCTGTCAGTCACGCCCCACCGATCACCGATCATGCATCCATCCTCCACCAACTCCGGCATCCGGATCTGCCGCGAAGCGCTCGTTACGGAAGGTAGCCAGACCGCGGGTGCCTGCATCCGGACGTGCCGAGTGCATCGAGGCGACGCGGCGACTTCGTATGCTGGCCGGGTGCAGCACGACACGGTGTTCGCCGAGCATCGCTCACTCCTGATGGCCGTCGCCTATCGGGTGCTGGGTCGCTTCAGCGACGCCGAGGACATGGTGCAGGATGCCTGGCTGCGGTGGAGCGCTGTTGACATAGGACAGGTCGAGGACCCGGAGGGCTACCTGGTCCGGGTGACCACTCGGCTGGCCATCGACCGGTTGCGCAGCGCGGCCGCCCGGCGCGAGTCGTATGTCGGGCCGTGGCTGCCCGAGCCGATTCTCACCACGCCCGATGTCGCCGACGATGTGGCCAATGCCGAGTCGGTGTCCCTGGCCATGCTGCTCATCCTGGAGTCGTTGTCGCCGCTGGAGCGGGCGGTTTTCGTGCTGCATGAGGCGTTCGGCTACCCCCACAACGAGATCGCCGACATCGTCGACCGGAGCCCGGAATCGGTACGCCAGACGGCAATGCGTGCGCGCCAGCACGTGAGCAAACACCGCCGGCGCTATGACACCGATCAAGCGACGCGGCGCAAGGTCACCGAGTCGTTCATGTCGGCCAGCGCCGGCGGTGACCTGATCGCCCTGATGGCGGTGCTCGCGCCCGACGTCAGGCTGGTCTGCGACGGCGGCGGCCTCGCGCCCGCGCCCCGCAAGGCGATCGACGGCATCGATCTGGTGGCGCGGGCGCTCGTCACGTTCGCCGGGCGCATGCCGGAGTCGCCGCGCGTGGTCATGACCGAGGTCAATGGCGGCCCCGGCATTGTCATCTACTCCGCCGAAGCCCCGGTGGTGGTCGTCGTGCTGCACCTTGTCGATGGGCGCGCCCGGGAGATCCACCTGATCAGTAACCCGGAGAAGCTCACCGCCGTCGGTAGAATGTGACGCCGCTCACAGCAGCTCACTCGCCGCGCCGCCGTCTCGTCCGTGGGGCATGACGAACACACAGCAGAGGCGGATCGTGGTTATTGGTGCCGGATACACCGGCATGCTGGCGGCTCTCGGCGTGGCGCGCCGGGGCAGCGGCCGGGTGCACGTGACACTGATCAACCCGTCAGAGAGGTTCACCGAGCGGCTGCGGATGCATCAGATCGCGACCGGACAGCAGCTCGGCGAGTACTGCATCCTGGACCTGTTGACCGACACCGGAATCGTCTTCGTCCAGGGCTGGGCAACCGGCATCGACACCGCCGCGCGCACGGTCACCGTGTCTACCGCAGGCGGGCAGGTCGCCGTGGACTATCACACGCTGGTCTACGCGATCGGCAGCACCACCGACACCGCCCGCGTCCCGGGAGCCGACGCTCACGCCTACACCCTCAACAGCCCGCAAAGCGCACAGCGCATGGCTGAGCACCTCAAGGCGGCGGACCGCGGCACCTTCCTGGTGTGCGGGGGTGGGCTGACCGGGATCGAGGCGGCGGCCGAGATCGCCGAGTCCTACCCGAACGTCAAGGTGACGCTGCTGAGCCGGGGCGAGCCTGGCGCGATGATGGGCGCCAAGGCCCGCGCCTATCTGCGGGCGTCGCTTGACCGGTTGGGCGTGATCGTCCGCGCCGGTGTCGAGGTCGCCAAGGTGCTGCCGGACGGCGTCGAGCTGGCCGGAGGCGAGTTCGTGCCGGGCTACGGAACCCTGTGGACCACCGGGGTGCGCGTGGCGCCACTGGCAGCCGAGGCCGGGATCGCTACCGACGAGACCGGCCGGATCGTGACCGACGCCACCCTGCGCTCGGTGTCGCACCCGGAGATCTATGCCATCGGGGATGCGGCCGCGATCCGGCAGGCCTACGGCGTCATCCACGGCACGTGCCAAAGCGGCCTGCCGACCGCCGCCCACATCGCCGAGAACATCGCCCGCCAGCTGCGCGGCAAGGAGCTCAAGCCATTCCGGTTCGGCTACATTCACCAGCCGGTCAGCCTCGGCCGCAAGGACGCGGTGATCCAATTTACGTACGCCGACGACACTCCTCGGCGGTGGATGCTCACCGGCCGGGCAGCCGTGCTCTACAAGGAGACCGTCAGCAGCAGCCCGATCAAGACCTACGGGCTGGCGAAGCGGATCGCCATCTCGGCGCGCATGCTGAGCACCACCGGTGGCCGGCGCAGCCGGCCCGTGCCCGCCTAGCTCGCGTCACGCGTGCTCATCTGGCTCCCCTCTATGTCAATAGACCGGGTTCAGGGCGTTAGGAGAGGTGCGCTTCCGGGAGCGGATGGGCCGGCGTAGCGTCGGTGTTGCGGGTCCGGGAAGTGGCTGATCCGAAGTGTCG
>NZ_JAMWEG010000014.1 GCF_025460765.1 Micromonospora sp. MA102
TTGGGTCGGGGCGGGCGCGCGGGGGGCGCCCCCCCCGGCTCGGTCAGCGGTACCGCTTGATTTCGACGGTGAACTGGCTGCCGTCGCTCAGCCGCAGCACGATGCCCCGGTCGGTCGTCATGAAGCCGCCGGCCTCCAAGCTCAGCGTCTCGTCGATCTCGACCGGCGCGCCGTCCTTGTCGGTCAGCGGCTCCTCGCCCGCCTCCTCGGCGACCATCTCCAGGTCGATCTCCTCGGCGGCGGCCAGCAGGGCGCGCTCCAGGATCTCCTCGTAGCTCAGCATCTCGGCTTCTCCTCACAGGCAGGATGGGGGGCAGAACATACAACTTCATTGTAGGCCGACGGCAGTCCCGCGTACAGGTTTTATGTATGCATCGGGCCGTGTAGCGGGTCACACAGGCCGCGAGTCGGGCCGCTCCCCCAACCGCCGCGCGTCCAGCTCAGCCGCCGCCTCCAGCAGCCACGCCGGCGGGCCCGGCCGCCGGCCAGCGGGGCGCGGCAGCGCCCGGCCGCCCGGCGCGGTCCGCTCCCGCCCGCAGCCCCGGCACCTGGTCGTCAGCCACACCAGGCCGCCGCCCTCGGTCGCCGAGCCGTCGAGCAGCCCGCCGCACCCGTCGCACACCCCGACCGCGCCGGCCTCGGCGGCGGCGGCGAACGCCTCCACGTCGACCAGGCCCTCACGGACCAGCCGCGCGTCGATCGCCACCGCTCACCTCCTCGGCCTCCATGTGGCGCGGGGCCGGGCGAAGGTCGTCCCTCGCCCGGCCCCGCACCCGCTCACTCCTGCGGACTCGCCGGCAGCGCCAGCAGCTCCGGTAGCGCCAGCCGACCGTCCCGGTAGGCCCGCGCCACCTCCTCCCGGCCGCCCTTCTTGAAGGTCAGCGTCGTCGACGGCGGCGGCGGCTCCGCGACCTCCACGAAGTCGAGGACCCGGCCCGTCTCGCCGTCGACCACCGTGCCGTCCTGCTCGACCTTCATCCGGCCGAGCAGCGCCTTCCTCCAGGCGGGCCGCACCGACTCGACCGGCGCCGGGGTCGTCACCGTCACCTCCGACGGGTGCTCCTGCTTGCACCAGGCCAGGAACCCGGCCTCGTCGACCACGAAGCCCGTCTTCGGCTCGGAGAGCGTCACCTGCGCCACCGCGCCGTCGTAGCCCGGCAGCTTCACCTGCACCGTCGTCACGCCCAGCTCGCCGTTCAGCTCGACCAGCTGGCCGTCGGCCTCGGCCCGCGCCAGGTCGTAGACCTTGCGCACCTCGTCCATCAGCGCCTTCAACACCGCCGCCTTCATGGCCGCCTGCTGCACGCTCACCGGCCCGCTCCCGCCGTCTCCGGCTGCCGGCCGTTGACCGACTGCGCGGCGGCCGCCTCGCTCAGCGCGCTGTCGAGTTGCGTGCCCGGGGCCTCGGCCGCTCGCCGCGCGGCCGCGATCTCCGCGCCCCGCTGGTTGAAGGCTTCCCGCAGCTTCTGCGTCTTGCCGAGGCGCTGCACCCGCTGCCACAGCACCGCCAGGTCCTCCCGCGACGAGCACGCCGCGAGGGCCTTCGGCCAGTCGACGTCCTTCGGCGGCTCGCCGTTGTCCAGCCAGTCGAGCAGCTGGTGGCCCAGCTCCGCGCCCGGCTTGTGGATCACCTCGTCGGCCAGCGCGTCGCACCGGCTCTTCGTCACCCGCAGGTAGTGCCCCTGGTCGAGGTCGCCCACCAGGTCGAACTCGTACTCCAGCCCGTCGCGCTGGTCGGGCTGCATGCCCAGCTTGGACACCTGCTTCCGGCCGTCGCTGCCCTCGGTGATCTCGTACCTCTGCTTCGACCGGAGGCACACCACGACGTGCCCGGGGAAGCTCATCAGCGCCTCGATGTACGCCCGCTCGATCGGGCGCACGTCCTTCCAGCCGTCCATCGACCGGCCGCCGTGGTTGCGGGCGAACAGGTCGACCAGCTCCAGGATGCCGCCCGGCCCGAACCAGTAGTGCGACGCCGAGTCCAGCATGAAGCCGGTGAACCCGGCCACCGCCGCCTCGTCGATCAGCTCGACGAGCTGCCGCGGGTCGTACCGCACCGGGCTGATCTTCGAGAACCCGTAGCCGCCGGCCTCCTCGGGCGTCATGTCGCCGACGCCCGGCAGCTCCGGGTTCACCGCGTACTTGTCCGCCGAGTCCCGCTCGGTGTCGACGAACGCGATCCGCTCGACGCCATCGGCGACGGTCACCGAGCCGGTCAGCGTGTAGAGCAGCTTCAAGCCGGTCAGCGTCTTGCCCGCGCCGCTGGGCCCTGCGAGGGCGATCCGCGCCTTGGCCTTCTTGCGGCTGGCCGGCATGAATCGTGAACTCATCCTTCGTCCCTTTCCACGTGAACGAACGTCCTACATAGACTCTATACGGTCGCTGTCGGGGACTGCGACCCGGCACCCTCGGCCCACGAAGAAGCGCCTGCGCAGTGCCCGCAGGCCTCGCTCCCGATGGCGGCGGGCATCCCGCAGCCGTTGTGGTGACAGATCACCGGCGTGCCCAGCTCGGTGCAGCCGGTGGCCTCCTCGTGCCGCCAGTCGTCGCCAGCGGCGACGAGCACGCCGCCGCACGCCGCGCACTGCGCGACGTCGACCGGCGCGAGGTGCACTCTCACTCCCCGATCACTCTCCTTCCCTTCTCGGGCACGGCCCGCAACGCGGGCCCGTGCAGCGGAGCCGACTTCCTACACCCGGGATGGGCACAGGAGCCATTCGGCCCCTCGACGTAACGGTGGTCGACTCCGCTCGCGGCGCGGACCCCAACCGTTTCTTGTTCCCTGTATGTCTTGCGTCCGTGTGGCGGACCAACTCGGTCCGCCTGGCGGACTAGTTCTAGTCCGCGACCCGGACTAGAAGCGCCCTTCACTGGTCCGCTCACCGGACTACCAGACCCGGGCGATTCGGACGCGGCTGGTCCGGCACGCGGACCAACTACCCCCAGCTCGGTGAGCCGCCGCAACAGCTCCGGCGGCACCCCCAAGCGGTACACCGTGCGGGCCTTCTTGCGTCGCGCGTCGGCCACGCTCGGCCGATCGCGCCACACCCACTGACCCTCCAGCTTGTTCAGCCACGCCGCGACCGTGGACCGGGCGAGCCCGGTCCCCTTCTCCAGGTCGGTCAGGCTTGGCGTGAACTGCTCGGGGATGATCGCCGTGGCCGCGTCGGACCACGTGAGCAGCGTCAGGACGAGCTGCCGGCCGGGAGGGTCGAGCGTGCAAAGCTCGTGCCTCACCGCGCGCTCGACCGTCCAGCGGTCCACCATGCAGGCGGCCTCTCTGTGCAGCGCCGCCAGCGCACCGTCGCCCGAACTGGCGTACGATGCGCGTGCGACCCGTTCTTCTCCGTTCCGGGTTCACCTTCGGCCCCGCCAGATGACCGCCTGGCGGGGTCGACGCGTTTTCCGGCACCCTACACCCGCTGTGTAGGGCCGCAATGGGATCGACGCTGCTCATACCTACGCCGCCTCGTCGTCGGCTTCCAGGACGTCCCACGGGTCCCACACGATCTTCCGGCCCGTCTCCTCCGCCCAGGCGTAGATCGTGGTCAGCTTCCACTGCGGATTGTTGCTGACCTCGCCGTCCTCCTTGGGCAGCTGCCCCTTGGACCGCCACTGGTACGGCGTGTTGTCCTTCACGCCGAACATGCGGACCAGCTCCTTGAGCCCGACCATCACCGGCAGCTCCAGCGGGCCCGGCTTCATCAGGTCGGCCGCGATCTGCCGCGTGACCGCCCTCAGCTTCACCTGGTTCACCTTCACTTTTCCTCTCCTCCCACGGCCGGATGCCATACAAGGTCAATGTACGGCACCCGCCGGGGACGGTCAGGCCGCCACCCGGGCGGCGGCGTACGGCGCGGCGCGCAGCAGGTCGCGCGCCAGGTCGAGGAGCGGGCAGCGGTCCAGCAGGTGCACCCACCCGTCCGAGAACACCGACGGCGGCTCCAGCGGCACCTCGTCCATGAACCGCACCCCGAACTCGCCGGCCAGCTCCTGGCCCGCCTTGTCGTGCATCCACGTCGGCACCAGCGCCCACCGCACGCCCGCCTCGGACAGCTTGGCGGCGACCCACCGGGTCGCCGTCGCGTTGCGCTGCACGTTGGCGACCAGCAGCACCAGGTCGCACTGGCGGGCCACCTCGATCTGCCCGGCCTCCAGCGCCCGGTCCAGGTCGACCACCTTGACGTCGGCGGCGTGCCGGTCGACCGGCCGCAGCGGCTTGAACGGCTCGTCGACCACCCGCAGCCACTCGGCCGGGGTGCCGAGCCGGTCGTCCACGCCGCCGCGCCCGGTCGCGTCGACGAGCAGCGCCCGTCCCCCGCGCTCGGCCGCGACCAGCGCCAGCGCCACCGCCAGGGTCGTCGCTCCGGCGCCGCCGTGGCCGCCGACCACACCGACGCGCACCTCGGCCGCCTGCCCCTTGGCCGCCTCGGCGACCAGCTGCCGGACGGCCAGCGCGCCGGTCGGCAGGTGGTACACCGGCACCTCCGGGTAGTCGGCCTGCCAGCCGCGGTACGCGGCGGCCAGCCGGTCACCGTCCAGCTTCTCCGGTGCGACGACCACCATCCGCGGGTGCGCCGGCATCCCGGCCGCCAGGGTCAGCACCCGGGCGTCGACCAGGACGAGCGGCGCACCGCGCCACTGCGCGACGGTCGGCTTGCCGACCACGACGTTGACCTCCACGTCCGGACCGAGGGCGTCCAGCACCTCGTCCACGTACTCGTGGCCCCAGGCCACGATCAATGCCTTGCCCACTCCAAACCTCCTGATAGGGGCGGCGATACGTACAAAGACATTGTATCCGACTCGGCCTCTTGCGTCAATGTTGTATGTACGGTGGCGCGGCGCTTTGCTCGCCGTCGACCCGGCCCGCTATGCTGGTGTCTCCACGTGAACGCAGCACAGCCCCGGATTTCGCGGTCCGGGGCTGCGCTGTTTCCAAGGGGTCAGACGGTCAGTAGACGATCTCCACGACCACCAGGCCGGGACCGCCTGCACCGCCCGTCCGGCCCGTCGCCTGCGCGATCGCGCCGCCACCGCCACCGCCGGGTCCGCCCGCGTTGTTCCCGTTGCCGTTGACCGTCACCGGGGCCGCCCCGCCCGCGCCGAGCCGCGAGTCGCCGCCGAACGCCGCGAACAGGTGCCGGCCGTCGAGCGTGCGGCCCGGGCCGCCGGCCGCGCCGATCGAGTTCAGCACGTTCCCGCCGGTCGCCGAGCCGCCGCCGCCCCGGCCGCCGCTGGTGTCCGTCGCGTTCGCCACCACCCCACCGCCGCCTGTGCCGCCGCCCGCAACCCACAACCCGCCGAAGCTCGAATTCCCGCCGCTCCCGGCGCCCGCCGCGGCGGCCGCGCCTGCCGCCCCGGCCGCGCCGACCGTCACCGCCACCTGCGCCGGCAGCTCCGCCGCCGCCCACACGCTCTCGCAGTACCCGCCAGCGCCACCGCCGCCGCCCGCGCCGTTGCCGCCCGACGCGCCGGCCACACCGCCGCCGCCACCGCCACCGCCGACCCCGTACGCCCGGATCCACCGCGCGCCGGCCGGCACCGTGAACGTGCCGTCCGCGGTGAACGTCTGCACCGGCCCGGTCGGCGCGCCCGCACCCGGCGAGCCGACCAGGCCGACGATGTGGTTCCCCGCCGGGGGCGTCTTGAGCACCATCACCCGGGAGCGCACCGGCACCGCGCCGATCATCGACGTCACCCGGATCGCCTGGGTGTCGCCGTCGTGCAGCGCCCGGATCGTGCCGTCGCCGGCGACGCTCGTCACCGTCGCCGGCCGCAGCCGCCACGTCAGCCCGAGCCGGACCGCCTTCTCCAGCACCGCCTCGGCGAGCGCCTTCACCGGCGCCGCCAGGCCCGGCACCTTCCCGTTCCCGCTCACGCCTCCCCGCCTGCGGGTCGGCGAACTGCGTCGTGCCGGCCGCCTGCACCTCGAACGCGGGGCCGGCGAGCACAGGCCCGTCGATGCCCTGCCGCACCTCGGCCCGGGCCACCGTCACGTCGCCGGTCAGCACGATCGCCAGCCGGCCCGGGTCCAGGGTCGGCGGCTCCGGCGGCGCCGACGTGGTGCTGCGCGCCTGCCACGCCACCCCGTCGTCCGAGGTCCAGAACTGCGTCACGCCCTGCCCGCCGACGTCGTTGCGGTACGTCACCCGCAGCCACCGCCGCTGCCGGGTCACTACCAGGTCCCGCGTGTCCTCGCAGCCGGTGAACCCGGCCCCGCCCCACAGGTTGAGGCAGGTCTGCGCCGAGCCCGCGGTCAGCTTCCAGCCGAGCGCGCCGTCGTCGTTGGTGCGCGACAGCTCCGCCGTCCACTGGTCGCCGGTCGGCCGCAGCTCCACCCGCAGGTCCAGGTCGTTCGTCGGCGGCTGCGTCACCGACAGGTCGGCGACCTTGACCGTCGGGGCCGCGTTCGTGTTCCCGGCCGTCAGCACTCCCCGCACACCGATCTGCCCGACGCCGGCGATGGCCGTGTCCTTCGCCGACTGCTCCCACCGGGCCATGTCCTGCCCGTCCGGCCACACCGCCACCCGGACCGCCGCGTCGCGGACCTGCAACCGCATCCAGTACCAGGGCCCCGGCTGGTAGGCCAGCGCGTTGCCGAAGGGGTCCTTCACCGTCGCCAGCGCCGTGACGCTCGTCAGCGCGCCGCCCACGATCCGCTCGATCGCCACGCCGAGCTTGCCGTCGGTCTGCGCGGCCAGCCGCGCCCGGTAGTGCGTGTTGTTGGCCGTGGCCCGGCCGATCAGGTACCCGTTGATCGGCTGGCCCGTGGCCACCGCGTTGAACGAGAACCGCGCCAGGACGTCGACGTCCTCCCAGCCCGCGCCGACGAGCGCCGCCCGCGACGCCCCGCCGGCCACGTTGATCGTCGCCGCCTCGGCGGCCACCGAGAAGTCCGCCGCCGCGCCCTCGATGATCGACCAGCCCGGCGGCATCCCGGCCGCCACGGGCTGGAGGAACAGCTCCTGGAACACCGCCGGGGCGAGGCCGGTCGCCGGGACCGGCGTCGTCGCCGTCACCGACGACACCTGACCCTCCGGCCGCAGGCCCTCGCACGCGGCGGGGCCGCCGTCCAGCGGGGCCGGCGTCGCGGTCACCTCCACCACCTGCACCTGCGCCAGCTGGAGCTGCCCCGCCTTGCGGCGCTTCACCGACGCGGACGGCACCAGCAGCGTCGACAGCCACCGGTTGTGCAGCTCGTCCCGCACGCACACGTACGGCACCGTGTCCCATGCCAGGTCCCGCAGGTCGGTGAAGCCGCGGTCCATCGTGTCCGGCGGCACCGCCGCCTGGTTCACCAGGACCGTCCGGGTGAACTCGACGCCGCCGCGCTCCAGCGGCCGGAACGCCGTGCGGAAGTCCCGGTCGAACATCTCCTGCAGCTCGACCTGGCCCGCCTCGGGGAACGTGAACTCCTCCACCGACGACCGGTCGAAGTTCTCGACGTACGCCAGGTTCCCGGCCGGGTTGTGGTTGCTGGTCAGGATCAGCACTCCGGTGTCGACGATGCGGCCCTCCACGCCCGGCGCGGCGATCGTCGCCGCCACCGGAGGCGACCACGGCCCGTCGATGCCGAGGCGGTGCACCATCCTGATCCGGTACCGCGACTCGACGCCCACCCGCGCCTCGTAGTCGTCGACCGCCGTCACGGACGGCTCTGCCACCCGGGCGATCGTCTCCCACTCGTCGGCGGCCATCGTGTCGTCCTGGCGCTGCACCTCGTAGTGCCCCCAGCCGGCCACCACCGCCGTGTTGACCGGCAGCCACGACAGCCGGTGGTAGCGGATCCCGGTCGGGATCTTCACCGCCGGCCGGTTGCACTGGTCGTCGACGACGGTCAGCGGCTGCACGGCCGGCTCCACGTCGAGGCCGAGCACCGCGTCCATCTCCTGCGCGAACATCAGCGTCAGGTCCGAACTTTGGTCCCGCTGCCCGTCGTAGGCGCCGTACACCAGCTCGCCGTCGCCGTAGGTCGTCGCACCGGCGCCGCCGATGCCGGCGGCCCCGTAGTTGTCGGTGGCCGGGTCGGCGTCCGCGCCCAGCACCTGCCACGGCGCCTGCGGGTCCGCGTTGCTCGTCCACGCCCACCAGGTGATGTCACCCACCCCGTCGGACAGGTACGGCGGGTCCAGCCGGACCGTCACCTCCCGCCAGCCGTCGGCGATCTCCGGCAGCGCGTCGAACTCCTCGACCGTGATCCGCCCGACCGGACCCAGCCGCACGTCCAGGTTCGCCGGGTCGACGTGCGCCAGCTCCAGCGGGTCCCGGGTGCCGGGCAGGTGCCGGGCGTAGAAGCGGGCCCACACCCAATCGGCGCTGATCTCCTCGACGACGTGCTGGAAGGTGCTCCACCCCGTCGTCGCCCTGGACACGCTGCCCACGACCTGCTTCAAGTAGGTGTGGCTGCTCAGGTCCGGGCTGCCCGGCGCTGCCGCGCCGGTCAGCAGCAGGAGCGACGGCAGCTCCTCGACCGTCTCCACCGTGGGCGTCTGCCCGGCGCGCAGCGTCTTGCGCAGCAGCACGCCGCGGTGCGCCGGGTACGGCTCGACCGGCCCGAGCCGGTCCACCTTCACCGGCACCGGCGACGCGACCGACTTCTGCCCCACGTACGCCTGCCCGACCGTCACCGCGTACTCCCGCCCGGCGACGAGCGGCACGTCGGCCGCGCTGACGCCGAGCAGCGGCACGTCGAAGTAGAACCCGGTCACGCCGGCGGTCCCCGTCGGGACGATCGTGGACGGCCCCTGCGAAATGTCGAGGCCGCCGCCGCCGAGCCGGTTCTCCACCCCGTAGGTGATCTCCAGCGCCAGGTAGTGCACCCGGAACTGCGCGGCCGCCACGGCGGCCGCGCTGGTCTGGAGCCGCACGTTGATGTTCGTGCCGCCGGTCGCCGCCAGCGCGTTCAGCCCGGACACCCCGTTGGCCGTCGTCAGCTGCCACGGTGCCCGGCCGCGCTGCGTCGTCGGCGCCGCCGTCGTGTCCCACCACGGGTTCAGCTCGCCCAGCCGGGACCGGCCGACCGCCGTACCGGCGCTGTGCTCGGCGGGCCCGTTCAGCGTCTCGTCCATGATCCAGTTGACGCCGGCCGACGGGCGCTCGAGGCCGAGGGTCACCGCCGGGGCCAGGTCGGCGAACGGGCCCGAGATCACGTACAGCACCGACACGTCGAGGATCCGCCGCCCCGCCAGCTTCTGCGTCGTCGGGCTGTAGGTCGTCTCGAACCAGAACCGGGCCGCCGCGTTCGGCCCCGTCAGCGCGACGTACCGCGGGTCCGCCGGGTTGCTCACCGCGTCGTTCGGCGTCGACGACCCGACCAGCGCCGCCCCGCTCACCAGCGACCCCGACCCGCAGGGGATGACCAGCTTGCGGACCGGGCCGGTGCCGGCCACCCGGTCCGCCGGGTACAGGTTGACCAGCAGCTCCTTGCGGTCCGGCAGGCCCGGCGGCGGGCTCGCCAGTTGCAGCCGGACCCGCCGCAGCCCGCCGCCGGCCGCGTGGGTCGCGCGGGCCCGGAACGTGTAGCCGACCTCGCTGCCCGTGTCGAGCTGCACCGCGTCGGCCACCAGCGGCGCCCACTGCATCCCCAGCACGTAGGGCCGGTCAGGGTTGTACTCGCCCACTCAGATCGTCCTCACTGTCGTGGCCACGTCCCTGCGGGCCAGCGTCTCCAACACGCCTTCGCCGACCGCCCGGCCGGTGTCCAGCGCCTCCTGCCTGGTCGGCACGACACCCTCGAAGGTCACGCGGATCGCGTCGCGCCCGAACACCACGGACGCGCCGCCGCCGCCGTCGCCGAGCAGCCGCATCAGCCCGGACTGCTCGGCCAGCTCCCGCGCCCGGCGCGGCCGGGTCAGCGGCACCACCACCTCGTCGCCGGCCTCGCCGCCGACGAACAGCGTCGGCCGTCGCAGGATCGCGCCGTTGGCCAGCATCGGGATGCGAGGCAGCGACCCGGGGAGCTTCGCGTCGATCGACGCGATACCCGAGTTGATCTTGCCGATGACCCGGTTGATGAACCCCGTGATCGCCGACGTGATCGACCCGGCGACGTCGCCGATGAACCCGCCGACGTTCTTCAACCCGTTCATGAACCCGCTGATGAGGCTCTTGCCGGCGGACACGAACTTCCCGGCCAGCCCCGCCAGGCGCGACGGCACGCTGCTGATGAACGACACCAGGGCGCTCACGCCGCTCGACGCCGCGCTGCGCGCCGCGCTCAGCGCCGACGACAGCGCGCTGGCCATGATCCCCGGCAGCCGCGACAGCCCCGACATGATCCGGCCGGGCAGCCCGGTCACGAACGACACCACCGCGTTGACGCCCGCGGTGGTCAGCGACCGGGCGCTGGCCCACAGCCGGGTGAAGAACCCGGCCAGCAGGCCCGGCAGCGCCGCGATGCCGCTCAGGACCATGCCGGGCAGCTGCGTCACCGAGAAGATCAGCAGCCCGATCCCCATGCCGACGGCCTGGAGCGCCATGCCCAGCGCCGACGTGAACAGGTTCCACAGCAGACCCGGCAGGCTCGCCAGGAACGAGCCGATCTTCCCCGGCAGCTCCGCGAACCAGGTGCCGAGCGACGAGAAGAACCCGACCACCGCGTTCCACGCCGACGAGAAGGCCCCGCCGATCGCCGCGCCGACGCCGCCCCAATCGATCCCGTTCAGCCAGGCGGCGACCTTGCCCAGCCACTCGGCGACGCCGGTCAGCGGCGACAGCAGCCACGTCAGCGCGCCCGCAATCGCCGAGATCAGCGGCGCGACCGCGCCCGCCACGAGGAACTGCAACAGCAGCGCCGCGACCTTGAGCAGCGGCGCGACCAGGGCGACCGCCACGACGGCGAGCTGCGCCACCAGCTGGATCAGCGGCGTCAACGCCACCACGATCTCGATCAGCGGCGGCAGCAGCGACAGGATCGTCGGCAGCAGCGGCGCCATCGACTGCACCATCTGCATGACCAGCGGGCCGAGCACCGAGAGGATCGGCGCGAGCGCGCTGCCCAGCGCGGCGACGAGCTGGCCGAGCACCGGGCCCATCTGCGTGAACAGCGCTGCGAGCTGCCCGGCGGCGGGCGCGAGGATCGCGGCGATCGTCTGCCCGACCTGGAGCAGGATCGGCGCCAGCGCGGTGACCAGCGGCCCGATCAGCGGGCCCAGCGCGTTCAGCGCCGTCGCCAGCGGGCCGATCAGCATGGTCACCAGCTGCCCGATGACCGGCAGCAGCGGCGCGAGGGCCAGCGCGATCGGCGCGATGACCTGCGCGATCGGGCCCAGCGACGGGGCCAGGGCCTGGATGCCGACCGACAGGGCACCGATCACCGGGCCGAGGGCGGCGGCGAGCGTGCCGATCGCCGGCCCCAGCGCCGTCGCGACGGCCTGCAACGCCGGCACGACCGCCTGCACGATCGGCAGCAGTGCCGGCACCAGCGACTTGCCGATGATCCCCAGCAGCGTCATCAGCACCGGCGACAGGCCGCCCGCCGCCGCGCCCAGCGCCGTGAACACCCCTTGCAGCGCCTGCGCGCCCTCCGCCGAGGCGAAGAAATCCCGCAGCGTGCCGGTGGCCATCACCAGGCTCCCGAGCAGCCCGCCGCCGCCCGCCGCCTGGCTGACCGCCTCGAAGACGGAGCGGAGGATCCCGCCGACGTTCGCCGCGACCTGGCCGAGCTGCCGCAGGATGCCCAGCGCCGTCTGGATCGCCGCGGTGGCCGCGCCGCTCTGCGCCATCGCCGACAGCCACGCGCCGAACTTCGCGCCCAGCCCGCCGGCCACACCGGACAGCTGGCTCACCGCCGGCAGGCCCACCACGGCTATGTCGCGGAACCCGGCCAGCAGCGGCCCCACCGCCACGGCGAGGTTCGCCACGGCCTCCCGCGCGCCCATCAGCACCCCGCGCAGCACCGACACGGTGGCGCCCTCGCGGGCGAACTCCAACGCCCGCCGCGCCACCAGCCCGTACTCGGCGGCGACGTCGGCCAGGCCGGACCGCAGCGGCCCGGCCAGCACCGCGGCGGTCTGCTGGACCTGCCCGATCATCGGCGCGGAGAACGCGTCCTGCGTCGCCGTCCGCACGGCCTCGATGGCCGGCTGCACCGCTTTGAACTCGCGGGCCAGCTTCTGCGCCTGCGGCGACAGGTTCTCCAGCGCCTTGTCGAACGCCTTCGCGTCGCCCTCCGCGACCGCACTCAGGACGTCGCCGAAGCCCGAGGTGGCGATCCGCAGCGCGGCCATCGCCGCGCCGTAGACGCCGGCCGCGGCGGGCACGGCAAACGCCGCGCCGCTGACCTGCGCCAGCGCGCCGGCCAGGCCGACCAGGCTGCCGGTCGCGCTGGCGGCGATCCCGCTCAGCGCCCCGACCTTCAGCGCCGAGTTCAGTCCGCGTTTCAGGTCCGGCGCGAACTTTCTCACGTCCCCGACGATCTCGATGTACGCACGCCCCAGCGCCACGCCCCCAGCGTAGGCCAGCTTCGCCGGTCGCATTCATCCACTGCGGCCGCATATGCCCACCGCAACCGACCAAGACGATCCCTTGACGTTGCACGCGCAGCGGCCCACGATCAGCGGACGGGCAACAACGTGCAACTATCGCTAGGAGGCAGGGGCATGCGGTTAACGTTCTTGGGCAAGGAGTCGACGGGCGGGCAATCCCCCACGCTGTACGCCACGGACCGAGACAGCTACCTGGTTCAGGGCTGGAAGGTTGCCGATCCCGCGATCCTCGCTTCAGAGACAGACCAGGAGACAGTCGTTGAGGTGCCCGCCCCACTGATGCGCCACTTGGCCAAGAACGGTCTCGACGGGGAAGTGACCCGGATCGAGGCGCCCATCATCGACGTCACCGCGGAAGGCAACTACATCATCCAGGGCGCGCGGGTAACCGACGAGGCCGCTCTCGCTCTCATGGACATCCCGAGTCACGAAACCTGTGTCGAGGTTCCGGCTCGCCAAATGCAGAATCTGGTGGCCAGCAGTCGATGAAGCCCATCACCAGTGCCGAGTTTCGGTCGATGTTCCGCCCCGGCACCCGTGCGTGGCATTTGGAGCTGCGTGACACGTACCACGTCGAAGACGAGGACGTTCCGTTTGACTTGTGGCTGCGCGGCATACCGGACGACTTCGCATGGCGGAAGGACTGGCTGTCCTTCATGAGCCAGGTGACGTCGGCAGGGACTCAGGTTCAGCGGCTGCGCATCGTGACGGAGCCCCTGTCGGACTACATGCGCTGGGCGATGGAGCTGGACCCGGGCAACATCGAGGCCGGCGAGGAAGTCAGGTATCTTCCGCGTGCGCAGGTAGCCGAACACACCCTGCCCGCCGAGGACTGCTGGCTCTTCGATGACCACCTGCTCGTCCTCAGCCTGTTCAAGCCGGATGGGCGTGGTGCCGGCTACGCCGTAGGGGACGATCCAGAGCAGCTGAACCTGTACCGGGCAACCCGTGACGACCTGTGGCCGCGTGCGGTTCCGTACGCCGAGTACCGGCCTGCAACGACGTGAGCACACCTGCCCGTCAGGCCCGGGAAGCGCTGGGGGTCAGGCTCAGGGACATCCGGCAGGACGCCGGCCTGACGGGCAGAGCGCTTGCCGCAGGCGCCGGTTGGCACTTCACAAAGGTCTCCAAACTGGAGCACGGCGTCATCAACGCCTCCGAGGATGACGTACGCACGTGGTGCCGGCTTTGCGGGGCCGACGACCAGGCGGCGGACCTCGTCGCGGTCGTGCGCTCCATCGACACCATGTTCGTCGAGTGGCGGCGGCTGCTCAGGTCCGGCACGCGGGCACGGCAACGGGAAAGCGTCCGCTTCGAGGCTGACACGAAGCTGTTTCGTGCATTCGAGCCGCAGGTCATCCCGGGACTCCTGCAAACAGCCGAGTACGCCGCCGCCATCCTCGGCGCGTTCATCGACTTTCACGATCTGCCGGACGACGTGGAAGAAGGCGTCGCCGCGCGAATGGAGCGTCAGAGCATCCTCTACCGGGGTGACCACCGGTTCCACATGGTGTTCTGCCAGGCCGCTTTGACTCTGGGCGTCGCGCCTCCCGACGTACTCGCCGGTCAACTGGACCGGCTGCTCGCCCTTTCCACCCTCCCCCGCGTTCACCTGGGTGTCATTCCCACCCGCGCAGCACACGGTTTCCTTCCCCTGCACGGGTTCTGGATCCTCGACGCGAAGACCGTCCTCGTCGAAACCATCTCCGCAGAACTCAAGCTGACCCAGCCCCGGGACATCGCCGTCTACAGTCGGGCCTTCGAACGGCTCGCCGGGTCAGCCGCCTACGGCCGGGAGGCGCGGGCCCTCATCACGAGAGCTCTCCGGGATCTGGACGACGACGCGAGTTGATGCAACATCGTGCAACATCCTCGCACGCCATCGGCGACCGCCCATACGGTCGCTGGTGGGCGTGATGCACAGTGACCGCTCGATCACTGATGAGCGCCCGGGTTCAGAGAGGGCTGGGGGCTACTCGTGGTCGTTCTATCTACCGGTCGGGGCCAATCACACAGCGGCAGGTCCGGCGCCGCCTCGGCAGGCCGCTCGGGCTCCCCTCCATTTCGGGAGCAGCTCGTGGTCCCGCCCCCGCCGCCCGGCGAGGTCATCCCCAGCTACGGCTACCTCGTCCTCAGCCCCGGCGAGAGGCTGACCCTTGCCGGGCACATGCTCGCCACGCACCAGCCCGACGGCCCTGTCGTCCGCGTCGGCTTCGCCTGGCCGTTCATCGCCGTCAACGACCGCCGCTGCACCTGGTGCCGTAACGCCTGGCCGTGCAGCGCCGCTAGCTGGGCGGAGCAGGTCCAGGTCGACGCCTACGGCTGGGCGCTGTGACCGCCCCCGCGAGGCACCGCCGCTGGTCCCGCTGGCTGCACCGCCGCTCCACCCCGGACCGCCGGGCGTCGGTACCCGAAGCCGACGCCCGGCCCACCACCCCGGCCGCCCCGCCCTCCTGGAACGGGCCGACCGTCATCCTCTCCACTGCGGTGCTGACCACGCCCGCGCAGCGGTGGCGCGGCAACGGGGGGCGGCCGTGAACGCCACCCGCCCCAGCCTGATCTCCGGCGGCTCCCTGTGCGGCCGGGCCGCCGCCTGGAGCCGGGGAAACATGGCCGCCAGCACCGACCCGTACCTGCTGCGCACCCTGCTGTGGTGCGGCCGATGCGACGTGCCCATGCACCCGCACCCGCACTGCGGCGAGCGCACCTACAAATGCCCGCTCGGCTGCCGGAAGGTCCCGCTCTCCGCCGAGGCCATCGAGGCGGTCACCTGGACCGCCGCTGAGCGCCGGGCCACCCTCTCCGGCATCGCCCCGCCGTTCCGCAAGTCGGTGCTGGAGCAGCTGCTGGTCAAGGTGATCCTCCGCGCCAACGCTCCCGACGACCTGCGCTACATCTGGCGCACGTAGACCCGCCCGGCTGCGACGGGAGCGGCCGGCGACGAAAGGAGCACCACCGTGGACATGCAGGCCCGCCCGATCGGCCAGTGGTTCAAGTCGAGCAAGTCCGGCCCCAACTGCGACAACTGCGTCGAGGTCCAGTTCCTCGGCGGCGGCAACGTCGAGCTGCGCAACAGCCGCGACCCGCAGGGCCCGACCCGAGTCTTCGACGCGGGCGAGTGGGACGCCTTCGTCGCCGGCGCGAAGGCGGGCGAGTTCGACCTGCCCGCGCACGCCCGCTGACCCGGAGGCCGGCCCCAGCGTCGTGGCCGGCCTCCGCACGACCCCCGCCGGTCGCCGCTGTCCGCGCAGCGGCGGCCGGCGGGCTCGTTTCCGTCCCCGCACCCGTCACCCCGGCCCGCTACCGTAGAGGCCGCTGTCCCCCGACAGACGATCCACGCTGCCGGGAGGACACACAGTGGACATCATCAGCCGCGCCGAATGGGGTGCCCGCGCACCGGAGTCCCGCCAAACCGTCGCCTGGTCCAAGCGGACCGGGTTCATGGGCCACTACTCCGCCGCGAGCGCGACGCAGACCCCCCGCCAGATCCAGGACTACCACATGCGGGTCAAGGGCTGGTCGGACATCGGCTACAACTTCCTCATCAACAGCGTCACCGGCCTCATCTACGAGGGCCGCGGGTGGAACGTGCTCGGCGCGCACTGCGCCGGCCACAACACCGAGAACATCGGCGTCTGCATCATCGGCAAGGACCAGGCCGGCCGCCAGGACGTCTCCGACGCCGCCCGCCGCGCCTTCAAGTGGCTCTACGAGGAAGCCAACGACCGCAAGGGCAGGCGGCTCACGCTCCTCGGCCACCGCGACCGCGGGTCCACCGAGTGCCCCGGTGACGAGATCTACGCCTGGCTGCACGCCGGCCTGCCCGTCGTCGGCGGGTCGACGCCCGCGCCGTCCAAGCCGCCGGCCGGCGGCAAGCCCGCGCCCGGCACGCCGATCGCCTTCCCCCTGCCCGCCGGCTGGTACTTCGGCCCGGCCTCCGGCCCCGACTACTCGGTGTCCGGCCTGCACGAGCGCTACTTCCGGGGCCACACCGACCGCTACTGGCTCCAGCAGTGGGGCACCCAGCTCAGCCGCCGGGGCTGGTCGGTCGGCAAGGGCAAGACGTGGCTCCGCGGCGCCGGCAACGACGGCATCTACGGCCCCGAGTACCGCGCGCTCGCCGAAGCGTTCCAGCGCGACCAGCACCTCGACGTCGACGGGCTGATCGGCGCGCACACCTGGAACGCCGCCTTCAAGAACCCCGTCACCTGACGGCAGCGCCGCCGATCCACTGAGGGGGCAGGTAGGTGTGGCTGGCCGGGCAGATAACCAGGGCCGCTGTCGGGGACGTCTCCGGCATCAGCGTGACGATGGGCGTCCTCGCCGTCCTGGCGACGGTCATCACCGCGCTCCTGGCACTGCTCGGCACACGCCGCACCGCCGACGTCCAACGGGAAGCCAACTTCGACAAGCGGGTCGACGAGCGGTTGCAGTACCTGGAGCAGCGGGTGCAGTTCCTCGAACAGGAGCTCACCCGCTACCAGGAGATGTACGCCCGGCTGCGGCTCGGCGTCTTCGCCGCCGGCCTCGACCCGGACAAGCTCGACTGGAGGTCACCCGGTGAGCAGGCACGAGGCTGACACTCAGCGGCTGGCGCGGGTGGTGGTCCGCGACCGCCGCCGGACGGCGCGGCTGCTGGCGCTGTACGCGCTGCTGCCGCTGCTGTGCTCGGCGGCCGCCACCGTCATCGCCTTCAACCTGGCCGACAACGCCATGGACCGCCGGGTCGCCGCGCTGGAGCAGGACCTGGCGCAGCGGCGGGCCCAGGCCGCCGCCGAGACGAAGGCGCGCGACGCCCGGCTGGAGCAGACCCGCCGGGACCTGTGCGTCGCCCTGGACCGGCTGACACCCCGGGACGAGGCCGTGCAGGACCTGCGCCGCCGGTACGGCTGCACCGGCCCGAGCCCGGGCCCGGCGCCAACGACGTCGCCGGGCCCGCCCAGCCGGGGCGGGCCACGGCCGAACGGCCCGGCCGCTTCCTCGAGGACGCCCCGGCTGCAACCCGCACCCGCCCCCGCCCCGGCCGGTCCGCCCGGACCGGCCGGCCACAGCGGGCCACCCGGCCCGCCGGCACCCACGCCGAAGCCCACCCCGGCGCTGGTGTGCGTGCCGCTGCTCGACCTGTGTGTGTGACCACCCCGAGGAGGGACCCCATGACCGACCCCGTGGCTCCGACCACCCAGACCCGCCACCCGTGGCGGGCCACCGCCCGCACGATCTTCGCGGCCGTCGTCGCGCTGCTGTCGCTGCTGCCGACGATCGCCGCGGTGGCCGGCGTCGACGCCGTGCCGCTCATCGCCCAGGCCCTCGCCGTCGCCGCCGCGGTGACCCGGATCCTCGCGATCCCCGGCGTCGACGACTTCCTCCGGCGGTACCTGCCGTTCCTCGCGTCGGCGCCGGCCGCCGAGCTGCCGCCGCCACCGCTGGCCCGCCGCGACCCGGGCAGCACCATGTTCCGCGGGGACGGCTTCCGCAGCTGACCGCGCACGGAAGAGGGCGGCCCCGCACCGGTGGCCGCCCTCTTCTATCTTGACGCCGCGCGCTTCATCCCGCCGATCGCAGCGGCGAACGACTCGTCAGTCTCCTCGTCGGACCACTCCTCGCGGCCCTCCAGCTCGGCGCTCGCCGGCGGTGCCTCCAGCCGCTGCCGGAACTTCGCCACCTCTTTCTCGTCGCCGCCCTCGACCCACCAGGCGTAGATCACGTCCAGCAGCGACGGCAGCGGCAGGTCCAGCGGCTCCCGGCCGGTGCGCAGCAGCATCGTCCCGTGGAACTCGGGCCAGCGTTTGACCGCCAGGGTCAGGAGGCGCTGCCCGACCCAGTAGGGCGGCCGGACCACTCCTCGCACACGTGCGTGAAGATCCCCATGGCGTCGGTGAAGTCGAACTCGTCCTCCGTGTTCAGCAGCCGCTTCCGGAACACCGTCAGGCTCGGCTTGTCCAGCGTCTGCTCGAAGAAGTCGAGCACCGCCGCCACCTGGTCCGCCTCGGACCGGCTCGACGACGCCGCCGCCATCAGGTACGCCAGCTGCGCGTCCTTCGGCGCCCGGCACACCATCTCCACCCCGTCCAGCTTGAAGGGCACGTCCGGCAGCTTCTTCTCGCCGCCGGACTCCTTCGCCAGCTTCGTGCTGGTCGTGAACTCCCGCATCCTGCTTCCTCCCTACGAGCGGACGAGCCGGAACCCCTCCGACCCCGCTACCTCTTCCATCGCCTCGCGCAGCCACGGCTGCGCCCGCGTCCCCGGGTGGCGCACCAGGCTGGTGAACACCACCTGGCCGCCCGTCTCGAACCGCAGCATCCCGCCGGCCCGCCGTGGCCGGATCAGGTGCGCCCCCGTGCCGTCGTGCACGGCGGCCGCGTACTCGACGTCGTTCTCGACGAACCCGTACACCTGGCCGCCCCGCACGCCGACCTCCTCGCGGTGCGCCGCCCGCAGCCGGCCGGTGTCGACCGGGCACTTGAGCACCGCCCGGGTCCGCACCTTCCGGGTCACGCTGCGGATGAACGACACCACCTGCCCGGTCGAGCCGGTCAGCAGCTGACGCATCTCGCCGGCGAACAGGTCGACCCGCGCGTTGACCCTCACCGCCATCAGCGGCGCGTCCTCCGCGTCTTGCCGTCGCCGTCGGCGTCCGCCGTCGGCGCCGGGGTCGGCTGGGTGGCGTCCGGCGGCTCCAGGTCCACCGTCGCCGCCTGCTCGGCCTCCTCACCCTCCAGCACCTCGTACCGGCCGGCGTCCACGAGCGTGGCCAGCCGCGGCCCCCACTCGACGTGCTGCACCGACCCGTCCGGCACGCCCGGCATCGCCGTCAGCGCCCGCACCGTCACCTTCTGGCCCTTGCGCATCAGCTGTCCTCCTCGCACACGCACACGTTGGTCATCACCGCGACCAGGACCTCCTGGCCGACGCAGCCGCCGGACGGGCCGACGCTGGACTGCTCCCCGATCCACACCGACTCGACCTGCGCGAGCTTCTGCAGCTCGCACAGCACCGTCCGCCGGATCCGGCCGGCGTCGTCGGCCAGCTCCGCCGCGCTGCGCTCGAGTTCAGCCGCGGTCGGCGGGTTCCCGGCGTCGTCGGGGCTCGGCGCGCACCGGGCCGTCCCCGCGCCCAGCTCCACCGCCCAGAACGCCCCCGGGTCGGCGCCCTCGTCGAGCGGCGTGCCCCGCCCGCCGGGGAACTCCTCCGGCAGCACCGGGTACGTCCGCACGATCCGCACCCACGCCTGGCCGTCGCAGCACGAGTCGATCGCCACGTCACGGCCCGGCACCACCGCCACCACGGCGGGCGTGCCGCCGAGCGCCCCGTCCAGCGCGCCGCCGATGAGCTCGCGCAGCTTCACCGCCACCGGCCACGCCACGTCGTCCTGCGGCTCGATCACCGGCTCCGTCACGACGTCCTCCTCCGTCCACGATCAAGGTCCGGCGACCACACCACCGTGTCGCGGGGCAGCCGGTTCGGGTTCACCACCCGCAGCCACTGGTCGACCTCGGGCAGCCCGGTCATGCCGTCCCGGGCGAGCTGCGCCGGGTCGACGAACGTCTGCTGCACGCCCTGGCGCACCACCGACGCGACCCGCCTCGGCAGCCGGCACGTCGTGTCCGCGACCAGGGCCTTCGCCACCTCGCAGGCGTACGCGCCGGCCGCCACCTTCCCGCCGCCGGGCACCTGCACGCCCCGCTGGTAGGTGACCGCCCACGCGCCCGGCTGGTCGTCGGGCTTCGTCAGGTCCTGCCGGGCCGGCCAGGTGCCGCCGTCGAGCCGCACCAGCCACCGCCGGTCGTAGACCGCGTACGCCTCGGCGGGCAGCTCCTGGCCGTCGATGACAACCCGGGTTACCGCGTGGATCGGGCCGGGCAGGCTCAGCTCCTGCCCGACCGGCCCGCACGCGCACGCCCCCACCGGGCAGCCGCAGAACGTCACCGCGAAGCTGCCCCCGTACGGCAGGTCCAGCCACGACTCCCACCGCCGCCACGCCTCGCCGTCGCCGCGCCGCACCGGCCGCACCGTCGAGTCGCACACGCCGAACCGGCGGCCGGACAGCGCCCACAGGACCTCCGTCGCGAGATCCGTGGCCGCCGTCCGGACCGCCTCGTCGTACTGGTCCCAGCCCTTGCAGTACGCCGTGTTCAGCGGCCAGTCGCACGGGCCGGTCCGGGCCGGCTGCGTCACCGCTTACCTCAGGCGCCGGCCGGGGCGACGAACGACTTGAAGCGCTGCGCGCCCGACGCCGTGTGCGTGACCGTGATGAGGTACGTCCCGGGGGCCGCGTACTGGTGGCTGACCTTCGCCGCCTCGGCGGGCCCGGCCGACGACGCCCCGTCGCCCCAATCCACCGCGTACGTGTTGTCCGGCGCGACCGGCACGTACGTCGCGGTGAACTCCACGGTCATGTTCGTCGCGTCGGTGGCGTCGGCCGCCACGGTGCCGTCCGGCGGCCGCACCGTCAGCCCGCACGTCGGCGCCGGCGGCGGCAGGTACGTCCAGTCGAGGTGCAGCAGGTCCTGGTCGCCCATCGGGTCCATCAGCGCCTCGACGCCCGTCTTGCGCAGGTAGACGTCGTACGGGCCGACACCCCAGCCCGGGTTCTCGATCGCCTTGCCGGTCAGCGTGAAGCTCGCCGCCCCGTTCTCGATCGTAAAGTCCCCGATCTGCCCGTCGATGATCTGCGGGAGCAGGAAGTAGCCGAACCTCGGCCGCTGGATCGCGCCGGCCACGCACTTCTTGAGCTGCGTGCCCGACCACACCTCCAGCGCCACCGCCGAGTCGAGATTCACCGCGGAGGTGACCCGCATGCCGGTCGCGTTGCCGTCCTCGTCGAGCACCACCGGCATCCCGGTGAACAGCGTGTACAGCTCCGGGTCGACCCGCCCGCAGGTCACCGTCACGTTGTACAGCTTGATCCGCCGCCGCGCCGGCTCGTACACCAGCGGATCGCCGTTGGCGTCCTTCTGGTCGATCTCCTCGCCGTCGTCGACCTCGGCCGCGTACTCGACGCTGACGAAGCCCTTCGACGTGACGTGGGTCGGCCATCCTCCGGCGCCCAGGATCGGGTCGCCGCACACCCCGAGCTTCGTGGCCCGGAGCATCTTCCCCTTCACCGGGGTATCGCACACTGCGGTCATCAGGCATCCCTCAACAGCGAAGGTCCATGCCCGGCCCGCAGCCAGCGGCGAATACCCCGCCAGCGTAGCCGAGAGGGCGCTGGCCCCGGGTGGGACACAGCGCCCTCGTCGACGAGCTGCCGGCGGCTACTTCCGCGCCGCCGGGTGGTTGCCCAGCACCAGGTCGCGGATCAGCGCCTCGATCTGCTCGGCGCGGCCGTTCGGCACCCGGAACGCGATCGTCGTCGCGCCGGCCACCACCGCCACCGCGGTGTGCAGGCCGTCCCGCTGCGCCGCCACCGACTGCACCGCCCGCATGGCGAGCATCTGCCGGCAGTGCTTCCTCCACAGTGAACGGGGCCGTACCCGAAGGCACGGCCCCGATCCTGCCAACCAGCGGCAACAGCCGCCACCCGGCCGGTTACAGCTCCCGGCCGTCGATCACCTCCAGTTCCGCGCCCAGCTCAGCGACCTTGGCCCGCACGCTCTCGCCCACCTCGTCCCAGGCCTCGCCCGTCACCACCACGGCGCTGCGGCTGTCGCCCTTGATCCAGGTCACCATCACCGCCGTGCGGACGTCGAGGACCTGGCCGGTCCGCTCGCAGGTGATCTGCCGCATCACCGCGTGCCGCAGCACCTCCCGGTTGAGGAACTTCTCCCGGTCGGCGTCGTTGTCGGCCATCAGGGCCGCCAGCACGTCGTTCATCAGTACCGCCCCGCCGGGACCGGCTGCGACCACCGTGCCGTCCCTTCGACGATCCGGCCACGGCACCGCCCGCACACCACGGCGGGCGGCGGACCCTGCGCCAGGTCGACCGGCACCTGCACGACGCCCTTGCAGCCCTGGCAGGGCATCGGCAGCAGCCGGGGCAGCCGCATCCCGAGCAGCAGCATGTCCCGGGGCACCAGCGTCTCCCTCGGCTGCCCGCCGCCGCGCGGCAGGATCACCAGGTTGACGCACGTCGGGAAGTCCCGCACCTGCTGCACGTCGGCGATCTCCACCAGCTGCCCGAACAGCAGCACCTGGTCGCGGCGCTGCAACTCCTCGGTCCGGACCGTCGGGTCCGCCGACTTCCTCGTCTCGACGGTCACGCCGCCGCCTCCTCTCGCTCCAGCCAGCAGTACCTGGCCTCGATATCGGTCACCAGTTGCGTCGTCAGGTCCGCCCACACGTCGGCGGGCAGGGTCGCCAGGTGGTGCCACCGGCCGCCGTGCGCCGCGTAGACGTGCAGCGCGCCGAGCCCGTGCTCCCACAGGTACGCCCAGCCCTCGTCATGGAACGGCTGGTCGGCGCCCATCAGCCCGACGGCCGCCGGGCTGCACACCCGGTCGCTGTAGCCCCGACCGACGCCGCACACGTACGTCCACTCCGGCCGGCGTTCGGCCACCAGGTCCACCGGCCAGTGCGTGACCGCCAGCAGCGACCAGTGCCGGTGCAGCAGCTGCCGCACCATCGCGGCGGTGTCGCCCTGGAAGGTGCGGGCCCACATGACCCGCATCTGCGTGAGGGTCCAGTCCGGCTGGCCCTCCAGCTCGACCAGGCGGGCCCGATACCAGCGGCTGTCCGGGGCGAACTGCCCCACCAGCGCCCTCACCGGCCCGCCTCCATCAGCTGGATGCGGGTCGAGTCGCGGGCCGCCTCGCGGACGGCCTCCATGTAGCCGCGGTAGTCGGACGCCCGCCACTGCGCCGCGTAGCCCGCCCGCTGGACCTCCAGCAGGTCCAGCTGCGACAGGCGGGGCAGCTCGTGCAGCGACCAGCACGCCCACGCTTCCCACCGTTTCGGGCCGCGCTCGGGGAACACCCCCAGGTAGACGTGCAGCCGGTGGCCGCCGAACAGGTACGCCCACTCGCGGTCGCCCGCGCGGGCCTCGGCGATCCGGCCGCTCTGCGGCGGGTAGCCCTCGGAGGGCACGCCGACCAGGTGGCCGGTCGGCCCGGTGCCGGGCACCGCGAACAGCCGCGACCAGTCGGACTGCAACAGCACCGCCGCCGCCCGCTCGGGGCTGTGGCCGCACAGCTCGTGCAGCAGCACCGACAAGGCCGGGACGACCATCGCCGGGCAGCCGTCGTGCTGCACGTGCCGTGCCAGGTACGTGCCGTCGGCACCCTCGGTGCCGACCAGCGCGCGTAGACCCATGGTTTACCTCCACGTGAACCGGGTCTTACTCGGACAGTTACCTTGCTCTGTCCGGCCGCAATCGTCAATAGCGGCCGTACAGCAGAACCCCGGCTAGGGGCTCCGCACCGGAGCCGGACACCCGCCCGGCCCCGCCTACGCAGCCACTAGGCGACGTCCGCCGGCCGCGCGTCGCACTCGTCGGCCGGCTCGTCGGTGTGCTTGCAGCCCGGCGCGCACGGGCCCGAGAAGTGCTCCCCGCAGTGCTTGCAGCAGTCGTTCTCGTCCAGGCAGTTGAACTGCCCGCACTCCTCGGCTGCCGCCACCAGCTCGTCCATCTCGCTCTCTCCTCGCCCTCGGTCCCTGCTCACGCGCGCCGCATCCGCAGCGTCCGGCCCTCGTAGCTCGTCGACTTGTTGGCGTAGACGAAGCCCCCGGGCGCGCGGGCGTCGACGTCCACCCACTCGTCGCGCACGTACCGGGTGCGGTAGACCGCCCCGCCACGCCACTCCGTCACCTCGAAGAGCTCCACCAGCTTCTCCATCTCCGCCTCCGCTACCCAGGGTGCGCGTGCTGTACATATTCATTGTATGCGACCGGCTCCCCTGCGTACACGTTTTATGTACGCAGGGGGCCGTGTAGCGCGTCACACAACCGGCCGGTCAGAACAGCCGGCCCTGCCGGAACACCGCCTCCGCGTCGAACGTCGACGAGGCCGGCGCCGGCGCCGGCGGGGGCGGCGGCGGCTTCGGCGCGGCCCGCCTCATGTGCCGCTCCAGGTCGCTCTCCGGCGTCGGCAGCTCCAGCAGCTGCCGCACCGCCACGATCTGCATGGCCTGCCGCCACGTCGCCTGCATCTCGTCGATCGCCACCTGGCGATCCCGCAGCGCCTCGTGCATCCACTCGTTCTGCAACCCGTCGCCGCAGCCGACGACCACCCGCCAGCCCAGCCCCCACAGGTGGAAGTTCACCGCGCACAGCGCCGCCGCCAGCGGGTCCAGGTCGTTCGCCCACCACTCGCACGTCGTCGGGTCGAGCCCGTTCTCCCGCATCGCCTGCGCCGCGCCGAGCAGCATCGTGCCCGTGCCCGCGCACGGCTCCAGGATCTTCGCGCCCTCCTCCGGGGCGACCATCCGGCCCAGCAGCAGCGTCACGCTCTCCGGCGTCAGGAACTGCCCGATGCCCTTCTTGCCGCCGTGGCTCTTCATCGTCTGGAGCAGCATCCCCAGCAGGTCCGTGTCGCCCCAGCCGTCCGGCCCGAACCGGCCGAACACGCCGCGCCGCAGCGCCGCCTGGCCGACCGCGTGCACCGCCCGCTTCGTCGTCTCGTCCGGCTCCTCGTCGATCCAGTACCACAGGTGCTTCGTCCGCGGGTTCAGGTCCGGCCGCAGCGCCGCGAACTCGCACCACAGCCGCTGCACCAGCAGCCAGAAGCCGTCGTGGTCCAGGCGCTCCGCCGTCTCGGCGAGCCGGTCCAGCTGCTCAGGGCCCGGCGCCTCCCGGGCCACCAGCGCCAGCGCGGCCACCACGCTCATCGGCACCTCGATCCGCGAGCCGCCGTACCGGCTGTGCCACGCCTCGTCGACCGCCTCCGCGATCGCCCGCGCGTGCTCGCGCGGGTCGGCCGGCGCAGCGTTCGCGCGCCGCGCCACCGTCATTGTCGTCATGCTCTTCCTCCACGTGAACCTCCGGCGGCCCTCCCGCCGGCGAGAACGGCAGCGCCCCCGCAGCCAGCACGGCTGCGGGGGCGCTCGCGCGGCTCAGACCAGCCGCAGCACCTGCATGTCGGGCACGCCCACCACCGTCGGGTAGGCCAGGTCGTAGAGGTCCAGCCGCACCATCTCCCCCAGGTCGTCCTTGACCGCCACGGCGGCGGCCTCCTCCATCACCCGCGACCAGTCGACGCGCGGCACGCTCTCGTGCCGCCGCTCGGTCAGCGCACCCAGGTCGAACGACACGACGTCGCCGGCCTCCACCTCGGACAGCGCGACGACCTCCCACTGGTCGGAGGTCGGCTCGGTCTCCATCAGCTCGATGCTCACGGTCAGCTCCCTCTCTCTCGTCTCGCTCGCTCAGCACATCCCGCAGACGCCCGACGCCGGCAGCTCGCAGAAGCAGCTGTCGCACAGCCGCTTCCGCACGGCCGCGATCTCCCGCGCGTTCACCCGCGCCTGCCGCTCCCGCTCGATCCGCTCGCGCTCGGCCAGCACCCGCGCGTTGTGCTCGCGCACCCGCCGGTTGTGGGCCAGGCGGGCACGCTCCTGCTCCTCCGTCTCGCGCGGGAACAGCCCCTCGCCCGAGGCCACGCGCCACCGGATGTTCTCGGTGAACGCCTCCAGGGCGGCGATCGTCGCCTGCATCTCGTAGCTCAGCTCCTTGGCCATCGGGCACTCCTCACGCAGTCGGGGCGGCTTGCTGTACAACTTCATTGTATGCGAACGCCAGGCCTGCGTACAAGTTTTATGTACGCCTCGGGCTGTGGAGCGGGCCACACAACGACGACGCCCCCCGCGCCCACGTGGGGCGCGAGGGGCGTCGGACCGCTCGGCTCAGAACGACTGGTTGTACACCTCGTGCGTGTAGCAGTGCCAGTAGAACTCCTCGTTGGAGAACCCCCGGCACTCGTAGTGCTCGTCCGCCTTCGCCGGCGGCACCTTCGTCACCTCGGCCGCCAGCAGCACCCAGGTCACCTCGTTCTCGGCGTCCTTCACCCACACCCGGCCGTCGATCACCTGGTCGACCTTGCCGCGGTGCGCCGTGCGGCCCAGCGTCCAGGTCACCTCGTCGCGCTCGGCCAGCTCGGGCGCCGGCTCCGGCCGGGCCGCCTTCACGCTCTCGGCGACGAGCGCCAGGGCCTGCCGCCGCTCGGCCACCTTCATCAGCGCCGCGTCGACCGCCGCCGCCTTGTCGCTCACGGCGGCCAGCAGGTCGCCACGCACCGACGTCCGCAGGTCGCCCGCCTTCGCGGTCACCACCGCGTCCTCGGTCGCCCCGGTGAGCTCGGCGGCGTGCCGCGCCAGCTCCCGCTCGGCCTCCACCACCGCCCGCGCCAGCTGGGCGATCAGGCCCCACTGGTCGGCGGCCTCGGCCTCGACGCCGAACTGTGCGGCCAGCTCGTTGACCCGCTCCTGCATCTCTTTGTCCTCCTGCATAGGTGGCGCGTTGCGTACATATTCATTGTATGCGAGTTTCAGCCTCGCGTACAAATTTTATGTACGCTCCGGGCCGTGGGGCGGGTCACACAAAAGGCGCCGCCCCACCTGGCACGGGGAAGAAACCAGGTGGGGCGGCGCGGCCCAGGACGAGGGGTACCGGTCAGCTCCGCGAGCTGCGCGACGACCGGGACGCCTTCGCCGGCGGCTGGGAGGAACCGTCCGCCGACTTGGCGTCCGCCCCGGACCCGTCGGCCCCGGCGTCAGCCGACGTGCCCTGCGCGGTGACCTCAGCCTCCGCGGGAGCCTCCACACGCTGCCGGCCGTCGCCGGAGTTCAGCACCTTGTCCGCCAGGTCGTCCGGCACGTCGAACGCCAGCCCCACCGGGCCGTCCGTCGTCGTCCGCACCTCGAAGCGGCGCTCCTCGCCGGCCGCCTCCAGCAGCTCCTTCGCGAGGACCTGAGCGTCCGCGCGGTCCTTCGGGTAGATCAGCGCCATGTCACCCTCCTACGCCGGCACGCCCGGCAGCTTGACCTTCACCGCCGCCGTCGTGCAGCTCCACCCCACCGTGTAGAACCGCTCCGCGACGGCGAACACCTCGTTGTGCTTGCGGTCCAGGGCCTCCGGCAGCTTCGGCAGGAACACCATCGACCGCCGCACCATCACCGGCCCCGTCGCGTACAGCCACGCCTCGTCGTCACCCGGCGCGGCGCCACCCGGGCCCACACCGGTCGTCTGCGCGAACACGACCGGGTCGCCCAGCGGGGCCACCATGCGCGGACCCTCGACCCGCGTCAGGCCCTTGCCCACGAACCACCCGGCCGTCCACCTCGGAGCCCACACCGCGCCGAGCACCCCGGCCCGGTCGGCGATGTGCGCCTCCAGCCGGCCGACGCCCTCCTCCAGCGGCACCGGCGCCACGTCCGAGCCCGCCAGGACCTCCGTGCCGGCCGCCGCCAGGAACTCCTCGCTCCCGGCCTCGCCGGTCCACACGTAGTGCTCCAGCGACTGCTGCTCGACCTGGCCCATCGCCCGCCGCGCCCGGTCGATCAGGTCCGGCCGGGCCACCGACCGGCCGGTCAGGCCGGCGTACAGCCGGATCACCGCCGACTTCACCGACGGCACCCCGTCCGGCACCGCCATCGGCGCGCGGTCCGGGTCCGAGGCCGCCGCCACGCTCGTCGGCGCGGGCGCGTCGACGCACAGCGGCTCCCACTCCACGCCGGCCTGGAACTCGCGCTGGTCGGCCGGGTCGACCACGACCGCCGCCGCGAACAGCCCGAAGCGGTACGGCGTCGTCGCCGGAGCGTCCACATACACCAGGGGCTGCGTCACCCGTCACCTCCTCCTGCGGCTGGGGGCCGCGCCCGGGCGGACGCGGCCCCGTCCAAACGGGTAGCTCAGACCGCGGAGCAGTCGAAGGCGACGGTCGACCCGGTCACGCCGGTCGGGCACAGCGGCACCGACACCTTGTACGACACGAAGCACCGCTTCACCAGCAGCGTCGCCTGCTCGGTGAACAGCGCGATGTACTCGTTGTCCTTCAGCTTCGTGCTGTCGTAGACCGCCGACAGGTCGATGATCGGCTTGGAGCCCTTCACCCACGTGCCCGGCGCGTAGATCAACAGGTCCGCGGTCCCCGGCCACTGGCCCGGGGCGGCGCTGCCGCCGAACCCGTTGCCGCCCGCGTCCGCGTACCCGTCCTGCCAGTCGTAGACAAACTGCGGCCGCAGGTGCCGCCGGGTGAACCACGCCGTGATCTGCTCATCGGTCACGTCGAGGTAGTTCACCCCGGCCCGGCGCGACATGTCCGCCCGGATCCAGTCGATCAGCCACAGCGGCGCCACGCACTCCAGCAGCTGCCGCCGGCTCAGCCGGTAGCGGTACCGGTAGTCCGTCGTTGCGAGGGAGATCGCGCCGAGCAGCGCGGTCGTCGTCTCGTCGCCGTCGACGTCGCCGCCGAGGGTCAGCGCGAACTGCGTCGACTGTGCCGGGGCGGTGGCCATCCGCTGAATCAGCCGCGCGTTGATCTTGTGCTCGTGGGCGGTCAGCGCCCGCCGCACCACGTCCCGGGTCAGCTCAGGCCACACCGCGTTCTGCACGATGTCCTGCTCGATCTGCACCCCGTCCACCTCGAGGCGCGTCTCGGCCCAGTTCACAGTCGGCACCCGGTACGAGGACTTCTCCACCCCCGCGGTGCTGTCGGCCTCGGTCTGCACGAAGCCGATCCCCGAATACAGGTCGCGGAAGTCGAGATTGGCCGGCACCTTGATACCGCCGCCGCGCGGGACTGTGATGCCCGGAAGGTCCAGCAGGCCCTCGGTCGTCTCCAGGCCCTCGCACAGCTCCCACAGCGTCTCCGACGGGGCGCCCCAGCCGCCGGCCGCGACGAGGTTGCCGCCCGACAGCCGCGACTCCGACGCTGCCAGCTCCACCAGCTCCATGTCGGTGAGGCCCCTGCCCCCGGCGACGAGCGCCTGGTCGACAGGCAGCTCCACCCGGGCCACGTTCTGCTTGATGCGGGTGGCGACCCCCACTCCACGCGGGAAGCCGGCGAACTTGTCGTCGAACGCCGACGCGACCTCCGACACAGAGGAGAACACGTGCCCGTGCGGCACGTTCGGTACGTCGGCCGCGGCCTTGATGACTGCCGACTTGCCGGCGCTGGTCATCTTCGGCTTCGGCTGCCGGCGGGCCGCGCGGCGAGCCAGCGACGCGACGACCGGCGTCGGCTGCTGCTGCGCCGGCTCCTCGGCCGGCGCCTCCTCGGTTGGCGTCTCCTCGGTTGGCGTCTCCTCGGCCGGCTCCTCCTCGGCTTCGCCGCCGTCGCCCTCGTCACCGTCGCCATCGCCGCCCACCGGAGCGCCGTGCACCGTCGCGGTCAGGTCGTCCAGCTCGGAGGCGACCTGCTCGGCCGCCTGCTCGATCCGCGCCTGCTCGGTACGCACCGACTGCACGAACGCGGCCAGCTCCCGCAGCCGGGCGAGGCCATCGGCGTCCAGGGCCGGGTCATCTCGCAGGGCGTCGAACGCGGCAACGGCCTGGCTCTCCAGCTCGGTCAGCGCGTCGAGATCGAGCCCGTCCAGGCTCGGAGGGATCTGAAAGTCCACCGTCAGCTCCTCAGCACGGTAGGGATCTCATCCCCGACCGGCCCGCAGCCAGCATCGGCAGTACCGGCACAGCGTAACGTAGCGGCGAGCTGGTTCCGATCAAGGCAGCTCGGGTTGCACGATGGTGAGAGACCAGTACCTGAGGACGGCCGGCGGCTGCCGGGTCCCCGGGGCAGCGAGGACCGATTGCTTGGTCAACGGAGCCGACCAGTCTCAACAGCCAACAAAGGCACGGACAGTGAGCCATTTTCATCCTGCACGGCACTCGGCTCCGACGCGGCGCAGAACGAGGATGGCCCGCACGATCGCGGTGGTGCGGTGGGCAACAGCGTGCCTCGTCCGAATAGGCTTCGGCGGTGGATCAGGTACGCCGTGCTGTCGTTTTCGCCGATCATGCCCAGTTTTACGTCCAGGATGTCGATGGACAGGTCGCGGCCGAGGAAGACGAGGACTACGACTGGCCGGAGGCGTGGTCGGACGAGGCGGTCGAGGTATGGCGCATCGGCCTGGACGGCCCATGTTCGATTGCGATCGGCACGGCCCGTAGCGACCACGTCGAGACGGCCCTGCAGGTGCACCACGCCTGCCCGCCGTTGCTGGCTGATGCCGAGCACGTCGTGGAGGCGGATCTCACCGTGCCGAGCGGCGTCGTACACGTCTTTGGATGCATGGAGCTACCCGGGCCGCAGCACCGTGTCGAGATCCCGGCCGGGCAGTACCGGATCCGAGTCTCGCACCTGCCGTCGGGCCCGCCCGCAGCGCCGACACTGGCGTATTCGATCGAACCGGGTCCGCACTTCGACTACCACCTGGACCTGTGGCCGTGCGCTGAAGCGACCGGCGTCGCAGTCATCCGGCGCGGAAGAGCTGCGTGACTGGCGCGGCAGAGGTGAGGCAGGACTACTGACGACCTTCAAGATCCTGCGCGACTACCGCCGCGCCGCCCACACATTGACCGACACCGCTTCCGGCATCGCCCACCTCCACAACATCATCCTGGCGGGGTGACACCAGCACCGGGGCCGGACAACGCCTTCACCGAGTTACGAGACGTCCCTTAGTCACCCTCCTGGGACGCTTGGTCCCAGCGGCGCGCCCTGTGTCGAAGCCAAGCGGCGAGCGCAACAAATGCCAATCCCCAGCCTGCCCCGCCGTCATCCGCCTGCCAGATCACAACGGCGTAGAACAGTTGGTAGACCGCCCAGGCGTTGAGCACCCAAGCCCTGACTCGCATGTTTCCCGGGTTGGTCTTGCCGAGAATGGTTAGGGCAAACAAGAAGGCCGCCCAGCCGAAACCGGTAACGATTGCAACGTCGTCCTGGAAGTCGTGCACTTCGGTGTAAGTCCCTCTGCCCGCTTGACGATGTGCGCGACCGGGGCGGTCGCTCCTGGCCCTTCTCCCTCCGGGAGGCGTCAGCGTAGCCGGCTCCAAAGTGGTGTTTCACCCCTGAGAGCCCGGTCATCCGCGACGTCCAGGCGCTCAGCGACCCGCGGTTGCTCACGCATCGTCATGGGGCCTCGACGAGCCGCGTGCCGCTCAGCGGCAGATGAGTGCGTTCATCTGAGGATTGGTTGCGGATCAGGCTGGAGGGGCGAAGCTGTCATCCGGCTCGATTACCCGTCGCTGATCTGTGCCAACATCTCGGACATCGGTACCGGCCGGCGGGACGCCGTGCTGAGATCCTTGCCTTCGCGGGTCCACAGTGGTGGCCAAGTGTGGATAGCTTGGTCGAGCCCGCAGGCCGCAACCTCGTCGGTCCATCCGGACCAGCGCAACTCCTCGTAGAAGCCGGTGACGCCTCCGCCCAGCATCGCCGCCAGCCACTGGCCGTAGCTGACCTCACAGTCCTCCCAGCGCAGGGTGTCCGGGGCGAAGTACCGGATTGTCGGTGTCGCTTCGGCCGGGGCCACCCAGGCGAACTGCCCGCCCAAGACGTCCTGTGCCACAACGATTCCGCCGCCGATGCCTTCGTTGATCTCACCGAGACTCGCCAGACGGCGCTGCTCGTTGCCCGATCCCAGGACACGAAGCCAACCGTGATCGATCACTAGGCCACCGCAACGGTGGACCACGGCGCCCAGCCAAGATCGGCTGGTCACCTGCAACCGCAGCAGCTCCGCGTCGGCCTGGCGCGCATCGGCGGCCAGCACCTCCACCGGATATGGCGCAGCGGCTACAGCCGCCTCCACCTCCGGCCACGCCGGATCATCGCTCTCGACTAGCTCGATCAACGAACGCACTCGCGGACCCTATCTCGGCCCAGATCGCCGCACACCATTCGGCACGACCGGACGCCGACCCGACCGAGCATCGTGACGTTGCGTAGCGCGCGACTCGCGGCAGATGAGTGCGCTCAGGCTGCTATCGAGCACCTGGCGAGCCGCCTGCAGCGTTCCGGCACGGTGTTGCGGCGCCTGGCCGCGATCGCCCGCGACTACGGCTGTGCCGGTCACCGTCCGCGCCCTCGCCGACCTGGCCCCGGTCGCCGAGTGGACGGCCGGCCCCCGCGACATCCCATGGTCATCGGCGCGGGCCCAGCTAACGGCGGTTGATCTTCGCAAACAACTGGGGACGGTCAAACCAGCCAGCATCGAGTCCCAGGCCGGTCAACGACTCCACGGTCGCCATGGCGGTCTCCCAGTCGGGGAACGGACCGCGCTCACGATCGCGGAGGTCGCACAACGCGTCGAGGTGGTCGGTCAAGGCGTCCGGGTCGGCACCCCATCGGTCCTGCGGGCACAGCACGTCCAGCTCGGTGACCAACACACCGTCGACGGCGTAGTAAAGCCTGTTGAAGTTGTTGATCAGCCAGAACACCTCATGAACGGTGGCGTCCTGGCTGAGCCGCCGCAGCGCGTCCTCCTCATCGTTGTCGACGCTGTACCTCACGATGATGACCGCGTCGCCGCGCTGTTCGAGGAAGACCGCGTCGTCGTCGTATCCGGCATCAACCGGCCGGCACGTCGTCATGGTGTCCGGGTCACCGCGCAACCGGCGTAGCACCTCCTCCACTGTCAACCGCGCCTGGTGAGGGCGGATCACCGTCCAACACATGGACTCCTCGAAATCCGCCGAAACTTCCCGGAGCTGCTCGAACATTCGCACGTAGTGCTCAATTCGCTCCGGTGTCGGACCCGCCACGACGCCCCCTCTGCAGTCAACGGTCGCTCGACCGTACCGCCGACAGTGGCTGGCGCGGCACAACGCCCACGGCCCAGGCCTCCACCCGCAATCGCACGCTTGAAGGGCGTCCGCTTCTCGGCAGATGCGGATGCTCGGCACGGGCGGCTGAGGTCTCGGCCCGTGACAGAGCGTCACCCTGACGGCGTTGATGAGAGAATTCCGACTACTTGATCTACCGAGCCTGCCAGTCTCGTCCCCTACTTCTGCACCTGGCGGATCGTGCCGCCGCCGCCCTTGCGCACGTCGGCGATCTCCGCGTCCGTCTTCGACCCGTACTTGCCGCCCTGCCGGCCGTCCCCGTAGGACAGCACCCACACCGTCCCGCCCCGGCGCCGCGCGCCGCAGTTGCAGCCCACTGCTTCCTCCCCTACTCCCCATGCACCTCGGCGGACAGCGCCGCCACCAGCGTCCGGCGGTCCCGGCCGATCGACGCTGCAATCCGCTCGGCCGCCGCCGCGTTCACAGCACGCTGTCGCTCGGCGGCGAACCCGGCGGCCACCGCCCGCCGCACCGCCGCCTCGAAGGCGGCCGGCGACAGCGGCGCATCTGCCCGCCGGCCTTCCGAGTCGGACGGCTTCCAGCCCGCCCAGCCCGAAGCGACCATCGCGTACGCCCGCCCGCCCGACGAGCGGCCCCGCACGACGGGGAAGCCGCCGACGTTGACGCACAGCGCCGCGACGAGCTGTCGCGCCCCGCCGATCCATCGCCAGTCCCCGGACAGGGGCGACCGGCGCAGCAGCTGCACCTGCTCCTCGGTGGCCTCCGGCACCAGCGACCCCGCGACCCACGTGCCGTGGGCGTCCCGCCCGGCCCGCACCACGGCGACCTGCGTGCCGGTGTCGTCGTAGTGCGCCACGGCGGCCGCCGCGCTCGCCTGCAGGTCGGCGTGCCCGGTGCCGGCCGTGATGTGCCCGACCGCCACGAGGTCCCCCTCGGCGGTCTGGATCTCCGGCCGGTGGAACCAGTCGAAGCCGCCCTCGTCGGGCGGCAGCACGCACTGCCCGCCGGTCAGGAACGACAGGTGGCAGTCCTTGTCCGCCAGGTGCCCGAACACCCGGCCGTCCGCAGTGACGGTGATCGGCGTCAGCTCGGCCAGGCCCGGGTCGTCGAACCAGGCGCGCGGCGGGTACAGCGGCGCGACCTGCTTCTTCGTCGCCGCCGCGCCGGCCGCAGTGACCGGCTCTTCCTCCTTTTCCTCCTCATCGGAGTGCGCGTCGTCGGCCGGCTCCTCGTCGTCGACCAGCTCCAGCTTCGCGTCGGGGAACGCCTGCGTGCCGACGAGCGTCACCGCCATGACCCGGCCCTTGGTCACCGTGATGTACGGCTCCTCGCCGGCCTCCATGAAGGCTTCCCACTCCTCGTCGGACATCTCCTCGATCGGCTTGCCGTCCGCGTCGGTGAACACGAACTCGAAGTCGTCGAGGTCCACCGACGGGAACAGCACGCCCTGGCGCAGCAGCTCCAGCGCCTCGCCCAGCTCCGGCACCGCGTCGATGAAGTCGCCCGCGCCGACCAGCTTCGTCTTCTGCACCTCACCGGTCGTGATCCGGCCGATCGTCACCGCGCCCTCGTGCCCGGGGGCGTCCTCGCGCGCCCACCGCAGCGCCAGCGGCAGTTCGCGAAACGACCACTCGCCGTCCGCCGCGAAGATCCGCCGGTCACCCGACTTGGCACCCAGCGGCGCCAGCGTCCCCTTCCACGTCGCCATCTGCGTACCACCCTTCGCGGCTGCCGCCGCCGTCACCGTGATGTCCAACCCGGTCGCCCGGTCACGCCGGGGCCACGGGTGCTTCGGGACCGCAGGCAGGGGCTCGCCGGCCTCCACCTCGATCATCGTGCAGCGGCAGTTCACCGTCTGCCCGGGCGGCGCGGCCGGGTCGCCCGGGTACCGCATCGGCACCCCGCCGACCATGAACACGCCGTCCAGGGCGACCCGCTGCCCGTCCGCGTCCCGGTGGTCGTCCCGAGTCCGCTCGTCGTGCGTCGCCACCCACACCTTGTCCAGCTTCTCGTCGAGCACCTGCTCGGCGGTCAGCCACGCGGTCAGCGTCCCCGCGTTGTACGCGCCGATCGTCTCGGTCCGGGCGATCGTCACCGCCCGGTCCTCCCACGACCGCTCGCCGAGGATCCCCTCGATCGCGTCTCGGATGCGCGGCACGCTCGCGCCCTCGGCGGTGAGCTCGGCGACGGCCGCCGTCACCAGCTGCCACGCGCTGTCGGGCACGCCGGCCAGCCGGTTCGGCAGCGCCGCCAGGTACTCGTCCTTCATCTGCGCGACCCGCAGCAGCTCCAGGTCGCCGCCCGCGTCCGCGACGCCCGCGAGGAACGTCTTCTCGGCGGCCGGCACCAGGTGCACCGTCATCGCCTCGAACCACGTCTGGCCGGCGCCGGCGAGCGCCGACGGGTCGGGCGGCAGGGCGGCCGCGGTGACCGGCAGGGTCGTCGCCCGCGCGTCGGCCAGCCAGGCGCGCAGCGCCGCCCGGGCGGCCCGCAGCATCCGCCGCTCGGCGGCCACCACCCGCGCCTCGTGGTCGAGGCGCAGCGGCAGCCACGGGTCCGGCTCGGCCACGGCTCAGCCTCCCGCCGGCGGGTCCGCGACCACGGCGACCTGCACGCCCTGGACCTGCACACCGCCGTCGGGGCGGGACACCGGCAGCCCGGCCGGGCTGCGGATGAGCCGCTCCAGGATCAGCACGTCGTCGTGCAGCTCCAGCTTCACGAAGTCGGCGCCGAGGTCGATACCCACCGAGGCGAAACACTCGCGCAGCTGGGTCAGGGTCACGCTCTCCGGGTCAGCCATCCGTTCCCCTCCTCACAAGGTTCCGCCGCGCCACGTCCGCCGGGTCGCAGACGTGGCCGGCGTCGGTCAGCGGCGGCTGGTCGCCCTCCCACAGGTCGCCCCACCATCCGCAGCCGCTCGCAGCCCTTGCCGCGCCCGGACCGCTGGCAGGCATACCCGTGGGCGGCCACCAGGCCCGGCACGAGGATCGTCGCGCTCATGCCGGCACCAGCTCCCCGGCGACGGTGGCCGCCAGGTGCTCGCGCAGCTCGGCGACGTCGTGCCGCGCCCCGGTCACCAGCAGCCCGCCGACGTACGCGGTCAGGGCCGCGGTCAGCTTCTCCTGGTCGACGCCAAGCCGCGCGGCGATCGCCGGCACCGACGTCCACGCGCCGTCCAGCAACCGGGGCAGCGATGTCGGCGCGGACTGCCGCACCGTGTGGTACTCCCACGCCTTCAACCCGTTGTGCCGGTACCGTTCGCGGCCCAGCACCCGCTTGCCGGCGATCTCCAGCGCCCGCAGCGCCAGCACCTCGCACGCGGCCACGAACGGCTCGCTCAGCGGGTCGGCCCCCGCAGCGGCGATCGCCGCCTTCTGGGGCGGGCCGCGGTCCTCGGTGTCGCCGGGCGGCGGCTCCTCCGCGGTCGGCTCCCCCTCGGCAGGCGGCTCGCCGCCCGGCGGGAGCTCCGGCTGCGGGGCCGGCTTCAACGCCTCCGCGTCGAGGTCGACGGACACTCCGGCGACCTCCAGCAGCCGCTGCACGAGCAGCGGCCCCGCCGCCGGCACCGTGCGGATGATCTCCAGCAGCCGGCGCAGCTCCCGCTCGTCGTCGGTCGGCTTGTCGCCGTCGCCGAAGCCGGTCTCCCGGCGCAGCGCGTCACCCGACAGCTCGCCGAGGCCGTACAGGTCCTTCGCGTCGGCGCCCTTGTCCGGCGTCTGCGTCAGCTCGCTGGTGTCGTACCAGACGATCCACTGCTTGGCGTCGGCGACACCGGGCGCGCCCTGCAACGCCGGCCACAGCATCTGCTGCGTCAGCGCCGCACAGAACAACTCCAGCTTCGACTCGACGTGGTACTTGATCGTCGCCTCGTCGGTCATCCAGGCGCCCCAATGGTTCGCCTGCGTCATGCCGAGCAACATCTCCGGCGGCGCGTCCAGGCCGAGGGCGAGCCGACGGATCGCGCCGTCCAACATCGACGGCACCGTGGCCGACAGCTCGGTGGCGAAGCTGAGCAGCCGGGCCTTCTCCAGGTGCTCGGCGGGGCCCTGCACCACGATCGGGACGAGGGCTGCCACGGAGTCGCGGTCCTTCACCGCGGTGGTCATCGCCTCCGTCAGCGTCGCCAGGAACGACGTCACCCCGTCCTCGGCGTCCTCCTCCTGCTCGGCGGCGGCGAACGACAGCTCGTTCGGCAGCAGCAGGATGCCCGCCCCGGCCAACCGAGAGTCGATCTGCGACTGGACGTACTGCGTCAGCCGCTCGATGAGCCGCAGCACCCGCCGGTTGGCCTGCACCTGCGACTTCGGCAGGGCGTGTTTGCGCGGCGACGGTGCCCAGATCCGGACGATGACCGTCTCGTCGGCCTCCAGCTCGCGCGGGCCGTCACCCTGGTCGAGCACGTACTTCCCGGCGCGCTCTTGCAGCTCCTCGTTGGAGGCGATGAACCACCGCTCCCGGTCGGTCGCGTTGCCGGCGTCGTCCTTCTCCGGCTCGCCGATCAGGTAGCACTCACCGGGTACGCCGAGCTGGATCCCGGCGTCGTGCAGCAGCTCGCCCTGCTGGCCGGGGCCGCCTAGGAACGTCTCGTTGACACCCGCCGGTGCCTGGTCGGGCGTCTCGACCGGCCGGCCCTGCTCGTCGACCTGCGTGATGTACAGACGGGCGCGGCCCATCGCCTTCGCGATCAGGTCGACCAGGTACGCCAGCTCGCCGCACTGCTCGTAGTGCCGCCACGCCTCGTCCTGCCACTCCTGCTTGGTGACCTTCCGCAGGCTGCCACTCGACTCGTAGCGCATCTTCGCCGCGGAGGCCACCACGGCGGTGGCCTTGCCGACCTCGCTGTCGACGTTGGGCTTCGTGCCCCACCACGCCATGCCGCTACTCCTCAGGCTCGGCGCGCACCAGCAGCCCGGTCGCATAGGACAGCGCCAGCGCGACGGTGGGCACGTCGACCCACCAGTGGCCCGACCAGCGGGGCAGGTCGGACAGGTGCCACCAGCCGGCGGCGGCCGGCGCGGCGATCCACACCGACAGGCACCAGCGGCAGAACAGCAGGTACGCCAGCGGGCTGCCGTCGCGCAGCCGGCGCACGATCGCCTCTCGGGGTCGCCGGGTGATCTCGTCGGCGGTGACCAGCCTGGTCACGCGGGCGACGACGAAGAGCGCCACCACGATCTCGATCAGCCTCATCACGTCTATGAGCATAAGCGGAGGCATTGCGACCGGATAGATGACCCGCGAGAGGCTCCGATTGCCGGATAGCGCGATCGGTAGTTTCTACCTGGCCCCGACGGCCCCTCCCGCGGACAACCCGGCACTTCGTCGGCACGTGAGCGAGCCGATGCTGAGCTGACCATCGAGATCACTACAATGCCACCAGGCCTCGTAGGGCACCTACGGCGCACCTTGAATCCACGCCGAGCTGCTCATCAGGGCTGCCGTCGTGGCCCCAAAGGTGTCGCCGGGCTGATGCGTTACGCCGGGCCGTGCGGCCGGGCGCCAAGACGATGAAAGATCACCACAATCACAACCACTCCCACCGACCAGTGGATCATGCGCTCAACTGATTGGACCACTAACCCTTGGAATAGACCCTCTAGGATATCGGTCGACTCGTCGGCGCGGCCATACAGCCGATCGCCAGAGCCGAAGGGGCTAGAGGTGATCCGGCAGCGCCCCGTCATCCCTATCGAGGCCACAGGACGATGAGAGGCGGACTTGGTGACTGACCAGGATGAGCTGACGGCCGTCCTGCGCAGCGGAGCGCGGGTCCGTGGCCTGGCCGGGCAAGACCCGGTGACGATCAAGTCTGTTGAGCGCCTGACCGACGACGCGTTCGAGGTCGTGTACCGGGACGACCACGGTCGCATCGCCGAGACGCTCGTCTACCGCGAGAACTTGCCACAGCTAAGCGTCCTGACTGAAGGCCAGACCTTTTCATTCGACGCTGACGGGCGCAGCTTCCGTCTCGCCGCCGAGGCCCGGCGACTGCGTCTGGCACACCTGTTCGACCCACATGCCGCTCTCGGCACCTCGGACGTCGATCCGCTTCCTCACCAGTTGCGGGCGGTCTACGGCGAGATGCTCCCACGGCAGCCCTTGCGGTACGTGCTGGCTGACGACCCCGGCGCTGGCAAGACGATCATGGCCGGCCTGCTCGTCAAGGAATTGCTCCTTCGCGGGGACGCAAGCAACGTCATGATCGTCGCGCCGGGTGTCCTCGTGGACCAATGGCAGGACGAGCTGTCCGAAAAGTTCGGCCTTGCGTTCAACGTGCTAACCCGCGAACAGATCAACGCCGGTGGAAACCCGTTCGAGCGAGGCGGCTTGTGGCTGTGCCGCCTCGACGTCCTGGCGCGCAACTCCGAACAGATCCTCGACAAGGCGTGTGGCATCGAGTGGGACCTGGTGATCGTCGACGAGGCCCACAAGATGAGCGCGACCGTGTGGGCCGGCGAGGTCAACAAGACCAAGCGGTATCAGATGGGCGAGCGCATCGGCGCCTCCACCCGCAACTTCCTGCTGATGACCGCCACCCCACACTCAGGGAAGGAAGAGCAGTTCCAGCTCTTCATGGGGCTGCTGGACAGCGACCGGTTTGAGGGCGCCCCGCGGGAAGGCACCCGCCGAGTCGACGTGTCCGACCTCATGCGGCGCATGGTCAAGGAAGACCTGCTTACCTTCGAGGGAACGCGCCTGTTCCCGGAGCGGCGCTCCTACACCGTCCGCTACCCACTCAGCGACCCTGAAGCAGATCTGTACGCGGACGTGACCGAGTACGTGCGTAACCAGATGAACCTCGCCGACCGGCTCAACACGGGCGACGGGCGCCGCCGCGTCGCCGTCGGCTTCGCCCTCACCACCCTTCAGCGACGTCTGGCCTCCAGCCCTGAAGCGATTTACCGCTCGCTGGGCCGGCGCCTCAACCGACTGCGCAAGGAACTCAACGAGGCACGCCTCGGGGCACGCGCTGTCGGTACCGACGTAGCCGCAGTCCCGAAGGACCTCGACGACGTCGAAGACCTCACCGATGAGGAGCGCACCCAACTCGAGGACGACAACCTGTCCAGCGCCACGGCAGCGCGCAGTGTCGCGGAGCTCGCCACCGAGGTCGGCATCCTTGAGGACCTCGTCGCGCAGGCCCAGCGGGTGCGCAGCAGCCCCACCTACGCCAAGTGGGACGCGCTGCGGGACACCCTCGACGACGACCAGCAGATGCGCGACGCGTCCGGAGCCCGACGCAAGCTCATCATCTTCACCGAGCACAAGGACACCCTCGACGACCTCACGACCCGCCTCCGGCAACACCTGGGGCGCGACGACGCGGTTGTCACCATCTACGGCGGCACCCGACGAGAAGACCGCAAGAAGGCACAGGAGACGTTCCGCCAGGACGAGCAATGCATCTTCCTCGTTGCCACCGACGCGGCTGGCGAAGGCGTCAACCTGCAGAACGCTCACCTGCTGATCAACTACGACCTCCCGTGGAACCCGAACCGCATCGAGCAGCGGTTCGGCCGGGTCCACCGCATCAAGCAGCAAAACGTCTGCCACATGTGGAGCCTGCTTGCGGAAGGCACCCGAGAAGGCGATGTGTTCACCCGCCTCCTTCAAAAGCTCGACGAGCAGCGCGCAGCGCTCGGCGGCCGCGTCTTCGACGTCCTCGGCGCCGTCTTCGACGGCAAGCCTCTGCGCGACCTTATGATCGACGCCATCCGATACGGCGACGACCCCGCCCAACAGCAGAAGCTGTTCGAAGTCGTCGACGCGACCGTCGGAGACGGCATCTCCGACCTCCTCGCCGACGAGCAGCTCGTCCCCACATCCCTCGACGGCGGCATCGTCGAGGAGGTTCGCCGGCAGATGGAACGCGCAGAAGCCGCACGCCTGCAACCCCACCACGTCGAAGCGTTCTTTCTCGACGCGTTCACCGCCCTCGGCGGTAGCCCGCGCGCCCGCGAACAGCACCGCTACGAACTGCGCAACATTCCCGCACGCATCCGCGAACGCGACCGCGTCATTGGCCGCGGCGCTCCCGTCGTCACCTCCTACCACCGCATCACGTTCGACCCGTCCACCCGCCGGATCGCAGGGCACGCCACCCAGGCCGACCTCATCCACCCCGGCCACCCGCTCATGACCGCGATGATCAGCCTCATCGGCGACGACCACTCCGACAGCCTCCGCCGCGGCGCGATCCTCGGAGACCCCACCGACCCGAGCATCACCCCATACCTGGTGTGCCTCCTTGAGCACGACATCGTCGACGGGCGCACCGGTAAGGACGGTCAGCCCCTCGTCATCAGCCGCCGCGCGCAGTACCTACGCCTTGACGCCGACGGGACCATCACCGCCCTCACACAGACGCCCATCCCCAACCTCGAGCCCCTCGCAGGCGAACAGCTCGACCAGGCATCCACGGTCACCCGAGAGCAAGGGTTTAACAGCTCCGATGTCGAGCAGCGGCTCACCCGCTACGCCTCGACCACCGTCGCCCGAGACCACGCCGCCGAGGTCACGGCGCGCAGCGAGGAGCGCGTCAACAAGACCCGCCGACTCGTTCGGGAACGCCTCACCAACGCCATCAACTACTGGGACCGGCGGGCCGCCGAACTCCGCGAAGACGAGCGAGCAGGCAAACAGAAGAAGTTCAGTGCCTCCCAGCTACAGGCCCGTGCCGATGACCTCACCCGTCGGCTGAACGACCGCATGGCCGAGCTCGACCGCGAGGCCAGCATCAACCCGCGCAGCCCCCGCATCACTGGCGCATGCGTTGTCATCCCCAACGGTTGGTTCGCTGCCCAGGAAGACCGTGAAGCTGCCACCGCCTATGCCCGAGAGACCGAACGAGTCGAACGCGCCGCGGTCGACGCCACCCTCGCCGTCGAGCGCGCACTCGGGCACAGCCCCCGAGAAATGGCGCACAACAATCCAGGCTATGACATCGAGTCCGACACTCCGCACGGGATGGACTTCATCGAAGTCAAGGGTCGGATAGCCGGCGCTGATGATTTCATCCTTACCCGGCAGGAGATCGTCACCTTGCTCAACAAGGGGGCTAACGCCGTCCTCAGCCTCGTCGAGGTCCGCGACGATGGATCTGCGACGGTTCGCTATATCCGACAGCCGATTAGTACCCCACCCGACCCCCGCAGCAACCACATCAATTTCAAGTGGCGCCAGTTCTGGAATGACGGACAGGAGATGCAGGCGTGACCACCGGACCCCGGAAGCTCATCGAGGTGGCCCTGCCTCTCGACGAGATCAACGCCGCTTGTAGGGCCGACAAGGAGCGGAAGACCGGTACGCTCCGCAACTTGCACAAATGGTTTGCGCCCATGCCGCTGCCCGCATGGCGCGCCCTCCTGTTCGCCGCGCTCGTTGACGATCCAGGCGATGAGGATAAGCGCATCTACCTGCTCGACCTCATCAAGCGACTCGTTGCGAATGGTGCCGACCTGCCCGACCAGGACACCCTCGACGAGGCGAAGTCCGCCCTAGCTAAGCAGTTTCCAGACGGCTTCCCCACCGTCATGGACCCGTTCTGCGGCGGCGGTTCGACCCTGGTTGAGGCACAGCGTCTAGGGCTTCCCAGCTACGGCAGCGACCTGAACCCGGTCCCAGCCCTTATCAGTCGAGCATTGACTGAGACGCTACCCAAGGTGCGGGGGCGATCCCAAATAATACCTGTTCGCACTATCGAAAAGCGGTCGACCTCGACAAGCGACCAACAGGCTGATCTGCTGCCGGGACTCGAAACCGCCAAACCTGAATCCGCCAGCGGGTACGACGGGCTTGTGTCCGACTTGCGCTATTACGGCAATGTCGTACTTGAGGAACTCACGGCAGCAGTAGGCACAAACTTCCCTCGCCAGGACCAGGAGCAGCCCATCGCCTGGATCTGGAGCAGGACCGCGATTTGCCCGAATCCTGCTTGCGGCATCGAGACGGTCCTGGCCACTACCTGGTGGCTATCCAAGAAGAAGAACGACTTGGCCTGGATCGAGCCAGGTATCGAAGGAGGCCGGGTAAGCCTCAAGGTCATCAGCGGGCAACATCAGGGCGAGGCGCCACTGTCCGCCAAAATCGGCGATGGCGTGTTCGCCTGTATCGCTTGCAGCGCAACGCTCAGTGGCGACTACCTACGCGGCCAAGGACGCAACGGCCTCATGGGCCTACGCATGATCGCTGTGGTCGTCGACGTCCCTCGTTCAGGCAGGCCGCAGCGGGTATATCGGGCGCCGACAGATGGCGAGATAGCCGCCGCAGACATACCCGATGCGCCCGATGAAGCCGCAATCCCAATTAATCCTAAGGGACAGAGTATCCGTGTACCCCTGTACGGACTTACGACCTGGGCCTCCCTGTACACGCCGCGCCAGATGCTGGTGCTCACGTCATTAGCCGCTGCGATCCGAAACGTTCATAAGCGCGTGATCGTCGACGGAGGCGACGCGGACTATGCTGATGCCATAACCACACTCCTTGGTCTGGCTCTGGGTAAAATGGCTCAAAGCAACTCGACTCAGACGCGTTGGTACCTTCGGCCGACTTCCAACTCGAAGGCCGTTCAGGCTTTTGACCGCAACGACTTGCCGATGATGTGGGACTTCGCCGAGACATACTACGCGTCTGAAAGTGTTGGTTCCTGGAAGACCGTGATTGACAGTGTCATTAGGTCGCTGGCGTACGCGCCGAACGGCGAAGGATTGGTGCGCCAGCAGGACGCTCGGACCGCCCACAGGCCGGGAGCTCTCATCGCGACGGATCCGCCGTACTTCGACGCCATCGGCTACGCTGATCTCTCAGACTACTTTTATGTCTGGCACAGGCTCGCTCTTCGGGATGTGCATCCTGATCTTTATGTTAGCCTCGCAGCCCCCAAGACCGGAGAACTGACCGCGATCGCGGGGCACCACGGAGGCAACAAGGATGCCGCGAAGCGTTACTTCATCCAGGGCTTCACGGAGGTCTTTACCAACCTGCAACGGTCTATGGCCCCTGACCTTCCCCTAATCGTCGTGTACGCCTCCAAGGAGCAGAAGGGGGCAGGCGATGAGCAGACTCGGTGGGCTTCGATTCTGACAGCAATGATCCAGGCGAAGCTTGAGATCACGGGCACTTGGCCCATCCACGCCGCGCGTTCGGCCCGAATGATTGGTATCGGCACGAACGCTGTTGCCGCATACATTGCGATGACGGCCCGCCCCCGCCCCGCGACTGCCGAGACTTGCTCCCTCGGCGAGTTCACCCGAGCCCTTCGTCGGGAACTGGGGTCGGCAGTGCGAGAATTCCAGGCAGCGTCAATCTTGCCTGTTGACATGGCGCAGGCTGTAATGGGCCCCGGAATGGCCATTTACTCGCGGTACAGCTCCGTGCTTGACCAGAGAGGAGAGCCTCTCTCGGTCGACGTGGCTCTTAGGATCATCAACTCCGTGTTTGGCGAGGTCCAAGACGAGCAGGAGGGTGAGCTCGACGCCGACTCGCAGTTCGCGGTCACCTGGTGGCACAAGCACGGTTGGGGTGAAGCGACCTTCGGGGAAGCCGACGCCTTGGCGAGGCCAAAGGGCCTCGGTGTTGATGACGTAGTGCGAGCTCAAGTCGTCACCAGCAAAGCGGGCAAGGTAGCGGCTCTCGGCCGAGAAGGCCTCGATCGTTCTTGGGACCCACTGACGGATGTGCGGCCAACTGCTTGGGAGGCGGCACACCACCTCGTAGACCGCCTCATCGATGGCGGCGGCGAAGCCGAAGCGGCTGTTCTGCTCGACAAGCTGACCCAGCGCGGGTTGGCAGACTCAGCGCGAGCTCTGACCTACCGCCTGGCTGCTCTGGCGGCTGACACGAAGAGAACCAAGGACGAGGAGCGGTACAACGCTCTAATCGACGCATGGACGCGACTGGTCGCGCTCTCGCACGGCAACGGGGGTCTGTTCTGATGGCGGTCTCAAACAGGGATCGAGTCGGTGGCGTGCTCGAGGCCGTCGCGCCGGTACTGCGCGACTGGGCAGCCCCACGGCTCCGCTTGACTCTTGGCGACGGATGGTTGTCCGCTTTGATCGACATGGGGAACCTCCCTGTGTCCGGCGGCACCGACCGGGACACATGGCTGCTGCTTTGGTGCCTTCAGCAGCAATGGACGGCCGTGGCGGAGGGCGTGCTCGGGCCGGAGGAGCGGCGCTGCGTCGATGCACTGCTCGACGTTGCCGTCGAGTTCGAGCGGGGCGAGAAGTTCAGCGCCGACCGATGCGAGCGCGCCCTCGTCGACGGTGAGCACCTCATCCGAACGTTAGGCGCACCCGTGGTAGCGGACCGAGTGGAGGAGGCCCGTCGGGAGTTCCGGCGGGTGCGATTCGAGGAGGACCAGCGACGCCTGCAACGGACGGCAGAGCGGCAGCTCGACGTGCGCATCGACTCATCCGGGCTGCCGTCGTGGCGGTCGGTAGTCGCGCCACACGACGATGTTGCAAGGGGCACGTTTCAGCTAGCGCAGTTCGCCGCGGACCTGCGTCTGGTGCACCAGGGGCAAGGCGGGCTTGGAGTACGGGGATCCGGTCGAGTTCTTCGAGCGCACCTTCCTCACCCGCGGGCTGCGGGATCTGCTCAAGCAGACCGTGCTGCGCATGTCCGGTCAGGGCGGCGACCCGGTCGTGGACCTGATGACGACATTCGGCGGCGGGAAGACGCACTCACTGCTCGCGGTGTACCACGCGTGTTCGGGGCTATCCCCAGACCGCCTCGACGGGCTGCGCGAGCTGTGCACCGAGGCCGGTATCGACGCACTGCCAGAACGGGTCAATCGGGTTGTCATCGTCGGGAACGACGTCTCGGTTCTGGGATCAACCAAGCCCGACGGCACCCGCGTGAACACCATGTGGGGAGAGATCGCCTGGCAGTTGGGCGGCCGTACCGCCTATGACATGGTCGCCGAGTACGACCGAGCGAGCTCCCCGCCGACCACGACAACACTCGAGAATCTGCTGAACGCGTTCTCACCCTGCGTGATCCTCATCGACGAGTGGGTGGCCTACCTTCGACAGTTGTGGTCGTCCGGTGGTGACAGCCAAGCGCTGCCAGCCGGCACATTCGATGGGCACTTGACGTTCGTGCAATCGCTGACGGAAGCGACGAAGAACGCGCCTCGCGCCCTACTGGTCGTGTCGTTGCCCGCATCAGACTCTGTGCGCGACATGGGCCAGGGAATCATCGACAATGCCCATGAGGTAGGTGGAACTCCCGGTCTGGAGGCGCTTCGGGGGCTGCGGTCGGTGATCCACCGGGTGGAGACACCTTGGCAGCCGGCGACGATGGAAGAGTCGTACGAGATTGTCCGGCGACGGCTCTTCAAGCCGTTCGGGGTGGAGCAGGTCGCTGCCCGGAACATGGTCGTGACCAAGTTCCGCGAGTTCTACGGGCGGTACCCATCGGATTTGCCGACCGAGGTCCGTGAGTACGGGTACGAGACGACGATGCGCAACGCGTACCCGATCCACCCGGAGCTGTTTACCCGGCTGTACGAGGACTGGTCAACGCTGGAGCGGTTCCAGCGGACCCGAGGTGTCCTGCGGCTCATGGCGACGGTCGTGCATGCCCTGTGGACCCGGGGGGACACGTCAGCGGTGATCCTGCCCGCGTCGGTCCCATTGGACGACCAGAAGGTGGTCGAGGAGCTCTCGAGCCACCTGGACGACAAGTGGGGTCCCGTCATCGCCAGCGACCTGGCCGGGGACGGGTCTACCGCCGCCGGCGTCGATCGGGACATCCCGCTCCTCGGACGCACGATGGCAGCCCAACGCGCCGCTCGATGCGTCTTCCTCGGATCGGTGCCGTCCGCGAACCGCCGCGACAAGGACGGCCGGATCACGGTCGCCCGGGGCATCGAACAGAAGCGAGTCGTGCTCGGGGCGACCTACCCGGGGGACAACCCTGCGCACGTCGCCGATGCGCTCCGCCAAATCGCCGACCGTGGCTCGTACATCGACCGTGACGGTGACCGCTACTCGCTGAGCCTCTCGCAGAACTTGGCCCAGTTAGCACGGTCCCGCGCCGACGGTTATCACGACGATGAAATCGCTGACACCCTTACGGCTGTCCTCCGAGAGGAGAGGGACAAGGGCGTATTCCAGCGTGTCCATCGGATGCCTGCGACCAGCGCCGACGTCGAGGATGATGCAACCGCTGCACTCGTCATCTTCGGGCCGGATCGGGGGTTCCGTAAAGCCGGCGCCGGCAAGCCGGTGTCCGACGGCGAAAAGGCCGCACTCGAGTTCATCCAGCGACGTGGCACGAACGCCCGCATCCACAAGAACACCCTCGTGTTCGCCGCGCCGGACGCTGACCGCTGCGACACCATGCTGCGCGCCGTCCGCGCTTGGAAGGCATGGAAGTCCGTCGTCGACACCGCCGACGACCTGAACCTGACCCCGGCGGCGGCGCGTGGAGCGCGGCAGCGACTCGACCAGGCGTCGCAGACGATGAAGGCGACGATCAAGGAGGCATATCGCTGGATCCTGAATCCGAGCCAGGAACCCGGGGACTCCGCGATCAGCATCGACGCCATCTTGATGAACGGTGATGGCACGCTGGCGGAACGAGTCACCCGGAAAGCCGAGCAGTCCGAACTCGTCTACACCTCTTACACGGTGTCGTTCCTGCGCCGCTGGATCGACCGGCTCGGCCTGTGGTCGAACGAACCACACATCGAACTCGGGAAGCTTGCGGGCTACTTCACCCAATACGTATACATGCCCCGAATAGTGGCCCACGACGTCATCTACACGACAGTCCGGACGCGGCCCGACACGGTACTCATGGCCGGCAACGAAGGCATCGCGTACGCCGACTACATCGACGATAATGGCCGCTACGTCGGGCTGGCCCTCACCTCGAACACTCACGTGCAAGCGTCCGGACTGATCGTCGATCCGACTGTTGCCAGCCAACAGATCGACGATGACCACGCGAAGGCCGAGCAGGCGAAAGCGGCGCGAGTAGTGCAGCAGCGGCCACCGACGATCACCCCAGGTGGCGGTGACAGCAACAGCGACGGCGGCACCCCTCAGTTGGCGACCACGAGCAATGATGGTGCCGCTACCGAGCCGTCGGCAACGCTTCTGACGAGCATGAGTCGCATGTTCGCGACGACCGCCGTTGACCCGTCCCGAGTCATCCGCGATGTTGCCAGGATCAACGAAGAGATTATCAGCCACTTCACGAACGCCGGGCTGAGAATCTCAGTCCACATTGAGATTAGCAGCGACGACCTCGACAAACTGGACCCCGCAATCGTTGCCGCCCTCAAAGAGAATCTCACAACGATGAACTTCGCGGACTGGAATATGGAGTAGCAGCGGCAGTGGGTGAACCCGCTACCTTCTTTGGGGCCGGTAGCCCGCTGCTCCTTGCGGCTCCCGTGGTCGCCTGCGTCGGCGATCGGTCATAACGGCTTGGCCGTTTCCGCGATGGCCGCGACCACAGGCGTGGGTCTGCTGCTGCACGGGGCAGGGCGCGGCCGTCGTGGTCACGCCCTGCGTCGCGGTGTCAGGATTCAACCCGGGTCATGAGCCGGCCAGGCGGGAAGGTGGGCGGCCAGCCGGGAATCGAGGCGGTGTCGGCACCAGCGCGGGCGATCAGCCAACCGCGCTCGGTGAGGTGCATCAACATCGGGTACGCCACCATCGGCCGCGAATGATCAATCACCTCGACCTCAGTGCCCTGCCCCAGCACCACCACCTCATAGCCGGGGCTGACCGGGCGGGGCCGGCTCAGGAAGCCGAGCCGTTCCGCGTCCCACCCGGCCAGATCCCGCCGCAGCTCGGCAAGCACCGCATCATGCACGCGCGGCCACAGCGGATGCTGCACACAGGTCGGGTTCGACAGATCGTGCGCCAGGTCGTCGCGGTCGAACCGGGCAACGTCGGCGTCCTCCCGGTTGGCATCGATCCACTGCTGCGCCAACGCCAAGCGGAACGGGTCGTCCAGCAACGCCCACGCGCTGAGCAGGTCACCGGCCAGCACGCACTCGACCCACATCATGCCGTAGCCGGCCGGGCCTTCCTCGTGCGCGTCCAGCTCCGCGCGCGTCTGGTCAACCCCGGGAACCGGGTACTCGTCATCGGTTGCCATCAGGGCACCTTACGGGCGGTCACCCGCGAAATCAGCCCTGCCGCCCGATGCCGCGGGATCATCTGCGTTTCCCTCGCCGTTTCGTCGTCGTGCAGCGTGACGTACTGGTCCTCGACCACAAACGCCCACCTCTCTGCCAGGCTCCGCTTCCGCCGGCCCCGGTCCTCGGGGCTGCCCGGCGACTTGCGCTCCGCTGGCCGCCTCGCGCCTCCTCTTCAATAGCGATCCGGACGTCACGTGAGTTGAGCCGCGCAACCCGCAAGGAGGCGGTTGACCGCAGCACGGGGCGGCATGTCCTCCATGGACAGCAGACATGGCGTTCTCGTGATCTGGCGGTGCATGACGTCATCGGCCTGGTCACGGAAGGCCGCGAGGCGCTTGACGTACCTACCGTCGGTTCGGCCCCACGGGTAGTTGTTGACGACCTGCGTGAACGACGATTGACCAAACAGCGGTGGAACGTGGTCCAGCAGGGCGCGTAACAACGCATGTGCCGCGTAAGCATTGCCGGCACGGTAGTTGTCATCGAGCTCACGCAGGAGAACGAGGAGCTTTGTGCAATCCCATCGCCCTCCGTGTGCCTGCTTGATGAGGTCGAAGATTCGCTCATCGATGTAGCTGCCCGCTTCCTCCAGCGAAGCCGTCGACGGCTCAGAACGTGGTTCAACAACGGTGGACGCATCAGGCCCGAGCCAGCCCGCTGCCGCCTCGAGGAAGTCCTCGACGCTCCTCACACGCAAGAAGTGCCTGACATCTCGGCCGACCCGCACGTGCCAGTTGTCGCTATCGAGTGCACGCCAGCTGCCTTCTCCGCCCCATCGCTCCCAGTAGAGCAGCTCGAAGAGCCGGCGAAGCCGGCCAGCCTCACGCAGGGGCACGCGGAGGCCCTTGGCAAGCATGGCTCGGGTGACCGCCACTGTCGTCTCACCCGGCTCCGGGTCGTGCTTTTCTTCGTATCGCGCTAGCCAACGCAGGGCGCGGAGGAACAGTTCAACGTCGTCCTGGCCTCCGTCGCAGCGCTCGATGCCGGCCAGCGTAAGCCGCATCATGTCGTGGCCTCTGGGTGCGACGCCGCGCGGTGCGTGCGTCACCAGAAGCACTTCGGGAATGCCGACGGCCACCCGGGCGACGTCAATCTTCGCCGCTCGCCGGAGCTGGCGGTCTACGTGGTCGAACTCCGGCCACACAGCATCGCTGCGGAAGTGGTCGTACAGGGCCTGGAGGACCGCCCGCTGCGGATCCTTGGCCAACGTGGGCACGGAAGCCACTGTTGCTTCCTTCCTATGATTGATCCGAACACCTGCTGAAGCAGCGGGCGCGACAGTGCTCCAGTTGCCGACGGGCCGCCGCAGCGGCAGCTGATCGCTCAGGGCCATCGACAGGAGCCCAACGACCAGCTCCGCCTATGCCCACACCGGACGACCAAAAGCCGATGCCCTGGCGGGATTGGTACTGCTTCAGCGGCCTCCCCGGCCAGTAGCGCCGCTCTCCGCGCGCAGTTGTCGGAGGGACTTCCCCGTCGGGTCATGAATCCAGTACGCCCACCCGTCGATCGACGTGCCCACCAGCTTGCCCAGCGCCGGCGAGGGCTCCCTGTATCGGCCTATGTCAGTCCTGATCCAGCCGTCGCGTTCGACGGTGGCGGCGAAGCGTCGCCCCTTCCGCACTTGGACGTGACGCAGCGTGTCGCCAGCCTTCACGAACCCTTGGGCGATGAGGTCACTGAGAGCTCCTGGGATGGAGGGCGCGGCCGCGCTGGGAACCCCTGGACTCCCAGGTGTGGGGCGGCTCTTCCCTAGGAGCATTCGCCTGAGGACATCGTTCGGCTGCTCGAAGCCCTTGACGTTCCGCTCCAGCTCGGCGTACACGTCGTCGTCGATCTCGATCCGCCGCATGCCTCCCCCTAATCTGCGCAATTCGTAGGCGCAGAGATTCTGCCAGATCGGCGGACGAGAGTGCAAGGGCGATCTGCCCAGCCGCACCTCAACGCCCACCCGGCTGTACGTGACGACCGGTCCAGCCGAGGCCACTGGTCTTCTACTTAGGGCACCACCGCTCTCCACTGGCCCATGGCCGTCCGGCACCCAAGCTTTACCTATGCCTGACTTAGGTATAGCCTGGCTCCACCCGATGGGGCAAGCTGGAGGATGAGATGCAGGAGATCAAGGTGCTCGTGCCAGAGGAGCGCATCCCCGAGTTCTACGAGATGTTCGGTCGCTGGCTAGCCGGGCCGCCCCGTGAAGATGCGGGTGGCCCCTCGGACGCGGTTCCGTGGCAGGACACGGAGAGCGACCTGGAACTCGCCAAGGTTGTCTGGGCCAAGTTCAGCCAGCGCGCCAAGGATCTGTTCGGTGTCCTCATCGACTCGCCTGAAAAGACGTTCTCGGGCGAGCAGCTCGCGAGCGACCTGGACATCCCGAACGGCAAGTACGGGGTCGCAGGTGTCTTGGCCTGGCCGGGTCGCTACTGCGCCGAGGTCGGCCGTTCACTGCCGTTCCGCTTCGAAGACGGCCCGGTGGGCGGCAGCGGCAACTACTCGATGACTCCGGAGCTCGCGTCACTGTTCCGGAAAGCACGCGGAAGCCTGCGCCCGTAGCGGCTCAGGTGCGCCTTGAGCCGCTGATGAGGGCTCGCTCGAACACGACCCGGTTGACAGCGACGGCGCCTCGACGCTGATCCATTGCGGCTGCGCCGGTATCCGGGGGTCGCGGCTACTCCCCGCATCGCCATGACCGAGGCGGAGGCTCGGCCATGGCGGTTGATGCCGCTGTCGATGCCCACAACCCACAGCGGCAGGATCGCCGGATGGCGGCAGTAGAGGCATGGTTTCTGGGTGGACCGGTCGACGGGCGACTGATGCCGGTGGAGGTCGCCGCCCGACGGCAGCCCGCCGGCGGTGGTCAAGCTGCCTCAGACTGGCTTCTACCTCGGGGCGAGCGATGTCCCGGCCCCTCCGGTGGAGCACGTCTACGTCCTCGCCGACAGGGTTGATGACACCGAGGTCTACCAGTACCGGCAGCCCGCCCCGGAGGCGACGGACTGACAGCTACCGCCGGTGGAACGGCTGTTTTGCCGTTGTACGCATGTAGACCGTTGCGACCGCTTGTGCGGTCATCGACCGCTCCGCTCGGGCCGATGCCCCGGCGCCTGTTGACTGCACTGTGCCATGATGCGGACCAGCATCTCCCCGGAATTCGTGCAGGAGGGTGCTCTCACTGCTGCTGTCCAGACGACAAGAGTCCAGACGGCAAGAGACACCGCGATTGCGACGGCGGTGATGATCAGCTTTAGCGTCGTGTTGTCTCTACGTCGAATCGACGCGGCCGGTGCTGCCGCCGTGTTCCTGGCTGTGGCGACGGCAGCGGCAGGCTCCGCTTTCAGTGCCCGATGCTTAGATCGCCACTTGCTGTCATCGATTGAACGACGTCCGCTGAGCTGCCGAGGCATAGGTCGGCGCCCGATCTTGTGCCTAGTGTCCACTTCCCGCCTCCCTTGGAGGCGGCGCGCGTTCCCGTTGCCGGGCAGCTCTAAACATCGAGGTGGCGCAATGGCAGCGCTAGCGCGCGACAACAAGCGACGGCGACCCCCGCAGCTCGATGCCGAGCTGATCGCCAGCCGGCGCAGGTACGCGTCGATGTACGCCACCCGGATCGCGTCGACGCCGTGAATGCGTGACCTGCGTTTACGTGTGTAAACTGGAGGCGTGGTGGAGGAGCAGATCCGCTGGGACGAGGAGAGCTACCGGGCGATCGCCGCGAACGGCGTGGCCTGGCAGGACGCCTCGTACGTCCTACGTCACGGACGCCCGCGGGTGCGCCGCCACATCGGGGCGCTGCTGCACATCGCCGCGCACGCGCCCAACGGCTCCATCATCGGGGTCACCCTGATCGAGGAGAGCGACGACCAGTACCTCGTCGTCAGCGCCCGCCGCGTGGAGGGCGACGAGCGCGACGCCGTGGCGAAGATGCTGTCAGGAGGCAGGGGATGAACCGCGAAGACGCTCTCAACGCCGCCAACGCACCGGTCGACTGGACCGCCGGCGAGGTCGAGCACCAGCCGCGGCCGGTCAAGTCCGTGTACTCGATCCGACCGGGCGAGGAGCTGGCGCGCTGGCTCGAGGACGAGGCCGACCGACTGGGGACCGACCCGGGCCGGTACCTAAAGCAACTACTCGTCGACGCCCGGGCCCGCGCCGCCGCGGCCGAGGACCCGACCGTCACCGTGCGACTATCCGAGCTACACCGGGCCATCGACCAAGCCGCCGGCCTAGCGGCGGCCTGACGCCCGTGGCTGAGCCCACCAGGCTCGTCGAGCCGGCAGCCAGCTTCGCCTCCACCGACTTCTGGCGCCGGCTCACCTGGGGCGTTCGTGGACACGACGACCACCCGCTCATGCTCGTCGGGTTGGCCGAGAACACCGCCCGCTACGACCTGCGGTGCAACCGGTGCGACAGCGTCCTCGTCGAGGTCCTCGTCGACCGGGCTGCCGCCTGATCCGGCGAGCATCTCGTACGCCACCCGCACCTCGGCCCGGCGCACGCCGCGGGGGCCGTCGCCGTGTTCAGGGTAGAAGAGCCCTGAGCCATTCACCCTGCCCGATCTGCGCCCGCGGCACCCCCACAGTCCGGCACGATCGCGGCAGGGGGCCGGATGGGCACGGTGCGCAGCCAGGGTGGCTCGGCCCGGCCGGGGTGAGCCTCGGCCGGGCCGAGCCGGTGCTGCGTCGGCCGGTCGCCCCGATGCTGTCGGCCCCGGTGGACGCGGTACCGCAGGGGCCGCGCCTAGCGTACGAACCCAAGTGGGACGGGTTCCGCGCGATCGGCTTCGTCGAGGCGGCCGGCGTCTACCTGCAGTCGCGCGCCGGCAAGAACCTCACCCCGTACTTCCCGGACATCACCCGGGCAATCCGCCGGACCCTTCCGCCGGGGGTGATCCTCGACGGGGAGCTGATCGTGTGGGAGCGGGGACGGACCAGCTTCGCCCGGCTGCAGCGCCGGATCACCGCCGGCCGGGGCCTGCTGATGATGGCGCGGGAACACCCGGCGCACTACGTCCTGTGGGATCTGCTCGCCGACGCCGGCGGCCAGGTCGTGATCAACGCGCCGCTGTTCGAGCGACGGGCCCGGCTGGCGGAGCTGCTCGAGGCCGCGCCCGCGCAGCTGACCCTCACGCCGCAGACCACCGACATGGACGAGGTGGGCGATTGGCTGACCACCTACACTGCGGCCGGGATCGAGGGTGTGGTCGTCAAGCGGCTGGACGGCCGGTACGAGCCCGGCCGGCGCGGCTGGCAGAAGTTCCGGGTGCGCGCGGCGACCGAGGCGATCGTCGGCGGGGTGACAGGCAGCCTCGCCAATCCGAGCACGCTGCTCCTCGGCCGGTTCGATCGGCGGGGACATCTGCGCTACACGGGAAGGACGCACCCGCTGGCGATGGTCCAGCGCCGGGAGCTCGCGCCGCTGCTGTCCCCGCTCCGGCCACAGCAGCGCCGGGGCATCGTGGCCCCGCACCCCTGGCCGCAGCCGCTGCCCGCGAGCTGGAGCGGGCAGCTGGACCGACCCGAGCCGCTGCGCTACCTGCAGGTTGAACCGACCGTGGTGACCGAGATCGAAGTGGACACCGCTTTCGAGCACCGGCGCTGGCGCCACCGGGTGTGGTACGTGCGCCCGCGGCTGGACCTGTCGGTGTACGACGTGCCGCTGCTGCTCGGCGACGAGGCCGACCCGTTCTGGGACGCCGCCGCCGGTGCGTGAACGGTCGCGCGGCGGGAGGGGCGTGCCCATCCCGGGCTCCACCAGTTCAGTAGGCTCCCGGCCTGATCGAACATTCGTACGAGTAACCTGCCCTCGTGGAGTGGCGCACGAACTGGCACATCACGATCCGCTGGGACCGGGCCGACAACTCGCCCGCGGTTTGATCGTCGTCGAACGCGTCGTCGACTCCCCCGCCGACCTGCGCCGCCTGATCGACCGGGCCCTCGCCGCCCCCGCACGTGGTCGCCTTCCCATACCGCCAGGTCCGCGAGCTGGTCGGCGACGAGCCGGACGAGTGCCGCAACGGGCACGGCCACGCCGCGGCTTGGTGACCACGCCGACGCGGGACTGGTGGCCGTGCGGGTGCGGCGGGCACTTGGTTATCCGGTGCCGGATGTGCCCGGACGTGCGGGGTCGAGCCGGCGGTCAATGCCGACTGCGACGCCGCCGCCAGAGCCTGATCCCAGCCGGTGCCAACGACCGGCTGCCGACTGCACACCTTCTCGGCACCGAAGGGGATTAGCGAGACTTGTACCAATCCAGACTAGCGATTGCCTGCCGTGCCGCCCCTGTCACTTGGGTGCGAGAAGGACGTTGTCTCCATGACGGATCTACGGCCAAGGCGGCGTCTTCGACCGCCTGCCGCCGTAGGCGCTTAAGGTCACCTCGGACGCGGTAGAAAACGGCGGGGCGCCGCCTAGGGGCAGCCCGCTCCCGGTCGACCACCACCGCCGGTGGATCGACATACAGGTCATCGTCGTTGCAGAAGATGATCAGGTCACCGTCGCGCCATCCCCGCAGCTGTCCGTCGGAGTACAGGCGCATATCGACGATGCGGTCAGCCCTGCCGACCACCCCCTCGCGTCGCTTGGATACATCCTCGAGTTGCCTAGCTTCTTGAGGGCTGCGGCGCGCGTCTGGTTCCCACTGCACAAGCCAGAGTCGTCCGGTCTCTGGCACCGCAGGCGCGGGCGTGGCTCCGCGTGGCCACCTTGGCGGCTTCGGCGTGATCTTGCTCAGTTGTCCAAGTGATAGATCATCGAGCTCTAGCGATGGTGAGTCCCTGAGCGAGCGTACGTAGCTGCGGATGCCTGCCACGATGTCCGAGCTGCTGGTCATCAACACCGCTTCATTGCGCTCTTCGGCAGAGGTCCGGCTTGCATTAGCGGATCCCACGAAACCCTTGCCGCCGATCGCTCCCGTCTTCGCGTGCAGCCCTTCACGGCTGTACAACTTGACACCCTCTTGTCGCCACCGACGCAGCTGGTCCACGTTGGTCAGGCCAAGGCTGACCGCCTCTTTGCTGGCGTCGCAAACAAGCACATCATTCTCGCGTAGATACAACCAGTTGTCGGCATTCGCCCCGATGTAGGCGATGGCGAGGTAGGCGGCTCCAGTCCGTGGCCGGCCCTCACCGGTCAGCTGCCATGCAAGGCGTGGCCACACGTCGCCTGCGCCTACGAGCAATTGATCTGCCACGCCGGTACGTTAACCGCCGGCTCTTTCAACCGGAACCACCCGAAGGCGAACCTTTGGGGGCCCGGAAGGTCGTTGAAGACGGCGAAACGCTGCGAGGAGCACCAACGCGTACAGCTCCACACCGGCTATGTCGGCGCAGCCTTCGCATGGCACAACAACCCGGGGCCGGAGCTGCCGTTCTCGGCCCCGGGTTGAACTTGGCAGGTCACCCAGGCATGCCGCTGGCGACGCCACCTGCAACTGTCACATCAGCTGGCAGCGGCGCGGTAACGGGTGAGCAGGATCAGCGCCGTGGCGGCAGCGCCCACCAGTCCAGCGAGCGTGAGCAGCCAAAGCCCGGCACCGACGCTCACCTGGGTGACGGCGCTGATTGCCTTACCGATTCCCAGCGGGTCATCCTCACCGGACATGCTCTCCCGCATCTGCGCCTCGGTCGCCTGCAGATCCACAATCTTCCACACGCCGATTCCGAACAGTGCGAGGGCGGCGAGGCCAGCGAAGATCGGCGCGACGATGGGCACGCTCTGGCGCCGCAGACTCAACCCGCCGTAGGCAGCCACCACGAGGCCGAGCACAACAACGATCCAGCCATCCGTTCCGTCCGTACCGGACAACGACATACTGCCCAAGATCGGCGCGGTGATCTTCGCCCAAGGCATGAATGAGCCAATGACGGCCGCGATGCCCGCAGCCAGCACGATCCATTCGCGGACCGGTCGCGTTGCGGCCGGCGCCAGGGACGGCCCACCTTCGACGGGCTGGTCAGCAGACGGCGACTGGTCCGGCGGCGGGGGCGGGGTGAGATCCTGCACCATTCTTCGATTCCTCTGGACGTCGATGCCCATCTCACCACTTGAGGCGGGCGCAGAGGTAGCAATCTAGGGCACCGCCGCAGCAGGACATCGTCCCCAGCAGAAACCAACGCCCGTACGGATGATCAAAGTGTGGACATGGAGGGCGCTATGCCCGCCCGTACTGCCTCGCTAAACCGCCGTCCGGGTCCAAGACACCGCCCAGCTTGCGCAACAAGCCCGCCGTGCGGGGATCCGGTGCGAGTTGCTGCAGGGCTGTGCGGAGGCGATTCGCCGGCCGCGGCGGTCAGCGTCACTAGCTAGTCGCCGGAGTCGGGCGTGCTGAGCGCTGGCAGGATCCCGGTCATCGACAGCACCCGCCGGACATGGCCGGTGGGATTGACCAGGGCGAGGCTGACGCCCGTATCGGCGGCACGGCCGTGGGCGTTGACGAACGCGTTCAGCACGGTGGAGTCGATGAAGCTGACCCGCGCCAGGTCGACCTGGACGCGGGGCGCGCGGTCGATCGCGGCCTGCAGGACGTCCTCCAGCGGGCTGCTTGCGGCGATGTCGAGTTCGCCGAACAGCGTCACGACGGCGGTCCCGTCGCTCACCTTCGTCTCCGACTGCCACATTTGCTCCACGCCGCACCTCACCCGCTCGACTGTACGTCGGGGAGACGGGCTGTGGCGGTGGCTGTCGTGCCGTGCGGCCCGCTGTCGATGACCAGGCTGTCGGTGAGCTGCTGGGCCAGCCACAGGCCCCGGTGTCCCGGGGTTCCGGGGCGCGGCAGCGCGATCGGAACGCCCTGTGTTCCGGGACCGTGGTCGATGACCTGGCAGGACAGGGATGCGGCGTCGCGTAGCAGGCGGAGCCGTCCGCTGCCGCCGCCGTGGCGCACGACATTGGTGACCAGCTCGTGCACGGCCAAGACGAAGTCCTCCAGCGCGTCACCAGCGAGACCGGCCGCGCCGGCGGCCGCGGCGACGGCGTGCCGCAGCCGCGTCACCGCGACCTCAGTGATCGATTCCGACAGTAGAGTCACCGCGTCCGGGACATGGTCCGGATCGCGCCCACCGGCCCCGACGTGGCCACGCCAGCTCACCTGGGCACCGTACACGCCGCCGCCGGTGATCACCTCTCGGCTGGGCGGCTCCCTGGCGGCAGTGGCGCAGACCACGAACGGTGCGATGGTCAGGTCAGCTACCGTAAGCTGATCCGACCCAATCGAACAGGTGTTCGAGTAGTCTGCTCTGCGTGGAGTGGCGAACGCGCTGGCACATCACTATCCGTTGGGACCGGGCCGACAACTCGCCCACCGGTGTGACCGTCGTCGAGCGCGTCGTGGACAGCCCTGGCCAGTTGCGGCGCCTGCTCGCGTGGGCCCGCGCCGACCCGCACGTGGTGGCCTTCCCATACCGCCAAGCCCGCGAACTGGTGGGCGACGAGCCGCAGCTCTGCCGGGCCGGGCACCACTACGCGGGCGGGTCGGCGACCCGGCCGGTGCGTGACTGGTGGCCGTGCTCCTGCGGCGGGCACCTGGTGCTGCGGTGCCGCCGCTGCCCCGACGTGCTGGCGGACCCGCCCGTGGGCGGGGACTGCGACACAAAGGGGCGGGCCACGTCTCCGTGACCCGCCCCCCGGTTGGTCCGTTGAGCGGACTAGCCTCGCGTCGCTGGTCCGCTCAGCGGACTAGCTCAGCCGCGGTCGGCCGTCGCCGCCGCCGAGGTGTCCGACGACGCAGCCGCGCTGCCGCTGCACCTGGATGGCGCAGACCATGCACAGCACCGCCGCGCCGTCGCCGAGCACCACCCGCGCCTGCCGCTGACGCGGCCCGATCCACACGTCCGTCCCGCACTGCTCGCACGTCGCCAGCGCGTGCTCGACGGTCGGCACGTACTGCGGCACTCCGGTGCCCTCCAGCAGCGCGTTCGGGTTCGTCGGCGGGCACGCCAGGATTGCCCGGTCCCCGATCTCCATGAGAAGTTTCCTCACATCTCCTCGTGGCTCCCGGCCACGACGTTGCCGTCGGCGTCGATCCGCACGCCGGGGCCGGCGACGTCGCCGCCCGCCCGGTGCACCGCCGCGATCCGCTCGAACACCTGCTTGCCGAACCCGAGGCGTTCCACCGACGGCACCACCACCAGGTCGGCCCTGCCGTCGTCGACGTGGGCGACGGCCTCCCGCCAGCCGCGAGCGCCGACGTGCTCGCCGACCACCTCGTAGCCCTGCTCCGCGCAGTACCGCCGCGCCAGCTTCGTCAGCTCCTCGATGGTGGCCCGGCCGCCGCGTACCGCCCGGGAGAACAGCACCGCCCGGCGCCGCACCCAGCGCCGCGCCGCCTGGTCCCACCGAGCGTGCTCGTACAGCCGGGACAGGTCCGGCCCGGAGCCCTCCACGTCGGGGGCGCAGCGCACGAACCGCCGCGCCTCGACGTCCCAGCGCACGTGCCAGCCGAACTCGCGGGCCTCCGCGTGCGCTGGCCACCGGCCGGTCCAGTCCGCGCGGCCGCAGTCGTGGCCCGCGGTGTCGGGCTGCGCCCGGCACCACATGCGCTTGCGGCCGGTGGCCAGGCATTCGGCCACATCGCAGTCGTCGGCGTGCTCTTCGCCGATCGCCACCTCGCACGCCGGGCAGGTGCCACGCAGCAGCTCCGGCTCATCAGTGCTGTCGGTCGGGCCTGCGCCGGCGGCGCGCACCAGCTCGGTACGCGCCGCCGACTGACCCGTTGGGGTCAGGCTCACTCGTCGCCCTTCGCGTCGGGCTCGCCCGCGTCGAGGTCGGCCTCCGGGCACGGGTCCGGTTCGGCCTCCGCCTGCGGCTCGGCGTCGCCGCCGGCCTCGTCCGGCTCCGGCTCCACGTCGCCCTCCGGCAGCTGCACGTCGACCACCGGCGGCACGCCCTCGGCGTCCTCCACGTAGCCCTCGGCGTCGTCGTACGCCAGCTCGACCTCTTCCTGCTCCAGCGCCGCCTGCCGCTCGGCCTCCTCCTCGATCAGCTCGGCGTGCCAGGTCTTCTCGGCCTCCGACAGCTCGTAGCCCTCGGCCACCAGGCGGTCCAGCCACGGCAGCACCAGGTGCTCCCGGTTGGAGTACCGCCCGGCCGCCACGGTCGCCGTGTTGGCCTCGTGCGCGGCGACGAACCGGGCGACCAGCAGCCGGTTCAGCCGGTCGATGCCGGCCGTCTGCCCGTCGCGCGGGTCACCGCCGGCCAGGGCCGCGACCATCTCCTCCTCGGCCCGGTCGTAGAAGCCGGGCATCACCACGGCGGCGCGCATCGCGTCGACCAGCAGCGTCTTCGCCGCCTTCGCGCTGCCCCACTTCTCGACCAGAAACCGCCGCCGCACCTCGCCGGCGTCGAGCAGCTTCTGCCGCCGCTCCTCGGCCTCCCGCTTCTTCAGCTCCTCGGCGACCTTCGCCGCGGGGCTCTTGTACTGCGTCCACTTCGTGCGCTTGTACCCGTGGGCGTCGGGGTCCTCGCACACGATGACGGCCCGCATGTTCCCGTACGAGCCCTCGATGATCGCGCCGAAGCCCTCCAGCGTCTTGACCTTCTCGACGTCGATCGGCTGGTCGTCGGCGTCCACCAGGTCCTCGACCTTGCACGCCGCGCAGTTCCACGGCCAGTCCTTCGGCTTCTTCAACACCCGGACGCCGGCCGCCGTCAGCTCCTCGGTCAGCTGCTCGGTCGCGCTCTTGTCGTCGCGCTTGCGCTTCTCCTCCTGGACCCGGTGGCGCACACCCCAGCCGGACTCGACGCCCTTGAGGATCCGCTCCATCGCCTTCGGGTCGTCCTCGAACTGCTCCAGCGCGGCGACGTCCTCCAGCGTCAGCTTGCCCGCGTCGGCCGCCTCGGTGGCCACGTCGCCGAGCGTCTTCAACTTCAACGCCGACTTGACGTGCACCTGCGTCCGGCCGGTGCGCCGCGCGATCTCGGCGACGTCCAGGCCGAACAGCTCCAGCTGCGCGTACCCGTTCGCCCGCTCGCTCTCGGTCAGGTCGGCGCGCTGGTCGTTCTCGATCAGCATGGCCACGACCTGGGAGGGGGCCATCCCCTCCATGTCCGGCCGCACCAGGCACGGCACGGTCTGCGGCTGGCCGTCCGGCCACTCGCCGGCCTCGATCGCCTCGGCGGCGGCCGCCGCCCGGCGGTGCCCGGCGACGATCCGCATGCCGCCGTCCTCGGGGACGACGGTCAGCGCCTGCAGAACGCCGCTCGCGGCGATCGAGGCGCGCAGCTCGGTCAGGTCGCCGAGCTGGGTGCGCAGGTTGGTCGGGTGCGCGACCAGCTCCCGCGGGTCGAGCTGCGCGAGGTACGGCGCGCTCTTCTTCGCGCGCCGGCTCTTCGTCGGTGCTGTCACTTCCGCTCTCTCCTCTTCCACGTGAACACGGAGATACGCCGCGTGGCGTACATAAACATTGTATCAGTCAAGATCATCCACCGTCCAATCAGGAACCGCCCTGACCTGCCGTTTAGCTCCGCAGCGGCGACGCCACCACCGCCCGCCGGGACTCCTTCGACCGCAGGTACGTGACGCCGTGCACCAGGGCGTCCAGCCGGTCCGGGGAGTCGCCGGACTCCGGCGTCCAGGTCGTCAGCTGGTCCTCCAGCACCGGGAACGTGCCGACGTGATGCACGCGCGGCGGGTCGACCTCGTACCGGGCGGCCACCGGCTCGGCGCGCACCCGCTTCGACTGGCGGGCCTGCACCACGTCCAGCGGCGGGTCACCGCCGGGCAGCACGCCCTCCTTCTGCATGGCCACCCAGGCGTCGACCAGGATGTCCCGCAGCCACGCCGACGAGCCCTCGTACACCACCACGTCCGCGTCGACGTCCAGGTAGCACTGCCAGATCCGGCGGGCCGCCGCCATGCCGGCGATCTTCATGCTCCGGTCCGCCAGCACGTAGTGCTCGCCGTCCTCGCCCCGGCCGACCGCGACAATGCCCGTCTCGTCGCTCGTCTCCGACACCGTGTCCGCCGGGTCGACCGACACCACGGTCCGCACCAGCGGCGGCACGTCCTCCTTGTCGACCCGGCCGGCCTCGATCCACGCCGACTTCCACAGCGCGCCGTCGACGTCAGACAGCAGCTCGGCGTCCAGCTCCTGCCGGCCCAGCCGGGTGCCGCCGTACTGCTCCAGCAGCTCCTCCAGCGCCTCCGCGCTGAGGTTGTCCGCGTTGTCCAGCGTCCGCCCTCGGGTGATGACCACCCGGGGCCGGCGGGACCGGGCCCGCTGCTTCTTCGCCCGCGCCAGCAGCTTCTTCACGTGCGGCAGCGGCTTCGGGGTCGTGCTGATGACCATGCGCGGGTCGGGCGCCTCACGCATGCAGAACCACAGCATGTCGAACACGCCCTGCGCCGTCTGCAACGGCCAGGCCGCGTACTCGTCGAGCCAGCAGCCGTCGAAGTCGTAGCCGCGCAGCGTGTCCGGGTCCTGCGCACCGAACCCGCGGATGATCGCCCCGTTGGTCAGCTCCAGGTACGGCTCGCTCTTGTTGAACGTCCGCACCTGCTTCGGCGGGATCACCGCCAGCAGGCCGGCACGCCGCGCCGTGAAGCAGACGTTGAACACCTCGCGGTGCGTCTTCGCGATCACCGCGTAGTGCCCGCCCGGCTTCGTCCCCGCCCAGCCGCGCACCGTCTCCGCCCCGGTGCGGGTCTTGCCGAAGCCACGACCGGCCAGCAGCATCCAAATCCGGTAGTACGCCGGCTCCATCTGCTCCGGCCGGGCGTGCCGGGGCCAGTCGTACCGGACGAGGCCCTGGACCTCCGACACCTCGCGCAGGTACGCGGCCAGCTCGGCGTCGGTCATCAGGGCCGGGTCCGGGTACGCCAGCAGCATCGGTCAGTCCCCGGCCCGCATCTCGGCTTCGCGCTGGCGCAGGTCGACGGCCGCGACCCAGGCCAGCACCAGCAGCGCCGCCAGCATCAGCGCCGGGCAGCCGAGGGCGGCCGGGCCGACCCACCGCAGCCCGGCCCACACCGCCAGCACCATCAGCGCGAACCACGCGCCGAGCAGCAGCCGCCACGTCCAGGCGCGGAACCGCAGTGTCCGCCGCTGCACCCGGGTCAGCCGCCGCGGCGGCGGGGCGAGGCGCACCGGCGGCGGGGGCTTCGCGTCCAGCTCCGCCCAGCCGCGCACCACCCCGCCCGGCTGGTACGCCGGCCGGGCGGCGACCGGCGCCCGGTGGTCGAGCAGCAGCCTGCCCGAGCGGGGGCCGCGCCTCACCGCGCGACCGCCCACGCCACGACGGTCACGCCGCCGAGGGCCGCAGCGCCCATCAGCAGCAGCCCGCCGGCCGCGCACCACGCCGCCCACCGGGGCACCCGCAGCTCCACCACGATCCACGCCTCGCCGTCATCCCTGCTCCGTCGCCCCACCGGGCTCCTCCTCGTCCTCGTCGTCGCCGCCCAGGTCGTCCGGCTCGGCGGTCGGGTTGGCCTGGCCGGCGCGGGCGGCGGCCTCGGCCATCAGCGCCCGGAAGAAGTCGGCGCGCTGCTGCTCGGTCATCGACTCGACCTCGGCGCGGATCGGGCCGCCGTCCGGGCCGGTGTGCGCGGTCGCCGAGTCGGGCAGGCCCAACGCCAGGCGCTCGACCCTCGTGGCCACCTCCAGCCAGCGGGCGATGTCGCCGGGCGTCAGCTTCGACGCGTCGAGGTTCTGCAACCGGGTGACGAGCTTCCCCTGCAACGCCGACGCGATCCGGGCGTGCCGGCGGGCCATGTCGCGCCGCTGCTCGGCCAGGCCCTCGGCGTACAGCCGGTCCTCTTCCCGGTCCCACGCCGCTGCCCGCTGCACCCACTTCCAGCGGGTCGCCAGCTTGTGGAGGTAATCCCGGCTTTTGTTGACCTGCTCGGCGACCTTCGCGACGGTGCGGGTGCGGCCCAGGTCGCGGTACAGGGCGAAGTACCCGTACGCCCGCTCGGGCTCGCTGCGCTGCCGGTCCCAGGCCAGCACCTCGGGTTCGCTCATGGTCACCTCCTCGTGCTGCTAGGCGGGCGGCCCGGCGGGTGCAGCGCCGGGCCGCCCACGTCTCAGTGCCCGCCCTTGCGTCCCCCGCTCATGGGCGGCCGGGCGATCGCCGCGTTGCCGTACATCAGGGCGTCGTCCAAAGCGGACAGCACCATCGACGTCTCCCGGCCGGCGGGCAGGCTGCGCATGGCCTGCGCCATCGCGCCCTTGATCGTTCGCCGCCACGCCTGGTGCGCCTCGGCGGTGGCCAGGTCGACGGGCGGGTGGTAGTCGCACCGCCGGTCCAGCTCGTACCGCTGGCGCTCGTCGAGGCCGGCGTACAGGTCCTCGCCGCTCTGGGCGGGTCCGGTCATCTCTTCCTCCAGGGGTCGGGCCGCAGTGGGGAACTGCGGCCGGGGCACCGGCCGGCGGGCTACCGGCCGGGAGTCGAGGGGCGGGGCTCAGAAAGGCCAGTGCCCGATGCAGCCGGCTATCAGCCCGCCGACGATCACCACCAGGTAGACGGCGGCGATCACCTTCGTCGACCGGGGCAGCCGGCCGCTCATCCGGCGAGGTAGTCCGCGGCCAGCAGCTCCAGCGCCCGCCACCGCTGGTCGGCGGGCACCTCGCCCGAGCGGACCAGCTTCTCGACGGCGCGGTGCAGCACCGCCGCCGCGTCGGCCGGCATCGAGCGCGTCTCCAGCACCGTCTCAATCGGCACCAGGCGGTGCGCGTGCCCGATCGGCTCGCCGCTCTCCTCGTCGAGCCACACGCCGTCGCGCAGCTCGCCGAGGTGCCGCTCGAACACGGCGAGGATGAGGCCGAGCGCGGTGGCCACGTTGCCGACGTTGTGGGCGCCGTGAGCCGTCGCGAGCGCGTCCAGGGTGGACTCGTAGTCGCCGTACCCGGCGAGCCAGCGGGCGTCCGCCTGGGTGAGCTTCCGCGCCTCGTCGAAGCTGGCGCGGGCCGCCTCGAGTTCGTGCGGCAGGAACACCAGCTGCACCGTGGCGAAGTCCAGGTTCGCCTCGGACAGGCCCTCCAGGTCGACCTGCGCGAGCAGGTCGAGCTGCTTGTCGTCCAGGCCCGAGTAGGCCCGCCAGTCCACGTCGTCCAGCTCCTCGTACAGCTGCTTCAACGTGGCCGGGTCGTCCTCGCCGGCGATCGCGTTGTGCGACAGCTGCAACGCGACCTGCCGGGCGCGGGACAGCTTCTGCTGCACCACCATCACCGTGATCTCGGTGAGCCCGGCGTCGATCGAGGCGGTGACCCGGTGGTTGCCGGACAGCACCACCTTCCGGTCGTTGTCGACGTCGTGCCACACCAGCGGCACGCTCGTCAGGCAGCCGTCCCGCTTGATGTTCGCCACCAGCCGGTCGTACTGCTCCTTGCGCATATAGCGCGCGTTGACCTCCAACAGCGTCAGGTCCTGCGGCCGGACGGTCATCAGCCGCGGGTCCAGGGGCAGCTCGTCGACGTCACTCACCGCCCGCCTCCCGCCCGGTACTGGATGGCGAACCCGGGGATGCCGAGGCCGAAGTCCGGGTCCGCCGACGCCGGCCGGATCGGCGCGTGCAGCACGAACTCGTCCGCCGAGCAGGCGGGCCGGTTCGGCATCATCCCGGCGGGCACGCCCGTCCACCGGAACCGCTCCTGGCAGACCAGGCAGCGGATCGAGAGCTCCACGATGTACGCCACCACCGTGGGGTCGTCGTCGGAGGCGGTCAGCCGCTGCACGTCGGCGTCCAGGTGCATGTCGACGTGCTGGCACGGCTTGTCCGGGTCCGCCGACGGCGGCGGCATCCGGAACCGGCCGTGGGTCGGGCACACGCCCGTCTCGGCGCCCTCGTCACACTGGTAGGGCGTCATCCCGTCCCACAGCGTCTTCGGGCAGCCGGGCTGCTCGGCGGCCGGCGGGTCGCCGCGGTGCTCGTCGCTCATCGTCGCTCGTCCTTCCCGTGGCGGCGCTTCCACTCCGCCAGCGCCTCTTGCAGGGTCCAGTCACCCAGGGGGCCGCCGTACTGGAGCTGGTAGCGGTGGATGCCGTCGGCGGCCGGCTCGCTGCGCTTCTGCAACTTCACGCCGGGGATGCCCCGGCCGTACTTCGCGCTGTTCGGCCGGTCGGTGAACGCCGTGGTCGACCAGCCGGTCAGCCGCTTCGACAGGGACCGCTGCAACAGCAGCTGCGCCTCCCGGCTGGCGGCCGCCATCACGATCAGCTTCGCCAGCCGCCGGTACCTGGTCCACGACACCGGGAAGTCGCTCATCAGGTAGGCGGTGCTCGGGTCGAACTTCGGCGGCAGGAACGCGAACGCCCCGACGAGCTTCCGGTCGACGCTGACGCCGCAGGCGAGCAGCGGCGACCCGGGCAGGATCGTCTTGCTCATGAACTGCGAGCGCACCGCCGAGAACTGGCCGCCGGTCAGCACGTGGATCGCCATGCGGTCGCCCAGGTCCTCGTCCGGCCCGATCTTCGACAGCAAGATCGGCGCGACCTGCTGCGCGGGCGCGACCACCCGGCGGGCTCCGGAGCTGGCGTACACGTAGATCGGCATGCCGCGGTTGGACGTCTGCACGACGCCGCGCAGCCAGGGGCGCAGCTCGTCGCGGGCGATGTGCAGGCCGAGGATCCAGTGCGGCCGGTCGAGCACCGCCCCGATGATCTCCTCCTTGCCGTCCTCGTCCAGCAGGTCGTAGCTCGGCGCCGGCCAGTCGAAGAACTCGTCGATGCCGGCGAACTGCGCCTCGTAGTCCCCCGCGTAGAACGGCGGGAACATCGCCACCGGCGCGCCGGCCGGCACGACGTCGCGCAGGTAGTCCCGCACGTCCCCGCAGTAGTAGGAGGCGAGGCGCAGGGTCAGCGCCGACAGCTTCGCCACCGTCTTGGCGTGCATCGTCGGGAACTGGCCGACGGTCGCCCGGACCATCCGCTCGTAGTAGACGCCCTGCCGGCCGACGTACTGGAGGAACCGGGTACCGAGCATCAGCGTCGCCAGGGTGTCCGTCGACGTGGCCAGGTACGGCTCCAGCCAGGCCAGCTCCTCGGCGTGCTCCTCCTTGAGCCGGTAGTCCAGCTCGCGGCCGGCGAGCCACCAGCCGAGCGCCGAGCTGTACGCCTGGACGTCGTTGCCGTGGATCGCCCGGCGCTCGCCGGGGCGGCTGTGCAAGGTCCGCTCGATCGTGAAGTTCCCCGAGCAGCCGACGTACAGGTCGGTGTCCGGCCAGGACTCCGCGTGCTCGTAGATGATCGAACGCAGGTCCGCCGGGATGCTGCCGTGGAACACGCGCCGTCACCACCTTCCCCTGTGGCCGGGCGTCGAGCGCCGGCCAGGACTCGAACCTGGGCCTCCACCGTGGAACGGCGGCGTGCCAGCCAACAGCACTTCCAGCGCACGGCGTGCAATGCACGCGCAATACTGGATGGTAGCCGCACACCTTGCTGTCGGCGAGAGGAGGCGGCACGCTTCCGATCTTGCCGTGGCCGGGCGTAGCCCAGCGTAGATCTATCGGGCCGCAATGGACTACAGTAACCCCGCACCCAGGGTCGGAGGGCAGGAGGAGGACGAGGTGGCCAGGGACTACACCTACGCCGAGGCCGCGGCGAAGCTTCGCATCGCGGAAACCACCCTCCGGCGATGGGTGTCCAAGGGCCGCATCCCCTGCCACCGCCTCGGTCGCCTCGTCCGCTTCACTGACGAGGACCTGGCTTCGGCGTACCAGCAATCTCCCGCACTTCCAGGCCGCGCGGGCCGGCGAGGCCTGACCCGCACGCCCTAGACCGTCCTAGGACATCGACATCAGCCGGCCGCCACCCGCTGCCTCGCCTCGTCACCTAAAGCGAGATTGCCGCTGGGTTCGAGGTTCAGCGCCCAGTTCGGCCTGTTCAGACCACGGGCCAGCTATCGTGCATGCCGGACGTAAAGGTGCGTCCACCTCGTCTGACAGGCTGGCTCCAGCGCCACAACGGTGGTAGAAATACTCGTGATCATGACATCTGCCCAGTGCGGGACAAGGTGCGTGGCACGATTCGGTCGGGCGAACGCAGACGGGTGATCATGTGAGTGGCGCACTGCAGGACATGTGCACGGACACGGTCCAGCTCGCGTCGCGCCGCGTCGCTGACTTTGTCCCAGCCGATCGAGACTGGTCTCTCCTTCAGATGTTCGGCAGTGACGTTCTCATCGCTCATCAGGTCGATGAGGGAGAGCATGAGCGTCGCCGGCGTGACGGTCTTGGCGTTCTGCTGTCCTCCGATCACCTTGAGTTGCTGATGTCACTCCCGGTCGGATGGCCTGTACCGGTCTCCTCGCTGTCTCACCGTGATCAAGGCACACTGCGCCGCCTGCCCGTCGGCGCGGTTCGGCTTGCCGCAGGAGCCGCTGAGCGGCTGGCTGTCCGTCCGGCGCGAATCGACTTGGCAGTCGTACCGGCGACGCGGTGGCGGGCTGGGTTGGAACGTGCTGGCAGGTTCGCCCCGTTCACTGCCCGGATGATGTGGCTCCGGCGCCCGCCATCGGACGTCGACGCGATGACCCGTGAGTCGTGCCGGTTCGGCGTCGGGGTGATGATCGGCCCCTCGGAGCGGGCGGAGGTACTGGTGCCGCCGGCTCCCTTCGTCCAGCGGCGGTTCACCGCCGCCGGCTGGCTCTTCACGGAGCAGGTGTACGCGCACCTTCGATGACCCTCGGAGGGGCCCCTTCTGTCAGCTTCGCGAGGCGCTGCAGGGTCTTGGACGGCTTGAAGGCGTTCGCCTGCTGGATGCGCTCGTTCTCCGTCTCGTAGGCCAGGTGCGCGAGCCGGATCCGCTCGGCCAGCCACCATTGCCGCGCGACGCCGGTCGGCAGAGCGCGCATCTGCGCCCAGAGTGCAGACCATGACGCGGCGTTGTGGGCCCGCGCCTCGGTGTCAACCGACGTGTCGTAGCTGTCGAACCGGTCGAGCCCTCGCCCTTCACACACGGTGCACCAACAGGAGAGCGGGTCGACGTTGGCCCATCGTTCGGTCAGCGTGTCGGCCCGGAAGAAGTGCAGCAGCTCCGGGATGAAGACCGACGGCTTGAACCGTGCGGTGATCTTCGTAGCCTGACCTGGGGGTACGAGGTGCCGCAGGCTCCCGGAGGACCCGATGCCGGCAAACATGCCGCCCTGGGCCATCGCATCCAGGGCGGTCACCGGGTCGGTCCGCCACGGTCCGACCCGGCCGATCTCCTGGTAGACGCGCCGCAGGTTCCTCATGATGTCGGCGTAAGAGTCGGTCGGGTTGTACTGGCCGCCGAGGACGAGCGCGACCGGGTGAGGGATCGCCTTGAGAATCGCGATCAGCTGGTCGATCTTGTTGTCGCGCAACCAGGTCACGTCCAGCGGCACCACGACCACGACGTCGGTGCGGGTCACCTCCTGAGCTGCGGCACGGACGGCCTTGAGAGCCGCCGGCTCACCGGCCTCGACGTACGCCGTGGGCGTGAAGACCGCCGAGTTCGACCGGGCCCGCATGTCATCGAAGAAGCCGTCGCGTCCGAACAGGGTCTCCGGGAACAGCATCGGCGTCTCAGGACTTGCCATGCGGCTTTCGTAGTGGGCGAGGTCTGCCACGACCGGCAGCCGGTGACGTCCGGAGAGCTCGCCGATGCGCTGTTCCCCCTCTGGTCCACACAGGGAAAACCCGGTGATGGTCGGGTCGAGGTACTGGGGTACGGACCAGGTGCCCCGCGGCCGGGTCAACAGGAAGATGCGGTCCTTCGTAGCCTGCTCCGCAGCCGTGGTCAGTTCGGCGGCGAGGTCCCAAGCCGGCCGCCTTGGCGACGGCGGCACAGGGTCTTGCGTCATCTCTCACCTCTTACGGTGGCGCCCGAAGGCGTCAGTGTGACGGCGTTGCCAGGTACAGCTGTTGGAACTCGTCCGGGAAAAGCCCGGCGGTAGCCGCAAGCTCCTCCACCGTGGCGCCTCGGTCCCGCATAAGGGCCTGCAAGACACCATAGATCTTCGATGCGCGCTCCGGCGCTATGGAAACCGGCTCATTGGTCTTGTAGCCGAGCATCGACATCTCGACCACCAGGTTGCGGTACTGCCAGTCGCTCAAGGCGTTCACGTCGAGGGCCCGTCGAGCCAGCGCCGCCATGGAGGTTCCCCACACGGACTTCAGCTGCATCAGGCGGTTGACATCGACGCCTTGGCGCAATTGTTCGCGGATACTTCTCGCCGGCATCAGGAACTCGCTGGCGAACATGTCGGCCTGCTTTTCCTGAACCGTCGTGCCACCTGGGACGCGGTGCATGATCACATGTCCCAGCTCGTGGGCAAGACTGAAGCGAGCACGGTCGGTGGGCGCCGTGACGTTCACGAGGAACAGCGGGGTCCCCTCGTCTGGCCATGCGCTGACCGCATCAAGTTCCCGGGTGTCGAGGTCCCGGAGGAGTACGACGGCGCCAGCCGTCTCCAGGACGGCGACCATGTCAGGTATCGGACCCGCGCCCAGGCTCCACTCGCGGCGTACGAGCTGCGCGATCTCCTCGGGAGACTCGTCCTCAGCTAGTTCGTGCCGCAGGAAGCGGTGCGGATGAGCTCCGGCTGCGGCAAGTAGTGGCGTGGTCTGGCGCCGCCCGAACTTCAGCTGGTTGTGGATGCGCCGCAGAGCTGGGGCACCCAGAGATGCCCGCTTCCGGTGGTGAATCAGGCCGATGCCAACGCCTTCCGCGTCGGGAGCGTCGCAGAGTACGGCGACCGGATACCCCAGGGCAGCGGAGAACGCCTCCAGGCGTTCGTCGGAGACGCTCACCCGCCCAGCTTCGGCCTTGCTGACGTACGCCTGTGAGACCGTCGTCCCGAGGTGCTTCGACATGGCCAGTGCCACCTCGTTCTGGCGCAGGCCGCGAGACTCGCGCGCCTGGATGAGCATCCCCGGCTCGGCGACCAGCGGCTCGATCATCCGGCTCACCTCCGTCTCGCCGTCTCGTGCCACCGGCCACAGTAGCCGACCTTAGATCGTTACCGCAAGCGCCACCCTCAAAAATCATGCCAAGAATATTCCGCGCCCGGTCACCCGCCTGGCCGGGCGCGAGGGGGTCCTGGGCGGACAGCCAATGGGCGAGGGCCTGGTGGCGAAGACGGCGGCGACGATGGTGGCCACGGCGAGCCGACGGCGGGCGGCGGTCAGGAGAAGGCTTCCGGTGACGGACAGGACGCCGAGCAGGCCGGCGACGGAGGCCGCGAAGGTGGCGGGGTGGCCGCGGCTGGCGAGATAACCGACGATGTGGACGGTCGTGGTGCTGGTGGCCGCGCCGTGGGCCGTGAACGTGCCCGCGAGGATTCAGAATCTGGCATCACGCATAGCGGCGCGCGGGACAGATGCCCGATGCGTGTTGTCCTGCCGCTCGGGCGGGGCCGAGAATCCGGCCGGCGGGGCTTGAGGCTTGCGGGTGCCGCAGCCGGGTGGAGAAGCTGCTCGTCGAGCTGCGGCCCGCCTGAGCGCCCCGCGCCGCCCGCCGGTCACCAGCGGCGGGCGGCTCCCCCGAACAGAACCTGTCCGACAGCGTCAGTCCTTGCCCATGACCCGGTCCCACTCGGCGTCGCGGGCATATCGCCATGCTGTCTCCGCATCCCGCTCGTAACCGCAGGCAAAGCACCGCCCCTGCGAGTTTGTACCACCGAACTCATCGAACCCCGCTGGCAGGAACGTCATGCGCCAGCACTCGTCGCACTCCTCAAGATCCGGCTGGTGGAGCTGATCATCTGGCGACATGAGGCCAAGCCCCGCCGCATGGGAAGCCGCCTCCGCATACAAGATCGCCAACAGGTCATCGACTTTGGCCGCCGCTCGCGCATGCTCAAGAACACGCAGTGCTGGGTGACCGTCGATGGCCACGAGGGCTTCGAGGTGCCGGCGAACTGGCAGGAGAAACTCGTCGTCTGCTCGGCCGTGACGCATCGGCTGAGTGATCTTGAGGGCTTCGCGTAGAGCCTCATAGTCGAGACTCGTGCCCGCACCCTCGAGAACCTTGAGCAGCCCGCTAGCGGGCAACATCCTGCCGTCCGGACCGCGCTCCAAGCCCGGATGATCGCACGCCACTATGGCAGCAAGTCCATTGGTCAGGGCGACGTCGAAGGGACCTTCAGGTGGTACCAGATCCTTTTCAAGGGCCACGACGTTGAGCCCGTAACGCAGCCGACGTAGCACCTGGCGGCGCAGCTCGTGATAATCCATCGTCCCATGATGCCGCCAGCACCGCAGATCGGATATGGGGCGCTGCGCGCGACGGCGGCAGCGGGAACTGGCAGCGGCTGAGGCGCTGTAGGAAGATCAGCCCGAAGCGGGCGGCGAGCCAACCCCACTAGCTCGCCGCCCGCTCTGCCGTGCGGGGCCCCCTACCGCCTGGCGGCCGCGAGCTCGTCAACGCCGAGGAAGTCCGCCACGATCTGCCGCACCGGCTCGTGGTGCCGGCGGGTCGCGTGCACGTACACGTTCATCGTCGTGGTCACGCTCGCGTGCCCGGCCATCGTCCGCAGCGCCGCCAGGTCGACGCCCTCCGTCGCGAGCAGCGTCAGCAGCGAGTGCCGCAGCCCGTGCATCGTCATCCGGCGCGGCAAGCCCTTCTCCCGGGCCAGATCGCGGATCTTCACCCACCGATCCGTATAGAAGTCCTCGTACCGCCAATGGTTGCCGCGCGGCGCGACGAACACGAACTCCCGGCCCGGCTTCGCCACCCGCTCGGCGACCATCCGCATCACCGACGCGGGCAGCGGCACCTCCCGATAGCCCTGCTTCGTCTTCGGCTTGGGCTCGACCACCCACCGCCGGTTCACCTTCCGCAGGACCTGCACGATCGACACCGTGCCCCGCGCGACGCTGACCGCCCGGGGCGGCAGCGCCGACACCTCACCCCAGCGCAGACCCGTCGACAGCTTGCACAGCAGCAAGTCCGCCGCCTCCGGGTCCACCTGGTACGCCGCCTCGAGGAACAGCCGGGCCTCGTCCGGGCTCTCCAGGATGTCCCGCTCGGCGCGCGGGCCCTCCGGCAGCGGCAGCCCGTCCATCGGGTTGGCCGTCCGTACGGCGGGCTCGCCGTCCTCGCCGGGCCGGCACGCCGCCTTGAAGATCGGCACCACCGTCTCGCCCCGGATGTTGGCGATCGTCTTCGCCGAGAGGCCGGCGTCGCGCAGGGCCTGCTGCCACTCGCGCATCTCCCGCCGGGTGATCTCGACGATCGGCCGGTCGCCGATCCGCGGGTAGACGTGCTTCTCCAGGCGCTCCCGGTACTTGCGCACCGTCTCCGGGTGCGGCTTCACCAGCTGGCCCAGCCACTCCTCGGCGTACGCCCGGAACGTCAGCACCGCCTCGGCGGGCTCCGGCGCCGGGGCGGCGGGCACGCCGGCGGGAAGGAGCTCGGCGAAGCCGTGCTCGGCCAGCTGCTCCGGCGTCGGCATCCGCTCGCCGGCGGACTCGACCAGCGTCCTGAACCGCTTCGCGTCCGCCAGGTAGTCGAACGTGCGGCTGCTCCACAAGTTCTCGCGGCGGCCGCCCTCGCGCCACTTCACCCGCCACCGGCTGTTCTTACCGTCCTTCGTGGTCCTCTTCTCGACTGATGCCACCGTTCCTCCACGTGAACGCGGCGGCCTCGACCCGGTGTCCTGCGGGCGCTGCCGCCGACGCACCTGTATGCGCAACAGTGGGACCGTAACCGTCTCGCCCGACCGGCACAAGATCGCCCCGGCTGCGGGGCTCGTCCAGGCCCGTGTTCCCACGGTGTTCCCACGGCGGCATCAGCCCAGGAAACGATGAAGGCCGCCGACCTGAGTAATGCCAGGTCAGCGGCCCAAAGCCTGCTTCGTTCGATTGGTGTCCGAGGGGGGACTTGAACCCCCACGCCCTATACGGGCACTAGCACCTCAAGCTAGCGCGTCTGCCATTCCGCCACCCGGACCTGCACGTCCAGCCTACCCTGTCGGCCGAGGTAATCTTCTCACCGGTTCGGCCGCCCCGGTGGGCCGCACGGGGCATTACTGTACACGGCCCGGATGGATCATGCACATCGCCGCCGCGCCCCGGGGTTTCCGCAGGTCAAGACGCCACCACGGGCCGTCGGCACCGCCGCCCCGTACCGATCCGAGGGGCCGGGTAGCGAGGAACCGCCGATTCCGGGCAGCATTGCTCACGTGTCCCACCCCTCCCCCCTGACCGCCGCTCAACACCAGGCCCTCGCGTTGCGCTCCGCGGGTGACCTGGCGACCGCCCGCCGCCTGCTCACCGACGCGATCGCGGCGGCCCGACCGGCGTACGGGGAGGACCACCCCGACGTACTGGCCACCGGCCACCTGCTGGCCCGCCTGCACCGGGAGGCCGACGACCCGGCCGCCGCCCGACGGGTGCTCGAAGAGGCGTACGCGGCCGGTGAGCGCCGCCGCGGCGACGCCGACCCGCTGATGCTCGCGCTCAGCTTCGACCTCGCCGGGGTGGCGGAGGAACTCGGCAACCGGCACGAGGCCCGCCGCAACTACACCCGCGTGGCCACCGCCGGGCCCGCCGTGCTCGGTCCGGACCACCCCGCGGTACGCGTAGCCCACCAGTACCTCGCCGGCTCCGCCGCCGCTCCCGTGCCGCCCGGCCCGCCTCCCGGCGGCTCCGCCGCCGCTGCCGGCCCGCAACCCGACCCGGGGGCGCTGTCCGGGCCGACCATGTCGCTGCCGGCCATGCCCCAGCCGTACCCGCCGCAGTCCGCCCCGCCCCGGCCCGGCGCTCCTGTCGCGCCCGGTCCCGTCCCGCCGGTTCCCGGCGCTGAATGGGCGCCGCAGCCGGGGCCGGCCGGGCCGGCGCCATGGTCACCCCCCGCCCCCGGTCCGGCGACGCACCTGCCGCCACCGCCGCCGATCCCGCCCGCGCCGCCCGGCACCGCGGCCGCCTCGACCCCGCTGCCGCCGCCCCCGATCATTCCCGCGCCGATGTCCGCTCCCCCGATCCCGACCTCCGGGCCAGGGGCACCTGCCGGCGGCGCGTCGAGTGGCTGGGCGGCCACGGAGGCGACGGCGCGGTTCCCCGCACCGCCCGTCACCGGCCCGGCCCGGGCCGTCCCGCCACCGCCGGTCGCTGCCGTGTCGCCGGCGCCCGGGGTCACCCCGGTGCCGCCTCGGCCCCCGGTTGTCCCACCGTCGGTCTCCGTCCCGCCGGCGCCGGATCCGCTTCCGGCCGGCCCGTACGTCACGCCGCACGCGCCCGGCTCGGCACCGCCGGTACCGCCGGTGGCGGGGCCACCCGCCGCGCACCTGGCGCCGCGCGCGCCCAGTTCCGCACCGCCCGCCCCGCCGGCGCCCGGGCCGGTTCCGCCCGCCCCACACACGCCCAGCTCGGCACCGCCCGCCCCGCCGGCGCCGGGGCCGGTTCCGCCCTTCGCACACACGCCCAGCTCGGCACCGCCCGCCCCACCGGTGTCGGGGCCGCCCGCGCAGATCCCGCCGGTCGCACCGCGGTCGGCAGCGCCCGGGATGCCGTCGGCGCCCACGTACGGCCCCGTGCCCCCGGCCGCGCTGGCGTCGGCACCGCCCACGCCGCCGGTGGCGGCCCCACCACCGGCCGTCCCGGCGTCGGTTCCGTTGCCACCGGCGCCGGTCATTCCGCTACCGGCCAGGCCGGTCGCGACGCCGCCGGCGCCCGGCCCGGCACCGGTCGCTCCGGTCTCCGGCGTGCCCGGACCGCCGGTCCCGCCCGCCGGGGCAGTTCCGCCGGCTCCGAGGATCCCGGCTCCGACCTCCGCCCCGCCCGCGTCGGGTCTGCTTCCTCCGCCTCCGCCCGTCCCGGTTTCCGCCCCACCGGGCGCGGCGCCCACCTCGACCCCGCCCACGGCCACACCGGCGGCCCCGCCGGAGAGGGCCGCCCCGCCACATCAGACGCCCGGCCAGCCGGCCGCCAAGGGCGGTGAGCCCGGCGGGGACGACCGGACCGACATGCCCGCAGCACCGGCACCGGGTTGGGACAAGCCGACGATCCAGGTGCAGCAGATCGGCCCTCTGCTCCGGGAGGAGGCCGATCGGACCGCCGCCTCGCCTCCTGGTGCGAACGCTCCGGTGAGCAGCCCGCCCGTCAGCGCACCCCCGGCGGGCAACTTGCCTGTCAGCGCGCCCCCGGCGGGCAACTCGCCTGTGAGCGCGCCCCCCGTGGCTGCGCCAGCCCCGCTACCCGCCGCTCCCGTGACCGCGCCCCCGGTGAGCGGTCCGCCGGCCCCGCCACCCACCGCAGGAGCGGCGCTCGCCGGGCCGTCCGTCGGCGAGCGACCGGTCACCCCGCCGGCCAGCGGGGCGCCCTTCCCGCCGCAGCCCGTCAGCGGACCGCCGACCAGCGGGGCACCCCTGCCGCCGCCCGGCGATGGTCCCGCGTCGCCGCCGCAGGGAGGCGCCGTGCCGCCTCCACCCCCGCCGGTCAGCGCTCCCCCGGCCGGTGGCGGACCGGGCACGGCCTTCGCCACCCCGCCGGGCGGCAACCCGCCGTTCAGCGCACCGCCGGCCAGCGGCCCGCCGTTCAGCGCACCACCCGCCAGCAGCCCACCCTTCAGCGCACCACCCGCCAGCAGCCCACCGGGAAGCACACCGCACGGCTATCCGCCGCCGGTGAGCGGGCCGCCCGCCGCGGCGCCGGTCAGTGCCTCGCCCGTGCCGCCGTGGAGCATGACCGCGCCGCCGTGGAGCAGCGCCGCCCCGCCGCAGGCCCTCGACCGGCCCGGCGACCCTCGTCCCGAGCCGGTCGTGGAGGAGCCCGGCACGGTGGACCCGGATCCCGCGCCGGAGAGCGGGGACGCGGCACCCGCGCCGCTGCCGGTCTATGACGGGCTGCTGGACTTTCCCGAGTCGCAGCAGCCGGCCCCGGAGCCGAACCCGAGCCAGGGCGCCTGGCCGGCGGTGCCGCCGGCGTTCCACCAGCCGGCCGCGTACCCGGTGGCGGAGGAGCCGGAGGCGCGCGGCCGGAACCGGACGGTGGTGGCCCTGGTGGCGGGCATCGTGGTGGTCGCGGTGGCGGCCGCTGTGGCCATGGGCGCCGTGCTGCTCAACCGTGACCCGGCGCCGCCGCCCGCGCCGGCGCCGACGGCGGCGAAGCCGAAGGTGAGCGGTCCGCCGCCGGGTGAGCTGCGGTTGCAGGACGACACCACCACGATCACAGTCACCTGGACGGATCCGACGGGCGGCGGTGTGCCGTTCGTCGTGGCTGGCGGGCGGGCCGGGCAGAAGTTGGGGGTGATGGCCACGGTGGACGCCGGGCAGACGCGCTACACGGTGAACGGGTTGAGTCCGAAGCTGGACTACTGCTTCACGGTGCTGGCCGTCTACTCGACGGACACCTACGCCACCTCGGGTCAGGTGTGCACCGATCGGGAGGGCGGCACGACGCCCAACTGAGCGGCCGGCACGACACGCTCGGTGTCCACAGGGGGACGGTGCGGGTTTCACCGGCCTCGGCCCCTATGATGGCTCCCGGCTCTGGGGAGGGTCGACCACGCGTGCCGCCCTCCCCCACCGACGCGGGGAGGCTTCCGCCAGTGACCACCATCGAGAGCGTCACGAGCACCGGGCCGGAGACGGCCCGCCCCCGGTCCCGGATGCGGGGCGGGCTGGTGACCATCGGCACCGTGGCGGCGCTGCTGGCCGCCATGGGGTTGACCGTGCTCGGGCTGGGGGCCGCCGACAACGCGGTGGCCAACTACGACGCGTCGTCCTGGTTGTGGAGCACCAGCCGCAGCGAGCTGGCCCGGGTCAACGGGGTCACCGCCCGGGTGGACACCCGGATGGAGGTGCCCGGCGGGCGCCGGCACCAGATGCAGGTCGCCCAGACCGACCGGCTGCTGATCCTGCGCGACCTGAACACCGGCCAGGTCAGCTCGCTGGACCTGGCCACCCTCCAGATCACCGCGACCACGCCGACCGCGCCGGGCCTCGGGGTGAGCGTCGCGCTGCACGAGGACGCGGCGTTCGTCGTCGACGCGGTACAGGGCATCGTCCGGCAACTCGACCCGCGGGCGCTGACGCCGGTGGGCGAGCCGGTGCGTTACCCGCCGGGCATCACCGGCGGGGCGTTCGACGGCGCGGGGCGGCTGTGGATCGCGGTGCCGAGCGAGGGGACCGTCTCGGCGGTCACCGCCGCCGAGCTGCCCGCCACCCCGGGCGCCGCGCCGCCGGCCGGGCTCAGCCCGAAGCGGGTCGAGACGTACGAGGTGGCGGAGCCCGCCCACGAGCTGGTCGTGTCCACGCTGGACGACGGTGTCGCGGTGCTCGACCGCACCTCCGCCTCGCTGGTCACGGTCCGGGCCGGGCAGACGCAGCGGGCCAACCTGACGATGACCGCCCCGGGCAGCCTGCCGACGCGCACCACGGGCCCGCAGGTGCCGGTCACGGTGAGCGGCGAGCGGAAGGTGCACGTGGTCCGCGACGCCGCCGAGGTGCAGCGGTTCACGGTGCCCGGCGCGGGCGGGGAGCTCAGCCCGGCGGTGGCCTGGGCCGGCCGGTTCTACTGCGCCGACGAGACCACCGGCACGGTCTACTCGTTCGACGCGAACGGGCAGCTGGTCGACACGATCAAGGGCTCGGGCCGGCCCGGGCCGATGGAGCTGGAGGTCCGCGAGAACCACCTCTTCATCAACCCGCCGAACTCGTCGACCGCCCAGGTGGTGGACGACCGGAACCAGGTGCGTGAGGTCAACAAGTACGCCAACGACGTGCTCGGTGGCGACCCGCCGCCGGCGCCCCCGCCGCCGCCCCCGCCGAAGAAGCCCAAGGTGGGCAAGCCGGGCGCGCCGCGCGCGGTGACCGCCGCCGCGGGGAACGCGTCGGCGCGGGTGAGCTGGCAGCCGGCCGCCTCGAACGGCGCCGAGATCAGCCGGTACGTGGTGGAGGGCGCCGGCCAGCGCCACGAGGTCGGTGCGAACCAGCGTGCCCTGGAGATCACCGGGCTGACCAACGGCGAGACGTACACGTTCTCGGTGCACGCCGTGAACGCGAAGGGCGACGGGCCGGCCCGGAAGAGCAACCCGGTCACGCCGACGGCCGCCGTGCCGGACCCGCCGGCCAGCGTCACGGCCGAGGCCCGGCCGGACGGCACGGTGCTGGTGAAGTGGCCGGCGGCCAACGGCCAGGGCAACACCGTCACGAAGTACGCGGTGACCGCCAGCTCTGCCGGCGCGACCGCCCCGGCCGGTGAGTCGCCGAAGACCGAGCTGGTCATCCCGGCCGGCCAGCTGGAGTACGGCACGCAGTACGCCTTCACCGTCATCGCGGTGAGCGACAAGGGCGCCGGGTCCAAGGCGTCGCCGGTGAGCAACACGGTGGTGCCGTTCACCGTGCCGAAGGCGCCGACCGAGTTGCAGGCGTCCACGGTGGCCGACCAGCCGGGCACCATCGCGGTGCAGTGGGCGCCGGCGGTGGAGAACGGCCGCCCGGTGACGAAGTACGTGGTGGAGGCCGCCGGGAAGACCACCGAGGTGACCGACGTGCGGACCACCATCGGCGGGCTCGGCGACGGGCAGAACGTCACGGTCAAGGTGAAGGCGGTCAACGAGGCGGGCCCGGGCCCGGAGGCCAGCACGACGGCCCGCACGGTGGCCGCGCCCCGGGTCACGGTGACCGGCTCGTCGGCCGACGCCACCTCGGTGACGGTGAACTTCACCGTCGACGCGGGCGGTGGGCGGGCGACCTGCTCGGCCGCCACCGGCGGCAAGACGGCCAGTGGCAGCTGCTCCAGCCTGCGGGTGACCGGCCTGACGCCGGGCACGGCCTACACGGTGACGGTGACCGCGAGCAACGCGGCCGGCAAGGGCACCGGCAGCCGGGCGCAGAGCACCGACGCGCTGTACGGCATCGCGACCTGCCACAACGGCTCGTCCGGCGCCGAGGCGTCCTACTGCACGCGGGACGTTCCCGGGGATCGCAACGGCAACGAGATCTTCTCGGTGACCCGGCAGGACAACACCAAGCAGGCGGGTTGGGAGCCGAATGGCACCCGGCTCAAGGCGTACTGCAAGAAGCAGGGCGAAGAGGTCTACGCCTACATCTACAACAACGACAAGCGCAGCACCTGGTGGGTCCGGGTGGACCACAGCCGGGGCCGCGACTACATCCCGTGGGCCTGGCTGAACCTGGAGGGTGGCGACAACATCAACCTCCTGCCCACCTGCTGACCGCGCCGCACCGAGGAGCACCACGCACGTGAACACCCACGAACCGCTCACCCAGCCGGAGGTGCAGGGCTTCGCCGCCCTGGCCGCCCGGCTGGCCGAGAACGTCAACGCGGTCGTGCTGGGCAAGCCGCAGGTGGTCCGGCTGGCGCTGACCGCTCTCTTCGCCCAGGGGCACGTGCTGCTGGAGGACGTGCCCGGGGTGGGCAAGACCACCCTGGCCCGGGCGGTCGCGGCGACCGTCAAGGGCCAGTGGCGGCGCATCCAGTTCACTCCGGACCTGCTCCCCTCGGACGTGTCCGGGGTGACGATCTTCAACCAGGCCAGCCGGGGCTTCGAGTTCCACCCGGGGCCGGTCTTCGCCAACATCGTGATCGCCGACGAGATCAACCGGGCGTCGCCGAAGACCCAGTCGGCGCTGCTGGAGGTGATGGAGGAGCGGACGGTCACCGTGGACGGCGTACGCCATCCGGTGCCGCAGCCGTTCCTCGTGGTGGCCACGCAGAACCCGGTGGAGATGGACGGCACCTACCGGCTGCCCGAGGCCCAGCTCGACCGGTTCCTGGTGAAGCTCTCCGTGGGCTACCCGGACGAGGCGGTCGAGGTGGAGGTGCTGCGCGGCGCCACCCTGCGCTCCCCCGACTCGCTGACCGCGGTCACCGACACGGCCACCGTCGGGGAGATGGTGAAGATGGCCCGGCGGGTGCACATCGCCGAGCCGCTCTACACGTACGCGGTGCGGCTGGCCGCGGCGACCCGCACCCACCCGCAGGTGCGGGTCGGGGTCAGCCCGCGAGGCGTGATCGCGCTGACCCGGGCGGCGTGCGCGTACGCGCTGATCGACGGGCGGGGCTGGATCATGCCGGAGGACCTGAAGACCCTGGTCGAGCCGGTGTTCGCGCACCGGCTGCTGCTCACCCCGGACGCGCAGGTGCGCGGGGTGACCCCCGCCGACGTGCTGCGCCAGGCGGTCGCCTCGGTGCCGGTGCCGCTGCCGTCGGGCCAGCCCGCCCCGGTCCACGGCTGATCGGTGGGGATCACCGCCCGGGGTGTCGGGCTGCTCGTCGCCGCCGTCGTGCTGCTGGGGGTCGGCTTCCGGTACGCGTACCCGGAGCTGACCGTGCTCGGCGCGGCGGCCGGTGTCGCGGTCGGGTACGCCCTGGTCACGGCCGCCTGGCGCCCGCGGCTGACCGTCGAGCGGGTGGCCGACCCGGACCGGGTGGCCCGGGGTGAGCCGGCGGCCATGGTGCTGACCGTGCGCAACACGGGCCGGCTGCGGGCGGCGAACCTGGTGGCCGAGGACCGGTGCGGCGGCCGGCTGGTGCCGGTGCCGCTGCTGCGGCTGCGTCCGGGGCGGGACACCGAGGTGCGCTATCCGGTGCCGACCCGCCGGCGGGGGGTGGTGCCGGTCGGGCCGCTGCGGGTGACCCGCCGGGACCCGCTCGGGCTGGTGGCGCTGGCCCGCGCGTACGGGCATCCGGTGCCCGTGTGGGTGCATCCGCGCATCCATCCGCTGTCGGCGGTGCCGACCGGGGCCGGCCGCAGCCTGGACGGGCGCACCGACAGCGTGCCGCACGGCTCGATCACGTTCGACTCGCTGCGCGAGTACGTGGTCGGCGACGAGTTGCGCCGGGTGCACTGGCGGACCAGCGCCAAGGTGGGCGAGCTGATGGTGCGGGAGAACGTGGACACCAGCCTGCCCCGACTCGTGGTGGTGCTGGACAACCGGGCGGTCGCCCACCCGGACCGGGACGCCGGGGTGGCCGAGTCGTTCGAGTCGGGGTGCGAGGCGGCGGCGTCCGTGGTGGCCGCCGCGACGCGGGAGGACCTGCCGGTGAGCCTCCTGCTGGTCGCACCCGCCGCCGAGAAGCCGGCCGGAAGCACCGACGGCTCCGGGTCGCCGCGCGGCGGCGGACACGCCGGGGTGGAGGCGCCACGCGGCCCGCTGGACCGGCTCGCCGCGGCGGAGCTGGCCGACGGCGGGGAGGACGTGCTGCGCACCGCGCTGAGCCGGCTGCGGCAGGACCGGCTCGGTGACACGCTGGTCTTCCTCACCGGGCCGGGCGCCCGCGGCGACCTGGGGCACGTCGGCGCGCTGCGCCGCGCGTACCCGTCGGTGGTGGTCGGGATGTTCGGGGCGGCGGAGCCGACGGCGGCCGGAGCGGCGGGCCTGGTCGTGGTGGACGCGGCGGACGGCGCCGAGTTCGCCGCCGAGTGGGACGGGATCCGCCGGTGGTGACCGCGACCCCGCCGCGGCCGGCGGTCGACGCGCCGGCCGGGCCGGCCGGCGGTCCGGGTCCGGTGGCGCGGGTGCTGCGGGCCGTGCCGGTGCCGCTGGCGCTGATCGTCATGATCGCCCTGGCCGGTGTGGTGCTCGGCCGGGTCTACGCGGACCCGCTGCTGACCCGCCTGACGGCCGGCGCGGCGGTCGGGTCGGTGCTGGTGAGCGTGGCCGCCCGGCGGCTGCCGTCCTGGCTGGTGGCGCCGCTGTCGGTGGCCGCCCTGGCCGGCTGGGCGCTGCTGTCGCTGCGGCTGGCGGCCGCCCACGCGGCGCTGCCCGGCGGTCTCGGCGAGGTGGCGGCGGACGCCGCCCGCAACGCCATCCCCCGGCTGCTCACCGCGATGATCCCGGTGGAGCCGGCCCCGGACACCGTGCTGGTCCCGGTGGTGGCCGCCTGGCTGGCCGGGCTGGCCGCCGCCGAGGTGGCGCTGCGGGCCGGCCGGGTGCTGCTCGGCTACCTGCCGCCGGTGCTGCTGTACGCCGGCGCGCTGTACGTGGTCGGGCCGAACGCGGGCCCGGCGGTCGGCCCGACCGTGCTGTTCGCGGCGGTCGCCGCCGTCGGCCTGGCGGTGCCCGGCGGGCGGCCCGACCCGACCGGCGCGGACCCGGTGGCCGGCCTGGCGCCCGCCGTGCGCGCGGCCGTGCGGCTGCGGCTGCTCGCGGCGAGCGCGGCCGGCGTGGCCGTGGTGGTGGCCCTCGCCGCGCTGGTCGCCCCGGTGGTGGCCGGCCGGGTGGACGACCGGCCGGTCGACCCGCGCCGCTACGTCGAGCCGCCGCAGGTGGAGTCGCTGGACGAGAACCCGCTGATCCGGATCTCCGGGTGGGCGCTGAACCCCGACCAGAAGCTGCTCGACGTGCGCACCGAGGCGGGCGCGACGGACGCCGGTCCGCCGCGGATCCGGCTGGCGGTGCTCAGCGACTACGACGGGGTGACCTGGCGGGTGGGCGCGACGTACCGCAACGCGGGGCGGATCCTGCCGGCCACCGAGCCGGCGGCCGGCACCGACACCGAGCCGGTACGCCAGGAGGTCACCGTGGCCGACCTGACCGGGAAGCTGCTGCCCGCCGTGCCGACCCCGCGGGAGGTGACCGGGGCACGGGTGGCGTACGACCCGGCGACCGGGACGCTGATCCGCCCGGAAGGGCTGGCTCAGGGGCTGCGGTACACGGTCGACTCGGTGCGGGAGCGCCCGGACTTGAACCTGGTCGGCACGGCGAACGTGCCGGCCGGCGACGCGGTGGCCCGGGTGCTGCGGGTCGCCGACGGGGCCCCGGAGCAGATGCGCCGGCTGGCCACCCAGCTCGCCGAGGAGAACGGCGCCCCGTACGCCCGGGCCAGCGCGATCGCCGACTTCCTGGCCGAGCACTACCGGGTTACCGCGGACGCGCCGAGCGGGCACGCGTACCCGAACCTGGCGTTCTTCCTCTTCGGCCCGCGCAACGGCGGCGGGCAGCGCGGCACGTCCGAGCAGTTCGCGGCGTCGTTCGCGGTGCTGGGCCGGCTGGCCGGCCTGCCCACGCGGGTGGTGGTCGGCTTCGAGCCGAAGGCCGACGGCCCGGTCCGGGCGGCGGACGCGTACGCCTGGCCGGAGGTGCTGTTCGAGGGCGTCGGCTGGGTGCCGTTCGACCCGATGCCGCGCCCGGACGAGGAGCCGCGCCCGGTGGAGGAGGACTTCCGGCCGAAGCCGGAGGATCCGCCACCGTCGGAGGTGCCCGCGCCGACCGGGGAACCCACGCCGACGCCGACCGCGGCGGCGGCCCCCGACCGGCGCGGCGGGAAGGCCGGACCGGGCACGCCGGTGCTGGTCGGCGGCGGCGTCGGCGGGCTGGTGCTGCTGCTCGGGGCGCTGCTGCTGACCCTGGCCGCGCTGCGCCGCAACCTGACCCGGGGCCGGCTGGCGCAGGGCGACCCGGGCCGCCGGATCGCGGGCGCCTGGCGGGAGGTGACCGACGCGCTGCGGCTGGCCGGCCACCCGGTCGGCGCCGACCTGTCCGCCGCGGAGGTCGCCGAGCGCGCCCACCGCACCCTCACCGAGGCCCGCGCCGCCGCGAGACGGCCGGCCCCCGCTCCTCCGCACGGCTCGCCGGCGCAGACCCGGTCACCGCGCGCGCCGTGGCCGGCGTCGGCCGGCGAGGCGGGCGCCGACCTGGCGGGCGGCGAGGTGGGCGTCGACCTGCCGGGCGGCGGGGTGGGCGAACTGGCCGGCCTGCTCAACCAGGTGGCCTTCGCCCCCGGCACCGCCACCCCCGCCCAGGCCGATCGTGCGGCGGCGGTCGCCACGGCGTACGTGGCGGCCCTCCGCGCCGCGCGGCGCCGCTGGCGCCGCCTCCTGTGGACCGTCCATCCCGGCCCCCTGCGCTGGCGTCGCTGACCGCCGAGTTGCCGTGGGCGGCGAACGCGAAGGCCGGCGGGCTGGCGCCGGGCACCTAGCGTGAGGGCATGGTCGTCGCGATGTGGGTGGCGCTGTCCCTGGTGGGGGCCGGGCTGGCGGTCACCGCCGGCTGGCGGTGGCGTGCGCGGGCCCGGCGTGAGCCGACCCGGGCGGAGCGGTTGGCGGCGGCCCGGAAGGCCGCGCACGGCCTGCGCCGCGCGGGTTCCCGGCCGCACCGGGACACCTTCGAGCGGGGCGCCGCCCCCGGCGACCGCTACTCCGCCGCGATCCTGGAGAACAGCGTGTACGGCGACGCCGCCGACCACAGCGGCGGCAGCGGGTCCTACTGACCGGCGGCGCGCAGCTTGCGGACGAGTTTGCGCACTCCGGCCTGCCAGCCGTCGGGGTCCTCGGCGCGGCGGCGGGCGTAGCCGGCGACCTCCGGGTGCGGCAGGATGAGGAACCGCTCCTCGGCGAGCCCGGCGATGGTGGCGTCGGCGACCTGGTCGGGGGTGAGGATCGCGCCGGAGGCGGCGATCACGCGGGCGCCCAGGTGCCCCTCGGCCAGGCCGCCGGCGAGCATCGGGGTGTCCACGCCCTGCGGGCAGAGCGCGCTGACCCGGACGCCGGCGTCCCGGTAGGTGATGGCGAGCCACTCGGCGAGGCCGACCGCCGCGTGCTTCGTCGCCGTGTAGGGGGCGTCGCCCACCGCGGTCAGCACACCCGCGGCCGAGCAGGTGAAGAGCAGGTAGCCCTGGCCGCGGCGGAGCATCGCCGGCAGGGCCGCCCGGGCGCTGTGCACGTGCCCCAGCACGTTGACCCGCCAGGCGCGCTCCCAGTCGGCGTCGGGCGCCTCCACTCCCCCGCCGGTGGCCACCCCGGCATTGGCGCAGAACAGGTCGATCCTGCCGTAGCGGTGCTCGGTCTCGTCGACCAGCGCCCGTACCTGCGCCTCGTCGGTGACGTCGAGCCCGACGCCGTGCGCCACCGGGCCGATGCCCTCGGCCACCGCGCGCGCCGCCTCGGCGTCGAGGTCGGCCAGGACGACGGCGGCGGCGCCCTCGGCGACGAACCGGCGGCCGAGCGCCGCCCCGATGCCGCCCGCCCCGCCGGTGATCACGGCCACCCGGTCGGTGAGGTTCATGAGCCCGCCTCCCCGCCGGTCGGGCCGAGTCGCGGCAGCAGGTCGGCCCAGGCGGTCGCGCCGCCGGCGGCCAGTTCCGGGGTGGGCAGCAGCGCCAGGACGGGCACGTCCACGCCGTGGTCGGCGTACCGGCGGGCCCGGGCGACGCACTCCTCGGGCGAGCCGTGCAGGACCAGCGCGTCGACCACCTCGTCCGGCACCGCCGCCGAGGCGCCCCGCCGGTCCCCGGCGGCCCACGCCGCCCACATCGGGCCGAGGCTGTCCTGCCGCCCCAACCAGCGGTGGAAGGCCGCGTACGCCGGCACGGTCAGGTAGCCGGTGATCAGCCGGCGGCCCAGCGCCCGGGCGTACGTGGCGTCCTCGGTGGGGCAGACGAAGATCCGGGCGGCGACCTCGAAGCCGGGGCGGCGCTCGCCCAGCTCGGCCAGGGCGGTCGGCACGTCGCCGGCGGCCAGCCAGTTGAGGATCACCCCGTCGGCCTCGGCGGCGGCGAGCCGCAGCATGCCCGGTCGCAGCGCGGCCAGCAGCACCGGCGGCGGCACGGTCGGCGGGCGTTCCAGGGTGAACCGCCGGACGGCGAAGGTGTCGTACGCCTCGTCGACGGTCTCCCCGCGCAGCGCGGCGCGCAGGAAGCGCAGCACGTCCCGGGTCCGCTGGAACGGCTCGTCGAAGCGCACCGCGTTCCAGTCCTCCACGAGCACCGGCGAGGAGGCGCCGATGCCCAGCGCGAAGCGCCCCGGAGCGGCCTCGGCGAGGGCGGCGGCGCTCATCGCGAGCAGCCCGGGCCCCCGGGTGAAGACCGGGGCGATCGCGGTGCCCAACCGCAGCCGCGGTTGCCAGGCGGCGGCGAGCGCCAGCGGGGTGAACGCGTCGGTGCCGGCGACCTCCGACGACCAGACGTCGGTGAAGCCGGCCCGGTCGAGCGCCGCGTAGACCCCGGCGTGGTCGGCGAGCGTGACGCCGGCCAGCGGCACCGTCATGCCCCATCGATTCGTCACCGGTCGATCGTGCCCGGTCGCCGTCGCCCGGGGCAAGATCCCGACCGGCGCTTCCCGGTCCGGACGCGACGCGCGCAGCCGCAGGGTGACGCGGCGGGTACGCGGGCGCTGCCGCCCGCAAAGAGTGCTACGACTGCCAGGTGGGGTGGACCGGGGTCGGGGGGCGGCGGTGAGGATTCCAGAGCCGGCCGCCCTGCTTCCGTCGCGGGGCGGCCCGAACCAGGCGACGTTCCTGGAGCTCTTCTTCGACCTGGTGTTCGTCTTCGCGCTGACCCGGATCTCCGCCCGCGCCTTCGAGGACCTGGCTCTGGAGGGGGGCAAGACCGGCTGGACGGCGGTGACCGGGGGCGGCAAGACCCTGCTGCTGCTCCTCGCGCTGTGGGCGGTCTGGCAGGGCACCGCCTGGACGACGAGCCGCTACGACCCGTACCACATCTGGCTCCAGGTCATCGTGGTCATCGCGCTGGTGGGCAGCATGGTGATGGGGGTGGCCATTCCCCGCGCCTTCACCTCCACGGGGATGGCGTTCGCGCTCGCGTACGTGGTGGTGCAGGTCAGCCGGCCGGGAATCCTGCTGCTGACCCTGGGCCGGGTCCAGCACCGCCGGCTGAAGCTGCGCATGCTGATCACGTTCAGCGTCACCGGGGTGCTCTGGGTGACCGGCGCGCTGCTGCCGACCAACCCGCGGGTGACGCTCTGGACGCTCGCGCTCCTGCTGGAATACCTGGCGTCCCGGTTCGGCTGGCCGGTCCCCGGGCTGGGCCGGTCGACGGTCTCCCGCTGGGACATCCACGGCGAGCACCTGGCCGAGCGCTACCAGCAGTTCTTCCTGGTCGCGCTCGGCGAGTCGATCCTGATCGCCGGGCTCGCGTACAGCCGAGACCCGCACAGCGGCAGCCGCACCGCCGCCTTCGCCGCCGCGCTGCTCACCTCGGTGCTGCTCTGGCGGATCTACGTGCAGCGGGCCGGGCAGATCCTGGGCGAGGCGGTCACCCGGGCCGCGCATCCGGCCACCATCGGCCGCTCCGCCGCCGACACCCACCTCGTCATGGTGATCGGCGTGGTGTCCACCGCGATCGGCTACGAGCTGGTCAACGAGCACCCCACCGGCCACAACCAGGTCGGGTGGCTCGCCATGATCCTCGGTGGCCCGGCGTTCTTCCTGCTCGGGCGGGCGCGCTTCGAGTACGAGGTGTTCGGGCGGGTCTCCCCGTCGCGCTGGGTGGCCGTCCTCGTCCTGGTGGCGCTCATGCCCGTGCTCAAGCCGGCCGTGTCGCTGACCGCGGCCGTCGCCACGCCACTCGTCGCGGCGTTCGCCGCCCCGCTCGTGCTGCTCGGGGTGGCGATCGCCGACGCCCGCCGCGCCTGGGGCCACCCGCCGGAGGAGGCCGCCCCGCCGTTCTGACGTGACCGATCGGGCCCGCCCGTGCGCCCGCCCCGGCGCTACCATCCGCGGGTGACGTTCTCCATCGTGGCCCGTTCCGCCGACGGGCTCCTGCACGGCATCGCCGTGGCCAGCAAGTTCCTCGCCGCCGGGGCGCTGGTGCCGGCCGCCGAGGCCCAGGTCGGCGCGATCGCCAGCCAGGCCCACGCCAACCTGGCGTACCGCGCGCAGGGGCTCACCATGCTCCGTACCGGAGTGCCCGCGGCGGACGTGGTGGCCGGCCTGATCGCCGCCGACCCGGGCCGGGACGACCGGCAGCTCGGCGTGGTGGGAGCGAAGGGCGACGGCGCCACGTGGACCGGGCCGCGCTGCCACCCCTGGGCGGGCGGCCAGTCCGGCGACGGCTGGGCGGCACAGGGCAACATCCTGGCCGGCCCGGAGGTCATCGACGCGCTCCGGGACACCTGGCTCGACCGGGCCGACCTGCCGTTCCCGCAGCGCCTGCTGGCCGCCCTCGCCGCCGGCGACCGGGCCGGCGGCGACCGGCGCGGCCGGCAGAGCGCCGCCCTGTTCGTCGTGCAGCGCCACGGCGGCTACGCCGGCACCGGCGACGAGCTGGTCGACCTGCGGGTCGACGACCACCACGACCCCGTCGGCGAGCTCGCGCGCCTGCTCGACATCCACACGCTGCTCTTCGGCAAGCCCGACCCGGCCACCCTGCTCGACCTCACCGGGCCGGTCGCCGACGAGGTCGCGGCGCTGCTGGCCGCCGCCGGCCACCCGGTCGGGCCCGCCGGGGTGGAGGACGCGCTCGACGCCTGGGCCGGCGTCGAGAACCTGGAGGAGCGCATCGTCCCCGGCCGGATCGACCCCGTCGTCCTGGACCACCTGCGCCGCACCGCGGCGCCGGCCGCCGGCGCCTGACCGCCGCCGGTAAGCCGCCGGTAAGCCGCCGGTCAGCCGCCGAAGGAGAGCCAGCGCCAGCCGGTCCGGTCCAGCACGGCCCGCTCCGCAGAGGTGAGCGGCACCCGGCCGGTGGCCTTCCGGACCAGGGTGAGCGCGTCCCAGCCGAGCTCGTCGGGGACGGGCCGGCCGGCTGCCGGCTCCCCCGGCCCGGGGCCGCCGCCGGCCAGCAGGTCGGCCACCACGGCCGCCGCGGTCGGCGTCAGCCACGGCCGCCGGTCCAGCGCGTCGGCCAGGTCCAGGCCGTGCACCGCGACCTCCACCACCCGGGTACGGAGGAACTCCGTCAACGCCATGGCGTCGCCGTGCCGGGTGCGGACCAGCCGGCCCGACGGCGCGGCGGCCACCGCCGCGTCGGCGGCCCGCCAGGCCCGCGCGAAGCCCTCCGCCACCTCGGGGACGCCGGGCAGCTCCCGGGCCTCCCGCCGGGCGCCGTCGATCCGGTCCCGGTCGACCTCCGGCGCGAACTTGGCCGCCCCGAAGTAGCCGGCGGCGTCCACCTCGGCCCGCTCCGGGGCGGGCGCGGCGAGCATGCCGACCAGCCGACCGGCGCCGGTGCGCACGTGCGCCAGCAAATCCCGGACCGCCCAGGGCGGGCAGGGTGTGGGCCGGTCCAGGTCCACCGCGTCGAGGTCGCGCAGCACCCCTTCCAACCGCGCGCACTCGTCGCGGAACGCCGCCCGTACCGTGTCCATCCCCGTCCCGCTTCCTCGGTGAACCCATCCGTGCCGACCGGATTATTCGCCCGCCGTCCGGTGCGGTTTTCCGCACCCCGACCTGGTGTGGTCGACCTCCCGGAGTCGGTGGGCGACCTCATGGTGCGGGCCGCGGTGCGTTCCTAGCGTCATGGGCATGATCTTTTTGTGGAACGCGACGCGTGCCGGCTGGGCTCAGGAGGCTGAGCCACCGGGCGGCCTGGTGGGGTTGGTGACCGACCTGGTGGAGCGACTCGGTGCGCCCGGGGCCGGCCTGGCGGTCGCGTTGGAGAACCTGTTCCCGCCGATCCCGAGCGAGGTGATCCTGCCGCTGGCGGGCTTCGCCGCCAGTCAGGGCCGGATGAACCTGGTCGCCGCGATCGTCTGGACCACGATCGGCTCGGTGGTGGGCGCGGTGGCGCTGTACGCCGTCGGCGTGGGGCTCGGACGGGACCGGGTCCGCGCGATCGCGGCGCGGCTGCCGCTGATCAAGCTGAGCGACATCGACCGCACGGAGGCGTGGTTCGCCCGGCACGGGGTGAAGACCGTCTTCCTCGGGCGGATGATTCCGATCTTCCGAAGCCTGATCTCGATTCCGGCCGGGGTGGAGCGGATGCCGTTCGGCACGTTCCTGCTCTACACCACGCTGGGCAGCCTGGTCTGGAACACGGTGTTCGTGATGGCCGGTTACGTGCTCGGGGAGAACTGGCGTGCCGTGGAGCCGTACGTGGGGACGTTCCAGAACGTGGTCATCGCGGTCTGCGCCGTCGTCGTGGGGTTCTTCGTGGTGTCGCGGCTGCTCGGGACGCGGCGGAGGCGTCCGACCGTCGATGACGGGCCGACACCGGGCACGCCCGGGCCGTACCGGTCGGGTGCGCGTGTCGCAGCACACCGGCACGATGGGGCGGATCGCCCGGCCGACGCCGCACGGGGCACCCTGTACGGCACGCCGCGCCGGCCGGAGGCAGGTTGACCGGCGGCGGGAGGATCGGTGGCCGGCCGCGGTGGACCGGACGGCCGGAACGTCACGAGCTGGGGAGGGACGGCCTGGTGGCAGAGCGCGTGGGGCACGGTCGATCGTGGGTCGGCGGCGCGCTCCGGTGGTGCCGGCCCCTGGCGGGCGTGGCGCTCGGCGTCCTCACCGCCGCGGCCGAGGTGCTGTTCCTGCTCCTCGCCGGGCTCGCCGTGGCCGCGGTCGCACCGGTCCCGGCGGCCCGGCGCCGCCTCGGCGCCGCCACCCTCCGGTACGCCCGGCGCGTCGCCGAGTGGGAGCGGCGCCGCCTCGCGATCGTCGCCTCGGAACCGCCCCCGCCACCGGTGCGGGCGAGCGGACCGCGCGTGCTCGGCTATCTCGCCGCCCGTCTCCTGCCGGCGGCGCTCGGCCTGCTCACCGGCGGCCTGCTCGTGGTCGGGGTGGTACTCGCCGGCATCGTGGTGCGCTCCTTCCTCGCGGGCACCCTCACCGCAGTCGATCTCCTGCTCCAGGCGTTCATCGGCGCGGCCCTGCTGCTGCTGGAGCTGCAGGCGACGGTGAGCGTGGCGACGCTGGACCGGTGGTTGGCGCACCGGCTGCTGGAATCCACCAGCCGCGAGGCGCTGCGGCTGCGGATCAGTGAGCTGACCGTCAGCCGGGCCGGCGTGCTGGCCGCGGTCGACGTCGAGCGCCAGCGCATCGAACGCGACCTCCACGACGGGCTCCAGCAACACCTCGTCGCACTCGGCATGCTGCTCGGGCGGGCGCGCCGCAGCCGCGACCCGGACCGGGCGCGCGAACTCCTCGTGCAGGCCCACGAGGACACCCAACGCGCCATCGACGAGCTGCGGGAGGTGGCCTGGCGGGTCTACCCCTCGGCGCTCGACCACACCACCCTGGACGAGGTGCTGGGCATGGTGGCGCAACGGTCGGCGATCCCCGTCCGGATCAGCTACGACGTGCCCGTCCGGCCGGCCCGGCCGATCGAGACCGTGCTCTACTTCGTGGCCTGCGAAGCGATCACCAACAGCACCAAACACGCGGGGGCTACCCTGATCACCATCGAGATCACGACGCGGGGCACGGGAATCGAGATGCGGGCGCGCGACGACGGCGTCGGGGGCGCCGACCCGCACGGCAGCGGCCTGCAGGGGCTCGCGCGCCGGGTGACCGCGCTGGACGGGCGGTTCGACCTGCACAGCCCACCCGGCGGTCCCACGACGATCCGGGTCGAGGTGCCATGCGCGTAGTGCTCGCCGAGGACTCCACCCTGCTCCGCGAGGGGCTGGCCCGCCTCCTCGCCGACGAGGGACACCAGGTGGTCGCCGCCACCGCGGACGCCGAGCAGCTCGTCACGGCGGTCGAGCAGCACCGTCCCGACGTCGTCGTCACCGACGTCCGGATGCCGCCCACCAACACCGACGACGGGCTCCGGGCGGCGCTGGAGATCCGCCGCCGCTGGCCGGACACCGCCGTGCTGGTCCTCTCCCAGTACGTCGAGCGGCGCTACGCCGCGAAACTCCTCGCCGACCGGTCCGAAGGCGTCGGTTACGTTCTGAAGGACCGCGTCGCCCAGGTCGAGGACTTCCTCGACGCGCTCGACCGCGTCGCCGCCGGCTCCACCGCGCTCGACCCCGAAGTGGTCCGGCAGCTCATCTCCGCGACCCGCCACACCGACCCGCTCCGCCGCCTCACCCCGCGCGAGCGTGACGTGCTGCATCACATGGCGCAGGGGCACACCAACGCCGCCATCGCCGCACGGCTGCACGTTTCACAGAGCGCGGTCGAGAAGCACGTCAACACCATCTTCGACAAGCTCGACCTCAGCCACACCACCGGCTACAGCCGCCGGATCCTCGCGATCCTGCGGTACCTCGGCTCCTAAGCGGCCGGCGGATCGCGGGCCGGGGGCGCGCCGTTTCGTCGCCCACCCGCCGGGTACGCGCCGGTCGACGAGGAGAGGGGGCGCCGAATGGCCGGCATCATGCTGCGCAGCACCGCGTTCACCGACCACGACCTGCTTCCCGGGCGTTTCTCCCAGGAGGGCGGCAACGTCTCGCCCCCGTTGGAGTGGTCCGGGGCCCCGGACGGCACGGAGGAGCTGGTCCTCATCGTGGAGGACCCGGACGCGGGGAAGACTCCTTTCCTGCACTGGCTGGTGACCAACATCGCGCCGGATTCCGGCGGGGTCGCCGAGGGCGGCGTCCCGGAGGGCGGCCGGGAGTGGCCCAACAGCTTCGGCACGACCGGCTGGGGCGGCCCGCACCCGCCTCGCCACGAGGACCCGCACCGGTACTTCTTCCGGCTGTACGCACTGGAACGCCCGCTGACGCTGCCGGAGGCGCCGCAGGCCCCCGACGTGCACCGCGCGCTCACCGACAAGGAGATCGCCAGCGGGACGATGGTGGGCACCTTCTACCGCTGACCCGCTCCGGGGACCGGCCGGGGATCCCGGCCGGTCAGCCCTTCCAGCGGGGCACGAGGCGGTGCACCACCGCCAGGACCAGCGCGGCCACCACGGCGATCGTGCCGGCGATGCCGGCCGCGCTGCCCGCGTACCCGATGAAGAGCGCGCGGCGGGTGAGCTCCTCGACGGGTGTGGTGGAGCGGTCGACCAGCCAGGACAGGGCGAACGCCGAGACGACCAGGGCGACGGCGCCGGCGAGGCCGAGCACGACGGCGGCGACCCGGTGCGCGTCGGCAGGGGACACCACGGCCTGTTCCCGCTGGAAGAACAGGAGCACCAGGCCGGCGACCGCGGCCCAGGCGCCCACGACGAGGAACGCGGCGACGGCGTCGCTGGGCCGGTGCCAGCCGGCCGAGAGGGTGGCCACCCCGGCGGCGGCCGCGTAGCCGGCGCCGAGGAACGCGCCGGCCACCCGCAGCTTCGGTGGCAGCACCAGGATCAGCGCGACCGCCACGGACGCGGCCACGGCCGTGTGTCCGCTGGGCAGGCTGTTGCCGGCCGCGGCCCGTTCCGGGTCGATGCCGAAGTCGGGGCGGTCCAGGTAGCGCTTGAGCAGCTGGGTGCTGACGTTCGCGCCGGCGATGAGCAGGGTGGCGGTGACGGCGAGCGCCTTGCGGCCGCGGATCAGCGCGATGAAGCCGATCATGGCGGTGGCGGCCAGCAGGGACACCACCGACATGGCGTTGAGGATGCGGTTGACCGGGCCGTCGATGCGGTCCTGGCCGATGCGGTTGCCGGTCAGCGCGACGGTGTCGATCCACTGGCCGAGCTCGGTGTGCACGGCGAAGCGCCATACCACCAGGAACGCGGCGGTCTGGGCCAGGGCCAGTACGACCAACCAGACCGCCGTCCAACCCCTCGCCGTCTCGCGCACCCGGACAACTTAACGGTCGGCCGGGTCCGGCGCTCGTCGGAGCCCCGGTGGGGTCGGCGTAGGTTGAGGCGCGACGGGAGGGGGTGGCGCGTGACCAGCACGCCGGAGCCGGGCCGGCCGTCCGGGGAGCCGCCGGAGTCGCTGGCCGATCTGCTGGGCGGCCGGGGCGGGGCCGTGGACGCGACGGTGCCCCCGGTGGCCTTCGCCATCGGCTGGCTGGCCGCCGGGCTGTGGGGCGGGGTGGTCGCCGCGGTGCTCGCCGGCACCGCCGTGGCGGGTTGGCGCTGGCGGCGCGGGGACCGGCCGCGGTCGGTGCTGATCGGGCTGCTCGCCGTCTGCGTGGCCGCGCTGGTCGCCCTGCGGACCGGGCGGGCCACCGACTTCTTCCTGCTGCAGCTGGTCTCCAACGCGGCGAGCGCGCTGGCCTGGATGGTCAGCATCGCGGTGCGTTGGCCGCTGCTCGGTGTGCTGGTCGGCGTGGCGCTGGGCCAGCGCGGCCGGTGGCGGCGCGACCCGGCGCTGCTGCGGGCGTACGGGCGGGGCAGCTGGGTGTGGGCGGGGACCTACCTGCTGCGGCTGGCGGTGTTCGTGCCGCTGTGGCTCGGCGGGCAGGTGGTCGCGCTGGTGGTGGCACGGGTGGCGCTGACCTGGCCGCTGGTCGCGGCGGCGCTGGCGGTGAGCTGGCTGGTGATCCGGCGGTCGCTCCCGGCGGATCACCCGGGGCTGCGGCATCCGGTCACGCCGTCCGATGCGGACGCCGCCGCGGCGAATTAAAAGAGAGGCCGCCACGGGGGGAGCGGCCTCTCCGGTGAATTACGTTACTCCGTCCGCGCCTGCGGTGTGATCCCGTGGAGCGCCGATTTTCCCGGGCTTTTTCGCGGCAAGTTCGTCTCCGGGCGGTTCGGTGGGCCGGTCCATCCGCTGCGTCGGCCGGACGGCCGGCCCACCCGGCCTGACCGTGGGAATCAGGCCGCCCGCCGACCGGGCCGCTCCGTTCCCCCTTCGGCCCGGTCGGCCCCTGCGCGGGCGGGCGGCGCCCGCCCGCGCAGGGGTGGTCACCTCACCCCGCCGGGAAGTAGGTGCCGTAGTCGGCGTACGCCATGGCGACGTCCGCCTGGGCCCAGAACCGGTGGTAGTTGAAGACCGGCTCCGCGCCGCCGTTGAGGTACGCCTGCACCTTCGGCCAGTCCGGGTCGTTCTTGTAGAACGAGCGGATGTCCAGGAAGCTCTTGCCGGCGGCGATGGCGTCGCCGTTGGGCATCTTCCCGGTCCAGCCGGAGGGGATGTAGAGGCCCTGACCGTCGGCCGCGTTGTAGACGTCGTCGAAGCGCTTGTAGTCGCCGCGCTTCTCCGGCATCGAGACGCCCTTGGTGTCGGCCGCGGCCGACAGCGCGTCCAGCAGTCCCTTGGCCGTGGTCTTGGCCGCGGCGTTGCCGGACTTGGCCGCGTACGCGATGAGGGTCCGGGCGTAGGCGGCGGCGACGCCGACGTCCTGGCCCTTCACCGTCACCTCGACGTGCAGGTTGGTGTTCGCCTGCGGGTTGGCCGGGTCCCAGTTGTTCGGCTGGCCGGTCCACTTCATGTCCGAGGGGATCGACCAGTTGGTGCCCAGCGTGGTGTTGGCGATCGCCCACGGCACCCACTTGTCCAGCAGCGCCTTGGCCTTGGCGTTGCCGGTCTGCAGGTACAGCTCGGCAATGCGCTGCATCGACCAGGCCTGCATGCCGAACCACTGGTTCGACGGCGGGTCGTTGTAGACCGGGTCGACGTCGTAGAACATGCCGTAGAAGGTGGCGGTGCCGGCCGGCGGCTGGGCGTAGCTGCCGTCCCAGCTGTTGGTGGCGCCACCGGCGATGCCGCCCTCGGCGGACTGCAGCCAGGTGTAGAACTCCAGCTGCCGGTCGAAGCTCTTCTGCCAGTCCGCGGTCGCGGTCGACGACTTGGGCTTGAGCTCCGGCACGTTGGTCAGCGCCCAGGCCGCCAGCGGGTTCTGGTAGCCGAAGTGGTTGTGGCTGGAGCCGATCCGCCACGACCAGTTCTGCGAGGTGTCGTACGCGCCGCCCCAGGCGTAGTACCAGGAGAGCAGGTAGTGCGCCGAGTCACGGCCGCTGCCGGCCGGGCAGGTGGACGCGCCGACGCAGTTGCCGATCTTCTTGAAGTACTTGTCGAACAGCGCGTAGCGCAGGTAGTCGCCCATCTTGGCGGCCTTCGCCACGGTGGCCGCGACGTCGGCCTCCTTGCCCTGCGCCTTGGCCCAGGTCAGCGCCCAGTACGCGGCCTGCACGGCGCGCGCGTCGGCGTCGGGGGCGTTGGTGTACTTCCACTGCTTCGCCGGGGCGGCCGACTCCTTGACGAACAGGTCGAGGTAGCCGTACTGGCCCCCGTGCTTGAAGGTGTCGCAGGACGGCTGCGGCACGGTCTCCCAGACGGACTCCTGGGTGCCCCGCTGGAAGGTGTTGATGTAGGCGGGGCGGGTGGTGCCGTCGCCGCAGCGGCCGTAGCCGTAGGTGTTGTCGACGTCGAGCAGCCAGTGCATGCCGTAGATGTCGCCGGTGCCGTAGGTGGACTGGAGCTCGGAGCGGAGCGGGTCCTGGCCGACCGGGACGTTGGGCTCCAGCGCCGACGGGTACTGGCTGGGCAGGTTGTGCTCGGCGGCGTACTGGGGGGTGCCCGGGGCGCCGGCGGTGGGCTGGTCGGCGTGCGACGGGATGATGTACTTCTCCATCACCGTCCACGCGTTGTTGAACGGGGCCCAGTTCTGGGTGACCCGGCCGTACTGCGCCTCCAGCCAGAGCCAGAAGCTGAACGCCTCCGAGGTGGTCTCGTGGCCGTGGTCGGGCGCCTCGACGATGAGCGTCTCGACGGAGTGGTACGGCACTCCCTCGGGGCTGAAGTACCCCGAGTTCTTGATCTTGCCGTACTGGTCGAGGAACTTCTTGATGTAGGCGTTGTCCCCGCCCGGGGTGTCGTTGTCGATCTCGGTGGCGGTGACCGCGACGGGGGCGAAGCCGGTGGCCGAGGCGGTGATCGTGGCGGTGCCGCCGGTGGTGTCGGCGTCCTCGGCGGCCGCGACGGTGGCGCTGACCCCGGTGTTCCAGTTGCTCGGGGTCAGGGTCAGCGTCGTGGGCGACACGGTCACGTCGCTGTCGCCGGTGACGGCGAGGGTCACCGGGACGTTGGCGGTCGGGGCGGCGCTGAGGGTGAACTTCACGGACGAGGTGCCGCCCTCGTTGACGCTGACCGCCGACGGGGTGGCCACCAGCACCGGGCCGGAGGCCGGGTTGACGGTGAACGACTTCTCGGCCACCCCGATGCCGTTGGCGTTGTCGTACGCCTTGGCCTGCACGGTGTAGCTGCCGGCCGGCAGGTCCTCCAGCGTGTAGCCGTAGGGGGCGCTGGTGTCGGTGTTGACGAGCAGGCCGTTGCGGTAGAACTCGACCTTGCTGATCGTGCCGTCCGGGTCGCTGGCGGTGGCCGTCAGCGGCACGTCGGCGGGCGCCTCGAAGGGCCCGGCCGGGACGCCCAGTGAGACCGTCGGCGGCTGGTTGGCCGGGGTGCCGTTGCAGGTGACGCCGTTGAGGGTGAACGCGGTCGGCTTCGGGTTGCTGCCCGAGTAGGCGCCGTTGAAGCCGATGGTGGTGGAGGCGCCCGTGCCGAGGTTGCCGTTCCACGACTCGTTGGTGGCGGTCACCTCGCTGCCGGACTGGCTCCACTTGGCCGACCAGCCCTGGGTCACCTTCTGGGTGCTGTTCGGGAAGGCGAACTTCAGGGTCCAGTTGGTGAGCGCGTCACCCAGGTTCTTGATGGTCACGTTGGCGGTGAAGCCCGTGCCCCAGTCGTTCGTCGCGTAGGTCACGTCGCAGGCCGGGGCGGCCTGCGCGGCGCCCGCCGGCAGGGCCACCCCGCCGATGGCGAGGGTGGTGGCGGCGAGCATCGCCGTCCGGCGACGTCTGGCCATGAGTCTCATGTGCGCGGTGTCTCCTCGGACCGGGCCGGGACGCGGAGCCCCGGCGGGGGCGCCTCCACGCGTCGACGCGGCGTACGCGGGGGGACGGAGGCGCCCGGAAAGGTGGTCGACCCGGCCGTGCCGGGGATTCGGTCGCCGCACCGGTGGTGAACCGGGTGCCCTCGGCGGCCCGCACTCGCGAGTTGGCTCCGCGTGGTGGTGGAAGTGTGCCATGGAAGCGCTCCCACCACAACGGCCAGGGCAGACACCCACGTCGATGTTTCGATCTCGTTTTGGGGCTTTCACAAAGCCGTGACGGGCGTTACAGTCGCAAGCATCGCCGATGGGAGCGCTTCCATCGACGGAGATACAAGAAAGAGATCGCCGGGAACCCTGAGTGCCCGGCGCGCCAGCCCCCACGGCTGACGGCGGGCCAGCCCGGACGCCGCCGTCAGCCTTCACCCACCGACATGGAGGGAGGTGGAACCAGAGCCACTCGCGTGGCCCGGCTCCCGCGCGGCACGCACGACCGGACGCCAATTCCACTCGTGCGTGTGTGCATCACAGGTGGGGACGGGGGTTGCCCTCCCCCGTCCCCACACTAAACCCCCGTTGTCGACGGGAAAAGAGGCCGACGGGACAGGCGCGACGCGCCGCCCGGACGGCCTTCTTCGCTATCCGCTCCCGCTCCATCGCCGCTCGCCCCTCCGCCGCCCGAGCGACACCCCACCCCTGCACACCTCCGGCCGCCCGCCGGCCGGGCCGCGCCTCTGCCGCGGTCCGCCCTCGGGACGCCGCCGGCAGCCCCTGGCCTATGCTGGGAGCGCTCCCGGCCTCTCGGGGCGGCCAGTCACTCCGAGGAGAACGCCCATGTCGCTACTCACCAGACGGCGCATGCTCCGCCGTGCCGCCCTGTCCGCGAGCGCCGTCGGCGCGGCCCGGACCGGGCTGGCCGGCGCCGCCGCCGCGGGCGCCGCCGCGTCCGCGACCGCCGTCGCCGGCTGCGACGGCACGCCCGATCCCGACGGCGACGCGCACCACGTCGGCGAGCTGCGCTTCCCGCCCGGCTTCGGCTGGGGCGCGGCCACCTCGGCGTACCAGATCGAGGGGGCCGCCAAGGAGGACGGGCGCGGCGAATCCGTCTGGGACACCTTCAGCCGCACCCCGGGCCGCACCCGCAACGGCGACACCGGCGACGTCGCGGCCGACCACTACCACCGGTACGCCCAGGACCTCGACCTGATGCGCGACCTCGGGCTGCGCAGCTACCGGTTCTCCATCTCCTGGCCCCGCATCCAGGCCGACGGGTCCGGGCGGCCCAACCAGCGCGGCCTGGACTTCTACCGGCGGCTCGTGGACGGGCTGCACGAGCGGGACATCGCGCCGATGGCCACCCTGTTCCACTGGGACCTCCCCCAAGCCCTCCAGGACGCCGGCGGCTGGGAGAACCGGGACACCGCCGAGCGCTTCGCCGACTACGCCGACGCGGTGTTCCGCGCGCTCGGCGACCGGGTGCCGGTCTGGCTGACCATCAACGAGCCGAAGACCGTGGTGCAGAACGGCTACCTCTGGGGGCACCACGCGCCCGGCCTGCGGGACCCGGCAGCGGCATACCTGGTGGCCCACCACCTCCAGCTGGGCCACGGTCTCGCCGTCCGCGCGCTGCGCGCCACCGGCGGGCAGGGGCGGATCGGCCCGGCGCTCAACCTGCACCCCTGCTACCCCGCCGACGAGACCGCCGAGGCGGTGGCCGCGACCCGGCTGTACGACGGCTACGAGAACCGGCTCTACCTCGACTCGATCTTCAAGGGCGCGTACCCGGAGGACGTGCTGGCCGACCTCGGCGCGGACAGCCGGATGGTCCGCGGCGTGCGCGACGGCGACCTGAAGATCATCTCCAGCCCGGTCGACCTGCTGGCCGTGCAGTACTACACGCCGATCTACGTCACCGGCCAGGGCGACACGGTCCGCCGGTGGCCGACGTCGGAGGCGGACTGGCAGCAGATCTACCCCGAGGGGATGTACGACATCCTGACCCGGGTCACCCGCGACTACGGCCGGGTGCCGATCACCATCACCGAGAACGGCCTGCCCTGCCCGGACACCCTCGCCGCGGACGGCACCGTCGACGACACCGCCCGGGTCGACTTCCTCCGCGACCACTTCGCGGCCGCCCACCGCGCGATCCGCGACGGGGTGCCGCTGGAGAGCTACCACGTCTGGTCGCTGCTGGACAACTTCGAGTGGAACGAGGGGTACGAGCAGCGCTGGGGCCTGGTCTACGTCGACTACCCGACCCAGCGCCGGGTGCTCAAGCGCAGCGCCCACTGGTACCGCGACGTGATCCGCCGCAACGGGCTCTAGGCGGGGCGGCCCGGCCGGGGCGACACCGGCCGGGCCCGCACCCGCCCCGGCTCAGCGGGGCAGCGCCTGCTGGAGTTCCGCCCGCAGCGCCGGGGTGAGCATCTCGCCGGCCTGCTTGGCCAGCCGCGCCATCTCGTAGCCGACCACGCCGATGTCGGCGTCGGCCCCGGCCAGCGTGGCCAGGATCGAGCCGTCCCGGATCTGCATGACCAGGAAGTAGCCCCGGCCCATCTCGACCACGGTCTGCTTCACGACGTCGCCGTCGAACATCTGGGCCGCGCCGGCGGTGATGCTCATCAGGCCCGAGGTCACCGCCGCGAGCTTGTCCGCGTGGTCGCGGGGCAGGTGCGCGGAGATCGCCACGAGCAGCCCGTCGGTGGAGACCACCACCGCGTGCGCCACCCCCGGCACCCGCTCGGCGAACGCGTTCACCAGCCAGCTCAGGTCCCGTGCCTCCTGGCTCAACGTCGTCACTGTCGAACTCCCCCTTCATCGCGCGGCAGGTACATCTCGGTGGTCTCCTCGGCCTCCGCCCGCCGCACCCCGCTGTAGTAGCGCGAGAGCATGCCGCCGACCGCCTCCGGGTCCGGCTCCGCACGCCCGGAACGGTTCGCGGCGGCGGGCTGGGCGACCGCGGAGAGCTGGGCCATCGGTACGCGTACCGGCAGCCCTCGCTCGTTGGTGCCTCCGGTGACCGGCGTCGTGGCGGGCGGCGGTGTCACACCGAGCACCGCGGCCGACGGGCCCTGGCGGCTGAACCAGCCACCGCCGGCCGGCGACCCGGCCGCCGGGGCGAGCACGTCCTCGGCCCGGCCCGGCACGGGCCGCGGCATGGGCACGGACGCGCCGGGCCCGGCGGCGGGACGGCCCCGCTGCGCCGCCTCCGTGGCGGGCGGCGACGCGCCGAGCGGAAGCCCGGTCAGCGGCGACACCGGCAGCTCCGCCGGTGGCCCCGGCGGGCGGCGTCCCGCCACCGGCAGCTCAGCGGTCGGCGTGCCGAGCCGGGCGGCGCCGGGCGTCAGGCGGGACGCGGCGGCCACCTGACTGGTCAGCATCCGTGGCGCGGCGGGCTGGTCCAGCCCCGGCGCGGGCGCCACGGCCAGCAGCTCGGCCGGGATCCGGACCCGGGCGACCAGGCCCTCCTGACCGCCCCGCAGCCGCACCCGCACGCCGTGCCGGGCACCCAGGTGGCTCACCACGAACAGGCCCATCCGCTCGGAGGCGGCCACGTCGGCCGCCGGCGGCTCGGCCAGGACAGCGTTCGCCTCGGCCAGCGCGGCCGGGCTCATCCCGAGCCCCTGGTCGACGATCTCCACGAACGCGCCCGGGCCCTCCGCGCCGGCGACGACCCGCACCACGGTGTCCGGCCGGGAGAAGGCGGTGGCGTTCTCCAGCAGCTCGGCGAAGAGGTGCACGAGGTCGCCCACCGCGTGCCCGACGACGTGCAGGTCGGAGCGGGAGTCGTGGCGCACCCGCTGGTACTGCTCGATCTCCGCGCTGGCCGCGAGCAGCACCGCGCCGAGGCCGACCGGCCGGTTCCACCGCCGGCTGGACTCGGTGCCGGCGAGCACCAGCAGGCTCTCGTCGTTGCGGCGCATCCGGGCGGCGAGGTGGTCGAGCTTGAACAGGTTCTCCAGCTGGTCCGGGTCGCTCTCCTCGCGTTCCAGCTCGTCGAGGAGTTCGAGCTGCCGCTCGACCAGCACCTGGCTGCGCCGCGCCAGGTTCACGAACATGGCGTTGACGTTGCGCCGCATCATCGCCTGCTCGACCGCGACGTCGACGGCGCTGCGGTGCACCGCCACGAACGCCTCGGCCAGCTCGCCGATCTCGTCCTGCGAGTCCACCACGGCCGGCGGCACGTCGATCGCGGCCACCGGGCGGTCCACGGCCCGCAGCCGGTCGAGGGTGTGCGGCAGCTCCACCTGGGCGATCCGCAGCGCCTGGCCGCGCAGCTGCCGCATCGAGCGGGCCACCGACCGGCCGACCAGCAACGAGATCAGCACGGCCACCAGGAGCACGCCGACGATGCCGCCGGCCACCAGCAGGGTGTCGCGCAGCTGCCGGGCGCTGGCGTCGTCGGCCTGGCGTACGGCGTCGTCGAGGACGCCGGCCTCCAGCTGCCGGAGCAGCTCCTGCCGCTGCTCGCTGGCCGCCCACCACTGCGTCGCCGGCAGCACCGCCGGCTCGGCGGTCCCGCTGGGCAGGGTCTGCTCCTCCAACCGTGCGGCCGAGACGAAGGCCGCGTCCACCGACGTCTCGTCGTAGCGGCGGACCTGGTCGGCGGTCGCGGCGACCCGGAACGCGCCCAGCGCGGTGAGCTGCTGGGCGCGCAGGTCGGTCAGCGAGACCTGGTCGTCCGCCTCGTAGCGGCCGGCGCGGGCGGCGGCGTACAGCTCGGCCCGGATCCGCGAGGACAGCTCCTTGACCCGGGAGAGCTGCACGTACCGCAGCACGGCGTTGGTCAGCGCCCGCTGGTCGTCGCCGGGCGACGGCTCGGCCAGCAGATTGAGCAGGGCGGCGATGGCCCGGTGGTAGTTGCTCAGCACGGTGTCGCTGGACAGCACGGCGGGCGGCACGGCGGCGCGGATGTAGACGACCTGGTCGTAGGCCTCCAGCACCTCGGAGTAGGCCACCCGCCAGGCGGCGTCGGCGTCGGCGAGGGGCTCGGCCGCGGCGCGCAGGTCGGCCATCGCCCGGTCGGAGGCGTCCTGGAGCGGCTTGAGCGCGGCGACCGCCGCGTCCCGGTCGGCGCTGCCGCCGGCCCTGCGCAGCGCGGCCAGCTCCCCGGCGGAGCGGTCCCGCTCCTGCTGGAGCCGGTCCACCGCGGTGCTGATCTGCCGGCCGATGCCGACCTGCTGGGCGAAGTCGCTCAGCGCGGTGGTCTGCCCGACCAGCCCTCGCGTCTGCACGCCGGCGAGCACCAGGAACGCCACCGAGGGCAGCACCAGCACGGTGGCGAGCTTCGTGCCCATCCGCCAGTGCCGCAACCGGAAGCGCGAGCGCCGCCGCCGGTGCGGCGCCACCCGGTCCTCGGACGGGCTCCGGCGCGGCTGCGGCGCCACGCCGCGAGCCGGGTCGGGACCTGCGCCCACGCTCTCCTCCTCGGGTCCCCCTCGGCTCCACCGGAACGGGGAGCGGAATCCCATCCAACCAGGCCGGCGGGCGGTGTCAAACGGTGCGGCCGGCGGCACGAACAGGACGGTCAGCGCGGTGGGCGGGCGGCTACGGTGTTCGGCTCGTCCCGGTGGTCCGTCCGGCCGATGCCGCCCACCCCCGCCGCCTCGGCGATCCGGCCGAGCGCCACCAGCGCGGCCCCGGTCGCGCCGATCTCCGGGTTGCGCTGGTGCAGCACCGGACGAGGGGCGAGCGCGTCGACGAACGCCGCCCGCCACCAGGGCGAGGCGGCCATCGCGCCCCCGCCGAGCACCACCTCGGCCGGTTCGCCCGCACCGGCCTCAAGCAGGGCCAGGTCGTCGGCCATCAGCCGACACAGCTCGGTCATCAGGACGGCCAGGATGTCGACCGCCGTGGTGCCGAAGCTCAGGCCGCGCAGCTCCCCGGAGCCGGCCGGGGCCAGGCCGGGCGGCCGGTCCCCGCCCAGCCGCGGGTTGGCCCGCAGGGCCAGGTTCGTGCCGGCCCGGCCCAGCGCGGCCTCCAGCTCGGCGCCGGACGGCAGCCGCAGCTCGCGGGCCGCCCACGCGAACAGGTTTCCCCCGCTGGAGTACGCCGCCCCGGTCACCACGTGCTCGTGGTCGACCCGGTAGCGCCAGAGCTCCTCGGGCAGGGGCGGCAGCGGCGCCCCTGCCGGCAGGGCCTGGACGAGGCGTACGGCGGCCGAGGTGCCGACGGTGACCGCGGCCCGGGAGCCGTCGACGCAGCCGGAGCCCACGTTGGACGCCGCGCCGTCGCCGACCGGTGCGGCCCAGCGGGCGTCGGCGAGCTGCGGCCAGCGCTGGGCGTGCTCGGCGCGGAGCCGGCCGCGCCACCGCTGCGGGGCCAACGCCGGAAGCTCCTCGGGGCGTACGCCGGCCAGCTCGCACGCTTCGGCGTCCCACTCCAGCAGGCGCAGGTCGAGCAGCCCGGTACCGGAGGCCATCGACACGGACATCGGCGCCTCGTCGAGCAGCTCGCCGAGGGCGTACTCGACGAGCCCGCCGAAGCGGGCGACCGCGCTGCCGCAGTGCTCCCGCACCCAGGGCAGCCGCATGGTCCAGTAGCAGCGGTGCCACCAGGCGCCGGTGCGGTGGTGGAAGGCGTCCGGATCGGTCGGGCCGACCGCGCCGGCGACGGGCTCCGGCCGGGTGTCCATCCAGGTGAGCACCGGGCCCAGCGGGGTGCCGTCGGGGCCGAGCGGCAGCACCGAGTGCCACTGTGCCGAGGTGGCGACCAGCTCGACGTCCCGCAGGTGCCCGCCGGCGGCCAGCTCGTCCAGGCACTCCGCGAGGCAGGCCAGGTAGCGGGGCCCGTCCAGTACGCCGCTGCCGTCGTCCCCCGTCACCAGGTGCACCTTCCGGCGGGCCAGCGCGCCGGGGCGCGGGACGGCGTCCCCGTCCAGCACGAGCCCGCGCACCGACGAGGTGCCCAGGTCCAGAGCGAGAATGTCCATCGCGGGTCAACCTACCCGCCGGGAGCGGCGGCGAAGCCAAGATCGGCCGGGCCGGGCGCGGCGATCGGGTTCCCCGGGCACCCGCGCTCGCGTACAGTGATCGTCATGCCCGCGCACCTGACCTGCTGGTGGCCCGCCGACCCGGCGGCCCACCCCCGCGCGTAGCTTCCCCACGCGGCCGCCCGACGAGGCGGCCGCCGGTCTCTCCCCGGCATCCCGGGTCGCCCCGCCGGCGGCCTCCGGCCCACCGAGGAGACCCGATGCCCCGCCCGCACGACCCGCTCGCCGCCATCGCGGCGGGCCGCGACCCCGGCCCGTTCGCGCTCGTCCGCCGCGAGGGCGCCGACCACGTCGACCTGTTCACCGGTCCGGTACGCACGGCCGACCGGCTCGCCGACCTCCCGCTGCCCGACGGCGGCCCCGGGCCGCGCACCCTGGCCCTGGTCCCCTACCGGCAGATCGCCGAGCGCGGCTTCGCCTGCGTGGACGACGGCCTGCCGCTGGAGTACCTGCTGGTCGCCGAGCACCGGCAACTTTCGCTCGACGCGGTGCTGGCGGTCCTGCCCGACGCGCCGGTGGTGACCCGCGACGCCGCCTTCGACATCTCCGACGCCGAGTACGCCGACACCGTGGGCCGGGTGCTGCGCGACGAGATCGGCCGGGGCGAGGGCGCCAACTTCGTCATCCACCGCACCCTGCGGGCCACCGTCGAGGGCGCGCCGCTGGTGGCCGCCCTGGCGGCGCTGCGCCGGCTGCTGCTGCGCGAGCGGGGCGCGTACTGGACGTTCGTGGTGCACACCGGCAGCCGCACCCTGGTCGGGGCGAGCCCGGAGCGGCACGTCAGCGTGGACGACGGCCTGGTCATGATGAACCCGATCAGCGGCACGTTCCGGCACACCGGCGCGGCGGCCGACCGGGACGCCCTGCTGCGCTTCCTCCACGACCCCAAGGAGGTCGAGGAGCTGTACATGGTGCTCGACGAGGAGCTGAAGATGATGGCCACCGTCGCCGAGCACGGCGGTCAGGTGGTCGGGCCGTACCTGAAGGAGATGGCGCACCTCGCGCACACCGAGTACCTGCTGGCCGGGCGGGGTTCGCTGGATGTCCGGGAGGTGCTGCGGGAGACCATGTTCGCCCCCACGGTCACCGGTAGCCCGATGGAGAACGCCTGCCGGGTGATCGCCCGGCACGAGCGGACCGGCCGGCGGTACTACGCCGGCGTGCTCGCCCTGCTCGGCCGCGACGAGCAGGGCCGGCAGACCCTCGACGCGCCGATCCTGATCCGCACCGCCGAGCTCTCCCCCGACGGCGAGCTGCGGGTGCCGGTCGGGGCGACCCTGGTCCGGCACTCCACGGCCGAGGACGAGGTGGCCGAGACGCACGCCAAGGCGGCCGGGGTGCTGGCCGCGCTCGGCCTCGGTCCGGACGCACCGGCCCGCGGCGCCGGGCCCGCGCCGCGGTACGCCGACGACCCGGAGGTGCGTGCCGCGCTGGCCGCCCGGAACATCCCGCTGGCCCGGTTCTGGCTGGACCAGCGCGTGCCGGGGGCGACCGCGCTGCCGGGCCTGGCCGGCCGCCGCGCGTTGATCGTGGACGGTGAGGACACCTTCACCGGGATGCTCGCCCACCAGCTCGGCGCGCTCGGCCTCGCGGTGACCCGGCGGGACTGGCCCGACGCCGGCCCGGTCGACGGGTACGACCTCGTGGTGGTCGGCCCCGGCCCGGGCGACCCCGAGGACCTCGCCGAACCGAAGATGGCGAGCATGCGGGCGCTGCTGGCGGAGCTGCTCGCGGCCGGGCGGCCGACGCTGGCGGTCTGCCTCGGCCACCAGTTGCTCGCCGGGCTGCTCGGGCTGCCGCTGCACCGGCGCGACGCCCCCTACCAGGGGCTGCCGCGGGACGTGCCGGTGTTCGGCGCGACCCGCCGCGTCGGCTTCTACTCCAGCTTCACGGCCCGGGCCGGCGCCGACCGGATCGGCACCGCGTACGGCCCGGTGGAGCTGGCCCGGGACCCGGCCGACGGTGCGGTGCACGCGCTGCGCGGGCCGGGCTTCGCCGGGGTGCAGTTCCACCCGGAGTCGGTGCTCAGCCGGGACGGCATGGCGGTCCTGGCGGACCTGCTCGGGCACCTGCTGGCCCACCCGGCGCTGACCGGGCATGGACCGGCGGATCGGGGGTAGGGCGAGGGTGACCGGTGGTCCGGACGGGTCGAGAGCCCCCGCCCGGCCACCGGTCACCTCGTGCCGAGGGTCAGCCGGCCAGGCCCTTCTTGAGCGCGGCACCCATCTGCACCGCCCGCTTCGCGGTCAACGCGGTGGCGCCGAGGGCCATGTGGTCCGGCGCGATCTCACCGTTGTTGCTGGTGTGCGAGGCGCCGTACGGGTTTCCGGCGACGAACTGGCTGGGATCGGTGTAGCCGGGGGTGACCACGACGCCGCCCCAGTGGTAGAAGATCGTGAACAGCGAGAGCAGGGTGGACTCCTGACCGCCGTGCGAGGTGGCGGTCGAGGTGAAGCCGCTGTAGACCTTGTCGGCCAGCGCGCCCTGCGCCCAGAGCGGGCCGGTGGTGTCGATGAACTGCTTGAGCTGGGCGGCGATCATGCCGTAGCGGGTGGGCGAACCCATGATCACGACGTCGGCCCAGGAGAGGTCGTCCGGCTGCGCCTCCATCACGTCCTGTGTCTCCAGGCGGTGCGCCTGCCAGCCCGAGTTGGAGCGGATCGCCTCGTCCGGCGCCAGCTCACGTACCTTGCGCAGGCGTACCTCGGCTCCGGCCTCCCCGGCGGCCTCGACCGCCGCCTGCGCCATCTGGTAGGTGATGCCGGTCGCGCTGTAATAGATCACCGCGACCTTGACCTGGCCATCCATCAGACGTTTCCTCCTCGGTGTCGGGTCAGCTTCGGCGACTACCCGGTGGTTGCGCCGTCAAACGGCGGATGCGGGCGGGGCGGCGATCAGCGCGTCCGCCGACCGGCCCTGCTCCCGCGGCACCGCCTACTGAGCGGCATCGATACCTTGCCGCGGCTCAAGATTTGCGCAAGTTCCGATGGAAACCGCTTCCCCGGGTCGCGCCGCCCGGGGATCCTGGTCCCACCGGTGCCGGCGTACCGCCGCCGCCCCGCACCGGGAGCCTGAACGGGGGATCGCGCTCCGCCGGCAACGTGGCTGGCGTAGCGCGATCAGGGGTGCTCCCGCGCTCAGTCGTTGAGCTTGTCCCGCAGGTCGGTCACCCGCTTCTCCAGCCGGTCCACCGCCTGCTCGTTGTTCACGAACGTGCTGATGCCGGCGGCGAGAGCCAACCCGAGCAGCACCGCCAGGATGCTGAGCACCAGGCCCCCGATGGCCACCCCGCGCCCGGTGACGCCGGGACGCCGGCTCATCCGCAGCCCGACGATGCCCAGGATGATGCCGATGATCCCGAGCAGCAGCCCCACCGACGCCAGGATCGCGGTGAGCACGCTGAGCAGGCCGGCCACGCCGAAGACCAGCGAAAAGGTGGCCGCCGCGCTGGTCTTCGCCCCGCCGGACGGGCCCGCCGGCCGGGCGGTGGTGGCCCGCCCGGCCCCCCGGGCCGGTTCACTGGACGCTGTCATCACCCACACCTCGCATTCCTCGCATCGATTTCCCGACGCCGCATCCCCGCTCCGGCCGCGCTCATTCCTCGCGACCGGGGTCGTTACGGGCACCACTGCCCCTCCTCCTCCTATTCGTCCCGGTTCCGGGGAATGCCGGGCCCGTCGCCGGGGACCCGGGTGGTGACCCACGAGAGGAAGGACGAACCATGCGACTGACGGAGCAGCAGGTCCGCTCGCTGTACGGGCAGGACGTCCAGGACCGCTCGGGCGCGAAGATCGGCAGCGTGGGCCAGGTCTGGGCCGATCCCAGCGGCGAGGCGACCTGGGTCAGCGTGAAGACCGGGGTGATGGGCCACCACGAGTCGATGGCTCCGCTCCAGGCGGCACGGATGCCGCAGGACGGGCAGCTTCAGGTGCCGTACGACAAGGCGACCGTGCGCAGCGCTCCCAGCGTGGAGACCGGCACCGACCAACCCCTCGGCGCCGACCAGCTCACCCAGCTCTACCGGCACTACCAGCTCGGGGAGCAGGCCGGGCAGCCGCCGCAGCGGATGCCGGGCGCGCCGGAGGTGGTCCGGTCCGAGGAGCGCCTGCGAGTCGGCACCGAGAGCGAGCCGGCGGGCGCCGCGCGGCTGAGCAAGCGCGTGGTCACCGAGAACGTGCAGACGAGCGTGCCGGTCGAGCACGACGAGGTGACAGTCGTCCACGAGCCGGTCGGCGAGGCCGACCGGGACGCCGTCCGGGCCGGCATCGGCGAGGAGCAGCGCGAGATGGAGCTGCGCGCCGAGCACCCGGTGGTCGCCAAGGAGCAGGTCCCGGTCGAGCGGGTCCGGCTGACCAAGGACGAGGTCGTCGAGGAGCAGCCGGTCAACGCGCAGGTCCGCCGGGAGCTGGTGGACGCCGACGTGCCGGAGCGGGCACGCCGCAAGCGCTGACCCGACGGCATCCCGGACGGGTGGGCCACGGCCCGCCCGTCCGGTCGTCCCTCTTCCAGACTCGTCACACCCGCGTCCTACGCTGACCGTCCACCGACGACGGGAGCACCCACGTGACCGTACGCCTCACCCGCGCCGAGGCGCTGGCGCTGCGGATGACCGGCCTCCTGCTGCGCCCGCACCCGGCCGCGCGCCCGGACAGCGTGGCGGAGGTGGTCGAGTGGTTCGGCGCCATGCAGGCCCAGGACGCGGCGAGCGGCCTGTGGTCCCTCGGCGTACGCCTTCCCGGCCGCACCCAGGAGGACGTGTGCGCGGCGCTGGAGCGGCGCGAGGCGCTGCGCACCTGGCCCATGCGGGGCACGGTGCACCTGGTGCCGCCCCGCGACGCGCGCTGGATGCTGGAGGTGACCGGTGTCCGGGCGCTGTCCGGCGTGGCCGGCCGGTGGGCGCAGCTCGGCCTGGCCGAGACCGACGCGGACCGCGCCGCCGAGGTGCTGGGCGCGGCCCTCGCGGGCGGGGGCCGGCTGAGCCGGGCCGAGTGCCTGGCCACGCTGCGCGCCGCCGGCCTCGACACCACCGGCCAGCGCGGCTACCACATGCTCTGGTACGCGAGCCAGCGCGGCGTCACCTGCATCGCCCCGCACGTGGGCACCGAACAGACGTTCGTGCTGCTGGACGAGTGGGCGCCGGATCCCCACCGCCCCGAGCGCGACGAGGCGCTCGGCCTGCTCGCCCACCGCTACGTCCGCGGCCACGGGCCGGTGACCCGGCACGAACTGGCCCGGTGGACCGGCCTCACGGTCACCGACGCCACCCGCGGCATCGCCGCGGCCGGCGCGGCGCTCGCCCCGGTCGAGGTGGACGGCGTGCCGGCCGTGGTCGACGCCGCCCTGCTCGACGCGCCCCGGGCGCCGGTCGACGACGTGCACACCCTGCCCGGCTTCGACGAGTACCTGCTGGGCTACAGGGACCGCTCGCTCATGCTCGATCCGGCGCACGCGAACGCCGTCGTCCCTGGCAACAACGGGATCTTCCAGGCCACGGTGGTGCATGGCGGCCGGACGGTCGGCACCTGGAAGCGGACCGTGGGCAAGCGGGCGGTCACCGTGACCGTGCGGCAGCTGACACCGTTCGACGACGCGCTGCGGGCCCGCGTCGAGTCGGCCCTCGCCGGCTACGCCGCCTTCCTCGGGCTGCCCCTGCGACTGACCTGGTAGCGGCACGCCGGGCCGGTGGACCTTCGCCCACCGGCCCGGGTGGCGCCTCAGTCGGCCAGCGCGCCGGACGCCCGCCCCTCGTGCAGGGTGAGGTTCCGTCCGGTGGACGGGTCGAACAGGTGGATCTTCTCCAGGTTGAACCAGACCCGCCGTGGCTCGCCCTCCCGCACCGGGGACTCGGCCGACAGCCGGGTGACCAGGCTCGACCCCGTCCCGGTGAAGTCCGCGGCGCCCGCGTCGGCCGCCAGTTCCTCCAGCTCGGCGGCGCTGGCCCGCTCCCCCTCGACGGTGAAGTAGACGTACTTGTCCGAGCCCATCGACTCGACGATGTCGACCGGCGCCTCGAACTCCAGGCCCCGGCGGCGGCTCTCGTCGTCGATCAGCGCGGCGTCCTCGAAGTGCTCGGGACGGATGCCGAGGATCAGCTCGCGCGCGGCGTCGGCGCCGTCGAGCTGCCGGCGTACCCGGTCCCCGATCGGCACGTCGCCCAGCGCCGTACGCAGGTGGCCGTCCTCGACGGCGGCGTGCAGGAAGTTCATCGACGGAGAGCCGATGAACCCGGCCACGAAGAGGTTGCGGGGGTGGTCGTACAGCTCCTGCGGCGGGCCGACCTGCTGCACCGCGCCGCCCCGCATGATCACCACGCGGTCGCCGAGGGTCATGGCCTCGGTCTGGTCGTGGGTCACGTAGACGGTGGTCGTGCCGAGCTGCTTCTGCAGCCGGGACACCACGGTGCGCATCTGCACCCGCAGCTTCGCGTCCAGGTTGGACAGCGGTTCGTCCATGAGGAACGCCTTGGGCTGCCGGACGATCGCCCGTCCCATGGCCACCCGCTGCCGCTGTCCGCCGGAGAGGTTGGCGGGCTTGCGGTCGAGCAGCGGGGTCAGCTCCAGGACCTTCGCGGCCTCCTCCACCTTCTGGTGGATGGTCTCCTTGTCCAGCTTCGCCAGCCGGAGCGGGAAGGCCATGTTCTCCCGCACGGTCATGTTGGGGTAGAGGGCGTAGGACTGGAAGACCATGGCGATGTCCCGGTCCCGGGGCGCCTTGTCGTTGACCCGCTCCCCCGCGATGCGCAGTTCCCCGGAGCTGATGTCCTCCAGCCCGGCGATCATGTTCAGCGTGGTGGACTTCCCGCAGCCGGACGGGCCGACCAGGATGACGAATTCGCCGTCGGCGATCTCCAGGTCGACGTCCCGCACGGCGGTCGTCCCGTCCGGGAATCGCTTGCTCACCTTGTCCAGCACGATGTCGGACATGACAACACCACCTATCCCTTGACTGCGCCGGAGGTAAGACCGGAGACGATGCGGCGCTGGAAGAAGAGCACGAACAGGATGATCGGAATGGTGATCACCACGGCGGCGGCGCAGATCGCCCCGGTGGGGTCCTCGAACTGCGATTCGCCGGTGAAGAACTGCAGGGCCACCGGGACCGTGCGGGACCGCTCGGTCGAGGTGAGCGTGATGGCGAACAGGAAGTCGTTCCAGCAGAAGATGAAGACCAGGATGGCCGTGGTGAACAGCCCCGGCGCGGCCAGCGGGGCGATCACCCGCCGGAACGCCTGGCCCTGGGTGGCGCCGTCCATCTTCGCCGCCTTCTCCAGGTCCCACGGGATCTGCTTGAAGAACGCCGAGAGCGTGTAGATCGCCAGCGGCAGAGCGAAGGTGATGTACGGCAGGATGAGCCCCGGCCAGGTGTCGAAGAGGCCGAGCTGGCGCTCGATCTCGAACAGCGGCGACACCAGCGACACCTGCGGGAACATGGCGATCAGCAGGGACACCCCGACCAGCAGCTTCTTGCCGGGGAAGTCCAGCCGCGAGATCGCGTACGCGGCCATCGCGCCCAGCACCACCGCGATCAGGGTGGCGATCAGCGCGATGCCGATCGAGTTGACCAGGGCCCGGACGAACTGGTCGGTGTCGAAGATCGTCCGGTAGTTGTCCAGCGTCCACTCCCGGGGCCAGAACTTCCCGTCGGTGAGGGTGGCCGGGGTCTTGAACGACAGCGAGGCGATCCAGAGCACCGGGACCAGCGCGAAGACGACCACGACGAGGTCCAGCAGGCCCCAGCGCACCTTCGCCCGTGGGGTGGTTTCGACTGCCATCTCAGCGCCTCTCCCCGTCGTCGCTGCCGGGGGCAGCGGTGCCGAACAGCTTCACGAACACGAACGCGATGATCGCCACGGTGAGGAAGATCAGCACCGACATGGTGGAGCCGATGCCGAGGTTCAACCCCCGGATCAGGTTGTTGTAGGCGAGCATCGACACCGACGAGGTCTCGTTGCCGCCGGCGGTGAGCACGAAGATGTTGTCGAACACCCGGAACGCGTCCAGGGTGCGGAACAGCAGAGCGACCAGGATGGCCGGCTTCATCACCGGCAGCATCACCTTGGTGAACCGCTGCCAGGCCGTCGCGCCGTCGGTGGAGGCGGCCTTGAGCAGGTCCTCCGGCACCAGCGCCAGCCCGGCCATGAGCAGCAGCGCCATGAACGGGGTGGTCTTCCAGATCTCGGCCAGCATGATGATCGCCAGCGAGCTGGCCCGCTCGGTCAGCGGGGCGCTGCCGTCGAACAGGTTGGCCAGGTAACCGGTGCCGGGCGTCCAGGCGTACCGCCAGGAGAAGGCCGCGACCACCGTCACGATGCCGTACGGGATCAGGGCCGCGGTGCGGACGATGCCGCGGCCGACCAGGGTCCGATGCATGATCAAGGCCAGGCCCATGCCGAGCACCAGCTCGACCACCACGGTGACCACGGTGATCAGGGCAGTCACCCCGAGCGCCGTCCACCAGAACTGGTTGGTCAGCACGGTGGCGTAGTTCTCCAGCCCGACGAACTCGCGCTCGTCAGGGAAGCGCAGGTCGAAGCGCTGCAGCGACAACCAGACCGAGTAGAGGATCGGGTAGGCGGTGACCAGCACCATGACCAGCGCGGCCGGCGCGCAGAGCAGCCAGCCGAGGCGCCGCTCGGCGCGCTTGTTCTCGCTCAGCGGCGGCTTCGACCGGCGGTGGGCGGCCCGCTGGGCGGGCACGGCGGCGTGCCGGCCGGAGGCACGCTCGGCGTCCGCCGCGACCTCGGCGCCGGCGGGCGTGGCGTTGACGCTCACGGCAGAACCCCCTTCGACTCGAGGGCGTCGGCGATGGCGTCGCGCAGCTCGTTGGCGGTCTGCTCGGGCCGGATCGCCGACGGCGGCGACAGGATCGCCGACATGACCGTGGAGATGCTCTGGTACGCCGGGGTCAGCGGCCGGACCGCCGGCTCCTTCAGCTCCTCCAGGATGGTGTCCTTCATGGGGTACGCCTTGTCCATCTCCGGGTCGCCGTAGACCGCCTCGATGGTGGGCGGCACGCCGTCGTTGACCGCGGAGAACTTCTGGTGCTCGGCGTTGCGGATGCACTTCGCCGCCTCGAAGGACTCCGTCGGGTGCTTCGAGTACGTGCTGACCGCCATGTTGACCCCGCCGATGGTGACCTTGCTGGGGGTGTTCGCGTCGATGCCCGGCACCCGCGCCCACTTGACCTTCTTCGCCAGGTCCGGGTTGGCCTCCTGCATGGCCGGATACACGAACGGCCAGTTGACCTCGAAGGCGCCCGCGCCGGACTGGAACTCCAGCCGGACCGGGTCCTCGGTCGCGTTGCTGAACGACGGCGAGGTCACGCCGGAGGTGGCGAACTTCTTGAGCTGGTCGAGCGCCCGCACCGCGCCCTCGTCCATCGCGGCCTTCTCGCCGTCGTCGCTGAGGATCTTCCCGCCCGCGCTCTCCGCCAGGGTGTTGTAGAGGACGACCAGGCCCTCGTACTGGGCGCCCATGGTGAGCACCTGGTGGGGCTTGCCCTGCTGCTTCAGCTGCTGGGCGGCGGAGATCATCTCGTCCCAGGTCTTCGGCGGTTCCTGGACCAGGTCGCTGCGGTACCAGAGGAGCTGCACGTTGGTGTTCTTGGGCGCGGCGTAGAGCTTGTCCTCGTAGCGGGCGGTGTCCAGCGGGCCGGCGAGCGTGCCCTGCTCCGCCTCGGTCTTGTCCTGGCCGGTCCACTCGCGGATCCACTTGGCGCTGGCGAACTCCTGGGTCCAGGTGACGTCGAGGCCGAGCACGTCCATCCCGGTGTCCTGCGCCGCGAGCCGCCGCACCATCTGCACCCGCTGCTCGTCGGCCTGCCGCGGGAGCACCCGGTAGACGATCCGGTAGCGGCCCTGGGCCTGGGCGTTGCAGTCGTCGACGACCTTCTGCAGGTTCTGCTCGGGCGGGTAGTACAGGTTGATGGTGGGCGTGCCGCCCTCACCGCCCGATCCGCAGGCGGCCAGCGGGGCCACCAACGCGAGTGCGGCGGCTGCCGCCGCCGCACGCCGGGCCGGCCGCCGCCGTGGGGCCGTGTCGGGGTCTGCCGTCATCGCCCTCCCCCTTTCTTCGGCGAAGAACCGGGGAGTCACCCGTGCCCCGGCGCACGGCGAGACGTCGGGGCACCGTGATCGGGCGGGCGCCCCGGGACGTTTCGTGGGCCGGACAGTGCCCTGCCTGCGACGCTGCGAAACCTGACGGTCACGAGACGGATACGACAGCCGCCGCTGGGGGGCGGATCACCGGCCGCGGCCCTCCCGTGGCTGTCCGACCCGGGCGGCATGATGGCCGGATGATCGCGCGCTTCAAGGACCTCTGCATGGACGCGGCCGACGCCCACCGGCTCGGCGGCTTCTGGGCCGGCATCCTCGGCGGGGAGCTGGTCGACACGGGCGACGGCGACGCCCGGATCGACCCCCGCGCCGCCGCCTCGCCCGCCGAGTCGATCTGGGTCAACACGGTGCCCGAGCCGCGCACCGGCAAGACCCGCGTCCACCTCGACCTGCGGCTGGCCGGTCCGGAGCCGGCCGCGCTGCTGGCGGCCGGCGCGCGACTGGTCCGTGAACCGGACGCGGAGATCAGCTGGTGGGTGCTGGCCGACCCGGAGGGCAACCAGTTCTGCGCGTTCGCGCCGCGCGAGGGCGCCCGGCCGGGCGTGTTCGAGCTGGTCGTGGACAGCGCCGACCCGGCCGCCCAGGCCACCTGGTGGGCGCGGGTGACCGGCGGCCGGGTGGAGACCACCGCCGAGGGCGCCGCGTCGCTGGTCGGCTCGGCGGGCTTTCCCTGGGACCGCTGGGTCTTCGACCCGGTGCCGGAGCGCAAGCGGGTGAAGAACCGGGTGCACTGGGATGTGGCGCTGACCGGCGCCGAGGTCACCCCGCTGATCGCGGCCGGGGCAACCCTGCTGCGCGAGCCCACCCCGGCGACGTCCTGGTGGGTGCTGGCCGACCCGGAGGGGAACGAGTTCTGCGCCTTCCCGACCCGTCCCACTCCGTGAGCGGCGAGCTACCCGGCGTGCGGCCGGTGGACTAGCGTTTCGGTAGCTCCGCAGCCAGCGCGTCGCCGTCGAAGTCGATACGCCTCCGGCCGACCCCCAGCCCGTCCGATCGGTTGGTTCTCGCGCGAACTCCCTTCTGCGGTCCCACCGGTTGGGCAGGATTCCCACGAGGAGGTGCCGTCGTGCAGGACACCCGCGCTCTCGCCCTGACGTTCGAGGTGAGCGGCCTGCCCCCGGTCAAGACCGAGGCCCTGTCCATCTTCGCCGCCGGGCACCGGCAGGCGACGAGGGTCCGCGCCCTGCTCCAGGCCGCCTGCACGGCGGCCCAGCGCACGGGGTGGACTCCGCTCACCGGTCCGGTCGAGGTGGACGTGACCCTGCGCTGCCCGCCCGGGCACCGCACCTCCGACGCCAGCACGCTGGTGGGCGGGGTCTGCGCGGTGCTCCAGGACAAGAAGCGGGTGGCGAACATCGGCCTGGCCCACCTCGGGGTGCTGGTCGACGTCGCCCTCTGGTCGGACGACCGGCAGATCCGCCGGCTGTCCTACGTCGAGGAGCCCGCCGAGGACTTCTCGTACCAGGTCCGGGTGGCGGCCGTACCGACGATGGTTTGACCGACGATCACGGTGGGGTACCGCGGTCGCCGACGAAGGGAGCGCCGATGCCGGAGCCACATGTCACGCTCGACCCGAGCGGGCTCGATCCCGTGCAGCAGAAGCTGCGCGGTCCGCTGGAGGAACAGCTGACCTCGGCTTTGCAGGCGGCCGCCGACCGGGTCCGCGCCGACTACGCGGGTGAGCCCGTGGAGGAGGTCTGCCGCCGGCTGCTCGACGAGACCCGCGCCGGGCTGCACCCGGACATCGCCGCCGGGTTCAACCCGGACATGGACGAGTTCTGCCGGGTCGCCGTGGCGATCGTGCGCGGCGAGGTCGGCTGACGCACGCGCACCCGATCGCGCCGGCCGTCCGGTCGGCGCGGCCGGTCAGCCGCGTCGCACGTCGACCGCGACAACGTGGGTGCCGTCCGGGCGGGTGGCCTCGCCCAGCCGCACCGGCAGCGTCCCGCCGGCCGGGGGCTGGAGCCCGAGCCCGAAGCTGAGGTGGCCCTCGAAGTCGCCGGCCGCGGCCCAGCCGCGCAGGGTCGGGTAGCCGATCCGTGCCGGCGGCAGGACGGCGGTGCCGGCGCCGCGCGTGTCGTGCGCCTGCGCCGGGTCGAACCGCACCGACAGGTACGCCGTCCCGGGCAGTTCGACGGGCGCGCCGCGGCCCTCCGTCGACACCTGCGGGACGTAGCCGACCTGGTAGGACGGCGTCGGGCCGCGGAAGGCGAAGGTGATGCGGCTGAACCCCTCGGTCGGATGGTCGCCGACCCGCACCTCGACCAGGACCGGCAGCGGCTCCCCGGGCGCCGGGGTGACCGGCACCCGGACCTGGTGCGCCACCCGGGCGGGCGTGCCGGGCACCGCCCAGTCGTAGGTCACCCGCCAGGCGCCCTCGACCGGCGTCCCGCTGGTGGGCACGGCCGGGGTGCCGGCGGGCGTGGTCGCGGCAGCGGTTGCCGGAGCGGTCACCGGCGCCGGCGCGGTCGTCGGGGCCGCGCCGTCGTGGTCGGTCGTCGTACAGGCGGCCGCGAGCAGCACGACCAGGCCGGCGAGCAGCGGTACGCGCTGAGGTGTCATGGCTCAGTGTCGCTCCTCCCGATGGCACGCGGCCAGGGCCGAACGCCTGGTCTGCCTGGACGCCTCCGGCGGATACCGGCTACCGCCGCTGGTCCGGAATCACGCGGCCGAGCTGTCCGAGATGCGCGCGCTGCACCCGCTGCCGGGTCTGCTGAGGAGCAGCATAGCAAGAGTGACGAAGGTCAATTCCATAGGCGGCGTGTCGGTGTAACGGAAATGCTGCGTCGAACGCCCCTGCGCTCAATCCCTGAGGAGCGGTTGACGCAGTGTGATCAGTCAACGATCCCTGGCGTACACAACCCTCAAGTCACCAGCGTGACCGATCAGGACATTGCCATTCGGGCGATGCCCCCGCCAGGCGTAATCATTTTCCGCCCGCTAGCCTCGCGTCATGCGGGGATCGTTAGCGGTGGTGTCGTTGGTCGGCCTGTTGGCATCGGGGGCGTGCGGCCCCGCCGCCCAGCCCAGCCCAGAGACGGCTACGCCGCCCGCTCCGATCGTCAACTTCGCGGATCCGCCGTCGGCCGTGGGTTTCGGGAGGGCGCCGTCCGCGTCCCCGTCCCGGTCGCCCTCACCGTCACCCTCCCGCTCGGCCGCACCTGACAAGAAGGTCGGCGCGACGGCGGCGAGTGCGTCTGCCGCCGCCGTCAACGAGGGCCCGAAGTGGCTGACCACCAAGGTTCCGTCCGGCACCCGGCAGGCGATCGTGGTGGACGGTACATCGATGAGCACCAGCTACGCCAAGCTCTCCGCCTACCAGCGGACCGCGAACAGCGGCTGGCGCCGGGCCTACGGACCGGTGTCGGCGAGGATCGGTTCGGGCGGATTCACCTGGAGCCACCAGGAAGGCGTACCGACCACGCCGATCGGCGTGTTCACACTGCCGCTGGCGTTCGGTTGGGCCGACCCCGGCACGAAGCTGCCCTGGCGTACCGCGACAACTGACTCCGTATGGGTCGACGACCCGGAGTCGAACTACTACGACACCTGGCAGACGGCACCGGCCAACGGCAGGTGGACCTCCGCGGAGCAGCTGCACATCAGCCTCTACCAGTGGGCCATCTGGATCAACTTCAACCCGCAGCACACCCCCAACGACGGCAGCGCGGTCTTCCTGCACCTGCTCGGCTCGGGAGCCACCGCCGGATGCGTCGCCGTCGACCAGACGAGCCTGCTGTGGCTGCTGGACTGGATCGACCCGGCCAACCAGCCGCGGATCGTGATCGGCCCGGACAGCGCGATCAACCAGTAACTGGACCGTGCCGTTCGCGCCCACGGCGGTAGCGCCGTCCAATCCTCGTCACGCATTGTCCGCAACATGCCGACGACTGCCTCCGCGGAGGAGAAGGGCAACTCCTCCACGAACTCACGCTGCGGCTCTGCTTCGGGTGCTCCACCGCGCCCTTCGGCCGTACGGGCCACCTTGCGTCGAGCCAGATTGGAGTACCTCAGCTACTTCGGTGGCACCGGCGTCGCTGCTCAGCTGGTGAGCTCCAGCGACTTGGACACCACCAGCGCGAGCAGCAGCACCGTCACCTCGCCGCCGACCGTCCCGGCCCCGGTGCCGCACGCCGGCAGCGGCATCTTCCTGCACGAGTTCAGCCGCGCCGAGGGCAACCGCTGGCGGCGTCGTCGACCAGCCCGGCGCCCCACACTCAGCGCGGCACCGGGGGCTGGACCGCTGCGGCCGCCGGGTCGGTCCCGGGTTCCACCCGCCACGTCGGCAGCGGGTGCAGCGTCGGCATCGTCGGTAGTTCGGCTGCGTAGTCCCGGACCAGATGGGGCAGCCGGTACGTGCCGGCGGCGTCCAGGTAGACCAGGTGGGCGTCGAGCAGCTTCTCCAGCGCCTGCCACACCCGCTCGGCCGGCACGCCGAGCCGGGCCGCGGTCTCCTCCGGCGGCAGTACCGCCTCCGGTTCACCGCCCAGTAGCGCGAACACCTGCCCGACCAGCTCGTCGTCGGCACGTACGGCGGCGAAACCGAGGTCGATCCGCTGCCGCATCGACAGGTCGTCCTCAGCCAGCAGGTCGAGCCGGCGACGGGGATCGCGCAGCTCCGCCACCAGACCGGCCAGCGTCTCCGACGGCCGCGCGGCCAGGCGGAACGCGACGGCACGCAGAGCCAGCGGCGACCCGCCGCACAGCCGGAGCAGTTCGCCGGCGGCGACGGGGGCAGCCGCCAGCCGCTCAGCGCATCCGAGCGCAGCCAGCAACGCCCGCCCGTCCTCGACCGGCATAGGGTCGAGATCCACCCGAGGCACGCCGTCCAGACTACGCAGGTGGCGCTGGGTCACGACGATGAGCGCCGAGCCGGGCCCGGCTGGGACGAGCGCGCGCACCTGCGCGGCGTGAGTGACGCCGTCCGCCACGATGAGGATCCGGCGCTCCGCCAGAAGCGACCGCACCCGGCCGGCCCGCTCGCAGGCCCGTTCGGGAATCGCCGCACCGTCGACGCCGAGCGCCCGGAGCACTCGCGCCAGCACCTCGTCTCCGCTGAAGGACGGCTGATAGTGCAGGTCGACGTAGACGTGACCGTCCGGGAAGCGGACGGTAACGGCATGCGCCGCCCGCACCGCGAGGGAAGTCTTGCCGCTGCCGGCCGCTCCGCTGATGACTGCGGCCGCCGAGGCGGGAGCCGACAGTGCCGCCAGCACCTCGGCGTGCTCCCGAGTACGTCCGACGAACGCTCCCAGCGCCGCCGGCAGCTCCCGGGGCACGGGCGGGCCGCCGCCCCGCTTCACATCCTCCCGGACTGCCACCGTGGGGGACGGCGCCTGGTGCGAGAGCTCGAGCGAACGGTCGAGGACCGCGCGGTGCAGGCGCTGCAACTCCTCCCCCGGCTCGATGCCGAGTTGGTCCCGCAGGGTCGCTCGCGCATCCCGATAGGCGACCAGCGCCGCGGGCACATCGCCTCGGCGGTAGAGCGCCACGATCAGCTGCCCCCAGCTCCGTTCCCGCAGCGGGTGGGCGGAGAGCAGGCGGCGGAGCTGGGGCAGGACGGCACTGTGCGCGCCGACCGCGAGCTGCGCGTCCATGAGGTCCTCGAAGACCTGGAGCCGCTGCTCCTCCAGGCTGGCCCAGTGGTTGTCCAGCAGGGTGCCGCGAGACAGCCCGTCACCGGCCGTCCCGCGCCACCGGTCCATCGCCGAGGTCAGCGCGTCGATGGCGCCGGCCGGGTTGCGCTCGCTCAACCTGGACCGGCCCTCTTCGGCGAGCCGCTGGAAGTCGGTCACGTCGAGCTCGCCCGGCGCGAGACGCAACTCGTACGCCTGTGGCCGGGCGAGCAGCCGGTCCCCCACCGCCTGGCGGAGGGCGGCGGCGTGCGAGCGGAGGTTGGCCACCGCGGACGAGGGCGGGTCGGACCACACCATGCCGGCCAGTCCGTGCAGCGACACCGGCCGGTTCGCCTCCAGGGCCAGACCAGCCAGGACGGTGCGGCGCTTCGCCGCCCCGGGCGTCAACTGCCGGCCGTCGACCCACAGTTCCATCGTGCCCAGTAAACGGACGTGAATCTCCATGCGTCCTCCCCCGTCGGCCATGAGCGCTGCTCACGCTAGGCGACCGGCCGCGCACGCAACAAGAAGGATCGTTATGGATAATGAGTGACGAAAGTCAATGCGAAACGCCGCGTGTCGCTGTAACGAGAAAAGAGCGGTGAACGCTGCGAGCCCGCCTGAAATTCGGGCCCAGGCCGTATAGCCATCGCCTGTCACCGTCCTCGCCACGAACCTGAGGGACGATCGGCGTGATCTGATCAGTCTACGGTCCGCCGACGGACGGGCCAATCGGCCGACCGGGGGGCCGCCCCAGCTTTTCGCACCTGACGGACGCGCGGAACCGTGACCGATCAGGAACATCGCCAGCCTCAAGAGGGCCTTCGCCCGAGGAAGCCGCTGCCGCCGAGCCCGCGTGGCGGGCCCGGCGGCAGCCGGGGTTTCAGTCCGTGATCACCAACTCGAAGCGTTCATCGTCTTCTCGTCGTCGATCCCGCTCCTCGGCTCTTCGCAGGATCGCCACGATCCTCTCGAAATCGCCTTTTCCCATCCCTTTCCTACTGACACCTGCATGCGTCCAGATCAGTCGCACCGGACGCTCGACGTCGAAGCTCACGCGGTCCCAGAGAGCGTCCAGGTTCTTCCCGTAATAGGGCCCGAAGTCAAGCAGTCGAGCTATCTCGGCATGAAACTCGGCTTCTGACCTGACTCGCCGACCATCCAACTCAACCTGCATGTCACTTCCAGTTCGGGAGCTGATAGAACGACCCGTAATGATCAGCCGTGACAAATGCCAGGCCGTCGTTCGAATATACCAAACGGTTACCAGGCTGCTTCGCTCGGCTCATCGTGTTCTTGAGGCCCACATCTGCCTCATAATAGACGCGGCCGGGTGCCGACGGCAGCAGCCTGGTCGAATTCTCATAAATGTCGCCACCGATCTGGGCGCCGGGCACGTAATTGTTCAGCGCCTTCCCCGGCTTGTATCCGGCGGCCTCCGCCGCAGTCTTGGTGACGTAGTTACCCGGAAGTTTGCCTGTCGCCCTCAGGGACTCGATCAACGGGTTAGAAGCCTCCGCCACCCCCAGCTGCGCTACGTAGCGGGCATGAGCAGCGGCGTTGGTGGCTCCGCTGGCGACTTCCTCCGTCTTGCCGGCCTTTCCGGCCCCACCACCGAGGAACAGGGTTGCCAGGTCGAAGACCGCTCGGCCTGCCGCATGCGCGTCCCTGCCGTTCTTGATGTCCTCCTCATAGGGCTGCTTGATCCCGTTCCAGAGCTGCCCCGGGTTCTTGATCGCGTCACCACGCGCTTCCGCTCGTGCCTTCGTCTCGGCTCGCGTCTGCTCGGACACGAACGGGCTGCTGCCGATGAACACGTCGTAGCCGAGCTGACCTAGCCCGCTTGCCGCGTCCTTTGCGCCGTCGACAAAACCGCTGCCGAAGCCCGCGAGGTTGTCGACGAACTCGTCCCAGGAGTGTCCGTCGATCTCGATGGCGCTGATGGGGTTGCCGCCGCCGAAGGCGTACCGGTTGCCGGTGAACGGGTTGAGGCCGAGGTTCATGTCGGCCAGGGCGCCGTTGTAGCTGTCCCGGGACAGGAACCGGTTCAGGCCGGGGCTGTAGTCGCGGAACCCCATGTCATACGAGCCGGAGTTCTGGTCCCACCGCTTGGCGTTGAACCGGTACGCGTTGTACGGCTCCTTCGTCGGATCCTGCGCGTCCGGCTTGTCGATGCCCGTGAACTGGGCGTCGTCGTTCTTGCCGTACGCGGTGTATCCGTAGGTGGCCTTCGTGTCACCGGTGTCGTCGGTCAGCTGCTCGACATCGGTGTGCGGGTCGTAGCCGTAGTAGGCGTTCTCCGCGGTCCCGTCGTCCTTGTGCGTGATCTGGGACAGCCGCTGTCCCCACGGCGAGTACTGGTACGACTTGGTGAGCTTGCCGGCGACCTCCTCGTCCAGCACCTCGCCCGACAGGCCGAGGTAGTTGAAGGTGGTGGTCTTCTCCTTCGCGCCACCGGCGTCGGTGGTCTTGGTGGCGGTCCGGTCCAGCGGGTCGTACGTGTACTTCGTGGTCGACGTGCTCGTGCCGTTGTTCTTGCGGTTCTCGACGACGTGGTCGAACCCGTCGTAGACGTTGCGCTCGAGAATCGTGCCCGCGGCGGTCACCGTGTCGAGGCGCCCGAACGGGTCGTAGTTGTACGACGAGCTCGCACCGCCGGCGCTGGCGGTGAGGAGCCGGTTCCGGTCGTACTTGAACGTCGTCGTGGTGCCCTTGAGGGTCTGCTCGATGACGTTGCTGTTGGCGTCGTGGATGTAGGTTTCCGTGCCGGCGGCGTCCCCGGTCTTGGTCAGGGTGGCCAGGCGGTCCCGCGGGTCGTAGGTGTAGGTGCTGGTGGTGTTGAGGTACGCCGAGTGGTTGTCGGCGTTCATCTTCCTTGCGACGTCGCGGCTGCGGTTGCCGTTCAGGTCGTAGGTGTAGGTGTGCTCCGACACCACCGTCGCGTTGGACTTCTTCTCCACCTGGGTGTTCAGCAGCCCGTCGAGGTAGTACGTGTAGTCAACGGTGTTGCCGTTGCCCTTGGTCTCCCGCAGCTTCTCGCCGCGGTCGGTGTAGGTGAAGGTGCTGGTCTTCCTACCCGGATCCGTGGCGGACTTGCCGTTCACCACCTCCGACACCAGGTCTCGCGGGTCGTAGGTGTAGCCGGCGTACTGCTTGTCGTGCGTGGTGGTCAGCGGTGCGCTGTTCTCGTTGTAGGTGAACGAGGTGGTGTTGGTGACCGTCCCACTCTTGCTCTCGGTGACGCTCTGCACCTGGTTCAGGTCGGTGTAGACGACCGAGTAGTCGTCCACCCGGGCGCCGGGTGAGGCGTCCGTGATCGTCTTCAGGTTGCCGTTCGGGTCGTAGCGGTAGCGGTAGTCGTGCTTCTCGTTGTCGGCCTCGCCCGTGTTGTCGCGCACGAGCTTCACGGCGTCCGCGACGACCGTGCCGGTCGCCTGGTCGGACAGCGACACCTTGTGACGGTTGCCCTCGGTGAAGCTGTACGAGCCGAGGCTCACCCAGGTCCCGGTGTTGGTGGTCTGGTTGACCGTCTTCGGGGTGTCGCCGCCGCCGTGGCTGATCGTGTACTTCGCGTCGGTCGCCGCGCCGGTCACCTGCGGATAGCGGGCGAAGACCTCGTACGTGCCCGCCTGCGGCACGTTCAACTGCCAGGTGAACGTGTTCGCACCGGTCCCAGCGGGCCGGGTGGCGTAGTCGGTGCCGTACTTGCCGGTGGCCGAGTTGGCGACGGTCCAGGTCCCGGTCGCCGAGGCGTTGTTGAACTCGGAGTTGTCGACCAGGACGACCTGCTTGCCGACCGGCACGCCGTCGTCCGAGCGGGACTTCAGCTTGCCGTCCGGGAAGTACGACCAGCTCATCGTCCGGTTCGACGAGCCGCCGGCCGAGGTGACCGTCCGGGCCGTCTGGGCACCGAGCTCGTTGTAGTCGTACGAGGTGACGATGTCCCACGGGTCGGACGAGGACTTCGTCCAGCCGTTGTCGTAGTAGGTGTACGTGGTGTCGTTGCGGACCGTCTGCCCGGCCGACGGGGGCGCCGACAGGGTCGTCAGCCGGCCCACCGCGTCGTACTGGTAGGTGGTGACATCCGCCGTGGTGTAGCGGCTGTCGTCCTTGTCGTACGCGCTCCGGCTCTCCTTGACCCGGTTGAGCTTGTCGTAGGCGGTCACCGTGGCGAAGTCGTCCGGGTCGTCCGTGGTGGCGACCCCGCGGGGGCTCGTCACCTTGGTCTGATTGCCGACCTCGTCGTACTCGTACCTGGTGATGCGGTACGTGATGGTGCCGTTGTCGTTCTTGTGCGGCACCTTGACCTCGGTCGGCTTGCCCCGCTCGTCGAGGGTGACCTCGGTGGTGTTGCCGAGCTGGTCCTTCGTCGCGGTGACCAGACCGTCACGGTCGTACGTGCTGCTGGTGGACTTGCCGAGCGCGTCAGTGGACTTGGTGACCCGGTGCGCCCGGTCGTACTCCAGCTTGGTGGTGTAGTCGGCGGTGTCGGCCGTGGCGTTCTTGCGCGGGTCGCCGACGGTGACGACGTTGCCCACGTCGTCGTACTCGTAGGTGATCTTGTGGTTCTTGGCGTTGGTCACCGAGGTGAGCTGGTAGATCTCGTCGTAGCGGTTGGTGGTGACGTAGTCACCGGCTTCCGAGGTCAGGTTGCCCTTCGGCTCGGTGGTGGTGAGGAGGTTGCCGACCTTGTCGTAGGTGAACGACGTCTTCCGCTCCGGGTCGCCGGCGACGTCCACCGGCGCCTTGGTCCAGGTGAGCTCGTCGGCCTCGTCGTAGGAGGCCGTCGTGACGGCGCCGTTCGGCGCGGTCGACACCGTGACGTTGTCGTTCCCGTCGTACGCCGGGGCCGGGGTGATGATCCAGTCACCGCCGCCCTGGTTCCTGGCGACCTTGTTCTCCAGCGGACGGCCGAACGTGTCGTACGTCTGCGTGGTGTCGTGGGTGAGCGCGTCGGTCACCTTGAGGACCTGGCCGCGTACGTCGTAGACGAACTTCGTCTGCTTCTGGTCCGCGTCGGTGATGGTCTGCGGGTAGCCGTTCGGGTCGAAGCCGTTGTACGCCGTGGTGTTGCCGTTGGCGTCGGTCGCCGTCAGCATCTGGCCCCAGGCGTCGTACGTGTACGTGGTCTTGTAGTCGTCCGGGTCGGTCGTGGTGTTGCCGATCGGGTCGACGACCCAGGACAGGTCACCGTCGGCCTCGTAGCCGAAGGTTGACTTGCGGCCCTTCGGGCTGGTCTTGCTGATGACGTCGGCGACGTATCCGTTCAGCTGGTACTGGTAGGTCAGCGTCGTGCCCGGCCAACCGTTCTTGACCGCCTCGGCGTCCCTGACCTCCGTCGGGTAACCGGTCTTCTGGTCGTACGTCCAGGTCGAGACGGCGTCGTTGTTCTCCGTGAGCGTGGTGACGTTGTGGTCACCGTCCCAGCCCAGCTTCGTGACCTGGTTCTTCGCGTTGGTCGTCTGATACGGGCGGCCGTAACCGTCCATCCGGTAGGCGGTCGCGTGGTTCTCCGCGTCCGTCACCGTGGCGTCGATGTTGCTGCCCTGCGGACCGTCCGGGTCGACGTAGCCGAACTGGCTGAGATAGCCCAGCCGGTCGGTGTAGGACTTGGTGGTCCAGTGGAACTTCGGGTCGTCGCCGGTCTGCGGGTAGTTGTACGTCAGGCCGGTGGCGTTGCCGCGCGGGTCGGTGACCTTGACCAGCTTGACGTTCTTGTTGCCCTGGGTCATGTCGTAGGCGAACTTGAACGTCTTGGCCGCGCCCATGGCGCCGGTGGAGCCGTAGCCGTCGACCAGCTCACCGAGCAGGCCCTTGTCGGTGTACGTGAAGGTCATCTTCCGGCCGGAGATGTCGGTGACCTGCCGGACGTGGTCGATGATCTTCGGGTTGGTCAGGTTCGTCGCGTTCGACACCCGGGTCCAGGTGGTGTCGTTGATGTAGTCGTAGGTCTGGCCCTTGGCGTAGTAGTCGATCGTCAGGGTCTTACGGCCGGCCGGGTCGGTGATGTAGCGGAGGAACTTGGTCGGCTTGTTGTTCGACTTGCGCTCCTCGTAGGTGAACACCATCGTGTTGCCGTTGTTGTCCACCGTGCTGGTGAGGAAGCCCTCGCAGTCGTAGTAGAACTGCGTGCGGTCCGGCTTGGTCAGCCGCCACGCCTTCGGCTCCTGCGTGTTCGGCTTGCAGTCTGAGGCTGTGACCTTCTCCAGGTAGAGGTGCACACCCTTCGGGCTCTTCCACGTCGAGGTGGCCGAGTCCCAGGTGAACCAGTGGCTGGTGCCGTCACCGTCGGTCAGCGTGATCTTCGTCGGGTTCGGGTTCGGGTGGAAGTCCAGCGGACTGCCGAGCCGCATCAGCGACGAGGCCTGCAGCGACCAGCCGTACCCGGCGACCGTGTCGCTGGTGTCGAGGGAGTTGTAGGCCAGCCGGACGAAGGTCGACAGGCCGCGCCCCGGGTTGCTGAACGCGTCGTACGACCAGACCGTGTTGCCGGAGTACAGGTTGTTCATGAGGGTGCCGCCGGCGCCGGTGTTCTTCCCCGCGTACGAGTAGAACTTCTCCAGCCCCAGCTGGTCGGAGGTGGGCTCGACCACCGCCACGTTCTGTGGCAGCGCGGCGATCGGTGCGCTGTCCGACAGCCACTTGCCGGTCAGCTTGTTGCGCAGTTGCCAATTCAGCACGTAGTCGGTGCGCTTGTTTCCCTCGGTGGTGCTGGAGGGCGTCCTGACCTGCGCGGTCAGGTCGACCGTGCCACCGGCCGGGATGTCGGCCGGCAACGGCGTGGCCGCCACGGCCGCGGGCTCGTCGACCACCTCACCGTTGGCCCGGGTCCACTGGTACGCCAGCTCCCAGTCGGTCGCCTTCCACGCCGCCTGCGTCGGGTTCGACACCGACACCGGGGCGGTGTAGGTCGACGCCGGGGCCAGGTTGGTCGGCGTCTGCGCGGCGTAGTAGGTCGACTCGGGGGTCTGCTCCAGGTAGGTGACCTCCAGCGTCGGCTCGAACATCGAGTCCTCGGCCTCGGAGGCGAGCATCATGGCCCGGGCGTTCTGGTTGACCTCGTCGCGCATCCGCAGCAGCAGGCCGAAGTTGGTCGGCGGGGCGGCCACCCAGCCCTTCACCGGGGTGGTGACGTCCCACGTTTCCCACTCGGGGTCGTTGGCGAAGCCGTTGAAGCCGGCCTTCCACGACGTGTCGTAGTCACCGCCCGCCGTGGTCCAGCGGTTGACGCCGTCGTAGGTGTCCCAGGTCGCCTTCGTCTCGTCGGTGAAACCGCGGGTGAGCTTGTAGACGTCGACGTACTGGGTCCGGTCCGTACCGGGGTAGAGCGAGGTGTTCCACATCCGCAGTTGGGCGCCGGTCACCTGCGCGGTGGTCGGGATGGCCCCGGCCAGGCTGGACCACTTCACCACGCCGCGGGTCACCCCGTAGGTGTCGGAGTTGTTGCCGACACCGATGTAGGGGTCGCCGTCGTAGACGTTGACGTTGGTGGTGTTCTTCAGCTTCGACAGGGTGGTGTCGGTGACGCCGGTGCGGAAGATCTTGGTGATCTGGCCCGCCTTGGGCAGCATGGCCGGCACCGTCGGGCCCGCGATGAGCTGCCCGTCGGCGGTCTTGACCGCCACCATGTAGTAGTAGAACTGCCGATCCATCGGATCGGTCTTGTCCGCCGGGGTCGGCGTCGCCGTGGTGTCCTGGAACGCCCGGGTGCCCGACGAGACCGGGGAGATGAGTGTCGCGGCGCTCGGCGTGTAGACCTGGAACGGGCTGCGGTGCACCTGGTACTCGACGATGTCGTCGCCGGTGCCGGTCGCGCCGTCCGGGTCCTTGTAAGCGGGCCAGTCCAGCACCGCGCCGGTCGAGGTGATGGTGGTCGGCGGGTTCAGCGTCACGCCGGGCCGGCCGTACGTGACGACGAGCTTCGGCAGGTTGTAGTCCCGCCGGTCGTTCATGTACGCGTACTCGGAGGCCTCGAAGATCGCACCGCCCTGCTTGGCCAGCGACTCGTTCTTCGCCTTGAGCATCACGCCGTAGTTCGGCTGGGTGCCGTTGATCCACTGCTGCGCGGCCGCCCGGATCGGGAACGACAGCCAGGTGCTGGAGTGCGAGGCCTCCTTCAGCGCGCCGTTCTTGCTGAACCGGACGGCGTCGGCGATGACCGCCTTGTTCGCCTGGTCGCCGAGCACGACCTTGCCGGTGGTGCCCGCGTCGAACTGGTAGAGACCCAGGTTGTACCAGCCGCCGGTGCCGTTCGGCTGCCGCTGGTCCACCTTCACGGTCTTGGTGGCGCCGCCCTTGGAGTAGATGGTGTACGGCGCCAGATCCGCCCGGTCGGAGGCGCCGACGTAGTGCGCCTCGACCTTGTACTCGCCCGCCTCGGTGATGTTCGGCGTGTAGGTGTAGGTGTCTCCGGTGACCGCGTCGCTGTTGACGCGGTAGTCCTTGCCCACGGCGTACGCGGTCAGCGTGCTGGTGGAGGCGGACCAGGTGCCCTTCGCCGTGGCGTTGGTGTCGCCGTCGTCGACGGTGACGATGTTGCCGGGCAGCGAGGTGTCGCCCTTGGCGCTCATGGTCGCCCAGGTGGCGGAGCTCTCGGTCCAGCCGGCGGTGAGCCGCTGCGCCTCCATGGGCACGTTGTTGGCGTAGAGGCCGTCGAGGCTCTGGTCGTAGTAGACCGACAGCTCGGCGTCATCGATCGTGGTGCCCGCCGGGATGGGGCTCACGTCGAACTTCAGCAGCGAGCGCCAGGTGGCGCTCTCGCCGGTGCCCACCTTCAGCTGGTACGTGCTGGCGAAGTTGGTGGTGGTGGCGCCCGACGAGATCTGGACGTCCTGGCCGTCGGTCGGCACCGGCTGGATCTTGATGGTCGGGTCGATGACCACCGGATAGGTCCGGGCCCGGTCGCGCAGCCAGGCGGCGTCCGCGGAGACAGTCACCGTCGTCTGCCCGTACGTCTGCTGGACCCGCTGACTGACCGCGGTGCTGGTGGCCGACTTCTTGGCGCTGTCGTACATGTACGGCGCCGGCATGACCAGCTCCGGATCACCGCCGTCGGGGCGGACGAACGCGATGGAACCGTCGGACCGCTGCTGGGCCACCAGGCCCTTGGTGTCGAGCGTGAAGGTGTACGACACCGGGCCCGCCGGGGCCCGGTGCAGCACGATCTTTTCCTTGAGCGCGCTGGCGGTCACGTCGTAGACCAGATCGGCCCCGCCGGCCAGGCCCGCATAGGTCACCGTCGAGCCGGCGACCTTGGGCGCGGCGCTCTTCGTGCCCCCGGGGAGGCCGAGGCCGACCGCCCGGCCGTCCCGCTCGAAGCGCACCAACTGGTCGGTCCGGGCGCCGAACCGGCTGGTGAAGCTGTTGGTGGTGTTGGCCGCGACGAAGCCGCCCCCGCTCGCCGGCTTCACCGCGGTGTCGATCGGCTGGAACCGGCCCTTGGCATCGCGGTAGTTCACCGGCACCGCCGACAGCTCGGCCTGGAGCCGGCCGTCGGACAGCTGGTAGACCCGGCCGTTGGCGGTGCGCTTGCCGGGCACCTCCCGGACCCGCTTCGGCGGCGGTGTCTTCTTCGCCGCCGGCGGCTTCTCGCTGAGCGAGAGCCCGGCACTGACCACCTCGGGCTTGGTCCGCCCCTGTCCACCGTCGACAAGCCCACGCGCCGCGTCGCCCAGCCGGTCGAGCAGTCCGCCGTCCGCCTCGGTGGTGCCGGCGGCACTGCGGTCCAGCAGGACCTGCGACCCGCCGAGCGTGGCCACCAGAGCCAGCGCCAGTCCCCCGATCAGGGGACCTCGTGATCGTCTTTTCACCCGTAACCCTCCGGTCCGTTCTTGGCAGACAGAACGGGTGAAGGCTAGGAACGATCGATATACGGCCGGCTATCTCTCAGCTACTTCGGTGGTGCCGCGTCGCTCAGCCGGTGAGCTCCAGCGACTTGAGCACCACCAGCGCGAGCAGCAGCACGGTCAGCGCGACCACCGTCGCCGTCTGGACGGCTGTCCGCCGCTTCGCCGGGGCGTACGCGAACCCGAAGCCGACCAGGCCGCCGGCCAGCAGGCCGCCCAGGTGCCCCTCCCAGGAGGTCCAGCCGGCGGAGAGCACCATCCAGATCACGAACGGGACGAGCACCCGTTGCGGCTCGATCGGATGGTGGTGCAGCCGCCGGGCGAGCACCACGTAGCAGCCGGCCAGGCCGTAGACCGCGCCGGAGGCGCCGACCGCCGACTGGTCCGGGGAGACCAGGAAGCCCAGGACCCCGCCGCCCAGCGCGGAGAGCAGGTAGACGGCCAGGTACCGGCCGTGCCCCAGCCGGTCCTCGACCACCCGGCCGAGCACCCACAGCCACCACAGGTTGAACGTGATGTGCAGGAAGCCGAGGGCGCCCTGGGTGGGCAGCAGGTGCAGGAACGACGAGGTGAGGAGGCGGTACCACTCGCCGTGCGCGATCCCGACCGGCTCGTACCCGGGGCGGGCGACGCCGTCGTCGACGTAGCGCTGGCCGGCGTCGTCGACCAACCCGGTGCCCAGGCTGTCGAACTGGTCGAGCACGGCCGGATGGACCAGCTCGACCAGGTACGCCAGCACGATGAGGGCGATCAGCGCGTACGTCACCAGCGGGCGGGTGACCGGCCGGCCGCCGAAGACCGTCCGGGCCTGGCGGACCGTGCGGTTGTCCGCCCGGACGCACTCCGGGCAGCGGTGGCCGACCGGCGCCTCGCGCATGCAGTCGGGGCAGATGTGGCGGTCGCAGCGGCTGCAGCGCAGCAGCGTCTCCCGCTTCGGGTGCCGGTAGCAGGTGCTGGCGGCGTTCTCGGCGGGCGGCTGGCCGGTGCTGGTCATGTCCATGCGGATGCGGTCCTGGCTGTGGGGGCGGGCGGGAAGTTTCCGCTGCCGGATCCTCGCACGGAGTCGGGTCGGCGCACCGCCCCGGTCCGGTCGGTCCGCACGGGTCGTGGAGGTGGCCGGACGGGTCAGGACCGGGTCCGCAACTCCCCGGTCCTGACCCCAGCCGTCCGGCGTGGTAGCGGTCTTCGCCGTCTGCAGCACGGCGGGCGTGGCACGCCGCCAACGCCGGGCTCAATACGGCGAGCCGGCCCGCCTGCACTCAGCTCCACGGTGCCCAACTACCGGACTTCGGCGCGCCCCCGACTCACCCCGAAGAGGCGTGGACGCGGGCTCAGGTTAGGCAGGTTCTCGCAGGTGGAACAAGGTCAGGCGGGCCCGGGAGAATGTGATTGATACCAACGTTGAAATACGGCATGTCGGCGTAACAGGGTCAGCCGGACCAGCGCTGTTGGCTTTCGAGGCGAGGGCTGCGCGCCACGTCCGGCGGGGGCCCGGTCAGGGCCCCGGCCGCGGCCGCCCCGGCGATCAGCGCGACCGCCGCGAGGTGCAGCAGGCGCACCCCGGCCGGCGCCGGGACGGTGGCCGCCGGCAGGCCCGGCAGCAGGATCGTCCCGAGTCCGGTGACCGCCAGGGCGACCCCCCAGAACATCCCCGGCCGGGCCGGCGGCGCCGGCGGACGGACGCCGTCGAAGATCTCGCCCCGCCGGGCGGCGCGCACCGCCAGGACGGCGACCAGCAGGCCGCCACCGACTGTGCCCATCACGTCCGCCACCTGCCACCAGTACAGCCCGGTCAGGGCGTGGAAGTCGGCGACGCCGAGCAGGCGTGGCCACCGGCCGCTGTGGGTGACCCGGTCCCAGGCGACGTGGCTGAACGCGCCGAGCAGCGCCGAGCAGACGGTGACCTGCCAGGGGTGCCGGACGCCGGCCAGCGCGGCGTGGTCGGGCCAGCCGAACAGCCGCTGGCCGGGCAGGTGCACGGCGATCCCGGCGATCACCCGGCGGACGATCCAGGCGTAGGCGAGGGCCACCGGCAGGCACCACCAGAGCAGCCCGCCGAGGGTGTGCGTCCGCAGCCCGAGGGCGAGCCCCGTGCCGGTGAACAGGTAGCCGACGTCCGGCGCGACCGCGCCGGTGGCCAGCGCCACCCCGTCGAACCAGTGCGGCCGCCAGAGCTTCAGCGGCAGCACCGGCGCCAGGTGCGAGGGGAAGGTCAGCGGCACGCCTGGGACGTTACCCGCCGGATCAGAAGTGCCGGACCAGGTCGGGGAAGGCGGCCAGCCGGATCACCCCGGGGTCGGTCGGGTCCAGCTCGTCGTGTTCCAGCACCCAGGTGTTCTCGTTGGGGATGAGGACCGCGTTCAGGCCGGCGGCCCGGGCGGGCAGGATGTCCGAGCGCGGGGAGTTGCCGACCATCCAGGCGGCGGCCGGGTCGAAGGCGTGTTCCCGGGCCAGCCAGCGGTAGGTGTCGACGTCCTTCTCCGGCACGATGTGTGCGGCACGGAAGTGGTGCAGCAGGCCGCAGGCGTCGAGCTTGCGCTGCTGCTCCTCGCGCTCCCCCTTGGTGAGCAGCAGCAGCTCGTGCCGGGTGGCCAGGTCGTCGAGGGTCTCCGCCACGCCGGGCATCAGCTCGACCTGGTGGCCGACCAGCGCCGCCGCCAGGTCGTCGATCTCGGCGCGCTCCCGGTCGGTCGCCGGCCGCGCCCGCAGCTTCTCCAGGCACTCCCCCAGGCTGCGCAGGAAGACCTTGCTGCCGTAGCCGTGCGCGACCGCGTTGGCCCGCTCGATGTCGTCGAGCACGGTCCGGATCTCCGTCCGGTCCAGCGTCGGATGGTCCAGCCAGGTGAGGAAGTCGTCGATCACCCGCTCGAAGAGGAGGTTGTTCTCCCAGAGCGTGTCGTCGGCGTCGAAGACCAGCACCGCGGCCTCCCGGCGCTGTGGCATCGCGTACTCCTCCCGTGTGGCGGACCGGGACACGGTACTGCCTCCGGTTCGCCCCGGCAGCCGGATTTCCGGCCCCCCCGGTCGGGTCCGGGACCGACCAACAAGATCATCCCGGACCGGACGGACGGACCGTCCGAACTGGCCGAACGCCGCGCGACCAGCGGCGGGAACCCGACTGCGCCGAACCGGGTCGAGGCGGCATGCTTCGGCGATGACGACCTCACGCGATCAGCCCCGCGCGACCCCGGCCCGGCGCCGGAGTCGCCGGAGGGCGGCCACCGCCGTCGTGGCCGCGCTCGCCGCCGCGGGCGGCGCGCTCCCCCCGTCCCCCGCCCTCGGGGTCAACGCCACACACTCCACCGTGGTCGGCGCCAACCCGGCGGACTGGACGCCGCACGCGCTCGACGGGACCGTGTACCGGATCCTCCAGATCGGCAACCGGGTCTACCTGGCCGGCTCGTTCACCAAGGTCCGCAACGCCGGGCAGACCGCCCAGCTGGCGATGCCGCGGCTGGTGGCCTTCGACGCCACCACCGGCCGGATCGACACCACGTTCCGGCCCGTGGTCAACGGCACGGTCAAGGCGCTCGCCGCCGCGCCCGACGGCCGCTCTCTCTACCTGGGTGGCACGTTCACGACGGTCAACGGCGTGGCCGCACCGCGGGTGGCCCGGGTCGACGCGGCCACCGGCGCCCGGGTCGCCGGGTTCGCTCCGGCCGCGCTCAACAACCAGGTCAACGACATGCGGCTGGTCGGCAACCGGCTGATCCTCGGCGGGGCGTTCCAGACCGTCGGCGGGGTGACCCGGCGCGCCCTGGCCGCGTTGAACGCCACCACGGGCGCTGCCGACGCCTCGGTGAACCTGCGGATCGAGGGGGCCCGGAAGACCACCAGCGGCGCCACCTCGCCGGTCAAGATCGAGGCCCTGGACGTCTCCGCCGACGGCCGGCGGCTGGTCTTCGTGGGCAACTTCAGTTCCGTCGCCGGCGTGGCGCGCCACCAGCTCGCGGTCGCGAACCTGAGCGACGCCGGGGCGACGCTCTCCGGCTGGTCGACGCTCCGCTACCAGCCGCCCTGCGCCGCGTCCATGCCCACCTACCTGCGCGGGGTGGACATCTCCCCGGACGGCGCCTGGTTCGTGGCGGTCACCACGGGTGCCGCGTTCCCCGGCACGCTCTGCGACGCGGCGTCCCGCTTCGAGTTCGGCACGGAGACCGGCGGCAGGCAGCCGACCTGGGTGAACTACACCGGCGGCGACACCCTGCTGTCGGTGGCGATCACCGGCGCGGCGGTCTACGTCGGCGGTCACCAGCGCTGGCTGGACAACCCGCTCGGGCGTGACTCGGCGGGCCCGGGCGCGGTGTCCCGGCCCGGGATCGGGGCGATCAACCCGACCACCGGCAAGGCGCTGGCCTGGAACCCGACCAAGGCCCGGGGCGTCGGCACCCAGGAGCTGTACGCCACCGACCGGGGGCTCTGGGTCGGCAGCGACACCACCACGGTGGCCGGCGAGTACCACGCCCGGGTGGCGTTCTTCCCGCTGCCCTGAACGGGTGGGGCGCGGCGGTCCCCGCCGCGCCCCACACCGTCAGCGGCGCAGGGTGAGGATCAGGTCGGCCACCAGGGCGGTCCACCCGGTCTGGTGCCAGGCGCCCAGGCCGGCGCCGTTGTCGCCGTGAAAATATTCCGGGAAGCAGATCAGGTCCCGCCAGTCCGGGTGGGTCTGGAAGAGCTGGGCCGCGCCGTAGATCGGCCGCCGGCCCCAGCCGTCCCGGGTGAACAGCGAGATGAGCCGCGCGGACAGGTCGTCGGCGATCTCGTCGAGGGTGCGCTTCACCCCGGACCGGGTCGGATATTCCACCTGGAGGTCGTCGCCGAAGAAGGCGGCGTGGTCCCGCAGCGCGCTGATCAGCAGGAAATTGGTCGGCATCCAGATCGGGCCGCGCCAGTTGGAGTTGCCGCCGAACAGGCCGCTCGTCGACTCGGCCGGCTCGTAGCCGACGCTGAACTCCTGGCCGCCGAGCGTGACCGTGAACGGCTTGTCCAGGTGGGCGCGGGAGAGCGTGCGCAGCCCGTACTCGGACAGGAACTCGTCGGTGTCGAGCATCCGGGCGAGCAGGCGCACCACCTGGTCGGGGCCGACCATGGACAGCAGGCGCTGCTGCCGGCCGTCCGGGCCGAGCCGGCGGGCGCCGATCACCTCGGCGTACTCGGGGCGGTTGGTGAGGAACCAGCGCAGCCGCGCGCCCAGCTCGGGCAGCCGGCGCAGGGTGCGCGCGGTGAGCCGGGTGACCGCCGCGAGGGGCAGCAGCCCCACCACCGAGCGGACCTTCAGCGGCACCTTCGTGCCGTCGGCCTGCCGCAGCACGTCGTAGAAGAACGCGTCCTCGTCGTCCCAGAGCCCCTGGTCGTACGCGGCCGCGGCGATGTACGCGAAGTGCTCGAAGAACTTCGTCGCCGTGTCCACGTACGCCCGGTCGTGCTCGGCCAGCACGACGGCCATGTCGAGCAGGTTGAGCGCGTACATGGCCATCCAGCCGGTGCCGTCGGACTGCTCCAGCACACCGGCCACCGGCAGCGCGGCGGAGCGGTCGAACGGACCGACGTTGTCCAGCCCGAGGAAGCCGCCCTCGAAGACGTTGTTGCCGCCGGTGTCCTTCCGGTTGACCCACCAGGTGAAGTTGAGCAGCAGCTTGTGCATCACCCGGGCCAGGAACTCGTGGTCGCGGGAGCCGTCGATCTCGAACACCTTGAGCGCCGCCCAGGCGTGCACCGGCGGGTTCACGTCCCCGAACGCCCACTCGTACGCCGGGATCTGCCCGTTCGGGTGCAGGTACCACTCGCGGAGCAGGAGCAGCAGCTGCTCCTTGGCGAAGCCCGGGTCGACCCGGGCGATCGTGACGCAGTGGAAGGCCAGGTCCCAGGCGGCGTACCAGGGGTATTCCCACGGGTCCGGCATGGAGATCACGTCGAAGCTGTTCATGTGCCACCAGGCGCTGTTGCGCCCGTGGCGGCGGCCGGCCGGCGGTGGCGTGGAGCCCGGGTCGCCCTCCAGCCACCGCTTCACGTCGAAGTGGTAGAACTGCTTGCCCCACATCAGCCCGGCGATGGCCTGCCGGGCGACCAGCGCCTCGTCGGCGGTCGCGGCGCCCGGGATGACGCTGTCGAAGAAGCGGTTCGCCTCGGCGCGCCGCGCCCAGAGCACCGTGTCGAACCCGTCGCCCAGGTCGGCCGGGGGCGGGGGGTCACCCGCCGGGGGCGGTGCGGTGCGGGTCAGCCGCAGCCGGATCTGCCGCTGCCCGCCGGCGGGCACGTCCAGCACGTAGTGCAGCGCCCCCTTGGTCCCCTCCCGGTCCGGGTTGACGGTGGCCGCGCCGGCGACCACGTGGTCGTTGATCCCGTCCTTCGGGTACGCCGACCGCCCGGGCAGCCCCCACAGCCGCTCGGCGTTGGTGTCGTTGTCACAGAGCAGCGGCGTGGGCGCGCCGTCGCCCTCCAGCAGGAGCTGGCCGAGCACCCAGTGCTCCCCCACCAGCCGCGAGCCGGCACCGGTCAGCTTCGGCACCCGGTCGCCGCCGGGCAGCCCCCAGGCCCAGGTGTTGCGGAACCAGAGGGTGGGTAGCACGTGCAGGGTCTCGTCGGTGTCCCCCCGGTTGGCCACCGTGATCAGCACGCACAGGTCGGTCGGGGACGCCTTGGCGTAGTCGACGGTGACCGCCCAGTAGCGGTCGTCGTCGAAGATCCCCGTGTCGACCAGCTCGTATTCCGTGTCGTCCCGGCCGCGCAGCGCGTTCACGGCGACCAGCTCGTCGTAGGGGAAGGCGGCCTGCGGGTAGTGGTAGCGCCAGCGCATCCAGGAGTGGGTGGGCGTGGAGTCCTCGTACCACCAGTACTCCTTCACGTCCTCCCCGTGGTTGCCGCCGTCGCCGCCGAGGCCGAACATCCGCTCCTTGAGGATCGGGTCCCGCCCGTTCCACAGGGCGAGGGCGAAGCAGAACGTCTGCCGGTCGTCGCAGACGCCCGCCATGCCGTCCTCGTTCCACCGGTAGGCTCGGGACCGCGCGTGATCGTGGGGGAAGTAGTCCCAGGCCGTGCCGTGTTCGCTGTAGTCCTCCCGTACCGTCCCCCACGCCCGCTCGGACAGATAGGGACCCCATGCGCGCCAGTCCTGCTCCCCGGCGTCGGCCTGGGCGAGCCGGTGCCGCTCGGGGTCGGGGGTCGCGGAGGTCGGGCGGTCAGTGATCACCTGCACATCTTCGACGCCCCCGGGGTACTTCTCCACAGGGGCCATTGTCGTCGTGGCGGGTGACACCCCGCCGGTGGTGGAGGAAAGTTGATCGACATTCGCTTCGGTCCGCAGGTCTGCGGGGAGCTGTCCGCCTCGTCGACGCGGGAGTGGCTGGTCACCGACGGGCGGGGCGGCTACGCCATGGGCACGGTCGCCGGGCTGCGCACCCGGCGCTACCACGGGCTGCTCGTGGTGGCCGGGGAGACGCCCGCCGCCCGCAAGGTCGGCCTGGTCAGCCTCGACCCGGCGGTGACCCTGCCGTCCGGGCGGCAGGTGCGGCTCGGCGCGCACGAGTGGTCCTCGGGTGTGGTCGACCCGCGCGGCTTCGAGCTGCTGGAGCGCTTCGACCTGACCGACGGGGTGCCCCGCTGGCGCTGGCGGGTCGGCGACGTGGTGATCGAGCGGGAGATCGCCATGGCGTACGGCCGGTCCTGCGTGGCGGTGGTCCACCGGTTGGTGTCCGGCGGCCCGGTCCGGCTGGACCTGGCGGCGGCCTGCACCTGGCGCGACGCGCACGGCGAGCGGCGGGCCGACGGCCCGACCCCGCGGCTGGAGGAGGTGGCCGGCGGCGCCGTGGTGGAGGGCGCGTACCGGCTGGCCGGGCCGGGCTGGACCCCCGAGGGGCAGTGGTGGCTCGGCGTGCGCCACCGGGAGGAGGGGGCGCGCGGGCTGCACCCCGACGAGGACCTCTGGTACGCGGGCCGGTTCTCCGGCGCCCTCGACGAGCCGGGCGCCGAGGTGTCCGTGCTGGCCTGGGCGGACGACCTGGCCGAGGAGCCCCCGCCGGCCACCGCGCTGGTCGAGGCGGCCCGGCGGCGCCACCGTGCCGTGGTGGCCGCGGCGAAGCCGGACGACGACGTCGACGCGACCCTCGCGCTGGCCGCCGACGCCTTCGTGGTGCACACCGCCACCGGCCCCGACGTGGTGGCCGGCTATCCCTGGTTCGGGGCCTGGTCGCGGGACACGATGACCTCCTACGAGGGGCTCTTCCTCCGCACCAACCGCGGCGACGAGGGCCGGGAGCTGCTGCGGGCGTACGCGGCCACGCTGTCGGAGGGGATGCTCGCCAACACCGCCGACACCGGGCGGGTGGAGCACAACACCGTCGACGCGACGCTGTGGTTCCTGCACGCGGTGCACCGGCACGTCACCGTCACCGGGGACACCGACCTCGCCGTGGAGCTGCTGCCCGCGCTGGAGGCCGTGGTGGCCGCGCACGTGGCGGGCACCCGCTACGGCATCGGCGTCGACCCGGCCGACGGGCTGCTCACCCAGGGCGGGCCGCCCGACGTCGCGCTCACCTGGATGGACGCCCGCGTCTACGGGGTGCCGGTCACCCCGCGCACCGGCAAGCCGGTCGAGGTCAACGCGCTCTGGGTGAACGGGCTGGCCGGTCTCGCCGAGCTGGCCGAGCTGACCGGCCGGGACGCCACAGCGCTCCGGGCGCGGCACGCGCGGGCCGCCGCCGCGTTCCGGGAACGCTTCCCCACGCCGGCCGGCTGGCTGCACGACGTGGTCGACGCGCCGGCGCCCGCGTACCCGCTCGGCGGGGCGCCGCACCACGACGACGACCTGCTCCGCCCCAACCAGTTGCTCGCCTGGTCGCTGCCGTACGCGCCCCTCGAACCGGACGAGGCCACCCTGCGCCGGGTCACCGAGGGGCTGTTCACCCCGCTCGGGCCGCGCAGCCTCTCCCCCGACTCCCCCGGCTTCGTGGGCCGGCACCGGGGCGGCCCGGCCGACCGGGACTCCGGCTACCACCAGGGCACGGTCTGGCCCTGGCTGATCGGGCCGTTCGTCGACGCGTACCGCCGGGCCGGCCTGCCCGTCGACGACCTGCTGGTGGGGCTGGAGGGGCACCTGACCGAGTACGGCCTGGGCTCGGTGAGCGAGACCGCCGACGGGCTCGCCCCGCACGCCGCCACGGGCTGCCCGTTCCAGGCGTGGTCGGTGGCCGAGTTGCTGCGTGTCCGGCGCCTTCGCGGCTGACGCGTTACAGACCGGCAACCGGCGCGTCGCCGCTGGTTATCGAGCGCTGGGCAGGATGGGCTGCGACCCCACGACACGCCCGACGCGGTGCGCTCGGGCGGGTGCGGGAACCACAACTCAAAGGGGGCCGCATGTCCGCTGACGCCGACGTGATCGACATCCAGCCCGCCCGGCGCCAGCGGGTGCTGATCCTCTCCTGGGAGTACCCACCCGTGCTCGTCGGTGGCCTCGGCCGCCACGTGCACGCGCTCTCCGTCGCCCTGGCCGCCGCCGGCCACGAGGTCACCGTCGTCGCCCGGCACGCCGAGGGCGCCCCCCTGGAGGAGTACGCCGAGGGCGTGCGCGTCCTGCGGGCCGCCGAGGACCCGGTCCGCTTCCCGCTGGCCACCGGATCGCTGCTGGCCTGGACCATGGCGTTCAACCACACCCTCACCCGGGCCGCCCTGCGCGCCGCCGAGTCCGGCGACTACGACGTCATCCACGCCCACGACTGGCTCGTCGCGCACACCGCCGTCACCCTGGCCGAGCACCTGGACCTGCCGCTGGTCACCACCATCCACGCCACCGAGGCCGGCCGGCACCAGGGCTGGCTGCCCGAGGAGATGAACCGCACCATCCACGGGGTCGAACACTGGCTGAGCAACGCCTCGACCCGGGTGATCGCCTGCTCGGGCTACATGCGTGACCAGGTGGGGCGGCTGTTCGACGTGCCGGCCGGGCGGATCGACGTGGTCCCCAACGGGGTCGACGACCGGGCCTGGCACGCCCGCCCGCGCGCCGTGTCCGCCGCCCGCGCCCGGTTCGCCGCCGGCGGCCCGCTGGTCGGGTACGCCGGCCGGCTGGTGTACGAGAAGGGCGTGCAGCACCTGGTGCACGCCGTGCCGTACCTGCGGGACCGGCACCCCGGCCTGCGGGTGGTGATCGCCGGCGACGGCCCGTACCGGGACGAGTTGGTCGACCAGGCGCGCCGGCTGCACCTCGCCGAGACGGTCCGGTTCGCCGGTTTCCTGGACGCCACCCAGCTCCCGGCCGTCCTGGCCGCCACCGACGCGACGGTGGTCCCCAGCCTCTACGAGCCGTTCGGCATGATCGCCCTGGAGGCGGCCGCCGCGGGCGCGCCCCTCGCGGTCGCGGAGACCGGCGGCCTCGCCGAGATCGTCGAGTCCGGGGTGACCGGCGTGACCTTCCCGCACGGTGACCCGGACGCGCTGGCCGGCGCGGTCGACCGGCTGCTCGGCGACGAGGTGTTCGCCCGCCGGGTCGCCCGCCGGGCCCGCACCGTGGTCGCCGAACGCTACGCGTGGTCCGCCATCGCCGCCCGGACCGCCGGCAGCTACGTCGCCGCCCGGCGGGAACACGGCGCGTTCCAGGCCCGCCGGGCGTCGGCGCTGCTGGCCGGTGGCCGCCCCGCCATCGCCATCCCGGAGGGCAATCTGCTGGCCGGCGCCGCGAGCTGAGCGTGCCGCCCCGCAGGGGATAGGTGTTGTCCGATCCGTTGGTTATTGTGGACATCGACCAGCGGTGAGGAGTGCGGTGCAGCAGGTAATGATCGCCGGCCGGTACCGCCTGCTCGACCTGGTCGGACGCGGCGGGATGGGTCGGGTCTGGCGGGCCCGGGACGAGATGCTGCACCGCGAGGTGGCGGTGAAGCAGGTCGTGCCACCGGGCTGGCTCGCCGCGCACGAACGCGACGAGGTGCGCGGTCGGACCCTCCGCGAAGCGCGGGCGACCGCCCGGCTCAGCCACCCGAACGTGGTCCGGGTCTACGACGTGGTCCGGGTCGACGGCGACCCGTGGTTGGTGATGGAGTACGTCCCGTCCCGGTCGCTGCAGGAGATCATCGACTCGGACGGGCCGGTGGACCCGCGCCGGGCCGCCGGCATCGGGCTGGCGGTGCTGGCCGCGCTGCGCGCCGCGCACGAGGCGGGCGTGCTGCACCGGGACGTGAAGCCCGCCAACGTGCTGCTGGCCCGCGACGGCCGGGTGCTGCTCACCGACTTCGGGCTGGCCGTCTTCGACGGCGGCGACGGGATGATGACCCGCCCCGGCCTGGTCCTCGGCTCACCCCAGTACGTGGCCCCGGAGCGGGCGGCCGAGGGGGTGTCCAGCGTCGAGGCCGACCTGTGGTCGCTGGGCGCCACGCTGCACGCGGCCGTCGAGGGCCGCTCCCCGTACGCCCGCAGCACCGCCATGGCCACGCTGGCCGCGCTGGCCAGCCAACCGCCGGACCCGGCGCCGCACGCCGGCCCGCTGGCGCCGGTGCTGGTCGGTCTGCTGCGCCGCGATCCGCGGCACCGGCTCGGCCACGACGACGCGGCCCGCCTGCTGGCCGCCGCCACCGCGCCGACCGTCGACGTGCCGTGCTGGCCCGCAGCCGGCGGCGCACCGCCCGCCACCGCGCCGGGTGGGGACGGCGACACCGCGCCGGGCAGCGGGTCGGGCTGGGACAGCGGCGGGGCGGCGGCCGTGCCACCGCCGGAGCGCGCCTTTCCCGACGTGATGCCGCCGGCCGCCGCCGCCCGCGAGTGGAGCCGCGCCGCCCGCCGGAGCGAATGGGCGCCCCCGGACGACGAGGCCACCCTGCCGCTGGCCCCGAGCCAGGCCGACCGCGGTGGCGGCTCCTCGCGGCCTGCGTCGGACGCGGCCGGCCTGCCCACGTCGACCGGCGGGCCGGCCGGCGCCTTCGCGATCCCCAGCGGCGCGGCCGGCACCTTCGCCGCTTCCGGTGGGGCGGACGGCACCGCCGCCAGCACCAGCGGGGCGGCCGGTGCCGCCGACGGCGGGGACGGCCCGACGGCCTTACCCGCGGGCGAGGCCGAGTGTCCGAGCCGGCGGCGCCGGGCGGCACTGCGCCGCTTGGCGCTCGCGGCGGCGGCCGTCGTGCTCGCCGTGGCGGCGGGGGTCGGCACCGCGCTGGCGGTCACCGACGACCACGACGGCCGGCCGGCCGGCGACCCGCACGGCGAGGGGCCGGGCGAGCCCTGGGGACACCCGGCCGGACCGCCGGGCGGCCCGCCCCCCGGTGTCCCACCGCCCCCGTTCCCGTGTGTCCGGCCCGAGGCGACGGGCAACCCGGTGCGGGCCGGCTCGCCACCCGCCGACGCGGGGCTCACCCTCCCGGCCGGCTGGGTCTGGTACGCCGACTCCGCCGGCTTCCGGGTCGCCGTGCCGGCCGGTTGGCTGGAGCTGAGGTCCGGCAGCACCACCTGCTTCCAGGACCCCGCCACCCGGCGGATCCTCGGCGTCGAGCCCTACCCGGGCGGCGATCCGCTGGGCCAGTTGCGGGCGGCCGAGCGGGATCTGACCACCGACGGCCGGCTGCCCGGCTACCAGAGGGTGCGGCTGGCGGCCGCCGGCGGCGGCGCCGAGTGGGAGTGCCGCTGGACGGCCCCGTACGGGGAGCGGATGCATGCGCTGCGGGTGCTGCCCGGCGACGCCGGCGGGTGGACGCTCGGGTGGACCACCTCCGACGCCGACTGGTCCGCCTCGGCGGGGCAGCTCGCGCTGATCCGGGACAGCTTCCGGTCGGGCCGGGCCACCCGAGCGGCCGGCTGACAACCCCGGCGTCCCATCACCGACAGATAATCCGGTCCCGCCGGCCCGGAACGACATAATTCCTGATGATCCGGCGTCGCCCGCCGGGCGGCCCGTGGACCCCCCTCCCCAGTGGACCGTCCGGGTGATGCCCCGCGACCCGACGGCTAACTACAGTGGCGTAGTTTTGTCGATCAAGATCTCTGGGGAGGGCGAGCCGAGATGATGGGACCGTCCCACGCGCTGTCCGGCGCGGCGGTGTGGCTGACCGGCTCCTGGGCGCTGGACCAGTTCGCCGACTACCACCAGACGCCGCTCGCACTGGCGGTCGGCACCGCGGTCTGCGCGGGCGGGGCACTCTTCCCCGACCTCGACCTGTCCGGCAAGGTGACGCGCAACCAGGGCGGCGCCACCGTGGCGCGGACCTTCGGCGTGTTCAGCCTCTTCATCGCCGAGGTGATGGAGAAGATCTCGCTGGGCGTCTACTACGCGACCAAGCTGAGCCGGGACCCGCGCCGCAACAACGGGCACCGCACGCTCACCCACACCATCCCGTTCACCCTGCTGGTCGGCTGGGGCACCACCGCGCTCTGCGCCGCGTACGGCAAGTGGGCGGTGGTCAGCATCCTCTTCTTCATGATCGGTCTGGCGCTGCGCGGTCTCTTCGACGAGTGGGCCGAGCGGGCCGGGTGGGTGGTCGTCACGCTCCTGTCGGCGGCTGCGGCCTGGTTCACCTTCGCCAACCTGCCCGGCGACCGGGGCTATCCCCTCATCGGGACGGCGGTCGGGGTGGGCTGCTTCGTGCACATTCTCGGCGACATGATCACCAAGGCGGGGGTGCCCATCCTCTGGCCCATCCCGATCAAGCGGCGGATGTGGACGATGGTCGGGCTGCCCAACGGCATCGCCCTGCGCACCGGGAGCAAGGCCGAGACGATCGTGCTGCGCGCGGCGCTGACCGTGCTCGCCGTGCTGGCCGCGGTGGGGCTGGTCGCACCCTCGGTGCTGCACCGGTTCAACATCGAGGTGTGACGAACCTGGTCGACGACGGCGCGGGGCCGGCCGAGCACGCGACGCCGCCGGTCGAGGACGCGGCGGTGCCGGAGTTCTGGCAACGGCTCGGCCTGCCCGGGCTCGCCGACGTGCACACTCACTTCCTGCCGCCCCGGATGCTGCGCAAGGTGTGGGCGTACTTCGACGCGGCCGGGCCGCTGGTCGGCACCGAGTGGCCGATCCGGTACCGGTGGGACGACGAGGCGCGGGTGGCGCACCTGCGGCGGCTCGGCGTACGGATGTTCAGCGCGCTGGCGTACCCGCACCGGCCCGGCATGGCCGAGTCGCTGAACGCGTGGACGCTGGACTTCGCGGCGCGTACCCCGGGTTGTCTGCCCTCGGCGACCTTCTTCCCGGAGCCGGCGGCCGCGCGCTACGTGGCGGACGCCCTCGCGGCCGGCGCCCGGGTGTTCAAGGTGCACGTCCAGGTGGGCGGCTTCGCGCCGACCGACCCGGCGCTGGACGCCGTGTGGGCGCTGCTGGCCGAGGCCGGCGTGCCGGTGGTGGTGCACGCCGGACACGCCCCGGTCGGCACGGCGCACACCGGTCCGGAGTCGTTCGCCGCGGTGCTCGCCCGGCACCCCGGGCTGGCCGCGGTGGTGGCCCATCTGGGCGCGCCGGACTACACGGCCTTCCTGGACCTGGCCGAGCGGTACCGGCACGTGCGGTTGGACACGACGATGGCGTTCACCTCGTTCTTCGACCGGTTCGTGCCGTTCCCGGCGGCGGAGCTGCCGCGGCTGCGCGAGCTGGGCCTGGCCGGCAAGGTGCTGCTCGGCAGCGACTTCCCGAACATCCCCTACCCGTACGCGGAGCAGCTCAACGCGCTGGCCCGGCTCGACCTGGGCGACGACTGGCTGCGGGCGGTCTGCTGGGGCACCGCGGCCGCCCTGTTCGACCTGGGCTGACGGCCGGTCAGGCGAACGGACGTGGCTGCCCGTCTGGCGAGGAGTTCCAGCAGTCCGGCGATCAGACGGCCACCCGGTCCCGCCCCACGCGGTCGGGAGCGGGCTCCGCCGCTCGGAGCCGACTCGGCAGCGGGCGCAGCCAGGGTCCGGCGAGGAGCCCGACGGCGACCTGGGCGGCGCCCGCCACGACCAGCGTCGGGCCCGCGCCGGCCAGGCCGATCACCGCCCCGCCGCCGAGCAGGCCGATCGAGACGGCGCCGTCGTGCACCAGGCTCTCCACGGCGAAGGCGGCCCGTCGTTCCGCGCCCTCGGTGCGGGTGGTGATCAGGCGGTTGACGGCGCCGATGCCCAGCGGCATGGCGAGGCCGCCCACGGCGGCCACGACCGCGATCAGCGGGAGCGACGCGGTGAACACGGGCAGCGCCGCGAAGGTCGCGCCGAGCAGGATCCAGCCGGCCGCCGTCGTGGCCAGCGGCGGCAGCCGGGGTACGAGCGCGGGAGCGACCAGCGCGCCGGCGAGCGAGCCGGCGCCGTAGCCGGTCATGCCGGCCGAGATGAGCAGCCCGGGCCGGCCCGTCTCGGCGCCGAGGATGGCGAGACCGAGGGTGAAGGCGAACCAGGCGAGGCCGCCGACCCCGGCCATGGTCACGGCACGGCGTACCTCGGGGTGCCGGGCCAGCACCTGCCGGAGGGCTGGTGCGCCGGTGGCGTCCTCGGCGGCGGGCGCGGCGCCGCCGCGGACGGCCAGCAGCAGGATCGCGCCGAGGGCGACGCCGGCCGCCTCCGCCCAGAGCAGCCGCAGCGGCCCGCCGGCGGTGACCGCCCAGCCGGCCAGTGGCGGCGCGAGGACCATGGTGCTGCGGTGCGCGAAGTCCTGCCAGGCCAGCATGCGCGTGGCGACGTCGGCGCCGTCGCAGACGTCGGCGAGCAGGGCCCGCTGGCCCGGTCCGCTCAGCGTGGTGGCGGCCCCGGTGATCAGCCCCGCGGCGGCCAGGTGCAGCGGACCGACCGCGCCGACCGCCGCGCCGACCGGGATGACGAGCAGGCCGAGCACCTGGATCGCGAGCACCCCGGCGAGGGCCCGCCCGGTGGTCAGCCGCTGGCGGAGGCCGCGCGCCCACCAGGCCGAGGTGAGCATGGGCAGCCCGACCGCGCCGCCGACCAGGCCGGTGGTCCAGGCGGAGCCGGTCTCGGCGAGCGCGACCAGGGGCAGCGCGACGGCGGTGGTGCGCTGGCCCAGCCAGGTGACGAAGGTGGTGGTGAGCATGGCGGCGATGTCCCGGCGGAAGTTCACGGGTTCGATGATGTGGCCCCGTCCCGACCGCCGGTAGCTGGTGAAACGGCGGCTCAACTCATAACCTGGGCCTATGAGTTCCCTACCCACGGTCGAGGATCTGCGGCTCGTGGCGGCGCTGGCGCGGCACGGCTCCCTCGGCGCGGCGGGCCGCGAGATGCGGATCAGCCAGCCGGCCGCGAGCGGCCGGCTGGCGGCGCTGGAGCGGCGGATCGGCGAGCGGCTCTTCGACCGGGACACCACGGGGGCGCGACCGACCCCGGCCGGCCGGGCGCTGGCCGCGGAGGCGGCCCACGTGCTGGATCACCTGGACGGCATCGTCGACCGGACCCGCGCGGCGGCGCGCGGGGAGGTGCTGAGCGCCGGCACCTTTCCGAGCCTGGCCGCGTGGCTGTTCCCCGCACTCGTGGACCTGCTCCGGGGCGCGACGGTGCACCAGGTCACCGATCACGGTGACCGCCTGGTCGAGTGGGTCGGCGAGGGCTCGCTCGACGCCGCCTTCGTCACGGTCGCCAACCAGATGCGGCTGCCGGCCACGGCCGTCGCGGCACCCGTGGCGGCCGACCGGCTGGCCCTGCTCACCCCGCCCGGGGTACGGCTCGGACCCGGGCGCCGGCCGTTCGCCGGCCTCGACGTGGTGGCGCACAGCTACGACGCGTCCGCGGACGCCCTGCACCGGCGGCTCTCCGCGCTGGGCGCCCGGCCGAAGCCGGCGGCCACGGGCGAGACGGCGGTCCGGATGGGCCGGCTGCTCGGCTGCCCGGTCGTCCTGCCGCGTGGGCTCGCGCTCGCGTACGCGGCCCCGGACGAGCAGGTCGCTGCGGCGCCGGTGCCGGGCCGCTTCACCCTCTTCCTGGTGACCCGGCGACCGGCGCCGGCGGCGCTGGCGGCGGTGGCGGGCGAACTCGCCGACCGGCTCGGTCTCGATCGGCCGTCCGGCGGCCGGCCCTAGGCGCGGGCTCTACTTCGGCGGCAGGGTCGCCGCGAAGCGGACGCCGCGATCGACCCACCGGGCCAGTTCGGCGTCGCCCGCGCAGGCCGAGGGGTCCACCGTGATCCAGCCGCGCATCGGCCGCCCCCGCATCACCGTCGCCTGCGCGCCGGGCTCCGCCTCCAGCCGTTCGGACTCCGCCGGGTCGACGCGGACCATGAGGCCGCCGGCACCGCGGACGACCACCGCCATGTTGCCCTTCACCATCATCGCCAGGCCGCCGAACATGCGCTTCTCGGCGAGCCCGGGCTCCCGCCCGAGCAGTTCCCGTACCCGGTTCGCGAGGTCCTCGTCATACGGCATCCCCGCATCCTGGCACCCGGCGGAGCCTCGGTGGACCACCCGGACGGACAGATCGGGGCGAAGCGCCACCGGTGCACCGGCGAACTGCGGCCGGTCACGGCCGGGGCAGGTCGGCGCAGAGCTTCCGCGGGAAGGCCGGCTCGACGGTTCGGACGCGTCCGCAGCCGCCCTCCGTCGAGCCGGCGATCGTGGCCCAGCCACGCGGGCCGGCCCAGCGCAGGAAGTAGCGGCGCACGCTGACCGAGGCGTCGCAGCCCGGCCGCGCCTCGGCGCCGCACGGCACCGGGTCGAACGGCACCGTCATGACCAGCCACGTGCCGTCGCAGCGTTCCGGCGAGCCGACGGAGTGCCGGGACACGTCCATCCCCCGGACCGCGACGCTGATCCAGGCCGGGTCACAGTGGTCCGTCGGCATCGGATCGCAGCCGAAGGTCGCGTGGCAGCGGTGGTACTCCGCGCCGTCGCGCTTCCACGGCTCCTGGTTCAGCACGACGATCCGGTCGGCGATCGGCCCCGGCGTCGTCAACGTCACCTCGCCCGGCGTGTGGGTGGGACAGGCGCCGACCACCCCCGACAGGCGCGAGTCCTGCACCACGTTGGCGTAGATGCGGTTGTTCTCCTCGGTGAGGTAGGTGATCCGCGGATTCCGGGAGCACCCGTCGGCCTCGGCGAGGAGCGCCACGGTCAGCGCGAGCGAGCGCGGGTCGGCGCCGACCCGGACGGCGGTGACGTCAGCCTGGTAGGTGGTCCAGCCGGTGTCCGGGGCGGGGCCGCCGTCCGTCGCGGGCAGCTGGCCCGGCCTGGCGCACCCGACGAGCACGGCCAGGCACAGCAGGGCGGTGGCGAGTCGACGCATGGCCCCGAGTCTGGTCGGGCCGCCCACGTGGCACATCCGTACGGATACTCAGCCCACTTCGGACGCGACCCGCTGCTCCGGGATGTTGAGGCCGTAGAGGGCCATCAGTTCCGGGCTGTCGATCCGGCTGCCGTCGGCCACCGAGTCGCAGGCGATGTCGACGATCTGGTCCTTGTGCGCCAGCAGGTACGGCCGGGCGCCCACGTCGGCGCTGGCCAGGGTGGCGATGCCGGCCCAGTGCCGGCGGCCGAACAGCATGGGGTAGCCGCGCAGCCCGTCGTAGGTGGCGCAGACCAGCACGTCCGGGTACGGCAGGGCGGCGACCCGGCGGACCGCCGCGGCCGTGAGCCCGGGCATGTCCACCGGCACCACGACGACGGCCTCGATGGTCTCGTCCGTCAGCGCGGCCAGCCCGGCCCGGATCGAGGAGCCGACCCCGGTCCCCCAGGCCCGGTTGACCACCACCGTGGCCGCGGCCAGGTCGGTGGTCTGCCGCACCTGGTCCGCTGCCGCGCCCAGCACGACGACGACCTCCACGCAGCCCGCCTCGGCCATCGTGTCGATCATCCGGCGGACCAGGGGCTTCTCCCCCTGGTGCAGCAGCGCCTCGGGTCCGCCGATGCGGCGACCCCCACCTGCGGCGATGATCATTCCTGCGATCCGGTTCAGCGGTGCCCCCTCGACCTGGGGGACGGGCCGGAGGCAGCAGCGCCCGGTCCGTCCCGTCGTACGCACACCGGGCCCAACGAGCGCGCCGGGGGCGCGGTAGCGGGTAGCGGGGCAAATCGGAAAATTGCGTGGCTATGCCGCGTCGGCGTAGCAGTCCACGACGGAGAGGTCGAGCGGGAAGCGGACCGGGGTCTCGCCGAAGAGCAGCCGGGTGGCCCGCGCCCCGGCCTCGCGCACCGCCGCGACGACCGGCTCGGCCGTCTCGGCCGGGCAGTGCACGATCACCTCGTCGTGCTGGAAGAAGACCAGCTCGGCCCGGGTGCCGGCCAGCTCGGTGCGGAGCGTGGCCAGCAGCGTGGACGCCCACTCGGCCGCGGTGGCCTGGATGACGAAGTTGCGGGTGAACCGCCCCCGCGAGCGGGCCGCCCGGGCCCGTGGGCTCTGCGGATCCGCCCCGGTGTCGACCACCGCCTCGTCGCCGTCACCGAAGCCGACCGACCCCGGCGGAGGGCAGGTGCGGCCCAGCCACGACCGCACCAGCCCGCCCGCCTCACCGGTGCGGGCCGCCGCCTCGACGTGGCCGAACGCGGTCGGGTAGTTCTTCTTCAGCACCGCCAGCGCGGGCAGCGCGGCGCCGCCGGTCTGCCCGTACATGGCGCCGAGCAGGGCTACCTTGGCCCGGGCCCGGTCACCGGCGAACGCGTCCCGGGCGAGCGCCGCGTAGAGGTCACCGGCGCCGCCCGCGGCGGCCAGCCGCTCGTCGCCGGAGACCGCGGCGAGCACCCGCGGTTCGAGCTGGCCGGCGTCGGCCACCACGAACGTCCAGCCCGGGTCGGCCACCACGGCACGCCGGATCACCTTCGGGATCTGCAACGCACCGCCGCCCCGGGTGGCCCAGCGGCCGGAGACCACACCGCCGGGCACGTACTCCGGGTGGAAGCGGCCGCCGGAGACCCAGGCCTCGCGCCAGGCCCAGCCGTGCGCCGTCCAGATCCGGTAGAGCTCCTTGTATTCGAGGACCAGCGGCACTGCCGGGTGCTCCACCCCCCGCAGCGACCAGGCCCGGGTGTTCGGCAGCTCCACGCCGGCCCGCGCGAACGCCTTCAGCAGCTCGGCCGGGGAGTCGGCGTGCAGCTGGCGGACGCCGAACGCCTCGGCGATCCGCGCGGCCAGCTCGGCCAGCCGGCGGGGCGGCCCACCGACCGGGGACGCCTCGCCGAGCAGGTCGGCCAGGATCGCGTCGTGCACGTCGGCGCGCCAGGGCAGGCCGGCCACGCCCATCTCGGCGGCGATCAGCGCGCCCGCCGACTCGGCGGCCACCAGCAGCCGGAACCGGCCGGGGTGCCCGGTCCGCGCGACCCGGGCGAGCTGGTCCGCGTACACCCTGGTCAACGCCGCGATGCCCGGACCGGGCGGGCCGGACGGCGCGTCGAAGAGCGCGCCCTGGCCGTGGCCGGGCGGCTCCGGCGGGCGGGGCGCCGGGTCCGGCGGGACCGGCGCCCCGGTGAGCCGCGCCCAGGCCGCGGCGAGCGACCGCGGCTCGCCCCAGCGGCCGGCGTGGCCGAGCAGCAGCGCCTCGGTCAGCTCGACGTCGTGGCACCGGTCCAGCCGGACGCCGGCGCGCAGCAGCGCCGGGTAAAGCGTCGCGCCGGTGGCCCACACCCAGCGGGGCCGGTCGGCGGCCTCCCGGGCGGCCACCGCGGCCGCCAGGTCGGCCACCGGCTCGGCCGGGCCGGTCGGGCGCCCAGCGTCGTCCAGCGGTTGCAGCACCCCGCCGCCCCGCTCGTCCGCCACCACCGCCACCGGCACGGACGCGATTCTGCCCGGCCCCTCCGACAGGCGGCGGAGGGACCGGGCAGCGGGTCGCCGAGCTACTTGCTGACGCCGGCCGTCAGGCCGGACTGCACCTGGCGCTGGAACACGATGTACACGATCAGGACCGGCAGCATCGCCATGGTGACCCCGGCGAAGAGGCCGGACCAGTCGGACTTGTAGCCCTGGTTGACCGACAGCTCGATCAGCCCCTGGGCGATCACCTGGTGCTTCGGCTCACCGGCCACCGACTGCATGAGCAGGGTCGGCAGGTACCACTGGTTCCACTGGCCGAGCACGTTGAAGATGCCGATGCTGATCAGGCCGGGCTTGGCCATCGGCAGCATCACGCTGAAGAACGTCCGGGTGTGCGAGGCGCCGTCGACCATGGCCGCCTCGGCGATCGAGTCGGGCAGCGTCCGGAAGAACGAGTGCATGAAGAAGACCGTGAACGACAGCGACCAGGCCACGTAGACCAGGATCAGCGTGAGGTGCTTGTTCGGGCCCAGCAGCGGGAACACCACGTTCATGTTGTAGACGCCCTTGAACAGCGGCACCGCGGCGAGGTAGATCGGCAGGGTCAGCCCCGACAGGAACATCCAGTAGATGAGCCGGTTGCCCCGGAACTCGTAGCGGGCCAGCGCGTACGCCGCCATCGAGCCCAGCAGCATCGTCAGGGTCACGCTGAAGACGAGCACGAGCAGCGTGTTCAGGAAGAAGCTGTCGATCCCGGCCGACCAGGCCCGGGCGAAGTTGTCCCACTGCAGCGAACTGGGGAGCAGCGACAGCGGCTCGCGGATCACCTCCGAGTCGGTCTTCAAGGCGGACATCACCACCCACAGCAGCGGGTAGATCACCATCACGGCCCACACCACCAGGAACAGGTGTGAGAAGCCGTTGAATATCCGGCCGCCGATGCCGCCGGAGGCTCGCGCCCGCCGGTCCGCCACCGGGCCGGCCGGCGGCGCCGCGCCGGGTCGCCTCTGGTCGGAGGTGTGGGTCACCGTGCTCATCGTCCAGGCCTCCTCAGAACTCGATCCGCTCACGACGGGTGATCCTCAACTGGACGGCGGCCAGCAGGATGGTGAAGATGGCCAGCGCCACGGCGATCGCGCAGGCGTAGCCGAACTGGCCCTTCTGGAACGCGTTGAACTGGATCACCGAAGCGAAGATCTCGCTCGCGTGGTTCGGGCCGCCCTGGCTCGGCGTCATGACGAAGACCAGCGCGTACATGTCCAGGGCGATGAAGCCCAGGTAGACCCAGGCCACCGAGATGGTGTCCCGGAGCAGCGGCAGGGTGACCCGGAAGAACGTGTGGAACCGGCCCGCCCCGTCCAGGATCGCGGCCTCGTAGATGTCCTTCGGGATCGACTGCATGGCCGCGGAGAAGAGCACCATGTAGAAGCCGGCGCCGCTCCACACCGCGATGAGCAGCAGCCACCACAGCACCGCGGGGATGCCGAGGAACGGCTCCGGGTCGGCGGTGAAGGCGATCGGGTTGTCGGCGTCGACCAGCCCGATCTTGATGAGCAGGCCGTTGATCAGGCCCTGGCTGTCGGTCCGGTAGATCTGCTGCCACATGACGGCGATGACCACCAGCGACAGCACCTGCGGGAAGAAGAAGATGACCTTGTAGAGGGCGGAGCCGAACACCCCGCGGATGCCGGCCCTGTCCTCGCGTCCGCCCACGTTGAGCAGGAACGCGAGGAACAGGGCCAGCGCGATGGTGAACAGCGGCACGGTGACCAGGAAGAAAACGTTGTGCCAGAACGCCTTCCGGATCAGTTCGTCGGAGAACAGCCGGACGTAGTTGTCCAGCCCGACGAAGCGCTGGGAGTCCGAGTACCCACCCCAGTCGGTCAGCGAATATCCCGCCGCCTGCACGAACGGCCACACCACGTAGAACAGGTACAGCGCGACGGGCAGGGCCAGGAAGCCCGTGACGAAACGCGCGACTCCGTGCCGCATAGGACTCACTCTCTCCGTCGGATCAGGCGGTGCGGGTCTGCTTCTTGATCGACGAGTCCTTGGCGACCTTGTCGGCGGCCGCCTGCATCTTGTCGACGAACTGCTGCGCGGTGAGCCGGCCGGCCATCAGTTCCTCGGAGAGGTTCTGGCTCTCCTTGTCCAGGTCGGCGTAGAAGTCCTGGAACTTGACGGAGATGAGCTCGCTGCCGCCGTTCTTCATGAGGTTGTTGGCGCTGGAGAGCGCCGTGTCCTGCACGTTGTCGCCGGAGCCCTTGGTGGAGGCCAGCGACTTGGTCAGCTCGGCGAACTTGGCCGAACCCGCCTTCGACAGGATCGCCCGCAGGAACTCCTTCGCGGCCTCCTTGTTGGGGGCCTTGCTCGGCACGACGAAGCCCTCACCGGACGCGGCGAACACGTCCTTCGGCGCCTTGTCGTCCGCGTTGTGCCAGTAGTCCGACAGGGTCAGCTCGAAGCCCGGCGGGATGGTCGCCGCCATCTCGTTCTTCAGCCAGGTGCCGACCTGGATGAACGCCGCCTTGCCGTCGAGCCAGGCCTGCTGCGACTGGGTGTGGTCGAGCTTGCCCGGGAGGAGCAGCTTGTCCTTGACCAGCTTCTCCCACGGCTCCAGCGCCTTGAGCACGCCGTCGGCCTTCCAGGCGTTCTCCTTCAGGTTGTCGATGTCGACGATGACCTGCTTGCCGGCGGTCTTCCAGATGCTCGCCATGAGGCCCCAGCGCGGGTAGTAGCCGTGGAGCGCGTCGTGCACGTACGGGGCCATGCCCTTGGCCTTGATCTTCGGGGCCAGCGCGAAGAACTCGTCCCAGGTGGTCGGCGCCTGCCAACCCTCCTTCTTGAACAGCGCCGCGTTGTACCAGTTGCCCCACACCGTGTACGCCACGTTCACGACGTAGAACTTGCCGTTCTGGGTGCCGTCGCCGACCGTGCCCGGCAGCAGCGAGTCCGCGACCGTGCCCTCGCTGTCCCAGGCGGGCGCGGTGAGCAGGTCGTCGAGCGGCTCGATGGCGCCCTCGTTGATCAGGGTGCTGCGGTCCATCATGTCGGCGCCCGAGTTCATGACCAGGTCACTCGGCTGCGTCGCCATCTTCGGCTGCTCTTCGGTCTTGATCTTCTGCGTCGAAGACATGTTGACCGTGACGTTCGGGTGCTTGGCGCTGAAGATGACCTTGTCTTCCTTGGCCCACTGGTCGCCCAGGCCGCCGTTGAAGATGACCACCTTGACGGCGCTGCCGTCCTTCACACCGAACGGGTTGTCCTTGCTCTTGGCCCCGCCGCCGCCGTTGTCGGACTTCTCCGGCTCGCTGCCGGCGCAGGCGCTGAGCAGGCCCATCGCCGGGGCGGCGAGGAGGCCGGCCGCGGCGGCCCGCTGGAGCAGGGTCCGGCGGCTGAGGTCGCCGATGTTCTCGGGGGTAACCGACATCTTTGTCTCTCCTTGTGGTGTCGGGTCAGGCGGTCCGCCGGAGGCGCCCGGCGTACCGCGACTCGAGGGCGAGGTTGTGCTCGTCCCCACCGGGGACGTTGGCGGAGAGGTAGATAGGGGGCACCTCTCCGGCCAGGTGGAACCGTCGTACGACCTCGGCGGTCAGCAGCTGCGCCAGCAGCGCCGCGGTGACCGACGAGACCGCACAGACCGCGCCGCCGCCCTCGAGCGGCAGCAGTGCGTCACCGTACGGCGCGCCGTTGTCCAGCACGACGTCGGCGAGGTCGGCGAGCCGTTGGCCGGACGGGTGCCGCGGGGCGACCCGTGCGGTGTGCTCGACCGAGGTGACCGCGATCAGGGGATGGCCGTGTTCCCGGACCAGCGTCGCCAGCTCGACCACCGAGCCGTTGATGCCGGACTGGGAGGCGACCACGAACACGTCCTCCGGCTGCGGCGCCGCCAGGGCGTAGAGCTGGTGCGCCACGGCCGGGTCGCGTTCCAGCTTCGGGTCGGCGAGCACGTCGCGGGGCGCGTCGCCGTGCAGCACGAGGTCGTGCAGGGAGAGTCGGTTGGTCGGGACCAGGCCGCCGGCCCGGGCCACCAGCTCGGCGGCGAACGCCTCGGAGTGGCCGGCGCCGAACGCCTGGAGCACCCCGCCGGCACGCAGGCCGCCGGCGATCACGTCGGCCGCCCGGTCGACCGCCTCCGCCTGGGTGTCGACAAGCCGGTCGAGCACCGGGCGGACGGCGTCCGCGTACCGCTGGGCACTGATCATGAGGTGGCCCCCTTCTCGGCCTTGTGCCCGTCGACGGCCTGGGCGGTACGCCGGAAGGCCGCGTGGGCGCGGTCGTGGGTGCGCTGCGCCACCGCGATGTAGAGCAGGTCGAGCACGACGAGCTGGGGGTGCCGCGCGGAGAGCGCGTCGGGCCGGAAGGTGGTGGCCTGGCTGGCGGTGACCAGCACGATGTCGGCCAGCTCGGCCAGCGGCGAGCGCGGGAAGCCGGTCAGCGCGACAGTGGTCGCCCCTCGGCTGCCCGCCTCCGCGAGCATCTCGATGGTCTCCCGGGTCTGCCCGGTGTGCGAGATGCCGAGCGCGACGTCGCCCACGCCGAGCAGCGCGGCGCTCGCCAGCCCCTCGTGCACGTCGCTCCAGGCCCAGGCGGCCACCCCGATGCGGTGCAGGCTGAACTGCATCTCCTCGCCGACCAGGGCGCTGCCGCTGGCGCCGAAGATGTTCACCCGGCTGGCCCCGGCGATGGCCACGGCCGCCCGCTCCACCTCGCCGAGGTCGAGCAGGGCGGCGGTGTCGTGCATGGCCCGGGTGTCGGCGGCCATGATCTGGTCGAGCACCCGGGACAGCGGGTCACTGGGCTGGATCTCCCGGCCGATGTCGACCGTCCAGCCCGCCGAGCGGGCCCGCCCGGTCTCCGCGGCGATGCCGAGCCGCAGGTCGGCGTAGCCCTCGAAGCCCATGGCCCGGCAGAACCGGGTGATCGTGGCCGGCGAGGTGCCGCTGCGCTCGGCCAACTCCACGATGGTGGCCCGGGCCGCTGCCTCCGGGTCGCTGAGCACGTGCTCGGCGACCCGGCGCAACGCCCCCGTCAGCTCCCCCGCCCCGGCCCGGACCCGGGCCAGCACGCCGTCGGAGGAGACGGCCACCGCACCCCGCCGGTCGACCGCGTCGGCGTCGACCACCGCGGTCCCCGCGGGGGTGTCCACCTCGTGATCAACCATGGGACGCCTTTCGGAAAAGAGTGTTAACTGTTAGTGGTAAAAGTTCTTACTGAAGGCCCCTCCGTGTCAAGAGCGTGGGCGAAGTTTTCAAACTGTTACCTGGCGCACAGCGCGGATCTTGCGCCCGGCAGCCCCGCCGACCAGCATGAGGGGATGTCGGACACCGTCGTGATCGGCCTCGACGTCGGGGGTACGTCCACCCGCGCCGCCGCCCTCACCCTCGACGGGGTACGCCTCGGCGTGGGCCGCGCCGGCGGAGGCAACCCGACCAGCCACGGCGCCGAGCGGGCCGCCGCCGAACTCCGCGCCGCGCTGCGCGCCGCGCTCGCCGACGTCGACCCCACCCGGGTCCGTGCCGGCGTCATCGGGCTGGCCGGGGCCGGCCGGCTCCTCGCCGACCCGCAGGGCCGGGCCGCCTTCGACCGGGCCTGGGCCGACGCCGGCCTGCGCTGCCCCTACGCCGTCCACGGCGACGCCCTCGTGGCGTACGCCTCGGGCACGGCGGCCCCGGACGGCACCGTGCTCATCGCCGGCACCGGCGCGATCGCCGCCCAGGTACGCGACCTGCGCCTCGATCGCACCGCCGACGGCCACGGCTGGCTGCTCGGCGACGCCGGCTCGGGGTTCTGGCTGGGCCGGGAGGCGGTCCGCCGCCTGCTCGCCGACCTGGACCGGGCCCAGCCGCCCGGCGACCTGGCGCGCCAGGTCCTCGCCGAACTGACCGGCACCACCGAGGTCGCCGCCCGCCCCCGCGCGACAGCGGACGCGGTGGTGCAGGCGGTGACCCGGCGACCGCCGGTCGAGCTGGCCCGGCTCGCGCCGCTGGTCGCCACCGCGGCCCGGAAGGGCGAACCGACCGGCCTGGCCCTGGTCACCGAGGCGGCCGCGCTGCTGGCCGAGAGCGTCTCCCGCATCCGGCCGCCCGGCGCGACCGACCCGGTGGTGCTCGGCGGTGGCCTGCTCACCGGCGACACCGCGCTGGCCGCCGCGGTCCGCGCCGAACTGGCCCGCGGGTGGCCCGACGCGCCGCTGCGCAGCGCCGGCGACGGGGCGGCGGCGGCCGCCTGGCTCGCCGCCCGCGACCTGCCCGAGGTCACCGACCCGGCGACCCTGCACGCCCTGCTCGTCCCGCCGACCTGACCCCCCGGCGCCCGGCTCGCGCCCGCTCGGGATCCGGGAGGCCTGTCGTTCGCCCGACCGGTGAGCCGCCAAGATCCGGCGGTCAGGCGCTCCGCCGGCCGGCGCCGCAGCGGCCGCGGGAACGCGCGCGCGTGGTCGAACCCCAGGGAACACCGCTACCGGCGACCGTGACGGGACCCTCGACTCGATGGTCAGAATCGGTCAGCGACGCGGGCCGGAAACCCGCTCACCGACGTGGCGTGCCGAGGGGGCCGACACGAAAGCGGCGGGGCTG
>NZ_JAMWEG010000015.1 GCF_025460765.1 Micromonospora sp. MA102
GGCTACCAGAACGACGGCCACACCGTGACCATCGCCGACAGCGCCAACCCCAACACCGCCTCCTACCGCATCAGCGTCGACAACCTGGCCGACTGGATCGCCACCCGCGGCTACAGCGCCTCCTGACAAAACAGCAACACACGAAAGGGCCCGACCCCACGAAGGGGTCGGGCCCTTTTCGCGCGTCTGGTCAACGATCGCCCGCGCGCACCGGCTCACCGGCCTCGTCGGGCACCTCGACCTGCTCCATGCCGTTCCGGACGGCCAACGATGGCACACTGCCCACGGGCCCGGCAGCCGGGCTTCGCCCCGGCGACGCGGGGCCGTGGTGCGATCGGGGAGGAGCCGTGGCGTGCCGCTGCTGAGCTGGCTGTCCGAGTCGACCGACGAGGGTCCGGAGGCGGTCCGGGTCGGCGACCGGTCGGTGTCCTGGGTCGAGCTGCGCCGGATGGCCGCCGCGGTCGCCGACGACCTGCGCGGCGTCGGACGGGTCGCCGTGCCGGCCACGCCCACCCTGGAAACCGTGGTCGGGGTGGTGGGCGGGCTGCTGGCCGGCGCGGCCGTCGTCCCGGTGCCGCCGGACGCCGGGCCGGTGGAACGCGACCACATCCTGCGCGACTCGGGCGCCGAGGCGCTGCTGACGCCCGCCGGCGGCGAACCGTTCGGGTCTGCCGCGGCACCCCCGGCCGTGCCGGTCGACCTGACCCGGCGGTCGGACACCCGGCACCCGGATCCGGAGCCTGCGGCCACCGCGCTGATCCTCTACACGAGCGGCACCACGGGCGCCCCGAAGGGCGCGGTGCTGTCCCGCCGGGCCGTCGCCGCCTGCCTGGACGGGCTCGCCGACGCCTGGTCGTGGACGCCCGACGACCTGCTGGTGCACGGGCTGCCGCTGTTCCACGTGCACGGGCTGGTGCTCGGCGTGCTCGGCCCGCTGCGGCTCGGCGGCCGGCTGCACCACGTCGGCCGGCCCCGCCCCGAGCGGTACGCGGCCGCCGGCGGCTCGCTCTACTTCGGCGTACCCACGATCTGGTCGCGGATCGCCGCGGACCGGGACGCGGCGCGGGCGCTGCGCGGGGCGCGGCTGCTGGTCTCCGGCAGCGCGGCGCTGCCCGAGCCGGTCTTCGCGGCGCTCGCCGGCCTGGCCGGTCACCGGGTCGTCGAGCGGTACGGCATGACCGAGACCCTGATCACCGTGAGCGCCCGGGACGACGGGCCGCGGCGGCCCGGCACGGTGGGCCTGCCGCTGCCCGGGGTGCACACGCGGGTGGTGGACGAGCAGGGCGACCCGCTGCCCGCCGACGCGATGGGCGAACTCCAGGTGCGCGGCGGCACCCTCTTCGACGGCTACCTGCACCGGCCGGACGCCGACGCGGCCAGCCGGACGGCGGACGGCTGGTTCCGCACCGGCGACGTGGCGACGGTCGGGCCGGACGGCTGCCACCGGTTCGTCGGCCGGGCCGCCACCGACCTCATCAAGAGCGGCGGCTACCGGATCGGGGCCGGCGAGGTGGAGGACGCCCTGCTCACCCATCCCGGGGTGCGCGAGGCGGCCGTGGTGGGCACGCCGCACCCGGACCTGGGCCAGCAGGTGACCGCCTACGTGGTCGGGGACGGCCTGCGGGAGGCCGAGCTGATCGACTTCGTGGCCCGGCAGCTGTCGGCGCACAAGCGCCCCCGGCAGGTGCGGCTCGTCGACGCCCTGCCCCGCAACGCCATGGGGAAAGTGCAGAAGAACCTGCTGGCCGAGGGGTGACCCCGCGCCGGGACCCCCGGGAACCAGGCGGCCGGTGCGGACGACTACCTGTACATGGCGTGTGAGCAGTGGCGGGAGATCCTGTCGGCGGAGCTGGACGGGGAGGCGACCCGGTCGGAGAGCGCGGCGGCCGAGGCGCACCTGGCGGGCTGCGCCGGCTGCCGGGGCTGGTTCGAGTCGGCCGTCGCGGTGACCCGGCGGGCCCGGACGCAGCTCGCCCCGCCGGTGCCCGACCTGGTCGACGCGGTGCTCGCCGCGGCGCCGCCGGCCCGGCCCGGGTGGCCGGAGCGCGTGGCGCTCGGGCTGCGCGGGGTGCTCGGGCTGCTCGGCGCCGTGCAGCTCGTGCTCGGCCTGGCCCAGGTGGGCCGGGAGGCCGTGATCGACCACGTGCACACCACCGGCCAGCACCTCTGGCACGAGTCGGCCGCCTGGAACGTGGCCGTGGGCGCCGGCTTCCTCTACGTGGCGCTGCGGCGCTCCGCCCCGGCCGGGCTGCTGCCGATGCTCAGCGCGTTCGTCGCCACCCTGGTGCTGCTGTCGGTGAACGACCTGATCACCGGGCAGGTGGCGGTGCAGCGGCTGGTCAGCCACGGCTTCCTGCTGGTCGGCTGGGTGGTGATGGTGCTGCTCGCCCGGCCCCGGTGGCGCCCGGGCGGCACACCGCCCCGGCAGGGCCGGTCGGCCGGGTCCCGCTGGTCGCTGCGCACCGAGGAGCCGTCCGAGCCGGCCCCGCTGCGCCTGCTGCCGCCCACGCCGTACGCCGCGCAGGCCCGCGACCGCCGGGCCGCCTGACCGTCGGGCGCCGTCAGACCACCCGGCTGCCCCGGGTCGGCCGGGCGTCGCCCTGCCAGGCGGCGACCAGGTCCTCACGGGCCCGGGCGACCCGGGACCGGATGGTGCCGACCGGGCAGCCGCACACTTCCGCGGCCTCGGCGTAGGAGAGGCCGAGCACCTGGGTGGCGACGAACGCCTCCCGCCGCTCCGGGGCGAGCCCGGCGATCAGCCCGCGCAGGGTCACGGCCTCGTCCCCGCCCGGGGTGACCGCCCCGGCCGTCTCGGCGGCGGCCTGCCAGTCCGGCAGCGCGGCCACCCGGGGGCGCGCCGTCGCGGCCCGGACGTGGTCCACGGCGACCCGGCGGGCGATGGTGAACACCCAGGTACGGGCCGCGGACCGGCCGGCGAAACCGGGCAGGCTGCGCAGCGCGCGCAGAAACGTCTCCTGGGTCAGGTCGTCGGCCTCGGCGGGACCGGCCAGGTGCGCGAGGAACCGCCACACCGGCCCCTGGAGTGCCCGGACAAACGCGGCGGCGGCCTGCTGGTCGCCCCGGCCGGCCCGCCGCGCCCATCGGGTCACCTGCTCGTCGTCGGGCTCGGCGCTCATCCGCGACCGGCCCGCCGGTCCACCACCGTCATGGTCGACGGTACGGGCGCGGGCCCCGCTCGGTTCATCCCGCCGTCCTCCTCGTCACCCCGCCGCCGACCGGACGGTCGCAGGTTGGTCGGCCGGCGGGGCCGGAAAGTTCCCGGGCCGGGTCAGGAGTCGACGGTCACCTCGACCGGCCCGACCCGCAGGACGCCGTCGTTGAGCGGGGCACAGCGGACGCCGCCCCGGCCGCGCAGCGCCTTCCAGGTGCCGGGCGCGACGGTGACGTCCAGCCAGGCGCAGGGCGGCGCGGCCCGGTGGACGCGCAGGCGGACCGGCCCGTCGCCGGAGTCCAGGGTGAGCACCAGGCCGACCAGCTCGTCCACGGGAATGCCGTGGGTCAGCACGTTGCGCCGGACCTGGGTGAGGTCGGCGCCGGCGGGCAGCGACTCCTGCGCGATCAGGGTCACGCTCGCCTCGCGGTGCGCCGGCCGGCCGAAGTAGCGGTCGCCGACGATGCCCAGACCGGCCCGGATCCGGACGTCCTCGACCAGTTCGCCGGGCGGCGCGGGGGCCGGGCCGTCGGCCGGCCGGCCCACGTAGCGGTGCACCGGCGAGGCCAGCAACTGGACGATCTGCGGCATGCGCCGATTCTCGCACGGACGTACCGGCACCAAAGCGGACGATAGCCATCCTCACGTGTCCACGCTGGGTGGAGGCCGTTGTACCGGTTGTGACGGCGAGACGGTTTCCCCCGGCCGGGCGTCACCCGGAGCTGGGACGACAGATTGCGTGGGCACGGCGCGAGAACGAACGCCGGCGGCGCGCGCACGAGGCGGCGGCCCGGACGTGGCGCCGGCGCGACGAGCACCTGGAGCGGCTCCGGATCGAGGCGACCGGGTTCCACGGGTGCACCCTCCCCGGCACGGAGCTTCCGATCGGGCTGGACGACGGCGAGGTGGTCTACCGCATCGTGCCGGTCGTCGAGCTGGTCGAGGCGGAGGCCCGGCACGTGCCCGGGCTCCCCGCGCCGGCTCCGGCGCTGACCGCGGACCTGCTCGACCCGGCCGACGGCGTGCTCCCGGCCGGCCTGCGGGTGGTCGACAGCGGCGCCGCCGTGGTGACCGACCGGCGGGTCGCCTTCGCCGGGCGGGCCGTCCGCCGCGAGTGGGCCCACGGTGAGCTGCTCGGCCTCGGGCACCACACCGACCTGCCGGTCACCCTGCTGCACCCGGGGGACGGCCGGCGCCCGGACGGACTCCGGGTGCCGGTCACCGGCGCGGCGAACTTCCGCTTCTACCTCACTCTGGCGTACGCCACCGCCACCGGGACCCGCGACGCTGTCGGCACTCAGCTCGACGCGTTGCTGGCCGCACACCGCGCCGCCCGGCCGCGCCCGCCGCGACCGCTCGGTGTCGCGGACGCCCCGGCGGAGCGGCGGCGTCCCGAGCGCCTGGTCGCGGCCGGTGCCGTAGCGGTCGCGGTGCTCCTCGGGGTGGCGGCCGCGGGCACCTGGCCGGCGACGGCCGGGCCGCTGCGCCCGGCCGCAGGGGCCCAGGTCGGCCCGGCCGAAGACCCCGACGACGACCTCGCAGCGGACCCGGCCCTCAACACACCCGACCAGCCCGACGGTGGCCCGGCCCGGTCTCCCGCCGGCGAACCCACCCGGCGCCCCCGGCCGGCCGACGGTGGCCGGCGCCCGGCCGGACCTTCGGTCCCGGTCGGCACGGAGCCCGTCGCGCTGCCCGCGCCCTCCCGCGCCACGACGCCCCCGGCACCCGCACCGTCGACCCCTCCGCCGGTGGTGAGCCCCACCGGGAGCCCGCCCCCGGCCGTGGCACCGACCGCGAGCCCCTCCGTCACGCCGACCGGCTCGCCGTCCCCGACCGAGCCCGCCCGGGCGGGCGTCTGCCTGGATCCGCTCCGCCTGCCGGTGCTGGACCCGCTGCTGTGCCGCCGCACCTGAACGAGGGCGGCACCCGACCTCAGGGGGTCTGCGGGGTGAGCAGGTAGTCCTCCGCCTCCGGGCTCCACCGCAGCGCCACGGCGCCGCTCGTGGCGGCCGCCTTGCAGAACTGGAGGAAGCTGCGGTAGCCGAGCTTCTTCTCGCTGAAGTCGGGCCGCGCCCGGCGGAGCTGGTCCTTGAGCCCGGACAGCGCCACCGCGCCGCCCTCGCCGGCCAGGTCCACCACCACGGACCGCAGCAGCGCGAAGGCCACCTCCCGGTCGCCGCGCTCGGGCAGCGACACCTCCGGGTCGCCCTTGGCGGGTCCCTCGGCGAGCTCGATGACGTTGTGCCCGGCCAGGTGGCGAAGCAGCTCCCCGAAGGTGCGGAAGCCGTAGTCGGACTCGCTGAACGTCGGGTCCTTGCGGAGCAGGGTGCGCTTCAGGCCGGAGGCCGTCACCTCGCCGCTGGAGCTGCCCTGCATACCGGCCACGGTCTGGGCCACCAGCACGGCGAGCGTGTCGACGTCCCGGGCGGCTTCCTCCCCGGCCGGCGCGACCTCGGCCGGCGCCTCGGCCTGCGGCTCCGCCGGCGGCGTCGTCTCGGGCCCGGCCGGGCGGGCCGCCCGACCCCGGCGGCCGGCCGCGGGCGGCACGTCGACCCCTTCGAGGCGGTCGTAGAAGAGGAACTCGTCGCAGGCGGGCGGAAGCAGCGCCGAGGTGGAGTTCTCCACACCGACCCCGATCACCCGCTTGTTGAGTTCGCGGAGCTTGTGCACCAGCGGCGTGAAGTCGCTGTCCCCGGTGCAGATCACGAACGTGGAGATGTACCCCCGCTCGAAGGCCAGCTCGACGGCGTCGACGGCCATCTTGATGTCGGCCGCGTTCTTCCGGGAGGCGCCCATCCGCTGCGGTATCTCGATGAGCTCGACGTGCGACCGGGTGAGCATCCGCCGGTCCTCGTCGAAGTACGACCAGTCCGCGTAGGCGCGGCGCACCACCACCCGGCCGCGCTCGGCGAGAGCGTCGGCGATCGGGCGGAAATCGAACGGCCGACCGCCGTGATGGTCACGCACACCCAGCGCCAGGTTCTCGTAGTCGAGGAACAGCGCGATCCGGTCTTCCTGATCCACGCCGGCCAGCCTAGCCGGGTTCCGGGTCCGGCCCGCTCACCGAGGCCGCTCGTCGCGGTAGAGGGTGTCGCGGCGGGCCACGTGCTGGATCGCGTAGCTGCCGACCAGGAGCAGCAGGGCCAGCACGACCTCGACGCCGGCCACGGCGCCGTTGGCGACGGTGAGGCCGAGCAGCAGCAGGATCAGCCCGACCACCGCCAGCAGGCCGGCCAGGAGCAGGCGCTTCCGCCGCGCCGTCGACCGGTCCCCGCGAACGTCCACCGCTGCCACCTCCTTCCGCCAGCCTAGGCGCTACGCCGGCACGTCCTGCCCCACTTCGTCGAAGGCCCTCCGCAGGACGCCGACGCCCATGCCGACGAGCCAGACGGCCGCGAGGAGCCGGAACGCCGGCTCCGGCCGGACGAGCGGCGGCACCAGGATCGACAGGGCGGAGGCCGCCACCAGCGGTCCCACGACCCGCCCGTAGCCGAACACCCAGCGCGGCCGCCGGTGCGAACCCCGCGCGACCGCCGAGGCCGCGGTGATCAGGAGGCCGGCGCCGAGCAGGTGCGCCGCACCGCCGAGCAGCAGCGCGGCCCGGCCGAGAGCGGCGACGGTCGTGTCGCCGGCCCGCGCCGCGACCAGCAGCAGGACCAGCCCGCACACCACCGAGGCGAGCAGCGACCCCGCCGTGATCGCGGTCCCCCAACCCAGCACGGCGCCGGCACGGGTGCCTTCCGTCCGCAGGGCGGCGCGCAGCCGCCACCCGAACCGGTACAGGGCGACCGCCGACAGGATCTGCAACGCGGACTGGACCAGCACCGCCACGGCGCTCGTGGCGTAGAAGCCCCGCAGCTGCGCGACGGAGGCGTCGGGCAGATAGAGGCTCTCCCCCACCTTCAGAAGGCTGCCGGCGACGATGCTGGCGACGAAGGCGACCACGAAGACGATGCCCCACCAGCCCCAGTGCCGGGCCGGGGCATCCGCCGCCCGCGGCGGCGCCGCACCGTCCGCCTCCCTGATCCGATTCGGTCCCATTCGACCCTCCCTTGTGGCCGGACGCGCCGGACGATCCGGTACGCGCGTCCATCGGAAAGTCATGGTGTCAGCGCGCGGGCGGCGTGCCGTCCGACGTGGGGCGGTCTCCGGGGTACGTCAGGGCGGGTACACCCGTACGCTCCCCGACGTAGTCCGTCACCCGCGTGGACGGTCGACGCGGGTCCTAGCGGCCGTTCGGCCGGTGGCCGGTGCCCTGCGCCCGGGGCCGCCGGTGGTCGGTCAGCCGGAGTCCGACACCGCGCACCGCGACGACGGTGACGCCGGTGCCCAACTGGTCGAGCTTGCGGCGCAGCCGCTTGACCAGGGACTGGACGTCCGCCTTGTGTCGCAGCCCCTCGTCGTGCCAGACGGATCGGTGCAGCTCGGCGTAGCTCCAGACCCGGACGGGCTCGGTGGTCAGGCAGGCCAGCAGGTCGCGTTCGAGGCGGGTGAGGACGATCTCCCGGTCGCCCCACCGGGCGGTGGAGCGGGCGGCGTCGATCACCAGCGTGTCGTCCGGCGCCGGAGGCGCCGGGGTGGCGGGTGGCGGCACGTCGAGATCCGCCGGTGGCGCGGCGGGCGTGAGCAGCCTGCGCAGTTCGTCGAGGTCGGCGACCAGGAGCAGGGGCGCGACGCCGTCGAGGAGCTCGGTGAGGCGGATCCGTTCGGCCGGTGACGACGTCACCCCGATCACCAGCGGGAACGGGTGCTCCACCGGGTCGGGACCACCGGTCGCCCCGCTCGTGTCCTTCTCGGTCACCGTCACCCCCGCCCGGAGCAACCGGCGGCACGGATCGCCGCTCTCGAGAATCGCCATGACAGTCAATGTCAACCGGGCCGACCGACGGGGGCCTGTTGGTGACATGTTGCTCACGTAGAGTGCTTGATCGCGCTTTCCTGTCGATCATAGTGTCCACTCAGGCAGCCGGCGTAGACCCGCACGGCGCCCAGGGGGCTTGGGGGGCTCGTTCAATCCGGCGCGATCCGAGGGGAGAGGGTGTCTCCTGCGCCTTCCGCCATGGCTCGAACATCCGCGGGTCGTTCTGGAGGAGGCAGCACCGATGCTGAGACATCCACACAGGAGGGGCCTGGCCGGTCGGCTGGTGAGCGCGGGCGCGGCCCTGGTTCTCGCCGCGACCGCCCTGGCCGCCACCGGCACAGCCGCACAGGCTGCGCAGACCGGAACGGGAACCGGCGCGTCCGCCGACGACAAGATCCGCCCCGAACTCACCCGGCAGCTGCAGGGCAAGAGCGAGGGCGACTTCTGGATCCACTTCGGCGCCAAGGCCGACCTGGGCAAGGCCGGGGCCGTCAAGGACTGGGCCGAGCGGGGCACCGCGGTCGCCGACGCGCTGAAGAAGACCGCCGCCGACAGCCAGGCGAAGATCCGCGCCGAGCTTGACCGCTCCGGCACGAAGTACCAGACCTTCTGGGCCACCAACGCCATCAAGGTCACCGGCAGTTCGCTCACCATGGCGCAGAACCTCGCCGCCCACGCCGAGGTGGACGGCCTCTACGCCCCGGTCGAGTACAAGCTCCCCGAGGTGACCCAGGGCACCGACGAGAAGTCGGTGAACGCCCTGGAGTGGGGCATCGCGAACATCAACGCCGACGACGTCTGGTCGCAGTACGGGGTCAAGGGCGCCGGCATCACCGTGGCGAGCATCGACAGCGGCGTCCAGTTCGACCACCCGGCGCTGGTCAACTCGTACCGCGGCAACAACGGTGACGGCACCTTCGACCACAACTACAACTGGTTCGACGCCGCCGGCACCTGCGCCACCACGCCGTGCGACGAGGACGGCCACGGCACGCACACGATGGGCACCATGGCCGGCTCCGACGGCGCCAACCAGATCGGCGTCGCCCCCGAGGTCAAGTGGATCGCCGCGAACGGGTGCTGCCCGACCGACGCCGCGCTGGTCTCCTCCGGCCAGTGGATGCTGGAGCCCACCGACCTCAACGGGCAGAACCCGGACGCCAGCAAACGGCCGAACATCATCAACAACTCGTGGGGCACCACGCTGCCCTCCACCGAGCCGTTCATGGAGGACGTGACCAACGCCTGGACCGCCTCGGGCATCTTCGGCACCTGGTCCAACGGCAACAACGGGCCGGCCTGCCAGACCAGCGGCTCCCCGGGCAGCCTGGCCAGCAACTACTCGGCCGGCGCGTACGACATCAACAACAACATCGCCAGCTTCTCCTCCCGCGGCACCGGGCAGAACGGCGAGATCAAGCCGAACCTGTCGGCGCCCGGGGTCAACGTCCGGTCCAGCGTCCCGGACAACTCCTACGCCAGCTACAGCGGCACCTCGATGGCGGCGCCGCACCTCGCCGGGGCGATCGCGCTGCTCTGGTCGGCGGCGCCCACGCTCGTCGGTGACGTCACGGCGACCCGCGCGCTGCTGAACGACACCGCCGTGGACAAGGCCGACACGCAGTGCGGTGGCACCACCGACGACAACAACGTCTACGGGGAGGGCCGGCTGGACGCGCTGGCGCTGCTCAACGCCGCACCGATCGGCGACAACGGCACCCTGGCCGGCAAGGTGACCGACTCGGCCACCGGCGCCCCGGTCGCCGGCGCCACCATCGCCCTGACCGGCCCGGCGACCCGCTCGCTGACCACCGCCGCCGACGGGACGTACTCGTCTCTGCTGCCGGCGGGCGACTACCAGGTCACCGTCTCGGCGTTCGGTTACCAGACCAGGACGCTCACGGCGACGGTGACCAAGAACGCGACCACGACGCTCGACGTCGCGCTGACGGCGGTGCCGAGCGTCACCGTCAGCGGCCAGGTCACGGACGGCTCCGGACACGGCTGGCCGCTCTACGCGAAGGTGAGCGTCGAGGGCCTGCCGGTCTCCGACTACACCACTCCCGCCAACGGCCGCTACAGCCTGAGGCTGCCGGCCGGGGCGACCTACCGGCTCAAGGTCGAGTCGCAGTACCCGGGCTACCCGGCCGTGACCAAGGAGGTCGTGGTCGGCTCGGGCAACACCACCAGCAACATCGCCGTCCCGGTCGACCCGAACGCGTGCACCGCGGCGCCCGGCTACACCAACAGCTCCGACGGCGAGTACGAGACCTTCGACGGCACGAGCGTGCCCGACGGCTGGTCCGTCGTGGACAACGCCGGCACCGGCCAGGTCTGGAAGTTCACCGACAGCGGCGACCGGGGCAACCTGACCGGCGGCTCCGGCGGGTTCGCCATCATCGACAGCGACGACTACGGCAGCGGCGGCCGGCAGGACACCTCGCTGGTCAGCCCCGTCGTCAACCTGACCGATGTCGCCGCACCGGTGATCCGGTTCAACCAGGACTTCAACTGGCTGAGCTCCGACCGGGCGGACGTCGACCTGAGCCTCGACGGCGGCACCACCTGGAGCAACGTGCTGCGGCAGGCGGCCGACGTGCGCGGGCCGCGGGTCACCGAGGTGCCCATCCCGCAGGCGGCGGGCCAGGCGCAGGTCCAGGTGCGCTTCCACTACTACGACGCCTCCTGGGAATGGTGGTGGCAGGTCGACAACGTGCTGATCGGCAGCAAGATCGTCTGCAAGCCGGTCGAGGGCGGGCTGGTGCTCGGCCACGTCCGGGACAAGAACGACAGCGGCTACGTCAACGGCGCCACCGTCACGAGTGACGACCGCCCGGCGGAGAAGGCCACCACCGTGGCGACCCCGGACGACACCGAGCTCCCCGACGGCTTCTACTGGATGTTCTCGTCGCTGACCGGCCAGCACCCGTTCACCGCCAGGGCCGGCAACTACGTCAGCCAGACCAAGCAGGTCGACGTCGAGACCGACTGGGCGACGGCGGCGAACTTCCAGCTGGCCGCGGGCCGGCTGGCCGTGCAGCCGACGTCGGTGACCGGCACGGTTCGGATGCCCACCGGCAAGGTCAGCAAGACCTTCACGGTGACCAACACCGGCGGGGCCCCGGTCACCGTCGAGTTCAGCGAGCGTGACGGCGGGTTCGTGCTGCAGCGGGCCGACGGGTCCCAGCTGTCCGAGCAGAAGCTGCTCGGCTCGACCGGCGCGCCGGCGCAGCGGCTCACCACCCCGACGTCGCTCGCCGCCCGTCCGTCCGGCAAGTCGGCCACCGCGGCCGCCGCGCCGGCCGGTCCCCAGGCGCAACCCTGGACGGGCATCGCCAACTACCCGGCCAACGTGATGGACAACCGGGTGGTGAACCTCGACGGCAAGATCTACTCGATCGCCGGCGGTGACGGCACGACGTCCAGCGCGAAGAACTACGTGTACGACCCGATCGCCCAGAGCTGGACGGCGATCGCCGACCTCCCCTCCGCCCGCAACGCCATGACGGTCGGGGTGGTCGACGGCAAGATCATCGCCACCGGCGGCTGGGGCGCCGCCGGACCGGATGCCGCCACCTGGTCGTACGACCCGGCGGCCAACACCTGGACGAGGAAGGCCGACAACCCGGCGCCGCGGGCCGCCGCCGGTCAGGCCGTCGCGGACGGCAAGCTGTACGCCGTCGGCGGCTGCACCACCGCCAGCTGCTTGCCGATGTCCAACTCGGTGGTCCGCTACGACCCGGGCACCGACGCCTGGGAGACCCTGCCGAACTACCCGAAGTCGGTCGCGTTCGCGTCCTGCGGCGGGATCGGCGGCACGGTCTACTGCACCGGCGGCAACGACGGTTCCGTCGCGCAGAAGGCCAGCTACGCGTTCGACCCGGCCGCAAACGCCTGGACCGCCGTCGCGGACGCCCCGGCCGACAACTGGGCGAGCTCGTTCGCCGTGGCGAACGGCAAGCTCCTGGTGGTCGGTGGCTCGCAGGGCGGCGCCATCACCAACGCCGGCTTCGCGTACGACCCGGCCACCGACTCGTGGGCGAACCTGCCCAACGCCAACACCCCCCGCTACCGCGGTGGTGCGGCGTGCGGCTTCTACAAGATCGGCGGCTCCTCGGGCAGCTTCAACGCCACGGCCGACAGCGAGGTGCTGCCCGGCCTCGAGGAGTGCGCCGAGGGCCCGGCGGACGTCAGCTGGCTGACCATCGACAAGTCGAAGGTCACCCTGGCGCCCGGTGAGAAGGTCACGGTCACCGTCGGCATGACGGCCAACGTGGACCAGCCGGGCACCTACTCGGCGTCGGTCGCGATCAAGGAGAACACGCCGTACACCGTGCCGCCGGTGGCGGTCACGATGATCGCGCAGCCGCCGACCAGCTGGGGCAAGCTGATGGGCACGGTCTCCGGCAGGAGCTGCCAGGGCGCCGTCACACCGCTTCCCGGCGCGGTCGTCCAGGTCGACTCGTGGGCGATGTCCTGGACCTTCGCCACCGACGCCGACGGCAGGTACGCCTACTGGATGGACCGGCGCAACAACCCGCTCAGCATCATCGTCGCCAAGGACGGCTGGAAGCCCCAGACGCGCCAGACGAAGATCAACAACACCACGCCCACCGTGGAGGACTTCACCCTGTCCCCCATCCGCTGTTGACCCCTGACCGCCGACCGTGAGGTCCGGCCCGCCCGGCGCTCCCCCGCCGGGCGGCCCGGACCACGATCGCGGCCCTGCTCAGAGGGTCTACGCGCGGCCTTCCGCACGCGCCGACGGGCGCGTGCCGGGTCAGGACGCCGCGAGGCGGAAACCGATGCCGCGCACCGCGAGGATCGTCGGCGCGGCACCGATCCGGCCCAGCTTGCGCCGCACCCGGCGCACCACCGAGTGCATGTCGGAGCCGCGCCCCAGGTGGTCGTTGCCCCACACCGCCCGGTGCAGCTGCGCGTAGGTCCAAACCTGGCCCGGTGTGCGGGCGAGGCAGACCAGGAGGTCGTGTTCCAGCGGCGTCAACCCGACCTCGCGCTCCCGCCACCGCAACATGCGCCGGTCGGAGTCGACGTCCAGGCCGGACACCGCCGGGCCGGCCGGCGGCGGGTCGTCGGCGACCGCGTCGCGGGCGGGGGCGGGGCGCGCCGCACCGGGCGCGCGGAGCAGGTCGAGGAAGCGTCGCGCCTGGTGCGCGCTTGAGACGATCAGGAACGTCTCGGTGCCGCCGAGCAGTTGGGCCAACTGCCGGCGCTCCGCGGCCGAGGACGCGATACCGATGACCAAGGACGGCACCCCCGCCATCATCCGCCCTTCCGTTCCACCCTTTTCGCGAGGCCTTTCCACGCGCCGGACAGTGACCGGTGCACGCGCGGCACAGGTGGTGGGAATCGGCCGCCGGGCGCGGGTGGATTCGGACGCGCGGCGGCCCGCAGGCGCGGAAAATGTGACTGAGGCTGGCGTTTTGTGAGGCGACGCTGATCTGTTGATCGGCATCATATAGCCGTATAACGATGATTGGTATAGCAGTTAACGTCGATGTAACGCGGTGACACGAATCAATCGGCGGAGATATCTGAATACGGGCGGCTCGGGGCAAGGGTGAGGTTGAGCAGCTCCAGTCCCGACACCGGCCGGAAGCCGACCTCGGCGTAGAGCGTCCGGGCCGGAGTGTTGTCGACCTCCGTCTGCAGGGACACGCGGAGCGCGCCGGCCGCCCGCGCCTCGTCGACGACGTGCTGGAGCAGCGCCTTCGCGACACCGCCGCGCCGGTGGTGCGGGTCGACGTAGAGATCGCGGATCGACCACGCGGCACCCAGCAGCAGCGAAGCCGGGATGACGGCCGTCGTGATGAAGCCACAGACCTGTTCGCCGCGGACGGCGGCAGCGACCGCGAGCCGGCGCTGTGCGACCTGGTCGTGCAGCCAGGCGCGGGTGCGCGGAGCGGACGGTGGTTGGCCGTAGTGCGCGCGGTAGTCGTCGAAGAGGGCGACCACCGGCTCGAACGCGTCGTGGCCCGGGGACACCGGCGCGACCGTCGTCAGCATGCCGTCCAGTCTCGTCGAGGTCGACGGCAGGGGCGGGGGCGGGGCCGGCCGCCCCTCCGCTACGCGGGCACGTCCTGCCAGAGTTCGTTGAAGGCGGTGCTGTCGAAGAAAGCGGTCCCCTCGACCACCTTGCCGTCCCGCATCCGCAGGAACCAGGCGACCGTGTCGGTGAACGTCGTGCCGATCGTGGTGGTGCCCGCGCCGTTCCACGCGACGATCACCGTGTCGGTGGTCGGGTCCTCGTGAATGCCCCGGATGAGCACGGGCCGGAAGGGATCCTCGGCCGTGAAGCGCGCGTCGAAGGGGGTCAGCACCTCGTCGACGAACTGGCGCGTCGGATGGTACGTCCCGGCGGCCACGGAGCGGCCGGTGATCTCCCACCGCATGTCCTCGGCGAAGATGCCGGTGATGCCGCCGGTGCCGGCGGACCAGGAAGCGAAGGCGTCCGCCACGATCTCCCGGTTGGCGGTCATCGGCGGCTCCCGTTCTCGTCCTGCGCCGGGCACCCCGGACCTCGGCCGCCCCGGCTCATCCTCCGCCGGCGCGTCCACGGCCGGGGCGGATTCGACGCGCCGTCCACCGACCGGGCACACCGCAGCCCACCGCCGCACCGCCGCACCGCCTATCTTGAACGCGTGGATCGGTGTGACGAGTGCCTGTTCGTCTACTCCGCGCTCGACAGCGGCGCGCTGCCGCAGCGGTTGCGCGACCTGGCCGGGCGCTATCCGGCCGCCCTGCGCGAGGTGCCGGACCCGCGCCGGCGCCCCGCACCGGAGGTGTGGTCGCCGCTGGAGTACGCCTGCCACGTCCGGGACGTGTTCCGCGTGCAGGCCGACCGGCTGGCCCTGGCCCTGCGCGTGGACGCGCCGGAGTTCGCGCCGATGGGCCGCGACGAACTGGTGGTCACCGAGCGCTACAACGCGCAGGAGCCGGAGGTGGTCCTCGCCGACCTGGCCACGGCCGCCGACGGGTTCGCGGCCCGCTTCGCGGCGCTCGGGGAGACCGAACTGGCCCGCACCGGCGTCTACCCGTGGCCGCGGCCCGAGACGCGGACGCTGCGCTGGCTCGGCCGGCACACGGTCCACGAGGCCGAGCACCACCTGCTCGACATCCGCCGCGCCGCCGGCGCCGGAACGGCCGGCGGGGCCTGACGCCCGTTCGGCGTCAGGCCCCGCAACGGCGAGCCGGACCGGGTTCGAACCGCCGGGCGACGCCCGGCGGCCCGACCGGCGGTCAGTGGATCGGCACCGGCGTGGGGCGCTGCTCCTCGCCCGTCCCGCCGTCGAGCAGGTGCGACGGCTCGCGCCGGCGGGGCAGGAGCGCGGCCGGGATGAAGGTGAGCAGCACCAGCCCGAAGCCCACCCAGAAGGTGGTCGCGAAGGAGCTGGCCGCAAAGTCGAGCCCGCGCTCGATCAGCGACGGCGGCACCGGGAACTGCTGGAGCAGCTCCGGCCGCTGCTGCGCGGCGATGGCCAGGCCGGCCTGGGTGACCGGCTTGCCGCTCGGGTCGGTCACGCCGGGGATCACCTCGGAACCGTTCAGCTTGCTGGTGAGGATCACCGACATCACCGCGGCGCCGACCGAGCCGCCGATCTGCTGGAGGATGTTGACCAGCGTGGAGCCGCGGGCCACCTCGGCGGCGTGCAGGGTCTTCAGCGCCGAGGTCATGATCGGCATCATGGTGCCACCCATGCCCAGACCCATCACGAACAGCGAGCCGCAGAGCAGCCAGTAGGACGTGTGCGGGTCGACCTGGGTGAAGGTGAAGAACCCGGCGGCGATGAGCACCAGCGCGAACGGCACCGTCCGGCCGACCGGAACCTTGTCGGCCAGCATGCCGGCGATCGGCATGGTCAGCATCGCGCCGAGACCCTGCGGCGCCATCAGCAGGCCGGCGGTCAGCGTCGACTCGCCGCGGACCTGCAGGAAGTAGCTCGGGAAGAGCAGACCCGCACCCATGAACGCGATGATGAAGACGAACAGGGTCACCGTGGCGATGCTCAGGTTGCGGTTGCGGAACAGCCGCAGGTCGAGCAGCGGGTGCCGGGGCCGGAACGAGTAGACCACGAAGGACACCACGAGCACGGCGCCGACCAGCATGGGCAGCCACACCTTGTTGTCGCGCACCGTGCCGGCCTCCGGCAGCGAGGAGACGCCGTAGAGGAAGAGCGCCAGGCCGGGCGAGAGCATCAGCATGCCGAGGAAGTCGAACGACTCCGACGGCTCGGGGTTGTCCTTCGGCAGGGCGAGCTGGGCGTAGATCAGCGCGACCACGCCGATCGGCAGGTTGATCAGGAAGATCCAGTGCCAGCTGGCGGTGTCGATGAGCCAGCCGCCGAGGATCGGGCCGCCGATCGGGCCGAGCAGCATCGGGATGCCGAGGACGGCCATCAGCCGGCCGATCCGGTGCGGGCCGGCGGCCCGGGTCATGATCGTCATGCCGAGCGGCATGAGCATGCCGCCGCCGAGGCCCTGGACCACACGCCAGCCGATCAGCTCACCGATCGAGTCGGCGGTGGCGCACAGCCCCGAGCCGATGGTGAACAGCGCGAGCGCCACCATGTAGAGGCGTTTGGTGCCGAACCGGTCGGCGGCCCACCCGCTGAGCGGGATCACCGTGGCCAGCGCGAGGGTGTAGCCGGTCATCGTCCACGCCACCCGGGCGTACGAGGCGTCGAACTCGCTCTGGAAGGTCGGCAGCGCCACGCTGACGACCGTCACGTCGAGGATCGACATGATCGCACCGAGCACGACGACGCCGGCCACCTTGAGCACCGCGGCGTCGAGCTTGTTCGATGTCGCGACAGGTTGCTGGGTCACAAACAGTCTCCTGGTTCAGGTCCGGTCGGGGGCGGTGGCGGCGCCGCGCGCCTTGAGGAGCGCGGGGTCACGTGCAATGGGGCGGCGTCCGGCAGGAAGCGTAGCGACCGGCTGCGACATCGCGCGGCCGGTTTACCGGGATCACCGGCGACGCGCGACGGGCTCAGACCATGGCCCGATGGTCGCGCGGATTGACGCCGCGGACCCGCTTGAACGCCGCACTGAGCGCGAACGGGCTGCTGTAACCGACTCTGCGGGCCACCGAGGTGAGGGTCAGCTCGGTGTCGCGCAGCAGGTCGGCGGCGAGCGCGAGGCGCCAGTTGGTGACGAAGGTCATGGGCGGCTCGCCGACCAGTTCGGTGAACCGGCGGGCGAACGCCGCCCGGGAGGCGCCGGTGGCGGCGGCCAGACCGCCCACCGTCCAGGTCCGGGCCGGATCGTGCTGGACCAGCCGGACCGCGTGGCCGACGACCGGGTCGGTGTAGGCCCGGTACCAGCCGGGCGGCCGCGCGCCGGGACGGGCCAGCCAGGTGCGCAGCACCCCGATGACGAGCAGGTCGAGCAGCCGGTCCAGCACCGCCTCCTGCCCGGGTCCGTCGCGGTCCAGCTCCGCGGCGAGCAGCGCGACGACCGGCAGCTCGCCGTCGGCGGCGGTCAGCACCACCAGGGGCGGCAGGGCCGCGAGCAGGCCGGCGCCGACCGCGCCGCTGCTGGCGTACGTGCCGGTGAGCAGGGCGGTGGCGCCGTCCGGCCGGGTGCCCCAGGTACGCAGGCCCAGCGCCATGGTGTCGGTCAGCTCCTCCCCGGCGAGGGTGGTGCAGCGCTGCCCGGGATGGATCACCACCTGCGGTGGGGTGTCCGGATGGTCGGCCACCGTGTACGGGTCGGGCCCGCGCAGCACGGCCACGTCCCCGGGGCGCAGCGACGCGGGGGCGCCGCCGTGGGGCACCACCCAGGCGCTGCCCCGGACCACCGTGGTGACGCTCAGCGGGGCGGCGTCGCGGACCAGGATCGACCAGGGCGGGTCCATCACGGTACGGAGCAGGAACGCGTCCCGGGCGCGCAGCCCGCGGAGCACGTCGGCGAGCACGTCCACCCGGTGAGCGTAGACGCTCACGTATGGGTCGGGGCGTTCCGGCCATGGATCGTCCAGCGATCCCCGGGTCCAATGGTCCTCATGACCGCATCGAACATCCGGGCCGGCGTGCTGCTGCTGGCCACCATGACGACGGGCCTGACGGCGGGGCTCTTCGCGGCCTTCGCGTACGCGGTGATGCCGGGCCTGGCCCGGGTCGACGACCGGGCGTTCGTCGCCGGCATGCGGTCGATCAACCAGGCCATCCTCAACGGCTGGTTCGCGCTCTGCTTCGGCGGCGCGCTGGTCTGCACCCTCGCGGCCGTCCTGCTGCACCTGCCCGCGCGGCTGCGCGGGCCCCTGCCCTGGCTGGTCGCCGGCCTGACGCTCTACGTGCTGGTGCTCGCGGTGACCGCCGCCGTGAACGTGCCGCTCAACGACCGGCTGGAGGCGGGGGCCGCCCGGCTGGCCGACCCGGCGGAGCTGCGCGCGGCGTTCGAGAGCGCCTGGGTCGGCTGGAACGTGGTCCGGGCGGTGCTCAACACCGCCGCCTTCGGCTGCCTCGGCGTGGCGCTGCTGGTGGCCCGGTCGCTGCCCGGCTGACCGACGTCCGGGTCACCGGTCGCGCAGCTTCGCCAGCAACGCGACCTCGGCGGTGCGGGATCGTTCGATCCGGCCGGCGAGGTCGCGTACCCGGGCGCTCGTGCCGGCCTGGACCTGGGCGCGGGCCAGCTCGGCGGCGATCCGCTGGTGGGCGCCGAGCACGTCGAGCAGCACCCGGTCGGCCTGGCCGGGCGGGGCGGCCCGCAGCCGCGCCAGCCCGGCGGCGGCGTCGCTGTGGCCGGAGTGGTCGTGCCGCTCGGCGGCCGCCATTGCGGACGGGCCGGCCTCGCGCAGCCAGCCGCGCATGGTGGCCAGTTCGTCGGTCTCGGTGGCCCGGACGGCGGCGATCAGCGTGCGGATCTCCGGGTCGGTGGTGCGGTCGAGCCCGAGCCCCACGATGTCCAGGGTCTGCTCGGTGTGCGCCACCATCATGGCCAGGAAGAGCGCGTCGATGCCGCTGGTCGCGGTCTCGGCGGCGGGCCCGGGACGGGTGGCGGCGGTCGGCGCCGGCTGGCCGGTGCAGCCGGCCGCGGCCAGCAGCACGGCCAGCAGGGCGGCGGCGAGCGGGCCGCGCAGGCCGGCCCTGCGGTCGGGGGTACGCCGGGTGCCGGGTGCGGCGCACGCGGGGCGCGGCCGCACCCGTCCGGTCAGATCTGGAGCCACAGCGCCGGCACGTTCGGCGGTTCCCAGCCGGGGATCGCGGTGTGCGCCTGGCGGCAGCGGTAGGTCAGGCCGTTGTAGGTGACCGTGTCCCCCACCTGGTAGGCGCGCCCGGCGGTCCAGGTGCCGCCGGGGGCCGGCGAGCTGGTCGGGGTGGGCCGGGGCGTCGGGGTCGTCGGCGCGGGGGTCGGCGTCGGGCTGGGCGTGGGGTTGCCGCCGCCCCCGCCGATCTGGAGGTCGACGCAGGAGTAGAAGGCGTTGGCGGTGTCGGCGATGTTCCACACGGCGAGGAGCTTCTGCCGGCCGGAGAAGCCACCCAGGTTGACGGTGTGCGACACGGTGGCGTCGGGCTGGCGGCCGCCGCCGTCGACGACCGCGACCCGGGTGTTGCCGATCCAGTATTCCCAGTTGGACGTGGCGTGCCGGGCGGTGTTGACCCAGGTGAACGTCACCGAGCTGCCGACTGAGGTGGCCGGCCAGCCGCGGCTGTCGTCGTTGAGCACGGCGAACTGGGCGATGCCCGCGTGGCAGCTCTTGAGGCCCTTGGGTCCCTCGACGCTCTGCGGCTCGTACTTGATCTGGCCGCAGTCGGGCACCCGGTTCTGGGCGCAGAGTGCCTGGCGGCTGGGGGGCGACGAGACGTAGCCGTGGGCCTGGGCGGGTGCGGCGACCGCCAGGGTGGCGGTGACGGCACCCGTGGTGAGCAGCGGCAGGGTGATTCTTCGGCGCATGGCGGCAACTCCTTCGGGGCGGTGGGAGGAGATGTCAATGAACATAAATTAAACCTTGTTAACAGTAAAGACTCCTGTCTATAAATTAAGCCGCGTATCCGGGGCCGTCCTTGAGCGCCCCGGCACCCGCATGGGATTCTGGGACGTCGATGGCTCTGCGCGGGGCCGACCGTCGCTCCTTGGGCACCCGGACACCGGGAGGGCGACGCAGGACAGACGATCGCCCGACCTCCGAAGGAACCCCGCATGAGCAGAACCCCCTCCACCCCGCGCCGGGTCACGGCGTACGCGGCGAGCCTGCTGCTCGCCCTCGCCGCGCCGGCCGCCGTCGGCCCGCCCGCCGCCGGCGCGGCGGCCGACCCGGTGACGGTGACCGTGAACGCCCGCGCCGGGCTGGCGACCGTGCCGGACACCGCGCTCGGCGTCAACCACGCCATCTGGGACGAGCAGCTCGGCAGCACCGAGACCTCGGACCTGCTCCGGGCGGCCGGCGTGCGGATGCTGCGCTACCCGGGCGGCTCCTACGCCGACATCTACCACTGGCGGAACCACACCGCGCCGGGCGGCTACGTCGCCCCGAACACCGACTTCGACACCTTCATGGCCGCGGCCCGGCGGGTCGGCGCCGAGCCGATGATCATCGCCAACTACGGCACCGGCACCCCGGCCGAGGCCGCCGAGTGGGTGCGGTACGCCAACGTCACCAAGGGCTACGACGCGAGGTGGTGGACGGTCGGCAACGAGAACTACGGCAACGGCCACTACGGCTCGGCCTGGGAGGCCGACGACCACCCCGACAAGAGCGCCAGCCAGTACGCCCGGCTGGTCGTCGAGTACGCCGACGCCATGAAGGCGGTCGACCCGGACATCAAGGTCGGCGCGGTGCTGACCATGCCGGGCAACTGGCCGGACGGGCTGACCGCCGGCGCGGACCCCGGCCCCTGGAACCAGACCGTGCTCTCCCTCGCCGGCCCGAAGATCGACTTCGTCGACGTGCACTGGTACCCGGGCGGCACGGCCGCCGAGTCCCTCGCCCGGACCAGCCACCTCCCCGACGCCGCCTGGCTGCTGCGCCAGCAGATCGCCCGCTACGCCGGCCCGGACGCCGGCCGGATCGGGATCAGCTTCACCGAGCTGAACGTCGGCGCCGGCCAGAACACCCAGCCGGGCGCGCTCTTCCTGGCCGACGCCTACAGCGGGCTGCTGGAGCAGGGTGTCTTCACCGTGCAGTGGTGGAACACGCACAACGGGATCGGCACGGTCTCGCAGGTCGCCGGCCAGACCGACTACGGCGACTTCGGGCTGCTCTCCAGCGGCGGGTGCACCGCCGACGGGTCGGTCTGCGAGCCGCCGCTCAACACGCCGTTCGCGCCATACCACGGGTTGTCCATGATGAACCTCTTCGCCCGGGCCGGCGACCAGTTCGTCCGCGCCGCCACCGACCAGCCCCTGGTCGCCGCGCACGCGGCCCGCCGGCCCGACGGCAGCCTCGCGGTCCTGCTGCTGAACAGGGACCCGGACACCGCGTACCCGGTGGCCATCGACTACGCCGGCTTCACCCCGGCGGACGAGGCGCCGACGGTGCACACGCTGACCAACGGCGCGGCCGGGGTGGCCACCGGGCGGTCCGGCGACGCGACCAGCCGGACGCTGCCGCCGTACTCGCTGACCACGCTCGTGCTGCGCCCGGCCGGTGTGGTCGCCGGCCGGCCCGGCGCGCCGGGCCGGCCCACCGCCGGCGCGGTCACCGACCGGACGGCGACGATCACCTGGCCGCCGGCCGCGCCCGGCGGCGCGCCGATCGCCAAGTACGAGGTGTACCGGCAGCACGGGGCGGTCAGCGAGCAGCTCGGCGAGACGGCCCGCACCTCGCTCACGGTCGGCAACCTCGAACCCGGCACCCGGTACACGGTCAACGTGCTGGCCCGGGACACCGCGGGCCGGGTCTCCTGGTCCTCCCCGCCGCTCACCTTCGCCACCGGTAGCCCGGCCGCCAGCACCTGCGCCGTCCGCTTCCACCCGGACACCGACTGGGGCAACGGCTACGTGGCGACCGTGGACATCGTGAACACCGGCCCGAGCGCGATCGACGGCTGGACACTCACCTGGACCTGGCCCACCGACTGGCAGCAGGTGAGCAGCGGCTGGAGCGCCAACTGGTCGCAGGTGGGCACCCGGGTCACGGCGACCAGCACCGCCGACAACCGCCGGCTCGCCGCCGGTGGCGGCAGCACCAGCGCCGGATTCGTCGGCGCGTACAGCGGGCCGAACGTGCCGCCCGGCGCGTTCCGGCTCAACGGAACCGTGTGCGCCACGGGGTGAACCGGGCCGAGGTCACCCCCGCCGGGGTGGCCGGAGCCGGCCGTCGGCCGCCGACGGGGTCCGCGGGCTCCGTCGGCGGCCCACGCCGCCGGGGCGGCGCGGGGCCGGGACGACGTGCGGGCGCAGGCGCGCGGCGTACTCCGGCCCGGCCGGTCGCCGGCGGGACGCGCCCGGCCGGGGCAGCCCCGCCAGGATCACCCCGAGCAGCGTCACCGCGACGATCCCGTCGAGCCAGTAGTGGTTACCGGTGCCGACCACCACCAGCAGGGTGAGCACGGGATGGGCCAGCCAGAACCACCGCCACCGCCCGGAGGTCACCGTGATCAGCGCGACGGCGACGGCCACAGCCCAGCCGACGTGCAGGGAGGGCATCGCGGCGTACTGGTTGCTCAGCGTGTCGGTGTCGGGCGGGCCGTAGACGGCGGGGCCGTACCGGCTGCCGGTGTCCACCAGGCCGGTGAGCGCGGTCATCCGGGGCGGAGCGAGCGGCACGAGGACGTGCAGGGCCAGCGCCGCCGCGGTGAGCACGGCGAGGGCCCGCCGCATCCACCGGTAGTGCACGGGATGGCGGAGGTAGAGCCACACCAGGCAGAGCACGGTGGCCGGGAAGTGCACGTAGGCGTAGTAGCAGTTGGCCAGCCGGACCGGCAGCTCGTGGACCAGCAACGGGGCCTGCACGGCGGCCTCGTCCGGCAGGTGGAGCAGCCGCTCCAGCCACCAGATCCGCTCCCCGTTGACCAGTGCGGTGCCGGACCGCCCGGCCACCAGCGTCCGGCCCGCCTTGTAGGCGAGGAAGAGCGCGGCGACGAGGCTCAGCTCGCGGACCGCCCGGCGCACCGCCCCGGTCGGCCGCGCGTCGACGGTCACCGGTGGTGGCGCGGGCTGCGTGGTGTCCACGGCGCCTCGATTCGGTCAAGGGCCGGCGTCATGCCGGCCCGGGTGGGCACGGACCAGGGCCGCCGCCGGATCGGCGACGGCCCTGGGACGACAGGGCGTCAGCGGCGGGCGCGTTCACCCGGCCCCGCGACGTCCACGGCCACCTCGTCGAAGGCGGGCGCCCCGTCGACCGCGTCGGCCGCGACGGCGACCGAACGGGCGGTGTCGGGCAGGTCCAGGCTGGACCGCAGGGTGACCGGCTTGAGCAGCAGCGCGGCCAGGATCCCGACGACCGCGATGGCGGCCGAGATCAGGAAGATGTGCCCGGTCGCGTCACCATACGCGGCCCGCACAATCTCCTGCACCGGCGCGGGCAGGGCGGCGAGGTTGAGCGTGCTGCTGCCGCCGCCACCCGTGGTGGGGATCCCCGCCGCGGCCAGGTCGTGGGTGATCCGGTCGGTGACCTGGCGGGCCAGGACCGCGCCGAGCACCGACACGCCGATGGTGCCGCCGAGCGAGCGGAAGAACGCCACGCTGGAGCTGGCCGCGCCGATGTCCTTGAGCGCCACCGTGTTCTGCACCGCGAGCACCAGGTTCTGCATGGTCATGCCGACGCCCACGCCGACGATGAACATGGCGGCGCCGACCAGGACCAGCGAGGTCTCGTGGTCGATGGTGCCGAGCAGGGCGAAGCCGACGACCAGGATGATCGACCCGGCGACGATGTACGGCTTGATCTTCCCGGAGGACGTGATCAGCCGGCCGGCGACGATCGAGGAGAGCAGCACGCCGGCCATCATCGGGATGGTGAGCAGGCCGGCCTCGGTCGGGCTGTAGCCGCGGCCGATCTGGAAGTACTGGCCGAGGAAGACCGCGCCCCCGAACATCGCCATGCCGACCGCGAGGCTGCCGAGGATCGCCAGCGCCGTGGTGCGCTCGCGGACGATCTCCAGCGGCACGACCGGCTCGGCGGCCCGCGACTCCACCAGGACGGCGAGGGCGAGCAGCAGCACCGAGCCGCCGACCATCGCTCCGGTCTGCCAGGACAGCCAGGCGAAGGAGCTGTCGACGAACGAGATCCAGATCAGCAGGAGGCTGACGCCGGCGGCGATCAGGGTGGCGCCCAGGTAGTCGATCTTCACGTTGTCGCGCCGCGCGGTGGGCAGGTGCAGGGTGGCCTGGAGCAGGAGCAGCGCGACGGCCGCGACGGGCACGCCGACGAAGAAGCACCAGCGCCAGCCGAGCCAGGAGGTGTCCACGATGAGGCCGCCGAGCAGCGGGCCGCCGACCGTGGCGAGGGCCATGACGCCGCCCAGGTAACCGTTGTAGCGGCCGCGCTCCCGGGGCGGGATCATCGCGGCGATGGCCACCTGGACCAGGGCCTGGAGACCGCCGACGCCGATGCCCTGGAAGGCGCGGGCGGCGATGAGCTGGCCGGCCGAGTGCGAGAAGCCGGCCGCGACCGAGCCGGCCAGGAAGACCACGATGGCGACCTGGATGAGCAGCTTCTTGTTGAACAGGTCGGCGAGCTTGCCCCAGATCGGGGTGGTCGCCGTGGCGGTGAGCAGGGTGGCGGTGACCACCCAGGTGTACTGCGTCTGCGAGCCGTTGAGGGCTCCGATGATCTTCGGTAGGGCGGTCGAGACGACCGTGCTGCTCAGCATGGCCACGAAGAGCACCAGCAACAGGCCGCTGAGGGCTTCCAGCGTCTTCCGCCGGCTCATGGGCGCGGCGTCCGCCGTCGCGGTGGGTGCGCTCATCGCGCGTCCTCCAGGTTGTCGTGTCGGGTGAGGGCGACCTCAAGGTCGCGGGTGAGGCGTGCGAGCGCGGTGGACAGGGCCGCCACCTCGTCGGGGGTCCAGTCGGCGAGTGCCCGGGAGATCACCCCGCCGTACCAGTCGTAGGCCTCGGTCATGGCGGCCCGGCCGGCCGGGGTGATCGTCAGGTGACTGGCCCGCCGGTCCTGCGGGTCGGCGCGCCGGTCGACCAGGCCGTCGGCGACCAGGGCGGCGACCGCCCGGCTCACCGTCGAGGGGTCGAGCCGGCCCCGCTCTGCCAGGTCCCGGGCGTGGCAGCCGGTGGCGCCGTCCCGGTCGATGTGCCGGAGCAGGCCCACCAGGCCGGGCGGCACGGCCGGCCGGTCGTGCGCGCGCCGCTGCTTGAGCACCCGCACGCCGGTCAGCAGGTCCTGCAACCGGGCGACGAGTTCTCGGCTGGTCGCGTCCACTCTTCCCCTCCCCCTGCCTTGGTTGCCTCAAGCAATGATTCGCGAATCTTGCCCATCAGGCAAGTTTGCTCATTGAGAAACGGATCACGTACGCTGGGGAGCCATGGACGAGTCGACCGGGCTGCGCGAGCGGAAGAAGGCGGCGACGCGCCTCGCCCTGCACGAGGCGGCCCTCCGTCTCGCCGCCGAGCAGGGGCCCGACCGGGTCACCGTCGAGGCGATCGCCGACGCCGCCAACGTGTCCCGGCGCACCTTCTCCAACTACTTCTCCAGCAAGGAGGAGGCGCTCTTCCACGGCGACACCATGCGGCTGCGCCGGCTGCTCGACCTGATCGCCGAGCAACCCGCCGACCTGACACCGTGGGCGGCGCTGAGCCGGGCCGCCCTGTGCCAGGCCGACGAGATGTACGACGAGACCGCCGAATCCTGGCTCAACCGGCGCCGCCGGCTGCACGGCAACCCGGGCCTGCTGGCGCACCAGGTGGCCGCGTACACGGCGATCGAGCGGGAGCTGGCCGGGGAGCTCGGCCGCCGGATCACCGGCCCCGACATGGCGCTGCGCGCGCGAATCCTGACCGCCACCTTCCTGGCCACCCTGCGGGTCGCCGTCCAGCAGTGGATCGAGCAACCGGATCAGCCGCTGACCGACACGCTGCGGGCCGCGCTCGCCCACGCCGCCCCGGCGGCCGGCTGACTGTCGCACCGTGGGGCTAGCGTCCTCGGCGTGGTCACCGTCGACGACGTCCGCGCCCTGGCACGCACGCTGCCCCGCACCAGCGAGCACCTGATCCACGACCGGATCAAGTTCCGGGTCGGCGCGATCGTCTACGTCGCGTTCAGCCGCGACGAGCGGAGCATGGGCTTCGGCTACCCGAAGGAGCAGCGGGACGGGCTGATCGCCGCCGAGCCGGCGCTGTTCTTTTTGCCCCGGCCCTCCGACCTGCGCTTCAACTGGGTCTGCTGCCACCTGGAGCGGCTCGACCACGACCAGATGACCGAGCTGGTGTGCGAGGCGTGGCGGATGGTGGTGCCGAAGTTCCTGGCCCGCCAGCGGCTAGGCGGGTAACCGCGGCCGGCGGGGGCTTCGGTGAGAGCGGTACCACGCCGTACGGTCCCGGCATGAGCGGCACCACGACATCCACGGCGGCCGTGCGGCCGTACCGGCCCGCCGACCACGACGCGGTCTACGACATCTGCGTGCGCACCGCCGACGCCGGCGGCGACGCCCGGGGCCGGTACGCCTCGGACGACCTCATGCCCGACCTGTTCGCCGGGCCCTACCTGCACCTCGAACCCGACCTGGCATTCGTCCTGGCCGACGCCGGCCGGGTGGTCGGCTACGTGGTCGGCACCGCCGACACCGCCGCCTTCGTCCGCGCCTACCGGCGCGTCTGGATCCCCCGGCTGGCACACCGCTACCCCGCGCCGGCCGGCGACCCGTGCACCCCGGACGAGGAGATGATCGCCCTGCACCACCACCCCGAGCGGATGCTCCTGCCGGAGCTGGCCGACCACCCGGCCCACCTGCACATCGACCTGCTCCCCAGCCACCAGGGTCGCGGCCACGGCCGGCGGCTGCTGGACACGTTCCGGGCCGCCGCCGCCCGCGCCGGCGCGCCCGCGCTGCACGTCGGCATGGTCACCGCCAACGTCCGCGCGCGCGGCTTCTACGACCGGCTGGGCTTCCACGTCATCCCGGTGCCCGACCCGGGCCCGCTCACCTACCTCGGGCGGTCCACCACCTGAGCTGCGACGACGGTCCGGGCGTGTCGCGGCACGGCGATCGATTCCGCCCCGCCGGCCGGCCCGGCGCTGACAGACTCGTGCGGTGGGCGGCGACCGGTGGGGCAAGGGGCTGGGCCCCGCCATGCCGATCGCCCCCGCCGCCCGGGTGGACAAGTTCGAGATCTTCTTCGACCTCGTCTTCGTGGTCTCGTTCTTCCTCATCACGCGCGCCACCGCGGCGAACGTGACCGGGCGCGAACTGCTGCACGCCATGCTGGTCCTCGCCGTGCTCTGGTGGTGCTGGGTGGTCCACAGCGTGGTAGCCAGCCGGCTGCGGCTGGGCGAGGGTTTCGTCCCGGCGCTCATGGTGATCGGCATGATCGCGTTGTTCACCTTCGCGCTGGCCCTGCCGCAGACCTTCGGCGACCTCCAGCAGGGCAGCGCCGGGCCCATGCTGGTCACCGTCAGCTACGTGGTGACCCGCACCGTGCACCTGTCGCTCTACGTGTACGCGACCCGGGGCGACCCGGCGGGACGGCGCAAGCTGTGGCATTTCCTCCCCGAGGTGCTGATCACCACCCTCCTGCTGCTGGTCGCGGCGCTGCTCCCGCCCATGGTCGGGGACCCGGACGTCGGGTTGTGGCTGCGCGACGGGCTCTGGATCGGCGTGGTGGTCGTGCAGTACGCCGGCGGCCTGCTGTCCGGCGCGGAGGGCTGGCAGATCACCTCCGCCGAGCACTGGACCGAACGCTACGACCTGATCCTGATCATCGCGCTGGGCGAGTCGGTGATCTCGGTCGGCGTCGGCGGCAACCTGCTCGGCAAGCCGGTCACCTGGCCGGCCATCCCCGCGGCGATCTTCGGCATCCTGTTCACCGCGGCGCTCTGGTGGGTGCACTTCGACATGATCGGTCCGGCCGCACGGATCGCTCTGCACGCCGCCGAGGGCCGCCCGCGCGTGGCGATGGCCCGGGACGCGTACGCCTATCTCTACCTGCCCATGATCGCCGGGGTGATCCTTTTCGCCATCGGCGCGGAGGAGCTGGTGCGGACGATCACCGACCCGGTCGGCGGGGTGGCCGAGCGGGCGCACGGGCCGGCCGTGCCGTTGCTCTTCGCCGGGGTGATGATCTACCTGGCCGCCGACATGGCCTTCCAGCTGCGCACCCTGAAGACCCTGTCCTGGAGCCGGCTCGGCGCCCTCATCGCGCTCGCCGCCGGGTTGCCGGTCGCCGGGCACCTGCCCGCGCTCGCCGCGCTCGGGCTGCTCACCGCCATCTGCGTCGCGCTCGTCGCGTACGAGGTGGTGACGATGGCGGAGGCCCGAACCGCGCTGCGGCGGGCGGTGTACGAGGAGAAGGCCAGCCACGAGGCGGGCGAGGCGGCGTTCCGTGCCCGCTGGCACGACGGCGGCCCGGACCGGTCCGCGGGGTAGCCGGTCGCCCGTTCCCCATGGTGGGACGGGCTGGCCTTAGAGTCTCCGCGTGATCGAGATCGCCACCGAGGTCGACCTGTCCCACCCGCCGGCACGAATCTGGCGGGCGCTGACGGAACAGGCGCTGCTCGCCAAATGGTTCGCCGGCAGCGAGTCGCTGGGCGACCGGACGCTGCTGCGGACCGGAGGGCTGCCCGGCTACGACGCCGACACCGACGTGGAGGTGGTCGAGCTGCGCGCGCCGGAACGGCTGGTGCTGCGCTGCCGCGAGGGCACCCGGAGCACCCGGCTGGCGTGCGACCTGGTCCCCATCGGTCACGGCTCGCGGCTGTCCGTGCGGGAGGTGCTGGAGGAGGGCGACTGGGACGCCGACCGGCGCGCCGAGCAACACCAGCGGGCGGTGACCGGACGGCTCCCGGCGATCCTCGACTGGCTGGCGTTCCAGGAGATCGACCTGCGCCGGGCCGAGGGCGGGCTGACCGCCGAACTGCCGATGGTCGGGCCCGGTGCGGCGGACGGCCGGTCCGGGCGTCGTCGTCTGGTGCTGCTGGCGGCCGGCGTGCTGGCGATGCTCGGCGTGGCCGCCGGGGGGACGGTGTGGGCCACCAGGCCCGCCCCGACCGCGCCGGCCGCCGCGCCGGCGTCGACACCGCCGTCGTCGCCGCCCGCGCCGGCCACGAGCAGCGCACCGCCCCGGGCCACCCCGTCCCGGCCCACGCCGTCGGCCAGCCGCCGCAGCGTCGCGCCGGCGACGAGCGCGCCCGCCTCCCCCACCCGAAGGCCCAGCCTCAGCCCGCCGCCGGCCGCGCGGCTGGCCGCCAGCTACGAGACCGTCTCCGACCGGGTCTTCGGCTACCGGAGCCAGGTGGTGCTGCGCAATCCCGGTCCGGCGGCGAGGCAGGACTGGACGGTGACCGTGACGCTGGGCGACGACGCCACGGTCAGCAGCGTCAACGGGGCCGAGGCCAAGCAGGACGGCGCGGTGGTCACCTTCACGGGCGCGGCGGTGCCGGCGGGCGGGTCGACCACGATCCGGTTCGACGTGCGGGATCCCGACCTGTCGGCCACGGGGCCGGAGGGCTGCACGGTGGACGGGGCGGCCTGCTCCGGGCTGTGACGCGGGTTCGGCCACGGCACGGCGCCGCCGGGAGGATCGTTCCTCCCGGCGGCGCCGCTGACCGAGGGATCAGTTCCGGTTGATGGTGAAGGTGCTGGTCGTGTTCCTGATGTCCTGGTAGTTGTCGGTCAGCCGGAGGTTGGTGAAGGTGGCGGAGCCGACCGCCGGGCCCTGTCCCGGCTCGGGCATCTCGTTGACCCAGATGCCGAAGCCGGACTTGGCGTCGAAGGCGTCACCGCTGCGCTTCGCCCCGGAGATCGACACATTGGTCAGGACCGTGTCGGTGACCGGATTCTCCGGTTGGCTGCCGGTGTACTTGGTCTGGAACATGATCCCGGAGTACGTCGGGTCGACGATGTCCACGTCGGAGATCCGGATGCCGCGGAACTCCTTGGAGGCAGAGAAGAGCCACAGGGCCGGGAACGTCTGCTGGCCCCAGAAGTGCCCGCCCGACCGGATCAGCGAGACGTTCTGGAACTGGGTGGGTGGGCTGGCGCCGAACCCGACGAACGGGTAGCCGAAGTCCAGCGAGCTGATGGTGATGCCCGAGTACGTCAGCTGGTCGGCGATGTAGAGGTTGCGGAAGACGTTGTCGTAGCCGCCGTAGACCGCCACGCCGGCCGCCCGCCACGTCAGTGTGGCGGTGAGGTTCTCGAACACGTTGCCGTGGTTGCCGCCCGAGCCGCCCTGGTCGGTCGCGGAGAACAGCGCGAAGGCGTCGTCGCCGTTGGATCGGCCCTCCGAGTTGGTGACCAGGTTGTTCGTGCTGGCGTTGGTCATGTTGACCGCGTCGGCGAAGGTGTCGCGGAAGCGGCTGTCCCGGATGGTCAGCCCGCTGACGCTCACCCCCCAGTACGCGCAGACGGTGTGCTCGACCCAGACGCTGTCCAGCGTCATGTTGTCGACGTCCTTCAGCTCGCCCCACACCTTGCCCGGACCGTCGATCCGGGTGGTGTAGTTGCCGAAGAAGGCCAGGTGGGCGAAGGTCGACCCGCTGGCCGAGGACTCCACCCGGAAGCCGGCGTCGGTGTTCTGCTGGTTGGTGGGCGTCTGGAAGCGGGTGTACCACATGCCCGCGCCGACCACCCGGACCGGCTTGCCGTACACCTGGAACTTCTGGGCGGTGTCGTAGGTGCCGGGCGGCAGGTAGACGCCGACCAGGTTGCCGGTGGCGTCCATCCGGACGGCGTCCAGGGCGTTCTGCACGTCCGCGTGGCTGAAGCCGTTCGGCACCGCGTACCGGGCCGGGTCCGGGTTGGCCCGGGGCGACACCAGCTCGGTGTTGACGAAGTCGATCGCGTACGTGGTGCTGTTGGCCGGGTCCTTCTGGAGCCGGATGGTGGCGCCGGCCGGTACGGTCGAGTTCAACATCACGTTGGCCTCGTCGTACAGGTGGCGGGGCGCGCCGGCGCCCGGTGAGTCGCTGGGGCCGGCCTCGGCGCCGTAGAGCCAGATGTGCTTCGAGGTCAGGTTGATCGGCTTGTGCAGCACGCCGTTGACGTAGATGTTCAACGTCGAGTCGATCCCGCCGCCGCCCGGGGCGTCCGGGATGGAGAAGCGGGTGACCAGGGTGTTGGTGGACGCCCGGGTGGTCCACTCGACGTACGCGCCGGTGGTGTTCAGGGTGACCGCGCGGCGGCCGGACGCCTCACCGGCCAGGTCGCCGATGGTCCGGTTCGGCCCGAGCACCTGCGCGCCGCCGCCGACCCGGCCGTCCTCGGCCTCGTACATGTCGTACGGGACGTTCGCGCCCCGGCCCACGAACAGCGGCCGCTCGGTGGTGTTGTTCTGCTGCTTGACGGGCAGCTCGTTGGCGTCGGCGGCGAGTGCCACCCGCACCGTGTACTTCCCGTTCGCCGCCGTCCAGCCGCCCAGGTCGACCGGCGGGCTGGTCGCCCCGGCCGCCAGGGTTCCGCTGTACGAGCCGGTCAGGGTCCGCACCACCGCGCCGTTGTCGCTGAGCAGGGTGAGGGTGATGCCGTGCGCCCCGCCGGCCGAGGCGACCGTGCCCTGGTTGCGGATCGACACCGCGAAGCTGACCGCGGTGCCGGCGCTCGGCGTGCCGGGTGACCAGCTCACCGCGCCCGCGACCAGGTCGGAGCTGGGCACCGGGCTGACGGTCAGCGCGGTGGTCCGGCTGTTGTTCGACTCGTTCTGCTCGATGACGGTGTTCGCCTCGTCGGCGGTGGCCGTCACCTCGTAGCTGCCGGCGTTGCGCGCGCCGATGCCCACGGTGACGGTCGCCGACGCACCGGCCGCGAGCGCCCCGACGGCCGCGGTGCCGACCTTGGTCGTACCCAGGGAGAAGGTGACCGCGGAGGCGGCGGCCGGCGCGGTGCCGGCGTTGCGGACGGTGGCGGAGAGCGTGACGGCGTCGGTCTCCACCGGCGCGGACGGTGCCGCGGACAGCGCGGTGACGGTGAGGTCCGGGTTCGGCGCCGGCGTGCCGATCACCTGGAACTCGGCGACCTGACCGTTGGACGAGCCCGAGTTGGCGGTGAACTGCAGCCGCACGTCCGCGGCCGTGGCGCTGACCGGGATGGTCACCGTGTTGCTGCTGCTCGGGCTGAACGAGTACGTCGCCGAGCCGACCACGCTGGTGAACCCGGACGCGGACTGCTCCCGGCCGAGCACCTGGAAGGTCTGCGTGCGCGGCCCCCAGACCGGGTCCGGGTTGAGCTTGACGACGATCGCGCTGATGCTGGCGTTGGCGCCCAGCGCGACGGTCAGCGTGCTCGGGTACGCCCCCGGCGCGCCCTCCCAGTAGGTCGTCACGTCACCGTCGTTGGCGTTGGCCGCGGTGAACACGTGCACCACCGAGGAGGCGGTGATCGGCTTGCCGGCGGCCAGGTTGGTGCCTCCCGGGGTGCTGCCGGTCCGGGTGACCGTGTTGGAGGTCGCCGAGACGTTCCCGGCCGCGTCCCGGGCCCGGACGAAGTACGAGACGGTGGCGCTGTCCGGCTGGGTGTCGGTGTAGGTGAGGGTCGAGCCGCTGACGCTGCCGCGCAGCGCGTTGTTGGCGTAGACGTCGTAGCCGGTCACGCCGACGTTGTCGGTCGACGCCGTCCAGGTCAGCCGGATCTGCCCGCTCGCCGGCTGGGTGTACGCCAGGTTGCCCGGCGCTGTCGGCGCCGTGGTGTCGCCGGTGTTGCCGGTGCGGGTGACGGTGTTGCTGCTGGCCGACTGGTTGCCGGCGGCGTCGCGGGCCCGGACGTAGTAGGAGACCGTCGACCCGGCCGGCTGGGTATCGGTCCAGGTGAGGGTCGAGCCGCTGACGCTGGTGCGCAGCGTGCCGTTGGCGTAGACGTCGTAGCCGGTCACGCCGACGTTGTCGGTCGACGCCGTCCAGGCGAGCCGGACCTGGTCGGCGGCGGGCTCGGTGAAGGCGAGGTTGCCGGGAGCGCTCGGCGGCTGGGTGTCGCCGGTGGCCGGGCCGTAGACCTCCAGTTCGGCGAGCTGGCCGGCGGGCCAGCCGGTGTTGGCGGTGAACAGCAGCCGCACGTAGCGGGTGGTGGCCGTGCCGAAGGTGACGGTGACCGTGTTGCCGCTGCCGGGGTCGAACGCGTACCCGGCGGAGCCGGCGAGGGTGCCGAAGGTGGACCCGTCGGTGCTGCTCTGCACGGTGAGTGTCTGGGTGCGTGCCGGCCAGCCGGCGGGAAGCTTCAGCACCACCTTGTTGACCGCCACGGCGGCGCCCAGGTCGACCCGGATCCACTGCGGGAATGCGTTGTTGGCGCTCTCCCAGTAGGTGGCCGGGTTGCCGTCGTTGGCGTTGGCCGCGCCGTAGACGTCGGAGTGGCCGCTCTCCGCCATGGTCCGGCCCAGGGCCAGGTTGGCCGACGCGCTCGCCGATCCGTACACCTCCAGCTCGGCGAGCTGCGCGGCGGCCCAGCCGGTGTTGGCAGTGACCGCGATCCGGACGTGGCGGGCGCTGGTCGCCGGGAAGCTCAGCGTGACCGTGTTGCCGTTGGCCGGGCTGAAGGTGCGGCCCGCCGAGGCGACCAGGGTGGTGAAGGTGCCGCCGTCGGTGCTGCCCTGCACCGACAGGGTCTCGGTGCGGGTCTCCCAGCCGGCGGGGAGCTTCAGCACGACCTGGTCGACCGACTGGGCGGAACCGAGGTCGACCTGGGCCCACTGGGGAAACGCGCCGGCGCTCTCCCAGTAGCTGCCGGCGTTGCCGTCGGTGAGGTTGCCGGCCGCGTAGGGGCCGTTGACGCTGCTGGCCGTGGCGGTGCGGCCGAGCGCGAGGTTGGGGCCGCCGGCCGCGGCGGCCGGGGACGGGGGCGGGGCCGTGACGGCCAGCGCGACCGCGGCGAGCACCGCGACCAGCCGGGTACGGAATCTGGACATGGTGGAGGGACACCTTCTTCCGGGGACGTGGAGAGGTGGGTGTGGTGGGGGGTGGCCGGGGTCCCCGCCGCGCCGCGGGGACCCCGGGGGCGGTCAGCTGGCGTACACCTCGAACTCGCCGAGTTGGCCGGCGGGCCAGCCGGTGTTGCCGGTGAAGGTCAGCCGGAGGTGCCGGCGCCCGGCGGAGGGGAAGGTGATGGTGGCGGTGTTGCCGGTGGCCGGGTCGAAGGTGTAGCCGGCCGACGCCTTCACGGTGGTCCAGGTGGAGCCGTCGGTGGAGCCGAGCACCGACAGGGTCTGGGTGCGGGTCTGCCAGGCCGACGCCGGTGGCAGCTTCAGCACCACCCGGGACACCGGGTACGTCGCGCCGAGGTCCACGGTCAGCGACTGCGGGAAGGCGCTGTTGGCGCTCTCCCAGTACGTGGCGGCGTTGCCGTCGACCGTGTTGGCCGCGCCGTACACGTCGGCGTGGCTGGTCTCGGTGACCGGCCGCCCGGCGGCCAGGTTCCCGCCGGGCGGCGGCGGGGTGGTGGTCGGGGGCGGCGTGGTGGTCGGCGGCGGGGTGGTGGTGCTGCCGCCGTACACCTCGAACTCGGCGGCCTGGCCGGCCGGCCAGCCGGTGTTGCCCGTGACGCTGAGCCGCAGGTGCCGCCACTGTCCCACGGCCAGCGGGATCGACACGGTGTTGCCGGTGGCCGGGTCGAAGGTGTAGCCGGCCGAAGCCTTCAGCGTGCTCCAGGTCGACCCGTCGGTGGAGCCGAGCACCGACAGGGTCTGGGTACGCCGCTCCCAGCCGGGCGGCAGCTTGACCACCACCCGGTCGACGCTGCGCGCCGCGCCGAGGTCCACGGTCAGCGTCTGCGGGAACGCGTTGTTGGCGCTCTCCCAGTAGGTCGCGGCGTTGCCGTCCACCGCGTTCGCCGCCGCGTACGTCTGGGTGCTGCTCGACGCGGTGGCCGGCCGACCGAGCGCGAGGTTGCCGCCGGACGGCGGTGGGGTGGTCGGGGTCGGGCTCGGCGTGGGGCTGGTCGGGGTCGGGGTGGGCGGGGTGGACGGGCCGTTGCCCCACTGCGGCTCGGGCCACGGCCCGCAGTACGGGCTCGCCGAGTACCAGCCGGAGTTGCCGGCGCCCTGGGTGATCTGGAAGCCGCTGCCGACGCAGTTGTACATCGGGTTGGCCTGGGCGATGCCGGTGGCCCGGACGTTGGTGAAGCTGACCTGGCTGGGCGCCTGCACCTGGAGCGCGAAGGTCCCCGCGCCGTCGATGCGCACGTTGTTCAGGTTGATCCCACTGGTCTGCCCCTCGATCCAGTGCAGCGCGGCGTAGGAGCTGTCCAGGATGTCGGTGTCGGTGACGTTGATGGTGGCGCCCTGGATCGGCTCGTTGAGCGCCGAGAACCAGAGTGCGCCGACGCCAAAACGCCAGTTGTAGTCGGAGTTCCCGTTGCGGATCAGGGTGTTGCGGGCGACGGTGATCGTGCCGGCGACGGCGGTCGGGCCGTTCACGCCGGGATAGCGGTTGGCCACGTGGATGCCGCCGCCGTTGGTGACCGAGTCGGCCGTCACGTTGTCGGTGATCCGGATGTCCCGGCCCCCGTAGGTGACCAGGTTATTCGCCAGGATGGTGACGCCGACGGTGTTGAAGGTGAAGGCGTTGTTGACGTTCGGCACGCTCTGCGCCCACATGGCCAGGCCGTCGTCGCCGGTGTTGCGGACGAACGTGTTCGTCACCGTGGAGTTGGTGACGCCCCAGTGGAAGTTCACCCCGTCGGCCGTCTGGTCGAGGATCCGGCTGTTGCGGATGGTGAAGTTGTCCATGGGGCCGTCCATCCAGGCCCCGACCTTGGTGTGCTGCAACCAGAGGTTGTCCACCACCGAGTTCGACATGGCCCCGCCCAGGGCGTTGACCTGGTCCTCGTCGACCCGCTCGCGGATGTCGCCGATGATGGCGAAGTCCCGCAGGGTGACGTTGCGGCTGGGCCCGCCGGCCTCGTGCGGCCGGATCTCGCCGCTGTAGCCGCCACCGGGCACGTACTTGCCGTAGATGCCGGCGGCCCGCTTGCGGTCGGTGGGGTGCCGGCCGCCGAGCACCGAGTACCAGGGCCCGGCGCCGCGCAGAGTCACCCCGTCGACCACCACGTGGTCCCAGAGGGTGAACGTGCCGGCGGGGATCCAGACGGTCTTCCCCTGGGCCTTGCCGGCGTCCACGGCGGCCTGGAACTTCGCCGTCGAGTCGGTCGCGCCGCTCGGGTCGGCGCCGAAGTCGGTGACCACGTCCAGCACGCCCGCGGGCTTGGCGATCTGCCCGCCGACCAGCTCGAAGTCGGCCAGGTCGATGGTGAAGCTGGGCGACTGCGCGGTCGAGGAGACCTGGAGGCGGATCTTCGTGCCCGCCGGGTACGTGGTGCCGAACAGGGTGCGGGTCTCGTCGTAGAAGTGGTGCGGGTTGGTGTCGCCCGGGTTGTTGTTGAACGGGTAGCCGCCGTAGTACCAGCCGTACCGGGAGGTGACCGGGACGGACTTGACGAGGGTGCTCCCGGCGCGCAGGTCGATGCTGGCGTCCCGGCCGGTGCCGGCGGCGTTGTCCGGCAGGCTGTACCGGAAGGTGACCGCGTTGGCCGGCGCGGTGAGGGTGAACTCGACGTATTCGCCGACGGCGTCGAGGGTGACCGCCTCCCGGCCGGAGGCCTCCGACGGGAGGGTGCCGTAGCGGCGGTCGGGGCCGATGCGGGTGCCGGTGTGCGCCGCGTTCTCCGCCTCCTGCTCGACGAAGCCGACGGTGGCGCCGCGACCGGCGATGGCGAACGGGGACAGCCCGGCGGCGCGGGCCGGGGTGGCGGTGGTGCTGAGCGCCACGACGGTGACGGAGGTGGCGGCCAGCGCGGCGCCGGCCAGGACGGCGAGCCCCGCGCGGAGCCGGCTGCGGTGGGGTTGGTGCGGGGTGGTGTGCTCGGCCATGAGGGGTGCGCTCCCTTTCGTCGGATGGCCAGGTCCCCCGTGCGGTGCGGTGGCTCCTCCTCCCTCCTGTTCGGGTGGCGCGGCGGGCGGCGCCGGCGGGGTGCCCGCCGGCGCCGGGGACGGGTCAGCCGGTCCGCAGCCAGACCGCGGTGTCCGGCGGCAGCCGGTCGTCGTCGAGCGGACCGCTGGCCAGCAGCAGCCGCTCGTGCCCGGGCAGCGGCACGGCGGCGGCGGAGAGGTTGACCAGGCAGGTGAGGCCGGGTTCCCGGGCGAAGGCGAGCACCTGGTCTGGGGCGGGCAGCCAGGTGAGCGTGCCGTCGCCGAGCGCGGCCTCGGACCGGCGGATCGCGATGGCCGCCCGGTAGAGCTCCAGCATCGAGTGCGGGTCGCCGGTCTGGGCGCGGACCGTGCGGTCCTTCCAGTCGGCCGGCTGGGGCAGCCAGGGCCCGGCCGCCGCGCCGTCGGGGCTGAACCCGAACGGCGGGGTGTCACCGGCCCAGGGCAGCGGCACTCGACAGCCGTCCCGGCCGGGGTCGACCCGGCCGGACCGTTCCCACATGGGGTCCTGGCGCAGCTCGTACGGGATGTCCTCGACCTCCCAGAGGCCCAGCTCCTCCCCCTGGTAGACGTACGCGGCGCCGGGCAGCGCCAGGGAGAGCAGCGCGGCGGCCCGGGCCCGGCGGGTGCCCAGTTCCAGGTCGGTGGGGATGCCCTCGCGCTTGGCCGCGAAGCTGAACCGGGTGTCCGCCCGGCCGTAGCGGGTGACGTGCCGGGTGACGTCGTGGTTGGAGAGCACCCAGGTGGCCGGTGCGCCGACCGGCGCGTGCGCGTGCACCGTCCCGTCGATGCTCTCGCGCAGCGCCGAGGCGTCCCAGGCGCAGCCGAGGAAGTCGAAGTTGAAGGCGGCGTGCAGCTCGTCCGGCCGCAGGTAGTTGGCGAACCGCTCCCGGTCCGGGAGCCACACCTCGCCGATCAGCGCCCGGTCGCCGGGGTAGGAGTCGGCGACCCGCCGCCAGCTCCGGTAGATGTCGTGCACCCCGTCGAGGTCCCGGAAGGGGTGCGGCCGGTCGGGCCGGGTCTCGGGCAGCGTGCCGTCCTTGACCAGCAGCCCGGCCGAGTCGATCCGGATGCCGTCCACGCCCCGGTCGAACCAGAACCGCAGGACGTCCTCGAACTCGGCGCGCACCCGCGGGTGGTCCCAGTTGAAGTCCGGCTGCTCGGGTGCGAACAGGTGCAGGTACCAGTCGCCGGGAGTGCCGTCCGGGTTGACGGTCCGGGTCCAGGTGGGGCCGCCGAACTCGCCGACCCAGTCGGTGGGCCGCTGGTCGCCGTCCGGGCCGCGGCCGGGCCGGAACCAGAACAGCTCCCGCTCCGGCGCGTCCGGCCCGCCGGCCAGGGCCGCCTGGAACCAGGGGTGCGCGTCGGAGCAGTGGTTCGGCACGATGTCGACGATGGTCCGGATGCCCAGCGCGTGTGCCTCGCTGATCAGCGCCTCGGCCTCGGCGATGGTGCCGAAGACCGGGTCGATGTCGCGGTAGTCGGCCACGTCGTAGCCGGCGTCGGCCATCGGGGAGGGGTACCAGGGGCTGAACCAGATCGCGTCGACGCCGAGCTCGGACAGGTAGTGGAGCCGGGACCGGATGCCGGCGATGTCACCGATGCCGTCGCCACCGCCGTCGGCGAAGCTCCGCGGGTACACCTGGTAGATCACCGCTCCACGCCACCACGGACCGCTGTCTGCTGTGGACACGAGCACCTGCTTTCTGCGTCGGTACGTCGGCGGGTTCGCCGGACCTGGATGTGTCGGGCGAACGGTCGTCGGTCGCCTCGGGTGGTTACGCCGGTGGTGTCCGGCCGGTCAGCCCTTGAGGCTGCCGGTGGTCAGGCCGGACATGATGTTGCGCTGGAAGATCAGGAAGATGACGACGGTGGGGATCGCGGCGATGACCGAGGCGGCGATCACCACGTTCATCGGGGTGCCGCCGGCGAAGGCGTAGATGCCGACGCTGACCGTGCGGGTCTCGGGCGACGGCATGACCAGCTTCGGCCAGAGGAAGTCCTTCCAGACCGCCGTCACCGCGAAGATCGAGACCACGCCGAGGATGGGGCGCGACATCGGCAGGATGATCGACCAGAGCGTGCGCAGCGGGGTCGCCCCGTCCACGAAGGCCGCCGCCATGAGGTCCTCCGGGATCGAGTCGAAGAACCGTTTCAACAGGAAGATGTTGAACGCGTTGGCCACCAGGGGCAGCCAGATGGCGAACGGCGAGTCGAGCAGGTTGAGGTGCAGGATCGGCAGGTCGATGACCGTCACGTACTGCGGGACGATGAGGACCATCGCGGGGATCATCAGCGTCGCCAGCATCAGGCCGAGGATCGCGTTGCCGAAGATCGGCCGGAGCTTCGACAGCGAGTACGCCGCCGCCGTGTCCAGGACGAGTTGGAACAGCACCGCGCCGGTCGCGTAGTAGAACGTGTTGAACAGCAGCTTGGCGAGGTCCAGGTTGTTCCACGCGTCGACGTAGTTCTGCGGCTGGGGGTCCTTCGGGTACAGCGACGGCGGGGTCTGCGCGATCTCCTGGCCGGACTTGAGCGCGCCGGTGACCATCCAGTAGAGCGGCCCGATGAAGACGAGCGTGAACGCCACCACGACGACGGCGAGCAGCGTCCAGTAGATGATCCGGCCGCGTCCCCGTTCGAGCTGGGCCTGGGAGATGAGGGTCCGGGTCCCGGAGTCCTGTGCCATTCCTCGTCCGTCCTAGTCCTGTTTCGCGGTCAGCCGCACGTAGACGGCCGAGAAGCCGGCCAGCACGACGAGCATGATCACGCCGAGCGCGGCGGCGCCGTTGAGGTCGTTCTGGAAGAACCCGTGCTGGTAGATGAGGTACGCCACCGACGTGGCCGAGTCGCCCGTGCCCGCGCCGTTGGCGAGGATCAGCGGCTCGATGAAGAGCTGCATGGTGGCGACGATCTGCATCATCGCCAGGAGCGCCAGGATCAGCCGGGTCTGCGGGATGGTGACGTGCCGGATCCGCCGCCATATCCCGGCGCCGTCGAGTTCGGCCGCCTCGTAGAGTTCGCCGGGGATGTTCTGCAGCGCCGCCAGGTAGATCAGCACGGCGCTGCCCATGTTCATCCAGGTCGACGCGAGCACCATGGCCGGCATGGTCATCCCGGGTGACTGCATCCACTCCGAGGTCGGCAGGTGCAGCGCCGCGAGGATCGCGTTGAACAGGCCCGCCTCGCTGGGGTCGTAGGCGTAGAACTTGAAGAGGAAGAGCGCCGACGCGGGCGGCAGCATGACCGGCAGGTAGACCAGGATCCGCAGGTAGCCTCGGGCGTGGCGGAACTCGTTGAGCAGGATGGCCACGAAGAACGGCACCGCGTACCCGAGGACCAGCGCGAGGAACGTGAAGTAGAACGTGTTCTTCCAGGCGGTCCAGAAGCTCGGGTCGGCGATGATGCGGGTGTAGTTGTCCCAGCCCACCCAGGTGGTCTCACCCCTGCGGGTGCGCTGGAAGCTCATCACGATGCCGCGGACCATCGGGTACCAGGAGAAGACGGCGAAGCAGACGAGCGCGCCGATCAGGAACGTGTGCCCGGTGAGGTTGTCCCGTACCTTGCGGCCGAGGCTCGCCCGGCGGCGGCTCGACGGGTACGGCGGCTCGGGGCGACCCGGTTTCCTGGTGGTACCCGGGACGGTGATGATCGCCAAGGCTTCTCCTGCGGACGTCGGTGACCGGACGGGACGGGGCGGGGTGTGGGGGCCGGCGCGCCGGCCCCCACACCGGTCGGCTCAGCTGCCGGCGGCCAGCAGCTGGTTGACCTTTTCTTCGGCCGTCTTGAGCAGCGCGTCGATGTTCGCGTTCGGGTTCGTCAGAACCCCGGACATCGCCGCGTCGAGCACCGCGTAGATCGCCTGGGCGTTGCGGGGCTCGCCCTTGATCGGGACCGGGTTCGCCTCGAAGATCGCAAAGTTCGCCGTGTCGACGTTGGCGTTCGCCTTGCGCAGCTCCAGCTCCTTCTTCTGCGCGTCACTCCCGTTGGCGAACAGCAGCGGCTGGGGCAGACCCACCGGGTAGTTCTGCGGCTTGGCCCGGACGTAGTCGAACTGGCCCTTGCCCGGCATCAACTTCTGGTAGGCGACCCACTTCAGACCGGCCTTGACCTGCTCGGGGGTCAGGCCCTTCTTGAAGAAGTAGCCCTCGCCGCCACCGAGCGTCGCCTTCGCGGCACCGTCCTGGCCGGGAAGCGGGCCCATGGCCCAGTCCTGGAACTTGCCCTGGAACTGGCTGACGATCGCCTGGGTGGCGTCCGGGGCGCCGATGAACATGCCGACCTTGCCTGCGCCGGCGTTGGTCAGCAGGTCACCCCACTGGAGCAGCTGGCGGCTGCCCATGCTGTTGTCGCCGTACCGCATGTCCTTGAGGTTCTGCAGGACCTGCTTGCCCATCGCGTTGTTGAAGTCGGCCTTCTTGCCGTCCTCGGTCAGCACCTGACCGCCCTGGGAGTAGAGCAGGGAGGTGAAGTGCCAGCCGCCGGTGTTGCCGGCGCTGTACTCGGAGTAGCCGGCGATGCCGTTGCCCAGGGCGGAGATCTTCTTGGCCGCCGCCCGGACCTCCGCCCAGGTCTTGGGCGGGTTGTTCACGTCGAGGCCGGCCCGCTGGAACAGCACCTTGTTGTAGACCAGGCCCATCGAGTAGTTCTTCACCGGGACGGCGTAGAGCTTGCCGCCGTCGGTGAAGACCCCCTTGAGCGCCGGGTCGACGCTGTCCCAGGTCGGGATCGTGTCCTTGTTGGCGTACTCCGTGACGTCCATGGCCTGACCGGAGTCCAGCACCTGCTGGAGATCGGTCATGTACCCGTAGAACACGTCGGTCACCGTGCCGCCGGCGAGGCGGGCGGTGAAGTCCGGCGGGTTGTTGCACTGCTCGCCGACGCTGACGCTCTTGATGACGATGTTCGGGTTCTGCCGCTGGAACTCGGCTACGTCGTCGTTCCAGTTCTTCAGCAGCTCTTTCTGGGCGCCGACCGGCTGGCAGTCGACGGTGATGGTGACCTTGCCGCTGGCGTCCTTCGCCGCGTCGTCGCTCTTCGTGGAGCAAGCCGCCAGGCTGAGCCCCAGGCCGGCCACGAGCGCTATCGCCGCAGCCTTCCGGTACTGCGGTACGGACATCTGTCCATCCCTTCGGGGAACGGGTGTATCCATGGCCTTCGCTTGGTTTGCCGTGATCGCCACCGCCCGACGTCGGGGCCGGTGTGAGTGGAGTCACTGTAGCGAGACCGACTCATTGCGGCAAGGTTTCGATCGTGCCGTGAAAGGACACGACTTTGTGACGACAGATGTCGACAGCTTGTCGGTCCCGAGCTCGGCGGGCGACAACGAGAACGGCCGCCGACCGCGGTTCAGCGGTCGACGGCCGGAGCGTCGTCAGAAGGTCAGGCAGGCGGTACGCCGTCGGGCGCGCGCTCGGCACCCGGCGCGATGGTCAGCGACCGGGGGCGGGCGCGGTGGAACCACGCACCACGAGTTCGGGCTCGAACAGCAGCTCGTCGCGCAGCACGCCGGCCCCCTCGATCTGGGTCACCAGCAGGTCCACGGCGGCCTGCCCCATGGTCTCGATGGGCTGCCGGACAGTGGTCAACGGCGGGTCCGTGCAGGTCATGAACGCGGAATCGTCGAAGCCCACCACCGACACGTCGGTGGGCACCGCACGGCCCAGCCGCCGCGCCGCCCGGATGGTGCCCAGGGCCAACACGTCGCTGGCGCAGATGACGCCGGTGACGCCCCGCTCGATCAGCTTGCTCGCCGCGACCCGCGCCCCCTCCATGGAGAAGCTGGAGCGCTCGACGTACGCGGTGTCGTCGGCCCAGCCCGCCGCCTGGATCATCGCGGCCAGCTTCCGCCGGGACGGGACGTGCCCCTCCGGACCGAGCACCATGCCGATGCGCTCGTGCCCGAGCGAGCGCAGGTGCCCGTACGCCTGCTCGACGGCCACCGCGTCGTCGGTGGAGACCCGGGGGAAGCCCAGCTCGTCGACGCCGGCGTTGACCAGCACCACGGGCAGGCCCCGGTCGGTCAGCCGGCGGTAGTGCTCGTGCGTGGCGTCGGCCAGGGCGTACGACCCGCCCGCGAAGATCACGCCGGACACCTGGTGGTCGAGGAGCATCTCGACGTAGTCCGACTCGGACACGCCGCCGATCGTGCGGGCACAGAGCGCCGGGGTGAAGCCTCGTTGCGCGAGGGAGCCGGTCACCACCTCGGCGAGCGCCGGGAAGATCGGGTTCTGCAGCTCGGGCAGGACCAGGCCGACCAGCCGGGCCCGCTCGCCGCGCAGCTTGGTCGGGCGCTCGTAGCCGAGCACGTCGAGCGCGGTGAGCACCGCGGTCCGGGTCGCCTCGGACACGCCCCCGCGCCCGTTGAGCACCCGGCTCACGGTGGCCTCGCTGACGCCCGCCTTGCGGGCCACCTCCGTCAACCGTTTCGTCACGGCCGCAATCCTACGTCGTGTTCTTGCAAGAAATGAACAAGGGCTGGTGGCGGATCCGCCTGGTCCGGGTCGCCGGAGGGCCACGCGGACGGGTCCGGGGTGGCTGCGAGGCCCGGAAAGATTCGAACAAACAGAAGCTTGAATATTGACAAAGGCCCGGAATAACATGAGGCACTTCTCGGCGGGCGCGTCCCAGCCGCGCCGACGCCACCACCGTCTCCCCCGTCCCCCGGTGAAAGTGGGTAGCCCGATGCAGCGGAGCGTGGAAGGCGCGGCGGGCCGGCGCCCGGCCGTGCCGATCGCCAGGATCCTCGCGGTGGCGGCCACCGCCGTCGCGCTGGCCGTACCGTCCGGCAGCGCCGCCCTGGCGGCCGGCCGCACCGGCCCGACGCCGGTGATCACCCGGGCCGGGCTCGACCCGGCGCTGGTCACCGGCCGGGGCGCCAACGTGGACTTCGTCGAGCAGGAGGCCGAGCACGCCCGGACCACCGGCACGGTCATCGGCCCGGACCGCGCCGCCTACACCCTCGCCGGCGAGGCGTCCGGGCGGCGGGCGGTCCGCCTCTCCCCCGGCCAGTACGTCGAGTTCACGCTCCCGCGGGCGGCCAACGCGCTCACCGTCCGGTACAGCATCCCCGACGCCCCCGGCGGCGGCGGGATCACCGCGCCGCTGCGCGTCACCGTCGGCCGCGGACCGGCCCGCACCATGACCCTCACCTCCCAGTACGCCTGGCTCTACAACCAGTACCCGTTCACCAACGACCCCGGCGCCGACCTGCTCCACCCGGACTGGTGGATCACCGAGTGCTCGTGCGTGCCGGCGGCCACCACGCCCGCGCCCACCATCAGCAAGCCGTTCCGGCCACACCACTTCTACGACGAGCAGCGCCTGCTGCTGGGACGCACCCACCGGGCCGGCGAGGTGGTCCGGCTGACCGCGCCGACCGGCACGGCCGCCGCGTGGACGGTGATCGACCTGCTCGACGCGCACCTCGTCGCTCCGCCCCGGGTGCTGCCCCACGCCGTGAACGTGCTGGCCTTCGGCGCCGACCCGACCGGCCGCCGGGAGTCCGCCGACGCGTTCGACCGGGCCGTCGCGTACGCCCGCCGGGCCGACCGCACGCTGTACCTGCCGCCGGGCACCTACCAGGTGAACCGGCACATCACCGTGGACGACGTGACGATCGCGGGCGCCGGCAGCTGGTACACGATCGTCAAGGGCCGCGAGGTCGCCCTGGACACCCCGGCACCCGACGGCTCGGTGCACACCGGCGTCGGCTTCTACGGCCGCGACGCCGCCGACGGCGGCAGCAGCGACGTGCACCTCTCCGGCTTCGCCATCGAGGGCGACGTGCGGGAACGCATCGACACCGACCAGGTCAACGGCATCGGCGGGGCGCTCAACCACTCCACCGTCGACGGCCTCTACCTGCACCACACCAAGGTCGGCCTGTGGTTCGACGGCCCGATGACCGACCTGCGGGTGACCGGCACGGTCATCGCCGACCAGATCGCCGACGGGCTCAACTTCCACACCGGCGTCACGCACTCCTCCATCTCGCACAGCTTCATCCGCAACACCGGCGACGACGCCCTGGCCATGTGGTCGGAGCGGACCAGCAACGCGCACAACACCTTCGACCACAACACCGTGCAGTCCCCCGTGCTGGCCAACGGCATCGCCCTCTACGGCGGCAGCGACCTCACCGTCTCGCACAACCTGATCGCCGACCCGGTCCGCGAGGGCAGCGCCATCCAGATCGGCTCCCGGTTCGGTGCCGAACCCTTCGCCGGCCAGCTCCGGATCACCGGCAACACCACGGTCCGGGCCGGCACGTACGACCTGAACTGGAACATCGGCCTCGGCGCGATCTGGTTCTACGCGCTGGACCGCAGCATCGACGCCGACATCCAGGTGGTCGGCGACCACTACCTCGACAACACCTACAACGCGATCATGCTGGTCAGCGACTGGCCGGTGAAGGACACGGTCTCGATCGACAGCGTCCACTTCCGGGACATCCGGGTCGACGGCACCGGCACCTCGGTGGTGAGCGCCCGCACCGCCGGCTCCGCCTCCTTCGCCGACGTGGACGCGCGCAACGTCGGCGCGGTCGGGGTCAACAACTGCGGGTCGTTCCACTTCACCCCGGCCGGGTCGGAGTTCACCCTCACCGACCTCGGCGGCAACGACGGCGGCTGGCTCGCCCCCTGGCTGCTGCCCAACACCATCACCTGCGACGACCGCCCCCCGGTGGTGCCGCCGCCAGCCCCGACGCCGTGGTGAGCTGATCCCTTCCGGAGCGGCCCGGCGGGCGATCTGCCCGGCGGGCCGCCTCCGTCCGGCCAGGGGCGGCTGATCACCCCGAGCGCTCCACCAGCACCGAGGCGGATCCAGTCGCGCAGCGCCGCCTGCACGGCGAGGGCGAAGCTCCGCACGTTGTCGACCATGATGGTCGAATGACGCCTTGAGCCCGCGGAGGCGGTTGCCCCCGCAGGTCAGCACCATCGAGGTACCGAGGATGAACGGTCGGGGTGATCGGGACCTTGTGCCCTGCATTTCCCGCCCTGGATCGCCGACCCTGAAGCTTGAGCCGGACCGGTCGAAGGAGGACGTGGTGGCGAAGCTGGGGAGCTGGCCGTTGTCCGAGAACGCCGTTCGCGCGATGTACGCGGGAGGCCGCGGCAACGCGGCGGCCCGCCGGTTCGCCCGGGTGTGGGCGGCCGTGCACGGTGCCGGCCTGCTACCCCGGCGCTGGGTGACACTGGAGGTCGCCGGACGCCGCAGCCGACGGCTGACCCGCTTCCCGCTGGGCATGGCCGACTGGCGGGGCGAATGGTATCTGGTATCGATGCTGGGCGAGAACTGCAACTGGGTCCGCAACGTACGGGCGGCCGACGGGCTGGTGACCATCCGGCACGGGCGGGCCCGGGCCTGCCGACTGGTCGAGGTGCCGGTCGACGAGCGCCCACCGATCCTCAAGCGGTACCTGGCGACGGTACCGGGAGCCCGGCCGCACGTCCCCGTCGACCGGCACGCACCCCTGGCCGAGTTCGCGGCCATCGCGGCGCAGTACCCCGCGTTCCGCGTGCAGGCGGCAGGCGAGAAGTCGGACCACCGAGGGTGAAAGGCGGGTCCGCACGATCGGTCTCGGTGCTGTCTGCGTCGCCGCCCTGACCTGGGAGTAGCGCCAGGCCAGGGCCTTGATCGAGGCGTCGTCCGGGACTCGAACCCCGAACCCGCGGATGGTGGGTCAGCTGGTCAGCCAGCGGTGGATGCAGGTGAGGAGGTCTTCCGCATCCACCGGCTTGGTGACGTAGTCGCTGGCGCCCGAGGAGATGCTCTTCTCCCGGTCCCCGTGCATCGCCTTCGCGGTCACCGCGATGATCGGCAGGTCCGCGTAGCGGGGCATGGCGCGGATCGCGGCGGTGGCCGCGTACCCGTCCATCTCGGGCATCATCACGTCCATCAGCACCAGGTCGATGTCGTCGTGCCGCATCAGCGTCTCGATGCCCTTGCGCCCGTTCTCCGCGTAGACCACGTCCATGCCGTGCAGTTCGAGGATGTTGGTCAGGGCGAAGACGTTGCGGGCGTCGTCGTCCACCACGAGCACCTTGCGGCCGGACAGCTCCCGGACCACCGGGCCAGCGACCGGGGTGCGGTCCACGGCCGGCGCCGTGAACGACGGCACCCGCTCCGGGGCGTCCGCCGTCAGGTGCAGCACGATCCGCTCCCGAAGCTCGTCGAGGCTGCCGAGGATCTCCAGCGGGCGGTCCGTGGCCATGCCGTGGAGCAGACTGTCCTGCCCCGCCGCGAGCGGCTGCCCGTGGTACGCGAGCACCGGCAGGCCGCGCAGGCCCGGGTGCTCGTGCAGCGCCCTGAGCAGCGCGGTGCCGCGCTCGTCGCCCGCGTCGAGCTGCACGACGAGCAGGTGGTGGCGGTGCCGGGCGAGCGCGTCGACGGCCGCCTCGACGTCCAGCGCGGTCGACAGCTCGACCGGGCCGCCGATCTCCGCGGCCACCCCGCGCGCCAGCAGGGTGAGCAGCCCCTTCTCGTGCGGTTCGAGCACCAGCACCCGCCGCTGCTGCTGCTCCACCCAGCGCTGGGCGTCCGACTCCAGCGGTGCCGCCGTCAGGGCCGGAGCGCCGGGGCCGGTCTCGGGCAGCGGCGCGGTGGCCGTGGCGGGCAGGTAGAGGGTGAAGGTGCTGCCCTGGCCGAGGACACTTTCCGCGGTGATCTGCCCGCCGAGCAGCCGGGCGATCTCCCGGCTGATGGACAGGCCCAGGCCGGTGCCGCCGTAGCGCCGGCTGGTGGTGCCGTCGGCCTGCTGGAACGCGTCGAAGATGGCGGTCAGGTGCTGCTCGGCGATGCCGATGCCGGTGTCGACCACGCGGAACGCGATGACCGTCTCCGCCGGCGGCATCCCGGCCGGCAGCTCGTCCGGGCGGGCCTGCTCGATGCGCAGCTGCACCCGGCCCTTCTCGGTGAACTTGACCGCGTTGGAGACCAGGTTGCGCAGCACCTGCCGCAGCCGCTGCTCGTCGGTGTGCAGCCGGGCCGGCACGTCCGGGCCGGTGAGCAGCTCCAGCTCCAGCCCGCGCGGCGTGGTGAGCGGGCGGAACGTGGCGTCGACGTAGTCGCGCAGGGTGGACAGCTCGAACGTCTCCGGGTTGATGTCCATCTTGCCGGCCTCGACCTTCGACAGGTCGAGGATGTCGTTGATGAGCTGGAGCAGGTCGGCGCCGGCCGAGTGGATGACGGTGGCGTACTCCACCTGCTTCGGGGTGAGGTTGCGGTTGGGGTTCTGGGCCAGCAGCTGCGCCAGGATGAGCAGCGAGTTCAGCGGCGTACGCAGCTCGTGGCTCATGTTGGCGAGGAATTCCGACTTGTACTTCGAGGCGAGCGCGAGCTGCTGGGCGCGGGCCTCCAGCTCCTGGCGGGCCTGCTCGATCTCGGAGTTCTTCGTCTCGATGTCGTGGTTCTGCCGGGCCAGCAGGGCGGCCTTCTCCTCCAGCTCGGCGTTGGAGCTCTGGAGTTCCTCGGAGCGGGCCTGCAGCTCCTCGGAGCGGGCCTGGAGCTCGGCCGCCAGCCGCTGCGACTCGGTCAGCAGCACGTCGGTGCGGGCGTTGGCGACGATGGTGTTGACGTTGACGCCGATGGTCTCGGTGAGCTGCTCCAGGAAGTCCCGCTGGACGTCGGTGAACCGGCCCATGCTGGCCAGCTCGATGACACCGAGAACCTGGTCCTCGAAGAGGATCGGCAGCACCACCAGGTGCAGCGGCACGGCCGCGCCCAGGCTGGACGAGACGGTGACGTAGTCGGCCGGCACGGCGTCCACCACGATGGCCCGCTTGCTCAGCGCGGCCTGCCCCACCAGGGAGTCGCCGAGGGCGTACCGGCGGCGGGTGGCGTCGTGGCCGTAGCCGCCGACCACCCGCAGGCCCCGGCTGTCAGCGGTGTCGTCGACCAGCAGGAACGTGCCGAGCTGCGCGGAGACCAGCGGGGCCAGCTCGTTCATCACCAGGCCGGCGACCACCTCCAGGTCCCGGTGGCCCTGCATGAGGCCGGAGATCCGGGCCAGGTTGGTCTTGAGCCAGTCCTGTTCCTGGTTTGTCCGGGTGGTCTCGCGCAGCGACTCCACCATGGAGTTGATGTTGTCCTTCAGTTCGGCGACCTCGCCGGAGGCGTCGACCGTGATCGAGCGGGTCAGGTCGCCGGTGGCGACCGCGCTGGTCACCTCGGCGATGGCCCGCACCTGCCGAGTGAGGTTCCCAGCCAGCTCGTTGACGTTCTCGGTGAGCCGCTTCCAGGTGCCGGAGACGCCCTCGACCTCGGCCTGGCCGCCGAGGCGGCCCTCGCTGCCGACCTCCCGGGCCACCCGGGTGACCTCGGCCGCGAAGCTGGAGAGCTGGTCGACCATCGTGTTGATCGTGGTCTTGAGTTCCAGGATCTCGCCGCGGGCGTCCACGTCGATCTTCTTGGTGAGGTCGCCCTGCGCCACCGCGGTGGTGACCTGGGCGATGTTGCGCACCTGGCCGGTGAGGTTGTTCGCCATCGAGTTGACGTTGTCGGTCAGGTCCTTCCAGGTGCCGGCCACGTTCGGCACCCGGGCCTGACCGCCCAGCTGCCCCTCGGTGCCGACCTCGCGGGCCACCCGGGTCACCTCGTCGGCGAACGCGCTCAGCTGGTCCACCATCGTGTTGATGGTCTGGGCGAGCACGGCGACCTCACCCTTGGCCTCGACCGTGATCTGCCGGCTCAGGTCGCCCTGGGCGACCGCGGTGGCGACCAGCGCGATGGAGCGCACCTGGTTGGTCAGGTTGTTCGCCATCTCGTTGACGTTGTCGGTCAGGTCCTTCCAGGTGCCGGCCACATTGGAGACCCGGGCCTGACCGCCGAGCCGGCCCTCGGTGCCCACCTCGCGGGCCACCCGGGTCACCTCGTCGGCGAACGCGGAGAGCTGGTCGACCATCGTGTTGATGGTCTCCTTCAGGGCGAGGATCTCGCCCCGGGCGTCAACCCGGATCTTCTGCGTCAGATCGCCCTTGGCGACCGCGGTGGTGACCTCGGCGATGCTGCGAACCTGGGCGGTGAGGTTGTCCGCCATGACATTCACCGACTCGGTGAGGTCCTTCCAGGTGCCGGAGACGCCCTTGACGTCGGCCTGGCCGCCGAGGCGGCCCTCGGTGCCCACCTCGCGGGCCACCCGGGTCACCTCGTCGGCGAACGACGAGAGCTGGTCCACCATCGTGTTGATCGTGTTCTTCAGCTCCAGGATCTCGCCGTGCGCGGTGACGGTGATCTTCTGGGACAGGTCGCCCCGGGCGACCGCCGTGGCCACCTGGGCGATGCTGCGCACCTGGTCGGTGAGGTTGACGGCCATCGAGTTCACCGAGTCGGTCAGGTCGCGCCAGGTGCCGGCGACGCCGCTGACCTGGGCCTGCCCGCCGAGCCGGCCGTCGGTGCCGACCTCCCGGGCCACCCGGGTCACCTCGTCGGCGAACGACGAGAGCTGGTCCACCATCGTGTTGATGGTGCTCTTGAGCTCCAGGATCTCGCCCCGGGCGTCGACGGTGATCTTCTGGGACAGGTCGCCCCGGGCCACGGCCGTGGTCACCTGGGCGATGTTGCGCACCTGGCTGGTCAGGTTGCCGGCCATGAAGTTCACCGAGTCGGTCAGGTCGCGCCAGGTGCCGGCGACGCCGGGCACCTCGGCCTGGCCGCCCAGGCGGCCCTCGCTGCCGACCTCCCGGGCCACCCGGGTCACCTCGTCGGCGAACGACGAGAGCTGGTCCACCATCGTGTTGATGGTGACCTTCAGCTCCAGGATCTCGCCGCGCACGTCGACGGTGATCTTCTGCGACAGGTCGCCCCGGGCCACCGCCGTGGCCACCTCGGCGATGTCACGCACCTGGTCGGTCAGGTTGCCGGCCATCGCGTTGACCGAATCGGTCAGGTCCTTCCACGTGCCCGAGACGCCCGGCACGTCGGCCTGGCCGCCGAGCTGACCCTCGGTGCCGACCTCCCGGGCCACCCGGGTCACCTCGGAGGTGAACAGCGACAGCTGGTCGACCATGCCGTTGAAGACGGTGGCGATCTCCCCGAGCAGCCCGTCGGCGTCCTCGGGCAGGCGGGTGCCGAAGTCGCCGTCCCGGACCGCGGTGAGACCGGCCAGCAGCTGCCGCAGGCCCGGGTCGGCCACCGGGGCACCGGCCGCCGGGGTCGTTTCGCGTCGCCGCGGGATCGTCTGGTCGACCACCACTACCGCCTCCGGGACAGCCGGGTGCTCCCCGGCAACGATTGCAACCGCGCAAGTATGCACAGACCCGCGCCGGGCACGGTGCACGGGCGAGGCGTGAAAGAGGGAAACGCACCGCCACCGAGGGGAGTCGGTGGCGGTGCGTGAGCCCGGGGCGAGGCGGCAGCGCTCGCGTCGGACCGGGTGGTGAACGGCCGGGCGGCGGACCGCCCGGGACGGATCAGGCCTCGGTGAGCTGGCCCCGCAGCTTGGTCAGCGCGCGGGCGAGCAGCCGGGACACGTGCATCTGGGACACGCCGACCCGGACGGCGATCTCGCTCTGGGTCAGGTTGCCGTAGAAGCGCAGGGTGAGGATCTTCTGCTCACGCTCGTCGAGGGTGGCGAGCGCCGGGCCGAGGGAGGCGCGCAGCTCGGCCAGCTCGTACTCGTTGTCCTCGGTGCCGATGGTGTCGCCCAGCTCGGTGGCGCTGTCGCCGTCACCGATCGGGGTGGAGAGCGAGACGGCGTTGTAGGCGCGGGCGCCCTCCAGGCCCTCGAGCACCTCTTCCTCGGTGACGTCGAGGTGGCTGGCGATGTCGGCGACCGTCGGGGCACGGTTGAGGGTCTGGGTCAGCGTGCTGTTGGCCTCGGAGATGCGCAGCCGCAGCTCCTGGAGGCGGCGCGGGACCCGGATGTTCCAGGTGCGGTCACGGAAGTGCCGCTTGATCTCACCCAGGATGGTCGGGATGGCGAAGCCGGCGAAGTCCACGCCCCGGGAGGCGTCGAACCGGTCCACGGCCTTGATCAGGCCGAGGGCCGCGGTCTGGGCCAGGTCGCCGGCCGGCTCGCCGCGGCCGCTGTAGCGGGCGGCGAGGTGGTTGGCCAGCGGCAGCCACGCCTCGATGACCTGGTTGCGCAGGGCCGGCCGCCCCGGGTGGCCCTCGGGCAGCTCGGCCAGGGCGGCGATCAGCTCGCTGGCCCGGGTCTCCTCGCCGGTCACCGCCGTGCGGTGCACCTCGCCGGTCGTGGTCGGCGCGATGGTCATCGTGGTCATGCTGCCCTTCCTGTCCTGAGGAGAACGGGTGCCTCCCGAGCACCGGTCGTGCCAGTCACCCTAGACCAAAGTCTGCCGTCCGATCAACCGAACGGACGATGGAGATTTCCCTCAGAAGCGGACAAATGCCTGGCGATGCGCCTCACTTGGGCGGTCAGCGGTCCAGCAGCGGCCGGTAGTCGGCGGCGGTGAGTGGGAGCGACGACACGTTCCCGTCGGCCCGGGGCACCTCCAGCGGCTGCCCGTCCCGGCGGAACGCGACGCTGTCCACGTCGGGGCGCTGGGTCAGCGTGCAGACGATCTGCCCGAAGGCGAGGACCTCGTCGTTGCGGCCGGTCTCCTCGCCCGCCTGGCGCACGTCGACGGTCACCACGGCGCCGGCCAGGGTGGCGCCGGCCACCGCGACCGTGCCGGGCAGGGCGGTGGCCAGCCCGCGGCCCCGCTCGGCGCCGTCCGGCCCGGCCAGCAGGTGTTGCAGGTGGGTGTCCACCTCCGGCAGGCCGTCGACCCGGCGGGTGACCGCCGCCAGCCCGTCGCCCCGGACGAAGCACAGCGGCTCGTCCACCCGCCCGTCCGGCTCGGCCGTCGCCGTGCCCGCCGGGGTCGGGAAGCCGCCGGCCGGCGGCCGCACCGGGCGGGGCTCGTCGTCGACCGGCACGCCGCAGCCGCCCAGCAGGGCCGCGGCGACCAGCACCGGGAGCAGCCGCCGGGTCATGCGCCCGCCCCCGGCAGCTCGACCCGGAACCGGGCGCCCGGCTCCCGGTCCACCACGACCGCGTGCCCGCCGTGCGCGGCGGCGTGCTGGGCCACCAGGGCGAGACCGAGGCCGGTGCCGTCGGTGCCGGCCCGGGCGTGCGCGGCCCGGCCACGGACGAAGCGGTCGAAGATGACCTCCCGATCGGTTTCCGGCACGCCCGGTCCCTCGTCGTCGACCTCCAGGACGCCGATCCCGTCGTGCATCCCGAGGCGTACGGCGACCGGGCCGCCGCCGTAGCGCACGGCGTTGTCGAGCAGGTTCAGCAGGATCTGCTCGACCCGGCGCCGGTCGACCCGCCACCGGGCCGGGGTGCCGTCGACCATCTCGACGAGGCTCTCCGGCAGCGCCCGCTCGCGGCAGGCGGCGCGGGCCAGCGCGGCCACGTCGACCGTGTCGCGGTGCGCGGGCTGCTCGGTGCGGGCCAGCTGGATCAGGTCGTCCACGAGGCGCTGGAACCGGGCTACCTCGTCGGCGACCAGTCCCGCAGCGGTCGCGGTCCGCGTGTCCTGGTGCTCCCGGCGGCGGGTCAGCACGCTCGCGGCGGCGGCCAGGGTCTGCAACGGGGAGCGCAGCTCGTGGCTCACGTCGGCGGCGAACCGGCGGTCCCGCTCGATCCGCCGCACCAACTGGTCGACCATGTGGTTGAACGAGGTGGAGAGCCGGGTGAGGTCCGGGTCGGTGGTGGGGTCGAGCCGGGTGGCGAAGTCGCCGGCCGCGATCCGCTCGGCGGCGTCGGCGACCGCGGTGAGCGGCCGGACGCTGTGCCGGGTCGCGTACCAGCCGAGAGCCGCGCCGGCCCCGGCCACCATGATGGCCACCGCGGTCAGCGCCAGCCCGACCACCTGGAAGGTCCCCTCGACCTCACGCAACGAGGTCAGCTCGTAGTAGCCCCGCTCACCGGAGAGCGGGACGCCGACCAGCAGCGTCGGCTGCCCGTCGAGGCGGACCCGCTGCACGGCCGGCTGGCCGTCCGCGACCAGGCGTTGCAGCTCCACCGGAACCGAGCCGGCCCCGACGTCGGCGGTGCGGGCGTACCAGCCGTCGCGCAGGTGCAGCAGCGGGCGGCGGCTGCTGCCGGTGTCCAGCGAGCGCAGCACCGCCACCACGTCCGGGGTCCCGGTGTCCAGCCCGGAGCGGACCACTGCGGCGTCGTAGTAGGCGGCCCGGACGGCCGCGCGCTCCCGCTCGTCGAGCAGCGAGCGGCGGGTCAGGTCGTACGAGAAGAGGGCCATCACGGCGGCGAGCAGCAACGCGCCGACGGCGAACGCGGCGGTGACGCGGGCGCGCAGTCCGAGGCGGGTCATCGCTGGAGCTTGTAGCCGAGGCCGCGGAGGGTGACCAGGTGCCGCGGGTTGGCCGGGTCCGGCTCGATCTTCTGTCGCAGCCGCCCCACGTGCACGTCGACCAGCCGCTCGTCGCCGGTCTCGTACCCCCAGACCCGGCGCAGCAGCTGCTGCCGGGACAGCACCCGGCCGGCGTGTTCGGCCAGCTCGCAGAGCAGCCGGAACTCGGTGCGGGTGACCGCGACGGGCCGGCCCGCGCGGCGGACCTCGCCGGCCTCGGCGCTGATCTCCAGGTCGCCGAAGACCTGGGCCGGGACGGCGTCCGTCACGACCCGGCCGCGCCGGCGCAGGGCCCGCAGCCGGGCGGACAGCTCCTTGATCGCCACGGGCTTGACCACGTAGTCGTCGGCGCCGGCCTCGAGCGCGGCCACGATGTCGTGGGTGTCGTCGCGGGCGCTGACCACCACGATCGGGACGTCGTCGTCGCGGCGCAGCCGGCGGATGCACTCGAACCCGTCGAGGCCGGGCAGCATGAGGTCGACCAGCACGTGGTCGGCCGGGTCCTCGCGCTGCCGGCGCAGCCCCTCCTCCGCGGTGGCCGCCCCGGACGCGGAATAGCCCTCCTCCTCCAGGGCGAGCAGCAGCGCGAGCCGGATGCGGTCGTCGTCCTCGATCACCAGTACGGCCGTCATATGCGCATCATGACGGCCCGCCCCCGGGCCGCCCAACCGCGTCAGCCGTTCCCAGCTTTTGTCATGGAACTGTCACACAACCGCGCGGCGCCCTCCACGGTCGGTGCGCAGGGTGGGAGCCGGACCGGACAGTCGCGGGCGGCGAGGGAGGAACCGTGAACGGCAGCACGCTGGTCGGGGCGCTCGTCGTCGGGCTCGCCGTCGGCACGGTGGGTCGCCTGGTCGTGCCCGGACGCACGGCCGCGCCGGTGTGGCTGACCCTCGCGCTCGGGGTGGCCGCCGCGCTGCTCGGCGCGATCGTCGTGGGCCTGGTGGACGCCGGTCCCGGCGGGCCGGCGGTGTGGCCGCTGGTCGTGCAGTCCGGGTTCGCCGCCGTCGCGGTCGTCCTCGCGGCGCTGGCCGCCGGGCGTCCGGCGCCCGGAAGGGAACCGCCGCCCCGACCGGGCGCGCGGCGGAAGGAGGGATTGTGACGGTCGTACCCGCGGAGCACCTGATGCTGCTCATCTGCGACGGCTGTGGTGACAGCGTCACGGGCACCGGCTGCATCCTGCCGGACGCCGAGGTGGTCTGGACGCTGGTGTTCGAGAACGGCTGGGTCGGCTCGCCCTTCGCGTCCGGGCCGCACCACTGCCCCCGGTGCGGCGCGCGGGCCACCCTGCACGGCGGCGGCCTCGGCGTCGACGACCTCGACGAGGTGGGTGGGGCGCCGGCCGTCCCCGACGCCGACTCCGCCGATCGGGTACGCCGGGCGCTGGCGGAGGCCGCCACAGTGGGCGACCGGGTGCTTGTCGACCTCACCGAGGTCGAGGTGATCGACTCGGCCGGGCTCGGGCTGCTGGTCCGTGCCCACCAGGAGACCCGGCGCGACGGGCGACGGCTGTGCCTGGTGGCGCCGTCCCGGTTCGTGCGTACCGTGTTGCACACGATGCGGCTGGACGGGGTCTTCGCGGTCGTCGACAACCGGGCCCGGGCGCTGGGCGCGCCGGTCGGTCCGGCGCGGCGCCGTCCCGTGGCGCCGGTGGAGAGCCGCGAACGAGCCGAAGGAGCCCGCAGCTCGTGATGTCCTGGCCGTACCCCGATTTCCCGTTCGCCGGCGACGGGCCCCCGCCCGACGGCGCGGACGTGCGGCTCGCCGCCCTGGTGGCGCAGCGGTTGAGCATCGACTGGACCACCCGGCGCCAGCAGATCACGGTCACGGTGCAGAACCGGGTGGTGATCCTGGCCGGGGTGGTGACCGATCCGGAGACCCGGCGGGCGGCCGGCGAGCTGGCCTGGGACGTCTCCGGGGTGTTCGACGTCTGCAACGCGCTGCGGCTGCGCTCCCGGTGGCGCCGCGGCCGCTGACCGACTCGGGGAACTTCATGCGCAACCGCATCCGCACCCCGGACAACTTCCCCACGTCCTGACCGGCGCGACCGGCGGCGGCGCTCCCTCAGGGGGCCGCCGCCGGTCAGTCCGCCAGGAGGCCGGCGCGGCGCCAGAGCAGCCGGCCCGGACCGGCGATCAGGCCCAGCTCGGTGAGGTGCTCGGCGATGCGCTGCGCCGACCAGCGCAGCGTGGCCCGCCAGTGCGGGTTCGCCCGGGCCGCGGCCACCGCGTCCGCCGGCGGGATGCCGACGGCCGCGTACGCCCGCGGATTGACCAGGCGGCGGGTGATCGAGTACGCGGCCCGCCCGATCACCAGCCGCGCGTAGCCCAGGGCGACCGGGCCGGCGGCCTCGACCTGACGGGCCAGCTCGTCCCGGGCGAAACGCACGTGCCGGGCCTCCTCCACGACGTGGATCCGGGACACCATCCGGATCAGCGGCTGGATCGACTCGTCGGCCATGGCCTCCCGCTGGAACGCGTCGAGCATCTCCTCGGCGATGAGGATGGCCGCGTACATCTGCGGGCCGGTGGCGGTGGCCTTGAGCCAGCGCCCGAGCAGGTGGTCGACCGGGTCGGCCCGGTAGACCGGGCAGTCGAGGGCCTCGATGAGCCGACCGAACATGATGGAGTGCCGGCACTCGTCGGCGACCTCGGTGAGCGCGTACTGGGCGTGCCGGCTGGTGGGGTCGGCGTCGTAGTAGTGCCGGATGAGCATCTGCATGAGGATCGTCTCGAACCACAGCCCGGCGCTGGCCACACTGGCCACCTCGTGCCTGGTCAGCGCGATCCGCTGCTCCTCGGTCATCCCCTCCCACAGGGCGGTGCCGTAGAGGCTGCTGCGCTGCGGCGGCATCCAGTACGCCCCGGGGACGTGCGGCGCCGACCAGTCGATGTCGACCACGGGGTCGTAGCTCGTACGCACCGAGGCGGCGAGCAGGCGGGTGGCCACCGCCTCGCGCGGGAATCCGGCCGGCGTCCCCTCCATGACCCCTCCTGGTTGACGTAACTTCGAGTAACTGTTACGAGTGGTAGCATGCGACGCACCTCCACCGATGTCAATGGCCCGGCCACACCGCCGGAGCCGGCCACACCCGCGCGCACCGGCCGGCGCGACCGCTGGGCCGACCACCGCGAGCAGCGGCGGCAGGAGCTGATCGGAGCCGCCGTGCAGGCGCTGCTGCGGCACGGGCCGACCGTCGACATGGATCAGGTGGCCGCCACGGCCGGGGTCAGCAAGCCGGTGCTCTACCGCTACTTCGCCGACAAGGCGCAGCTCTGGTTGGCCGTCAGCGAGGTGGTGGCGGCCCGGGTCGTCGACGCCGTGGCCCCCGCCGTCGAGCGGGTCCGCGAGGAGCGCGCGCTGGTCGAGGCCACCATCGACGCCTACCTGAGCATCATCGAGTCCGAGCCGACGCTCTACCGGTTCCTGCTGCACGAGGCCGGGCATCCCGGCATCCAGCAGGTGGTGAGCGGCACGAGCCGGCAGGTGGCCACCGGCCTGGCCCGGGTCATCGGCGACCGGTTGCGCGCGCTCGGGCTCGACGCCGGCCCCGCCGAACCCTGGGCGTACGGGCTGGTCGGGTTCGTGCAGGCGGTCGGCGACTGGTGGGCCACGCACGGCCAGCCGATCCGCCGGGCCGCGCTCACCGACTACCTGACCACCCTGCTCTGGAGCGGCATCGAGGGCGTCCGGCGCGGCGCCGACCTGCCCCACGAGCTGACCCGCGCGCACGAACGGATCGAGCGGTGAGCTGGCAGGGTCCGGCGGAGATCGCCGGCACCACGGTCCGGCTGCACGCCAGCGGGCGCTGGGAGCCGGTCGACGGGCGCTACCACTGGGCCGGGCGGATCGAGCCGGAGCCCCGCATGCTGCGGCTGCTCCGGTCCGGCCGGCGCGACGTCGAGGTCCGGGTCGGCGAGCGGGTCGCCCGGGGCCGGCTCGCCGAGGCCGACCCGTGGGGCGGGGTGCGGATCACCGGCGTGGGCGTCCCGCCGTGGCCGCCCGACTCCGACAAGGACTGAACCGCCGCGCGACGCGGGCCAGGAGCGACCCCCGCCCGGCGTACCGTGGGTCGGATGACGCCGACCGCCACCGTCCTGCTGGTGTTCGGACGCGGGGTGGTCGCGGGCGACGCCGGCTACCGGCTCAGCGCCGGGAGCGCCGCCCGGGCCGGCGCGGCCATCGGGTACGTCCGCGCGCACGCCGCCGAGTTCCGGCGGGCCGCCGGGGCGCGGGTGGTGTTCACCGGCGGCTGGCCGCACGGCCCCGCCGGGGCGCCGGGCCCGCCCGCCGGGTACCGGGAGGCCGAGCTGATGCTCGCCCTGGCCCGCGCCGCCGGGATCGACGGATACGCCCGGCTGCACGCCGAGACGCGATCCCGGACCACCCTGCAGAACCTGGCGCACACCGTTCAGGACGGACTGCTCGCCGGCGAGGTCTTCACCCCGGCCCGGCCGCTCGGGCTGGTCTCCCACCCGTGGCACCTGCCCCGGATCCGGTTCCTCGCCGGCAAGGTGCTCGGGCTGTCCGGCGCGGCGCTGCTGGACGTGCCGGTGGCCGGGCCCGACCCGGTGCCCGCCGGCCGCGAGCGGGTGGCCCGGGCCGCCAGCCGCGTCTGCTATCTGGGCCTGCGCAGCCCGGAGGCCCTGCTGCGGCGGGAACGCGGCCTGGCCCGCTCCGCGCAGCGCGTCGCGGACCTGTTCGGCCGCTGACGGGAGGGATTCGCCGACCGGCGTCACGGGTAAGGACGGTCGTCGATCGGCCCCGACGGCGGGGCCGGCGGGCGACGGGTCCACCCGGGAGGTTCCGTGATCGTGCTGGTGCCGGTGTACCGACCCGGGGACCGCCTGCCGCGGCTCGTCGTCGACCTGGCCGCCGCGCTGCCCGCGGCGCACGTGGTGGTCGTCGACGACGGCAGCGGCCCGACCGCGGCCGGAGCGCTCGCGGCCGCCCGCGACCGGGGCGCCACCGTGCTGGAGCGCCGCGTCAACCGGGGCAAGGGCATCGTGCTGAAGACCGGCTTCCGCTACGTCGCCGGCCATCACCCGGGTCGCGACGTGGTGTGCGTGGACGCCGACGGGCAGCACCTGATCCCCGACGTCGTCCGGGTCGCCGACCGGATGCGCGACACCGGCGCGTTGGCACTGGGCGTGCGCCGGTTCGACGGCGAGGTGCCGCTGCGCAGCCGGTTCGGCAACGTGGCGACCCGGGCCGCGTTCCGCCTGGCCACCGGCGTCCCCGTGCGGGACACCCAGACCGGGCTGCGGGCGTACCCGGCCGGGCTGCTCGGCTGGCTGCGGACCGTCCCCGGCGAGCGGTTCGAGTACGAGATGAACGTGCTGCTGCACGCGGCCCGGGCCGGACTGCCGATCGAACAGGTCCCGATCGCCACCCGCTACCAGGCCGGCAACGCCTCGTCGCACTTCTCCTCGCTGACCGACTCGGCCCGGATCTACGGGCCGCTGGTGCGGTTCGCCGCCGCCCGGCTGCTCGGGCCGGACCGGCGCGGCGGCGGGGTGACGCCGGCCGAGGTCACGTCGTCTCGTCCCAGACCTGCGACTCGAACTCCCTGAGCTGTTGCCGCATCTCCTGCGGCCAGGCCGTCCGGAAGGAATGGTGGTCGGCCGGGATCACCCGGACCATCTCCTCGACCATCTCCCGCGGGTCGCGCTGGTGCTCCAGAAAGTCGGCGAAGTCGGGCCGGTCCAGCAGGGCGGTCGAGGAGTCCCACCACTGGGACATCGCCTCGACGCCGGTGTCGTTGTAGCCGGTCCGGTAGGGGCCGGGGTTGATGACGGCCACCCGGACGCCGCGCGGTTCCAGCTCGCCCTTCATGGCCCAGGCCAGCGCCTCGATGGCGTGCTTGGTGGCGGCGTAGACGCCGATGAACGGCCGGGTCCGGATGCCGACCGCGGAGGACACCCAGACGACCTTGCCGGCTCCCCGCGCCAGCATCGGCGGCACGAGGTCCTGCACGAGCTGGACGTGCGCGAAGACGTTCACCTCGAAGGACCGGCGGATCCGGTCCATCGGGATCTCCACCACCGCCCCGGCCTCCTGGACGCCGGCGTTGAGCACCAGGATGTCCGCGCGGTGCCGCCGGGCGGCGGCGCGGTCGGCCGGGTCCGTCACGTCCAGCTTGATCACGTCGAGGGTCACCCCGGTGCGCTCGGCCTCGGCGCGCAGGTCGCGCACCTGCGGCCAGATCTCGGCGCCGGCGATCACGTGGTGGCCGGCCCGGGCCAGGCCGAGGGCGGCACCCCGGCCGAGGCCGCTGCCGGCCCCGGTGATGAGGATGTCGGCCACCTCGGTCAACCCTGCCGGGCCTTCTGCCGGGGATCCGCCTTGTTGAGCACGAACACCTTGCCTCGGCGGCGTACCACGATCGAGTTGGCCTTGCGCTTGAGCGCGCGCAGGGAGCTTCGGACCTTCATCCCGTTCCTCCGTTCCCGCTGGTTTCCCCGTTCGGGGTCGGGTACCCGCAGGGGCCACCGTCATGCGCGGGAAACCGGGGGCGGCAGGCTGCCCTGCCACCCCCGGGCCCGGTCAGGGGTAGCTGACCACGTTCACCGGGACGGTGTTCGTTCCCTGCGCCGTGCCACCGGTGTCGTTGATGACGTGGGTGATCGACCCGTTGCCGCCCAGCGAGACGGTGAGCAGGCTGTGGAACCGCACGCCGGCCCGGTTCGGCGCCTCGAAGCCGTGGTACGCCGCGATGGTGGGGTCGACGTTGAAGTAGCAGTAGCTGCCCATCCCCCAGCCCTCGAACGTGCTGACCGCGTCGGCCACCTTGAACGCGGCGTAGCCGACCCGCGAGCCGTTCATCCAGGCCGACGCGCTCGGCGGGTCGTACGGCAACTCGTTCTGGAAGAAGATCGTCCGCCCGTTGTTGCCGTTCCAGATCACCTCGTACTTCTGGTAGTGCTCGACGAAGAGCCCGAGCGCCGTCACGTTGTTGCCGTTGACGATCAAGCCCGTGTCGGCCGTGTTCACGGTCCAGCCGACGCCGCTGCCGTGGTCGGCACGCCAGGCCCAGATGTGGTCGATCAACGCATCGTTCTGGTTGACCACCAGGCTCGTGGTGGCCTTGCCCGCGCCGGCGCCGCCGATGCGGAAGAAGACGTCCTGGATCGAGGTCGGGTTGGCGGCGTGACTCGCGGTCGCGCCGGCCGGGCCGACCTGGAGCAGCACCGGCGAGTTGGTCGGGCCGGCGTCGAAGAGCAGCCCGGCGAGCCGGACGCCGTCCACGTCGGCGACGGTCATGGGGACGACCCCGTTCTGCGGGATCAGCGTCGGGTAGCCGACGCCGAGCACCACGGTGCCGGGACGGGTGACCGTGATGGTCTGGCTCACCGGGTAGACGCCGGGGGTGAAGAGCAGGTTCAGGCCCTGCGCCAGAGCCGCGTTGATGGTGGCGGCCGAGTCGCCGGGCTTGGCGACGTAGAACTGGCTCAGCGGCACCGAGGTGCCGGGTGTGGCGCCGCCCAGCCAGGACGCGCCGCTGGCGTTGGTCCGGGTCGACGGGACGAAGACCTGGTAGGTACCGCCGCCGTCGAGGTAGAGGTACGGGATGTCGCGGCTGACCGGGGTCTGCGCCAGGGTGGTGTAGGCCGGGTTGGGGAAGCTGGTGGCCGGCGCGCCGACCACCCCGGAGTTGGTCATGTTCCACACGGCGTTGAGGTAGCCGCCCACGTTGCTGTCCCGGGTGTACCACTGCTGCTGCGAGTACGGCTGGACCACGCCGGTGACCCGGCTGTCCGCGATGTAGCCGCCGCTGGCCCAGCCGTAGCCGTTCGGGGCCAGGTTGAGGTCGCCCTGGATGTCCATCCGGCGGAACGGCGCGGCCTGCGAGACGGCCCACCGGGTGAACCCGGCCGACGGGAACACCTGCATGTTCGACGCCGACCGCCAGAAGTTCTGGGTAGCGTTGCCGTTGAACCAGCCGGCGTCGACGGTGACGTCCCCGTGGATCCGGACGTCGCCCGGGTTCCGGCCGAGCCCCATGATCGAGGTGTAGAAGCCGATCTGCGCGTTGATGCCCGAGTAGTCGCCCGGCTTGAACATGAGGGCGTACCGCTGGGTGCCGAACTGGTTGGACTCCTGGGTCCGGAAGACCGCGTCGAGCTGGCTCTGGATGCTCGCGCTGGACATCGACGGGTCGAAGGTGATGACGTTCGGCCCGAGCGAGCCGCCGCCCGGGATGGTGCCGCCGCCGGTGGTGTTCACGGTGAGCTCCCAGAGCGAGTATCCCCAGCCGGTGGCGCGGGCGGTGCCGTACATCCGCACGTAGCGGCCGGAGCCGCTCACGGTGAGGGTGTCGGTCCCCCCGTCCCCGGTGGTGGTGGCGTACACGGTGGTCCAGGCGGCGCCGTCGGTCGAGGTCTGGATCTGGTACGCGCGCCCGTAGGCGGCCTCCCAGCTCAGCACGACCCGGCAGAGGGTGCGGACGCTGCCGAGGTCGACCTGGAGCCACTGCGGATCGCTCGCCGCGCTGGCCCACCGGGTGGTCGCGCTGCCGTCCACCGCCGCCCCGGCCGGGGTGCCGGCGTTCTCGGTGGACGAGGCGGTGGCCGGGCGGCCCTGGGCCGCGTTCGTCGCGGTGTCGCAGCCGGCGCCGCCGCCGGTGACGCCGTAGACCTGGAACTCCCACAGCGAGTAGCCGTAGGCGGTGGCCCGGGTGGTGCCGGTCATCCGCACGTAGCGGCCGGTGCCGCTGACCGTGAGGTCGTCGGTGCCGCCGTCACCGGCCGCGGTGCTGAACACGGTGGTCCAGGTGACGCCGTCGGCGGAGGTCTGGATCTGGTACGCCCGGGCGTACGCCGCCTCCCAGACCAGGGTGACCCGGGAGACGGTGGCGGTGGCGCCCAGGTCGACCTGGATCCACTGGGGATCGCCGAAGGCGCTGGACCACCGGGTGCCGGTGTTGCCGTCGGTGGCGTTGCTGGCCGGTACGCCGGCGTTCTCCACCGAGGAGGCGGTGGTGGGACGCCCCTGGGAGAGCAGCGGGTCGGCGGCCCGGGCCGGGGACGGCGGTGCCACCAGGGCCACGGTGGCGAGGAGCGCGGCCAGCACGGCGAGCAGCCGGCGCAGCGGCGGGCGGGGTGGGCTGTGGTGCGGCGGGACGGGTGACATGGGCGTCTCCGTGGCGGGGGGTGGTGGGGAGCGGAACGACAGACGGGTTACCAAGATGTTGCGGCTGCCGTTCCGCTGGACCCTTCCTCCGGACAGGGACGTGTGTCAATTCCTCGGAGCACCGGGCAGGGCTTTTTTCGCGCCTTGTGAAAAGTCCGGAACTAAGCGGGGGCGGCCGCCGGGAGCGCCCTCCCGGCCGCCGCCGTCGGGGTCAGGTGACGGTGCAGGGGGCGCCGTTGAGGGTGAAGGCGGTGGGCCGCCCGGTGTTGCCGGTGTGGGTGGCCTGGAAACCGATGCTCACCGAGCCGTTCGGGGCGATGGTGCCGTTGTAGGAGACGTTGCGGGCGGTCACCGCCCCGCTGGCCGGGGCGTACGTGGCGTTCCAGCCGTTGGTGATGCTCTGCCCGCCGGGCAGGGTGAAGGCGAGGGCCCAGCCGTTGACCGCCGTGGCGGCCGTGTTGGTGATCGTCACGGACGCCGTGAGCCCGGTGTTCCACGCGTTCACCCCGTACGCGACCCGGCACCCGCCGGACGGCGGCGGCGTGCTCGGCGGCGGCGTCGTGGGCGGGGGGCTCGTCGGCGGCGGGCTGGTGGGCGGCGGACTGGTCGGCGGCGTCGTGGTGTCCAGACCGAAGAACCGCACGGCCTGGGCCGCGTCGACCGGCAGGTTGTGCGAGACGCCCTGCATGCTGATCGCCTCGACCGTCGCGGTGCCGCCGGCGCCGCCGTAGCGGGTGCGGGTGTAGCCGGCCTGCGGGCTGTCGGTGTACGTCGGCGTCTGACCCAACCCGTTCACGTCGGTCCACTGCTTGATCTCTTCGGTGAAGTTCGGGTAGCGCAGGGTCTCGTCGTTGGTCCCGTGCCAGAGCTGCATCCGGGGCCGCCGCCCGCTGTACCCCGGGTACGCGTTGCGGACCAGGTCACCCCACTGCTGCGGGGTCTTCACGACCTGGCCGTTGGCGCACTCGCTGTTCCACTCCGAGCCGTTGGTGGTGGCGAAGCAGCCGAAGGGTACTCCGGCGAAGGCCGCGCCCGCGCTGAACACGTCCGGGTAGAGCCCGAGCAGCACGTTGGTCATCATGGCGCCCGAGGAGACGCCGGTGGCGAAGATCCGGTTCGGGTCGACGGGGTACCGCTGCCGGACGTGGTCGACCATCGACTTGATGCCGACCGGGTCGCTGCCGCCGTCGCGGCGCAGCGCCTGGGGCGAGGAGACGTCGAAGCACTGGCTGCTGCGGGTCACCGACGGGTAGACGACAAGGTAGCCGTACCGGTCGGCCAGGGCCGCGAACTGGGTGCCGGAGTACATGGCCGGCCCGGACCCGGTGCAGTAGTGGTTGACCACGAGCAGGCCGGGCCGCGCCGCGACGGTGTCCGGGACGTACAGGTACATACGCAGGTTGCTCGGGTTGGCGCCGAAGTTGGTGACCTCGGTCAGCGCGGCGGCCGTGGCGGGGCCGGGGGCGGTGAGTGCCGCCAGGGCGGCCAGCCCGGCGGCGGCCACGGCGGCGCCGAGCAGTCTGAGTCTTCTCCTTCTGGGCAGCATGGCATCTCCTGAGGTGGTGGGGACGCCGCGCAGGGCAGGTGCGCCCGCGGCGTGCTCGCCGGCGAGGCGCCTTCGACGGCGGCCCGGACCCTCGGAGACGAGATAGACGACCGCGAATCAAGGCGGTCCGAATCGGAGTTTAGGGCGCGGCCGGATGGCCCACAACAACTTCCGGAAGTCCTCCGGCCGGCCGGCGGCCGGGATTCGGTCAGGCCGGAATCAGGTCGGCGAGAAAGCGGTCGAGCAGGGCCACCTGCCGGTGGGCCGGAAACGCCGCCGGGTCGAAGAGCGCCTGGACGACCAGGCCGTGCGCGAAGGCCGCGCAGGTGGCCACCAGGTCGTCGGGGTCGGCGCCCGGTCCGGTCGGCGCCCCGCGGAGCGCGGCGTCCACATGGGCGCGCAGCCGCGCCCGCCACCGGTCGTAGCGGCGGCGCTGATCGGCCGTGAACTCCTCGTCGGCCAGGGCGCCGTCCCAGTAGCTGACCCAGACCCGGCTCATCACGGTCGCCTCGTCCGTCAGCGGCAGCACGTCGAGCAGGGCGGCCCGCAGCGCGGACCGGCCCTCCCCCGCCGCGGCGTGGCGGTCCCGCGCGTCGGTGTGCCGCTCGGCCACGTCGACGGCGTGCCGCACCAGCGCCCGCTTGTTCGGGAAGTAGTGGGTCAGCAGGCCGGTGGAGACCCCCATCTCGGTGGCGACCGCGCGCAGGGTCAGCCCGCCGAAACCGCGGGCGGCCAGCACCCGCCAGACCGCCGCCGAGACGTCGGCGCGGCGGGCGTCGTGGTCACCTCGTGCCGGCATGGGGGCTAGAGTACATAACAAACGTTCGGTACGCACTTTGGAGCGCCATGTTCTCCCTTTCCCTCACCGACCGGGCCACCCTGCACCCGCTCGCCCCGTGGCAGGCCGCGGAGTTCGCCGACTTCGTCGCGCGCACCCGCACCCACCTCGCGCCCTGGCTGCCCTGGGCGCACACGATCACCGACACCGACACCGCCCGCGCCTTCCTCCAGCGCTACGCCGACGCCCAGGCCCGCGACGCCGGCTCCATCCACGGCATCCGGCTGGACGGCAAGCTGGTCGGCGGCACCCTGTTCCGCACCTTCGACGCCGCGGCCGGAGTCTGCGAGATCGGGGTCTGGCTCGGGCCGGAGGCCGAGGGGCACGGGCTGGTGACCCGGGCCGCCCAGCGCATGATCGACTGGGCTCTCGGCGAGCGTGGCCTGGCCCGGGTGGAGTGGCGGACCGTGCCGCACAACGCGCGCAGCCGGGCGGTGGCGCGGCGGCTGGGCATGACCCGGGAGGGCGTGCTGCGCTCGGCGTTCCCGTTCCTCGGCGAGCGGGTCGACATCGAGCTCTGGTCGCTGCTGGCGGCCGAGTGGCGGCCGGCCGGGCCGGCGACCGGCGCCTAGGCCGACTCTCGGGGTTGGGGCTCGTCTGATCCGCCGTCGGCGGGTCCCTGCCAGACAGAGCGGGCCCCCACACGCCGAGCCGTCGGGTCAGCGGATGAGGGCGCGGGTGAGGAGGTGCTGCAGGGCGTCCTGCTCTTCGGGGGCGAGAGGGGACAGAGGGGAGTCTTCGGAGAGCAGCTCGAGGAGGCGTTCGCGCAGTTCGGTGCCCTTGGGGGTCAGGACGAGCTGCTTGGCGCGTCGGTCGCCGGGGTGTGGATGGCGTTCCAGGTAGCCCTGCTCTTCGAGGCGATCGGCGAGGAAGGTGACGTTGGAAGGCTCGCAGCTCATCCGTTCGGCGAGTTCGCGCAGGGTCATGGGGCCGGTCAGCTCGCGCAGCGCGGTGCCCTGCGAGGCGGTGAGACCGAGGGTGGCCGCCCGGACCCGAAGGTGGGCTTCGATGTGATTGGCCAGGTCCTTGACCAGCCCGCACAGCTGGCGATCGCCGTCGGCTGGGGTCTCACGCTCAGTGGCCATGGCAACAGTCTACTGCAGCTCACATAGTTGCAGTTAGAGCTGTTCTAGTTATAACTTCCAGTCGGCACCGCCGCCCGGCGGCGCCTTCTCGAAGCAAGAGGTAGGACCATATGGCCACGACGACCGGTTTCGACCGCGTACGGCTGACCAGCGCACCGCGCGTTCGTTCGCTCCGCCTGGGTGAACTGAAGATCACCTACGTCCCGGACGGGCTGGCTCTGTGCAAACCGCGGGGCTGGCTGCCCGCCGCCACCGACGCCGACTGGGCGGCCAACCGCGATCATCTCGACGACGGCGGTTTCCTGCCCGCAGCCATCGGCGGGCTGCTGGTCGAGCGCGGTGACCGGGCCCTGCTCATCGACACCGGGTTCGGACCCGAGTCCCACCCCGACGACCCGGCCAACCCGATGCTGGGCAGCATCCACGGCGGTGAACTGCTGGACGGCCTGCGGCGGCTGGGCCGGGAGCCGCGCCAGATCGAGGCCGTCGCCATCACCCACCTGCACCTCGACCACCTGGGCTGGGCCTGGAGCAACGAGCCTGGCACCGACGCGCCGCCGTTCGCGCACGCCACCCACTTCGTCGCGGCACCCGAGTGGGAGCGGCGCGCCCTGGCCGCCGAGGGCGGGGCGACCGAGGAACGTCTGGCCGCCTTCGCGCCCCGCGTCCGGATGGCCGAGGACGGCGAGGAGATCTTCCCCGGCGTGCGGGCCTCGTTCTCGGTCGGACACACCGTCGGCCACACCACGTACACCATCACCGACGGCGACCAGCGGCTCATCGCGTTCGGTGACGCCATGCACGCGCCGGTCCAGGTCACCCACCCCGAGTGGGGCTGTGGGATCGACCACGACCCCGCCGAAGCCGGCGAGTACCGCCGCCGCCTGGTCCAGGAGCTGAGCCGTCCCGACACCATCGGCTACGGCTGCCACTTCGCCGACGTGGTCTTCGGACGCGCCGAGCGCCGCCCCGACGGCCGGTTCACCTGGATCCCCGTCGCCTGACCGTCCCACCCGGTGGTTGCGGCGCAGCGTTCGCAGTGCCAGCAACTCGTACGAATTGCCAGCGAAACGGAGAACTGTCATGAAGCACATCAAGCTGGGGGACCTGGACGTCTCCCGTATCGGTCTGGGCCTGGTATCGATGTCCTACGCCTACACGGGAGCCGGCACGGACGACGCCGAGTCGATCCGCACCATCCACCGGGCCCTGGACCTGGGCGTCACTTTCCTCGACACCGCCGAGGTCTACGGCCCCTACATCAACGAGGAACTCCTCGGCAAGGCGCTCAAGGGCCGCCGCGACCAGGCCGTGGTGGCGACGAAGTTCGGCATGATCTCGCACGCGGGCGGCGGGGCGGGGCAACTGGACAGCAGCCCGGCCAACATCCGCACCTCCGTGGAAGGCTCGCTCAAGCGGCTGGGCACCGACTACATCGACCTGTACTACCAGCACCGAGTCGACCCGAACACGCCCATCGAGGACACCGTCGGGACGCTGGCCGAACTGATCAGCGAGGGCAAGATCCGCCACATCGGCCTGTCCGAGGCCGGACCGGAGACGATCCGCCGCGCCCACGCCGTGCATCCCATCGCTGCCGTCCAGTCGGAGTACTCCCTGTGGACCCGGCACCCGGAGGCACAGGTGCTGCCCCTGCTGCGCGAGCTGAACATCGGCTTCGTGCCCTACTCGCCCCTGGGACGCGGATTCCTCACCGGGCAGATCCGCTCGACCAGCGGCTTCGACGAGACCGACCTGCGGAAGAACAACCCGCGCTTCACGGGCGAGAACTTCCAGCGCAACCTGCGGCTCGCAGACGAGGTCCAGGCCGTTGCCGCCGAAGCGGGGGTCACCGCGGCGCAGGTCGCACTGGCCTGGCTGCTGACCCGAGGCGACGACATCGCCCCGATCCCCGGCACCAAGCGCGTGGCACGCGTCGAGGAGAACAGTGCCGCCGACGCCGTGGAGCTGACCGCCGAGCAGATCGAGAAGCTCGACAACCTTCCTCCCGCTGTCGGCGACACCCACGACGAAGCCGCGATGCGCCTGCTGGAGCGCTGACCCCAGCCCCGGCGGTGACCGCACACCCACGAACGGCCCCTCGCCGCCCGTGGGTGTGCGGCCACGCCCCAGCGGCTCTGACCGACAACGTTCCAGCCGGTCGAGCCGGGCGAACACCTCGTCGAGCGGTTCCGTGCGCAGCGTGCAGACACCGCCACTGGGTCTGCACGCTGCGCACCACGGGCCCGGCGGCCTCCAGGACACCTTCCCCGGCCGGGACCGGAGTCGGATGAGTCAGGTCAGCACCCGGGTCGGGCTGCCGTCGAGGAAGGCGCCGATGTCATCCACGGCGTCCCGGAAGAACGTCGCGTAGTTCAGCTCGCTGACATAGCCGAGGTGCGGCGTGGCCAGCACGTTCGGCAGCGTACGGAACTCATGGCGGGCGGGCAGCGGTTCCTCGTCGAACACGTCCAGCCCGGCCCCGGCGATCCGCCCCTCGCGCAGCGCGGACGCCAGGGCGGACTGGTCGACGATCGCGGCCCGCGAGGTGTTGACGAGGTAGGCGGTGGGCTTCATCCGCACGAGTTCCCGCGCGCCGACGAGCCCGCGGGTCCGGTCGCTGAGCACGAGGTGAACGGAGACGACGTCGGAGCCGGCGAGCAGGGCGTCCAGGCCTGGGGCCAGCCGCGCGCCGCCCTCCTCGGCCCGCTCACGCGTCAGGTTCTGGCTCCAGGCCAGCACCTCCATGCCGAACGCCCGGCCGATCGCCGCCACCTGCGACCCGATCCTGCCCAGGCCGAGCAGCCCGAGGGTACGTCCGTGCAGGTCGGTGCCGAGGGTCTGCTGCCAGGGCCCGTCGGTGCGCAGCGCGGTCGCCTCGGGCACCAGGTGGCGTGCCAGGCCGAGGATCAGCGCCCACGTCAGCTCGACCGTCGAGGTCGAGCCGCCGCCCGTGCCGCACACCGTGACGCCGTGCGCCCGCGCCGCCGCCAGGTCGATGGCGGCGTTGCTCATGCCGGTGGTGACGAGCAGCCGCAGGTGGGGCAACCTGTCGAACACCTCGGCGGGAAACGGCGTGCGTTCCCTCATGGCGACGACGATCTCGCAGTCGTGGATGGCCGCCACGAGCTCGTCGGCGCTGGTGAAGTGCTCGCGGAAGCTGGTGGCCCGGACCCGGGACCAGTCCGCCAGGCCGAGTGCCACCCCCTGGTAGTCGTCCAGCACGGCGCAGCGCACATCAGTTGACATGACAAACAATCGTACGGTCCCGATCACCAGCTCATCGCTACTTCGCGGCTGCAGTCAACGCTTGGCCACAGGACGCCGGACACGATCGGAAGGCGGGCCTAGGCCGCCGCGGCGGCGGTGCGGCGGCGCACCTCGGCGAGCATCCCGTCCACCGAGCCGGCCGGGTCGGTGACCGGGAACTGGACCGCCCGTACCACCGCCTCCGGGTCCAGCAGCAGGGTGAGCCGCTTCAACCGGGCCACGCCACCGGCCCGGAAGGTCGGCAGCAGCAGGCCGGCGGCGAGCCGACCGTCCTCGTCGGACAGCAGCGGGAACGGCAACCGGGCGTGCGCGGCGAAGGCGGCGAGCTGGTCCGGGCGCTGGGTGCTCACCCCCCGCACCTCCGCTCCGGCCGCGCGGAACAGCGGGTGCCGGTCGGCGTACGTCCGCGACTCCAGCGTGCACCCGGCGGCGCCGGGGATCGCACCCCAGTCCGGCGGGAGGGCCGGTGCGCCGGGCGCGAACGCCCCCGGGAAGAAATAGAGCACGGTCCACCGCCCGGGCGCCGCGGGCGGCTCCGCGCCGCCGTCGTGCCGGCGCAGGCTCATCGGGGGTACGCGGCGGCCGACCAGCCGGTGCGCCCGGCGGGCCTCGGCCGAGTCCTCGTCGGCGGTGGCGGTCAGCGCGCCGTCGCCCATGACGTGCCGGGTGCCCCAGTCCTGAAGGGCGACCAGCACGGGCAGGAGTGCCTCCCCCTTCTCGGTGAGCAGGTAGTCGTGGCGCGGCGGGTGCGCCGAGTAGGGCTCGCGCCGCAGCACGCCGTGCGTGACCAGCCCGCCGAGCCGCTCGGTGAGCGCCCGGCGGCTGACGCCCAGCTCGCGCTGCAGGCCATCGAACCGGGTGACGCCGCCGGCGATCTCGCGCACGATCAGCACGGTCCACCAGTCGCCCAGCACGCCGAGCGCCTGCGCGATGCCGCAGTCGGCGTCGCCGAGGTCCGCCCGTCTCACATCCCACCTCCCGCTCGGCCCGCAGCCCCGACTATAGTGCGTTTCAGTTTGGAACTCACTGGCTCGGATCGGGGGTTGGCGGCATGTCCGTCGGGCAGGGGGCCGGGGTGTTCTGGCGCTGGTGGGCCGCCGGCACCACCAGTTCGGTGGGGTCGGCGGTCGGAGCCGTCGCGTTGCCGCTCACCGCACTGACCGTGCTGGACGCGTCCGCGTTCGAGATGGGGCTCGTGGCCGCCGCGAGCTACGTGGCCTGGCTGGTCATCGGGCTGCCCGCCGGCGTGATCGTGCAGCGGCTGCCGCTGCGCGGGGCGCAGGTCGGCGCCGACCTGGCCCGGGCGGCCGCGGTGGTCTCCGTGCCGCTCGCCTGGTGGTGGGGCCGGCTCACCGTGACCCAGCTGGTGATCGTGGCGCTGGTGGTCAGCTTCGCCAACGTGCTGTTCGACGTCGCCAACTCCACCTTCCTGCCGGCCATCGTCGGCCGTGACCAGCTGCACGCCCGCAACAGCCTCACCTCGGCCACCCACGCCGCCACCCAGCTCAGCGGCCCGTCCCTGGGCGGCCTCGCGGTGCAGGCCCTCGGCGCGGTGCCGGCCGTGCTGGTCGACGCGGCCAGCTACCTGTTCTCCGCGGCGCTGCTCGGGTCGCTGCCCGCCCGCCGGGTCGACGCACCGGACCGCTGGCCCCCAATCCGCGCCATGATCGGCGAGGGCTGGCGGTACGTCACCCGGCATCCGGTGATGGGCCCGACCATGTGGACGGCCACCGCGGTCAACTTCGTCTGCGGGGCGCAGCTCGCCCTCTACCCCCTCTACCTGGTCCGCGAGCTGCACGCCCCGGCCGCGCTGGTCGGTGTGCTGCTCGCGGTCGAGGGGGTCGGCTCGCTGGTCGGCGCGACCCTGACCCCCTGGATCACCGGGCGCTGGGGCACCGCCCGGTCGCTGCTGGTCGCCTGCGTGGTGGCCGTCGGCGGGGCGTTCCTGGTGCCGCTGGGCGCCGGCTGGCCGGCGTACCTCGCGTTCGCGGCCGGCAACGTGCTCTTCGCCGGTGGCGTCGTGGTGCTCAGCGTGACCACCCGCACCTACCGGCAGACCGCCAGCCCACCCGACCTGCTCTCCCGGGTGATGGCGACGGTCCGCTTCGTCTCCTGGGGCGCCATCCCGGTGGGCGGGCTGCTAGCCGGTGCGCTCGCCGGGCTCGCCGGGGGCCGGGTCACCCTGTTCTGCTTCGCCGCGGCCACCGTGCTGGCTCCGCTGGCCCTGCTGCTGTCCCCGGTGCGCCACCTGCGCGACCTGGCCGACCTGCGGGTCGAGGAGCCGACCGACCGGGAGAGCGTCGCGGCGGCCCGGTGACCTGAAGCCCTCAGTCCGGCAGGACGGCCTCGGCGACCCGGCGGGCCCGCGCCGGGCGGGTGAGCACGTCGACGTTGTCCAGGTACTGGTCCACCGCGCCGACCGGCGGGCGGGCACGCAGCGCCGGGTCCACGATGGCGGCGCGCAGCGCGGCGGTGAACCGCTCGGCGTGCAGGACGAGGAACGGCCGGCCGTGGAACGGCCGGGCGGCCGGGTCGACCGGCACGGCCAGCCCGGTGTCGTTCGTCCACGCCGCCACCGCCTCCAGCGCCCGGACCAGCCCGGCCTGCCGCCGGGGCCACCCGCCCGCCCCGAGGGCGACGGTCAGCGCGTCCACCACCGGCGCCGCGGCCGGCACCGCGGCGAAGACCGTGCCGAGCCACTTCGCGTACGGGGGCCAGCGGCGGTGCAGCAGCAGGCCGAGCCGCATCAGGTCGCGGGCCAGCCCGGCGGTCACCACCCGGCTGCCCAGCTCGTCGCCGACCTCGGCGCAGCGGCCGGCCAGGTGCTCGGCCTGCCCGACCCGCTGCCACCCGGCCGCCAGCACGTGCCGCCAGACGTCGTCCGGATACCACGCCAGGCGGGCCCGGACGGCGGTGAGCGCCCCGCCCAGCCCGTCGTGGAACACCGCCCCGCCGGTCAGTTCCGCGAGCCGCTGGGTGGGCGTGGCCAGCCAGTCCGCCACCGTCATTCCGGCCCGCGGGTCCCCGCCCAGCCGGTCCCGCAGCCACACCCCCAGCTCGTCGACGCTCACCCCGTGCCGCTTACCGTCCGCGCGGGCCACGCCGAGCCGGGCCGTCGGGCCGCCGGTGAACCGGGTCGGCCAGCCGAGGAACTCGGCCGGCAGTTCCGCGTCGAGGACCGCTCGCACGGACGCCACCTCGGCCGCGTCGGCGACGAAGAGCTGGGCGCGCGGCCCCCAGTCGTGGTCGGTCGACCGGGGCGTGTCCAGGCTGAGAAGCTCGGAGCCACCGTCGAGCAGCGCGGCCGCGTAGCGCAGGTCGGGCAGCCGGCGGGCCAGCAGCGGGGCGACCACCTCGTCGTGGAAGCGGTGCGCCAGGGTCAGCCCAGGTAGGAACGTCACCCCGCCAGTCTGCGCACGGCGGGCCGCCCGCGCCGCCCGGTTTCCACCCGGCGCCGCCCGTCAGCGGAGGTGGTGGCGGTTCGCCCAGGCGGAGATGGCGGCGGCGATCTCGGCGGGCCGGTCCTCCGGCGCGTGGTGCCCGGCCGGCCCGCACGCCACCGTCTCCAGCGCCGCCATGTTCCGCGCGCACCAGTCGGCCAGCTCCGGGGTGATCAGCAGCGTCGGTGAGCCCTCGAAGGTCAGCAGCAGCTTCGGTACGCGGTCGCTGGTGGCCAGCCACCGGTCGTACGCCTCGATCCGGGCGACCAGCTCGGCCGGCTCGCCGCCGAGCGGCATCTGGCGCGCCCAGGCCAGCAGCGGCCGGCGGCTCTCCCGGGTCGGGTACGGCGCGAGGTAGGTCTTCAGGTCCTCCTCCCCCACCGGCTGGAGCACCCCGCCGGTGAACGCCTGCCGGACGAGCAGGTCCTGGTCGAGCACGAGCTGCTCGCCCACGCCCGGCGTGCGGATCGCCTCGGACCGGGCCCGGGCCTGCGGCGAGAGGTCGCTCCACGCCATCGGCTTGACCATGGTCTCCAGGAACGCCACGCCGCGGACCCGCTCGGGGTGTCGGGCCGCCCAGTCGAAGGCGAGCGCGCCGCCCCAGTCGTGGCCGACCAGCACCACGTCGGTCAGGTCGAGAGCGTCGAACCAGGCGTCCAGGTAGCGCGCGTGGTCGGCGAAGAGGTACGGGGAATCGGGCTTGCCGGAGCGGCCCATGCCGATGAGGTCGGGTGCGAGCAGCCGGCCCGCCCCGATCCGGGGCAGCACGCCGCGCCAGGTGTGCGACGAGCCGGGGTTGCCGTGCAGGAAGACGAACGCCGGGCCGTCGCCGGTCTCGGTGTGGTGGATGGTCGAGTCGAGCACGCGCGTCTCGGGCATGTCCCGGCGCTCCTTCGTCAGTCGGATGGGTCGAGTTCGTCAGTCGGGTGGATCGAGCGGGGTGTCCAGCAGCGCGGTCAGGTCACGGACGAACCCCGCCGTGCGCGGGTCGTCCCGGCCCCCGAGGGGGGCGAGCAACTGGCCGAGCAGCGCCTGGACGGTGTCGATCGCCGGGCGGACCACCTCGCGGCCGCGGTCGGTCAGGGTGAGCCGGACCGCCCGGGTGTCGGCGGCGTCGCGCTCGCGCCCGACCAGGCCGTCGGCCTCCAGGGCCCGGGCCAGCTTCGACACGTAGAGCGGCTCCAGGCCGGTGTGGTCGGCCAGCTCCCGCTGGCTCGGGTGCAGGCCGGCGCGGCGCATCCCGTGCAGCGAGGAGAGCAGCACGTACTGCGCGTGGGTGAGGCCGAGCGGGGCGAGCGCCCGGTCGACCGCCACCCGCCAGCGCATCGCCAGCCGCCAGACCAGATGGCCGGGGCTGGGACCGATCGGGATTCCGTCCATGCCGGAAACCGTACATGTACATGATGTACATGGCTAGTATTTTGCCGGCGGGTCCCCCACCTCGTCGGTGGCCTGTGCCAGGCTGTCGGCGTGGCACACCGACCCCCGATCCTGCTGATCGACTCCCCGAGCCTCTACTTCCGCGCCTACTTCGGCATCCCCGAGTCGGCGGCGAAGACGGACGACGGCCAGCCGGTCAACGCCGTCCGTGGTTTCCTCGACATGCTGGCCCAGCTCGTCCGCACCCGGCGGCCCGACCGGATGGTCTGCGCGCTCGACCACGACTGGCGCCCGGCGTGGCGGGTGGAGCTGCTGCCGTCGTACAAGGCGCACCGGGTGGCGCCCGAGGGCGGCGAGGTGGTGCCGGACACGCTCTCCCCGCAGGTGCCGATGATCCTCGAGGTCCTCGACGCGCTCGGCATCACCGCGGTCGGCGCCACCGGCTACGAGGCCGACGACGTGCTCGGCACCCTGTCGGTCACCCAGCCCGGCCCGGCCGAGGTGGTCTCCGGCGACCGTGACCTGTTCCAGCTCGTCGACGACGACCGCCCGGTGCGGCTGCTCTACGTCGGGCGCGGCGTGGCCAAGCTCGACGACTGCGACGACGCGGCGGTCCGCGCCCGCTACGGCGTCCCGGCCAACCGCTACGCCGACTTCGCGGCGCTGCGCGGGGACCCGAGCGACGGCCTGCCCGGCGTGCCCGGGGTGGGCGAGAAGACCGCGGCCCGCCTCATCGAACGCTACGACGGCCTGCCCGGCATCCTCGCCGCGCTGGACGACCCGGGCTCCGGCTTCGCCCCAGGGCTGCGCACCAAGCTCAACGCGGCCCGGGACTACCTGGCCGTCGCGCCGAAGGTGGTCCAGGTCGCCCTCGACGTACCGCTGCCGGACCTGGCCACCGCGCTGCCGACGGCGCCCGCGGACCCGGACCGGCTGCTGGAGCTGGCGCAGCGGTGGAACCTCGCCGGCTCGTGCCGGCGCCTCGTGGACGCGCTCGCCATGCCCCGCTCCTGACGGCCCGGCCGGGCCAGGTGCGGCCCGGCCCGTTCAGGCCGCCGCGTGATAGGCCAGCACGCCCCGGTTGACCGACGCGATCGCCTGCCGGGCGGTGGAGCGCAGCTCGCTGGAGGCGCCACCGGAATCGGCCAACTGGCCGAGGAGGTCGACCACCTGCCGGGCCCAGCGGACGAAGTCGCCGGCCGGCATCTCGCCGTCGATCTGGTGCCCGCTGGCGAGCACCTTGGCGAGGGCCTCGCCGCGCGCCCACCGGTAGATCGGCCAGGCGAAGCCGAGATCCGGCTCGCGGGTGACCACCAGGCCCCGGGAGGCCTCGTCCGCCTCGATATCGCCCCACAGCTTCAGCGTCTCGTCGACCGCGTCGACGACCGCGCCGCGCGGCAGCGACGCCCGCTCGTCGACGTCGCGCCGGGCCTCGAAGACCACCACCGAGACCGCGGCGGCCAGCTCGGCCGGGGAGAGCCCGTCCCACACCTTGCGGCGCAGGCACTCGGCGACCAGCAGGTCGGCCTCGGTCCAGATCCGGCCCAGCGTCCGGCCGGCGTCGGTGACCTCGCCGTCGGCGGAGAGGTAGCCACGCGCGGTCAGCAGCGCGACGATCCGGTCGAACGTGCGGGCCAGCGAACCGGTCCGCCCGGCCACCCGCTGGCGCAGCTCCTCGGTGTCGCGCTCCAGGCGGCGCCGCCGCTCGGCCCAGCGGGCGTGCTCCTCCCGGTCCGGGCAGGCGTGGCAGGGGTGCCGGCGCAGCTCGGTGCGGAGCTGGCTGAGCTGGTGGTCCTCACCGACCGCCTGCCGGGAGCGGCCGCCGCGGCGACCGCCGTGCCGGTCCAGCCCGGTGCCGCTGACCTCGGCCGCCAGGTCCCGGCGGGCCGCCGGCGAACGGTGGTTGAAGTGCTTGGGCACCCGGATCCGGGCGAGCACCTCCGCCGGGGTGCTGAAGTCGCCGGGGCTGACCCGCCCGGCCCACCGGTCCTGCGTGAGCACCAGCGGGCGCGGCTCGCCGAAGCCGCCGGTGGCCGGGTCGAGCACCACCGCCAGGCCGGCCCGCCGGCCCGAGGGCACCCGGATCACGTCGCCCACCCGCAGCCGCTCCAGCGAGGCGACGGCCGCCGCCTTGCGCTGGGTCTGGCCCTGCCGGGCCATGGCGCGCTCGCGGTCGGCGATGGCCACCCGCAGGGCGAAGTACTCGTCGAAGTCGCCCTGGTGGCAGGACGCCTCGGCGCCGTACGCCTCGATGGTCTCGGTGTTGCGCTGCACCTGCCGGGCCAGGCCGACCACCGACCGGTCGGCCTGGAACTGCGCGAAGGAGGACTCCAACAGGGCCCGGGCCGGCTCCGCGCCGACGGTGCCGACCAGGTTGACCGCCATGTTGTAGGAGGGCCGGAAGCTGGACCGCAGCGGGTAGGTGCGGGTGGAGGCGAGGCCGGCGACGTGCCGGGGGTCGGTCTCCGGCGACCAGACCACCACGGCGTGCCCCTCGACGTCGATGCCGCGCCGGCCGGCCCGCCCGGTGAGCTGCGTGTATTCGCCCGGGGTGAGGTCGACGTGCGCCTCGCCGTTGAACTTGACCAGACGCTCCAGCACCACGCAGCGGGCCGGCATGTTGATGCCCAGGGCGAGGGTCTCGGTGGCGAAGACGGCCTTGACCAGGCCGCGGACGAACAGCTCCTCGACGACCTCCTTGAACGCGGGCAGCATGCCGGCATGGTGGGCGGCGAGCCCGCGCTCCAGGCCGTCGAGCCACTCCCAGTAGCCCAGCACGGTCAGGTCCTCGCCGGGGATGGCCGTGATCCGCGATTCGACCACCTGGCGGATCTCGGTGCGTTCCTCGGGCGAGGTGAGCCGCAGCCCGGCGGCGAGGCACTGCTGGACGGCCGCCTGGCAGCCGGCCCGGCTGAAGATGAACAGGATCGCCGGGAGCAGGTTCTCCCGGTCCAGCCGCTCGACGATGTCGGGGCGCATCGGCCCGCGCCAGCGGGGCCCGCGCCGGCCCGCGCCGGGGCCGGCGCTGCGCCCCTCCCCCAGCTCCAGCCGGCGCACGGTGTCCCGGGTGTAGCGCAGCAGCTCCGGATGGACGTCGTGCTTGCGGGCCGCGTCGGCGTCGTGGAACAGGTCGAACATCCGCTTGCCGACCAGCATGTGCTGCCAGAGCGGCACCGGGCGGTGCTCGCTGACCACCACGGCGGTCTCGCCGCGCACGGTGACCAGCCAGTCGGCGAACTCCTCGGCGTTGGAGACGGTGGCGGAGAGCGAGACCAGGGTGACCGAGGCGGGCAGGTGGATGATCACCTCTTCCCAGACGCCACCGCGGAATCGGTCGGCGAGGTAGTGCACCTCGTCCATCACCACGTAGGCCAGGCCCTCCAGTGTGGCCGAGCCGGCGTAGAGCATGTTGCGCAGCACCTCGGTGGTCATCACCACCACGGGCGCGTCGCCGTTGATCGCGTTGTCGCCGGTGAGCAGGCCGACCTGCTCGGCGCCGTAGCGGTCGACCAGGTCGTGGTACTTCTGGTTGGAGAGCGCCTTGATCGGCGTGGTGTAGAAGCACTTGCGCCGGGTGGTCGGCCCACCGCCGCCGTCGGCCGCCGCCGGCTTACCGGGCGTGCCACTCAGCGCCAGGTGTACGGCGAACTCGCCCACCACGGTCTTGCCGGCGCCGGTGGGCGCGCAGACCAGCACGCCGCTTCCCCGTTCCAGGGCCTCGCACGCCTCCCGCTGGAAGTCGTCCAGGTCGAACCCCAGATCGAGCGCGAATTCGTCCAGGGCCGGAAAGGCGGAAGCCTGCGCGGCCCGGCGGCGCGCCGCGGCGTACCGCTCGGCGGGACTCGACATGTCCCCAAGATTAATCGGTACCGACGACGACCACCCCCCAAGGCCGTCCGGCAGGTGGGTCGGAGCGGGTCGGTAGGGTGCACGACGTGCCGGATCATGCCGAACCGCCCCGACTCTCGAGCGGCGCCGACGACGCCGTCCGCCCGAGCCCGTCCCGTCGCCCCGTCGAGGCGGTGCTCTTCGACTTCCACGGCACCCTCGCGCAGGTGGAGGAGCCCCGCGAGTGGGTGATCGCCGCCGCGTCGGCCTGCGGGGTCGAGCTGGACCGGGTGCGAGCCACCTCGCTGGCCGACCGGCTGCTCACCGCCGGCCGGGCGGGCGGGCCGCTGCCGGCCCGGGTGCCGCCCCGGCTGGCGGAGCTCTGGGCCGACCGCGACCTCTACCCGCACGCCCACCGGGGCGCCTACACGGGGCTGGCCGAAACGGTCGACGCCGGCATCGACGGCTTCGCCGACGCGCTCTACGGCCGGGTGCTGGTGCCCGAGGGCTGGGTGCCGTACCCGGACACCGAGCCGGTGCTGGCCACGCTCCGGGAGGCCGGCGTGAAGGTGGCGCTCGTCAGCAACGTCGGCTTCGACCTCCGGCCGCTGTTCGCCGCGTGGAAGCTGGACGGGCTGGTCGACGCCTGGGCCCTGTCGTACGAGGTGGGGCGCTGCAAGCCGGACCCGGGGATCTTCCTCCGGGCCTGCGGGATGCTCGGCGTCGACCCGGAGCGGGCGCTCATGGTGGGCGACAGCCCCGCCGACGCGGGCGCCGTGGCGGCGGGCTGCGAGGTGCTGGTGCTGCCCGGCGCCGACCCGGGCCGGCCGAACGGGCTGGGCGCCGTGCTCGACCTCGCCCTCCGGAACTGACCGCACCGCCCGGGTGCGCCGGCTGCCGGCCGGCGGCCCGGCGGCGCCGGAGCTGACCAGCGGCGCTAGCGTCACGGCATGACGCCCGACCGCTCCTTTCGTGCCCGGCTCACCGGACGGCTCTCCGGGGGCCGGCTCGGCGCCGTCGGGCTGGTGCTCGGCGGGGCGCTGTCGGTGCAGTTCGGCTCGGCCGTGGCCGCGCTGCTGTTCCCGCGTACCGGGGTGGCCGGGGCGGTCACCCTGCGGCTGACCATCGGCGCGCTGCTGAGCCTCGCCGGGTGCCGCCCGCGGCTACGCGGGCACGGCCGGGGCGGCTGGGCGGCCGTGGTCGCGTTCGGGCTGGCCCTGGCCGGCATGAACTCGATCTTCTACCAGGCCATCGAGCGGATCCCGCTGGGACCGGCGGTGACCCTGGAGGTGCTCGGCCCACTGGCGATGTCGGTGGTCACCGCCCGGCGGCTGGCCGCCTGGTGCTGGGCCGGGCTGGCCCTGGCCGGGGTGGCCCTGCTCGGTCAGGGCGGATTCGACCGGCTGGACCCGGTCGGCGCCGCGCTGGCGCTGGTCGCGGGCGCGCTGTGGGCGGCGTACATCGTCTGCTCGGCCCGGGTCGGCGGGCGGTTCCCCCGGGCCGACGGGCTGGCGCTGGCGCTCGCGGTGGCCGCGCTGATCACCCTGCCCATCGGGCTGGTGGGGTCGGGCGGCCGGCTCTGGCACCCGGCGGTGCTCGGGCTCGGCACCGGACTGGCCCTGCTCGCCTCGGTGCTGCCGTACACCCTGGAGCTGCTGGCGCTGCGGCGGCTGCCCACGGCGACGTTCGCCGTGCTGATGAGCCTCGGGCCGGCCATCGCCGCGCTGGCCGGGTGGCTGGTGCTCGACCAGGCGCTGCACCCGGTGGAGGTGCTGGCCATCGGCCTGGTGATCGCCGCGAGTATCGGCGCCGTACGCGCCGGCGCCCTGGCCGCCGCGCCGCCGCCCGCCGGGCCGGACGCCGAGAGCGGCGCGCTGGTCAGCGCAGCAGCCGCAGCGCCGCCGGCACCGCGCTGACCCGCACCGGCAGGTCGAACGCCCGCTCCCCGTCGGCGTACGTGGTGATGCCCTCGGCGTCCAGCTCGACGGTGCGGGCCCGGTAGCTGCGGACCAGCGGGTGCGTGACGTGGGTGCCCTGGTAGATCCGGGGCTTGACCCGCATGAGGGTGCGCCTGTCGAACCGGCCGCCGACCACCACGTCCAGCAGGCCGTCGTGCGGGTCGGCGTCGGGGCAGATCCGCATGCCGCCGCCGTAGCTGGCTGCGTTGCCCACCGCCACCAGCACCGCGTCCACCTCGTGTTCGGCGCCGTCGAGGCGCAGCCGGTAGCGGCGCGGCCGGAGCCGGGCCAGCTCGACCAGGATGGCCAGGTCGTAGCGGCGCGGACCGCGCGGCCAGCGCATCCGGTTGGCCCGCTCGTTGACGATCGCGTCGAAACCGGCGGCCAGTACGGCGCCGTACCAGCGCTCGCCGCCGCCCGGGGTGGTCAGCCGGGCCAGGTCGACCGGGCGGGCGCGGCCGGCGCGCAGCGCCTCGGCGATCACCTCGACGGCCGCCAGGGGGTCGGCCGGGAAGCCGGTGTCCACGGCGAAGTCGTTGCCGGTGCCGGCGGGCACCGGGCCGAACGGCACCGTCGTGCCGCCGACCGCCTGCAACGCCCGGTGCACCGTGCCGTCCCCGCCGACGGCGACCAGTGCGCCGGCGCCGTCCGCGACCGCCGCGTGGCACGCCGCCTCGGCCTCCTCGGGGGTACGCGCCCGCAGCAGCTCGACCGGCCGGCCGGCGGCGCCCAGCCGCTCCAGGAGCTGGGGCAGCAGGCCCCGGTGCCGTCCCCGGCCGGCGGTCGGGTTGGCGAGCACGGCCACCGGGCCGGGCGGGACAAGATCGTGCGCGGTCACGGCGAGCACCGTACGGCACGAGCCACGCCCCTCACCAGGGGCGACATCGTCGTTCACGACGGACGGGGCGGCGCGGCGGGCGACCGCCCGGCATACTCCCCGTGATGCGCACGCGCACCCTGCTCGCCGTCGCGGCTCCGATCGCGCTCGCCCCGCTCCTGCTGGCCGGCGGCCTCTGGTGGGCCCAGCGCCCGGTCGAGCCGGCCTGGCACGACAACGCGGTCGCCGACGCCACCGAGACGGCCGACCGGATCCAGGCGCGCTTCACACGCGATCACCTCTACAAGGCGGCGGACTACGCGCACACCGCCGGCCAGGAGCCCGCGGTGGCCGTGCTCCAGGTCCACGGCGAGACGCACTGGCAGACCGGGGTCACCCTGGTGCTCCGGATCACCGGGCACGGGCAGGGCGTCAACGGCAACGGCGCGGTCGTCCAGGGGGACGTACAGGTCTGCTTCCGGTTCCGGCTGGGCCCCGAGCGGGACGCCCGCGACGACGGCGTCGACTGCCCGTCGGGCGACCCGATCCCGATCCGCCCGGACCCCTCCCTCAGCGGCGTGGACGACCGCCTGAAGCGGACCCTCGCGGCCGCCGGCCCGGACGAGACGGCCGTCCGCGCCGCGGTCGACGGCCTCGGGCTCGACCCGGCCGTGCGGCGGGAGATCGCCGCCGCCCGCGGCACGGTCGGGGTGGCTCTGCGCGCCGCCCAGTACGACTGCCTGCTGGCCCGGGTCGGCCCGACGGGCGCCCAGACGTGGCGGCCCTCCCACACCCAGCTCGCCCCCCGGGGAGCTGCCGTGCACGGCCGGCACGGCGCTGAGCAGCCAGTTCGGCCGCTACCCGCACTGAGGGTCAGAAGGTGATGCGCACCTTCAGCGCGGTCCGCTCGTCCATCGCCCGGTAGCCGTCCGGCACCCCGTCGAGGGTCACTGAGCGGTCGAAGACCGGGGACGGGTCGATGGCGCCGTCCAGCACGTCGGCCAGCAGCTCGGGGATGTACGCGCGGGCCGGCGCGACGCCGCCGGCGACGGACACGTTGCGGTCGAACATCTGCTGGATGTCCACCCCGGCGCTGCCGCCGTGCGGCACGCCCACGTAGCCCACCGCGCCGCCGTCCCGGGCGATCGAGATCGCGGTCCGCATCGACTCCTCGGTGCCGACCGCCTCCAGCACGGCGTGCGCGCCCTGACCCCTGGTCAGCTCCCGGACCGCGGCGATCGCCGCCTCGCCTCGCTCGGCGACCACGTCGGTGGCGCCGAAGGAGCGGGCGATGTCGGTCCGCGCGGTGTGCCGGCCCAGCGCGATGATCTGCTCGGCGCCGAGCCGCTTCGCGGCGAGCACCCCGCAGAGCCCGACCGCGCCGTCACCGACCACGGCGACGGTGGCCCCGGGGCGGACCCGGGCGGCGAGCGCCGCGTGGTGCCCGGTGGCCAGCACGTCGGAGAGCGCCAGCAGCGCGGTGAGCAGCCGCGGGTCGCCGGCCGCCTCGGCGGGCAGCTTCACCAGGGTGCCGTCGGCGTACGGGACACGCACGGCCTCGCCCTGACCGCCGTCCGAGCCGACGGAACCCCAGAAGCCGCCGTGCGGGCAGGAAGTGTGCAGCCCCTCGCGGCAGAAGTCGCAGGTGCCGTCGGACCAGACGAACGGCGCCACCACCAGGTCGCCGACCCGCACCGAGCCGACCTCGGCGCCGACGGCCTCGACCACGCCGAGGAACTCGTGACCGATGCGCTGCCCCGGCTGCCGCTGGGCGACCCCCCGGTACGCCCACAGGTCACTGCCGCAGATGCAGGCCAGGACGGTGCGGACGACGGCGTCGGTGGGGGTGCGGACGGCCGCGTCCGGCACCTCCTCGACCCGGACGTCGTTCGGGCCGTGGATCACGGTGGCGCGCATGGGTGGAGGTCCTCCCGGTGAGCGGGGCGGGCGCCGGGACGGTGCGGCCGGCGGCGGGGCGGGCGGCCCCGGGCGAACACTAGACCGCCCGGGACACGCCGCGAATTCCCTTCACCGGTCGCGTGGCGGGGCTCACCACTCAGCGCACGATGAGCTGCCTGGTCACCGGGGCGGCGCCGTCGCCCTTGGCCTTCAGCGTCCAGGTGCCGGCGCTGCCGAACGTCACGACCGTGTCCGCCGTGCCGTTCGGGGGGGCCTTGACCTCGGCCGCGCGCTTGCCGTCCGGGTCGAGCACGTCCAGCGTCCGGGCCGCCGTGGTCTTGTTGGTCACCCGGAACTGGATCTTCTCGCCCGGCTCGGCGATCAGCCCCTCCGCGCCGGTGATACCGGCCGCCGTCAGCTCGACGGCGACATCCCGGTCGTACGCCGTCTCGGCCACGGCGCTGGCCACGGTGCCGTCGTCGGAGACGGTGATCCGGGTCCGCACACCGTCGCCCTGCCGGCCCGGCTTGCAGGCCATCTCGTACAGGCCGGTGGCGAGGGTGGCCAGCAGGTCCCCGGTCTTCCCGGGTGCGACGTCCGCCGCCTCGGCGACCACCTTCGTGAAGCCGGCCCCCTCACGGCCGTACAGGTAGACCCCGGTGGCCTGCTGCCCCCGGTTGGTCACCGCGAACGTGACCGCGCCCGGGTTGAAGAGGGTGGTGGCGACCTCGCAGCTGGTGTCGGTGGCGGTCACCGGGACCTGCCAACCGGCGGGGGCGGGGTCGTCGTCACCGCAGGCGGTGAGGGCGGCGGTGGCGCAGATCGCGGCCACGACGGCGGCGGTACGGCTCTTCATCGGCTCTCCGGGGCGGAGGTCAGCGGGCTGACCAGGACGGACGCCGACAACCACCCCCGGCACACCGCCCGGGGGGACCTCGGCGGAGTCAGGAGAGTCTAAGCGGGCCGGCCGCCCTGGCAAGGGGACAGGTTGGCGCGACCGTGGCCACCCGCCGAGGCTGGTCAGCGGGCGAGATGCGCCAGCCCACTGCCGATCACGTCCCGCCGCCCCCACCGGCCCGGCACGTCGAGCAGCTCCACCCGGCCGAACCGGGCCGGCACCCGCGGCGCCATCAGCAGGTGCTCACCGGCCGCCTCCAGCCCGAGCAGGGCCCGCAGCAGCAGGAACGGGGCCGCCGTCGCCATCGCCTGCGGGCTGTTCGCGGTCGGAAAGCCCACCGGATACTCCGTCAGCGCCCGGTCGTAGCCGGCGAACGCCTCGGGTAGCCGGCCGTGGAAAAAGCGGGAGACGTCCACGATGGCCTCGGCGATCCGCCCCGCCTCCTCGGCGAAGCCGTAGCGGCGCAGGCCCCAGGTGATCAGCGCGTTGTCGAACGGCCACACGGCACCGACGTGGTAGCCGAGCGGGTTGTACCGCTCCTGCCCGGCGGCCAGGCTGCGGATGCCCCAGCCGGAGAAGAGCCGGGGCCCGACCAGGTGCGCGGCGACCTCCGCGGCCCGCTCCGGCGGGACGATGCCGCTCCACAGCAGGTGGCCCATGTTGGACGCCAGCGCGTCGACCTGCCCGCCGTCACCGTCCAGGGCCAGCGCGTAGTAGCCCCCGTCGGCGATCCAGAAGTCCCGGTCGAAGCGTTCCCGCAGCGCCGCGGCCTCCCGCTCCAACCGGTCGGCGTACGCCGGGTCGCCCCAGAACTCCCGGGCCATCCGGGCGCCCCGCAGCTTCGCGTCGTACGCGTACCCCTGGAGTTCGCAGGTGGCCAGCGGCGGGCCGGGCAGCCGCCCGTCGGCGTAACAGATCGCCTCCGGCGAGTCCTTCCACCCCTGGTTGGCCACCCCCGAACGCTCGTTGCGCCACAGGTACCGGACGTAGCCGTCGCCCAGCAGGTCGCCGTACTCGTCGATCCACCGCAGGGCCGCCCGGGCCTCGTCCTCGAACTCCCGCACCAGGCCCACGTCGCCGCTCCACCGCTCGTACTCGTCGAGCAGGATCACGTAGAGCGGGGTGGCGTCGGCGGTGCCGTAGTACGGGGACTGCGGGCGCTCCTCGAACGCCACCATCTCCCCGTACCGGAACTCGCGGAGGATCTTGCCGGGTTCCTCGTCGCGGAAGTCGTCGAGCACCGAGCCCTGGTCGATGCCGAGCATCCGCACCGTCGCCGACGCCAGCTCCGGCGCCACCGGCAGCGCCATGAAGCTGGTCAGGATGCTGTCGCGGCCGGTGATGGTGGCCGCCCAGGGCAGACCGGCGGCGGGCATCACCTGGTCGGGCAGGGTCAGCGGCGAGTAGCGCAGCGCCGCCAGGTCCACGAGGCTGTGCCGGTAGGCCTCGGTCAACGCCTCCCAGTCACAGGTGAGCTGCGGCGTGCGGGACAGCCACGCGTTCAAATCGTCCTGCCGTTCCTCGGCGCTGGCCCGGGGCCGCCGCTCCAACCGGTCCCGGACGTCGATGCCGTCCGGGCGCAGCACGAACGACCGCACCCGAAGCGTCGTCGTCCAGGCCTCCTTGGGCGTCAGCCGCACCGTCCAGGTGAGACCCCGCTCGTCCACCCGCACCGGTGCGCTGCTGGTCACCACGGTCTCCCGCTGGAACCTCTCCCGCTGGTAGCCGAGGCGCAGCCCGCGCTCCTCGACCTGCCGGTAGAGCCGCCCCGGCGGCGTGCGCTCGGTGGCGACGCCCAGGATCGGCGCGAAGTCGCTGCCCACGTCCAGCCGGACGGTGAACTCCTCCGGCACGTGGTGGTGGTTGAACAGGGTCAACCGCTCCTCGAAGGCGCCGCCGGTGATCGCGCGCTCCCGGATGAGCGACGACTTGGCGTCCACGTAGTGCGTCGGGGCGCCGGGGACCAGGAAGAACCGCATCTGGAGGTGGTCCCGCTCGGCGATCGAGAGCGACGTCAGCCGCTCGCCGTTGAGCGTGAGGCGCCAGACCGACAGGAAGCGGGTGTCGAAGTCGAAGAAGCCGACCGGGTTGGCCACGGTCGCCTCGATGTCGCCGTTGTCGTCGCTGAGCACGAAGACGTTGCCGTCCAGCACGCGTACCAGGTTCTGGTTCATCCGGGCCTCTTCCCGGCGCGCTCCCGCGGGTGCCGCGCCCCGGCCGGCGCCGGGAAGAGGCGCTCCAGCAGCACCACGAACCGGAAGTGCCCGTCGGCGACGATCTCGTTGCGCAGCCAGGCGGTCAGCGGTTTCACCTCACCCCGGGCCATCCGGACGAAGACGTCCCGCCGGGTCCGGATCACCGTGTCGGCGTGCCGCGCGCGGTGGTCCACCGTGAGCCGGCCGTGGTGGATGGTGACGTGCCAGGCGTCGACCCCGTCGGACCCTTCCAGCTCGAACCGGATCGTGCCGGTGGTGCGGCGCAGCACCCGCTCGGGTGCCTGCCGGGCGAGCTGCGCGAAGAACGCCTCGATCGGATCGGACACCGCACCGCCTCCCGGGAGAGGGCCGGCGCGCCGCCGGCACCGATGCCCGGCGGGCCGCGACGACGGGCGCGTCCGCACCGCCTCGGGCGCCGCCCCAGACTATCGCCGGGCCCCGGCACGGACCCGGGGATCGGGGGAACTGCGGAGGCCGGCAGGATGGCGGGATGCGCCTGGTCTCCCTGCTCCCCTCGGCCACCGAGATCGCCTACGCCCTCGGGCTCGGCGACGACCTGGTCGGGGTCACCTTCGAGTGCGTGGTGCCACCCGCGTACCGGTCCGGCACCACGGTCGTGGTCGGCGGCCGGGACACCCGCGGCATGAGCCCCGGCGAGATCGACGCCTACGTCAAGGGCCAGCTCGCCGCCGGCGCGGACCTCTACACCCTGCACGCCGGGGCGCTGGCCGGGCTGGACCCGGACCTGATCCTCACCCAGGACCTGTGCCGGGTCTGCGCGCTGCCGTCGGGCCGGGTGGCGGACGCCGTCGAGCACCTCGGCTGCCGGGCGGAGGTGCTGTCGCTCGACCCGTACACCCTGGCGGACGTGCTGGACACGATCCTGGCCGTGGGCGCGGCGGCCCGGGTGCCGGACCGGGCGGAGGCCCTGGTGGACGCGCTGCGGGCGCGGCTCGCGGCGATCCGCGCGGCGGTGGCCGGCCGGCCCCGGCGGCGGGTCGCCGTCGTCGAGTGGGTGGACCCGCCGTTCGGCGCCGGGCACTGGATCCCCGACCTGGTCGAGGCCGCCGGCGGCGAGCCGGTGGCGACCCACCCCGGTGCCCGGTCCACGCCGACCACCTGGGCGGCGCTGCGGGCCGCCCGGCCGGAGGTGGTGCTGGTCGCGCCGTGCGGCTTCGACCTGGACGGGGCCGCCGGGCAGGCCGCCGGGGTGACCGCGCACTTCCCCGGCGCGGAGGTCTGGGCGCTGGACGCGGACGGCCTGGTGGTGCGGGCCGGCCCGCGCCTGGTCGACGGCGCCGAGGCGATCGCGGCGATCCTGCACCCGGACGCCGTCCCCGCCGCGCCGGAGGGCGCCGCCCGCCGGGTGGCCTGAGCCGGCCGGCTCCGGTCACGCCCCGCGCGGGCGGCGGCGTCCCGCCGACCCGACCACCCGTCTCACCGAGGTGACGTCGGCCCGGCCGGGGCGGCTCAGGCGGCGCGGCGGGCCGGACGGCCGTCGCGACCGAGCGGGGCGAGCCGCCGCCAGCGGGGCAGCTCGGTCACCACGGTGGCCGCCGCCAGCAGGGTCACCGCGACCGCGACCGGCCGCGGCCAGGCCGCCCAGGCCCCGAGCGCGGCGGCGACCAGTTGCAGCAGCACCAGCGCGACGGTGACCGGCCCGGACACCGGCACGATGACCTGCCGCTTGTCGCCGGGGGTGGCGAACACGGTGGGCAGGCCGATCAGCAGGACCACCGAGGCGACCGCCAGCACCACGGAGTGCCGGGCGAGAGCCCACGGGGTGGCGACCCAGGCGACCAGTTCGGTCAGGAAGCGCAGCGCGGAGGGCAGGTCGGGGCGCCCGGCCCGGTCGTTGTCGATCACGGCCGCCAGTATGCCGAGCCACCGGGGGGCCTGCCCCGCCGGCCCGCACGCCCGGCCCGCTGGACCGGCTGCTGGCCCAGCTGACCGCCGACGATGCGAGCACCGCCCCCGGGGGCGGGGACGGCGCTCGCGTCAGGTGCTCGGTGCGACCCTGCCCAGCGGCGGGACTCAACCAGGCCGGGACGCGAGCCCGAGGTCCATGATCTGCACCGTGGCCTCCAGACTGCACCGCGTCTCCTGCTGCACCGGCCGGTAGAGCGACTCGAAGCCGGGACAGCCGCGGATGCTCCGGCTCCACGTCGACAACGAGTCAGGCGGCGCATCCGGCTCCACACCGTTACCCGGCACCTGCATGGCAATCGCCACCTCCTTCACGAGCAGGCCGTCGGGCTTCCGCAACGCCGGCCCGACGAGGCTCGGCAGTGACGGGAAAGAGGCTTCCACCTCGGGACGGTTCTGCAGGAATTTCGAAATGCCGAGCATTGTCCAGGCGAGATAGCGGTCCTCTTCTCCCACCACCGGAAAAGCTGTTCCGCGGACCGGTGGCACCGTCATGCCCAACTCGTTCATCAACGAAATAACGCGGTCGCCCTGGGACACATTTTGCCGAGTCAAGCCTTTGGACAACCATGCGACGGAGGAGCTTTCCGCCTCTCGCTCCAGGTTCCTGTCGGCCCTGCCTCCATACCGAAGAATGACGGCGGCCATGAGCATGTCCGTCAGACTGTTCTTGGCCTTGATCTGCGGAATGAGAGCGCGCACGGCGTCAATGGTCGCCGTCGGCAGCATGTCGCCGACAGCACCTGCCTTTTTCGCGAGGACCGCAACATAGTAGGTGTTCTCGAGCGTCCCCAACCGGACGATGTGGTCGCGGACCAGTCCGGTCCGGTCGTCCCGCCTGTCGCTGATCCGCGCGGCAAGCGGCCGCAGGCTGTCCCGCGGAAGACCGGCAGCGAGCCAGGATCGGACGAGGTAGTAGGACTCGAGTTCGTTGCCCGCGGCCGGCATCACGAGCAGCGGCTGGAGCCAGTCGCGCACCGATCGCCTGACGTCGTCGTCCAGACTGACCTTCGCCCGTTGAGCGAGGCAGAGCGCTCCGTAGACGTCCATCAACGACTCGGCCGACCGGGTCGGCGGAAGCGCGATGCCAGCGGACCCGCCGGTCCGCCAGGGGGACGGGTCCAGTCCCAACCCGTCCGCCGCCTGAGCCGCGCGGCACCTGGAGAACGCTCCGAGGCTCTCGCCCGCCGCGCCGTGCAGCACGTCGGCCAACTGGGACCGCTTGGCCCTGTCGAGCGGGATGTCCGCTGCCGCGGCGACCTCCACCACGGCGGCCACGCCCGCAACCTGGACAGCAGCGGGACCGGTCGGTAGCGGGACGTCGGAGATTCCGGTGAAGAGGTCGCGCGACAAGGCGACCTGGCCGCTCTCCTTGATCATGGCAGCCTGCCAACGGGCCCACAGGGGATCGGTTGTCGACTGGAGCGCGACGACCGACGACAAGGCTGCGACGTCGTTCACCGCCGTGGGTTCGCCGGTGGCGGCGGCCAGCGCCGGAAGCGCGTAGCCGCTGGCCGCGAGTGACGGCTGCCCGTCGGAGCTCAGACCAGGACGAATGTAGAGGGAGTTCTCTCCGACAAGACCACGGAGGTCTCCGATGACCCCTGCGTAAGCCCCGTACCCGGTGTCGGATCTGCCGTCAGGAAGCATCACGACGGCGCCGGCGGCTCCCAGGACCAGTGCGGTTACCAGCGCGGCGGCGGCGCGCCCTCGCGGAAGGAGCCGCAGCACGCGGCTGCGGCTCCTTCCCGCCTCAGTGGCGGTGCGGGTCATGTCAGGTGCTCGCCGTGACGACCTTGGTCTGACCGTTGTAGTAGGCGGTCGCGGTCTCGTAACCGGTGACGCCCACCGTCCGCCAGTTCGTGCAGAGGCTGCCCGACATGTAGGAGCCGCGCGAGCCGTTGTTGTTGGTCCACGAGCCCTGGATCGGGTCACCGCTCTGACCGAAGGCGGTCACCGACGGCGAGACGCCCCAGGGGTCGAACTTGGTGGTGTTCTTGATCCAGTCGTGGCCGGAGACCGGGTTGCTGCCGCTCGTGATGAACGCCGACGAGGTCCAGTCGGCGCACCCGCCGCTCGCCCAGGTCTCGATCCAGATCTCGGCGTTGAGACGGGCGCCGTTGGAGAACCCGGACCAGTTCGAGCCCGAAACCTTCTCCGGCCCGCCGGCACCAGGACCTTCGACGGCGAGAGCCGGTGCGGCGGCCCCCATGGTCAGCGCGGCCACGGCCGCAGCGACGGTAGCGTACCTGCGAATGGCAGGTACAATCTTGTTGCCCTCCACAAACCCTCCTAGGGTGCGAGTTGTGGGGTGCACGTGGTTGCGGCGTTCCAGCGCCGCAACCACACCCCCGTGTGCGGATGACTCTGCCATGTTCCCGCTACCGGGCGCAAGGAGTTGACTACGACCGATTTCGATGTCGTTTTTGGACTGACTCCTTCCCCCTACGTCGCACACGCGCCTTTTCCTCGCACACATATCTGCCCGCATATCGGCAGCGCATTAAGAGAAACGACGTCGACGGAGTGGGCCGGAAAATTCCTCGGCCCCCAGCGCGTGCGAGAAATCGAGCCGCCAGTCCGCCGGCAGGAAATGCGAGCCTCGCACAATGCGACGTCGGAACGCCGATTGCATCGAGGTGTACGACGGTTCCTGAACCGCGCAGTCGGCTTGGGTCGGTCGACGCCACACTACACGTCGAGGCCCTCGCATAGGTGCCCGTCGACGGCTGGTGGCCGGCCACCCTCGTGCTCACCTGGCGCCTGTCGGATGACCGACCAGGCCCGCTGTTCCCGGACCGCCCGCTCGGCATCCGGCGGAGCGTCGGCGAGGTTGCGTGGCCACGCTCCGGACGCCGCTGGGACGGCACCAGATGGCCGCAGCGGCTTGAACGGCGGGATCTGACGGCCCATCCGGACCCCCGGCGTTGCTCGTCCGGCCGGCACCGGAGACGGCGCCGGCCGGACGAGAGACGCCGGTGAAAGGCTCGGCCCCGCCTCCCGGGTCTGTCGAGGGGCGGCGGCGACAGGCCTCAGGTCATGTCGTCGTAGCGGCGCTCGATCGGCGCCGGGGCGGCGACCGGCTCGGGCGCTCCGACCGGGGCGGTCGCCTCGACCCCACCGACGGCCCCGACCGGTTCGACGGTCAGGTCCAACGGCGAGACCTCGTCGTCGGGCACGTCGGCGTAGATCTCCCGGCCGCGCCTCCGCCGCTTGTCGTTGATGAACGCCACCGCCACCGCGCCGAAGTAGAGCGCGGAGAGGCAGAACGCCAGCGCCGTCATGCCGAACGGGTCGGGCGTCGGCGTGACCACCGCGGAGAACGCGAAGAACACGAAGATCGCCACCCGCCACCAGCCCAGCAGGCGCTTGGCGCTGGCCAGCCCGACGAAGTTGAGCATCAGCACGATGAGCGGGAACTCGAACGCCACCCCGAACAGCAGGATCAGGTTCGTGACGAAGCCGATGTAGCGGGTGATGTCCAGCGTCGTGGTGACGTCGCCGCCACCGGAGACGTTGAGCAGGAACTCCAGGCCCTTGGACGTGACGAAGAACGCCAGCACCGCGCCGGCCGCGAACAGCGGCGCGGCCAGGGCGGTAAAGAAGTAGGCGTACCGCCGCTCGTGCCGGTGCAGGCCCGGGGCGATGAACGCCCAGAGCTGGTAGAGCCAGATCGGTGCCGCGATGATCAGGCCGACCCAGAGAGCGACCTTCATCTGCAGCAGGAACAGGTCGGCCGGACCGAGCTGGACGAAGTTGCAGTCGCCGTTGGCGAGCCGCGCCTTCGGCAGGTTGCAGTAGGGCATCTGCAGCACGTGCAGGACCCGGCCGGAGAGCCAGACGCCGAACCCGAAGCCGACCACGATCGCCAGCGACGCGCGGAACAGCCGGTTACGCAGTTCCCGGAAGTGCTCGATGAGCGTCATCGAGCCGTCGGCGGCCCGCTCGAACGTGCTCGGGCCGCGCTTCTTCAACCCGAAGGCCACGGTGGTGGGGCCCTTTCGGATCAGTTCTCGCGGACGCGCTGCACCGGGTCGACCGGCGGGGTGACCGGCTGCTGCGGCTGAGCGTGCTGCTGCTGCGGCGGGAGCGGCTGGTAGCCGGCCTGCGCGTCGGCCTTCTCGGCCAGGTCACGGTCGTCGTCGTCGTGCAGGCTCTTGGTCTCGGCCTTGAGGATCCGCAGCGAGCGGCCCAGCGAGCGGGCCGTGTCGGGGAGCCGCTTCGCGCCGAAGAGCAGGATCAGCACGACCACGAGTACCGCGATGTGCCACGGCTTGAGGAAACCCATGGGAAGCTCCAGTCGCTTTGTATCGGTCACGGGTGGTCGCCGCCCATCGTACGTGCGTCGCAGCGGCTTGCCACCCCACCCGGCCTGCTGGTGCGGACCCGGCCGGTGAAGTCTCGACCAACCCGAAGTGTCCCGTCAACCACCCGCGGCCGCGCGATCGTGCGCGCACCCGTCCCGGAACGCGCAGCCGACGCGCGCCGGAGCGGTCTGCGTCGATCAGTCCCCGCGCCGGGCCTTGATCACCGTCATCCGCTCCTGCGCGACGGTTACCCGCTCCTGCAGCGACGCGGCCCGCGCCTGGAGCTCCTCGGCGGCGGAGCGCAGCGACTCCGCCTCGGCCTGGCGCCGCTGCAGGGCCGCCGCCGTGCGGCGCAGCCGGGGCAGCCGGGCCAGCACCGGCCGGACCGCCAGGGCCAGCACGACCAGCGCGAACAGCACGACCCCGAGCACGATCCACGTCACCACGGCGGTCAGCCTACTGGGTGACGCCGGCCACCGCCGGGTCGGCGCGGTCGACCGGAGTGGCGTACGCGTCGAGCGCGGCGGCCGCCTGGGCCCGCACCTGCTCGGCCAGCTCGGTCGGCGCGACCACCGTCACGTCCGGCCCGAGCCCGAGCACGAACCGGCGGGCCCAGCCCAGGTCGGTGACCCGCAGCGACACGAGCCACTGCTCGCCGTCGGCCTCGACCCGCTCGCACGGGTAGTACTCGGTGATCCACCGCTCGCCCCGGCCGATCCGCAGGGTGATCAGCGGCAGGTCCGGCGAGGGCCGGAACACCCCGTCGCTGAGGTCGTGCGGGCGGGCCTGTGGCGGGACCACCGCCTGCTCGGCCAGCTCGGTGACCGCGTCGATCCGGTCGGCCCGGAACAGCCGGACCGCCTCGGCCCGGCGGCACCACGCCTCCACGTACGCCCGGCCGCCGACCATCAGCATCCGCAGCGGGTCGATGGTGCGCTCGGTGGTCTCGTCCCGGGCGGCCGTGTAGTAGGTGATCCGCAGCGCGCGGCCGCGCTCCACGGCGGCGCGCAGCTCGCGGACCCGGGCCGTGTCGCCGGGCAGCCGCACCTCGACCGGGGCGCCGGCCAGGTCACCGGCCGCGCTCTCGATCTTGGCGAGGGCGCGCTCGACCGCCTCGCGGTTGGCCACCCCGGGCGTCTCGGCCAGCATCCGCAGCGCCACCACGAGGGCCAGGGCCTCGTCGGGGGTGAGCCGCAGCGGGCGGTCGATGCCGGCGTCGTAGGTGATGGTCACCCGGTCGCCGTCGAACGCCATGTCGATCAGGTCACCGGGGCCGTAACCGGGCAGCCCGCACACCCAGAGCAGCTCCAGGTCCTCGCGGAGCTGCTTCTCGGTCACTCCGAGGTCGTGCGCCGCCTCGGCGATCTCGATGCCGGGGCGGGCCAGCAGGTAGGGCACCAGGTTGAGCAGCCGGGCCAGCCGGTCCGCCGACGCGCGGCCGCCCCGGGCCGCCGGGCGGGTCACCGGGCACCCCCCGCCACGGCCAGGTCGTCGTGCCGGGTCGCGATCTCCTTCAGCCGCTGGATGACCGCCTCACGGACCTCCGGCGGCTCCAGCACCCGCACGTCCGGGCCGTAGCCGACGATGTGGCCGGCCAGGTAGTCGGCGTCGGCGTAGGGCAGGACGAGACGGTCGCCGTCCGGCCCGGCGTGGGTCTCCACCGCCCAGCGGCGCAGCCCCGCCGCGCGGCCGGCGGCGACCAGCACGGTGGCCCGGCCGGTGCGCTCCACCGGCCCGGACCAGCGGGCCACGTGGCTGATCAGGTCCACGCCGGCGGGCGGCTCGTACGCCCCGGGCTCGCCGGTCACCCGGACCGCGCCCACCACCCGGGAGAGCCGGAAGCAGCGGGTCGCCGCCCGGTCCAGGTCGTGGCCGACCACGTACCAGCGGCCGCGCCAGCACACCACGCCCCACGGCTGCACGCGGCGGCGGGTCGGCGCGTCCCGGTCGGGCACCCGGTAGTCGAAGTTGACCTCGCGCCGGTCGCGCGCGGCGGCGGTCAGCGGCGCGAACGCCGGGTCGACCGTGACCATCGGCTCCAGGCCCAGCGTGGCCTGCGGGTCCACGTCGATGCCGGCGGCGCGCAGCTTCGCCAGCCCCGAGGAGGCGGCGGCGGCCAGGCCGGCGTGCTGCCACAGCCGGGCCGCGATGCCCACGGCGGCGGCCTCGTCCGGTTCGAGGGGGATGTCGGGCAGGGCGTACTCGCGGGGCGCGATCCGGTAGCCCGGCTCGGCGTCGAACACGCTGGCCGTGCCGGTCTCCAGCGGCACCCCGAGCTCCCGCAGCTCGGCCTTGTCCCGCTCGAACTTGCGCTGGAACGCCTCGTGGTCCTTGGCGTCGTCCGGATCGTGCTCGTAGCCGGGCACGGTCGCGGCGATCTGCGCGGCGGTCAGGAACCGTCGCGTGGACAGCAGGCAGATCACCAGGTTGACCAGGCGTTCGGTACGGGTCCGCGACACGTGGGAAACGCTAGCAGCCCGCACGTCCGCAGCGCGCACCCGCGCGGGCGCGGCGCGCGGGAGTCCCGCCGCGGAGGCGATGCGCGCCACACCGCCCCGGGCCCGCCCCGGTCGCCGCGCGGAGGGCCGATGACGGCCATATGGTGGGTCGCATGGCGGAGCCGGAGGTCAAGAGCGAGAGCGTCGGCACGGTCGTGGTGGCCGGCGCGGCGAACCTCGCCATCGCGATCGCCAAGCTGATCGCGGGCCTGCTCTCCGGCTCCGCGGCGATGCTCTCCGAGGCCGCCCACTCGGTCGCCGACACCACCACCGAGGCCCTGCTCTACATGGCGCTGCGCCGCGGGGCGCGGCCCGCCGACACCCGGCACCCCTTCGGGTACGGCAAGGAGAGCTACGTCTGGGCCTTCCTCGCCGCGCTCTTCACGTTCGTGGTCGGCGCCGGCTTCGCCATCACCCACGGCGTCACCACGATCCTCGTGCACGAGCACACCGGCGACTACCTGGCCTCGTACGTCGTGCTGGCGGTCTCCTTCGCCATCGAGTCGGTCTCGCTGGCCCGGGCGGTCCGGCAGGTCCGCAACGAGTCCCGCCGCTGGCGGGCCACCCCGCGCCGCTACCTGCGGCTGACCGCCGACACCACGGTCAAGGCGGTCTTCCTGGAGGACAGCGCCGCCCTGATCGGCCTGCTGCTCGCCGCCGCCGGGCTCACGCTGTCACACCTCACCGGCGACGAGGTCTACGACGGCGGCGCCTCGATCCTCATCGGCGTGCTGCTGCTGGTGGTCGCCGGCATCCTGGCCCGCAGCAACATCTCGCTGCTGGTCGGCCGGGCGGTGTCCGACCGGGTGCACCGGCAGATCGAGCACGAGCTGGCCGGGCTGCCCGCGGTGGAGCGGATCGACACCCTGATGACCATGTTCCTCGGCCCCGAGGACATCCTGGTCGCCGCCAAGGTCGACTTCCACGACGCTGCCACCGGCGCGGACATCGAGGCCGCCGCCGACGAGGCCGAGCGGCGGCTCACCGACAGGTTCCCGGAGATCGGGTACGTCTTCCTCGACCCGACCCGGTCGAGGCGCGGCAGCGACGGGCACCGGGCCCGGACCACCCAGGACGAGGACGAGCGGGCCGTGGACCAGGAGCCGGGCGGGGTGCCCTGACCGGCGGGCCGGCGACCCGGCCGCAGGCCGGCCCGGCGCCGGCCGATACCGTGCCCGGCATGGTGCGATGGCGGTCCGGCACGGTGGCGGCGGTACGGCGGCGGTGGGCCGGCGCCGCCGAACTCGACGTCGACCTGCCCGACGGCGCCCGGATGCGCGCCCTGGCCTACCCGGCTCTGGTCGGCGACCCGGAGCCCGGCGACCGGGTGCTGCTCAACGCCGGCGCCCTGCTGATGGGCCTCGGCACCGGCGGGTACGCCCTCGTCGTGGCCCTGCCCGACCGGCTCCCCGCCGACCCGCCGCAGGCCGCCGACACCCGCGACGCCGGGCACCTGGTCAAGGCCCGCTACACCCCGCTGCAGCCGATCCTGCTGGGCGTCGACGAGGAAGCCTCACCGCACCACGCGTGCCTGGCCGCCGCCGAGTCCGTCGACGGGATGCCGGTGGTGACCGCCGACCTGCACTCCGCCCTGCCGGCGATCCTGGCCGGTGTCCACGCCGACGCCCCGGACGCCCGGGTGGCCTACCTGCTCACCGACGGCGGGGCGCTGCCGGCCTGGTTCTCCCGCACCCTCGCCGGGCTCGCCGGCCACCTCGCGGGCACGGTCAGCGTGGGCCAGGCGTTCGGCGGCGACCTGGAGGCGAGCACCCTGCACAGCGGCCTGCTCGCCGCCCGGCACGTGCTCGGCGCCGACGTCGCGATCGTCGCCCAGGGCCCCGGCAACCTGGGCACCGGCACCCGCTGGGGCTTCTCCGGGGTGGCCGTCGGCGAGGCGGTCAACGCGGTCGCCACGCTCGGCGGGCGGCCGGTCGGCTCGCTGCGGATCTCCGCGGCCGACCCCCGCCCCCGGCACCGCGGCGTCTCCCACCACAGCCTCACCGCGTACGGACGGGTCGCCCTGGCCCCCGCGGAGCTGGTCGTGCCGGACGGCCTGGATCCCGCTCTCGCGGCCGAGGTGGGTGCGGCGCTGGCCCCGCTCGCGGCGCGGCACCGGATCGTCACCGTGCCCGGCGACGGCCTGGACGCGGCGCTGCGGGCCAGCCCGGTCGGCCTGTCGACGATGGGGCGCGGGCTCGACGGCGACCACGCCTACTTCCTGACCGCGGCCGCCGCCGGCCGGCACGCGGCCCGCCTGCTCGGCTGACCCTCAGCGCGCCCCGTAGCCGTGGGCGACGATGTGCTCCGCGGCCCGCGTGTAGCCCGCCGGGTCGGCCGGCGCCAGCGTGCCCAGGCCGTCGACGTAGCGGTTGTACATGCAGAACGCGGCGGCGATCAGCACCGTGTCGTGGATCTCGAGGTCGGTGGCGCCCTCGGCGCGGGCCGCCTCGACCAGTTCGGTGGTGACCTCCCGGCCGCTGCGCTGCACCGCCCCGGCGATCCGCAGCAGCGCCCGTAGCTTCCCCTCGACCGGCGCGCCGTCCAGGTCCCGGCGGACCTGCTGCACCAGCGGCATCCCCGCGGGCAACTGGGCGGCGGCGAACGCCGAGTGCGACGCGCAGCAGAACGTGCAGGCGTTCAGATCCGACACGTACGCGGCGATGAGTTCCCGCTCCCCCGCGGTCAGCGTGGGATGCGGGGCGTGCAGCAGCGCGTCGGCGAGGTCGAACAGCGGCTTGGCCGTCTCCGGGCGGTAGCGGGCCAGCCCGTTGATGCCGGGGTGGGCCTGCTCGTCCAGGCCGAGGTCGATGTGTGCGATGACGTCACGCTCCCTCGTCGTCGGCTGGGGGGCGCCCGAGCGCAGGTCTCGGCGTCCCCCGTGAGCCATAGACGATCATGCGGTCGGTGACGCGGTCAAGGCCCGGGCCCGGCGACCCGGACCGCCCGCTCCGGCAGCTCCGGAGCGGCGAAGGCGAGCAGCTTTTCCGCCTGGTCGGCCAGCGCGTCCCGGACCGCTCCGGTGAGCGGGCGGAACGGCCGCAGCTCCAGCGTCGCCGCGCCGTCGTGCCGTGCGAGCGTCCACGTGCCGGCCACGAACCCGTCGACCACCACAGTGGCAGCCACCGCCGGGGTGATCACCCGCCGGTGCTCCACGTCACCGAGCACCCGGGTCCGGTCGGCGTAGGACAGCAGGAGGTTGTCGTACTCCGGCAGCAGCCGCGGCGGGGCCGGCGTGTCCGGGTCGGGTCGCTCCGCGTCCGGCAGGTCGAACAGTTCCCGCCCCTGCTCGTCGCGGAACACCCGCAGCTCGCCCCGGAGCGGCTCCACGACCTCGGCCAGTCGGGTCATCCCGGACCAGGCCTGCACGTCCGCCACGCTCGCCGGCCCGAAAGCGGCCAGGTAGCGGCGGACCAGGACGGCCGGATCCGCCGCGTCCAGCGGCGCGCCGAGCCAGCCCTCGGCCAGACCGCACGGGCCGTCCACGCGACCGCCCCACGTGCCGGCCGGCGGCAGGTGCACCAGCGGCAGCAGGTACTGCACCGAGTGCAGCAGGGCCGAGCGGTCCCGATCCGGCCAGCGCCGCGCCAGAAGCTCCCGAAGTCGGGTGCGGCTCAGCGGCTCCCCCGCCAGCAGTTCCGCGGCATACGCCACCAGCTCGACGGGATCGACGCCCGCCGTTGCCCGGCCCATGAACTGCCGTTGCAGGCCCGCCATCAGCGGTTGCAGCAGCGGACGCAGCCACCGGTAGTCGTCGGACGCGAGCACGTGCAACGTCCCGCGCACGGTGGTCGCCCGGACCACCTCGCGTCGCGACAGCAACTCGGTCAGGTCGTCGCGGCGAAACCCGGCGACCCGGGACCACAACCCCACGTAGGGCGCGGTCGGCACCTGACCCTGCAACCCCACCAGCCGGCGCACCGCGTCGAGCGCCGGCACGCGGGCCCGGTCCAACAGAAGCTGCCGGGCAAGGGTGGCCCGGTTCAGCGCCCGGCGGGACAGCAGCGGCACTCCGGCCGGCATGCTGCGCCTCGGCACCCACGACTCCTCCCGTCGGCGGACGAAAGGGCGGGGATTCGGCTCCCGTCGGTCAGGAGGCTAGCGCCCACCCCCGACACGATCGCCGACCGCGCGCCCTCGGTTCAACCGGCCAGGAAGATCAGGGCCAGCCAGGCGCCCACGATCAGCACCAGCGCCGCCGCCAGCACCCAGGTCGGCACGGCGAACTCGCCGCGGCGGTTGCGCTCGACCTCGGCGCGGATCTTCTCCCGGCGCCGTTCGACCCAGTTGAGCTTCTCGGTGCCGCGGTCGCGGGCGGCGGACGTGTCGCGGCCCGGGCGGCCGGCAGGTTCGGAAGTGTTCATCGCGACGCCAGCGTACCCGTGGACGCGGCGGCCGGCGCCCCGGCACCGGCCGCCCGAACCCGGGTCACATGCTCGCGATGAGCCGCTCCACCCGCTCGTCGTACGCCCGGAACGGGTCCTTGCACAGCACCGTGCGCTGCGCCTGGTCGTTCAGCTTCAGGTGCACCCAGTCGACGGTGAAGTCCCGCCGCTTCTCCTGGGCGTGCCGGATGAACTCGCCGCGCAGCCGCGCCCGGGTGGTCTGCGGCGGGGTTTCCTTCGCCTCGAAGATCTCCGGGTCGGTGGCCACCCGGTCCACCTCGCCGCGCCGCTCCAGCAGCCCGTAGAGCCCCCGGCCGCGCCGCAGGTCGTGGTAGGCCAGGTCCATCTGCGCCACCCGCGGGTGCGACAGCGGTAGGTCGTGCTTGCGCTGGTAGCGCTCGATCAGCCGCAGCTTCGTCACCCAGTCGATCTCCCGGGACACCGGGTCCAGGTCGCCGGTCTCCACGGCCCGCAGCACCCGCGCCCACAGGTCCACCACCCGCTTCGCGGTCTGGTCGCCGCCGCGGCGCTCCACGAACTCGGTCGCCTTCGCCAGGTATTCCTGCTGGATGTCCAGCGCCGAGACCTCCTTGCCGGAGGCCAGCCGCACCTTGCGTCGCCCGGTGATGTCGTGGGACACCTCCCGGATCGCACGGATCGGGTTCTCCAGCGTCAGGTCCCGCATCACCACGCCGGCCTCGATCATCCGCAGCACGATGTCGGCCGTGCCGACCTTCAGCAGCGTGGTGACCTCGTTCATGTTCGAGTCGCCGACGATCACGTGCAGCCGCCGGTAGCGCTCGGCGTCGGCGTGCGGCTCGTCCCGGGTGTTGATGATGGGCCGGCTGCGGGTGGTCGCCGAGGAGACGCCCTCCCAGATGTGCTCGGCCCGCTGCGACAGGCAGTAGACCGCACCGCGCGGCGTCTGGAGCACCTTGCCGGCGCCGCAGATCAACTGGCGGGTGACCAGGAACGGGATCAGCACGTCGGCCAGCCGGCCGAACTCGCCGTGCCGGGACACCAGGTAGTTCTCGTGGCAGCCGTACGAGTTGCCGGCCGAGTCGGTGTTGTTCTTGAACAGGTAGATCTCGCCCGCGATGCCCTCGTCGTGCAGCCGCTTCTCCGCGTCGACGAGCAGCCCTTCCAGGATCCGCTCCCCCGCCCGGTCGTGGGCCACCAGGTCGGTCACCGAGTCGCACTCCGGCGTCGCGTACTCGGGGTGCGAGCCCACGTCCAGGTAGAGGCGGGCTCCGTTGCGCAGGAAGACGTTGCTCGACCGGCCCCACGACACCACCCGCCGGAACAGGTACCGCGCGACCTCGTCGGGGGACAGTCGACGTTGCCCGCGATAGGTGCAGGTGACGCCGTACTCGGTTTCGAGGCCGAAGATTCGCCGCTCCATGATGTGACATTAGCCGCCCGGGGCCCCGGATGGGCAGCGCTCAACCCACTGGTCTCATCCGCACCGGGCCGGGCATTCCCCGCGTTCGCACCTCCCACGGCCGGGTACGGTCCCAGCCGTGAGAATCCTCGTCACCGGCGGCGCCGGCTTCATCGGCTCGGCGTACGTCCGGCGGCTGCTCACCGGTGCCGAGCCGGACCTCACGGCGGACGCCGTCACCGTGCTCGACGCCTACACCTACGCCGCCACCGAGGGCGCCCTCGACCCCGTCCGCGCCGACCCGAGGCTGCGGATCGTCCGCGGCGACATCCGCGACCCCGCCCTGGTCGACGCCACCGTCGCCGGCCACGACGTCGTCGTGCACTTCGCCGCCGAGTCGCACGTGGACCGCTCCATCGCCGCCGCCGCCGACTTCGTGACCACCAACGTGGTCGGCACCCAGACCCTGCTCGACGCGGCCCTGCGCCACGGGGTGCGCCGCTTCGTGCAGGTTTCCACCGACGAGGTGTACGGGTCCATCGCCACCGGTGCCTGGACCGAACAGGCCCCGCTCGACCCCAGCTCCCCGTACTCGGCCAGCAAGGCCGCCGGCGACCTGCTCGCGCTGGCCTACCACCGCACCCACGGCCTCGACGTCGTGGTCACCCGCGGCGCCAACACCTACGGGCCCTACCAGTACCCCGAGAAGATCATCCCGCTGTTCGTCACCAACCTGCTCGACGGGCACGACGTGCCCCTCTACGGCGACGGCGGCAACGTGCGGGACTGGCTGCACGTCGACGACCACTGCCACGGCGTCACGCTCGCCCAGACCCGCGGCCGGGCCGGCGGCGTCTACCACCTGAGCGGCGGCGCGGAACTCACCAACCGGGAACTCACCGGCCGGCTGCTCGCCGCGTGCGGCACCGGCTGGGAGCGGGTCCGGCCGGTCGCCGACCGCAAGGGCCACGACCGCCGGTACGCCCTGGACTGCGCCACCACCCGCCGCGAGCTCGGCTGGACCCCCGCGGTCGACCTCGACCACGGGTTGGCCGCCACCGTCGACTGGTACCGGGCCAACCGCTCCTGGTGGACGCCCCTGAAGCCGCACCGCTGACGGGGGCCGGGCCCGCGACCCGGCACCCGGCCGGCGGCGTCACTCCTCGGGCTGCTCCTCCTGCGGCTGACCCTCCAGGTCGGCCGAGCCCGCCGACGTGGTCGGCTTCTTCGCCTCCTCCGTCGGCACCGTCGGGGTCTTCGCCCGCCCGGCCGCCGGCGCCGCGTCCGCGCTCGCGTCGCCGTCCAGCAACGCGGTCAGCGCCGCCCCGGTGATCCGCCGGAACGTCCGCCCCACCCGGCGCCGGTCCAGGACCGCCACCTCCAGCTGGTTCGCCGCGATCGTGCGCGCCGCCCCGCCCTCGCCGCCGACGCTGCTCAGCGCCTTCATGGCCGCCCGCACCGCCTCCGACAACGACATGTCCGGCCGGTGCTCGTTCTTCAGCACCCCGGTGATCGCCTCGGCCTGGCCGCCCATCGCCATCCGGCCCGGCTCGTCGTTGACCGACCCGTCGTAGGTCAGCCGGTAGAGCGAGTCGTCGTCCGGCGTGGCGCCCACCTCGGCGACGCAGATCTCCACCTCGAACGGCTTCGACTGCTCGGTGAAGATCGCGCCCAGCGTCTGCGCGAACGCGTTCGCCAGGCCCAGCCCGGTCACGTCCCGCCGGTCGTAGCTCAGGCCGTTCAGGTCGGCCATCCGCACCCCGGCCCGGCGCAGGTTCTCGAACTCGTTGTACCGGCCCACCGCGGCGAAGCCGATCCGGTCGTAGATCTCACTGACCTTGTGCAGGGTGCTGGACAGGTTCTCCGCGACGAAGAGCACCCCGCCCTCGTAACTCAGGACCACCGCGCTGCGGCCCCGGGCGATGCCCTTGCGAGCCAGCTCGGAACGGTCGCGCATGATCTGCTCGGGCGAGGCGTAGAACTGCATGGCCACGGCGGCGGTTCTCCTTCGGGCGCTGTGCTGCGGACTGCTGACTCAGGTGGTGGGAGCGGGGTCAGCCGCCCGGGTTCTCCATCCGGCCGGACACCACGCCCTCGGCGATCGCCGCGGTCTCGGCGTCGGTGAGCCGGTGCGTGCCCTCGGCGGTCGCGGTCATCACCACCGGGTAGATCCGGCGGGTCAGGTCGGGGCCACCGGTCGCGGTGTCGTCGTCGGCCGCGTCGTAGAGCGCCTCGACGGCCAGCCGGGTCGCGTCGTCGATCGACAGCCCCGCCCGGAACCGCTTCTTCAGGGCGGACTTGGCGAACAGCGAGCCGGAGCCGATCGCGTCGTAGCCGGTCTCCTCGTAGGGGCCGCCGGTCACGTCGAAGCTGAAGATCCGCCCGGCGCGGGCCGGGTCGGCGGCGGCCAGGTCGAAGCCGGCGAAGAGCGGGATCACGGCGAGGCCCTGCATGGCGGCGCCCAGGTTGCCCCGGATCATCGAGGCCAGCCGGTTGGCCTTGCCGTCGAGCGAGAGCATGGCGCCCTCGATCTTCTCGTAGTGCTCCAGCTCCACCTGGAACAGTCGCATCAGCTCGATGCCGATGCCCGCGGTGCCCGCGATGCCGACCAGCGAGTACGCGTCGGCCGGGTGCACCTTCTCGATGTCCCGCTGGGCGATCAGGTTGCCCATCGTGGCGCGCCGGTCGCCGGCCATCACCACGCCACCGCTGGCCGAGATGGCCACGATGGTCGTCGCGTGCGGCGCCAGGTCGGCGGCCATGCCGGGCGGCAGCGGCCGACGGCCGGGCAGCATCTCGGGAGCCACCTTGCTCAGGAACGCTGTGAAGGAGGACGTCCCCGCGTTGGTGAACACATCTGGAAGACGCCCGGATGGATCAAAACCCGCTGCCACGTGGTTCCTCTCAGGTACGTGATCGCCCTGGCCGGACTCTCGGGGCTGTCCTTGAACCGGCCAAGACCACCGTTGCAGTTGAAGCAGAGTATCCCGCGCACCCATCCGGTGCGATGATCGTGGTCCAGGTGTTCCGGGTCGGGTGACCCGCAGATCGCGCACACGCCACCCTGCTCGGCGAGAAGCTCCTGGAACTCCTTCTCCCCCACGCCGTAGCGCCGGCGCAGGTGGTACTCCCGATTGCCGCCGTGGAGCCGCTGCTTTGCCTCACGAGTGCGGGTGTTGTGGCCCGGCTTGCAGTAGGTGGCGTAGCCCGTGCTGTCGGAGCGGTTGCGGGGGAAGTCGGCCACGGGCTTGACGGTTCCACAGTCGGCGTAGGAGCGGTGGCCATCCGGCACTTCCCGCGCCGGCTTCACCTCAGGGTCGTATTGCTCCTTCACCCGCCTGGCGTAGCTCGCCTTGGAGCGCGCGTTGAAACAAGGCTTGCGGTAGCTGCCGCGACCGCCGGGACGCTTGCTGCTCGCACAGAACTCCTCGAGCGGCTTGAAGTCCCCGCGGTCGCGACAACGGCGTCGGCCCTTCTGATGATCGAGGGGAAGCGGCATGTCCGTTTCCACCCGATACGTCTACTGGCCGCCTTTTTGTACGTAGCCTCGGACGAACTCTTCTGCGTTCTCCTCCAGGACGGAGTCGATCTCGTCGAGCAGGTCGTCGACGTCCTCGGTGATCTCGGCGTGCCGCTCGGCAACCTCGGGGTTGGCCTGCGCGGTGACCTCCTCGACCTCCTCGTGCGACTTGCCGGACTGGGTCTGGCCGCCTTCTTGGGTCGCCATGGTGTGCCTCCTCCACGATCGCCTGCGATCAACTTACCTCGCGCCGACGACGAAAAGCCCGTCGCGCGCCGGGTCCCGGCACGGGACGGGCCTTCCGGCATCCGACTCAGCCGCCGGTCAGCATCTCCAGCAGGTCCTTGGCGGTGTCGCAGCGGTCGAAGAGCGCCCCCACGTGCGCGCGGGTGCCCCGCTCCGGCTCCATCATCGGCACCCGGACCAGCGACTCCCGGCCCACGTCGAAGATGACCGAGTCCCAGCTCGCGGCGACCACCTCGGAGGCGTACTGGGCGAGGCAGCGGCCACGGAAGTAGGCCCGGGTGTCCTCCGGCGGCTCGGTCATCGCCGAGCGGGTCTGCTCGTCGGTGAGCAGGGTCTTCATCGAGCCCCGCTGCACCAGCCGGTGGTAGAGGCCCTTCTCCGGGCGCACGTCCGAGTACTGCAGGTCGACCAGCTGGAGCTTGTGCGAGCCCCAGCCGAGCTTCTCCCGCTCCCGGTAGCCCTCCAGCAGCCGCAGCTTCGCCACCCAGTCCAGCTCGTCGGCGCAGAGGAACGCGTCCCGGCCGAGCCGGTCCAGCACGCTCTCCCACCGGTCGAGGACGTCGATGGTCTGGGCGTCGGCGTCGGCGCCGTAGCGGTCGTCCACGAAGGACCGGACCCGCTCCAGATACGCCCACTGCACGTCCAGCGCCGTCAGCTTGCGGCCGTCGCGCAGCCGCATGAGGTGCTTGAGCGACGGGTCGTGACTGACCGCGCGCAGCTCGCTGACCGGGTCGGCGATGCCCAGGTCGGAGCCGAGCGCCTTCTCCTCGATCATGGTGAGGATCAGCGCCGTGGTGCCGACCTTCAGATAGGTGGAGATCTCGGAGAGGTTGGCGTCGCCGATGATGACGTGCAGCCGGCGGTACTTGTCGGCGTCGGCGTGCGGCTCGTCCCGCGTGTTGATGATGGGCCGCTTGAGGGTGGTCTCCAGCCCCACCTCGACCTCGAAGAAGTCGGCGCGCTGGGAGATCTGGAAGCCGCTCTGGCCGCCGTCCTGGCCGATGCCGACCCGGCCGGCGCCGCAGACGATCTGCCGGGTGACGAAGAACGGCGTCAGGTACGCCACGATGTCGGCGAACGGGGTCTGCCGACGCATCAGGTAGTTCTCGTGGGAGCCGTAGCTGGCGCCCTTGTTGTCGGTGTTGTTCTTGTAGAGGTGGATCGGGTGGGTGCCCGGGATCGTGGCGGCCCGCTTGGACGCCTCGGCCATCACCCGCTCACCGGCCTTGTCCCAGCGCACCACGTCGAGGGGGTTGGTCACCTCGGGCGTCGAGTATTCGGGGTGCGCGTGGTCGACGTAGAGGCGGGCGCCGTTGGTGAGTATGACGTTGGCCAGCCCGAGATCCTCGTCGGCGAGCGCCTCGGCCGGGTCGTAGGCCGCCCCGGAGTAGGTGAAGCCGCGGGCGTCGCGCAGCGGCGACTCCTCCTCGTAGTCCCAGCGGGCCCGGCCGCCCCGGTTGAGTTCCGGCCGCGCCCCGTAGGCGTTGACCACCTGGGAGGAGGTGACCATCGGGTTGGCTCCGGCCTGGCCGGGCACGGAGATGCCGTACTCGACCTCGGTGCCCATGATCCGTCTAACGCTCATCGACCTGCCCGCTCCGCTCGCCCGTCCCGGTCCCCCGTCAGGTCGAGAGTAGTCGCCGCTTCGACGGTAGGTGGCGCGCCGGGCCCCGGCGAGCGCGGTTCCCTGGTACGCGGTGTGGGCGGGACCCCGGTCGTCGCCCCGCCCACATCCGTTCGAGGGGGTCAGAAGAACCGGTACACGTCGGCCGTCGCGTCCTCGGTCTCCGATGCCTGCGGCGCGCTGATGGCGAGCGGCTCGCCGAAGCTGTGCAGCTTCAACTCGTTTTTGATGACGCCGGCCGTGGTGTCGAAGGTGTAGGTGAGCAGGGTGAGCCGCCCTTCGGCGTCCAGCGTGGCCTCGAACGGCACCGACTTCTGCTTGAGCACCTTGAACGCCCTCCGCAGGGCCGCGCGCTGGCTGTCGCTGCTCGCCGCGGCGACGGCCTTCTCGGAGTCGGCGACGCCCGTGTAGCGGCCGTCGCCGGTCCGCTCGGCGGAGACGACCCCGCCGAGGATGCCGGCCTGCGCCCGGAGGTCGAGACCCTGGGCGAGTTGTCCTTCCGGCCGGAGGCGGTCCCGGTCGAGCTTCAACCAGGGTTTGCCGTCCGATTCGTCCTGCTGGACGTAGACGGCGTCCTTGGTGGCGACCATGGTGACCGGCTCGGGGGTCTTCATGTGCAGCGTCATCCGGCCGGTGTCGGGTTCGACGGCGGAGCTCATGGTGATGTTCTGGCCGGCCACGGTGATGAGGACGTCCAGCTTGACCGTCCCCTCCAGGCTCCGGTCGAAGCCCTGCCGGACCGCGGCAACCGGGTCGGCCACGACCGTCGCGGCGGTGGAGGCGGACGCCGAGGCGGCCGGCGCGGGGCCGGCGTCGTCGGCGGTGCCGCAGGCGGTCAGCAGGACGGTGAGGCCGAGGGCCAGGGCCGGGACGAGTGATCTTCGCACGCGAGGGACCTTAGCGGGCGCGCCGCGCTTTCGTGGCCCACGGGAACGGCGGCCGGGGCGGCGCCTGCGCGGCGCCGCCCCGGCCGGTCGATCTCAGAGGTACTGGCCGGTGTTGCTGGCGGTCTCGATGGACCGGCCGGCCTCAGCGCCCTTGCCGCCGGAGACGAGCGTGCGGATGTAGACGATCCGCTCGCCCTTCTTGCCGGAGATGCGGGCCCAGTCGTCGGGGTTGGTGGTGTTGGGCAGGTCCTCGTTCTCCCGGAACTCGTCGACGCAGGCGTCGAGGAGGTGCTGGAGCCGGAGGCCCTTGCGTCCGGAGGTGAGGAACTCCTTGATGGCCATCTTCTTGCCCCGGTCGACGATGTTCTGGATCATCGCGCCGGAGTTGAAGTCCTTGAAGTAGAGGACTTCCTTGTCGCCGTTGGCGTAGGTGACCTCGAGGAAGCGGTTCTCCTCGGTCTCCGAGTACATCCGCAGCACGACCGCGTCGATCATCGCCGCGACGGTGGCCTGCGGGTCACCGCCGTGCTCGGCGAGGTCGTCCGCGTGCAGCGGCAGGCCGGAGAGGATGTACTTGGAGAAGATGTCCTTGGCCGCCTCGGCGTCCGGCCGCTCGATCTTGATCTTCACGTCGAGCCGGCCGGGGCGCAGGATCGCCGGGTCGATCATGTCTTCCCGGTTGGAGGCGCCGATGACGATGACGTTCTCCAGGCCCTCCACGCCGTCGATCTCGCTGAGCAGCTGCGGGACGATCGTGTTCTCCACGTCCGAGGAGACACCGGAGCCGCGGGTGCGGAAGACGGAGTCCATCTCGTCGAAGAAGACGATCACCGGCGTGCCCTCGCCGGCCTTCTCCCGCGCCCGCTGGAAGATCAGCCGGATGTGCCGCTCGGTCTCGCCGACGTACTTGTTGAGCAGCTCGGGGCCCTTGATGTTGAGGAAGAAGCTGGTGTGCCGCTCCTTGCCCTCCCGCTCGGCGATCTTCTTGGCCAGCGAGTTGGCCACCGCCTTGGCGATGAGCGTCTTGCCGCAGCCGGGCGGGCCGTAGAGCAGGATGCCCTTCGGCGGCCGGAGCTGGTGCTCGCGGAACAGGTCGGCGTGCAGGAAGGGCAGCTCGACCGCGTCGCGGATCTGCTCGATCTGCGAGTGGAGGCCACCGATGTCGGTGTAGTCGACGTCGGGCACCTCCTCCAGGACGAGCTCCTCGACCTCGCTCTTCGGGATCCGCTCGTACGCGTACGCCGAGCGGGGCTCGATCATGAGCGAGTCACCGGCCCGGATCGGCGCACCGATCAGGGTCTCGGCGAGGTGCACGATCCGCTCCTCGTCGGAGTGCGAGACCACCAGCGCGCGGTCGCCCGGCGCGCCGTCGGGACCCGCGAGGATCTCCTTGAGCATCACGACCTCGCCGACCCGCTCGTAGCCGAACGCGTCGACGATGTTGAGCGCGTCGTTGAGCAGGACCTCCTGGCCCCGACGCAGCTCGTCGACCTCGAGCGAGGGCGAGACGGCAACCCGGAGCTTGCGGCCGCCGGTGAAGACGTCCACGGTGCCGTCGTCGTGCTTGGCCAGGAAGACGCCGTAGCCGCTCGGCGGCTGGGCGAGGCGGTCGATCTCCTCCTTGAGCGTCACGATCTGCGCGCGAGCCTCCTTGAGGGTGCTCACGAGCCGTTCGTTGTTCTCGGTCAGCCGCGCCAACTGCGCCTGGGTGGCCGCCAGCCGCTCCTCGAGCTGCCGGACGTGTCGGGGGCTTTCGGTCAACTTGCGCCGCACCAGGGCGAGTTCCTCTTGAAGGAACGCAACCTGCGTGGAGAGATCGTGGGCCTCCTTCTCCCACCGTGCGGCGCGCGAGTCCGCGTCGTCGCTGCGTGCCACGTCCCACCTCCCCGGGGGGCTTGAACGTTCTGACCTAACACTAGCCGCTATGAGCCCGATTCGGTCCTCCGCAACGCGCTCGTCACCGAAGCTTGATCGCCAAGGGCTGGTCGTCGGGCGGGTACGGGCGTTCGGGTACCGTCGGAGCGTGGGACGGGAGAACATGGGGGGTGCTTCGTGACCGACGTCGCGACGGACCAGCTGCAGGTCTGGGTCGATCAGGACCTGTGCACGGGTGACGGGCTGTGCGTGCAGTACGCGCCGGAGGTCTTCGAGTTCGACGTCGACGGCCTCGCGTACGTCAAGGGGCCGGACGGCGAGCTGCGCCAGGCCCCGGGCGCCCGGGTGGACGTGCCGGAGCACCTGCGGCTCGAGGTGATCGACTCGGCGAAGGAGTGCCCCGGCGAGTGCATCCACGTGGTGCGCGCCGGCGACGGCACGGAGGTGGCCGGCCCGGAGGCCGACGACTGAGCTGAAGGGCACGACGGGCCGGAGACCGCGGGGTCCCCGGCCCGCGGTGTCTCAAAGCATCGGGCGGCCGACGACCGAGGCGACCAGCCGGGCGAACTCCTCCAGCCGGGTGATCTGCCCGGCGCCGCCGTCGTCGAGGGTCTTGCCGAAGCGCAGCGCGTCGTGCCGGGGCGCGCCGGTCATCTCGTCGCTGGGCGGCGCCTCGTCCAGCGAGCTGAGCAGCAGGTAGACGTCGATGCTGTCGACCCGTACCTCGCCGGTGTCGGCGCGGGTGAGCCGCCGGCGGCAGCCGACCTCGGTGACCGTGGAGACCGGCACCACCCGCAGCGATGAGGTCATCGAGCCGGCCGGCCCCTCCCCCGGCGGGACGTCCTCGCCGTGCCAGAGCACCAGCCGGCTGCCGTCGCAGACGACGACCTCCTGCCACACCCCGTTGACCTCGTTGACGAAGCGTTCCAGCGTGAAGCCGAGCACGGAGGCACCGCGCAGCACCCCGCCGAGGGCGTCCAGGGCGATGTCGGGGTCGCGCAGGTAGGCCCGGGCGGCCGACTCCAGGTCGGTGTAGGGCGACCAGTCGGGGAACACGGCGGGCAGGTCGCCGTTGCCGTAGCCCGGGTTGCTCATACCACCGCCTCCCGGCCCGCGCGCCGCCGGTCCGGACCGCCGGGGCAGGCGCGGCGCCCGCCGCGTGCCCCGATCCGCTCGCTCATGCCACCGTCTCCACCCGCTCGGTGTCGTCCCCGCCGGGACCCATGATCCGCCCGCTCATCCGCGCCCGCGCCGCGGGGTCACGCCCGCTCCGGCTCCTCCCCCTCGGCGGCGGACCGCCGGGCCGCCTCGGCGGCGCGCAGCGCGTCGCGGCGCTGGGCGTACGCCTCGGCGCCCTTGCTGGGCTTGCGGCGTCGCGGCGGGGCGGTGACCCCGGGGGCGAGCTTGCGCGCGGAGACCAGGAAGGCGGTGTGCGCGATCATGCGGTGGTCGGGTCGGACCGCGAGCCCCTCGGCGTGCCAGTCCCGGACCAGGGACTCCCAGGCGCGGGGCTCGGTCCAGCCGCCCCGCTCGCGCAGCGCCTCGACCAGCTCGGAGAGCTGCGGCGTGGTGGCCACGTAGCCGATCAGCACACCGCCGGGAACGAGGGCCCGCTCGACCATGTCGAGCATCTCCCAGGGGGTGAGCATGTCCAGGATGATCCGGTCGAACCCGGTCTCGGCGCACTCGGCGACGTCGCCGACGTGCAGCCGCCACGCCGGGTGCGGGCCGTTGAAGAACGCCTCGACGTTGCGCCGGGCGATCTGGGCGAAGTCGTCGCGCACCTCGAACGAGTGCAGCTCGCCCTCGGTGCCGACGGCTCGAAGCAGCGAGCAGGACAGCGCGCCGGAGCCGGCGCCGGCCTCCAGGACCTTCGCGCCGGGGAAGATGTCGCCCATGGCGACGATCTGCGCCGAGTCCTTCGGGTAGATCACCTGGGCGCCGCGCGGCATGGACAGCACGTAGTCGGACAGCAGCGGCCGCAGGGCCAGGAACGCGGTGCCGCCGCCGGCGGTGGTGACCACGCTGCCGTCGGGGAGGCCGATCAGCGTGTCGTGGCTGAGGATGCCCCGGTGGGTGTGGAACTCCTTGCCGGGCTCCAGCGTCACGGTGTGCATCCGGCCCTTCGGGTCGGTCAACTGGACCCGGTCGCCGGGGCGGAACGGCCCCCGGTGGACCGGGGGCAGCGCCGGGACGGTGGAGGTGTCTGCGGTCACGTGTTCGTCTTCCGTTTGGGTTCGAGGAGCTGGGCGAGATCCGCGATGTGCAGGACGCCGACCACATCTTCGCCTGCCGTCACGACGTACTGCGCGCCCGGGTGGGTGCGCAGGGTCTCCAGCACCCGCTCGCCGTCGGCGTCGACCGGCAGCGCGGGCACGCGGCCCAGGTCGCGGGCCACCGCGTCCACCGCGAGCCACGGGCGCCCTTCCGGGGGTACGGCGGCGACGCGGGCCGGGTCGACCAGCGCCACCGGGCGGCCGGCGGAGTCGACCACGGCGAGCGCGGCGTCGGGCGTGGCCCCCTCGGCGCGGCGGCGCTGCGCCTCGGCCAGCGGGGTGCCGGTGGGCACCGGCAGCAGCGGCCGGGCCAGCCGGGCCAGGTCGACCAGCGGCAGGCGGCGGCCGATCCGGGCCATCCGGATGGACTGGCCGGCGCCCCGCCAGAGCGTCACGGCGACCAGCAGCATGAGCGGCAGGGCGAGCGGGGCGAGCGCCCGCCGCAGGGTGAGCAGCACGACCAGGGCCACGGTGGCGACCGCCACCGCGCGGCCGACCCAGCCGGCCACCTCGGTGCCCCGGTGCCGGTCGCGGGTGACCGCCCAGACCGCGGCGCGCAGCGCCCGGCCGCCGTCCAGGGGCAGCCCGGGCAGGCTGTTGAAGACGGCGACCACGACGTTGCTGACCGCGAGCTGGAAGGCGAACTGATGGGCGAGGGTGCCGGCGGGCAGGGCCAGGGTGGCGGCGACCGCGCCGGCGCCGAGCACCGCCGAGACGGCCGGCCCGGCGAGGGAGACCAGCAGGTCGACCTTGGGGCTGGGGGCGTCCCGGTCCATCTCGGTGTAGCCGCCGAGCAGCTCCAGAGTGATCCCCCGCACACCGATGCCGTAGCGCCGGGCGGTCAGCGCGTGCCCCAGCTCGTGCAGCAGCACCGAGCCGAGCAGGGAGACCACGAAGCCGAGGCCGACCAGGTAGCCGCCGAGGTGGCCGAGGTCGAGCTGGCGGCGGGCCAGCGCGGCGTAGAGCACGGTGACGACCGCGCTGAGCAGCAGCATCGAGGCGTCGGCGCGCAGCGGCACCCCGAAGACCCGGCCGAGGGTCAGCCCGGGCCGGCGTGACGGTCGGGTCCGCTGCTCCACTTCGACGATGCTACGCGGGGCCGATCATGCACCGGTGCGGCGACGGCAGCCCTGTCACACCGGTGCCCTAACCTTCCGGGCATGACGGCGGAACCGGTGATCGACACGCAGCACGGCCCGACAGCAGGGGCACCGGCCACCGTCCGGGCGTCGCTGTCGCCGTCGCGGGCGGCCGACTTCAAGACCTGCCCGCTGCTCTACCGGTTCCGCAGCATCGACCGGCTGCCCGAGCGACCCACCGTCGAGCAGGTGCGGGGCACGCTCGTGCACGCCGTGCTGGAGCGCCTGTTCGACCTGCCGGCGGCGGCCCGCACCCCGGAGTCGGCCGGCGACCTGGTCGCCCCGCAGTGGGACCGGCTGGTCACCGAGCAGCCGGAGCTGGCGACGCTGTTCGCCGAGGGCGACACGGCCGCCGTGGAGGGGTTCCTCCGCTCGGCGGCGGCGCTGCTGGAGGGCTACTTCGCGGTGGAGGACCCGCGCCGGCTGGAGCCGGCCGAGCGGGAGGCGCTGATCTCCGCGGTGGTCGACGACGAGCTGCTCATCCGCGGCTACCTCGACCGGCTCGACGTGGCACCCGACGGCGCCCTGCGGGTGGTCGACTACAAGACCGGCGGCGCCCCGCGCGAGGCGTTCGAGGCGCGGGCGCTGTTCCAGCTGAAGTTCTACGCCCTGGTGCTGTGGCGGACCCGGGGGGTGGTGCCGCGGGTGCTGCGGCTGCTCTACCTCAAGGACGCCGAGGTGTGCGACTACTCCCCCGACGCCGAGGAGTTGCTGCGCTTCGAACGCACGGTGGTGGCGCTCTGGCAGGCCATCGAGCAGGCCACCGCCCGGCAGGACTTCCGGCCCCGGCCGAGCCGGCTGTGCGACTGGTGCAGTCACCAGGCGCTGTGCCCGAGCTTCGGCGGCACGCCGCCGCCGTTCCCGGTGGCCGGGCCGGCCGACCCGCTGACCGACGCCCGGTCCCGGCCGTCCGCGCCCGGCGCGGACGAGTGATCCTCCTCCTCGCGGAGGAGGCCGGGTTCGGCTTCGGCGACGAGGGCCGGCGCCGGGCGGCGGCTAGCGTCGGAGCATGACCAACCGGCTGCGCGCGTGGGCGCGGGACCGGCCGCTGGCCGCGGACGCCGCCACGGCCGTCGCGCTGGCGCTCGTGGACGCGGCGTTCCTGCTGCTGACCCCGCGGGAGCTGCGACCCGAGCAGCTCTGGGCGGCGCTGGGCTGGAGCGTGCTCTGCGCCGCCCCGGTGGCGATCCGCCGGGTCGCCCCGTGGGCGGCCGTGGGCGCGGCGGTGGCCTCGCTGGCCGTGCCGGTGCTGTTCGCGCTGGCGCCCACCACCCAGGGGCTGACCTTCGTCGTCCTCACCTACACCATGGCGGCGCACCGGCCGCTGCGCGCGGCCGCCCTGGCCGCGCTGCTGCTCTGGGTGCCGGTGGTGCTGGCGAACGTGGTCGCGCCGCTGGACGGGGTGCTCGACATGGGCCCCGGCGTGCTGGTGCTGGACAACCTGCTCACCGCGTCGGTGGCGTTCGCGGTGGGCCGGGCGGTGCACGCGCGCCGGCAGTCCACCCGGATGCTGCGGGAACGGGCGCGGATCGCCGAGGCCACCCAGCGGTCGTTGGCCGAGCAGGCGGTCGCCGACGAGCGGCGCCGGATCGCCCGGGAGCTGCACGACGTGGTGGCCCACCACGTCAGCGTGATGGGCGTGCTGGCCACCGGGGCGCGCCGGGTGCTGCGCCGGGACCCGGACGCGGCGGACGAGGCGATGGCCACGGTCGAGGAGACCGGCCGGGCCACGCTGCGGGAGCTGCGCCGGCTCCTGGACGTGCTGCGCACCGACACCGAACCGGCCGCCGAGCTGACCCCGCAGCCGGGGCTGACCGGCATCGAGGCCCTCGTCGAGCAGATCCGCGAGGCCGGGCTGCCGGTCACGCTGCGGGTCGACGGCACGCCCGGGCCGATGGAGGACGGGGTGGCGTTGACCGTCTACCGGATCGTGCAGGAGGCGCTGACCAACGCGCTCAAGCACGCCGGCCGGGCCACCGCGCTGGTCCGGCTCACCGTCACCCCGGGCTTCCTGGCGGTGGAGGTCACCGACACCGGGCGCGGCCCGGCGCCGGTGGCCGATCGAATCGGACACGGTCTGGTCGGCATGCGGGAGCGGGTCGCCCTCTACGGTGGGGTCCTGCGGACCGGCCCGCGGCCCGGCGGCGGCTTCCGGGTGTACGCGCGGATTCCGCTGGAGCCGGCCGGGGCGGTCCCGGCGTGACCGGCGCCCGGCCGAACGAAGGAGACCGATGACCGACAGCAGCACCGCCGGCCGACCGGTGCGGATCCTGCTCGCCGACGACCAGCCGCTGCTGCGTACCGGCTTCCGGATGGTGCTGGGCACCGAGGACGACCTGGACATCGTGGCCGAGGCCGGCGACGGGGTGGAGGCGGTGGAGCTGTCCCGGCGGCTGCTGCCGGACGTGGTGCTCATGGACATCCGGATGCCGCGGATGGACGGGGTGGCGGCCACCCGGGCGATCGTGGACGCCCGCCTGCCCGTGCGGGTGCTCATCCTCACCACCTTCGACCTGGACGAGTACGTGGTCGGCGCGCTGCGCGCCGGGGCCAGCGGCTTCCTGGCCAAGGACGTGCCGGCCGAGGACCTGGTGACCGCGATCCGGACCGTGGCGGCCGGTGAGGCGGTGGTGGCGCCACGGATCCTGCGCCGGCTGCTGGACCGCTTCGCCGACGTGCTGCCCGACCCGGCGGCCACCCCGCCGAAGGCGTTGGACGCGCTGACCGAGCGGGAGCGGGAGGTGCTCGTGCAGGTGGCGCGCGGGTTGTCCAACGCCGAGATCGCCCGGGAGCTGTCGGTGAGCGAGACCACCGTGAAGACCCACGTCGGGCACGTGCTGACCAAGCTCGGGCTGCGGGACCGGGTGCAGGCCGTGGTGCTGGCGTACGAGACCGGCCTGGTCCGCCCCGGCGGGTGAGGTGGCACCGGTCACCTACCGTGACCATCGGCGGCGCGGCGGGGTTGACCATGACGTGGCGTGAGGTCCTAGCGTCGGCGGCGCCGGCCGGTCAGGGATGACCCTGAGCCGGCGTCGGGGGTGACCCCAACGGAAATTCCGGCGAGGCTCCGCCCGGGGGCGGACGGATCCGGTCCCGGCGGCACGGAGGATGGAAACTGCGCACCGACCAGCGGGGGCGGTGCGGATCAGCAGGCTGACGGAAGAGGTAGATGAACGTGACCGCGACGGTAGGGCAGCAGGCGCAGGCCGCGGCCCGCGCCAGCGACGTGTGGAAGGTGTACGGCAGCGGCGAGGCGCAGGTGATCGCGCTGCGGGGGGTGAGCGCCGAGTTCGAGCGGGGCCGGTTCACCGCGATCATGGGCCCGTCCGGCTCGGGCAAGTCGACGCTGATGCACTGCCTGGCCGGCCTGGACTCGGTGACCCGGGGCACCGTCATGATCGGTGACACCACGGTGACCGGGCTGGGCGACGCCGGCCTCACGAAGCTGCGCCGCGACAAGGTGGGCTTCATCTTCCAGCAGTTCAACCTGCTGCCCACGCTCACCGCGCAGGAGAACATCCTGCTGCCGCTGTCGATCGCCGGCCGCAAGCCCGACCCGGCCTGGTACGACACGGTGATCGACACGGTCGGCCTGCGGGATCGGCTCGGGCACCGCCCGGCCCAGCTCTCCGGCGGCCAGCAGCAGCGGGTAGCGTGCGCCCGGGCCCTGGTCTCCCGCCCCGAGGTGATCTTCGCCGACGAGCCGACCGGCAACCTGGACTCCCGCTCCGGCGCCGAGGTGCTCAACTTCCTGCGCAACTCGGTCCGTGAGCACGGCCAGACCATCGTCATGGTCACCCACGACCCGACCGCCGCCGCGTACGCCGACCGGGTGGTCTTCCTGGCCGACGGTCAGATCGTCTCCGAGCTGATCGAGCCGACCGCCGACACGGTGCTGGACACCATGAAGAAGCTCGACGCGTCGGCCGAGGTGGGCAGCTGATGTTCCGCGCCACTCTGAAGAGCCTGCTGGCGCGCAAGCTGCGCCTGCTGCTGTCCGGCCTGGCGGTCGTGCTCGGCGTCATGTTCGTCTCCGGCGCGTTCGTGCTCACCGACACCCTCGGCCGCTCCTTCGACGCGGTCTTCTCCGACGCGTTCTCCGACGTCGACGTCAACGTGGCCGCGAAGCCGAAGGTCACCCTCTCCGAGGTCGAGGGCGAGCAGGTGGCCGCCCCGGTGCCCGCGTCGGTCGTCGACCGGGTCAAGGCGGTGCCGGGCGTCACCGACGTGCGCGGCGTGGTCAACGCCGACGGGGCCCGGCTGATCGGCAGCAACGGCAAGGTGGTCACCTCGTTCGGCCCGCCGCAGCTCGGCGAGAACTGGCTCGGCGAGGGTGACCTGGTGAAGCTGCGCGAGGGGCGCGCGCCGCAGGCCGACGACGAGATCGTGGTCAACGTCGCGCTCGCCGACGCGGCCAAGGTCAAGGTCGGCGACCGGGTCGGCGTGCTGACCCTGGCGCCGAAGAAGGAGTTCACCCTGGTCGGCGTCTTCGGCTACAGCGGCGGCCGGGACTCGGTTGGCGGGGTCAACGAGGTCGCCTTCACCACCCCGGTCGCCCAGCAGCTGATGCTCGGCAAGCCCGACGTGTTCTCCAGCGTGACCGCGCAGGCCGCCGACGGCACCACGCCGGAGGCGCTGCGCGACGAGGTGTCCCGCACCCTCGGCGCGGACTACGAGGTGAAGACCGGCAAGCAGCTCGCGGACGACGCGTCGGCCGGCCTGAAGGAGGGCCTGTCCTTCTTCAACAAGATCCTCCTCGGCTTCGCCGCGGTGGCGCTGCTGGTCGGCACCTTCCTGATCCTCAACACCTTCTCGATCATCGTGGCCCAGCGCACCCGCGAGCTGGCGCTCATGCGGGCCATCGGCGCGAGCGGGCGGCAGGTCATCGGCTCGGTGGTGCTGGAGGCCGTGGCGGTCGGCCTGATCGCCTCGGTGCTCGGCCTCGCCGCCGGCATCGGGGTGGGCGCGTTGCTGGCGTACCTGTTCGGCAAGCTCGCCGGCGGCCTCACCCTGGCCGGTCTGGGCGTGCCGCCGGCGGCGGTCATCGGCGCCTTCGCGGTGGGCCTGGTGATCACGGTGGTGGCGGCGCTGCTGCCCGCGCTGCGCGCCTCGCGGATCCCGCCGATCGCCGCCATGCAGGACGTGGCGACGCCGGACCGGCCGCTGACCAAGGTGACCGTCGGCGGATCGGTGGTCACCGCGATCGGCGCGGGCCTGCTCTTCCTCGGGCTCGGCGGCCACGCCGGCGACAACGCGCTCGCCACCATCCTGGGCGGCGTGCTGTTCGCCTTCATCGGCGTGGCGCTGCTGACCCCGCTCATCAGCCGGCCGGTCGTCGCCCTGCTGGGCACGATCTTCGCCTGGTCGGTGCCGGGCAAGCTCGGCCGGCTGAACTCCGGCCGCAACCCCCGCCGCACCGCGATCACGGCCGCCGCCCTGATGGTCGGCATCGCCCTGGTGACCGGGGTGACGGTGATCCTCGACTCGGCCAAGGGCAGCATCAGCGCCCTGGCGGAGGACACCATCAAGGCGGAGCTGGTGATCTCCGGCGCCCAGGCCGGCCCGCGGCCGGCGAGCTTCGACCCGGCGGTGCTGGAGAAGGCCGCCGCCATTCCCGGGGTGCGGCTGGTCGACGGCGAGTACGGCGACATGGCCACGATGAACGGCCAGCGGACCTGGGTGGCCGCGTCCAGCGACGTGGCCGCGCTGGAGCAGATCTTCGGGGCGAAGGCGACCGCCGGTGACATCAGCCGGCTGAACCCGGACCAGATGCTGCTCAGCTCGGACACCGCGAAGTCCCGCAACCTGTCGGTCGGCTCGACGGTCAACGTCCAGCTGTCCCGGGGCGAGGCCCGCACCTACACGGTCAGCGGCATCTACGAGAGTTCGCAGCTGACCAACCCGGTGGTGCTGCCGCCGCAGGCGGCCACCGACTTCGCCATCCCGCAGCCGATCCAGGGCTTCCTGCAGCTCGCCCCGGGCACCTCGGTGGCCGCGGTGCAGCCGCAGGTGGAGCGGCTGCTCGCCGACAGCCCGGAGGTGTCGGTGGCGGACCGGGCCGCGTTCATCAAGCAGCAGACCAGCCAGCTGGACACGCCGCTGCGGATGATCCAGATCCTGCTGGCGCTGGCCATCGTGATCGCGGTGCTGGGCATCATCAACACCCTGGCCCTGTCGGTGCTGGAGCGCACCCGGGAGCTGGGCCTGCTGCGGGCGATCGGCCTGCGCCGGGCGCAGACCATGCGGATGATCACCGTGGAGGCCGTGGTGATCTCGATCTTCGGCGCGCTGCTCGGCGTCGTGGTCGGCACCGGTCTCGGCGCCGCCGTGGTCCGGGCGCTCAAGGACGAGGGCATCACCGACCTGGTCCTGCCCTGGGGCCAGATGGTGACCTTCCTGGTCCTCGCGGCGATCATCGGGGTGGTGGCCGCGGTGCTGCCCGCGATCCGCGCCGCGCGGATCAACGTGCTGGGCGCCATCGCCCACGACTGATCGGACACGCACGACGGCCCCCGCCACCGAAGGGTGGCGGGGGCCGTTCCTTCCCCGCCGGCTCCCGGGCCGCTGCCAGACTCGGGCCACGGGGGTGAGGGGTATGCCGGAGGACGCCTACGCGCGGGCGCTGGAGAACGCCGAGGGGCTGCTCGGCCGGCCGCTCACCCTGCCGCTCGGTCCCGGCGAGCCGGCCGTCGGCGCGGACTTCCGCCGGCTGGCCACCCAGCACACCTTCGGCGACGTGTGGCCGCGCGGGGGCCTGGACCTGCGGGCCCGCTGCCTGGTGTCGGTGGCGGTCGCCGCGGCGCTGGGCACCCACGAGCCGCTGCGCGGCCAACTGCGGATCGCGCTGCACTCCGGGGTGACCCGCGAGGAGATCGTCGAGGTGTTCATCCACCTGGCCGCCTACGCCGGCGCGGCGCGGGCGTTCGACAGCTACCAGATCGCCGTGGCGGTGTTCGGCGAAGGCGACTGACCGGCCGGCTCAGGCGGGGCGTTCGCCGAGCAGGGCCGAGAGCAGCTCCAGGTCCGCGGCGGTCAGGCTCTCCAACTGGTGTACGCCGTCCGCCGGCGGCAGCGGCACCTCGGCGGGTACGGCCAGCACGGCGGCCCCGGCCGCCAGGGCGCTGGCCACCCCGGTCGGCGAGTCCTCGATCGCCACGCACCGTTCGATCGGCACACCGAGCAGCCGCGCCGCGGTCAGGTACGGCTCCGGGTGCGGCTTGGCGGCCTCGACCTCGTCGCCGCAGACCACCGCGTCGAAGCTGTCCCGGCCCAGGGTGTCGAGGGCGACCTCGACCAGCGGCCGGGTGCTGGAGGTGACCAGGGCGGTGGGGATGCCCGCGGCGCGGACCGCGCGCAGCAGGGCCAGCGCCCCGGGCCGCCAGCGCAGCCCGTCGCGGAACAGCTCCAGGATCCGGGCGTTGATCCAGTCGGCGCTGACCTGCGGGTCCCGCTCCGGCTGGCCCAGGTCGTCGTGCACGATCCGCATGGAGACGGCCATGCTGGTGCCGATGATCGCCGTGCGGGCGGCCTCGGACAGGGTGCCCCCGTAGACCGCCGCGAGCTCCTGCAACGCGACGTCCCAGAGCTTCTCGCTGTCGACCAGGGTGCCGTCCATGTCGAAGAGCACGGCGGCGGGATGGGTGCTGCTCAGCGGGGGCCTCCTCGGGTGCGGGTCTCCGCCGATCCTCCCAGCCGCGCCCCGCCGCCCGGTCACCGTCCCCGCCAGCAGTGAGCTGCGGCATCAACCGAGGTCGCAGGCGTCCAGGGAGTTCTCGTAGCCGCGGAAGAACGAGTCGCTGCGCTGCTCGGCGGTGCCGTGCGAGCCCTCGGCGAACCAGGGCTGGTCCGGGTCGTCGCCGACCGCCAGCAGCCCCTCCCGGAACTCGTCCAGGTCGCCCTCGGCCAGGGTCAGCGTCCCCGACCGCACGTTGTCACCGATGTACGCCCCGGCCATGCAGTCGGCCTGCAGCTCCTGCTGGATGGTGAAGTTGTAGCGGATGCCGAGGCGGACCTGGACGCCGTGGGCGTACTCGTGGCCGAGCAGGTAGAACAGGAAGGCGTCACCGACCTGCCGGAACGCACCCACCGACCAGTTCACGTCGTAGGCGATGAAGTCGCCGGCCGAGCAGTAGACGGCGTTGTTGCGCGGCAGCCCCTCGCCCCCGCAGGACACCTCACCGGACCGGGTGTACGGCACGATCCGCCGGATCGGCTGGAACTGCTTGCCGGAGGCCCGGAACTGCGCTGTCCAGTAACGCTGGGCGATGCCGACCGCGTCGGAGAAGTCCTGCTTGAACTCGGCCACGCTGGTGGTGCCGTCGGCCCGGGTCGCGTCCGCCCCGGGGGCGGCCGGCTGGCCGCTCTGCCGCGGGCCGGGCTGCTCCGGCTCGCCCTGGTCCAGCCCGCCGCCCATGCAGCCGGCCGCCACGACCACGGCGACCAGCAGCCCGGCGAGCGGACCGGGCCGCCGACGTCCCGCCTTCTCCCCCACCGATGCCTCCCCGGCTGATCCGCTGTGTCAGCGCAGTACCCCGACCGTGCGCCGTTGATGCCACCCGGGATCACGTGTGCGCGCCGCCCTTCGTTCAGCCGGCAGCGGTGAACGGCGGCCACCGGACAGCCGCCGGGTGCCGGTGCTGCGCCGCGTCAGCCGGTGAAGCCGTGGCCGCCGTTGTTCCAGCCGTCGTGCTGCGCGTGCTCCCGCTCGGCCGCCCGCCGGTGCTGCTCCGCCCTGGCCGCCCGGACCGCAACCGGGTCCTCCTCGGTGGCACGCCGCCGCCGGTCCCGCCAGGAGACGAACCCGGCCACCACGGCCACGACCGCGGCCACCACCGCCAGCGTCACGAGGATCGTCGCCATGCGGCCACTGTAGGGCCATCCCGCACGCCCGGTCATCGCTACGCTACGGCCATGATCGACACCGATTTCGACGCGCACGAACGGTCCCGGTGGGCGGGCCGCGCCGACGCGTACGCGCGCAGCTTCGGCCGGCTCTGCGCGTACCCGGCGGAGGCGCTGCTGGACGCGGCGGGCGTCCGGACCGGACGGCGGATGATCGACGTGGGCACCGGACCGGGCACCGTCGCGGCGGCGGCCCTGAGCCGCGGCGCCGAGGTGGTGGCGGTCGACGCGGAGCCCGGCATGCTCGACGCGGCCCGGCGGGCCGCGCCCGGCGCCGAGGTCCGCGCGGCGGTGCTGCCGCGCCTGCCGGTCCCGTCCGGCGACTTCGACGCGGCGGTGGCGAACTTCGTGCTCAACCACGTCGGCGACCCCGCCGCCGGGGTGGCCGAGCTGCGCCGGGTGGTCCGCCCCGGCGGCCGGGTCGCGGTGACCGTCTGGCCGTTCCCGCAGCCGCCCCTGCAACGGCTCTGGGGTGCGGCCCTCGCCGCGGCCGGCGTCGCGACACCGCCCGACCTGCCCCGGGTCGCGCCCGAGCGGGACTTCCCGCGCACCGAGGCGGGCCTCACCGGGCTGCTGGCCGCCGCCGGGCTGGCCGAGGCCCGGTGCGTGACACTGACCTGGGCGCACCGCACCGACCCGGAGGACTGGTGGGCCGGTCCGGCAGCCGGCATCAGCACCATCGGCCACGTGCTGGAACGCCAGCCGCCGGCCGCGCGCGAGCGCGTCCGCCGGGAGTACGACCGCCTCGCCGCCCCCTACCGGCAGGCCGACGGCAGCCTGGCGCTGCCCACCGCCGCGCTGCTCGCCTCGGGCCGGGTCGACTGATCCGCCCCCGGGCTGGTGTCCGGAGCAGCCTCGCGGCTCCGACGTCCCGGCTGGGCGGTTGACCGGCAGGGCCCGGCCGGCCGGTGTCCGTCCACTGCCCAGACGCCGCCCACGCGCCGTCGCGGACACGCGGATGCGGGCGCCCCGGCCGGAGCGCCTGCGGTGTGGCGGGACCTCAGTCCAGGCCGCGCATGATGTGCGGTTCGCCGTCGTCGTCACCGAAGCAGCGGTGCAGCGTCTGCGCCCGGGCCCACAGGTCCAGGCTGCTCGGCGGCCCGACCTGCGGTGGACCCGCCGGCGCGCTCAGCACGGGGGCCGGGTCCGGCGGAACCTTCGAAGCGATGTCGTCGGTCATCTCCGCCCCTTTCGTCGTACCCCCATGCTCGTCCTCGGACGTCACAGCCGCATCTCTCGGGCTGCCCCGCCGTGGACGGCGACCGCGGCACGCGCTGCGGGGTCGGGGGCGCTTACCCGCCCGGGCCGGGCCGGTAACCCGTACTCCGGTCACCGTAGCGGGCCGGACCGGGCGGCACAGCGGGTTTCCCGCGCCCGGCGGTCAACGACCGGCGTCGAGGAGCCGGTCGAGGTTCGACGCGGTGCTGATGAGGGACAGGTGGCTGAACGCCTGCGGGAAGTTGCCGGCCTGCTCCCCGGTCGGGGCGATCTCCTCCGAGTAGAGGCCGAGCTGGCTGCTGTAGGTGAGCATCTTCTCGAAGGTCAACTGCGCGTCGTCGAGCCGGCCGGACTCGGCCAGGGCCTGCACGTACCAGAAGGTGCACATGGTGAAGGTGCTCTCCCCGCCGGAGAGACCGTCGATGGTGGCACCCGGGTCGTACCGGTAGACGAGGCTGTCGGACACGAGGTCCGCGTCGATGGCCCGCAGGGTCGACTGCCACATCGGATCGGTCGGCGCGACGAAGCCGAGCGAGGGCATGGCAAGCAGCGCCGCGTCGAGCACGTCGCTGCCGTAGTGCTGGACGAAGGCGCGTCGCCCCGGGTGGTAGCCGCGGGCCATGACCTGCTCGTAGACGCGGTTCCGCGTCGCCGCCCACCGGCCGACGTCGCCGGGGCGCCCGTGCCGGTTGGCCAGCCGGACCGCCCGGTCAAGCGCCACCCACGACATCAGGCGCCCGTAGGTGAAATCCTGCCGGCCGGCCCGCGTCTCCCAGATCCCGTCGTCGGGCTGGTCCCAGTGCGCGCAGAGCCAGTCCATCGTCCGGACGAGGTGCTGCCAGCCGTCGTGGGAGCCCTGCAGACCGCGGTCGTCGGCGAGGTGCAGAGAGTTGAGCACCTCGCCGTAGATGTCGAGTTGCAGTTGCTTCGCCGCGCCGTTGCCGATCCGCACCGGCGCGGACCCCCGGTAGCCCTCAAGGTGGTCGAGCACCTCCTCGGTGATGTCCGGTGAGCCGTCGACGCGGTACATGACCTGCAGCGGCACGCCGCCGGCCTCGGCGTCGCGGATCCGGTCCTCCACCCAGTGCTCGTACTGCCAGGCCTCGTCGGTGAAGCCCAGGCTCAGCAGGGCGTGCACCGAGAAGGACGCGTCCCGGATCCAGGTGTAGCGGTAGTCCCAGTTGCGTTCGCCGCCCACCTGCTCGGGCAGCCCGGCGGTGGGGGCGGCGATCAGCGCGCCGGTCGGCGCGTACGTCATGAGCTTGAGCGTCATGGCCGACCGCTCCACCATCTCCCGCCACCGTCCCGTGTAGCAGGAGCGGCCGATCCAGCGCCGCCAGAAGTCGCGGGTCTGTTCGAGCAGCTCGCGCACCTCCCCCGGCGAATAGGGACGCGGCGGCTCCGGGGACTGCGTCTCCAGGACGACGCCGCCGGCCTCGCCCTCCTGCAGGGTGGCGACGACGCACACCCCGTCCTCGCTCCGCCGGCTCTCGTTCTCCCCGTGGAGCTGGTCGCCGTAGCGGACGATGTTCACGGTGAGCGAGAGCCCTGGGCTGCGGAAGACCGTGCCGTCCGGGTGCACCTCCTGCTCGTGCCGGTCCCGCCCGTAGTTGAACCGGGGTCGGCAGTCCACCCGAAACCGCATGGTGCCGCGCACCACCCGCAGCATGCGGACCAGGCGGTGGTGGTCGGTGGCCCGGTCGCCCGCCACCGGCATGAAGTCCACCAGTTCGCCGACCCCGTCCGCGCTGAGGAAGCGGGTGATGAGGATGGGGGTCCCCGGCAGGTAGAGCTGCTTGCTGGTGTAGTCGACGCCGTCCGGCGCGACCTCGAAGTAGCCGCCCCGACGCCGGTCGAGCAGGCCGCCGAAGATGCTCGGCGAGTCGAACCGAGGGGCGCAGAACCAGTCCAGCGTGCCGTCCTTCGCGACGAGCGCCGCCGTCTGCAGGTCACCGATCAGGCCGTGGTCCTCCACCGCCGGGTACGACTCCACCGGGACCTCCGTCTCGTCTCGCCGCTGCCCCCGGCGTCTACCCCTGCCCCGCCGGCACACACCTGAGCCATCGTGGGCCGCTGCCCGGTTCCGCACCCGCGGCGGTGTCCGTCCCGTTCGTCGTCATCCACTGTTCACGGAACTTGATCTAGACCATTACTTCCAGCTCTGTCTATATGGGTGCCAGCACATGCCAATCCCATCCGGATGGAGTCCCATGACCCGCACGCTGCGCGCCACGGCCATCAGCCTCGCCGCGATCCTGGCCGCCACCCTCGGCCTCACCCAGCCCGCCCCGGCCGCCGGCTACTCCGCCTCCCTGACCACCGCCGTCGCCGGACTGCCCGTGGCCACCGAGGTCCGCACCGGCTACAGCCGCGACCTCTTCCCACACTGGATCGACGCCGACGGCGACGGCTGCAACACGCGCAACGAGGTTCTCTACGCCGAGGCCACCACCAAGCCCACGATCAGCGGCACCTGCACCCTCTCCGGCGGCCGCTGGTACTCCTACTACGACAACGCCTACTGGACGCTCACCGGCGACCTCGACATCGACCACATGGTGCCGCTCGCCGAGGCCTGGGACTCCGGCGCCCGCAACTGGACCACCAGCCGCCGCCAGGCGTACGCGAACGACCTGGGCGACTCCCGCGCGCTGGCCGCGGTCACCGACAACGTCAACCAGGCCAAGGGCGACCAGGACCCGGCCACCTGGCTGCCGTCGTACGCCTCCGCCCGCTGCCGCTACGTCGGCGAGTGGGTGGCGGTGAAGGTGCGGTGGCGGCTCACCGTGGACAGCGCCGAGAAGAGCGCCCTGACCAGCTGGGCGAACAACTGCCCGGCCACCACGATCTCCGTCACCTACGCGTACTGACGCTCCCCGTTCTGAATCTTGGAGAGTTGGCGTTCGCTCCGGACGGCGACTCTCCAAGATCTCAGGGAGCGGCGGATCGGCGCCGCCGACGTGGACCGGATCAGCGGCCCCGCCACGGGCGGTCTCGTCAGCTGGTGGCCGGGGAGCGGTTCACCACCTGGAACATGGCGTGGTCCTGCCAGCGGCCGGCGATGTTGAGGTACTCCGGCGCCATGCCGAACCGCACGAACCCGTTACGTTCCAGCACCGCCTGCGACCTGACGTTGTGCAGCAGGGTCTCCGCCTGCACCCGGTGCAGCCCCAACTCCTCGAAGGCCACCCGCACGATCTCGCGCACGGCCCTGGTCGCGAACCCTCGACCATTGTGGCCGGCGCTCACCCAGTAGCCCATGGCGCACGACTGGAACGGACCGCGCACGATGCCGTTGAGGGTGATCCGGCCGATCACGGCGCCGGAGTCGTCGAGGATGACGTGCGGCAGCTTCGAGCCCTGCGCGTGCTGCTGGAGATCGGCCTCGACGACGGCGTACTGACCGTCCGCCGTGAAGTAGTCCTCGCTCCGGACCGGGTCCCACGGCGCGAGGAACTCACGATTGGCGCCGAGCAGCTCGGCCAGGGCCGGCGCGTCCTCCAGGCTGATGAGTCGGGTGATGTTCACCGGCCCATTGTCCCGGGCCGGCCTGTCCCCTCATCCTCGGGCCGGTGACGCCGTGGGACCTGGGGCAGGTGGCCAGGACAGCAACGATCGACCAGGCTGGCTAAGCTCCCGCCCATGAGCGAGACGGCGCCCGAGCCTTCCCCGTCCGTAGCACCCACCGAGGCCGAGGCCCTGCTGTCCGTCCTCGACCGCAACCGCCGGACCTTCGCCTGGAAGACGTCGGGGCTCGACGCGGAAGGCCTGCGTGCGACCACGGCGGCCAGTGCCATGACCCTCGGTGGTCTCGTCAAGCACATGGCCCTGGTCGAGGCGGACTGGCTGGCGGTCAAACTCGCCGGGCTCGACTACGGAGCACCGTGGGACGCCGTGGATTTCGACGCCGATCCCGACTGGGAATGGCGCACGGGGGCGCTGGATGCTCCGGAAGACGCCCACGCACTGTGGCGGGAGGCGGTCGAGCGGTCGCGCAAGGCCGTTCACGACGTCATCACGGAGCGCGGGCTCGACGGGCCGGCGTCCTTCACCTGGCCGGACGGTCGCACACCCTCCGTGCGCGCCATGCTGTTGGACATGGTGGAGGAGTACGCACGGCACACCGGCCATGCCGACATCCTCCGTGAAGCGGTCGATGGTCGCGTCGGTGAGGGCGCGCCCCCGGACTTCACCGTCTGACCCCCACCTGCCGTCGCGGAAGGCCACGTGGCGGCGGTTCGCGCCGGCCGGCGTGGCGACGCACGATCTTGGTTATGCCGATCTTGTGTGCGAGGCTTCGGCGGTGACCGACCTCGGCATCCGCGCGGCCACCCAGGCCGACTACGACTTCCTGGTCGACATGCTCGTGGAGGCCATGAACTGGCTGCCGGAGCGCAACTGGTCCCGCGAGCAGATCATGGCCAACCCCGAGCTGGCTCACTACGTCGCCGGCTGGCCGCGGCCGAACGACTTCGGCCTGGTCGCCGTGGACCCGGCCGACCGGCCGATCGGCGCAGCGTGGTGCCGATACCTGACCGCCGCCGATCCGGGCTACGGGTACGTGGGTGACGACGTGCCGGAGCTGACCATCGGTGTGGTGGAAACCTGGCGAGGCCGCGGTGTGGGCCGGGCGCTCCTGCGCCCGGTCCTGGACGCCGCGCGAGAACGTGGTATCCGGACGGTGTCGCTGAGCGTGGAGCGGGCGAACTTCGCCGCGAGGCTGTACGCCGCCGAAGGGTTCCGCACAGTCGAGTCGTTCGAGGACGCGGACACGATGGTCGCCGAGATCGCGGCCTGACGCTCTCGGCGCCGCCCCGATCGAGCCACCGCACGCCTACGGCGATCACTTGGCGTTGAAGAGATCCCGGCAGTCCGCGACCTGCGGAACCGCTGGGATCTCGCCTTTGACCTGCCATATAGCCATTCATAGATTCGCACTGTTTCACGGGATTTCTCGGTGGCATGATTCGCGTAGCTGCGGCTGACGCGGCATCCCCTCAGCCTACGACCGGCGGGCGTTGAGCCTGGCGAACGCCCGTTCCACGTCTAACGCGTCGTACAGCGTCGGTCGCCTGTCACATCGACGCCAGTTGTCAGCCGTCCATCGTGGGCGGTGTGTCTTCGACAGCTCGCGCCGAGGTGAAACCGGCGGTTGTTTCCGTGCGGTGAAGGAACCACGCGAGGAGCCATAACGGGAGGTAGCTCAGCGCGAAGAACGCCACCGGCTCGCCGATGAGGTTGGCGAAGAGGCATGCGGCCAGGGCGCCGAGGAGGCAACCGGTCACCCAGCCGCCGAGCGCCGCCCGGATCGGGTGAGCGCCGCCACGGCGGCGGTGTCGACGCGCGGTCACGTAGGCGACCGGGATGGCGGCGGGCTGGACCGCGAGCAGCCAGACACCCACTACGAGACCCAGCAGGAGAAGTTGCTCCCATGGTGACAAGGTCGTCCCGGTCAATATCCGCCTCCACCCCGTTGCGAAGAACTGTACGGCGCAAGGTCCTCAACGGGCGCCCCGTTCGGCGTGGCCGGGCGGCCGGGGCGATGCAGTTGTGCGCTGCCGCGCAGCCCGCGCTATTCACCTATGTTGATCTAAGTAGTCCGCCTTGACGTTGGCGTAGTCGCTCCCGCCCAGACCGCAACCGCCGTGGTCAACGGTCACCGTCCAGCGACGCCAGTCGCGGTCGGGGTGCCGGTCACGCACGCGCTCCGCCTCCTCCGCGCCGCTGGCCTGCAACCGGTGTAGCGACTGTCGGCCGTGCGGGTCGGTGACCAGCACTTCCCACCAGCTGCCGACTGCCTGGCCCAGCTCGACGGGGGCGGACGGGTTCGCCGGTCGGCGTCGCGGTGGTCTCGCTGCGTCTGGTTGCGTTCCCGCTGCGCCTGTGCATGCTCGGCCTGTTCCTTCTCCGTCTTGGCGCGCTGCACACGCTCCGCGCGGCCCGCACCCGCTCCCAGTTGACGAAGCACGTCTACCCGGTGCTCGGTGTCCGGCCGCTGGCGCGGATCCGGGCCAGAGAGCTGCAGGCATTCGTCACCGGCCTGCCGGTCGCCCCATCTTCGGTCCGGCCGATCTGGGCGACCGTCCGGGCGACCCTGTCGGCGGCCGTGCGTGACCGGCTGATCCCGTACGACCCGGCGGATCGGATCAAGCTGCCCGAGCTGCCGCGTCAGCAGGTCACCCCGCTGGCCGTCGAGCAGGTCGACCGGCTGGCGGACGCCATGCCCGCGCGGTACCGCGCGCTCGTGGTGGTCGGCGCCGGGTGCGGCAGGGCGAGCTGTTCGGCCTGCATGTGGCCGACGTCGACTTCCTGCGCCGGACGCTGCGGGTACAGCGCCAGGTGCAGCCGGCCGCTGGCGGCGGGTACGCGGTGACGCCGCCGAGGAACAAGTACAGCTTCCGCACCATCCCAATCGGCGACGTGGTGGTGACCGCGCTCGCCGAGCACCTGCCGTGGTACCCGGCCGCTGGCGAAACGTTCATCTTCCGCACGCCGGACGGCGGGCCGTGCACCCGTAGCGTCTTCAATGCCGGCATCTGGACGCCGGCCCAGAAGGCTGCCGGCGTAGCCGCCGGGATGCACGACCTCCGGCACTTCTACGCCTCGGCACTGATCCGCGCCGGGCTATCCGTGAAGGTCGTCAGCGAGCGGCTCGGCCACTCCAACGCAGCGATGACGCTCAACGTCTACAGCCACTTGTGGCCCGACGACGAGGACCGTACCCGGCAGGCAATCGACGACGTCTTTTCGGCGAGGACTCGCCCCGGATGTGCCCAAGCAGGGAGACGTGATCTACAAACCCGCAGGTCGGAGCGCCTAAGCGCGCGCCCTCGGCTATTTGGCGTTGAAGTAGCTGGCCTCGGGGTGGTGGACGACGATCGCGTCGGTGGCCTGCTCCGGGACGAGCTGGAACTCCTCCGAGAGCTGCACGTTGATCCGCTCGGCGCCGAGCAGCTCCACGATCTTCGCCCGGTCCTCCAGGTCCGGGCAGGCCGGATAGCCGAACGCGTACCGGCAGCCCCGGTAGTCGGTGCGCAGCAGGCCGGCCAGGTCGGCCGGGTCCTCGTCGGCGACCGTACGCCCGCCCGGCAGGACCAGCTCGGCGCGGATCCGCCGGTGCCAGTATTCGGCCAGCGCTTCGGTGAGCTGCACCGACAGGCCGTGCACCTCCAGGTAGTCGCGGTACTCGTTGCCGGCGAACATCTTCGCCGTGTACTCGCTGATCGGCTGCCCGACGGTGACCAGCTGCAACGCCACCACGTCCAGTTGCTCGCCCTTCGGGCGGAAGAAGTCGGCCAGGCAGAGCCGGCGCTCCTGCCGCTGCCGCGGGAACGAGAACCGGGCCCGCTCGGAGTGCCCGTTCTCGTCCAGCACCACCAGGTCGTTGCCCTCGGAGTAGGCCGGGAAGTAGCCGTAGACCACGGCGGCCTCCAGGACCTGGTCGGCGATGAGCCGGTCCAGCCAGTACCGCAGCCGCGGCCGGCCCTCGGTCTCCACCAGTTCCTCGTACGACGGGCCCTTGCCGCCTCGGGCCCCGCGCAGCCCCCACTGGCCCAGGAAGGTGGCCCGCTCGTCGAGCAGCGCCGCGTAGTCCGCGAGGGGCACGCCCTTGACCACCCGCGTGCCGAAGAACGGCGGGGCCGGCACGTCGACGTCGGCGGCCACGTCGGAGCGGACCGAGGCGTCGTCCAGCTCCGGCAGCGCCTCGCGGACCAGGGCCCGCTGCCGCTCGCGCCGCTCCCGGCGGGCCGCCAGGGCGGCCTCCCGCTCCGGGTCGACCACCGGCGCGCCGCCCCGCTTGGCCGTCATCACCCGGTCCATGAGGGACAACCCCTCGAACGCGTCCCGGGCGTAGTGCACCTGCCCGGGGAACACCGAGCGCAGGTCGTCCTCCACGTACGCCCGGGTGAGCGCCGCGCCGCCGAGCAGCACCGGCCAGCGCTCGGCGACCCCGCGGGCGGCCATCTCGGCCAGGTTCTCCTTCATGATGACCGTGCTCTTGACCAGCAGGCCGGACATGCCGATGGCGTCGGCCCGGTGCTCCTCGGCCGCGTCCAGGATCGCGTTGATCGGCTGCTTGATGCCGATGTTGACGACGTCGTAGCCGTTGTTGGACAGGATGATGTCGACCAGGTTCTTGCCGATGTCGTGCACGTCGCCCTTGACGGTGGCGAGCACGATGCGCCCCTTGCCGTCGTCGTCGGTCTTCTCCATGTGCGGCTCCAGGTAGGCCACCGCGGTCTTCATCACCTCGGCGGACTGGAGCACGAACGGCAGCTGCATCTGGCCGGAGCCGAACAGCTCACCGACCACCTTCATGCCGTCCAGCAGCAGGTCGTTGATGATGGACAGCGGCGTGCGCCCCTGCGCCATCGCCGTGTCCAGGTCGGCCTCCAGGCCGTTGCGCTCCCCGTCGATGATCCGCCGCTTGAGCCGCTCGTCCAACGGCAGCGCGGCCAGCTCCTCGGCCCGGGTGGCCCGCGCCGAGGCGGCGTCGACGCCCTCGAACACCTCGATGAACCGCTGCACCGGGTCGTAGCCCTCGCGGCGCCGGTCGTAGACCAGGTCGAGCGCGATCTCGCGCTGTTCGTCGGGGATCTTCGACATGGGCAGGATCTTGCTGGCGTGGACGATGGCCGAGGTCAGGCCGGCCTGCGCGCACTCGTGCAGGAACACCGAGTTGAGCACCTGCCGGGCCGCCGGGTTCAGGCCGAAGGAGACGTTCGAGATACCCAGGGTGAAGTTGACCCCGGGGTAGCGGGCGGCGATCTCCCGGATGGCCTCGATCGTCTCGATGCCGTCGCGGCGGGTCTCCTCCTGACCGGTGGCGATCGGGAAGGTCAGCGCGTCGATGAGGATGTCCTCCCGGCGCAGCCCCCACCGGCCGGTCAGGTCGTCGATGAGCCGGGACGCGACGCGTACCTTCCAGTCCCGGGTGCGGGCCTGGCCCTCCTCGTCGATGAGCAGCGCCACCACGGCGGCGCCGTGCTCCCGGACCACCGGCATCACCCGGGCGTAGCGGGACTCCGGGCCGTCGCCGTCCTCGAAGTTGACCGAGTTGACCACGCAGCGGCCGCCGAGCATCTCCAGCCCCGCCTCGACCACGGCCGGCTCGGTGGAGTCCAGCATGATCGGCAGGGTGGAGGCGGTCGCGAACCGGCCGGCCAGCTCGCGCATGTCCTGCGTGCCGTCCCGGCCGACGTAGTCGACGCAGAGGTCCAGCAGGTGCGAGCCGTCCCGGGCCTGGCCGCGGGCGATCTCGACGCAGGCCTGCCAGTCGGCCGCGAGCATCGCCTCGCGGAACGCCTTGGAACCGTTGGCGTTGCTCCGCTCCCCCACCATCAGGATGCTGGCGTCCTGGGCGAACGGCACGTGGTGGTAGATCGACGAGATGCCCGCCTCGGGGCGCGGCTCCCGGGCCACCGGCCGCCGGCCGCGCAGCCGCTCGACCAGCACCCGGATGTGCTCGGGGGTGGTGCCGCAGCAGCCGCCGACCAGGGACACGCCGTAGTCGGTGACGAACCGGTCCAGCGCGTCGGCCAGCTCGTCCGGGCTCAGCGGGAAGTAGGCCCCGTCGGCGGCCAGCACCGGCAGGCCGGCGTTCGGCATGACCGAGACCGGGATGCGGGAGTGCTGGGACAGGTAGCGCAGGTGCTCGCCCATCTCGGCCGGGCCGGTCGAGCAGTTCAGGCCGATCAGGTCGACGCCGAGCGGCTCGATGGCGGTCAGCGCCGCGCCGATCTCGCTGCCCAGCAGCATGGTGCCGGTGGTCTCCACGGCCACCTGGCAGATGATCGCGACGTCCCGACCCAGCTCGGCCCGGGCCCGCTTGGCGCCGACCACGGCGGCCTTGACCTGGAGCAGGTCCTGGCAGGTCTCGATGATCAGCGCGTCCGCCCCACCGGCGATCAGGCCGGCCGCGTTCTCCTGGTACGCGTCCCGCAGGGTCGCGTACGCCGCGTGCCCGAGGGTGGGCAGCTTCGTGCCGGGCCCCATCGAGCCGAGCACGAACCGCGGCTGCTCCGGCGTCGCGTACGCGTCGGCGGCCTCCCGGGCGAGCCGCGCGCCCGCCTCGGACAGCTCGCGGATCCGCTCGGCGATGCCGTACTCGGCCAGGTTCGGCAGGTTGGCGCCGAAGGTGTTGGTCTCCACACAGTCCGCGCCGGCGGCCAGGTAGGCGTCGTGCACGCCCCGGACCACGTCCGGCCGGGTGACGTTGAGGATCTCGTTGCAGCCCTCGAGGCCCTCGAAGTCGTCCAGGGTCAGGTCGGCGGCGTGGAGCATGGTGCCCATCGCGCCGTCGGCGATGAGGATCCGGTCGGCCAGCACATCGAGCAACGAAGTCCGCACAGGGCCAGGTTAGTGCGGCGCGGCGTGGAGAGGTCACCGCAACCTGGGCTTCCCACATACTGTCAGCGGGATCACCGCGTACCTTTCATCCGGTTCGCCCGACTGGTCGGGTCGGCGGACCGGCGCGGCCGACGGGCCGCGCCCGGCGGCGGCACGTAGGCTGGCGACGTGAAGGACATCAGGGACGCGACCGTACGACGGCTCGAGGTGACGGCGTGACCGAGTTCGACGGACTGCCGGTGCTGCGGTCCCCGGTAGCCATCGCGGCCTTCGAGGGGTGGAACGACGCCGCCGACGCCTCGACCGCGGCAGTGGAGCACCTGGAGCAGGTCTGGCAGGCCCGGCAGGTGACCGAGCTGGACCCGGAGGACTTCTACGACTTCCAGGTGAGCCGGCCGACCATCACGATGGCCGACGGCGAGACCCGCCGGGTCGAGTGGCCGACCACCCGTTTCATGGTGGCCAGCCCCGAGGGCACCGAGCGCGACGTGGTGCTGATCCGCGGCATCGAGCCGAGCATGCGCTGGCGCACCTTCTGCGAGCAGGTGCTGGAGATCTGCCACAGCCTGGAGGTCGAGCGGGTGGTGCTGCTCGGCGCGCTGCTGGCCGACGTGCCCTACACCCGGCCGCTGCCGATCAGCGGCAGCGCCTCGGACGCCGACGCCGCCAAGCGCTACCAGCTCACCCCCACCCGCTACGACGGGCCGACCGGCATCGTCGGGGTGCTGCACGACGCCTGCAGCCGGGCCGAGGTGGACGCCGTGTCGTTCTGGGTGCACGTGCCGCACTACGCCAACAACCCGCCCTGCCCCAAGGCCACCCTGGCGCTGCTGCACCGGGTCGAGGAGGTGCTCGACCTGCCGGTGCCGATGGCCGACCTGGCCGAGGAGGCCGCCGAGTGGGAGCAGCGGGTACGCAGCGCCGCCGAGCAGGACGCCGAGCTGGGCGAGTACGTCCGTGAGCTGGAGGAGCGTGTCGGCGACGCCGGCATCACCCCGCTGACCGGGGACGAGATCGCCCAGGAGTTCGAGAAGTACCTGCGCCGCCGGGGCGGTTCCGCCGGCCCCACGGCCGGCTCCTGGTAGTCCTGTCGCGTGGAGAACCGGGTCCCGGTGGGGCCCGGTTTTCGCGTGTCCGGGGTGGCGCGGTCACACCCGCTAGGGCATCCTAGGAACCTAGCTGTCATCAGGAGGCGGGCATGCAGATCAATCCCGGCGCGGCCGAGTTCCCGCACCGGCAGATCGCCGCACAGCTCAAGGCCCAGGTGCGCCGCGGCGACTGGGGGCCCGGCGAGCGACTGCCGTCCATCCCGGCCATCGCCGAGATGTTCGGCGTCGCCAAGCAGACCGTCCAGCGCGCCGTCGACCAGCTGCGGGTCGAGGGCATCCTCATCACCAAGCCCGGCTCCGGTACGTACGTCCGGGGCACCCGGCGCCGGCTCAACCGGCTCTCCCGCGGCCGGTACGGCGGCTTCCGCGGCTACCACACCGACCTGGCCGCCCGGTACCGCCAGCAGCTCGTCTCGGTCGGCCGCGCCGCCGCCCCGCCCGAGGTGGCCGACGCGTTCGGGGTGGCCGACGGCACCGAACTGCTCTGCCGGCGGCACCTGGTCCGCACCGACGACTCACCCGTCGAGGTCGGCGCCTCCTGGTTCCTGCCCACCGACAGCGCCGGCACCTCCCTGGAGCGCGCGGAGGCGTTCGGCCGCCCGCTCTACCAGGAAGCCGAGGAGGCCACCGGCCGGCGGTACGTCACCGCGACCGACACGATCAGCGCCCGCCAGCCCAGCCGGGAGGAGGCGGAGATCCTCCAGATCCGCCCGGACACCCCGGTCCTGCACCTGCTGCACGTCGCCTACGACGCCCAGCGCAAGCCGATCGAGGTCGCCCACGCCACCTGGCCCGGCCCGATGACCACGCTCACCGAGGAGTACCGGATCCCCGCGCCGGCGCCCGACCAGGACCCCGACCCCGGCCTCGTCCTCGGCTAGTCCCTCCCCCGGTCGGGGGCGGAACCGCGCCGGGACGAGGCGCTCAGAGGCGGATGCCGAGCAGGGCGTCGACGGTGTCGGCGAACAGCTTCGGGGCGGCCGCGTCGTCGGCGACCCCGGCGAGGGCCCGGTCGGCCCATTCGTCGGCCACGGCCAGCGCGCCGGGGCTGTCCAGGTCGTCGGCGAGGCGGGCGCGTACCCCGGCCAGAAGCTCCTCGCCGGACGGGCCGGCCGGCGCGGCGGCGGCCCGGCGCCAGCGGGCCAGCCGCTCCTGCGCCTCGGCGAGCAGCTCGTCGGTCCACGAGCGGTCGCTGCGGTAGTGGCCGGTGAGCAGGGCCAGGCGGACCGCCATCGGGTCGACGTGGTCGGCGCGCAGCCGGGAGACGAAGACCAGGTTGCCCTTGGACTTCGACATCTTCTCGCCGTCCAGGCCGATCATGCCGGCGTGCACGTAGTGGTCGGCGAACGGGGCCTGGCCGGTCAGCCGCTCGGCGTGCGCCGCCGAGCACTCGTGGTGCGGGAAGAGCAGGTCGTTGCCGCCGCCCTGGACGGCGATCCGGTCGCCGAGCAGGTTCAGCGCGATCACCGCGCACTCGATGTGCCAGCCGGGGCGCCCGGCGCCCAGCTCACCGCCCGGCCAGGACGGCTCGCCCTCGCGGGCGCCGCGCCACAGCAGCGGGTCGAGCGGGTCGCGCTTGCCGGCCCGGTCCGGGTCGCCGCCGCGCTCCGGGAAGATCTCCAGCATCTGCTCGCGCGACAGGTTGGACTCGTAGCCGAACGCGGGAGCGGCGGCCACGTCGAAGTAGACGTCACCCGTGCCGTCGTCGAGCCGGTAGGCCGCGCCGTCCTTGAGCAGCACGAGCACCTTCTCGGCGATGTCCGGGATCGACTCGACCGCGCCCACGTAGTGCGCCGGCGGGATGATCCGCAGCGCCTCCATGTCCTCGCGGAACAGCGCGGTCTCCCGCATGGCCAGGACCTTCCAGTCCTCGCCGTCACGCTCGGCCCGCTCCAGCAGCGGGTCGTCGATGTCGGTGACGTTCTGCACGTACCGCACGGTCAGGCCGGCGTCCCGCCACATCCGCTGCACCAGGTCAAACGTGATCATGGTGGCGGCGTGGCCCAGGTGGGTCGCGTCGTACGGGGTGATGCCGCAGACGTACATGCTGGCCGCGCCGTCGGGCTGACTGGGGTGGAGGCCTTGCCGCGCCGAGTCGTACAACCTCAGTGGCGTGCCCTTGCCCGGCAGCCGTGGCACCTCGTGTCCCGCCCAAGACTCCATGATTTCCAGCCTAACGATCCGTCAGCCGCTCGGGTGGCGCGCCTCGGGTGATCAACGCGACAGCAGCTCACATGGGCGGCCAGGGCATGGCCGGCCACTCCTCCGGTGGCAGCGGGAACCGCCCGGTCTCGCGCAGCCGGTCCACCCGGGCCGCCACCTCGGCGACCTCGCTGATCGTGAGGTGTTCGGCCAGCTCGTCGCCGAGCGCCCCGGTGAGCTGGCCGGCCAGGTCGTCGAGCATCGCCACCGCGTCCGGCGGGAGCTGCCGGCCGGCCCAGCCCCAGAGCACGGTGCGCAGCTTCTCCTCGACGTGGAAGCAGACGCCGTGGTCGACCCCGTAGACCCGGTCGTCGGGGCCGACGAGCACATGGCCGCCCTTGCGGTCGGCGTTGTTGATCACGGCGTCGAGGACGGCCAGCCGGGCCAGCCGGGGATCGTCGGCGTGCGCCAGCGCGTACGCGGCCCCGTCGTCGTCGCGCGCCGCGGCGACCGGGAACCAGCGCGGCGGCACCGTCTCGGCCGGCACGAAACCGACAAGCGGCTCGGCGTCCTCCGGCTCGTCGATCCAGAGCTGGCAGGAGCCGGGACCGAACGGACCGTCCCGCAGCACGGTCGGCGGCACCAGGTCCCAGCCGGTGGCCTGCGAGACCAGGTAGGCCGAGACCTCCCGACCGGCGAGCGTCCCGTCCGGGAAGTCCCAGAGCGGGCGCTCGCCACGGACCGGTTTGTAGACGCAGCGCGCGGACGCCCCGTCGAGCGTGATGATGCCCCGCAGGGTGGTGTTGGAGGCGTCGACCAGCCGCCCCTCCAGGGTCAGTTCACCGTCGCTGAGCAGTCGCAGCGAGGCGGTGCCGTCCTGTCGGGGCTGAAGTTCGGACGACGTCACCGGTGGTAACCGTTGTGCCGGGGACAGAGGTGACCGGCCGGGTCGAGCGGCTGGCCGCAGAGCGGGCAGGGCGGACGGCCGGCGTTGACCACCCGCCGGGCCCGCTCGATGAACGCGCGGGTCGCCTCGGGGGTCAGCCGAACCCGGAGCCGATCGAGGTCGTCGTCCGGTTCGTCCGGGTCCTCGTCGGTGTCGTCGTCCGCGTCGCCGAGCTCGACCTCGGCCTCCGCCTCACCGGCGGCGATCGCCTCGATCACCACGGTGGCGGAGTCCACGTCGAAGGCCAGGCCCAGGGTGCCGACCCGGAACTCTTCGTCGACCGGGGTGTCGAGCGGGTCGTTGTCGCCCGTCGTCACCGGGGCCGCCTCCGGAAGCTCGACGCCGAACCGGCGCTGCGCCTCGGAGAGCAGCTCCTCCAGCTTCTCGGCGAGCAGGGACACCTGGACCTTTTCCAGCGCGACGCTGACCAGCCGGCCTCCGCCGCGCGCCTGGAGGAAGAACGTGCGCTCCCCCGGCGGGCCGACGGTTCCGGCGACGAACCGCTCCGGCGGCTCGAAGGCGTGCACCTGGTGGGTCATACCCACGACCCTATCCGGCGGGTGGAACCGTCGCGCAGCGCACCGACGCCGAATCCGCCCAGGGCGAAACGCCAGGGCCGCCGCCCGCCGTTCCCGGGCGTGGCGGGGCGGCTCACCGGGTCGCCCCCGCGCCGCCGCCCACCGCCGCGTCCGAGTCGGTCGCCCGGGTCGCCCGCCGGCGCCGCTTGCGCGGCGGCGGGACCAGCCCGGCGAGGTCGCCGCCGGTGTCGTTGAGCCGGACCAGGAAGGGCCGCAGCGGCGTGTAGCGGATCGCGGTCACCGACGCCGGGTCGGCCACGATCCGCTGGAACAGATCGAGGTGTACGCCCAAAGCGTCGGCCACGATGGCCTTGATCACGTCGCCGTGGCTGCACGCCAGCCAGACCGCCTCGGGCCCGTGCTCGGCGCTGATCCGGGCGTCCCAGGAGCGCACCGCGGCGACCGCCCGCGCCGACATGGCCGCCATCGACTCCCCCTCGGGGAACACGGCGGCGCTCGGGTGCTGCTGCACCACCGGCCAGAGCGGCTCCTTCGCCAGCTTCTTCAACGGCTGCCCCTCCCAGGCGCCGTAGCCGCACTCGATGAGCCCCTCCTCGACCATCGGCTCCGCACCGGGCAGGGCCAGCTCCAGGGTCTGCCGGCAGCGGATCAGCGGGCTGGTCACCACCGCCGCGAGGGGCAGCCCCTTGAGCCGCTCACCCACCGCCGCGGCCTGGGCGCGCCCGGTCTCGTCGAGCTCGACCGGTTGCCGGCCGGCCAGGCCACCGTCGGCGTTCGCGGTGGTCCGGCCGTGTCGCAGAAGCAGAAGGGTCGCCACGCAGACCACCCTAGGCGCTCCCACCCCCTTGATCGACTGCACCACGGGATGTGGCGGTGTCGCCCGTCGGGCCGCGCCGCAACCGGGGCGGCGATGTGACGGCGGACACGCCGACGCCCGGAACACCGGGGCCGGTCGGGCAGTTGTGCAGAGCGTCGGTGTGTCCAGTGTCCCCGGGCCTCACCTAAATTGCCTTCGCGGAATACCGTCCGGCTGGAGCCGCGTCGTGCCACTCGCCGAGAGGCGACCTGCACACCGACACCTACAGCGCCGCCCGTCCCTCCGGGGCCGGGCGGCGCTGTCGTTTGCACCCCGGCCCCATCGGCATCGCGGAGCGTGCCCGCCGCTGGCCCGAGGTCTGCCGCACCCGCCTCGCAGCCGAGGAGACGGATCGCGTCGACCGGCCAAGGCGGCTGGCGGGCCGCCGGGGCGGCTCTGGCCGGTCGCCGTTTGGCGTGTATGTCCGTTTCGGGCGCTGGTTGGGGCCGTGAGTGGAACGCTATGGGTGTCTCCGGGGCCGGGATGCACCCATGACGTTCCACCGACCGTTCCGGCATGGGCGTGGTGTCCGGTTCCCGGGGTGACCGGCGGCATCCCGGCGGCGGAATGGCCGGCCGGTGGGGGTCGTTATACCTGGTGCACGACCGAGGAAGGACGACCCGCCGACGCGGGTGCCCCAGCCGCCGGGAATGGTGGTGGCCGGCCGGTCGTTGTACATGGTCCCGGCGCGACGAAGAGGCCCCCCGCCCCGTCCGCCTGGATGATCCCCCAAGACTTTCTTGAGCGCCTGACGTGGTGCTTGCGCACACCCCAGCCGACCCCCATCGGCGTGTGCGCCAACCCCCGAATGGAGCTACCCCCATGAACACGATGCTGCGTAAGAGCGTGCTGGGTATTGCTGGTCTGGCCTTCACCGGTGGTGTCTTCGCCGGTCCCGTCGCCGCTCACGCCGACGCCCGTCCCGTCGAGGGCAAGCCGGCCGCGGTCGCGACCGTGCAGGGCGCCCAGTCGCACATCGACCTGAACGACGAGCAGACCGCGAACGCCAAGGCGATCATCGCGGCGACGAAGAAGGCCGGCCTGCCCGAGCGGGCCGCGGTCATCTCCATCGCCACGAGCCTGCAGGAGTCGAAGCTGGAAAACCTCGGGCACCTCGGCGACGCCAACGACCACGACTCGCTGGGCCTGTTCCAGCAGCGCCCGAGCTCGGGTTGGGGCACGCCGGAGCAGATCACCAACCCCGAGTACGCCACCCTGGCGTTCGAGAAGGGCCTCAAGCAGGTCGACGGCTGGGACACCATGCCGCTGACCGAGGCCGCGCAGACCGTGCAGGTGTCGGCCTACCCGGACGCCTACGCCCAGTGGGAGCAGCAGGCCACCGACATCGTCCACCAGCACTGGAACAGCTGACACCCAGCAGACAAACGCTGGCCGGCACCCCCAACACAGGGGTGCCGGCCAGCGGCGTCTCCGGGTCAGGTCAGGTGGCGTCGATCGTGCCGGTGAGGAGCAGGCAGATGACCAGGGAGCCGAGCGCCACCCGGTAGAGGACGAACAGGTACAGGGTGTGGTGCGCGACGTAGCGCAGCAGCCAGGCGATGGCCGCGTACCCGATGCCGAAGGCGATCACCGTGGCGACGACCATCTGCGCCACGCTCGGCGCGGCGGTGCCCGGAGCGGACGGCTCGAAGACGTCCGGGATGCTGAACACGCCGGAGATCACCACGGCCGGGATGGCGAGCAGGAACGAGTAGCGCGCCGCCGTCTCCCGGGTGAGGTTGAGCAGCAGGCCGGCGGTGAGCGTGCCGCCGGAGCGGGAGACACCGGGGACCAGCGCGGCGGCCTGGGCGAAGCCCATGATGACGCCGTCGCGCATCCGGAAGTTCTCCAGCGTGCGGGTCTGCCGCCCCCAGTACTCGGCGAAGGCGAGCACGATCGCGCCGAGGATCAGCGTGGTGGAGACCAGCCGCAGGTCGCGGCCGGCGGTGCGGATCTGGTCCTTGAACAGCAGCCCGAAGATGCCGATCGGGATGGTGCCGACGATGACGTACCAGCCCATGCGGTAGTCGAGGCTGGAGCGCACCGAGCTGTCGAACAGGCCGAGCACCCAGGTCCGGACGATCCGCCAGATGTCCTTGAAGAAGTAGATGAGCACCGCCGCCTCGGTGCCCAGCTGGGTCACCGCGGTGAACGACGCCCCGGCGTCCCGGTCGAAGAAGATCGCCGAGGTGATCCGCAGGTGTCCGGAGGACGAGACCGGCAGGAATTCCGTGAGCCCCTGGACGATGCCCAGGACGATGGCCTCGACCCAGGTCACTCGCCGACTCCGGAGAGGTCCAGCGCCTCGGCGACGGTGCGCAGCGTCTGCACCCCGCTGTCCCGGTCCGCCACGAACAGGGTGACCGACAGGGTGGTCACGCCGGCGGCCGCGTACTCCCGCATCCGCTCGGCGATGCGCTCCTTCGGGCCGAGCAGCGAGGTGCGGTCGATGAACTCCATGGGGACCGCGGCGGCCGCGTCGCGCTGCCGCTTGGCCAGGTAGAGGTCCTGCACCTCGCGGGCGGCGTCGCCGTAGCCCATCCGGGTGGCGAGCTGGTTGTAGAAGTTCTGCTGCCGGCTGCCCATGCCGCCGACGTAGAGGGCCGCGTACCAGCGGACCAGTTCGGCGCAGGTGGCGATGTCGTCGCCGACCACCACGGGCACCGACGGGACGACGTCGAAGCCGGCCAGTTCCTTGCCGGCCCGGGCCCGCCCGGCCCGCACCGAGGCGAGCTGCTCCTCAGCGAACTCCGGTGCGTAGAAGACGGCCAGCCAGCCGTCGGCGATCTCGCCGGCCAGCTCCAGGTTCTTCGGGCCGACGGCGGCCAGGTAGATCGGGATGTGCTCGCGCGGCGGGTGGAAGCCCAGCCGAAGCGCCTTGCCCGGACCGTCCGGCAGCGGCAGCGTGTAGTGCTCGCCGTCGTACGCGACCTCCTTGCGGGCCACGGCCAGCTTGACGATGTCGACGTACTCGCGGGTGCGGGCCAGGGGCTTGGCGAAGCGGACGCCGTGCCAGCCCTCGGAGACCTGCGGGCCGGAGACGCCCAGGCCGAGCCGGAACCGGCCGCCGGAGAGCGCGTCGATCGTCGCCGCGGTCATCGCGGTCATCGCCGGGGTGCGGGCGGGGATCTGCATCACCGCGGCGCCCACGTCGATCCGCTCGGTCTGGCCGGCCATCCAGGCCAGCATGCTCGGCGAATCGGAGCCGTAGGCCTCCGCGGCCCACACCACCGAGTAGCCGAGCCGATCCGCCTCCTGGGCCAGAGCCAGGTGGTCGGCGGGCGTGCTCCACGCCGTCTGGTATCCGAGGCTGAGCCCGAGTCGCACTGGTCCTCCCACCATCCGCACCACAGGTCGCATCAGGTTACGCAATGGGGGCGGTGCCGCGGATCACCGGCTCACCTCGAACACGTCACACCCGCCCGGCAGGTCGGGCAGGAAGTTGACTCCGGGCGAGGATATCCGTGACGGCGGGTTCGAAATAAGGTTCACCCATGCAACAGCGACCGCTCGGCCGAAGCGGGCTGGCGGTTTCGCGGCTCGCGCTCGGCACCATGACCTGGGGAAGGGACACCGATGCCGACGACGCGGCCGCCCAGCTGAAGAGTTACCTCGACGCGGGCGGCAACCTCGTGGACACCGCCGACGTGTACGCCGACGGCGACGCGGAGTCGGTGATCGGCTCCCTGCTGGGCAGCCTGGTGCCCCGCGAGGACCTGCTCATCGCCACCAAGGCGGGGCTGCGGCCGGGCAGCGGCCGCCGCCGGGACGGCTCCCGGGGGCATCTGCTGCGCACCCTGGAGGCCTCGCTGCGCCGGCTCGGCACCGACCACGTCGACCTCTGGCAGGTGCACGGGTACGACCCGGACACCCCGCTGGAGGAGACGCTCTCCGCGCTCGACCACGCGGTGTCCAGCGGTAAGGCCCGGTACGTCGGGGTGTCGAACTTCTCCGGCTGGCAGACCGCCCGGGCCGCCGCCTGGCAGGCCGCCTGGCCGGGGCGGGCCCCGGTGGTCGCCGCCCAGGTGGAGTACTCGCTGCTGGAGCGGGGCGTGGAGCGCGAGGTGCTGCCCGCCTGCGAGGCCATGGGGCTGGGCGTGCTGCCGTGGTCGCCGCTGGGTCGCGGGGTGCTCACCGGCAAGTACCGCAACGGCCGCCCGGCGGACTCGCGGGCCGTGTCGCCGCACTTCGAGCGCTTCGTCGGCACCTACCTGGAGCCGCGCTGCTCCAGCATCGTGGAGGCGGTCGCCATCGCGGCGGGCGGCCTGGGCGTGTCGCCGCTGGAGGTGGCGTTGGCGTGGGTCCGGGACCGGCCCGGTGTGACCGCGCCGATCCTCGGCGCCCGGACCGTGGGGCAGCTCCTCGGCGCGCTGCAGGTGGAGCGGATGACCCTGCCGGAGGAGATCGTCACGGCGCTGGACGACGTCTCGGCGGTGCCGGTGGGCTACCCGGAACGGGACGGCTGAGCCCCCGCCGGCCGGGCGTCGGTACGCGAAAGAGGCGACGCGGGTCACCCTCAGGGGGTGGCGGCGGGCTGCCGGGCTGGGCAGCATGGAAGCCATGGACTACGAATACGCGCCGCTGCGGTTGCCTTCGAATGTTGATCGGTTGACCGCCGCGGCGCAGCTGGCGATCCAGGCGGAGTTCTCCGGCTGGGAGCTGGCCCGGGTGCGGCTCTACCGGGACGGCACGCGGCAGGTCATGCTGCGCCGGCGCCGGGTGAACCAGCCGCAGCCGGGCCTCTCCTACTGACGGCTGCCGGGCGGGACCGTCCCCGGAGCCACCGTGCGGTGGCTCCGGGGGCGTCGCTGCCTAGTGGGCGTGGTCGTGCTCCTCGTCGAGCTCCAGGAACGGGTGCTCGTCGAGCCGGCCGACCAGCCGGTCGTCCGCGGCCGGCTGGAACGGGCCGACCGGGTCGTCGTCGTCGAACGCCTCCAGGTCGACCGGGGTACCGACCTCGCTGACCATGACCACGCCGTCGAGCGGCTCCAGCTCGGGCACGTCGAGGGCGGAGAGCGAGCCGTCGCCGCCCTGCAGCAGCTCCAGCACCGCCTCGCCGACTCCCTCGACCGGGGCCGGCTCGTCCTCCTCCGGGGTGCCCTCGCGGCGGGCCGCCTCGGCCGCCCGGATCAGCGCGGAGACGCTGGGGACGCGGTAGTCCCGCCGCTGCCGCACCGAGATCACCCGCGGGTGCGGGTCGGTCGCCTCGACGCCCTCGGCCCCGCCGAAGCGCTCGTCGGCCTCGTCCGGGTCGATCGACTCGACGTCCCACGGCGTCACCTCGCCGAACGCGTCGAGCAGCTGCTCGTCGTAGGCGAAGGAGGCGTTGTTCAAATTGACGTACGCCTGCCAGACGGCGTCGTCGTCGATCCGGCCCTGGGCGGCGCGGACGGCGGCCAGGTGGGCGCGGGCCGCGTCGATCACGCGCTCGAGGGCGGCGTCCAGCTCACCGTGCTGGTCGGTCATGTGAGGCAGTCCCTTCGCGATGGGGGAGGTTCCGCGCCGGCGGCGCGACGGGCACGGTCAGCAGCTGCGGAGAAAGCGGTCGAGAACCCGCACGCCGAACTGTAGTCCGTCCAGCGGAACCCGCTCGTCGATGCCATGGAACAGGCCGGAGAAATTGAGGTCGGCGGGCAGCCGGAGCGGCGCGAACCCGAAGCACCGGATGCCGAGCTGGGAGAACGCCTTGGCGTCCGTGCCGCCGGAGAGCATGTACGGCACCGGCAGGGCGCCCGGGTCCTCGGCGCGCAGCGCGGCGGACATGGCCTCGACCAGGTCGCCGTCGAAGGTGGTCTCCAGGGCCGGCTGGCGCTGGATGTACTCGATGGCGATGTCCGGGCCGACCAGCTCGCGCAGCTGCCGCTCCAGCACCTCGCTCTGCCCGGGCAGGCTGCGGCAGTCGATGGTGGCGGTGGCCCGGCCCGGGATGACGTTGTCCTTGTAGCCGGCGGTCAGCCGGGTCGGGTTGGCGGTGTTGCGGATGGTCGCGCCGATGATGTTGGCGATCGGGCCGAGCTTGGCGATCGCGGTCTCCGGGTCGTCCGGGTCGATCTCGATGCCGAGGACGTCGGAGATCTCGGCCAGGAACGCCCGTACGGTGTCGGTCATGACCACCGGGAAGCGGTGCCCGCCGATCCGGGCGACCGCCTCGGCGAGCGCGGTCACGGCGTTGTCGTCGTGCACCATCGAGCCGTGGCCGGGGCGGCCCTTGGCGTGCAGGCGCAGCCAGTCGATGCCCTTCTCGGCGGTCTCGATGAGGTAGAGCCGCCGCGACTCGTCCACCGAGTAGGAGAAGCCGCCGACCTCGCCGATGGCCTCGGTGCAGCCGTCGAAGAGGTGGCGGTGCCGCTGGGCGAGGAAGTGCGCGCCGTAGTCGCTGCCGGCCTCCTCGTCGGCGGTGAAGGCGAGCACGATGTCGCGGGACGGACGGACTCCGGCCCGCTGCCAGCCGCGGACCACGGCCAGCACCATCGCGTCGAAGTCCTTCATGTCGATGGCGCCGCGGCCCCACAGGTAGCCGTCGCGGATCTCGCCGGAGAACGGGTGCACCGACCACTCGTCCGGGTCGGCGGGCACCACGTCGAGGTGCCCGTGCACGAGCAGCGCGTCCCGGCCCGGGTCGGTGCCGCGGATCCGGGCGACCAGGTTGGCCCGGCCCGGCGCGGACTCAATCAGTTCCGCGTCGACGCCGACCTCGGCGAGCTTCTCGGCGACGTACTCCGCGGCCCGGCGCTCCCCGACGCTGGTGTCGTTGTCCCCGGTGTTGGTGGTGTCGATGCGCAGCAGGTCGCGGCAGAGGTCCACGACCTCGTCGGTGGGGTCCGGTCGGGCGGAGGCGGGGTCGCTCGTCATCGCTTCTTCATACCAGCACGGCCGGGCGGCCGGTCGCCCCCGGTCGGGGCGCGGTTTCGCGGATCGCGCGGGCGGGTACCGCCGGACCACCACACCCGTCGATCGGCTGTTCCGCGGCGCCAGACGCGCCGAGCCCGGATGGCCGTGGCCGCCAGCTCACGGAGGGCACCATGACCGTCCCCCTGCCGCCGTTGCCACCCACCGCCGACGACAACTACCGGCCGGGCGGGCGGAGCCTGGCCGACCTCGTGGACCGGGAGCACCGGATGCTGCTCGGGCTGGCCGAGCAGACCGGCGACGCGAGCCTCGACCCGGCGCGCCGCCGTGAGGTGCTGGACGTGCTGACGGCCGCGGTGTCCCGGCACGTCTCCGCCGAGGAGCAGTACCTCTTCCCGGCCGCCCGGGCCGCCGTCCCGGACAGCGCCGAACTGGTGGACCGGGAGATCGACGCGGACGCCGCCCTGCTGACCGCGCTGAAGGGACTGTCCGGGCCGGACGACCCGGCGGTGGCCGACGTCGCCGACCGGGTGCGCCGGCACGTCAGCCGGGTCGCCGCGCTGGTGACGCCGCTGCGCGAGGTGGCCAGCGACGCCGAGTTGATCCGGCTGGGCAACCGCTGGGAGATCGCCGAGGAGGCCGCGCCGACCCGGCCGCATCCGGGCACCCCGGCCACCCCGCCGTGGAACAAGATCGTCGAGCCGGCGGTGGGTGTGCTGGACAAGGTGCGCGATGTGGTCTCCGGGCGGCGGACCCGCCTCGCGGACCTGGAGCGCCACCGCGACGCCTGACGGCTGTCCCATACAGGTATACCGATGCCGTAAGACCCTTCCGCCCAGCCGCTGGGTGGTCCTACCGTCACGTTATGAATCTGGAGCTGCGACACCTGCGGGTGGTGTGCGCGATCGCGGAGACGGGGAGCGTCACGAAAGCGGCCTCCACGCTCGGCCTGGCCCAGCCGGCGCTGACCGCCCAGCTCCAACGCATCGAGCGGGCCCTGGGCGGGCCGCTGTTCGAGCGGGACCGCCGGGGCGCCCGGCCCACCGCGCTGGGTGAGCTGGTGCTGGACCGGGCCCGGGTGCTGCTGCCGGCCATGAAGGGCCTGCAGGACGAGGCGGCCCGCCTGGCCGGGGCGGGCGACGCGCTGAGACGGTACCGGTTCGGCGGGGTGAACAGCCCCATCCTCGGCCGGCTGGTGCACCGCCTCGCCGCCGAACGCCCCGACGTGCAGATCACCATGTACGCGTCGTGGTCGGTGGACGAGCTGGCCCAACTGGTGGCCGGCGGGCGGCTCGACTTCGCGCTCACCGGGGTGTGCGGCGACGCCACCCCGTCTGCGGAGTCCGGGCTGAGCTGGCGGGAGGTGGCCGTCGACCCGGTCTTCGTGCTCCTGCCGCAGACCCACCCGATGGCCGGCCGGGACGAGGTGCGCCTCGTCGACCTGCGCCGCGAGCAGTGGGTGGCCGCGCCGGGCGACGGTTGCTTCGGCGACTGTTTCGCCGCCGCCTGCGCCCGCGCCGGCTTCACCCCCCGCAAGGTCTACGAGGCGGACGTGCGGGGCTGCCTCGATCTGGTCGACGCCGGTGAGGCCGTGGCGCTGTGCCAGGCGACCTTCCGCCCGGTGGCCGGCCTGGTGACCCGCCGGCTCGCCGGGGCGCCGCTGCGCTGGCGACTGCTGCTCGGCTGGCACCCGGACGCCCCGGCGGCCCGGGTCGCCGAGCCGGTGCTGGAGGCGGCGGTGGCGGCGTACACCGACGCCCTGGCGAACCACCCGGACTACCTGGCCTGGCTGCTGTCCCACCCGGACTTCGGCGTGCAGTCGACCACCCCGAGCGGGGTGCGAACCGCCTGGCGCAGCAGCTCCCGCTCGTCGGCGTTGCCCCGGCTGGGCTTCTCCGCGCTGAGCGCCCGGATCCGCTCGATGGCGTCCCGCATCACGTCGATGTCCTCCGGCGTCAGGTCCACCTTGCGCTTGGTGAGCACCTGCAGGATCCGCCGCCCCGGTTCGGGCAGGTCCAGGTCCGGGTTCGGGCCGAACGCCTCCTCCCCCGAGCCGCGGGTGAGCAGCCACTGCCGGAGCTGCTCGGAGGGGACGTTCACCTCGGCGTGGAAGTCGTCCCAGATCACCTCGACCTCCGGATCGAGTCGCGCCTCGCGTACCATCACGCCTCCTCTCCCGACGGCGACCCGGACGGCGTCGGGTCGCCCTCACCCTTGTCGGTCTGCTGCCTCAAACCCTCCGGCGGCACCTTGACCCGGGCCGGGTTGGCCGTCGGCGGCGCCACGATGGGTTCGCTGGGTTCGGTGTCCTCCCGGGTCTCCTCGGGTTCGGTCATGTCCGCCCTCCGATCCGTCGGGTTTGGGGCGTCTTCCCTCATCGCGGATGGGACGTCGTCGCGGCGGTGTAGCCGCGGTCGGCGGCGCCCACGTCGATGGCGAGCTGGCCGTCCCGGGCGTCGACGGTGATCTGTTGGCCGGGCGAGATCTGGTTCTCCAGCAGCATCCGGGAGAGCCGGTTGTCGACCTCGCGCTGGATGACCCGGCGCAGCGGCCGGGCGCCGAACTCGGGCTGGTAGCCGTGCTCGGCCAGCCAGTCCACGCCGGCGGTGGTGAACTCGACGCGGATGTCCTGGGCGTGCAGCCGGCGGCGGGTCTCCTCCAGCAGCAGCCCGGTGATCTGGCGGAGCTGCTCGGCCTCCAGCCGCTGGAAGATGATGACCTCGTCGATGCGGTTGATGAACTCGGGCCGGAAGTTCTCCTGGAGGCGGCGCATGAGTCGCTCGCGCAGGTCGTTGGCCTCCTGCTCGCCGGGCTCCCCCGCGCCGAAGCCGACCGTGCGCTGGGTGCCGGTGATCAGCTCCGAACCGAGGTTGCTCGTCATGATCAGCACGGTGTTCTTGAAGTTGACCGTGCGCCCCTGGCTGTCGGTGAGCCGGCCGTCGTCGAGCACCTGGAGCAGGATGTTGAAGACGTCCGGGTGGGCCTTCTCGATCTCGTCGAGCAGCACCACCGCGTACGGGCGGCGGCGCACCGCCTCGGTGAGCTGGCCGGCCTCCTCGTAGCCGACGTAGCCGGGGGGCGCACCGACCAGCCGGCTGACCGTGTGCCGCTCCTGGAACTCGCTCATGTCGACCCGGACCATCCGGTCGGCCTCGCCGAACAGCGCCTCGGCGAGGGCCCGGCCCAGCTCGGTCTTGCCGACACCGGTGGGGCCGAGGAAGAGGAAGCTGCCCATCGGCCGGTTCGGGTCGGCCAGGCCGGTACGGGAGCGGCGCACCGCCTCGGCCACCGCGCTGACCGCCTCGTCCTGGCCGATCACCTTCTCGTGCAGGTGCCCCTCCAGGCGCAGCAGCCGGTCGCGTTCCTCCTCGGTGAGCTGGTTGACCGGGATGCCGGTGGCCCGGGAGACCACCTCGGCGATCTCCTTCGGCCCGACCTCGGGCACGTGGTTGGGTCCCTCGTCGCCCCGGGCGCGCCGCAGCTGGTCCTCCAGCTCGGCGGTGCGGTCACGCAGCTGGGTGGCCCGTTCGTACTGCTCGTCGGAGACGGCCTGTTCCTTGTCCCGGCGTACCTCGTCGAGCTGCTGCTCCAGGTCACGCACGTCGGCGGCGGGCGTGCGGGTGCGCAGCCGCACGCGGGCGCCGGCCTGGTCGATGAGGTCGATCGCCTTGTCCGGCAGGTAGCGGTCGGTGACGTACCGGTCGGAGAGCTCGGCGGCGGCGACCAGCGCCTCGTCGGTGAAGCGGACCTGGTGGTGCGCCTCGTAGCGGTCGCGCAGCCCGCGCAGGATGGCGACGGTGTCCTCGACGGTCGGCTCGGGGACCAGCACGGGCTGGAACCGGCGGGCCAGGGCGGCGTCCTTCTCGATGCTCTTGCGGTACTCGTCCAGCGTGGTCGCGCCGATCACCCGCAGCTCGCCGCGGGCCAGGGCGGGCTTGAGCATGTTGGACGCGTCCATGCCGCCCTCGCTGCCGGCGCCGCCCGCGCCGACCAGGGTGTGGATCTCGTCCAGGAAGACGATGAGCTCCTCGCGGTGGGCGCGGATCTCGTCGATCACCTTCTTGAGCCGCTCCTCGAAGTCGCCCCGGTAGCGGGTGCCGGCGACCAGGCTGGCCAGGTCGAGCTGGATGACCCGCTTGCCGAGCAGCGTCTGCGGGACGTCGCCGTCGCAGATCCGCTCGGCCAGCCCCTCCACGATGGCGGTCTTGCCGACGCCGGCCTCGCCGATCAGCACCGGGTTGTTCTTGGTGCGCCGGGACAGGATCTCCACGGCCTGCTCGATCTCGTCGGCCCGGCCGATCACCGGGTCGATCTGGTCCATCCGGGCCAGGTCGGTGAGGTCCTGGCCGTACTGGTCGAGGGTGGGGGTGCCGCGGTCCGGCTTCGGGCCGGTCATCGGGCCGCGCTCGGCGCTGGCCGCCTGGAGCGACTCGGGCTGGATGCGCCCGGCGGCGAGCATCCGGCCGGCCGGCGACTCCGGGTTGAGCGGGAGCGCCATGAGGATGTGCTCGGGGCCGATGTAGTTGGCGCCCATCGCCCGGGACAGCTGGTGGGCGTCGAGCAGCGCCCGCTTGGCGGCCGGGGTGAGCGACAGGTTCGGCGGGACCTCCCCCCGGGGGGCCCCGTCACCGCGCCCGCCGAGCGCGTTGACCAGCGCGTCCGGGTCGGCGCCGGCCCGGCGGACCAGGTCGCGCAGTGGCTCGCGCTGCAACGCCGCCCACAACAGGTGGTCGGTGTCCAGGTCGTTGCTGTGTTTCTGGGCCGCGCGGCGGGCCGCGTCGGCCAGCATCTCCCGCGCGTCGGCGGTCATGAGCCGGGTGATGTCGACCCGGTGCGCCGGCCGGCGTCCCCCCTCGCCCCGCCCGAAGTACCGGGCCAGGAACTCGTCCCACGGGTCGTTGCCGAAGTCACCGGGTCCCATCATCTCTCTCCTCCGCAGTCGGTTCGGCACGGCCGCCGGGGCGCGACATGGCGCGGCACGGTCGGCGGTGGCTACCCGGCGCTCGGCGCGACAAACGCGGACGGGTGGCACGCTGAGGGCATGGAGACCCGGCCCCTGCTCATCGTCGACGGCGCGAACGTCGTGGGCTCGCGCCCCGACGGCTGGTGGCGGGACCGGGCCGGGGCCGCCGCCCGGCTGCGCGACGCGCTGGTGCCCGTCGCCGAGGCGGGCCTGCCGCCGGAGCTGCCAGCGCCGGTGGAGGTGGTGCTCGTGGTGGAGGGCGCGGCCCGGGACGTTCCGGCGGTGCCCGGGTGCGCCGTGGTCTCCGCGCCGGGATCCGGCGACGACACGATCGTCGCGCTGGTCGCGGCCGCCCCGGACCGCCGGCGGGCGGTCGTCACCGCCGACCGGGAGCTGCGGTCCCGGGTCGGCGCGCTCGGCGCCGAGGTGTACGGCCCGCGCCGGGTGCCCCGCTGACGGCCTCCGGCGCGTCCCGTCAACGGGACCCGGGGTTACGCCGGCGGGACTCCCGGCACCCCGTGGAGGGCCTTTCCGCATGTCAGAGCGGCAATCGGACAGCCGGGCAGGAACACCGCGAGGGTGGATGTTCTCCCGCCCATCGGGATGGGTTGTAATGGAGATCTCCCCGCCCCCAGGAGGTCCCCCGTGGCGAGCGTCGCCGAGCTGAAGGCAGCCATCGATGTCGCTCTCCAACAGATAGGAGACGGGCAGACAGCGGTGCAGGCGGCCGGGGAGAAGCTGGCCGAGGCGCAGCAGACCCTCGCCGGCGCGCTGGAGGGCAGCGGCCACGAGACCGTCGAAGCGGCCCAGGCCTCGCTGACCCAGGCCAGCCAGGAGCTGGAGGAGTGTCTCGCCGCCACGCTGGTGGCGGTCGAGCAGGCGCAGCTCTACGTCGCGACCCTCTGAGGACCGGTCGTGTCCATCGTCGAGGACATCGGCGCGCAGGTCCGCGCCGCCGCCGAGGAACTGCCCCTGGCCCAGCTCGCCGGCGCGCTGGAGAAGTTCGGCCAGGCCACCGAGCGGCTGCGCTGGGTGCGCCAGGAGTCCGCCAACCCCATGGGGGTGCCGGAGCTGTCCGCCGCGACCGAGCACGCCGAGACCGCCGGCTACGCGCTGCGGGTGGCGCAGGAGCAGCTGTCGGCGTACCTGGCCGCCATCGGGCTGGCCGCCGACGGGGCGCCCGCGCCGAAGGCCGCGGACCGCCGGCCGAGGCACGGCGAGGGCCGGCCACCGGCCCCGGGCGCCGCCCCCGAACCCGACGAGCAGCCGGCGGTGCGCCGCTGGTGGGCGGTGCGGGTGGCGGAGCTGACCGGCGGCCGGGAGGGCGCACCGGACGAGCCGGACGAGCGGGTCGGGGACTCCCGCGAGCTGCTGCGCCGGGTGGTGACCGGGATCCGCGCCGGCGACCGGGACCGGCTGCACCGGGAGCTGCGCCGGGCGCACGCCGACGTCGGGCTGGGGCTGGCCGCGATCGCCCCGCCCATGCTGCGCGGCCTGGCCGGCGAGCTGCTCGGCCACCCGCCGCGCGCCGACGACCTGGGGCGGCTGCGCCGGGAGCTGGACGGGCGGGTCCGCGACCTGCTGCCCGGCCTTCCCCCACCGGTGCTGGACATCCTGCTCACCCGGGTCTGCCGGATGCCGCCACCGCGCCGCGCCGGCGACCAGGAGCAGCCGCACGCCGCCGACCCGGCCGTCACGGCCGGGGTGCTCACCGGGGTGCTGCTCGACCGGCTCGGCCGCGACCTGCCGAAGGACACCGACGACCGGGAGCCGTCCCGTGGCTGACGTCCGCGCGCAACTGGTGACGCGGGTCCGGGGAATGCTCTCCGAGGCCCTGGGCGCCACCCGGAACCGGCTCGCCGCCGCCGACGCCGACCTGGCCGCCGGCCGGGACCGGCTGGCCCGGGTGCGGCGGGCCGCCGCGGCCGTGCCCGAGCGGGTGGGCGCGGCGCGCGACCACCGGCTCGCCGAGATCGACGCCCGGCACGCCGCCCGGATCGCCGAGCTGGCCCGCCGGGCCGCCGCCGCGGCCGGTCGGGAGGCGCCGGGGGCGGCGTCCGCGCCCTGGGACGACTGGCGGGCCACCCCCGCCGGGCGGGCCGAGCCACCCGGCGCGGTCCGGGTCGGCACGGTCCGCATCTCCGGCGCCGAGCCGGTCCCGGCGCTGGTCCCACTGCTCGACGCCGGGCACGTGCACCTCGCCGGCAGCGACCGGGAGGGCGTCGCCGCGGTCGTGCCCGCGCTGCTGCTGCGCTCGGTCGGCCGGGCCGACCCCGGCGCGGTCCGGCTCTTCGGGTACGACCCGGAGCACCTGGGCGGCGGGCTGGCCGGGTTCGCCCCGCTCGGCACCGCCGGGCTGCTCACCTTCGTCGGCCCCGGCGGCCTGGGCCGGCTCCTCGACGACCTGGTGGAGCAGATCCGCCGGATCAACGAGACCGTGCTGGCCGGCGAGTACGCGTCGCTGCGCGAACTGGCCGCCGCGACCGGCCGGCGTCCGGAGCCGTGGCGGGTGGCGGTGCTGCTCGGCGGCGACGAGCTGTCCCGGCACGAGCGCGGCCAACTGGACCGGGTGGTGCGCACCGGGGCGGCGTGCGGCGTGCACCTGGTCGTCCGCGGGATCGACCTGCCCGACGGCCCGACCGTCACCCGGGTGGTGGTCGACCCGGACGACGCCCGGATCGGGGGCCTGGCGGTGGCGCTCGACGCCCCGCCACCGGCCGGGCTGGTCACCGAGACCTGCCGCGAGGTGGCCTCCCGGGTCAACGCCGGTCCGCCGCCGGCGCCCTTCACCGACCTGCTCCCCCCGCCCGGCGCGTACTGGCGGGAGGACTCGGCGCACGGGCTGACCGCGCCGATCGGCGAGGGCCCGCACGGGCGGCCGGTGCTGCTCACCCTCGGCGACTACCCGCCGCACGCGCTCATCGGCGGCCCGTCCGGCACCGGCAAGACCAATCTGATCTTCGCGTGGATCGGCGCGCTCGCCGCCCGCTACTCCCCCGCCGAGCTGGAGTTCTACCTGCTCGACTTCAAGGAGGGGGTGTCCTTCGCCCGGTTCGCTCAGGGCCGGCGGGACCCGAGCTGGCTGCCGCACATGCGGCTGGTCGGGATCAACGTGAACACCGACCGGGAGTTCGGGCTGGCGCTGCTGCGCTTCCTCGCCGAGGAGCTGCGCCGCCGGGCCGACGCCGCGAAGAAGCACGAGGTCACCAAGCTTGCCGAGTTGCGCGCCGTGGACCCGACCGGGCACTGGCCGCGCATCGTGGCGGTGGTCGACGAGTTCCAGGCGCTGCTCGCCGGCCGGGACGTGGTCGCCCGGGAGGCCGCCGACCTGCTGGAGGACCTGGCCCGGCGGGGCCGCTCGCAGGGCATCCACCTGGTCCTCGCCTCCCAGGACGTGCGCGGTATCGAGGCGCTGTGGGGGCGGCCCGCCCTGGTCGCCCAGTTCACCCTGCGCATCGCGCTGCCCAAGGCGCTGCGGATCCTGGCCGAACGCAACGACGCCGCGCAGTCGCTGCCCCGGCACCACGCCGTGGTCAACGCCGAGTCCGGCCTGGCCGAGGGCAACGAGGTGGCCCGCATCCCGTCGGCCGGTGACTGGGAGACGTGGAGCCAGCTCCAGCACCGGTTGTGGCGGATGCGCCCGCAGGACGCCGCCCCGGCCCGCCTCTTCGACGGTGACGCGATCCCGAGGCTGACCGAGGCGCCCGACTTCCGGGCGCTCACCGCCCCCGAGCAGGGGGTGCCGCGCAGCCCGGTGGCGCTGCTCGGCGAGATCATCGACGTGCAGTCCCGCTCGGCGGCGCTGCGCCTGCCCCGGGCCCCCGGGCGGAACCTGGCCGTGCTCGGCACCCGGGTCGACGAGGCGTGCGCGGTGCTCGACGCCGCCGCCCGCTCCCTGGCGCGGCAGTACCGGCCCGGCGCCGCCCGGTTCTCCATCGCCTGCCTCGACCCGGACGCCGACCCGGCCGCCCGCGCCCTCTACGAGGACCTGGCCGACGACGCGGCCTGGTACGACGAGGAGACGGTGCCCGAGCTGATGGCCGAGGTCGGCGACGCCCTCGGCGCCCCGGGCACCCCGAGCACCCCGCACTTCCTGCTGCTGTACGCGGTGGACGCGGCCGCCGGGCAGCTCGCCGGGAAGGCCGGCGCGCGGACCGGGCTGGAGCAGCTGCGCCGGATCCTGCACGACGGGCCGGAGCGGCGTACCCACGTGCTGGCCTGGTGGCGCGGCGTGGCCCGGATGCGGGTCGACCTGGGCGGGCCGGCGGCGCGCACCGACCAGATCGGTGCCTGGGTGGCGCTCGACGTGCAAGGCGCCGAGCTGGGCTCCTCGCTCTATCCGGGCACCGGCGGCCCGGACTGGTACCCCCGCCCGTGGCGGGGCCTCTACTTCGACCGGGCGGTGCACCGCACCGGACAGGTGATCATCCCTTATGGTCCGTCCCGATGAACGAGCCGGTTGCCAGTGACACGTACGTCGCCCACCTCCGCCGCCTTGCCGACCTGACCGCCCGGGTGGCCGCCCAGCGCGCCGAGGCGCACGACTGGTACGCGCAGCAGATCGCCGCCGCCGACCGCGCGGTGGCCGACGCCGCCGCGCAGGTGCGGCAGGCCGAGGCGGAGGTGGCCGAGGCGCAGCGGATGGTGGAGCGGGTGGACACCGAGGCCGCCCACCTGTGGGGGCAGCTCCGGGAGCGGATCGGCGCCGGCGGCCGGCGGCTGGGTGACCCGCCCGGGCCGGCCCGCGACGCCACCGGCGACCCGGTGCCGCTGCTGCGCGGCGTGCGCGAGCTGCTGGACCGCACCCGGCAGCCGGGCGAGCTGCCCGGCTCGGTGAATCCGCTGCTGGTGGGCTGCGGCATCGGCGGCGCGCTGGTGGCGTACGCCCTGGGCGAGGGCGCGCGGGCGCTGGGCGCCGGTTCCGGTGGGGACCTGGCCGTCGGCATGCCGGTGCTGGCCCTGGTCGTGACGCTGCTCGGCCCGCTGGTCGGGCTGGCACCGGCCCGGCTGCTCGCCGACCGCCGCCACGCCGTGCTGACCCCCCGCCCGATCCTGCTGGTAGCGGCCGCCGGCCTGGCCACCACGGCCCTCCTGCTAACCCTGACCGCCACCCGCTAACCCCCACCCCCGCCTGCCGCCGCAGGAGTCGGCGTTGATCATGAAGTTAGCGGTGCCGCCGACGGCGTGTCGCGCCGCTAACTTCATGAT
>NZ_JAMWEG010000016.1 GCF_025460765.1 Micromonospora sp. MA102
GGGCCTGGGCTTCACCGTCGAAGACCTGCAGGACCCTACCCAGCGCATCTCCTACCGCCAGGCCGTGAGCATGATCCAGCGTGCCCTCCAGGCCCTGCCGGAGCGGGGACTGGGGCTGTGGGTCGGACACCAGAACGTGCTCGGCACCCTTGGCCTGCTGGGCCATGTGCTGTCGCTGTGCCGGACCCTGCGCGACGCGTTCGACATCGGCGTGCGCTACCAGCACAGCTCGGGCGGGATCGTCACCTCCAGCGTCTACCAGCAGGGCGAAACCTTCTTCGTCGAGGTCGAATGCCACCTGCCCAGCAGTGAGGTGCAGGTGTTTGCCATCGAGGAGTTCTTCGCCAGCCTGCTGGTGTATGGGCGTGCCCTGGTCAGCCCGGCGTTCGAACCGCTGGGCATCGAACTCATCCATGCCGCTCCGCCCTACGCGGGCGAGTACCTGCGCCTGCTGGGCCCCCAGGTACGCTTCGGCTGCCTGCACAACCGCATGGCGATCGCCAGCCACTGGCTGGACATGCGCCTGCCCAACCACAACCTGCCGGCGTTGCGCCAGGCGCTGGCCCTGCTGGAGCAGGAAAGCACCCAGGTGCACCGGAAACTCGACCTGGTCCAGGCGGTGGAACGGGCCATCGCCCGCGACCTCAGCCTGGGCAGCCAGATCGAAAGGATTTCCGCCGAACTGAACATGAGCAGCCGCACCCTGCGGCGCCGGCTGGCCGTACTGCTGGCCCTGCGGGGCGGGCTGGCCGTACTGGCCCTGAGGGGCCTGCTGGCCGTACTGGCCCTGAGCGGCCTGCTGGCCGTACGGCGCCGGGTGGCCCGGCTGGTGCGGGGCCTGGCCGTAGTGGCCCTGCGGCGCCTGGCCGTAGGGGGCCGGCTGACCCTGCGGGGCCGGCCAGCCCTGGCCCGGCTGGTCGGTGGCGGACGGGGCGAACTGGCCGGGCTGGGGCGCGCCGGCGAACTGGTGCGCCGTGGCCTGCTCGCGGGCCTCCTTGCGGGCCTTCACCGCGCGCACGATCAGCAGGATCGGCAGGATGAAGACGTAGATGAAGATCCGGTAGGAGCCGCCCTCGAAGAGGAACATCAGGTAGAAGCCGTAGGCGAAGAAGGCCAGGCCGACGACCACGTTGAGGATCCGGGCTCCGGTGCCCTGCTCCTTGATGGCGATGCCGATGGCGACCATCGCGATGCCACCGAGCAGCAGCAGGAGGTCGTAGATGAGGAAGAACATGTGATTCCTGTCAATCGGTGAAGGTGCCGGCCCACGATAGAGGAGCCCTCAGCGGTCGCGCTGCCCCGTTGCCTGTGGCAACCACCACCGGACGGGCCACCGGCACCCTACTTGAGCTGCCCGGCGGTGAGGCCGGTCTGGATCTGCCGCTGGAACGCGACGTACACCGCCAGCACCGGCAGGGTGGCGATGGTCAGTCCGGCGAACAGGCCGCTGAAGTCGCCCTGGTAGCCCTGACTGACCGCGAGCGCGGTGAGGCCCTGCGCCAGCACCCACTTGGAGTCGTCGCCCTGCATCAGCACCTGCGGCAGGATGAACTGGTTCCAGTGGCTGAGGAAGTTGAAGATCGCCACGCTGATCAATCCTGGTCGCGCCATCGGCAGCATCACCCGGAAGAAGAGCCGGAAGTGCCCGCAGCCGTCGATGAGCGCCGCCTCGGCGATGGACGTCGGGAGCGTCCGGAAGAAGGCGGTCAGGAAGAAGACCGTGAAGGGCAGCGAGTAGGCGGCGTAGACCAGGATCAGCCCGGTCCAGCTGCCGAACAGCCCGGCGTTGCGCACCACGAAGAAGAGCGGCACGAGGGCGAGGAACACCGGGAACATCATCCCGCCGACGAACAGGTAGTAGACGACCTGCCGGCCCCGGAACTCGTACCGGGCGAAGACGTACGCCGCCGTGGCGCCGAGCAGCATGGTGAGGGTGAGCGAGCCGGCCACCACGATGCCGCTGTTCAGGAAGTACCGGCCGATGTGCGCCTCGGTCCAGGCCCGGGACCAGTTCTCGAAGCGCAGCGCCCCCGGCAGCCCCCAGGGGTCGGAGAGGATCTCGCCGTCGCTCTTGAACGAGCTGATGAACATCCACAGCAGCGGCAGCGCGGTCAGCGCGGCCCAGAGCAGCAGGAAACCGTGCGAGAAGAGGTTGGCGACGCCCAGTTCGCGGCGCAGCCGCCGATCCTCGCCGCGGGCGGCCCCGGGCTTCTCCGCCGCCGTCGTGGTGGGCCGATCCAGCGTGGTCACGAGTATTCGATCCGATCGCGACGGGCGGTACGCAGCGCCAGCACCGCGACCGACAGGGTCAGGAACAGCATCACCACGCCGATGGCGGAGGCGTACCCGAACTTGCTCTCGCTGCCGAACGCCGTCTCGTACATCCGCAGGCCGATCACGTCCGACGAGAAGTTGGGTCCGCCGTTGGTCATCTGCTGGACCAGGATGAAGCCGTCCAGCGCGGCGATGGCCAGATAGATCCAGGCGACCTGCACGGTGTCCCAGAGCAGCGGCACGGTGATCCGGCGCAGGGTGGTCCACCGGGACGCTCCGTCGAGCATCACCGCCTCGTAGATGTCCCGGGGGACGGCGGACATGGCGGCGCCGAAGAGCACCACGTAGAACCCGACGTTGCTCCAGACCATCACCGCCAGCACGCACCAGAACGCGGTACGCGGGTCACCCAGCCAGGTCGGCGCCGGCAGGCCCAACGCCCGCAACGCGCCGTTGAGCAGGCCGTTGTTGGGGTGGTAGACCTCCTTCCAGAGGAGGGCGATGATCACCACCGAGAGCACCTGCGGGAAGAAGTAGACCATCCGGTAGACGGAGGTGCCCCGGACGCCGGTGACCCCGGCCCGTCCCTTGCGGCCGCCCATGTTGAGCATGGTGGCGAAGAACAGCCCGAGGCCGATGGTGAGCACCGGCACCACGGCGAGCATGATCGCGTTGTTCTTGATCGCGTTCCACACCTGGCCGTCGTGCAGCAGCGTCCGGAAGTTGGCCATCCCCACCGGGTCGGCCTGCGCGGAGTAGCCGAGCCAGTTGGTGGTGGAGATCTGGAACGCCTGCAGGTACGGCGACAGCACGAAGATGCCGTAGAGCAGCAGCGGCGGTACCAGGAAGGTGATGATCAGCGGGTACTTGCCATGTTTCACGAGATGGACCTACTCCCCCACCGGCCGGATGTCACGCGGCCCGCTTGTACTTCTTGATCGAGCTGTCCTGGGCGATCGAGTCGGCGCCCTTCTGGCAGGCGTCGAGGAACGCGGCCGGGGTGCTCCGGCCGCTGAAGAACTCGCCGCACGCGGCGTCGACCAGCTCGCGCTCGAGCTTGCGGTAGTAGTTGTTGTAGACCCAGTTGAAGCCGTTGCTGCCGGACGTCTCCAGCGCCTTGACCACGCTGGTCAGGCCGAACGGCAGCTCGACCCCGTCGGTCGCGCCGGCCACCACGGTCAGGCTGGCGACCTTCTTGGTGAAGTCCTGCGCGCCCTTCTTGGAGAGCATCATCCGGAAGTACTCCAGGCCACCGGCGACGTTCTTCGCCTTCGACGGCACCATGAACGGCTCGCCGGCGGTGCCCCGGATCGCCTCGAACGGCAGCTTGTCACCGCTGCCCAGGCTCGGGGTCGGCGCGATGGTCATGTTGAAGCCGGCCGGGGTCACCTTGGCCTGCTCGTTCTCCAGCCAGGAGCCGCAGGAGATGAAGGCGGCCTTGCCCTGGCACCAGGCGGTCTGCGACTGGATGTGGTCCAGGCCCGGCGAACCGTCCAGGATGTACTTGTCCTTGACGATCTGGTACCAGGCGTCGGCCGCCGCCTTCATGGCGTCGGACTTCCAGGCGTTGGGTTCGAGGTTGTCGATCGCCATCGCCACCGACGGCCCACCGAACTTGATCGCGGTGGCGATCAGCGGCCAGCTCATGTAGCGGGGGTGCTTGCCCGCGTACGTCCAGGGGGCGACACCGGCGGCCTTGATCTGCTTGCAGAGGGCGATGTGCTCGTCCCAGGTCTTCGCGTACTGCCAGTTGCGCTCGGCGAAGGTCTTGGTGGAGTACCAGATGCCGTAGGCGGTGTACGTGTAGTTGAGGACCAGGAACTTCCCGTCGTACGAGCCGACCTCGACGGCGCCGGGGAGCAGGGTGTCCTTCACCGACTTGCCGGGGATGTCCAGGCTGGGCGCGGTGAGCAGGTCACCCAGGTCGGCGATGGCGCTCTGGCTGACCAGACCGTTGAAGTCGATCTGACCGGCGCCGGAGTTGTTCACGACGTCGGGTGGGGTGCCGTCGACGAAGCGCGGCTGGAGAGTCTTGTTGATCTCCTGAGTGGCCGAGTGATTGATCTTCGCCTTCGGGTACTTCTCCTTGTACATGGCCTCGTGGGCCTTGGCGTACTCCTCGCCGAAGCCGCCGTTGAAGATCACCACCTCGAGCGGGGCGTCCTCCTTGACGCCGAGCGGGTTCTGGTCGCTCTTGGTGCCCTTGTAGGCGCCGGAGTTGCCCTTGTCGTCGTCGCCACCGGAGGTGGCGCAGCCGGCGAGCAGGCCGGCGGCGGGGGTGGCCAGCAGTCCGGCGGCGGCGGTGCGCTGGAGGATCTCACGCCTGTTCATCGCATCTCCTCGGTTCGGGTGCGCGCGGCCCGCCGGAGTCTGGGGGAACGGCGGCCGCGACGTCGAGGCTCTGGGTGTCAGCTGTCGCTTGTCTTCACTTAACTTGATGTTGCTGAAGAATTTCTACGGCAGCGCGGCGCGGATCACAAGACCTCACGACCGAACCGTTATCCATACCAGCCGTTGGCCGCTGGCATAGCCTGGGCCCATGCGCCGCCTGCGGCAGCTCGCCGACCGCACGCCGGCCACCCGGGAGCGCTACGCCGACCTGCTCCGGGCGCTCGCCATCACCATGGTCGTGCTCGGCCACTGGGGCGTGACCGTCATCGGGTACGACCGGGCCGGCCGTCCCACCGGCCACTCCGCCCTCGGTGACCTGCCCTGGGCCTGGCCGCTGACCTGGGTGGCCCAGGTGATGCCGGTGTTCTTCCTGGTCGGCGGCTACGCCAACGCCGCCTCCCTGGCCGCCCGCCGGCAGCGGGCGGGCACCGCCACGGGGTGGCTGGTCGACCGGAGCGCCCGGCTGGTCCGGCCGACCACCGCGCTGCTGGTGGTGCTGGCGGCCGGCGCCGCGGTGGCCACGCTGCGGGGCGCCGACCCCACGCAGGTCCGCACCGTCGTCTGGTTCGCCACCATCCCGCTGTGGTTCCTGGTGGCCTACCTCGTGGTGGTGCCGCTGACCCCGCCCCTGTACGCGCTGCACCGCCGCTTCGGGCTCGCCGTGCCCGTCGTGCTGGCCGGCCTGGTGGCGCTCGGCGACCTGGGCCGGATCTGGGGCCCGGCGGGGCTGGCGACGGGGAACTACCTGTTCGGCTGGCTGGCCGTCCACCAGCTCGGCTTCGCCTGGTACGACACCCGCGCCCAGGAGCGGGCCGGCGCCGGGCCACGCGGCCTGCGGCGGCGCCGGCTGCCGCTCTCCCGCACCGCCGGGACGGCGATGCTCACCGGTGGGCTGGTCGCGCTGATCCTGCTGACGGTGGTCGGGCCGTACCCGGTGGCGATGTTGAACGTGCCCGGCGAGCGCCTCGACAACCTGGCGCCCCCGAGCCTCGCGCTGCTGGCCGTCGCCACCGCCCAGCTCGGGCTGATCGTGCTGCTGCGGGAGCCGGCCGGACGCTGGCTGCGCCGGCCCGGCCCCTGGCAGGCCGTGATCGCGGTGAACGCCGTGGTGCTCACCGTCTTCCTCTGGCACCTGACCGCGGCCGTGCTGCTGGTCGGGCTGCTCGACGCGCTCGGCGCGCTGCCCACTCCCCCGGTCGGCTCGGCCGCCTGGTGGGGCTGGCGGATCCCCTGGCTGCTCGCCCTCGCCATGGTGCTGGCCGCGCTGGTCGCCGTGTTCGGCCCGATCGAGGCCCGCACCCGCCGCCCGCCCGCGACCGGTCCGGCCCGCGAGGGCGCCCGCCGGCTCCGCACCACGCTGGCCGTCCTCGGGTACGCGGGGCTCGTCGCCGGGCTGCTCCTGAACAGCCTCACCCCCAAGACCGCGCCGGAGCCGCTGGGGCTGCCCGCCCCGGCGCTGGTGGCGTACCTGGCCGGGGCGGGGCTGCTGCGGCTGCTCAGGTCTGGGTGGGGAAGCCGAGGTTGACCCCGCCGTGGCGCGGGTCGAGCCAGCGGCTGGTGACCACCTTGCCCCGGGTGAAGAAGGCGACGCCGTCGGCGCCGTGCGCGTGCAGATCACCGAAGAGGGATGCCTTCCAGCCGCCGAAGGAGTAGTAGGCCATCGGCACCGGGATCGGCACGTTGACGCCGACCATGCCGACCTCCACCTCGTGCTGGTAGCGCCGGGCGGCCCCGCCGTCGTTGGTGAAGATCGCCGTGCCGTTGCCGTACGGGTTGGCGTTGACCAGCTCGACCGCCTCGTCGTACGAGCCGACCCGGACCACGCTGAGCACCGGGCCGAAGATCTCGTCGGTGTAGATCGACATCTCCGGGGTGACGTGGTCGAAGAGGGTCGGGCCCAGCCAGAACCCGTCGGCGTCCCCGTCCGGGGTGACCTCCCGCCCGTCCACCACCGGCACGGCGCCGGCCGCGACACCGGACTCCACGTAGGAGCGGACCCGCTGCGCGTGCGCGGCGGTGACCAGCGGGCCCATGTCGCAGCCGCGCCGGCCGTCCCCGGTGCGCAGCCGGCCCATCCGCTCGGCGATGCGGGCGACCAGGGCGTCGGCCACCGGCTCGACCGCGACCAGGGCGGAGATGGCCATGCACCGCTCCCCCGCCGAGCCGAACCCGGCGTTGACCGCCGCGTCGGCGGCCAGGTCCAGGTCGGCGTCGGGGAGCACCACCATGTGGTTCTTCGCCCCGCCCAGCGCCTGCACCCGCTTGCCGGCCAGCGAGCCGCGCTGGTGCACGTACCGGGCCACCGGGGTGGAGCCGACGAACGACACGGCCTTGACGCCGGGATGGTCGAGCAGGGCGTCGACCGCCTCCTTGTCGCCGTTGACCACGTTCAGCACACCGTCCGGCAGCCCGGCCTCGGTGAACCACTCGGCCATCAGCAGCGCCGCGCTCGGGTCCTTCTCGCTGGGCTTGAGCACCACGGCGTTGCCGCAGGCGACGGCGACCGGGACGAACCAGAGCGGCACCATCACCGGGAAGTTGAACGGGGAGATCACCGCCACGACGCCCAGCGGCTGCCGCAGGCTGTACGAGTCGACCTCGGTGGAGACGTTCTCGCTGAAGCCGCCGCGCAGCGCGGACGGGATGCCGCAGGCGTACTCGATCACCTCCAGGCCGCGCTGCACCTCGCCCGCGGCGTCCGCGAGCACCTTGCCGTGCTCGGCGGTGATCACCTCGGCGAGCCGGTCGCGCCGGGCGTTGACCAGCTCGCGGAAGGCGAACATGACGGCCGTCCGCTTGGCCAGCGAGGCGTCCCGCCAGGTCCGGGCGGCCCGCTCGGCGGCCTCGACGGCGCCGGCCACGTCGGCGGCGGAGGCCAGCGCCACCTGCCCGGTACGCCGCCCGGTGGCCGGGTCGAAGACGTCCCCGCGCCGCTCGGAGTCCCCCGTGATCCGCTTCCCGTCGACGAAGTGCCCGATGGTGGTCATGCGGTCACCTCCGCGGCGACGGACGAGCGGATGGCCTCGACCAGGATGGCCAGGCCCTCCCGGGCCTCGTCCTCGGTGAGGGTGAGCGGTGGCCCCATCCGCACCACGTTGCCGTGCAGGCCGCCCTTGCCGACGAGGAGGCCGCCCTCCCGGCACGCCTCGAAGATCCGGGTGGTGAGCGCCGGGTCCGGCTCGGTGGTGCCCGGCCGGACGAACTCGACGCCGAGCATGAGGCCCTTGCCGCGGACCTCGGCGACGGCGTCGAGGTCGGCCGTGGCGGCGCGCAGGCCGTCGCCGAGGATCGCGCCGACCCGCGCCGCGTTGGCCTGGAGGTCGTGGTCGAGCAGGTAGTCGAGGACGGCGTTGCCGGCCGCCGTCGAGACCGGGTTGCCGCCGAAGGTCGAGAAGCTGATCGCCGGCACCGCCTCCAGCACGTCGGCCCGGCCGACCACGCCGGCCAGGGCGAAGCCGTTGCCGATGCCCTTGGCGAAGGTGAGCAGGTCCGGGGTGACGCCGTGCGCCTCGTAGCCCCAGAAGTGCTCGCCGGTGCGGCCCCAGCCGGTCTGCACCTCGTCGGAGATGAGCAGGATGCCGTGCTCGTCGAGCACCTTCTTCCAGGCGGCGAAGAGCCCGTCCGGGCCGTGCACGAAACCGCCGACGCCCTGGATCGGCTCGGCGATGAGGCAGGCCACGTCCCCGGCGGTCTGGGTGGCGAGCACCTCGCGCAGGTCCTCCACCGCGGCGTCGATCCGGTCGCCCTCGTCGAGCCGGGCCAGCAGGCCGCGCAGCCGCTCGCCGGAGTGCAGCCAGGCCACCTGGAGCGGGTTGAGCGCGCTGGCCGACCAGGCGCGGTTGCCGGTGATCCCCATGGCCGCGTACGACCGGCCGTGGTAGCTGTTGCGCACGGCCAGGATCTGGTGCGAGCGGCGGTGGTTGGTGGCGACCAGCAGGGCCGCCTCGTTGGCCTCGGTGCCGGAGTTGGTGAAGAAGACCCGGGCGTCGGGGATGCCGGAGAGCCGGGCGACCTTCTCGGCCAGCTCGACCTGCTGCCGGATGAGGTAGAGCGTCGAGCTGTGCACGATGCCGGTGCGCAGCTGCCGTTCGACCGCCTCCCGGATCTCCGGGATGTCGTAGCCGATCATGTTGGTCAGTACGCCGCCGAAGAAGTCCAGGTAGCTGCGGCCGGCCGCGTCGGTCACCCGGCGGCCGGAGCCGGAGACCAGCTCCAGCGGTTCGGCGTAGTAGAGCGGCATCCAGGACGGGAGCACGGCCCGGTGCCGGGCCAGCAGGTCGTCGGAGGTCATCGGCGCACCCTTCAGCGGCGGTTGGTCCCCGCACGCTCTCATCACGCGGAGGCAGGGACAACTGTCACTGTGTAGCGCAGGGGGGTTGCCCACCTGACACCACGTCAACCGTTCCGCTGCGGTTTCCGGAGCGGAATACGTCCGTTGCCCGCCCTTCCGCTGGTCAGACGGCTCTTCGGCCACTCGATCCGCAGCAGCGCAGCCGGGCGAGGCAGGTGCAGGGCCGCGGCGACCAGCGCGAAGACGGCCCAACCGGCGGCCAGCGCGAGGCCCGGCGAGGAGATGTCCTGGAAGTAGTGGTGGCCGGCGAGGAAGCCGACCAGGGCCAGGCTGTTGCGGGCGAAGTGCCGGCTGAACTCGGCGAGCTGACGGCGGGCCTCGACGGCGACCAGCACCCCGGAGTACGGGAAGGTGACCACCATGCCGCGCAGCAGCCCGCCGAGCAGCCCGGTGAGCAGCGCGCCAACGAAGATCACCAGCAGCTTGGCCGGCGCGGCGAGACCGTCCCGCCGGACGTCCGCCGGCTCCGGGTCCGGCGCGCCGGCGGCCTGGCGGCGCAGCAGCAGCATGGTCAGCGCCCAGAGCGCCCCGGTGCCGGCCAGTGCCGCCTCGAACGGCACGGGCACCGCCAGCACGCCGGTGCTGAACGCCACGTAGACCGCGACGCCGGCCAGGTCGGCCGGCAGGATCGGCCAGCGCAGCCGGCGGTGGGTGACCGCCACCGTGACGAAGAAGAGATTGAGGCCGACCACGCCGAGCAGCTGTGGCCCGTCCACCGGGTGCCCGGTGGTGACCAGGGCCAGGGTCATCGGCAGCGGCAGGCTGTAGACGAAGGCGCGCAGCCGGACCGAGCGGATCACGCTGACCACCCAGACCACGGCGGTCACCAGCAGCACCGCGGTCCACGTCACGGCGGTCAGCCCGGAAAGGTGGCGGTGTCGGCGCAGAGCCCGAAGATCCGGGTCAGCCGCTGCACGTCCGCCGGGTGGACGGAGAACTCGTGCTCGCTGATCTCGCCGTGCGCGGTCATCTTCCCCTCCCAGCAGCTCGACCCGTCCCAGACCACGAGGTTGACGTGCAGGTGCGCGCCGACCCCGCCGAGCGGCAGCAGCCCCACCCGCACGCCGGCCCGCCGGTGCGTCTCGACCAGCTCGGACAGCTCGGGGGTGAGGGTGGCGTAGGTGAAGATCCGGGTGATCCGTACGCCCCGGGCCAGGGCGGCGAGGTTCGCCTCCCAGTAGCGCCGGCCCACGTCACCGCGCCACCAGCTCAGCTCGCCGCTGACCCGGGGCATCACGTTGGTCAGCGCGACCAGCTCCCGGGCGCAGTCCCGGGTGGCGCCGATCAGGTCCTCGGCGTCGTCGCCGGGCCGGACGATGCGGCCCGCGGCGAGCTGCTCGGCCTCCCGGCGGAACTCCTCGAAGCGGCGCTGCGCCTCGGCCGCCACCCGGGTCCCGGCGTGCCGCTCGGCCGCCTCGCGCAGCGCGCCGGCGAGCTGCGGGGTGGCGCCGACCAGCCAGGACGGCCCGTCCAGCAGCGTCCGCAGGTGGAACCGGCGCTCCGCCCGGGCCAGCGAGTCGAGCACCAGCGAGATGGTGATGCCCATGAGCCCGGCCAGCAGCGACTCGACCCCGGTGGCCGCGTTGGTGAGGTCGAGCGTCACGGAGAGCAGGATGGAGAGGGTGATGCCGACCAGGGCCACCGGGTCCGCGTGCGTGACCAGCCGCACCAGGTTCTCGCCCGAGCCGGCCCGGCCCCGCGCCCGTCGCCGCATCGCCGCACCCGCCATCGGCCACCCCCGGTCACTCCGTGCGCTCAGGGTAGCCACGATCCACAACGGTCGGCCGGCACGCGCCCGCCGCCGGTAGCATCCGCCAGGTGCGGACGACGGAGGTGGCGCTGCCGGCCGGCGCGGCGGGGACGACCCGGGCGGGCCTCGCGGCGGGCATCGACGCCTGGGTGGGCTCGCCCCCGATGCGGGCCCTGGTCGGGCACTTCGGCGGCGACTGGCCGGCCGGCGACGTGGGCGCGGTGCTGGCCGCGCTGGACGACTTCTCCGCCCGGCACTGGGACTTCCGGGGTGGGCGGGAACGCCCCGACGCCCGGGAGCCGGCCTTCGACCCGGCCACGGTCGGGCTCGTGCATGACGCGGCGACCGCGCTGGGCCTGGTCCGGCCCCTCCCGCCCACCCGGCCCCGGTACGCGCACCTGCTGGTCCTCGGCGGCCTGGCGCACGCCTGCCTGCGGCGCACCGCGTACGCCGCGCACCTGGCCCGGACGGCCGCCGGGGTGTCCGGCGAGGTGGCGGTGCTCGGCAGCTTCCGGGCCCTCTCCCCGGTCGAGTCGCGATTGCTCGCCGATGTCGGGGTGCCCGGCTGCGCCACGGAGGTCGACGTGCTGGACGCCGGGGTGCGCCTGGCGTTCGGGGTGGACGCGCCGAGCGAGGAGACCGGCGAGGCCGCCGACCACCCGCACCGGGCCTGGTCCTCGCGCACCTACCGGCCGGTCGGGCTGCCGCCGGTCCGGGTGCTGGCGGCCCCCTCCGGCGAGCCGGACCGCCGCCGGGCGCACACCGCCGACACCCAGCGATTCTGGGCCGAGCACGTCCGGCTGCGGGTCGGCGATCCGGTGCTCATGGTGACCGCACCGATCTACGTCCCGTTCCAGCACTGCGACGCGCTGCGCACTCTCGCCCTGCCGTTCGGCTGCGGGATCGACACGGTCGGGGTGGACCCGGCTCTCGCCGCGCCGGTCCCGGTGCCGGAGCCCACCCTCACGGCGGGGCGCTACCTCCAGGAGGTCCGCTCGGCGGTCCGGTCGATGCGCGCCCTGCACGCGGCGCTCGCGTCCGGCTGACCGGCGCACGGCGGGGCCGGTGCCCGGCGAACCGCCGCGCACCGGCCCGTGGCCGGGTGGTCAGTTGACGTAGACGGCGGGGCTGCCGGTCCGGCTGGTGTCCCGCACCGGCGAGTACGTCGCGGTGAAGTACGCGGTGCCGAAGCAGAGGCTGGGCCCGGAGGACTTGGTCAGCACCTGGTTGGTGAAGGTGATCGAGTTGGTGGCGTTGGCCGCCGTGCCGGTGAGGGTGTTCGTGCCGGTCCGGTAGACGCAGGTGATCGGGCCGAGCAGGCTGTTCAGCACGACCGTGCTCTGGATCGGCGCGGTCGCCGTGCCGGAGATGGTGACCACGCCGCCGCTGGTGACCGACGTGGCGTACGGCAGGTTGTTGACGGTCACGCTCTGCACCCCGGTGGTGCCGAACACGTTGGTGGTGCAGCTCGTGAAGCTCTGCCCGGTGAGGCTCTCGGTGGCGGTGCCCGGGGCGGCCGGGTTGCTCAGCACCTTGGCGCTGAAGCTGGACGCGGCGCACCGCACGCCGGTGGTGCCGGTGGCCGAGGAGTAGAAGGTGGCGTTGGTGCCGGTCTTCAGGCTGGCCTGGATGACGTCGTTGACGGCGACGGCGGTGCCGGCGGTGGTCGGGTAGGTGAGCACGGCGCTGGCGAGCGACGACGACGGGGCGGCGACGGCCGGGGTGGCGCCGACGACGCCGGTCAGCAGCGCCAGGGCGGCGAGGCCCGCGCCGATTCGTCCGTACCTGGGCATGGTTCTTCCTTCCGGCGGTGGGACGGGGACGGTCGGACCGCACAGGCGGTCCCCACCCGGCGGGGAGGGCCGGGCGGTGAGCGCGGCCGTCCGGGCGGGACGGCCGCGGTGGAGGGGGCCGGGCGGCCCGTCGAGGGCCGGCGGCGGTGGCCGAGCTGCCGCGACGTCAGCGGCCGGGCCGGCGTGGTGCACTGCGGCGGAGCCGCGTCACCTGCGCCTTTCCGGTCTTGGGAGGGCACGCGCGCTCGGTGATAATGACAGCCATCGAGCCCTCCTTCGACGTGCCGGGCGACCATCCGGGACGGTCACCAACGGTGACTGGTGCGTCAACTCAGGGTGCAGATAGTTGTAAACCCCGGAGGGTCGTAAAGTCAATGCATCCAGGGAGGTCGATCAGTTGACCACGCAGCACCGCCCGCAACCGGTGCCCGTCCCGCTGCCCGGCGCGCGTCCCGGCCGCGACCCGGACCGCGCCATCAAGCGCGGCCCACGCCAGGTCTCCGCCGAGGTGGTGGCGGCCACCCAGCGCGACCGCCTCTTCGACGGGCTGGTGCAGGAGGTCGCCACGAGGGGCTACGACAACGCCCGGGTCAGCGACATCTGCCACGCCGCCGGAGTGACCCGGCCGGCCTTCTACGCCCTCTTCACCGGCAAGGAGGACGCGTTCCTGGCCGCCTACCGGCACGGCATCGCCGTGGTGTCGCAGCTGATGGAGAGCGCCTACCGCGACGCGGGGCCGGCCTGGCCGGACGCCGCCCGCGCCGCGCTGCGCACCCTGCTGGAGGTGCTCGCCAGCGTGCCGGCGTTCGCCCGGATGGCGCTGGTCGAGGTGGACGCGGCCGGCCCGGCCGCCCGCCGGGAGCGGGACGCTCTGCTCGGCAGCTTCCGCCGGTTCTTCGCCGACGCCGGCCCCGGGCCGGTCGCCGCCGGCGTGGACCGGGACGCGCTGGTGTCCACCGTGGTCGGCGGCCTCCACGCGACCATCCGCGCGCGGGTCGCGCAGGGCCGGGCGGAGGACCTGCCCCTGCTGCTGCCCGTGCTCACCTACGCGGCCACCGCCCCGTTCCTCGGCACGGACGGCGCGGTCCGGGCCACCCGGCCGGTGCGCCCGGACGACGGTCCCAGCGCGGCCGCACCGTGCGCGCCGACCGTTCACTCCTGACCTGCGGCGGGTCGGAAACCGCAGCGGTTTTCCACTTTGGCCGCAATTCGCACATGCCGCTCAACGAACTGCTACACGCTGTTGACCCGCTCTTTACCCAGCGGTAACTTCGGCCGTGCGCCCTCGGCGCCAGAAATTCCGCGAACCAATTCAGATCTCATCCCGCATCGTCGTCGATGAATTGATCTCGAAAAGGAGAGCCGCCATGTCGGAGCAGATCGCACCGTACGAGCCCGAGCAGCCGCGCAGCGGCGTGCGCTGGCGCCGGTTCGCCGTCACCATGGGCACCGTCGTGGCGGGCGCGGCCGGCATGGTCGTGCTGACCGCGCAGGGCGTGCTCGGCGCGCAGTTCGCCATCTCGGGCATGCCCTTCACCGTCACCGCCGACAAGCTCACCGGCACCGGGTTCGAACAGTTCGCCACGCTCGACCAGATGATCCCGGACAGCCCCAACCAGGGCGACACCGGCGGGCAGGTCGTGGTGATCGTCTCGGCCATCGACAAGGCCGAGCTGACAAACCTCTGCCAGAGCATCAGCCTGGGCGGCATCAACCTGCGGATCACGGCCGGCGGCGCCGGCAAGCCGGTCACCGCCCGGACCCTGGTGGTCGACGGCGACGAGGTCGGCGGCAACGCGTCGTTCAAGAACATCAACGTCGGGCAGGACGCCAGCACCGTCGACCAGGTGCCCGGCGTGCGCGGCAACCCGGGCGTCTTCGCCCAGCAGGCCGACACGGTGACCATCACCAACCTGCGGCAGAACAACTACGCCACCACGGCCGCCGTCTTCACCCTGCCCAACCTGCACATGGCGTTCAGCTCCGACGGGTGCTGACATGACCGCCGGACGACACGAGGCCCCGGAGCCGGCGTCGGCCGCCGGCCGTTCAGCTCCGGCGGGTGCTGACGTGACCGCCGGACGACACGAGGCGGCGGAGGTGGCACCGGCCGTCCGCCGCCCCGCCGGGCGCTGGCGCCGCTGGCGGCGGGGCCGCCCGTTCACCGCCGGGGTGCTGGTCGCGCTCGGCGGCGCCGAGATGCTCGTGACGCTGCGGGCCCCGCTCGGCGTGCTGCTGCACGTCGGGCCGCAGGGCCTGGCCGCGTACCTGGTGCCGGTCGTCCTGGTGCTCTGCGGGGTGCTGCTCATCGCCACCCCGCAGCAGCGGGTCTTCTACGCGCTGGTCACCCTCGTGCTGGGGCTGGTGTCCTGGCTGACCTCGAACCTGGGCGGCTTCCTGATCGGGATGCTGCTCGCCCTGGTCGGCGGGGCGCTCGCCTTCGCCTGGACCCCGGCCAAGCAGCCCCGGGCCGCGCGGCCGGCGCCGGTGCAGGAGGAGACGCCGACGCCCGCGCCCGGACCGGCGCCCGGTCCCCCGGCGCAGACCGGCCCGGCGCAGGCGGAGGCCCGGGTGGGCACGCCGGAGGCGGCGCCGGGCGACCGGCGCTGAGTCAGCGGAAGCGGGCGCGGGCGATCGCCCGGGACACCGCCGCCGGCTCGTCCATTTCCAGGACCAGCCGGTCGTACGACTGCCCCGCCAGCTCCACCAGCAGCACCTCGTCGGCGCGGTGCACGCACCAGAACGACCGCCCGGTGGTCCGGGAGACGTAGCTGCCCGCCATGATCAGCCCGGGCCAGTAGCTGCCCGGCAGCCGGAAGCCGGAGCCCCGCCGGTACGCCTCGGCGCGGGACACCGGGCGGACCGACGTGACCGCCTCGGTGGGCACCGTGACCCCCGCCGTCAGAGCCCAGAAGCGGTCGGCCCCGCTGAGCCGGACCATTAGCCGCTCCGGGTCCACGTCCACCGTCACCGCCATGATCACGACGTTAGTCCGGCGGACCGGCGACGACCAGGTCCCGGCCGCCCTACTCAGCGGACGGTGTCGGCGACCGCCTGCGCGAACACCTCGGAGCGGTGCTCGAAGTTGCGGAACCGGCCGTAGCTCGGCGCGGCGGGCGACAGCAGCACCACCCCGCCCGCCGGGGTCAGCTTGCGGGCCAGCCCCACCGCGGCGACCAGGTCCTCGGCGATCTCGGTGCGCACCGCGGGCAGCCCGGCCAGCGCCTCGACGATCCGGGGGCCGCTGTCCGGGATGCCGATGACGGTGAGGTCCCGCTCGGCCAGATGGTCGCGCAGCGGGGTGTAGTCCAGCCCCCGGTCCGTCCCGCCGACGATGACGGTCAGCGGGCGCCCCTCGTACGCGTCGATGGCGTGCATGGCCGCGTACGGGCTGGTGGCCAGCGTGTCGTCGACGAAGGTGAGCCCGGACGGGTCGGGGATCTCGGTGAGCCGGTGGGCGAGGCCCTGGAACCCGGCGACCGCGACGGCGAGGCTGTCCTTGCGGGCCGCCACGTCGACGCCGAGCGCGTCGAGCACCGCGAGGGCGACGCAGAGATTGCCCTCGTTGTGCCGGCCGACCAGGGGCAGCACGGCGCGCGGGAAGAGCGGGGTGTCCCGCAGGTGGAACCACGGGGTGCCGTCCGGGCCGCCGGCCACGTGGGTGGCGTCCGGCGAGCCGGCCCGGATCGCCGCCCGGTCGCCCAGTTCGAGTGCCAGGCGCGGGTCGGCGCCGTTGACCACCACGGTGTGCGGGCCGTGCGCCAGCAGGTTGAGCTTGTCCCGGTAGTACTCCCGCTCGCCGCCGTGCGCGTCGAGGTGCTCGGGGAACAGCGCGGTCACCACGGCCACCCGGGGCGAGTCGGTCAGGTCCGCGCACTGGTAGCTGGAGAGCTCCAGCACGTACAGCTCCGCCTCGGGCAGGTCGAGCAGCGGCACCCCGATGTTGCCGCCGAACACGTTCGGCCGGTCCATCGCGGTGAGCAGGTGGCTGATCAGGCTGGAGGTGGTGCTCTTGCCCTTGCTGCCGGTCACCCCGACGGTCCGGTCCGCGTGGTCGGCCATCCAGAGCGCGCTGCCCTGGGTCACCGGCACGGCCCGGCGGCGCAGCTCCACCATCCACGGGTGGGTGTTCGGCACCCCCGGCGAGCGGACCACGACGTCGGCGGCGGCGAGCCGGGCGAAGCCGTCCTCCCCGGTGACCAGCGGCGCGGCCGCGGCGAGCGGGCCCTCCCAGGGCAGGGTGAGGAAGTTCGCGCTGTCGTCGACGGCCACCAGGTCGGCCGGGCCGTGCGCGGCGATCGCGATCACCGCGGCCCGGCCCTCACGGCCGGCGCCCCAGACGGCGACATGACGTCCGCGCAGATCAGACAGGCGCACGGGCTCTCCTCGGGGATCGGGTCGGCGGGTGGGCGGGTGCGGTCCGGCACAGCCGGACACGGCCGGACGAACCAGGGCCTAGTATGGCGTGTGCCCAACGAGCAGCTGCGGCGGATGGACGCCTTCACCTTCCCGTCCTACTCGATCGACTTCGCCACGGGCGAGGTCTTGTTCGACTACGCCCTGACCGGCCCCGACGGCGAGCAGCGGTTCACCGAGGTGGTCACCCTGCCCCTGCCGGCGGAGCCGGTGTCCGACGACACGGCGGCCACCCTCGCCCGGGTCCTCGAGCTGCTGCACGTGGTCGCCGGGGTCAGCTACTACAAGACCGCCGCGCCGCCCCGGCTGGTGCTGCCGGCGCCCCTGGGCGCGGCCGCCGCCGACCTCGTCACCGCCGTCTACACGAAGGGCCTCGCCGAGTACGCGTACCGCAACCAGCTGCCGCACGTGCTGGAGCTGCGCCCCGAGGTGCCGGCCGGTGAGGTCACCCCGCCCCGGGTGTACGACGACTCGGACCGCCGGCCGCTGTCGGCCGTCGGCGGCGGCAAGGACTCGATCGTCACGCTGGAGGCGCTGCGCCGGGCCGGCTTCGACCCGGTGCCCTTCTCGGTCAACCCGAACCACGTCATCGTCTCGGTCAACGAGGCGTCCGACCTGGTGCCGCTGGCCGCGCGCCGGCGGATCGACCCGGTGCTGTTCGACCTCAACGCGGCCGGCGCGTTGAACGGGCACATCCCGGTCACCGCCATCAACTCGCTCATCGCGGTCGCCACGGCCGTGCTGCACGGGCTCGGGCCGGTGGTGATGTCGAACGAGCGCTCGGCGTCCGACCCGAACCTCGTCTGGCAGGGCCACGAGATCAACCACCAGTGGTCCAAGGGCGTCGAGGCGGAGGGGCTGCTGCGGGCCGCGCTGGCCGAGCACGCCGGGCTCACCGAGCCGTACTTCTCGCTGCTGCGGTCGCTGTCCGAGCTGCACATCGCCCGGCTCTTCGCCGAGACCGACCGCTACGACGCGGTGGTGACCAGCTGCAACGCCGCGTTCAAGCTGCGGGATGCGAGCGAGCGCTGGTGCCGCGACTGCCCGAAGTGCCGGTTCGTCTTCCTGGCCATGGCCCCGTTCATGTCCCGGGAACGGATCACCACGATCTTCGGCGGTGACCTGCTGGCCGACGAGTCGCAGATCCCCGGCTACCGGGAGCTGCTCGGCGTCGACGGGCACAAGCCGTTCGAGTGTGTCGGCGAGGTGGAGGAGTCGGTGGTCGCGCTGAGCCTGCTCGCCGAGCAGGAGCAGTGGCGCGACGCCCCGGTGGTCCGCGCCCTGGTCGACGCCGTGCCGCCCACGGCCTGGTCGACGGCCGCCACCTCGGACGTCTTCACCCCCGGCGGCCCCACCTACGTCCCAACCCCCTACGCCAAGGCCCTGACGGCCCTGACCTGACCCCTGCGCCGTCAGGGGGTGCGGACGGCGTCGAGGGCGAGCAGGGCCACGTGGAGCGAGAGGCAGGCCTCCACCGAGTCGAGGTCGACCTCCAGGATGCGGCCGATGCGGGCCAGCCGCTCGTAGAAGGCCGGGCGGGACAGGTGCGCCGCGGCGGCCGCCGCGGACTTGTTGCGGCCCTGTTCCAGGTACGCCCGGAGGGTGCCGAGCAGCTGTTCCCTCGGGTGCTGGGCGTCGTACGCCAGCAGCCCGCCCAGCTCGCGCTCGACGAAGGTCTGCAACCGCGGCTCGTCCCGGAGCAGGTGCAGCAGGCCGGCCAGCCCGACGTGCGGCAGCCGGAAGTAGGGCAGGTCGCGCCGGTCCCGGCGGGCCGCCTCGGCGAGCTGCCGGGCCTCCACCAGCGAGCGGCGGGCCTCCCGCAGGCTGCCCACCCCGGAACCCGCCGCCACGATCAACGCGGGGCCGGCCGGGCGCGGGCGGGACGCCGGGTCCGCGGCGCGCACGGCGCCGGCGGCCACCGTCCGGGCGGCCGGTTCGCCGGGGCGGGTGGAGCGGGGCGCCGGCGGCCGGGGCGGGTCGGCGTCGAGGCGTACCCGGCGCAGCGCGGCGGCGAACGCGGCGAGCGCCTTCTCCTCCGCGGCCGGGTCCGGCAGCGCCAGCAGCGCGCCCACCGCCTGGTCGTCGACGGCGCTGGTCAGCGCGGTGAGCTTGGCCTCGCGCAGCGCCTGGCCGACCGCCTCGGCGAGGTCGCGCAGCCGGGCCTGGCCGGCGTCCGGGCCGGTGTCGGAGCCCGACCCGCCGCCCTCGCCCGGGTCGTCGGCCCGGTGCCGCACCACCACGCCGACCAGGTGCCGGCGGTCCAGGGTCACGCCGAGCGCCTTGGCGCGCAGCGCCACCTCGTCCACCGGGCGGGAGTGGTCGATCAGGGCGGTGAGCAGGGTGCGGTGGATCTGCCGTTCCAGCCCCTCGGCGTCGCGCCGGATCAGCCGGCCCAGGGCCAGGGTGGAGGCGGCCCGCTCGATCAGGATGGTGAGCCGGGTGGGCGGGGTGGCGTCCGTCCCGGGACCCCGGTGCGGTGCCGGCCCGCCGTCGACCGGGATGCCGCCGGTGGGACCTGCCGCCAGGTCGGTCGCCCCGGCGGTGTCCACCGGTTCCAGGTGCGCCCCGGCCCGCGTCGGGACCGCGCCGCGGGTGGTCAGCTCGGCGCCGGCCGGCCAGCGCAGCAGCAGCCGTCCCCAGTCCTGGCCCCGGGCGCCGACGGTGGTCACCAGCCAGCCGCTGTCCGGGTCGTACGCGGTCCGCCCGGCCGGCCGGATCCGCCGGGAGTGCTGCTCCCAGCCGTCCAGGAGCAGCTCGGCGCTCTCCCCCGCCGGGTCGTACGCGAGCACCTGCCGGGACAGGTTCTCCAGCACCACCGGGCAGCCGGCCAGCTCGGCGGCCTGCCGGACCACCTCGGCCGGCTCGGCGCCCTCCACGGAGAGCTCGGTGAACCGCTGGTGGATCTCCTCGGTGGCGCGCAGCTCGGTGAGCTGGGCGTCCACGATCAGCGCGTGCACCGCCTCGGTGATCCGCACGAACGGGGTGGCCCGGCGCAGCTCGACCAGGGGCAGCCCGCGCCGCTCGGCGGCGGCCGCCATCACCCGGGGCACGGCGCTGACGTAGCGCCGGCCCAGCTCCACGACCAGCCCGGAGACCCCGACGTCGGCCAGGTCGCCGATGAACGCCCGTAGGCCGGCGTCGTCGGCGGGCAGCCCGATCCCGGTGGTGAGCACCAGCTCGCCGCCCCGGAGCAGGGTGGCGATGTCCGGCACCTCGGCGACGTGCACCCAGCGCACCGGCCGGTCCAGGCCCGCGTCCCCGGCGACGAGGCGCGGCGCGCCGTGGCGCACCGGCACCAGGGCGAGCACCTCACGGACGGTAGGGAACACGGGCGACACGCTACCCTGCGTCACCGCCGATGCCGAGCGTGCCGGGCCGCCCCGGCGGTCACAGCGGGTCGTCGCGGCCCAGCTCCCAGCAGGCCACCGCGGTGGCGGCGGCCACGTTGAGCGAGTCCACCCCGCGCCGCATCGGGATCACCACCCGCACGTCGCTGGCGGCCATGGCGGCCCCGGTCAGGCCCGCGCCCTCGGCCCCCATGAGCAGGGCCGCGCGGGCCCGCTGCCCGGCGTCCAGCCGCTGGATCGGCACCGCGTCCGGGGCGGGCGTCATGGCCAGCACGGTGAAACCCGCCGCCCGGACCTGGCCGAGCGCGTCGGGCCAGGGCTCCAGCTTCGCGTACGGGATGGCGAAGACCTCGCCCATGCTGACCCGGACGCTGCGCCGGTAGAGCGGGTCGGCGCAGGTCGGCGAGAGCAGCACGGCGTCCACCCCGAGCGCCGCCACGGCCCGGAAGATCGCACCCAGGTTGGTGTGGTTGTTGACGTCCTCCAGGATCACCACCCGGCGGGCGGTGGCCAGCACCTCGGCGGCGGACGGCAGCGGCTTGCGGCGGAACGAGGCGAGCACGCCCCGGTGCACGTGGAAGCCGGTGGCCCGCTGGAGCACCTCCTGGGTGGCCGCGTAGACGGGGGTGTCCCCCGTGTCCAGGTCGGCGAGCTGGTCCACCCGCTTGGCGTCGACCAGGTACGACCGGGCCGGGTAGCCGGCCCGCAGCGCCCGCCGCAGCACCAGCTCCCCCTCGGCGATGAACAGCCCGTGCGGGGGCTCCCAGCGGGTGCGCAGCTCCACGTCGGTCAGCGCGCGGTAGTCGGCGATCCGGTCGTCGTCGGGGTCGGTGATCTCGTGGACGGGCACCGGACGATTCTGCCTGGTCCGCCCGTTCGGTCCGGCACGGCCCGGGTTTCCGCCGTCCCGGGCGGGGAACGGAGCCCGGGAAAGCGGACAGCGACGAAGGGATCACCACGATGAGCGCGGACCCCACCGGCGACGGCCGGCTGCCCCGGGACGCCACGGTCGCCGACTACATCGTGGCCCGGCTGGCCGAGTGGGGCGTGCACCGCTACTACGGCTACCCCGGAGACGGCATCAACGGCATGACCTCGGCGCTGCAACGCGCCGCCGGGCGGGCCGAGTTCATCCAGGTGCGGCACGAGGAGACGGCCGGCTTCGCGGCCAGCGCCCACGTCAAGTACGGCGGCGGTCCGCTCGGGTGCGTGGTGGTGACCAGCGGCCCCGGCGCCATCCACGTGCTCAACGGCCTGTACGACGCCAAGCTCGACCACCAGCCGGTGGTGGCCCTGCTCGGGCACACGGCGCTGCCCGCCGAGGGCGGCGGGTACTACCAGGAGGTCGACCTGCTCGCCCTCTACAAGGACGTGGCGTCGGCCTTCCTGGCCCAGCTCGACGACCCGTCGCAGGCGCGGCACCTGGTCGACCGGGCCTGCCGGACCGCCCTGGCCCGGCGTACGGTCACCGCCCTGGTGCTCCCCTCCGACGTGCAGGACGTGCCGGCGGTGCCGGAGCCGCCGCACGCGCACGGCTACTACCACACCAGCGCGGTGCCCAGCAGCATGCCGACCGTGCCGCCCGAGGAGGAGGTGCGCCGGGCGGCCGAGGTGCTGCGCGGCGGCGAGAAGGTCGCCATGCTGGTCGGGCAGGGCGCCCTCGGCGCGGAGGACGAGGTCCGCCGGGTCGCCGACCGGCTCGGCGCCGGGGTGGCCACCGCCCTGCTCGGCTTCGCCGCCGTCGACCACCGGGAGCCCTGGGTGACCGGCGCGATCGGCCTGCTGGGCAGCCGCCCGAGCTGGCAGCTCATGCAGGAGTGCGACCGGCTGCTGATCGTGGGCAGCAACATGCCGTACTCGGAGTTCTATCCGCCGCAGGGCAAGGCCCGGGCCGTGCAGGTCGACCTGGACGGCAGCCGGATGGGGCTGCGCTACCCGACCGAGGTGAACCTGACCGGGGACGCCGCGCCGACCCTGCGGGCGCTGCTGCGGGAGCTGGGCACCGGGCCGGTGCCGACCGCCTGGCGGGCCACCCTGGCCGACGCCACCGCGAAGTGGCGGCGGTCCCAGCGGGAGGTGGCCGAGCAGGCGGCCGACCCGGTGAACCCGCAGCTGCTCTTCGCGACCCTGGACGACGCCCTGCCGGACGACGCCATGCTGGCGGTGGACTGCGGCACGGCGACCGCCTGGTACGCCCGCCACGTCCGGGTCCGCCCCGGGATGCTGGCCAGCCTCTCCGGCACCCTGCTCTCGATGGGCGGCGCGATGCCGTACGCCATCAGCGCGAAGTTCGCCCACCCGGACCGCCCGCTGGTCGCGCTGATCGGCGACGGCGCCATGCAGATGAACGGGGTCAACGAGCTGATCACCGTGGCGAAGTACTGGCGGGAGTGGGCGGACCCGCGGTTCGTGGTGCTGGTGCTCAACAACCGCGACCTGTCCTTCGTGAGCTGGGAGCAGCGCTCCGGCGAGGGCACGCCGATGTTCCCGGCGAGCCAGGACCTGCCGGACGTGGCGTACCACCGGTGGGCGGAGGTGCTGGGGCTCGACGGCGTGCTGGTCGACTCCCCCGACCAGGTGCCCGACCTGTGGCAGCGGGCGCTCACCGCCGACCGGCCGGTGGTGGTGAACGCGGTCGTCGACCCGGCGGAGCTGATGCTGCCCCCGCACTTCACCGCCGAGCAGGCCCGCAAGACGGCCGCCGCGGTGCTGCGCGGGGACAGCGACCGGACGGAGATCGTCCGGCGCGGTCTGCCCTCGGTCCTCGCCACGTACCGTCCCCGCCGCCGGGGGCGGTGAGGAGTCACGCCCGCTCGTAGCGCAGCAGCACCGACCGGCCGTCGAAGCCCCGGGTGCCGGTCAGCCGCAGGTCGAGGCGCTCCTTGCCGGGGAAGACGGGGCTGCCCCCGCCCAGCACGACCGGGTGCACCACCACCTGGTACTCGTCGACCAGCCCCAGCTCGGTCAGCGCCGCCGCCGCGCCGGCCCCGCCGGTGAGCAGCAGGTCCGCACCCGGCTGCGCCTTCAGCTCGGCGACCTCGGCGGCCAGGTCGCGGCCGATCACCCGGGCGCCGTACTCGGCGCTCTCCAACGTCCGCGAGATGACGATCTTCGGGGTGCGGGCCCAGACGGGAGCGAACGCCACGTCGTGGGGGTCCTGGGAGATCTGGTCGACGCGCGGCCAGTACCAGGACATCATCTCCCACACCTTGCGGCCGTAGAGGAAGGCGTCGGCCCGGTCGGTCAGCTCCATTGAGTACGCGGACAGCTCCGGCCCCATGACCGGCCAGTCGAACTCCCCGTTCGGCCCCTCGATGAAACCGTCGACCGACTGGTGCACCCAGTAGACGAGCTTGCGCATGGTGTCCTCCGCTTCCGGTGGCGCCTGGCGGCGCGCTTCACCGGTGGGTCGGAGCCGGCCGGCCGGATCCGACCGGCGGCGGAGAACTTTTTCGAGGAGTGCCCGGCCAGACGGGGTGGCGCAGCGGGTAGGGGCCCTGCCTTCCCGGTCAGCCGCGGTCGCGGCCCTGGAGCCAGCGGAGCAGGTCCGACGGCAGGTCGCGGTCCTGGTCGCGCCGCTCGGGACGCGGGGTGGGGCGCGGCTGCGGGCGCTGCGGGTCGCCGGCCAGCTCGCGGCTCGGCGCCGTGAAGTCCTTGACCGGCTTGCCGTCCACCGCCGTCCGGATCACCCGGGCGACCGCGTCGATCACCCTGGCCTGCACGGCCGAGCCGACCAGGTCGGTGGCGTCGTCGGGGTTGGCCGCGATGCCGGCCACGGCCACCTGCGGGGTGAACCCCACGAAGGTCTCGGTGGCGTTCTGCTCGGAGCTACCGGTCTTGCCGGCCACCGGGCGGTCGACGATCCCGTTCACGGAGGTGGCGGTGCCACCGTTGCACTGCCCGTACGCCGACTGCTGGCCGACCGGGCACCGGGCCGCGTCGGTGGCCGCGCGGGCCACGTCGGCGTCGAGGGCCTTCCGGCAGGAGGGCTGGCCGACGCCGACCTTCTCGCCGTTGGCCGCGGTCACCGAGACCACCGGCAGCGGAGTGCAGTAGGTGCCCTCGGCGGCCACCGTGGCGTACGCGTTGGCCAGGTCGAGCGGGGTGGTGGCGGCGACGCCGAGGGTGAACGCGCCCCAGTTCTCGGCGTCGTCCTTGGCGAAGGCGGCGTCGGAGTCGGCCCGGAAGGTGATGCCGAGTCGCTGCGCCATCTCCACCACCTTGTCCTCGCCGACCTGCTCGGCCAGCCAGACGAAGTAGGTGTTCACGGAGCGGCCGAACCCGTCCCACATCATCCGGTAGCCGTCCATCCACTCGGGGTTGGCGTTGGCCGGGCACCACTTGCCGGCGCAGTTGCCCTCGGCGTCGGAGGCGTAGCGGGTGGGCAGCTTGGCCGGGGCGTCGAAGCCGGTGGCGAGCGGCTTGCCGGCCTCCAGGGCGGCGAGCATGGTGAACAGCTTGAACGTCGAGCCGGCCTGGTAGCCGTCGACGCTGGCGCCGCCGGAGATCAGCGGGTTGACGGTGTTCGGGTGGTTGGCCTGCCCGGCCGGGTTGTCGGCGAGGCTGTAGTGCCGGTTGACCGCCATGGCGAGCACCCGGCCGGTGCCCGGCTCCACCGCGGCGATCGGCAGGGCGCGCTTGTTGCCGTAGCCGTAGACGCTGGTGGCCTGCTTCTGGGCGGTCTGCTGGATCTTCGGGTCGAGCGTGGTGACCACGCGGTAGCCGCCCCGGCGCAGCGCCTGCTCGCGCTCCTTGACGGTGTTGCCGAAGGCCGGCTGGGTGAGCCACCACTGGCGCAGGTAGTCGCAGAAGAAGCCCCAGTCGTCGTGCCCCTGGGCGACCGAGGTGCAGCCGTTGGGCTGGGCGGTCGGGTGGAGGGTGAGCGGCTCCGCCTTGGCCGCGGCGGCCTGCTGCGCGGTGATCGCGCCGGTCTCGGCCATCGAGTCGAGCACGTACCCCCGGCGGGCGAGCGCCTGGTCCTCGTCGCCGTCGATCGGGCTGTACTCGTCGGGCGACTGGACCAGGCCGGCGAGCAGCGCCGCCTCGCCCAGGGTCAGGCCGGCCGGGGCCTTGCCGAAGTAGCGCTGGCTGGCCGCCGCGACGCCGTAGGCGCCGGAGCCGAAGTACGCGATGTTGAGGTAGCGGTTGAGGATCTCGTCCTTGCTGAGCGTCTTCTCCAGCGCGTTCGCGTACCGGATCTCCTGGAGCTTGCGCCCGACGGTCTGCTCGGTGGCGGCCTGCCGCTCCTCGGCGGTGCGGGTCGGGTCGGTCTTGAGCACGTTGCGGACGTACTGCATGGTCAGCGTCGAGCCGCCCTGCTCGGTGCCGCCGCCCTTGACGTTGGCCACCAGGGCGCGGGCGATGCCGCGCAGGTCGGCGCCGCCGTGCGAGTAGAAGCGCCGGTCCTCGGCCGCGATGATCGCCTGCCGCATCACCGGGGCGATCTCGGCGAGGGGGACGTCGCTGCGGTTGACGTCGTAGAACGTGGTGATCAGGGTCTTGCCGTCGTTCGCGTAGAGGTAGGAGCGCTGCGGCTGCGCGGGGGTACGCAGCGCGTCGGGCAGCTCCGCGTACGCGCCCAGGCCGGCCTGGGCCGCGAGCCCGCCGAGCAGCCCGCCGGGAAGTGCGGCGACCGCGAGGACGAGCCCGGCGAGCACGCCGGCGAGGAGCACGGTGAAGAGCCGCGACAGCGGCGACCGGGGAGACGGCATGGACACCAGGATTGCCGCGAATGCCACCAACCGGCCACCCCGCCAGGCAACTGTCAGTTACCTCACGGCAGCCTCCCAGCTCGCCGTGACCCGCTGTTCATGAGGTTGACGGCGATGTGGATCTCCTTGAGTGCCGCCAACCTCATGATCGACCGCGCTGGGCGGTGGGAGCGGTCAGCCTGCGGCCAGGGGGCCGTTGGGGGGTGGGGCGGGGGTGGCCGCGACGCTGGCCGCGACGGTGTCGCGGGCGATCGTGGCCGGGACGAGGCGGCCGGAGCGGTAGCCGATGCCGATCCCGGCGATCAGCACGAAGATCGCGCCGAAGGTCTGCAGCGAGCCGATCAGCGCGCCGCCCAGGCCCAGCAGCGGGGCGGCGATCATCAGCATGACGCCGTCCCCGTACGAGAACATCCCGGAGCGGGCGACCGACCAGCCGGTGAGGAACCAGCCCAGGCTGTAGAAGGTGGCGCCGACCAGGACCAGGGTGCGCGCGGTGGTGCCGAAGACCGGCGCCTGCTCGGCCAGCCCGGCGAAGGGCAGCATCAGGACCATCCCGCCGATGCTGGCCAGCAGCCCGACGAGGGCGATCCGCCGGCACCGGGTGGCGGCGAGCAGGCCGGCGAGCGCCAGCAGGGCGAGCAGCCCGAGCCAGACCGCGGCCACCCAGCCCACGAGGTAGAGCGGCTGGCCCTCCGCCGGGTACGGGTCGTTGCCCACCCCGCCGTCGCTGGCCAGCGCCACCAGGCCGTAGAGGACCGCGTACGCGGGCAGCAGCCAGACCGCCGCGCGGGCGAACCGGCGGACCGACCAGGCCCAGCTCGCGTCGGTGGCCGGGGCGGCCGGCCCGGGCTCGGAGACGAACGGCAGCACCCCGAACCCGCCCCCGGTACGCCGGCTGCCGAGCGGCCCGGCCGGATCGTGCGCGCCCGGGACGGGAGTCCTGGAGAACAGCCGGTTCGCCGGATCCTTCATGCGCCACCTCGCTCACTGTGCGGGCGGCGCGGGACGCGCAACGGCGCCCCGGTCCTGGTCACCACCCGTCCTCAGACCGATGGTGGCAGGCGCCGGGGCGCCGTATGAGCGATTCTCGGATTTGCCGGCGGCCCTCCGTCAGCCCCGTTCGCGCTGGTCCGACGGGTCGTTGAGCAGGCTCTGCGGGGAGACCGGCTCGGGCGCCGGGAGCCCCTGCGGGGCGTTGCCGCCGGTGGCCTGGGCCTCGGCGACGCGTACCTCGTTGTGGATCTCCTGAGCCGCCGTGGCGGCGGCGTGCGCGGCCTCGGCGGCCTCGCGCTCCACCTCGCTGGCGCTCTTGGTGGCCTCCGGCGACGGGACGTCGCCGACCATGTTGGCCAGCCCGCCGAGCGCGCCGCCCATGCCCTCCAGGGCCTTGGTCAGCTCGGTCGGGACGATCCAGACCTTGTTGGCGGTGCCGTTGGCGATCTGCGGCAGGGCCTGGAGGTACTGGTAGGCGAGCACCTTCTGGCTCGGGTTGGCCTGGTGGATCGCGTCGAAGACCGTCCGGATCGCCTTGGCCTGGCCCTCCGCCTGGAGGATCCGGGCCTGCCGGTCACCGTCGGCACGCAGCACGGCGGCCTGCTTCTCGCCCTCGGCCGTGAGGATCTGCGACTGCTTGTGGCCCTCGGCGTTCAGGATGGCGGCGCGGCGGTCCCGCTCGGCGCGCATCTGCTTCTCCATCGAGTCGCGGATGCTCGGCGGCGGCTCGATCGCCTTGATCTCGACCCGGGTCACCTTGATGCCCCACCGGCCGGTGGTCTCGTCCAGCACCCCGGAGAGGTGCCGGTTGATCTCCTCGCGGCTGGTCAGCGCCCGCTCCAGGTCCAGCGAGCCGATCACGTTACGCAGGGTGGTGACGGTGAGCTGCTCGATGGCCTGGAGGAAGTTGGAGATCTCGTAGGTGGCGCGGACCGAGTCGACCACCTTGAAGTAGAGCACCGTGTCGATCGAGACGACGAGGTTGTCCGAGGTGATCACCGGCTGCGGCGGGAAGCTGACCACCTGCTCGCGCATGTCGACCTTGGTGCGCACCGCGTCGACGTACGGCACCAGCAGGTTCAGGCCCGGGTTCAAGGTCCGCTTGTACTTGCCCAGCCGCTCCACCACGTCCTGGCGCTGCTGCGGGACGATCCGCACCGCCTTCACCAGCGTCACCACGACGATCACGGCGACGGCGATCAACAGGATCGCTGCAAACTCCATATCTTCACCTTTTCCCTTCGGGCATTCCGCCCGGGGTGGAAATCTCGTCCTGCCAGACCAGGGCGGTCGCGCCCCGGACCTTTATCACCTGCACCCGCTCGCCCACCGCGTAGCTGCGCGTCGCGTCGTACGCCCGGGCCGTCCACAGCTCACCATCGATCTTGACGAGGCCCCGCTCGGCGTCGACCGGCTCCAGCACCAGCGCGCTGGACCCCTCGATCGCCTCGACCCCGAACGGCTGGTCGCCGCTCTCCAGCGCCGGCATGGCGTGCCGCTTGATGACCGGCCGCACCAGGGCCACCGACAGCGCGGAGACCACCGCGAAGACCAGCGCCTGGAGCGCGACGGGCGCGCCCAGCGCGGCGGCCCCCGCGGCGGCGAAGGCCCCGGCCGCGAACATGATCAGGAAGAGCGTCGTCGTGAAGATCTCGGCGACCGCCAGCAGCACACCCAGCACGATCCAGAACACGGCGTCCACCCTTAGATCGTGACACGCCGACGCACACAACAACGACCCGCATGATCACCTAAGCTCGGCAGCGCGCCGACGACCGCCGAGGAGGACCCATGGCCCTGCTGCCCGAGACCGCCCGACAGGTGGACCTGCTGGTCGCGCGGGCCCAGTCGGAGGGGCGCGGCCCCTCGCTCGCCCTCGGCGTGGTCCGGGACGGCGACCTGGCACACGTCGCCCTCGCCGGCGAGCAGCCCCGCCCCGACGCCGACCTCCAGTACCGGATCGGCTCGATCAGCAAGACCATGACCGCCGTGCTGGTGCTGCAGCAGCGCGACGCCGGCCGGTTGGACCTGGACGACCCGCTGGACCGGCACCTGCCCGCCACCCCGGTCGGCGCGCTCACCGTGCGCCAGCTGCTCGGGCACGCCAGCGGCCTGCAACGGGAACCGGACGGGCAGTGGTGGGAGCGGACCGCGGGCACCGACCTGGCGACCCTGCTCGCCGGGCTCACCCCGGCGAAGATCGCCCACCCGCCGCACCGCCTCTACCACTACTCGAACCTGGCGTACGGCCTGCTCGGCGGGGTGCTGGAGCGGCTCACCGGCACGCCCTGGGCCGACCTGCTGCGGGAGCGGCTGTTCGAACCGCTGGGCATGCGCCGCACCACCTACCACCCGACCGAGCCGTACGCCCGCGGCTACGTGGTCCACCCCTGGCACGACACGCTGCGGGAGGAACCCCGCACCGACACCGGGGCGATGGCGCCCGCCGGCCAGCTCTGGTCGACCGTCGAGGACCTGGCCCGCTGGGCCGCCTTCCTGGCCGACCCGGCCCCGGACCTGCTCGCCCCGGCGACGCTCACCGAGATGTGCGCGCCCGTGGTGATCAGCGACCTGGACGCCTGGACCGGCGGACACGGGTTGGGTGTGGAGCTCTACCGGGTCGGCGACCGCGTGTACGTGGGCCACGGCGGCTCGATGCCCGGCTACGTGGCCGGCCTGGCCGTGCACCGCCCCACCCGCACCGCCGTGGTCGACTTCGCCAACTCGTACGGCCTGCGCGGCCACCACATCGTCGGGCTGGCCCGGGAGGTGCTCACCCGGGTGCTCGACGCCGAGCCGGCCGCGCCCGCCCCGTGGCGCCCGGCCGCAGCGCCGGCCGCCGACCTGGTGGAGCTGACCGGCCGCTGGTGGTGGATGGGCAACGAGTACGAGTTCCGTGTGGACCCGGCCGGTGACCTGGTGGGCGGCCTGGTGGGCAACCCGCAGCTCCGCTTCACGCCGGAGGCCCCCGACCGCTGGCGCGGCCGATCCGGCTCCCAGGACGGGGAACTCCTCACCGTCGTCCGCGACGACGACGGCCGCCCGGTCGCCCTCGACATCGCCACCTTCGTCTTCACGAGAACCCCCGAGCAGGAACCCTGACCGGCGCGGCCCGGGCACGACGGGCCGGGGCGGCCGCTACTCGGGCGACGTGACGAAGTCGATCAACCGCTCCATGGCGTTGATCAGCGGCGTCTCCACGTCGGCGAAACTGTCCACCCGGGACAGGATGTGCCGCCACATGTCCGCCGGCTCGGCCACCCCGAGCGCCGCGCAGACGCCCTCCTTCCAGGGCCGCCCCGGCGGCACCACGGGCCAGGCCGGGATGCCGAGCGCCCGGGGCTTCACCGCCTGCCACACGTCCACGTACGGGTGCCCGGTGACCAGCACGTGCGGCGAGGTGACCCGCGCGACGATCCGGCTCTCCTTCGAGCCGGGCACCAGGTGGTCGACCAGCACGCCGAGCCGGCGGCCCGGGCCGGGGTCGAAGGCGCGCACCTCGGCGGCGAGTTCGTCGATGCCGTCGAGGGGTTCCACCACCACGCCCTCGATCCGCAGGTCGTCGCCCCAGATCCGCTCGACCAGCGCCGCGTCGTGCACGCCCTCGACCCAGATCCGGCTGGCCTTGGCGACCTGCGCCCGGACGTTGTCGACCGCGATCGAGCCGGAGGCGGTGCGCCGCCGGGCGGCGGGCACCGGGGCACGGGCCGGGCGGCGCAGGGTCACCGGCCGGCCGTCGAGCAGGAACGCGGCGGGCAGCAGCGGGAAGTTCCGCCGGCGGCCGTGCCGGTCCTCCAGCACCACCGCGCCGGACTCGAACCCGATTACCGCGCCGCAGAAGCCGGAGTCGGCGTCCTCGACCACCAGGTCCGGTTCGGCGTCGACCTCCGGGATCACCTTCCGCCGCCGCCAGTCGCCCGCCAGCACGTCGCCGTCGTATCGCCCCGCCATGTGGATCACGCTAGCCACCGGCCCGGCGCGTCGCCCGGCGACGCGCCGACCAGGCGCCCCACCGGCGGCACAGAAAGGGGCGAAGGGGGTAGTTGGGGCCAGGTCACGCCGCCGGAGCGGCAGCCGAGACAGCGACGGCGGCGAGCACGTACCCTTTCGGCATGTCCTCCCCCGCAACGGGCGCGGCCACGCTGGCTCCGCGCCGGTCGAGCCGGTTCGTCGCCTGGGTACGCGCCTGGCGCGCCGGCCTGGTGCCCTTCGACGAGGTCGCCGACGAGATCGCCGGCGACGAGGAGCACCTGGTCGCCGACGCCCCCGGCACCTGGACCGACGTGTCCCTGCGGGAGGCGCTGCCCAGCCTGGCCAAGCTCTCCCCGGACGAGATCCGCCTGGTGCTGCCCGCCCCGGGCGACCCGCGCGGGCTGCCCGGCCCCGGTGACTTCGCGGGGGCGGCGCTGCTGGCCGGCGAGGCCGTGGTGGCCAGCGGGCTCGGGTTCGTCCCGGAGGTACGCACGCACACCTCGGGCTCGGGGATGACCTGGGAGACGGTGCTCTGGCGGGTCCACCCGCTGCCCGCCGACGCGCCGAAGGCGTCCCTCGCCGTGCCGGGCGCCGCCGAGGCGGAGGCGGAACTGGCCGTCGCGCTGGCCGAGACGACCGCCGCGCTGACCCGGCTCGACGTGGCCCAGTGGCGGCCCGAGCTGGCCGGCGCGCTCGCCGCGCTGCGCCGCCCGGACGGCGGGACCGACCTGCCGCCCGGCTTCGACCCGCGGTCCCGCCGGCTGTTCGCCCGCGCGGCCGTCCTGGACCGGGTGCTCGCCCTGGCCGGGGAGAGCGCCCCGGGCGGGGCCGTGAACACCTTCGAGGCGCAGCAGCGGGACGCCGCGCTGCGGCCGCTGACCACCGCCTGCCGGCAGGCCCTGGTGGCCGCCTGCAACGCCCCGCTGCGCCCCTGAGCCGGGCTCAGACCTCGTCGATCAGGTCGGCCACCGAGCCGACGACGCGGGACGGCCGGTAGGGATAGCGCTCGGCCTCGGCCCGGTTGCTGATCCCGGTGAGCACCAGGATCGTCTCCAGCCCGGCCTCCAGGCCGCAGAGGATGTCGGTGTCCATCCGGTCGCCGATCATGGCGGTCGACTCGGAGTGCGCGTCGATGGTGTTCAACGCCGAGCGCATCATCATCGGGTTCGGCTTGCCGACGAAGTACGGCTCCACCCCGGTCGCCTTGGAGATCATCGCGGCCACCGAGCCGGCGGCCGGCAGCGCGCCCTCCACCGACGGGCCGGTCGCGTCCGGGTTGGTGCAGATGAACCGGGCCCCGTCGTTGATCAGCCGGATCGCCTTGGTGATCGCCTCGAAGCTGTAGGTGCGGGTCTCCCCCAGCACCACGTAGTCGGGGGCGAAGTCGCTGAGCACGTAGCCCACCGCGTGCAGGGCCGTGGTGAGGCCGGCCTCACCGATCACGTACGCGGTGCCGCCCGGCCGCTGGTCGGCCAGGAACTGGGCGGTGGCCAGCGCGGACGACCAGATCGCCTCCTCCGGCACGTCCAGCCCCATCCGGGCCAGCCGGGCCCGCAGGTCCCGCGGCGTGTAGATGGAGTTGTTGGTGAGCACCAGGAACGGCTTGCCGGAGGCGCGCAGCTTCTTGACGAACTCGGGCGCGCCGGGCACCGGCTGGCCCTCGTGCACCAGCACGCCGTCCATGTCGGTGAGCCAGCTCTGCACCGGCTTGCGGTCATGCATGTGTCGTCCCCACGGGTTGTCGAAGGTGGCGGGCTCAGGGCCGGCGGGAGGGGGGCACGCAGCACAGCGCCGGGCAGGTGTCCCAGGTGGGCAGTTCGCCGAGGCGGCGGAAGTACCGCCGGCCGTCCGGGTCGTTCCGTTCCCGCACCAGCTCGCGGACCATCGCCACGAACCGCGGGTCGGTGCCCGGCGTGCCGGCGCGGACGAAGTCCAGGCCGAGCTGCTTGGCCGTGTCGAGGGCCTCGGTGTCCAGGTCCCAGACCACCTCGAGGTGGTCGGAGACGAACCCGATCGGGCTGACCACCACGCCGGTGACGCCCTCGCCGGCCAGCGCGGCCAGGTGGTCGTTGATGTCCGGCTCCAGCCACGGCACCTGCGGCGGCCCGGAGCGGCTCTGCCAGACCAGGTCGTACGGCAGGTCGGGCGCGGCGGCGGCGTGCACGAGCCGGGCGGTCTCGGCGAGCTGGGCGGTGTACCGGCCGCCGTGCGGACCGGCGGTGGCGGCCGCCGACACCGGCACGGAGTGCGCGGTGAACACGAGCCGGGTGCTGTCCCGCCGGGCCGGGTCGAGCTGCGCGAGCGCGGCCCGCACCGCGTCGGCGTGCGGCTCGACGAAGCCCGGATGGTCCCAGAACTGGCGCAGCTTCTCGATGAGCGGGGCGTCCGGGCCGACCGCGGCCCGGGCCGCGGCGATGTCCTCCTGGTACTGCCGGCAGGAGGAGTAGCCGCCGTAGGCGCTGGTGACGAAGGCCAGGGCCCGCTGGACGCCGTCGTCGCGCATCTGCGCCACCGTGTCGGCGAGCATCGGGTCCCAGTTGCGGTTGCCCCAATAGACCGGCAGGTCGACGCCGTTGGCGGCGAAGTCCTCGCGGATCGCCGCGAGCAGGTCGCGGCACTGCTGGTTGATCGGGGACACCCCGCCGAAGTGCAGGTAGTGCTCGGCGACCTCGGCGAGCCGCTCGGGCGGCACGCCCCGCCCCCGGGTCACGTTCTGCAGGAAGGGCAGCACGTCCTCGGGCCGCTCCGGGCCGCCGAAGGAGACCAGCACCAACGCGTCGTACGCCATGGCCCCATTCTCCCCCGACGGCCGGGACGGTCCGGCGGCTACCCCGGGACGTGCGGTCCGGGTCTCAGGCGCCGATGGCGTGGTAGCCGCCGTCGACGTGGACGATCTCGCCGGTGGTGGCGGGGAACCAGTCGGACAGCAGCGCCAGGCAGGCCCGGGCGGCCGGCTCCTGGTCGGTGAGGTCCCAGCCCAGCGGGGCGCGCTCGGCCCAGGCGTCCTCGAACTGGTCGAAGCCGGGGATGGACTTGGCGGCGATGGTGCGCAGCGGACCGGCGGCCACCAGGTTGCTGCGGATGCCCTGCTTGCCCAGGTGCAGGGCCAGGTAGCGGGAGGCGGACTCCAGCCCGGCCTTGGCCACGCCCATCCAGTCGTAGACCGGCCACGCCTTGGTGGCGTCGAAGGTGAGGCCCACCACGGCGCCGCCCGCCGACATGAGCGGCAGCGCCGCCATGGCCAGGGACTTGTACGAGTAGGTGGAGACCTGGAGCGCGGTCGCCACGTCCTCCCACGGCGCGTCGAGGAAGCCGCCGCCGAGGCAGCTCTGCGGGGCGAAGCCGATCGAGTGCACCACCCCGTCGAGGCCGTCGACGTGCTCGCGCACCTTGTCGGCCAGGCCGGCCAGGTGCTCGGTGCTGGTGACGTCCAGCTCGATCACCGGCGCCGGTTCGGGCAGCCGCTTGGCGATCCGCTCGACCAGGGAGAGCCGGCCGTAGCCGGTGAGCACGACCTGCGCGCCGTTCTCCTGGGCGAGCTTCGCCACCGAGAAGGCGATCGAGGCGTCGGTGATGACGCCGGTGACCAGCAGCCGCTTACCGGCCAGGAGTCCGGACATTGTGCAGTTCCCTCCGTACGTTCTCAGTGACCCATGCCCAGGCCGCCGTCGACCGGGATGACGGCGCCGGAGATGTACGCGGCCGCGTCCGAGGCGAGCCAGGTGACGGCCGCCGCGACCTCCTCCGGGCTGGCCATCCGGCCCGCCGGGATCGACTTGCGGATCTCCGCCTTGCGCTCCTCGGGGAGGCCGGCGGTCATGTCGGTGTCGATGAAGCCGGGCGCCACCACGTTCGCCGTGATGTTGCGGCTGCCCAGCTCGCGGGTGATCGACCGGGCCACGCCGACCAGGCCCGCCTTGCTGGCCGCGTAGTTGACCTGCCCCGCACCGCCGGCCAGGCCGACGACCGAGGAGATGAAGATCATCCGACCCCACCGGGCCCGGAGCATCTTCGTCGAGGCCCGCTTGGCGACCCGGAACGCGCCGGTCAGGTTGGTGTCGAGCACCCGGGTGAACTGCTCCTCGGACATCCGCAGGAGCAGCGTGTCGTCGGTGATGCCGGCGTTGGCCACCAGCACCTCGACCGGGCCGAGTTCGGCCTCGACGGCGGCGAAGGCCGCGTCCACCGCCTCGGCGTCGGTCACGTCACACTTCACGCCGAACAGCCCCGCCGGGGCCTCGCCGCCGCGGTGGGTCACCGCCACCCGGTCGCCCTGCTTGGCGAAGGCCTGCGCGATGGCCAGGCCGATTCCCCGGTTTCCGCCGGTCACCAGCACGGTACGGGCCACGGGTTCCCCCTCTGCTCAGCTGATCTCCCAATCGCTGGCGAGCCTAGGGGTTACCGGGGGGTAAGCGCTAACCCGTGCCAGGTCGGCGGCCGGTCCGGCGGCCGGTCGGGCGAGCGCGGTGGACCGGTCGGCCGAGTGCGTGCCGCCGCTGTGCCGGGTGTACGATGATCGACGTTTGCGGGCAGTCGATCGCCCGCATCGTCGAGCCCCGCCGACCGCAGGAGGTGATCGCTGTGCGAGATAGCGATCCTCCCAGTCGTGGCCGGGCCGACCGTCAGTCCCGCTGAGCCACGACTCAGTCGGCGCGGCTGACCCCGCTCCCCCGCCCCGCCGCACCACCCCGTCTCCCCGGCCGTCCGCCGGGGACCGTGGCGCGCGGCCGGCAGAGCACCCCGGTCACGACTTCGTGTGCGTACGCCCTGATCCACCCCCGCGGTCCGGCCCGCCGGACCGCCGTCGCCACGGAGCAGTCCCATGAGCCGTTACGTCGCCCCGCTGGGCTTCACCCTCGCCGCCGTCTGGGTGGCCGTCCTCTTCGTCCTGGCCGGCGGCGGTCACTGACCACCGCCGGCCGGGCACCGGCCGCCCGCCTCAGATCAGGCGGGACGACCAGAGCAGGCTCAGCCCTCCCGCGCAGAGCGCGAGGAGCAGCGCGATCCCCGCGTACCACTGGGTGATCTCCCGCGGCTCGGTCCGGAACCCGATCGAGCTGCCCATGTCCTGGTAGACCTGCTTCAGCTCGCTGACCGAGGCGGCCTCGTAGAAGTAGCCCTGAGTCGTCTCCGCGAGCTGCGACAGCGCCATCCGGTCCACCGGCACCCGCTGGAGCTGGCCGCCGATGTCCACCTGCCCGGAGTCGGTGCCGAACGCGATGGTCGACACCGGCACGTTGGCCGCCTGCGCCGCGGCGGCCGCCTCCTCCACCGAACGGCCCGAGGTCCGGTAGCCGTCGGACAGCAGCACGATCCGGGCCGGCGGGATGCCGGCCGCGCCGTCCGCCGGCACCGAGCGGATCGCCTCCAGGCAGGTGAAGACGGCCTCGCCCGTGGCGGTCGCCTCGGCCAGCACCAGCCCGTCGATCGCCGTGGTCACCGCGCCCCGGTCCTTCGTGGGCGGCACCAGCACGTTCGCCGACTTGGCGAACGAGACCAGCCCGAGGTTGTAGCTCTCCGGCAGCTCGCCGACGAACTGCTTGGCCGCCTCCTGCGCCGCCTCCAGGCGGTTCGGCGCCACGTCGTCGGCCTGCATCGACAGCGACACGTCGATGGCGAGCATCACGGTCGCCCGTTCGAGGGGCTCCTTGGTGTCGATCGCCGGCCGGGCCAGCCCGGTGGCGAGCACCAGCAGGCAGAGCAGGAACGCGGTGGCCGCCGCGTGCCGCCGCCAGCCCAGCCCCTTGGGCGCCAGGGTGCGCAGCAGGTCCACATTGGTGAACCGCATGGCGTACTGCCGGCGGTGCAGCTGCCGCCAGACGTACGCGGCGGCCAGGGCGAGCACCGGCAGCACGGCCAGCAACCACCACGGTTGGAGAAAACGGATCATCGAGTCGTCCCTCGGGTACGGGCGTGCCGCTGCGCGGCCACGAAACGCACCATGTCCAGCAGCCAGTCTCGGTCGGTACGCAGGCGCAGGTGTGCCGCGCCGGCACTGCGCAGCTCGGCGGCGATCGCCGCGCGCTGGGCGGCCGCCGACTCGGCGTACCGCCGGCGCAGGCCCGGGTCGGCGGTCTGCACCTCGTGCAGCTCCCCGGTCTCCGGGTCGACCACCGGCAGCACCCCCACGTCGGGCAGTTCCAGCTCGCGCGGGTCGACCACCTCGACGGCCAGCACGTCGTGCCGGACCCGCAGCTTACGGACCGGCCGGCTCCACTGCTGCGGCGGCGCGAGGAAGTCGGAGATCACCACGGCGACGCCCCGCCGGCGCGGCGGGCGGTTGAGCATGTCGACGAGGGCGCCGAGATCGCTGCGACCGGGCCGGATCTCGGTGTCGGCGATGGCCCGCAGCAGCCCCTGCGCCTCCTTGCGCCCGGCCCGGGCGGGCAGCCGCCGCAGCGTCCCCGGCCCGGCCGGCGGGGAGCCGCCCCGCCACCGGCCGGCCGGCGCCGGTGTGCCCGTGCCGACCACCGCGCCGATCCGGTTGCCGCCCCGGACAGTCAGGTGGGCCAGGGCGGCCGCCGCGGCGACCACCACGTCCCGCTTGAGCCACTGCCCGGTGCCGAAGTCCAGGCTGGCCGAGAGGTCGACCGCCAGCCAGGTCTCCAGCTCCCGGTCGGCCACCGTACGCCGGACGTGCGGCATGGTGGTGCGGGCGGTGACCGGCCAGTCCATGCGGCGCACGTCGTCGCCGGGGCGGTACTCGCGGGACTCCCCCGCCTCGCTGCCCGGGCCGGGCAGCAGCCCGGCGTAGTCGCCCTGGAGCAGCCCGTCGAGCTTGCGGGTGACCATGAGCTGCAGCCGGGCGAGGACGGCCCCGGAACGCTCGCCGCTGGCCGGCAGCCGGGTGGGTGGGGTCACGGCCGCTGCCCGGGCCAGCCGCCGTGCGGGACGGCCGGTGGGGGCGGCGTGGCCTGCTGGCGGGGCGCGACCGCGGGCAGCGGGATGGTCGACATCACCCGGTGCACGATGTGGTCGGCCGGCACGTCGTCGGCGAGCGCGTCGTAGCTGAGCACGAGCCGGTGCCGCAGGATGTCCGGGGCGATGTCCTGCACGTCCTGCGGCAGGGCGTAGTCCCGGCCGCGCAGCAGGGCCAGCGCCCGGGTGGCCCGGACCAGGCCGAGCGAGGCGCGCGGGCTCGCGCCGTACTGGATGAGCTGCGCCACGTCGGGCATGCCGTGCTCGGCGGGGGCGCGGGTGGCCAGGACCAGCCGGACCGCGTAGTCGACAAGCGCGTTGTGCACGAAGACCTGGTCGGCCTTGTGCTGGAGCGCGATCAGGTCCGGGGTGTCGAAGACCCGGGCCGGCTCGGGCGGGGCGACGCCCATCCGGTAGACGATCTCGCGCTCCTCGGCGTCGGTCGGGTAGCCCACCACGATCTTCATGAGGAACCGGTCCCGCTGCGCCTCCGGCAGCGGGTAGACGCCCTCCTGCTCGATCGGGTTCTGGGTGGCCATCACCAGGAACGGGTCGGGCACCCGGTGGGTCTCGCCACCGATGGACACCTGCCGCTCGCTCATCACCTCCAGCAGCGCCGACTGCACCTTGGCCGGAGCGCGGTTGATCTCGTCGGCGAGCAGGAAGTTGACGAAGACCGGGCCCAGCTCGACGTCGAACTTCTCGCTGGACTGCCGGTAGATCCGGGTGCCCATGATGTCGGCCGGCACCAGGTCGGGAGTGAACTGGACCCGCGCGAACGACCCGCCGACCACCTTGGCCAGGGTCTCCACGGCCAGCGTCTTGGCGACGCCGGGCACCCCCTCCAGCAGGCAGTGGCCCCGGGCGAGCAGGGCCACGAACATCCGCTCGACCATCCGGTCCTGACCGACGATCACCCGCTTGATCTCGAACAGCGCCCGCTCCAGCAGGGTGGCGTCCTGCGCCGGGGTGGTGGTCGCCGGCGGCGGCGCGTCCGGCGCGGCCTCGGTCGGGGTCGGGGCGTCGGGCGTGGTCGGCTGGGCCACCGGTCCTCCACAGCATGGTCGTCGTCGGGCGTGGTGCGTATCAAGACTGTCATGCCTTGCTGAGAGGCGAGGGCGGGAGAGGGACGATTTTCGCCGCGCCGTCCTCCGGCACGGAAAACCCTGAACACGGGTGGACAACAAGGGGTCCGGCGTGTGTACGATTCACCCCGTCGCCGGGCGGCTCCCCCCGTGGCCGCCCGGCGCTAAAGCTCCCGGCGTGCGGCTCTAGACTCGCCCCGGTGACCACTCCCACTCCCCCCGACGACGCGCTCGTCTGCTCGGCGCGGGGGTGTCGCGCGCCCGCCGTGTGGGAGCTGCGCTGGAACAATCCCCGCCTGCACCCGCCCGAGCGGCGCAAGACCTGGCTGGCCTGCCCCGCCCATCGCGGGTCGCTGGGCGACTTCCTCGACGCACGCGGCTTCCTGCGCGAGGTCGTACCGGTGCCCGGATCGCCTACGCTCGGATCGTGAGCGAGCGCAGCGGGATCAGCCGGTGAACGGTGACGACCTCGCCGGCCGGCCGCCGGCCCCGACCGGACCTCTTGAGCCCTGGCCGGACACCGTCCGGTGGCAGCCGATCTCCCGCGACCTGATCTGGGTGGAGCTGATCCGGCTCGGCATCGGCCTCGCCGTGGCGCTGGTGGCGCTCGGCGTCGCCTGGGCGGTCGCCGGCCACTGGCTGCTCGGTGCCGCCCTGGGCCTGGCGCTGCTGCTGGCCGCCTGGCGGGCGGTCACCATCGTCCGCGCGGTGCGCGCCTGGGGCTACGCCGAGCGGGCCGACGACCTGCTGGTCCGGCACGGCCTGCTGGTGCGGCGGCTGTCCATCGTGCCGTACTCCCGGATGCAGTTCGTCGACGTGAGCGCGGGGCCGCTGGAGCGCGCCTTCGACCTGGCCACCGTGCAGCTGCACACCGCCGCGGCGGCGAGCGACGCCCGGGTGCCGGGCCTGCGGCCGGCCGAGGCGTCCCGGCTGCGGGACCGGCTCACCGCGCTGGGCGAGGACCGGGCGGAGGGGCTGTGAGCGACGGCCCGGCCGAGCCGGACCCCGGCGCCCCGCCGCCGCCGCACCCGCCCGCCGCCGCACCGCCGCCGGCCGCCGAGCCGCCCCGGAACGGCCACCCCTGGCCACCGCAACCGGGGTACGCCCACCCGGTGCCCCCTCCCGGCCACGGGCCACCCGCGCCCCCACCCGGGTACGGACCACCCGCGCCGCCGCCCGGCTACGGGCCACCCGCGCCGTCCTGGCCGGGTGCCGGGCATCCGGCGCCGCCACCCGGCTACGGGCCACCTGTGCCACCCTGGCCGGGTGCGGGTCATCCCGCGCCGCCCGGGGCCGGCCCGTGGGGGCCGCTCGCGACGCACCCGCCCGGCGGCCCGGGGGCCCCGCAGCCGACCGGGGAGGAGCCGCGGCAGCGGCTGCACCCCCTGAGCCCGGCGCTGCACGGCGCGAAGTCGCTGGTCGTGGTGATCGCCGGCCTCTCCTGGTCGACGCTGTCCCGGGTCGGCTTCGGCTGGTTCGCCGTGCTGGTCGCGGTCTTCGTCCTCGGCGCCACCGTGCTGTCGGTGATCAGCTGGTGGAACACCGGCTACCACGTGGTGGGGCGGGAGCTGCGTGTGCACGAGGGGCTGCTCTGGCGGCGTACCCGGGCGATCCCGCTGGAGCGGCTGCAGGCCGTGGAGGTGGTCCGGCCGCTGCTCGCGCAGCTCACCGGGCTGGCCGAGCTGCGGCTGGAGGTGGTCGGCGGCGGCAAGACCGAGGCGCCGCTGGCGTACCTGAGCGTGGCCGAGGCGAGCGCGCTGCGGCACCGGCTGCTCGCGGTGGCCGGCCGCGCCCCCGAGACCGCCCCGCCCGCCGCCGGCACGCCGCCCGCGCCCGCCCCGGCCGGGCGGCTGCTGCACCACGTCCGCAACCGCGACCTGCTGGTGAGCCAGCTGCTCACCCCGCAGGCGTTCCTGCTCCCGTTCGGTGTGGCGTTCGTGGTGGCGCAGTTCCTCTCCGAGGGGTCCTGGTCGTTCATCGCGGTGGCCAGCACGCTGACCGCCATGGCCGGCGTCCTGCTGCAACCGGTCCGCCGGGTGCTCGACGACTGGAGCTTCCGGCTCGACCGGGACGGCGACACGCTGCGGGTGCGCAACGGGCTGCTGGAGACGCGGGTGCAGACCGTGCCGCTGCACCGGGTGCAGACCGTCGGGGTGACCTGGCCGCTGCTCTGGCGGATGAAGGGCTGGCTGCGGCTGCGGCTGGAGGTGGCCGGCTACTCGGGCGCCGAGCCGGACGACCGCAACCGCCCGGACCGGCTGCTGCCGGTCGGCGACGCGCCCACCGGCGAGCTGGTCGTCGCGGAGGTGCTCCCCGGCGTCCGGCTGGGGGCGCTGCCCGCCACGCTGCCGCCCCGGCGGGCCCGCTGGCTGCGCCCGCTGAGCCGGACGAGGGTCGGCGCCGGCCTCGACGAGCGGGTCTTCGTGGCCCGGTCCGGGCTGCTGACCCGCCGCTTGACGATGGTGCCGTACGCCCGGATCCAGAGCGTGCGGGTGACCCAGGGCCCGGCGCAGCGGCGGCTGCGGCTGGCCACCGTGCACGCGGACACCGCCGGCGGCTCGGGCGCGGCGGCGCTGGACCGGGACCTGGCCGAGGCGTGGGAGCTGGCGGCGGAGCTGACCGCGCGGGCGCACACCGCCCGGCGGAGCGGCCCGGGCCGGCCGGGCTGAGCCGGCCGGTCAGCGCTCCGCCGGCACCACCGGGCGGGCATGAGCCGCTCGGAGCCGGCGGACGGTCAGTGCTCCGCCGGCACGGTGGCCGGATCGGCGCCCGCCGGTCGGGTCGGCTCGGCCTCGGCCGGCCTGGTCGGCTCGGCGTCGGCCGGCCTGGTCGGCTCGGTGTCGACCGGTTGGGTCGGGTCGGCGGTCGGTGCCGCCTGCGTGGCCGGGGCGAGCGGGGCGCGGCGGGCCCGGCGGGCCGCCCACCAGCGCTCGGCCAGCCCGACCACCAGGAAGGTCAGGCCGACGTACGCCCAGCCGACCAGCACGTCGATCAGGTAGTGCTCGCCGCTGTAGATCAGCGTGAAGGTCATCGCCAGCGGATACGCCAGCAGCAGCGGCCACCAGCGCTTCCGGGTCGCGCGCAGGAAGAACAGGACCACGAACAGGGCGAACGCGGTGTGCAGCGACGGCATGGCGGCCACCGGGTTGGAGGCGATCTGGCCGGCGTTGAGCAGGTTGCCCGCGCCGTGCATGCCGATCTCCTTCCAGCCCCGGGTGGAGATCCGCGCGACGTCGGAGAGCAGCCCGTTCTGGGCCGCCCACCACGGCGGGGCGGCCGGGTACAGGAAGTAGGTGGCCAGCCCGGCCGCGCAGAGGAAGCCCCACCGCCGCATGTACGCGCCCCAGCGCGTCCGGTCGCGCAGCCAGAGCACCGCGGCCGCGGCGAGCGTCGCCACGAAGTGCGAGAAGTAGATCCAGCTGACCGCCACGTCCCACCAGTGCACCTGGTCGGGCCGGTAGAGGTGCTGCTGGAGCCAGATCGTGGGCACCTCCCCGCCGGTGGCCCAGCCGGTCAGGAACCGGTCGGCGACGATCAGCTCCATGGCGTGCGGCGTCGCGCCGTTGTCGGCGAACCCCCGGGAGAGGTTGTACGCGGCCAGCAGCAGCACGACCGGGATCCAGTCCCGGGCGAAGCGCAGGTGGCTGCGCCACGGGCGGGACGAGTGCCAGGCGATGGTGCCCGCCCAGATCCAGAGGAACGCGTACGCCGGGTCGGTCGGCAGGCCGATGGCGAACCAGGCCGCCACGAAGGCGAATCCCCAGATCTCCATCGCCACCACGCGACGGCGCCCGCCGTCGGGGGACGCGGTCGGTCCGGCGGGGGCGGGGGGCGGGGGGTCAGTCAGCACGGCCATCGCGGACAAGGTTAACGGCGTGCGACGGGACCGCCGACGCCGACCGCCCGCCGCCGGGGCCGGTCACCCCTGTCCGGGCTCCGGCGAGGGGGCCGCTGCGCCGGTCCGGACGCCGCCCGGGCCCCGGGGCCGCTGCACTAGGCTCGGCCCATGCAGGAGCAGCCGGACTCGCCCTTCGCCCCGGGCCTGACCGCCCGGGTCGAGCTGACCGTCACCGACACGGACACCGCGCAGGCGGTGGGCTCGGGCGACGTGCCGGTGCTCGGCACGCCCCGGGTCCTCGCGCTGGCCGAGGCGGCCACCGTGGCGGCGGTCGCGACCCGGCTGCCGTCCGGGTCGACGACGGTCGGCACCCGCGTCGAGCTGGAACATCGCGCGGCCACGCCGGTCGGGCGGACGGTGGCCGCCCGGGCGGAACTGGTCAAGGTCGACGGCCGGCGGCTGGCCTTCGAGGTGATCGTGACCGACGGCAACGAGGTGGTGGCCACCGGGCGGGTCGAGCGGGCCCTGGTCGACCGGCAGCGCTTCGTCGAGCGCACCGTGCGGGCGTCATGACCGCCCGGTTCGTCGAGGTCGCCGACCGCGTGCACGTGCTGCGCGACCCGCTCCTGCACGTCAACGTGACGCTGGTGGTGGGTGACGGCGCGGCGCTGATCGTGGACACCCTCTCCACCGCCGGGCAGGCCCGGGAGCTGGCGGAGGCGGCCCGGGCGGTCACCCCGCACCCGTGGACGGTCGTCAACACCCACCACCACTTCGACCACTGCTTCGGCAACGCCGCCCTGGCCGCCGACCCGCCCCGCCCGGTCTACGCGCACGCCCAGGCCGCCGCGGTGCTCCGCGACCATCCGGACGAGCTGCGCCGGGCCGCGTCCGAGGAGATGCGCGCGGAGCAGCCGGAACTCGCCGCCGAGCTGGCCCGCACCGAGCTGCTGGCCCCGACCCACCCGGTGCACGGGGAGGCGGTGCTCGACGTGGGCGGCCGGCGGGTGGTGCTGCACCATCCCGGGCACGGCCACACCGACGCCGACCTGGTGGTGCACGTCCCGGACGCGGACGTGCTGGTCGCCGGCGATCTGGTGGAGCAGAGCGGCCCGCCGGCCTTCGAGGAGTCGTACCCGGTGCAGTGGCCGGACGCGGTGGCCGCGCTGCTCCGGCTGACCACGCCGGCCACGCTTGTGGTGCCGGGGCACGGCGAACCGGTCGACGTGGAGTTCGTCCGGGCCCAGCACGCCGACCTCGCCCGACAGGCGTGGCTGATCCGGGCCGGCCACACCGGTTCCGCCCCGCCCGAGCGGGTGGCCGCCGAGTCGCCGTTCGGCGCCCGGCCGGGCCTCATCGCGGCCCGGCGCGGTTACGCCGAGCTCGACGGCACCGCCTGACCGCCCGGGGCGGGGTCAGGGGCGGGCGCGCAGGGCGCCGAGCAGGGCGTCGAGGTGCGGGGCGGCGGCGAGGATCGCCGCACGGGCCGGCGGGTCGAGGGTGGCCAGGGCCTCGGTGAGCAGGGCCCTGCGGTGGGCCGCGTAGTCGGCCATCCGGACGCTGGCGGCCTCGGTGAGGGTGAGCCGCACCACCCGGCGGTCCTCGGGGTCGCGGTCGCGCGCCAGCAGCCCGGCGTCGGTGAGGTCGCGGACCAGGGTGCTGACCGTGTTCGGCGCGGTGCCCAGCCGCCGCGCGACCTCCTTGCCGCTGATCCCCGGCTCGCCCCGGACCAGGTGCAACACCTCCACCTGCGCCTCGGGCAGGGCGTCCCGGTTGGCCCGGGCGACGACCTTGCGGCGGACCAGCCGGTGCAGTTCCCCCAGCACGGCCCCGAAGCGCGCGACGGCCTCGTCGGTCGGCACGGGGTCACCTTCTTCACATCGCAATAGTTCTGGATACAGAGTTAAGGTTACCCGGAATCGTCCATTTCAGGGGGAACCTTCGTGAGCCAGACCGTGCGGACCGTCGCGCGCCCGACCATCGATCCACGGCAAGCACGGGGCGGCGCGACCCTGCTGGTGCTGCTCGGCACGCTCACCGCGATCGGCCCGCTCTCGCTGGACATGTACCTCCCGGCGTTCCCGGCGATGACCCGCGACCTCAACGCCGACCAGGCCGGCATCCAACTCTCGCTGACCACCTGCCTGATCGGCCTCGCGGTCGGCCAGTTCGTCACCGGCCCGCTCAGCGACCGGTGGGGGCGGCGCCGCCCGGTGCTGATCGGCGTCGTCGCGTACACCGTGCTCGCGCTCGTCTGCGCCCTGGCACCGAACGCGCCGCTGCTGGCCGCCGCGCGGTTCGTCCAGGGCCTGGCCGGCGGCATGGGGGTGGTGGTCGCCCGGGCGGTGGTCCGCGACCTCTACGCCGGCCGCGAGGCCGCGAAGTACTTCTCCCGCCTCACCCTGGTCTTCGGCGTCGCGCCGGTGGCCGCGCCGAGCGTGGGCAGCCTGGTGCTGCGGTGGGGGGACTGGCGGGCGGTCTTCCTCACCCTGGCCGCCATCGGGCTGCTGCTGTCCGTCGCGGTGGCCCTGCGCCTGCCCGAGACGCTGCCGGCCGAGCGCCGCAGCACCGGCGGCCTGGCCGCCACCGCCCGGACCATGCGGTCGCTGGTCGCCGACCGGGTCTACCTCGGGTACGCGCTGACCCAGGGCTTCGCCTTCGCCGGGCTGTTCGCGTACATCTCCGGGTCGTCGTTCGTGTTCCAGGACGTCTTCGGCGTCTCCGCCGTGGCGTTCAGCCTGATCTTCGGCCTCAACGCGCTCGCCCTGGTGGCCACCGGGCAGGCGAACGCCCGGCTGCTCGACCGGTTCAGCCCACGCCGGCTGCTGGTCACCGCGCTCGTGGTCGGCGTGGTGGCCGCGGCCGGGGTGCTGACCGGGGCGCTCGCCGGCAGCGTCGCCGTGGTCGCGGTGGCGCTGTTCGCCTTCGTCGGCTCGCTGGGCATGGTGACGCCGAACAGCACCGCGCTGGCGCTGGACGCGCACGCCCGGCACGCCGGCACCGCCGCCGCGCTGATGGGCGGCGTGCAGTCGGTGCTCGGCGCGGTCGCCGCACCCCTGGTCGGGCTCGGCGGCGAGGGCAGCGCCGTGCCGATGGCCGTGGTGCTGGCCGCCGCGGCCGCCCTCTCCGTCACCGCCGTGCTCGCCCTGGCCCGCCCCCGCTGATCCGCACGGCGGGTCAGCGGAACCGGTTGGCGACCGCCTCCCGGGTGGGCATGGCGGTGGCCCCGCCGGGCGACTCGCAGACCAGGCCGGCCACCCGCAGGGCGAAGGCCACCCGGTCCCGCCAGCCGGTCGGGTCCACCGGCTCACCCGCGTGCAGCAGGTCGGCGACGAGCGCGCCCATCACCGAGTCGCCCGCGCCCGTGGCGTCCACCGCGTCGACCTTCGGCGCGGGAACGCGTACCACGTCGTCGGCGGCGGCGACCAGCGCGCCGTCCGCGCCCAGGGTGACCACCACGGTCCCCGCGCCCAACTCCCGCAGGTACGCGGCGACGCCCTCGACCGGCTCACGCGGGTAGAGGTGGCGCGCGTCGGCGGCGCTCAGCTTGACCAGGTGGGCGCTCGCCGCGAACTCGGCGACCACGGCACGCAGGTCGTCCAGCGCGCCCGGGCCGGTGAGCAGGCTCGGGCGCACGTTCGGGTCGAACACCCGCAGCGCACCGGCCATCGCCCAGGCCCGGCGGGCGGCGGCCAGCACCGGCGCGTCGAGCAGCACGATCGAGCCGCAGTAGAGCACCTGCGCGCCCTCGACCAGGGCGACGTCCAGGTCGTCGGCGGTGAGCAGCGCGTACGACCGGGGTTCGCCGTAGAAGCGGAAGTCCGGTTCCGGGCCGGCGAAGGTGGCCACCGCGAGCGCCGTGGGCGCCGGCACGGTGACCGCCCCGTCCAGCCCCACACCGGCGGCGCCCAGGAAGGCGCGGATCCGCGCGGCGAGCGGGTCGTCACCGAGCGAGCCGACGAACTGGACGTCACCGCCGAGCCGGGCCACCGCCACGGCCACGTTCAACGGCCCCCCGCCGATCGCCTGCCGGAAGACGGGCTCCCCGTCGTGCTCGGCGTCGAGCAGGTCGACCAGCGCCTCGCCGAGCACCACCGCGTACCCCATCCTGGCTCCCTCCGTCGGTGTACCTCCGATCCTGGCGCATGGCGGGGTCCCGGCGCGACGAGACTCCCGCATCGACGGATGGCTATTGCGCGGGATGACCGGACGTGATGGGATTGCGCGTGCCGGGAGGGCGCGGGGGCTGCCGCGCCGCCGGGTCGAGCCGACGCGAGGGCACTGACGGTCCGTGGCATGGACCGAGGCGGTGCGCGTCCCCCCGACGGCCCCGGCCGCACTCCGGCCGCCGGGCGTGGCACCGCGATCGTCGCATCCGCTCGTCGCAGCGGGGCCGGCCGTGCGGGTCGCGTCCCGCGAGTCAGGAGATTCCGTGCACCGATCCCGTACGGCCGCGCTGCTCGCCGCGGCCGCCACCCTGGCCCTGGGCGCGTTCGCCCTGGCCACCGGCTCCGACCCGGCCGCCGCGCACGGCGCGGCGATGACCCCGGGCGCCCGGACCTACCTGTGCTGGAAGGACGGCCTCACCCCGACCGGGGAGATCAGGCCGAGCAACCCCGCCTGCTCGGCGGCGGTGGCCGAGAGCGGCACCAACTCGCTCTACAACTGGTTCAGCGTGCTGCGCTCCGACGCGGGCGGCCGGACCGTCGGGTTCATCCCCGACGGCAAGCTGTGCAGCGGCGGCAACCCGAACTTCACCGGCTACGACCAGGCCCGCACCGACTGGCCGGTCACCCACCTGACGGCCGGGCGGAGCATGGAGTTCCGCTACAGCAACTGGGCCCACCACCCGGGCACCTTCTACTTCTACGTCACGAAGGACAGCTGGAGCCCGACGCGGCCGCTGGCCTGGAGCGACCTGGAGGAGCAGCCGTTCCTCCAGGTGACCAACCCGCCGTCGGTCGGCTCGCCCGGCACGAACGACGGGCACTACTACTTCACCGGCAACCTGCCGGCCAACAAGAGCGGCCGGCACATCATCTACTCCCGCTGGGTCCGCTCGGACAGCCAGGAGAACTTCTTCGGCTGCTCGGACGTGACCTTCGACGGCGGCAACGGCGAGGTGACCGGCATCGGCTCCGGCGGGACGGCGTCACCGACCCCCACGACGCCCACGCCGACGCCCACCACCCCGACGCCCACCCCGACCCCGACGAGCCCGACGCCGACCCCGACCATGCCGTCCGGCACCTGCATGGCGGTGTACAAGGTGGTCAGCGCCTGGCAGGGCGGCTTCCAGGGCGAGGTCATGATCATGAACCACAGCACCCGGACCTACGCCGGCTGGACCGCGAACTGGACCTGGCCCAGCGGCCAGAGCATCACCCAGCTCTGGAACGGCACGGTGAGCGGCAGCGGGGCCGCGGTGACGGTCACCAACGCCGCGTACAACGGGAGCGTCCCACCGGAGGGCACCACCACGTTCGGCTTCACCGCGAACGTCTCCGGCACGAACACCCTGCCCACGGTCACCTGCACCGGTCGGTGACCCGGACCTGAGAAGGGCCCCCGGGGACACGTCCCCGGGGGCCCTTCCGTCACATCCGCGTCAACGGACCATGCTGCCGACCACCGGCTTGGTGAGCAGGGCGGACTGGTTGCGCTGGATGCCCGGGTCCAGGGTCTTCGCCACGAAGATGGCGTGCCAGATGCAGAAGATCAGCACGGTCCACACCTTGCGGGAGTGGTCCGCCTCCTCCCGCTTGTGCTCCTCCAGCAGCCGCATGGCGTACGACAGGTCGATGAGGTCGCCCGCGCCGGAGGTGGCCAGCACGTGCCGGGCCCACTCGTACATCTCGCCGCGCAGCCACACCCGGGTCGGCGTCGGGAAGCCCAGCTTCTTGCGGTTGACGATGGCCGGCGGCACCACGCCCTGCAGGGCCTGGCGCATCGCGTACTTGGTCGCCTCGGAGCGGGGCGGCAGCTTCAGGTCGACCGGGATCCCGGCCGCCACGTTGAACACCTCGCGGTCGAGGAAGGGCACCCGGACCTCCAGCGAGTGCGCCATCGAGATCCGGTCGGCCTTGACCAGGATGTCGCCGCGCAGCCAGGTGTAGAGGTCGACGTACTGCATCTTGGTGACGTCGTCCAGCTCGGTGGCCTCGGCGTAGATCGGCGCGGTGACGTCGGTGTAGCGGACCGAGGGGTCGTAGCGGCGCAGCAGGTGCTGCTTCTCCTCCTCGGTGAACATCCGGGCATTGCCGTAGTAGCGCTCCTCGATCGGGGTGGTGCCCCGCTCCAGGAAGCTCTTGCCCTTCACACCCTGGGGGATCGCCTTGGAAACCGCCCGCAGGCCCTTCTGCACGCCGCCCGGCAGGCTGTTGACCGCGTTGAGCGACAGCGGCTCCCGGTAGATCGTGTAGCCGCCGAAGAACTCGTCCGCGCCCTCGCCGGAGAGCACCACGGTGACGTGCTCGGCGGCCTTCTTCGCCACGAAGTAGAGCGGCACCAGGGCCGGGTCGGCCACCGGGTCGTCCAGGTGCCAGACGATCTTCGGCAACGCGTCGATCATGTCCTGCGGCCCGATCTTGGTCGGGATCGTGGTCACGTCGAGGTGCCGGGCCGAGTCCTGCGCCACGTCGATCTCGGAGTAGCCCGGCACGTCGTAGCCGACCGTGAAGGTGAGGATGTTCGGGTTGAACTCCCTGGCCAGGGCCACCACGGCCGTCGAGTCGATGCCGCTGGAGAGGAACGAGCCGACCGGCACGTCGGAGCGCATGTGCATCCGGACGCTCTCCCGCAGCGTCTCCCGGATCTCGTGGTAGAGCTTCTGCTCGTCGGAGACCGGGGCCGGCCGGAACACCGGCCGGTACCACCGGCGCACCTCGATCCGGCCACCCGGCGTCCAGGTCAGGTACTCCCCCGACCCGATCCGGCTGATCCCCTTGTGCAGCGTGCCCGGCTCCGGGACGTACTGGAGGGTCAGGTAGTGGCTCAGGTTGGCGGCGTCGATGCCCGCGTCGCCCTGGTACGCCGAGTGCGCGAAGGGCAGCAGCGCCTTCTTCTCCGAGGCCAGGTAGAGCCCGTCCTGGGTCTCCAGGTAGTGCAGCGGCTTGATGCCGAAGTAGTCCCGCGCGCCGAAGGCCCGCCGCTCCTGCCGGTCCCAGATCACGAAGGCGAACATGCCGCGCAGCCGGGTGAGCACCTGCTCACCCCAGTAGTGGTAGCCGGCCACGATCACCTCGCCGTCGCCGTTGGTGGCGAACTGCGCGCCGTGGTCGCGGATCAGCTCGTCCCGCAGTTCGATGTAGTTGTAGATCTCGCCGTTGAACGTGAGCAGGTAACGCTCGTTCGCGTAGGGCAGCGGCTCGTGGCTGAGCGCCACGTCGATGATCGCCAGCCGCTTGTGCGCGAACACCCCGTCCGCGTACCTCCCGGAGGCGTCGCCGACCACCTCGACCCCGGTCTCGTCCGGGCCGCGGTGATGCAGGCACTCCAGTGCTCCGGCGATGTGGTCGCGGTGAGCGGCGGCGTCACCGCGCGCGCTGAAAAAGGCCAGGAGTCCGCACATGGTGGTCATCTTTCCACGCGCCGGAAGCCACCGTCGCGGCACCGCAGGCACTTCCCGCTCCCACGCGCACGGTACCGTCTGCACCAGCGACGAGGCGCAAGGAGGCGGATCATGGCCGAGGAGCGGGCACAGCAGCAGGGCAAGCCGGCGGACGGCACCGAATCGCACGACCCGGACTTTCCGGAGGCGTTCCTGTCCTTCATGCGGCAGGGCTGGCGGGACACGGAGCTGCCGGTCGGTCCCCGGCCGGAGGTGCCCAACCACGCCAAGCGGCGGGCCGCGCTGGCCGAGGCCTTCCCGGGCGAGACACTTGTCATCCCGACCGGCACCGAGAAGGTACGCGCCAACGACACCGACCACCGGTTCCGGCCGGGCAGCGACTTCGCGTACCTGACCGGCGACCTGGAGCCGGACAGCGTGCTCGTGCTCCGGCCGGGCGGCGAGGCCACCCTGTTCATGCGGCCCCGGTCGTCCCGCGCGACCGACGAGTTCTTCCGCAGCCGGCACGGCGAGCTGTGGGTGGGCCGGCGGCCGACGCTGAAGGAGAAGTCGACCGAGCTGGGGCTGCCGACGGCCGACCTGACCGAGCTGGACGCGGCGCTGGCCGAGCTGGCGCCGGGCCGCACCCGGGTGCTGCGCGGCTTCGACGCCCGGGTGGACGGTGCGGTGCGGCCGTACGACGGGGCGCGGGCCGAGGGGCAGCCGGGCCGCGACCGGGAGCTCGCCATCGCGATCTCCGAGCTGAAGCTGGTCAAGGACGAGTGGGAGATCGCCCAGCTCCAGGAGGCGTGCGACGCCACCGTCCGCGGCTTCGAGGACGTGGCCCGGGCGCTCCCGGCCGACCGGGCGGTCTCCGAGCGGCTCCTCGAGGGCGTCTTCGCGCTGCGCGCCCGCCACGACGGCAACGACGTGGGCTACGGCTCGATCGTCGGGGCCGGCGAGCACGCCACGATCCTGCACTGGGTGCACAACCACGGCGCGACCCGCCCGGGCGAGCTGCTGCTCATGGACATGGGCGTGGAGAACCGCAACCTCTACACCGCCGACGTCACCCGGGTGTTCCCGGTCGACGGCCGGTTCACCCCGCTCCAGCGCCAGGTCTACGACGCCGTCTACGCCGCCCAGCAGGCCGGTATCGACGTGATCAAGCCGGGCGTGGCGTTCCGCGAGGTGCACCTCACCGCCATGCGGGTGCTCGCCGAGGCGCTGAAGGACCTCGGCCTGCTGCCGGTGAGCGTCGACGAGGCCATGGACCCGGCGTCGACGGTCTACCGCCGCTGGACGCTGCACGGCACCAGCCACATGCTCGGCATCGACGTGCACGACTGCGCCAACGCCCGCAAGGAGACCTACCGGGACGGGCCGCTCGGCGAGGGCTACGTGCTCACCGTCGAGCCGGGGCTCTACTTCCAGCCCGAGGACGAGCTGGTCCCCGAGGAGCTGCGCGGCATCGGCGTACGCATCGAGGACGACATCCTGGTCACGGCCGACGGCCCGGTGAACCTCTCGGCCGGCCTGCCGCGCCGATCCGACGAGGTGGAGACCTGGCTGGCCGAGCAGCGCGAGGCCGGCCCCCGCCTGCCCGGCTGACCGACAGGCACGACCCCCGGCGGGCCCGCCGCCGGCGTCTGCGAGGTTTCTCGCGGTAACGACGCCGGTGCCGGGCCCGTCGTCGTTTGCGCCCCTCACGGCCGCCCGGTGTCGCTACGCCCCCCGCTGAGGCCACGCAGCCGGATGTGAGTCAAATGCGCGATTTCTTCGGATCCGTCCGCGTCGCGAGGATCCTTCTCATACGGTGGCAATCAGAGGCTGCAACCGATTTGTAGCTGGTCGCTCGACCTGGGGCGGTGCGACCCCTTTAGGTAGACCGAAAGGGCGGAAGGCTCTGATGTCCAACGACGTAACGAACAGCGACGGCGGGGCCCCGATGACCCCGTCGACGAACAGGCGGCGGGCCCTCCTGGTCGCCACCGGCGTGGCCGGACTGACCGGCGTCGTCGGGCTGGCGGCACTCGGTGGCCTCGCGGCCCGCGACAACGACAAGTCCGGCACTCCGAACCGCGTGGCCGAGAACCGCGTGGCCGCGCCGCAGCACGCCTCCGACGCCGACAAGGGCGACCACGAGGACGGCAAGGACGGGGACAAGGGCAAGGACGGCCGGGACCGCGGTGAGTGGGACGCGGACGGCGGGGATCACGGGAAGGTCCGGGAGGTGCCGTGTGACGACGACGAGCTGGTCGAGGCGCTCGATCTGGCGAACCGGGATCACGGCGGCACGCTGAAGCTGGCCGAGAACTGCACCTACGAGCTGGGCGAGAAGGACCGCAAGTTCGGCGCGGCCCTGCCGGAGATCAAGCAGGACATCACGATCAAGGGCAACGGCTCGACGATCAAGCGGGACTCCGAGGACACCTTCCGGATCTTCCGGGTGGTCGACGGCGGCGACCTGACCCTGAAGGACCTCACGGTCAAGGGCGGCAACGCCACCGCCTTCAAGTACGGCGGCGGCGGACCGCAGGTTCCCGGCGGGCCGGCCGTCATGGACGCGCCGGCCGTCATGGGGGCGCCGGTCGTCATGGGGGCGCCGGTCGCCCAGGGTGCTCCGGTGGGCCAGGGTGCTCCGGTGGGCCAGGACTCCGGCTCCCAGGGTTCGGGGTCGTCGGACAACGGCAAGGACAAGGACAAGGACAAGGACAAGGACAAGCAGGGCGAGGGTGACGGTGGCGCCCTGCTGGTCGAGCGGGGTGGCAGCGCCAACCTGATCAAGGTGAAGCTGACCGACAACAACGCCGAGGAGAACGGCGGCGCCATCGCCAACTTCGGCCGCGTCCACCTCGAAGACAGCAAGGTCACCAACAACCACGCCCAGAAGGACGGCGGCGGCATCTTCAACCGCGGCGTGCTCAAGGTCGAGGAATCCCACATCGACAACAACACCGCCGGCGGCAACGGCGGCGGCATCGCCAACGGCAAGGGCGACAACACCAAGCACGACCCGTACGGCCAGAACAGCATCGAGAACCCCTACGACAAGAACAAGGACGAGCACGACGAGGGCACCGTCGAAATCGTCGGCTCCGACCACGGCAAGGACGCCGTCAAGAGCACCCTGTCGGACAACCGCGCCGGCAAGAGCGGCGGCGGCCTGTTCAGCTCCGGCGGCTTCGTCACCATCAGCTTCACCGCCATCACCGGCAACACCGCCTGCGAGAACGGCGGCGGCATCTACGCCGAGAACACCGTCCTCAAGCTCGACCACGTCCTCGTCGCCAAGAACCACGCCGACGGCAACGGCGGCGGCATCGTCAACACCGGCGGCAAGCACTGGGGCTACCCCAACGACAAGGAAGACGCCACCGCCACCATCTCCGACAGCACCATCGTCGACAACACCGCCAACCGCTTCGGCGGCGGCATCTTCAACGGCGAATGGCTCGTCAAGGTCGAAGACGGCTTCACCGAGCGCCACGACCAGAAGGACGACAACGCCACCCTCACCCTGCGCGACACCGAAATCAAGAACAACACCGCCCTCAACGGCGGCGGCATCTTCAACAACAAGGGCAAGGTCACCCTGACCAAGACCCACGTCACCAAGAACACCGCCACCGACACCGCCAAGCTCCACCGCGTCGCCGGCGGCGTCCTCAACAACGAGGGCAAGGTCAAGCTCGACGACAAGTCCACCATCACCAACAACGACCCCACCAACTGCGCCAACACCGTCGAAGACTGCTTCAACTGAACCACCACATAACCCGGGGAGTCCCTTTCCGCCGCGCCACGGCGGGGAGGGGCTCCCCTGCCCCCCGCGTCACCACCGGGTGGTTCGTCGTGCTCCCGTCCCGTACGGGCCCTCCATAGCGTCCGGCGGCCTTACGCCTGCACCGAGCCTCCTTCGCCGACCGGCGCCCTCCCGCACCTGCGGTTCCCTCTGCACCCCCCGCCGCCCGACCCACCCCGTTTGCGGGTTTTTTTCGTATATGGGCACGAGGTGAAGAACCTTCTCATACGTTGGTCTTCAGCAGCTACAACCGATTTGTAGCGGAGGCCGCCTCGCTGTGGCGAAGCGACCTTGTCGGGTACAAGGAGAGGGCAGAGAGCTCCGATGTCCAACTACCTTCGCAATAACGATGACGCCTCCCGTGAGACGATCTCCCCGCTCCGGCGCCGCCGGCTGTGGCTCGCCACCGGCGTCGTGGGCCTGACTGGAGCGGTCAGCCTCGCGGGCGTGGCGTACGCGACCACCGGGGTCACGGGCCCGCACCGGCTCGCCGACGTGAAGTGGTCGACCGCCCAGCTCACCAGTGACGACGGCGAGAAGGGCCGTGACGACAAGGACAAGGACAAGGACCGGGACAAGGGTGAGGAGGGCCGGGACCGGGGTGAGTGGGACCCGGACGGCGAGGATCACGGGAAGGTCCGGGAGGTGCCGTGTGACGACGAGGAGCTGGTCGAGGCGGTCGATCTGGCGAACCGGGATCACGGCGGCACGCTGAAGCTGGCCGAGCGCTGCACCTACGAGCTGAGCTTCGCCGACAAGAAGTCGGGTACCGGTCTGCCGACGATCGAGCAGGACATCACGATCAAGGGCAACGGCTCGACGATCAAGCGGGACTCCGAGGACGCGTTCCGGATCTTCCGGGTCGCCGACGGTGGTGACCTGAAGCTGAAGGACCTCACCATCAAGGACGGCAATGCCGCCGAGTTCAAGTACGGCTCGGGGTCGGACTCCGGCTCGGGCTCCGGCTGGCAGGGCTCCGGCTCGCAGGGCGCACCGGGCGGTGCGCCGGGTGCCGCGGGGGCGCCCGGTGGCGCGCCAGGCGGTGCGCCGGGTGCCGCGGGCGCGCCTGGTGGCGTGCCGGGCGCCGCGGCTGCCCCGGCCGCACAGGGCGGGCCAGGCATGCAGATGGCGCCCGCCGCCCAGACCGGAGTGGCCGTGCAGGCCGCGCCGGTGGCACTGGCCGCGCCGGCCGCGCAGAACGGACCGGGCGCACAGGGCTCGGGCTCGGGTTCGTGGTCGGGCGACAAGGACAAGCAGGACGACCGCAAGAAGGACGAGGGCGAGGGCGACGGCGGCGGCCTGCTGGTCGAGCGTGGCGGCAGCGCCCACCTCAAGGACGTGAAGCTGACCGGCAACAACGCCGAGAACAACGGCGGTGCGATCGCCAACTTCGGCCGGGTCGACCTCGAAGACAGCAAGGTCGAGAACAACCACGCCCAGAAGGACGGCGGCGGCATCTTCAACGAGGGCATCCTCAAGGTCAAGGACACCCAGATCAGCAACAACACCGCCGGCGGCAACGGCGGCGGCATCGCCAACGGCAAGGGCAAGAAGGACGACCACGACAAGAACGGCCACGAGAACGACGGCTACGGCAACAGCAGCTACGACAAGGACGGCCACGACAAGGACCGCAAGGACCGCGACGAGGGCGGCACCGTCGAGATCACCGGCTCCGACCACGGCAAGGACGAGGTCAAGAGCGTCATCGAGGACAACAAGGCCGGCAAGAACGGCGGTGGCCTGTTCAGCTCCGGCGGCACCGTCACGATCACCCTCACCGTGATCAAGAACAACACCGCCTGCGACAGCGGCGGCGGCATCTACGCCGTCGACACCGACCTCAAGCTCGACAAGGTCGTCGTCGCCAAGAACCACGCCGACAAGGACGGCGGCGGCATCGTCAACACCGGCGGCGAGGACAAGAAGAAGGACTGGTCCTCCAACGGCGGCGACAACAGGGAGCGCGACAACAAGGAGTCGGAGGCCACCGCCACCATCTCCGACAGCGAGATCGTCGACAACACCGCCAACCGCTTCGGCGGCGGCATCTTCAACGGCGACACCGACGTCAAGCTCAAGGACGGCTTCAAGGAAGACCACGAGGACGGCGAGGACGACAACGCCACCCTGACGCTGCGGGACAGCGAGGTCAAGGGCAACACCGCCCTCAACGGCGGCGGCATCTTCAACAACAAGGGCAAGGTCACCCTGACCAACACCCACGTCACCAAGAACACCGCCACCGACACCGCCAAGCTCCACCGCGTCGCCGGCGGCATCCTCAACAACGAGGGCAAGGTCAAGCTCGACGACAAGTCCACCGTCAGCAACAACGACCCGACCAACTGCGCCGGCACCGTCAAGGACTGCTTCAACTGACCCACGGTCAACGCAACGGCTCGACACAAGCGTCCGGCCCCCTGCCACCGAGGTGGCAGGGGGCCGGACCGGTGTCGGGTCAGCTCTGGACGAAGACCGCCACGCTGCGCGCCGGCACGGTGAACGTGCCACCGGCCCGGTTGAAGGACGCCGTCCGGAGCACCGGGTCGGCGGAGTTCTTCAGCACCGGGTGCAGTGCCACGTTCGCCCCGCGCAGGCCGGTGACGGTCTGCGTCGCCGTCTCCGGGGTGGCGTTGAAGACCACGGTGACCGACTTCCACTGTCCGCCCAGCCCGCGGGCGTCCAGGGTCATGGTGATCACGCCCGGGGTCTCCCGGTCGCCGGAGAGCGGGAAGGCGACCCGCTTCTGCACCTGGTCGGCCGTGGTCAGCCCGAAGACCGGGGAGGAACGCCGGATGGTCAGCAGTTCCGCGTACCGGGCGTCGGCCAGGTCGATCGCGGCGCAGTCCGGCACCAGCTTCGGGTCGGCCAGCAGCGGCTTCGCGTACGGCCACTTGTCCTCGTTGTCCTGCTCGGGTGGCAGGCCGGCGCCGAAGCCGTTGCCCTGGCCGCAGTCCCAGCGGATCTGGTTGAACCAGTCACCGGAGTTGAACGAGTTGCGGTCCAGCGACTTGGAGCGCAGCCGCTCCGAGCCGGCCGTCACGAACCCGGTCCCCTGCCCCATCACCACGGTGCTCAGGGCGAGCACCTGCATCCGCGCACGGTCCTGCGCCGAGGTCCCCTGCGGCAGCTTGTACGCGAGCGCGTCGTACAGGATCTCGTTGTCGTGCGCGTCGACGTAGGTGACCGCCTCGCCCGGCGCCGCGGTGTAGCCGGCCGGCGAGCCGTTGTAGTCGACCTGCGCGCCGGTGACCGGCCGGCCGGACGAGTCGGTGAACCGGTAGCCGCGCAGGTTGCCGGTCAGCCCCACCTTGATGAGGTCCTGCTGGTGCAGCAGCCGCGCCTTCTGCTCGGCGGCCGACCCGTTGACGTCGTCCCCGTTCGGGTCGGTGAGGAGCCCGGACGCGAAGCCCTGGATCCGCGGGTTGCCGTCGAACGGGCCGCCACCGCGCACCGCGTCGCGGAGCCGGTCGTTGAAGGTGCCGATTCCGGTGCCCGCCATGTTCGCCTGGGTGGCCTGCACGAACCGGGCGTCGTCGGCCACCTCGCCGAAGTTCCAGCCCTCGCCGTAGAGCAGGATCTTCTTCCCGTCCACACCGTCGCGGGCCGGGGTCAGCTTGTCCAGGGCGGCGCGGACGGCCAGGATATTGGCCTTCGGGTGGTGGCCCATGAGGTCGAAGCGGAACCCGTCCACCTTGTACGCCTTCGCCCAGGTGACCAGGGAGTCCACCACGAGCTTGCCCATCATGGCGTGCTCGGGGGCGGTGTTGGCGCAGCAGGTCGAGTTGGCGACCGTGCCGTCGTCGAGCAGCCGCTGGTAGTAGCCCGGCACCACCTGGTCGAGCACCGACTTCGGGTCGGTGCCGGCGGCCGAGGTGTGGTTGTAGACGACGTCCATCACCACGCGCAGGCCGGCCTTGTTGATGCCGGCGACCATCTGCCGGAACTCGGTGGTCCGCTTCGCCCCGGCCGGGTCGACGGCGTAGCCGCCCTCGGGCACGGTGTAGTGCAGCGGGTCGTACCCCCAGTTGTAGCCGTCCTTCTCGGCCACCGCCGCGACGCACTTCTGCTGCTCGTCGGAGTCCGGTGGCAGCGCGGCCAGGTCGCAGGGCGGCTGGGCCTGGTCGGCCCGCTTCTCGGGGATGGTGGCGAAGTCGAACGCGGGCAGCAGGTGCAGGTAGTTGACCCCGGCGTCGCCGAGCGCCTTCAGGTGCTTCATCCCGGCCGTGTTCGGGTCGGTGAAGGCGAGGTAGGTGCCCCGCCGCTCGGCCGGCACGGTGGCGTCGGCGATGGAGAAGTCGCGGACCGACAGCTCCTGGATCTGCGCCTTGGCCGACGGCACGGCCGCGGGCTTGCGCAGGCCGGCCCAGCCGGCCGGGGCCAGCGCCGGGTCGGCCAGGTCGACGATCTGGCTGTGCGTCGAGTCCGGCGCGAGGGCCACCGAGTACGGGTCGGTCACCGCGGCGCTGACCACCTTCTGCGCGGCCGGCTGCCACGCCTCGACCTGGTAGCGGTAGTACTTCCCGCTCCACGCCTTCGTGCCGCGCACCGACCAGACGCCGGTGGTGTCGTCGCGGCTCATCGACACCGTCGTCGGCTGGGCCGCCGGCGAGTCGAAGAGCTGGAGCGCGACCTTCCGGGCGGTTGGCGCCCACACGGCCAGGGTGGGCACCTTGCCGGCGAACGTCGGGCCGAGCTTCGCGCCGGTCGCGGCCCGGTAGACGTCGTCGAGCACGCCGGGGATCTGCACCCCGGTGGCGCCGAGCAGGTGGCCCTCGGCGTCCCGCTCGGTCACCACGAGCTGGCCGCGCAGCGCCGCGGGCACCTTGGCCAGGTCGGCGCGGTCCAGCGTGAAGGCCCGGTAGGCCCAGAGCTGCGGGTACGCCTGCCGTTGGGCCTCGGTCAGCCCGTTGCGCGCCGCCCGCAGCGGCAGCGTGGTGTACGTCCCGGTCAGCTCGCCGTCGGCGACCGCGAGCCCGCCGGCCGGGGCGGCCACCAGGGCGTACCGCTTGCCGTCGGTCGGCCCGGTCTGCCAGGCCACGGTGGACCGGTCGATCCACTGCGCCTTCTGCTTCGTGATGTCGAGGTCCTTCGCGACACCGGACGACGTCGGCGGCAGCAGCCGGCCCTTGACCCCGGCCAGCAGCCAGATCTCGTGGCCGGTGGTGGTGAGGTCCAGCCGCTGGTCGTCGGGCTGGTCCTTCACGTCACCGGCGTGCACGATGTAGTTCAGCCCGGTGGCGCCGGCGGCGAGCGGCACCCGGAAGACCGCGCCGTACGCGTCGATCCGCTCCGGCTTCAGCGGGTTGCCCCAGTCGGTCGGGTTGGCGGCGCCGTCCCAGAGGTGCAGGCCCCAGCCGTCGTAGTTTCCGTCGGCCTTGCGCCAGTGGATGACCGCGGTGTTCTGGTCGACCGGCGGGTCGGGCTCGCCGGTGGCGGCCTGCCGGGTCGGGTAGAGGGCGGGGTCGCCCTGCTTGACCCAGACCTCGCCGGTCTGCGTCACGTCGAGGGTGCGGTCGTTGGCGACGTCCTTGTTCCCGTCCTTGTCGACCACGAGGAAGCCGACCGACTTCGCGCCCGGCTTCAGCCTGACCCAGGCGAACCGGCCGTAGGAGTCCTCACCCACGAACGGCTGCCCCTTGGGCCACTCGGTCTGGTACGCCGGGTCGATGTCGCCCCAGGCGTAGAGTCCCCAGTCGGCGTACCCTCCGGCGGGGCGCTGGTAGTGCACGACCGCCCAGTCCCGGGACGCGCTCTGCGCCGGGGTGCCGACCACGCCGGTGGTGCGCGCGGCGGCCACCCGGCCCTTGCCGTCGCGGACCACGGCCTTGTACTCGACAGTCGTCCCGCCGGCCAGGCCGGTCAGGTCGTGGTGGACGGTGTACGGAGCCTTGTGCGCGCTGCCCAGCAGGGTCCACTTGCCGCCCGGCACCCGGGCCGCGAAGGTGACCGTGGCCAGCGGGTCGCCGGTGACCTGGGCGGTGACGGTGGCCCGGGTGGCGACCGGCGCGTCGCCCGGCTCGGTGAGGGTGATCGTCGGGGCGCTCCCGGCCTGCGGGATGGCTCGGTCGGCCTTGAGCACCACGGCCGACATCGCCGGCACGGTGACGCCCAGCTTGCCGTCGGCGCCGGCCGCCGCCGTGGCCGCGCCGCCGTAGACGCCGGTGAAGGTGGCGCCGGCCGACCAGGTGTCCACGGTGACAGTCTGCGCGGTCGCGGCGTTGTTCACGGCCACGACGTACTCGGTGCGGTCCTTCGGCAGGACGCGGGAGAAGGCGAAGACGCCCGGGCCGTCCGCCGCGTACCGGGTGACCTGGATGCCGTCCCGCAGCGCGGGGTGGGCCTGCCGCAGCCGGCCCAGCTCGGCGATGGTCCGGTAGAGCGGGTGGGTGGTGTCGTACTGGTCGCTCGCGTGGGTGCGGGTGGTGCCGATCAGGTCGTCGTCGAGGTAGTCCGCCGTCTGGCTGGCGAACATGTCCTGCCGGGCGTCCTTGTCCCCGCCGGGGCCGGTGAAGCCCTGCTCGTCACCGGAGTAGACGACCGGCTGGCCGCGGGTGAGGAACATCAGCTGGTGGGCGAGCTGGTCGCGGCGGAGCTGGCTGGCGTCGTCACCGCCGGCGGCCGCGACGAACGAGCCGATCCGGCCCATGTCGTGGTTGCCCAGGAAGGTCGTCAGCCGGTTGGCGTCGGTGTCGCGCGCGGCGTAGAGGTCGTCCTTGGCGTACACGTCCGCCAGCGCGCGGGCCGAGCCGTCCGCGGCGGCGTAGCCCCGCGCGGCCTCCTGGAAGGAGAAGTCGAGGGTGGCCGGCAGGCCACCCTGCCGCACGTAGGTCGACTCGACCTCCTGGTCGGCGCTGTAGACCTCGCCGAACATGAAGAAGTCCGGCTTGCCGGCCTTGGCGGCGGCGGCGTCGATGCCGCGGGTGAACTGCGGCCAGAAGTCGAGGTTGGCGTGCTTGACCGTGTCGAGGCGGAAGCCGTCGACGCCCGCCCTGCCGATCCACTGCGCGTAGATGTCGGTCATGCCGCGGACCACCTCGGGACGCTCGGTCCAGAGGTCGTCGAGGCCGAAGAAGTCGCCGTACTCGCTGTTCTCACCGGCGAAGGTGGAGTCGCCCCGGTTGTGGTACATGGTCGGGTCGTTCAGCCAGGCCGGCACCTTGGCCGTGGCATCGGCGGCGGTGGCGAAGGTCGGGGTGTACGGGAACGACGTGTTGTCGACCCGCGGGAACGCGCGGGTGCCGTCGGCGTAGTTGCGGTCCTCGAAGGCCCGGCCCTGCGCGTCGGTGTAGGGGGACGTCTTCTTGTCGACGTAGCCGTACCTGTCCTCGGCGTAGCGGATGACGTCCGCGGTGTGGTTGGCGATGATGTCCAGGTAGACCTTGATGCCCCGCTGGTGGGCGAGACCGACCAGCCTCTTCAGCTCGGCGTTGGTGCCGAAGTGCGGGTCGACCTGGGTGAAGTCGGTGATCCAGTAGCCGTGGTAGCCGGCGGAGACGTCCGCTCCGGTGCCCTGCACGGGCCGGTTCTTGAAGATCGGGGCGAGCCAGATGGCGGTGGTGCCGAGACCCTGGATGTAGTCCATCCGGTCGATGACCCCCTTGAGGTCACCGCCGTGGTAGAAGCCCTTGTCCGCCGGGTCGAGGCCGGTGCTGAGCCGGTCACCGGTGAGCCCGCCGGTGTCGTTGCGCTTGTCGCCGTTGGCGAAGCGGTCCGGCAGGACGAAGTAGAACTGCTCGGCCTTCGCGGCGGTGCTGCCGGCCTTGAGCAGCGCCTCGGCGGACGGCTCCCGGTTCCACTGGGCGGCGCCCGCGGCGGCCAGCACGTCGGGGGTGGTGGGCGGCTCGCCGCCGTCGGCACCCACCTGGTGGAGGGCCACCGGCACGCCGACGAGGGTGAGCACGAGGGAGGTGGCCAGGGCGGCCAGTGCCTTGCGGGATATCGGCGGGGGTTTCATCGACGGCCTTTCTCTGGTCGCTGATTCGCCCGCACGCTAGCCCTCGTCGAAACATTCTGCAATACCTTGCAAACCAAGTCGCAACAAAGCAGCCATCTTGCGAAACACGGCAGAGCAGACGCCGCCGCGACCGCGGCCCGAGGTGGTGGATCAGACGCCGGAGCAGGCGGCGCCGTCGACGGCGCAGCTCGACGGCCGGGTCGTCCCCGTCTGCTCGAAGTGGAACTGCAGCGCCACCGACGCCCCGGGCGCCAGGTCGACCCCGCTGCGGTAGGTGAAAACGCCGTCGCTGAAGCCTCCGCTGCCCTGTTGGGCGCCGCTCACCCAGGCGGTCACGAGACGGCCCTGGGGGAAGGCCAGCCGCACCGTCCAGCCCCGCGCCGTGCCGGCGGTGTTGACCAGCCGCACCTCGCCGATGAAACCGCCGTCGAAGCTGCTCACCACGCCGTACCGGCCGGTGACCGGGGACGGGGTGGGCGGCGGTGGCGCCGGCCGGCTGCTGGTGCCGCCCGCACTGGGTGACGGGCGCGGCGTCGGCCGGGCGGGAAGCACGGTGGACCGGGGCGACAGCCCGGGCGCCACCGGCCCGGCGGCGGAGGCGGGCGGCCGGCTGGTCCCCACCGGCGCGCTGGGCGTGGTGACCGGCACCTGGGGCAGCGACATCGTCGGGTCCGGCGGCGGGGGTTCGGCGAACGTCCGCCGCCCACGCACCGCACCCAGCGCCACGACGAGCAGCACCACCATGACGATCACGCCGATCGAGACGACGATCCAGGGCGACGAGGTGATGGCCGCGCCGGGTGACGGCCGTACGCGTCGTGTGCCGGACATACCCCTCCCCTGTCGGTCCCCGTCGGGCGAGCGTAACGACCGCGACCGTTGGCCGCCCGGTGGACCGGTGCGCGCCTCAGCCGATCACACAGTCCGCGCCGTTGACCGTGCACCGGCCCGGCTGGTCACCGGTGCCCGTGCGGCCGAACCGCATCCGCACCGTGGCGCTCTGCCCGGCCGGCAGCGGCCCGATGCCGCGCAGCACGAACACCCCGCTGCCCTGGGTGCTGACCGAGACCCCGGAGGCGGACGAGGCCTCGATGGTCTTCACGTTGCCGGTGAAGAACAGCTCGACCTCCCAGCCCTGCCCGCCAGCGGAGCCGTTGACCACGGTCAGCCGGGCCTCGAACCCGCTCCGGTCGCTCGCGGTGGCCTCGTACCGCGCGGTCACCGCACCCTGCGCGGCCGCCCGGGTCGAGGCGCTGGGCCGCGGCGTCGCCGACCGGGACGCGCCGGCCGAGGGCGAGGCGGTCGCGCTGGGCGACGGCGTCGCCGATCCCGTGGCGTCGGTGGCGCCGCCGGTCGGCGGCGCGGAGGTGGGGGCGTCCGGCCCGAGAGTCGGCAGGTACATCGGCGGGGCGGGCGCCGGCACCGGCTGGCGTTCCTCCCCCCGCAGCGAGAGCAGGGCGATCACCAGAAGGCCGACGATCAGGCCGACGCCGAGCAGCACCACGATCCACGGCACCGACGTGAGCATCCGTGGCGCCGCCGGCGCCTCGGCCGGCTCGGCTGGCCCGCCGCTCATCACATGCCCCCCTCGTGGTACCCGACGCGCCAGCGTAGCTAGGGCGCGTCGCATCGCGAAGCGCGCCCGGAGCGATCGGACCGTCCGGGTACCCGGGACGCGCGAAACGGACGATCATGCGCGGCGATTCGGGTTCCGCCGGCCGGGTCCATGGCCACGACCCGCAGCCGACACGTCGCACCGCGTCGTCGGCTACGCTGTCCGGGCTCAGCTATCGGAGCTCCTAAATGGCTCAGATCGGGGCAAGGACGCGTACATCCGCCCGCACTGTCCATCATGGAGAGCCGCCCGACGGACACCCGCCCCGACAACTCCTCCCTCCCCCACTCGGAGCAGCTCCATGCAGATTGCCAGCGCGCCAACCGGGCTAATCCGCAAGTCCCTCGGCACCGGTGCCCTGTTGGTGTTCAGCGCCACCGCTTCCTCCCCGATGGCCGTGCTCGCCGGGGCGATCGTCGCCGCGTACGCCTCGACCGGCGTCACCGGCACCCCGCTCGGCTTCGTCGTCATCGCCGTCGCGTTGCTCTTCTTCTCCGTCGGCTACCTGGCCATGGCCCGTTACGTCTCCAGCGCCGGCGTCTTCTACGCGGCCCTGGCCGCGGGCTTCGGACGGTTCTGGGGTGTGGTCGCCGCACCCGTCGTGCTGCTCGGCTACAACGCCATCCAGATCTGCCTGTACGGGCTGCTCGGCGCGGTCGTCAGCGACAGCCTCGGTGGCCCGTGGTGGGCCTGGGCGCTGGCCGCCTGGGCCGGGGTCGCCCTGGTCGGCGTGCTGAAGGCGCGGATCAGCGTCGGCCTGCTGGGCGCGGTGCTGGCCGTCGAGGTCGTGGTGATCCTGCTCTTCGTGCTCACCTCGTTCACCCATCCGGCCGGCGGGTCGGTGAGCTTCGCGCCGCTGGACCCCGGCAACCTGCTGGTGCCGGGCATCGGCGGTGTGGTGGCCTTCTGCGCGGCCTCGTTCGTGGGCTACGAGTCGGCCGCCGTCTACTCGGAGGAGGCGCGGTCGCCGCGGGCGGTGTCCCGGGCGGCCTACTCGGCGCTGATCCTGCTGGGCGCCCTCTACGCGCTGGCCGCGTGGGCCATGGCCGTGGCCGTCGGGCCGGACCAGGTCGTCGACCGGTCCCGCGACCCGGGCGCGGGGCTGCCGTTCTCGATCCTGGAGGCGCACGTCAGCCCCGTGCTCGGCGGCGTAGCGACGATCATGGTGGTGACCAGCGTGTTCGCCGCGATGGTGAGCTTCCACAACTCGATCGCCCGGTACGCCTTCAGCCTCGGCCGGGAGCGGGTGCTGCCGGCGGTGTTCGAGCGGGTCGGCCGGGGCGGCGCGCCGGTCGCCGGGTCGGTGCTCCAGTCGGCGATCGCCCTGCCGGCGGTCCTGGTGTTCGCGCTGACCGGAGCCGACCCGGTCGCCACCATGTTCAGCTGGCTCTCCGGCGTCGCCGCCATCGCGCTGCTGCTCATGATGGCGGTCACCTCGGTCGCCACGATCGCCTTCTTCCACCGCGGCGGCGGCGGCACGGAGAGCGCGTGGCAGCGTACGGTCGCGCCGGCGATCGGGGCCGCATTGGTGGGCGCTGCCCTGCTCACCACGCTGGTGAACCTGTCCGCCGTGCTCGGGGTGCCCCCCGACTCCACGACGAAGTGGCTGGTCCCCGGCGCGGTGGCGGCCGCCGTGGTGGTGGGGCTGGTCTGGGCGGCGGTCATCCGGGCCACCCGCCCCGAGGTGCTGGAGAACGTCGGGCAGGGCCAACCGCGCCCGCTCGCGGTGATCGAGCAGGATCTGGTCGGCCGTTCCCTGTAGGACACCCGGGCACGCCACGGCCCGCCCCGAGGTCCGGGGGCGGGCCGCACGGTGTCTCAGCGGCGGCGCCGGCCCCCGGTGGACGCGACCGCCGCGGCCTTGCGCTCCTGGCCGGCCAGCACCAGCCGGTTGAGGTGCCGCAACGCGCGCCAGGCCGGGTCGACCTGCTGCTCCGGGGTGAGCGGGAGCCAGTTGCGGACCTCCACGCCCCCGCCGCTGAAATGCGGGCAGGTGGAGTGCACCTCGACCTGCTCGTGCGCCCGCGCCGGCCGCTCGACCACCAGCAGGTTGTCGTCCGACATCACCACCAGGTTCCGGCCGGCGATGCCCATCCCGCCGGCACCCGGCGGCTCGACGCCGGCCCCGCCGCTGCCCAGCAGGGTCGACACCGAGACACCGACGTAGCGCGCCTCGGCGGGCATCGGCTCGCCGGCCTGGGTCATCTGGGCCACCGGGTCGAAGACCCCGCCCCCGGCCAGGTAGCCCTCGGCGATCTCGCACAGCTCGGCGAGCAGCGCCGGCAGGTCCTGCACCTCGGCGCCGTCCCGGAACAACCGGGAGGCCGCCTTGATCTCGTAGTAGGGCCGGCGCGGGTCGGCGAACCGGGGATCCAGGCTGGCGTAGAGGAAGACCAGCGCGTGCGGCCCGACCGGGCTGGTCCGGCGCAGGTCCCAGTAGTGCGAGGCGTGCAGCGCGTTCGCGTACTGCACGCGGTGCACCACCGCCTGCCGGATCTGGTGGTGGACCGCCTGGTTCGAGTAGCCGTCGAGGGTCGGCTCGGACGCGTCACCGGGGGACCAGCTCGCCGGGGCCGGGCCGGCGTGGGCGTACCTCGCGGCGTCCGGTGCGCGGTAGCCGCCCGACGGCGGCCGGGCCGGCGCGGGGGCACCGCGGACCGGGGCCGCCGGGGCGCCCAGCCCGGAGAGCCGGGCCGTGCCACCGCGACCCGGAGCCTCCGGCGGGGCGAACCGGGCGGCGCCACCCGCACCGCCGAGGTGGCCGGCGGTCCTGGCGCCGAAGCCGCCGGCCACCGGGCCGCCCGTCGGGCCGGCGAAGCCGCCCTGCGATGGGGCGCCGAAGCCGCCGGCGGTCGGGGCGGTGAAGCCGTCCGTGGTCGGGGGGCCGTAGCGGTGGGCCGCGGGCGGCCCGAACCCGCCGCGTGTCGCGGGCGACGGGTGTCCGCTGCCGGGATCACCGGCCTCGGCGCCGCCGTAGCCGCGCAGCGGCGAGGTGGGCGGACCGTAGGCCGGGGGCGTCGGACCGCCGTGGCCGGGCTCCGGGGCCGCGCCGCCGGAGAGCCGGCGGCTTCCCCACCGGGCGGGCGGCCGGAGTGGCGGTGCCGGCGGGTACGCCGGCCGGTCGGTCGCGCCGTCGTTCCCGGTGCCCTCGTGCGACGGACGTGGCAGCGGTGACCGGTGATCCTGCGACACGTGGCAGCTCCTGGCTAGCGGGAATTCGCCCGGCCGATGATTTCACTCCGTGCACGGGTTATCAACTGTCCGCGAGCATTTCGGGATCCGGCTCGCTGACCGGTCACTCAATCAGGATTCGGGTCCACAGTGGCCGCACCCGTCGATTGTGGACGATTGGTGGCCGGGTTCGTAACGCTTGCCCGCTCTCCGTGACTCATGGTCCACTCTGTGCGCTGTCCACCGGACGACGAGGGAGCGCCGTGTTGTCAGCCGACCCAGGCCGCAACGGTCCCGTCGCGCGTCCCGAGGAACTCCTCGCGGAGCTCGCCGCGGTCCGCTCGGCCGCGGTCGCCGGGCGGCGGACGCACGTCGGCTTCCCGGTCGCCACCGACATCGACTACAGCCCGCTGGCGCCCCTGTTCGGCTCGTTGCTCAACAACATCGGCGACCCGTGGACCGACCCGGCCGGCGCCAACCACACCAAGCGGTACGAGCGGGAGGTGCTCGACTGGTTCGGCGACCTGTTCCAGGCCCCGGCCGACGACCGCTGGGGTTACCTCACCTCCGGCGGCACCGAGGGCAACCTCTACGGCCTCTACCTGGCCCGGGCCCGGCTGCCCAAGGCCCTGGTCTACCACTCCGCCGAGGCCCACTACTCCCTGCCCAAGTGCGTCGACATCCTCGGCCTGGACTCGGTGGTGGTCCGCACCGACGAGCGCGGCGAGATGGACTACGACGACCTGGCCCGGATGGTCGACCGGCACCGGGACCGGCCGGCCATCGTGGTGGCCACCTGCGGCACGACCATGACCGAGGCCGCCGACGACGTGCCCCGGATCCGGCAGCTGCTCGCCCGCACACCCGTCCGCCACCACCTGCACGTCGACGGCGCGCTGGCCGGGGTCCCTCTCGCTCTGGCCGACGGGCGGGCCACGCTGCGGCTCGACGCGACCGTCGACAGCATCTCCATCTCCGGCTACAAGTTCCTCGGCACCCCGGTGCCGTGCGGGGTGGTGCTGACCCGCCGCACCCTCCAGCAGCAGCTCGCCCGCTACGCCAACTACACCGGCACGATGGACACCACGATCAGCGGTTCCCGCAGCGGCCATCCGGCGCTGCTGCTCTGGTACGCGATCCGCAGCCTCGGCCACGACGGCCTGCGGGAGCGCGCCGAGCGGGCCCGCGAGCTGGCCGCGTACGCGGTGGAGCGGCTCACCGAGGTGGGCTGGCCGGCCTGGCGGCACGAGCACGCCTTCACGGTCGTCTTCCCCACCCCGCCGCCGGCCGTGACGGCGAAGTGGGTGCTGGCGAGCAGCGCCGGCCGCAGCCACCTGATCTGCATGCCCGGCGTCACCCGGGAGGCCGTCGACGACTTCGTGTCCGACGTGGCGGCCGGTGGCACGCGGGTCGACGCGTCGCCCCGCCGCCGGGAGCTGGTCCGCTGAGCCGCCCCGCCGGCCGGACCGCCGCCGTCGCGGGCCGGCCCGGTCGGGTCGGCCGTGACGGTGTCAGGCGGTGCGGATGACCGTACAGATGGCCGGGCCGTCGTCGGTGGCCCGCAGCAGGTAGCGGTACCGCTCGCCGGGCACCGCCCGGCCCTGGCTGTCCAGGAACTCCCAGCGCACCGCCACCTCGGTGAGCAGGGCGGAGACCTGCTGCACGTCCTCGATCAGCGCGTGGGCGGCGACCAGTTCCCGCTCCTGGTAGTCGGGCGCCGCGCCGACGAAGCTGAGGGCCACGGCGGCCGGCGAGGTGAACGAGAAGCTGTAGGTGTCGGCGACCACCAGCCCCGGCAGCGCGTAGCAGCCGGCGATGGCGGGCACGTCGGCGGTGGTCAGCGCCACGCCGTACCGGTCGAAGAAGTCGGCGAGCGTGTCGAGGTCCGTGGAAGCCGTCACGCCGCTCTCTTTGCCGGACGGCGGGCTCGGCAAACCTGGTCAGCGGGGTGGGATGCCTACCTCGATCTCGGCCCCGAGCTGGGCGCCGCCGGTGAGGTCGAGGTCGTCGCCGCTCCAGAACCGCCCCGGGTCGTACCAGTTGGGCCGGCGACCGGCGGGCAGCAGCCCCATCGCCTCGTAGGTCACGGCCACCACCTCCGCGCAGTACGCGGTCTCCAGCGCCCGGTCGCGGACCGGCACGCCACCACCGTCGGCGATGGAGGGTCGGCCGCGGCGCAGGTTCGGCACCCGGCCGCGGGCCCAGCGCCAGGCGAGCTGCGCGGTGGACGGGAACGGGGTGCCGTCGAGGCGGGCCACGGTCCGCAGCACCGCCTCCTCCATCACGGTGTCCGCCGGCGGTTCGAGCTGGCGCAGCCAGCCCCGCTGGCCGTACCGGTTGGCCCACACGCAGACCGCGTCCCGCAGGTCGTGCAGCTGCACGCCGCGCTGGTGGGTGCCGGTCCACAGGTCGGGCAGCGAGCGGCCCAGCTCGGCGTGCCACATCAGCGGCGGCATGTCGTCGAGCACCACGGCCATGCCGACGTGGTTGACTGGGCTGTTGGTAGTGAGCTGGATGGCGCGGTCCGGCACGCTGCGCCCGCGGAAGACCCACAGGTCGCCGGTGCGGGTCAGCTCCACCGCCTCGTCCAGGCTGATGCTCATGGAGGATCACCCTATGCCGAAGCGGCAACGGATGCGGTGGTGGAAGCTGCTCGGCCTGGCCGGCCTCGCCGGCGTGGCGGCGACCGGTGTGGTCGTGGCCCGGGCGGAGCGGCGGCGCCGGGCGTACACCCCGGAGGAGATCCGGGACCGGCTGCGCGAGCGGCACGCGAAGGCCGGCGACCGCACCTCCTGACCCAGCGCGGGCTCACCGGTCGCTGCGGCGCACGGCCTCGTCCAGGGCCTCCGGGGTACGACCGACCAGCGCGCCTCCGTCGTCCAGCAGCAGGATCGGGCGCTGGATCAGCTCGGGGTGCGCGACCATGGCGGCGACCCAGCGCGGCTCCGTCGCGTCGTCGCGCGGCCAGTCCGCCATGCCCAGCGCGGTCGCGGCCGGCTCGCCGGTGCGGCAGATGTCCCACGCCCGGGCGTCCAGCCGGCGCAGCACCTCGGTCACCTCGTCCGCGCTCGGCGGCTCGGTGAGGTACGCCCGCAGTCGGTAGGGCACCCGCGCCTCGTCCAGCGAAGCGCGGGCGGTGGCGCACTTCGAGCAGGACGGGTTGTTCCAGATCTCCATGCCGACATGGTGGCACGACCACTGTGGAACCCGACGAGGACAGCGGTGACCGGCGACCTCGCCCACGCACCAGCAGGCGCACCCGGTATCGGCTGAATCTTGGCGATTTTCTGTTCGCGGGGACCGGGAAGTCGCCAACGATCCGATCGGGAGTCGAGCGGCGCGGCGCCGAGGGCGGTCCGAGGCGGGCGTTTGTCCGGTTTACGCCCTGCCTCGCACGGCGAGTGGAACGCCATGGGTGTCTCCCGGGCCGGGATACACCCATGGCGTTCCACCCATGAGGGCGAGCCTGAGACGCGGCCGTTTCGTACGAGTGGTCCGGCCGCGGCGTGGCGACGGAGCCGGGCTCCGGGAGGCGGAGGTTGCGCTGGCATTCGTGCCCTGAGAGATGTCCGGTTTGCGCCGGCAGTTCGAGGCCTGATGTCCGGTTTCGGCCTGGCTGTCGGGTGGTCGGCGCCACCGTGGCGGCGGAATCATGCCGGGGGTGGGGTCGTTGTACATGGCAGACCGCGTTAGCAGCCCGCCCCCGGGCGACGGCGACCGCCGGTCGGAATGACCGGCCCCCACCGGTCGTTACATCCCCCGGACCGCGAAGGTCCGAGCCGGTGGAGCCAGGGAATGACCCCGGGCCGCCGGTCGTTACATCCCCCGGGACATCGGGTCAGGGTCGAGGGAATCGCTTCCCCACCGCCGATGGTTACACCCCCGGACCGCCCGAGCAGGTCACCCCTTTGATCGCCGGGCACCCCAAAGACTTTCCCCCCCTTTGCGGCGGCATCCGCACGCCCCCCTTGTGTGCGGGTGCCGCTCACCCCCGAACGGAAGGCGCTGATCTCATCATGCGTACCAACACCATGCTGCGAAACACCGTCCTGACCGCTGCCGGCTTCGCCGCCACCGCCGGTGGGATCGCCGGCCCCGCCATCGCCGCCCACGCCAGCCCGGCCGAGAAGACCACCCAGGTCAGCACCGACCGCAAGGGCCACGGCGAGCGGGAACTCGACGTCCGCTACGAAGCCCAGCCGAACTTCTACTACTGCGGCCCCGCCGCCGCCCGTAACGCCATCAGCGTGCTCGGCAAGAACATCGACGTCGACGCCATGGCCAAGGAGATGGGCACCACCGAGAACGGCACCAACAGCATCAACGACATCACCCCCGTGCTGAACAAGGAGACCGGCAAGCACTACCGGTCGGTGGAGATCCGCGACGGCAAGGCCGACGACAAGCAGACCGACACCCTGCGCGCCGACATCGTGCGCACCGTCGACGACGGCCGCGCCGTGGTCGCCAACATCGCCGGCACCACCACCGACACCGACGGCAACACCCACTCCTTCGAAGGCGGCCACTACATCAGCGTCGTCGGCTACCACGACAACGGGAAGACCGTGACCATCGCGGACTCGGCCGACCCGAACATGGCCTCCTACCGCATCAGCGTCGACAACCTCGCCGACTGGATCGCCACCCGCGGCTACTCGGCCTCCTGACAAAGCAGCAACACACGAAAGGGCCCGACCCCACGAAGGGGTCGGGCCCTTTTCGGCGTTGTCGTCAACGGTCGCCCGCGCGCACCGGCTCGTCGGCCTCGTCGGGCACCTCGACCTGCTCCAGGTGCCGGGCGCGGCGGCGCAGCCACCAGGTGCTGGCCAGGCCGGCGAGCACCGCGAGGACCAGGCCGGCCCAGGAGATGTCCTTGAGCCAGTGCTCGGCCGCGCGGCCCACGGAGAAGAGCAGGTATGTCGTGCCGAAGGCCCAGACCAGGCCGCCCGCCGCGTTGGCCACCAGGAACCGGCGGTACGGCACGTGCAGCGCCCCAGCGAGGGGGCCGGCGAGGATGCGGAGCAGGGCGACGAACCGCCCGAAGAAGACCGCCCAGACACCGTGCCGGGCGAAGCTCTGCTCGGCGCGGGCGAGCTGCGCGGGGCCGAGGTGTTTCGGGAAACGCCGGCCCAGCCGTTCGAGCAGCGGCCGCCCGCCGCGGCGGCCCACGGCGTACCCGATGGAGTCCCCCACGATGGCGCCGACCGCGGCGGCGGTGGCCACCCACTCCGGCTCGACGACCCCGGCGGCGGCCAGCAGCGCGGAGCTGACCAGCACGATCTCGCCCGGAAGCGGGATGCCCATGCTCTCCACGCCGATCACCCCGGCGACGATCAGATAGAGCACGCCCGGGGGCAGCGCGGAGAGCCAGTGCTGGACGTCGACCACCCCCGAACCCTACCCGCGCGGGCTCAGCCGGCGGGCGCCAGGAACTCCAGGCGGTTGCCGTGCGGGTCGTACGTGTGGAACCGCCGCATGCCGGGAATCTCCTCGTCGCCCCAGGTCACGGGGTGGCCCGCGGCGCCGAGGTGGGCGGCGAGCCAGTCCAGGTCGGGGCGGAGCAGGGCCGGGTGCGCCTTGCGGGCGGGGCGGAAGTCGTCCTCGACGCCGAGGTGCAGCTCGACGCCGTACCCGGTGAACCAGCAGCCGCCGCGGGCGGCGAGGGCCGGCGGTTTCGCCTTCTCGACCAGGCCGAGCAGGCCGGCGTAGAAGGACCGGGAGATTTCCTCGGAGCCGCGTGGGCAGGCGAGCAGGACGTGGTGGATCATGGTGGCACCTCCTCGTCCCGAACCCTGGCATGAGGTTGCGCGAATAGCAAGACGGACGTACGGTTTTGTTGAGACCGACGCAGGTAAGTGTCGCCTAAGCACGGCGACGCCCCGGCCGGTGCGACAAACTGCTCAGGACTACTCACGGTCGCTGGTGTGAAGGAGTACGACGTGGCGAGCCTCGACACCTTCGGTGCGAAGACCCAGCTACGCGTCGGAGACGCGAGCTACGAGATTTTCAGGATCGACAAGGTGGAGGGCCACGACCGGCTGCCCTACAGCTTGAAGATCCTGCTGGAGAACCTGCTGCGGACCGAGGACGGCGCGAACATCACCGCCGACCACATCCAGCAGCTCGGTGCGTGGGACCCCACCGCCGACCCGAGCGTGGAGATCCAGTTCACCCCGGCCCGGGTGCTGATGCAGGACTTCACCGGCGTGCCCTGCGTCGTCGACCTGGCCACCATGCGTGAGGCCGTGCGCGACCTGGGCGGCGACGCCACCAAGGTGAACCCGCTCGCCCCGGCCGAGCTGGTCATCGACCACTCGGTCATCGCCGACCTGTTCGGTCGCGAGGACGCCTTCGAGCGCAACGTGGAGCTGGAGTACCAGCGCAACAAGGAGCGCTACCAGTTCCTGCGGTGGGGCCAGACCGCGTTCAACGAGTTCAAGGTCGTCCCGCCGGGCACCGGCATCGTGCACCAGGTCAACATCGAGTACCTGGCCCGCACGGTCATGGAGCGCAACGGTCAGGCGTACCCGGACACCGTGGTCGGCACCGACTCGCACACCACGATGGTCAACGGCCTGGGCGTGCTGGGCTGGGGCGTCGGCGGCATCGAGGCCGAGGCCGCGATGCTCGGCCAGCCGGTCAGCATGCTGATCCCCCGGGTCGTCGGCTTCAAGCTCTCCGGCGAGATGCCGGCCGGCACCACCGCCACCGACCTGGTGCTCACCATCACCGAGATGCTGCGCAAGCACGGCGTGGTCGGCAAGTTCGTCGAGTTCTACGGCCCCGGCGTCAGCGCGGTGCCGCTGGCCAACCGGGCCACCATCGGCAACATGTCCCCGGAGTACGGCTCCACCGTCGCGATCTTCCCGATCGACGCCGAGACCGTCCGCTACCTGGAGCTGACCGGCCGCGACCCGCAGCAGGTCGCGCTGGTCGAGGCGTACGCCAAGGAGCAGGGCCTCTGGCACGACCCGGAGCGCGAGCCGGAGTACTCGGAGCGCCTGGAGCTGGACCTCGGCACCATCGAGCCGTCCCTGGCCGGCCCGAAGCGCCCGCAGGACCGGGTGCCGCTGGGCAGCGCCAAGACGCTGTTCCGCTCCGCGCTGAGCGACTACGTGGCAGCCGACGAGACCGGCGGCGACCCGGGTCGCAAGCCGGGCGTGCCGCAGCTGGAGAAGCCGTTCGGCACCGACGGCCCGGCCGACGAGGCCAGCGCCGAGTCCTTCCCGGCCAGCGACTCCCCGGCCAACGGGGTCAACGACCCGGCCGACGCCCCGCGGGACCTGGAGACCGCCGCGGTGGGCGCGGGCGGCCGGGCCACCAACCCGGTCCGGGTGACCGGCGCGGACGGCGTCGAGTACGAGCTGGACCACGGCGCCGTGGTGATCGCCGCGATCACCTCCTGCACCAACACCTCCAACCCGCAGGTCATGATCGGCGCCGCGCTGCTGGCGCGGAACGCCGTGGACAAGGGCCTGAACCGCAAGCCGTGGGTGAAGACCACCCTGGCCCCGGGCTCCAAGGTCGTCATGGACTACTACGACCGCGCCGGCCTCACGCCCTACCTGGAGAAGCTCGGCTTCAACCTGGTCGGCTACGGCTGCACGACCTGCATCGGCAACTCCGGCCCGCTGCCGGAGGAGGTCTCCGCCGCGGTCAACGAGGGCGACCTGGCCGTCGTCTCGGTGCTGTCCGGCAACCGCAACTTCGAGGGCCGGATCAACCCGGACGTCAAGATGAACTACCTGGCGTCCCCGCCGCTGGTGGTCGCGTACGCGCTCGCCGGCACCATGGACATCGACCTGGCGAACGAGCCGATCGGCGAGGACGCGCAGGGCAACCCCGTGTTCCTACGGGAGATCTGGCCGAACAGCGCCGAGATCCAGGACGTCATCGCCTCGGCGATCGGCGCCACCGGCTTCAGCTCCGCGTACGCGGACGTGTTCGCCGGTGACGAGCGCTGGCAGTCGCTGCCCACCCCGACGGGCGACACCTTCGCCTGGGCCGGCGACTCGACCTACGTGCGCAAGCCTCCGTACTTCGAGGGCATGGAGCGCGACCCGCAGCCGGTGCAGGACATCGCCGGCGCCCGGGTGCTGGCCAAGCTGGGCGACTCGGTGACCACCGACCACATCTCCCCCGCCGGCTCGATCAAGGCGGACTCGCCCGCCGGGAAGTACCTCGCCGAGCACGGCGTGGCGCGGCACGAGTTCAACTCGTACGGCTCCCGCCGCGGCAACCACGAGGTGATGATCCGGGGCACCTTCGCCAACATCCGGCTGCGCAACCAGCTCGTGCCGGGCGTCGAGGGCGGCTTCACGGTCAACCACCTGACCGGCGAGCAGACCTCGATCTACGACGCCTCGATGGCGTACCAGGAGGCGGGCGTCCCGCTGGTCATCCTGGCCGGCAAGGAGTACGGCTCCGGCTCGTCCCGCGACTGGGCGGCCAAGGGCACCATGCTGCTCGGGGTCAAGGCCGTCATCGCCGAGTCGTACGAGCGGATCCACCGCTCGAACCTCATCGGCATGGGCGTCCTGCCGCTGCAGTTCCCGGTCGACGCCACCGCCGAGTCGCTGGGCCTGACCGGCACGGAGACCTTCTCGATCAGCGGCGTCACCGCCCTCAACGACGGCGACACCCCGCGCACCGTGAAGGTCACCACCGACACCGGCGTGGAGTTCGACGCCGTGGTCCGCATCGACACCCCCGGTGAGGCCGACTACTACCGGCACGGCGGCATCCTGCAGTACGTGCTGCGCCGCATGATCGCCAACTGACGTCGTACCCCGGAAAGGGCCCCTCCCCGCGATCGCGGGGAGGGGCCCTCGGCGTCTACCGGTGTCGCGGCGACTGCCCGCGCTCAGCCGGATCGGGAGCCGGCGGGGGTCACCCCCGTCGCCGCAGTCGTTCCGCGAACTTCCGCAGCCGCTGCTGGTTGTCGGGCTTGCCGAGCTGCTCACGCGTCTGCCGGGTGAGCCGTTGTCCTTGCGGGTTGTGGAGGAACATGCGGATGCGCTCGGCCATGGTTGCCATGGCTGTTCCCTTCCGATCGTCGGTGTTCGTGAAGGCGCGGTGCCCGACGGAGTCGAGGCCCAGGATCAGGGCCGGGTCCGCCCCGCGGTCGGGATCATCGGAGCCAGGCTGGGGCCCGCGGCGGCGCGGTGGTGACCGGGTCCGCCGGTGCGGTTCGGGGGCGATTGCCGGACATGACATCCCCTTGGGGGTGGGGCCGGTGTGGCTGGCACCTCAGAAATGGGATGTCGTCGATTCCGGGATGCCCCGATCGTACGCTCGTTCGGCCTGGCGCGCTTGGTGTTCCTGGGTCGTTGCGTTCCCTCGACGGAGCGCTCCGTCGTTTGACCGGTGGCGTAGGGTGAGGGACGCAGCAACTGCCCTGGTCCCTGGCGGTGTCCCAACCCGCAGGCACACCACCAGGAGCGTCGGATGCCTGTCCCACACGTCTACGGCGTGCCGCGCACCGAGTCCGTCAACGATCTCGTCCAGCGGATCGCCGACCGCGACCAGGCCGCTTTCCGCCGTTTCCACCGTCGTCTCGTCCGCGCCGTCTTCGCGCAGGTCTGTGAGAGCGTCGGCAGCCGGGCCCTCGCCGTGACGGTGACCCGGGCGGTGTTCGTCGAGGTGTGGCGGCTCGCGCCGATGCCCGCCTCCCGCCAGCTCGACGGCACCGCCTGGGTGACCGCCATCGCCGCTCGCCGGGCCGCGGACCGGCTCCGCGAGATCGACGGCCCCACGCCGACACTCGGCACCGCCTATGACGATCTCATCGCTTCCGAACTCGCCGGCGCGCTGGGAACCGAACCGACGGCACACTGGTCGTAGCCGACGGTGTGGTTGCCCGGCGGCGGGGACCACGACCCGTATCAATCGGAGAGCCGGCGGACTAGGGTTCGACGAGGGTGAGTCACATGGGCGAGAGCCAGCTGTCGGACGTGTTCGTGGAACTGGCCGACACTCTCGTCGACGACTTCGACGTGATCGAGTTCCTGCACGGGTTGGCCGGGCGATGTGTCGAACTGCTGGGTGTCTCGGCGGCCGGGTTGCTCCTGACGGACCAGCGGGACACGCTGCGGGTGGTCGCCGCCTCCTCCGAACGCACCCGACTGCTGGAGCTGTTCCAGCTCCAGACCGACCAGGGTCCCTCCGTGGACTGCTTCCGTACCGGTCAGCCGGTGTCGGTCGCCGACCTGCCGAGCGCCGGCCGGTGGCCGAGGTTCACCGCCGCCGCGGCCGAGGTCGGCTTCGCCGCGGTGCACGCTCTGCCCATGCGCCTGCGCTCCGAGGTCATCGGCACGCTGACCCTCTTCGACGTCCAGCGGGGGGCCCTCGACGAGGCCAGGCTCCGCATCGGACAGGCGCTCGCCGACGTGGCCACCATCGGACTGCTCCAGCAACGCGCCATCCACCGCCGCGACATCCTCACCGAACAGCTGCAGACCGCGCTCACCAGCCGAGTTCTGATCGAGCAGGCCAAGGGGGTCCTCGCCGAGCGCCTCCAGGTGGACGTGGGTGAGGCCTTCGCGCTGCTGCGCGACGGTGCGCGCTGCCGCAACCGGCGACTGTCCGAACTGTCCCGGGCGATCGTCGACGGTTCCGAGCGGTTCGCGCCGGGACGGCCGCCGGCCGGCCCGACTGACGGCCCCTGACCGGCCCGCTGACCAGCCGGTTCCCGGGAGTGCTGCCGGCGGAGGTGCCGAGCCGCGGGATGAGGCGTACGGTGGGCCTGTCGCCCGGGTCCCCGGTGGCCGCCAGTCTCGCCGCCACCAGCCCGTAAGGGGCGTTGAACAATGGTCACCCCCATCGCGACAGCGACGGCAGTTCTCCCTCCTCCGCCTCACCACGCGGCAACCGGCCAGAGCGAACAGCTGCTCCGTCGTCGTGCGAGCCTGACTGCCGACGATCCCGACCGCGCACGGCTGCGAGACCGGATCATCGAGGCCAACCTGCCGCTGGCCGGTCGGCTGGCCCGCCGCTACACCGGTCGCGGGGAGCCCTACGAGGACCTGGCACAGGTGGGCGCGCTCGCCCTGATCAGGGCCGTTGACGGATACGACGCCGAGCGAGGGACGCCGTTCGCCAGCTACGCCATTCCGACAATTCTCGGCGCCATGCGGCGGCACTTCCGGGACACCGCCTGGGCGATCCGGGTGCCGCGCGCAGCCCAGGAACTGACTCACCGGGTGCCCGCCGCCCGGAGCGAGCTCGGGCAGCGACGCGGTCGCCTACCGACGGACGGGGAACTCGCCGGCCACCTGAAGGTGACCGTCGCCGAACTCCTGGCCGCCCTCGCCGCCTCGGAGGTCTACCGGTTGCCGTCCCTGAACGAGCCGCAGCCCGGGAGCAACGCCGTCGAGCGCATCGCGCTCATCGGCGCCGTCGATCCGGGGTACGGCGCCGTGGACGACCACATGACGCTCCGGCTGGTCCTCGCGGCGCTCCCCGCGCGAGAGCGTCAGATCCTGGCCATGCGGTTCCACGGCGACCTGACCCAGGCGCAGATCGCCAGCCGGGTCGGGTTGTCACAGATGCACGTCTCCCGGCTGCTGAAGCGCTCCCTGGCCCAGCTCAGGGCCGAGATGCTCAGCTGACCGGCCATCTTCCCGGCGCTCGGGCAGCGGGGCCGGGTCGTTGCGACCACCAGGAAGGGTGTCATGGCCGTTCGTCCGATCGCCGCGACCGGGCCTTCCCCGCCCGTTGCAGGAGAATCCGCACCCTCGACATTCGGTGCGCGGGTGCGGCGGGCCGTCGACGTCCGCGCGCTCCGTATGCGGGTGTTCCTCCTGGCGACCGTCCTGTTCCTACCTCTGGTGCTCGTCACGGTGTTCGCTGACCGCTGACACGAGCGACGCCCGGCAGGCCGAGCCGGACCGGCGTAGGCTGGAGTGGTCCGGGACTCGACGACGTTCCGCAGCTGAGGCGCCCGCCACGCCGGCTCCGCCCCTGGGGACACCAGCTCCGTACCGCACGATTCGTCGGTCACAGTGAGAACTCGGATACCCGCCGCACACCTCGGCGTCCCGGTGATGAGGATCTACCAGCACCTCCAACCGCTACCTGGTGACCATGACCGTCCGGAACGGCTTCACGAGGGAGCAGACGATGAGGATCGCCAGGCACAGGATCGTTGCCGCGCTACGGGAGCGTGGCCAGCGGGCCAGGGCCGACTGGGTCGAGCGCGAGTTGCCGGAGCGGGTGGACTCCGAGAAGCACGTCGGGCTGCTCGCGACCCTGCGTCTTGATCCGGCCGACCTCGCCGACGCCACATCCCCGTGAAGGTGGCCCTGCTCGGGCCGGTCGCCTGGCGGACACCCCCCTACCACTACGGCCCCTGGGAGCAGGTGACCGGCCTGCTCGCGGAGGGGCTGACCGCACGCGGTGTCGACGTGACACTCTTCGCGACGCTGGACTCGGTCACCTCCGCCGCCCTCGACGGTGTGTGCCCCCGCGGGTACGCCGACGATCCGAGCATGGACGGCCGGGTGTGGGAGGCGCTGCATGTCTCGCACGCGATGGCCCGCTCGGCGCAGTTCGACCTGGTGCACAACCACCTCGACTGGCTGCCGCTGGCCTTCGCCGAGCACTGCGACGCTCCGCTGCTCACCACCGTGCACGGCTTCTCCGGTGCGGGAATCCTTCCCGCCTACACCAGGGCCCGCTCGTCCTACGTGTCGATCTCCGACGCCGACCGGACCGCCGGCCTCGACTACGCCGCCACGGTGCACCACGGCGTCGACCTCACCGGGCTGCCGTTCACCCGCGACGCCGGCTCGGGACTGGTCGCCTTCGGCCGGATCCATCCCGACAAGGGCACCCACACCGCCATCGAGATAGCGCGGCTCGCCGGCCGACCCCTGACCATCTGCGGCATCGTGCAGGACGAGCGGTACTTCACTGAACAGGTGGCCCCGCACATCGACGGCGATCAGGTCGTCTTCCTCGGCGCGGTGGGTCCCCGCCGACGCGCGGAGATCCTGGGCGCCAGCACCGCGCTGCTGCACCCGATCGCCTTCGACGAGCCGTTCGGCCTGTCGGTGGTGGAGTCGATGGCCTGTGGCACGCCGGTCGTGGCGTACGCCCGGGGGTCCATGCCGGAGGTCATCGACGTGGGGGTGACGGGGTTTCTCGTGCACACCGTCGAGCAGGCCGCCGACGCGGTGACCCGGGTCACCGGCCTCGACCGGGCCGGCTGCCGGGCCCGGGCGCGGCAGCGCTTCGGCGCCGACCGGATGGTCACCGACTACCTGGCCGTCTACGACGACCTCATCCACCGCCCGCAACGCCGGACCTGCTGACCATCCGACGAATCCCCCGCGGCCGACAACCGGAAGGCCCCACACCCATGCCCCACTACGGTTTCCTCAGCACCCACCCACCGACCCGGTGCGGACTGGCCACCTTCAACTCCGCGCTGGCCGCCCACCTGACCGCCGACGGCACCCGGGGTGGCGTCGTGCGGGTCACCGACGGGAGTGACGACCAGCGCGCCCTGCCCGGGGTCGTGCACACCTGGTCGGCGCGCACGCCGACCGGCTGGCGGGACGCCGCCGCCGCCCTGAACACCTTCGACATGGCCATCGTCCAGCACGAGTACGGCATCTACCCCGGCAGGGACGGAGAGGACGTGCTGCCGTTGCTGCGCCGGCTGGCCGTGCCGAGCATCGTGGTCCTGCACACCGTGCTCCGTCAGCCCTCCGCCCAGCAGAAGTCACTGCTGGAGCAGATCGTCGCCGCCGCCGGGGCGGTGGTCACGATGACCGACACGGCCCGCGACCGGCTGCTCGTGGGCTACACCGTGGACCCGGCGAAGGTCACGGTCATCCCGCACGGCGCCGCCGTCCACGTCGGCGGGGCCGTCCCGCGGCGCACCCGCCCCCACCTGCTCACCTGGGGGCTGATCGGCCCCGGCAAGGGCATCGAGTGGTCGCTGCGGGCGCTGGCCCGGTTGCAGGACCTCGACCCCACACCTACCTACACCGTCGCGGGCCGGACCCATCCGAAGGTGATCGAGCACCAGGGCGAGGCGTACCGGGCGGGTCTGCACCGGCTCGGTGCGCAGCTGGGCGTCGCGCACGCCGTGGACTACCAGGCGGTCTACCACGATCAGTCGGTGCTCAGCGCGCTGATCCGCTCCGCCGACGTGGTCGTGCTGCCGTACGACTCCCGCGAACAGGTCACCTCCGGCGTTCTCATCGAGGCGGTGGCCGCCGGGGTTCCGGTCGTGGCCACGCCGTTCCCGCACGCCGTCGAGCTGCTCACCGGCGGCCCCGGTCTGGTCGTACCCCATCAGGATCCGGCGGCCCTGGCCGCGGCGATCCGGCGGATCCTGACCGAACCAGGTCTGGCCGCCCGGTTGGCCGGCCACGTCCGGCCGCTGGCCGCGCAGCTGAACTGGCCGGCGGTGGCGGCCCGCTACGACGCCCTCGCGGGGCGGCTCCTCGCCGCCCGCTCGCCCGCGGTCAGCGCGGCCTCGGCGTGACCGCGACCGCCGACCGTTCCACCAGGACGGCCAGCAGCCCCACTAGCGGTCAGCGCCGGAACGCGCCGGTGCCGAGCTTCGCCCACCTGGCCCGGTTGAGCGACGACACGGGCCTGTTCGAGCACGCCCGGCACGCCATCGTCCGGCGGGAACACGGCTACTGCACCGACGATGTCGCTCGCGGTCTGGTCGTCACGAGCCGGGAACCGGAGCCGCCCGAGGCGGTGCTCCGGCTCGCGGAGCGCTACCTCGCCTTCCTGACCCACGCGCAGGACGACCGCGGCGCCTTCCACAACAGGCTCGGCCACGACCGGCGCTGGGCCGACCGGCCCGGGCTCGGTGACTGGTGGGGTCGGGCACTGTGGGGCCTGGGCACCGCCGCCGGCCGCAGTCCCGCGCCCTGGATCCGGGAGGAGGCGCTGGTCGCCTTCGGCGCGGGTGCCGCGCGGCGCTCCCCGGCGCCGCACGCGATGGCCTTCGCCGGGCTCGGCGCCGCCGAGGTGCTGCGCCGGCACCCGGGGCACGCCGCCGCGGCCGCGCTGCTCGCCGACGCCGCCGACGCCGTCGGCGTCCCCGATCCGAACCCGCGGTGGACCTGGCCGCAGCAGCGCCTGACCTACGCGAACGGCGCCCTGGCGGAGGTCGTCATAGCCGCCGGTCAGCTGGGTGACGACGGCCCACTGCTCGGCACCGGTCTGCGGATGCTGGCCTGGCTGCGCCACGTCCAGACCCTCGACGGGCGGCTGTCGGTCATACCGGCCGCCGGGTGGCGACGTGGCGCGGTGCGGCTGCGCCACGACCAGCAGCCGATCGAGGTCGCCGCCCTCGCCGACGCCTGCGCGACGGCCGCCACGGTGACCGGTGACCCCGTCTGGGACGTCGGGGTGCGTCAGGCGGTCGGGTGGTTCCTCGGCGACAACGACGTGGGTACCCCGATGTGGGATCCGGCGACCGGTGGCGGCTACGACGGCCTGACCCCGCACGGACCCAACCTCAACCAGGGCGCCGAGTCGACCCTCGCGCTCATCTCGACGCTGCAGCATGCCCGGCGGTGGTCGTGACCCGGACCCTGGCCGTCCGGCAGGACCTCACCCTCGCCCCGGATCCACGCCGGGTCATCGTCAAGCTCTTCGTCCCCGGAGAGGACGCCGCCCTGGTGCGCACCCGCGCGCACGCGCTCATCGACCGCGTGGCGCACCTCGACGACGAGGAGACCGGCCGGCTGCTACGGGACACCTTCGACCGCTTCGGTGGCCGGCACCGGGACCTGGACAGCACGTTCCAGCACCACTACGACCTCGTTCGGCACCGGGCGGACCCCGCCCGGGACCTGTCCCCCACCACCCGTCTCCTGGTCGGCGCCTACTTCAGCCACGAGTACGCGGTCGAGGCCGCCGCGCTGTGCAATCCGTCGATGGTGGCCAATCCCGACCAGACCGGTCTGGAACCCGGACAGCTGCGCGTCGCGGTGAGCCTGCGCCAGATCGGCGAGGGGCACCTGTCCTCCATCGGCTTCGCCACCGCGGTCCTCGGCCCCGGGCGCCGGCTCGCCGTCGCCGACCGCTCCGGCCCCCCGGTGGTCGGTCGTCGGGTCGGCGTCCGGCACCGTCGGGACCTGCTCGCCGCGGGCCTGGCCGAGATCGACTGCGACAACGAGGTCGCCGCCACCGTGCTGGACGCCCTGCCCGAACGGTACGACGAGGCCACCTTCGAGCGGGTGCTCGGCAGCCTGCCACCGGACCTGCTCTCCCGCAGCACCGGGTTGCGCACCCTCGAACACCTGCGCCGCACCAACGCGGCCAGCTACGCCACGGCCTTCCCCGCCGACAGCGGCCTGCATCAACGGGTGCTCTGGCCGGCCATCCCGGCCGAGAGCAACGGCATGGAGGACGCCCGGTTCGTCCGGTTCGTCGACGAGTCCGGCCCGGTGTACCGGGCCACCTACACCGCCTACGACGGGCGGCACATCGCCACCCGCGCGCTGGCCAGCCGCGACCTGCGCCGCTTCCAGATCACGCCGATGCGTGGGCCGGGCGCCCGCAACAAGGGCGTCGCGCTGTTCCCCCGTACCGTCGGCGGGCGCCACCTCGCCCTCTGCCGCTCCGACGGCGAGACCATCGGCCTGACCCGCCTGGACAGCGAGAACCGGTGGCAGGTCCCGGTGCCCCTGCGCACCCCGAGACACAGCTGGGAACTGGTCCAGGTCGGCAACTGCGGCTCCCCCATCGAGACCGAGGCCGGGTGGCTGGTGCTCACCCACGGCGTCGGCCCGATGCGCCGGTACGCCATCGGCGCGCTCCTGCTCGACCTGCACCGACCGGAGCGGGTCATCGCCGAGCTTCCCGGCGCGCTCCTGGCACCCGACGAGGCCGAACGCGACGGGTACGTGCCGAACGTCGTCTACTCCTGCGGCGGGCTCGTGCACGCCGGCGAGCTGTGGCTGCCGTACGGGGCGAGCGACGCCAGGGTCGGCTTCGCCACCGCACCGGTGAGCGCGCTCATCGCGGCGATGGTCGAACCCGCACCGCCGATCGGTGGCTAGGAGGCGCAGACCTCGTCACCGGGCCGCGGCCCCGTCCCGCCGCTCATCGCAGCCTCAGCGCGACCGCCCTGGCCTCCTCGTCGGTGAGCGGCAGGAACCAGAGGAAGCGGCGGACGATGGCGACCGGATCCGGCCCGCCGGGCCGGCCGCGAAGGTCCCGGATGGCGCGGCGGGTGATCCGGGAGAACTCCGGGATCAGGGTCGCGCGCCGGGCGGCGTCCGTCGGGATCGCGCGCAGCGCCGGGCAGGGCCAGTCCCGACCGCAGGCGTCGCACCGCCAGGACGGGCCGGTGGCGGTGTGCGCGACGGGCGGGCCGCCGCGGGTCCGCCAGCGCGTTTCGGGCACGCCGTTGGTCACCCTGCCGGGGCCACGGTACGGAGAAACGAGCGGCCCGATCGAGCCCGGCATGGTCGGGCGGGGCGGCGGCGGACCACTTGTCGGTGTCGGCTTGTTCTCGGCCATCGGCGTCCCTCCTCGGCGTCGTCTGCACAACAGCCTTCCGAGGGTTGCCGGGCAATCACACAGCGTTATGTAATCTCCTTCGGACGGTTGTTTTGTTCCTGAGGGGACGGGCATGAACCACGCGTTTGTCGCGGCACTGGCCGAGGCGGGCCACACGGCCGAGAGCCTGGCTGGTCAGCTCAGTGTGCATCCGAAGACCGTCGCCCGGTGGGCAAACCCCGGCCATATTCCTCAGGGGCGGCACCGCGCCACCGTCGCAAGCCTCCTCGGCCGGCCTGTCGACGCGCTCTGGCCGGACGCGGTCCAGCGCCGCGAGCCCGTGTGGTTCCGGCCCTGGGTCGACATCGAGCGCGAGGCGGTCGCGCTGCGCGCGTTCCAACTCGCGTGGGTGCCGGGGCTGCTCCAGACCGAGGCCTATGCCCGCGCCACGTTCCTCGGTCAGCCGCTCACGACGGCCGAGGTCGCCGATCTGGTCGCGGCGCGGCTCGATCGGCAGGCGATCCTCACCCGGGAACGCGGGCCGTTCTTCGTCGCGGTGGTCGACGAGCAGGTTCTGCGCCGCCCCGCGGCCGGCGACCGCCGGCTCATGGCCGCGCAGCTGGCCCATCTCGTCGCCTGCGCCGAACTGCCCAGCGTCCAGCTCCACGTCGTGCCGCGGGACACGCCGACGTATCCCGGGCTCGACGGGCCGTTCACCCTCGCGGAGTTGCGGGACGGCACGCGGGTGGCGCACGTCGACAGCCAGGCCCGTGCGCAGATTATCGACCAGGCAACCGAGATTGCTACGCTGGAGCGCCGGTGGGAACGCATCCGGGGTGAGGCTCTTCCCCGCGGGCGGTCCCTGGACCTCCTGAAAGAAGCGGCTACAGCATGGACCTGATCGGTGCCCGGTGGCGCAAGAGCACCAAGAGCGGCGGCAACGGCGGTGACTGCGTCGAGGTCGCGGACAATCTCGCGGGTGTCGTCGGCGTCCGGGACTCCAAGGACCCGACCGGGCCGGTGCTCACCTTCGACCCGGCCGCCTGGACGCGCTTCGTGGAGATGACCAGGCGCGGCTGACCCCGTACACCTTCGAAGGCCCTCGGCGACCCGCCGGGGGCCTTCGGCGTCTCCCCGACACGAGGCAACTCCCACGCGTCGCTCCCGCGGTGACCGCGGGGCAGGAACGGAGCGCCACGCGCTGCCGCCGGGGCGCGTCTGGGGGGGGATCGCTGGGTAGCGTAGAGGGGTGGTTGATCAGCGCCAGGTGATGAACTTCCGGGTGCGGGCCCAGCAGCTCGACCGGGCCGAGGGCACGCTCGCAGAGACCGCGGTGCTCGACATCGGGATGCAGGACACCGGCACGGACGGCGGCCGGTGGGCGCTGGCCATTCGCGGGGTCGACGTGGCCACGCTGTCCGCGGAGGAGCTGGTCCTGCTGTGGACCGTGCGCGGTGCTCCCCACCTCTACCGCCGCGCCGACGTCGGGAAGGTGGCGGCCGCGGTCGAGCCGTTCTCCGACGCGGACGCGGGCAAGCGCATCTACGACGCCGCCAGGCCGTTGAAGGCCGCGGGCATCGGCAACCTGGCCGCCCTGGACGAGGTGGCCGCCCGGATGCGGGCCGTCGTCACCGGGCCGATGGTGAAGGGGGACGTCTCCGGCCGTCTGGCCGAGGTGATGCCCGAGCCGTACCTGCGGTTCTGCCGACCCTGCGACGCCACCCACCTCTACGAGATGCCGTTCCGGCTGGCCGCCGTGCGGGCCGGGCTGGAGCTGCGACTCGACACCTCGCCGCCGGTCCTGCACCGCATCCGGGGGTTCAAGAAAGCCGTCGCCCCGGGCGACAGGTTCGACCTCATCCGCGCGTACCTCCGTCTGCTCGGCCCGGCCACCCCCAAGCAGGTGGCGGACTACCTCGACGCCCCGGTCAAGGAGGTGAAGGCACGCTGGCCCGAAGACGTGATCGAGGTGCTGGTCGACGGCGAGGCCCGCTCGCTCCTGGCCGCCGACGAACAGGCGCTGGAATCGGCCGACGCGACGGCAACCCGCCTGCTCGGCCCGTTCGACCTCTTCCTCCAGGCCAAGGACCGGGCGACCCTGGTGCCGGACCCGGCCCGCGCCAAGGAGCTGTGGCCGGTGCTGGGCCGGCCCGGCGCCGTCCTGGTCGACGGTCAACTGGTCGGCACCTGGCGTCCCCGCAAGTCCGGCAGGACGATGAAGCTCGCGATCCAGCCGTGGCAGAAGCTGCCCGCCGCCACCCGCGACACCATCGTCGAGCAGGCTGAACGCCTCGCCGCCCACCGCGGGGTCTCGCTGGCCGGCGTCGAGTTCGCCGACTGACGGAGGACCGGTCAGGTTCGCGTCCGGAACGGGGCGAGGGTGGCGCGGATCTGGTCGCCCGCGCCCCAGTCGTCGTCGAACTGGGCCAGCACGGCGAGGTGTTGCCGCAGCTGGACGATCGGCATGCGGGCCGGCCAGTCGCGGTCGAGGGAGGTCAGCTCCGCGTAGACCTCGAAGAACCGTTGCGCCTCGGGCGGTGGCGAGGTGGACCACACGTGGGCGAGGTCGACCTCGGCCCACATGTAGGACACGGCCGGGTCGATCAGCGCGGGCTGCCCGTCCGGGGTGGCCAGGACGTTCTGTGCCCAGAGGTCGCCGTGCGTCAGGCAGGCCGGCCGGTCGGGCAGCAGGTCGGGCAGCCGGTCGCACAGCCGCTCCAGGGCCGCCCGGTCTCCGGCGTCGAGTGCCGCCTCGACGCGGGGCTGGCCGAGCCACCGGAGCAGCCGGTGCTGGGCGAAGAAGGCGAAGCCGTCGTCGTCCCAGGTGTTGATCTGCCGGCGACGGCCCAGCCAGTTGTCACGGTGCCATCCGAAACGAGGATGGGTCGTGCTCGTGTGCAGGTGGGCGAGCGTGTGCGCGAACCGCTCCCAGAATGCCGCGCTGCGCGGCCGGGGTCGCAGCACCGACAACACGATCAGTTCCCGGTCCGCCAGGATCACCTCGGGTGTCGTCGCGCCGCCGAGCTCACGCAGGGCGGCCAGCCCCTCGGCCTCGGCGAGGAAGACGCCGTCGGCCGGCGCGTCCGCGAAGGCCTTGACGAACACCGGCGGCGCGTCCTGGCGGGTGGCGATGCCCGCGAGTGCCGCCAGCCCACCCGTCGCCGGCTCCACCGCGACGACGTCGCGCATCCCGGCCCGGAGCAGGCACTCCCGCAGGAACGTCGTCGACCCTGTCACTACGGCTCCTCGTGTCCGGGCTGCCTGTTCGCAAGATCCTAGGTGAACGGTTGACGACCTTCCGAGGACCGGCCCGCGGCCCGGGATCGCGTGCACGACAACCCGGGTGCGGGCGCCGGCGGACTCGTGTTGACTCTGGCGGTGGATCGTCAACGGCTCAGCAGCATCGCGCACTCGCACCACCCGATCGCGGCGCCGATCTCCGGTGTCACCGTCAACCGGCTCCTGCGCCGGGCGGGCCGCCAACCGGCGGCCCGTGTCCTCGACCTCGGCTGCGGAGCGGGATCCTGGGCGCTGCAGGCCCTCGCGCACTACCCCGACGGGCACGCGGACGGCGTGGACGTCAGCCCGTACGCGCTGGAGCGCGCCGCCGGCGCCGCCGCCGAACGCGGCCTCGCCGACCGGCTCACGCTGCACGAGCGCGACGCCCGGACGTACGTGCCGGACGGCGACTACGACCTGGTGCTGTGCGTCGGGTCGACACACGCGTTCGGCGGGTTCGGCGAGACGCTCAAGCTGGCCGGCCGGCATGTGAACGCCGACGGCGTGCTGCTGGTCGGTGAGGGCTTCTGGCAGGTCCCGCCGACTCCGGAGGCCCTCGCGGCGCTCGACGCGAAACCGGAGGAGTTCACCGACCTCGCCGGCCTGGTCGACGCCGCCGAGCAGGCCGGCTGGACGCCGGTGTACGCCCATGTCAGCGACGCCGCCGAGTGGGACGACTACGAATGGTCGTGGATCGGCTCGCTCACCGAGTGGGCGCTGGACAATCCCGGCCACCCGGACGCCGCCGAGGCGCTCACCGCCGCCCGGGAGCACCGCGATCAGTGGTTGCGCGGGTACCGCGAGGTGCTGGGCTTCGTGACGCTGGTGCTACGCCGGTGCTGATTCCAGCACCTTCTTGAGCAGGGCCAGGTCACCGCTGACGAGCCCGGCGTCCCGCGCGAACTCGGCGTCGGTCATGCCGGGCGAGCGGCGCAGCGTGAAGACCACCTCACAGCCGTCGCCGTCCGCGATGGCCCGCAGCGGCACGTACACCGTCTCCCCGGAGGGCGTCACGACCTCGTGGTCGAGCACGCCGTACTCGTTGCGCGGCGCGAAGGTGAGCCGGGCGCGGCCCTCCGGTGTGTCGACGAACCAGACGCCGTCCTCGCGCACCACCGGGCCGCCCAGGCCCGGCGCCCAACGGGGCAGGTTGGCGGGGTCGGCGGTGAACGCGTAGACCTCGGCGACCGGCCGGTCGATGTGCACGCTCAGGTGCCGGGATTCGGTGGCCATCGCCCCATCATGGCAGCACGCGCCGCCGCAGTCAGTCAGTCCCCGGCGGCGCGTCGGCGCTCCTCGCGCAGCTTCATGGCGTACTCCAGCAGCGTGATCAGCACCTCCTTGACCGACTCCCGCTCCCGCGCGTCGCAGAGCACCACGGGCACCTCCGGGTCCAGGTCGAGCGCGCCCTGCACCTCGTCCAGCCGGTAGCGCTTGGCGCCCTCGAAGCAGTTCACCGCCACCACGAACGGCGTGCCGCGCCCCTCGAAGTAGTCGATCGACGGGAAGCAGTCGGCCAGCCTGCGGGTGTCGGCCAGCACCACCGCGCCGATCGCGCCCAGCGCCAGCTCGTCCCAGACGAACCAGAAGCGGTCCTGCCCGGGGGTGCCGAACAGGTAGAGCACCAGGTCGTCGCTGAGCGTGATGCGGCCGAAGTCCATCGCCACGGTGGTGGTGGTCTTCTCCTCCACACCGGACAGGTCGTCGATGCCGATCCCGGTCTCGGTCAGCACCTCCTCCGTCCGCAGCGGCCGGGTCTCGCTGACCGCGCCGACCAGGGTGGTCTTGCCCACGCCGAAACCACCGGCGATCAGGATCTTGATCGCGGTGGGCAGCGGCGCCGCTCCCGCCGGCCGCTCAGAGCGCCCGTAGTCCATTGATTACCGCCTCGAAAACACTGTCGTCGGGAAGGCCGGCGGGGGTCGCCCGCGGCTCACGGACCTGCACCAGGCTGCGGGCCGCCAGGTCACCCAGGAGGACCCGGACGGTACCCACCGGCAGGTCGAGGTGGGCGGCGATCTCGGCCACGGACTGGATCCGCTGGCAGAGACCGACGATCGCCACGTGTTCCGGGCCGAGCCCGGACTCCGACGCCACCTCCGCCCGGGTCGCCGTGACCAGGGAGATCAGGTCGAACGTGCCGGTCACCGGGCGGGCCCGGCCACCGGTCACCGCGTACGGGCGCACCACCGGGCCCGCGTGGTCGTCCACCCACTCGTGCTCCGCGGGGTCCCCCTGGCCGGTCATCGCGCCGGGTTCTCGCCGAGGGGCTGTTCCCGTGTCGGTGAGGCGACGAACCGGCCGACCCGGGTGACCAGCATGGCCATCTCGTACGCGATCAGGCCGACGTCGGCGTCCTCGGACGCCAGCACGGCCAGGCAGGCGTTGCGGCCGGCCGCGGTGACGAACAGGAACGACGACTGCATCTCGATGATGGTCTGCTGCACCTGACCACCGCCGAACCGCTTCCCCGCGCCCCGGGCCAGGCTCTGGATGCCCGCCGCCATCGCCGCGAGATGCTCGCCGTCGTCCCGGCTCAACCCGCGGGACGAGGCCATCAGCAGTCCGTCGGTGGAGAGCGCCACGGCGTGTTCCGCCTGCTTGACCCGGCCGACCAGGTCATCCAGCAACCACGTCAGGTCCGCGCTCGAAGCCGTCTTCTGCGCCACTCGTCGTCCTCTTCTCCCCCGGCTGGTGTGCCGTGCTCGTCCGGGATCGCCGGTTCGGCGGTCCCTAGGTCGCCTGACCGTCGCCGGTGTCCGGCGCGCCGGCGTCGTGCGCCCCGCCGAGCAGCCGGGCCGCGTCGGTCCGGCCGCGTCGGGTGCCGCTCTGGTAGGAGCTCATCATCCGGCGCACCTGCTCCGGCGGGCGCACCGTGTCGTCGTCGTCGCTGCCGCCGTCCTCGACAGCGGACTGGTCGTGCCGCAGTTCCGGCGCCAGGCTGGCCTGGCGGACCCGGACGGGCAGCCCGCCGTCGGTGCGGGCCGCCGGTGCACCGTCCGTCTCCGCCGCACCGGCCGGCGCGGCGTCGGCGGTCCCGGTGTCCACCGGGGACAGCGCCGCGGTGGGCTCGGCGAGCGCGGGCTGCCGTTTCCGGGTACGCGCCGGCAGCCCGGACGGGGTGAGCCGAGGCTCGTCCGCGTCGGCCTCCGGCGCCGGGGCGGGTGCTTCCGTCCCGTCCGCGACCGGCTCCGCCGGACCGGCGCTCTCGGCCAGCGCCACCGTGGTGGCCGGCCGGTCGCCGGCGGGCTCGGCCGCCGCGCTCTCCACGGCCGGGGAGGCGGGCACCGCCGTTGCGGACTGCCCGGCGCCGACCGGGAAGCCGCCGGAGGTGCTCGGGTCCGGCCCGTCGTTCGTGACCAGTTCGAGGGGGATCAGCACCACGGCGGTCGTCCCGCCGTACGCCGATTCCTTGAGCTGCACCTTCACCCCGTGCCGCTCGGTGAGCCGGCTGACCACGAAGAGACCGAGCCGGGCGGCGTTGGCCAGGTTCAGCTCGGACCGGTCCACGATGCGCCGGTTCGCGGCGGCCAGCTCCTCCGCGCCCATGCCGAGGCCGCGGTCCTCGATCTCGATGGCGAAGCCGTTGGACACCATCATGCCGCGCACCTCGACGGTGGTGTGCGGCGGCGAGAAGGAGAGGCCGTTCTCGATCAGCTCGGCCAGCAGGTGGATGACGTCGCCGACGGCCCGGCCGGTCAGCGACACGGGACCCAGCGGCCGCACGGTGACGCGGGTGTAGTCCTCGACCTCGGCGACCGCGCCGCGCACCACGTCCACCATCGGCACGTTGCGCCGCCACGCCCGGCCCGGCGTGGAGCCGGAGAGGACGATCAGGTTCTCCGCGTTGCGCCGCATCCGGGTGGCCAGGTGGTCGACGCGGAACAGGTCCTCCAGTTCCTCGGCGTCGTGCTCCCGGCGTTCCATGGCGTCGAGCAGGGTGAGCTGGCGGTGCACCAGCGCCTGGGTGCGCCGGGCCAGGCTGAGGAAGACCTCGCGGACGTTGCGGCGCAGCTCGGCCTGCTCGACCGCGGTGCGGATGGCGGTCTCCTGCACGGCGTTGAACGCCTTGCCGACCTGCCCGATCTCGTCGTCACCGGTCTGCAGCGGTGGCGCCTCGCGGGCGACGTCGACCTCCTCGCCGTGGCCCAGCCGCTCGACCACGCTGGGCAGCCGCTCGTTGGCCAGCCGGAACGCCGCCTCGCGCAGCCGTTCGAGCTGCCGGACCAGCGCCCGGGCGGTGGTGATGGAGACGACGATGGATGCCACGACCGCGATGAGGCCGAGGCCGGCGGCGAGCACCAGCCGGACGATGACGCCGACGGCGACCGGGGTGGCCCGGGCCACGATGTCGTCGCCGCCGGCGAGGATCACGCCGCGCAGGTCCTCCATCGACCGACTCACGGCGGCCTGCCAGGCCGTGGCGGTGACCGGCGGGCGCACGTCACTGCCCTTGGCGGCGAGCACCCGGTCCTGGAGGGTGCGGAGCTGCCGGAACGCCTCCCCCTCGGTCATCTGCTGGTAGCGGGCCCGGTCGGTCGGGGCGAGGTCGCGGGCGGTGCGGTCGGAGAGGAACCACTGGGCGCCGACCAGCCGGGCGAAGGCGCTCTGCTCCGCCACGGTCATCCGGTTGGCCGCCACCGCGCCGGTGAGCAGGGCGTCCTGCTGGGACAGCAGCTCCCGGGCCCGGTTCAGGTCGATGAGCGCGGCGGTGTCCCGGGCGATCTCGTCGTCGTCCAGGCCGCCGAGCGCGTCGAAGACGCCGAAGATGGCGTCGACCGCCTCGTTGTACGCGGCCAGCGTCGCGGTGCGGTCGATGGTTTTGCGGCCGACCTCGGCGCGGACCGCGCCGAGCTGCTCGACCTGGGTCTTCAGGTCGGTGATGCGCTGCTCCAGCTCGTCGCTGGCCGGGATCTCGGTGCGCCAGTCCTGGGCGGAGCGCCACAGCGCGGCGGCGCTGTCGTCGGTGCGCTGCCGCTGGGCGACGAGGTCCTGGAGCTGGTCCGGGTCGGACTGTCCGAGGTACAACAGCGACAGCCGCCGCTCGTTCTGGAGCTGGAGCAGCAGCGGGTCGGCCGGCTCGAAGACCCGCGCGTTGAGCGCCTGCACGCCGAGCAGGTTGAACCCGTCCCGGACCGTCACCCACGCCGCGAAGGCCCAGAGCGCGATCAGGGACGCCAGAAGGGCGATGATCTTCGTACGGAGATTCGTACTGCGGGAACGCATCACACCGTCCTGGCCCGGTATCCGATCAGTCGGAAATCCGATCGACTCCGGCGCACGCTAGCAGTCGTCGTGAACTCCATTCAAGCGATCCTGATCATGGTGTTGCCGGCCCGGTGGGAGTTGGGTCGGCCGACCACGACGCGGCCAGCACCGCTGCGCGCACGATCAGGGTCGGACGGTAGAGATCCTTGTCGTGCCACAGGGCCGGCCCATCAGCGCGTCCGTCCCACTCGGACAGTCGCCGCCGCCCCCGCGCGAGCGCCGCATCGACCCGCGTATCTCCCGGCCGCCCGGCGCCGGACAGCGCGAGGACCGCGTACGCGGTCTCCTCGGCGGTGCCGCCCCAGCGCCCCCACGACCCGTCCGCCCGCTGGGTGCCGAGCAGCCAGCCGACGCCCCGGTCGACGGCGGCCCGCGCCGTAGCGCCGGCGGCGTGGTCGGCGAGCGCGAGCAGCACACAGTAGGTCGCGTAGTACGCCGACGCGTGCCACCGGTCGTCCCACGAGCCGTCCGGCTCCTGCCGCTCGACCAGCCAGCCGGCGACCCGGTCCACGGTGGCCGCGACCCCCGGGTGGCCGGGGTGCTCCCCGAGGGCGTCGAGCACGTGGGCGTTGGTGGTCACCGACGCCCCGTCCTCCCCCGGCCAGGTGCAGAAGTGCCGTCCGGTGTCGTACGCGTCGAGCCGGGACACGTCGAGCGGCCGGCCCAGCCGGGCGAGCGCGTACAGGGCCACCGAGGTGGTGTCGGCGTCGGCGGGCAGCCCGGGTCCGGTGGCCGCACCGGACACCCCGACGGCGGCCCGCAGCTCCGCCACGAGCGACCCGGGGACGGTCAGCGGCACGCCGGCCCGGGCCAGGATGCCGAGCACCCAGGCGCGCTCGAAGACGGTGATCGGGCTGGCGCAGGGCACCGGACCCCGCGAGCCGACCCCCCGGAGGTAGTCCAGGGCGGGCCCCGGCTCGGGGCGACCGAGCCAGGCGGCCGTCGCGGCGGGCGAGGCGCCGACCGCGCCCGCCCCGGCGGGCCGCACCCCGGCCGCCCGGCGGGCGCCGTCGCCGGCCACCTCCAGCGCGTGGGCCAGCTTCTCGGGCACGGGCCGCCCGGTGGCCAGCAGGCCGCGTACCCGGGTCAGCCGGTCCGGGTCGAGACCGGCCGGCAACGGCAGGCGGACCCCGGCCCAGTCGGCCAGCCCGGCCGGGGGTCGCGCGAGGTGCCGCTCGACGGCCTCGCGCAGCGCCGGCACGATCAGGTCGGTGGCCGGCAGGTCGGGCGGGGCGCCGGCGTCGAGGGCGCCGGCCAGGAAGGCCAGGCCGCGGTGCGCGGCGCCGGCCAGCGGCGCGGTCGGACCGTGCTCGCCCCGCCGCAGCACGGTCAGCAGCGCCTCGGTGGCGCTCAGGGTGGGCACCAGGGCGTACCCGCCGGGGCCGCCCCACCCGCCGTCGGCGCGCTGCCGGTCGAGCAGCCAGGAGACGCGGACGTCGTGGCCGGGCAGCCACGGCGCCAGGCCCACCAGCCGGCCGGTCTCGTAGACCGACGCGGAGGTCTGCCCGGCCGGGTTGTCCACCATGGCCTCGACGAGTTCCCGGACCTGCCCGGCGCGGGCGTCGCCGGCACGGGTGACCCGCGCGGGTCCCGCGGTGAGGCTCACTGGGCCCCCCAGAAGTCGGTGAGCCGGTAGAACCCGCTGGTGAAGCCGAGCTGTCGGGCCAGGAAGTCGGCCTGCCGGGGGCAGGCCGGCGCCAGGTCGGCCAGCAGCCGCCGGCAGTGGTCGACCTGCTCCGCCAGGCGCCGCTCGATCTCCGCCGGGTCGTCCACCAGCAGGAGCGCGTTGAGGTCGCCCCACTCCCGGTCACGCCGGTGGGTGCCGAGGTCGTTGACCAGCCGCAGAGCCCGCTGGACCTCGTCGCTCACCGCGATCAGCCGGGGCAGCTCGCGGTGCGTGGCGGTGTCCCCGGTGTGGATCCAGTGCGCCACGTTGACCACCGTGGCGGCGAGGTTGTCGGCGTTCGCCAGGTACGCGTCGAGGGTGGGGTGGTCGGCCTGCTTCCATTCCCACTCGCGGGCCATCGCGTCGAGGGTGCGGGCCATCGCGTCCCGCCACGGCTCGCGCAGCTCGCGGTAGGCCGGGGTGGCGGCCAGGTCGTCCCGCAACTCGGCGAGGAACCGGCCCAGCGGGTCGTCGGGCGCGGCGCCGTCGACCACGGCGAGGCAGGACTTGACGATCCGGTCGACCTCCGACCGGGAGGCCGCCAGGTGGTCGACCTGCCAGTCGACCGCGAAGCCCCAGAGCACGGCGCGGTTGGTCAGCGCCAGCTCCTCGGCGGTACACCAGGGCGCGCTGAACGACATTGCGAGGGCGATGCTGCTGAACAGCGCCGCGTCGAACGGCCGGCCGGGAAACAGCTCGGCGTGCCCGGCCGCGCACCGTTGCAGGTCGCGCTGGCCCTTCGCGGCCTGCGCGCAGATCCGCCCCTGCTCCGCCGCGGCGGCGACCGGATCCGGCACCTCCCCGCCGGTCATGCCGGCTCCGCCCGCCGCTCGGCGGCCAGCAGGGTCAGCTCGACCCGCTCGCGCGGCCGCAACGCCGCGGCCAGCCGCAGGCCGGGTACGCCGGGACGACGCAGCCGGAACCGGTAGCGGCTCAGCATCGTGGCGAGGATGAGCTGCGCCTCCAGGTAGAACAGGTACATACCGAGGCACTGGTGCGGGCCGCCGCCGAACGGGAAGTGGGCGTACCGGTGGCGGGCGCGGACCCGCTCGGGCCGGAACCGTTCCGGGTCGAACTCGTCCGGCCGGTCCCAGAACTGCCGCATGCGCTGGGTGATCAGCGGGCTGGCCACCATGGTGGCCCCGGCCTCGATCGGCACGCCGTCGATGACGTCGTCGGCCACCGCGCGGCGCGGGATGATCCAGCCGATCGGGTAGAGCCGGAGCAGCTCGTCCAGGACCATCCGGGTGTAGGTGAGGTCGGCGAGGTGCTCGCGGCGCACCGGTTCGTCGCCCACCACCCGGTCGATCTCGGCGTAGAGCCGCTCGGCCACGTCGGGCCGCTGCTCCAGGTGGGGCCAGGCCCAGGTGAGCACGTTGATGGTGGTCTCGGTGGTGGCCGCGAACATGGCCACGGTGTCGTTGCGGACCTGCCGCTCGTCGAGCTGCCGCCCGTCGTCGGTGCGGGCCTTCCAGAGCGTGGAGATGATGTCGTCGCCCTGGTCGGCCACGGCCCGGGTCTCCCGGACGATCGGCACGAGCACCTCGTCGACGATGCGGACCGCGCGGCGGAACGGGCGGTCCCCCGGCATGGGCAGGGAGAGCGGGGCGAACGGCACCACGATCCGGGGAATCACCGCGCTGGCGATGACGTCCTGCGCGTCGATCACCCGCAGCGCGTCCGGCACGGAGATCTTGTCGGCGAAGAGCACCCGCATGATCGCCCGGCTGACGATCCGGGCCTGCTCGGTGCCGATGTCGACGGGGCGCCCGGCCCGGAACGGCTCGTCCAGCTCGTCCACGGCGTCCCGGATGGCGTCGGCCATGCCGTCGATCAGCGCCTCCACCCGCTTCGCGGTGAACATCGGCTGGAGCATGCGGCGGCTGGCCGACCAGATCTGACCCTCGCCGAGGATGCCCTCGCCGAACAGCCGCTTGACCGGGCGCCAGAACAGCCCGTCGCCGGCCCGTTCGTAGTTGTCCGCCCGGTCCCGCAGCACGTGCTGGACGTGCCGGGGGTGGGTGGCCAGGTACGGGCGGAACGATCCCAGGTTCAGCCGGACGAGCGCGCCTCCGGTCCGGTTGCCCACGTCGATCAGCGCACGGGCCGGGTCCCGGAGCATGCCGGGCAGGATCTGCCGCAGCGGAACGGGGTGGGGCCGACCGGTGGGCCGGGGCGCGATCTGCGACTCGTCCACGTGAATGGCTCCCCCAGTCCTACTCAGGGTCGCGACACCGTCATGACCCGTGACGTTGCCCGCGAGCATGCCATCCTGAACGGCGGATAAAAAGGCGGACAGGAAAATATCTCACTCCACAACAATCCCGATGTCGACAATGGAGCCGGTGGGATTTGCGTCACGCCGTAAGCCTTCCGGCGAGCCCAGTCATCCACAGTGGAGTTTCCGGCCGGCTTCCGGCGCAGGTCCGCCCGGCCCCGCCGGGCACCCGCCGGCCGCCATCGGCCCGAGCCGCCCGCCGCCCGGCCGGTGGGCCGGGGCGGTCAACTCCCCCGGCCGACTGGGGAGAACGCGGGCGCGTGCCCGCCCCCTGTGCCAAGCTTCGGGCATGGACGACAAGACCATCCTGAGCCGGATCTCCGAACTCGTCGACGAGGAGCACCGGCTGCGCGCGGCCGCGCAGGAGCACGAGGCCGGCACCGACGACGAGGCACGGGAGCGACTGCAGGCCCTGGAGGAGTCCCTCGACCAGTGCTGGGACCTGCTCCGCCGGCGCCGGGCGGCGCGCCGGACGCACGGCGACCCGGACGCCCAGGGCCAGCGCCCTGTCGCGGAGGTCGAGCGCTACCTCCAGTGACGCCGGGCCGGCGGCGGACCGCCGCGCCGCGTCCCGGGCGGGCCGCCACCCGCCCGGGACGCGGCGCGCTCAGCGCAGCCCCGCCTCCCGCAACAGCACCTCGGTCAGCGCCTCCGGATCGGTCTCCGAGGCGGGCAGGCCGCGGGCGGTGAACCAGGTGCCCACCACCCGGACGTCCCGGCCCAGGAACTCGGCCCCCTGCGGGTTGGCCACCACGTCGACCACCTGCGGCAGGTCGATCATGACCAGCCGCCCGGCGTGCACGAGCAGGTTGTACGGGGACAGGTCGCCGTGGGCGTACCCGGCGCGGGCCAGGACCACCAGGGCGTCGACCAGTTGCTCCCACAGGTCGCGCAGCTCGGCGCCCTCGGGCCGGAGCTGGGCCAGCCGGGGCGCGGCCAGGCCCGCCTCGGCGTCACCGACGAACTCCAGCATCAGCTCGGTGCCGAGCAGCTGGACCGGGTAGGGCACGGCGATCCGCCCGGAGGCCGCGCCGATCTCCCAGAGCCGGGCGAGCGCGGCGAACTCGGCGGCCGCCCACTGCCCGGCGATCACCTGCCGGCCGAACGAGGTCCGGCCGGCCATGGCCCGCATCTCCCGGGAGCGGCGGACCCGGCGCCCCTCCAGGTAGCCGGCGTCGCGGTGAAAGAGGCGGTGCTGGGGATCCCGGTACCGCTTGGCCGCCAGCAGGCAGCCCCGGCCGGTGTCCGGCACGGCACGGCGGACCAGGTGGACGTCCGCCTCCTTGCCGGTCTTCAGCACCCCCAGCTCGGTGTCCTTCGCGGCCAGTTCGGTGACCAGCCACTGCGGGTGGGGCTCCGGCCCGTGCACGGCCAGGTCCCAGGAGGACCAGCTGTCCTCCGCGTCCGGCTCGGCGTCGGGGTCGGTGAGGACCGGCTCGGCGTGCCGGCCCCGCTTCAGGAAGGTGGGTTCGTCGTCGTCAAAACGGCTCTTGCCGCGGCCACGGCGCTGCGGCGCCGGGAAGTCGTGATCGCGCACGGGTGGATCGGTCCTTCGATCGAGGCTGGTGGAGGCAGGTGGTGGGACCCCGCAAAGACGGCCATGACCGACCTCCTCTCCTCGACCGGGCACCGCCCGGCTGCGCCCTCGCGCCGCACCATGGTCACCGGCGGCCCCGGGCGGGTCAACCGAATTTCCGCTCAGCCGGCCAGGACGGCGGCCACCGCGGCGATCAGCCCGTCCACCGTGCGGGTGGGCGCGAACCGGGTGTCCGACCAACGGCGTCCCCGGTGCAGCCAGACGCTGGGCAGCCCGACCGCGGTCGCGCCGCCGATGTCCGCCTCCGGGCTGTCACCGATCACCCAGGCCCCGCGCAGCGGCATCCGGGCCCGCTGGGCGGCCAGCGCGAAGATCCGCGGATTGGGCTTGCTGACCCCGGCCTCCTCGGAGATCACCCAGTCGGCGATGTAGCGGTCCAGCCCGGTCCGGCGGATCTTCGCGTCCTGCTGGCGGGACGTGCCGTTGGTGACCACCACCGGCACCCAGCCGGCGTCGTCGGCGATTTGCAGCGCGCAGGCCACCAGCGGGTCCAGCCGGGTGAACGCCACCACGCCGTCGTGCAGCTCCTCCACCAGGTCGATCGAGGGGATGCGCACGTCGTAGCGGTCGCGGATCGCGTCGGCGACGTCCCAGCGGTCGGTCAGGCCGTCGGCGTCGACGGAGAGCAACCACTCGATGTCGCTGGGCGGAGCGCCGATGCTGTCCAGGAACCGCTCACCCCAGGCGCGGAACGGCCCCTCGCGGTCGAGCAGGGTGTTGTCCAGATCGAGCAGGAGCAACGGCACTCGGGAACCCTACGGGACGGGGTGCGCGACCGACAGGCCCGAGGGCACCACGCCGTCCGTCACCCGACGAGCGTCGTTCGGGCGAGCCCCTGATCGGGCAGCCGGTCGGTGAGCATCGTGTGTGCGGCGCGGGTGGCGCCGAGGGCGGCCGGGTCGAGGGTCGCCACCAGCACGTCCTCGCCGGTGTCCGCGCCCCGGGCCAGGGGCCGGCCCTCCGGCTCGTAGACGGCGGCGCCGCCGTTGAACCGCCACGGGTCCGCGCCGCCCACGGCGTTGGCGAAGACCACGAACATGGTGTTGTCCAGGGCGCGCGCGGCGTAGTAGAGGTCGCGGCGGTGCTCGGAGCCGGCCAGGTAGCCACTCGGGCAGAGGTAGCCGTGCGCGCCGGCGACCGCGGCGGCCCGGCCGTGCTCCGGGAAGCAGCCGTCGTAGCAGATGCCGAGGCCGAGCAGCCAGCCGTCGAGCAGGAGCGAGGCGCCCCGCCGGCCGGCGTCGAACAGCTCGCGCTCGCTGCTCCAGAGCTGCTGCTTGTCGTACGCGGCGGTGACCGTGCCGGTCGGGTCGACCAGCAGGGAGGAGATGGTGCGCCGCCGGTCGGGGTGGCGGACCGCCGCACCGATCACCACGCTGGCCCCGCCGTCGCGGGCGGCCGCGCGCAGCGGGTCCAGCCGCGCGTCGTCGACCCGGCCCTCGGGGTCGGCGGCCACGTCGGTGCCGGTCGGGTCGGCCCCCAGGGTCGGCGGGTGGTACGCGGGCAGGAACAGCTCGGGCAGCACCACCACCCGGGCGCCGGCGGCCCGGACGACGAGGCGGGCGGCCAGGGCGGCGTTGCCGGCGACGTCACCCGGGACGGGCTCGGCCTGCACGGTGGCCACGGTCAGCGGGCGGGTGGGCAGGGGCACGGCCTCGGTCACCGGAGGATCGTAACCGGCGCAGCCGGCCGGGTCGATCATGCGAAACCGCATCTCAAGCCGTACGTACGGTTTGCATCGACCGGTTCCACCTGGAACGATCGTGTCGTGCCCAGAGTAAGCCAGGACCAGCTCGACGCGCGCCGGCAGGAGATCCTCGGCGCCGCACGGGCCTGTTTCGCGCGGCACGGCTACGAGGGTGCCACCGTCCGGCGGCTGGAGGAGGCCACCGGGCTCTCCCGGGGCGCGATCTTCCACCACTTCCGGGACAAGGACTCGCTCTTCCTCGCCGTGGCCGAGGACGACGCCGCGATCATGGTCGAGACCGTGGCCCGCAACGGCCTGGTCCAGGTGATGCGGGACCTGCTGGCCGGGGCGGTCTCCCCGGACACCACCGGCTGGCTCGGCAGCCAGCTCGAGGTCTCCCGGCGCCTGCGCACCGACCCCGCGTTCGCCCGGCGCTGGGCGGAACGCTCGGCCGCGATCGCCGAGGCCACCCGGGAGCGCCTGCTCCGCCAGCGGGAGGCCGGGGTGCTCCGCGACGACGTGCCGATCGACGTGCTGGCCCAGTTCCTGGAGCTGGCGTACGACGGGCTGGTGCTGCACCTGGCGATGGGCCGTCCCGCCGGTGACCTGGGCCGGGTGCTCGACCTGGTCGAGGAGGCCGTCCGCCGGCACTGACCGGCCGCGGATCTCGGTCCGGTAACTCGACCGCTCGGGGAGATCACCCCTGGCGGGCCTGCTCCACAATGAGCCGCGACCCCTCGCGACAGGAGCAGAGCATGACAGTCCTCGCGGGCGACACCTGGGGCGTCCCCGGCCCCGTCTTCCTCCGCTGGTACCTCGTGGCGGCCGTCGTGCTGGTCGTCGGCGCCGTGGCGTACCGCTGGCGCGCGCTGGCCGGCACCCCCGTCCACGACGGTGGGCCGCTCGGCCCGCAGCAGGTGGCGTACCTCAACGGGGGCGACCAGCTCGCCGTCTGGACCGCGCTCGGCGGGCTCCGCAGCGCCGGCGCGGTCGGCGTACGCCCCGACCGGCGGCTCACCACCGGCGGCCCGCTGCCCGCCGGGGTCACCCCGCTGGACCAGGCCATCCACCACGCGGCCCACCGGGGCCTGCGCTCCCGGGAGCTGGGCCAGGACGAGTGGGTCCGGCGCGCCCTCGACGAGCTGCGCGACGCCCTCGTGCGCCGCGGCCTGGCACTGGACACGGAACGGCGGGCGATGCTGCGCCGCGGCGCGCTGCTCGTCGGGGCCCTGCTCGCGCTCGGCTTCGTCCGGGCCTTCGTCGGCATGTCCAACAGCCGGCCCGTCGGCTGGCTGATGCTCACCCTGGTGCCGCTGTTCATCGCGTTCATCCTGCTCAACCGGGTGCCCTGGCGCACCCGCGCGGCCGACCGGGCGCTGCGCGAGCTGCGCCGCCAGCACACCTGGCTGCGTCCCTCCGCCGCGCCCGCGTACGCCACCTACGGCCCGTCCGACGCGGCCATGGGCGTCGCGCTGTTCGGCACGGCCACCCTCTGGAGCATGGACCCCGGATTCTCCGAGCAGGCCGAGATCCAGCGCCAGGCCATGGGGTCCGGCGGCAGCTCGGGCAGTTCCTGCGGAGGTGGCAGTTCCTGCGGGGGCGGCAGCTCGTGCGGTGGGGGCAGCTCCTGCGGGGGCGGTGGCGGCTGCGGCGGCGGTGGCGGGTGCGGCGGATGACGGCCGGACCGTCCGGTGTGGGCATCGGGTGGCGGGCGGAGATCGCCGGCTTCGTGGCCGGCCTGCCCGGGCTGCGCTTCGTCGAGGTGGTCGCCGAGACGGTCGCTCCGGCCGGGCCGCTCCCCGACGGCCTCGCCGAGCTGCGCGGGCGGGGCGTCACGGTCGTACCCCACGGGGTGAAGCTCTCCCTCGGCGGCGCGGAGCCGGTCGACCCGGGCCGGGTGGCGCACCTGGCCGGTGTGGCCGCGGCGCTGGACGCGCCGCTGGTCAGCGAGCACATCGCGTTCGTCCGGGCCGGCGGCCTGGAGGCCGGTCACCTGCTGCCGCTGCCGCGCAGCCGGGAGGCGGTGGCCGCGGTGGTGGCCAACGTGCGCCGGGCGCAGGCGGAGCTGACGGTGCCGCTGGCCCTGGAGCCGATCGCCGCCCTGTTCGACTGGCCGGACGACGAGCTGGACGAGGCGGACTTCCTCACCGAGATCCTCGACGCCACCGGGGCGCTGCTGCTGCTCGACGTCGCCAACGTGCACGCCAACGCCCGCAACCGGGGCGGCGACCCGGCCGCCCTGCTGGACCGGCTGCCGCTGGACCGGATCGCCTACGTGCACGTGGCCGGCGGCGCCGAGCAGGGCGGCTTCTACCACGACACGCACACCGACCCGGTCCCCGCCGAGGTGCTCGACCTGGTCCGGGAGCTGTGCGACCGCCGCCGGCCCCCGGCGCTGCTGCTGGAACGCGACGGCCACTACCCGCCCGCCGACGAGCTGCGCGGCGAGCTGGACGCCCTGGCCGCCGCCTCCTCGTACCCGGTGGTCACGTGACCGGCGGGGGCCTGGCCGGGCGGCAGGCGGCGCTGGTCGCGGCGCTGGTGGCCGGCGGGCCGCTGCCGCCCGGGTTCGCCGCCGCGCCGGTGGAGGCGGCCCGGCGGGCGCTGCTGCGCAAGCGGGCCGGCGACGTGGCCCGGCACTGGCCGCTGCTGGCCGCCGGCCTCGGCGACGCCTGGCCGGCCACCTTCGCCGGCTGGGCGGCCGGTCGGCCCACCAACGGCTCGCTGCGCGACGGCTGGGACCTGGCCCGGGAGCTGCGCGACCGGGGCACGCTGCCGCCGCTGGGCGCGGAGGAGCTGGCCGCCCGCGAGGCGGCGAGCCGCTACGACGGCCGCACCGCCCCCCGGCCCCGCCGGCTGCCGGCCGTCGCCTGGGCCGGCGGCGCCGTCGCGGCCCAGCTCGCCGGCCGGGTACGCCTGCTCCGGCCCGCGTCGCGCTGAGAGCGGGTGGCAGGCGCTGCCGGGGTACGGCAGGATCGACGGTATGGATCTCGGACTCGCCGACCGGGTGTACGTGCTGACCGGCGCCTCGGGCGGCCTCGGCTTCGCCACCGCCGAGCAGCTCGTGGCCGACGGTGCCCGTGTGGTGATCTCGTCCCGGGCCCCGGAGCGGGTCGCCGCCGCCGTCGAGGCGCTCGGCGGGCCGGAGCGGGCGATCGGGCTGACCGCCGACCTCACCGACCCGGGCACCCCGGAGCGGCTCGTCGCGGCGGCACGCGAGCGGTTCGGCCGGCTCGACGGGGCGCTGATCTCGGTCGGCGGCCCGCCCCGGGGCACCGCCGCCCAGATCACCGACGAGCAGTGGCGGGAGTCCTTCGAGACGGTTTTCCTGGGCAGCGTCCGCACCGCGCGCACGGTGGCCGCCGCGCTCACCGACGGGGGCGCCGTCGGGCTGGTGCTGTCCACCTCGGTCCGCGGCCCGCTGCCCGGGCTCGGCATCTCCAACGGCCTGCGCCCCGGCCTGGCCGGGGTCGCCAAGGACCTGGCCGACGAGCACGGCCCCCGCGGCGTCCGCGTGGTCAGCCTGCTGCCGGGGCGGATCATGACCGACCGCAACCAGGAGCTGCTGGCCGCGAGCGGCGACGCGGAGCGGGCCCGCGCCGAGGCCGAGGCGTCGATCCCGCTGGGCCGTTTCGGCGACCCCGCCGAGTTCGGCCGGGTGGCCGCCTTCCTGCTCTCCCCCGCCGCCGGCTACGTCACCGGGGTGACCGTGCCGGTCGACGGCGGCGCGCTGCGCGGCCTGTGACCCGCGAGCCGAGGGACGGGCGACGGCGTCGACCCGGGGACGGCCGGCCCGGGGCGCCTGCGCCCGGCGCCACCCGGCCCGGGGCGGCCGAGCCGGACCCGGCGCCGGCCGCGGTGGCCGGGCCGGACCCGGCGGCCGCCACGCGCCGGTATCCCCGGCCGACGAAAGAGCAGCTCGCGGAGGCGGCCGACAAACTGCTGCCGGATCTGATCGCGCCGGGGCTGGACGTGCTGTTCGTGGGGATCAACCCGGGCCTGTGGTCGGCGGCCACCGGCTGGCACTTCGCCCGCCCGGGTAACCGGTTCTGGCCCGCGCTGCACCGGGGCGGCTTCACCCCGCGGCAGTTGCACCCCAGCGAGCAGGACGAGCTGCCCCGCCTCGGGCTGGGCATCACCAACATGGTGGCCCGGGCCAGCGCCCGCGCCGACGAGCTGACCGCCGAGGAGCTGGTCGCGGGCGCGCGGGAGCTGACCGCCAAGGTGGCGCGCTACCGGCCGCGCTGGGTCGCGGTGGTCGGCGTGACCGCGTACCGGATCGGGTTCGCCCGGCCGAAGGCGGGCTTCGGGCCGCAGCCGGAACCGCTCGCGGCGGCCCGCCTGTGGGTGCTGCCCAACCCGAGCGGCTTGAACGCGCACTTCACCCCGGAGACGCTCGGCGCCGCGTTCGGTGAGCTGCGGGCCGCGGTCGCCGGCTAAGCCGCGGTCAGTCCGGCCGCTCCGGCAGCCGCTCCATCCGGTTCCAACCGGTCCAGCCACGGTCGCGCATCAGCTCCACCAGCCGCTCGGCCCGCGGGTCGGTCTCGACGGCGAGCGCGTCCAGCAGGTCGTACGGCAGATCGTCGTGCGCCTCCTCGCCGACGACGAGGTCACCGGACCGGTACGCCTGCTCGGCCAGGGCCGCCAGGATGTCGGCGGCCTCCGCCAGGAGCGACTCGTCGCCCGTGTCGCTGTCGAAGATCTCGGACAGCACCCGGTAGAGCCGGACGAGTTGCGGGTCGTCGAGCTGCGCGAGTTTCGCGGGGATCCACTCGCGGACCTGATCGGGCCACCGGGCCGCGACCAGGATCCAGCCGTTCCGCTCGGCCTCCACCATCCGCTCCGACGCTCCGATGTCCCGGAGCCGATCGAGGTAGGCGACCACCTCCGGCGGGAGCGCCAGGCTGTGCCCGGCGGTGAGCTGCGCGATCTGCTTGCGGCTGGTCTCCAGCCGTTCGATCTCCTGGCACAGGTGGTCGTCGATCCGCCGGACCGCGTCGGCGAAGGCCGCCGGGTCAGCGTCGAGCATCCGGCTGATCCGTGACAGCGGAACGCCGGCGTCGGCGAGGGTGCGGATCTTGATGAGCGACACGACCGCCGTCGCCCCGTACCGCCGGTAACCGGAGGCGTCCCGCTCCGGCTCGGGCAGCAGCCCGATCTGGTGGTAGTGCCGCACCGCCCGCACCGTGACGCCGGCGTACGCCGCCAGTTGACCGATCGTCAGCATGCCCTGATCCTGCCCTCCACCGCCCGGCGCCGGGTCAGGAGATCTTGCGACGGTAGGAGATGCCGGCGAACACGTAGGCCACGACGAGGATGCCGACGCACCAGGCGAGGGCGATCCAGATGTCGGTGCCGACCCGCTGCTGGGTGAACAGGTCCCGGATCGCGTTGACGATCGAGGTCACCGGCTGGTGCTCGGCGAACGCGCGCACCGGGCCGGGCATGGACCCGGTGGGCACGAAGGCGGAGCTGATGAACGGCAGGAAGACCAGCGGGTAGGAGAACGCGCTGGCGCCGTCGACCGACTTCGCGGTGAGGCCGGGGATCACCGCGATCCAGGTCAGCGCCAGGGTGAACAGGAGCAGGATGCCGGCGACCGCGAGCCACGCCAGCACGCCCGCACCGGTGCGGAAGCCGATGAGCAGGGCGACCCCGATCACGACCACGAGCGAGATCAGGTTGGCGACCAGCGAGGTCAGGACGTGCGCCCACAGCACAGCGGACCGCGCGATCGGCATGGACTGGAACCGTTCGAAGATGCCGCCCTGCAGGTCCAGGAAGAGCCGGTAGGCGGTGTAGGAGATGCCCGAGGCGATCGTGATGAGCAGGATGCCGGGCAGCAGGTAGTTCACGTACGAGTCGGACCCGGTCTCGATCGCACCGCCGAAGACGTAGACGAACAGCAGCAGGAAGGCGATCGGCATGATCGCGGTCGTGATGATGGTGTCCGGGCTGCGGGCGATGTGGCGCAGCGAGCGGCCCAGGAGGACGGCGGTGTCGCCGAGGAAGTGCTTGTTCATCGCGCTGCCTTGTCCTTTCCGGCGCCGACGAGGGTGAGGAAGACGTCCTCGAGGGTCGGCTGCTTCTCGACGTACTCGATCTCGGCGGGTGGGAGGAGCCGCTTCAGCTCGTCGAGGCTGCCATTCACGAGGATCCGGCCCTCGTGGAGGATCGCGATCCGGTCGGCGAGCTGCTCCGCCTCGTCGAGGTACTGGGTGGTGAGCAGCACGGTCGTGCCGCCCCGGGCGAGTTCCCGGACGGCCTCCCACACCTCGATGCGCGCCTCCGGGTCCAGCCCGGTCGTCGGCTCGTCGAGGAAGATGACCGGCGGGTTCCCGATGAGGCTCATCGCGATGTCCAGACGCCGGCGCATGCCGCCGGAGTACGTCGCCACCCTCCGGGCGCCCGCCTCGGTCAGCGAGAAGCGCCGCAGCAGGTCGTCCGCGATCGCGCCCGGGTCCTTGAGGTGCCGCAGCCGGGCGACCAGGACGAGGTTCTCCCGCCCGGTGAGGATCTGGTCGACCGCCGCGAACTGCCCGGTGAGACTGATGGACTCGCGTACGTCGGCGGCCTGTGTCGCGACGTCGAAGCCGTTGACCCGGGCGGTCCCGGCGTCGGCCCTGAGCAGCGTGGAGAGGATCCTCACCACCGTGGTCTTGCCCGCCCCGTTCGAGCCGAGCAGGGCGAAGATGCTGCCCCGTGCCACGTCGACGTCCACGCCGCGCAGCACCGTGAGCTGCTTGAACGACTTTTCCAGGCCCCGCACCTGTATCGCGGGCGGTTCGACCTGAGGTGTTGTCGGGATGTTCATGGCAGCCAGCATGGAGGGTTGACGCTGCGTCAGGGTCAAGCCCGCGCGGCGGATTTTCCGGCGGCGGTCAGTTGGAGGCGGCCGGCGGCAGCGCCTCCTGCGCCACGTAGGTGCCGACGGGCACGGTGGTGACCACCGGCTCCGGCTGCTCCGGCTCCTGGTAGGGGGCCGGCGAGTCGGTGACCGCGAACTGGGTGCGGTAGAGCTCGGCGTAGAGGCCGCCGACCGCGACCAGCTCGTCGTGCCGGCCGCGCTCGACGATCCGCCCCTCGTCGAGGACGAGGACCTGGTCGGCGTCGCGGACCGTGGAGAGCCGGTGCGCGATGACCAGCGCGGTGCGCCCGGTCAGCGCCACCGACAGCGCCCGCTGCACGGCCGCCTCGCTCTCCGAGTCGAGGTGCGCGGTGGCCTCGTCCAGGATCACGATCGACGGGGCCTTGAGCAGCAGCCGGGCGATGGCGATGCGCTGCTTCTCGCCGCCGGAGAAGCGGTAGCCGCGCTCGCCGACCGTGGTGTCCAGCCCGTCGGGCAGGGCGCGGATCAGGTCCGCGACCTGCGCCCCGGCCAGCGCGGCCCAGATCTCGTCGTCGGTGGCGTCCGGCTTGGCGTAGCGCAGGTTCTCCCGGATGGTCTCGTGGAACAGGTGCGAATCCTGCGTGACCACGCCGATCTCGTCGCGGAGCGAGGCGAGGGTGGCGTCCCGCACGTCGACCCCGCCGACGAGCACCTGGCCGTCGCTCACGTCGTAGATCCGGGAGATCAGCATGGACAGCGTCGACTTGCCGGCGCCGGAGGGGCCGACCAGGGCCACCATCTGGCCGGGCTCGACGGCGAACGAGACGCCCTTGAGCACCGGCTCGTTGACCGTGCGGTCGAGCGCGGCGACCTCCTCCAGGGAGGCCAGCGAGACCTCGGCGGCACTCGGGTAGCGGAACCGGACGTCGCGGAACTCGACGCGGCCGTTGCCCCGGGGCACCGGCCGGGCGTCGGGCTTCTCCTCGATGCCGGGGCGCAGGTCGAGCACCTCGAAGACCCGGTCGAACGAGACCAGCGCGCTCATCACGTCGACCCGGACGTTGGAGAGCGCGGTGAGCGGGCCGTAGAGGCGGGTGAGCAGCAGCGCCAGCTTGACCACCGTGCCGGCGCTGACCGCACCGGTGACGGCGAGCCAGCCGCCGAGCCCGTAGGTGAGCGCCTGGGCGAGGGAGGCGACGAGCAGCATGGCCACGAAGAAGGTGCGCGAGTACATGGCCGACTGGATGCCGATGTCGCGGACCCGCTCGGCCCGGCCGGCGAACCGGGTCGCCTCCACCTCGGGCGAGCCGAAGAGCTTGACCAGCAGGGCGCCCGAGACGTTGAACCGCTCGGTCATCGTCGCGTTCATCTTGGCGTCGAGGTTGTACGACTCGCGCGTGATCTCGGCCAGCCGCCGGCCGACCCGGCGGGCCGGGATGATGAAGATGGGCAGCAGCACCAGCGCCAGCACGGTGATCTGCCAGGACAGGATGAGCATCGCCCCGGCGGTCAGCACGAGCTGGATGACGTTGCTGACCACGCCGGACAGCGTCGAGGTGAACGCCCGCTGGGCGCCCAGCACGTCGTTGTTGAGCCGGCTGACCAGCGCGCCGGTCTGGGTGCGGGTGAAGAACTGCAGCGGCATCCGCTGCACGTGGTCGTAGACCCGGGTGCGCAGGTCGAGGATGATGCCCTCGCCGATCCGCGCCGAATACCACCGCTGGGCCAGCGAGAAGAGCGCGTCGGCCACGGCCAGCACCGCGATGATCAGCGCGAGCCGGACCACGGTGGCGCCCGCGTCGGGGCCGCGGCCGGCGATCGCGTCGATGACGTCACCGGCGAGCAGCGGGGTGGCCACCCCGATCACCGCCGCGATCACCACGGTGACCAGGAAGACGATGATGTCGCGCCGGTAGGGCTGGGCGAACGCGACGATCCGCCGCGCCGTGCCGCGCTTGAGCTGGTGGGTGGAGATCTCGTCGCGGTTGCGCATCGACCGGAGCATGCTCCAGCCGCCCATGCCGGCACCGCCCATGGGGTTGGACACTCGTCACCTCCGGGTCGTCGGCAGCCGTGGACCGTCGGGATCAATTCTCCTGACGACTACGACAACCTCGCGAGTAACCCGGATCTTCCCGAACGGTCCTTACTATTCGCCCCGCCCGGCCAGGTCGCGGATCCGCCGGGTCTGTGCCTCCCGCTCGGCGCGCTGCTGCTCGGCGTGGCTGCGCCCGCCCGCGCCGGCGAGCAGCGCCTTGATCTCCACGATCGCGTCGCGGTTGTTGGCCAGCAGACCGGCCGTCAGGTCGCGCACCGCGCCGTCGAGGTCCCCGGTCGGGACGACGAGGGTGGCCAGGCCGATCCGGTCCGCCTCGGCGGCGTCCATCCGGCGGCCGGTGGCGCAGATCTCCAGCGCGCGGGAATAGCCGACCAGCTCGGCGAGGCGCTTCGTGCCGGCCAGGTCGGGAACCAGGCCGAGGGTCACCTCGGCCATGGAGAGCCGGGCGTCCTCGGCGAGCACCCGCAGGTCGCAGGCGAGGGCGAGCTGGAAGCCGGCGCCGATGGCGTGGCCCTGCACGGCGGCGATCGAGATGACGTCGGGCCGGTGCAGCCAGGTGAAGCCGCCCTGGTACTCGGCGATCCGGTCGGCGCACTCCTGCTCGGGCAGGGTGGACAGCTCGGCGAAGGAGCCCGGGCCGGAGGAGCCGGCGACCGAGAGGTCGAGGCCGGCGGAGAAGGCCCGCCCCTCACCACGCACCACCACGACCCGGACGTCGCCGGGCAGCTCCCGGGAGAAGTCGCTCATCGCGCGCCACATGGCCGGGGTCTGGGCGTTGAGCACGTCGGGCCGGCACAACGTCACCGTCGCGACCGGCCCGTCGCAGTCGAGTCGCACTCCGGTCGTCTCGGCGGTCACCGGACCACCCGGAGCACAGCGCTGATGGACGACGCTGGGGGGCGGGTCACGCCTTCTTGCGGCGCCGGGCGCCGCCACGCTGCCGCAGCTGCACCCCGGACTCGGTGAGCACCCGGTGGATGAACCCGTAGGAACGGCCGGTCGAGGCCGCGAGCGCACGGATGCTCTCACCCGAGGTGTACCGCTTTACCAGGTCCTTGGCGAGCGTCTGCCGCTCGGCCCCGACGATCCGGCGACCCTTCTCAGTGCTGGTGGCTGTGCCGGTGGCTGCCATGCTGATTCCTCACGTCCCAGACTGTGCGGTTCGGATACGGTCCCACCTATTAGACCGCCTCGGACGATCATGCGCCAGATATCAACTATTCGCCAACCGACACGCTATGCAATGTCAGCTTCCCGATAGAGTGATCCTTCTGACCGGCCCAGCCGGCGTCGGCCGGCCGGATCATGAGAGGCCGACCAGCCGGCCGAGCCGTACGCTCCTCGGGTGATCGACCTGCTGGCCGCGGCGGCCGCCGCCGCGGGCGTCTTCGCCGCCACCAACATCGACGACATCGTCGTGCTCACCGTGTTCTTCGTGGCCGCCCGCGGCACCGGACGGCCCCGCCCCTGGCAGATCGTCGCGGGCCAGTACGCGGGCATCGGCGCGCTCGTCGGGGTCGCCGTGGTGGTCGCCGCCGGCCTGCTGGTGGTGCCCGACCCGTGGACCGGCCTGCTCGGGCTGCTGCCGATCGCGCTGGGCGTCCGCGCCCTGCTGGCCCGCCGGGGCGACGGCGACGAGCCGCCGGCCGTGGTCGGCAGCCTGCTCGGCGTGGCCGGGGTGACGGTGGCCAACGGCGCCGACAACATCGCCGTCTACGTGCCGGTGTTCCGCGCGCTCGACCCGGCCACCGGCCTGGTCTGGCTCCTGGTCTTCGCCGCCCTGGTGGCCGTCTGGTGCGCGGCCGCCGCGCTGCTCGGCAACCACCCGCGGGTGGTGTCCCTGGTGGGCCGCGCCGGCCACTGGCTGGTGCCGGCCGTCTTCATCGCCCTCGGCGTGGTCATCCTGGCCACCTCCGGCGTCCTGCCCCGCCTGCTCCCCTGAGCGGGGTCAGGCGAGTTCGACCAGTTCCAGGAGGTCGTCGGACCAGGCGTCCTCGTCCCCGTCGGGGAGCAGGATGGCGCGGTCGGGCTTGAGGGCCAGCACCGCGCCCGGGTCGTGGGTGACCAGCACGATGGCGCCCGGGTAGCGGGCGATCGCGTCCAGCACCTGCTCGCGGCTGACCGGGTCGAGGTTGTTCGTCGGCTCGTCCAGCAGCAGCACGTTGGCGCCGGAGCAGACCAAAGTGGCCAGGGCCAGCCGGGTCTTCTCACCGCCGGAGAGCACCCCGGCCGGCTTGTCCACGTCGTCGCCGGAGAAGAGGAACGCACCGAGGATCTTGCGCAGGTCGGTGTCGGTCTGGTCCGACGCGGCGCTGCGCATGTGCTCCAGGATGGTCCGCTCCACGTCCAGCGTCTCGTGCTCCTGGGCGTAGTAGCCGAGCCGCAGGCCGTGCCCGGGGCGCACCTCGCCGGTGTCCGGTTCGAGCAGGCCGCCGAGCATCCGCAGCAGGGTGGTCTTGCCGGCGCCGTTGAGACCCAGGATCGCCACCCGGGAGCCACGGTCCACCGCCACGTTCACGTCGGTGAAGATCTCCAGCGACCCGTACGACTTGGACAGGCCGGAGGCGGTGAGCGGGGTCTTGCCGCACGGCGCCGGGGTGGGGAAGCGCACCTTCGCCACCTTGTCGGCGACCCGCACGTCCTCCAGGCCGGACAGCAGCTTCTCCGCCCGCCGGGCCATGTTCTGCGCGGCGACGGTCTTGGTGGCCTTGGCCCGCATCTTGTCCGCCTGGGCCATGAGCGCGCCGGCCTTCTTCTCGGCGTTGGCCCGCTCCCGGCGGCGGCGCCGCTCGTCGGTCTCCCGCGCCTCCAGGTACGCCTTCCAGCCCAGGTTGTAGACGTCGACCACGGAGCGGGTGGCGTCCAGGAACCAGACCTTGTTGACCACCGCCTCCAGCAGGGACGCGTCGTGGGAGATCACGATCAGGCCGCCCTTGTGGTTGCCGAGGAACCCGCGCAGCCAGGTGATCGAGTCGGCGTCGAGGTGGTTGGTCGGCTCGTCGAGCAGCAGGATGCCGCCGCCGTTCTCGCCGGCGTCGCGGAACAGGATCCGGGCCAGCTCGATGCGGCGGCGCTGACCGCCGGAGAGGGTGCCGATGGTCTGCGTCAGGGCGCGGTCGGGCAGGCCGAGGTTCGCGCAGATCCGGGCCGCTTCGGCCTCGGCCGCGTAGCCGCCCAGGGAGGCGAACTGGTCCTCCAGCGCGCCGTAGCGGCGGACCAGCCTCTCGTCGTCGACGCCCTCGGCGAGCTTCTCCTCCAGCTCCTTCATCTGCGCCATGAGCACGTCCAGCCCGCGGGCGGAGAGCACCCGGTCCCGGCCGGTGACCTCCAGGTCGCCGGTCCGCGGGTCCTGCGGCAGGTAGCCGATGGCGCTGCGCCGGTCGATCTGCCCGGCGTACGGCTGCCCCTCCCCCGCCAGCACCTTGAGGGTGGTGGTCTTGCCGGCGCCGTTGCGGCCGACCAGGCCGATCCGGTCACCCGGCTGCACCCGCAGCGTGGTGTCGGACAGCAGGATCCGGGAACCGGCGCGCAGCTCCAGGCCGGTGGCGTTGATCATGTCGGGGTACTCGCTCTCGGGGTTCGACGAAGGGCTGACTCAGGGCACGCGAAAGCGCCGGCGGGTCATCAGTTCCCGTCGGCGCGGGGCCGTTCAGCCTTCGCAGCGCAGCACGAGCCAATTGTACCGGGCGCTCCCCGGCCGGCCCGCCGGATTACCGCGCAAGATCATCGGGTACCGAAAACCTCGTCCGGACCCGGTCCGGTACCGCAACCACCACATACGGACTAATCGGTGATCGGGGTCAACATGGAGCTGAACGAGAACGCGCGGGTCGACACCAGCCAGGTGGATGACCGGCGAGGGTCCGGCGGAGGCGGCGGGATGGGCATACCGATCCCGATCGGCGGTGGCCGGGGCGGAATCGTGGGCATCATCATCGCCGTCCTGGTCGCCCTGGTGGGCGGCGGCTTCGGGCTGAACGCGGCCACCAACGGCGGCGGGTCCGAGCAGGGCGACAACACCTCGCTGGAGCAGAAGTGCTCCGCGGACGACGCGCTGAAGCAGCTCGACTGCCGCAACACGCTCTACGTCAACTCGATCCAGGCGTACTGGCGGACCGCCCTGCCGGAGGTGTTCGGCGACCAGTACAAGCCGTCGAAGACCGTGTTCTTCAGCCAGAACGTGAGCACCGGCTGCGGGTCGGCCGACTCCGGGGTCGGCCCGTTCTACTGCCCGGCCGACGACCTCGTCTACATCGACCTCACCTTCTACCGCCTGCTCGCCGACCAGCTCGGCGCCGAGGGCGAGTTCGCCCAGCCCTACGTGCTGGCCCACGAGTACGGGCACCACGTGCAGGACCTGCTCGGCACCGAGGCGCAGATGCGCCGCCAGCAGCAGCGCGACCCGCAGAGCGCCAACACGCTGTCGGTGAAGCTGGAACTCCAGGCCGACTGCTACGCCGGCGCCTGGGCGAAGAACGCCACCGGCACCTCCGACGAGCAGGGCCAGAAGATCTTCAAGAGCATCACCGACCAGGACATCCAGCAGGCGATCGACACGGCCGAGAAGATCGGCGACGACGCGATCCAGCAGCGCTCCGGCCGGCCGGTGAACCCGGACGAGTTCACCCACGGCACCTCCGAGCAGCGCAAGCAGTGGTTCACCAAGGGCTTCTCCACCGGTGACCCGAAGGCCTGCGACACCTTCGGCGGCAGCCTGTAACACGCGACCGACCGCACGCGGACCCCGGCGACCACCCCGGCGCCGGGGTCCCGTCGTGTCGGCGGGGCACCACCGGCGATGGGTGCGCTCAGCCGGCGCTGTCGGGGGCCGGGTCGCGGACCAGGATCCGCACCGCGCGGGCGGCGGCGACCGCGCCGACCAGCACCGCGTGGCGGGGCTCGGGCACGTCGAGCAGCCGCTCCGCGCGCAGGGCGGCGAGCGGGGCCAGCCGGCGGTCGGCCAGCACGGTGTCCACGGCCCGCCGGTCGCCACCGCCGACCACGGCCGCGAGGCGCCCCGCCTCCGGCAACAGCAGGCGTACGGCCAGCTCGGCCGCGTCGCCCAGCGCCGCCTTGGCCTGGTTGTCGCGCCGCCGGGCGAAGCGCTGCTGGGACCAGCCGCCGGCGGCGGTGCGGCCCTGCACGTACCGGGTGTCCACCTTGGAGACGACCAGCTCGGCGCCCTCGGCGACACCGACCGCCACCGCGCCCTTGCGGGCCAGCAGCAGGCCGAGCCGGCGGGGCGCGCCGGCCGCGGCCACGAACCCGGGCACGTCGGCGGCGGCCGGGGCACCGGGCGGCGTGTGCAGCTCGGCGGTGGCCCCGTCGGGGGCGGTGAGCAGCAGGCCGTACCCCTCCACGGTGGTGGTGGGCGGGCCGTGCCGGTCGGCGAAGCCCTCGACCCAGCGGGCGACGCGGGTCGGGTCGACCTCGACCCACCGGCCGCCCCCGGCTGCGGGTCGGCTGGTCACCGCCCGACCGTACGGCACCAGCGGCTCAGTCGGGCAGCAGGGTGGCGACGGCCAGCGCGGCGATCAGGGCGCTGGAGACCAGGCCGGTGACCAGGCGACCGCGCGGCCCGGCCAGCGCCCGGCCGACCATGGTGCCGCCACCGGCGACGACCAGTTGCCAGCTCGCCGAGGCCAGGAAGGCGCCGGCCACGAAGAGCGCGGCGGTGGCCACGTCCGGGTCGGCGGTGTCCTGGCGGCCGAGCACCAGCGCGGCGAAGTAGACGACCGTGGCCGGGTTGAGCAGCGTGAGGCCGAGCAGCGCCGCGTACGCGCGCCCGGGGCTGTTCAGCCCCCGGCCCACCGGCGCCTCCGCGACCTCCCGGGTCCGGCGGGCGGACCAGGTCCGCCACAGCCCGTGGCCGGCGAGGCCGAGCAGGACCAGCGCGGCCACCACCCGCAGCGGGCCCGCGACCGGCGCGACGATCCCGGCCAGGCCGGCGCCGCCGAGCGCGGCGGCCGCCGCGTAGAGCCCGTCGGCGGTGGCCACGGCGAGCGCCGCGGCCGCGCCGACCCGGAAGCCGGTGCGGGCGCTGAGCCCGAGGATGAGGATCGCGATCGCGCCGACCGGGACGGCGACGCCGTAGCCGGCCACCAGACCGGCGAGGAACGCCCCGGTCACGACGGTGGGCGGCGGGTCGAGGCGGCCGGCGGCAGGGTGCGCTGTCGGCGCGCGGCGGTGGCCGCACGGACAGGAACCTGCTTCGGGTACGCCTCGATCACGCGCCCATCGTGCCCGCCCCTCCCCCCGGGCCGCCACCGGGTTTCCCGCCCGCGATGGTGGACGCATACTGGTCCGCCATGGACCTGGACGAGTATCAGCGCGGCGCCCTCCGTACGGCCGCCCCACGGGACAAGAGGAACGAGCTGCTCCACCTGGTGCTCGGCCTGGTCGGCGAGTCGGGTGAGATCGCCGAGAAGTTCAAGAAGTGGGTCCGGGACCTGGACAGCGACGAGTCGCGGCTCGACCGGGCCGACATCGCCCGGGAACTCGGCGACGTGCTCTGGTACCTGGCGGTGCTCGCCGACTACCTCGACCTGTCGCTGGACGACATCGCGGCGGCCAACCTGGCCAAGCTGGCCAGCCGCCGGGACCGTGGCGTGCTGGGCGGCAGCGGCGACAACCGCTGAGCCAGGCGGCCGGTCAGGCCGGGTTCGGGGGGTGGAACGGGTCGAGCGCGGCACCCGCGGGGGTGTCGCGCTCGACGGTGACCGGGGAACGGTCAGACGTTGAAGCCGAGGGAGCGGAGCTGGTCCCGGCCCTCGTCGGTGATCTTGTCGGGGCCCCACGGCGGCAGCCAGACCCAGTTGATCCGGATGTCGTCGACCAGGCCGCCGCCCGGGCCGGTGGTCAGCGCCTGCCGGGCCTGGTCCTCGATGACGTCGGTCAGCGGGCACGCCGCCGAGGTCAGCGTCATGTCGAGCGTGGCGACGTTCTGATCGTCGACGTGGATGCCGTACACCAGGCCGAGGTCGACCACGTTGATGCCCAGCTCGGGGTCGACGACGTCCTTCATCGCCTCTTCGATGGCGTCGATCGCGGCCTTGCCACCGGCCGCCGCGCCGTCCGTCGCCACCGCGCCGGACTCCGGCGTCGGAGCGGTCTCTTCGCTGCTCATGCCTTCACCTCCGGGCTCACGCCCACCCCGGCGCGTGCCGCGGCGTCCTTGAACGCCATCCACGACAGCAGCGCGCATTTCACCCGGGCCGGGTAGCGCGCGACACCCGCGAACGCCACCCCGTCTCCGAGCACGTCCTCATCCGGCGTGACCTGGCCACGCCCGGACATCAACTCGACGAACGCCTCGTGCACCACGGCGGCGTCGTCGGCGGCCCGGCCGCGCAGCAGCTCGTGCAGCACGCTGGCCGACGCCTGGCTGATCGAGCAGCCCATCCCGTCGTACGAGATGTCGGTGAACACCTTGCCGTCGGTGGTCACCCGCACGGTGATCTCGTCGCCGCAGGTCGGGTTGACGTGGTGCGCCTCGCCGACCCGGGCGACCGGGTCCGTCGCGTCCCGCAGGCCGCGGCCGTGCGGGTGCTTGTAGTGGTCCAGGATGATCTCCTGGTAGAGCTGGTCGAGCTGCATCAGTCGAACACCTTCCGCACCTGCTCGAGACCGGCCACCAGCGCGTCGATCTCCTCGGTCGTGGTGTACAGGTAGAACGACGACCGGGTCATGGCCGGCACGCCGAACCGGGTGCACACCGGCTTGGCGCAGTGGTGCCCCACCCGGACCTGCACACCGAGCGAGTCGAGCACCTGCCCGACGTCGTGCGGGTGCACGTCGCCCAGCGCGAACGAGATCGTCCCGCCCCGGCCCACCGGCACGTTCGGGCCGAAGACGCGCAGCCCCGGCACGGTGGCGAGGGCGTCCAGCGCGTACGCCGTCAGCTCCTTCTCGTGCCACTGGATGGCCGGCATCCCGATCCCGGTGAGGTAGTCGACCGCCGCGCCGAGCGCGACCGCCTCGGCGATCGGCGGGGTGCCCGCCTCGAACCGGGCCGGCGGCGCGGCGAACGTGGAGCGGGCCATCGACACGGTCTCGATCATCGAGCCGCCACCGAACACCGGGGGCATCGCGGCGAGCAGCTCGCCCCGACCCCACAGCACACCGATGCCGGTCGGGCCGCACATCTTGTGGCCGGTGAAGACGATGAAGTCCGCGTCGTAGTCGACCACGTCCATGGGCAGGTGCGGCACCGACTGCGAGCAGTCGAGCAGCAGCAGGGCGCCCACCTCGCGGACCCGCTGGGTGATCCGCGCGGTGGCGTTGACCGTGCCGAGGATGTTGGACATGTGCACCAGCGAGACGATCTTCGTCCGCTCGGTGACCAGGTCGTCCAGCCCCGACTCGTCGAGCCGGCCGTGGTCGGTCACCGGGAACCAGCGCAGGGTCGCGCCGGTGCGCTCCGCGAGGAGCTGCCACGGGACGATGTTCGAGTGGTGCTCCATCTCGGAGATGACGATCTCGTCACCCGGGCCGATGCGGAACCGCGGGTCGGCGTCCGGGCGCAGCGAGGCGTTCGAGAACGCGTACGCCACCAGGTTGATCGCCTCGGTGGAGTTCTTGGTGAAGACCACCTCGTCCACGCTGGGCGCGTTGATGAACGCGGCGATCTTCGCCCGGGCCCCCTCGTACGCCTCGGTCGCCTCGGTGCCCAGCGTGTGCACCGAACGCGACACGTTGGCGTTGTGCATCGCGTAGTGCTCGGCGAGCACGTCGAGCACCTGCCGCGGCTTGTGCGAGGTGTTGGCGCTGTCGAGGTAGACCAGCGGGTGCCCGTTGACCTCCCGGTCCAGGATCGGGAAGTCGGCCCGCACCCGCGCCACGTCGTAGCGGGGCACGTCGTCGTACTGCGGCATGCCCGACGGGATCGCGATGGAGGTCATCGGTGCTCAGGCCCGCGCCGAGCCGGCCCCGGCGACGTACCGCTCGTAGCCCTCTTCCTCGAGCTTGTCGGCCAGCTCCGGGCCGCCCTGCTCGACGATCCGGCCGGCCACGAAGACGTGCACGAAGTCGGGCTTGATGTAGCGCAGGATCCGCGTGTAGTGGGTGATCAGCAGAAGGCCGGTGTCGCCGGTTTCGCGCACCCGGTTGACGCCCTCGCTGACCACGCGCAGCGCGTCCACGTCGAGGCCGGAGTCGGTCTCGTCGAGGATGGCGATGCGCGGCTTGAGCAGCTCCAGCTGCATGATCTCGTGCCGCTTCTTCTCACCGCCGGAGAAGCCCTCGTTGACGTTGCGCTGGGCGAACGCCGGGTCCATCTGGAGCTTCTCCATGGCGCCGCGCAGCTCGCCGGCCCAGGTGCGCAGCTTCGGCGCCTCGCCGTCGATGGCGGTCTTGGCGGTGCGCAGGAAGTTGGCCACCGAGACGCCGGGGACCTCGACCGGGTACTGCATGGCCAGGAAGAGGCCGGCGCGGGCCCGCTCGTCGACGGACATGGCCAGCACGTCCTCGCCGTCGAGGGTCACCGAGCCGCCGGTGATCTCGTACTTGGGGTGGCCGGCGATCGAGTACGCCAGGGTCGACTTGCCGGAGCCGTTCGGGCCCATGATGGCGTGGGTCTCACCCGACTTCACGGTCAGGTCGACACCGGCCAGGATCGGCTTGAGCTCACCCTCGGGCAGCTTGACCGACACCTTCAGGTCGCGGATCTCCAGGGTGCTCATCAGCGGGTCACTCCATTGCTCGGCGTCAGGCTGACGTAGATGTCGCCGTCGCGGACTTCGACGGGATAGACGGGAACGGGTTCGGTGGCGGGCAGCCCGGTGGGCTCACCCGTCCGTAGGTCGAAACGGGATCCGTGCAGCCAGCATTCCAGCGTGCACCCGTCGACCTCGCCCTCGGACAGGGCCACCGCGGCGTGCGAGCACTCGTCGTACACGGCGTAGAACGCGTCGTCCTCGCCGTGCACGATCGCGATCTGCGTGCCGTCGACGTCGGCGCTGATCGCGGTGCCCTTGGGCACGTCCTCGGTCGAGCAGATCTTGATCATCAGGCGCCGGCCTTGGCGAGGCGGGCCTCGATCGCGTCGCCGAGCCGCTCGCGCAGCTCCTCGACCGGGATCTTGTTGATCAGCTCGGCGAAGAAGCCGCGGACCACCAGGCGGCGGGCCTCGCCCTCCGGGATGCCCCGGGCCATCAGGTAGAAGAGCTGCTCGTCGTCGAAGCGGCCGGTCGCGCTGGCGTGCCCGGCGCCGGCGATCTCGCCGGTCTCGATCTCCAGGTTGGGTACCGAGTCCGCCCGGGCGCCGTCGGTGAGCAGCAGGTTCCGGTTGATCTCGTATGTGTCGGTGCCGGTCGCCTCGGCCCGGATCAGCACGTCACCGACCCAGACGGTGTGCGCGCTGTCGCCCTGCAGGGCGCCCCGGTAGCCGACGTAGCTGCGGCAGTCCGGCACCGTGTGGTCGACCAGCTGCCGGTGCTCCAGGTGCTGGCCGGAGTCGGCGAAGTAGACGCCGTACAGCTCGGCCTCGCCGCCGCGCTGCGTGTACTCCACCGAGGTGTACTGCCGGACCAGGTCGCCGCCGAGGCTCACCTGGACGTGGATCACCTTGGCGTCGCGGCCCAGCTTGACCTTGAGGTGCTGCGCCTGCACCGCGTCTTCGGCCCAGTCGGCGACCGTGACCAGGGTGAGCTTCGCGCCGTCGCCCACCGACACCTCGACGTTGTCGGCCAGGGTGGCCGACCCGACGTGCTCCAGCACCAGGGTCACCTCGGCGAACCGGCCCACCTCGACGAAGGTGTGGCCGAGGGCGAGCGCGTCCGCGCCCCCGCCGACCACCCGCAGGCTCACCGGCGCCTCGACCACGGCGTCCCGGGCGACCTGCACCAGCAGCGCCTCGTCGACCCCGCCGTACGCCAGCGCGCTGATCCGGTCGAACGGGGTGAGCACGCTGCCCACCCGCGGGTCGTCCCTGCCGATCCGGCCGACGGTGACGCCCTCCGGCAGGTCGCCGTGCTCGTGGCGGACCGTGCCGGTCGCGGCCTGCGCCCCGCCGGCGGCCAGGCCACGCAGGCGCTTGAGCGGGGTGAAGCGCCACTCCTCCTCCAGGCCCGTGAGGGCCGGGAAGTCGGCGACGTCGTACGAGCGGAGCGCCTGCGACTTGGTCGCGGGCGGCGCGGAAGCCTGGGTAGTCATCTCTTCCTTGGTCTGTCTGTTCCGGGACGACGAGATCGGGGCCTGGTGCGGCGGGCCGGGGTTGCCGGCCCGCCACGCGGGAGCGGCGGCGTCAGCCGACCGCGCCCTCCATCTGGAGCTCGATCAGGCGGTTGAGCTCCAGGGCGTACTCCATCGGGAGCTCCTTGGCGATCGGCTCGATGAAGCCGCGCACGATCATGGCCATCGCCTCGTCCTCGCTCAGGCCCCGGCTCATCAGGTAGAAGAGCTGGTCGTCGCTGATCTTGGAGACGGTCGCCTCGTGCCCCATCGACACGTCGTCCTCACGGATGTCGACGTAGGGGTAGGTGTCGGAGCGGGAGATGGTGTCGACCAGCAGCGCGTCGCACTTGACCGTGCTCCGGCTGCTGTGCGAACCCTCCAGCACCTGCACCAGGCCCCGGTAGGAGGTGCGGCCGCCGCCCCGGGCGATCGACTTCGACACGATGGTCGAGGAGGTGTGCGGCGCGGCGTGCACCATCTTGGCGCCCGCGTCCTGGTGCTGGCCCTCGCCGGCCATGGCCACCGAGAGCACCTCGCCCTTGGCGTGCTCGCCGGTCATGTAGACCGCCGGGTACTTCATGGTGACCTTGGAGCCGATGTTGCCGTCGACCCACTCCATGGTCGCGCCCTCGTGGCAGACGGCGCGCTTGGTCACCAGGTTGTAGACGTTGTTCGACCAGTTCTGGATGGTCGTGTAGCGGCACCGGGCGTTCTTCTTGACGATGATCTCCACGACCGCGCTGTGCAGCGAGTCGGAGGAGTAGAGCGGCGCGGTGCAGCCCTCGACGTAGTGCACGTACGCACCCTCGTCGACGATGATCAGCGTCCGCTCGAACTGGCCCATGTTCTCCGTGTTGATCCGGAAGTAGGCCTGCAGCGGGATCTCCACGTGCACGCCCTTCGGCACGTAGATGAACGAGCCACCGGACCAGACGGAGGTGTTCAAGGCGGCGAACTTGTTGTCGCCGACCGGGATCACCGTGCCGAAGTACTCCTTGAAGATGTCCTCGTGCTCGCGCAGCGCGGTGTCGGTGTCCAGGAAGATGACACCCTGCTCCTCGAGGTCCTCACGGATCTTGTGGTAGACGACCTCGGACTCGTACTGCGCCGCGACGCCGGCGACCAGCCGCTGCTTCTCCGCCTCGGGGATGCCCAGCCGGTCGTAGGTGTTCTTGATGTCCTCGGGCAGGTCCTCCCAGCTGGTGGCCTGCTTCTCGGTGGACCGCACGAAGTACTTGATGTTGTCGAAGTCGATCCCGGTGAGGTCCGCGCCCCACGCCGGCATCGGCTTGCGGCCGAACAGCCGCAGGCCCTTCAGGCGCAGGTCGAGCATCCAGGCCGGCTCGTTCTTCTTGGCCGAGATGTCCCGCACCACCGCCTCGTTGAGGCCGCGCTGGGCGGCCGCCCCCGCGACGTCGGGGTCGGCCCAGCCGTACTCGTAGCGACCGAGGGCGGCGAGCTGCTCCTCCTGGGTCAGGGGCTGGACGATCTGCTCGGTCATCTATCTGTCCTCACAGTGGTGACGGTGTTACCGGACTGGGCACGCGGCTGGGTGGGGATGTGCGTGGTGCACACCCCGTCGCCGTGCGCGATGGTGGCCAGGCGCTGCACGTGGGTGCCGACCAGACGGGAGATCACCGCGGTCTCGGCCTCGCACAGCTGGGGGAACTCGGCGGCCACGTGCGCCACCGGGCAGTGGTGCTGGCACAGCTGGCCGCCGGAGGCGATCGTGGACGCGTTGGCAGCGTAACCCTCGGCGGTCAGCGCCCCGGCGAGCGCCTCCGCCCGGGCGAGGGGATCGTCGCCGGCGTCCTCCATGGCGGCGCGGCAGCGCTCCTCCAGCGCGGTCACCTGCTCGGCGGCGAACGCCTCGACGGCGTGCGAGCCGCCGGTGCGCGCGATCCAGCGCAGCGCGGCCGTGGCGATGTTGTCGTAGTGGTGGGTGCCGCAGCGCACCCGGGCCGCCTCGGTGAGCACGAAGACCTTGGCCGGTCGGCCCCGGCCCCGGCTGCCCCGCACGACCTGCTCGCGGGCCTCCACGTCGCCGTCGGCGAGCATGGCGTCGAGGTGCCGGCGGATCGCGGCCGGGCTGAGCCCGAGCGCCGTGCCGAGCTGGGCCGCGGTCGTCGCGCCCTGCTCCAGCAGCAGCTGGGTGACCCGGTCACGGGTGGAGAGGTCGGTGGACGCGGCGGTGCTGACGACCGGGGCGGCCGTCTGGTGGTGCCCGGAGAGCGCCGCCGCGTTTTTCACAACGCCAACGTTACGTAATTCGCCGGAGCCCCGCAAACCCGGGGTCCGGTGATCCCGACCACCGAGGTGGCGGAGTCACCCGATCGGGATCAACTACGGTGCGTAGGATTCGCTCCGTGAAGGCTTTCGCCCGGTTCCCGGTCTCCCCCACGCTACTGCGCCGCCTCGCGTACACCTCGATCATCGCGAACGTGGCGATCGTGGTCACCGGCGGGGGTGTCCGGCTCACCCGCTCCGGGCTCGGCTGCCCCACCTGGCCTCGGTGCACCGACGAGTCGTACATCGCCACCCCCGAGATGGGCGTCAACGGGGCGATCGAGTTCGGCAACCGGCTGCTCACCTTCGCCGTGGGGATCATCGCGCTGGCCGTGGTGCTCGCCGTGCTGGCCCAGCGGACCCGCCCGCGCGGGCTGCTGCCGCTGGCGATCGGCGTGCTGTTCGGCATTCCCGCCCAGGCCGTGGTCGGTGGCATCACCGTGCTCACCAACCTCAACCCGTGGGTGGTCGGGCTGCACTTCCTCGCCTCGATGGCGGTGATCGCCGCCGCGTACGCGCTCTGGCGGCGCACCGTCGAGCCGGACGGGCCGGTCCGCCCGACCGTGCCGGCGTCGCTGCGTACCCTCGCCCTGCTCACGACCGTGGTCAGCGCGGCCGTGCTGGTGGTCGGCACCTGGGTGACCGGCAGCGGGCCCCACGCGGGCGACCAGGGCGCGGCCCGCAACGGCCTGGACCCGGAAGCGATCTCGCAGGTGCACGCCGACGGGGTGTTCCTGCTGATCGGCCTCTCGGTGGCGCTGCTCTTCGCGTTCCACGCGGTGGGCGCCGCCCGGGCGGCCCGGGCCGCCGGGGTGCTGGTCGCGGTCGAGCTGGGCCAGGGCCTGATCGGCTTCGTCCAGTACTTCACCCACCTGCCCGCCGTGCTGGTCGCCGCGCACATGCTCGGCGCCTGCCTGGTGCTGCTGGCGACCCTGGGCGTGCTCTGGGCCACCCGGGAGCGGCATCCGGCCGCCCCGCCCGCGCCGGCCGCCGCCGCGCCGGCCGGCCAGCCGGTCACCGCCGCCGCCTGAGCCGCGCCGCCTGAGGGCACTCCCCCGGCGTTACGGCCGGCGGGCAGCGGGAAAGCGGTCCGCCACGGATCGTCCGCCCGAGGGGAGCCGCCGGTGTCGCGCAAGGGCCTGTCCACGACCGTCCCGCAGCGGCTGACGCCGGTGGCCGGCGCGCCGCTGTGGTGCGACGCCCTCGACTTCGGGCTCACCGGCGACGGCGTGACCAACGACCAGCCGGCGCTGGCCGCCCTGGTGGAACGGCTCGGTGACGGGTACGCCGCCGACGGCCGGGCCCGGGTCATCTACTGCCCGCCGGGCATCTACTCGATCCGGGACGCCGGCACCGTGTGGCGCAGCGGCGTGTCGCTGATCGGCGCGGGGTCCGCCGCGACCCGGTTCCTGCTCAGCAACGAGGGCAACCGGAGCGATCCGGTCCCGCTGGCGTTCTGGACCACCGTGCAGCACGGCGCGGACCGGGACCGGCACATCGCCGACTGCACGTTCGCCGACTTCGAGATCGACGGCTCCGGCGTCGGCATGGCCCAGTACAACTACCTGGCCAAGGGCCTCGGGCTCCAGTACGTGGTACGCGGCGTCTTCCGGAACCTCTACATCCACCACACCGGTGCGACCGGGCTGGGCTGCGACTTCCTCCAGGACAGCCTGATCGACGGCGTGGTCGTGGTGGGCTGCGGGCGGCTGGACAACGGCGAGCAGATGGGCGGGGCGGGCATCGGCGTCGGCATCGGCGGCTGGGGCGACGTGGAGCGGCTCACCATCGCCAACTGCACCACCCTGGGCAACGGGACCAACGGGATCTTCCTGGAGCTGCAGAAGGACTACTGGCCGCCCCCGCGCGGCTACCGCATCGTGGGGTGCCACAGCCAGGCGAACCGGTTCGGCATCTCCGACTGGGGGGCCGACGGGCTGATCGTCACGGCCTGCACGCTGACGAACAACCTGGAGGCCGGCTTCGACGTGTCGGCCAACGGCACGGCCGGGATCGCCGGCCGCGGCGGGCTGCTGACCGACTGCGTGATCGACCGCAACGTCGGCGACGGGATCAGCATGGGCAACACCCCCGGGCCGTACGCGATCCGGGGCAACCGGATCAGCCGCAACGGCGGCTACGGCTATCACGAGCACGACCTGGGCCACGGCTACCGGGGCGCCGCGGAGGACGTGGTGATCCAGGGGAACCACATCTGGGACAACGCGCTGGACGGGATCCGGATCGACCGGCCGATGATCGACGCCGCGGTGGTGGACAACCGGATCCGGGACAACGGGCGCCGGTCCGCGCCCGCGTACCACGGTTCCGGTGCGACGGTCCGCTACGCCCTGCGCCAGGTCACCGACGGAACGGCGGACTGGCCGCCCGGCGGGCACCGGGGCAAGATCGTGCGGGTCGACTCGCGGACCGCGGTCATCGCCGACAACACCGGCAACGAGCTGTCCCTGGCCGAGGTGCGGCCCGACGGGGCCAGCGGCTGGAACGAGGCCACCCCGGCGCCGGGCACGCCGTACGAGCTGCCCGCCGGCCCGCCGGAGCGCGCCGGGATCGCGATCAACGCCCCGTTCGACTCGGCCACCGTGCGGGGCAACCGGATCTGGCACCGGGACGAGCACACCCAGACCTACGGACTGTGGATCACCGAGGCGGGCAGTTGCGTGTCCTGCCGGGTGGAGGACAACGACGTCACCGGGAACGAGGCGGCGATCCGGCTGGACACCCCGCCGATCGGCGGCCGCTGGGATCGCAACCACTGCGACGAGCAGTGACGCCCGCCCCGGCCCGCTCAGCGCGGGCCGGAACGCACGGTCAGGACCGCCGGGCCAGGTGGGTGGCGATCGCCGCCGCGAGCCGGTCCGGGGCGCCGTCGGCGTGGCCGACGAAGAGGCTCGGCTCGGTGAGCTCCAGCTCGACCAGGACGGGCGCGGAGTCCGGGCCGGGGATCAGGTCCACCCGGGCGTAGAGCAGCCGCTCGGTGCCGCCGGGCACGACGGCCAGGGTCTTCTCCGCCGTGTCGAGCTGCTCCGGGGTGGCCGTGCGGGCGTCGATCCGCTCCTCCCGGTACAGCTCGGCCACACCGCGGTCGGGGCCGGTCAGCATCGGCCCCTTGCGGATCGCGTGGCTGAACGCCAGGCCGTCGGGGCCGGCCAGGAAGAGCAGCGCGGTCTCCCCGGCGGTGTCGACGGCCGTCAGGTACGGCTGGACCATGGTGACCCGGCCGGCCGCGGAGAGCCGCCGCACGTGGGCGGCGGCCAGCTCCCGGTGCTCCGGGTCGGCCAGGTCGTACCGGCCGGTGTCCTGGCTGCCGGCGCTGACCGCCGGCTTGATCACGTACTCCCCCGTGTCGGCCGGCGGGACCCAGTCCGCCCCGGGTTCGACCCAGGCGGTCGACACGGTGGGCACGCCGGCCGCGGACAGCTCGGCCAGGTAGCGCTTGTCGGTGTTCCAGGCGACCACGTCGGCCGGGTTGACCAGGGTGGGCACCGTGCGCGCCCAGGCGACGAACTCGTCGCGGCGCAGCGCGTAGTCCCAGGGCGAGCGGAGCACGACCAGGTCGTAGCGGGACCAGTCCACGGCCGGGTCGTCCCAGACGACCGCCTCGGCGGCGACGCCGCGGGCGGCGAGCGGGGCGAGCACGAGCCGGTCGTCCGGGTCGAGGTCGGGAAGGGCCGTGCAGGTGACGAGAGCGACCCGGGGTTTCCCCCGGGTCGACTGGTGGTGGTTGGTCAATTTATGTCAACGGGCCATCGTGCGCCGGGCCATCGACCGCCAGAGGTCGTTGCTCGGACGCATCTGGTCCATCAGCTCGCGCTCCCAGGCGTTCTCGACGGTCACTCCTGCCTTGGCGCAGGCCTGCCGCGCGACGTCGGTGCCGTCGGCGAACTGGTCGGCCCACGCCCCGTCGGAACCCACGAGGACGATCCGTGCGCCGCGCTTGCCGACGTACTCGATGACCGCCTTCGCCCCGCCGTGTCCGGCGGCGAACGACTTGATGCCCGCGACCAGGCCGTTGGGGGCCTGCTCGGCGGTCTTGTCAGCCGTCAGCGTCGTATCGGAACCATCTGCCATGACGCGAAGCCTAAGCAGACAACCACTCGGATGTGCGAGAACGATGAACTGAATGTGATGCCAATTACCTCCGGGTTTAAGGAAGACCACAGGTAATTTGCCCGTACATGTCGACTACGCCTGCCCAAAACGGGCGGCGGAGATCGTCACAGTCTGTCCGGGTTGAGCCCGTCCGACTCACACCGAAAAAAATTCTGATGAAATCCGCGACACGGGGAACCCATCCACTCCGGTGAGCGCGGGAAACGCCACTAGAGCAGCGCGTCGAGGGCGACGGCCGCGAACAGGATGGTGAGGTAGGTGGTGGACCAGTGGAACAGCCGCATGGGCTTGACCGCTTCGCCGCGCGCCGCGCGCCGGCAGAGCTTGTGTGCCTCGACGACGAAGATCCCGCCGACCACCAGCGCGGTGACGCCGTAGATCGGGCTCATCCCGAGCGGCCAGACCGCCAGCGAGGAGAGCAGGGTCAGCCAGGAGAAGAGGATGATCTCCGCGTTGACCCGGCGGACCGAGGCCACCACCGGCAACATCGGGATGCCGGCCCGCGCGTAGTCCGCCTTGTACTTGATCGCCAGGGCGTAGAAGTGCGGCATCTGCCAGAAGAAGACCACCGCGAACAGGCCCCAGGCGGCCGGTGCCAGGGAGCCGGTGACCGCCGCCCAGCCGATCAGCACCGGCGCCGCCCCGCAGGCGCCGCCCCAGAAGGTGTTGGCGGCCGTGGTGCGCTTCAGCCAGAGCGTGTAGACCAGGTCGTAGTAGGCGATCGCCGCGAGGGTCAGCCCGGCGGCCAGCCAGTTCGTCGTGGCGGCCATCAGCGCCACCGAGATCACCGCGAGCACCAGCCCGAAGATCAGCGCGCTGCGCGGCGACACGGTGTGCGCGGGCAGCGGCCGGCGCTTGGTGCGCCGCATCAACTGGTCGATGTCGCGGTCGATGTAGCAGTTGAGCACGCTGGCCGCGCCCGCGGCGAGCGAGCCGCCGACCAGCACCACGGCCACCAGCCAGAGCGCCGGCATGCCGCCGTCGGCCAGCATCATCGCCGGCACGGTGGTGACCAGCAGCAGCTCGACGATCCGCGGCTTGGTGAGCGCCACGTACGCGGCGACCACGGCCCGCACGTCCCGCCGGCCGGTCGCCGGCGCCTCCGCCACCGTGCCCACCGGCGGTTGCCCGGCAGAGTCGCTGACGGGGCGCTCGGTGATCATGCTCACGGATTGCCACCTTCCGGCTTCGGCGGGGGGAGGTCGGGGTCGGCTCGGACCCCTCCGGGTCCACACACCGCCCCACACACTACGCGGCGTCGTTTTGGCTGCCCCGCAGACCCGGCAACGGTGCGGGCCGTCACATCCCGGGTTGAACGGCTGATCGGGTCGGAGACGTACAGACCAGCATGCAGAGATCCCCGGGCGGACGTTTAGGGCCGCTCGATAGGGTCATCAGTGAGGGTTCCGCCCATCTGCCGAGGAGCACAACCATCGTGGCTGCCAACCGACCCGAGCTTCCCGCTCTCAACTGGTCCGACCTCGACCGCAGGGCCGTCGACACGGTCCGCGTGCTGGCCATGGACGCCGTGGAGAAATCCGGCAACGGCCACCCGGGCACGGCCATGAGCCTCGCCCCGGCGGCGTACCTGCTCTTCAACCGGGTCATGCGGCACAACCCGGCCGACCCGAACTGGCCCGGCCGGGACCGGTTCGTGCTGTCCGCCGGGCACTCCAGCCTGACCCTCTACATCCAGCTCTTCCTCTCCGGCTACCCGCTGGCCCTGGACGACCTCAAGGCGCTGCGCCAGTGGGATTCGCTCACCCCGGGTCACCCGGAGCACGGCCACACCCCGGGCGTCGAGACCACCACCGGCCCGCTCGGCCAGGGCCTCGGCAACGCGGTCGGCATGGCCATGGCGGCCCGCCGCGAGCGCGGCCTGTTCGACCCCGACCCGGACCGGGCCGACTCCCCGTTCCGCCACGACATCTGGTGCATCGCCTCGGACGGTGACATCGAGGAGGGCATCAGCCACGAGGTGAGCGCCCTCGCCGGTCACCAGCAGCTCGGCAACCTCTGCGTGATCTACGACGACAACGAGATCTCGATCGAGGACGACACCCGGATCGCCAAGAGCGAGGACGTGGCGGCCCGCTACGAGGCGTACGGCTGGCACGTCCAGACGGTCGACTGGCGCCGCGGCGACGCCGACCAGGGCGACTACCACGAGGACGTCGAGGCGCTGTACGAGGCGCTGCTGGCCGCGAAGGCGGAGACCGGCCGGCCGTCCTTCATCGCGCTGCGCACCATCATCGGCTGGCCGGCGCCCAACAAGCAGAACACCGGCAAGATCCACGGCTCGGCGCTGGGCGCCGACGAGGTGAAGGCCACCAAGCGGATCCTCGGCTTCGACCCGGAGCGCACCTTCGAGGTCGACGATGAGGTGCTCAAGCACGCCCGCCAGGTCATGGAGCGCGGTGCCGAGGCGCAGGCGGCGTGGACCACCGCGTTCGACGCCTGGGCGCAGGCCAACCCGGAGCGCAAGGCGCTCTGGGAGCGGATGTCCACCCGTACGCTCCCGCAGGGCTGGGCCGACGCGCTGCCGACCTTCCCGGCCGACGCCAAGGGCGTGGCCACCCGGGCCGCCTCCGGCAAGGTCCTGGAGGCCCTCGCCCCGGTGCTGCCGGAGCTGTGGGGCGGCTCCGCCGACCTGGCGGAGAGCAACAACACCACCATGAAGGGCGAGCCGTCCTTCATCCCGGCCGAGCACGCCACCAAGGACTTCCCGGGCGACGAGTACGGCCGCACCCTGCACTTCGGCATCCGCGAGCACGCCATGGGCGCGATCCTCAACGGCATCGCGCTGCACGGCGGCACCCGCCCGTACGGCGGCACGTTCCTGGTGTTCAGCGACTACATGCGCCCCTCGGTGCGGCTCGCCGCGCTGATGAAGCTGCCGGTGACCTACGTCTGGACGCACGACTCGATCGGCCTCGGCGAGGACGGACCGACCCACCAGCCGGTGGAGCACCTGACCGCGCTGCGGGCCATCCCGGGCCTCGACGTGGTCCGCCCGGCCGACGCCAACGAGACCGCCTGGGCGTGGCGGCAGGCCCTGGAGCACACCGACCGGCCCACCGCGCTGGCGCTCAGCCGGCAGGCGCTGCCGACGTTCGACCGCACCGAGCTGGGCAGCGTCGAGGGCGTGACCAAGGGCGGCTACGTGCTGGCCGAGGCGTCCAACGGCAAGCCGCAGGTGATCATCGTGGGCACCGGCTCCGAGGTGCAGCTCTGCCTCACCGCCCGGGAGCGGCTGGAGGCCGACGGCACCCCCACCCGGGTCGTCTCGATGCCCTGCCAGGAATGGTTCTTCGCGCAGGACGAGGCCTACCGGGAGTCGGTGCTCCCGCGCGGGGTAAAGGCACGGGTGAGCGTGGAGGCGGGCATCGCGATGTCCTGGCGGGCGATCGTCGGGGACAGCGGCGAGTGCGTGAGCCTGGAGCACTACGGGGCGAGCGCGCCGCACACCGTGCTCTTCGAGCAGTTCGGGTTCACCCCCGACCGGATCGTGGCCGCCGCGCACGCGGCGCTGACCCGGGTGGGCGACATCACCGGTTTCACGACCGGCAACTGAGGGAGCGTGGACAGCATGACGGACAGGCTGAGCGAGCTCCAGGCCGCCGGTGTGGCGATCTGGCTCGACGATCTTTCCCGGGTACGACTGAGCTCCGGTGGGCTGGACAAGCTCCGCCGCGAGTCGCACGTGGCCGGGGTGACCACCAACCCGACGATCTTCGCGAAGGCACTCAGCGACGCCGACGAGTACAACTGGCAGCTGCGCGACCTCGCCACCCGCGGCATCGAGGTCGAGGAGGCGGTCCGCATGCTCACCACGTACGACGTGCGGTGGGCCTGCGACGTGATGCGCCCCTCCTACGACAAGAGCGCCGGAGTGGACGGCCGGGTGTCGATCGAGGTCGACCCGCGGCTGGCCCACGAGTCCGACCGGACCGTGGCCGAGGCCAAGGCGCTCTGGTGGCTGGTCGACCGGCCGAACCTGTTCATCAAGATCCCGGCCACCGAGGCGGGCCTGCCGGCGATCACCGCGACCCTGGCCGAGGGGATCAGCGTGAACGTCACGCTGATCTTCGGCCTGGACCGGTACTCGCAGGTCATGGAGGCGTTCCTGGCCGGTCTGGAGCAGGCGAAGGCCAATGGCCACGACCTGTCGAAGATCGGGTCGGTCGCCTCGTTCTTCGTCTCCCGGGTCGACACCGAGGTGGACAAGCGGCTGGAGAAGATCGGTTCCGACGAGGCCAAGGCGCTGCGCGGCAAGGCCGCCATCGCCAACGCCCAGCTGGCGTACGAGCGCTACGCCGAGGTCTTCGGCTCCGACCGGTGGCGGAAGCTGGCCGACGCCGGCGCCCACCCGCAGCGCCCGCTGTGGGCCTCCACCTCGACCAAGAACCCGGACTACCGGGACGTCATGTACGTCGAGCAGCTGATCGCGCCCGGCACGGTCAACACCATGCCGGAGGCGGTCATCCACGCCTACGCCGACCACGGGGAGACCCGCGGCGACACGGTCACCGGCGCGTACGACGCGGCCCGCAAGGTCTTCACCGACCTGGAGGCCGTCGGCGTGGACATGGCCGACGTGATCGAGACGCTGGAGCGGGAGGGCGTGGAGAAGTTCGCCACGAGCTGGATGGAACTGCTCGACGGGGTCAAGAAGTCCCTCGCCGAGGCGGCCAAGGGCATCGGCCAGCCGAACCAGGCCGCCAAGGGCAACGCGCGGGCCGCCGAGAAGGCCGGGGGCAACGCGTGACGGACGGCGCCGGACGCGTCCCGGGACCCGGGACGCGCCACGCCACGAGGACGGGGTGGTGAGGTGAGCGACCTGCTGGCCGGCCGTGCGGACATCGCCGCCGGGCTGGCCGTGCACGGCGCGGACGCGGTCGACGGGTCCGCGCCCGCGTCCGTGCGGGCCGCGCTGGTCGCCGCGGACCTCCCCGCCCGGCTCGCCGCCAAGGACCCGACCCTCTGGGGGCCGGCCGCCGAGGCGACGGCCCGGACGGCGCTGGGCTGGTTGGACACCCACGCGCGCGCCCGGGACCTGCTCCCCCAGCTCGCCGAGCTGACCGAGGAGCTGGCCGACCTGGACCACGTGGTACTGGCCGGGTCGGGCGGCTCCTCGCTCGCCCCCGAGGTGGTCGCCCGGACCCTCGGGCGGCCGCTGACCGTGCTGGACGGCACCGATCCCGGCGAGGTCCGCGCGGCCCTGGCCGACCGGCTGGACCGCACCGTGGTGGTGGTCGCCGGCAGGTCCGGGGCCACGGTCGAGACCGACAGCATCCGGCGGGCGTACTGGCAGGCGTTCCTGGACGCCGGGCTGACCGACGCGGAGGCCGCCCGGCACTTCGTGGTGGTCACCGACCCCGGCTCCCCGCTGGAGGCGGTCGCCGACGAGCTGGGCGTGGTGGTCATCCAGTCCGACCCGGCGGTGGGCGCCCGGTACTCGGCGCTCACCGCCTTCGGGCTGGTTCCCGCGGCGCTGGCCGGGGCGCCGGTCGCCGACCTGCTGGACGACGCCGAGGCCCTCGCCGGCGCGCTCGACCGGGACCGGGACAACCCGGGCCTGGCCCTCGGGGCGGCGCTCGCCGCGGCGGCCACCACCGGCCGGGACACCGTCGCGCTGGTGTCCGACGGCACCGGGCTCGACGGGCTGGGCGACTGGGCCGAGCAACTGCTCGCCGAGTCCACCGGCAAGGCCGGTCAGGGCATCCTCCCGGTCGTGGTGGAGTCCCCGGACGCTCCCGGCGCCACCGGCCCGGGCGTGCTGACCGTGGGCTACGGCGGGGCCCTCGGCCCGGGCGTCGCGCCCGGCCCCGCCGACCTGGCGGTCAACGGCCCGCTCGGCGCCCAGTTCCTCACCTGGGAGTACGCCAGCGCGCTCGCCGCCGCCGTCCTCGACGTCGACCCGTTCGGCCAGCCGGACGTCGCCGAGAGCACGGAGCACGCCGCGCGGTTGCTCGCCGCCGGCACGCCGGCGGAGTCGCCCTCGGCCACCGAGGGCGCCATCCAGGTGTACGCCCCGGCCGGCGCCCCCGCCGACCTGGCCGGCGCGCTGACCTGGCTGCTCGCCGGGCTGGGCGATGACGGCTACCTGGCGGTGGCCGCCTACCTCGACCGGTGGGGCGACGCGGCGGTGGCCGGGCTGCGCCCGCTGCTGGCGCGGGCGACCGCGCGCCCGGTCACCTTCGGGTGGGGGCCGCGTTGCCTGCACTCCACCGGGCAGTACCACAAGGGCGGCCCGCGGGCCGGCAGTCACCTCCAGGTGACCGGCGCGGTCACCGACGACCTGCCGGTGCCCGGCCGCCCGTACACCTTCGGAGACCTTCAGGCGGCCCAGGCCGCCGGCGACCGGCGGGCCCTCGCCGATCGCGGGCGGCCGGTGCTGCGCCTGCACCTGACCGAGCGGGCGGCGGGCGTCGCCCAGCTACTGGATGCGGCCGGACGGACACTGACGTGACGATGAATGACGTGACATCGGCGGAGCGAGGAGGCGGCATGAACCCGCTGCGCGATCCTCAGGACCGCCGGCTGCCACGGATCCCGGAGCCGTGCGCTCTGGTGATCTTCGGGGTGACCGGCGACCTGGCCAAGAAGAAGCTCCTGCCGGCGGTCTACGACCTGGCGAACCGGGGGCTGCTGCCGCCCGGTTTCGTGGTCCTGGGCTTCGCCCGGCGCGACTGGGGCGACGGCGACTTCGAGGGGCTGGCCCACGACGCGGCCAAGAAGCACGCCCGCACCCCGTGGCGGGAGGAGGTCTGGGCCCGGCTCGCCGGCAACATCAAGTTCGTCGGCGGCTCGTTCGACGACGACGCCGCCTTCGACCACCTCGCGGCCACCCTCGACGAGCTGCGCGACACCCACGGCATCCCGGGCAACGCCGCCTTCTACTTCTCCATCCCCCCGGCGGCCTTCCCCCTGGTGCTCAAGCAGCTCGCCCGCACCGGCATGGCGGACAACGCCAAGTCCGGCGGGTGGCGCCGCGTGGTGGTGGAGAAGCCGTTCGGCAACGACCTGCCCTCGGCGAAGTCGCTCAACGACCTGGTCGACGATGTCTTCACCCGGCAGGACGTGTTCCGGATCGACCACTACCTGGGCAAGGAGACGGTCCAGAACATCCTGGCCCTGCGCTTCGCCAACAACCTGTTCGAGCCGCTGTGGAACTCCAAGTACGTCGACTCGGTGCAGATCACCATGGCCGAGGACGTCGGCATCGGCAGCCGGGCCGCCTTCTACGACTCCGTCGGCACCGCCCGGGACGTGCTCCAGAACCACCTGCTCCAGCTGCTCGCCCTGGTGGCCATGGAGGAGCCGACGAGCTTCGACGCCGACGAGATCCGGACCGAGAAGCTCAAGGTGCTCAGGGCCATCACGGTGCCGAAGGACGTCTCCCGGGACACCGTCCGCGGGCAGTACCTGCCCGGCTGGGTGGGCGGCGAACGCGCCGTCGGCTACCTCGACGAGGAGGGCGTCCCGGCGGACTCCACCACCGAGACGTACGTGGCCGTGAAGCTGGGCATCCAGAACCGCCGCTGGGCCGGGGTGCCGTTCTACATCCGGGCCGGCAAGCGGCTGCCCCGGCGGGTCACCGAGGTGGCCATCGTGTTCAAGACGGCGCCGCACCTGCCGTTCAACCCCGCCGACATGGAGGCGCTCGGCCCCAACCAGCTCGTCATCCGGGTCCAGCCCGACGAGGGCGTGGTGCTGAAGTTCGGCTCCAAGGTGCCGGGCACGACCATGGAGGTCCGCGACATCGCGATGGACTTCCAGTACGGCGAGGCGTTCACCGAGTCCAGCCCCGAGGCGTACGAGCGGCTGGTGCTGGACGTGCTCATCGGTGACCGGACGCTGTTCCCGGACGCGGCCGAGGTGGAGCAGAGCTGGCAGGTCGTGGACCCGCTGGAGCACGCCTGGACGGGCACCAAGCCGGAGCCGTACCGGGCCGGCGAGTGGGGCCCGCGGGCCGCCGACGAGATGCTGGCCCGCGAGGGCCGGTCCTGGAGGAGAGCATGATCGGCTTGTGGGACACCACCGGGAACGAGGTGGTCAAGGCGCTCGCCGCCGAGCGGCGCAGCGCGGGCGGGGTGGCCAGCGGCATGGCGCTCACGCTGATCGTGGTGGTCGACGAGAAGCGCGTCCGGGAGGCGGAGGCGGCGGCGACCATCGCGGCCGCCGCCCACCCGTGCCGGCTGCTCGTCGTGGTCCGCTCCGACGTCGAGCGGGACCGCAACCGGCTGGACGCGGAGATCGTGGTCGGCGGCCGGCTCGGCCCGTGCGAGGCGGTGGTGACCCGGATGTACGGCCGGCTCGCGCTGCACGCCGAGTCGGTGGTGATGCCGCTGCTGGTCCCGGACGTGCCGGTGGTGACGTGGTGGCACGGCGAGCCGCCGGACGAGATCGCCACCGACTTCCTCGGTGTGGTGGCCGACCGGCGGATCACCGACACGGCGCAGGCCGCCGACCCGATCGCCGCGCTGCGGCAGCGGGCCGCGGACTACGCCCCGGGCGACACCGACCTGGCCTGGACCCGGATCACCCCGTGGCGCACCCTCGTGGCCGGGGCGTTCGACACCACCCAGGCCCGGATCACCGAGGCGACCGTGGTGGCGCCGCGCACCGACCCGACGGCGGCGCTCATGCGCGGCTGGCTGACCGCGCGGCTCGGCATCGACCCGGTGTGGGAGCACACCGACAACTTCCCGCGGATGCGCGAGGTGCAGCTGCGCTGCGCCAACGGCGACGAGCTGATGCTGACCCGCGACGAGAACGCGGCCATCTTCCGGCGGAGCGGCCAGGAGGACCGGACGCTGCCGCTGGTCCGCCGGCCGCTCGGCGACGAGCTGGCCGAGGAGCTGCGCCGGCTCGACGCCGACCAGGTCTACGCCGAGGCGCTCGGCGCGACCGCCGGCCTCACCGGGCTCGAGCAGCGGCCCGCCCACCGGGTGCACGTGTGGAAGGATCCGGCGACCGCCCAGCGGGCCGAGGCGGGGGTCACCGCACACGCCGGCGCGACCGCCAACGAATGAGCGGCAGCCACGGGCCGCGCGGCGGCCGGACAGCACAGGTGACCGCCGCGGGGCGGTCGGAGGACGAAGGCACGATGGATGAGTGAGGCGAGTGTCGCCGTACACGCCGACCCCGACCTGCTGGCGCAGGCGGTGGCGGCCCGGTTGGTGGTGAAGCTGCTCGACGCGCAGGCCGAGCGCGGCCAGGCGTCGGTGGTGCTGACCGGCGGGCGGATCGCCGCGGCGGTGTACCGGGCGGTGGCGCAGCTGCCGGCCCGGGACGCCGTCGACTGGTCCCGGGTCGACGTCTGGTGGGGCGACGAGCGGTTCCTGCCGGCCGGCGACCCGGAACGTAACGAGACCCAGGCCCGGGCGGCGCTGCTGGACGTGGTACCGCTGGACCCGGCCCGCATCCACCCCATGCCGGCCTCCGACGGGCCGGCCGGCAACGACCCGGAGGCGGCCGCCGCCGGGTACGCGCAGGAACTGGCCCGGGCCGCCCGGCCGGGGACCGCCGCCCTCCCCCACTTCGACGTGCTCATGCTCGGCGTCGGCGAGGACGGGCACGTCGCCTCGGTCTTCCCCGAGCACCCGGTGCACCACGACAACCGCCCGGTCAGCGCCGTACGCGGCAGCCCCAAGCCGCCGCCGGTGCGCACCACGCTGACCCTCCCGACGATCAACACGGCCGAGGAGGTCTGGCTGGTGGCCGCCGGGGCGGACAAGGCCCGGGCGGTCGGGATGGCCCTGGCCGGGGCCGGGCCGGTGCAGCTGCCGGCGGCCGGCGTGCGCGGGGTGTCCCGGACGCTGTGGCTGCTGGACCGCTCCGCGGCGGCGAACGTGCCGCCCCGGCTGCGCAGCCTGCGCTGAAACGACGGCGGAGCCCCGGCCCGGGCGGGTCGGGGCTCCCGCGTGCTCAGGCCCCGCCGCGCCGCCGGCGCAGCGTCTCCAGGGCCTCGGCGAGCAGCGCCTCACCCTGCTCCGGGGTGCGGCGCTCCTGCACGTACGCCAGGTGGGTCTTGTAGGGCTCGGCCCGGGCCGGGCCGGGTGGGTTGCCCCGGTCGGGGCCGGCCGGCTCCCCGCACCGCGGGCAGTCCCAGGTCTCCGGGGCTTCCGCCTCGGCGGCGATGAGGAACCGGACGCGGTGGTCGTTCGCGCACCAGTAGGTGACCGGCCGGCGGGGCGCCGGCTCGATGCGCTGCTCGAACCGCTCGGGGGCGGACCCGATCCGGGTGCCGCGGATGACGTTGCCACTGGACACGGCTGCTCGCTCCTGTCGTCGGAGGGGACCGCCGCCTTCGGGGGTGGGCGGCGGGCGACGCGCGGAGAAAAAACTGCGCGCGGTCCGTAACGGACCGCGCGCAGATTGTACGACTCGGAGCGCTCGCTCAGGCGCCGCTGCCCGTCTGGAGCCGGAGCCAGAGCCCGATCCCGACGATGCACGCGAACCAGATGATCCCCACCAGAACGGTGTAGCGGTCGAGGTTCTTCTCGGCCACGGAGGAACCGGCCAGGCTGGAGCTGACGCCGCCGCCGAACATGCTCGACAACCCGCCGCCCTTACCACGGTGCAGGAGGATCAGCAGGGTGAGCAGGATGCTCGTGATGACCAGCAACACGATCATCGTGTAGGCGAACCAGATCGGCATGGCGGGGGTCAGTCCTCTCGTTGCGATCACTGCCCGGTCCTGACGGGCACAGCGGCACCGACCGGTGGGCGGGCAGCGTCAAGGATAGCGAGCGATCAGCGGGCGATGTGCTCCGGGAACCGGCAGATCTGCGCGAATTCCTCGGCGTCCAGGCTGGCGCCCCCGACCAGCGCCCCGTCCACGTCCGGCTGGGCCATGGTCGCCGCCACGTTCGACGACTTCACCGACCCGCCGTAGAGGATCCGGACCTGGTCCGCGGTGTCCTGGCCGAAGGTCTCCACCAGGCGCTTGCGTACCTCCCCGCAGACCTCCTGGGCGTCCTCCGGGGTCGCCGTCTTGCCGGTGCCGATCGCCCAGACCGGCTCGTACGCCACGACGACCTTGGTGACCTGCTCCGGGGTGAGCCCCTTCAGGGCCGCGTCGAGCTGGTCGCAGCAGTGCGGCACGTGCCGGAGCTGCTCGCGGATCTCCAGCCCCTCGCCGATGCAGAGGATCGGGGTCAGCCCGTTCGCCAGCGCGGCGGCCACCTTGGCGTTGACCAGGGCGTCGTCCTCGTGGTGGTACTGCCGCCGCTCGGAGTGGCCGACCACCACGTAGGTGCAGCCCAGCTTGGCGAGCATCGCCCCGGAGATGTCCCCGGTGTACGCGCCCGACTGGAACGGCGACAGGTCCTGCCCGCCGTAGCCGATCAGCAGCTTGTCGCCGTCCACCGCGGTCTGCACGGTGCGCAGGTCGGTGAAGGGCGGCAGGACCACCGTCTCGACCTCGGTGAGCTGCTTCTCGTTGAGGCTCGCGGCCAGCTTCTGCACCAGCAGGTTGGCCTCGAGGTGGTTCAAGTTCATCTTCCAGTTGCCGGCCATCAGCGGCCGGCGGGGGGTGCTCGCCATTCAGCTCTCCAGGGCCGCGATGCCGGGGAGGGTCTTGCCCTCGAGGTATTCCAGGGAGGCGCCGCCGCCGGTGGAGATGTGCCCGAACGAGGACTCGTCCAGGCCGAGCGCCCGCACCGCCGCGGCCGAGTCGCCGCCGCCGACCACGCTGAACGCGTCGGTCTTGGTGATCGCCTCGGCGATGCCCCGGGTGCCGTTCGCGAACGCGGCCATCTCGAACACGCCCATCGGGCCGTTCCAGAAGATCGTCTTCGCCTGGGACAGCGCGGCCGTGAAGCCGGCCACCGTCTCAGGGCCGATGTCCAGCCCCAGCCGGTGGCTCGGGATGCCGTCGGCCGGCACCGTGTCGTGGGCGGCGTCGGGCGCGAACGCGTCCGCGGCCACCACGTCGACCGGAAGCATGATCTTGCCGCCGGACCGCTCCAGCAGGTTGCGGCAGGTCTCGACCATCTCCTTCTCCAGCAGCGAGGTGCCCACCTCGTGGCCCTGGGCCTTGAGGAAGGTGAAGCACATCCCGCCGCCGATGAGCAGCCGGTCGACCGTGGGCAGCAGCGCCTCGATCACGGCCAGCTTGTCGGAGACCTTGGAGCCGCCCAGCACCACCACGTACGGCCGCTCCGGGTCACCGGTGAGCTTGCTGAGCACCTCCACCTCGCGCAGCACGAGGCGGCCGGCGACGTGCGGCAGCCGGGCCGGCACGTCGTAGACGCTCGCGTGCTTGCGATGCACCGCGCCGAAGGCGTCGTCCACGTACACCTCGCCGAAGGCAGCGAGCTGGTCGGCGAAGGCGCCCCGCTCGGCGTCGTCCTTGCTGGTCTCGCCCTTGTTGAAGCGCAGGTTCTCCAGCAGGGCGACCTGGCCGTCGGCCAGGCCCGCCACGGTGGAACGGGCCGAGTCGCCGACGGTGTCCTCGGCGAAGTGCACCGGGGCGCCGAGCAGCTCGCCGAGCCGCCCGGCCACCGGGCGGAGGCTGAACTGCGGGTCCGGCGCGCCCTTCGGGCGGCCCAGGTGCGAGCAGACGACCACCTTGGCGCCGGCCTGGACCAGCGCGCTCAGGGTCGGCAGCACGGCCCGGATCCGGCCGTCGTCGGTGATCTCGCCGCTCTGCTTGTCGAGCGGGACGTTCAGGTCGGCGCGCACCAGCACGCGCCGACCCGACACCCCCTCGTCGAGCAGGTCGTCGAGGTTGCGGATGCTCACAGCGACGAACCCACCAGCTTGACCAGGTCGACCAGGCGGTTCGAGTAGCCCCACTCGTTGTCGTACCAGCCGACGACCTTGACCTGGTTGCCGATCACCTTGGTCAGCGGCGCGTCGAAGATGCAGGACGCCGGGTCGGTGACGATGTCCGAGGAGACGATCGCGTCCTCGTTGTAGATCAGGATGCCCTTGAGCGGGCCGTCCGCGGCGGCCTTGAGCGCGGCGTTGACCTCGTCCACCGTGGTCTCCCGGCCGACCGTGACGGTCAGATCGGTGACGGAGCCGGTCGGGATCGGCACGCGCAGCGCGTAGCCGTCCAGCTTGCCCTTGAGGTCCGGCAGGACCAGGCCAATCGCCTTCGCGGCGCCGGTCGAGGTCGGCACGATGTTGAGCGCGGCGGCCCGGGCGCGACGCAGGTCCTTGTGCGGCGCGTCCTGCAGGTTCTGGTCCTGCGTGTACGCGTGGATGGTGGTCATCAGGCCCTGCTGGATGCCGAACGTGTCGTGCAGCACCTTGGCCATCGGGGCGAGGCAGTTGGTGGTGCAGGAGGCGTTCGAAATGATCGTGTGCTTGGCCGGGTCGTACTGGTCCTGGTTGACGCCCATGACCACGGTGACGTCCTCGTTCTTCGCCGGGGCGGAGATGATGACCTTCTTGGCCCCGCCGTCGACGTGCGCCTTCGCCTTGGTGGCGTCGGTGAAGAAACCGGTGGACTCGATGACGACGTCGGCGCCGACCTCGCCCCACGGCAGCTTGGCCGGGTCCTTCTCGGCGTACGCCTTGATGGTCTTGCCGCCCACGGTGATCTCGTCCGCGGTGGCCTTCACCTCGTGCGGGAGGCGACCCAGGATGCTGTCGTACTTGACAAGGTGGGCGAGCGTCGCGTTGTCGGTCAGGTCGTTGACCGCCACGACCTCGATGTCAGCGCCGGACGCCAGCACTGCCCGGAAGAAGTTGCGGCCGATCCGGCCGAAGCCGTTGATGCCAACCCGGATGGTCACAGGCCCATCTCCTCGCGTTCTGGTCCGCCGGCGTCGAACCCCGGCCGGCGGAGATTGTTCGCCGACCGGTGGAGCCGGCCGTTGACGGTTCATCTCGGCCACCCCGCCGCGGTCCCAGGAGACCAGACCGCCCGAGGCGGTGAGCACAGCGAGGAGTGCCTTGCCGGCCCCCTTGCCGTACGCAGCGACCTTATCCGAGCGCGCGCCGCCGCGCTGCGGCGGGTGGTGATCCCCTCGCAGCCCGACGCCTCACCGCTCCTATCAGACCACGAGCATGTCGGGCGTGACGGCCGCTTCGGTATCCGGGATGCCCAGGTCGCGCGCCCGCTTGTCGGCGAGCGCGAGCAGCCGGCGGATCCGGCCGGCGATCGCGTCCTTGGTCAGCGGCGGCTCGGCCAGCGCGCCCAGCTCCTCCAGGGAGGCCTGCCGGTGCTCCAGCCGCAGCTGGCCGGCCGAGGTCAGGTGGTTGGGGGCGTCGTCGGCGAGGATCTCCAGCGCGCGGGTGACCCGGGCGGCGGCGGCCACCGCGGCACGGGCCGAGCGGCGCAGGTTGGCGTCGTCGAAGTTGGCCAGTCGGTTGGCGGTCGCCCGCACCTCGCGGCGCACCCGCCGCTCCTCCCACGCCAGCACGCTGGAGTGGGCGCCGATCCGAGTGAGCAGCGCGGCGATCGCGTCGCCGTCCTTGACCACCACCCGGTCCACCCCGCGCACCTCGCGGTTCTTGGCGGTGATGCCGATCCGGCGGGCGGCGCCGACCAGGGCCAGCGCGGATTCCGGGCCGGGGCAGGTGATCTCCAGCGCGCTGGACCGGCCCGGCTCGGTGAGCGAGCCGTGCGCCATGAACGCGCCCCGCCAGGCGGAGACCGCGCAGCAGACGTTCGCGGCCACCACGTGCGGGGGCAGGCCACGCACCGGGCGACCCCGGACGTCCAGCAGGCCGGTCTGCCGGGCGAGGGCCTCGCCGTCCTTCACCACCCGCACGATGAAGTGGCTGCCCTTGCGCAGGCCGCCGGAGGCCAGCACGTGGATCTCACTCGGGTAGCCGTAGACCTCGGCGATCTCCCGGCGGAGCCGCCGGGCCACCGCGCCGGTGTCCAGCTCCGCCTCGACCACGACGCGGCCCGACACGATGTGCAGCCCACCGGCGAACCGGAGCAGGGCCGCCATCTCCGCCCGCCGGCAGCAGGGCTTGGGCACGTCGACCCGACTCAGCTCGTCCTTGACCGCAGCCGTCATCGCCATGTTGCGCGCCCCCTCACGGACCGGGTTCCGGCGTGTCGCCGGTGATTACGTACGTGTCTAACGATCGGCGCCCAGGACAGGCACCAACGCGGCGCCCAGGGCGGCCGGATCATGACGGGGCGTGCCGTCGGTGACGGCGACGGGAGCGAGGACCAGCCGGGCACCCAGCGATTCTGCCGCACGTTCGACCGCCACGGGATCACCCACCGCCGTGGAATCGGCAAGCACCATGTCCACCTTCAACTCGGGCAGATAGCGCCGGAGAGTGTCCAGATGGTCGGGAAGGGAGAGGCCGAGGGTCTCCTTCTCGGCCACCAGGTTGAGGGTCACCAGCCGACGGGCCGGGCTGGAGACGATCGCGTCGGCCAGGCCGGGCACCAGCAGGTGCGGCAGCACACTGGTGTACCAGCTGCCCGGCCCGAAGATCAACCAGTCGGCGGCGCGCACCGCGGTCACCGCCTCGGCGCAGGCGGCCGGCGCCGCCGGCGTCAGCCGCAGCGACTCGACCGTGCCGGAGGTGACCGCCACCTGGTGCTGGCCGCGCACCGTGCGGACCTCGTCCGGGCGGTCCGGGTCGGCGCCGCGCACCTGGGCCTCGATGCCGACCGGCTGCCGGGACATCGGCAGCACCCGGCCGACCGCGCCCAGCATCGCGCCCGCGTGGTCGAGGGCCACCACCGGGTCGCCGAGCAGCTCGGTCAGCCCGTGCAGCAGCAGGTTGCCGACCGCGTGGCCGGCGAGCGAATCGGCGCCGTCGGGCCCGCCTCCGGCCGCGGCGAAGCGATGCTGGAACAGCGCCGCGCTGCGCCGGGTGGCCGGGTGGTCGCCGGCCAGGGCCACGAGCGCCTGCCGCAGGTCGCCCGGCGGGAGGCCGCCGCGCTCCGCGCGCAGCCGCCCGCTGGAGCCGCCGTCGTCGCCGACCGTGACCACCGCGGTGATGTCCAGATCCAGTTCGGGTACGCAGTGCCGCAGCGCCCGCAGCGACGCCGACAGCCCGTGCCCGCCGCCGAAGGCGACCACCCTCGTCGGGTTCATTCCCGCCCCAGGTCCCGGTGCTGCGGGTTGGCGGCGATGCCGGAGCGGCGCAGCCGGGCGGCCAGCTCCTCGGCGATCGCCACGCTGCGGTGCTTGCCACCGGTGCAGCCCACGGCCACGGTCAGGTAGCGCTTGCCCTCCCGCTCGAAACCGGCGGTGGTGGCGTTGACCAGGTCCGCGTACCCGGCCACGAAGGCGTCCGCGCCCTCCTGGCCCAGCACGTACGCGCTGACCGCCTCCTCGCGCCCGGTGTGCTCGCGCAGCTCCGGCACCCAGTAGGGGTTCGGCAGGAACCGGGCGTCCATCACGAAGTCGGCGTCCGGCGGAAGGCCGTACTTGAAGCCGAAGGAGAGCACGGTGATCCGCAGCCGGCGCGAGTCCTCCCCGCCGAACAGCTCCTCGACGCGGCGGCGGAGCTGGTTCACGTTCAGGTGGCTGGTGTCGATGATCACGTCGGCCTGGTCGCGGGCCTCCTCCAGCAGCGCCCGCTCGACGGCGATCCCGTCGGCCAGCCGCCCGTCACCCTGGAGCGGGTGCGAGCGGCGGACGCTCTCGAAACGGCGGATCAGCACCTCGTCGTCGGCGTCGACGAAGACCACCCGGGGCTGGAAGCCGCGCTCGCGCAGCTCCCGGATCGCCCCGGCCAGGTCCGTGGAGAAGGCCCGGGAGCGGACGTCCAGCACCATCGCCGTACGCCGGGCCGCGCCGCCGGCCTTGAAGGCCAGCTCGGCCATGTCCAGCATGAGGGCCTGAGGCAGGTTGTCCACCACGTAGTAGCCGACGTTCTCCAACGCCCGGGCCACGGTGCTGCGGCCACCGCCGGACAGGCCGGTCACCACCACCAGGGTGGTGTCCGCCTCGGCCGGCGCCGGCCGCCCGAGAGCTGTCTCCGCGTTGGTCGGCACCAGGTCTCCCGCCGTCCGCGCCTCGCTCACCCGTACCCCCAGCCGTGGCGCCGCGGCCGGTCGGCCGCGCGTTGGTCAGTCAGCGACTCTAACGGCTGCGACCCCGCCCGGGATTCCACGGGGTGACGACCGGAACAGGTGCTTGTCCGTTTTGTCAAGGTCCGGCTGCCGCCCGGTCGAGGCCCGGTCGCCGCGCTGCGGAGGTTCGGTCACCGCGTCCGGTTGCCGCCACACGCCCGCTCGGGGCGGGGCGGTGTCGGCGGGCGCTCGTAGACTGCGCGGATGGTCTCCCCCACCGATCAGCGGACCGAGGACGCGCTGCGGGTGCTGCGCCGCGTCTTCGGCTACGACGCCTTCCGCGGCTTCCAGCACGAGGTCGTCGAGCACGTGGTGGCCGGCGGCGACGCGCTGGTGCTCATGCCGACCGGGGGCGGCAAGTCGCTCTGCTACCAGATCCCGGCGCTGGTCCGCGACGGCGTGGCGGTGGTCGTCTCGCCGCTGATCGCGCTCATGCAGGACCAGGTCGACGCGCTGACCGCGGTCGGCGTCCGGGCCGGGTTCCTCAACTCGACCCAGGATCTCGCCGAGCGGCGGCGGGTCGAGGCGGCGTTCCTCGCCGGCGAGCTCGACCTGCTCTACCTCGCCCCGGAGGCCCTCGCCACGCGCGCCACGCTCGCCCTGCTGGAGCGCGGGCGGATCGGGCTGTTCGCGATCGACGAGGCGCATTGCGTCTCCCAGTGGGGCCACGACTTCCGCCCCGACTACCTCAACCTGTCGATGCTGCACGAGCGCTGGCCGGGGGTGCCGCGGATCGCGCTGACCGCCACCGCCACCCAGGCCACCCGCGCGGAGATCGCCACCCGGCTCAAGCTCACCGACGCCCGGCACTTCGTGGCCAGCTTCGACCGGCCCAACATCCAGTACCGGATCGTGCCCAAGCGGGAGCCGCGCAAGCAGCTGCTCGCCCTGCTGCGCGACGAACACCCGGGCGACGCCGGCATCGTCTACTGCCTGTCCCGCGCCTCCGTGGAGAAGACCGCCGAGTTCCTCGTCGCCAACGGGGTCGCGGCGCTGCCGTACCACGCCGGGCTCGACGCGGCGACCCGGGCAACCAACCAGCAGCGGTTCCTGCGCGAGGACGGCCTCGTCATGGTCGCGACCATCGCCTTCGGCATGGGGATCGACAAGCCCGACGTCCGCTTCGTCGCCCACCTCGACCTGCCCAAGTCGGTGGAGGGCTACTACCAGGAGACCGGTCGCGCCGGGCGCGACGGGCTGCCGTCGACGGCCTGGCTGGCGTACGGGCTCCAGGACGTGGTGCAGCAACGCAAGATGATCGAGACCTCGGAGGGCGACCTGGCCCACCGGCGCAACCTCGCCGCCCACCTCGACGCCATGCTGGCGCTCTGCGAGACGGTGCGCTGCCGCCGCGCGCAACTCCTCGAATACTTCGGCGAGAGCGGCACGCCCAACTGCGGCAACTGCGACACCTGCCTGGAGCCGCCGGAGTCCTGGGACGGCACGGTCGCCGCGCAGAAGCTGCTCTCCACCGTCTACCGGCTCGACCGCGAACGCAACCAGCGGTTCGGCGCCGGCCATTGCGTGGACATCCTCCTCGGCAAGCACACCGACAAGATCGACCAGCACGGCCACGACTCGCTGAGCACCTTCGGCATCGGCACCGACCTGCGCGAGACCGAGTGGCGGGGCGTGGTGCGGCAACTGCTGGCCGAGGGCCTGCTCGCCGTCGAGGGCGACTACGGCACGCTGGCCCTCACCGAGGCGAGCGCCGAGGTGCTGGGCCGGCGGCGCACGGTCACCATGCGGCGCGAGCCGGAACGGCCGGCGTCCGGCCGGTCCGCCAAGCCCCGGGGCGCGGCCACCGTGGTGGCCGACCTCGCCCCGGCCGCCGCCCCGGTGTTCGAGCGGCTCCGCGCCTGGCGGGCGGCCACCGCCAAGGAACAGGGCGTCCCGGCGTACGTGATCTTCCACGACGCCACCCTGCGGCAGATCGCCACCGAGGCGCCCACCTCGCTGGCCGAGCTGTCCCGGATCAGCGGCGTCGGCGACAACAAGCTGGCCAAGTACGGCGAGGGGATCCTCGGCGTGCTCGCCGAATCCTGAGCCTCGGTCCGCAGACACGACGAAGGGCCGACCCCTTGTGGGGGCCGGCCCTTCGTGCTCGCTCCTGTCAGCGGATAGCCGGTCAGGAGGCGCTGTAGCCGCGGGTGGCGATCCAGTCGGCCAGGTTGTCGACGCTGATGCGGTAGGAGGCGGTGTTGGGGTTGGCGCTGTCGGCGATGGTCACGGTGTGGCCGTCGTTCTGGTAGCC
>NZ_JAMWEG010000039.1 GCF_025460765.1 Micromonospora sp. MA102
TGCGGATTTCGGAGCACCGTGACCGGCCGTTTCGGTTGATCGTGACCGCTCATTTCGCTAACGCGTGACCGCTCATTTCGGTAGCAACGTGACCGATTCTCCGCCTGTTCCGAAACAGGTGGTCACGGCTTACCGAAATCGCCGGTCACGACTTAGCGAAAGCCTTCCCCTTCGTTGCGCATGACCTGATGCGCCGCCATCCTCGACCGATTTCGGGAGAGGAAGATGGCGGCGCCGCGAGTAGCCATGCGAAACATCAAAGAATGTCTGCGCCTCAAGTTTGAGGCCGGCTTGTCCCACGAGAAGATTGCCCGTGCCTTGCAGCTGTCCAAGGGCGTGGTTAGCAAGTACATCGCGGCGGCGCGGGTGGCCGGGCTGGACTGGCCGGCGCTGGTGGCCATGGACGAGGCCGCGCTGGCGGCCGCCTTGTTTGCACCGACGTCGACGAACAAGCCGCGCGGTGAGCGAGTGCTGCCCGATGTGCTGAGCATCCACCGCGAGTTGCGACGCAAGGGCGTGACCTTGCAGCTGCTGTGGGAGGAATATCTCGCCGCGCATGCGGGCCAGCCGACCTACCGCTACACCCAGTTCGTCGAGCACTACCGGCGCTACGCCCAGACGCTCAAACGTTCGATGCGTCAGCTGCACCGTGCGGGCGAGAAGCTATTCATCGACTATGCCGGGCCGACGCTGCCGGTGGTCGACCCGGCCACCGGCGAAGTGCGCCGGGCGCACATCTTCGTCGCCGCCCTGGGCGCCTCGAATTACACCTATGCCTGCGCGACGCCAGGCGAAACCCAGGTGGACTGGCTGACCTCGCTGGGCCAGGCTCTGACCTACTTTGGCGGCGTGCCGGAAATGGTTGTGCCGGACAATCCGCGCGCCCTGGTCGCCCAGCCGGATCGCTACGAGCCGGGCCTGAACCGGGCCACGCTGGAGTGCGCGCGTCATTACCAGACGGTGATCCTGCCGGCACGGCCACGCAAGCCTCAGGACAAGGCCAAGGCCGAGGTGGCGGTGCAGGTGGTCGAGCGCTGGATCATGGCGCGGCTGCGCCATCGGCAGTTCTTCAGCCTGCATGCGCTTAACCAGGCCATCGCCGAGCTGCTGGAGGATCTGAATCGGCGCCCGTTCAAGCGGCTCGATGGCTGCCGGCGCGACTGGTTCGAGCGTCTGGATCGCCCGGCCTTGCGAGCGCTGCCGGTGCATCCCTACGAGGTCGCCACCTTCAAGCGCTGCAAGGTCAGCATCGACTACCACATCGAGGTCAATGGCAGCTTCTACAGCGTGCCCTCCGCCCTGGCCCGGCAGAACGTGGACGTGCGACTGACGGCACACACCCTGGAAGTGCTGCATGGCAACCGGCGGGTGGCCAGCCACCTGCTGCTGGGGCGACGCGGCGCTTACAGTACCCAGCGCGAACACATGCCCGCAGCGCACCAGGCGCATCGTGAGTGGACGCCGCAACGCCTGCTCGACTGGGGCGAGCGGATCGGCCCCTACACGCGCCAACTGATCGATCACCAACTGACCCACAAGCCGCACCCGGAGATGGGCTACCGCGCCTGCCTCGGCCTGCTCTCGCTGGCCCGGCGCTATGGCAATGCACGCCTGGAAGCCGCTGCCGAACGTGCCGTACACCTGCGCGCCTTCACCGGGCGCAGCGTGCGCAACCTGCTCCAGCAAGGCCTGGATCAACAGCCGCTGCCCCAGCGTGCCGCCGAAACGACCTTACCCGGCGACCACGAGAACGTCCGTGGCGCCGACTACTACCAACCCCCGCAACAGGAGCTGTTCGATGATGCCGCAACACACCCTGAATCAACTGCACCAGCTACGCCTGGACGGCATGGCCCGCGCCCTGGAAGAGCAATGGACGCTGCCGGCCAGCCACAGCCTGAGCTTCGATGAACGCCTCGGCCTACTGCTCGACCGCGAACTGGCCTGGCGTGACAACCAGCGCCTGGTACGGCTGCGCAAGAAGGCCAAGCTCAAGTACGCCAACGCCTGCCTGGAAGATCTCGACCGCCGCTCCGGACGCGCCCTGGACGAGCGTCTGATCGCCACCCTGGCCAGTGGCGACTGGATCCGCCAGCAGCACAACCTGCTGCTGACCGGCCCGACCGGTGCCGGCAAAACCTGGCTGGCCTGCGCCCTGGGCAACCAGGCCTGCCGCCAGGGCTATAGCACCCTGTACCTGCGCACCCCGCGCCTGCTGGAACAACTGCGCATCGCTCATGGCGACGGCAGCTTCGGCCGTACCCTGCAACAGCTGGCAAAGGTCGACGTCCTGGTGCTGGACGACTGGGCGCTAGCCCCGCTGGAGGAAGGAGCCCGGCATGACCTGCTGGAGGTGATCGACGACCGCGCTGGCAGCCGCTCCACCATCCTGACGAGCCAACTGCCCATCGAGCACTGGCACGGCTGGATCAACGACCCGACCCTGGCCGATGCCATCCTCGACCGCCTGGTGCACAACGCCTACCGACTGACGATGAAAGGCGAGTCGCTGCGCCGAAAAAAAGCCGAGGAACAAGCCGCATCGTGACCGATGCGATTACAATCCAGAACCCGCGCAACCGGGGTGGAAGCACCGGTCACGTATTAGCGAAACGCTCGGTCACGTTCACCGAAATCCGCA
>NZ_JAMWEG010000017.1 GCF_025460765.1 Micromonospora sp. MA102
CCGCTTGCACGGCGAGCTCGGGCACATCCCGCCCGCCGAACACGAGGCGCTACACGCGATGACCCACCCGGTCACCGCACCCCTAAAAACCAGCTAACCAACTCTCCATCAAACCCGGGGCTTGACACCGCGGTCATTACCGCGACCGAGCGCAGTCCGGCCATGTTGGCCGAACTGCCATCCGCCAGGGTGGCACCGCTCCACCGGCGGCTAACCAGCAGGATGAGTACGTAGTACAACACGGTGGCCAGGAACAGCAGCCCAGTGGCGCCCGTGACTGCCCGTCGCGTGGTATCCGCGTACCGGCCGGCCAGGACGGCGGCCAGGCCCCAGGCGAATCCGCTGGAGGTCAGCGCGTCCATCACGTGGCCGGCGACACCGTGGACGAAGTCGGCGGCGAAGGCCAGCAGTCCCAGTGCGGCCGCGGCGGCGGTGACGTTCACGGCGTACGTGGGCCGGCGCTGCTTTACAGCGGTGTCGGTCATGCCGGCCTCCTCGGGTTCGGCAGCGCAGCGTAGCCGGACCTGGTGGTAGCAGGCGTGTTTAATAAGCCGGTCAGAGCCACTCGGTGATGATGGTCATGGTCAGGGCGGCTAGGAAGCGGACCTAGCCAGCAGGGCCGACCGGGTGCTGCCCTCAACATACTCTCGGCGTCCCCAGCCTGACAGCTCACCTGCAGGCACACCGCCGCGCTGCGGATCGCGCCCCGATCGAGAAACCAAGCGGATCGCTCGAGGCCAGTCCGGCCGAAGGCCCTCGCCTGCTCCGGGCAGACTCGCCCGGGGTCGTCGCGCGGGCAGTCGCGGTGTGTCGCCAATCGTGTCTAGCGGTCACGAGGAGGAGGTCCCTGGTAGTAGCTGGCGTGTTCGTGCGTTGTGGATGACACGCCGAAGGCGGCGCAGGACACGCTCGCCCATCGGTTTCGGGAGCGCCTCGCCGAGACCACGGATGTGGCATTGGCGCAGGATCTGGTTGCGGTAGGGCGGGCATGGTCAGTGGAAGATGCGCCGCGAGCGCGCGGCCGGGGGGTCGATGCGTTGGGTGGCAGCTGGCAGGGCGTGCGATAGCTTCTACCCTTTGATTCCGGAATACTGCGCGAGCGAAGGCCAAGTCCCTGGCGCGCTTTTGCCGGAATGCTTCGCGAGAGGCGACAAGGCCCTTGCCCTACACAGGAGGCAAAGTCATGAGTTCCTACACCATCACCATCGCCGCAGACGATTCCAGTCGAGCGACCACAACCCTGACGGTCGAGTTGAATGGCGCGACCGCGCGCATCACCGAGCTGGTGGTACGGGCGGGTGAGGGGGACGGGCTGACCGCGGGCCAGATTCCCGTGGTCGACCTGGATTTGCTGCTGAAGGCGGTGACGCCTGCCGTCGGCGGGCAGCAGGCGATAACCGTGTCGCCTGCTGCCCCAGCCGACGACACGCCCGCCGCAGATGGCACATCCGTTGACGGCGAGGATCGCGTCGCCGACACCGAGGCCACCCAGTCTGTTGCCGCTACCACGTCCACCGCTGGCGAGCCGGTCACGAGCAGCCCTGCGACGACTGACGTGACTGAGGTCGCGGTTCCGAAGCAGGCGTCACGGGCGAAGGCACGGCCCGGAGCGACCCGGGCGGGCGGGCGGAAGACGGCAGCGGGTGCCAACGCCACGGCGCGGAAAGCCACCAAGCAGACCGCGAAGGGGGAGGCGGCCAAGACCGAGGGTCGCGTGTATCGGCGGTCGCCGAGTGATCTCGAGTCGGTGTACCAGCAGGCTGGCAGCGTGACGGCCGTCGCCGATCACTACAACGTGCCCCGGCACACCGCCCAAGGTTGGATCCGTACCCTGCGCCGTCGGCAAGCCAACCAAGCCGAGTAGGACAACGCCGCCGGGCACCCTGGGGGTGGGTCCGGCGACCCACGGATGGGAACCCGGCCGGCGCCGGCCTTCGGGAGCGCCGCTCAGCGGACCCGCTTCGTCGTCCGCTTGCGGGGCGGAGTCAGCAGGTCGGCGATCGCCGCGATCGCGGACGGCACCAAACGGTAGTACGCCCAGACTCCCCGCTTGTCGCGTTCGAGCAGGCCGGCCTCGGTGAGGATCCGAAGGTGGTGGCTCACGGTCGGCTGGGAGAGACCAAGCGGCGCGGTGAGGTCACTCACGGACGCCTCGCCCTCCGGAGCGGACTGGATGAGACTGAGCAGTCGCAGCCGGGCCGGGTCGGCGAATGCCTTCAGCACTCCCGCGAGCCGTTCGGCGTCGGCGCGCTTGATCGGCTTGCCAGCAAGCGGCGAGATGGCAGGCGTCGCAGTTTTCGCAGTTCCCACGTCTTCCATCGTTGCACCAACACCATCGATAGGCCGGTGGAACCAGGACCAGTGCCCCGATGGCGACTGCGAGCCCGGGTACGAGAGGGATGCTGGAGGCCGGGGCGGCGAGGTTCCGAGCCGTCCCGGCCCTGCGCCCGTTTGCCGAGGGAATCAGGGGCAGCGCGACGACCCCGGCGAGTTCGTCAGGGGTGACGCGGGCGTCGAGGATGGCCGTGATGCCGCCGAGGTTCCACTCGCGGAGCTGATGGACGTCCTGACCGGCCGCCCGCATGTGCTCCTCGATGAACCAGTACCGGTCGACGCGTTCGGCCAGCGCTGCCCGCTCCGCCGCGTGGTCGACGCCGGGCGCGGTGACCCTCCCAGCGCACGCGGCCACTTGCCGGCCGGGTCGTCGCCCCACAGCTCCATCTGCCAGCCTGGCCACAGCTTCGACCACTCCTCGGCCACGTCAGCCAACGGCCGGATGCTCCACAGTCCGGCCCGTCGTCAGGCGCGCATGACGGTAGCGATCGGGATACGGGCGGCGCGGATCGCTGGGATGAGGCCGCCGAGCAGTCCGGCGATCAGGCCGGCGATGACTCCCGCGGCTCCTGCCTGCCAGGGGAACACGAGGTCGCGTAGGAGCTGCTCCCGATCGCCGAACAGCGTGCTGACTGCGGTGAGTGCGAGCGCGGACAGCCCGATGGCGGCGGCTGCGGTGAGGAGGCCGGTCAATAGTGTCTCCGCGAGGACGATGCCGGCTAGCAGTGACCGTGAGGTGCCCACGGCGCGCCGCAGCGCGAATTCCTCGACCCGCTCTCCGACGGTCGCGAGCCCGACGTTGAGGATGCCGGCGACGCCGATGAGGAGGACCAGGCCGGCCATGCCGAGGAAGATCCAGCGGAGGAGTGCCAGCTCCTTGGCGATGTCCTTCCGCGCCTGGATCGTTTCGAAGTGGATCTGCTCGGCGGGCATCCCCTTGGCCGTGAGGCGGATCCGCAGCAGCTGCTCCACGTCGCCCGCCGTAGGCGCCAGCATCACTTGCAGCCCGGGGCCGTAGTCGCCGCCGTTGCTCGCGCGCGGTACCCAGTTCAGCAGCTCATCGGCTCGGGTGTAGGCGGTGGGCTGCGGATTGCCGTCATCGATGACGCCGATGATGCGTGGCGTCGGGTTGGCGGTGGCCCCTTCAACGCGCATCTCGGCCGGCACCTGGTGGCGCGTGAACCCCTTGGCCGCCTCAAGGTTGATGACGATCCGCGGGGACAGCGACGGGTCGGAGGAGAAGTCCAGCCATTGGCCGGAGACTGGCCGGAACGGCCGGAACTGGCGGATGTCGCCGGTGAGCGCATTGAGGCTCAGCTCAATCGCTTTGCCGGGCACGGGAACAGCCGGCGCGTCGCCGGCCGCCTTCATCGGCTGGCAGTACCCGCGGGGGTCGCAGTACATGTCGCCCCCACCAGGACCGATGTACTGCCCGCCGCCCGGCTGGTCGAACGGGGCAGCACCCGGGTTGACCGGGCTGACGCCCGGCTCTCCGATGATCGCCTGGGTAGTGGAGACCGCGACCGCGTCCTTGCGCCCTTTCAGGGTGTCCTGACTGATCTGGATGGTGTCGGCGTTGCCCGGCAGGTACGTCTGTCGGGTGCCGTCCTTGCCCATGTGCAGCTCCAGATCAGCCAGCCGGGCGTTCTTGGCGGTCTCGGCGCCGACCTGGACGACCACGACGGCCATCACCCCCAGGAACAGGCTCACCATCGACAGGAGGGTGCGGGTCTTGCGGGCGCGGATGCCCTGACCACCGATGATCAGAGCCGAGCGGAACCGTCCGGAGAGCCGGATCACGCGGCCACCTCGCTGCGCGAAGCATCGACTCGCACCCTTCCGGCCTCCGCTTTGTGCCGTGCTGGCCCGCTCACTGAGGCACGCTCCTTGTGTCGGTAGCCGCGTGAAGCTTTCCATCGCTGAGGCGCAGCACGCGTTGCATCTTGTTGGCGTGGTCCCAGTCATGGGTGACCAGGATCAGGCCACAGCCCCGGTCGGTCGCGGAGCGCAGCACCTCGATCACCAGGTTGCCCGTCTCCGTGTCCAGAGCGCCGGTTGGCTCGTCGGCCAACAGCAGACGCGGCTCCCGGACAAGCGCCCGGGCGATCGCGACTCGCTGCTGCTCGCCGCCGGACAGGCGGGCCGGCCGATGCTTGGCGAGATGCGCGATGCCGACCCGGTCGAGGGCCTCCAGGGTCCGAGCCTTGCGTCTTCGGCGCGGCAGCCAGCCCTGGCCGTTGACCAGGGCCATCGCGACGTTCTGCGCCGCGGTCAGGTGTTTGAGCAGAAAGAACCGCTGGAACACGAAGCCGAACTCGGCGCTGCGCAGAGCTGCCGCCTTCCGTTCCGGCAGCCGGGTGATGTCCCGGCCATCCAGCAGATACTGTCCACCATCTGGCCGGTCGAAGAGACCGATCAGGCTGAGCAGTGTGCTTTTGCCGGATCCCGAGCGCCCGAGGATGGCCACGCTCTCGCCACTGTCGACGGTCAAGTCGGTGCCGTCGAGGATGATGCGCGGCGCCTTCTGGCCCTTCAGCGTCTTCGTGATGCCGTGCAGCTCCAGCAACGCCGTCACTTTTCACCCATCGGAGCGGACGGGTCGCCTTCCAAGCCTGGTTTGGCGGGTGGGAGGTTGGGGCCGGGGACCGCGACCGTCTCCTCGCCGGTGAGACCGGACTTGATCTGCACGACCTTGCCGTCACTGAGCCCCAGCACGACATCTCTGGTCTCCCGGCTACCGTCCGGCTTGACCACGTCCACCTTGCCGCGGCCCTGTCCGCCGGCGACCGCTTCGACCGGGAGTACCAGCGCCTTGGCGGCCCTCGCGGTCACCACCTCGAGCGTGGCGCTGGCACCGTTGATCAGCTTCACCTTGGCGGGCGCGGTGCACACCAGGCGCATCCCCGTCGGCTCCGACGGCTCGGTCCTGTCCTGCTGGCTTACGGGCGCCGGGGCGACCGGCGGGGCGGACGGCTGGCCCGACGGCGCGGCGGTGGGCTCTGCGGCCGGCGGGTCCGGGATGGTGCCGGCCGGCAGGGCCGCGATGGTGCCGAGCACCTTGCACGGGAACGGCCCCGGGCCGTTCTTGATCTGGGCCTGGACCGTCGCGAGAGAATCCGAGATCTGGTAAGCCTGGGCGCCGTCAATGTCGGCGACGAGCCCGTAGCCGACCTTCTTCGCCGAAACGATGGGCATCCCGGCGGTCACCTTCGACCCGTCGTCGACCAGGCGGCCGGCGAACACCGCACCCGCCGGGACCTCGATGCGGTGTGCCTTGCCGGACGCCCAGACGTTCGCCACCCTCGTCGGCCTGGTCGGCGTTCTCCGCGGCGTCGTGACATCGAAATACCGCACCTGCCCGGCGGCCGGGGCCACGATCCCGAACACCGGGTTGATCGTCACCTTCCCAGACAGGCTCACCTTGTTCGCGAGGTCCTGGCGGGTGGGCTGCACAGTGGTCATCGTCGTGCCTCGGGCCGCGAGACCAGGCGTCTCCGCCTGCGCGCTTGGCTCGCTGCAGCCCGCAGCGGCGGCCACAAACATCGCGAGAACGCACAGTGACAGTAGCCTTCGCACCGGCACCCCTAACTGGATCACTTCGGGCGAACATCTGACAAGTCGCCGGGTTCGGCGATCCGTTGCCCACAGAGCGGGGCGACCTCGGCGACGGTCGACCCGCCGAAGACTACCGCCGGCCTTCCTGGCCCGCTGCCCGCCGCGCCCGACTTGTCTGGGCCATCGCGGCGGCGCTCCGACGAGAACGGCACCTGGTGTCCCGCCCTGCAGGCAAGGCTGCCGCTTGGACTGGAAGAGCCAATCGGCGGAACGCGCCTGATGCCGCCGGGTCTCGGCCGATGATCAGGGCATGTGGGCGAAGGTCGACGTGCCGTGCGTCGGGGGGGCCGGTGGATGGGCGTTCCCTCTTGGTGCCGGTCGACGACGACGCTGTGCCCCCTGCAACGATCGATCAGGGCTGGTTGTGGATCGAGTACGGCGGCGAGTTGCTCGACGCGGATGTGAACGGTGTGTACGAGTTGGAGTCGATCGGCGGGGGTGGCCCGCCATGGGTTTACGTCTGGGCTGCGCGCTAGCGGGTCAGCATTCGGCGGATCAGGGGCGATAGCAGCAGGTTCGGTTGGCGCAGCGCTATCCGGGAACGACCTCGTGGCGGTACGCGCGCACGCGTGTCCCGTCAGTCAGAACCAGCTCAACCTGGCCGCTCTCGTCGGCCGTCGTGCCAGCGAAGCGAACCGGCTTGCCGGCATGCTCCCCGATGTTGTCGGCACGCTCCGGACGGAAGATCCACCCCAGGCTCACAGGCTCAACGGACCGCACAACACCCTCCCGAGTAGCACAAACGTACGATCGCTGATCGTAGTCACCGGGTAGCAGCCGCACCAGACGACACGTCGACTCCCGCAAGCGCGCGATGGGCAGACCGGGTTAACGGAGTCGCGGTACGCCGACCTCTAGTTCGATCGGGTCTGCCCCCGCCTCCAGATGGCGCTGACCTGGTCACGCCTGACATCGGGCCGCTTGCCCGCCGTGGCGTGGGCGCCCGCCTGCCCGCTCGCCGGGAACGCGCCGGGCTGTCAGGGTTGAATCGCTTGGCTGCCATGCCGCGTCGCCACGGGGATGATCATTCCGACGGTGGTCGGCGGATGTCCGCTCGTCCCGTGTACCGGTAGATCGGCGGAACGGTCTCGTCGTCGTCGCGAAGGTAGTGATGCGTGATGGCCGGGGCGGACTGTTCGCGTGGCCCCACATAGGCCCCTGTCTGTAGGAGTAGCACGGTTGGCGGCAGGGCTCCCGTCTCATCAACCTCGACAGGTGCCAGACGGCCATCGACAGGCCCTCCGAGAAACCATGCTTCTCTGGCGGGCATCAGAGCCGCCCGGTGGCGCTGATCGCGGTCAGCAGCGCCGCGGCCGCCGCGACAAGTCCCGCGAGCGCGCTGATGAGTCCGGCCATCCGGGCGACGCAGTCAGGCGCGGTCTCGTCGGTGGGTGCTGATCGCCTGCCTCGTCTCGTCATGTCTGTCTCCTCCCCGGCTTGCCGTGGGTCCCTTGCGGCGCCGCAAGAGGTACTTCACCAGCGATCGGCGGCTGCCATCCCGTCACGGCTGTCCTGTGGATAGACCTGGCCGCCTTTGGATAACGCCTTCGGCGCGCGTGTTTTGTGGTAGGGCCCGCGAACCAGTGCCGGAAACGGACCAAGGGGTTGCCGTCAGTCACGAGCCGCAGGGCGGACCGTTACGACCGCGGGTTTGCGGCGTCGGCAGGTAGACGGAGTTGGGAAGCCTTGTCTGAAGCGTCATTCCGGAGCCGCCGGGCCCGGCCGCTGGTCTCGCTGCGGCGCTGTCGGCGGCCCACTGCCATCCTGCTCCCGCCACTGCCCGGCGGCGTCGGCGCGCAGCAGGCGCTCGACCATGGCCCGGGCCTCCGGCTCCGTCTCGAACTCCCACCGCAGGACCTTGCCCGTATCGGTGTCCCCGGCGCGGGCCACCACCGTCCAGCGCGTCTGGCGCACCAGCCACACGTCCCGGCGCGCCAGGCGCCCCCACACCCCGTTCCAGTACCGCCGGACCATCTCCTGCACCCGGCGATCGTACGCATGTTCGAAAGCGGTGTGAGGCGGGGTGGGGAATAAGAACTCCTAACAGAATAATCTAGGGGTCTTGTCCTTGATGGATGATCGACTAGAGTGTTCGGCCGTGAGGAGGGGGGAGCAGCCGCCGTGGGTGGTCTCGGACGAGTTGTGGGCGGAGATCGAGCCGCTGCTGCCGCCCCGTCCACCGCGCAGGCACCGGTTCCCGGGCCGTAAGCCCCTCGATGACCGCAAGGTGTTGTGCGGGATCTTGTTCGTGCTCTACACGGCGATCCCGTGGGAGTACCTGCCCCAGGAACTCGGCTTCGGGTCGGGGATGACCTGTTGGCGTCGGTTGCGGGACTGGAACGAGGCCGGTGTGTGGCAGCGACTACACGAAGTCCTGCTCGGCAAACTACGGGCCGCGGACCAGCTGGACATGTCCCGGGCGGTGATCGACGGCTCCCACGTCCGGGCGCTCAAGGGCGGCCCAAAACCGGTCCGAGCCCGGTCGACCGCCGCCGCTCGGGCTCGAAACACCACGTCATCACCGACGCGGGCGGCATCCCCCTCGCCGTCAGCCTGACCGGCGGCAACCGCCACGACGTCACCCAACTGCTGCCCCTGGTCGACAAGATCCCACCCATCAGAGGCATCCGAGCACGACCCCGACAACGACCGAAGCAGCTCAACGCCGACCGCGGCTACGACTACGACTGCTACCGCCGGGACCTGCGAGCCAAGGGCATCACCCCGGTCATCGCCCGACGCGGCGTCGCCCACAGCTCCGGCCTCGGCACCCGACGCTGGGTCATCGAGCAGACCATCGCCCTGCTGCACTGGTTCCGTCGCCTACGCATCCGCTGGGAGGTCCGCGACGACATCCACGAAGCCTTCCTCACCCTCGCCTGCGCCATCATCTGCTGGCGACGACTCCAACGCTCAAAGAGTTAGGAGTTCTAAGCTGGGTCCCGGCGGGTCCGGGAAGTGACTTCTCCGAAGAGCTGGCTTGGGGATGCGAGTTGGTCACGCTGGAGTCAGTAGTCGTTCCCCGTTGTCCTCCCGGGCCCGCCGCCATGGCTGCCGCAGCGTCGTTGATCATTTTCCGGTAGACGATGTCGGACAGGCGTCGTTTCAGCGCGCGCATGGCTTCCATCGATGTCTTGCCGGAGGCTTTCTTCCGGGCGTCAGTTGTCGTCGTCGAGGACGTCGCGCAGCTTGCGCGCGAAGGCCTCGGGTTGGCCGGGGTATCCGAACTCGCCACCGAGGAAGCCGCCGTGGTGGCTCGGGAACACGGTCGGCTGCTGGCCGAGCAGTTCGGCGGTGGCCACCGAGGTGCGTCCGGTGAAGATGCCCGCGGACTCCTCGCCTACGGCGATCACGATGCGGGTCGGCGCCGCGGCCAGCGCCTCCAGGTCGGGGCGGTAGCTGCTGACCGCCCAGGACCGGTCCGACAGCAGCGGATCATCACGAGAGCCGTCGTCCTGGCTGGGCATGCCGAACTGGCCGGGATCCGGTGTGGGCAGGGCGAAGTAGTCGTCGGTGAACTCGCCTCGCCACGACGTCATGGCGATGAAGGCCGCCATGCCAGAATTCGACCCCTTCACCTCGTAGGCGTCCCGAACGCCGGCGCGGGCGCGCTCGGCAGCCTCGGCATCGGGCAACACCGGGATGAGTGGTGGCTCGTGGGCCACCAGGGTGCTCACGTCGTGGGGATAGGCCGCCACCAGCGCCAGCGCGGTCACCGCGCCGCCACTGCTGGCGAACATCTCGACCGGTCCAACACCCAGCGCCTCGATAACGGCGTGGACGTCGGCGGCCTGGACCGTGGGCGCATTGTCGACCCGGCCGTCCTTGCGGCTGCTGCGGCCAAGACCGCGTGGGTCATAGGTGACCACGGTGCGGTCGGGAAAGTGTGAGGCCAACGTGGTGAAGCCGCTGGCGTCGATCGGCTGGCCGATCATGAACAGCGGTGGACGTCCGTCGGCCGTCGGCAGCGGTCCGTGCACGTCGTAGACGATGTCGGCCTCGGCGGTCTCCAGTATGTGCGTGTTCGTCATGACAGTGTTGAATCCTCCCGTGGTGAACTCATCGATTCCTGCGCCCACGCGCCGGTACCGGTTCTGACAAAAAGTCGTTACGTAACCAGGCCCGGCACTTCATCCCTACCCGACTCCTGCCGAACCAGCCGTGTCACGGTCCCGGCAAGGTCGCAGTATGTCTGATTGATCCAGGGGTAGGGCGGTCGACGCTCGGCGGAAGATAAGTAGTTGCGCCTGCGTCAGGTTTGGGGTGATGCCTAAACTTCGCGTCGTGGCAATATGCCGGACCTACGCCGATGAGGGCGCCGCCAGAGCCTGGGCGCGGATCGAGGCTGCCCTGAATCGTATCCTTCCGGCTTCGCTGCGGCAGATCCCCGCGCCGGCCGAGGTTCGGGCAATCGATGCGATGGAGGCCGCTCTGGCGGTGGTGCTGCCGCCGGATTTCCGCGCCAGTCTCCGCATTCACAACGGAACGAAGTGGGTCACTCCTGCTCGGTCGGCCTGATCGAGCGTTCAGTTTCGGTGGAGAATGATCCGTGCGGCCGCCCTGGTTTGGGGCCATTGGCTGACGGCAACCGGGACGCTGATGACCAGGAATACAACGGGGGTGAGGGGGTTAGTGTGGAGAACCGTGATGTTGGTGACGGCCGCGCCGATCATGAGTGCGGTCAGGCCGAGTGCGGCGATTCCGGAAAGGACCGGGATCAGCACGCCGATCGCCGCCGCGAGTTCGAGGCTGCCGATCAAGTACCGCAATGACTGTCCGACTCCGATCTGGTCGAACATCGTCACCATGGCACTCGCGCCGCCGAATTTCATCAGTCCGGTGGCACCGAACCCGAGGGCCAGGATCACTCGCAGACTCCATATGGCCACCGTCTGCGCGCGGCTGCGGACCGCGAAACGGTGTGGGTGGCGTGCCGAGGTGGCACTTGCTGGGTCATGGCTGGTCACGGCGGACTCCCGGGGTCAGTGCGGCAGGGGGGTATCGGTTTCCAGCAGGCTCTTCAGGCCGCTGAGGACCCAGTTCCAGCCCCCGCCTGCGCCCTCGGCCTCGTGTTGTCCGGCGACAAGCTCGGCCAGTTTCGGTGCGCCCTCCAGTTCGTGGATGACCGTGAGCCGAGTGACCCCTGGGGCGGTTACCTCGATCTCGTGCGTCAGCCGAGTGAAGCCCTCCGCCGCGATCTGTGGGTCCATGAGCATCCGCCAGGTCTGTACCAATTTGTGCGGCGGGTCTGCCTCGATGACCTCGCCATCGACGCCCACATCGGGCACCTCGAATCCGCCAACGGCCCCGGCAGTGCGCATGTCCTCGCTGGTCACCGCCCGGTAGGCGCCGCCCGGGCGCAGGTCGTACTCGGCCAATACGCGGTAGCCGTACCGCTGGGTCCACTCTGGACGGGTGATCGCATCCCACACCGCTTGTTGGCTGGCTTTGATGTACACCCGATAGACCTGCGTGGTCGTCTGGGTGCTTGTCTTTCTTGTCTCGGTCATTGCTGCTCCTCAAGGTCGTGTTTGAGTTTGGTGAGTGCCGACACCTGGCGTTGGGTGTATTTGCTGACCCAGCGATCGTGAATGAGCTGGATCGGTACCGGGTTGAGGAAATGCAGCTTCTCCCTGCCCGACCGGCGGGTGATCACCAGCCCGGCCTCTTCCAGGACCTGTAGGTGCTTCATGACCCCGAACCGGGTCATCTCCAGCTCCGACTCCAGCTCGGTGAGCGTCCGGCCATCACGCTCGAAAAGCCGGTCCAGCAGGCGGCGCCGCGTGGGGGCGGCGAGCGCCTTGAACACCAGGTCGTCGGTCACCACGGCAGCCTAGGTGACCATCTGGTCACGTGTCAAACTGGTCACATGTTCACTTGGCATCGACTAGCCGAGACGAGGATGTGCGTGCCATTCAGCTCTTCGCTGCGGCGACGATCGCGGTTGTGGCACTGGCGACCAGCAGGATGGTCACGAGTCCTTGGGCGCAACGAGCAGGCAGTCGTCCGGCCGCTCGCTCGCCGAAATGACGGCCGGCTAAGGCGAGAGGCCAGCCCGCGCCAGCGGTGATCAAAGAATGCGTGGTTACGGATCCGGCGGCACCGAGCAGGACGAGGCTGACGATTCCGCTGGCGAAGAACACCCATGCGAGGGTCGCTCGCAGTCGGTACCCGGAGATGTCTTGCAGCTGCAGTGCAATCACCAGCGGAGGTCCGTTCGTCCCCGTGCTGGTCGACAGGATTCCGGCACAGGCACCTCCGATCAGGTCGAGAAGGCGCCCACGATGGCCGACGCGGATCCCCTTGATCACCGCCACCGTTAGGCTGAGGACCACGACCCCGACGAGTCCCTGTAGTACCCGGTCGCTCAGCACTGACAGCAGCCAGATGCCGGCTGGCGCGGTTGTCGAGGCAGCCACCACCATCCGGATCGCGGCCGCACGACTGGCGGCACGCCGATGACGTAGCGACGACCAGGCAGTTATCGGTAGGGCGATGAGGCAAAGAGCCACGACTGACTCCTGGGGACCCACGACCACTGCGAGCAAGGGCGCAGCGACCAGCGCGAACCCGAACCCGGTGATCCCCTGTGCGAAGGCCGCCGCCAGGGCAATTGCTGACACTTCCAGCAGATTTACCGAAATCCCCAATTCAGCGCTCGTCCGCCACACCTGGGCCCAGGATGGGACACCATTGGCGCAGGGAGACAACCGTAACGCCGGCAGTGGTGAAGTACGGGTCCTCCACCATGATCCGATCCAGCCTGGCGGGGTCGACGGTGAAGATCAGCAATGCTCCCGAATCGTCCTCCCAGGGGCCGGCCAGGAGCAGCTCGCCCTGCTCGTGCAGCGCGCGCAACCGGTCCCGGTGAGCGGGCCGCGCCGCCAGGCGAGCGGGGGCGTCGGTGAAAGACAGTTCAACGCAGATCATGGGATCGGACGGTATCGACTGCCCGGCCGCCCTGCTGTATCGCGAGATACACTCACGCGACATGGGCAGCAAACAACTGGCAGCGGTGCCGCTGTTCTCAATGCTGGACAAAGCCCGCCTCGGGTGGCTCGCCGATCAGTGCCCGCCGCAGGAACTACCCGCAGGCGCCGTCGTTGCCCACTTCGGCGACCCGGCCCAACACCTCGTCGTCCTCGAACACGGAACCCTGTCCGCCGTCTACGACACCAGGGACGGCTCAAGGGTCCGCTTCGCGACAGTGACCAGGCCCTGCGTGATCGACAAAGCCGCAGTGCTCGACAGCGGGGCGCACACCGCCACTTGGACCGCGTTGACCCCCTGCCGGATCCGGTTCCTGCCCGCGAACCTCCTGCGCGGACTCATCGACGAGGTGCCGACGCTACGCGACCACGTACTGCGCCACCTATCAGCGCAGGTAAACCATGACCGGCGGGCCCGGGTCCGCACCGCCACGCCGCAGCCCGTCGTTCAGATCGCAGACTGGATCCTCGAGGCCGGGCGGCAACACGGTAGCCGGATCAGACTCCCCGCAGCCCAGCAAGGACTCGGCGAGGAGATCGGACTCTCGCGGGTCACCGTCAACCGCGCCCTGCGCGTCCTCGCCGAAACAGGCGCCATCCGCGTCGAACCCGGGGCCATCGTGGTGCTAGATCCCAGGCGACTCAGCGCCGCAACCGACCGCACCAGCCGGTAGCCCCGGGGTGTTGCTGCAGCCGCGGCTGCCCCGGTGTCGGCATCTGAAAGGCGATCCACTGAGCCAGCGCCAGGTCATTCGGACCAGACACCCGGTCCGAATGACCTGGCGACGAGGCAGCGTGGCCATCTTTAGGGTCCTACTCGGAATTTGGCAAGAGCTGATTCGATGTCGAGACCCAGAGGGCCCTCACCGCCGTGGCGGGCGTACTGACGCTGGCCACGGCTTCGTTGCGTTGAGCGTTAGCGTGATCGAGGCAGACTTGAGCGGTGAAGTCCTTGACCCGCTCTCGGCCGTGGCTGCCGCCAGGTCCGCGTTCGCCGGGTTCCGGTTCCCGCCGGAGGTGATCGTGGCCGCGGTCCGTTGCTATCTGCGGTTCAACCTCGGCGGCGACGGAGAGCAGGAGGTCGCGCACGACTTCCTAGATGAAGCATCTGTGCGGGCGATGGTTGACCGGATGATGAGGACCGCGGCCGGCACCACCTGCCGGGATCTCACGGAGGCCGTCCGGCAGGAGTCCAACCGCCGGAAGGCCCACTAGGTCGGGGCATCATGTCGTCAGGGAGTCGGCACGGCTATGGATGCTCGTCGGGTCGGTACGCTGCGAGGAACGCCTCGACGCCGCTGTCTGCGAGCCGGTCCAGTTCGGGGCCGGAGGGAATGGCTCCTTCGCCTTCGAACATGACCCGGTCCAGCGTCGCGCCGACGATGAGGAAGGCGAAGTGCTGGGCTGCCCTTTCGGCATCGCCGATGCGCAGCCGCCCCTGGCCGGCAAGGTCGGCGAATGCTGCCGCGATGGCCGTGAGCACGTGGCCCGGGGCTCGCCGGTGGTACTCGCGGGCCAGGTCGGGAAACCGTGCCGACTCCGCGCTGATCAGGCGGCGCAGGCGCACCACTGGGAGCCGGGTCACCGCCGCCATATGCTGGCGAGCCAGCTCGCGTAGCGCCGTGGAAAGGTCGTCGGCGTGGCGGAGTGGCGCGATGATCTCGTTGGCGAACTGCTCCGCGGTGGCGGTGACCCCGAGCACGATCTCGGTGAACAGCCGCTCCTTGTCGGCGAAGTTGTTGTAGACGGTCCTCTTCGACACCGCGGCCCGGGCGGCGATGTCGTCGACGCTGGTGTCTACGTAGCCGCGTTCCAGGAACAGGGCCGTCGCGGCCTGCACGATCGCGGCCCGACTGCGTAGCGCTCGGGGGTCCTGCGAGCGGTCATCCCGCGCTGACCCGTCCGGCGTGGGCGCGCGGTCCGGCCGCCGCAACGACACCCGTACCAGCAGGTCGGCATCACTGTTCGCCTCGGATCCAGTCATGTCCTCGCCGCCCCTTCGACTCTGTTGCACTGATCAGTACCGCCCGGGTACTGTTCAGTGTAGTACCCGAGAGAGGAATGCACCATGACCGTCGAGACCGCGATCGACCCCGGGTCCGCCGCCCCCGGCGCCCGCGCCGGCCGGGTGTGCAACCGCCCAGCCGCCGTGACCCGCTCCCTGCTCGGCTACGGCCCGCTCGCCGGCGCCTGCTACCTGGCATCGGGCCTGGCCCAGGCGCTGACCCGCGACGGCTTCGACCTGCGTCGGCACGACCTGAGCCTGCTCGCCAACGGGCCGCTCGGCTGGATCCAGATCCTCACCCTGGTACTCACCGGCCTGATGACGATCACCTCCGCCGTCGGGCTGTTCCGCGCGCTGCCGCGGGGCCGCGCCGCCGCGTGGGCGGCGAGCCTGCTGTCGGCCTACGGCCTGGCGCTCGTGGCCGCCGGCATGTTCGTCGCCGACCCCATGAACGGCTTCCCGGTGGGCACGCCGGACGGCCCGCCCAGGCAGGTGACGCTTCACGGCCTCCTGCACATCGCTGCCGGCGGGATCGGGTTCGTGTGCCTGGTCGCGGCCGCGTTCGTCCTGGCCCGCCTCTTCAGCCGGAACAGTCGGCGCGGCTGGGCGTGGGCCTCACTCGGGGCCGGCCTGGTAGTGCTGGCCGGCTTCCTCGGCGTGGCCACCGGATCGGCGTCCTCCCTCGCCGTCCTGGGGCTGTGGATCGGCGTGGTCACCGGCTGGGGGTGGATCGCTGCGGTCTGTGTCCACCTCTACCGGCGCACGCCCGACCCGAGGCAGCCGCGCGACCGAGCCGCATAAGGGAACGGAAACCAGCCTCGGACGCCGATCCGAGTACTGCAGATCCATCCGGGGCCGGGCAAGCCTCAGCGTGCGCATCAGGACCAGACCGCAGTGATTCCGGTGGCAACCCGTGCCGAGTCCCCGTTCACCGCTCGGCACGCGCCGCTACCACCCGCTTCCCTACCGGACCACGGTTCAACAACGAGGAGAGAAAACGCATGGCGACGACCAAACCGAAGAGCGTCACGTTCGACACCACCGTGGCCGTCGCCGGCAACAACACCGGCATCGTCGTGCCGGTCGAGGCCATCGAGCAGCTCGCGGCCGGCAAGCGGCCACCGGTGCTCGTCAACGTCAACGGCTACGAATACCGCAACACCGTGGGCGTGATGGGAGGCAAGCCCATGATCAGCATCAGCGCCGCCGTCCGCAACGCCACCGGCCTGAAGGGCGGGGACCCGATCCGCGTGACGCTCACCGTCGCGGACACCCCGCGCGAGGTCGAATTCCCTCCCGACTTCGCCGCCGCTCTCGCCGCGCACAAACAGGCCGCGGCATTCTTCGCGACCCTCTCCAACAGCCTGCAGCGCTACCACATCGACAACATCAACGCCGCCAAGACAGACCAGACGCGCCAACGGCGCATTGAGAAGGCCATCACCCTGTTCCGCAGCGGCAAGCAGCGATAAACGGTCACCGAAGGCTCTCCTGACACCCGCTGGACGGGCCCAATGGTCGGTCATTCCGGGGCCGACGTCGACCGGGCGATCGAGTTCAACACCGGTCCGCCCGGGCTGCTGAAGCGCACCGACCAGCACGGTTGCATCCCGCAGGGTCATGTAGTACCGCTCACTCGTCGCGTTGGCTGCCGGCACTGGCCTCAGGTGGGGCGAGTGCGCGGCTTGCAGTGGGACGCCCTCGACCTCGCCTTGGGCGCGGTCCGGGTCATCCGAGTGGCCGACGAGGTCTCAGGTCACGTCACCATCAAGCCCTATCCCAAAAGTCCAAGGCGGCCGGGTGTGATGCCCGTAGGACGAATTGACCCTGTGGAGGCCGCGCCGTACGGCGACGGGTTCGTGGTGCTCGAAGCCGTCTTCACCGCCGGAGTCGGTAACACCGTCCGGCTGCACGCCCCCCATGATCAAAACGGGACAATCACGGAACACTCCGGGGCCCTGCGGGGGAACTTGTTGTGGGAAGTGGCTGTTGCCCCGCGGGCGGCCGGGTGCGTGCCGCCGACGCCAGCCTTGTCCTCGCCCACCGGGGCGGTCGGCCGGCGTCGCTGGTCCGGGTCATCGGCGGGTGGGGCCTGCGGCGTTGATGGCGTGGCGGGCGGTCGTCGGGTCGGCGGCGATGTCGAGCAGGAGCGCTGCCGCGTCGGCGCGGGTGAGTGCGGTGGGACGTTCGAGCTGGCCGGTGCTGTACTGGGTCCCGCCGCGGGCCGGTGCGTCCAGCAGCCGGTTGAGTCGCACGATGGTCCAGTCCAGGCCGCTGCCGGCGACGGTGCGCTCCATCCGGGTGGCGTCGGCGTACGCGTCGGCGAGGACGCGACGCAGCAACGCCATCGGCAGCCGGGGTTGGCGGGCCACGATGGGGTAGGCGCTGGTAACGACCAGCCGAGCGACCCCGAGGTCGGCCATCGCGTCGACGAGCACGGCGGCAACCTCGGCCGCCTGGTGCGGGCCGCCGCGCCCGGCAGCGGCAATGATGGCGATGACGGCATCCGCGCCGTCAATGGCCGTGCGGACCGCTGCCGGGTCGCGCCCGTCGCCGGTCACGACGGCGGCCGGGCGGGTCTGTTCGGGAAGCCGGCGGGGGCGGCGGGTGAACGCGGTCACGTGGTGATCCCGTCCTATCCCTTCGGCCACGACGAGGCTGCCGGTACGGCCGGTGGCGCCGATGACGGTGATGCTTATGTGAATGTCCCTTGCGGATTACTGATGGACGGTGGCGGTGGTGGCCGCAGTGCGCTGCGCCAGGGCGCCCATGGCGACGAAGCTGGCCAGCACCTCGGTGACCGCGATGCGCTGGACCAGGCCGGCGATGCCGTGTTGCGCGCCGTCGGCGGTCGGGGTGAACGTGGCGAAGAACAACACCACCAGCACGACCGTGACTGGGGCCGCGACCATCAGCCAGGTACCGAACCCGCGCCAGCCTGGCAACCGGCGGAAGTACCGGCCGGCGACGGGAAAGCTGACGGCCGGGGCCGCCACGGCGATCAGGAAACCGATCGAGTGCGGCAGCATGGCCTCCAGCGTGAACACGCCGTCGGTGGCGACTCCAACGCCGGTCAGGGACAGCAACGCGGTACAGGTGCGCCGCGCTCCCGCCGGGCCGCTCGTCGTGCCCAGTGCTCCGATCACGCCGATCACCAGCAGGACACCGGTCAGGACGAACGCGGTGTTCATGAATACGGCGGTGCCGCCTTCTGCACGATCTTCTCCTGGAATGAGTTCTTCTTCTCGCTGATCCTGACCACCAACAAGGCCAAGACGTTCCCCGTGCTGGTCAGCTCCTTCGTCACAGACAGCGGCCCGGAGTGGGGCACGATCGCGGCGACCTCGCTCGTCGCCATCGCGCCGATCGTCGTGCTCTGCGTTCTTCTCCAGCGCCACCTGGTCGGCGGACTCACCTCGGGGTCGGTGCGCTGAATCTGTCGGTCACGTTGGCGCTGGCAGATGTGCCTGGACGACCCCTGCAGCCCGGGTTGGGCCATCCAGAGGGTGGGGCCTCACCCGGTGCCGCGGGCCCGATCGACGATGTGGAGCAGGTCGGCGGGGAGTCCACGACACTAGACGACCACCGCGCCGACGGCCGAATTCTCGGCCCGATACCAGCGGATCGTGATGTAGCGGCAGCGGGCTGAGCTGTATGAGGGCATCCAGGTGGCAGGGTCCTGGTCGCTTTGTCCGGACAGTGATCGCTGACGGGACCGTCGGCCATGGGCTAGAAGGGTCGCAGGGATGAACACGGCACCTACCGGCGCGAGCGTGCCGGATCTTCAACTGTCCACGACGCAGGCCGCGCCCCCGTCGGGCGCGGCCATCGTCGTAAGGGGGAGGAGCTCAGGCCGATTCGGCCACGCAGACGTTCTCCAGCGTGCCGATGCCCTCGATGGTGGTGCGCAGGACCTGGCCCGGTCGCAGGTAGACCTTCGGGTCGCGCCCGTCGCCCACGCCGCCCGGCGTGCCGGTGGCGATGACGTCGCCCGGCACCAGCGTTATGATGGTGCTGATGTAGCTCACGATGGCGGCCACGTCGAACAGCAGGTCCGAGGTCCGGGCCGACTGCATGACCTCGCCATCCACGCTGCACTCGATCCCCAGGTCGAGGTCGGTCGGCAACTCGTCCGGGGTCACCAGGTAGGGCCCGACCGGCGTGGTCGCCTCGAACGTCTTGCCGGACAGGAACTCCCGGGTCCGCCGCTGCCAGTCGCGCGCGGTGACATCGTTGATGACGGTGTAGCCGGCGATGTGCTCCTTGGCCCGCTCGGGGCTCACGTGTCGGCACGGCGTGCCGATGACGACGCCGAGTTCGGCCTCCCAGTCCACCTTCTGTGACGCGGTGGGCAGCACCACCGGGTCGTACGGGCCGATCAGCGACCGCGCGTACTTGGCGAACAGGGTCGGGTATTGCGGCACGTCGCGGCCCATCTCCCGGATGTGGGTCTCGTAGTTGAGGCCCAAGCAGATGATTTTTTCCGGGTTCGGGATCAGCAGCCCGATCTGCTCGCGGGTGACGCTGATCTTCTCGGTCGTGGCCGCGGCGGTGGCGGCCCAGCCCGGGCCGGACTCTAGGAGGTGACGGACGCTCGGGAAGGGCAGGGTGAACGCGGTGCCCTCGTCGTCGCCGTCCAGCCGGGCGGCCTGGGTCCGGCCGTCCGCCTGACGCAGGGTTAACAGTCGCATGTGTTTCCTCAGCTCGTACCTTATGTGGGCAGTGGAGAGTCGCCTACGCCGGACGGGTCCAGGCCGGCGGCGGCCAGGTTCCGGGCGACCCCGGCGGCGTCCGTGGGGCGGAACACCGCGGCCACGTAGCGGTCGGGGCGCACCAGCACCAGCCGACCCCGGGCCGCGGCCAGGTCGCTCTGCAGCAGGCCGTCGATATCGGCGACCCCTGCGTCGCCGGTGAAGCGGTCGGGGTTGCGGTCGTCGAGGATCACGTCGACCCGCCGGGCGGCGGCGAGGACACCGAGCCCGGCGACAGCGTCCCACACCCCGGGACCCGTCGCCACGGCCAGCAGCGCGAAGCCGTCGCCGAGCGCCTCGTCCAGCAGGCCGATGCGCCCGTCGGCCATCAGGACCCGCGGTTGCGGCAGGATCCGGCCGAGCAGCTCGTCCGTCGGGCCGCCCGCCGTACCCGCCGCGGCGCCGGTCGTGGCGGCCGTGAGGTAGCGGGCCTTGGGTCGGAAGCGCATCTCGGACAGGTACCGCCGGCCCGCCGGCAGCAGGCTCATCGCGCGCACCACGACGTCGCGGGCGAGCGCGACCAGCGGCTTGGTCGTCATGACGATCCGGCCCAGATCGACCGAGTGCTTGACCATCGCCTCGGCGTGTGGGCGCCGTTCCGGCTCATACGTGTCCAACAGCCGGTCGGGGTAGCCACGCAGGACGAGGGCCAGCTTCCACGACAGGTTGTCCGCGTCGCGGATGCCGGAGTTGAGGCCCTGGCCGGCGAACGGCGGCATCATGTGGGCGGCGTCGCCCAGCAGGAAGACGCGCCCCAGCCGCCAGCGATCGGCCACCACGGCGTTGAAAGTGTACGTGGTGGCCCGCTCGACCTGGTCCGGTGTGAGCCTCCGATAAGGCCCGACGAGCTGTTGGATGAGTTCGAACGACGGGTTCCGGTCGGCCGGTACCTCGTCGGGGCGCAGCAGGAACTCGTACCGGCAGCGCCCGCCCTGGCCCGGGACGATCACGTGCGGGCGATCGGGCTGGCCGTAGTGCAAGCCGTACCGCTCATCGTGCGGATCGCCGAGGGTGTCGGCCACCAGCCAGTGATCGGTGTACGACTCGCCCGTCATGTCGATGCCGGTCAGCAGCCGGACCGTGCTGCGGCCACCGTCGCAGCCGAGCAGGAACGTCGAGCGGACGCTCTGCTGGTCCCCGTCGTAGCCGACCGTGGCGACCACCCCGGTGCCGTCCTGCCGCAGGGCCCGCAGTTCGTGTGCGAACCGAACCGTCGCCCGTGGACGCTGCGACAGCGCTTTCAGCAGAGCGGTTTCCAGCAGCGGCTGCGCGAATGGGCTCTTCGACGGGTGGCCCAGGCGCAACGGGCGGGCCCCCCGGGCGTGGGTCAGCCGGCGCCCGGCCCGGTCGAAGTAGCGGGTGCCGGTCCCCGGCAGGACCACCGGTCGGACGACGTCGAGCACGCCGGCCCGCTGGAACACCCGCAACGACTCGTCGTCGACGCTGATCGCCTTCGCCTCGTCACTGGTGGTGCTGTTCTTCTCGACCACCACGACCGTGACGCCGGCCGCGGCGAGCAGGTTGGCCACGACCAGCCCGGTGGGGCCGGCGCCGACGACGAGCACGTCGACGTCGGCGCTGTCCCCGGTCACGGCTGCGGCGGACCGGCCGTCGCCGGCTGGTAGGCGGGTCCGTTTTCCTCGAGCAGACGCTGCGCCTCGGCGAGGATGGCCTGGGGGTCCTGGTCCAGGTTGAGGGTCTTGCGGAACGGCTGCGAGACCTCGATGCCGGTCGGCCAGTACACCTCACCCCGATTGCCCTCGGGGTCGAAGAAGTAGATGCCGAAGGCGTTGCCGTGGGTGACGATCTGCTGCAGCGGCGTACCCTCGGCCACGAACCGCTGGTAGTACTCCAGCAGGGCGTCGAAGCCGTCCAAACGCCAGGAGATCTGGTGGGCCAGCAGGCTCCCGGGCGGTGCCGTCCGGCCGGTCATGATGACGAACTCGTGGTGTTCGTAGTCCGGGCGGCTGGAGAAGAAGACAACCCCGTGCTCGGGGTCCTCGTCGGTCACCGTCAGGCCAAGCACTCGGCCGTAGAAATCGCGCATCGTGTCGAGGTCGTTCACCCACAATCCGGTGTGACCCAGCTCGACTATGCCCATTATCCCTCCTCATGACGCCCCGAATGTCGGGGTGTGTCGGACAGCATGAACAACAGTCCATTAAGGACCGTGAAGCGGAATACGACGAATCTACAGTGGACGCCGTTCCAAATAACGCCAGCCGGCCTCGATCTGGCTCGGCGGCCACACTTCGGTACGCTTGGCCTCGGCCTCGTCCGGGTCCGACCAGACGCGCAGGTCACCGGCGGCCATCGCCTGCAACTGGGTCCGACAGGCCTGGTCGAGCAGGACCGCGTACATGACCGCGTGGGCGGCGTCGACCCCGGCCGTGGCCAGGCCGTGCTTGGGCAGCAGGCAGGCCGGGGCCGGGCCCATGCTGGCGGCCAGCGCCGCGCCGAGTTCGGCGGTCCGGATCAACCCGCCGGTGCGGGTGAACCGGGGAACGTCCGGCTCGGAGAACAGGACACCCGCGTGGGAGATCGGGCGCACCGGCACGTCCAGGGCGGAGAACGCGTTCACCGCTTCGGCGTGCGTGTGCACGACGCAGGTGACCTCCGGCCGGGCCCGCATCACCTCGGTGTGGATCGGGTATTCCAGGTGGCGCGGTCCGGAACCGGCGAGAACTTCGCCGTCCCAGGCGACGAGGACGACCTGGTCGTGGCTGATCTCCTCCAGCCCCCAACCGGCGCTCTTCATCCACACGCCGCGCCCCTCGGGGTCACGGACCGACACGTGACCCCAGACCATGTCGGCCTGCCCGGCGACGGCGAGGGCCCGGTGCGCCCGAACCACGAGATCGACGGGATCTGCCACGTGAACCATGGCGTGACTGTCGCTCACCGGCCCGCGGTTAGGCAACACAGCGGCCGCCACTTCCACTAGGCAGAATTTCCGGGCCAACGTTGAAAGCCGTGCCTAAGGTCGGGCGCGGGCGCTCGGCCGGCCCGACACACGATAGCGACGTAGGAGGCGGCCATGGTCCAGCTCAGCGACACCCGTCCGAGCGGCACGACGATTCCGGGGCAGGCGTCCACCGACCTGCAGGCCCGGCGATCCCAGCACGTGGCCCGCGGGCTCGGCATCACGTTGCCGGTGTTCATCGACCACGCCGAGGGTGCGCTGCTGTTCGACGTCGACGGAAACCGGTTCATCGACCTGGCCTCCGGCATCGCGGTGACCAGCGTCGGCGCGGCCGCGCCCGAGGTGGCCCGCCGGGTGGCCGAGCAGGCAGCCCGGTTCACCCACACCTGCTTCATGGTGACCGAGTACGCCGGCTACGTCGACGTCGCGGAAGCCCTCAACCGGCTCACCCCGGGCAACCACGAGAAGCGGACCGCCCTGTTCACCACCGGCGCCGAGGCCGTCGAGAACGCGGTCAAGATCGCCCGCACGGCCACCGGCCGGTCCGCCGTCGTGGTGCTCGACCACGCCTACCACGGCCGCACGTTGATGACGATGACGATGACCGCGAAGCACACCCCATACAAGCGGGGCTTCGGGCCGTACGCGCCCGAGATCTACCGGGTGCCGGTCGCCTACCCGTTCCGATACGTGGGCGACGAGAAGCAGTGCGCCGCCGACGCCCTGGCCCGGGTCGAGGAGATCGTCCGGATCCAGATCGGGGAGCGCGAGGTGGCCGCGATCGTGGCCGAACCGATCCTCGGCGAGGGTGGCTTCATCGTTCCGGCGCACGGGTTCTACGCCGGTCTGGCCGCCTTCGCGCGGGAGCACGGCATCGTGTTCGTGGCCGACGAGATCCAGACCGGCTTCGCCCGCACGGGCCGGATGTTCGCCTGTGAGCACGAGGGCGTCGTGCCGGACCTCATCACCACGGCCAAGGCGCTTGGCGGCGGCCTGCCGCTGTCCGCGGTCACCGGCCGGGCCGAGATCATGGACGCGGTCGAGCCGGGCGGTCTCGGCGGCACCTATGCCGGCAACCCGGTGTCCTGCGCGGCCGCGCTGGCCGCCATCGACATCATCGAGAGCCAGGATCTGGTCGGTAAGGCGGCCGCCATCGGGGAGCACGTCCTGCCCCGCCTGCGCGCCCTGGCCGACCGTCACCCGGTCATCGGCGACGTCCGGGGCCGGGGAGCCATGCTGGCCATGGAGTTCGTCGAGCCCGGCACGACGGTCCCGAACCCGGACGCCGCCCGCGCCGTGGCCGCCGCCTGCCATGCGGACGGTGTGCTGGTTCTGGTCTGCGGAACTTTCAACAATGTCATCCGCCTGCTGCCGCCGCTGGTCATCGGAACTGACCTCCTCGACGAGGCACTGGCCGTTCTCGAACAGGCCCTGGCCGCATGACCGACGACGCAATCTTTCCCACAGAGGAGGCGGAATGACAGCGGTGGATGTCAGCCGTGACCCGCGCACCGGGGCGGCCGGCGGGGAGATCGCACACAGCACACCGCCCCAGATCGAGGCGGTGCTCGCCCGTGCCGCGGCCGCCGCGCCGGTCCTGGCCGCGACCGCCCCCGCCGTACGGTCGAGGTGGCTGCACGCCGTGGCCGACGCGCTGGAGGCGGCGGCCGAAGAACTGGTCGCGCTGGCCGACGCCGAGACAGCGCTCGGCCGGCCCCGCCTGCCGGGGGAGTTGACCCGCACGGCCGGGCAGTTGCGCTTCTACGGCGATGTCGCGGCCGAAGGCTCATACCTCGACGTGACCCTCGACCGGGCGACCGCCACCGCGCCGGCCCTGGCCCGGGTCCGGGTGCCGCTCGGGCCGGTGGCGGTGTTCGGGGCGAGCAACTTCCCGTTCGCGTTCTCGGTGCTGGGCAACGACACCGCCTCGGCACTGGCCGCCGGGTGTCCGGTCGTGGTGAAGGCCCATCCGGCCCATCCCTGGCTGAGCCAGCGCCTCTCCGAGATCGCCCGTGCCGCCCTGGCCGCGGCCGGCGCGCCCGCGGGCACGTTCGACGTCGTGGTCGGCTTCGACGCCGGCGTGGCCCTGGTCCGCGATCCCGCGATCCAGGCGGTCGGCTTCACCGGCTCGCAGCGGGCCGGGCTGGCGTTGCGGGAGCTGGCCAACCAACGCGACGTGGTCATCCCGGTCTACGCCGAGATGGGCACGGTCAACCCGGCCGTCATCACGGCGACTGTGGCGGCTGACCCGGGCACCGTGGGCCGCCTGCTCCGCGATTTCGTGGCGTCCTTCACCCTCGGATCCGGGCAGTACTGCACCAAGCCGGGGCTGCTGTTCGTGCCGGCCGGCCACCAGCTCACCGGGCGGGCCGCCGAAGCCCTGCTGTCGGCGGCTCCAGAGGGCTGGTCGCTGACCGAACGGATCGCGGCCGAGGCAGAGTCCGGAGTGGATGAGCTGGTGGCGGCCGGGGCGACGGTTGTCGCGTCGGTCGATGGCCGGGGCGCCGGCTGGTCGGTCGGCGCGACCCTGCTGTCGGTGCCGATGCCCGCGTTGCGGTCCGGCAGCCGCCTGCTGAGCGAGGTGTTCGCGCCGATCGCCCTGGTCGCCGAATACCTGAACCTGACCGAACTGGTCGCCACCTTGGGGCAGCTACAGGGGGCCCTGGCCGCCAGCGTGTTCGCGGCCGGCGACGATCCGCACCTCGAGGCCCTGCTCGCGGCACTATCTCCGATGGCCGGGCGAGTCGTGTGTGGACAATGGCCGACCGGTGTTGCCTACACCTGGGCCCAGCACCACGGCGGTCCGTGGCCGGCCACGTCCGATCCCGGTGCGACCTCGGTCGGCGCGGCCGCCCTGGGCCGCTTCACTCGGCCGCTGGTCTACCAGAACGTGCCGGACGCCGCCCTGCCGGAACCGTTGCGTGAGGGCAATCCGTGGGGCCTGCCCCGCCGGATCGACGGTCGGCGGACCGCGCCGTGACGGCGGGCGAGGCCTGCCTGGCTCCGCCCGCGCTCGCGGGCATCGTGGTCGCGGACTTCAGCCGGGTGCTGGCCGGTCCAATGGCCACGTCCCTGCTGGCCGACCTTGGCGCCACCGTCGTCAAGGTGGAGCGGCCCGGGACCGGGGACGAGACGCGGTCCTGGGGCCCACCGTGGACCGACACATCGAGCGCGTACTTCGAGTCGGTCAACCGGTCCAAGCGCGGGATCGAGCTGGACTTCACGGATCCGGCCAGGAAACAGACCGCGCTCGACCTCATCCGGCAGGCCGACGTGCTGGTCGAGAACTTCCGCACCGGCACCCTCGACCGGCTCGGGCTCGGGTTCGCCGACGCCCACCGGATCAACCCACGCCTGGTCTACTGCTCGCTGACCGGTTTCGGCAGCGCGGCCGGTGCGGCGCTGCCGGGTTACGACTTCGTCGTGCAGGCGCTGGGCGGCCTCATGAGCATCACCGGCGATCCCGACGGCCCGGGCACCAAGGTCGGGGTGGCGCTGGTGGATGTGCTGTGTGGCAAGGATGCCGTCATCGGGATCCTTGCGGCGCTGGCCGCCCGAGACCGCGACGGCGTGGGCCAGCACGTCGAGGTGAACCTGCTGTCCAGCCTGCTCGGCTCGCTGGTCAACCAGGCCGGGTCGCACCTGACCACCGGTCGTTCGCCGGTCCGGATGGGTAACCGTCACCCGTCCATCGCGCCGTACGAGACGCTGCGGTGCGCGGACGGCCTGATCGCCGTCGCCTGCGGCAACGACGGCCAGTTCCGCCGGATGGCGCGGCTGCTCGGCCGGGAGGACTTGGCCGACGATCCCCGGTTTGCGACCAACCCGGCCCGCGTCGCCCATCGCGACGAACTCGCGTCCGAGCTGGAGGATCGGCTCCGGACGGGCGACGCCGACGGGTGGCAGAAGGCCCTCATGGGCGCCGGCGTGGCCGCCGGCCGGGTCAACGACGTCGGCGGTGCGTTCGAACTGGCCCGCACGCTCGGCCTGGAACCGTCGGTGCCGGTCGGCGACGGCCATCCGGACCAGGTGCGCCACCCGATCCGCTTCTCCCGCACCGGTGTGGTCGCCCCGTCGGCGCCGCCGGCGCTGGGTCAACACACCGAAGAAATCCGCCAGTGGCTGGACCGACAGACAAGGGATACATGAACATCAACGACCTGCCTCCGTTCGACCCGGCCGACCCCGCCGGGGTCGACGACCTGTTGACCGAGCGGGAGAGGGATGTCCGGGACGCGGTGGCGCGGCTCTGTGCGACCCACGTCGAGCCGAACGTCGCCGAATGGTTCGAGAGCGGGGACATCCCGGAGATCCGCGAACTGGCTAAGCGGCTCGGCGAACTCGGGCTGCTCGGCATGCACCTGGAGGGCTACGGCTGCGCGGGGATGAGCGCCACCGAATACGGCCTGGCCTGCCTGGAGCTGGAGGCGGCCGACTCCGGCCTGCGCTCGCTGGTCTCCGTGCAGGGATCGCTCGCGATGTTCGCGATCTGGCGCTTCGGCAGCGAGGAACACAAGCAACGATGGCTGCCGCCCATGGCGGCCGGTGACGCGATCGGCTGCTTCGGCCTCACCGAACCGGACGCCGGATCCGACCCGGGGAGCATGCGGACCCGGGCCCGGCGCGACGGCGACGACTGGGTCCTCGATGGGCGCAAGATGTGGATCACCAACTCACCGGTGGCCGACGTGGCCGTGGTGTGGGCGCGAACCGAGGACGGCATCCGAGGTTTCGTGGTGCCGGCCGACACGCCCGGCTTCTCGGCACCGCGGATCGAGCACAAGCTGTCGCTGCGGGCCTCGGTGACCGGCGAGATCGTGCTCGACGACGTGCGGCTGCCGGCAGACGCCATGCTGCCGGAGGCGCGCGGCCTGCGCGGACCGCTGTCCTGTCTGAACGAAGCCCGCTACGGGATCGTGTGGGGCGCGATGGGCGCGGCGCGGACCGCGCTGGCCTCGGCGCTGTCGTACGCCGGGCAGCGCACGCAGTTCGGCAAGCCGATCGCCGGTTTCCAGCTCACCCAGGCCAAGCTGGCGGAGATGGCCGTCCGCTACACCCACGGTGTCCTGCTGGCAATGCACCTGGGCCGGCGAAAGGACGCCGGTCGACTGCGCCCCGAGCAGATCAGCCTGGGCAAGCTGTCGAATGTCAACCTAGCCCTGGACATCTGCCGCACCGCCCGGACCGTTCTCGGCGCGAACGGCATCTCGCTGGAGTACCCGGTCATCCGCCACATGGTAAACCTGGAGTCGGTGCTCACTTACGAGGGTACGCCGGAGATGCACACGCTCGTGGTCGGCAACGCGCTGACCGGGATCCAGGCCTTCCGGTAGCCCCCGGAACCCGGTCAGGAGACGTAGGAGCTGTTGCCGCCCACGTCGACGCGGAGGGTGGCCAGGTCGCGTTCGATGCCGTCGCGGGCCAGGGACACCCGGGACACCAGGTTCGTGCGCAGCAGCTTGCGAAACCGCGAGGTGGGGATGCCGAGGCTGATCGCGCCGATGGCGTTCCCGGAGGCGCCCCGCACGACCATCCCGATCGCGGCCACCCCGGCCTCGGTCTCCTCGAAGTTGATGGCGTAACCGTTGAGCCGGACGAGTTCGATCTTCTTGATGAAGCGAGTGAACTCGGCCGGCTTCATCATGCCTTCGGCCAGGGCGGTGGATTCGTTGCGGTAAAGGCGCTCCAGGATGGCGTTGTCAAGAGTGGCCAGTAGCGCCTTGCCCCCCGAAGCGGCCGACGCCGGGACCACGGCGCCCTGGCGGTCGCCCACCCGCAGCATCTGCGGCCCTTCGATGGTGAGCAGGAAGCGCACCACCGTGCCGACGCGGATCATGAGGTTGACCGTCTCGCCCAGCTCTCGCGACAGCGCCTGCATGTGCGGCTCGGAGACCACTCGCAGGTCGTGGGTCCACTGGTAGCGGGCCGGCCCGACACCCAGTGAGGGGCCGGGAACATAGGCGCGGGACTCGTCTTGGGCGGCGAACCCGCGGTAGACCAACATCGACAGCAGTCGGTGCGCCGTGGACTGCGCCACGCCCAGCTCGGTCGCGGCCTGCTTCACCCTGATCGAGCCCTCGTCGCGGATGACCTGAAGCAGGCGAAGCGCGTTGTCGACCGACTCGATCGCGTAGGACGGCTTGTCCTGCAACCTCTGATTCTGCACAACAGAAGTGTATTGAGAATGGCCCTCGCGTCCAACGATTCTCGGTTACCGCCGTCGAGCCCGTCGGCTGGTGGTTCCGATCCGAGGGACGTCGTGGTGACCGAAGAATCCACCCGCAGCGCCGGGCATCTCATCGCGGACCAGATGGTCGTCGCCGGGGTCCGGCGGGTCTTCTGCGTGCCGGGTGAGAGTTACCTCGAGGTGCTGGACGGGCTGTTCGGCTCACCGATCGAGATCATCACCTGTCGCCAGGAGGGCGGCGCCGGGTTCATGGCCATCGCCCACGCCCGGCTGACCGGTGAGGCCGGCATCGTCATGGTGACCCGGGGCCCGGGCGCCACCAACGTGTCGGTCGCGGTCCACACCGCCTGGCAGGACGCGACTCCGCTGGTCCTGCTCGTCGGCCTCATCCCGAGCGAGCACCGAGGCCGGGAGGCGTTCCAGGAACTCGACCTGGTGGCGTTCCTCGGCTCCACGGCCAAGGCGGTGTTCGTCCTCGACGACCCGGACGACGCGGCGATGACCCTCGACCGGGCGCTGGCCCTGGCGGCCGAGGGACGCCCCGGCCCGGTCGTGATCGGCCTGCCGGAGGACGTGCTGGAACGGGCCAGCCACGGTGCCGTGGTGGCGCCGACCGCGGTTGGGCCGGTCGCGCCCGATCCGGCCCAGGTGGCCGACGTCCACACCGCGCTGGCCGGGGCCCGGCGGCCGCTGCTGGTGGTCGGCGGGGACGGCTGGGACGCCGCCACCGCCGCGCGGCTGGCTGAGCTGTCGGGCCGGCTGACCCTGCCGGTGGCGGCCGACTTCCGCAGCTACGACCACATCGACAACGACAGCCCCACCTACGTGGGGCCGCTCGGCTTCGGCCGCACCAAGCGTCTGGCCGACATGATGGACACGACCGATCTGCTGATCCTGCTCGGCGGGGTGCGGTCGGACGTGATGAGTGATTCGTACCGGCTGGCGACCGACGTCCCGACCGTCATGATCGGCCCCGATCCGGAGTGCATCGGCCACAGTGGACGAGTTGACCGGCATGTGGTCGCGGATCCGGCCGCGTTCGTCGCCGCGCTGACCGAGCTGGCGGCCGAGCCCGCGGCGACTGACCCGCAGCGCGCCGATTGGCTGGCCGAGGGGCGGGCGGCCTACCTGCGCGACGCGACCCCGGCCGCCGAGGGCGGCGAGCTCGATCTCGGCGCGGTGTTCGAGTGGCTGCGCGACCGGCTGCCGCGGGACACCATCGTGACCTACGGCGCCGGTTGTCACGCGGCCTGGCCGACCCGGTTCCTGCCGGCCCATGGCGTGCGGTCCGTGCTGGGCCCCAAGAACGGCACCATGGGCTACGGCGTACCGGCGGCGGTGGCGGCCAGCCTGGAACATCCCGACCGGCAGGTGGTGTCGGTGGCCGGCGACGGTTGTTTCCTCATGAACGGCCAGGAACTCGCGACCGCCGTGGCACACCGAGCCCGGCCGCTGATCCTTGTGTTGGACAACTCGCTATACGGGACGATCGCGTTGCACCAGAAGGTGCACCACCCCGGCCGCCCGGTCGCCACGGCGCTGGTGAACCCGGACTTCGGCGCACTGGCCCGGGCGTACGGCGCCTACGGCGAGAAGGTCGAACGCACCGCGGACTTCCCGGCCGCCCTCGACCGGGCGCTGTCCGCCGGTACCGCGGCCGTCCTGCATCTGGTGATGGATCCCGGCCGCCTGCTGCCTCCGTGAGCTCCGTCCACCGCGCCGTGCCACCACCCGCCGATGTGAGGCCACCGATGATCCCGCCGTATACCGCTTCGCGTAGTGAAGTCCGGGAAGGAACCATATGCGCATCCTGACCAATGTCATCGATGGCAAGCCCAGCGCCGTCGACGCCACCTTGCCGTTCTTCGACCCAGCCACCGGCGAGCGGATCGGCGCCGCTCCCGACAGCGGGGCCGAGGAGGTCGACCGGGCGGTCGGCGCGGCCGCGGCGGCGCTGAAGACCTGGCGGCGCACCACCCCGGGCGAACGGCAGCGGATCCTGCTGGCCATCGCCGACCGGTTCGAGGAGCGGGCCGACGACCTGCTGGCCGCCGAGATCGCCTGCACCGGCAAGCCGGAGGCCATCGCGCGCCACGTGGAGATCCGCGGCTCGGCAGACATCCTGCGGTTCTTCGCCGGCGCCGCACGCGTGCTGCCCGGCACGACCCAGGCCAACTACGTGCCCGGGTTCGCGTCCAGCATCCGCCGCGAGCCGGTCGGCGTCGTCGCCCAGATCACTCCCTGGAACTACCCGATGCTGATGGCGATCTGGAAGATCGGGGCGGTCCTGGCCACCGGCAACACCCTGGTCATCAAGCCGGCCGAGACGACACCGTGGAGCACGGTGCTGCTGGCCGAACTGGTCGCGGACCTGCTGCCGCCGGGCGTGCTCAACGTGGTCTGCGGCGGCCGGGAGACCGGCGCGCTGCTGTCGCGCCACCCGCGGGTCGACCTGGTCGCGCTGACCGGTAGTACCCGGGCCGGCCGGGCCGTCACCGAGGCGACCGCTTCGGCGGCCATGCTGCCCGCCCTGCACCTGGAGCTGGGCGGAAAGGCCCCGTCACTGGTGTTCGACGACGTGGACCTGGCCGACACGGCCCAGAAGATCGCCCGCAGCGCGTTCGGCAACGCCGGACAGGGCTGCACGGCGATCACCCGCGTCCTGGTGCACGAGTCGGTTCTGGACGCGTTCACGGCCGAGCTCGTCACGGCGACCGAGGCGGTCGTGGTGGGCGGACCGGACAACTCGGCGGCCGTCATGGGCCCCCTCAACTCGCTCGAGCACCGGACCCGCGTGGAGGGCTTCATCGAGCGGCTGCCCTCGTACGCCCGCGTGGTCACCGGCGGCAGCGGCTTCGGGCCCGGGTACTTCTTCCGGCCGACCGTCATCACCGGCGTGCGGCAGGACGACGAGATCGTCCAGGAGGAGGTGTTCGGCCCGGTGCTCACCGTGCAGCCGTTCGCCGACGAGCACGCGGCGTTGGAACTGGCCAACGACTGCCGGTACGGCCTGACCGCGAGCGTCTGGACCCGCGACGTCGGCCGGGTGCAGCGGCTGTCGGCCGAGCTGGAGTTCGGCACCGTGTGGGTGAACTGCCACCACATCATCACCCCGGAGAACCCGCACGGCGGTTTCAAGGAGTCCGGTCACGGCAAGGACCTCTCGATTTACGCGTTGGACAACTACACCCGGATCAAGTCCGTCACGGTCGCGGAGCAGTGAGCCATGTCTAAGCCCCGCCGCCACGACGGCCAACTCCGGTTCGGCCTGATGTGGCCGAACACCCAGTCGCACAACGTGACGTCCCGGGTCGTCGCCGACGCCAACCCGGACATCCTCGACGTGGCCAACCATCTGGAACTGGCCCGCACGGTCGAGGAGACCGGCCTGGACTACGTGTTCTTCGCCGACAGCTACACCGTCAACAGTCCGGCCAGCGCCGCCGCCGGGCACGGCGAGCCACGCATCTTCGCCCCGATCTGGGCTGCCGCGGTGATCGGCGCGACCAAGCACATCGGGGTCGTGACGACACTGCACACGCGCTACCTGTCTCCGGTCCTGATCGCGCGGATCGGGGCCAACCTGGACGTGCTGTCCGGTGGTCGGTGGGGCTGGAACATCGTGCCCGGCTCCAAGGCGGCCGAGTCGGCCCTGTTCGGGTTCGACAACCTCGAACACGACCGCCGGTACGAGTACGGGGCCGAGACCCTGACCGCGGTGAAGGCGCTGTGGCGGGCCGGTCGGGAGCCGATCGAGTTCACCGGCGAGCACGTCCGCCTCTCCGGTGCCCTGTGCGGGCCGACGCCGGTCCAGCGGCCCAATCCGGTCATCTTCAACCCAGGCGTGTCGCCGGCCGGCCTCGACCTCATCGCCTCCGAATGCGACTTCGGCTTCTCGGCCGTGGTCGACGACTGGTCGAAGGTCCGCTCGGCCGTCGACCGGGTGACGGCCAAGGCGGCCGAGTTCGGCCGGGCGCCAAGCTCGGTCGGGCTGGTCGGCTCGATCGGTGTCGTGATCGGACAGTCCATGGCAGATGCTGAGGAACGCCTCGAATGGTTCCGGTCGGTCGTCGACATCGAGGCTGCCCGCGGCTTCGCCAACTTCTTCTTGGCCAACAGCAAGACCTACCGGGGTCTGTTCGAGGGCCAGGATTACGAGCAACTGGTGCGGCGGATCGGGGTCGGAGCCGGCAGCACGGTGCTGTGCGGCACGGCCGAGGAGGTCGCCGAGCAGTTCGTCGAACTGAACAAAGCGACCGGAATGAGCAACTTCCTGTTGCTGCCGATGACGTTCGACTCGGCGGAGATCGCCGGATACGGGCGGATGCTGCCGCACCTGCAGCGCGCCGGTGTGTGGACGCCGCCGTCGCAGCGGGGGTGGTCCTGGTGACGGCGGTGCTCGAGGTGGACGCCGTCAGCCTGCGCTTCGGCGGCCTGCAGGTGCTGCGTGAGCTCAGCTTCGAGGTCCAAGCCGGCCAGATTTGTGCCCTCATCGGACCCAACGGCGCCGGCAAGACGTCGATCTTCAACTGTGTGAGCCGCCTGTACCGGCCCTCGGCCGGTCGAATCCGGGTCAACGGCGTGGACATCACCTCGATCCGACCGCACCAGGCGGTCAAGCACCGGGTCGCCCGGACCTTCCAGAACCTGGCTCTGTTCACGTCGCTGACCGTGCGCGAGAACGTCCTGTGCGGAGGTTACGGGCGAACCAGCGCCGGAATGATCGCGGGAATGTTCCGGAGCCGGGGCAGCCGGCACGAGGAGCAACTGCTGCGGGCGGACGGCGAGCGGATCCTCGATCTGGTGGGGCTGACCGATGTCGCCGACGTGCCGGCCGCCGAACTGCCGTTCGGGATCCAGAAGCGCATCGAGCTGGCCCGCGCGGTGATGGCCCGGCCGAAACTGCTGATGCTCGACGAGCCGGCCAACGGCCTGGACTCCGACGAGGTCGGTGAGCTGACAACGAAGTTGCGCGAGATCGCCGCCGCCGAGTCGCTGAGCCTACTGCTGGTGGAGCACCACATCGGCATGGTCGTGGGCCTCAGCGACCACGTCATCGTGATGGACCTCGGCCGCAAGATCGCCGAGGGGACACCGGACGAGGTCACCCGCAATCCGACGGTCGTGGACGCATACCTTGGAGACTCGCTATGAGCGAGTTGGTCCGCACCAGGCAGCTGCGCGCCGGGTACGGCCGGGTCGAGGTCCTGCGGGGCGCCGACCTGGTGGTCGACGAGGGCGAGGTGGTGGTCCTGCTGGGCGCGAACGGCGCAGGCAAGACCACGCTGCTGCGTGCGTTGTCCGGCGTCATCCCGGGCCGAGGCGAGATCACGTTCGCCGGCCGGTCGATCGTCGGCCTCAGCGCCGACCGGGTCGCCCGGCTCGGCATCGCCCATGTGCCGCAGGGCCGGGGCACGTTCGTCGACATGACGGTCGAGGACAACCTGCGCGTCGGCGGCTACGCCCGCCGGGACGCGGCCGGAGTCCGCGCGGATCTGGCCCGCTGGCTGGAGTTCTTCCCCCGGCTGGGTGAACGGCGCGACCAGCTCGCCGGCAGCATGAGCGGCGGCGAGCAGCAGATGCTGGCGGTGGCCCGGGCGTTGATGTCCCGGCCCCGGCTGTTGCTGCTAGACGAGCCTTCGCTGGGCCTGGCGCCGGTGGTCACCAAGGAGCTGTTCGCCAAGCTGGCCGAGCTCAACGCCGAGAACGGGACCTCCATGCTCGTCGTCGAGCAGGCCGCCCACCTCGCCCTGGGTATCGCGGCTCGGGCCTACACGCTCACCGCCGGCGAACTGTCGGCCTCCATGGGGGTGGACGAACTCGCCGACCGCGAGTCGCTGCGGCGCGTCTACCTCGGTTCCTAACAGACGATTTCCACGAGAGGCTCTACTGTGGAACTACTTGCCCAGCGCCTTGTCGACGGGCTCGGCAGCGGCTGCATCTACGCCGCTCTCGCGCTCGCGATCGTGCTGGTCTTCCGGACCAGCGGTGTGGTCAACTTCGCCCAAGGCGAGATGGCGATGCTGTCGAGCTACCTGGTGTGGTTCCTCGTTTCCTGGAGCCTCGGGATCTGGGTCGCCCTGGTCATCTCCGCCGTCGCCGCCTTCATCCTCGGCGGTGTTCTTGAACGCGGTCTGATCAAGCGGCTCAATCTGGATGACCACCTGGGAACGGTCATCGTGATGACGGGTCTGTACACATTGATCAATTCGCTGGCCCTGCTCTTCTTCGGTTCGGACGGGCGGCCGCTGCCGTCGCTGTTCCCGGACGGGACACTGGGCCTGGGTTCGGTGCGGATGCCGTACGCCACCATGGGGGCGCTGGCCGGCCTGCTGGTGGTGAGCACGGCCCTGTTCGTCCTGTTCCGGTTCACCAAGGTCGGGCTCGGACTGCGGGCGGTGGCGCAGAACCGCGCCTCGAGCGCACTGGCTGGCTTGCCCGTGGGCCGGCTGCTGGCCACCGGCTGGGGCCTGGCCGCCGCGCTCGGCGCCGTCTCCGGCGTCCTGGTCACCTCGCTGGGCCTGTATCTGGAGCCGAGCCTGATGCTCTCGGTCCTGGTCTACGCCATGGCCGCGGCCACCCTGGGCGGCTTCGACAGCGCCGTCGGTGCGGTCGTCGCCGGCGTGCTGCTGGGCGTCGTGGAGAGCGTGGCCGTCGGCTACATCACCTTCCTCGGTACGGAGATGAAGTTGGGAGTGGCTTTCGTGGTCATGCTGCTCGCGATGGTCGTGCGGCCGAACGGGTTGTTCGGCACCGCCCGGGTGGCCCGGGCATGAGCGCGCCGGCCTTGGCTGGGCGCCGGTCCGCCTGGGACACCCGTCGGACCGTGGTGGCCGCCGCTTACACGGTGGCGGCCGTGATCGCCGTCGTCCTGCCGTTCACCAGCCCGCCGTACGTGGTTCAGAACTACACCCGCGTCCTCATCGTGGCCCTGCCGGCCATCGGCCTGAACATGCTGACCGGGTACGCCGGCCTCATCTCACTTGGGCAGAGCGCCTTCTTCGGCCTCGGGGCGTACGTGACGGCGATCCTGGCCGGCGACCACGGCTGGGCCTGGTGGGAGACGACCCCGCTCGCCATGCTGCTCGCGTTCGGCGCCGGCATGCTGGTCGGCGTGCCCTCCTTACGTATCAAGGGCATCTATCTCGCCGTCGTCACGCTGGTGCTCGCGGCCTTCTTCCCGAGCATCATCATGCGGTTCAACCACCTCACCGGCGGCAACCAGGGCAAGACGCTGGACGTCATGGAAGCGCCGTCGTGGCTGCCGTTCGAGAGCGACCAGTTCGGCTACTTCGTCTGCGCGCTCATCCTGGTCGTGGTCATGGTGCTGATGCACAACCTGGCCCGCAGCCGGGCCGGCCGATCGCTGGTGGCGTTGCGGGACAACCAGACCGCCGCCGCGATGATGGGCGTCGACCGGGCCCGGACGAACATCGCCATCTTCGGCGTGAGCGCGTCGCTGGCCGGCCTGGCCGGCTCGCTGTTCTCGGCCACCCAGGGGATCGTGTCGTCGGAGACGGCGTACCTGACCCTGGGCGGCTCCATCCAGTTCATCGCGGCCATGGTGCTCGGCGGGCCGACCACTGTGGTCGGTCCGTTGGTCGGGTCGGCCATCACCGAGCGCCTGCCGGTGGTGCTGTCCGGAATCGACCCGGTGCTCGCCCAGGTCATCTACGGGGCGCTGCTCATCGTCGTCGTGCTGCTCATGCGGGGCGGCATCGGCGGCGTCGCGTCTCGGCTGCTCAACCGGATCCTCAGGCGCTACACCTCCCGCCGGCGCGAGTCCGCTCCCGGCGTCGTTATCCAGCCCAGGGAGATTGAATGAAACTCCGTTTTCGAAGAGTGTCGGCCGCGGTCTTCGCGGTGACGGCCATGACCGCCATGGCTGCCTGTCAGGGTCGGTCCTCCTCGACCGACGCCGGTGACGTCACCAACACCACCGGGGTCGGCGTCGAGCAGGTCGTGACCAAAGACCAGTGCCAGTCGTACGACCCGTCGCCCGGCATCAGTTCGGGCGAGATCAAGCTCGGTTCGTCGTACCCGGACAGTGGCCCGCTCGCCTCGATCGGCGAGGCGAACAAGGGCATGGAGGCCTACTTCAAGCACCTCAACGAGACCGGCGGCATCAACGGCCGCAAGGTCACGCTCATCGGCAAGGACGACCAGTACGACCCGACCAAGGCGACCGCGAACGTCAACGAACTGCTGCAGTCGGACAGAGTGTTCGCGATCGTCGGCGTGCAGTCCACCACCGGCACCATGGCGGTATGGGACCAGTTGCAGAAGCAGTGCGTGCCGATCCTCGAGTCGACCATCTCGTCGGCCAGCATGGCCCAGCGCGCGGCCCACCCCAACGCGACCGACGGCTTGGTTCCCTACCCGTCGGAGGCGTACGCCCTCGGCACGTACGTGACCAAGCAGCGCAAGAACACCAAAGTTGCCCTCATCGCGCAGGCCGGCACCTTCGGTACCTCAGCCAAGCGGGGCCTGGAGAAGAGCCTGGCCGACAACGGCGCCCAGCTCGTGGCGAGCGCGACGTTCCAGGTGACCGACCCCACCGTCACCAGCCAGATCACCACCCTCAAGGCCAGCGGAGCGGACGCCCTGGTCGTCGTGGCCGCCGGCACGAAGTGCCCGCAGATCTTCGACGCCGTGGGCGACGCCGACTGGCACCCGACCCTAGCCACCACGTTCACCTGCGCCAACACCACGCTGATGAAGCTGGCCAAGCCGGCCAACGTGAACGGTGTCATCAGCGACTCGTGGGTGCGGCTGCGCACGCAGGGTGACCCGGAGTCCGACGCCTACTTCGCCGCGCTGGCCAAGTACTTCCCGCAGGTCAACGCCGGATCGGAGAACGTCGCCATCGGTTGGGCCCAGGGTGAGGTCGTTGCAGAGACGCTCAAGCGGGCCACCGCCCTGACCCGGGTCGACGTCATCAACTCAGCGCTCGGCCTCAAGGACGTGAAGATCGGCATGGCGGCCGACGGTGTGCTCGTCAACACCTCCAAGAACGACACCGCCCCGGTCGAGAGCGTGCAGATCACCCAGTTCGACTCGGGCGCCCTGGCCTGGAAGCTGGCCGACGGTTCGACCGGCCCGATCGATGTCGGCGGCAAGCTCGCCGAACTCGCCGGCTGAGTAGAGACACCCCGGCCCGCCGCCACCACTCGCGGCGGCGGACCGGAACCCCATGACGAGAGGCAGTCACTTCACATGACGTGGAAAGAACAAGTCGAGCGGAACTGGCGACGGGTCTCCTGGCCCGGCCAGGAGGCGGTCGCGCTGACCATCGGCGTCGCTCTGGAGGCCTTCGACAACCAGTCACAGCTGCGGCTGGCCGGACCGCCCGGAAAGCGGGACTCGTTCTCGCTGTCCTACGGTGAGTACGGCGTGCGGGTGGGCGTCTGGCGGATGCTCGAGCTGTTCGACGAGTACGGCGTGAAGGCATCCTTCTCGGTGTCCGGCCGCCTCGCACAGGACTGGCCCGAGGCGGTGGCCGCCGTGGCCGACGCCGGACACGACATCGTGGGTCATGGCTGGGTCAACGATCTGTTCCTCAACGAGGCCGACGCCGACGCCGAGCGAGACGTGATCACCCGTACCCTCGACGCCATCGAGCAGGCCACCGGCCGCCGACCCGTCGGCTGGGCCAGCCCGGCCAACTCCAGCTCCGACAGGACCAAGCAGACCCTGGTCGACGCCGGTATCACGTGGAGCGGCGACGACGCGGCCGACGACGTGCCGTATGTGGAGAAGGTCGGCGACGGCCGGTTGGCCATTTTGCCGAAGGCCAACCTGTCCAGCAACGACCTCATCCACTGGGTGCTGCCAGCCAACGGGCCGGAGGTCTTCAGGGCCGGGTTCCTGGACACCTTCGCCACCGGCCACGCCGAAGGGCTGGCCGGCCGCCCGGGTTGGGCCGACATGGTCCTGCACTGCCACATGGCCGGACGCCCGGCCTTCATACCCACCCTGCGGGCCTGTCTGGACGCCGCGCGTAAGCACGAGCGGGTGTGGTGGACGACGAAGGACAGTCTGGCCGCCTGGACCCTGGAGCAGGAGTTCAACCGATGAGCAAGACGCTGGCCGAGCGCTTGACGCTCCCGGTCCCCGGCTACAGCGAGCTGCCGGGCGGATCGTGGCTCGACGTGGCCGGGCTGCGCACCTGGCACACCGAGGCCGGCACCGGTAGCCCGGTCGTGTTCGTGTACGGCGGCAACTTCGGCGGCGCGGGCTCGGCGAGCGGCGCGTACGCCTGGGCGCCGGCCTTCAATGGCTTGTCCGACCGGTTCAGGGTCATCGCCTACGACAAGCCGGCCCAGGGCTACACCGACAAGCCGCTGCAGCGCGACTACACCATGCGCGGCGTGGTGGATCACCTCATCGCCTTCCTGGAGAACCTGGACCTGGGCCCGGTGCACCTGGTCGGCCACTCGCGCGGCGGTTACGTGGCGGCCCGCACGACCCTGCTGCGCCAGGATCTGGTCCGCTCGGTCACCCTGGTCAACAGCGGCACGTTGAGCCCGGGCGTGGGGACGAACGAGGTCGTACTCGGCGCCCCGCCGGTCGCCCCGTCGCGGGAGAGTGTCCGCTGGATCTACGAGCACTACATGTACGACGCGGCCCCGGTGACGGACGAGTTCGTCGAGCAATCCTGGAACATCATCTCCACCGACACGTACCAGGACGCCGTGGCCGAGATCCGCGAGCACAACCTGATCGCCGGCCTGTTTCTGCCGGAACTGGCCAAGGACAAGCTGGAGACGCTGACCTGGCTCGCCCAGGGCCGGCTGCAGAGGCCGACCCAGATCGTGTGGGGTCGCGACGACCAGACCGCGCTTCTCTCGCGGGGGCTGCAGTTGTTCGCCGAGGTCTCGCGCTTCGAGCGGCGGACCTCCCTGGGCGTGGTCGACAAGTGCGGCCACTTCCCGTACCGGGAGCACCCCGCCTGGTTCGTCGACCTCCTCGGCTCTTTCCTCACAGAAGTGGAACGTCGTGATTACTGAACTCATCACCTCCGACGGCCGGACGGTGCGGGTGTCGGACCGCGGCAGCGGCCCGGCCGTGGTGGTGTTGCACGGCGGGGACGCCGGCCGATCACCGTACGCGGCGTCGCTGGACGTCTGGAACCCACTGACCGAGATGCTCGGCGGACACCGGGTGATCGCGCTGGACCGGCCAGGCTTCGGCGGCAGCCCGGCAACCTCGGCGGCCGACCTCACGTACGCCGCGGCCGAGCGCGTGGTGCTCGACGTCGTCCGCCAGCTCGGGATCGACGCCTTTCACGTCGTCGGGCATGGCGAGGGTGGCCTGCTGGCCCTGCAGATCACGCGCAACCCGGCCGTCCGGGTCCTCTCGTGTGCGGTCCTCGCCGGCACCGAGGCCGCCCCGACCGGTGACTCGGCCCTGAACCTCCGCCTGGCCAACCCGCCGCGACCGTCCTCCTCGCGTGCCGCACAGGCCTGGGCGCTGGAGCGGCTGTCCTACACCCCGCACCACATCGGTGAACTGCTCGACATCGCATTGGCCCACGCGGCGGCGCCGGCGGTCGCGGCCGACCTGCTCGACGACGCGGCCCTGCACTCGGACCTGTTGTCGGCCAAGGACGCCCTGTTCGGGTACGCCCGCGACACCGGGTACTCGGTGCCGATCTCGCTCGTGTGGTCCAGCGACGACCCGCTCAGCCCGGTCGAGCGGGGCGTGGCCCTGCTGAACCTGCTGGCCTCGACCACGGCCGAACTGTCGCTGCAGGTGGTCAACCGGGTCGGTCATTTCCCGTTCCGGGAGCGGCCGGACGAGGTCGCCCGGCTGTTGCTGCCGTTCTTCGCCCGGCACGGGAGCGCCTGATGGCGGCCCGGGTCGCGGTCGTGACCGGCGGGGCGGACGGTCTGGGCAAACGGATCGCCACCATGCTGGCCGAGCGGGGTGATCGGGTCGCACTGTGGGACGTCAACGCCGACCGGCTGGAGGCGACCCGGGCCGAACTGGCCAGGTCCGGGCACGACGTGCTGTCGGCGACGGTCGACGTGGCCGACGGCGACTCGGTCCGCGCCGCCGTCGCGTCGGTGCTATCCACCTGGAACAGAATCGATGTCGGCGTGAGCAATGCCGGCGTCGCACCCAACCAGAACCTGCTGGAGATGGCGCAGGCCGACTGGCAACGGGTCATCGACGTCAACCTCAACGGCACGTTCCACGTCACCACCGCGATCGCCCGGGCGATGGTCGAGCGCGGTGTGGCCGGGGCGATCTGCTGCATCGCCAGCGGGGCGGCGTTCTCGGCCCGGCCCGGGGCCGGCGCCTACTGCACGTCCAAGGCCGGCGTGGTCATGCTGGCCAAGTCGCTGGCCATGGAGGTGGGCCGCGAAGGCGTCCGGGTCAACGTGGTCGCCCCGGGGTTCATCGACCACGGACATCGCGAGGGCCTCGGCGATTTCGTCCCGCCGGACTACCCGGTCCGGATGCGGGCGCAGACCCCGCTAGACCACGTCGGCACGCCGACCGACATCGCCGACGCGGTCACCTACCTGTGTTCGGACCGGGCCGCGTTCGTCACCGGCGCCGTTCTGCTGGTCGACGGCGGAAGCGGCGCCGGCAAATTCAACCTCCCGTGGAGCTGACCGGCGTGGACGAGCGGTTCTTTCGCGACGTGCTGGGCCACTACCCGACCGGGGTGGCGGCCATCACGTCGATGTCGAACGGCACCAGGCCGATCGGCATGGTGGTCGGCAGCTTCACCTCGGTCTCGTTGGACCCGCCGCTGGTGGGCTACCTGGCGGCGAAGACGTCGTCGTCGTACGCCCAACTCCGGCAACAGGACCGTTTCTGTGTCAACATTCTCAGCGACCAGCAGGAGGACGTCTGCCGGTCGCTCGCGATCCGCGACCGGACCGACAAGTTCGACGGGCTGGCCTGGAGGCGTTCACCGCTCGGCTCGCCCATTGTGGACGGCGCATTGGCCTGGATCGACTGCGAGGTCGCCGACGAGGTCGACGCCGGTGACCACTACCTCGTCCTGGGCCGGGTGACCGAGCTCGAGGTCGGCCGGCCCGGCCTGCCGCTGGTCTTCCACAACGGCGGGTACGGCAGCTTCACGCCGCGCTCGCGGGTACTGCCGGCGACGCCGGACACCCTGGCCCAGATCCGCCTGGCCGACCTGGCCCGGCCGGTCATGGACGAGCTGACCCGGGATCTGGGGGTGGAGTGCGCCGTGATGGCCGCCATCGACGACGTGGTTGTCCGGCTGGCCAGCGTGGGCGCTCCCCGGATCGGGTCCGGTCCGATCCAGGTCGGCCAACGCATGCCGTTCTGGGCCCCGTTGGGCGCTTTGCTGGTCGCCTGGGCGGATGAGTCGGTGCAACGGAGATGGATCGCGCGCGGGCCGGACGGCGTCGATCCGGCTCAGGTGGACGCGCACCTGGCGGCGCTTCGGCGGGTGCGTGACCGCGGCTGGCTGATCAGCATGATCACCCCGGAGTTCGAGGCGCTCGACCGGGTGCTGACCGACCTGCCGGACGGGCCCGAGAAGGCGGCCCGGATCAGAGACCTGGAGAGCCGGCTCGGCGGCCCGCACGCCTACGACCACGAGCGGCTCGAGTTCGACCGGAGCTACGACGTACGCAACGTCTCCGTGCCCGTTTTCGGCGCGGACGACACCGTACCGATGTACCTGTCGCTGTTCGGATTCCCCAAACCGTCGCTGGGCTTCGACATCCTGCACGCTGTCGAGCGCCTGCTCGCCTGCGCCGGCCGGGTCGCCGAACGCCTGCCGCGCTGACCGGTCGACCGACTCCAGCCGGTGCGCGGTTGTTCGCAACCAGTAGTGGATGCGTTGTGTGTACGAACTATTGGAGTATCGATAGCTTAGCCGTCTGTCCAGTTTCGACTGAATAATGGCCGCCGACCAGGAAATAGATAACGAATTCGTCCTGACATCTTGACGGCCCCGCGCGTGATCTATGTACTTCGTGTACGAACCATTTACTCCTGAGGTTGGTGGCCGAATGAGCAACACGGCAGGGCGTGCGCGGCGGTGCTGAGGTTCGTCGCTCGCCGGCTGTTGCAGGCGGTCGCGGTCATCTTCGCCGCGTACACCGCCTCGTTCGTGATCCTCTATCTGCTGCCCGGTGACTCGGTGCTGTCGCTCTACGCCGGCGGCGACGCCGGTAGCGCGGTTGACCCGGCGCAACTGGCCCGGATCCGGGCCGAGTACGGGTTCGACCAGCCGCTGTGGGAGCAGTTCCTGCACCGGCTCGGGCATGCGCTGACCGGAGACTTCGGCCAGTCCATCAAGACCGGCCGCGACGTGTCGGACCTCATCGGCACCGCGCTGCCCGACACCCTCGCCCTGGTCGGCTCGGCGCTGCTGCTGGCCGTGGCGCTCGGCGGCGGGCTCGCCCTGCTGGCCACCATGACCCGCCGGGGCTGGCTGGAGCGGTTCCTGCTCGGCCTGCCGGCGATCGGGGTGTCCCTGCCGACGTTCTGGGTCGGCCTGATGCTGGTGCAGATCTTCTCGTTCCAACTCCGGCTGCTGCCGGCCATCGGGAACAAGGGCTTCGAAAGCCTGGTGCTGCCGGCCATCACGCTGGCGCTACCCGGCTCGGCGGCGGTGGCCCAGGTTCTGGCCAAGAGCCTGCGGCGCACCCTGGCCGAGCCGTACGTGGTGACGGCCCGGGCCATGGGTACGCGGCCGGTCGTCATCCAGTTCCGCGACGCCCTGCGCAACGCCTCGTTGCCGGCGTTGACCGTCGCTGGCGTCCTGGTCGCCAACATGGTCGGTGGCGCCATCGTGGTGGAGAACGTGTTCTCCCGGGCCGGGCTCGGGCAGATCACCGTGCAGGCCGTGCTCAGCCACGACATCCCGGTGGTGCAGGGCGTGGTGGTGCTCGGCGCGGCCATCTTCGCGGTGGTGAACCTGCTCATCGACCTGGCCTATCCGCTGATCGATCCGCGGTTGCTGCTGGCCGGGGGGAAGGCATGACAATGGCAGACCTCGACTCCACCACCGCGGCCTCCCCGCCGGCCGCGCGGGCCCGGCGCATCGCGATCGCGTTGCTGAGGCGGCCCAGCGTCATCGTCTCGGCGATCCTGATCCTGCTGGCCTTGGCCGCGGCCGTACGGCCGTCGTTGTTCACGAGCAAGGACCCGTTCGCGACCTCGCCGAAGAACATCCTGGTCCCGCCGGGCACCGACGGTTTCCTGGTGGGTTCCGACGCGGTCGGCCGCGACCTGTTCACCCGCATCGTCTACGGGGCCCACCCGTCGTTGCAGGCGGCCGTCGTGGCCATCGCAGTGTCTTTTGTCGGCGGCTCCCTGCTCGGCCTGCTGGCCGGCTATTTCGGCGGCTTCCTGGACGCCGTGCTGATGCGGGCGGTCGACGTCGCCCTCGCCTTCCCGGCCCTGCTGCTCGCGATGGCCATCATCGCCGTCCTCGGGGCTGGACCGACCAACGTGGCCTTCGCGGTCGGGCTGGTCGGCATCGCCGCCATGGCCCGGGTCATGCGCTCCGAGGTACTGCGGGTGCGCCGCCAGCCGTACGTCGAGGCGGCCGGTATCAGCGGGGCCCGCTGGTGGACGGTGCTGTGGCGGCACGTGGTGCCCAACTCGATCGGACCCCTCGTCGTGCTGGCCGCGCTGGAGTTCGGCACCGCGACGCTGGCCATCTCCAGCCTGAGCTTCCTCGGCTTCGGCGCGCCGCCGCCGTCGCCCGAATGGGGCGCGCTCATCGCCGACGGCCGCAGCTACCTGGTCAGTGCGTGGTGGCTCGGCACCTTCCCCGGTCTGGCCGTGGCGCTGGTCGTGCTGGCCGCCAACCGCATCTCCCGGGCCCTGGACGGAGAGCTGAAGGCATGACGACGTCGACAGATCCGGTGCTCGCGGTCGACGGGCTGAAGGTGAGCTATCGCAGCTTCCGGGGTGACCGGCCGGCGGTGCGGGACGCGTCGCTGACCCTCGCGCCCGGCGAGATCGTCGCCATCGTCGGTGAGTCCGGATCGGGCAAGAGCACCCTGGCCCAGGCCATCCTCGGCCTCCTGCCGGCCGGCGGCCGCGTGCTCGGCGGCAGCATCCGACTGGGCGGCGCCGAACTGGTGGGCGTGCCCGAACGGGTCCTGCGCGACATCCGCGGGCGGCGCGTCGGCTTCATACCTCAGGACCCGATGCTCTCGCTCAACCCGTTGCGCCGGGTCGGGACACAGGTTGCCGACGCGTTGGTCGTGCACGGCGTGCTGGGCCGGAGCGAGGCCCGGTCCCGTGCGGTGGAACTGCTGCGTGACGCCGGCATCCACGAGCCGGGACTCCGGGCCCGCCAGTACCCGCACGAACTGTCCGGCGGAATGCGCCAACGGGTTCTCATCGCGATCGCGTTGGCCTGCCGGCCCGAGGTGGTCATCGCCGACGAGCCGACCAGCGCCCTCGACGTGACCGTGCAACGCCTGATCCTGGACAGCATCGGGGCGATAGTCACGCAGTCCCGTACGGCTTTGCTCATGATCACGCATGACCTGGGTATGGCGGCCGACCGGGCCGACCGGATCATCGTGATGTCCGGCGGCGAGATCGTCGAGAGCGGACCGACCGCCGAGGTGCTGCGCCGGCCGACCGCCGCATACACGAGGAGACTGATCGCGGCCGCGCCGGGGCTGGCCGGAGCGCGGCCAGCACTGCCGGCCCGGCCGGGCGGTGGCGCCCTGCTGACGGTCGAGAACCTCGCGAAGGACTTCCGGGTTCGCCTGCCCGGCCTCACTCGGACCCTCGTCCGGGCCGTCGACGATGTCAGCTTCGAGGTCCACCGCGGACACGCTGTCGGCATCGTGGGCGAGTCCGGCTCCGGGAAGTCCACCACCGCCCGGCTGGTCATGCGGCTCGAGACACCGACCAGCGGACGGATCCTGTTCGACGGGGTCGACATCGCCGACGCGCGGGGGTCGGCGTTGCGGGCCCTGCGCCGACGGGTGCAGTTCGTCTACCAGAGCCCGTACGGCTCGCTCAGCCCGCGGCTGTCCGTGGGCGCCATCATCGCCGAGCCCCTGCGCGAGTTCGGTCTCGGTGGCACCCGGGCCGAATGTCGGGCCCGGGTGCGGGAACTGCTCGACCTGGTCGCGCTGCCCGCCTCGTACGCCGAACACCGCCCGACCGAACTGTCCGGCGGCCAGCGCCAGCGGGTGGCCATCGCCCGGGCCCTGGCCATCACCCCCGACCTCATCGTCCTCGACGAACCGGTCTCCGCCCTGGACGTCTCGGTCCAGGCGCAGATCCTGGACCTGCTCGCCCGGCTGCAGCGCGAACTGTCGCTGAGCCTGCTGTTCATCTCGCACGACCTGGCTGTGATCCGGCAACTGTGCCACGACGTCGTCGTGATGCGGGCCGGGCGGCTGGTCGAGGTCGGCCCGACGGCCGACGTCTTCGACCAGCCTGCGGACCCGTACACCCGCGAACTGCTCGACGCGATTCCGGGCCGTCGCTTCGCCGACCTTCCCGACACCCCCTGACCTGCGCAAGAAAGGAATGCCGTGGGCCATCTTCCCCTTTCGCCGCCCACCCGACGCGCGGTGCTCGCCGCCGTCGCGGCCGGCGTCATCCTGGCCTGCACCGCCTGCTCCGGCGGTGCGCCGGCCGCCACCGGTGCCTCCTCCTCCGATCCGGTTCGCGGCGGCACCATGACTATGGTGATCCCGGCCGACGAGGGCTGTGTCGACCCGCAGCAGAACCTCGGTCGCACCCAGCTCGTCATCGGGCGATCCCTTGTGGACTCGTTGGTGTTCCAGACGCCAGACAGCCAGTTCCAGCCGTGGCTGGCAAAGAGCTGGAGGGTCTCGCCGGACGGCACCAAGTACACGTTCCACCTGCGCGACAACGTGACCTTCAGCGACGGCAGCAAGCTCACGGCCGGCACGGTCAAGGCCAACTTCGACGGCATCGTCGCGCTGGGCGCCAAGGCCCGGCTTGCCTCGACGTACCTGGTCGGCTACCAGGGCACCACCGTGGTCGACCCGCAGACGGCGACCGTGACGTTCGACAAGCCGAACGCGGCGTTCCTGCAAGCCGTGTCCACGCCCACCATGGGCATGGTGGCCGACGCCTCGACCACAAAGGGTCAGGCCGACCGGTGCCGCGACGGCGTGATCGGGTCCGGCCCGTACACGCTCAAGAGCTACCAGCAGAACCAGAGCCAGACCCTGGTCCGCCGGACCGGCTACGCCTGGGCCCCGGCCGCCCTGCACCAGGGCGAGGGTTACCTCGACGAGGTCGACGTCAACATCGTCCCCGAGAGCGGCGTGCGCACCGGCAGTGTGGTGAGTGGCCAAGCCGACCTGATGATGGAGGTGCAGAACGCCGACGTCACCACGCTCGAAAAGGCAAAGGTGGCCATCGAGACGCGGTCCAACCCAGGCCTGCCCCAGCAGCTGTTCGTCAACACCAAGGGCTCGGTGCTCGGCGACGTCGCGGTGCGCCAGGCACTGCAGAAGGGCATCAACCGCCAGGAACTGGTGTCGTCGACCCTAAACAAATACCAGAAGGTCGCGACCGGTGCGCTGTCCAGCACCACCCCGGGCTACATCGACCTGTCCAGCCAGATGGGATTCGACCAGGCGGGTGCCAAGAAGCTGCTCGACGACGCGGGCTGGGTGCCCGGCGCCGACGGGATCCGGTCCAAGGGCGGCCAGCGGCTGACCTTCAGCCTGCTTTATGGTTCGCAGCTCTACGGCTTCCTGGTACCGCTGATGTCGTTGGCCCAGCAGCAGCTGAAGCAGATCGGCATGGACATGGCGCTGCGTCCGATGCCGGACGCGGACGCCAACGCGGCCTGGATCAACGGTGACTACGAGCTGCGCATCTCCGGCCTGACCCGGGCCGACCCGGACGCCCTGCGCACCGGCCTGGCCGGCCTGAACCCCGACCTCGACGCGCTGCTGACCAAGCAGATGTCCACATCGGAAAGTAAGGCCCGGATGGCAATCGCGGCCGACGCCCAGCGGCTCGTCATCTCGCAGGGCATCGCCATCCCGATCAACGAGCTCGCTCTCCCGCTCTCGCACGGCGCGGCCGTCAACGGCGTGACCTTCGCCGGCGACTCGCTGCTGCTGCTCGACGAACTGTGGAAGACGGCCTGACGGGGGTGGGCGGGTACCTGGTGCTCGGCGCCGGCGCTATCGGCGGCTGGCTGGCCCATCACCTCAGCGCGCACGGCCGGAGGGTGACCGTTGTGGACACGGACGCGGACCATGTGACCGCGATCCGCGAGCACGGGCTGACCCTGCTGCGTCCCGACGGATCCCGTGACAGCCGGCCAGTCGCCGGGGCGTCCGTTCCGGACGACGTCGCCGAAGGCCCGTACGAGCGGGTGCTGCTCGCGACCAAGGCCCATCACGTCGACGCGGCCGCGCGGTGGCTCGCCGGACGCCTGCACCCCCGCGGCCTGGTTGTGCTCTGCCAGAACGGGGACACCTTCTTCGACGCCGCCCGCCACCTGGGCGCGGCGCGGGTGGCCCCGGCGTTCGTCAACTTCGCCGCCGACGTGGTGGAACCCGGCGTCATCCGGGTCGGCGGGCCGGGCCAGATGGTCATCGGCCACGACGGCGGCGTGAAAGGGCTCCGGGTCCGGTCGGTGGTGGTCGACCTGGCCGGGTTCGGTCGCGTGACCGCCAGCGACAACGTCCCCGGCTTCCTGTGGGCCAAGAGGGGAGTGGCGGCCATCTTCGCCGCCACGGCCATGGTCGACGAGCACATCTCAGACGTGATCGACACGTCCCGGCCGGTCATGTCGCGTTTGGCCACCGAGGTGTACGTCGTCGCGGCGGCCCGGGGCATCCGCCTGGAGGAGATCGACGGGATCGTGGCGGCCGACCTCACCATCGACGCCGACCCGGCCGCCCGGACGGCCGCGTTCGACCGGCTCGTCGCGTTCACCCGGAGCATGACGGGCAAGCCACGCAGCGGAGTCTTCCGCGACCTCGCCGTGCACCGGCGGCCGACCGAGGCCCGGCCTGAACTGCTGCGGCTGGTCGAGCAGGCCGGCGCGGGCGGACTGGTGGCGCCGGTACTTCGCGGCCTGGCCGAACTCATCGGCGACCTGGAGGCCGGCCGACGCGACTTCGGCCGCGAGAACCTGGATGTCCTGGCGCGGATCGCGGCCGAGAACCCTCGCAACGACAACGGAAAGGACGTGACGTCATGACATCGCCGCTCGCGATGGGGCGACGGACACCGAAACCGCGGCGGCTCGACGCGAAGACACGGTTCGGTCTCATGTGGCCTAACTCGCCTTCGCCGCACGTCACCTCGGCCGCCGTGGCAGCCCGCAACCCCGACGTGCTCGACATCAACTCGCACATCGAACTCGCCCGTACAGCCGAGCGGATCGGACTCGATTTCGCCTTCTTCGCCGACGGCTACACCAATCATGGTGAGCACAACGCCCGGGTCGGCCACGGCGAGCCCTGCGTCTCCGCGCCGATCTGGGCCCCGATCGTCATGGGCGCCACCTCGCACATCGGTGTCGTGACAACGATGCACGCGCGCTACCTGTCGCCGGTGGTGCTGGCCCGGCTCGGCGCCAACCTGGACGTGCTGTCTGGCGGGCGGTGGGGGTGGAACATCGTGCCCGGGTCGAAAGGTTCCGAGGCGAAGCTGTTCGGCATCACCGACAACATCGACCACGACGAGCGGTACGCCGTGGTGGCCGAGACGCTGGAGGCCGTCCGTACCCTCTGGCGCGCGAACGGCAAGCCCATCACCTTCGACGGGAAGTACTACCGCTTCGAGGGCGTACCGCGCGGGCCGTATCCAGTCCAGGAGAGCCCCGTCATCTTCAACGCCGGGGTCTCCGCCGCTGGTCAGGAGTTCATCGCCCAAAGCGCCGACTACGCCTTCTTCGCGGTGGTCGACGACCTGTCCAAGGTGACGGCGTCGGTCGACCAGCTCGCGGCCCGCACCCAGACTCACGGCCGCAACCCGCTCGAGGTGAACATGGCCGGCTCGGTCGGCGTGGTCGCCGGGCGGACCAGCGCCGAGGCGGCCGAGAAGTACGCCTGGATCCAAGAGTCGCTCGACATGGACGCGGCCCGCGGCTGGGCCCGGGGATTCCTCGCCGGCAGCCAGACCTACCAGGCCAACTTCGGCGGGCCGGACGGCGACCAGGCCCTCGACGAGGCGGCCCGCAAGATCGGCATCGCGGCCGGCAGCCGGATGCTGGTGGGTACGGCCGAGGAGATCGCCGAGCAGGTCATCGACATCCACCGGACCACCGGGCTGCGCGGCTTCATGCTGATCAGCCCGCTGTGGGCGCCCGACGAGGTCGAACTGCTGGGCGGGATGTTCCCCGTCCTGGAAGCGGCCGGAGTCTGGGAGACGCCGGAGTCGCGAGGCTGGTCCTGGTGAGTACCGGTCCGATGAACCGATGGAGCGACGCCGAGATCGCTGACCGGCTCGACGCGCCCGACGGCGCCTCCCGGTCCCGGGTCGCCGCCATCGACGTGCACAGCCACTTCCTGCCGCCGGCCTACCAGGAGGCGTTGCGGGAAGCGGGGATCAGCCGCCCCGACGGGTACCACGACGGAGTGCCGCGCTGGTCGACCCCGGCCCACCTGGAACAGATGGAACAGGTCGGCATCGAAACGGCGGTCGTGTCCATCTCCACCCCGGGCGTGGTGCTCGGCGGCGGGGTGGACCCGGTCCGGGTGGCCCGGCAGGCCAACGAGGCCGGCGCCGACCTGATGCGCGAGCACCCCGGCCGGTTCGGGTTCTACGCCGCGCTGCCACTACCCGACATGGATGCCGCCCTGGCCGAACTCGACCGTTCCACGGCGCTCGGAGCCTGGGGCGTCTCGTTGCTGACCCACACCGAAGGTGTGTATCTGGGCGATCCGCGGCTGGAACCGCTGTTCGCCGAACTGTCCCGGCGGGGGCTGACCGTGCTCATCCACCCGACCGCGCCGGCGGTGGCCGTGCCCGGGGTCATGGACGGTTGGTCGAAGTCGATGTACGAATTCTTTTTCGACACCACTCGAACGGTGATCAACCTGATCTTCTCGGGCACGCTGGAACGCCACCCGGGGATCCGGCTCGTCATTCCGCACGCGGGGGCGGCGCTGCCGGCCCTGGCCCAGCGGATCGAACGCAACGTATGGCGGGCCAACCGAATCCGTGCCGAAGACCGCACGGAGCTCCCGGGTTTCCTGAGCAGCCTGCGCCGATGCTACTTCGACCTCGCCGGCAGCGTCTTGCCGTACCAGGTGCCGTCGTTGCTGTCGTTTGTGGAGGACGACCACATCGTGTATGGCAGCGACTTCCCCTACACCAACGCGCGGATGGGATCGGAGCTCAACGCCGAGCTGCGGACGGCCGACGCGTTGACGATCTCCCAGAAGCGGGCCGTGCTACGCGGCAACGCCTTCGAGCTGTTCCCCCACCTGGCCGCCGAACCTGTTGGAGCACAAGCATGACATCGACCCGCGGCTTCGCCCAGCACACCGGATACCGCGGCTACCGGTCGTTCGACTACCTGCGGCCGGGTGCGGACTACCGCGACTTCGAATGGACCTCCGAGATCGACCGGCTGCCGCTGTATGACCTCGGCCTTGACGAGGCGCAGGCGGAGCGGGCCGAAAACCTGTTGCAGGGCAACCTGGTCATCAGCCTGCACGACCACCCGCAGGTGTTCCCGCTCGACATGTCGCTCGCCGTCGAGTACGGCCGGACCGGGCGCTTCCCGGTCGGTTTCGAGGGCCTGTCGTTCTCGGGCCTCGATGTCGTCTTCGACAACCTGGCCGGGCCGACCGGCTGCATCATGAGCCACTACAGCTGGACATGGGCCGACGTCGCGTACGACATCGGGCACCGGTTGGCCGATCTGTCCCACCAGGACTATGTGCGCATTGTGCGGTCGGTGGCCGACATCCGTGCGATCCAGGGCTCGGGCCACCTCGGCTGGGTGCTGGCGCTGGAGGCGGCCAGCATGATCGACAACGACCTCGACCGGCTGGACGTCCTGTACGGCTGGGGCGTACGCCAGATGGGCCTGGTCTATAACGAGAGCAACCTGCTCGGCGGCGGCCTCAAGGAGTATTCCGACGGCGGCCTGACCCGCTTCGGACACCGCGCGGTCCGCCGGATGAACCAGCTCGGCATCTCCATCGACCTGTCCCACGCCGGTGACCGTACGTCCATCGACGCCATCGCCGCGTCCGAGGTCCCTGTGATGATCACCCACGCCGGGGCCCGTGGGGTGTGGCCAAGCGAGCGGATGAAGCCCGACCACGTCCTGCGCGCGCTGGCCGAGTCGGGCGGCTTGCTGGGCATCGAGGCGGCGCCGAACTCCACCATGGCGCCGGAGCACCCGGGCCACACCATCGAATCGGTCATGCGCCACTTCGAGTACTGCGTGGAACTCATGGGCATCGACTACGTGACGTTCGGCCCGGACACGCTCTACGCCGATCACGGGAAGATCCACACCGAATTCGCCGCGCTGTTCGGCTCGACGATCGCCTCGCCGGTGCCGGCATCTGGCGTGGACCCGCGGTCGCGGGTCGGCGTCGAGAATGTGTCGGCGGCGAAGGCCGAGCACTGCGCCGGCATGGAGAACCCGACCGAGTGCTTCCGCAACGCCATCGGCTGGCTGGTCAAGCATGGATACTCCGATCTGGACATTCTCAAGGTGATCGGCGGCAACACCATGAGGGTGCTGGAACAGTCATGGCTCTGACAGAGCGGGAAGCCGTCCTGGTGGCCGAAGCCAGGGCCCTGCAGCCGGAACTGGTGCGGCTGCGCCGCGAGATCCATGCCGACCCTGAGATCGGACTGGACCTGCCGCGGACCCAGCGAAGGGTGCTCGACGCGCTGGCCGGGCTCGACCTGACTGTCGTGGCTGGGCGGGCGTCGTCGTCCGTCGTGGCGGTCCTCACCGGCGCGGCGCCGGGGCCGGCTGTGGTGTTGCGGGCCGACATGGACGCGTTGCCGCTGGCGCAGGCACCGGGCGGGGAGACGGTGAGCGCGACGCAAGGCGTCATGCACGCCTGCGGACACGACCTGCACACGGCCATGCTGGTCGGGGCGGCCCGACTGCTGGCCGCCCGGCGCGATGCGATCGCCGGCCGGGTGGTGTTCGTGTTCCAGCCCGGTGAAGAAGGCTACGACGGCATGCGGGTCATGCTGGAGGACGGACTGATGGACCTCATCGGTCCGGCTGCCCTCGCCACGTACGGCCTGCACACGGTCGCGGCGACGGTGCCGCACGGCATCTTCACCGGCAAGGCCGACGCCTCCCACGCATCCACCGCCACCCTGGCCATCACGGTGCGCGGGCGGGGCGGACACGCCGGCTTTCCGCACGCTGCGGTCGATCCGGTGCCGGCGGCGGCCGAGCTCATACTGGCCCTGCAGGTCCGGCTTACGCGAGCGGTCGACGTGTTCGACCCGGCGATCATCACCGTCGGGGCCATCCACGGTGGCACCGCGGCCAACGTCATCCCGGACGAGGTGTCGCTGACCGGCACGGCCCGGGTGTTCTCGCCGACCCAGGCCGACCGCCTGCCCGGCCTCATTCGCGAGGTGTGCGCGGGGGTGGCCACGACCTACGGCGTCGCGATCGACGTCGACTACCGGCCCGGCTACCCCGTGGTGATGAACGACGCCGAGGAGGTCGACCGGTTCCGGGACGTCGTGACCGACCTCTTCGGACCGTCGCGCTACCAGCCGCTGGCCGCGCCGATCCCGGCCGGCGACGACTATGCGCGGCTGATGGAACGGATCCCGGGAGCGTTCCTGCTGCTCGGCGCCGGACGGCCCGCGGCCGACGGTGTCGAGTACGCGAACCATTCCGGTCGGGCCATCTTCGACGACAGCCTGCTTGCCGACGGAGTGGCGGCGTTGACCGCGGTGACGTTGCGCCGCCTGTCCGGGTTCCCGGGCGAGGCCCTTTCACGGGAGGTGCCATGATTTCGCCGGACGTGTCGGACCGGGCCCAGGACCCGCGGTACCTCCGATCGGTGCTCGCGCACTATCCGACCGGGGTCGTCGCCGTCACCGCGATGGGCGAGGACGGCGAACCGATCGGCATGGTCGTGGGCAGCTTCAGTTCCGTGTCCATGGACCCACCGCTGGTGTCGTTCATGCCTTCGCGGAACTCGGCGTCGTTCGAGGTGCTGCGGGCCTCGCGGCACTTCTGCGTGAACGTCCTTGGCGACCACCAGGAACAGGTGTGCCGGGCGTTCGCGGTCAAGGGCTCCACCCAGAAGTTCGTCGGCCTGCGCTGGCGCCCGGCCTCGTCCGGCGCGCCGATCCTGGAGAGCGCCGTCGCGTGGATCGACTGCGATCAGCAGTCCGTCATCGAGGCGGGCGACCACTACATCGTGCTCGGCGCGGTGCGCGACCTCGCCACCAACGGCAGCGCGCCGGAACTGCCGCTGCTGTTCTTTCAGGGCGGGTATGGCAAGTTCTCGCCCAGCTCGCGAGTCATGCCCGCCGCGCCGGACGTGCTGGAACAGATCCGGATGGCCGATCAGGCCCGCGACCACATGGACGCGCTGGCCCGCGAACTCGGTATGGAGTGCGGCGCCGTCGCCCCGGTCGAGGACTTCCTGGTCCGGTTGGCCAGCGCTGGAACGCCGCGGCACGGGTTCGCGCCGGCCCGGGTCGGACTGCGGCTGCCGTTCTCGGCGCCGATGGGGCCGCTGCTGGTGGCCTGGGCCGAACCCTCGGTGCAGCAACGCTGGCTCGATCGGGGGCTGCCGGCCGACGAGATCGAACAACGCGAACGGCACCTGGCCGCGCTCGCCCGCCTGCGCGTACGAGGGTGGACGGTGAGCGTGTATAACGACGCCTTCCGAGCCCTCGACGAGCGGCTCGCGACCGGCGAGGACATGCCGCCGATCCGGTTCCGGGACCACCTGCGGGCCATCGAGTCACGTTTGGACGGTTCCACGACCTACGAGCACGACCTTCTGCCCGATGAGCTCTACCAGGTACGCAACGTGTCGGCTCCGGTCTTCGACGCGCGCGGGGACGTCGTGATGTACCTGACCCTGTTCGGATTCCCCATGGCCACACCGGGATCGCGGGTCCTGGACGTCGTCAACCGGCTGGTCCACACCGCCTCGCGGGTGACCGACGCGTTGTCGTGGACCGAATACCAGTCGCGGAGGTCTGCATGAACGACGCGGTCAACGCGTCCCCGGGCGGTGCGGGACGGTCCGGGTTCGCGGGCAAGATCGCGGTGGTGACCGGCGCGTACGGCGACATCGGTGCGGCGGTGGTCGAGGCCCTGGCCGCTCACGGTGCGACGGTCTACGCCGCCGACATCCGCTTCACGGGCGCGTCGGCGCCACGGTCGCACGGGCCGGGCCGGATCATCCCGGTAGCCCTCGACGTGACCGACTCCGCGGCGGTTTCTTCGGCGTTCGCTCACGTGGCCGCCGCCAGCGGCCCGGCGACGTTGCTGGTCAACGCGGCCGGTGGGCCCGGGCGCACCCGTACCCCGATCGACGAGGTGACCGACGACGCCTGGCACACCGTCGTCCGCGTCAACCTGGACAGCGCGTTCCACTGCGCCCGGGAGGCCGTGCGCTGGATGAAGAAGTCCACCGTGGGCGGTTGCGTCGTCAACATCTCCTCCGGCGCTGGGCGCACCTATTCCCGCACGGGGGTGCAGGCCTACGCGGCGGCCAAGGCAGGCGTGATCGGCCTGACCCGACAGCTGGCCCGCGAGGTGGGCCCGGCCGGCATCCGGGTCAACTGCGTGGCCCCCGGGCTCGTCGACGTGACCGCCATCCACGACGAGATCACCTCCCTCGGCGCGGACGGCCTCGAACGCCACCTGTCCGGTGTGGCCATGGGCCGCCTGGGCCGGGCCGAAGACCTCGTCGGTCCCATCCTGTTCTTCCTCGGCACCGACTCGGCCTACGTGACCGGCCAGACCATCAGTGTCGACGGCGGCTCCACCATGCTCGGCTGAGCCCCTGCCACCTTCACTGACGGCCGACGGTCACTTTGCGGAGGACGTCGAGCAGGTGGCCCCGGTTGTCGGGCCGGACGGGTTCGAGCAGACGGTGGGAGACGCAGGCGAACGGTCGCGCGGTCAGCTTGAGCGTGTCGCGGCCGCGTGACGTGAGGCGCAACACCTTGCGGCGGCGGTCGCCGTCATGCAGGCGGATCTCGAGCAGGCCGTCGCGTTCCATTCGCGACACCAGCCCAGCGGTGGACGCCTTGTCCAGCGAGAGCGCCTCGCCGAGGACGCCTTGTTCGAGCGGGCCGGTGCCGGCGAGGACGCCGAGGGCCGTGTGGCTGACCGGGGTGACGATCGAGCCGATCTCCTCGGCCCAGAAGGCGTCGTGCAGCTGCAGGCAGAGCCGGATCAGCCGGCCGAAGGCCCAGTTGGTCTCGGCGATGGCGATGCCGTCCGAGCTTTCCGGCAACTGGTAGGTCGAAGCGTCGGGCAGCCGGGAGAACGCGATCAGCCGCAGCTGGGTCAATAGCCACGACCGCTCGGCCGGCGACAGGGGAGCCAGGAACAGTTCGTCGGCCCGCCGCAGCCGCCGGCCGTCGGACTCGACCAGGTCCACCGCCGCCCGGGAAGCGCGCAGGATGTGCCGGCGGGCATCATTCGGGTCGGCCCGCGACGTGAGGAGATCTTTGTCGATCAGCCGCCGGACGAGCTGGCTCACGGTCGACTGGTCGAGGGCGGCCAGGTCGGCCACCGTCCGCTGGTCGATATCGGGCACTCGGGACAGGGACAGCAGAACCGCGAACTGGGCCGGGGTCAACAGGCTCGGAGAGTCCGCGTTCTTGAAAGCCGTGTGGAGCTGCCGGCCGAGCCGGATCACGTGCCCGATGTCATGGGCGAGCCACTCGTGGGCCGTCTGCCCGGGTTCCGCCACCAGACTGTTGCGGGACTGCCCGGACGCCGACACGCCCCCGAGTATAGGTGCTCACCCACCGTGAGAGGGATGCGCGTTTGGCATACGTACCGTCGGGACTACGAGGTGGTCGGCGAGCACGTCGGCGCAAAGGGCTGGCGGGGCACCGTTGCATTGAGCGTTGGCAAGATCGACGCAGGCTTGAGCAGTGAAGGCATCGACGCGTCCCGGCCCGTGGCTGCCTCCGAAGTCGACGTTCGTCGGGTTCCGTTTCCCTCGCGGAGGTGTTCGTCGTCGCGGTCAGCTGGTATCTGCGCTTCAACCTCTCGTATCGCGACGTTGAGGAACTACTGGTCGAACGTGGCGTCGAGGTCGATCCCGTCACCGCCTACCGGTGGGTGCAGCGGTTCACGCCGCTGCTGGCCGACGCCGCCCGGTTTGCCGCCACTCGCCAAGCGACACGTGGCTCGTCGACGAGACCTACCTCAAGGTCAACGGGGTATGGCGCTACGTGTACCGGGCGGTCGACCAGTACGGGCAGGTCATCGACATGCTGGTCTCGGCACGTCGCGACGCCGACGCGGCCCGGCGTTCTTCCGCCGGGCGCTGTCGACGTTGAAGGTGACACCCGCGGAGGTGGTCACCGACGCCGCGGTGGTCTACGCCGGCGTCCTGGATGAGCTGATCCCGCAGGCGTGGCACCACGTCGAGCGGTACGCCAACAATCCGGTCGAGGCTGATCACAGCCTGCTGAAACACCGGTTGAGACCGATGCGCGCTCTACGGACGGACAAGACGGCACAGGTGATCATCGCTGGCGGTCGGGTGAGGAGGGCTCGCAGGAGTGGGGTCAGGGCACTGCGGGTCGGAGTGTTCGGCGGACAGGCGGGTTCCCTTCAGGCGAAGAGTTGTACCCCTATTAGGGGTGTCTGGAATCAGCGTCGGTCGGGGCCAATGCTGGTTGGCCGCGTTGTGCAGCACTGACAGACCTGTTCAAGGCGAGTCCGTCAGGGGTGATGGACAGTCGGTCGTGAAGGGCTGAGGAAGCGTCTGCGGAAGGGGCGACGGAAGGCCCTTGCCGGACGGCTGACCGACGCGAGGGGATACCCACAGCCCTCGCCCAGGGGCCCTCACGGATTGCTCCTGTCGCCCCTGGGACGGGACGTGCGCTTTTGGTCGGGCGGTCTCGAGTACCGATCGACGAGAGTGTCGACCGCGCTGGTGTCATGCGCCGGGACCGCGTGCGCTGCGGACTGCCGGATCGCGGCCGCCTCGCCCACCAGCGGCTTAGGTGGTCGGGTTTTTATGGTGAACGCCGGAGTCTGCCGGCCCCCCACCACCAGGCGGGTGGTGGCGGTGTAGGCGTCGAGGTGGGTCAGGTCGTGCTCGTCGAGTTCCGGCAGGGTGTGCCGGGCGAGGACCCGCGCGTCCTGCGGTGCCCAGGAGAAATGGATCTTGTTGCGGGCGTTCGCGGACGCGACGGCCAGGAGGGCCTTCGGGAATTGGGCGAGGTCCTGGTGCGACAGGACCAGGGACAGCCGGTGCTTGCGGGCCTCGGCGAGCATTGTGTCCAGCGAGTTGGCGAAGGTGGGGAAGTTCTGCGCCTCGTCGATGATCAGTGTGGCGTCGCGCCGCTTGTCGGGCGCGATTTTCGCCCGGGCGGTGGCCGCCTGCCACACCTGCGCCAGCACCAGGGAGCCGAGCAGCTTGCTGGTGTGCTCCCCGAGCTAGCCCTTCAGCATCCGGACGAGCAGGGCACCGCCGTCGAGGCCCTTGCCCATGTCGAAGCTGGATTTCGGGTAGCGCATGGTGCGCTTGACGGTCGCGTAGCAGGATGGCGCGGCAGCAGTGGCGCGGTCCGATCGGACCCGCCTCGGGGACGTCGTGCAGGTCAGGCAGCGGCGGCTGCCGGGGGGCGCCGTCTGCCTGGGCCGGGTGGCGGCGCGGCCGGTGCGGGTCCGCGTGCGCTGCACGGACTGGTTCTGCAGGTACTCGCGGGTCTGGGGGACACGACGCTGGTGAGCAGTCCCTTTAACCAGAGCGTCGGCGAGGTGTTCGTCGATGCCGTTCATCCGCATATGCAGGGCGTCGACGGTGATGCCCAGGCGCGCGGCGATGGGTTCGATCGCCTGATACCCGAGCCGCAGGTCGATGTAGGGGTTCGAGGTCGGTGTGCTCGAGCAGACCGAGCCGGGCGGCGCGCCGAACGAGCAGGTTGGGGTGGCCGTAGAGGACGTGCGGGGTGCGGGGGCCGGTGACGTGCTCGACGTCCTGCACCGGCAGCGTGGTGCCGGTGGCGCGCAGCAGTTCGTGTCCGGCCCGCCAGGCGGCCATGCACAGCGCCGCATGCGGGGCGGGCTTGGCCAGGTCGACGCGGTCGCGCAGGGCGGTGAGGGAACCGGTGAGGATCTCCGCGTCCAGGTCGGCGGCGTCACCGGACCAACCGGCGTGCAGCTGCCCGGCGTGCCGGCGTAACGCGGGCATCGCCATCGCCATCGCCGCCGCCGCGATGACCCAGGAGGGTCCGTCCAGGCGGGCGCGGCGGACCAGGTCCCGCCACACCGCGTCACGCGCCGAGTAGGAGCGGGGATGTGGCAGCAGCAATCCCGCAGTGCCGGCAGTGTCATGACACGGGACGGCAAGCCGTTGTCAGGTCCGAGGGTGTCCAGGTCGAGTGTCATCGGGTCGGGGCCGGTGGTCAGCGCCGCGAAAGCGGCGTCGACGGCGTCCAGCGGCGAGTCGGGCCAGCCCGGGTCGGACACGGTCATGTCCACACACTCCACGTCTGCCAAAGGTCATCGATGACACGCCGAGACGATGTCGGCCTGGCGCGGAAGACACCGATTGCGCCACGGCGACCTCACAGACTTCTGACAGCCCAGGCCAGCAGCACGACGACAGCGAGCCCGCGCCCCGGCGCGCCGACCTGACAGACAACGGCGGCCCCCGGCGCCGACCCTGACAGCGGTCTGACACATCGACCTTGACCTGCACGTTGGCACCGCCAGCCCGGTGATGACACCAGCCGCACCAGCAAATCTGACAGCCCTGGCCGTGCCGGTCAGCGGGGTCTGAAGGCGGTCTGGCAACCTCGCCGTGACGCCACGACGGCTTCGGCCAGCCCGCCGCTGTCAGACACCGCCATCCTGACGGCGGCACCGAGGCACGGCGTCCGTCACGGCGGCGATGAACCGCGATCGGGACAGTGGCATCGCCGGATGACACGACGTCGCGGCGCTGTCATCGACGACACCGCATGTCCACACAGACCTGACATGCGAGCTCTGGCACGACGCGGCGCGGGTCTGACAGGTGCCTCCACCCACCGATGTCATCGGGATCCGTCGTCGCCCCGGCAGGGGTGTCCGTCGCCTTCCATCAGGTCAGTGGCGTCGACGGCCCTGGGGGCGCCGGTCTGACCGCACGGGGACGGCCTGCTTCCAGGGCCGCCACGGCGGTGCTGTCAGACCTCTGTCAGGCCCGGGGGTGTCCGCCAGAGCTGACAAACGCCGGTTTGAGGATGTCAGCGCATCACGGCGCGGCGCGGAGCCGACAACACATGAGCGAGCACACGCCGCAGCACCACCCCGACCATGCCCAGCCCATCGACCCGGCCCTGATCGACCTGGTCGCCGGCGACCCGCCGGTGCCGGTCACCTTGTGGTGCAGCGCCCGCGGCCCGGCCGACACCGGCCGCACCATCGGCGCCCGACTGGCCCGCCGGCTCGTCGCCGCCGCGTGTGCGGGCTGTTGATTGTCTCAAACTCGATGGGCGTCAGCTTGCCGAGGCGTCGTTGCCGTCGACGGCGGTGGTAGGTCCGTTCGATCCAGGTCACGATCGCCGGGCGCAGCTCCTGGCGGGTTGCCCGGCGTTGCCGATCGGGGACGTTCTTCTGCGGCAGGGCGAAGAACGACTCCATCGCGGCAGCCACCGCAGCTTGCACCTGCGGTGGACGGCGCAGACGGTGCTGACCGTGCCGGCCTGAGCCCGGGCGGCCGACGGCGGGGTGGGCGCGCTGATCACCAGGCGCAGGGCGCGTAGTCCTTCAGGAAGCAGCCGTACAGGTCTTCGCCCTGTTCGCCGCGGACGATCGGGTCGTAGACCCGGGCCGCGCCGTCGACCAAGTCCAGCGGGGCGTGGAAGCCGGCGTCCGCCAGCCGCATCTTCGTCGGGTGGGGCCGCTCGTCGGTGATCCAGCCGGTGTCGACGCTGGTCATGAGGATGCCGTCGGCCAGCATCTCCTGGGCGCTGGTCCGGGTCAGCATGTTCAGCGCGGCCTTGGCCATGTTGGTGTGCGGGTGCCCCGGCCCCTTGTAGCCGCGGGCGAACTGGCCCTCCATCGCCGACACGTTCACCACGTACTTGCGGCGGGCGGTCGCTGCGGCCATCGCCGGTCGCAGCCGGCTGACCAGCACGAACGGCGCAGTCACGTTGCATAGCTGCACTTCGAGCAGCTCGATCGGGTTCACCTCGTGCACCCGCTGCACCCAGCTGTTGACCGGGTCGAGGTCCGGCACCAGACCGCCGGCGTCGATGGCGGTGGCTGCCGCGATCCGTTCCGGCGAGGCGGAGCCGCTGGTCAGCGCCAGCGCGGTGAGCGCGTGCGGGGGGATCGCGGCCGACTGCGGTGGGGCGGTCACGCTGCCCGCCGGGTCGCCCCGGCCGGCTGGTTTGGCGAACGTGATCATCTCCGGCAGCGGGCCGTCCGGCAGGGCCGCCGCCTCCGCGGCGACGAGCTGCGCGTATGCCCCGGGCGTGCGGCGGACGGTCTGCGCCGCGTTGTTGATCAGGATGTCGAGTGGTCCCTGGGCGCTGACCGAGTCAGCGAGGGCGATCACCTGGGCGGGGTCGCGCAGGTCGATCCCGACGATCCGCAGGCGGTGCAGCCAGTCCCCGCTGTCCGGCATCGCGGCGAATCGGCGGACCGCGTCGTGGGGAAACCGTGTGGTCACCGTGGTGTGCGCGCCGTCGCGCAGCAGCCGCAGCGCGATGTACATGCCGATCTTCGCCCGGCCGCCGGTGAGCAGCGCGCGCCGGCCGGTCAGGTCGGTGCGGGCGTTCCGGCGCTCCCGGTTGAGCGCGGCGCAGGGCGGACAGAGCTGATGGTAGAAGGCGTCCACCTCGCGGTAACGCTGCTTGCAGACGTAGCAGCCGCGCGGATTGTGCAGGAAACCGGCCGTGGCACCCACGGTTGGGGAGGCGAGCGGGATGCCCTGGGTCTCGTCGTCGATCCGGCCCGGGGCGCCGGTGGCGGTGGCCTCCGTCACCGCGCGGTCGGCCGCCGCAATGGCATCCCGCCGTTCCTCGCGTCGCCGCTGCTTGATCACCTTGTAGAGCTTCGCGGTAGCCCGTTGCACCCGCACCACGTCGGGGTGATCGGGAGGCAGGTCCTCCAACGCCTCGAAGACGCTGAGACAGGTCTCCAGCCGGCCGCGGTCAATGCCGTATTGACCGGTTTCCGTAATGTTGTCCGCCGTCATACCGTCGCTGTCTCGTCCCGTTCCCTGCGCCGGATCTACCCGGCCCACCCCAAGTCCGACCCGGAACTGTACGCACCGCACAGCCTTCGACGCATCCCGCGTCGGCTCATCAACCCAAAGACCGTCGAGGCCAGCCTCGCCCGGGTCTACCGAAACTATGCATCTCCAGCCACGCCGAGCTCGGGGCGACCATGGGCAGGCCAGCCACGACGCCACCGGAGTCGATTCCCGTATGACGGCACGACGGCCTGCTCCTGTGCCGGCTACTTGCCGACCAGCGCCGCCACCGCCGGACCGGCTAGAGTTGTGCGAGCTTCAAGTTCGTGCCGATCGTCATCGGTGGTGGGGTAATGGTTCGTGTCGTCCCTCGGACACGAACCGAATCCCAACGGTGCGCGGCAAGATCTACACTTGCCCGCACCGTTTGTGTTTCCGGGTCGTAGGTCAGGTTCAGCCCGAGACTGCGGTAGACCTCCAGCTTGTGTTCCGGCTCGGCGTCCCGCACGGCGCTCGTCACGGCTGCATGTCGGCGTGAGCCTGGGCCAGGCTGATCCAGCTGCTGGCGCCGGCGGCGTGCCGCTGGTGGAGCGGACAGGAACGGCTGTCCGGGTGGACAGGAACGTGGCGCTCTCAGCGCGCGAAGCCGCTTGAGGCGAGTGCGTCGTGTGCTGCCCGCCGGCCTACTTCGATCATCTCGGGTGCCCGGTGAAACTCATGGCCGCGGCAGGCGTCCCTCGGGATTTCGATCAGCAGGTCCGGTGGGTGGCCGGCCAGCCGATACCGGATGAGAAGGTCCTCGACGGCCTCGATGGACAGGCTGACTACGTCGGCTCCGCGCAAGCCGGCGGGCAGGTCCCGCGGTTCCCGGTCTTCCGTGGTGATGGTCCCCATGGCGGCGTCGTTCGCCGGGTCGCCGTCGTCGGGCAGACCGGTGCCGATGCCGTCCCGATCGGAGGGTCGGATGTCCCCCTGCATCTGATTCCACGGCACTCGAGTCGGGTGCGGGTCGGCCGACTCCCGAATCGGGGCCGCGTGATGGAAGTTCGCGCGGGCGCCGTTGAGGGAGACGGCGACGACCGCGTCGGCCGGTACCGAGGTGGTTGGCGCCATCGGCAGCGGATCCATCAGGCCGCCATCGGCGAGCAGCCGGCCGTTGACCATGACCGGGGTGATCACGGGAGGCAGTGCGATAGAAGCACGCACGGCGATGTCCAGCGGACCGTGCTGGAACCACACTGCACGGCGGGCCAGCAGGTCCGTCGCGACCGCCGTGAAGGGCATGGGCAACTGCTCGATGCGCACGCCGTCGAGCAACTCGCCGACCCGGGCCATGACCTTGTCGGCCCGTATTGCGCCTGGTGCGCGTATGGCCGGGTCGAGCAGGCGCAGCACCTCGCGGTGGCCGATGCTGCGTACCCATTCGACGTACGTGTCAAGCTTGCCCGCCGCGTACAGCCCACCGACCAGGGCGCCTATCGACGAACCGGCGACACCGGTGATCTCCAACCCAGACTCTTCGAGGACCTGGATCACGCCGATGTGCGCGTAGCCGCGAGCCCCGCCTCCGCCGAGTGCCAGTGCGACCCGCATGTCACCACCGCCCACCGCTTCCATTCGGGCCGAGGCCCACCAGGCTTCGATGCCGAGGAGGTCGAGCGCGGCGGTCGCCTGGCTTCTCCCGGGGGTGAGCCTAACGACACCGCCATCGGTAGTGGTGCTCAATCACCAAAGTGCGGACCACGGCCTTTGACAACAACCGCAGAGCCTCCGAGCCATTGGTCACCGCCCGCCGGGCGGACAGCATCGATCATCTGGGGAAGCAGCCGGCGACCGGCATGGAGAACGGTGCCGTCGGGGCGGACGACGGCCGCGCGAGCGGCGCCCGTCCGCAACCATCGGTGCAGTGCGCTGCCCGGGCTGGCAACGATCAGAACTGCTCCGTGCCGTTCGATGTCGGCCCGTAGCGCTGTCGACAGCTCGGTGGACGTGACGATCGCGAAGCGGCCGGCGGCCACGTCGTCGAAGCGGCGGTCGCCGTCGATGATCGCGTTCGGGCAGAGCCCGCCGGCGAGGCCGCGGCGCAGCCGTGGCCGCACCACGAGGTCGGAGCGGCGCAGCGGCGGTGTCCGGCTGTCCGTGGCCAGGTCCGTGAGGCCCGGCACGAGGTGCAACCGGGGCGCCACGGCGCGACGGATGACGTTGCCCCACTCGCCGCCGGCTGTCATCGCCGTACCGATGAGCCGGGCCAGCTTGATCATGGCGCGGGCGTGCTGGCCGCGTTCGATCTGGTAGGTGTCGAGCGCGGTTTCGGCGAGGGTCCCGCGGAGCACGCCGGCGAGCTTCCAGGCGAGGTTCATCGCGTCGCGCAGCCCGGCGCACAGGCCCTGGCCGATGAACGGTGGGGTGAGGTGGGCGGCGTCGCCGAGCAGGAACACCCGCCGGTCGCGCCAGCGGTCGGCGACCTGCGCGCGGAAGGTGTACTCGGCAACCCGGATGATCTTCAGCTCCGCGACAGGGATGTCCCCGGTCCAGCGCGAGATCAGCGGATGCAGTCGGGCCATGTCGCGGTAGTCGTCGGCGGTCTCGCCGGGGCTCAGCTGGAACTCCCAGCGGTAGCGGGTTCTCCCGATCCGCATGTAGGTGCCGGCGCGGGCCGGGTCGGAGAGTTGGTGCACGCCCTCCCACTGGCCGAGGTCGGCCTCGGTGGCCACGTCGATGACGAGCCAGCGTTGCGTGAAGCCCAGGTCCCGCATGGTGGCGCCGATCGAGGCCCGGGTCAGGCTGTTGGCGCCGTCGCAGCCCAGGACGTACGCCGCCCGCACGGACCCCGGCTCGCCGGTGGCGGTGTCGGTGACGTCGACCCGCACCCCGCCGGAGTCCTGCGTCAACGCGGTGACCTCGGCGTTGCCGCGGAGGGTGACCGTGCCGAACCGCTGGAGGTTGCGGCGGAGGATCGCCTCCAGCTCCGGCTGGTCGAACATGCTGCCCTGCGGGTAGCCGTGCCGGCCCGGCGCCGTGCCGCGCGGGAACTCGGCCAGCACCCGCATGTTCCGGTCGAGGAGGCGCAGGCCCCGGTGCGGGCGGGAGATCGCGGCGAAGGCGTCGCGCAGCCCGAGTCGCGCGAGGATCCGGTGGACCTCGTCGTCCAGCGCGACGGCCCGGGGCTGCGGGTAGATCGACTCCCAACGGTCGAGGACCAGGCACTCGACGCCGTACTGCGCGAGCAGCGTCGCGGCGGTGAGCCCGGTGGGGCCCGCGCCGACGATCACTACCGGAACCTCGGTCATCACTTCAGCAACTCAAGAACGAGGTAGGTGGCGACGAGGAGCCCGCAGACGAGGGCCGGTGCGTACTTCTTCGGGCCGTCTCCCTTGCGCAGGTGCACCACGAGGGCCCCGCTCAGCAGAAGCAGCAGCCCGGCACCGGCGAGGACGCCGACCAACGGCTGGAACAAGCCGATCAGCAGTCCGACCGCCGCGGCGACCTCGAGCAGGCCGATGCGCCGATAGGCCGCCACGGAGAAACCCGCCTCCGCGGCCAGCTCCCGCATCGGTTGCACGGCCCGGATCTTGGCTGTGCCGAGGGTGAGGAAGACCAGCGCGAGCAGCACCGCGAGGATGGAGGAAGCGAGGGTCATGACACAACCACCAATCGCCATTCAATGGCGTAACGCCCCAGAATCGCCTTGACGGCATCCTCGGCAGAGGGAGAAGTCTTGACGGTGGCCACGATGGAGCTGCCCTCGATCATGGCCTCGATGTCGTGCACGCCGGCTACCTCGTCGAGTGCCGCGTGGAGTTCCCTGCGGGCGGCGTCCGCCCGCAGCCCGAGCTTGTAGAGCTTGCCGACGGCGGTGACGGGCAGTTCGTCGAGGACCGTGACGGTCTTGGGCACCGCGGCGCGGTCGGGCACCCGCTCGCGCGCCCAGGCGCCCAGTTCCTCCTCCGCGACCGTGGCGCCGGGAGCGAGGGTGACGTAGGCGACGGGTACCTCGCCGGCGTGGACGTCGGGGCGTCCGACCGCGCTGGCCGCGGTGACCTGCGGGTGGGCCAGTAGCGCGTCCTCGATGGTGGCGGGGTCGATGTTGTGTCCGCCGCGGATGATGAGGTCCTTGGCCCGGCCGGCGAGGTGGACGAAGCCGTCCTCGTCGATTCGTGCGAGGTCGCCGGTGTCCAGCCAGCCGTCGACCAACTTGCCCAGGCCGTCCAGGACCGGGCCGTTCTCGTCGTGGTCGGTGACGTAGCCGGGGAAGACCGTCGGTCCGCTGATCGCCAGCAGACCCGTCTCTCCGGGCGGTAGGTCTCTCCAGGTTCCGTCCGGGGCGACCACCCGTACCCGTTGGTAGGGCAGGCGCTGCCCGACCGAGCCCGGCCGCCACGAGTCGGGGAAGCTGCGCGCGCTGGCGCAGGTCGCTTCGGTGAGCCCGTAGCCCTCGACGAGGGCTGCCCCGGTGTGGGCCTGGAAGCTGTCCCGGACCGCGGCGGGCAGCGGTGAAGCTCCCACCATCGGAAACCGCAGGCTGCTGATATCGGCGTCGACCGGGCACCGGGCCAGCGTGGCGTAGACGGTGGGCACGGCGCTCATGGCGGCGACCCGGTAGTGCTCGACGATCTTCCAGAACGCGCCGTACAGGACGGGGTCGCGGTAGCCAAGCGGACCGGCCCACACCGTCGCCTGTCCCTTGAACAGCGGTGCGAGCAGGGTGACCACGAGTGCGTTCACGTGAAACAGCGGAAGGGCCGCGAAGACCACGGTCTCCTGGTCGAAGAGGTTGCTGGCGGCCAGCATCCACGCGTCGCTGACCTCGTTTGCGTGCGTGTGCGCGGCGAGTTTCGGGGCGCCGGTGGTGCCGCCGGTGTGGAACACTGCGGCCAGGTCGGCGGATCCCGGCAGATCACCGGTGAAGGCCGACGGATCCTCGGCAGCGGCAAGCTCGCCGAGGTAGCCGATGCGCACCCCGTCAATGCCGGGAAGCGGCTCGGGCGCGCCGGCGGCGCCGGTGGGCCGTAGCAGGAGGATCGCGTCCAGCAGGCCGTCGCGGGCGAGAGCCTGCGCGGTGTCCCAGGTGGCGGGCGCCAGTTCGGGCCCGGCCGTGACGAGGACGCGGGCGCCGGAGCGCCGGAGGAGTTCGGCGAGGTGCTGCCGGGTAAGGCCGCCGCCCAGTGGCGCCGCGATCCCGGCGAGCTGGGTGGCCAGTGTGGCGGTGATCAGCTCGGCGCAGTTGGGTGCCGTCAGGGCGACCGCGTCGTCCCGCCGCACCCCTAGGTCGTGGAGCAGGTTCGCGTACCGGTGGACGTCGGCCAGGAGTTCGGCGAAGGTACGGTGCAGCGGCTCATGCCAGCGGGCGGCGTCCGGCAGGACGCTGATCGCTGTCCGATCCGGCCAGCGCGTCGCCGCTCGGGCGAGCAGCCCGTACGTCGACTCCGGCAGGCCCCGCGCCTCGAGCGGAACGGCCTCGATCGCGGCGAGGTCCGCAGGCGTGGCGTAGTCCGGCCACAGCAGCGGCCCCGTCATTGGGCGTACCGCACAACGGTGCGCTGGCGACCCAGATCGATCGCGCCGTCGTCGGTGGCGATGGCGGCCTCGACGATGTCACCGTCCTTGAGGTACCTGGGGTTGCGAGCCTGACCCTTGAAGAACATCTTCCACTTCGTCGCGGGCGGCAGCAGCGAGGCGACGAACGCGACCGGCTTCGGCGGCGCGCTCAGGGCCGTCCCGACGGGCGTGCCGGTCAGCAGCAGGTCGCCGGGGTCGAGTCGCTGGAAGCGCGTCAGCGCCTGCAGCGCCTGGGCCGGGCGGTAGATCATGTCGGCGACAGTCATGTCCTGCCGGAGCTCGCCGTTGACCCACAGCTTCAGCCGCAAGTCCGTGAACCGCTTGAGTTCGTCGGCGTCGAGCAGCACCAGCGCGGGACCTGTCGGGGTGAAGGTGGGGTAGGACTTGGCCTCGTAGAACTGGGTCTTGGGCAGCTGGACGTCGCGTGCCGAGATGTCGTTGGTGACCACCAGGCCCGCGACGTACTCCGCAAGGTTGCCGTCGGTGATGGTCGTGCCGACCGGCAGCTCGCGGCCGAAGATGAGCCCGATCTCCACCTCGTAGTCCAGCAGCCGCACGTGGGCGGGGCGGACCACGTCGGCGAACGGGCCGCTGATCGAGCCCGAGGTCTTGCGGAAGAAGGTCAAGGGAACGGTTGCGGGATTTCCGCCGGTGTCCTTGACGTGCGAGGCGAAGTTCGTCATCTGGGCGACGACCCGGCAGGGCGCCGTCACTGGGGAGACCAGGGCAAGGTCGTCGACCGGAACGGTGTCGCCGCTCGTCGCGGCCGCGACGAGCGCCGGCCGGTCGGCCAGCAGTTCGGCGGTGGTGGTGGCGCTGGTGTGCACCTTGGCGGCGCCGGTGGGGGTGAGCACCCACCAGGCGTCGTGGGTGCGCAGGACGGAGGTGGTCATGAGGTGAACGCTTTCATCAGGCCGTGGAGGCGGTGGAGGTCGAATTCGTTGTCCCCGCGCAGCGCGCCGATGACCGCGCGCAGCTCGCGAAGCGATTCCCGGCCGGGTCTCATGCCGAGAAAGTCCTTGGTGGCGGGCGGGCCCCACTGGGCGAGCCCGGAGGCGCTCATCGGGGCCCAGCCGGGCTCGAGCGTGCAGTCGAACAGGTCGCCGTCGGTGAAGTGTTCGACCAGGAAGTCGTCCGGGTCGCGCCAGTAGTCGAAGATCTGGCTGCCCTGGATGTGCCGGCCGATTCCCCAGGACCGCTGGTAGCCCCGGTCGAGCAGGTGCTCCCCGCCGGCGGCCAGACAGTCGAGGTCGGGGACCTGGAAAGCGGAGTGGACGTACCGGTTGGCCGGGCCGAGGGTCATGGCGAGCGTGTGGTGATCGGTGGGTGTGCTGCCGCGGTCGCAGCGGATGAAGCTCATGACCGGGCCGCGCTCGCGCTGTCCCTGGTGGTAGAGGAAGTCGCTGACGATCAGGCCCAGGTGCTCGAGATACCAGTTGAGCGCCTTGAGGTATCTGGTGGTCTGCAGCACGAGGTGACCGAGTCGCTGCACCTTGGCCGGCTCCCGCGGCGGCCGCTGGGTGGCGTACACCCGCGCCACGTCGTGCCCGACGTTGAGCGTCAAGGGCTGCTGCGTGGGCAGCGCGGGCAGCTCGTGCGTGTCCGCGACCACGCGGACCTGCGCCCCGTTCGGGTCGACCAGATCCACCGTCACTCCGCCGAGGCTCTCCGGCAGGCCCGCGATCGTCCTCCCGGTCGCCTCCGCGAGCCGCAGCACGTCGTTCGGCTCGGCGGCCTTGAAAGCGGGGCCGATGAACCGCGAACGGGGCCCCCGTCGGATGAGCACGCAGGGCGAACCCGGGTCGGTGCCCCGCAGGTGCAGCTCGTCCCGGGTGCGCAGCGACGTCGTGAAACCGAACGCCTGAGCGAACAGCTCGGCCCGCTGCAGATCGGGCTTCTGGAACTCCAGCCAGGCCAGGTCGTGCACCTTGACGATCGGGCTACGGGCCCGCCCCGGGTGCTCGCCCGGCAGCCCGCCCTGCTCGCTGTGCAGACCCGTGTGCGGGTCCTGCCGGTCGCTCATGTCCGGCTCCTTTCGAACTTCTGACGAAATCGTCACTGACGAGTTTAGCGTCAGTCAAGAGCAGATGACGATTCCGTCATGTCTGATGGCCGTCGCGGTAGGGTGAGCCGGGGAGACCGGAGAGGTGGACACATGGTGCAGCAGGCAAGGCACGCCCCGAACCGCCTGGAACGGCGCAAAGCGCGGACCCGTTTCGCGCTCGTGCGCGCGGCCCAGGCCTTCCTGGCCGCCGGCAAGCTCAACGTCCCGATCCTGGAGCTCACCCAGGCCGCGGATGTGGGGATGGGGTCGTTCTACAACCACTTCGACAGCAGGGAGCAGCTCTTCCGCGCCGCCGTCGAGGACGCCCTCGAGCGCCACGGCGCGCTGCTCGACGAGCTGACCGTGGGCCTGGACGACCCAGCGCAGGTCTTCGCGCAGAGTTTCCGGCTGACCGGACGCCTCCACCGCCGCAAACCCGAGCTGAGCAAGGTCCTGCTCAACAACGGCCTGACCCTGGCGGGCTCAGACAAGGGACTCGCGCCGCGAGCCCGGCGCGACATCGAAGACGCCGTCCGCGGGGGCCGGTTCACCGTGCGCGACCCCGAGCTGGCCACGGTGATCGTCGCGGGCGCCGCGCTGTGCCTCGGGCAACTGCTGCACGACCACCCCGAGCGTGACGACGCCGAAGCCACCGACCAGGTCACCGAGGACCTGCTGCGCATGCTCGGCCTACCGCCCGACGAGGCGCGCGGGATCTGTCAACGCCCGCTGCCCGACCTGGATGGCCGTCGCCCGTAGGCCGATCTTCATCCGCGCGAGCTGGTACGCCTGGCCGGCCAGCCGGGCGCCGTTTAACACCTCGGCGCGGGTCCGGTCGAACGGGCCACCCGTTCGTAGCGGCGACCGGTGCGACAGCCCGCTCAAGAATGCGGATCGGGTTGATCGGTAGCAGCAAAGCCACCACCACCAGGCCGACGGCACCGCCCACTCCTGCGTCAATGAGGCGCTTCCATTCGCGGCCCTGCTCGATGTGGGAGAACGTGGCGATCAGCAGATCCGCCGACTGCCGAGACGGGATCATCGCCGCCGACAGCCACCGCGAATAGCCCGACACCATCACCAGCACCGGAGGCGGCCGGTCTGCCCGAACCCCAACGGCACGTACGCCGGCGGGAACCACAGGTCACGCTGCGCCAGCTCACCCGGCAGATGGTCAGTGCGCTGGGCCGGCTCGGCACCAACAGCTAATGACGCCTTATGCCGGCGCGCCCGCTCGGGTGGCGGGGACCCACCAGCAGCATGCCGATGAGTACGACGATGATCGCAGCAAGTTGGACGCGGGCGGTCGTCGAGATGCCGACAGCCATGGTGGCGAGGACGGCGAGGGCGCCGGCTACCCGGCTCGGAAGTAGACCGAGGCGCAGGCCGAGCGCGGCGCCGCTCGTACCGGCCAGAAAGAGGGCGACGCCGCCGGCAAGGGCGACGGCGGCGGGGGTGCCGGCGGGGTGTTCGGGATGGGCGACAGCAGCATGGATGCCGGTGGCGGTGGCGATGATGCCGAGAAGCAGCAGGTAGTGCGGGAGGACGTAGGTCCGCGCGGACAGTCGGGTACGGGTGCGGGGGTCAGCGGCGGCGAGGGTGGAAGCAGCGGCGCGGGTGTCCATGAAGTAGGTCCACCACAGGGCGGCGGGCAGAGCGAGTCCCATCACGACGGCGGTGGCGGTGGCGGCGGTGATGTGATGGATGTCGACGCCGGCGCCGATGGCGACGACAGATTCACCGAGCGCGACGATGACGAGCAGGCCGTGGCGTTCCACCAGGTGTTCGGCGGCGACCTCGTAGCTGCCGGCGACCCCGATCCAGGAGAACCGTGGGGCGAGGTATGGCAACGCGGCTTGAACGAGAGCCGCTGCCAGCCACAGGACATAGGTGGCAGGTCCGGTGACCAACGCGGCGAGGCCGATGAGCAGCACCGCGGCCAGGTTGTAGGGCGCGAGACGGATTGCGGTGGCACGGGCTGCGGAGCGACTGAACATGATCAAGTGGACGCCGACGACGACAAGGAAGCCTACGGCGAAGAGCACCGCGGTGTCGGTGAACGCGGCAGGGATGGCCACGCTGGTGAGCAGGAAGCCGGCCATGCCGGCAAACAGCGTGGTCTTCTGAGCGGGATGCCTCGGAGGCACCTGGTTGGTCAGCCACGCGTATCCGGTGTAGGGGTACCAGAGCACGCCGAGGATGATGGCGATGCGGCCGAACCCGGCCCAGCTGGTGTCGCCTTCCAGGACGCCGGTGAGCTGGGTGACGGTGAAGACGAATACGACGTCGAAGAAGACCTCGACGGTGGTGACCCGGCCCGCGGATTCGAGGCGGCGGTCGGTCCGGCTCATGAAATCGGAGGGTACTGCTGCGGAGGCGGGTGCAGGCGCCTTACGAAGAACTCCTCGCCGCGATGTCCCTTATCGGTCCGTGGCCCGCCCAGGTTCGACCTTCCGCGCGCGACGCGCATCAGCTCCCCGGGAGGCGGAGGACCTTGGCGTCGGCCCAGTCCGCGTGGTCGCTGTTGTTCGTGTCGCCCGCGTCCGTGACCCGCAGCACGAGCCGCTCGACTCCGAGGATGTCGAGTTCGACGCGCTGCGGTGGCGAGTACGGCTGCGCGCGCATGAGGCCGCTGTCGTACACGACCATGCCGTCGGCGAGCACCTGAAAGACGACCGAAGCGTTGGGCGAGGTGCGCTGCACGTCGTCGATGCCGACGATCGCGACGAACCTCGTGTCCGTCGGTTCGAGGTCGTAGGCGACCTCCGAGTTCGCGTGGGTGCCGATGCCCTTGGCGTACTCGGTGCCGGCGAGACGGATCGGGTTGCCCGACACAGCGCGGTCCTTCAGCACCGACCGCCACCCGGCCGTCGCCGAGACCCAGTCACGGTCGCTGAGGTGTTCGGCGGGGCCGTCGGCGGGCGCCGCCTGCTCCTCGACGACCGTGCCCGGCCCCTCGCCGATTTCATTCGTCGAGGTCACCCGATACCGGTACGGTCCGCCGGCCGCCTCGCGATCCAGGAAGGACCTGCCGGTCTGCCCGGTCGCGATGGCCGTGAAGTCGTCGCTCCCCGCCGGGGCGCGGTAGACCGTCGACGTCAGCGCGCTCTCGGCCGCCGCCCAGGTGACGCCGACGGCGTCACCGACGCGGTACGCGGCCACCGGGGACGGAGCTTCGGGCGCGGCGGCGGGCATGGTGCGGAACCCCCACTCCCCGCCGGGGACCACGAGTTCCTGTCCGGTCTTGGGGTTTACCGCCGTGACCTCCCAGCAGAAGGTCCGCCCGGCATCGAGGGAGGCGATCCTCGCGGTCGGTTTCGTGACCGTGGCCTCGGCGACGACGTCGGTCATCGCGGCGTCGCGAGCCACCCGTAGGCGGTACTCCCGCGCGTTGACCGCGGGCTCCCACGCGAAGGTCACACCCTTGGCGGGCAGGCCCGTCGCACCGTCGGCCGGCGAGAGCAGCGCGTAGTCCTGCGGGTGGGTGAGGATGAGGTCGCCGTGCCGCTTCGGGTTCACGTCACCGCTCGTGGTGACGGTGATCGACGCGCCGACGGGAACCGTCAGCGTGACTTGGGTGAGCGCCCGGCCGTTCACGTGCACGTACTCGGGCTTCACGGGCTTGCCGTCGACCTTCAGCTTCGGCCAGCCGCCGGGGAACTGCACGGTGACCTCGAGCGGTTGGGGTCCGGCGTTGTGGTTGACGACCGTCTTCGTGGTGCCGGCGTGACGGACGCCGAAGTCGTGCTCGCCCACACGGATGTGGTCGAGGTCGAGCCATCCGATCTCCGCGGGCAGGTGCGAGCGGACCGACACCGCGTGCTCGGGCGCGTTGGGCCGGACCCCGGCGAGTCCCTCGACGGTCTGCGACAGGAGCGTGAAGCTGGTCTCGGGGTAGTCGCCGTTCGTGCCCTGCGTGGGCACCTCGTGCGGAAGGTGAAGCTTGGCGATGATGTCCTTCATCCAGGTCCACGCCTGCTCGTCGAAGCCGTAGTTGAACAGCGCGTCGGGCACGTACGTCGTCGCCTCGATGTTCGGGGGCCGATCCTCGACGTACATGTGGTCGAGGTACCCGAGGAAGTCCCACGTGCGCTTGTCGTTGGCATCGAGGAACTCCTTGACCGCGTAGAAGACGGAGTTCTCGCGGCCGAAGCCGGCGTACGGCTCGTTCGCCGGGCCGCGACCCCGCACGTACTCCCAGGTGCCCCGGACGACGCCCCATTCGTCCTCGAAGTGCCGCTTGAGCGCGGCGGCCTTCTGCTCGAAGGTGGCCGCCGTTCCGAAATCGCCCTTCTCCCGGGCGAGGTACGCGTAGGCGAGGTACGCCCGGTACTGGGAGGCGAGCCCGTCGCCGGCTTCGATCACGGCGTGGTCGCTACGTTCGTTGTAGCTCGCGGCGCCCTGGAAGATGCCCCGGCCGGTGCCCTCGGCGATGCCGTTGGGCAGCTGCGTGTCGTGGAGCGCGATGAATTCGGTGACCGCCTTGGTGTAGTACTGCCAGAGCACCGGGTCGTCGAGGTAGTCGGCGTCGCCGGTCCAGCGGTACTGTTCCTCGGCCTCCTGCACGAGTTCGAAGACCGCGGGCACCTCGCGCACGAAGTTCGTGTCGCTGCGGTAGTCCACGTTGTAGGGGCTGCCGTCGAAGTTCAAAGCCCAGAGCGGATACCACTTGCGCGCCTCGTTCGCGCTCGCCGCGAAGGCGGTGAGCATCGACTTGTTCTCCTGCTCGAGGCCAAGAAGGTGGCCGCCCGCGGCCTGGTGCACGAAGTCCCGTGAGTAGAAGGCGGTGCGGTGGGCGTAGCCCGCCCAGTACGACGGGATGTAGTCGGCCTCGCCGGTGCCGGGGTTGCTGCCGTTTCCGTTCACCGGGCCGCGCTTGCCGGTCTGCACGTGCTGCCGTGCGCGCGACACGGCCCAGTTGACGGCGTCGGCGAGCTGCGGCGACGAACTCGCGACCGTGATGGGTCCCTGGCCGAGCCCGGTAGTGCCCTCCGGACCCGCGGCGCGGGCCGGGGCGGCGAGCGGCGCGAACAGCAGTGCCGCGACCACGGGGACGGCCACGCCGATGGTGCTCCGCCGCGACGGCGGACTGCCTGGTGATGGTGTGCGCATCGCATCCTCCTCGGAAAGGGGACTGGCTCGAACGGTCGAACGGGGCGCGTGCGATGCCGGGCCGGGCGGGCCCGGCATCGCACGCTGACGTGGACCGCTACGGTCGGTCGCAGGTGGTGATCTTCGGTTGCCACCGGCAGGCCAGGCCGGCGAAGCCGCCGTCGGCGACCACGTCGACGGGCAGCGTGTCACCGGCCCGCATGACCCGCTGGCTGCGTACGAGCCCGCCCTCCCCGTCGGTGATCAGCTCCACCAGCCACCGTCCGGCAGGCAGGTTCAGCGGTACGTCCAGGGTCCGGGCGGCGCCGGCGGAACTTCCGCCCAGGAACCAGCGCTCTCCGCTGCGACGCGCGAAGACGGCGCTGTCGGCGGGACGGCCGGCGAGCAGCCTGGTCTCGTCCCAGACGGTCGGCACCTGTTCGAGGAAGCGCACCGCCTCCGGCCGCGCCTCGTACGACTCGGGCGTGCCGGCGAGGTCCTGCAGGCCGGACTCGAAGACGACCGACAGCCCCAACTCGTGGGCGTCGGAGGTCGGCCGGTTCCGGTGGAAGCCCATCGGTGTGTAGTCCATCGAGCCGACCACGTTACGGGTGAAGGGAAGGGCGGTGATGTGGCTCGTGGTGAGGCTGCTCTTCTCGGCGCCGTGGACGCCCTCCATGGTCATGACGTGGGGCCAGACCCGGTGGATGCCCTTCGGGACGTTCGAGCCGTGGAAGTTCACCAGCAGCTGGTTCGCGGCTGTCGCGGGTAGGATCTCGTCGTACCACCGCAGCCGCTCCTGCGACTCGGAGTCCATGAAGTCGATCTTTACCCCCTTGACGCCCCACTCGTGCAGCGTCGGCAGCCACTCGGACCGCTCCTGTGGTGTGTCGAGGTCCCGGTAGTGGATCCAGACGACGATGCCGACGTTGCGCTCACGCGCGTAGCGGACGAGTTCGGGCATCCAGCTGGTGGTACGCCAGTTCGGGTCGGTCACGTCCCACTGCTGCGGGTCGAAGTACCAGCCCGCGTCGACGGCGACGTACGGCCAGCCGCGCTGGGCGGCATAGTCGACGTACCCCATCTGCTTGGTCAGGCTCTGCCCGGCGGCCCGCCCGCCGGCGAGCCAGGTCCAGAGCACCTGGCCGGGGCGGATCCACGAGGTGTCGGTGATCCGCGACGGCGGCGCCAGGTCGTCGACCAGCGTCGAGGTGGCGATCGTGTCGAGGTCACCGACGACCATCACCCGCCACGGAGTCGCCAGCGGACCGTCGACCAGGACATTCTGGTCCCACAGCTTCACCCGGTAGGTGCCGGTGCCGTCGTGCACCAGGCTGCCGCCGGAGTATCGTCCGTCGAGGTTGGACTCGGCGAGCATCAGGTAGGTGCCGTCGACGTCGAACAGCGCCGGGGCGAGATACTCCCGGTCGTCCGCGGCGGCGGCGGTGGTCTGGACGTAGGGGTTCTCGTAGTCCCGGCGGTGGTTCGCCAGCCAGGCCGTGCTCTCGGGGGGAACCGTGAACGCGGACGCCTCGCCGAGCACCGACCCGTAGTCGCCAGGCAGTTCGTACCGGTAGGCGACCCCGTCGCGGGCGGCCCGGACGACCAGGTCGACCCGGGCGCCACCCGCGCCGGCGAACCGGAACCGTGCCTCCCGGAAGAATGCGAGCCGCCGCACCTGCTTTCCGACGGTGGTCGTGTAGCGCTCGATGTCAGTGCGGTCGCTGCGACCGAGGAACCGCAGTCCGCCGGTCAGGTCGGCGCCCTCGGTGCGGATGCCCAGCGTGCTGGGCGCCAGTACGGTCCGGCCGCCGCGGGACACGGCCAACGAAATGGTGCCCGCCGCCTTGTCGTGAATCACCTCCGCCCTCGGGGCGCCGGGTGCGGAGGCCGCCGCGACGGTCCATCGGGCGGTGCCCGCCCGAGCGGGTGCCGCCGTGAGAGTTCCGGCGAGCAGCGTGGCGATCAGGGCGACCGCGAGGGCCGCGATCCGGGGGGCCGGACGGGTGACGGCAACCCGCCGCGCCGACCGATCTGGTGTGTGCTTCACAGGTGACTCCTCCTCGATTGTGGTGGGGAGACCGGTGGTCGGCGCGAGTGAGCGCCTCAGTCGATGCCCTGCTCGCGCACGACCTGGCGGAGCAGGGCATCGACGGTGGGTGGGTGCCGCGGGTAGGGTCAGCCCAGCGACAGCCGGTCGAGGTCCGGTGCGGAGTCCTCGTCGTTGTGAATCTTGATGGTGTTGGCGCCCGCCTGAAGGGTGATGGGGACCGAGGTCGTGTAGGGCGTGTTGTTGCCGACGCCGCTCACCTTGACCTCGATGGGCGTACCGCCGTTGACCGTCACGAAGAACGAGCGGTCACCGTTCACCGTGAAGTCGATGAACAGGGTGTACTGGCGAGCCGTGTCGACGGTGACGTTCTCGAACAGCACGTAGGCGTCCGAGCTGCCGCCGATGTTGCGCACCTTCTGCCCGCCGGAGCAGGGCGAGCAGCTGGTGATGCCGGAACTGCCCAGCTGGTTGCCCGAGTCCTCGGCCTCCCGCATGAACACCCGGTCCGCTGGGCGCAGTTGCACCCGCAGGTCGCGGCTGACCTGGCTCGGCCTGCCGAGCGTCTCGAACGACGCCACGACCGGGATCTTCGCCGAGCTGACGTCCTGGCCGGCCGGCGAGGTGATGGTCCAGCTGCCCTCCAGAACCTGCCCGAGGCGCATCTCCCTGGACGTCGCGGCGCCGCCGGTGATCGACCAGCCGGCGGGGACGACCGGGGCCATGCTGACCTGGTCGAGTGCGTCGTCGACGTCGAGCCGCAGCCGCGCCGTGACGGTGACCGACTGCTGCCCCGGGCCGACCCACTGAACGCCGGCGGGCTCCACCGTCATCGTGGTTCGCGGCACGGAGGACGAGGGTGGCAGGGGCCCGACCGCGATCCGGTCGATTCCCGGCCCGCGGGCGGCCGAACTGAACAGCGTGATGGTGTTGGCGCCGGCTCGCAGCGGCACGGCGACCGCCGAGGCGACGGGCACGTCCGGGTTGTCCGCGGCGAGCGGCACCTCGACCGCGGCACCGCCGTTGACGCTCACCGAGAGCGAGGCGCCGGCGCCGGTGTGGTCGATCTGCAGCCGGTAGGTACCGGCCTCCGATGCGGTGACCCCCTGGTAGGTGACCGAGTTGCGGGTGCCGCCGCCGAGCCCGACGACCTGGTGCGAACCGGAGCAGGCGAGGCACTTCGCCGGCTTCGCCTTGCCGTTGAGCGCGTTGCTCCGCGACTCCGCCTCCAGCGGCAGTTGGGTGCCGACCGGCCCCGGGTAGTCGTAGGCCACCTTGACCTCGTCGATCCGCAGCTGCCGGTAGAACGTCGGCGCCTGCGGACCGCCCCAGGTGTTCAGGACCTCCAGCTTGATGAACCGGGCGTGCTGGTCGCCGATGTCGATGAATTGCGCCCCACGGGCGCTGGGCATCGCGCCGCTGCGTACCGGCTGCCCCCATCGCACGCCGTCCTTGCTGACGTAGACGCGGTAGTCCTTGATCCGCGCCGAGTCCTCCGGCCGGCCGAACGACTCCCGGGCGTAGGTCGGCGACCACTCCCGCTGGTTCACCGCGAGGTACCTCGCCTTGCGGGTGTCTCCGAGATCCAGCGTCAGCGAGACCGGCAGCTGTCTGTTGCTGTCCCAGTAGTTCTCGAAGCTTCCATCCACCAGGGCGCCGGCCGGGTGGCCCTCGCGGGAGGACGACGCGGACGCCTTGATCATCGACTGGGGGTAGAACGACTGCTGGCCGGCCGTGCTCACCTGGAACACCGTGTCGTAGGTGTCCCAGGTGTCGACGCCGAGGATCGTCAGGTACCCGCCGGACTGGCTGAACCGCATCCGCTCGCCGGTCCTCAGGTCACTCACTCCGGTTACCTGATAGCCGTTGTCGCGCAACCGGACCTGATCCGTGCGCGGCCGGGTCAGCACGTGCACGTACTGGGTCTTCGCACCGGGTTCCACGGTGATGACGCCGTGAGCCCCGTCGTTCCAGAAGCCGGGCTGCATGCCGCCGTAGAGGTAGCCGCCGCCCTCGGTTCCGACCAGCGAGGACCGGATCGGCGGCACCCACTCGGCCATGAAGTTGTTGAACGCCTCCTGCTGCGCGGGGAACTTGCCGGTCACCATTGGTGTCTCCGCCATGAGGGACTTCATGGACGAGCCGGCGTTGGTGATGTAGCGACCGGTGCTGAGCCGGACGTCGACGGCGTGGTCGCCGCCGTCGTACCACCAGGAGCCGGTCGTCGGCAGCTTGTAGTCGGCCTCGGTGAGGCGCGGCATGGGGGTGAAGGCGGCCTGTGGATAGTCGTAGGCCGGCGTCATGCCGGTCTTCTGCTCATTGCTGACCGTGTCCATGATCGGCGTGTCCTCGTTGTTGTTGCTCAACAACCAGGACGGTCGCTTCTCGCGGATCTGCTCGTAGAGGTTGTTCCGCTCCCAGTAGGCGTTGTCGTTGTCGATCCAGAACCCGCCCAGGTCGGCGTACTTCTCCATCACCTCGAAGAACAGGTCGTAGCTGAACATGCCGAACCCGTCGCGGCTGGTCAGGTCGACCTGCTGGCCCTTGTACGCCGAGTAGGCCGCCGAGTCCAGGGTCTCGACGCCGAGCTCGCTGTGCCACTGGGGGTCGTCGGTCATGTAGAGGATGACCCGGACCCCCTTGGCCTTGCCGGCCTCGATGAGCTCGCCGAGGATGTCGCGCTCGGTGGCGCAGCTGCCGGGGATCTTCGACGGCCAGGGGCGGGCGTACCCGAGCCGGCTGTGGAAAGTGGCCAGGACGATGTAGGAGGCGCCGAGCTTGCGGGCCTCATCCACCCAGTAGTCCGGGGTCCAGCCGCCCTCGGTGACGTCGTCCTGCCACTCCGCGCAGTCGCGGTGGGCCGGGGCGGTGAACATTCCCCAGTGCAGGAACAGGCCGGCCGTGGATTCACGCATCCACTGTTGTCGCGGATGCTGGACCTCCGCGTGGGCGGCCGGGGCGCCGATGAGCCCCGCGGTCAGGACGAGGACGAGCGCGGCGCCCAACAGGCGCCACCTGCTCCACGCCCGCTCGGATCGTGGTCGGGTACCGCCGTGCGGTCGAAGTCTCATGGGGACATCGCCTCTCGATGGTCTGTCTGGTCAGTGGTTACATCGAGGTTTCGAATAAGACATCCGATGATTACAACCGCCATCGGCGATGGTCAAGACCTCCGCAGACCCGCCATAGGGCTCGATGAACATCCTCGCAGGCAGATCGCACCATGCGAGGGGGAAGGCGGCCAGGCCGTTCCGCCGTCGAGCGAGCGTGATGAGCAGTCATCCGATCATTGCCGGCCTGCCCGTGATTCATCGGATGACCGGGCGTGCCCCGCTGGCGGAAGCCGGCTGCCTACCCGACGCGGACGACAGTACGTCGCGGTCGACGGCCGTCGTCTTCTTCTGGGGTCGCGGACAGGCCGTCGGACGGCGGCGGCAGCCGGTGGACGTCCCCGTGCGGCATCACCGGTCGGATTCGCTTGTACCGCGCCATCAGGGGCGCCGGGCCTCGGCCAGCTCCTCGTCGGTCCGCTGCGGCAGGTTGCCGCCGATGGCCAGCACGCCGGCCATGGATGGGTATTCGACACCGGTCCAAACAGGCGAAGTAGCTCGAATCCGAGAAATGCCGTGCACTGGGCAGTCATCCGATCGATCCGGCGTTGGAGGACGGCTTTTCCGGGTTCAGGCGTTGACACTCCGCCGAAAGATCGGATGTACTGCGCTCCGGCGTTGACCCTTCGCCACTCCCACCACTGTCCGACCTCACGAGAGGTGGCTCAATGCGGAACAAGCCCCGAGCATTCCGGGTGGCGGCCGCACTCGCGGCCGTCGTCGCCCTCAGCGCCTGCACGGTCGGTGACAAGTCGTCCACTGCGGACGGCAAGCAGGAGGTCACCTTCCTGACCTTCGAGACGCCGAACCTCACTCCCCAGTACTGGGATGCCGCGATCAAGCGGGTGACCGACAGGAATCCCGACATCACCGTCAAGAAGCTGGTGGCCCCGACCGCGGACGGTCGGACGGCGTACGCCAAGCAGCTGCTGCAGTCGGGCCAGTTCCCGGACGTCATGATTGCGGTTTCCCCGGCGGGATTCGCCGAGGCCGGAAACCTCTACGCGTGGCAGCCGGACGAGCTGAAGGACTTCCTCTACCCGACGGCGAACCCGATCAACGGGAAGTACTACCAGCTGCCGGCCAACACCCAGACCATCCCGCCGATCTACTACAACAAGAGGATGTTCGCCGACGCCGGCGTCACCTCGACCCCGAAGACCTGGGCTGAGCTGCTCGACGCGTCGGCGAAGCTGAAGGCGAAGGGGATGACGCCGTTCGTCATCGGCGGTGGCAAGGACGGCTTCGCCTCGTCGATGATCCTGTCCGGTCTCGTGAGTGTGGACCTGTACGCGAAGACGCCGGACTGGCTGACCAAGCGACGGTCGGACCAGGCGAAGTTCGCCGACCCCGACTTCGAGAAGGCGCTCGGCAAGTTCGCCGACCTGGCCGCCAAGGGCTACCTCGACAAGTCGGCCGTCTCCCGGGATTACGCCGCCACGGAGCAGGCGTTCCTGGACGGCAAGGGTGCGATGTATCCGATGGGGAACTGGTTCGCGGCGAACGCCGACACCAAAAAACCCGACTTCGAGATCGGCGTGTTCAACTTCCCGACCGAGGATGGCAAGGTCGTGGCGCCCGCCTACACCGGCGGCGGCATGATCGTCAGTGCGAAGGCGAAGAACGTCGACGCGGCGAAGAAGTTCGCGCTGGCGTTCCAGCTCGACAAGGAGCAACTCGACGCGTCCGTCAAGGCTGACGGTCTCTTCCCCGCGATCAAGGGCTACACGCTGCCCTCGGACGTGGGTCCGGTTTTCAAGGCGGGATACGCGCTCTACCAGCAGGCGCAGGCCCAGCAGGCCGTCGTGCACGCATTCCGCTGGGAGACGGCCGACGACGGGCTGCTGCCCGGAATGGCCGACAAGGTCGACTCGGCCGCACAGGATCTGATCACGGGACGCAAGACGCCCGCTCAGGCCGCCGCCTTCCTCGACACGGAGTGGTCGAAGGCCGGCTGATCCGGCGACGCGTTTCGACCGGGTGTGGAGAGCGCGCTCGCTTTCCACACCCCCTCGGTCGCACCGATGCAGGCGACGGTCGACCGGTAAGGATGGAAGGAGTAGGCGCAATGGTTGCCCAGGTCGCTAGGCCTGCCACACGGCCCGCATCGGAGGAGACGACAAGAACCCGGCGACGACGCCCGTTGGGGCCGGCCCTCGGGCACTTCGCATCGTTCGCCGCCCCCGGGCTGCTGATCTACGCCTGCTTCGTCCTGGCGCCCATTCTGGTCAGCCTCGGCTACAGCCTGACCAACTACAACCCGTTCAACCCACCGACGAAGTACGTGGGACTGGAGAACTACCAGCTGTTGCTGCGCGACGACCAGTTCCTCACGGCGCTGCGGGTGACGACCATTCTCACCGTGATCGTGGTGATCGTGCCGAACGTGCTCGGGCTGGCGGTCGCGCTGCTGCTCGACCGGCACGGGTGGCTCTACAACGCCCTGCGCAGCGTCTTCTTCACCCCGGTCATCCTGAGCTCCGTGGTCGTGAGCGTCATCTGGTCGCGCCTGCTGGACAGCGACGGACCGCTCAACGAGATGCTGAGGGCCCTCGGGGTCGACCAGCCCCCCGGCTGGCTCTCCGATCCGGCCGTCGCCCTGTACTCGGTGGCGTCGATCATCAGCTGGCAGATGCTGGGCTTCTGTGTCGTGGTCTACCTCGCCGGCCTCCAGGGTGTGCCCGTCGAGCTGCAGGAGGCCGCGGCGATCGACGGCGCCGGCCCGGTCCGCCGGTTCCGCGCCGTCACCTGGCCGATGCTGGCGCCCGCCCTGACGGTCAACACCGTCGTCCTGCTGATCTCCGCGTTCAAGGCATACGACTACGTCAAGGTGATCACCAACGGCGGGCCGGGATCCGGCACCACCGCCACCATCGCCTTCAACGTGCTCCAGACCGGCTTCGACGCCAACCACGGTGGATACGCCTCCGCCATGGCGATCCTGATGTTGCTCATCGTCGCGGTCGTGACCGCGATCGCGCTGAGGTTTCTGCAGCGCCGGGAGGTGGACCTGTGAAACATGGCAAACCGTCGTTCCTGCGTCCCGGTGTCGCGATCACGCTCGCCGCGGTCTTCTTCGTGCCGCTGTACTTCGTCCTGGCGAACGTCTTCAAACGCGGCGACCTGATCGCCAAGCAACCCGCCCAGCTTCCGCTGCCGCCCACACTTGCCAACATCCAGGCGGTGCTCACCCGTCCGGACCGCCTGTTCTGGGTCAGCCTCACCAACAGCATCGTCGTCACCCTCCTGTCGGTGCTGGTGCTCATCGTGCTCTCCGCGATGCTCGGCCACTACCTCGCCCGCACCCGCAATCGGTGGACCCGGGCACTGACCCTCCTCCTGCTGTGCGGGCTCATGATCCCTCCGCAGGTGATCCTCATACCGATCACCGACGTGCTGCGGTTCACCCACCTGATGGCGACACTGCAGGGTCTGGTGCTGTTCAACGTCGGCTACTACGTACCGTTCGGCATCTTCGTCTTCATGGGCTTCATCCGCGCCGTACCGGTCGAACTCGAAGAGGCCGCGCGCATCGACGGTGCGAGCCGGATGCAGGTCTTCTGGCGCGTCGTCTTCCCGTTGCTGCGCCCCGCGACCGCGAGCGTCGTCATCTTCCTCAGCGTGTGGATCTGGAACGACTTCATCAATCCGCTGATCATTCTCGGCCCGAGCCAGGGGACCACGATCACCACCGGCATCTACCGCTCGATCGGGCAGTACCAGGCGGATTTCGGAAGCCTCTTCGCGCTGATGTTCCTGGCCACGCTGCCCGTGCTGATCTTCTACCTGGCTCTGCAACGACAGTTCGTCAAGGGCCTGACCGGAGGCGCCACCAAGGGGTAGCCGGGGCGCCGCAGCGCCGCGGCGCATTGACGTGAGCTGACAGAGAACGACGTATTGGATGTGCGACATGAATTCTGGGGGCGACGCATGAGGCTCTTGCGGGTGGGCGCACCAGGACGGGAGCGCCCGGCACTGCTTGACGAGGCCGGGCGACTGCGTGACCTCAGCGGGTTGATCGACGACCTGGACGCATCGTTCCTCGCCACCCACGGCATCCGGCGGCTGGCGGAACTCCCGACGGCCGAGTTGCCGGTGCTCACCACCGGAGGACTGCGCATCGGACCACCGCTGCGACCCAACAAGATCGTCTGCATCGGCTTGAACTACCGGGACCACGCCGCCGAGACCGGTGCCCCGCTCCCGACCGAGCCGGTCGTCTTCCTGAAGGCCCCGGACACCGTGGTGGGGCCCGATGACACGGTTCTTGTTCCGCGTGGCAGCACGAAGACCGACTGGGAGGTCGAGCTCGCCGTCGTCATCGGACGCACCGCTCGCTACCTGTCCAGCCTCGACGAGGCGCTGGACTGCGTCGCCGGCTACGCCGTAGCCAACGACGTCTCCGAGCGGGAGTTCCAACTCGAGCGTGGCGGCCAGTGGGACAAGGGCAAGTCCTGTGAGACCTTCAACCCGCTCGGACCGTGGCTGGTCACCGCCGACGAGGTGCCCGACCCGCAGGCCCTGAGGCTGCGGCTGTGGGTCAACGGTGACCTGCGGCAGGACGGCACCACCGCCGACATGGTCTTTCCGGTGGGGGAGATCATCCGCTACCTGAGCCAGTTCATGGTGCTCCACCCGGGCGACGTGATCAACACCGGCACCCCGGCCGGAGTGGCACTGGGGCAACCCGAACCGAAGCCGTACCTGGTCGCGGGCGACGTCGTCGAGCTGGAGATCGACGGGCTGGGGCGCCAGCGCCAGGAGGTGGGGCAGGCATGAACTTCACCGAGCTGGAGGTCCTCGACGTCCGCTTCCCGACCTCGCGGGAGTTGGACGGCTCCGACGCCATGAACCCCGACCCCGACTACTCGGCCGCCTACCTCGTGGTGCGCACCGACGAGGTGGACGGACACGAGGGGCACGGCTTCGCCTTCACCATCGGCCGCGGCAACGAGGTGCAGGCGGCCGCGATCGCCTCGCTGCGGCCGTACCTCCTCGGCAGGTCGGTGGAGGCGGTCCTGGCCGACCTCGGCGGCCTCTGGCGCGAGCTCGTTCACGACTCGCAGCTGCGCTGGCTCGGCCCGGAGAAGGGCGTCATGCACATGGCGATCTCCGCCGTGATCAACGCCCTGTGGGACCTGCGGGCCAAGCGGGAGGGGCTGCCGCTGTGGCAGCTGCTGAGCCGGCTGAGCCCTGAGGAGCTCGTCGAGCTGATCGACTTCCGCTATCTCACCGACGCCCTGACCCGCGACGAGGCGCTGCGGATCCTGCGCACCGCACAACCGGGACGCGCCGAGCGGGAGGAGTTGCTGCGACGCGAGGGGTTCCCGGCCTACACCACGTCGCCGGGCTGGCTGGGCTACGACGACGACAAACTGCGCCGCCTGTGCAAAGAAGCGGTGGCGGAGGGCTTCACCCAGATCAAGCTGAAGGTCGGCGCGGATCTGGCCGACGACATCCGGCGGATGGACATAGCCCGGCAGACCTGCGGGCCGGACATCCGCATCGCGGTCGACGCCAACCAGCGCTGGGACGTGCCGGAGGCGATCAGCTGGGTGCGTGAGCTAGCCCCGTTCGACCCGTACTGGATCGAGGAGCCGACCAGCCCGGACGACGTCGTCGGGCACGCCGCGATCGCCCGCGGGGTGGCACCTATCCGGGTCGCGACGGGCGAACACGTCGCCAACCGGGTCGTCTTCAAGCAGCTGCTCCAGCTCGAGGCGATCTCCTACGTGCAGATCGACGCGGCTCGGGTCGCCGGGGTCAACGAGGTTCTCGCGATCCTGCTGCTGGCGGCGAAGTTCCGTGTGCCCGTGTGCCCGCACGCGGGCGGGGTGGGCCTCTGCGAGCTGGTCCAGCACCTGTCGATGTTCGACTTCGTCGCCGTGTCCGGCTCGATGCAGGACCGGGTCATCGAATACGTCGACCACCTGCACGAACATTTCGTCGATCCGGTGGTGGTTTCGCGTGGCCGCTACCTCGCCCCGACCGCACCGGGCTTCAGCGCCACCATGCGGCCGGAGACGCTGGCCGAGTACGTCTTCCCGCACGGCCCGGTCTGGTCCGCCGCGGGCGCGCCCGGTCCGACGGTGAGTGGGAGCGGCGGCGGGCGGCACCGCGACGAGGACGACCGGACCGATGGTGAGGTGGAACGGTGATGGGTGATCGAGGCGAGTTCACCGGGTTGAGGGCCCTGGTGACTGGCGGGGCGTCGGGCATCGGGCTGGCGACGGCGACCCTGCTGGCGAAGCGCGGCGCCGCCGTGGCCTGCCTGGACCTGCGCCCCGAGGCGGTGCCCGAGCCGCTGCTCGGTTTCGCGGCGGACGTCGCCGACGACCCCTCGGTGCGCGAGGCCGTGGCCGCCGCCGCCCAGGCGCTCGGCGGCATTGACGTGCTGGTGAACAACGCCGGCATCGGAGCCCGCGGCACGGTGGAGAGCAACCCGGACGACGAGTGGCACCGGGTGCTCGACGTGAACGTGGTCGGGATCGTCCGGGTGACCCGCGCCGCACTGCCGCACCTGCGCGCGTCGTCCCAGGCGGCGATCGTCAACACCTGCTCCATCGCGGCGACCGCCGGCCTGCCGGACCGGGCGCTGTACAGCGCCAGCAAGGGGGCGGTGCAGTCGCTGACGTTGGCGATGGCGGCCGACCATCTGCGCGAGGGGATCCGGGTCAACTGCGTCAACCCCGGCACGGCGGACACGCCGTGGGTGCGGCGGCTGCTGGACGCGGCCGAGGACCCGACGGCGGAGCTGGCCGCGTTGCAGGCACGCCAGCCCCTCGGCCGGTTGGTCAGCGCGAACGAGGTGGCGGCGGCGGTCGCCTACCTTGCCAGCCCGCTCGCCGGGTCGACCACCGGCAGTGTCCTCGCCGTCGACGGCGGCATGCAGGGCCTGCGGCCGCGCCCCGCCGCGGACCGTCCTGACTGAGGGAAGGAGCTGCCATGCAACGGATAGCCCTGCACACCCGGCTCAAGCCGGGCAAGGAAGGCGAGTACGACACGGTGCACCGGGTCATTCCCGCCGAGCTGGACAGCGCGCTGCGCGCGGCCGGGGTGCACTCGTGGCGGATCTGGCGGGACGGGCGCGACCTGTTCCATCTGGTCGAGGTCGAGGACTACCAGCGGATGCGACACGAGTTGCGGGATCATCCCGCGAACGTGCCCTGGCAGGCCCGGATGGCGGAGTTGCTGGAGGTCGAGGACGACTACTCGGGTGCCGACTCGGGCCTGCGCCTCGTCTGGGAGCTGCCGTGACCGTCGTCCGGTTGGGCCGGTCCGAGGTGACCGTGAGTCCGCAGGGTCTCGGCTGCGCCCAACTCGGCAATCTCTACACGGCGCTGAAAGACGCCGAGGCCGCGGACACCGTGGCGGCGGCGTGGGAATCCGGCATCCGGTACTTCGACACCGCACCCCACTACGGGCTCGGGCTCTCCGAGCGCCGGCTCGGCAACGCGCTACGCGGCCTGCCGCGACCCTCGTACACGGTCAGCACCAAGGTTGGTCGCCTGCTCCTGCCGGATCCCGCCGGAGCGGCGCGACGTGACCCGGCGGGCTTCCACGTGCCGGCCGACCACCGTCGGGTGTGGGACTTCAGCGCCGACGGGGTGCACCGTTCGCTGGAGGCGAGCCTGGTCCGGCTCGGCCTGGACCGGATCGACGTGGCGCTCATCCACGATCCGGAGAACCACCAGATCCAGGCACTCGAGCAGGCCTATCCGGCCCTGCACGACCTGCGGGCACAGGGTGTCGTCGGCGCGATCGGAGTCGGGTCGATGCAGTGGCAGGTGCTACACCGGTTCGTCACCGGGACCGAACTCGACGCCGTCATGGTTGCCGGCCGGTACACGCTGTTGGAGCAGCCCGCCCTAGACGCGCTGCTGCCGGAGTGCGCACAGCGCGGCGTCTCCGTACTCAACGCGGGCGTCTTCAACAGCGGCCTGCTCGCCGTCGACCGGCCACACACCGGGCTGCCCTACGACTACCACGCCGCGCCGGCCCCGATGGTCGACCGGGTGCGGGCGATCGCCGCCATCTGCGCCCGGCACGGGACCTCGCTGCCGGCGGCGGCGCTCGCCTTCGCCGGCGCACACCCCGCGGTGGCGGCGGTGGTGGTCGGGGCGCACGACCCAGGGCAGGTGCGGCGGAACGCGGCGCTGCAGGCAGCCGCACCACCGCCGGCCGACTTCTGGTCCGAGCTGGTCGCCGAAGGGCTGCTGCGCCCGGATGCCCCGGTCCCGGTCCGTCCGTTGGGTAGGCCATGATCGTCGACGCGCACCACCACCTGTGGCGGATCGACGACGGCTACCGGTGGCTCGACGAGCCGGAGCTGGCCCCGATCCGCCGGTCGTTCCTGCCCGCCGATCTCCAGCCGGAGCTGTCCGCCGCCGGCGTCGACCGGACGATCCTGGTGGAGGGCGGACGCTGCGACACCGCGGAGGCGGCCATCCTGCTCCGGTACGGGAGCAGCACCGCAGCGATCGGCGGGGTGGTCGCCTGGGCCGATCCGGCCGACCCCGCGCTCGCCGACACCATCGCCCGCTACCGGCAGCTGCCCGGGGGTGAGCTGCTGGTGGGCGTCCGGCCGCAACTGCAGGGCGAGGCGGACCCGGAACACCTCGACCGCCCGCAGGTCCGGCGCGGGCTTCGTGCCATCGCGGAGGCCGGCCTGGCGTTCGACGTCGTGGTCCGGGTCGACCAGCTCGCGGCGGTGGCCCGGGCCGCCCGGGACGTCCCGGAGCTCGGCTTCGTCCTCGACCACCTGGGCAAACCCCGCATCCGCGACGGCGCGGCCGGCCTGGCCGAATGGGCGGGTCCGGTCGCGGAACTCGCGGCACTGCCGAACGTCACCGCCAAGCTCTCCGGGCTGGTCACCGAGGCAGACTGGAACCGGTGGCGGGTCGCGGACCTGCGGCCGTTCGTCGGCGCGGCGGTGGAGCTGTTCGGACCCGAGCGGCTGATGTTCGGCTCGGACTGGCCGGTCTGCCGGCTGGCCGCCGACTACGGCGCGGTGCTGTCGGCGGTGGCCGAGGCGTTGCCTCCGCTGTCACCGCGGGAACGGGCGGCGGTGTTCGGTGGCACAGCGGCGCGAACCTACCGACTCGGACCCTGAGCACGTACCGGTTTTCGTGGTAGATAGGGACGGTGAAGGAACGCATGGCGGTCACCGACGAGGCGATCGGCAAGATCAAGCAGATGATCGTCGCGGGCGAACTGCGCCCCGGTGATCGGCTGCCACGCGAACCCGACCTCGCCGAGCGGCTCGGCCTGTCCCGCAACTCCCTGCGCGAGGCGGTCAAGGCGCTGTCGCTGATCCGGGTGCTGGACGTACGCCAGGGCGACGGCACGTACGTGACGAGCCTCGACCCGGCGATGCTGCTCGACGCGTTGAGCTTCGTCGTCGACTTTCACCGGGACGACACCGTCCTCCAGTTCCTGGAGGTACGCCGCATTCTCGAGCCGGCCGCCACCGCGCTCGCCGCGCAGCGGATCAGCGACGAGGAACTCGGCAAGCTCCGGAGCGTCCTGGAGGCGCTCGGCGAGGATCCGAGCATCGACGAGCTGGTCGCCAACGACCTGGAGTTCCATCGGCAGATCGCGGCCTGTGCGGGCAACAAACTGCTCACCTCGCTGCTCGACAGCCTCTCCGGCCCGACCACCCGCGCCCGCATCTGGCGGGGACTGACGCAGGAAGGCGCCGTCCACAAGACCCGCGAACAGCATGCCGCGATTTTGGAGGCCATCGCCTCCCGGCAGCCCGAGCTGGCCCGATCCTGGGCGACGGTCCACATCGCCGGCGTCGAGGAATGGCTGGGCCGCATTGTCTGAGCGCGCCGATCGTTGGACGTACCGCTACCGGCACCCCCGTGACGAGAGAACGGCCCCGGCTATGGCTCACCGGCGTGACTGATGGCTGCCAGCTGCACCCGGAGCTGCCGGCACTGCGGGCCCTCCGGCCCGAAGCCCAGCACCCCGTCCGATACGCGCCGCGAGGTGACCAGGCGGCCTGGCGAGCCGCCGAGGACCGGATGGGTGGCTGAGAATGCCAAGCGGTCATCTCCATGGGCACCGCCGTGGCCTACACCCCCATTCCGCTCGGATCATCGTCGCCGCCGCACTGGGCACTGCCCTGCTCGCCGCACTCTGGTGGATCTACTTCAGCACAACCGCCATCTACGGTGCGCGGGTGCTCGCCGCAAGCGGCAGAGGCCGGCGTGCGGCGCTGGCTCAGGACGCCTACGCGCTGCTGCACCTGCCGATGATCGCCGGCATCGTGCTCGTGTCACTCGGGCTCGGCAAAACGATGTCCGTGCTGGGCAACCGGGGCCTGTTCGAACTTGGCGTCCCGCTGTACCCGCTCCCGCACCTTGCCCTCTACGGCGGCGTGATCATCTACCTGCTCGCAGACCACGCGATCCGGTGGCGGCTGACCCACCGCGTCCACCCACAACGCATAACGCAGACTTTGGTGATCACAGCACTGGCACCCGCCACCGTCCATGTGCCAGCCCTGATCACGCTCACCGCACCGACCGCAGTCTGCCTCGGGTTCATCACGATCGAAGTGAAACGCCGAGGTTGGTTGACCCGACGAGGTCAGTGAGGAAAGCGCCGTCGACCGGAGAAGCCGGGCGAGCACCTCAGCAGTTCCGCGGCCGCCGGCCAGCGCAGCGGCGTCCCCGGGCACGGCACGATCACCAGTGGCACGCCGGCCGACTACCCGCCCACCGCGCCCTGGATCGGTATGACCGGCTCCGACCGGCAGACCTACGGACTGCTCTACGACGACACCGACTTTGTCGCGTACGCCGCCTACAACCGGGTGATGAGCCAGCGCGATCGGGCTTTCGGGGCCGGCCCGCAGTCATGGCGACGTAAGCTCGCCAAGGCCGCCGCTGAGGGGGTAGCCGCCACCCCGGCAGGCTCGAACACCGTGGCCTAGCTCCCGGTTTGGACTGGCTGGATGACGAAGACCACGTCGGTCGGCTGCCGGAAGACGCGTCGGCTGGACGCGGTCGAAGTCTGCTTGCTCGATCAGGGGCGGCTGGCTTCCCGGCGACGCTGCCACGGCAAGGCTCGGCTGTGGCCCACGTCGAAGAACTCCCCGACGATCAACCCACCTCGAGGCGTGATCAGCGTCCGGGCGAGCCGCTACCGGCCGCTGGTGAGTTCGGTCAGATCGACCGCGGCGACGAGTTGGGCGAGGGCGGGTTCGGCGGCGAGGTCCAGCGGGAGCAGTTCCCCGGTCCGTGCCCGGGAGTTGAGCAGCAGTTCCCGGCTGGTGTCGTGCACGATCGCCGTGGCGTCGGCGTTCTGCCACCGCACCCCGTGCAGGGCCTTGCGGTCGAACGTCGCCGCGAGCAGGCAGGACATCCGCGGCCGGCCGTAGGCGTCGTGGCCGTGCTGGCGCAGGACTGCCACCCGCGCGGCGGCGATGCCCGGCGCGACGGCCAAAGCCTCCCGCACGGTGACCAGGACCTGGCCGCAAACGAACTGTTTGTAGTAGGCGGCGCGGTCGCGCTGGGGCAGCTTGCGCAGCGTCAGGTTGCCGGCCTGCGTCGTGGCGGGCATTCGCTCGGGCACCACCTGGTCGACGCCGGGTACGAGCACGGCCAGGGAGACCTCGTCGGCGCTGACTCCGACGGAGGCGCTGGGCGCCTCGTTGTCCTCGAAGGCCTCCTCCAGGGTTTCCAGCACGACCTCGGGCACGTTCGTGCAGAGTTGGTGCCACCGCTGGTCGAGGTACTGCTGCCACCCCGCCTGCTGCTCAAGCCGGTTGGCCCACTGCCGTTGTATTTCCGCCTCGGTCCACTGCGCCGCCTGCTGCTTCGCCTGGGCCCGTCGGCTGCGCTCGAACACCCCAATGCCGGCCAATGCGTGGTTCTCATAGTGCTTGCGGATGCTGTCCCGATCAGGTGGTGCCGGTTGTGGCGCGATCGGCCGGGCGGCGGCGGGGAAGTCCACCCGGTGCAGCTCGAGGATGCGCTGGAACGCCCGGGCGAGGCGCTGGGCTTCCTCGGCTCGCTGCGCCTGCGCCGCCTGGCGCTGCTGTGCGGCGAGCTGCCGCTGGTAGCCGGCCGCGGACGAGGACCGGCCACCGGATCGGCGGCCGCCCCCGAGGGAGCTGTAGAAACCGACCGGTCCGACGCCGCTGGAGAAGCCGGTACGGCCGCCACCGACGTGGATCCGGGCGGCGCGCGGCCCGACACTGGTGCGGATCCCTCGGGAGGAGGCCCGGATACGCACGCCCGGTGCCAACTTAATCGAGAACCCCATCCGCTGACCGTAGACCGCCACGACCTCAGGGCTGTTCATCCAGCGATCCGACGTCGCCTCGCCGGTCGGGCCAGCTGGCCCGCCAGGTCGGCGTCACGCTGGGCCAAACGGTGACACATATGGTGGACGGTTGGGTGTTAGCAATATCTGCGTTCGCAAGCGCACTGGACGGGATTCGTACCAACCGCCGCAGGACCTGTGGCACGGGCAGTGCCTTCGCCCTGCCAGCCGCGAGCGGTCCAGATCGGAGCGGGCCTGCCCTACCCGACACAACAGATCCCGCCCGCTCAGCCCGGCCAACGGTCGTGGTGGCGAAGGCTCTCCCGTCCCACGTAGATGGTGCTCGATCAGCCGCTTCTCACCGCGGGCACCGTACCGGCATCGGCCACCGACGTCTCTCTACCTCGACTACGAGGCTCCCGGACGAACGCCCGGCATCCGCACGGCGCCGTCTGACGAGGAGACGCAGACCATGTTCAGGGAGACCGATCGGATCAACGACGAACTGCGGGCCGCGGGCGCCTGGGCCTTCGTCGGAGGGCTCCTGTCGCCGCACAGCGCCACCGTCGTCCGGGTCGAGAACGGGACCACCACCATGAGCGATGGGCCGTTCGCCGAGACGAAGGAGCACATCGCCGGATTCTGGATCATCAAGTGCGCGGATCTGGACGAGGCGCTGGCCTGGGCCGAAAAGTGCGCGGCGGCGTGCGGGCCGGTCGAGGTGCGCCCGTTCGACGACCTGTCCCAGGCCTGAACAGGAGCCGGTCACCGACATGGACCTGGCGAGCATCTACCGCGCGGAGTACGGCCGTTGCGTCGCCACCCTGGCCCGCGTCCTCGGTGTCATTCAACACCGGGGGCAACCGATGTACCGCACCCGCTGGCACATCCGTACCCGCTGGTGATGGTCCCTACTGACCGGCGCGCCGGTTCGCGGCGCGTTCGTGCAGGAGCCGCATCTCCTCGTCGAGCGGAGCGACCGGGCCGTCAACGGTGAGACCCGGCGCTACGGCGGTGACGGGAAGCACGGCCACCGGCCCGGCCGGCAGGCCCCACTCCGCTCGCCAGGTGGCGAGCTGCGAGCTCGACGCCACGTAGACGATGCGGCCGAGTCCGACCCAGGCGTGGGCCGCCGCGCACATCGGGCAGTGCTCTCCCGAGGTGTAGACGGTCGCGGTGGCCCGCGCCGCCGGCGGCAGGTGTCCGGCCGCCCACTGCGCCAGGGCGAGCTCGGGATGCGCCGTGGGGTCCGCCGAGGACGTCTCCCGGTTCCGGGCCTCCGCCAGCACGTCTCCGCTCGGGCCGACCAGGACCGACCCGAACGGGTCGTCGCCCTCCGCCAGGGCTTCTGCGGCCAGCGCCACGCAACGCCGCAGATGGGTGATGTCCTGTGGGTCGGTCGTCATGGCCGGCTCTCCTCCCGATTGTGCGATCATCGCCAGCTTCGCAGACGCGGCGGGCGCCCCGGGACCTGGATGGCGGGGCCCCGACCCGACCGTTCGCCGTTCACCGCAGGCCAGGCACCGCTCGCCGCAGTGGATCGACCGTTCCCGGCGACTGTGCCGTCACTCAACTCGCGGCCATGACCAGCGAGAACTACAGTCGGCTGGAGCACCACCGGATAGATCGCGACACATATCACGGTGAGGAGCGAGTCGATGGCCAACCCTGCCGGCATCGAGGTCACCGGGCCGATGCACCCCCGGTACGACGAGATTCTCACCCCCGAGGCGTTGAGCTTCCTCGCCGACCTGCACCGCGCCTTCGACGCCCGCCGCCGTGAACTGCTCGACCGGCGCAGGCGGCGCGAGGCCGAGCTCGCCGGCGGCGCGCTGTTCGACTTCCTCCCCGAGACCCGGGAGATCCGCGAGTCCGACTGGCGGGTCGCCGACCCCGCGCCGGGCCTGGTCGACCGCCGGGTGGAGATCACCGGCCCGACGGACGCCAAGATGACCATCAACGCGCTGAACTCCGGGGCGAAGGTGTGGCTGGCCGACCACGAGGACGCCAACACCCCGCTCTGGGAGAACGTCATCTCCGGCCAGCTCAACCTGCGCGACGCGATCGACCGCAAGCTCGACTTCACCTCGCCGGACGGCAAGCAGTACGCCCTGCACGACGGTGAGCTGGCCACCATCGTGGTCCGGCCGCGCGGCTGGCACCTCACCGAGAAGCACATCCTGGTCGACGGCGAGCGCACCTCCGGCAGCCTTGTCGACTTCGGTCTCTACTTCTTCCACTGCGCCCGCCGGCAGCTCGACCGCGGCGCCGGCCCCTACTTCTACCTGCCCAAGATGGAGAGCCACCTCGAGGCGCGACTGTGGAACGACATCTTCCTGCTCGCCCAGGAGCGCCTCGGCGTCCCGCGCGGCACCATCCGGGCCACCGTGCTGATCGAGACGTTCCCGGCCGCGTTCGAGATGGACGAGATCCTCTACGAGTTGCGCGAGCACTCCGCCGGGCTGAACGCCGGCCGGTGGGACTACATGTTCAGCGTGATCAAGAAGTTCCGCACCCGGGGCGCCGACTTCCTGCTGCCCGACCGGAACTCGGTGACCATGACGGTGCCGTTCATGCGCGCGTACACCGAACTGCTGGTGCGGACCTGCCATCGGCGGGGGGCGCACGCCATCGGCGGGATGGCCGCGTTCATCCCCAGCCGCCGCGACCCGCAGGTCAACGAGACGGCGTTGGCGAAGGTCCGGGACGACAAGACGCGGGAGGCCAACGACGGGTTCGACGGCTCCTGGGTCGCCCACCCCGACCTGGTGCCGATCTGCCGGGAGGTCTTCGACCAGGTCCTCGGTGACCGGCCGAACCAGCTCGACCGCACCCGCGACGAGGTCCGGGTGACCGCCGCCGAGCTGCTCGACGTCCGGTCCACCCCCGGGCAGCACACCGAGGGCGGGCTGCGCAACGCGGTGAGCGTCGGCGTGCAGTACCTGGCCACCTGGCTGCGGGGCTCCGGCGCGGTGGCCATCTACAACCTCATGGAGGACGCGGCCACCGCGGAGATCTCCCGCAGCCAGGTGTGGCAGTGGCTGCACAACGACGTCACCCTCGACGACACCGGCGAGCGGGTCACCCGGGAACTGGTCGAACGGATCGCCGACGAGGAGATCGGGAAACTGCCCGGCGCCCCCGGTGACTACGCCGACGCCCGGGCGCTGTTCATGAAGGTCGCCGTCGTCGACGAGTTCGCCGACTTCCTGACCGTGCCCGCGTACGAACGGATGCCCTGACCGACGGCCGACGCGACAGGGAGGTGGCGATGAGCACGACCACGACGGACCTCGACGCTCTCGCCGCCGCCCTGCGGGCCGCCATCGGCGCCGACCGGGTGATCAGCGACCGGCAGGAGCTGCGCACCTACGAGTGCGACGGGCTGGCCCAGTACAAGGTGATCCCCGCGCTGGTGGCGCTCCCGGCGGACGCGGAGCAGTGCGCCGCCGTCGTGCGGGCCTGCGTGGCCGCGGGTACGCCGTTCGTGGCCCGCGGCTCCGGCACCGGGCTCTCCGGCGGCGCGCTGCCCCGCGCCGACGGCGTCCTCGTGGTCACCTCGCAGATGCGGGACATCCTGGAGGTCGCCCCGGACGACGAGCGCGCGGTGGTGCAGCCCGGCGTGATCAACCTGGCGGTCACCCGGGCCGCCACCCCGTACGGCTACTACTACGCGCCGGACCCGTCCAGCCAGCAGATCTGCTCCATCGGCGGGAACGTGGCGGAGAACTCGGGCGGTGCCCACTGCCTGAAGTACGGCTTCACCACCAACCACGTCCTCGGCGTCGAGCTGGTCACCCCGGACGGCGACCGCGTACGCCTCGGCGGCCGCGCCCCCGACGCCCCCGGCTACGACCTGCTCGGCGCGTTCGTCGGCTCCGAGGGCACGCTCGGCATCGCCACCGAGGTGACCGTCCGGCTGACCCGGCTGCCCGAGTCGGTGCGCACCCTGCTCGCCGCGTTCGAGACGACCGACCAGGCCGGCGCGGCGACCTCGGCGATCATCGCGGCCGGGGTGGTGCCGGCGGCGGTGGAGATGATGGACGCCCTGGCCATCGAGGCGGCCGAGGCGGCGGTGCACTGTGGCTACCCGGCCGGCGCCGGGGCGGTGCTGATCGTCGAGCTGGACGGGCCGGAACCGGAGGTCGCCGCCCAGTTCGCGCAGGTGGAGAGCCTGTGCCGGGAGAACCGGGCGTTCGAGATCCGGATCGCCGCCGACGACGCCGAGCGGGCGCTGTTCTGGAAGGGGCGCAAGTCCGCGTTCGCCGCCGTGGGGCGGATCAGCCCGGACTACATCGTCCAGGACGGGGTGATCCCGCGGACCGCCCTGTCGGAGGTGCTGCGCCGCATCGGCGAGCTCTCCGCCGAGCGCGGCATCCGGGTGGCGAACGTCTTCCACGCCGGCGACGGCAACCTGCACCCGCTGGTCCTCTTCGACGCCGCCGTCGACGGCGAGACCGCCCGCGCCGAGGAGGTCTCCGGCGCGATCCTCGACCTCTGCGTCACCCACGGTGGCTCGATCACCGGCGAGCACGGCGTGGGCATGGACAAGGCGAAGTACATGCCCCGCATGTTCACCGACGACGACCTGGACACGATGCAGCTGCTGCGCTGCGCGTTCGACCCGGACGGGCTGGCCAACCCCGGCAAGGTCTTCCCGACACCCCGCCTCTGCGGCGAGGTGCCGGGCCGCCGCAAGGGGGCCCACCCGGCGCAGGAGGCCGGCCTGGCGGAGGTGTTCTGATGCCCGCCGACCGGACCCTCGACCAGCTCCGCGCCGCCGCCGAGCCCCGCCCCGACGGCGGCCCGGTCGTCCGCACCGCCGGCGGGCACGACACCGTCGCCGGGGTGGCGGCCCGCTACGTCGCCGCGCCCCGGGACACCGGCCAGGCCGCCGCCCTGCTGCGCGCGGCGGCCGCGCTCGACCTGGCCGTCGCGTTCCGCGGCGGCGGCACCAAGCAGGACTGGGGGAGTCCACCCCGTCGACTCGACCTGATCCTCGACACCACCGCCCTGACCGGGGTGGTCGAGCACGCCGCCGGCGACCTGATCACCGTGGTCCGGGCCGGCACCCGCCTCGACGAGCTGCCGGCCACCCTGGCCGGCGCCGGGCAGCAGCTCGCCCTCGACGCCCCGCTGCCCGGCGGCACCGTCGGCGGCGCCGTCGCCACCAACACCAGCGGCCCGCGCCGGATGCTCTACGGAACGGTCCGCGACCTGCTCATCGGGGTCACCCTGGTGCGCGCGGACGGGGTGGTGGCGCACGCCGGCGGCAAGGTGGTCAAGAACGTCGCCGGCTACGACCTGGGCAAGCTGGTCACCGGCGCGTACGGCACGCTGGGGCTGATCACCGAGTGCGCGTTCCGGCTGCACCCGCTGCCCGCCGCCGTCGCCTACGTCTCCCGCGCCGTGGACGACCTGGCCGAGGCCGGACGCCTGGCCGGCACGGTACGGGCGGCCCAGCTCGTACCCACCGCGCTGGAGGTGGACGCGCCGGCCGGCGGGCCAGCGACGGTCACCGTGCTGCTGGAGGGCACCCCGGCCGGGGTGACCGCCCGGGCCGCCGCGGCCCGCCGGCTGCTCGGCGCCGACGCCACCGACGCCGACCAGCCGCCCGACGGCTGGGCACGCTCTCCGTGGCGGGACGGGGACGTCGGCCTGAAGCTGACCGCCGCGCTCTCCGGCGTACCCCGGCTGCTGGGCGAGGCCCGCGCGGCGGCCGACCGGCACGACCTGCCGCTGGCGCTGCGCGGTTCGGCCGGGGTCGGTGTCCTCTACGCCGGCCTGCCCGGCGCATCCGACCCGGAGCGGGTCGCCGGCCTGGTGGACGCGCTGCGGGCGGCGACCGCCGCCGCCGGCGGGCACACGGTGGTGCTCACCGCACCCGCGCCCGTGCGGGACCGGGTCGACCTGTGGGGACCGGTACACGGCCTGGAGCTGATGCGCCGGGTCAAGCAGCGCTTCGATCCGGACGCCCGGCTGGCGCCCGGCCGATTCGTGGGAGGGATCTGATGAGCATCCCCCAGCAGCCCGGCCCGACCCCGGTCACCTCACCCGGCGGCAGCCAGCCGGCCAGCGGGCCCCGGGACGTGCTCGGCGCGGCCGCCCAGCCACCCGGCGTCGGCGCCTTCGACGAGCACCACCCGCCGTCCGCCGAGCTGGTGGCGGACTGCGTGCACTGCGGCTTCTGCCTGCCCACCTGCCCGACCTACGTGCTGTGGGGCGAGGAGATGGACTCGCCGCGCGGGCGGATCTACCTGATGAAGCAGGGGTTGGAGGGCGAGCCGCTCGCCGACTCCATGGTCACCCACTTCGACCGCTGCCTCGGCTGCATGTCCTGCGTGACGGCCTGCCCGTCGGGCGTCCAGTACGACCGGCTCATCGAGGCCACCCGCCAGCAGGTCGAACGCCGGCACCGTCGCGGACCCCGGGACCGGGCGCTGCGGGCGGCGATCTTCGCCCTCTTCCCGTACCGGAGGCGGCTGCGGCTGCTGCGCGGGCCACTGCGGGCGTACCAGGCCACCGGCCTGCCCCGGCTGGTCCGCCGGAGCGGGTTGCTGCGCCGGCTGGCACCCACCGTGGCGGCGGTGGAGTCGCTGGCCCCCCGGCTCGGCCGGGCCGCCCGCCCGCCGCAGCGGGTGGCCGCCGTGGGCACCCGGCGGGCCGTGGTCGGCATGCTCACCGGCTGCGTGCAGGGCGCCTTCTTCCCCGAGGTGAACGCCGCCACCGCCCGGGTGCTCGCCGCCGAGGGCTGCGAGGTGGTGATCCTGCCCGACCGGCAGGGCTGCTGCGGGGCCCTGAGCGTGCACAACGGACGGGAGGAGGAGGCGCGCCGCTTCGCCCGCCGGATGCTGGACACGTTCGCCGTCGCCGGCATCGACTACTTCGTGGTCAACGCGGCCGGCTGCGGCTCCACCCTCAAGGAGTACGGCGACCTGCTGCGCGACGATCCCCGGTACGCGGCGCTCGCCGCCGACTTCGCCGGCAGGGTCCGCGACCTCTCCGAGGTGCTCGTCGAGCTCGGCCAGGTCGCCACCCGGCACCCGCTACCGGTGACGGTCGCCTACCACGACGCCTGCCACCTGGCCCACGCCCAGGGGGTCCGCGCGCAGCCCCGCCGGCTGCTGCGCGACATCCCCGGCCTGGAGCTGCGGGAGATCGCCGATCCGGAGATCTGCTGCGGCTCGGCGGGCATCTGGAACATCCTCCACCCCGGGCCGGCCGCCGAACTCGGCGACCGCAAGGCCCGCACCGTACTGGCCACCGGGGCGCGGCTGCTCGTCACCGCCAACCCCGGCTGCCTGATGCAGGTCGCCGCCTCGGTGACCCGCGCCGGCGGCGACATCGCGCTGGCACACACCGCCCAGGTCCTCGACGCCTCGATCCGCGGACGAGGCGTCGAGGAGTTGCTGCACCGGCGAACCCCGTCCTGACGGCGGGATCCACCGTCACCGCTGACCCCCGTCCCCCATAGCGTCGAGGTGACCCATGTTCGACCAGTTCAAGGTCGTCACCGACCCCGTCGGTGACTCCGTCGCGCTCTCGGCCATCTTCGCGGTCCTACCCCTGCTCACCCTCTTCATCCTGCTCGGCGTCATGAAGGTCAAGGCCTGGCTGGCCGGTGTCATCTCCCTCGTGGTCGCCCTGATCGTGGCCGTCGCGGTCTACGCCATGCCGGTCGGGCAGGCCGTGCTCTCGGCCACCGAGGGCGCCGCCTTCGGCTTCTTCCCGATCCTCTGGATCGTCATCAACGCGATCTGGGTCTACAACCTCACCGTCGAGAGCGGACACTTCGACGTGCTGCGCCGCTCCTTCGAACGGGTCAGCCCGGACATGCGGGTCCAGGCGATCATCATCGCGTTCTGCTTCGGTGCCCTGCTGGAGGCGCTGGCCGGCTTCGGCACGCCGGTGGCGATCACCGTGGTGATGCTGATGGCGCTCGGGTTCCGCCCGATCCACGCCGCCTCGGTGTCGCTGCTGGCCAACACCGCACCGGTGGCCTTCGGCGCGCTCGCCACCCCGATCGTCACGCTGGCCAGCGTCAGCAGTGGCGCGAACCCCGACCCCCGGCTCACCGTCGACACCCTCGGCGCGATGGTCGGCCGGCAGACCCCGATCCTCGCGGTGGTCGTACCGCTGATGCTGGTGGCCCTGGTCGACGGGCGGCGCGGCATCCGCCAGACCTGGCCGGCCGCGCTGGTCGCCGGGGTGAGCTTCGGCCTGGCGCAATTCGTCGCGGCGAACTACATCTCGGTGCCGCTGACCGACATCGTCGCCGCGCTGGTCTCGGCCGCCGCCGTGGTGCTGCTGGTCCGCGTCTGGCGCCCGGTCACCCCCGCCGACCTCGGCCGCGAGCCGGAGGCCGCCACCGTGCCGGCCGCCCGCGGCGCGGTCGACGCGGAGCTGGCCGGCCCCGGCACGGTCCGCGCCACAGCCGGCACCCGCGCCGATACGACCAGCACCGCCGCCCCCGGGCTGGGCGGTTCCGGTGGGGAGACCCCGCCGGGTGATCCGCGCATCGACGAGACCGCTCCCGCCGACCGGCACCGCGGTGCCGACGACCTGGAGCCGCGGCCCACCGACCAGGTGCGCGCCGCCACGGCGGGCGGCCGGCGGGTCGCGGACACCCCGGCCGAGGTCGCCCGGGCGTACGCGCCGTACCTGATCATCATCGCGATCTTCTCCATCGCCAACCTCGGCGCCGTGAAGACGGCCCTGGCGAAGGAGCCGTGGACGGTGAAGTTCGACTGGCCGGGGCTGGACATCCTGGGCGGCAACGGCAAGCCGCTGTCCTCGATGACGTTCACCCTCAACTGGCTGCCCGCGGCGGGCACCCTGATGATCCTCGCCGCCATCCTGACCGCGCTGGTGCTGCGGGTCCCGGCGGGCCGGGCGCTGCGCGCGTACGGCCGCACCTATTTCGAGCTTCGCTACGCGATCGTCACGGTGATGGCGGTGCTCGCCCTGGCGTACGTGATGAACCAGTCCGGCCAGACCAACACCCTCGGCGCGTTCCTCGCGGCGGCCGGCGGGGCGTTCGTCTTCCTGTCGGCGATCCTCGGCTGGATCGGCGTCGCGGTGACCGGCTCGGACACCTCCGCCAACGCGCTGTTCGGCGCGTTGCAGGTGCAGACGGCGGCCCGGGCCGGGCTGGACCCGCTGCTGCTGGCCGCGGCCAACTCGTCCGGCGGGGTGCTGGGCAAGATGATCAGCCCGCAGAACCTGGCGATCGCCGCCGCCGCGGTCGGCATGGCCGGCCGGGAGGGGGAGATCTTCCGGAAGGTGTTCGGCTGGAGTCTCGTGCTGCTGCTGTTCATGTGCGTGCTGGTGGCGCTCCAGGGCTCCCCGGTCCTGAGCTGGATGGTGCCGTGATCGGGACCAGTGGCCCTGGACGGACCGCCCGAGGCCGCGGACCGTGGAGCTGTGAGCACCGCGACCAGAGTGGCCCGACCCGCCGCGACCTGCCCGATCCGGCCGGGGGAGCCCTGCACGCTCTGCCAGCTCGACGTCACCGGGCCGCAGGACTGCCCCCTGGTCTACCTGGTGATGGGGGACGACGAGCTGCGCGAGGGCGTCCACCGGACCCGGCTGGCCGTCGTCGGGCCGCAGCGGCCTCCTCGCCGGACCGATCCGGGTCACCGCACTCGGTGACATCCTGGTGCGGGCCCGGGCGGCTGGAACCGTCGGCAGGAGACCTGCCGGCACGACGGCCCCGCCTGCGCGCGACCCAGCACCTCGTCCGATACACGCCGCGAGGTGACCAGGCGGCCTGGCGAGCCGCCGAGGATCGGATGGGTGGCTGAGAATGCGGGTCGCCCTGTTCGTGACCTGCCTCGCCGACACCCTCTTCCCGGAGGCGGCCAAGGCGACGGTACGGCTGCTGGAGCGCCTGGGCCACGAGGTGGTCTTCCCCGAGGACCAGACGTGCTGCGGGCAGATGCACGTCAACACCGGCTACCCGGACGAGGCGCTGCGCCTGGTCCGCCGGCACGTCCGGGTGTTCGCCCCGTACGACGTGGTGGTGGCGCCGTCCGGCTCGTGCGTGGGGTCGGTGCGGCACCAGCACGCGATGGTGGCGCGCCGGGCCGGCGACGAGCGGCTGGCGAGCCGGGCGGAGGAGGTGGCCGCGCGGACGTACGAGCTGTCGGAGCTGCTGGTCGACGTGCTCGGGGTGACCGACGTCGGGGCGTACTACCCGCACCGGGTGACCTACCACCCGACCTGTCACTCGCTGCGGATGATCCGGGTCGGGGACCGGCCGCTGCGGCTGCTGCGCGCGGTCCGTGGTCTGGAGCTGGTGGACCTGCCGCAGGCGGAGCAGTGCTGCGGCTTCGGCGGCACGTTCGCGGTGAAGAACGCGGACACCTCGACGGCGATGCTGGCGGACAAGATGCGCAACGTGCTGGCCACGAGGGCTGACGTATGCACGGCGGGGGACGCCTCGTGCCTGATGCACATCGGTGGCGGGCTGTCCCGGCTGCGTGCCGGGGTGCGGACGGTGCACCTGGCGGAGATCCTGGCCAGCACCGAGGCGGATGCCCGAGGCGCCGGTCGGGACGTCGCGGGGGTGGCCCGGTGACGGCCTCGCGCGGGCCGGCCGACGACACCGGACGCGGGACCACGTTCCTCGGCATGCCGGCGACCGCGCCGCCCGGGGTGGGCCACCTGCGCGGCGACGAGCCCTTCCCGGCGGCGGCCCGGCGGGCGTTGGGTGACGCCCAGCTCCGCCGGAACCTGCGGCACGCCACCACGACGATCCGCGGCAAGTCGGGGGCCGTGATCGGTGAGGTGCCGGACTGGCCGGAGCTGCGCGCCGCCGGCCGGGCGATCAAGACCGACACCATGGCCCGCCTCCCCGAGTTGCTGGAGCAGCTGGAGGCGGCGGTCACCGCGGCCGGCGGCAAGGTCCACTGGGCAGCCGACGCCGTCGAGGCGAACCGGATCGTCACCGACCTGGTCCGGGCGGCCGGCGCGGACCGGGTCATGAAGGTCAAGTCGATGGCCACGCAGGAGATCGGTCTCAACGAGGCTCTGGAGGCGGCCGGGATCGAACCGGTCGAGACCGACCTGGCCGAGCTCATCGTGCAGCTCGGCGACGACCGGCCGAGCCACATCCTGGTGCCGGCGATCCACCGCAACCGGGCCGAGATCCGGGAGATCTTCCTGCGGGCGATGCCGGGGGTCGACCCGGCGCTCACGGACGAGCCGGCGGTCCTGGCCGCCGCCGCGCGCCGGCACCTGCGTCAGACCTTCCTCAGCACGAAGGTGGCTGTGTCCGGCGCGAACTTCGCCGTCGCCGAGACCGGCACCCTCGCGGTCGTCGAGTCCGAGGGCAACGGGCGGATGTGCCTGACCCTGCCGGAGACCCTGATCACCGTGATGGGCATCGAGAAGGTCATCCCCACCTGGCGGGACCTGGAGGTCTTCCTCCAGCTGCTGCCCCGGGCGTCGACGGGGGAGCGGATGAACCCCTACACCTCGATGTGGACCGGCGTCACGCCGGGCGACGGCCCGCAGGCGTTCCACCTGGTGCTGCTGGACAACGGGCGCAGCGCGGTGCTCGCCGACGAGGTGGGCCGGCAGGCTCTGCACTGCATCCGCTGCTCGGCCTGCCTCAACGTCTGCCCGGTGTACGAACGCACCGGCGGGCACGCGTACGGGTCGGTCTATCCGGGGCCGATCGGGGCGGTGCTCTCCCCGCAGCTCACCGGGGTGGCCGACAACGCCTCGCTGCCGTACGCCTCGTCGCTCTGCGGCGCCTGCTACGACGCCTGCCCCGTCATGATCGACATTCCGTCGATCCTGGTGCACCTGCGGGCCGAGGCCCCCCACCCGAGGGCCGAGGCCGCGACCATGGCCGCCGCCGCGTACACCATGGACCACCCGGCGCTGTACGCGGCCGCGCAGCGCGCCGCGCGGCTGAGCCGGCTCGCCGGCCCGCGCGGGCGTGGCCTGCCGCCGCCGCTGTCCGGCTGGACCGCCAGCCGCGACCTGCCCGAGCCGCCGCCGCAGACCTTCCGCCAGTGGTGGGCGGAGCGGTGACCGCGCGGGACCTCGTCCTCGCCCGGCTGCGTGCCGCCCTCGGCGAGCCCCGGCCGGTGCCGGCGCAGGTGCCCCGGGAGTACCGGCCCGCCGGCGCCGTCGCCACCGACCTCGACCTGTTCGTGGACCGCCTCGCCGACTACCGGGCCACCGTGCACCGGTGCGCCGACGCCGAGGTGGCCCGGATCGTCGACGAGCTGCTCGGCGGCCGGCAGGTCGTGGTGCCACCCGGCCTGCCCCCGCGCTGGCTGCCCGCCAGCGTCCGCGCGGTGCCGGACGAGGACCTCCCACCGGGGCGCGTCGCCGCCGCCGACGGGGTGGTCACCGCGGCGGCCGTGGCCGTGGCCGAGACCGGCACCATCGTCCTCGACGGTGCCCCGGACCAGGGTCGCCGGATCATCACGCTGCTGCCCGACGTGCACGTGTGCGTGGTGCGCGGTGACCAGGTCGTCGCCACCGTGCCGGACGCCCTCGCCCGGATCACTCCGCACCGGCCGCTGACCTGGATCAGCGGGCCGTCCGCCACGAGCGACATCGAACTCAACCGGGTCGAGGGCGTCCACGGGCCCCGCAACCTGCATGTGATCATCACGGTGTGAACCGGGCCGGCGTGCGTGACGATCGGGCCGTCGGTGAGCAGCCGGCCGGCGGATTGGACGCCGCGACCGTCCACACGAGGGCGGTTACGACGACAATCGAGGCCGCCTACCGATCGCTGGGGCGGTGGATCGCCGAGCAGGACCGCGTGCTGGCGGGCCCGGCCGAGGACTTCCTCGCCGAATGCGCCACGATCGTCGACGACGACAACCTCCGCCTCGGTCACCAGCTGTACGCCGAGATCGCGCCCCGGTGGACCGCCGTCTCGGACCACATCACGGCCGCCGGCGAGAGCAGCGACCCGGACGAGCTGGCCCGCGCCTCGGCGATCCTCACCGACCTCGCGGACCGGGAACGTCACGCCATGCGGGTCCTGACCGGCGTTCGCACCGGGTAGCCACCTCGGTGGTGTCGCCGTGGAAGCCGGGCGAGAGCGGGCAGCTCCGAGCTCCCGCTCGAGGAGCGGGAACTCGGAGGCGGTCAGTCGCCGGAGTATCCGGAGAAGTGGATGTGGTCGGGCTGGCCGTCGCGGTAGCTGATCACATAGGTGCCGAACCATCGTTCCCGCAGGCCCCCACCGGCCTTCATCCACTCCTGGACCTGATCCGACGCGGGTGTCGTGCTGCCGAAGGCCTTGATCAGCTCTTCGCCGGTCAGCGGGGACACCGTGGCGAAGCCGGGACGGTCGGCCACGCCATTGATCATGTCGATGATCGAGTGTGTGCCGGAGTGCGGTTGCGCGGCAAACAGCGTGTCCGGGTCGACGGGCACCGGGCGGCGTCTGCGTTCCCGCCAGTCGTCAACGATCGCGTCGTTGAAGCCGTCGTCGTCCTTGCGAGGATCCAACCGGGCCCGGAACTCCTCCTCCGTCAGCTCCAGGTCGGGGTCGGGCACAAGGGACTCCCGATAGTATTCGCCGCGGTCGTACACCTCCTGGCGCAGTTGTTGGAGTGCGGCGCCCACGTCGGCCTGGTAGGCCACCAGGTAACGCCACTCCGAAGCACCCATTGCTGTTTCCTCCCTCGGCCGTTCCGCAGGACGGCATCGTGGCATGGGCGTACGACGCTTCCGGCGGTCCGCGCAGCGCCCGGACGGTTGATCCGCGATGCATCGACATCCACAATCGGTGATCCCGGGCGTTCTGAGCCCGCCTCTACCGCCTGGCTGGCGCGAGCCGTCCGGCATGGAAGGATGCCGGCGTGACTGATCCGATCGCGCCGTGGGGTCGTCCTGCGTTTCGCCCGACCGGTCGCCGCGCCGGCGTGACGCTGATCGCCTTCGCCGACGAGGACGTGCTGAGCGCCCGGCCCGACCTCAGGCTTCACGGCGTCGCCCCGAAAACCGCCCCCACGGCCGCGCTCGACCTGCGCGTCCACCGGTACGCGGACAGCCCCGACTGGATCGACGGCTGGCGCACCGGCCCGCTGCGCAACATCGCCGCCGGACAACTGGACGACCTTGATCGCCTCGACGCGGCATCGTGGTGCTACTCGATAAACGTCGAGGTCGACGACCCGACGGACCTCACGCACCTGCAACTTGCCTGGGCGGTGGCAGCCATGCTGGCCGATGCCGGCAGTTGCGCGACGTTGGACGCCTACGCGTGCAAGTGGCTTCCCCGGTCGGCCCTGGTGTCCCTGTCACCCCACCGGCCGTTCACCATCCAGCAGGAGGTGAGCCTCATCGCGGAGACCGAACCCCAGCCCGGGTTCGGGCACCCGGTGCACAGCCGCGGCATGATGAAGTTCGGCCGGCCGGATCTGATCGCGGGTGTTCCCGCCGACCGGATCGAGGACACCGCACGGATCCTCAACCACCTCGCCCGGATGCTCGCCGAAGGCCACGTCCTCGAGCCCGGCCAGCAGCTTCGTTTCGACGGTCGTCGGACTCTGGCGGTGACGACGTACGCTCCGGATGCCACCACGCCCGAGGTGAACCTCAACAACGACGGGCTCCTGCTCGTCGATGTCTGAGCAACCTGTTCGACGCGGCGGCGGATGACCGTAACGCGCGCGACCACGAAGGGGATGTTCGCTGTGCCTCTCGGCAGACTCCACCATCTGATCGTCGACTGCCCGGATCCGATGGCCGAGGCGCGGTTCTGGAGCGCCGTCCTCGGCGACCCGATCACCTACGCGGACGACGGCTTCGTCGTCGTGTCGGCCGGCACGGCGGCGTCCGGCCTGGCGTTTCAGCGCGCCACCTACCTGACGCCGCCGACGTGGCCCGAGCCGGCCGTACCGCAGCAGATGCACCTCGACGTCATGGTCGACGACCAGGATGCGGCGGGCGAGGCGGTGCTCGCGCTGGGCGCGCGCCGGTTGCCCGGTGACCATGTGTACGCCGATCCGGCCGGCCACCCGTTCTGCCTGATCAGGCGCCCCACCTGGGCGCCGCCGGTGAACTGAGTTCCGCCCGGCTCGTACTGCGGGACGGGTAGGTCCACGGCCGAGCGGAGCCGGCGGCGTCCCTCTGCACCCCCAGGTCGACAGCGAGGACGTCGCCGCGGCGACCAGCAGGGGCCTCAGCTGATGCGGAGGCTCGCGATCAGGCCGTCGCGGAGGTGGAAGGCCATCGGGCCGGTGCCGTTGAAGCCGTTGCCCGAGACCGTGAGGGTGACGACGTAGCTGTCGGGATCGGTGCCGGGCTCGATCCCGACGAGCGCGAAGTGCGACTGCACCCCGATGTTGTCGGTGCGGTCCCAGGAGCGCACGCCGTCGCGGCCGTGGAACTCGCGGCCCCAGTCGTTGAGGTACGCGTCGTCGGTGAACGCCGCGACGAAGGCGTCCGGGTCGGCGCGGTTCGTCGCGTCGATGAACGTCTGGATCGCGGCGGGGACCTCGGTGCTGGTCATGAGCCCATCTTTCGACGGTCGTGCGGCGCGGACGGGCGCACCGCAGGCGGGATGACGGGCCGCCAGGAGGCGGCCCGCGGCCGTGGCAACCGCTGCCGAGCGTATGTCATTCATCCCTGTGCAACAGGCGGAACCCGCCCCGACGTCGCGCCCTGGCACCGGCCGTCGGCGCCCGCGGACGCGACGGGTCAGCCCCGCTGCTGGCACGGCACGCAGTAGCGGGCCGAGGGCAGGATCTCCAGCCGGGCCGTCGGGATGTCCTCGCCGCAGCGCTCGCAGACGCCGTAGTCGCCTTCGGACATCCGCCTCAGCGCGCGGGCGGTGTCGGCGATGCCCTGCTGGGCCACCTCGATCAGCCGGCGCAGGGTGTCCGGGTCGTGGCCGCCGCGGTCCCGCTGCCGGGACTGAAGCGTGAGTTCGGTGAGCTGGTCGGTGTGCTCGCCGAACTGGCGTTCCAGCAGCTCGCGCAGCATCTCGGTGCGGTCGTCGAGGGTGTGCGTCATGGTCGTGGTCCTTTCCGGTGGCAGGTCGGGTTCAGTCGGTCGCGGGGTGCCGGGTGGCCGCGACGGCGGCCATCCCGGCGCCGGTCAGCGCGGCGGTGCGGGGTGATGCGGCGCGGTGCACGGTCGCGCCCAGCGTGGCGACCAGCCGGGCGGTCAGGTCGGGTCGGGTCGCTCCGTCGCCGACCACGACCACGCCCCGGGCCAGGCAGGCGCGGAAGAGCGGCCGCACGGCCGGCTCCTGTCGCAGCTCGCGGACCAGCCTGGCCGTGGTGTCGGCGAGCATGGCGGCGGTGATCGCGTGGTTCAGGTCACGGGTGCCGACCTCGGCGCGCCGGGCGGCGACCACCCGGCCGTGCTCCAGCACAGCCACCTCGGTGAGCTGGGCGCCGATGTCGGCGAGCAGCAGGGTGCCGGCGGCGGCGCCGGCGCCGATGGCGCCCGCGCGCACGCTGTCGAGGAAGAGCACCCGGGACGGCGCGAGCACCGCGTTGAGCACGCGCCGTGTCGCTTCCTCGTCGGCCGGTGTGGCGAGTACCGGGCGGCAGGCCACGACGAGCGCCCCCACCGGCACCGCGGTGCGGTGGTCGCGCAGGAGCCGCCGCAGTTCGGTGGCGCAGGCCGCGCCGTCGACCACCCGTCCGCGCCGCACGACCGGTGCCCGCAGGACCTGGCCGACCGGGGTGCGCAACACCCCGCCGGATCCCAGCCAGATCCGCAGCTGGGCGCTGCCGAGGTCCACGGCAACCGGCTCGGGGCGAACGGGGACCGCCGGGCGGGTGTGGGAGCGCCCGACCAGCAGCCCGGTGTGCGCCGACAGGGGAAGGGAGGTGACGTTGCCGGACATGACCGACCTCTTCTACGTGGAGATTGCGCAGCCGTCCGATGGACGGGGCGATGGGTGGATGGCCGGGCCGTCGGCCGTCAGGCCGGTGCGCGCGACGGCGCCGGCTCGGCGGGGTTCACGGGCGGCGTCGGTGCGCCGGCGGCGGGGGGACGTGACCGGTCCCGGAGGCGGGGCCGCCGCCGGCCGAACCGGGAACCCGAGCCGGTCCACGCCGGGCCAGCGGCGGACAACCGGCGAACGCCGGCGTGGTGGCCACCTGCGTGCGGGTCATCGTCATCACCGCCTCCTCGCTACTCGGGTACGCGTCGGACCTCCAGCGTCGCCCGAAAGCAGAGTGTTGGCATTGCGCGTGACCGGCCAATAAAAGCCCGGTTGATTGCCGGCCGCCGGAGAACACCATCGCTTTTCGTCCGGCTGCCGTCACCCTCGGTGACGGGCCGCGGATCCGGGGGACCTTCCCGAATTGCGCCCCGGAGCGAGGGTCGGCGAAGGCTATGGTGGGCCACATGCGTACCCACCAGCACCCCGTCGGCGTCGCGCGCCCCCTCGCGCTGTCGATGCTGGCCGTGCTGGCGGTTGTCGTCGCGGCGGTTCGCGCCGGCTGCGCGCTCGGGATGAGCATCGTGGTCCGGCTGAGCCGGGCCGTCGCCGGCTGCGTTCCGGCCTGGTCGGCCGATCGGGCGCCGCCGGGCGTCGGGACAGCCGCTCGACCGTCCACCGCGTTGCCGTAGGCGGCCGGCTCTCGGCCGGCCCTGGGCAGCCGTCCCGCAAGGAGCAACCCTCGTGAACATCGAACGCACGACGCTGCCGGGCATCGGAGTACGACACACCTTCACGACCAGAGAAGGCCGCCGGATCGGCATCGTGGAGTACCAGGTGGGCGACCGCCGGGACGTCGTCCACGACGACCCGGACGACCCCGACGGCATGGTCAGCCTCGCCCTGACCCGCAGCGAGGCCAGCGCGCTGGCCGCCCTGCTCGGCTTCCCGGAACTGGTCGCCGTCCCGGCCTGACCCGCTACGCGGGCAGCGGCCGACGCGGCCAGTCCAGCGCCCGCGCGCCGAGCACGGCGGCGTGCAGGGTGAACCGGTCCCGGGGATCGGCGGGGTCGTAGCCGCTCAGCGCCCGGATCCGGTCCAGCCGATAGGTGACGGTGCGCACGGACACGTGCAGGCGGCGGGCCGCCTCCGTGGCGACCTCGCGGCACCCGAAGTACTCGTTGAGGGTGTCCAGCAGCGGCTCGGCGCCGCCCCGGGCCTCGCTCAGCGGTGTCAGCACCGCCCGCACGAGATCCACCATTGCGGCCTGGTCACGCAGCAGGACGCGGTAGATGAGCAGGTCGTGGGCGTCGATCACGGAGGTGTCGGCGTGCAGTCGCCGCGCCGTGGTCAGCGCCTCGCGGGCCTCCTCGTAGGAGCGGGCGATGCCGTACAGGCCCGGGTGCGGGCGGCCCACCGCCACCTGCCACGGCCGGCCCCGCACGAGGCGGTCCAACTCGCCGTGCATCAGCCGCCCCAGACCCGCCACCGACCCACCGTCGCCCCCACCCCGGTCGGGCGTCACCGTGTCCGCCGGGGCGATCACGACGAGCAGGCCCTCCTTCGTGGCCACCAGCACGTCCCGGTCACCCAACCGGTCGAAGATGACCCGTTCCAGCGCGCTGATCGCCGCCTCGGTGTCCGGCAGCCGATGACCCGGCGCGGCGAGCGCGACCTGGTGCACCCGGGCCAGGTCCAGCCCGAACGGCTCGGCCCGCTCCACCAACCCGCCGAGGTCGGAGTCGCCACGCAGCAGGTCGTCGACGAGTTCCCGGCGCAGCGCCTCCTCCCGGCGGACCAGGTCCCGGCGGGCCGCCGCGTAGCCCTCGGCGACGGTGGCCACGGCGGTGTCGACCACGTGGAGCACGGCGTCCGCCGACGCGCGCACCGTCTCGCTGTCGGTGGCACTGGCCAGGTGCGGCAGCTGCCGCCAGAGCCGCCGTGCCGCGGACAGGTAGAGGCGGACCGCCCGGCCCGCTGACACACCCTGCTCGGCGGCGCGTCGGCCGAGCGCACCCACCGCGTCGAGTTCGCCGCGGCGCGGCCGGCGGCCGGTCACCGCCGCGTCGGTCAACAGCCGTAGATAGTCGCCGAGCAGCTCCACCGGTACGCCACCGGCATCGGCGCTGGCCGCGCGGGCCACCTCGGTCAGCCACGCGTCATCGCCGCGGGCCCCGGCCGGAGCCGGTCGGCGGACGCTCTCGGTCATCGCGGTCTCCCAGGCGGGGTCGGCATCGCGCACACCGACCCGGTTCATCCAGCCCATGGTCGCAGGCATGGCGCCGGCGGGCTCGGAAGTCCGCGAGCCCGTCGGCCGGACCGGCGGAAGCGCCGGCCGGGGCTTCCGCTTCAGCGGCTTCCGTTCCGCTGCCAGCGGATCTCGCCGCCCACGACGGTCGTCATGACCCTGGTACGCAGCACCGCGGCCGGCGAGTCCCGGTAGGGGTCGGTGTCGACCGCGATGAAGTCGGCGAGTCTACCCGGGGCGAGGACACCCTTGCGGTCGTCCTCGCCGGCAGCGCGGGCAGCCCCCAGGGTGTGCGCGCGGACGGCCTCGGGCATGCTCAGCCGCTGCGCCGGCTGCCAGCCGCCCGCGGGGGTGCCGTCGGGACGGGCCCGGGTGACCGCGGCGTACAGCGCGGCGAAGGGATCGGGATCCTCGACGGGGGCGTCGGAGCCGAACGCCAGCACGACGCCGGCGTCGAGCATCCCGCGCCAGGCGTAGGAGGCCAGATCGTGGCCGGCCAGCAGGGAGTCGACCAGATCGATGTCGCTGGTGCAGTGCACCGGCTGCATGGAGGCGACGATGCCCAGGGCGGCCATCCTGGCCAGGTCGGCGGGCCGGAGGTGCTGCGCGTGCTCGATGCGGTGCCGCAGCCCCGGTGTGCGGCCGACCGCCGCGTAGGCGTCGACGACCAGGTGGTTGGCGCGGTCGCCGATGGCGTGCGTGGCCACCGCGATGCCGGCGCCCGCGGCCCTGCCGAACAGCTCGACCAGCTCCTCGTACGGGGTGACCGCGATGCCCACGTTGCCCTGCTCGCCCGCGAAGGGCCTGCTCATGTGGCAGGTGTGCGACCCGAGCGCCCCATCGCTGAAGATCTTCACCGGCCCGGTGCGGATCCAGTCGTCGCCCTGCCCGGTCCGGCGGCCCTCGGCGATGGCCGCCTCCAGGTGCGTCATCGGGATCGCCTTGTGCACGCGGAGCTTGAGCTCGCCGGCGTCGCGCAGCGCGAGATAGGCCGCCCGGCAGTCCTCGCCGTCGATGTCGTGCACGCTGGTCAGACCGACCGCGAGCAGTTCCTCCTGCCCGGCCCTCAGCAGGTCGCGCAGGTCGGGGGAGACCATGAGGTCCCGCAGCGGGTGGGAGGCCGTCTCGCGGAGGATGCCGGTCGGCTCCCCGCGTGCGTCCCGGACGATCTCGCCGCCCACCGGGTCGGGGGTGCTCGCGTCGATACCGGCCAGCCGCAGGGCTGCCGAGTTGGCCCAGACGGTGTGCCCGTCCACGCTGGGCAGCGCCACCGGCAGCTCGGGACAGACCAAGTCCAGGGCGTACCGGTCCGGCTGCGCCGGCGGATCCCAGGCGTTGCTGTTCCACCGGCCGCCGAACAGCCATGCACCCGGCCGCAGCCGCGCCGCGTGGGCCGCCACCATGGCGAGGGCCTCGTCCAGCCCGCGGGCCCCGCGCAGGTCGACGGCGCTCAGGCTCTGCGCGTACTGGGCGGTGTGGATGTGGGCGTCGTAGAACCCGGGGAGCACCGCGGCGCCCTCCAGGTCGATGAGCTCCGCGCCGCGGCCCACCGCCTCGCGCACCTCCGCCTCCCGGCCGACGGCCAGCAGGCGGTCGCCGTCCACGGCCAGGGCCTCGGCCAGCGGGTTGCCGTCGTCGCCGGTGTGGATGGCGGCGTTGCGGTACACGCGGATGCTCATGTGACTCCCACGAACTTCAAGGGGCGATGGACCATCACAGTAGGAGCGTCGCCACGACCCACACCATGTTCCGCGCCAACGTCGTCAGTCGGATGGGGGAGTGGGTGCGGCCAGGTGGCCGAGCATGCGGCCCAGCTGTGCGGCGTACGCGTCGAGGAACTCGGGCGAGTCGGCTGCCAGGCCGGTCAGCCGACGGACGACCTGCGGCAGCACGGTCGGCGCCATGGCCGCCGCGAAGAACGTCAGCACCACGTACGCGGGATCGAGGTCGGCGGACAGCTCACCGGTCCGCTGCCGGCGGCGCACGTCATCGACCATCGCCGTGAAGTACCGGTGGGCCTGCGCCTCGTCTTCGGTCTCGGTGGTCGCTCCCGGGTCGGCGAGTCCCTCCCAGATGAGCAGCCGCGCCCAGGACCGCTCGGTCGCGCCGAGTCGGAGGAAGCCCGCGACCACTTCGGCCATCGACCGATCAGGTTGCGCGGCGCCGCTGGTGGCCCGCCAGCGCTGCTGCAGGGCCTGGTAGAGGCCTTCCTTGCCGGCGAAGTAGTAGGAGATCAGCTGCTGGTTGACCCCGGCGCGAGCGGCGATCGCGCTGGTGCGGGCGCCGGCGAAGCCGTGCTCGCCGAACTCGACGAGCGCCGCCTCGAGGATGCGCTCGCGCGTGCGCTCCGCGTCGCGCTGTCGTTGATCGCCGCTGGGGGACCGCCGTGGCATGCGGTGATCCTATCAGCGTCAAATGAACACATGATCCAATCAACCATCCGATTGACAAAACTACACACGCGAATGACGATCAGGTCATGAGCGACCTCAACGTCATGATCATCGGCGGTGGCATCGGCGGCCTGTGCCTGGCTCAGGGCCTTCGCCGGGCCGGTGTCGCGGTGACCGTCTACGAGCGCACCCAGACCCGCACCGACTGGCTGCAGGGCTACCGCATCCACATCAACCCCCACGGCAGCCACGCGCTGCGCGCCTGCCTCCCGGCGGCGAACTGGCAGGCGTTCCTCGACACGGTCTCGGTCGACGGCGGCGGCTTCGCGTTCACCACGGAGCAGCTCACCGACCTCGTGCGCCTCACCGCCGACGAGATCGTGCCCACCGGCGGTGCCGACGAACGCCACTACGGCGTGAGCCGGATCAGCCTCCGCGAGGTGCTGCTGACCGGCATGGCGGACGTGGTCCGCCCGGGCAAGGAGTTCACGCACTACGAGACAACGGCTGACGGCCGGGTCACCGCCCACTTCGCGGACGGCGGCAGCGCCACCGCCGACGTGCTGATCGGCGCCGACGGGGCCAACTCGCGCGTACGCGGCCAACTGCTGCCGCACGCGCGCCGGATCGACACCGGCATCGTGGCCGTCGCCGGCAAGCACCGCCTCGACGGTGCGACCCTGCCCCGCGTCCTGACCCACGACGCGAACCTGGTGATCCCGAAGGACCGCGGGTCCCTGTTCACCGCCGTATGGCATCCCGATCGGCGGGTCATCGTGCCCGACCGGGACACGCCCCGGGAGTTCCTGCTGGACAACGCCGTGCCGTTCGTCCTGTGGGGCTACTCCGACGCGGCGACCACCTTCCCGGACGGCGTCGAGTCACTCCCCGGAGCGGACCTCCAGCGACTGGTGCTGGGCCGCACCGGTGGCTGGGCCCCCGCCCTGCGGGACCTGATCGCCGGCTCCGACCCGCGGGCCGTCAACGCCATCCGGATCCGCAGCGCCACGCCGGTCGACGCCTGGCGGACCACCTCGGTGACCCTCCTCGGCGACGCCATCCACAACATGACGCCGATGGCCGGAATCGGTGCCAACACCGCACTGCGCGACGCCGAACTGCTGTGCCGCCGGCTCACCGAGGTCGCTGCCGGCACGTCCGCCCTGCTGCCGGCGCTGCACGACTACGAGCGGCAGATGCTCGACTACGGCTTCGCCGCCGTGCGGCAGTCACTGCGTAACGCCCGCCAGGCCGGGTCGAGCAGCCGCCTCGGCCGGGCCGCCGTCCGCACCACGATGCGCGTCACCGGCGCGGTGCCGCCGTTGCGCCGCCGGATGGCCGCCCGGCTCGGCCGATGACGGGCCGTCCTCAGGCCCCGCGCGGCGCGGCGGCGATCGTCCCGGCCGGCGGTCAGGAGGTGCGCGGGGTCACCAGGCCTGACTCGTAGGCGAGGACGACGAGCTGGGCGCGGTCGCGGGCGTGGAGCTTGGTCATGGCGCGGTTGATGTGGGTCTTCGCGGTCATCGGGCTGATCACCATGGTGTCGGCGATCTGGTCGTTGGACAGGCCCCGCGCGAGCAGGGCGACGGCCTCGCGTTCGCGGTTGGTCAGTTCGTCCAGTCCCGCGTCGGAGCCGCTGGGCAGGGGTTGGCTGACGTACCTGTCGATCAGCTTGCGGGTGATCGACGGTGCCAGCAGCGCGTCGCCGCGGGCGGCGACGCGTACGGCGTGCAGGAGGTCCTCCGGCTGGATGTCCTTGACGAGGAAGCCGGCCGCGCCGGCACGCAGCGCGTGGAAGACGTACTCGTCCAGTCCGTAGTTGGTGAGGATGACGACGTGGACCCCGGCCAGGGCCGGATCCGCGGCGATGCGCCGGGTCGCCTCGACGCCGTCGACGACCGGCATCTGAATGTCGATGAGTGCGATGTCGGGCAGGTGCTTCCTGGCCAGCGCCACGGCCTCGCCGCCGTCGGCCGCCTCGGCCACCACCTCGATGTCGTCCTCGATGTCGAGGAGCGCGCGGAATCCACTGCGGATGAGCGGCTGGTCGTCGACCAGCAGGACACGGATCACGAGAGCTGGTCCACGGGGAGTTCGGCCTGGACGGTGAAGCCACCCTCGCGGCGCGGTGCCGCCGTCAGGTGACCGCCGAGGGCGGTGACCCGTTCGCGCATCCCGAGCAGCCCGACCCCGGGCGCCGGCGGGGTGTCCGACGCGGTCCCGCCGTCGTCCTCGACCCGGATGAGCAGGGTGTCCGGCCGGTAGTCGATCCGGACGGAGGCGCTGGCGGCGGCGGCGTGACGGGCGACGTTGGTCAGCGACTCCTGGACGATCCGGTAAGCGGTGCGGTCCACCGCGGCCGGCAGGTCGCTCCGGCGTCCCTCGATCGTCAGCTTCGCGTCCAGGCCGGTCATCCGGGCTCGTTGCACGAGTTCCGGAACCTGGTCGAGCCCACGGGGCGGGTTCCGGTCGTCGTCGCGCAGCACCTCCAGGGTCGCGCGCAGCTCCCGGGCGGCCTCGCGGCCGGCGTCCCGGATCGCCAGGAGGGCCTCCGGCGGCTGCTCGCCCCGCTTCTGGGCCAGGTGCACGGCGACCTCGGCCTGCACCTTGATGACGGAGATCTGGTGGGTGAGCGAATCATGCAGCTCCCGCGCGATGTGCAGCCGCTCCTCGTCGGCGCGGCGCCGCGCGGTCTCCTCGCGCGTGCGCTCGGCCTCGTCCGCCCGCCGCTCGGCCTGCCGCAGCGCCTCACCGGCCGCTCCGGCGGCGATCAGCCAGGCCAGCTCCAGCGCGCCTCGGGCCTGCGCGAACGCCTCGCCCGTGTCGTGCAGGCCCGAGGCCATCGCGGCGAGGGGGAGGGCGCCCAGCATGATCACGCTCGCCGCCACCGTGACGGTACGGTGTCCCGCGCGCACCGCGCCGTAGACCGCGAACAGGTACGCGACCGCCGGCACGTCGAAACCGGCCGCCTGGTGACCCACCGCGCACAGCCCGGTGACGGCCATCACGGCAACCGGAGCGCGACGGCGCGCGACCAGCGCCAGGCCGCCGGCCGCCAGCAGCGCGTACCCCGGCAGGTCGAGGCTCGTGGCGGACCGCTGCCCGGACAGGCCGGTGACCAGCAGGATCGCCGCCACGCCGACGGCGACCACCGAGTCGCTGACACCGATCCGTCCCCTACCCATGCGCGCACCCTAACCGCCTGTCCGCCCCGGCGACTCCTGCGTGCGGACGATCGGTCGGCTACCGCGGCCGCGGTACCGGGCCGCGTTCTGCGACATCCGTGGCAGCCGGATGCGCCGCCCGCGGCAGTGTGAAGTGCCCGCGCCGGCAGGACGACAGGTGGTGGGCCGGCGGACAGGATCAGACACGTCCGGTCGTCGGAGGAGAAGGAGCACCCCATGGACACCCGTCACCTGGTCGCCGCCGTGCCCGGAGGGCTCGGGCCCGCCACACCGGCGGCCGCGTACGTCTCGGCCCAGTCGGCCGTCGATCCCTACACCCTGACCACCGGGCGGCTCGTGGGCACCGTGGCCGTGCTGGTGGCGCTGGCCGGCGTGGTCGTCGGCGGGCTGGCTCTGGCCCGCTCCGCCGGCCGGATCGGCACGGGCAACGGCCGGCGAGGAGCCCTCGTGGCCCTGGTGGCCGGGCTGACCGGCATGCTCACCGGCGGGCTGGTGGTGGCCGCCGCCGAGGGCGGTCCCGGCACCGGGTACGGAATCGTCGGCGGTTTCGCGGCCCTGGCGATCGGCCTGATCGCCGCGGTCCTCGGTTGGCTGGCTCTGACCCGCTCCCGCCGTACCGTCTGACCCCGGGGTCCGCCGCTGCCGGGGCCTGATGGCCTTCGGGGAGAATGAGGGGGTGAGTCCCGAAAGCCTGTTGTTGTTCGTCCTGGCCGCCGTCGCGGTCATCGTCTTCGCGCGGTGGCTGGCCTCGCGCACCGGCCTGCCCGCGGCGGCGCTCCTGACGCTGATCGGCATCCTCTACGCGCTCCTACCGGGACCGAACATCACGCTGGACCCGCACGTCGTGCTGACCGTCGTCCTGCCACCGCTGCTGTACAGCGCGGCGCTCGACTCGTCACTGCTGGCGATCCGCAAGAACATGCGCATCGTGGTCAGTCTCTCGGTGGTCCTGGTGCTCGTGACCGCGTTGGCCATCGGGTTCGGGTTCCACCTGTTCGTCGCCGGAGCGACCCTGGCCGCCGGTGTCGCGGTCGGCGCGGCCGTCGCGCCGCCCGACCCGGTGGCGGCGCTCGCGGTGGGCCGGCGGGTGAATCTGCCACCGAAGCTGGTCACCATCATCCAGGGCGAGGGGCTGCTCAACGACGCCACCGCGTTGACGATCCTCAGCGTGGCGGTGACCGCCGCCGTCAGCGGCACCTTCTCCTTCGCCGCGGCCGCCGGACAGTTCGTCGTCGCGGCGGCCGGCGGGATCGTGGTCGGCGCCGCGGTCGCGTGGGGCGTTCGCCTGGCGCGGCCGTTGACCAGGGATCCGCTGCTGTCCAACGCGGTCTCGCTCGCCACCCCGTTCGTGGCCTTCCTGCTCGGCGAGGAACTGCACGTGTCGGGGGTCCTCGCGGTGGTGGTCGCGGGGCTGATCGTCGGGCACCACACGCCCCGGCTCGCCTCCGGCGCCAGCCGGCTCCAGACGAGCGCGGTGTGGCGGCTTGTCGACTTCCTGCTCGAGGGGTTCGTCTTCCTCCTGATCGGCCAGCAGTTGCCTCAGGTCGTGCAGGGGCTGCGGCAGTACAGCACCGCCACGATCGTCATCGCGGTGGCGGTCTCGGTCGGCGTGGTGCTGCTCCTGCGCCCGTTGTGGCTGGTCCTGAACGAGTTGCTGCCCCGCTGGATGCACACCCGCCTCGGCGCGGCCGCCGAGTACGACGACGACACCGCCGGGTCCGCCCGCCGCGCCGTCCGGGAGGCACGCAACGCCCGGCGGCTGACCGGCCGTGAGGTCGCGGCGCTCAGCTGGTCCGGTACGCGCGGCGTCATCACCCTCGCCGCGATCTTCACCCTGCCGATGGTGACTGACAGCGGAGCACCCTTCCCGGACCGGGACCTGCTGTTGTTCTGCGCCTTCGTCGTCGTGCTCGTGACGCTGGTCGGTCAGGGGCTCACGTTCGCGCCGCTGGTGCGCGCGTTGGGGCTGCGTGCCGACGAGGCGGACCAGATCCGGGTCCGGAACGAGGCACGGTCGGCGTCCGTCGAGGCCGCTCTGGCCCGGCTCGCGGAGGTCGCCGCCGAGGAGCCGGAGTACGCCGACGCCGTCGAGTCGATGCGCGCGCAACTGCACAGCCGGCTGATCCGCTACCGCGACCGTCTCGACCTGCTCCAGGCGGCCGACGTGTCCGAGGTGCCGGTCTCACCGCAGTACGAGGCGGCGCTGCGCATCCGCCGGGCCGCGATCGATGCGCAGCGCGAGGAGCTGTTGCGCTGGCGGGACGCCGGCCAGCTGCCGGACGAGGGGCTGCGCGTCCTGGAACGCGAGCTGGATCTCGAAGAGCTGCGCCTTCCCGCCCGGGCGCCGTGAGAGCCCCGATACGTTGACCATCGGCGGTCCACCTGCCCAGCGGAGGAGTGCGTACGTGGTGACGACACCTGCGGCCGGCAGCGGCTCGGGCCAGGCGGACAGTGACCCGACCGTGACGAGCGTCGGTTTTCGTTCCGATCGTGGCCCGGTGCTCGCCGCGATCATGCTCAGCACGGGCCTGGTCGCGCTGGACTCCACGATCATCGCCACCGCGGTGCCGTCGATCGTGCGGGACCTCGGTGGCTTCTCGCAGTTTCCGTGGCTGTTCTCGATCTACCTGCTCACCCAGGCGGTCACGGTGCCGATCTACGGCAAGTTCGCCGATTCGCTGGGGCGTCGGCCCGTGATGTTCTTCGGCATCGCGCTGTTCCTGCTCGGCTCGATCCTGTGCGGTGTCGCGTGGAGCATGCCCGCGCTGATCGTCGCGCGCGCCGTCCAGGGCATCGGGGCGGGCGCGGTGCAGCCCATGAGCATGACGATCGTCGGCGACCTCTACACGGTGGTGGAACGGGCGCGGGTGCAGGGCTACCTGGCCAGCGTCTGGGGCATCTCCGCGGTGCTGGGCCCGACCCTCGGCGGCGTCTTCTCCGAGTACCTGTCGTGGCGGTGGATCTTCTACATCAACCTGCCGCTCGGCGCGGTGGCGGCGTGGACGCTCGCCCGTCACTTCACCGAACGGATCACCCGCAAGAGGCACCGGGTGGACTACGCGGGCGCCGCCCTGCTCACCGTCGGATTCGGGCTCCTCATCCTCGGGCTTCTCCAGGGTGGCGTGGCCTGGCCCTGGGCGTCCGTCCAGAGCGTGGCGATCCTCGGGACCGGTGTCGTCGCGCTCGCCGCGTTCGTCGGCGTGGAGCGTCGCGCCGCCGAGCCGGTGCTGCCGCTGTGGGTGTTCGGCCGCCGCGTGCTCGCCGGAGGCAGTCTCACCGCGCTGTGCGTCGGGGCGCTCACCATCGGCCTGAGTTCGTACCTGCCCACCTACGCCCAGGGCGTGCTCGGCACCAGCGCGCTGGTGGCCGGGTTCGCGCTCGCGGCGCTGTCGGTCGGCTGGCCGCTGGCGGCCAGCCTCGCCGGGCGGGTCTACCTGCGGATCGGCTTCCGTGACACGGCCCTCATCGGCGGCGTCTTCGTGGTCGGCGGCGCGGCTCTGACCACGCTGCTCGGGCCGGACTCGACGGTGCCGGCGGCCGCCGCAGCGGCCTTCGTGCTCGGTGTCGGGCTCGGGCTGACCGCCAGCCCGACCCTGGTCGCCGTGCAGTCCGTGGTCGGCTGGGACCGCCGCGGCGTGGTCACCGGCGCCAACATGTTCAGCCGGTCACTGGGCAGCGCGGTCGGCGCCGCCGTCTTCGGGGCGATCGCCAACGCCACCCTTGCCGACCGTTTCGCGCATCCGCCGGCGGAGATCGCCGCCCGGTTGCCCGCGCACGTGGACGCCACGAGCCTCGTGCTGGGCGGGCACAGCCAGGCCGCCGAGCCGGCCGTGGCCGACTACGTCCGCGCGTCGCTGTACCACGCGACACACCACGTCTTCATCGCGCTGGCCGTGCTGGCGGTGCTCGGCCTGGGCGCGTTGGCGCTGATGCCGCGCCGCAGCGACCAGCTCACCTTCGAGTAGCTACCCACCGGCGGGACGGGCGTGGGGGCCGTCCTCCCGCACGACGAGGCGCAACCAGCTCTCGGCGCGGCCGCGCGGCGGTGGGGGGGGGGGGCGGGTGTCGCCGCCACACCGCGATCGGCGCCCCGGGGTCAGTTCAGGCTGAATCGCTGGTTGGCCTGCCCGTTGCAGTCGTAGATCTGGACCTGCTGGCCGTTGCCGGTCCCCCACACGTCCAGGCAACGTCCGGACTGCACACCGGTGATGGTGCCGTTGGAGTTGACGTTCCACTGCTGGTTGGCCTGCCCGTTGCAGCTGTAGATCTGCACGGCCGAGGCGTTGCCGGATCCCGCGGCGTCCAGGCACTTGCTGCCGTACACGGTCAGCTGCTTGCTCGACGTGAGCGTCCACGCCTGGTTGGCCTGGCCGTTGCAGTCGTAGAGCTGCACCCGCGTGCCGTTGTTCTGCGACGCGTTCGGCACGTCGATGCACCTGCCGGACTGGGCGCCGACGATCCGGTTCGCCCCGCCCGGTGGGACCGACGGCGACGGGGAACCGGTGCCGCCGGTCGAGGTCGGCGAGGAGGTGGGGCCGGCGGCGTTGAGGGCATTGAGCACCGAGGTGTACGCGGCCTTCTTGTTGCCGCCACCGTCGAACAGCAGCGGGTTCTCACTGGAGCGCCAGGAGTCGCTGTCCCGTACGCCCCACACGGTGATGCCGACGCAGCGCGGCACGTTCATGCAGGCCTGGGTCAGCCCGGCGTACTGCGAGGTCGACGCGTTGGTGACGTCGACCTCGGTCAGGGCCACGTCCACACCGAGGGCAGCGAAGCTCGACAGCGTGGTCTGGAAGTTGCCCGGTAGCGAGCTGCCACCGGTGAAGTGGGTCTGCAGGCCCACGCAGTCGATCGGCACGCCCCGGGACTTGAAGTCCCGGATCATGTTGTAGACGCCCTGCGTCTTGCCGTAGGACCAGTTCTCGATGTTGTAGTCGTTGTAGCAGAGCCTGGTCGAGGGGTCGGCGTTGCGCGCGGTGCGGAACGCCACCTCGATCCAGTCGTTGCCGGTGGACTGCAGGTTGGACTGCCGCCGGCTGCCGTCCTCGTTGAAGGCCTCGTTGACGACGTCCCAGTAGGCGAGCTTGCCCTTGTAGTGGGCCATCACGCCGTTGATGTGATCGATCATCGCCTGGCGCAGGCTGCTGCCGCCGAGGCTCTGCATCCAGCCCGGCTGCTGGGCGTGCCACGCGAGGGTGTGGCCGCGGACCTTCATGCCGCGCTGGGTCGCCCAGTTGTAGATCTGGTCGCCGGAACTGAAGTTGAACTGGCCACGCTGGGGCTCCGTGGCGTCCGGCTTCATCTCGTTCTCGGCCGTCACCATGTTGAACTCGCGCCCGGCGATCGTGGTGTAGGTCGAATCACCGAGCCGGCCCGCCGCGATGGCCGTGCCGAAGTACCGGCCGGACTGCGCGGCCGCCGCACCCAGGGTGCTCGCCGCGGCGTTCGCATCCGGCATCACCACCATGACACCCATTGCCGCGACGGCGGCAACGGCACCGCTTGCCAGCAGCCGGATCCGCAGCAATCGGCTCCTCGATGAGCCGGCGGAGGGGACGGGAGAGCTGCTTGCCACGATTGCCTCCTCTTCGGTTGTGCGTCCCGGCCGTCGGGCCCTGTATGGGTGGCGGTCGCAGCCCGGCATGCGGGCGAGGGCCGTCGGTCGATCGCACAACCCGGACAAAGTAACGATGGGCTTCAATCCACGTCATGCTGGCACGGCGACCCCGTTGGAACAACATCTTCCGGAAATCTTCCGGAGGGCGTCGTTCGTGGAGTGGCTCCTCGGCTCAATGGGACACCCCGTCTACCTGCGTCTTTGGGTCAGCCGATGATCCAGGACCCGCGTCTCACTCGGCGCGTCATGAGTCCGGTGGCCGTGGCGGGGGAGCGTTGGCCCGAAATTTCCGGGCACGGCACGAGAATCATCGGCTCCGGACCGTAGTGGAGTGCCGGCAGGCAAGTGTTACCACTTGACGAACGGGATGTTATCGCTCACAGTCGATGGACAAGGACGGCGACGCGTGTGGCTCACCGGGCAAGCCCAGTTCGCCGGCTCCCTGGATCAGGCGTTGGTCAGGGCATGCGTCCAGGCTGTTAGCGCTAACACTGCCGGCGCGGGGTCCGGCCATGCGTCGCAGTGCCCATTTCCAGGCGGACCGTTCGGCTCTTGGTCAATGAAGGAGGATCATGTCTGCCCTTGATAGGTCTCAGTCGATCGCGCCGCCGCGGCGGCGCAGGTGGCTGCCCCGGGTCGTCGCCGCCGCCGTGACGGCGGTGGTGGTCGGTGGTGCCGCCGCGGTGGCGGTGTCGACGCCCGCCGCCGCCGCGACGGTCGACACGAGCGCGTGGTACGTGTTGGTCAACCGCAACAGTGGCAAGGCCCTGGACGTCTACAACCTGGCCACGAACGACGGCGCGCGGATCGTGCAGTGGTCGCGGAACAACGGCAACCAGCAGCAGTGGCAGTTCGTGGACTCGGGCGGCGGCTACTACCGGCTGCGGTCGCGGCTGTCCGGCAAGGTGCTGGACGTCTACAACTGGTCGACCGCCAACGGCGCCAACGTCGTGCAGTGGACCGACGGCAACCAGGCCAACCAGCAGTTCCGGTTGGCCGACTCCGACAGCGGCTACGTCCGGTTGATCAACCGGAACAGCAACAAGGTGGTGGAGGTGCAGGGCGCCTCGACCGCCGACGGCGGCAGCATCGTGCAGTACGACGACTGGAACGGCGCCAACCAGCAGTGGCAGCTCGTCCGGGTCGACGGCGGGGGCACCCCCACCACGCCGCCGCCGGGCGGCTCGTGCACGCTGCCGTCGACGTACCGCTGGTCGTCGACGGGCGCGCTGGCGAACCCGCGATCGGGGTGGGTCTCGCTCAAGGACTTCACCAACGTCGTGTACAACGGCCGGCACCTCGTCTACGCCACGACGCACGACACCGGCACGTCGTGGGGTTCGATGAACTTCAGTCCGTTCACGAACTGGTCCGACATGGGCTCGGCCAGCCAGAACGCGATGCCCTTCGCCGCTGTCGCGCCGACACTGTTCTACTTCGCCCCGAAGAACCTCTGGGTGCTCGCCTACCAGTGGGGCGGGACGGCGTTCTCCTACCGGACGTCCAGCGACCCCACCAACGTGAACGGGTGGTCGTTGCAGCAGACGCTCTTCACCGGAAGCATCTCGGGCTCCGGGACGGGACCCATCGACCAGACGCTCATCGGTGACAGCACGAACATGTACCTGTTCTTCGCCGGGGACAACGGCAAGATCTACCGCGCCAGCATGCCCATCGGGAATTTCCCGGGCAGCTTCGGCGCGTCGTCGACGGTGATCATGAGCGACTCGACGAACAACCTCTTCGAAGGGGTTCAGGTCTACAAGGTCCAGGGCCAGAACCAGTACCTCATGCTGGTCGAGGCGATCGGCTCGCAGGGCCGCTACTTCCGCTCGTTCACGGCCAGCAGCCTGGGCGGCACCTGGACGCCGCAGGCCGCGAGCGAGAGCAACCCCTTCGCCGGCAAGGCCAACAGCGGCGCCACCTGGACGAACGACATCAGCCACGGCGACCTGGTGCGCAGCAACCCCGACCAGACCATGACCATCGACCCCTGCAACCTCCAACTGCTCTACCAGGGGCGTGCCCCGAACTCCGGCGGCGACTACGGCCTCCTGCCGTACCGGCCGGGTGTGCTGACGCTGCAACGCTAGTGGCGTGGCGCAGATCCGGGTGTTCCTGACACTCGCGGCAACGGCGTGTGCGGGTCGGCTCAGCCGGCGCAGGAACGGGTGGAACTGGAGCGGGCGGGCTCGGCGTACGCGCCGAGCCCGCCCGGCTGCGCGGTCGTCGGGCGGTGCGGCGGGGAGGTCTCCCGATGCGGCGGCAACTGTGCTTTAATCAGACACGTCGATGTTATCGATAACATCTGCCGCGGAGGTTCCCCACCGTCGACACTCTCCGGCAGCTGGAGCCGCCAGGGGCCACAAGCTCCCACGTGCCCGTCGGCTGACTTCCGGGCCCAGATGTTAGCGCTCCTATCGACGGCCACTCATTCGTGAGGCTCCGCCCGCGCGGAGCGGGACCGCCAACAACACCCCGGTCGCCTCGCCACCCGCACCGGCGGCAACGACCCGAAGTGGAGCCAGGGCTGACGCCCTGACCACGCGCCCGGCCTCTCGCCGGCCGGGTCAGGCCGGAAGCGGCCGCAGGTTTCCCGCCCGCGGCATCCGGTGCCCGATGTCTGCTGTCCGACCCGTCCGAAAGGTTCGCCACCATGTCAGTGTCGATTCCGATGACCGGCCGGCGCGACCCGCGTGTCGCGGCGGGAACTGTCGCCGTGAGCGGTGACCGCTGGAGGCCCACCCCGCCGGCGCGGGGCAGCCGCAGGACCAGGCGCGGGATGGCCCTGGTCGTGAGCCTCCTGGCGTTGCTGGGGTTCGTCCCGGCGACCGCCCGCGCGGACAACCCGATCGTCCAGACGATCTACACGGCTGACCCGGCACCGCTGGTCCACAACGGCCGCGTGTACCTCTACACCGGGCACGACGAGGACAACTCGACCTACTTCACGATGAAGGAGTGGCGGGTCTGGTCGTCGGCCGACATGGTGAACTGGACCGACCACGGCTCACCGCTCAGCCTCGCGAGCTTCAGCTGGGCCAGCGCCAACGCCTGGGCGGGGCAGGTGGTCCAGCGCAATGGCAGGTTCTACTGGTACGTGCCGATGACGGTGCGCGCGACCGGCCAGATGGGGATCGGGGTGGCGGTGGCCGACAGCCCGACCGGGCCGTTCCGGGACGCCATCGGTCATCCGCTGGTGAGCAACGGGGAGATCGACCCGACGGTGTTCATCGACGACGACGGCCAGGGGTATCTGTACTGGGGCAATCCCCACCTGTGGTACGTGAAGCTGAACCAGGACATGGTCTCGTACTCGGGAAGCCCCACCCAGATCCCGTTGACCACGAGCGGTTTCGGCACGCGGACCGGCGACCCGAACCGGCCGACGCTGTTCGAGGAGGCGCCGTGGGTGTACAAGCGCAACGGCCTGTACTACCTGGTCTTCGCGGCCAAGTGCTGTTCGGAGTTCATCGCCTACTCGACCGCGCCGGGTCCGCTGGGGCCGTGGACCTATCGCGGGACGATCATGCCGACCCAGGGAAGCAGCTTCACCAACCATCCCGGGGTGATCGACTTCAAGGGCGGGTCGTACTTCTTCTACCACAACGGAGCGTTGCCGGGCGGCGGTGGTTTCACCCGGTCGGTGGCGGTGGAGAAGTTCACCTACGGAGCGGACGGCGCCATCCCGACGATCACCATGACGACCAGGGGCGCCCCGCAGGTCGGGACGGTGGATCCGTACGTCCGGCAGGAGGCCGAGTCGATCGCCTGGGAGTCGGGGGTGGAGACCGAGCCGACCACCGACGGGGGGATGAACGTCGGCTGGATCGAGAACGGGGACTACCTCAAGGTCAGTGGGGTGAACTTCGGCGCCGGAGCCGCCTCGTACCGGGCCCGGGTGGCATCGGGCGGTAGCGGGGGCACCATCGAGTTGCACCTGGACAGCGTGGGCGGCCCCCTGGTGGGCACCTGCCGGGTCACCGGCACCGGCGGCTGGCAGGTCTGGACCGACACGACCTGTCCGGTCAGCGGGGCCGCCGGCACCCACGACCTGTACCTGAGGTTCAACGGCGGCAGCGGGTACCTGCTCAACGTCAACCACTGGCAGTTCACTACCGGTGCCGGCACCCCGCCGCCGAGCAGCCCGCCGCCGAGCGGCGATGCCTGCGCCGCGAGCTATCGCACCACCAACGCGTGGTCCGGTGGCTTCCAGGGCGAGGTGACCGTGACGGCCGGCGCCGCGGCGATCGGCGGCTGGACCGTGCAGTGGGCCCTGGGCAACGGCCAGAGCATCAGCCAGGTCTGGAACGGCACCCTGAGCACCAGCGGCTCCACGGCGACCGTCCGCAACGTGCCGTTCAACGGGTCCCTGCCCGCCGGTGGATCGACCGTCTTCGGCTTCCTGGCGAGCGGCTCGCCATCGGCGCCGGCGCTCACCTGCGGCAGCGCATCGAGTTAGCGATCGGGCAGGGCGACCTGCCCGACCCATCCCGCTCGGCAGGTGGCGGAGCCGCACGGTGCCCGTCACCTGGCGCGCGGCCTCCCGAGAGGAGCAGTCATGCGAACAAGGGCAAGGTGGCTCGCCGCGGGCGCCGCGACGGCCGTCGTGATCGCCGGTCTGGTGGCCCCTGCCGGCCCGGCCGGCGCGGAATCCAACGGCGGGGTACGGGTGATGCCGCTCGGCGACTCCATCACCGAGGGCACCCAGGTTCCGGGCGGCTACCGCATCGGCCTGTGGCAACGCCTCGCCAACGGCCGGTACACCACCGACTTCGTCGGGTCCCAGTACAACGGGCCCGGCAACCTCGGCGACCACGACCACGAGGGCCACCCGGGCTGGCGCATCGACCAGATCGACGCCAGCATCGTCGGCTGGGTGAACACCTACCAGCCGCGTACCGTGCTGCTGCACATCGGCACCAACGACATCCTGCAGAACTACCAGGTCTCCACCGCACCGAGCCGGCTGTCCGCCCTGATCGACCACATCACGAACGCCGCCCCCGCCGCGGAGGTGTTCGTGGCGCAGCTGATCCCGTTGGCCAACAGCGGCCAGGAGTCGGCCGTGCGCAGCTTCAACGCCGCCATTCCGGGCATCGTGCAGAGCAAGGTGAACGCCGGTAGGCACGTCCACCTCGTCGACATGCACAGCGCCGTGACGACCGCCGACCTGATCGACGGCATCCATCCCACCGCCACCGGCTACGACAAGATGGCCGCCGCCTGGTACGGCGCCCTGCAGGCCGTGCCCGGCAGCATCGGTACGCCGGGTGGCACGGGCAGTTCGACCACCGACATCGTGGGCGTCCAGTCCGGGCGCTGCCTGGACGTGCCGAACGGCAGCACCACCAACGGCACCCAGGTGCAGCTGTACGACTGCTGGGGCGGCACCATGCAGCGCTGGGCCTACACCTCGGGCCGGCAACTGCGGGTGTACGGCACCAAGTGCCTGGACGCCGAGGGCGGTGCCGGCGGGAACGGCACCCGCGTGGTCATCGGCGACTGCACGGGCGGCGCCAGTCAGCAGTGGAACCTCAACGCGGGCGGCACCATCAGCGGCGCGCAGTCCGGACGCTGCCTCGACGCGTCCAACTGGGGCACCGCGAACGGAACGAAGATCATTCTCTGGGACTGCCACGGCGGCGCCAACCAGCAGTGGCGCCTGCGCAACTGACCACTCGCGCCACGGCCGGGCGGCGAACGCGCCGCCCGGCCACCCCGGGTCCGGGCGAGCTGACCGGCGGCGGGCGCCGGCCAGGCACCGCGGCGGACGGCCGACTGGTCAGCGCGGCCGGCACGCCGGTGTCCCGGTGCTCCCTGGACGGGAGCACCGGGACACGGGGTCAGCGGATCAGCGGCTTCCGGTCGGCGGACGGACGTCCGCGGCGTGCGGCGCGCTCGTCATCCGACCCGGACGAGTTGCCATTGTTGGTTGGTGCCGTTCCAGTCGGTGTACTGGACGATGTTGGCGCCGTCGGTGGTGGCGGCGTTCTGTACTTCGACGGCTTTGCCGCTGTTGCGGTTGATGAGTCGGATGTATCCGCCGGTGGTGTCGGTGAGTTGGAATTGTTGGTTGGTGGCGTTGGCGTCGGTCCACTGGATGATGGGGGTGCCGTCGGTGGTGGCGCGGTTGGAGACGTCGAGGACCTTGCCGGAGTTGCGGGACTTGAGGCGGTACCAGCCGTTGCCGGAGTCGACGAACTGCCATTGCTGGTTGTTGCCGTTGTTGCGGGTCCACTGGGTGATGCGGGCGCCGTCGGTGGTGGCGGCGCCGTAGACGTCGAGGGCCTTGCCGCTGTTGCGGTTGAGCAGCACGTACCAGGCGCTCGTGTCGACCGGCCCCGGCGGTGGGGTCGAGCCGCCGGCGTTGAGGGCGTCCAGGACGGCCGTGTAGGCGGCCTTCTTGTTGCCGTTGCCGTCGAAGAGCAGGGGATTGTCGCCGCCGCGCCAGGAGTCGCTGTCGCGGACACCCCAGGTGGTGATGCCTGTGCACCGGGTCACCGCGAGGCAGGCCCGGGTGACGGCGGCGTACATGCTGGCCTGGTTGGAGCCCTGGGTGATGTCGAGTTCGGTGATCTGGACGTCGACGCCGAGGTCGGCGAAGCGCTGCAGGTTGGCCTGGTAGTCGCCGGGCAGGCCGGTGCCGAGGTGGGACTGGAAGCCGACGCAGTCGATGGGCACGCCCCGGGACCTGAAGTCCCGGACCATGTTGTAGACGCCTGTCGACTTGGCGTTGATGCCGTCGGTGTTGTAGTCGTTGTAGCAGAGCTTGGCCCCGGGGTCGGCGGCCCGGGCGGTGCGGAAGGCGACTTCGATCCAGTCGTTGCCGGTGCGCTGCAGGTTGGAGTCGCGGCGCCCGCCGCCGCCTCCGTCGGCGAAGGCCTCGTTGACCACGTCCCAGGCGTAGATCTTGCCGCGGTAGTGGGTGGCGACCTGGGTGACGTGGTTCATGGCGGCGTTGCGCAGGGCTGTGCCGGACAGGCTCTGTGCCCAGCCGGGCTGTTGGGCGTGCCAGAGCAGGGTGTGGCCGCGGACCCGCATGCCGTGGGCCTGGGCGTGGCTGACGATCTGGTCGCCACCGGTGTAGCGGAACTGGTTCTGGGACGGTTCGGTGGCGTCCCACTTCATCTCGTTCTCGGGGGTGACCGCGTTGAACTCGCGGTCGAGGATGGTGCTGAACTGGCTGTCGGAGAGCTTGAACGCGGGGACCGCGGCCCCGAAGTAGCGGCCTTTCTCGGCCGCTGCGGCACCGAGCGTGGCGCCGGCGCTGGCGGAGCCGGCGATCACGATCGGCGCGCCGACGGCGATCAGCGCGGCGGCCAGCAGGGCCAGGATCAGCCGTAGCCGCGGCGCGCGGTGCCCTCGCGGCGGGTGAGCAGGTTGCCTCATGTCATACCTTCCGGGTCTCTGGCGATGGTGGACGGTGCACGGTCAGGGGGTGGTCATGTCGAACCTGCGGACGGTCACGGCGCCACCGAGGGCGCGGGTGGCGTAGTTGAAGATCGCGTAGCGGTATCCCATGAAGAACTGCCAGGCGTTGTTGAGGGTGAAGGCGGGGCCGAGGGGAGTGAAGGTGACGCCGTCGGTGCTGTAGGAGAAGCGAGCCTGACGGCCGGTGCCGGGGCGGATGTCGGCCGCGGCACGCAGCCAGATCCGCCCGCCGGAGACGGTGGCGGAGGCCGCCTCGGTGCCGGTCCCGGTGGTGTTCCAGTTGCCGTCCATGGTCAGGCCGTTGACGAGCGTCACCCGGGTGGTGCCGCCGTCGCGTCTGACCCCGATCCACGCCGACGAGTCCCGCAGCATGGCCAGACCGGTCCGGTCGCCGTCGCTCATGGCCGAGTAGTCCAGCTCGACCGTCGCCGTGGACGTCGGTCCCTGGATCCGGTGGGTGAGCGTGTTGCGGGCCGCGTACAGGTCATTCGTGACGGTCGCCGTCTGCAGGCGCAGGCCGCTGCCGGCCGACCATTTCGTGTTGTCCGGGTTGTGGTTCCACTCCCACTGTGGGCCCAGCGTGGTGGCGGTGAAGGTGTCCGCGCCGGTCATCGGCCGCACCGTCTTCGACGAGGCGGGGATGTTCGGCTGGGGGTAGCTGGTGCCCCAGGCGCCGTTGACGGTCTGGACGGTCGGCCAGCCGTCGGCGGTCCAGGTGATGGGCGCGAGCACCGGCATCCGGCCGCCGGGATAGGCATCCTGGAACGCCATGTAGTACCAGTCGCCGTTCTGGGTCTGGACGAGACCGCCCTGGTGCGGCACGCCACCGCCGGAGATCGGGCCGGGCATGTTGAGCAGCACCTGGTGCATCTCGTACGGGCCGAACGGGCTGCTCGACCGCAGGACGTACTGACCGTTGGCGGGGCGGGTGAGGAAGATGTAGTAGTAGCCGTTGCGCTTGTAGAAGCGCGACCCTTCGAGGGTGCCGACGCTCGACGGTGTGGTGAAGACCTGCTGGGCGCGCACCTGGCTCAGCCCGTCGGCGGACAGCTGGGCGACGCTGATGGTGCCGTTGCCGTAGGCGACGTACATGGTGTCGTTGTCGTCGACGAGCAGCCCGGCGTCGTAGTAGCAGTTGTTGATCTGCGAGCGCTTCTGCCAGGTGCCGTCGACGGCCGTCGAGGTGTACACGTACGTGCGGTTGAACTCGACGCAGCCGATCCAGTAGTACGTGCTGTTGCTCCTGCGGTAGTTGAAGGCCGACGCCCAGATGCCCTTCACGTACGCGCGTCCACCACTGAGGTCGTAGGCGGTGGAGCCGAAGTCGAGATTCGGCACCGAGTGGCCGGCGTATTCCCAGTGCACCAGGTCGTAGGAGCGCAGGATCGGTGCGCCGGGGGAGTAGTGCATGGTGGAGGCCGAGTAGTAGTAGGCGTCACCCACCCGGATGATGTCGCCGTCGGCGAAGTCCTGCCAGACCACCGGGTTCGTGTACGCCGTGGCCGGCGGCCCCGACGTGGTGGGGGACGGGCCGGTGGTGTCGACCCGGACGAGTTGCCATTGTTGGTTGGTGCCGTTCCAGTCGGTGTACTGGACGATGTTGGCGCCGTCGGTGGTGGCGGCGTTCTGTACTTCGACGGCTTTGCCGCTGTTGCGGTTGATGAGTCGGATGTATCCGCCGGTGGTGTCGGTGAGTTGGAATTGTTGGTTGGTGGCGTTGGCGTCGGTCCACTGGATGATGGGGGTGCCGTCGGTGGTGGCGCGGTTGGAGACGTCGAGGACCTTGCCGGAGTTGCGGGACTTGAGGCGGTACCAGCCGTTGCCGGAGTCGACGAACTGCCATTGCTGGTTGTTGCCGTTGTTGCGGGTCCACTGGGTGATGCGGGCGCCGTCGGTGGTGGCGGCGCCGTAGACGTCGAGGGCCTTGCCGCTGTTGCGGTTGAGCAGCACGTACCAGGCGGTGGTGTCGACCGACGCCGCAGCCGCACCGGTGACGTGCACCGCGGCCGCGGCCACGCTCGCCAGCAGCGTCATGGCAACGGCGACGGCCAGCATCGGGCGTTTGCGGCGTCGATGTGGGGCGGCCGGTGGGGCCGCGTCGTCCATGCTCATGGGTGTTCCCTCCGGTCGGATGCCGGTGGCCTGCCGGGTGCGTGCTGTTAGCGCTAACACCAAGGGAGCTGGTCGCCGGGATGGTCAACGGTGGTGAGTCGGGGGATCCCGAGCTGTGCGGGCCGTGCCGAATGCACATACATCGGGGTCGCCAAGGTTGCCAGAATGTTTCGCCGCATTCAAGAGCTAGGCGTCGATCGATGTCCTGGCGCCGGTGTGGTCCGTCGGCCCGGCGGAGGTCCGGTCGTATATCGACTCGTCACCGTCATTCCACATAACACTTTTCTCGGAGGATTCAAGCGCGGCGAGCGGCCCGGATTTTGCCGGATCGCACACCGGAGGGCGCTGATCCGGGGTGAGCCCTCTTCGGCCCGGACCGGCCACGGCGGGGCCCGGGGGCGGCGCTCCCCGAGCCTCCGGGCTGACGCGGCCCGCCCGTCTTGACGTGGCGGTCGGTCTTCGGCGACAGTCAACGACCACCGCCATCGGATCGAGTTATGTGACTGCGATGTGAAGATGCGAGCTACCGGCGTGACCGAGGCGGGCCTCGTGGTGGCGGCCCAGGCGGGTGACCGGCGGGCCATGGACGAGTTGATCTCAGCCGGCCTGCCGCTGGTCTACACCATCGTGCACCGCGCGCTGGGCGGCGACCCGGACACCGACGACGTCGTCCAGGACACCATGGTGCGTGCCGTCCGCCGGCTACCGGAGCTGCACGCCCCGGAGAGTTTCCGTGCCTGGTTGGCCGCGATCGCCGTGCGCCAGCTCAGCACCCATCTGCACCGTCGGCAGGTTGCTGCCCGGCGAGCCGCCCCGCTGGACGAGGCCGCCGAGGTGCCGGACGTCGAGGCAGCCTTCGAGGACGTCACGACGCTGCGGCTTGAGCTGTCCGGGCAGCGTCGCCAGATCGTCCGCGCGAGCCACTGGCTCGACGCGGACGACCGGGCGTTGCTGTCCCTGTGGTGGCTGGAGGCGGCCGGGGAGCTGTCCCGCACCGAACTCGCGGCGGCCCTGGGGGTCAGCGTCGCACACGCGGCCGTGCGGGTGCAGCGCATGCGCCACCAGCTCGACGTGAGCCGCGAACTGGTCGCCGCCCTGGAGGCCAGGCCGAGGTGCGCCGGGCTGGCGGACACGGCGGCGGGCTGGGACGGCGTCCCGAGTCCGTTGTGGCGCAAGCGCCTCGCCCGGCACACCCGGTCCTGCGGCCGTTGCGCACGGGCCACCGCGGGCCTGATCGCCGCGGAACGGCTGCTCCTCGGGCTGGCCCTGCTACCGGTCCCGGTCGGGCTCACCGCCGTGCTGGTCGGCCGGGGCGCGCTCAGCGTGCCGGCCGTGTCGTCCGCCGCCGGTGCGGGACCGGCCGGTGGCATCGGCGCGAGCGTCAAGGTCGGCCTGGTCGGCCAGCTGCTCCAGGCGGTCGTGGCACACCCCGTCGCCGCGACCGTCGTCGCCGGCGCCCTCGCGGCCGGCACCACGGTCACCGTGACGGGCCTGCCCACGCACCCGCCGCCCACGGCGTCCGCGCCGGTCGCCGCACCGACCTCCCCGGCCCGCGCCACCCCGAGCCCGACGCCGGCGGTGCCCGCGCCGCCGCCGAGATCGGCGACGCCTCCGGCCGCGCGCCCCTCGACCGGCCGCACCGCCTCCCTGACCGTGGGGCGGCTCGTGTCGCTGGAATCGGCCGGCGGGACCGGGCGGTACGTCACGACCGTCGACGGCCTCGGCGTCCTGCTGCCGGTCGGTCCGGACAGCGCCGACGCGGCGCGCCGCCAGGCGACCTTCGCGGTTCTCGCCGGCCTGGCCGACGCCGACTGCTTCTCCTTCCGGGCCCGGGACGGTCGCTACCTGCGGCACTCGTCCTGGCGGCTGCGACTCAGCCCCGCCGACGGGACCGAGCTGTTCCGGGGTGACGCCACCTTCTGCGCGCGTGACGGCGCGGTCCGGTCCTCCATCGCGCTGGAGGCGTCGAACTATCCCGGATGGTTCCTCCGGCACCGCGACGGTCAGTTGTGGGTGGACCAGGTGGACGGCAGCGCCGGCTTCCGCGCCGACAGTGCGTTTCGGGTCCGCCCCGCCCTGGCGGACTGAGACCGCACCGGGGCGTCGCCGATAACAGTTTTCGGCCCGACGATTCGACGGACCGACGTGGCGGCGATCGAAATAGCGGAATAGACATTCGTTGTTGCCTTCGGGTCGCTGTTATCGCTAACATCGCTGCGGGCTGAGTGGGCGTCGGGAGCCGGGTGACGCACCGGGACCCCAGCCCTCTCCCGGGGCGGTTCAGCAGGCCGGGGCATCCGGCCGCGAGCGCCCCGGCCGGACCACGACCTGCGACGGGGTACGCCGCCGCGGGAAGGAGAACCAATGAGACTTTCCGCCTCGGGCCGCCGCTGGGCCGCCGGTCTGGCGGCCGCGCTGCTGCTGGCCGGCGCCCTGACCGGACTGCGTGCCTCCACCGCCCTGGCCCTGGACAACGGGGTCGCCCGCACCCCGCCCATGGGCTGGAACAGTTGGAACTCGTTCGGCTGCAACATCAACGAGTCGCTGATCCGGCAGTCCGCCGACGCCATCGTCGCGAGCGGAATGCGCGACGCCGGCTATCAGTACGTCGTGGTCGACGACTGCTGGTTCAACCCCAACCGCGACTCCGCCGGCAACCTCCAGGGCGACCCCGGCCGGTTCCCGAGCGGCATGAAGGCGCTCGGCGACTACCTGCACGGCAAGGGCCTGAAGTTCGGCCTCTACCAGGTGCCGGTGGACCGCACCTGTGCCCAGTACTTCGGCTCCTACCCGGGCGCCACCGGCAGTCAGGGACACGAGGCGCAGGACGCCCGGCAGTTCGCCGCCTGGGGCGTGGACTTCCTCAAGTACGACTGGTGCTCGCCGAACGGCACGATCGACCAACAGGTGGCGACCTTCGCCCGGATGCGGGACGCCCTCGCGGCCACCGGCCGCCCCATCGTCTACAGCATCAATCCGAACAGCATCCACGCCAAGACCGGACCGCAGCGCAACTGGGGCGACGTGGCCAACATGTGGCGGACCACCGAGGACATCACCAACGCCTGGGACACCGGCCAGACCAACGGCTACCCGATGGGCATCCAGAACATCATCAACGTCACCGTTCCGCTGGCCGGCTACGCGCGTCCCGGCGGGTTCAACGACCCCGACATGATGGAGGTCGGCCGGGGCGGCATGACCGACACCGAGATGCGCAGCCACTTCGCGATGTGGGCCGTGCTCGCGGCGCCGCTGATCGCCGGCAACGACGTTCGGGCCATGACGTCGGCCACCCAGAGCATCCTCACCAACCGGAACCTGATCGCGATCAACCAGGACAGCCTCGGTCTGCAGAGCACCCAGATCTCCTTCGACGGCACCCGGCGAGTGCTGGCCAAGACGCTGGCCAACGGTGACGTCGCCGTGGCGCTGTTCAACCAGGGCAGCACCACCACGACGATCTCGACCACCGCCGCCGCCGTGGGGAAGACCGGCACCTTCTTCACCCTGCTCGACGCCTGGACCAACGCCACGAGCACCACCGGTGGCGCCATCTCGGCCAGCGTCCCCGCGCACGGCACGGTGGTCTACCGGGTCAGCGGCGGCGGCACCACCACCCCACCGCCGGCCACCACCGGCGCGCTGGTGAGCGCCGCCTCCGGCCGGTGCCTGGACGTTCCGCAGAGCAGCACCGCCAACGGCACCCAGCCGGTGATCTGGGACTGCAACGGTGGCGCCAACCAGCGCTGGAGCATCAGCGGAGACAGCGTGCAGGCCCTCGGCAAGTGTCTGGACGCCCCGCTGAACGCCGCCCCGGGCGCCAAGGCGCAGATCTGGGACTGCAACGGTGGCGCCAACCAGCGCTGGACCCGCAACTCCGACGGCACCATCCGGGGCCAGCAGTCCGGTCTCTGCCTCGACGTCAACGGCGCCGCCACCGGCAACGGCACCACCGTCATCCTCTGGAACTGCACCGCCGCCGCGAATCAGCGGTGGACGCTCCGATAGGAGCCCTCGCGCCGTTCCGGCCCGTCCCGCGGGACCGGCCGGACGGCGGCGATGGTACGGGGGAGCAGCCGCCGGTCGGCACGGAGAACGGTGCCGTCGGGGCGGACGACGGCCGCGCGGGCAGCGCCCAGCCAGCGGTGCAGTGCGCCGCCCGGCCGGGCGACGACCAGTACCGCCCCGCGCCGTTCGATGTCGGCCCGAAGCGCCGTCGACGGCTCGACGGACGTGACGATCGCGAACCGGCCGGCGGCCACGTCGTCGAACCGCCGGTCGCCGTCGATGACCGCGTTCGGGCAGAGCCCGCCGGCGAGGCCGCGGCGCAGCCGTGGCCGCACCACGAGGTCGGAGCGGCGCAGCGGCGGTGTCCGGCTGTCCGTGGCCAGGTCCGTGAGACCCGGCACGAGGTGCAACCGGGGCGCCACGGCGCGACGGATGACGTTGCCCCACTCGCCGCCGGCCGTCATCGCCGTACCGATGAGCCGGGCCAGCTTGATCATGGCGCGGACGTGCTGGCCGCGTTCGATCTGGTAGGTGTCGAGCACGGTCTCGGCGAGGGTCCCGCCGAGCACGCCGGCGAGCTTCCAGGCCAGGTTCATCGCGTCGCGCAGCCCGGCGCACAGACCCTGGCCGATGAACGGTGGGCTGAGGTGGGCGGCGTCGCCGAGCAGGAACACCCGCCGGTCGCGCCAGCAGTCCGCGACCTGCGCGCGGAAGGTGTACTCGGCGACCCGGATGATCTCCAGCTCCGCGACGGGTAGGTCCCCGGTCCACCGCGAGATCAGCGGATGCAGCCGGGCCATGTCGCGGTAGTCGTCGGCGGTCTCGCCGGGCGCCAGCCGGAACTCCCAGCGGTAGCGGGTCCTCCCGATCCGCAGGTAGGTGCCGGCGCGGGCCGGGTCGGAGAGCTGGTGCACACCCTCCCACTGGCCGAGATCGGCGTCGGTGGCCACGTCGATGACGAGCCAGCGTTGCGTGAAGCCCAGGTCCCGCATGGTGGCGCCGATCGAGGCCCGGGTCAGGCTGTTGGCCCCGTCGCAGCCCAGGACGTACGCCGCCCGCACGGACCCCGGCTCGCCGGTGGCGGTGTCCGTGACGTCGACCCGCACCCCGCCGGAGTCCTGCGTCAACGCCGTGACCTCGGCGTTGCCGCGGAGGGTGACCGTGCCGAACCGCTGGAGGTTGCGGCGGAGGATCGCCTCCAGCTCCGGCTGGTCGAACATGCTTCCCTGCGGGTAGCCGTGCCGGCCCGGCGCCGTGCCGCGCGGGAACTCGGCCAGCACCCGCATGTTCCGATCGAGGAGGCGCAGACCCCGGTGCGGGCGGGAGATCGCGGCGAACGCGTCGCGCAGCCCGAGTCGGGCAAGGATCCGGTGGACCTCGTCGTCCAGCGCGACGGCCCGGGGCTGCGGGTAGATCGACTCCCAACGGTCGAGGACGAGGCACTCGACGCCGTACTGCGCGAGGAGCGTCGCGGCGGTGAGCCCGGTGGGGCCCGCGCCGACGACCACTACGGGCACGGTCCTCATCGGGCCCTCGATCCACCGGCTGACGACGCCGAGGTCAGTAGCGGCCGAGGCTTTCCAGCGGGCACATCACGATGCGCGGCTGGGCGGCGGGGTCGAGCCATCGCAGCACGGTGACCAGGTCGGTGTGCGACAGGCTGACGCAGCCGGCGGTGGGACCGGACGGCGTCTTGCTGAACTCGTGCAGGAAGATCCCGCTGCCCGCGTTCGGCACCGGCTTCGCGACGTTCGGCGGCATGTTGTAGGTGATCACGGCGAAGTGCGTGTACGCGGGCTGCTCCGTCCACAGCGCCTCGCTGAGGCCACCGGGACTGGTGGCGGTGTGCTGGAAGGTGTTGTAGCCGGACGAGTTCGGGTTCTCGTTCCACCAGTCGTTCACCACGAGCCGGTGGTACGGGTACCGGACGCCCGGGTTGGCCGCGATGCCGTACATCGTCGGGCCGATGGAGTAGACGCCCGTCGGCGTGGTCGGGACGCCCTCGACGTGGTGGTCGCTGAAGTACTGCGATCCGATGCGCGCGGGCAGCGCCGCGGAGACCGGGACCCAGGTCCCGTCGACCTTGGCGAACGTCTCCAGTGTGGCGTAGCTGGTGTTGTAGCTGGCCGCGGTCACGATGACGACCTGCCGGGTGGTCGCCGGGAGGGTCGTGAGGTTGTTGGCCTTGTTGTACCGCGATGTGCGGCGCGGCCGGGGCGTGTCGATGGTGGCGTCGGTGGTCGATGCCGCGGCGGGCGTCGCGCCGGAGGCCACGACGGGAGCCGCGACACCGGCCGCCGCGCCGAGGATCAGAGATCTCCGCTTCATCTGGCCGATCCTCGCACCTGGGCCGTCTCCGTGTCGTCCTTCGCCGCGACGGATTCCGGTGCCCGGTCGAGGTCGGCGACCTCGCGTACGGCCCCGGCGACGGCCCGGAAGTCCTTCCGGAGGATCGCACCGTGGTTGCTGGCGACCTTCGCGGCGATCTGGATGTGCGCGTTGCGGGCGGTCACCCCTTCGGAGCTGGTGCGGATTCGTTCCTGCTCGTCGCTGCGGCTGCCGAAGGACGTCCCCGAGGCGACGACGTATCGCACCGGGACGGTGATGGTGTCCAGCACGCGGCCCAGCTCGCTCTCGCGGGACAGCCTGCCGAGCTCGATGTTGCTGTTCGCCTGCTGGTCGGCGGTCATGCGGGGGGCCAGTCCGGTCGGGCGCAGCAACGGCAGGAACCAGCTCATCCGCCGGAACAGCTTGCGGATCCGCTGCTCCATGGCCTCGTCGAGCCAGTCGTGCGGGAAGGCGCCGTCGACCAGGACCGCACCGAGGGCACGTTCCGGATTCCGGCTGGCCCAGTGCGCCCCGACGACCGCGCCGTAGGACCAGCCCACCACCAGCGCCCGGTCCACACCCCTGGCCGCGAGGACGGCGTCGACATCCCGTACGGCGGCCGCGAAGGAATAGTCCGCCGAACGCTTCGACCTGCCACGGGCGCGCTCGTCGTAGGTGATGTGCCGCCACCCCGCGCCCAGTTCCGCGATGACCCGACGCCAGTACCCCCGGGTGGCGAACTGGCCGTTGAGGTAGACCACCGGGACACCGGGACCGCCGGTGTCGGTGACGGCCAGGGCCGTGTCGTCGACCGGAACCATGCCGGTCCACGTCGAGCTGGTCGAGGACTTGCTGTTCTTCATCATCGTTTCCTCTTCGTCTGTTGTCTGATGTGGCTCGGGGACGGCCGGCCGGGCCTTTGGCGACGACCGACGGGATCTCGATCGCGGTGGGCCCGGCCGGTCGGCCGGTACTGGTACTGGTCGGTCAGAGGCTGCGGGCGGTGATGTCGCCCTGGCCGGTGGTGGCGCGGATGTCGAGGCCGGTGGTGCCGTCGTTCTTGAGGGCGTTGCTGACGCGCCCGTAGCCGGTGCCGGCGTCCAGGGCGGCCGAGACGCCGCCGGCGGCAGCGACCGAGATGTCGCCGGACCCGGTGCGGAGCACGACCGTGCCGCGCACGGCCTCGGTGATCCGGATGTCGCCCCGTGCGGTGCTGATCTCGGCGGGGCCGTTGAGCCGGCCGACCTCGACGTCGCCGTCGATCGCGGCGAGGCGGACGCTCGCGGCCTCGTCGATTTTGATCTGGCGGTACGCGCCGTCGAAGACGACGTCACCGAGGCGCCCGACGCCGCGGAGCTCGGTGGCGGCGGCCTTGGCCTCGACGCGGGAGCCGGCGGGCAGCTGGACGGTGACCTCCACGGATCCGGAAGGACCGAAGAGCCGGTTGTCCGGCGTCGCGGCGGTGACCCGCAGGACACCGTCGGCGTAGGTGACGCTGGTGTGCTCGGCGGCCCGGGCGTCGCGGCTCTTGCCGGGGCTGGCGGGCCGGACCTCGACGGTGGTGTCGGCGCGGTCCGCGGCGATGAACTGGATCCGACCGGCGGGGATGTCGAGGACGGCGGAGATCGGGGCGGGGGTGTCGAACTTCTGCATCATGCTCTCCCGTGTTCGTGCACTGTTTCTGATACCGGAAACGCTACGTTGCTTTCCACACCTTGGCAACAAGTCTGTTGCGCTAGTCGGTGATATTAACAGGTCAACGGCGTAAAACTGTTGCAACGGGCGTCGGGAGAACGCAACGCCGGTCACCGCACCATTGCAATGAACAGGCGGTGAACGCTACGGGCGGGCGCCGCGGCCGGCGGCTTCGCGAAGCCGCCGGCGGCCGGGAACGGTGGCAAGAACTTCCAGCTCCGGGTCGTGCATAGGAGGATTTCTTTCGCTCGATGGCGTTGGTACTGTGCTGCCGTGCCTCCCCCTCGCACCGTCAGCGCCCCACCGGACGACCGCGCCCCGACCGTGGAGTCCACACGCTCCACCGGCCGGCGGGCGAAGCCGGCACGCTTCACCGAATCCGCTCTCGGGTGGCTGCTGCTGCTGCCGTCGGTCGTGGTCTTCGTGCTGTTCGTGTTCTGGCCGCTGGGACGGACGCTCTACCTGTCCGTCCACGGCAACGACCTCTTCGGCGCCCCGTCGGTGTACGTCGGCGCGGAGCACTACCGGGAGATGCTGTCGGCCGACTTCGGCAAGGTGCTGGCCACCACCGGCCTGTTCACGCTGTTCTCCGTGGTGCCGGCCGTCCTGGGCGCGCTCGTCGTGGTGCTGCTGCTGGAGGCGCGCATCCGCGGCGTACGGGTGTTGCGCACCGCTTTCGCGCTGCCGTTCGCGTTCTCGGTGGCCACGGCGTCGGTCGTCTTCGCCGTCATCTACAACCCGGCGATCGGCGTGGCGAACGGGGTGCTCGGCTCCGTCGGGATCGACCGGGTCAACTGGCTGACCGACCCGTCGATCGCGCTGCCCGCCGTCTGCGCCGCCACGGTGTGGATGAACTTCGGCTACAACGTCCTCGTGCTCTCCGCCGGCGTCGCGGCGATCTCACCCGAGGTGGTCGAGGCGGCGCGGCTCGACGGGGCGTCCGGCTGGCGGCTGGCGTCCCGGATCACCGTGCCGCTGCTCTCCCCGCAGCTGTTCTTCCTCGTCGTGGTGTCCACGATCCACGCGCTGCAGAGCTTCGGGCAGATCCACATCCTGACCAAGGGCGGCCCGGACCAGGCCACGACGACCCTGGTCTACTCCATCTACGAGAAGGCGTTCGCCTTCGGGTCCTCCGACTTCGGCTCCGCCAGCGCACAGGCCGTCGTGCTGCTGGTCGTCATGCTCGGCTGCACGGCCATCCAGTTCGGCATCCTCGAGCGGCGGGTCCACTACCGATGAAAAAGTTCAGCCTCGGGCGGGTCGCCGTCTACGTCGTGCTCGGCCTGGCCGCGATCCCGGTCCTGTTTCCCATCTACTACGGCTTCGTCGGTGCCGTGATGGGCCCCGGCGACCTGGCGACCTACCCGCCCGCGCTGGTGCCGCACGAGCTCCACTGGCAGAACATCAGCGACGTCTTCCGTTCGGTGCCGCTCGGCCGCTTCTACGTGAACTCCGCCATCCAGGCCGGGCTCATCACGGTTGCCCAGATCGTCACCAGCATCCTGGCCGCGTACGCCTTCGCGTTCCTTCGCCTGCCCGCGCGGGCGGTGACGTTCAGTCTGTTCCTCGCCACCCTCATGGTGCCGTGGGAAGCGATCATCATCCCCAACTACCTGGCCATCTCCGGGTGGGGTCTGGCGCGGGGCGGGTTGACCTACCTCGGTCTCGTGCTGCCCTTCCTCGCGTCGGCCTTCGGCACGTTCCTGCTGCGGCAGGCCTTCCTGCAGTTCCCGACCGAATTGCGGGACGCCGCGGTGATCGACGGCTGCGGCCACTGGCGCCTGTTGTGGCGGGTCATCGTGCCCCTGTCCAAGCCGTCGATCGCGGCGGTCGGGGTCTACGTCTTCCTGTCGGCGTGGAACCAGTACTTCTGGCCGCTCATCCTGATCCGCGACTCCGACTACCAGACGCTGCAGATCGGCATATCGCAGCTCAACGACGCCGAGGTGGCGCAACCGGGCCTCGTCCTCGCGGGCGTCGCGCTGTCCCTGCTCCCGACGTTGGCTGTCGTGCTCTTCGGTCAGCGCTACATCGTCCGTGGCCTCACCGCCGGCGCGCTGAAGTAATCCGAGAAGAGGAGATCCCGTGAGACAACCCAAGCTCCGTCGGGCCATGACGGCGTTCGTCGCCCTGGCCGCCGCCGCCGCGCTGACGGCGTGCGGTGGTTCCGGGTCCGACACCGATTCGGCCAAGGACGCGCTCGAAGCGCCCGGCGCGGAGGTGCTCGAGAAGGCCACCGACAAGACCACCATCGAGTTCTGGCACGGGATGAAGGGCGCCAACGCCGCGGCGATCGACAAGCTGGTCGCCGACTTCAACGCCCAGAGCGGGGGCAAGGCCGAGGTCAAGGCCATCTACCAGGGCAACTACGACGAGACGATCGCCAAGTACAAGGCCTCGGTGCAGCAGAAGAACACGCCCGCGCTGGTGCAGGTCTACGACATCGGCTCCCGCTTCATGGTCGACTCCAAGCAGACCGTGCCGATGTTCAAGTTCATCGAGAAGGACGGGTTCAACGCCGGCGACATCGAGCCGAACATCGCCAACTACTACTCGATCGACGGCAAGCTCCAGTCGATGCCGTTCAACACCTCGACCCCGCTGCTCTACCTGAACAAGGAGGCCTTCGTCCGGGCCGGCCTCGACCCGACGAAGCCGCCGACGAACCTGGACGAGCTCGGGGAGATGGCGAAGAAGCTGACCGTCAAGGACGCCAGCGGCAAGACCGTCCAGTACGGCTTCGGGGCCGCCATCTACGGCTGGCTGCTGGAGCAGTTGATCGCCACCGACGGCAAGGAGTACTGCGACAACAGCAACGGGCGCAAGGGCCTGGCCACGAAGGTGCAGTTCGACCAGGAGACCGGCGTTCGCGTCGCGAAGTGGTGGGTGGACCTGGTGAAGGGCGGCTACGCGGCGAACACCGGGCGCAAGACCGACGACGCCCAGGCCGCCTTCAAGGCCGGCACGGTGGCGATGCACCTGGAGTCCACCGGCGCCATGCGCGGCTACATCGATGCGGCCAAGGGCAAGTTCACCGTGCTCACCGCGCCGTACCCGAAGGCGAGCAGCTCGGCCACGGGCGGTCCGATCATCGGTGGCGCCTCGCTGTGGATCAACGGCGTCGGGCACAGCGACAAGGAGAAGCGGGCCGCCTGGGAGTTCGTGAAGTTCGCCGCGAGCCCGGAGCAGCAGGCCAAGTGGCACACCGGCACCGGGTACGTGCCGGTCAACGCCAAGGCACTCGACCAGCAGATCGACAAGGACTGGGTGGCGCAGTACCCGCAGTTCAAGACCGCCGTGGACCAGTTGCACGCGCTGCCGCCGTCGGTCGCGTCGGCCGGCTGCCTGCTCGGCGTGATGCCGCAGGCCCGCAAGGCGTCCGAGGACGGCCTGGAGGCGGCGATCGTCGGTAGCAAGCCCGCCGACCAGGCCATGAAGGACGCCGCGGCGAGCGTGCAGCCCGCGATCGACAGCTACAACAAGTCGGTCGGCTGACCAGCACGTCACCGCCGAGGGGACACCTCGGGTCGAGGGGGC
>NZ_JAMWEG010000018.1 GCF_025460765.1 Micromonospora sp. MA102
GTGGGGAGGCGGGTGGGGTGGTTTTGTAGTGGGCATGAGCGTGGGTGGGGTCGACGTGGTTCGTACCGAGCGGTTGGAACTGGTGCCGTTGCGTGTCGACCACGCCGAGGAGATGGCGGTCGTGCTGGGTGATCCGGAGCTGCACGCCTTCATCGGGGGTGCTCCGGCGGATCCGGCGGGCCTGCGTGCGCGTTACGAACGCCTCGTCGCCGGCTCGCCCGACCCGGCCGTCGCCTGGTGCAACTGGGTGATCCGGCTCCGCGACGAGGCGCGCCTGGTGGGCACCGTCCAGGCGACCGTCACCGGGCCGGCCGACGAGCGGGTCGCGGAGATCGCCTGGGTGGTAGGCACGCCCTGGCAGGGACGCGGCATCGCCGGCGAGGCGGCTCGCGGGCTGGTGGCCTGGCTCGGGCGGCAGGGGGTGCGCACCGTCGTCGCCCACATCCACCCGGAGCACCGGGCCTCCGCCGCCGTCGCCACCGCCGCCGGCCTGGCGCCCACCGACGTCCGGCACGAGGGCGAGATCCGGTGGGTGGGGACCGCCGGGAGCTGACGCGTACGGTGGCGTCATGACGCAGGTCCTGCGGTACGCCGCCTTCACCACCGACCCGGCCGCGGGCAACCCCGCCGGGGTGGTCCTCGACGCGGACGCGCTCACCGATCCGCAGATGCAGGCCATCGCCGCCGACGTCGGATACTCCGAGACGGCGTTCCTCACCGCCGCCGGCCCGGGCGAGTTCGACGTCCGCTACTTCAGCCCGCAGGCCGAGGTATCGTTCTGCGGCCACGCCACCATCGCCTCCGCGGTGGCCGTCGCCGAACGCGCCGGCACCGGCGACCTGGTCTTCCGGACCCCGGCAGGCGTGGTTCGGGTGGCGACCGCCCGGGACGCCGACGGACGGCCCACCGCGACCCTGACCAGCGTGGCACCCTCGGACGCGCCGGTGGCGCCGGACGATCTCGCCGAGGCGCTCGCCGCCCTGGGCTGGGCCGCGACGGATCTCGACCCCTCGCTGCCGCCCCGCGTCGCGTACGCCGGGGCGTACCACCTGATCCTGGGCGCGGGGACCCGGGAGCGGCTGGCCGCGCTCGACTACGACTTCGACCGGCTGCGCGACCTGATGCGGCGGCGGGACTGGACCACGGTGGCGCTGGTGTGGCGCGCCTCCGGCACGCGGTTCGACGTCCGCAACCCCTTCCCCGTGGGTGGCGTCGTCGAGGACCCGGCGACAGGTGCGGCGGCCGCTGCGTTGGGCGGCTACCTGCGTACCCACGGTCTGGTCGAGCCGCCGACCACCCTGCGCCTGCACCAGGGGGCCGACCTGGGCCGGCCGGGTCTGCTGGTGGTCGACGTGCCGGCGACCGGCGGCATCCGGGTGACCGGCAACGCCGTGGTCATGCCGGGAAGCTGACCGACGCCGGGGCCCGGCCCCCCGAAGGAGAGCCGGGCCCCGGACGCGTCGCTCAGTCGGTGCAGGACGGTGTGTCGAAGTGCCCCGGGGTGCTCGGGAACGCCGCCCCCGCCCCCTGGTCCTTGTTGTCCCGCGGGTACACGTAGGACAGCTCCAGGAAGGCGGAGGTGCCCGCCGTGGTCACGTCGCCGGCGTCGCGCCCGGCCCCGGAGGCCCAGGCCAGCCGGGTCAGGAAGTCCTGCATGGCCGGGCTGTGCTGGCGGATGTCGTTGAACCCGCCGTACGCCGAGTTGCAGTGGGTGAACAGGTTGTACGCGCCGTTCCAGTCGAACAGCCGGTCACCGTTGTTGGGCCCGTTCTGCGTCACGTCGCCCTGGAGCACGTCCCGGTCCCAGCCGCCGTAGATCCAGTCGGTGCCGTGGTGGTGCTGGTTGTCGGCGAGGACGTCGTTGTCCAGGTTGGTCGCCTCGAACCAGCGGCACGGGTCGACCGTGCCGGCCGCCAGGTCCACCGGCCAGGCCCCCGCCGCGCAGTTGTCCGGGTAGGAGCCGCGCGGCCGGAAGTCCAGCAGGTCGGACCCGAGCACCGCGGTGACCGCCGGGCCGCTGGTGGCCCCGGCGCCGCCGAACAGGTGGTCGACGTACTGGTCCTGGTCGCCCCGGGCGGCGGCGCTGAACACGCCGTTCACCAGGCACTGCGGGTTGGCCGCGTCGAGCGCCGGGTCGCAGCCCTTGCCGCCCCAGAGCACGTCCGAGCCCTCGCCGCCGAACACCTCGTCGCCGCCGCTGTCACCGTTGGCCACGTCGTCGCCGAAGCCGCCGTGGATGTTGTCCGCTCCGGCCCCGCCCCGGATGAGGTCGCCCGCACCGGCGGTCAGCCCGGCGTACGGCATGGGCGCCGAGGTGGCGCTGCCGATCCAGGCGTCCCCGTCGGTGTCGTGCAGCAGGTCCACCCGGCGGTCGTAGCCGCCGGCCCGGAACCCGGTGTACGACTCCTGCGGCACCGAGGAGAGCGTCGCCGTGAAGCCCAGCGCCGCCACGTCGTCGGCGTTGAGGAACTGGTTCACCACGCCGCCCCGGTCGCCGAGGATGGCGTCCCGCCCGTCCTCGCCGTAGAGGCTGTCGGCGCCCAGCTCACCGAAGAGGTCGTCGTCGCCGGCGCCGCCCCGGATCTGGTCGTCGCCGTCCTGACCCCAGGCGCCGTCGTTGCCGGCGTCCCCGTAGAGCTGGTCGTTGCCGTAGGCGCCGGCCGGCTCGCAGGTGGCCTGCGCCGTGGTGCAGAACCGGGTGGACGGGCCGGGCAGCGCCGGGTCGTGCGTCCGCGCCGCCGTGGCGTCGGCCGGCACCGCGCCGGTCGGGTACCGCTCGGTGTAGACCCGCTCGGCCGGCTTCCCGTTCACCGTGGCCACCGTGCGCAGCAGCGAGCCGTTGTCGCCGAGCAGCACGTCGTCGGCGCCGTTGCCCTCGACCACGTCCCCGGTGTCCCGGAACCCGGCGGCCGCGCTGCCGCCGATCAGGTCGTCCTGCCCGGCGGGCGCGCCGGCACCGACCAGGTCGGCCGGGGCCGCCGGGTCACCCGGCCAGCCCGGGTCGGGCAGCGGGGTGACCGCGGTCCGGCCCGCCGCGCCGAGGGCGGTGTCGCCGCGCAGCGTGTCCGCGCCGCCGTTGCCCTCGAGGTAGTCGCCGCCGCCGTCGCCGGTCAGGGCGTCGTCGCCGTCCTGGCCCCAGAGGGTGTCGACACCGTCGCCGCCGCTCATCCGGTCGGCGCCGAACCGGTTGGCGGTGGCCGCCGCCCGGTCCAGCAGCACCACGATCCGCGGGCCGAACGGGTTGCCGTCCGCCCCGAGCCGGACCGTCACGGCCGTCGGCTGCTCACCGGGCAGCGGGCGGAGCACCGCGCCGTTGTCCCCGATGACCGCGTCGGAGCCGGGTCCGCCGAACACGGCGTCCGCAGTGTCCGGCTGGCCCGTCGTGGCCGCCCCGGTCCCGTCGTACGCGGTGCTGGAGCCACCGACCAGGTCGTCGTCGCCGGCGTCGCCCTCGACCCAGTCGGAGCCGGAGCCCCCCTCGGCGAAGTCGGCGCCCGCGTCGGCGTGCACCCGGTCCGGGCCGCCCTGGCCGAAGATGACGTCGTCGTCGTCGCCACCGGAGATCAGGTCACCGCCGCTGGTGCCGGCCGTCGGGGTGAACCCGAGGTCGAGCAGGGTGACCTTGCGCGACGGCACGGCGCGGGCCTGGGTGACCCGGGTCGCGTCGGCGGTGGCCGGCGTGAACCGGGCGTTGTCCCCGGCGATCAGGTCGGCGTCGCCGTCACCGAAGAGCTGGTCCCCGGTGTCCGGGCGGCCGGTTCCGGCGACGGGCTCCTGGGCGGAGCCGCCGACGATCTCGTCCTTCCCGATGCCACCGTGGACCACGTCGGCGCCGTTGTTGCCCTCCAGCTGGTCGTCCCCGCCGTCACCGTCGACCCGGTCGGCGCCGAGGCCGCCGTACGCGACGTCGCCCTCGGGCCCGCCGGAGAGCACGTCCCCGGCGCCGGCGGCCGGCACGTCCCCGGCCAGGTCCAGCGGGTACGGCCCGACGTCACCGATGCGCGGGGTGCCGTTGTCCCCGACGATGCGGTCCACGCCGTCCTCGCCGTAGACGAAGTCCCGGCCGTCGGCCACGCCGGCCACCCGTCCGCCGCCGTAGAGCACGTCGTCGTCCGGGCCACCGAACACCTGGTCGTCACCCTCGTCGCCCTCGGCGGTGTCCACGCCGGTGCCGCCGTACAGGCCGTCGTCGCCGGTGTTGCCGAAGAGCAGGTCGACCCCGTCGTCGCCGTGCAGTTGGTCGACGCCCGGGCCGCCCCAGGCCCGGTCGGCGCCGCCGCCCAGGTGCAGGGTGTCGTCGCCGAGCTGGCCGCAGGCCCGGTCGTCGCCGCCGCCGAGGTCGGCCCGGTCGTCGCCGCTGCCGGCGGTGACCACCTCGACCCCGGCCCCGCCGAGGATGAGGTCGGCCGAGCCCTGGTCGGTGGGGGCCGGCTGGTCGCCGGCGAGGGCGGCGTCGGCGCACGTCTCGGCGGTCAGTCGCCGGTCGCCGAAGACGGTGGCCCCGCCGTCGCCGCCGACCACGTGGTCGCTGCCCAGGCCGCCGACGAGCAGCTTGGTCTGCGACTGGGTGCCGGCCGGCAGCGGCTGGTGGACGACCTGGCGGGCCGGGCCGTACCCGTCGGTGCCGTCCGGGTCGCCGACGCTGGACGGCTCGGCGATCACGTAGTCCTCATCCGGGCCACCGAACAGCTCGTCGGTGCCGTAGCCGCCGACCAGCACGTCGTCGCCGCCGTAGCCGTACACGTGGCCGGTCTGGCCGTTGGCCGAGTGGGACACCACCAGGTCCGCACCGGCGCTGCCGTGCACGGTGTCCTGGCCGGCGCCGGTGTCGACCCGGTTGGTCAGCCCGGCGTCGCCGCTGCCGGCCGCGTCCGGGTCGGCCGGGACGGTGCTGCCGGCGGTGTGGATGGTGTCGTCGCCCTTGCCGCCGTTGAGGATGTCCGCGCCGGGGCCGCCGACGAGGACGTTCTTCCCGTTCGGCCGGTCGTCGAGCACCACGCCGACGACGTCGTCGCCGCCGTTGCCGTAGACCGTGCTGGCGCCGTGCCCGACGGTGACGTGGTCGTCGACGCCGGTGGTCTCCTCGGTCGGGTCCTTCAGTTTCGTCCAGTCGACCAGGCCGGTGAGGCTCTTGTCGCCCACGGAGGTGTGCACAGTGGTGTCGGCCGCCCGGTCGACCGGGTTCAGGTCGCCGTCCCCGGCCACCACGTCGTTGCCGTCGCCGGTGGTGACGGTGTCCTTGCCGGCGCCGCCGGCGACCCGGCTCACCTGGCCGGCCGCCTCGGCGGTGACGATCACGTCGTCGCCACCGCGGCCGTCCACCCAGGCCGGGCCGGTGCCGGTGCGGATCTGGTCCTTGCCGTCCGAGCCGATGACCACTGCCGCCTTGTCGAACGCCGAGGTCTTCGTGCCGTCACCGCCGGTGTCGCCGTCGCCGAGCAGCAGCACCGACATGGCGACCTTGTCCGCGTCGGCGACGCTGTAGCCCCGCCCGTCCACCACGACCCGGGCCAGGTTCGGGTCGAGGAACTCCTGCTTGCGCCCGAGCGCTTCCACCGCGAAGCCGTCGAAGTCGGCGTCGTCGTCGGCGAAGTGCACGGCGTACACCTTGATCACGTCACCGGCGTAGGTGTCCCTCGTGTTGTCCCAGGCGGTCTCGCCCCGCTCGTCGACCGTGCCGAACTTGCCCGCGAAGACCACCAGGGTGTTCCCGGTCGTGCCGCCCAGCTCGGGTGGTTCGGGTGAGCAGTCGGGTTGCGCGCGGAAGTCCAGCAGGGTGGCGTCGACCAGGGTGAAGTCGAAGGTCTTGGAGAACAGGAACAGGTCGATGGTGATGTAGACCTTGAGGAAGACCGAGAGCTGGCCGCTGGTGGTGAAGAGGCAGACCGGGTTCGTCAGCAGCGCCTCGATGAACTCGCTGGTGCGGAACTTCCCGTCGTTGTTCGGGTCGTTCCAGCTGAACCCGACGGTCAGCCGAATGCCGCCCTGGATGCCCGCCTTGACGATGAGCACGCTGACCTCGGCCCCCGCGGCGATCTCGCCGCGCAGGGTGACCACCGGGACGGCCTTGCCGCTGCTGTCGCTGGTCTTGAAATAGAGGCCGTCGAGCAGGCTGACCGCGTCGAGGTCGGTGCCGTCGGTGGTGGCGGCCTCCACGGCGTGCCGGATACCCGCGGTGTCCAGGCCGGCGATGAACCGGGCCGTCACCGAGGCGCTGCCGGAGAGGGTGACGAGCACCGGCGGCGGGGCGTACACCGGGCCGAACGACTGCCGCCAGCTGAACCCGAGCGACAGCGGCCCGGAGTCGAAGCTGACCAGCTCGACGTCCTGCCCCATGAGCAGCCCGAACAGCGAGCCCGGGTTGTCGAAGATCGGGAAGCTGAAGCCGGTCTTCTGGGCGTTGGACTTTCCGTCGGAACCGGGGGCGAAGAGCTTCTCCCCGTCGTTGCCGGCGGCGGCGTCCACCGAGGACTTCACCTCGGCGGCGGTCTTCGCCTTGGTGAACGGGTCGTCCCGCTTGATCAGGCTCTCCGCCGACGCCGGGGACGCCTCGGTGGTGAGCGCCTTGGCCGGGTCGACCAGGAACTGGCCGAGCGGGATCGAGCAGCCGTCACCGTCGTCGCAGTCAGGTATCCGGTTCACGAAGGTGATCACCGCGCGCACGGTGTCGACGAAGTCGAGCTTCGGCCCGCCGGTCAGGGTGCTGAACGTCTTGGCGAGCCAGACCAGGGTGATGTCCGGTCCGCCGGTGGCCTTCGACAGGTCCGACAACACCGGGATGGGCGCGTACAGGGTGTCGATGACCGGCTGGAGCGGGCCGGTGACCGCCTTGAGCTTGTCCACCACCGGCTTCAGGATCTTGCTGAAGAAGGCGCCGGCGTCCAGCGCGATGTCGGTGAACGTCACCTGGAGCGGGGTGCTGACCCCGCCGCCGGTGGCGCTCAGCCCGCCCTGCTTGTGCTCCAGGCCCCACTTCAGGCCGAAGCGGGCGCTGACGCCGGGCAGCGCGGAGCCGACCTCGTCGCCGGCGTTCAACGTCGCCGCCAGCTTCCAGTCGATGTTCACCTGGGCGGTGAGGTCGGTGGCGAGCAGGGAGCCCAGGTCGGCGAACTCGGCGAGGGTGAGCTTGGCGTCCGGGTCGGCGGCGCAGTCCGCGGCCACCGCCGGGTCGAAGCAACTCTTCTCCCCCGCCGAGCCCTTCAGGTCGACCCCGAAGTACGCCCGCACCAGCGGCGCGGTGCCCTGCTTGGTGGCGTTCACCTGGATGAAGGCGAGCTGGGCGGCCAGGTCGCCGGTCATGTCGAAGTTGGCGCCGATCTGCACCTCGGGCGCGGTGTCCCCGTCGTGGGTGGGGACGTAGAAGCCCTCGTCCCGGTCGAGGACCAGGTCCAGGTGCAGCTTCCAGCCCAGCTTGGCCTGGATGCCGTCGGGGGCGCCCTTCTTCGCCTTCAGCGACAGGCCGGGGATGCCCAGGTCGAGCGGGACGTTGACGCCGAGGCACTTGTCGCTGTCGCTCGCGTCCTTGCAGCCGTCCGCCGCGGAGGGCGCGCCGCGTGAGGCGGTCAGCTTGATCCGGATGGACTGGAAGTCCTCCGGCTGGCAGGGGGTGGCCACCCCGGTGCGACAGCCGACGACCGCGCTCACGCCCGGGTCGAAGTCGGCGAGCACGTCGTTGAGGGCGGTCTGCACGCCGGCGCTGTCCAGCGTGGCGTTCGCCAGCACCGGGCCGATCGCCGCCTTGACGTCCTCGCGCAGTTGGGCCACGAAGCGCTGGCCCTGTTGCAGGTCGTCGCCGACCAGTGGCAGCTTGCCGTCGAAGCTGGCCAGCCGCAGCGCGTCCTCCACCTTGGCGAGGTAGCCGTCGATGCCGACGTTGAAGTCGGTCAGCTTCAGCGACAGGTTGGCGAAGCAGGAGGTGAGGTCCGGGGTCTGCGCGTGCGGCGCCAGGTCCAGACCCATGGTGAAGGTGAGCAGGTTGGTGTCGTCGGCGGGTTCGCAGTTGTCGACGAACAGCGGCGCCCGGGCGCAGACGGGGGTGGTCGCGCTGCCGACCCCGCCGCCGCAGTCCACGCCGGCGGTGGTGATCGTCGGCGTCAGGCCGAGCAGGTCGGTGACTGGCCCATCGGCGGTGAGCCCGCCCAGGCCCACGCTGAGGTTCGCCTTGACGGTGGCGAAGTCGGGGTCCTTGCCGAGGTTGAGGGCGAGCGGGCCGACCCGGGCGGCCAGCGCGACGTCGTCCACCCCACCCTTCACCGTCACCTTGGCCGAGGAGTTCTTGTCCAGCAGGGGCGCCGCGTTCAGCTTCAGCGGCAGCAGCAGGCCCAGCTTGGCCTGGGCGTCCACGTCGACGGCGAAGGTGCCGGAGCTGTCCAGGCTGATCAGCTCGCGGGCGCCGTCCCAGGCGAAGGCGAGCGGCCCGGCGGTGCGGACGTTGCGCTTCCAGTCCAGGCCGACCCGCAGGTACGGGCCGCCGGCCCGCTCGTCCAGCGTGAACTGGATCCCGCTGTCCGCGCCGATCGCGCCGTTGAGCTGGTCGAGGGCGTCCTGGAGGGTGTCCGGGGGCGCGGCCAGCAGCTTGTCCAGCGCGTCGGCCAGCTCGGGCCGCAGCGCGTACGCTGTGCCGTCGGCGGGCTTGGGCGTGCCGGCCGCGTCGACCCGCAGGGTCTGGCCGTCCACCCAACCCAGCACCCGGTACGCCTTGCTGCCGATCACCACGGTCCGGCCGGCCAGGCGCGGGTCGAAGGCCGCGTCCTCGCTGCGGTTGCCGTCCTTGAGCAGGAAGTTGGCACCGTCCGCGGCGAATGTGACGCCCTTGCCGACGCCGCTCTCGTCGGCGCCGAGCAGTTCCCGGGCCGAGCGGCCGAGCAGCGGGATCTCGGTGTTCAGCGGCCCGCTGCCGCCGCCCGGCTGGGTGAGCGCGGCGTTGACCAGCCGCAGCGCCTCGACCACGACCGCGAAGAGGGCCTTCGGGTCGTCCGGGTTGAAATCGACGGCGAAGATCCCGTCGAGGCTGGAGGTGTCCACCACCGGCTGCTCGCCGGCCTTCCAGCTCACGTCCACGCCGACACCCTGGCCGAGGGCGCCGGTGGCGCCCGGGACGCTGACCGTGACCCGGCCGGTGGTCTTCACCGAGGAGGAGACGGCGAGCAGGTTGCCCGGCTCGGCCTGCAACCGGCGGAACAGCTCGCCCAGGCTGACGTCCTGCGCCTGCTTGAAGCTGACCTGGAGCATCCGCTGCCCGGCGGCGGCCGGCCCGACGGCGAGGTCGCCGCCGAGCTTGACCTTGAGGAAGCCGGCGGTGGCGAAGAAGTCGACCCCGGTGGTGATCGGGAAGTCCGCGGCGAACAGCGGCGTGGCCGGGTCGGTGCGCAGCAGCACCCGGTCCGCGTTGGCGGCCGGGCTGCCGAGGTCGTCGCGCAGGTCGAGCACGAGGGTGACCGCCGCGCTGTAGCGCGGCTTCACGGTGGCGAAGGTGGCCTGGGCGTTGGCCGCCCGGAGGCCGACCTTCTTGTCCCCGCCGGCCGGCTTGGTGAGGGTGCCGGCCAGCTCGACCGCGCCGATGTTGGGGCTGGAGCCGCTGATCACCCAGACGCTGTCGGGGCCGGGCTGGCCGCCGATCCAGTTCTCCCGCAGGGTGACCGTGGTTTCGGTGTTCGCCTCGATGGTGCCGGCCGAGGTGCCCGCGACCACCCGCTGGCCGACCAGCTCACCCGGGGTGAACCGGTTGTCCCCGACGCTGAAGCCCTTGGCCGTGAAGGTGGCGCCGCGGCCGGAGACCGAGGCGGCGCCCGGGTCCAGGGGCACGGCCACGGCGGACTCCCGCTCCAGCTTCAGCCGGAAGACCAGCTTCTCGCCGGCGAAGGAGAGGTTGTCGACCGGCAGCCCCTCGGCGGCGAGCAGCGCTACGAGTTGCTGGATCGAGCTGAACTTCGGCTGGCCGGCCTTGGCCGGGTCGTCGGTGGCCGGGTCGAACTCCGGGTCGTTCGGCTTGGGGTGCACGTACTTCTTGAGGAAGCCGGCGAGCTTCTCGTTGACCTTCACGGCGTCGGCGAAGGTGCCGCGCAGGAAGGGCAGGCTCAGGTTGCCGGCCGGCCCGCTCTGCTGCACCCCGCCGAGCAGGGTGGCGAGCTGGGCCAGCCCGGAGGCCAGGTCCAGTGGGCTCATGTTGCGGAACTTCGCGATGGTCTCGTCGAGCCCGGTGGTGGTGACGGTCGGGCTGCCCACGCTGATGTCGTTCCAGTCGACCTTCACGGTGGCGGCGAGGGCGGGCAGATCGAACGGGGCGCCGGCGGTGGCCGCGCCGAGGTTGACCTGGCCGTGCACGGAGCCGGGGCCGGGCTCGGTCTCGGTGTCGGAGATCCGGCCGCCGCCGGAGTTGTCGAGGGCGACCTGGACCAGCCCGGCGAGGGAGCCGGCGGCGCCCAGCTCACCGGTCCCGGTGCCGGCGCCGGTGTCGAAGGCGAGCCGGCCGTCGCCGTTCGGGTCGGTGACGGTGGCCTTGACGTGGGTGCGGGCGGTGAGGGTGCTGCCGGCCGTGAGCGTGACGCCGAGGATGCCGACCGAGGCGGTGGCCTGGTCCAGGTCGGCGCGGAGCGTCGCCGCCGCGTCGATGTCGAGGCGCGGGGTGTCCCCGTCGCGGACCAGGTAGGTCTCCCCCGCGGCGGTGTGCCGGGCTCGCAGGTGCAGTGTCGCCCAGCCGGTGACGTCGACCGCCTTGGCGACGGTCACCCCGCCGACCGCCAGGTCCTTCGCGGTGGCCTGCCGCTTGGTGGTCACCAGCACGTCGAGCAGGTGGTCGCCGCCGCTGGTGGTGACCGTGCTGGTCAACCGGGTGCCCCCGCCGAGGTCCACATCGTCCTTGGTGAGGCCGCCGGCCAGGGCGTCGGACGCCTTGCGGGTGAGCTTGTCGGTGTCCACGAGCGCGCCCGGGCTGACGCCGAGCAGCGGCAACGGCTGGCCGAGCAGGCCGACCCGGGACAGCCCGCCCTCGGCCCAGGTGGCCGTGCGGGACATCAGGGTCTTGAGCGCGGCCTCCCAGGCCTCGTCCGCCTGGGCGGGCGCCGCCGTCCACACCAGGGCGAGTGCGGCGGTCACCACCGCCGCCGTCAGGCTGGCGAGCAGCCGTCGTAGAGCCACCATGAGCCACCTCTTCCTCGATGGCCGTCACCGACGGCGCTGGTCCCGCGCCAGCACATCGATCGCGGAGGAGACCCACAACTTTTGTGTCGAGATCGTGACAGAGCGTCAGGATGATCGGTCGACGTCACTACGCCGGGCGTCCTGATCAGACTGAGCGGTCAGCCAGATCGGCACACCGGCACGGACGGACCCCGGCGAGCCGTGTAACGAAACGCCGGGAACCGACGCTGATAGAGACCGCTCCACACGCGCGGCCGGGGCCCGCGCGGCGGCGGGCCGGGTCAGAACGGGGCGTCCACGGCGAGCCGCCGCACCTGGGTCAGGTACGGGTCCAGCTCACCCACCTCGAACCGGCAGGTGCCGATGACGTGCCAGAACTGGCCGCCCGGGTCGCCGTCCAGCTTGTACCGGCCGTCCGGGCTCACCGCCGCCCAGCCGTCGGGCAGCCCGATCAGGGTGGCCCGCAGCTGGGCGTGCTCCGGGTCGGCGACGTCCCACAGCCGCACGGTCCCGTCGTCGCCGGCGCTGGCCAGCAGGCTGCTGTCCGGGCTGAACGCCACCGACCAGACCCGCCGGGTGTGTGCCGCCAGGGTGCCGTGCAGCCGGCCGGTGCCCGGATCCCAGAGCCGGATGACGAGGTCGTCGCCGGCGGTGGCGAGCAGGTTGCCGTTGGGGCTGAACGCGCAGGACCAGAGCCGGCCGGTGTGCTCGGTGAGCACCGTGCGCCGCTCACCGGTGAGCGCGTCCCAGACCACGGCGACGCCGTCGTTGCTGGCGCTGGCGAGCAGTGTCCCGTCGGTGTTGAAGGACACCGCGTAGACCCGGTCGGTGTGGTGTTCGAGGGTGAGCCGGCAGGTCGCGGTGGCCGCGTCCCAGAGCCGGACGAGCTGGTCGTCGCAGCCGGTGGCGATGGTCTCGCCGTCCGGGCTGAACGCCATCGCCCGAACCCGACCGCGGTGCGGGGTGAGGGTGGCGAAGTGCCGGCCGGTACGCCGGTACCACAGCCGCACGGTGTCGTCGTCGTTGGCGGTGGCGAGGGCGTCGCCGTCCGGGCTGAACGCGGTCGCCCACACGTGGTCGGTGTCCACGTTGAGCTCCCGCTCGTCGAGGCCGGTGTCGGTGTTCCACAGGTGCACGCCGCCGTCACCGCTCGGCGCGGCGACCAGTGACTCGCCCGGGCAGAAGACGACGGAGAGCAGCCGGTCGGCCGGACTGGCGAGCTGCCGGACCAGCCGGCCGGTACGCGGCTCCCAGAGCCGGACCACACCGTCGTTGCCGCACGCGGCCAGGACCTCGCCGTCGTCCCGGAAGGACAGCGCCGTGACCCGCCGGCCGTGCCCCCGCAGGGTGTGCTGGAGCTGCCCGGTGCGCACGTCCCACAGCCGGGTGGTGCCGTCGTTGCTGCTGGTCGCCACCTGGGCCTGGTCGGGCCGCCAGACCACCGGCCACACCGAGCCGCGGTGCCGGGTCAGCTCGTGCCGGAGCTGGCCGTCGGCGCTGTCCCAGAGCTGGATCGCTCCGTCGCTGGCGGCGGTGGCCAGGATGCTTCCGTCGCCGTTGAACCGGACGCTGTAGATCGCGCCGCGCTGCCGGCCGAGCACCCGGACCGGGCGGCCGGTCTCCAGCTCCCAGAGCCGCAGCGCGCCGTGGGTGTCGCCGGTCGCCATCAGGGTGCCGTCGGGGTGGATGTCGAGGGCGTACACGTCGGCCTCGTGGCCGCGCGGCTGGCGCAGCAGCTCCCCGTCGGTGGCCCGGCGGATCCACACCCGACCGTGCTGGCCGACCGCGGCCAGCAGCCGGCCGTCCGGGCTGTGCACCACCCGGTAGACCACCTCCGGCTCGCGCACCTCGAAGGCGAGCCGGCCGGAGGGGATGTCCCAGCCGCGCACCACGCCGGCGCTGTCGACCACCACGACCCGCCGGCCGTCCGGGCTGAACGAGGTGCCCCAGATCGGCGCGGCGTGGCCGGGCCACTCCTGCCGCAGCCGGGCCGTCCGGGTGTCGTAGAGGCGGACCACACCGGCCGCGTCGCCGACCACCAGCCGGCCCCGCGCGCCGTCGGTGAGCAGCGGCCACACCCAGCCGTCGAAGACGTCCTCGATGACATGCCGCACGTCGCCGTGGTCGGCGTCCCAGAACCGCACCGTGAGGTCGGCCGCCCCGGTCACCAGCTGGTGCGAGGCGGCGTCGAAGCGGACCGCGTAGACCCGGCCCCGGTGGCCCTGGAGGGTCCGCACCGGCAGCCCGGCCGCGGTGTCGCAGATGAGCACACCACCGTCGTCGCTGCCCACCGCGAGCACCGACCCGTCCGGGCTGTACGCCACGGGCACCGGCAGCCGGCCCACCTCGAAGCCGTACGCGACGCCCACGGCGGGCGGGGCCAGGCCCGGCGCGACCGGACGGCCCGGGGCGACCACGGCACCGCGCAGCTCCGGCGCGCGCAGCAGCGCCGCGTCGGCGCTCACGTCGATGAGCGCCGCCCGGTGCCACCTGCTGCCGGTGATCCGGGCGCCGCGCAGGTCAGCGCGGAACAGCCGGGCGCCGGCCAGCTCCGCGTCGCGCAGGTCCGCCCCGGCGAGGCGGGCCTGGTCCAGGCGGGCGCCGCGCAGCCGCGCGTGCTCCAGCCGTGCCTCGCCGAGGTTGGTGGCGACCAGCCGGGTGTCGGTCAGGTCGGCGCCGGTCAGGTCCGCCCCGGCGAGTTCCCGGTGGGACAGGTCCTCGCCGCGCAGCACCGCGCCGCGCAGGTCGGCCCGGTCGGGCAGCCGCAGCCGGGCGCTGAGCCGCAGCGCGTTGGCCCGGACCGTCTCACCGGCCGCCTCGTCACCCAGCACCCGGGCGGTCCAGGCCGTGCAGCGGGCCGGGTCGGCGAGGTCGCCGAGGAACTCCACGGTCAGCGCGGACAGCGGGCGCACCGCCAGCGCGGCCGGCTCCTCCCCCCGGTTGAGCTGCTCGGCCACCCCCTCGGCGACCAGCCACTCCATCACCGAGGTGTGGATGAACCCGAACAGCCCGTCGTCGGTGCGGACCAGCAGGCTGCCGGCGCCCACCGCGTGGATCGCCTGCGGCCCGGACAGCCGGGAGTCGGCCAGCCCGGCGAGCTGGCCGGCGGCCTCGGCCAGCTCGGCCAGCCGCAGGTAGGACTCGCCGCTCTCCCAGAGCTGGAAGGCCAGCCGGCTCACCGCCTGCCACAGCTCGGGCCGGCGCAGGCTCACCGGCGCGCCCGGGATGCCCTGGGTGCGGCGCTCCTCGAAGTCCAGCCAGGACTCGAGGATCTCCCGATAGAGCGCCGCCGCGCTGAACGTGCCGCCCGCACCGGCCACGGCGGCCAGCCGCCCCTCGTCGAGGTTGGCGATGAAGCCGAGCATGCGCGGGTTGCGGGAGAGACCGAGCAGGTCCTTCACCCCGGCCAGCAGGTCCAGCCGCTCCCGGGCGGCCCGTTCGTCGCCGCCGTAGCGGTGCCGCAGGAACGTCTCGATCTGGCCGGGGGTGAAATCCTCGATGGCCAGCACCCGGCGGTGCGGCAGCAGGCCCACCCGCTCGCCCAGGGCGGTCAGCACCTGCGAATTGGTCTTGAAGTGCTGGGTCCGGCTGCTCACCACGATCTTCGCGTGGCCCTCGGCCGCCTGGAGCAGCGTCTCCAGGTGATCGGCGGCCCGGTCGTAGGTCACCCGGGCGACCAGCTCGTCGAAGCCGTCGAAGAGCAGCACGATCCGGCCCTGCCGGAGCATGTAGCGGAACGCCTTGAGGTCGATCACCTGCTCACCGTGGTTGGCCAGGTGCGCGGCCACGAGGCCGTCGACCGAGTGCGCCTTGTCCAGCGCGCGCAGCTCCACCAGGATCGGGATGAGGTCGGGGGCGGCCGTGGGCAGCCGTCGGGCCACCTCGCGCAGGGCGAAGGTCTTGCCCCGGCCGAAGTCGCCGAGCACCAGCACGAACCGGCCGTCCGGCGCGGAGATCAGCTCCAGCAGCTCGTCCACCACGTCCTCGCGGACCCGCTGGTCGGCGCCGACCAGGTGCCGGTAGCGCTGCGGGACGTACTGACCGGGCGGATAGAGCCGGTCGGCCTGCAGCCGGGCGGTCTGCGCGGCGACGTAGTCGCGCAGGTCGAGCAGGCCCTGGAACTCGGTCAGGTGCAGCAGCCGCACCCCGCGCCGCTGCGCCGCCTCGGCCAGCCCGCGCGGCACCCGGTCGCCGTCGTAGACCAGCTCGGAGGGGATGTCCGGGTCGGTGGCGTGCACCCGCCGGGCGAAGCCGTCGACGTCGGCCGGGGACGGGGTGCCCACGTGCGCCCCGACCCGCTGCTGCCGGACCACCCCGTCGGCCCGGTAGGTGACGTAGAGGTGCGGCGGGTCGGCCTCGACGCGGCGGACCACCACCCGGTCGTGGCGGGCCTCGCAGACCTCGGCGAGCCGGTCGAGCAGGCGCTCCAGCGGGGCGGGCGCGGGCACGGCCGGGACCGCCGGCGGGTCCTCGGCGGAGCCCTGGGTGGGCCCCTCGACCACGGTGGGCAGCCGCGGGTCGGGCACCTGGGCGGGGCCCGCCGCGCCGAACGTCGCGTCGGCCCGCGGCCAGCTCAGCCGGGTCGGCTCGCCCACGTCGTGCCGGTCGTCGCGGCCGAGCACCCAGCGGGTCATCCCGTCGGCGCCGAGCCGCAGCACCTGGGCCCGACCGTCCCGGGAGGCGGTGGCCAGCGGCACCACCGGGTCGACCCGGGGGCCGGGCGCGGCGTCGGCGAGCAGCAGGTTGAGCATCGGGCCGACCAGCCGGTTGAACGAGCCCCGGTCGCGCAGCGACACCCCGTCGGGCACGGCCACCTCATCGGCGTACGGGGTGCGCGGGCCGGGGGCGTGCGCCATGGCGCCGAGCCGCAGCCACCCGGACTGCTGGTAGTGGCGCAGCCGCTGGGCGAACCAGGTGGACTGGGCCTCGCCGAGGAAGCCGTACCGGTCCTCCTCGCGGTGGGTGATGGCCACGGTGGAGTTCAGCCCGGCCACCACGACCCGCAGGTCCGGCACCGGGAACAGCGTCCACGGTTGCTCGCTGTCGAAGATGCGGTCGTCGAGGCCCTGGTAGAGCTCGTCGAAGAGGCGCGCGTAGTGCCGCCACTTCGGCCAGTACGGCGGCTGCGGGTCGACGTCGTCGGCCTCGCAGGTGGCGAAGTAGGCGCGGCTGGCGGCCATGGTGACGTCGCGGGGGCCGGGCACCACGACCAGCCGGTGCGGCTCCAGGCCGAGCAGCACCCGCAGCCCGGTGAGGAAGCTCAGCGCGTCGGAGAACTCCCGGGGGCTGCCCGACTCGGTCAGGTTGCCGGCCACCACCAGCAGGTCCGGCCGCGGCACCCCGTCGTTCAGCAGCAGGGTGAGGTCGCCCATCAGGTGTTCCTGGAGCTCGCCCGGCGTGACCGGCGCACCCGGCTCGATCACCCCGCGGCCGAAGCGCGGCCCGGCGACCTGGAGCACGGTCACGGCGCCACGCGCCGTCGGCACGGCCGCCGCGGCCGGCGGGAACGGCGGCGGGTTGATCGGGGTACGCCGGGCGCGGCGCGGCGCGGGAGCGCCGGTGGCGGGCGCGGCGAGCACCCCGGCCGGGTCGGCGGGATGGTGCGGGAAGGCCGGCTGCCGCATCGGCTTGGCCCGGCCGTCGAGCGCCTCCCGGATGCGGTCGAGCACCCGGCCCCGTGCCTGCGCGGGATCGCCCACGCCGACCAGGTCGACGTAGGTGATGGTGGCGAGCAGGCCGTCTATCGGGCAGTCCTCGACCCGCACGGTGACCAGCTTGTTGCCGGTGCCGTCGGGGTCAGCGCGCAGCGCGGCCTGCCATTCGAGCTTGCCGTAGGTGGAGTGCAGGTAGCGTTCGGACAGCACCGCCACGACCACCTCGGCCTCGCGGACCCCCCGGTCCATGAAGTCGATGAAGTTGGTGCCGGCCACGAAGTCCCACGCCTGGAGCAGGGTGCGGTAGCCGGCCGCCTCGAACTCCCACGCCAGCCAGGTCGCCCAGCGCTCGTCGGCCGGCGAGTAGCTGATGAAGAAGTCGATGGGGCGGTCGGACCGGGTCGGGTGCGCGCCTACAGCCACCCGATCATTATGGCCACTGACGGTCAATCCGTGGACACCCACGGCAGCCGCCGGGGCGGTCGCGTCGGCCGGTCCGGCGGTGCGGGGGTGTGCGAGGATCATCACTCGTGGAGACCGTGGGCGAGCCGCCGTCCGCCGCGCCGGACCGATCCCGCTGGGGGCGGCTGCACGTCCTGGACTGGATCGCACTGGGCCTGGCCGTGGTGGGCGTCGTCTGCGTCCTCACCGGACTCCTCCCCCGGGCCGACGCCGAGGCCACCGTACGCCGGATCGTGCCCATCCTGATCTTCCTCGGCACGGTGGTGGTGCTGGCCGAGCTGACCGCGGTGGCCGGGGTGTTCGACGCGCTCGCCGCCCGGGTGGCGATCACCGCCCGGGGCAGCTACCGGGCGCTGTTCTGGCTCTGCGTCGGGTTCGCCTCGGTGACCACCATCGCGCTCAACCTGGACACCACGGCCGTCCTGCTCACCCCGGTGATGATCGCCCTGGCCCGCAAGCTGGGTGTGCCGCCGACCCCGCTGGCGATGACCACGGTGTGGCTGGCCAACACGGCGAGTCTGCTGCTGCCGGTGTCCAACCTGACCAACATCCTGGCCAGCGACCGGATCGGCCTGGAGCCGGTGCCCTGGGCGGCCCGGATGTGGTGGCCGCAGCTGGTCGCCATCGTGATCACGATGCTGCTGCTGTGGTGGTGGTACTGGCGGCCGGCCCGCGCGGGCGCCGACCCGTTCGTCCCGCCGCCGCCGCACGTGCCGCCGGACCGGGCGCTCTACCGCACCGCGCTCGCCGCCTGCCTGCTCTTCGTCGCCGGGATCCTGGCGGGGGTCGAGATCGGACTCGCCTCCGGGGTGGCGGCCGCGATCCTGGTCGCCGGGTTCGCGGTGCGCGCCCGGGGCAGCCTGCGGCTCGCGCTGGTGCCGTGGCGGCTGCTGGTCTTCGTGACCGGGCTGTTCCTCGTGGTGCAGACCATCGGCCGGCACGGCCTGGACACCGTGATGGGCACGCTGATCGGCGCCGATCCGGGCGCGGAGGGCGCACTGCGGGCGGGCGGCGTCGGTGCGCTCTTCGCCAACGTGGTCAACAACCTGCCCGCGTACGTGGCCGGCGAGGCGGTCATCGCCGCCGACCGGCACACCCAGTTGCTCGCCCTGCTGGTCGGCACCAACGTCGGCCCGCTCGCCACGCCGTGGGCCTCGCTGGCGACGCTGATCTGGTACGAGCGCTGCCGGGCGGCCGGGGTGTCCGTGCCGCTGGGGCGGTTCGTGGCCACCAGCGCCGCGCTCGCCGTGCTGGCCACCGCGGCCACCGTGGCCGCCCTGCTTCTCGGCCCGGGGTCCTGAGCCCGGTTGATAGGGCTCAGGGGTGCCCGGCGGATCATGTGATGGCCCTGCGCGGCGCAGCCATTCCCTGACCGGCTTCCAGGCGCACCCGGGGTGCGGTCGTAGGGTTCCCGCTGTGACAGTTCACCGAATGCCCGCTGCGGAGGTTCCGGTCTCTGTCGAGCTGGTGCGCCGTCTGCTCGATCAGCAGCACCCCGATCTCGCGGACCTGCCGGTCGAGGTCCTGGCCAACGGCTGGGACAACCTTGTGTGTCGGCTTGGTGAGGAGTTCCTCGTCCGGTTGCCGCGGCGCGCCATGGCCGCCGAACTCGTCGCGCACGAGCAGCGGTGGTTGCCGGAGTTGGCCGGCCGCCTGCCGTTGCCGGTGCCAGCGCCGGTGCGTGTCGGGCAGCCGACGACTCAGTACCCCTGGTCCTGGAGTGTCGTGCCGTTCTTCCCGGGCCAGATCGCGGCGCGGTCGGAGCCCGACGACCTCTGGTCGGCCGCGGCGACGCTCGGCGGTTTTCTCAGCACGCTGCATGCCCCGGCCCCTTCGGAGGCACCCGTCAACGCGTTTCGCGGGATTCCACTGGCCGGGCGCGCCGAGGGAGTCCTGACCGGGCTGGCGCACCTCGATCCGGCCGACCGTGCCGCCGCACTGCGGATCTGGGAGGCGGCCGCCGCCACACCTGCCTGGGATGGCCCGCCGCTGTGGCTGCACGGGGACCTGCACCCGGCCAACATCCTGGTCGACCGGGGCCGAATCAGCGCCGTGATCGACTTCGGTGACATCACCTCCGGCGACCCCGCCACCGACCTGTCCGTGGCCTGGATGCTGTTCACGCCGGAGCAGCGTGCTGCCTTTCGACAGGCGTATGGCCGCGCGGACGACGCGACCTGGCAGCGGTCCCGCGGGTGGGCGCTTGTCCTGTCCCTGGTCTTCCTGACGCACTCGGCGGACAACCCGCTGATGCGCGGCATCGGCGAGCGCACCTTCCGTGCGGTGCTGACGTAACCGCCGACCTCCGGGTACTCCATGGCCGAGCATGACGCCGTGGGCTCCAGGCCGCTCGGCTCACACGGGGCCGGACGGGCGCATGTTCCACCGGACAGAACCTAGCCCCGCGGCCGCTCGGGCGTGACCCCCGCGTACCGGGCCCGCATCACCGGGCCGGCGGCGGGACCGGCGGCGAAGACGAAGTGCTCCGGGTCCAGCTCCCGGCCGGTGGCACGGTCCACCACGACCGGTTCCACCTCGGCCCCGGTCTCCCGGTCGACGAGGATCATGCTGCGCCGCTCGGGCGCGAGGCGGGAGTTGCCCCAGGCGGCGAGCGCGACGATCACCGGCCGCAGGCTGCGGCCCAGCTCGGTGAGCACGTACTCGTACCGGTCGGGGCGGGTCTGGTAGCGGCGGCGCTCCAGCAGGCCGTTGCCGGTCAGGGTCCGGAGCCGGCTGGTCAGCATGCTGGAGGAGATGCCGAGGTTCTCCTGGAACTGCTCGAAGCGGGTGTAGCCGTCGAACGCATCGTGCAGGATCAGGACGGTCCACCACTCGCCGACCACGCCGAGCGTCGCCGAGAGCGGGCACTCGCGGTCCTCCAGGCGGATCTTCCCCGGCATGCGTGCTCCTCGCGGGTAGGTGCTAAAGTCGAAGCGACTTACTTTCAATTCAGCAGTTACACGATACGGCGCCGCCTCGCGTCCGTCCCGTGCTGCCCGGGTGAGGCGGGGGGACCGTCTCGCCATCCCGCGAGCCCACCCCCGGCCCACCCGCATCCCATCGGCAAGGAGCACCCCGTGGACACCGCACCCGACATCATCCGCCGCTACTTCGCGCTCGCCGGCCAGCCGGACCGGGACGCCTACTTCGCCCTCTTCGCCGACGACGCCGTGGTCGAGGACGAGGGGAGGACCCACCGGGGCATCGCGGCGATCCGCGAGTGGCGCCGTGGGACCCCGCTGGTCTCCTATGAGATCACCGGCGTCGAGGACACCCCGGCGGGCACCGTGGTGACAGCCACCATCACCGGCGACTTTCCCGGCAGCCCGTTCGCCGGCCTGCGGTTCCGCTTCGAGGACTACGACGACACCCGCATCCGCCGGCTGCGCATCGCGCCCTGACCACCGGCCGGGCGTGCCCGCCGAGCGACCGGCGCGCGGCGATCGTGAGCGGCGACTCAGGAGGCCGTCCCGCCGAGCAGCCGCGGAATCCGGTACGAAGGTGCCCCGGGAGCGGGTTACCGTGCGCGGATGAGCGACGCACCGACCCTGCACTTCCACACCGACCCGGCCGAGTTCCTCGCCGCCGCCGACGACCACCTGGCGGCGAACCCCGTGGTCGGCACGGTGGTGGCCACCGTCGCGCACCGGCAGCTGGCCCGGCGGGCCGACGGGGTCGCGCTGCCCGAGGACGACTGGTGGCTGGTGGTCCGGGACGCCTCCGGCGAGGTCGTCGGGGCCGGCATGCGGGCGGCGCCCTTCGCGCCGCGCCCGCCGTTCCTCCTGCCGATGCCCGACGAGGCGGCCGTGGCGCTGGCCCGGGTGTGGCACGAGCGCGGCGAGGAGGTACGCGCCGTCAACGGCGCGCTGCCCGCGGTGCGGCGGTGCGCCGCCGAGGTGGCCCGGCTCGGTGGCGGCCGGGTCGAGGTCGCGCAGCACACCCGGCTGCACGAGCTCGGCGACCTGGTGGCACCGGCGCGGGTACGCGGCTCCGTGGCCGTCGCGACCGAGGACGACGTCGACCTGGCCGCCGAGTGGTTCGAGGCGTTCATGGCCGACGCCGACGAGCAGGCGGGCCGCCCGCGCGGGGTCAGCGCGCACGAGACCCCCGACCGCGCCGAGCTGCTGCGCCGGATCCGCGACGGACGGGTGTGGTTCTGGACCGACGAGGCGGGCCGGCGGGTGCACCTCACCGCCGCCAACCCGCCGTCGTTCGGCGTGGCGCGCATCGGCCCGGTGTACACCCCGCCGGAGCAGCGCGGACACGGCTGGGCCAGCAACGCCGTGGCCGAGGTGTCCGGGCTGCTGCGGGCCGAGGGGGCGCGGGTGTGCCTGTTCACCGACCAGGCCAACCCGACCTCGAACCGGATCTACGCCAACCTCGGCTTCCGGCCCGTGGTCGACATGGCCAACCTGGTCATCGTCCCCTGAAGCCGACCCGGGCCGGCCGGCCCCGCGCCCCGGCGCCGGCCGTCGGTGCCGCGATCAGCCGGCGAGGTCGAGCGCGGCCAGCCGCTCCGGGTCGGCGATCACGTCGATGGCGGCGATCCGCCCACCCGTCACGGTGAACGCCATCACCGACAGCGGCCGGCCGGCCGCGCTCACCAGCACCCCGGCGGCGCCGTTGACCAGCACCGGCCGGGCGAACGGCGAGAACCGGCCGAACGTCGTGGCCTGCGCGGCGACCACCCGCGCGCCGGTGAGCACGGTGGAGTGCCGGGCCCGGGCGGTCCCGCCGTCGGAACGCAGCACCACGTCGGGGTGCAGCACGGCCACCAGCCCGTCGAAGTCACCCTCCCGAGCGGCGGCCAGGAACGCGGTGACCACCTCCCGCTGGCGGGCCAGGTCCGGGTCGGGCGCGGGCGCCTGACCGCGGACCCGGCGGCGGGCGCGGCTGGCGAGCTGCCGGGCGGCCGCCGGCGACCGGTCGACCAGCGCGCCGATCTCCTCGAAGGGCACGCCGAACATGTCGTGGAGCACGAAGGCGAGCCGCTCGCTCGGGGTGAGGGTGTCCAGGACCACCAGCAGCGCCAGCCCGACCGAGTCGGCCAGCACCGCGGCGTGCGCCGGATCGGCGCCCGCCTCGGTGATCTCGACGACCGGGTCGGGCAGGCGTACGTCGAGGGGGTCCTCCCGGCGGGCGGCGCGGGCTCGCAGGGTGTTCAGGCAGACCCGGGCGACCACTGTGGTCAGCCAAGCGGCCATGTTGTCGACCTCGGCGGTGTCGGCGCGGGCGAGTCGCAACCACGTCTCCTGCACGGCGTCCTCGGCCTCGCTCACCGAGCCGAGCATCCGGTAGGCCACCGCACGCAGCTGCGGCCGCTGCTGCTCGAACCGTTCGGCCAGCCAGGTGTCCTCGCCCATGTCCCCATCCTTCCTCGCGGGTTCCCGGTTGACCGACCCCGGCCGGCCCGCCCGTGTGACCGGAGGTGACGCCGCTCACTCCGGTCACATCTGCCGCCTCCCGCGGGTCGAGCCGGTGAAGCCGAAACGGAACGGATCTTCGACACGGAGGACGACATGAACGCACCCATCCTGGTCACCGGCGGCACCGGCACCCTCGGCCAACTCGTCGTGCCCCTGCTGCGCGAGGCCGGTCACCCGGTGCGCGTGCTCAGCCGCCACGGTGGCCGGCCCGGCGACGGCGTCACGCACGTCACCGCCGACCTGCTCACCGGCGAGGGCGTCGACCCGGCGGTACGCGGAGTCGGCACCGTGCTGCACCTGGCCGGCGGCCCGAAGGGCGACGACGTGGCCACCCGCCACCTGGTCGACGCCGCCCGGCGCGCCGGTGTGGGGCACCTCGTGCACATCTCGGTGGTCGGCGCGGACCGGGTGCCGCTGGCCTGGCTGCGCTCCAAGCTGGACGCCGAGCGGGCCGTCGCCGCGTCGGGCGTGCCGTGGACGGCGATCCGCGCCGCCCAGTTCCACGACCTGGTGCTGACCATGGTGGAGAAGATGGCGAAGCTGCCGGTCGTGCCGGTCCCCGGCGGGCTGCGGCTGCAGCCGGTCGACGCTCGCGAGGTGGCGGCCCGGATGGTCGCGCTGACGCTGGGCGCGCCGGCCGGCCTGGTGCCGGACCTGGCCGGGCCCCGGGTGTACGGCCTGGACGAGCTGGTCACCGGCTACCTGGCGGCCGTGGGCCGGCGGCGGCTGCGGGTGCCGGTCCGCCTGCCCGGCAAGGCCGGCCGGGCGTACCGGAACGGCGACAACCTGGCCCGCCCCGACGCCACCCTCGGGGTACGCACCTGGGAGGCGTTCCTGGCCGAACGGCTGCGCCGGCCGGCGGCCGACGTCCACGGCTGAACCATCCGCGGCGACCGCGGCTGGAAGGCGGTCGACCGCTCGTCGATCCGCCGGGACAGCGATTTCACCGCCGACCGGCGGGGCAGTTGTTGCTCGTCAGCGTGACGCTGTACTCGGTGTCGTCCTGGGTGATGCCCGAGGGTGAACCGTCGAACCAGGTTTCGACCTTCTCCCAGCCCCGGTGCTGCTCGTAGTGCAGGTGCGGCGCGCCGGAGTCGCCGGTGCTGCCCACCCGCCCGAGCTGCTCACCACGGGCGACCCGCTGTCCGGCCCGGACCAGCGGCGGTTCGAGCAGGTGCAGGTACTGCGTCTCCCATTTGCCGCCGTGGTCGATCTTCACCCAGTAGCCCCCGCCACGACCGCGCGGACCCTTCGGGTTGTCCGGGGTACGCCCACCGAGCGACCCGTTGATCCCGGCCACGGTGACCGTGCCGGCGTGGGACGCGAGCACCGGCCGCCCCCACGCCTCGCCTGCCGAGGGAAACAGGTCGACGTCGTAGTCGTCGTGGCCGGGGTAGGTGCCCAGCCGCCAGGTCTCGCCGCAGGGCACGGGGAGCTGGAACGGCGGGCGCGGGCCCGGCGGCAGCAGCAGCGGCACGACGAGCACGGCGAGGGCGAGAACGGCCGCGACCGCGCCGGCCGCGAGCCCGACGCGCACCAGACGCCGCCGGTCACGGCGTCTGGATGGCTGCCCGGTCGTCATCGCCCCGAGCATGGCAGACACCGACGAGAATCGCGGACACAAGGCCCTTTCCCACCCTGCCGCCCCTCTCCCGGGTCGCGGGCCGACGCCCCGGTCAACCGATGATGACGCGCCGCACCCGCACCTTCGGGCGTTCGTTGCGCAGGTGCCGGTGCAGGTGTTGCCGAACCTGCTCGTTCCAGACCTCCTGGTCGTAGTCCGGATCCGGCGGGATCCACCTGTGCGACCCGTCGCTGTAGTGGAACTTCGCGTCCCCGGCGCGGAGGACGCTCACCGCACCCACCCGAGGAACCGCCGGTGCAGCACGCCGGCCGGCAACCAGTGCAGATCAGCGGAGGCGCGGGTGAACTGGGCGCCCAGGTAGAGGGCGAGCGACACCGACGCCCCGTCGAACTCGGCCGTCAACTGCTGACGGCGAGCGGCGCAGGGCCACGGCGCGCCACAGCCACCACAGCTCCAGATCGGCAACACCGGCTCGTGCCTGGTGATCGGTCGCACGTGCTGGGCCACGGCCTGTCCACTCAAGCTCACTCCCTGCCGGTCACGCCCGACGAGACGGTCGCCGCGGGCGGAGTTTTCCTGGTCAGAAGAAGCCTGGCCAGGGCCCGGCAAGAGATCCAGCTGCTCGCCGTCCGCTGTTCGTCCGTGCTGTCCGCGGACAAACACCACCGCTAGGGTGGGCCGGGTGGACGACTTCCTTCAGGTGTCGACGGCGACCGAGACCCGTGACGCGGGGGTCCGGCTGGCGGAGGGGGCCGTGGCCGCCCGGCTCGCCGCGAGCGCACAGGTGCTGGGCCCGGCGACGAGCGTGTTCTGGCACCTTGGCGAGCAGGGCACCGGCGAGGAATGGCAGGTCCTGCTCGTCACCACCGCCGCCCGATACGCGGAACTGGAACGCTTCCTGCTCACGGAGCATCCGTGGCAGAACCCGCAGGTCGTCGCGGTGCCGATCGTGGGCGGGGCTAAGGACTATCTGGAGTGGCTGCGGCGGTCGGTCCAGGACGCGTAGCCGCCTCAGCGGCCAGTGTCCGCAGCTCGACCACGCAGGACAACGCGCGGTGCGGCTCCAGGCGACGCAGGAGCGTGCCAATCCGTTGGCGGGGCCGGATGGAGGCGACTCCGCCCGACAGCCGGAGGGCGCTGGCGGCAGCGTCGCAGGCCAGCTCCACCTCATTCGCGTCCAGGTACGCGTCGGCGAGCCACGTGAGGTAGAGCGCCTTGTCCCGGGCGTAGGTGTCGTCGAAGCCGGCCAGGACCCGCTCAAGGACCGGAATGGCCCGGACCGGCCGGCGGAGCGCCGTCCAGCACCGTCCGGTCATGATCTCGCCCTCCCGGCCGTCGACCCAGTAGACCCAGTCCGGCTCCGGCCGACCGTCCGGCTCTGTGAGACACCCGGTGCCGATGCCCAGGTACCGGTCTGCCGTGTCCGCCTCCCCGGCGTTCGCGAAGGCCCAGGCGGCACGCAGGTGCAGCAAGGCCCGGACCGCGCCGAATCGTCCGCCTCCTGGGCTGCCGCGAGACTGGTCCGGTACAGGCGCTCCGCGTCGTCATGGACACCGGCGTCGAACGCCGCCCAACCGGCCAGTTGGGCCTGCTCCGCAAGGATCGCCAGCAGTTGCCGGCCGATGCCCTCACGGTAGGAACCGTCCCGGATGAGGCGGGTCGTGGACTCGACCTCGGCGGCGTAGGCGTGCCGGGTATCGGCGCCACCGAGGTAGTTGTCGAGGCGGCGGAGCCGGGCTGTGCGTTCGGCGAGTCGCGCGGGCGTCGCAGCGCCGAGCTGGCGTCCATGGTTCAGCAGGGTGTGGGGCAGGGCGGCGGCGAGGCCGGCTGCGGCGACCAGATCCCTCCGGCGGACACCCGGTCTGGCGGCCAGCGCGACCAGCTCCCCCTCTGCCCGCAACACCCGATCGAGCTGCTGGGCGATCTGCGGTGTGGGGCACTTGGCACCGGTCTCCAGCTCGTGCAGATAGGACTTGCCGTAGAACGTCAGTCCCGCCAGGCCGCGGAGGGAGAGCCCGCTCTCCTCCCGGAGCGCACGTAGTCGGCCCGCGAACGAAGGTTCGGTCATCTACTCACCTACCGAGATGGCCCGAGCAATGCCGAGACAGGGGCGGACACCACACCGTAGCCGATCACACACGGAAAGTGTGGCTGCGTCTGGTCACCACGATTCCCGGCCGGGCGTCCTCACCAGCCGACGGTGGCAAGGCTGATGGGGGTGAGCTGGCGGACCTGCGGCTCGATCCACTGTGCCGCGGTGACCAGCTTGACCAGCCGGTCGATGGTCTCCGGCGGGCCGGCCACGAAGCTGCGCCGGTCGGCCGGGCAGCCGTAGCGGTCGTCGAAGGAGCCGCCGTCGAGGGCCCGGACCACCATGCCGGCCTCGGCGGCGAGCAGCATCCCGGCCGGCAGGTCGACCGCCTCGGGGCGGTAGCCGACGATGCCGTCGATGTCGCCGCGGGCCAGCATCACCCACGACAGCAGCGGCGCCCACAGTTGCAGCACCCGCCGCGCGGTGGTGTCGAGCACCACCTTCAGGGCGCGGGCGGTGCTGTCGTCGCGGGCCACCCCGTGCCCCTGGGTCCAGGCCAGCACCGGGGCGGTCGGCACCGGCCGGCGGGGCGCGTGCAGCGGGCGGGCGGCCGGGCCGGACTCGTGCACGAAGGCGCCCTGCCCGCGCACGGCGGACCAGGTGCGGCCGGCCACCGGGTCGTGCACCACGCCGAGCACCGGCGAGCCGCGGTCGCAGAGGGCGATCCCCACCACGTACGCGGGCAGCCCGATCGCCACGTTGTTGGTGCCGTCGAGCGGGTCGACCAGCCAGGCCCAGGTGTTGTCGGCGGCGTACTCGCCGCCCTCCTCGGCGATCACCCCGTGCTCCGGCCAGCGGGCGCGGATGCGGTCGACGATCAGCCGTTCGGCGGCCAGGTCGAGGTCGGTGACCAGGTCACCGGAGTCGTTCTTGGCGCGGGCGTGCAGCTCGCCCCGGGTGCCCCGGCGCAGCAGCCGCCCGGCCGCCTGGGCCGTCTCCACCGCGAACCGGTGCGCGTCGCGCAGCTCGGGCCCGTCTCTGTTCGGGTCCACGTCCATGGCTCCTCCAGCCGGTCAGCCCCGTGCCACCAGTCGCGCGATGTCCCGCGCCATCCGCGCCGTCTCGGCCGCGTCGCAGCGGTCCCGGCGGATCCGGTGGCTGCGCCCGTCCACCGCGCCGAGGCTCAGGTCGCACACGCCGGGCGTGGTCCGGCCGAGCGCCACGGTCACCGCCGGCTCACCGGCGCCGACCTCCGAGGTGTGGAAGCCGCCGGCGCGCAGCGCGTACGAGTCGCCGGCGGAGTGCGTCTCCACGGTGGCGGTCACCGCGCTGACCAGCCGGTCGGTGGCCGCCATCTCGTCCACGTCGCCCCGGCTGTGCACCTCGTAGATGCGCCACGACGGGTCGGCGGGGTCGTCGGTCACCTCGATCAGCTCGTTGCGGACCGTGCCGTGCAGCACGTGGCTGAGCAGATCCCAGCTGTGCGAGTGCATGGTCGAGGTGGTCGGCCGCACCGGCGGCGGGTCGGCCGGCCAGGCGTGCACGCAGATCCCGTCGGAGCCGGTGCGCTCCAGCGGCAGGCAGGTGAAGCCGAGCGGGTGCCGGACGGCCAGCAGCGGCCGCCGCCCCTCGGCGACGTCGTCGAGGACGTCGAGCACCCAGCCGCGCAGCAGTTCCGGCCGGGCGCCCCGGTCGATCTCCCGTTCGAGGTCGGCGTAGGTCATCATGCGTACGGGTTCCTCGCCTGGATGGCCCGGCTCACGATGTCGGCGACCTCGCGGTCGCCGAAGGACCGGGGTAGCGGCAGCCCCAGCGCGGCGAACAGCTTGCGGACCTGCTCGACGGAGGGCTCGTCGTCCAGTTTCACCGTCGCGGCGGCTTCGATGGGCACCCGCCGGCTCTGCTTGCGGCTGTAGTCCAGCTCGATGTTGAACCGGTTGTAGTACAGCTCCCTGCGGTCGATCCGCAGGGCGGGTGTCTGCGGGTTCTCCTGGGTGATGATGACGCACGACGACGACAGGTCGTAGCGGAAGGTGGTCATCTGCGCGGAGAGCCGGACCTCGACGGTGAGCAGCCCGGAACGTTGCAGGTGCCAGCAGGCCGCCAGCACGGTCGCGTAGGACTCCTTGCGGGTGCGGTCGACCGTCCACCGCTCCCCCGGCGCGTCGGGGTCGAGGCTGCGCCGGAACCGCGCGTAGCGCTCGCAGACGTCCTCGTCGGTCGGGTCGATGATCTCGATGGCGAAGCTCAGGGTGGCGTTGCGCCGGCGGGCGTGCTCCAGGCACTGCGGCAGGGTGACCGCCCGGGTGAAGGTGCCGGTGCCGCCCTTGAACGCCCACGAGTCGGTGTGCTGGCGGGCCTCGGCGAGGGCCCGACCGACCTCGCTGCCGTGCAGCACCCGCACCATCGAGACGCTGTCGATCGCCTCGCGGGCCCGGTTGAGCGCCCCGTCCGGGCCGGTGATCTCGTGCATCTGCGGGACCAGCTCGGTGAGCCGGTCGCGGGTGGCCCGCATGACCTCCCGCACCTCCTGCTGGGCGGTCTCGCGGCGCAGCCGGTCGCGCAGCACGGCCTGGGCGAGCACGGCGAGGACCAGCAGGATGGCGCTGTTGACCACGTCCTGGCTGACCGTGTTGGTCAGGCCGAGGACGGCCACGGTCACGGCCAGGACCAGGCCGATGAACGCGTCGAGATTGTTGACGACCCAGGTGAACAGGCGCGCCATGACATCCCCCGGTCGACGACGGAACCCTCATGATAGCCCTTTGTCAATCTCACCATCACGCGCTGTTCGGGCGCTCCGCACCCCTGGGTGACGGCGCCTCCGCCGTCCGCCGGGCGGCGCAGATCAGTGACCCGCCGAGCCCCGGCGCGACCCGGGCCAGCAGCCGGGAGGCGACCCACCGTCCACCGGGGAGCCGCCAACCGACCTCGTTGGACCGGATGGCCAGCGGCGTGAACCCGGCCCGGCATAGCACCCGGCGCAGCAGCGAGGCGGTGAACGGCCGGATGTGCAGCCAGAGATAGGGGTGCAGCGGGTCCACCTGGCGGGGCGCCCGGCCGGCGAGGAACGCCAGCCGGTCCTGCGCGGGCGCCAGGTTCGGGGTGGTCAGCACGAGCAGGCCGCCCGGGGCGAGCACCCGGTGGCACTCCCGCAGCAGCGCGAGAGGGTCGTAGACGTGCTCGATCAGCTCGCCGGTGAGCAGGCCGGCGAAGCTGCCGGCGCGGAACGGCAGGCCGCGGGTGGCGTCCAGGCAGACCGGCAGGGCCGCGCCGCCGGCGGCCCGCCGGGCCTCCCCGAGCGCGGTCTCGGCCATGTCGGCCACCACGAGCGGACCGGGCAGCGCCGCCGGGTCGAGCATGCCGCGCGGGCCGCAGCCCAGCTCCAGCACCGGTCGGCCGCCGGGCACACCGTCGACCATCAGCCGGGCGGCGACCGCGCGGCGGATCCGGTGGTACGGGTCGTCGACGTACCCGTTGACCTGGGCGCCGTCGTGGTAGCTGCGCCGGTTGGCGCGACGGCCGTGCGCCTGCGCGCTGCGCGACGAGGTCCCGGTCGGCGGCTCGGCCATCGCACCCTCCACTGCGGTCGTCGCCCCCGTCGGCGGCGCCCGTCTCCAGCCTTGCATCACGCCCGGCCGGCGGCGCGGAAATCCATCCCGGGCACGACGACGCGGCGGCCGGTGGTCCGGTCGCCGCGTCGCAGGTCGTGTCGGGTCAGATGGCGCGGGCCCAGTCCAGCCGGCTGCTGTCGTCGTACTCGTCGCCCGGGATCCACCACTGGTCGCCGAAGCCGCTGGTCGAGACGATGATGTTGCCGCCGTCCGGTGCCTCGTTGGTCGGCGGGATCGACAGCGCGGCGCAGTAGCGCCCGTCGGGCGAGAACACCGGGGACTGGTAGTAGCGGGGTTCCTCGGTGAGCCGTTTGAGGCCGGTGCCGTTGGTGCGGACCGAGCCGAGCGCCGCCCCGCCGAGCACCTCGGTGTCCCGGGTCCAGCGGTTGGTGCAGAACACCACCCGCTCGGAGTTCGGCATGAACACCGGCCCGTGGAACAGCTCGCCGGCCGCCTCGGGGGTGTAGATGGGCCGCACCTTTCCGGTGGCCAGTTCCAGCGTGCGCAGCTGTGGCCCCTGGGACCGGCTGACCCAGCGCATGACGATCATGGAGCCGTCCCGGGACCAGTTCGGGTACGACATGGCGTGGCCCTGGACGAGGACCCGCTTGGCGCCGGTGGCCACGTCGACCGCGACCAGCGTGTCGTGCGCGGACCCCATGACCAGCGCGATCTCCCGGCCGTCCGGGGACCAGGTCGGAGCCCCGTAGTTGTTGGTGCCGGGCGGGTCGGCGAGCAGCTTCCGGATCTCGCCGGTGACCCGGTCGAACAGCGACACGTAGGGCAGGAGACTGCCGTCGCCCGACCAGGCGTTGTTGACCCAGGCCACGTACCGGCCGTCGGGCGAGGTGGTGGCCTGGTCGCCGTCGGTGAGCAGCTGCTGCGGGGTGGTGCGCCCGTGGTTGACCTGGAGCACGCCCCAGCCGACGCTGACCAGCCACGGCCCGTTGATCACCTCGGTGGTCCCGGCCGCGGCGGCCGGCGTCGCGGCGGCGAGGCCGGTCGCCGCGGCGGCACCGGCCAGCGCGGCGGTACGCAGCAGCGCCCGGCGATTCATCTCGATCATGGCAACCCCCGTGATAGACGTCGCTCCACCCTCCTGAAAGGATGGTCGGCCGGGCATCGGACGAGTGGGCGGATCACCGTCGGCCACACGGTCAGCCCGTACGGTGACCGGCCCGGCGGCCGGTACCCTCGCCCCGGTGACCTCCGACGCGCTGCGCCGCGCCCTCACCGACCCCGGCGACCCGCCGCTGCCGCCCCTGCCCGGGGTGGCCGTCGAACTGCTCGACGCCCTGCAGGCGCCGCCCCGGCTCGCCGCGCACCTGCGGCTCGTGCACGACGTCGCCCGGCAGCTCACCGCGGCGTTCGCCGAACGCTTCCCGCTGGTGCCGTTCGACCGGCAGGCGGTGCTGTTCGGGGCGGCCATCCACGATCTCGGCAAGGTGGCGCACCCCGAGGAGCTGTCCGGGCCCGGCTCGGCGCACGAGGAGGCGGGCTACCAGCTGCTGCTGCGCTTCGGCGTGCCCGAGGAGCGGGCCCGCTTCGCCGTCACCCACGCCGCCTGGCACGCGCCCGGCGTGCAGCTGGAGGACCTGCTGGTCAGCCTCGCCGACAAGGTGTGGAAGGGCAAGCGCGTCACCGACCTGGAGGAACTGGTGGTCGACCGGCTGGCCGACATCACCGGGCAGCCGCGCTGGCAGGCCTTCCTGGACCTCGACGACGTGCTCGCCGGGCTGGCCGCCGACGCGGACCGCCGGCTCGCCTTCCAGGCCGAGCATCCGGTGCACGGCTGACCCGCGGCCTCAGCCGTCACCCGGCTCGGGGGACCCGGCACCGGCCAGCAGCGCCTCCGCCGAGCTGGTCCGGGCGTACAGCAGGAACCGTCCCGCCCGGTGGGTGCCGACCAGGCCGGCGTCGCGCAGCGCCGTCAGATGGTGGGAGACCGTGCCGGCGCTGAGGCCGCAGCGCCGGGCCAGCTCGGTGGTGGCGGCCGGCACGGCGAGCTCGTGCAGCAGGGTGGCCCGGGTACGCCCCAGCACCCGGGCGAGCGCCGCGCTGGCCGGGGCGGCGCCGCGCTCCCAGAGCGTCCCGACCGCGCGGGCCGGATAGCGCAGGAGCGGCTGCGAGGTCCGCTCGGACAGGTTGGACCAGACCCGCGCGCCGCCGAAGACCGACGGGACCAGCAGCAGGCCGCGCCCGCCCAGGTCGACCGTTCCCGCACGGGTCAGGTGGTCGACGTGCAACGTCCCGTCGTTCCAGGAGACGTACGGGTCGATCCGGTTGAGCAGGCCGCGCACGCCGTCGGTCGCCATCCGGCCGGCCCCGACGAGCACCTCCCGTTCCAGCAGGGTCCGCATCCGGGGCCAGTACGGGGCGATCGCCACCTCGACGTAGTCGGCGATCACCTGCGCGAGGCGGGCCAGCCCGGCCGGCGGGTCGGCGTACAGGGCGGCGAGCCTGGGCGGGCGCGGCCCGGGCAGCTCGTCCAGCCCGGCCCGGACCACCTCCGGCGGGGTGGCGGCGAGCACGGCCAGTTCCCAGTCGATGGTGGGCAGGGCGGACGGCGGCGGTGGGCAGACGAAGCTCGGGATCACCACGGTCGGCATCGGCACGAGATCAGCGAGCAGCCGCCAGTCCACCGCGGACAGCCGGGGCCGGACCTGCCGGTGCCAGAGCTGGTGGGCGGGGAACCAGTCGGGGCTGCGGAGCACCCGCACGCTGGCGACCGCCTCCCACAGCGGCGAGATCGCGAACCGGATCCCGGCCAGGTCCCGTACCCCCACCGCGACGCTCAGCACCCGCACCTCCCGACGGATTCGACCGGGCTCAAACTTATCGACCGGAGCGGCGACCCCGGCCAGGGTCCCTGTCATGACCACCACCGTCCCGGCCCCCACCCGCTGGCCCCGCCCCTTCCGCTACGTCTACGCGGCCAACCTGACCGACAGCCTGGGCTTCCAGGTGGGCTACCTGGCCGTGCCGGTGCTGGCCGTGTCCGTGCTCGCGGCCACCCCCGGCCAGGTCGGCCTGCTCGCGGCGCTCAGCACCGCCGCCTTCCTGGTGGTCGGGCTGCCCGCCGGGGTCTGGGTGGACCGGTCGCCCCGCCGCACCGTGATGGTCGCCGCCGACCTGGCCCGCGCCGCCCTGTACGCGTCGATCCCGCTGGCCTGGTGGGCGGACGCGCTGACCCTGGGCCAGTTGTACGCGGTCGTGCTGCTCACCGGTGTCGGCACGGTCTTCGGTGACGTGGCGGCGCAGAGCTTCCTGCCGGAGCTGGTCGGCCGGGGCCGCCTGGTGGCGGCCAACTCGCTGCTCATGACGACCAACGCCACCATCCAGATCGGCGGCCGGGGATTCGGCGGCCTGCTGGTGCAGTGGCTCGGCGCCCCGCTCGCCCTGGCCCTGAACGCGGTCACCCACCTGCTCTCGGCGCTCGCCCTCACCCGGGTACGCCCCACCGCCACCGTCGGGACCGGGCGGGAACGGCCGGCACGCGGCTTCGGCCGACAGCTCACCGAGGGCGTCCGGCACGTGCTGGGCAACCCGCTGCTGCGTCCGCTGGCCGTGTCGCTGGCCGGCATCAACCTCACGGTGAACCTGATGACCACCATGCTGCCGGTGGTCTTCCTGCGCGAACTCGGCCTCGGCGCCGGCGCGCTCGGGCTCTTCCTCGGCGCCGGCGGGGTCGGGGCGCTGCTCGGCGCGGTGACCGCACGCCCGCTGGCCGCCCGGATCGGCCACGGCCGCGCGCTCTGGCTGCCCGGGCTGCTGGTGGCGCCCGCCGGCGCGCTGGTCGCGCTGGTCGACACCGGAGCGTGGCTGTGGTTGGCCGGCCTCGGCTGGCTGGCGCTGGCCTGGCGGACCGGGATCGGCAACGTGATCGGCGTGAGCCTGCGGCAGCGCGCCACCCCGGACGCGCTGCTCGGCCGGATGAACGCCACCTTCCGGTTCCTGCTCACCGGCGCGATCGCGGTCGGCGCCGGGCTGGCCGGCCTGCTCGGCCAGTACGCCGGCCCGCGTACCCCGCTCTGGGTCGGCGCGATCGGCGCCGCGCTCACCTGGCTGCCGCTGTACCGCTCCCCGGTCCGCACGCTGCCCGGACCGGACCGGCTGCCCCCGGCCACCCGGTGAGGCGCACCGCTGTTACCCGGCGGTTACCCGGCTGCGAAGGCGCTGTGGCACGGCGGGCCGACCGTCTGGGCAGGGACACCGGACGGCGTCCCGGCACACCGTCAGGGAGGCCACCATGAAACTGAGGAGAACACTGCTGGCGCTGGTCGTCGTGCTCGGCGGTCTGGTCGCCGGCGCCGGCGGCGCGACCGCGGCGACGCCGTACTGCGGGATCACCTGGGGCAGCACGGCCAAGACGGCCGGCGCCCTCAGCAGCGACCCGCTGCTCGAGGTCCGCACCGGGCGGCACGACTGCTGGGACCGGGTGGTCTTCGAGTTCGCCGGACCGGCGAACGGCTACTCCGTCGCCTACGGCGAGACGTACACCGAGGGGCAGGGCCTTCCGCTGAGCCCGTACACCGCCGGGGGCGCGCTGCTGTCGGTGTCGCTGCGGGCGCCCGCGTACGACGACGAGCACGTCGCCACGCTGCCCTACCGCGCCGGTGAGCACGCCGCGACCGTGCTGGGCTACCGCACGCTGCGGGACGTCGTCTTCGGCGGCAGCTTCGAGGGCTACACCACCTTCGCGGTGGGAGTTCGCGCCCGGCTGCCTTTCCGGGTCTTCGTGCTCAGCGGCCCCGGCACGCACAGCCGCATCGTGATCGACGTGGCCCACCAGTGGCAGGCGTGACCCTTTCCCAGGTGAGAGGGGCCGACCGGCCCCTCATCACCGTCCGTTGCGCCCACGCCCCGGAACGTCGCGCCGGACTACCGTGGGTAGCCATGGAGGGCCGTGTGCTGGTCGTCGAGGACGACGCCTCCATCCGGGAGGTGTCGGCCCTCGGCCTGCGCCGGGCCGGGTTCCGGGTGGCCACCGCCGCCGACGGGCCCACCGCCCTCGCCGCGTGGCGGGCCGGCCCGGTCGACCTCATCGTGCTCGACGTGATGCTGCCCCGCCTGGACGGATTCGAGGTGTGCCGGGAGATCCGGCGCACCAGTCAGGTGCCGATCCTCATGCTCACCGCCCGCACCGACACCATCGACGTGGTGGTCGGCCTGGAGTGCGGGGCCGACGACTACCTCCGCAAGCCGTTCGACCTGCCGGAGCTGGTCGCCCGGGTCCGTGCCGTGCTCCGCCGGACCGTCGCCCCGGCCCCCGAGACCACCGTGACCGCCGGGCCGCTGGAGATCGATCCGGCCCGTTTCGTGGCCCGCCGCGACGGCCGCGAGCTGGCCCTCACCGCCACCGAGTTCCGGCTGCTCCTGGAACTGGCCCGGCGACCCGGCCAGGTGTTCACCCGCGAGCTGCTGCTCGACCGGGTGTGGGGACACAGCTACCTCGGCGACTCCCGGCTGGTCGACGTCGCCGTGCAGCGCCTGCGCGCCAAGGTGGAGGACGACCCGGGCGCCCCGACCCTCATCCGGACGGTCCGTGGGGCCGGCTACAAGCTCTCGACGGGGTGAGCGCGCCATGGTGGCCGGCAGAGTCGTACCCGGACGGCTGCGACGCCGGCTCGTCGTCGCGTTCGTCCTCGTCGCCGGCATGTCCGCCGGCGCGCTGGCCACCGGCTCCTACCTCATGCTGCGGCAGGCCCGGTTCGACGGCTCGCTGCAGCGCGCGGCCGCCGACGCCCGCTACCAGCTCGTGGTCGCCGCGCAGTTCCTGCCGCTGACCGACGCCCGCCGCACCGACCTGCTGGCCGGCTTCGAGGAGTCCGGCCGCCACGTGCTGCTGGTCGCCGGTGACACCCAGGCGTCCAATCCCCGGTACGCGCCCACGCCCGACCCCGATCTCCGCGCCACCGTCGCCGCCGGCCAGCTCGGCTTCCAGCGCATCCCCGGCCGGCCCCACCTGCTGGTGGTCGGCGGCCGGATCCCCGGCTCCACCGCCGAGCTGTACGTGGTGACCGTCGAGGACGACCTCGTCGACGCCCTCGACCAGCTCCGCACCGCCTCGGTGGTCGGCTGGGCGGTGGTGGTGCTGCTCGCCGCCGGGGTGGGCAACGTCCTCGCCCGCCGCACCCTGGAACCCGTCGGCCGGGCCAGCCGGGCCGCGCGGGCCGTCGCCGAAGGGTTGCTGCACACCCGGCTGCCGGTGCGCGGCCGGGACGAGTTCAGCGCGTGGGCCAGCTCCTTCAACGAGATGGCCGAGGCGCTGGAGACCAAGATCGCGGCGCTGTCCCAGGCCCAGGCCCGGGAGCGGCGGTTCACCGGCGACGTGGCGCACGAGCTGCGTACCCCGGTCACCGCCCTGGTGGCGGCGGCCTCGCTGCTCGCCGACCAGCTCGACGCCCTCCCGGCCGACGCCCGCCGCGCCGCCGAACTGCTCGTCGCCGACGTGGTCCGGCTGCGCCGGCTCGTCGAGGAGCTGATGGAGATCTCCCGCCTGGACGCCGGGCGGGAGGTGCTCGCCACCCGCCCGGTCGACGTCGGCGCGCTGCTGCGCGGGATCGTCGCCGCCCACCCGGACGCCGCCGGGACCAGCGTGGACGGCGACGCGCCGCCCGTGGTGACCGACCCGCGCCGGCTCGAACGGATCCTGACCAACCTGGTGGCCAACGGCGTCGAGCACGGCGGCGGCGACCTGCGTGCCCAGATCCGGCACGGCCCCGCCGGCCTCGTCGTCGAGGTCGCCGACCGCGGGCCCGGCATCCCCGCCGAGCACCTGGCGCACATCTTCGACCGGTTCTACAAGGTGGACCCGGCCCGCACCGGCCCCGGCAGCGGGCTCGGCCTGGCCATCGCCCGCGAGAACGCCCGGCTGCTCGGCGGCCGGCTCGACGTGACCAGCGAGGTCGGCCACGGCACCCGCTTCCGCCTCACCCTCCCCCTCGACGCCGGGAGCACCCCATGCGACGCCTGATCCCGCCCCTCGCCGCGCTGCTGCTGCTCACCGCGGGCTGCGCCCCGCCGCGCACCGGCACCCTCGGGCCCGCCCCGGCCGGCCCGTCGCCCACCACCGCCGCCGCCGGCCCGACCGGCGCGTCCAGCGCGCCGACGCCGCCCGCGCCGGGCACCCCGACCACACCCGGGAGGACGGGTACGCCGGCCACCGCCGCGCCGCCGGCGCCGGACGGGACGCTGGCCGTGCAGCTCTGGTTCGCCCGGGGCGGGAAGCTCGTGCCCACCCGGCGTGCGCTGCCGGCGACCATGGCCACGTCGCGGCTGGCGCTCACCGAACTGGCCGCCGGCCCGTCCCCGGCCGAGACGGCCGCCGGGCTGACCACCCTGGTCCCGGCCGGTACGCAGGTGACCCGTATCGCCGGCGGGGTGGCGACACTGTCGCCCCCGGCCGGCTTCGACGCCGGCGGGGCGGCCAGCGCGCGGCTGCGCCGGGCACAGGTGGTCTGGACGCTCACCCAGTTCCCCACCGTGCGGCGGGTCGCCTTCGCCCCGGCCGACGCCGCGACCGCACGCGACGACTACGCCGACCTGCTGCCGCCGATCGTGGTGACCGCCCCGGCGATCGGCGAGCGGGTGACCAGCCCGGTCACCGTCACCGGGACCGCCGACGTGTACGAGGCGACGGTGAGCGTCCGGGTGCTGGACGCGGCGGGCCGGGAGATCGGCACCGCGTTCACGACGGCGTCCTGCGGCTCGGGCTGCCGCGGCGCCTACCGGCTGAACGTGCGGTACGGGCGGGCGACGGCCGGACCGGGCACGGTCGAGGTCTACGAGGTGTCGGCGCGCGACGGTTCCCGGATCAACGTGGTGCGTGTCCCGGTCCACCTGACCGCCGCACGGTGATGGCCTGCTCCACAGCGGACGGCACGGTCGAGACCGAACGGGGATTCGAACCCCGGTGCGCGGAGTTGCAGTCCGCTCCCTGGCCACTCGGGCATTCGGTCGGGTCGGTGCGTGCCCCCGGCTGGATTCGAACCAGCGGCCTTCGGATCCGGAATCCGACGCGCTCTCCGCTGCGCCACGGGGGCATGGGCAATCATCCGAAACCTATTGACAATCGATAGGTTACGAGTGATAGTCGATGCATGTTCACAGCTCAACGAGCGGTCGCTCCGCTCAAGGCCTTCCTCGTGCTGCTGTTCGGGATCCTGGTCCTCTTCCAGGTCATGTCGCTGCCCGGGCAGTTCGCGCACATGGCCCGAGAGAATCCGGACATGGCCTACCTGAGATGGCCGGCGACCGCGGTGACGGTGTTCTGGGTGCTCTGCGTGCAGGTCGTGATCGTGTGCACCTGGAAGCTGCTCACCCTGGTCAAGAACGACCGCATCTTCAGCGAGGCGTCGCTGGCCTGGGTCGACGCGATCGTGTGGGCCATCGCCGCCGCGTGGCTGGTGCTCGTGGCCGTCTTCCTCTACGTCGGCTTCCACGCCGACGACCCGGGTCTGCCGATCCTGCTGTTCCTGCTGGTGACCGGGGTGACCGTGCTGGGGCTGCTGATGGTGGTGATGCGGGAGCTGCTGCGGCAGGCCACCACGCTCCGGACCGACATGGAAGCGGTGATCTGATGCCCATCGTCGTCCGCATCGACGTCGAGCTGGCCAAACGCAAGATGAGCGTCGGCGAGTTCGCCGAGCGGGTCGGGCTCACCCCGGCGAACGTCGCGGTGCTGAAGAACGGCCGGGCCAAGGCGGTCCGCTTCAGCACCCTGGAGGCCATGTGCCGGGTGCTGGACTGCCAGCCCGGTGACCTGCTCGAGTGGGTCGAGGAATAGGAGAAACCGATGAAGTACGCACTCGGCCTCGTCGCCGTCCTCGGCGTCGCGCTCGGTGTCGCCGGCATCGTGTACGGGGAGGCCGACGACTCGCCCGGCCTCCAGCTGCTGGCCGCCCTGCTGGTCATCGGCGCGATCGCGATCGGCGTGCGGATCGTACGGCGCAGCAGGTAGGTGTCGCTGCGAGCTGAGGATTCGAACCTCAATTCTCCGATCCAGAGTCGGATGTGCTGCCTGGTTGCACCAGCTCGCATGGGGATCCGCGGACCGCGGACCGTGCCCCGACCAGGATTCGAACCTGGGCTCTCCGGTTTCGTAGACCGGCGCGCTCTCCGCTGCGCCACCGGGGCGGACGACCGGCGCCCCTCCCCCTCGCGGGGCGCCGGTCGGTTCAACCCTTCACGCAGACGACCTGCTTGAGGTGGGCGACCACCTCGACCAGGTCCTCCTGCTGGGCGATCACCTGGGTGATGTCCTTGTACGCGCCGGGGATCTCGTCGACCACCCCGGCGTCCTTGCGGCACTCGACGCCCGCCGTCTGCGCCGCCAGGTCGGCGGTGCTGTACGTCCGCTTCGCCTGCCCGCGCGACATCCGCCGCCCGGCCCCGTGCGACGCCGAGCAGTACGCGTCGAGGTTGCCCTTGCCGCGCACGATGTACGACCCGGTGCCCATCGACCCCGGGATGATGCCCAGGTCGCCCCGGCCGGCCCGGATGGCGCCCTTGCGGGTCACCAGCACCTCGACCCCGTCGTAGCTCTCCTCCGCCACGTAGTTGTGGTGGCAGGAGATCGGCTCGTCGTAGGCGACCCATGGGAACTCGTCCCGGACCACCCCGCAGAGCAGGGCGAGCATGACGGCCCGGTTGCGGCGCGCGTACTCCTGCGCCCACCAGAGGTCCCGGCGGTAGGCGTCCATCTCCGGAGTGCCGGCGAGGAACACCGCGAGGTCCCGGTCGGGCAGGTCGACGTTGTGCGGCAGCCCGCGGGCCACCGCCATGTGCCGCTCGGCCAGTTCCTTGCCGATGTTGCGGGACCCGGAGTGCAGCATCAGCCAGACCCGGCCGTCGTCCGGGCCGCCCTGCTCCAGGCAGATCTCGATGAAGTGGTTGCCGCCACCGAGGGTGCCCAGCTGGCGCTGGGCCCGGGTCTCCAGCTGCGCCACCTTCCGGTCGAGGGTGGCGAAGCGCCGCCAGAAGTCGTCCCAGCCGCCCTGCTCCAGGCCGCGGACGCGGCGCGGGTCGACCGCGTCGGCGCGCATGGCGAAGCCGACCGGGATGGCCGCCTCGATGGCGCTGCGCAGTGGGGCCAGGTCGTCGGGCAGGTCGGCCGCGGTGAGCGAGGTGCGCACCGCGGACATCCCGCAGCCGATGTCGACGCCGACCGCGGCGGGCGAGACGGCCTGCCGCATGGCGATGACCGAGCCGACGGTCGCGCCCTTGCCGAAGTGCACGTCCGGCATCACGGCGACGCCCTGCACCCAGGGCAGCGCGCCGATGTTGCGCAGCTGCCGGGCCGCCTGCGCCTCGATCGTGTACGGGTCGGTCCAGACCCGGACCGGTGCCCGGGTACCGGCCAGCGGGGTGAAACCCATCGTCGTCTCCTCGGTTCGGGGGTGCTGTCCGAGCGGCTGGCCGGATTCGAACCGGCGATCTTCACCATGGCAAGGTGACGCGCTGCCTGACTGCGCTACAACCGCGTGGTGGTCCCGGGGTCGGGACCAGGCGTAGGCCGTACGGGACTCGAACCCGTAGCCTCCCGGGTGAGAACCGGGTGAGCTGCCAATTGCTCCAACGGCCCGTGCGGGACGGCGGGTGCCGTCCGCGTGGTGTCCGGGACCGCGGAATCGAACCGCGTGTCTCTCGCGCCCAAGGCGAGCGGGTCAGCCAGCTCCCTCGTCCCGGTTGCCCGGCCGGCGCTGGGCGCGCCGGCCGGGAATCGTGCTCATGCCGTCCACTGTGGAGTTGAGAAGATGCGACGTCGCCGGCCGGAGGCCGGGACAGGGTGAGGCAGGGGCGACAGGATTCGAACCTGCAACCGCCGGGTTTGGAATCCGGTGCTCTTCCGTTGAGCTACGCCCCTCGGACCCGGTGACGAGAAAAGCCGCCCGGTCCCTGGTCTCGGGGCGGGCGGCTGCGCGTGTGTGTCGCGCCGGCGCTAGTCGCGCCACCACCCCGGTTGCCACTGCTGCCGTCGGCAGCGACCCAGGCCCGATTCGGGCAGCAGGGCACCGCCGCGCGGCGCGGGCCGCTCGGCTCGGGTGCGGTTCTGCTGCGACACGGTGTGCTCCCTGGGTGGTGGAACCGGTTGATGTTGGCCCGTTCACGGTACGGGCGGGGCCGGGACGGTGGCAACGGATATTCGCGAGAACATTTCGCCCGGCGCCGAACGGTGCCGGCCCTAGCCTGTGGCCAGGCACAACGGGAAGGGGCACGGGTAGGGACTGGCGGCGTCGGGTGGCGGAGCGGTTCCGGGAGATCAACGGGGAGCATCCGATGACGGCGGCGGACGACGCGTACGTCAGCGCGCAGTTCGTGGTGCTCGACGCGCTCTGCGCGGCGTCCGGGCGGGACCCGGACGGCGTACGCCGGTTGATGCTGGACCGGCGGCTGCCGCTGCCGGGCTATCTGCGCTCGGACGGCGCGGAGATGGTCCCGGTGGACCTGTTCGCGCTGGCGGAGCGGGCCGGCGGGGTGGACGCCCTGCCCGGGTGGTTCGTCGGGCACTGGGCGGACCGGGCGCGCGGCGCGGAGGAGTGGGAGGCCTACCTCAGCGGCCAGTACGTCTGCCTGCGCTCGGTGTCGCCGGAGTCGATCCGGCGCAAGGACGAGTTGACCGGGGCGATCCGGGCGGCGCCGGCCGAGCCGGACGCCGGGTCGGCGGCGTGGCTCGACCGGCTGCACGCGCTGGTCGACGAGCTGGACGCGCTGGAGCCGGCGTTCACCGGCTACGACCGGCTCCGGTTCGGCGGCCCGACCTCCCGGGACACCTGCGTGGACGGGGTGCGCGCCCGGTATCCGCGGCGGGTCAGCGCGCCGGCCGGCCGGTGACCCGGCGGGTGACGGCGAGCAGGTACTCCTTGCGGTGCAGGGGGTCGTGGTCCCAGCGCGGCCGGCTCGGGGCCGGCCCGCGTACCGGCCGGTGGTGGTCGAACTCGGCCTCCAGGGTGCCCTCGCCCCGGGTGAGTCCGGGCAGCCGCTGCTCCAGCGCGTGCACCCGCCCGGCCGGCACCTCCCCCTCGATGAGGTAGGACGCGCCGCGCAGGGTGCTGGCGCGGGTCGCGGCGCCCAGCCCGGCGAGCACGGGCAGCACCGTCCCCACCAGGTCGGCGGGGAGGTCGAGCCGGAACCGGTGCATCGGCTCGTGGACGCGGGTGCCGGCGCGGGTGAGCGCGGCCATGAGCACCAGCGGCGTGAGGTTCCGGAAGTCCCCGGCCGTGCTGGACATGCTCTTGTCGAACACGCCGTGGGAGTGGCTCTGCCGGGCCCAGTAGCCGCCGTGCGTCAGGGTGACCACGCAGTCGACCACATCCCAGCCGCGCAGGCCCTGGCGCAGGGTCTCGCGGACGGTCTCCTCGATGGCCTTGAGGAAGGCCAGCGGCATCGAGCCGAGTTCGATGCCGAGCCGGAACTCGACGCCGCCACCGACCGGACCGGGCTCGACGCGCAGGCCGACGGTGCCGAGGAACGGGTTGGGTTCCCGGCCGATCCACTCGACGGCGGAGCCCACGCCGACCACCCGCTCCACGCAGACCGTGGTGGTCTCCCGGAAGGTGACCGGGACGCCGTAGTCGTCGGCGAGGGTGGCCTCGATGACCTCCTTCTGCACCTCGCCGTAGAGGGACACGGCGATCTCCTGGCGCCGGTCGTCCTGTCGCAGGTTGATCAGCGGGTCCTGCTCGGCGAGCTGGGTCAGGGCGGCGTGCAGGGCCGGGCGGTCGGCCGGGCGTACCGGCTCGACCACGGTCTCCAGCGTGGGCGGGGCGAACTGGCGCCGGGCGGCGGGGCGGTCGGGCGGGACGCCGAGCACGTCGCCGACGCGGACGCCCGCGAGGCCGTGCAGCCTTACGATCCGGCCGGCCCCGGCCGCGTCGCCGGGCGTCGCGTCGCCGCCGTCGAAGACGCCGAGGGCGGTGACCCGGGCCTCCTGGCCGTCGCCGTGGCGGATCCGGTCGCGGACCCGCACGGTGCCGGCGTAGATCCGGGCGTACGCGACCTTCTCGCCGGCCGGGCCGCGCTCGACCTTGAAGACGGCGCCGGAGAGCGGGGCGTGGTCGTCACCCGCGGTGGCGGGGAGCAGCGCGGTGACCGCGTCGATCAGGTCGGCCACCCCGGCGCCGGTGATGGCGGAGCCGGCGAGCACGGGGTGCACCCGGGCGCGGGCGGTCTGCGCGGCGAGAGTCGTGCGCAGCCGGTCCGGGGTGATCGCCCGCTCGTCGGCCACGTACGCGGCCAGCAGGGCGTCGTCGTGCGCGGAGAGCAGGTCGACCAGGCGGGCCTGGTGGCCGGGGTCGCCCGGCGGGTGCGGCACCCACCGGGCGCCCGGGGTGCCGGCGGCGTCGACCCGGCCGAGGGCGACGACGTCGGGGGTGAGCCGGTCGGCGAGCTGGCGCAGAACCCGGTCGAGGTCGGCGCCGGCCCGGTCCACCTTGTTCACGAAGAACAGGGTGGGGATGCCGAGGCGGCGCAGGGTGCGGGCCAGCACCCGGGTCTGGGCCTGGACGCCCTCGACGGCGGAGACCACGAGCACCGCGCCGTCGAGCACGCCGAGCACGCGTTCCACCTCGGCGATGAAGTCGGGGTGGCCGGGAGTGTCGATGAGGTTGACGGTGGTGCCGGCGACGGCGAAGGAGACCACGGCGGAGCGGATGGTGATGCCCCGCCGCCGCTCCAGCGCCAGCGTGTCGGTGCGGGTGCTGCCGGCGTCGACACTGCCGGGCTCGTCGATGACCCCGGCGCTGTGCAGCAGCCGTTCGGTCAGGCTCGTCTTACCGGCGTCGACATGGGCGAGGATGCCGAGATTGAGGGTTTTCACGCAGCGTCATGTCCTTGTGGTCGGCGGTGATTCGCTTCTGCGGGGACATGCACGCGGCTCGCATCTCGAGCTCCTCCTTCCCTGGCTGTCGTGGTCGATTGCAGCAGCCGGCGCGGGCGCCGGCAACCGGTTTACCGTCGATGCGCTACCGGGCGTGCGCCACGGGGTGGCGCTTCATCTCCTCCATGAAGGGGTAGCGCGCGGTCAGCTCGGCGAGCGTGCACCCGGCCCGCCAGGCGGCGGCCACCTGGGCGACCTGGAGCAGGTCGGTGGCGTCGCCGCGGGCCTGGACCTCACCGTCGACCCGAAGGTCGATCATGAAGTAGCGGGCCTGGGCGCCGAGGCTGACGCAGACCACACCCCGGTCGGAGGTCGCCTCGGCACAGGTGAACCGGCTGCGCCCCTGCTCGGGGGCGGTCACCCGGCCGATGTCGAGCTGGTGCCGGGCCGCGGTCTGCACGAGTGCGGGAGCCAGGCCGCCCGGCTCGACCAGATCCGGGTAGAGACGCACACCCAGTGCCGTGGACACGTCGCTCATGACTGACTCCCACTTCCTCGTGACAGAGACCAGCAGCACGCAGGTTACGGGTGTGTTTCCGGCGCGCCTGGTCATCCTGTCCCCCCTGGACGCCCCACGGCAATAGGAACTGTCGATTCGACCACGTTCGGGCCGCCGCCCGGGGCCGGGTACGCTCCGGCTCCATGGCCCGGATCCGGTGTGACTTCTTCTCCTCGGCCCTCGGCATGGGCACGTCGATGACGGTGCTGCTGCCCGACCGCTCGGCCGGGATCGGCATGGCCGGCGGGGCCGGCGCCGGGGAGCCGCCGGTGCTCTACCTGCTGCACGGCCTGACCGACGACGACACCATCTGGACCCGGCGCACCGCGATCGAGCGGTACGTCGCGCCGCTCGGCCTGGCCGTGGTGATGCCCCAGGTGCAGCGCAGCTTCTACTGCGACGAGGTGCACGGGAACCGGTACTGGAGCTTCCTCAGCGAGGAGCTGCCCGAGGTGTGCCGGTCGTACTTCCGCCTCTCCGACCGGCCGGCGGACACCTTCGTGGCCGGCCTGTCGATGGGCGGCTACGGGGCGATGAAGTGGGCGCTGCGCCAGCCGGACCGGTTCGCGGCGGCGGCCAGCCTCTCCGGCGCCCTCGACGTCGCCCGCCGACGCCACCACCCGACCAGCCCCCTCGACCCCGCCGTCTGGAACACCGTGTGGGGCGATCGGGAGGTGGCCGGGCCGGACGACGACACGGTGGCGCTGCTGGAGCGGGCCGGCGACGACCTGCCGGCGCTCTACGTGGCCTGCGGCACCGAGGACTTCCTGTACGAGGACAACACCCGCTTCGTGGAGACGGCGCGCCGCCGGGGCGTACCGGTTACCGTGGACTTCTCCCCCGGCGACCACGACTGGGCGTACTGGGACGCGAAGATCCAGGACGTGCTGGCCTGGCTGCCGCTGCCCCGCCAGGGCTGAGCCGGCGCGCCGCACCTCCGGACCGGGCCGGAGGACCCGGCGGCCGGCACCGAGGTCCCGGCCGCGGGCGCGTCACACGCCGACGGTGCCGTCGATGGCCTCGCGGAGGAAGTCGGCGTGGCCGTTGTGCCGGGCGTACTCGTGCATCATGTGCAGCATCACCAGGCGCAGCGAGACGTCCTCGCCCCAGCGGGCCTGGTGGCCGGTGACGTCGAGCGACTCGGCCTCGCGCTCGATGCGGCGGGCGTGCTCCACCTCCCGCTGCCACGCCTCGAACGCCTCCGACCGGCTCGACGCGCTCGCGTCGTACGCCTCCTGGAAGTCCCCGGTCGCCGACCAGATGAGCGGGATGTCCTCGGCGTTGATCACCCGGCGGAACCAGGTCCGCTCGACCTCGGCCATGTGCCGCACGAGGCCGAGCAGGGACAGCGTGGACGGCGGCGACGACTGCCGCCGCAGCTCCTCGTCGGTCAGCCCCTCGCACTTCAGGGCCAGGGTGGCGCGGTGGAAGTCGAGGAACGCGCGCAGCGTCTCCCGCTCCCCGGCCAGCAGCGGCGGCCCGATCCGTTCGGTCTCCACGTGGTTCCTCCTCGCAGGCCAGTGGCCTGCCCGTGGTTGCTTGGCAGCGCTTCCGGCGGAGCCTAGTCTCAGCGCATCGATCCGCCTCCGAAGGGATCATGATGCACCCCCACTTCCGACGTTCCGCGCTGGTCGCCTCGGCGGTCACCGCGGCGCTGGCGGCCGGCGGCACGACCGTCCAGGCCGCCGGCGACACCTACGACCACACCGCCACCGCGACGGTCTTCGCGCCCAACCCCGTCCAGCAGCTCGGCGACCAGTCGCTGACCGACCAGAAGGACGCCGACTACCCGGCGCTGGCCGGGGCGTACCGGTCGGTGCCGCTGACCAACCTGGACGGCTCCGGCACCCTCACCGGGAAGTACGTGGTGGTCAAGAGCAAGACCGGCACCCCGGCCCGCGTGGTCGACGGCGCCTACCCGGTTTGGCACCGGGACGCCGACCAGTTCGAGCAGGTGATGGGCTACCACTGGGTGAACACCGCCCAGGCGTACCTCCAGTCGCTCGGCTTCGGCAGCACGCTGCGGCCGGTCAACCAGCGGCAGATCGAGCTGCGCATCGACCAGTACGGCGGCGACAACTCGTTCTTCCGCGAGGACAAGGCGAACATCACCCTCGGCAAGGGCGGCGTGGACGACGGCGAGGACGCCGAGGTGATCGTCCACGAGTACGGCCACTCGGTCCAGGACGGCCAGGTGCCCGGCTTCGGCACCACGCTGGAGTCCGGCGCGATCGGCGAGGCGTTCGGCGACTACCTGGCGGTCGCGGTGACCAGCTGGGCCACCGGCGTGCCGACGAGGACCCCGGAGGCCTGCGTCGCCGACTGGGACTCGGTCTCCTACACCCGCACCGCCCCGCACTGCCTGCGCCGCCTCGACGGCACCAAGGTCTACCCCGCCGACCTGGTGGGCGAGGTGCACGCCGACGGCGAGATCTGGTCCCGCGCGCTGTGGGACATCCGCACCGCACTCGGCGACCGCCGCGCCACCACCCTGATCGTGGAGGCGCAGTTCGCCTTCACCACGGACGTCACGTTCCGGGACGCGGCGCTGGCCACCGTGGCCGCCGCGCAGCGCCTCTACGGCACCCAGGCCGCGACCGCGACCCGGGCCGCCTTCGTCGCCCGCGGCATCCTCTGACCGCCGCGGTGGGCGCCGCTCCCCGCCGGAGCGGCGCTCACCGCAGCGAGGAGCGGGCCACCGGGAAGTCGAAGTACGTGTCCGGGTACGGCTCGTCGACGTACCGGTAGTGCCACCACTCGCGCGGGTAGTTCTCGAAGCCCTGCGCGGTCATGAGCCGCTTCAGCAGCTTTCGGTTGTCCCGGGCCGCCCCGGTGACGCGCGCGTCGGCGGTGTGCGCGCGGGGGTCGAAGCAGTCGAACCCGGTGCCCATGTCGACGGAGTTGTCCGGGAAGCGCCGCCCGGCCGGCGCGGTGCAGGCGGTCAACGGCTGGCCCGGCACGTACGCCGGTTGGTCGGGGGTGGACGCCGGGACCAGCGTCAGGTCGAGGGTGCTCCCCCGGCTGTGTGCGGTCGGCGCCCCGATGTAGCCGTCGGCGAAGAGCCGGCTCTTCGGCTCGTCCGGATAGAACTCCCCCTTCATCTGCTGCTCGCCGGGGAGCTTCGCCCAGGCGACGAACTCGTCCACCGCCCGCTGTGGGCGGTAGCAGTCGTACACCTTGATGCGGCGGCCCTGCGCCAGGGCGGCGGCCTGCACCCGGCGCAGCGCCTCCGCGGCCGGGCGGGTGAGCAGGCAGCGCGGCTCGGCGTACCCGGTGATCGGCCGGCCGACGAAGTTGTGCGCGGTGGCGTACCGGATGTCGGTGCGGATGCCCGGGTCGACGGCGGCCAGGTCGACGATGTCGGCCGGGGCGCGGGGGCCGCTCGGGCGTGCCGACGGCTCGGGTGCGGTGGACGGCGCGGGCGGCGCCGACGGGGTGGACGGGGTGGACGGGGTGGACGGCGCCGGTCGCGGCGCGGGCTGCTGGCAGGCGGCGGCGAGCGCCGTGGCCAGCACGGCCAGGGCCGCTGCCACCCGTCTCCCGGTCCCCACCCTGCCGTGTCTACCACCTCCGCCGGGCCCCCGGGCCGGCATCGTGCCGGACCGGGGTTCCCGTCGCCGCTGGTCGTGATGCCCATGGCTCGAACCCGTACGGCAAGATGGCCGGTGGGACGCGGCCGCCGTCCCGGGCGTCGGCGGCCGGAACCTCCGGCCGGGGTGAAGGAGACACGGGTGAACGCGGACGACGAGCCCAGGGTGACCATCACCGCGATCGCGCGGGAGGCGGGTGTCTCCGTGCCCACCGTGTCCCGGGTGCTCAACGGGCGCTCGGACGTCGCGCCGGACACCCGGGAACGGGTCGAGGAGCTGCTGCGCCACCACGGCTACCAGCGCCGGGGCAGCCGCACGGTGCGCCGGGCCGACCTGGTCGACCTGGTCTTCAACGACCTCGACAGCCCGTGGGCCGTGGAGATCATCCGGGGCGTGGAGGACGTCGGGCACGCCGTCGGGGTGGGCACCGTGGTGTCGGCGATCCACAGCGAGTCGACCTGGACCCGGAAGTGGATGCAGAACCTGCGGGCCCGCGCCTCGGACGGGGTCATCGTGGTGACCTCCCACCTGACCCCGCCGGTGCACGCCCAGCTGCGCCGGCTCAACGTGCCGGTGGTGGTCGTCGACCCGGCCGCCGGCGTGCCCGACCGGGACGTGCCGGCGATCGGGGCGACCAACTGGGCCGGCGGGCTGGCCGCCACCGAACACCTGCTGGGGCTGGGCCACCGCCGGATCGGCTTCGTGGCCGGCCCCACCCACCTGCTGTGCAGCCGCGCCCGGCTGGACGGCTACCGGGCCGCGCTCGAGGCGGCCGGCGTGCCGCCGGACGACCGGCTCGTGGAGCCCGGCGACTTCTACCACGCCTCCGGCTTCACCGCCGGCAGCACCCTGCTCGACCTCGACGACCCGCCGACCGCGATCTTCGCGGCCAGCGACCAGATGGCCTTCGGGGTCTACGAGGCGGTCCGCCGGCGCGGGCTGCGGGTGGCCGACGACGTGAGCATCGTCGGCTTCGACGACCTGCCGGAGGCCCGGTGGGCCTCCCCGCCGCTGACCACGGTGCGCCAGCCGCTCGTGGAGATGGGCCGGCTCGCCGCCCGCACGGTGCTGCGCCTGGCCCAGGGCGAGGAACTCGAGTCGCCGCGGGTGGAACTGGCCACCGAACTGGTGGTGCGGGACAGCACCGCCCGCCCCGCCGGCCGGTAGGCCCGTTCAGTCGTCGTCGGAAACTCCCGGGTCGCCGAGGGGCGCGCCGGGCGGCATGGCGGCGAGCGCGGCGTGCCGGCGCCGCCGGGCCAGCAGCACCGCTCCCCCGAGCACCAGCACCACGCCGACCGCGATCGAGGGGCCGGCGCCCGGCCAGGGGGCGGTGGCCGCGGAACCGGTGCCGGCCAGCCCCGCGCCCCCGGCGAGGGCCGACGCCGCCCCGGTCGGCGTCGCGGGGGCGCGGTCCAGCTCGCCGGGCTCGACCAGCCGGCCGACCGTCGCGTCCCGCGGCAGGCCGAAGCCCCAGTCGAGCAGGGCGGCCCCCTGCTGCCAGCCCCGCTGGGTGGGGGTCTCCGCGCCGAGCAGGGTCACCACGAGGCGCCGCCCGCCCCGTTCGGCCGCGCCCACGTACGTGTGCCGGGCCAGGTCGGTGAAGCCCGTCTTGCCGCCCATCGCGCCCGGGTAGTGGTCGAGCAGCAGGTTGTCGTTCTGAATCTCGAACGCCTTCTCGCGCAGCGCCGGCTGCGCGGGGATCCGCGCGGTGCGGGTGGCGGCGTACCGGCGGAACGCCGGGTCGGCGAAGCAGGCCCGGGCGATCAACGCCAGGTCGTACGCGCTGGTGAACTGCCCGGGTCCGTCCAGCCCGGACGGCGTGACGGCGTGGGTCTGCAACGCGCCCAGCCGCCGGGCCTCCTCGTTCATGGCGCGGATGCCCCCGGCCATGCCGTCCGGGCCGCCGCCCAGCCGGGCCAGGGCGTTGGCCGCCTCGTTGCCGGACTTCAGCAGCAGCCCCAGCCAGATCGTCTCGATCCGGTACCGCCCGCCCTCGGCCAGGCCCACCGCCGAACTACCCGGCTCGATGGCCAGGTCCTCGGCGGTCACGGTCACCTCGCGGTCCGGATCGAGCCTCGGCAGCATGGTGGCCGCCAGCAGCAGCTTCTGCACGCTGGCCGGTACGCCGTACTCGTGCGGTCCGCAACCGCCGAGCACCGCGCCGCTGTCCAGGTCGGCGACCACCCAGGAGGTCGCGGTCACCGCTGGCGGCGCGGACGCGGCCGGCGGCAGGACCAGCCCGGCGGCGGACAGGGCGGCGCCGCCGACGGCCCGCGCGGCGGGAGGGGCGGGGGGCGGCGGCTGCGGAGGCCGGGTCGCCGGGGCCGGCACGTTCGGACAGGGCGGCGCTCCGGCGGGCAGCCGGCCGGCACGGGTCGCGGACGCGCCCGTCCGGGCGGCCGCCGTGGCGGGCGCGGGCAGCAGCGAGGCCGGCACGAGCAGGGCGGCGGCCAGCGCCACGGGCGGTCCCCAGGTCCTCATGGCCGGAGGCTAGCCACGCCGACCCGAACGGGTCGCCGGCTTGGCGATTCGCAGCACGGGGACGGCGGCGCGGGGTAGGCTTCCCGACCCCGCGCCGTCGTCACCCGGACCTGACCGCCTCCACGCCGACCCCGACCGGATCGGGCTGTTCCGCCGGCGCGGGGACGCCGGCGCGCAACGGCTGCCCGTGGTCCCGCCCCTCCGTCGGCCGGCGGCGCCACCACCGCGCCGCGACGAGCACCAGCCCGGCCACGGCCACCGCGCCGAGACCCAACGCCGACCGGTCCAGCGCCGGTCGCAGCGGGGTCGCCGAGACGCGTACCGGGGTGGCGGCGCTCTCCCCGGCCGGCACCAGCCAGGGATGGGTGTCGGTCACCGGGGGCAGGCCGTCGCGGAGCACGGTCACCCCCACCCGCCAGGCGCCCGGGGTGCGGATGTCGTCCACGGCCACCACCCAGCCGTCGGCGGTCCGGGTCACCGGGTGCACGGCCCGCTCCCCGTTCGGGCCGGTGAGCAGGAGCGACACCCCGATCACCGGGGCAGGTGCCGGACGCCGGGTGTCCCCGACCGCGATGCTGACGATGTTGCGCCCGGGGCGGTTGGGGCGGACGGCCACCGTGTCGACGAGGTCGGCCACCTGGCCACTCACCTGCGGTTCGGTCCGGGCGGCGCCGGCCACCGGGAAGGCGGGCCCCCGGGCGGGCCCGGCGGCGGCCAGGGCGCCGGCCAGGCCGAGGACGACCGCGAGCGCCCCGGCCTCGGCGAGCAGGCCCCGGCGGGGCAGGTCGTCCCGGCGCAGCCGGCGGGCGGTCCGCAGACCCCACAGGCCGGCCACCCCGGCCACCCCGGTCTTGGCCAGCAGCAGCAACCCGTACGGGGAGCCGAGCAGCGCATCCACCGTGGACACCTGGGGGCCGGTGAGCAACAGCCCGGTCAGCACGAGCAGGGTGACGCAGCCGACCGCGAGCGCGGCGAACGCCCGCAGCAGGGCACGGAGCTGCGCGGCGCGTTCCGCCGTGCGGCGGGCCACGGGGAGCAGGGCGAACGCGGCGGCCACCACGGCGCCGACCCAGCCCCCGGCCGCGAGGACGTGCACGCCGCCGACCAGCGCGGTGCGGGCCGGGCTGCCCGCCGCGTGGCCGAGCAGCGCGGTGCCGGCCGTCGCGGCGAGCGCCCCGGCCAGACCGACGGCGACGGCCGCAGGTGCGATCCGCGCGTCGGGCGCCGCGCGGAGCCGGTGGGCGGCGCGAAGCACGACCGCGAGCAGGGTCGCGGTGCCGGCCTCGCGGAGCAGCCAGCGACCGCCGGTGAGCTGGTCGGCCAGCAGCCGCCACCCGCCGGCCGCTCCGGCGAGCTGGATGGCCAGTTGCAGCGGCGCGGCGAGCAACGCCACTGCACCCCCGTACGCGGACGCCACGAGCAACCGCCGGCGGAGCGCGCGGTCCATCGCCGGTCCCGGCGACCGGCGGCGGCCGGCGAGGAGGGTGAGGGCCGCGCCGCCGAGCAGGACGGCGAGGCCGAGCAGGCCGGCGGCGCGGGCGGCGGTCTCCCGCGGGCCGGGGCCGACCGGGCCGGCGGCGCCGGCGGCGGTGACCTGCCGGCCGACGCCGAAGACCAGCGTCCCGCTCGTGGTGTGCAGGTCGTCGCTGGACAGGGTGCGCCAGGAGACGTGGTAGGTGTTCGGCGGGAGGGCGGGCAGGCCGGCGACCAGGGTGACCGGCTCCTCGGTGTCGGCGTCCTCGGTGGCGGGCTCCCCGTCCGCGCCGCGCAGCGCCAGCCCGGTCACCGCCCAGTGCCGGCCGTCCCCGTCGACCAGGGCGACGCGGGCGGCGGAGAGCTCGACGTGCTCGGTGAAGGCCAGGGTCAGCGTCTCGGGCACCCGGTCGAGCACCGCGCCGTCGGCGGGCGCGCTGCTCGCCAGGTACGCGTGCGCCCGCGCCGGCGCGGGCCCGACCAGCACGGTCAGGCCCGCCACGGCGAGGACGGCGAAGAGGCGGCCGAGGCGGCGGCGCACGACGGTCACCGCACCGGCACGTGGGCCAGCCGGCGCTGCCCCGACGTGATCTCGATCTTGTCGCCGCGCTTGATCGCGCTGCCGTTGTTCAGATAGAGCAGGTAGTAGCTCTGCCCGGGGCGCAGCTCGTGGCCCTGCTTCATCAGCGCCGCCCGCCAGGCCAGCTTGCCGGAGCGCTCGTTGCGCAGCCGCGGCGGATGCTTCGTGTCGTTCTGGAAGGCCGACGCCTTCTGGGTGTCCAGCACCACGTAGCGCAGCTCTACCAGGCCGCCGTCGCCGACGACGGCGGCCTGGGTGAAGCGGATGCCGAGGGTGGCCTCCAGCTGCCCGTCGTGCGGGACGGCGTAGCCCTGTCGGGCGTCGGCGTACCCGCCGAAGCGGACGATCGACACCGCGACCAGCGCCAGCACGAGCAGCGCGAGGACCAGCCGGCCGAGGCGGGGGCGCGGGATGCGGAACGGGATCGCGACCATGGTCAGGACTCCTCGGGGAGGATGGGGGCCGGACGGGTGCCCGGCCCCCGGGCGTCAGGGTGCGGTGTAGCGGGTGGCGGCGTAGTTGTCGAAGCGCAGCGACCCGCTGGTCGTGGCGGTACGGGCGACCAGGCCCAGCGCCGCCGACTCCACCGTGTAGCCGCCGGTGTCGCCGGTCAGCGTCCCGACCGTGACGCCGCCGACCTTGAGCGTGGCCGAACCGGCGGTGGCCGAGGCCCAGTCGAGCCGTACGGTCCCGCCGCTCGCGGCGACCCAGCCGGTGTACGCCCAGCCGGCCGGCCGCAGCAGCCCCAGCCGGAACTGGTTGACGCCGTTGCTGCGCCGGTACTGCACCACCGCCAGTGCCCCGCCGGAGGCGTTGCGGAGCTGGTAGACGGTGACCACGGCGGTCTGCGGATTGACGGTGCCGAGGATGACGTCGGCCTTGGCGTGGACGGTCCGCTCGGCGGCCGGCGTGTTGTCCACGACGTAGCCGACGGTGCCGGCGACCAGCTCCCCACCGCTGACCGACACCGTGCCGCTCACCTGCGACCAGGCGCTCGTGCCGCCGGTGAAGGCGTCGGCGAAGATCGTGTTCGGCGGGTCCACGGTGACCGTCACGCTGCCGGCCGCGCCCCAGTTGCCCAGCGCGTCCCGGGCCCGGACCCGCAGGGTGTGTGCGCCCCGGCTGAACCCGTTGAGGGCGACCGTGGCGGAGACGGCGGTGCCGCTGACCGTCATCGGATGGCCGTGACCGGCGCCGGGGTCGGCGCCCTCGTACCACTCGGCGGCGGCGACGGCGGAGGCCGCGTCGGTGGCGGTGGCGCTCAGGGTGAGCGTCGCCGCCCGGGCGGTCGGGTTCGGGGCGGCGGTGACCGCGCTGACCACCGGCCCGGTGCGGTCCAGCACGAAGCCGACCGCGGCGAGCGGGCCCCAGTTGCCGGCCGAGTCCCGGGCGTGCACCAGCACCTGGTGGGCGCCGTCGGCGAGCCTGGTCAGCTCGCTCAGCGGCAGCAACCCGTACGTGTTCTCGGTGCCGCCGTTGAACGACCCGTCGAGGGCCACGAAGGTGAAGCCGGTGCCGTCCGCGCCGCCGGTGTCGAGGAAGCCCTCCGCCCCGGCGATGACCGAGTGGGTCCCGCCGCCGGCCGGGTCGGTGAACGCGGCGTTGATCCGCAGGTCGGTCGGGTCGGACGCCGATCCGGTGCGGCCGTCGGTGGCGGCCGGGTCGACCGCCGCCGAGAGCAGGGTCGGCACCGTGCGGTCGACCACCAGGTCGGCCGTGGCGTACGGACCCCAGAGCCCGAACGAGTCCCGGGTGTGCACCAGCACGCTGTGCCGGCCCTCGGCGAGTGCCGCGGCCACCACGGCGGGCACCGTGCCGGACTCGGCGCTGACCGCCGCGCCCGGGCTGCCCAGGGTGAGCGGGGTGCCGGTGCCGTTGGCCCCGGTGGTGTCCAGGAAGTACTCGGCCCCGGTGACCGTGCCGCCGAGGCCGCGGTCGTCGCCGGTGGCGGAGACCGCGACGTCGCCGGTGCCGGCGGTCGGGCTGGGGCTGAGAGTGACCCCGGTGGTCACCGCCCCGGTGACCGCGAGGTTCAGCGTCGTGCTGCCCACCACGCCCCAGTTGCCGGCCGCGTCGTGGCCGCGTACCCAGATGGTGTGCCGGCCCTGGGACAGGGTGGTGAGCAGGTCGGCCGGAAGGGCGGCGGTGGCCCCGGTGACGGTGGGACCGGCGCCGAAGCCGGCGGCGGTGAACGGGATGCCGGTGCCCTCGGCGACCCGCAGGTCGTCGACGACCACCTCGGCCCGGTCCACCACCGAGTTGCCGTTGCGGGCGTCGGTGAAGTCCGCCGTGACGGTCACGGCGTCGCGCACGCTGGCCGGATTCGGGGTGGCCCGGACGTTCGCCGCGGTCGGGCCGGCGTGGTCGCCGCTGACCGGCGGCGGGTTGGTGTCCAGGAAGGTGAGCATGCCGCCGAACGCCTGCTGAGGGCTCACCCCGGTGACCGTGGCGCCGTAGCGCTGGCCGGCGTTGTTGAGCCGCCCGCCGGACTCCAGCAGCGCGAAGCGACGTCCGTCCGGGCCGGCCGGCACGGCGACCACCGCGTCGACCGCCTGCCCCGGTTGCAGCGGCACGGTCACCGCCGCCTCCGGGTACGCGGCCGGCCGGGCTTCCTGGCCGACCACCGACTGGTCCAGCCCGAGCAGGGTCATCGGGTGCGGCTGGAGCCCGGCGGCGACGTAGCGCAGGAGCACCCGGCGGCCGACGTCGGTGGCGACCACATCGGTCTCCGGGAACGCCTTGCCGTTGATCAGCCGGTACGCCGGCGCGTAGGCGCGCAGGTCGTAGGTGCGCGGTGCCGCGTTGAAGGCCGGGTCGACCTCGGTGAGCACCAGCACCGCCTCGTCGTCGTAGACGGAGGCGCCGTCCCCGTACGCGCTGGGCCGGCCGCCGACGGCGGGAACGCGGACCACCAGCGCGCCGACCAGGCCCATGGCGACCTGCCGGGGGCCGAGCGCGGTGTGCCCGGCCTCGTAGAGGTAGGTGCCGGGGCGGGACGCGGTGAACGTGTAGCTGCGGGTGCCGCCGGGTGCGGCGCCGGTGCGGTCCGGGGCGAGCCCGGTGACCGCCGGGAGGGCCAGCGCCAGGTCGTCGGCGAGTCCGTTGTGTACGGTGATCGTCACCCGGGAGCCCTGGTCGACCACGAGCACCGGCCCGGGCAGGGTGGCCGGGGCGGCGTCGGTCGGGGCGAAGCCCCAGATCGGCACCGGTGTGGCGGCGCCGGGCAGCACCACCGAGCCCGGCTTGGCCCACAGCTCGCAGCTGGCGGCGCCGCCGGCGAGCTGGCAGCCGGTCTGCGGCAGCGGGCCCTGCGGCGGGGCCGGCTCCCCGGCGAGGGTGGCCGGCGCCCGCCCGGCGGGAGCCGTGTGCGGCGCCGCGGCGTGCGCCGGGGCCGGGCCGAGGGCCAGCAGCGCGGCCGCGACCCCGGCGACCAGCCGAGGCGTACGGGTCAGTGTCATCGTCGCCCTCCCCTGCCTGATCACGCCGGGCATCCGGCGGGCGGGTCGATGCGGATCAGCGTCATCATTCCGCCGAAGCTCGCCCCGTAGTTGGTGGCCTGTTCCAGCGCGTGGCTGTGCGCGACGTGGTAGTACTCGCCGCACTGGTTGTTCTGCACCACGCCGGGCGGCAGCTCGCCCGGCTCGCCGCCGAGGTACGGGTTCTCCGCGAACCAGGTCTCCGGTCCGGGGCCGACGATCTGGTCCTGCAACGAGGGCAGCGGCACCGGGATCGGGTTGCCCTGCGGGTCCCAGTGCTCGGCGTCCTTCCAGATCATCAGCGTGTCCACGGTCTGCCCGGGTGCCACGTCGATGAGGAAGTTGGAGTACGACAGGTCCTGTCCGCCGGGGCCCTGCGCGGGCCGGCCGTCGCGGGCGATGAGCTGCTCGTCGCTGCCGTGCGGGTGGAACGGGTAGCTCACCGAGCCGGCGTTGAGGTAGCGGATCAGCGCCGGCTTCGGGTTGCCCACCGGGTCGTACGGGCGGATGTGGATGAGCGCCCCGTACGGCTGGGCGGGCAGCCAGTCGGCGTGGTTGGGCGCGATGGTGTCCGGCATGCTGCGGCCGTTGATGGTGAAGTAGCGGGCCTTGTAGCGCGTGAAGTCGTAGGCCCGCTTCCGCTCGACGGCGAGGTGCAGGTCCGGATCGATCTCGCCGAGCAGGTAGAGGTACTCGCGGTCGGGGTCGAACGCCGAGTCGGCCCGGTCGTTCTCCCGCTCAGGGTGGCCGGAAGGGCGGACCACGAGGGCGCCGTAGAGGCCCATCTGCACCTGCTTCTGGGCGTCCGTGCCGGACTCGTAGAGGTAGGTTCCCGGCGGGCCGGCCGTGAAGGTGTAGGTGACCGAGCCGGTGGTGGCGGCGGCCGTGGTGGTCAGCGAGGTGAGGGTGCCGGCGGCGTCGGTCTCCGGCTGGGCCGGCTGCCCGTCGGCGAGCACCTGGACCTGGCCGGGGAAGGTGATCGAGGTGGGCTCCGGCAGGCTGTTGTGCAGCACCACGGTCACCTTCACCCCGGAGGTGACACAGAGCGTCGGGCCGGGGAGCTGGAAGGCGCCGCCGCCGGCCGCGTAGCTCCACATGTAGATGGTGTTGCCGTCGGGCATGGCCGCGTACCCGCCGGTGGCCGTCAGGTCGAAGGCGTTGTCGCCGGCGGTGAGGCACTCCAGGCCGGCGGGCGGGCTGGCGGCCGACTGGCTCGGACCGGGAACGACGAGCACGGCGACGATGGCCGCGACGAGCGGCACGGCGCCGAGCCGCTTCCAACGGCCGCGGTCGAGACGAAGCATCGGAACCCCCATCTCAGGCGTTCGCCCGGATCTGTGCCGGCAGGGTGCCCGGCGGCGAGACCCGGATCTCGGTCAGCTGCCCGCCCCGTCCGCCGCCGGCGTTCGCCAGCGACATCAGGTCGCGGTCGTAGAGCAGGTACGTGCCGGGGCCGGGCGCGGTGAAGATGACGTCCCGGCTCTCCCCCGGCCCGATCTGGACGGTGTTGGTCACCTGGTACTCGGCACTGCCGTCGCGGCCCCGCAGGAGCGCGGCGTCCTTGCCGACCACCAGCAGGTCGACGCCGTCCACGGTCACGGTGTGGTTCTGGTAGCCGAGGTTGGCCAGCCGCAGCAGCACCCGTTCCCCGGCGTTCGCGGTGATCAGCGAGGAGATCGGCTGGTAGCGCAGCCGGCCGGCGGCGGCGCTCATCGGGTCGCCGTTCGGTGCCAGGGTGTCGGGGTGGCAGCGGCCGTTGAAGGCGAAGAAGGACGGCTTGTAGTCGGTCCAGTCGGTGGTCTGGATGTGCGCGTCCCGGTAGTGCGCCTCGGCCCACACCTCGGTGAGCATCAGCGCGAATTCCCGGTCGTACCGGGTGGTGCCGTCGCCGTCGTTGTAGGCGTACTTCCCGGGCGGCACGTCGGCGGTGCCGGCGTTCTGCGCGGGGCGGACGTAGACGATCCCGGTCATGCCCATCTGCACGTGCTCGACGTCCTCGAAGTGGCAGTGGTACATGTAGGTGCCGGCGTCGTGCGGGCGGTAGAAGTAGGTGAAGTCGCGGCCGATCGGCACCGAGATGGACAGCTCCGGGACGCCGTCGAAGAGCGGGATGGCGTTGCGGAAGCCGTGCCAGTGCACGGTGTGCCCGTCGGTGAGGTCGGGGCGGACCGACAGGCCGAGATTGGTCAGCGTGATCCTGATGTCGGTCTCCTGGTCGAAGCCGAGCAGCGGGGCGCTGATCTGCGCCTTGCCGCGTTGGGCGGTGACCTCGGTGGCGGACAGACCGGTGACGTCGCGGAAGCCGAAGACGTAGAGGTCGGCGCCGGGCGGAGCGAGCGGATCGGGCCAGAACGGGCTGATCGGCGGGGCGCCCTGCGGCATGGAGACCCAGCCGTCGGTGGCGGCCAGGTGCAGGGTCGCGGTCGGGTTCGGGACCGCGCGGGGCAGCACCGCGGCCGGGCGTCGGAGCTGGGCGTCGGAGCCGCGCTCCGGCAGGACCGCCCAGGTGCCCAGACCGGTGACGCCGGCCAGCAGGGCGCGCCGGCTGATGCTCGGCTGCCGTACGGGATCGGTCACGATCTCCTCCTCGGTGGATGGGACGGGCAGGGTCCGCGGACGGCCGGCGTGGGCCGGCCGCCCGCGGACGGTCAGGGCAGTTCGTCGGCGCCGGCGTCCGGCCGCGTGGTGCTGCGCGGCTGGCCGTCGATGTCGACCCTCGGCGCGGTGAGGGTGAGGGGGCCGTAGGTGCGGGAGACCACGCCGAGGCCGTTGGCCGGCGAGCCGGCCCCGGCCAGGTGCCAGTCGCCCATCTGTGTGAGCGGGACCTGCTGGAGCACGATCACCGCCTGGCGGAACGACGGGAAGGTGCGCGAGGTCAGGACCTGCACCGACACCGGGAATGGGCTGCGGAAGGCCGGGTCGAGGCCCACCCGGTTGGTGCCGCTCGGCGTGGTGCCGGTGGTGTCCTGGAGCACCGAGTTGGTCGGGGTCAGCGGGCCCACGCCGTCGGCGGAGCCCATGTCCCAGTGCCGCACCGGTTCCCCGGCGGGTGCGTCGGCGGCCCCGATGCCGGTGACCCGGACGCCGTTCCACTCCCCGGCCCGGTTGTCCCAGAAGACGTTGTTGAACAGCTTCGGCTTGCTGAAGGTGGGCGAGCCGGCCGGAAGCGTGGCCTGGAGCTGGTCGCTGTTGGCGGTGGTGGAGAGGCCGGCGGGAGCCGCCCGGCCGTTGCTGGTGGCGGCGGTCGCAGTGGTGATGTTGCCGGCGACCGTGTTGTTGACCATCCGGACGTCCGCGGCGTCGTCGAGCGCCACACCCGCGCCCTCGTGCGTGGAGATGTTGTCCACCACCATGTTGTTCGTCACCGAGATCGGCGCCCGGCCCGCCTGGAGCAGCCGGATGCCGCCGCCGTCGTCGTTGGCGAGGTTCGCCTCCACCACGTTGGCGTCGATCGTCACGGCACCGGAGCCGGGCGACAGCTTCGCCGGGTCCGACGGCAGTTCCCCGGCCACCATGATGCCGCCGGCCTCGTCGTAGGACTGGTTGAGCCAGATCCGGTTGGCGGCGATCCGGCCGTTGTAGGACTGGCCGTAGTGGCTGACACCACCGCCGTACTCGGCCGAGAAGTTGCCGCAGATGGCGTTGTGGTCCACCGAGTACACGTTGCTGCCGGCGAAGATGCCGATCCCGCCGGCCAGGTTGGTGCCGCCGTTGTCGCGGATCTGGTTGCGGGAGATGCTCACGTGGTCGTTGCCGGTGTTCAGGTACGGGGTGCCGACCCGGATCGCGCCGCCGTAGGAGCCGCTGTTGCCGACGATGACATTGTCGGTGATCCGGGTGTAGTCCGCGCCGGCGTGCAGGTAGACGCCGCCCCCCTGGGTGACCACCGCGCCGGGCGCCCCGTACGGCGTCGTCACGCCACCGGTGACGTCGTTGACGTTGCCGGCGAAGTCCGACTGGTTGCCGCCGGTGATCCGGAAGCCGTCGATCGTGACGGGGTTGTCGGCGCCGAACTGACCGGACCGGGCCAGCACGGTCACCACCGCGCCGTCGGGCACCGACGCCGGGCCGAGGTGCGGCAGGGAGCCGACCAGGTTCAGCCAGGCCGTGCCGGTCGGGTTGTCGATGCCGAACGCCCGGCCGTCGAGGGTCGACCCGGCGACCGTGGTGTTGTCGGCGTACCGGCCGCCCGGGCCGACGCCCTGGAGGCGGACCGACGAGTGCACGACCACGTTCTCGTAGTAGGCGCCGGCGGGGTTGTCCGGCCCGGGGGTGTTCGGCCAGACCGCGACCACCGCGATGCCACGGGCGGCGGCCGCCGCCTCCAGCGCCGACTGCACCGTGCCGTAGGTGGTCTCCCCGGTACGCACCGCCCACGCGGGCGGCTTGACCTGGAACAGCCGCGGGTTGGCCGCGCCGCCGAGGCCGGCGCCGGTGGTGGCGCCGAGGAGCTGGAAGGTGAGGCCATTGGTGGTCGTCCGTCCGTTGGCGGCGGTCACCCGAAGCTCGGCCGGACCGACCGAGCCGCCGGTCACGGTGACCTCGATCTTCCGGTCGGACCAGGAGGTGACGGTCACCGTGGGGTCGGTGCCGGCGGAGTCGAGGACGACCGCGCTGCCCGGGCCGCGGGCGCCGAACCCGGTGCCGGTGATGGTCACCCGGCGGTCGGTGTCGGTGCGGCGCAGGAACGGCCGGGAGACCGCGAAGAGCTGGGGGACGTCCCCGGCCGGGTCGCACTGCACCGCACCCAGCTGACCGGAGCCGGGTGAGATGCCGACGGCCGCGACCGCGGTGGGCGCGGTGTCGGTGACCGTGTAGAGGCCGGGCCATGCCTGGAAGTTGGTGGCGATGGTCCGGTAGCGCGGGTTGTAGTTGCCGTTGAGGTGGCCCGGCTGGCCGGGGTCGTTGCCGACGAAGCGGTACATGTTCGGGCACGGGCCGGCCGGCAGGGGGCAGTTGTAGGTGCTGGTGGACGGCTCGATGGCCTCGTACATGCCGTTGAAGTCGGTGTCCACGGTGTCCACCAGGCGGCCGGCCCAGTCGTACAGGCCGACGGGGAGGTTCGGGATGCCCTCGGCCTCGCCGTAGTTGGCGCTGCGCCGGTCGTGGGTCAGCCCCAGGTCGTTGATCACCAGGCCCCAGAAGTGGGTGGGCAGCGGCACCGGGGTGAACAGGTTGAAGTTGGGGGCGGTGGCCTGCCCGCCGCGGACCTCGACGAGCTTGGTGTCGCAGAGCGGGCGCCGCTGGCCCTCGAACGGGCTGCCGCCGCCGTCGACGAAACCGGGGTCGGTGACGTGCACGGTGTGCAGTGCCCCGGCGCAGGCCGAGGTGATGCCGTTGCCCTGCGACGGCGGCTCGCCCGGGTCGGGCTGCGGGTCGGGCGGTGCCGGCTGCTCGGCGGCCTGGTCGGCCGCGGGCGGGAAGTTCTCCTGGGGCAGGAAGCCGTCGCCGTCGAAGACGTTGACGTCCTCCTCGCGGGTGGGCTGGTACATCGGGCCGCCGCCGACCGGGTTGTCCGGGCTCTCCACGCTGACCAGGTAGTCGTCCGGTGTCAGCGGCTGGGTCTGCCCGTCGGGCAGCGGCGCGTACAGCGGCAGGTCGTGGTCCGCTCCCGGGTTGGCCGGGTCGCCCGGCGGGATCAGGTTGAGCGTGGAGTCGGCGAAGGCGTAGTTGCCGTTGACGGTCTGCCCGAAGTTGGTCGGGTCGTTGTCGGTCGGCGCCGCCTGGAAGCCCATCATCGGGGCCTCGACGCACATCTGGTCCGCCTCCCGGCCGAAGTCCGGCAGGGCGAGCTGGTCGGTGAGCGGGCGCCCGTCGAACATCCGGGCGGTGCAGCCCCGGCCCGGCTGCCAGGTCTCCGAGGTGTACGCGTCGTTGAGTTCCGGGCCCTTCCTCAGCGACCCGTCCGCCTCGCGTACCGGGTTGCCGTCGGCGTCCCGGACCACCGCGAACAGGCGGACTTTGATGCCGGGGATGCCCGGCTGGTACGGCTCGGTGGCCGCGTTCGCCGGGTCCAGCTCGTTGCGGGTGGTGTCGTAGGTGACGGTGCCCGCGATGCCACCGTTCTCCGCGCCCTGGTAGGGCTGTACGCCCCAGTCCACCCGGCCGGAGAGCCCGATGATGGGCAGCACGTCCACGTCGACGGCCGCGCCGAGCAGGGTGGTGGGTTCGGGTTCGTTCGGCGCCTGGTAGGTGATGCCGGTCGTCTTGTAGCGGGTGTTGAACGCCTCCAGCACCAGCCACTTGGTCAGCGGGTACGCCTCCTTGATGGCGTAGTGGCCGGCGCTGTCGGTGACCACGCTGTTGGTGGCCTGGTCCATCAGGGAGTTGTCACGCTCCTTGAGCACCACGGGGAAGCGCGGCACGCCGCTCTCCCCCGGGTCCCGCCGGCCGTTGCCGTTGGTGTCGACGAAGACCGTGCCGGTGATCTCGGTGAACCAGCCGACCAGCGGCTTCGCGCCGATGTCGACGGTCTTCCCGCCGCTGACTGTGACGTTGAACGAGTCCAGCAGCATCTCCTGCGGGCCGTCCCAGAGGGTCAGCTGGTAGTCGCCGTCGGGGACGTGCGGGATCCGGAACGAGCCGTCGGCGGCGCCCCGGTCCAGGTAGATCATCCGGTCGCCGTCGCCCAGGTCGGACAGGGCCACCCAGGGCCGGGCGATCGGGCCGGCGATCTTCGCCCCGGCCACCCCGTCGGCCGGCAGCGTGACGCCGCCCTGACCGCCCACGTAGGTGTACGCCTGCACGACCGTCCCGGTGACCGCACCGGCGGCGGTGCCGGTGAGCGGCTTCGGAGCGACGAACCCGAAGTCGACGTACGGCACCGGCTCACCGCCCAGGCTCTGCTCGGTGTCGTAGCCGGTGTCGGCCTCCTGCACCCAGACGTCCCAGTCGTGGCCACCCTCCAGGGTGGTCGTCTGCACCCAGGTCTGTCCGCCGGGCGCGACCACCGAGGCCGCGTACCGGTCGGGGCCGAGGTTGGGGATGACGATGTCGCCCGCCGCGTCGCTGCGGCAGCCGGTGGACTCCCGGGCGATGACCGGCCGGCCGTCGGCGAAGAGGACCTGACCGGCGGGGTGGGTGGCGTCCGGCGCGGCGTGCCGGTACTCGGTGCAGAGCGGGTTGCCGTAGTAGTCGACCGTCACCTCACCCATCACGTCGGCAAGGTGGGCGGTGAAGCCGGCGAGCCCGCGTTCGGCGCCCACCTCGTAGGTGCCGTCGACCGGGACGCTGTCCTCGAAGATCCGCAGCCGGACCGTGCCGAGCGGCAGCGGGTACGGCTGCATGGCGACGGTCACCGCACCGGTCCGCCCCGCGGTGACCGTGAAGTGCTCACCGTCGATCTTGTAGCCGTCGGCGGTCACCGAGATCAGGTAGCGGCCGGCGGGCAGGCCGTCCAGCGCCGTACCCGCGGAGAGGGTGTCCTGGTCGCCCTGGGCGACCACCGGCACCGCGCCCGGGGTGTTGCGGATGGACGGCCAGCGGCAGTGGTCGGCGAAGTCGGGCCCGCTGGCCACCCCGGCCCGGGCGGGCAGGCAGTGCTCGAGCGCGTCGTGCGGGTCGCCGGTGTCGTCCGCGGTGATCATCCAGCGGTAGTCGGTCACCGGGCCGCCCTGCTGGATCTCTGGCTCGACGGTACGGGCGCTGACCACCGCCAGGGTGACCGCGCCCGTGGCCGGCTCGGCGGCGGCCGGGCCCGGTGGCACCACGAACCCGACGAGCAGCAGGCAACTGGCGGACACGAACCAGCGCGGCCAGACGGAACGACGCGGCATGCCCTCACCCCCTCGGTCAGCGGAGAACGGCCGCGTGCGGTACGCAGCCGGGCTGGTGCCGAGCATGGGCGGCGCCGGGGCGCCGATGACCGTTTATGACGACGCCGTCATCCGTCCGTCATCCGGCCGGCGACGCCGCGTGTCGGAACGGCGACAGCAATGCACCCCGTTCGGCTGTGGCGTGAATCAGGAGGAAGGGGCTTCATAAAGGCACCAGAAAGTCGCCGAGGTCTGTGGGGGCACGGTGGGACGAGTACTGGTGATCGAGGACGATGAACGGATCGGCCGGCTGGTCACCCGCGCGCTGGAGGGCGGTGGCCTGCTGACCGAACGCGCCGCGTCCGGGTCGGCCGGCCTGGACGCCGCGCTGCGCCGGGACTTCGACCTGGTCGTACTGGATCTCATGCTGCCTGGCCTGGACGGTCGCCAGGTGCTGGACCGGCTACTGGAACAGCGGCCCGACCAGCGGGTGCTGGTGCTGTCCGCGGTGCCCGAGATCAGCACCCGGGTCGCGGTGCTGGAGGCGGGCGCGGCGGACTTCCTGGGCAAGCCGTTCGCGGTGGCCGAACTGCTGGCCCGGGTACGCGCCCGGATGCGCGGGGCGCCGGGCGGTGACGCCGCGCGGTGGCTGCGGGTCGGTCCGGTGCAACTGGACCTGCACCGGCGACGGACCACCGTGCGCGGGGTGAACGTGGACCTGCCGCTGCGGGAGTTCCTGCTGTTGCAGCACCTGATGAGCCGGGCGGGCCGACCGTGCAGCCGGGAGGAGCTGCTGGCCGACGTGTGGGGCCTGAACTTCGACCCGGGCAGCAACGTGGTCGACGTGTCCGTCCGCCGGCTGCGCGGCCGACTCGGCCGGCCCGACCGGATCGAGACCGTCCGCGGCGTGGGCTATGCGTACTCCGTCGACTGAGCGGCTGCTGGCCCTCGTCTGGAGCCTCTTCGCCGCGGTCAACGTGGTGTTGATGTGGTTCCTGCCCGGACAGGAGACGGTGCCGTTCCACCTGGTCTGGATCAGCCTGGCCCTGGTCTACGGCTTCACCACCTGGCGGTTGTCCTGGATGGTGGCCGCGCTGCTCGCGGTGACCACGACCACGGGCGTGATCCTGGCCCACCACGCGGCGGCCGGCGAGATCCGCTGGGAGGAGACCGCCGAGGAGCCGCTGATGGCGACGATCTTCATCGTGATGGCCTGGCACGTGCACCGCCGGCACGTGCTGTTGCAGGAGATGCGCCGCATCGGCGCCGCCGAGCGGGACCGGGCGCACCGGCAGGAGCTGCTGGTGCGGCTCGCCTCGCACGAGCTGCGGACGCCGCTGACCATCGCCCGCGGCTACACCGAGCTGCTGCGCAGCACCCACGACGACCGGACCACCGTGGAGGACACCGGGGTGGTCCTCGACGAGCTGGACAAGGCGACCCGGATCGCGCACCGCCTGGTAACCCTGATGCAGCTGGAGGAGCAGCACCCGGTCCGTCCGGTCGACCTCGACGCCGAGCTGGCCCGGATCGTACGCCGCTGGACGCCCGCGGCGGACCGGGACTGGTCCTGCCGCTCCGCGATCGGGCTGACGCGGGTCAATCCGGAGCGGCTGGAGACCGCGCTGGACTGCCTCATCGAGAACGCGGTGAAGTTCACCGGCCCCGGAGACCGGGTCGCGCTGCGGGGCCACCGGGACGCCACCGGGTGGACGGTGGAGGTGGTGGACTCGGGGACGGGCATCGGGCCGGAGGCGGTCGCCGACCTGCTCGCCGGGCGGCCGGGGCGCCAGACCGCCACCGGCACCGGGCTGGGCCTGGCCAGCGTACGGGCGGTGGTCGGTGCGCTCGGCGGGCGGCTCATCATCGGCGCCGGCCCGGACGGGGGCGCACGGGTCGGGCTGCGGGTGCCCGAACCGGGCCCGGCACGCGGCGAACCGGTCCGTCCGGGGTCCGTCGGGCAGCCGGTCGCCTGACCCGGGCGATCACACGGCCCCACGGCGGACGAGCAGGCGCAACGCCGCGTACCCGGGCAGCACCGGCAGCCAGAACGTGGCGAGCCGGTAGACCAGCACCCCGGCGACGGCGGTGTTCACCGCAACGCCGTAGAGCAGCAGGCCGGAGACCAGGGCCGCCTCGGTGGCGCCCAACCCGCCCGGGGTCGGCGCGGCCGTCGACACCCCCTCCCCCACCACGCACACCAGCACCACGGGCGCGACCAGCGCCGGGTCGGCCGGCAGGCCGACGGCGAGCAGCGCCAGGTACAGCGCGGCCCCGTAGGCGAGCGTGAGCGCCACGCTGACGCTCAGCAGCGGCAGGATCCGGCCACCGCGGACCAACGCGCGCAGGGCGTCCGCGGCCTGCCGCCGGGCCGCGCGCAGCCAGGCCCGCCACCGGGGTACGGCGAGGGCCACGGCGCCGACCAGCAGCACCCCGAGCGCGATCAGCAGCACCGTCAGGCCCCGCCCGGTGACGGCGTTCACCAGGTGCCGACGGGTGCCCCGGGCGAACGGCAGCAGGACCGGAAGCAGGAGCAGCACCCCGAGCACCCCGGCGGCCCGGTCCACGGCGACCGTGGTGGCCGCCGCCGGTACGGGCAGGCCCTGCTGGCGCAGGTAGCGGATGCTCAGCGCGGCGCCGCCGAGCGCGCCCGGTGCGAGCCGGTTGACGAACGAGGCGGCCACCTGGACCGCCACCGTCCGGCGGAGCGGCACCCGCCCGGCGGCGGCGAGCCGGAGCGCCATCGCGCTCAGCAGGTAGGTGGCGGCCGAGGCGAGCAGCGTTCCGGTCACCGCGAGGGGATCGGCGTGGACCACCGCGTGCAGGGCGGCGCGTACCTGGCCGAGCTGCGGCAGCAGGAAGTGCACCAACAGGCCGAGCATGACGAGCAGGAACACGTCCCGGCGGGTGATCCGGACGACCCGGGCGAGGCGGTCGGGCCGGCCGGGGCAGCGGCGGGCGATCTCGTCGTGCAGGTCGTCGAGCAGGCCGGGCCGGCGGTCGGCGAGCGCCCGGCCGGCGCGGGACAGCAGCGCGGGCTGGAGCCACGGCAGGCTGTCCGCCACCGCGCCGGCGCCGAGCTGCCCGACTGCGGCCGCCACCGCCGGTCGTACGCCCGCCAGCGTCGCCAGCGTGACCAGGAGTTCCACCAGGTCACGTGCCTGCTGTTCGGCCGTGGCCTCGTCGGTGCCGAAGCCGAGGTCGACCAGCCAGGCGGTGGAGTCCGCGGCCAGCACGTTGGCCGCCCGCAGGTCGCGGTGGGCCAGGCCGGCCCGGTGCAGGCGGGCCACCTGCCGGCAGACGTCGTCGAGCAGGTCCGGGCCGAGTTCGGCCGGGTCCAGCGCGTCGAGCGGCCGGCCCGGCACGAACTCCTGTACCAGCAGCGCGTCCCCGGCCGGGTCGGTGGCGGTGGTGACCAGGCGCGGCGTCCGCACCCCGGCCCGCTCGGCGCGCAGCAGGAGGTACGCCTCGTGCTCGTTCTTCTGCTTGGCGGTCACGTACGGCGGTTCGTCGGCGATCCCGCGGTAGCGCACCCGGCGGTAGAGCTTGTAGAGCCAGTCGGCGTCGCGCTGCCTGCCCCCGGTCACCTTCACGAAGAGACACGTGCCGTCCTCGGTGGTGACCCGAAACGGCCGGGAGCCCCGGGCGTCGCCCCGGACCGGGGTCAACCCGACCGCCTCGATGCCGCGGCCGAGGAGCACCTGCCGCAGTCGCCCCGCCGTGCCGCCCGGCCCCACGTCACCGACGATGATCCGGGTGAGGCTCGCCGTGAACCAGCCGACCAGGAGCCCGCCCAGCACGTCGACCGGCAGGTGGGCGCCCACGTAGACCCGGGCCGTCCCGACGGTGGCCACCGCGAGCCAGGCGAGCGGGCGGACCCGCCGGGGCAGCACCGGGTCGAGGACCGCCACGAGCGCGGTCGCCACCGCCACGTGCCCGGACGGGTAGCCGTACCGCCCGGTGACGGCCTCGTGGAGCCGTATGTCGACCAGGAAGGCGGTCGGTCGGGCCCGGGCCACCAGGAGCTTGGCCAGCACGGCCCCCCAGTAGGCCAGGTTGCCGGCGAGCAGCAGGTCCCGGGCCAGCCGCCACTGCCGGGCCGCCGCCGCGACCGCCGCCGCGACCAGGATCGCCGGATACGCGCCGAGCTGCATGACCGGCACCAGCACCGGGCCGGCCGGGCCGGGGATGTTGTTCACCAGCGTGAACAGGTCCCGCTCCCAGCGGCCCGGCGGCCGGTGCCGCGCCCAGGTGCTGACCAGCGCGAACAGTCCCCCGGACAGGAGCAGGCCGAGGACCGGCGCGGGTGACGGACGGTGGGTCCGGTGCATCGCCGGCGTCAGCGGACGGCGGGCGGGCGACCGGCGGTCGGGCGCGCGGCCGGGTCCGTCATCCGGACGGCTGCCCCGGTGTCGCACATGTGACGACCCTATGGTCGGCCGCGGCCGGGACGGGCGGCATCGCCGCGATCCGCCCCGTCGGGCGGACCCGGCCGCACGGCGAGCGCGGCGGCGGGCGGACCCGGTCCCGGGTCAGGCGCGGCGGCGGCCGGCCCGGCGGGACCGGCCCCGGCGGGCGGCCAGCGCCGCCACCAGACCGCCGACGGTGAGGGCGAGCAGGCCGGCGGCGGGGACGATGACCTGCCAGTCCCCGTCGGCCATCCGGCGCAGCGCGGTCCCGGCCGGCCCGCGCCACTCCGGCGGCGGAGTCGGGCGGGCCGCCGCCGGCGAGCCGCTCGGGGCGGCCCGCTCGGCGTCCAGCTCGCCGGGTTCGACCAGCCGGCCGACCGAGGCGTCCCGGGGCAGCGAGAAGCCCCAGTCGAGCAGCTGGGCGCCCTGCTGCCAGCCGCGTACCGGCCGGGACTCGGCGCCGAGCAGGGTGACCACGAGCCGCCGGCCGCCGCGCTCAGCCGCGCCGACGAAGCTGTGCCGGGCCAGCTCCGTGAAGCCGGTCTTGCCGCCCAGGGCACCCGGGTAGCGGTAGATCAGCTGGTTCTCGTTCTGGATCTGGAAACCGCCCGCCTTGAGCGCCCGCTGGGCGGGGATCTGGGTCCGCTCGGTGAGCGCGTAGCGGCGGAACGCCGCATCGGCGAAGCAGGCCCGGGCGATCAGGGCCAGGTCGTACGCGCTGGTGAACTGCCCCGGGCCGTCCAACCCGGACGGGGTCACGGCGTGCGTCTGGCGGGCGCCCAGCCGGCGCGCCTCGGCGTTCATCTCGGCGACACCGGCACGGGCGCTGCCGGCGCCGAGTCGGGCCAGCATGTTCGCCGCGTCGTTGCCGGACTGGAGCAGCAGCCCCAGCCAGAGCGTCTCCACCGAGTAGCGCCCGCCGACGAGCAGGCCGACGGCGGAGCTGCCCCGCTCGATGTCCAGGTCGGCCCTGGTCGCGACGGCCATCTGCTTCGGGTCGAGCCGGTTCAGCAGGGTGGCCGCGAGCAGCAGCTTCTGGGTGCTCGCCGGGATGCCGTACCCGTGCGGGCCGCAGGCGCCGAGGACGGCGCCGGTGTCCAGGTCGGCGACCAGCCAGGTGGTGGCCGTGACCGCCGGGGGCGCCGGGCTGCCGGGCGCCGTCACCAGGCCCGCCGTGGCCAGCGCGTCACCGCCGACGGCCTGGTCCCCGGGCACGGACGGCGGCGGGGTGGGGCGCGGCGGGCGGGTCGCCTTCGGCGCCGGCAGCCGCGGGCAGGGCACCGCCGCCGCGGGGGCGGCGGTCACCGGCGGCGCCGCCTGCGTCGGGGCCGGCGCCCCGGTGACGAGCAGGGCGAGGACGGTGGTGGCGGCCAGGGCCCGGACTCTCATGAAGAGGCACCCTACCGAGCGGCTCAGCGGACGCCGCGCAGCCACCGGCGCTGCCACGGGGTCTCCACCGCTCGCGGGTGGTAGCCCGCCCGGACCCAGGTCACCGCCGGCTCGGGGCCGAGCCCGTCGAGGACGGCCAGGGCGGCGAGGGCCGTGCCGGTCCGTCCCACGCCGCCGTGGCAGGCGACCTCGACCCGCTCGCCCGCGTACGCGCGGCGCCACGCCTCCCGCAGCGCGTCGAGCGCGTCGGCGCGGTCGCGCGGCACCCAGAAGTCGGGCCAGCGGATCCGGCGGGCCGGCCAGGCCGGCTCCGGACCGGGCGCCAGCAGCAGGGCGAAGTCGGCGGGCGCGGCGGGGGCGGCGATCCGCCGCCCGCGTACGGTGGCGCCGCCGGGCAGCACCAGCAGGCCCGTGCGGTCCGTCCACGGCTGCGTCGGGTCCATCCGGTCATTGTGCCGGCGTCGGGGAGCGGCAGGCGTGAAGGTGCCCGCCGGCCGTGGTCCGGCGGGCACCTTCACGAACGGTCCGGGCGTTGCCCGGGGTGCGGCAGGATCAGCGGGAGCCGATCCCGAAGCGGCCGCGCCGACGCCAGGCCAGCGAGAGCAGCACCAGCACCGCGCCCGCACCGGCCAGGCCACCGCCGAGCTTCAGCGGGGTGCCGAGGCTGTCACCGGTCACCGGCAGGTTGCCGCCGCCCGGCCGCCCCGGCCGGTCCGGTCGAGCCGGCAGGACGATGCCCGTGGCATCGTCCGCTCGATTCCCCTGGGTGGCGGTGAAGTGGTGCCGCCCGGTCCGGCTGGGCGTGTAGGTGATGGTGAAGGTGCCGTCGCCGAGCGCCGTCACGGTGAACGTGGTCGGCGCCGGCTGCGGCTGCTGGTAGGCCACCGCGCTCATCGCGACGGCGCTGCCGTCGCTGCGGCGGACCGTCCCCTGGGCGGGTGCCGCGTTGGGGTTGCCGCTGATCTCCACGTCGATCTTGACCTCGCCGGGCGCGAAGCCCGTGCCCTTCAGGGTGAAGGTTCCGCCGAGACGGATGGCCGGCGGCTTGATGGTCAGCGACACTTCCGTCGGCGGGTACACGGGCGGTTGCGGCTGTGCCGCGCCGGCCGCGGTCGGCACGGCCGCCACGGCCAGGCCGACCGTGAACGCCATGATGATGCGGGATAGCCGCATGATGGATTCCCTCCTACTGATCACAGCTTGGTGCGGTAACAACTTGGGTGGTCCATGGGGTGACGGTTGGTGTGAGCACCAGCTCGGCAGTGCCGGCGCTCGTCTTGCCGGTGAGCAGGGTGATGTCGAGGGTCCGGGTCCGACCCGGCTTGACCTCCACGTTCGCCACGGTCACCTGGCGGCTACCGGCGGTCCCGCTGCCCATCGCGGTGTCCTTGCCGTCCAGCTGGCCGCCGAGCACCGCCCCTCCGGTCGGGGTGTACACCGACACGAAGGTGCGGGCGGTGTACGGATCGCCGGAGAGGGCGAGGCCGGTGACCGACTCGGACAGGCCCGACCGCGGGACGGTCGAGTGGACCGTGACCCGTAGCCGCAGTTCGCGGCGTCCTTCCGGCTGGCAGTCGCCGACCGTCACGGTTGCCGAGAACCTCAGGTAGTAGCCGAGCTTCGCGCCGCTGCCGTCGTTGAGGAACACGCCGACAGTGGGCACGGTGTCCTTCTCGCGGAGCTTCCCGGCCAACCGGCTGTCGCCGAGGACGCGCTGCTCCGTGGGATGGGCACTCCAGAACAATATCCGGCGTTCGGTGATGGAACGGTTGAAAACGGTCAAAAGAGCCCGAGGATTCACGGCTTTCGTGAAGAGGGCGTCGAACACCGCCGACGCCGCCCGCGCGAAGAAGGCGTCCTGCGCCTTGGTGTCGAGCGTCCGGTAGGCGTCGCTGAGCAGCGTCCGGACCACGGTGCTGCCGGCCAGGCTCGGCTGGTCCGGCACGGACACCGGCCCGATCACGCCGAGGAGATACGACAGCACCAGCGGATCCACCGCGAGCACGCCGTCCACCTCGGTGCCGGTGCGCCGGCGGACCATCTCCCGGTACAGCGCCGCCGCCGTCGGGAAGTCCGGGCTGAGGTTGACGTCCGCCGGGTACGTCCCGGGGAGGTCTTTCCAGAGGTTCCGCACCTCCCGGCTCACCGGCAGCGGCGGCGTGAACGACGCGAGGCTGCTCGCGCTCTTCTGGCCGGACATCCGGATCCGGCCGCCCTCGGCCCGTAGCACGGCGTACGCGCCGAACATGCCGCCGGTGGCCCGCAGCTCGGCCGGGTTCTGCGAGACGAGCAGGTAACTGCGGGGGCCGTCGGCGCCGAGCAGCGACGGCAGCAGCCGGGCGCCCTGGTCCGCGGCCGAGGTCAGCTCGCCCAGCCGGACCAGTTCGGTCCGCAGCCCGGAGACCGCGTCCCGTACCTGCCCGACCAGGTCGTCGGTGGACACCGCCCGCAACCGCTCCTCGGTCTGCCGCACCGCCCGGTCGGCGGCGGAGACCTCGGCCGAGACGGCACGCAGCCGGCCCAGGTCGAGCTTTCCCTCCTTCGGCACCAGCGACGCGAGGTCGACCCGGAGCAGCGTGGGGAAGGCGAGCCGGGCCAGGTCGTCCACGGCGACCGCGATCTGACGGACCGCGGCCAGGTCGTCGCCCGCGTAGGGGGCCTGCTGGCCGAGCCACCAGGCCGGGTCGCCGGTGGCGGTCCGGGCCGAGGCGGCCTGCTCCTGGAGCGCGGCCAGCGTGCGCTGGGCCCGGGCCATGTCGCCGCCGACCACCTGGGTGCTCAACTCCTGGGCCAGCCCGGCGGCGTTGAGCAGGTGCGCCCGGGCCTGCCAGCCGCGGAACCCGACCCAGCCGCCGCCGGCGAGCAGCACCGAGAACACGACCAGCCCGACGAGCAGGACCCGGCGTACGCGGGCGCAGCTGCGGCGCCGGGAGCGCCGCCGCCGGCGGGGCAGCCCACCGCTTTCCGTCACACCACTCTCCCGTGCTCGAAAACCGGACACCATTGACGATTGATCGCTTTCTAGCACGAATCTCCGCGGCTTCGTGGCGTTATCGCACACTTAGCCGTTCTGTGGCGTTTCCGTGAAAACCGCTCCGGTCAGCGGCGGGCGCCGCCGGCTCGCGACGACACCTCGTGCAGCAGCCCCTCGATCCGGTCGACGCCGGTCCGCAGCGACATCTCCCGCAGGTAGGCGTCCCGCCCCCGGCGACCCATGTCCGCCCGGGCCGGCGGTGGGATCGCCGAGGCGAGCCAGAACCGGTCCGCCAGCGCCGCCCAGTCCTCCGGCGGGCAGGACAGCCCGGCCCGCGCCCGTTCCACCAGCGCCACCGTGTCGCCGCCCGCCGACGCCACCACGGGCGCGGCGCAGGACAGCGCGGCCTGGAGCTTGCCGGGCACCATGCCCCGCAGCTCCGGCAGGTCCCGCAGCATGACCAGCTGGTAGTCGGCCGCCGCGTACAGCTCGGGCATGTCCGGTGGGGACCGCCGGTCGACGAACCGCACGTTGTCGGCCTGCAGCTCGGCGGCGAGCCCCCGCACCCGCCGCTCCTCGGCCCCCGAGCCGACCAGGACCAGGTCCATCCGGTCACCCAGCGCGGCCGCCGCGCGCACCGCGGTCTCCAGCCCCTGCCGTACGCCGATCGTGCCGGCGTGCATCACCACGGAACGGTCGTCCCGGCGGATCAGGTTCCGGGCCGCCCGGCTGGGCTCGGTCGGGCGGAAGATCCGCTCGTCGGTCCAGTTCAGCACCACCCGCACCCGGTCCGGGTCGGCGCCCCCGGCGACCACCAGGTCCCGCATGGAGGGTGCGGTGACCGCGACGGCGCCCGCCTCCTGGTAGATCCGGCGCAGGGTGGCGTCCAGCCGGCCCGACCACCGGCGGGTCTCCGCCGCCCGGGACGGCCCCTCCTCCGGCCAGACGTCCTGCACGTGCAGCACGGTCGGCACCCGGCCGAGCAATCGCAGCAGGCCGGCCGCCGCGAAGGTGACCGCCGGGAGCTGGAAGACGTACAGGGCGTCGACGTCGCCGAGGTAGCGCCGGCCGGCCAGCGCCACGCTGCCGGCGAAGGATAGCCAGCTCGCCATCCGGGCCGAGCCGTCGCCGGCCGTGTACCGGGGCACCCGGCGGACGGTCAGCCGCTCGCTGTGCGTCTGGTGCCGCCAGCTCTGCCGCCAGCCCGGATAGACGTGCCCGCCGGGATAGTCCGGGAACCCGGTGAGCACGCGTACCTCGTGGCCGCGCGCGGCCAGTTCCTCGGCCAGGCTGCCCGGGATGAACGCGGGCTCGGGCGGGAAGTGGTACGACAGGATGCCGATCTTCATGGCCGCGCTCCCGGCGCGGCTTCCCGACACGCGGGCCCCGGCACCCCGTAGGATGCCGGCATCCCCTCTGCGACCGGCCGCGATCGCCGGAACACCGCCGTCGCGGCGCCGCGTCCCGCGACCGTGCCGACGAGAGGGGTGCAGATGGTCGACGGGGTGCTCTTCGTCTGCCACGCCAACATGTGCCGGTCACCGATGGCGGAGTTCATCGCCCGCCGGCTGCTGCGGGAGCTGCCGGTCGTGGTGACCAGCGCGGGCACCGACGCTCCCGACGGGGCGGCCATGCACCCGTACGCGGTCGAGGTCGCCGCCCGGACCGGCGCCGACCCGGCGGCGTTCCGCACCCGCCGGCTCCGACCGGAGCACCTGACCCGGGCCGCCCTGGTGCTGACGGCGACCCGGCGCCAGCGGTCGGTCTGCACCGCGCTGGCCCCGGCCGCGCTGCACCGGACCTTCACGCTCCGCCAGTTCGCCCGGCTGGCCGCGGCCGCCTCGACCGAGGCGACCGAGGCGACCGCCACGGATGTGGACTCGCCGTTGCGGGCCGCCGTGGCGGCGGCCGCCCGCGCCCGGGGGCGGTTGCAACCCGCCACCCTCGACGCGGACGACCTGGGCGACCCGATCGGCGGCTCCCCCGCCGACTTCCGGCGCTGCGCCGAGGAGATCGAGCGGTCGATCCGACCGGTGCTCGCCCTCATCGGGACAGCCGGGTGAGTTCCTGGGTGTGATCGCCCACGGGGAGCTGCTCCCCGCGCCGGGCCACACCGGCCCGGTCGGTGGGCACGGACGGCCCGGCGGCCGGCACGACCACCTTGTACGCCTCGTACTGGTAGGCGTCCGCCTTGGCCACCTTGGCCATGTTCAGCACGCAGCCGAGCAGGCGCACCGAGACCGAGTGCAGGGCGTGGGCCGCGGCGGCGACCTGGCTGCGCGAGGTCCGTCCCTGCTGGGTGACCAGCAGCGCGCCGTCGGCCTGCACGGCCACCACCACGCCGTCGGTCACCGCGAGCAGCGGTGCGGTGTCGATGACCACGATGTCCGCCGACTCGCGCAGCGCCACCAGCAGGTCCGCCATCGCCTTGGAGCCGAGCAGCTCGCTGGGGTTGGGCGGGGTCGCGCCGCTGGGCAGCACGAGCAGCGACTTGTCGCCCCATCGCTGCACCACGTCGCCGACCTGCACGTCGCCGACCAGCACGTCGGTGAGCCCCACCCCGCCGTCCACGCCGAGGTAGTCGGCGACCTTGGGACGACGCAGGTCGGCGTCGATGAGCAGCACCCGCCAGCCGGCCTCGGCCAGGGCGATGGCGGTGTTGCAGGCCATGGTGGTCTTGCCCTCGCCCTGCAGCGCGCTGGTGACCGCGATGACCCGGGCGGGCTCGTGCACGTCGACGAAGCGCAGGTTGGTCCGCAGCTTCCGGACCGCCTCGGCGCGCCGCGAGTTGGCCGCCTCGCCGACGATCAGCGGAGCCGACTTGGCCCCGGACTCGAACGGGATCTCACCGAGCAGCGGGCTGCCGGTGACCCGCTGGAGCGCGGCCGCGTCCCGCATCCGGACGTCGGCCAGCCCTCGCAGCACGGCCAGCCCCGCCCCGAGCAGCAGGCCCAGCAGGCCGCCGAGGACCAGGTTCCGCACCGGCTGCGGCGAGACCGGGTTCGAGGTCACCCGGGGACCGCTGACCACCTCGAGCTTGATCGGCGGCGCCTTGCCGTCGGGCGGGGTCTCCACCTTCTGCACCAGCTCGATGAACTTGGCCGAGAGCGTCTCGGTGGTCTTCAGGGCCCGGGTCTGGTCGGTGTCGGTGACGGTGGCCTTCAGCAGCACGGTGCCGGCCTCCGTGGAGGTGGTGATCCGGCGCTGCACCTGGTCGGCGGTGAGCCCGAGCGGGGCCTCGGCGACGACGCTCTGCGCCAGCCGGTCGCTGGTGAGCAGGTCACCGTAGGACTTCACCCGCTGCTGGAGGAAGAGGCTGCCCTGGTAGGCGTCGGTGACGCCCTGGCTCGGCGTGGTGACGAAGAAGGTCACCGTGGCCTCGTAACGGGGCGCCGTCCGGACCGTCACCAGAGCGGCGGTGCCCAGGGCGACCATCACCGTGACGAGCACGATCCACCAGTGGCGTCGGACCAGGCGCAGATAACCGAGAACGTCCATCACGCTCCCCCTCGCCACACGCCGGTCTGCCGATGAAACTGCACGAAAGCCCCCCTAGAAACCCCAGTACGCGTGCCAGGATCAAAAACGCCTATACATGACGGTAAGCGACTCAGCGAATGTAAACGATCAGAACCGCACAGACGGTCTAAATCCTTCCATTTCGGAGCACATATCCGGGCAACCCATGGATCGTCGGGCCGCCGGTGCGGCGACCCTCCTCCTGTTAACGCCGCACCCGGCCACGTGGTGCGGCCGGTCGGCCGGCCGGATAGGGTCGGAACCGGTGTGCCGGGAAGTCTGGTCGGCGACGACTCCGCCGACCCTTCTTCCGGAACGGACGCCGCATGACCGAACGCCGCCCACCGTCCCCCCGCCTGCTGTCCCGCCGCTCCTGGCCGGAGGCCCGCTTCCTGGCCGACGTGCTGCGCACCGAGACCGTCGGCGGCGGACTGCTCCTGCTCGGCGCGCTGGTCGCCCTGGTCTGGGCCAACTCCCCCTGGCGGGCCGCGTACGCCGGCCTCGGCGAGTGGGTGCCCTGGCCGGGTGGCGGCGGGTTGCACCTGGACCTCAGCCTCGCCGCCTGGGCCGCCGACGGCCTGCTGGCGATCTTCTTCTTCGTGGCGGGGCTGGAGCTCAAGCGGGAGTTCGTGGCCGGCGACCTGCGCGACCGGCGCCGCGCGGCACTGCCGGTGGTGGCCGCGCTGGGCGGCATGGTCGTGCCGGCGCTGGTCTACCTCACGGTGACGCTCGCGGCCGGCGGCGAAGGACTGCGCGGCTGGGCCATCCCCACGGCCACCGACATCGCCTTCGCGCTCGCCGTGCTCGCGGTGGTCAGCTCACACCTGCCGCAGGGGCTGCGGGCCTTCCTGCTCACCCTCGCGGTGGTCGACGACCTCTTCGCGATCGTCATCATCGCGGTCTTCTACACCGCCGACCTCCACCCGCTGCCGCTGCTCGGCGCAGTGCTGCCGATCGCGGCCTTCGCCCTGCTGGTGCGGCGCCGGCACACCTGGTGGTGGGTGCTGCTCCCGCTCGCGGCGACCGCCTGGGCGCTGGTGCACGCCTCCGGCGTGCACGCCACGGTGGCCGGGGTGCTGCTCGGCTTCACCGTCCCCGTACGCCCCGGCGCGGGCGGCGGGCCGGGGCTGGCCGAGCGGCTGGAGCACCGGTGGCGGCCGATCTCCGCGGGCCTCGCGGTGCCGGTCTTCGCGTTCTTCGCCGCCGGGGTGTCCCTGGTCGGCGTCGACCTGGCCGCGGTCCTCGCCGACCCGGTGGTGCTCGGCGTGGCGGCCGGGCTCGTGCTGGGCAAGGCGGTCGGGGTGTTCGGCTCGACCTTCCTGCTGGGCCGGTTCACCCGGGCCGAACTCGACGAGGAGATCACCTGGGCGGACCTGGCGGGGCTGGCGCTGCTGGCCGGCATCGGCTTCACCGTGTCGCTGCTCATCGGCGAGCTGGCGTTCGGGCCGGGCAGCCCCGAGGAGGAGCGGGTGAAGGCGGCCGTGCTGCTCGGCTCGCTGGTCTCCGCGGGCCTGGCCTCGGCGGTGCTGACCAGACGCAACCGGGTCTACCGGCGGATCAGCGAGCGGGAGAGCCGCGACTCCGACGGCGACGGCGTCCCGGACGTCTACCAGGAGCGGGAGGCCTAGCCGGCGCCTCGGACGCCGATCAGGAGCGGCCGCCGGTCCGCGCGCCGGCCGCCCGGTGACGGCCGGCGCGCGGCCGATCAGCGGCGACGGTCGGCCGGCTGCTCCTCGCCGTGCTCCTCGGTCTCCTCCAGCGCGTCGGCGAGCGGCTCGGTGAAGTCGTCGCCCGGAACCGCGATCTCCTCCGCCTGGTCCTGCTCGTCGGGGCGCCCGCCCGCCGGCGGTTCCGGAGCCGTCGCGCCCCCGGCGAAGCCGTACTCGTTGGGCTCGTCATGCCTGCTCATGCGCGGGACCTCCCGGTCGTCCGGTTTCCTCTCGCGACGCACGCCAGGCGGTGGTCGTCACCCGCCGCGGCGTCGCCCGGATGTGCATACCCCGCGGACGCGGTCCTCGATCATCCGCGGCCGATCCCACCGCCACCGGGCGCGGCGGAACCGGCCGGTGCGCTCAGGTCAGCTCGGTGATCGCCTCGAAGACCAGCCAGAGGCCGGAGATGGCGAAGAGGACGGCGGCGCCGTACCGGATGGCCCGCTCGGGCAGGTGCCGGCCGAGCAGGCGGCCCACCAGGATCGCCAGGGCGTCGGCGGCGACCATGCCCAGGGTCGAGCCGAGCCAGGTGCCGAACCAGCCGTACTTGGTGGCCAGGGTGATGGTGGCGAGCATGGTCTTGTCGCCCAGCTCGGCCAGGAAGAACGCCACACCGACCGCGATGATCGCGTTGCGGCTGCTCTTCTCCGCCTTGCGCTTCTCCTCCTCGGTCAGCTTGTCGCCGCGCAGGGTCCAGGCGCCGAAGCCGAGGAACGCCAGGCCGGCGACGAGCGAGATCCATTCGGTGGGCAGGGCCGCGTGGAGGCCGTACCCGATGGCCACCGAGGCCAGGTGCACGACCGCGGTGGCGACGGTGATGCCGATGAGCACCGGCAGCGGCCGGAAGCGGGTGGCGAACGTCAGGGCCATGAGCTGGGACTTGTCGCCCAGCTCGGCGACGAAGATGACGCCGAAGCTGACCACCAGCGCGACGAGGAAACCGTCCATGTGAACCTTCCCGATCAAGCCGGGAGGAGGTACGGGGCGCCCTCGACCCGGCTGCGACAGCCTGAGTCGAAGGTCTCGCCCGCCCCGGGGACCGGGGCCGCGTGGCCGGATGCGGAACGCACCAGTATGTCGACCACGACATTGGGGGCTACTCCCCTTCGCGCCGACCAGCCTAGCCGATCACCAGCGGGCGGGCCGCGACGGGTGAACAGGGTCACGGCGGCTCAGTCGGCGCGGGCCAGGCTGACGCCGAACAGCCCCTCCGGGTCGGTCCAGAACGCCTGCCGGACGAACCCGGCCGCGACCAGCTCCCGGGCGATCCCCTCCGGCCGGAACTTCGCCGAGACCTCCGTCCGCAGTTCCTCGCCGGCGGCGAACTCGACGTCCAGGTCGAGCACCCGCACCCGGACCGGGCGCTCGGCCCGCAGCCGCATCTCGATCCACTCGTGCCGCGGATCCCAGATCGCCACGTGCCGGAACGCCGCCGGGTCGAAGTTGGCGCCCAGCTCCCGGTTGATCACCCGCAGCACGTTGCGGTTGAACTCGGCGGTCACCCCGGCCGCGTCGTCGTAGGCGGGGACGAGCACCGACGGGTCCTTCACCAGGTCGGTGCCGACCAGCAGCCAGTCGCCGGCCTCCAGCGCCGCGCGCGTCGCGGTGAGGAACTCGGCCCGCTCCGCGGGCAGCAGGTTGCCGATGGTCCCGCCGAGGAACAGCACCAACCGCCGGCCGCCGGTGGGCAGCCGGTCCAGGTGGCGGGTGAAGTCGCCGACGATGCCGCGCACCCGCAGCCCGGGGTACGCGGCGGCGATCTGCTCGGTGGACCCGCGCAGCGCGCTGACCGACACGTCCAGCGGCACGAAGCTGCCCAGGTCGCCGTGGCGGGTGAAGGCGTCCAGCAGCAGCCGGGTCTTCTCCGACGAGCCGGAGCCCAGCTCGATCAGGGTCTTCGCACCGGTCAGCGCGGCGATGTCGCCCGCGTGCGCGGCCAGCACCGCCCGCTCGGCCCGGGTCGGGTAGTACTCCGGCAGCCGGGTGATCTCCTCGAACAGCTCGCTGCCCCGGGCGTCGTAGAACCACTTCGGTGGCAGCCACTTCGGCGTCGCGGTCAGACCGACCCGGACGTCCTCCCGCAGGCCGCGGTCGAGGTCCTGCTCCTCCAGGTGGATCTCCAGTGGCTCCGCGCTCATCAGCTGTCCTTCCTGTTCCTACGGGTGTGGGAAACGGGATGTCAGGCGACCGTCAGCTCCCGGACGTCCAGCCCGGCGGCGGTCGCCACCACCAGCCGGCCGTCCGGCACCGGCTGCCAGCCGGGGTCGTCGTCGGAGGGCTCGGAGGCGAGCAGCACCGAATCGGGGGTACGGCGTACCGACAGCGCGTGCCCGGCCACGCTGGCCGCCACCGTGACGCCGTCGGTGAGCAGCAGGTTCAGCCGTGATCCGGGGGCGGCGGCGGCGACCGCCGCGACGGTCCCGGCCACCGCGTCGCCGGGTGCGGTGCCGGCCCGCAGCCGGTGCCGGACCAACGCCCAGAGCAGCGCCGAGTCGGTCGGCACCTCCAGGGTCAGCAGGTCGCGGAGGGGCAGCCCGCCGGCCAGCGGAACCAGGCTGTCCGGCCAGCCCCGCACCACCCCGTTGTGGCTGAACAGCCAGCGCCCCTCGGCGAACGGCGCGGCCGCCGTCTCGTGCAGCGGCATGCCGACCGTGGCGGAGCGGACGGCGGCCAGCACCCCGCCCGCGGTGGTCACCGCGGCCAGCTCCGGCAGCGTGGTGTCGCTCCACATCGGCTGCGCCCGCCGGTAGCGGACCGGATCCCCGCCGTCCGGGTACCACCCGACGCCGAAGCCGTCGGCGTTGATCGTGCCGCCGCCGCGCATGTCGCGGGGCGCCCAGGACTGCCGTAGCAGCCCGTACGGCGGGTCGAAGAGCAGGCTCCGCAGGCTGACCGGCGGACCGAGGTACGCCAGGTGGCGGCACATCAGGCGAGGCCGCCGATCACGCGTGCGACTCCTCGGGACGGGCGTCGCGGGCGCAGCGGAACCCGCTGAAGATCTGCCGCCGGATCGGGTAGTCCCAGTTGCGGAAGGTGCCCCGGCAGGCCGACCGGTCGGTGCCGAACGAGCCGCCGCGCAGCACCCGGTGGTCGTCGCCGAAGAAGACCTCCGAGTACTCGCGGTAGGGGAACGCCGCGAAGCCCGGGTGGCCGCGGAAGGTGGACGAGGTCCACTCCCAGACGTCCCCGATGAGCTGATGCACGCCGAGCGGCGAGGCCCCGTCCGGGTACGCGCCCACCGGCGCCGGCCACAGGTGCCGCTGCCCCAGGTTGGCGTGCGCGCTCGTCGGGTCCGCGTCGCCCCACGGGTAGCGGCGTGACCGGCCGGTCGCCGGATCCCAGCGGGCCGCCTTCTCCCACTCCGCCTCGGTGGGCAGCCGCCGGCCGGCCCAGGCCGCGTACGCCTCCGCCTCGTGGAAGCAGACGTGCACCACGGGCTCGTCGTCGCGCACCGGCGACCAGCGCCCGAACCGGCGGTACGCCCAACCGTCCCCGTCGCGCCGCCAGTGCATCGGCGCGCTCAGCCCGGCCTCGACCCGGTGCCGCCAACCGGCCGCGCTCCACCAGCGCGGCTCGTCGTAGCCCCCGTCGGCGATGAACGCGCGGTACTGCCCGTTGGTGACCGGCGCCGCGTCGATGGCGTACGCCGGCAGCTCGACGGTGTGCGCGGGTCGCTCGTTGTCCAGCGCCCACGGGTCGGTGGAGGTGCCCATGGTGAACGGCCCGGCCGGCACCAGCACCTCGCCGCCCACCCGGATTCGCGGCTCGGGCGGCGGTGGGGCGTCCAGCACCGGACCGCCGGCGCGCAGCTGGTGGGTGGCGAGCATCGTTTCGTCGTGCTGCTGCTCGTGCTGGACGATCATGCCGAACGCGAAGCCGTCCTCGACCAGCTTCCGGTCGGTGAACCGGATCCCGTCCAGCAGGTCGTACACCTTCTCCCGGACGGTGCGCACGTACGCCCGCGCCTCGGCCGGCGGAAGCAGCGGCAGCGCGGGCCGGTCTTTGCGGGGCTGCTTGAACGCGTCGTACAGGTCGTCGATGTCGCGGCGCACCGGCTCGCGCCCGCCGACGTCGCGGACCAACCACAGCTCCTCCTGGTTGCCGACGTGCGCCAGGTCCCAGACCAGCGGGGACATCAGCGTGGAGTGCTGCCGCACCAGGTCGTCGTCGTCCACCGCGTCGGTGAGCAGGGCGGTGCGGGCGCGGGTGCGCTCCAGCTCGGCCGCGATCCGGCCGCGCAGCGGCTCGCCCTCGATCGCCGGCCGCTCAGTCGTGGTCACCGGTGTCCCCTCTCCGCGGCGGCGCGGCGCCGCCGGATCGCTCGGCTCGTCTCGTCGTGGATCCCGGCCGGCAGCTCCAGCCGGGGCAGGGCCGCCAGGGCCAGGTCGAACAGGGCCGCCGCGGCGCTCGCCAGTGGTCGCTCGGCCAGCCCGCGCCGGGCCGCCGCGACCCACTCGCCGGCGACCGGGGCGGCGACGGCGAGGGCGTCCCGGGTGGTGGCCGGGTCGGCGAAGAGCGCCGCCAGCACCGCCAGGGGCACGGTCCACTCCCGACCGGGCTGGGCGTCCAGGTAGCGGACCTCCAGGTAGCCGCGCGGTCGCACCGGCGGGAAGAGCGTGCTGAGGTGGTATTCCAGGTCGTCGGCGGTCGGCGGGCGCGGAAGCGCCCCGGCCAGCCAGTCGGCGAAGGTGACGCCCGGAGGCGGCGTCCAGTCCGGACCGTCCTCGCGCACGCAGAGCAGCGGCGCGGCCAGGGCGTACCCGGTCCAGGCGGCGACCGGGTCGCGGTCGGCCCGCGCCGGGGACCAGACCGGCCGGGTGCGCGCCGGGTCCATGGCCAGCCAGGCGGCCATACGGGTGGAGGCCCAGCCGGTGGACCGTCCGGCGTGCCGGCCGGCGGTGGCGAAGGCGGCCAGCAGCGGCGGCCCGATCGCGTGCGCGGCGGCCCACCGCTCGGCCAGCCGGCCCGGGTCGCCCGCGTCCAGGCAGACCTGGAGCCCGGCGGTGCTGTACATCATCGCGCGGCCGGCCGGCCCGTGCCGGTCGAGAACGGCGCGCATGGCCCGGTAGCGCGGCGTGTCCACGACAGGGCTCGGGGGGCGCCAGGGGTCCATGCCGGTGCGGCCCAGGACGAGGCCGGCGGCGTCCAGGAGGGCCCGCAACTCGGCGAGGTCGGCCTCGGTGGCCAGGATGAGCGCGGCGACCGACGGTCGCGGCGCGGAGGAGATCTCCACCTGCCCGCCCGGCTCCACGGTCACGGTGCCACCGCGCCGGAGCCCGGCGGCCGGGCTGGTGGGGTCGAGGGTGACGGGGCTGTGCCGTCCCAACGCCCGGCGCAGTCGCTCGCGGTCGACCGGGCGGGTCGGGTCCGCGGCGTCGTGCACCGTCCATTCCAGCTCGACGCCGGTCAGGCTGGGTGGCCCGGTCTTGAAGCAGATCCTGGCGAGGTGCCCGCGGGCCGCCGCCTCGTCCCCCAGCACGGTGGTCCGGTCCAACTCCGGCGACATCACCAAGAGACGGCTCCTCTCCCCGGGACGGGCGACCACGCTGTCGGCCGGCGCCCGTGCCGTGACGGCCGGGCGTCGGCGGGTCCCACCATCTTCTGTCTAGCAGACGGAATCCGCGCGCCCGGGGAGATGAATTTTTGTCCGGAATCCGGTTGCGGCGTGGGCGGCGCCGGGCATTCGGGACGGCGGGGCGAGGGGGCGGCCGCGGCGGGCGCCGCCTCCCGCGCGCCGGCCGAGGACTACGGCTTCGCCGTCGACCCGGGCCCGGACCTCGGCTCGGACTTCCGCTTCGGCGTCGACCTCGGCTCCGGCTCCGACCTCGGCGTCGACTTCGGCTCCGGGGACGGCACCGACTTCGGCTCCGGGGACTGCTCCGGCACCAGCGCCAGGCAGTAGCCCTCCACCCAGTCGGCGCCGCCGGCGGCGGTCACCAGATCGGCGAACCCGGCGCTCTCCAGCGCCCTGGCCCGCTGCTCGTCGGACTTCGCCAGGTAGGCCCGGCAGTGCCCGGCGAGGTCACCGGCGCTCGCCGGCTTGCCGGACCCGCCAGGCCCACCGGGTGACGGGGCGGTGGACGGGACGCCGCCGGAGGCCCCACCGGTCGGGGTCGCGCCCTCGGAGGGTGTCGGGGAGCCCGGCTCGGTCGCGCCCCCGGTGCTGCCGCCCGGCGTGGTCGGAGCCGGCGGCGGCGCCGGTTCCGGGGCCCGGTCGAGGTTCACCGCGGCGAAGGCGACCCCGGCGGTGGCGGTGGCCGCGATCCCGGCCAGGACCGCGCCGAGCCGGAGGCGGTGGCGTGGCCGCGGCGGCACGGCCGGCATGGGGTCGGCCCGGGCGGCACGGAACGCGGCGAGCGCCTGCTCCTCGCCGGCCAGTTCCGCCGTGGTGCCCGGCGCGGCTGCCGCGGCGAGCAGGTGCGCCAGCGGGCCGGCCGGCGCCTCCGGAGGCACCCCGGCACGGGCCGCGTCGAGGAGGCGCTCCGACTCCGCCCGGTCGGCGGGGCGGTCGGACCGGCCAGAACTCATTCCGTATCCCTCCACGTCAGCCGTCCGCCGGCTCGGCCTTGGGCGCCTGCGGCGCCTGCCGTCCCCGGCCGGTACGGGGGCGGGGCGGCGTCGCTCCCCCGGCCTGGTCCGCCGGTTGATCCTGATCGGCCCGCTCCAGCAGCCCGGCCAGCCGCCGCAGCCCCCGGTGCGCGGCGGTGCGCACCGCGCCGGCCCGCCGGCCGAGCACCCGGCCGGCGGTCTCCGCGTCGAGCCCGATGACGGCCCGCAGCAGCACCGCTTCCGCCTCGCGGGGCGGCAGGCTGGCGATCAAGGCCAGGGCGCTCTCGGTGCCGATGGTCTCGCCGGCCCGCTCGGCGGTGTCCGCGTCCCCGGCCAGCTCGCTGAGCGCCTGGACGGGCACCGGCAGGGCGGGCCGCCGGCGCTGCCGGCGCAGGTGGTCCATCGCCCGGTTGCGGGCGATCGTGACGGTCCAGGCGCGGAACTCGCCGCCGGTGAAGCTGGGCAGGTCGCGGGAGATCTGCAGCCAGGTCTCCGAGGCCACGTCCTCGGCGTCGGCGCCGACCAGGGCGGTGAGGTAGCGCAGCAGGCCGGGCTGCAGGCTGCGGTAGAGGAAGCGGAACGCCTCCTCGTCGCCCGCCTGCGCGGCGGCGACCGCCTCGCTCAGCTCACCGGTCATGAATCCGCCGTTCCCGCCGTGCCGACTGCCCACGCCGGCGGCCACCGGTGCCGGCGTGCCCGACGCCCGCCCGGTCGGTCGACCGGACCTCCACCCGCACCATCAGCCCCCCGCTGGCCTGATCGGCGCCGGCACCGGGAGGGTGCGGGCGCGCGTATGGACACCGCCGGGAGTGAGGACGGCCGTCGGCGGACATACCGTACCGGCGTCGTGGGGCGGCCGGGAGCCGGGCCAACGCTAGGAGCGGCCGGCGGGTTCGACAAGGTCCCACCTGCCGGAGAAAGAGTGACATTTGTCTACGGCCCGAGGCGGCGCGTCGGCGTAACGAATGCCGCCCGTCGCGCGCTGCGGCGGCGGTAAACCGGGACGAAACACCAGGTCGGAGCCGGACCGACGAACCTCCGGGCACATTTTCCTGCCCGATCGTACGCGATTCGTCACGGTCAGCCGATCGGCGTGGGACCGGCTGACCGTTCGGCCCAGGCTCCTCCGGCCGCCCGCCGGTCGTGACGGGAGATATCGCGGGAAATACTCCGCGGCCGGTCTGGGTACGGTATTGACGTGTTGACTTCCGACGTCGTACTCAGCGGTCGGTACCGCCTTGATGACCGTGTCGCCACCGGCGGCATGGGCGACGTCTGGCGTGCCACCGACCTGGTGCTCGGCCGTCCGGTCGCGGTGAAGGTCCTGCTGCCCGCGCTGGTCTCCGATCCCGACTTCATCGCCCGCTTCCGCTCCGAGGCACGGATCATGGCGTCGCTGCGCCACCCGGGCGTGGTCCAGGTCTTCGACTGCGGTGAGGACGAACTGCCCGACGGCAGCCGGGCCGACTACCTGGTCATGGAGTTCGTGGCCGGCGAGCCCCTCTCCCGGCGCATCGAGGCCGCCGGGCAGCTCGGGGTCGGCGAGACCATGTCGATCGTGGCGCAGGTGGCCCAGGCCCTGCACGGGGCGCACGCCCGGGGCATCGTCCACCGCGACGTGAAGCCGAGCAACCTGCTCGTGCAGGACGACGGGACCGTCGTCCTGGTCGACTTCGGGGTCGCCCGGTCGACAAACGTGACCAGCATCACCAGCACCAACGCGGTGCCCGGCACCGCCCTCTACATGGCTCCCGAGCAGGCCGCCGGGCGGCCGGTCTCCGGCGCGACCGACGTCTACGCCCTCGGCGCGGTGGCCTACTGCTGCCTCACCGGCAGCCCGCCGTTCACCGGGGACAACCCGCTGCAGGTGGCCGTCCGGCACCTCGACGACGAGCCGCCGGAGCTGCCGGAGGACATCCCGCAGCCGGTCCGGGACCTGGTGGCCCGGGCCCTGGCCAAGGACCCGGCGGACCGCTTCCCCACCGCCGCCGCCAGGGCCGAGGCCGCGCGCGCGGCCGGCTCCGAGTCGCCCACCGCCATGGTGCCGATGACGCTGCGCGGCGCCACCGGGTCGAGCCACACCCGTGACGACCTGACCGCCGCCGCGCCGGGGGCCCTGGTGGCGCCGGCCCGCCGCCCGCGCCGGCGCGGCACGCTGGTCGGCGCGGCGGCCGCGGTGCTGGTGGCGCTGACCGCACTGGGCGCGGCCCTGGGCGCGGCCAAGAATGCCGACGCCCCGGCCACCCGGCTCGACACCACCGCACCGGCGGTTGCCCCGAGCAACTCCGTCGCGGACGCCGCGGTCACCGAGGGTCCGCCCACGGGCGGGGTCGACGACGACTACCGCCCGGTGCGCCCCACCGGCCGGCCGTCGACCTCGGCCTCGGCGACGCCGAGCCCCTCGGCGAGCGGATCGGCCCAGCCGAGCCCGTCCGACGTCCCGTCGACCCAGCCGGCCCCACCGAGCACGACGCCGAGCAGCACCCCGCCGTCGACGCCGCCCACCACACCGAGCGAGACCACGTCAACCGCCACTGAGCCCGGGCCCGGCGGCGAGGGCGGGGGCGAGGGCGGCGGGGCCCAGCCGGTGTCCGACCGCTGACCCGGCACCCGGACCCAGCAGCACCGGGACCCGGAGCCGGCCCCGCGTCTGTCGCGGGACCGGCTCGAGGCGTTCAGGGCGACCAACGCTCACTCCGCGCCGAGGGCCGCCACCACCGGCCGGGACAGCGCCCGCCGGGCCGGCAGGATCGAGGCGGCCAGCGCGGCGACCACCGCCACCGCGACGATCAGGCCGAGCCGCCCCCACGGCAGCACCAGGGTGAAGTCCCCACCGATGCGGGCCAGCACCGCCATCCCGCCGGCGGCCACACCGGTGCCCAGGGCCACGCCGAGCAGCGTGCCGACCAGCGCGGTGAGCACCGCCTCGACGGCGAGCACCGCCCGCATCCCGCCGCGGGTCAGGCCCACGGCGCGCAGCACCGCGTTCTCCCGGGTCCGCTCCACCACCGACAGGGTGAGCGTGTTCGCCACGCCGATCAGCGCGATCACCACGGCCAGGCCGAGCAGGGCGGTGACGAAGCCGAGCACCAGGTCCACCGTGCCGGTGAGCATCTTCTTGTAGGCCGCCTGGTCCAGCAGGTTGACCGTCGGATAGCGGGTGAGCACCGACTCGACGGCGACCCGCGCGGCGTCGGTGGACACCCCGTCGGCGGGGTCCACCTCGGCAAGGTGGCCGCGCTCGGCCGGGAAGAGGCGGGCGAAGTCGGCGTCGGCGACGTCCACCACGTGCCCGGCGGGCACGGGGCTGCCCGCCAGGGCCGGGGTGTCGTCGGCCACCACGGCGGCGACCCGGAACGAGCGACCGGCGAGCGGGACGCTGCTGCCCACGGACCAGCCGCGGGCCGCGGCCAGCTCCCGGTGCACCAGCACCGTGCCCGGACCGAGGGCGGCCGGGTCACCGGCGTCCACGGCGGACAGCGTCCGCCGGACCAGCGCCGGGTGGGCGGCGCGCACCTCGATCCCGTCGACGACCCGGCTGCGCTGCTCGTGCACCACGCCCAGCTCGGGCCGGGCGGCCAGCTCCCCGGCCAGCGGTGCGGGCAGGTCCCCGCCGATCCCGGTGACCACGAAGTCCACCCCGATCTCCGCGTCAACGGCGCGCTCGATGCCCGCCTTCGCGCTGCCCGCGCCGACCACGAACGCGGAGACCAGGCCGATGCCGATGACCATGGCGGTGGCGGTGGCCGCGACCCGGCGCGGGTTGCGCACGGCGTTCGCCACGGCCAGCGCGGCCGGCACGCCGAGCAGCCGGCGGGCCGGCAGGCCGAGCAGCCGGACCAGGGCCGGCACGAGCACCGGGCCGAACAGCACGATGCCCAAAAAGGCCAACACCCCGCCGGCGGCGACCAGCGGCACCTGGCCGAGGGCTCCCGCGCCGGCCAGGGCGGCCACCCCGGCGGCGAGGACCAGCGCTCCGGCCACGAGCCGCACCCGGCCGGCCCGCCCGGCGGGCTGCACGGCCGCGTCGGTCAGCGCGGCCACCGGCGCGACCCGGGTCCCCTGCCAGGCCGGCACGGCGGCGGCCACCACGGTCAGCAGCGTCCCGAGCCCGAGGGAGAGCAGCACCGTCCGGGCCGTGACGGTGACCGCGGCGCCGACCGGCGCGTGGAGGGTGGACAGCAGCGCGCCGAGGCCCGCGGCCAGGCCCACCCCGGCCAGCACCCCGGCGGCCGAGGCGAGCAGCCCGGTCAGCGCCGCCTCGCCGAGGGCGGCCCGGTGCACCTGCCCCCGGGTGGCGCCGACCAGCCGCAGCAGCGCGGTCCGCCGGGACCGCTGGGCGAGCACGATGGCGAAGGTGTTGGCGATCACGAAGCCGGCGACCACCACCGCCACCGCGGCGAAGGTGCCCAGGAACAGCTCGAACTGCCGCCGGTCGCGGACCGCGTCCGCGACGGCCTCGTCGAGGATTGCCGTGCGGTCCCGCACCGCGACCGCCGGCCCGACCGCCGCGCGGACCCGGTCGGCGAGCGCCGCCCGGTCCACGCCGGGCCGCGCGGCCACCATGATCCGGCCATAGCCGCGCTCCCCGCCCACGGCGAGGGCGTCCGGGCCGGCCAGGCCGATGAAGGGGCCGCCGACGTCGCGCGAGCTGCCGGCCACGTCGACGGCGCCGACCAGCGTGTACGGCCGGGCCGGCCCGCCGTTCCCGCCGACCCGCACCGGGCTGCCGAGGGCGAAGTGCTGGTCGGCGACCGTCTCCTCGTCGAGCACCAGCTCGCCGGTCCGCTGCGGCAGCCGCCCGGCGACGACGTCGTACGACTGGAGGGCCGGGTCGGTGGGGATCGCGGCGAGCACGGCGTAGCCGAGCACCGGCCGCCCGTCGGCGCCCACCACCCCGGCGGTGCCGGTCAGCTCCCCCTCGGCGGCGGCCACCCCGTCGACCGCGCGCACCCGGTCGACCAGGGACGGCGGCAGCGGGGCCTTGCCCGCGTACGCGGCCAGGTCGGTGTGCCGGTCGAAGGCGCCGGCCCGCTCGTAGGCCCCGGCGCGCATGCCGTCGGTGAGCATCAGGGTGCCGGCCACGAAGGCGACGCCGAGGACGATCGCCAGCGAGGAGAGCAGCAGGCGCAGCCCGTCGGCGCGGATCTGGCGCAGGGTCAGGCGCAGCATCCCGGTCACCGCCCCGCCGCCGGCGCGCCGGCCTCGAGCCGGGTGAGCGCGTCGACGACCTCACCGGCGGTCGGGGCGTGCAGCTCGTCGACCAGCCGCCCGTCGGCGAGGAAGACCACCCGGTCGGCGTGGGCGGCGGCCTTCGGGTCGTGGGTCACCATGACCACGGTCTGCCCGAGCGTGTCCACCGCCTCGCGGAGCAGCCGCAGCACCTCCGCGCCGGAGCGCGAGTCCAGGTTGCCGGTGGGTTCGTCGGCGAAGATCACCCACGGCCGGGTGACCAGGGCCCGGGCCACGGCGACCCGCTGCTGCTGGCCTCCGGAGAGCTCGGCGGGCCGGTGGCGGAGACGGTCGGCGAGGCCGACCGCGGTCACCACCTGGCGCAGCCACTCCGGGTCGGGCCGCCGGCCGGCGATGGCCAGCGGCAGCACGATGTTCTCCTCGGCGGTGAGGGTGGGCAGCAGGTTGAACTTCTGGAAGACGAAGCCGATCCGGTCCCGGCGCAGCCGGGTCAGCCGGCGGTCGTCCAGGCGGGCGAGGTCGGCGTCGCCGATGCGCACCCTGCCGGCGGACGGCCGGTCCAGGCCGGCGAGGCAGTGCAGCAGGGTGGACTTGCCGGAGCCGGACGGGCCCATCACGGCGGTGAACCGGGCGGCGGCCAGGTCGAGGTCGACGCCGTCGAGCGCGACGACCCGGTGCGGGCCGGCCCCGTACTCCTTGCGCAGCTCACGGGCGGTGACGGCGACGCCGGTGGTGGTGATTGCGGACAACGGTGTGCTCCTGTCGGGCAGGGTCCTGAAGACCCTTCCGACGCTAGGGGCGGCACCCCGCCGATGATCTCCACCTGCGCGCTCGACCTCGGTACGCCGGTGGTCGCCCCCGACCGGGTGGACCCGTACGACCCAGGTCGTACGGCGGGTCAGCCGCCGGGGGTGACCAGCCCGCTCTCGTACGCCAGCACGACGGCCTGGACCCGGTCGCGGAGCTGGAGCTTGGCCAGGATCCGGCCGACGTGGGTCTTCACGGTCGCCTCGGCGACGTGCACCCGGGCGGCGATCTCGGCGTTGGAGAGCCCCTGCGCCACGAGCAGCAGCACCTCCCGCTCCCGCTCGGTGAGCTGGGCCAGCCGCGGATCCTCGGTGGGCGCCGGCCCGAGCTGCCCGGCGAACCGGTCGAGCAGCCGCCGGGTGATCGACGGGGCCACCACCGAGTCGCCCTCGGCGACCACCCGGATGGCGGCGAGCAGGTCCTCCGGCGGCACGTTCTTGAGCAGGAAACCGCTGGCGCCGGCCCGCAGCGCGGCGAACGCGTCGGCCTCGGTGTCGAAGGTGGTGAGCACCAGCACCCGGGGGCGGCGCTCGGCCGGGCGGGCGCAGATCCGCTTCGTGGCCTCCACGCCGTCCATGGTCGGCATCCGCAGGTCCATCACCACCACGTCGGCCTCGACCCGGTCCAGCACCCGCAGCGCGTCCGCGCCGTCGATGGCCTCGCCGACCACGGCGAGGTCGGGCTGGGAGTCGAGCACCATCCGGAACCCGGCGCGCACCAGCGCCTGGTCGTCGACGATCACCACCCGGACGCTCATGCCGCCGCCTTCCCTTCCTCGGAGCCCGACGCCGACGGTAGCGGCAGCCGCGCCTCGACCCGCCACCCCCCGCCCAGGGTGGGGCCGGCGGCGAGGCTGCCGTCGTACACCCCGACCCGCTCGCGCATGCCGACCAGGCCGTGCCCGCCGGACGGCGTCGGCCGCACCACCGGACGGCCGCGCCCGTCGTCGACCGCCCGGACCACGACGGCGTCCGCGGACCAGTCGAGGCGCAGCTCGACCGCCGCGCCCACGCCGGCGTGCTTCAGCGCGTTGGTGAGGCTCTCCTGCACCACCCGGTAGACGGTCAGCTCCAGGCCGGGCGGCAGGGCGACCGGCGTGCCGGTGGCGGTGTCGGTGATCCGCAGGCCCGCGGCGCGGAAGCGGTCCAGCAGGTCGGGCAGCTCGACCAGGGCCGGCCGCCGGTGCGCCGGCTCGGCGTCGAGGGCGGCGTCGGGCGCGGCCGGCGCGGCCGCCGGCTCCGGCCGGCTCGGTTCCCGGAGTACGCCGACGAGGCGCCGCATCTCCTCCAGCGCCTGCCGCCCGGTGTCCGCCACCACCTTGGCCGCCTCCCGCGCGGTGTCCGGGTCGCGGTCGATGGTGAACCGCACCCCGTCGGCCTGCACGATCATGACGGCCATGCTGTGCGCGACGACGTCGTGCAGTTCGCGGGCGATCCGGGTGCGTTCCTCGGCGACCGCCGCCCGGGCCTCGGCCTCCCGCTCGCGTTCCAGCGTGGTGGCCCGCTCCTCCAGGCTCACCACGTAGAGCCGGCGGGTGCGCACGTTCAGGCCGACCAGCCAGACCGCGCCGGTGACCAGGCCGTAGTAGAGCGCGCCGGCCCACCAGGGCGCCGGGCCGGGCATCTGGGCGGCGGCGAGCAGCACGCCGATCGCGGCGACGATCCCGGCCAGGACGCCGTCGCGCAGCCGGTCGGCGTACTTGACCACGCTGTAGAGGGCGATGAGCACGCCGATGTCGTAGGCCAGCGGGCCCCAGCCCACGACCACCTGGAGCAACGCGAGCACGGCCACCCCGGCGGCCACCGCCGACGGGTGGGTCCGCCGGAACAGCAGGACCAGCGCCATCACCAGGCCGACGGCCGTGGGAGCGACGCCGCCGTTCTCGACGAAGATCCCCAGGACGGCGAAGAGGGCCACCAGCCCGGAGACGGCGACGTCGAACGCGACGCTGCGCAGCGGGCGGCCGAAGACGATGCGCTCCACGGTCACCCAGGGTACGGGCTCGCGCGCAGGTCGATGCTTACCGCGTCACGCCCGATCAACGACGACGACACCGAGCCCCTGCGCGGCGACGCCCGCTGCTCCCACGTGACCGACCACGACGGCCCCTGCGGGGGTGACGCCACTCGGCCGTTACCGATGTCGACCTCTCAAGACGCGCTGGAGAAGTGCCTGGACCGGCGCCTACCAACGTGATGTCGTCAGTGCCTCGCCACCGCACCGCCGCTCGGACCGGGCCGTGGTGAGCGGGCCCGCCGGAACTTGGAGAGTTGGCGCTCGGGGCGAACGGGAGGTCGCCGAAATCCGGAAGGTCAGGCGCCGATCAGCTCGCGGAGGCGGGTGATCTCGGCGGACTGCTCGACGGCGACGGCGTTGGCGAACTCCTGGAGGGTCTGGTCCACGCCGACCTTGAGCAGGTCGGTGGACATGATGACGGCGCCCTCGTGGTGCGCGGTCATCATCCGCACGAAGAGGCGGTCGAAGTCGGCGCCCCGGGCTGCGGCGAGCTGCCGCATGGCCTCGGCGGACTGCATCCCGCGCATCGTGCCGTGGTCGTGACCGGGGACCTCGGCGGGCAGACCGCGGGTGCCCAGCCAGCCGCGCAGCACCCCGATCTCGGGTCCCTGTGCGGCCCGGATGCGGTCGGCGACGGCGCGTACCCGCGGGTCGGCGGCCCGGTCGGGGACGAGGGTCGCCATCTCCACCGCCTGCTGGTGGTGCGGGATCATCATCCGGACGTACCAGACGTCGAGGCCGTTGTAGCGCGGCGGTGCGGCGTCGCGGACCTCCTGGGCGGCGCGGGTGGCCGCCGGCTCCCCCGGCCGGCCGGGCACGACAACCGGCGGCGCGTCGATCGGCGGCGCAGCGGTGGCGGTGGTGGCCGTGGTGGTGGCCGTCGTGGCGGCGGCCGGGCCGGCCGCGGGCCGGCTGTCCCCCCGCCCGGCGAGCGCCACGCCGGCCGCGACCAGGAGCACCGCCAGGGCTGTGACGGCGAGCCAGACTCGTCCCTGCCGGCCGGTCATACGGCACTCCCTCCGGTCGAGGTGAGAGCGATCCTATCCATAGACAATCCCGCCTGAATGTGATCGGCATCACATTGATGAATGTCATCGGCCGGTAAGGTGTGGCAAATCATCATCCCCTTTCGGAGGGTGCCGCCGATGATCAGCATCCGCACGTCCCGAACCCGGATCGTCAGCCTCGCCGCCGCCGGCCTGCTCGTCGCCGGCGTCGTCGCCGCCCCACCCAGCAGCGCCCAGGAGATCCCCCGGGCGCAGGCCGCACCGGCCACCGTGGACAGCGCCGTCCCCGGGGTCGACGAGATCTCCAGCAGCCCCAACCTGCGCCAGGTCGCCAACCTGCCGAAGCAGGCGCCGTTCGACACCTCCGCGGCGTTCGGCACCGACATCGCCTTCCAGGGCCGGTACGCCTTCGTCGGCAACTACGACGGCTTCGTCGTCTACGACGTCTCCCGGCCGAGCGCGCCGATCGTCGTGTCCCAGGTGCTCTGCCCGGGCTCCCAGAACGACGTCTCCGTCCACGGTGACCTGCTGTTCCTGTCCACCGACTCGTCCCGCAGCGACGACTCCTGCAGCAGCGTCGCCCAGCCCGCCTCCGAGGCGGGCTCGTGGGAGGGCATCAAGATCTTCGACATCGGCGACAAGCGCAACCCGCGCTACATCAAGTCGGTGGAGACCGCCTGCGGCTCGCACACCCATACCCTGGTGCCGGGCAAGGACCGGCGGACCGTCTACCTGTACGTCTCGTCGTACAGCCCGCGGGCCGAGTTCCCGGACTGCCAGCCGCCGCACGACTCGATCTCCATCGTGAAGGTGCCGCTGCGGTCGCCGACCGACGCGGCCGTGGTGGCCACCCCGAACCTGTTCCCGGACGGCGGCTACCCGGGCATCCCCGGTGAGAAGTCGGCCACCACCGGCTGCCACGACATCACCGCGTACCCGGCGAAGGACATCGCGGCCGGCGCCTGCATGGGCGACGGCATCCTGCTCGACATCGCCGACCGGGAGGCCCCGCGGGTGATTGAGCGGGTCCGCGACACCGAGAACTTCGCCTTCTGGCACTCGGCGACGTTCAACAACTCCGGCACCAAGGTGGTGTTCACCGACGAGCTGGGCGGCGGTGGCGCCGCCACCTGCAACGAGGTCACCGGGCCGAACCGCGGCGCGGACGCCATCTACGACATCACCGGTCGCGGCGACAACCGCCGGCTGGCGTTCCGCAGCTACTACAAGATCCCGCGGGCCAACGCCGACACCGAGAACTGCGTGGCCCACAACGGCTCGCTGGTGCCGGTGCCCGGCCGCGACATCATGGTCCAGGCCTGGTACCAGGGCGGCATCTCGGTCTGGGACTTCACCGACTCCCGGCACCCCAAGGAGATCGCCTTCTGGGAGCGGGGTCCGCTGGACGCCGGTCAGCTCCGCACCGGTGGCTCCTGGTCGGCCTACTGGTACAACGGCCACATCTTCTCCAGCGACATCCAGAAGGGCCTGGACGTGCTGGAGCTGCGCGACCCGCGTACCTGGCTGGCGCAGCTGTTCCGGGTGCCCGAGCTGAACGTGCAGACCCAGACGGGTTACCTGAGCTGGTGACCCGCCGGCCGGGCCCGGCCCCCTCCCGGGGGTCGGGCCCGGCTCAGCTCATCGGCAGGCGGTAGCCGCGCTCGCCGCCGCCCGCGGTGACCAGCCGCACCTCGCCGGTGCGCAGCCCGTACGTCACCGACCAGCGGGTGTGCGGCTGCCGCACGGCGTCGAGCAGGCGCAGCGCCGCCGGGGCGTCCACCGCGCCACCGGCCCGGTCCAGCGCCTCGGCCAGCACCCCGTAGCGGTGGTCGTCGCGCAGGTCCCGGTCGGCCACCCCGACGGCCGGCACGTTGGTCAGCGCCTGCCAGGCGCCCCGCCCCTTCTCGGCCCGCATCCCGCCGTCCACGAACTCGATCACGGCGGACGCCCCGGTGGCGTCGGCGATCAGGTAGTGCAGCGGCGGGCCGCCGTCGAAGTCCAGGTTGTAGCGCCCGAACACGGCGATCGCCTCGTCCACCGTGGCGGCGGCGTCCAGCACCAGGCGCAGGACGCGTACCGAGCCGACCGTGGGCCGGCCGGGCACCGGCGCGGCGGTGGCGCCGTCGTCGGCGGCCAGCCCGACGGCCAGGCCCCGCTCGTTCATCCCGTCGAAGGGCAGCAGCGGGGCGTTCAGCAGCCGGCGGTCGCCGGCCGGGTCGGCCGTGACCCCCAGGTAGGAGATGTCCACCAGGGAGATCGAGGCGTAGCCGTCCGGCGGGTCGGTGCGCAGCACCAGCGCCGGGTTCGCGTCCCAGTCGAAGTTGCGGGCGAACAGCGGCCGGCTCCGGTCGCCGCCCGCGGCGAAGAGGGAGCAGCCGAACGGGGTCGCCTGCGGGGTGCCCGCGACGCCCACGGTGGGGTCGTAGTCGCCCACGTAGGTCATCTCGTACAGCGGCAGGTCGTCCACCCGGCGCAGGCTGGCCAGGGTCCGCTCGGCCTGGCCGGCGTCCTGCCGCGAGGCGCTCGGCGTGCCGGCACCGGCCGGCGCGGCGGCCCGGCGGCTCTCGGCACAGCCGCCGGTCACGAGGAGCAGGGCGAGCCCGGTGGCGAGCAGGGTCCTCCGCATGCCCGCGACGCTAGAAGAGCCGGCGACGGTTGTCCATGGCGGACGGTCAGCGGTCGGGGATCCGGGCCAGCTGCGTCTCGATCGCGTCCCGGTTGAGGGCGGGCCGGCCCCCGGCGTGCCCCACGGTCGCGCCGGCCGCCGCGACCGCGTACCGGGCGATCCGGGGGTACGGGTCGTCGCGGAGCAGGCCGGCCGTGACGGCGGCCACGAAGGCGTCCCCGGCCCCGGTGCTGTCCACCGTGGGCGTCTCGCTCAACGGCACGAACAGCTCCCCGCCCGGCCAGACGAAGGCGTTCCCCTCCCCCGCCACCTCGACCGCCACCAGCGCCGGCCCGCGGGCCGCCAGCTCCCGGCCGGCGCCCAGTCCCGCCTCGGCGTCCTTCGGCGGGTCGCCGCCCAGCAGCAGGCCGGCCTCCCGCGCGTCGGCCCGCAGCACGTCGGCCCGGGACAGCAGCTCCGCCGCGCCGTCCGGGTCGTCCGGCGCGCCGTCGAGCACCACGAGCCGGCCGGCGGCGCGGGCGTGCCGGGCCGCCGCGAGCGCCGCCGGCAGCGGCTGCTGGAGCTGGACGACCACCGCGCGGGCGGCCCGCAGCACCTCGGCCGCGCCGGTCACGTCCGCCTCGGTGAGCAGGGTCGCCTCCGGGATGTCCTCCAGGTACCGCCAGCGGCCCCGGGCGTCCACCACGTCCACGATGAGCGCGCTCGGCGTGCCCGGCCGGCGCAGCACCGGGGCGACGTCGATGCCGTCGCTGCGGGCCTGGCCCAGCAGCCGGTCGCCGACCTCGTCCTCGCCGACCACGCCGAGCAGCCCGACCCGGACGCCGAGCTGGGCCAGCCCGACGGCCTGGTTGGCGCCCTTGCCGCCGAGCAGTTCCCGCCGGCACCGCACCGGGACCGTCCCGGACGGGCCGGGCACCTCGTCCACCCGCAGCACGAGGTCCCGCGCTACCTGCCCCACCACGATCGCGTCCAGTCCGGCCATGCCGGGCAGATACCCGGGCCGTGGCCGGTCACGCCCGGCTCAGCCGCGGACCACGGTGAACATCCAGCAGCCGTACACCACGTTGCGGCTGTGCAGGCGGTCCACGGCGGGGTCGGCCAGCAGCTCGGCGATGACCGCCTCCGGGTCGTCGCCGTCGTGCCGCCAGCCGCCCACGATCCGGCCCCGCCGGTCGTACGCCCGCAGCACCTGGGGCCGCCCCCGCCAGTCGGCCGGGTACGCCGTCACGCCCGCCGGGCCGGGGCAGTCGGCGGCGTGCGCGAAGATCGGCCCCACCTCGCGGTACGGGCCGGGGGCCAGCGGCGGGGCGTACCCGAAGAGCAGCAGCGCCTCGCCCGGGGCGGCGTCGCGGAGGCAGCAGCGCAGCGGCTCGCCGCCCTCGGCGCAGCACCGCTCGGGCGGCTGGCCGGAGGCGTCGCGGCCGGTCCGCCGCACCTCGGCCAGCACGTCGGCGGCCACGGGTTGGATCACGTACCTGGTGCGCGTCCTCGTCATGCGTCCAGCCTGGCGCGGGACGCGGCCGGTGGCTGGCGGCGATCGGACCTCGCGTGCCGGGACCGCGGCCGGGCCGCCCACGCGGGCGGCCCGGCCGCGCGGCTCAGCGCCGGGACACCGGGATCTGCAGCTCGGTGACGCCCTTCTCCGGCGCGTCCGGGCAGTAGTCCAGGTAGACCTCGCGGGCGTACCCCTCGGCCCGCCAGCCGTTCTCCTCGATCCACCGGGCGAGCACCCGCATGCTGGCCTCCACCTCGTCCATCGGGCCGTGGTGCACCAGCGTGGCGGCGGCGGGCAGGGCCGGCAGGTCGACCACGGCCAGGTCGGCGGCGACCGGCGGGTCGACGCCGACGGTCACTCCGGCGTGCACGACCACCGCCTCCCCCTCGCCCTCGCCCTCGCCCTCCGGCTCGTACCAGGCGATGGTCGGCCCGCTGGGACGGACCCGCGCGGCCTCCAGGCGGCGGAACAGCTCCGGGTAGAGCGGCTGGATCACCGGGCTGATGTCCGGCGGCCCGTAGCTGGCGGCGACCGCGGTCAGTTCCGCGATCCGCACCGCCGGGATCTCCTTGAGTACGACGTCCTCGGTGGTCATGCGTCCCTCCGCATCGAGCATCCGGAGCCTCGCCTCGATCCCGGCCAGCCGGGCCGTGTCGGCGGCGACCTGCGCCGCGAGCTGGGCACGGCGCAGCCGCAGCATGCCGCGCAGCTCGGCGACGTCCAGCCGGTCGTCCAGGATCGTCCGGACCTGGTCCAGGGTGAGGCCCAGGTCCTTCAGGGCGATCACCCGGTTGAGCCGGCCGAGCTGGTCCGCCCGGTAGTGGCGGTAGCCGGTGCGCGGGTCGACCACGGCCGGGCGGAGCAGCCCGATGGCGTCGTAGTGGCGCAGCATCCGGACCGACACCCGACCGAGTGCGGCGAACTCTCCGATGGTGAACATGGCCCCCTCACGCTCGCCCCTGACACGGTGTCAGAGTCAAGCGGCGGGGTCACGGACGGGACGCGACGCGCCGCACGGCGCGCGGGCCGACCAGGCGCCGGACCACCGGAACGGCGTTCCACTTCGCCGCGCCGACCAGGTCCCGGGCGTGCTCCAGCACGGTGTAGTCGGGGCGGGCCAGCCCGTCGGCGATGGCCCGGTCCAGGTCGTTGCCGCACCGGGTGAGCACGCTGTCGAAGTCGCGCCGGACGGGTTCGAGCAGCTGGTAGCCGAAGGAGCGGTGCAGCCGGGCGAAGAGCGGCTTGTAGAGCCGGGCCCGCTCGTGCAGCCCGGACGAGTACGACATGGGGTTCTTCGGCCGCCGCCGGACGTAGTCGGGCAGCAGGTCGGCGAAGGCCCGGCGGACGATCCACTTTTCCTGTCCGTCGCGCAGCTTGAGGTCCAGCGGCAGCCGCATGGCCAGCTCGACCACGCTGAGGTCGAGGAACGGCACCCGGGCCTCCACGCCGTGGCCCATGCTGGCCCGGTCCACCCGCTGCAGCTCGGTCCGGCACAGGTTGCGGATCTTGTGGAGGAAGAGCCGGCGGGACCGCTCCGGACCGACCTGGTGGTACATGGGGTAGCCGCCGAACACCTCGTCCGAGCCGTCGCCGGTGAGCACCACCTTGACGCCCAGCTCCCGCAGCCGCCGGAAGATCGGCACCGAGACCACCGCGTTGATGATGTCGCCGTACTCGGTCAGCTCGGAGATCCGGATCGCCTCGCGCACGTCGGCCAGCCGGATGTCGCGCGGGCGCAGCTCGACCACCTCGTGCGGCACGCCCAGGTCGGCGGCGAGCCGCCGGGCGTACGCCACGTCGGGGCTGTCCGGGGCGCCGACCGTCACCGCCACGCAGTCGGGGTGCAGCTGGGTGGCGTGCAGCAGGGCCAGCGAGCTGTCCAGGCCGCCGGAGAGCACCACCCCGACGGTGAGGTCGGTGTCCAGCCGTACCCGCATGCCGTCGGTGAGCGCGACCCGGACGAGCAGGGCGGCCTCGTCCGGGTCGTCGATCACCGGCAGCCCGGCGCCGAGGGTGAGCATGTCGACGTACGGGCGCAACCGGACCGGCCCGTCGGGCTCGGCCCAGCCGTGGTGCCCCGGCGGCACCTCGCTGATCGGCGCGCCGTGCCCGACCAGGGCCTTCACCTCGGAGGCGAGGTGCAGGCAGCCGGGCCCGCGCGACCAGTAGAGCGGCTTCACCCCGAGCGGGTCCCGGGCCAGGTAGGCCCGGCCGGTGGCCCGCTGCACCACGGCGAACGCGTACTCGCCGCGCAGCCGGCGCACCGCCTCCTCGCCCCACTGGCGGAAGGCGGTGAGCACCACCTCGGTGTCGCCGGCGGTGCGGAACTCGTGCCCGAGCCGGGTCAGCTCCGCGCGCAGCTCGTGGTGGTTGAAGACCTCGCCGTTGTAGCAGAGGACGTACCGCTCGTCGGGCGAGACCCAGGGCTGCACCGCCCGCTCGCGGTCCACCACCCGCAACCGGCGTACGCCCGCGAGCAGGCCGTGCTCCTGCCGCGTCTCGGTCACCTCGCCGCGCGGGGCGAGGACCGCCAGCATCCGCCGGAAGAGGGCCGGGTCGGCCTCCGGGCCGATGCTGAGCGCGATCCCGCACATCCGCTCAGACCCCCATCTCGGCCTCGTAGGCGCGCCGGAACCGGCGGCGGGCGGCGGGCGCGAGGCAGAGGTGCCAGGCCTGGCCCTCGTCGACCACGTTGATCTCGCCGGCCTCCTGCCGGGCCAGCAGCAGCTCGGCGAGGAGGTCGCGGGCGCCGAACCGCCCGTACCACTCCAGCTCCAGGTCGGCCGCCCAGCCGAGGCAGTGCCCGCTGGGCACCATCGCGGCGTAGCCGAGCCGGCGCAACCGGTACTGGTGCTCGGCGCTGCGCGCGAGGCTGGTCACCCACAGCGCCGGGGTGCCGGGCCGGGCCGCCGCGGTGAACTCCCGGCCCACGTCGTTGAGCAGCGCGATCATCTCGCGCCGCGCCCGGCGGAACCGCAACCCGGCGGTACGCGGGGTGGCGTCCGGGCGCAGCCGCCGCTGGACCGCCCGGAGTCCCCGGCCGAGGACGGTGCCGGGCTGCTCCTGGTAGCGGAAGGCGAGCAGCCCCCGCCGGCGCAGCCACTCCAGGTCGACCAGGTCGGTGCTGGTGTCGACCTGGCCGTCGGTGAGGAAGGTTCCGCTGTCCCGCCACCACATGACGTCGATCCGGGAGAGCAGGTAGATCCGGACCAGCGCGGTGAGGTCGTGCGCCGAGCTGCGGGTGTTCGGCTGATAGCGGGCCATCTCCAGCAGCAGGGTCTCCCGGGCGCCGACGAAGCCCTGCGCGGTGGCGTCGAGGACGGCGGCGATGGCCGGCTCCCGCAGCCGCTGGTCGAGCAGCACCTGGCGGGCGGTGGTCGACGGCGCGTCCGCCAGGGCGCCCACCTCGACGAGGAGTTCCGCCACCGCGGCCCGGTACGCGGCCAGGTCCGGCTGCTGCCCCGGCCCGGTGCGCGGGCCGGCGGCCGGGGGCAGCCGGCGGGCGGGAGCGGGAGACGCTACGGCGGACCCGGGCTGGTGGCCGGGGCTTCGGCTGGGCACTCGCATGGTCGGCCCCTCTCCGGGCAGGACACGGCGTAGTCGAACCTGAAAACACCGTAATCACCAGGATCGGCAGCTCCCCGAACAATCCTCCTATCTCCCCCCTAAGGTGCTCATCCCGCCGAGAGGGCCTGCACCCAGGCGTAATCCGGTGCGGCCGGCAGGCCGGCGTCCCGGCCGGCGCCGACCGCGTCGGCCAGGTGCAGCGCCGCGCCCAGGGCGGCGCGGAACAGCAGCGAGCCGGTGCTCACCCGGGCCACCCCGAGCCGGCCCAACGTGGCGAGGTCCGGGCCGCCCGGCCGGTGCAGCACGTTGAGCGGCAGCCCGACCTCGGTCACCAGCGATCCGACCGTGTCGTCCGGCGCGCCCGGGGCGAACAGCCCGTCGGCGCCCGCCGCCCGGTACGCCGCCGCCCGCTCCAGCGCCGCCGGCAGCGCGTCGGGCACGTCCAGCCACCAGGCGTCGGTGCGGGCGTTGACGAACACCTCCGGCACGGCGGCCTTCACCGCGGCGATCCGCGCGGCGGCGAGGTCCACCGGCGCGAGACTGCCGTCCGGCCGGCCGTCCTCCAGGTTCACCCCCACCACACCGAGCGCGGCCAGCTCGCCGACGTACCCGGCCACGGCCACCGGGTCGGCGCTGAAGCCGTCCTCGATGTCGACGGTGAGCAGCACCGGCAGGTCCCGCAGGCGGCGGGCCAGGTCGAGGGTGTCGTCGCGGGTGGCCCCCGTCCCGTCCGGCTTGCCGGCGGCCGCGGCCACCCCGAGGCTGGTGGTGCCCACGGCCGGGTGCCCGCTCGCGGCGAGCGCCGCGGCGGAGGCGTGGTCCCAGGCGTTGGGCAGCAGCAGGGGCCGGCCCGGCCGGTGCAGGTCGCGGAAGGCGGCGGCGCGGTCGTTCATGTTCATCGGAACATCACCTCGAGGTCGGTCGGAACACGCAGGGTGGGGTGCGGGACGTAGCGGGCCGGCGTACCGGCGGGCCGGCACCGGTCGCGCAGCACGTCGACGACCCCGGCGGCGAGGGCGAGGGCGTGCCGTTCGCCCGGGCAGCCCCGGGGGCCGGCGCCGAAGGTCAGCACCCGGCCGGGTCGGCCGGGGCGGAACCGGTCCGGGTCCGGGTGGACGGCCGGGTCCCTGTTAGCCGTGTCGAAACGGAGCAGCAGTGCCTCGTCCGCGCTGATCTCCCGGCCGTCGAGGCGCAGCGCGCCGGTCGCGACGCGGCGGGTGGCGCGCACCGGCGGGTCCAGGCGCAGCACCTCGGCCAGCAGGTCGGCGGTGTCGAGCGGGGGCGGCGCGCCCAGCCCGTGCCGGACGGCGGCGCCGATCAGCCCGGCGGTGGCGTCGGCGGCCTGCACCAGCAGCCCGATCCGGTTCGCGGCCGCCTCGGGCGGGGCCGGCGGCGCCAGGTCCAGCAGCGCGGCCACCGCCCGGTCGGCGCGCGCCACGGCCGCCGGCTCGGCGCCCGGGTGGTAGGCGGCGGCCACCGCGGTCACCGCCGGCACGGCCGCCGCCGGGTCGGCCAGGCCGAGCCGCGCGGCCAGCACCTCCAGGGGTACGCGCCGCGCCAGCCGGTCCATCACCTCCACCCGGCCCGCCGGCCCGGCCCCGGCCAGCCGGTCCAGCGTCTCGCCGGCCAGCCGGGCGGCGGCGGCGCGCAGCTCGTCCGGGTCGAGGTCGCGGAGCGCGGCCACCCCGAGCGCGCGCCGGCCGGGATGCCGGTCCGGCGCGCTGAACCGGCTGACCGTCCCGCGCAGCCAGGCCAGGGTGCCGGGCGGCCCGGCGGACGCGACCGGCACCACGCATCGGGGATCGGTCAACACGGCGACGACGTCGGCGTGCCGGGTCACCACCCAGCCGTCGTCGGCGGGTACCGGCGGCCCGCAGGCGGGCGTGTCCGGGGCGGGCGGAATCATGGGCCAACTCATCCCCCGACGCTAGGGCCGGGTTCCTTCGGCCCCGACCGAAGTGTCGTGCCGCCGCCCGCCCGCCCCGGGGCGGGCATCTCCCATGGGACGCCGCCGCGCACCGCCGGGGACTAGCCTCGACGGCGTGCGTACGGTCGAACTGCTCTGCTCGCCGGAGCTGGAGGAGGCGGTACGGGCGGCCTGGGACCGGCTCGCCGCCGCCGGCCTGCCCAGCCTGGCCCGCCACCCGCACCCGACGAACCGGCCGCACCTGACCCTCGCCTCGGTCGACGAGTTCCCGCCCGGCGCGGAGCAGCGCCTCGCCGACCTCTGCGACGCGGCGCTGCCGCTGCCGGTCCGGCTGGACCGGGTGGCGGTCCTCGACGGCAGCGCCCCGCTGGTCTGGCTGCTCCGCCCCACGCCGCAGCTGACCGCCCTGCACGGCGCGGTCTGGGACGTGCTCGCCGGGGCTCCCGGGCCGCGCCCCTGGCACCTGCCCGGGCGCTGGGTGCCGCACCTGAGCCTGGCCCTGCGGTTCGGCGACGCCGATCGCCGCCGGGCCCGGGCGGTCACCGGCCCGGACCGGCCGGGCGGGGAGTTCGTGGCGGCGCGCAGCTACGACAGCGACACCCGGACGGTCCGCGAGCTGACCCCGGCCTGCCCGCGCCCCGGCCCCTGACCGGGGCCACCCGCACACAGCCCGGCCCGACCGGGGCCGCCCGCCGTGCGGACGGCCCCGGTCGCACCGGTCAGCGGTGGAACCGCAGGTAGTCGAACTCCGCGGTCACCGCCGGGGTGGCGCCGCCGTGCGCGACCAGACCGATGCGGGGCGTGGTGTCGGCCGGGAAGGTCCAGACCGCGCCCCACGTCCAGTGCGTGCCGTCCCGGCTGGACCCGGCCCGGAACTCGTGCTCACCGGTGGCCCGGTCGACGTGGTGGGCCAGCCGCAGCCACGTCGTGGTGGCCGGGGTGCCGACGATGCTGCCCCCGTACACCGGCTGGCCGGCGAAGGGCAGCTCGTAGCCGTACTCGACCTGGCGGGTGTTCCAGATGGCCACCTGGGCGAGCCGGGCGAACCGGTCGTCGTCCACGTACGCCACGAGACCGGCCTGCTGGTAGTTGCGGACCACGTCCTCGCCCAGGTCGAGGGTCACCTTCGTCTCCGCGACGTAGTCGCCCGCGGGCGCGTCGCGCAGCAGCACCCCGGCCGTGTTGCCGGTGCCCACCAGGTCGGTCGACTCGACGGGCCAGCGCAGGGCGCCGCCGCTCACTGTGGCGGCCGGGTTGGGCCGGATCCACTGCCAGGCCGGGTCGAGCCCGTCGGAGAACTCGTCGGAGTACCGGGAGAGCACCGGGCCGACGCGGGGCGGGGCGACCGGGTGGCGGACCGGGCGGTACAGCGCGGCCGTGCTGACGTTGTCGAACTCGGCCGGGCCGCCGTCGGCACGCAGCGCGAGCGGGCCGGCCGCCGGCCGGGTGAGCGTCAGCGCCACCACGGCGAGCTGGTCGCCGAGGCGGGCCGGGCTCAGCTCGGCGACGAGCCGGCGATCGCGTACCTCGACGGCCAGGTTGTGCCGGCCGGTGAGGTCGAGCCCGGCGGGCAGCGGCACGCTCGCCGTCGCGCCGCCGCTCTCCCGGGCGGTCAGCCGGCCGCCGCCGACGGTGACCTCCACCCGGCCGAGCCGCAGGCCGGCCGTCGCGGCGCCGGCCAGCCGCAGGTCGACTTCGGCGCGGACGTCGCCGCCGATTCCGGCCCGGGCGGTCAGCGTGCCGGTGCCGGACAGCACGCCGCCGCTCACCCGCCAGTGGCCCCCGCCGCCCCGCCAGCCACCGAGGTCGGCGCCGTCGAAGCGGGCGTCGATCCGGCCGGTGGTGACCGGCGCGGGCCGGGCCCCCTCGGAGGGGCCGGCGCCGGCGTTGACGGTCGGCCAGCCGTCCACCCAGTCGAGGCGGTCCAGCAGCATCGGCCGCTCGTTGATCCCGAACGGCTCGTCCAGGTACGGGTCGGCCCGGTCGATGGCGTGGTAGGCGATCCAGTCCTGCCCGGACAGGTCGGTGACCACCGCGTTGTGCCCGGTGCCGATCCACCGGTTGCCGTTCTGGGTGAGCACCGGCGTGCCGCCGGCCCGGGAGGCGTCCAGCCGCTGGCCGTCCCGGTCCACGAACGGCCCGCGCGGGTCACGCGCCCGGCCGACCTGGACGGAGTAGCCGGTGGCGGGGCCGGCGCAGCAGTTCGCCGTGGAGGCGAACAGCCAGTACCAGCCGTCGTGCCGCAGCACGTAGCCGCCCTCGAACTTGTTGTCGACGGCGACCAGGCTCGGCGTGCCGACCGCGTGCAGCCCGTCCGGTGTCAGCTCGGTGACCGAGATGCCGCCGTAGTAGCTGCCGAAGTAGAGGTACGACCGGCCGTCGGAATCGGTGAACTGGCTGGGGTCGATGGTCCAGAGGTAGCCGCCGCCCCCGCCCGGCCGCGGGGCGACCACGGGCGTGTCGGAGAACGTCCACGGTCCGGCCGGGCCGGGCGCGGTGGCCGCCCCGATCGCGGTGTCGAAGGTGTCGCCGGAGACGGTGGTGTCGGTGACGGTCACGTACATGACCCAGCGGTCGGCGACCCGGCGCACGTCGGGCGCCCAGAACGCGGCGCCGGGTGCGGCGAAGGACGGCCGCTGGTCCGGCGCGAAGGCGTCGCCCACGTAGGTCCAGTCGACCAGGTCGGCGGAGCGGGCGATCGGCACCCGGTGTGCCTGGTGTTCGCCCTCGCGCAGCGGGTCGGAGGTGCCGAAGGCGTACCAGAGGCCGTCGTCGCCACGGACGACGGCCGGGTCGGCGAAGGTGTCGGCGAAGCCGGCCGAGACCGGGTTCCGGTAGCGGTCGGTCCCGGCGGCGGGCGCGCCCGCCGCCGCCGTGGACGTGGTCAGCAGCAGAGCGAGTGCGGCGGCGAGCACGCCGCCACGGTGGAGATGTCCCATCAGGCCTGCCCTCAGAGGTAGACGGAGGTCACTGCGGTGCCTCCGCTTTCTACAACGTTGGAGACAACGATGTAAAGGGCGACGCGCACATGTCGGTGGGGACCGAAGCGTTCCCGTGCCAGCATTGCCCGCATGACCACCCGCACCGAGGGCCACACACTGGCCGGGCTCGCCGCGCTGCTCGCCGACCCGACCCGGGCCAGCTTCTGCCTCGCCCTGCTCGACGGGCGGGCCTGGACGGCGGGCGAACTGGCCCGGTCCGCCGGGGTGGCCCCGTCCACCACGAGCGACCACCTGACCCGGCTGGTCCGGGGCGGGCTGCTGGTCGAGGAGCGGCAGGGCCGGCACCGCTACGTCCGCCTCGCCGACCCGTCGGTGGCCCAGCTCATCGAGGACCTGGCCGGCCGGGCGCCCGCCCCGGCGGCGCCGCCCCGCACGCTGCGCGCCGCGTCGGCCCAGGCCTCCCTCGCGTACGCCCGGACCTGCTACGACCACCTGGCCGGCCGGCTCGGCGTGCTGGTGCACGACGCCCTGCTGGCCCGGGGCGTGCTCGACCGCGCCGGCGGCCTGGCGCTCACCCCGGAAGGGATGGGCTGGCTGACCGACCTCGGCGTGCCCGTCGAGCCGCTGAGGGCCGGCCGGCGGCCGCTGGTCCGGGACTGCCTCGACTGGACCGAGCGCCGCCCCCACCTGGCCGGCGCGCTCGGCGCCGCGCTGTGCCGGCACTTCCTCGACGTCGGCTGGACGGCGCGGGGCACCGGCCGGGCACTCCGCCTCACCCCGGCCGGCCGCCCCGCCCTGGCCGCCGCCCTCGCCCTCGACCCGGCCGCCCTCGCCCCGCCCTCGCGCGACACCGGCCCGGCCCGCGCCTGACCGCGCCGGTCGCCGCGCTCCCGATGACGCGACGCCCCCACGTGGCGGCCGGCCCGGGTCAGAGCCAGCCGGCCTCGCGGGCCCGCCGGACCGCCTCGGCCCGGTCGGCCGCGCCCAGCTTCTGCACGCACGCGGCGAGGTGGTTGCGGACCGTCCCGGCCGCCAGGTGGGTCCGCCGGGCGATCACCGCCACCGGGGTGCCCAGCTCGGCCAGGCGCAGGGTCTCCAGCTCCCGCGGGGTGAGCGGGCACTCGGGCAGGGTCAGCGCGTCGGCGGCGAGGGCCGGGTCGACGTACCGGGCGCCGGCGTGCACCCGGCGGATCACGTCGGCCAGGGCACCCCCGGGCGCGCCCTTCGCGAGGAACCCGCGGGCGCCCGCCGCCAGTGCCGGCCGGAGGTGGGCGGGCCGGCCGTGCCCGGTGAGGATCACCGTGGCGCACCCGGGCAGCACGCGGGCCAGCTCGGCGGCGACCTGGACCCCGCCGGGCGGCGGCATCTCCAGGTCCAGCACGGCGACGTCGGGCCGGTGGGCCAGCGCGGCGGCCAGGGCGGCCCGGCCGTCGGCGGCGTGCGCCACCACCTCCAGGTCAGGCTCCAGGTCGAGCAGGGCCGCGAGGGCGAGGCGGATCAGCTCCTCGTCGTCGGCCAGCAGCACCCGGATCACGACGGCACCGGCACGGTCGCCACCAGGTGGAACACCCCGTCCTCGGCGTACGCCCGGACGGTGCCGCCGGCCGGGGCGAGCCGTTCGGCCAGCCCGCGCAGCCCGCCGCTGAGCGCGTCCGGGCCGGCGCCGGCGGCGCCGTCGTTGCGTACGGTCATCCTCACGAGGTCGTCCTCCCGGGCGAGTTCGATCCGGCACCAGTCGGCCCGGCTGTGCCGCAACACGTTCGTCCCGGCCTCGCGCAGCACGGCGGCCAGGTCGGCGGCGACCGGCGCGGGCAGCTCGCCGGCCACCGGCACCACCGTGCAGCGCACCCCGCTGGAGCGCAGCACCTCCCCCACCGCGGCCAGCTGCTCGGCCAGGTCGACGGCGCGGTAGCCGTGCACGGCCTCGCGTACCCGGCTCAGGGCGGATCCGGCGAGCCGGCGCACCTCGGCGGCCTCCCGGCCGGCCCGGGCGGCGTCGACGGGCGCGAGCCGCTCGGCCAGCTCGGCCTTGAGCGCGATCACGGTGAGGTCGTGGCCGAGCAGGTCGTGCACGTCGCGGGCGAACCGCAGCCGCTCCTCGGCGGCGGCGAGCCGGGCCCGGGCGGCCTGCCCCTGCCGGGCCTCGACGACCAGGTCCCAGAACCAGACCTGGAGCCAGGTGACCGCGGCGACGCCGGCGCCGACGCCGCCGGTGACGAGGAGGGCGGTGGGCAGCGGCCCGCCGGTCGCCAGCGTCACGGCCGCCGAGGCGCCGAGCACCCCGGCCGCCGCCAGCAGAGCGGGCAGCGGCCGGAACAGCAGCGGGGACATGCCGACCAGGGACGCGCCCAGCCACGCCCAGGTGGGCCAGGCGCCGGCGGCGACCGGGCCGACCAGCGGCAGGCTGAGCAGGGCGGCCACCGCCAGCGCGGCGTGCCGGCGGCGGCGGGCCGGCCCGGCGAGCCAGGGAGTGACCGCCGCGTGCAGCACCGCCGCCTGCGCGGCGGCGAAGCCGGCGAGCCCGAGCACGCCGAGCGCCACCCGCCACGGCTCCGGCTCGCGGCTGAGCCCGACGCAGGGCAGCAGCAGGGTGGTCCCGACGTTCGTCGCCAGCGACAGCAGGGTGAGCTGCCGGGCCCGCCGCAGCCGGCGGTCCGCCGCGTCGACCGTCATGTCCGCCGATCCTAGGGCCGCCGGCCGCCCGGTCCACCCCTGCGGAATGTCACGCCGCACCCGTGCGGGCCGCACGGTTTTCCGGTGACGGACGCGCATGGTTCCGCGCGCGGGGCGCCGGCAGGCTCTGGGCATGACGGAGACGACGGTACGCGTACCCCTGCGGGCGGATGCCCGACGGCTGGCCGGCCACCTGGCCGGGATGGTCGTGGCGATGGTGGTCGGCATGCTCCTGCTCGGCCCGCTGTGGCGGGCCGGCGCCGGGTGGCTGGGTGGCGCGGACGCGCTGGCCCGGGCCGATGTCGGCGCGCTGGTGATGGCGACGGACATGGGGCTGGGCATGGCCGCCTGGATGTGGCACCGGGGCCACGGGTGGGCTGCCACGGCCGAGATGGTGGCCGTCATGTACGTCCCGTTCCTGCTGCTGCTCCCCGCGTGGTGGGCCGGGATGGTCGGGGACGACGCGCTGATGCTCGGCGGCCATCTGCTGATGCTGCCGGCGATGGCGCTGGTGGCGCTGCGGCACCGGCACGCGCATCCGGCGCCGGCCCGCCGCCATCCGGTGGTCGCGGCGGTGGCGCGCCGGTGGCCGACCGGGTTGGCCGTGCTGATGACGGTGGACCTCTGGGTGGCGCCGACCGTGTTCTCCCCGTGGACGCTGCTGGTGCTACCGGCGGGCTACCTGCTCATCGGCACCTGGCGGCGGCAGTGGGGCGACCGCCGGAACCTGGCGTGGCAGCTCGCCGGGCTGGCCGGCTGGGGCGGCCTGGCCGCGGGCGCCCTGCTCGCGCCGGACGGCCCGGCCGGCGTGCTGGTCGGCCTGGGCTGGCTCGGGCACGCCGCCTGGGACGTGGCGCACCACCGCACCGGCCGCGTGGTGCCCCGGGGGTACGCGGAATGGTGCGCCGTGCTGGACGCCGCCGTGGGGGCGACCACCCTGCTGGCCGTCCTGTCCGCGTGAGCCGGCCGGGGCACGGGGCCCGGCCGGATCATCCCCGACGTGGCGGGGGCGACGGTTTGCGGCGGTCGCCGCGACGGCCGGGCAGGGGTGATGAAAGGCTTGCCCCATGAGTTCCGCACCAACCCCGACCGATCCCGCCCAACCCGCCGAGGACGAGGCCGCCGCCTTCGCGGACCTCGGGCTGCGCACCGAGCTGCTGAACGCGCTCGCCGTCCTCGGCTACGAGGAGCCGACCCCCATCCAGCGGGAGGCGATCCCGCCGCTGCTCGCCGGCCAGGACCTGCTGGGGCAGGCCGCGACCGGCACCGGCAAGACCGCCGCGTTCGCCCTGCCGCTGCTGCAGCGGATGCCCGACGACCGTCCCGGCGGGGACCCGGTGTCCCTGGTTCTGGTGCCGACCCGGGAGCTGGCGGTGCAGGTCTCCGAGGCCTTCCACCGCTACGGCAAGGACCTGGGTGCCCGGGTGCTGCCGATCTACGGCGGCCAGCCGATCGGCCGTCAGCTGCGCGCCCTCGACGCCGGCGTGGACGTCGTGGTGGCGACGCCGGGCCGGGCGCTGGACCACATCGCCCGGGGCACCCTGCGGCTGGGCGCGCTGGCCACGGTCGTGCTCGACGAGGCCGACGAGATGCTCGACATGGGCTTCGCCGAGGACATCGAGGCGATCCTGGAGCACGCCCCGGCCGGCCGGCAGACCGTGCTCTTCTCGGCCACCATGCCGGCCCGGATCGACGGCCTGGCGCGCCAGCACCTGACCGACCCGGTGCGCATCCAGATCGAGCGCGAGCGGCCGGTCGCCGGTGAGGCGCCGCGGGTGCGGCAGAGCGCGTACATCGTCGCGCGCGCACACAAGCCGGCGGCCCTGGGCCGGGTGCTGGACGTCGAGTCGCCCACCGCGGCCATCGTGTTCTGCCGCAGCCGGGAGGAGGTGGACCGGCTCACCGAGACGATGAACGGCCGCGGCTACCGGGCCGAGGCGCTGCACGGCGGGATGAGCCAGGAGCAGCGCGACCGGGTGATGGGCCGGCTGCGGTCGGGCACCGCCGACCTGCTGGTCGCCACCGACGTGGCGGCCCGCGGGCTGGACGTGGAGCAGCTCACCCACGTGGTCAACTACGACGTCCCGTCGGCGCCGGAGTCGTACGTGCACCGGATCGGCCGGGTGGGCCGGGCCGGCCGGGAGGGCGTGGCCATCACCCTGGCCGAACCGCGCGAGCACCGGATGCTCAAGACCATCGAGCGGGTCACCGGCCAGCGGATCGCGGTCGACAAGATCCCCACGGTGGCCGACCTGCGCACCCGGCGGCTGGAGCTGACCCAGGCGGCGCTGCGGGAGTCGCTGCTGGAGGACGACCTGGAGCCGTTCCGGGCGATCGTCGAGTCGCTGACCGACGAGTTCGACCTCGTGGAGGTGGCGCTGGCCGCGGTGCGGCTGGCCCACGAGGCCACCCTGCCCGGCACGGCGGCCGACGAGGAGGAGGAGATCCCGCAGGTCGCGGTCCGCCCCCAGCGGGAGCCCCGGCCCGGATACGACGGCCGGGACCGGCGCGGCGGCGGCGGGCGTCCCCGCTCGGGCGGCACCACGCAGGTCTTCATCGGCCTGGGCCGGCGCGCCGGGGTGCGCCCGCAGGACCTGGTCGGTGCGATCACCGGCGAGACCGGGATCAGCGGCCGGGACATCGGCTCGATCGAGATCGCCGACCGGTTCTCCCTGGTCGAGGTCCCGCACGGGGTCGCCGACGAGGTCATCCAGGGGCTGCGCGGCAGCACCATCAAGGGCCGCAAGGCCACCGTGCGGCGGGACCGCGACCGGGACGGCGACGGCGGCGACCGCCGCTTCGACGGCGACCGCCGGGAGCGCCGCGACCGCCGCTGAGGGCCGGAGGCTCTGCCCGCGACACGGGGAAGCCCCCGCCGTCCGCAAGGACGGCGGGGGCTTCCGTGTGCGGGTCCGGTCAGGCCGCGGCGAGCGGCTGGCCGCCCAGGGTCTCCGCGTCGACGTCGGCCGGGCGCAGCGCCAGGGCGAGCACGTCGGCCACGTCGGCGAGGGTGTGGACGGTCAGCGCCTCGCGGACCTCGGCGGGCAGGTCGTCCAGGTCCGGCTCGTTGCGCTTCGGGATGATCACCTCGGTCAGGCCGGCCCGGTGGGCGGCGAGCAGCTTCTGCTTCACGCCGCCGATGGGCAGCACCCGGCCGGAGAGGGTCACCTCGCCGGTCATCCCGAACTCGGGGCGGACCGGCCGGCCCGTGACCAGCGAGGCCAGCGCCGTGACCATGGTGATGCCGGCACTCGGGCCGTCCTTCGGCACCGCGCCCGCCGGGAAGTGCACGTGGATCCGCCGCCCGGCGAGGGCGTTCGGGTCGATGCCGAGGCGTCGCCCGTTGGAGCGCAGGTAGGACAGCGCGATGTGCGCCGACTCCTTCATGACGTCGCCGAGCTGACCGGTGAGGGTCAGGCCCGGCTCGCCCTCCATGCTGGTCGCCTCGATGAACAGCACGTCGCCGCCCGCGCCGGTGACCGCCAGGCCGGTGGCCACGCCCGGCACCGCCGTACGCTCCGCCGACTCCGGGGTGAACTTGGGCCGGCCCAGGTAGCGGGCGAGGTTGTCGGTGTCGACGCGGACCGGCGCCGGGTCGGCCGCCAGCGCCACGGTGACCTTGCGCAGGATCTTCGCCAGGGCCCGTTCGAGCTGCCGGACGCCGGCCTCCCGGGTGTACTCACCCGCGATCAGCGCCAGCGCGCCGTCGGTGACGGTGACCTCCTCGGCGGTCAGCCCGGCCCGCTCCCGCTGCCGGGGCAGCAGGTGGTCCCGAGCGATGGCCACCTTCTCGTCCTCGGTGTAGCCGTCCAGGGTGACCAGCTCCATCCGGTCCAGCAACGGGCCGGGGATGCTGTCCACCACGTTGGCGGTGGCCAGGAAGAGCACGTCGGACAGGTCGAGGTCGACCTCGAGGTAATGGTCCCGGAAGGTGTGGTTCTGCGCCGGGTCGAGCACCTCCAGCAGGGCCGCGGCCGGATCGCCGGCGTAGCCGACGGCCAGCTTGTCGACCTCGTCGAGGAGCACCACCGGGTTCATCGAGCCGGCCTCGCGCAGCGCGCGGACGATCCGGCCGGGCAGCGCGCCCACGTAGGTGCGCCGGTGGCCACGGATCTCCGCCTCGTCACGGACGCCGCCGAGGGAGACGCGGACGAAGTTGCGGCCCAGCGCCCGCGCCACGGACTCGCCGAGGCTGGTCTTGCCGACGCCGGGCGGGCCGCCCAGGGCGAGGACCGCGCCGGAGCCGCGGCCGCCGACCACGCCGAGGTTGCGCTCGGCGCGCCGGTTGCGCACCGCCAGGTATTCCAGGATGCGGTCCTTCACGTCGGCCAGGCCGGCGTGGTCGGCGTCGAGCACCGCACGCGCCGCGGCCAGGTCGGTGTTGTCCTGGGTACGCGTGTTCCACGGCATCTCCAGGACGGTGTCCAGCCAGGTGCGGATCCAGCCCGCCTCCGGCGAGGCGTCACTGGCGCGCTCCAGCTTGCCGACCTCGCGCAGGGCCGCCTCGCGGACCTTGTCGGGCAGGTCGGCCGCCTCCACGCGGGAGCGGTAGTCGGCGGAGCCGTCCGGCTCGTCCTCGCCGAGTTCCTTGCGGATCGCGGCGAGCTGCTGGCGGAGCAGGAACTCGCGCTGCGACTTCTCCAGTCCCTCGCGGACGTCGCTGTTGATCTGCTCGGTGACCTCCTGCTCGGCCAGGTGGTCCTTCACCCAGCCCACCAGCAGCTCCAGCCGGGCGGTGACGTCCGGGGCGGCGAGCAGCTCGGTCTTCTGCGCCAGGGTCAGCCAGGGCGCGTAGCCGGCCGCGTCGGCCAGCTCGGAGAGGTCGGTCATCCGCTCCATGGCGTCGATGACCTGCCAGGCGCCGCGCTCCTGGAGGACCGAGGTCATGAGGGCGCGGTACTCGCGGGCGAGTTCCCGGGCCCGGCCGGCCGGGGCGGGTTCGTCGAGGGTGGTCGCCTCGACCCAGAGGGCGGCGCCCGGTCCGGGCACGCCGGAGCCGATCCGCGCCCGGGCGAGGCCGCGGACCACGGCGGCCGGCTCGCCGCTGGGCAGCCGACCCACCTTCTCGATGGTGGCGATCACGCCGACCGAGCCGTACTCGCCGTCGAGGCGGGGCACGGCGAGCAGCCGCTTGTCGCCGCTGGCGCGGGCCGCGTCGACCGCGGCCTGGGTGGTCGGGTCGAGGGTCACCGGGATGACCATGCCGGGCAGCAGGACGGCGTCGGTCAGTGGAAGTACCGGAAGAGTTGCCATCGAACACCTGCTATCGCGTTGAGTTGAGCGTGTCAGGCTCAAGTAACAAACCGTCTCCCTTGTTCCGGCTTGTGACCCACACCACTCCCGCAGCCCGGCGAACCCGCGGCGGCACGCGGGGACGCATTTGCCGCCGCCCGGATAACCCGACCCGCCGAATGGGGAAGGACGGGTATTGTTGCGAAATTGCCGCGAGATACGTCAAACTCATAGCCACACCCCGCCCGACACAGGGAGTAATGGCGATGGCAAGGAAAGTAATCACCGTTCTGACCGACGACCTCGACGGCGGAAAGGCCGATCGGACCGTCGAGTTCAGCCTGGACGGTGTGGCGTACACGATCGACGTCTCCGACGAGAACGCCGGCGTCCTGCGCAAGGCGTTGGACCCGTACATCAGCGCTGGCCGACGGATCGGTCGCGGCCCCGTCGAGGCCGGTCGCCCCGCCCGCGGCGGCGCCCGCCCGAGCACCTCGGGAATGGACCGCGAGCAGAACCGCGCCATCCGGGAATGGGCCGTCAAGAACGGCTACGAGATTTCCGAGCGGGGCCGCATCCCCGTCTCGGTGGTGGAGGCCTACAAGAACCGCTGAACCCTCCCGGTTCACCGTCGGGCATCCCGGGGTCACGCTGAGAAATCGGCGTGACCCCGGTCGGCTTTTTCCGGCGTTAACATTTTTCAGCCGGGCGGGGTGTCCCGGCAGGCCACTTCGTCCCGGCGCCGGCCCTCTCGGGGGCCCGCGCTCCCCGACCCGGGAGTCCATCGGTGCACGTCAGCATGGCGACCAGCGCCGGCACGGCCGGCCGGGCGAACGAGGACTTCGCCGGCGCCGTTCCCGCCGCCGTGGTGCTGCTCGACGGCGCCGGCATCCCGGGGACGGAATCGATCTGCTCCCACGGTGTCGCCTGGTACACCCACCGTCTCGGCGGCACGCTGCTCGGTCGGCTGTCGCGCGACGACGGGCGGGATCTCGCGACGATCCTCGGCGAGGCGATCGACGAGATCGCCGCCGAGCACCGCGGCACCTGCGACATCACGCACCCCGCCAGCCCGCAGGCGACCGTGGCGCTCGTCCGCGCCCACCGGGGCCGCCTGGACCACCTCCTGCTCGCCGATTCCTTCCTCGTCTTCGACCGGATCGGCGGGGGCCCGCAGGTCGTCACGGACGAGCGCGAGGTCGCGGCCCGGCGCGTCTGCTCCACACCGCTGGCGGGCGTTCCGGTGGGCACGCCGGAGTACGACCGCGTCCGTGCCTCCTGCGCCGAGGCGCTGCGCGCCCGCCGGAACCAGCCGGGCGGCTACTGGATCGCCAAGGACGATCCGCACGCGGCGGAGGAGGCGGTGACCGGCAGCCGGCCCCTGCGCGACCTGGACGGCGTCGCGCTGCTCAGCAACGGCGCCAGCCGCGTCGTCAGCCCGTACGGGCTGACTGACTGGCCCGGGGTGCTGGACCTGCTCGCCGATGGCGGGCCGGCGGCCGTCCTGCGCCGCGTCCGGCAGGCCGAGGCCGGCTCCGTGGGCCCCGCCGCGCCGGTCCCGGACGACGCCACCGTCGTGCACTGGACCCGGCTGCCGCACTCCGTGGGCGGCGAACTGTGACCGGGCAACGGCGGAGCCGCCCGGGGCAGACCCCCGGGCGGCTCCGGCCGTCGATGCTCAGTTGACCCGGATCCGCACCGCGTCGAAGGCGGGGGTCTGGTTGGCCCGCTCCATCATCGGGATGCGGTGCGAGCCGTCACCGGCCCAGACCGCGCACTGCGCCAGGCCCGACTGGGGCAGGCCGGGAACCTGGATGGTCACCTGGTCGGCCTGGTTGCTGCCGCCGCCGTCCTCGGTCGCCACGAAGAAGGCCGGAACGTCCTGCGGATTCGACGGCGCCGCCTGGGTGGTCTGCAGCATCCGGCAGGCGGTGTGGAAGTGGCCGCGCACCAGGCCCTGGTCGTTGAGCAGCGAGCTCTCCACGTAGTAGCCACCCTGGCCGGCGGCGAGGAAGCGGTCGCGCACCAGGTTCCGGGTGCTGACCCGGAGGGTGAACGGCTGGTTGCGCTGGACCCGGTTCGGGAACTGCGTGATGAGCAGCGAGGGGTTGTTGGCGGCGGAGCCCACCTCACCGAACGCCGTGCTCACGCACCGGTTGCCGTTCTGGAAACCGTCGTGCGCCTGGAGCTCGCTGTTGGTGCAGTCCTTGGCGAGCACGTTCAGGCCGTTGTTCCCGCCGTTCTGGCCACCGTTGTTGCCGCCATTGTTACCGCCGTTGTTGCCGCCGGTCTGGCCACCGTTGTTGCCGCCGGTCGGCGAACTCGTCGGCGCACCGGTCTGCCCGCCGTTGTCGCCACCGCCGTTGTTGCCACCGCCGTTCTGGCCGCCGTTCTGGCCGCCGTTCTGGGCGTTGTCGGCGATGGCGCACCGGGCCAACTGGTCCAGGCCCTGCGGGCGCTGGGCGACCCGGCCGATGGCCGTCGCGATCCGGTTCAACGTCGCGGTCCGCTTCTCGGCGAGCGGCCGCAGGATGGCGTTGTTGACGAAGTCGCCGCCGTTGCGCCCGTCGGCCGCCAGCCGCCGGTTGGCCTCGGCGATCTGGTCGTTCAGCAGGGCGAGGTTGCGGTCCACCTCGGCGCGCGCCTGCTCGGGCACCTGCGGCAGCTTGCTCCGCACGTCGGGGCAGGCCACGGTCGGGGTCCCGGCGCCCGCGCCGCCACCCCTGGTCTGCTGGCACTCGGCGGCCGACATCTGCCCGTCACCCCAGTGGTTACGCACCCAGCGGCCGTTCTGCCAGGTCCGGGTGGTGCTGCCACGGCCGTCCGGCGCGGTCGCGCCCGGGCTCGGGGCCACACAGGACGCCGAGGCGGTGCGGACGGTGGTCCGCCGGTCCTGGGCGGACGAGATCTGGGTGACGGCGACGATTCCGCCGAAGACCGCGAGCGTGCCGACCACGGCCAGCAGACGCTTGCTCCGCGCGTTACCGGATGACCGGCGCGCCCGTGTGGACCTGCGCATCGAATTGCTCTCCTTCTCGATCCGGTAGTTGACTGGTGACCCCGGCGGACCGATGGATTTCGGGGTGAGGATCACTGCGACGTTCCGGTCGCACGTCGATGACCGACGATGCCCTTTCCGCACCGTCCCCGCGCCGTCCGGCGCGGCGGTGAAGATCTGCGTCCATTCCCGCTTAGGTACGGAGCCGGCACGGCGAAGGTTCAACCGGGGATCGGGAGAATTCGCGGAGATTTCCGGGGCGGCCGGACGCGGCCCCGCGACGCCGGGTCAGTCGGCGCAGAGATGGTCGAAGGCGAAGCCGCCCTCGAACTCGTCGCGCCGGGCGGCCAGCCGCCGGATCCGCGCGCGTACCTCGTCCCGGTCCACCAGGGACGGTTCGGCGGCGTCGAGGTCGCGCAGCCGCTCGCCGACCGCCACGGCGGCCAGGTCCTCGGCGAGCCGGGCCGGGTCCACGCCGCAGGAGAAGCGCTGGGCCACCAGGTGCACCCGCTCGACCAGGCACCGGCCGGGCCGCACCTCGACCCAGCTCCAGCCCTCGGCCGGGCCGTCCGCCCACCGCACGTGGAGCCCGCGGACGATCGGGTCGGCGAGCCGGCGCTCCACGTACGCCTCGACGGCGGCGGCCCGGGTCAGCGCCCCGAGGTCGTTGACCGGTCCGCGCCGGCCGTCCGGGAGCCGGCCGAGAATGTCCCGGAACCCGACCGCGTCGGTGGTGTCCGGACCGGTGCCGGCGGCGTAGCCGCGTGCGTCGATGACGTACTCGACGAGGCGGCGGGCGTGGTCGGCGGCGCGCAACGTCGGCGACTCGACCCGCAGCAGCGGCAACCCGACCGCGGCGCAGACCGCGCTGGTCATCCGTTCGGCCCGGCGGGCCGGCGACCCGGCGGGCGCGGGCGGGGCGAACTGCACGGCGAACAGCGGCAGGCCGGTGTCGGCGGCGCAGACCACCTGGTCGAGGCCCTCCCGCCCGGCGGTGCTCCACTGGTGCCCGGTGACGCCCGGCGGCCTACCCTGCACCAGCTCACCGAGCCGGCGGGCCGGATAGCCCAGGTGGCCGGCGCGGGTGAGCTGCGGCGCGACCCCGGGCGGGATCGGACGCAGCCAGGAGGTGGCCACGCTGCCGGTGCTCGTCATCTCGCCAGATCCGTCCGTCGCTGGTGTCGACGCCCGAGTCTAGGGCGTCGATCATGGCGGCCGCCTCGGCGGTGCGGCGGAATCCGGTTGCCCGGTCCGGCCGGGACCGGTGGAATCGCCCGTGTGGCGATCTTCCTGACGACCGGACGGCTGGTGCTGCGCGAGTTCACCGCGGACGACGCCCCGCTCCTGACCGGGCTGGACGGCGACCCGGCGGTGATGCGGTACCTGACCGGCGGCCGGCCCACCCCGGCCGGCGAGATCCGCGACCGGGTGCTGCCCACCATGCTGGCCGCGTACCGCCGGCCGCCCGAGCTGGGCTGGTGGGCGGCGGAACGGCGAACCGACGGGGAATTCCTCGGCTGGTTCGAGTTCCGCCCGCTGCGCGACGGCGACCCGCGCGAGGTGGAGCTGGGCTACCGGCTGCGCCGGGCCGCCTGGGGCGCCGGGTACGCCACCGAGGGCGCGCGGGCGCTGGTCGGGCACGGCTTCACGGCGCTCGGCGTGGAGCGGGTGGTGGCGACCACCATGGCGGTCAACACCGGGTCCCGCCGGGTGCTGGAGAAGGCCGGGCTGGCGTACCGACGGACGTTCCACCAGGACTGGCCGGAGGCGATCCCCGGCTCCGAACACGGCGAGGTGGAGTACGCGCTGACCCGCGCGGAGTGGGCCGAGCGCCGGCCGGCCACCGATACCGACGCGTCGTCCGGTGCGCGGCAGGTCCCGGGCCTCTAGGCTCGGCCGGGTGCACAGCGGACGGACCCCGGAGCGGCTGACCAAGCGCGGTCTCGTCGCCGTCTCCCACGCCATCGAACGGGCCGCGCTGGCCGAGGCCGAGGACGGGCCGCTGGTCGTGTTCGCCCTGTTCCAGCGGCTGCCGTACTTCGCCCGGGAACGCGCGGTCTACCGACGGATCGCCGGGCGGGCCGCGGTCACCGTGGTCGGGATGGTCGGCGGGCCTGCGCCGGAGCTGCCCGCCGGGGCGTACCCGGTGGCGCTGGAGGAGACCGAGGAGCTGGCCCGGGAGTGGAGCGTGGTGGCGCTGACGCCGCGCTTCGGGGCGAGTCTGGTGGCGTACGACCGGGCCGAGGTGGCGCCCGCGGAGACGCTGGAAGCCGGCCGCCTCTTCGACGGGCGCTGGGGCTTCCGCCGGGACGAGGCGCTGCACGACGTGCTCCGGCTGTGGGGGCAGCTCGCCGAGCGGCTGCCCGCGCCGGCGCGGGCGGGGCTGGAGCAGGCGGTGGCGCGGGTCCGGGACATCCCGGCCGCCCCGGGCGAGGCCCGCGCCGAGGCGGCGCTGCGGCTGCTGGCCCGCCGGGGCGAGCGGGCGCACCCGATCGAGCCGGCGGACGGCCTGCTCGACGAGCCGGGGCTGCGCCGGTGGACCGGCGTCGACGGGGTGACCGCCTCGGGCACCCTGCCGGTGGCGCTGGTCGGCCTCCGGGTGGACGAGCCGGCCGGCGCACCGGAACGCTTCGGCCGACGTGGCGCGGCCCGGGAGGGGCAGGCCGTGCTCGCGGCGGTGACCAGCGTGCTGAGTCCGGTCGACCGGGCGGTCCGCCTGGCCGACAACGAGTTCCAGCTGATCCTGCCCGGGCGGGACGAGGCGGGGGCGCTCGCCGTGGTGGGCCGGCTGCGGGAGGCCGTGGGCGGGTTGGCCCACTCGTACCCGTTCGTCGGGTACGCGGTGCACGCGGCGGTCACCGTGACCGCCCGGCGGCCGTTGCCGTTCGCCGACCTGCGGCACGCGGTGGAGTGGGCGGTGCGCGAGGGCGTACCCGTAGCCTCGCTGCCCTCCGAGCGCGCGCCCGTCCCGACCGGGGCCGGCTGAGCGCCGCGGCCGGAGGACTGCCCCGCCCCGAAACGGGTACGCCCCGCCGGTCCGGTCGATCGCGGCGGAGCGGGGGTGGGGCATGACGCGCGGGCAGTTCGGTTTCCTGGCCGGCTTCCTGGTGGTCGCGGTCTGGGCGCTGGGCGGGGCCGGGGCGGCGGCCGCCGCCACCGTGGCCGGCCTGGTCGGCTGGCTGCTGGTCCGGGCGCGCGACGGCGACGTCAGCCTGCCCGGGCTCGCGGACCGGGCCACCGCCGGCCGGCGTCGCTGAGGCGGACCGGGATGACCGGCACCCTGCCCCGGCGCGCCGCCGCCCCACCCGCGCCGGTCACCTGGCCGGAGGAGCGGACCGCCGGGCTCGCCGAGGAGGCGGCCCGGGGCACCGACGCCGTCACCGATCCGGTGGCCACGGTGCGCGCCGACGGCGCCGTCGTCCGGGTCGACCTGGACGTGGTGGTGGCGCACGGCGCGCCGCTGGCCGCGGTGGCCGAGGCGGTCCGCCGCCGGGTGGCCGCCCGGATCGAGGCGCACACCGGGCTGACCGTCGAGGCGGTCACCGTCACGGTGGTCGACCTGCGCCTGCCCGGTGAGCCGGCGAGCCCGGGCGCCGAACGGGACGACCGCAACCGGCGGCGGGCGGCCGGCCCCGGCGCGGACGTGCGGGAGGCGACATGAGCGCCACCGCCGGCGGGCGGAGTGGGCCGTGCGCACGGTGAACCGGGTCGCCACCCTGCTGCTCGCCGTGGCCCTGCTGGCCGGCGGGGTGCTGGCGGCCGTCGCGGGACTGCTCGCCGCGCTGGGCCGCGCCGGTCCCCTGCCGTCCGGGTGGTCGGCCACGCTGACCACGGTCCGCTGGACGGACCCGCCGGTACGCGGGATCGCCGCCACCGTCACCCTGCTCGGCCTGCTGGTGCTCGGCGCCGAGCTGCGCCGCTGGCGGCCGGCCCGGCTGCGGCTCACCGACGGCGACGGCTGGCACCTGCACCGCCGCTCGGTGGAGCGGCGGCTGGCACGGGCGGTCCGGTCCGTGCCGAGCGTCCGCCGGGCCCGCGTCCGCGTCCGTCGGCGCGGCGACGCCTGGCGACCCCGGGTGACCGCCACCGGCGACCCGGCCGCCCGCGCCGACGTCGAGTTCGCGCTGCGCCGGGAGCTGGACCGGCTGACCGCGCCCCGCCGCGACCCGATCGAGGTCCGGCTCGTCCCCGCCCGGCGGGCGCCGTGAGCAACGCCGCCCACCGGCTGCTGTGGACGGTGCTCGCCCTGCTCCTCGTGGCGGCGGGCGGCACGGCGTCGGCGGTCGGGGCGGGCCGGCTGCCGGGCGGCGCCGTGCCACTGATCGGCGCCGGGCCGGTGAGCTGGTGGCGGGCCGGCGCGCCGTGGAGCACCCTCGCGGTGGCCGTGGGCGGGCTGCTGCTCGCCCTGCTCGGGCAGCGGCTGCTCGCCGCCGGGCTGCGGGTGCCGGACCGGCTCGACGGCACGCTGGCGCACCCCGGCGACGGCGCCGGCCGCACCCGCGTGGCGAGCGGTGTGCTGGCCGGCGCGCTGGAACGCGATCTGCTGCGGGCGCCCGGCGTCCGCCGGGCCCGGGTGGTGCTCACCGGCCCGGTCACCGGCCCGGACGTGTGGGTCGAGGTGCGCCTGGGCCCGTCCGCCGAGATCGACGCGGCCCGCGCGCACGTCGACGCGGCGGTCCGCCGGTTCGCCGCCACGGTCGGCTGCCGCCCCGCCCACCTGGACGTGACGGCGCTGGTCGACGAGACGGCACGCTGAGCCGGCCGCATCACCGGTCCCGGCCCCCGCACGCACGACCGTCGATAGGCGACGATGGGCCGGGGCGAGGGAGGGAGCCGACGTGCGGGTGGTGTCGCTGGTGCCGTCGTTGACCGAGGCGGTGGCGCTGACCCGCCCCGAGGTGCTGGTGGGCGCCACCGACTGGTGCACCCACCCGGCCGGGTTGGACGTCGCGCGGGTGGGCGGGAGCAAGTATCCGGACCTGGACCGGGTGCGCGCGCTGGAGCCCGACCTGGTGCTGCTCAACGAGGAGGAGAACCGCCTCGCCGACGCGGACGCGCTGCGGGCGGCCGGGGTGCCCGTGCGGGTCACCTTTCCCCGCACCGTGCCGGAGGCGCTGACCCAGCTCGGCGAGCTGGTCGCCGCGCTCGGCGTGCCCGGCGAGCCGGAGTGGCTCCGGGACGCGCGCCGGGCGTGGGCCACGCCGCCCGCGCGGGCCACGCCGCGGGCGGCGGTGGTGCCCGTGTGGCGGCGCCCCTGGGTGGTGCTGGGCCGGGACACGTTCGCCGGTGACGTGCTGCGCCGGCTCGGCGTCACCAACCGGTACGCCGACCACCCGGAGCGCTACCCCCGGCCCGGCCTCGACGAGCTGCGCGCCCGGGCACCGGAGCTCGTGGTGCTGCCGGACGAGCCCTACCGGTTCACCGCCGACGACGGGCCGGAGGCGTTCCCCGGCGTGCCGGCCGCGCTGGTCTCCGGCCGGCACCTCACCTGGTACGGGCCGTCGCTCGCCGAGGCGCCCGCACTGCTCGCCGCCCAGCTCGCCGCGGCCACCTGAGGCCGCCGCCGGTCAGGCGACCGGGGTGGCGTGCACCGGGTCCAACTCCATGAGCGTCGTGTCGTCCACGTCGTACCCGATGGCGTTGCGCACCGCGACCACGCCGCCGACCTGCCCGGCGAGCCGGCCGGCCAGCTCGACGGCGCTGCGCCGGTCGAGCCGGCCGTCCAGCGTGACCTCACCGGCGCGGACCTGGACGGTGACCAGGCCGTCCCGGACGGTGAGCACCCGGCGCAGCACCTCCCGCACCACCTCCTCGCGGATCTCGGCGTCGGTGCGCAGGTGCACCCGGAGCAGGTCGCCGCGCGTCACGATGCCGACGAGCCGGCCCAGGTCGTCCAGCACCGGCAGCCGCTTGACCGCCTCGCGGTCCATCAGCCGGGCCGCCGCGGGCAGCGTGGCCCGCGCGTGGGTGGTCACCGCCGGGGCCGTCATCAGGTCCCGGGCCACCAGCGCCGTCGACTTCTCCCGCGCGGTACGCCGGCGCCGGCCCTCGAACACCCGCCGCTCGTCCGGACGTCCGGCCCACTCCACCTTGTGCAGCAGATCCGCCTCGGAGACCACCCCGAGCACCCGGTGGAACGAGTCCACCACCGGCACGCCGCTGACACCGTGCCGGACGAGCACGTCGACGATCCGGCGGTACGGGGTTTCCTCGCCCACCGTCGCGACGTCCCGGGTCATCACGTCGCCCACCTGCCAGGTACGCATCACGGCCTCCTCTGCTCGGCCCTCCTGTGGCGACGGTAGGCCGGCGCCGACCGCCCAGGTCAGAGGCGCCCGGCACGCCAGGGCGGGCCGACCGGACCGGGTCGAGAGGGGACCAAGGTCCCGGTCCGGAGGGCACCGGTCGGCCCTGCTGGTCGACCGCCCGGAGCGGTGGAATGAAGGTGCCACCGGAAAGCGCGGTGCGAGGCACAGGAAGGGACGTGGAGACCATGACCGCGACGATCGAGCGGACCACCGCCAACACCATCGCCCCGGCGGCCGAGGCCACCCGGGACGCCGAGACCACCCGCCAGAAGGCCACCCGGTACGTCTTCGCCGGACTCCGGATCGCCCTGGGCTGGACGTTCCTCTGGGCCTTCCTCGACAAGATGTTCGGCCTCGGCCACGAGACCGCGGCGAAGGCCGCCTGGATCAACGGCGGCAGCCCGACGAAGGGCTTCCTGACCTTCGGCGCGGCCGGCCCGTTCAAGGGGTTCTACCAGGAGATCGCCGGCGCGGCGTGGGCGGACTGGCTGTTCATGCTCGGCCTGCTCGGCATCGGCGTGGCCCTGCTGCTCGGGATCGGCACCCGGCTCGCCGCGGTCGCCGGCGGGCTGCTGCTGCTGATGATGTGGACGGCCGTGCTGCCCCCCGAGAACAACCCCGTCATGGACGACCACCTCATCTACGCGGGTCTGCTGGCCGGCCTGGCCCTGGTCAACGCCGGTGACACCCTCGGCCTCGGCCGGGCCTGGGCGAAGCTCCCCGCCGTCGCGCGGCTGCCCTGGCTGAAGTGAGGTCACCGCGGGCCGTGCCCACCGGGCGGGCGTCACCGAGAGGCGGCGCCCGCCACTCTCGTGCCATCCCACCGGTCCCCGCCGCCACGCCGCGGCGGGGACCGACGCGTATCGGCCGGGCGCGATCCGGCAGGATCGACGGGGACCGCACTTGTCAGCACCGAGGAGACCCGCTCATGGAGAAGCCCGAGGTTGGCCCGATCGAGGGCGCGCCGCCCGCCGATCTCGTCATCGAGGACATCACGGTCGGCGACGGCCCGGAGGCCCGCCCCGGCCAGCTGGCCAGCGTGCACTACGTGGGCGTGGCCCACTCGACCGGCCGCGAGTTCGACGCGTCGTACAACCGGGGTGACACGTTCGAGTTCCCGCTCGGCGGCGGCCAGGTCATCGCCGGCTGGGACCAGGGCGTGGTCGGCATGAAGGTCGGTGGCCGGCGTCGGCTGACCATCCCGCCGCACCTGGGCTACGGCGCCCGGGGTGCCGGTGGCGTGATCAAGCCGAACGAGACGCTGGTCTTCGTGGTGGACCTCGTCGGCGTGCGCTGACCCGCGAACCGTTTCGCCAGGGCCGTCGGCGTGCCGCCGGCGGCCCTGCGTCGCCGGCCGGTCAGGCGGCGGCGCAGGTGACCAGCTCGTGGGCCGACTCGTGGGCCGACTCGCGGATCGGCAGCACCCGGTGCAGGCCGGTGGCCCGCAGCACCCGGGCGACCACCGGGTCGGGGTCGACCAGCACCAGCTCACCGCCGCGGGCCCGGACCCGCAGGTGGGCGGCGACCAGCGCGCGCACCCCGGCGGCGGAGAGCAGCCGCACACCGGAGAGGTCGAGCCGCAGCACCGGCCGGGCCGGCGCGGCCCAGAGCGCGGCCCGGAATGCCGCCACGGTGGCGATGTCGATCTCGCCGACCGCCCGCAGGTCCACCACGTGGTCGCTGACGCTCGTCGCCACGTGGAACCGGTCGCCGCGCTCTCGCATGTCCCGAACCTATCCCCCACCACCGACAGTTCCGGCCGCCCGCGGGCGGGGTTCCGGGTAGGTCCCGGGTGGGACCCTGAGCGGGCTCGGGGTCATCCCGCAGGCCCGGGGCCGCGACCGCGGCGCGGACACGCCGCCGGGGATTCCCGGCGGGGGCATCGGCGGGGAAGAATGGCCGGATGGCCGTCCCCCGCCCGCGCGTGCCCCTGCTGATCCGACCGGTCCGTGAGCCGGCCACCGTGCCACCGCCGCTGGACGGGCCGTGGGCCGCCACCGACGTGCGGCTCGACCGGGCCGACCTGCTGCCGCTGCCCGACGGCGCGCACGGCCCGGAGGACGTGCTGATCGACCCGGAGGGCCGGGTGGTCAGCGGCGACGAGGACGGCCGGCTCTGGTGGTGGCCGGCGGACGCGCCGGCCGGCACCCGCCCCGCGCTGCTCGCCGAGACCGGCGGCCGGCCGCTCGGCATCGAGCTGGACCCGGTCGACGGCGGGCTGGTGGTCTGCGACGCCTACCGGGGGCTGCTGCGGGTCACGCCCGACGGCGCGGTGCACGAGCTGACCGGCGCGGCGCCACCGGTGCACCTGGCCGACAACGCCGCCGTGGCCCGGGACGGCACGATCTACTTCACCGACTCGTCGGACCGGTTCCCGCTCTCGCACTGGAAGCGGGACCTGCTGGAGCACCGGCCCAACGGCCGCGTGCTGGCGTACGACCGGCGGACCGGGCGCACCGAGGTGGTGGCGGGCGGGCTCTACTTCCCCAACGGGGTGGCGCTCACCCCGGACGAGTCCGCGCTGATGCTGGTCGAGACGGCCACCCACCGGCTGCTCCGGGTGGACCTGCCCGACGGCCGGGCCACCGTGCTGGCCGACCTGCCGGCCTATCCGGACAACGTCTCGCCCGTGGGCGACGGGACCTACTGGATCGCGCTGCCCAGCCCGCGGCTGCCGATCATGGAGAAGCTGCTGCCGCATCCCCGGGTGCGCCAGCTCGTGGCCCTGCTGCCGGGTGCGGTGCAGCCGCAGCCCCGCCGCTACGGGCTGGTCGCCCTGGTGGACGGCACCGGTCGGGTGCTGCGCACCCTGCACGGCCCGAGCGGGGCGTACCCGATGATCACCGGCGTGCGGCAGCACGGGCGGCGCCTCTGGCTGGGCAGCCTGACCGCGACGGGCGTGGCCCGGGTCGACCTGGACTGAACGGCATGAGGCCGGCCCGCGCTGGTCCGTCGACCTGGACTGAACGGCGCGAGGCCGGCCCGCGCTGTTCGCGGGCCGGCCCGGCCGTTCCTCCCCGGTGGTCAGCCGCCGCTGTTGCTCTTGGACGGGGCGGGGGCGGGCGACGACCCGCCGGCCACCGCGCCCGGGTGCGGCGTGGCGCTGTGCGTGGGCTTCAGCCCCGCCGGTACGGGCAGCGCGCTGCCCTTGACGAACTCGTCCCAGCCGACGTTCCAGGCCGTGAAGCCGTTGCCCTGGTCCAGCTTCACCTCGGTGCCCTTGACGGTCACCAGGTCGCCGACCTGGGTGACGCCCATCAGCCAGTCCGCGGCGGCCGCGGAGACGTTGGTGCAGCCGTGTGAGGTGTTGGTGAAGCCCTGCTCCCCCTCCGACCACGGGGCGGAGTGGATGAACTCGCCACCCCAGGTGAGCCGCTGGGCGTCGTCCACGTCGACCACGTACGGATCGGCCGAACCCCGGGTGTCGAAGGTGGTGCGGTCGAACTTCTCCATGATCACCATCTTGCCGCTGGAGGTGGGCGTGCTCGACTTGCCGAGGCTCACCGGGACCTTGCGGAGCAGCTTGCCCTCCCGGAAGACGGACATCTGCTTGGTGGCGTTGTCGATCTCGAGCGAGACCTGCCGCCCGATCGTGGAGGTCGCGCTGTGGTCGGCGTCGCCGATGGCGTCCTTGCCGATCGGCAGCCCCTCCAGGGCGCTCCGGACGCTGATCTTCGTGCCGGACTTCCAGAAGTCGGGCGCCCGGTATTCGACCTGCTTGCCGTCCGCCATCCAGGACCAGGTGCCCGGCTGCGGCGGGTCGGTCTTCACGAACAACCGGCGCTGCACGTCCGCTCTGGCCTCTTTCGGAATGGGCGGATCGAATGCGACGACCACCGGCATCGCCGTCCCGTACGTCTGCTTACTGGTGAAATAGAGCTCGCTGGTGATGGCCGGTTTGGTGGATTTCGCCATCGTGGTGAACGTCGTCTTCTGCGTGGTGGTCCGCCCGGAATCGCCGGTCGCGGTCACCTCCGCGGTGTACGTCCGCGAATTCTCCAGCGGCCGGTCCGGCACCCAGCCCGACCCGTCCTCGCGCGGCTGCGCCGGCACCGGCCGGCCCTTGTCGTCGGTGAGTTTCACGGCGGTCACCTTCCCGCCGCTGACCGTCGTTCCCACCTCGGCGCTGACCGGCACACCCTTCGTCCGGTCCACCGGGGTGAGCGTCACCGACGGCGGTGCCGCCTTGCCGTGACCGGGCTTGACGGCCTCCCGCTGGCCGGCGGTGCACCCGCCGACCACCAACGGGGTGGCTGCGATGGTTACCGCCAATAGCGTCAATCGCCGCCTCACGTCCATATTCCGCACCCCATTTCCAGTCCCCCTTGGTTCACATTCTGTACGGCTCTCGGGGCGGCGTGGCATATTCGGCAGAATTGCCAGCGGCGGCTGACTTCGATTTCGGCGCGGACGTACGGAAATGGGAATCGGCGGCGTGGACGGGCGGCGCGTCACGGCCGTGGCCGGTTGCGACGGACGAACCGCGACGACCGGTTCACCCCCGGTCGTCGTCCCCGTGGTTGCGTTCCCAACGGCCGCCCACCGGCGGCGTGTCCAACCGGACGGCCGCCTCGGCGTTCCCGGCCAGGTCGTTGTCCTCGACCCGGCAGCCGACGCAGCCGCCCTCCGCGGTGACCCAGAGCCCGTGCGTCTGGGTGGTCGGCTCGTGGCTGTCCCAGACCCGGTTGCCGCGGATGGTGGCCGAGTCCATGGTCGCGTTGACGGTGATGCCGGCCCGGGTCGCCGGCGGCCCGGGTATCTCGTAACCGCTGCCCGGATTCGGGGTGTCGCCGCTCCAGCCCGTGAAGGCGCCCGGCCGGACCGGGGCCAGGTGAAGTTCGTTCTCGTCGTTCGCGGCGACCACCGCGACCCGCTGGCCCACCCCGATCGTCTTGCCCCGGTGCGCGTCGCCCCGCCAGCTCGCCCGGCGGTCGACCACCGACCGCTCGCTGTACCGGACCGTGTCACCGCCGCTCCGGTCGGCCGGCCCGCACTGGCGGCCGTTCGCCCGGATCCGGTTGTCGACGACGAACGCGTCCCGGACCGGCCGGTCGAAGCGGACGGCGTCCAGGCTGTTGCCGTAGAAGTCGTTGCTCTCGATGACGATCTCCCGGGCGCATTCCGGCCCCGCGTCGCCCAGGCTGCACTGGTGGTAGCCGTACCGGCCGTTACCGCTGATCCGGTTGCCCCGCACGGTGTACGGCCCGGGGGTGTTCCCGATGCTGATCCCGTCGCGCAGGTTCGCGTCGATCACGCAGTCGGTGAGGAGGCCGCCGCGACCCGCCGTGCCGGTGGTGCCCTTGGCCGAGACCTGGAAGCCGGCGTCGAGGTTGCCGACCAGCGTGCACGCCGACACGACGAGGCCGTTGGCGCCCCAGTCGGCGACGCCGAAGCGGTTGCCCTCGGCGTGACAGCCGACCACCCGGATGCCGCGCGGGCGCAGCCCGCCCTCGAACTGCAGCTCGAAGAAGATCCCGCTGGTGGCGTTGCCGACCGCCGAGCAGTTCACCACGTTGACCCGCTCGACGCTGCCCCAGCCGCCGATCCCGATCCCGATCCCCGCGCCGCCCATCTCGGTGCCGTTGTCCATCCGCCCGCAGCCGGCCACCAGCACCCCGTCGATCAGGCAGTCCTGGAGGAAGTCGCAGCCCAGGCCGGTCGCGGCGGTGTGGTGGATGTAGAGGTTGCGAAACATGCCCCGCACCACGTACTGGAGGCCCAGCCCCTTGGCCAGCGGGTTGTACTCGGCCATCGCCACCCCGGACCCGTCGATCTCGAAGTCGGCGAAGGTGCAGTACGCCAGGTGCCGCTCCCGGCTCGCGCCGTGCAGCTCGGCGGTGTGGAACGCCAGCGTCGTCGGGTCGGCCCGGTCGCCCGGGTTGCCGAGCACGAACCGGGTGGCACCGGGGCCCGCGCCGACCAGCGAGACGCCGGTTCGCCAGACCGTGCCGGCGTCGCGGATCGAGTACACCCCGGGCGGGCAGTAGATCACCCGGGCCCGCCCGTCGGCGGCGTACGCGTCGCCCAGCAGGTCCACCAGCGCGGCGAAGGCCGGCTGGTCGTTGGTCGTCCCGTCCCCGGTCAGCCCGTGCTCCCGCGCGTCGCACATCAGCGGCGCGCCGGCGACCGGATGCGGGCGTACCCCTCCGGCCGAGGGCATGTGCGGATACGTCATCCGTCCCTCCCGTCGGCGACCGGGCTCGTCTTCCCGGTCCGCCGGCGGAGAAACAGGGGTGCGGCCCCGGCCACGCGGGTGGCCGGGACCGGGGCCGGGGTCAGACGTTCGCCACCAGCAGGGCGGGCTGTTCCACGCAGTCCGCGACGTGCCGCAGGAAGCCGCCGGCCACCCCGCCGTCGCAGACCCGGTGGTCGAAGGTGAGGCTGAGCTGGGTCACCTTGCGCACGGCGAGCTGCCCGTCGACCACCCACGGCTTGTCGACGATCCGGCCGACGCCGAGCAGCGCCGCCTCCGGATGGTTGATGATCGGGGTGGACCCGTCTACGCCGAACACCCCGTAGTTGTTCAACGTGAAGGTGCCGCCGGTGAGCCGGGCCGGGGGCAGGCTGCCGGCCCGGGCGGCCGCCGTGGTCTCGGCGAGGGCCGCGGCCAGCTCCCGGGTGGTCAGCCGCTGGGCGTCGCGCAGCACTGGCACGACGAGGCCCCGGTCGGTCTGTGCGGCGATGCCCAGCTGCACGCCGGCCGACTGGACGATCCGCTGCCCCTCGGTGTCGACGTGGGCGTTGAGCTGCGGGTACTTCCGCAGGCCGCTCAGGCAGATCCGGGCCAGCAGGGCCAGGATGCTGACCGGCGTCTCCGGGGTGGCGGCGTTGATCGCGGCCCGGGTCGCCAGCAGCCCGGTGGCGTCCACGTCCACCCAGATGGTCACCTCGGGGATCTCCCGCCGGCTGCGGGAGAGCTTGTCGGCGATGACCTTGCGAATGCCGGTGAGCGGGATGACCACGTCGCCGTCGCCGGCCGGGGCCAGCCCGACGTGCGCGGCCGGGGCGTCCGGCACGGCGGCGAGTTGCGCGGCGGGCGCGGCGGACGCCGCCTCGACGTCGGCGCGGCGGATCACCCCGCCCGGCCCGGTGCCGCGCAGGGCCGCCAGGTCGAGGCCGCGTTCCCGGGCCAGCCGCCGGACGATCGGCGAGATGACCAGCGGCGCGGTGCGGTCCGCGGCGGCGGCCGCCGGGGCGGGGGCGGCCGGCGCGGCGTCGGGCTCGGTGGCCAGGGCCAGCCGGGGGCGGCGGCGCCGCCGGCCCGAGCCGCCGTGGCCGGTGCCGTACCCGATCAGGACGTTGCCGGAGCCGGCCCGCTCCTCCTCGCGGTAGGTGGCGTGCGGGTCGTCGCCGCCGTCGCCGTCGAGCGGGGCGATCGTGATGAGCGGCTGGCCCACCGGGCGGACCTCACCCGCCGCGCCGTGCAGGGCCACGACCCGGCCGGCGTACGGGCAGGGGACGTCGACCACGGCCTTGGCGGTCTCCACCTCGACCACGGTCTGGTCCACGGTGACCACGTCGCCGACGGCGACCCGCCACTCGACGATCTCCGCCTCGCTCAGGCCCTCGCCCAGGTCGGGCAGGAGGAAGTCGCGGGTCCCGGTCGCGGTGGTCATGCCGCGCCGGCCGGGCGTGCCCTCACGGCCCTCGCTTCGCTCGGTGCGTTCGGTCATGCCGCCACCCACCGCTCGTCCGGCTGGTCGTCCCACTGGAGCCGGGCCACGGCGTCCAGCACCCGGTCGACCGAGGGCAGGTGGGTGTGCTCCAGCATCGGCGCCGGGTAGGGGATGTCCAGCCCGGACACCCGCAGCACCGGGGCGTGCAGGGCGTGGAAGCAGCGCTCCTGCACCCGGGCGGCGATCTCCGCGCCGACCCCGGCGAAGCCCTGCGCCTCCTGGATCACCACGCAGCGGCCGGTCTTCCGCACCGAGGCGGTGACGGTGGCGTCGTCGAACGGCACGATCGTGCGCACGTCGACCACCTCCAGGTCCCAGCCCTCCTCGCGGGCGGCCTCGGCGGCCTCCAGCGCGACCGGCACCGCCGGCCCGTACGCGACGAGGGTGGCGTCGGTGCCGGCGCGGCGCACGACGGCCTTGCCGAACGGCGCGGTCCGGGCCGGCAGCTCCGCCTCGGCGCTGGAGAAGTAGAGCTTCTTCGGCTCCATGAACACGACCGGGTCCGGGTCGTCGATCGCCTCGCGCAGCAGCGAGTACGCGTCCTCGACGGTGGCCGGGGTGACGACCTTCAGGCCCGGGGTGTGCGCGTAGTACGCCTCGGACGAGTCGCAGTGGTGCTCCACGCCGCCGATGCCGCCGGCGTAGGGCACCCGGATGACGATCGGCACGCTGAGCGCGCCCCGGGTGCGGTTGCGCAGCTTCGCCACGTGCGAGGCGATCTGCTCGAACGCCGGGTACGCGAACGCGTCGAACTGCATCTCGACCACCGGGCGCAGCCCGGACATGGCCAGGCCGACGGCGAAACCGACGATGCCGGCCTCGGCGAGGGGGGTGTCGAAGCAGCGCTTGTCGCCGAACCGGGCCTGGAGCCCGTCGGTGATCCGGAAGACGCCGCCGAGCTGCCCGACGTCCTCGCCGAAGACGACCACCCGCTCGTCGTCCAGCATCGCGTCGGCGAGCGCGGCGTTGAGCGCCTTCGCCATGGTCATGGTGGCCATCAGGCGTCCCCCTCCTCGGCGCGGGCCGCGGCCAGCTCGGCGCGGACCTGGTCACGCTGCTCGACCAGTTGCGGGGTCGGCTCCGCGTAGACGTGGTCAAAGAGGCTCAGCGGGTCGACCTCGGGCTGGGCGTTCATCCGGTCGCGCAGCGCGGCCGCGTACGCCTCGGCCTCCTCGGCGATCGCCGCGACCGCGGCGTCGTCCAGCGCGCCCCGGTTTCGCAGGTACGCCTCCAGCCGGGCGATCGGGTCGCGGTCGCGCCACGCCTCGACCTCCTCGGCGTCCCGGTAGCGGGTCTGGTCGTCGGCGTTGGTGTGCGGCTCCATCCGGTAGGTGTGCGCCTCGACCAGGTACGGGCCCTTGCCGGCGCGGGCGTGCGCGACGGCGCGGGTGAGCACCGCGAGCACGGCCACCGGGTCGTTGCCGTCGACCTGCTCGCTGGGCACCCCGTAGCCGACGCCCTTGTAGGCCAGGCTCGGCGCGGCGGTCTGCCGGGACAGCGGCACGCTGATCGCGTACTTGTTGTTCTGCACGAAGTAGACGACCGGTGCCTTGAACACGGCGGCGAAGTTGACCCCCTCGTGGAAGTCGCCCTCGCTGGTCGCGCCGTCACCGATGAAGGCCAGCGCCACGGTGTCCCGTCCCTGGTAGGACTCGCCGTAGGCGAGCCCGGCGGCGTGCACGCACTGGGTGGCGAGCGGGGTGCACTGCGGCGCGGTGTGCACGGCCGTCGGGTCGTACCCGCAGTGCCAGTCGCCACGCAGAAGGGTGAGCACCTCGACCGGGTCGATGCCGCGGGCGGTCAGCGCCATGGACTCCCGGTAGGTGGGGAAGACCCAGTCGCTGTCGCGCAGCGCCAGCACCCCGCCGACCTGGCAGGCCTCCTGCCCGCGGGAGGACGGGTAGACGGCGAGCCGGCCCTGCTTGGTCAGCGCGGTGGCCTGCACGTCGAAGCGACGGCCGACGACCATCCGGCGGTACATCTCGCGCAGCGCCTCGACCGGCGGCTCCGGGTAGTCGTCCCGGGCCGGCAGCGGGGTGCCGTCCGGGTTCAGCAGCCGGACCGGCTCGCTCTTCGGCAGCAGGCCGTCGGTGGGGTCGGGAGCGGCCGGGGTGGCCGGCCGGCGGGTGCGCGGGGATGCCCTGCGGACCGCCTGGGGTGTGGTCGTCACGGCGGGGACCTCCTGGACGTGTGGTGGCCCTATGCTTCCGCTGTCGGATGATTGACTCAACATCCGGCGTGAAGGCAGGACGAATGGCACCGGAAGGCGACCCTCATGAGCCAGGAGACCGGAAGCACAGCGGGCACGGCGGGCGGAACGGGACGTTCGGCCGGGCCACTCGACGAGGTCGACCGGCGGATCCTGCGCGAACTGACCGAGGACGCCCGGCTCTCCATCCGTACGCTGGCCGAACGGGTGCACGTCTCGCGCACCAACGCGTACGCCCGGGTGGAGCGGTTGCTGCGGGACGGGGTGGTCACCGGGTTCCGGGCCCAGGTGGCGCCCGAGCCGGCCGGGCTGGGCACCTCGGCGTACATCGCGCTGACCATCGAGCAGAACACCTGGCGCGAGGTGTCCGCCGAGCTGGCCCGGGTGCGCTACATCGAGCACGCGGCGCTGCTCAGCGGCGAGCACGACGTGCTGGCCCTGGTCCGGGCGCCGGACAACGCCACCCTGCGGGACGTGGTGCTGGACCGGGTGCAGAGCATCGCCGGGGTGCTGTCGACCCGCACCTGGCTGGTCTTCGAGGAGTTCGACGGGACGCTGAGCCCGTGGCAGTGACGCCTACCGCTCCGGCGGGGCCTCCAGGCCCTCCCGGTCGGCCAGCTCCAGCAGCGGCTCCAGGGAGAACCGGCGCTCGTCCAGGCCGGCGTGCGGGTCGCCCCGCTCGGCGAACCGGGCCGGCATGCTGACCACGTCGAAGTCCTCCGGCCGGGCGTCGTCCAGCTCCACCCAGTCCAGCGGCGCGGAGACCAGCGCCCGCGGGGTGGGCCGGATCGAGTACGCCGAGGTCACGGTGTGGTCCCGGGCCATCTGGTTGTAGTCGACGAAGACCGGCCGGTCCCGCTGCTCCCGCCACCAGGTGGTGGTGACCAGGTCGGGGAGCCGGCGCTCCATCTCCCGGCCCAGCGCCAGCACCGCGCGCCGGCACTCGCCGAAGCTCCACCGCGGCTCGATCGACAGATAGACGTGGATCCCCCGGCCGCCGGTGGTCTTCGGGTAGCCCACCAGGCCCAGCTCGTCGAGGAACGCGCGCACCTCGTGGGCGACCGGCACCACCTGGGCGAAGTCCACCCCGGGCATCGGGTCCAGGTCGATGCGGAGCTGGTCGGGGCGCTCCACGTCGCCCGCCGAGACCGGCCAGGGGTGGAAGCGCAGGGTGCCCAGGTTGGCCGCCCAGATCACCACGGCCAGCTCGCTCGGGGCCACCTCGTCGGCGGTCCGGCCGCTCGGGAAGGTGATGTGCGCGGTGCGCACCCACTCGGGCGCGCCCGCCGGCAACCGCTTCTGGTAGAACGCGTCACCCTTGTTGGTCTGCCGGGTGGCGATCTTCGCGCCCTCGAACACGCCGCGCGGCCAGCGCTCCAGCATGGTCGGTCGGTCGCGCAGCGCGCGCAGGATGCCGTCGCCGACGGACAGGAAGTAGTGCACCACGTCCAGCTTGGTCAGTCCGCGCTCCGGGAAGTAGGGCTTGTCGGGGCTGGAGACGCGGACCAGCCGCTCCCCCACCCGGATCTCCTCGGCCGCCGTGGTCGCCACGCCTCACACCGTACGACGCGGACGGTCGCGGCGCGGGGATCTCGTCACGTGATGAGCAGGGCCCCGACGACGATCAGCGGCACCGAGACGAAGAGGAAGATGCCGACGCCGGTGAGCACCCGGCCCCCGCCGCCGTCCTCCCGCTCCGGGGCCAGCCCGAAGGCGGACCGGGCCGGCAGCATGCCGATCCGGCTCAGCGTCAGGTCGCCGGTCATCCCGATCACGGCGCCGACCAGCATGAACGCCACGCCCAGCCGGTAGACGAAATCGCCACCGCTGACCCCGACCCAGATCCCCACCGCGACAGCGATCACCACCGCCGCGATCAGGAAGAGCACCAGCGCTTCCCGCAGACCCCTGATGACCGTCTCCATGCGTCGCCTCCCCGCGACCGGGCCCACCCCGGTGCGTCGGACGACATTCTTCCCGGTCGATGCCACTCCGCGCCGCCCGCGCGGCGCGGCGGGTCCCCGGACACGCTCGTGGCCGGGCGGGCGCACCCACCCGGCCACCGGCGCGTACGGTCAGCCGTTCTCCTTCTGGAGCCGTTCCATGAGCATCTTCTTGCCCTGGTCGCCGGCCTTGCGGTTGTTCTCCTGGATCTTGCGGAACCAGGTGGCGAGCTCGGTGTCGCCCCGGTCCTCCGCGTCGGCGATGTACGTCTCCATCTGCCAGATGTGCTGCAGTGACATCTGCACCGCGTGGATCAGGTCGTAGTTCTTGTCCTTCACCGGGCTCGTCGGCTCCCGCACCATCGTCGCCACGGCACACCTCCCCTGGGTCGGCCCCGCCCTCGTACGGGGCCGACCGCGCTTACCCGACCCGCCGCCGTTCACGCCCCGCGGGTGCGCCGGCCGCCACCGACCGGCACGGTTACCCCCCGCAGCACCCGGGTACCGGAGGCCGCATGGCGGAACTGGCAGCCCTCTGGATCGTCCGGCACGGCGAGAGCACCGCGAACGTCGCGGCCACGGCCGCCGAGGCCGCGGGCGCCGAGCTGATCGACCTGACCCACCGGGACGCGGACGTGCCGCTGTCGCCCACCGGCGAGGAGCAGGCCCGGGCGACCGGTCGGTGGCTCGCCGGGCTGCCCGAGGCGCGGCGGCCGGACGTGGCGGTGGTGTCGCCGTACCTGCGGGCGGTGCGGACCGCACAGCTGGCCCTCGCCGGCACCGGCGTGCCGGCGAGCCGCGACGAGCGGCTGCGCGACCGCGAGCTGGGCATCCTCGACGGGTTGACCGGGCACGGCGTCCGCCGGCGGCACCCCGACGAGGCGGCGCGCCGGGACCGGCTCGGCAAGTTCTACTACCGCCCGCCCGGCGGGGAGTCCTGGACCGACGTGGCGCTGCGGCTGCGTACGCTCCTCGGCGACCTGCGCCGGGACCACGCCGGTGGCCGGGTGCTGCTGTTCGGCCACGACGCGCTGGTCTTCCTGCTGCGCTACCTCGTGGAGGGGCTCACCGAGGCTGAGCTGATGGCGCTCACCCGGGAGCACGTCATCGCCAACTGCTCGGTCACCGGCTGGTCGGCGGACGCCACCGGCCGGCTGACCCCGGACGTGTTCAACGACGTCTCCCACCTGCACCGGCAGGGGGCGCGTTCGACAAGGGAGGACGAGGTCCATGCCGAGCCGGTCTGAGGTCATCACCCCCGCGCTGCTGCGCGACTGGGCGCTGCCGGTGCCGACCGGCGGCAAGGAGGCCCGGGGCACGGTGCTGGTGGTCGGCGGGTCCCGGTTCACGCCCGGCGCGGTGCTGCTCGCCGGGGTGGCCGCCCTGCGCGCCGGCGCCGGCGTGCTGCAACTGGCCGCCGCCGAGTCCACCGCCGCCGCGCTCAGCATCCAGGTGCCCGAGGCGCTGGTGGTCGGCCTGCCGGAGACCGCCGACGGCGCGGTCCGGGGCGACCCGGGCGACCTGCTCGACGGCCTGATCGCCGAGGCGGACGTGGTGGCGGTCGGGCCCGGCCTCAAGGACATCGACGCCACCCGGGCGCTGCTGCACGTCGTCCTCGACGCGGCCGGCCCGGAGACCGCGCTGGTGCTCGACGCGTACGCCCTCGGCGCGCTCAGCCACGAGCCGGACCTGCTGGTCGGCTCGGGACGCAAGGTGGTGCTCACGCCCAACCTCACCGAGGCCCAGCACCTGCTCGACCGGCAGCCCGGCGACGACCTGGACGCCGAGGCCGTGCGACTGGCCCACCGGTACGACGCCGTGGTCTCCCTCTACGGGCACATCGCGACTCCCGACGGGCGGGCCTGGCGGGAGGAGAGCGGCGACGCGGGCCTGGGCACCTCGGGCAGCGGGGACGTCCGGGCCGGGCTGCTCGCCGGGCTGCTCTCCCGGGGCGCCGAGCCGGCGCAGGCCGCCTGCTGGGCCGCGTTCGCCCACGCGGTGAGCGGGCAGCGCCTGGTCCCCCGGTACGGCCGGATCGGCTTCCTGGCGCGCGAACTGCTCGACGAGATCCCCTACACGGTGGCCACCGTCTGACGGGTGTTGTCCGTCCGTTCGGGTGTGTGTAACACCACACCGGCTGCCTACGCTGGTCCATCGAAGGCGAGCAACGTGCACGTCTTCCGCCGGCCCACTTCCCGCCAGGGAGTGCGGCTCGGCAAGATCGGCCCCCTGGGAGTCTGTGTGAAGAACCTCCGTCGCAAGACACTGGCCGCCGCGTCCGCCGCGACGCTCGGCGTCGGCCTCGCCCTCAGCGGTGGGCTGGCACCGGCGGCCGCCGCCGGACCGGACACCTCGTACCTGGTCCTCGCCCCGCAGGGCGCCAACACCAGCAAGGCCGCCGCCCGCGTGGCGGCCGCCAAGGGCACCGTCGTGGCCTCCTACGACCAGATCGGCGTGCTCGTCGTCCGCTCGACCAACCCGGACTTCGCCACCCAGGTGGCGGGCGCGGGCGTCGAGGCGGTTGCATCCACCGCCGGCCTGGGCACCGCCCTCGACGAGGGCGAGACCGTGGAGGTCTCCGCGGCCGACGTCGCCGCCGCCACCGACGACCCGACCAAGGAACCGCTCTACGGCCAGCAGTGGGACATGGACATGATCCACGTGCCGCAGGCCCACGCCGTGAACAGCGGCAGCGCGAACGTCGTCGTCGGCGTGCTGGACAGCGGCATCTCCAGCACCCACCCGGACCTGGCGACGCAGATCGCCAAGGACAAGAGCACGTCCTGCATCGGCGGTGTCAGCAACACCACCGAGGCGGCGTGGAACCCGACCACCAGCGACCACGGCACCCACGTGGCCGGCACCATCGCCGCCGCCGTCAACGGCGTCGGCGTGACCGGCATCGCGCCGGGCGTCAAGGTCGCCGCCGTCAAGGTGGTCAACGACGACGGCTTCATCTACCCGGAGGCCGCGGTCTGCGGGTTCCTGTGGGCCGCCGACCACGGGATGCAGCTGACCAACAACAGCTACTTCATCGACCCGTGGGAGCTGAACTGCCGCAACGACGCACGCCAGCGTCCGGTGTGGCAGGCCGTGCAGCGGGCGATCCGCTACTCGCAGTCCAAGGGCGTGCTCACCGTGGCGTCCGCGGGCAACTCCAACTACGACCTGGCCCACAAGATCACCGACACCGCGAGCCCGAACAACGGGACGCCGGAGAACCGTGAGAACCTCACCAACGCCTGCCTCGACCTGCCGGCCGAGGCGCCGGGCGTGGTGACCGTCTCCGCGGTGGGCCCGACCGGCGAGAAGAGCTACTACTCCTCGTACGGCCAGGGCGTGGTGGACGTGACGGCGCCGGGTGGCGACACCCGGTACCGGACCCAGGGTGTGCGCTCGACCACCACCGACGCCATCCTGTCGACCACCTTCAACACCGCCACCAAGACCAACGGGTGGGGGTACAAGCAGGGCACCTCGATGTCCGGCCCGCACGCCACCGGCGTCGCGGCGCTGGCCCTGTCGGCGCACCCGGGGATGACCCCCGGCCAACTGGCGTCGTTCCTGGAGCGCACGTCCGTGGCGCAGTCCTGCCCGGCGGGCGTCTACAACCCGGTGCCGCTGATCTCGGCGACCAACCCGAACCTGTACGACGCGACCTGCTCCGGCGGCGAGCGTAACTCGTTCTACGGCGCCGGCATGGTCGACGCGTACAACGTGGTCAGGTAGCGGCAGCACCACCTGTGGGGCCCGGCGACGAGTCGCCGGGCCCCACTCGTTTGTCCTGGTCGGGGCGGGGGTACGGGGGCGACATCAACCGACTCTAGGAGGTACCCCGGTGTCCACCGACGCGATCGTCCTGCTCAAGGAGGACCACAAGGAGATCCGCCGCCTGTTCAAGGCCTTCCAGGACGCCGAGGAGGGCCCGGCGAGCGAGCGGCAGAAGCTGGTGACGCAGATCCTCGAGGCCCTGACGGTGCACACCTACCTGGAGAACGAGGTGATGTACCCGGAGGTCCGCAAGCTCGTACCGGACGTCGAGGACGACATCCTGGAGTCGTACGAGGAGCACCACGTCGCCGACGTGCTCTGCTTCGAGCTGTTCACCATGGACGCCGAGGACGAGCGCTACAACGCCAAGACGACGGTGCTGATCGAGAACGTGCTGCACCACGTCGAGGAGGAGGAGCAGGAGTGGTTCCCGAAGGTCCGCGAGGCCCTCGGCCGTAACCAGCTCCAGGAGATCGGCCAGCGCATGATCGACCTGCGCCCGAAGGCCCCGAAGACGCCGACCGCCCCGAAGGCGCTGAAGAAGTCGCTGGACGCCGTCGTCGCCTGACCCGGCACCACCGGACGGCGGGACCCGGCCGAGGCCGGGTCCCGCCGCCGTGTACGTGGGTCAGCTGCCCGAGCCGGGCTCGGCCATCTTCCGGTGCTGCTCCGCCTTCAGCCGGTCCGGCACGATCTTGCCGGCGGCGGTCTGCAGCTTGTTGACGAACGAGCCGGCCGCCACCTTGTGCTCCCCCTTCATGAGGGCCTCGAAGGCGTCCTCGGCCACCGCGCGCGGGTCGTCCTTCTTTCCCTGACCCACCCGGGTGTCCTCCATGTGGGCCCGCTCGAAGAACTCGGTGTCGGTGGGGCCGGGCATCAGCGAGGTGACCGTGACCCCGCTGTCCTTCAGCTCGTTGCGCAGCCCCTCGGCGAACGACTGCACGAACGACTTCGAGGCGTTGTAGACCAACTGGAACGGCCCCGGCATGGTCGAGGCGATCGACGAGGTGAACAGCACCCGCCCCCGGCCCCGCTCCACCATGCCCGGCAGCAGCCGCTTGGCCAGGTGCACGGTCGACCGCACGTTCAGGTCGACGATGTTCAGCTCGTCGCTCAGGTCGGTGCCGCCCACGAAGCTCCCGCCGGCGCCCCGGCCCGCGTTCAGCGCCAGGGCGTCCACCGGACGGCCCAGCTCCGTCACGGCCCGCGCCAACTGCTCCACGCCGTCGGGCGTGGCGAGGTCCACCTGCACGGGGTACGCCTCCGGGCCGCTGTCGCGGCGCAGGTTCCGCGCCGCCGTGGCGATCCCCGCGTCCTCGGCCGCCACCACCACGTCGTAGCCGTGCTCGGTGAACCGGGCGGCCAACTCGTACCCGATGCCGCTGGACGCGCCGGTCACCACGGCGAGCGGACGGTCGGTGGTCGGTGTGCTCATCCTCGGGTCTCCCTCCCTGGACGCGGGCCGCCTGGCCGGGCCCCTCCCCCGGGGTTTGCCCAGCCCCGGGCCGCCCAACCACGCCGGCACGCGGCGGAGGTGCGCCCGCCCGGCTCCGGCGCACCCGGTAGGATCGGCGCGGGCCGTGACTGGCGCGTGGGGATGGAGAACCATCGGGAAGCGGTCCCGTCATAAGGACGCACGCCGAGCGCCTGGGCCTTCCGCACGTCACCTGGAGGTCGCATGTCGCTGAACGCCGAATCCACCGCCTTCCGCAGCGCGCTGGAGGTGATCCGCGCCGTCGAGCCGCGGGTGGCGGACGCCATCGGGGCCGAACTGGCCGACCAGCGCGAGTCGCTCAAGCTCATCGCCAGCGAGAACTACGCCTCCCCGGCCACCCTGCTGGCCATGGGCAACTGGTTCAGCGACAAGTACGCGGAGGGCACCATCGGCCGCCGCTTCTACGCCGGCTGCCAGAACGTCGACACCGTCGAGGCCCTCGCCGCGGAGCACGCCAAGGAGCTGTTCGGGGCGGCCCACGCGTACGTGCAGCCGCACTCCGGCATCGACGCCAACCTGGTCGCCTTCTGGGCGATCCTGGCCGACCGGGTCGAGTCCCCGGCCCTGAAGAAGGCCCAGGTGCGCCAGGTCAACGACCTCACCGAGGCGGACTGGTTCGCGCTGCGCCGGGAGCTGGGCAACCAGCGGATGCTGGGCATGTCGCTGGACGCCGGCGGGCACCTCACCCACGGCTTCCGGCCGAACATCTCCGGCAAGATGTTCGACCAGCGCAGCTACGGCACCGACCCGGCCACCGGCCTGATCGACTACGACACGGTCGCCGAGGCGGCCCGCGAGTTCAAGCCGCTGATCCTGGTGGCCGGCTACTCGGCGTACCCCCGGAAGGTCAACTTCCGGATCATGCGGGAGATCGCCGACTCGGTGGGCGCCACCTTCATGGTCGACATGGCGCACTTCGCGGGCCTCGTCGCCGGCAAGGTCTTCACCGGCGACTTCGACCCGGTGCCGCACGCGCACATCGTCACCACCACCACCCACAAGTCGCTGCGCGGCCCGCGCGGCGGCATGGTGCTCTGCGGCCCGGAGCTGGCCGACCAGGTCGACCGGGGCTGCCCCATGGTGCTCGGCGGTCCGCTGCCGCACGTGATGGCCGCCAAGGCCGTCGCCCTCGCCGAGGCCCGCCGCCCCGACTTCGCCGGCTACGCACAGCGGATCGTCGACAACGCCCAGGCGCTCGCCGAGGGGCTGCTCCGCCGGGGCGCGAAGCTGGTCACCGGCGGCACCGACAACCACCTGGTGCTCATCGACGTCTCCGGCTACGGGCTCACCGGCCGGCAGGCCGAGCAGGCGCTGCTCGACTCCGGCATCGTGGCCAACCGCAACGCCGTCCCGCAGGACCCGAACGGCGCCTGGTACACCTCCGGCATCCGGATCGGCACCCCGGCGCTGACCACCCGCGGCCTCGGCGGCACCGAGATGGACACCACGGCCGAGCTGATCCACACCGTGCTCAGCCAGACCACGCCGGGCGCGAACGCGGACGGCACCCCGTCGAAGGCCAAGTACGCCCTCGACCCGGCCCTGGCGGAAACCGTGAGCAAGCAGGCCAGCGACCTGCTCACCAACTTCCCCCTCTACCCGGCCGTCGACCTGGGCTGACCCGACGGAGCAAACCCCGACGCCCCACCCGGCCGCCCCCGGCGGGGTGGGGCGTCCCCATCCCCCACCCCACCCCGCCCTCGCCGCGTTGATCATGAAGTTAGCGCCCTGGAACGCGCCTTCCACCGCCGCTAACTTCATGATCAACGGGGTGCGTGGGGGGTGTGGGGGGT
>NZ_JAMWEG010000019.1 GCF_025460765.1 Micromonospora sp. MA102
TCCCGGGGTGCACCCGGGTCGGCGGGCGGTCGCGGAGGCCGGTCACCCCGTCGGGCGGGGCGTGGTCCTCGGTCGTTCACCGGGTATAACGACCCCCACCGGCCGGCCATTCCGCCGCCGGGATGCCACCGGTCACCCCGCAAACCGGACACCACGCCCACCCGCGCACGATCGGTGGAACGTCACGGGTGCATCCGGGCCCCGGAGACACCCACAGCGTTCCACCCACCACCCGAAGCCGGGCATGAACCGGACATCCGGCCCAGGCTGACTGCCCGCGCGTCGGCGCAACGTGACGACGTGAATGGATCGGCGCGTCGGCGCCAGCCCCACCCACAGGCCACCCGCCCACCCGTGCCGGGACGACGAACCGAACCCCGAGCCCCGACCGACCTGGCCTCACGGCGAACAGCCGCAGGACGCTCAGTGGCGGCCGTGGCGTGCGCGGAGGTAGTCGGAGACCACGTACTCGCCGAGGTCGTCGAGGTCGGGGGTGAACATCCGGCCCTTGGAGCGCCGGGCCACCGCATCCACGAAGCGGCGCAGGCCCGGGTCGTCGCCGAGCATGAACAGGTTCAGCGTGGCGCCGTACCGGGTCAGCTTGTCCACCTCGCGGATGGTCGCCTGGATGGTCTCCGGCAGCGGCGGCCAGTGGAAGTACGCCTCGCCGTCGGACGGGTCGAGGTGGGCGGTGGGCTCACCGTCGGTGACCACGAGCACGACCGGCTCGGCGCCCGGGTGCCGGCGCAGGTGCCGCCCGGCCAGCCGCAGCGCGTGCTGGAGGTTGGTGCCCTGCTCCATGTCGGGCTCCACCGCGGCGAGTTCCTGCTGGGTCAGCGGCATGGCCTCCCGGCCGAAGCCGATGATCTGCAGGGCGTCCTGCGGGAAGCGGGTCGCCATGAGGTGCGAGAGGGCCAGCGCGGTCTGCTTCATCGGCCCCCAGCGCCCCTGGGAGATCATCGAGTACGACAGGTCGACGCAGAGCGCCACGGCCGCCGAGGCACGCCGCTCGGTCTCCATGACCTCGAAGTCCTCGACGGCGAGCTGCACGGGCACCCGGGGTCCGGCCCGGCGGACCGCGCGGGTGAGGGTGCGCACCACGTCGAGGGGCTGCTCGTCGCCGTACTCCCACTGGCGGGAAGCGCCGCTCACCTCGCCGGCCGCGCCCGCGGAGCGCAGGTCGTGCTGGCCGCGGGGGCCGGCGGTCAGGTCGGCGAAGACCCGGCGCAGGGCGGTGCCGGCGAGCCGGCGCAGCGCCTTCGGGCTGAGCGTCAGCCCCTCGGCGTCCCGGGTCACCCAGCCCTGCCGGCGCAGCTCACGCTCCAGCTCCTGAAGCCGGCGTACGTCGTCGGCGGCGTCCCGGCCCAGCGTCCGGGCGACCGCCTCGACGTCGACGTCGTCCAGCGTGGCGCCGGGGTGGTCCTGGTCGAGGGAGTCGAGCAGCTCGTCCAGCTCGGCGATCTCGCCGAGCGCGCCGGTGGCCTCGCCGTAGCCGAGCTGCTGGTCGCCCCGGACCCGCTCGCCGCGGCGCCAGTTCAGGTCGGGGCGCAGCGACCGCAGGTGGTCGTCGAGCTGCGACAGTTCCCCGGCCAGCTGCTCGCCGAGGGACTGGCGCATGAGCCCGGCCAGTTCCTCGCGCTGCCGGTCGGACAGCGACCGCATGAGCCGCTCCCCGGCCGCCGACCGGCGGGCCAGCACGTCGATCAGCTCGTCGACGTCCTTCGGCTGCTCCGGGAAGAACTCGCCGTGCCGACGCATGAACTCGGCGAACGCGTCGGTGGTGTCCTCGGACCGGGCGTGCCGGGCGAGCAGGTCGTTGAGGTCGCGCATCATCTCGGCGAGCTGCCGCTGGGTGGCCGGGTCGCCGGCGGCCCGTGCCGCGTCGCGCAGCCCGGCGAAGCGCTGCTCCAGCACCTCGCCGCGCAGCCCGTCGAGGATCCGTTGGTAGCTGGCGCGTGCCTCGCCGCTGGCCCAGTCGTACCCGGACAGCTCCTCGACGGCGCGGGCCGTCGAGCGGGGCAGGTTGTCCAGCACCGCCTCGGCGAAGCGGGCGTCGTCGCCGTCCCGCCCGCGCAGCTCCTCCCGCTCGGCGGCGAGGGCCTGGTCGAGCAGCGCCTGAGCGCGGGTCACCGCGCCGTCCAGGTCGCCCCGGCGCAGCGCCTCGCGGCGCAGCCGGCGGGCCCGGGCGGCCAGGTCGTCCAGGCCGCCGCGACCCTGCGGGCCGCGCCGCAGCAGGTCGCGCAGCGCCTCCCGCAGGCTGCCGCCGGCGAGGACCTCCGAGCCGACCGCGTCCACCGCGGCGCGTACGTCGTACGGCGAGGCGAGCGGGTCGGGCCCGCCGCGCCACTGCCCGTACCGGAACCGGTTGCCGGCCACGGTCAGCCCCGGCCGCCGTAGACGGTGCGCCCGGACTCGGTGACGTCCTTGCCCAGCCGGCGGGTGAGGTGCAGCCCCTCCAGGACGAACTCGATCCCGGCGGCGGCCTCCTCGGGGGTGGGCGCGTCGCCGAGGCCGAGCCGGTCGAGCACCTTGGCCAGCCCGGGAACGGTGCCGACCTGGCCGAGCAGCTCCGCCGAGGAGACCAGCTCGCCGGTCTCGATCTCGGTGCCCTCGGCGACCAGCGCGGTGAACCCGGAGAGGTCCAGCCCGGCCAGGCGGGCCCGGAACGTCTCGGCGGTGGCGGTCCGCAGCAGGTGGCCGAGGACCTCGATCTCCCGCCCCTCCTCGCCGCTCTCGAACTCGACCTTGCCGCGCAGCGTGGAGGTCACCGAGACGGCGTCGCCGACCCGGGCGACCGGGGCCTCGTGGGCGGCGGCGCCCAGCAGGCCGGCGCGGCGCAGCGCGGCGGCGGCGACGGTCTCGGCGGCGGCGATGGCGAACCGGGCGGAGACGCCGGAGCGCGGGTCCACCGACGGTGATTCCCGGACGGCGCGGGCGAAGCGGGCGAGCACCTCCAGCACGTGCTCCGGGACGGTGGCGACCAGGTCGGCCTCCTGCCGGATCAGGGCCAGCTCCAGCTCCACGTCGAGCGGGTAGTGGGTGCGGATCTCCGCGCCGAAGCGGTCCTTGAGCGGGGTGATGATCCGGCCCCGGTTGGTGTAGTCCTCCGGGTTGGCGCTGGCCACGAGGAGCAGGTCCAGCGGGAGCCGGAGCTGGTAGCCGCGGACCTGGATGTCGCGTTCCTCCAGCACGTTGAGCAGCGCCACCTGGATGCGTTCGGCCAGGTCGGGCAGCTCGTTGACGGCGAAGACGCCCCGGTTGGTGCGCGGCACGAGCCCGAAGTGGATGGTCTCCGGGTCGCCGAGGGTACGCCCCTGGGCGAGCCGGATCGGGTCGACGTCGCCGATGAGGTCGCCGACGCTGGTGTCCGGGGTGGCGAGCTTCTCGCCGTAGCGCATCGAGCGGTGCAGCCAGCCGATCGGCAGGTCGTCGCCGCGCTCGGCGACCAGGGCGCGGGACGCCGGGGTGAGCGGGTGCATCGGGTGCTCGTTGAGCACCGAGCCGGGGATCACCGGGGTCCACTCGTCGAGCAGCGCGCCGAGCGAGCGGATGAGCCGGGTCTTGCCCTGGCCGCGCTCGCCGAGCAGCACCATGTCGTGGCCGGCGAGCAGGGCCCGCTCGACCTCGGGCAGCACCGTGTCCTCGTAACCGACGATGCCGGGGAAGCGCTCCTCGCCGGCGCGCATCCGGGCGAGGAGGTTGTCGCGGAGTTCCTGCTTGACCGTGCGGTGGCGATGGCCGGAGGCCCGCAGCTCGCCGAGCGTGCCGGGCAGGTCGGCGGGCGGGGCCGGGGGAACCTGGTTGGGCGCAGTCACCCGACCCACGCTATCTCGGTCGGGTGACCAGGCGCCGCCTTCGGGGACGGTCGGACCGTCACGGACGGGGAACGGGCCGCCCGCAGCGGGCGCAGCCGCCCCGCCGCCGCAGGTGGTACGCCAGGGTGGCCGCCCCGAGCGCGGCGCCCCAGAGGGGCCAGAGCAGCATCGGCGCCGAGGCGAGACTGAACCCGCCGGCCAGGTGCCAGAACTGGGCGTTGCTCATCAGGCCGAGGGTGGCCGCCGTCACCGACAGAGCCACCAGCGTCGCGGGGACGACCGCCAGCTTGATCGGCACCCGCCGCCCGGCCAGCCCCGGCAGCCAGCGCGGGAACCGCTCGCCCCAGGGGCGGACCAGCCCGAGGGTGAGGATCGCCCCGACGGTGGCGAATCCGCCCAGCCCGGCGCCGGCCCAGACCAGCCCGGTCTCCCTCATCTCGGCGAGGAAGTCCCGGGAGATGCCGAGCGGAATGCCGGCCGCCCAGGCGAACCGGGTGACCGCGTAGGCGAACGGGATGACGGCGGCCGTGTACGCGGCCCAGCGCCCCCAGCGGGCGGCCGCGGCCGGCGTGGTCCAGCCGCGCTCGTGGTCGTCCCGGCCGCAGGCCGGGCAGGCGCCGGCGGTCCGGCGCTGCCAGAGCAGCAGCGCGCCGGCCAGCAGGACGCCCCCGACGAGGGCGGCGCACCGGGCGGCCAGCGGCCAGTCGAAGATCTGCCCGTAGTCGACGGGCGGCCAGCCGAACGGCGCGCCGATGAGCAGGATCGGCAGGTAGCCGAGCACGATCAGCACCCGGGCGTCGGGGACGACCACGGTCAGCGCGAACGCGACCGCCCAGCCGTAGCCGAGCAGCAGCGCGCGGGGCAGGCCGGGCCGGCGTACCGTCGCCGGGCCGCTCATGGCCAGGGCCGCGACGGCCGCGAGCAGCAGCACCCCGGCGAAGAGCGGGGCGCCGACGTCCACCGGCAGCAGCCGGAGCAGGCTGACGTCGCCGCCGTGCGGGTCGTTGGCGCCGAACGGGTAGCCGGCGCCGGTCAGCGTCGAGAGCAGGGCGAGAACGCCCCAGCCGCCGAGCCAGGCGGCGGCGAGCGGTGCGGCCAGGTCGAGCCGCGTCCGGGCGGCCCGACGGGGTGGGGAATCGGTCGTTGTCGTCATGCTCTCAGCGTCGGCCGGTCGGCCCCCGGATCCCTCCCGCGCCGGGGTGGACCACCTCCCCCGCGGGAGGGACGGTCAGCCGGTCGGCACCACGAAGCCCGACTCGTACGCGGCGATCACGGCCTGGGTCCGGTCCCGCACCCCGAGCTTGGCCAGCACGTTGCCGACGTGCGTCTTGACCGTCTCCACGCCGACGACCAGCCGCTCGGCGATCTCCGGGTTGGACAGCCCGGCGGCCATCAGCCGCAGCACCTCGCCCTCCCGCTCGGTGAGCCGGGCCGCGCGCAGCCCGTCGCCGCCCCGGCCGCCGTACGCGCCGGCGAGCCGGCGGATCGCCGCCGGGAACAGCAGCGACTCGCCGGCGGCCACCACCCGGATGGCCTCCACCACCTCGGCCGGGCGGGCCCGCTTGAGCAGGAAGCCGCTCGCGCCGGCGCGCAGCGCCTCGTAGACGTACTCGTCGTTGGCGAAGGTCGTGACGACCAGGACCCGGGGCGGGTCGGCGGAGGCGGCGAGCAGCCGCCGGGTGGCCTGGATGCCGTCGATGGACGGCATCCGGACGTCCATGAGCACCACCCGGGGTCGCAGCCGGGCCACCAGCGGCGGCACCTCGGCGCCGTCGGCGGCCTCGCCGACCACCCGCAGGTCCGGCTGGGCGTCCACGATCGCCCGCAGGCCGACCCGGATCAGCTCGTCGTCGTCGACGATCAGCACGTCGATGGTCACCCGGTCTCCCCTCTCGGCGCCGGCAGGGTGACCCGGACCCGCCAGCTGTCGCCCTCCGGGCCGGCGGTGAGCTGCCCCCCGAGCAGCAGCACCCGCTCCCGCATGCCGTCGAGCCCGCGCCCGCCGCCACCCGGCCCGGTGGTGCCGCGCAGCCCGTTGACCAGCTCGATCTCCAGGCGACCGTCGGGTACGGCCACCCGCAGGCGCACCGGCCCCCGGCCGTGCCGGGCCGCGTTGGTCAGGCCTTCCTGCACGATCCGGTACCCCTCCCGGGACACCACGGCGGGCAGGCCACCGAGCGTCCCGCTGACCCGGGAGTCCACGGCCAGGCCGGCGGCCCGGGTGTCGGCGACCAGCCGGTCCAGCCCGTCCAGGGTGGCCTGCGGCGCGGTGGACGCGGGCGCCTGCCCGTCGGCCGTCTCCCGGAGCAGCCCGAGCACGTGGTCCAGGTCGTCCATCGCGCGGCGGCTGGTCTCCTCGATGGCGCGCAGCGCCCGCCGGGTGAACTCCGGGTCGCTGTCGAGCAGCTCGCGGGCGGCCCCGGCCTGGAGGGTCGCCACGGTCAGCGCGTGCCCCACCGAGTCGTGCAGCTCGCGGGCCAGCCGGTTGCGCTCGGCCAGCCGGGCGGACCGGGCCTCCAGTGCGGCGATCCGCTCGGCCTGCGCCGGGCCGAGCAGCACGGGCGCCATCGAGGCGGCGAGCGCGCCCAGCCCGGCGACCACGTACCCGAGGGCGACCAGCAGGACCAGCCCGGCCAGTCCCGCCACGACCGGGCGGCCCGGGTCGAACGGGCCGAAGCCGTCCTCGACGGTGGCGCCGGTGTCCACGCCGGTCAGCCCGGCGAGGAAGACCAGCGCCATGGGGAACGCGCTGATCGCCGCGAACAGCACCAGCGCGCCGGTGAGCAGATGCAGGGCGATCCAGAGCGCCGCGCGTACCCGGGTCTCCCGGTCGATCCGGTGGCCCGGGGCGGGCTCGGGGAGGTCGACGGCGAGCAGCGCCCGGGCGGCGGCGATCTCCAGCGCCCGGCTGCCGGCGAGGAACACCGGCACGGCGGCGATCCCGGCGGCGACCAGCAGCAGCCCGCCGCCGACCGGGCGGGGCACGTCGGCGTTGCCGAGCAGTTGCGCGAACGCCGCCGCGAGCAGCGCGTACGGCAGGGCGAGCACCCCGCCGAGGAGCAGGAACACGGCGCGCCGCCAAGTGCTCCCGCGCACCAGCGGCGCCAGCACGCCCGGGACCGTCACCCGGTCATTCTGCCGCCCGGAGGCGGCCCGCCGACTCCCCCGAGACGGGGAGATCCGGTCAGCGGTGGTCCTGGACGTACCGCTCCGGGTCCTTGTCGCGGAACGGCAGGTTGCGCCCGTTCTTGTGCTCGCCGTAGAAGGTCAGCCACCGCTGCCCCAGCTCGGCCCGCAGCTCGACGCTCGCGTGCCGGCGGAAGTCCGGCAGCGCCTCGTCCTCCTCCTCGGCCAGGTGCTCGCTGTTCTCCCGGCGGGCCCGCCACACGGCCGCCCACCAGGCGTCCGAACCGACCTCGTGGAGCTTGGACTCGGCGACGGCATCGCGGATCTTGTTGTGGTCGCCGATGGCGTCCTCGGTCTCCTCGGCGCCGTCGTCGCCGTGCTTGACCAGGTGCGGATAGAGGATGGCCTCCTCCGCCTCGGCGTGGATGTCCAGGTGCAGGGCCAGCGCCTCCCAGACGGCCAGCAGCTCGGCCGGGTCCCGGGCGTCGTCCAGCCGGGCGAAGCCACGGCGGAAGGCGGCGTGGTCGTCGAGGATCAGTGCGGTGATGTCGTCCATGGTGGTCACTTCCGGATGCGGGCGCGGATGAGCTTGGGTACGGCGGCCAGCCCGGTGACCGGGCGGAACGCGTGGGCGGCGGTGGCCAGCGCGGCGTACTCGTCGTCGGCCAGGTCGATCTCGGCGGCGGCCGCGTTGCGTTCCACCTGCTCCACGCTCGACGCGCCGGGGATGGCCACCACGGTGGGGCGGCGGAGCAGGTACGCCAGGGCGACCTGGCTGGGCGTGGCGTCGCGCGCGTCGGCCACCTCGCGCAGGGTGGCGATCAGCTCGGTGCCCCGGTCCAGGTTCTCCGGCAGGAAGTACGGGTTGGCCCGCCGGACTGCCCCGGCGGGCGGGTTCCGGGCGTCGTAGCGGCCGGAGAGGAAGCCCTGCCCCAGCGGGCTGTACGCGATGACGATCCGGCCGGCCTGCTCCGCGTACGGGATCAGGTCCTCCTCGGGGCCGCGGTCGACCATGCTGTAGCGGACCTGGTTGCTCAGCACCCGGCGGCCCAGCGCGGCCTCGGCGAACCGCCAGCGGCGCAGCGTGTAGTTGCTGACCCCGACCTCGCCGACCAGCCCGACGTCCTGGAGCGCGCGCGCATGCCGCGCATCGTGGTGGTGTCGGCGACCACCGGGTTGGGCTGGTGCACCTGGTAGAGGTCGATGCCGGTGACGCCGAGCCGGGCGGCGGAGGCGACCGCCCGCTGCTGCACCACCGGGGCGAGCGGCAGCACCGGGAACACCTTGCTGGCGACCACGACCTTGGCCCGGTCGTCGCCGAGGGCCGCGCCGAGGATGCGCTCGCTGCGGCCGAAGCCGTAGATCTCGGCGGTGTCGAAGAGGGTGACGCCCAGGTCGAGCGCCCGCCGGACGATCTGCGCCGCCCGGCGTTCGTAGTCGGGGCCGTAGCCCCACTCGCGCGAGCCGAACTGCCACGTGCCGAGGCCGATCTTCGAGATGGGCTTGGGGGTGTCGAGCGGGACGTAGCGCATGGACTCGAAGCTACCCAAGCGGACGGGACCGCACGCCGGTTCCGCCGGCCCACCTCCGCGCCGACCTGGGCGCCGGCCCCCGACTAGGGTCGGAGAGGTGACCTACCTCGCCAGCGAAGACCGTTACGACTCGATGATCTACCGGCGCAGTGGCCGGAGCGGCCTGCGCCTGCCCGCCATCTCGCTCGGGCTGTGGCACAACTTCGGGCCGGACCGCCCGTACGAGCGGCAGCGGGACATCGTCCGGCGCGCCTTCGACCTCGGGATCACCCACTTCGACCTGGCCAACAACTACGGCCCGCCGCCCGGCGCCGCCGAGGAGAACTTCGGCCGGCTGCTCGCCACCGACCTGAAGCCGTACCGGGACGAGCTGGTCATCTCCAGCAAGGCCGGCTATCTGATGTGGCCCGGCCCGTACGGCGAGTGGGGCTCGCGCAAGTACCTGATCTCCTCGCTGGACCAGTCGCTGCGCCGGATGGGCCTCGACTACGTCGACATCTTCTACTCCCACCGGTTCGACCCGGACACCCCGCTGGAGGAGACGATGGGCGCGCTGGACGCGATCGTGCGCTCCGGCAAGGCGCTCTACGTGGGCATCTCCAACTACAACTCGGAGCAGACCGCCCGGGCTGCCGGCATCCTCCGCGAGCTGGGCACCCCACTGCTGATCAACCAGCCGTCGTACTCGATGCTCAACCGCTGGACCGAGGCCGACGGGTTGCTGGACACGCTGGAGCAGGCCGGCGCCGGCTGCATCGCCTACAGCCCGCTGGCGCAGGGCCTGCTCACCGACCGCTACCTGGGCGGCATCCCCGCCGACTCCCGGGTGCGCACCAGCGTCTTCCTCAACGAGAGCGACCTCAGCGAGGAGCGGATGGCCACCATCCGCGGGCTCGCCGGGGTCGCCGAGCGGCGCGGCCAGAGCCTGGCCCAGCTCGCGCTGGCCTGGGCGCTGCGCGACCCCCGCATGACCAGCCTGATCATCGGGGCGAGCAGCGTGGCCCAACTGGAGGGGAACGTGGCCGCGCTGGACAACCTCGACCTCGGCGCCGAGGACCTGGCCGAGATCGACCGCCACCTGGGCTGACGGCGGGCGCTCACCAGATCCGGCGGCGGCCGGCGCGGTGGCTGCGGACCCCGCACGGCCGGCCCACCGGCACGCTGCCGGCCCGCCGCAGCCGCATCGCCACCACGACGACGAGCAGCACGGTGACCCCGGCCGCCGCGCCGACCACGAGCGGCCGGGGGAACCGTCCGGTGTCGGTCACGGCCGCCACCGGCACCCCCGCCGCCGGGTCGCCGGCCGCGTCGCCGGTTGCGGCCCTCGGCACGGTACGCGGGGCCGCCGCGCTCGCCGGGGGTGACGCCGACGACCTGGTACGCGGCTCGGACGCCGCCCCACCGGACGGCGACCGGAACACCACGTCGGAGCAGGAGTAGTAGGTGTCCTGGGTGTTCGAGTTCTGCCAGATGGTGTAGATGATGTGCCGCCCGGTGCGCCCCGCCGGCAGCCGCCCCGGCATCTGGTAGGCGCCGTCCCGGATCGGCGGGTCGGTGACCGTGAGGAACGCCTTCTCCGCCAGGTCCGCCCAGGTCAGCCGCCGCGTCGGCGCGTACGAGGCGGTAGTGGCGTAGAACCGGAACGTGCCCTTGTGCGGGATCGTGGTGCGGTAGCGGAAGGTGTAGCGGGCGCCGGCCGTGAGCGTGGTGGCCGGCCAGTCTGCCCGGGGCAGGTCCAGCCCCCGGTACGCCGACAGCCCGCCGCTGCACAGCTCCCCGTCGGGGATGCGCTCCCGGTCCCGCCCGTCGATCCGGGCCACCCGGATGTTGTCCCACTCCCGCACGGCGGCCCCCTCGACGATCGCGGCCCGGCAGGCCGGCGTGTCCGCCCGGCCACCCTCCGGACCGCAGGCGGCGGCCCGGCTCAACGGGCTGGTGGGGGCGCCGTGCGCGCTCGCCGGCACGCCGGTGAGCAGCAGGGTCGCGGTGACGGCGGCGAGCCCGGCGAGCGTGCGGCGTACGGCCATGTCATCGACCTCCCGCGCACTGGTACGGGCGCCGGGCGGCAAAGGTTCGATCCGCGCGCCGGCGTGCCGGACCCCACGGCCGGCTCGGGTGTGCTGACCGAACGGCCGGGCGGGGCGGCGGCGGAGCGGCGTGGGCCCTACAGTGACGAAACCCCGCGATCAAGGAGCGAGCCGTGTCCGAGCCGCCACAGACGCCCGAGGCGCCCCGACCCGCTCCGGCGGCCGGGTCCGACGTCACGCCGCACCTGCTCGTCGTGCCCGACGTGGCGGGCGCGCCGCCCGCGGTGCCGTGGCCCGGCCCGGAGGGGCAGCCCGCCTGGGCGATCCCGGTGGTCGTGCCGCCCGGCACCCGCGGCTACGCGCTGTTCGTGCCGCTGGTGCCCGTGGCGGAGGGCCAGCCCGCCGCGTCCGCCGAGCAACCGGCCGCCCCGCGGTTGCTGGTCCCCGCGCCCGGGGTGCCCACCCAGGCCACCCCGCCGGCCGTCGAGACCCCGAGCCGCGCGGCCCCGTCCGATCCCACGGCCGGCGCGGCCGCTCCTACGGCCGACCCGACTTCGACGACCCCGGCGGCGTCCCCGCCCGGTGCCGGTGGCGCCGGCACGGCGACCGACGATGCGGGCACGCCGGCCCCCTCCCCCGTCGGGCAGCCCAGCGCGGACGCCGGACCGACACCGGCCACCGAGGTCGGGCCGGAACCGGGGACCGAGCCGGAACCGGAGGCCCGCCCTGGCCCGGCGACCTCGACGGCCCCTGCTCCGCCCGCGGCCTCGCCGGCGACGCCACCCGTCGCCGAAGCTCATCCGGCCGCCGCCGTCCAGGCTCAGCCGATCGCCGCAGCCCCGCCGTACCCCGGGCACGGGGTGCAGCCCTGGGGCGGCTACCCGCCCGCGCCCGGCTGGACGCCCCGGCCCCGCACCCCCCGCACCTCGTTCCTCGGCGCGCGCTGGCCGGGCCCGAAGCAGGCCACCGGCCGGTCCGTCCCCCTGGCCGTGCTGGCCGGGGCGCTCGGCACCGCGTTCTTCGTGCCGCTGAGCCGGGTCGGCATCGGCTGGTTCCTGGGCTGGCTCACGCTGACCCTCGGCGTGCTGGTCGCGGTGCGCCGGCGCACCGCCGGCCTGCCCCGCACCGAGCGGCTGATCCGCGGCGGGTGGGCGGCGGCGGCACTGGTCCTGCTCGCCGTGCTGGCCTTCCGCAACGCCTGGTGGCTGGTGACGTTCTGCGTGCTCGGCGCGCTGGGCTGCGCCACCCTGGCGATCGTGGGTGGCCGGCTGGTCCGTTCGATCCTGTTCGGCCTGGTCGCCACGCCGTTCGCGGCGCTCCGCGGCCTGCCCTGGGTGCGGCGGCACGTCACCGCCTCACCGGAGGCCGGGACCGTCCGCAAGATCACCGGCTCGGTGGTCGCCACCGTGCTGGTGCTGCTGGTCTTCGGCAGCCTGCTCGCCTCGGCCGACGCGGCCTTCTCCGAGGTGCTCAACGCGATCGTCCCCGAGATCAACATCGGTACGGTGTTCCGCTGGATCTTCCTGGCCGCGGTCGGTGGCCTGATCGCCGTCGCGGCGGTCTACACGCTGGCCGCCCCGCCCGACCTGTCCACCGTGGACCGGCCGAGCGCCCGCCGACTGGGCGCGCTGGAGTGGGCGCCGGCCATCGGCGCGCTGACGCTGCTCTTCGCCGGCTTCGTGATCGTGCAGTTCACCGTGCTCTTCGGCGGCCAGCGGCACGTGCAGAAGGTCGCCGGGTTGAGCTACTCCGAGTACGCCCGCAGCGGCTTCTGGCAGCTCCTCTTCGTCACCCTGCTGACCCTGGCCGTGCTGGGCGGGGTGAGCCGCTGGGCCAGCCGCGAGCGGCCGGTCGAGCGCCACCTGCTGCGCGTCCTGCTGGGCCTGCTCAGCGCCCTCAGCGTGGTCATCGTGGTGTCGGCGCTGTCCCGGATGTGGACCTACCAGAAGGTCTACAGCTTCACCGGCGAGCGGATCTTCGTGATGGCGTTCGAGCTGCTGCTCGGCGCGATCTTCCTGATGATCCTGGCGGCCGGCGTGCGGTGGCAGGGCCGGTGGATCCCGGGCACGACCGTAGCGCTGGCCGTGGCGATGCTGCTCGGCCTCGCGGTGCTGAACCCGGAGGACTACGCGGCGAAGCGCAACATCCTGCGCTACGAGCAGACCGGCAAGATCGACGCGTGGTACCTGCGGGCGCTCTCGGCCGACGCGACGCCCGCGCTGACCCGGCTCCCCGACCGGGTCCGCCGGTGCACGCTGAGCTGGATCGCCGACGACCTGGAGGAGCCCGACCCCTGGTACGCCTGGAACCTGGGCCGGCACCGGGCCCGCCAGGCCCTCGACCGGGTCGGGCCGGGCGCGATCGGCGGCCCGAAGGACTGCCGGCGGGCCGACCAGTTCGACCTGCCCAAGTCCCGCCGGTGACCCTGCCGGCCGGGCCGCGGCACGCCGTGGCCCGGCCGGGGGCGCACCCGGCCCGTCCGCGAACGTTCACCGCCCCCTCACGTGAGGGCCACGGCGGACACCGACCCCGCACCTACCTTCGGCTGCGCGAACGTCAACCGAAGTAGCGGAGGTTCCTCCATGTCCGTCCGTCAGCTCATGACGGTGCTGGCCGCCGGGGCGGCGCTGGCCGTGCCCACGGCCGCCCACGCGGCCCCCGGCGCCGGTCCCGGCGTGCTGCCGCAGAAGACCCACTTCGACCTGCAGGCGCACCGGGGCGGGATCGGGCTGACCACCGAGGAGACGCTGGCCGGCTTCGCCAAGGCCATGCGCCTCGGCGTCACCACGCTGGAGCTCGACACCCAGGTCACCGGGGACGAGAAGGTGGTCGTCACGCACGACCGGCAGGTCAGCGCGCAGAAGTGCCGCGACACCGCCCCGGTGACCCCGGGCGACCCGATGTACCCGTACGTCGGGAAGTACATCAAGGACCTGACCCTGGCCCAGATCAAGACCATGGACTGCGGCTACCAGCAGCTGCCCGGCTTCCCGGAGCAGGAGCAGATCGCCGGGGTCCGGATGGCCGAGCTGCGGGACGTGCTGAGCCTGGTGAAGAGCTGGCGCGCCCACCAGCTCACGCTGAACATCGAGACCAAGGTGGAGGCGGGCGCGCCCGAGCAGACCGCTCCGCGCGAGCTGTTCGTCCGCCGGGTCTTCGAGGAGATCCGTGCCTCCGGCATCGAGGACCAGGTCACCATCCAGTCCTTCGACTGGGGCGCGCTGCGGGTGATGCACCGGCTCGCGCCGCGGTGGCCGCTGGTGGCCCTGACCAACTACGACTTCCTCCAGGTCGGCAAGCCCGGCGCCTCGCCGTGGCTGGGCGGCCTGGACGCCGACGACTTCGGTGGTGATTTCGTCCGCACGGCGGCCGCGATCCCGGGCGTGACCGCCCTCTCCCCCAACTACGGCTTCCCGCAGAACGGCACGGTGGCCGACCCGGCCTTCCGCTTCTACCCGGACGCGAAGATGATCGCCGACGCGCACGCCCGCGGCCTGAAGGTCGTGCCGTGGACCTGCGACGACCCGGCCACCGTGGCGGCGCTCATGGACCTGGGCGTCGACGGGATCATCACCAACTACCCGAACCGGGTCCGGCAGCTCATGGCCGAGCGGGGCATGCGCCTGCCGAAGGCGTACCAGCCGCGCTGACCCCACCGGCGGCGCCCGTCCGGCAGGGCGGGCGCCGCCGCCGGTCAGCCGGGGCCGCCGCCGAAGCCGATCTCGTTGCCGTCCGGGTCGCGGAAGATGGCCTTGCGGACTCCGTTGTCGTACGTCTCGCACTCGGCCGGCGTCAGGCCGCGCTCGGCGATCTGCGCGAGGCGGGCGTCGAGATCGTCGACGAAGACGGTGTGCATGGCGTGGCCGGCGTGCTCGGGCCGCACGTCGATGTACAGGAACCGGTGCTCGGCGAGCTCCCACACCGCCTCGGTGTCGTTCGGCAGGAACGCGGGTGGCGCGCCGAGGAGCCGCTCGTACCAGGCCGCCGCCGCGCGACGGTCGCGGACAGGAAGGCCCGCGAACAGGTCTACGGTCATGTGGCCATGCTAGGGATGAGAGAGCTTCTCCGCCGAAACGCAGGCTTGCCAGCGTGCGCGCGGCCGGTGGTCATCGTCGCCAGAACAGCAGGTGGGTGACCCCGCTCGGGCTCGGCACCGACTCGAGGTGGAAGCGGTCGAGAAGCTCGTCGGGGCTCTCCCACAGCCGCTCACCGCGACCGAGGTCGACGGGGGCGACGACGATGTGCATCTCGTCGACCAGGTCGGCCTCGAGGAATTCTCGGATGGTGGCGACTCCGCCGCCGAGGCGTACGTCCCGGCCGTCGGCCGCCTGCTTCGCGCGTGCCAGCGCCTCGGCCGGGCTGGCGTCGAGGAAGTGGAACGTGGTGTCCGCCAGGGTGAACGACGGGCGCTCGTGGTGGGTGAGCACGAAGACCGGCACGTGGAACGGTGGGTTGTCCCCCCACCACCCCTGCCAGTCGTGGTTCTCCCAGGGGCCGCGCTGCGGGCCGAACTTGTTACGGCCCATGATCTCGGCGCCGATGTTGCGGTCGTAGTCGCGGGTCAGGTAGTCGTCCAGGCCACGGGTGCCCCCGGGCTCGGTGCGGTACACGAAGCTGGCGGTGGCGGCACGCCAGGCGAACAGCGCGGTGGGGTCCGCGTGGCCGAAGGGCCGCTCCAGGCTCTGCCCCTCGCCGGCGCCGAACCCGTCGCGTGACACGGCGAAGCTCTGCACCCTCAACAGCTGCTGTGGCACGAATCCCCCTCTGGCGAGCACCGTCTGTTGGCAACCTACAACCTGTCGCGCCTGGAGCCTGCTCAGCGGGCACGACGGACACCCTCACCGGCTCGGGGCTTGCATCCGGTACCTCGGTACAGGCTTACCGTCGGAGGATGAGTGACCACGACATCACGACGGACGAATCCTGGGTGCCGGATGCGTGCACCCTGCCGACGGCCGAACGGCCGCTGCGGCTCGCCGAGTTCGATCAGTTCTTCCGCGCCGCGGTCCGGGGTGCCGATCGCGTCTCGGCAGAGCACCTGCGGTTGCGGCTCGACGGCGGGGAGCACGTCGAGGAGACGGCGCGGGCTCTGACGGCCCGTGAGTCGTCGTGCTGCTCGTTCTTCGCCTTCGACATCGCGCGACACGGCCCGGACCTGCTGACGCTGGACGTCCGGGTACCAGCGGCGCATGTCGACGTGCTCGACGCCCTCGCCGCGCGGGCCACGGCTGTCCGGGCCCCGAGATGACCGGATCGGGGCTGCGCAGCGGCGAACTGGCCGACGCGGCCGGTGTCAACCCGCAGATGCTGCGCTACTACGAGCGCCGGGGGCTCCTCGCCGCCCCGCGGCGGTCGCCGGGCGGGCACCGGCTCTACCCGTCCGACACGGTCACCGTGTTGCGGGTCATCAAGATCGCCCAGCGCCTCGGGTTCACCCTCAGGGAGGTGGCCGACCTGCTGGACGCCGGCCGGCACCGGCACCGCCGACCCGACAGCGGCCTCCGGGCACAGGCCAGGGAGAAGCTCGTCGAGGTGGAACAGAAGCTGGCCGACCTCACCGTCATCCGCGACACGCTCCGCGCCGCCGTCTCGGCCGGTTGTGACGATCTGGTCACCTGCGCCGGCAGCTCCAGCTGCCCGCTTCCCTTCGCCGAACTCACCGAGGGCCGGCGGGAACCGTGTCCGGAATGACGAAAGGGCGTCCGTCATGTCTGACGAACGCCCTGATCGCGAAGGGTGGAGCCGAGGGGACTCGAACCCCTGACCCCCACACTGCCAGTGTGGTGCGCTACCAGCTGCGCCACGGCCCCTTGCGGTCGTCCCGGTCGCCCGGGCACGGAGAGAACTATACACACGCCGGTTGGCATGGTCATCTCGCGGGGGTCTCCCGGCCGGTCGCTCAGTTCAGGGCCACATCCGGGGGGAAGTGGGCGACCGCCGCCATCATGCCGCCCTGCCGGCGCAGCACCATCGGCCACAGGTCGTCCGGGCGGTCGACGAAGGCGTCACCGGGGAGGGCGTCGAGCACGAACCAGGACCCGTCCTCGATCTCCCGCTCCAGCTGCCCGGCGCCCCAGCCCGAGTAGCCGGCGAAGACCCGGATCCCGCCGACGGCGTCGCGCAGCTTCTCCGGGTCGACCGAGAGGTCGACGGTGCCCACCGCGCCGGACACCCGGTGGAAGCCCTTCACCGGCTTGATCGGGTGGCGCATCCGGGCCAGGCAGATCGCCGAGTCGGGCTGCACGGGGCCGCCCTCGAAGAGGACCGCGGGATGCCGGGCCAGGTCGCTCCAGTCGCCCAGGACGTCGGCCACCGGCACCTCGGTGGCGCGGTTCAGCACCACGCCGAGGGCGCCGCCGGGTTCGTGGGCGACCAGCAGCACGACGGTGCGGTCGAAGTTCGGGTCCTTCAGCGCAGGCGTCGCGACCAGCAGCCGCCCGGTCATGGAATCCATGGCTCGGCCACCGATCGCCTGTCCCTCACCCTGCATGTCCGACACCCGTCAGCCGTACGCCGCGACCAGCCGCGCTGTCAACGCCATGCAAGGCACCATAGCCTGCGCTCCGCCCGCTGGCTAAGGTCTGACCGGCGGGTGATCGTGTGGGATCGAGGGAGGGTCGGATGGCGGCTACGGCCGAACTGGCGGTGATCGGCGGGTCGGGCCTCTACGCCCTCCTCGACGGCGCCACCGAGCACGTGCTGGAGACGCCGTACGGGGCGCCGTCGGATCCGATCACCATCGCGGAGGTGGCCGGCCGGCGGGTGGCGTTCCTGCCCCGGCACGGGCGCGACCACCGCTACCCGCCGCACCTGATCCCCTACCGGGCCAACCTGTGGGCTCTGCGGTCTCTGGGCGTACGCCAGGTGCTGGCCCCCTGCGCGGTCGGCGGGCTCCGGCCGGAGCTGGGCCCGGGCACGTTCGTGGTGCCGGACCAGCTCGTCGACCGCACCAGCGGGCGGGCCCAGACCTACTACGACCAGGGCGCCGTGCACGTGTCCTTCGCCGACCCGTACTGCCCGGCCGGGCGGCGGACGCTGCTCGACGCGGCGGCCGGGCGGGGCGTGCCCGCCGTGGACGGCGGGACGGTGGTGGTGGTCGAGGGGCCGCGCTTCTCGACCCGGGCGGAGTCGCGCTGGTTCGCCTCGATCGGCGGCACGGTGGTCAACATGACCGGCCACCCGGAGGCGGTGCTCGCCCGCGAGCTGGCCCTCTGCTACACCTCGATCGCCCTGGTCACCGACCTGGACGCGGGCGTCGAGGCGGGCGAGTCGGTCACCCAGGAGGAGGTCTTCCGGGTCTTCGCGGAGAACACCGACCGGCTGCGCGGGGTGCTGCTCGACGCGGTCGCCGCGCTGCCCGCCGAGCGGGACTGCCCCTGCGGGCGGGCGCTGGACGGGATCAAGCTCCCGTTCCCGCTGCCCTGAGCGCCGGGAAGCGCCCGAAAAACCACGCTCGGCCCGATAGATTCGGCTGGTCGGGGAGCTGATCACCGGGCCGTCCCCGGCACGCGCGGGGGACGGGAGGCAGCCGGCGATGGCAACGGTCCGCGACACGACCTACGACCTGCTCCGCGCCCTGGGCCTGACCACCGTCTTCGGCAACCCCGGCTCCACCGAGGAGCCGTTCCTCAAGGACTTCCCGGCCGACTTCCGCTACGTGCACGCGCTGCAGGAGGCGTCGGCCATGGCCATGGCCGACGGCTACGCGCAGGCCACCGGCCGGCCCGCGCACGTCAACCTGCACACCGCCCCGGGCTTCGGCAACGGCATGGGCAACCTGGTCACCGCCTGGCACAACCGGACGCCATTGATCGTCACCGCCGGCCAGCAGACCCGGGAGATGCTGCTCATCGAACCCCGCCTGGCCAACCCCCGGGCGGTCGAGCTGGCCCACCCGTACGTCAAGTGGGCCCACGAGCCGGCGCGTGCGCAGGACATCCCGGCGGCCTTCATGCGGGCGTACGCCTCGGCGGTGCAGCCACCGGCCGGGCCGGTCTTCCTCTCCCTGCCGATGGATGACTGGGACCGGCCGGCCGACCCGCCGCCGCAGGTGCGGACGGTGGCGACCCGGATCGCGCCGGACCCGGACCGGCTGCGCGGCTTCGCCGCCACGCTGGCCGCCTCCCGCGCTCCGGTGGTGGTGCTCGGCGCGGCGGTCGACCGGGCCGACGCCTGGCCGGTCGCCGTGGCGCTGGCCGAGCGGCTGGCCGCGCCGGTCTGGGCCGCCCCGGCGCCGGAGCGGGCCGTCTTCCCCGAGGACCACCCGCACTTCCGGGGTGTCCTGCCGTACGCGATCGGCCCGCTGGCCGAGGCGTTGCGCGGCCACGACACGGTGCTGGTGGTGGGCGCTCCGGTGTTCCGCTACTACCCGCACGTGCCGGGCGACTACCTGCCCGGCGACGCCCGGCTGCTGCACGTCACCGACGACCCGGACGAGGCGGCCCGGGCCCCGGTCGGGGAGAGCCTGCTCGGCGACGCCGGGCTGACCATGGCCGGGCTGGTGGAGCTGCTGCCCCCGGCGGACCGGCCCCCGCCGCCGGCCCGGGAGGCCCCGGCGCCGGCCGGGTCGGCGGACCCGCCGAGCGCCGACGCCCTCTTCACCGCGCTGGCCGGGCAGTGGCCGGCCGACGGGGTGCTCGTGCAGGAGTCGCCGTCCAACCTGGCGGCGTTGCGCCGCCGGCTGCGGATCGGCCGGCCCCGGTCGTACTTCACGATGGCCAGCGGCGGCCTCGGGTTCGGCCTGCCGGCGGCGGTGGGCATCGCGCTGGCCGAGCGGGACAGCGGGCGCGGCCGGCCGGTGGTCGCGGTGATCGGCGACGGCTCGTTCCACTACTCGGTGCAGGCGTTGTGGACCGCCGCGCAACTCGGCCTGCCGCTCGCCGTCGTGGTCGCGGTCAACCGGCAGTACGCGATCCTCAAGGCGTTCGCCGAGCTGAAGCACACGCCCGGGGTGCCGGCGCTGGACCTGCCGGGGCTGGACGTGACCGCGGTGGCGCGCGGCTACGGCTGCGCCGCGGAGGTGGTGGAGTCGCTGGACGGGCTCGGCCCGGCGCTGGCCGCCGCGCTCGCGGCCGACCGGCCGACCGTGCTGCCCGTGCCGATCAGCACCGACGTGCCACGGATCCTGTAGGTCAGCGGCGTACGACGAGCGGGGTGCCGCTGGCGACGTCGAGCACCGCCCGGTCGCCGAGGGGCGCCTTCAGCGTCACGGTCAGCGGCTTCATGACCAGTTGCATGGTGCACGCCCCGGTGGAGCGGACCACCCCGGCCCCGAGCACCACGACGTCGTCCCGCTCCAGCACCAGCGGGGTTGGCGGCCCGTCGCAGGCGCCCGTGCCGACCCGGTAGTCGATCCGGTTCCCGTCCACCGCGCGCAGGTCGGTCGCCGCCACGACACCGTCGTCCGCCGGGCGGCTCGGCGCGATCCCCTCCGGCGCGGTCCCGACCGCGCTGGGCGCCACGGCGAGGCGCGCCACCGGCACCCGGAGGCCCTCCACGGTGAACAGCCAGGCCGGCACGTCGGCCTCGCCCCGGCTGGTACGCACCGACGCGCTGCCCAGCGTCACCGCGGTGACCGTCAGCGGCACGCACGGGCTGGGCGCCTGGGTGGCGACCCAGCCGTCCGGGCCGGGCTCGATGGTCGGACCGCCCTTGGGCCGCCCCGGCCCGGGTGTGCTCGGCCGGCCCTCGCAGGGAGGCGGGTCGCCCTGGTCGAGCTGGGCGTACGCCTCGGCGGCGCTGACCAGCGGGACGCGCAGCGTGCCGTCCGGGAAGCGGATCGTGCCCTCGGCGGGCCGGGCGGTCGGGACAGTGATCTGGTCCCGGTACCAGCCGTTGAGGAAGGCCTGCTTCGTCTCGTCGTCGAAGCCGGGGTCGCCGGTCAGCACGGTGGCCTCGTCGAGCGGGACGTACCCGCTGCGCCACGCGGGCCCGGGGCGCCACGCGTCGGCCACCTCGGTGGCCCGCTGGTCGAACGCCTCCCACCGGTGGTCGGGGCCGGAGGCCGACGGACCACCGGCGACCGGCGGGCCGGCGGGGTCGGCGCCGGGCGCGGCGCAGCCGGCCAGGACCAGGAGCGGTAGCCCGAGCAGGGCGAGAGAGCGACGCATGCTGGTTGGACGCGGGCCTTTCCCGGCCGGTTCCCCCGGTCAGTCCTCCCCGCCCAGGTCGGCCTGGTACGCCTCCCAGAGCAGGTCCGCGCCGCGCTGCCGGTGCCGGTCGAGCGCCCGCAGCAGGTTCCGGGCCTGCTCCCGCAGTTCCTCGGCGGGCACCGAGGGCAGGCGCACCGCGTGCTGGAGCGCGGCGATGGCCGCCGCGATGGCGGTGTGCTCGCCGGCCAGCAGGCGTACGCCCCGGTCCAGCCGCGGCGCCTGGTGAAGCAGTTCGGCGTAGAGGCCGGCCGGGCCCTCGGTGAGCCGGACGTGCTCGGCGAAGCCCCGCCGGACCGGGCCGAGCCGGCCGACCATGTGCTCCCGCCAGCGCGGCTCGGCCGGCGCCGAGGCGAGCGCCCGGGCGAGGTTACGCAGGTCGCCGGGGAGCGGGGGCCGGGGGTGGGGCACGGCCGTGACCGTGGACGGCTGCTGGATCGGATTGGTGGCCATGGCACCTCCCGCGCTGCTGCGCTACCGCGTACAGCGATGGTGAACCCGGGTTCCCGAGCTGTCCAGGAGGGGTGGAAGCCTCATCTGCCCCATCTGCCCCGCCGGTCACAGGGGCCTCTACAGCCCCAACGGACTCGCCGCCATGGTCCGCAGGCGGCCGGCGAGGGCGTGCGCGTCGGCGTCCCGGCCCTGGTCCGGCCGGCCCGCCGTGATCGCCTCGGCGAGCGCCCGCAGCTCGTACGCCGGCAGGTTGCCCAGCCCCGGGCCCTGCAACGGGATGGTGACCCGCCGGCCGCTGTCCCGGTCCCGGGCGATCAGGCTGGGCACCCGCACCACGCCGTCGTCGCCGACCCGGTGGGCGATCGTGCCGCCGCGCACCTCGGCCGTGGCCAGGTCGACGGTACGGATACCGAGCGCGCCCCGGACCGACGCCCGGGTCCCGTCCAGCCAGGCGGCCGTGCGCAGCACCCGCAGCACCAGGTAGAGCCCGAGCAGCACGAACGGGAGCCCGCAGAGCCCGGCGTAGCGCAGCGGCGTGGGCGTGGCGGCGGCGCCGTCGTGCAGGTCGGGCGGGAGCAGCTCGGGCGGCAGGTCCCGGACGTCGTCGTACGAGGGGACCGGCTCGCCGAAGCCGGTGACCCGCCGCAGCAGGTCCTCGGCGACCAGCGGCAGCAGCACGAAGGCCGCGCCGAAGGCGGCGAACAGGACACCCACCACGACGGCCATCCCGCGTTGGCCGGATGCCGCGCCGACGGAGAGTCGGATCCGCTCGTTCGTCACAGGCGGAGCCTAGAGCGCCGGCGCAACCGGGTCCGGACACGACTGTGCGCCCCGGTCCGGTGGACCGGGGCGCACAAATCAGGTGGTGGAGGTGCCGGGAATCGAACCCGGGTCCTTCGCCGCCTTGTCAGGGCTTCTCCGAGCGCAGCTCGCTGTGCCTCTACTCGGCCCCACCGATCACGCGAGCGAGTCGGTGTGACGGGCCCAGTCGCTGATTAATCTCGCCGCACGGACCCCGCGACCGGGTCCGGTTGGCCAGCCTTCTAGCTGATGCCGGCGAACTGGGTCGAAGGCGCTCCCAGGCCGACAGACTTAGCTACTCGCCTCAGGCGGCGAGAGCGAAGTCAGCGCGATTGTTCTTGGCGCTTATTGGTTTCCGACGAACGATTCTCGAGACGACGTCGGCTTCCTCGGCTCGCTTCCCCTGCCGCAACGTACGAAGTCGAAACCAGTCACCCCCTCGACGGGCTGCCCCTGTCGGCAGCATCACCAAGCCTAACGCCTGGCGCAACCGGATTCATTCCGAGGCCGGCCCGAAGCCCGGCAACCGAACAAACCCGGACATCTTACTCAGCCATGCCCTTGCCGCGCCGGCCCACCACCCGGGCGATCTCCCGGTCGGCGTCCCGCTTGGCCAGGTCCTGGCGCTTGTCGTACGACTTCTTACCCCGGGCCAGGCCGATCTCCACCTTCGCCCAGCCGTCGGAGAAGTAGACCTGCAGCGGCACCATGGTGAGACCGCTCTCCCTGGTCTTGCCGATCAGCCGGTCGATCTCCAGCCGCTTGAGCAGCAGCTTCCGGGTCCGCCGGGGCTCGTGGTTGGTCCAGGTGCCCTGGGTGTACTCCGGGATGTGCATGCCGTGCAGGTAGAGCTCGCCGTCACGTTCCTGGGCGAATGCGTCGACCAGCGACGCCCGGCCGGCCCGCAGCGACTTGACCTCGGTGCCGGTCAGCGACATGCCCGCCTCGTACGTGTCGAGGATGGCGTAGTCGTGCCGCGCCTTCTTGTTGGAGGCGACCACCTTGCGACCCTTTTCCCGTGGCATCGGCGCCACCCCCTTCCCGGTCCAGAGCGAGATCATGCTACCCGAATGACAAGGACCCTCCCGCGCCGTTTATTCCGGCGCGGGAGGGCCCTCGGAGAGCCGTACCGGTAACTAGACCCGCAGGTAGAAGCGGAGCGTGACCCAGGCGGTGACCGCGCTGACCAGGCCACCGACGGCGGCCATCAGCGGGAAGGTCAGGAAGATCTCGGACCAGGAGATCGGGGTGATCAGGCCCTCCAGGGCCGCCATCGAACTCCCCGCCGCGAGTGTCTTCAACGCGATCAACGCGAGGAGGCCGAGGATCGAGCCGATCAGACCGGCGACCACCGCCTCCAGCACGAACGGCGCCTGGATGAACCAGTTGGAGGCGCCGACCAGCTTCATGACCGCGACCTCACGCCGCTTGCTGTACGCGGCCACCTGAATGGTGTTCGCGACCAGCAGCAGGGCGGCGATCGCCATGACGATCGCGACGGCCAGCGCGCCGTTCTGGAAGCCGGTGAGCACGCCGAAGACCTTGTCGAGCAGCTTGCTCTGGTCGACGATCGTGTCGATGCCCTCGGAGGCCTTGTACTCGTCGTAGATCTTCTTGTACTGCTCCGGGTTGTTCAGCGTGAGCCGGAACGACTCGGGGAGCTGGTCCGGCTTGACCGCGTTCACCAGGTCCGGCGCGTCGGCGTACATCTGCTGGAAGCGCTTGTACGCCTCCGTCTTGTCGACGTACGTGACTTCCTTGACCATCGGGTCGGCCTTGAGCTTGGTCTCGAGGTCGGTCCGCTGCTGTTCGTTGACGTCGGTCTTGAGGAAGATCGAGACCTGGACGTTCTCGTAGTAGAGGTCCTTCATGTCGCCGACCTTCTGGTACAGAAGGCCGCTGCCGCCCAGCATGAACAGCGACACCGCCATGGTGATGATCATGGCGAGGGTCATGGTGACGTTCCGCCACAGTCCGACCAGTACCTCGGACAGGACATACTTCATCCGCATCGGGATATTCCTCCGGCTCTCCGGCGTGAGGTGTTCGTCGTCAGGGTCTGCGAGTCGTCAGCGGCTCAGCCGTAGACGCCGCGGGCCTGGTCGCGCACGATGCGGCCGCTCTCGATCTCGACGACGCGGCGGCGCATCTGGTTCACGATGTTGGAGTCGTGCGTGACCATCACGACGGTCGTGCCGGTGCGGTTGATCCGGTCCAGCAGGCGCATGATCTCGATCGAGGTGTCCGGGTCCAGGTTTCCGGTGGGCTCGTCCGCCAGCAGGATCAGCGGCCGGTTCACGAACGCCCGGGCCACCGCGACCCGCTGCTGCTCACCACCGGAGAGCTCGTGGGGGTAGCGGTGCTCCTTCCCACCGAGACCGACCAGCTCCAGCACCTCGGGGACGACCCGGCGGGCGACCGCCTTGGTCTTGCCGATCACCTCCAGCGCGAAGGCCACGTTCTCGTAGGCCGTGCGGTTCGGCAGGAGGCGGAAGTCCTGGAAGACGCAGCCGATGGAACGCCGGAAGTGGGGTCGCTTCCAGGAACGCATCGACGTGACGTCCTTGCCGTTGACGACGACCCGCCCCTTGTTGGGGGTGACCTCGTGCAGCAGCAATTTGATGATCGTGGACTTGCCGGAGCCGGATGGACCGATGAAGAAGACGAACTCGCCCTTCTCGATCGAGACGGACACGTTGTCGAGCGAAGGCCGGGACGCCTTCGGGTACGTCTTCGTCACTTGCTCAAGCTGAATCACGGGTCGAGAGTCTACGCGGTGTAACCGGGGAGCCAAGCCCCCCGCCCCTCCGAAGCGAGTCGCGTCATCGATTCAGCCGGTCAGACAGAGATCGATGACGCGCTGCGTCGGAGATCGATCACGCACCGTCAGCGGTGAGCTGCTGCTGCTTCCGCCAGCGGATACCCGCCTCGATGAAGCTGTCCAGCTCGCCGTCGAAGACCGCGGACGGATTGCCCGTCTCCTGCTCGGTCCGCAGATCCTTCACCATCTGATAAGGGTGCAGAACGTACGAGCGCATCTGGTCGCCCCAGGAGCCGGCGGCGTCGGTCTTCAGGCCCTGGAGCTTGGCCTGCTCCTCCTGCCGCTTGCGCTCCAGCAGCCGGGCCTGGAGCACCCGCAGCGCCGAGGCCTTGTTCTGCAGCTGGGACTTCTCGTTCTGGCAGGTGACCACGATGCCGGTCGGGATGTGGGTGATCCGGACCGCCGAGTCGGTGGTGTTGACGCTCTGGCCGCCCGGGCCGGAGGAGCGGTAGACGTCGATCCGCATCTCGTTCTCGGGGATCTCGATGTGGTCGGTCTGCTCCACGACCGGCAGCACCTCGACGCCGGCGAAGCTGGTCTGCCGGCGGCCCTGGTTGTCGAACGGGCTGATCCGGACCAGCCGGTGGGTGCCGGACTCGACGCTGAGCGTGCCGAACGCGTAGGGCACCTTGACCGTGAAGGTGGCCGACTTGAGGCCCGCCTCCTCGGCGTACGAGGTCTCGTAGACCTCGGTCGGGTAGCCGTGCCGCTCGGCCCAGCGCAGGTACATCCGGAGCAGCATCTCGGCGAAGTCCGCCGCGTCCACGCCGCCGGCGCCCGCCCGGATGGCGACCAGCGCCTCCCGGGAGTCGTACTCGCCGGAGAGCAGGGTGCGGACCTCCATCTCCTGGATGGCCTTGGTCAGCCCGGTGATCTCCGACTCGACCTCGGTGAGGGTGCCGCTGTCGGACTCGGCCTGGGCCAGCTCCAGCAGGACCCCGGCGTCGTCGAGCCGGGAGCGGAGGCTGCCGAGCTTGGAGATCTCGCCGTTGACGTACGACAGCTGCGACGTCACCTGCTGCGCCTTGGCCTGGTCGTCCCACAGGTCCGGCGCGGAGGCCTCCTGCTCCAGGCGGGCCTTCTGCTCGCGAAGCTTGTCGAGGTCGAGTACGGCCTCGATGTTGCGTAGGGTGGCGTCGAGTTCCTTGAGCTGTTCGGCGTAATCGGCAGCGGTCACGACAGACAAGACTACTGCGCGTGCGAGCAGTGAGCTTGCGAGCCCCGCAGGCAGGCGCGAAAAGTCGCACCGCCAGGTCGCCCTGGCTGCGGCAGGTGGTCAGCCGACCGGGGCGCTCTTGAGCCAGGACAGCGCCGCGCGGTGGTAGGCGACGGCGAACTCCAGCGCGCTGGCGTCGTAGTCGTCGCCTTCCTTCTTGGCGTTCTTGACCTGCTCGCGCACCGCCGCCAGGGCCTCGGTGTGGTACTCGTTCGCCGACGCGTAGAGGTTCTTGAGCTGGCTAGCCGAGTGCAGGTTGCCGAAGGCGATCCGTAGCGCTATCGGGTTACGGATGGTGTCCCGGCCCGGGTTCTCCGCGAGCCAGCGGGAGAATGTCCGTTTCCCGGCCGCCGTGATCGCGTACGGCTGGCTCAACCGCGGCCCGGGCTTGCCGAGCCGCACGAGACCCTTCTCGGCCAGGACCGGAAGCTCGCGGTAGACCTGGCTGCGGGTCATCGACCAGTACGGCGCCAGCCGGCGCTCGGCGGCGGCCATCAGTTGACCGCCTGTCATCGGGCCGTCGTGCAGCAGGCCCAGCAGGGCCGCCGCCGTCGGGTTGACTCCGGATTCCGCCATGCCCTCTAAGCTGCCACTTTGTCGGACCTGGCGTCCAGGATTTGCCGTTTTCGCCGCCCTTCGGGTCGTCCGATGTGCACTGTCGGCCGACGACAGTCCGCCGGGGACGTCCGGCCCCTCCCCCGCCCGGCCGGTCGCCGGTGACGCTGGGTGCGCCACCGGCGACCGCGCGCAGGTCAGCCCATGTGCGGGTAGCCGTGCTCGGTCGGCGGGACGAAGGTCTCCTTGATCGTCCGCGGCGACGTCCAGCGGACCAGGTTGTGCCACGAGCCGGCCTTGTCGTTGGTGCCGCTGGCCCGGGCGCCGCCGAACGGCTGCTGCCCGACCACCGCGCCGGTCGGCTTGTCGTTGATGTAGAAGTTGCCGGCCGCGTAGCGCATCTTCTCCGCCACCTGGTCGACCACCCGGCGGTCGGTCGCGAAGATCGACCCGGTCAGCGCGTACGGCGCGATCGACTCGGCCTGGTGGACCACCTCGTCGAAGCGGGCGTCGTCGAAGACGTGCACGCCGAGGATCGGGCCGAAGTACTCGGTGGTGAAGGTCTCGTGCGCGGCGTCCGAGCACTCGAAGAGGGTCGGCCGGACGAAGTAGCCGACCGAGTCGTCGGCGGTGCCGCCGGCCAGGACCCGGCAGCTGTCGTCGCCCTTGATCAGCTCCAGCGCGGCGGTGTGCCGGCCGAACGCCTTGTCGTCGATCACCGCGCCGCCGAAGTTGCTGAAGTCGGTGACGTCGCCGTAGGTGAGCGAGTCGGCGGTGGCCGCCAGCCGGTCGCGCAGCCCGCCCTCCCAGATGGACCGGGGGATGTACGCCCGCGAGGCGGCCGAGCACTTCTGGCCCTGGTACTCGTAGGCGCCCCGGATCAGCGCGGTGTGCAGGGCGTCCACGTCGGCGCTGGTGTGCGCGACCACGAAGTCCTTGCCGCCGGTCTCGCCGACCAGCCGCGGGTAGCCCCGGTAGCGGGCGATGTTGTCCCCGACCGTCTTCCACAGGTGCTGGAAGACCTTGGTGGAGCCGGTGAAGTGGATGCCGGCCAGGTCCGGGTCGGCGAGTACGACGTCGGAGACCTCCTCGCCGCGCCCGGTCACCATGTTGATCACACCGGGCGGAAGGCCGGCCGCCTCGAACAGCCGCATGGTGAAGTGGGCGGCGAACTGCTGGGTCGGGCCCGGCTTCCAGACCACGGTGTTGCCGAGCAGCGCCGGCGCCGAGGGCAGGTTGCCGGCGATCGCGGTGAAGTTGAACGGGGTGACCGCGTAGACGAAGCCCTCCAGGGGCCGGTGGTCGAAGCGGTTCCACACACCCGGCGAGGACAGCGGCTGCTCGGCCAGGAGCTTGCGGGCGAAGTAGACGTTGAACCGGAGGAAGTCGATCAGCTCGCAGGCCGCGTCGATCTCGGCCTGGACCACCGTCTTGGACTGGCCCAGCATGGTGGCCGCGTTGAGCGTGTCCCGCCAGGGACCGGAGAGCAGGTCGGCGGCGCGCAGGAAGATCGCGGCGCGCTCCTCGAACGGCAGCGCCCGCCACATCGGCGCGGCGTCCTTGGCGGCCTTGACCGCGGCGCGGGCGTCGTCGTGGGTGGCGTGGCCCGTGACGCCGAGCACGTGGGCGTGCTTGTGCGGCTGGACCACGTTGATCGGGTCACCGGCGGCCATCCGCTGCTCGCCGGCGATGGTCATCGGCAGGTCGATCCGCTCGGCGGCCAGGTCGGCCAGTCGCCGCTGGAGCCGCTCCCGCTCGGCGCTGCCGGGCTCGTAGGTGTGGACCGGCTCGTTGCGCGGCTCGGGTACGGAGAACACGGCGTCCATCACAGGCTCCTGTGCGATCTCGACGGCGGTGGCGAAATCGGACCCGCGGGCGCCGGCCGGGTGGCCGGGTCGCCGGGCGCCGCTCGCGGGGTACCGGTCGCGGCGGCGGGACCTCGGCCAATTCTTTCATGCGAGGAGGCCGGCCCCACCTGCACCGCCCCGGTTCGGGTCGCCCCGGCCCGGGGCACCCGGACGCCACGCCGCACACCGGACCGTAGGCGACAAGCCACTCTCTCCCGACGAATCCTCGGTTGGCCCGATCGCTCGCCTGGGATCCGTCGCCGCCCGGCCCGGCGACCCGGGATCGACGACACCGGCCGGCCGGGCCCGGAGTGGGGCCGGCCGGCCGCGTACGCTGGATGACCGGTGACCTGCCCGGCCGTCGCGGCCGACCCGGCGTCCGTCGAGAGGGAGACGATGAGCAAGCAGCCCGGCAGCTCCACGGCCGCGGAGCCGGACCAGCCCGCCACCGAGCGGACGGTCGCCACGCCGGCCGGATCCCCCTCGGACGGGAGCGCCGAGGCCGCGCCCGCCGCCGGTGGCCGCCTCACCCACGCGCCCGGCGCCCTGGTGCTGGCCGTGCTGTCGCTCGGCTGGCTGGCCGCCATGCTCTGGTCCACGCGGGCGGCGATCGCCTCGGCCGCGGCCGGGGTCACCGCGCTCAGCCTCTCCGCGTACGCCCTGCCCGGCGTGATCACCGCCGCGCTGGTCGCCGGCGCCGCCGTCGCCCTGGCGGCGACCAACCGGCTGGACCGGGCCACCCTGCGCTTCCTCGTCGCCGTCGGCGCCGGCCTGCTGGTCGGGCTCGCCGCCGCGGTCGCGGTCAACCTGACCTACGCCGACAACGCGACCACCAACACCATCGCCGGCACCACCGCCGCCGCGGCGATCATCGGCGGGGCGGCGGCCGGTGCGCGCACCGCCCGGGTGGTCGGCGGGCTCGCCGCCGCCACCCTGGCCGCGCAGGTCTTCGTGGTGCTGTTCAGCCGCGCCCGGGACCCGCTCTCCGACCTGTTCGGCGCCGGCGACACCCAGCAGTCGGTGCTCGACGCCGCGAAGTGGGTGTCCCGGACCGAGTCCCTGCTCGCCGGGCTGATCGCCGGTCTCGTGGCCTATCTCTACCTGGCCTGGGCCCGCCGCCGCGCCGAGCGTCGGGGTGGGGCCGTCGCGGAGCTGCGCTGGCCGGCGTACCTCGTGGCCGGGGCCGGCGCGGGCCTGCTCCTGCTACTCACCGAGGTGATCATCCGGGTCGGCGGACGCGGGCTGCTCGACCTGGCGGCCGCGCTCAGCGAGGCGGACCAGGTGGCGCAGACGGCGCTGGGCACCTCGCGGGTGGACAACGGCATCTGGGTGCTCTTCGTGGGGGCGCTCACCACGCTCATCCTGTTCGGCCGCACCCTGGGCCCGCGCGCCGTGGAGGACGAGGACGAGTCCGACTCCTGAGGCGCCGCGGCCTCAGGAGACGTCGCGCAGCAGCAGGTCCAGCTCGGTCACGTCGTACCACTCCAGCTCGTGGTCCTCGGCGCCGTCGACGGTGAACTGGGCGTCCGGGTCACCGGCCTGCGCCTCGGCCACCACCTCGGCGGCGGCGGCCACGTCGTCGACCGCGTCCCCGCCGTCCACGTGGATCGCGGCGACGGACTTCACCGGCACCGGGCCGGAGAGCCGGACCACGCTGGAGCCCAGCTCGCCGCCGACCCGGCCGACCGCGCGGGCCGGCAGGTCCACCGAGACGACGACCCGCCGGCGGGGCGCGCCCGGATCGGCCCGGAGCAGCAGCAGGGCCTCCTGGGCCGCCCGGGTGAAGGCGACGTACTCCAGCTCCTCCTCGTCGCCCTCGGCGTACCACTCCCGCAGCTCCGGGGTGACGGCGTGCGCCTCCTCGCCGGCCAGGCCCTCCTCGCGCAGCCGGGCCAGCATGGGGACGGTCGCCGGCACGTACACCCGGACAAGCTCGTCGGTCACCGGTGTCTCCCCGCCCTCAGGCTGCCGGCCGGCGGACGCCGGCTCCGGGCGCCGATCATGCCGTACGCCGTGACCGTCATACACCCCGCACCCGTCGCGGAGAAGTTCCGCGCCGGTGTGTCCTCCGGCCGGATTCGCCGTGCCCGGCCTGGGGTGATCGGGCTCCTGATGGCAAACTGAAGCAAACGTAGCCAACCCCGGGAGTCACCGTGGAGCCGAGGTTCCTGCTGCTGTCCGACGTGGCCGCCGAGCTGAACGTCTCGGACTCGCAGGTCTACCACATGGTGCGCAGCGGGGAACTGCCCGCCATCAAGATCGGCGGCCGGGGCCAGTGGCGCGTGGAGCGCGCTCAACTGGAGCAGTACATCCAGCGGAAGTACGCCGAGACCGCCGAGTGGGTACGCGGCAACCCGCTCACCGACCGGGACGTGGAGTGACCACCCGATGGCGCACCGGCATTGACGATGGGCGTTGCCCTGCCCGAGAATGAGAAGTGATCGAAGGCAAACGAAGGCAAACGCAAGGAACAGGGGTTGAGGATGGCCGACACCCGCCGCCCGCTGGCACCGCGTCCCCCCGTCCGGCTCCGGCCCGCCCCGCCGCTCGACCCGCCCTGCACCGACCAGGATCCGACCTGGGGCGACAGCTGGGGGAACGTGGATCAGCTCGCCCTCGACCTCTTCGACCCGCGTCGCCGGGACCCCGACCGCCCCGCCGGCCGAGCCGCCGACCGGTCGACCGGCCGGGGCGCCGACGTCCGGCCGGTGCCGGCCGGGCCGGGGCGCTCGGCCGGCCCGCCGACCGCCGCCCTGGTGACCGCGACCCCCGAGGCGGCCCGGGCGGCCCACCGGTTCGTCCGCACCTTCCTGGAGATCGCCAACGGCTACCGCCCACCCGGGCAGCTCCGGCCGCTGTGCCTCCCCGAGGCCGCCGCCCGGGTGACCGCCGAGCTGACCCGCGCCGCCCGCCGGGTGGGCCCGCCACGCCGCCGCGCCACCCGTCCCGTCCTCCACCTCCGCCGGCTACGGGTGTGCGAGCCCCGGACCGGCGCGGTCGAGGCCGCCGCCGTGCTCGCGGGCACCGGCGGCGCGAGCTGGGCGATCGCCCTGCGCCTGGAACACCGCCGCGGCACCTGGCTCTGCACCGTCCTCGACGCCCTCTGATCCCGGCCCGACCCGGGGGTGGAGACGGCGACGGGCCCCGGCCGGTGGCCGGGGCCCGTCGGGGCTGACGCTGGTCAGTTGCCGCCGTTGGGGGCGCCGTGGCAGCGCTTGTACTTGCGGCCCGAGCCGCACGGGCACGGCGCGTTCCGGGACGGGCCCTCGCCCGCGCCGTCGACCTGGCCGGGCGCGGCCCGCCGGGCCGTGCTCGCCGCGACCGCCTGGCCGCTCGTCCCGGCCGTCCGGCGCGGGGTGGAGGCGGCGGGGCGCTCCGAGGTCTCGGGGCGGCCGATGCCGAGCGCCGGCGCCTGCTCCTCGGCGCGCTCGAGCACCGGCGCGCCGCGGCCGGCCTCGCCGTCGACCGACGGCGCCGAATACTGCAGGCCCTGCTGCTGCGGCGTGCGGTTGAGACCCTTGGCCCGGACCTCCACCGGCTTCTCCAGCAGCTGCACCTCCTCGGCCTCCGGCTCGGGCTCCTCGACCTGCACCTCCAGGTTGTAGAGGAAGCCGACCGTCTCCTCCTTGATGCCGTCCATCATGGTGGCGAACATGTCGAAGCCCTCGCGCTGGTACTCGATGACCGGGTCGCGCTGGGCGTACGCCCGCAGGCTGATGCCCTCCTGGAGGTAGTCCATCTCGTAGAGGTGCTCGCGCCACTTGCGGTCGATCACCTGGAGCAGGACCATCCGCTCGAGCTGGCGGACCGCCTCCTCACCGAGCGTCTCCTCACGCCGGTCGTACGCGGCGTGCGCGTCCTCCTTGAGGCGGGCGAGCAGGAAGTCCTGGTCGAGGCCGGCCCGGGAACCCACCTCCTCCTCCAGCTCGTCGACGGTGATGCCCACCGGGTAGAGCTGCTTGAGGTTGGACCAGAGCTGATCGAGGTCCCAGTCCTCGGCGTAGCCGTCGCTCGTGGCACCCACCACGTACGCACCGACCACGTCGTCGATCATGTTGCGGACCTGCTCGGAGAGGTCCTCGCCGTTGAGCACCCGGAGGCGCTCGGCGTAGATCACCTGGCGCTGCTTGTTGAGCACCTCGTCGTACTTGAGGACGTTCTTGCGGATCTCGGCGTTCTGGCCCTCGATCTGGGCCTGGGCGCTCTTGATCTGGCGGGTGACCATCTTCGACTCGATGGGCACGTCCTCCGGGATGTTGAAGCGGTCCATCACCGCCTCGACGGCACCGGCCCGGAAGCGCTTCATCAGGTCGTCCTGCAGCGACAGGTAGAAGCGGGACTCGCCGGGGTCACCCTGGCGGCCGGCGCGACCGCGCAGCTGGTTGTCGATCCGGCGGGACTCGTGCCGCTCGGTGCCCAGCACGTAGAGGCCACCGGCGGCGGCGACCTCCTCCGCCTCGGCGTCGCAGGCCTGCTTCCAGGTGGGCAGGACCTCCTCCATCGCCTTGGCGTACTCCTCGGGCTGCTCGACCGGGTCGAGGCCGCGCTGGCGGAGTTCGTTGGCGGCGAGGAACTCGGGGTTGCCGCCGAGCAGGATGTCGGTGCCGCGGCCGGCCATGTTGGTGGCGACGGTGACCGCGCCCTTGCGCCCGGCCTGGGCGACGATCTCCGCCTCCTTGGCGTGGAACTTCGCGTTGAGCACCGAGTGCGGGATGCCGCGGCGGCGCAGCATGTGGGAGAGGATCTCCGAGTTCTCCACCGAGACCGTGCCGACAAGCACCGGCTGGCCGTGCTCGTGCCGCTCGGCGATGTCCTCGACCACGGCGTTGAACTTGGCCTTCTCGGTCTTGTAGATGACGTCCGCCCGGTCGAGCCGGACCATCGGCCGGTGCGTCGGGATGGTCACGACGCCGACCTTGTAGACCTTGTTGAACTCGCTCGCCTCGGTCTGGGCCGTGCCGGTCATGCCGGAGAGCTTCTCGTAGAGGCGGAAGTAGTTCTGGAGGGTGATGGTGGCCAGGGTCTGGTTCTCCTGCTTGATCTCCACCCCCTCCTTGGCCTCGATCGCCTGGTGCATGCCCTCGTTGTAGCGACGGCCGTGCAGGATGCGGCCGGTGAACTCGTCGACGATGAGGACCTCGCCGTCGCTGACGATGTAGTCCTTGTCGCGCTTGTAGAGCTCCTTGGCCTTGATCGCGTTGTTCATGTAGCCGACGAGCGGGGTGTTGACCGACTCGTAGAGGTTGTCGATGCCGAGCCGGTCCTCGATCTTGGCGACACCGCGCTCGGTGATGGCGATGGTCCGCTTGGCGTGGTCGACCTCGTAGTCGCCCTCACCGTCGGTGCCGGCCTGGAGGCGGGCCACCACGGAGGCGAACTCCTGGTACCAGCGGGCGGAGTGCTCGGCCGGACCGGAGATGATCAGCGGGGTCCGGGCCTCGTCGATGAGGATCGAGTCGACCTCGTCGACCACGGCGAAGAAGTGGCCGCGCTGAACCAGCTCCTCCTTCGACCACGCCATGTTGTCGCGCAGGTAGTCGAAGCCGAACTCGTTGTTGGTGCCGTAGGTGATGTCGCACTCGTAGGCCGCGCGGTGCTCGGTGGCCGGCCGGTTGGGCAGCACCACGCCCACGGTCAGGCCGAGGAACTCGTGCACCCGGCCCATCCAGGCGGCGTCGCGCTCGGCCAGGTAGTCGTTGACGGTGATCACGTGCACGCCCTTGCCGGCGAGCGCGTTCAGGTAGACCGGCATGACCGAGGTCAGGGTCTTGCCCTCACCGGTCTTCATCTCGGCGATGTTGCCGAAGTGCAGCGCCGCGCCACCCATCACCTGGACGTCGTAGGGCCGCTGGCCGAGCACGCGGGCGGCCGCCTCCCGGCACACCGCGAACGCCTCGGGCAGCAGGTCGTCGAGGGTCTCACCGTCGGCGAGCCGCTCCCTGAACTGGTCGGTCATGTCCCGCAGCTCGTCATCGCTGAGGTTGACGTAGTCGTCCTCGATCGAGTTGACGGCGGCGGCGATGGCCTTGAGCCGACGCACCATACGGCCCGCGCCAGCGCTAAGGACCTTTTCCAGAATCGACACGGATCAACGCTCCCCTAGACAGTCTCGAACCATCGTAGGCGCTCCGACGCGGCGATGGTCACTGGTGGCGGCGGTCCGAGCCTGCGAACCCGACATAACGCCAAGCGGGGGCGCCGAGCGGCGGTAATCGGGTTACGCCGTACGCGAACGATCCGGCACGATGGCTCGGGTGGAGCCTGTGGAGATCGTCGAGGACGGCCTGCTGCTGCGACCCTGGCGGGCGGAGGACGCCGACGCGGTGCACCGCGCCTGCCAGGATCCGGACATCCAGCGCTGGACCACCGTACCTCGCCCGTACCTGCCCGAACACGCCCTCGCCTTCGTGACCACGATCAGCGGGGCGGCCTGGGCGGACGGCACCGGGGCGCCCTTCGCGGTCTGCGACGCGGAGACCGGCGAGCTGCTCGCCTCCTGCGGGCTCGTCTCCGTCGACCGCGGCCTGGACTCCGCCGAGGTGGGCTACTGGACCGCGCCCTGGGCCCGGGGCCGGGGCGTGGCGGTGCGCGCCACCCGGGCGGTCGCCCGCTGGGCGTTCGACGCGCTCAAGCTGCGCCGGGTGATCTGGCAGGCCGAGGTCGGCAACCACGCCTCCCGGCTCGTCGCGCTCCGGGCCGGCTTCCGGGTCGGGGGCGAGCTGCGGTTGGCTCATCCGGCGGTCGACGGCCGCCCGGAGGGCTGGATCGGCTCCCTCTTCCCGGCCGATCTGGCCGCGCCCGGCGAGCCCGCCCCGTACGGCCCCGACACCCTCCAGGCCCGCCGGGCGGCCGTCTTCAGCCGGCCCCAGCCGGTCCTGTTCGCCACCGCCGGCCCCACCGAGCTGCGGCTGCGCGCGTTCGAGGAGCGTGACATCGACGCGCTCGTGACTACCTGCCGGGACGAGGACACCATCCGCTGGACCACGGTGCCGCACCCCTACCGGCGGGAGCACGCCGAGGGCTTCCTGCGGGACATCGCCGAGGCGACCTGGGCCCGGGGCACCGGCGCCTCCTACGCGGTCGCCGACGCCGAGGACCACTACGTCGCCTCGATCGACCTGCGCATCTCCCCCGGCGACCCGCTCGTCGCCGACGTGGGCTTCATGACCGCGCCGCACGCCCGGGGCCGGGGCTACCTGCCGGCCGCGCTGACCGCGCTCTGCGCCTGGGGCTTCACCACCCTCGGCCTGGCCCGGATCGAGTGGCGGGCCAACGTCGGCAACACCGCGTCCCGGCGGGCCGCCGAGAAGGCCGGCTTCACCGTCGAGGGCACCCTCCGCGGCGGCGTCCAGCACCGCGGGGAACGGCAGGACGTCTGGATCGGCGGGCTGCTCCCGCAGGACCTGCGGTGACGCCGGAGACCATCGAGGCGTACGGGGTGCGGCTGCGGCCGGACCGGCTCACCGACGTGACGGACCTGGCCGCCGCGTGCGCCGACCCGGTCATCCGGCGGTTCCTGCCCGGCCTGCCGGACCCGTACACCGAGGAGAGCGCCCGGTGGTGGATCACCGAGGGCGCGCCGGCGGCCCGGGCCACCGGCGGCGCGACGTACGCGATCGCCGACCCGGCCACCGACCGGCTGCTCGGTGCGGCCGGACTCAGCCACCCGGTGACGGAACGCCGGCAGGCGGAGATCGGCTTCTGGGTCGCGCCGTGGGCGCGCGGGCGGGGCGTCGCCACGGCCGCCACCCGCGCGCTGGCCGAGGCGGCCTTCGCCGCCGGCACCGTCCGGCTCGAACTGCTCGCCCACGAGGAGAACACGGCCAGCCAGCGGGTGGCGCTGGCCACCGGATTCCGGCTCGAGGGGGTACGCCGGTCGGCCGGCCAGGGCCGGGACGGTCGGCACGACCTGGCCGTCTGGGTACGCCTCGCCGGCGACCCGCCCGGCCCGACCGCGCGGCTGCTGCCGGACCTGCCCGGCGGCCGGCTCACCGACGGCGTGGTGACGCTGCGACGGCTCGGGCCGGAGGACGCCGACCCGCTGTACCGGCTGCACACCCGGCCCGAGGTGGTGGCGAGCCGGGTCCCGCCGGTGGCGCCGGCCCGGGAGGCCATCGAGCGGCGCTGCCGGCTGGCGGAGAGCCACTGGCTGGCCGGCCGTTCGGCCGACCTGGCGATCATCGACGCGGCGACCGGCGCGGTGGCCGGCGGCTGCGCCCTCGTCTACGACGAGCCCGCCACCGGCCAGGCCATGCTCGGCTACAGCATGCTGCCCGAGGCGCGCGGCCGAGGGCTGGCCACCCGGGCGGTACGCCTCGTCGCCGCCTGGGCGTTCGAGATCGGCCTGGCCCGGCTCTGGGCCGGCACCGGGCCGGAGAACCTCGCCTCGCAGCGGGTGCTGGCGAAGGCCGGCTTCCGACGGGAGGGGCTGCTGCGCGGCCGGCTACCCGGTCCGGACGGGACCCGGGTCGACACGCTCGTCTTCGGCCGGCTGGCGGGCGACCGCGCCGACTGACGGCGGAAGCCGCGGTGGTCACCCACCACGGCTTCCGGCCGGTTGTGTCCCGCGGGGTGGTCAGGGGTCAGGTGTCGAGCGAGATGATCCCGTAGTCGTAGGCGTGCCGGCGGTAGACCACGCTCGGGCGGCCCGACTCCTTGTCGTGGAACAGGTAGAAGTCGTGGCCGACCAGCTCCATCTGGAACAGCGCGTCGTCGACCGTCATCGGCTCGGCGGGGTGCACCTTCGCCCGCGCGATGTGCCAGGGCTGGTCGTCGTGTTCCTCGTAGCCGCCCTCGTCGGGCCGTTCCGCGACGGCGGTGGCCGTCCCGTGCCCGTTCCGGGCCGCCAGGCCGGGCCCCTCCAGGTCGGCCACCGGCAGGTCGGCGGTGGCGGCGGCCACGGAGAGCGGCGCGTGCCGGCCGCGGTGCACGCGGCGGCGGTCGGCCGCCCGGCGGAAGCGGGTGTCCAGCTTGGCGATGGCGGCATCAAGCGCGCTGTAGAAATCATTCGTGCAGGCCTCGGCCCGGATCACCGGACCGCGCGTCACGCAGGTGATTTCCACCCGCTGGCAATGATCGGCCTGGCGCGGATTGCGCTCGTGGAACAACTCGACGTCCACGCGAATGAGCTTGTGGTCGTAGCGTTCGATCTTCGCGAGCTTTTCGGCTACGTGCACCCGGTAATGGTCCGGCACTTCGACGTTACGGCCCTTGACCACGATGTCCACGTGACCTCCCTTGTTCGGACGGTCGTTCGGTCCGGATCTTCCGGTCGACGCGCCTGGGAGAACCCCGTTCGGCGTCGACCGATGATGTACGGCTACGCCTCCTTCCAATGCCGGGGGAAGGTTGGCAACCCTCCTACCCCCGACACGAAAACGCTAACTCCTGTTCGGCCACCAGTCACCCCCAGTTGCCGAGAGAGGCCGCGAAATTTAACAGCTCATACACCATGGGGTGAAACGGAAACACGAAGCGTCACTGATGGTGCCGCTTTTGCGTTGCGGCGAGCACGGCCGCGGCCTTTGGCGTCATTCCCGCTTCGCGCAGGAGGCGGCTCACCGCGGCCAGCGTGGCCCCCGTGGTGACGATGTCGTCCAGCAGCACCACCGGACCGGCCACCCCGCCGGTCCGGCGCAGCCGGAACGCCGCCTCGGCCGCGGCGGCCCGCCCGGCGCTGTCCAGCGCCACCGAGTCGGGCCGGGGCAGCGCACGCAGCGGCCGGAGCACGCGTACCGGCCAGCCGGCCGCGCCCAGCCGGGCCGCCGCGTGACGGGTCAGCCGGTCCAGGTGGTCGCCGTACCGGGCCCGGGCCGCCCCCGCGGTGTCCGGCACCGCCACCAGGGTCACCGGGCGTCGCCCGCCGGCCGCCGCGGCGACCACCTCGGCCAGCAACGCGCCCAGCGGCCGGGCCAGCCCGTGCCGGCCCCGCTCCTTGTACGCCAGCAGCCCGTTCCGCAGCGGGCCCGCGTACGGGCCGAGGGCGACGCAGGGCGGCAGGCCCGCCGGGGCCGGATCGGGTCGGGTCGGCGCGGGGGTCAGCGCCTCCAGCTCTCGCGCGCAGCCCGGGCAGAAGCCCTGCCGCAGGCCGGGGACGCGCTCCCCGCAGCCGGCGCAGCCGGCCGGCAGCACCAGGTCGGTCAGATCCGACCAGAGTCCGCCCAGGCCCGGCACCGGCGCCTCAGTAGAGGAAGAAGGGCGCGGTCGGGTTGGTCGCCCGGCTGCCCGCCGGCACGTCCAGCACCTGTTCCCGCCTGATGATGTCGAACGGGTTGTTCCGGTAGGCCGCCCGGTTCGCCTCGTACATGTACGACAGCGACGGCAGCCCGCCGACCGCTCCGCCCGGGTACGCGGCCAACTGGGTCACCTCGGCGCCGATGTCCCGCTTGAGCGCGGTCTCCTGGGCGCCGTCGACCGTGGCCTGGTGGATGGCCGGTCGCCGGTCCGCCTCGTTGCCGGCGAGGACCAGTTCGTTCTCCGCCACCCAGTCGACGGCGCTGATGCCGGTGAGCAGGGTGACCAGCCGGCGGGGCCGGCCCACGCTCACCACGCCGCCGTCGACGCTGACCGCGGCCACGTAGAGGACGCCTCCACTGACCAGCGCGATCCGATGTCCGTCGAGGGACCCGGCGACCGCGACGACCGGGCCGGGGACGGCCAGCGGCACGGGGCTCATCGCCGCCGCCCCGTCGAACCGGTAGAGCTTGCCGTCGGCCGCCACGAGACCGGCCGGATGGTTCTTGTCCACCGAGCGGAGCCACGTGGGCCGGCCGATCACGCCGTATGTCCGGGCGCCGGTGTTGAACACCGTGACCGGGTCCGGGCCGGATCCGACCCGAAGGCGCTGCCGGCGATCCGTGCCCGTGACCACCAGCGCGGCCAGCACCTGGTCACCGGAATGCGCGAGCGCCGCGGAGACCACGTTCCGGTTGTCGGCGGGCGCCAGCGGAACGGCGGCTCTCGGCTCGTTGGCGATGGCCAGCGGGCGGATCGCGCCGTCGTAGACGCTGAACCGCGCCGGGAGGTCTCCGGCCGGGTACGCGGCGTGCCCCGCCCGCTCCTGCTGGAGGTCGACGGTGCGCCGCTTCTGGTTCTGGATCTTCAGGTCGAGCTGGCCGCTCAACTCCGGCAGCGACCAGGCCAGCTGGGTGGCGAGCAGCCCGAGCCGTTCGTCGTTCGCCCCCGGCATGGTGAGGTTGACCTCCCAGTGCCCGTCCGCGCCGGTGGCGTTGTTGATCGGCCGGGTGCCGTCGGGCAGCCCGGTCACGCCGGAGGCCAGCCAGTCGGACGGGCCGCCGGTCAACCACTTCACCACCTCGGTGACCCGGCGCTCGGCCGGCACCGACGAGGGCAGGTAGCGCAGGTCGGGCACCAGGCGCGACCGGTCCGGGTTCCAGAAGTAGATGGTGCGCGACCGGTAGTACTCCCGCAGCGCGGTGTCGCTGACCAGCAGCACGTTCGTCGGCACGGCGGTGAGGAGCAGCCCCGGGCTGGTGGGATCGGCCCGGCGCAGCTGGAACACGTACTCGGTCTCGAGGGCCTCCGGCGGCGCCAGAGTGCCGTCGGCGCGCAGCACGCCGACCTGCTGCACCTTGACGGTCACCCGGCTGGTGCCCTGGTTGTTCGGCGGGGTGACCTCGGGCTTCTCCCGGAGCCGGACCACGGTCAGCTCGATCTCGCTGCTCTGCTGCTTCTCCGGGAGCAGGCTCTTCGCCTCCTGCGCGATGAACTCCTTCGCCCGGGCGTACGCCTGGTCGCGCTCACCCGCGGCGGCCGCCCGCAGGTAGTTCTCGATGAACGGGCCGGGCTCGGCGCTGTCGGTCGGGGTCGGCGGCCGCGCGGGGCTGCCGTTGACCGTGCCCGCCTCGGCGGCCGGACCCGAGCCGTCGACCTGCACCTCGCTCTCGGCCGGGATCCCGCAACCGACCACGCCGGCCGGCAGCAGCAGGCCGGCCAGCAGCGCCGCCAGCGCCCGGCGCCTCATGACGTCACCTCGGCCCGGTCGCCCGGCTCCGCCGGCCCGACGGCCAGGGCGCCCGCGCCGCTGCCCGGGCCGATGGCGAGCGGGCCGCCGTCGCGCGGACCGCCGAACGGCAGGGTGGCGTCGGCGGGCACGAGCCGCAGCGGTGAGGTGGTCAGCCGGTCCCCGGCGCGGGCCGGAAGGGTCAGCCGGAACTGGGCGCCCTGCCCCGGAGCGCCCCACGCCTCCAGCCAGCCGCCGTGCAGCCGGGCGTCCTCCAGGCTGATCGAGAGACCCAGCCCGGTGCCGCCGGTCTGCCGGGCCCGGGACGGGTCGGCCCGCCAGAACCGGTTGAAGACCAGCTTCTCCTCGCCGGGCTTGAGCCCGACGCCGTGGTCCCGCACGGTGATCGCCACCGCGCTCTGGTCGACGCCGAGGGTGATCCGCACGGGCTTGGCCTCGCCGTGCTCGACGGCGTTGCCGACCAGGTTGCGCAGCACCCGCTCGACCCGGCGCGGGTCGACCTCGGCGATCACCGGGCTGTCCGGCAGGTCCAGCTCGATGGCCACCCCGACCCGCTCGGCCAGCCCGGCCAGCCGCTCGGTCACCCGGTGCACCACCGGCACCAGGTCGGTCGGCTCGCTGTCGAGCATGGCGAAGCCGGCGTCGAAGCGGCTGATCTCCAGCAGGTCGGTGAGCAGCTCCTCGAACCGGTCCAGCTCGGCCTGGAGCAGCTCGGCGCTGCGCGCCACCGCCGGGTCGAACTCGTCCCGCTCGGCGAAGATCAGGTCGGCGGCCATCCGGACCGTGGTCAGCGGCGTCCGCAGCTCGTGGGAGACGTCGGAGGTGAAGCGGCGTTGCAGCCGGGACATCTCCTCCAGCCGGAGGATCTGCCGCTGCAGGTTGGTCGCCATCTGGTTGAACGAGGCGGCGAGCAGGGCCAGGTCGTCCTCGCCGTTGACCACCATCCGCTGGTCGAGCAGGCCGGCGGAGAGCCGCTGGGCGGTCCGGGCGGCCACCCGCACCGGGGTCACCACGAGGCGGGTGACCAGGGCGGCCAGCAGGCCGAGCAGCAGCACCAGGGCCGCGCCGGTGGCGACCACCGTGGCCCGGGCGTCGGCCGCGGTGGCGTCCTGCCGGGACAGGGGTACGAGGTAGTACAGCTCCAGTTGGCCGAACCGGGTGGGCACCGGGGAGCCGTAGACCAGGTATTTGGTGCGTTCGCCACCGAGCGAGCCGGTGCGGATCTGGTGGGCGACGTTGCCGGCCGCCACCGAGGCCCGCAGCTTCTGGCTGATCATCGGGCGCACCTGCACGTCCGGGGAGGTGCGCGGCGCGATGTTGGTGAAGTTGTCGGCGGTGATCGCCACCACCACGCCGCTGGTCTGCGCCGGGTCACCGCCGGCCAGGTAGTTGACCGTGCCGTCGATGGTGTCCTGGAGCTGAGCCTCCTGCGGCTGGCTGTAGAGGTTGAACTGCTTCGAGGCGTAGTCGCTGCCGTTCTGCAGCCGCAGCAGCACGTCGGTCTCGGCGTTCTCCAGCAGGATGTTGGTGAGCTTGTCGGCGATCAGGTACGCGAAACCGCCCACCAGCAGGCTGGACGCCACCAGTGTGATGGTCACCACACGGAGCTGGAGCGACCTCCGCCAGGTCTGGTGCGCCCCGGCCGCGAGCCGGGCCGCGCGACCCGCCAGGAGGCGCCACAGCGCCCGCACGGCACGGAGCCGGCGGGGCGCGATGGTCGGCGAGTCGCGGGGCGGGGAGGTCACCACAGTGCTGACCAGGCTATCCGGTGCCCGCCTTGTAACCCACGCCCCGAACGGTGAGGATGATTTCGGGTCGCTCCGGATCCGGCTCGATCTTGGCGCGCAGCCGCTGCACGTGCACGTTGACCAGGCGGGTGTCGGCGGCGTGCCGGTAACCCCAGACCTGCTCCAGCAGCACCTCGCGGGTGAAGACCTGGCGCGGCTTGCGGGCGAGAGCGACCAGTAGGTCGAACTCCAGCGGGGTCAGCTTCACCTCCTCGCCGTCCCGGCTGACCGTGTGCGCCGGCACGTCGATGGTGATCTGGTTGCCGGGCGGCCCGATGGTGAGCAGCTCCGGGGCCACGTCCTCGCCCCGGCGCAGCCGGGCCCGCATCCGGGCCACCAGCTCCTTGGGCTTGAACGGCTTGACCACGTAGTCGTCGGCGCCGGACTCCAGCCCGAGCACCACGTCGACCGTGTCGCTCTTGGCGGTCAGCATGACAATGGGCACGCCGGACTCGCCCCGGATGGCCCGGGCCACGTCGATGCCGCTCATGCCGGGAAGCATCAGGTCGAGCAGGACGATGTCGGGCCGGCTGTCGCGGAACGCGGCCAGCGCCCGTTCCCCGTCCGCCACGAAGGACGGCACGAAGCCCTCGCTGCGCAGGACGATGCCGAGCATCTCGGCGAGTGCGGGGTCGTCGTCGACCACCAGTACCCGGGCTCTCATGGGGTTTATCGGTCCATCCCCGTTCGTTGAAGAGGGTTCGGCGTCTTCACGGCACCGTAGCGCCGAGGGCGGCCCGGCACCACAGCTGACCGCGTGGCGCGCCCGGACGGACGGGTCCACCGGACGCGGACGCGCCGTGCAACCATGATCCCTCGGGCGTGTCGTCGCCCGCCACCTCCGCCCGCCCGCCAGGAGTACCCGTGCCCGACGTCGGCCCGACCGCGGTGCTCCCACGCCGCCCGCTGACCGTCGGCGAACTGCTCGACTCGGCCGTCCTGCTGCTGCGCGACCAGGCCCGGGTGCTCGTCCCGCTCGCCGTCCTGCTGGCCCTCGGCGAGCAGGCCCTCCTGCACCCGCTGCGGGTGCTGGCCGGCGCCCGGCCGCCCGAGTGGTGGCCCGACCCGGACCGGTTCGGGTGGTACTGGCTGCTGCTCGCAGTCGGCGCCGGCACCGAGGCCATGATCATCGCGCTGCTCGGCAATCCGGCCGCCCGGGCCGCCGGGGCCGCGCTGCTGGGCCGCCGCAGCGGGCCACGCGAGCTGCTCCGCGACGCCCGCTGGGCCGCCACCCTGCTGGCCGGCGTCGCGGTCGGGTGCACGGTCCTGCTCGCCGGGCTGGCCGGGCCCGCCTGGTTCGTCGCGTACGGGCTGCTCGGCGCGCTGGTGCCGGTGCTCGCGGTGGACCGGGTGCCGGCGTACCGGGCGCCGGGGCGGGCACTGCGGCTGGCGGTCCGGGTCGGCGGGCGGGCCGCCGCCATCCGGCTGCTCGGCTACCTGGGCTGGTGGCTCATCCGGCTCGGCATCGGGCTGGGTGTCTACCACGGGCTCGGGCTGCTGGGCCTCTTCGACGTCTCCGCCTGGGCGCTGCCGGTCGCCACCGTCGCCTGGGTGGCGGTGAACGCGGTCGCGTACCCGGCGCTGGCCTGCCTGGACGCGGTGCTGCACCTGGAGACCCGGATGCGCACCGAGGGGCTGGACATCCGGCTCTCCCGGGCCTCGGCCCCGGAACCCGTCCTGCTGGCGGTGCCAAGGTGAGCCGGTGGTGGACCGAGACGGCCGCCGCGCTGGGCGACGCCGTGCCGCTGCCCCTGGCCGCCCTGCTCCTGCTGGCCGGGGCGCTGCTGGTCGCGCTGGCCTGGTACTCGTTCCCGGCCTGGGTGCCCCGCCGGCTGCCCCGGATCGGCCGGCCCCGGCTGCCCCGGCTCCGGCTCCGGCTGCGCCTGCCCCGCCTGCGGCTGCCGAAGTTGCGACTGCCGAAGCTACGACTGCCGAAGCTGCGGCGCCGCCGGGCCCGGCCGGACGCCCCGGTGGTGCCGGTGCCCGCGCCCCGGGCGGCCGAGCCGGCGACGGCCGCCCGGGCGGGCCTCGCCGACCGCCTCGCCGCCGAGGGCCGGTACGCCGAGGCGGTCCGGGAACGGCTGCGCGAGATGGTCCGCCTCCTGGTGGCACGACAACTCGTGGAGCCCCGCCCCGGGCTGACCGTCACCGAGCTGACCGCGGCCGTGGCCCGGGTCCGCCCCGAGGTGCGGCCCACCCTGCACACCGCCGGCGCGATCTTCTCCGACCTCTGGTACGCCCAGCGCCCGGCCACCGCCGCGCACGACCACCGGATGCGGGACCTCGCCGCCGACCTGCGCCGCGAACTGGCCGCCGAGGGGGACCCCCGGTGACCGCCACCCTCGACCCGGCTCGGCCGGCGGCCCCGCCCACGCCCCGCCGCCGGTGGCACCGGGTGCTGGTCCCGATCGGGCTGGCCGTGCTGCTGATCGTGGCCACGCTGGTCCTGCACGCCGTGGACCAGCCCGACCCGGACGACCCGGGTTTCCTCGCGCCGGCCGCCGCCGGCGACGACGGGGGCAGCCGGCTGGCCGAGGCGCTGCGCGGCCAGGGGGTGCCGATCCGCCGGGAGACCGACACGCTGGACGCCCTGCGGGCCGCCGGAGCGGTCCCCACCACCCTCTTCGTGCCGGCCCCGGACCTGGTGCACCCGGACACCCTGGCCGCCCTGACGGTGCTGCCGCCCGGCAGCCGGCTGGTGCTGGTCGAGCCGTCCCGCCGGGTGCTGACCGGGGTGGGTCTGCCGCTCGAACCGACCGACCGCCGGTGGGCCACCCGGGCCGTGCCGCCCGACGCCGACGGCGGGCCCTGCCGGCTGCCCGAGGCGCTCCGGGCCGGCACCGCCGCCGTGGACCACCAGCGCTACGCCGGGCCGTACGGCGCCGACCGCTGCTACGCGGGCGCGCTGCGGCGGATCTCCTGGGGCACCGAGGTGGTGGTGATCGGGGCCAGCGACCCGTTCCGCAACGACCGGATCGACGAGTGGGGCAACCGTGCCCTCGCCACCGGCCTGCTCGGCGGCGACCGCCCGCTGGTCTGGCTGGACCTGCCCGGCCCCGCGCCCGCGCCGACCGGCCCCGGCTGGTCGCCGAGCCCGGACGACGACGGGACGCCACTGCCCCGGGACACCGGCGGCCGCGACAACCGGGCGGACCCGCCGCCGAGCTGGCACAACCCGCTCTGGGACGCGTTCCCGCCCTGGTTCTGGGCGATCCTGGCCCAGCTCGCCGTGGCCGGGCTGCTCCTGGTGCTCTGGCGGGCCCGCCGGCTCGGCCCGCCCGTGCCGGAGCCACTGCCGGTGACGGTCCGCGCCGCCGAGACGGTGCTCGGCCGGGCCCGCCTCTACCGCCGGGCCGGCGCCCGGGACACCACCGCCGCGACGCTGCGCACGGCCGCCCTGGACCGGCTGCTGCCCCGGCTCAACCTGCCCCCGGACACGCCGCCCGACGAGGTGGCCGCCCGGGTCGCCGCGCACGCCGGGGCCGACCCGGAGCGGGTGGCCGAGCTGCTGCACGGCGCCGCCCCGGAGAACGACCGGGAGCTGCTGGAGCTGGCCCGCGACCTGGACGCCCTGACCCGTACCCTGGCCCCCCACCCGACCGAAGGAGACCCCCGGTGACCGGACCCGTCATCGCCGCCGCGTCGCCCACCGCGCAGCCCGACGCCCGCGCCGCCCTGCACCGGCTGCGGGCCGAGGTGGCCAAGGCCGTCGTCGGCCAGGACGCCGTCGTCACCGGCCTGGTCATCGCGCTGCTCTGCCGGGGGCACGTGCTGCTGGAGGGCGTGCCCGGGGTCGCCAAGACCCTGCTGGTACGCACGGTGGCCGGCGCGCTGGACCTGGAGTCCAAGCGGGTGCAGTTCACCCCGGACCTGATGCCCGGCGACGTCACCGGGTCGCTGATCTTCGACCCGCGCACCGCCGCCTTCACCTTCCGGGAGGGGCCGGTCTTCACCAACCTGCTCCTCGCCGACGAGATCAACCGCACCCCGCCGAAGACCCAGTCGGCGCTGCTGGAGGTCATGGAGGAGCGGCAGGTCTCCGTCGAGGGCGAGCGCCGCCCGCTGCCCGACCCGTTCATCGTGGCCGCCACCCAGAACCCCGTCGAGTACGAGGGCACCTACCCGCTGCCCGAGGCGCAGCTCGACCGGTTCCTGCTCAAGCTGACCGTCCCGCTGCCCGCCCGGGACGAGGAACTGGGTGTGCTCCGCGCGCATCACGCCGGGTTCGACCCGCGCGACCTGCGCGCCGCCGGCGTACGCCCGGTGGCCACCGCCGCCGACCTGGCCGCCGCCCGGGCGGCGGTGCAGGCGGTGCACGTGGCCGAGCCCGTGCTCGGCTACATCGTGGACCTGTGCCGGGCCACCCGGGCTGCCCCGGCGCTGGAGCTGGGCGCCTCGCCCCGGGGCGCCACCGCCCTGCTGGGCACCGCAAAGGCGTGGTCCTGGCTGGCCGGCCGGGACCACGTCACCCCGGACGACGTGAAGGCGGTCGCCCGGCCCACCCTGCGGCACCGGCTCCGGCTGCGCCCGGAGGTGGAACTGGAGGGCGTCACCGTGGACGCCGTGCTGGACGCGGTGCTGGCCACCGTGCCGACACCGCGATGACCTGGCGGGCGGGTCTGCTGCTCGCCGTGAGCGCGGCCACCCTGCCGGCCTGGCCGGCGCCGTTCCTCGGCGTCGCCGTCCTGACCGCGGGGGTGCTGCTGCTGGTCGCCCTCGACTGGGCCCTCGCGGCGCCGCTGCACGGGGTCACCGCCACCCGCGCCGGTGACCGCGCGGTCCGGCTGGGCGGGACCGCCACGGTCACCCTGCACCTGGCCAACACCTCGGCCCGCACCCTGCACGCCCAGGTACGCGACGCCTGGGTGCCCTCGGCCGGGGCGCGGCCCGACGTCCCCGCCGGGCAGGTGCTCACCGTCGCACCGGGCGGCACGGCCCCCCTGCCGGTGCGGCTCACCCCGGCCCGGCGCGGCGACCGTCCCGCGGTGGCGCTGACCGTCCGTTCGCTCGGGCCGCTGCGGCTGGCCTTCCGGCAGCGCACCGGCCGCCCGGCCACACCACCGTGGACGCTGCGGGCGCTGCCCCGCTTCGACTCGCGGCGGCACCTGCCCGAGAAGCTGGCCCGGCTCCGGATCATCGACGGCGTCCAGGTGACCCGGGGGCGCGGGCACGGCACCGAGTTCGACACCCTCCGCGAGTACGTGGTCGGCGACGACGTCCGCTCGATCGACTGGCGGGCCAGCGCCCGCCGCTCGGACGTGCTGGTCCGCACCTGGCGGCCGGAGCGGGACCGTCGGTTGGTGTGCGTGCTGGACACCGGGCGCACCTCGGCGGTCCGGCTCGGCGACGAGCCCCGGTTGGACACCGCGATCGACGCGGCGCTGCTGCTCACCGCGCTGGCCGCCCGGGCCGGCGACCGGGTCGACCTGCTCGCCGCCGACACGGCGATCCGCGCGCGGGTGACCGGCAGCGGCCGGCCCGCCCTGCTCGCCCGGCTGGTGGACGCGGTCGCGCCGCTCCAGCCGGCGCTCGTGGAGACCGACTTCGAGCTGATCGCCGGGGAGGTGCTGCGCCGGGAACGGCAGCGCAGCCTCGTGGTGCTGTTCACCGCCCTGGAGGCCGGCGCGCTCGGCGAGGGCCTGCTGCCGGTGCTGCCCCGGCTGGCCGCCCGGCACCGGGTGGTGCTCGCGGCCACCCACGATCCGGTGCTGGTCGGGCTCACCACCGCTCCGCCCGCGAGCCCCGACGACGCGTACGCCGCCGCGGCGGCCTGGCGCGCCCTCGCCGAGCGGGACCGGGTGCGGGCCGCCCTGTCCCGGCACGGGGTGACCGTGGTGGACGCTCCCGCCGACCGGCTCGCCCCGGCGGTCGCCGACACCTACCTGCGGCTCAAGTCCCTCGGCCAGCTCTGACGGCCCGCCCGCCGAGCAGCAGCGCGTACGCCAGGAAGGCCAGCCACACCGTGCCGCCGATCGCCACCCGGACGGCGACCGGCAGCGGCGCCGGGGTCACGAACGCCTCCAACAGCGCGGAGACCGCGAAGAGCCCGACCAGGCCGGCGGCGACCACGATGGCCGAGCGGCCCGCCTCGGCGACCGCCCGGCCCCGGCTCAGCTGGGCCGGCGGCGCGATCCAGGCCCAGGCGGTCCGCAGCCCGACCCCGGCGGCGACGTAGATGCCGGTGAGCTCCAGCAGCCCGTGCGGGGTGATCATGCCGAAGAACACGTCGGCCCGGCCGTAGGAGACCATCACCCCGCCGACCACGCCGACGTTCAGCGCGTTCTGCCAGAGCAGCCAGAACACCGGCACCACGAGCACCCCGGCCGCCAGGCACTGCGCGGCCAGCCAGGCGTTGTGCGTCCACAGGTGGAACGCGAAGGTCGGCGCGGTGAACTCGGTGTAGTAGCCGGCGAAGCCGGAGTCGACGAGCTGCCGGGCCGCCTCGGCCCCGATGAACGCGGCGGCGGTGTCCGGGTGGCCGGCGACGAACCAGATGAGGAAGGCGGTGAGCGCGCTGAACCCGGTGGCCACTGCGCACCACCAGGGCCAGGCCCGGTAGAGGGCGGCGGGCAGGTCGGCCACGAGGAACCGGCCCACCGCCGCCCAGGAGGCCCGGGGGCGGCCGGTGATCCGGGCCCGCGCCCCGAGCACCAGGTGGGAGAGGCGGCCGACCAGCGCCGGTTCCGGGGCCCGGCTGCGCAGCGCGGAGAGATGGGTGGCCGCCCGCTGGTAGAGCGCCACCAGCTCGTCCACCTCCGCCGCGTCCAGCCTGCGCCGGCTGATCAGCTGCTCCAGCCGCCGCCACTCGGCGCCGTGCTCGGCCACGTACGCGTCGAGATCCACTCGTCCTCCCCCGTCCGGCGCCCATAGTGTTCACTGTGCGAGTGCGCGCGCAACCACCCCCACCGGCACCGTGGGCCGACGCCGGCCTGATCAGCGGCGAGGCGGTGGAGCTGGACGTCCGGGCGGCCCGGCTCGGCTCCCGGGTGCTCGCCCTGCTGATCGACCTGGTGGCCCAGCTCGGGGTGGCGCTGCTGCTCAGCGCGGCGTTGTCCGTGCTGGTGCTCAGCCTGCCGGGGGACATCATGGATGCCGCGCTGGCCGGCGGGATGCAGCTCGTGCTGGTGGTGCTGGTGCTGGTCGGCTACCCGGTGCTGATGGAGCGCTTCGCCGGCGGCCGGACGCTGGGCAAGCTGGCCGTGGGGCTGCGGGTGGTCCGCGCCGACGGTGGCCCGGTCGGGGTCGGCCAGTCGCTGACCCGGGCGCTGGTGGGCGTGGCGGTGGAGTGGCCGGGGCTGGTGCTGCCGCTGCTCAGCTGGGCGGCGAGCGTGACCGTGATGCTGAGCGACCCCCGCGGGCGGCGGCTGGGCGATCTGGTGGCCGGGACGCTTGTGGTGCACACCCGGGCCGCCGGCGGGTGGCGGCCCGCCCCGCCGCCCGTGCCGCCGCTGCTCGGCTGGGCGGGCACCCTCGACCTGACCCGGGTGGACGACGGGCTGGCGCTGGCTGTCCGGCAGTACCTGGGCCGGGTGCACCAGCTCGCCCGGCCGGACCGGGTCCGGCTGGGCCGGGAGCTGTGGGCGGAGGTCGCGGCGGTCACCTCGCCGCCCCCGCCGTGGGCCGCGCCCGAGCCGGCCTACCTGGCGGCGGTGCTGGCCGAGCGGGGTCGCCGGGCCGCGTACCGGCTGGGGCGGTCCCGGGCGGTCACCGCCACGCTCTGGCCCGAGCTGATGCCCGCGCCGGCCACCGCGCCGGCGCCGGCCGTGCTGCGGCCCGCCGCGCCGTCGCGCGCCGTCCCCCACCAGCCCGATCCGGTACGCGGGAAGCCCACCTCGGTCGACGCCCCGCGCTGACCCGGTCAGGAGAAGAGGGCCCGGCCCCACCAGTCGGCGGCGTCGCGGACGCCGGGCGGGCAGGCGAACAGGCCGCTGGAGACGTGCCGCAGGTATTCGTTCATCGCGTCGTTGCGGGCGAGCCGGGTCTGGATCGGCACGAACTGCCGGCGCGGGTCCCGCTGGTAGGCGATGAAGAAGAGCCCGGCGTCGAGCCGGCCCAGCCCGTCCGAGCCGTCCACGAAGTTGTAGCCGCGGCGCAGCAGGCGGGCGCCGTCGTTCTGGTCGGGGTGGGCGAGCCGGACGTGCGCGGTCTCGGCGATCACCGGCTCGCCGTCGTCGCCCTTGGCGACGAAGTCCGGCTCGTCGAACTCGGCGCGCTTGCCGAGCGGCGCGCCGGTGCCCTTGGTCCGCCCGACGATCATCTCCTGCTCGGCCAGCGGGCTGCGGTCCCACGTCTCGACCAGCATCCGGATCTTGCGGGTGACCAGGTAGGACCCGCCGGTCATCCAGTCGGCGCCGTCCCCGGGCTGGGCCCAGAGCTGCTCGCGGAGCAGGTCGGCGTCCTCGGCCTTGAGGTTGGCGGTGCCGTCCTTGAAGCCGAACAGGTTGCGCGCGGTGGCCTGTCCCCGCGACGTCGAGGAGGTACGCCCGAAGCCGAGCTGGGACCAGCGGACGCTGACCACGCCCATGCCGATCCGGGCCAGGTTGCGGATGGCGTGCACCGCCACCTGCGGGTCGTTGGCGCAGGCCTGGACGCAGATGTCGCCGCCGGAGAGCTCCGGCTTGAGCGCGTCACCGGCGAAGTGGGGCAGGTCGGCCAGGGCGGCGGGCCGCTTGTCGGCGATGCCGAACCGGTCCCGGCCCTGGGCGTCGCGGAACAGCGTCGGGCCGAAGCCGACGGTGATGGTGAGCTGCGACGGGGGCAGCCCGAGCGCCTCGCCCGTGTCGTCCGGCGGGGCCTCCGGCACGCCGTCGACGGCGCCGATCAGCCCGGCGTCCTTGCCGGCGGTCATCCGGGCCGCGGCGGCGGTCCACTCCTGCAGCAGCGCGACCAGCCGCGCCCGGTCCTTGGTGATGACGTCGAAGGCGACGAAGTGCAGCCGGTCCTGGGCCGGGGTGGTGATGCCGGCCTGGTGCTCGCCGTGGAACGGGACCGCGCCGGCCGCCGTCTCGGTGGCGGAGGCCTGGTCGCCGCCGCCGAACAGGGCGCCCGCGCCGACCGCCACCCCGGCCACGCCGGCCACGCCGGCTCCGGCCAGGGTGATGGCCCGGCGCCGGGACACCCCGGTGGCGCGGGTCGCCTCGTCGGTGCTCGCTTCGCTCATCACGTCACCTCCGTACCGGGTCGTCATCGGGCGACGACCGCGGCCACCTTGCTGATCGGCTCGGCCAGGGCGTTGATGCTGTCCGACAGTTCCTTGAGCTCGGCCTTGCTGAGCTGGGTGTGCAGCTTCCAGCCGTCGCCGGCCCGGTGCTTGCCGAGGGCGGTCTCGACGGCGGCGAACTCGGTGTCGAGCTGCTTGACCAGGTCGGGAGAGCGCTGCTCCAGGGCGGGACGCAGCGCGGCGATGGCCGCCTTCGAGCCCTCCAGGTTGGCGTTGAAGTCCCAGAGGTCGGTGTGCGAGTACCGCTCCTCCTCACCGGTGATCTTGCCGCTGGCGACCTCGTCGAGGAGGGCCTTAGCGCCGTTGGCGAGCTGGAGCGGGGTGAGCTTCTCGGCGTTGGCCTTGGCCACGATCGCCTTGACGTCGACGAGCAGCTGGTCGGCGATGGCGCCGTCCTTGCTGACGTCGCCGGTGGTCCACAGGTCCTTCTCGATCCGGTGGAAGCCGGTGAACTGCATCCCCTCCTCGATGACCTCCTCGCGGCCGTCGATCTTCGGGTCGAGGTCGCCGAAGCTCTCCGCGACCGGCTCGATCCGCTCCCAGTAGGTGCGGGCCACCGGGTACAGCTCCTTGGCCCGGGCCACGTCGTTGGCCTTGACCGCGGCCACGAACTCCTCGGTCCTGGTGAGCAGGGCGGCGGTCTGGCTCTGCACGTAGCGCTGGTAGCTGGCGGTGGCCTGGCTGAGCGCGGCGTCGGGGGCGACGGTCGCGACGGTGCCGCTGACCTTCAGCGCGCCCCGGATGCCGCGGCCGCTCATGCCGGGCTTGCAGGCGGTCTCGTACGCGCCGGCGGGCAGTTCGACGCGCAGCTCGCGGCTCAGGCCGGGGGCGATGTTCTCCACCTCGCCCATCACCCGGTCGCCGGCGGCGTAGACGTAGAACTCGTTGACCTTGGACCCGGAGTTGGTCACCTTGAAGGTCACCTGCCCGGCCTCGATCTCGGTGTTGTCGACCTCGCAGGCGCTGTCGGTGGCCTTGACGGCGATCGGGCCGCCCGCCTTGGCGTCGGAGTCGTCACCGCCCCCGCACCCGGCCAGTCCGGCGACGGCGAGCACCCCGGCGGCGGCGGGCACGACGAATCGAGTGGTACGCATCGGTGGTGTCTCCTCGGAAACGGGCGGGTCAGGCGCGCTGGGGCGCGGTGTCGGTGGAAGCCTCGGTGGCGGCCGGCTCGGCCGGCTCGGCCGGCGTGGTCGCGGCGTCGGCGGCCGGGGTCGGCTCGGGCGCGGCGGCGGCGGCCGGGGTCGGCTCAGGCGCAGCGGCGGTGGCCGGCGGGGCGGCGGGCGCGGCGGGCCGGGCCGGGGCGGCCGGCTTGCGCAGGAAGAGGACGAGCACCGGGACCGCGAAGGCCACCCAGGCGATCGTCTCCAGCACGGTCGGGGCGGCGGTGATGTTGAACATGCCCGCGAGCAGCGCGCCGTACCAGGCGTTCGGGTCGAGCGTCGAGGAGATGTCGAAGGCCTGGTTGTTGAGGCCGGGCAGGACGCCGGCCTCCTGGAAGTCGTGCACGCCGTACTTGAGGATGCCGGCGGCGACCAGGATGAGCAGCGCGCCCGTCCAGGTGAAGAACTTGCTCAGGTTGATCTTCAGGGCGCTGCGGTAGAGCAGGAAGCCGATCACCACGGCGGTGGCCACGCCGCCGGCCAGGGAGAGCAGCGCGCCGGCGCCGGTGCCGCCGGCCGCGCTCTGCGCGGCGGAGTAGAAGATGAGCGCCGTCTCCAGGCCCTCCCGGATCACCGCGAGGAAGGCCATGCCGGCGACCGCGAGGGAGCCGACGGCGAGCGCCTCGGTGAGCTTGCCGCGCAGCTCGCCGGCGATCGTCCGGGCGGCCTTGCGCATCCAGAAGATCATCCAGGTCACGAAGACCACGGCGGCCACCGAGGTGACGGCCTCGAACAGCTCGCGGTCCTCGGAGCGGGCCAGCAGCGAGGTCGAGGTGTACTCGATCAGCCAGCCGAAGACGACGGAGAGCACCACGGCCAGGCCGACACCGGCCCACACCTGCGGCAGCCGGTCACGCCGTTGCGACTTCACGAGGAAGGCGACCAGGATGCTGACCACCAGGGTCGCCTCCAGGCCCTCCCGCAGGCCGATCAGGTACGTGGCGAACATCGGTACTCCGTAGTCAGTAAGGCACGCCTCAGTTAACTTAGGGCAGCCATACCTTCCTCCTGATCCGGCTGGCCGTCAAGTCGTTCACGGCCATGTCACCCGAACCGTCCGCAGCCCGACACGCGCAGATCACCGCGGCTTTCCCCCGCGTACGCGAAGGGACCGGGACGGCCGCGCGGCGGCCGGCACCGGTCCCCTCCGGGTGCGGAACTCAGTAGCGGTAGTGCTCCGGCTTGAACGGGCCCTCCTGGGACACGCCCAGGTAGGCGGCCTGCTCCTTGGTGAGCGTGCTCAGCTTGGCGCCGAGCGCGTCCAGGTGCAGCCGGGCGACCTTCTCGTCCAGGTGCTTGGGGAGCACGTACACCCCGACCGGGTACTCGTCGGTCTTGGTGAAGAGCTCGATCTGGGCGATGGTCTGGTTGGCGAACGAGTTCGACATCACGAAGCTCGGGTGGCCGGTGGCGTTGCCCAGGTTCAGCAGGCGGCCCTCGGAGAGCACGATGATGGCGTGGCCGTCCTCGAAGCGCCACACGTCGACCTGCGGCTTGATGTTCTCCCGCGTCACGTCGGCGCGCTTCGACAGGCCGGCCATGTCGATCTCGTTGTCGAAGTGGCCGATGTTGCCGACGATGGCCTGGTGCTTCATCCGGGCCATGTGCTCGTGGGTGATGACGTTGAAGCAGCCGGTCGCCGTGATGAAGATGTCGGCCTGCTCGACCACGTCGTCCAGGGTGGCCACCTGGTAGCCGTCCATCGCCGCCTGCAGGGCGCAGATCGGGTCGACCTCGGTCACCACGACCCGGGCGCCCTGGCCGCGCAGCGACTCGGCGCAGCCCTTGCCCACGTCGCCGTAGCCCATGACGACGGCCATCTTGCCGCCGATCAGCACGTCGGTGGCGCGGTTGATGCCGTCGATGAGCGAGTGACGGCAGCCGTACTTGTTGTCGAACTTGCTCTTGGTCACCGAGTCGTTGACGTTGATGGCCGGGAAGAGCAGGGTGCCGGCCCGGTGCATCTCGTAGAGCCGGTGCACGCCGGTGGTGGTCTCCTCGGTCACGCCCTTGATGCCGGCGGCGATCCGGGTCCAGCGCTGGCCGTCCTCGGCGAGCGAGCGGTGCAGCAGCTGGAGGATGACCGCGTACTCCTCGGAGTCGGCCGACTCGACCGGCGGCACGACGCCGGCCTTCTCGAACTCGGCGCCCTTGTGCACGAGCAGGGTGGCGTCGCCGCCGTCGTCGAGGATCATGTTCGGGCCCTGCCCGTCGGGCCAGGTGAGCACCTGCTCGGTGCACCACCAGTACTCCTCCAGGCTCTCGCCCTTCCAGGCGTAGACCGGGACGCCGGCCGGGGCCTCGGGGGTGCCCTCCGGGCCGACGACGATCGCGGCGGCGGCGTGGTCCTGGGTGGAGAAGATGTTGCAGGACGCCCAGCGGACCTGCGCGCCGAGCGCGACAAGGGTCTCGATCAGGACGGCGGTCTGGATGGTCATGTGCAGCGAGCCGGTGATGCGGGCGCCGGCGAGCGGCTGGGCCTCGGCGAACTCGCGACGGATCGACATCAGCCCGGGCATCTCGTGCTCGGCGAGCCGGATCTCCTTACGCCCGAACGCGGCGAGCGACAGATCCGCCACCTTGTAGTCGCCCTCGGCGAGGGTGCTCGGCCGGGCTCCGGACGACGAACCACTGGGGGCCGCCGGGAGGGTGCTGGTCATGGAAGCTCCTGTCGAACGATGACTGCGCAGCCTTCCACCTTACGCGCGTGGACTTCTTCTCCCCGGCCCGGTTGGCCGACGGCGCGGTGACCGGTCGGCGGACAGCGCACGGGGCGGTCGGTCGTGAACGGACTTTCCGCTCACGGCCCGGCCGCCCCGTGCATCCCCCCGGTTTGGTTCCCCCGCGCGTTACCGAGACCTTCGTCGCGACAACGCTGCGTACCCATAGAGTCACACCACGTCATCACTGCGTCAAGCCATTTCGGGAAAGTCGGACTTGAGTGGCTGGCTGACCGCTCAGCGCACGCCTGCGGTGGCGACGAAGCCCTCGCCGTCGCCGCCGAGCACCAGCGGGCCGCCCGCCGCGGCGCCGATCGCCGCCTGGCCGGCCGTCAGGGTGACGCGACCCACCCCGTCGTCCACGACGAGCTCGCCGGCGCCGCAGAGCACCACCCGCGGGCCGGGCAGCGCCAGCCGCGCCTCCGGGCCGCCGGGTGTCACCTCGACCCGGTGCAGCGCGAAGTCGTCCACCGGCACCGGCCAGGTCACCACCCCGGGCGCCACCGGCTCCGGCCGGACCACCGGCTCGTCGAGCACCTCGAAGCGCAGCACCCGCAGCAGCTCGTCCACGTCCACCCGCTTCGGGGTGAGGCCACCGCGCAGCACGTTGTCGCTGGCCGCCATGATCTCGACGCCCGTGCCGCGCAGGTAGGCGTGCAGGTTGCCGGCCGGCATCCAGATCGCCTCGCCGGGCGCCAGCCGGACGTGGTGCAGCAGCAGCGCGACCACCACGCCCGGGTCGGCCGGGTAGTCGGCCGCCAGGGCCCGGGCCAGGTCGGCGTCCGGCCCGGCGACCTCCGCCGCCAGCACGTCCGCCACCAGCCCGGTCCGCTCCGCCGCCGGCCAGCTCAACAGCAGGCGTACGGCCTCCCGCAGCCCCGCCGGCCCGGTGCGCAGCGCCGCCACCACCGGCTCCAGCCCCGGTACGCCGAACGCCGCGATCGCCGCGGCCGACTCGGCCGGGTTGCGGAAACCGCACAGCGCCTCGAACTCCGACAGCGCGACCAGCAGCTCCGGCTTGTGGTACGGGTCGACGTAGTTCACCCGGTCCGCGTCCGCGGCGTAGCCGGCCCGGGCCTGCTCGGCGTCCGGGTGGGCCTGGAGGCTCAGCGGGGCGTCCGCGGCCAGCACCTTCAACAGGAACGGCAGCCGGGTGCCGAACCGGCCGACCAGGTGCTCGCCGAGCCAGTGCGCCGGCTCGGCGTCCAGCAGGTCGGTGAGGCTGGCCGGGCTGCCGTTCCGGTCCACCGTGGCCGGGGCGCCCGGGTGGGCGCCCAGCCACAGCTCGGCCTCCGGCCCGGCGCTCGGCACCGGACGCCCCTGCAACTCGGCGATCGCGGTGCGGGAGCCCCAGGCGTAGTCCCGGATCCGGCCCTGCAGCAGTTCCATGGTCAGCTCCCGGGCCGTCCGGCGACCTCGTCGCCGCCCGCGTCGCCGTCCGGCTGCGGGACGGCGGTGTGCGCCGCCTGCCCGGTGCCCGCCCGGTCCGCCGCCACGCTGTAGATGTCCGGCTCCAGGTAGATGACCCGGGCGATCGGCACGGCCGCGCGGATCCGCGCCTCGACGGCGTTGATGCCCCGGGCGAGATCCTCGGCGGTCTCGCAGGCCGGCACCCCGATCTTCGCGGCCACCATCAGCTCCTCCGGGCCCAGGTAGAGCGTCTTCATGTGGATGATCCGCTCGACCTCCGGCCCCTCGGTGACGGCCCGCTCGATCTTGGCCAGGTCGCCCCGCTCCGCGCCCTCACCGAGCAGCAGGCTCTTGGTCTCGATGGCCAGGGTGATCGCGATGATCACGAGCAGTACGCCGATCATCGCAGTGCCGGCCGCGTCCCACATGCCGTTCCCGGTGATCAGGGTCATCCCCACGCCGAACAGCGCGAAGACCAGACCGATCAGCGCGCCGAAGTCCTCCAGCAGCACCACCGGCAGCTCCGGGGCCTTGGCCCGGCGGATGAACCGCACCCACGATTGGTTGCCGCGAATGTGGTTGGACTCCTGGATGGCGGTCCGGAACGAGAAGCTCTCCATGCCGATCGCGATCACCAGGACGGCCACCGGAACCCACTGCCACTCGGTGATCGGCTCCGGATGCTGCGCCTTGTGGTACGCCTCGTACAGCGCGAAGAGGCCACCGACGCTGAACAGCACGATCGCCACGATGAACGCGTAGATGTAGCGCTCCCGGCCGTAGCCGAACGGGTGTTCCGGGGTGGCCTCCCGCTTGGCCCGCCGGCCGCCGAGCAGCAGCAGGCCCTGGTTGCCCGAGTCGGCCACCGAGTGGATCGACTCGGCGAGCATCGACGAGGAGCCGGTCAGCAGGAACGCGATGAACTTCGTGACGGCGATGCCGACGTTGGCCGCCAGGGCGGCGACGATCGCCCGAGTCCCGCCGTTGGCGCTCACGCCCCCGCCTCGCTTCGCTCCGCGGCGCTGCCGAGCTCGATGGTTCGCCCGCTCCGCTCGCTCACGCCACTCCCCGCCCGATGCCGCACGTGCTCACTGGTTCGCCAGCTCCTTCATCTCGGTGATGGCCGGCACGGCCATCGGGTCCAGTCCGTGTGCCAGGGCGAGGTAGACCGAGGCGAAGTCCGGGACCGCCATCAGCGAGGCGAGCCGCTCCAGCGCGGACCCGCCCTCCGCGGTGACCACGTCGCAGCGCACACCGCGCCGCTCGGCGAGGGTCTGCACCGCGTCCGCCCGGCGCTCCTCCACGGCCAGCGGCTCGTCGGTGTCGTCCTCGGCGTTGAGGCCGCCGTCGCGCAGCAGCACCAGCCGCAGCCGGGTGGCGTCGCCGTCGGTCTCCTCGGGGTCGGCGAAGATGTCCCGCTCCCCCTCGACCAGGCCGCCGAAGACGCCGTCGAGCAGGCCGACCCGGCCCCGGCCCGCCTCGCCCAACGCCCCGGTGACGACCGGGTAGCGGGCGTTGGCGGAGAGCGTGTCGCCGAACCGGCGGGCCGCGACGGTCGCCAGCGGCGACGAGCCCCAGACGATCGGGATCGACCCGGACAGGCCCAGGGCCAGCGACTTCGCCGGGTTGACGAAGGACTCGGCGGTGGGCCGGCACCGGTCGGCGTCGGCGTCCAACCGGGCCGCGGTCTCGGCCAGGTCCGCCTCGTTGACCTTCACGAGCCCGAGCGTACGGGCGGCGAGCAGGACCGGCACGGTGAGCGCCCAGAGGCTGGCCCGGGCCGGGGCACGCCGGGGCACCGGGATGAACGGCGCGCGGGCCCGCTCGGCCACCGACTGGAGCTGCGAGTCCGGCGCGCCGACGGCGACCAGGCGGGCGCCCCTCCGGTGGGCGGCCTCGGCGGCGCCCAGCGCCTCGGGGCTGCGGCCGGAGGCGCTCACCGCGATGACCACGTCCGCCGCGCCCACCCAGCCGGGCACCCCGGCGCTGCGGTGCGGGATCACCGGCACCGGGCAGCGCGGCCCGGCCACCGTGGCCAGCACGTCGCCGGTACGCCCGGCCGTGCCGATGCCCGCGATCACCACCGCCCGGGGGCGGCCCTCGTCGGCGAGGACGGTCAGGTTCGCCTCGGCGGCCAGCGCCGCCGACTCACGGACCTGCGCGCCGGCGGAGGCGGTGAACCGGAGCATGCCGCCCGGGTCGTGCTCGGCCAGCCGGTCCGGATTGTCCAGCAATGACTCGTCCGCGTGCCGGTGCCCGCTGACCCCGGCCGTACCCTCCATCATCGCGGCGACCCGGAGCCGCGCGTGTCGTCCGCCGCGGGGCCGCCACGGGCCTCGTCGAGGAGCAGCACCGGGACGTCGTCCCGGACCTCGAAGATCCGACCGCACTCGGTGCAGGTCAGCGTCTGGGCCTGCGGGTCGTAGTCGAGCGGTGCGTGGTGCGTGTCCGGGCAGGCGAGGATCTCGAGCAACTGCGGGTCCAGGGCCACGGCGCGGCTCCTTCCACGTATGCGGTCTCACCGGTCGGCGGTGCCGTCCGGCGCACGCGATCTTATCGGCGAACCAACCCGGGCACCGCGTCACATCTCGGCACCGGGTGCGCGGCCACCCGGTCAGGTCGCCGTCACCCACCGTCACCGTAACCCCGGCGACCCGCCGGGTTCCGGTTCAGCGGGGCACGCGGGGCAGCACGGTGGTGGCGTCACCACCCGCGGCGGCCGGCGGCTCGCCGTCCGGCCGGTCGGTCGTGGCCGAGGAGGCGCCGTAGACGCTTCCCGTCGAGGCGGGCGGCTGCTGTCCGTACACCTGGCCGGCGGGCGCGCCGGAACGGTAGGTCGTGCTGCCGCGCGGGAGCGGGACCGGCGGATGACCGGCGTCCGGCTGCCCGTCCGTCTTCTCCGCGCGGTTGCGGCGGACCAGCAGCACGATCAGCGCGACGCCGACCAGTACCAGTGCGATGCCGAACCACATGATCGGGGAACCTCCGGAGGACGAGTCGTCGGCCTCGGTGCCGGCGGCCGGGTCGATCGCGGCGGCCACCGCCGAGGTGGTGCCGGACTCCGCCGGCGTGGTCGCGACGGCGCTCGGGGTGGGGGTCGGCGACGGCTTGCGGGACGGCGTCGGGCTGGGGCTGGCGGTGGGCTCCGCACCCACCACACGGGCCGCGGTGGCGGACCGGCCGAGGACCCGCCCGTTCGCGGCGCTCGCCTCGCCGACCACGTCCAACCGCCCGCCGGTCACACCGGCCAGGAAGGCCACCCGGTAGCGGACCGTGATCCCCTTGCCCTTGCAGAGGGCCGCGTTGGCGGGCGACGTCTGTCCCGTGGCGACCGCGCCGCCACCGCCGGACACCGGCACCGGCACCCACCGGCCACCGCTGGCCACCTGCACGTGGACCTGGTCCGCCCGCAGGCCGTCGAGCCGCAGCCCCAGCGCGGTGCGGAGCAGTACGCAGCCGTCGGTGCGCTTGCGCACCTCGACCGCCACCGTGCCCGCCGAGCCACCGGCCGTGAAGCGGCTCGCCGAGCGCACCTCCACCCGGTCGTCAGCGGCCAGCGCCGGGGACGCCGCGCCGGCCACCAGGCCGCCCAGCATCACACCGACCGTGGCCCACCGCGCCGCGTGTCGCCTCACCGACATCTCCACCTCACCGCTTCCGCCCCGGACGGGATCCGCCGGTCAGGTTACTACCGGCCCCGAGTGGCACCTGCCCATCGAGCACCCCGCATGTGTGCCGCGACACCCCCGCGACACCCGCTCCATCCTCGACGCGACCCGACCCGCCCGCATGATCAAATCCGGCCGTCCACGGCCGGAGTCACCATCGCCGATGGCCGGCGACGCGGCGGGAATCTTGGACACTTACCCACGCGGTACGAACGACAACCGTCCAAGATTCACACCGCCGCCTGCACGATCGGGCCGGGCCGGGTGCGGCGGCCGGCCGTCAGGCGCTCGCGGCCGGATCGCCCTCGTCGGCCGGCGCGGCGGTCCGGAAGTCTTCGGTAAGGGCCCGGCGGCAGAGCCGGTCGGCCGTGCGGGTCGTCTCCGGCAGCCGGTACCGGGATGTCGACGCCAGCACCCGGTCGACCGCGTTGTCCAGACTCATCCGGTGCCCGACGCTGACGAACACCGGCTTCACCCCGTCGCGGGTCCGCAGCACCCGACCCACCACCTCACCGCCGTCGCGCAGCGGCGTCCAGGCGCCCCGCTCCGGCGCCGGCTCGTCCCAGACCCCGACCAGCGGCGTCTTCGCCACCCCGATCGAGGGCAGCCCGGTCACCAGCCCGAGGTGGCAGGCCAGCCCGAACCGGCGCGGATGCGCCAACCCGTGCCCGTCGCAGATCAACACTTCCGGCCGGGCCGTCAACCGGTCCAGGGCCGACAGCAAGGCCGGCAGCTCACGGAAGGCGAACAGCCCCGGCACGTAGTCGAACGCCGGCCGGCCCACGCTCACCGCCTCGTCCACCACGGCGAGCGTGGCCGCGTCCAGCACGGTGACGGCCGCCGCGAGCCGGTCACCGCTCTCGGCGTAGGCGACGTCCAGCCCGGCGACCGTCGCGGGCGCCGTCGGCCCCGGCCCCACCAGGTCGACCCGCGACCGCAACTCCTCCTGTACGCGCAACGCCTCCGCCACGTCGGCCGGCGGGCGGTACGGCACTCCACCGCCCGTCACGGCCGGCCGTCCCCCCGGTCGGCGTCGCGACCGCAGTACGGCCCGGCGCCCCGGCCCGGATTCGGCCGGCCGGACCGGTGGTACGTCCGGTCGGCGTCGGCCTCGGCGCCCGTCATCGCCCCACCGTAGCCAACCCTGTCCGGGTCACTGGCCGATGCGGCCGTCGATCAGCTCACGCAGCAGGTCCGCGTGGCCGTTGTGCCGGGCGTACTCCTCGATCATGTGCACCAGCAGCTCCCGCAGCGAGATCTCCCCGTCACCGTGCCGCCCCTTGACGTCCAGGTTCGGGGCCGAGGCGACGAACCGCTCCGCGTACGCGACCTCCTCCCGCCAGGCCGCCCAGGCCTGCTCGACCACGGCCGGGTCACCCACCGCGCCGTGGAAGTCGGCGTCCCGGTCCGCCTGGTGCCGCCAGATCCGCGGTGCGTCCTCGCCCGCCATGGTGCGGCGGAACCAGCCCCGCTCCACCTCCGCCATGTGCCGGACCAACCCCAGCAGCGACATGGGCGACGGGGGGACCGACCGCCGGGCCAACTGCTCGGCGTCGAGGCCCGCGCACTTGAGTTCCAGGGTGAGGCGCTGGTCCCGCAGGTAGTTGACCAGGATGCTCAGCTCGTCGTCGAACCCGCCCTCCGAACGGGGGTCGTCCTCCGGCTTGACGAACATGTTCGACCAGGCGAACTGAGGAGTGGGCCGGTCGGCATCGGTACCCGCGTCAGACATGCCCGGACCTTCTCGCCCTGGGACGGCGGCCGGCAAGGCATTTTGCCGGCGGGGTCAGGAGGCGGCGGTGGCGATGGTGGGGTCTGCGCCCGGATCACCGGCCTGCTGAAGCTGCTCCTCGAACATCACAAACGTCCGCCGCCGAATCCCCCTGATCAGCGCCTGCTCCTCCAAGGTCGGGTAGCGGCGCTCACGGCCCAAGGTCTCCTCGATCGCCCTCACGGTCTCGTAAAGAGCAAAGACCGGCCCCTCACCACGGAGGTAGCGGCCACGGTCATGCTCCGTGAGCTGAACGAACTCCTCGCGCGATATCTCGTTGACCTCATCTCCTCCAACGAAGAACACCTTGTCGATCAGGTTGTTCGCAGCCTTCCAGCCACCTGTGTCCTTGGACAGCCGCCATCCAGCAACGCCGCCGTCGCTGGTTTCGACCAGCTTCAGAGGGGACTCGTAGTAGTTGAAAAATCTCGGCAGGGTCAAGCCTCTCTGCTGACTCATTGCGGTGGCGCCTCCCCGGTCGTCTCATTCAGTGCTCGCCAATAGATGTCCTGCGCCCGTCGCAACAGTCCGTCCCGGAGAGCTCGCTCACGTTCCGTCAATGGTCGACCGTCAGCTTCGGAAATCACCTCAAGATCACGTCGAACCTCGTACAGGGCATGCTCCCACTCCGCGATCTCGTCGAGCGAATTCAGGTGTAGCCGAAGCTCCGCAACATGACCATTGGACATGCGGAGGTTCAACAGCACATCGCGATAGCCACTCTGCTGCGGCTTGAGGAATCGGTCCTTGATATGGAGGATCACCACGTCCGGGTCGGCGGACAGTCGGTCCAATGATCGATAGATGTCATCGAGTCGACGGAACTGCACCTTGGCGCCAGCCAGATCCTTCAGCTGGGCCGCATCGTTCTCATACTCCACGAGCTTGTCCAGCACCCGTTCCCTGCTCTTCGGCTCTGTTCTCCAGTCGGGTTGCCCATCGTCCCCGGCAACAGCGATGGCAAGTTCGGTTAGTTCCTGTTGCGCCACAGTCGCATCGACATAGAGCTGATCGACGTAGGCGAGCCGGTAGGTCTCGTCGTCACGCCGTGAGTCGTCGAACCCCAGCTGGATGTTCGATTGTCCGCGACTCGCGATTGCAGCAGCGATCCGGCGCTGGTCCTCGGTGACGGGTGTCGGTAGTGGCTTCGTCGCCTTCGGCGTGATTACAGCGCCGGGCCCATGAGTTGCGATGTCGTTCAGGACGTCGCCCAGCACGTCGATCGCCTCTTGGTGGCTGGCCAGGTGGTGGAGGGTGATCGGACGGGCGGTCAGCGAGTTGGCGAGTTCCGGTGTCGAGAGGATCATCCGGACCAGGTCGGGGCGCTGCGCGAGCTGCCGTACCAGGGTCTCGGCCAGCAGTCCCTCGTGTCGGGGTGGCGCCTCCCAGGTGTGGTCGAGCATCTGCCTGACCCGCGGGTCGGCGAGCAGTCGCGTCAGGTCACCGGCCGCCGCCGGATCCAGTTCCGGCACCAGCCGTTGCAGCGTCGGCCCGTCGGCGTGTTGCGCCAGCTCGACCGGCGTCACCCCGGCGGCGAAGACCTCGTCCAGGCTGCCGCTCGCGGCCAGTGCGTCCCGCACGTACAGCCCGGCGGCGATCCGGTCGGCGTGCGCGTCACGGTGCGCGTTCCGCGTCCGGATCGCTTCCGGCTCGGTGTCCGGAGCGCTGCCGGGGAACGAGGTGCCGTCCGGCCGGTGGTGGAAGGTGGTGGTTTCGCCGAGCAGGTGGACGTGGTTGAAGTCCGGCGAGTCGCCATCGTCGGGCGCCGGCGGGGGTGGTGGTTCGACTGGTCGGGGCGGCGGCGATGGTTCCACCGGGTCGGGCAGGACGTTGTAGTCGCCCGGCGGCCGGCCCGCGAGCGGCATCGGATTACCGTCGGGACCGAGCACCAGCGCGTCGACGCCCACCACGTTGTGTGGGTCGCGGACACCACTGTGGGTGTAGAGCGGATGCCTGCTCATCCGGCCGGTCTGCGGGTCCAGGTAGAGGACCGAGCCGTCCTGGTTCAGCGCCACCCAGGCGTGGGATCCCCCGCCCTCGTAGGTGGTGATGAGGAACGCGTAGCTGCCGTGGCCGCCCGCCAGGAGCTGCCCGTGCAGATCGCGGTAACCGCCCTCGACCACCCGACGCGTCTCGTGGTCGGGGACGCCCGGCAGGGCGGCGGGACAGAGATTCTGGAACCGCCCGCCGGTGGTCTCCTCGACCCGACGCGGGCCGTCCGCCTCACCGCCCACCGGGCGATGGACGTCCCCCAGGAGGTAGCCGTCGAAGGTACGCGGCGCGGAGACCCGCGGCCGGCCGTGCATCCAGGTCTCGAAGAGCGACAACGTGCAGTCCAGGCAGTTGATGCCCCGGGTGGCGTCCGCCGCGGGTCCGCCGTCGTTCGCCAGCCGGAACCACCCGCCCCGGCGGGGGTCGGCGGTCCGCACCACCCTGCCGTCGGGGTGCCGCGGCATCTGGCGCTCCAGGTCGGTCTGGTGCAGCGCGAGCGGTGGCCGGAGGCCGCCCCGCATGCCGTACCGGCGCGAGCGGTCGATGGGTGGTGGACGGCCGTCGCCGGTGAGCGCCGAGTGGTCCGCCGTCTCGACGGCACCCAGCGCGAGGTCGGCGACATCGTCATTGATCCGGTAGAAGTCGACGTCGTCCTCGACCATCACCTCGGCCGGCACCACCGACCCGGCGAGGACACGCTGCGCCTCCTCACGCAGTTCGAGGGCCTCGATGCTGGCTTCGCGCGCCTCCCGATACCACCGGGCGGCGGCCAGGTCCCGGCCGGCGCGATCGAACTCGGTGGCCTGTGCTCCCCAGTCGCTTGCCCGCTCCTCGTGGTAGTCAGCGCGCTCGCGAAGCCAGTCCGCCCGCTGCTGGCGGCGGCTCTCCTCGTACCACTCCCGCTGCGACCGGAGATAGCCGTGGTAGCGACGCCTGTCGAGGGCCTCCCGATCGGCGGTGAGTCGCGCCGCCCGTTCCTGGGGGGTCATCCGGCGCGGTGGCGGCGGGTCAGAGGGGCCGGGCAGTGTCGGCGGAGGGTCGGACGCGGGACGCGGTGGGGCCAGCGCCTCCAGCAGAGGAAAGCGGGGGTTCGGCACAGGCCGGGGGTCGGGTCCGCTGACCGATGCCCCCGGCCCTGGGCCAGCGACCGGTGCGGGGTTCGGGTGCGCCGACGGGGCGGCCAGCGAACCGACCTGCCCGGTCGTGGTGCCCACCGGTGTCTGGTCCGCGGGCGCCGGTATCGGCCCGTGCGCGGGTGGGGCAACGGCGGCAGGCGGGCCGACCACGGTCGGCGGGGCCGCCGCCTGCATCGGCGCGGTCTGGGTCGGCGTGCCGACGCCGGGCAGCCCGGAGGTCTTGACCGGACCGGACGTCGGCTCGGCGGTGTCGGAACCGGGCGCCCCGGCAACGGGCGTTTCGACGGCCACGGCCGAGAGCGTCGGCCCAGCCGAGGCCCGCGCTGCGCTCGTCGTCGCGTCCGCGGTCGGAGGGTCGGTCGTCACCGCCACGTCCACCCGGTGAGCCGGGGTCGCGCCGACGCCCGCCGCAACGCCGACGGATGGGAGGTGCGCCGGAGGCCCGTCGCCGACGAGCGAAGACGGAGGGTTCGACGCCGAGGCGGATTCGGCCGTTCCGGGATGAGGCACCGGGCCGGGATCTCCGGGGAGCGTGACCGGGTCCGGCATCCGCTGGGAGGGAATGGCGCCGGCGGACGGCGGGAGCCCCAGGTCCACCGGCTGCGCGGGCAGACCGGCCAGCTTCTCGTCGAGCCGGTGATGCAGTGCGCTGTCGGCCTGCGCGGTGGCGGAGCCGCTGACGCCGGAGGCCGCGGCACGGGCGATGTCCTCCAGCGACAGGTCCTGACCGGTGGCGAGCCCCGCCGCGCTCTCGGCCAGGGTCTCGCCGGCCATCTCCCGCCCGAAGTGCTCCCCGATCCGGGCAAACCCCTCGTGCGCGTGCCGCCCGAGGCCGGCCAGCGGCGCCGCCGCCCCACCGGCGAAGCCACCGAGCCCCGACATGCCCACGTCGGTCAGGTCCAGGCCGTCACGCCGGCCCGTGGAGTTCTGGTACGCCTGCGTCGCCAGGCTGGTGCCGGCCTCCTGCCCCGCCTCGACCAGTCCGGCCAGCACGGCCCGGCGGGCGAGTCCGCGGGCGCCACTCTTGACGACCTCCTTGGCGGCCCGCTCGCCGGCCTCCTTCAACCCCTCCTTGACGGCTTTATGGGCCAGCTGGGCCACCAGCCGCTTGAAGATCTGCTGCACGGCGACGCGGCTGGCCGTGATGGCGGCGCCGGCCGCCGGCGAGGCGGCGCCCATGGTCAGGACCGTGGCCACCGCGAGCGAGAGCAGCTCGACGACCAGGATGCCCAGCTCGATCCAGGCCTCGAGTTTGGCGCCCTCGATGTCGCAGCCGCACGAGTCGACCAGCTTGCCCAGCTCGCCGGTCGCCGCCACGAGGACGTGCAGCGGCGCGTCCTCCCCCTCGGCGACCTTGCCCCAGGCGATGTCGAACGCCTGCGCCACCAGGCCGACGCCGCCATATCCGCTGCGGACCTCGTCGGCAGCGGTCGTGGCGTCGTTCAGCGGGCCGGCCAGGACGTCGGTGACGCCGTACCACTGGTCGGCCAGGTCCCAGACGGCCCGTTCGTTGCCCTCCGGCCACTCGACGCCGACGACCCAGTCCAGCGCCTCGTAGATCCAGCCGGGCACGTCCCAGGGGCAGTAGTCGAGCGGGTGCGGGATCGGGCTGGGCAGCGTGCTCACGCGCGGATCCTCCGGTGGTCAGCGCCAGGGCCGGTGCGGGTTGTGCTGCTGGTGCGGGATCCCGCCGATCTGGCGGGCGTTGGTCAGGTCGGTCTCGACCGTGGCGACGACGGAACGCACCACGTCGGCGCCCAGCCCTTCGAGGGACCGGCCGAGAATCTCCCAGGCGCGCAGCAGGGTCTCCGCGTAGCCCTGGTAGTGCCTGTCGAAGGCGGCGCCGATGTCGTCCCGACCCCACGGGCGCTGCGCGCCGGCCGCCGCGATCGGGTCGCCCGCCTCGTGCCGGGAGGCGGTGACCGCCTCACCGGCCAGGGCCAGGTCGGCACCGCCGCGCCGGGCCCGGTCCGGGTCCAGCCAGATCTCCCCGCCGGACATGCGGTCACTCGCCGCGGGACAGGACGGCGTCGGCCCGGCCCAGCAATGCCCCGAAGTCATGGGTACGCAGGAACTCCACCGACGGCGAGCCGGGCGGCAGGTAGCCGGCGACCAGCTCACGGGTCGCGGTGACCGCGGCGCGGGACGCCCGCAGGACGGTGTCGGTGATCTTCCGGCTGAGCGCGGAGGCGTCCCGGTCGCGGAACACCGAGGGAGCGACCTCGACGCTGATCAGCTCGCCGCGGGCGCCCACGACCGCCGTCACCTGCCCGTCGTCGGAGCGCTCGGTCACCCGCAGCTCCGCGAGCCTGATCTGCAGTTCGTCCAAACCAGACCGAAGTCGCTGGTACTGGCCGTACACCTCGTCGAACCGCGCACGCAGCGCGCGGTTCGCATCCCGGTCCGCGCTCTCGGCCACCGCCGCTCCCCTTCCGTCACCGTCAGTAGGGCCGACCATACCGGGCGCCACGGAATCCGTGGGGTCCGGTAACTTCAGGCTGTGATCGAACGACAGCAGGTCGAGGAACTCGCCGCCGTCTGGGCCCGCCGGGATTCTGAGCGCCTGGGATTCCCGTGCACGCCGTTCGTCGAGGAGTTCGACCTGGGTTACCTGGTCACGTCCACGGTGGCCCCCGAGGCCCGGGCCCTCCCCGGTGACCTGCCGACCACGGTCATCGACAAGGAGACCGGCGAGCTGTCGACCTGGCCACGCGTGCCGACCGCCGCCGTCGAGCAGATGTTCCGGCAGCGCCGACAGGCCGCGCCGCGGGCACCGCGCACCGTCGACCCGGCCGGCCAACTGCTCCGGGGGATCACGCGGTTGCCCACGCCCGGCGCCGCGGCCCACCTCACCGTCGACGGTCGCACGCACGTCGCGCACGGCGCCAAGGGCGACGTCGAGCTGCGCCACCATCCGCTTGTCGTGTCCTATCTGGACGGGCTGCCCGCCGGCCACCTGGTCCGCGGCGGCGAGCGGCACGCCGAGATGATCGTCGTCTCCGACGTCCTGCACGATCATGACCACGCACTGACGTCCGCCGGTCGCACCCCGCTCGGCCTGGAAGAGGCCAGATCACTTCTCGGCAAGGCCCGGATGGGGTCCTTCCGTATCCGGGAACCGGGGGACCCGGCCGGCGGCCCGGGCGAACTCCGCTGCGAGTCCTGCATCAGATTCCTGGTGCACTTCAACGTCCTCCCCTGGCCCGAACTGGCCTACGCCGAGGAGTGGCACGCGGAGCCGCAGAACGACCCCGAACCCGGCCGGTTTCCGACCGAGGTGGCGAACGCCCTCGTGGTCGCCGGCTGGCAGCCGCACTTCGGCGACGAGGTGTCAGCCGCCGCCTCCGTCCAGAAGGTCACGGAGGTCAGCGGGAGCCGGCACACACACCACGCCTTTCCGGCCGCGTTGGAAACCATCACCGCCTTTCCCGGCCTGGTCGGTGCGCGACAAGGGCCGGGCGAGGAAGTGTGGATCTCCCGGTTCGACATCCGTCCCCGCAAGATGGCCCACACCGCCGACACCCTCGCCGATTTCGGGGCGGTGCTCGGTGTCCGGCTGTTCCCGCTCGGCAGCGAGCGGCAGGAGAGCATCATCGCCGTCGACGAGCACGGCCGGATCTTCGCGCTCGATCAGGCCGGCGAATGGTTCCTCGGCCCCGACATCGACGCCGCCCTCACCACCCTGCTGCTCGGTCGCGCTCCCGCCCGGGTCCGCGACGACGGCACCTGGTGAGGCGCGTCAGAGCTTCACGCCGGTCAGCACCATGACCCGCGGCTCGGTGTAGTCGTCCATGGCGCTGCGCAGCCCCTCCCGCCCCACGCCCGAGCCCTTCACCCCGCCGTACGGCATCTGGTCGGCCCGGTAGGACGGCACGTCCCCGACGATCACCCCGCCGACCTCGAGCGTCCGGGCCGCGAGGAACGCGGTCTGCAGGTTGTGGGTGAACACGCCGGCCTGCAACCCGTACGCCGAGTCGTTGACCGCGGTGAACGCGGCCTGGGCGTCGGTGACCGGGGCGACCACCAGCACCGGCCCGAACACCTCCTCGGTGCACACCTTGGCCGACGACGGCACTCCGCTGAGCACGGTGGGCGGGTAGGTGGCGCCGTCCCGGCGCCCGCCGACCTCGATGGTGGCCCCGGCGGCGACCGCCTCGTCGACCCAGGCCTCGACGCGTTCGGCGGCTTCGACGGACACCAGCGGGCCCACGTCGGTCAGTTCGGAGGCGGGGTCGCCGGTGCGCAGCTCCTCGACGGCCGCGACGAGCCGGGGCAGGAAGCCGTCGTAGAGCCATTCGTGCACGTACACCCGCTGGACGGCGATGCACGACTGGCCGGCCTGGTAGTTGGAGAAGGTGGCGATGCGGTGCGCGGCGAAGGTCAGGTCCCCGTCGGACGACCAGTCCTCGCAGATCACCGCCGCGGCGTTGCCGCCGAGTTCGAGGGTGACGTGCTTGTCGGGGGCGGCCCGGCGGATGGCCGCGCCGACCGGCCCGGACCCGGTGAACGACACGACGGGCAGCCGGGGGTCGGCGACCAGTTCGGCGGCGCGCTCGTTGGGCAGCGGCAGCACCGAGAACATGCCCTCGGGCAGGTCAGTCTCGGCCAGGATCTCGCCGAGCAGCAGCGCGGAGAGCGGGGTGGCCGGGGCCGGCTTGACGACGATGGGTGCGCCGACGGCGATGGCCGGGGCGACCTTGTGCGCGACGAGGTTGAGCGGGAAGTTGAACGGGGCGATCCCCAGGACCGGGCCGCGGGGCACCCGCCGGACCAGTGCGATCCGGCCGGTGGCCGCCGGGTCGGTGTCGAGGCGTTGCAGCTCGCCGGAGAAGCGCCGGGCCTCCTCGGCCGCCCAGCGGAAGGTGGAGACCGCGCGGCCCACCTCGGCCTTCGCCCACTTCACCGGCTTGCCGTTCTCGGCGGTGATCAGCGCGGCGACCTCGTCGGCCCGGTCGGCCAGCCGCCGGGAGACGTGGTCGAGGGCGGCCGCGCGGACGTGCGCGGGCAGGGCCGCGGCCGCCGCCGCCACGCCGGCGGCTGCCGCGACGGCGGCTTCGACCTGGTCGGGCGTGGCGAGGGTGGTACGCCCGACCGTGCGGCCGTCGTACGGGTGGGTGACGGTGAGCTCGCCCTCGCCGTGGGCGGGGCGGCCGGCGACATAGAAGGCTCTCGGCTCCACGCTGCGCAGCGTAGACCACGCAAGGCCGCGCGGAAACAGTTGCTCAAACCCTTGTCTGCCTCGGATTTAGTAGCCAAGATGGCAGTCAGATTGCGATAACCTCCGCTGACCTTCGCCCCGGCCACCCCTCGGAGACACCTGATGAGCGATCAGCAGCAGCTGCGCAACTTCGTCAACGGCGAGTACGTCGACCCGGTGGACGGCGGCTTCGCCGACCTGATCGACCCGTGCACCGGCGAGGTCTTCGCCCAGGCGCCGGTTTCCGGGGCCGCGGACGTGGACGCGGCCATGAAGGCGGCCGCCGCCGCGTTCGAGGGCTGGCGGGACGCCACCCCGGGCGAGCGGCAGAAGGCCCTGCTGAAGCTCGCCGACGCCGTGGAGTCCCGGGCGGCCGAGCTGGTCGACGCCGAGGTCCGCAACACGGGCAAGCCCCGCCAGCTCACGGCCGACGAGGAGCTGCCGCCGGCGGTGGACCAGTTCCGGTTCTTCGCGGGCGCCGCCCGCCTGCTGGAGGGGCGCTCGGCCGGCGAGTACCTGGCCGGGCACACCTCGTATGTGCGGCGGGAGCCGATCGGCGTCTGCGCCCAGGTCACGCCCTGGAACTACCCGCTCATGATGGCGGTCTGGAAGATCGCCCCGGCCCTGGCGGCGGGCAACACGGTGGTGCTGAAGCCCTCCGACACCACGCCGGTGTCGACGCTGCTGCTGGCCGAGATCGCGTCGGAGTTCCTCCCGCCGGGCGTGTTCAACGTGGTGTGCGGCGACCGGGACACCGGCCGGGCGCTGGTGTCGCACCCGACCCCGCAGTTCGTCTCGATCACGGGGTCGACGCGGGCCGGCATGGAGGTCGCCGCGGCGGCCGCCCCGGACCTCAAGCGGACCCACCTGGAGCTGGGCGGCAAGGCCCCGGTGGTGATCTTCGACGACGCGGACGTGGCGGCGGCGGCCGAGGCCATCGCGGTGGGCGGCTACTTCAACGCCGGTCAGGACTGCACGGCCGCCACCCGGGTGCTGGCCGGGCCGGGCATCCACGACGACTTCGTGGCCGCCCTCGCCGAGCAGGCCCGCAACACGAAGACCGGCGCGCCGGACGACGAGGATGTGCTCTACGGTCCGCTGAACAACGCCAACCAGCTCGGCCGGGTACGCGGGTTCGTGGACCGGCTGCCGGACCACGCGAACGTCGAGACCGGCGGCTCCCAGCTCGGCGAGCGCGGCTACTTCTACGCGCCGACCGTGGTGTCCGGGGTCCGTCAGGCCGACGAGATCATCCAGGACGAGGTGTTCGGGCCGGTCATCACCGTGCAGCGCTTCTCCGACGAGGACGAGGCGGTGCGCTGGGCCAACGGTGTGGACTACGGCCTCTCCGCCTCGGTGTGGACGAAGGACCACGGCCGGGCCATGCGGATGACGCGCCGGCTGGACTTCGGCTGCGTCTGGGTGAACACGCACATCCCGTTCGTCTCGGAGATGCCGCACGGCGGTTTCAAGCACTCCGGGCACGGCAAGGACCTCTCGGTCTACAGCCTGGAGGACTACACCCGGATCAAGCACGTCATGCACAACATCGAGGGCTGAGCCTTGTCGAGCGAGGAACTGCACAAGCGCCGTGGGGCGGCGGTGGCCCGCGGTGTCGGCAGCACGATCACTTCCTACGTCGACCGCGCGGGCGGCGGCACGATCACCGACGTCGACGGGCGGGAGTGGATCGACTTCGCGGCCGGCATCGCGGTGGCCAACGTGGGCAACTCCGCGCCGCGGGTGGTCGAGGCGGTCCGGGCGCAGGTCGAGCGCTTCACGCACACCTGTTTCATGGTTGCGCCCTACGAGTCGTACGTGGCGGTCTGCGAGCAGCTCAACGCGCTGACGCCGGGTGACTTCGAGAAGCGCTCGGCGCTGTTCAACTCGGGCGCCGAGGCGGTGGAGAACGCCGTGAAGATCGCCCGGCACGCCACGGGGCGGCCGGCGGTGGTGGTCTTCGACCACGCGTACCACGGCCGGACCAACCTGACCATGGCGCTGACCGCGAAGAACATGCCGTACAAGCACCGGTTCGGGCCGTTCGCCGGTGAGGTCTACCGGGTGCCGATGTCGTACCCGTTGCGCGACGGCGGCCTCGACGGGGCGACCGCGGCGGCCCGGGCGATCGAGATGGTGGAGAAGCAGGTCGGCGCGGAGAACGTGGCGGCGCTGCTGATCGAGCCGATCCAGGGCGAGGGCGGTTTCGTGGTGCCGGCCGAGGGGTTCCTGCCGGCGCTGCGCGAGTGGGCGACCGCCACCGGCGTGGTGTTCGTGGCCGACGAGATCCAGACCGGGTTCTGCCGGACCGGCGACTGGTTCGCCTGTCAGCACGAGGGCGTGGAGCCGGACCTGATCACCCTGGCCAAGGGCATCGCGGGCGGGCTGCCGCTCGCCGCGGTCACCGGCCGGGCGGAGCTGATGGACGCGGTGCACGTGGGCGGCCTCGGCGGAACGTACGGGGGCAACCCGATCGCCTGCGCGGCCGCGCTCGCGGCCGTCGAGACCATGCACGAGCTGGACCTGGCCGCCGCCGCCCGGCGGATCGGCACGGTGATGGTCGACCGGCTGCGCGCGATCGCCGCCCGCGACCCGCGCGTCGCCGAGGTGCGTGGCCGTGGCGCGATGCTCGCCGTGGAGATCGTCCAGCCCGGCACGCTGACCCCGGACCCGGCCGCCACGGCGGCGATCTCGGCGGCCTGCCACGCGGCCGGGCTGCTCACCCTGACCTGCGGTACGTACGGCAATGTGCTGCGCTTCCTGCCCCCGCTCGTCATCTCCGACGACGAACTGGCCCGCGGTCTGGACATCCTGGAGGCCGCCTTCGGCTGACCGGGGTCAGCCCTCGATCGTGGAACACCACGGGTGTCGATCCCCCCCAGGTGCCGCCCGTGGTGTTCCACCCGTCCCCCGCCTACAGGCACATCCAGCAGTAGGCGTCGAGCCCGTCCGCGCCGGCAGCACGCGCGACCCGGCGCAGCTCGGCGACCAGCTCGACCAGCGGGTCGACCTCCGGCTCGCCCAGCCACTCCTCGGCGGTGCGCCACTGCGCGGCGACCGGCCGCAGGCGCTCGTCCGGCAGGGCCGCCAGTTCGGCGACGAAGTCCGGCGCCAGCCGGATGAGGTACGGCCCCTCGTCGTCGTGGCCGTCGATCCGCTCCCCGCCGGCGTGCAGCCCGGCGCGCGGCGACCCGAGCCGTCCCGCGCGGATCGCCTCCCACAACGCGCCGCCCAGCACGAACGGCTCGACGTTCTTGCAGCGCAGTGGATCCAGCTCGTCGTCCGGTCCGGTCGCGGCGGCGGCCCGCGCCCGCTCCGGGGTGGCCGCGAAGTATTCGGTCAGGATGCCCACGCTCGGCACGCTAGGCCCCGCCCCCGACACTCCCGTCGAGAGACCCCACGACGGCGGATCCTGTTCTATAGTCTTACTGTCGTAGGACAATAGAAGGGCGTCGCGTGATCGAGTTCGTACTGGACGGCCGGTCCAAGGTGAACACCTATGTGCAGCTGATCCAGCAGGTCAAACAGGCCCTGCGGGTGGGGCTGCTGACGGCTGGCGACCAGTTGCCGAAGGTCCGCGACGTCGCGCAGTCGCTGGCCATCAACCCGAACACGGTGCTGAAGGCGTACCGCGAGCTGGAAATCGAAGGCCTGGTCGAGGGACGCCCCGGCGTCGGCACCTTCGTCCGCCGGACCCTCGCCGGCTCGTCGCTGGCCGATCAGGCCGAGCTCCGCGAGGAGCTGGTGGCCTGGCTGCACCGCGCCCGCGCCGCCGGGCTCACCCCGGAAGACGTCACCGCCCTGGTCGAGACCACCATGCGGGCCGGCACGACGCGCGCCGAACCCGCCTCAGCAGGATGAGAGGACAGCTGATGGAGATCGCGCTGGAGGCCGAGCAGCTCGGCAAACGGTACGGGAGAACCTGGGCGCTGCGGGACTGCTCGCTGCGCCTGCCCGCCGGGCGGATCGCCGCCCTCGTCGGCCCCAACGGTGCTGGTAAGAGCACCCTGCTGCACCTCGCGGTCGGCCTGCTGAGGCCGGACGCCGGCTCGGTGCGGATCTTCGGCGAAGCGCCGTACGCCAACCCGTCGGTGCTGCCCGAGATCGGCTTCGTCGCCCAGGACACCCCGCTCTACCGGGACTTCACCGCGGCCGAACTGGTGGAGGTGGGCCGCCGGATGAACAAGCGCTGGGACGGGGCTCTCGCCCGCAACCGGCTGGCCCAGCTCGGCATCCCGCCGAAGCTGCCCGTCGGCAAGTTGTCCGGCGGCCAGCGGGCGCAGGTCGCGCTGGCGCTCGCACTCGCGAAGCGACCCCGGCTGCTGCTTCTCGACGAACCGGTCGCCAGCCTCGATCCACTGGCGCGCCGGGAGTTCCTGCAGTCGCTGATGGGCAGCGTCGCCGACTCCGAGACGACCGTGCTGCTCTCCTCGCACCTGCTGGCCGACCTGGAGCGGGTCTGCGACTACCTGGTCGTGCTGCAGGCCGCCCGGGTGCACCTGGTGGGCGCGGTCGACGACCTGATCGCCGGACACCGCCAGCTGGTCGGGCCCCGGCACGGCGGCGAACCGATCGAGGGGGTCGACGCCGTGGTTCGGGCGAGTCACACGGCCCGGCAGTCGACGCTGCTGGTCCGTACGACCGGCGAGGTCCTTGCTCCGGAGTGGACGGTGCACGACGTGACGCTGGAGGACCTCGTACTGGCGCACCTCGCCGAGGGCGAGACGACCACGAGCCACGCGGCCTGGGAGGTGCCGGCATGATCTGGCTGGCCTGGCGGCAGCACCGCAAGCAGCTGCTCTTCACCCTCCTCGGGTTCGCCGCGCTCGCGGCCCTGATGATCCCGATCGGCCTGTCGATGCGGCACAGCTTCACCGAGCTCGGGCTGCCGGACTGCGTCAGTCAGCTGGCGCGTCCGGGGGTCGACCAGGCCACCGCGGATGGCTGTGAGTCGGGGTTCCGCCGATTCACCAACCAGTACCAGAGTTTGAACCTGGTGGCGGTCCTGCTCGTCGTCCTGCCGGTGCTCGTCGGTCTGTTCTGGGGCGCCCCGCTGGTCGCCCGGGAGGTGGAGCACGGCACGCACCGGTTCGCCTGGACGCAGGGCGTCGGCCGGACGCGGTGGGCCCTGGTGAAGTTCGGTCTGGCCGTCGTGGTCACGGTGACCCTGGCCATCGGCTACGGACTGGGCATGGCCTGGTGGGTCAGCCCGCTGACCCAGGCCGCGCATGAGGGCCGCCTCGGCTTCATCGTCTTCGACCTGCAAGGCATCGCCCCGATCGGCTACACCCTCTTCGCGGTGGCGCTCGGCATCTTCGCCGGCACCCTGTGGCGCCGGATGCTGCCCGCCATGGGTGTCACCCTGGCCGCGTTCATCGGGGTTCGGGCGGCGGTGGCGATCCTGGCCAGACCGCACTACCAGCCCGCCCTCACCCGCACCTTCCCGATCGAGGGGGCCGAACCGCTGCAGGAGTCCCGGGGGAACTGGGTCCTCGCCAACGGTGTGCGCGACGCCGACGGGAAGATGGTGGCGGCCGACACCCGGATCATGTGCCCGCCGGGTGGCCAGGGACCGGACGGCCGCCGCTGCGGGGCTGACATCGGCGCCGGACCCGGCTCCTACAACTGGGAGCTCTACCAGCCGGCCGACCGGTTCTGGCTGTTCCAGTGGATCGAGACCGGCATCTTCGTCGCCCTCGCCGCCCTCCTGCTCTACCTCGCCGTACGCCGGCTCCGCCGGATCGCCTGAGCGGCCCGGCCGGGTGGAACGCCCCGGGGCAGCCGCCCCGGCGTTCCACCCGGCGCCGGACCGGGCGCGGTCAGCGCAGCAGCTCCACCACGTTGCGGCGGACCAGGTTCTTGCCCGGCTCCCGGATCAGGTCCATGGCCGCGGCGTTGAGCAGCACGCAACTTCCCGACGGCCCGGTGACGGTCACGGTCGCCGCCCTGCCGTTGTCCAGGTTCGTCACCCGCAGCCGGGTGCCCACCGGGAACTGCCCGCTCGTGGCGGCCGGCGCCCCGCCCTCGGCGGAGAAGGTGATCGCCCCGCCGCAGACGCTGGCGGGCGCGCCGCCGGGCCGGGCGTTGCCCGGCCGGGCCTCACCGATCGGAGCCGCGCCGCCCGGCCCGGCCGCGCCGGCCGCCGGCGCGCCGCCGTCGAGGCGTTCCACCAGGTTGCGGCGGATGACGTTCTTGCCCGGCTCGCGGACCAGGTCCATGGCCGCCGCGTTGAGCAGCACGCAGCTGCCCGACGGGCCGGTCACCGTGACGGTCGCGACCTTGCGGTTGTCCAGGTTGGTCACCCGCAGCCGGGTGCCCACCGGGAAGCGGTCGCTGGTGGCCGCCGGCGCCCCGCCCTCCGCCGAGAAGGTCACCGACCCCGCACAGGCCGACTGCCCGGCCGGGGTGGTCTCCGCGAACCCCATCCCCGTGCCCACCGCGACGACCGCCGAGGCGGCCAGTGCCACGGTCGCCGCCAGCACGTGCTTGCGCTGCACCCTCACGTTGTCTCTCCCGTCGTCCGGTGGTCTCGTTCGACGCCTGGTACGGACGGGAGGGCCGGACCGTTCAGTCGGGGCGGCCGATCACAGCGGACCGTAACGGGTGTGTGGCGCTCCGGTGAGCAGCGCCCAGTAGCGGTCGCCGTAGGACCAGTGCCACCACTCGGTGGGGTAGTTCACCAGCCCCGCACCGCTGAGCGCGGCCACCAGGACCTGCCGGTTGCGCCACGCGCTCACCGGGATGTGCCGGGCCGCCGTGAAGCAGGCGTCGGCGCTCTCCTCGGGGGTGGCGTCGAGGGCCGTGCCCATGTCCAGCTCGATCCCGTCGGCGTCGCACAGGGTGAGGTCGACCGCCCCACCGGTGCTGTGCGGCGCCACCTCGACCGGCGAGACGAACTTGGTGGTCTCCCGGTGCAGCCGGTCCGCCGGCCAGTCCGGGTAGCGCCGGCGCAGCTCGTCCCGGTAGCCGGTGAAGATGTCGAGCTGCGCCCGGTACGGCCGGTACCCCTCGACGACCAGGAGGCGCAGGCCGGCCGGCAGCGCGCGCTGCGCGGCCAGCAACCGGTCCGCGACCCCGCGCCGCACCCGGGCGTACGCCCCGGCGGGGTCGGCGGCCCGGGTGTCCAGCCGCAGCTCCGGCAGTTCCCGCAGGTCGACCAGCGGTTCGCCGTCGTCCCGGCTGGACACGGCGGCGACCCGGGGATCGGAGAGCAGGATCATGCCGCACCGCCCCGGGGGTGTGCACCCGCCGGCCGGGCCTCGTGCCGGGTGAAGGCGAGCGCGACCAGCCGGTCCACCACCTCGGGGTAGTCGACGCCGGACTCGGCCCACACCTTCGGGTACATCGAGTGCGTCGTGAAGCCGGGCAGGGTGTTCAGCTCGTTGACGAACAGGTCCCCGGTCGTCTCGTCGTAGAGGAAGTCGACCCGGGCCAGGCCCCAGCCGCCGATCGCCGTGAACGCCTGCACGGACAGCTCCCGGATCCGCTCGGTGACCTCGTCGGGCAGCGGCGCCGGGACGGTCATGGGGTCGGCGTCGCCGAAGTACTTCTGCCGGTAGTCGAACCAGCCGCCCTCGACCCGGACCTCGCCGACCGCCGACGCCTCCGGGTGCCAGCCGCCGAGCACGCCGCACTCCAGCTCCCGGCCGGTCACGCCCTGCTCGACCAGCACCACGTGGTCGTGCCGGAGCGCCTCCTCGACCGCCGCCGTCAGGTCGTCGCCCTCGGCCACCCGGGAGATCCCGATGGAGGAACCCATCCGGGCGGGCTTGACGAACAGCGGTCGGCGCAGACCGACGACCAGCTTCTCCGGGTCCTCCGCGGCCCGCCAGGTCGGCGCATCGAACCAGACGTGCGGGGTGGTCGGCACCCCCTCGGCCCGCAGCGCCCGCTTCATCGCCACCTTGTCCATCCCGACGGCGGAGGCGAGGATCCCACACCCGACGTACGGCACCCCGAGCGATTCGAGCAGCCCCTGCACCACCCCGTCCTCGCCGTACGGGCCGTGCAGCACCGGGAAGACGACGTCCAGCTCGGCGTCCACCGCGCCGGGCGCGTCGGCCGCGGTGACCGCCACCGTTCCGGCGCGCGCCCCGGCCCGCAGTTCCACAGCCGGGCCCGTCACCGGCAGCCGGTCGTCGATGGCCAGGCCGGCGCCCACGCTGGCGCAGCGCTCGGCGAGCACCGGCTCGGGCACCAGCCGCAGACCGCCGGCGCGGGTGATCCCGAGCGCGACCACCTGGTGACCTCGCTCGACAAGTGCCCGGGTCACGCCGAGCGCCGAGGCGCAGGAGACCTCGTGCTCCGCCGACGGGCCACCGAACAGGACACCGATCCGAATCGCAGCGCTCACGCCGCCACCCCTTCCATCCGAGCGAGGCCGGCGACGGGTGCGCCCGCCAGCCGGGCCACCAGTTCCGCCTCGACATTGCCGCCGGTCAGCACCACGCCGACCGTCCGGTACCGCCCGCCCTCGGGGCCGCCCGCGAGCCGCAGCGCGCCGGCGAGCCCGGCCGCCCCGGACGGCTCGACGAGCACCTTCAGCTCCAGCAGGAGCAGCCGGAACGCGTCGGCGATCGCGTCGTCGTCGACCCGGACGACGCCCCGGACGGCGTCCCGCGCCACCGCGAACGGCAGGTCACCCACGCAGCTCGGGCGGAGCCCGTCGGCGATGGTGGGGGCCGGCACGACCGGGGTGGGCCGGCCGGCGGCGAGGCTCCGGGCCAGCGAGTCGCAGCCGACCGGCTCGACGCCGTACACCTCGATCGGGGTGCCGGAGGCGGCCAGGCAGGCTCCCGCGACGCCGCCGCCACCGCCCACCGGCACGACGAGCGCGTCCAGCGGAGTGCCGGCGCGCTCCGCCTCCTCGATCAGCTCCAGGCTGGCGCTGCCCTGGCCGGCCACCACGTCCGGGTGGTCGTACGCGTCGACCAGCGGGTGACCGTCGGCGTCGGCGACCTGCCGGGCGACGGCCAGCCGCTCCTCGACGGTGGTGCCGGCGAGGACGACGCGCGCCCCGGCCGCCCGGGCCCGGGCCACCTTGACCGGCGCCGCGTCGACGGGCAGCACCACGGTCGCGGCCAGCCCGTGCCGGCGGGCGGCGAGGGCCACCGCCACGGCGTGGTTGCCGGTGCTCTGCGCGACCACGCCGGTGTGGCCGTTCGCGGCGAGCCGGCCGACCGCCAGCATCGCGCCGCGCATCTTGTAGGAGCCTCCGGTCTGGAGGTTCTCCGCCTTGAGCAGGACCCGGGCGCCGGCCAGCCGGTCGATCGCCGGGCAGTTCAGCACGGGGGTGCGCACCACCCGGCCGGACAGCCACCAGGCGGCCTCCTCGACGCGGGCCCGGTCCGGCAGGGCCGGAGCGTGGCTGGTGGACATGGTCTCTCCTTCTCGGTTGTGGTCGGTGCCGGCGCGGCGCGGCAGGTCGAACAGCCAGTGCGCGCCGGCCGCGGTGAGTCCGCGGTGGACGGCCAGGCTGAGCGCCAGCACCACGGCGGTGAGCAGGACCGGGTAGCCGGCCATGAGCAGCGCCCGCCCCGGTCGGTTCAGCTCGGCGACCGGGCCGGCGAGGAGCCGGTGCAGCAGCGCGAGCACCGGCATGTGGATCACGTAGATCGGCAGCGTGCGGCGGCCGAGCCGGGCGAGCGCCCCGCCGACCACCCGGAGCCGGGCCGTGCGGGCCGCGGCCGTGACGCCGAACGCCACGGCGACGACCGACACCAGCAGCCGGACACCGGGCCAGCCCTCGGCCCCGGCCAGCGCCATGGCGGCCAGGGCCACGGCGTACGCCGTCCCGGTGCCGACCAGGCGGCGGGTGCTCGCGCCGGCCGCCCAGCGCTGGAGGTACGGCCGCAGGTGCACGCCGGCGAGGAAGAACACCAGGTTCTGGTAGACCTGCCCCCGGTTGCCCGGGCTGTCGAGCAGGCCGGTCGCCGCCACCGCGGAGAGCGCGCCCGAGGCCGCGAGCAGCACCGCCGGGTGGACCCGGCGCAGCGCCTTGGCCAGCGTGAAGTAGAGCGCGAGCGCGTACAGGTACCAGAGGTTCGAGGGCGTGACGGTGAGCTGGGCCAGCAGGCCACCGGGGCTGGTTGCCCGGTCGGTCGGGAAGTCCGGCACGAGCGCCAGCAGGGCGGTGTGGATGAGCAGCCAGGTCGCGTAGAGGTGGAGGTTCCGGGCGATCCGGGGGCGGGCGGCGATCCGCCACGGCCGGGCGACGGCGTTCGCCGCGAAGATCCCGGAGAGGGTGAAGAAGAGCGGCATCCGCAGCGGGAGCAGTTGCTCGCCGAGCAGCCCCCAGGCACCCGGCACGGGCAGGTCGATCCGCCAGTCGATCAGCAGGTAGTGCTTGACGATGACGTGCCAGAGCACCACGAGGATGATGCAGGCGCCCTTGGCCACGTCGGCCCAGACCGCCCGGTCGGCCGGTGTCGCGGCCTGCTCGGTACGGGTCGGCACGGCGGTCTCCTCTCCCGGCGTCGCACGCCGTCGGTCGTTTTCGGGCAGGGGGCATCGCGGGATGCCGCGAGGGCGGTTCCCGGAGGCCGGAAGGGGTGGGTCAGCGCACCGCGGGTAGCTGGACGTCGACCCGCAGGCCGCCGTCCTCACCGGGCCGGGCGGCGATGATGCCGTCGTGTGCCTGGGTGATCGAGCGGGCGATGGCCAGGCCGAGCCCGGCGCCGCCGCCCTGGTTGGTCCGGTCCCGGGCCAGGCGCCGGAAGGGTTCGAAGAGGCCGGCGACCGCCTCGCCCGGCACGGTCTGGCCGGTGTTGAGGACGGTCAGCGCCGGGTCACCGTCGACGGCGACGGTGAGCCGGCCGCCGGGCCGGTTGTACTTGATGCCGTTCTCCACGAGGTTGCCGACCAGGCGCTCCAGCAGCACCCGCTCGCCCGGCACGACCCGGGGCGCCAGCCGGCTCTCCACCGTCACCCCGGCCTCGGCCGCCCGGTCCGCGTACGCGGCCAGCACGGTGGTGACGATCTCGTCGAGGCGCTGCGGGGTGGAGGAGCGCAGCCCCTGGTCGCTCTCGCTGAGCGCGAGCAGGCCCTCGATGAGCCGCTCGTTGCGCTCGTTGGTGGCCAGCAGCTGGGCCGTGAGCAGGTCGAGCTGCTCGGCGGTGAGCGACTGGGCCATGCCGACCTCGATGAGGGTCCGCTGCACCGCGAGCGGCGTGCGCAGCTCGTGCGAGGCGTTCGCGGCGAACCGCCGCTGCCCCTCGTAGCCGGCCGTGACCCGGTCCATCATGTCGTCGATGGCGCGGGCCAGCCGGGCCAGCTCGTCCCGGCCGCCGCGGCGGATCCGGTGGCCCAGGTTCTGCGGCCCGAGGTCGGCGATCGGGTCGGCGAGGTCGCGCACCGGGCGCAGGCACCAGCGGGCCGCGCCCCAGACCGCGAACACCCCGGCCAGCAGGACCAGCAGCTCGATCAGCCCGGGAAGCACCGGGACGAGCGGGCGGGCGGGCTCGCACACCGCGCCGATCGTCTGCAGGTCGCAGAATGCCTGCGCCCGCCACCACAGCTGGCCGAGCAGCTGCTTGCCGAGGCCGGGCAGCCAGTAACCGCCGAGCAGGGCGAGTGCCCCGACCAGCAGGACGCGACGGCGGGGGCTCACGCCGGCTCGCCGATCCGGTAACCGGCCTTCGGCACGGTCTGGATGACCGAGGGCTGGCCGAGCTTCTTGCGCAGCGTCATCACGGTGACCCGGACCGCGTTGGTGAACGGGTCGGCGAACTCGTCCCAGGCCTGTTCGAGCAGCTCCTCGGCGCTGACCACGCCGCCGCCGGCCCGCATGAGCACGTGCAGGACGGCGAACTCCTTGGGGCTCAGGCCGAGCGGCCGCCCGTCCCGGGTGACCGTGTGCCGGGCCACGTCGAGCACCACCCCGTGCCGCTCCAGCACCGGCGGCACCGCCGGGGCGGACCGCCGGCCCAGCGCCTGCACCCGGGCCACCAGCTCGGCGAAGGCGAACGGCTTGGTCAGGTAGTCGTCGGCGCCCAGCCCGAGGCCCGCCACCCGGTCGCGGATGCCGGCGGCGGCGGTGAGCAGCAGCACCCGGGTGCCGGCCGCGGAGCCGGCGAGGCTGCGGCACACCTCGTCGCCGGTGGCGCCGGGCATGTCCCGGTCGAGCACGGCCACGTCGTACCGGTTGACCCCGATCCGCTCCAGCGCGCCGTCGCCGTCGTAGCAGACGTCGACCGCCATCGAGAACCGGCGCAGCCCCTCGGCGACCGTGTCCGCCAGCAACCGCTCGTCGTCCGCCACCAACACCCGCACCGCTGTCCGCTCCCCCGTGCTCCGGTCATCCGTCCCGCATACGGTCCCAGGCAGGAGATAAGGGTTCCGTAAGCGCCGCCGGAGCAATCCTCCACGTCGGCGGCCGGGCACCGGCGCCCGTCGTGCCGTCTGGGGCGTTCGTCCCGACCGGGAGGGCCACGGGTGACCGGGGAGTGACCCGGATCACCGTGGCCGGGTGATCCCGAGGGTGCTCTGCGCGGGAAGCAGGCCGGTGGCCACGACCGCCTGGGTGACCGGGGCGACGAGTTGGGCGAACCGGCCGACCGCCGGCCCGAGCGCCCGCCAGGGCGCGGCGGCCAGCTCGTCGGTCCGCCGCTCCACCTCGTCGCGGAGCCGGCGGCCGGCCTCGGTGGCCACCCCGTCGCCGTCGACCAGGCCCCGGGCGGCCAGCCGGTCCCGGGCGGCCGCCCACTCCTCGGCCGCCCACCGGCGGCTGGCGAAGACCTCCACCGGGGCGGCGCCGACCGCGGCGAAGGAGACCAGCGACTCGGCCGGGTCCAGCCCGGCGGTCCGCAGCGCCGCGATGTGACCGTCGCCCCGGTGCTCGCGCAGGATCGTGACCGCCTGCCAGAGCGCCAGGTGCGGCGCATCCGGCCAGGGCAGGTCGGCGTTGGCGGCGGCCAGCGGACGGCCGCCCAGGTCGGCGGCGCGCACCGCGCGGCGGGCCAGGGTGGCGGCCTCGGCCAGCTCGGCCGACTCGACCCGGTCGCCGAGCAGGGCGCGCAGCGCCCGGTCCACGCCGGACAGCCGGGCGGCGAGCACCTTCGCGGGGTCGGCGGTGACCCAGACTGCCGGCACGTACTCGGCGACCATCCGGGGGCTGAAGCTGTAGTAGGTGGCGGCGACCAGGTTCGGGCCGGCCGCCCCGAGCGGGGCGCTGCGCAGTGCGAAGTAGCCGGGCCAGCGCTCGTCGGTGGCCAGGCCGAGGCCGGCGGCCTCCTCGGTCAGCTCGGGCGCGTAGTAGACCAGCGCGTGCACGGGCTCGATGAGCTGCCACATCCTGCGGACCATCGCGAGTTCCATCCCGACCTCCCCGGATCGCATCTTGTCGTCGTCAAGTTTGGGAGCCGGCCCGGAACTTGTCAATGACAAGTTCGGCGACGGCTTGGCGATCGGCGGTGAGCTGGGTCACCATGGGCGCGAGGAGGTCGCCGATGGCTGACCCGTGGCTCGCCCTGGAATTCGGCGCCGATCCGGCCGAGCGGATCGCTCAGGTCGGCGCCGCCCACGAAGCGTTCCTCACCGCCGGCACCACCACGGGCCGGGTCCGCGACGTGGTCCGCCGGTCGTGGGAGCGGTCCGCGCTGCTCGACCCGGAGGCCACCGCCCCGGTCGACCTCACCGACGACGCGCTGGCGAGCTACCGCGCCGCCCACCCCCTGCACCGCGTGCTGCCCCTCTTCCGCGACCTGCTCGGCGGCATCGCCCTGGACGGCGCGCACCTCATGGCGGTCTGCGACGCGGACGGACGGCTGCTCTGGGTGGAGGGCCACCCCGGCGTGCTCCGGCACGCCGAGCGGATGAACTTCGTGCCCGGCGCGCGCTGGGACGAGGCCCACGCCGGCACGAACGCGCCCGGCACCGCCCTGGCCGTCGACCACAGTGTCCAGATCTTCGCCACCGAGCACTTCGTCCGGCCGGTGCAGCGCTGGACCTGCGCCGCCGCCCCGATCCACGACCCGACCACCGGCCGGCTGCTCGGCGCCATCGACATCACCGGCGGAGACCACCTGGCCACCCCGCAGAGCCTGGCCCTGGTCCGGGCCACCGCCCGGGCCGCCGAGGCGTTCCTGGCCGGCGCCGCCCCCGCCGAACCCGACGTGCTGCACGTTGCCGCCCTGGGCCGAGACGAGGCGGAGCTGCGCGTGGCCGGCCGGCGGATCCGGCTCGGCCGCCGGCACAGCGAGCTGCTGGTGCTGCTCCTCGACCACCCCGAGGGGCGCACCGGGGAACAGCTCGGCCTCGACCTCTACGGCGACGACCGGCTGCACCCCGTCACCCTGCGCGCCGAACTGTCCCGGCTGCGCCGGGCCCTCGGCGACGAGCTGCTCGACTCCCGCCCGTACCGGCTGCGGCCGGCCGTGCGCGCCGACTTCCGTACCGTCACCGAACTGCTCGAAGGTGGCGACGCGGCGGGGGCGCTGCGGGCGTACGCCGGGCCCCTGCTGCCCGGGTCGGACGCGCCGGGAGTGACGCGACTGCGCCGGCTGGTCGACGGCCAGCTCCGCGCGGCCGTGCTGGCCGCCGCGGACCCGGCGCTGCTCACGGCCTGGACCGCGACGCCCACCGGCGCCGACGACCTCGCGGCCTGGCAGGCCCTGGCGCGGGCGTTGCCGCCGGGTGCGCCGCGCCGGCCGCTCGCCCTGGCCCGGGCCCGCCAGCTCGCTGAGGAGTACGACCTGCCGCGCGCAACGTTGCTGCAACGTCGCGGAAACTAACGTCCCCGCCGTCCACCCCTGACGGACGGCGGAGGTACCCATGACGCGCTACGACGCCCCCACCCACTGGCAGTCCCGCTACGACCACTTCATCGGCGGCGAGTACGTGAAGCCGCACGGCGGCCGGTACTTCGAGAACCCCACTCCGGTGACCGGGCAGACCTTCTGCGAGGTGGCCCGGGGCACCGCCGAGGACGTGGAGAAGGCCCTCGACGCCGCGCACGGCGCCGCCGACGCCTGGGGCCGCACCTCGGTCGCCGAACGGTCGCTGATCCTCAACCGGATCGCCGACCGCATGGAGGAGAACCTGGAATCCCTCGCCATCGCCGAGACCTGGGAGAACGGCAAGCCGGTACGCGAGACCCTGGCCGCCGACATCCCGCTGGCCATCGACCACTTCCGCTACTTCGCGGGGGCGGTCCGGGCCCAGGAGGGCTCGCTCGGCGAGATCGACGACGACACGGTGGCGTACCACTTCCACGAGCCGCTCGGCGTGGTCGGGCAGATCATTCCGTGGAACTTCCCGATCCTCATGGCGGTCTGGAAGCTCGCCCCGGCGCTCGCCGCCGGCAACGCCGTGGTGCTCAAGCCGGCCGAGCAGACCCCGGCCTCGATCCACTACCTGCTCTCGCTGGTCGCCGACCTGCTCCCGCCCGGCGTGGTCAACGTGGTCAACGGCTTCGGCGTCGAGGCGGGCAAGCCGCTGGCCTCCTCGCCCCGGGTGGCGAAGGTGGCGTTCACCGGCGAGACCACCACCGGGCGGCTGATCATGCAGTACGCCAGCGAGAACATCAAACCCGTCACCCTGGAGCTGGGCGGCAAGAGCCCGAACATCTTCTTCGACGACGTCAGCGCCGCTTCTGACGACTTCCGGGACAAGGCCCTCGAAGGCTTCACCATGTTCGCGCTCAACCAGGGCGAGGTCTGCACCTGCCCGTCGCGGGCGCTGATCCAGCAGGGCCACTACTCGGACTTCCTGGCCGCGGCGGTCGACCGGACGCAGCAGGTCATTCAGGGCCACCCGCTGGACACCGACACGATGATCGGGGCGCAGGCGTCCAACGACCAGCTGGAGAAGATCCTGTCCTACCTGGACATCGGCCGGCAGGAGGGCGCCAAGGTGCTGACCGGCGGCTCACGCGCGGACCTCGGCGGCGAGTTGTCCGGCGGCTACTACGTCGAGCCGACGATCTTCGAGGGCGACAACTCGATGCGGATCTTCCAGGAGGAGATCTTCGGTCCGGTGGTCTCGGTGGCCTCCTTCGCCGACCTGGACGACGCCGTGAAGATCGCCAACGACACCCTCTACGGGCTGGGCGCCGGCGTCTGGACCCGGGACATCAACACCGCGTACCGGGCCGGGCGGGCGATCCAGGCCGGCCGGGTCTGGACCAACTGCTACCACGCCTACCCGGCGCACGCCGCGTTCGGCGGGTACAAGCAGTCCGGCATCGGCCGGGAGAACCACAAGATGATGCTGGAGCACTACCAGCAGACCAAGAACCTGCTGGTCAGCTACTCCCCCAAGAAGCTGGGCTTCTTCTGATGGGCGACCCCGTCACCCTGACGCCCGCGGCGGCCGGTCTCATCCGGTCGCTGCGGGCGGCCCACGGGCCGATCATGTTCCACCAGTCCGGTGGCTGCTGCGACGGCAGCGCCCCGATGTGCTACCCGGCCGGTGAGTTCCGCACCGGCGGCTCCGACGTGCTGCTCGCCTCGCTGGAGGTCGACGGCGTGCCCGAGCCGGTCGAGTTCTGGATGTCCACCGCCCAGTGGGAGCTGTGGAAACACACCCGGCTCACGGTCGACGTGGTGCCCGGCCGGGGCAGCGGCTTCTCCCTGGAGGCCCCGGAGGGCGTCCGCTTCCTCATCCGCTCCCACCTGGCCCGCTGACTGTCCGAGATCTTTCAGCTCGCCGGCGCCGCGCCGGTGGGATGCTGACGCCGGTCCACATCGGAGCAGCCCGCACCACCGCCAGACAGGAGCCCGCGCATGCGCCCGGTCCGACAGTCCCTGCTCGCCGGCGGCCTCGCCACGCTCGCCACCGCCGTCACGCTCGGCCTCGCGCCCGGCGCCGCCGTCGCCGCGCCGGCCCCGAGGATCTCCGTCAACTGGTTCGGCACGGCCGACGTTCCCGCGCACACCGCCACGGTCGGCGGCCGGTACGCCTGCGGCGCCGAGCGGGGCCTGGCCTACATCGAGGTCCACCTCGACCAGCGGGTCCGCCGGGGTTCGATCACCGGCTTCGGGTTCGGCGTGATCGGGGCGTGCACCGACGACCGGACCGGAGGCACCTGGACGGCGAACATCCCCGCCGACCGGGGCGCCTTCCGCGGCGGGCCCGCCACCGCCATCGCCCGTCTCGTCGTCGAGCCCAACTCGCTCACCGAGACCACCGAACCACTCCGCCTCGTCCGACACTGCGCCCGACACTGACGATCAGCGGGCGTCGAGGAGGGGTTGTCGCGGGTTCCAGGGGTCGCCGCCGGCGGCGTCGCGGCGGCGGCGGGCGATGGCCGACAGGGCCTCCAGCACCACCCGGTTGCCGAGGTACGCGGTGATGTCGGCGTGGTCGTAGGGCGGGGCGACCTCGACCACGCCGACCACCGGCAGCTCGTAGCAGACCCGGCGGACGGCGTCGAGGAGCTGCCGGGAGGTGAACCCGCCCGGCTCGGGGGTGCCGGTGCCGGGGGCCATGCCCGGGTCGACCACGTCCACGTCGACGGAGAGGAAGACGCCCTCGCACTCGTCGGTGGCGATCGCGAACGCCTCCGACAGACAGGAATCCAGCCCGCGCGCCACCACCTCGGTCATCTCGTACGAGCGCATCCGCTGCTCGGCCATCCAGGACAGGGTCTCCGGTCCCGGCCAGTAGCCGCGCAGGCCGATCTGGAGGAAGCGGTCGCCGCGTACCGCGCCGGACTCGATGAGCCGGCGCATCGGCTGGCCGTGCCCGTGCAACGAGCCGAACTCGATGTCCCCGGTGTCGGCGTGCGCGTCGAAGTGCACCAGGGACACCCGGCCGAGCCCGTGGTGCCGGGCCACCCCGGTGGCGTCCGGCAGCGCGATCGAGTGGTCGCCGCCGAGCACGATGGGGATCGCCCCGGCGGCGGCGACCGCGTGCACGGCGGTCTCCAGCGCGGCCAGGGAGCGCTCGATGTCGCCGGAGAACATCTCGACGTCGCCCGCGTCGTAGACGCACAGGTCCTGCAACGCGTCCACGCGCAGGGCCAGGGAGGGCCGGGAGCCGTCGTGCGGCAGGTAGCAGGCCTGCCGGATGGCGGACGGCCCGAACCGCGTGCCCGGCCGGTGCGAGGTGCCGCCGTCGAAGGGCGCGCCGACGATCACCACGTCGGCATCGGCGTACGTCACCGGCTCCTCGAGGGTGCACGGCGGCACGCCGAGGAACGTCACGTCGGGGCCGAACATCGGGCCGTAGCGGGTCACCGCTCCTCCATTCCCCAGGGCGAGCCGTAGCCGGTGAGCAGGTCGAGGAAGGGTACCGGGGGCAGCGCCTCGGGGCCGAGCACGCCGGTGCCGGACCAGGCGCCGGTGGCCAGCAGCTCCAGGGCCACGACGGGGTTCACGGCGGTCTGCCAGACCACCGCCTGGTGGCCGTACTCGGCCATCGACCACTCGTTGTCGACCACGTGGTAGAGGTAGACCCGCCGTGGCCGGCCGTCGACACCGGTCCCGGTCACGTACGTGCCCGCGCAGGTTTTGCCGCGCATCCGGTCTCCGAGCGTGGCCGGGTCGGGCAGGCAGGCGGCCACGACGTCGCGGGGAGAAACCGAAGCGCCGCGCACCCGCACCGGGCGGGTCGAGTCCAGGCCGAGCTTGTGCAGGGTCTTCAGCACCTCGATGAACTCGTCGCCGAGGCCGTACTTGAAGGTGACCCGCTTGGCCTTGACCCAACGCGGGATGAGCAGCACCTCCTCGTGCTCCACGTTGACGCACTCGACCGGGCCGATCCCCTCGGGGAACTCGAACACCTCGGGCTCGGAGAACGGCGGGGTGGTGAACCAGCCCCGGTCGGCCTCCCACACGACCGGCGGGTTGAGGCACTCCTCGATGGTGGTCCAGATGGAGAACGAGGGGGCGAAGTCGTAGCCGTCGACGGTGAGGTTGGCGCCGTCGCGTACCCCGATCTCGTCGATCTCGGTGAACAGCTCGTCGGCGGCGTAGCGGGCGAAGACGTCGGAGAGGCCCGGTTCGACGCCGATGCCGCAGAGCGCCAGCCGGCCGGCCTCCGTCCAGGCGGCGGCCGCCGCGAACTGCTCGTCACCGAGCTTCACGCCGGTCTCGGCGTGCGGCGCGTCCGGGTGCGGCCGGGACAGCGACATCGCCATGTCCAGGTAGTCGGCGCCGGCGGCGAACGCGCCGTCGAAGATCGGCATGACGAAGCGCGGGTCGACCGCGTTCAGCACGTGGGTGATCCGGTGTTCCCAGCAGAGCGCGGCGACCGCCTCGGCGGAGGAGGCGTCGACGGTCGCGGCGACGAACCGGTCGCCGTGGCCGGCCACCGCCCGCGCGGAGCGGGCGGGGTCGTGGTCGGCGACCACCATGGTCTCGAAGAAGGAGCGGCGGGCGGCGATGGATACGGCGGCGGAGCCGACGCCACCGGCGCCGACGAGGAGGATACGCATCAGGAGTCGAACCCCAGTCCAAGACGATCGAGAGTACGGAGCCAGAGGTTGCGCCGCCCCTCCCGCGCGTCGGCGCGGGCGAGCGACCAGCGGGTGAGGTGGATGCCGGTGGCCCGGATCGGCTCCGGCGGGAACGGCAGCGGCTTGCGGCGGACCAGGTCGAGCCGGGTCAGCGGGGTCTCCTCCCCGCCGAGCAGGTCGAGCATCACCCGGGCGCCGAACCGGGTCGCCCCGACGCCGAGCCCGGTGTACCCGGCCGCGTACGCCAGCCGCCCCTCGTAGGCGGTGCCGAAGAACGCGCAGAACCGGGTGCAGGTGTCGATGACGCCGCCCCAGCGGTGGCTGAACCGCAGCCCGTCCAGCTGCGGGAAGGTGGTGAAGAAGTGCGACGCCAGGGCCGTGAAGGTGGCCTCGCGCTGCTCCAGCTCGGGGGCCATCCGGTTGCCGTAGTGGTAGACCGCGTCGTACCCGCCGAACAGGATCCGGCCGTCGGCGGTGATCCGGTAGTAGTGGAACTGGTTGCCGGTGTCCGCCAGCCCCTGCCGGTTGCGCCAACCGATGGCGTCCCGCTGGGCGGGCGTCAGCGGCTCGGTCATCAGCGCGTAGTCGTAGACCGGCACCAGCCAGGCGCGCAGCCGGCGCAGCAGCGGCGGGAACGCGTTGGTGGCCAGCACCACCTGCCGGGCCCGCACGGCGCCGGGTGCGGCGTCCGGGCCGCCGGCCGTGGCCGCGCGCAGCGCGCCGCCCTCGCGGGCCAGCCCGGTGACCCGGGTGTGCTCGTGGATGCGGACGCCCAGGTCGAGGGCGGCGCGGCGCAGACCCCAGGCCAGCTTCGCCGGGTCGAGCAGCGCCACCCGGTCCCGGTCCCACATCCCGCCCAGGTACGTCGGCGAGGCCACCTCGGCACGCACCTCGTCCCGGTCCAGCAGCCGCACGTCGTGGCCGTACCGGCGGGCCAGCTCGGCGTCCTCCGCGAGGCCGGCGAGCTGGTACGGCTCGACAGCCACCGCCAGCTCCCCGGTGCGTTCGAGGTCGCAGTCGATGCCGTGCTTCGCCACGGTGGTGGCGATGGCGTCCAGGTTCTCCCGGCCGAGCCGTTCCAGCTCGGCGATCTCGCCGGGCCACCGCTCGGCACCGTTGGCGAGGCCGTGGGTGAGCGAGGCGGCGCAGAACCCGCCGTTGCGCCCGGACGCCGCCCAGCCGCAGGTGCCCGCGTCGACCAGGAGCACGTCCCGGCCGGGATCGGCCTCCTTGGCGAGCAACGCCGTCCACAGCCCGGAGTATCCGCCGCCCACCACCAGCAGGTCGGCGTCGTGCGTGCCGGCCAGCGGCGGCAGCGGGTCAGGGCGTTCCGGCCGGTCGAGCCAGTACGGGACGGGCGCGGCGTCGGCCAGCGCCCGGCCGGTATGCGGGAGGTTCATGACGCGCTCTTGGGCGCTCCGACGGCGGCGACAGGCGCCGCGAGGGCAGCCCGCCGGGCCCTGCGGCCCCGCAGCGTGGTGGCCCCGACCAGCAGCAGCGCGATCGCGAACATCGCCGTGCCGATGACGTTGACCTGCGGCGGGATGCCCCGCTGGGCGGCGCCCCAGACGTACATGGGGAAGGTGACCGTGGTGCCGGCGTTGAAGTTCGTGATGATGAAGTCGTCGAAGCTCAGCGAGAAGGCCAGCAGCGCGGCGGCCACGATGCCGGGCAGCACCAGCGGCAGGGTGATCCGCCGGAAGGTCTGCCACTCGCTGGCGTAGAGGTCCATGGCGGCCTCCTCCAGCCGCCGGTCCATTCCGGCGAGCCGGGCCTTCACGGTCACCACCACGAACGACACGCAGAACATCACGTGCGCGATGACGATGGTCCAGAAGCCCTGCGGGATGCCGAAGCCGAAGGTGGCCCGCAGCTGGCCGTCCGACCAGACGAAGAGGGCGAGCAGCGAGGTGCCCATCACCAGCTCCGGCGTGGCCATCGGCAGGAAGATCAGCCCGTTGATCCCGGAGCGCCCCTTGAAGCTGTGCCGGACCAGGGCGAACGCCATGAGCGTGCCGAGCACCGTGGAGACCAGCGTGGCGATCAGGCCGATCTCCATGCTGCGCACCACGGCGTCGCACATGTCGGAGGTGGCGCAGGGCTGCGTCCAGTTGTCCAGGGTGAACTCGTTGAAGTCGTAGGACAGCCGGCTGGACGGCCGGTTGAAGGACAGCCCGGCGACCACGAGGATCGGCAGCGAGAGGTAGGCCAGGACGAGCAGGGCCACCCCCATCACCCACCGGTCGGCGAGCCAACGCCTGAGTTTCACAGCACCTCCTCCGTGCCGGCCTTGCGCAGGTAGACGAAGACGATCGCCAGGATCGCCGCCATCAGCAGGAACGACAGCGCCGCGCCCTGCGGGTAGTCCAGCCGGACCAGGAACGCCGAGTCGATGACGTTGCCGATCATGTACTCGTTCGGGGTGCCGAGCAGCTCGGCGTTGATGTAGTCGCCGGTGGCCGGGATGAAGAAGAGCAGCGTGCCGGCGATCAGCCCGGGCATCGACAGCGGCAGGGTGACCCGCCGGAAGGCGCGAAGCGGGCTCGCGTACAGGTCGCTCGCCGCCTCCAGCAGCCGGGGGTCGAGCCGCTCCAGGCTCGCGTACAGCGGCAGCACCAGGAACGGCAGGAAGTTGTACGTCAGGCCGAGCACCACCGCGAACGGGGTGGCCAGCAGTCGGCCGTCGGCACCGAGCAGGTGCACGTCCCGCAGCAGGCCGACCAGGGCGCCGTTGTCGGACAGGATGGTCTTCCAGGCCAGGGTGCGGACCAGGAAGCTGGTGAACATCGGCGCGACCACGGCGACCAGCAGCAGGTTCTTCCACCGGCCGGCCTTCTGCGCGATCGCGTACGCCAGCGGGTAGCCCATGAGCAGAGCCAGCAGCAGCGCGATCGCCGAGTAGACGAACGAGCGGGTGAACTGCGGCCAGTACACGCTGAGCGCGTCCCAGTAGTTGCCGACCTCGCCGGTCAGCACGTAGCCGGTGGCCAGGGATCCGCTCGGGTCGTAGAGGCTGGCCATGGCGAGCTGGATCAGCGGCAGCACGAAGAAGACGAGCAGCCAGGCACCGCCGGGCAGCAGGAGCAGGTACGGCAGCAGCCGGCTCCGCCCCCGCCGGGGCCCCGGCGGCGCGGCCGGTTGCCCCGCCGGGGTCGGTACGTGGGCCAGGGCGCTCATGACAGCGCACCCACCGGCGGCTCGTCGAGCACGGGGCTGGTCTGGTCGTCCTCGCCGGCCGCCCGGGGCAGCAGGAAGGCGTGCCGCGGGTCCCAGTGCGCGGTCACCGGGGCGCCGACGGGCAGCCGCCCGCCGTCCCCGCTGTTCGCGGCGAACGCGGACAGCTCGCTGCCCCACGCCGTGCGCACGAGGTACTGGGTGCTCACCCCGACGTACGAGGCGTCGGTGACCACCCCGCCGACGTGCTGGTGGCCGGCGGGCACCTCGTCGGGCCCCGCGGCCAGGTGCAGCTTTTCGGGACGTATCCCGAGGAAGACCGTTCCCTGGTCGGTCCGGGCCCGCCCGGCGGGCACCGAGAAGCGCGCGCCGTGCGCGGTGACCGCCACGTCCTCGCCGCTGCGGCCGGCGGCCTCGCCGGCCAGCAGGTTGGACTGGCCGAGGAAGTTCGCCACGAACGCGGTGGCCGGGTACTCGTAGAGGTCGGCGGGGGCGCCGAGCTGCTCGATCCGGCCGGCGTTCATCACCGCGACGGTGTCGGCCATGGTCATGGCCTCCTCCTGGTCGTGGGTGACGTGCACGAAGGTGATGCCGACCTCGGTCTGGATCCGCTTCAGCTCGATCTGCATCTGCCGGCGCAGCTTGAGGTCGAGCGCGCCGAGCGGCTCGTCCAGCAGCAGCACCTGCGGGTGGTTGATGAGCGCCCGGGCCAGCGCCACGCGCTGCTGCTGGCCGCCGGAGAGCTGGGCCGGCTTGCGCCGGCCGTAGCCTTCGAGCTGCACCAGCGCCAGCATCCGCTCGACCTGGTCGGTCACCTTGCGGATGCCGCGCCGACGCAGCCCGAAGGCCACGTTCTCGTGGATGTCGAGGTGCGGGAAGAGCGCGTAACTCTGGAACACGGTGTTCACCGGCCGCTTGTACGGCCGCAGCCCGGCGATGTCCCGGTCACCCAGGAGCACCTGCCCGCTGGTCGGTTCCTCCAACCCGGCGATCATCCGCAGGGTGGTCGTCTTGCCGCAGCCGGAGGCCCCGAGCAGGGCGAAGAAGGAACCCTGCGGGATGGTGAGGCTGAGGTCGTCCACCGCGGTGAAGACGCCGAACCGCTTGGTCAGGTTGGCCAGCCGCAGATCGCCGGCCGGTGTCTCGTGTCCCATTGTCCTCACGCCCCGATGACCTGCTGGAACTTGGTCTCGTACTCCTTCTCCCGCTTCTCGTCCAGGGCCATGAAGACCTTGGACTTCGACAGCATCGCGTCGTCCGGGAAGATGAGGGTGTTGCTGGCCAGATCCGGGTCGATCTTCTCCATCTCCGCCTGTGCGCCCTTGACCGGGCAGATGTAGTTGACGTACGCGGCGAGCTGTGCGGCGACCGCTGGGTCGTAGTAGTAGTTGATCAGCTCTTCGGCGTTCGCCTTGTGGGTGGCCTTGTTCGGCACCAGCATGTTGTCCGACCAGAGCATCACGCCCGACTCGGGCACCACGAACTTGATCTTCTCGTCCTCGAAGCCGAGCTGGATCACGTCGCCGGACCAGCCGATGCACGCGGCGATGTCGCCCTTGGCCAGGTCCGGGGCGTAGTCGTTGCCGGTGAACTTGCGGATCTGCTTGGAGTCCACGGCCTTCTTCAGCTTGTTCAGCGCGTCGTCGAACTGCGCCGTGGTGAAGTTCGCCGGGTCGTGCCCGTTGGACTGGAGCAGCAGGCCCATGGTGTCCCGCATCTCCGACAGCGCGGTCACCTTGCCCTTCAGGTCGGGGCGGGTGAGCAGCTCGTCGACGGTGCGGATCTCCTTGGCCACCTTGGCGTTGTACGCGAGCCCGGCCAGGCCGGACTGCCAGGGAATGGCGAGCTGGTTGTCGCTGTCGAAGGAGCGGTTGCGGAGCGACGGCAGCAGGTTCGCCTCGACGTTGGGCAGCTTCGCCTTGTCCAGCTTCTGGATCCAGCCGAGCCGGATCATCCGGGCGGCCATCCAGTCGGTGAGGACCATGATGTCGCGCCCGGTGGTCTGGCAGCCGGCGAGCTGGTTCTGCACCTTGCCGAAGAACTCGTTGTTGTCGTTGACGTCCTCGGTGTACGTCACCTGGATCCCGGACTTCTTGACGAACGCGTCCAGGCTGGGTCGCTTGGACTCGTCCTTCTCGTCCACATCCATGTACTGCGGCCAGTTCGAGAAGGCCAGCTTCTTTTCGGTGGCGGAGAGGTCGTCGCTCTTGCAACCGGCCTCGGTCTGCTGTGCGCCCTTGGTGCCACAGCCGGCCAGCGTGCCCGCCGTGGCGAGCAGAGTGGCCGAGCCGAGGGTCCCGGTGAGCAGACCACGCCGGGTGAGGTGCCGGTGGGGACTACGCATGTGACGACTCCTAGGGGGGTCATCGTCGGCGGCGGGACGGGGGTGGCTCGCCGGCGGGAGGGGTCAATGGCGATGGACGACTGATCCTGACATGAGGTGACCTTCCTTACAAGGGATTCCGTTGTGGGAATAGCGATCGACCACGAAATACGCCAGACTGCGCCGGGGCACTACGCTCAGCACGAGGATTCGGACATGGGGAGCGGACGATGGCCAACCGGCAACTGGAGAACGGCAACGGCAGCCGTCGGGTGACCGTGCGTGAAGGCGCGAGTCACGCTCTGCTCGATGACGTGGCCAAGCAGATCATCGAGCAGCTCCAGGAGGACGGGCGGCGCCCGTACGCGACCATCGGCAAGGCGGTCGGCCTCTCCGAGGCGGCCGTGCGGCAGCGGGTGCAGCGCCTGCTCGACGCCGGGGTCATGCAGATCGTGGCGGTGACCGATCCGCTCCAGCTCGGCTTCCCCCGCCAGGCCATGATCGGCCTGCGGACCGACGGTGACCTGGAGAGCGTGGCCGACCGGCTGGCCGAGTTCGAGGAGATCGACTACGTGGTGATCACCGCGGGGTCGTTCGACCTGCTGGCCGAGGTGGTCTGCCGCAACGACGAGCACCTGCTGGAGATCCTCCAGAAGCTGCGCGGCGTGCCGGGCGTGGTCTCCACCGAGGCGTTCGTCTACCTCAAGCTGCGCAAGCAGACCTACAGCTGGGGAACGGCCTGATACGGAATCCGTTGCGGTGACAAACACCGCGCGCTGAATCCGTTGTCATTTGCCCCTGATGCTTGCGTGATCGGCATTGGCTGTGGGATAACCGTGGGCAGAGCGGCCGGTGTCACCCCTGACCGGCCCGAGACCCGATGGGGCTGACATGGCCAACGCCACCGACCACCTCTGGATGCACTTCACCCGGATGGCCAGCTACTCCGCCGGTGAGGTCCCGACCATCGTGCGCGGTGAAGGCGCGTACGTCTGGGACTCGCAGGGCCGCCGGTACCTGGACGGACTCGCCGGGCTCTTCGTCGTCAACGCCGGCCACGGCCGGACCGAGCTGGCCGAGGCGGCCGCCAAGCAGGCCGGCGAACTGGCCTACTTCCCACTGTGGTCGTACGCCCACCCCAAGGCCGTCGAGCTGGCCGAGAAGGTCGCCGCGCTGGCCCCCGGCGACCTGAACCGGGTCTTCTTCACCACCGGCGGCTCCGAGGCCGTCGAGGCGGCGTGGAAGCTGGCCCGGGCCTACTTCAAGCGCACCGGCCAGCCGAACAAGTACAAGGTGGTCAGCCGCTACATCGCCTACCACGGCACCTCGATGGGCGCGCTGTCGATCACCGGCCTGCCCGGCATCAAGAGCGACTTCGAACCGCTGGTGCCCGGCGGCATCAAGGTGCCGAACACCAACTTCTACCGGGCGCCCGAGCACGGCGACGACCCCGAGGCGTTCGGCCGCTGGGCCGCCGAGGAGATCGGCCGGGCCATCGAGCGGGAGGGGCCGGACACCGTCGCCGCCGTCTTCCTGGAGCCGGTGCAGAACTCCGGCGGCTGCTTCCCGCCGCCGCCCGGCTACTTCGAGCGGGTCCGGGAGATCTGCGACGCGTACGACGTGCTGCTGGTCAGCGACGAGGTGATCTGCTCCTGGGGCCGGCTCGGCGAGTACTTCGGCGCCGTCCGGTACGGCTACCAGCCGGACATCATCACCACCGCCAAGGGCATCACCTCGGGCTACGCCCCGCTCGGCGCGATGATCGCCAGCGAGCGGCTGATGGAGCCGTTCCTCACCGAGACCGGCATGTTCGCGCACGGGGTGACCTTCGGCGGCCACCCGGTCTCCTGCGCGGTGGCCCTGGCCAACCTGGAGGTCTTCGCCCGCGAGGACCTCATCGGCCACGTCCGCGCCAACGAGGGCGCCTTCCGGTCCACCCTGGAGAAGCTCAACGACCTGCCCATCGTCGGCGACGTCCGGGGCGACGGCTACTTCTACGGCATCGAGCTGGTCAAGGACAAGACCACCCGGGAGACGTTCGACGAGGCCGAGTCGGAGCGGCTCCTGCGCGGCTTCCTCTCCACCGCGCTCTTCCAGGCCGGGCTCTACTGCCGCGCCGACGACCGGGGCGACCCCGTGGTGCAGCTCGCCCCGCCGCTGATCGCCCAGCAGCAGCAGTTCGACGAGATCGAGCAGATCCTGCGCGCCGTGCTGACCGAGGCATGGTCGCGCCTCTGACCGGCGGTCCGGACGGGGCCGGTTCCCAGGACACCGGGAGCCGGCCCCGTCCCGTCGGGCCTCCCGCCGGCGACACCGGGGACCGGGCCGCGACAGCCGCCGTCGGGGGCACCGACCGGACCCGGGTACGCCGGCTGCCCGACCTGGCCGTCCACGACCGGGCCACGTTGCACGCCGTCCTCGACGCCGGCCGGGTCGCGCACCTGGCCGTCGCCGACGGCGGCCAGCCGTACGCCCTGCCGGTGGCGTACGCCCGCGACGGTGAGCGGGTGCTCGTCCACGGCTCCACCGGCAGCCGGCTGTTCCGGCACCTCGCCGCCGGCGCGCCGGCCTGCCTCACCGTCACCCTGCTCGACGGCCTGGTGCTGGCCCGCAGCGCCTTCGAGTCCTCGATGAACTACCGCTGCGCCATGGTGCTCGGCACCCTCACCCCGCTCAGCGGCGAGGCGAAGTCGGCCGCGCTGCACCGCCTCTCCGAGCACCTGCTCCCCGGCCGCTGGGCGGAGATCCGGCCGCCCTCGGCGAAGGAGCTGGCCGCCACCCTGGTGCTCGCCCTGCCGCTGGACGAGTGCTCGGTGAAGGTCAGCGCCGGCCCGCCCGACGACCCCGAGGACGACCTCGACCGGCCGGTCTGGGCCGGGGTGGTGCCGGTCCTCGAGAGCTACGGGATCCCGCAGCCCGACCCGCGGCTGCGCCACGACCTGCCCCCACCGGAGTGGTGATGCGCTACCAGGAGCTGTCGTACTGGCTGTCCAGCGTGGCCGAGCCGCTGACGCCGCGCCCCGGCCTGCCCGGCGACACCGACGCCGACGTGGTGATCGTGGGCGCCGGCTACACCGGGCTGTGGACCGCGTACTACCTCGCCGCGGCCGACCCGACGCTGCGGATCGTGGTGCTGGAGAAGGAGATCGCCGGGTACGGCGCCTCCGGCCGCAACGGCGGCTGGTGCTCCGCCCTCTTCCCCACCTCCCTGCCGGCGCTGGCCCGCCGGCACGGCCGCGACCGGGCGCTCGCCATGCAGCGGGCCATGCACGAGACGGTCCACGAGGTCGGCCGGGTGGTCGCCGCCGAGGGCATCGACTGCGACTGGACGCCCGGCGGCACCGTCGTGCTGGCCCGCACCGACGTGCAACTCGGCCGGGCCCGGGCCGCCGTCACGGAAGCCCGCGAGCACGGGCTCGACGACGCCGACCTGGTCCTGCTCGACGCCGCCGAGGCCGCCGCCCGCTGCCACGCCGAGGGGGTACGCGGCGGCACGTACACACCGCACTGCGCCGCCGTGCACCCGGCGAAGCTGGTCCGCGGCCTGGCCGCGGCGGTGGAACGCCGGGGCGTCCGCGTCTTCGAGCGGACCCCGGTGACCGCGCTGCGACCCGGGGCGGCGGTGACCCCGGCCGGCGTGGTCCGCGCGCCGGTGGTGGTCCGGGCGACCGAGGGCTTCACGCCGGCCCTGCCCGGCCAGCGGCGGGCCGTCGCGCCCGTCTACTCGCTCATGGTGGCCACCGCACCGCTGCCCGAGGCGACCTGGGCGGAGATCGGGCTGACCGAGCGGGAGACGTTCTCCGACTACCGGCACGTCATCATCTACGGCCAGCGCACCGCCGACGGCCGGCTCGCCTTCGGCGGGCGGGGCGCCCCCTACCACTACGGCTCCCGGGTCCGCCCCGACTTCGACCGCGAGCCCCGGGTCTTCGCGGCGCTGCGCCGCGTGCTCGGCGAACTCTTCCCCGCCCTCGGGCGGGACGTGCCGGTGACGCACACCTGGGGCGGGCCGCTCGGCGTGGCCCGGGACTGGGCCGCCTCGGTGGGGCTGGACCGGTCGACCGGCCTCGGCTGGGCGGGCGGCTACGTCGGCGACGGCGTCGGCACGAGCAACCTGGCCGGCCGTACCCTGGCGGACCTGATCCGCGGCGAGCAGACCGACCTGACCGCCCTCCCCTGGGTCAACCACCGCTCCCCCCGATGGGAACCGGAACCCCTGCGCTGGCTCGCGGTCAACGCCGGCCTGAAGGTCATGTTCTCCGCCGACGAAGCGGAACGACGCACCAACCGCCCGTCCCGCCGAGCCGCAGCCTTCTCCCACCTCCTGGGCCACTGACCCGCACCCACCGCCGAACCCCGTCGATCATGAGGTTGGCGGCACCAAAGGAGATCGAACCCGCCGCCAACCTCATGATCACCGACTTCGACGACGTCCGGTCGGGACGCCGGCAGGCGCAGGCGGGGCGGGTTTAGTGGTTTGGGGGGATTACGCGTAGGTGGCCCCGGCGGCCCTGTTGCGGGGCCTGGGGGGTTGGGTGGTTGTCGTCCGACGGGGGGCGCGGGGGTGCCGGGCGGGCGGCCTCGCGGACGGCCTCGGCCAGGGCGACCAGGTCATCGGTGGTGGGCGGCGGGGGCTCGAACTCGCCCTCGTGGCGCACCACGTCCCAGCCACGCGGGGCGGTCAGGCTGCGGGCGTGCGGCTCGCACAGGTCGTACGTGTGCGGCTCGGCGAACGCGGCGAGGGGGCCGACCACCGCCGTGGACTCGTTGTAGACATAGGTCAATGTGGCGACCGCTTGCCGGGGGCAGCCGTTACGGGAGCAGCGCCGTGGTGACCTCACGGCGGCAGGGTATCTCCATTACCGGGTGCGGCGCACCGCTTCGCGTTGCGACACGCCCGTCATGGTGATCACATTCGTCCGATCGGCCGCTCGGCGCGCCGGGCCGGCGGCGCGACGGCGGGCGGCCCGGGTGCGCGGGCTACCCTGTGCGTCATGACGAGCCCGGAAAACCGCCGCCCCGGCTCCGGCCGGCGCACCCACCGCGACCGCCACGGGCGTGGCCTGCGGGGGCGGCTGGTGCCGGCCACCGTGCCGCTGGCCCGGACCAAGGCCGAGGTCTTCGACGACCTGGTGCTGGACACGGTGGAGACGCTCGAACGCCGCTTCGCCAAGGAGCTGGCCGGGGTCGAGTTCGCCGTCGAGGACGTCCCGCCGGACTTGAACGTCTACGACTCGGACGTGCTGGAGGACGGCGAGGTGCCGCTCGCCCGCCTGCTGCCCGGTCGCCCGGGCCGGCAGGAGGTGCCGCCGCGGATCGTGCTCTACCGGCGGCCGCTGGAGTTCCGCGCCATGGACCGCGAGGACCTCGCGGACCTCGTGCACGACGTGATCATCGAGCAGGTGGCGAACCTGCTCGGCGTCGACCCCGACGAACTGGCCTGAGCCCGCACCCGCCGACCGTCGCCGCGTCCCGGCCGGCCCCCGCCGGCCGGGTCGTCGGCCCCGGGCCCCGGGCGGCCCCCACCACCCGGTCCGGTACGCGCCTCAGGCGGCTACCCGCCGCTTGAGCTTGCGCCGCTCCCGCTCGGAGAGCCCACCCCAGATCCCGAACCGCTCGTCGTGGCCGAGCGCGTATTCGAGACACTCCGTCTTCACTTCACACCGCGAGCAGATGCGCTTCGCCTCGCGGGTCGAGCCGCCCTTCTCGGGAAAAAACGCCTCCGGGTCGGTCTGCGAGCACAGCGCCCGCTCCTGCCACTCCGGCGCGTTTCCGAGCAGGTCGGCCACCTCGAGCTGGCCGTCCATCCGTTGCCTCCTTGTCGCGCACCGGCGTCATCGCCGCTGCGACCCCCCACGCGAAAGGCGTGCTTGTTCGTCCGGTCACAATTTGTTGCGTTCCGCGCGAACAACCCCATTCAAATTACACGCGTGTAATGCGTGCGCCGTCAAGCCAAACTTGATAATGGAGTCGCCCTCCCGACACGTTCCGGACGGCCGTGGTGGCCGCCCGACCCTCGCAACCTGCCCTATCGATTCAGACCCCGGACGAGTAACGCCCTCCCCGGCGAGTTGCCCCAAGTTTTCTGCCGTGGCGCACCGGTGTGGACACCCCCGGAGGCCCCCGGTGGAGGCTTCCGGCGGGCCGCGCCCGGGCGGTCGTCGTGACACCGTCCAAGATCAGCATTTGTGGGGCACAAGGTTAACCCGGCCCGAGCGGTACCGCCCGTCGAGGCCGCAGACGCCGACCGCGCCCCGCCCACCATGTGGACGAGGCGCGGCCGTGCGGCTGCGTGGCCGGTCAGTCCATTCCCGGCGGTGAGCTGGCCGGCCAGACGAATTCGGCGATCGTGCCGCCGGTGACCGGGATCGCGCCAGCAGGGGTTTTTTCGTCCCACCAGACGGTATAGAGACCGGCCGGCAGGTCCGGGTAGACGGCGCTGTGGACCACCCCGTCGCGGACGCGCCGCTCGCGTACGGCCGAGTGGGTGCGCGGCTCGTCCCGGTCGGCGCGGCTGATCTCGATCTCGCGGCCGTGCAGGTCGCGTCCGGTGTGGATGATCAGCGCGCCGGAATCGCCGCCCAGGTCGAGCACGACGCTGCCGCTCTCCGAGGGACCGAGGGTGTGGTGCTGGCCGTGCACGTGCGCCCTCCCCGCTCAGGACTTCTTCGCCGGCGGGTTGTTGAACCCGTCGTACGGCGTGCCGAGGAACGGGAAGTCGCCCAGGAAGGGCGCGGTCACGTCGGCGGCGCTCAGGCCCGGTGTCACGGCGGTCGCCGCCGCGTCCGGCTTGAACGTCTTGTCGACCAGCGGCACGGTGAGCCCGGCGATGGCCCGCAGCGCGATGGTGACCACGTCGTCACCCACCCGCCGGCCGTTCGGGAAGCCCGCCAGGTCACCGCCGAGCACCCCGAACCGGTCCGGCTTGGGGCTGGGCCGGATCGCCGTGTTCAGCCGGAGCATGTCGGCCTGCAGGTCCCCGGTGGTGTTGGCGAAGCCGTCGATCAGCCCGGCCGGCACGCCGGTGAGCAGGATCGCCACCAGGTCGGCCCGCGGCTTCTTCGACTTGTTCAGCGCGTCCAGGCTGGGGAACACGCCCGGGTAGAGCGCGGGCAGGAGCGCGGCCAGCTCGGGATGCTCGACGAACTGGGCGAACCGCTTGTCCTCGGTGGGTGGCAGCGTGTTCCACAGGTCCTTCTTGGACATCGGCACGACGACCTCGTTGAACAGTGGGTTGCCCAGCCGGGAGACCTGGGTGAAGGGCCCGGCGGCCGTGTCCGCGGCGGCCCGGTCGCCGAGGACGCGGACCTGCTGGCGGGAGGCCGTCGTCCAGACGCCGATGGTCGAGGCGCGGTCGGCGTGGCCGTACCGGCTGGCCTTGCGCCGGACCTTCGCGAGCGGGACCTGCACGGCAATGCTGTGGACGTTCAAGCGGTCCAGCGCGTTGACCGGCTCGCCCTCGGTCTTGAACAGCTTCTTGCCGGCCACGTGCAGCTGCTGGAAGGGGCGCAGCGTGCCGAGGTCGAAGATGGCGCCCAGGTCGACGAAGAAGCCGTCGGCCCGCTGGCCGGCGAAGACCTTCTCCCCCGTCGACAGCCGGAACGTCGCCTGCCGCACCAGGTCCTGGTATCCGGGCGTGGACAGCGGGCCCACGTTGCACGGCGGGCAGGGCAGCTTGTGCGCCAGCACGTGCTCCCGGCCGTCGGCGATCCGGGTCAACCGGTAGAACTGGCGCCGGTTCCAGTTCTTGCTGTCCAGCGACTCGATCGGCCCGGTGTTGTAAAGAAAGCTGTTCGGATTCGTGATCTCCGTGGTGAATTCGAAACGATAGGTGACGTCCGGATTTCCGTCGCCGTCGTTGTCGACGTGAATCTCGTACCGGACGTCGTCGCCGAACTCGAAGAAGTTGGGGCCGCCGGAGGGGAGCTGCACCGGCACGTAGTTGGCGATCAACGTGACCGTGTCGGGCTGGCTCGGGCTGACGAACGCGTACAGGTCGGAGCTGTCGGCGACCGGATCCTTGGCTATCTCCGGGGCCTCACGGTGAGAGGACATGGCGGACCACACCTTCGTCGGGGGTAACGGAAGTCGGTACCGGCGCCGGTAGCCCGCGCCGGGAGGCCGCGCCCGGGGCGCGGGGGGCGGTCAGCGCCGGGCGGCGGCGCGGACCAGGCGGTCGGCCAGGCCGCGGTCGCGTACCTGGATCCGGGTCGTGCCGACGAAGACGTCCAGCGCGCCGGTGGCCGCGTCGCGGAGATGGACCACGATCGGCTCGTCACGCCGGCCCGCGGAGGGGGCGTTCTGCGCGGCGGACAGGCCCGGCACGGTGAGTGCGGCGGCGCCCAGGGTGGCGCTCGCGGCGGCGGTCAACGTCTGCCGGCGGGTCAGTCGCGGCCAGGGCCGCCGCTTCGGCTCATCAATGGTCATGGGCAACCTTTCCGGGCCGGCGCCGTAGCGCCCACGCTGGACCGGGGCCCGGACGCCGCCGGGTGCCCCGGGCTCGGGGATGCCGGCGGCGGTCCTCGCCGCAACCGCCGCCGGCATCCACTGGTACGGCCGGCGACGGGGAAAGGTTCGACGCTACGCGCCGACGTGACCGTACGCGGTCGTCCGCTTGCGGACCGGTCGGCCCGCCGCCGCCGCGATTCCCCGGAGCTGCTCCTCGGTGCGGGCCGAGCCGTTGCCCGAGCCGGCCATGCGGGAGATGGTCTCCTCCATGAGGGTGCCGCCCAGGTCGTTGCAACCACCCTGGAGCATGGCGACCGTGCCGGCGTCGCCGAGCTTCACCCAGGAACACTGGATGTTGGCGATGCGGCCGTGCAGCAGCAGCCGTGCCATCGCGTGCACGGCCCGGTTCTCCCGCCAGGTCGGGCCGGGACGGGCGATGCCGGCCAGGTAGATCGGCGCGTTGGTGTGCACGAACGGCAGCGCCACGAACTCGGTGAAGCCGCCCGTGCGGTCCTGCAGGCCGGCCAGCACCCGGAAGTGGGCCAGCCACTGGCCGGGGTGGTCGACGTGGCCGTACATCATGGTGGAGCTGGACCGGATGCCCAGCTCGTGGGCCGTGCCGACCACCTCGACCCAGGCGGCGGCCGGCAGTTTGCCCTTCGTGAGCACCCAGCGCACCTCGTCGTCGAGGATCTCGGCGGCGGTGCCCGGGATGGTGTCCAGGCCGGCCTCACGGAGCTGGAGCAGCCACTCCTTCACGGGCACGCCCGCCTTGGCGGCCGCGGTGACGATCTCCATGGGGGAGAACGCGTGGACGTGCATCCCCGGCACCCGCGTCTTGATCGCCCGGACGATGTCGGCGTAGCCGGTGACCGGCAGCTTCGGGTCGATGCCGCCCTGGAGGCAGACCTCGGTGGCGCCGGCCGCCCACGCCTCCTCGGCCCGGTCGGCGACCTGCGCCACGGAGAGCCGGAACGCGTCGGCGTCGCTCTCCCGCTGGGCGAAGGCGCAGAACCGGCAGCCCACGTAGCAGACGTTCGTGAAGTTGATGTTGCGGTTGACCACGTAGGTGACGTCGTCGCCGACCGCGTCCCGCCGCACGTCGTCGGCGATCCGGCACAGCTCGTCCAGCGCCGGGCCGTCCGCGCCGAACAGCGCCAGCGCCTGCGCCTCGCGCACCGGTTCCAGCAGCGCGGCCGGATCGTCGGCGGCCAGCCGCAGACCGGCGCGCAGGTCGGGGTCACTGGCCACGGCGACCGGCACGGCGACCTTCGCGGCCACCTCCGACCAGTCGCCGTAGACGTCGTCGAAGTCGCCCCGCCGGTCCCCGGTCCGACCGGTGGTGTCGATGGTGACGTGCAGGTCGGTCCGACCGCCGAACACCTCCTCCGGCTCCTGCCACGGCCGGCCCACCGGCCGGGCCGCCTCGACGGCCAGCCCGGTCTCCGGGTCGGCCAGGGCGGTGACGTGCGGCAGCAGGCGCGGGTCGAGCCACGGGTCGCCGGCCCGGACGTACTCCGGGTAGACGGTCAGCCGCTCGCGCAGGGTGAAGCCGGCCTGCCCGGTGCGCCGGGCCAGCTCGTCCAGGTGGGGCCAGGGACGCTCGGGGTTGACGTGGTCCGGGGTGACCGGCGAGACGCCGCCCCAGTCGTCGATGCCGGCGCGCAGCAGCAGGTCGTACTCGCCCTCGATGAGGTTGGGCGGCGCCTGGATCCGGGCCTTCGGGCCGAGCAGCACCCGGGCCACCGCCACGGTGGCCGCGAGGTCGTGCAGCTCCGCGTCGGGCATCCCGCGCATGGCGGTGTCCGGCTTCGCGCGGAAGTTCTGCACGATCACCTCCTGGAGGTGGCCGTACTCCCGGTGCGCCCGGCGGATGGCGAAGAGCGCGTCGACCCGCTCGGCCAGGGTCTCCCCGATGCCGATCAGCAGCCCGGTGGTGAACGGCACGCCGACCCGGCCGGCGTCGTCGAGCACCCGCAGCCGCACCGCCGGCTCCTTGTCCGGCGAGCCGTAGTGCGGGCCGCCCGGCTCCGACCAGAGCCGGGTGGCGGTGGTCTCCAGCATCATGCCCATGCTCGGCGCGACCGGCTTGAGCCGCTGCAACTCCGACCAGGACAGCACGCCCGGGTTTAGGTGCGGCAGCAGCCCGGTCTCCTCCAGCACCGCCACGGCGCAGGCGCGCAGGTAGTCGAGGGTGGAGTCGTAGCCCCGCTCGTCCAGCCACCGCCGGGCCGCCGGCCAGCGCTCCTCGGGGCGGTCGCCCAGGGTGAACAGGGCCTCCTTGCAGCCCTGGGCGGCGCCCTCCCGGGCGATGGCGAGGACCTCGTCCTTCTCCAGGTACGCGGCGGGCAGCCGGTGCGGCACGGTGGCGAACGTGCAGTAGTGACAGCGGTCCCGGCACAGCCGGGTCAGCGGGATGAACACCTTCTTGGAGAAGGTGACGACGCCCGGGCGGCCGGCCTCCCGCAGCCCGGCGTCGCGGATCTCCCCGGCGATCCGGAGCAGCTCGTCCAGGGCCGTGCCGCGCGCCGTGAGCAGCGCGCTCGCCTCGGCCACGTCCAGCGCCCGGCCGGTGGCGGCCCGGCCCAGGGCCCGCCGGACGCTCGCCTCGGTCGGCACGGGCTCGGTGCGATCAACCATCCGCCCAGCCTATGCGCTGGCCGGTCCGGACCCGCCCGCCCCCGACGAGGAGGCGGGCGGGTGGCCGGGAAAGCGGCGGTTCAGCGCGGGAAGTTCGGGTCCTCCCGGTCGAAGCGCTGCGTGCGGTCACCGTCCGGCGGGGCCGGCTGGCCGGGGTCGACCGGCTGGCGCGGGATCGCCTGGGTCGGGTCGGCCGACGGCGGCTGACCGAAGGGCGGCGCCGTGTGGGGGGCACCGCCGTACGGGGGCGCGGACTGCGGGCCGGCGAGGGGCGGACCCGACTGCGGGGCGCCGAACGGCGGGCTCGACTGTGGCGCGTGCGGCGGAGCGGTGTTGAACGGCGGCGCGGGCTGCGCCGGGCCGTACGGGCCGGGCTGGGGGTAGCCACCGGCCTGCTGCGGCCCGCCGGGGTACCCGCCCGGGGCCGGGTACCCGCCGGGGTGGCCGGGCTGCTGCGGCCAGCCGGGCTGCGCCTGGCCGTAGACACCGGGCTGCGGCTTCGGCTTCGGGACGTAGTAGAGGGTCCGCCAGATCTTGAAGACCACGAACGCGGCGATCGCGAACACGGCCAACCAGGCCAGCCGGGTGAGCAGGCCGAGGAAGGCGTCCAGCACCTCGCCGTCGGCGAGCCGGCCGACCAGCCAGATCAGGAGGGTCAGCGCGCCGAACACCGCGGCGACGGCGTACTCGACCAGCGCGACCTGGGTGATCAGCTTCGCCTTCGGCAGCACCGGGCGGACGTGGGTGGCGAGCAGCACGGCCAGCAGCGGCAGGACTGTCGACTCCAGGCCGATGAAGGCGAAGAAGGTGCTCCCGGCCCGGCCGCTGAACGTGCTGTAGTCGTCGACCGGCACCAGCAGGCGCAGCAGGCCGACGAAGAGCAGCACGGCGTTCGCGCCGAGCAGGACGAGCGCGGCCAGTTCGCGCAGTGGCTTGGTCAATTGGCTGGCCTGCGTGGTGTCGCCGGACGCGGGCTCGGCGGGGCTGGTCACGGACTCCCCCTGGGGACGAAAACGGACAGTTGCCGACGTGAGCGTAGTCTCTCCGGCCACCGGGCGATCGACGGCGGCGTGTGCGCAAGGATGGACGTCATGCGCATCGTGGTTCTGACCGGCGGCATCGGGGGCGCCCGGTTCCTGCTCGGCGTCCGGGCGTACGCCCGGGAGGTGGGGGCCGAGGTGACCGCCGTGGTCAACGTCGGCGACGATCTGCTGCTGCACGGGCTGAAGGTCTGCCCCGACCTGGACAGCGTCATGTACACGCTGGGCGGGGGCGCCGACCCGGAACGGGGCTGGGGCCGCGTGGGCGAGACCTGGACGGTCAAGTCCGAGCTGGCCGCGTACGGCGCCGAGCCGGCCTGGTTCGGGCTCGGCGACAAGGATCTCGCCACCCATCTGGTGCGCACCACCATGCTCAACGCCGGCTACCCGCTGTCCCAGGTCACCGAGGCGCTGTCCACGCGCTGGCAGCCCGGCGTACGCCTGCTGCCGGCCACCGACGACCGCCTGGAGACCCATGTCGTGGTCGACCTCGACGGCGGCCAGCGGGCGATCCACTTCCAGGAGTGGTGGGTCCGCCACCGGGCGGACGTGCCGACGCACCGGTTCGTCTTCGTCGGCGCGGAGACGGCGAAGCCGGCGCCCGGCGTGCTGGAGGCCATCCGGGCCGCCGACGTGGTGCTCGTCGCGCCCAGCAACCCGGTGGTGAGCATCGCGCCGATCCTGGCCGTGCCAGGGCTGCGCGACGCGATCGCCGACGGGCCGGCGCCGGTCGTCGGGGTGTCCCCGATCATCGGGGGCGCACCGGTCCGTGGCATGGCCGACCGCTGCCTGTCCGTGCTCGGCGTCGAGTGCAGCGCCGCCGGGGTGGGCGGCATCTACGGTGGCCGCTCGGCCGGCGGCCTGCTCGACGGCTGGCTGGTCGCGACGGAGGACGAGGGCACCGCGGTGCCGGAGGTGACCGTGCGCGCCGCGCCGCTGCGGATGACCGACGAGGCGGCGACGGCGGCGATGGTCCGAGCCGCGTTGGAGCTGATGTGAGGCTGGAGATCCTGCCGGTGCCCGGCATCGGCGACGTGACCGAGGGCGACGACCTGGCGGCGCTGATCGCCACCGCGGCGCCCTGGCTGCGCGACGGCGACGTGCTGGTGGTGACCAGCAAGGTCGTGTCGAAGGCGGAGGGTCGGCTGGTCGACGTGCCGGCCGACGGGCCCGAGCGGCTGGCCGCCCGGGACGAGGTGCTGGCCGGGGAGACCGCCCGCGTGGTGGCCACGCGCGGCACCACCCGGATCGTGCAGACCCACCACGGGTTCGTGATGGCCTCCGCCGGCATCGACGCGTCCAACGTGGACAAGACCCGGCTGGTGCTGCTGCCCAAGGACCCGGACGCCTCCGCCCGCGCGCTGCGCGCCACCCTGCGCGAGCGGTACGACCTCGACGTCGCGGTCATCGTGAGCGACACGATGGGCCGGCCGTGGCGCAACGGGCTCACCGACGTGGCGCTCGGGGTGGCCGGCATGCCGGCGATCCGCGACCACCGGGGCGAGATCGACCCCTACGGCAACGAACTCCAGCTCACCCAGATGGCCGTGGTCGACGAGCTGGCCGCGGCCGGTGAGCTGATCAAGGGCAAGTGCGACCAGGTGCCGGTCGCGGTGATCCGCGGCTACCTGGGCGAGACCCGGGACGACGACGAGGGCGCCGCCGCGCTGGTCCGGGACGCGTCGCTGGACCTGTTCTCCCTCGGCACCGCCGAGGCGCGCGCCGCCGGCCTGCGGGAGGCGGCCACCCTGGCGGACGGTCCCGGCCCGACCCCGGCCGACCCGGCCGCCGTCGACCGGGCGATCGCCGCCGTCGCCGGCGTGGTCGCGCCCGGCACCGTCTTCACCCACGTCACCGACGACGAGGTACGCGCCGGACTGGTCGCCACCGTGCCCGGCTGGCCGGCGCGGGCCACCGGCCTGGTCCTCGGCGCGCCACCGGCCCCGGTCGACGCGCCGGACCTGGTCCGTTTCGGCGCCGACCTGCAACGCCTGCGTACCGCGCTGGCCGCCGAGGCCGTCCCGTCGGCGCTGCTCCCTCCGCCGCCGGGAAGCACCGCCAGCGCGGCCCTCGCCGTCTGACCTCGCGCTCAGCGACCTCAGGCGTCGAGGACGGCCCGGCCCAGCGGGGTCAGGGTGTGCAGCACGGTGTTGCGGTCGCGGTGGCTGACCAACAGGCCGGCGTTGCGCAGCACGCTGGTGTGCTGGCTGGCCGCGGCCGCGGAGATGCGCAGCCGGCGGGCCACCTCGCCGGTGGTGCAGCCCTCGTCGGCGGCCTCCAGCACGGCCGCCCGGGTCCGGCCGAGCAGGGCGGCCAGCGCCTCCCGCTGCGCGTCGTCGGCGTCCCGGCCGGCGCCGCCACCCGCCTCAGGCGTGAGACCGCCGAGCCGGTCGACGGGGTAGACCAGCACCGGCGGCAGGCTCGGGTCGAGGAGCGCGACCGGGGTCCGGGCGCAGAAGAACGAGGGGACGAGCAGCAGCCCCCGCCCGTCGAGGTGCAGCTCCCGGCTGTCCGGGTAGTCGAGGACCTCCAGCACCCCGTCGGCCCAGCGCATGCTCGGCCGCAGGCTGGCCAGCAGCCCCTCGGCGCCGCCGTCGAGCATGGCCCGGGCGCGGCGCGCGCGGTCCGCCTCCACGGCGGCCTGGATCCGCGACCAGTACGGGGTGACGGCGAGTGACTGGTACCGGACCATCGAGTCGGTCAGGTGGCTGAGCACCTCGGGCTCGCCGCGGGCCAGGGCACTCGCCGACGCCGGCAGCGCGTTCTCCTCGGCGAGCCGGGCGAGGTCGCGGCGGAGCAGGTCGACCGGGGTGCCGCGAACCGCCTCCAGCCCGGCGTCCAGACCGTCCTTGCTGGCGTAGGGGGTGAGGAAGTCCGGGAAGTAGCCGCGGGGCGGGTTGAGCGCGAGCAGCAGGCGGTAGCTGTCGGCGGCGGTGTCCGTCTGCAGCCCGCGGGCCACCGTGCGTCGCCAGGCGGTCAGCAGCGGGTCACGCCCGCGACCCTGGAGCAGGTGCAGGCTGAGGACCAGTTCCCAGACCGGGTCCGCGACGGGGGCCACCCTGGTCCGCAGGATGTCCTCGCGGGAGAAAACGACCTTCAGCATGGAACTCTCCCGGGCGGACCGAGGGAGTGCCCGCCACGTTGAGCACTGTACCCGCCGGTACTTATCTCCATCTTTAAGCGTGGGATGAAAAACCTCGACGGTGCCCGGCCGGGTTGGGCAGACTTCCACTTGCCCGCCACGCCGGGACACGGCGTCACCGAACCGGCTGTGGACCAGCGGGCGCGCCGGTCGGCCGGACGGCACCACGAGGGTCTGCGGCTCATCTCCGTAGAGGTGTCGTCCGGCGACCGCTCAGCCGAGCCAGAGCGCCACCCGGTGATCCTCGTCGGTGACGTAGTAGCAGCGCCCGTCCAGCTCGGCCAGCCCCTCCACGTGGTGGAACGGCGCCAGCTCGGCCACCAGCTTCCCCGCCACCCGGGCGTCCGGGCCGACGTCGTGCCGGAACCGGACGTGCCGCGAGGTCACCTGGCCGCCGTGCGGGTGGTCGTCCAGCAGCACCGAGCCCTTGCCGACCGCGTCGATCGAGCCGATCACCGCCGCGTAGCCGCCGTCCGGTGTCGGCGCGACGGCCCGGAAGCCGGTCAGCGCGCCCGCCGGGGTCACCCCGGTCAGGGCGTACGCCCCGACGGCGCGCGGCCAGCCCGGCTCGGCGTCCCGGCCCGACCCGGAGCCGTCGCCGAACATGTCGGCCACACCGGCCAGCTCGACCAGGATGGGCTCGCCCTCGGCGGTCACCGGGAAGCGCAGCCCGAGCAGCACCGTCCCGGCCGGGGTGAAGGCCGCCGCCTCGACGTTGACGGGCAGGTCGTCCTCGGCCAGCCGGCTCACCCAGCTCTTGGCCCGGGCGGTGCCCCGGTCCCGCGTCTCCACGATGAACCGCTGCCGGACGCGCTCCCCCGCCGGCAGCGGAGTCAGCGGCGCGGCGGCGAGGGCGTCGTTGATCGCCCGGTGCAGCCGGAACCGGTTGCGCACCACGTGCAGCGGCAGCGTCCCGCCGGCCGCGTCGTCCTCGCGGAACCGGGCCACGAACGCGCGCCGGGGGCGCAGCGGGCCGGCCTTCGAGCCGAAGTGCGAGCCGAAGACGTACACCCAGCCGTCGTGGTGGGCGAGCGCCTCACCGTCCTCGGTGCGGCCGTTCTCCCGGCCGGCGTCGGCGGCCACGTGGTGCGCCACCCACTCGCCGTCGGCGCGCTCCAGCAGCAGCGCCAGGCACTGTTCCACCGGGCCCTCGTCGAGGACGGTCCAGAAGCCCCGGCGGGCGCCGTGCGCGCGCAGCAGCGCCGGGGAGCGGACGGGCAGCAGGTCGCTGGCCTCGTTGCCGGCCACGACGAACTCGACGAGTCGGAGGGTCACCGGGCCAGGGTACGGAGGGCGCGCCCGTACAGTGGCGGGGTGCCGGACACCGAGACGTACGCCGACCTGCATGCCGACGCCACGGCGGTGCTGAGCCGCTGGACGGCGACCAGCCCGGCGGCCGCCGCGAACCGGGATCGGACGCTGGCCCTGCTGGCGGCCGGACCGGTGGCGATGAGCCGGGCGCACCGGCCCGGGCACCTCACCGCGAGCGCGCTGGTGCTGGACGCGACGGGCGCCCGGGTGCTGCTCTGCCTGCACGGCAGGTTCCGCAAGTGGGTGCAGCTCGGCGGGCACTGCGAGCCCGGCGACCGGACCCTGGCGGCGGCCGCGCTGCGCGAGGCCACCGAGGAGTCCGGTATCGCCGGCCTGGTGGTCGACCCGGAACCGATCGATGTGGACGTCCACCCGGTGGCCTGCCAGGGCGGCTCGCTGCACTACGACGTCCGGTTCGCCGTGCTGGCCCCCGCCGGGGCGACCGAGCGGGTCAGCGCCGAGTCCGAGGCGCTGGGCTGGTTCCCGCCGGACCGGCTGCCCGAGCCGCTGGCCGACGGGACCGTCCAGCTGGTGGCGCCGGGGTTGGCCGCGCTGGCCCGGCGGGCCGCCGGCTGACCCGGCCCCCGGTCAGACCAGCCCCTCCTCGCCGCGCTCCTTGAGCTCGTCGACCACCTTCTTCACGTCCTGCGCCCGGTCGCGCGGGCAGACCAGCAGGGCGTCCGGGGTGTCGACCACGATCAGGTCGTGGACGCCGATCGCGGCCACCAGCCGGCCGGACTGCGGCACCACCACGAGGCCGCTGGTGTCCCGCAGCAGGACGCCGGGCTTGGCGTCGCCGCCCAGCACCACGTTGCCGGCGGCGTCCGCGGGGAGCACCTCGCCGAGGGTGTGGAAGTCGCCCACGTCGTTCCAGCCGAAGTCGCCCGGGACGGTCGCCACCCGGCCGGCGGTCGCCGCGCCCTCCATCACCGCGTAGTCGACGGAGATCTTCGGCAGGGTCGGCCAGACCGTGCCGAGGACGTCGTCCTGCTCCGGGGTGCCCCACGCCGCCGCGATCGCGGTGATCCCCGCGTGCATGGCCGGCTGCTGCCGGGCCAGCTCGGCCAGGAAGACGTCCACCCGCCAGACGAACATGCTGGCGTTCCAGAGGTGCCGGCCGGACCGCACGTAGCCCTCGGCCACGTCGGCGGCCGGCTTCTCCTTGAACTCGATGACCGGGCGCAGGGTGCCGTCGCCCGCCGGGTCCCCGGTCTCCAGGTAGCCGTAGCCCGTCTCCGGCCGCGTCGGGGTGATGCCCACCGTCATCAGCGAACCCTGCTCGGCGCCGCGGATCGCCTGCCGGACCACCTCGGCCCAGCGCGCCGGGTCACCGATGAGGTGGTCGGCGGCGAAGGAGCCCATCACCGCCTCCGGGTCACGCTCGGCGATCACCGCGGCGGCCAGCGCGATCGCCGCGCAGGAATCCCGCGGCGAGGGCTCGACCAGGATGTTCTCCTCCGGCACGCCCGCCAGTTGCCGTGCCACCGCCGCGACGTGCGCGGCCCCCGTGACCACCAGCGTGCGGTCCGGCGTGGTCAGCGGCGACAGCCGGTCGACCGTCGCCTGGAGCAGCGAGGCCGGGGTGCCGGTCAGCGGGTGGAGGAACTTGGGGTGGCCGGCACGGGACAGCGGCCACAACCTCGTGCCACTGCCACCCGCCGGGATGACGGCGTAGAACATCAGCACATCATGCCCGAACCGCCGTGCTACGGGCCCCCGGTCGGACGTACCCGCAGGTGACACTCAGGAACGCGCCCGGCTCCACGCGGCGATGTGCACCTCGGCGCTGGACTCCCAGGTGAACTCCTTGGCCCGGTCGAAACCGGCCTTGGCCAGGGAGAGCCGGCGCTGCTCGTCGTCGAGCAGGGCGGTCAGGTCGGTGGCGATCTGATCCGGGTCCTCGCTGGTGTACGCCACGGCGTCGCCGCCCACCTCGGGCAGGGAGAGCCGCGGCGTGGTGAGCACCGGCGCGGCGCACGCCATCGCCTCCAGGATGGGCAGGCCGAAGCCCTCCCCGTAGGACGGGTAGGCGGCGACCAGCGCGCCACCGAGGAAGCCGGGCAGGTCGCCGTAGCGCAGGTAGCCCGGGCGGAGCAGCCGCAGGTGCGACGGCACCTCGGCCACCGCCCGGTCGATGTCGTCGTCGTGCCCCTGGCCGCCCGCGATGACCAGCGCGGGCGGGTCCGTCCGGTCGCCGACCGCGCGGGCCCAGCCGCGGATCAGGTTGGGCACGTTCTTGCGCGGCTCCTTGGCCCCGAGGAACGCCACGTAGCTGCTGCTGCCCAACCCGAGGCGGGCCCGCACCCGGGCCTTCTCCTCCTCGCTCGGAGCGTGGAAGGCGGCCTGGTCGACACCGTGGTAGGCCACGTCGATCCGGGTGGGGTCGGCGTCCAGCAGGCGGATCAGCTCGTCGCGGGTGGCCTTGCTCGGCACGATCACCCGGTCGGCCCGGCGCAGCGAGGTCTTGATCGCGCTGCGGAAGAAGGTGCGGCGGGACTTGTCGTAGTGCTCCGGCTCGGTGAAGAAGGTCGCGTCGTGCACGGTGACCGTGACCGGGCAGCCGGCCCGCAGCGGGCACGTGTAGAAGGGCGAGTGCAGCACCTCGGCGCCGACCTGCTGGGCCAGCAGCGGCAGGCCGGTCTGCTCCCAGGCGAGCCGGGCCGGGCGGTGGGCCACGGCCGCCGGAGCGGGGATCACCTCGGCGCCGGGCAGCATCCTGGTGTAGCGCTCCAGGTCGGTGCGGAGGCTCACCACGGCCAGGTCGACGCCGGAGCCGCAGACCCGGCCGAGGGCACCGAGCAGGCCGTCGACGTATCTACCGACGCCGCCGCGATCGGCGGGGACACTCGTGGCGTCGATGAGCACGCGGGGCGGGCGACCGGCGGTCACGGGGCGACTCCTCAGGCTGGCGCGTCTGTGGGGAACAACACTGTCGGCAAGCCTACGCCGGGCCGGGTGCCCGACGCTGACTGCGACCCGACGGTACGCCGACTTGTCGTTGTCATCGAGTACGCGTACCGGGCGCGTATCGTTCGCGTCGATGGCCGACAACATTGCCCGGGTGTTCGCCGACGCGATCGCGACCGACCCCGCCCGACCGCTGCTGACCTGGTACGACGACGCCACCGGCGAGCGCACCGAACTTTCCGGCGCGACGCTGGCGAACTGGGTGGCCAAGACGGCCAACCTGCTCGTCGACGAGATCGCCCTCGCCCCCGGCGACACGGCCGCGGTGCTGCTGCCGCCGCACTGGCAGACCGCCGCCGTGCTGCTCGGCTGCTGGTCGGCGAAGCTGACCGTGGCCGACACGCCGGGCGACGTGGACGTGCTCTTCGCCGCCGCCGGGCGGATCGACGAGGCGGGCGACTGGTCGGCCGGGGAGCGCTACGCGCTGGCCCCGAACCCGTTCGCGCTGCCGATGCGGGAGGTGCCGGCCGGCTTCGCCGACTTCGTCTCGGCGGTACGCGGGCACGGCGACCACTTCACCCCGTACCCCGGCGGTGGCGAGGGGGACGCGGCGCTGCTGGCCCGCGCGGAGGCCCGGGCCGCGGAGCTCTGCCTCACCCCCGGCGACCGGCTCCTGGTCGACGTGACCCGGCACCCCGACGCGGTCGACTGGCTGCTGGCGCCGCTCACCGCCGGCGCCAGCCTGGTGGCCTGCGCCAACCTGGACCCGGCCCGCCTGGACCCGCGCACCGCGACGGAGAAGGTCACCCGGGTCCTCACCTGACCGGGGTCAGGCCGGGGTCGGGTGGTCCGACTCGGCGCGGCGCTGGGCGAAGGCGGCGAACGCGGTCAGCGACTCCGGGTTGGCCAGGGCGCCCTTGGCCGCGGCGCGGTCCACCGGGGTGCCGGTGAGGATCTTCTTGACCGGCACCTCCAGCTTCTTCGCCGACAGGGTGCGCGGCACCGCCCGGACCTGGTGGATCTCGTCGGGGACGTGCCGCGGCGACAGCGCGGTCCGCAGCTCCCGGCAGATCTTCTTCCGCAGCGCGTCGTCCAGCTCCAGGCCCTCGGCGAGCACCACGAAGAGCAGCAGCTCGCCGGCGCCGCCCTCGTCGTCCTCCAGGTGCACCACGACCGAGTCGACCACCTCGTCGAGCCCCTCGACCACCGAGTAGAACTCGGCCGTGCCGAGCCGGACGCCGCCCCGGTTGAGGGTGGCGTCGGAGCGGCCGGTGATCACGCAGCCGCCGCGCTCGTTGACGGTGATCCAGTCGCCGTGCCGCCAGACGCCCGGGTAGACCTCGAAGTACGCCTCCCGGTAGCGGGAGCCGTCGGTGTCGTTCCAGAAGCCCACTGGCATGCTCGGCATCGGCTCGGTGATCACCAGCTCGCCGAGCTGGCCGATCACCGGCGTGCCGTCGGCCGAGCGGGCCTCCACCTTGGCGCCGAGCGCCCGGCAGGTGATCTCCCCGGCGTGCACGGGCAGCAGCGGCACGCCGCCGACGAAACCGGTGCAGACGTCGGTACCGCCGGAGAGCGACTGGAGCTGGAGGCGGTCGCCGACGGTCTCGTAGACCCAGGTGAAGCCCTCGGCGGGCAGCGGGGCGCCGGTCGAGCCGACCCCGCGCAGCGCGGACAGGTCGGCGATCTCCTTGGGGATCAGCCCGGCCTTGCGGCAGGCCAGCAGGAACGGCGCCGAGGTGCCGAAGTAGGTGGTGCCGGTCTCCGCCGCCAGCCGCCAGAGCGCGCCGAGGTCCGGGTGGCCCGGGTTGCCGTCGAACAGCACGATCGTCGCGCCCACCGCCGGCCCGGAGACCAGGAAGTTCCACATCATCCAGCCGGTGGTGGTGAACCAGAAGAAGCGGTCGGTCGGGCCCAGGTCGTGGTGCAGGGCCAGCATCTTCAGGTGCTCCAGCAGGATGCCGCCGTGACCGTGCACGATCGGCTTGGGCAGGCCGGTGGTGCCGGAGGAGTAGAGCACGTAGAGCGGGTGGTCGACGGGCACCGGCGTGAAGGCCAGCGGCTCGTCGGTCTCCGCCGCCAACTCGGCCCACGACAGCGCGCCCTCCGGGGGCGCTCCGGCCGGGTCGAGGTAGGCGATGCCGACGGTGTGCCGCAGGGACGGCAGGGCGGCCCGGATCGCGGCCACCTCGGCGCGCCGGTCGACCGGCTTGTCGCCGTAGCGGTAGCCGTCGACCGCCACGAGCACCGTGGGCTCGATCTGCTGCCAGCGGTCCGTGACGCTGCGGGTGCCGAACTCGGGCGCGCAGGAGGAGAAGATCGCGCCGAGGCTGGCGGTGGCGAGCAGCAGGACGTAGGTCTCCGGGATGTTCGGCGCGTACGCCGCCACCCGGTCGCCCTGCCCCACGCCGAGCCGGCGCAGGCCGGCCGCCACCCGGCGGACCTGGTCGCGCAGCTGCGCGGCGGTCAGCGTCTCCGGGGCGCGGGTCTGCCCGTGCGCGATCACCACCGGGTCGTCGTCGGCCCGGCCGGGCATCCGCAGCACGTTCTCGGCGTAGTTGAGGGTGGCGCCGGGGAACCACCGGGTGCCCGGCATGGTCCGGTCGGTGAGCGTGGCGGTCGGCGGGGTGTGCGCGACCACCTCGAAGTAGTCCCAGATCGACCGCCAGAAGGCGTCCAGGTCGGTCACCGACCACTGCCACAGCGCGTCGTAGTCGGCGAACTCCAGCCCCCGGTGCTCGGCCAGCCAGCGCAGGTAGTCGCCGATCCGGGACCGCTCACGCACGTCGGCCGGCGGCGTCCACAGCACGTCACCCACTGTTCCACCCTCCCTGAGGCCCGTCACCACACTGTGCATGGGCCGTGGCGCCATCTTGCCCTACCTCGCCAGGCCATTCTCCGTACCGGGTGCCGGTGACGGGGCGTGGCCGGCCCACACGCCCGGGCCCCCCGGGGTGTGGGCCGGCGTCCCTCAGCCGGCGCGGTGGGCCTGGATCGCCCGGCGGCGGGCCAGCCGGTGGGCCCGGCGGATCTCCGCCTCCCGGTAGCGCCGCTCGTCCTCCGGCGTCTCCGGCAGCACCGGCCGGACCGACCGCGGCGCGCCGCCCACGTCCACCCCCACGAAGACCAGGTACGCCGTGGCGACCCGGACCGGCTCGTCCTCGGCCGAGTCCCAGCGCTCGGCGACCACCTTCACCCCGACCTCCATCGAGGTGTTGCCGGTCCAGTTCACCTGGGCGTGCGCGTGCACCAGGTCACCGACCCGGACCGGCTCGGAGAAGACGATCTCGTCGATGGAGGCGGTCACCGCGGTGCCGCCGCTGTGCCGGGCGGCCGCCGCGCCGGCCACGTCGTCGACGAACTTCATCAGTACCCCACCGTGAACGGTCCCGTACAGATTGACATCGACAGCGGTCATGATGCGACTCAGCGTGACGCGCGAGTACGAAGTCGGCTTGCCCGGAGGGGCGGCGGGGTGATCTGTCATGCCGGAAACGGTACGGTGCGCGGATGCGACATCTCTGGAGCTTCCTCGCCGGGTTGGTGGTGGCGCCCGTCACCTGGGTGCTCGTCACGCTCGGTCAGGACGGATCTGGGCGCACCGTGCACCGCTGGGTGGAGATCGGTACGTACAGCACGCCCAACCTGATCGAGCCGGCCGTGTACCTGGGCGTCGCCGGCGTCCTGCTCGGCCTGCTCGGCACGCTGCGCTTCTCGCCGCTCGGCCCCGCCGTGGCCGGGCTGCTGCTCGTGGTCCCGTACCTCGGGCTGTTCGTGGCACCGTTCGACGTCCGCGACCGGATCCCCGAGGACTGGAAGATGCTCGGGGACCCGCTGCCGCTGCGCCAGCCGCTGGAGAACGGCACGCTGTTCCTCATCGGCGTGCTGCTGCTGATGGCCGTGTTCAGCGGCCAGCGGTGGCGACAGCGGCCGGCCGGGCCGGCCGAGGCGGAGCTGACCCCGGCCGGCACGCCCGTCGAGCACAGCCCCTCGCTCGGCGACTGGCCTCCGGCGGACCCGAACAAGGACCCGACGAAGGACGGCGACACGACCCCGCTCCCGCTGGCCTATCCCGACACCCCCACCGAACCCCTGCCCCGCCGCACCGGCGGCGAGTCGCCGTGGTCCGCGCCCCCGCGCGCGACCACCCGACCGGAGGGCACCACCGAGACCCGTTGACGACCGCGGGCGGGCCGGTCACCCGGCCCGCCCGCCCGATCGTCGCCGGTACGGGTCAGCCCTTGAGCAGCTGGCGCGCCATGACGATGCGCTGCACCTGGTTGGTGCCCTCGTAGATCTGGGTGATCTTGGCGTCCCGCATCATCCGCTCGACCGGGTAGTCCCGGGTGTAGCCGTAGCCGCCGAGCAGCTGCACCGCGTCGGTGGTGATCTCCATGGCGGCGTCCGAGGCGAAGCACTTGGCTGCCGCGCCGAAGTAGGTCAGGTCGGCGTCGCCCCGCTCCGACTTGCCGGCGGCCGTGTAGGTGAGCTGCCGGGCCGCCTCCAGCTTCATGCCCATGTCGGCGACCATGAACTGGATGCCCTGGAAGTCGGCGACCCGCTTGCCGAACTGCTTGCGCTCCTGGATGTAGCCCTTGGCATAGTCCAGCGCGCCCTGCGCGATGCCGACCGCCTGGGCGGCGATGGTGACCCGGGTGTGGTCCAGGGTCCGCATCGCGGTGGCGAAACCGGTGCCCTCGGCGCCGATCATGCGGTCGGCCGGGATCCGGACGTTGTCGAAGTAGACCTCGCGGGTCGGCGAGCCCTTGATGCCGAGCTTCTTCTCCGGCGCGCCGAAGCTCACCCCGGCGTCGGCCTTCTCCACCACGAAGGCCGAGATGCCCTTCGAGCGGGCTGTGGGATCCGTCACAGCGAAGACCGTGTAGTACTCCGAGACGCCCGCGTTGGTGATCCACCGCTTCACGCCGTTGAGCACCCAGTGGTCGCCGTCCCGGACCGCCTTGGTGGTCATCGACGCGGCGTCGCTGCCCGCCTCCGGCTCGGAGAGGCAGTAGGAGAACATCGCGTCGCCGGCCGCCACCGGGGTCAGGTACTTCCGCTTCAGCTCCTCGGAGCCGGCCAGGATGAGCGGCATGGTGCCCAGCTTGTTCACCGCCGGGATCAGCGAGGAGGAGGCGCAGGCGCGGGCCACCTCCTCGATCACGATGGCGGTGGCCAGGGCGTCCGCGCCCGCGCCGCCGTACTCGACCGGGATGTGCGGTGCGTGGAAGTCGGCGGCCCGCAGCGCGTCGTAGGACGCCTTCGGGAACTCACCCGTCTCATCCGCCTCGGCGGCGTGCGGAGCGACCTTCGCCGCACAGACCTCCCGGACCGCCTCCCGGATCGCCTCGTGCTCCTCCGGCAACCGGTAGACGTCGAACGACTGCTCTGCGGGCATGTCGGCCCTCCCCTTTCACCGCTATCATGCGCAGTCTGTGGCGCCCGGAAGGCTGCCGACTGCCGCAGACTGAAGGATAGCCACCAGGGTTCAGCCGGACCTTACCGGCGGGTAGGCTCGCGCACGAGCGACGGCGACAGGCCACAACTACCCTCACACAAGACGAGAGAGTTCCCTCGGTGCCGGCCCTGGCGCCCCAGCCGAACGCGACGCGAGGAAGCGCCGCCAGTGCGAGCGGAGAAAACAGGCGTGACGATCCCGTACCCGAACACCCAGCCGATGCCCGCCATCGCCGCGGTGACGCCGCCCTCCGGCGCGGCCCGACCCCGGGTGACCTTCCTAGGCACCGGCTACCTCGGCGCGACGTACGCCATCTGCTACGCCGAGCTGGGCTACGAGGTCCTCGGCTTCGACGTCGACACGGACAAGATCGCGAAGCTGAACGCCGGCGAGGTGCCGATCCACGAGCCCGGCCTGGACGAGCTGCTCCGCCGCAACCTGGCCGCCGGCCGGCTCCGCTTCAGCACCGACATCCAGGAGACCGCCGACTTCGGCGACGTGCACTTCATCTGCGTCGGCACCCCCCAGCGGGCCGACGGGATGGGCGCCGACCTGTCGTACGTCGAGGCGTCGGTCACCAGCCTCGCCCAGCACCTGACCCGCAAGGCGCTGATCGTCGGCAAGTCCACCGTGCCGGTGGGCACCGCCGAGTGGGTGGAGCAGCTCGTCGGCAAGCACACCCCGGCGGACCTGGGCGTCGAGGTGGCCTGGAGCCCCGAGTTCCTCCAGGAGGGCTTCGCCGTCGACGACGTGCTGCGGCCCAACCGGATCGTCGTCGGGGTCAAGAGCGAGTGGGCCAACGGCATGCTCTACGCCGCCCACAAGGGCGTCTTCGACCTGGCCGCCACCGAGGACCGCGAGGTGCCGCTGGTGGTCACCGACTTCGCCACGGCGGAGCTGGTCAAGGTCGCCGCGAACGCCTTCCTGGCCACCAAGATCTCCTTCATCAACGCGATGGCCGAGGTCTGCGAGGCCGCCGGCGGCGACGTCACCCAGCTCGCCCGCTCGATCGGCTACGACCCCCGGATCGGCAACCGCTTCCTCCAGGCCGGCCTCGGCTTCGGCGGCGCCTGCCTGCCCAAGGACATCCGGGCCTTCCAGGCCCGCGCCCAGGAGCTCGGCGCCGGCGAGGCCCTGCGCTTCCTGCACGAGGTGGACCTGATCAACCTGCGCCGGCGGACCCGGGTGATCCAGCTCGCCGCCGACCTGCTCGGCCGCCGCTCCGGCCCGGCCGGTCCGGACCTCTCCGGCACCCGGATCGCCGTGCTCGGCGCCACTTTCAAGCCCAACACCGACGACGTCCGGGACGCCCCGGCCCTGGCCGTCGCCGCGCTGCTCGGCAAGGCCGGCGCCGACGTGCACGTGTTCGACCCGCAGGGCGTGGAGAACGCCCGCCGGGCCGTGCCCGAGCTGACCTACGAGGCGACCATGAACGACGCCGTCCAGGGCGCCGACCTGGTCTGCGTCCTCACCGAGTGGGCCGAGTTCCGCAACGCCGACCCGGTCGCCCTGGGCGAACTGGCCAACGGCCGCAAGGTGGTCGACGGCCGCAACTGCCTGGACTCCACACTGTGGACGCAGGCCGGATGGGAGTACCGCGGCATGGGCCGCCCCTGACACCGTGCAAGCGTCGGCCGGCCGGCCGACGCTTGCACGGTGTCAGGGGCGG
>NZ_JAMWEG010000002.1 GCF_025460765.1 Micromonospora sp. MA102
GGGTGGGGGTGGGGGTTACATGGTGTCCAGGGAGGCGCGGCGGCGGGACTCGGCCTCGAAGACCTTGAGGAGGAGCGCGGCCAGGAGCGCGTACCCGAGTCCGACGGCGGCCTCGGCGGCGAGTGCCGGCGCGGCCGCCGCGAAGCCCTCGCCGGCCACCAGCCGGCGGGCCGCGCCGGCGGCGTGGGTGATCGGCAGGCCCGCGCCCACCGCGCGCATCCACCCGGGCAAGCCGGCGGCCGGCACGTTCACGCCGGTGAGCAGGAGCAGCAGCGCCACCGAGACGTTGGAGACCACCCAGACGTCCCGGAACCGCAGGCCGAGGGCACCGAGGGTGAGGCCGAAGAAACCGCAGGACAGCGCCGCCACGGCCAGGGTGGCCAGCAGCCCCGGCAGGGCCTCCGGCGGCACCCGCAGGCCGAGCAGGAGCGCGCCCACGGTCAGCGTGCTCACCGCGATGAGCAGGCCGTTCCCGGCGTACGGGAGGACCCGGCCGAGGAAGACCGCGGTGCGGCTGCGTGGGGAGAGCAGCACGTGCCCGAGGGTGCCGAAGCGCCGCTCGTTCGCGACCGCCATGGTGCCACCGAAGACGCAGGACAGCGAGGCGGCGAGCACCGCGTTGCCGACGATGTAGAAGCGGTCGTCGGCGACCCCGAGCTGCCGGCCCAGGTACGCGAAGAAGAGCAGCTGGAAGATCGGCCCCACCAGCAGCGAGCCGATGAACATCGCCGGGGTGGTCCAGTTGAACAGGGCCCGGTAGGCGATCACGCCGCCCGTGCCGATCAGCCGGAAGAGTGCCATCGTCGTTCTCCTCAGGCCAGCGCGAGGGTCGCCGCGGCGCGGGCCCGTCGCTCGACGTACGTCATCATCAGGGCGCCGCAGGCCAGGCAGCCGAGGCTGATCGCCAGGCAGATGCCCAGGGACGGCCAGACCGGGCCGCCGCTGGCCGCCTCGTGCACCGCCCGGGCGCCCCAGGTGGTGGGCAGCGCGGCGGCGATCGGGCCGGTCCAGCCGGGCAGCACCGTGAGCGGCACCAGCATCCCGGAGACCAGCCAGATCGGGTACTCCAGCGTGTTGGCCAACGCGTTGGCGTTGCGCATCAGCACGAACGTGCTGGCCAGCAGCAGGCCGAACATGCCCAGGCCGAGCACGCAGCCGGGCGCCGCGACCAGGAAGAGCAGCGGGTGCGCGAAGGTCAGCGGCACGCCGTAGAGCAGTCGGCCCCACAGCAGGGTGGCGAGCATGGCGTAGGTGCCGGTGACCGCCGTGGACAGGGTGATCGGGAAGATCACCAGGGCGGGCGGGCGCGGTGCCAGCATGAGCATCTCCAGGGTGCCCTGCCAGCGCTGGTTCTGGATGGCGCCGCCGGACCCGAACAGCACCGACGACCAGACTCCCATCAGCCCGGCGCCGACCGCGGCCTCCAGCAGCCGGCCCGGCTCGCCGCCGGCGCGGAACAGGTAGACCGCCAGGGTCGCCTGCACCACCGGCACGATCAGCGCGGTCGCGATCTCGAACGGCGAGCGGCTGAGCTGCCTGGTGTGCAGCAGCGCCCCCACCCCGATCATGCGGAGCAGACTCACGCGGCCACCCTCTCGACCGGGCGGGCCGGGGTGTCGACCCGGTTGACGATCGCCACGTACGCGTCCTCCAGGGTGGGCTGGCGGGCGGCGACCCGTCCCAGCCGTACGCCGTCCAGCTCGCGCAGCACGTCGGCCTGCACGTCCACCCCCGCGTCGGACTGCACGGTCAGCACCTGCGCCGCGCCGGTGACCGTCACACTCGCCTCGCGCACCCCGGGCAGGGCGTGGACGGCGGCGAGCTGGGCGTCGGTCACGCCGTACGCCTCGACCTCCAGCACCTGCCGGCCGTCGGCGTGCCGCCGCAGCTCGGCCGGCGTGCCGAGGGCCTGGATGGTGCCGTCGGCGATCACCGCGATCCGGTCGCAGAGTTCGTCCGCCTCGGCCATGTAGTGGGTGGTCAACAGCACCGTGGTGCCGGTGGCGGCCAGATCGGCGACGGTCTGCCGCAGCTCCCGGGCGGCCACCGGGTCCACCCCGATCGACGGCTCGTCGAGGAAGAGCACCCGCGGCCGGTGCAGCAGACCCCGGGCGATGTGCAGGCGCTGCCGCATGCCCCGGGAGTAGCCCTCCACCCGCTCGCGCTCCCGGCCGGCCAGCCGGACCAGCTCCAGCACCTCGGCGACGCGTCGTTGCTGATCCCGCCCCGGCACGCCGTACAGCTCGGCGAAGTAGCGCAGGTTGTCCAGGGCGGACAGCCGTTCGTACAGGCCCCGGTCACCGCCGAAGACGTACCCGATGCGGCGGCGTACCTCCCGGGTCTCGCTGACCACGTCGTGGCCGCAGATCCGCGCGCTGCCGGCGGTCGGGATCAGCAGCGTGTTCAGCAGCTTGATGGTGGTGGTCTTGCCCGCGCCGTTCGGTCCGAGCAGGCCGAACAGCTCCCCGTTGCCGACCGTCAGGTCGACGCCGCGGACCGCTTCCACCTCCCGGCGCTGGGGTCGGAACCATCCCGTCCGGCTGCGGTAGGTGCGCCGCAGCCCGGCCGCCTCGATCGCGTACTCGCTCATGCCGGCCCTCCGCTCCGCTCCGGGCCGCCATGAGGCTCCACCGCCCTGAGCCGGATGATCCGCTCGCTTCGCTCGCTCATGGCGGCGAATCTAGGGACGGCGGGCGGTCCGCGAAACGAATTCGGCAGCCGCCGAATCCTCAGGCGGAGGCGGTGGCCGGGTCCGCGCCGATCAGGGTGACCAGGGCCAGGCCGGCCGGTTCCAGCCCGTACAGGACCCGGCGTCCCACCCGGCGGCGGTGCGCCACCCCGGCGGCGAGCAGTGCGGCGAGGTGCTCGGAGACGGTGCTCGGCGCCAGGCCGAGAGTGGCGGCCAGCCCGGCGGTGGTGGCCGGGCGGGTCAGCGCCCGCAGCACCTGGGCCCGGCCCCGGCCGACGAGCACCGCCAGCCGGTCGGGCCCCACGGTCGCCGGCGGGGCGGCGCCGGCCGGCCGGTCCGCCAGCAGGACCGCGCCGCGGGCCTGGTAGGAGACCGCGATGATCTCGGGGTGGTCGGTGGAGTGGGTGAGCGCGCCCCGGGAGAAGATCAGCGGGATCAGCAGCAGCCGCTGGTCGAGCGCCTTGAAGCTCCGCTCCGAGGGCTTGACCAGGCTGAGCACCGGCCGTTCCCAGCGGACCCGCTCGTGCAGGTCGGCGAGGAGCGCGTCCGGGCCGTCGGCGGCCAGCGCCCGCGCCCGGTGCAGCACCTCCTCGTCCAGGGCCGCCCGCATCGCGGGCCACCAGGGCGCGAGCGCCGCGTCCCAGTACGCCTGGATGCCGTCGGCGAGCCGGTCCAGCGCCGCCTGCCGGTCGGTCACGAACGGGCGCAGCCAGTCCGGCAGGTCGTCCGGGTCGTGGTAGCGGGGGATCTGCTCGGCGATCACCTCGGCGGGGGTGGCGCGCAGCGCGGCCAACTCCTCCTCGATGGTCGGGCTGGCGCTGGGCGGCACCGGACCGAGGAAGTCCGGGTACCACGGGCCGGTCCGGGTGTAGAGCCGCACCGGGGCGGTCGCGGGCCGTTCGGCGAGCACCCGCCAGGCGTGCCGGGCCCAGCCGGTGTACGGCCAGGGCGCCTCGTCCCGGTAGCGCTCCAGAAGGTAGAGGCTGCACTTGGCCTCCCAGAGCGGGCTGGTGGCGATCCGGGTACGGGTCAGCGTGGGCTCGTCCAACTCGATCCGGATCACCCGGGGAGCCTAGCTCCGCCGGCGGGGTCGACCCGGGCCGATACTCGGCGGCGGGCCACCCGCCCGGTCGAGTACGCTTGACGGACCAGGCGACGACCCGGCCATCACCGGTGAGCCTCCGGAAGAACGGCCGGGTGACCGGCTCAGTAGAACCGGACGGGACCGGCCCGTCACAGCCGGCCAACGAGCGGGCGGTCGCACCTTGACCGCCAAGCGGGGTGGTACCGCGGGCCCAGCCCCGGGCACGTCGACAGGGCGTACCGGGAACGGGTTCGTCCTCGCAGACCCACACGGACATGTGAGCTGCTGAGGAGAGCGACCCCCGATGGCCTATCCGTTGCACGACCCGACCGCCGCCGGCGTCCCGGCGAGCCCGGACCTGCCCGCGGTCGAGCGCCGGGTCCTGGAGCACTGGACGGCCGACAAGACCTTCGAGGCCAGCGTCGAGGCCCGGCCGGCCGGCGAGGACGGGAAGAACGAGTTCGTCTTCTACGACGGCCCGCCCTTCGCCAACGGCCTGCCGCACTATGGCCACCTCTTCACCGGGTACGTCAAGGACGTGGTGCCGCGCTACCAGACCATGCGCGGCCGGCACGTCGAGCGCCGGTTCGGCTGGGACTGCCACGGCCTGCCGGCCGAGGTGGTCGCCGAGAAGCAGCTCGGCATCACCACCAAGGCGGAGATCCTCGACCTTGGCGTGGCCCGGTTCAACGAGGCCTGCCGCACGTCGGTGCTGGAGTTCACCCAGGACTGGGAGCGGTACGTCACCCGGCAGGCCCGCTGGGTCGACTTCGCCAACGACTACAAGACGCTCGACCTGGACTACATGGAGAGCGTCATGTGGGCCTTCAAGACCCTGCACGACAAGGGTCTGGTCTACGAGGGCTTCCGGGTGCTGGCGTACTGCTGGCGGTGCGAGACCCCGCTGTCGAACACCGAGACGCGGATGGACGACGTCTACAAGGACCGGCACGACCCGACGCTGACCGTCTGGTTCGAGCTGACCGCCGACGACTCGGCACCCGAACCGGTGCGCGGCCCGGTGCGGCTCGGCGTCTGGACCACCACGCCGTGGACCCTGCCGTCGAACCTGGCGCTCGCCGTCGGCCCCGACATCGAGTACGCCGTGCTGGAGCGCGACGGTGACCGCTACCTGGTCGGCGCCGCGCGGCTCGGCGCGTACGCCAAGGAGCTGGAGGGGTACGAGCAGGTCGGCACCGTGCACGGCCGGGACCTGGTCGGGCGCCGCTACACCCCGCTCTACGACTTCCTCGTCGAGCAGGCCGGCGAGAACGCCTACCAGGTGCTCGGCGCGGACTTCGTCACCACCGAGGACGGCACCGGGATCGTCCACCTGGCCCCGGCCTTCGGCGAGGACGACCAGAACACCTGCAACGCGGCGGGCATCCCGACCATCGTCACGGTGGACGACCACACCCGGTTCACCGGGCTGGTGCCGCCCTACCAGGGCGAGCAGGTCTTCGACGTGAACAAGCCGGTGATCCGGGAGCTGAAGGAACGGGGGGTGGTGCTCCGGCAGGACACCTACACCCACTCCTACCCGCACTGCTGGCGCTGCGACACCCCGCTCGTCTACAAGGCGGTCTCGTCCTGGTTCGTCGCGGTCACCCGGGTCAAGGACCGGATGGTCGAGCTGAACCAGCAGATCAACTGGACGCCGGCGCACATCAAGGACGGCTCGTTCGGCAAGTGGCTGGCCAACGCCCGGGACTGGTCGATCAGCCGGAACCGGTTCTGGGGCTCGCCGATCCCGGTGTGGAAGTCCGACGACCCGAACTACCCGCGGGTCGACGTGTACGGCTCGCTGGCCGACATCGAGCGGGACTTCGGCGTACGCCTGACCGACCTGCACCGGCCGGCGGTGGACGACCTGGTCCGCCCCAACCCGGACGACCCGACCGGGACGTCGATGATGCGCCGGGTGCCGGAGGTGCTGGACTGCTGGTTCGAGTCCGGCTCGATGCCGTTCGCCCAGGTGCACTACCCGTTCGAGAACCGCGAGTGGTTCGAGCACCACTACCCGGGCGACTTCATCGTCGAGTACATCGGGCAGACCCGCGGCTGGTTCTACACCATGCACGTGCTGGCCACCGCGCTGTTCGACCGGCCGGCGTTCCGCAACTGCCTCAGCCACGGCATCCTGCTGGGCTCCGACGGGCGCAAGATGTCCAAGAGCCTGCGCAACTACCCGGACGTCTACCACGTCTTCGACGCGTACGGGTCGGACGCGATGCGCTGGATGCTGATGTCCTCGCCGGTGCTGCGCGGCGGGGACATGGCGGTCACCGAGACGCTCATCCGGGACGCGGTGCGCCAGGTGCTGCTGCCGTTGTGGAACGTCTGGTACTTCTTCTCGCTCTACGCCAACGCCGACGGCTACACGGCGAAGCGCCGCACCGACTCGACGCACCTGCTCGACCGGTACGTGCTGGCGAAGACGAACGAGCTGGTGTCGACGGTCCAGGGTCAGCTCGACGCGTACGACATCTCGGGCGCCTGCGCGACCGTCCGGTCCTACCTGGACGCGCTGACCAACTGGTACGTGCGCCGCTCGCGGGACCGGTTCTGGGCGGGCGACGCCGACGCGTTCGACACACTGTGGACGGTGCTGGAGACGCTCTGCCGGGTGGTGGCGCCGCTGGCGCCGCTGACCGCGGAGGAGATCTGGCGCGGGCTCACCGGCGAGCGGTCGGTGCACCTCACCGACTTCCCGTCGGCGGAGGAGTTCCCGGCCGACCACGAGCTGGTGGCCGCCATGGACAACGTGCGGGCGGTCGCCTCGGCGGCGCTCTCGCTGCGCAAGGCCAAGGGGCTGCGGGTCCGGCTGCCGCTGTCGAAGCTGACCGTGGCCTCGCCCGTCGCGGCCCAGCTGCGCCCCCTCGCCGACCTGGTCGCCGACGAGGTCAACGTGAAGGCGGTGGAGTTCACCGACGAGGTGTCCGCGTACTGCCAGCAGGTGCTGACCGTGGTGCCCCGGGCACTCGGCCCGCGGGTCGGCAAGGCGGTCCAGCAGGTGATCAAGGCGGTCAAGGCGGGGGAGTGGGAGCTTCGCGACGGCGCCCCGGTCGCCGCCGGGGTCACCCTCGCCGAGGGCGAGTACGAGCTGCGGCTGGTCGCCGCCGACGCCGAGCACTCCGCGCCGCTGCCCGGCGGCGAGGGCGTGGTCGTGCTGGACACCGAGGTCACCCCGGAGCTGGCCGCCGAGGGGCTGGCCCGGGACGTGGTCCGGGTGGTCCAGCAGGCCCGCCGGGACGCCGACCTGGACGTCTCGGACCGGATCGTGGTGGCCGTCTCCGCCTCGGAGGAGGTCCGCGCGGCGGTCGCCGCGTACACCGGGTTCGTGGCCCGGGAGGTGCTGGCCGACACGGTCGACTTCGCCGAGGGCGTCGACGGCTTCGCCGGCGAGGTCGGCGAGGGCGAGCGGGTGACGGTGGCGGTCCGGCGGGTATGAGGTCGTGACCGGGGGTCCGGCGGCGTCCGCGCCCCCGGACCACCCCGCGGACGGCTGACCACCCGATCCGCCGGATGCGGACCCGTCCGCTACCGTGACAGCGCCTGTTCACGTACGACAGCCGGAGGACCCGTGCCCCTGCTCTACACCATCGGCAAGCTCACCGTGGCGCCCGCGCTCCGGTTGGCCTTCCGTCCGCACGTGGAGGGGTTGGAGCACATTCCGGCGACCGGCGGAGCGATCTTCGCGGGCAACCATCTCTCCGTCGCCGACGAGTTGCTGCTCGGCACGGTGGTGCCCCGGCACCTGGCCTTCTGGGCCAAGTCGGAGTACTTCACGGGCACCGGCGTGAAGGGCGTCTTCTCGAAGTTCGTGCTCACCGGGCTGGGCGCCATCCCGGTCGAGCGGGCCGGCGGGCGGGCGGCGCTGTCCGCGTTCGACGCCGCGATCCCGGTGCTCCAGGCCGGCGACCTGGTGGCCGTCTACCCGGAGGGGACCCGCTCGCCCGACGGCCGGCTCTACCGGGGGCGGACCGGCGCGGCCCGGCTGGCGGTGGCGGCCGGCGTGCCGATCATCCCGGTGGGCGTGACCGGCACCGACAAGGCGCAGCCGATCGGCACGCGGGTGCCCCGGCCGGGCCGGGCCGAGATCACCATCCGGTTCGGCAAGCCGCTGGACTTCACCGGCCGGTCCGACGACCGCACCTCGCTGCGGGAGATGACCGACGAGATGATGGCCGAGATCCAGAAGCTCACCGGCCAGGAGTACGTGCCGCGCTACGCGCCGAAGCGCGCCGAGCCCCCGGCCGAACCGACCGCCTGAGGCGTCACGGCGGGTCGCTGCCGCGCCGCCGCTCCTGGTCGACCACCGCGTCCAGGTCGCCGAGGAGCGTCAGCTGCCTCATGGCCCGCGCCATCCGGGCGTTCGCCGGGATGCGGTCGCGGTTGCCGGCCAGGAACGCCCAGTAGCCGGCGGTGAACGGACAGGCGTCCGCGCCGAGCCGCTGGCGGGGGTCGTAGCGGCAGCCGCCGCAGTAGTCGCTCATCCGGTTGATGTACGCGCCGCCGGCGACGTACGGCTTGGTGGTCATCCGGCCCAGGTCGGCGTACTGGCTCATGCCCACCACGTTGCCGGTCAGCACCCAGTCGTAGCCGTCCACGAACCGCGTGTGGAACCACTCGACCAGCTCCGACGGGCGCCAGCCGCGCTGGAGGGCGTAGTTGCCGAGCACCATGAGCCGGGGGATGTGGTGCACCCAGCCCCGGTCGCGGACGCCGGTGAGCACGTCGCGCAGGCAGCGCGCGTCGACCGATTCGGTGTCCAGGTCGCGCCACCAGTCCGGCAGCGAGCGGCGGGCGCCCAGCTCGTTGCTGTCCCGCCAGCCCCGCTCGAAATACCAGTAGGTGTGCCAGATGTAGTCCCGCCAGCCCAGCACCTGCCGGACGAAGCCCTCCACGGCGGCCAGCGGCGCCTCCTGCCGCCGGTACGCCCGCTCGGCGCCCCGGACCGCCGCCATCGGGTCCAGCAGCCCCAGGTTGAACGAGGACGACAGCGCGCTGTGCGCCAACCACGGGTCGGTGGAGAGCATGGCGTCCTCGTACCGGCCGAACGCCGTGAGCCGGTGCCGGAGGAAGTGCCGCAGCCGCGACCTCGCCTCGCCGGTGGTGGCCGGGAAGCGGCGCGGCCCGTCGCGCCCGGTGAACCGGATGCCCTCCCGCGCCCAGCGGTCCAGGTCGGCCCGGACCTCCGCGTCGATGTCGTCCTCCGCCGGCATCGCCGGAGCCGGGACGTCGAGCCGGCCGCCCTTCGGCGGCGGGTCCCGGTTCTCGGTGTCGAAGCTCCAGCGGCCGCCGGCCGGCCCCCGGCCGTCCATGAGCACCCTGTGGTGCTCCCGGGCGAACCGGTAGAACGCCTCCATCCGCAGCGTGCCCCGCCGGCTGTCGGCCCAGTCGGCGAAGTCGGCCAGGCTGGTCACGTATCCCCGGGCCGGCAGCACGGTGACGGTGTCCAGCCCACGGACGAACTCCAGCGCCCGCCGCGAGGTCGGGTGGCACACCTCCAGCGGCTCGCCGACCTGCCGCAGCGCCTGCCCGTACGTCTCGCCGCGCACGAAGATCGCCTGGTCGCCCAGCTCGGCAGCGCGGTGCCGGAGCGCGGAGAGGATCAGGTGGGCCTTCTGCCGGTGGAAGACGTGCCGGCGGAAGACCGCCTTGGACTCGACGAGGAGAACCGGCTGCTTCCGCTCGTCGAGGAAGTGCGGCCCCAACTGGTCAGCGAAGAGCCAACGCCGCGGCATGTCCAGATTGTCACCCCTCGGGCCGATCCGACCCGGGAGGAAGGCGGAACCTTTACGTGTTCGATACGTTGCGAACGGTGACGATCGCTCAGGACTGCTCGGGAGTGACCACCTTCTGGCGCAGGTCGTCCAGCAGCCGGCCGCTGTCCTCCACCGACAGTCGGGTGAAGACACCGGTGGCCAGGCTGCCGTGGTCGACCGAGGTGCACACGACCACCGTGTCGCCGTCGGCCCGACCCACCGCGCAGCGCTCGTACCGGCCCCGGACGCCGGTCTCCACGGGCACCGACGGGGCGAGGTCGTACCGGTCGGTGAGGCGGGCCAGCTCGGCCTGCGCGTCCGACTCCGGGCTCAGCCGGAACCCGGTGCCGCCGAAGAGGGTGACCCGCTTGCCGTCGTTCGTGGTGTAGATGCCGGCGAAGGTGTCCTCGGCGAGCAGGTGTGCCTGGCGTACCTGCGACTTCAGCTCGGCGGCGGTGGCCTGGCTGCGCTCGTCCTGGCGCAGCCGCATCGAGCCGAGCTGGTCGGGCAGGCTCGCGCTCGCCGGGTACTGGCTGGAGAGCGGCTGGGCCCACCAGAGCGGCACGCCGCAGCAGCAGGCCACGCTGAGCAGCAGCACCCAGGGCCAGCGGCGCCGGCGGCGGACCGGCACGGCCACGTACCCCTTGGGTGGCTGCCACCCGGGCGGCGTGGCCGCCGGCGGCGGGGTCTTCCCGCGGCGCTGCCTGGGCAGCGCGGGCGGCGCCACCGGCGGCGGGGCCACCGGCCGGGCCGCCGGCGGCGGGACCGGGGCGGCCGGCGGGCTGACCGGCGGCGCCGCGGCAACCGGCGGGGCGGGGTAGGCCGGCGGGTGCGGCGCCGGGTAGGGCGCCGTGTAGGGGAGGGTCGGCGGCAGCGCCGGGAAGTCGGCGGAGTGCAGGTCCCAACCGGTGGTGTCCACGCCCGCCCACGGATCGACCGGGATTTGGTGCTCCGGCGAGTCGACCGGCGGCGCCGGGGTGGGCTCGGCCGACTCGCCCCAGGCGCGCTTGCGCGGCGGCGGGGTCGGGACCGCGGCGGAGCCGCTCCAGCGGGGGGCGGGCGGCTCGGGCGGCGTCTCGACCCGGGTGGGGTCCGGCCGCTGCTCCACCCGGGTGGGGTCGGGGCGGGGCGCGACCGGGGCGGAGCCGGCGGCGCGGGCGGAACCGGGCACGGCGGCGGACCCGCGGGCGGGAGAGGCCGGCGACACCGGGGTGGGGTCGGGATCCGGCGCCGCCGGTTGCGGGGGCACGGTGGCGGCGTCCGGCGTGGCCCGGGTATCGGGCACGGCCTCGACGTCGGGCGCGGCCTGGGCCTCCGGTGCCGCCTGGGCATCGGGCGCGACCGGGGCCTCCGGAGCCGCCTTGGCGTCGGGCGCGGCCTGCGCCCCGGCTGGAGCCTCCGGGGCCGGCTCGGCCGGTGCGGCGGCGGGGACCGGCCGCGGGTCCGGTGCGCCGGCCCGGGCCTCGGCGTCCGGCGGCGCGGACTCCGGCGGGGACGACGCGTCCGCCCCGGTCGGGAGCGTGGCGTCGGCCTGCGGCGGAACGTCGGCCGGCGGCTCGGTGACCGCCGGATCCCCGTTCCGGCCGGTGGCCGGTGTGCCCCCGTCGGCCGGCCGGTCCGCCCCCGGCTGCGGCTGCGACATCGCGGCAATCTCCTCTCGCGCCCGTTGCGAGGTTAGTACCGCCCCGCCACCCCGGCGAATCCCCGGCACCCCGCCCCCACCCGTCCCCGTTCGCCGATCAGGACGTTCGCGCCGCGGCCGGCCCGGATCTGGACGCGACCCTCCTGGCCGACCCGGGCGGGGATGGTGGGTGGGTGGCGATGCGGCGTGGTCGGTGGCCGGCGACCGCGTACCCTTGGGCATCATGAGTGCCCCGTCGACGACGCCGCGCCCGACCGCGGCCAATTCCGTGTGGCCGCGGCTGGAGCCGCTGCTGCCCCAGGTGACCAAGCCCATCCAGTACGTGGGTGGCGAGCTGGGCGCGGTGGTCAAGGACTGGGACACCGCGACCGTCCGGTGGGCGCTCATGTACCCCGACGCGTACGAGGTGGGCCTGCCCAACCAGGGCGTCCAGATCCTCTACGAGGTGCTCAACGAGCTGCCCGACGTGCTCGCCGAGCGGACGTACGCGGTCTGGCCGGACCTGGAGAAGCTGATGCGCGCCCACGGCGTGCCGCAGTTCACCGTCGACGCCCACCGCGCGGTGCGCGACTTCGACGTGTTCGGCGTCTCCTTCTCCACCGAGCTGGGCTACACCAACCTGCTCACCGCGATCGACCTGGCCGGCATCCCGCTGCTGGCCGCCGACCGCACCGAGGCCGACCCGGTGATCGTGGCCGGCGGCCACGCCGCGTTCAACCCGGAGCCGATCGCCGACTTCGTCGACGCCGCCGTGCTCGGCGACGGCGAGGAGGCGGTGCTGGAGATCACCGCGATCGTCCGGGACTGGAAGGCCGAGGGCTGCCCGGGCGGCCGGGACGAGCTGCTGCTGCGGCTGGCCCGCACCGAGAGCATCTACGTGCCGCGGTTCTACGACGTGGACTACCTGCCGGACGGCCGGATCCAGCGGGTCGTGCCGAACCGCCCCGACGTGCCGTTCCGGGTGCACAAGCGCACGACCATGGACCTGGACGCCTGGCCGTACCCGAAGAAGCCCCTCGTGCCGCTGGCCGAGACGGTCCACGAGCGGTACGCGGTGGAGATCTTCCGCGGCTGCACCCGGGGCTGCCGGTTCTGCCAGGCCGGCATGATCACCCGCCCGGTGCGCGAGCGCTCGATCACCACGGTCGGCCAGATGGTGCAGCAGGGGCTGGAGTTCTCCGGCTTCCACGAGGTGGGCCTGCTGTCGCTGTCGTCGGCCGACCACTCGGAGATCGGCGACATGTGCTCCGGCCTCGCCGAGCAGTACGCGGGCACCAACGTCTCGCTCTCGCTGCCGTCGACCCGGGTGGACGCCTTCAACATCGACCTGGCGCAGGAGCTGTCCCGCAACGGCCGGCGGACCGGCCTGACCTTCGCCCCCGAGGGTGGGTCGGAGCGGATCCGCAAGGTCATCAACAAGATGGTGTCGAAGGACGACCTCATCCGCACCGTGGTGACCGCGTACACCAACGGGTGGCGGCAGGTGAAGCTCTACTTCATGTGCGGCCTGCCGACCGAGACCGACGCCGACGTCCTCGAGATCGCCGACATGGCGCACGAGGTCATCCGGGCCGGCCGGGCGGCCACCGGGTCCAAGGACATCCGCTGCACCGTCTCGATCGGTGGCTTCGTGCCGAAGCCGCACACCCCGTTCCAGTGGGCCGCCATGGAGCGCCCGGAGGTCATCGACGGCCGGCTCCGGCTGCTCAAGCAGGCGATCAACAGCGACCGCTCGCTGGGCCGGGCCATCGGCTTCCGGTACCACGACGGCGAGCCGTCGCTGATCGAGGGCCTGCTGTCCCGGGGCGACCGCCGGGTCGGCGCGGTGATCCGCAAGGTCTGGGAGAACGGCGGCCGGTTCGACGGCTGGAGCGAGCACTTCTCCTACCAGCGCTGGGTGGACGCGGCGGCCGAGGTGCTGCCGTCGTACGGGGTGGACCTGGACTGGTTCACCACCCGGGAACGGGACGAGCTGGAGGTCCTGCCCTGGGACCACCTCGACTCGGGCCTGGACAAGGACTGGCTCTGGCAGGACTGGCAGGACTCGCTCGCCGAGTACGAGCAGGACGACTGCCGCTGGACGCCCTGCTTCGACTGCGGCGTGTGCCCGTCCATGGACACCGAGATCCAGATCGGCCCGACCGGCCGGAAGCTGCTGCCGTTGACCCCGGTCAACGGTCTGAAGCTGCCCGCCGGTGCCCAGCAGTAGCACCACCGACGCACACCGGAGCGCGGGATCCCTCGGGGTCCCGCGCTCCGTCACATTCCGGGACGCGTCGCCCGTCGACGTCCCGTGACGCGGGGTGGGGGTGCCCCGACTGGCTGTCTCTCGATACGCTGCGTCCGTATTGGACCGGCCGGAGGCCGGCAGCGGGGAGGGCAGCAGCATGGGTGACATCAGGCCGCCGGACACCGGCGATCTGCACGTCAGCGTCGAGGACCTGGACGCCGCGGCGGACTACGTCGAGCGCCTCAAGCAGTATGTCGACGACACCATCAGCTACGAGATGGAACGCATCAAGGAGCGGATGAAGGGCGACAGCAACAACGCGCAGACGGTGCCCAACGGCACGCCGTTCGGCGCGTACGAGGACGCTCGCATGCAGTGGCAGGCGTTGACGAAGTCGACGGCGAACATGGAGGGCCACCTCAAGGCGCTCTCCACCAAGCTCGCCACCCTGAAGCAGGGCACCGAGGACATCGCGAAGGCGTTCCGCGACACCGAGGCCCGCAACGCCGCCAACGGCAAGGAGATCGAGCGGATGCTGGAATCCGCCGCCCCGCCGCCGGCGACGGGTGAGCAGCCCACCTACCCGTACACGGCCTGAGGGGGAGAGGGTCATGGCTGGAGGAACCTGGGAGCGGTGCGTCCGCGAGGTGACGCTGTCGGCGGATCCGGAGACGGTCGGCTCGGTCGGGATGGGCTGGAGCAACCTCTCCACCGGCCTGGGCTACCTGCGGGACTCGCTCGTCGGTCGGTCCTTCGTCGGTCCGATCGCGCCCGGCACGGAGCGCCCGCACAGCGGCGGCCTGCCCGGCCTGCTCAGCGGCTGGAAGGGCAGCGGCGGCGACGCGTACCGCGAGCACCTGGGCGAGATCGGCAAGGAGATCGAGGATCTCATCACCCACGCGAGCAACGTCAGCGGCGCGCTGTCGCGGATCGAGGGTGACATCCGCAAGTCGGTGGCCAGCATCCCGATCCCGCTGATGGACGACTTCGGCTGGAACGAGTGGAGCCTGCCCAACGGCACCGAGCTCGACGACGCCCGGGACGGCGAGAGCGCCTCGGGCTTCCTGGCCGCGCTCCGCAAGGACTACCAGAGCAACCCGGCCTCGTACGCCGACGGCGCGTTCCGCGACAAGGCCGACGACCTCGAGGCGACCATGAAGGTCGACGGCAACGCCAGCGACAACAAGCGCGGTGGCTGGTGGGACACCAAGTCGCATCTGGACAACTGGTACCGGGACAACCAGCAGGCGGCCAACTCGGCGATGTCGCCGCTGCCCGCGGCCGTGGAGACGGAGCGGCCCAAGCTGGTCGTGCCGAACCCGAAGGGCAGCATCGACGACTACCGCCCCGACGACCGCAAGCCGCCGTCCGGCCTGCCGACCGGTGGTGGCGGCGTCGGCGGCGGTGGCGCGGGCGGCGGCTTCGGTGGTGGAGCGCCCTCCCTCGGCAGCACCGGCGTCGGCGGTGGCGGCGGCGGGGGCTCCTTCGACGGCGGATCCCTGACGCCGCCGCCCACCACGGGCGGCCCGGACTTCGGCGGCGGAGGCGGTGGCGGCGGCACCTACACCCCGCCGTCCACGGGCGCGGGCTACCCGGGCACCGGGACGGGTGACCACGACTACGGCACCGGCCTGGCCGGCGCCGGCGGGCCGGGCAGCATCGGCGGTGGCTACGGCGGCACCGGGGGTCTCGGCGGCGGCGTCAACTCCGCGGGGCTCGGTGGCGCCGGTGGCGGCTTCGGTGGTGGCGGTGCGGGCCTCGGCTCGGCCGGCGGCATCGGCGGTGGTGTCGGCGCGGCCGGCGGGATCGGCATGGGCGGCATCCCCGGCATGGTCGGCGGCGGCAACGGCAAGGTGCCCCCGATGACCAGCGCGGCCAGCGCGTTGCGCAACGCCGCGGGCGCCGGCGCGGGCGCGGGTGGCGCGCGCGGCGCCGGCATGACGGGCGGCGGCATGATGGGCGGCGGGCACGGCGGCGCCGGGCACGGCGGCAGCGGCAGCGAGCACTCGTCGTGGTTGACTGAGGACGACGATCCGTGGGGCAGCGGTGACGCCGCGTCCCCGGGCATCCTGCGCTGAGGACGGACGGATGAGGTTGCACGTGGGCGCGCTCCGCCCGGTCGCGGCCGGCCTGGTGGCCGGGCTCATGGTGCTGGGGGCCGCCCAACCGGCGGCCGCCGCGCCGCGACGGGCCGAGCAGTGGTATCTGGACGAGCTGCGCATCGACCAGGCGCACCGGCTCTCCACCGGACGCGGGGTGACGGTCGCCGTGGTGGACAGCGGCGTCGACGCCACCCACCCGGAGCTCGCCGGTCAGGTGCTCGCCGGTGGCCGCAGCTACGGCGCCCCCGGTGACGGACGCGCCGACGCGGAGGGCCACGGCACCCACATGGCCGGCATCATCGCGGCGCGCAACGCCGGTTCGGACGGGGTGACCGGCATCGCGCCGGGCGCGCGGATCCTGCCGATCAAGACGAAGCCGGGCAAGGGGGAGATCAGCGAGGCGGCGTCGGCCCAGGGCATCCGGATGGCCGTCGACGGTGGCGCCAAGGTCGTCAACCTGTCCTACGGCAGCATGGGCGCGGCGTCCGCCGACGAGGAGGCGGCGATCCGGTACGCCCTCGACCGGGACGTGGTCGTGGTGGCCGGCGCCGGCAACACCGCCAGAGGGGACAGCGAGGTGATCAGCCCGGCCAACGTCCCCGGGGTGATCGCGGTGACCGGCACGACCCGGGGCGGGCGCTTCTGGTCCGGCTCGGTCCAGGGGCCCGAGGCCGTGGTGGCCGCGCCCGCCGACGGCATCTACAACGCGGGCCGGGACCACGGCTACGGCTGGGGTGACGGCACCTCCGACGCCACGGCGATCGTCTCCGGCATCGCGGCGCTCATCCGCGCGAAGTACCCCGACCTCTCCGCGCCCAACGTGATCAACCGGATCATCCGCACCGCCCGGGACGCCGGTCCGCCCGGCCGCGACCCGCAGTACGGCTTCGGTCGCGTCGACCCGGTGGCGGCGCTGACCGCCAAGGTGCCGGCGGTCTCGGCGAACCCGCTGCTGGAGCCCGCCGCGGCCAGCCCGGCCCCGCCGCAGGCGGCCGAGGACGACGACTTCGACGTCACCGAGTACGGCGACCGGGGTGGCCCCACCGACCAGCAGGTCATGGTCATCGGCATCGGCATCGCCGTGGTGCTCCTGGTGCTGGTGGCGCTTGTGGTCTTCCTGATCTGGAACCGGCGCCGCTACCGCCGGGAGGCGGCCCGGGCGGCCGCCGTGCCGGACCACCTGCTCGACCAGGGCGCCGGTGGTGGCTACGGCACCCCGCCGGTCCCGGCCGGTTACCACGCCCCGCCGGGCGCGCCGGGTGGGCAGCCCCCGCCGGGCGCCAACCCCTACGCGCCGCCGCCCGGGCACCTCCCGCCGCCGCCGGGGACGTACCCGCCGCCGGGCGGCAACCGGTCCTGAACCCGCGGTGGTCGGCCGGGTGACCTGTGGGTCGCCGGCCGGCCACCGTCGTTTCCGGCCGGCGGGCATCCCCTCGTTGACCGGTTGAGGCCGGTTCGTCCGGCCGCTTCCGCCGCCCCGGCTGTGGGCCGTGCCGGCCGCTGCGCCAGGATGGGACCGACACGCAGGCACAGCCGAGGAGCTCACGATCGCCAGAAAGCCTCAACCCGAGGGCGGCCAGGCGCCGGTCGTCCAGCGGGTCCGGATCCGGTACGCCAAGCGTGGACCGCTGCGGTTCACCTCGCACCGGGACTTCGCCCGGGCCTTCGAGCGCGCGTTGCGCCGGGCCGGCGTACCGATCGCCTTCTCCCAGGGTTTCACCCCGCACCCGAAGATCTCGTACGCCTCGGCCGCGCCGACCGGTGTGGCCAGCGAGGCGGAGTACCTGGAGATCGGCCTGCGCGAGCCGGTCGACCCGGCGCAGCTGCGGGCGGCCCTGGACGCCGCCCTGTCGCCCGGGCTCGACGTGCTGGACGCGGTGGAGGCCGCCGGCGGCAGCCTGGCCGACCGGATCGAGGCCTCCCGCTGGCGGATCGAGCTGCCCGAGGTCGACCCGGCCGCGCTGGAGCGGGCCGTGAGCGCGTTCACCGCCGCCGAGGAGATTCAGGTCGAGCGGATGACCAAGCAGGGGCGACGCACCTTCGACGCCCGCGCGGCCGTCATGGCCATCGATGCGCTGCCGCCGTCCGAGACGCCTTCCGGGGCGACGGCCGTACCGTGTGCGATACTCGAACTGGTCGTGCGGCAGGTCACCCCCTCCGTTCGACCCGATGACGTCCTTTCCGGCCTCCGCGTGGTGGCCGACCTGGAGCCGCCGGTCTCACCGAGGGTGATCCGGCTGGCGCAGGGCACGTTGACCGCGCAAGGCGAGATCGTCGATCCGTTGGACGCGGATCGCGACGGGGCAGCCATCGGAGAACGCTGACCGACGGTCAGTGTTCTGGCAGGCAGACTTCGGCGGGCGCGCACCTGCGCGGCCGGCGGAAACACCTTTTGCGGCGACCCTGCGTGGCAGCGCTCACCCGCGCCCGGGGCAGCCAGAACTGGAGAACGTCCATGCTCGAGAACGAGCCCGAGGGCGGCGAACGGACCGGCGCAGAGCCGGCCGAGGCAACCGCCACCAGCAGCACCGACAGCACCGCCGAGGTCAAGCCGCCGGCCCGCAAGCGGGCCAGCCGCCGCAAGGCCGCTCCGCTGAACCAGCCGGAGCAGACCGACGCGCCGGTCGAGGCGCACACCCCGGCGACCGGGACCGGTGAGACGCCGCAGGCCGAGGTGTTCGCCCCGGTGGCCGGGGACCTGGATGCCGCGCCGAAGACCCGGCGGCGGCGCAAGGCGACCCCCGCCAAGGCGGCCGAGGAGCCGGTGGTCGCGGCCGGGGCGGAGGCCGCCTCGGACGAGGTGGTGCCGCCGGTCAAGGTCACCCGCACCCGCCGCCGCAAGACCACCCCGCCGCCGGTCGAGGCCGCCGCGGACGAGTCGCCGGCCGGCGCGCCCGCCGAGACCGCCGGGCCGGCGGTCGAGCCGCACGGGGTCGCCGAGCCGCAGGCCGACACCGAGCCGCCCGCCGCCCCGCAGCCCCCGGCGCCCGCCCAGGGCGAGCCGGACGACGAGGACGCGGTCGGCGAGGACGCCGAGGACGAGCCGTCCCCCGGCGACCGGGACGCCGACGAGGCCGTCCTGGCCCGCGCCGGTGGTCCGGAGGACCGGACCGGTGAGGTGGCGCCGGGCGCCGCGGTGCCGGGTCCGGTCGAGGAGCCGGCCGAGGAGCCCGCACCGACCGGCCGTCGGCGCCGGGCCGCGCTCTCCGCGCCGACCGTCCTGTTCATGCCTCCGCAGCCCGAGGAGGCCCCGGTCGTCCGGGTCACCTACCCGGTCGCCGAGGAGCCGGTCGAGGAGCCGGCGGAGACCGGGCGGCGCCGCCGCCGGGGCCGCCGCGAGGTCGAGCCGGCCGAGGTCGAGGTCGAGGTCGAGGAGGAGCCGACCGTCGAGGCCGAGGAGATCGCCGAGGCGGAGGAGGACGAGGACGAGGCGGCCCTCCGTCGCCGTCGTCGTCGTGGCCGCCGGGGCCGCGGTCGCGGTCGGGGCGCCGAGGAGGCCGAGGACGAGGAGGCCGAGGAGGCCGTCCGGGCCGAGTCCGCCGAGGCCGAGGCCGAGGAGACCGAGGACGAGGAGGAGGCCGAGGGCGAGGGGCTGACCCGCCGCCGCCGTCGGCGTCGCCGCCGGGGCGCGGGTGAGGCGGAGACCGCCGCCGAGGACGGGGTGCCGACCGTCGTCAAGATCCGCGAGCCGCGCAAGGCCGTCGACGAGGTGCAGGGCGTTTCCGGCTCGACCCGGCTGGAGGCCAAGCGGCAGCGCCGCCGGGACGGCCGCGAGCAGCGGCGTACCCGCCCGCCGATCCTCAGCGAGTCGGAGTTCCTGGCCCGCCGGGAGGCGGTCGACCGGGTGATGGCGGTCCGCCAGCGGGGCGACCGGACGCAGATCGCCGTCCTGGAGGACGGCGTGCTGGTCGAGCACTACGTGACCCGCAACTCGTCCGGCACCATGGCCGGCAACGTCTACCTGGGCAAGGTGCAGAACGTCCTGCCCAGCATGGAGGCGGCCTTCGTCGACATCGGGCGCGGCCGCAACGCCGTGCTCTACGCCGGTGAGGTCAACTGGGACACCAGCGGCCTGGAGGGCCGGGCCCGCTCGATCGAGCAGGCGCTCCGGTCCGGCGACTCGGTGCTGGTGCAGGTCACCAAGGACCCGATCGGGCACAAGGGCGCCCGGCTGACCAGCCACATCGCGCTGTCCGGCCGGCACCTGGTCTACGTGCCGAACGGCAACGCCTCCGGCATCAGCCGGAAGCTGCCGGACACCGAGCGCAAGCGGCTGCGGGACATCCTCAAGAAGCTGGTGCCGGACGGCGCCGGGGTGATCGTCCGGACGGCCGCCGAGGGCGCCAGCGAGGACGAGCTGGCCCGGGACGTCAAGCGGCTCCAGGCGCAGTGGGAGGAGATCCAGGCCAAGGCGGCCGAGGGTGGCGCCCCGGTGCTGCTCTACGAGGAGCCCGACCTGGTCATCCGGGTGGTCCGGGACCTGTTCAACGAGGACTTCCGCGAGCTGGTCATCGAGGGCGAGCCGGCGTACGACCTGGTCGAGTCCTACCTGTCGCACGTCTCGCCCGACCTGGTGGCGCGGCTCCGCCGGCACGCCGGCACCTCCGACGTCTTCGCCGAGTACCGGATCGACGAGCAGATCCTCAAGGGGCTGGACCGGAAGGTCTTCCTCCCGTCCGGCGGCTCGCTCGTGATCGACCGGACCGAGGCGATGACCGTCATCGACGTCAACACCGGCAAGTACACCGGCTCCGGGGGCAACCTGGAGGAGACGGTCACCCGGAACAACCTGGAGGCGGCCGAGGAGATCGTGCGCCAGCTCCGGCTGCGCGACCTCGGCGGCATCGTGGTGATCGACTTCATCGACATGGTGCTGGAGTCGAACCGGGAGCTGGTGCTGCGCCGGCTCACCGAGTGCCTCGGCCGGGACCGCACCAAGCACCAGGTCACCGAGATCACCTCGCTCGGCCTGGTGCAGATGACCCGCAAGCGGATCGGCGCGGGCCTGCTGGAGGCGTTCAGCGAGACCTGTGAGTGCTGCAAGGGCCGGGGCGTCATCATCCACACCGAGCCGGTGCCGGAGAAGCCGCGCGGCGGCGCGGGGGAGAAGGTCAAGGCGGTGGCCTCGGCCGTCACCAGCCCCGCCACCGAGGAGAAGGGCCGCCGCCGGGGTCGTAAGGCCGCCGCGGAGAAGCCCGCGGCGGAGGCCGCGGAGCAGCCCACCCCGGCCGCGCCGCAGAAGGTCGTCGCCGAGGTGGTCGACAGCTCGGACGACGACTACTACGACACCCAGGGCTACGACCTGTCCCGGTTCGAGACGGAGACGGCGGCCGCCCCGGCGGTGACGGACAGCCAGCAGGGCGACTCGGCCCGGCTGGCCGCCGCGGACGACCCGGACGCCCTCGGCGACGGGGACGAGGAGGGCGCCGAGAGCGGCACCGCCCGCCGGCGTTCCCGGCGCGGCGGCGCGCGGCGGCGTACCCGGCCGTGAGCCGCTGACCTGCACGGCGTTTGACAGGGCCCCTGCACCGGCAACAGAGTCCGGGGCAGGGGCCCTGCCGTGTCCGTCGACCCCCGGTCGGGACGGCCGGCCCCGGAGGGAGGAGACATGCGTCGCGTGTTCGCGGTCACCGCGCTGACCGGGGTCCTGCTGGCCGGCGCGGGCTGCGCCGACCGGGGCGAGGACCCCTTCGCGGTGGGCTTCGCCTCACCGGCCCCACCGCCCACGGCGGCCACACCGGCGCCGACGGTCACCGGGGACCCGGGTGTCTGCGCCCGCGCCAAGCAGGCCGGCTCCGCGGCCGTGCAGACGTACATGTTCAAGCTGGCCGAGATGCTGCGCGCCACCGGCCGCGGCGACCGCAAGGCCGCGGACGCCGCCCGACGGGACGCGGAGACGGCCCTCACCGGCTGGCGGGACGCGCTGCGGGAGCAGTCCGGGCAGGCCGCCGACCCGCGGCTGCGTACCCTGCTGGCGGACCTCGCGACCGAGGTCGCCGGGCTCGGCACGGACGTGCAGGCCATCGACGAGACGGAGTTCGACCGGCTCCAGGGACGGCTCGACGAGCTCTGTCCGGCCTGACCCGGCGGCCCGGTTTGGGCGGCGGGCCGGTCATGGCGTAGGCTTGCCTGCGGCGCACTTTGGTGTGCTGAGTTCCCGCGTGCCCGCGCTGCCGGTGTCACGGCTCCCGGCGAGACGCCGTGGGAACGACTGGCCGGTAACGGTGGGAAAAGACGCTAGCAGCCTCAACGACAGGGAGTCCGCCTCCGATGTACGCGATCGTCAAGACCGGCGGCAAGCAGTACAAGGTCGCCGAGGGCGACGTGATCGAGGTCGAGAAGCTCGCCGGTGCCCCCGGCGACGCGGTGAAGCTCACCGCGGTGCTCCTCGTCGACGGTGACGACCTGGTGACCGACGCTACGAAGCTTGCCAAGGTTGCGGTGTCCGGCGAGATCGCCGCGCACACCAAGGGCCCGAAGATCCGGATCCACAAGTTCAAGAACAAGACCGGCTACCACAAGCGCCAGGGTCACCGCCAGCCGCTGACCCAGGTCAAGGTGACCGGCATCTCCAGCGGGAAGTAGGTCGTCCTCCAATGGCTCACAAAAAGGGTGCGTCCAGCTCGCGTAACGGTCGCGATTCCGCGGCCCAGCGACTCGGCGTGAAGCGCTTCGGTGGTCAGGTCGTCAGCGCGGGTGAGATCCTCATCCGTCAGCGTGGCACCAAGTTCCACCCCGGTGACCTGGTCGGCCGTGGCGGCGACGACACGCTGTTCGCGCTGGCCGCCGGCTCGGTCCAGTTCGGCACCAAGCGTGGTCGCAAGACCGTCAGCATCGTGCCGCAGCAGTAATTTTCCGGCGAAGCGGGCCGCGGACCTCGTGTCCCGGCCCGCTTCGTCTTTTCTCGCGCGGGGGCGTGCCCCGCTGGAAGGATTGGCGTCGTGACGACGTTCGTTGACCGGGTCGTCCTGCACATGCAGGCCGGCGACGGCGGGCACGGCTGTGTCTCCATCCACCGGGAGAAGTTCAAGCCCTTCGGTGGCCCTGACGGCGGCAACGGTGGGCACGGCGGCAGCGTCTCGCTGGTCGTCGACCCGCAGGTGACCACGCTGCTGGACTTCCACTTCCGCCCGCACATGAAGGCCGAGAACGGCAAGGGCGGGGCGGGTTCCAACCGGGACGGCGCCAACGGCCACGACCTGATCATCAAGGTGCCCAACGGCACGGTGGTGCAGACCCTCGACGGCGAGGTGCTGGCCGACCTGGTCGGCGTGGGCACCACCTTCGAGGCGGCCCGGGGCGGGCGCGGCGGCCGGGGCAACGCCTCGCTGGCGAACGCCCGGCGCAAGGCACCCGGCTTCGCCGAGCTGGGCGAGCCCGGGGACCGGCTCGACGTGGTGCTGGAGCTGAAGAGCGTCGCCGACGTGGGCCTGGTCGGTTTCCCGTCCGCCGGCAAGTCGTCGCTGATCTCGGTGATCTCCGCGGCCAAGCCGAAGATCGCCGACTACCCGTTCACCACCCTCGTGCCCAACCTGGGCGTCGTGCGGGTGGACAACCACACCTTCACGGTCGCCGACGTGCCCGGGCTGATCCCGGGCGCGGCCACCGGCCGCGGTCTGGGCCTGGAGTTCCTCCGCCACGTCGAGCGCTGCGCCGTGCTGGTGCACGTGGTCGACACGGCGACGCTGGAGCCGGGCCGGGACCCGCTGGCCGACATCGACGCCATCGAGTCCGAGCTGACCCAGTACGGCGGTCTGACCGACCGGCCCCGCCTCGTGGCGCTCAACAAGATCGACGTACCGGACGGGCGGGACCTCGCCGACATCGTCCGGCCCGACCTGGAGGCCCGCGGCTTCCGGGTGTTCGACGTCTCCACCGCCACCCGGGAGGGGCTGCGGGAGCTGACGTACGCCATGGCCGAGCTGGTCGACCAGTCGCGCCGCGCCGCGCCGCCGGCCGAGCCGACCCGGATCGTGATCCGCCCGAAGGCGGTCGACGACGCCGGCTTCACCATCGAGGCCGAGGACGACGGCTCCTTCACCGTCCGGGGCAGCCGCCCGGAGCGCTGGGTCAAGCAGACGAACTTCGACAACGACGAGGCGGTGGGCTTCCTGGCCGACCGGCTGGCCCGCCTCGGCGTGGAGGAGAAGCTGGCCAAGGCCGGCGCCCAGGCGGGCGACCTGGTCCGGATCGGCGAGCGGGAGTTCGACTGGCAGCCCACCCTCTACGCCGGCGTCGACTTCGTCCCGGGCAACCGGGGCACCGACGTCCGGCTGGAGGACAAGTCGACCCGCGTCTCCGCCGCGGAGCGGCTGGCCGCCCGGAAGGCGCGCCGGGTGCGCGCGGAGGACGAGGTGGCGGCGGCCCCGCAGGACGTCGCCGACGACGAGGACTGGGATTAGTTCCGCTCTATCCGTGTTCGGGACGTTGGCCGGAAACCTTCGCGAAATCCGGTCGCCCTACCGTGACGGAATGCTGATCGAATCCCGTCCCGCCACCGATCCCGAGGTCGCCGCCCTGGTCGCCGCGCAGCAGCGGGAGCTGCGCGAGGCCGACGGCGGCCTGGACGGGCAGGCGACGATCACCCACGACGACATCCGCTACCTGGCGGTGGTCGAGGGCGGCCGGGCGGTCGCCTGCGGTGGCCTCCAGGCCCTCGACGCCGACACCGGCGAGCTGAAGCGGATGTACGTCCGGCCGGCGTACCGGGGGCGGGGGATCGCCCGGCAGTTGCTGGCCGCGCTGGAGGAGTTGGCCTTCCGGCAGGGGCACACCACGGTGTGCCTGGAGACCGGCACCTATCTGCCGGCCGCCATCGGCCTCTACCGGTCCTGCGGCTACCGGCCCATCCCGGTGTACGGCGAGTACGTCGACAACCCGTACAGCGTGTGCTTCGCCAAGCGGCTCCCGGTCGCCGCCTGACGGCGGACCCTACGCGCCGGTCTCGGCGTGGGCCGCGGTGACCGGCTTGGACTCGGGGCTGGCGTGCTGCCGCAGCACGATGCTGAGCAGGATGAGCGCACCCACGGCGAGGAACTCACTCTGCCAGTTCTGCATCGACTGGAACCAGAAGTCGCTGGTGCCGAGGAACTGCCAGGCGCTGACGGGGGCGGCCCCGCTCTGCAGCGCCTGCTCCTCGTTGTAGGCGGCCACGCCGCCGAACAGGTGCCCGAGGAACGAGCCCGCGAAGATCATGAACAGGGCGATCGAGAGGCTGTTCCGGTAGACCACCAGCGGCAGGCCGCCGGCCCGCACCGGCCAGGGGGAGTCCGGGGTCCCGTGCCGCGGGTCGTCGTCGGGCCGGTCCGTCTGGCCCTCCGGCTTCGACTCGGCCGAGCCCTTCTGCACCAGGTACGCGGTGAGCAGCACGTAGCCGCCCATCTGGAGGAACTCCGACTCCCAGTTCTCGAAGACCGCCTCGGCGAAGTGCCCGGTGCCCAGGTACGCCCACCAGCTCAGCGGCGCGGCGCCGTACTCGGCCAGCTCCTCGTTGTGCACCTGCCAGCCGAACACGCTCTGCAACACCAGGAAGATCACGAACGCGCCGAGCATGGCGACCGTGAGCGCGTTGTCGCGTAGAAACCGTGGCATCGCCGGACCTCCTCGTCCCGCCGGGGTCACTCCCCGTGGTGGTCCTGTGCCCCTGGCCGTCATCGGGCAAACGCCGGTCCGGCGGGTCGCCGGGCGGGACCGCCCGAACGGGTGACGGCGTTGGTCAGGGCCGGTCGAGGGCCGTGTCCGGCCGCCCGCCGGTGCCCACGTCGTTGTTGAGCAGCAGGCCCAGCGCGAGCATGCCGAAGCCGAGGAAGAGGTGCAGCCAGTTGTCGGCGTCGTTGAACGGCACGAAGTTGGCCGCGGTCTCCCGGCCGATGGCGAAGCCGTACAGCCAGAGGCCCAGGTAGATGGCGCCGCCGCCGGCCAGGAACAGCCGCGCCCCGGCGACCCGGCGGGCCAGCACGAGGCCGGCCAGGCCGAAGAGCAGGTGCAGCAGGTTGTGCAGGATCGACACCTGGAACAGGCCGATGAGCTTGGCCTCCGAGTGGTGGCCGGCGAACCTCAGGTCGCCGTAGTGGGTGGTGAAGCCGGGGACGAAGCCGAGCACACCGATCAGCACGAAGACGGCGGCCACCGCGAGCGCGACCTTCTGGATCGGCGGCCGGGACCGGGCCGCGGCGCGTCCGCGCACGTCACGTGCCATCGCTGTCACCTCCGTGGGAGCACACCGCCGCCCGGGCGGGCAGACCCTCCATTGTGTGACCGGCGCGGGGCGACTCCGCAGAGAAATGACGAATCAGGCATGGACCCGACGACCGGGGGTAGGGATTTCGACACGCCGGCAGCAACGCCGGTGTGATCCCCCAGCACACCCGCTACGAATTCCGAGCGGAAGGGAAATCCATGACTTACGATCTTTCATCCACGTCCGGTACCTACGAGTCGACGAACGGCGGCGGCGTCCGCGACCAGGCCCGCCAGGTCGGCAACGAGGCCGCCAACGCGGGCGGCGCGGTCGCCCAGACCGCCAAGGAGCAGGGCCAGGAGGTCGTGGGCGAGGCCAAGCGCCAGGCCCGCAACCTGTACGGCGAGGCCCGGAACCAGGTCACCGCCCAGAGCAGCCAGCAGCAGCAGCGCGCGGCCAGCGGGCTGCGTTCGCTGGCCGAGGAGATGCGCTCGATGGCGCAGAACGGCGGCGGTTCGGGCCCGGTCACCGAGCTGGCCCACCAGGCCGCCGACCGGGTGCACGGCGTGGCCGGCTGGCTGGAGCAGCGCGAGCCGGGCGACCTGCTCCACGAGGTGAAGAACTACGCCCGCCGCAACCCGGGCACCTTCCTGCTGGGCGCCGCCGTGCTCGGTGTGGTCGCCGGCCGGCTGACCCGGAACATCGCGGCGGTCGGCGACGGCGGCGTGCAGCCGTCGTACGACCCGGACCGCACGGCGGTCATCCCGACCTCCCGGGCAGTGCCGGAGCAGACCCCGCCGGGCGGCTACCTCGACCCGACCCCCGGCACGTACGCCGAGCCGGACCCGGGCTACTCCGCGCCGGGCGCGACCTACCCGGGTGGCGGCGCCCCGAACACCTGGGCCGACCCGGAGGGTGGCACCGGCCAGCCGCTGCCCCCGCCGAGCCGGACCGACCCGCTGCCGGGCGTGCCGTCGAGCGGCGTCAACCGTCCGTGAACGGCCTGAGCGGCAGAAGGGAGGCGGCGGCATGAGCATGCCGACGCAGGGGTCCGGACTGGACTCGGGTTACACCGCGGCGGGCGCGCCGCACACCGCGGACGAGGTCCGGGGCAGCTCCATCGGTGAGCTGATGCGCCAGGTCACCACCGACCTCTCCACGCTGATGCGCCAGGAGGTCGAGCTGGCCAAGGCGGAGATCCGCCAGGAGGGGAAGAAGGCGGGCAAGGCCGCCGGCCTCTTCGGCGGCGCCGGCTTCGGCGGCTACATGGTGGCGCTCTTCGTCTCCATCGCGGTGTGGCAGTTCCTGGACAACGTGATGGATTCGGGCTTGGCCGCGCTGATCGTGGCCGTGATCTGGGCCGTGGTCGCCGCGGTCCTCTACTCGAAGGCCAAGAAGAACGCCGAGCGGATTCGCGGCCTCAAGCAGACCAACGACAGCGTGCAGCGCATCCCCGACGCGCTCAAGCCGCACCCGGAGGGAGTCACCCGATGAGCACCGATCCCGAACAAATCCGCCGGGAGATCGAAGCCACTCGCACCAGCCTCAGCTCGGACGTGGACGCCCTGGCGTACAAGGTGAGCCCGGGCCGGATCGTCGACGACCGCAAGCAGCGCGTCCGCAGCGCGCTCACCAACGTGAAGGACAAGGTGATGGGAACCGCATCCGACCTCGGCCACAGCACCGGCCACGCCGCCCACTCGGTCGGCGACCACGCCTCCTCGGCGGCCTCCACCGTCGGCGACAAGGCGCACGCCGCCGCCTCGACCGTCGGCGACGCCGCCCAGCGGGCCCCGCAGGTGTTGCGGGAGAAGTCCGAGGGCAACCCGATCGCCGCCGGCGTGATCGCCTTCGGCGTCGGCATGCTGGTGTCCTCGCTGATCCCGGCCACCCGCCGCGAGCAGCAGGTCGCCGCGCAGGTCAAGGAGAAGGCCGCCGAGCACGGCGGCGTGGTGAAGGAGAAGCTCACCGAGGTCGCCGGGGAGCTGAAGGAGGAGCTGCGCGAGCCGGCGCAGCAGGCCACCGAGTCGGTGAAGTCCACCGCGCAGGACGCCGTGCACGCCGTCAAGGACGACACGAGGTCCGCCGCGCAGGACGTCAAGGACACCGCCCAGCAGTCCCGCGACCAGGTGCGGTACTGACCACCCCCATCGGTACGCCGCAGCTCGCGGTCACACCCGGCACCACGCCGGGAGGTGGCCGCGAGCTGTCGCGTGCGGGGCCGCCGGTTCAGCGCGGCAGGCGTTCCACCGGTGCCGGGGCCGGCACGGCGCCGGTCTCCACCCAGAGCACCAGGTCGTCGGGGCGGCGCCCGGCGAGCCGCCGGCGCAGCGCCCGGGTGGTGTGCGCCCGCTGACCGGCGTCCGGGCCGGGCCGGCCGCCGCGCAGCCGCCGGCCCACGGCGAGCCAGGCGCCGACCCCGCGTTCCAGCAGCCAGACCGGCGCCGCGAGCGTGGTGTGCGCCGGGAAGACGGCGGTGCCGCCGGCCCGCCGCCGGCCCACCTCCGCCACGGCCACCGTCGCCACCCCGGCCCGCAGCAGCAGCCCCGGCCGGCGGGCGGCGAGCGCGGCCGCCGCGGCGGGCAGCACCGCCAGCGCGGCCAGCAGCCACCCGGGTCGGGCCAGCTCGTCGTACGCCGGCCGGCGCGCGGCGGTCGGCGGGAGCCGGCGCACGTACAGCCAGGCGGGGGTCGCCGTGGCGCCGCCGTAGGCGCGGACCGTCCGCACCAGCTCCAGGTTCTCCGCGAGCACGTCCGGGTCGTAGCCGCCCATGGCCAGGAAGGTGCTCCGGCGCACCGCGAGGGTGCCCGGCCGGTCCCCGCCGAGCGCCCGGTGGAGCAGCATCCGGCCGGTGTCCCGCCAGGCTGTCCAGGGCAGCGGGTCGACGTGGTCCTGCGGCCGGACCAGGTCCACCCGGTCGAGCAGCTCGTGCACGGCGCGCAGCCCCGCGAGGTCGTAGCGGACGTCGTCGTCGGCGATCACCACGTGCTCGTGGTGGGCCAGGGCGACGCCGGTCAGCACGCCGAGCGCCGTGGGGTTGCGCCCGCGCAGCGCGGGATCGGGCGGGACGTGCCGGACCAGGCCCCGCCACGCGGCGGCGTGCCGGGCGAAGAGCTCCGGCGGGGACCCGTCGACCACGATCACGTCGACCCACCGGCTCAGCTCGCGCAGGTAACCGGTCAGGTCGGTGTGGCCGCTGTCGCCGTCGGGGCGCAGCGGCAGGACGTACGCCATCCGAAGCCGCTCCGGCGCGGACGCCGCGCCGGGGTCGAACACCTCCTGGATGCCGCCGGCCGGTCGGTGCCGGCCGGACCGGCGGAAGTCGTGGGTCACGGGCGCGCCCCTCTCGGTCGGCGGGGACGGCAGCGTGCCCGAAATTTCGGTGATCAAACCGTTTCGCCGTTTCGACGCCGCCGCGCCGGGTAGCGCTGCGGAATGTGGGCGGGCCGAGGCGCCCCGGTGGAGGAGACGTGATGAGCAGCAACGCGACGAGGTGGACGCTGGCCGGCGCCGCCGCGGTGACCGCGCTCGGGGTCGGCCGGGTGGTGGCCCGGCGACGGCGCCGGCACCAACCCGACCGGGCGGACGGCTGGTACGTCGTCCACCGGGGAATCACGGTGGACCGGCCGATGGAGGCGGTGATCGGCTTCTGGACCGACCGGGAACGGCTGGACCGCGGGCTCGCCGAGTGGGTGACTCTGGAGCAGCTCGACGACCGCCGGTGGCGCTGCGTGGCGACCGATCCGGGCGGGGACGGCACCGAGTGGCGGGCCGAGATCACCGTGACCGGGCCGGGCCGGTTGGGCTGGCGGGTCACCGAGGGACCGGTGGCCCAGGAGGGACGGGTCGAGCTGGTGCCGGCGCCGCAGGACCGGGGCACCGAGATCCGGGCCGAGCTGCGCTGGCGGTCCGGCCCGGTACGCCGGGCGCTCGGCCTGGCCGGCGGGGACGACCCGGACGTCGCGCTGCGCAGCGCCCTGCGCCGGATCAAGTCGCTCGTCGAGACCGGCCAGGTGCTGGACACCCGGCACGACCCGTCGGGGCGTAGCCCGAAGCAGGAACAGGCCACCGACCGGATGCGGGAGAAGCTGATGGCGGGAGGCCGGCCGTGAGGGCGCTGTGCTGGGAGGGCGTCGGCAAGCTGGCCGTGCGCGACGTGCCGGAGCCGGCCGTCCGGTCCGGCGGCGACATCATCGTCAAGGTACGGGCCAGCAGCGTGTGCGGCTCGGACCTGCACCTGATCAACGGATACCTGCCCGCCATGCGCGACGGCGACATCCTGGGCCACGAGTTCATGGGCGAGGTGGTCGAGACCGGCCCCGACGTGCGGCGGATCAAGGTCGGCGACCGGGTGGTCGTGGGCTCGGTGGTGGCCTGTGGCGGCTGCTGGTACTGCCGCACCGAGCAGTACTCGCTCTGCGACAACTCCAACCCGCAGCCGGTCTTCACCGAGAAGCTCTGGGGCCACTCGCCGGCCGGCATCCTCGGCTACTCGCACGCGGCCGGCGGCTACTCGGGCAGCCACGCGGAGTACATCCGGGTGCCGTTCGGCGACGTCGGCGCGTTCACCGTGCCCGACGGGGTGCCGGACGACTCGGTGGTGTTCGCCTCCGACGCCATGCCGACCGGCTGGATGGCGGCGGACTTCTGCAATCTCAAGGGCGGCGAGGTGGTCGCCGTCTGGGGCGCCGGCGGGGTGGGGCAGATGGCCGCCCGGTCCGCGCAGATCCTCGGCGCCGAGCGGGTCATCATGATCGACCGGCTGCCGGAGCGGCTGGCCACCGCCACCCAGCGACTCGGCGTGGAGACGATCAACTACGCGGAGACCGACGTGCTGGAGGAGCTGCGCGAGCTGACCGCCGGGCGCGGGCCGGACGCCTGCATCGAGGCGGTCGGCATGGAGTCGCACGACGTCGGGCCCGCCTACGCGTACGACAAGGCGAAGCAGAGCGCCCGGCTGCAGACCGACCGGCCCACCTCGGTCCGCCAGGCGATCATGGCGTGCCGCAAGGGCGGCACGGTGAGCATCGTCGGCGTGTACGGCGGCCTGGTGGACAAGTTCCCGCTCGGCGCGGCCATGAACAAGGCGCTGGTGCTGCGGATGGGGCAGATGCACGCCCAGCGTTACATCCCGATGCTGCTGGACCGGATCGCGATCGGCGAGATCGACCCGGGCTACCTGGCCACCCACCCGATGTCGCTGGAGGAGGGGGCCCGGGGGTACGAGATCTTCCAGAAGAAGGAGGAGGGCTGCCTGCGCACGGTGCTGCACCCGCAGGCGGCCTGACCGGCGCGCGATGGCCGGGACGTGCGTCGATTTGAATTCCCGCGGCAGGGGTACAGCACCCGGCATGCCCGCCGAGATCGATGAGACGCCGTCCCGGCCCGCCGCGCGGGCCTTCGCCGGCAGCGCGGTCGCCATGGTGGTGGCCGGCGCGGTCGCCCTGCTGACCCGGCAACCGTGGCTGTTCCCCAGCCTCGGCCCGGCGATCATGCTGCACGTCGAGCAGCCCGGCCGGCCGGAGTCCTCGCCCCGCAACACCGTCGTCGGGCACCTCGTGGCGCTGCTCGCCGGGTACGCGTTCCTACTGGCCACCGGCCTCGCCGACCGGCCGTCCGCGCTCCAGGAGGGGGTGTCCGGGGCGCGGATCGTGGCCGCCGCCGGCTCCCTCGCCGTCACCGCCGCGGTGCTGGTCCTGCTGAAGGCCGCGCATCCGCCGGCCGGCGCCACCACACTGATCGTGAGCCTCGGGCTGCTGCACACCCCGGGCCAGCTCGTCGTCGCGTTCGCTGCCGTGCTGCTGGTGACCGTGGTGGACCTGCTGTTCAACCGCGCGGCCGGCCGACCCATGCCGCTCTGGGCGGCGCCGAAGGAGGGATGAGCGATGGTGGACCGGATCGCCGACCCGTGGGGGCCGCGCACGCCGTACGGGCCGGGGGAACGCTGGCCGGTGCGGGTGGACACCTTCCTGGCCGACGGGCACACCGAGGCCGACGTGCGGCGGTGGGTGCCCAGCGCCTCGATCCTGCACTCCAACGGCGACGCCATGGACATCGCCGTGGTCGACGACCGGATCGTCGGTGTGCGGGGCCGGGCCGGGGACCGGATCAACCACGGCCGGGTCGACCCGAAGGACCTCTACGGCTGGCAGGCCAACCACAGCCCGGACCGGTTGCGCCGGCCGCTGGTCCGCGAGGGGGACCGGCTGGTCGAGACCGACTGGGACACCGCCATGGGCCGGATCGTGGCCCGGTCGAAGGAGCTGCTGGACGGCCCGGGCGGTTGGGGGCACTTCGGCTTCTACACCAGCGGGCAGCTCTTCCTGGAGGAGTACTACACGCTCGGCGTGATCGGGAAGGCCGGGCTGGGCACCCCGCACATGGACGGCAACACCAGGCTCTGCACCGCCACGGCCGCCGCGGCGCTCAAGGCGTCGTTCGGCACCGACGGGCAGCCCGGCTCGTACACGGATGTGGACCACTGCGACGCCATCGCGCTGTGGGGGCACAACGTCGCGGAGACCCAGACGGTGCTCTGGATGCGCATGCTGGACCGCCGGCGCGGGCCGAACCCGCCGGCCATGCTCGCCGTCGACCCGCGCGCCACCCCGGTGGCCCGGGAGGCCGACGTGCACCTGGCGCTGCGCAACGGCACCAACCTGGCGCTGCTCAACGGCCTGCTCCGCGAGCTGATCCACCGCGGCTGGTACGACGAGGCGTACGTCCGGGAGCACACGCTCGGCTTCGAGGAGCTGTGCCAGGTGGTGGAGGACTACCCGGTCGCGAAGGTCGCCGACATCTGCGACCTGCGGGCCGCGGACATCGAGCGCGCCGCCGAGCTGCTCGGGCGGTCGGAGCGGCTGCTGTCCACCGTCCTCCAGGGCTTCTACCAGTCCAACCAGGCCACCGCGGCGTCCTGTCAGGTGAACAACCTGCACCTGATCCGGGGCATGCTCGGGCGGCCCGGCGCCGGGCTCTACCAGATGAACGGCCAGCCCACCGCGCAGAACAACCGCGAGTGCGGCGCCGACGGCGACCTGCCCGGCCTGCGCAACTGGGCCAACGAGGAGCACATCGCCGAGCTGGCCCGGCTGTGGAACGTCGAGGTCGACCGCATCCCGCACTGGGCGCCGCCGACCCACGCCATGCAGATCTTCCGGTACGCCGAGCAGGGCTCGATCAAGCTGCTGTGGATCTCGGCCACCAACCCGGCGGTCTCCCTGCCCGACCTGGCCCGGATCCGCCGGATCCTGGCGAACCCGGAGCTGTTCGTGGTGGTGCAGGACCTCTTCCTGACCGAGACCGCCGAGCTGGCCGACGTGGTGCTGCCGGCGGCCACCTGGGGCGAGAAGACCGGCACGTTCACCAGCGTCGACCGGACCGTGCACATCTCCGACAAGGCCGTCGAGCCACCCGGCGAGGCCCGCCCCGACCTGGACATCTTCCTCGACTACGCGCGCCGGATGGACTTCCGGGACAAGGACGGGAACCCGCTGATCACCTGGACCGGGCCGGAGGAGGTCTTCGAGGCGTGGAAGGAGTGCTCCCGCGGCCGGCCCTGCGACTACACCGCGATCACCTACGACAAGCTGCGCACCGGCGGCGTCCAGTGGCCCTGCACCGACGAGCACCCGGACGGCACCGAGCGGCTCTACACCGACGGGGTGTTCAACACCGACCCGGACTACTGCGAGTCGTACGGCCACGACCTGGCCACCGGGGCCGAGCTGCTGCCCGAGGAGTACCGGGCCAAGCAGCCGGCCGGGCGGGCGTTCCTGCACGCCACGCCGTACCAGCCGTCGCCGGAGGTGCCGAGCGAGGAGTTCCCGCTGCTGCTCACCACCGGGCGGACCGTCTACCAGTTCCACACCCGGACCAAGACCGGCCGGGCCAGCCAGCTCGTGCACGCCGCCCCCGAGTCGTGGGTGGAGCTCAACCCGGCCGACGCCGAGGGGCTCGGCGTCGGCGAGGGGGATCTGGTCCGGATCGAGTCGCCGCGCGGCGTCGTCCGCGCCCGGGCCCGCATCTGCGGGGTACGCCCCGGCGTGGTCTTCCTCCCCTTCCACTACGGCTACTGGGACGCGGCCGACGGCGCCGGCCCGGGGGAGGGTCGGCACGACCGGGCGGCCAACGAGCTGACGATCACGGCCTGGGACCCGGTCTCCAAGCAGCCGATCTTCAAGGTGGCGGCGGTGCGGGTGGTGAAGGAGGCCGACTCGGGCGGCCGCCCCTCGCCCGCGCCCACGGTGGGCGGCTCCGCGCCGCCGGAGGGCTCCGGAATCCCGGCCACGGTCGGCGGGCCGGCCGCCGAGGCGCCGTCGAGGGGAGAGTGACATGCACCTGGCCCACTATCTCGGCCTGCTGCACAAGGCCCAGGAGCGCCTCGGCGACGCGTTCACCGAGGTGGGGAAGGCGCACGGGGACGAGCCGGACGTCTTCCACACCTGCGAGAAGCTGGCCAAGCAGTGCCGAACCCACGCGGAGAAGCTGGCCCCCTTCGCCCGCCGGTACGCCGAGGAGGCCCCGGCCGAGCCGGACCGGCTGCACTCCGAGCTGTTCTCCGGCACCCGGACCGGGCCGATCGGGCTGCTCCGCGACCTCCAGGACCTCTACCTGATGGCCGCACAGTGCGACATCTGCTGGACGGTCGTCGGGCAGGCCGCGTACGGGGCCCGGGACGAGGACCTGCTCGGGGTGGTCAAGGCGTGCGAGCAGGAGACCGCCATCCAGCTCAAGTGGCTGCGCACCCGGATGAAGCAGGCCGCACCGCAGGCGCTCGTGGTCGCCAAGTGACCGCCTGTCACACCTCCGGGTGAGACTGGCGCCGGCCCCGCCCGTCCCGGGCGGGCGGCGCGAGGAGGCGCGATGGCGCGGATGATCTGGCACGTCACCATGTCGCTCGACGGGTTCATCGCCCCGCCGGACGACTCCGCGGAGTGGATGTTCGGCCACGGCGCGGCCGGCCCGCTCGGGGCCGAGACCATGCGCCGCACCGGCGCGATCCTTTCCGGCCGGCGCGGCGTGGAGCTCGGCAACCGGCCCGGCGCGGGGGCGCGTGCGATCTACGGCGGGGCCTGGTCCGGGCCGGTCTTCGTGCTGACCCACCGGCCCGCCGAGCCCCTCGACGGGATCACCTTCCTCTCCGGCGACATCGGACCGGCTGCCGACCTCGCCCGGGAGGCGGCCGGCGACCGGGACGTGGGCGTGTTCGGCGCGGACGTGGCGCGGCAGTGCCTCCGGGCCGGGCTCCTCGACGAGCTCGTCGTGCACCTCGTGCCGGTGCTGCTCGGCGGCGGCGTACGCCTCTTCGACAGCCCCGAACTCGGCCCGGTGACGCTGCGCAAGACCCGCTGCGACGACTCGGGGCAGATCACCGACCTGCGGTTCGCCGTGGTGCGCTGATCACGCGGTTCGGCGTACGCCGTCGAGGACCAGGCCGCTGGGCGGCAGGGCGGGCATCCGGCCGAGGTCCAGCGCGAGGTCCTGCGCCGGCACCCGGTAGCTCATCGACCCGGTGAGGTTGCCGACCGCCCGTTTCATCAGCTCGATCGTGATCCACTCGCCGGCGCAGCGGTGGCCGGTGTCGTGGTCGCCGCCGCCCTGGGGGATAAGCCGGAACGGGTCACCCCGCCAGCCGTCGAACCGCTCCGGCCGGAACCGCTCCGGCTCCGGCCAGAGCTCCGGGTGGTGGTTGGTGCCGTAGAGGTCGAGCAGCACCCGCCGGCCCTGCGGGAAGGCGTAGCCCTGCCATTCGAACGAGCGCCGGATCCGGGCCGCGGCGACCGGGAAGAACGGGTAGTAACGCCGTACCTCCTGCACGAAGCTCTCGGCCGCCGCGTCGTCGCCGCGGACCCGGTCGCACCAGTGGGGGTGGTCGTGCAGCGCCAGCGCGCAGAAGACCACGAAGCGGTCCACCGCGACGGTCGGGCGGAGCACGTTGAGCAGCTCCACCGCCGCGATCCGGCGGGGCAGCAGCATCCCCCGCTCGTCCCGGTACCCGGCGACCACCCGCAGCGCGCTGCCCTCCGGCGCCGGCAGCGCGCCGGCGCGCACCCGCTCGATCACCTCGCCGGCCCACCGTTCGGCGCGGCGGCGACCGAGCCGGCCCCGCCAGTGCCCCGGACCGACCACGGCCGGCCCTTCGATCATCGCGTGCATCTCGGCGGTCCGGCGGGGCACGTCGGCGTCGGCCAGCGGCACCCCGGCCCAGGCCCAGACCGTCCGGGTGAGCATCCGGCCCACCTCGTCGTAGAGCACCACCGGCCCGGACTCGGCCCATGCCGGGATCCGGGCCCGCCACTCGTCGTCGAAGAGCTGCCCGAGGTGGCGGATCGCCGCCGGGGTCATGATCGACATGAACATGGCCTTGCGCCGGCGGTGCGCCTCGCCGTCGAGGCCCTGGACGCCGCCCACCCCGGTCAGCGTGCGCTGGGCGCGCATCGGCATGGCTCCGCGCCGGACGAAGCGCTCGTTGTCGTAGAACAGCTCCGCCGCCGGGCGGCCCCGCAGGCAGATCGTCGGTTCCAGCAGCAACCGGGTCTGGAGGATGTCGGTGCCGAGGCGGTCGCAGCGCGCGCCGATGAACCGGTAGCCCTCGCGGAGGAACGCGAGCGTGCTCTCCGGGCTGCGGTCGCTGGGGATGGTGCTCATCGGTTGCTCCTGACGCGGCTCGGCGACCCTGTGCGGTCGCTGCGCTACCTACCCGTGCCGGCGCGGGCAAATCCTCACCCGCAGCCTGGTGACCTCGGGATCCGCGGCACCCATGAACCCCGGCGCCCGCGCCGCCTCGGGCCGGGATCGCGCCGGTGGGCGTGGCGCCGGTCGCCGCCGGGGAGGGGGCCGGCGACGAGCGCGGAAGCTGGCCCCTCCCAGGACGCGGAAAAGCTGGTTGTCTTCGGTGCGGGGCCGGCGGCGGCCGGCCCCGCCACCCGCCGGCGGGACTCCCGGCGGGCGCGGTCACCGGCGACGGGGAGGACGGATGCGGGACAACAGGGCGGCACACTGGCGGCACCGGCGGGCGGTGACCGGGCTGCGGCGCGGCGACCGGGAGGAGCCGCTGGTCGGGCCGCCCCGGCGTGCCGCGGCCCGGCCGCCCCGGCACTTCACCGTGCACCTCGGCTTCGAGGCGGCCGACCCGACCATCGCGCGGGAGCTGGCGGTCGCGTACGCCGAGGCGCTCGGCCTGCTCCGCCCGGAGCTGGCACTCGGCGCGGCGGCGCTCTCGCCGGCCGACGCCTGGCACCGCGCGGAGCGGCTGTTCTGCGGGGCGGTCGGCCCCGACGGCGAGCGCTGCGCGGACGTGGCCGGCCACCCGGGCTTCCACCACGCGCCCGGGCCGGGCGGGCTCGGCTGGGGCGACGGTGACTGAGCGCGCGGGCTCAGTCCAGATCGAACTCGCCGTCCTGGGCGCCCGCCACGAACGCGTCCCACTCGTCCTGGGTGAAGACCAGCACCGGTCCGTCCGGCTCGGCCGAGTTCCGCATCCCGATCAGGTCGCCGACGAAGGCCACCTCGACCGCACTGTCGGACGTGTCGCCCTCGGCCCGCTGCCAGACCGCCTGAGACAGGTCGAAATCGCCCTTGGGATGCTGACCCATCGTCGTTCCTCCATCGCCGCGCGTATCGGGGGAGCCCGCTCGGGTCCCATCGGGCAGGATAAGCGGATGCCGAGCCTGACCCGTGTAGAGGCGACCGCGCGTGGCGCGATGATTACCGTCGAGTCCTACCAGGTGGACCTCGACCTGACCGGCGACGCCGAGCGCTTCCGCTCCGCCGTCACCATCCGGTTCCGGGCGACCCCCGGCGCCGAGACCTTCGCCGAGGTCAAACCCCTCCGGCTGCTGGGGGCGCGCCTCAACGACCGGGACCTCGACCCGGCCCTGCTCGACGACAACCGCCTGCCGCTGACCGGGCTGGCCGGGACCAACACGCTGACCGTCAGCGCCGAGATGGCCTACTCGAACACCGGCGAGGGGGTGCACCGCTTCGTCGACCCGGCCGACGGCGAGACCTACCTCTACGCCATGTCCTTCCTGGACGACGTGCAGCGCATCTTCGCCGCGTTCGACCAGCCCGACCTCAAGGCCCCGGTGACGCTCGCGGTGACCGCCCCTCCGGAGTGGACGGTGGCCGCCAACGGCCAGGTCGCCGACCGGCCGGCGCCGGGGCGCTGGGAGTTCGCGCCCACCGCGCCGCTGGCGACGTACTTCGTCAGCCTGATCGCCGGCCCCTGGCACGTCCGGCAGGACGAGCACGACGGCATTCCGCTCGCCGTCTACTGCCGGAAGTCCCTCGGCGCCCACCTGGACGCCGACGCCGACGAGATCTTCACCGTCACGAAGCAGTGCCTCGACCGGTTCCACCAGCTCTTCGCCGAGCGCTACCCGTTCGGCAAGTACGACCAGGCGTTCGTCCCCGAGTTCAACGCCGGCGCCATGGAGAACCCGGGCCTGGTGACCCTGCGCGACGACTACATCTTCCGCTCGGCGGTGACCGACAGCCAGCGGGAGCTGCGGGCCACCACCATCGCGCACGAGATGGCGCACATGTGGTTCGGCGACCTGGTCACCATGCGCTGGTGGGACGACCTCTGGCTGAACGAGTCCTTCGCGGAGTACCTGGGCACCCGGGTCACCGCCGAGGCCACCCGCTTCACCGGGGCGTGGACCACCTTCGCCATGCGCCGCAAGGCCTGGGGTTACGCGGCCGACCAGCGGCCCTCCACCCACCCGGTGGCCCCCGAGGAGGTGGCCGACTCCGACCAGGCGCTGCTCAACTTCGACGGCATCTCCTACGCCAAGGGCGCCAGCGTGCTGCGCCAGCTGGTGGCCTGGGTCGGCGACGAGCCCTTCCTGGCCGGCCTCAACGCACACTTCGCCAAGCACCGGTTCGGCAACGCCACCCTCGCCGACCTGCTGGAGAGCCTCAGCGCCGCGAGCGGTCGCGACCTGGCCGACTGGGCCGAGCGCTGGCTGCGCCGGCCCCAGGTCAACACACTGCGGATGGAGACCGCGGTCGACGCCGACGGCCGCTGGAGCGACGTGGCGGTGGTGCAGACCGCGCCGGAGACCCACCCGGTGCTGCGACCGCACCGCATCGGCGTGGCCCGGCACACCCCCGACGCGCCGGTTCAGCGCGTGGAGGTCGACCTCGACCCGGCCGCCGACCGGGGCCGCACCGTGCTGGCCGAGCTGCTCGGCCAGCCGGCCACCGGCCTGCTGCTGCCCAACGCCGGTGACCTCACCTTCGCCAAGATCCGGCTCGACCCCGCCTCGGCCGACGTGGTGCCGATGGTCCTCCCGGGGCTGGCCGACCCGCTGGCCCGGGCGCTGCTCTGGGGTGAGGCGCTGGACGCGGCCACCGACGGCGAACGGCCGGTGACCTCGGTGGTCGCGCTCATCGAGGCGGCGCTGCCGGCCGAAACCGAGGTGATCATCGCGGAGGACGTGCTCACCCTCAGCCGCACCCTGGTCGACCGCTACCTGGACCCGCTGGCCCGCGACGCCGCCCTGCTCCGCGTCGCCGGTGCCTGCGCCACCCTGCTGGCGGGCGCCCCGGCCGGCGGCTCGCTCCAGCTCGCCGCGGCCCGGGGTCTCATCGGCGCCACCGCCGACACCGGGCTGCTCGCCGGCTGGCTGGCCGGCGAGGGCGTGCCGGAGGGGCTGGCAGTCGACGCCGACCTGCGCTGGGCGCTGCTGCGCCGCCTCGTGGTGCTCGGCGCGGCGGGCGAGCCCGAGATCGCCGCCGAGTCGGCCGCCGACCGCAGCGCCACCGGAGCCGAACGGGCCGCGAGTTGCCGCGCGGCGCTGCCCGACGCCGACGCCAAGCGGGCCGCGTGGGAGATCGTCACCCGCAACACCGACCTCTCCAACCGGCTCGTCGAGGCGACCGCGGAGGGCTTCTGGCAGCCCGAGCAGGCCGAGCTGACCGCCGACTACGTCGAGCGCTACTTCGCCGACATGCCGGCCGCCGCGCGGCTGCGTACCCCCTGGACGGCGGACCGGGTCGCCAGCCTGGCGTTCCCCCGCTACGCCGTGGCCCAGACCACCCGGGAGCTGGCCGCGGCGCTGCTGGCCCGCGACGACCTCACGCCGGGGCTGCGCCGGCGGGTCGTCGACCTGGACGACGACCTGCGCCGGGCCCTGGTGGCCAGGACCGCGGTGGCCGCCGCGGGCGCCTGACCCGGTGACCGCGCCGGGCGGGGTGTGAGACCCCGCCCGGCGTGGTCCGTGGGACGCCCGGCGGCCCCGCCGGACCACAGGCGGGGCCCGGCCTACGATCGCGGGGTGGAGGAAGACATCCGGCGAGTCGGGATCATGGGCGGCACCTTCGACCCCATCCACCACGGGCACCTGGTGGCCGCCAGCGAGGTGGCGGACCGGTTCGGCCTGGACGAGGTGGTCTTCGTCCCCACCGGGCAGCCGTGGCAGAAGGCGGACGAACCGGTCAGCTCGCCCGAGGACCGCTACCTCATGACGGTGATCGCCACGGCGTCGAACCCCCGCTTCCAGGTCAGCCGGGTCGACATCGACCGGGGCGGCCCCACCTACACGGTCGACACGCTCCAGGACCTGCACGACGAGTACGGCCCGAAGGTGCAGCTCTTCTTCATCACCGGCGCGGACGCCCTGGAACGCATCCTGTCCTGGAAGGAAGTGGACCGGATGTTCGAGCTGGCCCACTTCATCGGGGTGACCCGGCCGGGCTTCGAGCTCTCCGACAAGCACCTGCCCGCCGACACGGTGAGCCTCGTGCAGGTCCCCGCCATGGCCATCTCCTCGACCGACTGCCGCGCCCGGGTGGCCCGAGGTGAGCCGGTCTGGTATCTGGTGCCCGACGGTGTGGTGCAGTACATCGCCAAACGGCGGCTCTACCAGCGGTAAATCCGCCCGGAACGTTGGCCTTTGTCCAGGTAATCGACCAGAACTGACAAGTCGTCGCCCGCCCGGGTGTGAGAGGCTTGGTAAGTCGCACGGTTGATCGAAGGAGAACGGTGACAGTTTCGGAACGCGCTCACGAGCTGGCGATGGCTGCCGCCCAGGCCGCGGCCGACAAGAAGGCGCAGGACATCGTCATCATCGACGTGGGCGACCAGCTCGCGATCACCGACGCGTTCCTGCTGGCCGCCGCTCCGAACGAGCGGCAGGTGCTCGCCATCGTCGACGCCATCGAAGAGCGCCTGCTGGAGCTGCCGGAGAAGGCCAAGCCGGTCCGCCGCGAGGGCGAGCGGGGCGGCCGCTGGGTGCTGCTCGACTACGTCGACATCGTGGTCCACGTGCAGCACACCGAGGAGCGCGAGTTCTACGCCCTCGACCGGCTCTGGAAGGACTGCCCGCAGATCCCGTTCGTGGACCGGGACCTCGCCGACTCGGCCGCCAGCAGCGCCGCCGCGGAATGACCCGACTGATCATCTGGCGGCACGGCAACACCGACTGGAACGCCGCCAGCCGGGTCCAGGGGCAGACCGACGTGCCGCTCAACGACCTCGGCCGCGAGCAGGCCCGGGTCGCCGCCCCCGTGCTGGCCGCGCTGCGCCCCGACGCCATCGTCGCCAGTGACCTGCGCCGGGCCGCCGACACCGCCGCCGCGCTCGCCGCGCTGACCGGGCTGCCGGTCCGCTCCGACGCCCGGCTGCGGGAGCGGCACTTCGGCCAGTGGCAGGGCCTCGCCCTCACCGAGGTCGCCGAGCGCTTCCCCGACGAGTACGCCCGCTGGCGGGCCGGCGACCCCGACCCCGGCTCGGGCATCGAGAGCCTCGACGACCTGGGCCGGCGGCTCGGCGCCGCGTTCCAGGACGCGGCCGACCTGGCCTCCGGCGGCACCGTGGTGGTCACCACCCACGGCGGTGGCGCCCGGCAGGGCGTCGGCCACCTGCTCGGCTGGGACCACACGGTGCTGCGCAGCCTCGGCTCGCTGGCCAACTGCCACTGGACCGAGCTGCGCCACGACGACGTCCGGGGCTGGCACCTGCGCGCACACAACGTCGGGCTCATCACCCAGCCCGCCCTCACCGACGCGGTCTGAGCCGTTCGGCCCCGGCGCGCCGCCGTGACATCGGCTAGCGTGCCGGGCATGCCCGTCGCGGTCGTCACCGACTCCACCGCCTACCTGCCGCCCGAGCTGGTCCGCGCGCACCGGCTCACCGTCGTCCCGCTGACCGTCGTGCTCAACGGCGCCGAGGGGCTGGAGGGCGTCGAGACGTTCCCGGAGGACGCCACCCGCGTCCTGAGCGGCCGGCGGGTCACGGTGAGCACCTCCCGGCCCGCCCCGGAACAGTTCGCGCAGGTCTACCGGGACCTGCTCGCCGCCGGCGCCGACGGCGTCGTCTCGGTGCACCTCTCCGCCGAACTCTCCGGCACCGTCGACGCCGCCCGGCTGGCCGCCACCGAGGTCGGCGACGACCGGGTCACCGTGGTCGACAGCCGCTCCACCGGGATGGGCCTGGGCTTCCCGGTGCTCGCCGCCGCCGCGGCCGCCGCGCAGGGCGCGGACCTCACCGGGGTACGCCAGGCGGCGCTCGACGCCGTCGACCGCACCACCATCTACTTCTACGTCGACACGCTGGAATTCCTCCGCCGGGGCGGCCGGATCAACGCGGCCGAGGCACTGCTCGGCACCGCCCTCTCGGTCAAGCCGATCATGTACATGCCGGACGGCGCGATTGTCGTGCGGGACAAGGTCCGCACCGCCAGCCGGGGCATCGCGCGCCTCGTCGACCTGGCCGTCGAGGCGGCCGGCGACGCCCAGGTCGACCTCGCCGTGCACCACCTCGCCGCGCCGCAGCGCGCCGAACAGCTGCTGGCCGCGCTCACCGAGCGGCTGGGCGACCGGCTGCACGACACGTACGTCTCCGAGGCCGGCGCGGTGATCGCCGCCCACGCCGGCCCCGGCCTCGCCTGCGTCGTCCTTCACCGCCGCCCGTGACCGCGCTCGCCGGCGCGACCGCTCCCGTCGTCCCCGCCTCCGCCGGTCCCGTGGTTCCCGCCTTCGCCGTTGGGCGCGCCGGCCCGGTCGGCGTTGCCGCGCCTCGGGTGGTCCGATCTTGGCGAGCTTCTGTTCCTGTCGAACGCCAACTCGCCAAGATCTCCGGGGCTCGGGAGGTCGGATGAACACCCGGTCCCATGTGGTCACCGGTGGGGGGCGGGGCGTCGGGCGGGCGATCGTCGAGCGGCTGGCGGCCGACGGTGACACCGTGGTCGTCGTCGAGCGGGACGAGGCCGCGCTGGCCTGGCTGGCCGGGCACCCGGCCGCCGACCGGCTGCGTGCCGTGGCCGGCGACGCCGCCGACGAGGAGGTCACCGGGTGGGCCGCCGACCTCGCCGAGGCGGCCGCCCCGCTCGCCGGCTGGGTCAACAACGCGGCCGTGTTCCGGGACGCCGCACTGCACCGCGCTCCGGCGGGGGAGGTGTTCGACCTGATCGCCGCCAACCTGCGCCCCGCCGTGGTCGGCGCCGGCACCGCCGTACGCCGTTTCCTCGCCGCCGGCACCGGCGGCGCGATCGTCAACGTCTCCTCCCACCAGGCCAGCCGGGCGGTGCCGGGCGCCCTGCCGTACGCCATCGCCAAGGCCGCCGTCGAGGGGCTGACCCGGGCCCTCGCTGTGGACTACGGCCGCCGGGGGATCCGCACCAACGCGGTCGCGCTCGGGTCCATCCACACCGAGCGGCACGCCGCGTTCCTGGCCGGCCTGGACCCGGGGGAGGCCGACCGGGTCGAGGCGGAACTGGCTCGGCTGCACCCGGTGGGCCGGACCGGGCGTACCGGCGAGGTGGCCGACGTGGTCGCCTTCCTGCTGTCGGCGGGAGCGGCCTTCGTCAACGGGGTGACCCTGCCGGTCGACGGCGGCCGGGCGGCGCTCGGCCTGGACCCGGAGGCACGCTGAGCATCGGGGATTAGCACAGTGCGGCCATGATCGCGGGTCTGTCCACAGGGTGCCTCCTCGTCCACAGGCGGGCCCTGGTGACGGGCCGGCCGGCCCAACGTCGCCGTAGCGTCCAGCCGTGCCAGACGACGAGGAGACGACGGTACGGCGGCGGTTGTCCCGGCTGTTCGAGCCGATCGACGATGCCGCCGCCCCGCCCGGCCGTGCCGCCATGCCGGTGGGCCGCCGGCCTGCTCCGGATGTCGGCTCTGGCCGTGTCGCCCTCCCGGCGCACCCCGGGCTCGGAGCGGACATCGGCTCCGATCGTGCCGCCCTCCCGGCGCGTCCCGGGCTCGGGGCGGACGTCGGCTCTGGCCTGCCGTGGCTCGGGCGAGCCCCCGCCGCTGTTGATGCTCGACCACTCGCAGCGGCCCGAGAGCTTGAGCCCGAGCTCCCGGCCCGCTCCGCTCCCGAGCCGGACCAGGCGGACCCGGATCCCGAAACCGGCGGTGGATGGCCGTCGACGAGCCGGGCCGGAGAGACCCTGCCGGCCGCGGCCGAGGAAGCGGGACGGCCCTCTCCGGCGTCCCGGCTGCCCGGCCCGGGCGCCTTCGATCCCGGCCGGCGAGGCGTGCGCGCCCTCGCGGCGGTGGCGGCCGTCGTGGTGCTGGTCGCGGGAGTCTGGGCCTGGCGCTCGCGGCCGCACGCCGAGCCGGTCCGCCCGGTCGCGGCGGTCGACGCACCGGAGGCCTCCGCGCCCGCGCCCACCGGCTCCGCCGGTCAGGTGGTGGTCGCCCTGGCCGGCAAGGTCCGCCGGCCCGGTCTCGTCCGACTCCCGGCCGGCGCCCGGGTGGGCGACGCGATCGAGGCGGCTGGTGGTGCGCTGCCCGGCGTGGACGTCACGCTGCTCAATCCGGCCCGCAAGGTCACCGACGGCGAGCTGATCCTCGTGGGCGTCGCCGCCCCGCCCGGCCAGGCCGCCCCACCCGGCCCGGCGGCCGGTGGCGGGCCCGCAGCCGGGGCCGCGGCGCAGGGGAGCGGCCCGGTCAACTTGAACACGGCGACTTTGGCCCAGCTCGACGCCCTGCCCGGCGTGGGTCCGGTGCTGGCCCAGCGCATCCTCGACCACCGTGACCAGCACGGCGGCTTCCGGTCGGTCTCCGACCTGCGCCAGGTCGACGGCATCGGCGACGCCCGGTACGAACAACTGAAGGACCTGGTGACGGTGTGAGTGCCGCCGAGCCGCACCGCCACGTCGCCGGCGCCCTCGACGCCGAAGCCGGACGTGTGCGGCGCGAGAACCGGGCGGTGGACAGCCGGTCGGCGGCTGTCCACGGCGGAGGGAAGCACCCGGCCGCCGCCGGAGCCGCCGTTGCCGATCCTGCCGATCAGGCGGGGTCGCCGGTCGACGGCGGTGTGGTCACGGAAAGCGGACCGGACCTGCGGCTGGCCGGGCTGGCCGTCGCCGCCTGGCTCGCCGCTCTCGCCGGTCTGCACCTCACTGCGACGGCAAGCGTCTGGCTGGCCGCCGTCGCCGCCGGCCTGGCGGTGCTCACGGGCGTGCACCTGTGCGGCCTGTTCGGCCGCCCGGCCGCCCCGGTCCGCCGCTACGGCTGGATCGCAGTCGCCGTGCTGATCGGCGTGGTCTGCGGTGCGACCGCCACCGCCGCCCGCCTCACGGTCCGCGACGCCGGGCCCGTGCGGGCGTTCGTGGCCGAACGCACCCTGGTCACCGCCGAGCTGGTCGTCCGGGACGACCCGCGCCCGATCCGGGGCGTCGCCGGCCGCCCGGCCACCCTGCTGGTCCGGGCCGATTTGACCCGCCTCACCGACCCCGCCGGCCGCCAGGTCACCGGCACGGTGCGCGGCCTGGTGCTGGCGAGCGACCCGGCCTGGCGCACGGTGCTGCCGGGGCAGCGGGCGACCGCGCGAGGGCGGCTGTCGGCCCCACGCGGCGGGGACCTGACGGCGGCGGTGCTGTCGGCCACCGGACCACCGACCCGGCACGGTGCGGCCCCGTGGACGCAGCGGGCGGCGGGCGCGCTGCGCACGGGGCTGCAGCGGGCGTGCGCGCCGCTTCCCGACGCGCCGGGTGGGCTGCTGCCCGGCCTCGTGGTGGGGGACACCAGCCGGCTGCCGCCGGAGGTGGAGGAGGACTTCCGGGCCACCGGCATGACCCATCTCAACGCGGTGTCCGGGTCCAATGTGGCCATCGTGGTCGGGGCGGTGCTGCTGCTCGCCCGCTGGGCGCGGGCCGGTCCCCGGACGGCCGCGGCGCTGTGCGTCCTCGCCCTGGTCGGGTTCGTGATCCTGGTCCGGCCCTCGCCGAGCGTGGTGCGCGCCGCCGCGATGGGGGCGATCGGGTTGGCCGCGCTCGCCACCGGGCGGTCCCGGGCCGCGCTGCCCGCCCTGGCCGCCGCGGTCACCGTGCTGGTGCTGGTCGACCCGGAGCTGGCCGGCGACCCCGGGTTCGCGCTCTCGGTCTGCGCCACGGGCGGACTGCTGCTGCTCGCCCCCGGCTGGCGGGACACCCTGCGGCGGCGGGGCGTACCGCCGGGAGCGGCCGAGGCGCTGGCCGTGCCGGCGGCCGCGCAGCTCGCCTGCGGTCCGGTGATCGCGGGGCTCTCCGGGACGGTGAGCCTGGTCGCCGTGCCGGCGAACCTGCTGGCCGTGCCGGTGGTCGCGCCCGCCACCGTGCTGGGCGTGACGGCGGCGGTGCTGTCGCCGGTCTGGCCGGCCGGTGCCGAGTTCGCCGCCTGGCTGGCGAGCTGGCCGGCCCGCTGGCTGGTGACGGTGGCCGCGCAGGGGGCGCGGTTGCCCGCCGGGACGCTGCCCTGGCCGGGCGGGGTGACCGGCGCCCTGCTGCTGGCCGCCGTCAGCGTGGCGCTGCTGGTGGCCGTCCGGCGCCCGGTGGTCCGGCGGCTGGTCGCGGTCGTCGTGGTCGCGGTGGTGCTCGGCACGCTGCCCGTCCGGCTGCTCGCGGCCGGTTGGCCGCCGCGGGGCTGGGTGATCGTGGCGTGCGCCGTGGGGCAGGGGGACGCCGTGGTGCTGCCGGTGGCCGCCGGTCGGGCGGTCGTGGTCGACGCCGGCCCGGATCCGTCCGGCGTGGACGGCTGCCTGCGCCGGCTCGGCGTACGCGAGGTGTCGTTGCTGGTGGTCAGCCACTTCCACGCCGACCACGTGGGCGGGATCACCGGGGTGTTCCGGGGCCGGCGGGTGGCGGCGGTGGCGACCCCGCAGTGGGCCGAGCCGCCCTACGGGGTCGCCCAGGTGCGCGACGCGGCGCGCCGGGGCGGGAGCGGGCTGGCGCCGGTGCCGCCGGGCTGGCGGTGGCGGGCCGGGGCGGTCGAGCTGGTCGCGGTCGGGCCGCCGTACCCGCTGCGCGGCAGCCGGTCGGACCCGAACAACAACTCGCTGGTCCTGGCCGCCACCGTGCACGGGGTGCGGATCCTGCTGCCCGGTGACGCCGAGACCGAGGAGCAGCGGGCGCTGCTGGAGACCGTGCCTGCCGGCGCCATCCGGGCCGACGTGCTGAAGGTGGCCCACCACGGGTCGGCGTACCAGGATCCCGAGTTCCTCGCCGCGGTCCGCCCGGCGGTCGCGCTGGTCTGCGTGGGCACCGGCAACGACTACGGGCACCCCAACCCCGGCCTGCTGGACCGGCTGACCCGGGCCGGAGCGCGGGTGCTGCGCACCGACACCGACGGCGACGTCGCGGCCGTCCGCAGCGGTGCCGGACTGGCGGTGGTGGCCCGGGGGACCGGTCCGGGGCGGCGGCCGTGAGACCGCCTCGGGACACGGCCCGACCATCGAGGGGGCTTGTTGGTATAGCTGGTAGATCGACTCGAATGTCGGGATTTGCGCTGACTGCGGGCTCTGCCGTCACAGTCCTCGATGAGCAGGCACGATCCGGTCGGGGGCCGTGCGAATATGGGCGACGTGACCCCCGCCAGCCTGCCCCCTATTCTGCTCGTCCTCGGCGACGAGGAGCTGCTCGCCACGCGAGCCGTCTCCGAAGCCGTCGCCCGGGCCCGCAGCGTCGACCCCGATGTGGACGTCCGGGAATACCAGGCCGGCTCGTTGGCGGTGGGGGAGATCGCCGAGATGCTCAGCCCGTCGCTGTTCGGCGGCCGCCGGGTGCTCGTGCTCCGCTCCGGGCAGGACGCCCGCAAGGACCTGGTCACCGCCCTGCTCGGGTACGCGAAGAACCCCGACCCGGAGGTGCAGCTCGTGGTGCTGCACCTGGGCGGCGCCAAGGGCAAGGCGTTCGCCGACGGGCTGCGATCCGCGGGTGCGACCGTGGTGCCGGCCGCGAAGCTCAAGGGCCACCGGGAGCGGGTCGCCTTCGTCCGGGACGAGATCCGCCGCCACGGCGGGAAGTGCACCGAGGACGCGGCCGAAGCGCTGATCGCCGCCGTCGGCACCGACCTGCGTGAGCTGGCCGCCGCCTGCTCCCAGCTCGTCGCCGACACCGACGGGCGGATCGGGGCGGACACGGTGTCCCGCTACTACCGGGGGCGGGTCGAGGTGACCGGCTTCACCGTGGCCGACGCGACGATGGTCGGCGACGTGCCCGGGGCCCTGGAGGCGCTGCGCTGGGCGTTGCACGTCGGTGTCGACCCGGTGCCGATCGCCGACGCGCTCGCCGACGGGGTGCGTACCGTGGCCCGGGTCGCCTCGGCCGGACGGGGCAGCCCCTACCAGCTGGCGAGCAGCCTGGGCATGCCGGCGTGGAAGATCGAGCGGGCCCAGCGGCAGGGTCGGGGCTGGACGCCGGAGGGTCTGGTGGCGGCCATGCGGGCGGCCGCCGAGTGCAACGCGGCCGTCAAGGGCGGTGCCGACGACCGGGCGTACGCGCTGGAGCGGGCCGTGTTCTCCGTGGCCGCGGCGCGGCAGGGTGGCGGCCGGTGACCCGAACGTGGTCGACGGCCCGTGCGGACGAGGAGCGGTACAGGCCGCTCTACGCCCGGGTCCTCGGACTGCGTTTCGTCAACCCCGGCGGGGTGCTCTGCTTCCTCTTCTTCGAGGGCGCCGTGGCGCTGGCCGTGCTGCTCGCCCTCGCCGAGCTGGTCACCTGGTGGGCGGTGCTGGTGCTGCCGGCGGCGGTGGCGGCCATGGTGAAGCTCAACGACATGGTCGCCGAAATGGTGATCCGCAGCGCGGCGCAGGTGCCGGAGCAGGAGCGGGACCGCTTCCGCCGGCAGATGGAGCCGGTCATCGGGCGGGCGAGCGTGCCGTCCACGGCACGGGCTCTGCCGGCCGGGGTGCAGCTGGCCGGCGACCCGACGCTCCGGGCGGCTCGCCCCATCGAACCGTCCGGGCAGATCGGGCCCGCGTCGCACCCGACCCGGCACGACCCCCTCCGCTGACCATCCGAAGCGGCGACCGCCGAACGAGCGACCGAAACCAGCGGCGGGGAAACCGCAGCGCACCCCGCATGACGGGGGCGGAGGCGTGAGTCGTCGGTGACGTCAGCTCGAAAGGCGGACGACCGAAGCCGCGCCCCGGCGCCGGGAAACAGCCACGCCGCGGCGCCGGGAAACAGCCACGCCGCGGCGCCGGGAAACGCAGACGGCCGGAAGCCCCGGGGGCGATACCCCGGGGCTTCCGGTGAGGTCTACGGCGCTCGTCAGGCCGAGAACGAGGCGACGCGCTGGGCGATCGCCGACTTCCGGTTGGCCGCCTGGTTGGCGTGGATGACACCCTTGCTGGCGGCCTTGTCCAGCTTGCGGGTGGCCTCACGCATGAGGGTGGTGGCCTTCTCGGTGTCGCCCGCCTCGGCAGCCTCGTTGAACTTCCGGATGGCGGTCTTCAGCGACGACTTGACCGACTTGTTACGCAGCCGGCGCTTCTCGTTCTGCCGGTTGCGCTTGATCTGGGACTTGATGTTCGCCACGCGACAGCCTCGTCTTGATAGCTCGGGTTGGTCTGCTTTCGTGCACGACGGACATGCGTCATCGCCGCGCGAAAAGCCAGGTTACCAGGTCGCCCGGGACGAGCCAAAACGCCTCCGGCGCCCCGGGCCGTCCGGCCTGCTCAACCCGGCCCGGCGCCCCGGTTGAGCCGCGCACCGACGCGGCCCTGATCCTGCCGCCGGCAGCTCCGGTCGGCGCCGCACACCAGGGCCGGCCCGTGCAGGCGGCACGGCGGAAGCGGCGCCACGCCGGCGGGAAGCCGCAGCCCGGGGAGCACGGTCAGGCCCAGCCCTGGCGGATGCCGAGCCAGGACAGCGCCTGCTCACCGCTCCAGCGTTGGTGCCCGCGCAGGTGCGGGGAGGCGGTGGACGGGCCGGCGCCGGCGCTGGTGAGGAAGTAGCCGGAGAGTGCGGCGAGGGTCACGTCCAGCGCGTCGGCCGGGGCGCCCGCCGCGGCCGGGTGGCCGGCGAAGGCGGCGTCCGCGTCGAGGCCGCTCGCGTGGGCGGTGATCAGCAGGCTGACCAGGTCGAACCAGGCCGGCCCGTGGCAGAGCCAGGTCCAGTCGCAGATCCAGGCGCGGCCGCCGGCGTCCAGCAGCACGTTGTCCACCCGCAGGTCGCCGTGGGTCAGGCCGGGGGCAGCGTCGGCGTATCCGGGGAGGCGGGCTTCCAGCGCGGCCAGCTCGGGCAGCGGGGCCCAGGGCGGCAGCGCCGGTGCCGGCTCGCGGCCGGCGGCCACCTCGCCCCACCAGAGGATGTCGTCGCGGGCCAGGTCGGCGAGGCGCGGCAGCCCGAGCGCGACGAGGTCCGCGGGCGGCGCGGCGAGCGCGGCGGCCACCTCGGCGTACGCGGTGAGGGCGGCGTCCAGCTCGGCCGGGTCCCAGGGCAGCCGGGGGGTGTGCCCGTCGACGGCGTCCAGGGCGAGCGCGTACCAGCCGGCCTCGGTGAGCGCCCAGCGCGGGCGGGGGACCGGCAGGCCGGCGGGGAGGCGGGCCAGGACGGTGGCCTCGTGGGCGTACCAGTCGACCAGGTGCCGCTGCTCGGCCAGCGCCGCCGCCTTGACGAAGACCGGCTCGCCGGCCGGGCCGGTGAGCACGGCGGCGAAGCCGCGGGTGAAGCCCGCCCCGGCCGGGCGGACCGTCACCGGGGGGCCGCCGAGCCGGGCGGCCAGCGCGTCGCGCAGCCCGGCCGGCAGGGCGGCCCAGCCCGGCCGGTCGGCGGTCGCGTCGTACGGCACCGGGGGCAGGGAGATCGCGGGCACCCGCCCATGCTGCCGCACCGGGACGGCGGCGCGCTCCGCCAGGACGTCGGTGCGCTCTGCCAGACTGCGAGGCCATGAGGACCGACGAGTTCTGGCAGTTGATCGACAGCGCCCGGGCCGGGGGCGGGGGCGAGCCCGCGGCGGTCGCCGCCCGCGCGGTCGCCCTGCTGGCCGAGCGGGACCCGGAGGAGATCGTCGGGTACGCCCAGCACCAGCAGCGGGTGCTCGCCGCGTCGTACAAGGTCGACCTCTGGGGCGCGGCGTACCTGATCAACGGCGGCGCCTCGGACGACGGCTTCGAATACTTCCGGGGCTGGCTCATGACCCAGGGCCGGGCGGTGTTCGCCCGGGCGGTCGCCGAGCCGGATTCGCTGGCCGAGCTGCCGCAGGTCCGGGCCGCCGCGCTCAGCGGCGAGGAGTTCGAGTGCGAGGACATGCTGGCGGTGCCGTGGGAGGCGTACCGGAAGGCCACGGCCGCCGACCTGCCGGCGGACCGGGACCCGGTCCGGGCGCCGGACCTGAACGACTTCTGGGACTTCGACGACGAGGACCAGGCGCGGCGGCACCTGCCGAAGCTCGCCGCCCTCTTCGTCGAGCCACCCGAGGAGTGAGGCCGGAGGAGTGACGGGGGAGCACCGGCGCGCCCCGGGCGACGTGGGAGCATAGAGGGGGCCGGCGGCGCGCCGGCCCGCTCACGTCAGCCGACCAGAACGGACAGCTGTGCCACCGACGCTCGATCCCGGCGCGAACGCTCCTGGTGCCACCGACCCGGCGCGCATCAGGAACTTCTGCATCATCGCCCACATCGACCACGGGAAGTCGACCCTGGCCGACCGGATGCTGCAGCTCACCGGCGTGGTCGACCCCCGGCAGATGCGCGCCCAGTACCTCGACCGGATGGACATCGAGCGCGAGCGCGGCATCACCATCAAGAGCCAGGCCGTCCGCATGCCGTGGACCATCCGCGAGGGCGACCGGACCGGCGAGTCCGCCGTGCTCAACATGATCGACACCCCGGGCCACGTGGACTTCACGTACGAGGTGTCCCGGTCGCTGGCGGCCTGCGAGGGCGCCATCCTGCTGGTCGACGCCGCCCAGGGCATCGAGGCGCAGACGCTGGCCAACCTCTACCTGGCGCTCGAGAACGACCTGCACATCATCCCGGTGCTCAACAAGATCGACCTGCCGGCGGCCCAGCCGGAGAAGTACGCCGAGGAGCTGGCCCACCTGATCGGCGGCGACCCGGCGGACTGCATCCGGGTCTCCGGTAAGACCGGTGAGGGCGTGCCGCACCTGCTCGACGAGATCGTCCGGCAGTTCGTGCCGCCGGTCGGCGACGCCGACGCCCCGGCCCGCGCCATGATCTTCGACTCGGTCTACGACGTCTACCGGGGCGTGGTCACCTACGTCCGGGTGATCGACGGGCTGATCAGCGCCCGGGACCGGATCAAGATGATGTCCACGGGCGCCGTCCACGAGCTGCTGGAGATCGGGGTCATCTCGCCGGAGATGGTGAAGGCCGACGCGCTCGGGGTCGGCGAGGTGGGCTACCTGATCACCGGTGTGAAGGACGTCCGCCAGTCGCGGGTCGGTGACACGGTCACCATCAACGCGAACCCGGCGAAGGAGGCCCTCGGCGGTTACAAGGACCCGAAGCCGATGGTCTACTCCGGCCTGTACCCGATCGACGGGTCCGACTACCCGAACCTCCGTGAGGCGCTGGACAAGCTCAAGCTCAACGACGCCGCCCTGGTCTACGAGCCGGAGACCTCGGGTGCGCTGGGCTTCGGCTTCCGCTGCGGCTTCCTCGGCCTGCTGCACCTGGAGATCATCCGCGAGCGGCTGGAGCGGGAGTTCAACCTCGACCTCATCTCCACGGCGCCGAACGTGGTCTACCGCGCCATGCAGGAGGACGGCGAGGAGATCGTGGTGACCAATCCGAGCGAGTACCCGACCGGCAAGATCGCCGAGGTGTACGAGCCGACGGTGCGGGCCACCGTGCTCACCCCGAACGACTACGTCGGCGCGGTGATGGAGCTGTGCCAGGGCCGCCGGGGCAGCCTGATGGGCATGGACTACCTCTCCGCCGACCGGGTGGAGCTGCGCTACACCCTGCCGCTGGCCGAGATCATCTTCGACTTCTTCGACCAGCTCAAGAGCCGCACCAAGGGGTACGCCTCGCTGGATTACGAGCCCTCCGGCGAGCAGGCGTCCGACCTGGTCAAGGTCGACATCCTGCTGCACGGCGAGCCGGTGGACGCGTTCAGCGCGATCGTGCACAAGGACAAGGCGTACAACTACGGCACGACGATCGCGGCGAAGCTGCGCACGCTGATCCCGCGCCAGCAGTTCGAGGTGCCCATCCAGGCGGCCATCGGCAGCCGGGTGATCGCCCGGGAGACGATCCGCGCCATCCGCAAGGACGTGCTCGCCAAGTGCTACGGCGGTGACATCAGCCGGAAGCGCAAGCTGCTGGAGAAGCAGAAGGAGGGCAAGAAGCGGATGAAGATGGTGGGCCGGGTCGAGGTCCCCCAGGAGGCCTTCATCGCCGCGCTCTCCTCGGACTCCGGCGACGGCAAGGCCGCCGGCAAGAAGTAACGCCTCCGCGCCACACGGCCGGTGTCCCGCACGAGCGGGGCGCCGGCCGTTCGCGTACCCGGAGATTTTTTCCTGGCCGGCCGACCTGCCGCGGAACCGCTCCCACCTGGGAGATCCCCGGGCGGCCGGAACCGACGCACGGCGGTCCGGAGGGCGGCGCGGGGAGTGAGTCGGTTTGGTTTTTCGGCGGCTCGGGAACTTACCGGTCACGACAGGAACCACACAGATCGTGTGAAACTTCTTAGAAGGAGAAGACCGTGGACCTCACCGTCTGGGGCATCATCACCGCGCTCGTCGTTGGTCTGATCGTCGGCGCTCTGGGCCGCCTGGTCGTCCCGGGCCGCCAGAACATGCCGATCTGGCTGCACATGCTGATCGGCGTCGGCGCCGCGCTGCTGGGCACCGTCCTGGCCCGCGCGCTCGGCATCGCCACCGAGACCTCCGGCATCGACTGGATGGAGCTGCTGGTCCAGGTCGTGCTGGCCGCCGTCGCCGTGGCCCTGGTGGCCGGCGTGGGTCGCCGTCGCAGCGTCTCGCGCTACTGACGCACACCTCAAGCGCCTCAGCGGGCGCCCGACCGGTCGGTCGGGCGCCCGCTGGCGTTCGTGCTCGGGAAAGGGAATTGAAGCCGGTCAGCCGCGAAGGGCTGGCCCGTCGGCGCTTGCAGTGCCCGGATCCAGCCGGGAAATCCCAGGTCAGAGCCGTTCGGAGCAATTCGTCACCGGAGTCGGTTTGGATTTTCGGCGGGTCGGGAACTTAGCGGTCACGACAGGAACCACACGACATCGTGTGACTCATTGAAAGAGGAGGAGGGCGACCGTGGAGCTCACCGTTTGGGGCATCATCACCGCGCTCATCGTTGGTCTGATCGTCGGCGCTCTGGGCCGCCTGGTCGTCCCGGGCCGCCAGAACATGCCGATGTGGCTGCACATGCTGATCGGCGTCGGCGCCGCGCTGCTGGGCACGATCGTCGCCCGGGCGTCCGGCTTCGCCGACACGGCCGGCATCGACTGGCGGGAGCTGCTGCTGCAGGTTCTGTTCGCCGCCATCGCCGTGGCCCTGGTGGCCGGCGTGGGTCGCCGCCGCGGCGTCTCGCGCTACTGACCCCCATCCCCGAAGCGCGCCGGCGGGCGCCCGACCAATCGGTCGGGCGCCCGCTTGCTGTCTCCGCCCTGAGCTGCCCGGACGGCACCCCTGCCGCCCGGGCGTCCAGCTGCGATACGGTCGCCTCGGCCGCCCGCCGCGGGTACCCCCTGTTGTAAAGGAAATTTTCCTACTAAGGTGCGGCGGAGAAGGTTAATGCCAAGCGCCCCGAGGGAGATATGGCGTGAACAGGTGGAAGCGGCTGGCCCCGGTCACCGCCATCGTGGCCTCGGCCGCGATGGTGCTCTCCGGGTGTGGTGGCTCGGGCGACGACGACAAGGCCGCCGACAACAGCAAGCTGACGGTCTGGATGATGGGTGAGGGCGGCGACGCCCAGACCAAGTTCCTCGACGGCGTCGAGGCGGAGTTCAAGAAGAAGCACCCCGAGACCGACGTCGTGGTGCAGTACATCCCCTGGCTCGAGGCGCCGAAGAAGTTCCAGGCCGCGCTCGCCGGCGGTGAGGGACCCGACGTCACCGAGCTGGGCAACACCGAGACCCAGGGCTGGGCGGCGCAGGAGGCCCTCGCCGACGTCACGGACAAGTTCAGCGGCTGGTCCGACGGCAAGGACATCCTTCCCGACCTGGTGAAGAACGCCCAGCTCGACGGCAAGCAGTACGGCGTCCCGTGGTACGCGGGCGTGCGGGCCATCTACTACCGCACCGACTGGTTCGCCGAGGCGGGCGTGAAGCCGCCGACGACCTGGGACGAGCTGGTGACCGCCGCGAAGACCGTCCAGGCCAAGAAGCCGGGCACCTACGGCATCGCCCTGCCGGGCAACTCAGAGCTGCCGTTCTACTCGTTCCTCTGGGCGGCCGGCGCGGAGATCGCCACCAAGGACGGCGACAGCTGGAAGTCCGGCTACAACACGCCCGAGGCGCAGAAGGCCGTCAAGTTCTGGACCGACCTGGTGACCGTGCACAAGGTGGCCCCGCCGGCCGCCGCCGCCTGGAACGAGGTCGACGCCCGCACCCAGTTCGCCACCGGCAAGGCCGCCATGGCGTTCGCCGGTAGCTGGCAGGGCGGCGCCATGAAGAAGGACAACCCGGACATCGAGAAGGTGTGGGGCACGTTCCCCATCCCGGGTCCGGACGGCAAGGCCGCCCCGGCCTTCGCCGGCGGTTCCGACATCGCCCTTTGGAAGGACAGCAAGCGGCAGGCCCTGGCCTGGGACTACCTGACCGTCCTGCTCAGCAAGCAGAAGGACCAGGAGTTCGCCAGCAGCCTCGGCTTCTTCCCCGTCTACAAGGACCTGGTCGGCGGCGGCAACTACGCCAACGACAAGGTGATGGCCGCGTTCGCCACCGCCATGCAGAACACCAAGCTGACCCCGCTCACCCCGAAGTGGGTCGAGGTGAGCCGGACCAAGACGGTGACCCAGGCCATGAACAGCTCGGTCATCAAGGGCCAGAAGACGGTCGAGAAGGCCACCGCCGACGCGGCCACCGAGATGGAAAGCATCCTCAACGCCAAGTGACCACGCTGACCGAGGCCACCGGCGAAGCCGCCGCGCGGGAGACCCCCGCGCGGCGGCGCCGTCGCGTGGACCGCCTCCCGTACCTGCTGCTCCTGCCCTGTCTGGCGATCATCGCGGTGCTGTTGCTCTGGCCGCTCGGCCAGGTCGTGATGATGTCGTTCTACAAGCTGAACAGCGTCCGGCAGTTGCGGGGCGACCGCGAGTGGCCGTGGGTGGGCCTGGCCAACTACACCCAGATCCTCGGTGACCCGTTCTTCCGTACGGTGCTGCGCAACACCGTGCTCTTCGCCGTGGCCAACGTGGTGCTCACCATGATCCTCGGCACCCTGGTCGGGCTGCTGCTCAACCGGCTGGGCCGGAAGATGGCCACGTTCGTGGCGAGCTGCGTGATGCTGGCCTGGGCCACGCCGGCGCTCACCGGCACCATCGTCTGGAAGTGGATCTTCGACGACACCAGCGGCCTGGCCACCTGGCTGTTCAACAAGCTCCCCGACGGGCTCTCCACGGCGCTGTTCGGGCGCAGCGACTGGACCGGCTACGGTTGGTTCAACGACCCGCTGCTCTTCTTCGCCATCCTGACCCTCGTGGTGGTCTGGCACTCGTTCCCGTTCATCGCGGTCAGCGTGCTGGCCGGTCTGAAGAGCGTGCCGAGCGAGCTCCAGGAGGCCGCTCGGGTGGACGGGGCCGGCCCGTGGCGCGTCTTCTGGTCGGTGACCTTCCCGATGCTGCGGCCGGTCTTCGGCATCCTCGTGGTGCTCTCCACGATCTGGGACTTCAAGGTCTTCACCCAGCAGTTCGTGCTGGCCGGCGGCACCCAGGACCGGTCGACGTTCATGCTGTCGATCTACTCCTACGCGGAGGCGTTCTCGCCACCGCCCAAGTACGGGCTGGGCTCGGCGATCGCCGTCATCCTCACCCTGATCCTGCTGGTGGTGACCGGCGTGTACGTCCGTATGGTGCTGCGGCAGGAGGACGAGTCGTGAAGAAGATCGCCCTCAACGGCGCCGGCCTGCTGGTCGCGCTCTTCGCGGCCTTCCCGGTCTACTGGATGGTCGCCACCTCGCTGAAGCCCAACAAGGAGATCTTCTCGGCCACGCCACGCCCGGTGCCGGCGGAGCCGACCCTGGAGCACTACCGGGAGATCCTCACCGGCAACCTCATCCCGGGCGTCTCCTTCACGGACTTCTTCCTCAACAGCGCGCTGGTCGCGGTGGCCACCGTGGTGCTGAGCGGGCTCGTCGCGCTGCTCGCCGCGACCGCGGTGGCCCGGTTCCGCTTCAAACTGCGCACCACCTTCCTGATCCTGCTGCTGGTGGTGCAGATGATCCCGCTGGAGGCGCTGGTCATCCCGCTGTTCCTGATGATCCAGCGGCTCGGGCTCTACAACACCCTGCCCAGCTTGATCCTGACCTACCTCGGCTTCTCGCTGCCGTTCGCGGTCTGGATGCTGCGCGGCTTCGTGGCCGCGGTGCCCAAGGAGCTGGAGGAGGCCGCGGCGATCGACGGGGCCAGCCGGGCGCAGACGTTCCGCAAGGTGCTCTTCCCGCTGGTCGCTCCCGGCCTGGTGGCGACCAGCATCTTCTCCTTCATCACCGCCTGGAACGAGCTGATCTTCGCGTTGACCTTCATCAACGACCAGCACAGGTACACGCTGCCGGTAGCCATGACGTTCTTCTTCGGGCGGGACGACACCGCCTGGGGTTCGGTGATGGCCGCCTCGACGCTGTTCACCCTGCCGGTGATCGTCTTCTTCCTGCTGGTCCAGCGCCGGATGGTCTCCGGCCTGGTCGCCGGGGCCGTCAAGGGCTGAACGGTCCGCCGGGTGCCGGGCCGGAATCCGTTTTCCCGCACCCCGCGGTCACACCTAGGCTGACCGCCATGACGGGCAGGCTGGCGGCGGTGAACATCGGCGGGGTGACCGAGGCGGAGTGGGCGGGCGACCCGAGCGGTCGCAGCGGCATCGACAAGCGGCCGGTCGACGGCCGCGTGGAGATCCGCTTCGCCGGCGTCACCGGTGACTTCATCGGCGAGCGGGCCCACCACGGCGGCCCCGACCAGGCGGTCTACGCGTACGCCGAGGAGGACGCCGGCTGGTGGGCCGGCGAGCTGGGCCGGGCGCTGCGGCCGGGCGCCTTCGGCGAGAACCTCACCACCTGGGCGGTGGACGTCACCGGGGCGGTGATCGGCGAGTGCTGGGCGGTCGGCTCGGCCGTCCTCCAGGTCACCAAGCCGCGCACGCCGTGCCGCACCTTCGCCGGGTTCTGGGGTGTGCCCGACCTGATCAAGCGGTTCACCGTCCACGGCGCGCCCGGGGCGTACCTGCGGGTGCTGCGCGAGGGCGAGGTGGGCGCCGGCGATCCCGTCGAGGTGGTCGACCGGCCCGCGCACGGGGTCACGCTCGGCGAGCTGTTCCGGGCGACCACCCTGGAGCCGGAGCTGCTGCCGCGCCTGCTCGACGTGCCGGAGCTGCCCGAGTCGGTGCGGGCGAAGGTCCGCCGCCGCCTGGGCGTCGCCGCCGGCTGACCAACCGGGTCGGCCGGGGAGCGGGTCGGGTCAGGCCGCGGCGAAGACCTCGGCCAGCACCTCGGTGGCCGGGTCGCCCTTCACCCTGGCCCAGGTGCCCTGCTCGGCCGTCCACTCCAGGGCGCCGAAACGCACCCGCTTCACCCCGTGGTCGTCGGCGTGCGAGACGAGCCAGTGGGCGTACCGCCAGCCGTTGCGGCTGTCGGCGGCCGGCACGGTCAGCCCGGTCAGGTCGGTGTCCGAGGTCAGCTCCGGCAGGCCCCAGTCCAGGGCCAGGCTCTGCAAGACGGCGCTGGCGGCGGCCGGGCCGCGCATCGTCGGCGTCGGGCCGACCGTGCAGGCCACCGCCCCGGTCGCGTCGCCGAGCAGGGCGCGGGTGAGCACCTGCGACTCGTCCGCCCACTTCTCGTACGCCTCGGGGTAGGCCGACCGCTGCACACGCTGGGCGGCCTCGGTCACCCGCAGCTTCTCCCAGCCCTTGACCTTCTTCAGCGCGGCGTAGAACTTCTTCGCCGCGTAGCGCGGGTCGCGGATCTCCTCGGGGGTGCCCCAGCCCTGGCTCGGGCGCTGCTGGAACAGGCCGACCGAGTCCCGGTCGCCGTGGGCGATGTTGCGCAGGTGCGACTCCTGGTACGCCGTCGCCAGCGCCACGACCACGGCCCGCTCGGGCATCCCGCGCTGCACGCCGATCGCCGCGATGGTGGCCGCGTTGGCCATCTGGTCGGCGCCGAGCACGACCTCCCCGTCGGCCTGGACGGTGCAGGTCCGGCTGGCCGTCGGCAGCCGCAGGTGATGCCCGAACTGCTTCGCGACGAACCACACGCCGAGCAGGGCCAGCACCGCCACCACCACACCCGATGCCACGATCGCCGCTCGCGTTCGCACCCGCACCCCCAGTCCCGACAGCCCGCCAAGCGTACGTCGCCCACTCCCGTCTCAGGGTCGGCCGACCGGACGCCTCCCGCTGCGTCACCACCCCGGCACGCCCCGCGTCCGGAGGGATCCCGGCCCTCAGTCTCCGGCGGGCACCCAGGCCGCGGGCCGCTTCTCCCGGAACGCGAGGACGCCCTCCCGGCCCTCCTCGGAGAGGAAGTACCCGGTGGAGAGCGCGGCCAACTCGGCGATCTCGGCCCGCAGGTCGGTGGCGGCCGGCCGGCGCAGCAGCTCCTTGGTGCCGGCGAGCGCCTTCGGCGCGCCCTTCACGAGCGAGGCGCGGTAGCGCGCCACGGCGTCGTCCAGCGCGTCCGCCGGCACGGCGGCGGTGACCAGGCCGATCTCGGCGGCCCGCCGGCCGTCGAAGGTGTCGCCGGTCAGGTACAGCTCGGCGGCGGCCCGGGGGTGCAGCCGGGGCAGCACGGTCGCCGAGATCACCGCCGGGATCACCCCGATCCGGACCTCGGTGAAGGCGAACGTCGCCTCCTCGGCGCAGACCGCCAGGTCCGCGGCGGCGATCAGGCCCAGCCCGCCGGCCCGTGCCGGCCCGGCCACCCTCGCCAGCACCGGCTTCGGGCACTCCCGCACCGCGACCAGCACGTCGCCCAGCATCCCGGCCGGCACGCTCCCGCTGGCGTACGCGGCGGCGGTCTCCTTCAGGTCGGCCCCGGAGCAGAACACCGGGCCGGTGTGGTCCAGCACGACGGCCCGGACCGCGTCGTCGGCGACCGCCGCGGCCAGCCCGGCCAGCAGCTCGGTCATCAGCGGGGTGGAGAGCGCGTTGCGGTTGTGCGGGCTGTCCAGGGTGAGGGTGGTCACCCCACGGGCCGTGGCGACCCGCACGAGAGCGTCCGGAGAGGTCATGCCGGGCACACTAGTGGCCATGCCCGGCGTCCTTCCAGAAGGCGAACCCGTCCCGCGCGACGGGGCGCTGCCCGCTGCCGCCCGCCGCGCCGTCGGCGCGCGCGGCTTCGGCGTGTACGTGCACGTCCCGTTCTGCGCCAGCCGGTGCGGCTACTGCGACTTCAACACCTACACGGCGGCCGAACTGGGCGGCGGGGGCAGCCGCGAGACGTACGCCGACACCGTGCTGGCCGAGCTGGCCCTCGCCGGCCGGGTGCTGGGCGACACCCCGCCGCCCCGGGTCGACACCGTCTTCGTCGGCGGCGGCACGCCCACCCTGCTCCCCGCCGACGACCTGGCCCGGATCCTCGACGGCATCGACCGCACCTGGGGGCTGGCCGCCGACGCCGAGGTGACCACCGAGGCCAACCCCGAGACGGTCAACCCGGAGTCGCTCAGGACGCTGCGGGCCGCCGGCTACACCCGGATCTCGCTGGGCATGCAGTCCGCGGCGCCCGGGGTGCTGGCGATCCTCGACCGGCAGCACAGCGCCGGCCGGGCCACCGCCGCCGCGCTGGAGGCGCGGGACGCCGGGTTCGACCACGTGAACCTGGACCTGATCTATGGCACGCCGGGGGAGTCGGCCGAGGACTTCGCCGCCTCGCTGGACCAGGTGGTCGCGGCGGGGGTGGACCACGTCAGCGCGTACGCCCTCATCGTGGAGGACGGCACCCGGCTGGCCGCGCGGATGCGCCGCGGTGAGCTGCCGTACCCCAGCGACGACGTGGCGGCGGACCGGTACCTCGCGGCGGAGGCGGCCCTCACCTCGGCCGGCTTCTCCTGGTACGAGGTCTCCAACTGGGCCCGCTCCGACGCCGGCCGGTGCCGGCACAACCTGCTCTACTGGACGGGCGCCGACTGGTGGGGCCTGGGCCCGGGGGCGCACAGCCATGTCGGCGGGGTGCGCTGGTGGAACGTCAAGCACCCGACCGCGTACGCCCAGCGGCTGGCCGCCGGGGAGTCACCCGGCCTGGCCCGGGAGGTGCTCACGCCGGACGAGGCGCACATGGAGGACGTGATGCTGCGGCTGCGTCTCGCCGAGGGGCTGCCCCTGTCCGGGCTCGACGAGGCGGGCCGGGCGGGGGCCGAGCGGGCCCGGGCCGGCGGCCTGCTGGACGACGGCGCGTACGCCGCCGGGCGGGCGGTGCTCACCCTGCGGGGCCGGCTGCTGGCCGACGCGGTCGTCCGGGACCTGCTGCCCTGACCGCGCCGGCCGGCCCCCAGAGGGGGGAGCCGGCCGGCGGGCGGGTCACTTGATCAGGCTGGCCGACATCGGGTAGCGGTAGAGCTGGCCCTCGTTGGCCTTCACCCCGGCCAGGATGCCGAAGATGATGCCGATGATCATCGCGCCGAGAGCGATCACGAAACCGATCAGGATGCAGGCGAGAATCCAGCCGACCACCGCGATGATCGACCAGATGAGCTGGAAGTTCAGCGCGGCGATCGCGTGCGCGCGGACGGTCGGCGACTGGTTGCCGCGGGCGAGCAGGGCGACCAGCGGGGCCACCCAGCCGAGCACGCCGCCACCGACGAACATCCCGGCCGCCCCGCCGAAGTGCGCTACCAGGGCCCAGGTCTTGTCGTCGTTGTTGGCGTAGCCGGCGGGCGGCCCGTAGGAGCCGCCGCCCGGGTAGCCGCCACCCGGCGGGGGATAGCCGCCGGGGGGTGGGTAGCCGCCCGACGGCGGCTGGCCGCCGGGAGGTGGGGGATAGCCGCCGGGCGGGGGATAGCCGCCCCCGGCCGGTGCCCCGGACAGTGGTGCGGTGGGTGGTTCGCCGGCCGGCGACGAGCCGTACGGTGCCGACGGCGGGGTCGGCTCCGGCGGCGGTGCGCCGGAGTCCCCCGCTCCGGGAGGGCGAGGAGGTTCAGTCATGGACGTCACGGTAGGTCCCGGGGGCAAGGGCGCACCAGAGCGAGATCGCCCGGGATGTCCGGCTGTTCGGCCCTGGCGGGTCCGGTGTGCGGCGGGCCGCACCGGAGGTACGTCGCTGATCATCGCGTCGGCGGGTCGGCCGACGTAGACTGGCACTCGCTACAGTCGAGTGCCAGACGCCCGGCGGACGCCGCGCGCCGGGGCGGACGAGGTGCGTCAGGAGGTGGGGAGATGGGTCTCGACGACCGCAAACTCGCCGTGCTGCGCGCGATCGTCGAGGACTACGTCGCCACACAGGAGCCGGTCGGCAGCAAGGCCCTGGTCGAGCGCCACCAGTTGGGTGTCTCCCCGGCGACCGTCCGCAACGACATGGCGGTGCTGGAGGAGGAGGGCTACATCCGGCAGCCGCACACCAGCGCGGGCCGGGTGCCCACCGACCGCGGCTACCGGCTGTTCGTCGACCGGCTCTCCCGGGTCAAGCCGCTCAGCCCGGCCGAGCGCCGGGCGATCGAGCGCTTCCTGGTCGGCGCGGTCGACCTGGACGACGTGGTGCACCGCACGGTCCGCCTGCTCGCCCAGCTCACCCGGCAGGTCGCCGTGGTGCAGTACCCGAGCCTGGCCCGCTCCAAGGTGCGCCACCTGGAGCTGGTGCCGATCTCCACCACCCGGCTGATGGTCGTCATGATCGCCGACACCGGCCGGGTCGAGCAGCGGCTGGTCGAGATGCCCGGCCCGATCCCGGCCGAGGACGTCACCCACCTGCGCCGCCTGGTCAACGAGAAGCTCGTCGGCAGTCGGCTGTCCGACACCCCGCCGCTGGTGCAGGCCCTGGTCGACGAGTCGACCCCGCAGCTGCGCCCGGCCATGGCCACGCTCTCCACCGTGCTGCTGGAGACCCTTGTCGAACGGCACGAGGAGCGCATCGCGCTGGCCGGCACGGCCAACCTCACCCGGGGCGGCCTGCTCGACTTCCAGGGTTCGCTGCGCCCGATCCTCGAGGCGCTCGAGGAGGAGGTCGTGCTGCTCAAGCTGATCGGGGAGGCCGAACCGAGCACCACCCGGGTGCTCATCGGCGACGAGAACGAGATCGACAACCTGCGCGCCGCCTCGGTGGTCAGCACCGGGTACGGCCCGGGCAGCACGATCGTGGGCGGTCTCGGCGTGCTCGGCCCGACCCGGATGGACTACCCCGGCACCATCGCCACGGTGAGGGCCGTGGCACGCTACGTGGGCGAACTGCTGGCCCAGAACTGACCAGTCAGGACCGACGGCCGGCTCCGGCCGCCGACCGGCGCAACGCGAGACGAACATGAGGACACCGAACGCAGTGGCCAGGGACTACTACGGCATTCTCGGCGTGAGCCGGGACGCCTCCGACGACGAGATCAAGCGCGCCTACCGCAAGCTGGCGCGGCAGTTCCACCCGGACGTCAATCCGGACCCGGAGGCACAGGAGAAGTTCAAGGACATCAACGCCGCGTACGAGGTCCTCTCGGACGATCGGAAACGGCAGATCGTCGACCTGGGCGGCGACCCGCTCGCCCCGGGCGGCGGGGGCGCGGGTCCGGGTGGTCCGGGCGGCGCCGGCCCGTTCGTCGGCTTCCAGGACATCATGGACGCCTTCTTCGGCGGGGCGGCGGGCGGCAGTCGTGGCCCGCGGCCGCGTACCCGGCCGGGCGCCGACGCGATCCTGCGGCTGGAGCTGGACCTGAACGAGACGGCGTTCGGCGTCGAGGCGCCGATCACCGTCGACACCGCCGTGCTCTGCACCACCTGCTCCGGCGCGGGCACCGCGGCGGGCACCCACCTGGCCACCTGCGAGGCGTGCGGCGGCCGGGGCGAGGTGCAGTCGGTGCAGCGGACCTTCCTCGGCCAGGTGGTCTCGGCCCGGCCGTGCACGGTCTGCCAGGGCTACGGCACCACCATCCCGCACCCCTGCCCGACCTGCGCGGGCGACGGCCGGGTGCGCACCCGGCGCTCGCTCACCGTCAAGATCCCGGCGGGCGTCGAGGACGGCATGCGGATCCGGCTGGCCCAGCAGGGCGAGGTCGGTCCGGGCGGCGGCACCGCCGGCGACCTCTACGTGGAGATCCACGAGCGGCCGCACGACGTCTACTCCCGCAAGGGCGACGACCTGCACTGCCGCGTCACCGTGCCGATGACCGCGGCCGCGCTCGGCACCCGGCTGACCATCAAGACCCTGGACAGCGAGGAGACGGTCGACGTCAAGGCGGGCACCCAGCCGGGCAGCACGCTGCGGCTGCGGGCCCGGGGTGTGCCGCACCTGCGCGGCACCGGCCGGGGCGATCTCTACGTCCACCTCGACGTGCGGACCCCGACCAAGCTCGACGCAGACCAGGAGCGGATGCTGCGCGACTTCGCCAAGACCCGCGGCGAGGAGGTCGCCGAGCTGACCAAGCAGGGCGGCTTCTTCTCCCGGATGCGCGACGCCTTCAACGGGCACGCCTGAGGTGTCGGCGCCGCTGTTCCTGGTCGAGGCGCTGCCCACCGGTGACACGCTGACGCTGGACGGCCCCGAGGGGCACCACGCGGCCACCGTGCAGCGGCTGCGCCTCGGCGAGGAGCTGCTGCTCGCCGACGGACGGGGCGGCACGGCCGGCGCCGTGGTCACGGCCGTCGGCAGGGGCACCCTCGACCTCCGGGTCACCTCCCGGGGGTACGCCGACGCGTCCGTCCCCCGGCTGGTCGTGGTGCAGGGCATCGCCAAGGGTGACCGGGGCGAGCTGGCCGTGCAGGCGATGACCGAGGTCGGCGTGGACGAGATCGTCCCCTGGGCGGCGTCCCGCTCGGTGAGCCAGTGGCGCGGCGAGCGGGGCGTACGCGCCCGGGAGAAGTGGGCGGCCACCGCCCGGGAGGCGGCCAAGCAGGCCCGCCGCCCGTGGCTGCCGGTGGTGGCCGGCACGCCCGACGAGTCGACCACCACGGTGGCCCGGCGGATCTCCGGCGCGGCGGCCGCGTTCGTCCTGCACGAGGAGGCCGCCGAGCGGCTGACCACCGCCCCCCTGCCGGACACCGGCGAGATCGTCCTGGTGGTCGGCCCCGAGGGCGGCATCGCCCCCACCGAGCTGGCCGCCTTCACCGAGGCCGGCGCCCGCCCGGTCCGCCTCGGCCCGTCGGTCCTGCGCACGTCGACGGCCGGGGTGGCCGCGCTCAGCGTGTTGTCCGCCCGCCTGGGCCGTTGGTAGACCGGCCGGTCCTCCACCGCCGCGGGTCCGTCGGGCGGGGGTCAGCTGCGCAGGTAGGAGGCGCCGTTGAGGTCGATGATGGTGCCGGAGGCCCATTCGGCGTCGGGACTGGCCAGCCAGTGCACCGCCGCCGCGATCTCCTCGGGGCGGGCCACCCGGTGGAACGGGGACTGGGCGCGGATGGCGTCGCCCCGGGGGCTCTTCAGGTGCTCGTTGGTCATGTCGGTCTCGACGAAGCCGGGGGCCACGCACGCCACCCCGATGCCGTAGGGCGCCAGGGCCACCGCGAGGGACTGCGCCATCGCGTTCATCCCCGCCTTGCTGGCCCCGTACGCCGGGTTGGCCGGCTCGCCCCGGAACGCGCCGCGGGAGGAGACGTTGATGATCCGGCCGCCCCGCTCGCGCATGTGCTGGGCGGCGCACCAGGCGGCGTTCGCCGCGCCGAACAGGTTGGTGTCCAGCACCTCGCGCCACCGCTGCCGCCACTGCTCGTAGCTGCTCTCGAAGACCGGGTGCGGCGGGTCGGCCGGCCCGAACACGCCGGCGTTGTTGACCAGGACGTCGAGGCCGCCCAGGTCCCGCGCCGCCTCGTCCACCATGGCCCGGACCGCCTCCGGGTCGGCGAGGTCGGCGCGCACCACCACGTGCCCGTCGCCGGGCAGCTCGGCGCGCAGCGCCTCGGCCAGCTCCGCGGAGTCCCGGTGGTGGACGGCCACCCGGTCCCCGCCCTCCGCGAACGCCCGCGCCACCGCGCGGCCGATGCCGCGCGAGGCCCCCGTCACCAGTACCGCCCGAGAAGTCACGCGGCACATCATGCCTGAGCCGGTACGGGACGACTTACCATGCCCCGATGGGAACCGACTGCCTGTTCTGCCGGATCGTCACCGGGGAGATCCCGGCCACCATCGTCCGCGAGACCGCCACCACGCTGGCGTTCCGGGACATCGACCCGAAGGCGCCCACCCACGTGCTGGTGATCCCCAAGGAGCACTACGCGGACGTGGTCACCCTGGCCCAGGGCGATCCCGGGCTGGCCGGTGAGCTGCTGGGCACCGCCGCCGTGGTGGCCGAGGAGGAGGGGCTGACCGTGGACGGCTTCCGGCTGATGTTCAACACCGGCCCGTACGGCGGCCAGGAGGTCTTCCACGTGCACGCGCACCTGCTGGGCGGCGCACCGCTCGGCCCGATGCTCTGCCGCTGACGCGCTGCCTAGACTGCCTGCATGATCACGGTGCATGACCGGCTCGGCCGGATGGTGCGGCAGGCGCAGGCCCACGGGCGGATCCCGGCGGTCTCGGCCGCCCTGCACCGGGCCGACCGGCCGCTCTGGACCTGCACGGTCGGCGGGACCGGCAACGACACCGCGCTCGGGCCGGAGTCGGTCTTCCGGATCGGCTCGGTCACCAAGACCTTCACGGCGGTGCTGGTCATGCAGTGCCGCGACGACGGGCTCCTCGACCTGGACGACCCGATCGGGCGGCACCTCGACCTGCCGGCACACGGCGAGCTGACCGTCCGCCGGCTGCTGTCGCACACCGCGGGCCTGCAGCGCGAGCCGCACGGCGACGTCTGGGACAGCCTCCACGCGCCCGACGTGAGTGAGCTGCTCGCCGACCTGGCCCGGGTGGAGCGGGTGCTGCCCGGCGGCCGGCGGTTCCACTACTCCAACCTCGGCCTGGCCCTGCTCGGCGAGGCGGTCGCCCGGCTGCGCGGCGGCACCTGGGCCGAGGTGCTGGCCGAGCGGGTGCTCGTCCCGCTCGGGCTGACCGCCACCGGCCCCACGCCGGGCGAGCGGGCGGCGACCGGGTTCCTGGTCGACGCGTACTCCGACGAGGCCCGTCCGGAGCCCCCGACCGACTTCGGCGCGGTGGCCCCCGCCGCGCAGCTCTGGAGCACCGCGCCGGACATGGCCCGCTGGGCCGCCTTCCTGGCCGACCCGGCCGCGCTGGACCCGGCGGGCGCGGTGCTCGCGCCGGCCACCCTCGACGAGATGCGCTGGCCGCTCACCACCACCGACGAGACGCTCTGGGCGGGCGGCTTCGGCCTCGGGCTGATCCTGGTGCCGCAGGCGGAGCGGGTGATGCACGTGGGGCACGACGGGGCCATGCCCGGTTTCCTGGCCGCCGTCTACGGCCGGCGCGGCGGGGACGGCACGGCCGGCGCGATGGGCTGCGCGGTGCTCGGTTCCTCCGGCACCGGCGTGGAGGTCTTCGAGCTGCCGCACCGGCTCCTCGCCGCCGCCGCCGAGCACGACCCGGCCGACGTCGAGCCGTGGCGGCCCGGCGCGCCCGCCCCGGAGCACCTGCGTGGCCTGCTCGGCCGGTGGTGGGGCGAGGGCTTCGAGTACGTCTTCGCCTGGCACGACGGGGCACTGCGGGCCCGGGGCGCGGACGACCCGGCCGGCAAGCCGCCCGCGGTGTTCGCCCCGGTGCCGGACCGGCCCGACGTGTTCCGCACGGTCGCCGGCCGGGAGGTGGGCGAGCTGCTCCGGCTGACCCGGGACGAGCGCGGCGCGGTGGTCCGCATGCACTGGGCCACCTACCGCTTCACCCGGCACCAGGAGACCTTCGAGGGGTACGACTTCCGCGCCGGCGGCTGATCTTCCGGGCGCCGGCGGAGGGTCCGTTCCGCCGGCCGGCGCCGGGCGGAAATGGGCGCGGTGCCGCGGGTGTTGACCCGATACGATGGGAGTCACGACCGCCGCGCCAGCAGGGCCCGGCGCCGAGTTCGAGAGCAGGTGGCGTAGGGCCCGTCGGCCCGACCTATGACCGGCACTCCACCTCCCGGCCCGCCCCGGGTGCAGACCAGGATCACGGTCCCCGACCAGAAGATCATGGTGAACCTGCTCGGCGCGGGCGACGAGATCCTGCGGCTCGTCGAACGCTCGGTCAACAGTGACGTCCACGTGCGGGGCAACGAGATCACCATCACCGGCGCGCCCGCCGACAACGCCCTCGCCGAGCGTCTCTTCAGCGAGTTGCTCGAACTGATCGAGAAAGGCGAGACCCTGACCACTGATGCAGTCCGGCGTACCGTCGGGATGCTCGAGCAGGGCGGCGCCGAGCGGCCCGCCGAGGTCCTGACGCTCAACATCCTCTCCCGGCGCGGGCGCACCATCCGTCCCAAGACCCTGGGCCAGAAGCGCTACGTCGACGCCATCGACGCGCACACCATCGTCTTCGGCATCGGGCCGGCGGGCACGGGCAAGACCTACCTGGCCATGGCGAAGGCCGTCCAGGCGCTCCAGGCCAAGCAGGTCAACCGGATCATCCTGACCCGGCCGGCGGTCGAGGCGGGTGAGCGGCTGGGCTTCCTGCCCGGCACCCTGAACGAGAAGATCGACCCCTACCTGCGCCCGCTCTACGACGCGCTGCACGACATGCTCGACCCGGAGTCGATCCCGAAGCTGATGGCCGCCGGCACCATCGAGGTGGCGCCGCTGGCCTACATGCGGGGCCGCACCCTCAACGACGCGTTCATCATCCTCGACGAGGCGCAGAACACCACGCCCGAGCAGATGAAGATGTTCCTCACCCGGCTCGGGTTCAACTCCAAGATCGTGGTCACCGGTGACGTCACCCAGGTCGACCTGCCCGGCGGGACGACGAGCGGCCTGCGGGTGGTCCGGGAGATCCTGGGCAACGTCGAGGACGTGCACTTCGCCCAGCTCTCCAGCTCCGACGTGGTACGCCACAAGCTGGTGGGCGACATCGTCGACGCGTACGCCCGCTGGGACGCCGAGCGGGAGAACCAGCAGGCGCAGAGCGTGCACGCCGTGCCCGGGCGGACCGCCCAGGGCGGCCGTGCCGGCCGACGCCGCTAATCCGACAGAGGAAGACAGTTGTCCATCGAGATCGCCAACGAGTCCGGCGCCGACGTCGACACCGACGCCGTGCTCGCCGTCGCCCGGCACGCCCTCGACGAGATGGGGGTCAACCCCCTCGCCGAGCTCTCCGTGCTGCTGGTCGACATCGAATACATGTCGGAGCTGAACCACCGCTGGATGGGTGGCGACGGCCCGACCGACGTGCTCGCCTTCCCCATGGACGAGGGCAGCGTCGACCACGGCCCGGGGGAGAGCTCCCCGGCCGGCGGTGAACCGGCCCTGCTCGGCGACATCGTGCTCTGCCCGGAGGTGGCGGCCAAGCAGGCGGCCGCCGCCGGGCACACCACCGCCGACGAGCTGCACCTGCTCACCGTGCACGGCGTGCTGCACCTGCTCGGCTACGACCACGCCGAGCCGGAGGAGGAGCGGGAGATGTTCGGTCTCCAGGCCCGGCTGCTGGCCAGCTGGCGGTCGACCCGATCGCAGTGACCACCACCCTGGCGGCCGTCGGCGCCCCCGCCGGCCTGCCCGATCTCACCCTCCTCGTCGTCGCGGCGGGGCTGGTGGTGCTCGCCGGCCTCATCGCGATGACCGAGGCCGCGCTGGCCGCCGTCTCGCCGGCCCGGGCCGCCGAACTGGCCCGGGACGGCGCGCGGGGCGCGCGTACCCTCCAGGCGGTCGCCGGCGACGTGGTCCGCCACCTCAACCTGCTGCTCCTGCTCCGGCTGCTGGCCGAGCTGACCGCCACCACGCTGGTCGCGCTCGTGGCGGTGGACACCTTCGGCGCCGGCTGGCGGGCCGCCCTGGTCACCGCCGGGGCGATGGCCGTGGTCAGCTTCGTGGTGGTCGGCGTGGCGCCGCGCACCCTGGGCCGGCAGCACGCCTACGCGGTGGGCCGCGCGGTCGCGCCGCTGGTGCGCTGGCTGGGCCGGGCGCTCAACCCGCTGGCCTCGCTGCTCATCCTCATCGGCAACGCGGTCACCCCGGGGCGCGGCTTCCGCGAGGGGCCGTTCGCCACCCAGGTCGAGCTGCGGGAGCTGGTCGACCTGGCCGAGCAGCGCGGCGTGGTCGAGCACGGCGAGCGGCAGATGATCCACTCGGTGTTCGCGCTCGGCGACACCATCGCCCGTGAGGTGATGGTGCCCCGGACCGAGATGGTGTGGATAGAGGATCGCAAGACCCTCGCGCAGGCGCTGGCGCTCTTCCTGCGGTCCGGCTTCTCCCGCATCCCGGTGATCGGCGAGAACGTCGACGACGTGCTCGGCGTGCTCTACCTCAAAGACCTGATCCGGCGGATTCAGGGCGCCCCGGAGGCCCGGCAGACGCCGGTGGCCGAGCTGATGCGCCCGGCGACCTTCGTGCCCGAGTCGAAGCCGGTCGACGACCTGCTCTCGGAGATGCAGGCGGCCCGCAACCACCTGGTCATCGTCGTGGACGAGTACGGCGGCACCGGCGGTCTCGTCACCATCGAGGACATCCTGGAGGAGATCGTCGGCGAGATCACCGACGAGTACGATGTCGAACGCCCGCCGGTCGAACGCCTGGCGGACGGGGCCGTGCGGGTGACCGCCCGGCTGCCGGTGGAGAATCTGGGCGAGCTGTTCGACACGGACCTGCCCACCGACGAGGTGGAGACGGTCGGTGGCCTGCTCGCCCAGGCGCTCGGCCGGGTGCCGATCCCCGGTTCCGGGGCCCAGGTGGCCGGGCTGCGGCTGATCGCCGAGGGCACCACCGGGCGGCGCAACCGGATCGACACCGTGCTGGTCAGCCGGGTCGAGCCGGGCGACGCGCCGGACCGCGCGGGGCACGGCGAGCAGGCCGATCCCCGTGGCAACCAGAACCGTTCCGAGGAGAGGCAACCCGCCGATGCCTGAGTCACCCGCCGTGCCGGCCGCCCGGCCCACCCCGTCCGACCCGGGCGAGCTGAGCGCCGAGGACGGCAAGCTGGTCGTCCTGGCCCGGGGCGCGCGGGGCCGGGTCGGCGCCGTGGAGGGCGCGGCGGTCCGCGACCAGGACGGCCGGACGTACGCGGCGGCCAGCGTGGCGCTGCCGTCGCTGGCCCTGACCGCGCTCCAGCTCGCGGTCGCCTCGGCGGTGGCCGCCGGCGCGAGCCGGCTGGAGGCCGCCGTCGTGGTGACGGAGGCCTCGACGCTGGACGGCGCGGGGCACGCCGCGGTCCGGGACCTCGCCGCCGACGCGCCGATCCACGTGGCTTCGCCGGACGGCACCGTCCTCGGCACGGTGGTCGAGTGACCGAGGTCCAGCAGCGTCCCTACCGGGCGGGCTTCGGCTGCTTCGTCGGCCGGCCGAACGCGGGCAAGTCGACGCTGACCAACGCGATCGTCGGCACCAAGATCGCAATCACCTCGAACAAGCCGCAGACCACCCGGCACATCATCCGGGCGGTGCTGCACCGGCCGGAGTCCCAGCTCGTGCTGGTCGACACCCCGGGCCTGCACCGGCCCCGCACGCTGCTCGGCGAGCGGCTGAACGACCTGGTCCGGGAGACCTGGAGCGAGGTCGACGTGATCGGCCTCTGCATCCCGGCGAACGAGCCGATCGGGCGGGGCGACCGGTTCATCACCGGCGAGCTGGCCAGCCTGCGGGCCACCGTGCTGGCCGTGGTCACCAAGACCGACCTGGTGGACAAGAAGCGGCTGGCCGAGCAGTTGCTCGCGGTGAGCGAGCTGGGCGATTTCGCCGACGTGGTGCCGGTGAGCGCCGTCTCGGGCCACCAGGTGGACACGCTGGTCGACGTGATGACCGGCTACCTGCCGGAGTCGCCGCAGCTCTACCCGGACGACATGCTCACCGACGACCCGGAGCAGGTGCTCGTGGCCGAGCTGGTCCGGGAGGCCGCCCTGGAGGGCGTCCGGGACGAGCTGCCGCACTCCATCGCCGTCGTGGTCGAGGAGATGATCCCCGAGGGCGGCGTCACGAAGATCTACGCCGACGTGTACGTGGAGCGACCGAGCCAGAAGGCGATCGTCATCGGTCACCGGGGCAGCCGGCTCAAGCAGGTGGGCATCACGGCCCGCCGGCAGATCGAGGAGCTGCTCGGCACCCGGGTCTACCTGGACCTGCACGTCCGGGTCGCGAAGGACTGGCAGCGCGACCCGAAGCAGCTGCGCAAGCTCGGCTTCTGACCGGGTACGCCCCGACCGCCGGTCCCGGATCCCGGGGGCCGGCGGTCCGCGTTCCGGCGGGTGCCGGCCTGGTCGCGATCGGTCGGCTTTGTGCGATGTTTCACTTTTGACCCCGGGTCCCGCACCGTTTCGTCCGGCCGAGTCGGAGGGTAGGGAGGCGTTGCTCCCTGCCCCCGACGCCCCCGCGAGCTGATGCGAAACCGCTATCTCGACCTGCTCCGCTCCCTGGCCATCGTGCGCGTCGTCGTCTACCACGTCACCGGATGGGCGACGCTGACCCTGATCTTCCCGGCCATGTCGGTGATGTTCGCGCTCGCGGGCTCGCTGATGGCCGCGTCGCTGGACCGGAGCGGCGTACCGGCCGTGGCCCGGCGACTGCGCCGGCTGCTGCCGTCGCTCTGGGTGCTCGCCCTCGTCTTCGTGCCGGCCATGCTGCTCACCGGGCTGGCGCTCACCCCGAAGGTGCTGCTCTGGCTCCTTCCGGTCAGCGACCCGCCGGCCAACTACTGGGGCGGCCTCGCGCTGAGCCCGATCTGGTACCTGCGGGACTACCTGTGGTTCGTGCTGGCCTCGCCGGTGGCCCTGCGGCTGTTCCGCCGGGCCCCGCTGCCCACCCTGCTGGCCCCGTACGCGCTGCTCGCGGCCATCGAGTTCGGTGTGCTGGCGAACCCGCCGACCGTGTTGCGCGAGTTCGGCCTGTACTTCGGGGCCTGGCTGCTCGGCTTCGCCCACCACGAGGGCCTGCTGCGCCGTACGGCCGACCGGGTGCTCGTCCCGCTCGCGCTCGCCCTCGGCGCGGCCGGGCTGGGCTGGATCTTCACGCATCCCGGCCCACGCGGCCACGACCTGAACGACATCCACCTGGGCAACGCGCTCTGGTCCGCGGCGTTCATCCTGGTGGCGATCGGCCGGGCGCCGGCCGGGGCGGCCTGGGTCGACCGCACCCCGGTGCTGGGCCGGGCGGTCACCGTGCTGAACCGGCGCGCGCTGACCGTCTACCTCTGGCACATGCCGTTCGTGGTGGCGCTCACCCCGCTGGTCGACGTGGTCGGCTGGTCGCACCAGGACCTGCTCGGGCTGGCGATCCGGGTGGCGCTGGTGTTCGCGCTGGTCGGCGTGGTCACCCTGCTGGTCGGCTGGGTCGAGGACCTGGCCGCCCGGCGTGCCCCGGAACTGGTGCCGGGACGCCCCCGGCGGAGCCTGGCCGGGCGGGCGGCGGCCGCACCGGCCAGCCCGGCGCCCGCCGGCGCGGCCCACGACCTGGCGGCCGTCGGCGCCCGGGTGCCGGGCCCGCGCCGCGCGCCGGAGCGGTCCGGCCGCGTCCCGGGCTGACCCGCGGCCGGCCTCAGCGCTGGGTGACCGTCACGTTGCCGCTGCTGGCGGAGACGTCGAGCAGCAGGGGCGCGCCCGGGTCGTTCAGCACGGCGAGGTTGGTGTCGCCGGACTTGGCGTCCGCCCGCACCCGGTACCGGCCCTCGGGCACGGTCAGGTCGACGTCGCCGCTGGTTGCGTGCAGCCGGGCCGCGGCCGCCTTGTCCAACTCGACGACGAGGTTGCCGGAGGTGGCCTCCGCGTCCACCCCGGCGGCGAGCCGGCGGGCGGTGATGTCGCCGGAGGAGGCGCGCAGCCGGACCGGGCCGGTGGCGTCGACCACCTCGATGTTCCCCGAGGTGGTGGCGGCACGGACCTCGCCACGGGCCTCGGTCACGTTGATGTCGCCGGAGTTGAGGGTGAAGTCCACCGGGCCGACCCGGTGCAGCATGACGTTCCCGGAGCTGGTCTCGCCGCGCACCGTCACGCCCTCCGGGGCGGTCACCTCCCAGGAGACGGTGCACCGGGCGCCGCAGTCGCTCGGCAGCACCAGCTCGTCGCCCTTGATCTCGTAGCGGGTGTTCGGCTCCCCGCCCTGGTAGCGGACGATCCGCTTGATGCGCACCTGGTCCCCCGGACCGGTGGCCCGGATCGTCACGTCACCCGCGCCGCCGGACGGCACGGTGATCCGGGCGATCTTCGCTTGCTCGGTCTGGTCGTAGTCGAGGCGGCGGAACGACAGGGTGTCGCACCCGGCGAGGACGATCAGGGAGGCGGCCGCGGCGGCGGCCACGGCGGTCCGGTGCAGAGCCATGGTCAGGACGCTACGACCGACCCTCCGGGCGGCACATCCGGGTCCGACCGCCGATCCACCCCGAGGAGACCCTGATTTCGCACCCCGAGGGAGAATGGGCCGATGGCCGGATACCGCCGACAGCTCTACCGCGACGACGCGGTGGTGCTGCGTGTGCAGAAGCTGGGGGAGTCCGACCGGATCATCACCCTGCTCACCCGGCGGCACGGCCGGCTGCGCGCGGTGGCCCGGGGCGTCCGGCGGACCACCAGCAAGTTCGGCGCCCGGCTGGAGCCGTTCGGGCACGTCGACCTCCAGCTCGCCGGCGACCCCAAGGGCAACCACGGCAGCTCGCTGCACACCATCAGCCAGGCCGAGGGGATCGACCTCTTCGGCAAGCGGTTCCTCGGCGACTACCCCCGCTACACGGCGGCCAGCGCGATCGCCGAGACCGCCGAGCGGCTCACCCCGATCGAGCGGGAACCCTCGCTGCGGCTGTTCCAGCTCACCCTCGGCGCGCTGCGCTCGCTGGCGACCGGCGACCACGCCACCACGCTGGTGCTCGACGCCTACCTGCTGCGCGGCATGGCCTTCGCCGGCTGGGCGCCGGCGCTGACGGCCTGCGCGGTGTGCGGCACCCCGGGGCGGCACCGGGCGTTCTCCGTGCCGGCCGGGGGTGCGGTCTGCCCGGACTGCCGGCCCCCGGGCGCCGCCCACCCCGCCCCGGCGACCGTCGAGCTGATGTCCGCGCTGACCACCGGCGACTGGGCGTACGCGGACGCGACCGAGTCCGGCGTGCGCCGCGAGTGCAGCGGCCTGGTCGCGGCGCACCTCCAGTGGCATCTGGAACGCGCGCTACGCTCGCTGCCGCTGGTCGACCGGGGTGCCCCGGCGTCCGGCGCGGTCCCGCCGCCCGGCGGCGCGGGGCCGGGTGTGGTCCCGCCGCGCACCGGAGGCGGGCCCGCCGCCGCTGGTGTGAACAGGGAGATAACCGAGTGATCCGATCGATGAGGGCCGGCCGGCGCGAGCCGGTGCCACCGACTCCGCACCCCTCCGGCGCCCGGCCCCCGGCGCTGCCGGCCGAGGCGCTGCCCCGGCACGTCGCCGTGGTGATGGACGGCAACGGCCGCTGGGCCAAGGAGCGCGGGCTGCCCCGGACCAAGGGTCACGAGCAGGGGGAGCACAGCCTCTTCGACACCATCGAGGGCGCGATCGAGCTGGGCATCCCCTACCTGTCGGCGTACGCCTTCTCCACCGAGAACTGGCGCCGCTCGCCGGACGAGGTCCGCTTCCTCATGGGCTTCAACCGGGACGTCATCCGGCGGCGCCGCGACCAGCTCGTCGACCTGGGCGTCCGGGTGGTCTGGTCCGGCCGGGCCGGGCGGCTCTGGAAGAGCGTCATCTCCGAGCTGCAGACCGCCGAGGAGATGTCCCGGGGCAACTCGACGCTGACCCTCCAGTTCTGCGTCAACTACGGCGGTCAGGCGGAGATCGCCGACGCCGCCGCGGCGATCGCCCGCGACGCGGCCGCCGGCCGGATCGATCCGGGCAAGGTCACCGAGAAGACCATCGCGAAATACCTCTACCACCCGGAGGTTCCCGAGGTGGACCTCTTCCTCCGCCCGTCGGGGGAGCAGCGCACCTCCAACTTCCTGCTCTGGCAGACCGCCTACGCGGAGCTGGTCTTCCTCGACACCCTCTGGCCGGATTTCGACCGCCGCCACCTCTGGTACGCCTGCGAGCTCTACGCGCAGCGGGACCGCCGCTTCGGCGGCGCGCTGCCCAACCCGGTGGCTCCCGGGGCCTGAGGTCACGCTTACCGACGCCGCCCGCTGGGTATCAATCTGGACAGCAGGCAGATAGCGGAGGTGAACCCACATGATTCAGAAGCGGATTGCCCAGTGGGCGGTCATGGCGGTCGCCGTGCCGCTGGCGGCGGCCGGCGCGCGCCGGCTCAGCCACACCCTGGAGGCCCGTCGCGGCCCGAGCGGGGTGAGCCGACTGCTCACCAAGGGCGCCGACATGCTGCGCCCGCAGAAGGCCAAGCGCCGTCGGTTCTGGTGACGTCCACGGCCCGCCGCGACGCCGCGGCGGGCCGTCTCGCGGGCGCCCCGCATCCGGCTTTCCGGCCGGGGGCGGGGCGTCCGCGCGTACGATCGGCGCAGGGCGCGCCGCCGGGACGCGCCCGGCCACGCGGGGGTGGGGGATGTACGATCTCCGGTTCAAAATGATCATGGCGTTGAACGCGGCGGACCTGGGCAGCCCGATCTGTGAGCAGGTCGCCCTCATCTGCGCGGAGATCGCCGAGCAGCACTGCGCCGAACTCGGCCACACGCCCGCCGTCCGCGCCGGGGAGATCGCCGAGCTGAGCACCGGCGAACCGGCGCTCACCTGGGCGCCGACCGACACCGGGCAGCGTGCCTGGTGACCGCCACGGCGCCGGCTCCGGCGGTGGACGTCCGCCGGGCGGGGGACCGCTTCTTCACCCGGTTGTCCTGGCTCGACTCCAAGCACTCCTTCTCGTTCTCCCGGCACTACGACCCGGCCAACACCCACCACGGGCTGCTGCTGGTCAACAACGACGACGTGGTGCGACCCGGCACCGGCTTCGAGACCCACCCGCACCAGGACATGGAGATCGTCACCTGGGTGCTGCGCGGCTCGCTGGTCCACCAGGACTCCACCGGCCACTCCGGCGTCATCTACCCCGGCCTGGCCCAGCGGATGAGCGCCGGCACCGGCATCCTGCACTCGGAGAAGAACGACTCCTGGCGCCTGGAGAACACCGCCCCGCACCGCGACCCGGTGCACTTCGTGCAGATGTGGGTGCTCCCCGACGAGGAGGGCATCGACCCGGGCTACGAGCAGCTGGAGATCGGCGACGAGCTGCTGCGGGGCGGCCTCGTGCCGGTCGCCTCCGGGATGGACCGGTACGACGGCGCCTCCGCCATCCGGATCCGCAACCGGTACGCGACGCTGCACGCCGCCCGGCTCGGTCCCGGCGACACGGTGAACCTGCCCGACGCGCCCTTCCTGCACCTCTACGTGCCCGCCGGCGCCGTGACCCTGGAGTCGGCCGGACGGCTCGACGAGGGCGACGCGGCCCGGATCACGATGGCCGGGGGTCAGCGGGTGACCGCCGACGAGCCGGCGGAGATCCTGGTCTGGGAGATGCACGCCACGCTCGCCTGAGCGCGCTCACGCCTCCACTTCGGAGCGGTCGCCCGCCCACCGGGTGTGGAACGTCCCCTCCCGGTCCACCCGGTGGTAGGTGTGCGCGCCGAAGTTGTCCCGCAGCCCCTGGATCAGCGCGGCCGGCAACCGCTCGGCGCGCAGCGCGTCGAAGTACGCCAGCGACGACGAGAAGGCCGGGGTGGGCACGCCCGCCCGGGCCGCGTCGGCCACCACCCGCCGCCAGGCCGGGACCCCGGCGCCCACCCGGTCGGCGAACCAGGGGGCGACCAGCAGCGTGGGCAGGTCCCGCTCGGTGTCGTACGCCTCCCGGATCCGGTCCAGGAAGCGGGCCCGGATGATGCAGCCGCCCCGCCAGATGGTGGCCGTGCCGCCCAGGTCGATGTCCCAGTCGTACTCGCGGCTGCCGGCGTGGATGTGGTCGAAGCCCTGCGCGTACGCGACGATCTTGCTGGCCAGCAGCGCGCGCCGGACGTCCTCGACGAAGGTGTCCCGGTCGTCCACCTGCCACTTCTCGCCCGCGTCGGGAAACGCGCGGCGGGCGGCGGCGCGCTGGTCGGCGTGCCCGGACAGCGACCGGGCGAAGGTGGCCTCGGCGATGCCGGTGATCGGGATGCCGAGGTCCAGCGCGCTCTGCACGGTCCACCGGCCGGTGCCCTTCTGCTCGGCCTGGTCGAGCACCACGTCCACGAAGGGCCGGCCGGTCGCGGCGTCGGTGTGCCCGAGCACGTCGGCGGTGATCTCGATGAGGAAGGACTCCAGCTCGCCGCCGTTCCACTCCCGGAAGATCTCCGCGATCTCCGCGGGGCTCGCCGACAGGCCGGCCCGCAGCAGGTCGTACGCCTCCGCGATGAGCTGCATGTCCGCGTACTCGATGCCGTTGTGGACCATCTTCACGAAGTGGCCGGCGCCGTCCGGGCCGATGTGCCGGCAGCACGGGACGCCGTCCACCTGGGCGGCGATCTTCTCGAAGATCGGGCCGAGCTTCCGGTAGGACTCGGCCGAGCCGCCCGGCATGATGCTGGGCCCGCGCAGCGCGCCCTCCTCGCCCCCGGAGACGCCGGTGCCGACGAAGTGCAGCCCGTGCCCGCGCAGCGCCTCCTCCCGGCGGCGGGTGTCGGCGAAGTGCGCGTTGCCGCAGTCGACGACGATGTCCCCCTCCTCCAGCAGCGGGACCAGCTCGTCGATCACCGCGTCGGTGGGGGCGCCCGCCTTCACCATGACGATCACGGCGCGGGGGCGCTCCAGCGAGGCGACGAAGTCCGCCATGGATTCCGACGGCACGAAGGCGCCCTCGTCACCGTGTTCGGCGACCAGGCTGCGGGTGCGTTCGGGCGAGCGGTTGTGCAGCGCCACGGTGAAGCCGTTGCGGGCCAGGTTCCGGGCCAGGTTGCGGCCCATCACCGCCAGACCGGTGACCCCGATCTGCGCCGTCGCCTGCTGTGCCATGCGTACCGCCACCCCTCGTCTCCGGTGCCCGTGCTGCGACCGTATCGCGGGTGGCGCGGGGCTGGGCCGGGATGTCGACGGCGGGTGAGGGGGCAGTGGCGGTGCGTTCCCGGCCCCTCGACGGCGACAGCGCGGTAATTCGGATGCGGGGCGGCGCGGCGGTGGGTAGCGTGCGGTCATGCGTAACTGACGCCCACCTCTCGAAGGCCCGGTCCACCGTGCGTACCGCCGTGGACCGTGCGCCCCGGGCGTCCGCATCCTCCCGTCACCGTCGGTGGCGTGGTGTTCCTGGCCGGACCCGCCCGGGTGTTTCCCGCTCGCCGTGCCCATGGGTGCCCGACAGTCAGGAGGCAGCGTATGCCCGCCAAGCGCAGTCCGAAGAAGTCCGCCAAGCCCGCGCCGTCCCCGGTGGATCTCACCCCGCCGGATCTCGACGCGCTCACCGTGGCGCCGGCCGCGCCGGTGGCCCTGCCCGGCCGCGCCGACGCGCCGCCGCCACCGAAGGCCGGCCCGCCCGCCGGCCGGGAGGCCCGGCTCGCCGGGCGCAGCCAGCGCGCCGGTCAGACCCGGTTCTACGCCTTCCGGCGCAGCTGACCGGTTCGGGTGTCGCGGCAGGTCATGCCGCGACACCCCCGGCCCGCCGCCGCGTCAGCCGATCAGCGGGCGGAACGTGCCCAGCACCACGCTGACCGTGAGCGCCGCCCCGGCGGCCAGCGCCGCGCCGGCGACCAGCAGGGCGTCCGCCCGGGTGAAGCGCTGCCGCCGGGCGACCGTGCGCGGGGTGCCGGCGTCGAAGCCCCGGGCGTCCATGGCGACGGCCAGCCGGGTGCCGCGCCGGATCGCCCCGACCAGCAGCGCGAACGCCGTCGACCCGAACAGCCTCAGCTTGGCGATCGGGTTGCGGCCGGCGTCCACGCCCCGGGCCCGGCGGGCCAGGCTGATCATCCGCCACTCCTCCTCCAGCAGCGGCACCAGCCGGAACGCGGCAAGCGCGCCGATGGCGAACCGGGCGGGCGCCTTCGCGTTCTGGATCAGCGCGTCGGCCAGGTCGGTGGGGTCCGTGGTCGCGAAGACCAGGATCCCGGGCAGCGCCACGGCGAGCATCCGCAGCACCAGGCCCAGCGCGGTGACCAGCACGCCCTCGGTGACCAGGACCGGGCCGGCCTCGACCAGCACCCGGCCGGAGCGGTCGGCGGCGAAGAGCACCAGCGTGACCAGGATGCCGCCGGCGCCGGCCAGGAGCGGCCAGGCCCGCCGGGCGAGCACCCGGTAGCGGACGCCGAACAGCGGCAGCACCGCCAGCTCGACGGCGATCGCGATGGCCGGGGCCACCGGGTCGAGGGTGGCCACCAGGATCAGGGTGAAGACCAGCGCGGCGGCCAGCTTCGCCACCGGGTTGCGCCGCGCCAGCGGCGCCCCGGCCGCGGCGACCGGCTCCACGCTGATCACCGGCGCTCCCGGGCACCGGTGCGGTCGCGGTTGGCGGGCATCATCGGCCCTCCGGAGCGCGGCGGTCGGAGGCCGGCGGGCGTCATCGGCGCTCCAGGGTGACGGTCCGGTCGGCCAGCGCGCCGACGAAGTCCGCGTCGTGGGTGACGGCGACGACGCCGTGGCCGGCGTCGCGCAGGTCGGCGAGCAGGTCGACCAGTTCGCGCCAGGTCCGCCGATCCTGGCCGAAGGTGGGTTCGTCGCAGATCAGCAGGCGGGGCGCGGTGGCCAGGGCCGTCGCCACGCTCAGCCGCCGCGCCTCCCCACCCGAGAGGGTGTACGGGTTGGCGCCGGCCAGCCGGTCCAGCCGCAGCCGCTCCAGCAGCGCGTCCACGGTGGCCGTCACGGCCGCCCCGGTCCGCCCGGTGCGGCGCGGGCCCAGCGCCAGCTCGTCGCGGACGGTGGCGGTCACGAACTGGTGTTCCGGGTCCTGGAAGACCGAGCCGATCCGGCCGGCCAGGGCGGGTGCCCGCCAGCGGTGCGGGGGAGTGCGCGCGTCCCTGCCGGCGAGGGCGGGGGTGGCGGCGACCGTACCGGTGCCGGGGCGGAGCAGGCCGCCGAGGAGCAGGGCCAGGGTCGACTTGCCGGCGCCGTTCGGGCCGAGCACGGCCAGCGCCTCGCCGGCGCGTACCCGAAGGTCGGTGGGGGCCAGCCGGGGTGGCAGGCCGAGCCGGTCGGCGGTGAGCAGCACGTCCCCGGGTGGGGTGGTGGCGTGCCGGGGCGGCACGGTGCGGCCCGGCACCCAGACCCCGGCGGCGGCGAGCGCGTCGCCGTGCGCGGCGAAGACCGCGTCGGGTGGCCCGTCGGCGCGTACCCCGCCGCCGGGCTCGAGCACGACCACCCGGTCGACCAGCGGCAGCGCCTCGGCGACCCGGTGCTCGACGAGGATCAGCGTGGTGTCGGGGTCGAGGGCGTCCGCGACGGCCCGCCGGATCAGGTCGGCGCCGGCCGGGTCGAGGTTGGCGGTCGGCTCGTCGAGCAGCAGGAGACCCGGCCGCAGGGCGAGCGTCCCGGCCAGCGCCAGCCGCTGCTGTTCGCCCCCGCTCAGCGCCGCGGTGGGCCGGTCCCGGTCGTACGGGAAGCCGACCCGGCGCAGCGCCTCGTCCACGCGGGGCCAGATCTCGTCGGCGGGCACGCCCCGGTTCTCCAGCCCGAACGCGACGTCGTCGCCGCAGCGGGCCATCACCAGCTGGGTCTCCGGGTCCTGGAAGACGATGCCGACCCGCTCCCGGGCCTTGCGCGGGTCGAGCCCGTCGATCTCGACGGTGCCCTCCTGCTCGCCGGAGTCCTCGGGCAGGAGCCCGGCCAGCGCCGCCAGCAGCGTGCTCTTGCCCGCGCCCGACGCGCCCAGCAGCAACACCCGTTCCCCGGCCTCGACGCGCAGGTCCACCCCGCGCACCGCCCAGCCCTTCCGCCCGGCGTGCCGCCACCCGAACCCGCGCAACTGCACAGCGCCCACTGCTCCCTCACCCCCTCTCCGGGCTCACCCGGCCCGGCCGATCATGAAGTTGACGGCGGTTTCAGAGATCGACATCGCCGTCAACTTCATGATCAACGTCGTCAGACCAGGGCGCGGTCGCGGCCGGCGGGGAAGCGGTCCAGGGCGCCCGTGTTGGCCAGGGCGCGGGTCAGGAGCCAGGCGCCGGCGCCGGCGATGACCGTGGCGCTGACGATGGTCAGCAGGGCGTACGGCAGGCGGTAGTCGACCAGGTCGTAGGCCTTGTTCCAGTAGACGAAGTCGAAGATCGCCGCGGTCAGGCCGGTCAGCGCGCCGGCCAGCAGGGCGACCGGCAGCCGGTACGCGCGGTAGCGGAACGCCGCGAAGGCCAGCTCGGCGCCCACGCCCTGCATCAGGCCCTGCACGATGACGATGCCGCCCCACTGGCTGCCCAGCAGCGCGGAGACGATCGCCGCCAGCAGCTCGCAGTAGAGCGAGGCGCCGGGCTTGCGGATGACCAGGCCGCCGAGCACGGCCGGCACCAGCCAGACGCCGTAGATCAGCGTCTGCGCGGGCGGGAAGAAGGCGAAGGCCGCGTCCGTGGCGCTCCAGAGCAGGCCCCAGGCCCAGAAGATGACGCCGAAGGCGACGGCGATCACCGAGGCGACGACGATGTCGACGGTGCGCCAGCGGTTGCTGTCGGTGTGGTTCATGGCGGACTCCCAGTTCAGGTGAGGAACCAGGAGAAGACGCACGCCGCGCCCGATGGTCACCGGACGGCGGCGCGGCTGGAGGTCGACCGAACTCCCTGCGCTGGCATTACCCAGATCAGGTTCGAGGGTCTGCGGGCACCGGCCCGCACTCTCAGCGCTGTGCGCTCCCCTGTCGGATGTGAAGTTGTCTCGTCGCAGACGCTAGCACCGACCCCGCCCCCGGGCCCAGCAGGGCGATCGCCCGTTAGGGTGGCGATCATGCGGGTCGAGGCGCGAGGGCTGACGTTCGAGGTACGCACCGGCGGCCCCGAGGGCGGTGACCCCGTGCTGCTGCTGCACGGCTTTCCTCAGCACTCCGGCGAGTGGGACGAGGTGACCCCCGCGCTGCACGCCGCCGGGCTGCGCACGTACGCGCTCGACCAGCGCGGCTACTCGCCCGGCGCCCGGCCGACGGACGTCGGGGCGTACCGGATCCCGGAGCTGGTGGCCGACGCGGCCGCCGTGCTCGACGCGCTCGGGGTGACCACCGCGCACCTGGTCGGCCACGACTGGGGCGCGATCGTGGCGTGGGGGCTCGCGGCCGCGCACCCGGATCGGGTCCGCACGCTGACCGCCGTCTCGGTGCCGCACCCGGCGGCCATGGGGCACGCGCTCGCCACCGACCCGCGGCAGAAGGCCCGGTCGTCCTACATCGCCCTGTTCCGCATGCCGGGCAAGGCGGAGAAGGTGCTGCTGGCGTTCCGCGCGGCGGCCCTGCGCCGGATGCTCGGCGGGGTGGGCGACGCCGACCGGGTGGCCCGCTACGCCGACCCGATGCGCGAGCCCGGCGCGCTGACCGCGGCGTTGAACTGGTACCGGGCCATGACCGGGGCGGACATGAAGGCCGTCGGGCCGGTGGGTGTGCCCACGACGTTCGTGTGGAGCGACGGGGACGTGGCGATCGGCCGCACCGCCGCCGAGGCGTGCGCCGCCCACGTCACCGGCGACTACCGCTTCGAGGTGCTGCCCGGCGTCACCCACTGGATCCCGGACGAGGCGCCGGCCCCGCTGGCCGCGGCGGTGCTCGCCCGCGCCGGCCGATGACCCCGAGCCCCGCGCCGGCCCGGCCGCACACCCGGGCGTCGCTCGCCGCCCAGCTCCGCGACCTCGGCGTACGCCCCGGCGGGACCGTGCTCGTGCACGCCTCCCTGCGCCCGCTGGGTTTCCTCTGCGGCGGCCCCGAGGCGGTGCTGCTGGCCCTGCGTGACGTGCTCGGCCCGGCCGGCACGGTGGTGGTGCCCACCCACACGCCGGACAACAGCGACCCGGCGGAGTGGAGCAACCCGCCGGTGCCGGCGGACTGGTGGCCGGTGATCCGCGACGCGATGCCCGGCTTCGACCCGGCGGTGACCCCGAGCCGCTTCATGGGCGCGCTGGCCGAGCTGGTCCGCACCTCGCCGGGGGCGCTACGCAGCGACCACCCGTACGTCTCGTTCGCCGCGCTCGGGCCGGCCGCCGCACGGATCGTCGCCGACCACGGGCGGGCCGACATGCTGGGTGAGGCCTCTCCGCTGGCCCGCCTCTACGACCTCGACGCCGACGTGCTGCTGCTCGGGGTGGACCACGGCAGCAACACGTCCCTGCATCTGGCGGAGTACCGGCAGCCGGCGCCGCCCCGGCAGCGCTGCGGCGCGGCCGTGCTGACCGCCGACGGCGGCCGGGAGTGGGTGTGGTGGAACGACGTGCGCCTGGACGAGGAGTGTTTCGCCCGGCTCGGCGCCGACCTGGAGACCACCGGCGCGGTGCGGCTCGGGCCGGTCGGCGACGGGACGGGCCGGTTGATGAGGCAGCGGGCGGCGGTCGACTTCGCGGTGGAGTGGCTGGCCGGACCGCGAGGGACGGAGGAAGCATGACGGTGAGCGCCGAGGCGTACCTGGCGATCGTGACCGAGACGATGGGCCGGGTCGCCGCCGACCAGCGGGAGAACGTGGCCCGGGCGGCGGATCTGATCGCCGCGTCGCTGCGCGCCGACGGGGTGGTGCACGCGTTCGGCACCGGCCACTCGGAGGCCCTCGCCATGGAGGTCGCCGGCCGGGCCGGCGGGCTGGTACCCACCAACCGGATCGCCCTGCGTGACCTGGTGCTGCACGGCGGCGAGCCGGCCGACGTGCTCGGCCCGAAGCTGGAACGCGAGCCGGCCGTGGCGCACCGCCTCTACGAGCTGGCTCCGGTCCGGCCGCAGGACGTGTTCGTGCTCGCCTCGAACTCCGGGGTGAACGGGGCGATGGTCGAGTTCGCCGCCATCGTGAAGGAGCGCGGGCACGGGCTGGTGGCGATCACCTCGGTGCGGCACTCGGCCCGGATGACGTCCCGCCACCCGTCCGGGCGCAAGCTCGCCGACTTCGCCGACGTGGTGCTGGACAACGGCGCCCCGTACGGCGACGCCACCCTCCCGCTGCCCGGTGGTGGCGCGGTCGGCGCGGTCTCGTCGATCACCGCCGCGCTGCTGGCCCAGCAGATCGTCACCGAGGTGGTCGCCCGGCTGCTCGCGGCGGGGGAGCGGCCCCCGGTCTACCTGTCCGCCAACATCACCGGCGGCGACGAGCACAACGCCGAGCTGGAGGCCCGGTACGCGGGCCGCATCCGCCGCGGGTCCTGAACCGGTTTCACGCTCGGCCGGACGGGGCACAGGCTGTGCTGCCGGTGGGAGGCCCCCACCGGCAGTACCGTCTTCCCTGGAGGTAGCGGGTGTCCAAGGAAACCGAGAAGCAGCGCTGGCAGCGCAACTTCGCCGACCTGCTCCAGGAGCTGCGGGTGGCGCAGACCGGGGTGCAGATCCTGTTCGCCTTCCTGCTGACCCTGCCCTTCAGCAACGGTTTCACCCGGACCACCGAGTTCCAGCGGGACGTCTACACCGTCGCGCTGCTGGCCGCCGCCGCGGCCACCGCGATGATCATTTCGCCGGTCGCCTTCCACCGGGCGCTGTTCCGCCAGGGCCGCAAGCCGGAGCTGGTCCGCTTCGCGCACCGCATGGCCAGCGGCGGCCTCGGCTTCATGCTGATCTCGATGGTCAGCGCGGTCCTGCTGATCACCGACTTCGTGCTGGACCGCCCGATCGCGTTCGTGCTCAGCACGATCACCGGGCTCTGGTTCCTGACCTTCTGGGTGATCCTGCCGTTCGCCCGGCGCAACTGGGGTGACGACGACATCGACGACGAGGACGACGATCCGCAATCGCTGGCCGGCGACTGACCGCCCCGGACCCGCCAAATCGGACGTGCGCGCGACGCTACCCCTGGGTAACACCCGGGGGTAGCGTCGTTCTCGTCGCACGTCGACGCAGCCGGACCGAGGTCTCCAGGAGGCAGCCGTGACCACGACACAGAACAGCCGACCCGACCCCGCCGGACACGGCGGCCCGACCGGGCGGGTGGCGCCCATCGACGATCCTCCGCAGCCGGCCGGCGTGGCGACGGGCGGGGCCGGGCCGCTGCCGACCGAAGCCGGCCAGGTCTCCGAGAAGGAGGCCCGGCAGGTCGCCGAGGCGGCCCGCGAGTCGGCCTGGGACCGGCCCAGCTTCGGCAAGGAGCTGTTCCTCGGCCGCTTCCAGCTCGACCTGATCAACCCCTGGCCCCGCACCGATCCGGCGGAGGCGGCGCGGGCCGAGGAGTTCCTGGCCGCGTTCGGGGCGTACCTGGACTCCGAGGTGGACGGTGCGGCCATCGAACGGGACGCGCGCATCCCCGACGAGGTGTTCCAGGGGCTGGCCCGGCTCGGCGCGTTCGGCATGAAGATCGACCGGAAGCACGGCGGCCTCGGGCTGAGCAACCTGCACTACTGCCGGGCCCTGATGCGGGCCGGCTCGGTGAACCCGTCGATCGGCGCGCTGCTGTCCGCACACCAGTCGATCGGCGTGCCGCAGCCGCTGAAGATGTTCGGCACGCCCGAGCAGAAGGAGCGCTTCCTGCCCCGGCTGGCCGCCGGCGAGGTCTCCGCCTTCCTGCTCACCGAGCCCGACGTCGGCTCCGACCCCGCCCGCCTGGCCACCACGGCCGAGCCGACCGAGGACGGCACCGGCTACCGCCTCAACGGGGTGAAGCTGTGGGCCACCAACGGCACGGTCGCCACCCTGCTGGTGGTGATGGCCCGGGTGCCGGCGGCGGAGGGACGGCGCGGCGGCATCACCGCCTTCGTGGTGGAGGGCGACAGCGAGGGCATCACCGTCGAACGGCGCAACGAGTTCATCGGGCTCCGCGGCCTGGAGAACAGCCTCACCCGGTTCCACGACGTCTTCGTGCCGAAGGAGAACGTGATCGGCGGCGAGGGCAAGGGCCTGAAGATCGCGCTGACCACGTTGAACACCGGCCGGCTCTCACTGCCGGCCATGTGCGTGGGCGCCGGCAAGTGGGCGTTGAACGTCGCCCGGGAGTGGGCCGCCGACCGGGTCCAGTGGGGCCGGCCGGTCGGCGAGCACGAGGCGGTCGCCAAGAAGCTGGCCTTCATCGCCGCGACCACGTACGGCATGGAGTCCATGCTGGACCTCTGCTGCCTGCTCGCCGACGACGACCGCAACGACATCCGCATCGAGGCCGCGCTGGTGAAGCTCTACGCCAGCGAGATGGCGTGGAAGATCGCCGACGAGCTGATCCAGATCCGGGGCGGGCGCGGCTACGAGACGGCCGACTCCCTGGCCGCGCGGGGCGAGCGTCCGGCCGCCGTCGAGCAGCTCCTGCGCGACCTGCGGATCAACCGGATCTTCGAAGGCTCCACCGAGATCATGCACCTGCTGATCGCCCGCGAGGCGGTCGACGCGCACCTCTCGGTGGCCGGCGACATCATCGATCCGGACGCCGGGCTGGGCCGCAAGGCGCGGGCCGGCGCGCGGGCCGGGGCCTTCTACGCGAAGTGGCTGCCCACCCTGGCCGTCGGCAAGGGCCAGGCGCCCGGGGCCTTCCACGAGTTCGGCCCGCTCGCCGGGCACCTGCGGCACGTCGAGCGGAGCTCCCGCAAGCTGGCCCGGTCCACCTTCTACGCGATGTCCCGCTGGCAGGGGAAGATGGAGCGCAAGCAGGCGTTCCTCGGCCGGGTGGTGGACATCGGCGCGGAGCTGTTCGCGATGTCGGCGGTCTGCGTCCGGGCGGTCGCCGAGCGCGCCGAGCACCCGGAGAACGTCGAGCTGGCCGACCTGTTCTGCCGGCAGGCCCGGCTGCGCGTCGACGAGCTGGTCACCGGGCTGTGGTCGAACACCGACTCGGTGGACGTGGCCGCCGCGAAGCGGATCATCGCGGGCCGCTACGCCTCGATCGAGGAGGGCGTGGTCACCCCGCCCGCCGATCAGCCCTGGGTGGCCCGCTGGGAGCCCGGCCCGTCGACGGCGCAGGACGTGCGCCGCCGCATCCCGCCCGCGTCGTGACGGTCGGAGGCCCCCGTCGGACGCGGCGGGGGCCCGCCGTCAGCGGGCGACCGCCCAGGCGATCACCCCGGCCAGGATGAGGCCGTTCAGGCCGGCCAGCACGAGGTACGCGGCCGGCGGGATCCGGCGGCCCTTGCGGACGAAGCTCACCAGGACGCCCGCGTAGATCAGCAGCAGGACCGCGACGACGATCAGGAAGTACAGCACCGGCACACCTTACCGGCCGGTGCGCAGCCCGAGTCCGCGCAGCTCCAGCGCGGCGAGCGCGTCGACGGTCCCGTCGTCGCCGCGGCGCCACGCCTCGGCCACGTCCGGCCCGATCCGGTTCAACTTCGCGAGGGGCTGCCCGGCGAGCGCGCGCAGCGCGAGCAGGTCCCGCCCGGCCGGGGCGGCGGCCAGCGCCTTCGCCGCGCCGGCCCGCCGCATCCAGCGCACCCGCAGCGGCAGCCAGCCGAACAGCACCAGACCGAGCGGGAAGACCAGCACCGCGATGGTCAGCGCCAGGGCCAGCTGGCCGACCAGTTCCTGCTGGTCCCGGCCGGCCTCGGCGACGGCGCGGGCGGCCTCGGCGGCCTTCGTGAAGGGGCCGGTCAGCTCGTCGCCGACCAGCGGCACGCGGCCGACCTTGCCGCCGGCGTCGGCCAGGTTGTCGGCGAGTCCGCCACCGGCCCCCTCCAGCTTCTGTCCGGGTACGGCGAGCTTCTCGACGAGGTCGTGCAGCCAGAGCGCGAAGCGGATCGCCGCGTACACCCAGACGACCACGAGCAGATCGGTGAGGAGCTGACGGAGGGCGGTCGGAAAACGGTCGGCGTAGATCTTCACGCCGGACAGCGTGCCACGGCCCGGCCGTCCGGGCACGGGTCGGTTTTCTCAGCCGGCGCAGGCCGGGCAGGTGCCGAAGATCTCCAGGGTGTGGCTGACCTGCGCGTACCCGTGCTCGGCGGCGACCCGCTCGGCCCAGCTCTCCACCGCGGGGCCGGCCACCTCCACGGTCCGGCCGCAGGCCCGGCAGACCAGGTGGTGGTGGTGGCCCTCGCTGCACCGCCGGTAGAGGTGCTCGCCGCCGGGCGGGCGCATCACGTCGATCTCACCGGCGTCGGCCAGCCCCTGCAGGGTCCGGTAGACGGTGGTCAGGCCGACCCGCTCGCCGCGCTGGCGCAGCATGGCGTGCAGGTCCTGGGCGCTGTGGAAGCCGTCGACCTCGGCCAGGAGCGCGCTCACCGCGCTCCGCTGGCGGGTGTTGCGCAGTGCCCCCTCGGTCACGACGGCCCCTCCCCGGCGTGGCTGACCGCGTCCGCCACGATGTGCGCGACGTGCTCGTCCACCAGCGCGTACGCGATCTCCCGGCCGCGCCGCGAGCCGCGCACCACGCCGGCGCCGCGCAGCACCCGCAGGTGCTGGGAGACCAGTGGCTGCGGGGCGCCGAGCTTCTCCACCAGCTCGTGCACGCAGCGCTCGCCCTCGGCCAGTTCGCTGACGATCGCCAGCCGGATCGGCGCCGACAGCGCGCGCAGCAGGTCGCCCGCGCCCTCGAAGGCGTCGTACCCGTTCGTGACCGTCATCCCGTAACGGTAACCAATGCCAGCAGCGCCGGCCCGGACGGCCTCACCGCAGCACCACCTCGTGCTCCGGCGGCTCCACCACCGGCACGGCAACCGGGCGGGTCCGCCGGCGCAGCGCCCGCCAGCCGGCCGCGAGCAGCGCCACCACCAGGAACGAGCCGATCGCCAGCAGCACCACCGACGCGCCGGGCGCGGTGTCCGCGGTGGCGGCCACCCAGACGCCGGCACCGGCCGCGAACAGCCCCAGCGCCATGGCCGCCGTCATGGTGGCCCGGAAGCCCCGGGTCACCTGCTGCGCGGTGGCCACCGGCACCACCATGAGCGCGCTGATCAGCAGCACCCCGACCGCCCGCATGGCGATCGTCACGGTCACCGCGGTGCCGACCGCGAGGAGCAGGTTCAAGGCCCGCACGGGCAGGCCGGAGACGCGCGCGTACTCCTCGTCGTGGCAGACCGCGAAGAGAGCCGGTCGCAGCGCCAGCATGGTCACCAGGATCGCCACGCCGAGCACCAGGATGGTCACCAGGTCCGCCGGCGACGTCGTGGTCAGCGACCCGAAGAGGTACGCGTTGAGCTTGCCGCTGCCGGCGTCCGAGAGCCCGACCAGCATCACGCCACCGGCGATGCCCCCGTAGAACAGCAGCGCCAGGGCCAGGTCCCCGGAGGTGCGCCCGCGCGAGCGGACCAGCTCGATCACGATCGCGCCGAGCGTGGCCGCGATGACCGCGACCAGCACGGGGGAGCGGTTGAGCAGCAGCCCGGCGCCGACGCCGGTGAGCGCCACGTGGCCGATGCCGTCGCCGATCAGCGCCAGCCGGCGCTGCACCAGGTAGATGCCGAGCGCCGGGGCGGCCAGCCCGATGACCAGCGCGCCGACCAGGGCGCGCAGCATGAAGTCGTACTGGAAGAGGTCCATCACATGCTCCACAGCCCGGCGGGCTCTTCGTCGCAGTGCGGGTGCACGTGGTCGTGGCCCGGATCGGCGTGGTGCCCGGCCGGCTCCGGCACCGGGCCGTCGTGGCAGATCGTGCCCTGGTGGACGACGACGGCCCGGCCGATGAGCGGGCGCAGCGGCCCGAGCTCGTGGGCGACCAGCAGCACGGTGCCGCCGCCGTCGCGGAAGTCCCGCAGCGCGGTGGCGAACGCCTCCTGGCTGGCCGCGTCCACCCCGGCGGTCGGCTCGTCGAGCACCAGCAGCTCCGGCCGGCCGGCCAGGGCCCGGGCGATCAGGGTGCGCTGCTGCTGGCCGCCGGAGAGCGTGGCGACCGGGTCGCCGGCCCGGTCGGCGAGCCCGACCGCGCGCAGCGCCGCGGCGACCGCCTCCCGGTCGGCCCGCCGCGACGGCCGCAGCACACCCCGGCGGGCCAGCCGCCCGGACGCCACCACCTCGCCGACCGTGGCGGGTACGCCGCTGCCCGCGCCGAGCCGCTGCGGGACGTACCCGATGCGGTGCCACTGCCGGAAGCGGCGCTGGGGCGTGCCGAAGAGGGTGACCGACCCGGCGCCCAGCGGCACCAGGCCGAGCACGGCGCGGATCAGGGTCGACTTGCCGGAGCCGTTGGCGCCGAGCACGGCGACCACCTCGCCGGCGGTGACGGTCAGGGAGACGTCGCGCAGCACCGCCCGGCCGTCGTAGCCGACGGCGGCGTGTGCGACCTGGATCACGGGTTCGGTCATGAGCAGTCCAAGGCGGTCCGCAGGGTCTGGAGGTTGGCGCGCATCGCCGAGAGGTAGTCGCCGTCGGCGGGCCGGCCCTCGATCGGGTCGAGCACGGCGGTCCTCGCCCCGACCTCCCGGGCGACGGTCTCGGCGACCTTCGGGCTGACCAGCGTCTCGAAGAAGATGGTGGTGGCACCGTGCTCCCGGGCCTCCTCCGCCACCTCGGCGAGGCGCTGCGGGGAGGGTTCGGCGTCCGGGCTGAGGCCGGTGATGCCGACCTGGTCGAGCCGGTAGTGCTCGGCCAGGTAGCCGAAGGCGGTGTGGCTGGTCACGATCTCCCGGCGCTGGCAGGTGGCCAGGCCCCGGGCGTAGTCGGCGTCGAGCCCGGTCAGCTCGGCGCGCAGCGCCGTGGCCCGGGCGGTGAAGTCGGCGGCCCGGTCCGGGTCGACCCGGCCGAGCCGCTCGGCGAGCCGGTCGCCGACGGTGGCCAGCCGGGTCGGGTCCAGCCAGAGGTGCGGGTCCTTGCCGCCGCTCTCCTCGTGGCCGGCCTCACCGTCGTGCTGGTGCCCGCCCGCGGCGGCGTCGAGCAGCGGCTGCACGCCCGCCACGTCGAACGCCCGCTTGCCGCCGTTCTGCTCGACCGCCTCGTCCACGGCCGGCTGGAAGCCGGCGAGGTAGACGATCAGCTCGGCGTCGGCCACCTGGCCGACCTGCCGGGGGTTGAGTTCCAGGTCGTGCGGCTCGGCGCCGGGCTTGGCCAGGCTGGTGACGGCGACCGCGTCACCGCCGATCTTCTCGGCGAGGAACTGGAGGGGGTAGAAGGCGGCCACCACGTCGACCCGGTCCGGGTCGCTCCCGCCGCCGTCGCCGGAGCAGGCGGCGAGGCCGCCGAGGGTGAGCAGGGCGGCGGTGGCGGCGGCGAGCGCGCGGGCTGAGCGGACGGTCATGTCACTACTGTCCGCGATAACGAAATTGATTGTCAAAAACGCATGATTGCATGTCTGCGCAGGTCAACGCTCAGAGCAGCTTCGCCAGCGCGATCGCGATCAACAGGGTCAGCATCAGCAGCCGCAGCACCCGGGTGGCCGGCGCCTGCACCGGCCAGGTGACGGTCATCAGCCACACCAGCCCCGCGGCCAGCGCCAGCAGCAGCAGCCCGCCCGCCGCCCCGGGCGCGAAGAGCCCCACCAGCACCAGGACCAGCGCGGCCAGGAACACCGTCGTCGGGTTGAGCCGGGCCAACCGGGACAGCACGGGAGTCTGCGTACGCTGCATGCCACAGACTCTACGAGGAGGAACCTGGTGCTGGTCACCAACCGGTTCGTGGTGGACGCCGACGAGGCGGACGAGTTCACCCGGCAGGCGCACGCGGCGCTCACCGCGCTCGCCGCCCGCCCGGGCTACCTGCGCGGCGACCTGCTCCGGGCGCTGGACGACCCGGCCCACTGGTGCCTGCTCACCGAGTGGGAGTCGGTCGGGGCCTACCGCCGGGCGCTCGGCGGGTTCGACGTCAAGGTCACCGCGGTGCCGCTGCTCGCCCGGTCGGTGGACGAGCCCTCGGCGTACGAGACGCTCGCCAGTGCCGCCCCGGACGGCGAGATCGTCGTGGCGGCCAGTGATCGGGCCGCAGGTCCTTACCGCTGAGGTCGGGGGCACTACCCTGGCGCGTATGACCGCTCCCGGACCGGCCGGCCCACCACCCCCGCCCGTGCCCTCCGGCGCGCCGCCGGTGCCGGGACCCCCGGCCGACCCCGGCTCTCCCGCGCCGCCGCCCGGACCGCCGCCGGTGTCACCGGGCGAGCCGGGCGTCCCCGCGCCGCCGCCCGGTCCCGGTGTCGCCCCGCCGTTCGCCGCGCCGCCCACCGAGGGCGGCCGGGCCCGGCTCTGGCTCGGCCTCGGCGTCGGCGCGCTGGCCGTGCTGCTCTGCTGCGGCGGGGGCGGCGCGGCCGTGGTCGGGCTCGCCGTGAGCAACGTGCAGGCCGTCGAGGAGCAGGGCCGGGCCGTCACCGACGACTACTACCAGGCGCTCGTCGTCAAGGACTGGTCCAAGGCGTACGACCAGCTCTGCGACGACGCCCGGCGGCGCGAGTCCCGGGCGGAGTTCGAGCAGCGGGTGGCCACCGAGCCGCAGGTCTCCGGCTACCGGGTGGGCGAGGTCGACACCACCACGCTGACCGTGCCGGTGGACGTGACCCTGGCCGGCGGCCGGCGGGAGGCGCAGACCGTCACGCTGGCACCCGACCAGCAGACCGGCGGCATGGAGGTGTGCGGGGTGAGCTGAGCGGCCCCCGGTATTCTGCTGGGCTCGGGACCGCGGTGGTCGTACCGTTGTCCCGAACCGTCCGGTTCCACTCACATCGCCCCCGCCGACCGCCAGCCGGCGTAGGAGGAAACATGCCAGCCGACCGTATCGACGCCGTCGTCAGCCTCGCCAAGCGCCGAGGCTTCGTCTTCCCCTCCAGCGAGATCTACGGGGGCACCCGGTCGGCCTGGGACTACGGTCCGCTCGGCGTCGAGCTCAAGGAGAACGTCCGCCGGCAGTGGTGGAAGACCATGGTCCAGCAGCGCGACGACGTCGTCGGCCTGGACTCCGCGGTCATCCTGGCCCGCAAGGTCTGGGAGGCCAGCGGCCACATCGCCGAGTTCGTCGACCCGCTCACCGAGTGCCAGTCCTGCCACAAGCGGTTCCGCGCCGACCACCTCGAAGAGGCGTACGAGGCCAAGCACGGCAAGCCGCTGACCTCCCTGACCGAGCTGAACTGCCCGAACTGCGGCAACAAGGGCACCTTCACCGAGCCGAAGATGTTCAACGGCCTCATGAAGACCTACCTGGGCCCGGTGGAGAGCGACGAGGGCCTGCACTACCTGCGCCCGGAGACCGCCCAGGGCATCTTCGTGAACTACAAGAACGTGGAGACGGTCGCCCGCAAGAAGCCGCCGTTCGGCATCGCGCAGACCGGCAAGTCGTTCCGCAACGAGATCACCCCGGGCAACTTCATCTTCCGGACCCGCGAGTTCGAGCAGATGGAGATGGAGTTCTTCGTCGAGCCGGGCACCGACGAGGAGTGGCACGAGTACTGGCTCTCCGAGCGCTGGAACTGGTACCTCGACCTGGGCCTATCCGCGGACAACCTGCGCTTCTACGAGCACCCCAAGGAGAAGCTCTCCCACTACTCGAAGCGCACCGTCGACATCGAGTACCGGTTCCAGTTCGGCGGCACCGAGTTCGCCGAGCTGGAGGGCATCGCCAACCGCACCGACTTCGACCTGTCGACGCACAGCAAGCACTCCGGCGTCGACCTGTCGTACTTCGACCAGACGAAGCAGGAGCGCTGGGTGCCGTACGTGATCGAGCCGGCCGCCGGCCTCACCCGCGCGGTGCTGGCGTTCCTGCTCGAGGCGTACGACGAGGACGAGGCCCCGAACACCAAGGGCGGCGTGGACAAGCGCACCGTCATGCGCTTCGACCCGCGCCTCGCCCCGGTCAAGGTGGCTGTGCTGCCGCTGTCCCGCAACGAGGCGCTCTCGCCGAAGGCCAAGCAGCTCGCCGCCGACCTCCGCAAGCGGTGGGTGGTCGAGTTCGACGACTCGCAGGCCATCGGCCGCCGCTACCGCCGGCAGGACGAGATCGGCACCCCGTTCTGCGTCACCGTCGACTTCGACACCCTCGACGACAACGCGGTGACCGTGCGGAACCGGGACACCATGAGCCAGGAGCGCATCTCCCTCGACCAGGTCGAGCGCTACCTGATCGAGCGCCTGCCCGGCTGCTGACGCTGGTCACGGGGCCCCGACCGGTCGGTCGGGGCCCCGTACACTTGTCCGGTGACCGCCCCGACCCTGCCCGCGCTGCGCCCGCTCACCCTCGGCCCGCACGAGGTGTGGCCGCCCGTGGTGCTCGCGCCGATGGCCGGGATCACCAACGTCGGCTTCCGCCGGCTCTGCCGGGAGCAGGGCGGCGGCATCTACGTCTGCGAAATGATCACCACGCGGGCGCTCGTCGAGCGTAACCCGAAGACGCTCCGCATGATCGCCTTCGGCGCGGACGAGCACCCGCGCAGCCTCCAGCTCTACGGCACCGACCCGGAGATCACCGCCGCCGCCGTGCGGATCGTGGTCGAGCGGAACCTCGCCGACCACATCGACCTGAACTTCGGCTGCCCCGTCCCCAAGGTCACCCGGCGCGGCGGCGGGTCGGCCCTGCCGTGGCGGCGCCGGCTCTTCGCCCGGCTGGTCAAGGGCGCGGTGGCCGCCGCGTCGCCCGCCGGGGTGCCGGTCACCGTCAAGATGCGCAAGGGCATCGACGACGACCACCTGACGTACGTCGAGGCCGGCCTCGCCGCCCAGGACGCCGGCGTCGCCGCGGTCGCCCTGCACGGGCGTACGGCCGCGCAGCGCTACTCGGGCACCGCCGACTGGGACGCCATCGCCACCCTCAAGCAGGCGCTCGACGTGCCGGTGCTGGGCAACGGCGACATCTGGGAGGCCGACGACGCCCTGCGGATGGTCGCCCACACCGGCGTCGACGGCGTGGTGATCGGGCGCGGCTGCCTGGGCCGGCCGTGGCTCTTCGCCGACCTGGAGGCCGCCTTCAACGGCCGCACCGAGCGGCGGCTGCCGAACCTCGGCGAGGTCGCGGCCACGATGCGCCGGCATGCCGAGCTGCTCGTCGACCAGTTCGTGGCCGGCGCCCGCAACCCGGCCCGGGGCGAGCGCGACGGCTGCACCGACTTCCGCAAGCACGTCGCCTGGTACCTCAAGGGCTTCCCGGTCGGCAGCGAGCTGCGGCGCTCGCTCGCGATGATCGAGAGCCTGGCCCAGCTCGACGACCTGCTCGGCAAGCTCGACCCGGCCGTACCGTTCCCGGTCGAGACCCTGGGCCAGCCGCGCGGCCGGACCAACTCCCCGGGCAAGGTCGCCCTCCCCGACGGCTGGCTGGCCAGCCGGGACGACGACACCCCGCCGGACGGCGCCGAGCTGGACGACTCCGGCGGCTGACACGCGAAAGGGCCCGACCCCTCGGTGGGGTCGGGCCCTTTCGCGTGTTGCTGCTTTGTCAGGAGGCCGAGTAGCCGCGGGTGGCGATCCAGTCGGCCAGGTTGTCCACGCTCATCCGGTAGGAGGCCATGTTCGGGTCGGCCGAGTCCGCGATGGTCACGATCTTCCCGTTGTCGCGGTAGCCCACGACGCTGATGTAGTGGCCACCCTCGAACGAGTGGGTGTTGCCGTCGGTGTCGGTGGCGGTGCCGGCGATGTTGGCGACCACGGCGCGGCCGTCATCCACGGTCCGGACGACGTCAGCCCGCAGCGTGTCGGTCTGCTTGTCGTCGGCCTTACCGTCGCGGATCTCCACCGACCGGTAGTGCTTGCCGGTCTCCTTGTTCAGCACGGGGGTGATGTCGTTGATGCTGTTGGTGCCGTTCTCGGTGGTGCCCATCTCCTTGGCCATGGCGTCGACGTCGATGTTCTTGCCGAGCACCGAGATGGCGTTACGGGCGGCGGCGGGGCCGCAGTAGTAGAAGTTCGGCTGGGCCTCGTAGCGGACGTCGAGCTCCCGCTCGCCGTGACCCTTACGGTCGGTGCTGACCTGGGTGGCGGCCTTCTCGGCCGGCGTGGCCTGCGCGGCGACCGCGGGGCCCGCGATCCCACCGGCGGTGGCGGCGAAGCCGGCAGCGGTCAGAACGGTCTTACGCAGCAGATCGGTACGCATGATGAGTGCCTCTCTGTCGGGGGTGAGCAGCACACGCAGGGGGTGCGGGTGCCGCTGGGAAAGTCTTTGGGGTGCCCGGCGATCAAGGTGGTGACCTGCTCGGGCGGTCCGGGGGTGTAACCATCGGCGGTGGGGAAGCGATTCCCTCGACCCTGACCCGATGTCCCGGGGGATGTAACGACCGGGGTCCGGGGGTGATTCCCTGGCTGACCGGCTCGGACCGGTGATGCGCGGTCCGGGGGATGTAACGACCGGGGCCGCGAGGTCATTCCCTCCGGCGCGACCGGCTCGGACCTGCGCGGTCCGGGGGAATGTAACGACCGGTGGGGGCGGTCATTCCGACCGGCGGTCGCCGTCGCCCGGGGGCGGGGTGCTGCGCGGTCTGCCATGTACAACGACCCCACCCCCGCCATGATTCCGCCGTGACGGTGGCGCCGACCACCCGACGGCGCCGGTCGAAACCGGACATCCGGGGCCTCGAGCGCTCCATCACGAATCAGACATCCACCCCAGGCCGCCACCGACCACCCACGCGGGCGCCACTGGACGCTGTCCGCCGGGCAGTGACTGACCGGCCTGGTTGGTCAGGCGTCGATCGTTGACGCACCCTCCGGGTGCGTTTGTTGTCGCCAGAGGCGCAACAACCGCACCCAGACCCGACGCCTCCGCCGGTGATCATGAAGTTGGCCGGCCCGAAACGGACGAATCAACCAGTCAACCTCATGATCACCGACGCGCCCCACCACCCGGCGGCGCTGGCGCCCGGCGCCGCTCGGCGTTGAGCGGAAGGTTCGGGCGCGCCCCCTGTCGGCCGCGGGAGGGCGGGTTCAGTGGGTGTCGGCGGTGGTGTCGCGGGTCGGTTGGGTGGGGATGGCGGCCGGCGTGGGCCACGGGACGTCGGGGGACGGGTGGAAGGTGATGCCGGCGGCGGCCCAGCGCGGGCCGTGGGCGGCGAGCCGCTCGCGGAACCCGGCCCAGTCGTGCGTCGAGCGGGGCGACCAGCCGAGTTCGGCGACGGCGGGCAGGCGCGGGAAGAGCATGAACTCGACCTCGGCCAGGGTGGTGACCGACTCCGTCCAGAGCGGCGCCTCGACGCCCAGCACCGCCGCGGCCGGTACGCCGGTGAGGTGCGTCCCCGGATCCCAGTCGTACGCGCGGCGCACGTCGATGAGGCCCGCCCAGTCGTGCCCGATCGGGGTGTCGGCGGCGTACTTCATGTCCAGGTAGACGCGGTTGCCGGGGGAGAGGATGAGGCGGGCGCCCCGGCGTACCGCCTCGGCGGTCTCGGGGTCGTCGCCGTTGGTGCCCCACCACTGGAGCACCCGCCCGTCGACGTGCCCGGCCGGGGCGAGCTGGTGCCAGCCGACCACGGTCTTCCCGGTCGCCGCGACCAGGGTCTGCGCCCGCTTGATGAAGGCGCGGTAGGTGTCGGCCGGCACTTTGAACGCCTCGTCGCCGCCCAGGTGCAGCCACGGGCCGGGGGTCAGGGCGGCCACCTCGCCGACCACGTCGGCGACGAAGGCGTACGTCCGCTCGTCGGCGGGGTCGACGTAGCTGAAGCCGACCTCGGTGCCGGTGTACGGCGGGGGCGCGATCTTGCCGGGTGTCAGCTCCGGGTAGGCGATGAGGGCCGCGTTGGTGTGCCCCGGCAGGTCGATCTCCGGCACGACGGTGACGTGGCGGCGGGCCGCGTACGCGACGATGCGCCGGTAGTCGGCCTGCGTGTAGTAGCCGCCGGGGCCGCCGCCCACCTCGGTGGCGCCGCCGACCTCGGCGAGCCGGGGCCAGGAGTCGACGGCGATCCGCCAGCCCTGGTCGTCGGTGAGGTGCAGGTGCAGGTGGTTGAGCTTGTACCGGGCCAGGTGGTCGACGACCCGCAGCACGTCCTCGACGGGGAAGAAGTGGCGGGCCACGTCGAGCATCGCCCCGCGGTAGGGGAAGCGCGGCCGGTCGACGATGCTGCCGCCGGGCACCGTCCAGCGCTCGGTGACGGGGCTGGTGCTGTCGATGGAGGCCGGCAGGAGCTGCCGCAGCGTCTGCGCGCCGTGGAACAGCCCGGCCGCGGTGGCCGCGGTGATCCGCACGCCGGCGGGGGTCACGCGCAGGCGGTAGCCCTCGTCACCGAACCCGTCGAGCGAACCAGCAGCGTCGACCGGGCCGGCGGCGTCGACCGGGTCGGCCGCGGCGACCGCGTCAGCCGGCTCGGTGAGGGGCGCCTCCGACAGGGTCAGCACGAGCGGGCCCTCGGCCGGGAGCGAGCCGTCGGCGATCGGCAGCGCGAAGCCGGTGGCGGGGCGCAGCCATTCGGCGAGTTGCTCGGCGACGTCCCGGCCGGCCGGGCTGACCCGGATCGCCGCCCCGGCGGACAGCGTGAAGTCCGCCGCCGGGTCGGGGAGCACCTGTTCCGGGGCGGGCACCACGTCGCCGAGGCGGACCGGCGCGGGCGGGGCGAGCAGGTCGCCGGCTCGCCGGGCGGCGGTGCGGGCCAGCTCGGCGGCGGCCGGCTGCTGGGCGGGGAGGCGGTCGAGCGGCTCGGCACCGCTCTCGGCGGGGGTGGTGGGGATGGTCGGCACGGCGACGACTCCGGGGTGTATTTGGCCGGGATATGGCAAAGGTCAGGTTCAGCAAAACCAGTGCCGTCAAGAGTACGAGGGGAATCGGAATTGCGTGATAGTGCGCGTGGAAGCGTTCCCAAAAACCGGTACGGACGCGGATAGTGGTGACCGTTGTGCCAATAGTCACCGAACGGTCCCAGGCCGCCCGAAGTTCGCTTAACCTTCGCGCACCGATCGCTGACGACGCCGGGATTACCGGTGGTCGCTCCCGGGGTATGTCCGAACTGAACCTTCGTTAAGTGTCAATGGCGCGCGTGGGAGGCTCTGGTGGCAGCGCAAGAGACGGTCGAGCACAAGTACGTCTACGACTTCGCCGAGGGCAACAAGGACCTCAAGGACCTGCTCGGCGGCAAGGGGGCCAACCTGGCCGAGATGACCAATCTCGGCCTGCCGGTCCCGCCCGGCTTCACCATCACCACCGAGGCCTGCAAGGCGTACCTGACGACCGGCCGGGAGCCGGACGGGCTGGCCGCCCAGATCGAGGCGCACCTGGAGTCGCTGGAGCGGGAGATGGGCCGCAAGCTCGGCGACCCGCAGGACCCGCTGCTGGTGTCGGTCCGCTCGGGCGCCAAGTTCTCGATGCCCGGCATGATGGAGACGGTCCTCAACGTCGGCCTCAATGACCGCAGCGTCGTCGGGCTGAGCGCGCAGGCCGGAGGGAACGACCGCTTCGCCTGGGACTCCTACCGCCGCCTCATCCAGATGTTCGGCAAGACCGTCTGCGAGGTGCCGGGCGAGGAGTTCGAGCACGCGCTCGACGACGCGAAGCGCGCCAAGGGCACCACGAACGACCTCGACCTGGACGCCGACGACCTGCGCGGGCTGGTCGACGCGTACAAGAAGATCTTCGCGAAGCACACCGGGCGGGAGTTCCCGCAGGAGCCGCGCGAGCAGCTCGACCTGGCCATCCGCGCAGTCTTCGAGTCGTGGAACGCCGAGCGCGCGGTGGTCTACCGCCGGCAGGAGCGCATCCCGGCCGACCTGGGCACCGCGGTCAACGTGGTGGCCATGGTCTTCGGCAACCTCGGCGCCGACTCCGGCACGGGCGTGGCCTTCACCCGTGACCCGGGCAGCGGCGCGCAGGGCATCTACGGCGACTACCTGGCCAACGCCCAGGGCGAGGACGTGGTGGCCGGCATCCGCAACACCGTGCCGTTGCAGGAGCTGGAGCGGATCGACAAGAAGTCCTACGACGAGCTGCTCGACTACATGGCGCGGCTCGAGGAGCACTACAAGGACCTCTGCGACATCGAGTTCACCATCGAGCGCGGCAAGCTCTGGATGCTGCAGACCCGGGTCGGCAAGCGCACCGCCGCCGCCGCGTTCGTCATCGCCGGGCAGCTCGTCGACGAGGGCCTCATCGACCTGGACGAGGCGCTGCACCGCGTCAACGGCGCCCAGCTCGCCCAGCTCATGTTCCCCCGGTTCCGGCTCGACCACGAGTTCGAGCCGGTGGCCAAGGGCATCGGGGCCTCGCCGGGCGCCGCTTCCGGCAAGGTGGTCTTCACCTCCGCGCGTGCCGTCGAGCTGGCCGCCGAGGGGGAGTCGGTGATCCTGGTCCGCCGGGAGACCAACCCCGATGACCTGAACGGCATGATCGCCGCCAAGGGCATCCTCACCTCGCGGGGCGGCAAGACCAGCCACGCCGCGGTGGTGGCGCGGGGCATGGGCAAGACCTGCGTCTCCGGCGCCGACGAGCTGGACGTCAACGTGCCGGCGAAGAAGTTCATCGTGGCCGGGCAGACCGTGAACGAGGGTGACATCGTCTCGATCGACGGCACCACCGGCAAGGTCTACCTCGGCGAGGTCCCGGTCATGCCGTCCGAGGTGGTGCAGTACTTCGAGGGCAGCCTCGACCCGGAGCACATCGACAACCCGCTGGTCCGCGCCGTACACCGGATCATGACGCACGCCGACGCCACGCGGCGGCTGCTGGTCCGGACGAACGCCGACACCGGGGCGGACGCGGCCCGGGCGCGGCGGTTCGGCGCCGAGGGCATCGGCCTGTGCCGCACCGAGCACATGTTCCTCGGCGACCGCCGGGAGCTGGTCGAGCGGCTGATCCTGGCCCGCACCGACGACGAACGGGAGTCCGCGCTGGCCGCGCTGCTGCCGTTGCAGCGGGAGGATTTCATCGAGATCTTCCGCGAGATGGACGGCCTGCCGGTCACCGTGCGGCTCATCGACCCGCCGCTGCACGAGTTCCTGCCCCCGCTGGAGCAGCTCGCGGTCAACGTCGCGGTCGCCCAGGAGCGCGGCGAGGACGTGGCCAAGGAGGAGGCGCTGCTCGCCGCCGTCCGGCGGATGCACGAGGAGAACCCCATGCTGGGCCTGCGCGGCGTCCGGCTCGGCCTGGTCATCCCCGGTCTCTTCGCGATGCAGGTCCGCGCCATCGTCGAGGCGGCGGTCGCCTGCGCCCAGCGCGGCGGCGACCCCCGGCCGGAGATCATGGTCCCGCTGGTCGGCGCGGTGCAGGAGCTGGAGACGGTACGCGCGGAGGCCGAGCGGATCATCGAGGAGGTTACCCGGGAGAAGGCCGTCGAGGTGCTGATCGGCACCATGATCGAGGTGCCCCGGGCGGCGCTGACCGCCGGGCAGATCGCCGAGGCGGCGCAGTTCTTCTCCTTCGGCACCAACGACCTGACCCAGATGGCCTGGGGCTTCTCCCGCGACGACGTCGAGGGCGCGTTCTTCTGGCGCTACCTGGAGCTGGGCATCTTCGGCATCTCGCCGTTCGAGTCGATCGACCGGGAGGGCGTCGGCCGGCTGGTCCGGATCGCCGCCGAGGAGGGCCGGGCGGCCCGTCCGGGGCTGAAGCTCGGCGTCTGCGGCGAGCACGGCGGCGACCCCGACTCGGTGCATTTCTTCCACGAGGTCGGCCTCGACTACGTCTCCTGCTCGCCGTTCCGGGTGCCGGTCGCCCGGTTGGAGGCCGGCCGCGCGGCCATCAGCACCACCGGTTCGGACTCCCGCTGACCGTGTGACGCCTCCGGGGCCACCGGCGCTGAGGTCGGTGGCCCCGCTCGCGTCCGGGCGCGCCTTTCCGGCCCGCCGGGCGTAACCTGGGCTCCCGCGCACGTGTCGATCAGGAAGGTGACCGCATGACCAGCGTCTGGGAGAACCTGACGGTCGACGCCCAGGATCCGTCCCGGCTCGCCCACTGGTGGGCGGAGGCGCTCGGCTACCAGGTGATCAGCGACAAGCCGGACGAGGTGGAGATCCGCCGGACCGCCGACACGCTGCCCGGCATCGTCTTCGTCCCGGTCAGCGGTCCCAAGGAGGGCAAGAACCGGCTGCACATCGACCTGCGCCCGGCCGACCTGGAGGCCGAGGTGGAGCGCCTGGTCGACATGGGCGCCCGGCACGTCGACATCGGGCAGGGCGAGGTGGAGTGGACCGTGCTCGCCGATCCCGAGGGCAACGAGTTCTGCGTGTTGCGGCAGCGGGGATGACGGTTGACCGCGGGTCCCGGGCCTGACGACGCGGCGCGCCTGGTCACCGAGGCGCCCAAGGACACCGGGTACGGGCGGTCGCCGTACGAGCGGGACCGGGCCCGGGTGCTGCACTCGGCGGCGTTCCGCCGGCTCGCCGCGAAGACCCAGGTGCACACCGCGGGCACCGACGACTTCCTGCGTACCCGGCTGACCCACTCGCTCGAGGTGGCGCAGATCGCCCGGGAGATGGGCGCCCGGCTGGGCTGTGACCCGGACGTGGTGGACACCGCCGGGCTGGCGCACGACCTCGGTCACCCGCCCTTCGGGCACAACGGCGAGGACGCCTTGAACACGCTCGCGGCCGACTGCGGCGGCTTCGAGGGCAACGCCCAGACCCTGCGGGTGCTCACCCGGCTGGAGGCCAAGGTGCTGGCCTCCGACGGCGGCTCCGCCGGGCTGAACCTGACCCGCGCCTCGCTCGACGCGGTCGCCAAGTACCCCTGGGAGCGCCGGCCCGGCCGGCGCAAGTTCGGGGTGTACGCCGACGACCGCCCCGTCTTCGCCTGGCTGCGCGAGGGTGCCCCGCCGGGCGACCGGCGCTGCCTGGAGGCGCAGGTGATGGACTGGGCCGACGACGTGGCGTACTCGGTGCACGACGTCGAGGACGGCATCCACGGCGGCTACGTCACCCTGCGCCCGCTGCTGGTGGACGCCGACGAGCGGCGGGCGCTCTGCGCCGACGTGGCGGCCGAGTACTCCGGGGAGGCCCCCGAGGACCTGGGCGAGGTGCTGGCCGAGCTGCTCGCCGAGCCGGTGCTCGCGCCGCTCGCCGCGTACGACGGCAGCCACCGGGCCCTCGCGGCCCTGAAGACCACCACCAGCGTGCTCACCGGCCGTTTCGTGTCGACCGTGGTGGCCGCCACGCAGGAGCGCCACGGCCCCGGCCCGCACCGCCGGTACGCCGCCGACCTCGTGGTGCCCCGCCGCATCCGGGCCCAGTGCGCGCTGCTCAAGGGCATCGCCCTGCGCTACGTGATGCGCCGCCCCGGGATCGGCCCCCGGTACGCGCAGCAGCGGGAGATCCTGGCCGACCTGGTCGCCGCCCTGCTCGACCGGGCCCCGGACGCGCTCGACCCGGTCTTCGCGCCGCTCTGGCGGGCCGCCCCGAACGACGCGGCCCGGCTGCGCGTGGTGGTCGACCAGGTGGCCTCGCTCACCGATCCGGCCGCCCTGGCCTGGCACGGCCGCCTGGTGGCGGGGCGCTGACCGCCCCTGCCGGGGTCGGCAGCCGGACAGCCCGGTGGGAGGGATCGGCGACTTAGGTTAGCCTAAGCAGCATGACGGAGCAGCGCCCGAAGAAGCTCACCGCCGCCACGGTCGTCCGGACCGAGCGGCCCACCCCGCACCTGATCCGCCTCGTGCTCGGCGGTGCGGAGCTGGCCGGCCTGCCGGTGGGCGCCTACACCGACCACTACGTGAAGTTCGTCTTCCCGCCGGCCGGGGTGCGCTACCCGCACCCGACCGACCTGGCCACCATCAAGCGCGAGTTCCCGGCCGAGCAGTGGCCGCGGCTGCGGGCGTACACGGTGCGGGCCTGGGACGCGGCGGCCGGCGAGCTGACCGTGGACGTGGTGTACCACGGCGACGAGGGGCTGGCCGGGCCGTGGGCGGCCGGGCTGCGCCCCGGCGACTCGGTGCTGTTCACCGGCCCCGGCGGCGCGTACGCGCCGGACCCGGCGGCCGACTGGCACCTGCTGGCCGGGGACGAGAGCGCCCTGCCGGCGATCGCCGCCGCCCTGGAGCGGCTGCCCGACGGCGCGCCCGCCAAGGTCTACGTCGAGGTGGATGGCCCCGCCGACGAGCTGCGCCTGGCCAGCGCGGGCGCGGTCGAGCTGCGCTGGCTGCACCGCGCCGACCGGCCGGTGGGCGAGCCGCTGGTCGAGGCGCTCCGGGCGCTGGACTTCCCGCCCGGCCGGGTGCACGCCTTCGTGCACGGCGAGGCCACCACGGTGAAGGAGCTGCGCCGGTTGCTGCGGGTCGAGCGGGGCGTGCCCCGGAGCGACCTGTCGATCTCGGGCTACTGGCGGCGCGGCATGGACGACGAGGGCTGGCGCTCCACCAAGGCCATCTGGAACGCCCAGGTCGAGGCCGAGGAGTCGGCGGTGGTCGCCGCCTGACCGGTCACGCCCCCCGCACCGCCAGCCGGTAGAGCTCGGGGAGCAGCCACGGGGCGATCCACCGCTGCACGCCCTCCGGCGTGAAGTGCAGCCCGTCGCTGCGCACCCGGACCCCGCCGGCGTCCCAGGTGAACCGGCCGTCCGGGCAGGCCCGCCGGTTGAGGTCGAGCACGCTGGCGTGGTGCCGGTCCGCCGCCGCGCGCAGCAGCCGGTTCCAGGCGTCCACCCGGGCCGGGTCGTCCTCCGGCCAGAGGCCGCCGTCCGGCCGTTCCGCCCGCCGGGTGTACGGCGCGGTCAGCAGGGTCACGTGCGCGCCCCGGCTGGCCGCGATGCCCACGGCCCGGTCCAGCTCGCCGCTGAGGTACCGGTCGAACGCCGGTTCGCCGACGTGCTGCCAGCGCCCGTCGAGCCTGCGGTCCATCAGCTCCCAGCGGTCGAGCAGGATGACCGCCACGTCCGGGTCGTCGGCGCGTACGCCCCGCTGCCAGCGGTCGTCCCAGTGCTCGCAGCCGGGGTAGTTCGGGTGCGGCTCGCCGATGTAGCGCACCTCGGGGAGCCGGGCGATGCCGCAGCCCTGCACGGCCCGCACGCTGACCGCGAACTTCTCCTGCTCGGGCAGGTAGGTGCCGAGCGACCAGGAGACGGAGTCGCCGAGGAAGGCGATCCGGGGCGGTCCGGGCCGCCGTCCCGGGCGGCGTGCCGGGGGCACCGTGGTGGGGGAGCCGGCGGTCGGGGGCGCGGCGTCGAGGGCGATCGCCGGTTTCGGCGGCGGAGCGGGTGGCACGGTGCCGAGCACCGCGACGGCGGCCACGCCGGCCACCGCCGTACCGGCCAGCGCGGGCGCCGGCCGGGGCAGCCGCCGGGCCCGCCGGATCGGGCGCTCCACCAGCAGGTACGACCCGCCGGCGGCGGCCAGTGTCACCGCGCACCGGGCGGCGAGCAGGGCGAGCCCGGCCAGCCCGGTGCGCTCGGCGGTGAGCCACTGGAACAGGGGCCAGTGCCAGAGGTAGACGCCGTAGGAGATCCGGCCGAGCCAGACCAGCGGCGGCAGGGCGAGCAGCCGCGCGGTGGGGGAGGCGGGGCTCACCACCGCGTGGGCGACGACCGCCGACACCGCGAGGGCGGCCGCGGTCAGGCCGCCCCGGTAGAGCCAGGCGTCGCCGCCGTCGGCGGTGGCCCAGCACCAGCCGGTGAGGGCGGCCCCGGCCAGTGCCAGCCCGCCGAGGACCGGGTGGCGTGCCGGCCGGCCGGTCACCGCCTCGCGCCGCTGCGCCAGCAGCGCGGCGAGCGCGGCGCCGACCAGGAGGGCGACCGCCCGGGTGTCGGTGCCGTAGTAGACGCGGTCCGGGGCGCCGGGAGTGAACAGCGCCGCGGCGGCGAGCGCCGAGCCGGCCGCGCCCAGCAGGACGACCGGGAGCACGGCGGCGGGCCGGCGGCCGGGCACGGTCGCACCCCGCCTGGCCGCCCAGGCCAGCAGCGCGATCAGCAGCAGCGGCCAGAGCAGGTAGAACTGCTCCTCGATGCCGAGCGACCAGGTGTGCTGCAGCGGGGACGCGGTGCCGGTGGCGGCGAAGTAGTCCCCCTCCCGGTTCGCCATCCGCCAGTTGGCGACGTACCCGAGCGCGGCCAGCTCGTCCCAGCGCAGCGCGCCGAGTTCGGTGCCCGGCAGCAGCTTCCGGGAGACCAGCAGCACGACGAGGAGCACGAGCAGCAACGCGGGCAGCAGCCGGCGCACCCGCCGGCCCCAGAACGCGACCAGGTCGACGCGGCCGGTGTCGCGATGCTCGGCCAGCAGCAGCGACGTGATCAGGAACCCGGACAGCACGAAGAAGGCGTCCACGCCGAGGAAGCCGCCCGGGAGGGCGGCGACCCCGCCGTGGAACGCGAGGACGGCCGCGACCGCGAGCGCCCGGACCCCGTCCAGGGCCGGCTGGTACGGAATGCTGGCCCTGCGCGTACCCGACATGGCCGGGTTGTCCCCATCGGCGGCCGCCTTACACCCGGAAGCGGGTGTACCCCGGGTTGTAGTAGGAGTGCTACATTTCGCGGTATGACTGCGGTCGAACTGTCGGGGGCTGCCACGGCTCCCCACGCGCCCGTCGCGGACCTGGTCCTCGACGTCCGCGACCTGCGCATGCGGTACGGCACCGTCGACGTGCTGCACGGGGTCGACCTCACCGCCCGGCGGGGTGAGGTGCTCGCCCTGCTCGGGCCCAACGGGGCCGGCAAGACCACCACCATCGAGATCCTGGAGGGCTTCCGGCTGCGCTCGGCCGGGTCGGTCCGCGTGCTCGGCGTCGACCCGGGCCGGGGTGACGAGCGCTGGCGCGCCCGGCTGGGTGTGGTGCTCCAGTCCTGGCGCGACCACGGCAAGTGGCGGGTCCGGGACCTGCTGGCCCACCTCGGTGACTTCTACGCGCCGTACGCCACCGACCGGATCGCCCGCCCCTGGCCGACCGACGAGCTGCTGGACACGGTCGGCCTGACCCCGCACGCCGGCAAGCGGGTGCACCAGCTCTCCGGCGGCCAGCGCCGCCGCCTCGACGTGGCGGTCGGCATCGTGGGCCGCCCCGAGCTGCTGTTCCTGGACGAGCCGACGGTCGGCTTCGACCCGGCGGCCCGGCGGGAGTTCCACGAGCTGGTGCACCGCCTGGCCGACCTGGACGAGACGACCATCCTGCTCACCACGCACGACCTGGACGAGGCGGAGAAGCTGGCCGACCGCATCCTCATCCTGGCCGGCGGCCGGATCATCGCCGACGGTTCGCCGGACGAGCTGTCCCGCCGGGTCGCCGGTGACGCGGAGATCCGCTGGACCCGCGACGGCGAGCGCTACGTGCACGCCACGGCCGACGCCACCGGCTTCCTGCGCGACCTGCTGCGCGAGCACGGTGACCGGGTGCAGGAGCTGGAGGTCCGCCGGGCCAGCCTGGAGGACGCCTACATCACGCTGGTCCACGAGGAGGAGACCGGGCAGCGGGCCGGCCGGGCCGCCCGCGTCTGGCAGCAGGGGAGCGAGCGATGAACCCGACCGCCACGGCCGTCCGGGCCGGTGTCCGGCGCGGCGTGATCGAGCTGCGCAACACCTTCACCAACGGGCAGGACCTCTGGAACTACTTCTTCCCGACGGTCATCCTGCTGGTCGCCATGTTCTTCATGCGCGGCGCCACGGTGCCGGGCACCGACTTCTCCCTGGGCGCGCGGGCGCTGCCCAGCACGGTCGGCATGGGCCTGATCTTCGGCGGGCTGCTCGGCCTGTCCCAGCAGCTCATCGTCGACCGGGAGGACGGCACGCTGCTGCGCGCCAAGGCGACGCCGAACGGCATGCTCGGCTACCTCATCGGCAAGATCGTGCTGATCTCGTCGGTGTCGCTGATCGGTCTGGTGCTCCAGCTCACGCCGGGGCTGTTCTTCCTCGACGGGATCCGGCTCGGCGACCCGGGCGCCTGGGCCACCCTGGCCTGGGTGGTGCCGTTCGGGCTGATCGCGACGCTGCCACTGGGCGCGGTGATCGGCTCGCTGATCGAGAATCCCCGCAACATGGGCCTCGTGGTGCTGCCGATCTTCGGTCTCATCGCGCTCTCCGGCATCTTCTACCCGATCAACGGCCTGCCCGGCTGGCTCCAGGGCGTCGCCCAGGTCTTCCCGGTCTACTGGCTAGGGTTGGGCATGCGCTCGGCGCTGCTGCCCGACAGCATGGCCGCGGTCGAGCTCGGCGGTTCCTGGCGCCACCTGGAGACCCTCGGGGTGCTCGGGGCGTGGGCGGTGCTCGGGCTGGTGCTGGCCCCCGTGGTGCTGCGGCGGATGGCCCGGCGCGAGTCCGGCTCCCGGGTGGCGGCCCGTCGCGAGCGGGCCATGCAGCGGGTCGGATGAGAGGGCGCCCATGAGCGAGGTCGTGCACAACCGGATCGCCGTGCTGCGTGCCGAACGGGGAATCTCCCGGCGGCAGCTCGCCGACGCGCTGGGCGTGCACTACCAGACGGTCGGCTACCTGGAGCGGGGCGAGTTCCGGCCCAGCCTGCACCTGGCGCTGCGGATCGCCGCCTACTTCGAGGTGCCGGTCGAGGTGGTCTTCTCCATCGAACCGTTCCCGCGGATCGGCGACGCCGCCGCCGGGGCCGGCCGCTCCGCGTGACCGCCGGCGCCCGCTCGGCGCGCTGCGGCGAGCCGAGCGGCGCGCCGGATGCCGCCCGCTCAGTCGGGAGTGGTGAGCGCCATCCCCTGGTCCGGCCGTTCCCTGCCCAGCACGGCGGTGAACAGCACGGCGTACACGGCGATCGCCGCGCTCAGCAACACCAGCACCAGGAACGGCGAGGAGACGGCCAGGGCGATCGCCCAGACCGAGGCGATGCCGTACCCGGCGCCCAGCGCGGCGGGGCGCGAGACCCGGATCGCCAGCCAGTACAGGCCTAGCCCGCAGACGAGCCAGAGGGTGGCCGAACCGGCCAGCAGCAGGCGTACCTCCTTGGTCAGGACGATGTCGCCGTGGACCGCCCGGACCGTCTGCCCGAGCGCCCACCCGAGCAGCAGCAGGCCGCCGCTGAGCAGGTAGTGCAGGTAGGTGTAGGGCTGACCGCCGCGTAGCCGGTGGATCGGGATGCCGCCACCGATGTAGGTGGCGTAGATCCACCAGATCGCCGCCGGCACGACGGAGGCCAGCGCCGCGGTGAGGACCATCGTCCGGTCCGGGTGGTCCGGCACCGTGGCGAGCAGATTGGCCATGGTGCTGCCGAGCACGATGATGACGAACTGGCCGACGCGCTCCGGCAGGTGCCGGACGTCCACCGGCCACCGGCTCAGCCAGCGGTAGCCGACCCACGGCGTGGCGAGCTCGACCACCGTCCCGGTGATCCAGAACACCGGCCGCAGGTGCGCGGGGACGGCCAGTGAGGCCAGCCAGATCAGCCAGCCGAGCCCGAATCCGATCAGGTAGACGAGGGTGCCCGCCCGGGCCACCCCGGGGGGCGGGCGGCCCCGGAGGTAGAGCAGGAGCAGCATGCCGCGGACGATCAGGTAGCCGATCGGCAGCATCGGGCCGCCGGGCACCTCGTCCACACCGAGGGTGATCGCCCCGGCGCCGAGCAGCGAGAGCAGCATCAGGAACCGGTGTGGCAGGTCGTCCGCCTCGTACCGGGTGGCGTAGTAGACGTGCCCCACCCAGGCCCACTGCACCACGAGGAAGAGCCCGAAGGCGGCGAGCAGGCTGCGCGGCCGAGGGCTCGGGTCCTCGCCTAGCCGGTTCACCACCTCCGCCAGGGCGAAGACGAAGATCACGTCGAAGAAGAGCTCGAACCAGGTCGCGTGCCGGTGGCCGGCCTCGTCGGCGACCGTCACCGGCCGACGTACGCCCAGCCTGCTGGTCAACCGGTCCCACCATGCTCCGCGGCCCTGTCGCCCCCGCATCTGCTCATGATCGCCGCACCGGCGCGGCAGCGGGGGCGGAAACGGCTGGGTTGGTCGCGATCCGGCTCACCCGGCGTGCCCCCGGGCGCGGATCGTCGGTCCGGCAGGGCAGGATGTACGCCGAGGAGGTGGCGGAGATGGCGGGGCGGATCCGGGACGAGGACATCGCGCTGGTCCGCGAGCGCACCTCCATCGCCGAGGTCATCTCCGACACGGTGACGCTCAAGCCGGCCGGCGGCGGCAACCTCAAGGGGCTCTGCCCGTTCCACGACGAGAAGAGCCCGTCGTTCAACGTCTCGCCGGCCCGCAACGTCTGGTACTGCTTCGGCTGCGGCGCCGGCGGGGACGCGATCAAGTTCCTGATGGACGCCGAGCACCTGAGCTTCGTCGAGTCCGTCGAGCGGCTCGCCGACCGCGCCGGCATCCAGCTGCGCTACGTCGAGGACGACCGCTCGGCCCCGCGCGCCCGCCCCCAGCAGGGGCAGCGGCAGCGTCTGGTGGCCGCGCACGCGGCCGCCGTCGAGTTCTACCGCGGCCAGCTCACCACGGCCGGCGCGCGGGCGGCGCGGGAGTTCCTCGCCCAGCGGGGCTTCGACCGGGCCGCCGCCGAGCGCTACGGCTGCGGCTTCGCCCCCGACGCGTGGGACCTGCTCACCAAGCACCTGCGCCAGCAGGGCTTCACCCACGACGAGCTGGTCACGGCGGGGCTGTCCCGCCCGTCCCGCTCGGGCAGCCTGATCGACCGGTTCCGGCGCCGGCTGCTCTGGCCGATCCGCGACCTCACCGGCGACGTGATCGGCTTCGGCGCCCGCAAGCTCTTCGACGACGACGACGGCCCGAAATACCTGAACACCCCCGAGACGCCGATCTACAAGAAGTCGCACGTCCTCTACGGCATCGACCTGGCCAAGCGGGAGATCGCCAAGCAGGGCAAGGTGGTGGTGGTCGAGGGCTACACCGACGTGATGGCCTGCCACCTGGCCGGCGTGCCCACCGCCGTGGCGACCTGCGGCACCGCGTTCGGCGCCGACCACATCGGGGTGCTGCGCCGGCTGCTCATGGACACCGACGCGGTGGCCGGCGAGATCATCTTCACCTTCGACGGGGACGCCGCCGGCCAGAAGGCCGCCCTGCGCGCCTTCGAGGACGACCAGCGCTTCGTCGGGCGTACCTTCATCGCGGTCAGCCCCGACAACATGGACCCGTGCGAGCTGCGCCTGGCCAAGGGCGACCTGGCAGTCCGCGACCTGGTCGCCCGCCGCGAGCCGCTTGTCGACTTCGCGCTCCGCCACATGATCAACCGGTACGACCTGGACACCGTCGACGGCCGGGTGGAGGCGATGCGGCGGGCCGCCCCGCTGGTCGCCAAGATCAAGGACCGGGAGAAGCGCCCCGAGTACGTGCGCAAGCTCGCCGGCGATCTCGGCATGGAGATCGAGCCGGTGCAGCGTGCCGTGCTGGCGGCCGCCAACGGTCAGCCCGCCGGCACGGTGGCGGCACCCGCCCGCCCCGCCCCGGCCGCGCCCAGCGTGGACAGTCCGCAGTCGATGGTCGAGCGGGAGGCGCTGAAGCTGGCCCTCCAGGAGCCGGTGCTGGCCGGGCCGATGTTCGACGCGGTCGAGGCGGCCGCATACCGGCACCCGGTGCACGCCGCTCTCCGCGCCGCCATCGCCGCGGCCGGCGGGGCGGCGACGGCCACCGGCGGCGCGGTCTGGATCGAGCAGGTCCGCGACGCCTGCGACGACCTGGCCGGCCAGGCGCTCGTCGGGGAGTTGGCCGTGGAGCCGCTGCGCATCGACGGCGAGCCCGACCCCCGGTACGTCTCGATCACCATGGCCCGCCTCCAGTTCGGCTCGGTGACCGGGCGGATCAAGGACCTGAAGTCGAAGATCCAGCGGATCAACCCGGTGAGCAACAAGGACGAGTACTTCGCCCTCTTCGGGGAGCTGCTCTCGCTGGAACAGCACGCGCGGGCGCTGCGCGAGCAGGCCGCCGGAGGGCTGTGATGGGACTCTTCAACCGCAAGCCCAAGCTGCCGCCCGCCGATCGCCCGCCGCTGCGCGGCGACGAGCGGGTGCTCGCCTGGGCCGCCGTGGGCAACGGCGAGGGCGACGGCGTCGTGGTGGCCAGCAACCTCGGGCTGTGGCTGCCCGGCCGCGGGGAGCGGATCGGCTGGCACGACATCCTCAAGGCGGTCTGGTCCGGCCGGGAACTCACCGTCACCCCCGCCGACCGGGTAACCGAGCGGGATGGCTACCTCGTGGTGGCCGACTGCCCGGCCGAGACCTACCTGCTGCTCGACCCGGGCGAGCTGCCCCACCAGGTGCGGGCCCGGGTCACCCGCTCGGTCGCGTACACGGCCCACCATCCGGTGCCCGGCGGCGCCGGCCGCGTCGCCGCCCGCCGCGTGCCCGGCGTGGACGGGCTGACCTGGACGGTGCGCTACGACCCGGGCACGCCCACCGACGACGAGGCGGTGACCGCCGAGACGGACCGGCTGGTCGCCGCCGCCCGGGCCGCCACCGCCCCCGCGAACCTCTGAGCTGTGCTTGAGCGCGGCCGGTGCTCAGCGTCGGTCGCCCCGCTTGTGCTTGGTGCGGATCCTGAACCCGGCACCTCCGTGGCCGGGCGCACCAGGACGAGGCCGGCGCCGCGGCCTGCCGGGAGGGAACCAGCGCTGGAGCGGGATGCGGGACAGCAGCAGCGGAACCGCCACGACCAGGATCGCGAACCCGGCGACGCCCAGCCCGCCTTGGATGCGGCCCCGGTGTCCGCTGAGCTGGTCGAAGTCGGTGACGAAGTCATCCGGGTCGGCCGGGTTCACCCAGATCGGCACCTCCTCGCCGATCGACCGGCACACCTCGACGCAGCCGACCTCCTGCTCGTACGTCCGGCCGGCCAGGTCGTACCGGAGATACATGGTGGTCGACGAGCTGGTCCGGTTGCCGCCGCGCTTCGTGACCTGGTCGTAGACGAGCGCACGCGCCGGCACTCCGGTCTCCCGCAGTTCGGCCCCCCAGTCGTCGAGCGCGTACTGGGTGTGGAACGGCAGCCACAGCAGCGCGCCGCCGGCCATCACCAGCAACACGCAGCCGAGAGTCGCCAGGGCCGACGAGTGGCGCGCCATGATCACGGGATCAGCATGCCGGGAGGACGCAACTCCGCGCGGAGGTGCCGCCGTCAGCCGCTGCGATACCAGCGGGCCGCGCCCGGGTGCAGCGGGATCGGCTCGGTGGCGGCGGCGCTGTCCCGGGTGAAGTTCGCCGCCTCCGGGTGAACCCTGATCAGCTCGCCCTGCCAGGTGAAGAGCACCCGGGTCAGGTCGTACGCGAGCTGGTCCGGCATGTCCGCCGCCACCAGGATCACGTTCGCCACCGTGATGGTCGGGATGGCCGCCGGGGTGCCGTAGACGTCCTTGGGCAGGATGGCCGTCGTGTAGACCGAGCCGAAGCGGGCCGACAGCGGTTCGATCAGCTCGGTGAGGGGGAGCAGCCGGAACGCCCCGGCCGCGCTGGAGAGCAGGTCCTTGACGCCCGGTGTGGGCAGGCCGCCGGAGAAGAACATCGCGTCCAGGCTGCCGGCCCGCATCCGCTGCACCGTCTCCGGCAGCGACAGGTTGAGCCGCTGGATGTCGCGGGCCGGGTCGATCCCGCCGGCGGTGAGCAGCCGGCCGGCGATGATGTCGGTGCCGGACTTCGGCGAGCCGGTGGAGATCCGCTTGCCGCGCAGGTCGGCGAAGCTGTCGATCTTCCCGTCGGCGCGGACGATCAGGTGGGTGTAGTTGCTGTAGACCCGGGCCAGCGCGCGTACCGGCTGCGGCTGGCCCTCGAAGCCGCCCCGGCCGCTGACCGCGTCGGCGGCCGTGTCGGCCAGGCTGAACGCGATCTCCATGTCGCCGCCGGCCAGCCGGGTGATGTTCTCCACCGAGGCGCCGGTCGGCTCGGCCCGCGCCTCGTACCCGGGCAGGTGCCGGCTGATCAGGTCGGCGTAGCCGCCGCCGAGCTGGTAGTAGACGCCGGTGGTGTTGCCGGTGGCCAGGAAGATCCGGCCGTCGTGCCAGGCCCTCGGCTCGGCGTCCGTCCCGCCGCAGCCCGCCACCAGGGCGGCCAGCAGGAGGGCGGCGACCAGCCGCAGCGGGCGGCCGGTCACCGGCGGGCCGCCGGTTCCAGCGCCTCCGCCACCCGCTGGACCAGCGTCGCCGTCTCGTAGCCGATCTGGCCCAGGTCGCAGCCGGGCGCGGCGAGCACCCCGAGCAGCGCGCGCTCGCCGACCGCCATCACGAGCAGCACCCCGCCGTCCATGTCGACGATCTGCTGGCGTACCCGGCCGGCGGACATCAGCCGGGCCGCGCCCACGGTCAGGCTGGCCAACCCGCTGATCACCGCGGCGAGCTGGTCCACCTGGTCGGGTGCGAGGTCGGGGGACGCGGCCAGCCGCAGGCCGTCCTCGGACACCGCGAGGGCGTGGGACACGTCCGGCACCTGCTCGGCGAAGTTCGCCAGCAGCCAGTCGAGCCCGGCGGTCACGGGTGGGGTCATGGATTTCTCCCGGTGGGTGTGGTGTTCGGGGCACGGCGCATCGCGCTGGCCACCCCCTCGGCGAGGGCGGACAGGCGGGCGCGTACCACCTCGGGGTCGAGCAGGTCGTCCGCGGGCCGGGGCGGCGGGGCGGTGGCGGGCAGCGCCGCGGGGAGCTGCCCGCCCCGGGCCCGGCGCGGCAGGCCGGCGCCGGTGGTTCCCGCGGTCGCCGGGGAACTCGCCGGCCGGATCCGGGCGGCGCTCGGCGCCAGCAGGGCGGCGCCCGGTGGGCGTACGGCGGCGACGCCCCGGACCGGGCCGGCGGGCAGCGGCGGTCCGGCGGCGACCGGCCCGGCGACGGCCGGCACGGGGGCGGTGGCGACCAGGTCGCGGGCGCCGGTGGCCGGCCGTAGCGCGGCCGGGCCGGCGGCGCGGGGCCGGAACCAGGGCGCCGGGCGGCCGGTCGGTTGGCCGCGCTCGGCGGCCGGCAGCCGGGTCACCGACTCGACCCGGGTGAGCACCGACTCGGGCACGTCCACCTGGGCGACCGTGCCGCTGGCCGGGCGGTACAGCTGCACCCGGATCCCGTGCCGGGCGGCCAGGTGGGCCACCACGTGCAGGCCCATGCTGCCGGCCGCGGCGCTGGACAGCGTGGCCGGCGCGGCGAGCCGCTCGTTGATGGTGGACAGCCGGGTCTCGCTGATGCCGATGCCCTGGTCGTGCACCCGCAGCGTGAGCCCGTCCACGGTGCGCCGCCCGTCGACGAGCACCCGGGCGTCCGGTGGCGAGTAGACGGTGGCGTTCTCCAGCAGTTCGGCCAGCAGGTGCACCAGGTTGCCGGCCGCCGCGCCGTGCACGGCGGCGGTCGGCACCTCGATCTCCACCCGCGGGTAGTCCTCGATCTCGGAGGCGGCCGCCCGGACCACGTCGTCCAGGAGCAGCGCGCCCTCGTGCCCCCGGCCTGGTTCGCCACCGGCCAGGACCAGCAGGTTCTCCCCGTTGCGGCGCAGCCGGGCGGCCAGGTGGTCCAGGGCGAACAGCCGGGCCAGCGCGTCCGGGTCGGTCTCCTCGCGTTCGAACTCGTCGAGCAGGCGCAGCTGGCGGGTGATCAGCGTGCGGATCCGGCGGGCCAGCGCCTCGGCCATCCGGGTCACGTCCAGCCGCAGCTCGGCCTGCTCACCGGCGAGCCGCAGGGCGGCCTTGTTCACCGTGTCGAACGCCTCGGCCACCTGGGCCACCTCGTCCCGGCCCCGGCGGATCCCGTCGGTCAGCCGGGTCGCCGTGCCCGCGCCCGGTGCGCCCTCGCCCGCCGCGATCGCGGTGATCCGGTCCGGCAGCTCGCGGTTGGCCATGGTGAGCGCCGCGACCCGCAGCCGGCGCAGCCGCCGGCTGGTCCGGACCGCCAGCAGCACGGCGGTGAGCAGCGAGCCGAGCGCCACGGTGCTGGTCGCCCCGGCGGTGAGCAGGGCCCGCTGCCGGGCGGTCCGGGCCAGCGCGGCGGCGTCCCGGTCCAGCCCGTCGGACAGCTCCCGGCCGAGCAGGTTGTAGCGGCGGATGGTGCCACTCTGCGCCACGTACCAGGCGTCGCCGTCGGTCTTCAGCGACTCCGGCCTGCCGTCGCTGTCCAGCACACCGTCGCGCATCCGCCGGGCCGTCTCCACGTCGGCGCCGCCGACCAGCCGGTACCAGGCGGAGTTGGCGGGGCCGGCGGCGATCCGGAGGAACTCGGCCTGGCGCTGCTCCCGGGCGCCCCGCAGCCGGCCGAGCCCGGCCAGCTCGCCCCGGACCAGCGCGCCCCGCACGAACACCCCGCGCAGCAGGTCGCGTTCCAGCGCCGAGAGGTGCTCCTGGGCGGCCACCGCGGCCACCTCGCGTGCCTCGTTGGCCAGTGCGGCGTCGCGGAGCTGGGCGGGCAGCGCGTCGGCGACGGCGAGCAGGGACTCGACGAGCGAGGCGTACGCCGGGTCGGCCCGGTCCCCGCCCAGCGCCAGGTCCCGCGTCGGCGCGAGCTGGCCGAGCCGCCCGTCCGCGTCGTTGAGCACCGGGGCGAGGTCCGGTGCGGCCCGGTGGGCGTCGCCGCTCGCGGCGCGGTAGCGGGTGACCGCCGCGTCCACCCGGTGCCGCTGCGCGTCGACCAGCGGCCGGCCGGCGGCGCCGCCGCGCTGGCGCAGCGCCGCCGTCTCGCCCAGTTCGCGTTCCAGCTCGTGCACCAGCCGCACGGTGGCGGTGGCGGTGCCGGCGAGTACGCGGGCCCGGTCGGCGTCGGCGGAGGAGTCCAGCGCGGCGCCGGTCTGGGCGGCGCCCAGCACCACCAGGCCGACCGTGGCCACCAGGATCGGCGCGAGCAGTTGGACCCGGACGGAGCGGAGGTGCCCGGTGCGGTCCACGGGCCGGTGGTGCCGGCGTACGCGGGCGGGGTGGGGCAGCGGCACGGGGGTCTCCCGGGTCGTTGGTCGGGTGGCCGGGCCCGGACGGAGGCGTCCGGGCCCGGCTCGTCGGGGTCAGCTCGCGCCGAGGTCCTTGAGCGCCCAATCCGCCCCGCGGTGCAGCCCCACCGGGTCGGTCTTGCGGGCCTTGGCCAGGTCGATGCCCTTGGCGGCCGGGTTGGCCTGGGCCAGGGCGTCCTTCTTCTCGAAGACCGTCTTCGTGATCACGCAGGCCACGTCGGCGTCGAGGTTGTCGCGGACCAGCAGCACGTTGGGCACCACGATGGTGGGCACGTCGGCGCCCGTCCGGTAGATGTCCTTGCCGATGGTGCCGGCCTGGTACGCCGGGTTCAGCTCGGCCATCTTCGGCAGCAGCGGGCTGATGTCGAGGAACTTCACCTTGTCGCCGGCCGTGGTGAACAGGTCGGTGACCCCGCCCGTGGGCACGCCGCCGGACCAGAAGAAGCCGTCGATGCTGCCGTCCTTCATCCCGTCGACGGTCTTGGTCAGGTCGAGCCGCTGCGCCTGGACGTCCTTGGCCGGGTCCAGCCCGGCGGCGGTGAGCAGCCGGTTGGCGATGACCTCGGTGCCGGACTTGGGCGACCCGGTGGAGATCTTCTTGCCCTTCATCCCGGCCACCGAGGTGATCCCGGAGTCGGCCCGGACGACCACCTGCGTGTAGTTGTCGTAGATCCGGGCCAATGCCTTGACCGGCTGCGGGGAGCTGAAGCTGTCCTTGCCCTGCACCGCGTTGACCGCGGTGTCGAAGAGGGAGAACGCCACGTCGTACTGGCCGGCCACGAGCTGTTCCACGTTCTGCACCGAGGCGCCGGTCTCGGCGGCGGTGCCGGTGAGCTTGCCGCCGGTGGCCGCCGAGAGCTGGCCGGCCAGCGCGTTGCCGACCACGTAGTAGACGCCCGTGGCGTTGCCGGTGGCGATGCCGACCCGGGTGTCCTTGGTGACCTTGCAGGTGATCTCACGGGCGGCGTCGTCCTTCGCCGCGCCGTCCTGACGGCCCCCGCATCCGGCGGCGCCGGCCGCGACCAGGGCCAGCGCCCCGACGCCCGCGGCGATCCGCACGTCGATCCGTCTCACTCTTTCTCCTCCCGGTGGTCCACCAATTCAGGGACCGACGGGCCGCCGGCGCGACCGGCGGAGCCACGTCGGACGAGCACGCCCGCGACGGCCAGCGCGGCGAGCACCGCACCGACCGCGACGGGCAGGGGTTCCAGCCAGAGCAGCACCAGCCCGGCGACCGCGCCCAGGAGCCGCTCCGGCGTGCCGGCCGGGCCGACGCCGGGCAGCCAGCCGCCCGCCGCCACGGCCAGCACGGTGACGCCGAGCGCCGAGACCACCGCGGCCACCGCGATCCGCCCGACACCGCCGATGCCGAGCAGGCCGAGGCCGGTCGGCGTGATCACGAAGGCGATCGGGATGAGGTACGCGGGCAGCGCGTACCGCAGGGTCTGCCACATGGTCGGCACCAGCCGGCCGCCGGTGACCGCGGCGGCGGCGACCGCGGCGAGCGCGGTGGGTGGGGAGACCTCGGACAGCACCGCGAAGTAGAAGACGAACATGGCCGCGGCGGGGGCGGCGACGCCGAGGTGCAGCAACGCCGGGCCGATGATCACCCAGCCGATCACGAAGGAGGCGGTGACCGGCACGGCCAGCCCGAGCAGGCTGAGCGCGACGGCGGCGAGCAGCGCCGTGAGGGCGAGCACCACGGCGGGCTCGGAGCTGACCGTCTGCGCCCCGCTGACCAGCAGCGCGGCGGCCTGCGGGCCGAGGCCGGTCTTGGTGGTGGTGGCGGTGATGATGCCGGCCGCGGCGCAGACCGCGCTCACCGCGAGCACCCCGCGTACACCGCCGCTGAGCGCCTGGACGAGGCGGGCGGGGGTGAGCCGGTGCCGGCGGTCCAGGAAGGAGAGCGCGGCGGCCAGCACGGTGGCGATCACCACGGCCCGGGTCGCCGAGGCGCCCATCGCGAGCACCACGATGATCACGAGCAGCGAGAGGAAGTGGTAGCCGAAGCGGAGCAGCAGCCGCCCGGCCGAGCCGGTGTCGATGACCACCGGCCGGACCCCGGAGCGCCGGGCGTCGATCTCGACGGAGAGCAGGATGCCCAGGTAGTAGAGGATCGTCGGCACGGTGGCCCAGCCGAGCACCTGGAGGTACGACACCCCCAGGTACTCGGCGATGATGAACGCCGCGGCGCCCAGCGTGGGCGGGGAGAGGATCGCGCCGACGCCCGCGGCGGCCAGCATGCCGCCGGCCCGCTCGGGCGGGTAGCCGGCGCGGCGCAGGATCGGCCAGGTCACCGCCCCGATGCTGACCGTGGTGGCGGCGCCCGAGCCGGAGACCGTGCCGAGCAGGAAGCCGGAGGCGACGGCTGTGCGCCCGGCGGCGGTGCGGGAGCGGCGGAACGCGGCGGCGGAGAGCTCGACGAAGAACCGGCCGGCCCCGGAGAGGTCCAGCACCGCGCCGTAGATGGTGAACAGCACGATGTACGAGGCGGCCACGTCGAGCGGGGTGCCGTAGAAGCCGCTGTCGGAGTTGTAGAACGCGTCGACGAGCTGGGCGAAGTCGAGCCCGGCGTGGGCCACCGGCCAGGACTGCGGCAGCAGCCCGCCGTAGTAGCCGTAGGCGAGGAACAGCAGGCAGACGGCCGGGAGGATCCAGCCCGTGGTGCGCCGGCACGCCTCCAGCAGCAGGAGCAGCAGCACGGTGCCCAGCACCACGTCCAGCGGCACGAGCAGGCCCTGCCGGTCGAGGAACGCGTCGTAGCCGCCACCGCCCGCGCCGAGGGTCACCGGCAGCACGGGGTAGAGGCAGGCCAGCAGCGCGACGGCGGCGAGCAGCCAGTCGGCCGGGCGGGGGCCGCGCCGCTCGGCCGGCTCGTCGCCGGCCGGCCGGCGGCGCAGCCGCACCCCGGAGGGGTACGCCAGGAACACCATCGGCAGCACGCCGGCGAGGAAAATGATGAGGTAGTACTTGCTGCCCTGCGGAAGCGGGAAGAACACCTGCCACAGCGCGAGCAGGGCGACGGCGAGGGTGCCGCCGGTGAACAGCAGCGCGACCGGTCCGGTCAGCACCCGCCCCGGTTTCTCGTCCTCGAAACGGGCCGCCAGTTCCCGGGTGTCGTGGTGCGTTTCCGCCGGCCCGTCGTCGGCCCACACCGGATCGGCGACCGCGCCGTCATCGGGTCGGAGCGGCACCGGAGCGGTGTCCACGTCGGACGCCGTGGATTGCGCCGCAGGGGGCCGGGGCGGCGGAAGATTCGCGTCGGAGGAGCGAACGGGCGACACGATGGGGCACGATACGCGAATCGCCTACACCATGGGAACATTGCCCGCCGTGATTGCTTTGAGTGATCGGAATGAAGGCTTGCTCACTCACCGCATGCCGATTCTGAGCGGCCTTCACAATTGTCGCGGGAAAGCCGCAACAATTTTCCGGCATTCCGCGGGAAGGGCCAGCGATCCGTCCACTATGGTGAGTTTGATCCGGATCTGTGGTCGCCGGCCGGATGATCACCTTCCGTAGCGGGCGTCACCCCCCGTGTCGGTCCGCCCCGCGTCCCCGCGTTAACCGGTCGAGCCTGTCGGACCCGGCGGTTAGGGTCGGCCGGTGACCAGCGCGCAACCACTCATCCAGGCGCGGGGGCTGGTGAAGCGGTTCGGTGACTTCACCGCCGTCGACGGCATCGACGTCGAGGTGCGCCCCGGCGAGGCGTTCGGCTTCCTCGGGCCCAACGGCGCCGGCAAGTCCTCCACCATGCGCATGATCGGCTGCATCTCGCCGCCCTCCGGCGGGGAGCTGCGCATCCTCGGCATGGACCCGGTCCGCGACGGCCCGGCGATCCGGGCCCGGCTGGGGGTCTGCCCGCAGCTCGACAGCCTCGACCCCGAGCTCACCGTCCGGGAGAACCTGACGACCTACGCGCGCTACTTCGGCATCCCGCGCCGCACGGCCCGCGAGCGGGCCGCCGAGCTGCTCGACTTCGTCCAGCTCACCGAGCGGGCCGAGAGCAAGGTGGAGCCGCTCTCGGGCGGCATGAAGCGGCGGCTGACCATCGCCCGCGCGCTGGTCAACAACCCCGAGATCGTGCTGCTCGACGAGCCCACCACCGGTCTCGACCCGCAGGCCCGGCACCTGGTGTGGGAGCGGCTGTTCCGGCTCAAGCAGCAGGGCGTCACGCTGGTCCTCACCACCCACTACATGGACGAGGCCGAGCAGCTCTGCGACCGGCTGGTGGTGATGGACGGCGGCCGCATCGTCGCCGAGGGCTCGCCCCGGGCGCTGATCGCGCGGCACTCCACCCGCGAGGTGGTCGAGCTGCGCTTCGCCGCCGAGTCGCAGGAGGCGTTCGCCGGCAAGCTCGGCGGGCTGGGGGAGCGGGTCGAGGTGCTGCCCGACCGCATCCTGCTCTACGTGCCCGACGGCGACGCGGCGCTGGCCGAGGTGACCGCGCGCGGCCTCGTCCCGGCCAGCGTCCTGGTCCGGCGCAGCAGCCTGGAGGACGTCTTCCTCCACCTCACCGGCCGCACCTTGATCGACTAAGGTGGCGGGTCCCGGTCCACCACCTCGGACGGCCGGGTGGTTGACGGGGGTGTCCGACATGGTGGGTCTGCCGCGGCGTCAGGCCGGGCTCACGGCGCTCTACCTCGGCGTGTTCGCCGCGGTCTGGTTCAGCGTCCCGAAGGCCGATCCGCCCCTGCGGTCGGTGCTGGTGGTGGGCTGCGTCGCCGCGCTGCTGGCCGCGGCCACCGGCGCCGTGCTCGTGGTGCGGGCCGGGCGCCGGCCGGCCGGCGAGCGCGACCGGTCCGCCGACCGCCGCTACGGACTCATCGTCGTCGCCGAGTTCGCCGTCGCCCTGGTCGGTGGCCTGCTCCTGGCCGCCGCCGGGCTCGGCGGCTACGTCCCGGTGCTGATCGGCGCCGTGGTCGGCGTCCACTTCGTGCCACTGGCCCCCGTGCTGCGGGACCGGCTGCTCGTGCCGCTCGGGGTGGCCGTCACGCTGGTCGCGCTCGCGGGCCTGGTCGTCGACCTCGTCTCGGCGGTCGCGGCCGGCCTGGTCGTCGGCACCGGCACGGGCGCCCTGCTGCTGGCCTACGCGGTGCTCGCCCTGTTCCGCGCCCGCCGGGTCGCCTGACCGCCGGCCGGAACCGGATCGTCGCCGGAGGCGCACCAGCGCGGAAGGCGGGTCGTTTGTCCGGCAGGGCCGCGGGTAACCGCGGGTCCAGCCGACCGGACGACTGGGCAGAGGCAGGGCGTGACCATGACCGGAGACGAACAGTACGAGCGAGGCCTCGAGGCGCTGCGCCAGGCCGACGGCGGCGCCGGGCAGAAACTTCTGGAGGCCCTCGCCGACGTCTCACCCGAGCTCAGCTACCGGTCCGTGGCCTGGTCCTACGGCGACCTCTACGTCCGACCCGAGTTGGCGCGCCGCGACCGGGAGCTGATGTGCCTCGGGGTCCTCACCGCCCTCGGTGACGCCGGGTCCCAGCTCGAGGTGCACGTCAACGGCGCGCTCAACGCCGGCCTGACGCCCTCCGAGATAGTCGAGGCGCTGCTGCAGGCGGTGGTCTACTGCGGGGTGCCGCGCGCGGTCAACGCCACCCTCGTCGCCAAGAAGGTCTTCGCGGAGCGCAACCTGCTGCCCGTCCGCCCCACCCCGGCCGGCTGACCCGGCCACATTCGACCCACCGGACACTGTTCGGCGCGGACAAACCCGCCGATGATCACTCGCAGGGCCGTCACCGCGACCGCGCCCAGTTGACGAAGCGGTCGGCCAGCCGCTGCGGCGTGTCCCGCCCGTGCGGATCGGTGAGGTCCGCCGTGGCCTCGCACAGGAGCGTGCCGAGGTGGACGAGCAGGGCGATCCGGTCCTCGCGATATTCCCCGAGCAGCGCCAGCCGGGCCGGCGAGCACGGCCACGGGGCGCCGCAGGCCCGGCAGCGCCAGGACGGCCGCGCCGCGACGTGGGGGCGGTAGCGGGGCATCAGCGCACACCCCGCACGCCGCCGCGCGGCTTCGGGCGCCGGAACCTGAGTCGCATGCGATGGGCCTCCGTCGTGGGAGGGGGGCGCCCGCGCACCCCGTCGTGCGCGGGCACCCCCGGCCTGGTTCCGCCCGCCGTCCGGTGCCCGTGAGCGGTTCCGCTGCGTGACAGTCTGGTGACCGGGCGACTACGGTGGGAGATTCCGCGCGCCGACGACCAGGGCGTACGGCGGCCGGCCCGCAGCGGTACGAGGATGTACGGAGGCTGTCCGTGGACCGTTCGTCCATGCTGGACCACTTCGCCGAGGAGTTGCGGCTCGCCCGGGCCGGCAGCGGCATGTCGCAGAGCGCGCTGGCCGAGGCCCTGAGCTATTCCGGCGCGCTGGTGGCCAAGGTGGAGACCTGCGAGCGCCGGCCGGGCCTCGACTTCGCCCGCCGGTGCGACACGGTGTTCGGCACGGACGGGCGGTTCGAGCGGATCCAGCGGCGGATCAGCCGGGAGACGGTGGTGCCGTGGTTCCGCGACTGGGCCGGCATCGAACAGGAGGCTCGTGCCCTGCGCACCTTCGAACCGCTGTGTGTGCCCGGCCTGCTGCAGACCGAGGGCTACGCGCATGCCATCCACGCCGGCGGCGGCCTGTTCGGGGCGGACGAGATCGAGCGACAGGTGGCGACCCGGTTGGACCGGCAGGCAGTGCTCACCCGCGAGCGGCCACCACTGCTCAGCGTGGTCGTGGACGAGCATGTGCTGCGCCGCCGGATCGGCGGGCCGGAGGTGATGCGTGAGCAGCTGCAGCACCTGGTGAAGCTGGGTGTCGCGCTGCCGCGGGTCCGAATCCACATCGTGCCCCTGTCGGCTGGCGCGTACCCTGGGCTCGCCGGGCCCTTCGTGATCGCCACCTTGCCCGCCGGGGAGGACGTCATCTACCTGGAGGGGCAACGCCACGGCCAGGTCGTCGACCGAACCGACTTCGTGCAGCAGATGGTCGAGGTGTGGGAGTCGATCCGGGGTGAGGCACTATCCCACCAGCAGTCCCTCGACCTGATGGCGGAAGTGGCGGAAACATGGACCTGACCGGCGCCCGGTGGCGCAAGAGCACCCGCAGCAGTGGCCAGGGAGGCAACTGCGTGGAGGTGGCCGGGAACCTTCCCGGCGTGGTCGCCGTACGCGATTCCAAGGACCCGGCCGGTCCCGTGCTGACGTTCGGCCCGGGCGCGTGGCGCGCCTTCGTCGCGCGGGTCGCCGGCCGGCCGTAGCGGCCCGATCCCGTTCGCGGCCGCGGCCGCCCCGGCGGAAACCGTGGCGACACCGTCGGCCGCCCGTCGTAGGGTGACCGGCGGCCCTGTCGTACCCGAGCGGTAGGAAGGGCGACGTGGGCGGAGGACGGGGGTGGTCCACGTGACCGTGGCGGAACGGTCCGGCCGGGCACTGCCCCGGGTGCCGGCCCTGGCGGTGCTCTCCCACCACCTGGTCGGCTACCGGCGCACCTGGCGGGCCGGCGTCTTCTCGTCCTTCCTGCTGCCGGTGCTCACCGTGCTCGGCTTCGGCGTCGGGGTCGGCGCCTATGTCGACCAGGGCGTGGGCGGGGTGCCCTACCTCGACTGGCTGGTGCCCGGCCTGATCGCCTCCACCGCCTTCCAGGTCGCGGTCGGCGAGTCGACCTGGCCGGTGCTCAGCAACTTCCGCTGGATCCGCACCTACCACGCGCAGGTCGCGGCGCCGCTGCGCACCGGCGACATCCTGGCCGGGCACCTCGCCTTCGTGCTGTTCCGGGTGCTCACCAGCGCGGTGGCGTTCCTGCTGGTGACGGCGCTGTTCGGGGCGCTGCGCTCGCCCTGGGCGGTGACGGTCCCGCTGGTGAGCGTGCTGCTGGGCCTGGCGGTGGCGGCGCCGACGTTCGCGTACGCCGCCGTGGTTCCGGGCGACAGCTACCTGGCGCTGCTGTTCCGCTTCGCGATCATCCCGATGGCCCTCTTCGCCGGGGTGTTCTTCCCGGTCGAGTCGCTGCCGGTCGGGCTGCGCCAGTTCGCCTACGCGACCCCGCTCTGGCACGGGGTGGACCTGTGCCGAGCCGCCACGCTCGGCGTCGCTCCGCAGTGGTCGGTGACCGGCCACCTGCTCTACCTCGCGGTCTGGGCCGGCGCGGGCTGGTGGCTGGCCCGGCGCGTGTTCCAGCGTCAGCTCGTCGTCTAGGAAGGGTGTCGTGGTCGCTCTCGTCCTGCCCCGGCTGGTCAACCCGGCGGGGGCCCGCCGCTCGGCCTCGGTCGCCGAGCGCAACTTCACGGCCCTGCGCAGCGCGTACTGGCTGGTGCTGCTCTCCGGCTTCCTGGAGCCGGTGCTCTACCTCTTCTCGATCGGCGTCGGAGTGGGCGCGCTGGTCGGCGACCTGACCCTGACCGGCGGCCAGGTCGTCTCCTACGCGGCGTTCGTGGCCCCGGCCATGCTGGCCTCGTCGGCGATGAGCGGGGCGCTGTCGGAGACCACCTTCAACTTCTTCGGCAAGATGAAATACATGAAGCTGTACGACGGGGTCATCGCGACCCCGGTGCAGCCGTTCGAAATCGCCCTCGGCGAGCTGGGCTGGGCCATGGTCCGGGGCAGCCTCTACTCGGCCGCCTTCCTGGTCCTCATGGTGGGGATGGACCTGACCACGGCCGGCCGGGCGCTGGCCGCGTTCCCGGCCGCGGTGCTGGTCGGCTTCGCCTTCGGCGCGCTCGGCATGACCGTCTCCACGCTGATGCGCAGCTGGCAGGATTTCGACCTCATGGGCTCGGCCCAGTTCACCCTGTTCCTCTTCTCCGGCACGTTCGTCCCGGCGGAGGCCTATCCCTCGGTGCTGCGCTGGGTCGTGGAGCTGACCCCGCTCTACCGGTCGGTGCACCTGATCCGGGGCATCTGCGTGGGCGGGTCCGGCTGGTCCTGGCTGCTCGACGTGGCCTACCTGGTGGCGCTGACCGTCGCGATGCTGGCGTTGGCCTCCCGACGGATGAGCAGGTTGCTGTACAAGTGAGGGGTTAACCGGCCCTCCCGCCGGGGCATGTCGTGGTGACGCACCGACGACGAGGGAGGGGCCATGGCCGCCGACGAGTCTTCCGCCCGGCACGGGCGCGACCGCACCGGGCCGGTCGGCCCGGACGAGGGGCCGGACAGCCCCACCGACCTGCCCGCCACGGGGTGGGTGGCGACGCTCAAGCGCACCGTGCGCGAGTTCCAGGACGACAGCCTGACCGACTGGGCCGCTGCACTCACCTACTACGGGGTGCTGTCGATCTTCCCGGGTCTGCTGGTGCTGATCTCCCTGCTCGGCCTGCTCGGCGAGGAGGCCACCGAGGGGGTCAAGGACACCGTCAACCAGGCCGTGCCGGAGGAGAACATCCGGCAGATCGTGGAGACGGCGATCGAACAGGCCGGCGCCTCCGGCGGGCTGGCCAGCATCGCGGCGATCATCGGTCTGCTGGCCGCGTTCTGGTCGGCGTCCGGATACATCGCCGCCTTCATGCGCGCCTCGAACAGCATCTACGACGTGCCGGAGGGCCGGCCGATCTGGAAGACGCTGCCGATCCGGCTCGGTGTGACCGCGGTGATCGGCGTGATGCTGCTGGCCAGCGCGGTGATCGTGGTCTTCACGGGCGGTCTCGCCGAGCAGGTGGGCGACGCCATCGGGTTGGGCTCGACGGCCGTCACGGTGTGGAACATCCTGAAGTGGCCGGTGCTGCTCGTGCTGGTCAGCCTGATGTTCGCGATCCTCTACTGGGCCTCGCCCAACGCCCGGCACGGCGGCTTCCGCTGGGTCAGCCCCGGCGGGATCCTGGCCGTGGTGATCTGGCTGGTGGTCTCCGGGCTGTTCGCCCTCTACGTCAGCAACTTCGGCTCGTACAACAAGACCTACGGCGCCGTGGCCGGCGTCATCATCTTCCTGGTGTGGCTCTGGCTGAGCAACATCGCCATCCTGCTCGGCGCGGAGTTCGACGCCGAGCTGGAGCGCAGCCGCGCCATCGAGGCCGGGCACCCGGCCGACGAGGAGCCGTACGTCGAGCTGCGCGACGACCGCAAGCTCAGGAAGAAGCGCAACGCCGCCACCCGGCGCTGAGCAGCGGGCGACACCGGCCGCCCCCACCGCGCTCGACGCGGCGGGGGCGGCCGCTTTTCATGATCCACTCCCTGCTTTTGCTCAGATGGACAAAACTTTCGACCGGATGTGCCGAAGCTATGGACACGTGACCTGGAACGCTCCTACTGTGTCGGACACGACACATCGCCGTTGCGCCGATGTGAACGACTCCGATGCGGAGGTGAGTCCCGGTGCGGACGGTCGACCCCCTGCACGTGCAGCTCCTGCGAACGCTCCGGGACGATGGCGCCGTCTCCCGCGCCGAGCTGGGTGACCGGCTCCAGATGCCCCGCCCGCGCCTGCTCGCCGAGCTGGAGCGGCTGGTCAACCTCGGCTACGTGGCCGAGGCCGGGCTGGCCGCGTCCCGGGGCGGCCGCCGGTCCACGCTGGTCGAGCTGAGCCCGCACCTGCGCTTCGCCGCGGTCGACCTGGGCGCCAGCTCGATCGACGTCGAGGTGGTGAACGGCCGGCTGGAGCCGGTGGCCGCCTACGCCGAGCCCGCCGACATCCGCTCCGGCCCCAAGGTGACCCTCCAGCGGGTCAACGAGCTGCTGCACAAGGCGAGAGTGGACGGCGCATACGAGCGGCTCGACGCCATCGGCATCGGTGTGCCGGGTCCGGTGAGCTTCCGGGACGGGGTGCCCGTCTCGCCGCCGATCATGCCGGGCTGGGACCGCTTCCCCGTGCGTGAGCTGCTCACCCGCGAGCACGGCTGCCCGGCGGTGGTCGACAACGACGTCAACATCATGGCCATCGGCGAGCGGCACGGCGGCGTCGCCCACTCGGTGGACGACTTCCTGTTCATCAAGATCGGCACCGGCGTCGGCTGCGGCATCTACCTCAACGGCGAGGTCTACCGGGGCACCGACGGGTGCGCCGGCGACATCGGCCACATCCAGGTCGACCCGAACGGTCCGATGTGCTCCTGCGGCAACCTCGGCTGCCTGGAGGCGGTGTTCAGCGGGGCCGCGCTGGCCCGGGCGGCCACCACCGCGGCCCGCACCGAGGTGTCACCCGCGCTCGTCGAGCGGCTCGCCGCCCGCGGCGCGGTGACCGCGCTGGACGTCGCGCAGGGGGCCGTCGAGGGGGACGTCACCTGCATCCAGCTCATCCGTGACGGGGGCCGGCGGGTCGGCAGCGTGCTGGCCGGCCTGGTCAGCTTCACCAACCCGTCGATGATCGTGATCGGTGGCGGGCTCGCCCAGCTCGGCCACATCCTGCTCGCCGAGATCCGCAGCGTGGTCTACCGCCGCTCGCTGCCACTGGCCACCGGCAACCTGCCGGTCGTCCTCTCCGAGCTGGGTCCCCGCGCCGGCGTCGCCGGCGCCGCGGTGCTCGCCAGCGACCTCGCCTTCGGCGAAGCCGCATGAACGAGGAGGCCCAGGTGACGAACGAACCGCTGGTCGAGGCGCCCGCCGACACCGTCGCGGGCGAGGTGGTGCTGCGCCTCACCGACGTGGTCAAGACCTTCCCCGGCGTACGCGCGCTGGACGGCGTCCAGCTGGAGGTGCGGGCCGGCGAGGTGCACTGCCTGCTCGGGCAGAACGGCGCCGGCAAGTCGACCCTCATCAAGGTGCTCGCCGGTGTGCACCGGCCGGACTCCGGCGAGGTGGTGTGGCGCGGCGAGCCGGCGGCCTTCGCCAACCCGCAGGCCGCCATGCGGGCCGGGATCGCCACCATCTACCAGGAACTCGACCTGGTCGAGGACCTGTCGGTGGCGGAGAACGCCTTCCTCGGCCACGAGCCCCGCCGGCTCGGCTTCGTCCGGCGCGGGCACATGGCCCGGCGGACCCGGCAGATCCTGGCCCGGCTCGGCCACCCGGAGATCCCGCCCGGCCGGCTGGTCCGCCACCTGCCGGCCGCCGGCAAGCAGATCGTCAGCATGGCCCGGGCGCTCTCCCACGAGGCCCGACTGATCATCATGGACGAACCGAGCGCGGTGCTCGCCCACGACGAGGTGGGCAACCTGTTCCGCATCATCCGGGAACTCACCGCGCAGGGCATCGCGGTCATCTACATCTCCCACCGGCTGGAGGAGATCCGCGAGATCGGCGACCGGGTCACCGTACTCAAGGACGGCCGGACCACCGCGGCGAACCTGCCGGCCCGCGAGACGCCGACCCGCGACCTGGTCGCCCGGATGACCGGCCGGACCATCGAGTACGTCTTCCCGGACCGCCCCGCCGACGACACCGCCGGCGCGGAGCTGCTGCGGGTGGAGGGGCTGACCCGGCAGGGCGAGTTCGCCGACGTCTCGCTCGACGTGCGGGCCGGGGAGATCGTCGGCATCGCCGGGCTGGTCGGCTCGGGCCGCTCGGAGCTGCTGGAGACGATCTACGGGGCCCGCCGCGCGGAGGCCGGCACGGTCCGGATGGGCGGCCGGACGCTGCGCCCGGGCAGCGTCGGCGCGGCGGTGAAGGCCGGCATGGGCATGGCCCCCGAGGAGCGCAAGAGCCAGGCGCTGCTGCTCGGCGAACCGATCTACCGCAACGTCACGCTGGCCACCTTCGGCCGGTACGCGCGCCTCGGCTTCACCGACGCCGGGCGGGAACGGGCCGCCGCGGACCGGATCGCCACCTCGCTGGAGCTGCGCCCCCGGGACGTGCGCCGGCCGGTGCGCACGCTGTCCGGCGGCAACCAGCAGAAGGTGGTGGTCGGCCGGTGGCTGCTCGGGGACACCCGGCTGCTGCTGCTCGACGAGCCGACCCGGGGCGTGGACGTGGGCGCCCGGGCCGAGCTCTACCAGGTGATCCGGGAACTCGCCGCGCGGGGCGTCGGGGTGCTGCTGGTCTCCAGCGAGGTGCCCGAGGTGCTCGGCCTGGCCGACCGGGTGCTGGTGATGCGGGAGGGCCGGGTGGTCCGCGAGGCCCCGGCCGGCGAACTCGACGAGAACACCGTGCTCGACCTCGTCATGGCGGGGTCCCTCATGGAAGGCGCGCCAGCATGAGCGACACGACACCCACGGCGGCGCCGGAGCGGGCGGCCGAACTGCCGGCCCAGTCGCCGCCGGTCGACCCGACCGAGACCGCGAAGGCCGACGCGTCGGCCCGGCTCTCCTGGTGGCGCGGCGACGGCGGGGAGGGCGCCAAGCGCAACCTCGGCCTGCTGGCGACCCTGGTGGTGCTGGTGGTCATCGGCATCCTGACCCGCCCCGACCTCTACGGCGACGCGAGCTGGGTGTGGGGCAACACGCTCACCATCCTCAAGCTCGCCTCGGTGGTCGGCGTGGTCACGGTGGGCATGACCTTCGTGATCATCGGCGGCGGCATCGACCTCTCGGTCGGCGCGATCGTCGCGCTCGCGGGGGTCTGGTGCACCACGGTCGCCACCCAGAGCTACGGCGCCGGCGGCATGATCTTCAGCGCGCTCACCGTCGGCGTGGCCGTCGGGGTGGTCAACGGCCTGCTCATCTCGTACGGGCGCCTGGTGCCGTTCATCGCCACGCTGGCCATGATGGTCGCCGCGCGCGGCCTGGCCGCCGAGATCTCCGACAAGCAGACCCAGGTCTCCAACGACAGCTTCATCAACGGCATCGCCACCGTGAAGCTGCTCGGCATCCCGCTGCTGGTCTACATCCTCGCCGCGGTGGTCGCGGCCGGCTGGGTGCTGCTCAACCGGACCACCTTCGGCCGCCGCACGGTGGCCGTCGGCGGCAACCCCGAGGCGGCCCGGCTCGCCGGCATCAACGTCCGCCGGCACACCGTGCTGCTCTACGCGCTCTCCGGCCTCTGCTGCGGCATCGCCGCCGTCATGCTGACCGCGCAGGCCACCTCCGCCCAGGCGGCGATGGCCAACCTCTACGAGCTGGACGCGATCGCCGCCGCGATCATCGGCGGCACGCTGCTCAGCGGCGGGCGGGGCACCATCATCGGCTCCCTGCTCGGCGTGATCATCTTCTCCACGATCACCAACCTCTTCGCCATCAACGGCCTCTCCACCGAGGCCCAGAACATGGTCAAGGGCGGCATCATCGTCGCGGCCGTCCTGGTCCAGCAGGTGCAGTTCCGCAGCCTCTCCCAGTTCCTCGCCCGCAACCGCGCCACCACCACCTGATCCCATCGCGTCCGCCAGGCCGCCGTCACCCGACGGTGGTCCGGCCCGCCGCACCCGAAAACACCCCACCACCTCATTTCAGGAGGCCGTCATGACAAGTGACCTGTCGCGCCGCCGGCTGCTCTTCGGCGGCGCCGCGCTCTCCGCCGGTGTGCTGCTCGCCGGCTGCACCAGCAACGAGAAGACCCCGACCGAGGCGCAGACCAAGGCCGCGGCCGCCGGCGCCAACAGCGAGCCGGGCAAGAAGGTGACCATCGGCTTCTCCGCCCCGGCCGCCGACCACGGCTGGATCGCCGCCATCACCAACAACGCCAAGGCCCAGGCCGGGGCGTACTCGGACGTGGAGCTCAAGAGCGTGGAGGCCGGCGCGGACGCGGCGGCCCAGCGCGCGGCGCTGTCCACCCTGATCTCCCAGAAGCCCGACGTGATCGTGCTGCTGCCCCACGACGGCAAGGAGCTGAACGCGTTCGGCCTGGAGGCCATGAAGGCCGGCATCCCGGTGGTCAACCTCGACCGGGCCTTCCCGGACGCGCGGGCCTACCGGCTCCAGATCAAGGGCGACAACTACGGCATGGGGGTGGCCGCGGCCACCTACATCGCCGATCAGCTCAAGGCCAAGGGCGTCAGCAACCCGGTCATCGGCGAGATCCCCGGCATCGACTCGCTGGAGCTGACCCAGGAACGCTCCAAGGGCTTCGCCGACACGCTGGCCTCGCTCGGCCTCAAGGTGGCCAACCGCCGCCCGGCCGAGTTCACCGCCGACTCGGGCCAGCAGGCCGCCACCGGCCTCTTCCAGGCGCTCCCCAAGATCGACGCGCTCTGGAACCACGACGACGACCAGGGCATCGGCGTCCTCGCCGCGGTCAACCAGGCCAACCGCAAGGAGTTCTTCATGGTCGGCGGCGCCGGCTCGAAGAAGGCCATGGAGGACATCGCGGCCGACAACACGGTGCTGAAGGCCACCGTCACCTACAGCCCGTCGATGGCCTCCTCGGCCATCACCCTGGCCCGCCTGATCGGCCAGGGCAAGGGCATGTCCGACCTGGTCGAACTCCAGGTACCGAAGGAGATCGTGCTCGCCTCCGAGACGATCACCAAGGAGAACGCGAGCAGCTACCTGAAGCTCGGGTTCTGACACACGGGGGGAGACCCACCTTGTCCACTCACGACAACCTCCTGCGCGTCGGCATGGTCGGCTACGCGTTCATGGGCGCCGCGCACTCCCAGGCGTGGCGCACCGTGAACCGCGTGTACGACCTACCGGCGCGGGTGCGGATGGCGCTGGTCTGCGGCCGGGACGAGCCGAAGGTGGCCGAGGCCGCCGGCCGGCTCGGCTGGGACGGGCACACCACGGACTGGCGGCGGCTCGTCGAGTCCGACGAGATCGACGTGGTCGACATCTGCACACCGGGGGACAGCCACTGCGAGATCGCCCTCGCCGCGCTGGCCGCGGGCAAGCACGTGCTGTGCGAGAAGCCGCTGGCCAACACCGTCGAGGAGGCCCGGGAGATGGCGGCCGCCGCCGCCCGGGCCCAAGCCGCCGGGGTACGCGCCATGTGCGGCTTCAACTACCGCCGCGTGCCCGCGGTCGCCCTGATGCGGCAGCTCGTCGCCGACGGGCGGCTCGGCGAGATCCGGCACGTCCGGGCGGTCTACCTCCAGGACTGGATCGTGGACCCGCAGTTCCCGCTGGTCTGGCGGTTGCAGAAGGACAGGGCGGGCTCCGGCGCGCTCGGCGACATCGGCGCGCACATCATCGACCTGACCCAGTACGTGACCGGGCAGCTCATCACCGGGGTCAGCGCGATCACCGAGACGTTCGTCAAGGAGCGGCCGCTGCCGTCCGGGTCGACCGGCCTGGCCGCGCAGGCCGACGGCAACGGCCAGGCGACCGGACCGGTCACCGTGGACGACGCCGCCGTCTTCGTGGCCCGGCTCGACGGCGGCGCGCTCGCCACCTACGAGGCGACCCGGTTCGCCACCGGCCGCAAGAACGCCCTGCGTGTCGAGATCAACGGCTCGCTGGGCAGCGTGGTGTTCGACCTGGAACGCCTCAACGAGCTGGAGTTCCTCGACGCCACCCGTCCGGCCGCCGAGCAGGGCTTCAGCCGGATCCTGGTGACCGAGCCGGAGCACCCGTACCTGTCGGCGTGGTGGCCGCCCGGCCACATCATCGGCTACGAGCACTCCTTCACGCACCAGATGCGCGACTTCGTCGAGGCGGTCGCCACCGGAGTGGACCCGACGCCGTCGTTCGCCGACGCGTTGCAGGTCCAGCTCGTGCTCGATGCGGTGACCCGCTCCGCCGAGCGGGCCGCGTGGACGGAGGTGGAGCCCGCGCTGGCCGACGTGGCCGCCTGACCGATCCACGGCGGCGCTCCGCGCGCCGACCCGAAGGGCTTTCCGGTGCCGACCGGCGAGGGCCCGCCGCGGTTGCGCCCCGCGGCGGGGACGAGGTCGGACCCGGAGAGCGTGCCGCCGCGCCCGAACGCGCGGCCGGCACGAACCAGCACGGCCGTCCGGTGCGGCCGGACCGGGATTCCCCGGCCGCGCCGGCCGACCGGCCCGAGGACGGGGAGGCGGACACCCGGCCACGCGGCTCGGAGGGGAGACGGCATGACACCCGACCGACTGCGCACCGCGCTGCGGGGCGTACCCGATCCGCGGTGGCTGGACGCGGCCCTGCGCCGCGTCGCGACCGATCCCGCGGCGATCCCGCGGCTGTTCGCCACCGCGGCCCGCACATGCGGCCGGGGGCCGCTGCCCGGCGGGCCCGGCTGGACCGTCGACGAGGCGGCCCGCGCGCTGCTGCTCACCGCGCTCCCCGCCGGTCACGCCGCGGCGGCCGAGGCGCTCTACCGGCACGGCGACGCCGCCGAGAAGCGAGCCGTGCTGCGGGCGCTGCCCCTGCTGCCGATCGGGGCGGAGTGCGTGCCGCTGCTGCACGACGCGATCCGCACCGACGACACCCGGCTGGTGGCCGCCGCGTTGGGCCCGTACGCCCGGCACCTGGAGCAGCCGGCGTGGCGCCAGGCGGTGCTCAAGTGCGTCTTCACCGGCGTGCCGCTGGCCGTCGTCGACGACCTCGCCGGCCGCGCCGACGGCGAGCTGGCCGTGATGCTGGCCGGGCTCGCCGCGGAGCGGCGCGCGGCCGGCCGGAGCATGCCCGCCGACGCGGCCGACCTGCTCGACCGGCTCGGCGCCCGCTCGCCGTCGACCACCGCGCCGGAGGCGTGATGCGCATCTTCGACCCGCACATCCACATGACGTCCCGGACCACCGACGACTACGAACGGATGGCCGCGGCCGGGGTGCGGGCCGTCGTGGAGCCGGCGTCCTGGCTGGGGCAGCCGCGTACCAGCGTGGACACGTTCGTGGACTACTTCGACTCGCTGATCGGGTGGGAGCCGTTCCGGGCGGACCGGTTCGGGGTCCGGCACCACGCCACCGTGGCGCTGAACCCGAAGGAGGCCAACGACCCGCGCTGCCGCCCGGTGCTCGACCTGCTCCCGCGCTACCTGGACAAGGACGGCGTGGTGGCGGTCGGCGAGATCGGCTACGACTCGATGACGCTGGCCGAGGACGCCGCCTTCGCCGGTCAGCTCGCCCTGGCCGTGGCGCACGACCTGCCCGCCCTCGTGCACACCCCGCACCGGGACAAGGCGCGCGGTGTCGCGCGCACGCTGGCCGTGGTCGCCGAGTCCGGCATCGCCCCCGGGCGGGTGCTGGTCGACCATCTCAACGAGGTCACCGTGGAGCTGGTGCGGGACACCGGCTGCTGGCTCGGCTTCTCGATCTATCCGGAGACGAAAATGTCGCCGCCGCGGATGGTCGAGCTGCTGCGGGCGTACGGGACCGAGCGGATGCTGGTCAACTCGGCCGCCGACTGGGGGCGCTCGGACCCGCTGCTCACCCGGGCCACCGGGGAGGCCATGCTGCTCGCCGGGTTCACCGAGGACGACGTGGACCGGGTGCTGTGGCGCAACCCGGTCGAGTTCTACGGCCAGTCCGGCCGGCTGGACCTCGCCGACCTGGGCGGGCCCGGAGGCTGAAGCGGCTGTCCGGTGGAGTCCGCGGGACAGGCACGCGCGGTATTGTCAGCCATGGATACCGACCGGCTCGGGATCGGCCTGGATCGGGCGCCCCGGGAGGCGCTGTGACCGTGACCGTCGCACCGACCGACGCGGCCCTAATGCGGGGCCGTTTCGACGCCGCGCTCGCCGCGTTCCTGCACGAGCGCCGGCCGCGCCGGCCGGGCCGGCCGGACGACGACGGCACGGCGGCCGTCCACGCCGTGCTCCGCCGGTTCGTCCTGGCCGGCGGCAAGCGGCTGCGGCCCCTGTTCTGCTACTGGGGCTGGCGGGGCTTCGGCGGCACCGACGGCACCCCGATCGTGGTGGCCGCCGCGGCGCTGGAGCTGTTCCACGCCTTCGCGCTGATCCACGACGACATCCTGGACCGCAGCGACCGCCGGCGGGGCCGGCCCACCGTGCACCGGGTCTTCGCCGAGTGGCATGCCCGGTCCGGCTGGCACGGCGACCCGGAGGCGTACGGCCGGCAGGCGGCCCTGCTCTGCGGCGACCTCTGCGCCGCCTGGTCCGGCCAGATGTTCCACGGCTGCGGGCTGGACACCGAGCGGCTGCGCCGGGGCCACGCCGTGTTCGCCCGGATGCGGGCCGAGGTGATCGCGGGGGAGTACCTCGACGTGGTGGCCGCGGCCGGCGACGGCTCGGTGGAGAGCGCCCTGGCGGTGGTGCGGCTCAAGACGGCCCGCTACACGGTCACCCGGCCGGTGCAGCTCGGGGCCGCCCTGGCCGGTGCGGATCCGGACGTGGTGGCCGCGCTGGCCGGGTTCGGCGACCCGTTGGGGGACGCCTTCCAGCTGCGCGACGACCTGCTCGGTGTCTTCGGTGAACCGGCGGTGACGGGGAAGTCCAACCTGGACGACCTGCGGGAGGGCAAGCCGACGGTGCTCATGGCGCTGGCCCGGGCGGCCGCGGGGCCGGCGGGGGCGGCGCGGTTGCGGGCGCTGCTGGGCGATCCGGCCCTGGACCCGGCGGGGGCGGCCGAGGTGCGGGCGATCGTGGAGGCGTCCGGGGCGCGGGCGGCGGTGGAGCGGATGATCCGGTCGCGGGCCGACGCGGCGCTGGCCGCGCTGGACGGGTTGCCGCTGGCGGAGCGGGCCCGGGCGGCGCTTGCCGAGCTGGCGGCCCGGGCCGTGGATCGGCGCCGCTGACCCAACTTTTGTCGCTCATTGACGAAAGTCGTTCCGGAACCAGCGGAAGCTATGGACAGGCAGATCGAAAGGTCTTAATGTCGTCCGCAAGCACAGAGCTGTTTCGTCGAGGTGAACCGCCCGCACCCGGCACCCTCGTCGAGGTGACCGGCCGGCCGCAACCACCGGCGGTCGCGGCCTGCCGGGTCGCACCCGGCGGGCCCGGCGCAGCATCCCCGCACGGCATCCGGCGCGACGCGCGCCCGATCCAGGCTGCGCGCGTCAGGAAGGGACAGCAGAGGCATGTCCAGCCCCCACCACACCCCCACCCGACGATGGCTCCCCGCCGGATCGGCGCTGCTGCTCGCGGCCGCCGCCGGCGCGGTCGGCCTGGCCGCGACCCCCGTCCCGGCGTCCGCGCACCCCATCACGGCGAGCGACTTCCAGCAGGTGGAACTCGCCCGCGGCGTCGCCGAGACCGGCGAACCCATGTCCCTCGCGGTGCTGCCCGACCGCTCGGTCCTGCACACCGCCCGCAACGGCACGCTCCGGCGCACCGACGCCGCCGGCGTCACCACCGTGATCGGCACCCTGCCCGTCTACAACCACGACGAGGAGGGGCTCCAGGGCGTCGGGGTCGATCCCGGCTTCGCGAGCAACCGGCAGATCTACCTCTACTACGCGCCCCCGCTGTCCACCCCGGCCGGCGACGCCCCCGCCACCGGTAGCGACTTCTCCGCCTGGCGCGGCGTCAACCGGCTCTCCCGGTTCAACCTCAACGCCGACTTCACGCTCAACCAGACGAGCCGGGTCGACGTGCTCGACGTGCCCGCCGACCGGGGCATGTGCTGCCACGTCGGCGGCGACATCGACTTCGACGCCGCCGGCAACCTCTACCTCTCCACCGGCGACGACACCAACCCGTTCGACTCCGGCGGCTACGCGCCCCTGGACGAGCGGACCGAGCGCAACCCCGCGTACGACGCGCAGCGCAGCGCCGGCAACACCAACGACCTGCGCGGCAAGATCCTGCGGATCAAGGTGAACGCCGACGGGTCGTACTCGATCCCCTCCGGAAACCTCTTTCCGGCCGGCACCGCGAAGACCCGGCCGGAGATCTACGCCATGGGCTTCCGCAACCCGTTCCGGATGAGCGTCGACAAGGCCACCGGGATCGTCTACGTCGGCGACTACGGCCCCGACGCCGGCACCAGTTCGGCCCGCGGCCCGTCCGGGCAGGTCGAGTTCGACCGGGTCACCGGTCCGGGCAACTACGGCTGGCCGTACTGCACCGGCACCAACTCGGCGGCCGAGACGTACGCCGAGTGGGACTTCGCCACCGGCACCGCGGGCGCGAAGTTCGACTGCGCGGGCGGCCCGACCAACAACTCGTTCCGCAACACCGGCCAGAGCACCCTGCCGGCCGCGAAGCCGGCCTGGATCCGGTACGCGGGCGACGCCGGCAGCCCGCCCGAGTTCGGCGGCGGCTCCGAGTCGCCGATGGCCGGCCCGGTCTACCGATACGACGCCGCCAACCCCTCCACCACGAAGTTCCCGCAGTCCTTCGACGGGCAGTTCTTCGCCACCGAGTTCGGCCGCGGCTGGATCAAGCCGATCCACCTCAACGCCGACGGCTCACCGGGCACCATCGACGCCTTCCCGTGGACCGGCAAACAGGTGATGGACTCCGCGTTCGGGCCGGACGGCGCCTACTACGTGCTCGACTACGGCACCGGCTACTTCAACGGCGACGCCAACTCGGCGCTGTACCGCTTCGACTACCTCGGCGGCGGCAACCGCGCCCCGGTGGCCCGGGCCGCCGCCGACAAGACCTCCGGCGCGGCCCCGCTGGCCGTCGCCTTCTCCTCGGCCGGCTCGTCCGACCCGGAGGGCGGGGCGCTCACGTACGCGTGGGCGTTCGGCGACGGCGGCACCTCGACGGCGGCGAACCCGTCGCACACCTACACGGCCAACGGCCGCTACACCGCCACGCTGACCGTCCGGGACCCGCAGGGCGCCACCGGCACGGCCAGCGTGGTGATCACCGTCGGCAACACCGCGCCGACGGTCACCGTGAACAGCCCCGGCAACGGGCAGCTCTTCTCCTTCGGTGACACCGTGCCGTTCCGGATCACCGTCACCGACCCGGAGGACGGCACGATCGACTGCACGAAGGTCAAGATGACCTACGTGCTCGGCCACGACCAGCACGGCCACCAGATCACCTCGGCCACCGGCTGCACCGGTTCGATCAGCATCCCCGTCGACGGCGAGCACGACGACGCGGCGAACATCTTCGCGATCTTCGACGCCGAGTACACCGACGCCGGCGGGCTGACCACGCACACCCAGCACACCCTCCAGCCCCGGCACCGGCAGGCCGAGCACTTCAAGACCTCCGCCGGCATCAACACCTTCGACAAGGCGACCGCCGAGGGCGGCAAGACCGTCGGCGACATCCACAACGGGGACTGGATCGCGTTCGAGCCCTACCATCTCGGCAACGTCACCGGGTTCAGCGCCCGGGTCTCCTCCGCCGGGGTGGGCGGCGCCCTCCAGGTGCGGGCCGGCTCGGCGACCGGCACCGTCCTCGGCTCGGCCACCGTTCCGGTGACCGGGGCGTGGGACACGTTCACCACGGTGACCGGCACGGTCGCCAACCCGCCCGCCGGGACCACCACGCTCTACCTCACCTTCGCGGGCGGCGCCGGCGCGCTCTACGACCTCGACTCGTTCACGCTCACCACGTCCGGGGCGCGCACCGGGCCGGTCCGCGGGCTGGCCGGCAAGTGCCTGGACGTGCGCAACGCCGCGACCGCCGACGGCACCCAGATCCAGCTCTACACCTGCAACGGCACCACGGCGCAGAGCTGGACGGTGACCCCGAACTCGACGGTCAAGGCGCTCGGCAAGTGCCTGGACGTCTCGGGCGGCGCGACCGCCGACGGCACGAAGATCCAGCTGTGGACGTGCAACGGCACCGGCGCGCAGAACTGGTCGGCGCAGGCCGACGGCACGCTGCGCAACCCGCAGTCCGGCAAGTGCCTGGACGTCTGCGGCAACAACTCCGCCGACAGCACCCCCGTACACCTCTGGACCTGCACCGGCGCGGCGAACCAGAAGTGGATCCTGCCCTGATCCGACGGTGCGGGGCCGGTCCGCCGGCCCCGCACCCCGTCCGGCCCTGGAGAGCGACATGAGACTCCTCCGCACCGTCCTCGGCGCGGCCACCGCCGTCCTCGCCACCCTCGCCTGCACCACCCCGGCCACCCCGGCGGCCGCCGCCGACGCGCCCTACGACGTGCTGGTCTTCTCCAAGACCGCCGGCTTCCGGCACGACGCCATCCCGGCCGGCATCCAGGCCGTCCGCGACCTCGGCGCGGCCAACAACTTCACCGTCACCGCCACCGAGGACGCCGCCCAGTTCACCACCGCCAACCTCGCCCGGTACGAGGCGGTGATCTTCCTCAACACCACCGGCGACGTGCTCGACCCCACCCAGCAGGCCGCCTTCGAGGCGTACGTCGGCGCGGGCGGGGGCTACGTGGGCGTGCACGCCGCCGCCGACACCGAGTACGACTGGCCGTTCTACGGCAACCTGGTCGGCGCCTGGTTCGCCTCCCACCCGGCGATCCAGCCGGCCACCGTGCGGGTGGAGGACCGCGCGCACGCCGCCACCGCCCACCTGCCGCAGACCTGGAACCGCACCGACGAGTGGTACAACTACCGCACCAACGCCCGGTCCACCGCGCACGTGCTGGCCACCCTCGACGAGTCGTCGTACTCGGGCGGCGGGATGGGCGCCGACCACCCGCACGCCTGGTGCAAGACGTACGCAGGCGGCCGGTCCTTCTACACCGGCGGCGGCCACACCCAGGCGTCCTACGCCGAGCCCGCGTTCCGCGCCCACCTGCTGGGCGGCATCCGGTACGCGGCCGGCCGCAGCAAGGCCGACTGCCGTCCGGAGGCCGGCTACGCGGCCCTCTACAGCGGCGCCACCACCGGCTGGTCCCAGGCCGGGCCGGGCAGCTTCACCAACGCCGACGCCACCCTCAGCTCGGTCGGCGGGATGGGCCTGTACTGGTACAGCGCCCGGCAGTTCACCAGCTACTCGCTGAAGCTGGACTGGCGGCTGGCCGGCGACGACAACTCCGGCGTCTTCATCGGCTTCCCGCCGTCGAGCGACCCCTGGTCGGCGGTGGACAACGGCTACGAGATCCAGATCGACCCGACCGACAGCCCCGACCGGACCACCGGGGCGGTCTACACCTTCAAGTCCGCCGACCTGCCCGCGCGGGACGCGGCGCTCAACCCGGCGGGGGAGTGGAACACCTACGAGCTGCTGGTCGAGGGGGAGCGGCTCCAGGTCTTCCTCAACGGCGTGAAGATCAACGACTTCACCAACACCGACCCGGCCCGCTCGCTCGCCGGCCACATCGGCATCCAGAACCACGGCACCGGTGACGACGTCTCGTTCCGCAACATCCGGATCAAGGAACTGGGCGGCAACCCGCCGACCGGCAACACCACCGTGCAGGCCGAGGCGTTCAGCTCGGCCAGCGGGGTCACCCCGTTCACCAAGGCCGGCGCCAACGGCGGGCAGACCCTGGGGTACGTCGACCCGGGCGACTGGGCCGCGTACCAGGGGCTGGACCTGACCGGGGTCACCGCGCTGCGGGCCCGGGTGGTCTCCGGCGGGCCGGGCGGCACCCTCCAGCTCCGCACCGGCTCCCCGACGGGCACCGTGCTCGGCCAGGTGGCGGTGCCCAACACCGGCGGCTGGACCACGTTCGCCGACGTCAGCACCGCGCTGACCGGCGTGCCGGCCGGCAGCCAGACCGTCTGGCTGACCTTCGCCGGCACCGGCACCGGCCTGTACGACGTCGACGACTTCACCCTGGTCCGGGGCGGCGGGGGCGGTGGCACAGGTCCGGTCCGGGGCCTGGCCGGCAAGTGCCTGGACGTGCGGGGCGGCGCGACCGCCGACGGCACCCAGATCCAGCTCTACACCTGCAACGGCAGCAGCGCGCAGACCTGGACGGTGACCCCGAACTCGACGGTCAAGGCGCTCGGCAAGTGCCTGGACGTGTCCGGCGGCGGGTCGGCGGACGGCACGAAGATCCAGCTGTGGACGTGCAACGGCACCGGCGCGCAGAACTGGTCGGGCCAGGCCGACGGCACGCTGCGCAACCCGCAGTCCGGCAAGTGCCTGGACGTCTCCGGCAACAACTCCGCCGACAGCACCCCCGTACACCTCTGGACCTGCACCGGCGCGGCGAACCAGAAGTGGACCCTGCCCTGACCGGCGGACCGGCGGCGGACCGGGCGACCTGCGGGATCCGCCCGGCCCGCCGCCGGGGTGCTGCCGTACCTTGACCGTGTGGGACGCCTGGAGCGGTGGCGTCGGGTCGCGCGGGCGGGCCCGAACGTCGGTGACGTGCTGCGGGCCGCCCTGTTCCGGGTGCGGGGCCGCGCCGAGCCGCCGCCGTCCACCGGGCCCGCGCCCAGCCTCACCCGGCTGGACGCGCTCATCGACGAATTCGCCGCCGGCCAGCTGGTGCGCTGGCGGGTGGGTGGCCAGCCCCGCCCGCTGCCCGCCGCGGTCGACGCGGCCGCGTACCGGATCATCCAGGAGGCGCTGACCGACGCCCGCCGGCACGCGCCGGGGTCGGCCGTCGCGGTGCGGCTGCGCTACGACCCGGCCGGCCTCCGCATCGAGGTACGCGGCGACGGGCCGGCCATCCCGGCGGCCGGCCTGCGGGCGCGGGCCCAGTCGGTCGGCGGTGCCGTCCACGCCGGCCCTGGCCCCGAGGGTGGCTGGCTGGTCCGTGCCGAGCTGCCCGCCCCCGAGGACGAGGCCGAGCCGGCCTGACGATTCCGGGCCTTCCGCGCCGGCCCCGGCCGACCTAGAGTGAGGGCGGCGACCGCGAGGTGGCCGGTGACCCGGTGGGAGGCGCAACCCGTCGGGCCCAGGCGCGACCGCGTCCACCGGTGCCCGTCGAGGTCGCCCGCATCCCGGTCGCCCTCGCCCCGGTCCGCTACGGAATCCCCCCATCACGACAGGGGAGAAGGACAATGGCGCGACCCATCACGCTCTTCACCGGCCAGTGGGCCGATCTTCCGTTCGACGAGGTCTGCCGGCTCGCCGCCGAGTGGGGGTACGACGGTCTGGAGCTCGCCTGCTGGGGCGACCACTTCGAGGTCGACAAGGCGCTCGCCGACGAGTCGTACGTGGACCGCAAGCGGGCCACCCTCGCCAAGCACAACCTCCAGGTCTTCGCCATCTCCAACCACCTCGTCGGGCAGGCGGTCTGCGACCACCCGATCGACGAGCGGCACCAGGACATCCTCCCCGCCCGGATCTGGGGCGACGGCGAGCCGGAGGGCGTACGCCGCCGCGCCGCCGAGGAGATGAAGGACACCGCCCGGGCGGCGGCGAAGCTCGGGGTGAAGACCGTGGTCGGCTTCACCGGCTCGTCGATCTGGCACACCCTGGCCATGTTCCCGCCGGTCCCGCCCGCCATGATCGAGCGCGGCTACCAGGACTTCGCCGACCGGTGGAACCCGATCCTGGACGTGTTCGACGAGGTGGGCGTGCGCTTCGCCCACGAGGTGCACCCCAGCGAGATCGCCTACGACTACTGGACCACCAAGCGGGCCCTGGACGCGATCGGCCACCGGCCCGCGTTCGGGCTGAACTGGGACCCGTCGCACTTCGTCTGGCAGGAGCTGGACCCGGTCAACTTCATCTTCGACTTCGCCGACCGGATCTACCACGTCGACTGCAAGGACGCGAAGGTGCGCACCGGGGACGGCCGGCGCGGCCGGCTCTCGTCCCACCTGCCCTGGGCGGACCTGCGGCGGGGCTGGGACTTCGTCTCCACCGGCCACGGTGACGTGCCGTGGGAGGACTGCTTCCGCGCGTTGAACGCGATCGGCTACACCGGCCCGATCTCGATCGAGTGGGAGGACGCCGGCATGGACCGCCTGGTCGGCGCGCCCGAGGCGCTCCAGTTCGTCCGCCGGCTCGCCTTCGACGCCCCGTCCGCGGCCTTCGACGCGGCCTTCAGCAGCAGCCGCGACTGACCCCGGGCGAGGAGGGGCCCCGGTCCGACACGGGGCCCCTCCTCACCGGGCGGCGAAGATGTGGTCGCTGACCAGCCGGGCCGCGCCGACCAGGGCGGCCCGGTCGTCGAGGTCGGACAGGACGATCGGCATGCTGCCGGTGGCCAGCGGGGTGGAACGCCGGTAGACCACGCCCCGGATCTCGGCGAGCAGGACCGGCCCGATGCCCGGGGCCGCGCCGCCGATGATCACGATGGCCGGGTTGACGAAGCTGACCAGGCCGACCAGCACCTGCCCGAGCCGGCGGGCGGCGTCGCGGACCAGCGTCTGCGCGGCCGGGTCCCCGGCGGTCGCCGCCGCGGCCACGTCGGCCACCGTGAGCGCGCCGGCGGCGGCCAGCCGGTCGGCGAGCGCCGTCGAGCGTCCGGCCCGCGCGGCCGTCACCCCCTCCCGCACCAGAGCGGCATCCCCGCAGTACGCCTCGACGCAGCCGGTGTTGCCGCACCCGCAGAGCGGCCCGTCCTCGGTGAGCTGGAGGTGCCCGATGTCCCCGGCGCCGCTGGCGGCGCCCCGGTACAGCGCCCCGCCGAGCACCAGCCCGCAGCCCACCGCGTCGCCCAGCTTCACGTAGAGGAAGTCGTCGAACGGCCGGCCGGTGCCGGCGTGCCGCTCGCCCAGGGCCATCACGTTGGCGTCGTTGTCGACCTGCACCGGGCAGCCCAGCTCGGCGGCGATCGTGTCGCGTACCGGGAACTGGTGCCAGCCGGGCAGGGCGGGCGGGGCGACCGGGGCGCCCTCGCGGACCGCGACCGGGGCGGGGAGCGCCACGCCGACGCCGGTCAGCCGGGCCAGCCCGGCCTCGGCCCGCAGCTTGCCGAGCAGCTCGACGGCCCGGCCGATCACGACCTCCGGGCCGTGCCGCACGTCGACCGGCTCGTCGTGCCGGGCGAGCGGGGTCAGCTCGCCGTTGGTGAGCGCCACCGCCAGCCGCCCGTCGCCGATCCGTACCGCGCCGAAGCGCACCTGCCCGCCGACCCGCAGCAGCGAGGAGCGCCGGCCGCCCCGGGACGCGGCCGGCCCGGCGGTCTCCACCAGGCCCTGCGCGGCCAGCCGGTCCGCCTCGGCGGTGAACCGGGCCCGGGGCAGGCCCAGGGCGTCGGCCAGTTCGACCCGCGAGCGCGGGCCGTCGTCACGCAGCAGGCGCAGCAGCCGCGCCTGGTCGGCGGTCTCCGGTCCGACCATCGTCATCACGATCACCTCGCCCCGAATGTGCCACACCGTCGTCACGACCGTGTGACGCGAGGGGCCGCCCCGGTTCCCCGGTGCGGCCCCCCGGCGATCCGGTGTCGAGTCCGTCAGCCCCGCAGACCCGACATGTGCTGGTAGCTGATCTCCGCGTAGCGCAGCGACCGGCCCGGGTCGGCGGCGCCGCCCGGTGCGTTGTCCTGCTCCCACATCGGGTTGTGGTAACCCTTCGCGCCCATGTTCGCGAAGAAGGTGCCGTAGTCGATGTCGCCCTGGCCGAGCGGCACCATCTCGTACCCGGCCGCGCTGGCCGGGTTGTACGTGCCGTCCTTGGCGTGGAACAGCGGGAACCGCTTGGTCTGCGCGGCGACCACGGCCAGCGGGTCGAAGACGGCCGTCTGGGTCACCCCGTCCGGGTCGGTGTAGCTGCGGAACCGGTGCTGGGCCACGTGCGCCCAGTAGATGTCCATCTCGAACCAGACCCACTCCGGGTTGGTCCGCGCGATGAAGTACTCCAGCTTGCGCACACCCGAGGACCGGGTCGGCCGGCCCTGCGCGTCCAGCGGGCCGCTGTCGCGCAGGAAGTCGTACGCGGCGTCGTGGTTGTGCGTGTAGAGCTTCAGGCCACGGGCCGCGGCCATCTCGCCGAAGGTGTTCCACCGGTCCACGGCGGCGTCCCAGTCGGCCTGGTAGTTGCTGCCGGTCGGGTCGCTGCCGGTGCCGATGTGCGTCATGCCGAGGATCTCGGCGGTGTCGAGGGTCTGCTCGAACGCGGCGATGGTGTCCGGGGTGACCGTGCCCGGGACGGAGGCGTGCGAGCCGTTGGCGCGCAGCCCGTTGTCGTCCAGGATCTTGCGGATCTCCGCCGGGGTGATCTGGCGGCCGAGGATCGAGGTGTGCTGGGTGTACCCGGCGAACTCGACCTCCTTGTAGCCGATCTCGGCGAGCCGGGCGAGCACCCGCTCGAACCCGTACGGCACGCCGGTGGCGTCCGGGGCGGCGCCGATCCGGTCGCGGACACTGTAGAGGATGATGCCCCGCTTGCCGGTCGGGACGAGCACTCCGTTGCCGGCGAGGGCGGCCGACGGGGTGAGTCCGGCGGCGGCGACGGCGCCCGCCGCCCCGGCGATGGTGCCGAGCACCCGGCGACGGCTCATGCCGTGCGATGTGTCGTTCATGTCCTGACTGCCTCTCTTCTGGACGCGGGTCCGCCTCAGCCTCGGGAGGAGGCTGAGGAGGTCGCTGGAAGGGACGAGAGCCTGGCCAGGTTCTACGCGAGACGATATTTGCGCCCGCGACCAAAGAGAAGAGTTTGACGCCAAAAGTTTTCCATCAATCCCCGCTACTTTTGCTCAGGATGAGCGAAAGTGGGAGCGGGGTCTCGTTCGGACAGACGGGAGCGGGGGGGGGCGCCGCGGGGGGCCCGCGCCCCGCTCCCGGTGGGTCAGAGGTTGGTGCTCGTGCCGGACGACCTGGTGGTCGACGAGCTGGTCGAGCTGGTCGAACCCGTGCCGGTCGAGCCGGACTTGGCGCCGACCGCGGCCGGCGTGCCGGCGAACGGCTTGTCGGCGTCGGTCAGCCCCGCCTTGCTGCCGGCACCGTTGCCGTTGCCGGTGCCCAGCTTCTCGCCGAGCTTGGTCTGCCCGAGCTTGTCCTTGCCCTCCGAGTAGAGCCGGGTCGCCTGGGCCTGCGCGACCCCCGCCGCCTCCTGGACGGTCGGGTGGTCGAGCACCTTGCGACCCCGGACCACCAACTCCTCGTACTTCTCCCGGCCGGCACGGGCGCCCAGGACGAATCCCGCAGCCAGCCCGCCAAGAAACATGATCTTTCCGCGCATGGCGGCTCCTTCCGTACCTGACGCGCCGCCGATCCCGACGGGGGGTCCCGGCGGAAGCGACCTTCTCGCGCCTGCATTCTCTGTCGGCGGCTAACTACCCATCCTGCTCTCCGCTCATGCCTCCCTGTGCCGAGATGGCGATTTGTCCGGTATTCTGAGGGCGATCCGGGGCGTGTCGCCGGGTGGGGGAAGTCCGGTAACCCCCTGGCGCACCACCCCCCGATGTCCTGTACTCTTGTCCCCGTCGCACGGCGCGGAGAGATCCGCAGCCGGGTGACCTACGGTCCCCCGTAGCTCAATTGGCAGAGCAGCCGGCTGTTAACCGGCAGGTTTTTGGTTCGAGTCCAAACGGGGGAGCTTCCACTCACACAACGCCCGTCGGCCCAGCCGACGGGCGTTTCCGTTGTGCCGCCCCGAGTGCCGGGTCGGGTGGTTTCCGCCCGCCGGTGCTGCTTCGCCCGGCAGGATGGTCGATGTCGACTTAGACTCGCGCTGCGTCGATTGCTGCGTCGATTCAAGGGTGGATGGGATGGCCGGAGGGCGGAGCCGCTGGACCGCGACGCTGGTCGCGCTCGTCGTGGTGCTGGGCTGGCTGGTCGTCGGCGGCCTCGCCGGCCCCTACTCGGGAAAGCTCGGCGACGTCGCCACCAACGACAACGCCGCCTTCCTGCCCGCCGACGCCGAGGCCACCCGGGCACAGGACCTCGCCGCCGGCTTCGTGGAGCGCGAGACGACCCCGGCCCTCGTCGTCTACGAGCGCGCCTCCGGCATCACCCCCGCCGACCAGGAACGGATCCGGAACGAGGCAGGCCGCTTCGCCCAACTGCCGGGTGTCGTCGGCCCGCTGCCGCCGCCGATCGTCAGCCAGGACCGGCAGGCCGTGCAGGTGATCGTCCCGATCGACGCGGCCGAGGGCGAACAGATCGGCGCGGTGGTCGACCAGCTCAGGGACATCGCCGGCGCCGACCGGGACGGGCTCACCGTCGACGTGGCCGGCCCGGCCGGCCTGCTGGCCGACCTGATCGAGGTGTTCACCGCCATCGACGGGCCGCTGCTGCTCGTCACCCTCGTCGTGGTGCTGGTCATCCTGCTGATCGTCTACCGCAGCCCGGTGCTCTGGGTCTTCCCGCTGCTCGCCGCCGGGATGTCGTACTCGCTGGCCTCGCTCGTCGTCTACCTCCTGGCGAAGAACGACGTCGTGAAACTCAACGGGCAGGCCCAGGGCATCCTCACGGTCCTCGTCTTCGGCGCCGGCACCGACTACGCGCTACTGCTCATCGCCCGCTACCGGGAGGAGCTGCACCGGCACGAGCGGCCCTGGGAGGCCATGAGGGCCGCCTGGAAGGGCGCCGCCCCGGCGATCATCGCCTCCGGCGCCACGGTCATCGTCAGCCTCCTCTGCCTGCTGCTGTCCAGCCTCAACTCCAACCGGGCGCTCGGCCCGGTGAGCGCCGTCGGCATCGCCGCCACCCTGCTGGTGATGCTGACCTTCCTCCCCGCCCTGCTGATGCTCGGCGGGCGGTGGGCGTTCTGGCCCCGGCGACCCCGCCTCGACCACGCCGACCCGCGGACCGAACACGGCATCTGGGGGCGGATCGCGGGCTTCGTGGCGCGCCGCGCCCGTACCGTCTGGATCGTCACCGCGGTGGTCCTCGCCGCGCTCGCCCTCGGGGTGACCCAGCTCGGCGCCACCACCCTCGGCCAGTCCGACCTGTTCACCCAGCGCACCGACTCGGTGGCCGGTCAGGAGGTGATCGCCCGCCACTACCCGGCCGGCACCGGCAGCCCGGCCACCATCTTCACCGACCAGGCCGCCGCCGAGCAGGTCGCCCGGGTGGCGCAGGGCGTACCGGGGGTGTCCTCCGTCCGGCCGTTCAGCCGTCAGGGGCCGACCGGGACGCCCACGGTCGTCGACGGGCGGGTGCAGCTGGAGGCCACCCTCGCCGACCCGCCGGACAGCAACGGCGCCGAACGCGCCGTCCGCGAGCTGCGCGTGGCGGTGCACCGGGTGCCCGGCGCCGACGCCGTCGTCGGCGGCTTCACGGCCATCAACGTGGACACCGCCGACGCGTCCACCCGGGACCGCAACGTCATCATCCCGGTGGTGCTGCTGGTCATCGCGGTCATTCTGGCGCTGCTGCTGCGGGCCCTGCTCGCCCCGGTGCTGCTGATCGCCACCGTCGTGCTGTCGTTCCTCGCGACCCTCGGCCTCTGCGCGCTGATCTTCCGGTACCTCCTCGACTTCCCCGGCGTGGACCAGTCGTTCCCGCTGTTCGCGTTCGTCTTCCTGGTCGCGCTCGGCATCGACTACAACATCTTCCTGATGAGCCGGGTCCGCGAGGAATCGGTCCGGCGCGGCACCCGGGCCGGCGTGCTCACCGGCCTGGCCGTCACCGGCGGCGTGATCACCTCCGCCGGCATCGTGCTCGCCGCCACCTTCTCCGCGCTCGCCGTGCTGCCGCTCGTGGTGCTCGTCGAGCTGGGCGTGGCGGTCGCCGCCGGGGTGCTGCTCGACACCATCGTGGTCCGCTCGCTGCTGGTGCCCGCGCTCGCGTACGACATCGGGCCGAAGATCTGGTGGCCGGGCCGGCTGTCCCGGACGAACCGCAACGGCGACCGGGCCGGGAGGGAGGCGGACCGTGCCCACTGAGACGGACGTCGTCATCGTCGGCGGTGGCCTCGCCGGCCTCGCCGCCGCCCGCCGCCTGCACCGCGCCGGCGTGCCCTGGCGGCTGCTGGAGGCCGCCGACCGCCTCGGCGGCCGCGTCGCCACCGACGAGGTCGACGGCTACCTGCTGGACCGGGGCTTCCAGGTGCTCAACACGGCGTACCCGCGCCTCGGTGGCCTGGTCGACCTCGGCGCCCTCGACCTGGGCTGGTTCACCTCCGGCGTGCTGGTGCGCCGCGGCGACCGGCTGGACCGCCTGGTCAACCCGCTGCGCGACCCCGCGGGCGCGCCCGGCACGGTGACCGCGGGCGTCGGGTCGCTTGTCGACCGGCTGCGCTTCGCGGCGCTCGCCACCGGCTGCGCCACCCTGCCGGTGGGCCGGCTGCTCAACGCGCCCGAGACCACCAGCGAGGCCGCGCTGCGACGGGCCGGGCTCTCCGCCGCGTTCATCGAGGAACTGCTCCGGCCGTTCCTCTCCGGCGTGCTGCTCGACCGCGAGCTGGCCACCTCCAGCCACGTGCTGGCCGTCCTCCTGCGCGCGTTCGCCCGAGGCCGGATCGGGCTGCCCGCCCGCGGCATGGCCGCGCTGCCCCACGCCGTCGCCGGCCCGCTGCCCGCCGAGCTGATCGATCTGCACACCCCGGTCACCGAGGTCGCGCCCGGCCGGGTCCGCACCCCCGCCGGCGACATCGCCTGCCGCGCCGTCCTGGTCGCTGCGGGCCCGCCGGCGGCGGCCACCCTGCTGCCCCGCCTCCAAGGGGTACGCATGCACAGCTACACGACCTACTACCACAGCACCGACACCCCGCCGCTGGCCGAGCCGATCCTGCTGCTCGACGGGGAGCGGCGCGAACTGGTCGCCAACACGGTGGTGGTCAGCAACGCGGCACCCACCTACGCGCCGGCCGGGAAGCACCTGGTGGCCACCTCGGTGGTCGGCCCGCAGGCCCCGCCCGAGCCGCTGGTCCGCGGCGAGCTGGACCGCCTCTACGGGCGCTCCACCGCCGACTGGACCCACCTGGCGACCGTGTCGGTGCCGCACGCGCTGCCCGCCGCGCCGCCACCGCAGGGCCGGCTGCGCAAGCCGGTCGCGCTCGACGACGGGCTCTTCGTCGCCGGCGACCACCGGGACACCCCGTCCATCCAGGGGGCCCTGGCGAGCGGCTGGCGGGCCGCCGGGGCGGTGCTCGCCGAGCTGCGCGGCACGGACGCAGCGGGACCACCCGCACCCTGACCGATCCCTGGCGGTGTGCCCGCTCCGGCCTCCGCCGGTGTCACCGAAGGGGACGCTGCGCGCTGTTATCCTCGCGTTGCCCATCGTGCCGGCCAGATCATCAACCGGCCCGACGGGTGATGGCCGGTGATCCGTTGAGCGGGTTACGATCCGGCGCGGTAGCGGGGCGGTAGCTCAGCGGGTTAGAGCAGGGGACTCATAATCCCTCGGTCGCGGGTTCGAGTCCCGCCCGCCCCACCACCAGGCAAAACGTAGATCAACGGGGAATCGCAGGACTGCACAGCGTTCGTCAAGCGAGGTACTGTCTGCCCTCATGGAGAGCGCCACCACCCTCGCCATCGACGACATCCGAACCCTGCTGCCGGACTGGCGGCGGCACCTCAGGGCCAAGAACCGCAGCAAGGCCACCATCGATAGCTACCTCCGGTGTGGCAACAACCTCGCCGACTGGCTCGCCGAGCAGGGGATGCCCACCACGGTCGGCGCGGTCACCCGCGAGCACCTGGAGGCGTTCATCGCCGCGATGCTCGACCGGCTGTCCCCGGCCACCGCCGCGAAGCACTACCGATCGCTACAGCAGTTCTGGAAATGGCTCGCCGACGACGGAGAGATCCCCCGCTCGCCGATGGAGCGCATGAGCCCCCCGGCCGTGCCAGAGCAGCCGGTGCCGGTGCTCACCGACGACGAGTTGACCCGGCTGCTGGCCGCCACGAAGGGCACCGACTTCGAACACCGCCGGGACACCGCGATCCTGCGCGTGCTGATCGAAACCGGGGTCCGCCTCAGCGAGATCGCCGGACTGAGCGTCAACGATGTCGACTGGGATCAGGACGTGCTGCACGTGATGGGCAAGGGCCGCCGGGGTCGCGCCGCCCCGTTCGGCGCGAAGACGGCCGACGCGCTACGCCGTTACCTGCGCGCCCGCGCCAAGCATCTGAAGGCTGCCACCACCGATACGCTCTGGCTGGGACGGCAGGGCCCGATGACGCCGAGCGGGCTAGCGCAGATGTTGGAGCGACGCGGCATCGAGGCCGGGGTGCCCGACGTGCACCCACATCGCTTCCGGCACAGCTTCGCTCACGACTGGCTCTCCTCCGGCGGGCAGGAGACCGACCTGATGCGACTGGCGGGGTGGCGCTCCCGGCAGATGGTCGGGCGGTACGCCGCCTCCGCCGCCGACGAACGAGCACGGGAGGCACACCGCCGAGCCGCGCGAGGGGATCGGTTGTGAACGGCGAGAGTCCACGGCCAGATGGCCCTCGTGCCGCGCCTGACGTGACCCGTATTCAGCCGGTGCCGGGGTCGCCATACCGGCCGCGTGTACTACGCGATCCCGCCGAAGTCGATGAGCTACAGCCGATGCTCCACGCGATGCAACGGGGCACCCGCCGATCTCGCCTGCGTCAACTGGAGATCGTCTGCGGTGAGCACGGCCGCCGCCTCGCCGAGCTATTCGCCGCCGCCGCCGGGCCGGTGCTGCTCGGCTACGGCCATCTCATCGACGGCCGCGACGGCCACGGCGCTGTCGTCCTGGCCGATGTCGATGCCTACGCCACGGCCGCCAACCTGCGCGAGCCTGACGCTATTCAGATCCGCGTCCAGTGCGGACGGTGCACACAGGCGCTGCCCATGTCATACCTTCGTCGGATTCTCGCGTCCGATCGTCGTCGGGTGGTATCCAGATAGACGATGGTCACGCTATGCTGTAGCTGATCGCTCGGCGTATCACGGTCGCCGCTCCGGAACTTGGGCATCCGGCAGTCCCGACGAGGGGTGGCCGAACCTTGCCCGCATACGACCCGACCGAGCGCGCCCTGGTAGCGCGTATCGCCGCCCACGAACGTTGGGCACACACCACCGACCGCGCAGCGGCCACCGCAGCCGCCCGCAAAGCCGCCGCCGACCGCTTCGAACGCCAGGTCGACCCCGACGGCGTACTGCCGCCCGCCGAACGCGCCCGGCTCGCCGAATCCGCCCGGAAGGCGTTCTTCACCCGGCTCGCGCTGAAGTCCGCTCAGGCCCGCCGAGCGCGCCGCGCCGCCGCCGAACTCGATGCTGAGGTCGATGCTGCGCTGGCCGCCGTCGCACCTTCCGGGGAGGACGGTGGCGATGCGCGAGCCTGAAAAGGCTGAGGGCCGCCCCCACGGTCCCCAACCGAAGAAGACGGCCACCAACTGCACCAACGACCTGGTGAACACCGTACCGGCCCACCGGCGAGGTGGCGACCCGCGACGTCGGCACCGGCTGTACCAGCAGTTCGGTCGTCGCCGAATCAGCCGGGAGCTGGACCTGGCGCTCGGCATCATCCGGCCGATCTACGACGTGCCCGTCGACGTGGACTGGTACCACGTGACCGGGCTCGATCTCGGCTACGAAGAGCGCGAGCGTGCCGCGCAGGCGGGGATGCCCCGATGACCTGCACACCATCGGTCCCGTGCCACACGAACGGTTGCGCGTTCTGCGACCCTGCCGGGTTCATCGAGGGCGACAACGCGACGCCCGACATCGATGTGACCAACCCGGCCGGGCACCTCAGGGACCTCCGCGCCGCGCTGGTCGACAGCGCCGGGCTGGACGACATTCCCGACCCGGACCCCCTCATCGGCGACGACATCCTGTTCCTGGACTCGCTCGTCTGGATGGTTGGCAAGCCCGGCTGCATGAAGAGCTTCACGGCGCTCGACATCGCCGGGTGTGTCGGCACCGGTGAACCCTGGCAGACGTACCCGGTCCGGCAGGGACCCGTCCTGTACCTGGTTGCCGAGGGCATCAGGGGCATCAAGAAACGGGTGCGCGCGTGGGAGGCGTCGATGGCCCGCGAGATGTCCAACGTCGTGTTCCTGCCGCTGGCGGTGCAGTCGACGAACGGCGCGCAGTGGGACGCGTTCGTCGAGCTGGTCACCATGATGAAGAGCGCGTTGATCGTGCTCGACACGCAGGCGCGGATCAGCGTCGGCGTAGAGGAAAACTCCAATACCGAGATGGGCCGATTCGTTCACCAGGCCGAGCGGCTACGGATCGCCTCGGGGGCGTGCGTCCTGGTCGTGCACCACATCGGACGCAACGGGGACACGGGCCGCGGCGCCACCGTTCTCGACGGTGCCATGTCGACCATCGTCAAAGTCACCAAAAACGATGACCGCGTCTCGCTGGAGTGCACCAAGAACAAGGACGGCACCGAGTGGGAGACGATCACTCTACGTGCGGTGCCGACCGGTGAGTCTGTGGTGCTGATGCCCGATGACGGTGCCCGTCGCCGTCAGTCCGACGTTGCTGCCCGCAAGTGGGTACGCGACTGGTGGGCCGTCCACGAGACCGAGCTGGTGTCCGTCAGCACGCTGGTGAAGTCCAACGTGGTCACCGAAACAACGTTCCACCGCAGCAAGCTCGATCTGATCAAGTCGGGCGTAATCGTCCGCGAAGGTACCGGCAACTCGACCCGCTACCGACTCTGCCACGCCCCGACTGCCGGGTGACTCCCGCCCACTCCCACCCCAAAGGGTGGTGGAAGTGGGCGGGAGTCCTGTCACCGACTCCCATGGGACTCCCACGGGAGTGTGGAAGTCACGAACATCCAAGGAGAAAACTGCGATGACAACAGCCTCGGACCTGCTGTTCTACGCTCGCCTGCAGCACATCCTGGAGACCGCCGTCGATGGCCTTCCTGAGAAGGACCGCGCCGAACGGATCGAGCACTGCCAACGAACCGGAGAACACGGTGTCCGCATGCACCCCGACGCCGACGGGCTGACCCTCACATGGGGCGGCCGGACCCTCGCGATCATCGACCGGACCTTGTTCGATGACGACGCCTACATGGAGCCGGTCGGATTCGCGTACGTCCCGGCAGTCCCTGACGACGCCCGCGACCTGGCCGACGACGACTGACATGGCCGAGTTCACGATCGCCCTGGTGTGGAGTTGTTCACGCCGGGGCGATCTTGAACAGGGGGCTGCGCGACCCCGGCACCCTTCCGCAGCAGACGGCAGGGGTGATCTTGCAGGGGCCGAGCGCGACCCCGGCACCCCTCCGCAACAGACGGCAGGGGTGATCTTGCAGGGGCCGAGCGATCCGGGGGGGTGCCCAAGGGTCGTCGGGGGTACCTCTCTCCGTGACCGGGATCATCGGCATCACGACGGTCAACTCCACGGCCAGGTCGTCGCCCGCTGTGCGTGTTCCTGGCTGGATGCGACACCCACCTACCCGGCACCGGGTGCCCCGGCTGGTCAGGCTAGGCACCCACCCGTGTCTGCACGAACGACTCATGATCATGCAATCGACATCAAGATCGTTGCGAGAGAGCGAAGATCATGTGATCCGTCATGATCACATCGGTCTACATCGTGCTCGCGCACGCGCGAAGCAAGGGTAGGGGGGAGGGGTGATCACGCGTTCCGCGTGATCACCGGACCCTCGCTGTCGGGTGGCCGGATCCCCCTCCGGCACCCCCACCCCCTCTGGCGCACCCCTGCTCAGGGGCACGCGCAGAGCAGCCGTACATCCCGGCGATGGCGACCTGATTGGAGGAGGAACACGTGGGCGGCGGCGACTAAGATCAACAACTCGTGAGACGGCGAGCGGCACGAGAGATTCAAGAGGCAGTCGAGCGAGAAATCCTCGAACTACTTGCCGAGCACGGCCCGATGTCGACCTGGAACGTGATGGTGAGGGTCAAGACCGGGCGCAGGCGAATCGACGACGGCGACGACGAGTACCCCTACCCCTCCTATGACATGTGGAGCATGTCCTACATCCGTGAACGGCTGTATGAACTCTGTCACGACCGCGTGACATGGGGCGTGGCATGGTCGGGTCGGGATTGGGACGGCCGAGCGGCTGGCGTGCGCCAGCTCATCTGGAGACTGGCAGATCCGCCTGAGAGCAAAGACGACGAGGAGCCCGGAGGTGACGACCAGCCCCGCTCACCGGCCCGCTGAGCGGTGCCGGGGGCGGGCAGCAGGCCAGGGACGTGGGCGCGCTCGGGATTGCGCGGGTACTGCCTGCGCCCGCTCATGTTGAGAGTTTGCCGCGATCTGCGATTGGTAGCTGGCGACCTTCTCCAGTGCCCCCCGCGCCTTCTGTAGCTCGTCCGCGATTCGCTTTGGCACCGGCGGGGCTGCGTCCGCCTGGCGCAGTTCGTTGAGGTCGATGACATAGGTCAACTCGTCGACTGCCCCGAACGGGCCGTCCGCCGTGATCGTTGCCGTGTAACGCTTCGGCGTCTCCGGTTCCTGAAAGATTCGGAAGCCGAGGTCAAAGAACCACTGGAGCTTGCGGCCGGGCGGCAGCGCCGAGATCGGCCGATGCAGCACCTCCACTTCCTCGCCGAAGGCGGGCCTTGCCACGGACGTCAGCGGCGGGTCGAAACTGACGCGGACGTGCCGGGCGACCGTCGCGCCAAGGTTCTGCACCACGAACATGATCTTCTGCGGGTCATGCTCGTCCGGGCGGATATCCGCGTACACGTACGGCTGCGCCTGGTCCTTCCGTACCCGCTCGGCTAGCTCCAGCTGGGCCTCGGAGTGTCGGGCCTGCTGACGCGCGGCGATTGCCTGCGAGCCAGCGAAAAGCGCCGCCAGGACAGCTGCTATGGCGCTGACTACGGCCACAGTCGTTCCCAACAGGGGTCCTCCCCATCGTCGTCGGTGCGCGCCGATCGCCGCCCCGCCGCTCGAATGGTTCAGGTACGTGTCGAGCGACGGGGCGACCGGGCGTCTGAAGCATGTCGGCGAGGTTGCTGAAGCCCCTACCGATGAACTTGTTGAACTTGTTGGTGAACCCGTCATCCAGCCTCAGGCTAGGACCGCCGGGACCTACCCAGTCGCTTCCGCAGCACCACGGCGATGGCACTGATGGCGGCCAACGCGATGCCGCCGATCGTGGTGATCGCCACCGTGGCGACGTTGTCCATCTGGTTGCCGCTGTTGAGCACGATGCACAGCAGCGCCCCGATGGACATGACGGTGACCAGCAGGAGCCCCCCGATCAGGGCGTTGTCCGTGCTGGTGGTACCCCCGGTCTGGTGCTGCCCGGTCCCTCTCGTTACCGTGGTCACCTGGTCTCGTTCCTCCTGTAGTTGTTCCTTGGCTTGGACATTCATGCGGGCGTGACCGTTCAAAGGCGGCCCCTAGGGATGGCAGTCCCTAGGGTGTCGGCCGTCTTGACCACAGTGGTGCAGGCCGGTTACGCCTCGAAGCAGCACCGTACATGGCCGACCCGACTCACCCGACACTTCGCGCCGGGCGTGACACGTGTGCGACCTCGCTCAGAGCGACTCTATTGCGTCGCAGCATCGAACCCGTCCCGCCCGACCAGCGCAGCCACCTGCGCGGCCATCGCTGAGTGAGACAGGAAGGGCGGCTTGTCGAACTCCTCTTCCTTCTAGAAGTCGTGGTTGTGCACAGTGGAGCGGCGCATTGCACTTTCGGCTGACAAGGGTCACGCACGTCCTCGCGCGAGTGAACTTCTTGTGCATGCCGGGACACCGCCGGTCCGCCGATGCGGGCTTTCAGGAAGGAGAACGACAGCGTCGCCGGTTGTGGTTCCCTGTTTGATCACCGCTTTCTGCTCCCGGCGCGTTCCCATCGATGTTCATCCCTGCGGTGCCTTATGATCAAGGCATCGCCACCGGGCCACGTCCGGGGCGGGCCGCCGGGCCGCGTGATACGCCTCCTGGTCGTGCCTTGCAGGTACCGACGTGGCATCCGACCTTGGGCCGCGCGCAGTCGCCTCCCACGGAGCAACGGCAGCTTTCTATCCGTGCGCTCGCGTAGAGGAGTAGACCAATGGCGCGCACCATTCAGGACGTTATGGCCGAGCACAAGGCCGCAAAGGAGCGGGGCGCTCGCCTCGTCGCCGAGATGGAGACGATCGCTGACATCGAGCGGGATCTCACTCCGGGTGAGCGTGAGCGGTTGGACCGGATCCAGCGCGGGGTCGACCGGGCGATCGCCGAGGCGAACGAGCTGGACGCCGAGTGGCGGCAGATGGTCGTCGATGGCGGTCCGGGCATCCGGGCCGTACGCGGCGTGCCGGGTGACGACTACCCGGAGCGGTCGCCGCGTGCCGGTGAGCGGGACCAGGCGCTGCGACAGATTGAGCGGTCCGGCCGGGCCGGGTACCTCGCCGACCACGCCGCCGAGCGGGCCACGGCCCTGGTCGAGCGGTTCGGAAGTCAGCGCGAGCAGTCTCTCGCCGCCCGGTGGGTGACCGTTGCCGGTGACGACCACTACCGGAGCGCGTTTGCCAAGCTGCTCGGGGACCCGACGCGCGGTCACCTCATGTGGACGGAGCGGGAGCGCGAGGCGTACCAGCGGGTCGCCGAACTCCAGAGCGAGATGCGGGCCATGTCGGTCGGCACCGTCGGTGCCGGTGGCTACATGGTGCCGATGACGCTCGACCCGGCACTGAACATCTCGAACGCGGGGTCGATCAATCCGCTGCGGCGGATCTCGCGGGTCGTCCAGACCGTGACCAACTCATGGACCGGTCTCAATTCTGCGGGCGCCACCGCCGAGTGGTTGGGCGCGGACAACACCGCCCGTGAGGCCGCCGACGGGTCGCCGACGATCAACGATGAGCCGATCCCGGCCTATTTCGGTGACGTTTTCACTCCGTACAGTTACGAGCTGGGCATGGATGCCGTGGACTTTCTCGGCGAGCTGACCCGTGTGCTGGTCGACGCGGCCGACGTGCATCAAGCCGCCGCGTACGTCACCGGTAGCGGGGTGAATCAGCCGACCGGGTTCACCGTGGCGCTGACCGGCACGCCGTCGGTGGTCGCCACGGCTGGCGCGGACACCCTGGTCGCCGGGGACGTGTTCAACCTTCAGAACCAGCTCCCGCCGCGATTCCAGGGCCGCGCGCAGTGGTGCGCCAACCTGGCGATCATCAACAGCCTGCGGCAGATGGAGACGACGAACGGCGCGCTGAAGTTCCCGGAGTTGGCGAACGGTCAGCTTCTCGGACGCCCGATCAACGAGTGCAGCGACATGGACGGCACGCTGACCGCCGCCGCGAACAACTTCATCCTGGCGTACGGCGACTGGACTCAGTTCGTGATCGTCGATCGGATCGGCGCAACCCTTGAGGTCATCCCGAACCTGGTGGGGGCGAACCGGCGGCCGACCGGCCAGCGCGGCGCGTTCCTCTGGTACCGAACCGGCTCCGACGTCCTGGTGGACAACGCGTTCCGGCTCCTGAACGCCTGACGATCATCGATGTAAGCTGTGCTCGCCTGGCGAAGAACGGCACGGCCGGGCGAGCCGGGCGTCCCGGACCGGCGTAGTCGTAGGCGCGTCGGGCGTCGGTCCGGGCACCCAGTTTTCAGCGCCGGTCAGTGCCGAAGAGCCGACGTTCGATGCGCTTCGCGCCCTCTTCCATCCGGGTTTCCATGCGCATACCAAACTCTTCCATGCGCCCGACTAGCCGTTCCATCCAGTGGATGGCAGCAGGCGGTTCGAGTTCAGGCACCTGAACCTGTGTCTGCACAATGCCGTGCGCCGAGAAGACGAGCACCATCACCTTGTCCGCCTGGCCGAACTGGTGTCCGAGTTGGGCGTCCAGCGGTTCTGCGGAGGAGCGCCACTCCGCCGAGGAGCCAGCGAGCAACCGGTGAGGTAGCTCGTCGCCTTCTAGCACCAGCTCGACCTCCGTGAGGGACGGCCGCCAGATGTACACCTTCACTGACCGGATCGTGATATCCGCTCTTCCGACGTTGTCCGCCATGACGTGCAGCGTGCGTCCGCGCCGGTTGTCGAAGACGACCGCTCCTGCCTTCACTCGTGGCCCGGCACTGCGCCAACTCAAGATCGCGACGATGATCGACGCGGTCGCCACGACGGCGCCATACCAGGCCACGGCGTCCTTCATGGGCACATGCTTGCATGGCCCGACAAGGCGATGATTACCGTGAGGCTGATCGATGTTCATCGAGGGGCGCTGCAGTGCGATGGATGACCGCGGAGGAGATCCGCACCTTGTACCGACGCCCCGTCGGCACGATCTACCGTCTCGCATCGACCGAGCACTGGCGCAAGTGTGACGACCGGCGGCCCGCGCTGTATCTGGCCGACGACGTCGCCGACACGTTCGACCGGCTATCAATGCGCGCCGGTACGGGGGTGCCCGCCGCACCAGGCTAGAACGTCGATAGGTTTACAGGCATGACTGACGTCGTCTGGACGGCTGCGTTGACGGCGGCTGCGGCGATCGGTGGCGTCCTGGTCACCGTGATCGCGGACGGTGCCAAAGAGCAGCGACGGCTTGGCCATGAGCGGACCGTCCGCGCGGAAGAGCGACGTGAGGCGGTTGCTGCGCGACGCGCGAGTTTCGAATTGGACAACCTGATCGCCGCCTACGATGCCCTCTGGCTGCTAGCCAGGGAGGCGACCAAGACACACTTCGTTGATTCCCGTGCGGCGGAGACGACCGATTACGGGTATGGGGGAACCCGCCTGCCAGAGGGCACCGAGGCCGATATCACTGTCACCAGTCAGGCTGCCAAGACCATCAAGCTGATCCTTGACGGCGAGGTGCGAACACTCGCACTGAAAGCGCAGCGTGCCATGAACAGAGCCTCACTCCTTGGGGTCGAGGCTAAGATCCATGGCCGGGGGCCGGTCAGCCTGGCTGAAGGCGAGGCTGTGCATTACGAAGCCGTTCGCCTAGCCGATGCGGCGCTATCGGCAATCGCTGAGCGGATCCGCCAGCTTGTGGCCGAGGCGTAGTGGCCCGGCCGGGCACCCGACCCGCCGCAGCACTACCGTCTCCGCGTCGACCCGACCTGCTCTGTGGTGGCCGTCACTGTCGCCATTCGGGGGGTTCGGCCAACAGCAAGGGATTGTCGCCCCGACGGTCGCTGTTGATCTGCGTTTTCGCAGGTCAGCACAGCGTTAACAGCCCAAGTGCTCATAATCCCTCGGTCGCGGGTTCGAGTCCCGCCCGCCCCACCACACGAACGCCCAGCTCAGCCGTGCTGCCGACGGCCCGGACGCACCGCGTCAAGGTCCGGGCCGGCGCCCTCGGTCCGCACTGAGTCCGCAGCAGCACGACCGACCGCCCGGTCGACGCGGCCGCCACCTGGTCCAGGTCGTCCTCGAAGAGGTCCGCGTACACGTCCAGCGTCATGGTCGCCGAGGCGTGCCCGAGCATCCGCCGCACCCGCCTTCACGTTGGCGCCCTCGGCCACCGCGCCAGCCGCCTCTGGTGGCGTCACGGCGCGTGTCGCCACCAGAGGCGTCCGACGATGAGTTCATCGAGGTCACGGAGGTTGTCGGCAGTCATCTGTGTCGAGGCCGCGGGGCGTTCGAGGGCGGCGCGAAGATCGGAGGCGAGATACGCGGCTTCGCGGACTTCGCACTCTGCGCGGAGGGTTTCCGGAGAGGTCGCCGTGGCACGGGCGATGACGTCGAGGACGGTCTCCAGATGCGGACCGCTGAACCGGGCCAGGAAGAACCAGTCGTCGATCGGGTCACCGAAGCGAGCCCATTCGAAGTCCAGCAGCGCCGTCACGCTTCGATCATGCGCGAGCCAGTTGCCCCAGTGGCCGTCGGCGTGGACCGGGACGGTGGTCCGTGCGTGCAGCGGCGCGCACTCCGCGATCGCGGTCAGACCGTCCATCACATGGCTTGGGACAACGCCGTTCCGGTTCAAGGCGGCAAGGTTCTCGATCTCGGCGACAAGCGCAGCCCGGCTGACGAACCCGCCGTGGTCGAGGGTCTCTGACAGCGTCTGCTCTGCGTGGCCCGGCGGCGTCCAGCGGTGCAGTGTGTCGAGCCGCTGGACTGCCTGCTCGGCCAAGAGCCGCGCGGTCAGGCGGTCCACCCCGGGCATGCCCATGCCGGGAGCCGTCCCCGGCATTCGGGTGTAGCAGGCGTAGCGAACCTCACCCGTCTCCAGCCGGTAGAGCCCGCTGTCGAGCAGGGGTGCCGTGAGGCCGGTAGGCAGGTGGGGCGCGAGTGCGATCTCCCGGTTCAGTCGTGAGTGTCTGGCGGCACCGATAATCTTCACCACGATCTCGGGGCCGATGTAGACCTGATGGGAACTGCTCGCAATGGTGGCCATGGGCCCTGGGTCGCGGCCCAGGGCCGCTGCCGCGATCGCGCGAGCGGCGTCATGGGCTTGCCGCGGGTCGATCATCGGCCTTCACAGGGCAAGGAGCCCGATGCTGCGGCGAGGCCCATCCGAGTGTCCGTTGGAGGGGGCATGGGCAACCATGTCTCCTTGCGCGGTTGTGGGTCCTCGGCCTGACGGGACGCTCGCCGGCGGCCAATCGGCGGTCGCCAGGTCGCCGGGCCTGACGTACATCAGTTGGCGGACATGTGGCGCGGATTCTGTTGTCGGATCCAAGGTCCCCAGCGTAGGTTGCCGAATTCTTCTTTACTAGATCAAGGCGGCCCGCAAGCGGGTCGCGCCGGCCGGGCCGCGCCGGCCCGGCCGGCGACGCTGGCGGACTGCAAGACTTTGAAGACCTCGGTGCTCCGTCCCGAACCCCGGCCCTCCTCCGGGATCGGCCGGGCGGATCACCTCATCGGGCACCACAAGGGCTGGACGGGCCGGCGACTGCCCGACGAGGAGATCCGCTCCTTCACCCCTGATGTTGTTGATCCACTCCAATGCACGCCAGGACTGTGGTCGTATCGGCCGACAGGAAGAGCTGGAAGTAGTACGGAGGGTCGGGCTGCGTCACGCCCCAAGCCGTACCGGCTGTTCAGTGGGCGCGCTGAGCGTCTCGACCGCCGCTTCGAAGCCAAGCGTCGGGATGCCTCGACATCTGGCGGGCCGAAGGTTGGACGGACCCAATGGCGATCAATCTCGTACCTCTGTACCAGAGCGCGGATGAGTGGCAGGCCGATCGCTGAGCGAGCGGTCCGGCGTCCCACCGCATGATTGACAGATTCGTCCCAGCCGATGCACGACAGTCGGCCGTGGTTGCTCAGTCGTCCTGGCTGCAGTCAGTGACATCCGGGCGGCGGTAGGTGTACTCACACACCGAGATCAGCAGATCGGTCGTTGTGGGAGGCTGCGCAGGTGACAAGCCTTCAGGAGGCCTTGGCCGCCGCCGCAGACGATGCCACCTCCCCGGCGTGGGATCTTGTCTGGCAGGAGTCCTGTCACCAGGGCACCTGCGATCCCGCGAGCGCCGTTCTGCTGCCCTGGTTGGCCCGGACCTGCGCCAACTTTCGTCCTCAAGACCGAGAGCGCGGCGTCGTACTCGCCGGGTTCATCGCCGTCGACGCAGACGACAAGAGTCGCGGCGCGTACGCCGATGAGATCGCGGCATTGCGTGCGCTGACCCTTGAGTGCCTGGCCTCCGGCGGGACCAGCGACACGATGTTCGTGTACCTGCAGCAGGCCGTGCTCGGTTTCGACGGTGACGAGGTCTGGGGCAAGGAGCTCGATCGCATCAACGACGGGGAGGTCGATGTGCAGTGCCCGGCGTGCGCCGAGGACCTGTTCGTCGACCTGCGGGCAGGCGATTCCTCGATCGAGCCCGGGCTTTCCTCGGAGTTGGCCACGCGTCTGCACGCCGAGGCGTTGCGGGTGGGCCATGAGGCGGTGGCGACCGCACTCACCCACTTGTTCGGTCGGATGAGCTGTCCCGCGTGCGGTGCCACGTTCAGCCTTGCCGACGGGGTGACCGGCAGTTCTCCCCGATGAGGGCAGGCCATCCTTCGACAGCCACGGCTGCCCGACGAGAAGGTGGGCTCTACGGCTCGCCATCCACACCCAGCGCACCCGGCAGACTGCGGATGAAGTCGGCGCGTTCGGGCTCCGCTGCCGCAACGCGCTCCAACAGGTCACGGAACTCCTGGCGTTCGTCCGAGTTCATCCGGCCGAGCAGGTATGCGATCTCCTCCAGCGTATGAAGGGCGGTGCGCTCCGCATCCCGGCCCGAGTCGACGGACTCCACAAACGTGACCATTGCTGTCACGAGGGCCCTGGCAAGGTGGTCGACGATCACGGCCGTCCCTTCCGCGTTTGCGATCTTCTTCTCATCCCCAGGCTGTTCACGACCCTGCTCCCAGCACGCATGCCGGGTAAAGCGGGTGCCTCGACGAACTGCCAGCCCTAGCCTGCGTGGGATGGACCTTGGACATCTCGGCGCGCCGATCGGTCCGATGATCCGTGTCCACGGCGGGTTCGCCAACCGCCTGTACCGGCTCGACACCGACCAGGGGTCATTCGCGGTGAAGGAGTTGAACCTCCTCGATCGCCGCTGGACCTACCGCGCCGAGGATGTGTTCAGGTTCGAGCGGGCGGCCTTCGCTGCCGGCATCCCGATGCCGGAGCCCATCTCGGCCGACCACCAGACGCTCGTGCACCGGTGGGTCGAGGGCGAGAAGATGCCCGAAGCACCCGTGTCGCCGGCGTACGCGTTCGAGATCGGTGAGATTCTCGCGCGCATCCACGCACTCGACGTCGCCTGGACCCACGTCTCGATCGAGGACCCGACGCCACGGGACTGGCCCGAACTCGCTGAGCGGGCGGCGGCGACCGGACAGCCGTGGGCCGGCGAACTCACCTCCCGGGTCGAGACGTTCCTCGCGATTGCCCACTTCGTCGACACCTGCGAGCGGCCAGGCCCCGTCGTGCTGACCCACCGGGACATCCATCCGTGGAACCTGCTCGCTCGCGAAGGTCGGCCGATGGTGCTCGACTGGGAACTCTCGGGGATGCTCGACCTGGCGGGCGAGCTCGGCTCGACGGCGCTGAGCCTCGCGAAGGGACCCGGCTTCGACGACATCGAGCCGGCCATCTTCCGCTCGGTCCTCGACGGCTACGTCGCCGGAGGCGGAGCGCTGCCGCCGTCGGGTCCAAGCTGGTTCGTGTTCATGATCGGCGGCTGGCTGGGGTTCACCAGGTGGAACATCCTCCGCTGCCTCGCTGGTGTCGAGGCCAGCACCGGCCCTGACCTCGCCCCGTCGCACGAGTCCGTGCGCAACGGAGTGCGCGGCCTCCCCGAACTGTTCGGCCGACTTCCCGAGCTCGAGGCGTGTCTGGTCCCACCCCATGCCTGACGTTCGGACTGGGCCTTTGGTCAGTCCAGGTAGTAGCCGGCTCTCCACCGGGCTTCCTCGGCTACGGAAAAGGCGTCGAAGTCGCCGGCGGCTTCGCACTCCAGCAGGTAGCGGAGCGCTTCTGCCGCCTCCTCGGAGCCGTCGGCCGCCAGGTGCGCCTTGGTGGCGTCCAGTCCTGCTCCGCAGAGCAGTTGGACGTCGATGGAGCAGTGGGCGTCCCAGCTCGATTCCTTGGCTTGCCAGATGACGAGCACGTCGCTCAGTTGGCCGGCGTTGAACAGCTGCAGGCAGCACAGCTTCATGAGCTCTGTGTCCTGGTCCTGCTGTTCAAGGTCGGCTTCGGCTCGAAGTGTCTCGCGGATGTGCGGCAGGTCGGCGGAGGACGGCTGCAGGCCGTAGCGGCGAAGGTTTTCGTCCATCGGATCGGGTACGCAGCAGGTGACGGCGAGGGTCGACGGAATCAGGTGGCCGGCCTGCCGAACCAGCGGGTGAGGTGGTCGTCCAGGTCCCGCTGGTCGTCGCCGATCCAGGCGATGTGGCCGTCGGGGCGTAGCAGGACGCACGGAACATCCAGTGCCGCGGTGGGGTCCGCGAGGTGGTCGACGCGGTCCGACCAGCCGCCGACGGTCAGGCGCTCGGTGCGGTCCAGCAGCAGGCCGCGGCCGCCGTGCAGCAGGCCGTAGAGGTGGCCCTGCTTCACGTCGATGTCGGGCAGGCGCCGGCCGAGCAGGTCGGGGCCCGGGCCGAAGTCGTAGCGGATGCCGGTCGCCGTGATCTTCTCCAGCAGGTGGCGGTTCACCTCGTCGAAGTCCATCAGCTCGGTGAGCAGCCTGCGCACGGCCTGCGGCCCCGATCCGGCGGACAGCAGTTCCATCTGGGCGCGGGTGTTGTCCAGCACGTCCTCGGCGACCGGGTGGCGTTCGGCCTGGTAGGTGTCCAGCAGGGTGTCCGGCGCCCAGCCACGGACCTGTGCGGCCAGCTTCCAGCCGAGGTTGAACGCGTCCTGAACGCCCAGGTTGAGGCCCTGCCCGCCGACGGGCGGATGGATGTGCGCCGCGTCGCCGGCCAGCAGCACCCGCCCCACCCGATACCGTTCGGCCAGCCGGGTGGCATCCCCGAAGCGGGACAACCAGCGCGGGGAGTGCACGCCGAAATCGGTCCCGGCGATGGCGCGCAGCTGCTGTTGGAAGTCCTCAAGCGTGGGCGGTTCCGCACGGCCGCTGACTCCCGCGGTGGGGACCACGACGCGGTAGACCCCGACGCCCGCGGGCCCGAAGCTGAATCGCTTGTCGGTCGCGCGGATCTCGGTCACCTTGGCGGCGATCTCCTCCGGCGGCACACCCACTGCCATCTCGCCCATCAGCGTCTCGGTCCGCGAGGGCTCGCCGGGGAAGCCGACGCCGAGCAGTTTGCGCACCGTACTTCGCGCGCCGTCACAGCCGACGAGATAGCGCGTACGCAGCTGTTCCCCGCCGGCCAGCTCGACGGTCACACCGTCGCCGGCCTGCGCGAAACCGGCCACCGCGCAACCGTGCCGGACCTGCGCACCCAGTCCGATCGCATGCTCCTCGAGCAGGCGGACGATGACCGGCTGCGGGATGCCCAGCAGGTAGGCGTACGCGGAATCCAGGCCCGTGGGCGCGGGCTTGTCGATGGCGGCGAAGAAGCCGGCGGCCGGACGTCGCCTTCCGCGTTCGAGAATGCGCTCCAGCAGCCCGCGCATCGCCATCAGCTCGATACTGCGGATGTGCAGGCCGACGATGCGGACGTACGACGCGGGCTCGGTTTCCTGCTCGAGGACGAGTACCCGCACGTCGTGCAGCCGCAGCTCGGCGGCCAGCATGGCACCGGTCGGCCCGCACCCCGCAATGATCACGTCGTACCCGGGGGACGCGCCGTCGGTGGAGTCGTGCTGGGCCGTACCGGTCGGCGACGGCGCGGCGGTGAAATGCGGAGAGTGCACAGGTGAGGCCTTTCGGGAGTGCCGTGGTGGCGAGGCGCTCCCGGCGACACCTACGTCGATCGCCCTGCCGCGACGGGAATGGGGAGCACCCACATCGATACGTTCATGGGTCTCACCTCCTCGGGCGGTGTCACGGGCAGCTGCAAGCTACTGGTCCGGGCATCCTCCCGTCCAGTCATTTACCGGCCGGGTGCTCACGACTCCGAACGGCGTGCCGTGAGGGGCACGAGGACGAGGGCGGCAACGCCCAGTGCGGCGGCACCGATCGCCCACCACCAGAAGAATCCGGAGAAGACCGAGGCGATCAGGAGGCCCACGCCGAGGCCGGCGAGCAGGCCGAGTCCGAACATGCCCCGCGGGGGCAGGGCGAGGTACGGGAGGCGCCGTACCACGAGCACCTCCAGCCAGGTGCCGCCCACCGCCAGCAGCGCGGCGCCGACCCCGTCGACGGCGGACAGCCCGTGACCTTCGCTGACCGGCACGAGGACCCGACCCTCGTCACCGGCGGGAACGAGGAGGACGAGCACGCCGGCGACGATGAGCGCGGCGGCGACGGTCACCTGGGTACGCGGCGCAGCCCGGATATCGTGAGACATCGCTTCAGTCTTGGTCATCCGGCAGGTTCCCGGCAGGAGCCGAATCGCCGAACATCGACAGGCCGACGGTCATCACCGCATTCGCGACCCCGCCTTCCTCACCCGACCCGGTGCGATCGGTCGGCCCGGGCCAGCGGCATGGGCGGACGCCCGCGCACTACTCGTTGACGATCTGCTCTCGGAGGATGTCGTCCAGACCCAGGGATGACGCCGCCCGGCGGGATGCTTCGCAGGCTTCGCGGTGCGCGTGCTGGATGGTGGTGATCGTGTCGCCGCCATCGAGGACGAACGACTCTTCCGACCTCACCGGGATGCCGATCTCCGCGCGCGACCGGCCCGTCACGGCCTGATCGAACCAGACCTTCTCCACGAAGGTCGCGTGCTTCACCAGACCCAGAAGGACGGCATGGCCGCAGCATTCCAGACCGTCGTCGTCCAGGAGCAACTCATGGGCACGAGCGGTCGGCTGACGTGTCCGACTCGCAGGTACGGACCAGCAAGGAAGCCCGGTGGCTCCAGAGCCACTGGAGGTACTGCCGCACCTCCTCTGGCGTGGCGACCCACCCGTCCTCCATGTAGGTGAGGATGCGTTTGATCTCGCCGGGTACGAGGTCGTAGGCGGTCGCTCCGGTTTCCGGGACGGGCGTGTCGGGGGAGACGGCCACGGGCAGCGGAATCATGGGAACGCGGACTCCGGCCTTCGTGAGGGCCTTGAGGACCGTGAGGTAGACGCGGGCCAGGTGGTAGGGGGAGACGGCGAGGGCGAGGCTGGTGATGCCGCGGGCCCGGACCTGGCTGACGATCCACGCGGCCTGCACCGCGGTGTGGGCGGCCGGCTCGGCCTGGAGGTGGACCCCGTCGGTGCGACGAAGGCCGAGGCTCCGCAGGTAGTCGAGCGTGATGTCGACGTAGGTCCGTTCGTCCGGGTTACCGTTCGCCACCAGAAGATGGGACACCGCCGGGTTGGCCTCCCAGCTGCGGATCGCGTGCGTGAGACGCCATTCCTCGCCCTGACCGACGGCTACCACGAGCGCGTCGACCCGGCGGGCGGCCGACTGGGGCAGGGTCAGGATCATCGTCAGGATCTTCGTGACCGCCAGGACCTGGCCGGCGGTGAAGCCGGCCAGGTCCTCGTCGGCGAGAACCCGGGGGAGAGGCGGGCCGGGACTCACCGGACCGCCCCGGCCGGGCCGGTGGGCGGGACCCGGGGGCGCCAGGTCGTCGGATCGAGGTAGGGAGATCATCTCGCGATCGTTCCAGCCAGCCCGGCCGCGCGGGAGCCCGACGAGGAGATCCGCCCCGACGCCGCCGTCGAACCCGTTCCGCACCCGTCGTGGACCGCCCTAGAGTCGGAGGATGCTGATCCGGATCGAGGGCGGCGACCTGCCGGGTCGGCGCGCCGGCACCGAGGCGGACCTGCTCCGGCTCCGCAACGTGCACGTGGGGATGCAGCGCGGGGCCGAGGTGGTCGACCGGGTCCCGGTCGACGCGCAGGAGGCGGCCTGGCGGTGCGAGGTCACCAGCCGTGAGGTGGACGACCTGCTCGACGTGGGCGGGCCGTGGGTGCACGGCCGGCCGGGGGCGCGCTTCCTCTACCTGAGCTGGGGTGCGGTCACGGACGACCGCTTCGAGATGTTCCGCCGGGCGAAGCTCCTGTTCGGTGACGTCCCGCCCGAGCTGCTCCGGGCCGGCCACGACGGTGCCGGTGTGCTGGTGGGCCGGCTCGGGCTGACGGACGCCCAGGGCGGGCCGATCTGCGCCCGGGTCCGGCCGCCCCACGTGCGCTGGACCCTCGAATGACCAGGCCCCCGACCGAGTACGCATGCTCATTCGCGCGACCGTGGCGACCCGGCAGGATCGGGCCGTGACGAAGACGACGCGTACCCTGCTCGGCGGCCTGCTCCTGGCGGCCGCGACCGTCGGTGCCTGGTGGGCCTGGCTGGGTTGGGAGTCGGGCTACACGGTCGATCCGGAGACCGGCGCGACCAGCGGCCCGTACGCCGTGTGGCAGGTGGCCGCCGCCGTGCTCACCCTGCTCGTGATCGCCGCCGTGGGCGGCTGGTTCTGGAGCCCGTGGCTGGTGGCGCCGGTGATGACGGTGGCCTTCACCGCGGCCTGGGCGGCGCGGGCCGCGTCGACGGACGACACCGGGCTCTGGGCGGTGGGTGCGGCGCTGGTCGCCATCGGCACCGCCATCGGGGCGACGGTGGTCGGCGGCGGCGCGGCGTTGCTGCGCCGGCGGCGCGCGGGATGACAGCGGGCCTGCCGGCGGGTCCGGCGGGCCGGTTCGGCTGCTCGGGGTCGCCTCAGCCCTGACCGCCGCGGAAGTCGGCGGCAAGGACCCGCAGCGCCCGGGTCAGCTCCCGCGCCGAGGGAGCCGCCGCCGGGTCGACCAGCCACTGGGCCGCGACGCCGCCGATCAGCGCCTGGTGGAAGGCGCCGAGGGCGAGCGCGGTCGACTCGTCGAGGCCCGGGTCGAGCCGGTGGAAGACCTCGGCCAGCCCGAGCCGGGCCTGGCGGGTGACGCCGGTGAACGCCTCCCGCAGCTCGGGCGCCCGGTCGAGCTGCGCGATCAGCTCGAACTGGACGGCCCACAGCGGCCGTAGCCGGGTGAACGACTCGATGATCCGCTCCCACGCCGCCTCGAAGCGCTGCTCGGGCGTGGCGTCCGGCCCGGCGTCCTCGGCGAGGGCGCGTTCCAGCTCCTCGCCCCACTCGGCCATGGCCTCCACGAGCGCCTCGTTGAGCAGCGCCTTCGTCGTGCGGAAGTGGTAGCCGATGGCGGCCAGGCTGGTGCCGGCGGCGCTGGCCACGTCCCGGGCCGTGGTGGCCGCGTAGCCCTTCTCCATGAGGCAGCGCTTGGCCCCGGCCAGCAGGTCCTCCCGATTTCCCATGCCGAGCAGCCTAGCTGATTCCTTGAACAAATGTCTTGCACAAACGTCTAACACACTTGTACCGTCAGTGGCATGACTGATGTGCTGATCTCCGGCGCCGGTGTCGCCGGCCCCACGCTCGCCTGGTGGCTGCGCCGCCACGGCTTCCGGCCGACCGTCGTCGAGCGCGCCCCGGCGCTGCGCGACGGGGGCTACAAGGTGGACGTCCGCGGTGTGGCGCTGACCGTGCTGGACCGGATGGGCCTGCTGGAGCAGGTGCGCCGCCGCGACACCGGGATGCGGTCCGCCCGCTTCCTCGACGCGTCCGGCGCGCAGCTGGCCACCATGGACGCCGCGCTCTTCGGCGGCCGGGAGGGGGACGACGCCGAGGTCATGCGCGGGGATCTGGCCCGGCTGCTCGTCGAGGCGACCGGCGACGTGGAATACCTCTTCGGCGACTCGATCGCCACGCTGGATCCGGCCGCCGACGGGGTGGACGTGACCTTCGCCGGGGGCGGCCGCCGCCGCTTCGACCTGGTGGTCGGCGCCGACGGGCTGCACTCGACCGTACGCCGGCTCGCGTTCGGCCCCGCCGCCGCGCACCTGCGCCCGCTCGGGCACCACATCGCGATCTGCACCGTCCCGGCCGAGTTCGGCGAGGAGCGGGTCGAGCTGATGCACCCGGCGCCGGGCCGGACCGTCGGGGTCTACCGCACCGCCGGGGCGCCGGACGCCCGGGCGCTGTTCCTCTTCCCGTCGCCCGCCGAGGAACCCGACCACCGGGACCTGCCCGCCCAGCGGGCCGTGCTGGCCCGGGCGTTCGAGGGGGCCGGCTGGCGGGTGCCCGAGCTGCTCGCGGCGAGCGCCGACGCGCCGGACCTCTACGTCGCGCCCATGAGCCAGGTGCGGATGGACCGCTGGTCCACCGGCCGGGTCGGGCTCGTCGGCGACGCCGGTTACGGCCCGTCGCCCGCCTCCGGGCAGGGCACCAGCCTCGGGCTGGTCGGGGCGTACGTGCTGGCCGCCTCGCTGGCCGAGGCCGGCGGGGATCCGGTGGCCGGCTTCGCCGGGTACGAGCGGCGGATGCGCCCGTTCGTGACGGCGAACCAGCTGCTGGCCGAGCGCAACCTCAAGGGGATGGTGCTCTCCTCGGCCGCGCAGATCCGGTTCCAGACGCTGATGCTGCGGCTCATGCCGCGCCTGCCCGGCCGGGAGCGGATGATCCGCCGCGTCACCGAGCCGATCCGGCGCGCGGCCACCGCGATCACCCTGCCGGACGCGCCGGCGGCCACCCGCTGACCCGTCAGTCCGTCAGGCGCTCGTCGTACGCGGCCCGCAGCTCGTCCCAGCCGAACTCCTTGGCCTCGGCGCCCCGGATCGGGCCGACCGGGTCGCCGTCGAGCAGGTGGCCGGCCACGTCGAGGCAGAGGTGCCAGCCGGCGGCCATGCTGGCGCCCAGCGCGCGGTCGTCGAAGCGGTGCCGCAGCGTCAGCCGGGTGCCGTCCTCCGTGCCGGCCAGCTCCCAGCGGAGCAGACCGTCGCCCCAGGTGTACTCCAGCAGGGTGGGCGGCTCGGCGTGCCGCACGGTGGCCGGGGCGGGCCAGCGCCGGTCGCCGTCGACGGTGGTCAGCGTGACCGCCCCGGGCGTGGCCAGGTCGCGGTCGGCGAGGAAGGGCGCCCACCGGGCGAGCCGGTCCGGCTCGGTGAGCGCCGCCCACACCCTGGCCGGCGGGTGCCGCAGGTCGCGGACGAGGACCAGGTCCCACCGGTCGCCGGCCGGCGACCAGGAGACGTCGGCGAGCGGGCCGGGCCGGAAGCTGTCGCGATCCATGGTCACTCCTCACTGTCGAGATGGCGTTCCAGGGCGTCGAGGTGGTCGGCCCACATCCGCCGGTACGGCCCGAGCCAGTCGTCCACGGCGCGGAGCGGGCGGACGTCGAGCCGGTAGATCCGCTGCTGGGCGGCGGTGCGGCAGCTCACCAGGCCGGCCTCCCGGAGCACCTTCAGGTGCTTGGAGACGGCCGGTTGGCTCATGCCGAGCGCGGCCACGAGATCGCCGACGCTGCTCTCCGCCCGGCGCAGCCGGTCGAGGATGCGGCGTCGGGTGGGCTCGGCCAGCACGGCGAAGGCATCCCCGGACACGTCCACAATATGCCCCAGTGCTCATATGCCTGTCAAGGAATACGGGCCGCGCACACGGCGGGTCCGCCCGCTTTCTATGCTCGGGGCATGGAACTGCGGATCTTCACCGAACCCCAGCAGGGCGCCAGTTACGACCAGCTGCTCGCCGTGGCGCGCCGCGCCGAGGAGACCGGCTTCGGCGCCTTCTTCCGCTCCGACCACTACCTCAAGATGGGCTCGATGAGCGGCGATCCGGGTCCGACCGACGCCTGGACCACCCTCGCCGGCCTGGCCCGGGACACCACGCGGATCCGGCTCGGCACCCTCATGACGGCGGCCACCTTCCGGCTGCCCGGCCCGCTCGCCATCACCGTCGCCCAGGTCGACCAGATGAGCGGCGGCCGGGTGGAGCTGGGCATCGGCACCGGCTGGTTCGCCGAGGAGCACACGGCGTACGGCATTCCGTTCCCGCCGCTGGGCGAGCGGTTCGACCGGCTGGAGGAGCAGCTCGCGGTCATCACCGGGCTCTGGGCGACGCCGGCCGGCTCGACCTTCGACTTCCCCGGCAAGTACTACCCGGTCAGCGACTCCCCGGCGCTGCCCAAGCCGGTCCAGCAGCCCCGCCCGCCGATCCTGCTCGGCGGCATGGGACCGAAGCGGACGCCCCGCCTCGCCGCCCGGTACGCCGACGAGTTCAACCTGCCGTTCGCCTCGGTCGAGGACTCGGCCGCGCAGTTCCAGCGGGTCCGCGAGGCCTGCGCCGAGACCGGCCGGGACGCGTCGAGCATGACCTGGTCCAACGCGCTGGTGCTCTGCTGCGGGCGGGACGACGCCGAGGTGGCCCGGCGCGCCGCGGCCATCGGGCGGGAGCCCGCGGAACTGCGCGAGAACGGCGCGGCCGGCACGCCCGCCGAGGTCGTCGACAAGCTCGGCCGGTACGCGGAGATCGGCAGCGAGCGGGTCTACCTCCAGGTGCTCGACCTGGCCGACCTGGACCACCTGGAGCTGGTCGCCGCCGAGGTGATGCGGCAGGTGTGACCCGGGGTCGCGGCCGGCCGGCGCGGCGGGTGAGCGTTACCGCTCAGCCGGCCGGGCCCCGGCGTACCGTGTCGAGCCGGCCGTCCCGGTCGCTGTCCAGGTACGTCACGTCGGGGACGCCGTCGCCGTCCAGGTCGACCCGCACCACGTCGGCCACCCCGTCGCCGTCGAGGTCGGTCACCACCTCGACCGACCCGTCCAGGTGGCGGGTGACGATCGACCGTCCTCCGGCGGCCCGGGGCGGCGGCCCCGGCCGGGGGATCGGGTCGGGCTCGGGTTCCGGCGTCGGGGTCGGCGCCGGGACCGGGGCCGTGGCGTACGCCGCCCCGGCCGGGTCGGGACCCACGCCGGTCGGGTCGATCTCCTCCTCCGACGGGTGCACGTCGCCCCGGAGGGTCGGGTCGCGGTAGCTGCTCATGCCCACAGGGTTCCCTACCCGGCGGCGGGGCAACCACGCCTTGCGCGTTTGGCGGATGATGCACGCGGACACCGGCGACGGGAACCGGGGAGGAACGACATGGAGCTGCACCGGAACCGAGGGGCCCTGCCGCTGGCCCTCGTCTGTGTGGCGGGTGGGGTGATGGTGCTCGCCGTCGCCGGCGACGGGCCGGTGCTGCGGATGCTGGTCGCCCTGGGCGTCGTGGCGGTCGGCGTGGCGGTGCTGGTCGGCGCGCTGCGGCCGTTCCGCTGCGTGCTCGGGCCGGAGGGGCTGGAGGTGCGCCGGCCGGGCCTGCGCGGGACGTACCGCTGGGAGCAGTTCGCGGCGCTCGCCCTCGACGACGCCGGCCGCCTCGTGGGCGTGCCCGCGGCCGGGCTGCCGCCGGGCCCGCGGGTCACCGCCCGGCACCCGCGCGACGGCCGTCCCGCCGTCGAGCTGCTCGACCTCCGGCAGGTGCGGGAGAGCCCCGACGAGGTGACGGCGGCGCTGGTCCGCTTTGTGGGCGAGCGGTTCACCGACGCCCGCACCCCGCACGCTGGCAAGGCCGCGGCATGACCGGCACGAACTGGGCGGGCAACGTCACCTGGTCGGCCCGGGCCCGCCACGAGCCCACCACCCTGGACGAGCTGCGCCGGCTGGTGGCCGGCGCGGACCGGGTCCGGGCGGTGGGCACCGGGCACTCGTTCAACCGGCTCGGCGACACCACCGGCGAGCAGGTGTCGGTGGCCGGGCTGCCGCCGGCCGTCGCGCTCGACCGCGACCGGGGCACCGTCACCGTCGCGGCCGGCCTGCGCTACGGCGACCTGGCCACCGCGCTGCACGCCGAGGGGTACGCCCTGGCGAACCTCGCGTCGCTGCCGCACATCTCGGTGGCCGGGGCGGTCGCCACCGCCACGCACGGCTCCGGACCGGCCAACGGCAACCTGGCCACCGCCGTGGCCGCGCTGGAACTGGTCACCGCCGACGGCGACCTGCTCACGGTGGACCGCGCCGACCCCCGGTTCGCCGGGTTGGTGGTCCATCTCGGCGCGCTGGGCGTGGTCACCCGGCTCACCCTCGACGTGGTGCCCACCTTCGCGGTGCGGCAGTACGTCCGGCTCGGCCTGCCCCGTGCGGCGCTGGACGCCGCCCTCGACGCGGCGTACAGCGTGAGCGTCTTCACCGGCTGGCGGTCGCCGCGGTTCGACCAGGTGTGGATCAAGCAGTTGGCCGACCAGCCGCCGCCCCCGGCGGACTGGCTGGACACCCGCGCGGCCGACACGCCCCAGCACCCGGTGCCCGGGATGCCGGGGGAGGTCTGCACGGCCCAGTTCGGCGCGCCCGGGACGTGGCACGAGCGGCTGCCGCACTTCCGGCTCGGCTTCACCCCGAGCAGCGGCGACGAGCTCCAGTCCGAGTGGCACGTGGCCCGCTCCGACGCCGCCGCGGCGCTGGCCGCGCTCGACCCGGCGGCGGAGCGGATCGCCGCGGTGCTCCAGGTCTGCGAGCTGCGTACGGTGGCCGCCGACGGGTTGTGGCTCAGCCCGAACCACGAGCGGGACAGCCTGGCCGTCCACTTCACCTGGATCGGCGACCCGGCGGCGGTGGCGCCGGTGCTGGCCGAGGTGGAGGAGCGGCTCGCTCCGTTCGCCGCGCGCCCGCACTGGGGCAAGTTGTTCACTCGCGACCCGGCCGCCTGCTATCCGCGCCACGGCGACTTCCGCGCCCTGCTGCGCGAGTTCGACCCGGCCGGCAAGTTCCGCACCGCGTTGCTGGACCGTTACTTCCCGCGATACTGACCTACCCGCGGGTCACCCGTAGCCTATGGGCCGACCATCCACGGTGGACAGCGGTGAGGGAGAAGATGGTGCAGGAGACCTCCGGGCCGGGCGGGCTGATCCGCGTCGACAACCGGGCGTTGTCCCGGATCAGCGTCGTCGCCCAGTGCCTGGACAACCAGTGGGTCACCCGCGACCTGTTGGAGCACATGGTGAGCCGGCGGCTCTCCTACGCCGAGGTGGAGCGCCGGCGCCGGCAGGACGCGCGGGCCGAGTACCTCCGCTCGATCCTCAACGCCGAGCAGGTCATCGTCAACCGGGCGTACTTCTTCAACAACCCGGTCGTCTACCAGGACTTCGCGGCGCGCGGGCCGCAACGCGACGCGGTCCGGGCCCTGCTGCACGAGAGCGTGCTGGTGCCCTTCCTGCTCCGCGAGGGCTCGCCCGCGGACGAGCCGCGGTTCACCGTCGACCGGGTCGGCTGGGACGCCTGGCGGAGCCTGCTCGACGACCTCGACCACATCCGGTGCCTCCGGCTGAGCTGGGACGACGCCGAGAACGAGGAGTGCACCCAGCGACTGATGTTCGAGGAGTTCCACCGCTTCCTGCTGCAGGTGCGCGGCTTCAACCTCGACGCGCTGCGCCGCGACCTCGGTCTCGACGAGGAGAGCATCCCGGCGCTGCGGGAGCGGCTGCGGGAGGTGACCCTGTGGGCCGCGGACACCGACCGGGCCGACCGGGAGGGGTTCTACCGGCAGTTCCTCGTCGAGCCGGGCAGCGACCCGGCGCAGGGCCGCTTCCGGTCGGCGCCGCTCGTGGCGGAGCTCAAGCAGCTCATCGACCTGCGGTACAACACCACCGTGCCCGACGCGGTGGAGCGTTTCGCGCTGATCCCCACCGACTCGCTGCGGCGCACCGCCCTGCAGGAGCGGCCGCCGGTGCGGGCGGCCCGCCCGACCGAGGAGGGCGCACCGCGGGCCGACCTGGAGCAGCTCGTGGAGCTGCTCCGGACGCTCCGGCCGCAGGCCTTCGACCTGGCCCAGTTCCCGCTGCGGATCGACCTGACCGGGCTGGAACTGGCCCACGTGCGGCAGGCGCGGGACACCGACGAGTGGCGCAGCTACCTGGTCGCGCTGGAGGCGCTGCTCGACGACCCGACCGACTTCGTGGCCCGCGGCCAGCTGGTGTACGACCGCTACCTCGCCCTCGCCGGCCGGCTCGCGGACATCGTGGGCGAGCGGCGACGCAGCCGGATGCGGATCTGGCAGCCGGTCGTCCGGATCACCATCGAGGTCCTCGGCGCCTCCGCCTCGGTCATCTACGACGGCGACCCCCGGCTGGAGGTCATCGGCGACGTGGCCACCGAGGTCGCCTCCCGGGGCACCGACGCGGTGCTCCGCTTCGCCGTCGTGGGCCGCGACCAGCGCCGTGCCGAGAACGAGCTGGCCACCGGCATCGACGTCATGCGGGTGCGGTTGGAGCGGGCCCGCGAGAACTGGCGGGAACTCGTCGCCCGGTTGCGGGAGGGCGGCTTCCCGCTGGTCGACGGCGACGTCGAACGTGACTCCGAACCGAACATCGACCGGCCCCGGGAGGGCGAATGAGTGCGGCTGCCGACGACCTCCGCTACCGGGAGCTGCGCGACCGGCTGCCGGAACTGTTCGTCAACCCGCCGGGCGCCGCGGTGGAGATCCTGGACGATCCCGCCGAGGTGGCCGCCGCGGAACGGGCCAAGGTCGAGGCGCTGCGCGCGCGGGGCCTGCCCGAGGAGTGGGGCCGCAGCGGGGTCGCGTACCAGGACGAGTGGCTCACCCTGCTGCGGGACCCGGTCCGGTTCCCCGGGGGCGCGCTCGGCACCTACATCCGCGCGATCTCGATGGGCGGCACGTACGGGGTCGTGCTCCTGCCGGTGCTCGACGGCGCGGTGGTGCTGATCGAGCACTTCCGGCACGCGACCCGGCGCTGGCACCTGGAGGCGCCGCGCGGGTTCGGCGAGCCCGGTGTGCCGGCCGAGGAGCAGGCGACCCGGGAGCTGCGCGAGGAAATCGGCGCGGAGGTCGTCCGCCTGGTCGACCTGGGCGTGCTGCACCCGGACACCGGCACCTCCACCGACGAGGTCCGGCTCTTCCTGGCGGAGGTGGCGGCGGTCGGGGAGCCCGACGCGCGCGAGGGCATCCGGGCCCTGCGGCGCTGCCCGCCGGCCGAGGTCGGCGCGCTCATCCGGGACGGGGTCCTCACCGACTCGTTCACCATCGCGGCCTGGACCCGGGCGCACCTGCGCGGCCTGCTGGGCGACGGCTAGGAGCGGCCGGCCGCCGTCTGCTCGCGCATGCTGCCGCGCTGCACCGCCCGGCTGATGTCGCTGGGCGAGACGATCCCGACCAGCCGGTGGTCGGTGACCACGAGCGCGCGGCCGTCGGCGCACTGGCTGAGCCGGGGGAGCAGGTCGTTGAGCTGCTCGTCCGGGCTGGCGAGCACCAGCTCGTCGGCCCGGCAGGAGACCTCGGCCAGGGTGGTCGCGGCGCGCCGGTCGGCCGGGACGCCGCGGACCCGGTCCAGGGTGACCAGCCCGATCGGCCGCCCCTCGTCGGCCAGCGGCAGCGCCGAGTGCCGGTACGCGAAGAGGTAGTGGTCGACGAAGTCGGCGACGGTCATCTCCCCGGAGGCGGTCTGCGGCTGCGGTGTCATCACGTCGGCGACCCGGATGCCGCGCAGCGCGCTGCCCATCCGGGCCTGGCGCTCCTCCGCGCCGGCGGCACCGATCAGGAACCAGCCGATGAGCGCGAGCCAGAGCCCGCCCACCCCGCTGCCGGCGAGGAACTGCCAGAGCCCCAGCCCGATCAGCAGGGCGCCGAGGACCCAGCCGGCCCGGGACGCCACCACGGAGGCCTTCGTCCGGTCGCCGGTGGCCTTCCACACCGCCGCGCGCAGCAGCCGGCCGCCGTCCAGCGGGGCGGCCGGCAGGACGTTGAAGACGGCCAGCAGCACGTTGATGCCGGCCAGCCAGGACAGCGCGCCGAGCAGCAGGCCGTGCGAGCCGGCCAGGGCGAGCAGCACCGCTATCGCGCCGAAGAAGAGCCCGATGATCAGGCTGACCAATGGCCCCACCCCGGCGATGCGCAGCTCGGCGCCCGGGTCGCGGGCCTCGCCCTTCAGCTCGGAGACGCCGCCGAAGAGCCAGAGCGTGATCCCCTCGACCTCGATGCCGTTGCGCTTGGCGACCACCGCGTGGGCCACCTCGTGGGCGAGCAGGCCGAGGAAGAAGACCACCGCGGCGGCAAGCCCGGCGGCCACGTACGCCACGACCGAGTGGCCCGGGTACGCGCGCGGGAACTGGCTGGCGGACAGCGCCCACGCGATCAGCACGAAGATGACCAGGACGCTCCAGTTGACCCCGACGGGTACCCCCGCGATCCGGCCAAGCCGGAAGCTCGCCCTCATGACCCCGTCATACCCGTCCGCACCGGAACCACACCCGGGCGGCGTGGGGCCCGGTTCAGCGCCGCTTGGGGGCCGTGCTGACCACGGTCGGCGAATACTCGTTGGCCGCCTCCACGGCCCACTCCAGCGCGAAGTCGGCCTCCTCCTCCCAGCCGGGCTCGCCGCCGACGAAGTGCGACCGGCCCGGGAACTCCCGGTAGCTGGTGATCGCCGTCGAGCCCCGGTAGAGGTTGGCCACGGAGGACGCCAGCGAGGCCGGCACCACGTGGTCCTCGCCGCCGGCTGTCACCAGCAGCGGCGCCCGGTCGGACCGTTTGGTGTCCGCCGCCGTCGCCGAGGTCGGGTCCAGGTTGGCGAACGCCCCCTCGAAGAAGACGTGGCCCGCGGCGGGCACCGCGTACCGCTCCCACGCGGCGTCGGAGTCCTCCGGGCTGATCGTGTTTCCGAAGGTGTACCGGAAGTCCTCGGGGCTGAACGCCACGGCGCGGTACCGGTTGGCCGGGTTGCGCAGGATGGGGAACCCGGAGCGCAGCGTGCTGAGCGGCAGCTTCAGCACGCCCTTCACCGGCGCGGGGTGCAGGCCGACGACGGCGGCGCCGAGGCCCCGGCTCAGCAGCAGCTGCGCGATGAGACCGCCGAACGAGTGCCCCATGATGATCGGCGGCCGGGGCAGGTTCCGGATGATCGCCGTGTAGTGGTCGACGATGCCGGCGATCCGCTGCGCGGCGATCGGCGTCGGGTCCTCCCGCAGCCGCTCGACGTCCTGGTCCATGCCGGGCCACGCGGGGGTGAGCACCTGGAAGCCGCGCGCCGCGTAGCGGTCGACCCAGTGCTCCCAGCTGCGCGAGGTCATCCAGAGCCCGTGGATCAGCACGACGGTGTCGACCCGTGCCGTCGGTGTGCTCATGCCCTGACCTCCCGGTGCCGCGACGAGTGACGTCGGCGCCGCTTACCCGGCCGGGCCGCCCTCACTCCCGCCCGGGACGTGGGTGGCGAGGCCCTGGATCAGCAGGTCGAGGCCGAAGTCGAAGCGGGTGTCGCCGTCGCCGGCGAGCAGCACGTCCACATGCTCCCGCAGGTGCGGGTACCGCGCCGCCGGCAGGTTCCGGTAGTACGTGCTGAGCTGCTCGCGCATCCGGGCCCACCACGTCGGCTGGTCCTGACCGGCGGCCCGGACCTTCTCGGCGTACAGGGCGCCCTCGTAGGCGTCGCCGGCGATGTAGAGGAAGAGTCGGTCGAGGAACCACGCCGCCTGCTGGGCCGGCACGCCGCCGCTGCGGAGGACGGCGAGCAGCCCGTCGGTGACCCGCAGGGCGTTCGGGCCGGTGGGGATGGTGGCCAGGGAGGCCAGCGCCAGGTCGGTGTGCGCGGCGTAGACCCGGTACGCCTGCCGGGCCACCTCGCGGACCTGCTCCGTCCAGCGGCCCGGGTCGGGCTCGGGCACGGTGATGTCCGCGCTGACCCGGTCGACGAGCAGTTCGAGCAGCTCCTCGCGCCCGGAGACGTGGGCGTAGAGGGAGGCCGGTCCGGTGCTCAGCTCCTGGGCCACCCGCCGCATGCTGAGCCCGCCCAGCCCTTCCCGGCTGAGCACGGCGAGGGCGGCGTCGACCACCGCCTGCTGGCTGAGCGGCTGTCGGGGCGCCCGGCTGCGGGGCCGGGTACGCCACGGCGGGGCGGGCTGTTCGCTCACGGACGACCTCCGGTTCAGGGACCCGAACATAGTACTTGCCGCGAACGTAGTTCGTTGATAGAACGGTGTTCGTTCACGAACAGTGTTCGCTCGGAATCAGGGGACCCCATGACCACCCAACTGATCGCGGCGCCACCGGCCGCCGGCCACCGCTGGCGCTGGATCGCCCTCGCGGTGATCCTCACCGCCGAGGTGATGGACCTGCTCGACGTGCTCGTCACCAACCTCGCCGGACCGGCGATCCGGGCCGACCTCGGCGGCTCGCCCACCGTCATCCAGTGGATCGGCGCCGGCTACACCCTCGCCATGGCCGTCGGCCTGGTCACCGGCGGCCGCCTCGGCGACCTGTACGGGCGGCGCCGGATGTTCCTGATCGGGGTGCTCGGTTTCACCGCCGCCTCGGCGGCCTGCGCCCTCGCCGGCAGCCCCGGCACGCTGATCGCCGCCCGGGTGGCCCAGGGCCTGCTCGGCGCGCTGCTCCTCCCGCAGGGGCTCGGCCTCATCAAGGAGATGTTCCCGCCGGAGCAGCTCGCCACCGCCTTCGGCGCGTTCGGCCCGGTGATGGGGATCTCCGCCGTCGGCGGGCCGATCCTGGCCGGCTGGCTGGTCGACGCCGACCTCGGCGGCACCGGCTGGCGCGCCATCTTCCTGATCAACGTGCCGCTCGGCCTGCTCGCCGCCCTCGGCGCGGCCCGGTTCCTCCCGGCCTCCCGCCCCGGCCACGCCACCCGGCTCGACCTGCCCGGCGTCGTGCTCCTGTCGGTCGCGGTGTTCCTGCTGGTCCACCCGCTCGTGCAGGGCCGCGAGCTCGGCTGGCCGGCGTGGAGCTGGGCCATGCTGGCCGGCTCGGTGGTCGTGCTGGCGGTCTTCGCCCGCTACGAGCAGCGCCGGCAGCGGGCCGGCCGGGACCCGCTCGTGGTGCCCGCCCTGTTCCGCCGCCGCGCCTTCACCGGCGGGCTGGTCGCGGGACTGGCCTTCTTCACCGCGCTGGCCGGCTTCTCGCTGGTGTTCAGCCTCTACCTCCAGCTCGGGCTCGGCTGGTCCCCGCTGCGCGCGGGCCTGGCCGGCGTGCCCCAGGCGCTCGGCATGGTGGCCGCCTTCGTGCTCGCGGGCGCCGGCCTGGCCCAGCGGCTCGGCCGGCGGCTCATCCACCTCGGACTCGGGGTGGTGCTGGCCGGCGTCGCCGGGATGCTGCTGACCCTCACCGTGGCCGGCGCCGACGTCACCCCGTGGCGGATGACGCCCGCGCTGCTGGCGGTCGGCTTCGGCATGGGCCTCGTGATGGCGCCCTTCTTCGACATCGTGCTCTCCGGAGTCGAGGAGGCGGAGACCGGTTCCGCGTCCGGCACGCTCACCGCCGTGCAGCAGCTCGGCGGCGCGCTCGGCGTGGCGCTGCTCGGCACGGTCTTCTTCGACGGGCTGACCGAGTCCGTGTCGCACGCCGTGCGGGTCACCCTCCTCGCCGAGCTGGGCCTGCTGCTGGTCACCGTGGCCGGGGCGTTCCTGCTGCCCCGCCGGGCCCGGGAGGGGGCCGGTGGCGGCCACTGACCGCCGGCCTCCTGACAAATGTCACGGTCGGAAGGTGACGAGCGCTCCGGGGACCGGCCCGCCGGTCCCCGGAGCATCGTTGTCATGACCGACACCCCACCGGCCGTCGAGCTGGCCGGACTCACCAAGACCTTCGGCCCGGTGACCGCCGTCGACGGGCTCAGCCTCCGGATCGAACCCGGCGAGGTGGTGGCTTTCCTCGGCCCCAACGGCGCCGGCAAGACCACCACCGTGGACATGCTGCTCGGGCTGGCCCGCCCGGACACCGGCACCGTCCGGCTCTTCGGCGGCACGCCCGGCGACGCCGTCCGGCTCGGCCGGGTCGCCGCCGTCATGCAGACCGGCGGCCTGCTCAAGGACCTCACCGTCGCCGAGACGGTACGGATGACCGCGCACTTCTACGGCCAGTCCCGGCCGGCGGCCGAGGTGCTGGAGCGGGCCGGCATCGCCGACATCGCCGACCGTGCGGTGGGCAAGTGCTCCGGCGGCCAGCAGCAGCGGCTGCGCTTCGCCCTGGCGCTGCTGCCCGACCCCGACCTCATGGTGCTCGACGAGCCGACCACCGGGATGGACGTCGAGGGGCGGCGGGACTTCTGGCAGGCCATCCGGGCCGACGCCCGCTCCGGCCGGACCGTCCTGTTCGCCACCCACTACCTGGACGAGGCCGACGCGTACGCGGACCGGATCGTGCTGGTCCGCCAGGGCCGGGTGGTCGCCGACGGCACCACCGCCGAGATCAAGAACCTGGCCGCCGGCCGCGTGGTCCGGGCCACCCTCCCGGGCGCCGACCAAACCGCGCTCGCGGCGCTGCCCGGCGTGCAGTCCGTCGAGGTGCGCGGCGACGCCGTGCTGGTCCACACCGAGGACTCCGACGTGGTCGCCCGGCACCTGCTCACCCGGACCGACGCCCGCGACCTGGAGATCACCTCGCGCAACCTCGAGGACGCCTTCCTCGCCCTGACCGCCGCCGCCTGACCGCCGACCGCGCCGAACCCGGAGCCTGAGATGACCGTCACCGCCTCGTCCGCCACCACCACGCCCGACCGGGCCGGGACCCGCCGACCCCCCGCCCTGGGCGGCTTCTCCGCCCCCGTGCTCGCCATCGAGATCCGCCGGGTGCTGCGCAACCGCCGCACACTGGTGTTCATCCTGGTCATGCCGGCGGTGTTCTTCCTGCTCTTCGGCCTGCCGCAGAAGGGGCAGAACCTCGACAACGGCCTGCCCGTCACGGCCTGGATCATGATCAGCCTGGCCGTCTACGCGGCCATGGTCGCCACCACCAGCGCCGGCGCGGCGGTCGCCACCGAGCGGGCGCTCGGCTGGAGCCGGCAGCTGCGGCTCACCCCGCTGCGCCCGGCCGCGTACGTGGCCCTGAAGGTGGCCACCGCCATGGTGCTCGGCCTGTTCGGCGTGCTTGTCGAGTTCGCCGTGGGCGCCGCCTCCGGGGTGCGGTTGCCGGCACACGTCTGGATCGAGTCCGGCCTGACCGCCTGGATCGGCTCGCTGGTCTTCGCCGCCCTGGGCCTCTTCGTCGGCTACCTCGCCCCGGCCGAGAACGTCATGCAGTTCATGGGCCCGGCGCTGGCCATCCTGGCCATGTTCGGCGGGCTGTTCGTCCCACTTGAGATCCTGCCCCACGCCATGCAGCAGATCGCCAAGTTCACCCCGGTGTACGGGGTCGGCGAGCTGGCCCGGTCGCCGCTGACCGGGGCCGGTGTGGACTGGGCGGCCGTCGGCAACGTGGTCGCCTGGACCGCCTTCTTCGGCCTCGGCGCGGCCCGGCTGTTCCGCCGCGACACCACCCGCGTCTGACGCGCGGCGGCGGAGGCTAGCGTGTTCACCGTGGGCCTGCCGCGCCAGCCGAGCCAGCCGATGAGCCGCCGTTGGCGGATCACCGGCTGGCTCCTGGCCGCGGTCTGGCTGTTCTTCCTCAACATCCCGCTGCTCACCGCCCTGCATCAACCCGAAATGTGGCGCCGGGTGCTGGGCGCGGTCACCCTGGTCGCCTTCGGCGTGCTCTACGTCTGGGTGTTCGAGTGGGCGCGCGGCCGGCGGCAGGCGCACCGGAACATCCCGCGCGGTCGGGCGTGGACGATCCTCGCGGCGCTGCTCGCGCTCGGCCTCGCGGGCATACCGGGCACCGAGGGGGACTGGCTGACCACACTGGTCTTCGTGGCCGCCGCGGCGGTGTTCCTGCTCCCGATATGGGAGTCCCTGGTGGTGGTCGTGCTGGCCGCGCTGACCCCGCCGGTCACGGCGGCGCTGGTGCCCGGCTGGGAGGCCGAGGGGACCGTGGTCTTCGCCGTCGTGCTCGCCTCGTTCGCCATGTTCGGGGTGAGCCGGCTCGCGCAGCGCAACGCCGAACTCCAGGGCGCCCAGCAGGAGATCCGCCGACTCGCGGTGACCGAGGAGCGGGCCCGCACGGCGCGGGACCTGCACGACATCCTCGGGCACTCGCTGACCGTGGTGGCGGTCAAGGCGGAGCTGGCCGGGCGGCTGCTGGAGCTGGACCCGGCCCGGGCGGCCACCGAGGTCGCCGACATCGAGCGGCTGGCCCGGCAGGCCCTGGCCGACGTGCGGGGCACCGTCGGGGCGTACCGCGGGGTGAACCTCGCGACGGAGCTGGCCGGCGCCCGCTCGGCGCTGGCCGCCGCGGGCGTCGCGGCGGACCTGCCGGAGACGGCGCCGGAGCTGCCGGCGGAGCGGGACGAGCTGTTCGGCTGGACGGTCCGCGAGGGGGTCACCAACGTGGTCCGGCACAGCGGGGCACGGCGCTGCCAGATCCGGATCGACCCGACGGCCGTGGAGATCCGCGACGACGGCCGGGGGCCGGCCGGCGAGCCGGACGCGGCCGGCCACGGCCTGGTCGGGCTCCGGGAGCGGGCCCGGCGGCTGGACGCCACGGTCACCGTCGGCCGCCCGCGCGACGGGCGCGGCTTCCTGCTCCGGGTGACGCTGCCCGACGACGGACAGGGGACGAGCGGATGACCGAGCCGATCCGGCTGCTGCTCGCGGACGACCAGGCGCTGGTCCGGGGCGCGCTCGCCGCGCTGCTCTCGCTGGAACCGGACCTGACCGTGGTGGCCGAGGTGGGCCGGGGCGACGAGGTGGTGCCGGAGGCGCTGCGTACCCGGCCGGACGTGGCCCTGCTGGACGTGGAGATGCCCGGCCTGGACGGGGTGGCGGCGGCCGCGGCCCTGCGGGCCGCGCTGCCCGGCTGCCGGGTGCTGGTGGTGACCACCTTCGGCCGGCCCGGCTACCTGCGCCGGGCCATGGAGGCGGGCGCGAACGGCTTCGTGGTCAAGGACACCCCGGCCCGGCAGCTCGCCGACGCGGTCCGCCGGGTGCACGCCGGGCTGCGGGTGGTCGACCCGACGCTCGCCGCGGAGACCCTGGCCACCGGGCCGAGCCCGCTCACCGACCGGGAGACCGAGGTGCTGCGCACCGCCCGCGGCGGCGGCACGGTGGCGGAGCTGGCGGCGACGCTGCACCTCTCCGAGGGGACGGTGCGCAACCACCTCTCCGCGGCGATCGGCAAGACCGGCGCCCGGAACCGGGCCGACGCGGTCCGGGTGGCCGAGGAGAACGGCTGGCTGCTCGGCGACTGAGCCGGCTCAGGCGGTGGCCGGCGGGGCGGGGAGCTCATCCACCACCACGACCGGGGTGCCGGGGCGCAGCTCCGCGAGGAGTTGCCGCTGGCCGCTGCGGGTGAGCCGGATGCAGCCGTTGGTGACGTTCTTCCCGAGCGTCGCGTCGGTGTACCAGCTGTGCAGTCCGATGTGCGCGCCGCGCAGCCCGGTGGGCACCGCGTCCGGGTCGTCGGGGATCGCGCCGAGGGCGAAGATGTCCACCCCGCCGTAGACGTCCTGCGGGGGCGGGGTGCGGCCCAGCACGAAGGTGCGGCCGAGCGGGGTGAGCTGGCCGGCCATGCCGAGGCTCACCTCCCAGGAGCGCACGGCGCGGCCGTCCCGGTACCAGGTGAGCCGGTGCGGGCGGCGTTCCACCACGACCTGGTCGCGCAGCGCCACGATGCTCCAGCCGCCGGCCGGCAGCCAGGCGATCCGCCGGTTGGCCGAGGGAAGCAGGACGGCGGTCCAGCCCACCCGCCGCTCGACGATCGGCATGGTCAGCTCGACGCCGCTGATGGTGGGGGCGAGGAAGGCCAGTGGCCGGCCGCCCGGCGCGTCGTAGGCAGCCACCTCGCGGGTCGGCGTGACACCCTCGGCCAGCGGGCGGGTGTCGGCCGGACCGGCGTCGGCCGGGAACCCGCCGGGCGCCGGGTCGTAGGTGACCACCGGCAGGTCGTCCGGTGCGGGTGCGGCGGCCGGCACCGACTCCTCGGGGGAGGGGCTCGGCTCGTCCGGGGCGGGCGGTACCGCCGCGGTGGGTGCGCCGGCGACCGGCGCCGGGGCCGGGCCCCCGGTGAGGCTCCGCCCGACCAGGAGCGCGGCCGCCAGCAGGACCGGTACGCCGATCGCGGCGAGCAGCCAGCCGAGCGTCCAGCGCGAGAACAATCGGTCAAACAGCACGATCAATACTGTAAACGGGCAGGAGGCCCCCCGGGCCGCGAAACGGCGGCGCGGGGGGCTCCGGTTCGTGCGGGTGCCGGACGGCGAGGTCAGGACAGCTTCGCCCCGACGTGGATGGCGATCGCGTCGTGGGCGTTGACGGTGGCGGCGAACCAACCGTTGGCGTCCACGGTGATAACCGGGCCGCTGCACGAGCCGTTGCTGACGTCGCCGTGGATGACGTCGCAGTAGCGGCCCGCCGGCAGGCCCGTGTAGTAGGAGCGGCCGCTGATCGCGGCGTCCTCGTCGTTGATGGTCAGGTAGCCCCTGCCGGCCCGGCTGAACGCGATGTGCTGCCAGCCGTTGTCGTACCAGTTGGCGACGGCGGCGCCCTGGGTGGCGTTGGCGAAGCCGACCATGTTGGCGATCACCCGCCAGCGGTGCTCGCACTCCCAGCCCGAGTAACAGGTGGTGTTCGACGTCCTGTTGCCGGCGTCCGAGGGCGGGCCCTGGTCCTTGTTGCTGAACGTGTAGCTCGACATCACCGCCGGGGTGCCGTACCGCCAGGCGAGCATGAAGGCGTTCGCGAGGGCGTACTCGCCGCGGTCGCGGTAGGTCAGCACGCCGCCGTCGCGCTGGGTGTCGTGGTTGTCGGTGAAGACCACCGCGGAGCCGCCGGGCAGGTAGCCCCAGGACTCGCCGAAGTTCCTCAGGTACGCCAGCCGCTCGCTGTTGAACATCCGGGCCAGGTCCTTGCCGTACCGGAACTCGTGCACGTCGCCGTTGCCGGTGTACTCGGTCGGCTGGATCGGTTCGCCGGCGCCGTAGATGACCTCCTGCACCAGGTACGCCGAGCGGGACAGCTTCCCCCTGATCGCGGCGATGTCCGCGGCCGGCATGTGCTTGCTGGCGTCCAGCCGGAAGCCGTCGACCCCGAGCGAGAGCAGGTCGTTGAGGTACGCGGCCAGCCGGGTGCGCACGTAGTCCGACTCGGTCTTCAGGTCGGCGAGGTTGACCAGCTCGCAGTTCTGCACCTCGTACCGGTCGCCGTAGTTGGCGATGTCGTTGGTGCCGTTGCGGCCGCAGTAGTGGAAATCCTGGCTGGAGTAGGTGCCGGGGTAGTCGTAGTGGCCGAAGCCGCTGCCGGCCCAGCCGGTGCCGCCGTTGTCCTGACCGGACATGTGGTTGACCACGGCGTCGACGATGACCTTCACGCCGGCGTTGTGGCAGGTGTTCACCATGGCCTGGAACTGGGCGCGGGTGCCCTTGCGGGACTCGATGCGGTAGCTGACCGGCTGGTAGGCCACCCACCACTGGTTGCCCCGGACGTGCTCCTGCGGTGGGGAGACCTGGACGTAGCCGTAGCCCTTCGGGCCGAGGGTGCTGGTGCACTCGCTGGCCACCGAGGTCCAGTTCCACTCGAAGAGCTGGACGATGACCTTCTTGCTGCCGGGGGTGGCCGCGGCGGCCGGGGGAGCCGCCACGGTGGTGGGGACGAGCAGGCTGGCGGCCAGGCCCAGGGTGAGGGCAGCCGCGCGGCATCGACGTCGATGCATCGGGACTCCTGAGGGGGTGTGCGGCGCGGGGGAGATTTCGGTGCCGGCCCGTTGCAAGCGGGCTTGAAATTTTCGGCAAGGTTACAAGCGTGTTGCAAGAAATGTCAACGCATGGACATACGTCGTTGCGTCAGGCGCTACACGCGCGCCGGGGCGGGACGGTTCGACGGACCGGCCGAGAAATTCGCCACCGGAGGTGATCCGCCCGTGCCGTCCGTCCGTACTGGAGAGGGGAGCAGGGTCGGCCGGTGGGGCGCCGCCGCGAGACGATCGAGGAGCAGATGGCCCGGGCACAGCAGAACGAGAAGGCGACGACCGTCCGGACCGCCACCACCAGCCGTGGTGCCCGGACCATGTCGAGATCCGCGATGGTGGCGCTCACCGCGTCCGCGCTCGCCGTCGCGTGGGCCGGCCTCGAACTGGCCGGCGCCGGCGGCGTCATGTACTCGTACGGGTTCTTCTTCACCGAGTTCTTCGCCGGGGTGGTCGCCCTGGTCTCGCTCAGCCTCACCGTGATGCTGGGCCTGCTCGCCACCGACCGCCTGGTGCTGCTCATCCGGCACCGGGTGCTGCTCCAGTCGGCGCACCGGGCCACCGGCATCCTCGGTGTGGCCGGGCTGGTCTGCCACGTGATCACCAAGGTCGCGATCGGCCGGGCCGGGCCCACCGACGCGCTGGTCCCGTTCGTCGCCGGCCGGGGCCTCTACGTCGGGCTGGGCACCGTGGCCGCGCTCATGATGGTCGGCGTGCTCTGGACCGGTATCGTCCGGGTCCGGTTCGCCGGTGTGGGTCCCAGGTGGATGTGGCGCGCGCTGCACTCCATGGCGTACGTGTCCTGGCCGTTCGCGCTGCTGCACGGGCTCAACGCCGGCCGGGCGGCGAAGACCTGGGTGGTGCTGAGCTACCTGGGCTGCGTGCTGCTCGTGGTGATGGCGCTGCTGGTCCGCCTCTCCGTCCACCTCGGCAAGCGCAGCCGGGAGCAGCACCAGGCCGCCGCGCTGAACCAGGCCATGGCCGGCAAGGGGGAGGAGCGTACCGGCCTGCTCGCCGGGCTGACCCGGCGCCGGGGCGCCGGCAAGGAGGAGAGCCGGTCCAGCCGGGGCCGCGAGGGCGGCTGGGCCGAGGCCACCGCCACCTGGACCGCGCCGGCCGGCACCGCCCGGCGCCGCGACCCCGAGCGGTTCGCCGTACCCGTGGTGCCGGAACCCGGGACGCTGCGCGAGCCGGTCCGCGTGGGGGCCAGCCGGCGGCGCGCCGAGGCGCCCGTCTCCCCGGCCCGCCGCCGGGACGCGGAGCCCGCGCCGGCCGCCCGGCGCCGCGAGGAGCGCGAGCCGGTCGTCCGCCGCGAGGAACGCGAGCCGGTGGCGCGGCGGGAGGAGCGCGAGCCGGTGGCCCGGCGCCGCGACGACGAGCGGACCGGACGCCGCTACCGGGACGAGGAGGAGCGGAGCGCCCCTCGGTCCCGCGTCGACGCCGACGCCCGCTACTCGGCACCGCCGGAGAGCGGGGGCCGCCACTCGGCCCCGCCGGACACCGGCAGCCGCTACTCCACCCCACCCGACGCCGCCCGCTACTCGGCTCCGCCCCGCCGCGCCGACGAGCCGGAGGAGCCGTGGGACAGCCCGCGCCGCTGGGGTGGCCAGCCGGTCTCCGGCGAGCCGATCTCGGCCGGCCCGATCTCGTCGGCGCCGCGCAGCGACAGCGGCCGGCACAGCGTCGAGGAGGACCTGCCGGAGGAGCCGGACTACTGGCGCCCGCCGGCCCGCTACGCCCCCGACGACGCCTTCGTCGACGACACCCCGACCCTGGTCGACCTCGCCTCCCGGCGGGCCCGGAAGGCGTCCGGCGAGAGCCGGTCGAGCCGGCGCAAGCGGGCCAACGCGGACGCGGTGGACGGCGCGTACTGGGCCGGGCTGCGGGGTGAGGCCAAGTGATGATGCGCACGACCGTGCCGCCGGTGGCCTGCGTCGGCGAGCCCCGGCTCACCGCCGGCTTCGCCGAGTTCGGCCGGCTCGACCTGCTCGCCCACGAGGAGGTGCACGGCCCGATCGGGCCCGTGGAGCCGGCCGCCCTGCTCCGGCTGGCCGAGGCCATCGACCTCAAGGGCAAGGGCGGGGCCGGCTTCCCGTTCGCCCGCAAGCTGCGCGCGGTGCTGGAGTCCTGCGAGCGGCAGGACCTCGCCGCCGTGGTGGTGGTCAACGCCACCGAGGGAGAGCCGGCGAGCTGGAAGGACAAGGTGCTGCTCACCCGCGCCCCGCACCTCATCCTGGACGGCGCCGCGCTGGCCGCGTACGCGCTGGACGCCGAGGAGATCGTGATCGGGGTGGCCGACGACGAGGTGGGCCGGCCCTCGCTCACCGAGGCGTTGCAGGAGCGCCGGATGCCGGTGCCGACCACCATCGTCACCGTGCCGCACCGGTTCATCTCCGGCGAGGGCGGCGCCCTGGTCAACGGGATCAACGGGCTGCCGCACATCCCGCCGGGCACCAAGAAGCGGTCCAGCGACTCGGGGGTGAACGGCCTGCCCACCCTGCTCTCCAACGCCGAGACGTACGCCCAGCTCGCGGTCGCCGCCCGGATCGGCCCGTACGAGTACGCCGCGCTCGGCACCGACGACGAGCCGGGCACCGTGCTGCTCACCGTCACCGGGGCGGCGAAGCGGCCGGCGGTGGTGGAGTGCGCGGCGGGCACCCCGCTGCGGGAGATCCTGGAGCTCTGCGAGGTGCCCGACGGGCCGGGCATCCTCATGGGCGGCTACCACGGCAAGTGGATCACCCCGGAGGCGGCGGACCGGGCGGAGGTCTCCCGCACGGGGCTCGCCGCGGTCGGCGGCACCCTGGGCGCCGGCATCATCGTGCCGCTGGCCCGGGACACCTGCCCGCTCGGCGAGGCCGCCCAGGTGGTCCGCTACCTGGCCGGCGAGTCCGCCGGGCAGTGCGGCCCGTGCAAGATGGGCCTGCCCGACCTGGCCCGCGCCGTCGACCTGGCCGTCTCGGGCAGCGCCCCGATCGAGGTGGTCCGCGCGGCGGCCGGCGACGTGAAGGGGCGCGGCGCGTGCAGCCACCCCGACGGCACGGCCCGGTTCGCGCTCTCCGCCATGGAGGTGTTCGCCGAGGACCTGCGGCTGCACGCCACCGGCGAGGGCTGCGGCAAGCGGGTCAAGGGCGTCATGGGGCTGCCCGGCGCGCCCGACGCCAACCCCCGCAAGCTCACCCTCGACTGGTCCCGCTGCGACGGGCACGGCCTCTGCGCCCACGTGGTGCCGGACTTCATCCGGCTCGACGGCAACGGTTACCCCGCCTTCCCCGCCACCCCGGTGCCGACCTGGCTGCGGGAGGGCGCGCTCAAGGCCGTCAAGGTCTGTCCCGAACTCGCGCTCCGGCTGGTCAAGGCCGAGTAGCCCAACCGGAGGAGACGCGGATGCGCCCACGTACCGCCCGCCGACTGGTCACCGCCGCCGTGCTGGCCGCCACCCTGCCCGGCGCCGCGTCCTGCGCGGTCGGGCCGGAGCGGACCATCCCGGTCGGCGCGGTGGCCCCCGCGCCGGCCGGGTCCGCGTCGCCGGCCGCCCCGGTGGTCCCGGCCCAGGTGCCGGAGACGCTGTCGTTCACCGCGAAGACCCTCGACGGTACGGCGTTCTCCGCCGCCGCCCTGGCCGGGAAGCCGGTGGTGCTCTGGTTCTGGGCGCCCTGGTGCGCCACCTGCGCCAGCCAGGCGTGGACGGTCGCCGAGATCGCCCCGAAGTACCGGGACACCGTGCCGATCGTCGGCGTCGCCGGGCTGGGCGAGCAGAAGGCCATGAAGGAGTTCGTCAGCGAGTTCGAGCTGGCCGGCACCCCGCAGCTCGACGACCGGTCCGGTGCGCTGTGGCGCCGGTTCGAGGTGGTCGAGCAGAGCACCTTCGTGATCGTGGACCGCGACGGCCGGGTCGTCCACCAGGGCTTCCTGGACGGCGAGTCACTCACCCGGCAGGTCGACGCGCTGGCCCGGGGATGACCGGCGGGCTGCTGCTCGCGCTGACTGCGGGCATGCTCGCCGCGGTCAACCCGTGCGGCTTCGCCATGCTGCCCGCGTACCTGTCGCTGCTGGTCGCCGGCCCCGCCGACGGGCGCGGCGCGGTCGGCCGCGCGCTCACCGCCACGGCCGGGCTGACCCTCGGGTACGCGCTGGTCTTCGGCGCCTTCGGCCTGGCCGTCGCGCCCCTCGCCGACTGGCTGCGCCCCCGGCTGCCCTGGCTGACCGTGACCCTCGGCGTGCTGCTGGCGCTCGCCGGCTGCTGGCTGCTCGCCGGCCGGCGGCTGCCCGCCCCCCGCCCGTTCGCCCGGGCGCCCCGGCTCACCCGCACCTGGCCGGCCATGGTCCTGTTCGGGGCGGCGTACGCGCTGACCTCGCTGACCTGCTCCATCGCGCCGTTCCTGGCGATCGTGGTGACCAGCCTGCGGGCCGGCTCGCCGCTGCGCGGGCTGGCGCTCTTCGGCGCGTACGCGATCGGGATGGGCCTGGTGGTCGGCGTGGCCGCGCTCGGCGTGGCGCTGCTGCGCGGCCGGCTGGTGGCCGGGCTGCGTGGCGCGGGCGCGTGGGTGCCCCGCCTCAGCGGCCTGATACTTCTGGTCGCGGGCGGCTACGTCGCCTGGTACGGCTGGTACGAGGTGCGTCTCGCCCGGGGCCGCCACGACGCCTTCGGCGATCCGGTCGTGCTGGCCGCCGCCCGCGTGCAGCAGGCCCTGGTCCGCGCCGTGGACACGGCCGGCCCGGCCCTTCTCGCGGCCGTGCTGGTGCTGCTGCTGGCGGCCGGCCTGCGGTGGCGACGCCGGCGGGGCCCGGACGAGCCGGCCCCCGCCGCGCGTCAGGCGGTCAGCGGACCGGGGTGAGCAGGTCCGTGCCGAGCTTGTCGCGGAGCACCTCCGGCACCACGACCGAGCCGTCGGGCTGCTGGAACTGCTCCAGGATGGCCGGGAAGAGCCGGCTGGTGGCCAGCGCCGACCCGTTGAGGGTGTGCACGAAGCGGGTCTGCTTGCCGCCCGGCTCCCGGTAGCGGATGGCCGCCCGGCGGGCCTGGTAGTCGCCGCCCCAGGAGACCGACGACACCTCCTTGTACTTGCCGGTGCTCGGCATCCAGACCTCGACGTCGAGGGTCTTCTTCATGGCGGCGCTGGAGTCGCCCGCCGCGAGCAGGCTGGTCTGGAAGTGCAGGCCCAGCTTCTCGACCAGACCCTCCACGTGGCCGACCATGGCCTCCAGCGCGGTGCTCGCCTGCTCCGGCAGGGTGAACTGGAAGATCTCCACCTTGTTGAACTGGTGGCCGCGCACCGTGCCGCGCTCGTCGGAGTGCGAACCGGCCGCCTCGCGCCGGTAGCACGGCGTGTAGGCGAACGCCTTCAGCGGCAGCTTCGCGGTCTCCAGGATCTCGTCCTGGAACGCGCCGAGGATCGCCGTCTCCGCGGTGGGCAGCAGGAACTGGCCGCGCGGGGCGGACTGCTTGTCCAGGTGGTAGACGTCGTCGTAGAACTTCGGGAACTGTCCGGCCGCGAAGCCGGCGCTGTCCAGCAGCAGGTGCGGCGGGAGCAGGAACTCGTAGCCGGCCTGGATGTTCTGCTCGATCAGCCAGTTGACCAGCGCCCACTCCAGCCGGGCGCCGAGGCCCGTGTACATCCAGAAACCGGAGCCGCCGAGCTTCACCCCGCGCTCGTGGTCGACCAGACCGAGCGCCCGGCTCAGCTCCACGTGGTCCCGGACCTTCTCGACGGCCGGCGGCTCGCCGAAGGTGCGGACCACCCGGTTGGACTCCTTGCCACCGGCGATCACGTCGTCGGCGGGCAGGTTGGGCAGCTCGCTCATGGTGGTGCGCAGCCGGGACTGCACCTCGTCCAGCTGGGACTCCAGCTCGGCGAGCTGCTTGCGCTCGGCCTCCGGCGCGACCGGCTCCGGCGTGAGGCCGGACCGCTTCGCCTCGGCGTACGCCCGCGCCTCGGCCTTGCGCCGCTGCCGCTCGGCGTCGATCTCCGTGATGAGGGCGCGGCGTTCCTGGTCGAGCCGCTGGATGTCGTCCAGCGCCCGGTTGACCTCGGCGGGATCCAGACGCTTCGCCAGCGCGGTCGCCACCGCCTCGCGATCCTTCCGGATCAACTCCATGTCGAGCATGCTGCTCCGTACGCCTCCGTCCAGGCAGTCAGGTAGGACCCCCAGATGCTACCGTCGCGGCCCGTCGCGCCCGGGCCGGGCGGCGGATGCCCGTCCCGACGGGTCGCGCTACGTGCCGACGGGCGGAGCCGGGCGGCCGGTGAGGAACGCCGTGGTGTGCGCGAAGATCAGCTCGGCGTCGTAGTCCAGGGTCGCCACGTGCCCGCTCCGGGCGAGCGGCACCTCCACCAGATCCGCCGAGCGCACCCCGCGCCGGATCACCTCCACCGACCGCAGGCCGGCCGGCCCGTCCGCCAGCGAACGGAACACCCGGACCGGCTGCGTGACCGCCGGAAGCCGCGGCCGCACGTCCGCCCAGAGCCGGGTCATCTGCTGCACCGCGGCGAGGGGGATGCGCCGGTAACCCGCGTACCGCGCCGACGGGTCCCGCACCTGCGGCCGCTCGTTGGCGATGCTGGGCACCACGTGCCGGAGCACCGGCAGCAACGGCAGCAGGGGATTCTTCATCGTGATCGACGGATTGACCAGGACGACGTGACTGACGGCGGGATGCGTGGCCGCCAGCCGGAGCGCCAACGCCCCGCCCATGGAGAGACCGACGACGGCCACCGGGCCGGCCCCCGCCACGTCGTCGACGGCGGTGTGCGCGTCGTCGCACCAGTCCCGCCAGCTCACCGCCCGCAGATCCGACCACCGGGTGTCGTGGCCCCGGAGCACCGGCACGGCCACCCGGCCCACATGCGGCGCCAGAGCCCCGGCGAAGGGGTGCATGCTCGACGGGGAGCCGGCGAACCCGTGCAGCAGCACGGCCCCGCCGGCCACCGGCGCCGTCACGCCCACCCCGGTGCGAGCCCGGTCGTGGCGCCCGCCCGGGCCTGCACCTCGGCCACCTCGCGCAGGATCCGCCGCTCGCTGCCGTACGGGCCGCCGACCATCGCGCCGACGGGCAGCCCGTCGACCACGCTGACCGGCACGCTGACCGCCGGCATCCCGGCGATGTTGTACATCGGCGTGAACGGCATGAACCGCGTCATGGCCTGGAAGTTCTCCTCCTCGTCGCGGGCCCGGCGGAACGCCCCGCGGGCCTGCGGTGGCCGGCCGAGCGTCGGCGTGACCAGCAGGTCCACCGTGCCGAAGACCATGTCCTCCAGCATCCGGGCCACGCCGCGGAACAGGGTCAGGCACTCGTGCAGGCGCGTGCCGGTCACCATCCGCCCCTGCTCCCGCAGCCAGCGGGTGAACGGGGTGAGGTTGTCCTCGTCGTCGACCTCGAAGGAGGTGGCGACCACCGACCACACGTCCCGGAAGGCCGCGGCCACCGCCACGTCCTGGCCCAGGTCCACCCGGACCAGCTCGTGCCCCGACTCCTGCAGGCTCACGGCGAGCTTCTCCGCGGCGGCCGCGCACTCCTCGGCCACCACCAGGTCCGGAATCATCGGGTCGGTGGTCAACCCGATCCGGAGACGTCGCCCCGGGTCGGACCACGAGCGGGCGGCGGTCAGGTCCCCGGCCATGGCGCCGGTGACCACGTCCAGCAGGGCGGACGCGTCGAGCGCGTCCCGGGCCAGCACCCCCGGCACGGACAGGCCGGTGGGCGCCGGGTCCGAGGGCCCGTTGCTCACGGCGCCGTTGCTGGGGCGCACCCCCACGAGCCCGCAGCAGGAGGCCGGGATGCGCACCGAGCCGCCCGCGTCGGTGCCGAGGGCCAGCGGCGCCAGACCCGCGCTGACCGCCGCCGCCGAACCGCCGCTGGAGCCCCCGGGTGAGAAGCTGGACCGCCAGGGGTTCGCCGTGTCCCCGCCCACGAGATTCTCCGTGTAGCAGGGCAGGGCGAACTCGGGCAGGTGCGTCTTGCCCAGGACGGGCAGGTGCGCCCGCCGCAACCGGGCCACCACGTTGTCGTCGCCGACCGCCTCGTCGTCCCGCTCCGCCGAGCCCCACCCGGTGAGCACGTCCTCGACGTCGAGGTTGTCCTTCAGCGCGATCGGCACCCCGTGCAGGGCGCCGACGTCGCCCGGACCCACCGCGCGGAGCACCGCGTCGGCCTCCTCCGCCTGGCGGAGCGCGAGGTCCTCGGTGACCGTCACGAAGGCACCCAGCTCGGGGTCCAGCCGCCGGATCCGGTCCAGGTGGTGCGCGGTCACCTCGACCGACGTCACCGACCCGGACCGGATCAGCCGGGCGCACTCGGTCGCGGACAGCTCGTGCAGCGCCCTCACGAGACGACCTCCCCCGACCCGGCCTGGCGGCGACCGCGCCGATTCGCGGACAGCCGCGCCATCAGCCGTCGTTGCCAGGACTCGTCGTGGGCGCCGGCCAGCCCGTCCTCGATGGCATCGAGAGAACGCGCGAGGTCCTCCGGCACCAGGCTGGCGAACGGCACCGCCGGCACCGGCACCAGGTAGCTCGACCACATCAGCGACGTGCGCGGCAGCGTGGGCCTCGTGTCCGGGATGACCAGCGGATCGAACCCGATGAGCCGGAGGTGACGCAGGGCGCCGTTCTCGCGGCTGTCACCCACGAGCAGCGGTCGCCCCATCGCCAGCACCGACCGGCCCAACGCGAAGATGAGGTGCCAGGGCACCCGGTCCCGCGTCTGGCCGGCGGGCACGTCCCCGGCCCGCACGAACCGCTTGATCTCGAAGACCTGCTGCGTGGTGAGCCCCCGCTCGGCGAACGGGGCGAGCAGGTCCACCCCGTGCGCGGCCTCGACCGGGAAGCGGCTCCGCGCCGGGTCGTCCAGCCGTCGCGGCAGCACGTCCCGCGAGCCGAGCAGACCCACGTAGCCGAGGATCCGGCCGTCGGCGTCCAGGCACACCGTGTGGACGACCGTCGAGTCCGGTGGCTCCGCCAGCAACGCCGTCTCCCGCGCCGTTTGCGAACTCATCATCGACAGGTCGATGAACTCGGCCAGGCGGAACCCGAACACCGCCTGCAGGTGGCGTTCCTCCACGGCGTCGGAGCTGAACGCGACAGTGGTGAGCCCGTCGCCCAGCTGCTCGACCCGGCTGAGCGCCGCCGCGCCGACCGTCGTCGGAAGATCCGGATAGCGCAGGGAGCGGTGCAGGGCGACCAGCGCCCGCGCGTACGTGAGGTCCAGTGGCCCGTCCCGGTGCTGGTCGCCGGGGACCGCGGTGAGTTTAGAAGTCGTCATCGTCGTCGTCCCGGTAGAGGCAGTCGGTGATCGCCAACGCCAGCGCCTCGGGCGTGCCCTCGAAGATCCGGGTGCCGAACGAGTCGCGGAGGACCTTCTCCAGGCCGTAGGACCGCATGTAGCCGCGGGAGCCCATGAGCGCGACGGCCGTGCTGGCCGTCTCGATGGCCACCCGGTCGGCGAAGAGCTTCGCCATGGCCGGCTCCCGCTCGGGAGCGGGCAGCTGGGTGTCGACCTTGACGGCGGCACGCTGGTAGAGCAGCCGCGCGGCGTCCACGTTGACGGCCATGTCGGCCAGGCGGCGCGCGGTCATCTGGTGGTCGCGCAGCAGCTTGCCGCCCTGCACGCGCTCACCGGCCCAGTGCACCGCCATGTCGAGGGCATGCCGGGCGATGCCCGTGGAGATCGCCGCGACGGAGGACCGGGCCATGTTCCCCTGCGCCACGTTGATGGCGGCGCCCTGGCACTCGCCGCCCACCACGTCGCGGGCCGGCACGTGGACGTCGTCGAACCAGAGCTCGCTGCCGAGGCAGTTGCGGTAGCCCATCTTGTCCAGCACGTCGCCGCGGCGTACCCCGGGCGCGTCGAGCGGCACGATGACGCAGGTCAGGCCGGTGGCGCCGGGGTGACCCTCAAGGTTGGCGTAGACGGCCGAGAAGGTCGCGACGGCGCCGTTGGTGATGAACCGCTTGTGACCGTTGAGCCGGTAGCCGTCCCCGTCGCGGCGCAGCGTCGTGCGCATCCGGGCGTCGGGGAAGTGCTGCGGGATGACCAGGTCGCTGCCCGCCTCCTCCTCGGCGACCGCGTTGCAGGCCAGGATCGCCCGGGGCCCGGCGAAGTCGGACAGGTAGCGCTGCTGCAGGTCGGGATCGCCGGTGAGCAGGACGGGGGTCTGACCGAGCATGGTGGCGCCGAAGGCCAGGGCGATGCCCGGATCGGCGGCGGCCAGCTCCTCCATGGCCATGGCCAGGCCCAGCACCCCGACCCCCAGCCCGCCCAACTCGCGGGGAAGCAGCGCGCGGGTCAGCCCGATGTCGTGCCCGGCCTGGATGACCTCCCAGTCGAACTCCTCGGCGGCCTGCTGGTCGAGTCGCACGGCGCGCGGCGCGAGAACTTCCTGGGCGAACTCGCGGACCCCGTCCACGAACCGCTGGACCGACCGGGGGATCTGGTCGAAGTTCAGGTCCGCCTCCGCGGCGGTCTCCGCCCGTACGGTGGTCGCCGTCACTTCGCGGCCCCGTCCACCAGGCCCTGCGCCGCGACGAGCTGCGGGTAGCGGTCGAAGGCGGGCTGCAGGATCGGCACCAGTTCGAGGACCTTGGCCACCTTGCCCTTGATGCGCACCTTGCCGAGGGCGACGGCCGCGGGCATCAGCAGGGTGCCCGACCACAGCCGGTGGGCGGTGTCGCAGCTCATCTTGATGGTCACGGAGGCGTCCTCCGGCGCGTCGTCGCCGAACCGGACCTGGTCCGGCGTGACGTGGATGACGCAGTCCGGCTTGGTGTGCACCAGACGGAGGGTCAGGTCGGCGTCACGCAGCCGCTCGGTGAACTCCTCGTCGGCGGCGAGAATCGTGAACAGCTCGCCGAAGACCGCGTAGGCGGTGGACGAGTCTGGGTAGACGGACATGGCGATTCCTCCCCTAGAAATCGATAGACTTCGATTCGCTTGCCCCGGAGGGGGCGATGCGCGGGCGCCCGGGCGGCTCAGCGGCGGCGACGGGCTCCGCGGGTCATGGCGAGCAGCAGGCCGGCCACCTCGACCGGTTGGCGGAGCCGATCCCACAGCCGCTCGCCGGACGGCATGGCGAGACGGTGGACGTCGACCGTCGCCGACGCGGGCACCGGCCGCCCGGTCACCAGGCGGACCGTGAGCGTCGCCGCCAGGACGCCGAACATGTCGGCCGCCTGCACCAGCTGCGGGAAGGTGAACTCCTCCCGATGCAGCCCGCGCCGGATGAGGCCGACCAGATCCCGCGGCACCTTACGAGCGGGCACCAGGCGGGCGAGCAGCTCCCACAGCGGCATCTCGTCGAGCTGCCGCCGGGTCACCGCACCGCCGAAGAGCCGCTGCTCCCGTCGGTAGTCGTAGACCCGGACATGTTGAGTGCCCGACATGTCCCATCCGGTCATCAACGGCAGGCCAAGGTCCCGGGCCCGCTCGTGCAGCAGGCCCTTCGCCGCGAGCCCCGAACGGGTGGTGACGTCCACGCCGTCGATGACCACGTCGACGCCGGCGAGCAGCGCGTCCACCGTCTCCTCGCTGACCCCGTCCGTGGCCACCTCGACCGCCACGTGCGGGTTGATCGCCCGGGCCCGGTCGGCCGCCACGGCCGCCTTGTTCCGGCCCAGGTCGTCGACCGTGGCGTTCTGCCGGTTGAGATTCGTCAGCTCGTAACTGCCCGGGTCGGCCAGCGCCAGGGACCGGAAGCCGAGTCGTACCAGCGGTTCCACGGCGGCGCCACCGATCGACCCGCAGCCGGCCACGAGGATCCGGGCGGCGGAGATCCGGGCCTGGTCCTCCGCGGCCACGACACCTCGGTTGCGGTCGACGAAGATGCGCTGGAACTCGTCGGGCGGCAGTGCCCGCGCCGCCTGCGGCGAGCTGACGTCCTGGTCGATCAGTGTCCCGGTCATCGCGTCTCCCCGGTCAGCGCGGAGTCCATCGGCAGGTCCTGCGCCGCCGGCCGCGGCGTGAGCCGCGAGGGAACCCAGACGAGCACCAGCAGCGCGCCGACGAGCAGCACCCCGATGCCCACCCCCAGGGTCACGTGCATCGCGCCCACGAAGGCGTCCCGTGCGCGGTCCGCCAGCGCGAGCGTCTCGGGGCCGGCCGCACCCGCCGGGGGCCGGCCGCCGAGGGCGAACAGCGTCGCCCCGAGGGAATCCCCGGCCCGCTCGCGTTGCCCGGGCGGCAGCGCGTCGAGCACCGTGGCGGCGCGGTCGCGGTAGGCCATCGACAGCACCGAGCCCATCACGGCGACACCGAGCGCGGCGCCGACCTGCCGGACGGTGTTGTTCACCGCGCCGCCGACTCCCGCCTTCTGGGTGGGCACGGCGGACATCGCCAGCGTGGTCGTGGCGCCCATGACGAAGCCCATGCCGAGGCCGGCCACCAGGAGGCTGGCCTCCAGGCGCCACAGCGGCGAGGTGGCGGTGGCGAGGAGCAGGCCGGCGAACGACACGGCCAGCAGCACCAGGCCCCCGCTCACGGTGAGCCGGAAGCCGTAGCGCCGCACCATCCCCGCGCTGGTGACGGCCGACAGCACGCTGCCCACCGCGACCGGCAGCAGGATCAGACCCAGCTCCAGCGGAGTGTGGCCGAGCACCAGCTGCACGTAGAAGACCAGCAGGAACGTCCCGCCGGTGAGGGCGAAGAACGCGAGCGACACGGCCGTGGTGCCGCCCGCGAACGGCGCGCTGCGGAACAGGCTCACGTCGAGCACCGGGTGCGCGGTGCGCCGTTCCACCAGGATCAGCACGGCCGTCAGCACGACACCGAGCGCCACCATCCCGGCGGAGGCCGGCGCGAACCAGTCGTTGTCCTCGCCGGCCCGGATCACCCCGTAGACGATGGCCGCGATCGCGGCGGTGGACAGCAGCAGACCCGGCAGATCGAGGTGGAACCGGGCGGTGGACCGGGATTCCCGGGCCACGACGAACAGCAGCGCCAGACAGGCGGCCGCCACCGGCACGTTGATCAGGAAGACCGAGCCCCACCAGAACCGCTCCAGCAGGGCGCCGCCGAGGATGGGGCCGAACGCCACGGACAGCCCGCCGAGCGCCGCCCAGATCCCCATGGCCTTGCCGTGCTCCTCCTCGGGCACCGCGTGTTTGATGATGGCCAGGGTGGCCGGCGGCACCACCGCGCCGCCGATGCCCATCACGGCACGCCACAGGACCAGGGCGTCCGGGCTGTCGGCGAAGGCCGAGAACGCCGAGGCGACGGCGAACACGGCGAGGCCGACGGCGAGGGTGCGCCGCCGCCCCCACCGGTCGGCGATCACGCCGGCGGTGAACATCAGCGAGGCGTAGACCAGAATGTAGGAGTCGACCGCCCACTGGAGCTGGGAGTTGTCGGCCCGCAGGTCCCGTTGGATGGCCTGCAGTGCCACGTTGAGGATGGTGTTGTCCATCATCACCATGAGGAAGCAGGCGCCGACGACCACGAGCAGCAGGCCCTGACGTTCCGATCTCGTCGTCATTGTGATGTGTTCCTTGTCTAGTCGTTGCTGTAGGCGGGGCGCCGGTCGACGCGCGACAGATCGGTCCCGGACTTGAAGATCCGCCGGTGCACGTGCGAGCGCGGCATCCGATCCGCGGTCGACCGGCGGAGGTCGGGCACGGCGAAGGAGCGGCGCAGCCACCGGTCCTGGCCGTCGTGCCGGGCGGCGAAGCCGGTGCGACCGTGCACCGCCTTGTCGTTGTCGACGATGAGCAGGTCCCCGGCCTCGAGGACGTGGCCGACCAGGTTGGTCAGCATCGCCCGGCGCAGGCTGGCCAGCGCTCGCCGGCCATCCGGGTCCTCGGTGGTCATCGCGTGGAAGTCGACGCACAGCTCCGGATCGAATGGCGACCCGCTGAGCACCGGGACCGGCCCGGCGTAGACGTCCTCCCGATCGCCCACGAAGGAGCTGGCCAGCCGGATCCGGTAGATCGGCTGGGTGAGCACCTCCCGGGTCCCGCCGTCCAACCCGGCGAGCGCGCGGCGGATGCCGCTGGCCAGCGTGAGCGCCGCCCGCTCGTGGTCCGGCCGGAGGGCGAGCAGGCTGATGAAGCGTGGCCGCTGCGGGTGGAAACCGTCCTCGGTGTGCAGCTCCAGGAAGCAGCTGCCGGTGTTCTCCTGCCGCTTCTCGGCGCCGAGCACGGGCGCGACGTCCTGGATGATCCGGCCCGCCTTCTCGTCGGCGTACGAGATCACGTCGCCGAGGATGTTCATGACCGCCAGCTGGGTCATCGTCGCGACCTCGAGCCGTTGCCAGTCACCGTCGTAGTTGCCCTGCTCGGGCGTGGGCGGCAGCACGTCGTCGATCGGCACGTTGCGCAGCAGCAGCATCCCGTCCGGGTTGCTGCGGTAGCGGAACTGGGTGAGGGCGCGCACCAGCGTTTCCGGTCCCTCGCGCAGCATCCGCAACTTGCAGTCGACCATCAGGTCGTCGTCGTCCAGGTGCAGACCTGAGGGCCGGCTCGCATGCCGGGCGGCGATCCCCCGCGCCACCGTCCGCAGGCACTCGCGGTCGTCGTCGGCCAGCACGAAAGCCGCGCGCCCCGCCCGCCTGACGGGCCACGAGCGGCCCTCGTCGTCCGTCACCATGGCGACCTTGTCCATCGACACAGGTCCTCCCCCGTCTCAGTCAACTGATCACGCTCAGGATCCTGATCGCGAATCACACTACATCAATTGCTCGGGAAGGACGGGGAAAAGCAATGTCAGGTCGTCGACATCTCGGCGGTGAATGATTGAACGAAGCACACATATGCGGTGGAGCAACGCTCCTGGCGATATTGCGAGCGCGTTTCCAGCCGCTGGGACGACTGACGAGTCAAATTTCCCAGCCGGCGTCATCTCCTGGCCGCCACCCCGGCCGGAGGCCGGAAGGAGGGGAAGGATCGGCAGGTCGGCAGGCTGGGGCGAACGGCGGCAGCCGGTGCGATGGGGGGAGCCGGCCGCTGTTCCGCGCCGTCGAATCAGTCAACGATGTTGCGTGAATGTGACAGGACGGGAGCCTCGGCGTGGAGCCATTTCGCTGCCATCGCCGGCTAACGGACAAACTTATGAATCTGCTGATTTCACGACTTCCGGACCGGGTCGAGTGACGCGCCTAACATTTCCCGCCGCAGCGGCCCGGACCGCCGGAAGTCACCCGCCGGAGGCCGGCCTGGCCGACTTCTCGGGGTCGTCGAGCACCCGCCGGGCCCGCTCCAGCAGGTGCCGCAGGGCGGCCAGCTCGTCCGCCGTGAACTCCTCCTCGTAGCGGGCGTCGACCTCGCGGGCGGCGAGGTCGGCCCGGGCCAGCAGGGCGGCGCCCCGACGGGTCAGGGTCAACGCCAGGACCCGGGGATGGATCGCCGCGGGAGTCCGCTGGGCCAGCCCGCGCTTCTCGAGGGCGGCGGTCACCACGCTCATCGACTGGGGCGTGACCCGGCACAGGCGAGCGAGCTGCGCGCTCGACGACCCGGGATTGCACCGCAGCATCAGCATCGCGGTGTACTGCGTGACGGTGAGGTCGAACGGCGCCAGGCAGTCCGCCTTCCGGACGACCATCACCGACGCCGCGTGCTGGAGCAGGGTGCTGACCCGCCCGTTGATCTCCTGCTGCCGCGCCACGTCGGCCCTGCTGGTCGTGCCCACTGACGGTTCCTCCCGCGCTGTCCGTCCCGGTCGGTACCCGCGCACGGCCGACCTCAGGGCCACTGTCGCACGGCGCGGGAGTACCCGACACTCGACACAGGCACCCTGAGCAGCGGATCGGCCCGGGCCGCGCGCCCGGCGGCGGCGATCAGCGCCTCAGAGGCGGACCGGCATGAGGATGGAGAACGCGTCGCCGTCGTCGGGGCGGCGCACGGCCAGCGGGGCGATCGGCCCGTCCAGCTCCAGCACGAGCTGGCCCCGGCCGCCGGCGTCCAGCGCGTCGAGCAGGTACTCCCGGTTCACCGCCACCCGCAGGCCGTCCGGGGTGTCGGGCCCCACCACGCGCAGCCCGTCCCGGTCGTCCAGGCCGAGCACGACCACCTCGTGGTCGACCCCCGCGTACTCCCGGAGCAGCACCGGGACGCCCTCGGCGGTGAGCGCCCGGCGCAGCGCCGCCACGTCGACCGGGATCCGGTGGGTGGGCGGGTCGCCGACCTGCCCGTGCAGCAGCCGGCGGTAGTCCGGGAAGTCGTACGGGAGCGCGGCGGCGGTCACCGGCCGGCCGGCCACCGAGACCTCGACCCGGTCCGGGGCCACCAGGAGGTGCGCCTCCGGGGTGCTCCCCGCGCCGGTGTCGAGCAGGGCGCGCAGCGCGTCGACCGCGTCCACGGGCACCAGCGCGCGTACGGGCGGGCCGTCGACCTTCCCGCCGGCCCACGCCACGGCGAGCCGGTGCCGGTCGGTGGCGACCAGCCGGACGCCGTCCGGCTCGACCTCCAGCAGCACGCCGGAGAGCACCGGCAGTTCCGGGTCGGCGCCGACGGCGAACCGGACGGCGTCCACGGCGGCGGCCAGCTCGGCGCGGGACAGGACGAGTCGGGTGGCGGTCATGGGGTTCTCCTCCGGATCGATCAGGGTGCGGATCCGGGAGAGCTCACGGCGGGCGTCGGCGAGGCCGTCCTCCAGTCGGCGCAGGTGCGCGTCCAGCAGCCGGTGCACCAGGGCCGGCCGGTGCCGGTGCCGCAGCGCCTCGGCGATCCCGACCAGCGGCATGCCGACCCGGCGCAGGCCGGCGACGAGGCGGGCCGGTGCCACCTGGTCGTCGGTGTACCAGCGGTAGCCGGTCACCGGGTCGACCAGCGCCGGAACGAGCACGCCGGACCGGTCGTAGAACCGCAGCGCGCTCACCGTCAGCCCGCTGGCCCGGGCCAGCTCGCCGATGCTGCGCAGTTCGCTCTCCACGACGCCGGATCCTGGGCCCTCGACCCGGTCGAGGGTCAAGCGTCCAGCACCCGGAACGTGATCCCGGCCCGGACCAGCCGGTCGAGCAGGGCGTCGCCCATGGCGGTCACCGGGGTCACCTGCCCGGCGGTCGGGGGCAGGTCGTCGAGGGCCAGGCAGAGCGCGGACTCGGCGAGCATCTTGGCGGTCTCGTCGTAGCCGGGGTCGCCGCCGGCCACCTCGGTGCGTACGGTCCGGCCGCCGCCGGTGCCGACGAACCGGACCCGGAACCACGACTTCGCCCGCTGGGCGGCGCTCGGCCCCTGGCCGGAGGAGAGCCGGCCGAGCAGCCAGCGCCGGGTCGGCGGCAGCTTCACCAGCCCGACCACGCCGGCCAGGCCCACGCCGGCGGCCAGCACGGTGGGCAGCCGCTTCACCGCGGCGAAGTGGCGGTAGGTGAAGTCCGGGCCGTACTCCGGGCGGGCCGCCGCCGACCGGCGGACCACCTGCGGGTCGATGGTGGGCAGCGGCACCGCCCACTGGCCGAACTCCCGCACCCGGCCGACCCGGCCGGGCACCGCCCGGACCCGGCGGCCCTCCGGCCGTGGCTCGACCGCCCGGCGGGCCTTCGCCGCCCGGCTCATCTCGCCCGTGCGGGAGAACGCGGTGAGCGCCGAGTGGTACGTGCCGGCGGAGAACCGCCCGCCGGCCCGGACGTAACCGTCCACGGTGACCGGCCCGTCGGCCGGAAGCTGCTTGACGGTGAACCAGGCGCCCAGGTCGTGCGGGATCGAGTCGAAGCCGCAGGCGTGCACCAGCCGTGCCCCGGTGCGCACCGCCTCGGCGTGGTGCCGCACGTACATGAGGTCGACGAACTCCGGCTCGCCGGTGATGTCGAGGTAGTCGGTGCCGGCCGCGGCGCAGGCCGCGACCAGCGGTTCGCCGTGGTGGATGTACGGGCCGACGGTGCTGGCGACCACCCGGGCGGTCTCCGCCACGGCACGAAGCGACGCCGGGTCGGTGACGTCGGCGGTGAGCAGCGGCAGCTCGGCCAGGCCCGGCTCGATGGCGGCCAGCCGGTCGCGCACCCCGGCCAGCTTGCCCGGGTTGCGGCCGGCCAGCGCCCAGCGCAGCCCGTCCGGGGCGTGCCGGGCGAGGTACTCGGCGGTGAGGCCGCCGGTGAAGCCGGTGGCGCCGAAGAGGACGAGGTCGTACGGGCGGTCGTCGCGCATCCGCCGAGTGTGCCATCCGCGGCCGTCCGGATCACGGGGTGCGGCGCCCCGCCTCAGCCCGCGGCCGGCCGTTCCGGCGGGGAGCGGTCCGCCCGCAGCACCTCCCCGGTCTCCACGAGCTGCTGCGTCTCCCGCAGCGCCTGGCGCAGGAACCGGCAGGGGTCGTCACCGACCAGGTGGGCGGCGAGCCCCGGCAGCATCGCCGGCCCACCGGCGGGCAGGCGGGCCGCCAGTTCGGTGCCGCGCCCGCCGGGGGCGGGGCGCGCGGACAGCTCGACCGCGCCGCCGAGCCGGTGCAGCGGTTCCGGCCGGCGCCCGGTCGGCAGGACCTCCTCGGGCCGGCCGGCCACCGTCACCACCTCCCAGCGCCCGGGCCGCGGGCCGGGCACGGCCGTGGGCGCTCGGCGCCGGCGCCGGTGTACGAGGGCGCCCGCGACCACGACGGCCAGCCCGCCGCCCGCCAGGCGTCCCATCCGTGCCACCCGGTCCCTCCCGTCCTCGCGGGTCCCGGGCGGCCGGCATCATGGCCGGCCGCCCGCGTGCCTCCACCCTGCGACCGGACCGGGTGACACCGGCTCGCCCGGAAGGGGTGAACCGGCCCGGTCCGGGTAACCGCTGCCCGCACCGACCGGGGGAGGGGCCGCATGCCGCAGGAGGCTGACCGCGTCGAGGTCGCCGCGACACCGACCGACGGGGCCGGGGCGACGGACGCCGCCGACCCGCCGCTCCCGCCGGGCGGGGGCGCCGGGGCGGTGGGGGTCGGCGGAGTGCCCGGCGGAGGCGGGTCGGCGGGCGGCCTCGGGGCGGTGGGCGCGCCCCTGCTGGCGTCCCGGCTGGCGCCGGCCGCGCTGCCCGAGCCGGTGCTGGTCCGGCCCCGGCTGCTGGACCGGCTCGACCAGGGCGCCGCCGGGCCCGTCACCCTGGTCCTCGCCCCCGCCGGCTGGGGCAAGACCACACTCCTCGCCGGCTGGGCCCGGGCCGTGCGGGACGAGCCGCCGCCGGCCTGGGTGACGGTGGAGGAGGGCGACACCGGCGAGCGGCTCTGGGCCTACCTGGCGGCGGCGCTGCGGGCGGCCGCCGAGGGAGTCCCGGACGAGGGGCCGCAGCCGCCGGTGCCGGACGGCCCGCCCCGGCCGGACCAGCTCGAACTGCTCGCCGCGGCGCTCGCGGCCCGGGAGCGCCCGGTGCTGCTGGTCCTGGACGACCTGCACCGGGTGACCGACCCGGCCGCGCTGACCGGGTTGGAGTTCCTGCTACGGCACACCGAGGGACGGCTGCGCCTGGTGGCGGCCGCGCGGACCGACCCGCCGCTGGCCCTGCACCGGTGGCGGCTGGCCGGCGAGCTGACCGAGGTGGGGCCGGGGGAGCTGGCGTTCACCCCCGACGAGGTGGCCGACCTGCTGGTCGCGCACGGCGTGCCGCTGCCGGCCGCGGCGGTGCCCCGGCTGGCCGACCGGACCGGCGGCTGGCCCGCCGGCCTGCGCTTCGCCGCGCTCGCGCTGCGCGCCCAGGCCGACCCGGCCCGCGCGGTCGACGCGTTCGCCGGCGACCAGGCGGACGTCGCCGGGTACCTGCGCGACGAGGTGCTCGCGCCGCTGGACCCGGCGGCCCGGGAGGTGCTGCGCCGCAGCGCGGTGGCCGCCGCCGTCTGCGCCGACCTGGCCGACGCCGTGACCGGGCGGCCCGACGCCGGCCAGGTGCTGGCCGACCTGGCCCGGGAGGGCGGCTTCGTCCAGCAGGACGGGGGCAACCCGCCCTGGTACCGGTGCCACCCGCTCCTGGCCGACCTGCTCCGCGACGAGCTGGACCGGCTCCCCGCCGACGAGCTGCGCGAGCTGCACCGGCGCGCCACCGGCTGGTACGCGGGCCACGACCGGCCGGCCGAGGCACTGCGGCACGCGCTGGCCGGCGGGGAGTGGGACACCGCCACCGAGCTGCTGATCGCCCGCTGGCCCGAGCTGGCGCCGTACGAGCGCACCGGGCGCGCCGCACCGGCCCCGCCCGAGCCGCCGGTCGAGGCGGTGCGCCGCGATCCCGAGCTGGCGCTGGCCGGCGCGGCCGAACGGGCGTACGCCGGGGACCACGTGGCGGCCGCGGGACGGCTTCGGACGGGCGTCGAGCACGCCCGCGACCTGCCGGCCCCGCGCCGGGACCGGTTCCGGCGGCTGGCCACCGCGGTGGAGCTGACCCTGGCCCGGCTCGACGGGGACCACGACGAGGTACGCCGGGCGGCCGGGCGGTTGCTCGCCACCGCCGCCCCGACCGCGCCGGGGGACGACCCGCGGGCCGGCGCCACCGAGGACGCCGACGTGCGGGCGGTCGCCGGCACCGCGCTGGGGCTGGTGGCGCTGGCCGAGGGGGAGCTGTCCGAGGCCGCCGCACAGTTCTCCGCCGCGCTGGCGGCGGCGCGGCGGGCGGGCCGGCCGCGTACCGAGCTGGTCTGCGCGAGCCGGTCGGCGCTGCTGGACGCGGCGCACGGCGCGCTCCGGTCCGCCGAACGCACCGCCCGGGAGGCGCTGGCCATGGCGCCCTGCGAGGGCTGGTCCGCGCGGCTGGACTGCGGTTACGCGTACCTCGCGCTGGCCCTGGTGGCGTGGGACCGCGACGAGCCGGCGGAGGCCGCGGCGAACCTGAGCCTGGCCGGCCCGGCGACCGCGGAGCCGGGCGGGGCGGCGCTGGCCGCGCTCTGCCGGGCCGGGCTGCTGGCCGCCGGCGGTGAGCCGGCCGCGGCCCTGCGCGCGCTGGCCGCGGCCCGGGAGACGGCGCCCGGCCCGGAGCTGGGGGCCTGGCTGCTGGCCGACGAGGCCCAGCTGCGGGCCGCCGTCGGGGACCTGGAGACCGCGCGTGCCCTGCTCGCCGACGCGGGAGCGGGCCAGCCGGACACGCCGACCCCACCCGACCCGGCCGGCGCGGCCCCGGCCGGCGCGGCCCGGCCGGGCGGACCGGCGGTCGCCGGGGAGCCGGACGGCGCCCGCGGCGGTGGGCGGGCCGCCCTGGACGTGGCCCTGGCCCGGCTGCGGCTGGGGGCCGGCGACGCCCGCGCGGCCGGCCGGGCGCTGCCCGACTGGACCGGCCCGGACGCGGACTCCTGGCCGCTGCCCGTGCGGCTCACCGCCGGGCTGCTCGACGCGGAGCTGACCGGCGCCGGAGGCGACGACCGCGGCGCCGGGCGGATCCTGGAGCAGGTGCTCGACCTGGCCGAGCCGGAGGGCTACCGGCGGGTCTTCACCCGCGCCGAGCCGGCGGTCCGCGACCTGCTCGCCGCGCACCTCGACGCCGGCACGGCGCACTGGGCGACGGTGAGCGACCTGGTCCGCGGGGCCGACGAGCGGCGGGCCGACGAGGCGCCGGAGCGCCCGGCCGGCCCGGAGCGGACCCTGGACGAGCCACTCACCGAGCGGGAACTGACGATCCTGCGCTACCTCCAGAGCATCCTGTCCAACGTGGAGATCGCGAGCGAGCTGTCGCTGTCGGTCAACACCGTGAAGACCCACGTGCGCAACATCTACCGCAAGCTCGACGCGACCCGCCGGCGGGAGGCCGTCCGGCGGGCGCGCGAGCTGCGGCTGATCTGACCGCGACCGGGCTCAGGCGTCCGCGGCCGCGTCCACGGCGGCCAGCAGCTCCGCCAGGTCGTACCCGCCGTCGTACCGCACCTCGTTGACGAAGAGCGTCGGGGTCCCGTCGACCCCGCTGCGGATGCCGCCCACGAAGTCCTGCCGGACCCGGTCGGCGTGGGCGTGGCGCGCCACCTCCGCGCCGACCTCGTCGGGCGGCAGCCCGAGCTGCTCCACGCCGAGCGACAGGTGCACCGGGTCGAGCTGGTCCTGGTGCTCGTAGAGCCAGTCGTGCATCTCCCAGAACCGGCCCCGCCGGCCGGCCGCCTCGGCCGTCTCGGCGGCGCTCTCCGCGTACGGGTGGACGTTGGCGATGGGGAAGTGCCGGTAGACCAGCCGGACGGTGTCGGCGCGCTGGCGCAGCACCTCGGCCAGGTTGGTGTGGGCGGCCCCGCAGAACCGGCACTGGAAGTCGCCGTACTCGACGAGGGTGACCGGCGCGTCGGCCGGCCCGCGGGTGTGGTCCGTCCCGGTCACCGGTAGCCGCAGCCGGGCGGTGGTGACCTGCAGTGGCGTGGTCATCGGGCCATCACCCGCCGATCCGGCGTGGCGTTCGGATCAGTCATGGTTCCCAGCCTCGCGCACGGCGGGGTGAGCCGGGATCACCCGGCCGGGGTGGTCCGCCTCAGCGGCCCACGGTCACCTCGTTCCGCACCTCCCGGATACCGGGCGCGTTCCACACCACCCGCTCGATCTCCTCGCGCTCGCCGGCCGAGTGGACCAGCCCTTCCACCAGCACCGTGTCGCCGTGCACCTGCACGCTGATCCCCTCGGCCTCCGTGGCGCCGTTGCGGGCGAGGGCGTCCACGATCCGCTCGGCCAGGTCACGTCCGTCGGGGCGGGCGCTCGGCCGGACGGTGATGCCGTTGCTCACCCCGCGTACGCCGGTGAGCCGGGCGACCGAGCGCTCGGCGGCCCGGCGCTGGTACTCCCACTCGACCTCGCCGTGCAGGGTGACCCAGCCGTCGGCGACGGTCACGTCGAGCGCCTCGATCGGCACGAAGGCGTCCCATTCCAGAGCGCGGCTCGCCGCGACGGCGATCTCCGGGTCGCTCTTCTCGGCCGAGGTGGCGATCCGGACGGCGATGTCGTTGGCCACCGCCCGCACCCGGGGCACCCGGTGCGCGGCCCGCTCGGCGGCCCACTTCTTGGCGTAGCTGTCCACCGAGCCGGCCAGCGTCACCACCCCCTCGGTGACGGTCACCCCGATCTCGTTGGGGCGTACGCGGGGCTCCCAGGTGAGCTCGTCGAGGACGGCGGACTGGATCTCCTGGTCGGTGCGGGTGGTCGTGGCGGTGGCCATGCTGGCTCCCTCCCGGGGATCGGTTCGCGGTGCGGCGGGCTCCGCCGGCACGGAGTCCCGCAACCCCGATCCTGCGTCCACACCGGGTGACCCGCCCTCACCCGATTCGGGTGTCCCGCTTGGGAGCGCTTCCATAATCGACGACGCAGCGGTTAGGGTGAATGTCCCTCGGCTGTGGGAGCCAGCACGCCGACGGGGAGCCCGGGCAGCTCCCCAGGAACCGTCGACGTCGTCAGGGCACGCGCGTCGCTCCCCTTCCACCACGGGCAACCGAGAGGAACCGCCCATGCGCAGAAGTCTCGCCGGCGTGGCCGCGGCCGCGCTGGCCGCCACCGTGGCGGCCGTCGTCGTGCCGCTCGCCGCCGCACCCGTCACCCCGGCCGCCGCCGCGTCGGCCGAGCCGTACAGCTGGCGGAACGTCCGGATCGACGGCGGCGGCTTCGTCCCCGGCATCGTCTTCAACCCGACCGAGAAGAACCTCGTCTACGCGCGCACCGACATCGGCGGGGCCTACCGCTGGGAGCAGTCGAGCCAGTCCTGGACGCCGCTGCTGGACTGGGTCGGCGCCGACCGGTGGGGCTGGAACGGCGTGGTCAGCCTCGCCACCGACCCGGTGCAGACCAACCGGGTGTACGCCGCGGTCGGCATGTACACCAACGACTGGGACCCGAACAACGGGGCGATCCTGCGCTCCACCGACAAGGGCGCCACCTGGCAGGCGACCGCGCTGCCGTTCAAGAACGGCGGCAACATGCCCGGCCGCGGCATGGGGGAGCGCCTCGCCGTGGACCCCAACCGGAACAGCATCGTCTACTACGGCGCCGAGGGCGGCAACGGCCTGTGGCGCAGCACCGACTACGGCGTCACCTGGGCGAAGGTGACCAGCTTCCCCAACGTCGGCAACTACCGCGCCGACCCGAACGACAGCAGCGGCTACCAGAGCCAGAACCAGGGCCTGACCTGGGTCAGCTTCGACAGGAGCACGGGTGCGGCCGGCAGCACCACCCAGACCGTCTACGTGGGCGTGGCCGACAAGCAGAACCCGGTCTACCGGAGCACCGACGGCGGCGCCACCTGGCAGCGGATCCCCGGCCAGCCCACCGGCTACCTGGCCCACAAGGGCGTGGTAGACCCGGTCGGCGGCTACCTCTACATCGCCACGAGCGACACCGGCGGCCCGTACGACGGCGGCAAGGGCGACGTGTGGAAGTTCAACCGGGCCACCGGCGCCTGGACGCAGATCAGCCCGGTCCCGTCGTCCAGCGCCGACGCCTACTTCGGCTACTCGGGGCTGACCATCGACCGGCAGCACCCGAACACCCTGATGGTCGCCACCCAGGTCTCCTGGTGGCCGGACGCCATCTTCTGGCGCAGCACCGACGGCGGCGCCACCTGGACCCGGATCTGGGACTTCGCCGGTTATCCGAACCGCACGAAGAAGTACACGATGGACATCTCCGCGGTGCCCTGGCTGACCTTCGGCACCAACCCGTCCCCGCCGGAGGAGAGCCCGAAGCTGGGCTGGATGAACGAGTTGCTGGAGATCGACCCGTTCGACAGCAACCGGATGATGTACGGCACCGGCGCCACCGTCTACGGCACCACCGACCTGACGAAGTGGGACACCGGCGGCCAGGTCACCATCCGGCCCATGGTCAGGGGGCTGGAGGAGACGGCGGTGCTCGACCTGGTCAGCCCGCCCTCGGGCGCGCCGCTGGTCAGCGCGCTCGGTGACATCGGCGGCTTCCGGCACACCGACCTGGCCGCGGTGCCGCCGGCGATGTTCACCCAGCCGGTCTTCACCAGCACCACGAGCCTCGACTACGCCGAGGCCAGGCCGGCGGTGCTGGTCCGGGCCGGCAACTTCACCGACGCGGACCGCCCCGCCGACAGCCACGTCGCGTTCTCCACCGACGGCGGGGCGAACTGGTTCCAGGGCAGCGAGCCGTCGGGGATCAACAGCGGTGGCACGGTGGCCGCGTCCGCCGACGGCAGCCAGTTCGTCTGGGCGCCGGGCGACACCGGTCAGCCGGTGGTCCGGTCGGTCGGCTTCGGCTCCTCGTGGACCGCCGCGACCGGCATCCCGGCCAACGCGGTCGTCGAGTCCGACCGGGTCGACCCGAACAGGTTCTACGGCGTCAGCGGCGGGCGGTTCCACGTCAGCACCAACGGCGGCGCGAGCTTCACGGCCACCGCCGCCGGTGGCCTGCCCACCACGGGGGTCAAGGTCAAGGCGGTGCCCGGCCGCCAGGGTGACGTCTGGCTGGCCGGCGAGGGCGGGCTGTGGCACTCGACCGACTCCGGCGCGAGCTTCACGAAGCTGGCCGAGGTCACCTCGGCGGTCAACGTGGGCTTCGGGAAGGCCGCCCCCGGGCAGACCTATCCCGCGCTGTTCACGGTCGGCACCGTCGACGGCAGCCACGGCGTCTACCGGTCGGACAACGCCGGCGCGACCTGGGTGCGGATCAACGACGACCAGCACCGGTACGGCAACGCGGGCGAGGCGCTCACCGGCGACCCGCGCGTCTACGGCCGGGTCTACCTGGGCACCAACGGCCGGGGCATCCTCGTGGCGGACCGGCTCGGCGCCACGCCCGGCCCGACGCCGACCACCCCCGGTCCCTCTCCGACCACGCCGGGCCCGTCCCCGACCACGCCGGGTCCGACGCCCACCTCCCCGAGCCCGTCGCCCAGCTCGCCCGGCCCGTCGCCGACCAGCGCCGGCTGCGCGGCGACCTACGCGGTGACGAACTCCTGGCCCGGGGGCTTCCAGGGCGAGGTCACGGTGCGCAACTCCGGCGCCGCCCCGATCGCCGGCTGGACCGTGGCCTGGACGTTCCCGGACGGCCAGAAGATCACCCAGGTCTGGAACGGGTCGTACACGCAGACCGGGTCGGCGGTGACGCTGCGGGACGCCGGCTGGAACGGCAACCTCGGCGTGGCTGGAGTCGCGACGGCCGGCTTCACCGGCACGTACACCGGCGGCAACCGTGCGCCGGCGCTCTCCTGCACCGCCCGCTGACCGGACCGCGAACAGCGCGTGGCCGCCCCCGTCACCGGGGGCGGCCACCGTCGCGTCCGGGGCTCAGCCGTCCAGGCCGGCGGGGGAGTTGGGGCGGTCGACGTCGACGAACTCGATCTCGTCGACGTCCCGCTCCCGGCTGCCGGCGGCCCGCGCGGCGGTGCCGGCGGCCCAGCCGATCGCCGCGCCGGCCAGCGCGGCGGCGATCAGCAGCGTCCAGGGCAGCGCCGGCCGGCGGCCGGCGAGCGCGTCGAAGGCGAGGGTCGCCCGGCGGCGGGCCTCCTCGGCGGCGGAGCCGACCAGATCGGTGGCGTCGTCGGCGAGGCCGGAGGAGTTGCGGCGGGCGGACCGGGCGGCGTCCCGCACGCTGTCCCCGGCGGAGCCGGCGGCGGAGAGCAGGTGCTGCCACGCCTGGTCGGCGACCCGCTCGGTCTTGCTGCGGCGGTCCAGCAGGGTGGATCCGAACATGGTGTTACCTCCTCGGGGTGCCGAAGTCCGGCGGCCAGATCGGACTCCGGGTGTGATCCGGCGCGTGACGGTTCGCTCACCGGGGCCAGTGCCCGCACCGGAGCCGGCGCAAACCCACCGGGGCGGGCCGGATCGGGCCCGATCGGCGCGGGACCCGACGAACCACGCGAACGCGCCGGGGGCGGGTGCCACCCGGACGTGCGCCCGCCCGCTACCCTGGGTCGGCGGATCGGCCGGGCCCACCCCGGCCGATCGACCGGTTGGGACCCCGCGCCGCGGGGAAACAGGAGCCCGAAGGTCCGGATTGGGATGCCCAGGTGTGCCCAGTACGCGAATTGCTCATCCCGAGGGGTGGCGACCGAGGCCGTCGGAGGAATACTCTCGGTCGCGGCCCGCGTACTGATGAGGCGCCCGTACGGGCGAGTGGAGGTGCTCGCGTGAGCCTGTCGATCGTGAAGTCGGTGCGGCCGGGTGGTGTCGTCCAGATCGCCCCGCGGGGAGAGATCGACGTCGACACCGCGTACGAGGTGCGGGAAGCGATCGTCGAGGTGCTCGCCAAGGGCCGGCCCTCCCGGATCGAGCTCAACATGCGGCTCGTCACCTTCATCGACTCGGTCGGCATCAGCGCCATGGTCGCCGGTTTCCAGACCTGCGAGGTCAGCGGCGTCAAGCTGGTGGTCACCGAGCCGAGCCGCTTCGTGCACCGGCAGCTCTGGGTGACCGGCCTGCTCGGCCTCTTCGGCGCGCCCGAGCCCTGGTTCGCCGACAGCACCCCCCAGGTGCTCCCCGGCGCCTGATCGACACACCCCTGCCTGATCGACTCCCGCTCGCCGACCTGCCGCGAGCCGGGACTTTCGACCCGTTGCCAGCCCGGCTCCGGTACGGGACGATCGTGCGGACCCACGACGGCGAGGGGGTGCCGCTTGCTCAGCAGCGACAGCTTCAGCTACACCGTGCAGGCCCGGTGCACGAGGGCCCACGCGGTGGCCCTGCTCGGTGACCTGAGCCGGCAGGGTGAGCTGCATCCGCTGATCGTCCGGGTCCGTCAACTGCCGGCCCGCCCCGGGGCGCTGGCCAGCTACGCGATCACCGACCGGCTGGCGCTCGGCCCGCTGCACTTCCCGGTCACCTACCAGGCGGACGTGCTGGTCGCCAACGAGGACGAGGTCGTGACCGTGGCCCGGCAGCAGCCGGCCACCACGGTGCGTAACCACACCCGGCTGCGCGACGAGCCCGACGGGGTGGTGCGCATCGACGTGGAGATCACCCTCTCCGCCCCGGCGCCGTTGTTCGGCTACGCCTTCCGGCAGGCCCGCGCGGCCCACCTCGGCCTGGCCAGCCGGCTCGGCGCCACCCTGGAGGGGCAGGCGTCCTGACCCGGCGGCCGGCGGCGACCCGGCTCAGCCACGGCGCCCGGCGGACACCGGTCGCCGGACCGCGGGACGCGCCGGCCGCAGTCGCCCCCACGGCTTGTAGGTGGACAGCACCGTCACGACGAGCAGCAGCGTGCTGGAGACGGTGGGCGCGACCACCAGGTCGACGCGCAGGTGGTCGTCGGCCGCCCCGGCCAGCTCACCGAGGTGCCGGACCCGCGGGGTGAGCAGGAGCAGCACGAGCGTGAGCACCACGGTGGTGACGGCGAACTTCACCAGCACCCAGCGCCAGCGCAGCAGGCCCCACGGGGTGAGCAGCGCGCTGGCGAGCCCGACCAGCCAGACGAGCACGCTGAGCGGGGCGAACAGCCAGGTGACCAGCAGCGCGGCGGCCGGGTAGACCACCTCGGGGTCGGCCCCGCGGAGCCCGGCCACGCCGAGGGCCAGCAGCACCAGGTCGGCGCCGAGCCACCCCAGCGAGGTGACCAGGTGCAGGGTGAGCAGGGCCTTGCGTCCGGCGGGCGAGAGTCGAGTCATGCCCTCGATGCTCGGCCGTGGCGGGCGTCGCGTCGTGGGCCGCGCGGCGACACCCGGCCTACGTCGTGGGGCGTAGGCCGGGTGCCGGCGGAGCGGCGATCAGTACACCGACAGGTGCACGTGGTTGGTGTGGTCGCTGGACGGATCGCCGTTGCCCCCGCTGTACGACTTCCAGCCGCTGCTGGGCAGCCAGATCTGTTTGAACCAGATCACGTAGAGCACGGCGAGCGCGTCGGCGTTGCGGATGAAGTAGGCCGCGAGGTTGTTGCCGTACGTCCTGTCGCCGCCGGTGGCCACGCCGCCGAAGCCGCTTTTCTGCGCGGCGAAGTCGCAGGCCCGCCCCTTCGGGTGCTCGCCCGAGCCGCTGGGCCGGTGGCAGGAGACGTAGCGGGTGAAGCCGGCCGCCTTGGCCTGCTGGAGCGCGTGCAGCGTACGCGGGGTGATGCAGCCGTCGGCCGGGGTCGGGTCGTTGACGCTGCACGACTCGGGGGGCCAGGAGCCGTCGGCGTTGCGCGGGGCCGGCTTCGCGTTCGCCGTGGAGGTGCCCTGCACGCTGCCGCCGCCGCTGCTGGACGCCCGGTTGTTCGCCACCTCCAGGGCGCGTTCGGCCTGCTGCTTGCGCTTGGCCATCACCGCGACCTGCTTGCGCTGCTCCTGGATCTCACCGGTGAGGGCGGTCTGCGTGCGGGTCGCCTCGTCCCGGCTGTCGAGGAGGTCGCGGAGCGCCCGGTCCTCGTGCGCGGCCACCTGCTCCAGCGCCGCCGCGCGATCCATGAAGCCCTCCGGGCTGGTGCTGCCGAGCAGCGCCGCGGCCGTGCCCAGCCGCCCGGACCGGTACGCCACGCCGGCGATCTCGCCGACCTTGGCGTCGCGCACGGTCAGCTCGGCGTTGATCGTCTTGAGCTGGGCGGTGAGCTGCTGTTGCCGCGTCACCGAGCGGCTCAGTGCGGTGCGTGCGTCGAGCCAGCCCTTGCTGGCCGCGTCGAGCTGGGCGCGCAGCGCGGGGGTGCCGCCCTCGTCGTCGCCGGGCGCGGCGGCGAGCAGGCCGGTCGGGGAAGCCGCCGAGGCGGGGGAGACCGGCGCGGTCACGACGCCGAGGGCGAGCGCCGCGACGAGCAGGGCCGCCAACCGGGCGACCGTCCGTCGTACAGGTGCCACTGGGGGCATTCAGGTGTCCTTCCGTCAACCGCCGACCGGGTTAGCTGACGGGTTCGGGACGGAAGATCCCTACCGCTGACGCGGATGCACCCCACGAACGTGGTTCCCCGGCTCGCCCGTGCGGGCGATTAGGCGCTGGCCACCGCGGGCGCCGGTGGGCGCCGCCCGGCGGGGGCCGCGGTCGAGCCTACCGGCGCTGTGCCGGGGCGGCTCCGCTGGTGGGAGCCGGTGCCCCGGACAAAACCGGCATAGATGCACAATAACCACTTGGATTTAAGATTGCCCTAATTACCACTCGACTGCGCCGCACGCGCCCGGAGACGCTCCGGGTTCGATCTGCAACGTGGCGTGATCGATGGAGAAGTCCTCGTGCAGGGCGGTCCGGGCGGCCGTCAGCACCTCGCCGACCTCGGCGCCCGGCGTCATGGTCAGGTGCGCCGAGGCCACCTCCATGCCCGAGGTGAGCGTCCAGACGTGCAGGTCGTGCACCTCGGCGACGCCGGGCACCGCGGCCAGCCGGTCGTGCACGGCGGTCACCTGGAGGTGCTCCGGGGCGGCCTGCACCAGGATCCGGACCGCGGCCCGGCCGAGCCGCCAGGTGCGCGGCAGGATGAACAGCCCGATCGCCACGGCGACCAGCGGATCGGCCCACCACCAGTCGGTGACCGCGATGACCAGGGCGGCGCCGATCACGCCGAGCGAGCCGAGCAGGTCGCCCAGCACCTCCAGGTACGCCCCGCGCAGGTTGATGCTCTCCTCGGCGCCGGCCCGCAGCAGCGCGAACGCGCCGATGTTGGCGAGCAGGCCGAGCACCGCCACGGCGAGCATCGGCCCGGCGAGCACCTCCGGCGGCTCGCCGAACCGGCGTGCCGCCTCGACCAGGACGTAGACCGCCACGGCGCCGAGCAGCACCGCGTTGGCCAGCGCGGCCAGCACCTCCAGCCGGTAGAGCCCGAAGGTGCGCTGCGGGTCGGTGTCGGCGTGCCGGGTGGCGGTGATCGCGGCGAGTGCCATGCCGATGCCGAGGACGTCGGTGAACATGTGCCCGGCGTCGGAGAGTAGGGCCAGGGAGCCGGTGGCGAAGGCGGCCACCGCCTCGACCACCATCAGGGCGGTGAGCAGCGCGAACGCGCCCCAGAGCCGACCACGGTGACGCTGCGCCGCGTTGGCGACCGCGCCGCTGTGGTCATGACCTGCGCCCACGCCCACACCCTCTCGTCCGCCGGCCCGGCCGGGCTCAATCTATGCTCACATCGCTATGTGTGCAAGTGAACGCCGGACGAGGCGCCGTCGTCAGCCGACCGGGTCGAGCGTGGTGAGCCGCTGGGTGGCCCGGGAGAGCGCCACGTACAGGGTGCGGACGCCCGACCCCGGATCGGCCCGGATCTCGCTCGGGGCGACCAGCACCACCCCGTCGTACTCCATGCCCTTGGCCTGGAGGCTGGTCACCACCTGGAGCCGGCCGCCCAGGTCGCCGAGCCACCCGGCCACCTCGTCCCGGCGCGGCACCGGCGTGATCACGCCCACCGTGCCCTCGACCTCCGCCAGCAGCGTGCGCGCCGCCGCCGCGGTGGCGGCGGGCAGGTCGGCGGCGGGCACCGCCCGCTCGACGGGGGCCACCCCGGTGGAACGGACCGCGGTGGGCAACGCCAGATCCGGGTGTACGCGGTGGATCTCCGCGGCCGCCACGGCGAAGATCTCCGCCGAGTTGCGGTAGTTGGTGGTCAGCTCGTACCGGTGGCGGCGGCGCCGGCCCAGCGCCTGGTCCCGGGCCCGGGCCAGCTCCTGCGGGTCGCCGGTCCAGGCGGTCTGCGCCGGGTCGCCCACCACCGTCCAGGACGCCAGGCGGCCGCGCCGGCCGACCATCCGCCACTGCATCGGCGAGACGTCCTGCGACTCGTCGACGACCACGTGGGCGTAGTCGCGGTAGTCCTCCGGGCGCTCCCGCGCGGCGGCCCGGGCGGCGCGCTGCCGGTCGGCGGCCGTGCTCAGCTCGCGGACGCCGCCGGCCAGCTGGAACGGGTCCCGCTTCGGCCTCGCCCGCTGCACCGGCCGGCCGAGCAGCGCGTCCAGCTCGTCCAGCAGCGCCACGTCGGCGATCGTCAGCCCTTCGCCCTCCAGGCTCCGGTAGGCCTCGGTCAGCAGCCGGATCTCGGCCCCGGACAGGACGCCCCCGGCGTACCGGCGCAGCCGCTCCGGGCGGGCCAGCCAGCCCAGCACGTGGCGCGGGTGCAGTCGCGGCCACCAGGCCTTCAGGAACTCCCGGAACTCCGGCCGCTCGATGATCTCGTCCTCGAACGCGGGCTGCTCCGGCAGGCGGCCGATCCGCAGCCGGCGGGCCTGCGCCCAGAGCGCGGCCAGGACCGCGTCGAAGGCCGCCCGGCGCACCTCGTTGCGGCGCGCGCCGCGCGACAGCGTCCGGTCCCGGATGGCGTCCAGCTCGCCCCGCTCCAGCCGGAGCAGCTCACCCCGGTAGAGCAGGCGCAGCTCGCCCGGGGAGTCGGGCACCGCGTCCCGGACCGCCCGCTCCAGCACCCGGCGCATCCGCAGCGACCCCTTCACGGCCGCCACCTCGGGCGGGTCCGTCCGGTTCGCCGACACTCCGGGGAAGAGGGAACCCAGCGAGTGCAGGGTGGCCGTCTCCTCGCCGAGGGAGGGGAGCACCGAGGCGATGTACTGGACGAACACGCTCGACGGGCCGACCACCAGGATGCCGCCGCCGGCGTACCGGGCGCGGTCGGAATAGAGCAGGTACGCGGCCCGGTGCAGGGCCACCGCCGTCTTGCCGGTGCCCGGGCCGCCGGAGACGATCGTGACCCCGCTGGCGGGAGAGCGGATGGCCTCGTCCTGCTCCCGCTGGATGGTGGCGACGATGTCCCGCATGCCGTGGCCGGTGGCCCGGGACAGGGTCGCCAGCAGCGCGCCGTCGCCGACCACGGCCATCTCCGGCGGCGCCGACTCCGGGTCCAGCAGGTCGTCCTCGATCCGGGTGACCTGCTCCGCCGACGACTGGATCGTGCGCCGCCGCACCACACCCTGCGGCTCGGCGGGGGTGGCCTGGTAGAACGCGGCGGCGGCCGGCGCCCGCCAGTCCACCACCAGCGTCTCGGCGTTCTCCCCGCGCACGCCGAGCCGCCCCACGTGCAGCACCTGCCCGGTACGCAGGTCGAGCCGGCCGAAGACCAGCCCCTCGTGCTCGGCGTCCAGCACGTGCCGGCGCTGTGCGGCGTGGAAGACCATCGCGTCCCGCTCGACGAGCGCGCCGAAGTTGCCGACCCGCGCCAGCCGGTAGCCCTCCCGCTCGGCGTCGGCGGCCGACCGACGCAGTTCGGCCAGCCGGGCGTACACCCGGTCGAGATGCCGTTGTTCGACGGCGATCTCCCGTTCCAGGGTGGTCTGGTCGCTCAACGCGGGGGCTCCTGTGGTCAGACGGCGCGGCTGAATGAGGGTACGGGCCGCCGACCCGGCCCGTGTCGGGGCCATGCCGCTGCCCACCGCCGCCCGTCCGGGTTGCCCGTTATCCGGGCGTTCCCACCCGCTGCCCGGCCGTTCCCGCGTCCGTCCCCGAGAGCACCTGGTGCAGCACCCCGGCGACGGCCGCGGTCACCTCGTCGGGGCGTTCCATCATCAGCATGTGACCGGCGCCCGGGCAGACGGTCAGCTCGGTGGTCGGCAGCGCCGCGGCGATCGACTCGGCGCACGGCGGCGGGGTGAGCCGGTCCCGGTCGCCGACCAGCGCGGCGGCCGGCAGCCGGCCGAGCGCCGCGAGGGTGTGCAGGCGGTGCTGGGCCCCGATCGAGGCGCGGAACCCGCCGATCGAGCGCAGCGAGGCGTGCGCCACCGCCGAGGTGACCAGCCGGATGTCGGCCGGGTCGCAGCGGTCGCCGAAGAGCATCCAGCGGATGCTGGGGCGCAGCGCGCGCAGCAGCGCGTGCGGCGGGCGCCAGGCGCCGCACCGGGCCAGCACCCCGGCGCCGGTGGTCTCGGCGAGCCGGATCAGCCGGGTGATGCGGGGGGAGAGCCCGTAGGCGGTGTGGGTGTGCCCCTCGGCGGTGGTCGAGACGAAGACCAGGCCGGCCACGCGGGCCGCGAAGCGGTCGGGGTGGCGGTGGGCGTACTCCATGACGGTCATTCCGCCCATCGAATGCCCGACGAGCACGATCGGGCCGGACGGGACGAGCTGGTCGACCACCGCCGCCAGGTCGTCGCCGAGCTGGGCCAGGGTGGCGGTGCGCAGCGCCATGCAGCTCGACCGGCCGTGCCCCCGGGCGTCGTAGGTGAGCACCCGGACCCGGTCGCCCCACCGGTCGCGCAGGCCGGCGAGCTGGCGGTGCCAGCTGCGACCGTCCAGCGTCCAGCCGTGCAGCAGGACGGCGGTGACCTCGGCGTCGACCGGCCCGGTCGCCGTCACGTGCAGGCGTACGCCGTCGGGAAGTCGCACCTCCAGGTGCTCCGGCATGCTCCACCTCCCCGGGCCGACCGGTGACCGCGCACCGGAGTGACCCGGTGGTGACACCGGCGTACCCCTCATGACAGCACGGCAACCGGGGTGGTGAGAAGATTTCCAACCCCGCCTCGCGTTGCCGGATCGGTGACCAGGCTGGAGGGCATGCCGCCCACCCCCGTCGCCCGGACGCCCCGGGCCGCCCTGGCCGAGCTGCTCTCCGGCAACCGGCGCTTCGTCAGCGGGCAGCCGGTGCACGGCCACGACGTCACGGCCGCCGCGGCGGTGGCGTCAGGCGACCAGCAGCCGTACGCCGTGGTGCTCGGCTGCATCGACTCGCGGGTGCCGCTGGAGGCGATCTTCGACCAGACGTTCGGCTCGATCTGCGTGATCCGCACCGGCGCGCACGTGCTCGACCGGGCGGTCCGCGGCTCGATCGAGTACGTGGTGGGGCAGCTCGGTGTGCGGCTCGTGATGGTGCTCGGCCACGAGCGCTGCGGCGCGGTGGGCTCGGCGGTCGAGGCGCTGCGCAGCGGGCACCGGCCGGACGGCGCGCTGGGCTACGTGGTGGACCGGATCACGCCGGCGGTCCGGGAGGTCGGCGTGGACGACCCGGACGCCCACCCGCTCGCCGTCCGCCGGCACGTCCGGCGCACGGTGGCCGCCCTGCGCGCCGACGAGCTGCTGGCCGGCCCGGTGGCGGCCGGCGAGGTGGCCGTGGTCGGCGCCCTCTACGACCTGGCCACCGGCGAGGTGGCGCTGCTGCCCGGGGAGTGAGGTAGAGACAGAACCGCCCGCCGGGGTGACCCCGGCGGGCGGTTCGTGGTGTCGCGGGTGAGGGCCGCTCAGCCCTCGAAGACGCCGGCCTCGACGAGACGCTTCTCGGTCTTGTCCCAGCCGTGGTCCGGGTGGGTGGCGGCGAGAGCGTTGATCTCGGCGCGGACCTTGGCGGCGTGGCCGGCGGCGGCCAGCACCCGGATCTCCTCGACGAAGGCGTCGGAGTCGGTGCGCAGGTGCGCGGTCTTGCCGTTGGTCAGGTTGCGCACATAGGCGTGCTTGCCGCCGTTGAGCGGGATCAGGTACTTGAACTCGCCCAGCACGCTGAGGGCGCCACCCTGGCCAGCCTGGCCGGCCCGGACTGACGCGCGCGCGGTCTTAGAGGTGTTGCTCGCCACGGAGGTACTCCTTGCAGACGTACGGGAGGACGGAAACCGTCCGGGGGCTGATGTGCGGTTTGACGCCCGGGGTGAGCGTCAGCCCGCGAAGACGTGCGGCGGCACAGAACCGCCCAGAGAACTGTACACGACCCCGACGCCTGGCTGGTCGTCGCGCCGTCACGGAGCACAACCGGGTCAGCCGCCCGGGTATTTCCCGGTCACCGGCACCGGCGAATTTTCCGATTCGCTGGCGCACCATCCGTCACACGGGTCATCATGTGTTCCAGAGGCCACTCGTGTGGACGAGGTCGTAGGGGAAGACGCACCTCGGCTCACCGGGAGGTCACCGTGCCAACGCGTGGCGTCGTATACGTCCACTCGACCCCGCTCGCCGTGTGCTCGCACGTCGAGTGGGCGATCGCGCGCGTCCTCGCCGCGCCGGTCAACCTGCACTGGACGGCCCAGCCCGTCGATCCCGGGGCGCGGCGCGCCGAGTGCGGGTGGACCGGCAGCCCGGGGACGGGCGCCGAACTGGCTGCTGCCCTCCGGCAGTGGCCCATGATCCGTTTCGAGGTCACCGAGGAGCCCAGCGCGGGGGTCGACGGCGAGCGCTTCATGTACGTGCCGGGGCGCGGCCTGTTCCGGGCCACCGTGGGCGCGGCCGGTGACATCCAGCTCGGCGAGGACAGGCTGCGCGGCATCATGGCCGCCGCCCGGGCCCCGGAGGCGCTCGCACACGCCCTGGACAAGGCCCTCGGCACCGCCTGGGACGCCGAACTCGAGCCCTACCGGTACGCCGGGGACGGCGCGCCGGTGACACTGCTCACCCGGGTGGGGTGACGGAAGGTCAAGTTGCCCCGATACGGTGGGGCGCGTGTCGATTTCCCCGCGCCGCGCCTGCGTCGCGCTCGCCGCACTGACCGCGCTGCTCGTCTCCGGGTGCTCGGGTGAGCCCGAACGGGCCCGGCCGACCCCGTCGAGCCCGGCGCCGGTCCCGTCGTCGGCCGCCCCCGCCCCGACCGGCGCCGACCCGGCCGCCCGGGCGGCCGCCCTGGTGGCGACGCTCTCCGACGAGGATCTCGTCGGCCAGGTGCTGATGCCCTACGCGTACGGCAGCTCGGCGACGAAGGTCTCGCCCGGTTCGGCGGCCGGCAACCGGGCCCTGGCCGGGGTCGACACCCCCGCGGAGATGGTCGCGAAGTACCGCCTCGGCGGGCTCATCCTGGTCGGCTTCAGCGCCGACGACCCCACCTCGGGCAACCAGGCGACCACCAACGTCGACAACCCGAAGCAGGTGCGCGCGCTGACCGACGGCCTGCGCGCGGCCGCCGGCCGGCTGCCCGCCGGGCCCGCCCCCTTCCTGATCGGCACCGACCAGGAGTACGGCGTGGTCACCCGGATCACCGACGGGGTGACCCTGCTGCCCAGCCCGCTCGCCGCCGGCGCCGCCGGCAACCCGGCGCTCACCGAGGCCGCCTGGCGGGCCGCCGGCGCCGAGCTGGCCGCCATGGGCGTCAACCTGGACTTCGCACCGGTCGCCGACGTGCTGGCCACCCGCAGCACGGTGATCGGCTCCCGCTCCTTCGGCGCCGACCCGACGACCGCCTCGGCGCAGGTGTCCGGCGCGGTCCGCGGGTTGCAGGCCGAGGGGGTCGGTGCCGCCGTCAAGCACTTCCCCGGGCACGGGCTGACCGCCGCCGACTCGCACACCGACCTCCCGGTGGTCGGGCAGTCCCGCGCCGTGCTGGACCGGACCGCGTTCCCGCCGTTCCACGCCGGGATCGACGCCGGCGCCATGGCGGTGATGTCCGCCCACCTGGACGTCAAGGCGATCGACCCGGGCACCCCGGCCACCTTCTCCCACAAGGTCCTCACCGACGTGCTCCGCGGCCAGCTCGGCTTCCAGGGCGTGGTGATCACCGACGGGATGAACATGGCGCCGGCCAAGCGGTGGTCCCCCGGGGAGGCCGCGGTCCGCGCGCTGAACGCCGGCAACGACCTCATCCTCATGACCCCGAACGTGGGCCAGGCGTACGACGGGCTGCGCGCCGCGCTCAAGGACGGCTCGCTGCCCCGGACCCGGCTCGTGGAGGCGGTCACCCGGGTGCTGACCATGAAGTTCAAGCTGGCCGACCGGCCGGCGCCGGCTCTGTCGACGCTGGACAGCCCCGAGCACCGGAAGGCCGCCGCCGACCTGGCCGCCGCCGCGGTGACCATGCTGCGCGGCCGGTGCGGCAGCCCGGTGGCCGGCCCGGTCACGGTCACGTCCGCCAAGGGACGCGACGGCACCCGGGCCGCGCTGACCGCGGCGCTCACCGCCGCCGGGGTGAAGGTGGTGCCCAGCGGCGGCACGGTCGTGCACCTCGTCGGGTACGGCGACGGGAGCGCGGACCTGCGCGCCGACGCGGACGTGACGGTCGCCATGGACACCCCGTACGTGCTGGCCGGGGCGAAGTCACCGACGCTGCTGGCCACCTACTCGTCCACTCGGACGTCGATGACCGCGCTGGCGGCGGTGCTCGCCGGAAAGGCCCGCCCGACCGGCCACTCCCCGGTGAAGGTGTCCGGCCTGCCCGCCACCACCTGCGGCACCTGATCGGGGTGGCTGCCCTGCGACCGACCCGGCCCTGACCTGCCCGACTGGTAGCGTCGGCCCGGTCCGCCGCCAGGGAATCCGGGGGGTCGAGTGCCGTGACCGCGCCGCAGCCGGCCCTGTCCGTCGTGGTGCCGATGTTCAACGAGGAGGCCGTCCTCCCGCTGCTCGCCGTCCGGCTGCGCGGTGTGCTCGACGGGCTCGGCGAGGCGTACGAGGTGGTGGCCGTCGACGACGGCAGCACCGACGCCACCCCGGCGGCGCTGGCCGCGCTGCGGGTCGGCTGGCCCGAGCTGCGGGTGCTCCGCCTGCGCCGCAACAGCGGGCACCAGGCCGCCCTGCACGCCGGCCTGCTGCGCGCCCGGGGCGCGTACGTGGTCAGCATCGACGCCGACCTCCAGGACCCGCCCGAGGTGATCGTCGAGCTGCTGCGCCGGGCTCGCGCCGACGGCGTGGACGTGGTCTACGCCGTACGGGCCGACCGCAGCCGGGACACCCGGTTCAAGCGGTGGAGCGCGGGCGGCTACTACCGCCTGGTCCGGCGGCTCGTCGGCGAGCAGGTCCCCGCCCAGGCCGGCGACTTCCGGCTGCTCGGCCGGGCCGCCGTGGAGGCGCTGCGGGAGCTGCCCGAGCGCAGCCCGGTGCTCCGGCTGGTGGTGCCCTGGCTCGGCTTCCCGAGCGCCGAGGTGACCTACGAGCGGCAGGAACGCGCCGCCGGCCGCACGAAGTACCCGCTGTCCCGGATGGCCGGGCTGGCCGCGGAGAGCGTCACCAGCTTCTCCGCGGCGCCGCTGCGGGTGGCCACCTGGCTGGGCCTGGCGGGCGTGGCGGTCTGCGGGGTGCTGGTGGTGGCGGCGCTGCTGGCCTGGTTCGCCGGCGCCACGGTCACCGGCTGGCCCTCGCTCTACGTGGCGATCCTCTTCCTCGGCGCCGTGCAGCTGCTCTGCCTCGGCCTGCTCGGCGAGTACGTGGCCCGGATCTACACGGCCGTGCAGGGCCGGCCCGCGTACCTGGTGGCGGGCGACAGCGCCGCCGCCGGACCGGCCCACCCGGACCCCGCCGAGCTGGCCGACAGCCTGCGGTGACCGCCGTCGCCACCGGCGCCACCCCGGCGGCCGTCGACCCGCGCCGCCGTCCGGCCGCCCTGCGCTGGGCCCCGGCCGTCGCCGGGTACGCCGCCGTCGTCGCCGTGCTGCTCGCCGCCGGCACCCCGGCCGGCGCGATCGCCCGGTGGACCGGGTACGCGGTGCTGGCCGTGCTGCTCCCCGGCACGCTGGTGTTCCGCGCGCTGCGCCGCCGGCCGCACACCCTGGTCGAGGACCTGGCCATGGGCGCCGCCGTCGGCCTGGTGCTGGAGCTGGTCGCGTGGGCCGCGTTCACCGCGGTCGGACTGCCCGGCTGGCTACGGCTGTGGCCGCTCGCCGTGGTGGTGCCCTTCGCCGCCGCGCCCCGGCTGCGCCGGCACTGGCTGGTCCGGTACCCGACCGTGGCGCCGGCGGGGTGGGCCTGGTCGCTGGCGGGGGTGGTGGCCGGCTTCACCCTCTACCTGTACGGCTCGTTCCTCGCCGTCAACCCGGTGCTGCCCACCGACGAGGGGCAGGCCCAGTACATCGACCTGGCCTTCCAGCTCTCCCTCGCCGGGGCGGCCACCCACCAGGTGCCGCCCGAGGTGCCGCAGGTCGCCGGGGAGCCGCTGCACTACCACTGGTTCGGCTTCGCCCACCTGGCCGCCACCAGCCTGGTCAGCGGGGTGGACCTGCCCACCGTGCTGTTCCGGCTCGCCGTGCCCGCGCTCTGCGCGCTCGCCGCCGTGCTGGTGGCCGTGGTCGGTTGGCGGATCAGCGGCCGGCCGTACGCCGGGGTGGTGGCCGCCGCGCTGCTGTTCACCGTGGGCGAGTTCGGCTTCGAGAACGGCTGGCGGCAGCTCTTCGGCAGCCAGGCCACCTTCATCGTCTGGGGCAGCCCGTCGATGACGTACAGCTGGGTCCTGCTGCTGCCGCTGGTCGCCGCGCTCGGCGAGCTCACCGGTCGGGCCCGCGGGGTGACCGTGCCCGCGCTGGGCCGCGGCGCCTGGGCGCTGGCGGTCCTCTTCCTGGCCGCGTCGACCGGCGCCAAGGCCAGTTCGCTGCCGGTGGTGCTGGCCGCGCTCGGTCTCACCGCCGCGGTGACGCTGGTGGCCCGCCGCCGGGTGCCCCGGCGGGTGCTCGTCGCCGCCGGCCTGGCCCTGGCCGCGCAGGTGTTCGCCACCGCCGTGCTGTTCGCCTTCGAGAGCCACGGGGTGGTCCTGGACCCGTTCTCGGGGCTGCGCCCGTACGTGCCCTCCGGCCGGCCCGCCGGGGTCACCGCGCTGTGGTGGGTGCTGGTGGCGGTGGCGTTCCTGCTGAACCTCCAGCTCCGGGTGGCCGGTGCCCTGGCCCTGCTCCGGCCGCGCCGGTGGCGGCTGGAGCCGGTGCAGGTGTTCCTGCTCGGCGGCGCGCTCGCCGGCCCGGCGATCTACCTGCTCGTCGGGCATCCCGGCAGCAGCAACCAGTACTTCACCCGGACCGGGTTCGCCTTCGGGGTGCTGCTCTCCGGGTGGGGCTGGGTCGAGGTGGCCGACCGGGCCGCCCTCTCGGCCCGGGGCCGGTGGCTGCTCGGCGCCGGCGCCGCCGGGTTCGCCGCGCTGCTCACCGCGGCGCAGCTCCACTCCGCGACCAGCTCGCCGGCCGTCCCCGCGTACGCCCCGGTGCTGCCGCTGCTGCGCTGGGCGGCCGTGCTGACCGTGCCGGCGGTGCTGGTGGCCCTGTGCTGGCCCGCGCTGGTCGGGCGCTGGCCCGGGCTGGCCGGCCGGGGCGGGCTCGTGCTGCTCACCGCCGTGCTGACCGCCGGGACGCCGGGGCTGGTGCTGGACGCCGCCGCGACCCGGGACTACCCGAACGGCGGGGCGTACCCGGTGGTGGCGATGCCCGCCTCCCGGGTCGAGGCGGCCCGCTGGGTGCGGGCGCACAGCGCGCCGGATGACGTGCTCGCGACCAACGCCCACTGCCGGGAGGTGGTGGACGGGTGGTGCGACGCCCGGTCGTTCTGGCTCAGCGGCTACGCCGAGCGGTCGGTGCTGGTCGAGGGGTGGGCGTTCGCGCCCCGGGTGGTCGGCCGGCCCGACGGCCCGTACGCGCCGTTCTGGGACACCGACCGGCAGCGCGCCAACGACGTGGCCTTCACCGCCCCCACGGCCGCCGGCCTGGCCGCCCTGCGCGACCGGTACGGCGTGCGCTGGCTGGTGGTGGACCGGCAGGCCGGCCCCGAGGAGCCGGCCCTGCGGACCCTCGCCGACCTGCGCTTCGAGAACGCGCGGACGGCCGTCTACCGGCTCCGTTGACCCCGGCTCACTCGCGGTTGTTCTTGGCGGTCTGCTTGGCCAGCTGGTACGCCGGCAGCATGGCCAGGTGCTCCTCGTCGTCCGCTCCGCCGAGAGTCAGCAGGTAGCGCCCCCAGATGGTCGAGACCAGGATGGCCCGCTCCCGGGTGCCGTCCGGCCCCACGAAGCTCGCCTCGAAGGCATCGAGCGGTCCGGCCTTCGTCCGGCGGTACTGCCGCTGGGCGGCGTCGCCGTACGCGTCGAGGAACTTGTCCATCGTGTACTGCTGGCTGAGGCCCGCATCCGCGTCCCAGACACGCAGGAAGCCGAGGTGCCCGGCCGGCTTGGCGTCGATCTCGCACATCGGCACGGCGTCGCCGACCGCGGCGTCCCGGCCGGCCGTCACCGCCTTCGCTCGCCACTTCGCCGGGATCGAGAAGATGATTCCCATCGGGCACGGGCTCGCCTTGCCGCCGATCTCACCGGCCGCCTCGATGGGGGCCACCTCGTCGTACCAGGGCGGTCCGGCGACGACGGGCGAGCCGGTCGGGCTCGGTGCCGTCGAGGCCGTCGCCGCCGGCCGCGGCTTTTCGTCGCCGCAGCCGGCCACCCCGGCAAGGGCCAGCACGGCCACCATGGCAGTGGCGGTACGTCGCCGCATTTCCGTCCTCCTGAATCAGGTGCCGCCGTGCCCGGCGGCGGCCCAGGAAGGCTAGTCGATCTTCGGCGGTCCTGGTGTCCCGGGCTCAGGACGGGCGGTGCGCGCGCAGCATCAGCGAGACCCCGGGCAGCGCCCGCACGGGCAGGTGCCGCTCGACCGCGACCACCGTACGCAGGCCGAGGTTCACCAGCGGGTGCGGCTCGTCCAGGTCCGAGCCGGCGCACCGGCGGCGCCGCCACGCCGCCACCGGGCGTAGCAGCACGTTCCAGCTCCACAGCTCGTCCACCACCAGCCCGGCCTTCTCCACCACGGCCCGCAGCCCGGCGCGGTCGTAGCGGCGGACGTGCCCGACCGCCGCGTCGTGGGCCGACCAGAGCCGCATGTCGGCCGGCACCGTGATCAGGGCCGTCCCGCCGGGGCGCAGCGCCCGCCGGAACTCGGCGGCCGCCAGGTGGTCCTCGTCGACGTGCTCCAGGATGTCGAAGGCGACCACCAGACCCAGGCCGGCCGAGGGGACCGGCAGGTGCCGAGCGTCGGCCCGGATCACGTCCAGGCCCCGGCCCCGGGCCACCCCGGCGCCCTCGGCGCTGTATTCCAGCGCGACCGGCCGCCAGCCGTGCGCCCGCAGCACCCGGGTGTTCCCGCCGCCGGCCGCGCCGATGTCCAGCGCCCGCCCCGGCCGGGTGCCCGCCGCCGCCAACCGGCGCAGCGCCCGGCCCAGCAGGGCGCGCCGCTCCCGATACCACCAGTGGGTGTCCTCCAGCGCGGCGAGCTTGCGGATCTCGGTCGCGTCCACGGTGGTGCTCCTCGACGGCTCGGCGGTCCTCACCGTAACCGCCCGGGCCGGCTGGAACCGGGCCGCCGGCAAATCCGGGTGCGGCCGGACGCGGGCGCTGGCAGGGTGGCGCCGATGGGAGAGCACGCGCAGGGTTTCCGTTATGTCGAACGGGCCGACGGGTCGGTGGTGATCACCCACCATGGTCGGGTCGCCGCCACATTGCGGGGCGGACGCGCCGCTCAGTTCCTCGCCGAGGTCGGCGACGACCCGCAACTGGTGATGGCCCGGTGGACCGGCAACTACCGGCGGGGCAACGAGCGGACCGCGCGGCAGCATCCCCGCAACCGGGGCTGAGACGCGCTCGGGGCCCGCGTCCGGTGCGGACGCGGACCCCGAGCGGGCATGCCGTGCTCAGGCCCGGGTGAAGACCAGGGCAACGTTGTGCCCGCCGAAGCCGAACGCGTTGTTCAGCGCCGCCGGGATCTCCAGGTGGCGCGCCTTGTGCGCGGCCACCTCGAGGGTGAGGCCCTCGTCCGGGTCGTCCAGGTTGATCGTCGGCGGCACGACACCGTCCCGGATGGCCAGGATGGTGGCGATCGACTCCAGCGCACCGGCCGCGCCGAGCAGATGCCCGGTCATCGACTTGGTGGCCGACAGCAGCACGTGGTCGCCCACCGCCTTGTGCAGGGCGCCGATCTCCAGCATGTCGCCGACCGGGGTGGAGGTGGCGTGCGCGTTCACGTGCCGGATGTCGGTCTTCGCGACGTCCGCGTCCGCGACCGCCTTGGCGATGGCCCGGATGGCGCCCTCGCCCTCGGCGTGCGGCTGCACGATGTCGTACGCGTCCGACGTGATCCCGGCGCCGGCGAGGCGCGCGTAGACCCGGGCGCCGCGGGCGGCGGCGTGGTCGGCGCGCTCCAGGACCACCACGCCCGCGCCCTCACCGAGGACGAAGCCGTCGCGGCCCTTGTCCCACGGGCGGGACGCCTTCTCCGGCTCGTCGTTGCGGGTCGACATGGCCCGCATCGAGGCGAAGCCGGCGATCGGCAGCGGGTGGATGACCGCCTCGGTGCCGCCGGCCACCACCACGTCGGCCCGGCCGGAGCGGATGATGTCCAGCCCCAGCGCGATCGCCTCCGCGCCGGTCGCGCAGGCGCTGGCGACCGAGTGCACGCCGGCCTTCGCGCCGAGTTCCAGCCCGACCCAGGCGGCCGGGCCGTTCGGCATCAGCATCGGCACCGTGTGCGGGGAGACCCGCCGCGGGCCGGAGGCCTCCAGGATGTCGTCCTGGGCGAGCAGGGTCGTGGCGCCGCCGATGCCGGAGCCGATGCTGACCGCCAGCCGCTCCGGGTCCAGCCCGGAGTCGGCCAGGCCGGCGTCCGCCCAGGCCTGCTGCGCCGCCACGATGGCGATCGCCTCGGACCGGTCCAGCCGGCGGAGCTTGACCCGGTCGAGCACCGTCGACGGTTCGACGGCGAGCTGCGCGGCGATCCGGACGGGCAGTTGCGCGGCCCACTCCTGGGTGAGCGCACTCACCCCGGAGCGGCCGGCGAGCATGGCGTCCCAGGTCGACGCGACGTCCCCGCCGAGCGGGGTCGTCGCGCCGAGCCCGGTGACGACGACGTCGGGACGACTCATGATCAGGACTGCGCCGCGATGTAGCTGACGGCGTCGCCCACGGTCTTGAGGTTCTGCACCTCGTTGTCCGGGATCTTGACGCCGAACTTCTCCTCGGCCGCCACCACGACCTCCACCATGGAGAGCGAGTCGACATCGAGGTCGTCGGTGAAGGACTTCCCCTCGGCCACGTCGTCCGGGTTCACCCCGGCAACCTCTTCGAGGATCTCGGCGAGGCCGGCGGTGATCTCGTCACGGGTCATTGCGGTTGGTTCCTCTCATCGGGGGTTCACTCGACGGCCGGCGACGCCGGCCGTCACACCTCGGCGCTCGCGCCCGAGGGGGTCTTCATGGGCAGCGGACGACCTGACCGGCGTAGGTCAGGCCACCGCCGAAGCCGAACAGCAGCACCGGGGCGCCGGAGGGCACCTCGCGCCGTTCGACCATCTTCGACAGGGCCAGCGGCACGCTCGCCGCGGACGTGTTTCCGGACTCGACGATGTCCTTCGCGATGATCGCGTTCGGGATGTCCAGCCGCTTGACGATGCCATCGATGATCCGGGCGTTGGCCTGGTGCGGCACGAACGCGGCCAGCTCCGACGGGGCCACCCCGGCCTTCTCGCAGGCCTGGAGCGCGAGCGGGGCCAGCGCCGTGGTGGCCCAGCGGAAGACCGCCTGCCCCTCCTGCGCGATGTACGGCCGCCAGCCCTCGATCCGGACCGCGTCGCTCTTCTCCGGCACCGAACCCCACACCACGGGGCCCACCCCGGCCGGCTCGCCCTCGGCGGTCGCGGTGACCACGGCCGCGCCCGCGCCGTCGCCGAAGATGATGCAGGTCGACCGGTCGGTCCAGTCGGTGAAGTCGGACAGCTTCTCGGCGCCGATCACGATCGCGTTGCGTGCCGCGCCGGCCCGGATGGCGTGGTCCACGGTGCCCAGCGCGTACGCGAAGCCGGAGCAGGCGGTGTTGATGTCGTACGCGCCCGGGGCGCCGATGCCCAGCTTGGCCGCGACCCGGCAGGCCACGTTCGGGCTGCGGTCCACCGAGGTGCAGGTGGCGACCACGACGAGGTCGATGTCGGCGGCCGTGAGGCCCGAGTTGGCCAGCGCCTTGCCGGCGGCCGCGGCGGCCATGTCGGCCACCGTCTCGTCGCCGGCGATCCGGCGGGTGACGATGCCGACCCGGTCCCGGATCCACTCGTCGTTGGTGTCGACCATCTGGGCGAGGTCGTCGTTGGTGACCACGCGGGAGGGCTGGTAGTGCCCCATCGCGACGATCCGGCTGCCGGCCATCAGTGGATACCTTCCGTTAGCGACTGCGGGACCCGCAGGATCGGCTCGTTGTGCGGGCTCATGCGCGGTGCCGGGCGATCAGGTCCCGCGCGGCGGGCAGGTCGTCGGGGGTGTTGAGGGTGACGATCTCGGGCGCCCCCTCGCCCTTGAGCTCCCGCTTGACGAGGCCCGCGAGGGTGCCGGCCGGCGGCAGCTCGATGACGCCGGTGACGCCGAGGTCGGCCAGCGTGCGCATGCACAGGTCCCAGCGGACCGGGGCGGTCACCTGGCGGACCAGCCGCTGCACCAGCTCCTGGCCGTGCTCGACCGGCGCGCCGTCCAGGTTGGAGAGCAGGATGCGGGCCGGGTCGGCGGGGGTGATGCCGGCGGCCACCTCGGCCAGCGCCGCCTCGGCCGGGGCCATGTACGGCGTGTGAAAGGCGCCGGCCACCTTGAGCATGATGACCCGGGCCCGGGCCGGCGGTTCGGCGGCGAGCTTCTCCAGCCCGGCCACCGCGCCGGCGGCGACGATCTGGCCGGCGCCGTTGCGGTTGGCCGGGTGCAGCCCGTGCGCCGCTAGGGCGGCGAGCACCTCGTCCGGGTCGCCGCCGAGCACGGCGGCCATCCCGGTCGGCTCCAGCGCGCAGGCGGCGGCCATCTCGCGGCCGCGTACGCCGGCCAGGCTCACGGCCGTCTCGGCGGTCAGCACCCCGGCCAGGGCGGCGGCGCCCAACTCGCCGACGCTGTGGCCGGCGACCAGCCCGACGTCCGCCATGGGCAGCTGCTCGGCGGCGAGCAGCGCGGCGGCGACGAGCAGCGGCTGGGTGCGGGCGGTGTCCTTGATCTCGTCCGCGTCCGCCCGGGTGCCCAGGTGGAGCAGATCGACCCCGGCCAGCGCCGACCAGGAGCTCAGGCGCGCCTCGGCGCCGGGCAGGTCGAGCCAGGGGGTCAGGAAACCGGGCTTCTGCGAACCCTGTCCGGGTGAGAGTACGGCGAGCACGTCTACGACTCTGACGGATACTCGCGGGTCGCGCTGTAACGCACGGCACCAAACCGCACTAGAAGGTTTGGAGGATACCTACAAAGATCGGCGCCGATCATCACCCGTCTGCGGCGTTTTGCCGGCTCCTGGGCTCATTGTCTGGCTCGGGACCGGTGCGGCGCCCGGTACCACCGGGTCGAGCCGGCCGACCGTCAGCGCCACCTGGAGGGTGAACGCGTCCCGCGGCGTGAGCGGGGAGAAGCCGGCCACCTCGGCGACCCGCTTGAGCCGGTACCGCACGGTGTTCGGGTGCACGAAGAGCGCCCGGGCCGCGCTCTCCAGCGTGCCGCCGGCGGCGAAGAAGGCGTCCAGCGTCTCCAGCAGCTCGCCGCCGGCGCGGGCGAGCGGGGCGTACACGTCGTGGCGCAGCCGGCGGCGGGCCTCGGCGTCCCCGGCCAGCGCCCGCTCGGGAAGCAGGTCGGCGGCGGAGACCGGGCGGGGCGCGGTCGGCCAGGCCGGCGCGGCCCGGAAGCCGGCCAGTGCGGCGCGCGCCGAGTCGGTCGCCTCGTCCAGGCTGGGCACGGCCGGTCCGACCACCACGGGGCCCTCGCCGAAAGCGGTGAGCAGCTTCTCCGTGGCCGCCACCGGGTCGGCCGCACCGCCCAGCACGATGACCAGCCGGTCGCCGTGCACGCCGCCGATCACCTCGACCCCGATCCGGCGGGCCTGCCGGTAGACGGTGTGCAGCACGGCCGCCACCTCACCGCCGGGGGAGCGGCCCACCGCCACCGCCACCGGCGGCGCGTCCGACCAGCCCAGCGCCGCCGCCCGGCTGGCCAGCACGTCCGGGGAGTCGCCGCGCAGCAGCGCGTCCACCAGCAACGCCTGCAATCGGGCGTCCCACGAGCCGCGGGTCTCGGCGGCGCGGGCGTAGACCCGGGCGGCGGCGAAGGCGATCTCCCGGGAGAAGCGCAGCACCGCCTCCCGCAGCAGCTGCTCCTCGCCCTTCACGGCGAGGTGGGACACCTGCTCCTCGACCACCTCGATGGTCACCTTGATCAGCGCCACGGTCTGCTGGAGGGTGATCGAGCGCGCGAGGGCCTGCGGCGCGGCGGCGAAGACCTCGTCCGACACCTCCTGCGTGCTGTCGGTCGCGCCACCGCCCTGGTGCAGCCACTGCACCAGCGACCGGACGCCGGCCTGGGCGACCAGCATGACCCAGGAGCGCTGGTCGGCCGGCAGCTCCCGGAACCAGGGCAGCGTCTCGTCCATCCGCGCCACGCTGGCGGTTGACAGCGCGCCCGCCGCCCGCTCGATGCGGCGCAGCGTCGCCGACAGTTCGGTCCCGCCCGGTTCGCTCACGGCACCAGCCTGACACGCCCTGACCAGCGGCTCCACTCCGAGGCCCGCCCGCCGGCCGGTCGCCGCCGGCCGGCGGTGACAATGATCTCCCGTGACCGACGACCCGCGCGCCCTCGCCGAACTCGCCCGCGACATCGACGCCACCTGCCGGCTCACCGGCCGGTTCGTGCTCCGCTCCGGCCGGATCGCCGACGAGTACTTCGACAAGTACCGGTTCGAGGCCGACCCTGTCCTGCTGGACCGGGTCGCCGCCGGCCTGGCCCGGCTGGTCCCGGCCGGCACCGAGGTGCTGGCCGGCCTGGAGCTGGGCGGCATCCCGGTGGTCACCGCGCTGGCCCGGCACGTCGGGCTGCCCTGCGCGTTCGTCCGCAAGACCGCCAAGGCGTACGGGACCGCCCGGCTGGCGGAGGGCGCGGACGTCGCCGGGCGGCGGGTGCTGGTGGTCGAGGACGTGGTGACCTCGGGCGGTCAGGTGGTGCTCTCCACGGGCCAGCTCCGGGAGTTGGGCGCGACCGTCACGGACGCGCTCTGCGTGATCGACCGGGGCGAGGGCGGCACGGCGGCGCTCGCCGGGCACGGCATCGCGCTGCGCGCCCTGCTCACCCGCGCCGACCTGGACGCCGCCCGCCGAGCCTGACCCGTTCCGGTCCGCCGGTGATCTCCACGGGTAGCGCTGAACAGCCCGTCGGGCCCGGCCAGTACGGTGTCAGGGCACGTCGGGGTGACGACCGCCCGACGGGCGAAGGCGAACGTGAGGAGACCGGGATGGCGCACGGGGAGGCCGAGCACGGCTGCGCCCAGGGCGAGCCCTGCCGGCCGGGCCACCACGACCAGCCGGCGCCCGCCAAGCACCCGCGCCGGACGGGTCTGACCCATCCGGAGCCGGCCGCCGGCTGGGCGCCCGACCGGGTCGACGACGAGCCGCCGGTGCCCCGCCAGCGTGCCGCCGAGCCGGTGCCGCCGGCCGGGCCCGAAGCCGAGCCGGCCCAGGGCTGCCGCAGCGACCTGCCCGGCTGGGCGGGCGCCCACCGGCACGGCCCGGTCCGGCCGCGCAGCCGCGCGGTGCGCCGGGAGAGGCCCCCGCGCCGCTGGTGCTGACCTCGCGGCCGCCGACCGGCGGCTAGCGTGGGCGGGGTGAAGGCGATCGCGATCGACGCGTACGGCCCGGTCGACCGGCTCACCCTGCGCGAGTTGCCCACCCCGCCGGTCGGGCCGGACACGGTCCTGGTCCGGGTGCGGGCCGCCGGGGTGAACCCGGTCGACGGGAAGATCCGCGACGGGAACCTGGCCGCCCTGATGCCGACCCACTTCCCGCTGGTGCCGGGCTGGGACGCCGCCGGGGTGGTCGAGGCGGTCGGGCCGGCGGTTGCCGGGTTCGCCGTCGGTGACGAGGTGATCGGTTACGTCCGGCGCGACGACGTGCAGCACGGCACGTACGCGGAGCTGGTTCCGGCACCGGAGCGGTGCCTGGCCGACAAGCCGGTGCAGGCGTCCTGGGCCGAGGCGGGCGGGCTGCCGCTGGCCGGGCTCACCGCGTACCAGGCGTTGCAGCTGGCCCGCACCGGCGCGGGCGACACGGTGCTGGTGCACGGCGCGTCCGGCGGGGTGGGGCACCTGGCGGTGCAGCTGGCCCGGGCGCTCGGCGCCCACCGGGTGATCGGCACGGCGAGCGAGGCCAACCACGACTTCGTCCGGTCGCTGGGCGCCGAGCCGGTCAGCTACGGCGCCGGCCTGCTGGACCGGGTCCGCGCGGTCGCGCCCGACGGGGTGGACGTGGCGCTGGACCTGTTCGGCGGCGACACGCTGGACGTCTCCGCCGAACTGCTGACCCGGCCCGCGCGGCTGATCTCCACGGCCGACCCGGAGCACGTCACCCGGCTCGGCGGCAGTTACGTCTTCGTGAAGCCGTCCACGGCCGACCTGAGCGTGCTGGCCGGGCTGGTCGACGCCGGCCGGCTCGCCGTGCACGTGGCCCGGACGTTCCCGCTGGCCGAGGCGGCCGAGGCGCAGCGCCTGGTGGCGGCGGGACACGTCCGGGGCAAGGTCGTGCTGGAGATCTGAGGCCGGTGGTCAGCGGGTGCGGCGGCGCACCAGCAGCGCGATGCCGGCCAGCCCGGCGGTGATGACCACCATCACCCCGACGTTGAGCAGCAGCAGCCGCTGGAGTTCGCCGAGCGCGCTGTCGATGTCCTGCACCGGGTCGAGCGCCTCCTCCGGGATGACCCGCTCGCCGCCGCCGATGCCGCCGCTGAGCGTGTCGAACTGCCGCTCCAGCGGCACCCCCACGGTGCGCAGCGTCTCGGACATGTTGAGCCGGCCGAAGAACCAGCCGGCCCGGGTCTTGCTCAGGTCGGGCTGCTTGGCCGGCCGGTAGACGCGGGGGCCGCCCTTGGCGAGCGGGTAGAGGTCGTAGGTCTTCGCGGCTGTGCCCGCGACGAACAGCACGACCGTGTACTTCGGGCCGAGGTCCTTGGCCGCCGGGCCGCGCTGCTGGCCGCTGACGCCCAGCCACTTGACCTGGTCGACGACCATGTTCACCTCGGCGGGCCGGGTGTCCGCGCGCAGTCGCAGCGGCTGGTCGAGCCGGTGGCCGGTGATGTCCACACCGGCCGGTGCGAGCTTCGGCTTGGGTGCCGCCTGCGCCGGAGCCGCGCCGACGAGGGCCAGCGAGCACGCCGTCGCCACCACCACCCCGGCCACGGCCGCCAACAGCCGCCTCACCTTTCGGACCATCGCCGCCTCCTCGCCCCGTTCGATGGGTGGCTTCCGCTGCAGGTCGCGCTGGATCGGCCGAGGGGTGGTCGCCGGGCGCGGACCGGCGTCCACCTCAAAGACTCCGCAGAACGGCGCTAGGTTGCACTCGCTGGAAGAGTATTTGGAACTATGTGCGATCTGCGACCGACCAACACAGCGGCCGATGATCAGCGGCCGGATCGTACCCGGATGGAGGAGTTCATGGGGGGCAGGGTCGTTCGTGTGGCGCGGGGCTGGTCAGTGGTGCTCGGGGTGGTGGCCGCGGTGTCGGTGCTGCTGCCCGCCGCACCGGCGGCCGCGCACAACTCGCTGACCGGCAGCGACCCGAAGAACGGGGCCCGGCTGGCCACCGCGCCGAAGCGGGTCGAGTTCCGGTTCCTCGCCTCTCCGGCGCCCGCCACGACGAAGATCACCATCACCGGGCCGGACAACGTGCCGGCCGCGGGCGGTGCGCCGACGTTCGCCGGCAACCGGGTGAGCGTGCCGTTCACCCCGGGCGCGGCCGGCCTCTACATCGTGGCCTACCGGGTCGGCTCGGCCGACGGCCACCCGATCAGCGGGGAGATCCGCTTCACCCTCACCACCGGCACGGCCGCCGCCCCGCCGTCGACCACTCCCGCCGCGACCAGCGCCGCCCCGAGCACCCCGCCCACGACGTCCGCGGTGAGCCCCACGCCCGCCGCCGACGAGGCGGAGGACGACGGGGGTACGGGGTGGCTGTGGGCGGCCGGCGCGGCCGTGGTGCTGGTCGCGCTGGGCGCCGGCCTGCTGTTGCGCCGCCGGTCCGCCCGCGGCTGACCCGGGTACGCGAAGGGGCCCGCCGGACGACCGGCGGGCCCCTCGGCGATCCGGGGTCAGAACAGGCGCACCCGGGCGGCCCGCAGCCGGGTCAGGGTGCGGTCGCGGCCGAGCACCTCCAGCGACTCGAACAGCGGGAGGCCGACGGTGCGGCCGGTGACCGCGACGCGGACCGGCGCCTGCGCCTTGCCCAGCTTCAGGCCGCGCTCGGCGCCGACCGCCTCCAAGGTGGACTTGAGCGAGCCGGCGTCCCAGGACTCGAGCGTCTCGAACGCGGCGATCGCCGCGTCCAGCAGGTCGGCCGCCCCCTCCTTCATGGCCTTGGCCCAGGCGCCCTCGTCGATCAGCGGGTCGGCCAGGAAGAGGAAGTCGACGTTCGGCACGATCTCGCTGAGCACCGCGATCCGGGTCTGCGCCAGCGGCGCGACCGCGGCGAACGCGGCGGGGTCGAACTCCTCCGGCTGCCACGGCGGCGGGGCGATCGTGTCGGTGCCGGTCAGCCACGGCTGGCAGGCCGCGACGAACTCCTCGACCGGCAGCGCCCGGATGTAGTCGCCGTTGAACGCGCGCAGCTTCTTCTCGTCGAAGAACGCGGGGGAGGGGTTCACCTCCTCCAGCCGGAACTCCTCCTCGATCACCGACCAGGGCACGATCTCCCGGTCACCGGAGGGGGCCCAGCCGAGCAGCATGAGGTAGTTGCGCATCGCCTCGGCGAGGTAGCCCTCGTCCCGGTACGCCTCCAGGGCGACCTTGTCCCGCCGCTTGGAGAGCTTCTGCCGCTTCTCGTTGACCACCACCGGCACGTGCGCCCAGACCGGCGGCTTGACCCCGAGCGCGTCCCAGAGCAGCTGCTGCTTCGGCGTGTTGGGCAGGTGCTCCTCGGCCCGGATCACGTGGGTGATCCCCATGGTCATATCGTCGACCACGTTGGCCAGCAGGAAGACGGGCGAGCCGTCGCCGCGGGCGATGACGAAGTCCTCGATCAGCTTGTTCTCGAAGGTCGGCTCGCCGCGGATCAGGTCGACCACCACGGTCTCGCCCTCGTCCGGCGTGCGGAACCGCAGCGCCCGGCCCTCGCCGGGGCCGAGGCCCTTGTCGCGGTGGTAACCGTCGTAGCCCTGGTACTGCGAGCCGGTGCGCGCCTGCACGTCCTCGCGGGTGCAGTCGCAGTAGTACGCCCGGCCGCCCTCGTAGAGCCGCTGCGCCGCGGCCCGGTGCTCACCCGCGTACGTGGACTGGAAGTACGGGCCCTCGTAGCTGCCCCGGGCGATGCCGATCCAGTCGAGCGCGGAGAGGATGCCCTCGGTCCACTCGGGCTTGTTGCGGGCCGCGTCGGTGTCCTCGATGCGGAGCACGAACACCCCGCCCTGCTGCTTGGCGTAGATCCAGTTCTGCAGGGCCGAGCGGGCACCGCCGACGTGGAACATTCCGGTCGGGGAGGGGGCGAAGCGCACACGTACCGTCACGCCCCCCAGCCTACGGCGGGCCGCGACCGCTTTCCGGCAGGGGGCCGGTTCAGGGCACCGCCTTGATCTTCACGACCAGGGCGCTGCCGACCAGGGTGACCGCCGCGGTGACCGCGTACAGGGTGGGGTAGCCGCCCAGGTGAACCACGATCGGGGCGGAGAGCGCCGGGCCGAGCACCTGCGGCGCCGAGTTGGCGATGTTGATCACGCCGAGGTCCTTGGCCCGGTCGGTGGCGGCCGGCAGCACCTGGGTGATCAGCGCCGCGTCCACGGCCAGGTAGACCCCGTAGCCGGCGCCGAGCAGCAGCGCGGCGACGATCGCCATCGGCCAGGTCGGGGCCACCGCGAGGAGCGTCGCCGCCACCGCCATGATCAGCCCGGAGACGATCACGAAGACCTTGCGCCGGCCCGAGCGGTCGGAGAGCCGCCCGGACACCACGGCGGTGAGCATCATGCCCAGCGTGTAGAGCAGGATTAGCACCAGCAGGGCGCCCTCGGGGTCGGCCACCCGCACCCCGTCGGTCAGGAAGTAGAGCAGGTAGAGCGTGCCCAGCGCGTTGCCGGTCTGCACCAGGAACCGGGTGAACCAGGCCCAGGCGAAGTCGGGATGCCGGCGCGGGCTGATCCACATCGAGGCGAGCAGCGCGCGCGGCCGCAGCGGCGACCGGTGCTCCCGGGGCAGCGGGTCGTCCTGGGTGAGCAGCGCGAACGGCAGCGACAGCAGCAGCATCGCGAGCGCGATGGCGGCGTACCCGGCGGCGTTGCCGGTGACCACGGCGGTGACCAGCACCGCGCCGACCACCAGGCCGAGCGCCTGCGGGATGCCCACCCAGCCGGAGACGCCGCCGCGCTGCGCCACCGGCACCCGGTCCGGGATGGCGGCGGTCAGGCTGGCCAGCATGGCGTTGAAGCAGACCTGGGCGGCGACCCAGGCCACCGCCACCCCGGCGATGCTGTCCTGCCGGGCCAGCACCACCAGGAAGAGCGCGCCCACCACCGCGCCCGTGGCGGTCCAGACGTGCCGGCGACCGAAGTGCCGGTTCGCCAGGCGCAGCGAGGTCCGGTCGGACAGCGCCCCGGCGAGCGGGTTGGCCAGCACGGCGGCGAGCGCGCCGAGGCCGGTGACCACCGCCAGCATGGTCTCCTTGTCGCCCGGCGCGATCCGCTCCACCTGCTGCGGCAGCAGCACCTGGATCGGGGTGAAGAAGGCCATCCAGACGCCCAGGTTGGCCGCGAAGATCAGCGCGATCCAGCTCCGCCGCACCGGCACGGTCGGCTCGGCGAGCGCCGCCGGCAGCGAGGCCGGCGTCGGGTTGACGGTGGTCATCGTCGGACCAGGTCCCGGAACCAGGCGTACGACGACTTCGGGGTGCGCCGCTGGGTGGGGTAGTCGACGTGCACCAGACCGAACCGCTTGGTGAAGCCCTCGGCCCACTCCCAGTTGTCCAGCAGCGACCAGACGAAGTACCCGGTCACCGGAACCCCGGCGGTCAGCGCCTCGTGCACCGCGCGCAGGTGCCCGTCCAGGTAGGCGATGCGCTCCGGGTCGGCCACCCGGCCGTCGGCGTCCGGGACGTCGTCGTACGCGCAGCCGCTCTCGGTGACCTGGATCGGCGGCAGCGCGTCGCCGTAACGCCGGTAAAGCTGGAGGAGCAGCTCGCGCAGCCCGTCCGGGACCACCGGCCAGTCGAAGGCGGTCCGGGGGTAGCCCTCCAGCGGCACCATCTCGAACGGCAGCGGCGAGTCCTCGTCGGCCGGGGCGCGGATTCCGGTCGGGTTGTAGTAGTTGACCCCGAGCACGTCGATGGGTGCGGCGATCAGGTCGAGGTCCCCGGCCCGGACCACGGCCGGGTCGAGGCCCGGCTCCTCGGGATAGCCGAGGCCGAGCAGCGGGTCGGTGAAGAGCCGGTTGTGCAGCGCGTCGTACGCCGCCCCGGCGGCCCGGTCGGCGTCGGTCGACCCGGCCAGCCGCACGGGCGAGTAGTTGTTGGCGATGGCCACCGGGCTGGTGCTGCGGGCGCGCAGCGCGGAGACCGCGAGGCCGTGCCCGAGGAGCTGGTGGTGGGCCACCGGGAAGGCGTCGAAGAGCAGCATCCGGCCGGGGGCGTGCGCGCCCGTGCCGTGGCCGAGGCTCATGTGGACGAACGGCTCGTTCAGGGTGATCCAGAGCTTCACCCGGTCGCCGAGGCGGGCGGCGACCAGGTCGGCGTACTCGGCGAAGCGGTGGGCGGTGTCCCGGTTCAGCCAGCCGCCGGCGTCCTCTAGGGCCTGCGGCAGGTCCCAGTGGAAGAGGGTGGCCACCGGGTCCACGCCGGCGGCGAGCAGGGCGTCCACCAGCCGGTCGTAGAAGTCCAGACCGGCCGTGTTGGCCGGGCCCGCGCCGGTGGGCTGGACCCGGGGCCAGGCGATCGAGAACCGGTACGCCGACACTCCCAGCCCGGCCAGCAGCCCGACGTCCTCGGCGTACCGGTGGTAGTGGTCGCACGCCTCGTCGCCGGTGCTGCCGTCGACGATCCGGCCGGAGGAGTGGGCGAAGGTGTCCCAGATGGACGGCCCCCGACCGCCGGCGGTGACCGCCCCCTCGATCTGGTACGCGGACGTGGACACCCCCCACCGGAAGCCGGCGGGGAACTCGGGCATCGGCGCGCTCGTCATTCGCCCTCCCAGAAACGCGAAGCGTGCTCGCGACTCTAGGGCTCGGGCGGTCGCCGCGCCATAGGCCAGCAAAGGCAGGCGGGGCAAGGGTTTTCGGCGTGTCTTTTCCGAACCCGTCCGCTTAAGTCCGATTTACACATAGAGTGCCGAATATCGCGGATGTGTTTTAAGTGGGGGAAAGATAGACATGATCCTCGTGGAGCGCAGTGCGCACGTGGTGGCGCCGGTGGAAACGGTCTGGGACGTCGTCCAGCGGGCCGAGCAGTTGCCGGCCTGGCTGGCGGGGGTCCGCGCGGCCGAGGTCCTCTCGGGGGAGGGGTTCGGCCGGCGACAGCTGGTCCAGGCCGGGCGGGGCGCGGCGCACGAGGCCGAGGTGATCGCCTACCAGGAGCCGACCCTGATCGGGTGGCGCGAACGGGCCCGGGGGGCCGGCGCGCGGGCCGAGGCGCGCACCGAGATCTACGTGCAGCTGACCCCGGACGAGGAGGAGGGCGGGACCGTCGTGCGGCTTATCGTCGTGCGGTGGCCCGCCGGGCCGGTCAAGGCCGCCCTGCTCCGGCTCGGCCTGCGCAGGGTGGGCGCCGATCTGGAGGACTCGCTGGCCCGGCTGACCGACCTGGCCGCCGTCGGCTGACCGAGCCTGTCCCGGCGTCGCCCGCGATGGTGATGGTCCGGCGTCCCCGCCAGGGACGCCGGGCCATCGTCGCCTACGGCGCGCTCAGCCCGCCCGCAGTTCCGAGATGGTCGCCCGGAGCCAGGACCGCTCGGCCCGGCTGATCTCCTTGGCCATCACCAGCATCCCGCGCCGGAAGGGATCGGCCTGCTCGGCGGCCCGTTGCGGCCGGTCGCCGGTGGCGAAGAAGCTCGCCGGCTGGTCGAGGAAGGCCAGCCGGCGTTCGAGCACCGCCGCCTGCGCGGCCGGGTCGGCGAGCTGGCCCAGGAAGGCGAGCAGGGTGAAGAACCGGTCCTGGTCGGTGACGTCCAACTCCGTCGGATCCCGCAGCCGCCGCCGCAGCTGCTCCCGCCCCGCCGCCGTCAGGGAGAGAGTGTGCCGCGGCGCCGCCGCCGCGCCGGGCTCCCGCTGCCGGTTGACCAGCCCGGCCCGCTCCAACCGGTTGATCGCCGGGTAGAGGCTGCCGTCGCTCACCGGCCGGGCGTACCCGGCGAGGCGGGTGATGCGGCTCTTCAGCTCGTACCCGTGCAGCGGTTCCTCGCCGAGGAACCCCAGGATCGCCAACTCCAGCACCCCCGCATTCTGCCTTGCCCGCCGTCCCTGTGCCTCGATACGGTGTACCTCGTTTCGAGGTACAGGAGAATCGCATGCGCGTCATGGGACACGGCGGGACCGGGCTCAACGTGGTCGACTTCGGGGGCGACGGCCCCGGCATCCTGCTGCTGCACGGGCTCACCGGCCGGGCCGCGAACTGGACGGCCACCGCCCGCTGGCTCACCCGGTACGGCCGGGTGGTGGGCTACGACGCCCGCGGCCACGGCCACAGCGACAAGCCCGACGGCCCGTACGACCGGGCGGCGTACGTCGGCGACGCGATCGCGGTGATCGAGGCGCTCGACCTCGGCCCGGCGCTGGTGGTCGGCCACTCGATGGGCGGCCTCACCGCCTGGCAGCTCGCCGGCGCCCGGCCGGACCTGGTCGGCGGCGTGGTGATCGCCGACATGAACCCGGTGACCCCGGCCGACCTGGTCGGCCGCTGGCGTCGGTGGTTGGCCGACTGGCCGGTGCCCTTCCCCACCCTGGCCGACGTGCGGGACTACTTCGGGGCCGCTCGGCGCACCGAGGGGGAGTCCTTCGTGGAGGTGATGGCCGGCGGCCCGGACGGCTGGCGGCCGCTGGCCCGCCCCGCGCACCTGCTCGCCTCCCTGGCGCACTGGGCGGACCGTGACCACCGGCCGGAACTCGGCCTGGTCCGTTGCCCGGCGCTCGTGGCGGCCGGGGCGGAGAGCGACCAGCCGGTCGACCGCCAGCGGGAGATGGCCGATCTGCTGCCCGACGGCCGCTTCGCGCTCGTGCCCGACGCCGGGCACGTTCTGCACTACGACAACCCGGCCGGCTGGCGCGCCGCCGTCGAGCCCTTCGTCGCCGCCCTGACGCCGCCCCGCACGTCGGCGTGAGTGCCGGCAGAAGACGGCGAAGGGGCCCGGCGCTTCGCGCGCCGGGCCCCTGTCGTACCGGACAGGTCAGCTGTCGCCGCCGGTCTCCCCGACCGGAGCGGCGTTGACGTCGTCCAGCGCGTACTTCTTGGCGGCCTCGGCCGGCACGTGGGCCGGCACCGCGCCGCGCAGGGCGAGCTGGCGCAGCGTCGCGACGGCCACCGACTCGGCGTCCACGTGGAAGTGGCGGCGCAGCGCGTGCCGGGTGTCCGACATGCCGAAGCCGTCGGTGCCGAGCGAGGTGTAGTCGCCCGGTACCCAGCGGGCGATCAGGTCCGGCACCGCGCGCATCCAGTCGCTCACCGCGACCTTCGGCCCGTCGGCGTCGGCCAGCTTCCGCTGGATGTACGGCACCCGCTGCTCGCCGCCCGGGTTGAGCAGGTTGTGCTCCTCGCACTCCACCGCGTCGCGGCGCAGCTCGGTCCAGGACGTCACCGACCAGACGTCGGCGGCCACGCCCCAGTCCTCGGCGAGCAGCTTCTGGGCCTTGAGCGCCCACTGCATGCCGGTGCCGGAGGCCAGGACGTTCGCCTTGGGCGCGTCCCCGTCGAGCTGCGGGGCCGGCGAGTAGCGGTAGATGCCCTTGACGATGCCCTCGACGTCCACGCCCTGCGGCTCGGCCGGCTGGAAGATCGGCTCGTTGTAGACGGTGAGGTAGTAGAAGACGTTCTCCTGCGCCTCGCCGTACATCCGGTGCAGGCCGCTCTCCAGGATGTGCGCCATCTCGAAGGCGAACGCCGGGTCGTAGGCGACCACGGCCGGGTTGGTGGCGGCGAGCAGGTGCGAGTGGCCGTCCTCGTGCTGGAGGCCCTCACCGTTGAGCGTGGTCCGGCCCGCCGTCGCGCCGAGCAGGAAGCCTCGCGCCATCTGGTCGGCCGCCGCCCAGAGCCCGTCGCCGGTCCGCTGGAACCCGAACATCGAGTAGAAGATGTACATCGGGATCATCGGCTCGCCGTGGGTGGCGTACGACGTGCCCGCCGCCGTGAACGAGGCGACCGAGCCGGCCTCGTTGATCCCCTCGTGCAGGATCTGGCCGGTGGTGGCCTCCTTGTAGGACAGGAACAGCTCCCGGTCCACCGAGGTGTACCGCTGGCCGTGCGGCGAGTAGATCTTCGCCGTCGGGAAGAGCGAGTCCATGCCGAAGGTGCGGGCCTCGTCCGGGATGATCGGCACCCAGCGCTTGCCGAACTCCTTGTCCTTCATCACGTCCTTGAGCAGGCGGACGAAGGCCATGGTGGTGGCCACCTTCTGCTTGCCCGAGCCCCGCTTGACGTCGGCGAACCGCTCCGGGCCCGGGATCTGCAGCGTCTTGTGGCTGGTCCGCCGGGAGGGCAGGTACCCGCCGAGCTGCTTGCGCCGCTCGTGCAGGTACTCGATCTCGTCGGACTTCTCGCCCGGGTGGAAGTACGGCGGGAGGTACGGGTTCTCCTCCAGCTGCTTGTCCGGGATGTCCAGGTAGAGCCGGTCGCGGAAGAGCTTCAAGTCCTCCAGCGTCAGCTTCTTCATCTGGTGGGTGGCGTTGCGGGCCTCGAAGTGCGAGCCCAGCGTCCAGCCCTTGATCGTCTTGGCCAGGATCACCGTCGGCTGGCCGGTGTGCTCCATCGCCGCCTTGTAGGCCGCGTAGAGCTTCCGGTAGTCGTGGCCACCCCGCTTGAGGTTCCAGATCTCGTCGTCGCTCAGGTGCTCGACCATCTTGCGGGTGCGCGGGTCGCGCCCGAAGAAGTGCTCCCGGACGTACGCGCCGGACTCGGCCTTGTAGGTCTGGTAGTCACCGTCGGGCGTGGTGTTCATGAGGTTGACCAGCGCGCCGTCGGTGTCCGCCGCGAGCAGCGGGTCCCACTCGCGGCCCCAGACCACCTTGATGACGTTCCAGCCGGCGCCCCGGAAGAACGCCTCCAGCTCCTGCATGACCTTGCCGTTGCCGCGGACCGGGCCGTCCAGCCGCTGCAGGTTGCAGTTGATCACGAAGGTGAGGTTGTCCAGCTCCTCGCGGGCGGCCACGCCGATCGCGCCGAGCGACTCCACCTCGTCCATCTCGCCGTCGCCCAGGAACGCCCAGACGTGCTGCTGCGAGGTGTCCTTGATGCCCCGGTGGTGCAGGTAGCGGTTGAACCGCGCCTGGTAGATGGCGTTCATCGGGCCGAGGCCCATCGACACCGTGGGGAACTCCCAGAAGTCCGGCATGAGCCGCGGGTGCGGGTACGACGGCAGCGCGCCACCCGGGTGCGACAGCTCCTGCCGGAAGCCGTCGAGCTGGTCGGCGCTGAGCCGGCCCTCCAGGAACGCCCGCGCGTACATGCCGGGGGAGGCGTGGCCCTGGTAGAAGATGTGGTCGCCGCCACCCGGGTGGTCCTTGCCCCGGAAGAAGTGGTTGAAGCCCACCTCGTAGAGGGACGCGGAGCTGGCGAAGGTGGAGATGTGCCCACCCACGCCGATCTCCGGCCGCTGCGCCCGGTGCACCAGCATGGCGGCGTTCCACCGGATGTAGGCCCGGAGCCGCCGCTCGACGTGCTCGTCACCCGGGAACCACGGCTCGCGCTCCGGCGGGATGGTGTTGATGTAGTCGGTGGTGGTCAGGGACGGCACCCCGACCTGGCGCTCGCGGGCCCGCTCCAGCAGGCTCAGCATGACGTAGCGGGCGCGCTTGGTTCCGCGCTCGTCGATGACACCGTCAAGCGACTCGACCCATTCGCTGGTTTCTTCAGGGTCGATGTCCGGAAGCTGGCTCGGCAGACCAGCGGTGATCACCGGGCGCTTGCGTTCCGTAGCCACAGGCGTTCCCTCGGTTCTGTGTGGGATAGGTCTCTAGCGCCATCCTGCCCCCTGGTGGCGCTCGTCGTCACGTCTCCCTCCCCCAGACGCGACGCTGAACACAGGTACTCGCCGGTAACTTTGTGCGATCACGCGGCCGTGCCGGGGCGGGTCGCCGACACCGGCGGCGGTCGCGCGCCCGGCTGCGGCAGAATGCGCCGTATGCGCAGTGAGGTGATCACCGTCCGGACCGGGTCCCGGCCGACCGTCCGCGACATCACCAGCGAGGCCGAGCGGTTCGTCGCCGGTCAGGGCGACGGCCTGCTCCACGTCTTCGTGCCGCACGCCACCGCCGGCCTGGCGATCATCGAGACCGGTGCCGGCTCGGACGACGACCTGCTGCGGGCGATCGACGACCTGCTCCCCACCGACGACCGCTGGCGGCACCGGCACGGCTCGCCCGGCCACGGCCGGGACCACGTGCTGCCCGCCTTCGTTCCCCCGTACGCCACCCTGCCGGTGCTCGGCGGGCGGCTCCAGCTCGGCACCTGGCAGTCGATCTGCCTGGTCGACACCAACGGCGACAACCCCGACCGGCAGGTCCGCTTCTCCTTCCTGCCCGGCTGAGGCCGACGCGGCGCGGGGTGGCCGCCCCGTCCGGGTGGCCACCCCGCGTACCGCACCGGGTCAGGGGCGGACGGTCTCCGACTCCACCGTCTGCCGGCCCAGGTCGGCCTCCGGGGTCAGGCTCCGGGCGGCCGCCGGCGGCCGGTCGTACGTCAGGTTCAAACCCGGCACCCGGTCCTCGATGACGAAGGTGGCCCGGGTGTGGGCGGGCGCGTCCGGCCGGCTCACGTACGGCAGCACGTCGAAGTTCGCGGAGAGCTGGGCCGGCGTGATCGTGGTGCGGACGTAGCCGCGCAGGTTGTTCTGGAAGCGCAGGTGCGGGTTGAACTTCAGCCACGGGTGCGAGCCCGTGGCCGAGTCGGCGCCGTCGCCGGTCGAAGTGATCGAGGAGCAGACCAGCTCGCTGCCGACCGTGCGGGAGGTCGGGTCGGCGTAGTCCAGCTTGAGGTCGCTGGCCCAGTGCGCGTGCACGTCGCCGGTGAGCACCACCGGGTTGCGCACCCCGGCGGCCACCCAGCCCCGGGTGATCCGGTCCCGGGAGGCCACGTACCCGTCCCAGGCGTCCATGCTGGTCACCGTGAGCGGGCCGGAGTCGTTGTCCCGCTGCGCGAAGAAGACCTGCTGGCCGAGGATGTCCCAGCGGGCCTCCGAGCGGCGGAACCCGTCCAGCAGCCACGCCTCCTGCTCGGCCCCGGTGATCGACCGGGCCGGGTCGTACGCCGCCGCACAGTCCTTGTAGCCGTCCCCGCAGCCCTGGTCGTCCCGGTACTGCCGGGTGTCGAGCATGTGGAAGGTGGCCAGCCGGCCCCAGCGCACCCGCCGGTAGAGCTGCATGTCGATGCCACGGGGGATCGAGGTGCGGCGCAGCGGCATGTTCTCGTAGTACGCCTGGAACGCCGCCGCCCGGCGGGCCAGGAAGTCCGGGTCCGGCGCCTCGGGCGTCTCGTCGGCCCAGTTGTTCTCCACCTCGTGATCGTCGAAGACCACCACCCAGGGCGCGACCGCGTGCGCCGCCTGGAGGTCGGTGTCGGTCTTGTACTGGGCGTGCCGCTGCCGGTAGTTGGCCAGCGTCCGGGTCTCCGGCCCCTCGTGGTCACGCGGGTTGCCGCCCGGCACGGTGTAGGTGTCCGGCGCGTACTCGTACTGGTAGTCGCCGAGGTGCAGGATCAGCTCCGGCTCGGTCTCGGCCAGCCGCCGGTACGCGGTGAAGTAGCCGTGCTCGTACTGGGAGCAGGAGACGAAGCCCATGGCCAGGGCGGCCGGCAACTGCCACGGCGGCGGCGCGGTGCGGGTGCGCCCGACCGGGGAGATCCACCGCTCGGCCCGGAACCGGTAGAAGTACTCCCGGCCGGGGAGCAGCCCGTCCAGCTCGACGTGCACGCTGTGCGCCGACTCGGGGCGGGCCGTCGCGGCGCCGCGGCGGACCACGTGCCGGAAGTTCTCGTCGACGGCCAGCTCCCAGTGCACCGGCACGGCGCGGGACGGCATCCCGCCCAGGCCGTCCTCGGCGAGCGGGTCGGGAGCCAGCCGCGTCCAGAGCACGAAGCCCTCGTGGTCCGGGTCGCCGGAGGCCACCCCGAGGGTGAACGGGTCGCGGCGCAGCGGGCCGGCCGCCGCCGCGCCGGCTGCCACCGGCAGTCCGGTCACCGCGCCGGCCGCGCCGAGCGCCGCGCCGCTGAGCAGGACGGTACGTCGGGACAGTGCCATCGTTTTCCTCCCCGGAGTCCGGTTCCTCGACTCCGGGCAGCCTCGCGACCGTCGATGTCCGGCAGGTGGCCGGCAGGCGACCGCCCGCGGCACTTCTTGCCGAACAGCCGGCTCCGGTGGCAACTTCGCGCCGGCGTCAGCCCAGCAGCCGGCGCAGCCCGCCGGGGTGTGACCCAGTTGGGCGCGGACCGTGCGGGTCAGGTGGGCCTGGTCGGCGAAGCCCAGCTCGACGGCGAGCCCGGCGAGGCTCTCCGCACCCTCCTCCAGCCGGTCGAGGAGGCGCCCGACCCGCAGCCGGTTGCGGTAGCGGGTCAGCGGCACCCCGACCCGGGCCTGGAACTCCCGGCTCAGCCGGTAGGGCGAGACCCCGAGCGCCCGAGCCAGCGGCAGCAGCCCGGCGGCCTCGGGCGCGCCGTCGTGCAGGGCGGCGCGGGCCCGCTCGACCAGCCGCCGGTCCCGGCCGCTCCCGCCCACCGCCGGCCCGGTCGCCCCGCCCAGCAGCCGGACCAGCCGCTCCGCGGCCGCGTGGTCCGGGTCGGCCACCGACCGCAGCAGCAGCCGGTGGGCCAGGTCCACCCGCGCGTCGACGTGCACCACGGCCGGCACCGGCCGCTCCGCGAACAGCTCCCGCCACAGCCGCGCGGACAGGCGCACCGAGGTGCAGTCGTCCCCGCCCGCCGGGTGCGCGAAGCGCTCCTCCTCACCCGGCACGGTCAGGTAGGCCACGGTCGGCTCGACGAACTCGGCGCCGCCGCGCCCGGCCCGGCGGAAGCCGCCCCGCCGGGTCAGCACGAGGCCGTACGTGGTGGCCGGCTCGGGCGCGGACCAGCCGGTGTGGTCGTCCCGGCACCGCACCAGGCCGATCCGGAAGTCGGGGTGCGCCAGCAGCGGTGTGGCGGTACGCATGCCGGACAGGGTAGGCCGATGGGCCGACACGACCGTCCCGCAAGGATCGACAAGACCGCCGCCCGCCCGGGCGGGCAGGGTGGCGGCCGTGACCGAGTCGACCCGCCGGACCGCGGCCCTGCTCACCGTCCTGCTCACCGGGCAGGCGATGGCCTCCATGGACACCTCGATCGCGGCGGTGGCCGCGCCCGCGATCCGGGCCGACCTGGCCGGACCGCCGGCCGTGCAGCAGCTCGTGCTGGCCGGCTACACCCTCACCTTCGCCGTGCTGGTGGTGGTCGGGGCCCGCCTCGGCGCCCGGCACGGCTACCCGAGGGTCTTCCTGCTCGGCCTGGCCGGGTTCACCCTCGCCTCGCTGGCCTGCGGCCTCGCCCCGGGGCCGGCCGCGCTGGTGCTGGCCCGGGTCGCCCAGGGCGCCGCCGGCGCGCTCATGGTGCCGCAGGTGCTGTCGCTGATCCAGGCGGCGGTCCCGGCCGCCGCGCGGGCGCGGGCGATCGGGGCGTACTCGATGGTGCTGGCCCTCGGCGTGGCCGCCGGGCAGGTCATCGGCGGGCTGCTGGTGACCCTCGACCTGGGCGGCCTGACCTGGCGGGCCGCGTTCCTGGTCAACGTGCCGGTCGGCGTGGCGCTCCAGGTCGTCGGGCGACGGGTGTTCGCCGGCCTGCCGGCCGGCCCGTCCCGGCGCGAGCCACTGGACCTGCCGGGCGCGCTCATCCTCGCCGCCGCGATGCTCACCCTGGTGCTGCCGCTCGTGCTCGGCGGTGACCTGGGCTGGCCCGGCTGGGTCCGGGCCGCCGCGGTCGCCGCCGGCGCCGCCGGGCTGCGGCTCTTCCTCGGGTACGAGGTGCGGCGCGCCCGTCACGACGCGGCCCCGCTGCTGGACGTGACGGTGCTGCGCCACCCGGGGGTGCCGGCCGGGCTGCTCGCCTGCTGCGTGGTGATGGGCTGTTACGCGGGCTTCCTGTTCGTGCTCACCCTGCGGCTCCAGGACGGGCTGGGCTTCACGGCCCTTGCGGCGGGACTGGCCTTCCTCCCGTACGCCTCGGGTTTCGCCCTGTGCGGCCTGGCGGTGGTCCGGCTGCCGGAGCGGGTCCGGGCGGTGCTGCCGGTCGCCGGCCCGCCGGTGCTGGCTGCGGTGGTGGTGGCGGTGGCCGGGCTCTCCGCCGGGGGCTGGCCGTGGCCGGCGGGAAGCGCGCTGCTGGTGGCCGGCGGCGCGGCGCACGCGGCCGCGTTCAGCCCGCTGGTCACCCGGCTCACCGGCGTCGTGCCGGCCGGCGCGGCCGCGGCGCTCTCCGCGGCCGTCTCCACCGGCACGCTGCTCGCCGCCGTGCTCGGCGTGACCCTCGTCGGCGGCCTGCACCTCGCCCTCGCCGCGACCGGCCGGCACGGCCCGGCGCTCGCCCTGCCCCCGGCGCTCCTGACCGCCGTGCTGCTGCTGGCCGGCGCCGTCGCCGCCCGGCGGGCCGACCGGCCGGCGGCAACGACGGATCCGGTCCCGGCCGGCCCCGAGGCCGTCCGCTCACGGCCGTGACCCGGGGCGTGTGAGCTGCGCACGTAGGATGTGGGACATGGCGCAGTCCACCGTCCCCGACCGCTCCGGCCTGGCCGGGGACGCCGTGCGCCGGATCATGCACATCGCCTCGGCCATGCGCCACTACCAGGACGTGGAGATCGCCGCGCTGGGGCTCACCCCGGCCGCCGCCCGCGCCCTGGACGAGCTGGACCCGGACCGGCCGCTGCCCGCCCGGGACCTCGCCGCGCGGCTGGGCTGCGACCGCTCCAACGTCACCGGGCTGGTCGACAAGCTGGAGCAGGCAGGGCTGGTGGAGCGGCGGGTCGACCCGGCCGACCGGCGGCAGAAGACGCTTGTGGTGACCGCGGAGGGCCGGCGGGTCCGGGACCGGGTCCGGCTCGTGATGTCCGACTCCCGACTCCTCGGCGGGCTCACCACCCCAGAGCTGACCACCCTGCGTGAGCTGGTCTGGAAGGTCTCCGACGGCGGCTGCCCGGAGCAGTGCGGGGAGGCCTGACCGGGCCCGGGTGGAACGTGTCCGACTGGGCGAGGTGCCCTCCGGTCGGTAATGCTGTCCGACGTGACCACCCCGCAAGATCTCGACGACCGGTTCCGGGCGGCCCTGACCGCGCTCGGCGCCCCCGCCCAGCGGCGTCACCTGGGTGAACCGCTGCCCGCTGCCGGGTCGCTGACCGGGGCGCAGGCGCTGGCCCTGTTCGACGCCCAGCTCACCAGCCGGCTGCTCGACCTCGCCGGGCGCTGGCTGCGCGGCTTCGGCGAGGGGTACTACACGATCGGCTCCGCCGGCCACGAGGGCAACGCGGCCGTGGCCGCCGCGCTGCGGCCGACCGACCCCGCCCTGCTCCACTACCGCTCCGGGGCCTTCTACTGCCTGCGTGCCGCCCAGGCTGCCGGTGCCTTCCCGGCCGGCCCGGCCGTGCCCGACACCGGGCTGGACACGGCGGAGGACGACCCGGCGGCCCGCATCCCGGACCCGCGTACCCCCGTCGACGGTGCTGCGGACGCGGACGCCGACGTGCCGGACGGGCGGCCGGAATCCGGGGGGAGGACGGGCGATGTCCCTTCCTCGGCGCTGCTGGACAGCCCCCCGACCGAATCCGCCACTCCGGATGGACCTGCGACGTCGGACGGACCCGCGACGCCGGGCGGGCCTGCGGCGGCCGGTGCCGAGGAGGCGAGCGTGCCGGGCGGATCCCCGGCGGCCGGTGCCGGTGCCGGTGCCGCGGCCGCGAGCCTGCCGACCGGAGCCGGGGTGGCCGTCGACACGGACGGCGCCGCGACGGCCGGCGTACCCGAACTGACCCTGCCCGAGCCCGACGACGCCTACGCGGAGGCGGCCCGCGACGTGCTCCGCGGGATGGTCGCCTCCGCAGAGGAGCCGATCGCCGGGGGTCGGCACAAGGTCTTCGGCCGGGCCGACCTCGCGGTCATCCCGACCACCTCCACCATCGCCTCGCAACTGCCCCGGGCCGTCGGCCTGGGCCTGGCCCTGGAACGGCTGCGCCGGGGCGGCCGGCGGGCCGACGGGGAATCCGACGCCGTGACCTGGCCGCCGGACGCCATCGTGGTCTGCTCGTTCGGCGACGCCTCGGTCAACCACGCCACCGCGACGGCGGCGTTCAACACCGCCGGCTGGTACGACCACGCCGGGCTGCGCATCCCGGTCCTGTTCGTCTGCGAGGACAACGGGCTCGGCATCAGCGTGCGCTCACCGCAGGGCTGGGTGGCCGCGACCCTGCGGGCCCGGCCGGGGATCCGCTACTTCTCGGCGGACGGCACCGACGTGGCCGAGGCGTACCGGGTTGCGGCGGAGGCGGCGGCCTGGGTGCGCCGGCACCGGCGGCCGGCCGTGCTGCACCTGACCACCGTGCGGCTCATGGGGCACGCCGGGGCGGACGCGGAGACCGCGTACCGGAGCCCGGCCGAGATCGCCGCCGACCTGGCGCGGGACCCGCTGCTGGCCACCGCCCGGCGGCTGGTCGAGGCCGGCTACGCCTCCGGCGAGGAGCTGCTGGCCCGGTACGACGAGCGCGGCTGGCAGATCCGCCGGCTCGCCGAGGAGGTGCTGGACGAGCCGAAGCTGACCTCCCCGGTCGACGTGGTGTCCGAGCTGGCCCCGCGCCGCCCGGTCCGCATCTCCCGGGCGGTCGCCGACGCGGCGACCCGGGCGGCCGGCCCGGACGCCGGTGCCCGGGCCGAGGCGTTCGGCGGCAGGTTGCCGGAGCTGGCCGGCCCGCTCACCCTGGCGCAGAGCATCAACGCGGCCCTGGCCGACGGGATGCTCGACCACCCCGGGGCGGCCGTCTTCGGCGAGGACGTGGCCGCCAAGGGTGGTGTGTACGGGGTGACCAAGGGGCTGCGGGACCGGTTCGGGGCGGCGCGGGTGTTCGACACCCTGCTCGACGAGACCTCGATCCTCGGGTTGGCGCTGGGCGCGGGGGTGGCCGGGATGCTGCCGGTGCCGGAGATCCAGTACCTGGCGTACCTGCACAACGCCGAGGACCAGCTCCGGGGCGAGGCGGCGACCATGCGGTTCTTCTCCCGCGGGGCGTTCCGCAACCCCATGGTGGTGCGGGTGGCCGGCCTGGCGTACCAGGAGGGGTTCGGCGGGCACTTCCACAACGACAACTCGGTGGCCGTGCTCCGCGACGTGCCGGGGCTGGTCATCGCGGTGCCGGCTCGCCCGGACGACGCCGCGCCGATGCTGCGTACCTGCCTGGCCGCCGCCGCGGTGGACGGCGCCGTCAGCGTCTTCCTGGAGCCGATCGCGCTCTACCACACCCGCGACCTCTACACCGAGGGTGACGGCGAGTGGCTGGCCGAGTACGCCGAGCCCGGCGCCTGGGCGGCCCGCCACGTGCCGATCGGCCGCGCCCGGGTGTACGGGGTCGGCTCGGCCGAGGACCTCACCATCATCACCTTCGGTAACGGGGTCCGGATGTCGCTGCGGGCGGCGGCCACGCTGGCCGACGAGGGGATCGGCAGCCGGGTGGTGGACCTGCGCTGGCTGGCCCCGCTGCCGGTGGCGGACATCATCCGGGAGGCCTCGGCCACCGGCCGGGTGCTGGTCGTGGACGAGACCCGCCGCTCGGGCGGGGTGGGCGAGGGCGTGATCGCCGCGCTGGTGGACGCCGGGTACGTCGGCACGGCGCGCCGGGTGGCCGGACTTGACTCGTTTGTACCATTAGGTCCGGCGGCGCGTCAGGTCCTGGTCTCCGAGGAAGCCATTACCGAGGGTGCCCGCACGCTGCTGGCACGGTAAATTCCGTTCCACCCGGTGCGCCACTTGCGCGGGGAGCCACAACTGTGTGGACTGGGCGCGACGGCGTCGGACGACGCCACGAGCAGGCATGAGATGAGGAGGCACGCGACAGTGAGCGCGACCGCTGGTCAGGCCGCCGACGGGGTACGCAGCCTGGCGGACCGGTTCGGGATCGAGCCGGGGATGGTCGTCATGGAGATGGGGTACGACGACGACGTCGACCAGGATCTCCGGGACGCCCTGACCGACCGCTGTGGAGATCTGGTCGACGAGGACACCGACGAGGTGGTCGACTCGGTTCTCGTCTGGTACCGCGACGGCGACGGCGACCTCTTCGAGCTCCTCGTCGACGCCCTCGGACCCCTGGCCGACAACGGTGTGGTCTGGCTCCTGACGCCCAAGGCCGGCCGGGACGGCCACGTCGAGCCGAGCGAGGTCGCGGAGAGCGCGCAGACCGCCGGCCTCCAGCAGACCTCCACCGTCAACGCGGGCCGCGACTGGAGCGGCGCCCGCCTCGTGCTCCGACGCGGGTCGAAGAGCAAGAAGTAGCCGAACCCGGCACCCGGCGGCCGGTGTCGCCGGGTGTGGCAGGCTGATCATCTCCAGACCCGATCCAAGGAGCTCCCATGCCCATCGAGGTTGGCGCCGAGGCGCCGGACTTCGTGCTCAAGGACCAGAACAACCAGGAGGTCCGGCTCGCCGATTTCCGCGGCCGGCGCACCGTCCTGCTGGTCTTCTACCCGCTCGCCTTCACCGGCATCTGCCAGGGCGAGCTGTGCGAGGTGCGGGACAACCTCAACGAGTACGTCAACGACGACGTTCAGGTGCTGACGGTCAGCGTCGACTCGGTCTACGCCCACAAGATCTGGGCCGACCGGGAGGGCTACCAGTTCCCGCTGCTGGCCGACTTCTGGCCGCACGGCGCGGTCGCCCAGGCGTACGGCGTCTTCAACGACGTCGCGGGCATCGCGAACCGGGGCACCTTCGTCATCGACAAGGCCGGCGTGGTCCGGTTCGCCGAGATGAACATGCCCGGCGAGGCGCGCGACCAGCAGGGCTGGCGCAAGGCCCTCGCCGAGGCCGTCGCCGCCTGATCCCACCCGGGCCCGTCGTTCGACCGGGCCGGAGGCCGGCAGGTAAGCTTGCCGCTCCGGCCCGCCGTACGGGCGTTCCGGGCGCGTAGCTCAGCGGGAGAGCACTCGCCTTACAAGCGAGGGGTCGCAGGTTCGAAACCTGCCGCGCCCACCACCACCCACCAGCGAAAACCGCCCCGAGAAGATCACTCCCCAGGGCGGTGACAGCAAGGTTGGCGTGTACGAGTAGATCTTGAGAGTGATCATCACGTCGGCGTGCCGGGCGATGGCCCGGACGACATGCGGCGTAACGCCCAGCTCCATCAGCAGGGGACACCACCGTGACCTTGGGCTAGATGATCGATCAGAGGCTCGGCGGTCTGCTCGATGCGGTGAACGCCTTCACGGCTTGGAGCATGCGGTCGAGGAAGGTCGACAGGTCTGGGGCAGCCATGTCGAAGCGCGGGTCTTCTGAGGTGTAGATGCCGTCGAGGACGAGGTCCGGTGGGAGTCGGTAGACGGGTGATCCGGCAGGCGTGGCTAGCGCGTACCGGGTGCCGCCGCCATCGCTGGCGAATACGACAACGTCGGCGTCGTGGCGGCCACGTACGTGCCAAAGGTCCCGTGACCCGTGGGTGTGGGCCACGTGGGAGGCCGTGTGCAGGAAGAACCCGTTACCGATGTCCGGTAGGTCGACGGCACCGACTGCCGCGTACAGGTCTACGAGGTCGGCGGGGATGGCGGGACGGACAGCAGCGATCAGCGCAGCAGCGATCGTGTCCGGCTCGCTGACGACGTTCTCGTCCGGCGGGTACCCGTAGAGGTCTTCGAAGTCGAGCACCGCGGAGGCGACTGCCTTCCGCAGATCCTCGCGCCAGGTCTTCAGCCGGGCGGGATCCACGCATCACCTCCGGGTCACACTGACAAACCGGACCAGCTTCACACGCTCTCAGCCAGTGGTGTCAAGCATGTGGTGGGACGCGAGTGTCAGGCATGTGCCGTGACACGGCACGGCCGGCTGCCGGCCGTGCTCCGTCGGGTGAGGCGCGACACTCGTCCGCCAAGTGATCTGCGACAGTCGATGGCGGATCGCGGCATGAATGGGGAATCCCTCGGCGGGACCGCAGTGAGCCGGAGTCGAACTCCGGCAGTCGGAGTTCCACGGTCGGAATGAAACAGAGGCCGAAGAGCGCGTCGTCCTGGTAGACGCTGACCTCTGCCGATGCGTCGGCGCCGATGGCGCGTAGCCAGGCGTAGGGCGTTCGCGCGGCGTCGGGTTCAGCCCACGCAATCGCGACATCGTCAGGACCAGACTCAAGGGCCCATTCCACCCCCTCCCACGACTCGACACTCATGGAGGCCAGCAGAAGTGCGGCCGAGATGTTCTCAGTGATCCAGCCGTGTTGGTCAGCCAGTCCAGCGGCAGCCAAGAGGTCCGCCACAGCCTCGTGTGTCATGGCGGCTAGGTCGCCCGCCGAAGGCATGATGTGCCCGCGCGCTGCGGAGAAGACCGGGAACGGGCCACTGTCCTCGCGGAAGACTGCCCAGGCCGGATCACCGGTCCGGCTAGTGAACTCCCAGCCAAGGCCGTCACGGGCGCTCACATCGCTGGCGACAACCGCATCCCACCGAGAGCGCCAGTCGGTCATCAGCCAGCCCCTTTTCGCGTGTGAAGGGCCTGTCGCCAGCCCCATTCGCACGGTAGCGATTGTGCACGGCGAACCGGCGGTGCGCGGGCTCGACTCTTGGCAGATGCGTGCGTTGACCGTCTGTCGCGTGGCGTCGGCAGACTTCTAGACCTTGTCGCGCGTCAGCTCGCGGAGATGTGTCGCGCATCTGCTGGCGGATCACACGGCCGGCTGCCGGCGTGCCTGGTCTCTCATGATGGTTGACGAAACGGTGCCGCAGGACGCTTGACACCGGTCATGATCGAATACTGGTCGCGATCTGGTGATCGTAGGGGTTGGCCGGCGCATGTGAGGATCCGTGTCATGGCCCTTGGGGATGATCTCGCTGAGTGGACGGACGTGGACTGCGCTCAGTACGAGCTGGGCCGATCGCTCGGTCTGTTCTCGGGGCGATCGTTCATGCAGGTCAAGTGGGTGTTCTGGTCGAACAATCCGCTCGGTCAGGCGCTATGGGACATGCTGCAGGCTCTGGTGAAGGCCGGCGTTCTGGAATACCGCGACGAGCCCGATCACCAGTTTCGCTGGAGGACAGCAATGCCCCTCGGTGCCCTCACGGATGGAAGCGCGCCGTGATCTGGTGCTTGGCCTTGGTGCGGTTCAGGTCCGTGGTGCTGCGACGGGGAACGGCCGCGATCGGGGTGTCGGCGCCGTAGACGGTGAGGGTGTGCTCGTCGAGGCAGCTTCGTCGAGATCGCCGCGGACGCCTGGCAGGATGTCCATCGCCATCGCGTTGATGAAGAAGCACTGTTCGACGTGGCTTAGGTTGTCCCAGTCCTGTTGCCTCACGCGGTGATCGTGGCAGGCCGGGTGTGCAGCCTGACAGCCGGCAGCCGCGCGACTCCCACCGGGACGGGGCGCACGGGCTGTCACCGCATGCTGAGTTGATTGACATCATCCCGGCCATCAGTTTCTAGACCACCCGTCGCACATCACCTGCAGAGCCGCGTCGCACCTCAGCTGTCGGGCCAGATCGAGCCGTATCAGGACCAGGGCGCTACGCCTCGCTATGCGCTGGCGATGGTGTTTCCGAGGAACCAGAAGGCCAAGACCGCGACGAAGACCGCGACACCGATCCCGCCCGCGGCTCTACCCACCGGGACGGGTGGCTGGCCACGGCGGACCCGGACGGTGAAGATGATCAAGCTGGCTACCAGTCCGACGCCGATGGCCGGCAGTCCGAGAACAAGGGCGAGGGCCAAGGCGCCGCTGCGCCGACTGAACACGCAGATGTCCATGCATCCGCCAGGGCTGTCGTTGGGCAGCAGGAAGATGGGCGCTGTTCAGGGATCAGCCTGATTGAATCCCTTGTGCCCATCGGCTTCTGCAGGCGGCGCTGCAAGACGCGGTTACGGCGGAGCTGCTTCGGAAGCTGTGAACCGCCGTAGCAGTACTAGTGGGCTGGCCCGCCGTATGGGTCGTGGCTGAGCTGCCGGGTGCCGCCCTGCGGGTGCCCGCCGTACGTGCCGGGGAACTCGTCGGCCGGCGGCCTCGCGTGCAGCACCGCGGTCGGTGCGTCGCTCATGCCGGCTCCGGCCGGCGCCGTCAGCTGAGTCGCCGCATGCGGCGCCGGCTTGTCGGGCGTGTTCCGGCGGCGGTTCACCAGCAAAGCCAGTGCGCCCAGGCCGGCGGCGACCAGCAGGCCGCCCAGGATGAGCGGCAGCGAACCGCTGCCCTCGTCGCTGACAGCTTCGAAGTCGGGGGGTGCCGCCGCGGCTACGCTGGTCTCCGGCTCGGGAGCCTCGTCCGCTGCCGCCGTTGCGGTGGGCGACGGCGGGGTCCTGGCCGGGGCGGCCACGGCGGCCAAGGTCAGCCGCACGCTCGCGGTGTCACCGGCGGAGCCCGGTACGGTCGTGCGGGTGGTGCGATAGCCCTTTAGGGCCGCGACGACCGTGATCGGGCCCGCTGCGATCGTCTTGCCGGCACCCGACTTGATCGAGAACCGGCCGCTCCGGTCGCTCGTCGTACGGAATTCGTGCCCGGCGCTGTCCCGGACGGTCAGGGCCACCCCGCCGATCGCCTTGCCGCTGGTGTTGCGGACCAGGCCGGACACCCCATCCACCTCGGACGACGGCTTGTCCGCACCGGGCTGCGGCGCGCCCGCGCCGGGTTGCGACGTGCCCGCGCCGTGAATGTAGACCATCTTGTAGTCGTAGCTGTTCTGCCCGCCGAGCCGTACGGCGACCGAGATGTTGAGACCGAGGATCTCGCCCGCGTTCACCTGGGGCGCCACGACGGTGGCCTGGAAGTCCTGGCTTTCGCCGGGTTTGAGGTTCGGCTCCGCCCGGCAGCCGGTGGTGCATTGCAGGCCGCCACCGACCACCACGATGGCCGTTTCGGCCCCGCTCCCGTTGTTCGTGACGCGGAACTGAACGCGAACCTTGTCGCCGGGCTCCACGTTCTCCGCCGACACGCTCAGGATGCTGATGGGTGCCGGGGCGCCCGCCACGGGTGCCGCGGACACCGCGAGCGTCCCCCCGGTCAGCGCGATAAATGTGGCGGCCCGGGCCCATCGGGCACGTAAGCGCGTCGTCAATTCATGCCACCCTTTCCACGGGCAGGCGACATCCGCCGATGACACCGCGGGACACTATGCCCTGTCGGGTGGGTTGCCCGACTCGCGGGCCCCTACCCGGCCTCTCGCAGGGGACACAACGTCCGATCTTGCCGTGGCCGCGTGCCACAGGTAGCCGTTGGTCGGTGGGAGCGGGTGCTGGCCGAGGTGTCGGGGTGCTGCGCGGGCCGGTTCGGGCGGGTGGAACCGCGCCGTGCGGCAGGGGAGTTCGTGACGGGGCTGCTGTCCGATCTTGAGGTCAAGACGTGCAGTCAGCGCGAACCACCCGGCGCGGTCGATCCGGCGCACGGCACGGCCTGGTCCGATTTCGATTGACGGGCTGGTCGAGTGGTTCTACGTTCGCGCCGATGCGCCCTGGAGAGATCGTCGTCGCCACCGAGCAGGTACGCGCCCTGATCGACGAGCAGTTCCCCGAATGGTCGGACCTGCCGATCGTTGCGCAGCCGTTGAACGGCACCGACAACGCACTGTTCCGACTGGGTGATTCCCTGACGGCACGGCTGCCGCGGGCGCAGTGGGCGGTCGACCAGGTGGCGACCGACGCGACCTGGCTGCCGCGGCTGGCGCCGCATCTCCCGGTGCCGGTACCGGTGCCGGTCGCGGTCGGCCGGCCGGGCGGGAACTATCCGTGGCCCTGGACGGTCGTCCCGTGGCTGGACGGGCGCAATCCGGAAGCCGGGCAGGACCTCGTCGACCTCGCCGTCGACCTCGCCGGCTTCGTGCGCGCGATGATCGCGATCGACCCGATGGGTGGGCCGGTCAAGGAGGGGATTCAGCGCGGCGTACCCCTGCTGCAGCGGGACGAGCTGACCCGCCGGTCGATCGCGGCGCTGGGCGACCGGATCGACGGGCGGGCGGTGACCGCGGCGTGGGACGAGGCGATGGCGGCGGACGAGTGGCCCGGACCGCCGGTATGGCTGCACGGTGATCTCCTGGCTGGCAACCTGCTGGTCGACCGGGGCAGGCTCACCGGGGTGATCGACTTCGGCGGTCTCGGCCGCGGCGATCCGGCGGTCGAGGTGCGGCCGGGCTGGAGCCTGTTCGATGCCCGCGCGCGGGCCGCCTACCGGGAGGCGCTCGGGTTCGACGAGGCGACCTGGGTACGCGGGTGGGCCTGGATGCTGTCGGGCTCGCTCTACTGGCTGGCGGACCTGTGGGACTCGATCACCGAGGACGACCGCGAGGACACGATCCGCTCCATCGACCGCATCGTGCGTCACCGCCACGACTGACCTGCGTGCCCACGCGATCACCGTCGGGCGAGGCCCCGGACGGCGGCGTCGAGAGCCGGCCGGGAAGCTGGGCCGGCTGACCCTGGGCGAGCAGCGCGGCCGGGGCCGCCCACCGACTGTCGCGGCATCACTCGACGGAGGACAAGCCGACCGCCGGCGCTCTGCGCCGTCACACCGCCGCGCCGAAGAGCGAGGCACCGCCGGCCATGGCGGGGATGCGGCGCGGAGTATGGGGCCCGCCCCTCCGAGGTCAACGGCGCTTCGCGTCCGGGGTCATCGCTGACGTTCCAGGTCGGCGAGTAGGGCGACGACTCGGGCCTGGATGTCGTCGCGAACCTGCCGGACGACGTCGATGGGTTGACCGGCGGGGTCGGTGAGCTTCCAGTCCTCGTAGCGCTTGCCCGGGAAGACGGGGCAGGCGTCGCCGCAGCCCATGGTGACGATGACGTCGCTGGTTTCGGCGGCGTCCCAGCTGAGCCGCATGGGCGTCTGGCCGGTGATGTCGATGCCGACCTCGCGCATGGCGTCGACGGCGACGGGGTTGATCTGGTTGGCGGGTTCGCTGCCCGCGGAGCGGACGTCGATGGTGTCGCCGGCGAGGTGGCGCAGCCAGCCGGCGGCCATCTGGGAGCGGCCGGCGTTGTGGACGCAGACGAACAGGACGCTGGGTTTGTCGCTCATCGGGCGTCGGTCTCCTCGGTGAGGTGGGGTACGAGGACGGCGTCGGCGGCGCGTCCGGCGTGGGGGTACCAGGCGGCGAGCGCGGCGACGGCGACCAGGCCGCCGACGAGCTGGGCGGCCACGAAGCCCGGCACCGAGGCGGGGGAGATGCCGGCGAAGGTGTCGGTGAAGGCCCGGCCGATGGTGACGGCCGGGTTGGCGAACGACGTCGACGAGGTGAACCAGTACGCGGCGCCGATGTAGGCGCCCACGGCGGCGGGGGCGGCGGCGGTGCGGCCGGAGCGGGCGAGAGCGAAGATCAGGACGACCAGGCCGGCGGTGGCGACGACCTCAGCCAGCCACAGGTTCCCCCCGGTGCGTTCGGTGCGGGACCAGGCCACGGCCGGCAGGTCGAACATCAGGTCAGCCAGGACCGCGCCCGTGACGGCTCCGCCGGTCTGGGCGGTGGTGTAGGCGGCGAGGTCCCATCCGGTGAGGCCGGTGCCGGCGCGGCGGCCGAGCCACCAGTCGACGGCGGAGACGACCGGGTTGAAGTGTGCGCCGGACACCGGGCCGAAGGTCAGGATCAGTGCGCCCAGGGCCAGGGCGGTGGCGATCGCGTTTTCCAGCAGTTGAAGCCCGACGTCGGTGGGGGAGAGTCGGGCGGCGGCGATCCCGGAGCCGACCACGGCGGCGACCAGGAGGGCGGTGCCGGCGAACTCCGCCGATGCCCGCCGGGGCAGGGGGAGACTCACGCCGCGGTGGTGGCGGCCGGGGCGGCGGAGATGTCCAGCAGCGCGCCGAGCTGCCGGAACGCTTCCGGCTTCACGCGATACCAGACCCACGTGCCGCGCCGCTCCGAGTCGACCAGGCCAGCCTCGCGCAACACCTTGAGGTGGTGGGAGATGGTCGGCCCGGACAGGTCGAACGCCGGAGTCAGGTCGCAGACGCACATCTCCGGCACCGAGGCGATCATCGACATCAGCCGCAGCCGGACCGGGTCTCCCAGGGCCTTGAACAGCGGCGCGACGACCGCCGCCTGCTCCGGATCCATCGGGCGGACCGCGATGGGGGAGCAGCAGGCGACCGCGTTGAGGTCCACCACCGGCAGCTCTTGTTTCGACATGCCTCTAGCTTGACAGATGTCAAAACAGGGTGCAACGTAGGTCTTGCTTCGAAAATCATCTAGGCAAGGACGAGGCGATGATCAAGCTGTTCCGCCCCCGCCGTAGCGCCCGCAACCAGGGCGTCACGTTCTGCGAGCCCTGCGGTCAGGTGTGCACCGCGGCTTGCCGCGCCGACGCCCGCTACGAGCGCAACCGCACCGCCGCTCTCACCTACCACGTCCGCTGAATCCGTCCGGAGGAATGACCATGTCCCGTGTCCAGCTCGCCCTTCGCGTGTCAGACCTCGAAGGCTCCGTCGCCTTCTACTCGAAGCTGTTCGGTGTCGAGCCGGCCAAGCGCCGCCCCGGCTACGCCAACTTCGCCGTCGAGAACCCGCCCCTGAAGCTCGTCCTCCTGGAGGGCGAGACCGACCAGCCCACCGTCATGGACCACCTCGGCGTCGAGGTGTTCACCACCGACGAGGTCAACGCCGCCACCAGGCGCCTCACCGACTCCGGCCTCATCACGCTGGAGGAGAACAACACCGAGTGCTGCTACGCCCTCCAGGACAAGGTCTGGGTGCGCGGCCCCGGCAACGAGCCCTGGGAGGTCTACACCGTGAAGGCCGACGCCGACACCCTCACCAAGGCGACCGAGGACGAGTGCCGCTGCGGCGAACCGACCGACGCTGAGGCGGAGAAGCAGGCGGCAACCAGCGGAGCCGGCGCGCGCTGCTGCTGAACGGGGGATGTGCGCGCCTGACGGCAGATGTCCGTCAGGCGCGCACATGAGGCCGGACTCGACCTGCCAGTCGGATCGGCGGTCCGGGCTGCGTGTGCGTCGTTGCTTCCAGGGCCGGTTACCCGCCGGCGAGGAACAGCGCGCCCGAGGCGAGCAGGCCGATCTCCACCAGTAGGACGAACAGCCGGTCGCTGATGCGGCCCACGATCCTCTTTCCGACCCATGCCCCGGCGAGAGTGGCTGGGGTGAGCGCGGCACCGTAGAGCAGCACCTTGCGGGTGAGCAGGTCACCGGCGCCGTAGGCGGCGATCTTGGACAGGTGCATGGTGAGGGCGCTGGCGGCTTCGGTGCCGATGTAGGCGGCGCGGGTGAGGCCGTAGGCGAGGAAGAACGGGGCGGTCAGCGGCCCGACCGAGCCCAGCAGCGCCGACCCGAGGCCAGAGGCGGCGCCGACGGCGACGAAGGTCCGGTCGCCGGGTCTGCGCGGGTGCGGGTTGAGGCGACGCCAGATGACCACGCCGATGAGGAAGACCCCGAGCAACCGCTTGAGCGGGCCGAGCGGGGCGTGGGCCAGCAGCAGCCCACCGGCGATCGCCAGAGGAACGGCACCGAGCGCGAACCAGCCAACGAGCGGCCGATGCAGGTGGTGCCGGTTGAGCCACATCCGGGAGGCGTTGCTGGACAGCTGTGTGAGGGTCAGCATCGGCACAGCCACGCGCAGCCCGAACAGGGCGGTGAATACCGGCAGCAGCAGCACCCCGCCACCGAACCCCGCGACGGCCGACAGCATCGCCAGGGCGAACGCGCAGCCCGACGCCACGGCCAGGATGCCGAGTTCGTGCACGGTCACCGGGGGCCGGCCGTCAATCACTCTGGTGGCAGTGGGTGTCGAGCAACGCCCGCAGCCGCGCGGGATCCCCCGCCACCAACCCACGCTTGGGCAGTACGAGTACCACCGCACCAAGCCGCTCGGACGCGCGCAGGACGAACGACCGGTCCGTCTCGACATACCGCAGGTATTGCGACCACGCGGCTGTCTCGCTCCGGCTCGCGCTGCGGAGACGTAGCCCCGTGTCATCCACCGTGGCGCGGATAGGCTCGGACAGCCAGGGATTCCCGCGCATGAGCAGGCGTACCTGCCAGCGATACATCCAGCGGGCGGCGACGAGGAGCCGGAACAGCAGCAGGCCGAGCCCGATGCCGACGAGCACCACCATGGCGAGGGCTGCGGCGTCAACCGCCGACATCGCCCAGGAGCCGCCAGCAAGGACGCGTCCGAGGAGAAGCCCGACGAGCGCGGCGCCGATCAGCACCGGGACCAGCCAGGGGCGCCGGACGCGGCGCCGATGGGCGACGAAGCCGTCGAGCAGATCGTCCTCGGCAAGGGTGTAGCCGAGTTCGACCGGGCCGACGGTGACCTGCTCGGATGACACGAGAGGACATGGTATTCCCGGCGTCCGGTCCGACCAGCGGATGGGCGTGCCTCGTCGGCCGAGACCGGCGCTGGTCGAGCACTGGGGTGCACGGGATTCAGCAGCTGAACGCCGAGCGGGTGGAGACACTCCATGAGATCAGGCTCGGGACCTGGGTGACACGTCCGCAACCGCCCTACACTGCCCGGCGTGACACTGCAGCCGTACGACCGTGGGGTGCTCGCTGCGCAGCGCGGGGCCTTCGAAGAGGCCCGTGAGCAGTTGGAGCTGGCCGGGCCGGATGGCCGGGCGCTGCTGCTGCTGGGGCAGCTGGCCAGCAGCGGTCACGGCGAGCCGGCTGATCCGGTGCGGGCCCGCGGGTTGTACGAGCGTGCGGTCGAGTTGGGCAATGCGGAGGCGGCTCACAACCTCGGGGTGCTGTACGCCACGGGCCGGGGTGTGGCGCAGGACCAGGCGGCGGCGTTTCGGTGGTATCAGCGCTCGGCCGAGCTGGGTGGTGTGCCCGCGCTGCGGATGGTCGGGCTGATGTACGGCACCGGTCAGGGCGTGCCGGTCGACCAGGACGAGGCCGAGCGACACTGGCGGATGGCCGCGGCCGCCGGGGAGGCGCAGGCGCTGCACGATCTGGGCACCCTCTTCGCGTACCACAAGGTGGACCTGCCGGAGGCGGCGTTCTGGTACCTGGAGGCCGCCAAGGCCGGCCATGAGATGGCCGAGCGCGAACTGACTCTGCTCGCGCCGAAGCTGCGCATGCCTGCTTCGGTGGACCGCCGGGCGCGCACGATGCTCGGCGTGATCCGCGCCTTCCATCTCGGGGATCCGGCCGGCGGCGTGAAGCTGCTGAGCGTATCGGCGGACGACGGGGATCCGGTCGCCCAGCGCACGCTCGGGTACCTGGTCCAACACGGCATCGGCACGACACCGGACGTCCTCCGGGCGACCGCTCTCTACCAGGCCGCAGCCGAGGCAGGGGATCCGCTCGCCGCGTTCAACCTCGGCGTGCTGTCCGGCGGGTCGGACGAGGCGGTGGACTGGCTGCGCCAAGCGGCTGAGGCCGGAGTCACCGAGGCGTACCCACGGCTGGGTGACCGGCTCAGCGAGCGTGACCTCGACGCGGAAGCGTTGCAGTGGTACGTGCGCGGCGCCGAGGCCGGCGACAAGGGCAGCATGTTCGCGGCGGCCTGCTGGTACCGCGACGGATTCGGCGGGGCGGTCGACCTCGTGCAGGCACTCCGGTGGTACCTCGCCATGCTCAACGCCGGCAGCGGCGACGGCATCCACGACGCACACGCGATCGTGCCACGAATGACCGCCGACGAGATCCACGAGGCGGGCCGGCTCTCCGGCCGGCTGCTGGAGGCGGACCTCTTCGTGCGGCGGCAGGCTTCCCCGGGCGCTGCCTCGGACTGACCGGATGCTCCGGCCGGTCGACCACCCCCCGTCCCGAGGTCTGCCCCTGCGTTCCTGGTCCGAACGCCGTCACCTCACCCGGGCGCCGCAGGTCATGTCGTGGGCCTGGCGTGGTGCAGGATCCGGGCCAGCTCGGCCGGCCGGCTGAGCATCGGCCAGTGCCATGTCGGCAGTTCCTCGTACCGCCACGAGTCGCCGGCCAGGTGCCGGCACAGCGGCACGGTGGTGGCCATCTGGCGTACCTGTTCGGCGGTGAAGCTTGACAGCACGCCGAGGCGGGGCAGCTTCTCCCACGCCCCGGTGAGCCGCACCGGGGCGGTGGCGGTCGCCCACGGTTGGGCCACCGACCGCTCGTCGAGCAGCGCGACGACGGACTCGTCGACGTCTGCCGCTCCCGCCGCCACTTCGGCCCACGGTGGGGGAGGCAGCCGCCAGCCGTCGCCGTGTTCGGCGACCATCGCCGCGTTGCGGTCGCGTTCCTGGGGTGGGCTGAACTCGTCGTTCGCCACCCCGTCGGGCAGCGGGCCGGTGTCGACGAAGACCAGCTGGGCGATGCGGTCGGGCATGCGGTCGGCGGCGGCGGTGGTCACGACCGCACCGGCGTAGCTGTGCCCGACGAGGACCACGTCGCGCAGGTCCTCGAAGCGGAGCAGGTTCACGAACGTCCGTGACGTGGACGTCGAGGTCGGTGTCCGGGCGGGCGAGGTGGGCGCGTTCGCCCAGGCCGGTCAGGCTCAGCGGGTACACCTCGTGGCCGAGCCCACGCAGCGCGGCGGTGACCGGGCGCCAGGCCCACGCGCCCAGCCAGAACCCGGGAACCAGTACGAATGTCGTCATGCAGGAGACGCTACGATCAATACCGGACAGATTCCGCCCGGATCAGGAACGAGACTGTTGACCCGGCCCACCGCGCGCGTACTGGCCCTGCTGGAGATCCTCCAGGCCGGTGGCAGCTTCACCGTCGCCGACCTGGCGGGCCGGCTCGGCGTCGACGAGCGCACGGTCCGCCGCTACGCCACGCACCTCGCCGACCTGGGCATCCCGGTCGAGGCCCGGCGCGGTCGCTACGGCGGGTACCGGCTGGCACCCGGCTACAAACTGCCGCCGCTCATGCTCACCGATGAGGAGGCGGTCGCCGTCATGCTCGGTCTGGTCGCCGCCAACCGGGCGGGCCTGGCCACCGCCGGCGGCGCGGCCACCGAGAGCGCGACCGCGAAGATCCGGCGGGTACTGCCGGCCGTCCTCGCCCGGCGGATCGACTCGCTGCTGGCCACCGTGGACTTCACCGCCCAGGTCCGTCAGCCCGCCTCGCCCGACATCGAGGTGCTGCTGGTGCTCGCGGACGCGGCCCGCCATCAGCAACCGGTGAGCATCGCCTACACCAGTTGGCACGGACGGTCCGGCGTGCGCCGGATCGACCCGTACGGGCTGGTCTTCCATGCTGGCCGGTGGTACGTCACCGGTCACGACCACGACCGCGGGGCCGTGCGAACGTTCCGGCTCGACCGGATCGGGACGGCCCGGCCGGTCCCGGGCGGGTTCGACATCCCGGCCGGCTTCGATCCCACCACGCAGGTGCTGGCCGGTCTGGCCGCCGTGCCGTACGCGCACGACATCTCCGTGGTGCTGCACACCAGCCTGGCGCAGGCGCAGCGCCGGATCCCGCCGTCGGCCGGCACGCTCACCGAGGTGCCCGACGGGGTGCGTCTCACGGCCCGGGTCGAACGGCTCGACGGCGCCGCGCAGATGCTCGCCGGGCTCGGCTGGCCGTTCACGATCGACCGGCCGGACGAACTCAGGGGCGAGATACACGCCCTGGCAGCCCGACTGCGCGCCGACGCCGGCAGGTGAGCAGCGGTCCGGCCCGGCCTTCGTCTGTCCCGACCGGCTTCCGGTACTACCGCGAGTATTCGGCGTGCAGTAGGGCGTGCGGCCGGCGTCGACCGGGGTGGTGCCGGGGCCGGCCCATGCCGATCTCCGCGCAGCAGTGCGTGCCCGGCACGCGGGCACGGTGAGCCGGACACTCCTCGGCCAGGCCGCGGACCTGGTCGGCTTCCCGTTCGAACGCCTCGCGGCTACCGGTGAGCACCAACGTGTCGGCGGCGATGTCCCACCGGAGATGATCGCGGAACTCCCGATACCGGAACCGCGCCTGGTCGGCCGCTTCCCTGCGGATTCACTGACCGCCGGTACCGTCACCAGCGCTCAGGCCGGCCGAACTCCCGCTGCGCCGAACCACCTGGCCAGCGCGACCTCCAGCGGCCGCTGATCGTCCCCGACCCACGCGACGTGCCCGTCCGGCCGCAGCAGGAGCGCCGGCACGTCCAACTCGTCGCCGATCTCCGCGATGTGGTCGACACGGTCGGCCCAGCCGTCCACCGTGAGCCGTCCCGTCCGGTCGAGCAGCAGCCCGCTGCCGGTGCGCATCAGCTCGAACAGGCGCCCGCGCTTCAGGTGGACGTCGCGCAGCCGTCGCCCGAGCAGGTCATGGCCCGCGCCGAAGTCGTACCGGACGCCGATGGCCGTGATCTTCTCGATCAGGAACCGGTTGACGTCGTCGAAGTCCATGAGCTGCGCCAACAACCGCCGCACCGCCTGCGGCCCGGGCTCGTTGGTCGTCAGCTGCATCTGTGCACGGGTGTTGTCCAGCACGTCGGCGGCGACCGGATGCCGCTCGGCCTCGTAGCTGTCCAGCAGGTCGTCCGGCGCCCAGCCGTTGACGGCCGCCGCGAGCTTCCAACCCAGGTTGAACGAGTCCTGGATCCCGAGATTGAGCCCCTGCCCGCCCATTGGCGGGTGGACGTGGGCGGCGTCGCCGGCCAGGAACACCCGTCCGACCCGGTAGCGCTCGGCCTGGCGGGTCGCGTCACCGAAGCGCGACAGCCAGCGGGGGGAGTGCACGCCGAAGTCGGTGCCGGCGTACCTGCGCAACTGTTGCGTGAACTCCTCGAACGTCGGCGGCACCGAACGGTCCTCGACCACGCCCTCCGCCGGCACGACCGCCCGGAACACGCCCGGCTTGTCCGACGGCCCGATCCCGAACCGCTTCTCGGTCTTGCGGACCTCGGTCATCACCTCGGTGATGTCGTCCGGGGACGCCGTCACCTCCATCTCGCCCAGCAGCGTGTCGATCCTCGACGGCTCGCCGGGGAACCCGACCCCGAGCAGCTTCCGGACGGTGCTGCGCCCACCGTCGCAGCCGACGGCGAACCGCGCCCGCAACGGCGGCGCGGCTCCCGGCCCGCAGTGGACGGTGACGCCGTCGTCGTCCTGCTCCAGGCCGACCACCGCACAGCCGCGCCGGATCTCGGCGCCGACATCGGCCGCGTGCTCGGCGAGCAGCCGGTCGGTGAGCGTCTGCGGGATGCCGAGCACGTATCCGTGTGCGGTGTCCAGCCCGGTGGGAGCGGGCTTGTCGATGCCCGCGAAGAATCCCCGGATCGGGTGCCGCCTGCCGTTCTCGAGGAACCGTTCCAACAGCCCTCGCTGATCCAGCACCTCGATGCTGCGCACGTGCAGCCCGAGCGACCGCACGAACGGCGGCGGCTCGGCCTCCTTCTCCAGCACGAGAACGGTGACGCCCCGCAGGCGCAGCTCACTCGCCAGCATCATGCCGGTCGGCCCGCCGCCGACGACGATCACATCGAACATGCTTCCCCCATGGTGTGTGCCCGGCGGACCACTGTGCGCCACGACCGGGGTCTTGCCGCAAGCCCGGGGGTGCGGTATACGTTGACAGTGGCAAGGAGTTCTCCTCCTTGCCTTTGTTGTTTTCCGGCCCTCGACAGCGCCCGGCCGGGCACCTCCGAGCCTGGGTCGGACTGGCTAGGGTGACCGTGTGGAGGATCGGCTACTTCTCGGATCGTCGTTCGGCGCGGCGGCCGCCGCCTACGCCGAGCACCGCCCGGACTACGCGCAGGCCGCCGTGCGCTGGGCGCTGGAGCCCGCGCCCGGCCCGCGGGTGCTCGACCTCGGCGCCGGAACCGGCAAGCTGACCGCCACGTTGGTCGCGTCCGGTGCCGACGTCGTGGCGGTCGAACCCGACCCGGGGATGCTGACCGAGCTGCGCCGTGCGCTGCCGGCCGTCCGCGCCCTGCCCGGCAGCGCCGAGCAGATCCGGCTGCCGGACGCGTCCGTCGACGCCGTGCTGGCCGGCAACGCCCTGCACTGGTTCGACATGGCCGTCGCCGGTCCGGAGATCGCCAGGGTCCTCGCGCCGGGGGGCATCCTGGCCGGCCTGTGGAACGTCATGGACGACCGGGTCGACTGGATCGCCGGGCTGGAACGGGTCAGCGGGAGCGCGGCCATCGGCCCGCGTGACACGCTGAGCAGGTGGCGCGCCGCGACGGCGGACCTGTGCTCCCCCGGCGGCGGCCTCGTCTCCCGGTTCGGCTCGCCCGAGCAGGCCGAGTTCGCGCACGGGCAGCGCCGCACCGCCGATTCCCTCGTCGCGACCCTCGCGACACGCGCCGGAATGCTGGTCATGCCGGAACCGGACCTGGAGGCCACGCTCGGCCGGATCCGCGCCTTCCTCGGGAGCCGGCCCGAAACCGCACTCGGCGAGTTCACCCTCCCGATGCTGACCGGCGTGCTGCGCGTCCGACGGTGACGCCGTTGGACGCGCCGTCCCGGTCAGGCGAGGCCGCCGTCGCTGTGCAGGAGTTGACCGTTGATCCAGCCACCCTCGGGTGAGCACAGGAACGCGACGAGGTTCGCGCAGTCCTGCGGATGCCCGAGGCGACCGAGCGGCGTGGAGCGCAGGACGGCATCCTTGACCTCAGCCGTCATCCAGCCGGTGTCGGTGGGTCCCGGATCGATGGCGTTGGCGGTCACGCCGAGGTGGGCCAGTTCCTGGGCGGCGGCCAGGGTGATCCGGTCGAGAGCGCCCTTGCTGGCTCCGTAGGGCAGGTTCCCGACGGTGGCGTCACTGGTCAGGCTGATGACGCGTCCGGTGCCGTGCGGCCCTCGGAACCGTCGGGCGTACTCGCGGATCAGGAGCCAGCTCGCCCGGGCGTTGACCGCGAAGTGCCGGTCGAAGCTCTCGATGCTGGTGTCGAGCAGGCCCGAGTCGACACTCTCGCAGTGGGCGAGGACGAGCGCGGTGACCGGACCCAGCTCCCGCTCCACGGCCTCGAAGACCGCAGCCGTGGCCCCCGGATCACTGAGGTCCGCCTCGATCGCGGCGGTGGTCGCCCCGTGCGCGCCGGCCTGGTCGCCGAGTCGCGTCACCGCCTCGGGGTCGGCGCCCCAGGGCATCCGCTCGTCGTACGGGGTCCAGTAGGTGAACCCGACGTCCCAGCCGCGCTGAGCCAGCGTCAGCACCACCGAGGCGGCGATGCCGGCGCTGCGGCCCGCACCGGTCACCAGGGCGATGGGCCGATGCCGTTGTTCCGTGCCGTCCATGAGCAACCCTTCACTGCCGCCGCCTGCATCCCCGGGCCACGCCTACCGGTCGTGCTGTCGGCGCACCATCTCGGCGATCCAGATGGGCGCGTACGGCGACGTGCAGCCCGGGGGAGTCGGGTAGTCCTTGAGCACCTCCAGGCGCTCGCCGATGTCGATGGCGCGGGCGCGGAGCGCGGCGTCCTCGATTCCGATCTGCGCCAGGCAGTGGTTCATCGCCCACTGCAGCCGGGCCGGGGCGTCCTTCAGCTCCGCCTCGATGACGTCGAGCAGCGCGGCCAGGTCGAGGCCTTCGGGCCTCTTCGCCACGCGTTCCGTGGTCAGCGCCCAGCCGGCGCTCGCGACCACGGGATCCGGATCGGCGAACCAGGCGACCCGCAGCTCTTCCGCGTGGGGGTTCTTCTTCACCACGTAGTTCACGAGCCAGTCGTGCACCTTGGGGGTGCGCGCCTCGCGCAACATGGCGTCCAACTCGTCGCGCGCGAACGCCTTCGGGCGGCAGATCAGGATGGCCAGCAGTCGCGCCGCGCTGTCGTCGGTCGCCCAGAGCTGGCGCGCGAGTTCCTGCTGCGTCTTGAGCCGCTTCGCGAGCGCGCGCAGCCTGCTCAGGTTCACGCCGTGATCGTCACCGTGCCGCTCGTTCACCACGCGTGCCTTCGGGTCCTCCAGTTGGGCCAGCTCGGCCATCACCCCGGCCAGCGTCGTCTCGGCCACCTCAGCCTCCCGCCCGTCAGGTGCGGATGCAGCCTACGACGCGGGCCAGCCCCATGGGCCTCCCGTCCGCCGCCGGCTTCATCGGCGGGGCGCGCCGCGATGATCATGCGGAGGTGCGTCGCCCCGGGGGTGACGGCGACTCGGGTGGGCCCCGGTGCGCGCGGACCGTGTCGGCGACGGCGACACCGAGCAGGACCGCGGTGGCGGCCACGGCAGCCACCAGCGGCGGGGCCAGGAGCACCGGGGGCGCCAGGGCGAGCAGCACGAGGATTCCGATCGGGCGGTCCGGGGACACCCGGGCGAAGACGGCGTACTCGAAGGCGGCGCGACCGGCCAGGAACAGCGCGGGCCCGCCGAGGATGACGGCGACCCAGGCGCGTGGCGTGTGCCCGAGTGGATGGGCGATGACGAGTTCGTCGCCCACCGCGGTGGCGACGATGCCGGCGAGCATCACCAGATGGGCGATCGCCGCCGACCGGGCCAGGGGATCCGGCCGGCGGGCCGCCGTGATGGCGGCGGGCAGCAGTTCCCCGGCCCGGTACAGGTAGATCCGCCAGAACAGGACCGTGGCGACGAACGACACCACGAACGCCGTCGTCCGGTCGGCGGCGAAGCCGCTGCCACTCAGGGTCAACGCGCCGACCAGGATCAGCTCGCCGAGCGCGATGATGAAGAGCTGTTGGTACCGCTCGGCCAGGTGCTCGGCCACGATCGGGTACTCCGAATCGGGCGAGCGCCCCAGCCACGGCGTCGGGAAGCGCAGCACGGTGCCGGTGAAGTCCAGCACCGCCGCCAGCGTCCACAGGGCGACGCGGGCCGGCGCCGGCGCCAGCGCCCCGGCGATCCAGGGCACCGCCGATCCGGCGAACCAGGCCAGCACCCGGATGCTCCGGTGCTGCAACTCCTGGCCGCGCAGGGCCAGGACGAGGAAGAGTTGCCGGCCGACATGGATGGCGACGTACGCGCCCGCGAAGGCCAGGCCCCGCGCCCCGAACGCGTCGGGCAGCGCCACGACCATCACCAGGCTGCCGAGCATGGTGCCGGTGATCACCAGCTGGATCGACATCTGCCGCGGGTCGTACAGGTTGGTGGTCCAGGTGGTGATGCTCCAGACCCACCAGACGGCCAGCAGCAGCACCAGCGTCCGGAAGGCACCCGCCCAGGTGAGGTCCTGCATCAGCTCGTGCGAGAGCTGGATGAGCGCGACGACGAAGACCAGGTCGAAGAACAGTTCCAGGAAGTTCGCCCGGTGCGGTCCCTCGGGCGTGCGCAGCAGCTTGGTGCCGCTCGCCGTCCTCATCGGCTGGCCCGCACGGTGCCCTAGCCGAAGGTGAAGACGTACGCCTCGGCCCCGGGCGCGAGGAACGTGAGCTCCAGGGTCCGTTCCCGCACGGTGTCCCGCTGGCGGACGAGCTGGTACAGCCGGCCCTCCCGCAGCAGGCCGTTGCCGTCCTCGTCCACGTCGTCGCCGTGTGCCGGGCCCGGTGCCGCGCCGTCGAGGAGCAGGCGGAAGGGGATCGGGTCTCGCGTGCCGGGCGACAGCACGAGATGTGCGTCGCGTGCCTGGAACCGGAAGGCGAGGGCGCCGCCGGCCCGGTCGAGCACGATGTTCTCCGAGCCGATCGTCCACTCGCCGCCGAGCGCCCAGTGGTCGGCGGGCAGGTTCGGGGGGAGCTGGTAGGCGTTGGTGGCGTCGTACGTGGCGTGGTCCGGCGACGCGAACTGCTCGGAGCGGGCGTAGCCGAGATAGGTCTCGGGCGTCCGCAGGTGGTCCCAGTCGGCGTCGGCCTCCACACCGCGCCCCCGCACCGGGACGGGATCGCGGTCGACGCCGAGCAGCCGCTGGATGACGCGCTCCGACTGTTCGTAGCGGCCCTCGCCGAAGTGGCGGTCGCGGATCACGCCGTCGGCGTCGACGAAGTAGAGCGCCGGCCAGTAGTGGTTGTCGAACGCGCTCCAGACCGCGTAGTCGCTGTCGACGGCGACCGGGTAGTCGATGCCCCGCGCCGCCACCGCCCGGCGCACCGCGTCGATGTCGTGCTCGAACGCGAACTCCGGCGTGTGCACGCCGATGACGACGAGCCCGTCGTCCCGGTAGGCCTGCGACCACGCCCGGACGTACGGCTCCTGGCGCAGCCAGTTGATGCAGGTCAGCGTCCAGAAGTTCACCACGACGGGGCGTCCGCGCAGTTCGGCGGGACCGAGTGGCCCGGTGTTGAGCCACCCGGTCGCCCCGTCGAGCGCGGGCAGGTGCAGCCGCTCGGAGACAGCCATCTAGCGCAGCGACCGGAAGGCGGTGCGAAGCTCGTCGCACAGGAGTTGCGGCTGCTCCCAGGCCGCGAAGTGCCCGCCCCGGTCCAGCTTGTTGTAGTGGATGAGGTTGGGATACGCCTGCTCGGCCCAGCTCCGCGGCGCCTCGTAGAGCTCGTCCGGGAAGACGCTGACGGCGGCCGGGACGGAGACGTCCTTGGCGCCGAGGAAGGAGAGCTTGTTCTCCCAGTAGATCCGGGCGGCGGAGACGCCCGTGTTGGTCAGCCAGGTGAGCGTGATGTTGTCGAGGATGTCGTCGCGGGTGAGGCCGCCGGGTTGTCCGGCGAAGGCCCGGCAGATCAGCTCCAGGCTGGCCGCGTCGTGGTCGCACATGAAGGAGGCCAGCGCGACGGGCGAGTCCGCGAGGCCGATCAGCGTCTCGGGGCGGGTGGCCATGATCAGTGCGTAGGCGGAGTGCTTCCAGAAGAAGTCCTGCTGCTCGACGGCCCGCCGCTCCTCCTCGGAAAGGTTGGCCGGCAGCTTGCCCAGCGCGTTGTTGATGCCGGTGATGTCGGACTGGACCAGCGCGTCGAGCTCGGGCGGGACGGTGCTGGGCATGTTGGTGTGGATGCCGGCCAGTTCCGGCGGCGCCTGCACACCCATCACGTTGGTGATCAGCGCGCCCCAGTCGCCGCCCTGGGCGACGAACCGGTCGTAGCCGAGGCGCTTCATGAGCTCGGTCCAGGCGCGCGCGACGTGCTCCGGGCCCCAGCCGGGCTCGGTCGGCTTGCCCGAGAAGCCGTAACCCGGCATGGACGGGATCACCAGGTGGAAGGCGTCCGACGCGGACCCGCCGTGGGCCGTGGGATCGGTCAGCGGCTCGACGATCTTCAGCTGTTCGATGATGGAGCCGGGCCAGCCGTGCGTGACGATGAGCGGCAGGGCGTCCTCGTGCTTGGAGCGGACGTGGATGAAGTGAATGTCCAGGCCGTCGATCTCCGTGATGAAGTTCGGCAGCGAGTTCAACCGCGCCTCGACCTTGCGCCAGTCGTACTCCTTCTCCCAGTAGCGGGCGAGCGCCTGGCTGGTCTCCAGCGGCACGCCCTGCGACTGGTCCTGGACGGTCTCCTTCTCCGGCCAGCGGGTGGCCGCGATGCGCCGCCGCATCTCCTGGAGGTCCGCCTCCGGGATCTCCACGGTGAACGGGCGGATGTCGGTGGCGCGGGCCAGCGTCTGGGTCTTGACGGCCACGTCGGGCTCCTTTTCCTCGGATGCGTCTCGTCGGAAGCGGTGCGGTCAGCTCTGGTTCTCGCCCCGCCGGGGCAGCTTCCAGTCGGGCCGGGGGAAGTGGCAGGTGTAGCCGCCGGGATGCTTCTCCAGGTAGTCCTGGTGCTCCGGCTCGGCCTCCCAGAACGGGCCCGCCGGGGTGACCTCGGTGACCACCTTGCCCGGCCACAGGCCGGAGGCGTCGACGTCGGCGATCGTGTCCTCAGCGACCTGCCGCTGCTGGTCGTTGCAGTAGAAGATCGCGGAGCGGTAGCTGGTGCCGACGTCACCGCCCTGGCGGTTCTTCGTGGTCGGGTCGTGGACCTGAAAGAAGAATTCGAGAAGGTCCCGGTACGAGAGCTTGCTCGGGTCGTAGGCGATCTCGATCGCCTCGGCGTGGCCCTCGTGGTTGTAGTACGTCGCGTTGGGCACGTCCCCGCCGGTGTAGCCGACCCGGGTGGACACCACGCCGGGGCGTTTCCGGATGAGGTCCTGCATCCCCCAGAAGCAACCGCCGGCCAGGACGGCCTTCTCAGTCGTGTCGGTCATCGCTTCACCCCCCGTCCGGGTGCTCGAACAGTGCGCGGTACTCGCCGTACCCTTCCCGTTCCAGGTCCTCGCGCCGGATGAACCGGAGCGCGGCGGAGTTCATGCAGTAGCGCAGCCCGCCGGTCGCCACCGGGCCGTCGTCGAACACGTGCCCGAGGTGGCTGTCGCCGTGCGCCGACCGGACCTCGGTGCGGACCATGCCGAAGGTGGAGTCCCGCACCTCGACCACGTTCTTCGGCTCGATGGGGCGGGTGAAGGAGGGCCAGCCGGTGCCGCTGTCGTATTTGTCGGCGGACGCGAACAAGGGCTCGCCGGAGACGACATCGACGTAGATGCCCTCCTCCTTGCTGTTCCAGTACGGGTTGTCGAAGGCCGGCTCGGTTCCGCCCTCCTGGGTCACCCGGTACTGCTCGGGCGACAACCGGGACACGGCCTCCGGGTTCTTCCGGTAATCGGGTGACACCGTCGTTCCTCTCGGCTGGGGTCGTCGGCAAGGAAGGTCGGTTCAACACGCTGCAACACGCAGCGCGAGTGGCTACCCGGCCTGCCGTCGACTAACCCCGCCCCCGGTCCGGACGTGTCACTGCCGCCGCCGGGCCTCCGCCTCGACCTCGAGCATGTCGTTCAGCGTCAGAGCGGTGTTGATCAGGGCGAGGTGGCTGAAGGCCTGCGGGTAGTTGCCGATCTGCTCCCCGGTCGCGGCGATCTCCTCGGCGTAGAGGCCCAGGTGGTTGCTGAAGGTGAACATCTTCTCGAAGGTGAGCCGGGCGTCGTCGAGGCGACCGGAGCGGGCCAGCGCCTCGGCGTACCAGAAGGTGCACATGTTGAAGGTGCCCTCGTGGCCGGGCAGCCCGTCGGGGGAGTGGACCGGGTCGTACCGGTGGACCAGGCTGTCGGAGACCAGCTCCCGCTCGATGGCGTCCAGGGTGCGGCGCCACATCGGGTCCGACGGCGTCACGAAGCCGACCGCCGGCATGGCGAGCAGCGCGGCGTCCAGGACGTTCTCGTCGTAGGCCTGGACGAAGGATCCGCGGCCCCGGTGGTAGCCGCGCGCCATGACCTGGTCGTAGATCAGGTTCCGCTGGGTGGTCCAGCAGCCGACGTCCCCGGGGCGGCCGGTGCGGACGGCGAGCCGGATGGCCCGGTCCAGGGCCACCCACGACATCACCCGGCCGAAGGTGTAGTCCCGGGGGTGGTGCCGGCTCTCCCAGATGCCGGCGTCCCGCTGATCCCAGTTGTGGCACAGCCAGTCGACGAGCCGGACGGTGCTCTTCCACACCTGGTGGGAGACGCGGATGCCCTGTTCGTCGGCGACGTGCATGGCGTAGAGCGCCTCGCCGTGGATGTCGAGCTGAAGCTGGTCGGCGGCGCCGTTGCCGATCCGGACGGGCCGGGAACCGCGGTAGCCCTCCAGGTGGTCGAGCACCTCCTCGTGCAGGTCGGACGAGCCGTCGACCCGGTACATGATCTTCAGGGGGGCCTGGTGGTCGCCGGCCTCGCGGATCCGCTCGTCGAGCCAGTCCATGTACCGGCTGACCTCCTCGGTGAAGCCGAGGCCGAGCAGCGCGTGCACGGAGAAGGACGTGTCCCGGACCCAGGTGTAGCGGTAGTCCCAGTTGCGCGTGCCGCCGACCAGTTCGGGCAGCGCGGCCGTCGGCGCGGCGATCATCGCGCCGGTGGGTGCGTACGTCATCAGCTTCAACGTGATGGCCGACCGCTCGACCATCTCCCGCCACCGGCCGCTGTACCGGGAGCGCTCGACCCACCGTCGCCAGTAGTCCCGGGTCCACTCGAACATCCCCTGCACCTCTTCGAGGGGGACGGCCCGGGGTTCCATCTCGGAGTTCGTCTCCAGCACCACCCCGCCGGTGTCGCCCTGGTTCAGGGTGCCGAACCCGATCAGGTCGCCGTCCTCCAGGTGGATGTCCTCCCGGGCGATGAGCTGGCGGACCGGTTGGACCGGGTTGAAGGTCAGCGATGCCGACGAGCCGCGGAAGACGTACCCGTTGCGGTGCCGCTCCAACTGGGGCCGCTCGCGCCCGTAGTCGAACCGGGGGCGGCACTCCAGCCGGAACCGCATGCTGCCCCGGACCATGGTGACCATGCGGACCAGGCGGTGCACGTCGGTGACCCGCTCGCCGGTGACCGGCATGAAGTCCTGGACCTCGGCGACGCCGTCGGCGCTGATGAACCGCGTGATCAGGATCGGGGTGCCGGGCAGGTAGAGCTGTTTGGTGACGTAGGTGGTCTCGTGGGGGGCGATCCGGAAGAAGCCGCCGCGCTCCCGGTCGAGAACGCTGGCGAAGATGCTGGGGGAGTCGAAGCGGGGCGCGCAGAACCAGTCGATCGTCCCGTCGCAGGTCACCAGGGCGGCGGTTTGAAGATCACCGATGAGCCCGTGATCCTCGATCGGTGGATACTCGCTCACGTCGCCCCCCGTCTCGACTGCACCCTCCCGCAGTAACCTAAAGGGCAATAATGTCCATGTAAGTCGGATTCGTGAATGCCACCCCTCCGCGCGCGGCTCAGAGGCCGTGGCGACGATCGCCCGCCACCAGCTCGGCCACCCGCGCCTCGGATCCCGCCGAGAACACGTCCCGCCGGCGCGCCTCGACCGCCCGGCGGGTCTCCTCGGCGACCAGGTCGCCGTTGATCGCGGCGGCCGCCAGCGCGCCCGCCGCCGCTGCCGCGCCGACCTGCGCGGCCGGGTCGGTCACATTGCCCGCGACCCACACCCCGGGCACCTCGGTACGTCCCGTCGGATCGGCGGGGACGTGCTCGCCGGCCCCGGACGGATGCTCCACCGCCCGCAACCCGAGCGCCGCCAGGAACCCGGCCCGCGCCACCATCCGGGGGCCAGCGACCAGCACCTCGCGCGCGACCAGCCGGCCGTCGCGCAGGCGTACCCCGACCAGGCGGTCCTCGACGACCTCGACCGACGCGACCTCGCCCTCGACCACGGCGACGCCCCGGGCGGCCAGCTGTTCGGCCTGCTCGTCGCCGAGCGGCGGCGCGGTGTGGCGGAGGAGGACGACGTCGTCGCTCCACTGGCGGAACAGCAGCGCCTGGTGCACCGACATCGGCCCGGTGGCCAGCACCCCGATCGGCCGGTCGCGCACCTCCCACCCGTGGCAGTACGGGCAGTGCACCACGTCCCGGCCCCACCGCTCGCGCAGTCCGGGCACGTCGGGCAGCTCGTCGACCAGGCCGGTGGCCACCAGCAGCCGGCCCGCCCGGACCCGGCGGCCCCCGGCCAGCGCCACGACGAACCCCTCCCCGTCGCGGGTCACCGTGTCGACCTGGCCGTCCAGCAGGTGCCCGCCGTACCGGCGCACCTCGTCCCGGCCGCGCGCCAGCAGCTCGGCCGGGGGCATGCCGTCGCGGGCCAGCAGCCCGTGCACCCCGTCGGCCGGGGCGTTGCGCGGGCTGCCCCCGTCGATCACCAGGACCGACCGGCGCGCCCGGGCCAGCATGAGCCCCCCGCTCAGGCCGGCGGCGCCGCCGCCGATCACCACCACCTCGTACCCTTCGGTCATCGTGACCACCTCCTGCGGCAACGATGCGGCGGCGCTGGCCGAACCCGCAAACTTTGTTGCTGATCTGGCAAACTAGGGGGATGGACGACGACCTCGACCGGGCGCTCGACGCGGTGGGCCCCCGGCTGCGTGCGCTGCGCCGCGAGCGGGAGACCACCCTGGCCGACCTGTCGGCCGCCACCGGCGTCTCGGTGAGCACCCTGTCCCGCCTGGAATCCGGCAGCCGCCGCCCCACCCTCGAACTGCTGCTGCCCCTGGCCCGGGCACACGGCGTCACGCTCGACGAACTGGTCGGCGCCCCGCCCACCGGCGACCCCCGCATCCACCTGCGCCCGGTCACCCGGCACGGCATGACCATGCTGCCGCTCACCCGCCGGGCCGGCGGCATCCAGGCGTACAAGCTGGTCATCCCGGCCGGCGGGCGGCCCGCCGAGCCCACCCCGCAGACCCACGAGGGGTACGAGTGGGTCTACGTGCTCAACGGGCGGCTGCGGCTGGTCCTCGGCGAGCACGACCTGGTGCTCGCGCCTGGCGAGGCGGCCGAGTTCGACACCCGGGTGCCGCACTGGTTCGGCCGAGCCGACGACGAGGCGGTCGAGTTCCTCAGCCTCTTCGGCGCCCAGGGCGAACGCGCCCACCTCCGCGCCCGCCCCCGCGCGGCCTCTTGAAGATCGCTCCTTGAAGATCTTGGTGCGAACCGGCCCTTCCAGGGGCCTTTTCCTACCAAGATCTCGCCGGTACCTTGCGGTGACACTCGTCGGGGAAGGGACGCGGGGCGTGGGGGCGAAGACGGCACTGCTGGCGTACGCGGACGGGGACATCGCCACGGCGTTGCACGGCGCCACCGCCGGTGACCGGGACGTGGTCGAGGCGCTGGTCCGGCGGGTCCACCCCGGGCACCTCGTCGACGGTGCCGACGACGAGTGCCTGTGGGAGGCCGTCTACCCGCCCGACGACGTGACGTACGCCGTCGCGCTGCCCGGGGTGGACCTGCTCTGCGACCGGCGGCTGGCCGTCAACCCACCGTCCGCGCTGGCCGCACACCTGGTCGAGGCGGGCGCCGGGCGGCGGATCGTGCTCCACGGCATGCACTCGATCAGCGACTGGCTGGGATTTGCGGTGTGGGAGGACGGCGTCCTGGTCCGGTCGCTGAACGTGGGACCCGACGGCGTCGGTGAGAACGTCGGCGAGCCACTGCCGTTCGAGCTGCCGTACTGGGCGGGGGAGCACCCGGTGCCGGGCTGGGACCGGCTGCCGTTCCACCCGCTGGAGCTGGGCGAGGCGGCGCTGCGGGCGCTGTTCGGCTTCGTGGTGGAGGGCCGTCGCCGGCCGGACGACGTGGACGCCGACGCCGTCCGGCTGCACGGGTTCCGGGTGACCGACCCGACCGGCCGGGAGCAGGCCGCGCGCGACGAACTCCACGAACTGGCGCGCCGGATGGTGCTCCGCCGCCGCGGCTAGCCCGGGACTCGGCTCGCCGTCCGCCCGATATCGGTTGCCGTGGTTCGGGCCGCTCCGCTTGGCTGGGACAGTGGCAGGTGTCGACGCGTACCTCGTCTGCGCGGTGCCCCGGACGGGCAGCTCGCTGCTCTGCGGCCTGCTGGCCTCGACCGGTGTGGCCGGCCGGCCGGAGGCGTACTTCCGCGTGCCGGACGAGCCGCTCTGGGCCCGCCGCTGGGGTCTGCCGGCGGGGGAGTGGCGCTACGGCGAGTACGTCCGTGCGGCGCTGGCCGCCGGCCGGACGGGCAATGGCGTGTTCGGGGCGAAGGTCATGTGGGGCACGCTGGACCGGATGGTCGACGGGCTGGCCGCCGAGCACCCGGAGCTGCCCGGCGGGGACGACGCGCTGCTCCGCCGGGCCTTCGGCCGGACGGCCTTCGTGCACCTGCGGCGCGACGACGTTCTCGCCCAGGCGGTCTCCTGGCTGCGCGCCGAGCAGACCGGCCGGTGGACCGACACCGGGCCGGACGCCGTCGACGCGTCCGGCCCGCCGACCGGCGAGCCGCGCTACGACCCGGACGGCATCGACGAGTTGCTGCACACCATCGCGGAGCACCAGGGCGCCTGGGACGCGTGGTTCGCCCGGCACGGAATCACCCCGCACCGGGTGCGCTACGAGGACCTGGCGGCCGACCCGGGCGACGTGACCCGGGGCGTCCTCGACGCGCTCGGGCTGCCGTCGGCCGGGGTCTCCGCCCGGCCCCGCCACAGGCGGCAGGCCGACGAGATCAACGTCGAATGGATCGCGCGGCACCGGGCCCGGGCGTGACCTTGGCCACCCGCGGGCCGGATCCCCGCTCAGCGGCAGGTCACCTGTCGTTACCCGGCGGTTAAGGTGGGCTCGCGAAGTCGCTTCCCCGGACCCGGGGTGCGGCTTCGTAGTGCTTCACGGGATCCGTGGAGCCCAGCCGCCCCGACGTTCTCCGGGCCAACCGCAACGGGACGGCTGCACCCCCACCGCCCGGCCGGCGTGACCGGCTGGGCCAACCCGGAACGGAGTAAGCCACGCCATGAGCGTGACTACGCAGGATCCTGCTGCCCCGGTCGAGCCGGCGGAACCCGCCGGCCAGAGCCGCCTCGACCGCTTCTTCGAGATCACCCGCCGGGGTTCGTCCGTACGGCGGGAGGTGCTCGCCGGCATCACCACCTTCGCGACGATGGCCTACATCGTCGTGCTCAATCCGCTGATCATCGGCACCGCGCCCGACAAGGACGGCAACCTGCTCGGCATCGCGCCGGTCGCCGGGGTCACCGCCCTGGTCGCGGCGGTCATGACGATCATGATGGGGATCGTCGGCCGGGTGCCGTTCGCGGTCGCCACCGGCCTCGGGCTGAACGCCTTCGTGGCCTACGCGGTGGCGTCCCAGATGAGCTGGGCCGAGGCCATGGGCCTGGTCGTCGTCGAGGGCCTGATCATCACCGTGCTGGTGCTGACCGGCTTCCGGAAGGCTGTCTTCCGGGCCATCCCGGCCGAGCTGAAGGCGGCCATCGCGGCCGGCATCGGCCTGTTCATCGCGCTGATCGGCTTCGTCGACGGCGGTCTGGTCCGGGCCGGCAGCGGCGTGCCGCTGCAGCTCGGCTCGGGCAGCAACGGCACGCTGCACGGCTGGCCCACGGTCGTCTTCCTGGTCGGCCTGCTGGTCACCGGCATCCTGGTCGCCCGCAAGGTGAAGGCCGGCGTCCTGATCGGCATCGTGCTCACCACGGTCGTCGCGGTGATCGTCAACGCGTTCGCCAAGCCGGGGGCGGCCCTCGTCGACGGCAAGCCCAACCCGGACGGGTGGCGGCTCAACGTGCCGACCCTGCCGGACCCGCTGTTCCAGACGCCCGACCTGCACCTGGTCGGCAACGTGTCGTTCGGCGCGTTCGCCCACGTCGGCCTGGTGACCGCGCTGCTGCTGGTGTTCACCCTGGTGCTGGCCGACTTCTTCGACGTCATGGGCACCACGGTCGGCCTGGCCAAGCAGGCCAACCTGACCACCGAGGACGGCACCGACATGCCGCGACTGGGCAAGGTGCTCTTCGTCGACGGCGTCGCCGCGGTCGCGGGCGGCGCGGGCAGCGCGTCGTCGGCCACCACGTACGTGGAGTCCTCCTCGGGCATCGCGGACGGCGGGCGGACCGGCCTGACCAGCGTGGTCACCGGCGTGCTCTTCCTGGGCGCGCTGCTGCTCACCCCGCTGGTGTCGCTGGTGCCCAGCGAGGCCGCCGGCCCGGCACTGGTGGTGGTCGGCGCGCTGATGATCCGTCAGGTCAAGGACATCGACTTCACCGACGTCGGCGTGGCCGTCCCGGCCTTCCTGACGATGACGCTCATGCCGTTCACCTACTCGATCACCAACGGCATCGGTGCCGGCTTCGTGAGCTGGGTGGCGATCCGGGTGGCCCAGGGCAAGGCGCGGCAGATCCACCCGCTGATGTGGGCGGTGGCCGCGGCGTTCGTGGTCTACTTCGGCATCAACCTGGTCAAGGCCGTCACCGGCGTCAGCTGACCGGCTCACCGCCGCGCCCCCGTTGCCCGTTGGCCCGAGGCAACGGGGGCGCGGCGCATTCCGATCATGGGTTAGAGTGCCGGGGCGCGGACACGCGACCGTCGTGGGGACAGGGGGATGAGGCCATGGATCGCCAGGAGCCTTCCCTGCCATGCCCTCTTCCGGGTCGCGCCTTCTGACTGAGCCTCACCGCGACCCGGGTCACTCCACGACCCTGGAGAATCGCGTTGTCCACTCTTGACCTGACCACCGACCGTCTGGTGCTGCGTCCCTGGCCGGCCGAGGAGGCCGCCGCCGTCGCCGCCGGGAAGCGGCGCCCGCACTGGGCGCCGGACTTTCCGGCCGACGGCGAGCGGGTGATCGGCGGAATCATCGCCGGCAACCCGGACCGGCCGCACGGCCACCGGCTCATCATCGAGCGGGAAACCGGCCTCACGGTGGGCGGCATCGGGCTGAAACTGCCGCCCACCGACGGGGCGGTCGAGTTCGGCTACGGCATCGTCCCGTCCCGGCGGTGCCGGGGCTACACCACCGAGGCGGTCCGCGCCCTGGTGGCCCACGCCCGCACCCTGCCCGGGGTGACGCTGGTGTTCGCCACGGTCGACCCGGCCAACGTGGCGTCCGTGCGGGTGCTGGAGAAGGCCGGCCTGCGCCGCGACGGCACCCTCGACAGCGACGAAGGTCTGCTGCACCGGTACGTCGCCGAGTAAGGCCGCACCGATCGGCCCGGCGGTGGGGCGACCCGCCGCCGGGCCCGCCCTCGTTGAACCGGTCGTGAGCTACGCGGAGGTCAACGGGCTGCGCCTCTGGTACGAGATCCACGGGACCGGCCGGCCACTCGTGCTGCTCCATGGCGGGTACGGGTCGACGGAGATGTTCGCGCCGATCCTGCCCGACCTGACCGCGCGCCGGCAGGTCGTCGCGGTCGACCTTCAGGGCCACGGCCGCACCGCCGACGTGGACCGGCCGCTGCGCTACGAGTCGATGGCCGACGACATCGCCGCCCTGTCGCGGCACCTCGACCTGCCGCCGGCCGACGTGCTGGGCTATTCGCTCGGCGGCGGGGTGGCCCTGCGCGCCGCCATCCAGCACCCGGCCCTGGTCCGCCGGCTCGTGCTGGTCTCCACGCCGTACCGGCGGCGGGGCTGGTACCCGGAGGTGCTGGCCGCGATGGCCGCCCAGGACGAGCGGGTCGCCGAGCGGATGCGTGGCACCCCGCCGCACGAACGCTACGAGCGGGTGGCGCCCCGCCCGCGGGACTGGCCGACCCTCTGGACGAAGACCGGCGAGCTGCTGCGCCGCGAGTACGACTGGTCGGCCGAGGTGGCCGCCCTGCCCATGCCGGTGCTGCTGGTCTTCGCCGACGCCGACTCGATCCCGGTCCACCACGTGGCCGAGTTCTTCGGGCTGCTCGGCGGCGGCCACCGCGACGCCGGCGGGGACGGCACCGACCGGCCCGCGTCCCGGCTGGCCGTGCTGCCCGGGCTGACCCACTACGACATCGTCGGCTCACCCGCCCTGCCGGCGGCGGTGCTGCCCTTCCTCACCCACGCGGTGCGCGCTCCTGAGTGACCCCACGCCCGCGTCGCCGCCGGAGCAGCCGAGCGGCCAGCAGGCCGCCGACCACCAGCGCGACCGCCCCGGCCGCCCACCAGACCCGGCCGCCCGGCCCCGCGGGCGGATCCGCCGCGCGGACCCGGCCGGCGCGCACGACGGCGTCCGACACGTCGATGGCGAGCACCTGGTCGGGGGCGGTGAGCAGGGTGGTCGGTGCGCCGGCACCCGGGGCCAGCCCCAGCACCCGCACCGTCCGCACGTTCCCGTACGCGGTCCGCTGGTCCATCTCCAGCGGCCCCTCGAAGGAGGCCGGGGAGTTCGGCTCGGGCCGGTACGCCACCACCATCGCGGTCCCGTCCGCCTGCCAGCCGAGCAACCGGATCGTGGTGACGCCCGCGACGGCGGGCAGCGCCAGGACCCCCAGGTCCTTGCCGGTCGGGTCGACCCGGCGCAGCCGCCACCGGTCGGTGCCCGGGTCGTGGCTGACCAACGCCAGCGTCCCGTCCGGCAGCCAGGCACCCTTGCCGGCCAGCCCGCTCTCCGGCGGCAGCGGGAACGAGGTGATGCTCCGCCCGTCCGCGCTGGTGACCAGCACCTTGTCGCCCACCTGGTAGGCCAGCCGGGACCCGTCGGCCGTGAACGCGACCGGGGTGCCGAAGACCGGCACCTGGTCGGTTTCGAGCAGGCGTACCGCCCGGCCGGTGTCGAGCCGGACCAGGCTGAGCGTGTTGGCGTAGGCGCTGCCCTCCGGGTTGGTCGGCGTGGTGTCCCGGACCACCAGCGCGGAACCGTCCGGCGCCCAGCCGGTCGGCTCGGTCAGCGTGCTGCCCGGCCTCGGGCTGGGCAGCCGCCGGACCGTCCCGTCCACCAGGTCGACCACGTCGATCCGGGGGCGGTCGCCCGACCCGGCCGGCACGGCGATCCGCCGCCCGTCGGGGGAGAGCAGCACCTGCTCACCGGCCGGCGCCTCGTGGCCGACCGTCCAGGTCCGGTAGCGGTCCGCGTCGGCGCCGACGATGCCGACGGTGCCGTTCTCGTCGATCAACCCGGTGAGCCCGCGCGCCTGCCCGCTGAACACGACCGACGCCGGTCCGAGCCGGGGCCGGTCGGTGGCCCGCAGCGTGCCGAACCCGGGCAGCCCGATCCGGTCGGGCAGTGCCGGGCCACCCGCGCCCACCGGCGCGATCCCCGGCCGCTCGCCACCGCGTACCGCCAGCGGCACGAGCGCCACCAGCACCAGCACCGCCGCGACCGCCGCCGCCATCCGCCGCCGGGTGCGCCGCGCCGTCCGCACCGCCCGGTCGTGCACCGGGTACGCGGGCACCTCGGCCGCCGCCTCCCGCAACGCCTCCCGCAGCCGTACGCTCATCGCCCGCTCCTCTCCGGCGCCGCCTCCCACAGGTCGGGGACGAGGGCGCGGAGCCGGCGCACGGCGTCGTGCCCGTGCCGTTTCACCGTGCCCACCGAGCAGCCGAGCACCTCGGCCACCTGCGCCTCGGTCAGGTCCTCGTAGTAGCGAAGCACCACCACGGCCCGCTGCCGGGCGGTGAGCCGGCGCAGCGCGGCCACCACGCTGAGCCGCAGGGCGATGTCCTCGCTGTGGTCGCCGCCGCCCCGCTCGACCGGCGTCGCGTCCAGCCGTTCCGCGATCCGCCGCCGGCGCCACCACGAGACCTGCTGGTGGTACATGACCCGGCGCACGTACGCCTCCGGGTCCCCGTCGCGGATTCGCCGCCAGTGCCGGTACGTCCGGGCCAGCGCGCTCTGCAACAGGTCCTCGGCGTGCTGGTGGTCCCCGGTCAGCAGGTACGCGGTCCGGGACAACGCGGGTGACCGCTGCACCACGAAGTCGTGGAACGTCTCGGACATGCCCACCCCCTCGCCCTCTACGAACGCCACGCGCCCCCCGGATGGTTGAGGCGGTCATTCGACCACGCCCCGCCGGTACGGCCCCCAGGCACGAACCGCTCGAACAGCTCGCGCGGCGTGGGCCCGTCGTCCGGGTTGAGCTGGAACAGGTCCGTAACGAGGCGCTGTCCCGTCGCCAGCCGATCGAGCTGATGGAGGAAGCGGTGACGCCGCCGGATCCTCAGCCGAGCCGGCGGGCGAGCCAGGGGAGCAGCGCGTCGCCCTGCAACCGCTGGAACGCCCGGACCGTGGGAATGCCCGGCGGGGGCGGCTGGCGGGCGCCGTCCAGGAAGAAGCCCGTGAACCCGGCCAGCACGCCGGTCAGGTCGGCCGGGTCCACCCCGGCGGTGAGCGGCCGGGCGGCCAGCAGCGCCTCCGGGTCGTGACCGCCGTGCACCTGCACGTTGACCAGGACCAGCAGGCTGTCCAACCAGGCCGGGCCGCGGCAGGCCCACGGCCAGTCGACCACGGTGACCGTGCCGTCCGGGCCGATGAGCAGGTTGTCGGCCCGGATGTCGAGGTGGCAGAGGGTGTCGCCGGCCAGCGCGGCCAGTCCCCGGTCGGCGGCCGCGCACAGCTCGGGCAGCCGGGCCCGCGCCCACGGGTCCAGGTCGGCCGGCGGGTCGTCGGCGAGTCGCCGCCAGCCGCCGAAGTCGTACCCGAGTTGTTCGGTCGCGGTGGTGACCACCGCGGCGGGGGCCGGGGTGAGCACCCCGGCCATCGTCTCCAGGGTGGACAGCGCGGCGGTCAGCTCGCCGGCCTCCCACGGGGTGACCGGGTGCCGGCCCTCGACGTCGCTGAAGACGAGCGCGATCCAGTCACCGTCGTCGTGGCTGCCGAGCAGCCGGGGCGCCGGCGCGGCCGGCGGCAGCGCCGCGGCGATCCGCGCCTCCGCCCGGTGCAGGGTGGGGCTGCGGTCGTTCTGCGCCGGGCTGACCGCCTTGACGAAGGCCCGCCGGCCACCGGCGGTGCGGACCCGGTCGGCCGTGCCGGGAGAGAAGCCGCCGTGCTGCGACTCCGCCGCCACCACCCGGTCGCCGAGGATCTCCTCGACCGCGGCGCGGACCGGCCCGGGCAGGTCGGCCCAGCGGATCCGGCTCTTCGTCAGGCTGGTCACCGCCCCACCGTGCGCGACCGCGCCCGGCCGCGGCAACCCGATTACCGCGCCTCGGCGGTGTAGCGCAGCATCACGACGCCGCTGTCGAACGGCCGGGTGTCGACCAGGGTGAACCGGGTCGGCGTGAAGCCCCGGTCGGCCAGCGGGATGCCGCTGCCGACCACCACCGGGTTCAGCTTGACCACCAACTCGTCGACCTCGTCCAGGATCTGGCCGGCGAGCTGCCCGCCGCCGCAGAGCCAGATGTCGCCGCCCGGCTGCCCCTTCAGTTCGCGGACGAACGCCGCCGGGTCGCCGGCGACGATCTCGACCCGCGGGTCGTCGGACGGGGGCAGGGAGCGGGAGAAGACGTACTGCGTGAGGTGCGCGTAGGGGCTGGCGACGCCGAGCTTCAGCGCCGGGTCGTAGGTGGCCCGGCCCATGAGCACGGCGTCGAAGCAGCCGGCCGGCGGCGAGGCGATGCCGAGCTGGGCGTGGGCGAACGTGGGGAAGGTCTGGGGCCACTCGGCGGTCAGGTGGGCCGCCACGTCCGGCTCCAGCGGGAAGAAGTCGTAGGACCCGTCGGGGGCGGCGATGAAGCCGTCGAGGGTGCTGGCGACGTAGTACACGAGCTTGCGCAAACCGACTCCGATGTCCGGGATCAACCACGACGGCTGTCGTGGAGCGATGAGAATGTACAACACCTGTCGTGGTTATTGCTACTGTGCTCCGCATGGCCAGAAATCCGGAACGCCGCAACCTGCTCGCCGACGCCGGGCTGCGGGTGCTCGCCGCCGCCGGTGCGCGTGGCCTGACCCACCGGGCGGTGGACGCCGAGGCCGGCGTGCCCACCGGCACCGCCTCCAACTACTTCCCGTCCCGGGCGGCGCTGCTCGCCGGGCTGGCCGAACGGATCTTCGACCGGATCGCGCCCGACCCGGCGGTGCTGGCCGACCTCGGCGGGCGCGAGCCCTCCCTCGCGCTGGTCACCGACTACCTGCGCTACATCGTCGAGCGCACCACCCGCGAGCCCGACCTCACCCGCGCCCTGTTCGAGCTGCGTCTCGAAGCCTCCCGCCGCCCCGAACTGCGGGCCGCGCTCGGCGGCGTGCTCCGCCGGGGGTACGCCGACGACGTCGCCTTCCACATCGCCGCCGGGCTGCCCGGGGGCGCCTTCGAGATCGCACTGCTGCACTACGCCGTGGACGGACTCCTGCTCGACCTGCTCACCAGCTCGATCGACGCCGGGTTCGACGCCGACCAGGTGGTCTCCGCCCTGGTCTCCCGTCTGGTCGGCGGCGTCACCGGGTGACCGGCGCTCCGCCCAGGTATGGCCCGGCGGCCAGCGGGAACGCTGGCCGGGACGCACCTGGGGAGGAGCGACGATGACGGATGGCGCCGGACTGACCATCGGTGTGCTCGGCTCGTACGGCGGTCGCAACCTCGGCGACGAGGCGATCCTCACCGGACTCCTGGCCGACCTTCGTGAGCAGGAGCCGAACGCCCGGATCATCGTCTTCTCCCGGAACCCGGCGCACACCGCGCTGGCCCACCCGGACGTGGAGGCGGTGCCCTGGGAGGGCGTCAGCCGGGTCGACTCGTCGGCCGTCCTGGCCCAGCTCGACCTGCTCGTCCTCGGCGGCGGCGGGATCCTCTACGACAAGGAGGCCCGGCGCTACCTGCGGGTGGTGCGGGTGGCCCAGGAGCGTGGCCTGCCGCTGCTCACGTACGCGGTCGGCGTCGGTCCGCTCACCGAGGGGGTGGACACCGGGATGGTGCGGGAGACCCTGGGCCAGGCCACCGAGGTGACCGTGCGCGACCAGGAGTCCCGCATGGTGCTGGAGGAGGCCGGGCTGCTGAACCCGATCACCGTCACCGCCGACCCGGCGTTCCTGCTCACGCCGGAGGAGTTCCCGGAGAGCTGGCTGCGCGAGGAGGGCGTGCCGGCCGGCAAGCAGCTGGTCGGACTGAGCGTCCGCGAACCCGGCCGGGCGGCGGAACGCCTCGACGTCGACGGCTACCACCGGCTGCTCGCCCAGATCAGCGACTTCCTGGTGCACCGGATCGACGCGTACGTGCTCTTCGTGCCGATGGAACGCGACGACATCCGGCACTCGCACGGGGTGATGTCGCACATGATCGCCGCCGAGCGGGGCCGGATCCTGCACAACGACTACTCGCCCCGGCAGGTGCTCGGTCTCATGAAGCACTTCGACCTCGCGGTCGGCATGCGCCTGCACTTCCTGATCTTCGCGGCCATGATGGGCACCCCGTTCCTGCCCCTGCCGTACGCCGGGAAGGTCTTCGACCTTGCCCAGCGGCTCGGGGTGCCGGCGCTGCGCGGCGTGGAGCGCGAGGTGGAGGGCCCGCTGCTGGCCGAGGTGGACCGGTTGTGGGACGAGCGCGACACGCGGGCCGACGAGACCGCCCGGCGGGTGGCCGCCGTGTGCGAGCAGGCCCAGGGCACCTCGCAGGTCACCCGCGGCGTGCTGGAGAGCATCCGGTCCCGGGCGCTGAGCCGGGTCACGGCCTGAGCCGCCGTCAGGCCGCCGGCCCCCGGAACGTGTAGACCCACGAGCCGTCCTGCTCGTCGTCCGACTGGAGCTCGTAGATCTGGGCGTGCGCCAGCCCCTCCGGCCCGAGGTGGTGGTGGGTCAGTGGCGGCCGGCCGTTGCTGTCCAGCTCGACGGTGACCACCTCGCCATCGGCCGTGCCGCCCATCAGGGGGATCTGCACCGTGGATGCCATGCGCCCATCCTGCCCCGCGGATCGTCGGCCCGCAGCGGGATGCGGGGCAGCGCGCCGGCGGGTCGGGCGACTAGGTTCCGGGGATGGCGGAACCGACGATCGACCCCACCCTCGGTCCGGTCCTCGCCCGCACGGGCGACGAACGGGCGATCCTCGAATCGTTCCTCGACTTCCACCGGGCCACGGTGCTGCGCAAGGCGCGCGGCCTCTCCGACGCCGAGGCGGCCCGCCGCCTGGTGCCCTCCCGTACCACCCTCGCCGGGCTGCTCAAACACCTCGCCCTGGTGGAGCGGAACTGGCTGCCCTGCCTGTTCGCCCCCGAGCCGGGCGACGTCTACCTCACCAGCGAGGCCGACGCCGAGGCCAGCTTCACGCTCGACCCGGGTGAGACGGTGGACGGGCTGACCGACGCCTACCGGGCCGCCTGCGCCCGGTCCCGGGCCGTCGCCGCCCGGTTCGGCCTCGACCACGTGGTGCCGCACCCGCAGCTCGGTGAGGTGTCGCTGCGCTGGGTGCTCGTGCACCTCATCGAGGAGACCGCCCGGCACGCCGGGCACGCCGACATCCTGCGCGAGCTGACCGACGGGGAGACCGGGGCGATCTGACCGGGCTCAGGACCGGGGCAGCAGGCCGGCCGGATACTCCATGCCGTCGTGGGTGCAGGCGGCCGCCGCCACCCGGGCGGCGTAGCGGGCCGCGTCGAGCGGGGTGGCGCCGCGCAGCCGGGCCGCGATGAGGCCGGCGGCGAACGCGTCGCCCGCGCCGTTGGTGTCGACCACGGCCGCCGGCGGGGTGGTCGCGGGCACGTGCGCCGGCGGCGTGTCCGGGCCGTGCAGGGTGGCGCCGGCCGCGCCGCCGGTCACCAGCACCGTCCGCGGCGCCAGCCCGGCCGCCACCTTCCCGGCGCGGTCGCCCAGCCGGACGTCGCTGACGAAGACCAGGTCGGCCGCGTCGGCGAAGGGCCGGTGGTAGTCGTTCTCGCCGTCCCAGTCGTGCAGGTCGGTGGAGAGGGACACCCCGGCGCCGAGGGCGGCCCGCACGGTGGGCAGCGCGTCCCGGGCCCAGTCCATGATCGACACGTGGACGTGGGCCGCGTCGCGCACCAGCCCGGCCAGCTCCGCCCCGGCGAACGGCGCCGGGCCGGACCACGGGCGCGGGTCGTAGAGCGACATCCGCCGGCCGGCCGGGTCGACCATGTTCACCGAGCGGCGGGTGCCGGCCGGGGCGTCGGCCAGCACGGCGCGTACCGAGGTGCGGGCCAGCGCCGCCCGGACCACGTCACCGGCCGGGTCGGCGCCGAGCACGTCGACCAGGGCCACCCGCAGGCCGAGCGCGTGCGCGGCCAGCGCCACCCCCGCCCCGGTGTTGCCGACCCGCAACTCGATCGGGGGCACCGCCAGCGAGTCGGCGGCCGGCAGCGGCAGGGCGGGCACCTGGGCGCGGATGTCCACGCCCAACCCGCCGATCACGAACAGATCGACCATGGCGGCGACAGTAGTCCGCGGCGGCCGCCTATCCTGGCCCCGGGCGTCGTCGAGGGGGAGTGCGTGCTGGTCATCCACGGGTTGTGGCTGTCCGGGCGCGGGCTCGCCCTCTGGGCCGAGGACAGCACCCGCCCGGCCCGCGCGCCCCGCCGGCCGGGCCGCGCCCCGCGCGAACGGCCGCACCCCTTCGCCGCCGACCACGCCACCCTGGCCGCCGCGCTCGGCGGCCCGCCGAACGCGCCGGCCTCCGTGCTGCTCGACCTGCCCACCCGGGCCGGCTCCCCGCTGGACTCGCCCGAGCTGGTCCGGACCGCCGCCGGGGAACCGGTCCGCGGCCCGGTCACCCGCGCCGGCTGGCGGGTCCCCGCCCTGGTGTACGCGCCGGACGCCGCGTTCGCCCGGCTCCGGGCGCTGGATCCGGGGGAGGCGGTGGCCGGGGCGAGCCGGCGGCACCTGGCCGAACTGGCCGACTTCGCCGCCGATCTGGTCACCCGCGGCCGCGTCCTGCCCGGCGTCTCCGACGCCGCCCCCACCGTCGACGCGGTCCGGGCCGACGGTGGGCGACGGGGCCTGCGGGTCGTCGACGACTCGGACGTGGTGACCGCGTCGGCCGTCTGGCGGCCGCTGCTCACCGGCACGGACGCGGCGTGGGCCCGCTCGCTGGCGCTCGCCCTGCCCCCGGCGGCCCGCGCCGCCCGCGAGTGGCACCTGATCGGCCCGGATCCGGGTGCATCTGTTGTCGTCCCGGCGACAACAGATGCACCCACAGGGGCGGACGTATCGCCGGGGGAGCTGGTGGCCGAGGCGTTGGACGCGCTGGTCGACGCCGCCGCCCGGGCCGCTCTCGGCGACACCCGGCTGCCCCGGGGCATGCGCCCCGGCGGACCGGTGCCGGCCTGGCTGGCCGCGCTCACCGGCCCGGAGCGTGCCTTCGCCGCCGAGCCGGCCGCCCTGGACACCCTCCGGGCCGAGCTGGACGCCTGGCAGCGCGACGCCGCCGGCGGCCCGGTACGGGCCGCGTTCCGCCTGGTCGAGCCGGCCGCGGACCCGGTGGCCGAGCTGGTCGAGGGCGGCGCCTGGCGGGTCGAGTTCGGCCTGCACCCGACCGACGAGCCGGGGCTGGTGGTCGACGCCGCGCACATCTGGCAGCGGCCGGCGCCCGCGCTCGCCGCCCGTGGCGTCGACCCGCAGGAGACCCTGCTGGCCGAGCTGGGCCGGGCCAGCCGCCTCTGGCCCGAGCTGGACGCGGCGCTGCGCACCGCCACGCCGGAGGGGATGGAGCTGGACGCCGACGGCGCGCACCGGTTCCTCCGGGAGGGGGCGCCCGTGCTGCACGCGGCGGGCTTCGTGGTGCTGCTGCCCTCCTGGTGGCGGCGCTCCTCCTCCCGCCTCGGGGCGCGGCTGCGGGCGCGCAGCCGGACCGCGCCCGGCACGGTGGCCGTCGCGGCCGCCGGGCTCGGCATGGACGCCCTGGTCGACTACCGCTGGGAGGTGGCCCTCGGCGACCAGCCGCTGACCGCCGAGGAGCTGGCCTCGCTCGCGGAGCTGAAGTCGCCGCTGGTCCGGCTGCGCGGCCGCTGGGTCGAGCTGGACCCGCAGCGGCTCGAAGCCGGGCTGCGGCTGCTCCGCTCCTCCGGCGAGCTGACCGTGGCCGACCTGCTGCGGATGGGGCTGGCCGGGGCCGACCGGCCCGGCGAGCTGCCGGTGCTGGAGGTGGCCGCGGACGGCGCGCTGGGCGAGCTGCTGGCCGGGGAGGCGGAGCGGCGGCTCACCCCGGCCGACCCGCCACCCGGGTTCGTCGGGACGCTGCGGCCGTACCAGCGGCGGGGGCTCGCCTGGCTGGCCTTCCTCCAGTCCCTCGGGCTGGGCGGGATCCTGGCCGACGACATGGGGCTGGGCAAGACCGTCCAGCTGCTCGCGTTGCTCGCCGGTGACCCGCCGGGGGCCGGACCCACGCTGCTCGTCTGTCCGATGTCGCTGGTCGGCAACTGGCAGCGGGAGGCGGCGAAGTTCGCCCCGGACCTGCGGGTCCACGTGCACCACGGCGCCGAACGGGTGCGGGGCGAGGCGTTCGCCGGCACCGTGCACGCCGCGGACCTGGTGCTGACCACCTACTCGGTGGCCGCGCGGGACGCGTACGAGCTGGCCGGGATCGACTGGCACCGGGTGGTGGTGGACGAGGCGCAGGCGATCAAGAACGCCTCCACCCGGCAGGCCGAGGCGGTGCGGTCGCTGCCCGCGCGGCACCGGGTCGCGGTCACCGGCACGCCGGTGGAGAACCGGCTCGCCGACCTCTGGTCGATCATGCAGTTTACCAATCCGGGCCTGCTCGGGCCGGCCGCCACCTTCAAGAAGAAGTTCGCCGAGCCGATCGAGCGGCACGGCGACGCCGAGGTGGCCGAGCGGCTGCGCCGGATCACCGGCCCGTTCGTGCTGCGCCGGCTCAAGACCGACCCGACGATCATCACGGACCTGCCGGAGAAGCTGGAGATGGAGGTGCTCTGCAACCTCACCGCCGAGCAGGCCGCGCTCTACCGGGCCGTCGTCGACGACATGATGGCGAAGATCGAATCCAGCGACGGCATCGAACGCCGCGGGCTGGTGCTGGCCACCATGACCCGGCTCAAGCAGGTCTGCAACCACCCCGCCCAGCTGCTGCACGACGGCTCCGCCCTGCCCGGCCGGTCCGGCAAGCTGGAACGGCTGGAGGAGATCGTCGACGAGGTCCTCGCGGCGGGGGAGAAGGCTCTGCTCTTCACCCAGTACGCCGAGTTCGGCGGGATGCTGCGTGGCCACCTGTCGGCGCGTACCGGGCAGGAGGTGCTGCTCCTGCACGGCGGGGTGGGCAAGGCCGAACGGGACGCCATGGTGACCCGGTTCCAGTCCCCGGCGGGCCCGCCGCTCTTCGTGCTGTCCCTCAAGGCCGGCGGCACCGGGCTCACCCTGACGGCGGCGAACCACGTGGTGCACGTGGACCGCTGGTGGAACCCGGCCGTCGAGGACCAGGCGACCGACCGGGCGTTCCGCATCGGCCAGCGCCGCCGGGTGCAGGTCCGCAAGTTCGTCTGCGCCGGCACGGTCGAGGAGAAGGTGGCCGCGATGATCGCCGACAAGCGGAGCCTGGCCCGGCGGGTGGTGGGCAGCGGCGAGCAGTGGGTCACCGAGCTGTCCACCGACACCCTGCGGGAGCTGTTCGCGCTGGAGTCCGGGGCGGTGGTCGAGTGACCACACCGGACGGAGGGTCGCGCTTCGCCGGGTTCGGCCCGCCCCGGCGGGTGGAGGGCGGGCTGAAGGCGCGCAGCACCAAGGGTGCGATCGGGCGTTCCTGGTGGTCCCGCCGCTTCCTGGAGGTGCTGGAGTCCTTCGCGCTCGGCACCCGCCTCACCCGTGGTCGGGCGTACGCGCGCCGGGGGCAGGTGCTCCGGCTCGACGTCGCGCCGGGGCTGGTCACCGCCGCCGTGCAGGGGTCCCGGCCGGATCCCTACCCGGTGCGGATCGGGCTGGCCGCGTACCCGGACGGGGTGTGGGAGCGGATCGAGGCGGAGCTGGCCGGGCAGGCGTTCTTCAGCGCCCGGCTGCTCGCCGGTGACCTGCCGGCCGAACTGGAGGAGTTGTTCACCGCGGCGGGCGCGCCGCTCTTCCCGGCCACGATCGGGGAGCTGGACCAGCACTGCGGCTGCCCCGACTTCGCGGTGCCGTGCAAGCACCTCGCGGCGACCTTCTACCTGCTCGCGGAGGCGTTCGACGCCGACCCGTTCCAGCTCCTGCACTGGCGTGGGCGGTCGCGGGGCGCGCTGCTCGACCGGCTGCGTACGCTGCGCGGCGCCGCCGACCCCGGCGGCGCGCCGGCCGCCCCGGCGGTGGCCCCGGACGGGCCGGTCGTCCCGGCGGACGCGGACTCCGGGCCGGCGCGGCCCGTGGCCGGTGCGGGACGGGTGCTGGCGGGACTGCCGGCCGTCCCGCCGGACGACGAGGTCGACCGGTTCTGGGTGTCCCCGGTGGCGCTGCCGGACCGGCCGCCCACCCTGGCCACCGGGCCGGAACTGCTGCTGCGTCAGCTCGGCCCGCCGGGGGCCGCGATCGGCGGCCCGGGCCTCGTCGAGCGGCTCCGCCGGGCGTACCGGGAGTTCGGCCGCGGTGAGGCCGGGTCGGACGACCCGGGCTGACGGTCACCGGCGGCTCCGCCGTCATAGCCAGCGTCGTCGGAACCGCCACATGAGGCAGGCGTTGGCGAGCAGCACCACGGCGCAGATCGCGCCGGCCATTCGCCCGGCCAGTACGGTCATCGCCGGCAGCGAGGCCCACAGCACGATCGTCAACAGCATCAGGTACCGGCCTCGGCGGCCCCGGGCCCGGTGGTCGAGCCGGGCGAAGAACTGCGGGTCACTTTCCCGCAGTTGGCGGGTGATCTGTTCGAACCTGCGCTGATCCTCTTTGCTGAGCATGGCGGTGCCTTCCCCTCACGGCTTCAGCGGTTCGGGGGCATACCCGGAACGGAGGCGGGTCACGCGCTGCTCCCACCGCTACTTTCGGCGGGGCCGGACAGGTGCGCACGCACCGGTCGGACACCTCAGCGCAGGCTTATCCGCACCTTAAGTTTCCCTCAGCGGTTGAACGCCGCCAGCAGCGTCGCGGGGGGCGAAAACGTCACGTCCGGGCGGGGACCGCCCGGGTCGGCCCTGCTCCGGGGGCCGCCGGACATCGACGGTCGCCCGGGCCGTCCGCCGGCCGGCATGAGCACCGTCTTAAGTGCCCTCGCGGCCGCCGTCGGAGCGCCTTGAGCGCCCGGAGACGCGTGGTTACTTTCCCGTAGCAACTCCTCCGGCAACCGTCGCCGCCCCTCCGCCCACCCCCCGGGTCGCAGGCGTGCCGGCGCTCGAAGAAAACGGGAAGCTACATGGCCGACCTGAACGTGCCACCGCGTCGACCTCGGGACGATCGCGGTTGGGACGGATACCAGCACCCCCATCCGGACGGGTACCGCGACAACGCCATGCCGTACGCCGGTCCCGGCGGTTACACCACCCCCGCGGCGCCCACGTCCGGCCCGCAGTGGGTCGGGCCCGACGGCTTCGCCGGTGGCCACCCCCAGCCGTCCGGCGGGTACGCCCCGCCGCCCGCACCGGGACTGCCCAACCTGGACGACGACGACGAGCCGCGCCGCGGCCGGCGGCGGGCTCTCGCCGCGATCGGTGGCGCCGCGGTGGTCGCCGGTGGCGCGGCCCTCCTGTCGCCGCAGATCCGGGGCCTGTTCTCGGACGATCCGGTGGCCGGCGACGCGACCGGCACCGTGGTCACCGACGGCACCGCCGCCCGGCCGAGCGGCCAGCAGCCCAGCACGGTGCGCACCTACACCGAGCAGAACGAGAGCTACATGGGCTCCCGGGCCGGCGCGGCGCTCAAGCGCAACGCGCCCGCCGGCGGCCGGGTCTTCGCCAGCCCGGCGGCCGCCGCGGCGGCGACCGAGGTGACCGTCAAGACGGTGCTCGCCAAGGACCCGATCCGCCACCTGGCCAGCCGGACCACGTTCGGCCCGACGCCGAAGGTGCTCGCCGACATCAAGCGGCTCGGCATCGACGACTGGCTGCGCCAGCAGCTCCAGCCGGAGAAGATCGCGCCGACGAAGGCCGAGCTGAAGCTGGCCGAACTGCCCACCCTCAAGCTGACCCCGACCCAGCTGCGCGACCAGCGGGACCAGCTCAACGAGCGGGGCGCCCAGCCGGAGCGGGAGACGGTGGACGCCACCATCGCCCGGCAGATCTGGTCGGACCGCCAGCTGTTCGAGGTGATGGTCGACTTCTGGAACGACTTCCTGCACGTGGCGGCCGACTTCGACGGCGGCGAGATCTACCGCAACTCCTTCGACCAGGACGTCATCCGCAAGCACGCGCTGGGCAGCTACCCGGAGATGCTGGTGGCCGCCAACAAGCACCCGGCGCTGCTCATCTACCTGAACCAGACCGACTCGCGCAAGGACGCGGTCAACGAGAACCTGGCCCGGGAGAACCTGGAGCTCTACTCGGTCGGCGTCGACGGCGGCTACACCGAGAAGGACGTCCGGCAGGCCGCCATGCTGCAGACCGGACGGGGTGTCGCCGACGGCAGGTACCGGTTCTTCCCGGAGCGGCACTACGTCGGCAAGGTGAAGATCCTCGGGTTCAGCCACGCGAACAACTCGACCGACCCGAAGGTCGCCGACAAGGTGATCGACCAGTACATCACCTACATCGCGCTGCACGCCTCGACCGCCCGGTACGTGGCGAGCAGCCTCGCCACCCGGTTCGTCTCGGACACCCCGCCGAAGTCCCTGGTGGACCGGCTGGCCAAGGCGTACACGACGAACAAGGGGCAGATCCGGCCGGTGCTGGCCACGCTGTTCAGCTCGTCGGAGTTCTGGGCCTCGGTCGGGCAGAAGGTCCGCCGCCCGATGGAGTACCTGGTCGCCACCTACCGGTCGCTGGGCGTGGGGCCGGAGGCGTCCGCGGGCTTCGAGGGCGACAAGCGGCGCACCCCGTTCGCCCAGGGGCTGCGGCAGATCCAGGACAAGCTGCGCGAGCTGGGCCAGTACCCGATGGGCAAGCCCACCCCGGACGGCTACGCCGACGTCTACGTGGCCTGGACCTCCGCGGGCACCATGGTCGACGGCTGGAACGAGGCCGGCGACCTGATCGGCGCCTACCGCAAGCAGTTCACCTACGTCCGGCCGGAGAAGCTGGTGGCGAAGCCGCCGGCGACCGCCGGGGCGTACGTGGACGCGCTGGCCCAGCGGCTGGTGCACCAGAAGCTGAGCGCCAAGGAGAAGGCCCTCGTGCTCGCTGTCGCCGGGGTGTCGGCGGGCACCAAGGTCGACGCCACCTTCAACGGGGCCATCGCCGCGGTCGCGCGGACGATCCTCGCGTCCCCCCAGCACCACCTCCGGTGAGGCATTCGATGGAGATGACCGTGAACCCGTACCCCCTGCACCCCGAATGCCCCGACCTGCGGCGGCTGGCCGACAACCCGGCCGAGGCGCTGCTGCGCGCGGAGGCCGACATCGTGGCGGCCGAGAGCGCCGCCGAGGCGGACCGGTACCGCCGGCTGGAGGACCTGGAGGAGGCCCAGCAGGACGGGCGGGGCGTCACCCGGCGTACCTTCGTCGCCGGCGCCGCGGCCACCGCGACCGCCCTGGCCACCGCCCAGTTCGTCACCACCTCGGCGTCCTTCGCGGCGACCAAGACCGGCACCCTCATCCACGTCTTCCTCTACGGCGGGCTGGACGGGCTGAGCCTGGTCGCGCCGGCCGACGACCCGGTGCTCGGCAAGGTCCGCCCCGACCTGCTGCTCGGCAACGACTCGCTGGCCCTCGGGCGCGGCTTCAAGCTGACCAGCGCGTTCGCCCCGCTGGAGAAGTGGCTGAAGGCCGGCCAGCTCGGCTTCGTGCCGGCGGTCTCCGACCCGCGGCTGTCCCGCAGCCACTTCCAGGCCGCCGACGCCTGCAACCTGGGCGGCCTGCCCGGTGAGACCGGCGGCCGGGGCTGGCTGGACAGCCTGGTCGACACCCTCGGCAAGGGCACCGCGTTCCGCAGCGTCGGCATCGGCAGCACCCTGCCCCGCTCGCTGGTCGGCGTGAACGGCGCGATCTCCCTCAACAACGTCGGGGAGCTGCGGCTCAACGGCGACGACAAGTACCGCGCGGCGACCGAGAAGGCGATCCGCGGCCTGTTCACCGGGATCAACCACCCGGTGGAGGAGGCGGTCATCGAGGGCATGGGCGCGCTGGCCACCGCGCAGAAGCTGGCCGCGAAGCCGTACGCGGCCGCCGCCGGGGTGAAGTACGAGGGCGTCGGGTACGCGTTCCAGCAGCTCGCCCAGCTCATCAAGGGCGGGGCGAACGTCCGGGTGGCGACGGTCGGCATGGGCGGCTACGACACCCACGAGAACCAGGGCACCCGCGAGGGCGGCCAGCTGTGGCGCCGGCTCAACGAGCTGGCCAACGCGATGGCGGCGTTCTTCACCGACCTCGGCGACCGGGCCGCCGACGTGACGGTCATGGTGTCCAGCGAGTTCGGCCGGCGGGTCGCCTCGAACCAGGGCGGCACCGACCACGGGCACGGCGGGGTGGTCACCATCCTGTCCGGGCGCAAGCTCGCCGGCTCGCTCCTGGGCACCTGGAACGGGTTGAACGATCTCGACAGCGGAGACGTACCCGAGTACAACAACATGTTCAACGTCTACGGCTCGGTCGCGCAGGGACGGTTCGGACTGACGACCGCGCAGGTGGACAAGGTCTTCCCCCGGCAGAAGTACACCCCCGTGAAGTTGTACGCGTGACGTATCAGGACACCTTCGCCGCCGGCCGCCGCAGCGGGGCATCCGCCCCGTACGGCGGCCGTCCGGCTGCTCCCGTACCCCCGGGTCGGCCGCGTCGCGGGCCCGGTGGACGGCGGGCGCTGTCCGCCGCCTTCTGGCTCGGCCTGGTCGCCGCGGTGCTGCCCTGGTGGCTCGCCACCCCGCCCGGCTCGCTGGCCGACACCACCCACGTGCTCACCGCGGCCGGCCGGATCACCGGCCTGGTCGCCGGCTACCTGCTGCTGGTCCAGGTGCTGATGATGAGCCGGCTCGGGGTTCTGGAGCGCTGGCTGGGCGGCGAGCGGCTGTCCCGGGTGCACCGGGACCTCGGCGCCACCCTGCTGGTGGCGGTCCTCGCCCACCTGGCGCTGCTGGTGGTCGGGTACGCCCGGCTGGAACGCAACTCGATCCTCGGCCAGGTCGGCGCCCTGCTGACCCACTACGAGGACATGGTCTCCGCCTTCGTGGCGACCGGCATCATGGTGGCGGTCGGGCTCACCGCGGTGCGAGGCGTCCGCCGGCGGATGCCCTACGAACTCTGGTACCACCTGCACCTGACCAGCTACCTCGCCCTGCTGCTCGGCTACGGCCACCAGTTCAGCAACGGCGCCCAGCTCTACGAGCCGGGCCCGGTGCGCACCGGCTGGATCGCCGCCTACCTGCTGGTGGTGGCCGCGCTGGTGTGGGGGCGGCTGGTCGCCCCGCTGCGCTTCAACCTCCGGCACCGGCTGCGGGTCGCCGACGTGGTGGCGGAGAGCCCGGACACCGTCTCGATCTACCTGACCGGGCACCGCCTCAACCAGATCGACCTGCTCGGCGGCCAGTACTTCCGCTGGCGCTTCCTCAACCCCGGCGGCTGGTGGCAGTCGCACCCGTTCTCCCTTTCCGCGGCGGGCAACGGCCGCTGGCTGCGGCTCACCGTGAAGGTCGTCGGCCGGCACACCGCCGACCTCCGGGATCTCACCCCGGGCACCCGGGTCTGGGCGGAGGGGCCGTCCGGCACCTTCACGGCGGCGCACCGCACCCGGGAACGCGCCCTGCTGATCGCCGGCGGCAGCGGCATCGGCCCGCTGCGGGCCATGCTGGAGGAGCTGCCGCCCGGTGCGGCGCTCATCTACCGCGCCCGCACCCCGGCCGACGTGCTGCTGCACAACGAGCTGGACTGGCTCGCCCAGGCCCGGCACACCTCGGTCTGGTACGTGGTCGGCTCCCGCGACGACCCCGGCCCCCGGCAGGTGATGAGCCCGGAGGGGCTGCGCCGGCTGGTGCCCGACCTGACCCGGCGCGACGTCTACCTGTGCGGCCCGGGTGGCCTGGTCGAGGAGGCGGTCCGGGCACTGCGCCGGGCCGGCGTGCCGCGCCGGCAGATCCATCTCGCCACCTTCGAGCTGTAGAGAGGCCCCGCCCATGCGTCGCGCGCTCCTCGCGATCACCGGCCTGGCCGCCGGCACCACCGCGCTGGTGGTGCTCAAGGGCGCCCCCGGCACCGGCCAGGCCGCCCAGGACCGGCCGGTCGCCGCGGCCCCCGTCGCCCCCGGAGGGCCGGCGGCTCCCGGGCCGACCCCGGCCGGCGTCACCCCCTCCGCCCGGCCGAGCGCGTCGGCGAAGCCCACGGCCAAGCCCGCCGCCAGCCGCACGCCCGGCACCCGCGGCGGCACCACGACCCGGGCCACCACCGCCGCCCCGCGGACCACCACCAAGGCGCCGACCGTCACCACCCGCACGGTGACCGGCCCGACGGTCGCCTACCGCTACGGCTCCCTGCGGGTGCAGATCACCCTGAGCGGCAGCCGGATCGTCGACGCCACCGGCCTCGACATGCCGGTCGGCGGTCAGGAGGGCCTGCGCGCCGACGACGTGCAGGCCCGCTACAGCGGCAGCTCGGGCGAGGTGGTCGCCAAGCAGAGCGCCAACCTGAACACCGTCTCGGGGGCCACCTACACCAGCACCGCCTACAAACAGTCGCTCCAGGCCGCGCTGGACAAGGCCTGAGCGTGGGGGCCGCCGCGGTCCGGCCGGGCCTGCGCCGGGTCGAACAGATCATGGGTACGGCGATCAGCCTCGACCTGGCCGACGACCTGCCCGCCGCGACCCTGCACGAGCTGGCCGAGGGCACCTTCGCCTGGCTGCGCGAGGTGGACGCGCGGTTCAGCACCTACCGGGCGGACAGCGAGGTGTGCCGCCTGGACCGGGGCGAGCTGCGGCTGGCCGAGGCGTCGGCCGACCTGCGGGCGGTCCTCGAACGCTGCGCCGACCTGTGGACCGGCACCGACGGCTTCTTCGACGCGTACGCCACCGGACGGCTGGACCCGTCGGGCTACGTCAAGGGCTGGGCGGCGCAGGTGGCCTCGGACCGCCTGGTCGAGGCCGGCGCCCCGAACCACTGCGTGAACGCCGGCGGCGACGTCCGGGTACGCGGCAACCCGGTCACCGGCGGCCCGTGGCGCATCGGCGTCCGGCATCCCTGGGACCCGGCCGCCACCTGCCTGGTGCTGACCGGCACCGACCTGGCGGTCGCCACCTCGGGCGTCTACGAGCGCGGCCACCACGTCGTCGACCCCCGCCGGGGCGCCCCGGCCGTGGGCCTGCGCTCGGTCACCGTGGTGGGCCCCGACCTGGGCGTCGCCGACGCCTACGCCACCGCCGCCGTGGCCATGGGCGAGCCCGGCATCGGCTGGCTGGACCGCCTGCCCGCGCCCTGGCGGCACGCGGTGGTGACGGACGACGGCCGCCTCCGGCACTCCCGCGACCTCCCGTCCAGCGCCTGACGGCGCGGGACGCGGGTCAGCGGAGCGGCCGGTGCGTGGTGGCGGGGCGGGAGCCGCGCGGGCGCGAGCCCCGGGGCCGGGTGCCCCACGGGCGGGTGAAGGCCCAGCGGTACGGGCGACGCCGGTGCGGCGGTGGCTCGGTGCCGCCGCTGTGGCGGGCCGCATCGTCCTCGGACATCCTCCACCCCCGCTCCGGCGCTTCTGCGCCTCTCGGCAGGCACAACGAGTGCGACGCCGGTGAGGTCGCTGCCCGGGAGCCGCCGGTCAGCAGCCGCGCCGGGGGAGGGGGAGCTGGCCGGGGAGCAGCTCGGGGGTCAGCGTGATCCCGGCCGCCCGTAACGCCGCGATCAACGCGTTCTGCACCAGGTACGAGTCGGGCAGCCGCCAGCGCGCCTGCTCGGGGGCGACCGCCCAGCGGACCGTTCCCTCGGGCAGCCGGGTCGGCGGGGCCGGGATCCACGAGCCGGGACCGTGCCGGACCACGTGGAAGCAGTGGTCCAGCTCCGGGCGCAGCGGGTCGCCGGGGCGCACCAGGAACATCCAGCGGCCGGTGGGGGTGACCAGCACCGGCCCGCGTACGCCGAAGCCGGCCGGATGGGTGGCGACCGTGTCGAGCACCCGCCGGCCCAGGTGGGCCGCGACCTCCAGCACGTCGAACGCGCGCCCGGTGGGCAGCAGCACCCCGTGCGGGCGGCTGCGCCACCAGGTGGCCACCCGGGCCGGGTCGGCGCTCGCCGCGTGCTCCCAGTTCTCCAGGGCGGGGTGGCAGCCGACCGTGGGGCAGCCGGCCCGGCCGCAGACGAAGCGGCTGTTCGCCAGGCAGGCGCCGGGGGTCACCGGCCAGCCGTGCACGGCGTACCGGACGGCGACCCGGCGCAACCGGACCCGTTCCAGCGGCGACAGGTGAGCCACGCGCGGTCCGACATTTCCCCACATGTGTCCCATCCCCTCTCGCCCGCCCGGAACTGTCCACACACCACACGTCGAACGCCGTCACTGCCGTAACCCACGGTCGTTGAGCTGACGAACGGCTGATGCAACTTGCACGAAAACTACGAGAACTGGCTGTACGGCCGACGTACAGACTGTGCGACCAGCGAAAACCTGAGTACCGACGGGCCGTTGCGAAGGTCGACCGGGGGAGATCAGCCGGACGCGGGCAGGGGGAGGGATGGGGAGATGGACGAGCTACCCATAGGCCGGCGGGTCGCGTACTGGCGGAGCCGGCGCAAGATGTCCCAACAGGTCTTCGCCGACCGGCTCGGCAAGTCCAAGAGCTGGGTGGACAAGGTGGAGCGCGGCGTCCGGCGGCTCGACAAGTTCTCCGTGCTCTACGAGATCGCCGACATCCTCCAGGTCGACGTCCAACTGCTCCTCGGCAAGGACCCGGAGCGGCGTACCGACGCCCTCAACTGCATCGACCAGGTCGAGGTCGAGGAGATCCGCGCCGCGCTGGAGCGCTACGACTCGATGAGCGCGTACTTCGACGCGGCGCCCTACCCCCCGCCGCTGACCGACATGCGCAAGGCGGTCAACCACGCCTGGCTCACCTACCAGTACGGCCGCTACGGCATGCTGACCCGGGCCCTGCCCAAGCTGCTGCGCGACGCCCAGGCCGCCGACGCCGGCTACAGCGGCGACCAGGCCCGGGAGGCCGCCCACCTGCTCGGGCAGGTCTACCAGATCGCCTCCTCGGTGCTGCGCAAGCTCGGCGAGTGCGACCTGTCCTGGCTGGCCGCCGACCGCTCGATGGCGGTCGCCCAGCGGGCCGACGACCCCCTGCTCGCCGGGATCGCCACCACCCGGGTCTGCAACGCCCTCGTCGCGATGGGCCGCCCCCGCCCCGCGCTCGAACTCAACGTGCGGATCGCCAACCGGCTGGCCCCCGGCGGCGAGAACGACGTCCGGCCGGAACGCCTCTCGGTCTACGGGATGCTGCTGCTCCAGGGCGCCATGGCCGCGGCCCGCATCGGCGACTCGGCGACCGTGGACGACCTGCTGACCGGGGCGGCCGAGGCGGCCACCCTGCTCGGCGGGGACCACAACCACTACTGGACCTCGTTCGGCCCGACCAACCTGGAGCTGCACCGGGCCGCCGCCGCCGTCGAGCTGGGCGACGGCGGCCGGGCGGTGGAGACCCACCACCGGCTGGCCGAGCCCGCGTTCAACGCGCTGCTGCCCGAGCGGCGCGCGCACCACCTGCTGGACATCGCCCGCGGCTTCGCCCAGATCGGCGACGTCGCCAACGCCGGGGACATGCTGCTCCGCGGCGACCGGCTCGCGCCCTCCGAGATCCGCTGCCGGCCCATCGCCCACGAGGTGATGTCGGACGTACTCCGTCGCACACGGGGTGCGCCGCCTTCGCCGATCGCGGAGTTGGCTGCGCACATGGGAGTCGGAGTATGAGCGCGGGTCGGGTCTTATGACCGGTTCGCACACCAGCAACGGGCACCGTCGGGTGCTCTATGTCATCGCCTGCGGTTCGCCGCTGGCCCGTCACGTCGGCCGGCTGGTCGACCTCGCCCAGCAGGACGGCTGGCAGGTCTGCGTGGTGACCACGCCGGACGGCGCGAAGTTCGTCGACCGGACGGCGTTGGCCCGGCAGACCGGCCACCCCGTCCGCACCCACTACAAGAACCCGGGTGACCCGGACGTGCTGCCCCCGGCGGACGCCATGCTGGTCTGCCCGGCGACGGTCAACACCGTCAACAAGTGGGCGGTCGGCATCGCCGACACCCTCGCCCTCGGCCTGCTGGTCGAGGGGCAGGGGATGGGGGTGCCGATCGCAGCCGTGCCCTACACCAACGTGGCGATGGCCGCGCACCCCGCGTTCCGGGCCAGCCTGGCCCGGCTGCGCGAGTGGGGGATCCGGGTGGTCTTCGGTGACCACGTGGTGCCGCTGCACCCGCCGGGCACCGGTGAGCGGCACCTGGACGCCTTCCCGTGGGCAGTCGGCCTGGCCGCCCTGCGCGCCGCGCCACGCCCGGCCGCCCCGGTCGGCTGACCGGCGCCGGACCGGCCGGCGGGAGCCGCCCCGCCGGCCCGGTCCGGGCCAGCCGGCCCGCGACGGGGCCCGACGCCGGTAAGCTGGCCGGCCGTGAGCACAACCGGATCGCCACCCACGGTCGCCGACGTGGTGGCCGCGCTCGACCGGCGCTACCCGCCCGCCTGGGCCGAGGAGTGGGACCGGGTCGGGCTGGTGCTCGGTGAGCCCGAGACCCCGGTCCGGCGGGTCGCCTGCGTGGTCGACGTGGTCCCGGAGACGGTGGACGAGGCGCTCGCAGCCGGGGCCGACATGATCGTCGCGCACCACCCGCTGCTGCTGCGCGGAGTCTCGTCGGTGGCCGCCACCACGTACAAGGGGCGGATCGTGCACCGCCTGATCAAGGCCGACGTGGCGCTGTACGTCGCCCACACCAACGCCGACGTGGCCGACCCCGGGGTGTCCGACGCCCTGGCCGCCCGGTTCGGGCTGACCGGGCTGCGCCCGCTGCACCCGCCCCGCCCCGGCTCGCCCGCCGCCGGCCCCGGCCGGGGCATCGGCCGGATCGGCGAGCTGCCCACCCCGCTCACGCTGGCCGAGCTGACCCGGCACGCCGCCGCCGTGCTCCCCGTCACCGCCTGGGGAGTTCGCGCCGCCGGGGATCCCGGGCGTATGGTTCGTACCCTCGCCGTCAGCGGCGGCTCGGGGGACAGCTTCCTCGCCGAGGCGACCGCGGCCGGGGTGGACGCGTTCCTCACCGCCGACCTGCGCCACCATCCCGCCGGTGAGCACCTCGCCGCCGGCGGCCCGGCCCTGCTGGACGCCGCCCACTGGGCGACCGAGCGACCCTGGCTGGACGACCTGGCCGCCCACCTGCGGGACGAGCTGGGCGTCGAGACCACGGTGTCCGACCTGGACACCGACCCGTGGACCGTGCACGCCGCCGCACCCCGACCGGACGACAAGGAGCCCCGACCGTGAAGGCTGACCCGAAGGTGCAGCGCCGCCTGCTCGACCTGCAGGCGATCGACACCACGCTCGCCCAGCTCGCCCACCGCCGCCGGACGCTGCCGGAGCTGGCCGAGCTGGAGGCCCTGGCGCGCGAACTCTCCGCGCTGGAGGACGAGCGGGTCCGCGCCCAGGTGGCCGTGGACGACCTGGACCGGGACATCGCCCGGCTGGAGAAGGACGTCGACCAGGTCCGGGCCCGCAAGACCAAGGACGAGAACCGCCTCGCCGCGGGCACCGGCCCGGCCCGTGAGCTGGAGGCGCTCCAGCACGAGCTGACCTCGCTCAACCGCCGGCAGGGCGACCTGGAGGACGCCGAGCTGGAGCTGATGGAGCAGCGGGAGACCGCGCAGGGCGTGCTGGACGGCGTCGAGCGGCGGATCGCCGAGGCCCGGGACCGGCGCGTCGCCGCCGAGCAGCGCCGCGACGACAGCCTCGCCGAGATCGCCAAGGAGGAGGAGTTCAAGCGCGGCGCCCGCCAGCCGCTGGCCGGCGACCTGCCCGCCGACCTGGTCGCCCTCTACGACAAGATCCGCACGGACACCGGCCTGGGCGCGGCGCTGCTCACCGGCGCCCGCTGCGGGGGTTGCCGGCTGGAGCTCTCCGGCGCCGACCTGGCCCGGATCCGCAAGGCCGACCCGGACGACGTGGTCCGCTGCGAGGAGTGCCGGCGGATCATGGTCCGGACCAACGAGTCCGGGCTGTAGCCGCCGTGGCGGTGCGCGCGGTCGTGATCGAGGCCGACGGCGGGTCCCGGGGCAATCCGGGGCCGGCCGGCTACGGCGCGGTGGTCCGGGACCCGGCGACCGGCGAGGTGCTGGCCGAGCGGGCCGAGGCGATCGGCACGGCCACCAACAACGTGGCCGAGTACCGGGGCCTGATCGCCGGGCTGGAGGCCGCCGCCGAGCTGGGCGCGGCCGAGGTGGAGGCCCGGATGGACTCCAAGCTGGTGGTCGAGCAGATGTGCGGCCGCTGGCAGATCAAGAACCCGGGGCTGCGGCCGCTGGCCGCGCAGGCCGCCGGGCTGGTCGGCCGCTTCGCCAGCGTGCGGTTCAGCTGGGTGCCCCGCGAGCGCAACAAGCACGCCGACGCCCTGGCGAACGCGGCGATGGACGCGGCGGCCGGTCTGGCACCGACCCGCCCGGTGGAGGCGCCGCGCGAGGCCGCCGCCCCCGACCCGGCGGTCCGTGAGGTGGCTGCCCGTGCCGCGACCGGCCGGGCCACCGGCACCGACCCGGCCACCATTCCGGCCTCCTGGGAGCCGCGCCCGACCGAGGAGGCCACCCGGCTGATCCTGGTCCGGCACGGCGAGACCGAGCGGACCGTGCAGAAGCGCTACTCGGGGCGCGGCGACGTGCCGCTGACCGAACGGGGCCGGGCCCAGGCGCGGGCCACGGCCGCCCGGGTGGCCGCCCTCGCGCCGTCGGTCGCGGCCGTGGTCAGCTCGCCCCTCGCGCGGTGCGTGGCCACCGCAGAGGCGGTCGCCGCGCTGGTCGGCAACCCGCCGGTACGCCCCGACGACGACCTCATCGAGTGCGACTTCGGGGTCTGGGAGGGGTGCACCTTCGCCGAGGTGCGCGAGGGCTGGGCCGGGGAACTGGACGCCTGGCTGGCCTCCACCCGGGTCGCCCCGCCGGAGGGCGAGTCGTTCGTCGCGGTCGCCGAGCGGACCGGTCGGGCCGTCGACCGGCTCCGGAAGGCGTACCCGGGGGAGACCGTCGTGGTGGTCTCCCACGTCTCGCCCATCAAGCTGGTGCTGCGCGACGCCCTCGCGGCCGGCGACGCCTTCCTGCACCGGCTCTACCTGGACACCGCGGGGATCTCGGTGCTCGACCTCTACCCGGACGGCGGCGTCGCGGTCCGCTCGGTCAACGACACCTCCCACCTCGCCGACGTCTGATTTCTCCCGGCGCCACCCGGCCGTCCGCGCCCACGGCGACTCCGGCTCGGCGCGTCCGGCGCCGCGCCGCGACCTGGGGCCGCCGGCCGTTCGGCGCACGCGGGCGGCCGCTCGGCGCATCGCCGTCCTCCGGTAGAACGTGACCGCGCTCACAGGGTCGTAGCCTCCGGCCGTCACATGGCAAGTTACGAGTTCCCGGAGGTGTGTCACATGGCAGCACCAGAACCGGAGGCGCCGACAACGGCGCGATCCAGGGCGAAGGACCACAGTCCCTGGAACTGGTTGCTCTTCATACCGATCGTGGTGCCGCTCATCCCGGCCTTCTTCAACGCCGACTCGCCCCGGCTGTTCGGCTTCCCGCGTTTCTACTGGCTGCAACTGGCCTGGATCATCCTCGGCGTGGCCACCACGACGCTGGTCTACCAGATGACGAAGAAGCGGGGTGACCGCTGATGTGGCGCGACCACCTCACCGAGATCATCGTCTTCAGCTTCCTCTTCCTGCTGGTCAGCGCCATGGGTTTCGTGGCGGCCCGGTGGCGGGCGCCGCGCGACATGGCGCACCTGGACGAGTGGGGCCTGGGCGGGCGCAGCTTCGGCGGCTGGATCACCTGGTTCCTGGTCGGCGGTGACCTCTACACGGCGTACACCTTCGTGGCGGTGCCGGCGCTGATCTTCGGGGCCGGGGCGGCGGGCTTCTTCGCCGTGCCGTACACGATCGTCATCTACCCGATGGTGTTCCTGGTGCTCTGCCGGCTCTGGTCGGTCTCGCACCGGCACGGCTTCGTCACCCCGGCGGACTTCGTCCGCAACCGGTTCGACTCGCCGATCCTGGCACTGCTGATCGCCATCACCGGCATCGTGGCGACCATGCCGTACATCGCCCTGCAGCTGGTCGGCATCGAGGCGGTGCTCAAGACGATGGGCGTGACCGGGGACAGCGCGGTGGCCCGGCACCTGCCGATCATCATCGCCTTCGCCATCCTGGCGGCCTACACCTACCAGTCCGGGCTGCGCGCGCCGGCGCTGATCGCCTTCGTCAAGGACTCGCTGATCTACATCGTGATCCTGGTGGCGGTCATCTACCTGCCGTACAAGCTGGGTGGCTGGGGCGACATCTTCGACGCGGCCGACGCGAAGTTCAAGGCGTCACCCGCGCCGGGCGACGGCATCCTGCTCAACGCCAACAACCAGCTCCAGTACGTCACACTGGCGTTCGGCTCGGCGCTGGCGCTGTTCCTCTACCCGCACAGCATCACCGGCGTGCTGGCCAGCCGGAACCGCGACGTGATCAAGCGGAACATGTCCGCGCTGCCGGCGTACAGCCTGCTGCTCGGGTTGATCGCGCTGCTCGGCTACATGGCCATCGCGGCGGGCGTGAAGCCGCTGCCCGGCGCCAAGGCCGGCAGCGTCGACGGCAACACGGTGGTGCCACTGCTCTTCGACAGCCAGTTCCCGGACTGGTTCGCGGGCGTGGCGTACGCGGCCATCGGCATCGGCGCGCTGGTGCCGGCGGCGATCATGTCGATCGCGGCGGCGAACCTGTTCACCCGCAACATCTACAAGGAGTACCTGAAGCGGGACGCCAGCCCGGCGCAGGAGGCCAACGTCTCGAAGATCACCTCGCTGGTGGTGAAGGTCGGCGCGGTGGCCTGCATCGTCTTCCTCGACCCGCAGTTCTCCATCGACCTCCAGCTCATCGGCGGCGTGATCATCCTCCAGACGCTGCCGGCGGTTGCTCTGGGCCTCTACACCCGCTGGTTCCACCGGAACGCGCTGATCGCCGGCTGGGTGGCCGGCATGGGCCTCGGCATGTGGATGCTCTACCAGATCGGGAATCCGACCACCGGCAAGAAGCACTTCGCCGGCTCGGCCTTCCCGCTCTCCGAGTTCGGCTTCGACACCAAGAAGACGATCTACGTGGGCATCGTGGCGGTGCTGGTCAACCTGGCGGTGGCCGCGCTGCTCACCCTGGTGCTGCGGGCCGCGAAGGTGGCCGACGGGGTGGACGGCACCACCCCGGACGACTACTTCGCCGACGAGGGCGACGCGCGGGTCACCCCCGGCGTGGAGCGGGACGCGGACGCCGCTCCCGAGCCGGTCGCCTGAGCTTGCCCGAGGCCCCGGTCGCCACGTCGGCGGCCGGGGCCTCGTCATGCGCTCAGCGGCGGCGGGTGCGCGATTCGAGGGCCTCGTTGAGCCGGTGCAGCAGGTCCGCCAGGCTCTCCCGGTCGTCCGGCGACCAGGCGGCCAGGATGTCGCCGTAGAGCCGGGTCCGGGCCGCCCGCACCGCGGCCATGCGCTGGAGGCCGGCCGGGGTGGGGGAGATCACCGTGCCGCGCCCGTCGGCCGGGTCCGGGGTACGCGAGATCAGCCCGTCCCGCTGCATCGCCGAGACCTGCCGGGTGACCGTGGAGCCGTCCAGGTTCAGCCTCGTGGCCAGGGCGGAGACGTTCTGCGGGCCGGCGCCGGCCAGGTGCCGCAGGATCACGTACGCCGCCCGGTCCAGCACCCGGTGCTCGGCCGTGCCGGTCGCCCGGCGGGTCGCCTCGCCGAGCCGCAGGAGCATCGCCACCTCGGTCTCGATCTGGCCGAGGGTGGCCTCGTCCGCAGCGGTTCCCGTCGTCTCGTCGTCCGTCATAGCTGTATGATACAACTGATTTACCTGTAATATACAGCTATCTGTCTGGAGGCGCGGAGTGGATCGGCGATCCGAACCCAACCGCAGTGCCATCTACGCCACCACCCTGGTGGCCTTCCTTGCCATCGCCGGCATCGCCGTGGTGGACCCGATCCTGCCCGCCATCGGCGAGGCGATCGGGGTCACCGCCTGGCAGGTCGAGCTGCTCTTCACGGCGTACATCGCGGTGATGGCCGTGGGCATGATCCCGGCGACCCTCGCCAGCGGGAAGTTCGGCTTCAAGCCGGTGCTGATCACCGGCGTCTCGGTGGTCGGCCTGGCCGCCATCCTCGCGTCGTTCAGCAACGACATCGTGCAGCTCTCCGTGCTGCGCGGCGTGTGGGGCCTGGGCAACGCCATGTTCTTCGCCACCGCCATGGTGGTGCTGGTCAACCTGGCCAACGACCGGGAGTGGGTCGTCGGCCTCTTCGAGACCGCGCTCGGCCTCGGCTTCGCCGTCGGCCCGCTGATCGGCGGCCTGCTCGGCGAGGTGAGCTGGCGGCTGCCGTTCTTCGTCTGCGGCGTGTTCATGGTGCTGGCCCTGGCCGTGGCCTCCCGCAAGCTCCGCGAACCGGCCAACAAGCAGGCCCCCGTACGCCTCGGCGCGATCTTCTCGACCTACCGCAAGCCGGCGTTCATCACCCTCTGCGTGGTCACCGCCGCCTACAACTTCGTCTTCTTCGTGGTGCTCGGCTATACGCCGCTCTACCTGCACCTCGACGTCATCCCGCTGGGCCTGGCCTTCACCGGCTGGGGCCTCGGCCTGGCCGCCGGCATCCTGCTGATCGGCCACCGGCTGGCGCACCGGATCGGCGCGGTGCAGACCGTCGGCGTCGCCATCGCCGGCCTGCTGGTCTGCATGGTCCTCTTCGCCACCTCCACCGGCACCGCCATGTCGCTGGTGGTCCTGGTCCTCGCCGGCCTGTTCATGGGCCTGGCCAACGCCAACCTCACCGACCTCGCCCTGGGCCTCGGCTCCAGCGACCGGCGGGTCGCCACCGGCGCCTTCAACCTGGTCCGCTGGGGCGCCGCCGCGCCGGCCCCGATCATCGCCGGCAAGCTCGCCGAGCACTCGCTCGCCCTGCCGTTCTGGGTCGGGTTCGGCGTCCTCGCCGTCGGCGTGCTGGTCTACCTCGCCTTCGCGCACGTGATGGCCGCCGGCTACGGCGAGCGGGTGCTCTGGTCCCGGTGGAACTCCGCCGCCCGCCGCAACGAGCACGCCCCCGAGGAGCCGGTCGGCGAGGCGTACTGAGGTGCGGGGGGGTCCCTCCTGCCAGGGGCCCCTCCCCGCCCGGTCAGCCGAGGGCGCGGTAGAGCAGGTAGAGGCCGATCACCGTGCCGAAGACCACGATGAGGGTCCGCAGCACCACCGGCGGGAGCCGGCGGACCAGCCGGGCGCCCACGTACCCGCCGACCAGCGTGGCCGGCGCGACCACCGCTACCGCGGCCCAGTTGACCGGACCGAAGAGCGCGAACACCACCAGGGTGGTCAGCCCCACCATGGCCGAGAGCAGGTTCTTGATGGCCGACACCCGGGCCAGCGTGGTGTCCAGCACCAGGGCCAGACCGGCCACCAGCATCACCCCGAGCGCCGCGCCGAAGTAACCGCCGTACACGGTGCCCAGCGCGACCATGGCCTGCACGGTGACGGTACGGCGGCGCGGGCTCAGGTCGGCCGGATGGCCGACCAGCCGGCGCAGCGGGTCCTGGAAGGCCAGCACGGCGGTCGCGCCCAGCACCAGGAACGGCACCACCAGTTCGAACGCGCGCGCCGGGGTGGCCAGCAGCAGCACGCAACCGACGATCGTGCCGGCCACCGCCGTCGGCAGCAGCGGCCAGAGCGCCCGCCCCCGGGGCAGGTCCGCCCGGCTGCCCGCCACGCTGGCCACGTAGCCGGGGAAGACCGACACCGAATTGCTGACGTTCGCGGGGACCGGGGGCAGGCCGATCGCGATGAGGGCCGGGAAGGTGATCAGGGAGCCGCCCCCGGCCACCGCGTTGACCGTGCCCGCGGCGAGACCGGCGGCAACCAGCAGCGCGACGTCGGAGAGGTTCATGATCCCGCAGGCTAGCCCGCCCGGGCCCCGCACGCAGGTCCGCCCTGTGCGCACCCCGTGGCGGGCCGGCGTGCGGGGCGGAAATGGGCGCGGGGGCGCCGTCGTTAAGATAAGGGCGCGACGGACGAGTCGACCGGGCGGTCGCGTCGGCGGGCTGGGGCCCGCCGCCGAGGAACGTCCGGACTCCACAGGGCAGGGTGGTTGCTAACGGCAACCCGGGGTGACCCGCGGGACAGTGCCACAGAAAACAGACCGCCGGCCCGATACGGGACGGTAAGGGTGAAACGGTGGGGTAAGAGCCCACCAGCATCCCGGGTGACCGGGATGGCTCGGTAAACCCCACCCGGAGCAAGGCCAAGAAAGGGTCGTCACCGCAAGATGACGGCCCGCGCAGACGCTTGAGGGCGGCCCGCCCGATGTCTGCGGGTAGGCCGCTGGAGCCTGCCGGCGACGGTAGGCCGAGATGGATGGCCGCCGCCGGCCGCCCTTCGGGGCGTGCCGGTCACAGAATCCGGCGTACAGGTCGACTCGTCCGTCGCCCACCAGGTCAGCCTCCGTCAGTTGGGGGCTGACCCTGATGTCCGACATGATCCTCAGAGTGCGCCGCGGAAGCCTTCACGGTCCGCGACACGGGTGCGCATCGCGGCAAATGAGTACGGCGAAGCGCTGTCGTCGGCCGGCTCCGGGGACGGCACTTTTCTGGCCGCCCCCGTGCCTGGTCGAATCCTTGCCGATACCGCAGCAGCGACGTCGCCCCGGTGCCGGCCACGCCTCGGCTCAAGCCTCAGCCGACGAGTGACGATCTCATCCCTGCAAGACGCGCCGCGGCTTGAACCGGCGAACCTCCTGCGGCCAGCCGCATGCCTCCGCGATTTTGCCGGCCCACATCCGGGCGGTCGCCTCATCCGGCACGTCCACGATGGTCAGGCCACCCAGGAACTCCTTGCTCTCGACATAGGGCCCGTCGGTGATGACCGTCGCACCGCTTGTGGCGTCAGCGTTGAAGACTGGGCCGTCCTCTTCCTCCAGGCCCCCGGCGAAGACGAATGCCCCGGCGGCCTTGATCTCATCGACAACCGCCCTGGCGAGTGGGCCGCGCCCGTGGAACCACTCCTCGGTGTGGTCACCCACCCACTGCTGATTGAAGTAGATGAGGTACTCAGGCATGTCCGCTCCCTCTGATCGTCCCCGGACCCGACGTCCGTCTCTGCATACGCTACGAACGGCATCCGGCAGATCCGACACTCTCCAGCTTGACTTCTGTCAACCGGTCAGCCGTCGCACTCACTTCGGCATGTCAGTGCGCCCGCAGGCACTCAGATGTCACCGACCGTAAGCAGGACGACGGAGGAACCACGGCCGACTGTCGTGCATGTGCTGGGACGGATTCGTCACGCATCAGGTGGGACTAGACAGGCCGGCGGGCCGGCTGTCCCGCGAGTCCCAGCCGCGTTCCCGCGCGTCCTGCGCGGCTTGTTCGTACGGCGAACCGAACAGCAGATGCGTCGCTCGGGCGGCCGACGAGCTGCCTTCCCCCTGGCGAGGGAGCGTGATCCCGCAGCAGGGTGAGGCGCCGCGTCGAGGCGCGGTGACATCGTCGGCCCATGGGACGATCGGGACAACGGAGCCACATCGAAGTGCGACGAGGCGGCACGGCTCAGGGGGCCGACCGGACCGCCTCCGGCGCAACGGCGCTGCGCACCCCACCGCCGCCACCCTGGGCGCGCCGCGCGGGGCACGTCGCCTGGGTCGCCCCCATCCTCGGCTTCATCCCGCTGCACATCCCATGGATTTTCGGCATCCCGCTGTTCGCCCATCCCGATCCGTTCCGCGAGTGGTACCACGGTCGCGGACCGGGCGCGGGGGACCACCCGGTCGACGGGTTGCTCGGCCTGCCTGCCGGCGCGCTCTATCTCACCGTCCTGTGCGTCCTGGCCGGCCTCGGCGGGGTGCTGGCCCTCGGACTCATCAGCGACTGGGGTCTGATCTTCCCGCGCTGGATACCGGTGCTGCGTGGACATCGGGTGCCACGGTGGCTGCCGTTGACGCCGACCGTCCTGGGATCCGCGTTGATGATCGGTTACGTGGCGACGCTGCCCTGGCGGTTCGCGGCCGAACTCGCCGACACCAACCCGGAGGACGACATCTTCACCACCACCGGTGTCCTCCTCGGCCTGCCGCTGCTGCTGGCGTGGGCGATCGCCCTGCCCGTCGCCGGCTGGTCCTACTACCGCCGCACCCGTGCGCCACGCCGACTGCCCGCCGGGAAAACCCGTTGCGCGTGACCGGCGCCGGATGTCTGGTTGATCGGCCGCCGGTACCGGAGGGAACGTGTCATGTCGCTGCCCGCCCCCACGCTGCACAGCACTCGCCTGAGACTGCGTCCGTTCGACGATGCGGATGCGGACGACCTCTTCGCGCTGCACAGCAGCCCCTACGTGTTGCGCTACTGGGACGCGCCCCCGTGGAACGAACGGGCGCGCGCCGAGCGGTTCGTCGCGGCCTGCCGGCAGATGGCCGAGGCGGGCACCGGGGTGCGGCTGGCCGTGGATCGTGACTCCGACGGGACGTTCCTCGGCTGGTGTGGCCTGAGCCGGTGGAATCCGGACTACCGCAGCGCGTCGCTGGGCTACTGCTACGACGATGCGGCGTGGGGGCACGGCTATGCGACGGAGGCCGCGGGCGCCCTGCTGCGCTGGGCGTTCGACACGCTGGACCTGAACCGCGTCCAGGCCGAGGCCGACACCCGCAACGTGGCATCCGCCCGGGTGCTGGAGAAGCTCGGGTTCGTGCGGGAAGGGACGTTGCGGGAAGACTGCGTCGTGAACGGCGAGGTCTCCGACTCGTGGGTCTACGGGCTGATCAGGCGGGAGTGGCGACCGCCGTCCTGAGCGGGTGCCGGTAGCCCCTGCGGTGCCCGGGCCCGGGGCCGGGCGGGCGAGCGGCGGGACAGCAGGTATCCGGTCAGCGCGGCGGCAACCCCGGCCAGCCCGGCGGCCGCGAAGCCGCCCGCCGGCACGGAGGCGCTGATCGCCACCCCGACCACGGGAGATCCGAGCGCGAACCCGGCGCTCAGCGCCGAGGACTGCAGGCCGGTCGCCTCGCCCCGCACGGCGGCCGGCGCCAGCCGGCTCACCGCGTGGGCCACCGCGGAGAGGGTCGGCGCGGCGAGCAGCCCCGCTGCGGCGCCGGCCACGCACAACCAGGGCCAGGTGTGGGCCAGGCCGGCGGGAACGGTCGCCAGCCCGAGCAGGCCGAGCAGCAGCCAGGTGGGCAGTGGCCGGGGGAGCACGCCGTACGCGAGCCCGCCGGCGATGGAGGCCACGCCGTAGGTGGCCACGACCACGGCGGCCCAGGGCACCTGGCCGGCTGCTTCGAGGGTGGCGACGATGGCCAGGTCGGTGCCGCTGAGCACCATCGTGGCGCCGAACGCCATCACCAGCACGGCGATCATGCGCGGGCCCAGCCACTCCCGGCGCCGGGGGCGGTCGAGCGTGCCGGCCTCCGCCTCGTCGTCGGCACGCAGCGGCGGGTTGAGCAGGGCGAGCCCCGCGCCACCCGCCACGATGGCGGCGCCGACGCCCCAGGCCACCACGCCGGGGGAGACCTGCGCCGCCATAAAGATCACGATCGGCGGACCCACCACGTACGACAGTTCGCCCTGCACCGATTCCAGCGCGAACGCCGCCCGCCGCAGTCCCGCCGTCGTCATGGCGGCGATCGCCTGCCTGGTCACGAGCTGGGCCGGCACCATCAGCAGACCGGCGGCGAAGGCGGCGCCCACCAGGATCCCGTAGGGCAGAAGCGGCACGCTCAGCCAGAACACGACCTGCAGGACGACGGTGGTCGACAGCACGACGCGCGCGCCCCGCCGATCGATCATGCGGCCGAGCAGCGGCCCGCCCAGCGCCACCCCGGCGGTCAGGGCCGCCGCCACGCCACCCGCGGCCGCGTAGCCGAGGTCCAGCCCCAGCACGACGTACAGGGTCAGCGCCATCACGTCGGCGGTGATCGCTACGCGGGCGAGCAGTGAGACGCCCAGCAGCGCTGCCATCCCCGGCACGGCGAGCACCTGTCGGTATCCGGTCACCCGTGCGACGCTAGATCCGCCACCGGGCCATAGGAAGTGGCGACTTTGCTGGCACTGCCATAATGATTGGTTATGGCCAGGGACCTGGAGACCGCGTTGCTGCGGTCGTTCGTGACCGCCGTCCGGGCGGGCAGCATCAGTCGGGCGGCGACCGCGCTCGGCCAGACCCAGCCCGCGCTCAGCCATCAGTTGCGCAAGCTCGAGAGGGTTGTCGGCCGCCCGTTGCTCAACCGGTCGCCGGCCGGTGTCTCGCCCACCCGGGCGGGCGAGGAGCTGCTGCCGTACGCCGAACGCATCCTCTCGCTCTCCGCGCAGGCGCTCACCGAAACCGGACGCGCGCTCACCGGCCACTGCGTCGTCGGGTTGCTCGAAGACCTCGCCGCGTCGCAACTACCGCAGGCCCTCGCGGACCTCGCCCGGCTGCACCCCGGCGCCACGCTGGAGGTGCTCAGCATCTCCAGCGCCGCCATGCGGGAGGCCTACGACGCCGGCCGCGTCCAACTCGTGCTCGACGCGCTGCCGGACCTTCCCGGGCCGCCCCGCTGGACGGTGCGCCGCCCGCTGGTCTGGGCGATCGGCCAGGGAGTGGACGTGGCCGCCGATCCGCTGCCGGTGGTGCTGTTCTCGAACCCGTGCTCCTGGCGTACGTCGGTGCTCGAGACGTTGAAACGTACCGACCGGCGCTGGCGGGTGGCGTTCGAGAGCAACAGCCTGCTTGGTGTGCTCGCCGCGGTACGGGCCGGTCTCGGCGTCGCGGCGCTCATGCCCGCGAACCTCGAACCGGTCATGGCCTGCCACGACGCGAGTGCCCTGCCCGCCCTGCCGGACGTCGAGTTCGGCCTCGCCCGGCATCCCCGGAACGAGGGTGACCCGCTGGTCGATGCCGTGGAGACGGCGCTGCGACGCACGATCTGAGCGTCACCGGTGTGACGCCGGACTCCCTCGGCAATCCCCCGGGGACGAATCACCACGGGGATGCGGCGTACCGTCTATTCGTCCGTCGCCCCGCGCCGGATGTCCGGTTCGATCAACTGGTGGGACGGCCGTCCCAGGGGTCGCCGGAAGCGAGACTTGTCGGGGCGCAACTAGGATCGTGGGGTGGTTCGGGCGGACGTCCTGGGGGACGAGCAGTGGTTACGCCGTATCGAGGCGGTAACCGACGCGACGCTGTCCCGACTCGATGTCGCCGACCTCTTCGACGAGCTGCTCGACCGGGTGCGTGACCTGCTGCGGGTCGACACGGCCGCGATCCTCCTGCTCGACGTCCGCGCCCAGCAGCTGGTGGCCACCGCCGCCCGGGGGTTGGAGGAGGAGGTCCGGCAGGGCTTCCGGGTCTCCGTCGGCCGCGGGTTCGCCGGCCAGGTCGCGCTCACCCGCCAGCCGGTCATCATCCAGACGGTGACCAGCGACAACGTCGTCAACCCGGTGCTCATCCAGACCGGGGTGCGGTCCCTCCTGGGCGTGCCGATCATGGCGCGGGGCGAGCTCGTCGGCGTGCTGCACGTGGGCACCCTGTCCCCGCGACAGTTCACCCTCGACGACGTCCGCCTGCTCGAACTGGTCGCCGACCGGGTCAGCCTGGCCAGCAGCGCCCGGGCGAACACCCTGGACCAGACTGCGGCCCTGGCTCTGCAACGGAGCCTCATCCCCGCGGAACTGCCCTGTCTGCCCGATCTGGAACTGGCCGGCCGGTACGTCCCGGGCCACGCCTCCGGCGTGGGCGGCGACTGGTACGACGTCTTCACCCTGCCGTCGGGCTGGCTGGGCGTGGTCGTCGGCGACGTCTCCGGGCACGGGCTCCAGTCCGCCGTCGTGATGGGCCGGGTCCGCAGCGCGCTGCGCGCCTACTCGCTGGTCTCCGACGACCCGGCGGAGGTGCTCACCCTGCTCGACCGGAAGGTGGTCCACTTCGAGGCCGGCAGCCTGACCACCGCTCTGTACGTGATGATCTCCCCCGACCGGGAGACCCTGCGCGTCTCCGTGGCCGGCCATCCGCGCCCGGTGCTGGCCGCGCCCGGCCGCCGGAACACGGTGCTCGACGCGTACATCGATCCGCCGCTCGGCGCGGGCCGGAGCCGGGAGCGGCGCACCACCACGGCCCACTTCCCGCCCGGCTCGATCCTGGTCGCCTACACCGACGGGCTGGTCGAGCGTCGTGGGGAGCTGTTCGACGCCGGCGTGGCCCGGTTGACCGCGGCCGTCCCGCTGGCTCCCGTCGACACGGTGGCCGCCACCGTCATGGCCGCGCTGGACACCGAGCACCCCACCGACGACATCGCCCTGCTGGCCGTCCGCCGGCTGCTCCGCTAGCCCCGCGTCAGCCCGGCGGCCAGTTCCGCAGCAGGGCGTCGAGCGCGTCGAGGGTGCGCGACCAGGTGGCGTCGGTCGTCCTCGGCGTGTGGCGGAAGCCGCCGGCCCGCTCCAGCGACACGTAGCCGTGGAAGGTGCTGTGCAGCAGGCGTACGGCGTCGGTCTGGTCGGGTTCGGCCAGCCGGTAGCCGCGCAGGATCGCCCGGGTCATGTCGGCGTGCCGCCGTGCCGCGCTCGCCTCGGCGGTCTCCCGGTCGAGTTGCAGCTGCGCCGCCGCGTACCGGCCGGGGTGCTGGAGGGCGTAGTCGCGGTAGGCGTCGGCGAAGGCGACCAGCGCGTCCTTGCCCGCCCGGCCGGCGAGTGCGTCGGCGGCCCGGTCGGCCATCTCCGCCAGGGCCAGCATCGCCACCCGGACCCGCAGCTCCTGGGCGTTCCTGAGGTGGAAGTACAAACTCGCGTCCTTCACCCCGAACCGGCGGGCGAGCGCCGAGACGGTGACGTTCTCGAAGCCGACCTCGTCGGCCATCTCCGCCGCCGCCAGGGTCAGGCGCTCGACCGTCAACCCCGTACGGGCCATGTGTCCCACCCCACGTCTAGATCTTCTAGTCTTTAACCTAGGAGGTCTAGACTAGCGCCTATGACACCCCTGTCCGAGCCCGCCATCCGGGCCTCCTTCGTCAATTGCACCAAGGGCGAGGCGAAGCGCCTGGCCCTGCCCCGGGATCTGGCCGAGCGCCCCTGGGCGGACCTCGACTTCCTCGGCTGGCGCGACCCCGCCGCGACGGAGCGGGCCTACCTGGTCGCCGAGTCCGGCGCCGGGCTGCTCGGGGTGGCCCTGCGGGTCGCGTCGCAGGCCGGGCGGGTGCGGCGCAGCATGTGCTCGCTCTGCCTGACCACGCACACCGGGGACGGCGTCTCGCTGATGACCGCCCGCAAGGCCGGTCCGGCCGGCCGGGCCGGAAACTCGGTCGGCAGCTACCTCTGCACCGACCTGGCCTGCTCCCTCTACCTGCGGGGGAAGAAGAACGCCGGCCGGCGCCTCGACGAGTCCCTCACGCTGGCCGAGAAGATCGACCGGACCACGGCCAACCTCGCCGCCTTCCTCCAGCGGGTCGTCGAATAGGCGGGCGTTCCCGCCCGGCGTGACTGCCGTACCCTATGTAGAGTTGCGATATAGTCTCGCCCATGCGGTTGACGATCCCGGTGGCCAAGGTGCTCTCCGCGCTCCTCGCCGACCCCGAGGGCCCGCGCTACGGGCTCGACCTGATGAAGCTGACCGGCCTGCCCAGCGGCACCCTCTATCCGGTCCTGCACCGGCTCCAAGCGGCCGGCTGGCTCGCCGCCGACTGGGAGGAGGTGGACCCGGTCGCCGCCGGCCGGCCCGCCCGCCGCTACTACCGGCTCACCGGCGAGGGGGTGCGTGCCGCCCGGCTGGCGCTGGCCGAACTGCGCGCCCTCGCCCCCGGAAGCGGGACGATCCGGGGCGGCGCCGAGCCGACGGGAGCCCCGGCATGGTGACCCGGCGGCTGGCCGGTCTCCTGCTGCGGGCGGCCGCGCGGCGCTGGCCCGTGGAGCTGCGCGCCGAGCTGGTCCGGGAGTGGGACGCGGAGCTGCACGTCCTGGCCGTAAGCGGGCAACGGTGGCGGATGCTGCGGTTCGCGGCCAGCCTCGCCGCCAGCCGGGCCGGTGCGCCGGTGGTCGACCGGGCGGTGCTGCACCGGCGGCTGCGGCGTACCGCCAAAGTGCTGCTGCTCGCCCCGCCGGCGTGCGTCGCCGTCGTGGTGCTCGCCGCCGTGGTGATGAACGTCGCGTACACCCTGCTCGGCGCCCACCTCGCCGGGGCGACCGCGGTGCAGCTGCCGCTCTGGTCCGGCCTCACCGCGGTGGCGGGCGCGCTGCTCGCCCTCCTCGTCACCCGGGCCGCGCGGCGGACCGTACGCACCGGACCGCTGGCCACCGCGCTCGGCGTCGTGCTGCCGATCGGGCTGACCGTGACGGTGGTGCTCGCCGCGCTCGCGGGCCGGGACGATCGGGGCCTGCCGGGCACCGTGCCCGGGCTCCTGCTCTGGCTCGCCGTGCTGGTGCCGGCCCTCTGGGGCGCGGGAATCCTGGCCCGCCGGGGGCGGACCCGGCTGGCCTGGGTCGTCGGGGTGCTCGGCGCGCTGGTCGCGGCCGACGCCGCGGTCGTCCTCGCGGTGGTGTCCACCATCCCGGCGACCCCCGTCGCGCCGGTCGCCGACGGCCTGCCGCCGGACACGGTGGACCGGATCTCCGCCCCGCTGTGGTTGCTCACCTGCTGGACCGACTCGTCGTTCGGGCTGCCCCGCCCCACCGCCTGGGAACGGTTCCTCATCACCGACCTGGTGCTCGTCGAGCCCGTCTTCTACCTGGCCTGCACCCCGTACGCGGTGGCCTACACCGTCGCCGCCGCCCGGCCGGCGCCGGCCGCCCAACCCGTGCCGGAGCCCGTGCCGACACCCACCTGACGCCGCCGGCCCGCGACGCGACGGGCCGTCAGCTCTCCCAGGCCACCATCCGGCCGGCTCGCTCGTAGTGCCGGGCCAGCTCCGCGTCGATCCGCTCGGCCCGGGCCTCGGTGAGCACGACGGCGGGGTCCTGCCAGGACCGCGTGGTGAGCATGCGGTGGCGCAGTCCGGCCGGGGGATGGGTGGCGAACAGCGACATGCCCTCCCGGACGGAGAGCTGGCGCACCAGCGGCAGCCGGTCGACCGCCGCGGCCAGCGAGCGGGCCGTCCCGGCCCGCCAGGCCGCCGCCCCCTGCCCGCCCCGGGCCGCCTGCCGCACCACCAGCGCCACCGACTCCGTGCTGAGCAGCACGTCGAGCAGGCGGGTGGCGCCCGCCGTGCCGGCCGCCCGGGCGGCCATCTCGTCGGCCAGGTACTCGGCCCGCTGGCTGCCGCGCAGCGCGGTGGCGGCCAGCGCCAGGTGGCCGACGAAGAGCAGCCGGGACAGCGTCCAGGACACCATCCGGCCCAGCCACTCGCCGATCAGCACGATCAGCCCCGCGCCGTGCGTGCCGGGCACCGGCCGGAACAGGTCCGCGGCCGTGCCGAGCATCGTCAGCGCCGGTTGGGTGAGCGGCCCGCGCCGCACGTCGCCGTTGACGAAGTGGCCCAGCTCGTGACCGAGCAGCGCCACCCGCGCCGGCCCGTCGAGAGCGCCCCACAGCGGCAGCCCGAGGCAGAGCAGCCGGCGCCGGCGCAGCCCCACCGCGGTCGCGTACGCGTTGAGGTCGCTGTCCACCGCCAGCACGTGCGGCACCGGCGCGCCGATCCGGTTCGCCACCTCCTCGACCAGGGCGTGCAGCTCGGGCGCCTCGGCGCGGGTGAGCACGTCCACCTCCGGCGGGACGCGGCCGAAGCGCGGGCGCAGCGCCAGCGCCAGCGCGATGAGCGCCGCCCCCAGGACGACCGCGAAGTTCGGGAACGGGTACGCGAAGAGCAGCCACACCCCGGTCACCGCGAGGGCCAGCACCCCGAGCAGGAGCAGGACGGAGACGCCGACGGTCAGCGCGCCGGCCAGGCTCCACCCGGTCGACTCCAGCGGCCGGCCGACCAGGTCCGCGTACTGCTGGCGGGTCAGCCGGGCGGCCAGCCGGTGGGTCCGCCGGTCGATCCAGGACCAGCCCAGTTCGGGCGCCTGGCGGGCCCGGTCGTAACCGTCGAGGTTCCACTCGCAACCGGCGCACCAGGGCAGCGCCTCGCGGATCGACACGGTCGCCGCCCCGCACTTCGGACACGTTCCCGCGCCCGCCGACGTGGTGATCATGAGGGGTGATCCTGTCCGGAACCGGCCGCCGCTGGTACCGGCCGTTCGGGGGAGGGGTCGATCAGCCGGGGCAGGGCAGCCGCTCCAGCGGGGCGGGGGCGACGCCCGGGCGCACCGACTGGGCGAAACAGGCGCTGGACTCGGCCCGCTGCCAGCCGAACACCGACGCGGCGGTCTTCGCCACGCGTACCCGGAAGACCAGCCGGACCTCGGCGACACCCGCCGCCGCCGAGAGGACCTCGACGCCGTCCACGGTGTCGGCGGCGAACCGCAGGTCGGCCTCCCGCGCCGCCGGCTCGGCCAGCAGGAGGGACCGGGTGCGTTGGGCGGTGGCCGTCACCTCCCGGTCGGCCCGGCGTTCCAGCCGGTGCTGGGACCGGTCGCGCAGCAGCGGAACCCCCAGCGTCAGCCCGACCGCCGCGAGCACCGCCAGCGCCGTGCCGGCCACCAGCCCGCGTCGCCGACGTGCCGACCGTCCTCCCCCGAAGCGCACCCCGGGATTGTGCGCCCTCGACCCGGCAGCCGGCTGCCCCGTCTTTGGCCGTTACGGCCCGGAACCCCTATGACCAGGTCTACTGTGGAGGACATCGGGGACTATTTCCGGCGTTCCGGTGGCGGCCGGGCGGTTCGCGGTGCACAGTGATCGCATGAGCGACGACGGACGTGGTGGCGGGCACTACTACTGGTGCACCCGCCACCACCGGGTCGAGACCGATGCCGACGTGTGTCCCGCGAAGCAGGTTCTCGGACCGTACGCCTCAGCCGCCGACGCGGAGAACGCCCTGCAGCAGGTGCGGGAGCGCAACGACGCGTGGGAGGCCGAGGACGCCCGTTGGGCCGGGGAGGACAGGTAGACGGCGCGGGACGGCCCGCGTCGAGGTGATCCGTGCTCCGCGAGGGCGAGAGCACGTCCCCAGGAAAGGGAACCGAGATGGCCGAAGCACAGCAGGCCACCCGCCCGGCCGCGAAACGGACGACCGCGAAGAGGACCACCGCGGGCAGGACGACGGCCACCAAGGCGTCCCCGAACGCCTCCGGCGCCGGCGCCGGCCGGGTGCCGGCGAAGAAGGCCGCAGCGAAGAAGGCGACCGCCCGGAAGGCCGTGTCGGCGGCCCGGAAGGCGCCCGCGAAGAAGGCGCCGGCCACGAAGACCACCGCGAAGAAGGCACCCGCCAAGAAGGCCACCGCGAAGAAGACCACCACCGCGCAGAAGGCGGCTGCCAAGAAGACGACGGCGGCGAAGAAGACCACCGCGGCGAGGAAGACGACCACCGCGGCGAAGCGGGCGACGACCGCAAAGACGGCCCCCGCCAAGAAGACCACGGCCGCCAAGAAGGCCCCGGCCAAGAAGACCACCGCCGCGAAGAAGGCCCCGGCCAAGAAGACCACCGCCTCGACGCGTCCCGCGGCGAAGCGGACGACGGCGGCGAAGAAGGCGCCCGCCAAGAAGGCCACCACCGCGACGAAGACCACCGCGGCGAAGAAGGCCCCGGCCAAGAAGACCACGGCCGCCAAGAAGACCACCGCGCGCAAGGCGCCGGCACGCAAGGCCACCGCCTGACGGCGTACGCCCGCCGCTGACCGGCGCGTGCCGGGTGAGCGGATCACGCGGGGCGCTGTCAGGATTGACCCCGTGGTGATCCGACGCGTACTGGCGCCCCGCATCGACTTCGGCGCGCTGCGCCGCGAGCTGGGACTTCCCGAAGACTTCCCGCCCGCGGCGCAGCGCGAGGCCGACGCGGCCGCCGCCGCGCCGCTGCCGGCCGTCGCCGACCGGACCGACGTCCCGTTCGTCACCGTCGACCCGGCGACCTCGCGCGACCTCGACCAGGCCATGCACCTCGCCCGCCGTCCCGGTGGCGGTTTCCGCGTCCGGTACGCGATCGCCGACGTGTTCACCCACGTCCGGGCCGGCGGGGCGCTGGAGGCGGAGACCTGGCGCCGGGGGCAGACCGTCTACCTGCCCGACGGGAACGTGCCGCTGCACCCGCACACGCTGAGCGAGGGGGCGGCCAGCCTGCTGCCCGACGCCGACCGGGCGGCGGTGCTGTGGACCATCGACATCGACGCCGACGGCGGCATGGTCGCCGTCACCCTCGAACGGGCCCGGGTGCGCAGCCGGGCCAAGCTCGACTACTCCGGGGTGCAGCGCGACGCCGACGCCGGCCGGCTGCCCGAGCCGATCGCCCTGCTGCCCGAGATCGGCGCCCTGCTCACCGCGCGCGGGCTGCGCCGGGGCGCGATCAACCTGCCGCTGCCCGAGCAGGACGTCGAGCCGGACGGCGACGGCTGGCGGCTGGTGCTGCGCGGGCCCGGCCCCATGGAGGAGCACAACGCCCAGATCTCCCTGCTGACCGGGATGGCCGCCGCCGACATCATGCTGGCCGGCCGGATCGGCCTGCTGCGCACGATGCCGCCGCCCCGGCCCGAGGCGGTCGACCGGCTGCGGCTGGCCGCCGGGCCGCTCGGCGTGCCCTGGCCGGCCGGCGCCACGGTCGGCGCGGTGCTCGCCGGGCTGGACGCCTCGCAGCCCCGGGCGGCGGCCTTCGTCGACCAGGCCGCCGAGCTGATGCGCGGCGCCGCGTACACGGCGTTCGACGGGGAGCTGCCCGAGCAGCCGGAGCACGGCGGGGTGGCCGCCGCGTACGCCCACGTGACGGCGCCGCTGCGCCGGCTCGCCGACCGGTACGCCACCGAGGTCTGCCTGGCCCTGCACGAGGGCCGGGAGGTCCCCGAGCACGTCCGCGCCGCGCTGCCGAAGCTGCCCGAGGTGATGGCCACCACCGACCGGACCGCGTCCGCGGCCACCCGGGGCGCGGTCGAGCTGGCCGAGGCGGTGCTGCTGGCGCACCGCGTGGGCGAGACCTTCGAGGCGGCGGTGGTGGACGTGGACGAGCCGCGCCCGGCGGGCAACGGCCGTCCGGGCCGCCCGCCCGGCGGCACGGTCGCACTGGACGAGCCGCCGGTGCGCGCCCGCTGCACCGGCGACCTGCCGCTCGGCGAGCGGGTCCGGGTCCGCCTGACCGTCGCCGACCCGGCCGAGCGCAAGGTCGCCTTCGAGAAGGCGTGAGGCGGCGGAGCGCGGGGATTCTCACAGCGCCCGGCCGCGCCGCCGTGCGGTGACCTTTGCGAGGATGACCCGTATGGTTTACGACGCGACCACGCTGCCCGACGTCTCCGGGCTGACCGTCGGCATCATCGGTGGCACCGGCGACCAGGGGCGGGGTCTCGCCTACCGGTTCGCCCGGGCCGGGCAGACCGTGCTGATCGGCTCCCGCGCCGCCGACCGGGCCGCCCAGGCCGCCGCCGAGATCGCCGCCCTGCCCCGCGTGCCGGCCGGCGCCACCGTCGCGGGCGCGGACAACGACGAGGTGGCCCGCCGCAGCGACGTGGTCGTCATCGCGGTGCCCTGGGACGGGCACGCCGCCGTCGTCGGTGCGCTGGCCGGCCCGCTCGCCGGCAAGATCGTCATCGACTGCGTCAACCCGCTCGGCTTCGACAAGCAGGGCCCGTACGCGCTGACCGTCGCCGAGGGCAGCGCCGTGCAGCAGGCCGCCGGGCTGCTGCCCGACTCCCGGGTCTGCGCCGCCTTCAACCACGTCAGCGCGCCGCTGCTGGCCGACCCGGAGGTCGACCGGATCGACCTCGACGTGCTGATCTGCACCGAGGACCGGGAGCTGGTCGGCGTGGTCGCCGCGCTCGCCGCCCGGATCCCCGGGATGCGGGGCATCTACGCCGGCCGGCTGCGCAACGCCCACCAGATCGAGGCGTTCACCGCCAACCTGATCGCCATCAACAAGCGTTACAAGGCGCACGCCGGCATCCGCGTCACCGACCTGTGACGTCGTACCCGTGCGGCACCATCGCCGCATGGAATGGCAACTGGTGATCGACTGTCGGGAGCCGTCACGGCTCGTCGCGTTCTGGGCGCAGGCGCTGCGCTACCGGCCGCAGTCGCCGCCCGACGGGCAGCCGACCTGGCGGGACTGGTACCTGTCGGTCGGCATCCCGCCCGAGGAGCTCGGCGACGGCGACTGCCTCGACCGGCTGGAGGACCCGACCGGCGCCGGCCCGCGGATCTGGTTCCAGCCGGTCCCCGAGGCCAAGACAATCAAGAACCGGCTGCACATCGACCTGAAGGTCGGCGGCGGGCGTGCGGTGCCGCTGGCCGAGCGGCGCTCCCGGGTGGAAGCCGAGGTGACCCGGCTGACCGCCCTGGGCGCCGGGGTCCTGGGCTCGATGGACGACCCCGACGACGGCTACTACTCGTTCCAGCTCGCCGACCCGGAGGGCAACGAGTTCTGCGTGGTCTGACAGGCAGGGCGGCGCGGCCCGGGAGCCGCGCCGCCCGGCGTGCGGTCAGAAGGTGTGCTCGGCGGCGGGGAACTCGCCGCCCCGCACCTCCTCGGCGAACCGGCGGGTGGCGTCGGTCAGCGCGCCGGCCAGGTCGGCGTAGCGCTTCACGAAGCGCGGCGCCCGGCCGGTGCGCAGCCCGGCCATGTCCTGCCAGACCAGCACCTGCCCGTCGGTGTCCGGGCCGGCGCCGATGCCCACCGTCGGGATGCGCAGCTCGGCGGTGATCCGCTTCGCCACCTCACCGGGCACCATCTCCAGCACCACCGCGAAGGCGCCCGCCTCGGCCACCGCGCGGGCGTCGGCGATGACCTCCTCGGCGGTGTCGCCGCGGCCCTGCACCCGGTAGCCGCCCAGGGTGTGCTCGCTCTGCGGGGTGAAGCCGATGTGCGCCATCACCGGGATGCCCGCACCGACGATCGCCTCGATCTGGGCGGCGCAGCGCCGGCCGCCCTCCAGCTTCACCGCGTGGCAGCCGCCCTCCTTCATGAACCGCACCGCGGTCCGCAGCGCCTGCGTCGGCCCCTCCTCGTAGGAGCCGAACGGCAGGTCACCGACGATCAGCGACTGCCGGGTCGCCCGCACCACCGCGCGGACCAGGGGGAGCAGCTCCTCGACGGTCACCGGCAGGGTGGTCTCGTAGCCGAAGACGTTGTTCGCCGCCGAGTCGCCGACCAGCAGCACCGGGATCCCCGCCTGGTCGAAGATCGAGGCGGTGTACTGGTCGTACGAGGTCAGCATCGACCAGCGCTCGCCGCGTTCCTTGGCGGCGATCAGGTCGCGGGTGCGGACCCGCCGGGTGGCCGGCCCGCCGTAGAGGGCGGTCACCTCGGTCGGGGTGGACTCCACCATGACTCTCTCTCCTTCCTCGAGGCCGCGTTCGCGGTCCCCGGGTTCCGCCGCGATCGTCGCACCGGGACACCGGCCGGGGGCAGGGCGGAGTGGAGGATTTCACTCCCGGCGGCGGGGTGCGCCGGGCGCGGGTCAGCCGTCCTCGCGCCAGCGGTTGGTGACCGGCAGCCGCCGGTCCCGACCGAACGCCTTCATGGAGATCTTGGTGCCGGGGGCGGACTGCCGGCGCTTGTACTCGGCGGTATCCACCATCCGCAGCACCCGGTCGACGACCGCCGGGTCGTGGCCGGACGCGACCAGGCCCTCCCGCCCCAGGTCGCCGTCGACGTAGCCGATCAGGATCGGGTCGAGCACGTCGTACTCCGGCAGGCTGTCGCTGTCGAGCTGCCCCGGGCTCAGCTCGGCCGACGGCGGCTTGCCGATCGAGCTCTCCGGGATCGGCGGCGTCTCGCCGCGCCGCTCCGCGTCGGCGTTGCGCCACTTGGCCAGCCGCCAGATCAGCGTCTTCCAGACGTCCTTGACCGGGTTGTAGCCGCCCACCGAGTCGCCGTACAGGGTGGAGTAGCCCACCGCCAGCTCGCTCTTGTTGCCGGTGGTGAGGACCAGGTGGCCCTCCTGGTTCGACAGCGCCATGAGGATCACGCCGCGGACCCGGGCCTGGAGGTTCTCCACGGCCACGCCGGAGAGCGACAGGTTGGCCAGGAAGGCGTCCACCATGGGCTGGATCGGCTCGATCCGGAAGTCCAGGCCGGTGCGCTTGGCCAGCTCCTCGGCGTCGGCGCGGGAGTGCTCCGAGGAGTGCTGGCTGGGCAGCGACACCCCGACCACCCGCTTCGCGCCGAGCGCGTCCACGGCCAGCGCCGCCACCACCGCCGAGTCGATGCCGCCGGACAGGCCGAGCACCACCGACGGGAACCGGTTCTTGTTCACGTAGTCGCGCAGGCCCAGCACCAGCGCCTGCCAGACCTCCGCCTCGTCGGCGACCGGCGCGATGATCCCGCCGACCGCGACACCGTCGCCGTGCCTCGGCGGAAGGGTGTCGCTGACCTTGGCGCGGACGATCCGCATGTCGTCGGCGACCTCCTCGTCGCCGACCGGCTCCCTGGCCGCCGGCAGCTCCACGTCGTGCAGCAGCAGGTGCTCGACGAACTGGGGCGCCCGGGCGAGCAGCGTGCCGTTCGCGTCGACGATCATCGAGTCGCCGTCGTAGACCAGCTCGTCCTGGCCGCCGACCATGTTGACGTACGCGATGGTCGCGCCCGCCTCGGCCGCCCGGCGGCGGACCAGCGGCAGCCGGATGTCGTCCTTGTTCAGCTCGTAGGGCGAGCCGTTGATGTTGAGCACCAGCCCGACGCCCGCCTGCCGGGCCACCGCGAACGGGCCGCCCGCCTGCCACAGGTCCTCGCAGATGGTGAGCGCGACGTCCACCCCGCCGATCCGGACCACGGTCAGCGCGTCGCCGGGGACGAAGTAGCGGTCCTCGTCGAACACGCCGTAGTTGGGCAGGTGGTGCTTGAAGTAGACGGCCGCCACCGACCCGCGGTGCAGCAGCGCCGCCGCGTTGCGCGCCCCCCTGCCCGGCTCGGCGTCGGCACTGACCTGCGGCGGGCCGTCCGCGTCGAGGTAGCCGACCAGGACCGGCAGGTCACCGAGGCCGTCGGCGGCCAGGTCGGCGGCGAGCCGGTGCAGCGCGGCCCGGGAGGCGGCGACGAACGACCGGCGGAAGACCAGGTCCTCGACCGGGTAGCCGGTCAGCATCAGCTCGGGGAAGAGGGCGAGCTGGGCGCCGGCGTCGGCGGCCTTGCGGGCCCAGCCGCGGACCATGTCGGCGTTGCCGGCGATGTCGCCGACCGTCGGGTCGACCTGGCACAGGGCGAGACGCAGGGTGGGCATGACCTCATCTTGCCCCAGCCGGAGGGGCCGAATCCGGCCGGACGCCGGAGACGCCGGAGGCGTAACGTCGGCGTAACGAGACCGGTGGAGACTGGGCGGTCAGGCCGGGCCGGCCCGACCGGTGCGGACGTACGTGTCACGAGGGGTGGAAGTGGACCGTCAGCAGGAGTTCGTCCTCCGTACGCTGGAAGAGCGGGACATCCGGTTCGTCCGGCTGTGGTTCACCGACGTGCTCGGCACACTCAAGAGCGTGTCGGTGGCCCCCGCGGAGCTGGAGGCGGCCTTCGAGGAGGGCATCGGCTTCGACGGCTCGGCCATCGAGGGCTTCGCCCGGGTCTTCGAGTCGGACATGGTGGCCATGCCCGACCCGACCACCTTCCAGGTCTTCCCCTTCGAGGGCGGGGTCAGCGGCGAGAGCGCCCGGATGTTCTGCGACATCCTGCTCCCCGACGGCAGCCCGTCCTGGGCCGACCCGCGGCACGTGCTGCGCCGGGCCCTCTCCCGGGCCGCCGAGAAGGGCTTCACCTTCTACACCCACCCGGAGATCGAGTTCTTCCTGCTGGAGAACGGCCCGCAGGACGGCTCGCTGCCGGTCCCGGTGGACACCGGCGGCTACTTCGAGCACACCACGCACGCGGTGGCCCGCGACTTCCGCCGCCAGGCGGTGCTGGCGCTGGAGCGGATCGGCATCTCGGTGGAGTTCAGCCACCACGAGGTGGCCCCCGGCCAGCAGGAGATCGACCTGCGCTACGCCGACGCGCTCACCACCGCCGACAACATCATGACCTTCCGGCACGTGGTGAAGGAGGTCGCCCTCTCCACCGGGGTCCAGGCCAGCTTCATGCCGAAGCCCTTCACCGACCAGCCGGGCAGCGGCATGCACACCCACCTGTCGCTGTTCGAGGGGGAGCGCAACGCGTTCCACGACGCCGGCGACCCGATGAAGCTCTCCAAGGTGGCCAAGTCGTTCATCGCCGGGCTGCTCACCCACGCCCGGGAGTACACCGCCGTCACCAACCAGTGGGTCAACTCCTACAAGCGGCTCTTCCCCCAGGCGCTGCCGGACCGGATCACGGAGAGCCCGGCGTACGTCTGCTGGGGTCACCTGAACCGGTCCGCGCTGGTCCGGGTGCCCGCCTACGGCAAGCCGAACTCGGCCCGGGTCGAGGTCCGCTCGCTGGACTCGGCGACAAACCCCTACCTGGCGTTCGCGGTCATGCTCGGCGCCGGCCTCAAGGGCATCGAGGAGGGCTACGAGCTGCCGCCGGGTGCCGAGGACGACGTCTGGTCGCTGAGCACCGCGGAGCGCCGCGCGATGGGCTACCAGGCGCTGCCGGAGAACCTGGCCGAGGCGATCGACGTGATGGCCGGCTCCGAGCTGGTCGCCGAGGTGCTCGGCGAGCACGTCTTCGACTTCTTCCTGCGCAACAAGCGGGCCGAGTGGGAGCAGTACCGCCGCGAGGTCACCCCCTACGAGCGGCAGCGTTACCTGTCGCTCTAGATCACCGTGGTGCGGTGCCGCTATCGTCTGCGGCACCGCCCCGGCACCCCGCCGGCGGCGCGGAGGCCGGGGAGGCGTTCGGTGCTGGAGGATCTGCTCAGCGGGGCCTGGCAGAGCATCGTGTTCGGGGTCGTCGGGGTGGCGCTGATGGCCGCCGGCTTCCTGCTGGTCGACCTGCTCACGCCGGGGAAGCTGCGGGAGCTGATCTGGGTGCGCCGCAACGGCAACGCGGCGCTGCTGCTCGCCGCCAACCAGCTCGGCATCGCCGGCATCGTCTTCACCGCGATCCTCACCAGCTACAGCTCCTTCGGCAAGGGGCTGGCCTCCACGGTGGTCTTCGGCCTGGTCGGCCTGCTCGTCATGGCGCTCGCCTTCTTCGTGCTCGACCTGCTCACCCCCGGCCGGCTCGGCGAGATCATCTGCGCCGACGAGCCGCACCCGGCGGCCCGGGTCAGCGCCGCCACCCACTTCGGCGCCGCGCTGATCGTCTGCGCCTGCATCGCCTGAGGCGTGTCGTACCCGGGGCATAGCCTCCGGGCGTGAACCGCACCGACCGTCTCTACGCCCTGGTGGAGGAGCTGCGGGCGGTGTCGCCGCGGCCGCGCAGCGCCCGGTGGCTGGCCGGGCGCTTCGAGGTCAGCACCCGCACCATCGAGCGGGACATCAGCGCGTTGCAGGGCGCCGGGGTGCCGATCTGGGCCGAGCCGGGCCGCACCGGTGGCTACGTGGTCGACCGCGCCCGCACCCTGCCCCCGGTCAACCTGACGCCGGGCGAGGCGGTGGCCATGGCCGTCGCGCTGCACGGGTTGGGCGGCACGCCGTTCGCCCCGGCCGCCGGCGCGGCGCTGCGCAAGCTGGTCGCCGTGATGCCGCCCGCCGACGCCGCCGAGGCGCACCGCCTCGCCGGCCGGGTGCACCTGATCGGCGGCGGGCCGGCGACGCCCGTCCCGGCCGCCGTGGCCGACGCGGTCGCCGCCCGGCGCGTGCTCCGCCTGCGCTACGCCGATCGCGCGGGCGCGACCTCGGCCCGGGACGTGGAGCCGCTGGCCTACCTGGGCAACGCGACGCACTGGTACCTGGTGGGTTGGTGCCGGCTGCGCGACGGGCTGCGCTGCTTCCGCACCGACCGGATCGTGGCGGTGCGTCCGCTGGCCGAGCCGGTGACCCGGGAGCTGCGCCCCGAGGACCTGGACATCCCCGCCGGGCGGCTCCGTCCACTGAGTCTGGTCTGATACCCGACAGCGTTCGGCCGGCGGATGCGGGATCCTGGGAGGTCCGGCCGTGCCTGGGGGAGGAGCGCGGGGTGCCCGACACGCTCAGCTACGCCGACGCCGTCCGCCTGCTCGGTGGGGAGAAGAGCAGGTTCGTCGACTGGTTCGACAAGCTGACGTCGGCGGTGCCGGTGCCTCCGCTGCTCGGCGTCCTCGACGCGAGGGGATTCGTCCGGCTGGGGCACGAGCTGGTGCGCACGGTGTCCGAGCAGAGGTCCGGGCTGTCCCGGCACGGGCGGACACAGCGCCTCCAGGCGGCCCACGCCGTCATCGCCGTGACCGCGTTCTACGAGGCGCTGGCCCAGGTCGACCTGCCGTTCACGCCCGCGGACCTCGCCCTCGACAAGGGGGAGCAGCTCGCCCTCGCGGGAGCCGGGCCGGTCACCGGCACGACGGTGACCGAGGCGTTCTTCAGCACCGCCGCGCCGGTGCCGGGCGCGCACCTGCCCTACCCGAACCTGGCCGCCGCCCTGAGCAGGTACTACGACGACCTGGCCCACCGGCTGCTCCGGTTCTGCGCGGGGCTGGCGGTCTGGGAACAGGCGGACCAGCACCGACGCGACGCGGCCGAGTCGGCGCTGCTGGTCGTCCCCCGGGTGGCTGTCGGCCGGCACCGGGAGCTGCTCACCCAGCTGGCTCAGGACTTCCCCGAGGTCGGCTTCTGGCTGGGGCTCCAGGAGCACGAGGCGACCCGGCAGGAGGTCCGGTCGCTCTCGGTCGGGTTGGCGGAGATGCGCCAGGTGCTCACCGACATCTCCACGGGCCACGTGCCCGACCGGCGCCGGGCCGGGCTCGCCGCCGCGCACGCCGCCGAGCTGCGACGGCCGATCCTTCCGTCCGGGGAGGTGCCGGCGGGGTTGCAGGTCCCGACCCTGGGTGAGGCGTACGTGGCGCCGCTGTGCCGGATCGTGAAGCTGTCACCCTCCGCGCGGCCGACCGACGAGACCTGGTGGAGTCGGTACCCGCTCCGGGACGACCTGTGGCAGTCGCTGCTGGTGCACCTGACGACGGCCGCGGCGTTGACGGCGCCGCTTCTCGTGCTCGGCCAACCGGGCTCGGGCAAGTCCGTGCTGACCCGCGTCCTCGCCGCCCAGTTGCCGGCCGCCGACTTCCTGGTGATCCGGGTCGAGCTGCGCGCCGTGCAGGCCGTGAGCGACCTCCAGGATCAGATCGAACAGGCCGTGCGCAACGCCACCGGCGAGGCGCTCAGCTGGCCCGACCTGGTCCGCTCGGCCGGTGACGCGATGCCGGTCGTGCTGCTCGACGGCTTCGACGAGCTGCTGCAGGCCACCGGCGCCAGCCAGAGCGACTACCTGCGGCGGGTGGCCGTCTTCCAGCGCCGTGAGGCGGATCAGGGGCGTCCCGTCGCCGTGCTGGTCACCAGCAGGTCCAGCGTCGCCGACCGGGCCCTGCCGCCACCCGGCACGGTCGTCCTCCGGCTGGAGCCGTTCGACGAGACCCGCATCGACACCTGGGTCGACACCTGGAACCGGACCAACAGCTTCTCGTTCGAGACGCTCGGCGTGAGCCCGCTGGACGCCCAGGCCGTCCGGGCGCACAAGGAGCTCGCGGAGCAGCCGCTGCTGCTGCTCATGCTCGCGCTCTACGCCGCCGACGGGCACGACCTGCGCGACGCCGGAGGGCTGGGACGGGGCGACCTGTACGAGAGGCTGCTGACGAGCTTCGCCCGGCGGGAGGTCGCCAAACAGGACCCGTGGCTGTCGCAGGGCGAGGTCGTCCGGGCGACGGAGGACGAACTCCGCCGGCTGTCGGTGGTCGCCTTCGGCATGTTCAACCGCGGCGCCCAGTGGTTGACCGAGGACGATCTCGAGGCCGATCTGGACGCCCTGCCGTTCCTGGGGCACCGGCCACCGCTGCCGGCGCCGGACCGTGGGGGCATGCGGGGGGCGCTGCGGCATTCCGAGATCGTGCTGGGCCGCTTCTTCTTCGTGCACCGGTCGGAGGCGGTGCTCGGCAGTGGGCTGGCCCGGACCTACGAGTTCCTCCACGCGACCTTCGGCGAATACCTGATCGCCCGGTCGGTCACGCTGGTCCTCCAGGAGCTGGTGGAACGCGAGGCGGCGAGCCTGCTGGGCGAGGCGTCCGTCGACGACGACCGGCTGCACGCGTTGCTGTCCTTCGCGGTGCTGACCAGCCGGGCGCCGGTCGTCACCTTCGTGGCCGAACGGCTGGCCGCCTGGCCGCCGGGCCGCCGCTCCGCCGTCGTGAGCATCCTGTCGCGGCTGTTCCGCAACGCGTCGGACCCGCGCCCCACCGGGCGCCACCGGTCCTACCAGCCGCGACCGGCGACCGTACCGGCGCGCTGCGCGGTGTACTCGGCGAACCTGCTGGTGCTGGCCCTCTGCGTCACCGACCTTCCGTCTGCCGCCCTGTACGGGAACGGCGCGGCGTCGACGTACCGCTGGCGACGGCAGGCGCTGCAGTGGCGGGCGCAGCTGCCCGAGGGGGAGTACCTGAGCCTGCTGACCGTGGTGCGGCCGACGCGGACGTGGGCCGACGGCAGCCCCGAGTTGCTGCTGTCGATCCGGCGCGACGACGAGCCGGACGAGGTGCCCGGCGACCCTCGCTGGCAGTTCCGCCGAAGCATCGGCGACCCCTCGGTGGCCGATGCCGGTTCCTGGTACGGGACCACCGACACGGATGTCGAACTGCTGCACCGCACCGCCTACTTCGAGTGCGATCCGAACGTCGAGGCGGTGCTGCACGCGCTGGAACCGCTCGGCCTCCGCTTCTCCGACCGGGCGCCGGCCCCGACCACACTCCGGGCCGACATGGTGGACGGGTTCTACGCCTTCCCGGACGGGGACCGCTCGGAGGCCCGCCTGCTGCTCGACGTGGCCCTCCTGCCGCTGTCGACGGCCAGCGCCGGCGAGCGTGAGCGAATCTACGAACGGCTGCTCGCCGCGGTCGGCCTCGGGGAGGACCTTGCCGAACGAGCGGTGGCCGCTCTGGTGCTGGAGCGCATGGCCGTCGACGACGGCCTGGCGCCGGGCTTCGTGGCCGACGCGCTCCGTCGCCTCGCGGAGCTGTCGCTGACCGTGGGATCGCACACCCCCGCCTTCCGCTGCCTGCTCGCGTTCCTCGGCCGGGACGATCGGGCGGACCTCCGGTTCGTCGCGCTCGCCGCCGACCTGGTGCTGGGCGCCCGTGGGTTCGCCGCGGGCCGTGGCCGTCCCGCGGACTGGCTGGACGAGGCCGGCGCCGACGTGCTGGTGCGCCTGCACGAGCTCGAACTCCGTCGTGAGCCGATTTCGGCCGCGGAGGCGGAGAGCTTCCGGCAGCGCTGCGGTCGCCGTCGACCCGACCTGGTCGAACGTCTGCGACCGCTCGCGGACGCCGACTGGGTCGGGTGATCCGGAAACACCGACAGGACGGTGTCGCGGACGGGGGCGAGGCTTGCCTCCTGACGCCGGCCGACCGTGCCGGCGCGGAGCAGGAGGAAAGATGTCCAGCACGCCCGTCACCTGGTTCGAGATCGGCTCCGACCGTCCGGAGGAGGCCGAGCGCTTCTACGGCGACCTGTTCGGCTGGACCTTCGACGAGCAGGGCGGCCCGGGCGCGTCGTACCGGCAGACGACCGCCGGCGGGGAGCACGGGATCGGGGGTGCCATCCGGGCCCTCGACGGCGAGTCGCCGAACTACGCGATCTTCTATGCCGAGGTCGCCGACGTGGCGGACACCTGCCGGCGGGCCGAGGCGGCCGGCGGCAAGATCCTGGTGCCGCCGCGGACCACGCCGAGCGGCCTGAGCCTCGCCCAGCTGCTCGACCCGTCCGGCAACCGCGTCGGTGTCTTCACCCCGCCCGCCGGGGGGTGAACGCTCCGGGTGCGTCTGATGCCGCCGGAGCGACACCAGACGCACCCGAATCCAGGGCCGTCGGCCCGGTGGCCCCGCCGCCGAGCGGGTTCCGGCCGCGGAGGGAGGTGCGGCCGGTGCGGAGACGGCGGGGCCAGCCGGATCACCTGCCCCAGCGGCCGTCCCCGCCGCGGTGGCCGTGCCCGCCCGGGCCCGGGAAGACGCCGGCCTCGGCGGCCTTCAGCACCGCGTCGGCCTGCTCCTGGGTGAGCTTGCCGTCCTTGACGGCCTGGTCCAGCCGCTCCTTCAGCGCGGCCTGCCGGTCCTCGGTCGACGGCCGCTCGGGCCGGTCGTCCTGGCGCTGCTCGCGCAGCTTCTCCAGCGCGGCGGTCACCTTGTCGGTCGGGACGCCCAGTTCCTTGGCGAGCGCCTCGGCGAAGTCGGCCCGCCGATCGGTCCGCTGCTGCTGCTGGTCGGTGCTCGTGCTGGCGCTCGGGCTCGGGCTCTTGTCGTCGGCGAGCGCCACCGTCGGGGCGGCGATCCCGACGCCGAGCACGCCGGCGGCGGCCAGGCCGGCCAGCAGATGCTTCCTCGACATCCTGTGGATCATGCGATTCTCCTGTTCGGTGGTGGTGCGATGACGTCACCGACAGTGACCGGCGGAGCTGGGCGCAACCCGTGGCGAACCTGTCAGCGCGCTGGCAATCGCCCCGGCGAACGGGGACAAACCAGTTGCGACGGGCTGCGCCGGCCGGGAGGGTGGGCCCGGTCACCGACGGAAGGCGAGGCCGCATGACGAACCCCTCCATCCGGGAGATCGCGCTCGCGGAACCGGGCTCGGGACCGTACGGGATCACCGCCGGCCCGGACGGCGCACTCTGGCTGACGCTGGCCGGGACGGGCGGCGTCGCCCGGGTAGGGCCCGACGGCGAGGTGCGGACGTACCTCGCGGACCCGGCGGAGAGCCGCCCGCTGATCATCACCGCCGGCCCGGACGGCGCGCTCTGGTACACCCGCTCCGGCGACGACCGGCTGGGCCGGATCACCGTCGACGGGCAGAACAGCTCCGTCGCGCTCCCGCCGGGGACCGCGCCGTGCGGCCTCGCCGTCGGCCCGGACGACGCCCTCTGGTACGCCGGCATGGGCGACGACACCGTCGGCCGGGTCACCGTCGACGGGGCGGTCACCACCTTCCCGCTGCCGGCCGCCAAGGGCTTCCCCTCGATGCTGGCCGCCGGGCCGGACGGCGCCCTCTGGCTCACCCTCAACCAGGCGAACGCGATCGCCCGGGTCGCGGTGGACGGGCAGGTGACCCTGCACGCCCTGCCGACCGAGGCCGCCGGACCGGTCGGCATCACCCTGGGCGGCGACGGCGCGCTCTGGTTCGTCGAGATCGCCGCCGGCCAGCTCGGCCGGATCACCCCCGACGGCCGGATCGACGAGTTCCCGCTGCCGGACCGCGCGGCCCGCCCGCACGCCATCGTGGCCGACCCGGCCGGCGGCTGCTGGTTCACCGAGTGGGCCGCCAACCGCATCGGCCACATCGACAAGGCCGGCCGCATCACCGGTCACGACCTGCCCACCCCGTCCTCAGAACCCCACGGCCTGACGGTGACCCCCGACGGCACGGTGTGGATCGCCCTGGAAACCGGCGCGGTCGCCCACCTCACCCCCTGACCCCCTCCGGGGGACAGTTCCGGGGTCAGTGGACGGCGGGGGTGACTGTCAGGGTGCCCGTTGTCGCGTCGAGGATCGCGGGGGTGCCTACCGGGACCGTCAGCTGGTCGGGGCCGTGGCCGATGGGGAGGCCGCCGAGGATCGGGACGCCGAGGTCGCCCAGGCGCTCGGTGAGCACGTCCGTGATCGTGGTGTCCCAGCCGTCGGCGCAGTCGGTGAACTGGCCCACCGCCACCCCGGCGATGCCGTCCAGGGCGCCGCAGCGGCGCAGGTGGGTGAGCATCCGGTCGACCTTGTACGGCGGCTCCTCCACCTCCTCGACCAGCAGCACCGCCCCGGTCAGGTCGGGCATGTCCGGGGTGCCGATCGACGCGGTGATCAGGCACAGGTTGCCGCCGAGTAGCCGCCCCTCGGCCCGCCCGGGCACCCGGACCGCGTACGTCTCCTCCTCCTTCACCGCCTCGATCGTCACCGGTTCGGTGGTCATCAGCGCGGCGTGCAGCGACTCCGCGGAGCGCAGCGAGGTGCGCTCGTCCCGCCACGCCGCGCCGGGGCCGTGCACGCCGGCCAGCCGGGCGCCCCGCCAGAGCGCGAGCTGCAGCGCGGTGATGTCGGAGAAGCCCGCCACCACCTTCGGGTCGTGGCGGACCGCCGCCATGTCGATGAGGTCCACCACCCGCTGCGCGCCGTAGCCGCCCCGGGTGCAGATCACCCCGCGGATCTCCGGGTCGGCGAACGCGGTGTTCAGGTCGGCGGCCCGCAGCTCGTCGGCGCCGGCCAGGTAGCCCTGGCGGGCGTACGCGTGCGGCGCGGGCACGGGGCGCAGCCCCCAGCCGGTGAGCAGCTCGATGCCGCGGGCCACCCGCTCCGGGCGGGTCGGGCCGGAGGGCGAGACCAGCATCACCTGGTCGCCGGGGCGCAGGACCGGTGGGCGCAGGCAGTCGTCGGTGGGCACGACGGGAGCCTAGTGCGGCCGAGCCGGACCGGCCCTCGCCGGGCGTACCGGATAGCCTCGACGTCGTGGCGACCGCGCTGGTGATCGAGAACGACCCGACCGACGACCTCCGCCGCCTGGGGGAGTGGCTCACCGAGGGGGGCCTGGACCTGTGGGTCCTGCGCCCGCACGCCGGTGACGAGCTCCCCGCCGACCTCGACGGCTACGTCGCGCTCGTGGTGCTCGGCGGCGAGCAGCAGGCCTATCCGCTGCCGGACGGCACCCCGGGCGCGCCCTGGTTCCCGGCGCTGGAGGGGCTGCTGCGCAAGGCGGTCCGGCAGCGGATCCCTACCCTCGGGGTCTGCCTCGGCGGGCAGCTGCTGGCCACCGCCCACGCCGGGCAGGTCGAGCGCAGCCCGTCCGGGCCCGAGGTCGGGCCCGGGGTGGTGGGCAAGCGGGACGCGGCCGAGAACGACCCGCTCTTCCGGTACGTGCCGCTGATGCCGGACGTGCTCCAGTGGCACAGCGACGAGATCACCGCGCTGCCGCACGGGGCCACCCTGCTGGCCGCCTCGACGCGCTACCCGAACCAGGCGTTCCGCCTCGGCGACCGGGCCTGGGGGCTCCAGTTCCACATCGAGTGCGACACCGCGATGATCGCCGACTGGTCCCGCGACTCGGAGCTGCTGGCCGAGCTGGGCTACGACCCGGAGCTGGTGGTGGCCGCCTGCGACCGGGTGATGGCCGACGTGGAGGAGGTCTGGCAGCCGTTCGCCGTCCGGTTCGCCGCCCTCGCGCTCGGCGAGCTGGACGCCGCCATCATCCGTCCCACCCTGCCGCTGCTCGGGCACTGAGATGACCCGACCGGCCCGGGGGCGCCTGGCCCGCTACGGGTTCGCCGAGGGCGACGGCTCGGCGCGCGCCGCCGACCTGCTCGGGCCGGACGGGCTCGGGCTGTGGCGCGTCGAGGAGCAGGAACCCGCCGACGAGGCGGCCGGTGAGCTGCTCGCCGCCCTGTCCCGGGCCGCCGACCCGGACCTGGCGCTGCGCCAGCTGCACCGCGTCGTCGAGGCGGAACGGCGTACCGGGGAGAAGCCGGCGGTGCTGGACGCGCTCGCCGCTGACGCGGGGCTGCGCCGCCGCCTGGTCGCGGTCCTCGGCGCCTCCTCGGCGCTCGGCGACCACCTCGTGGCCAACCCCGACCAGTGGCCCGTGCTGGCCACCGAGGCGGACGGGCTGGCGCCCTCCGCCGACGGCAGGCTCGACCTGGCCACGGCCGCCCGGCTGACCGCCGCCACGGGCCCGGTCCCGGCGCTGCGGCAGGCGTACCGGTTGGCGCTGCTGCGGATCGCGGCGGCCGACCTGACCGGCGGCCGCGGCCTGGAGCAGACCATGGCGGCGCTGTCCCGGCTCGCCGACGCCACCCTGGCCGCCGCCTACGACATCGCCGCCGACGAGCTGCCCGAGGGCACGCCCCGGCCCCGGCTGGCCGTGGTGGCGATGGGCAAGTGCGGGGGCGACGAGCTGAACTACGTCTCCGACGTCGACGTCATCTTCGTGGCCGCCACCGACGACGACCTGGCCGCCGCGACCCAGGTCGCCACCCGGCTGATCCACATCTGCGGGCTGGTCGCCTGGCCGGTCGACGCCGCGCTGCGTCCCGAGGGCAACCGGGGGCCGCTGGTCCGCACCCTCGCCAGCCACCTGGCCTACTACCGGCGCTGGGCCCGCACCTGGGAGTTCCAGGCGCTGCTCAAGGCCCGGCCGGCGGCCGGCGACCTGGCGCTGGCCCGCGAGTGGATCGACGCGCTCGCCCCGCTGGTCTGGACCGCCGCCGAGCGGCCGGAGGCCGTCGAGGACGTCCGGGCGATGCGCCGGAAGATCATCGACCACATCCCGCCGAAGGAGCTGGAACGCGAGATCAAGCGCGGCCCGGGCGGGCTGCGCGACATCGAGTTCGCCGTCCAGCTGCTCCAGCTCGTGCACGGCCGCGTCGACGAGTCGCTGCGGGCGCCGGGCACCATCCCGGCGCTGCGCGCCCTGGTCGCCGGCGGCTACGTGGGCCGCGCCGACGGGGAGGCGCTGCTGCGCGGCTACCGCTTCCTGCGCGGCGTCGAGCACCGCCTCCAGCTCCAGGGCCTGCGCCGCACCCACACCGTGCCGACCGAGCCGGCCGCGCTGCGCTGGCTGGCCGCCGCGCTCGGCTACGCCGCCACCCCGGGCCGCAGCGCCGTCGAGGAGTTCCGCGCCGAGTGGGTCACCCACGCCACCGAGGTACGCCGGCTGCACGCCAAACTGCTCTACCGGCCGCTGCTGGAGTCGGTCGCCCGGGTGCCCGCCGAGGGGCTGCGGCTCACCCCGGAGGCGGCGCGGCACCGGCTGGAGATCCTCGGCTTCGCCGATCCGGCCGGAGCACTGCGCCACCTCCAGGCGCTCACCGGCGGGGTGAGCCGCACCGCCGCGATCCAGCGCACCCTGCTGCCGGTGCTGCTCAGCGAGTTCGCCGACGCGCCCGAGCCGGACCGGGGGCTGCTCAACTACCGGCAGGTCTCCGACAAGCTCGGCAGCACCCCCTGGTACCTGCGCCTGCTGCGCGACTCCGGCCCGGTGGCTCGCCGGCTGGCCCGGGTGCTCTCCTCCTCCCGGTACTCGGCCGACCTGCTGGCCCGGGAGCCCGAGGCGCTGCGGCTGCTGGCCGAGGACACCGAGCTGACCCCCCGCCCGCGCGAGGTGCTCGGCGAGGGCTTCACGGCCGCCGCGACCCGGCACGACGACCCGGTCGAGGCCACCCGCGCCGTCCGCGCGCTGCGCCGCCGGGAGCTGGTCCGGCTGGCCTGCGCCGACGTGCTCAGCCGGGCCGGTGCGCTCGCCCCGCTCACCCCACGGTCGCCGGACGGCGGCGGGCGGGTGCCCACCCTGGCGGACGTCACGGCGGTCGGGGCCGCCCTCTCCGACGTCGCCGACGCCACCCTGGCCGCCGCGCTGCGCACCGCCCGGGCCGCCCAGCCGGGGCCGCCCGGCCTGCGCTTCGCCGTCATCGGCATGGGCCGGCTCGGCGGACGCGAGTCGAACTACCTCTCCGACGCCGATGTGCTCTTCGTCTACGACCCGCCCCAGGGCGCGGATGAGCAGGCCGCGGCCGCCGCCGCCCACGCCGTAGCCGAGGAGCTGCGCCGCCTGCTCTCCGCTCCCGCCCCCGACCCGCCGCTCGGGGTCGACGCCGACCTGCGCCCCGAGGGCCGGCAGGGCCCACTGGTGCGCAGCCTCGCCGCGTACGCCCAGTACTACGCCCGCTGGTCCAAGGTGTGGGAGGCGCAGGCGCTGCTGCGGGCCCGGTTCGTCTGTGGCGACGCCGACCTGGGCGCCGAGTTCGAGGCGATGGTCGACCCGGTGCGCTACCCGGCCGACGGCCTGACCCGCGAGCAGGTGGTGGAGATCCGCCGGATCAAGGCCCGGGTGGAGACCGAACGGCTGCCCCGGGGCGCCGACCCGGCCACCCACACCAAGCTGGGGCGGGGCGGGCTGGCCGACGTGGAGTGGGCCGTGCAGCTGCTCCAGCTCCGGCACGCCGGCCGGCTGCCCGCGCTGCGCGGCACGAGCACCCTCGGCGCGCTGGCCGCGGCCCGTGACGCCGGTCTTGTCGATCCCGAGGACGCGGCCGAGATGGCGGCCGGCTGGACGCTCGCCGCCCAGGTCCGCAACGCGCTGATGCTGGTCCGTGGCCGGGCCGGGGACCAACTGCCCCGGCACGGGGTGGAGCTGGCCGGCGTCGTGCGGCTGCTCGGCGGCGACGACCCGGGCGAGTTCCTCGACGAGTACCTGCGGACCGGCCGCCGCGCCCGGGCCGCCATGGAGCGGGTGCTCGACGCCCCGTCCTGACCTGACTCACCCCGGCCGGTGGTTGCGCCGCGGCTGGTCGGCAGCTGCGCCGGTCATAGCCTGGGCGGCGGTTCGACCGCCGATTGCCAGGTGCGGCACGCCGATCGTGGCCTGCGGCCGGCCGGTCCTGCCGCCGGTCGTCCCTCACTACACGCCGGCAGGTGGCGGCTTGGCTCGCTGTCGCTGCTTCGTCCTCGCACGTCGAGTGGCGTGCCGGCGAGCGAGGAGTGCTCGCGTGGGCCTTTCGAGCTGATGTCGTGATCGACTCGGCCGCGGCGCCCAACTCGGCCCCCCCGGCCGGGACGCTCCGGCAGGGATGAGTCGTCAGCGACATCAGCTCGAAAGCCGCTCGCCTGTGCCCGGCCGGGCCGCCCGCCCGCCTCCGGGCCCGCGCCTACAAACGTGATGACGCGGGTGAGTCACCTCGCGTCAGCTCCTGTGCCCTGGTCGAGATGACTCATCCACGTCATCAGGTTCGTAGCGGCTCACGGCACCCCACCGGCTCAGCGCTGCGGGTAGGTGCCGACGGGGCTCAGGGGACCAGTTCGGTCAGCTGCCGAGGGTGTAGGTGCCGGCGCGTGGCACCGTCGCTGTCGTCCATTCGCCGTCGGAGGCGAGGGTGGCCCCGCCGGAGACGGTCAACCAGCGGTCGTGGCGTACCCGCAGGGGCACCGGGCCGGGGCCGGGCGCGCGGAAGGTCACCGTGGCGGCGTCCTGGCGGACCAGCTCCCCGGGCGCGCCGACCAGCGGGGTCGGGTCGGCCACCGCGTAGAGCCGCCAGTGCGGGTCCGACCAGACCTCGGTGAGGTACGGCAGGCCGGCCCGGACCAGCTCCGCCTCGGGCCGTCCCACCCAGGACAGCTCGACGTCGGGCACGGCGACGTACTGCACCGCGTTCTCGGCCAGCCAGGTGCGGTAGGCGTCGGCGGTCAGCGGGACCCCGGTGCCGGGCGCGCCGGGAACGGTGGTGAAGAAGAGCGGGTTGCGGGCGATGTCGGCCTGGCGCAGCCAGCCCCGGGCCAGCGGCACCTCGCCGAGATGGGCGGCCTCCCAGTAGTTGCGGGTCGGCGGCACCTCCACCCGCCCGGTGAGCCCGCGCCGGTCCAGCTCCGCCCGCAGCGGCGCGAAGTACGCGGCATCGGCCGTGGGGTCGTCCGCGCTGGCCAGGTCCGCGGTGACCACGGGCGGCTGCCACACGCAGACCGCCGCCAGCAGCGCGGCCAGCGCCACCGCCAGCGCCGTCCGCCGTCGTGCCGGCGTCGACCCGTTCGCCGAGCTGCGCAGGTCGCGTCCGGCCCGCCGGGCGGTCAGACGGCGGGGGAGCGTCGCGGACGCGGCCAGCACGGGCAGCGCGAACATCACCACCAGGCGGGCGGCGTTCAACCCGACCGGGGTGTGCAGCAGCGCGGCGGCCAGCACCCCGGCCGCCGACAGCAGCGCGCCGACCCGCACCGGCCGGTGGGCCACCAGCGCGGCCACCAGGAGGCTCGTCACCACGGCGTGCAGGGTGTCGGTACGGCTGATGTTCATCCAGCCGCCCTCGCCGGAGAGCAGTCCGGTCACGGCGAGCGGGGCGGCGGCCGGCACCGCGAGGAGCAGGCCGTCGGCGTACCGGCGGGTGAGCAGCAGCGCGACCCCGGCCAGGCCGACGAAGAGCCCGGCCACCGGGCTGGTCGCCGAGGCGAGCAGGGCGGCCAGGACGGCCAGCACGGGACGCCACCACCGGGCGCGGCCGGCAGCCCCGGTGGGCAGGGTCAGCGCGAGCAGCGCGGCCAGGCCGAAGGTGACCCCGAGGGCGTACGTCACCCGGCCGGAGACCAGGTTGCCGGCGATGGTGAGCACTCCGACGAGGCTGCCCAGCAGCGGCCGGGGCACCCGGGTCCGGACCAGCAGGGCCGCGAACGCGGTGGCCGAGGCGAGCAGGGTGAGCGCGCCGGTCGGGCGGACCCCGAGCAGGGCCATGAGCGGCGGCGAGACCAGGCTGTAGCCCCACGGGTGGACGCCGCCGTACCAGCGCAGGTCGACCAGGGCGGGCCCGTGCTCAGCGAAGAAGCCGGCCCGGGCCACCTGGGCGGACAGATCCGAGCCGGTGGCCGGCAGGGTGAGATACAGCACGGCGAGGACCAGCGCCGACGCGGCGGACACCGCCACCACCCGACCGCCCCGCATGCCCACCTCCTGATCGCGACCCACCGTACTGGCAGCATGTCCGGCGTGCCTCACCACCTCTCGCGCTGGATCGGCCTGGCGGGCTCGGTGCTGCTCGCCGTGGCCGCCTACCTCGGCGGCGCGCTGCCGCACGGTGACCTGCGCCCCACCCCGGTCAGCATCTGGCAGGGCCCGAACGGGCCCCTGATCATCGCTCTCTGGTTGGTCGGCACCGCCCTGCTGGCCGGGGCCTGGTGGTCGCTGCGCGACCGGGCCCCGTCGACCCGCTGGGTGCTCGTCACGGTCGCCCTCTGGGTGCTGCCGATGCTGTTCACGCCGCCGCTGGGCAGCCGGGACGCCTACGCCTACGCCTGCCAGGGTGCCAGCTACTCGGCCGGGATCAACCCGTACGAGCAGGGCGTGTCGGCGCTGCCCTGCCCGTGGCTGGACACCATCTCCTACATCTGGCGGGACACCCCGGCGCCGTACGGGCCGCTGTTCGTGGTGCTCTCCGGGGCCGTGGTGTCGGCCGCCGGGTCGCTGGCCGGCAGCGTGGCGCTGTTCCGGCTGCTCGCGGTCGCCGGGGTGGGGCTGACCGCCTGGGCCCTGCCGGTGCTGGCCCGCCGCTGCGGGGTGCCGCCGCAGCGGGCGCTCTGGCTGGCGCTGGCCTGCCCGCTGGTGCCCGTGCACCTGATCTCCGGGGCACACAACGACGCGCTCATGGTGGGCCTGCTCGTCGCCGGGCTGGCCGTGGTGGCGGCCCGGCCGGGCCGGCCGCTGCCGCTGCTCGCCGGTGGGCTGCTGCTCGGCCTGGCCGCCGCCGTCAAGGTCACCGCGCTGGTCGTGGTGCCGTTCGCCGCGCTGGCCGCGATCGTCGGGCCGTACCGGATCCGGGCGCTGGTCCGCGACGGCGCGTGGGTGGTCGGCGCGGCCGTGACCACCGTGGTGGCCGTGACCCTGGCCGCGGGCCTCGACTTCGGCTTCGTCAGCGGCCTCGAACAGGGCGGGCTCGTGGTGGCCTGGACCTCGCCGCCCACCGCGGTCGGGCAGACCGCCGGGTACGTCGCGGCGATCTTCGGCGCGCACATCGACGCGCTGCCGGTCACCCGGGGGATCGCCGTGGTGGTCCTGGTGGGGGTGCTGGTCTGGCTCTGGTTCCGGGCGCTGCGCCGGGGGGAGCCGTTCTGGCACGCCGGCCTGGCGCTGACCGCGACGGTCGCGCTGTCGCCGCTGTTCCACCCCTGGTACTGGATCTGGCCGCTCACCGTGCTCGCCGCCACCGCCCGCCGGACCGGCTGGTTCGCGCTGGTGGCGCTGGTCTCGTCGTTCCTGGTCCTGGCCGACGGCACCGGCCTGCCCCGGTGGAGCAAGATGCCGGGTGCGCCCCTCATGACGCTGTTGGTGATCGTGGTGGTGGTCCGGTTGGTACGTTCGGCTCGGGCGGCCCGCCGGCCGGTCCCCGCCGACCGAGGAGCCGACTGAGAGAGGTGCCGGTGAGCGAGCCCGGCGCGCTGCCCGACGGACCGGTCCGGCCGGTGGCCGCCGCGGTCGCCCGGTACGCCGGACTCGCCGGCGCCGTGCTGCTGACCGTCGCCGGCTGGCTCGGCGGCGCGCTGCCCGACACCCCCGCCGTGACCAGCCTCGGCGACGCCTGGCGCGCCCCGCACGGGCCGGTGGTGCTCGGCTGCTGGCTGGTCGGCACGGTGCTGCTGGTCGGTGCCTGGTGGTCGTTGCGCTGGGGCGCCCCGTCCGGCCGGTGGGCGTACCTGACCGCCGGGCTCTGGCTGCTCCCGCTGCTGGCCGCGCCGCCGTTCGGCAGCCGGGACGTCTACTCGTACGCCTGCCAGGGCTGGTCCTGGACGCACGGCGCCGATCCCTACCGGGTCGGTGTGGCGGCGGCCGGCTGCCCGTGGACGGAGAGCGTGTCGCCGATCTGGCGGGACACTCCGGCTCCGTACGGGCCGTTCTTCGTGCTGCTCGCCGGCCTGGCCGTGCTGCTCGGGGGCGGCCTGGTCGGCGCGATCGTGCTGCTGCGCGTGGTGGCCCTGGCCGGGGTGCTGCTGGCGGCGCTGTGCCTGCCCGGGCTGGCCCGGGCCGTCGGGGTGCCCAGCCGGCGGGCGGCCTGGCTGGCGCTGGCCTGCCCGCTGGTGGGGGTGCACCTGGTGGCCGGCGCGCACAACGACGCCGTGGGCCTCGGGCTGCTGCTGTTCGGCCTGCTGGTGCTGGTCCGCCGGCCGGGCCGGCCGCGGGCGCTGGTCGTGGCCGGGGTGCTGTTCGGGCTGGCCGTGGCCGTGAAGGCGGTCGCCGTGGTGGTGCTGCCGTTCGCGGTGCTGGCCGCCGTGCTGGGCCGCTACACCTGGCGCGCGCTGCTGCGCGACGGCGGTTGGCTGGCCGGGGGAGTGCTGGCCACGCTGGCGGCCACCAGCCTGGCCACCGGTCTGGGTCTCGGCTGGGTGCGCGGCCTGGCCCGCAGCGGCGACTCCGAGCAGTGGACGTCCCCACCGACCGCGATCGGTCTGGTGGTCGACTACGCGGGCGGCCTGGCCGGCCGGGATCCGCAGGCCGTGCCGGTGGTCCGGGCGGTCGCGCTCGCCGTGCTCGCCGTGCTGCTGGTGGTCCTCTGGTGGCGGGCCTGGACGGCGTTGCGCCGGCTGGGCGACGTCCGGCAGCGGGCGGCCCGCCTTTCCGCCGCCCGGCCCCGGGTTGTCCTGACCGGTGCCGGCCTGGCGCTGGCCGCCACCGTGCTGCTCGCCCCGGCCTTCCACCCCTGGTACGCGACGTGGCCGCTGGCCCTGCTCGCGGTGGCGACGGTCGCCGTGGCCCGGACGGTGTGGTTCGTGGCGCCCTGCGCGGGGGCCTCGTTGCTCGCCCTGCCCGACGGCACCAACCTGGCCCGGTTCACCAAGGCGCCGGGGGCGATCCTCATGACCGCGCTGGTGGTGGCGGTCGTGGTGGTGACCGTGCTCCGGGCCCGCCGCACCCCCCGCTGACGTGGTGCGCGAACCGGCCGGGCCGGCCCCGCTGTCGCGGAGCCGGCCCGGCCGGTGCTGTGGAGCGTGTCGCGCTGAGGAGCTCAGCAGTCGAAGTACATGGCGAACTCGTGCGGGGTGGGGCGCAGGCGCACGGGGTCGACCTCGTTGGCCCGCTTCCAGGACACCCAGGTGGAGATGAGGTCGGGGGTGAAGACGCCGCCGTCGAGGAGGTAGTCGTGGTCGGCTTCGAGGGCGTCGAGGACTTCCGGCAGGGAGCCGGGGACCTGCTTGACGTCGCCCCATTCCTCCGGGGGCAGGTCGTAGAGGTCCTTGTCGATGGGCGCGGGGGGTTCGGTCTTGTTCTTGATGCCGTCGAGGCCGGCCATCATCATCGCGGAGAACGCCAGGTACGGGTTGCTGGAGGGGTCGGGGACGCGGAACTCGACCCGCTTGGCCTTGGGGTTGGCGCCGGTGACGGGGATGCGGGTGCAGGCGGAGCGGTTGCGCTGCGAGTACACCAGGTTGACCGGGGCTTCGAAGCCCGGCACGAGCCGGCGGTAGGAGTTGACCGTCGGGTTGGTGAAGGCCAGCAGCGACGGGGCGTGGTGCAGCAGGCCACCGATGTACCAGCGGGCGGTGTCGGACAGGCCGGCGTAGCCGGTCTCGTCGTAGAACAGGGGCTCGCCGTTGAGCCAGAGGCTCTGGTGGGTGTGCATGCCGGAGCCGTTGTCGCCGAACAGGGGTTTGGGCATGAACGTGGCGGTTTTGCCGTTGGCCCAGGTCTCGTTCTTGACGATGTACTTGAACAGCTGCAGTTGGTCGGCGGAGTGCAGCAGGGTGGAGAACTTGTAGTTGATCTCTGATTGGCCGGCGGTGCCGACTTCGTGGTGTGAGCGTTCGACGGTGAAGCCGGTGTCGACCAGGCGGCGCACGATGCTGTCGCGCAGGTCGGCGTAGTGGTCGACCGGTGGGACGGGGAAGTAGCCGCCCTTGTAGGCGGTCTTGTAGCCGCGGTTGCCGCCGGGCTCGTCGCGGCCGGAGTTCCAGGCGCCCTCGATCGAGTCGATGTAGTAGAACGACTGGTGGGCGGAGGTTTCGTGGCGGATGGAGTCGAAGATGTAGAACTCGGCCTCGGCGCCGAAGTAGGCGGTGTCGGCGATGCCGCTGGCGGCGAGGAACGCCTCGGCCTTCTTGGCCACGTTGCGGGGGTCCCGGGAGTAGGCCTCGCGGGTGAACGGGTCGTGGATGAAGAAGTTCAACGCCAACGTCTTCTGCGCCCGGAACGGGTCGATGAACGCGGTCGCGACGTCGGGCAGCAGCAGCATGTCCGACTCATGGATCGCCTGGAAGCCGCGGATGGATGAGCCGTCGAAGGCGAGGCCGTCGGTGAACAGGCTGTCGTCGACGGACTCCACCGGCAGGTTGAAGTGCTGCATCACGCCGGGCAGGTCACAGAAACGAACGTCGACGAACTTCACGTCCTCGTTGGCGAGGTAGCGCAGCAGTTCCTCGGGATTGGCGAACACAGGTCCTCCTGGCGGGTCCACTCCGGTCGCTGTCTTCCTGACGACGCTATGGCCGCGGGGTTGCCCGGCCGTGTCTCGTCTGTTTCCGCCGTGTTACGTCCCTCGCGGAGCGTCATCCCGGCCGCTCAGCCGCCTCCGGCACGCGGCTCCGACCCTCCCGCTGTGCCGGTCCGTCGCCGTCTGCGCGGTTGGTCCTGTTCCCCGCTGGGCGCCGAACCGCCGTACCGGGCAGTGACCGGCACCCCTGCCCGCCGCGGCGCTCCCGCCGCCGCGGCGGCCGCTGGCTACCCTGGCCGCTGTGACCGATACCGCCGCCGTGCCGGTGCCGCCCGCCGCGGACCCGACCTTCACGCCCCCGAGCCTCGGCCGCCGCTTCGGCGCGCTGCTCGTCGACTGGCTGCTCTGCCTGCTGATCGCCAACATCTTCGCCAACCCGGTCCGGGACGGCTGGGCCCCGGTCCTGGTGCTGATCCTTGAGTACGGCTTCTTCCTCGGCCTCTTCGCCCAGACCCCCGGCATGTACCTCACCCGGATCCGCTGCCTGTCCTGGGCCGACGGGGGCCGGATCGGCCCGGTCCGGGCGCTGCTGCGCGGCGTGCTGCTGGCCGTCGTGGTGCCCGCCCTGATCATGGACGAGAACCGGCGCGGCCTGCACGACCGGCTCACCGGGTCGGTCATCGCCGACGCCCCGCGCGCCGCCCGCCGCTGACCCCGGCCCGCACGACGAAGGAGCCGGCCCCGCGCGGGACCGGCTCCTTCTCGCGTACGACGGGGGTCAGCGACCCCGGGTCTGGCGGAACGCACCCCGCGGCGGCCGCATGTTCTTCGGGATCGCGCCCTTGGGCATCTGCGGGCGGGCGGTGAGCGCCTTGAGCCGCTTGTCGAGGGCGTTGACGTCCTTCGGGGCGAGGCTGCGGGGCAGCCGCATCAGCGTCATCCGCAGCTTGCGGATCGGCAGCTCGCCCTCGCCCTGGCCGATCACGTAGTCGTGCAGCGGCGCGGAGCCGATCACCTTGGCCAGCCGGCGCTTCTCCTGGCCGAGCAGGCCGCGCACCCGCTGCGGGTTGCCCTCGGCCAGCAGGATCACGCCCGGGCGGCCGATCACCAGGTGCACCATGTCCATCTGGGTGGTGGAGCTGACGGCCGGCGTGACCCGCCAGTCGCCGCGCATGCTCTCCATGATCTGGGCCGCCGCGCCGGGCTGCCCCTCGGCCGCGTTCATCATCGCCTTGTTGGACCGCAGGTTGAGCACGATCAGCACGGCGAGCAGGATGAACAGGATGCCGATCGGCAGCCAGATCCAGCCCCAGAGGAGCACCGCCACCACGGTGAGCGCGAGCGGGATCAGCACCGCCGCCGCGGTCAGCGGCGCGAACCACCGGTCCTGCTTGGCGGTGAACTGGAACACCATCCCGATCTGCTTCAGCCGCTGGCCGAACGAGACCTTCTCCTGGGGCTTTGCCATGCTGCAGAGTCTAGTGGTCGCCGCGCAGCCCGTTGATCCGTGGCCGCCCCTCCGCCGCGCGGCTGAGTACCTTACGTCGCCGCGGGGCCGCTGAGGCTCCCGGGTAAGGAGGGGAAACGGTCGAAGATCAGGCAGCGCACCCATGCCCCGGGGGCACCTTCGCGCGGAAAGTCAGTGTCGACAGCGACAGACACCGCACGACAGGAGAACCGAGATGTTCGGCAACGACGCAGACCTGCTCCTCAGCATCCACCGCAGCCACGCCTCCGAGCTGCAGGCCGACGCGGCCCGCGACCGGCTCGCCCGGTCCCTGCCCCGTCGCCACCCGCGCGGCTGGCTGGGCCGCCGGCAGCACAACGCCCGCGTCTCCGACGCCCGCCGGTGACCGCCGCGGCGCTGCCGGCGCACCCGGGCGCCGCACCGCCCGCCCCGGACCCGACCGGCCCACCCGGGTCGGGTTCCACGCACGTCGGTCCGGCCGTCCAGGACCGGGGTGGTGCGGCCGGGTCGGGTTCCACGCACGTCGGTCCGGCCGTCACGGGGGCGGCCGGGCCGGCGGGGAACCGGCCGGTCGGCCGGGACGGCGCCGGCGTACGCCATGGCATGCTCGACGGCGTGACCCCACGCGCCGCCAGCACCGTCCTCGTCGGCCGCCAGTCCGAGCTGACCGGGCTGCGCGAGGCGCTCGGCCGGGCCCGGGCCGGGGACCCGGCGACCGTCCTGGTGGGCGGTGAGGCCGGGGTCGGCAAGACCCGGCTGCTGGAGGAGTTCGGGGCGCACGCCACCGCGACCGGTGCGCGGCTGCTCATCGGCCAGTGCCTGGAACTCGGCGAGGCCGGCCTGCCCTTCGCGCCGTTCGCCGCCGCGCTGCGCGACGTGCTGCGCCACGACGGCCCGGCCGCCTTCGCCGGTTACGAGGCGGAGTTCGCCCGGCTGCTGCCCGAGCTGGCCCGGGTGCCGGCCGGGGCCGCCGCGACGATCGGCCTGCCCGTCTCCGACACCCCGCGCGGCTACCTGTTCGACCTGGTCGCGGACCTGTTCCGGCGGCTCGCCGAGGAGCGGCCGCTGGTGCTGCTCATCGAGGACCTGCACTGGGCCGACCGGTCCACCCGGGACCTGATCGACTTCCTGGTCCGGGCGGCCCGGTCCACCCGCCTGCTGCTGGTCTGCACCTACCGCACCGACGAGCTGCACCGCGGCCACCCGCTGCGCCCCTTCCTCGCCGAGCTGGACCGGGCCCGGGGCGTGAGCCGGGTCGAGGTGGGCCGGCTGGACCGGGACGGCACCGCGGTCATCCTCGCCGACCTGCTCGGCGTCGAGCCGGGGCCCCGCGCCGTCGACGACGTGCACGGACGTACCCAGGGCAATCCGTTCTTCATCGAGGAGCTGGCCGCGGCCGGTGACCCGGTCGGCTGCGCGGTGCTCCCGGAGACGCTGCGCGACCTGCTGCTGGCCCGGGTGGACCGGCTGCCCGAGCCGGCCCAGCGGGTGCTGCGCATCGCCGCCGCCGGTGGCACCCGCTTCGCCCACCAGCTGCTCGCCGAGGTGGCCGGCCTGCCCGAGAACGAGCTGGAGGACGCGCTGCGCGCCGCCGTGGCCGGCCAGCTCGTGGTGGCCGACCCGGACGGCGACTACGAGTTCCGGCACGCGCTGGTGCGCGAGGCCGTCCACGACGACCTGCTCCCCGGCGAGCACGCCCGGCTGCACGCCCGGTACGCCGCCGCCATCGAGGCGCAGCCGCACCTGGTGGCCGCCGGGCGCGCCCCGGCCGAGATCGCCCACCACTGGTACGCGGCACACGACCACCCGCGCGCGCTGATCGCCGCCCGGGAGGCCGCCGGCGCGGCGGGCGACCGGTACGCGTACGCCGAGCAGAGCCGGCTGCTGGAACGGGTCCTCGAACTGTGGGAGCTGGTGCCCGACGCGGCCGACCGCCTCGGCATGGACCACCTGCGGGTGCTGGAGGAGACCATGGCGGCGGCGACCACGGCGGGCGACTACAGCCGGGCGCTCACCCTGACCCGGGCCGGGCTGGCCGAGGTCGACACCGCCGCCGAGCCGCTGCGCGCCGCCCGCCTGCACCACCGGCGGGGCCGGCTGCTCGCGCTGCTCGGCAAGAGCGACGGCACCGCCGAGGTGCGCGAGGCGTACCGGCTGGCGGGCGGGCTGGCGGACGCGCCGGAGCGGGTGCGGCTGCTCGCCGACATCGCGGCGCACCTGGTCAAGATCGACCCTGCGCAGGCCGCCTCGGTGGCCGACGAGGCGATGGCCGCCGCCGAGGCGATCGGCGAGGACGTGGCCCTGCTGCCCACCCGGATCGCCCTGCTCTGCCGCACCGACAAGGCGCCCGACCTGGGGCTGGCCGAGCTGCGCCGGGCCGAGGCCCTCGCCCGGACCACCGGCAACGCGCCGGCGCTGGTCAGCGCGCTGGTGTATCTCTCCGACGTGCTCTACGAGCTGGGCCGCTACGGCGAGAGCGAGGAGGCCGCCGCCGCCGGCGTGAGCGAGGCGCGGCGGGTGGGGATCAGCCGTTCCACCGGGGCGTACCTGCTGTCGAACCGGGCCGAGGCGCTGATCGCACTGGGCCGCTGGGACGAGGCCGACGCGGCCTGCGCCGAGGCGGCCCGGATCGACCCGCCGGGCGTCTCCGGGCTGCACTGGCTCCAGCTCCGGGCCGGTCTGCGGCTGGCCCGCGCGCATCCCGCCGCCGACGAGGTGGTCGGCCGGGCGCTGGCCTTCCTGGCCCGGCCGTACCTGTGGCCGAACCACCGGCTGCCGCTGCACGAACTGCGCGTCGAGGCCGCCCTGGCGGCGGACGACAAGGTGGCCGCGCTCGCCGCGAGCCGGGCCGCCCTGGCCGACGAGCGCCTGGTCGACCTGCCCCGGGAGGGCTGGCCGGTGCTCAGCGCGGCGGCCCGCGCCGCGGCGCTCGTCGGCGACGCCGCGCTGGCCGCCGAGGTGGCCGCGCTGGCCGCCGTGCTGCCCGCCCGCTTTCCGGCGGAGCAGGCGCACGCCGCCCAGGTCACCGCGATCCTCACCGGCGTCACCCCCGCCGCCGACGGGGGTGCCGGCACGGCCCTCGCTCCGGCCGAGCGGCCGGGTGGGGCGCTGCCGGCCTGGCGGGCGGCCGTGGCGGGGTGGCGGGCGGTCGGGCAGCCGTACCCGCTGGGCCGGGCACTGCTCGCGCTGGCCGAGGCCGCCGCGGCGGCCGGTGAGCGGGACGAGGTGGCCGCCGCCGTCCGCGAGGCCGCGGACATCGCCACCGCGCTCGGCGCGGCCCCGCTGAAGGAGCAGGCCGCCACCCTGGCCCGGCGGGTCGGGCTGCGGGGCGCCGGCCGGCCCGGCCCGGACCTGCTGACCAGCCGCGAGCAGGAGGTGCTCCGGCTGGTCGCCGAGGGGCACAGCAACAGCCGGATCGCCGAGCGGCTCTTCATCTCGCCGAAGACGGCGAGCGTGCACGTGTCCCGGATCATCGCGAAGCTGGACGTGACCAACCGGGTGGAGGCCGCCGCGCTGGCCCACCGCCTCGGCCTGCTCGACCCGGCGCCACCCGCCACGCCGGCTCAGCGACGGGGCAGGTAGATCCGCCAGCCCGGGACGTCGACCACCCTGAGCCCGTCCGGGCCGGGCCCGAGCCGCCCGTCCAGTCGGGCGGCCAGCGGCGACCCGGCCGGGGCCACCCAGGCCGCGCCCGGGTCGGCGTCCACCGCCCGCCGGTATTCGGGCAGCCGGTCGAACCCGGGGCGCAGATCGTCGTCGACCACCGCGCAGCGCACCTCCTCGCCGCTGGCGAAAGCGAGCCGGTTGCAGGTCCAGTAGCCGGCGCGGACGTGGCGCAGGTTCAGGTCGCCGAGGGCGTCGACGAGCATCCGGTGCCGGTCGGCCTCCGCGTGGGTGGCGGGCACGGTCCCGACCGCGCCGGCCGTGGCGACCGCCCCGGTACCCAGCATCCCCGCCAGCACCGCGACCGCCGCCACCCCGGCCGCCCGGATCCGCTTCCGGCCGCCCGCGGTCCGACTGATCGACTCCGGCTCGCCGACGTGGCGGTCGCCAGGCCGGTCGGATCCCGTCAGCTCGCCGGGGCGGTGGGGCGGCCCGGCGGGTCGTGGCCAGAGGCCGGCCCGGCGGGCGGCGGACCGGAGGGGCCAGAGCAGGGCGGGCGTGGCGACCGCGAGGACCGAGAGGTAACGGGCGCTCTCCATCGGGGCCCGCCCGGCCGCGTTGCTCAGCGCGTACGCCGCCAGCACCGCCGCCGCCGCGCCGAGCAGCGCGAGCCGCACCGCCGCTGACACCCGCCGGCCCGGCGAGCCGGCGGGATCGTCGCCAGATCGTGGAGAGTCGTCGTTCGCAGCGAACGGAAGCTCGCCAAGATCCGTGGGTGCCGGGGGCGACGCGAGCGGGACGGGGCGGCGGAGGGTGCGCCAGGCGGTGATCGCCGCGAGCAGCAGCAGGGCAAGGAACGTCGGCGCCCACCAGAGCTGCCATCCGGCACAGCGGCCGGGGGAGCAGAAGCCGAGGGCCAGCGGCGGCCCGAGCACCAGCCCGCCGTGCAGGCGCTCGCCCCAGCTCGCCGCCGCGTCGGCGCCGCTGGCGGCCAGCACGGCGGCGAGCGGGTTGCGGCCGTGCCGGAGGCTGTCCAGCAGCATCGGCGCCGCGCCCAGCAGCAGGCCTCCCGCCAGGGCCGCCCCGGCCCGCCCGACCAGCTCGCGCCGGCGCCACCCCACCAGCGCCGCCCCGAGGGCCAGCACGAACGGCAGGATCAGCGGGTCGACCCAGAGCAGCAGCCCGGCGACGAGCCCCCAGCCCGCCCAGCGGGGCAGCCGCGCTCCCGAGCCCCCGGCGCACAGCCCCACCGTGAGCAGCGCCAGCGCCGCGGCGGCGGGGTTCAGCTCCGGGTAGCCGCCGCCGGCGATCAGCTGGTTCTTCACCACCCGGTCGGCCCCGAGCGCGAGCACGGCGACGACCAGCAGGGCGTACCAGCGGTCACCGCCGAGCCGACGCGTGAGTCGCCAGGACAGGGCGAGGAAGAGGGCGTAGAGCGCCAGGGTGGGCAGCCGGAGGGCGAGCACCGAGGGCCCGGCCAGGGCGACCAGCGGCGCGGCCAGGTACGCCTCCAGCGTGCCCATGTACGCCTGGCCGTAGAACCAGACCGGAAAGTCCGCACCGCGGGCGATGTGCAGGGCGGCCAGCCCCATGGTCGCCTCGTCGCTGTTGGTGGGCGGCACGTCGGCGAGCAGCAGCGCCAGCCGGTAGCCGATCCCGGCGAGCCCGACCAGCAGGGCGAGCAGCGCCGGCAGCCGGGTACGCCGGGGCGTGCGCGGGCGGGTGGCCTCGCGCGGCTCCTGGCGTACCCCGGCGGTCATCCCTGGGATCATGGCATCCGGCGGGCGGCCGGCGGTGGGTGACGCGGTGGACGGCCGGCCTCAGCCGGCGGCCACGACCTCGTCGCGGGCGGCGAGCGCCTGCTGGTAGAGCCGCCCGGCCCGGTACGACGAGCGCACCAGCGGGCCGCTCATCACGCCGGCGAAGCCGATCTCCTCGGCCTCCTCGCGCAGCTCGACGAACTCCTCCGGCTTGACCCAGCGGGTGACCGGGTGGTGCCGGGGGGACGGGCGCAGGTACTGCGTGATGGTGATCAGCTCGCAGCCGGCCTCGTGCAGGTCGCGCAGCGCCTGGGAGACCTCGGCCCGCTCCTCGCCCATGCCGAGGATCAGGTTGCTCTTGGTGACCAGGCCGGCGGCGCGCGCCTGGCGGATCACGTCGAGGGACCGCTCGTAGCGGAAGGCCGGGCGGATCCGCTTGAAGATGCGCGGCACGGTCTCCACGTTGTGCGCCAGCACCTCGGGCCGGGCGCCGAAGACCTCGGCGAGCTGCTCGGGCACCGCGTTGAAGTCGGGGATCAGCAGCTCGACGCCGCAGCCGGACTGCAGGGCGTGGATCTGCCGGACCGTCTCGGCGTAGAGCCAGGCGCCGCCGTCGGGCAGGTCGTCGCGGGCCACGCCGGTGATGGTGGCGTAGCGCAGCCCCATCGCGGCGACCGACTCGGCGACCCGGCGGGGCTCGTCGGCGTCGAACTCGGCGGGCTTGCCCGTGTCGATCTGGCAGAAGTCGCAGCGCCGGGTGCACTGGTCGCCACCGATGAGGAAGGTGGCCTCCCGGTCCTCCCAGCACTCGTAGATGTTGGGGCAGCCGGCCTCCTGGCAGACGGTGTGCAGCCCCTCGCGCGAGACGAGCCCGCGCAGCTGGGTGTACTCCGGGCCCATCTTGGCCTTGACCTTGATCCACGGCGGCTTGCGCTCGATCGGCGTCTCGGCGTTGCGCGCCTCGATTCGCAGCATGCGCCGCCCCTCAGGTGCGACAGTGGCGGTTGGCGCTGCCTGCTCGGTCGTCGGCGCGGAGTGCTCGATCGTCACGAAACCGAGCCTACGCCGGTCGGCGGCCGTCGATGAACGTCGGGCGACGGGCGTCACGCCCCGAACGTTGTGACACCGGACACGAGCGACCAGAAAACCCCGTCACACCGGGCCGGGAACGGGTGCTAGCGTGCCGGCAGAGCTGCGACGGAGCCGAGTAGCGGGCCGATCCGCCAGCGCAGAGAGCCGCCGAAGTGCTGGAAGGCGGTCTGGCGCCGGCCCACGAAGACCCTCCCGAGCTGCGGGAAGAACGGCGGTCCGCCGCCCAGTAGACCCCGCCGGCTGGCCCTCGTCACGGGCGACGAACGAGGCCCCCGCGTGCGGGGGCGAAGGTGTGGTGGCACCGCGAGGCTCCCGCTCGCCCACACCTCCCGGGGATCGCGTTGCGATTGACCAAGGAGGTAACCGCCATGCAACGCATCCTGTCCTCCCAGCTCACCCACCATGTCGGCGCGACCGTGCGGATCGCCGGCTGGGTGCACCGCCGCCGGCTGCTCAAGTCGGTGGCCTTCCTGATCGTCCGGGACGCCGCCGGCCTGGCCCAGGTGGTGGTCACCGACCCCGCCGTGCGCGCGGCCGTCGAGTCGCTCCCCGAGGAGACCGTCGTCGAGGTCACCGGCACGGTGGTCGCGAACGCCACGGCGCCCGCCGGGGTCGAGCTGGTCGAGCCGACGGTACGCCCGCTCGGCCCGCCCGCCGTCCCGCCGCCGTTCGACCTGTACCGGCCGGCGCTCACCGCCACCCTGCCCACCCAGCTCGACCACGCGCCGACCGCGCTGCGCCACCCGACCCGCTCCGCCGCGCTGCGGATCTCGGCGGCGGCGGTCGCCGGCTTCCGGGCCAGCCTGGACGCCCGCGGGTTCGTGGAGGTCCACACGCCGAAGGTGGTCGCCTCGTCCACCGAGAGCGGGGCGAACGTGTTCGCGCTGGACTGGTTCGGCCGGCCCGCGTACCTGGCCCAGTCGCCGCAGTTCTACAAGCAGCTCATGGTCGGCGTCTTCGAGCGGGTCTACGAGGTCGGGCCGGTGTTCCGCGCCGAGCCGCACGACACCGTCCGGCACCTGGCCCAGTACACGTCGCTCGACGTCGAGCTGGGCTTCGTGGCCGACCACCGGGACGTGATGGCCGCGCTGCGGAAGACCCTGGCCGGGATGCTGGCCGAGGTCGCGGCGCGGGCCGGCGTGGCCGTCGCCACCCTCGGGCTCACCCTGCCCGAGGTGCCCGCCGAGATCCCGGCCGTGCACTTCACCGAGGCGCTGAAGATCGCCGGCGCGCCGGCCGACGAGCCGGACCTCGCCCCGGCGCACGAGCGCGCGCTGGGAGAGTGGGCGCTCCGCGAGCACGGCTCGGACTTCCTCTTCGTCACCGGGTACCCGATGGCGAAGCGGCCGTTCTACACGCACCCGGACCCGGCGCGGCCGGCCCACTCCAACGGCTTCGACCTGCTGTTCCGGGGGATGGAGCTGGTCACCGGCGGGCAGCGGCTGCACCGGTACGAGGACTACCTCGCCGCCCTGGCCGCCCGCGGCGAGCCGGTCGAGCCGTACGCCGGCTACGTGGACGCGTTCCGCCACGGCATGCCGCCGCACGGGGGCTTCGCCATCGGGCTGGAGCGCTTCGTCGCCCGGCTCACCGGCGCGGCAAACGTGCGGGAGGTGACCGCCTTCCCGCGCGACCTGCACCGCCTGACGCCGTGACCCAGTCGAGGGGCGGGGCCGTCCCCGCCCCTCGACCCGGTCAGGGCGCGATGGGCAGGCTGCGCTTGTGCTCGGTGGCGCGGTAGCGGGCCACCAGCGCCGCCTCCACCTCCGCGGGCACCGGCCGGCCCTCCAGGTAGTCGTCGATGTGCTCGTAGGCCAGGCCGAGCGCATCCTCGTCGAGCTTGCCGGGGGCCAGGGTCTCCAGGTCGGCCGTGGGCGCCTTGCCGACCAACTCGGCGGGGGCGCCGAGCGCCGCGGCCAGCGCCCGCACCCGCCGCTTGGTGAGCCCGGTCAGCGGGACCAGGTCCGCCGCGCCGTCGCCGTGCTTGGTGAAGAAGCCGGTGACCGCCTCGGCGGCGTGATCGGTGCCGACCACCAGCCCGCCCTCCGCGCCGGCCACCGCGTACTGGGCGATCATGCGCTGCCGGGCCTTGACGTTGCCGAGCACGAAGTCCTGCTGCGCGGCGTCGCGGAAGGTCAGGCCGCCGGCGACCAGCGCGGCGAGCGCGGCGTCGGCGGCCGGCTTGACGTCGACCGTGAGCACCCGGTCGGGACGGATGAACTCCAGCGCGGTCTGGGCGTGGTGCTCGTCGGCCTGCACCCCGTAGGGCAGCCGCATGGCGACGAAGACGGCCGGGTGGCCGGCGGCGCGGGCCCGCTCCGCGGCGAGCTGGCAGAGCCGGCCGGCGGTGGTCGAGTCGACGCCGCCGCTGATGCCCAGGACCAGCGTGGTGAGGCCGGTGTCGACCAGGCGGTCGGCGAGGAAGACGACGCGGCGCTCGATCTCCTCGGCGGCGTCGAAGGTCGCCGGCACCCGGAGCTCCTCGGCGATCCCTTGCTGGGTCGACATCACGTCGGTCATCGGGGGTGGGTCCTCTCCTCGTCAGGCGGGACCGAGCAGGTCCCAGGGGTTGCCGGCGAGGTCGCGGAACACGGCGACCCGCCCGTACGACTCGGTGCGCGGGGGCTTCAGGAACTCGACCTTCGCCTCGACCATCCGACGGTAGGTGGCGTCGAAGTCGTCGACCTGGAGGAAGAAGCCGACCCGGCCGTGGGTCTGGTCGCCCACCGCGGCCGCCTGCCGCTCCCCGTCGGCGCGGGCCAGCAGCAGCCCGGTCCCGCCGCCCGGCGGGCGGACGACCACCCAGCGCTTCGGCCGGCCGTCGTTGGTCAGCGAGGGCTTGTCCTCGACCAGCTCGAAGCCGAGCACCTCGGTGAAGAAGGTGATCGCCGGGTTGTACTCGGCGACGACGAGGGTGACGAGGTCGATCCGCACCCGGTCAGTCCTGGACCGCGACCAGGGTCGGCAGGTGCCGCTCGACCACCGGCAGCACGTCGGCGACCGTGACGGAGCGGCCCAGCTCGGCGGTGAGCGAGGTGACCCCGGCGTCGCGGATGCCGCACGGCACGATCCGGTCGTAGTGGCTGAGGTCGCAGTCGCAGTTGATCGCGAAGCCGTGCAGGGTCACGCCGCGGGCCACCCGGATGCCGATGGCGGCGACCTTGCGGGCCGGCCCCCGGTCGTCCTCCGGCACCCAGACGCCGCTGCGCCCCTCGACCCGGCCGGCGGCCAGCCCGAACTCGGCGCAGACGTCGATCAGCAGCTGCTCGGTGCGCCGGACGTACGCCACCACGTCGACCGGGTCGGGCAGCCTCACGATCGGGTAGCCGACCAGCTGCCCCGGCCCGTGCCAGGTGATCTTGCCGCCGCGGTCCACGTCGACCACCGGGGTGCCGTCCATCGGCCGGTCCCACGGCTCGGTCCGCTTGCCGGCGGTGTAGACGCTGGGGTGCTCCAGCAGCAGCACGGTGTCGCTCTGCTCGCCGGCCACCACGGCCTCGTGCACCCGGCGCTGCTCGTCCCAGGCGGCCCGGTAGTCGATCAGGCCGGCACGGACGGCGGTCAGCCCGGAAGTCGTCACGCTCACCCGTCCAGCCTAGTCGCGCCGGGCCGGGCGGCACCGTGTGAGCCTCGTCGCGAGCGCCAGGAGTGCGGCGGAGCGGAGCCCGGCGGTCGCGAGCAACGGAGTGACCGGTCGCCGTCAGGCCGGCGGCACCCGCCAGACCCAGACGTCCTCGACCCGCTCGGGCCGGCCGAGCAGGGCCGTGGCGGTACGCCGCACCGCCTCCTCGTCGACGTCGAACTTCGCCCCGTGCACCCGGTCGGCCAGCACCACCGTCTCGACCCCCCAGTAGTGCAGGTCGGCCCGGGACTCCCGGATGCTGCCCTCGGTGATGATCGGCACCAGCCCGGTCCGGCCGGCCTGGTCCATGAGCGCGCTGAAGGTGCGGGGGACGGGCCCGATCCGGCCCCGGCCGTCCGGCCCGCCCGGGCCGAGGAAGAAGCCGGCCGGGATCCGGAACTCGCCCTGCCGGTGCGCCAGGGCGTACGCCTGCCAGCGCTGGCCGTCGGGATAGATGTCCACGGTCAGCGGCAGCGGGGTGAGCACCCCGCCGGGGGAGACGTAGCGCTGCCACGCGCCGGTGGTGATGAACGCCGGCACCGGCTCCCGGACGCTGGTCAGCAGCGGCGTGGGCAGCAGCGGCAGCAGCGCGGCGGCGAAGCCGAGCGCCCAGACCAGCTCGGTGGAGCGGTGCCGGGGCGGCCGGGCGCGCAGCGAGTCGACCGCGTACGCCAGCAGCAGCCCGATCACCGGGGCCACCGCCAGGGCGAGCCGGGACGGCAGCGCCGCGTTGATCACCGGCAGGTTGTCCAGCACCCCGAACGGCAGCAGCTGGTCGGTGCGGTGGCCGTTCCATTTGGCCGTGGGGCCCCAGGAGAGTACGGCGAACACCAGCGCGGTCACGGCGAGCGCGGTGAGCGTGGCCCGGAACGCCCGGTCGGCGCGCCGCCGGAGCAGGACGAAGCAGGCCACGGCGAGCAGCAGCAGCGGGATGCCGAAGAAGGAGTTCTCCTCGGTCGGGTTGGGCGCCAGCGAGGTGCCGAGCCCGGCCCAGCCGGCCAGCGACCGGCGCGGGTACGACCCGAAGGCCGCGATGTCCTCGGAGTGGATGAGCGGGTCGAAGCCGGTGCCGTGGAACCGCTGCGGCCCGGCGAAGTGCAGCCACAGCGGGTACGCCAGCAGCACCCCGGAGACGAGTGCGGTCACGCCGAGCCCGCGCAGGAAGCTCGGCAGCGCGGCCCGCGCCTCGGCCCGGCGGACCGGGTGCAGGGCCCACACCAGCAGGAACAGGGCGAGCGCCAGCGCCGTGAAGAAGAGCCCCTCGGCGGCGATCGAGAAGGCGACCGCCACCAGCACGCCGAGCACGACGCCGCCGGCGATGGCGCGCCCGGGGCGGCGCAGCCGGAGCACGCCCCAGATGAGCAGCGGCACCAGCCAGCCGGCGGTCCAGTTCAGGTGGGCGTTGGCGTGCGACACCATGGCCGGGCAGTAGGCGATGAAGAGAGCACCGACCCCGGCGGCCAGTCGGCTGGCGACCAGGTGCCGGCTGAGCAGCCAGTACCAGGCCACCGCGGTGGCGGCCAGGTTGAGCGTGAGGATCACCAGGAACGTCGCGGGCGGCCCGATCAGGTACGTCAGTGGCGCGAAGACCACCGCGTACGCGGTGATCGAGGTGTTGACCGCGAGGTTCACCCCGTCCGGCACGTTGATGAGGTGGGTGAAGAGCGGGTTCTCCCCGTGGGTCACGGCGTGCCCGCCGAAGGCCAGCAGCCACTCGAAGAGCGCCTGGTCGCTGGAGTTCACGGTGATCGTGCGGGTGTTGGGGTCCCGCCACATCCCGCTGGTCACCCAGAGGGCCAGGGCCACCGCGGCGAGCACCAGCACCAGGTCGGCACGCCGGTTCCGGGTGGCGGGCGCGGTCGGCGGGCCGGTGGCCAGGGACGGGGAGGACGGCACGCAGCGGACGTTACCAACCGGACCTGGACCCGCCGGTCAGACACGAAACCCGGTGGGAACGGCCTCGTCCGCACACTTCGGCGTTCGTGAATGTGTGAACGGCGGCCATTCCGGGAGCGCGAAACACGGACGTAACGTCGCGGCAACTCGAAGGTGACCCAGTTCACAATTCGTCGTCAGGAGGTCGCCGTGCGCCGTTCCTCATCCCTTCTCACCCGCCTGGCCGGGGTGGCGGCCGGGGCCGTGCTGGCCGCGGCCGCCGTCCTCGCCGCCGCGCTGCCCGCACAGGCCGCCACCCTCACCCAGGTCACCGGCTTCGGCTCGAACCCCGGCAACCTGGCCATGTACGCCTACCGCCCGGACGGCCTGCCGGCCAGCGCCCCGGCCGTCGTGCTGCTGCACGGCTGCACCCAGAACGCCTCTACCTACTTCACCAACTCCGGCTGGCAGAAGTACGCCGACCAGTGGAAGTTCGCGCTGATCGTGCCGCAGCAGCCCTCGGCCAACAACGCGAACTCCTGCTTCAACTGGTTCGAGCCCGGGGACACCGCCCGGGGTCAGGGCGAGGCGCTGTCGATCAAGCAGATGGTGGACTACGCCCGGTCCACCTACGGCACCGACGGGAGCCGGGTCTTCGTCAGCGGCCTGTCCGGCGGCGGTGCGATGAGCGCCGTCATGCTCGCCACCTACCCGGACGTGTTCGCCGCCGGCTCGGTCATCGCCGGCCTGCCCTACCGCTGCGCCACCAGCATGACCAACGCCTTCACCTGCATGAACCCCGGTGTGGACAAGACCCCGGCGCAGTGGGGCGACCTGGTCCGCAACGCCTACCCCGGCTACACCGGCAAGCGCCCCCGGGTGGCCATCTGGCACGGCACCTCGGACACCACGGTCGCGCCGCTGAACGCCGCCGAGTCGCGGGACCAGTGGACCAACGTGCTGGGCGTCTCACAGACCCCGAGCAGCACCGCCGCGCTGCCGGCGGGCACGAGCATGGAGGTCTACGGCAGTGACCAGGTACGGCTCTACCGGGTCTCCGGCATGGGCCACGGCACCCCGGTCGACCCGGGCTCGGCGGCGGACCAGTGCGGCACCGCCGGGGCGTACTTCCTGGACACCATCTGCTCGACCTACCGGGACGCGCTCTTCTTCGGCCTGAACGGCGGGGGCGGCACGCCCAGCCCGACGCCGACGGCGACCGCCTCGCCGACCCCGACCCCGACTCCGACCACCGCGCCGGTCTGCGTCACCGCGAGCAACTACGCGCACGTCACGGCCGGCCGCGCCTACCAGTCCGGCGGCTACGCCTACGCGCTGGGCAGCAACCAGCGGATGGGCCTCTACAACACCTTCTACACCAGCACCCTCAAGCAGACCGGCCCCGCCTACTGGGTCATCGGCTGCTGACCCGCGCCGCCGCCCTCGCCGGCTCAGTCGGTGAGGGCGGCGTGCAGCGCGCCCGGCAGGTCCGGGTGGGTCCAGGAGAAGCCGGCCTTGCCGAGCACGCCGGGCAGCACCCGGGTGCTGGTGAGCGCCTCGTGGGCGAAGCCGCCCAGGGCGACCTTCAGGGCCACCGCCGGGATCGGCATGATCGCCGGCCGGTGCAGCTGGCGAGCCAGTTCCCGGGTGAACTCGGCGTTGGTGACCGGGGCCGGACCGACCACGTTGACCGGGCCGGCGAGGTCGTCGCGGGCCAGCAGGAAGGTCACCGCGTCCAGCCAGTCCCGCAGCGAGATCCAGGGCAGCCACTGCCGGCCGTTGCCCAGCTTGCCGCCGACGCCCAGTCGGAACGGCAGCAGCTGCGGCTTGAGCGCCCCGCCGTCGCGGTGCAGCGGGAGCCCGGTGCGCAGCCGCACCACCCGGGCGCCGGCGTCCTCGGCCGGGCGGGTGGCCGCCTCCCACACCCGGCAGACGTCGGCCAGGAAGCCCTCGCCGGCCGGCGAGTCCTCCTCGACCGTCCGGTCGCCGGTGTTGCCGTACCAGCCGACGGCGGACGAGTTGAGCAGCACGGCGGGCCGGTCGGCGGCGGGCAGCCCGGCGATGGTGATCGCCAGCGTGGTGGTGCTGTCCACCCGGCTGGACCGGATCAGGCCCTTGTACGCGTCGTTCCAGCGCTTGTCACCCACCCCCGCGCCGGCCAGGTTCACCACCGCGTCGGCGTCGGCCACGACCTGCGGGTCGAGCTGCGCGGCGGACGGGTTCCAGCGCCGCTCGTCAGGGGTGCGCGGCGCGCGGCGGACCAGGCGGGTGACCTGGTGCCCGTCCGCGGTGAGTCGGTGGACCAGTCGGGTGCCGAGGAAACCGGAGACTCCGGCCATGAGGATCCGCATGCGCATATCTTCGGGTACGGACGCCGGCCCGGATGCGTTGAGCGAAATCACTCACTCGTCGTTCCCGGCTCCCGCCCGCCGACCTCGCGGCGGCTCTCGTGCGTGAGTGCCGCCTCACTCCCCGGTCCGGCCGTCGATCGCCTCCCGCAGGATGTCGGCGTGCCCGAGGTGGCGGGCGTACTCGTCGACCATGTGCGCGAGAATCCAGCGCAGAGAGTGCGCTTTCCCGGTGCCGGGGTTGCGGCCGACCGCGTCCAGCGGGCGTTCGGCGGTGATCCGCCGCGCGGCGGCCACCTCCGCCCGCCAGAGCGCGAAGGTCTCCGCGCCGGTGGCCTCCGCGACGTCGGTGAACGGGGCGTCCGGGTCGTCGGTGAGGTCGTAGAGGTCACCGGGGGCGGCCTCGGCGAGCACCGCCTGGAAATACCACCGCTCCACGGTGGCCAGGTGCCGGACCAGGCCGATCAGGGACAGGCCGGACGAGGGCACCGGCCGCAGGCGCAGCTGCGCGTCGGTGAGGTCGGCGCACTTGCGGACCAGCGCGTCCCGCTGGAAGTCCAGGAAGGTCTCCAGCAGGGAGCGTTCGTCCACGGTGGCCGGCAGCGCGAACCGTTCATCGATCATTGGCCGGATCGTACGCGCGTTCGACGTCCGGTGGGTGCCGGCCGCGGTGGCCCGGCCGCGTCGTGCGGCAACCGCCCGTGCCGGGTCAGCCCCGCCCGGCCAGTGCGGCCGCCACGGCCAGGGCGAACCGCGCCGGATTGTCGACCATGACGTTGTGGCCGCAGTCCGGAATCCCCACCGCGTCGACACCCGCGGCGGCCAGCCGGTCCGCGTCGGACCGCGGCCCGTCGGCCGCCGGATACAGCACCGTGCGCGGCACGGCCAGCCTCTCCAGCTCCTCGCGCACGCCCGGGGTCGTGCCGCGGAGCAGGCTCATCGCCGTGCGGTAGAGCGCCTCCCGCCCGGCCAGGCGCATCGTGGCCGCCCACTCCGACCCGACGAACGCCAGCGTCTCGTCCCAGCCGTGGTCCAGGAACTCCTGCTCGGTGTGGTAGACGCCGATGCCCGAGCTGCCCGGCCGCTTCGTCGTCGGCAACGTCTCCGGAGCGTCGAGCGCGGGATCGACGAGCACGAGGCGGCGTACCAACCGGGGGTGGCGCGCCGCCAGCAGGACCGCGACGGCACCGCCCGCGCTGTGCGCGATCACGTCGGCGTCCGTCACCGCGGCCCGGTCCAGCGCGTGGGCCAGCAGGTCCGCGTGCAGGTCCAGGGTGTACGCCACGTGCGCCGGCCGGTCGCTGATACCGAAGCCCAGCAGGTCCATGAGCAGTGAGCGGTGCCCGGCCAGGGCGGGGTGCGCGATGGCCTCGGCGTAGTAGGGGGCGGAGCTGGCACCGAGTCCGTGCAGGTAGACGCGGGCGGGTTCGGTGCCGGGAAGCTCGGCCCAGCGGATCCGGGAACCGTCCGGGGTCACGATGGCGCTATGCATGGCGAAGAAGATACCTCTAACCCGAGGTATCTAGGCAAGATGGTATATCGGCAAGGGGGTATGATCTGGATCATGTTGGAACTCGCGGTCCTCGGCTTCCTCTACGACGACCAGCTGCACGGCTACGACCTGCGGAAGCGCATCGCCGCCCTGACCGGGCACGTGCGCCCGATCGCCGACGGCACGCTCTACCCGCTGCTCAAGCGACTGGAGGCGGCCGGACTGCTGACCCGCGAGCTCCAGCCCGGCCGGGTGGCCGCGCCGCGACAGGTGCTGTCGCTGACCGCCGCCGGCCGCCAGGCCCTGCTCGACCGGCTACGCGAGCCCGACGACCTGTTCATCACCGACGAGAACCGGTGGTTCACGCTGCTCGCGTTCCTGCGTCACCTCGACGACCGGGCGGCCCAGGCGGCGGTCCTGCGGCGGCGCCTGACCTTCCTCACGCAGCCGGCCAGCTTCTTCTGGGACGGCGACCGGCCGCTGCGCGCCGCCGACTTCGACGACCCGTTCCGGCGGGGGCTGTTCACCATCGCGACGGCGACGACGCGCACCGAGCTGGCCTGGCTGCGGGAGACGCTCGCGGATCTCGACGCCTGAGCGCCCGGGTGGTGTCGCGGCCCCCGGGCCGGAATGCCGGCGAACCGGAGCCGGTCAGGCGACGGCGGCCAGGCGGGGGAGCAGCGGCGCCAGGGCGTCGACGGCGCCGGCGCGGACCACGTAGCGGGTGATGCCCCAGCGGCGCCGGTGCTCGGCGACGGCCGCGACGATCTCGTCAGCGGTGCCGATCAGCACGAACGGGGTGGCCAGCAGGTCGGCGACGGTCAACCCGGTGTCGGCGGCGATCGGAGCGGCCGCGGCCTCCGCGTCGTCGGTCACGGTCACCTGCTGGACCAGGGACTCCAGCGCGGGCGGCGCGTCCCGCCCGGCCGCCCCGGCCGCCACGTGCGCGAGCTGCGCCTCGATCTGGTCGGCCCGCCACCGCACGTCGTGGGCGTGGCCGTCGGCCAGGGTACGCCCGAAGCCGGTCAACCCGACCACGTCGGCATGCGCGCCGGCCCAGCGCAGCAGCGTCGAATTGGCCGTACCCATGGTGAGCGGGACCCGGTCCCGCACCGGTCGCAGCTCGGTCAGCCGGGCGGCGTACGCGGCCAGCTCGGGGGTGTCCACGGTGACCTCGTTCCCGGCCAGCAAATCCCGCACGGCCTCGGCGACCGCGACGCAGCGGCGGACCCGGGCGGCGACGTCGGGGCGCTCGCGCCCGACGGCCCGCCACTCGGCCGGGGTGTGTCCGGCGCCCAGGCCGAGCCGGGCCCGGCCGCCGGAGACCACGTCGAGGGTGGCCACGTCGGTGGCGAGCAGGATCGGTTCCCGCACCCCGGCGTTCGAGACGTACGAGCCGAGGCCGAGCGTGGAGGTCACGGCCGCCGCGGCCGCGAGCGCCACGAACGGCGACGGGCCGTGGCCGGGGTGGTCGGCGGCCAGCAACGCGTCGAAACCGGCCGCCTCGACCCGCCGGGCCAGGTCGCTCCAGCTCGCCGCGTCGGTCGGCCCGGACTGCACGGAGAAGATCGCCATCGGCCCAGCATTCCCCGGGTACGCCGGTCCCGACCAGCCCGGACCCGCCGATTCTGCTGACCGGCGAATCCCCCGAAGTCCGACGGGCAGGGGCCCCTTCTCGACGCCGGGGGTCAGGAAGGGGCCCGTCGTTCCAGGCTGATCACCTCGTTGGCCGAGCGCAGCGGCGGGAAGTAGAACGCCGCCCGAGCTGCCCGGTGCCCGCCGCGGCGGCGTCGACGGTGTCGACGGTCATGCGTTCTCCGTCCGTTCGAGGAGGTCCCCGTCTCCGGGTGGCGTGACGCCGAGCAGTTCCACGGGGTCGCCGCCCAGCCGGTTCAAGGCGGCGACCAGCTTCCGCTCCTCGTAGCTGAAGTGCGACTCCAGCAGCGCCGCCAGCCCGTCCAGCTCGGCCCGGACGGTCCGGCCGTCGGCCGCACCGGCGAGCAGGGCGTCGATCCGGCGGAGGAGGTCGGCGACCACCCGGTGGTCGGCGCTCAGCTCGGCGAGCACGGGACGCAGCTCGGGCGCCCGCTCTGCCAGGGCCTGGAACGCGTCGCCGTCCTCGCCGGTGTGGTGCCGGTCCAGCGCGGCGCAGAAGCCGACGCAGTGCGCGCGCAGCTCCCGGGTCAGGGCGGCGCCGCCGGTGGGGGAGTCGAGGCTCGCGCGGAGCCGGGCCAGCTCCTCGCGGAGCCAGTGGTGGATCTCGATCAACTGGGTGCCGAGGGCGGTCAGCCGGCCGCTCGACGGGTGGGATGGGTGCACATGGTCCCCTGCTGTCCCGCGCCTCCATGCCCACGGCGGCCTTCGTGCCGGGTGCACCGCGACGCTGCGCGGCAGTCTAGAACACCGCGTCCTCACTCGCCCTCGTCGCGGTCGTGAGGCTCGTGCCAGCGCGCGCGGTAGGCCGCCTCGTGGGCCTCGTGGCTGGTGCGCTCCTCGAAGACCAGCCCCCGCAGCGCCCGCCGGCCCTCGTCGAAGACCACCACCTCGGCGGCCACCATGCCGACGGTGATGGCGGTCAGCAGCGTCAGGGCGGCCAGCGCGGGCAGGTGCACGGCCACCGGGATGCTCACGGCCAGCAGCAGCACGGCCACGACCCGGGTCCAGGTCAGCGTGCGCAGGGTGCGGAGCTGGAAGAGCATGTTGCCGCAGATGTAGCAGATCACCCCACCGAAGAGCAGCGGCACGCCGGGGCCGAGCGCCGGCAGGTGCTGCGCCACGTGGGGGTCGGCGATCTGGTGCACGATCATCTCCGCCCCGAGCGCGAACAGGATGATGCCCGCGATCATCGGCAGGAACAGGTAGCCGTAGGCGTCCCGGGCCATGGCGACGCGGGGGCCGTCCTCGGCGGCGTGCAGGGCGATCCGGGCGGCCGGCCCGATCATGTCGTAGTGCGCCCACCAGAGCGCGGCGGTGAAGAAGATGCCGAGCACGGCCGCCGCCACGGCCGGCCAGGTCGGCGGCTGGCCGAGCAGGTTGCTGCCGACGCCCACGGAGATGACCGACTCGCCCAGCGCGATGATCAGGATGAGGTCGTACCGCTCGGTCCAGTGCTCGGCGGAGGCGACGCCCCAGCCCCAGGTGCCCGCGACGAGGCCCGTGGCGTACTGGAGCAGCACGACGGTCGCCCACAGCCCGTCCCGGACCGCCGCTGCCGAGAAGAGGTCGTCGATCTTCGGCGGGATCAGCGCGGCGACCCCCAGCAGTAGGGTGCTGCCCACCAGCTCGGGGGTGAAGCGGAGGAGCTGCCGGCGCTCCGTCGGGCTGTCCCGCACGGCGTGCAGGTAGAGCAGCAGGTGCACTCCCCGGATGACGGTGTAGCTGATCGCCGCGACGATCGGCCCGGCCGCGTTGCCGCGCGGGTCCCGGAAGGCGTTCGGCAGGGACAGGGCGAAGGTGAACAGGGCCGCCATGCCGACCGTCATGAGGACCGGGACGAAGCCCTCGCCGAGCCGGATCCGGGTGGCCACGATGCTGTGCACGACCCACGTCCACCACAGCACGGCGAGGACCAGCAGCGCGTGCAGCAGCGCGCCGCCGTTGACCTGGAGCGCGGTGGCGCGGGTGATGATGAAGAACGAGAAGACGAAGACCAGGTCGAAGAAGACCTCGAACCGGTCCACCCGGGCCCCGGGCGCCACCGGCACCGCCGGCCCGAGGCGTCCCCGCCACCCGAAGCCGCTCACCGACCGAGTCTGTCAGCGGCGGGTCGGCGGCGGGTCGGATTGGGCTCAGCCCGGGCGGTGGCGCAGCCCGTCCATGAGCAGGTCGAGCAGGCGGCCGGCCTGGGCGCGCTGCTCCGGCTCGCCGGCCACCAGGGAGACGCCGCTCAGCCCGGCGAGCACGTCGGCGGGGGCCACGTCGGCGCGTACGGTGCCCGCGGCGGCGCCGGCCGCCAGCAGGTCGCCCAGCGCCGCGAGCAGCCGGTCCCGGCTGTGCGCGTACGGGTTGGCGCCGGAGGCGATGGCCAGCCGGAGCGCGTCGGCCATACCCCGCTTGGTGGCGAGGTAGTCGACGAACCGGTCCATCCAGGCCCGGACGGCCGCCTCGGCGGGCAGCGTGGCGAGCAGCTCCGGCACGGCGTCGCACAGCTTGGCCAGCTCGTTGCGGTAGGCCGCCTCGATCAGCGCCTCCCGGGTGGGGAAGTGGCGGTAGAGGGTGCCGATGCCGACGCCGGCCGCCTTGGCGATGCGATCCAGCGTTACCTCGCCGCCGGCCTGGGAAAACGTGTGGACCGCGGCGTCCAGCAGTCGCTGCCGGTTGCGCAGCGCGTCGGCGCGCAGCGGGCGGTCGGGCACGTCCCCTCCTCGGCTCGACCGGGGCGTGAGCCCGGCCGGGTTTTGGCAACCGGAGGAACCTCCGGTTAGGGTCGGAGTAACGGAGGATCCTCCGCTTCTCATCGTAGCGCTCGGACGACCGGTCCGTGCCGCCGCCGACAAGGATGGATCATGACCACCAGCACACCCGTCAGTACCCCGTTCTCCCGCGAGACCACCGCCCTGGAGGTGGTCCGTGACCTCGACCTGACCGGCCGGCGGGCCGTCGTCACCGGCGGCGCCTCCGGCATCGGCGTCGAGACCGCCCGCGCGCTCGCCGCCGCCGGGGCCGACGTCACCCTCGCGGTCCGCAACACCGAGGCCGGGCAGCGCGCCGCCGCCGACATCACCGGCACCACCGGCAACGACCGGATCCTGGTCGCCCCGCTCGACCTGGCCGACCTCGGCTCGGTGGCCACCTTCGTCCGCACCTGGGACGGGCCGCTGCACATGCTGGTCAACAACGCGGGCATCATGGCCTCGCCCGAGATGCGCACCGAGCAGGGCTGGGAGATGCAGTTCGCGACCAACCATCTCGGGCACTTCGCGCTGGCCACCGGGCTGCACCCGGCCCTCGCCGCGGCCGAGGGCGCGCGGATCGTCTCGGTCAGCTCGGCGGCCCACCTGCGCTCGCCGGTGGTCTTCGAGGACATCCACTTCCGGCAGCGCCCGTACGACCCGTGGCAGGCGTACGGGCAGTCGAAGACCGCGAACGTGCTCTTCGCGGTGGACGCCACCCGGCGCTGGGCCGACGACGGCATCTACACCAACGCGCTCATGCCGGGCGCGATCCGCACCAACCTCCAGCGCTACATCAGCGAGGAGGAACTCGACCGGATGCGCACGCAGAGCGGCGGCGGCGCGGCGTACTGGAAGAACCCCGAGCAGGGCGCGGCCACCTCGGTGCTGGTCGCCGCCTCGCCGCTGGTCGCCGGCGTCGGCGGCCGGTACTTCGAGGACTGCCAGGAGGCCGGGCCGAACCAGCCCGGTACCCGCACCGGCTACGCCCCGTACGCGCGGGACCCCGAGGCCGCCGAGCGGCTCTGGGCGGTCTCCGAGGAGCACCTGCGCGGCTGACCCGGAAACGACGAGAGGGGCGGGGGGGGGGGGGGGGGCGCCCCCCCCCCCCCCCGCCCCTCTGCCGTCAGGAGGTCAGAGCCCCAGTTCGGCCTCGAAGTTGCCGGCCTCCAGCCGCTCCTTGACCGCGACGAGGAAGCGGGCCGCGTCCGCGCCGTCGATCAGCCGGTGGTCGTACGACAGGGCCAGGTAGACCATCGACCGGACCGCGACGACCTCGCCCAGGTCCGGGTCGTTGACCACGACCGGGCGCTTCACCACGGCACCCGTGCCGAGCATCGCCGACTGCGGCGACGGCACGATCGGGGTGTCGAAGAGCGCGCCCCGGCTGCCGGTGTTGGTCAGCGTGAAGGTCGCGCCGGCGATCTCGTCCGGGCTGATCTTGTTGGTCCGGGTGCGCTCGGCCAGGTCGGCGACCCGCTTGGCGATCCCACCCAGGTTGAGGTCACCGGCGTTGTGGATGACCGGCACGAGCAGGCCCCGCTCGGTGTCCACGGCGATGCCGAGGTGCTCGGCGTCCGGGTAGGTGATCGTCCCGCCCGCCAGGTCCAGCTGGGCGTTGAGGATCGGGTACGTCTGCAGCGCCTCGATGGCGGCGAGGGCGAAGAACGGCAGGAAGGACAGCTTCACGCCGTGCCGCTGCTGGAAGGAGTCCTTGGCCTGGGCCCGCAGCTTGGCGATCCGGGTGACGTCCACCTCGATCACCGTGGTCAGCTGCGCCATCTCGTGCAGCGACTCGTGCATCCGGTTGGCGATGGCCTTGCGGATGCGAGGCAGCTTCTCAACGGTGCCCCGCTTACCGCTCGGCTGCGGCTTCGCGGCCGGCTTGGCCGGGGCCGGAGCCGCGGCGGCCGGTGCCGGCTGCGCGGCCGGTGCGGCCTGGGCGGCCTTCGCCTTCTCGGCCGCCTCCAGCACGTCCTGCTTGCGGATCCGCCCGCCGACGCCGGTGCCGTTGACCGAGGAGAGGTCCACCCCGTGCTCGGCGGCCAGCTTGCGGACCAGCGGGGTCACGTAGCCGGCGCCCTCCTCGCCACCGGCCTGGGCCGGGACGGTCGGCCGCTGCGGCGTGGCGGTCGGCGCGGGCGGGGTCGCGGCCTGCTCGGCCTTGGCCGGCTGCGCGGCCTGCTCCGCCTCGGCGGCCGGCTCGTTGTAGGACATGCCCGGGGTCGGCTCCTCGACCTTGGGCTCCGGCTTCGGCTCGGCCTTGGGCTCGGGCTTCGGCTCCGGCTTCGCCTCGGCCTTGGGCTGCGGCTTCGGCTCCGCCTTCGGCGCGGCACCGGCCGCGCCCACGATCGCCAGGACGCCGCCGACCTCGGCGGTCTCGTCCTCGGGGACCTTGATCTCCAGCAGCGTGCCGGCGACCGGCGACGGGATCTCGGTGTCGACCTTGTCGGTGGAGACCTCCAGCAGCGGCTCGTCCACCTCGACGGTGTCGCCGACCTGCTTGAGCCAGCGGGTCACCGTGCCCTCGGTGACGCTCTCACCCAGGGCCGGCATGGTGACCGGCGTGCCCTCACCCGACGGCGCGGCGGCCGGGGCGGGCTCCTCGACGGCCGGCTGCTCCGCCTCGGCCTGCGGCTCGGCGGCGGCCTGCTCGGCCTCCTCCGCCGGGGCCTCCTGCTGCGGGGCGGCCGCGCCGGCCTCCTCGCCCTCACCGGCGATGACCGCCAGCTCGCTGCCGACCTCGGCGGTCTCGTCCTCGCCGACCACGATCCGGCTCAGCACGCCCGCCGCGGGGGACGGGATCTCGGTGTCCACCTTGTCCGTGGACACCTCGAGCAGCGGCTCGTCGACCTCGACGGTGTCGCCCTCCTGCTTGAGCCAGCGCGTGACGGTGCCCTCGGTGACGCTCTCGCCGAGCCGGGGCATGGTGACCGATACCGGCATGTTCTCCAGACTCCTTCATTCCCCTGGTGGGATCATCGCCCGTCGCCGGACGCCGCGGTTGTCGTGATCAGGCGTGCGAGTGCAGCGGCTTGCCGGCCAGGGCCAGGTGCGCCTCGCCCAGGGCCTCGGTCTGCGTCGGGTGGGCGTGCACGAGCTGCGCCACCTCGGCCGGGTACGCCTCCCAGTTGTAGATGAGCTGCGCCTCGCCGATCAGCTCGCCGACCCGGGCGCCCACCATGTGCACGCCGACCACGGGGCCGTCCTCGACCCGGACCAGCTTCACGTGCCCGGTGGTCTTGAGGATCTGGCTCTTGCCGTTGCCGCCGAGGTTGTAGTTGTAGGTCGTGATCTTGTCGGCGCCGTACTGCTCCTTGGCCTTCGCCTCGGTCAGGCCGACCGACGCCAGCTCCGGGTCGCAGTAGGTCACCCGCGGGATGCCGGCCTCGTCGATCACGGCCGGGTTCTTGCCGGCGATCTCCTCGGCGACGAAGATGCCCTGCTGGAAGCCGCGGTGGGCGAGCTGGAGGCCGGGCACGATGTCGCCGACCGCGTAGACGTTCGGCACGCTGGTGCGCAGCCGCTCGTCGGTCAGCACGTAGCCGCGGTCCATCTTGACGCCCTGCTCCTCGTAGCCGAGGTTGGCGGTGGTCGGGCCGCGGCCGACGGCGACCAGCAGCAGCTCCGCCTCGACGGTGTCGCCACCCTGGATGGTCAGCTTCACGCCGTTCTCGCTCTTCTCGACCTTCTCGAACGGCTTGCCGACCTTGAAGTTGATCTTCCGCTTGCGGAACGCCCGCTCCAGCGCCTTCGAGGACTCCTCGTCCTCGGCCGCGACCAGGCGGGGCAGCGCCTCGACGATGGTCACGTCCACGCCGAAGGACTTCCAGACGCTGGCGAACTCGACGCCGATCACGCCGCCGCCCAGCACGATCGCCGAGGAGGGGACGCGGTCCAGGGTCAGCGCGTGGTCGCTCGTGATGATGCGCTCGCCGTCGACCTCCAGGCCGGGCAGGCTCTTCGCGTACGAGCCGGAGGCCAGGATGATGTTGCGGCCGGTGTAGCGCTTGCCGTCGACCTCGACGACGTTCTTCCCGACCAGCTTGCCGGCGCCCGCCACGAAGGTGATCTTCTTGGCGCTGCCTACCAGGCCCTGGAGGCCCTTGTAGAGGCGGGAGATCACGCCGTCCTTGTACGAGTTGACGGCCGCCATGTCGATGCCGACCAGCTCGGCCTTGACGCCGAACTGCTCCGACTCGCGGGTCTGGTCGGCGATCTCGGCGGCGTGCAGCAGGGCCTTGGTCGGGATGCAGCCGTTGTGCAGGCAGGTGCCCCCGAGCTTGCCCTTCTCGATCAGCGCGACGGACAGGTCCAGCTGGGCGGCACGCAGCGCCGCCGCGTAGCCGCCGCTACCACCTCCGAGGATGACGATGTCGAAGGTTGCGTCGTTCGGCTCGCTCACGTCCAACTCCCAGGTCGCGTCGCTGCATCGGGGGTTACGGGGGAGTAACAGGCACACCCCACCTCGGTCATCTTGTCACCACCGGGGTCGGAGCGCGTACCGAGGTGCCCAACGACACGTCGGTGACACGTACGCTTGGCACCGTCTTCGATGACGGACGGGGGAGGAGTGGGTTCGGTGGGGCTGTTCCGACGACGCAAGCAGGCGGGCGCGGTGAGTCGCGGCCGGGCCGCCGACCGCGCCGATCTGGACCATCTTGAGAGTTTCGTCCGCACCCGGCGGGGCGTCGAGGCGTACCTGGAACCCCGGACCACGGTCACCGAGACCACGATCATGCTGATCGCCGACGACGGCGAGTGGACCCGGCGGCGGGTCGGCGGGCCGGAGGAGGCCCGCCGGTTCGCTCACCGGCTGGCCATCCCGATCTACGACGTCCGGCTGATGGGCTACCCGCAGCGGATGCGCGACTACAACGAGCGCCGCAAGCGCCGCCCCGAGCTGTTCTGACCGGGATACGCCGACAGGGCGCCCCCCGGCGAGGGGAGCGCCCCGTTGCGGCGCGGCAGAAGCGTCAGCCGTTGGCGGCGACGTCGTCGACCAGGTGCAGCAGGGTCCGCACCGGGACGCCGGTGCCGCCCTTGGTCCAGTAGCCGGTGGCCTCGCCCGAGTGGTAGCCGGGGCCGGCGATGTCGATGTGCGCCCAGGCCACGTCGTCGGTGACGAACTCGCGCAGGAAGACACCGCCCTGGAGCATGTGGCCGGCCCGGTCCATGCCGGCGTTGACCTGCGAGATGTCCGCGACCTCGGAGTCCATGCCCTTGCGCACGTCGTCCGGGAGCGGCATCGGCCAGGCCGGCTCGCCCGTCGCGTCACCCGCGACCCGGACCCGCTCGCACAGCTCCGGGGTGCCCATCACACCGGCGATCCGCTTGCCCAGCGCGATCACCTGGCCGCCGGTCAGCGTCGAGGTCTCGAACAGGTAGTCGGCACCGTCCTCGCAGGCCCGGGCGATGGCGTCGGCCAGGATCATCCGGCCCTCGGCGTCGGTGTTGAGCACCTCGACCCGCTTGCCGCTGTACATGGTGATCACGTCGCCCGGCCGGTAGCTGGTGCCCGACGGCATGTTCTCCGCCATCGGCAGGTAGCCGGTGACCGCGACCGACGGCTTGAGCGCCGCGACGGCCAGCATGGCCGCGCCGACCGCCGCCGCGCCCGCCATGTCGGACTTCATCTCCCACATGCCCTGGGCCGGCTTGATCGAGATGCCGCCGGTGTCGAAGGTGATGCCCTTGCCCACCAGCGCCACCCGCTTGCCGTTGCCGCCGCCCTCCGGGGTGTAGGTCAGCTTGACCAGCCGCGGCGGGGCCTCCGAGCCCTGGCCGACGGCCAGGATGCCGCCGTAGCCGCCGGCGGCCAGCGCCGCCTCGTCGAGCACCTCGACGCCGAGCCCGGCCTCCCGGGCGGCGGCGGCCACGGCGTCGGCGAACGACGGCGGGCGCAGCTCGTTCGGGGCGGTGTTGACCCAGTCCCGGCTGGTCCGCACCGCGCCGGCCACCGCCTGGGCGCGGGTGACCTCGGCCTGGGCGGTCGCGTCGGCCGCGTCCGGCACGGCGACGAGCACCTCGGCCACCGGCTCGCGTCGGGCCGGCTGCGGCTTGGTCTTGTAGCCGGCGAACCGGTAGCCGCCGAGCAGCGCGCCCTCGCTGACCGCGCGCAGCGCGGCCGGGGCGTCGGCGTCGTCGGGCAGCGGCAGGGCGAGCGCGACGCGGGACGCGCCGGCCAGGGCCCGGACGGCCGCGCCGGCGGCCCGGCGCAGGGTCTCCGGGGCCGGAGCGGCGCCGGACGGCTCGGGGCCGAGGCCGACGGCGACCACCACCGGTGCGGTGACCGTGCCCAGCGTGGCCAGCTTGATCACCTCGCCGGGGCCGCCGGTGGCGCCGAGCAGGGCCAGCGTCTCGGTCAGCTTGCCGTCGAACGCGGCGGCGATGCTCTCCGCGCCGCTGGCCAGCAGCAGGGCGCCGGCGGGTGAGCCGGCCTCCTGCTCGGTCGTCTGGCTGTGCACGCCGATCACGATGGCGTCGACGGCGAGTTCGGCGGGGTCGGTGTCGACCAGGCTGAGGGTGGTGCGGGGCGATGTCACGAAAGCTACTCCGGGCGGGCCGGGCCGGCCGCTGTGTCGCGTGCCGGCGATGAAGGTCTCCGGCGGCGAACCTACCCGCCGGACGCGTGGCTGTCCCGCCGATAGGTCCAGGCGGGCTGTCCCGCCTGGACCCGATGGATCCAGGCGGGCTGTCCCGCCTGCACCCGAGGGACGCGGGCGGGACCTCCCGCCGATGCTAACCAGCCGGTCACGGGCCGGTAAGTTCGCACCCATGACCGAGGTGACCTCCGACGCCGCCGCGACCCGGCTGCGCCGTTCCCCGTTGCACGAGCGGCACACCGCGCTCGGTGCCAAGTTCGCCCCCTTCGGGGGATGGGAGATGCCGCTCGAGTACGCCGGGGGCGGCGTGCTCAAGGAGCACACCGCCGTGCGTACCGGGGTGGGCGTCTTCGACGTCTCGCACCTCGGCAAGGCCCGCGTCACCGGGCCGGGCGCCGGGGACTTCGTCAACTCCTGCCTGTCCAACGACCTCGGCCGGATCGCCCCCGGCAAGGCCCAGTACACGCTCTGCTGCGACGACGCCACCGGCGGCGTGGTGGACGACATCATCGCCTACCTGTACGCCGACGACCACGTCTTCCTGGTGCCGAACGCGGCGAACACCGCCGAGGTGGTCAACCGGTTGCGCGCCGCCGCGCCCGAGGGCGTGATCGTCACCGACGAGCACGAGGCGTACGCGGTGCTCGCCGTCCAGGGGCCGCGCTCGGCGGAGCTGCTGGACACGCTCGGCCTGCCCACCGGGCACGACTACATGAGCTTCTCGGCCGCCTCGCTGAACGGCGTCGACCTGACCGTCTGCCGCACCGGCTACACCGGGGAACTCGGCTACGAGCTGGTGGTGCCGGCCGGCGACGCGCCCGCCGTCTGGGACGCGCTGTTCGCCGCCGGCGAGGCGGAGGAGCTGCGCGCCTGCGGCCTGGCCGCGCGGGACACGCTGCGGACCGAGATGGGGTACCCGCTGCACGGGCAGGACCTCTCGCTGGACATCACGCCGGTGCAGGCCCGCTCGGGCTGGGCGGTCGGCTGGGACAAGCCGGCCTTCTGGGGCCGCGACGTGCTGCGGGCCGAGAAGGCCGCCGGCCCCGTCCGGACGCTGCGCGGCCTGGAGGCGGTCGACCGGGCCATCCCGCGCCCCGGCATGGCCGTCTACGCCGGCGACAAGCAGGTCGGCACGATCACCAGCGGCACCTTCAGCCCGACGAAGAAGCAGGGCATCGCCCTGGCCCTGGTCGACACCGACCCGAAGCTCCCCGACGGCGAGATCCTGGAGGTCGACATCCGCGGCCGCCGCGCCCAGATGCGCCTGACCCGCCCACCCTTCGTCCAGCCCTCGGTGCGCTGACCCCCACCCCGTCCGTCTCGTCGCGTCGATCATGAAGTTGGCGGCGATCTCGATCTCCCTGAGCGCCGCCAACTTCATGATCAATCGGGCGGAAGGGGCTGGGAGTCCGTCGGGGGTTCGCCGGCGTCGAGGACGGCCTGCGTCCAGCCGCCCTCGATGACGCCGGTGGCGTCCAGCACCGCCCAGTCGACGACGTCGGCGGCCTCCACCACGACCGGGGCGCCGATCCGGACCGTGGGGTCGCCGGCGGCGTCGCTGGCGCTCGCGCCGACGATCCGCTCCGGGGTGTCCCACGAGGTCACCCCGGCCCACACGTACTCGGGGCCGTCGTCGCCCGGCAGCCCGTACTTGACCACGAGCTGGCTCTCGGCGGGGAGCAGGCCGGCCAGGAAGCGGGACCGGATGTCGTCGAGCGCGGCCCGCGCGGTGGCGACGGCCCGGCTCATCGCGTCGCCGGAGCGGGCGTACCGGACGTCGGGCTGGATGCCGTTGAACAGGGTCGCGCAGGCGGCGGCGAAGTAGCGGCCGGGCGGCCCCGGGTGCCCGGGCGGCGGGTTGAGGGTGAGGAACGAGTCTGCGTCCGGGTCGGTAGCCGGGTCCAGTTCCAGCCGCAGCAGCACGGGCGCCGTCGCGCCGTGCTGCTCCGGATTGCCGTACGCCACCGCGATGTCGTGCCCGGTCACCGTGGCCAGCACCGGGAGCTGCACGAACGCCGGCACCTCCTCGCCGGACAGCCCGTCGGTCCAGTCCCGCAGCAGGCGCCGGGCGGCCCCGGTCATCACCGCGCCCCAGGCCCGGGTGAGGTGGTCCGGCACGCCCTGCGCCTGGAGCTCCAGCAGCCCGAAGCGGCGCAGTCCCTTCGTGGTGAACCACAGCCCGTCGGCGTCCGACGAGTAGGGCACCAGCACCCAGTCGACCAGCCGGATCCGGCCGTGCTCGTCGGGGAGGGACCGCAGCGCCGCGGCCGGGTCGAGGAACTGGAGCCCGAAGACGTCCACCACGTCCCCGTCGACCGTTTCGGCGACCGCCGCGGCCACCGCGCGGGCCGCCCACTCGTGCGCCGGCGGCCAGCCCGGCCGGTATTCGGCCTGCACCACGACGAGGTGCGTGGCGGCGGCCAGCCTGGCCAGCTGCGGCTCGGTCGCCCCGAACGCGGTGAGCAGGTCCGGCGGCAGCTCCGGGAACTCGCTGACCGGACGGGTGTCCACGGTCATGAGCGGGCTGTCCAGCATCTGCCGGGCCAACCCGTGCACCGGCTCGGCGAGCCGGCCGGCCAGCCGCTCCACGGCGGTTTTCGGGCTCACCTTCGGCAGCCCGACGAGCGGCACCAGATAGGTCGCGTCCAGCGACTCGGGCACCGGTACGGGCAGGAAGTCGTCCGTGATGAGCATGCCGTCCCCCTCGACCGTGCCGGTACACCTCGCCTGAGAACGCTACCCGCCCGGACGGGTGGGGCTCAGGCGGACAGCACCAGTCCCAGGTAGGACAGCGTGGTGACGAGCTCCACGAGGGCGCCGAGCACGTCGCCGGTGATCCCGCCCAGCCGGCGTACCAGGTGCCGCAGCAGCCCGGCCGCGACGGCGAGCGCGGCCAGCACGGCGAGCGGCCCCTGCCACGGGCGGCCGGGCACCGCCGGCACGGCCAGCAGCGCCACGGCGGCCGTGCCGGCCACCAGCGCGACCGGACCCACCGTGCCGGCCACCAGCGCGCCCAGCCCTTCCGGCCGGGCGGCGGGCACCCCGCGCCGGCAGGCCAGCGCGACAGCCAGCCGGCCGGCCGCCGTCGCCGCGACGACCGCCGCGAGCGCCGCCGGCCGCGACCGCCCGGCCAGCTCCGCGAGCACCGCCGCCTGGAGCAGGAGTACGACCACCAGCGCGACCACGCCGAACGGCCCGACGTCCGGCTTCTTCATGATCTCCAGCGCCGCCGGCCCGCGCCGGTAGGAGCCGAGCGCGTCCACCGTGTCGGCCAGCCCGTCCAGGTGCAGCCCCCGCGTGAGCAGCGCGCCCAGCGCGACGGTCACCCCGGCGGCGACCAGCGGGGGCGCGACCGCCGCGGTGAGCAGCAGCATCGCACCGAGGACCGCGCCGAGCAGCGCGCCGATCGCCGGGGCCAGCGCCATGGCGGCGCCGGCCGCGGCCCGGTCCACCCGGCCCGCGCGTACCGGCGCCGTGGTGAAGGTGGTGAGCGCCAGCCGGATCCCGTCGCCGAGCCGGAACTCAGTCGGCACGTCGGCCGGGGGCGACCGGCTCGTCCGGCCCGACCGTGGTGGGCCTCGGGCCGGCCGGTTCGGGCTCGCTGAAGTCCGGCTCGGGTCCGGTGGTGACGGGTCCGGGCCCGGCGGGCTCCGGCTCGGTGAACTCCGGCTCGGGCCCGGTGCTGGCGGGTCCGGGCCCGGCGGGCTCGGGCTCGGTGAAGTCCTCGTCGTCCCCGCCGCCGAGCGCCGGGTGCACGGGCAGGCCGGCGGCGAGCGACAGGGCCGAGCGCAGCAGCGGCAGGGCGGCGAGCGCGGTCGCTCCCTCGCCCAGGTCGAGCCGGAGGTCCAGCAGCGGGGTCAGGCCCAGCACGTCGGCGGCGAGCCGCACCCCGGGCCGGCCGCCGTGGTCGGGCAGCAGGCACCAGTGCCGGGCCTGCCCGGCCAGGTCGCGGCTGACCATGCCGGCGGCCACCCCGACCGGCCCGTCCAGCAGCACCGGGACGCGCCGGGCGGTCGCGCCGAGCAGCACCCCGGTGGCCACCGCCACGTCACCGCCGCCCAGCTCGGCGAGCACGTCCTTGGCCTCGCGGGCGGAGCGCCGGGTGCGGTGCAGCGCGTCGCGGACGGCGGCGCAGCGGACCATCCAGGCGGCGTCGTCGAACTCGCCGTGCTCGGTCACCACCCGGCCGAGCACCGCCGGGGGTTCCGCGCCGGCCGTGGCCGCCAGCACCGCCGCGGCGGCCGTCTCGGTGCCGGCCCCGCACGCCGCGAGCACCAGCAGCTGTACGCCCGCGTCGGCGGCCTGCTCGGCGAGCCGCCAGCCGTAGCGCAGGGCCGCCTCGACCTCCTCGCCGCCGAGCGCCGGCCCCTCCTCGATGGGGGCGGAGCTGGGCGTCTCCACCACCTGGAGGCTCGCGCCGTTCTCGGCGGCCAGCCGGGCGAGGGGCCCCTTGCCGGCGCGCGCCTGCCGGGCGCGGCGGGCCGACTCGCCGGGCACCGCGCCGGCCGACGCGCCGCCCTCGTGGTCGCCGTGCAGCAGCAGCACGCGGACCGAACCCCACGGCGTCGGGGTCGCGGTGCCCTGGGTGGCGGCGGCGAAGCCGACCACCCGCTCCAGCACACCCAGGCCGGCGCCGGCGATGTCCAGGGTGGCCAGCCTGTCGACCGCCTGCGGCCCGGTGTAGTCGTCGGGCATCGGTAGTTCCATGCCGGGCTGGATGACCAGGCCGGTGGCGACCATCGGCAGGGCCATGGTCGGCGCGGCCCAGTCGGCGGGGCCGGCCGTGGCGGCCGGGGCCGGGGCCGGCGGAACGGCGGGGGTGAGCACCTCGGGCAGCGCCTCGTCGGGCACGCCGGCCGGTGCGGGGGCAGCCGGTGCGGGACCGACCGGCGCGGGGCCGGCTTGTGCGGCGCCCGCTCGTGCGGGGGCGGCCGGTGCGGCGCCCGCCTGCGCGGGGGGAGCGGCCGGCGGCTTCAGCCAGGCGGTCTGCCCGGCCACCACCAGTGCGACGGCGTCGCAGGCCTCGGCGACCGCCCGGTTGGTCGCGCCCAGCGCGTCGGTGAACGCCCGGCCCAGCGGCGTGGTCGGCACCAGCGACAGGCCCACCTCGGGGCTGACCAGCACCAGCCGGGCGGCGCTGGCCCGGACGGCCGCGGCCAGCTCCGCGATGGTGGCCGTGTCGTCGGCCGGCTGGTGCGCCGGATCGAGCAGCACCGTCACCCAGCCGCCCAGGTCGTCGACGAGCAGCGTCTCGTTCGGCCCGGCCGTCGCGATCACCTCGGCCAGGCGGCCGGGGTCGGCGGCGGTCTCCTCGGTGGTCCAGCTGCCGGGCCGGCGGGCGCGATGCGCCGCGAGGCGGGTCGCCCACTCGGTGTCCTCCGGATCCCCCTCGGGGGCGGTGGCCACGTACCGGACCGTGGGCGCGTCGGCGACCACCGACTCCGCGAACTCCGACTTGCCCGAGCGGATACCGCCGAGCACCAGGAGGGTGTTCCACCCGTCTACGGACATGCCCGTACCTTAAGGCCGCCCGGCGGGTCGCCGCCCGCCGGCCCGGGGGCTCAGTCGCAGTGCTCGAACGCGCTGCCGTAGCTGGCCCCGCCGGCCGACCCGCCCCACTTCACGCAGGCCCCGGCGGCGCTCGCCCGCACCGGCCCGGCGTAGTAGCGGTAGGCGCCGCTCTCGGTCTGCCGCGCCTTGCCCTGCACCTCCAGGTACGCGGTCACCGTGGTGGCCTGCCCGACGTCGGTGTCCTTGAGGGTGACCACGCAGTTGGTGCCGCCCGCGGTGCTGTAGAGCAGGTAGACCCGCCCCCTGCGAACCCCGCCGGCGGTCAGGGTCGCCGAGTCGATCACCTGGTAGCCGCTGCCGCACGCCTGCGCCGCCGTGTACGGGTTGGGCTTCTGCGGCGCGGCCGTGCTCCCGGTCGGCCCGGGCGCGCCGGTGGTCGGCGCCGGGTCACCGGCCGACGGGCCGCCCCCGCCCGCCGCCGGGCGGCTCGGCGTGGTCGACGGCGACCGGCTGGGCTTCCCGGTACGGCTCGGCGTCGGCTCCGCGCTGGCGCCGGCGCTCGTCGACTCGTCCGGCTGCCCGGGGTCGGCGACCGCGGACTCCCCGGTCAGCGCGGCCGGGCGCTGCCCCGGGTCCGGGTCGTCGGGGGAGTGCAGCACCGCCACGACCACGGCGGTCAGCACGGCGACCAGCACCACGCCGGCCGCACCGGCCAGCGCCAGTGCCCGCCCGCGGCCCCGGCGCTCCGCCGGCTCCTCCAGCGTCGGCGGTTCGGCCGACCCGGCGTGCCGGTCCCGCAGCGACCCGTGGCCGGGCTCCCCGCTCGCCTGCGCGACGCCGGCCGCCCAGACCGGCCCGGGCGCGGAACCCGGCGCGGAACCCGGCCCGGGAGCCCCGGGGACGGGCGCGGGCACGGCGGAGGCGTGCCCGGGAGCGAACACGGGACGGCCAGCGGGCGGCGGACCGGCGGGTGGCTGGCCGGCAGGGGACTGGCCGGTCGACGGCTGGCCGGCCGGTGGCGTCGCCGCGGGCGGGTCCGGGGTCGGCGCCGGGAGGACGGCCGGGCCGGGCACGGCGGGACCCGCGACCGCCCACGGCGGGCGGGGCGGGGCGGGCAGCCGGGCCAGGGTGGCGTCCCGGGCGTCCTGGGCGGCCTCGGCCAGGGCGAGCGCGCTCGGGAACCGGTCCGCCGGACGCTTCGCCAGCGCGCGGCCGACCACCTCGACCACCGCGGGGGGCGTGCCCACCAGCGGCGGCGGCTCGTCCTGGACGTGCCGCATGGCCACCTGGAGGGGGTTGTCGCCCTCGAAGGGCGGCCGCCCGGCCAGGCAGTAGTAGGCGACGGCGCCGAGCGCGTAGACGTCGGTGACCGGCGACACCGGCTGCCCGGCCGCCTGCTCCGGCGACATGTACGAGGCGGTGCCGAGCACCATGTGCGCGGCCGTGATGCCGGCCATGGTGCTGGCCCGGGCGATGCCGAAGTCGACCAGCACGACCGTGCCGTCCCGCTTGACCAGCAGGTTCCCGGGCTTCACGTCGCGGTGGACGATCCCGGCGAGGTGGGCGGCGTGCAGGGCGTGCGCGGCCTGCCCCACCACCGACATGGTGGACGCCGGGTCGAGCCGGCCGGCGCGCCGGATCCAGGTGACCAGCGGCTCGCCGTCGACGTACTCCATCACGAGGTAGCTGACCTGGCCGCCGTCGGCGAGGGTCGCGGAGCCGAAGTCGTGGACCTGCACGATGCCGGGGTGCCGCAGCGCCGCCAGCATCCGGGCCTCGGCGTGGAAGCGGGTGGTGAACTCGGGATCGGCGACCAGCGACGGCAGCAGCACCTTCACGGCGACCTCGCGGCTCAGCAGGGTGTCGGTGCACTTCCAGACCGCACCCATGCCGCCCGTCGCGATGCGTTCGCCCAGCCGGTAGCGATCGCTGAGCACCACTCCTTGAGTCAGCACCGAGCCACCGTACCGGCCGGGCGACGGGCATGATCCATGGCGGCCGGGCCGTCCCGCGTCCGGCCGACTAGGCTTGCGGGGGTTTCCGTCCCAGGGCGACGGCGGCGAGGGGAGACGCGGCATGGCGTGGAGCTGGCGGTACGAGGGCACGAACGGCGCATCGGTCGACGGGCCGGGTGAGTCGTTCCCCAGCCAGGCGGACGCCGAGTCGTGGATCGGCCAGGCCTGGCGGGAGCTCGCGGGGTCCGGCGTCACCTCCGTCGCGCTCCTGGAGGACGACCGGGTGGAATACCGGATGAGCCTGCTGCCCCCGGCCGAATGACGGGCTACGACCGCCCCCGCGACCCGCTGGTGCTCGGGGTGCCCCGGGCGGCGTTCCGGCCCAGCCCGATCTTCCTCGCCCTGGTCGCGATCTTCGTGGCCAGCGGCGTGATGGCCTGGAACGGGTTCGGCAGCGTCCGGTTCGACGTCTTCCTCTTCGTGGTCTCCGGCTGGCTGGTCTCGCTCTGCCTGCACGAGTACGCGCACGCCGTGGTCGCGTACCGGGCCGGGGACCGGGACATCGCGCACCGCGGCTACCTGACGTTGAACCCGCTGAAGTACACGCACCCGCTGCTGTCCATCGTGCTGCCGGTGGTCGTGGTGCTACTCGGCGGCATCGGCCTGCCCGGCGGCGCGGTGTGGGTCGACCGGCACGCCATCCCGGGCCGGCTGCGGCACACCCTGGTCAGCCTGGCCGGGCCGGCCACCAACGTGCTGTTCACCCTGCTGCTGGTGCTGGCCGTGCGGGTCGGCATCGAGATCGGCGGCCCGCTGGAGTTCTGGGCCGGCGTGGGGCTGCTCGCGTTCCTCCAGCTCACCGCCAGCGTGCTCAACCTGCTGCCGGTGCCCGGCCTGGACGGCGGCAACATGATCGAGCCGTGGCTGTCCCCGCAGTACCGGCGGATGTACGCCCTGTTCGCCCCGTACGGCTTCATCCTGCTGTTCGCGCTGCTGTGGAGCCCGCGGATCAACGGGTGGTTCTTCAGCGCGGTCTTCTCCGTCGGTGACCTGCTCGGCCTGCCGCCCCAGCTCTACAGCCTCGGGTGGCACCTGATCCGGTTCTGGGAGGGCTGACCTCCCGAGCCGGGAGCCGCCGCGCAGCGGCGGGACGCTTCCCGCCGCGCGTACCCCCGAGGGGTCCCGGGCCGGCGCGGAGGCCGCGCCGGCCCGGGGAGAGCGTCACGGACGCTGCGCCGGGCTCTCGGTCTTCGCCGGGTCCCGCTCGGTGACCGGCTCGACGATCTCGTCGATCGCCTTGAGCAGGTCGGCGTCGAGCTTCACGCCCGCCGCCTTCACGTTGTCGTGCACCTGCTCCGGCCGGGACGCCCCGACGATCGCCGAGGAGACGTTCGGGTTCTGGAGCACCCACGCGACGGCGAGCTGCGGCATGGTCAGCCCGGCCTGCTCGGCCAGGGGCTTGAGCCGCTGCACCCGGGTGAGCACCTCGTCGGTCATGAACCGGGCGATGAAGCCCGCCCCGGACTTCTCGTCGGTGGCGCGGGAACCGGCCGGCGGCGGCTGGCCCGGCAGGTACTTGCCGGAGAGCACGCCCTGGGCCATCGGCGACCAGACGATCTGGCCGACGCCCAGCTCCTCGCTCGTGGGGATGACCTCGGCCTCGATGACCCGCCACAGCATCGAGTACTGCGGCTGGTTGGAGACCAGCGGGATGCGCAGCTCGCGGGCGAGCCCGTGCGCCTCCCGGATCTGCGACGCCTTCCACTCGGAGACGCCGATGTAGTGCGCCTTGCCGGAGTGCACGATGTCGGCGAACGCCTCCATCGTCTCCTCCAGCGGGGTGCTGTAGTCGTAGCGGTGGGCCTGGTAGAGGTCGACGTAGTCGGTCTGCAGGCGGCGCAGCGAGCCGTTGATCGACTCCATGATGTGCTTGCGGGACAGGCCCCGGTCGTTGCGGCCCGGCCCGGTCGGCCAGAACACCTTGGTGAAGATCTCCAGCCCCTCGCGCCGCTCGCCCTTGAGCGCGCGGCCGAGCACCTCCTCGGCCTTCGTGCCGGCGTAGACGTCGGCGGTGTCGAAGGTGGTGATGCCGGTGTCCAGGGCGGCCCGCACACAGGCGGTGGCGGCCTCCTCCTCGACCTGCGACCCGTGGGTGATCCAGTTGCCGTACGAGATCTCACTGACCAGCAGGCCCGAGCGGCCTAGGTGTCGGAATTCCATGCCCCGACCCTAGCCCTGCCCGATCATGGTCGCCGCGCGGCGCGGCGGGGTGTGACGCTCCACCGGGCTGCGGGGCGTCTCCCCGCCGGTGCTCACGCCCGGAGCGTCAGAGCACCGGGCTGGTGTCGGCGAGCAGCCGGTCGATCTCCGCGACCACGGCGGCCCGCCCCGGGTGCACCAGGTCGATCAGCAGCTCACCCCGCCGGTCCAGCGCACCCCACCGGCCCGACTCGTCGGCCACCAGGAACGCCACCGGATGCACCACCAGCGACGGGTACGCCGGCGGGACCAGTACCCGCCCGGTCCGGTCCACCACACCCCGGCGACCGGCCAGCTCCACCCCGGCCAGGCCGTCCTCGGTGAAGCCGTCCACGTCCCGGCCGTCCGCCAGCGCCGTGCGGAGACCGTGGTACCGGGTCGGCACCACCACCTGGCCGGTCCGGTCCACGGCACCCCAACCGCCGTTCTGCCGCACCGCCGCCAGGCCGCCCCGGAACGGCCGCACGTCCTCGTAGCCCGGCGGGATCTTCACGATGTTCGTCCGGTCGACCGCCATCCACCGGCCCTTGCCGTCCATCGACACCCACGACAGCCCCTCCGAGAACGAGCCCACCGCCCGGTAGCCGTTGTTCGCCTCGATCAGCGCCGCGCCGGCCGTGTCGACCAGCGCCCAGCGGGACGCCTCCGGCCGGCGTACCCACGCCAGGCCCTCGCGGAACGGCTGCACCTCGGCGTACCCGTGGGCGATCACCAGCTCGCCCTCGGCGTCCGCGTACCCCCAGAGCTCCTGCTCCTCGTCGAACGTCGGCACCGGGTGCCGCTCGCCGCCCAGCAGCGTCTCCCGGCTGCGCGGCTTCGGCCCGAACCCGCCCGTCGCGGCCCGCTCGGCGACCGCGTCCAGCGCCATCGTGGTCCGCGCGTTCAGCTCCCCGTCCTCACCCTGGCGCAGGTCCAGCGCCCGCTCGAAGTGCAGGCAGGCCTCGGTCAGCCGGCCCTGGTCGTAGCAGGAACGGCCCGCGTGCTCGTGCAGCACGGCGCGCAGCCGGTCCGGCAGCTCCGGCGAGTTGGCCTCCGCGAAGAGCCGGTCCGCCTCGGCGTACTCGCCCCGCCAGCGCAGCACCTCGGCCAGCCGGGCGCGGGCCAGCGCGGTCCGCCGCAACTCACCGGTGGCCTCCGCGTACGTGAGGGCGAGTCGCCCGTCGGCCACGGCGTCGTCCAGCTCGCCGAGGATCCGCGACGCCACCGAGCGCAGGCTGAGCAGCCGGGCGCGGCTGCGGTTGTCCAGCGCGCTGCCCAGCTTGGTGGTGAGGCCGTCCCGGATCTCCCGCAGCGCCGCCGGGTCGGGCGCCTCCTCGCGGAGGGTCTCCGGGTGCAGCCGCCAGCGGACGGCGGCCAGCGCCTGCTCCGGGTCGGCCGGGCGGGCCTCCCGCCGTTCGATGTCGGCTTCCTCGCCGGCAGGCTCCCCGTCGGTCGCCTCCGGGTCGGCGGCTGCCTCGTCGGTCGGTCCGGTGGTGTGCGCGGTTGGGGCAGCCCCGGTCGGGGTGGGTTCGGCGGAGTCCTCGGCCGGAGTGGTCGGCGCCGGTTGCTGCGCGTCCGGCACGGCCGGCGGACCCGGGACGGGATCCGGTTGACCGGTGGCGGCGGCCGGCTCGTGCGGTGTCGCGGCGGTCTCCGGCCGCGCGGCTGCCGGTGCGGCGTCGTCCGGTGCCGGTGCCGCCGGTTCCGGCACGTCGGTCTGTTCCGGCTTGCGCGGCGCGGGTGCCACCTGTGCCGGCATCCCGGTCTGGTCCGGCGTCCCGGTCTCGTCCGGCGTCCCGGTCTCGTCCGGCGTCCCGGTCTGACCCGGCACGCCGGGCTGGGCCGGCACCTTGGTCTGCGCCGGGGCGGGCGGCGCGACCGCCGTCTCTGCCGACACCCCGGCCTGGTCCGGTGTGCGCGGTGCGGGAGCCGGGGCGGCGCCGGAGGGCGCGGCGTCCTGAGTGGTTTCCGCCGGCACGGCGGCCTGGGCCGGCGGGTGCGAGTTCTGGCCCGCCGGCGCGCCTTCGGCGGTCCGTGCGGGGCCAGCGGCCTCGGTGGCCTGCCCGGCCGGAACCGCCGGGGCGGCGGCGGCCGGCTCCGGCGTGTTCGGCCCGTATGCGGAGTGCGGCGGGACATCGGGGGCGGGCGGCCCGGAGACCGGCACCACGGCACCGGCGGCGAGGGATCCGGCGAGGCTCGACGCGGGCGCTCCGGACACCGGGTTGGCCGCGTCCGGCGCGGGTCGGCCGGAGGAGGCGGAGGCCGGCGTGGCCGTAGCCGGGGCCGACGCGGCGGGGTCTGGCGCGTGCGCTGCCGGGACGGGTGCGTCGGGGTTCGCCGCGGGCGCTGCGGAGACCGGTGTGGCGGGGCTCGGCGCAGCCGGGACGGGCCCGACCGGGGCCGGCGCCGGTCGGGCAGCGGGTGGTGCGGTGTCGCCGGACGGCCCGGCGACCGGTGGGGTCCACGGCGCCGGAGCGGGTCGGTCCGGCGCGGCCGCCTCCGGACAGTGCGCCACACGAGCCTCGGGCGCCGGGTCGGACAGCTCCGCGGTCCGCCGTGCGGCGGGCGACTCGGCGGGACCGGCCGGGGCCGGTGCCTCCGCGTGCGCGGGATCGGAGGTCTCCGTCGGAGCGGCCGGCGACACCGGCCCGCTCGCCCGGAACCAGGCCTCCGCGTCACCGTCCGCCCGTTCGGCCGGCCGCGTCGCCGCCGCGTCCTGCAGCCGGCCGGCGACCTCGCCGAACCGGGCGTCCCCGTCGTCGCTGACCGGCGTGGACGCCGGCCCACCCGCGCGCGGCGCTCCCGGGCCGGCCGGCGTGGTCGGCCGGCCGTCGTCCGTCGGCCTGGCGGCCCCGGCGGGCGTGCGCGGACCGGAGGCGCCGCCAGCCCCGGTGTCCTCGGCGGGCACGGTCGGGCCGACGGTGTGGTCCGGCCGGGCGACTCCGGGCCCGGGGTAGGCGGGTGGTGCGGGTCGGGCCGCTTCGGTCGCTGCCGGCCCCTGGGCGGGTCGGACCTGTGGTGGTGGTGCTGTCCTGCCGCCGTCCGCCGCCGGCTGGACGGTGGGATAGGCGGGCGGGGCGGCGGTGGGTCCTGCCGGCCGGTCGAACCGATCGCCCGGCACCGGTCGCTCGCCGGGGACGGCGGGCCGGCCAGAAGCGGGCGGGCCGGACACGGGCGGGTCGGACACCGGCCGCCCGGGGACGGGCGCCTCGAAGACCGGCGGTGCGGAGACGGGCGCCCCCGACACGGGCACGCCGGAGACGGGCGCGTTCGCGATCGGTGCGCTCGGCACGGGCGCGGCCGTCAGCGGTGGGCTCGACACGGGCGTTGCCGGCAGCGGCGCGCCCGACACGGGCGTGACCGTCAGCGGTGGGCTCGACACCGGCGTGACCGGCAGCGGCGCGTTCGACACGGGCGTTGCCGGCAGCGGCGCGCCCGACACCGGCATGGCCGGCAGCGGCGCGCCCGGGATGGGCTCCGCCCGGCGCGGGTCCGGTCGACCCGCGCCGGGCGGCTCCACCGGTGGCCGCCGGCCGTCGTCGGGCCGGGTCGGCATGGCGGGCTGACGCCACTCGTCCGGCCGCGTCGGCGGCACGGGCCGCTGGCGCGCGTCGTCGGGGCGTGGCGGAGGCGGCGCCATCGGCCGGTCCGGCCGCTCGCCGGGTCGGGCCGGGGCGGCCGGCATGGCCGCCTCGCGTCGCTGGTCGGGGCGCGTACCGGGCTGGGGCTGCTGGCTGACCTCGTCGGGCCGCACCGGCCGGTCCCGCAGGTCGTCCGGACGGGCGCGCGCGGCCGGCTCGACCGGAGGCCGCCAGCCGTCGCCCGGACGGGCCGGTGCGGGCTCGCCCGGCCGCCCCTGCCACCCGTCCGGCTGGGGGTGGAACTCCGGCCTGGGCCCGGCGGAGTCCGGCCTGGGCCCGACCGGGTCAGGACGCGGACCGGTGGAATCCGCGCGCGGCCCGACCGGCTCCGGACGGGGGCCGACCGAGGCAGGGCGCGGCCCGGCGGAATCGGCGCGCGGCCCGACCGGCTCCGGGCGGGGCCCGACCGATTCGGGGCGCGGGCCGGTGAACTCGGGGCGGGGACGGACCGGCTCGGACCGGCCGTTCACCGGTTCCGGACGACGACGGGTCGCCTCCGGTGGTGGGCCGACGACGTCCGGCCGCGGGCCGCCCGACTCGGAGCGGCGGCCGTCGTAGCGGGCCGCCTCGTCCACGGGGCGGCCGGGGCGGGCGTCCGGGCCCGGCCGGTCGACCGTCGGGCGGTGCCGCTCGTCGGGCCGGTACGCGGGTGGCTCGGTGTGCGGTCGCCGCTCGACGACCGGCCACTCGCCATGGTGGGGACGCGCGCGGTCGCCCGGAGGGCGCTGACCCTCCCGGCGCTCCTCGGGCCGGAACGCGGCGGGACGCGACTCGCCGTACCGGCCCGGCTCGGCGCGGTACGGGTCCACGGGCCGGCGCCCGGCCTCGGGCGCCTCCCGGTACGTCTCGGCCCGCGCGGCCGCGTCCCGGCGCGGCGGGCCGTCGTGGCCCCGGTCCGGTTCCCGGCGTGGTCCGTCGAAACCGCGGCCCGGCTCGCCGCGCGGCGGTCCGTCGAGCCCGCGGCCCGGCTCGCCGCGCGGCGGTCCGTCGAGCCCGCGGCCCGGCTCGCCGCGCGGCGGTCCGTCGAGCCCGCGGCCCGGCTCGCCACGCGGCGGCCCGTCGAGACCCCGGGCCGGCTCCCGGCGCGGGCCGGCGGAACCGCGATCCGGCTCGCCAGTCGGCGGCCCGTCGTAGCCCCGACCCGGCTCGCCACGCGGCGGCCCGTCGAAACGTGGCTCGCCCGGCTGGCGGAAGTCCGGGTTCCGCCCGCCCGGGCGGGCCACCCCGGCGTCGCGGCGGCCGGGAAGGTCCTGGTCCCCCCGACCGGGCATGTCCTGGTCATGCCGGCCGGGGTCAGCCTCCCGCCGACCCGTTCGCCCGTCGAACGCCGGATCCCGCCGGCCGTCGAAGGCCGCCTCCCGGCGATCGTCGTACCTCGCCTCCCGGCGGCCGTCGAGTCCCGGCTCGCGCCGGCCGTCGAACGCCCGGCGGCCGTCGAACGCTGGCTCGCGCCGGTCCACCGGGCCGTCCGGCGGCAGGCTGGCCCGGCTGTCCGCCGGCGCGCGGCGCTGCTCCGGTCGGCCGGATCGCGGCGGGTGGTGCGGATACTCCTCCGGCTCCGGTACCCAGCCGGGCTCCGCGGCGGGGGAGACCGGCCGGTGCGGCGCCGTCCCGCGCGCCGACTCCGGGCGCACCCACCGCTGGTCGAACCGGTCACCCGGCGCCCCGCGCCGCGGACCGTCCTCGGGTCGCCGCCCGTTCGCGGCCGGCCGCCCACCGCGCCGACCATCGAGGTCATCCGGTCCGGCGGGGCTGACGGGGTAGGTGCCGCGCCGCCGGTCGTGGTCGTCGGGTCCGGCGGGGCTGACGGGGTAGGTGCCGCGCCGCCGGTCGTGGTCGTCGGGCCCGGCGGGGCTGACGGGGTAAGTGCCGCGCCGCCGGTCGAGGTCGTCAGATCCGGCGGGGCTGACCGGGTACGTGCCGCGCCGCCGGTCGAGGTCGTCGGGCCCCGCCGGGCTGACCGGGTACGCGTCCTCGCCACCGGGCGCGGGGCTGACGGGTTGCACCTCGGCCCGGCCGACCGCCGAGGCCCGGCCACGTGGTGCCGGTGGGACCAGGTACTCGAGTCCGATGTCGCCCGGATAGCGCTGACCGGGGAACTGCGGACGCCACTCGTGGGTGGGTTCGGCCGCCCAGGAGGGCTCGGCCAGCTCGCGCCAGCGGTCCCAGCCGCTCATCGGGGGACCCTGTCGCCGCCCGCGCGGCGCGGCCCCGGGGCCGGCTCGCGTCGCTCGCTCACGGCGATGTCACCTCGTTGGAAATTGTCGCGCTGGGCGCCCTTCGTGCCGGTAGAGTCGCCCGGTCCAGCACGTCGTGGCTGCGGAAGGAGGGTAGCGGCGTGGGCTCTGTCACCGCCACTGTGGCACCGCCCACGGATCCAAACGTTACCCGATGGTTTCGGACATTCGGCGCGATAGCCGCCTCCGGTTTTCGGCGCCATGCCACCTACCGGCAGGCCGCCGTGGCGGGGGTCGTGACCAACACCGTCTTCGGTTTCCTGCGCTGCTACATCTTCCTCGCGGTGGCCGGCGCGGCCGGCACGGTGGCCGGCTACGACCGCGCCCAGCTCGGCACCTTCGTCTGGGCGGGGCAGGGGCTGCTCGCGGTGATCGCGATCTGGGGCTGGACCGACCTGGCCGACCGGATCCGGACCGGGGAGATCGCCGCCGACCTGCTCCGCCCGGTGCACCCGGTGACCAGCTACCTCGCCACCGACCTGGGCCGGGCCGGGTTCGCCTCGCTGGCCCGGCTGCTGCCGCCGGTGGTGATCGGCCCGTTCTTCTTCGCGGTCTACCTGCCCCGGCACTGGGCCACCCTGCCGCTGTTCGGGCTGTCCGTGCTGCTCGCCGTCGTGGTGTGCTTCGCCTGTCGCTACCTGGTCAACGCCACCGCGTACTGGTTGGAGGACGTCCGCGGGCCGATGATCCTCTGGACGCTGGGGTCCGGCGTGCTGGCCGGCCTCTACTTCCCGCTCGGCTTCCTCCCGGGCTGGCTGGAGGCCACGCTGCGGTACGCCACCCCGTTCCCCAGCCTGCTGCAGGTCCCGCTGGACGTGCTGGTCGAGCGGGAGCCGATGCCGACCGAGCTGCGCCTGGTCGGGCTCCAGGTCGGCTGGGCGGTGCTGCTGCTGGCGCTCTGCCGGCTCGTGCAGCGGCGGGCCGAGCACCGGCTGGTGGTGCAGGGTGGCTGAGCCGGGCGCGCTGCGGGCGTACCGGGCGCTGCTCGGTGCGCAGGCCCGGTCGCAGGCGTCGTACCGGACCTCGTTCGCCGTCGACCTCGTCGGCAACATGGGCGCCACCGTGTTCGACGTGATGACCGTGCTGGTGCTCTTCGGGGTGACCCGGGAGCTGGGCGGGTTCACGCTCCGCGAGACCCTGGTGGTCGTCGGCCTGTCGTCGTTCGCGTTCGCCACCGCCGACCTGCTGGTCGGCAACATCGAGCGGCTGCCCCGCTACGTACGTACCGGCCTCTTCGACGCGGTGCTGGTCCGGCCGCTGGCCGCGCTGCCCCAGCTGCTCCTGATGGACCTGCCGCTGCGCAAGGTCTCCCGGGCGGTCTTCGGGCTGGCCGTGCTGGTGTTCGCGCTCGCCTCGGCCGGCATCGCGTGGACGCCGGGCCGGGTGGCGCTCGCGCTGGTCGCCCCGCCGGCCGCGGTGGTCTTCTTCGCCGCGGTCTTCGTCACCACGGCCACGGTGTCGTTCTACTGGATCGACTCGGGGGAGCTGGCCAACTCGGTCACCTACGGCGGGCGCGACTTCACCTCGTACCCGGTCACCGTCTACGGCGGCTGGTTCCGCGCGCTCTTCGCGTACGGGATGGGTTTCGCCTTTGTCAGCTACCACCCGGCGCTGGCGCTGCTGGGCCGGCCCGACCCGCTGGGCCTGCCGGCCTGGGTCGGCTGGGCCTCGCCCGGCGTCGCGCTGGTCGCCGCGGCGGTCGCCGCAGTGGCCTGGCGCGTCGGGATCCGCCACTACCGGAGTACGGGGTCATGAACGTCATCGAGATGGACGGGCTGCGCAAGGAGTTCACCGTCCGGGTGCGGACCGGACGGCTGCGCCGGGAGAAGCGGACGGTCACCGCGGTCGACGGGGTGGACCTGCGGGTGGAGCGGGGCGAGATGCTCGGCTACATCGGTCCGAACGGCGCCGGCAAGTCCACGACGTTGAAGATGCTCACCGGGGTGCTGATGCCCTCGGCGGGCCGGGCCCGGGTCTGCGGGCTGCGGCCGGTGCCCGACCGGACCCGGCTGGCGCTGCGCATCGGCGTGGTCTTCGGGCAGCGCTCGCAGCTCTGGTGGGACCTGCCGCTGCGGGACTCGTTCGCGCTGCTGCGGCACGTCTACCGGGTGCCGTCCGGCGAGCACGCGGCCCGGTTGGCCCGCTGCCGGAGCCTGCTCGACCTGGACGAGTTCCTGGACACCCCGGTCCGGCAGCTCTCGCTGGGCCAGCGGATGCGCGGCGAGTTGACCGCCGCCCTGCTGCACGGCCCCGAGGTGCTCTTCCTGGACGAGCCGACCATCGGGCTGGACGTGGTCAGCAAGCAGGCGGTCCGCGGCTTCCTGGCGGAGCTGGGCCGGGCCGGCGACACCACCCTGGTGCTCACCACCCACGACCTGGCCGACATCGAGCGGCTCTGCCGGCGTCTCGTGGTGATCGACCACGGGCGGGTGGTGCACGACGGCTCGATCGCCGCCCTGCACAGCCGGTACGGCTCCCGCCGGATGGTGGTCGCCGAGCTGGACGCCGCGCTGCCCGCGCCGCCGGTGCTGCCGGGCGCGCCGGTGCAGCGAGTGGAGGCGGACGGGCGCCGGCTGGTCTTCGCGCTGGAGTCGGCGAGTGTCGCCGAGGTGGTGGCCGGGCTGGCCGGCCTGGCCACGCTGCGGGACATCTCGATCGTGGAGCCGGACATCGAGGAGGTCGTGGCCCGGCTCTACCGGGCCCCGGCCGAGGTGGGCTGAGCCGGCCCGGTCAGATCTTGTCGCCGATGTTCACCTGGGGCGCCGGGGCGCGCATCTTGCGGAACGTGATCGACCGCATGATCGCGTAGAAGTAGAGCGAGCCGAGCCGTTCGGTGCTCTTGGGGAAGCGCTCGCGGACCAGCTTCTTGATCTTCCGGGTGATCAGCACCGAGTCGATCACCACGCCGAGCGCCAGCGCGCCCCACAGCACGTTCGACAGCAGCCGGACGATCGGCGGCATGGCCTGGTTGGAGCCGAGCAGCACGATCAGCGCGCCGCCGAAGAACCAGGTGCCCACCGTGCGCCGGGAGTCGACCACGTTGCGGGCCAGCAGCCGCTCGGGGCCCCGGTCGCGCGGGCCGCCCTCACGCCGGAACTCGGCCGCGGACTCGGCGCGCGCGGCGCGGCGCTGCTCCCGGGCCTCCTCCTTGGTCAGCGGACGGGCCGGGGCGGCCGGGCGGCGACCCGCGGCCGGCCGCTTCGGGGTGGTCAGCCCCAGCTCCTTCTTGCTCGGGGTGTAACCCCGGGGCTGGGCGGCGGCGGACGCCTCGTCGGTCGTCACCGGGGTGACGGACTCCTCGACGAGGTCGGTGGGCTTGCGACGAAACAGCGACGGCACGCGGCAAGGGTAGCCAAACAGCCGCGCCCCGTGCACATCGCGGGTGCACCGGGCGACGGGTGTGACGTCAGGGACGCTCGACGTGCGCGCCGAGGTCGGCCAGCTTGGCCTCGAAGTCCTCGTAGCCCCGGTTGATCAGGTCGACGCCGTAGACCCGCGAGGTGCCCTCGGCGGCCAGGGCCGCGATCAGGTGGCTGAAGCCGGCCCGCAGGTCGGGGATCACCAGGTCGGCGGCGTGCAGCTTGCTCGGGCCGGCGATCACCGCCGAGTGCTTGAAGTTGCGGCGGCCGAAGCGGCAGGGGGTGCCGCCCAGGCAGTCCCGGTAGACCTGGATGTTGGCGCCCATCGTGTTCAGCGCCTCGGTGTAGCCGAGCCGCTGCTCGTAGACCGTCTCGTGGACGATCGACAGGCCGCGGGCCTGGGTGAGCGCCACGACGAGCGGCTGCTGCCAGTCGGTCATGAACCCGGGGTGGACGTCGGTCTCCAGCGCCACGGCGTTCAACTCGCCGCCCGGGTGCCAGAACCGGATGCCGCCCTCCTGGCCCGGCCCGCCGCCGCGCGGCGGGCGGAGGTCGGTGACCTCGTACTCGCCGCCGACCGAGCGGAAGATGTTCAGGAAGGTCATCATGTCGGCCTGCTGGGCGCCGAGCACCTCGACGTGCCCCCGGGTGGCCAGCGCGGCCGCCGCCCAGCTCGCGGCCTCGATCCGGTCCGGGATCGGCCGGTGGGTGTAGCCGCTGAGCCGCTTCACACCCTGGATCTCGATGACCCGGTCGGTGTGCACCTTGATGATCGCGCCCATCTTCTGCAGCACGCAGATCAGGTCGATGATCTCGGGCTCCACGGCCGCGTTGCGCAGCTCGGTGACGCCCTCGGCCATCACCGCGGTGAGCAGCACCTGCTCGGTGGCGCCCACGCTCGGGTAGGGCAGGGCGAACTTGGTGCCGTGCAGCCCGTTGGGCGCCGACAGGTGCAGCCCCTCCGGGGTCTTGTCCACGGTCGCGCCGAACTCGCGCAGCGCCTGGAGGTGGAAGTCGATGGGGCGCGGGCCGATGTGGCAGCCGCCCAGGTCGGGGATGAAGGCGTGACCGAGCCGGTGCAGCAGCGGGCCGCAGAACAGGATCGGGATCCGGCTGGACCCGGCGTGCACGTTGATCTGGTCGGTGCTGGCGCTCTCGACGTTGGACGGGTCGAAGACCAGCTCACCGTCCTCCTCGCCGTCGCTGACCTTGACGCCGTGCAGGCCGAGCAGCCCGCGGACGACCTCCACGTCACGGATCCGGGGCACGTCGAACAGTCGGCTGGGGGTGTCGCCCAGCAGGGCGGCCACCATGGCCTTGGACACGAGGTTCTTCGCGCCGCGCACGCGGATCCGCCCTTCGAGCGGAGTGCCTCCGTGTACGACCAGGACGTCGTCGGTCAACGCAACCTCCAGCGCGTTGGTGCTGCCGTGTAGATGAGTCAGGTGCACGATCTGCATCGCTACCCGGATGGCGGCCCCGTCAAAACGGACCGCGTGAGTCGTCGCCCCGGCAGCATAGCCCTCCGTGACGAGAATGGAATCGGTCACATCACCAGCGAGGGCACGAACCGGGGATTCCGGTGCGTTTCCGTACCAGTGATGTGACCGAGGGTGATCAGGCGCCGGGAAGGGCGAGCATCTGGTCCAGCGCGGCCCGTGCGTGTCCGGCGGTGTCCGGGTCGACGGTGATCTGGTTGACCACCCGGCCGGCGACCAGCTCCTCCAGGGCCCAGACCAGGTGCGGCAGGTCGATCCGGTTCATCGTCGAGCAGTAGCAGACCGCCCGGTCGAGGAACATGATCTGCTTGTCCGGGTGCGCCAGCGCCAGCCGGCGGACCAGGTTCAGCTCGGTGCCGACCGCCCACGCCGAGCCGGCCGGAGCCGCCTCGATGGTCTTGATGATGTATTCGGTCGAGCCCACCTGGTCGGCGGCGTTGACGACCTCGTGCCGGCACTCCGGGTGGACCAGCACGTTGACCCCCGGCACCCGTTCGCGCACGTCGTTGACGCTGTCGAGGGTGAAGCGGCCGTGCACCGAGCAGTGCCCGCGCCAGAGGATCATCTTCGCGTCGCGCAGTTGCTCCGGGGTCAGCCCGCCGTTCGGCTTGTGCGGGTCGTAGAGCACGCAGTCGTCCAGCGAGAAGCCCATCTCCAGGACGGCGGTGTTGCGGCCCAGGTGCTGGTCGGGGAGGAAGAGCACCTTCTGCCCCTGTTCGAACGCCCAGTCCAGCGCCCGCTTCGCGTTCGACGAGGTGCAGACCACGCCGCCGTTCTGGCCGACGAAGCCCTTGATGTCCGCCGAGGAGTTCATGTAGGTCACCGGGACGGTGTCCGCCGCGATGCCCAGCTCGGTCAGCACGTCCCAGGCGGTCTCGACCTGCGACAGCACCGCCATGTCGGCCATCGAGCAGCCGGCGGCGAGGTCGGGCAGGATCACCTTCTGCCGGTCCGAGGTGAGGATGTCCGCGCTCTCGGCCATGAAGTGCACGCCGCAGAAGACGATGTACTCCGCCTCGGGGCGGGCCGCCGCCTCCCGGGCCAGCTTGAACGAGTCGCCGGTCACGTCGGCGAACTGGATCACCTCGTCGCGCTGGTAGTGGTGGCCCAGCACGAAGACCTTCGTGCCGAGCGCGGCCTTCGCCGCGGCCGCCCGGGCCACCAGGTCCGGGTCGCTCGGCGCGGGGAGGTCACCCGGACACTCCACGCCACGCTCGGTGGCGGGGTCGCTGCCGCGGCCGAGGAGCAGCAGCGCAGTGGCGGTGTTGGAGGGCTCAACCCAGGTCGAAGTCACGCCCCCCATGGTCCCACAGCGGGACGGCCGCGCGGCCGCCACGGATGTGGCCTGCCACACTGCTCGGCATGCGCGTGCTGCTCTGCCCGGACAAGTTCGCCGGCACGCTGCCGGCCCAGGACGTGGCCGCCGCGGTGGCCGAGGGCTGGCGGGAGGTCGCCCCCGCCGACGAACTGCTGGTCCGGCCGCTGGCCGACGGCGGACCCGGGTTCGTCGCCGTGCTCGCCGAGGCGCTCGGCGGCCGGCTGCTGCCGGTGCCCACCGTCGACCCGCTCGGCCGGCCCGCCGCCGGTGAGATCCTGCTCACCGACGACGGCGTGGCGTACCTGGAGAGCGCCCAGGCGTGCGGGCTGCACCTGCTCTCCGCCGCCGAGCGGGACCCGAAGGCGACCACCTCCTACGGGCTGGGCCTGCTGGTCGCCGCGGCGGTCGAGGCGGGAGCGCGGACCGTGGTGGTCGGGCTGGGCGGCTCGGCCACCAACGACGGCGGCGCCGGCATGCTCACCCCGCTCGGGGTCACCCCGCTGGACGAGGCCGGCCGGGCCCTGCCGTACGGCGGGGCGGCCCTCGCCGCCGTGACCGGGCTGGACGGCGCGCCGCGGCTGCGCGGCGCGGCGCTGGTCGCCGCCACCGACGTCGACAACCCGCTGCTCGGGCTGCACGGCGCCAGCAACGTGTACGGCCCGCAGAAGGGCGCCACCCGCGCGGACGTGCTGCTGCTCGACGCCGCGCTGGAGCGCTGGGCGGCCGTGCTGGAGAGGGACCTCCCGGGCTGCCCGACGGGGCTCGGCGTGCTGCCCGGCGGCGGCGCGGCGGGCGGCCTCGGCGCGGCGGTCCTCGCGCTCGGCGGCCGGTGCGAGTCCGGCATCGGCCTGGTCACCCGGGCCATCGGCCTGGACGCCGCGCTGGACGCCGCCGACCTGGTGATCACCGGCGAGGGCTCCTTCGACCACCAGTCGCTGCGCGGCAAGGTGGTCGCCGGGGTGGCCGGGGCCGCCCGGGACCGGGGGGTGCCCTGCGTGGTCCTCGCCGGCCGGGTGAGCACCGGGCGGCGGGAGGCCGCCGCGGCCGGCGTGACCGAGGCGCACAGCCTGGTCGAGCACTTCGGCGGCGAGGAGCGCGGGGGAGTGGAGGCGGCGATGAGCCGCCCGGCCGAGGGGCTGCGGGCGCTCGGCGCCCGGCTCGCCGGCCAGTGGAGCCGCTGAGCCGACCCGGACGCCCTCCGCGCGCCCTGACCGGTGTCGCGCACCCGACGATCCCGGCCGCAACGCGGCCCGGACCCGGCGCGTGTGCCCAGGGACACCGGACGAGGAGGTCGACATGAGCAGGACCACGGCAGACCTGACCAGGAACCCGGCGGCACGGCGGCGGACCGGCGGCCGGTTGGCCGCGCTGGCGGCGGGCGCGACCGCACTCGCGCTCACGGCCTGCGCTCCGGCACGGGAAGCCCCCTCCGCCACCGCCCCGACGGCCTCCGCGGCCCCGACCGCATCGACCACCTCGCCGGCCCCGCACACCCCGCCGGCCACACCGCGGCCGGCAACCAGCCCCACGCGCCCGGCCTCCGGGACCCCGGACTGCCGCACCGCCGACCTCTCGCTGGCGTCCGCCGGCTCGTCCGGCCACGCCGGCAGCGGGACCGCCTACCTCGCGCTGACGAACCGGTCCGGCCGGCAGTGCGCGCTGGCCGGCTTCCCCGAGGTCCGGCTGGTCGACGCCACCGGCCGGGTCCTCCCGGTGGGGGTGCGGCACCACCTCACCGCGCACCGGGTGGTGCTGGCGCCCGGCGGCGCGGCCTGGACCGCGGTCACCCTGAGCCACGTGCCCCGGGCGGACGACGAGGGAGCGCCGTGCGAGCCGCCGGCCGCCGCGCTCCGGCTCACCCCGCCGGGCGGCACCGGCCACCTGGCCGCCGAGGGCGCCTGGCGGGCCTGCGGCGGTACGGTCGAGGTGGATTCGTTCACGGCCGGACGCCCGCCGGCCGCCTGACGGTCCGCCCCGATCGGGGCGAGTCCGTCATCACGCCGCCGGGTGACCTCGGTCGGAGCGGCGTAGGATCGGATCTGGACCACACCGGGAATCATTGGCGGACGTGCGGCGTTGGCCAGTGCGTCCGGACCCCATACCGCGCAGGGAGACTTCCACGTGACCACGCCAGCGCAGACCGAGTCGACCGAGGCCAAGACCCCCAGCACCGTCGTCCTCACCGACGTCGCGGCGCAGAAGGTCAAGGCCCTGATCGAGCAGGAAGGCCGTGACGACCTGCGGCTCCGGGTCGCCGTGCAGCCGGGCGGCTGCTCCGGCCTGCGGTACCAGCTGTTCTTCGACGAGCGGTCGCTCGACGGTGACGTCGTCACCGACTTCGGCGGTGTCGAGGTCGTCGTCGACCGGATGAGCGCCCCCTACCTGGCCGGCGCCACCATCGACTTCGCCGACCGGATCGACGCCCAGGGCTTCACCATCGACAACCCGAACGCCGGCAGCTCCTGCGCCTGCGGCGACTCGTTCAGCTGAGTCGACCGGGCCGACGACGCCTGCCGAACGGCGGGGCCATCCCTCACGGGGTGGCCCCGCGGTTCCGTCTTCTCCGGCGGGTGTCCGGGAGGTGAGGTCCGGAGGTACGGGGGGCGACGGGTTGTCGACCGACCCCGTCCCGCCGGCCGGGGCGACCGGTAGGCTGACCCGCGCCGTGCTCCCGACCACGAGGGTTGACATGAAGATCGCCGTGACCGGCTCGATCGCGACCGACCACCTGATGAGCTTCCCCGGCCGCTTCGCCGACCAGCTCATCGCCGACCAGCTGGACAAGGTCTCGCTGTCCTTCCTCGTCGACGAGCTGGTCCTCCGGCGCGGCGGCACCGCCGCGAACATCGCCTTCGGCATGGCACAGCTCGGGCTGCGCCCGGTGCTGCTCGGCGCGGTGGGCGCGGACTTCGCCGACTACCGGTCCTGGCTGGAGCGGCACGGCGTGGACTGCGACTCGGTGCACGTGAGCGAGATCGCTCACACGGCCCGCTTCGTCTGCACCACCGACACCGACATGTGCCAGATCGCCTCGTTCTACGCGGGCGCGATGAGCGAGGCCCGCAACATCGAGCTGGCCCCGGTGGCGCAGCGGCTCGGCGGCCTCGACCTGGTGCTGGTCAGCGCCAACGACCCGGCCGCGATGATCCGGCACTCCGCGGAGTGCCGGGAGCGCGGCTACGCCTTCGTGGCCGACCCGTCGCAGCAGCTCGCCCGGATGGACGGCGCGGACGTGCTCGGCCTGGTCGACGGCGCCGACTACCTGATGACCAACGAGTACGAGAAGTCGCTGCTGCAGAGCAAGGCCGGGCTGACCGACGCCCAGCTGCTGGAGCGGGTGAAGGTCCGGGTCACCACGCTCGGCAAGCAGGGCGTGGAGATTGCCGGCCGGGACGTCGGCACCATCCACGTGCCGATCGCCCGGGAGATCCAGGCGGTCGACCCGACCGGTGTCGGCGACGGCTTCCGGGCCGGCTTCTTCGCCGCGCTCAACTGGGGGGTCGGCCTGGAGCGCGCCGCCCAGGTCGGCTGCCTGCTCGCCACGCTGGTGCTGGAGAACTTCGGCGGCCAGGAGTACGAGGTTCGCCGGGACCTGTTCGTCAAGCGGCTCGCCGAGTCGTACGGCGACGCGGCCGCCGAGGACGTCCGGCCGCACCTGCAGTGACCGACTCGCGGCCGGGGTTGCCCGCCCACCTCCGCTGACCCGCCGGGTCAGCGGCTGCGCCGTACGTCGTAGCCCGGCCCGTCCGGGTGGGCGGCCACGAACTCCTGGCCGCGCATCCGGCACCACGCCGGGATGTCCACGGCGGCCGCGGGGTCGTCGGCCAGCACCCGGACCACCGCGCCGACCGGCAGCTCGGGCAGCCGCCGGGCGAGATTGATCACGGGCAGGGGGCAGCGCTGGCCCCGGCAGTCGAGCACCTCGTCCGGCTCGCTCACAGGCCGGTCACCCCCGCCTCGGCGCGCAGGCCGGCGACGATCCCGGGCAGCTCGGCCAGGAACCGGTCGACGTCGGCCTCGGTGGTCTCCCGGTGCAGCGACACCCGGACGTTGCCGTGCGACAGGACCCCCATCGCCTCCAGCACGTGCGACGGCCGCAGCGTCGAGGAGGTGCACGAGGAGCCGGAGGAGACCGCGAAGCCCCTCCGGTCCAGCGCGTGCAGCAGCGCCTCCCCGTCCACGTACAGGCAGGAGAACGTGACCAGGTGGGGGAGGCGGTCCACCGGGTCGCCCACCACCTCCACGTCCGGCACCTCGGCCGCCACCCGGGCCCGGATCCGGTCGACCAGCGGCCCGAGCCGGGCCGCCTCCGCCGCCGCGTCGGCCGCCGCCGCGCGCAGGCTCGCCGCCGCGGCCACCACCGCCGGCAGGTTCACCACCCCCGGGGTACGCCCCGACTCCCGCTCGTCGGCCGGGAACGGCGACTCCCAGCGGGTGCCCTTGCGCACCACGAGCAGCCCCACGCCGGGCGGCCCGCCCCACTTGTGCGCGCTGGCGCTCAGCACCGACCACCCGGCCGGCAGCGGCGCCCGGCCGACCAGCTGCGCCGCGTCGACGTACAGCGGCACCCCCGCCTCGGCGCAGAGCTCCGCCGCCGCGGGCACCGGCTGCACCGTGCCCACCTCGTGACTCGCCCCGATGAGGGCGGCCAGGGCCACGCCGGGGCCGGCCACCGCGGCCGCCCAGGCGTCCAGGTCCACCCGGCCGAGCCGGTCCACCGGTACGCACACCGCGTCGCCCCCGCCGGCCACGTGCCGCTCCGCGGCGTGCAGCACCGCCGAGTGCTCGATCGCCGAGTGCACCAGGGCCGCCCCGGCCCGGCGCCGCCCGGACAGGCCCCCGAGCACGGCGGCGTGCGCGGCCGCCGTACCGCTGGGGGTGAAGGAGAGCTCGTCGGCGCGGACGCCGAGGGTCTGCGCGGCCGCCTCGCGGGCGGCGTCGAGGAGCTGGCGGGCCCGGCGGGCCTGCCCGTAGAGCTTGGCCGGGTCGGCCCAGCCGTCGTCCAGCGCGGCCAGCAGCGCCTGCCGCGCGACCGGGTGCAGAGGGGCGGCGGTGGCCGCGTCCAGGTAGACCGGGATTGCGCTCACGAAGGACCACGCTATCGCCCCGGTACGCCCAAGATCCCCCCGATGGGGGCGGACAGTGACCCCAAGACGGTCAGGCCCGCCATGGTCGAGTAATCTGCGACCGTCGGTGACGCCTTTGCCGTCGGTGTCGAGCGAAACAATCACCGCGGCGCGCTAGGGAGGCAGGACCAGGTGGTCGCAAGGAGTTCGGAGGTACGGCCGTCGGCCGTACGGCACAGCGCTTCCTCGGGGGCCGGCGGAGGCCGGCGGCGTGGTGCTGGTCGACTCGCCGGGCTCGGCCTCGGTGGAGCCGCGCTGCTGGTTCTGCTCACCGGCTGCGACGTCGGCAAGACGTTCGGCGGCTTCGGGTGGCCGCAGGGCGGCATCACGCCCGAGTCGCACCGGATGTACGACCTGTGGATCGCGTCCTGCATCGCGGCCCTCGCGGTCGGCGTGTTCGTCTGGGGCCTGATCTTCTGGTGCGTGATCCGCTACCGGAAGCGCGGCAACGCCCTGCCGGTGCAGACCCGCTACAACCTGCCGATGGAGTTCCTCTACACCATCGCGCCGATCCTCGTGGTCTCCGTGCTCTTCTACTACACCGCGGTGGTGCAGACCGGCGTGGTGAAGGAGTCGAAGAACCCCGACGTCACCGTCGAGGTCGTCGCCTTCAAGTGGAACTGGCAGTTCAACTACCGCGACGGCCAGGGCCGCGACGCCAACACCGTCGCCTCGGTGCTGGGCACCAGCGAGGTCATCCCGGTGCTGGTCCTGCCGAGCGGCAAGTCGATCCGGTTCGAGGAGCAGAGCCGCGACGTCGTCCACTCCTTCTGGGTGCCGGAGCTGCTGTTCAAGCGCGACGTCATGCCGGGCAGCATCCGCAACACCTTCGAGGTCTCCAGCATCGACCAGCAGGGCCACTTCGTCGGCCGCTGCGCCGAGCTGTGCGGCAGCTACCACGCCTTCATGAACTTCGAGCTGCGGGTCGTCTCGCCCGAGAAGTACGACCAGTTCCTGGCGGCCAAGAAGGCCGGCAAGTCGACCCAGGACGCGCTCTCGGCGATCGGCGAGGACCCGTACGCCACCGAAACCGTGCCGTTCAAGACGCGGCGCAACACGGCCAACTTCAACCCGTCCGACGCGACGGCCGGCGCGGGAAGCTGAGGGGTCCGGCATGAAGACCGAGTGGAAGATCTTCCTGATCATCGCGACGTTCCTCTTCGGCGCGGCGATCCTCTACGGCGCCTGGACGTACGGCGAGGGCGGCCGCGTCGAGTGGGTCGGCACGGTGGCGCTGCTGCTGTCCTTCCTGCTGTGCTCGATGTGCGGCGGCTTCTTCTGGTTCGTCTCCCGCCGCATCGACCTGCGGCCCGAGGACCGGTCGGACGGCGAGATCGCCGACGGCGCGGGCGAGATCGGCTTCTTCAGCCCGGGCAGCTACTGGCCGTTCGGCCTGGCCCTGGCCGCCGCGATCGCCGGTCTCGGCCTGGTCTTCTGGCAGTTCTGGCTGATCGGCCTGGGCATGGTGGCGGTCGTCTTCGGCGCCTGCGGCCTGCTCTTCGAGTACTACTCCGGCACCCGGCGCACCGCCGAGCACTGACCGGAACCACCGGCAAGGCCCGCGTCCCCCTCCGGGGCGCGGGCCTTCCGCGTTTCCCGGCCCTTCCGCTCTCCCCGCCCTTCTCGCGCGTCCGCGGTGGTGGTGCGTCGGCTGCGGCGGTGTGGTGCGGCTGCGGCCGGCCCGGTGCGGCGCCGGCGAGCGGAGGCTGGGCCGTGCACACCGGAGGGGGTCACGCAGAGCGGTGGGCTGCGGCCTTGCACGACGAAGGGGTGGGCGGATCGCGTAGGAGGAGCCCCGGCCCCTTCGGGCGCGGGTCCTGCCGCTTCCGTTCGGGCGGCCAGTCGGGCGGTCTCGCCGATTCCGATTGGCGCTGCCCGTCCGGGCGGGTCGGTCGGCCGGGAGCCGATCAGGCGGCGCGGCGGTGGGTGCCGCTGGTGGTGGTGCGGCGGTTGCCCACGCGCGGGGCGCGGAAGGCGAACGTGGCGATGAGCACGGCCGCTCCGCAGCCCGTGCAGATCACCTCCGGGCAGTCGGCGCCGTGCCCGTCGACGCAGGGGGGCGCCTCGAACAGCACGACGCCCTCGCAGCTGTCGCAGTAGAGCTCGCGGTCCGACACGGGCGTCTCCTCTCGTTCCGGTGCCCGCCGGTTGGCGGCGGCGCAACGGCGGAAAACGGAAGATTACTCCCGTGTAGTTTGGCAGGCAGGTCCGACAAAACCCGTCAGAGCGTGCCGGCCACCTCGAGCCAGCGCTCCAGGGCGCCGGCGGCCGCGCCCGAGTCGACCGACTCGGTCGCCCGGACCAGGCCGGCGCGCAGCGCCTCGTGGAGGTCACCGTCGAGCGGGCCCTGGGTGGCCAGCGCGACCGCGGCGTTCACCAGCACCGCGTCGCGGACCGGGCCGGCCTCGCCGGCCAGCAGCCGCCGGACGACCCCGGCGTTGTACGCCGCGTCACCGCCCCGCAGGTCGGCCAGGGTGGCCCGGGGTACCCCGAGCTCCGTCGCGTCCAGCAGCGCCTCCCTGACGGCCCCCTGCTGCGCCACCCAGACGCGGGTCGGCGCGCCCGTGCTGAACTCGTCCAGCCCGTCCTCGCCGCGCATCACGATCACCGAGTCGCCCCGGGCGGCGAAGACGGCCGCCATCACCGGGGCCATCCGCGGGTCGAAGCAGCCCACCGCGCCGGCCCGGGGGCGGGCCGGGTTGGTCAGCGGCCCCAGGAAGTTGAACGCCGTGGGTACGCCGATCTCGCGGCGTACCGGGCCGGTGTGCCGCATGCCGGGGTGGAACCGGGCGGCGAAGCAGAAGCCGATGCCGGCCTCGGTCACGCAGCGCGCCACCTGCTCGGGGTCGAGGTCCAGCGGGACGCCCAGGTACTCCAGCACGTCGGCGGTGCCGCACGAGGAGGAGGCGGCCCGGTTGCCGTGCTTGACCACGCGGACGCCGGCCCCGGCGACCACCAGCGCGGCCATGGTGGAGATGTTCACCGTGTGGGCGAGGTCGCCGCCGGTGCCCACCACGTCCAGGGCGGTGGCCCGGATCTCCTCGGGCAGCGCCACCGGGACCGCCCGGGTCAGCATCGCCTCGACCAGGCCGCCCAGCTCGGCGGGGGTCTCGCCCTTGGTCCGCAGGGCCACGGCGAAGCCGGCGATCTGGGCCGGCGTGGCCGAGCCGGCCATGATCTCGCCCATCGCCCAGGCGGTGTCGGCGGTGGAGAGCTCCTCGCCGCGCAGCAGCGCGTTGAGCAGAAGCGGCCAGGTCCGTTCGCCCATGGCGGGCCTCCCGAGCGGGCGTGAGAAGGGGGTGTGGCCGGTCCACGCCGCCGGGCGGCGCAGCGGCCGGATCAGGGCCGGGAGCCGGCGCCACGGCCGCGTCGCCGTGGCGCCGGGACGACGGCTCAGGCGGAGCTGGAGTCGTCGCGGGGTGGCTCAGGCCGCGGCGTGGGTGCGCCGCAGCAGCTCGGCCACGGTGGTGCCGGCGGTCACCGGGTCGAGCGGGTGGGTCAGGGTGGCGTCGACCTCGGCGTACGCGGCCAGCCATCGGTCGGCGGCGCGGGCCAGCACGACGCAGGTCGGCGGGGCGTCGTCCCGGTCGTCCTTGATCTGGCGGGCGATGCCGAGGCCGCCGCCGGGGCTCGCCTCGCCGTCGAGCAGCAGCAGGTCGATCTCGTAGTCGTCGACCAGCCGGACGCATCCGGCGTAGTCGGCGGCCTCGACGAACTCGATCTCGAGCCCGGGTGCGGGCCGGGTGCCGACGGCGAGTCGCATCCGGTCACGGACCTTCGGGTCGTCGCTGTAGAGCAGGACGGTGCAAAGACGATCGCTCATCGTGACGTGGCTCCCACCTCGTAGCTGCCCGCCGATCGTAGCGGGCGTCACATCCGGCCTGTCGCCCCGCCCTGGCGACGGCTCCCGGGTCGCGGCGCGGCGTCGGACGCGCCGAGCCGGAGTCGCCGTAGGGGTCAGGCGCTCGCTTCCGCGGCGCGCTGGCGGGCCTCCTCGCGGTCCAGCTCGCGGTCCAGCCGGCGGGCCTCGCGCTCGGACTGCTTGATCCACTGGACGACCAGCACGGCGAGCATGGTGACGCTGACGAACTCCCCGCCGGCCCACAGCACGCCGCCGGCGACCACCTGGTCGTTCCACGGGTCGGACCAGCTCAAATGCAGCGACGGGTACCAGTCGCCGCCGAGCAGAGTGGTGCTCTGCATGATGGTGAGCCCGAGCACGGTGTGGAACGGCACGGAGAGCAGCATGAGCAGCGCCCGCGCGGGGTACGGCCAGCGCCCCGGCAGCGGGTCCAGGCCGAGCAGCGGCCAGAAGAACACGCAGCCGGTCATGATGAAGTGCGCGTGCACGAGTTCGTGCGCCCACTCGTGCCGGAGGGTGATCTCGTAGAGCCCGGTGAAGTAGAGGGCGAACGGGTTCACCACGAAGATGGCGAACGCCACCAGCGGGAAGCTGTAGACCCGGGCGACCCGGCTGTGCACGATCGCCAGGAGCCGCTTGCGCGGGCGCAGCGGAAGGGTGCGCAGGGCGAGCGTCACCGGGGCGCCGAGCGCGAGGAAGATCGGCGCGATCATGGACAGCACCATGTGCTGGATCATGTGCACCGACAGCAGGGCGGTGTCGTAGGCGCCGAGCCCGCTGACCGTGACCGCGGCGATGCCGCCGAGGCCCGGGAAGAGGAAACTGACGGTACGCACGACCGGCCAGCGGTCGCCGCGCAGCCGCAGCCGGTACACCCCGTAGAGGTAAAGGCCGGCGGCGAGTACGAGACCGAGGGTGAGCCAGCTGTCCAGCCGGGTCTCGGTCAGGACCCGGGCCACGGTGAACGGCGGCGGGACGGCCTCGCTCCCCGCGGCGAGTGTCGCCGGGGCCACCGAGGTGGCGGCGAAGATCGGATCGACGTGCAGCACGCTTTTCAGGGTAGGTCAGGCGAAGCGGACGACCACGATCGGGCCACGGATGGCACAGGTTTGCCACCCCGCTGATCGTCGGTCCCGGTCAAGGGCAATAATGACCGCGTGACTGCGGCCCCAGCCATTGACAAGAGCCGGATCCACTCCCTGACCCGACCCAACATGGTCAGCGTCGGGACGATCGTGTGGCTCTCCAGCGAACTCATGTTCTTCGCGGCGCTGTTCGCGATGTACTTCTCGATCCGCGCGGCGGCGCCGGAGCAGTGGGAGAAGCACACCGAGATCCTCAACATCCCCTACGCGACCACCTTCACGGTGATCCTGGTGTTGTCCTCGGTGACCTGCCAGCTCGGTGTCTTCGCGGCCGAGAAGGGCGACGTCCACGCCCTGCGCCGGTGGTTCACGATCACCTTCGTGATGGGTCTGATCTTCGTGCTCGGCCAGGCGAACGAGTACCGCAACCTGGTGCACGAGGGCGTCAAGATCAACGAAGACGGTTACGGGTCGATGTTCTACCTGACGACCGGCTTCCACGGCCTGCACGTGACCGGCGGTCTCGTCGCGTTCATCATCTTCATGATCCGCACCACCATGGGCCGGTTCACCCCGGCGCAGGCGACCTCGGCGATCGTCGTGTCCTACTACTGGCACTTCGTCGACGTCGTGTGGATCGGGCTCTACGCCATGATCTACTGGCTTCAGTGATCTTGGCGCGTCACGTATCGCGCCGCTGCTCCGTCCCCTGAGACAAGGTCCAACCGGTTAAGGACACAGGTCATGACTTCTGACAACGACCGCCGACGCGGTCTGCTCGCGCGCCTGCGCGGGCGGCCCGTAGCGCGCAGCAGGGGCCGCCGCCGGCTGGGTGCCGCGGTCCGGCTGGCCGCCGCGCTGATGCTGGCCGGCGGCGCCTACACCGTCTTCGCCCCCGGTGTGCAGGCGCAGGACAACCCGCCCCTGAGCGCCGCCGCCAACGAGGGCAAGGCGCTGTTCGACGTGAGCTGTGTGACCTGTCACGGTCGCAACGCGCAGGGCGTCGAGGGACGCGGTCCGAGCCTGATCGGCGTCGGGTCGGCCTCGGTCGAGTTCCAGGTCAGCAGCGGTCGCATGCCGATGGCCCGGCAGGAAGCCCAGGCCATGCGCAAGCCCCCGGCGTTCACCGACGAGCAGGTGCGCCAGCTCGGCCAGTACATCCAGGAGCTCGGCGGCGGCCCGCAGGTGCCGCAGGGCAACAACCTGCACCAGAACGCCGACATGGCCGCCGGTGGCGAGCTGTTCCGGATCAACTGCTCGCAGTGCCACGCGTTCGGTGGTGGCGGCGGCGCCCTGTCCTCGGGCAAGTACGCGCCGAGCCTGCACCCGGCCAGCGACCGGCAGATCTACGCCGCCATGCTGAGCGGTCCGCAGAACATGCCGGTGTTCGGCGACAACCAGATCACTCCGGAGCAGAAGGCGGACATCATCGCCTACATCCAGGAGACCCTGAAGCACGACCAGGACCAGGGCGGCTTCAACCTGGGCCGGTACGGTCCCTCGACCGAGGGTCTCGCGATCTTCCTGGTCGGCATCGTCGCGCTGGTCTTCGCGAGCCTGTGGATTGCGGGCAAGTCGTGACCGAGCGGATCATTGGTTTCAGTGCTGTGGCGCCGACCCCCGGCGTCACCCGTAGCGAGGTGACGGCATGAGCACCCACACCGAGCACCCGGCCCAGCGGGGCCCGGAGCCGCTCGACGTGAACGACCCCCGGGTCTCCCGGTTCGAGATCGTCCAGGAGGGCGCGCGGCGGGACGACATCGAGATCGTCCACTACGAGCCGCAGGTGGTCGCGGGCAGCAAGGCGGAGCGTCGGCTGACCCGCACGGTCGCCTCGATGTTCCTGCTGACCGGCGCCGCGGCCACCGCCTTCCTGATCATCTACATCTGGTGGCCCTGGAAGTGGGAGGCCGGCCGCGGTGGTGACAAGTACTTCACCCCGCTGCTCGGCGTGACCCTGGGCATCGCCCTGCTCGGCATCGGCTTCGGCATCCTCACCTGGGGCAAGAAGCTCCTGCCGAAGGAGGTCTCGATCCAGGACCGGCACGACCAGCCCGGTTCCCCGGAGGAGCGCAAGATCACCGGCGAGACCATGGTGTACATGGCCGACGAGCTCGGGGTGAAGCGCCGGCCGCTGCTCGGCGTCTCGCTGCTCGCCGGCCTGCTGCCGGTCGGCGCGGTCGTCGCGGCCCCGCTGGTGGGTGGCCTGATCTCGAACCCGCACAAGAACAACCAGATGTTCACCACCGGCTTCAAGCCGGCCTCGGACGGCAAGCGGATCCGGCTGATCCGCGAGGACGGCCGGCCGATCCGCCCGGCGGACGTCAGCGTCGGCGGCCAGCTCACCGTGTTCCCGGGTATCGAGGGCGGCGTCAGCAACAAGCACGCCGACTCGCCGACCCTGCTGATCCACCTGCGCGAGGACGACGCGCAGAAGTCGCGCGCCGCCAACGAGCGCAAGGGCCACGGCGACTACATGTGGGGCAACTACGTCGCGTTCTCCAAGATCTGCACGCACGCGGGTTGCCCGGCTAGCCTCTACGAGCAGCAGACCAACCGGCTGCTCTGCCCCTGCCACCAGTCGCAGTTCCTCATCACCGACAACGCCATGCCGGTCTTCGGCCCGGCGAACCGGCCGCTGCCCCAGCTGCCGATCGAGGTGGACGAGGAGGGCTTCTTCGTGGCGAGGTCCGACTACACCGAAACCATCGGTCCCGACTTCTGGGAGCGGCCATGAAGCGCCGAAAGTTCGATGCGGCCGCGCTGCCGGCCAAGACCGCCGGGGCGTTGGACGACCGCTTCCAAGCGGCCACCCCGCTGCGCAAACTGCTGAACAAGGTCTTCCCCGACCACTGGTCCTTCCTGCTGGGCGAGATCGCGCTCTTCTCGTTCATCGTCCTGCTGCTGACCGGTGTCTTCCTGACCTTCTTCTACGAGCCGGCGATGACCGAGGTGGTCTACGACGGCAGCTACGCCCCGCTGCGGGGCACCCCGATGTCGACCGCGTACGCCTCCAGCCTGGACCTGTCGTTCGACGTCCGGGGCGGTCTGATCATGCGGCAGATGCACCACTGGGCGGCGCTGCTGTTCATGGCCGCGATCGTGGTGCACATGCTCCGGGTGTTCTTCACCGGCGCGTTCCGCAAGCCGCGTGAGACCAACTGGATCATCGGCTCGCTGCTGTTCTGGGTCGGCTTCCTGGCCGGCTTCACCGGCTACTCGCTGCCGGACGACGGCCTGTCCGGCACCGGTCTGCGGATCGCCTCCGGCATCATCCTGTCGATCCCGGTGATCGGCTCCTGGGTCAGCTCGTCGATCTTCGGTGGCGAGTTCCCGGGCACCATCATCATCAGCCGGTTCTTCATCGCCCACGTGCTGCTCATCCCGGCGCTGCTGGTGGCGCTGATCAGCGTCCACCTGGGCCTGGTCTTCAAGCAGAAGCACACCCAGTGGCCCGGCCCCGGCCGGACCAACGAGAACGTGGTCGGCGAGCGCATGTTCCCGCGCTACGCGCTCAAGCAGGGCGGCTTCTTCATGGTCGTCTTCGGCGTGATCGCGCTGATGGGTGGCCTGTTCCAGATCAACCCGATCTGGTACTTCGGCCCGTACGAGGCGTGGGTGGTCTCGGCCGCCAGCCAGCCCGACTGGTACGTCATGTTCCTCGACGGCTCGACCCGACTCATGCCGGCCTGGGAGATCTCCATCCCGCTCGGCGACGGGTACGTCATCCCGCCGCTGTTCTGGCCGACGGTCGTGCTCCCCGGCATCCTGGTGGGCCTGTCGACGATGTACCCGTTCCTGGAGGCGCGCCGCCTCAAGGACTACAAGCACCACAACCTGCTCCAGCGGCCCCGGGACGTGCCGGCCCGGACCGCGGTGGGCGCCATGGCGGTCTCCTTCTACGTCGTGCTGACCCTCTCCGGCGGCAACGACGTCATCGCCGACAAGTTCCACATCAGCTTGAACGCGATGACCTGGGCCGGCCGGGTCGGCCTGCTGGTCGTCCCGCCGCTGGCCTACTACGTCACCTACCGGCTCTGCCTGGGTCTCCAGCAGCACGACCGGGAGGTGCTGGCCCACGGCGTGGAGACCGGCATCATCAAGCGGCTGCCCGACGGCCGGTTCGTCGAGGTCCACCAGCCGCTGACCCCGGTCGACGGCCACGACGGGCACGGCCCGGCGCTCGACTACGTCGGCTGGGTGGTCCCGAAGAAGATGAACCGGCTCGGCGCGCTCGGCCCGGCCGTCCGGGGCTTCTTCTACCCGATCGAGAGGCCGGCCGAGGCGCCGGTCTCGCCGGGGCACCCGCCGGTCGAGCCCCGACCGGAGCGGGAGGAGATCGGCAGCGGCGAGAGCCGTCGCTGACCCACCCGGGTACGACTGACCGTGGCGCCCGCCGGATCACCGGCGGGCGCCACGGCCGTTTCCGGTTCCGCCGTCCCCTTCCCGCCGGGAGACGCCGGTCGGCCCCGCTCCGGTGTCCCGCCACCCCCCGACACGGACGGGTGGAATCGCAGGAATAACCCCGGTCAGCCGGGTATCCGTGCGGTCCAACGTCTCAAGGGGGGGAACGCATGTTGGGAATCAAACGTCTGGGCCTGCTGGCCGCGCTGGTGCTCGTGGGACTCGCACCCGCCGCCGCGGCCCAGGCCGCGGCGCAGCCGTCGACGCAGGACACCCAGTACCTGCAGGCGGTGCACCAGGTGAACCTGTTCGAGATCACCGCGGGTAACCTGGCGCAGCAGAAGGGCCAGAACCAGCAGGTCAAGGACCTGGGCAAGATGTTCGTGACGGACCACACCCAGCTGGACCAGACGGTGCAGTCCACCGCCCAGCAGCTCAACGTCCAGCTGCCGGCCGATCCGACCGCCGACCAGCAGAAGGTCCTCGACCGGCTGAACAACCTCAGCGGGGCCGAGTTCGACAAGGCGTGGGTGACCGCCCAGTTGGCCGGCCACGTCCAGGCCATCCAGGCCACCCAGACCGAGATCTCGCAGGGGTCCGAGCAGTCGGTGATCCAGCTCGCCCAGGACGCCCTGCCGATCCTGCAGGCGCACTACGACGAACTGGTGGCCCTCGCCCAGACCCTGGGCGTCCCGGTCCCGCAGACCAGCGCCAGCGGCACGCCCAGCCCGGGCGGCACCGGCACCGAGTCGCCGGCTCCGGGCGGAACCGAGTCGCCGGCTCCGGGCGGCACCGGCACCGAGGAGCCCGCTCCGGGCACCACGGAGACCCCGGCGCCCGGCCAGAGCTGACGCACGCGTACGACCGACGGTGGCCGGTCCGCCCTGCGGGGGGCGGGCCGGCCACCGGCGTGCGGGTCAGTCGGCGCTGGCCAGCCCGATCGCGAACGCCTCCTCCAGGTCGTGCTGGGAGTAGGCGCGGAACGCGATGTGGGACTCGGTGTTGAGCACGCCGGGCACCTTGGAGATGCGGCCGGCGATGACCTGGGCGATCTGCTCGAACTCGCGGACCCGGACCATGGCGATCAGGTCGACGTGCCCGGCCACCGAGTAGACCTCGCTGACGCCGGGCAGGTTGGCCAGCGTCTCGGCCACCTCGGGAATGGAGTCGGTGGCGCAGTCGATCAGCACGATCGCGGTGATCACGGGACATTTCTCCGTTCGTCGGCGTCGACGCCCATGCTAAGGGCTGGGCGGCTCACCGGGCCGCCGGGACGGTCAGGTCGGCACCCGCCCGCACCACCCCGCTGAGGCGTTCCCCCGCGGCGACCGTCGCACCGGGCCAGACGACCGAGCGGTCCACCGCGCCGCGCACCACGGCGCCCGCGCCGACCACCGAGCGGGTCACCCGCCCGTCGACCGTGGCGGACGGGTCGACCAGGCCGCCCGGGCCGGCCGCGTGCAGGTTGGCCGCCAGGTAGTCGGCCGGGGTGCCGGTGTCGTAGAAGGTGCCCGGGTAGGGGACCAGGGTGAGCGCGCCGGCCGCCTCGGCCGGCCGCCAGACCGCCCGGACCAGGTCGCCGAAGGTCGGCGGCAGCTCCCGGACCAGCCGCCACGGCAGCAGCGAGAACCCCACGAACCGGTGGCCGGCGAAGGTGCCGGGGGCCGCCGGGTCGTCGGCCGGCTGGCCGAGCAGGCGTACGCTCCGCCCGTCCCAGCCGTCCAGCAGCGCGGCCACGTCCGGGCCCGGCGGGGCGCCCGGGTCGGCCAGGTACGCGTCGGCGTTGCCGACCAGCACGCCCCGCCCGGCGATCCAGTCCCGCAGGTTGCCCAGCCCGCCGGCGGTGCCGAGCGGGTCGCCCGGCTCGACCGACAGGTGCGCCCGGGCGCCCACGTGCGCCACCACCTGCCCGCCCAGGTAGCAGGCGTTCACCGCGACCCGGTCCGGCCCGGTGAGGCCCAGCCTGGCCAGCCGGTCCAGGGCCCGGTCGAGCAGCGGCACGTTGCCGACCGGGCAGAGCGCCTTGGGCAGGTGCGCGGTGAGCGGGCGCAGCCGGGTGCCCTCGCCGGCGGCGAGCACGACCGCGCAGACGTCGACGGCGGCCCGCCAGCCCGGCCCGGCCACGCGCGCGCCGGGGCCGGTCACGCGGCGGGGGGTGCCGCCGGCGGGGCCTCGTCCGCGCGCGGGCCGATCCCGTAGTACCGGAGCAGGTTGGCGGTGGCCCGGCTCAGCCGGGGCAGCTCGTCCAGCGGGTGCCAGGCGGCCTCGAAGACCTCGGCGCCGTCCACCGCCAGCTCGGTGCTGGAGGCCGGCACCTCCGTCTCGAAGACCACGTCCACCCAGCCCTTGGCGTGCACCACGGCGTTCGGCACGGCCGGGCGCAGCCGTTCGGGGGCCAGCTTGATGCCGGACTCCTCGTGCAGCTCGCGGGCGGCGCCGACCACCGGCGCCTCGCCGCGCTGCAGCAGCCCGGCCGGGAGGGTCCAGCTGTGGCCGGGCGGCTGGCGCAGCAGCAGGATGCGCCCCGCCCCGCCGGCCTCGGAGTCCCGGACCAGGGTGACCGCGCCGACGATGTACTTCGGCACGGCGAGCCGGACCAGCCGCCGCCGCAGCGGGACGGGGAGCCGGTAGAAGATCTGGTAGCCGAGGGCCCGTCCGGTGGCACGCGCGCGGGGGATCATGCCTGTAAGGCTAGTGGCCGGGCGGCGCCGGCGGATGAGCGGAGCTCGCTACTGCCGGTGGTCGACCAGATCGATCAGCTGCCGGACCACCGTGTCGGGCTCCACGGTGCGGTCGAAGACCGCCACCAGCAGGGTTTCCAGGTCGGGGTAGCCCAGCTCCTCGGAGAGCCGCAGCAGCGGCAGGTCGCTGGCCAGACCCCGGTCGTGCTTGCGCAGCGCCAGGCCGATGGTGGCCCGGCCGAGGCGAACCTTGTCGGCGATCGAGATGCCCGGCTCGGTGTGCTCGGCGAACCAGCGGTTGATCTGCATCTGCGCGTGCGGCGACTTGACGAAGCCCAGCCACTCCCGGCGCGGCCCGCGCGGCGCCACGTCGACCTCGAAGCCGCTCTCCGCGTCGCTCTCGGTGAAGATCTCCACCACGTCGCCCTCCTCCAGCTCGGAGGAGAGCGGCGCCAGCCGGCCGTTGATCCGCGCGGCGAGGCAGTGGTCGCCCCGCTCGGTGCCCAGCTCGTAGGCGAGGTCGACCGGGGTGGCCCCGGCCGGCAGCACCACCTGCCGGCCGTCGGCGACCACCTGGATCTGCGCCTCGGCCAGGTCGCAGCGCAGCGACTCCATGAACTGGATGGGATCGACCGTGTCCTGCTCCCAGTCGAGCACCCGGCGCAGCCAGGCCAGCTCGTCCGTCCGCTCGTCGGCCCGGCCGCCGGCGCGGGGGAAGCGGTAGTGGGCGGCCACGCCGTACTCCGCGGAGTGGTGCATCTCCTCGGTGCGGATCAGCACCTCGACGGTCCGGTCCTGGGGGCCGCAGACGCTGGTGTGCAGGGACCGGTAGAGGTTGTTCTTCGGGGAGGCGATGAAGTCCTTGAAGCGACCCGGCACCGGCCGCCAGAGCCCGTGCACCGCGCCGAGCGCGGCGTAGCAGTCGGTGGCCGGGCCGTCGACCACGATGGCGATGCGGGGCAGGTCGTAGGGCGCGGTGTGCTCGCCGGCCACCGTGTCCTTCCAGATCGAGTAGAGGTGCCGGGGGCGGGGGCCGACCTCGGCGTCGACCCGGCTGCGGCGCAGGGCCGCCCGGGTCTTCGCGACCACGTCGTCGAGGTAGGCGTCCCAGCCCGGCCGGTCGTGCACGAACCGGGCGATCCGCGCGTGCTCCTCCGGATGCAGGTGCAGCAGCACCACGTCGTCCAGCTCGCGTTTGAGGGTCTGGATGCCCAGCCGGTCGCAGAGCGGGACGAGCACCTCCTGGGTCTTGCTGGCGATCCGCTCCCGGGAGGCGGCCGAGCGGACCCCGAGGGTGCGCATGTTGTGCAGCCGGTCGGCCAGCTTGATGATCAGCACCCGGACGTCCTTGCCGGCCGCGACGATCATCTTCCGGACGGTCTCCGCCTCGGCGGCCTTGCCGTAGAACGCCTTGTCGAACTTGGTCACCCCGTCGACCAGGTGGGCCACCTGGCCCCCGAAGTCCTCCTGGAGGGCCTGGAGGGTGTAGCGGGTGTCCTCCACCGTGTCGTGCAGCAGCGCGGCGACCAGGGTGGTGGTGTCCATGCCGAGGTCCGCGCAGATCTGGGCGACCGCCAGCGGATGGGTGATGTAGGGCTCGCCGCTCTTGCGGAACTGGCCGCGGTGCATGTTCTCGGCGATCGTGTAGGCCCGCCGCAGCACCGACGCGTCGGTGCTGGGATGGATGCCGCGATGGGCGCGGACCAGCGCCGTGACCGGGTCGTTGTCGGTGGTGGGCCAGGTGAGCAGTGAGCGCAGGCGCCGGGAGAGTGGCAGGTCGCCAGGCTGGGTCGGAAGGGCGCCGCCCAGGGCGGCGCCGTGTCCGGCGTCGACGTCCACCTGGGACACCTCCTCACCCCGGCCCCCGGGACGCCGGGGCCGGCGACCGGAGGCAGGCCCGCGAATCGGGCAGGACTGCACTTCTTTAACAGCCTAAGGGAGTTGACGTAGTCCGATCGGACACTTGGTCATGAGCGTTCGGTCGAGAGTTGGTGGGACGCGCCGTTCTCCGCCTTGGTCAGCAGGTCACGGAACCGGCCCGCGCCGGCGACCGGCGACGCCCATCCGGCCGACGTCTCGACCAGCCGGGTCTCCGGTCGCTCCAACCAGGACAGGATCCGCTCGGTCTCCTCGGCGGTGGCCGCCGGCACCGGGCCGTGCCCGGGCAGGACCGTCTCGGCCGTGGCCCGGATCGCGGTGATGGTCGGTCGCGGGTGGACACCCGGCGGGGACACCCCGGCCCCGGCCAGCCGGCCGTGGCGCACCAGGGCCAGCTCCCAGCCGCCCCCGGCGGCCGGGCGGGCGGCGGCCAGCTCGGCGATGCCGGTCAGCGCGGCCAGGCGCTGCATCCGGACCGCCGCGCGCAGCACCGCGGCGAGCCGGCTGCGCACCACCGCGGCCTCCTCGTAGCGCTGGGCGGCGGAGAGCACCTCGATCCGGGCCAGCAGGGCGTCCACCACCACCTGCGGGTCGTCGCGGGTGGCGGCGCGGAACGGCACGGCGGCGCGGTGGTCGTACTCCTCCGGGGTGATCCGGTGCTCGCAGGGCGCCGGGCAGCGACCCAGCTCGGCCAGCGCGCAGGCCGGCATGGTGGTGCGCCGGGACAGCCGGTGGGTGCACTGGCGCAGCGGCACCGCGTCGTGGAACCCGGCGGCGGCCAGCTCGGCCGCCTGCTTGGAGCGGAACGGGCCGAGGTAGGCCGAGTCGGTGGGGGCCAGGTCGCGCACGATCGACAACCGCGGGTACGCCTCGTCGGTCAGCTTCAGCCAGACCTGGCGCTCCGGGTACTTCGACCGCCGGTTGTACGGCGGGGCGTGCGCGGCGATCAGCCGCAGCTCGCGTACCTCGGCCTCCAGCGAGTGGGCGCACTCGACCGCCTCGACCCGCTCGGCGGCGGCCAGCATCTCCGAGATCCGGGCCCGCTTCTCGGCGGCCGTGAAGTAGCTGCGCACCCGGGTGGCGATGTCGCCGGAGGTGCCGACGTAGAGCGGACGGTCGTCGGCGGCCCGGAAGATGTAGACGCCGGGCACCTTCGGCAGCCCCTCGGCGAGGTGCCGCTTCCGGCGCTGGGTCGGGGTGACCGCCCGGGCGAACTCGATGGCCTCGCCGATGGTGTCCACCCGGTGCCCGCCGAGCCGGCCGATCAGCCCGTGCAGCACGTCGACGGTGGCCTTGGCGTCGTCGAGCGCCCGGTGGGTGGGCTGGGTGGCGGTGCGGAAGTAGGCCGCCAGGGTGCCCAGCTTGCGGTTGGGCACCTCGTCGCGGGTGAGCACCCGGCGGGCCAGCGCGGCGGTGTCCAGCACCCGCGGGTTGGGCCAGCGGTAGCCGTGCTTCGCGCAGGCGGCCTTGAGGAAGCCCACGTCGTAGGGGGCGTTGTGGGCGACCAGGACGGCGTCGGTGACGAACTCCAGAAAGCTCGGGAGGACCTGCTCGACGGGTGGCGCGGGCAGCAGCATGGCCTGGGTGATCCCGGTCAGCACGGTGATGAACGGCGGGATCGGCACCCCCGGGTTGACCAGGGTGGCCAGCACGCCCAGCTCCTCGCCGCCGCGCACCTTGACGGCACCGATCTCGGTGATCCCGCCGCCGTCCGGCGCGCCGCCGGTGGTCTCCAGGTCGACCACCACGAAGGTGGTCGCGTAGAGCGGCAGCGCGGGGTCGACCCCCGTGCCCGCCACCCGGTCCAGGCCGGCCAGGGCCTCCTGGACGTAGTCCCCTCGCGTCACCCGCGGCACGCTAGCGGCGGGGTCCGACACTCCCGTCCCGACAGCCTCAGGAGTTACCACGGGGGTAGGATGAGAGATCGGCTCACTCACCCGGCGGTGAGCCCGGTCGGGGTGGGAGACTTGCCACATGCCCCTCACCGAGCCGCACGACGACCACTCCTCCGTGGAGGAGCCGGTGGTCGCCGCGCAGGACGCCGGTGAGACCTCCGCCACACCGCCCGAGCCGGAGCCCACCCTGCCCGAGCCGGTCCGGCAGCGGATCGTGTCGCTCACCGCCGCCGTGCTGCCCGGGCTGGCCGCCGACGAGGTGCCGGTGCCGCTGCGCCGGGTGGCCAAGTTCGCCCCCAACCGGCGCGCCCGGCTCGGCGCCCCGGCCATCGCCGCCCAGCTCACCGCCGACCCGCTGTTCCGGCAGCGGGTCACCGCCCGGGTGCTCGCCGACGCCGGCGACCTGGGCGCGGCCGTCGTGGAGGGCACCGCCCCGGCGGCGGCCGACCCGGTCGAGGTGGCCGCCCTGGCCTACCTGGCCCGGCCGCGGGGCTGGCGGGAGCTGATCGAGGCCAGCGGCGCCGCGGTGCGCGCCGAGGCGGACAGCGCCGTGGTCGCCGAGCTGGTCCGCGAGGCCGAGCAGCGCGCCACGCGCGCCGAGCACGACCGGGCGGTGGCCCGGGTCGAGGCGGAGAAGCTCCGCGACGAGCTCGCCCGGGTCCGCGAGGAGCTGGGCCAGCTCCGCGAGGAGGCCCGGCAGCTCACCCGTACCCTCCGGGAGACCCAGGCCCGGGAGCGCAAGGCCACCGAGATGCTGGCCACCGAGCGCGGCCGGGCCGCCCGCGCGGCCGCCGACGCGGACGCCGAGCTGCGCCGGGCCCGGGCCCGGCTGGCCGAGGCGGAGGCCGCGGCCGGGGTGGCCCGGGTCAGCGCCAAGGAGGCCCGCTCGGTCGACGAAGCCAGGCTGTGGCTGCTGCTGGAGACGATCGGGCAGGCCGCCGTCGGGCTCCGCCGCGAGCTGGCCCTGGACCCGGTGGACAAGCTGCCCGCCGACTTCGTCGCCGACGCGTTCGCCGACCAGCCCGGGGCCACCCCGGCCGGTGCCGCCACCCGGGCCCGGGACACCGACGACCCGGCCCGCCTCGACCAGCTGCTCGCCCTGCCCAAGGCCCACCTCGTGGTGGACGGCTACAACGTCACCAAGCGCGGCTTCGGCGAGATGTCGCTGGAGCAGCAGCGCAAGCGGCTGATCACCGGGCTGGGCGGGATCGCCGCGCAGACCGGTGACGAGGTCACCGTGGTCTTCGACGGCGCCGAACGGATCCACGGGCTGCCGCCCGCGCCGCGGGGGGTGCGGGTGCTCTTCTCCCACAAGGGGGAGACGGCGGACGAGCTGATCCGCCGGCTGGTCCGCGCCGAGCCCGCCGGGCGGCCGGTGGTGGTGATCTCCTCCGACCGCGAGGTCGCCGACGGGGTACGCCGGCACGGCGCCTACCCGCTCGGCGCCGACTCGCTGCTGCGGCGGCTCGCCCGGTCCTGACGCCGATGATCGGGTTCGGGGTGGGTGCTGCCTCGTTGTCCGGTTCTGTCACACCCCCGGCCTAGCCTCGTGGTGACTGACGGTGGCGGGCTCCTCTCCGGTCCGCCACCGGCCACGCGTCAGGAGGCGTTGATGCTCATCGACTGCGACACCTGCGGCATCCGGGGCGCCGGGTGCTCCGGCTGCCTGGTGACCGCGCTGCTCGACACCGGTGCCGCGGCGGCTGACCTGGGCCCCGCCGAGCACCGGGCGATCGAGGTGTTCGCCCGGGCCGGCTTCGAGGTGCAGGTGCTGCCCGCCCCGCCCGCTCCCCGGCGTCGGTCCGGCCGCCGGGTGGCCTGATCCCGCTCGGCCACCACGGCCACCGCGCCGCCGCCGGGCCTTAGGATGAGCGCTCACGGCGGGAGGGGAGCGGGGCATGAACCGGGTGGGGCGCGACGGGGTGGGGCGGTGACCCCGCGCGGCTGGGCGGTGCTGACCGTGGCCGGGCTGGCCGTCGCGCTGCTCGTCGCCGGGGCGCTGCTGGTGCCGTGGAGCCGGCCGCCGGCGCCCCGCGCCGACCAGCTCGCGGCGCTGCGCGCGCTCCCCGTCGACCAGGTGGCCCGGGGCCGCGCCTTCCACGGCGCGCTGCGCCCGGCCGGCTGGTCGGCGCTGGCCGTCGGCCTCGTGGTGGCCCTGCTGCTCGGGCTCACCCCGCTCGGCGGTCGTCTGGTCGAGCTGGCCGGCCGCCCCTTCGGCGGGCACTGGGCCGCCCAGGCGGTGCTCGGCGGGCTGGCCGTGATGTTCCTCGCCGACCTGCTCACCCTGCCCTTCGCCGCCTGGCGGCAGACCGTGTTGACCCGCTACGGGCTGAGCACCCAGGGCTGGGGCGGCTGGGCCGTCGACCTGCTCAAGTCGTACGCGGTCAGCGCGGTCATCGGCGCGCTCGTCCTGCTCGGCTTCTACACGGTGGTCCGGCTCTCCCCGCGCTGGTGGTGGGCGTTCGGCGCCGCCGGGGCCGCCGCCCTGGTGGTGCTGCTGTCGTTCGTGCTGCCCGTGCTGGTCGAGCCCGTGTTCAACCGGTTCACCCCCATGGAGCCGGGCCCGCTGCGCACCGAGCTGACGAGCCTGGCGGCCCGGGACGGGGTGCCCGTGCGCGACGTGCTGGTCGCCGACGCCTCACGGCGCACCCGGGCGGTCAACGCGTACGTCTCCGGGCTGGGGCCGACCCGGCGGGTGGTCGTCTACGACACCCTGCTGCGCGAGGCGGACCCGGCGGAGGTGACCAGCGTGGTCGCCCACGAGTTGGGGCACGCCAAGGACCGGGACGTCTGGACCGGCACCCTGATCGGCGCGCTCGGCGCCGCCGCCGCGGTGGTGGCCCTCTACCTGATCGGCTCGTGGACGCCGCTGCTGCGGCTGGCCGGCGTCGACTCGATCGCCCAGCCGCGAGCGTTCCCGCTGCTGCTCGCGCTCGTGACGGTGGCCGGCCTGGTGGCCACGCCGGCGCAGGCGCTGGTCTCCCGGCGGGTCGAGGCCCGCGCCGACGCGCACGCGCTGGCGCTCACCGGCGACCCGGGCACGTTCGAGGCGATGCAACGCCGCCTGGCCGGGGTGAACCTGGCTGATCCCGACCCGCCCCGCTGGGAATACCTCTGGTCGGCGTCCCACCCGTCCACCGTGGAGCGGATGGCCGCCGCCCGCGCCTACGCCAGGGAGTCCGGCCGATGAGCCGCACCTTGCTGATCACCAACGACTTCCCGCCCCGCCCCGGCGGCATCCAGTCGTTCGTGCACCACCTGGCGGTGCGCCAGCCTCCGGGTTCCGTGGTGGTCTACGCGTCGAGCTGGCGGGGCGCGGCCAAGTTCGACGCCGACCAGCCGTTCGAGGTGGTCCGGGAGCGGACCAAGGTGCTGCTGCCCACCCCGCTGGTGGCCCGCCGGGCGGCGCGGCTGGCCCGGGCGTACGACTGCGACACGGTGTGGTTCGGCGCGGCGGCCCCGCTGGGGCTGCTCGCGGCCGGGCTGCGCCGGCGGGCCGGGATCCGCCGGGCGGTGGCGCTGACCCACGGGCACGAGGCCGGCTGGGCCACGCTGCCCGGCGCCCGGACGGCGCTGCGCCGGATCGGCCGGGGCGTGGACGTCACCACCTACCTCGGCGAATACACCCGGGTCCGGCTGGCCCGGGTGCTCGACGGGGTGACCGAGCTGCGCCGGCTCGCCCCGGGCGTCGACGTGGACACCTACCACCCGGGCGTCGACGGCGAGCGGGTGCGGCTGCGGCTGGGGCTGGCCGACCGGCCGGTCGTGGTGTGCGTCTCGCGCCTGGTCCCGCGCAAGGGGCAGGACATGCTCATCCGGGCGATGCCGGAGATCCGCCGCCGGGTGCCGGACGCCGCGTTGCTGGTCGTCGGTGGCGGCCCCTACCGGGCGGCGCTGCAGAAGCTGGCCCGGCAGACCGGGGTGGAACGCGACGTGGTGTTCACCGGTTCGGTGCCCTCGGCGGAGCTGCCCGCCCACTACGCCGCCGGGGACGTCTACGCGATGCCCTGCCGGACCCGCAACCGGGGCCTGGACGTCGAGGGCCTGGGGATCGTCTACCTGGAGGCCAGCGCGACCGGGCTGCCCGTGGTGGCCGGCGACTCCGGTGGTGCGCCGGACGCGGTCCGCGAGGGTGAGACCGGCTACGTGGTCCGCGGCCGGGACGTGCCGCAGCTCGCCGACCGGGTGGCGACCCTGCTCGCCGACCGGGACCTGGCCCGCCAGCTCGGCGCGGCCGGCCGGGCCTGGGTGGAGCGGGAATGGCGCTGGGAGACCCAGGCCGAGCGGATGGCCGCCCTGCTCGCCGGCTGACCCCGACCCGGGAGCCGGGCCGGGGTCACGAGAGCGAACCGGTCAGGTGCGGGCCAGGGCGGGCTCCGCGGGGGCCGGCTGCGGTGACCGCCGGGCGAGCCGCCCGGGCCACCAGGTGCGCGCCCCGAGATCCAGGGTCAGCGCCGGGATCAGCAGGCTGCGCACCAGCAGGGTGTCGAGCAGGATGCCGACCGCCACGATCACGCCCATCTGCACCGACGGCACCAGCGGCAGCACCAGCAGCGCGCCGAAGGTGGCGGCCAGCACCACGCCCGCGCTGGTGATCACGCCGCCGGTGACGGTCAGCGCGCGCAGCACGCCCGGCCGGTGCCCGATCCGGGCGACCTCCTCGCGGGCCCGGGTCATCAGAAAGATCGTGTAGTCCACACCGAGCGCCACCAGGAACAGGAACGCCTGCAACGGGACCCCGACGAAGAGTCGGGGATGGCCCATTGCGTCGAGCAGCAGCCCGGCGGCCCCCATGGCGGCCGCGTACGACAGCACCACGCTGACCATCAGCAGCAGCGGCGCGACCAGCGACCGGAGCAGCAGCACCAGGATGACCAGGACGACCGCGAGCACCAGCGGGATGACCACCCGGTTGTCCCGGTTCACCGTGTGCTGCTCGTCGAGCACGGTGGCGGTCCGCCCGCCGACCAGGGCCCGCGCGTCGGGCACCGCGTGCACGGCGGTCCGCAGCCGGGTCACCGTGTCCCGGGCGGCGTCGCTGTCCGGCGCGTCCGCGAGCACCGCCGGCACCCGGACCCACCGGCCGTCCGCCGAGTGCTCCGGCGCGCCCACCTCGGCGACGCCCGGCACCGCGCGGGCGGCGGCCACCACCTTCTCGGCCGTCCCGGCGGCGGCCAGGATCTCGGCGGGCGCGGCCGAGCCGCCCGGGTAGTGGGCGGCGATCAGCCGCTGCCCGGCGACCGAGCCGACCTCGGTGGTGAACGACTCCTCGTCGGGCAGGCCCAGGCTGAGGTTGCCGATGCCCAGGGTCAGGGCGGCCAGCGCGGCCGCGGTGCCGAGCCAGACCGCCCGGGGTCGGCCGGCGACCAGGCCGGCGAGCCGGCGCCACACCCCGTGGTCGACGGTGTGGTCGCGGGCGTCGGCACCGGGGGTGTACCGGGGCACGAACGGCCAGAACAGCCACCGGCCGCAGAGCACCAGCACCGCCGGCAGCAGGGTGGTCATGGCCAGCAGCGCCGCGGCGATCCCGACCGCGCCGACCGGACCCAGGCCGCGGGTGGCGGGCAGGTCGGCCGCGAGCAGGCAGAGCAGTCCGACCGCGACGGTCGCCGCCGACGCGCAGACCGCGCCGGCCGAGCGGTGCAGCGCGGCCGCCATGGCGACGTGCCGGTCGGCATGCCGGCGCAGCTCCTCCCGGTACCGGGCGATCAGCAGCAGGGCGTAGTCCACCCCGACGCCGAAGACCAGCACGGTGAGGATGGTCTGGCTCTGGAAGTCGACGGCCAGCCCGGCGTGCCGGGCCAGCAGGTAGACCACCGCCCCGGCGAGCTGGTTCGCGACGGCCACCCCGACCAGCGGGATCAGCCACAGCACCGGGCTGCGGTAGGTGACCAGCAGGAGCAGGGCGACGGTGAGCGCGGTGGCCAGCAGCAGCGCGCCGTCCATCCCGGCGAAGGCGTCGAAGACGTCGTGCTCGGCGGCCGCGTCGCCGGTCAGGGCGGTCCGCAGGCCGGGTGGCGCGCGGTCGGCGAGCCGGTCCTTGAGCGCGTCGACCGTCTCGGCGCGCCGCTCGTCGTCGAGGCTGACCGGCAGGGAGAGCAGCAGCGCCCGACCGTCGGCCGCGGCCACCGGCGGGGACACCGCGCCGCCGTCGGCGTACCGGGCGAAGGCGGCCCGGTCGGCGTCGACCCGGGCCCGGTCGGTCGCGGTCAGCCCGCTGTCGCGGACGTAGACGGCGATGGCGAGGGGGTGCCGCGAGCCGGGGAAGGCCGCCTCGGCGCGTTGCACGGCCCGGCTGCTCTCGGCGCCGGCCGGCAGTGCGCCGAGGGTCGAGTTGTCCTGCACCTCGCCGAGCTTCAGCGCGAGGGGGCCGGCCGCCACGAGCAGCGCCAGCCAGAGCAGGAGGACCGCGTACTTGCCGCGGCGGCCGGCGGGCAGGCCGGCCAGGCGTTGCGGGGACATCCGAGTTCCCTTTCGTCGTCACGGTTGCGGGGTCGGCGACCCCGCTTCCGATCCTTCGGCCCGGCCGCGCGCGGGTCAGGGGTGCCAGCGCGCCGGACGGGGTGGTGCCAGCACCACCGATCGGGGACGGCCGGTGCCGCAGAATGAGGCCCGTGGACGGCGTACGCGGACTGCTCCGCATCTGGATCCGGCCCGGCGCGGTCACCGCCGCGCAGGGGCTGCTGATCGCCCTGCTGTCGTTGACCACGCACGTCGCACTCTTCGTGTTGTCGCTGGTGTCGCTGTTGCTGATCCCGGCGTTCGGCGTGGGATTCGCGCTGTTCCCGGTGGTCACCGCGCTGGTCCGGCTCTGCGCCGGGCTGCACCGCCGGCTGGCCCGCTGGGGCGGGGTCGAGCTGGCCACGCCCTACCTGCCGGCGCCGGCGGGCGCGCAGTTCGGCACCTGGCGGCGGTTCCGCTGGGTGGTGGGCGACCCGGCCACCTGGCGCGACCTGTCCTGGCTGCTGCCCGGCGCGGTCACCGGCGCGGTCTGCCTCGCCGCCTTCGCCCTGCCGCTGTACGGCCTGGAGGGCGTGCTCGGGGTCCCCCTGGTGCTGCACCTGACCGTCGGCTTCGGCTACGGCCCGTTCTGGCCGATCGACAACCTCTTCGAGGCGTTGCTCTGCGTCCCGCTGGGCGCGCTGTTCCTGGTCGGCGGGCTGGCCGCCGGGCGCTGGCTGGTCTGGCTGCACCTGGCCTTCGCCCGGTTCTTCCTGCCGCCCACGCGCAGCGCCGAGCTGGCACTGCGGGTCCGCCAGCTCACCGTCACGCGGGCCGAGACGGTGGACGCGCAGGCGGCCGAGCTGCGGCGGATCGAGCGGGACCTGCACGACGGGGCGCAGGCCCGGATCGTCGCGCTGAGCATGAGCATCGGCCTGGCCGAGCAGCTCCTGGCCGACGACCCGGAGGCGGTGCGGCGGCTGCTCGCCGAGGCCCGGGAGACCAGCGGGCAGGCCCTGGCCGAGCTGCGCGGGCTGGTGCGTGGCATCCACCCGCCGGTGCTCGCCGAGCGCGGCCTGGCGGGCGCGGTACGGGCGCTGGCGCTGGCCGTGCCGCTGCCGGTGGCGGTGACCGTCGACCTGCCGGGCCGCCCGGCCGCCCCGGTGGAGTCCGCCGCGTACTTCGCGGTGGCCGAAGGGCTGGCGAACGTCAGCAAGCACAGTGGGGCGTCCCGGGCGTGGGTCGAGCTCGGCCACGCCGACGGGCGGCTGACCGTCGTGGTCGGTGACGACGGGCGGGGCGGGGCCGACCCGGCGGCGGGCGGCGGCCTCGCGGGGATGGGCCGCCGGCTGGCCGCGTTCGATGGGACGATGGTGGTGTCCAGTCCGGCCGGCGGGCCCACCGTCATCAGCATGGAGCTGCCGTGCGAGTTGTCATCGCCGAGGATCTCGCCCTCCTCCGGGACGGGCTGACCCGCATCCTGGAGGCGTTCGGCTGCCAGGTCGTCGGGGCCGTCGACAACGGACCCTCGGTGCTGCCCGCGCTGATCGCGCACCGCCCGGACGTCGCGGTGCTCGACGTCCGGCTCCCGCCCACCTTCACCGACGAGGGCCTGCAGGCCGCCATCCGGGCCCGCGCCGAGATCCCCGGGCTGCCGATCCTCGTGCTGTCCCAGCACGTCGAGCAGCTCTACGCCCGGGAGCTGCTCTCCGACCGGCTCGGCGGGGTGGGCTACCTGCTCAAGGACCGGGTGTCCCACGTGGACCAGTTCGTCGACGCGGTGCGCCGGGTGGCCGCCGGCGGCACCGTGATGGACCCGGAGGTGGTCGCCCAGCTGCTGGCCAGCCGGTCCGGGTCGGGGCCGCTGGACGAGCTGACCGCCCGGGAGCGGGAGGTGCTCGGCCTGATGGCGGAGGGCCGGTCCAACGCGGCGGTCGCGGCGCGCCTCTTCGTCACCGAGAAGGCGGTCAACAAGCACATCAACAACATCTTCAGCAAGCTGCGGATGCCGCCGTCGACCGACGACAACCGGCGGGTCCTGGCCGTGCTGGCGTACCTGCACGGGGAGGACGGCCGCCGCCCGCGGACGCCGGCCTGACCCGGCTCAGGAGGCGGTGTCGGTCAGGGCGGGGGAGCGGTCCAGGTGCGGCCCGGCCGGCCCGGGACGGCCGAAGTGCCAGCCCTGCCCGGCGTCGCAGCCGATCGCGCGCAGCCGGTCCGCCTGGTCGGCCGTCTCCACCCCCTCGGCGGTGACGGTCAGGCCGAGGGCGTGTGCCAGGGACACCAGCGAGGCGAGGATGCGCTCGTCGGTGCGGCTGCGCGGGTCGCCGGCCGGGGCGCGCAGCCCGGCCACGAACTCGCCGGCCACCTTCAGCTCGCTCACCGGCAGGTCCCGCAGGTACGCCAGGTTGCAGTAGCCGGTGCCGAAGTCGTCGATGGCCACCCGCACGCCGAGGTCGGCCAGCACCCGCAGGGCGCGGACCGGCTCGGCCACGGTGCTCATCATGGTGCTCTCGGTGATCTCCAGCTGCAACCGTTCGGCGGGCAGGCCGGTGCGTCCCAGCACCCCCTGCACCTCCTGCACGAGCCCGGGCCGGTGCAGCTGGCGGACGGCGAGGTTGACGCTGACGAACGGCGCCCCGCCCGGCCCGGCCGCCCAGCCGCGCGCCTCGCGGCACGCCTCGGCCAGCACCCAGCTGCCGAGCCGGACGATGAGGCCGGTCTCCTCGGCCAGCGGGATGAAGCTGTCCGGCCGGAGGACGCCCAGCTCCGGGTGGCGCCAACGGACCAGCGCCTCCATGCCCACCACCCGGCCGTCGCGCAGCCCGGTCAGCGGCTGGTAGTCGAGATAGAACTCGCCCCGGTCCAGCGCGGCGGGGAGCGCCGCGGAGAGGGCGTACCGGTCCAGGTCCCGGCGGTTGCGGTCGGCGTCGAACAACGACCAGCGGGCCCCGCCGGCCGCTTTGGCCCAGTGCAGGGTGCTGTCGGCGGCGCGCATCAGCTCCAGCGGCGAGGTGCCGGCCACCTGCCGCTCCACGATGCCGATGCTGGCCGACACGGTCAGCTCGTGCCCGTCGACCAGCGCCGGCTCGCTCACCGCGGCCAGCGCCGCCTCGGCCACCTTCACCACCTCCTCGGTGCAGCCGGTGCGCTCGACCAGGATGACGAACTCGTCACCGCCCAGCCGGGCCACCAGGTGCTCGCCGAGCGCCCGGCGCAGTCGCCGGGCCACCGCCACCAGCAGCGAGTCGCCGACCTGGTGGCCGAGGGCGTCGTTGACCACTTTGAACCGGTCCAGGTCGAGGAAGCAGACCCCGATCCGGTCGGTGCCCCGCCCGGGCGCGGTGATGGCGGCGGTGAGCCGCTCGGTGAACAGCGTGCGGTTGGGCAGGTCGGTCAGCGGGTCGTGGGTGGCCTGGTGCCGGAACCGGGCCTCGCTGTCCCGCAGCGCCCGTTCGGCCGTCGCCCGGGCCGTCATGGCGGCCCGCCGGATGGCCTCCTGCTCGTCCAGCGTGCGGTCGCGCAGGGCGCGGGCGTACCCGGTGGCGACGGTGGCCAGCAGCCGGGCCATCCGGTCCTCGACGTCGTCGACGGCCAGGTCGAGATCCCGTACGAGGCGGAGCTGGATCACCTCGATGGTGCGGCCGAGCCCCTCCGCGGAGGCGATGTGCGACTGCACCAGCTCCGCGCCGACCTGCTGGCCGATCCGCAGGTCGAACGGGTCGGCGCGCAGCGCCAGCGCCAGCCGCTCGGTGAGCCGCTGGAGCAGCGCCTCCAGCTGGGCCTGCGTCATCGGCAGGTAGCTGGTCCCGGAGACCGCCTTGGCCCAGGCCCGGGCGAACGCGCCGGGGCGCGGGCGGGCGGTGGCCCCGTCGTCACCCACCGAGCCGCCCGACGCCACCCATGAAGACCGCCTGCGCGGCGTTCTCCGCGTGCTCCGGGGCGTCCGGCCGCCACTGCGGCACCCAGACCACGCCAGGGTCGACCAGGTCGAAGCCGGCGAACAGCGCGGCCAGCTCGGCGCGGCTGCGGATGAAGAGCTGGTTGTCGGTGCGCCGGTAGACCCGCTCGGCCTCGGCCCGTTCGCCGGTGCCGGCCCGGCCGTCGTCGCTGGCCTGCGACATGACCAGGTAGCTGCCCGGGGCCAGCGCCGCGCGCAGCGTCCGCAGGAACTCCTCCGGGCGGTCCTCGTCGGGGATGAAGTGCAGCACCGCCACGATCATCACGGCGACCGGCTGGGAGAAGTCCAGCAGCCGGAGGACGTCGGGGTGGCGGAGGATCGCCTCCGGCCGGCGCAGGTCCTCCTGGACCACCGCGGCCCGCTCGTTGCCGGCCAGGATCTCCCGGCTGTGCGCCACCGCGACCGGGTCGACGTCGACGTAGACCACCCGGGACTCCGGGTCGATCCGCTGGGCGATCTCGTGCACGTTGCCCACGGTCGGGATGCCGGAGCCGATGTCGAGGAACTGGCGTACGCCCGCGTCGGCCAGGAACTGCACCGCCCGGCGGAGGAAGGCCCGGTTGGCCTGGGCCATCAGCGGGGCCTCCGGCACCGCCTCGACCATGGCCCGCGCGGCGGCCCGGTCGGCCGCGAAGTTGTGCGAGCCGCCGAGGTAGTAGTCGTACATGCGGGCCACGCTGGGGCGCTCGATGTCGATGGTCTCGGGTGCCCAGTCCGGCCGCTGCATGCGCTTGCCCCTTTGTGTCGGCGAGGCGCGGGGGTCACCGCCGCGCGGATCACCCGGGTATTCTGCCCGCCCGCCGTCGCGGTGCAAAGACCGTCGTCGCTCCGCTTCCGGCCGCTCACCGTACGGGGTCGCGCGGTGCCCGGAATGCCGGAGAGGCCCGCGTCCGGCGTGCGGACGGGACCTCTCCGACGTCGAGCTGGCGGGACGCCGTCAGAACTTCGGCGCGTCCGGGGCCTCCAGCAGCCCCAGCCGCAGCGCGGTCATCAGCGCCTGCGCGCGGTTGGCGGCGCCGAGCTTCTCGTAGAGCTTCGAGATGTGCGTCTTGGCCGTCGACTCGCTGACGAACAGCTGCTTGGCGATGCCGGCGACGCTCATGCCGTCGGCCAGCAGCCGCAGCACCTGGCCCTCACGGGGGGAGAGCTGCGGACCGGACGGCGCCAGCCGCCGCTTCATCGCCTCGGCCAGGTCGGCGGCGGTGAACGCGCTGGGGGAGGAGGCGGCGTGCCGGGCGGCGGCCACCACCTCGTCGGCCGGGGCGGTCTTCGGCACGAACGCGCTCGCCCCCGCCTCCAGGGCGCCGAAGAGCTGGTCGTCGCCGGCGTACATGGTGAGCACCACGATGCCCATCGACGCGCTGGACTTGCGCAGGGCGCGGGTGGCCTCCAGGCCGCTGCCGTCGGGCAGCCGCAGGTCCATGATCACTACGTCCGGCTGGAGCGCGCCGGCCTGGCGCACCCCCTCCGCGGCCGTGGCGGCCTCGCCCACGACCTCGAACTGCCGGTCCCGCTCGAAGGCGTGCCGCAGCCCCTTGCGGATCAGATCGTGATCGTCGACAAGGAGCACCTTGGTCCGGGTGGCCGGTGTCGGGCTAGTGGTCATCCTCGGGTTACTCCCCTTCTGCTGCTGCGCTGCCGCGCACACTATCGCGCCGGGGCGAGGAGCCGAGTACCACCGCCACGGTCGTGCCGCTGGGTTGCCGCGGCCTGATCTCCAACCGGCCCCGGATACGTTCCGCCCTCTCGGCCATGATCGCAAGACCGTAGTGCCCGTCGGGGCGCTGGTCACCGATGCCGTGACCGTCATCCGACACTTCGATCTGCGCGTACGGGGGGTCCACCTCGCACGTGACCCACAGGTTCGCCGCCCCGGCGTGCTTGCGCGCGTTGGTCACCGCCTCCTGCGCGATGCGCAGCAATTCGGCCTCGGTGGCGGCGGGCAGTCGGGCGGTGGACTCGTCCAGGGACAGGTGCACCCGCAGGCCGCCCGAGGCGCCGACGGTACGGGCGTACTCGGCGATGGCGGCGGCCAGGCCGCCGTGCCGGTCCACCTCGCTGCGCAGCTCGAACAGGCTGAGCCGCAGCTCGGTGATCACCCGGGTGACCTCCTGGCGCAGCGTGCGCAGCGAGTCGGCGGTCTCCTCGGCGTCGTCGTGCACGGTGGCGAGGGCGTTGTCGATGCCGTACCCGACCATCACCAGCTCCTGGGCGACCCCGTCGTGGATCTCCCGGGCCAGCCGCTGCCGCTCCTCGTTGGTGGCCAGCGACCGCACCTCGTCGAAGAGCAGCGCCGCCTCCAGGCGCAGCGCCGCCGGGCCGGTCAGCGCGGTCACCCGGGACACCACGGGCGGCGGGTACGCGTGCGCGGCGTCCGCCTCGACGACCACCAGGCCGACCGTGCGCACGCCGGCGACCAGCGGCACGATCAGCGCCGAGACCTCACCGGGCTGCCGGGAGCGGGCCTGCGAGCGGGCCGAGGTGGTCGGCTGCTGGCTGGCCCAGGCGTCGGCGATGGCCGAGTCCGCGTCGAGCGTGGTCTCCCAGTCCACCCGGTCCGCGCCGATCTGGGCGAGCACCACGAGCCGGCCGCCTCCGCTGGCCGACAGCACCGCGCCCCGGTCGGTCTTCGCGACCACCCGCAGCTCCTCCAGCAGGTGCTCGGAGATGCCGCCCGGGTCCAGGGTGGCGCCGGGCAGCTGGCGGGCGACCGTGCGCAGCTGGGTGAGCAGCCTGGTGGCCTCCGCGTACGGCTGGGGCTTGCCCTCGCCGCGGACCCGCAGCACACGCTGGAGCATGCCGGCGGTGTAGAGGCCGAGGCCGGCCAGGATCAGCCACTGCGCGCAGACCGCCAGGTAGCCGGGCTGGCCGAGCTGCGGCTCCCCGCCCACCTCGGTGAAGGCCGCGGTCACTAGCAGCGTGGCCGCCGCGACCGCCAGCAGCGCCGCGCCCTCGCGGAAGCGGCGGCGCAGGGCGGTCACGGTGACCGGCACGGCGAGGTACGGCAGCACCGCCGAGGCGCCCAGCCCGCCGGTGACCCCGGTGAGGTGGGTGTCGGCGGCGACCTGGCTGGCGGCCAGCCCGAGGACCACCACCTCGGCGAAGCGGCTGATCGGGGCGAGCAGGCGGTGCTGCGGCGCCAGCACGGCGGGCAGCCCGGCGACGCCGAGCAGGGCGATCCACCACAGCTGGGCGGCGTCGCGGGTGGCGAACAGGGTCAGGGCGGCGACCAGCGCGAGGAGGACCGCGCGCGCCGCGGCCGCGAGGGGCTGCGTCTGCGGGGGGCTGGGTGTGGAGGCGGGCACGTGACGGATGGTAGTCAGCCTCCGTAGATGTCCGCGATCTCCGCCGCGTACGTCTTGTGCACGACCTGCCGCTTGACCTTGAGCGAGGGGGTCAGCTCGCCGGTCGCCTCGGTGAAGTCCTGCGGCAGGATCCGGAACACCTTGATGGCCTCGGCCTTGGAGACGGACTGGTTGGCCTGGTCGACCGCGGCCTGCACCTCGGCCCGCAGCGCCTCGTTCCCGCGCAGCTCCGCGACGCTGGTGTCCTCCGGGAGGCCGTGCGCGGCCAGCCACTTCGGCAGCGCCTCCTCGTCGATGGTGACCAGCGCCGCGATGAACGGCTGCCGGTCGCCGACCACGAGGCACTGGCTGACCAGCGGGTGCGAGCGCACCTGGTCCTCCAGCACCGCCGGGGCGACGTTCTTGCCGCCGGCGGTCACGATGATCTCCTTCTTGCGGCCGGTGATGAAGAGGTAGCCGTCCTCGTCGAGCTTCCCCAGGTCACCGGTGCGGAACCAGCCGTCGGCGCTCAGCGCCTCGGCGGTGGCCGCCTCGTTGTGCCAGTAGCCCTGGAAGACGATCTCCCCGGAGATCAGGACCTCGCCGTCGTCGTCGATGCGGATGGTGACGCCGGGCAGCGGCCGGCCGACCGAGCCGATCCGGGTGTGCCCGGGCAGGTTCGCGGCGGCGGCCGGCGCCGTCTCGGTGAGGCCGTAGCCCTCGCAGATGGTCACCCCGATGCCACGGAAGAAGTGCCCGAGCCGGGAGCCGAGCGGGGCGCCGCCGGAGATGGCGTCCCGGCAGCGGCCACCCATCGCGGCACGCAGCTTGCGGTAGACCAGCTTGTCGAAGAGCGCCTGCTGGGCGCGCAGCCCCAGGCCCGGCCCGTCGGGGGTCTCCAGCGCCTCGCTGTAGGCGATGGCGACCTTCTCGGCCCGGTCGAAGATCTTGCCCTTGCCGTCGGCCTCGGCCTTCTGCCGCGCGCCGTTGTAGACCTTCTCGAAGACCCGGGGTACGGAGAGCACGAAGGTCGGCTTGAACTCCTGCAGCTCGCCGACCAGGTTCTTGGTGTCCGAGCAGTGCGCCATGGTGGCCCGGGCCTGCACGACGCCGACCTGGATGAGCCGGGCGAAGGCGTGCGCCAGCGGCAGGAAGAGCAGGGTGGAGGCGCCCTGGCGGAACAGGTTCGGCAGCACCGGCACGGCGTTGGCGATGTCGGCGTAGATGTTGCGGTGGGTCAGCACGCAGCCCTTGGGGCGGCCGGTGGTGCCGCTGGTGTAGATGATGGTGGCGACGTCGTCGGCCTTCAGCGTCGAGCGGCGTACCTCGACGTCGGCCGGGTCGACCGCCGCGCCGGCGGCAACCAGCTCGTCCACCGCGCCCAGCTCGATCTGCCAGACCTCGCGCAGCTCGGGCAGCCGGTCCCGGACCCCGGCGACCAGGGTGGCGTGCGCGGTGCTCTCGACCATCACGGCGACCGCGCCGGAGTCGGAGAGGATCCAGGCGGCCTGCTCCGCGCTGGACGTCTCGTAGATCGGCACGGTGACCGCGCCCGCGGCCCAGATCGCGTAGTCGAAGAGAGTCCACTCGTAGCGGGTGCGGCTCATCAGCCCGACCCGGTCGCCGGGGGCCACACCGGCCGCCACCAGGCCGCGGGCCACCGCCACGACCTCGTCGCGGAACTGCCGGCAGGTCACGTCGACCCAGGCGCCGCCGGTGCCCGCGGCGCGCCGGACGAACTGCACGGCGTCGGGGGCGACCTCGGCGTTGTCCCAGACCGGGTCGGTCAGGTTGGCCGCGTCGCCGACGGTGACGATCGGCGGAACGGAGAACTCGCGCACCTGCACTCCCTCGTGCTCGCACTGGCCGGGCCGGCCGTGGTCGGCTCTGTCGAAACCTACCCGCCCGCCTCCGGGAAGGAGGTAGGGAGGTTGCCCGCCCGGCTGGTGGGACACGACCCCCGCCGGGCGCGCCGCGACGGGCGGGGGTGGAGCGGCACGCACCGGCCCACCGCCGGGTAGCCTCCCCCCATGGCGGACTCCTCCACCCAGTCGATCGTCGTCGGCGCGTCACCGGACCGGGTGGCGGCGGTCATCTGCGACTTCCCCCGCTACCCGGAGTGGGCCGAGGCGGTGCGGCGGGCCGAGGTGATCGAGGAGTACGAGGACGGTTACGCCAGCCAGGTCCGGTTCACCATCGACGCGGGCGTGATGGCCGACGAGTACGTGCTGGCCTACGAGTACGCCGAGGACATCTCCCGGATCGAGTGGCACCTGGTGGCGCCCTCGAAGATGCAGAAGTCCCAGCGCGGGTCGTACGACCTCGTCGACAACCCGGACGGAACGACCACGGTGACCTACACCCTCGAGGTGGAGCTGTCCGTGGGGATGCTCGGCATGTTTCGCCGCAAGGCCGAGAAAATGATCATGGACGCGGCGTTGAAGCAGCTCAAGCGCCGGGTAGAAGCACTCGGTGCGGCCCACTGACCCGACCGTCGTCCCGGTTGTCACGCTGAGGGAGCCGAACCATGGGCACCACTGATCCGGGTTCGGCCCGGGAAGAGGCCGAGCGCCTCGTCGCCATGCTGCTGGCCAGCGCAAAGCTGGCTGCCGCCTCGCCCGGCTCCGGCCCCTGGGGCCCACTCGGCGGGATCCTGTCGGGTGTCCTCGGTCACACCCCGCCGGGTGAATCGTCCACCTCGCCCGGGGACGGCGCGGGTGCGCGTTTCGCCACCGGCTCGGCCGAATGCTGTGTCTGCCCGGTCTGTCGCGGGATCGCGGCGTTGCGCGACCCGAGTCCGGAATTCGCCGAGCGGCTCGCCACCGGCGCCGGTGATCTGGCCGCCGGGGTGGCCAGCCTGCTGCGCGCGTTCACCCCGGCCGAGCCGGCCGGGCCGGGTGGCCCCACGGCGCCCGGCGGGCCCGACGGCGCGGCCCCCGGCCCCGCGACGGGGGACCGCGTGTGGCGCGAGGCGACCCGCACCGGGCATGATTCTCAGCCGGCACCCGAGCAGGACGTGTGGTCCGCCGCCACCCGGGGGGAGGGCGCGGCCGAGGCCGACGGGCCGGACCGGCCGGCGCCGAGCCGGCCGCCGGCGGACGCTCCCGTGGTGCCCGCCTCGCGGGCGTCCGTCGAGGTGGCCGAGGACGCACCAGGCGACGGGGCCTGACCACCGGACATCCCGGGATCGCACGGCCGGTTCGGCCGCGCCGGGCAGCACAGCAGAGGGGAGTGGCAGCGGTGACGCTGACCATCGGAGTCGACGTCGGTGGCACGAAGGTGGCCGGCGGTGTCGTGGACGCCACCGGCAAGGTTCTCGTGCAGGCCCGACGGGACACCCCCGCCGACGACGTGGCCAAGACCCGCGACGTCATCACCGAGCTGGTCAGCGAGCTGGCCACCGGCCGGACCGTCGACGCGGTCGGCATCGGCGCGGCCGGCTGGATCGACGCCTCCCGCTCCACCGTGCTCTTCGCCCCCAACCTGGCCTGGCGGGACGAGCCGCTGCGCGGGTACGTCAGCAACGCCACCGGCCTGCCGGTGATCGTGGAGAACGACGGCAACGTCGCGGCCTGGGCCGAGTTCCGCTACGGCGCGGCCCGGGACGCCGACGACTCGATGGTCATGTTCACCATCGGCACCGGGGTGGGCGGCGGGATCGTGCTCGGCGGCGAGCTGGTCCGCGGGGCCCACGGCATCGCGGCCGAGCTGGGGCACATGCTCACCGTGCCGGACGGCCACCAGTGCGGCTGCGGCCGGCTCGGCTGCATCGAGCAGTACGCCAGCGGCAGCGCCCTGGTCCGCTTCGCCCGCGCCGCCGCCCGCCAGGAGCCGCACCGGGCCACCGCCCTGCTGGAGCTGGCCGGCGGCGAGGCCGAGGGGATCAGCGGGCCGATGGTGACCGCCGCCGCGAAGGGCGGCGACCCGGTCTCCACCGAGGCGTTCGCCCAGGTCGGCCGCTGGCTCGGCACCAGCCTCGCCGACATGGCGCAGATCCTCGACCCGCAGGTGCTGGTGGTCGGCGGCGGCGTGATCGACGCCGGCGACCTGCTGCTCGGCCCGACCCGCCGGTCGTTCACCGACGCCCTGGCCCAGCGCAGCCGCCTGCCCGTCGCCGAGGTGCGCCCGGCCGAACTGGGCAACACCGCGGGCGTCATCGGCGCCGCCGACCTCGCCCGGCGGATCTGACGTGGCCGTGGCAGGCGTGCCGCTGCGGGTGGTCTCCTACAACATCCACAGCCAGCGGGACGACACCGCGGCGCTGGCCGAGGTCGTCCGGGAGGCCGCGCCGGACGTGGTGGTCGTCCAGGAGGGGCCGCGGCGGTTCCGGTGGCGCCAGAAGTGCGCCACGCTGGCCGACTCGTTCGGGCTGGTCTTCGCGGCCGGCGGCCTGCCGGCGCTGGGCAACGTGCTGCTGACCAGCCTGCGCGTCCGGGTGACGGCCAGCCGCTGCCAGCGCTACCCGCTGACCCCGGGACGGCACCTGCGCGGCGCCGCGTACGCCGAGTGCCTCGTGGTTGGCACCCGGTTCCTGCTGGCCGGCTCGCACCTCTCCACCGACCCGGCGGAGCGGCCCGCCCAGGCGACCGCGTTCAAGCGGGAACTGGCCGCCGCGACGCTGCCCGTGGTGGCCGGCGCCGACCTCAACGAGGGGCCGGACGGGGCGGCCTGGCGGACCGTCGCCGAGGGACTGACCGACGCGGCCGTGGCCGCCGACCGGGCCGACCGGCACACCTTCTCCTGCGCCGACCCGCGGCGGCGCATCGACGCTCTCTTCGTCGACCCGCGCATCACCGTGGTCGACTACGACGTGGTGGACACCCCGCGTACCCGCCGGGCCAGCGACCACTTCCCGGTCCTGGTCGACCTGCTGCTGCCCGCCGGCGACTGAGCCCCCGCCCGCCCCGGCCGGCCCCTGGGGGCTGGACAACGGCGGGCATTGTCGGCAGGATTTCGCACCGACCCGGCACTCGTGCCGCACAAAAGGAGATCTCCCGGTGTCCTCCTCCACCGACCTCGGCCGTCCCGATCCGGACCCGACGGTCGCCCCGACCCGGGACGGCCGCCCGGTCTCCGACCGCGGCGACACCGTCTGCGTCATCGGCGCCGGGGCCAGCGGCCTGACCGCCGTGAAGAACCTCCGCGAGGCCGGCTTCGGCGTGGACTGCTACGAGCGGGAGACCGGCGTCGGCGGGGCGTGGAACTGGCGGCACGACCGCAGCCCGGTCTACGCCAGCACGCACCTCATCTCGTCCCGGCCGTTCACCCAGTTCCCCGACTTCCCGATGCCGGACGAATGGCCGGACTACCCGCACCACGCCCAGCTGCTGTCCTACTTCGAGCGCTACGCCGACCACTTCGACCTGCGCCAGCACGTCTGGTTCGGCACCGAGGTGGTCCGGGTGGAGCCGGTCGAGGGGGACCGCTGGGACGTCACCACCCGCAGCACCGGCGGCTACGGCCCGGAGCGCACCTCCCGCTACGCCGCCGTGGTGCTGGCCAACGGGCACAACTGGTCGCCGAAGCTGCCCCGCTACGAGGGGCTGGAGGAGTTCCGCGGCGAGGTCATGCACGCCTCGTCCTACAAGGACCCGGCGCAGCTGCGCGGCAAGCGGGTGCTGGTGGTCGGCGCCGGCAACACCGGCTGCGACATCGCGGTCGAGGCGGCCCAGCAGGCGTCCCGCTGCTGGCACTCCACCCGCCGCGGCTACTGGTACGCCCCGAAGTACGTCTTCGGCCGCCCCGCCGACCAGGTCAACGACACCCTGCTCGCGTTGCGGGTGCCGCTGCGGGTGCGGCAGTGGCTCTACCACTGGACGCTGCGGCTCACCGTCGGCGACCTGACCCGGTTCGGCCTGCCCCGGCCCGACCACCGGGTCTACGAGACCCACCCGATCGCCAACAGCCAGCTCGTCTACTACGTGGGCCACGGCAGGGTCAGCCCGGTGCCGGACGTCGCGCGGTTCGGCGACCGCACGGTCGTGCTGGCCGACGGCCGCGAGATCGACCCGGAGCTGGTCGTCTTCGCCACCGGCTACCTGCCGCGCTTCGAGTTCCTGGAGGGCCGGGTGCTCGGCGACGCGGACGGCTCGGGCCGGCCCCGGCTCTGGCTGAACGCGTTCGCCGCCGGCCACCCCACCCTGGCCGTGGTGGGCCTGGTGCAGCCGGACTCCGGCATCTTCCCCATCTCGCACTGGCAGAGCGTGCTCTTCGCCCGGCTGCTCACCCTGCGCGCCACCCGCCCGGACCGGGCCGCCGCGTTCGGCAAGCGGGTCACGGCCGGCCTCGGCGAGCGGTACTCGGGCCGGGTGAAGGACAGCACCCGGCACTGGTTCGAGGTCGGGCACGCCGACTACCTGCGCGCGCTCCAGCGGGCGCTCCACGACCTGGAGGACAAGTGAGCGCGAGGAACGCCGCGCGGCGTGGTCCCGCAGTCGCGAGCGAAGGGCCGACCCGGTGACCGCCGAGCGGGTGCGGGTCGTCCGGGGCTGGGAGTGGGCCCGTCCGGAGCGGCCGGCCCGCCGCGAGGTCGTCGCGGCGGTGCCCGAACTCGACCAGGCGAAGCCGCCCCTGCTGTTCGTGCCCGGCTTCGGCCACGGGGCGTGGGCGTTCGCCGAGCACTGGCTGGGGCACGCCGCCGGCCGCGGCTTCCCGGCGTACGCGCTGAGCCTGCGGGGGCACGGCGGCAGCGAACCGGCGCCGGGGGCGACGCTGCGGTCGTACACCCATGACGTGGTCCAGGTGGCGGCGAGCCTGCCGCGGCAGGCGGTGCTGGTGGGGCACGGCGCCGGCGCCCGGGTGGTCGCCCACGCCCTGGCCCGCTACCCGGCCCGGGCGGCGGTGCTGGTGGCGCCGGTGCTCGGCGGCTGGGGCACCCTCGGCACGGCGCTGCGCCGCAACCCGGCCGGCACGGTGCCCGCCGTGTTCGGCGCCGGCCTGCGCCTGAACCGCCGGCAGCTGTTCAGCCGGGAACTGCCCGACGCCGACGCCCGCCGGCACCTCGCCCGGCTGGGCCGGGCCGGCCGCCGGGCGCAGTGGCAGCTGCTCACCGGCCGGCAGCCGGAGCCGGCGGTGGGTCGCCCGCCGGTGCTGGTGCTGGGCAGCCCCGACGACCGGGTGGTGCCGCCGGCCGCGCTGACCCGGGCGGCCCGCCGCTACGCCTCGGCCCCGCTGCTGTTCCCCGGCATGGGGCACGACCTCATGCTCGACGCCCGCTGGCGGGAGCCGGTCGACGCGATCCTCGACTGGCTGGAGAAGGACCCGGCGCCCGCCGCCGGCTGAGCGCCGGCGCGGGTCACTCGGCGCCGGCGAGCCGGGTGACCAGCGATCCGCTCTCGTCCAGGGCGCGCAGGTAGGACCGGGCCCAGGCGTGGATGTCGTTGCGGCCCAGGTGCTCCCGCATGGCCCGCATCCGGGCCGCGACGTCCTCGGGCGCGGCCCGCAGGGCGGCCAGCAGCGCGGCCTTGAGCCCGTCCAGGTCGTGCGGGTTGACCAGGTACGCCTGCTCCAGCTCGGCGGCCGCCCCGGCGAACTCGCTGAGCAGCAGCGCGCCGGTGCCGTCGACCCGGGCGGCCACGTACTCCTTGGCCACCAGGTTCATCCCGTCCCGCAGCGGCGTCACCGCCATCACGTCGGCGATCCGGTAGAGGGCGACCAGCTCGGTGCGGTCGAAGGGCTGGCTGAGGTAGTGGATGGCCGGCTCACCGACCCGGCCGAACTCGCCGTTGATCCGGCCGACCTGGTGCTCGACCCGGTCGCGGAGGATCTGGTACTGGCTCACCCGGTCCCGGCTGGGCACCACCACCTGCACCAGCACGGTGTCCCGGACCTTGACGTCCCCGCTGGTCAGCAGCTCGTGGTAGGCCTTGAGCCGCTGCTCGATGCCCTTGGTGTAGTCCATCCGGTCGACGCTGAGCACGACCCGCTCCGGGTCGCCGAGATCCTGGCGCAGCCGCCGGGCCCGGTCGGCGACGTCGGGCCGGGCGGCGAGCGCGCCCATCTCGGCGGCGTCGATGGAGACCGGGAAGGCGCCGATCCGGACCACCCGCTCGCCGACGCCGATCCGCCGGTCGGTGGCGGGCAGGTCGAGCACCCTCGTGGCGAGCTGGGCGAAGTTGTGCGCGGCCTGGGCGCGCTGGAAGCCGATCAGGTCGGCGCCGAGCATCCCGCGCAGCAGCTCGGCCCGGCGGGGGAGCTGCATGAACAGCTCCGGCGGCGGGAACGGCACGTGCAGGAAGAAGCCGATCCGCAGGTCGGGGCGGAGGTCGCGGAGCAGCCCCGGCACGAGCTGGAGGTGGTAGTCCTGCACCCAGACCAGCCCGCCGGGCTCGGCCGCCTCGGCGGCGGCCTCCGCGAACCGCTGGTTGACCCGCTGGTACGCCTCCCACCAGCGCCGGTGGTATTCCGGCTGCTCGACGGCGTCGTGGTAGAGCGGCCAGAGGGTGGCGTTGGCGAAGCCCTCGTAGTGGTCGCGGAAGTCCTCGCCGCTGAGCGCGACGGCGCGCATGCGGACCCCGTCGACGTCGGGCAGGTGCGGGGCCGGGCCGGTGCCGCCGGCCCAGCCCACCCAGGTCGCCGGCGTGTGCCGGAGCAGGGGGTGCAGGGCGCTCATCAGGCCGCCGGGGCTGCGGCGCCACTCGAAGGCGCCGTCCGGCGCCACACTGTCGTCGATGGGGAGGCGGTTGGCGACCACCACGAGGGGACTCTGTCGCATCTCGGGCATTCCGATCTGCAGAGACCGACCACCGGAGGAGGCGCACAACCCGGACAGCCGGTGCGGGAAGTGACGTTCAGCGGTATTCCTACTGACAGTAAGTTACACCCCTGTTACGCGGTCGGCCCGGGACGCGCGCGTCCCGGCATCCGGGCGCCGGGTGCCGGGTGCCCGCCCGGGTCAGACGACGGCGCCGTCGTCCGGGTCGTGCTCGTCGGAGTCGCCGGGGCGCAGCCGCCAGATCAGCATCACGAAGCCGGCCAGGATGCCGGTGAAGCCGAGCAGGGTCACCACCGACGGGTCGACCACCGACAGCACGGTGGGCGACAGGAACAGCAGGAACCCGACCACGATGCAGAGCACGCCCAGCACCGCGTACTTCGAGAAGCGCGGCAGCGGGGGCGGCGGTGGTGGGGTGAAGTGCTCCTCGTCCTCGTCGCCGGGCAGGTCGGCGCCGAAGGTGTCCAGGCCGTCCAGGAGCGAGGGCTCGTCCTGCCGCCCTCGGCTCAGCGAGATGCCGGAGACATCGGCCGCGTAGGGCAGCCTGCGCACGTCGGTGGCGGTCGGACCGGCGGTCTCCTCGGCGCGGCCCGGTGCGCCGCCGCCGGGGGTGGTCGGGTCCACCGGCTCGTCGACGTCCTCGGCGGCGGGCCAGGGGTGGCTCCCGGCGCTCGGCGCGGTGTGGAAACCGGCGACGATCTTCGCCCACTCGGCCTCGATGTCCGGCTCGTCGTCGCGGGCCGGCTCGCGGCCCTCCTCGTCGGTGAGCTGGGTGAGGTAGTCGCGGGCGGTGGTCAGGTGGGAGCGGTCGACGTAGAGCCGGTCGACCGGCCGGGACGGGACGGTGGTGGTGCGGGTCACCGGGTTGAGGTCGGCCGAGGGCTGGAGGTAGGCGGCGATCCCGCCCGCGGCGAGCACGTCGAGCAGGTGCTCACCGACGCGCGGATCGACGTCGCCCGCGACCGCGTACTCGGCCGCGTCGAGCCCGTTGTCCCGCCGTCCCCGACGGGGACCACCCCCTGACACCGGACACCCCCTTCGCCGCATCGTCGTGCCCTGAATCCTGACACGCCGGGACCCGGTTCCGGGAGTGCGTTGTGGCGTGCCGCTCCCTGTTCGTACGCTCTTCCCCGACAGTCCCGCTCGCCGACGGCGCCTCGGGCACGGTCCCGGCGGCCCCGGCGACCGCCGCCCCTCACGCTCCCGCCTGGAAGGACCCCGGTGCTGTACTGGCTGCTGAAGTACATCATCCTCGGCCCGCTGCTGAGGTTGATCTTCCGCCCGCAGGTGGAGGGGCTGGAGAACGTCCCGGAGGACGGCCCGGTGATCCTGGCCAGCAACCACCTCTCGTTCTCGGACTCGATCTTCACCCCGCTGATCGTCAAGCGCAAAGTGACATTCATCGCGAAAGCCGAATACTTCACCGGCAAGGGCCTCAAGGGCTGGCTGACCAAGATGTTCTTCGTCGGCTCCGGCACCATCCCGGTGGACCGCTCCGGCGGCCGGGCGGCCCGCGCCGCCCTGGACACCCAGCTCGACGTGCTGCGCTCCGGCGGCATCGCGGGCATCTACCCGGAGGGCACCCGCTCGCCGGACGGCCGGCTCTACCGGGGCAAGACCGGGGTGGCCCGGCTCGCCCTGGAGAGCGGCGCCCCGGTCGTGCCGATGGCCATGCTCAACTCCGACGCCATCCAGCCGACCGGCCAGATCGTCCCCAACCTCGGCCGGGTGCGGATCCGCTTCGGCGCCCCGCTCGACTTCTCCCGCTACGCCGGGATGTCCGGCGACCGGTTCGTCGAGCGCGCCGTCACCGACGAGATCATGTACGAGCTCATGGAACTCTCCGGCCGCGAGTACGTGGACGTGTACGCGCAGAAGGCGAAGGCCCGGCCCCGCGAGCCGGTGCCCGCCTGAGTCAGCCGGCCCCGGCGATCCGGAGCAGGCCGGCGGCGGCGTGCCGTTCGGCGAACGCGCGCACCGTCGCCAGCGTCTCCGCCGCGGCCGCCGGATCCACCTCGGTCAGCGGCCCCACCGCGAGGGCGGACGCGATGACGTGGTCGGTGACGTCGGTCATCTCCGCGTAGCTCTCCGCCGCCGCGCGGAACAGCCTGGCGGCCCGCCGCGTGTCGCCGTCCCGCCGGGCCAGCGCCGCGTCGGCGGACCGGCCGGCTGCCTGCGCCCAGCGCGTCGTGCGCGGCGCGCGGGCCAGCAGGTCTCGGACCAGGAGCGCCGCTTCGTCACCGAGCACCCCCGCCACGTGCCCGACCGCCGGCACCCACTCCGCGAACGGGATCATCCGGGTCCGCCGCCAGTCGGCGTCGAGTTCGGCGAGCAGCGCCAGCGCCTCGTCCCGGCGGCCCTGCACCGCGCGGCACAACGCGGCGTGCGCGACGGTCGACCGCAGCACCCGGAGGAAGCCGCTGCGCCGGGCGGCGATCAGCGCCTGGTCCACCAGGTCGGCGCCCGCCTCGTCCGTGCCGTCGCCGGCGGGCGCGTCGCCGAGCGCGCGGATCCAGCCGGAGACCGCCACGATGTGCAGGTCCCATTCGTCGGTGGGGCGTCGGATCGACCCCTCGGCCATCCGCAACGCCGCGGTCCAGTCTCCGCTGTAGTACGACCGGGTCCACTGGTCGGCGAAGCTCACCGTGAGGCCGTGCTCGCCGGCCAGGTCCAGCGAGCGCTGCTCGTCGACCAGGCGGGCCGAGCCGGTCAGGTCGCCCTCCTCCTGCAGCGCCCAGGCCAGGTTGTGCACCGCGCGCCGACGGCTGGTCAGCCGCTCCACCCGGCACTCCTCGGTCACCTCGGCGAGCTCGGCGTACGCCCCCTCGACGCCGGCCTGGTAGCGCGCCACCGCCAGGGTGATCCGGGCGTTCGCCCGCGCCTCACGCAGCTCCAGCCGCTCGGCCAGTTCGGCGGCGGCCTTGGCGGCGGCGCACGCGGGCTCGGCCTCCGCGTCGAGCATGTGCATCCGGGCCAGCTCCAGCAGGGCGCCGACCTTGTCCTCGCTGTCCGGCAGCTCGGCGTGCAGCCGGATCGCCCGGTCCAGGCAGCGCAGCGTCTCCGACCGGTCCGCCCGGGCCCACGCCGCGGTGGCCAGCAACCGCCACGCCTTCGCCGCGCCCGGCAGGTCGCCCGCCCCCGCCAGCCGGTCGGCCAGCGAGGTGAGCGAGTCGGTCCCCCCGCCCACCAGGAACCCGTCGCGGTCTCGGTAGAACGCCAGCTCCGCCTCGAACAGTTCGAGGGACGGGTCCGGTCCGCAGTCCACCGCCAGCGCGCGGCCGACAAGCGTGGCCGCGGTGTCCAGCGCGTGCAGCGCGTACGCCCGCCGGGCGGCCCGGTGCAGCGCGCTCCGGGTGGCCGGGGCGTACGGGGTCGGGTCGAGGCCGACCGTGCGGGCGATCTCGTGCGCCGCCCACCGGTGGTTCGCCAGCACCTCGGCCCGGTCGTGCTGCCGTCCGTCGGCCAGCTGCTCGAGCCAGTCGGCGGTGCGCTGGTGCCGGGTGACCCGCTCCGCCCGGGGCAGCCGCTGGTAGCAGACGTCCCGCACCAGGATGTGCCGGAACCGGTACTCGGGCTGGCCCGGCATGGACGAGGCGGGCAGCTCGTAGACGAGGTCGCGCCGCTGGAGGCGGTGCAGCGCCCGCTCCACCCACTCCGCGGGCCGGCCCAGGGCCAGGGCCACCGGCGCCGCCCAGAACTGCACGCCCACCACCGAGGCGGCCTGGAGGACCGCCCGGTCGGCCGGGTCGAGCAGGTCCAGCCGGTTCGCGATGACCGCCTGGACGGTCCGCGGCATCCCCGTCCCGCCCATCGGGTCCAGTGGTGGGAGGGCCGTCGTCCGGTCGACGAGCCCACCGTCGAGCAGCATCCGCGCGTACTCCTGGGCGTACAGCGGGTTGCCGTCGGCGAACTCGAGCAGCGGCCCGCGGGCCTCCGCCGGCAGGGTGGCGTGGCCGAGCAGCAGCGAGTAGAGGGTGTCGATGTCCCCGTCGTGCATGGGCGGCACCGAGATCGACATGGCGCCGCTGATCGTGCCCGTCCACGCCGGGTGCCGCTCACGCAGCTCCGGGCGGGCGGTCGCGATCACCAGCAGCGGCACGTTGCGGGCGGCCGCGCCGAGCTGTTCGACGAAGGAGAGCATCGTCTCGTCCGCCCAGTGCATGTCCTCGAAGACCAGCACCGTGGGACCGGTCGCGGCCAGGTTGAGCAGGAACCGCCGCCAGGCGGCCTCGGTCTCGGCGGAGGTGAGCCGCTCGCCGGCCACGCCGACCAGCGGGCCCAGCGCCTCGGCGAGCCGCACCGCGTGCGGATCGGCCAGCCGGCCCAGCCGGTCCCGCAGGCGCTCGCGCATGGCGGCGGGATCGTCCGACTCGGGCAGCCCGATCCAGCTCCGGACGATGTCGGCCAGGGCGGCGTACGTGACGTTCTCCCCGAACGGCGGGCAGTGCCCGATCAGCCAGGTCACCCGCGCGCCGGGCAGGTTCGCCGCGTGCCGGGCCAGCTCGCGCAGCAGCCGGCTCTTGCCCACCCCCGCCGGCCCGAAGACCGTGAGCAGCTGGGAGGTGCGTTCGGTGACGGTGCGGTGCAGCGCGCTGACCAGCAGGCCCCGCTCGTGGTCCCGGTCGACCATCGGGGTCAGCTCGGCGGTCTGCCCGTCCCGCCGGGGCCGGGCGCGGACGGCCAACCAGAGCCGGGTGACCGCCGACCGCCCCCGCAGCGTGACGGGTGGCTGGTCGGCGTACTCCATCTCGTGGCGGGTGGCCGCCCAGGTGCTCTCGTCGACCACGACGCCGCCGGCGGGCGCCAGCCCCTGCAACCGGGAGGCCGTGTTGACCACGTCACCGGTGACGAACGCCTGGCCGCCGTCGCGGGCGGCGGCGAGGTCGACCAGGGCCTCGCCGGTGGCGATGCCGACCCGGAAGCCGAGCGGCGGGTGCGGGCCGGTCGGCTGCCGGGCCAGGCTCCGTTGCAGCTCCAGGGCCGCCCGTACGCAGCGCAGCGCGTCGTTGTCCGTCGCCACCGGCGCCCCGAACAGCGCCATCACGGCGTCGCCGATGTACTTCTCCACCACGCCGCCGTACTGGTGCACCAACCGGCGCACGGTGCCGAAGTACGCCTGCTGGAGCCCGCGGGCCTGCTCCGGGTCGGCCCGTTCGGCGTAGGTGGTGAAGTCCACGATGTCGATGAAGAGCACGCTGACCTGCCGGCGGTCCTCCTGCACCGAGACGGCGTGGTCGCGCAGCGGCTGCCCGCAGTTGGTGCAGAAGTTCGCCTCGGCGTTGTTGGCGTGACCGCAGCCCGGACAGGTCGCCGCGAGGTGGCGGCCGCAGCCGCCGCAGTAACGGTCGTCCGGCCCGGCAGTCCGGGAGCAGTGTCCACAGGTGAGGTCGATGTCCAGCTCCGTACGCGTGAGGTCCCCATCGTCCCGCGCGACCGTCCAGTCGGGTACCCGACGGGTCGGCGGGACGTCACGGCTGATCGGCCGGGTCTAGTCTTCCGTACCAGGAAGTTCCGTCGACAGGGAGAGTGCCGTGCACGTCCGGCTGTCCGCCTCCTGGACCGATCCACGAGGGACGGTGTGGGCCCCGGGCGACACGGTCGACGTCGACGCTGTCACCCTCGCCGAACTGGAGGAAAAAGGCATGGTAGAGCAGCCCGCGGGCGCTGAGTCGACCAAGACCACGACGACCACCACGACCAAGGAGACCGACCCGCAGAAGATCGGTCCCGGCCCGAGCTCGCCGCCGGCCGACACCTCGGGGAAGTGACCGGACGGTGGGGCCGGCGGTAGTCCCGCCGGCTCCATCGACTGTCCGCGCGGCTCAGGCGACCGCCGCCACGGCGGGCCGCCGCCGCGCGCCGGCGCCGAGGGCGCGGGAGAGCAGTGGTACGACCAGCGCCAGCGTGGCCAGGATGCCGATCCCGGAGACGACCAGCAGCCAGCGGGGCCCGACCGCCCCGAGCAGCGAGGCCCCGGTGAGGTACGCCAGCACCTCGGCCGCGTACGGGAACATGTAGACCGTCCCGAAGACCACGCCCAGCCGTTCGGCCGGCACGTTCTGCTGGATCAGGGTGTCCGCCGCCACGTGGTGCCAACCGGCCCCCGCGCCGGCCAGGGACTGCCCGAGCAGGGCGACCCCGATCGCCGGGCCCACGCCGGTGGCCAGCGTTCCCACGCCGAGTGCGAGCAGGGCCGCGTACAGCACGAGGTCCATCCGGGTGCGGCGCCCGGTCCGGGTGAGCAGCGCCGGCCCGGCCACCATGCCGACGCCGTACGCGGCGCCGAGCAGGCCGATCATCACCTCGGTGGCCGTGAGTTCGCTCCGGGCCAGCGGCACCACCGCGAGGTTGTCCAGAGCCGCGAAGGTCACCAGCACCAGGAACCCGATCGAGACCGCGCGGACCACGTCGCTGCCGCGGACGACCCGCAGGCCGGCGCCGAGCACCCGGCGGAACGGCTCAGCGGCGGATGCCGCCGGTGCGGACAGTGTCCGCACCCCGCCGATCAGCAGGGCGGACAGGACGAAGGTGGCGGCGTCGACGAGCAGCGTCGCGGTCAGCCCGACCGTGGCCAGGAGCAGGCCGCCGACGGCGGGACCGGCCGCGAAGCCGATGTTCATGCCGACCGCGAGTTGCGCGTTGGCCGCCGGCAGCCGGTCGGGTTCGACGAGCCGGGGCAGCAGGCTGCGACCGGCCGGGGTGAAGGCGGTGGCCGCCACGGTCGCGGCGGTGACGGCCCCGAGCAGCACCGGCAGCGGGGGCATGACCAGCGCCACGGCCAGATAGATCAGCGCCTGGGCGACGTCGCAGCACACGATCAGCCGGCGCTGGTCGAACCGGTCGGCGAGCGCGCCGAGCAGGGGGCCGAGCAGTCGCGGCGCGGTGGTGGCCAGCAGCAGCAGGGCGACGGCCGTTCCGCCGTACGCGTCGTAGGCCGCGATCAGCAGTGCGGTACGGGCGAGCTGGTCGCCGGCGTACGACACGAGGCGTGCCGACCAGTAACGACGAAAGGCGATATTGCCGCGGATCAGTGACATGCCCGTCAACTCCTCGCTCCGGCAGGTGTGTCCGGTGGGGCCCCGCGCAGGGGCGTGCCGGACCACGCTGGCAGGGAGCGTCGACGAAGGACAACGGCCCTTCGGGCAGTGATTAGTGTATATATGTCTATTTTATGCCGATCGTCCCTCCCGTAGCGTCGGTGCTGCGCCAGCAACCAGAACGACGACCCGGGAGGCACGATGTCCACCTCGACGAACGCCACGACCGACACGACGACCGGCTGGGCCGGACCGGGCTACTGGGCGGGGCCCGGCTACTGGGCGGGCCCGACCCGCGGGTGGGTCGGCCCGACCCGCCGCTGGGCCGGCCCCGGCTACTGGGCGGGCCCGACCCGCTGAACCCACGCCGCCACCACGGTCACGCCGGCTGCCGAGGCAGCCGGCGCAGCCGTGCGTGGGGACGGGGACGCCGCACCGCCCCGGCGAGCGGTCGGGCGCGAGACCGGGGGGGCGGCCTGGAGCGGTGGTGAGGTGCCGACGCCCCCGGGAATCGCCGCCGTCCTGCGGAGTTCCGCGGGGCCCGGCGGTCATGTCGTCCGGTCAGCGGTCGTTCATGCCGGCGCGGCGGCGCAGCGCGGCCACGTCGGTGACCACGATCCGGCGGCCCTCCGTGCGCAGCCAGCCGCGGCTGGCGAAGGAACCGATGGCCTGGTTGACGCTCTGTCGCGAGCCGCCGGCCATCTCGGCGAGCTGGCTCTGGTTGAGCTCGATGGTGATCATCGGCGCCTGGCTCTCGCCGGCCAGCCGGACCAGCGTCTTGGCCACCCGGCCCGGCAGGTCGAGAAAGACGTGGTCGGCGTTCTGCTCGGTGAGCCGCCGGATCAGCTGGCCGAGGGAGCGCATCACCGCGTCGAGGATGCGCGGATTGGAGTGCACCAGCTCCATGAAGGCCGGCCGGGACAGCGCCAGCGCGGCGCAGTCCTCGATCGCCTCGGCCGACGCCGACCGGGTGGAGGCGTCCAGCAGGGAGACCTCGCCCAGCACATCCGGCGGTCGGATGACCGACAGCACCGCGCGCTCGCCGGTCGGGGCGGTGCGGAACACCGCTACCGCGCCTCGGCGCAGCACGATCAGCGACTCGCCGGGGTCGTTCTCGACGAACAGCAACTGGCCCTTGCGGTAGGTGCGCGGCACCGCCGCGGCGATGACCCGCTGCCGCACCTCCGGCTCCAGCCCGGCGAACATCTCGACGCCCGTGAGCGCGTCACCCGGCTCCGGCAGGCGCATCTCCACGGCCCAACCCCTCCCCGGTCAAGGACCACAACCCGCACACCGGGTGAACCTGGCATCCCGGCACGAGGCATCTCAACCGGTTCGGCGTCCGGTAGCGGTACACATCAGATCATGACGGTCCCGTCGCGTGCTGTACACCCCTGGAGACACTTCCGTGACCGTCCCCAGCTGCGGTGGCCTGCCGTCCCGTTCGGCGCCGGCCCCGGCGACCGCCCGGTGACGGCGGTGGGCGAGGATGGTGCCGATGGCCTACCGCTACTTCTACGACTGCGAGTTCATCGAGGACGGCCGGATCGTCGACCTGGTGTCGATCGGCGTCGTCGACGAGCACGGCCGCGAGTTCTACGCGGTCTCCACCGAGTTCGACGACTCCCGGGCGGTGCCCTGGGTGCGCCGCAACGTGCTGGACAAGCTCCCCTCGCCGGCCGACCGCGCCTGGCGGTCCCGGGAGCGGATCCGCGACGACCTCTACGAGTTCCTGATGGCGCCGGTCCGGGACCGGCCGGGGGAGCAGCTGGAGCTCTGGGCCTGGTACGCGGCGTACGACCACGTCGTGCTGGCCCAGCTCTGGGGGGCGATGCCGGCGCTGCCCCGGGAGATCCCACGGTTCACCAAGGAGCTGCGCCAGCTCTGGGACGACCGGGGCCGGCCGCGGCTGCCGGAGGCCGAGGCGGGCCGGCACGACGCGCTGGTCGACGCTCGGCACAACCTGGCCCGCTGGCGGGCCATGACCACCCGGTGACCTGTCGACAGGTTTGACCGTTTCTGTCGCGGGCACGGTTCGGCTCGAACCGATCGCGAGGGAGGGGCGCATGAGCCAGCAGCCGACCAGCGCCGAGGATGGCCGCCGCCGGGTCACCGAGCTGATCCGCGACGCGCGAATCTGCCTGCTGACCACCACCGCAGTCGACGGGCGGCTGGTGAGCCGCCCGATGGGGCTCCAGGAGGCGGGGTTCGACGGCGACCTGTGGTTCTTCGCGTACGCGGACTCCGCGAAGGTCCGCCAGATCCGGGTCAACCCGCAGGTCAACGTCGGTTTCTCCGACCAGCGGCACCACGCCTGGGTGTCGGTGGCCGGCACGGCCGTCGAGCAGTGGGACCGGGCCCGGGCCGAGCGGCTGTGGAACCCGCTGCTGAAGGCGTGGTTCCCGGACGGGCTGGACACCCCGGGCATCACGCTGATCCGGGTGCACGCCGGCTCGGCCGAGTACTGGGACGCGCCGGGCAACAGGGTGGTGAACCTGCTCGGCCTCGCCCGGGCGGCGGTCACCGGGCAGCCGCCGGAGGCGGGGGAGAACCACGAGGTCAGCTACTGAACGGTAGCCGGCCGAGGTGCGGGACGGGCCGGGGCGCGGTGCCGGCGGACAGCCACGCCGACTACAGTGCGCAGTGACGGCCCGCCCCGGGCCGGCAACGGCGCCGATGGTCTGATCTGACACATATCCTGGGGCTTATCCGGGCTTCACCTGATGCTCCAGGAGGATGAGCAGATCATGCGTATCGGCGTGCTCACCGGCGGCGGCGACTGCCCTGGTCTCAATGCGGTGATTCGGGCGGTGGTCCGCAAGGGCGTCGCCACCTACGGTCACGAGTTCGTGGGCTTCCGGGACGGCTGGAAGGGCCCGCTGGAGGGTCTGTCCAGGCCGCTCGGCATCGCGGACGTCCGTGGCATCCTGCCGCGCGGCGGCACCATTCTCGGCTCGTCCCGGACCAACCCGTTCAAGATCGACGGCGGCGTGGAGCGGATCAAGGACAACCTCGCCGCGCAGGGCGTGGACGCGCTGATCGCGATCGGCGGCGAGGACACCCTCGGGGTCGCCACCAAGCTGCACGAGCTGGGCGTCCACGTCATCGGCGTGCCGAAGACCATCGACAACGACCTCGGCGCCACCGACTACACCTTCGGCTTCGACACCGCCGTCAACATCGCCATGGAGGCGATCGACCGGCTGCACACCACGGCGGAGAGCCACCACCGCACCCTGGTCGTCGAGGTGATGGGCCGGCACGCCGGCTGGATCGCCCTGCACGCCGGCCTCGCCGGCGGCGCCAACGTGATCCTGCTGCCGGAGCGGCAGTTCGACGTCGAGCAGGTCGCCGGCTACGTCGAGAAGCGCTTCCAGCACCAGTACGCCCCGATCGTCGTGGTCGCCGAGGGCGCCCAGCCGCTGGACGGCCAGATGGTGCTGCACAACCAGGAGCTCGACGCGTTCGGCCACGTCCGCCTCGGCGGCATCGGCCAGTGGCTCGCCGAGCAGCTGGAGGCGAAGACCGGCAAGGAGGCCCGCACCGTGGTGCTCGGCCACATCCAGCGCGGCGGCACCCCGACCGCGTTCGACCGGGTGCTCGCCACCCGGCTGGGCCTGCACGCGATCGACGCCGCCAACGAGGGCGACTGGGGCAAGATGGTCGCGATGCAGAGCACGGACATCGTCCGCGTCCCCCTGGCCGAGGCCACCCGGGAGCTGAAGACCGTGCCGCTGGAGCGGTACGCCGAGGCCGAGGTCTTCTTCGGCAGCTGACCGACGGCGGGCGGCGCGGCGGGTCCTCCGGCGAGGCCCCGCCGCGCCGCACCTCCACGAGAGGGGTACGGCTCATGGCACCCGAGGTGCACACGGTCGCGGTGATCGGCGCGGGCAAGATCGGCGAGCTGATGCTCTCCGGGCTGCTCCGCTCCGGCTGGCCGGTCGAGCGGCTGCTGGCCACCGCCCGGCGACCGGCCCGCGCCGAGGAACTGACCGCCCGGTACGGCGTCCGGGTGGTGGACAACCTGACCGCGGTGGACGAGGCCGAGGTGCTCGCCGTCTCGGTCAAGCCGCAGGACGCGGCCGCCCTGCTGGACGAGATCGGCCCGAAGGTGCCGGCCGACAAGCTGGTCATCTCGCTCTGCGCGGGCCTGCCCACCGCCTTCTTCAACCGCCGGCTGCCCGAGGGCACGCCGGTGGTCCGGGTCATGACCAACACCCCGGCGCTGGTCGACGAGGCGATGAGCGCCATCTCGCCGGGCGCGCACGCCACCGGCGCGCATCTGGCCCTGGCCGAGGAGATGTTCAAGCCGCTCGGCGCCACCCTCCGGGTGCCCGAGTCCCAGCAGGACGCGGTGACCGCGCTCTCCGGCTCCGGTCCGGCCTACTTCTACCTGCTGGTCGAGGCCATGATCGACGCGGGCATCCTGCTCGGCCTGCCCCGTCAGGTGGCGCACGAGCTGATCGTGCAGACCGCCATCGGTTCGGCGGTGATGCTGCGCGACTCCGGCGAGCACCCGGTGAAGCTCCGCGAGGCGGTCACCTCGCCGGCCGGCACCACCATCTCCGCCATCCGTGAGCTGGAGAACCACGGCGTCCGGGCGGCCATGCTGGCGGCCCTCGAAGCGGCCCGCGACCGGGCCCGTGAACTCGCCGCCCAGGCCGACTGAGCCACCGCCCCCCGCCACCTGGGCTGGACTGCGGTGTCCGGCGCGAGCCGGAGGTCTCAGCGTGCCCCATACTGGCGCAGTGTTCACTCTCGCCCAGGCGCGACACCTGGTGGCCACCCTGCGGCCGCGCGTCGACGAGCTGATCCGGCACCGCGCCGACCTGGCCGAACTGCGCATCGACCTGGCCGACCACGGGGTCAGCGCCCTCGGTGGGCTGGCCGAGGTGAAGGCCCTGGAGGCCCGGCTGCACGCCGTCGTGGAGGAGTTCCACCAGCACGGCATCCAGGTCAAGGGGATCGCCCCGGTGCTGCTCGACTTCCCCGGCGAGCGGGACGGCCGGGCGGTGCTCTGGTGCTGGCTGGAGGGCGACACCGACATCCGCTGGTACCACCGGGTGGAGTGCGGTTTCGCCGGCCGCCGCCCGGCCTGACCGGCCGGGATCGGCCGCCGTCGGAGCCGACCCGCCGGGCCCGCCGCCGTCCGGTCCGACCCCGTCAGGCCAGGGTGGCCAGCACGGCCGGCGCGACGTTGCCGCCGCTGAGCACCAGGACGGTCCGCTCGCCGGGCGTCACCTCGACCAGCCCGGCCCGCAGCGCCGCCAGGGTGACCGCGGCGGCCGGCTCCACCAGCAGCTTCGTGGCCTGCACCAGCTCGGCCCAGGCGGGCAGGACGGCCGCTTCGGGCACCTCCACCACGGCGTCGACCAGCGCCCGGACGTGCGCCAGGGTGTGCCGCCCGGCGAACGGGGCGGCCAGGCCGTCGGCCACCGAGGCGGGGCGGAACGGCGGGGTGGGCGTCCCGGTCCGCAGGGCGTACGACATGGCGTTGGCCCCGTCCGGCTCCACCCCGACGATCCGGGTGCCCGGTGACCCGGCCCGGATCGCCGCGGCGATCCCGCTGATGAGTCCGCCGCCGCCCACCGGCACGAGCACCAGGTCCGGCGGCGGGCCGTCGGCCAGGATCTCCCGCCCGACGGTGGCCTGACCGGCGATCACGTCCGGGTCGTCGAAGGGCGCGAGGAGGTGGAAGCCGCGCTCGGCGTTGATCGCCTCGGCGGTCGCCAGCAGGTCGTCGGTGAGCACCGCCTCGGCGCCGAGCCGGCGGACCGTGGCCAGCTTGCCGGGCACCGCGTGCGGCGGCATGCAGACCACCGCGGGCAGCCCGGCGGCGCGGGCCACGTGTGCCACCGCGATCGCGTGGTTGCCGGCGGAGAACGCCACCAGCCCGGCCGGTGTGCCGGCGCGCTCGGCGTGGGCGAGCAGCGCGTTGGTGGCGCCACGCACCTTGAAGCTTCCGGTGTGCTGGAGGTTCTCGGCCTTCACGGCCAGCCGGAGGCCCAGCTCGGCGCCGAGGACCGGCGCGTCCAGCAGCGGGGTGCGGACCACCCGCCCGTCGAGGCGCCGTTCGGCCGCCGTCATGTCGTCCCCGGTGATCAACCGCACCCGCCGAGCCTAGCCCGCGCCGCGTGATGACGAAAACCTTCAGTAATGGTTACTGCCTCGGCAACCATTTGTAGCGATAAGCGTCTATCGGCAACCGGCGCGAAACGATGATCTTTCGCGGGCATCCGATTCATTGATATCTATCTCCCACCACCACTTCCCACCCCCAGGAGTGCGACGTGCGGAGATCCCGTCTTGCCACCCTCGCCCTGACCCTGGCCGCCTCGTTCGGCATCACGCTGACCCTGGCCGCTCCCGCCCAGGCGGCCCCGACCGACCGCTACGTCGCTCTCGGCGACTCGTACGCCTCCGGCGTCGGCGCCGACAGCTACACCTCCGAGAGCGGGTCCTGCCTGCGCAGCAACAACGCCTACCCGGCGCTCTACAACACCAACATCAGGCCGGCCTCGTACCGGTCGGTCGCCTGCTCCGGCGCGACCACCACGGACGTCATCAACAACCAGCTCTCGGCACTGTCCTCGACCACCACGCTGGTCAGCGTCACCATCGGCGGCAACGACGTCGGCTTCTCCAGCATCATGAGCACCTGCGTGCTCCAGGGGGAGACCCAGTGCGTGGCGGCGATCCAGGCCGCCGAGGACAAGGCCCGCACGCAGCTTCCCGGCAAGCTGGCGAACGTCTACAACGGCATCCGGAGCCGCGCACCCTCCGCCCGGGTCGTGGTCGTGGGCTACCCGGTCTTCTACCAGCTCGGCACGGTCTGCGTCGGGCTCAGCGCCACCTCCCGGGCGAAGATCAACGAGGGGATCAATCTGGTCGACGACATCACCCGCACGGCGGCGACCTCGGCCGGCTTCACGTTCGCCGACGTCCGCTCGATCTTCGTGGGCCACCAGCTGTGCAGCTACGGCGAGAAGTGGCTGCACGCTTTGAACGTCCTGAACCTCACCGTCTCGTACCACCCCACGGCCGCGGGGCAGTCCGGCGGCTACTACCCGGTGTTCCGCTCCGCCGCGGGCTGACCCGGCGCGGGGCCCGGGGCGCGGACACCCCGGGCCCCCGTCGCCGGCTCAGTGGAGCAGGTACGGGCGCCGCTGCCGCTCGAAGGCCGCAAGCTCGTCGGCCCAGGCGCCGACCACGTCGTCCACCTCGGCTCCGGCGTCGATCATCGTGCGCAGCCGGGGCGAGCCGGTCAGCTTGTCCACCCAGTACGGCCGGACGGCGTCGTACGAGTCGAACCGCCACGCGAACGCCGGGTACTTCCGCGCCTCCACCAGCATGGCCACCGCGGTGCGGATCGGGTCGTACGCGGACCGGTCGACGACCTTGACCTCGACGCCGGCGCAGAGCTTGTTGAGCAGGGCCGGCTTCTGCCCCGCGGCCGTCGGGGAGAAGTAGGCCTCGCGGAACTCGACACCCGGCAGGTTCCGGGCGTTGAGCCGGTCTCCCCAGTGGTGGTCGAAGTCGTCGGCGAGCCCGCCGATCAGCTCGAACGGCCGGCAGGTGCCCCGCCCCTCGGTGATCGAGGCGACGCCCTCGAACAGGCAGGTGCCGGGGTAGACCAGCGCGGTGTCCGGCGTCGGCATGTTCGGGCTGGGCATTACCCACGGCAGGTCGGTGTCGGCGGCGAGCCGGTCACGCTTCCAGTTCCGGCACCGGACCACCTCCAGCTCGACCGGGCGGCCGGCGTCGGTGGGCAGGAACTCCGCGTTGAAGAACCGGGCCAGCTCGCCGACGGTCATGCCGTGCTGCTGGACGATCTCCTTCAGGCCCACGCCGGACGTGAAGGCGGGCGTCATCATGGGTCCGCGCGCCCGCCCGCCCACCGGGTTGGGCCGGTCGAGCACGACGTACCGCTTGCCGACCCGGGCCGCGGCGACCATCGACGTGTACATCGTCCAGATGTACGTGTAGAAGCGGGCGCCCACGTCCTGGATGTCGAAGACGACCGTGTCGACGCCGGCGGTCGTGAACAGGCTCTCCCACTTGGCCTGGCTGGCGCCGTACGCGTCGTAGACCGTGATGCCGGTGCGGGCGTCCGTCCCGGTGCCCTCGCTGCCGCCGGCCTGGGCGGAGCCGCGGAAACCGTGTTCGGGGCCGAACGCGGCGACGACCCGCACGCCGCCCGACTCGTGCATGAGGTCGACCAGGTGCCGGTAGGCCGAGTCCACGCCCGTGGGGTTGGACACCACCCCCACCCGCTGGCCGGCCAGTGCGGCGAATCCGGAATCGACAAGCACATCCAGGCCGGTGGCCACCCGGCGGATGCCGGGCACGGCCTGCCCTGGCGTGCCCGGGCCTGTCGCGACCACCGCGCCCGCGGTGACCGCGCCCGCGCCGGCCAGGAACCTTCTGCGCTCCATCATGACCTCCTCGTCCCGGGGGTCATTGAAACTTAGCTACAGCTCGATGGGCGGTCAAGGAAGGTTCCCTACAAGGCGACGTCAGCCGACCGGCAGCACCTTCTCGACGGCGGCGCGCAGCTCGGGGGCGTCCGGGGTGACGGTCGGCGCGAACCGGGCCGCCACCGTGCCGTCCGGCGCGACGAGGAACTTCTCGAAGTTCCACCGCACGTCACCGGTGTGCCCGTCGGCGTCCGGAGTGGACACCAGCTCGGCGTAGAGCGGGTGCCGGTGCGGCCCGTTGACGTCGACCTTCTCCGTCAGCGGGAAGGTCACGCCGTAGTTGACCTGGCAGAACTCCTCGATCTCGGCGGCGCTGCCCGGCTCCTGGCCGGCGAACTGGTTGCACGGCACGCCGAGCACGGTCAGGCCCCGGTCCGCGTACTCGTCGGCGAGGGCCTGGAGGCCGGCGTACTGCGGGGTGAGGCCGCACCGGGAGGCCACGTTGACCACCAGCAGGGCGCGGCCGCGGTAGCGCCCGAGGTCGGCCGGCCCGCCGGCGAGGGCGTCGATCTGCACGTCGAAAACGGTCATGACACGAGGCTACGGGGCCGCGGGGCTCGGTCGACACCGGACCCGAGGAATCGATGTATCTACATCTTGACGAAGTGGTGACGCGTGAGTAGCGTCTCAGCATCCAATCTGGAAAGTTTCCTAACTGTTTGGGGAGACGCCGTATGAAGAGATCGCTCCGCCGGGCCCTGTGGGCCACCGGCGCCGTGGTCGCGCTCGCGGTCGCGGCGGTGCCGGTGGCGACCGCCTCCGCCGCGGGCAGCGTCACCGCCACATTCACCAAGGTGCAGGACTGGGGGACCGGTCACGAGACGAAGGTGACCATCACCAACGGCACGAGCGCCAGCGTCGCCACCTGGCGCGTCGAGTTCGACCTGCCCGCGGGGACCACCGTCAGCAGCTCCTGGGACGCCGACGTCACCAGCAGCGGCAACCACTACGTGGCGGTCAAGAAGAGCTGGGCCGGCCCGCTCGCCCCGGGTGCCAGCTTCAGCTGGGGCTACAACGGCACCGGGGCGTACAAGGCGCCGCTGACCTGCACGGTCAACGGCGCGTCCTGCTCCGGCGGCGGCACTCCTCCGACGACGACCCCACCCACCACGACGCCGCCGACGACCACCCCGCCCACCACGACGCCGCCCACCACCACCCCGCCCACCACGACGCCGCCCACCACGACCCCGCCGACCGGGGGCAAGAAGGTGGTCGGCTACTTCGCCGAGTGGGGCGTCTACGGCCGGAACTACCACGTCAAGAACATCCACACGAGCGGGTCCGCCGCCAAGCTGACCCACATCCTGTACGCCTTCGGCAACACCACCGGCGGCCGGTGCAGCATCGGTGACAGCTACGCCGACTACGACAAGGCGTACACCGCGGCGGACAGCGTCGACGGCGTGGCCGACACCTGGGACCAGCCGCTGCGCGGCAGCTTCAACCAGCTGCGCAAGCTCAAGAAGATGTACCCGAACCTCAAGGTGATCTGGTCCTTCGGCGGCTGGACCTGGTCGGCCGGCTTCACCCAGGCCGCGCAGAACCCGGCCGCGTTCGCGGACTCCTGCTACGCGCTAGTCAAGGACCCGCGCTGGGCGGACGTCTTCGACGGCATCGACGTCGACTGGGAGTACCCGAACGCCTGCGGCCTCCAGTGCGACACCAGCGGGCCGAACGCGTTCAAGAACGTGGTCAGCGCGCTGCGGAGCAGGTTCGGCTCCAGCGCCCTGGTCACCGCGGCGATCACCGCCGACGGCAGCAGCGGCGGCAAGATCGACGCGACCGACTACGCCGGCGCCACGCCGTACCTCAACTGGCTCATGCCGATGACGTACGACTACTTCGGCGCCTTCAACGCCCAGGGGCCGACCGCGCCGCACTCGCCGCTCTACTCCTACACCGGCATCCCGCAGCAGGGCTTCTGGTCCGACGCGGCGATCCAGAAGCTCAAGTCCAAGGGCGTGCCGTCGGACAAGCTGCTGCTCGGCATCGGCTTCTACGGCCGGGGCTGGACCGGGGTCACCCAGACCGCCCCGGGCGGCACCGCCACGGGCCCGGCGCCCGGCACCTACGAGCAGGGCATCGACGACTACAAGGTGCTCAAGAACACCTGCCCGGCCACCGGCACGGTCGGCGGCACCGCCTACGCCAAGTGCGGCAGCAACTGGTGGAGCTACGACACGCCGGCGACCATCGGCGGAAAGATGACCTACGCGAAGAACCAGGGCCTCGGTGGCGCGTTCTTCTGGGAGCTCTCCGGAGACACCAGCAACGGTGAGCTCATCGGCGCCATCAAGGGCGGTCTCGGCTGAGCCGAGGGCCGACGCACCACCCACCCGGCGGGGAGGGGCCGCACCGGCCCCTCCCCGCACGGTGTCCGCTCAGGTACGGATGCTGCGGGCCCGGTGCGCGCGGGGCGAGAGCCCGTACGCCGCACGGAACGCCCGGCTGAAGTGGGCCCGGTCGCGGAAGCCCCAGCGGGCGGCCACCTGGTGCACGGTGAGGTGCCGCAGCCGCGGGTCGGCCAGGTCCCGGAAGCAGCGGTCCAGCCGCGCCGTGCGGATCAGGGCCGCCACGGTCGTGTCGCCGTCCTCGAAGAGCCGGTGCAGCGCGCGCACCGAGAGGTGGTGCGCCTCGGCCACCGCGGCCGGGGTGAGCCCGGGGTCGGCCAGGTGCTGCCGGATCCACGCCTCCGCCCGGGCCCGCAGGCCGGTGATCCGCACCTCGACGGGGAGTTCCCGCTCCGCCTCCACGTGCCCGGCCAGGGTGCCGGCGATCAGATCCAGGGCGATCCGGTCGAGCCGCGGCGCGTCCGAGGCGGCGTACTGCTCGGGATGGGCCACCAGCCGGCGCAGGAAGGCGGCCAGCAGTGCGCCCATGCCGGCGTCGGCGGGGATGTCCGCGGCGAGCAGTGCCGCCGCCCGGTGCGGGGGCAGCGGCAGCGCCCGGTGCGGCACCAGCACGGTCAGCGTCTCCAGCGGGTCGGCGGTGCGGTCCGGCGCGTGCCGGGAGCCGTGCGGGCGGACGGTGTCGATGAAGGCGAAGCCGGACGGGCCGAGCCGGCCCGACCGCCGCTGCTGCGACATCACGCCGTGGCCGTTCAGCGGCAGGGCGAGCTGGTAGAGCTCCGGGTCCGAGCTGCGGATCAGCCGTGGCGTACGGGCCAGTTCCAGCGACGGGTACCGCCAGGCGCCGAGCCGGACCACGCCCAGGTCGACGGCCCGTGCCGAGGCGGCGAAGTCGGCCGCGTGCGCGCTGCTGATCCGGGCGGCCACCGACTCGCGGGCCACCACGTCCTGCCAGAAGTCGAACCGCTCGGCCGGGGGCAACCCGGCGGTGTCGACCGATGCCACGGCGAGGATGACCATTCACCTCCTTGGGGGTACGCCATTGTCGGCGCCGCCCGGCCCGGCGTCCATGGCGCCCCACGAGGCCGATCCGCGTGCCGCTCTGGCTGGCCGGGGCGATCCGGGCGAGGATGGCAGGATCGTCGAGGATCCGGTGGCGGCGGCCGTCGGCGCCCCCGCGGGCCGGCATCCGGCGACGTCGATGTGACAGACTCGCCGCTCGGCATGTGCCGATGTCCGCGCCGAGGGAAGGGGACCGATGGGCCTGACGCACCCGCGGGCGGTGGCCGGCGCGGCCCTGCTCGCGCTCCTGCCGGTCACGCTGGCCGGCTGCGGCCTCGGCGGCGGGGACGACACCCCGGGCGGCCCGGCCAGCCAGTCCCAGCGGGCGCCGGCCGAGGAGGCGGCGGCCAAGAGCCGGGAGCGGGTCCAGGCGTACCTGGACGCGATGGCGGCCAAGGACGTCGACGCCGGCCGCAGCCAGCTCTGCGCGCCCATGCAGACCGCCTTCGACGCCGCCGCCACCGGCCCGAACGGCGACTTCGCGGACCACTTCACGGTCCCGCAGGCCACCATCACCGACGTCCGGTCCGGCCCGCACGGCGAGGAGGTGAGCACCTCGGTCACCGTGGCCGTCGGGTCCCGCAAGGCCACCCGTTCGCTGCTGTTCACGGTCACCCGCACGGGCGCCGACTGGTGCATCGCCGGCGAGGCGCTGGGCGGCAACACCCCGGAGCCCGGGATCACCCCCTGACCCCGCACCCGCCCCGACCTGCGGCGGTCCCCGGATGTGTCGCTGATCTCCCAACCACCGGAACCGTCCCCCTCGGCGGCGGGCGGTCCCGGCCGTCGCCGTACGCTTTCCCCCATGCGCCATGAGTGGCATCAGCTGAGTCACCCCGCGGTGGGCAGCCCGGGGCTCCAGACCAGTCGTCCGACCGCCGACTCCGCCGAGGACGCGGCCCTCGGTTTGGACCGCTGGCGGGAGCTGCCGCGCGCGCAGACCCCGCCCTGGCCGGACCAGGAGCAGGTCGCCGCGGTCTGCAAGGTGCTGGACACCGTGCCGTCGGTGGTCGCCCCCTACGAGGTCGACCAGCTCCGGCAGCGGCTGGCGCTGGTCTGCGAGGGCAAGGCGTTCCTGCTCCAGGGCGGCGACTGCGCGGAGACCTTCGCCGACAACACCGAGAGCCACCTGCTGGCCAACGCCCGCACCCTGCTCCAGATGGCGATCGTGCTGACCTACGGCGCGTCGCTGCCGGTGGTCAAGGTGGCCCGGGTCGCCGGCCAGTACACCAAGCCCCGGTCGCTGCCCACCGACGCGCGCGGCCTCCCCGCCTACCGCGGTGACATGATCAACTCGCTGGAGGCCACGCCGGAGGCGCGGGTCGCCGACCCGCAACGCATGATCCGGGCGTACGCGAACTCCGCCGCCGCCATGAACATGCTCCGGGCGTACCTGGCCGGCGGGCTGGCCGACCTGCACGCGGTGCACGACTGGAACAAGGGCTTCGTGAAGCAGTCCCCGGCCGGCGAGCGCTACGAGGCCATCGCCCGGGAGATCGACCGCGCGCTGGCCTTCATCCGCGCCTGCGGGATGACCGACGACGAGGCGCTGCGCACCGTCACCCTCTACTGCTCCCACGAGGCGCTGGCGCTGGAGTACGACCGGGCGCTCACCCGGATCTCGGGCAACCGGGCGTACGGGCTGTCCGGTCACTTCCTGTGGGTCGGCGAGCGGACCCGGCAGCTCGACGGGGCGCACCTCGACTTCATCTCCCGGATCGCCAACCCGATCGGGGTCAAGCTCGGCCCGACCACCACCCCGGACGAGGCCATCGAGCTGTGCGAGAAGCTCAACCCGGACAACATCCCCGGCCGGCTCACCCTGATCAGCCGGATGGGCAACCACCGGGTCCGGGACGCCCTGCCCCCGATCGTCGCCAAGGTCACCGCCGCCGGTGCCAAGGTCGTCTGGCAGTGCGACCCGATGCACGGCAACACCCACGAGTCCTCGAACGGCTACAAGACCCGGCACTTCGACCGGATCGTCGACGAGGTGCTCGGCTACTTCGAGGTGCACCGCGGCCTGGACACCCACCCAGGCGGCCTGCACGTCGAGCTGACCGGCGAGGACGTCACCGAGTGCCTGGGCGGCGCCCAGGGCATCGAGGACCTCGACCTGCCCGACCGGTACGAAACCGCCTGCGACCCGCGACTGAACACCCAGCAGTCGCTGGAGCTGGCCTTCCTGGTGGCGGAGATGCTCCGTGGCTGACCCCGCGGGCCCTCCGGCGGCCGAAAGGATGACAGTGGCTGAATTCATCGATCTGCGGTCCGACACCGTGACCCGGCCCACCGCCGGGATGCGCGAGGCGATGGCGACCGCCGAGGTCGGCGACGACGTCTACGGGGAGGACCCGACCGTCGCCGCCCTGGAGGCCGAGGTCGCGGCGCTCTTCGGGCACGAGGCGGCGCTGTTCGCCCCGAGCGGCTCGATGGCCAACCAGATCGCCCTCCAGCTCGTCGTCCCGCCGGGGGACGAGCTGCTCTGCGACGCCGACGCGCACGTGGTCACGTACGAGATCGGCGCCGCGGCGGCGTACGGCGGCATCTCCTCGCGGACCTGGCCGGCGGTGGGTGCGGAAGTCGACCCCGAGGTGGTGGCCGGGATGGTCCGGCCGGACGGCTACTTCGCGGTGCCGACCCGGGCCATCGCCGTCGAGCAGACCCACAACCGGGGCGGCGGCGGGGTGATCCCCCTGGCGACCCTGCGGGAGCTGCGCCGGGTCGCCGACGACCACGGGCTCGCCCTGCACTGCGACGGCGCCCGGATCTGGCATGCGCACGTCGCCGACGGGGTGCCGCTGGCCGAGTACGGGGCGCTGTTCGACACCCTCTCGGTCTGCCTCTCCAAGGGCCTCGGCGCGCCGGTCGGCTCGCTGGTGGTCGGCAGCGCCGAGAAGATCGCCCGGGCGCGGTTCGTCCGCAAGCGGATGGGTGGCGGCATGCGGCAGGTCGGCATCCTCGCGGCCGCCGGCCGGTACGCGCTGGCCCACCACGTCGAGCGGCTCGCCGAGGACCACGCCAAGGCCGCCCGGCTGGCCGAGGCGGTCGCCCCGTACGGGGTGCTCGCGACCGCGGTGCGGACCAACATCGTCCCGCTCGACCTGGCCAAGCACCCGCTCGACGCGCCCGCCCTGGCGGCGGCCGCCCGGGAGCGGGGCCTGCTGATCTCGGTGCTCGGCCCGCGTACCGCCCGCCTGGTCACGCACCTGGATGCCACCGACGACCAGATCGACCGGGCCGCCGAGATCCTGACCACGCTCCTGCGCGCCTGACCCGTCCGCGTCCCCGCCCCTGTTGATCAGGAGCTTCGCGTCGCCTCCTGATCAACCCCGGCGGGGGCCCGGGCGGGGTCAGGGGTGCAGGCGCTTCAGGGTCGCGATGTCGGCGGCGTGCCCCACGTGCTTCTCGGTCGGGGTTTCCACCAGGACGGGGACGCCGGCGGTGGCGGGGTGGCGCATCAGCTCCGCGAACGCGGGCTCGCCGATGGTGCCCTTGCCGATGCTCTCGTGCCGGTCCCGGGTCGAGCCGCACAGGTCCTTCGAGTCGTTCGCGTGCACCAGCTTCAGCCGGTCCGCGCCCACCGCCGCGACCAGCGCGTCCAGCGTCGCGGTCATCCCGCCCTCGGCGGCCAGGTCGTGCCCGGCCGCCCAGGCGTGGCAGGTGTCGAAGCAGACGCCCAGCATCGGGTGGCGGTCCACCACGTCCAGGTAGGGGCCCAGGTGCTCGACCCGGGAGGCCAGTGACCGGCCGCCCCCGGCGCTCGGCTCGACCAGCAGCATCGGCCCGCCGGTGGCCGCGGCCTCGTCCAGCAGCGGGAGCAGGGCGTCACGGACCTGCCGCATGGCCGCCTCGGCGTGGCCCGCGTCGACGGCGCTCCCGGCGTGGAACACCACGGCCTCGGCGCCGATGGCCCGGCCCCGGCGCAACGCGTGCGCCAGGGTCTCCGCCGACCGCTCGACCGTGGCCGGGGTGGGAGAACCGAGGTTGACCAGCAGCGAGGCGTGGATGAAGACCGGCAGGCCGCGCTCGCCGCAGCCGTCCCGGAACAGCACGTCCTGCTTCGGGTCGCCCGCCGGCAGCGCCCAGCCCCGGGAGTTCGAGACGTAGACCTGCACCACCTCGGACGCGGCCGCGTCGGCGTAGGGCAGCGCCGCCCTGGCCAGGCCGCCGGAGGTGGGGGTGTGCGAGCCGACCCGCCGCCGGGTGCTCACAGGCAGGTCACCGTGACCGGGGTGCCCGGCGGCACCGGGGTGTTCTCGCCCGGGTTCTGGAAGCGCGCCACCCCGTTGGGGTTGAGCTGGATGTTGACCGGGAAGCCCTGGCTCTCCAGCACCTGCTTGGCCTGCTGGCACGGCAGGTCGACCACCCGGGGGACGGGCACCTGGGCGGGGCCCTTGCTGACGTCCAGCTTGACCTGGGTGCCCTTCTCCACGCCGGTGCCGTCGGCCGGGCTCTGCCCGAGGACCTCGTCCTTCGGCTTGTCGGAGTCCTTGTACGTCTCGACCGGGGTCAGCCCGAGCCGGCTGAGGGTGGCGCGGGCCTCGCCGAGGTTCTTGCCCACCAGGTTCGGCACGGACACCGGCGCGCGGCCCTTGCTCAGGACCACCGTCACCTTCGCACCCGGCTTGACCACCGTGCCCACCTTCGGGTCGGTGGCGAGCACCACCCCGGCCGGCAGCGCGTCGTCGTAGCGGGAGCTGCCCTTGACCGGCACCAGCTTCGCGTCGGTCAGCTCGGCCTCGGCCAGCGCGAAGTCCTTGCCCACCACGTCCGGCACCGGCAGCCGTTCCGGACCGAGCGACAGGGTCAGCGTGATCGTGCCGCCCTTGACGATCCGGGTGGCGGAGACCGGGTCCTGGCCCAGCACCGTGTCCTTGGGGATCTTCTCGTCGTAGCGGGGCTCGGCGAAGCGCAGGGCGAAGCCGCCCCGCGTGGCCTGCGCCTCCGCGTCGGCCTTGCTCAGGCTCACCAGCTGCGGTGCGACCGTGTAGCGGCCCACCCCGAACCACCAGCCGCCCAGGGCGGCCACCAGGCCGAGCACCACGGCCGCCGCGGCGACCGCCAGCCGGCCACGCGGCGAGCCCATCACCCGGGTGCGCAGCCCGGCCAGCCGGGCGCCCAGGCCCTCGTCCTCGACGGCGCGACGGCGGTGCGTGCGCTGGGGGCCGCCCTCGGGCAGCCGGGCCCAGGCGGGGCGCTCGGCCGGGCGGACCGCCGCCACCACCATGGTGGGCTGCGCGAGCACGCTCGTCTCGTCACCCACCTGCCGCAGCACCGCGGTGTGCGAGTTGCCGTTGCCCAGCTCGTCCCGCGCGGCCTGCACCTCGGTGAGCAGCGCGCCGGCGTCGGCCGGGCGGGCGGCGGGGTCGCGCCGGGTGGCCCGGGCGACCAGCCGGTCGAGGACCGGGGGCAGCGCCGGCACCAGGGTCGACGGGGCCGGCACGTCGCGGTCGACGTGCTGCCAGGCGACCTCCACGGGGCGGTCGCCGTCGTAGGGCACCCGGCCGGTGAGCATCTCGAACAGCACGATGCCGGCGGAGTACACGTCGGTGCGCGGGTCCGAGTGGCCCTGGGTGACCAGCTCCGGCGCCACGTAGGCCACGGTGGCCATGAGCTGGTTGCCGTTCTCCTCCTCGGCGCTCGCCTCGACCGCGCGGGCCAGCCCGAAGTCGGCCACCTTGACCACGCTGTCCACCAGGCTGGCGGTGCCGCCGGTGGGCGGTTCGGCGACCAGCACGTTCTCCGGCTTGACGTCGCGGTGGACCAGGCCGGCCCGGTGCGCGGCGGCGATCGCGGCGAGCATCTGCTCGGCGATGGCCAGTGCCTCGTCCGGGTTGAGCCGACGCCGCTCGGCGAGCACGTCGCGCAGGGTGCGGCCGCGCACGTACTCCATCACCAGGTAGGGGAGGCCGGCGTGGCTGCCCTGGTCGTAGACCGCCACCACGTTGGGGTGGGTGAGCCGGGCGATGGTCTTGGCCTCGTCGGTGAAGCGCGCGACGAAGCCGGCCATCCGGGCCCGGGCCTCGGGCGCCTGGGTCGGGTGAATGATCTTGACCGCCACGGTGCGCTCCAGGCGCTCGTCGGTGGCGGTGTACACGGTCGCCATGCCGCCACGGGCCACGCGACCGCGAATGCGGTAGCGCCCGTCGATCAGCGAGCCCAGCAACGTGTCGGCGACCTGTGTGTCCATCGGCAGGCAGTCTATGTGTCGGGAGGGTGAAGGTTGAACAGGATGCTACAGCCGGCATGCGACGGGCGGCACCGGCGCACGCTCCCGCCGCGGTACGGGGTGCCGCCGACCGGCCCCGCCGGGCACGTGGCAGGGTGGTCGGGTGACCGATTCCGTACCCGCCGAGAGCGCCACCACCGGGGCCGACCTGCCCGGACCGACCGACCCGGCCGGCTGGCTGACCCTGCCGGACGTGGCCGAGCGCCTCGACCTGTCGATCAGCAAAGTGCACCAGATGATCCGCGACCGGGAGCTGCTGGCGGTGCGCCGCGACGGCGTCCGCCGGATCCCGGCCGACCTGGTGGCCAACCGCACCGTGCTCAAGCACCTGCCCGGCGTGCTCAACCTGCTCGCCGACGCCGGGTACGACGACGAGGAGGCGTTGCGCTGGCTCTACCAGCCCGACCCGACCCTCGCCGGCACCACCCCGGCGGCCACCCTCGCCGGCGACCAGGCCCGCGAGGTCAAGCGCCGGGCCCAGGCCCTGGGCTTCTGAGAGCCACCCCGACCCGTCGATCATGAGGTTGGCGGCACGATCGGAGATCGACTCCGCCGTCAACCTCATGATCGCCCGGCGGGGCGGGGGTGCGGTCAGTCGGTGCGGCGGGTGGCGGCTATGGCCAGGTCGACCAGGGACTGGCGGGCCTCGGTGTCCAGGTCGACGGTCGTGAGGGCGGCCAGGGCGCTCTCGGTGAGGGCGGTGATGCGCCGTTCGGTGCGGTCCAGGGCGCCGCTCACCGTGATCAGCTCGCGCAGGCGGGTCACCCCGGCGGCGTCCAGCCCGGGGTCGCCGAGGCCGCCGAGCAGCAGGTCGCGGCCGGCGTCGTCGAGCGCCTCGAGGGCCGCCGCCACCAGATAGGTCCGCTTGCCCTCGCGCAGGTCGTCGCCGGCCGGCTTGCCGGTGCGCCCCGGATCGCCGAACACCCCGAGCACGTCGTCGCGGAGCTGGAACGCCTCGCCCAGCGGCAGCCCGTACGCCGAGTAGGCCGCGTGCACCTCGGCCGGGGCGTCGGCGAGGGCGGCGCCGAGCAGCAGCGGCCGCTCGACGGTGTACTTCGCCGACTTGTAGCGGGCCACCTTGCCGGCCCGCTCCAGCGAGGTGTCCCCGGTGGCCTGCGTGAGCACGTCCAGGTACTGCCCGACGGTCACCTCGGTGCGCATCTCGTCGAAGACCGGCCGGGCCCGGGCCACCGTGCGCGGGTCCAGGCCGGCGGAGTGCAGCACCTCGTCGGACCAGACCAGGCAGAGGTCGCCCAGCAGGATGGCCGCCGCGTCGCCGAACCCGTCCGGGTCGCCGCTCCAGCCGGCCGCGCGGTGCCGGGCGGCGAACCGCCGGTGCACCGCCGGCTCGCCCCGGCGGGTGTCCGAGCGGTCCATCAGGTCGTCGTGGATCAGCGCGCTGGCCTGCACGAACTCCAGCGCGGCCAGGGCGGCGACCACCTGGTCGGAGTCGACCCCGCCGGCGCCCCGGTAGCCCCAGTAGCCGAAGGCCGGGCGCAGTCGCTTCCCGCCGCCCAGCACGAACGCCTCGATCGTCTCGGCGACGGGCACCAGGCCCTCGTCGAGGGTGGTCAGCCAACCGCGCTGGCCGGCCAGGAACTCGGTGAGGGCCTTGTCGATCCGCTGGCGCAGGCCGGCGCGGTCGACGGGGGAAACGGGAGCAGCGTGGGTCACGCCGACGACGCTAGCCGGTCCCCGCCGCTGACGCCCGACCGCCGTCCCGGCGTGCCGCGCGTCGCCTGGGCCGGGTCCGACGTGCCGGCGGCGCCCGGGGACCGCCCGCCGGGGCGACCGGGAGGTGGGGGTGGTGCGCGGCCCGGGTCGGCGGCGCCGGTCCGGGCGGCCCCGGCCGACGCCGGCCCGGCGGCGCGCGACCGGCCGGCGAGGGCCACCCGGCGCGGCGGCGGCCGCGGGCCGGGCGAGGCGGCGGCTGCGCGCGGCGGCCTCGGCGAGCAGTTCGCCCGGCACCCCGAGGACCACCGCCAGCCAGCCGGACCAGAAGTCGCCGGGGAGCCGGCGCTGCCGCTCCCACCGGGACACCTCGTGCCGCGTCAGGGTCGGCACGCCGGCGGCCGCGCACAGCTCGGCGGCCACCCGCTGCTGGCTCCAGCCGCGAGCGGCCCGCAGCTCGGCCAGGAGCGGCCCGAACTGGCGCGGGCCGGGTGGCGTGGACGGGGTCATCGGGTCCTCCCGGGGCGACGGCGCGGGTGGCGGCGCGGCCGCCCGGCGGTGCCGGACCGGCGCGTCGCCGATCGTGGCGACCCCCGCGCGGGCCCCCCGGGACCGGCCACCGGCCGGCCCCACCGCGCTGCCCCCTTCCTACCCCCGGGGTACGACGCTCCGCCGCCCTCGTGCTCGCGGGCTGGGAAGATCCTGGGTCGGCCCGCACCCGCCGGTTACAGTCGGTCCGTGGCGCTCGGTCTTCCCTCGGTCCTTCCCAATCCCCAGCCGGCCATCGGGGAGCTGATCCGTCACGGCCGACCCACCTTCTCCTTCGAGTTCTTCCCGCCGAAGACCCCGCAGGGGGAGCGCCTGCTCTGGCAGGCCATCCGCGAGCTGGAGTCGTTGCGCCCCTCGTTCGTCTCGATCACCTACGGCGCGGGCGGTTCGACCCGGGACACGACGGTCGCGGTGACCGAACGGATCGCCACCGAGACCACCCTGCTGCCGATGGCGCACCTCACCGCGGTCGACCACTCGGTCGCCGAGCTGCGGCACGTCATCGGCCGGCTGGCCTCGGTGGGGGTGCGCAACGTGCTGGCCGTGCGCGGCGACCCGCCCGGCAACCCGGGCGGCGAGTGGGTCAGGCACCCGGAGGGCGTGCGGTACGCCGAGGAGCTGGTCCGGTTGGTGCGGGACGCCGGTGACTTCAGCGTCGGGGTGGCCGCGTTCCCCTACAAGCACCCCCGCTCGCCCGACGTGGCCAGCGACACCGCGCACTTCGTCCGCAAGTGCCGGGCCGGGGCCGAGTTCGCGATCACCCAGATGTTCTTCGACGCCGACGACTACCTGCGGCTGCGTGACCGGGTGGCCGCCGCGGGCTGCGACACCCCGATCCTGGCCGGGGTGATGCCGGTGACCCAGCTGGGCACCATCGAGCGGTCCGTGCAGCTCTCCGGCGCGCCCTTCCCGCCGGCCCTCGCGGAGCGGTTCGCCGCCGTGGCCGACGACCCGGAGGCGGTCCGCCGGCTCGGCGTCGAGCAGGCCGGCGAGATGTGCGCGAAACTGCTGGACGAGGGCGTGCCGGGGATCCACTTCATCACCCTCAACCGGTCCACCGCCACCCGCGAGGTCTGGCAGCGCCTGCGCGCCGACGCGCGGGTGTGAGCACCCGGCCCACGCCACCGCCGCCGCCCTTCTACGGTTGATCCGTGGTGGGCACACACCTGAACTGGGACCAGTACGCGACCGCGTGGGCGCGGCTGCACGGCGGCTTCGACCCCCGGGCGGCCGCGCCGGTGGTCCGCGCCTGGCTGCGCTTCGCCTACCACGTGGGCTACATCCTGGGCCGGCTGCGGGTCGGCCCCACCCCGGTGACCGTGGTCGGGGTGCTGCTCTGCCTCTGCGTACCCCTGCTGGTGGGGCGGGCCGGCGACGGGCCGTTCCTGGGCGCGCTGTTCGTGCTGCTCGCGGCGGTGGCGGACAGCGTCGACGGCGCGGTGGCGGTGGCGACCAACCGCACCACCCGGCTGGGCTACGTCTACGACTCGGTGGCCGACCGGCTCGGCGAGGCCGCCTGGCTGACCGCGTTCTGGCTGCTCGGCGCGCCCGGGGCGCTGGTCGCCGCGGCCGGAGGCCTGTCCTGGCTGCACGAGTACGTGCGGGCCCGGGCGGTCTCGGCCGGCATGCGGGAGATCGGCGCGGTGACCGTGGGGGAGCGGCCCACCCGGGTGTGCGTGGCCCTGGTCGGGCTGGTGGTCGCGGGCCTCACCGGGCTGATCGACACCGACCTGACCGCCGGCACCATCACCATGGCCACCACGGTCTGGGTGCTGCTGGCCGGCTTCGGCCTCGGCCAGCTGCTCTCCGCCGTCCGCCGCGCCCTGGTCGACGCCGGCTGACCCCGCGTCCCGGCCGGGCTCCTACCAGGCCGGGCCGATGGCGTCGGCGACGATCTCCGCGGACAGCGTCACCATGGGCAGGCCGCCGCCGGGGTGGCTGGAGCCGCCGACCAGCCAGAGCCCGGCCACCGGGCCCCGGTTGGCCGGGCGGAGCAGCCCGCCCGCGGTGCCGTAGATCGCCCCGCCCGGCGCGCCGGTCGCCGCGTCCAGGTCGGCCGGGGTGCGGATCTCCCGGAACGCCAGCCGGTCCCGCACGTCCACGCCCCGCTCGGCGAGCACGTCGAGGATCCGGTCGGCGTACGCCTCGGCCAGCCCCGGCCGCCGCCAGTCGACCGCGCCCGCGGCCGTGCCGTGGCGGGCCGCGTTGACCAGCACGAACCACGCCTCGTGCCCGGCCGGGCGGACCGCCGGGTCGTCGGCCACCGTGACGAACACGGTGGGGTCGGGCGCGGGCCGGGCCCGGACGCCCCGCCCCGGGTCGCCGAAGACCGCGTCGAACTCGGCGTCGTGGTCGCGGGGGAAGAAGACGGTGTGGTGGGCCAGCCCGGAGTCGCCGCGGACGCCCAGCAGCAGCACGAATCCGGCCAGGCTGCGGTCGGTGAGCGCGGCCAGCCGGCGCGGGGTGGGCAGCAGGTCCCGGTAGAGGGTCAGCGCGTCGACGTTGGCCACCACGACGTCGGCGGGGACGGGGGCGGCCACCCCGGCGAGGCGTACGCCGTGGACCCGGCCGCCGGCCGCGTCGATCCGGGTGACCGTGGCGCCGGTCCGCACCACGACGCCGAGGTCCAGGCAGCGCGACAGCAGCGCGTCGGCCAGGGTGCCCAGCCCGCCGCGCAGGTACCAGCCGCCGTACGCCAGTTCGGCGTAGGGGACGGCGACCAGCGCGGCCGGGGCGCGGCGGGGGTCGGCGCCGGTGTAGGTGGCGTAGCGGTCCAGCAGCATCCGCAGCCGCGGGTCGGCCAGGTGCCGGCGGCTCAGCCCGCGCAGGGTGCGGCCGGGGCCGATGGCGGCGAGGTCACCCAGCCGCCAGGCCAGCGCGGCCAGGTCCCGGGGGGAGTCGACGGTGCGGCGCAGCACGTCCCGGTGCGAGGCCGCCCACACCCGGCCGGCCCGCCGCCAGAGCCGCTGCCAGTCGGCGGCGGCGCGGTCGCCGAACGCCGCGCCGACGCGGGCGGTGAACTCGGCCGGGTCGGCGCAGGAGTCCAGGGTGGGGCCGCCGCCGGGGAAGACGTGCCGGACGATCGGGTCCAGCGGCACCAGGTCCAGGTATTCGTCGAGCTTCGCGCCGGTCGCCTCGAACAGGTCGTGGAACACCTGGGGCAGGGTGACCAGGCTCGGCCCGGTGTCGAAGTGCCACGACCCCTCGGGGGTGTCGTGCCGGTGCCGGCCGAGCTTGCCGCCGACCGTGCCGGCCCGTTCGAGGACGGTGACCTCGTGCCCGGTGACCGCCAGCCGGGCGGCGGCGGCCAGACCGCCCACGCCGGCGCCGATGACCACGATCCGCGCCATGCCGCCGCCTCCTAGCTGATCGGGCGACCCCGCCAGGTGAGCCGGCGCCGCTTCCGCAGATGGTACGACCGGAGGGTCAGCCAACCGAGGACCACGACCGACACGGGGTGTGCCAGCGCGTCGGGCCAGGCCCGCCCGCCGGTGGCGCGGGCGCTGACCACCCGCCCGGCGACGCCGAGCAGGTAGGCGGCCAGCGCGAGCCCGGCCGTCACCGGCGCGCCGGCCACCAGGGCGCCGAGCGCGACCAGCGGGGGAGCGGTGTAGAGCAGGAGCAGCAGGGCCACCACCACGGCGGCGGCGGCCGGATGTCCGAAGGAGGCCCAGAGCGACTTGGTGTAGCCGTCGCGCAGCTGCGGCCAGCTGTCGTACATCCGGCAGGCGGCCAGCCGGGACCCGTCGGCCAGGGCGATCCGGCCGCCGGACCGCTTCACGGCGCGGGCCAGCTCGATGTCCTCCAGGACCCGGTCGGCCACCGCGGCGTGCCCGCCGGCCCGCAGGTAGCCGGCCCGGTCCACGACCAGGAACTGCCCGCCCGCCGCGGCGAGCGACGGCCGCGGCGAGCGTTCCATCGCGCGCAGCGGCAGGAAGGTCAGCCACAACCACTGCAGCAGCGGCTGCACCAGGCGGTCGGTCGCCGTCCGCACCACGATCCGGGGGTACGGCGACAGCAGCGTCGCGCCCGCCGCGCGCAGCCCGGTCACCGCCGCCGCCACGGCGTACGGGGTGAGCACCACGTCGGCGTCGACGAAGGCCAGCACGGTCGGGGCCGGGTCGGTGCGGGTGGCGAGCTGCCAGCAGGCGTGCGGCTTGCCCAGCCAGCCGGGCGGCGGGGCGACCCCGGTGAGCAGGGTGACCCGCGGGTCGTCGCCGGCCACCGCGCGGACCACGTCGGCGGTGCCGTCCGTCGAGCCGTCGTCGAGCACCACGATCCGCAGCTCGGGCACGCCGCGCTGGGCGAGCAGCGCGCGCAGGCACGGGGTGACCCGGTCGGCCTCGTCGCGCAGCGGCAGCAGCACCGCCACCGCCTCGGTGACCTCGGCCGGGCCGGCGCCGGGGCGGCGCAGCCAGGCGGTGGCGTTGACGACGGTGTGCGCGGTGAGCACGGCGACCGCCGCGACCAGGACCAGCGCGGGGATCATGCCGGCGCGTCGACGCGGGGCGTCGGTTCCGCCACCCCGGCACCGGCCCGGCGCCGGCGGGCGCGCAGCAGCGTGACCGCCAGCGGCACGGCGGCCACCGCCATCCCGGCCGCGCCCCAGGCCGCCGAGGCGGGCAGCCGGAGGAAGACCGCGTGCGCCAGCACGCTGGAGGCGTACGTCCACAGGTAGAGCGCGAACATCGGCGCGTCCCGCCCGTCGGTGCGGTCGACGGCCGGCCCGGCGAGCGGGCGCAGCGCGGCCGTCAGCAGCACCGCGAAGAGCAGCCAGCCGAGGTAGTTGCTGACCGGGATGCCGGGCAGTCCGGGAAGGGCCGGGACGGCGTCCCGCCAGCGCCAGTAGCCCTCGGCCACCATCTGCGGGTCGAGGAAGAGGTCCCAGGCGGCCAGCCCGACCGCGGCGAGGGCGATCCGGCCCGGCCGGGAGCGGGTGAGCCGGACCGCGGTGAGCCAGGCCGGCCAGGCCATCCAGGTCCAGGCCAGCGGGATGACCAGCGGCACCCCGGCCAGCTTCGGGCCCAGTTCGCCGGAGTAGTCGTAGCTGCCGAACGGGAAGCCGGTCGCCACGCCGAGCGCCTCGATCGCGAAGCCGCCGCCGGTGGCCACGGCGACCAGCGCGAGCGCGGTGCGCGTACCCCGGGTGAGCAAGGCGTGCCCGACGGAGAGCAGCCAGCCGAGCCCGACCGTGGCCACGGTCAGCCCGGCCCGGGTCGCGCCGCCGGTGAGCGGGTAGCAGATCTGGGCCAGGACCAGGACGGCCAGCAACGCCCAGGGCAGCCGCTTCCGGATCACGGAGTGTCCGGTGCGCCGCCGGGGCCGGGCGGGGGCAGCGGCAGGTCCCGGCCGAGCACGCCGAACGGCCGCTCGTCGCCGGGGAAGTGGAAGTGGCGCAGGATGTCGACGAAGCCGAACCGCCGGTAGAGCCGCCAGGCCCGGGACTTCTGCTCGTCGGCCTCCGGCGTGGAGAGCAGGGTGGTGCTCCCCTCGGCCATGGTGAGCAGCGCGCGCAGTTGGCCGGCGCCCAGGCCGTGCCCCTGCGCGGGCGGGCGGACGTGCAGCTCGACCACCTCGAAGCAGTGGGTCAGCCAGCGCAGCCGGGCCTCGCCGTCCAGCGCCCGGTGCACCTGGTCGTGCCACCACTGGCCGGCGGCGCCGAGGTAGCCGTACCCGAAGCCGGCCAGGTGTCCCTCGGAGGTCAGGCTGGCGACGGCGCGGAAGCCGGGACGGCGGACGTGGGTGGCGATGTAGCCGCGCCGGGCCTCCAGCAGGTCGGCGCGGTAGCCCATCGCCTCGCCGTAGACGGCCACCACGTCGTCCAGCCGCCGGACCAGATCGTCCGGCGTCCACCGCACCAACCTCATGCGTTCCCTCTCGCCGCTTCCGGGCCGCTCTCGGGGGCGACCCATCCCAGCACCGCGCGGTCGCCGACCACGTCGGCCACCGCGAACCGCGCGAACAGTTCCTCCGCGTACCAGCCCTCGGTGGGGGTGCGGGTGATCGCGGCCCGGTGCTCCGGGTGACGGTACGCGAACGCGACGAGGTCCGCCGCGTCGCGCCACAGGCTCACCGTGCCCTGCCAGCCCAGCGGGGCCTCGCCGACGCCGAACCGGGCGAGCAGCCCGGGCGCGGCGTGCAGGGCGGCGGCGACCGGCGGGATCGCCCGCCAGAAGGTGACCGCCCGCCGGGCCCGCAGCCGGGCCCGGGTCAGCGCCAGCACCGGCCCGGCGACCCGCCCGCCGGACGGTTCACCGAACGGCCGGTGGCCGGACCACTCGCCCCGGCTGGTCAGCGGGCGCAGCTCCACCCGTACGCGGGCGCGGGCGAGCCGGGCCCAGGAGCGGCCGACCGGGGAGGCGTCGAAGCCGGCCGCCGCGGCGGGGGAGTCCCACACCACCAGGGCGGCCCACCGGGTCAGGTCGGTGTCGCCGGGGCCGAAGCCGGTGCCGGTCCCGGTGCCGAGCAGCTTGGCGAAGCGGACGCCGGGCATCCGGCGCAGCCGCGCCGGGTGGGTCGCCATCCGGGCCAGCGCCCGGGGGACGGCCGTGCGGGGGATCCGCCACACGTGCAGCGTGACGAGCTCGGGAGTCACGCCACCTCGTGCGGGGTGCCGGCGGTGAGCCGCAGCAGCTCCGCGTGCGTGGTGGGGAAGACCGCCTGCGGCACGCCGCCGGCCGCCCACACCTCGTCGTACGCCGCCAGCGCGGTGTCCACGATGGTGCGCAGCGGCTGCGGGTGCCCGACCGGGGCGACCCCGCCGATCACCTGCCCGGTGTGCCGCTTGACGAATTCCGGGGCGGCCCGGCGCAGGTGGGTGACCCCGAGGGACGCGGCCAGCCCGGCGGTGTCCACCCGGTGCGCGCCGGAGGTGAGCACCAGCAGGGGCGCGTCGTCGGCGTCGAAGACGAGCGAGTTGGCGATGGCGCCGACTTCGACGCCGAGCGCCTCGGCTGCCGCGGCGGCGGTGTGCACGGCCTCGGGCAGCAGACGGACCTGGCTCGGGCCGCCGGAGCCGTCCCGCGCGCCCGCGTCGTCGAGCGCCCGCTGCACCGCCTGCACGTTCGGGTGTGGCTGCATGCCGTTCATTCTCCCCGCCGCGCCCGCCCCGCCGCGCCCGGTCCCACCCCGGGCGCGTCGATCACGAAGTTGTTGCGCCGGCCGTCGGCCTGTCGCGACAACAACCTCATGGTCGACGGGGTGAGCGGGCGGTGATGAGCGCCTCGATGCCGTCGAGGATCCGGGCCAGGCCGAAGTCGAGGGCCGCGTCGGCGGCCTGCGGGTCGGTGTCGCGCAGGGCGGCGTCCAGCGCCGGGAACCGCTCCTCCCGGCCGCGGATCAGGGCGCCGAAGGCGGCCTCCCGGCCCGCGCCGGGCGCGTCGTCCGGCGGCGCGTGCTGGGCCAGGTTGCGGGCGTGCCCGACCAGCAGCACCGCGACGTCGAGCTGCTCGGCGCCGGTCAGCCCGGTGCCGGCGAGGGCGGCGACCACCCGTTCCAGCCAGGCCAGCTCGTTCGGGCCGGGCAGTCGGGGGCCGGCGGTCGTCGCCTGGGCCCACGGGTGCCGGCGGAACCGGTCGAAGAGCTGGCGGGTCCAGTCGTCGAGCTGGCCGCGCCAGTCGGCCCCGGCCGGGGGTGGGGGCGGCTCGCCGACCGCCGTCTCCAGCATGAGCGCCACCAGTTCGGCGCGGCCGGGCACGTACCGGTAGAGCGCCATCTTGGTGACGTCCAGCGACTCGGCGACCCGCTGCATGGTCAGCCCGTCGAGCCCGTCGGCGTCGGCGATGGTGATGCCGGCGCGGGCGATCGCGGCCAGCGTGAGGGTGGGGCGCGGCCCGCGCCGGGGACCGGTCGGGGTCCCCCACAGCAGCTCCCGCAGCCGGCCCTGGTCGGCGCCACCGGTCTCCACGATCACCCCTTGTCCTCGGCCCGAAACTGTGTCTAGAGTACTCTGTATCCAAGGGACACAGTTTAGAACGGGGAATGACATGTCCACTCCACTTCGCGGTTTCCGCGTGCTCGTCTCCGGCGCCGGTGTCGCCGGCCCGGCGGTGGCCTGGTGGCTGACCCGGCACGGGGCCGAGGTCACCGTCGTCGAGGCCGCTCCCGCGCTGCGGACCAGCGGCTTCGCGGTCGACTTCCGGGGACCCACCCACCTGGGCGTGCTCGCCGCCATGGGCGTGCTCGACGAGTTGCGCGCGGTGCAGACCCACGCCGGCGCCATGAGCCGGGTGGACGAGCACGACCGGGAGATCTTCCGGCTGCCGGCCGAGTTCGCCGGCGGCGAGCTGGAGGTCCTCCGCCGGGACCTGTCCCGGATCCTCCACGAGCACGGCGCCGACCGGGTCGGGTACGTGTTCGGCGACCGGATCACCGCGCTCACCGAGACCGCCGACGGGGTGCGGGTCGACCTCGCCCGGGGCGCCTCCCGCACCGTCGACCTGGTGATCGGTGCGGACGGGCTGCACTCGGGCGTGCGGCGGCTGGCGTTCGGGCCCGAGTCGGCGTACGTCCGCCACCTCGGCTACCACCTGGCCGGCTGGGACGTGCCCGACGACGGCTTCGACGTCGTCCCCCGGCAGTACAACGTGCCCGGCCGGATGGCCAGCGTGGCCGCCGACCAGCGCGCCCCGGGCCGGGCGGGCGCCCTCGTCGTGTTCGCCTCGCCCCGGCAGGACCACGACCGGCTCGACCTCGACCGGCAGAAGGCGTTGATCACCGACGCCTTCGCCGGGCTGGGCTGGCACGTGCCCCGGCTGCTGGCCGGCCTGCGCGCCGCGCCCGAGCTGTACTTCGACGCGATCGCCCGGGTCAGCGTGCCCCGCTGGCACACCGGCCGGGCGGTGCTGCTCGGCGACGCGGCCTGGGGGGTGACCCTCGGCGGGATGGGGGTGGGCACCGGCCTCGTCGGGGCGTACGTGCTCGCCGGTGAGCTGGCCCTGGCCGGCGGCGACCACCGGGTGGCGCTGCCCGCGTACGAGCGGCGGATGCGGGGCTACGCCGGCCGCTGGCAGCGCGGCGCCAGCCCCGGCCACTTCCTCGCCCCGGCCACCGGCTGGGGGCTGTGGCTGCGCGACCGGCTGCTGTCCACCCGCCCGGTCCGGTCGCTGCTGGTCCGCAGCACCGACTCGCTGGCCACCGAGGCCGACCTGCCCGACTACGCGGCGCGGGTCTGAACCGCCGGTCGGGAGCCGGGCCAGTTCGGGGTGGCCCGGATCCCGCCGCCGGCGTCCACCAGCAGGGCCGCGTACCCGTCCAGGGTGGCCAGCCAGTCGAGCGCGTCCGCGCCGCGGGCGACGGCCGCGGTGGCGTACACGTCGGCCCACAGCAGTTCGGGGCCGACCACGGTGACCGACCGGACGGCCCGAGCCGGCCGGCCGGCGCGCGGGTCGGTGATGTGCGCGCCGCGCCGCGCGGTGCCGGACGTGGCGACCGCGCCGTGCGGGCGGGCGACGACGTCGAGCAGCCGATCGGGGCGGTCCGGGTCCTCGATCCCGACCCGCCAGGCCGGCCGGCCCGGCGCGGTGCGCAGCAGCACGTCCCCGCCGGCGTTGAGGCACAGGTCGTGGTCGGGCAGCGCCAACCAGCGCGCGGCCCGCTCCACCGCCCACCCCTTGACCAGGCCGGACGGGTCGAAGCCGGTGCCTCCGCCGGGCAGCGGCAGCCGCCGGGCGTCGAACCACCCGCCGGTGCGGACACGGGCCGCCTCGCAGCGCTCGACCACCTCGCGCACCAGCGGGTCCACGGCGGCCGGGTCGGGCATCGCCCCGCCGAGCCGCCCCAGCACGCTGTCCGGCCGGTACGTGCTGAACGTCGCGTCCACGTCGCGCAGCTCGGCGAAGACCCGCTCCACCCGCTCGGCCACCGCGTCGGTGCGCACCTCGGGGCCGCGCAGGTGCACGCTGACCGGCAGCCCCATCACCTGGACCACCCAGGCGCGCCGGTCGGGTTCCCTGGTCAGGTTCATGGCGTCCTCACTTCAGGTGCGCCGCGTCGATGGCGGACTGGAGGGACTCGCGGTAGCCGTCGCTGGTGACGGTGGCCCCCGAGACGGTGTCGATCCGCGGGCTCTGCGCGGTCAGGGCCTCCTGCCGCAGGATCGGCACCGCGTAGTCGTTGATCTCCTGGTCCCGGTGGTTGCCGTCCGGCACCTGGAGCACGGTGACGTCGGTGATCTTCCCGCCGGAGACGGTGATCCTCACCTGCACCGGTCCCCACCGGGTCCGCGCCACCGATCCGGTGGCCGTGCCGCTGCCGCTCGACGTGCCGCTGCCCCCGCTCGACGTGTCGCCGTTCGACGAGCCCGACCCGTCGTCCGTGCCGGTCCAGGAGCTGCCGCTGCCGGCCGGGCCGTCCGAGCCGGAGGCGATCGCGCTGGTCTCCCCACCCGCGCCCATGGTGCTGGTCCGGTAGCTGAACAGCAGCACCAGCGCGGCCACCGTGGAGAGCAGCCAGATGGTGATCCGTCGCACGGATCCTCCCTTCGCGCCTGTCACCAGGCGAAGCGTTCGTGATGGGTGTGCGCCTCGGGGACCCCCGCCGCGCGGATCGCGGCGCGGGCGGCGTCGACCCAGCCGTCCGGCCCGCAGAGGAAGACGTCGTGGCCGGCGACGCCGGGGGAGAGCCGGCGCAGTGCCTCCGCGTCGGAGAGCCCCTCGGCGTAGGCCGGCAGCCAGGACGGGTGCACCGCCCGGGGGCCGACCAGGTGGTGCACGACCAGCCCGCGCTCCGCGGCGAGCCGGTCCAGCTCCGCACGGAAGGCCAGGTCCTCCGGGGTACGCGCGCGGTAGAGCAGCACCGCCTGGCCGGGCGCGTACGGCAGCTCCCACAGCAGGGCCAGCAGGGGGGTGATGCCGACCCCGCAGGCCAGCATGGTGATCCCGCCACCGCGCCAGCGCTCCCCGGTGAGCCGCCCGTACGGCCCTTCGACGAGCACCCGCGTGCCGGGGCGCAGGGCGGCCACCCGGGCGCTGCCGTCGCCCAGGTCCTTGACCGTGATCCGCATGAGGTCGCCGTTCGGCGGCGCGGACAGCGAGTACGGGTGGGCCCGGGACCAGCCGGGCCCGTCCAGGAACCGCCAGAGCAGGAACTGCCCGGCCCGGACGGGCAGCCGGTGCAGGTCGCGCCCGCGCAGCCAGACCGAGGTGATCCCGGGCGCCTCGGTGACCACGGCGGCCACCTCGATCCGGTGCCGCAGTGAGCGCCAGGCGGGCAGCCCCAGCCGCCAGACCAGCACACTGGCGAGCGCCAGCAGGTAGACGGTCCACCAGTAGGCGCGGGCGAGCGGCGAGGTGACGAAGTCCGCGCCGGTCCAGAGCTGGTGCGGCAGCGCCAGCGCGACGCCCAGGTACGCGTACAGGTGCAGCAGGTGCCAGGACTCGTAGCGCAGCCGGCGCCGGGCCGCGCGGACCGAGGTCACCACCACGAGCACCAGCAGGGCCAGCGCCGCGGTGGCCAGCAGCATCCCCGGGTACGTGACGACGAGGTCCCAGGTCTCGGCGAGCACCCCCCGGCGGGTGGTGCCGGCGTACCCGAGGACGGTCAGCAGCACGTGCGCCAGGAGCAGGTGGAACGAGGTGAAGCCGGTGAGCCGGTGCCAGCGGGCGATCCGGTCCTGGCCGAAGCGCCGCTCGATCAGCGGCACCCGGGCCATGAGCACCACCTGGACGAGCATCAGGTCGGCGCTGACCAGGCCGGCGAGCCGGCCGAGCGAGGTGAGGCCGGTGGCCGGGCCGCCCAGCAGCTCCTGCACGCCGCGGTCGGCGGTCCAGAGCGCGGTGACCACCAGCAGGCTGAGCGCCGCGGCGCCGCCGGCCACGTCGGCCCACCAGGCCGGGGCCGCCGGCCGGGTCCGGCGCGGGGTTCGCCGGCCGGCGACGGCGGCGGTCACCGGGGCTTCCTCCCGGTACGGCTGACGTTCATGTGGTCAACCCTGGCGGCCGGAGCTCGGCGGTTCCTTTGCCGGTGCTGTGCGCGCCCTGAGAATCCGGTCGTCTCCCGGCGCGCCACACGTTGCGTTTTCGTCGGAGGGGAGGTGTACTGTCAGAGCAGTTAGAACGAGTGTTCGATTCAGTCGTACGCTCGTTCCAACGTCCGGGAGCGGTGTTTCGCGGCTCCGGCTCCCGGGAGGTGCGGTTCCGCGGACCGCACCGGGCTCCGGACAGTCGCGAGTCCGGACCCGTCAAGGCAGGATCGTCGCCCGCCGCCCACGACCCCCGGGCGGCGGGCGACGGACCCGCCGGTACGCCGGCCGGGTGTGGTGTGGGGAAGCATCCACACCCGGCCGGCCCCCACCTGGTGCGTCTTCCTCCGCACCGCCCGTTCCGGGCGTCCCGGGCGACGGTTCCCCGTCGCGCGGCCGCCCCGCCCCGGCCCACGCGGAGGAGAGACCATGTCGACCAGTCCGGCCCAGGCGCCCACGGTGCCCGCGCACGTGCTGCCGCACCGCACCCCCGCCCAACTGCTCGTGGTGGCCCGCCACGGGCTGGCCGAGGCCACCCGGACCCGCCCCGACGGTCTCCGGTACGCCGCCGCCCACCTCGCCGCGCTGCGCGCCGCCGCCGCCCTGCTGGCCGCCCGCGCCCGCCCCGCACCGACCCGGCGCAACCGGATCACCAGCGTCTGGGTGCTGCTCGCCGCCGTCGCCCCCGAGCTGGACGAGTGGGCCGCCTACTTCGCGGCCGGGGCCAGCAAGCGGGCCGCCGCCGAGGCCGGCATCCCCCGGGTGGTCACCGCCCGGGAGGCCGACGACCTGCTCCGCGCCGCCGAGGAGTTCGTGACCGTGGTGGAGACCGCGCTCGGCCTGGCACACCAACCGGCGCTCGACGAACCGCACCGGCCACTCCGGCTCGGCGTGCCTGACGCCCTGCCGCGACCCGGAGCAGCCGCCGCCTGAGTCGCGGCGCCCGGCCACCACCGGCGGGACCCCGGGTGGCCGGGCGCCGCTCCCGGCGACGGCGAGCACGCCGCGCCGGGCCGCACGCGCGTCCCGCACCGCACGATCCAAGCACCATCCACGGGCCGGTGCCCGTGGTGAACACACGACGGGGGGTAGGTCCGATGGCGGGCCGCATGGTGGTCGGTTCCGCCGCCCTGGCCGAGCTGGTACGCCCGGCCAGCGCGCCCGACCCGGCGGGTGGCCACCGGGTGCTCCCCGTCCGGCCCGAGCTGACCGGGCTGCTGCCCAACCGCGGGCTGCGGCGCGGCAGCACCATCGCGGTCGGCGCCGGCCAGCCCCGGCGCAGCGGGGCCACCTCCCTGATCCTCGCCCTGCTCGCCGAGGCGTCCCGGGCCGGCTCGTGGTGCGCCGTGGTCGGCGTGCCCACCTTCGGGGCGGGCGCGGCGGCCGAGGCCGGCATCGCCCTGGACCGGCTCGCCCTGGTGCCGAACCCCGGGCCGGAGTGGCCCACCGTCGTCGCCGCGCTCATCGACGGGGTCGACGTGGTGGTCACCGCCGTGCCGACCACGGTCTCCTCCTCGGTCGCCAACCGGCTGGCCGCCCGGGCCCGGCAGCGCGGCAGCGTGCTCGTCCCGTACGGCCGGTGGGACGGCGCGGACGTGACGCTCCAGGTGGTCCGCGGGGTCTGGGAGGGGCTCGGGCCGGGCCGGGGCCGGCTGCGCCGCCGGGAGGTGACCGTCTCGGCCCGCGGCCGGGGCGCGGCCGCCCGCCCCAAGGAGATCAAGGTCTGGCTGCCCGGCGACGAGCTGACCCGGGTGATCCCGCGGGCGACCGGCGGCGGCCCGGTCCGCGCCGCCGCGCCCCGGCGGTTCCGCGTGGTGGCCCCGGCCGCCGCTGCCGCCGTCCGGCCGTTCACCGTGGTCGGGTCGGCATGAGCGGTGCGCCGGCGCGGACCCTGCTGCTCTGGTGCCCGGACTGGCCGGTCCTCGCCGCCGAGATCGTCGACGGGGTGCCCGCCACCGACCCGGTCGCCGTACTGCACGCCAACCGGGTGGTCGCCTGCTCCGAGCGGGCCCGCGCCGAGGGCGTCCGCCGGGGGCTGCGCCGGCGGGAGGCGCAGGGCCGCTGCCCCCAGCTCACCGTCGTCGACCACGATCCCGCCCGGGACGCCCGGGCGTTCGAGCCGGTGGTGGCCGCCGTCGAGGAGGTGGTCGCCGGGGTCGAGGTGATCCGCCCCGGGGCCTGCGCGCTGGCCGCCCGGGGTCCCAGCCGCTACCTGGGCGGCGAGGAGGCGGCGGCCGAGCGGATCGTCGAGCACGTCGCCCAGACCTGCGCGGTGGAGAGCCAGGTCGGCATCGCCGACGGGGTCTTCGCCGCCGGGCTGGCCGCCCGGGACGGGCGGATCGTGCCTCCCGGCGGGACCCCGGAGTTCCTGGCCGGCCTGCCCGTCGAGGCGCTCGGCCGACCCACCCTGACCGACCTGCTGCGCCGGCTGGGCGTCCGCACCCTCGGCGACTTCGCCGCGCTGCCCGCCGGGGACGTGCTGGCCCGGTTCGGCTTCGACGGGGCGCTGGCCCACCGGCTCGCCGCCGGCCGGGACCACCGGCCGCTCGCGGTCCGGCAGCCGCCCGCCGACCTGACCGTCACCGCCGACCACGACGAGCCGATCGACCGGGTCGACGCCGCGGCGTTCGCCGCCCGGACGCTGGCCGAGCAACTGCACGAGCGGCTGGCCGCGCACGGGCTGGCCTGCACCCGGCTCGGCATCGAGGCGGTCACCGCGCACGGTCAGGAGCTGCACCGGGTCTGGCGGCACGACGGGCTGCTCACCGCGGCGGCCATCGCCGACCGGGTCCGCTGGCAGCTCGACGGCTGGCTCTCCGGCAGCAACGGCCGGGGCGGCGCCCGCCCGGCCCGCCCCACCGCCGGGATCATCCGGCTGCGGCTGGTGCCGGCCGGGGTGCTCGCCCAGGCCGGCCTGCAACCCGGCCTCTGGGGGGAGACGGGCGAGGAGCGGGAGCGGGCGCACCGCGCGTTGAGCCGGGTGCAGGGCATCCTCGGTCCCGAGGCGGTGGTCACCGCCGTGCTCGGCGGCGGGCGCTCCCCGGCCGACCAGGTGCGCCTGGTCCCGTGGGGCGACGAGCGCCTGCCCGCCCGCCCCGGCCCGCCACCCCTGCCGGCCGCCGAGCCCGCCCCGGCCGTCGAGCCCGTCCCGGCCGCGGGGCCCGTGCCGGCTGCCGCGCCCGTCCCGGCTGCCACGCCTGTCCCGGCTGTCGCGTCGGCGGTGCCGACCGGGCGGCCCCGGGCCGGTGCGGTGGCGCGGCCGGACCGGGCCGGTGCGGTGGGGCGCTCGGGGGGCCGCCCGGCCCGCAGCGGCGGGTCGGCGCCGGTGCCGCCGTGGCCGGGACGGATCCCGCCGCCCGCGCCGGCCGTGGTGCTGCCCACCCCGCTGCCCGCCGCCGTGCACGACGCCGACGGCGAGCCGGTCGTGGTGAGCGCCCGGCTGGCGGTCAGCGCGGCGCCGGCCCGGCTGACCGTCGGCGCCGGCGGCCCGGCCGAGATCACCGGCTGGGCCGGTCCGTGGCCGGTGGACGAGCGCTGGTGGGCGCCGGCCGAGGCCCGCCGCCGGGCCCGGTTCCAGGTCTGCCTGGCCGACGGGGCCGCCCTGCTGCTCGCGGTCGAGGGCGGCCAGTGGCTGGTGGAGGCGATCTATGACTGAGCGCCGCGCCTCGGCCGCGCTGGGTGCCCTGGTCGTGGGCCGTGCCTCGGCCGTGCGGCGTGCCTCGACCGTGCAGCGTGCTTCGGTCGGGCGTCGCGCCGACGTGCCGCGCCGGCTCCTACCCGTCGGAGGCTACGAACTTGATGACGTGAACAGATCGCCATTGGCTCCCGCTCCCGCTCCCGCTCCCGCTCCCGCTCCCGCTCCCGCTCCCGCTCCCGCTCCCGCGATTCATCTGCGTCATCAAGTTCGTAGTCAACCAACAGCCACCCGCCGCCTGGCGGGGGCGGAGCCAGATCCGGCGGAACCAGGTCCTGCGGAACCAGGTCCTGGAGGAATCCGGCCCCTGCGGAGGCCGCAACCGGCCACGATGTCGACGCGGAACCGCCCGGGAGCCGGCCGGTGAGCTTCCACAACCCGAAGATGCCCTGGTCGGAGCTGGAGCAGGTGCTCTCCGGGCGGCCCGACGGTCGGTCCGGCAAGGGGCGGCCCAAGGGCGAGCGGCACCTGCACGTGGTGGACCCGCTCGCGGTCGACGCCGACGGCGGCGACTCCCCGGCGTGGAGCCGCAAGCGGCAGGAGTACGTGCCGCCGGAGCTGCCCCGGCCCGACGACGCGGTGCCTTACGCGGAACTGCACGCGCACACCAACTTCAGCTTCCTCGACGGCGCCAGCCACCCCGAGGAGCTGGCCGAGGAGGCCGCCCGGCTGGGGCTCACGGCGCTCGCCGTCACCGACCACGACGGCTTCTACGGCGTGGTGCGCTTCGCCGAGGCGGCCCGCGCGCTGCACCTGCCCACGGTCTTCGGCGCGGAGCTCTCTCTCGGGCTGCCCGGCCCGCAGAACGGCGAGCCGGACCCGCACGGCGCGCACCTGCTGGTGCTGGCCCACGGCCACGAGGGGTACGCCCGGCTCGCCGCCACCATCGCCCGGGCGCAGCTGCGCGGCGGGGAGAAGGGCCGACCGGTCTACGGCGAGCTGGAGGAGGTCGCCGCCGAGCTGCGCGACCACGTGCTGGTGCTCACCGGCTGCCGCAAGGGGCACGTGCCCGGCGCGCTGCTCACCGAGGGCGTGGACGCGGCGGCCCGGGAGCTGGACCGGCTCACCGCGCTCTTCGGCGCCGAGACGGTGGCGGTGGAGCTGACCGACCACGGCCACCCGCTCGACGCCGACCGCAACGACGCGCTGGCCGAGCTGGCCGCCGCGGCGGGGCTGCCCACGGTGGCCACCAACAACGTGCACTACGCCACCCCGGGGCGGCGCCGGCTGGCCACCACCGTGGCGGCGGTGCGGGCCCGGCGCAGCCTCGACGAGATCGACGGCTGGCTGCCCGCCGCCGCCACCGCCCACCTGCGCAGCGGCGCGGAGATGGCGGCGCGGTTCGCCGCGTACCCGGGTGCGGTGGCCCGGGCCGCCGAGTTCGGCGCGGAACTCGCCTTCGACCTGCAACTGGTCGCGCCGCAGCTGCCGGCGTACCCGGTGCCGCCGGGGCACACCGAGATGAGCTGGCTGCGCCACCTCACCATGGCCGGCGCCCGGGAGCGCTACGGCCCGCCCGAGGCGCACCCGGAGGCGTACGCGCAGCTGGAGCACGAGCTGCGGATGATCGATGACCTCGGCTTCCCCGGCTACTTCCTGGTGGTCTACGACATCGTCGCGTTCTGCCGCGAGCAGGACATCTACTGCCAGGGTCGGGGCTCGGCGGCCAACTCGGCGGTCTGCTACGCGCTGCGGATCACCAACGTGGACGCGGTGCGGCACCGGCTGCTCTTCGAGCGTTTCCTCGCCCCCGAGCGGGACGGCCCGCCCGACATCGACGTGGACATCGAATCCGACCGCCGGGAGGAGGTGATCCAGCACGTCTACGCCCGGTACGGCCGGGAGCACACCGCCCAGGTCGCCAACGTCATCTCCTACCGGCCGCGGTCGGCGGTGCGGGACGTGGCCAAGGCGTTCGGCTTCTCGCCCGGGCAGCAGGACGCCTGGAGCAAGCAGATCGACCGCTGGGGCTCGGTCGCGGCGGTCGACGTGGAGGACATCCCCGAGCAGGTGGTGGCGTACGCCAACGAGCTGCAGACGTTCCCCCGGCACCTGGGCATCCACTCCGGCGGCATGGTGATCTGCGACCGACCGGTGATCGAGGTCTGCCCGGTGGAGTGGGGGCGGATGCCCGGCCGCAGCGTGCTCCAGTGGGACAAGGACGACTGCGCCGCCGTCGGCCTGGTCAAGTTCGACCTGCTCGGCCTCGGCATGCTCTCCGCGCTGCACTACGGCTACGACCTGATCGGGATGAGCCTGGACCTGGGCGACATGACCCTGGACGACCCCGAGGTCTACGACATGCTCTGCCGGGCCGACTCGGTCGGGGTGTTCCAGGTGGAGAGCCGCGCCCAGATGGCCACGCTGCCCCGGCTCAAGCCCCGCGAGTTCTACGACCTGGTGGTGGAGGTGGCGCTGATCCGGCCCGGCCCGATCCAGGGCGGCTCGGTGCACCCGTTCATCCGGCGCAAGAACGGCCAGGAGCCGGTGACCTTCGCGCACCCGCTGATGCGCAACGCGCTGGAGAAGACCCTCGGCGTGCCGCTGTTCCAGGAGCAGCTCATGCAGCTCGCCATCGACCTGGCCGGCTTCGACGCGGCCGGGGCCGACCAGCTGCGCCGGGCCATGGGGGCGAAGCGCTCGGTGGAGCGGATGGCGCAGATCGCCGACCGGCTCTACGCCGGGATGGCCGAGCGGGGCATCACCGGCGAGCTGGCCGACGACGTCTACCGCAAGCTCACCGCGTTCGCCAGCTACGGCTTCCCGGAGAGCCACGCCATGAGCTTCGCCTACCTGGTGTACGCCAGTTCCTGGCTGAAGCGCTACCACCCGGGCCCGTTCCTGGCCGCGCTGCTCAACGCCCAGCCGATGGGCTTCTACTCGCCGCAGACCCTGGTCGACGACGCCCGCCGGCACGGCGTCGAGGTCCGCCGGCCGGACATCAACGCCAGCGGCGCCAAGGCGGTCCTGGAGTCCACGCCGGAGACCCGGTGGGGGAGCCAGCCGGGCGAGCCGCCGCACGCCTGGGGGCTGGGCGGCCCGGCGGTCCGGCTGGGGCTGTCGGGCGTGCGTACCCTCGGCGACGACGTGGCCGAGCGGATCGAGGCGGAGCGGACGGCCCACGGGCCGTACCGGGACATGCCGGACCTGGCCCGCCGGGTCGGCCTGACGGCGGCGCACCTGGAGGCGCTGGCCACCGCGGACGCCTTCGCCTGTTTCGGGCTGACCCGCCGGCAGGCCCTCTGGGCCGCCGGCGCGGCGGCGCAGGACCGGCCGGGCCGGCTGCCCGGCACGGTGACCGGCACGGCCCCGCCCACCCTGCCCGGGATGGAGGCGGTGGACCGGCTGGTCGCCGACGTCTGGGCCACCGGCCTGTCCCCGGAGAGCCACCCGGCCCGGTTCATCCGGGACCGGCTGGACGCCCTGGGCGCGGTGCCGATCGCCCGGCTGGGCCGGGTGGAACCCGGGCAGCGGATCCGGGTCGGCGGGATCGTCACCCACCGGCAGCGACCGGCGACCGCCGGCGGGGTCACGTTCCTCAACCTGGAGGACGAGACCGGCATGCTCAATGTCACTTGCTCCCCGGGGCTCTGGCAGCGCTACCGTCGAGTCGCCCGCACCAGCGGCGCGCTGGTGGTGCGGGGCCGGTTGCAGCGGCACGAGGGCGTCACGAGCCTCACCGCGGACCGGCTGGACGCGATCGAGCCGCCCGTCACGCCGGCGTCCCGGGATTTCCGGTGAGTGGAGTGATCCACATTACGGTTTCCGGGCCCCGGAGGCGGGAGACTCCCGGCACGGGTGGGCAGAGTGGCCCACCCGGGTATGGGGGATGAACCGATGACCTTTCACAGCACGTACCCCGGTGGCGTGGCGAACGCCCGGCGGACCCGGCTCGGCGCCGGCTGGGCGCCCACCCACGAGGTGGAGCCGCGGGAATACCAGGTGACCGACGGGCCGGTGGCCAACGCCCAGCGGTCCCGCGCCGAGGAGGACCCCGCCGGCGGTGGCGAGTCCTGACCCCGGGCCCGGGGGTGACTAGGCTCGGCGGCGTGGACCGGACCCGAACCCTGACCCCCCGCACCGCCGTCATCTGGGCGGTGCTCCGGGCCGAGCTGGACCGGCGGGCCGGCGAGCGGCTCACCGTCCTCGACGTCGGCGGCGGGACCGGCGGCTTCGCCGTCCCGCTCGCCGAGGCCGGCCACCAGGTCACCGTGGTCGACGCCAGCCCCGACGCGCTCGCCGCGCTGACCCGCCGGGCCGCCGAGGCCGGGGTCGCCGAGCGGGTACGCGCCGTGCAGGGCGACGGCGACGCGCTCGCCGGGCTGGTCGAGCCGGCCACCGCCGACCTGGTGCTCTGCCACTCGGTGCTGGAGGTCGTGGACGCCCCCGCCCCGGTGGTGGCCGCGCTGGCCGCCGCCCTGCGCCCCGGTGGCGCGGCCAGCGTGCTGGTCGCCGGCCGGGCCGCCGCCGTGCTGGCCCGGGCCATGAACGGCCACCTGGACGTGGCCGCCGCGCTCGCCGCCGACCCGGCCGGCACCGCCGGTCCCCGGGACACCCTGCGCCGCCGCTACGACGCCGACGAGGCCACCGCGCTGCTCGCCGCCGCCGGTCTCACCGTCGAGGAGATCCACGGCGTACGCGTGCTCGCCGACCTGCTCCCGGCCGCCGTGGCGGACGGCCAGCAGGCCGCCCTGGTCGAGCTGGAACGGGCCCTGGCGGCCCGGCCGCCGTACCGCGACCTCGCCGCCCAGCTGCACCTGTTCGCCCGCCGCCCGGCATGACCGGCCCGGCGGTGGACCCGCTCGACCGGGTCGCGCCCCGTTACGGCGGCGGCAGCCTGGCCGACGTGCTGCCCAGCGCGCTCGCGCTGCTCGGTGTGCCCGGCGCCGCCGACCTGCTCGGCCTGACGCCCCGGCTGGCCGGGGTGCGCCGGATCGCCGTGCTGCTGGTCGACGGGCTCGGCTGGTACCAGATCCCCACCGCCGCCCCGTACGCGCCGACGCTCGCCGGGCTGGCCGCCACGGTCGGCGTTCCACTCACCGCCGGCTTCCCCTCGACCACCCCGACGAGCCTGGTCAGCCTCGGCACCGGCACTTCGTCCGGCGCGCACGGGGTGCTCGGCTTCAAGGTGCGGGTGCCCGGCACCGACCGGGTGCTCAGCCACATCGAGTGGGCCGGCGACCCGGAGCCGCTGCGCTGGCAACCGGTCACCACCTGGTACGAGCGGGCCCGCGCCGCCGGGGTGGCGGTCACCGTGGTGAGCCGTCCCGAGTACGGCGGCAGCGGTCTCACCCTGGCCGCGAACCGGGGCGGTGACTACCGGGGTGCGGCCGGCGCCGACGCGGTCGCCGAGCGGATGCTCGCCGCCCTGTCGGCCGGTGCCGGGCCGACCCTGGTCTCCGGCTACCACCCCGACCTGGACCGGCACGGGCACCTCAGCGGCGTGGACTCCGCGCCGTGGCGGCTGGCCGCCGCCGAGGTGGACCGGCTGCTCGCCCGGCTGGTCGACGGGCTGCCGCCGGACGCCGCGCTGCTGGTCACCGCCGACCACGGGCAGCTGAACGTGCCCGACGGGCACCGGATCGACCTGGACACCGACCCCCGGCTGCGGGCCGGCGTCCGGGTGGTGGCCGGCGAGCCCCGGGTCCGCTACCTGCACGTCGAGCCGGGCGCCACGGCCGACGTGGTGGCCGCCTGGTCGGCGGTGCTGGACGGCGCCGCCCGGGTGCTGACCCGGGCGGAGGCGGTGGCCACCGGCTGGTTCGGCCCGGTGCCGGCGGCGCACCTGGGCCGGATCGGCGACGTGGTGGTGGTCTGCCGCGGCACGTACGCGGTGGTCGCCACCCGCTCGGAGAAGCCGATCGAGTCCCGGCTGGTCGCGTACCACGGCGCGGACACCGCGGCCGAGATGACCATTCCGCTGCTCGTGGTCCGCGGCTGACCCGACGCGGGTCGCTCGGCGGCGGGACTGTCGGACCGGGCGGCTAGCCTGCGGGGATGGGCCGCAGCCAGTCGTTGCCCCGGGGCGGTGATCCGCGCTTCGGGCCGGACGCCGACGACACCGGCTGCCCGATCCTGCACGTCGACATGGACGCCTTCTTCGCCTCGGTCGAGGTGCGCCGCCGCCCCGAGCTGCGCGGCCGTCCCGTCGTGGTGGGCGGGATCGGCCCGCGCGGGGTGGTCAGCTCGGCCAGCTACGAGGCCCGCCGCTTCGGCGTCCGCAGCGCCATGCCCACCGCCCGGGCCCGGGCGCTCTGCCCGCAGGCGGTCTACCTGCCGCCCGACTTCACCGCCTACTCGGCCGCGTCCCGGGCGGTCATGCGGATCTTCCGCGACGTCACGCCGCTGGTCGAGCCGCTCTCGCTGGACGAGGCGTTCCTCGACGTGGCCGGCGCCCGGCGGCTCTTCGGCACCCCCACCGAGATCGCCCGGCTGATCCGCCGGCGGGTGGCCGAGGAGCAGGAGCTGACCTGCTCGGTCGGTGTGGCGTCGAGCAAGTTCGTGGCGAAGCTCGGCTCCACCCGGGCCAAGCCGGACGGCCTGCTCGTGGTGCCCGCCGCCCGGGTGCTGGAGTTCCTGCATCCGCTGCCGGTGGCCGCGCTGTGGGGGGTGGGGGAGCGCTCCGCCGAGGCGCTGCACCGGCTCGGCCTGCGCACCGTGCGCGACCTGGCCGAGGCGCCGCCGGGCCTGCTCCGCCGCGCGGTGGGCGAGGCGTCCGCCGGCCACCTGCACGAGCTGGCCTGGGGGCGGGACCCGCGCCGGGTCTCCCCGGAGCACGTGGAGAAGTCGATCGGCGCGGAGGTCACCTTCGACACCGACGTCACCGACCCGGCGGAGATCCGGCGCGCGCTGCTGGCCCTCGCCGAGAAGGCCGGCGCCCGGCTGCGCGCGGCGGGCCAGGTCGGGCGCACGGTGTCGCTCAAGGTGCGGCTGGCCGACTTCCGCACGGTCAGCCGCTCCCGCACGCTCGGTGTGCCCACCGATACCGCGCGGGAGATGTTCGACACTGCCTGGGCGCTCTGGACCGCCCTGGCCCCCGACGAGCCGGTCCGCCTGGTCGGCGTCCGGATGGAGGGTCTGGCCGCGGCGGAGGGGACGCCGCAGCAGCTCACCCTGGGTGCGCCCGAGCGCGGCTGGCGGGAGGCGGAGGCGGCGGCCGACGCCGCGGCCGCCCGATTCGGGCGGTCCGTCATAGGTCCGGCGAGTCTTCTCGGGAAGCGTGATCCGCGGCGAGTGGAAAAACCGACCCGGCCGTAGGTCGTCCCGCTTTCCGACGCGCGAGCCCCCTCGTAGACTTGCGGGTAAGCAGCCGGTTGGCTGCCACGGTCTGTCGGCCCGCCCGGGCCGACCAACGTGACCGGGGAGGAGTGCCGTGCCGCTCTCGGAGCACGAGCAGCGGCTGTTCGAGCAGATCGAGCGGTCGCTTGCCGAGGACCCCAAATTCGCCTCGGCCGTGCGCGCCAGCGACCCGCGTTTCCACGCGCGGCGTCGCGTGCTCGTCGCTGCCGGCGTGGTCATCGCTGGTCTGGCCCTGTTGATCTACGGTGCCGTGATCAAGACGCCCCCGCTGGCCGTGGCGGGCTTTGTCGTCATGCTGGCCTCGTTGGGCTACGCGGTGCAGTCGCACCGCCGATCCCAGTCGCCCGACCTGCACGTGGTCGGCGGCACGACGAGCCGTCGTCGTCCCCGTGGCCGCAGCGGCCGCCGGGGCTCCTTCCTCGACCGGATGGAGGACCGCTGGCGGCAGCGCCCGGAGGGCCACCGCTGAGCATGCCCCGCCCCTGACCGGGCGGGTCCTCGCGACAGCGGATCGCCGGCACGCCCGGCGAGCGTTGTCGCTTCCGCGCGCCCTGATCCTCCTCATTGACCGACCCCGCGCTGGTGCCCGGGGCGGTGGGACCCGGTCCGGCCCGCCGGCGGGGGAGCGCCGGCGGGCGGAACCGGGTCAGCGAGCCGGTCGGCCCGCCAGGAAACGACGCGGGTCCCAGCGCAGCATCCGCTGCCGCACCTGCCCGGTCGTGGTGACCAGTCGGGTCGAGCGTTCGGCCAAGGCGGTCCGCCAGCGCAGCAGCACCGACGGCGGCAGCAGGGCCGCCATGAACCGGGTACGCCGGCCCGCCTGCCCGGCGAGGGCGCCGCGAACCGACCGCAGGGCCGGCTGCAGCTCCTCGCCGGTCAGCGGGTCGCGGGCGTAGCGGGCCCGCTCCTCGGCCCGGCCCAGCAGCCGGACCCCGGTCACCGCGCCGGCGTCCTCGACGAGCGTCTCCCGAACCAGCCGCTCGGCGGTCGTCCGGGGGGTCTCCGTCAGGTCCACCCGGACGTGGAAGTCGACAAGCGTGTCCAGCAACTCGTCCCAGGCGGCGTGCGCGTCCGCGCGGGCCCGGTCGGCGTCCACACCGACCACGATCTCGCGCGCCTCGCCCCGCTGCCCGGGCACGGCGGCCAGGGTGGTGGCCGCGGGCGAGACCGCCCGGGCGCGCCGACGCCGACGCAGCGCGGAGCGGCGCAGGGCCGGCACCGCGAGCAGCACCAGCAGGGCGAGCGCCCCGGCCACCCACCACGGCCACACCGGGTTCTGCCGGGTCGGACCGCCGTCGCCGACGGCCAGGCCCTGGTCGGCGTCCTTGTCGAGGCGATCCGGGTCGTCCGCGCCGGCCGACGGGTCGACGCCCTCGGGAACGGTGGTGCTCCCCGGCGCCGGCGTGACGTCCTCGGGGGCGTCGGTGTCCGGGGCCCAGGCCGAGCGGACCGACCCCTGGACGCTCGCCGCCGGGGTGGCGTCGAAGGGCACCCAACCGATCCCGCTGAAGAAGACCTCGGTCCACGCGTGCAGGTTCTTGTTGGTCAGCACGTACGTGCCGTCACCGGAGTTGCTGCCGTTGCTGAAGCCGAATGCCACCCGGGCCGGGATACCGGCCGACCGGACCAGCCAGGCCATCGCCGCGGCGTACTGCTGGCAGAAGCCCACCTTGGTGGCGAGGAAGTCGGTGATGTCCTCCCCGCTGGTGCCGTTCCGGGTCGACAGCGAGTAGGTGAACCCGTTCTCCACCGAGAAGTAGTCGTAGATCGCCCGGACCTTGTCGTAGTCGTTCGTGCGGCCCTTGACCAGCTGGTCGACGAGCCGGTCGACCGCATGGACGGCCGGCGTGACGGTCTGCTGCGCCAGCACCGGGTCGTCGGCCGGCAGGGACGGCGCCGCGCGCAGCGCCGCCGGGCTGAACGTCGAGCGGACGTAGTCGAACGAGTAGCGCTTGCCCCGGGAGTTCTCCCGGTTGGAGAAGACGATCTGGAGATTCGTGTCGTAGAGCCAGTTGCCGCTCAGGTCCTCGGTCTTCACCGGCTCGGCGTAGACGGGCAGCAGCGGCATGTTGAGGTTCTTGGTCACCTCGACGCTGGCCCGGTAGCGCTGCTGCTCCACGCCCCGGCCTCTGCGCGGGTCGGGCAGGTTCCGGTTGGCCGGCTTCCCGGTGGGCACCCGTACCCGGAAGCCGTCCGGCCGCAGCTCGTCGGCCACCCCGAAGCGCAGGTAGAACGGGGCGGGTTCGTTGGTGGTCACCTTGACCAGCTCGGTCACGTCGGTCTGGTTGAGCTGGCCGCTGAGCGCGGCGAAGAGGTCGATCCGGCCGGGGCTGCCGCCCTGGCCCGGCCGCCCGTTGCCGGTGCCGGTGCCGTTGCCGACGGCGCTCATGAGCCCACCGGTCATCCCGGGCACGGCCAGCGGCACGGCCACCGCCAGGACCACCCCGACCACGGCCAGCCGGCGGCCCGCCGCGGCCAGCGGCGACGCCTCCCAGACGTCGACGTCGCGCCCCTCGCCGGTGAACCGGCGGCCGAACCGACGTACGCGGTCGACGTTGTCGGTGACCAGCAGCCACAGGTAGCCGCAGGCGCCCACCACGAACGGGGTGGCGGGGACGCTGTCCACGTAGACCGCCACGGGCACCGAGTAGATGGCCAGCATGGGCAGTCCGGCCAGCGCGGGCCGACGCAGGCCCACGGTGAGCACGTCGACCACCACGGCCACCGCGCCGATGCCGAGCACGGCGAGGAAGAGCAGCGAGTCGACGTCCGGGACCTCCACGCCGTAGGAGCGCATGTCCGACAGCGAGGCGCTCAGCAGGTCGCCGAAGTGGGCGAAGGTGGCCGGGGTGGGCACGAACGCGAAGAACTCGGTGCCGCCGGGGAAGACCCAGGTCAGGCCGAGCGTGAGACCGGCCAGCATGGCCAGCACCTGGCCCCACAGCGGCGCCCGGGCCAGCCGGCTCAGCGCGGCCGAACCGGCCACCACGGCGACCACGATGGCCGCCTGGACGAGCCAGGTCCAGCGCTCGAAGATCGCCGACAGCGGCGCCGCCGCCAGCAGGGTCGCCGCCGCGGCGACGAAGCCGAGGTTGCGGTGCGCGGTCACGGGTCCACCCTTCCGGTCATCGCACGCCTCCGGCCACCGTCTCGGCGAGCGCCGCCCGCAGCGCGAAGCCCTGCGACCCCCGGCCCGCCTGCGGCCAGAGCATCGGCAGCCGGTTGCCGTGCTCCACACCGATGACCCGCCAGCCGCTCTGCAACAGGGCGAGCGCGGAGGCGCCGTGCGCGTGCTCCGCCTCGGCCCGGGCCTTCGGGGGCAGGTTCAACCACGTGTTGCTGTCGAGCAGGAACGCCACGCAGGTGGCGCCGTTGCCGCGCAGCCCGGCCAGCAGCTCGGCCTCGGCGGTGCTCAGCGTGCCGAGCAGCGCGATGATCAGACCGCCGTCGGACCGCTGCCGGACCTGCTGCACCAGCGAGGTCAGCTCACCGCGCTTGTCCAGGTGCACCTCGGCGAGGTGGTCGAGGAGCAGGCCCTCGCCGCCGGCCTCGGTGGCGTCGACGTCCACGCCGGAACCGGTGACCAGCCGCAGCTTGTAGCCGGCCTGCCGCAGGTGCACCGCGATGCTGGCGGCCGTCGAGACCGCCCACTCGAAGCTCGCGGTCGGCCCCTCGCCCCGGTGCCCGGCGGCGCGGGTGTCCAGCACCACGGTGGCCCGGCTCTCCCAGGGCTGCTCCTCGCGGCGCACCATCAGCTCGCCGGTGCGGGCCGTCGACTTCCAGTGCACGCGGCGCAGGTCGTCACCCATCCGGTACTCACGGGTGGCCGCGTCGTCCTCGCCGTGAACCGCCACGGAGCGGGCCCGGCTGTCGCCGCTGCCCGCGTACTCGCCGGGGAGGCGGACCGGTGGCAGCGGGGTGACCTGCGGGATCACGGTGAGGTGGTCGGTGCTGGGGAAGGCCCGGCTCAGCTCGCAGAGCCCGAACGGGTCGGTCAGCCGGATCACCAGCGGCCCGACCTCGTAGCGGCCGCGCACGTCGGCCCGGACCGTGTAGGCCACCGAGCTGGCCTGGTGGGCGCCGAGGCGCTCCAGCACCACCCGGGGGCGGCTGCCGAGCGCGTAGGGCAGCCGGTCCTCCAGCAGCAGGGTGCCGGTGGGCAGCCGGGACAGGTTCTGCAGCCGCAGCACCACCCGCGAGTTGGCCCCGACCGGCACCCGGTGCGGCTCCAGGGACCGGTTGCAGGCGAGCTTGTAGCGGCTGCGCCCGACGTAGGCCGCCGCGAGAAGCGGCAGGATGGCGAGCAGGACGGCCACCCGGAGCAGGTCCTTCTCGCCCAGGATGGCGGCGGAGATCGCGGCCGCCACCGCGGCCGCCAGGAAGGATCGGCCGCGGGTCGTCAGCCCTCGCAGGCCGTCGCGCACCTCACGGCCTCCGCGGCTCGTACGGCCCGCGACCGGTGGTGCCGGGCCGGGTGTCGTAGGGGGAGCGCTTGCGGTCGTGCGGGAGCGGGAGGCGGTGCACCAGCTCGGCGACGATCGCGTCGGTGGTGCGCCGGGCCAGCTGCGCGTCGGCGGTCGGGATGATCCGGTGCGCCAGCACCGGCACCGCGAGGGCCTGGAGGTCGTCGGGCAGGACGTAGTCGCGGCCCTCCAGGGCGGCGACCGCGCGGGCGGTGCGCAGCAGCTGGAGGGTGGCCCGCGGGGACGCGCCGAGCCGCAGGTCGGGCGCCTCACGGGTGGCGGTGACGAGGTCGATGGCGTACTGCTTGACGGCGTCGGCGGCGTGCACCTGCCGGACGTGGCCGATCAGCCGGCGGACGGTCGCCGCGTCGGAGACCGGCCGCAGCTCGTGCAGCGGGTCGTTGCCGCCGTGACCGTCGAGCATGGCCAGCTCGGCGCCCCCGTCCGGGTAGCCCATCGCGATCCGGGCGGTGAACCGGTCGCGCTGCGCCTCCGGCAGCGGGTAGGTCCCCTCCATCTCGATCGGGTTCTGCGTCGCGACCACCATGAACGGGGTCTGCAGCTGGTAGGTCACGCCGTCGACGGTGACCTGCCGCTCCTCCATGCACTCCAGCAGCGCCGACTGGGTCTTCGGCGAGGCCCGGTTGATCTCGTCGCCGACGACCAGGTTGGCGAAGACGGCGCCCGGGCGGAACTCGAAGTCGTGCGTCTCCTGGTTGTAGACGCTGACGCCGGTGACGTCGCTCGGCAGCAGGTCGGGGGTGAACTGGATCCGGCGCACCGAGCAGTCGATCGACCGGGCCAGTGCCTTGGCCAGCTTGGTCTTGCCGACGCCCGGCACGTCCTCGATCAGGAGGTGGCCCTCGGCGAGCAGCACCGCCAGCGCGAGCCGGACGGTGGCCGTCTTGCCCTCGATGACCTGCTCGATGTTGGCCACGATGGCCTCGCTGGCGGCGCGGAACTCGTCGTGCGGCAGCAGACCGCCCACCTCGTCCCAGGTCTGTTGTGTCACGGGCCTCCTCCTCGTCGCCGGACGGCAGCTCTGAATAGAGCACCTGGACCCGCCGTTGGGTTCGCGACGCCGAGCCTCTTCTGCCGCAAGAATCTCACTGGTCTCTCAGGCTAACCATGTTTCTCGTTGTCGCCGACCCCCGCAGGCGGTCGGCCGGTTACGCCCGGAATATTCGCCGGACCGGGGGACGTGTGGCCGGCTCGCACCCGGGTAGCCCCGTCCCGGTTCCTGTTCACCGGCGGTTCGCCCGGCCCCGGCCGTACCCGCCGGGGTGACCCCGCCGGGCCACGCCGTCCCACGTGGCGGGCAACGGGCGCGAGGCGCGACCCGCCGACGGGGTACACTGCCGGTCATGGCCGGAGTCTTCCTGCTTCTTACCGAGCCGTGCTGATGCGCTGAACGCGCGACAGCACGGCGGCCCCTCCTGCGCGAGGGGCTTTTTTGTGCCCGCAGCAGACCTCCCATATCCGACATGACCCGCGCCGAGGAGACACGCCATGAGTGAGGCAGCCGCACCGGCGACCGACATTCCCCCGTTCCGGTACACGGCCGCCCTGGCCGAGGAGATCGAGCACCGCTGGCAGGACACCTGGGAGCGGGAGGGCACCTTCCACGCGCCGAACCCGGCCGGTCCGCTGGCCGACCCGACCCACCCGCGCGCGGGCGCCGAGAAGCTGTACGTGCTGGACATGTTCCCCTATCCGTCGGGCGCCGGCCTGCACGTCGGCCACCCGCTGGGCTACATCGGCACCGACTGCTACGCCCGCTACCAGCGGATGGCCGGGCGCAACGTGCTGCACGCGATGGGCTTCGACGCGTTCGGCCTGCCCGCCGAGCAGTACGCGGTGCAGACCGGCACCCACCCCCGCACGACCACCGTGGCCAACATCGAGCGGTACAAGGAGCAGCTGCGCCGGCTGGGCCTGGGCCACGACGAGCGGCGGTCCGTGGCGACCATCGACACCGACTTCTACCGCTGGACCCAGTGGATCTTCCTGCAGGTCTTCAACTCCTGGTACGACGCGGACGCGCGCAAGGCCCGCCCGGTCGCCGAGCTGATCGCCGAGTTCGAGGGCGGCACCCGCCCCACCCCCGACGGCCGGCCGTGGGCCGAGCTGACCGTGGGCGAGCGGCGGAAGATCGTCGACGACCACCGGCTGGCGTACGTCTCCGAGGCGCCGGTGAACTGGTGCCCGGGCCTGGGCACCGTGCTGGCCAACGAGGAGGTCACCGCCGACGGCCGCTCCGAGCGGGGCAACTTCCCGGTCTTCAAGCGCAACCTGAAGCAGTGGATGATGCGGATCACCGCGTACGGGGACCGGCTGCTGGAGGACCTGGACAAGCTGGACTGGCCGGAGCCGATCAAGCTGCAGCAGCGCAACTGGATCGGCCGGTCGACCGGCGCGCACATCGACTTCCCGACCGAGCGCGGCCCGGTCCGGGTGTTCACGACCCGGCCGGACACCGTCTTCGGCGCCACCTACATGGTGCTGGCTCCCGAGCACGAGCTGGTCGACGTGCTGGTGCCGGCCGCCTGGCCGGAGGGGACCCGGGACGCCTGGACCGGCGGGCACGCCAGCCCGCGGGCCGCCGTCGAGGCGTACCGGAAGGCCGCCGCGGCCAAGACGGACGTGGAGCGGCAGGCGGAGACCAAGGAGAAGACCGGCGTCTTCGTGGGCGCCTGGGCGACCAACCCGGTCACCGGCGGGCAGATCCCGATCTTCATCGCCGACTACGTGCTGGCCGGCTACGGCACCGGCGCCATCATGGCGGTGCCCGCGCAGGACGAGCGGGACTGGGAGTTCGCCGAGGTCTTCGACCTGCCGATCGTGCGCACCGTGCAGCCGGCGGAGGGCTTCGACGGCAAGGCGTGGACCGGCGAGGGCCCGGCGATCAACAGCGCCGCGCCCGACCGCGGCGTGGACCTGAACGGCCTGGGGGTGGCCGACGCCAAGGCGCGGATCATCGAGTGGCTGGAGGCCAACGGGCACGGCGCCGGCGCGGTCACCTGGCGGCTGCGGGACTGGCTGTTCTCCCGGCAGCGCTACTGGGGCGAGCCGTTCCCGATCGTCTACGACGAGACCGGGGCGCCGATCGCGCTGCCCGAGTCGATGCTGCCGGTCGAGCTGCCCGAGGTGGACGATTTCTCGCCGAAGACGTTCGACCCGGAGGACGCCGACAGCAACCCGGAGACCCCGCTGTCCCGGCGGCGCGACTGGGTGGAGGTGGAGCTGGACCTGGGTGACGGGCCGAAGCGCTACACCCGGGAGACCAACGTGATGCCGCAGTGGGCCGGCTCCTGCTGGTACGAGCTGCGCTACCTGGACCCGACCGACTCGCGGCGCTTCGCCGAGCCGGAGAACGAGGCCTACTGGATGGGCCCGAAGGCGCCCGGCGACTGCGGGGGCACCGACCTGTACGTCGGCGGCGCCGAGCACGCCGTGCTGCACCTGCTGTACGCCCGCTTCTGGCACAAGGTGCTGTACGACCTGGGCCACGTCTCGTCCTTCGAGCCGTTCCGCCGGCTGTTCAACCAGGGCTACATCCAGGCGTACGCGTTCACCGACCCGCGCGGCGCCTACGTGCCGGCCGAGGAGGTCGTCGAGGTCGACGGCCGGTACTTCCACGGCGAGACGGAGGTCAGGCGCGAGTACGGCAAGATGGGCAAGTCCCTGAAGAACGTGGTCACCCCGGACGACATGTGCGCGGCGTACGGCGCGGACACCTTCCGGGTCTACGAGATGTCGATGGGCCCGCTGGAGGTGTCCCGCCCGTGGGAGACCCGGGCGGTGGTCGGCTCCTACCGGTTCCTGCAGCGGGTCTGGCGGGCGGTGGTCGACGAGCAGACCGGAGCGCTGCGGGTCACCGACGCGCCGGCCGACGAGGCCACCCGGCGGCTGCTGCACAAGGTCGTCGACGGGGTCCGCGGCGACATGGAGGCGATCCGGTTCAACACCGCGATCGCCAAGCTGATCGAGCTGACCAACGGGCTGACCCGGCTGGCCGAGACCCCGCGCGAGGTGGCCGAGCCGCTGGTGCTGATGGTGGCACCGTTCGCCCCGCACATCGCCGAGGAGCTGTGGCGGCGGCTGGGCCACGACACCTCGCTGGCGTACGCGGACTTCCCGACCGCCGACCCGGCGCTGCTGGTCGCCGAGACGGTGACCTACCCGGTGCAGATCAACGGCAAGGTCCGGGGCCGGGTCGAGGTGGCCGCCGACGCGTCCGAGGACGACGTCCGCGCGGCCGCCCTGGAGGCCGTGGCCGGCGCGCTGGCCGGCCGGGAGCCGCGCAAGGTCATCGTGGTGAAGGGCCGGATGGTCTCGGTCGTCGCCTGAGACCGGCTCGTGGGGGCGCCCGGCTGGGGCGCCCCCACGACAGGTCAGGGTTCGCGGCGGTGCACGACGACCGCGGCGAGGAAGGCGGCTGCCACCGGCCAGACCGCGAACACCGCCCAGGAGCCGGGCACGGTCGCCACATGCAGGTTCGGCAGCACGTACGGGTTCCCGACCAGACGCTCCCAGGCCGGCACCGGCAGCGCGTTGTGGATCGCCGCGGTCCACCGCTGGTTGATGTCGAAGGCCAGCGGGGCGAGCAGCAACAGCGTCGTGGTGACCACGAGCGCCGGTGCGGTGTGTCGCACCAGGGCGCCGACGCCGAATCCGATGAGCGCGCAGACCGGCACCAGCAGCGTTGACGCCGCGACGGCGCGCAACGTCATGGGCTCGCCGATCGACGCCCCGGCGCCCCGGTCGGCGAGGATCGCCTGGGACACCCCGAACGACGCCGTGGCGGCGACCGCGCCGACCACCAGCATGACGGCGGCCAGCACCACGACCTTCGCGCTCACCACGGCGCGGCGGTCCGGCACCGCGATCAGCGTCGCGCGGATCTGGCCGCTGGCGTACTCGCCGGCGATCATCACGGCGCCCACCGCGCCGGCCGCGAGGATGACGAACAGCCACCCCTCCTCGGGAAACGCGTCGTGGATCGGGTCGAACGCGGCCCGGCGTCCGGGGGAGTAGCCGGGCCAGTTGTGGTGGTCGGCGAGAGCGGCGCGGATGCTGAACAGCACCGCCGACACCGCGATCAACGCCACCGACCCGTACGTGGAGCGCAGCGACCACAGCTTGATCCACTCGGCGGCGAGCACGTCACGGAAACGGGCACCCATCAGCGGCCTCCGGCGGCGTAGTCGAGTCGGTCGGCGGTGAGGTCCATGAACGCCTCCTCCAGGGACGCGGTCCGGGTGTGGAGTTCGTGCACGGCGACGCCGGCCCGGAACGCCAGCTCGCCGATCCGGTCGACAGGCAGCCCGGTGACGGTGAGCCTCGTCCCGCCGTCGTGGGTCACGGTGCCGCCCGCCGCCGCGAGCGCGGTGCCGAGCGTGGCCGGGTCGGACGTACGCACGGCGACCTGGGCTCGGGCGTTGCGGGCGGCGAACGCGGCGAGGCTCTCGTCGACGAGCAGTTCGCCCCGTCCGATGACCACGAGGTGATCGGCGGTCTGCTCCATCTCGCTCATCAGGTGGCTGGAGACGAGCACGGTCCGGCCCTCGGCGGCGAGCCGGCGGAACAGGCCGCGCACCCAGCGCACCCCCTCCGGGTCGAGGCCGTTGAACGGCTCGTCGAAGAGGAGCACCGGCGGGTCGCCGAGCAGCGCGGCGGCGATCCCGAGACGCTGCCGCATGCCGAGCGAGAACCCGCCGATCCGGCGCCTCGCCACCTCGGTCAGACCGACCTGGTCCAGCACCTCCGCCGCGCGGGAGCGGGGAAGCCCGTTGCTGCGGGCCAGGGCCGCCAGGTGCGCCCGCGCGCTCCGCCCGCCGTGCACGTCGCCGGCGTCCAGCAGCGCGCCGGCGTGGCGCAGCCCGCGCGGCCGGCTGGCGAACGGCCGCCCGTCCACCAGGGCAGTCCCGCCGGTCGGACGGTGCAGGCCGAGGACGAGCCGGAGCGTGGTGGACTTTCCGGCGCCGTTCGGTCCGAGGAATCCGGTGACGTGTCCGGGCCGGACGGTGAGGGTCAGCCGGTTGACGGCGGTCGTCCCGCCGTACCGCTTGGTGAGGTCCCTGAGCTCGATCATGGCCTCGACGATCCCGCGTCCCGGCCGCCGGGTCGTCGTGCCGGCGACCACACCCGGCCGGCGACACCCCGCCCCCGGGCGTACGCCCGTCGGCCGATGACCAGAGAGTCGTCGCTGACTACGGTGGGCCCATGGAGGCGGTCGTCCCGCGTCCGCGCGTCGTGGCTCGACGGGTGCGGACGGTCCTGATCTGGTCCGCGGTCGCGCTGCTGCCCGCCGTGGTGCTGCTCGCGTCGACCTCCGGCATGGGTGGGCCGGTGCTGCCCGTCCCCACCCCTGACGGCAGCCTGCCCGTGCTCCCCGTGCGGTACCTCGCGCCGCTCCTGGCGGTGCTGCTGCCCGTCGGCATGCTGCGCCGCCGGCCGCTGCTCGCCCTCGGCCTGATGCTCGCCGGGGCGTCGCTGGTCACCGCCACCACGAACGCGTGGGACGAGGGCTACCTGGCCGCTGTCTGGTACCTGCAGTTCCTCGTCGTCGACGCGATGCTCGGGGTGGTCGCGGCCCGGGGCCCGCGCCGGGTGTCGGTGCCCGCGGCGGGCATGGTGCTCCTGGTGCAGGTGGCCGCGGCCTTCGTGAACTCCGCCAGCAACGCGCTGGACCGGGCCACCCTGTCCGTCCCGGCGGTCCTCGCCGCCTGGGTGGTCGGCAACTCGGTGCTCGCCCGCCGGCGGCACGCCGAGCAGTTGCGGGCGCACGCCGCCACCGATGCGGTCACCGTCGAACGGCTGCGGATCGCGCGGGAGCTGCACGATGTGGTGGCGCACAGCATCGGCGTGATCGCCATCCAGGCCGGCGTCGGCGCCCGGGTCATCGACAGCCAGCCCGCGCAGGCGCGCGCCGCGCTCGCCACCATCGAGACCACCAGCCGGGAGACGCTGGCCGGGCTACGCCGTACCCTCGGCGCGCTGCGTCGCCCCGACGGCGCGGCGGCGGCGCTGGACCCCACGCCCGGACTGTCCGACCTGGACCGGCTGGTCGGGGCCGCGGCCGACGCCGGGGTGCGGGTGACGCTCACCGTCGGCGGCGAGCCGGGCCCGCTGCCCACCGAGGTGGAGCTGGCCGCGTACCGGATTGTGCAGGAGGCGCTGACCAACGTGGTGAGGCACGCGCGGGTGCGGCAGTGCCGGGTGACCGTTCGGCACGCGTCGGGCGGCGTCCACGTGGAGGTGCTGGACGACGGTCGCGGTGGCCCGCTCGGCGGTGACGGGCACGGGATCGTCGGCATGCGGGAACGGGCCACGCTGCTCGGCGGCCGGTTCACCGCCGGGCCGCGACCGGAGGGCGGCTTCCGGGTGGCCGCCGTGTTGCCGGTGAGCCCGCGGTGACGATCCGCGTCCTCCTCGTCGACGACCAGCCGCTGGTGCGGGCCGGGTTGCGGGTCCTCATGGCCGACGCGCCGGACCTGGTGGTCGTCGGTGAGGCCGGGACGGGCGCCGAAGCCGTCCGGTCGGCCCGGAAACTGCTCCCCGACGTGGTCCTGATGGACCTGCGGATGCCCGGTACCGACGGGATCGCGGCGACCCGGGACATCGTCGCGGCCGGCGGGCCGAGCCGGGTCCTCGTGCTCACCACCTTCGACGACGACGAGCACGTGCACGCGGCGCTGCGCGCCGGCGCGAGCGGATTCCTGGTCAAGGACATGGCCTTGGAGGAGATACTGGGCGCGGTGCGGGTGGTGGCGGCCGGCGACGCGCTGATCGCACCGGGCGTCACCCGGCGGCTCATCGCCGAGTTCGCCCGCCGTCCCGCCCCGGCGCCCCGACCGCGTGCCCTGCCGGGGGTCACCGACCGGGAGCGGGAGGTGCTCACGCTCGTCGCCCGCGGACTGTCCAACACGGAGATCGCGGCGGAACTGGTGATCAGTCCAGCCACCGCCAAGGCGCACGTGGCCCGCCTCTTCGGCAAGCTGACCGCCCGGGACCGGGTGCACCTGGTGATCGCCGCCTACGAGGCCGGCCTGGTCGCTCCGCCCCGCTGAGGCGATCCATCGCCGATGCGGTGGCGGTCCGTCGCGCAGGACACCGAGCGGCGACCGTGTGCGGCATCGCGGTCGAGGCCGGTGGCCGCCTCATGAGTCGTTACCGACGTCAGCTCCACAGCCGCTCGCGGACACCCGGTCGCCTCGCCCGGTGTGCGCCGGCGGATCGACGGTGGGGGCGTCACGCGGCGGCGAGCGCCGCCTCGACCGCCGGGCGGTGGTGGAGCAGCCACTCGTGCCAGCCGCGTACCGCGTCGACGGCGCCCGCCGCCCGGAGCCGGCGCATGCCCGGCTCGTCCCGGTCGGCGCCGGCGTCGATGCCCCGCCAGGTCCCGTCGAGCTGGTCGAGCATGACGGCGACCAGCTCGCCGCGGGGCAGCGCCACCCCGGGGGCGACCGCCTCGTAGGCGTCGCACAGCACCCGGCCGCGCCGGGCCAGCTCGGCCGGGTCGGCGTCGCCGCCCAGCGCGGCCCAGTGCCAGCCGGCGAAGGCCACGTCCTCGATCCGCCGGCCCGGCCCCGCCAGGTCCCAGTCCAGGAACGCCACCGGCAGCGGGCCGGCCGGCGCGTCCCGGTAGACGGTGTTCTTCGGCGACAGGTCCCGGTGGCAGACCGTCTCGGCGTCGCCGGCCAGCGGGGTTCCGGCGCAGGCGTCGTGCAGCGCCCGGATCAGCCCGGCCAGCCGGGCGAGGGCCGGGTCGGCGAAGAAGGCCGGATCCTCCCGGTCCCGCCAGGGCACCCGCCCCGGGAGGTGGGTCAGCACCTGCCGGCCCTGCTCGTCCACCCCGAGGTGGCGCGGCGCCAGGCCGGGCGCGGTCGTGGCCAGGTGCCGCAGCAGGGCGGTCACGAACCCGGCCCGCGCCGGGGGAGAGCGGCGTACGGTGTCGCCGATCCGGACCACCTCGGTGACGAAGCCGCCGGGCAGCCGCTCCTCCGCGGCGGCCACCTCAGCTCGGGCCCAGCCGGCGGTGCCGCTCCGCGCGCCACCAGCGGTGGATGATGAGCACGCTGGCGATCAGGCCGAGGCTGGCCGGGGCGGCGGCGTACCAGTTGATCGAGTCGGGGGAGCTGACCGCCGCGCCGATGGCCGCGTAGCCGATGGCGGTGGGGGCGGCGGCGATCACGCTGCCGGCCAGGAACGGCAGCAGCCGCGCCCCGGTGGTGCCGTAGCCGTAGCTGACCAGCCCGAACCCGGCGATCGGCAGCAGCCGGACGGTCATCACGCCGAATACGCTCTGCCGGGCGAACCAACCGTCGAGCCGGGCCAGCCGGCCGCGGACCCGCTCGGCGACGAACTGCCGGCCCAGCAGGCGGCCGACCGCGAAGCCGAGGGCCGCCGCGAGCAGCGCCGCGCCGAGGGCGTACGCGGCGCCCTGCACCGGACCGAAGATCGCGCCGGCGGCCAGCGTGACGAAGGTACGCGGGACCAGCGCCACGAGCAGCAGCGCGCCGCCGACCACGGCGGCGACCGGCGCGAACGCGCCGAGCGAGTGGGCGACCCGGGGCAGGTCACCCGGGTCCGGGTGGGGGACCAGCAGCAGCGTGATCCCACACCCGGCGAGCAGCAGAAGCAGCAGCGCGAACCGGCGCGCCGACGGCTGCCGGAGCAACCGGGCGAGCCGGCGGGATCGTCGCCGCCACGGTCGGGCGGTGCCGGTCATGCCCTCGCGGCGGCGGCCACCGCGGCGCGGCGCTCGGACCGGAGCCGGTCGGCCCAGGTGTCGTCGAGCGGGGGGAGCTGGTGGACGCCGGTCGCCCAGCGCAGCAGCAGGTCGGCCAGGGCGGGGTTGCGGGCCAGCGCCGGGCCGTGCGAGTAGGTGCCGAGCAGCTTGCCGCGCCAGGCCCCCTCGGTGGTGCCGTCGTTGCCGACCCCGGCGGTAACCCGCGCCAGCGGCGACACGCCGGGCCCGAGGTGGGTGCGGCCGCCGTGGTTCTCGAACCCGGTCAGGTAGGGGATGCCCAGCCGCGGGTCGACCTCGCCGGCCAGCTCGCCGACCGCCCGGGTGGGACCCCGGTCGGACGAGATGTCGAGCAGCTCCAGCCCGGTGCACCGGGTGCCCTTGGCGAAGAAGGAGGTGCCCAGCAGCTGGTAGCCGGCGCAGACGCCCAACACGACCGAGCCCTGGGCCACCGCCCGGTGCAGGCCGCCGTCGGCGATCAGCCGCTGCGCCCCCAGCGCCTGCGGGCCGTCCTCGCCGCCGCCGATCAGGTAGATGTCGGCAGTGGCGGGCAGCCGCTGGTCGGAGCGGACCTCCAGCACCTCGACCGGCATGCCGCGCTGCTGGGCCCGGCGGGCCAGGATCAGCGCGTTGCCCCGGTCGCCGTAGGTGGACAGCAGGTCGGGATAGATCCAGACGATGCGCAGGCTCTCAGTTGACACGGTCCAGCTCCGCTCGGATGTCCTGGAAGGCGGTGTAGTTGGCGATGACCTCCAGCCGGCCCGGCGGGACGGCCCGGACCGCGTCGTCGAAGGTCCGGACGTGCTGGAACGGCACGCCGTTGACGTCGAGCCGGACCGCCAGGTCGTACGCCCGGTCGCCGGTGATCAGCACCTGCCGGCCGGCCAGCGGGGAGAAGTCGACGTCGAAGAGCCAGGAGGTGTCCATCCCGTCGGGGTCGCGCGCGTTGATGGAGAGCAGTGTCGGCGCGACGTCGGCCATGTCGAACGCCTCCAGCCAGCTGGCCGGGTTCTTGGCCAGCAGCAGCCGGATGTTGCGCCCGTCCCGGTCGACCTGGGCGTAGCGGCCGGCCACCGAGGTGACCGAGCCGAGCCGGGAGACCGCGTCCACGGGGCGTACCCCGAACTCGGCGGCGACGGCCAGGGCGGTGGCCGCGTTGCCGAGGTTGACCTTTCCGGGGAGCTGGAGCTGCACCTTGTGCCAGGCGCCGCTGGGGTCGAGCACCCCGTCGTCCTCGACGGTCCACTGCGGTTGGGGGCGGCGCAGCGGGCAACCGGTGCACCACCACTGCTCGCCGGAGCGCTGGATGGTGGAGCCGCACTCGGGGCAGACCCAGGAGTCGTCGTGCCAGCGCTGACCGGCGCTGAACCAGGTGACGTGCGGCGGGACGTGGCCCTGGGCCGGGTCGGCCGGCGGGGTGGCGGCCCACACCACCATGGGGTCGTCGGCGTTGGCGACCACCCGCACGTCGGTGTGCCGGACCAGCGCGGCGCGCCAGAGCTGCGCCATCATGGCGACCTCCTTGGCCCGGTCCAGCTGGTCGCGGGAGAGGTTCAGCAGCGCCACGACGTGCGGCTCGGTGGCCTCCAGCACCTGGGCGAGGTAGTGCTCGTCCACCTCCAGCACCGCGTAGGGGGTGCTGCCGGCCTTGGCCAGCGCCGAGGTGTGCCCGGTGGGCATGTTGGCGCCGAAGGAGTTGGTGGCGACCCGGCCGAGCACGCCGACGGCGGCGGTGGTGAGCCGGGTGGTGGTGGTCTTGCCGTTGGTGCCGGACACCAGGGCGATGGCCCGCCCGGCCGAGAGGTGGGCGAGCAGGTCCGGGTCGATCTTGAGGCCGATCCACCCGCCGATGACCGAGCCGTCGCCACGACCCGCGGCCCGCGACAGCGCCGCGGCGGTCCGCGACACGGAGCTGGCCACCTTTGCCCGCAGGGGCATCTTCGCGTCCGTCACCCGAGCGAGGTTACCGGACCACCGGGCCCCCCAGATCGCCGCCGACGGCGATCCGTTCGGCCGGGGAGCTCCGGCGGACGGCCACCGCGCGGTCCGCCGGACGGAGTCGATCAATGTCGGGAAGCGGACCGCCCACGGGGCGCGCCGGGGCCCTCCACTCGGCCCCACCCCCGTTGACGTGCTGTTTTGCGCGCGCAAACGACGCGCCACGCGGGCGTTTCCGGTTGCGGGTGGAGGGAAGTGGAGTAGAGTGGGGCGCGATGGTGAGGCCGGGAGGGCCACACCGGCCCGGGGGGTCAGCGGCGCCGCGAACGCCGCTCAGGGCGAGGGGGTTGGGCCGATGTTCCTCGGCACTCACACTCCGCGCCTGGACGACAAAGGCCGGTTGATCCTTCCGGCGAAGTTCCGGGATGAGCTGGCGGGGGGTGTCGTGATCACCAAAGGGCAGGAGCGCTGCCTCTACGTCTTCCCGATGCCCGAGTTCCAGCGGATCGCCGACCAGTTGCGCGCGCAGCCGATGACGAGCAAGGCGGCCCGGGCCTACAGCCGGGTCTTCTTCGCGAGCGCGCACGACGAGGTGCCGGACAAGCAGGGACGGGTGACCATCCCCGGGCACCTCCGGTCGTACGCCGCGCTCGACCGCGAGCTGGTCGTGATCGGGGCGAGCACCCGGGTGGAGATCTGGGACAGGGCGGCCTGGGAGGCCTACCTCGCGGAGAGCGAAGACGACTTCGCCGACATCGAGGAGGGGGTGCTGCCCGGCGGTCTGTAGGGCGTGACGGCGCCCGACGTACTGCGAGATCTCCAGCCGCTTTCGAGTTCCTGGCACCCCTTCCCCGGTGCCAGGCGCACGATCCGATACGGAGGGCCGCGGCCTCCGGCGGGCGGGAGCGGATGGGGATCTGGCGGTATGACGAGGCGCCGTGACGACGACGGACACAAGGACGGAATCGGGTTTCAACCAGTGGGGGTCGAGATGGGGGAGCTACGCGGCACGCACGTGCCGGTGCTGCTCGAGCGGTGTCTCGAGTTGCTGGCCCCCGCGCTGGGCCGGCCCGGCCGCACCGTTCATGTCGACGCCACGCTCGGCCTGGCCGGGCACGCCGAGGCGGTGCTCGAGGCGCACCCGGACACGGTGCTCATCGGCCTGGACCGGGACACCGAGGCCCTCGCCCACGCGCGGGTCCGGCTGGCCCGGTTCGCCGACCGGATCCACCTGGAGCACGCCGTCTACGACGAGCTGCCCGAGGTGCTCGACCGGCTGGGCTACCCGGCGATCGACGGGATCCTGTTCGATCTCGGCGTCTCGTCCCTGCAACTGGACGCGCCCGACCGCGGGTTCGCGTACGCGCAGGACGCGCCGCTGGACATGCGGATGGACCAGACCCGGGGGGTGACCGCCGAGGAGGTGGTCAACACCTACGCCCACCCGGACCTGGCCCGGGTGCTGCGGGTGTACGGCGAGGAGAAGTTCGCCGGGCGGATCGCCTCGGCGATCATCCGCGAGCGCGAGCGCACGCCGATCACCTCGTCGGCGCGACTGGCCGAGCTGGTCCGGGAGAGCATTCCGGCACCAGCCCGACGAACCGGGGGACACCCGGCAAAGAGAACGTTTCAGGCTTTACGGATCGAGGTAAACAGAGAACTGGCAGCGCTGGAGACGGCGCTGCCGGCCGCTCTGGACAAGCTCACCGTGGGCGGCCGCATGGTGGTCCTGTCCTACCACTCGCTGGAGGACCGGCTCACCAAGCAGGCGCTCGCCGACCGGGTCCGCAGTAAGGGCCCGGTCGACCTCCCGGTCGAACTGCCCGGGTCGGGTCCGACGTTCCGGCTGCTCAGCCGGGGCGCGGAGCTGCCCGGGGAGGCCGAGGTCGCGGCGAACCCGCGTGCCGCCTCGGTGCGGCTGCGGGCCGCGGAACGGCTCGACCCGGAGGCGACCCGGCAGGGGCGTACCGACCGCGAACGGTACCGCCGCCGGGTGAAGGCGATGCACCAACCGGGGACGGGGTCACCGGGGTCCGGAACGGACCCGCGGTCGGCGCCGGGGGACGGGAACGGGACGGACGAAGAGGGGGAGGGGACATGAACGTCAACCAGCGCGACGGCCGGGACACCGGCATCGGGCAGCGCGCACCGCGGTCGGGGGGCCGGACCGCGGCGCAGCGTGCCCCGCGCGGCACCACGTCGACGGCGGCGGCCGACCGGCCGGACCGCCGGGGGGAGGCTCGCGCCCGGGGGGCGCGCGAGTTCCCGACCCAGGGCAGTGCCGCGCTGCGGCCGGCCGAGCGGGCCCGGAGCACCGGCGACACCTCGCCGCGGCTGCGGGTCGCCCCGCCGCCGCCGGTCCGCGTGCCGCGGGCGCCGTTCGTCGGGCTGATCCTGGTGCTCGTGGTCGGCGGGGTGCTCGGCATCCTGGCGGTCAACACCAAGATCAACGAGAACGCCTTCAAGCTGGAGAAGCTCCAGCAGCAGCAGGCGAAGCTCGACGTCGACCAGCAGCAGTTGGAGAAGGAGATCGCCGACCAGAAGGCGCCCGGCAATTTGACCGCCAACGCCCGCAAGCTGGGCCTGGTCGACTCCGACGAGCTGGCCTACATCCGGCTGCCGGACGGGAAGGTGATCGGCGTCCCGCACCCGGTGGAGGGGGCGCCGGCGATCACCAGCCAGCAGGGCAACGGAGGCTGAGCAGTGCCGCCGAGATCGGATGAACCGCGCCGGGACGCCAAGGGCTCCCGGCGCGGCTCGTCCCGGGGCGACGAGCACCGGGAGCCGGGCGTCGGCGGGATCTCCGACGCCCGGGCGTACACACCGCGGGGCCGGACCATCCGGGAGGGCGGCGGCGCGGCCCGTGCCGGTGGGGGCGCCGAGCAACGGCGTACCCCGCGCAGCAGCCGCTCCGGCGATCCGTTCCGCCCGGCGTTGCAGGTGCTCGACGGCGGCCGCACCGGGGCGACCCGCGCCGGCCGCCGGGAGACCGCGTCCGGCGGCCGGGCCGGGGTGGTGCGGACCGTCTCCGCCCGGCCGGTGCGCGAGCCGTTCGACGACGACGAGCCGGCGCCGCCGCGGCGCCGCCCCGGACCGCGCCGCCCCGCGCGGCCGGCCGCCGCCCGGCGGCCGGTCCGCAAGCCGCGCCGCCCGCCGAAGCTCGCCGACCCGCGCCGCCGGCTGCGGCTCGGCACGCTGCTCGTGCTGGCGCTCTTCACCACCATCGGCATCCGGCTGGTCTACCTGCAGGCCGCCAGCACCCCGGCGTACGCCGACGGCGGGCTGGACAGCCGGCTCGCCGTGGTCGAGCTGCCGGCCCCGCGCGGGGCGATCTACGACCGCACCGGCGCCCCGCTGGCGCACAGCGTCGAGGCGCGGTACGTCTTCGCCGACCCGACCCAGGTCAAGAACCCGGTCGCCACCGCCAAGCTGCTGTCCCCGCTGCTCGGCGTGCCCGCCTCCGAGCTGGCCGGGAAAATGAAGGCCCGCAAGCTGCCCGGCGGCGGCTGGTCGCAGTTCGAGTACCTGGCGCGCGGCGTCGACATCGACCGGGCCAAGCAGATCATGGCGTTGGACCTGGCCGGCATCGGCGTGCACCGCGACGAGCGGCGCGAGGTGCCCGGCGGCGACCTGGCCGCCAACCTCATCGGCTTCGTCAGCCAGGACATGACCGGGCTCGAGGGGCTGGAGGCGAAGTACGACGACGTCCTCGAGGGCAAGCCCGGCCGGAAGCGGTACGAGGTGGGGCAGGGCGACCTGGCCGCGCCCATCCCGGGCGGCTACAGCCAGACCACCCCGGCGCAACCGGGCAGTTCGCTGGAGCTCACGATCGACCGCGACCTCCAGTTCCAGACGCAGCGGATCCTGTCCGACGGGATGGCCGGGACCCGGAACAGCGTGGGCGCCGCCGTGGTCATCGAGGTCGGCACCGGCGACGTGCTGGCCCAGGCCAGCTACCCCACCTACAACGCGGCCGACCCCACCAGGGTCAACTCTCCGGCCGACCGCGAGGACGCCGCCACCAGCTTCATCGTCGACCCGGGCTCGATCCACAAGGCGATCACCTACGGCGCGGCCCTCCAGGAGGGCGTCATCACCCCGGACACCACCTTCCCGGTGGCGAACAGCATCCAGAAGGGCGACACGCCCTTCAGCGACACCCACCCGGCCAACGGGCGGACGATGAGCATCCCGGGGATGCTCGCCTTCTCCTCCAACGTCGGCACCATCAAGATCGCCGACAAGCTGGGCCCGGATCGCCTGATCGACTACCAGAAGCGGTTCGGGCTGGGCCAGCCCACCGGTGAGGGCATGCCGGGGGAGGCCAGCGGACGGCTGCTCCCGGCCGACCAGTGGAGCGACTCGTCGTACGGGTCGGTGCCGATCGGGCACAGCGTGGACGCCACCCCGTTGCAGATGGCCGCGGCGTACGCCGCCATCGCCAACGACGGCAGGTACGTGCAGCCGCACCTGATCAAGCAGGTGATCGGCCCGGACGGGAAGAAGAAGCCGGCCGCCGCCCCGGTCACCCGCTCGGTGCTCAGCCCGGCCAACGCGGCCGCGCTGCGCCGGATGCTGGAGGCGGTCACCACCGTCGACGGTCCGGACGGGCGGGCCACCGGCCTGGCCGCCGCTGTGCCCGGCTACCGGGTGGCCGGCAAGACCGGCACCGGCCTGCGCTACGAGAACGGCAAGCGCCAGCCCGGCGATGTGGCCTCGTTCATCGGGATGGCCCCGGCGGAGAAGCCCCGGTATGTGGTGGCGGTCTTCGCCTGGAGCCCGGGCGGCGAGGGCGGGGCGGTGGCCGCGCCGGCCTTCCGGGAGATGATGTCCTTCACTCTCCGGCACTACCGGGTGCCGCCCTCGGCGACCAACAAGTCCCCGAAGTTCGAGGTCTTTCCGCACTGAACCGGCGGGGCGGGACATGATCGGTGAGTGGCGACGAACCACCGGGGCGGCTGTGCGGTCGGAACCGGACGACCGGGTAGGGTCTGACGCCGTGCCCGGCAATCCACGACCCGCCACCGTGAATCCCGTCCGGCTCGGCGACCTCGCCGCCCGGCTGGCCGTCGCGCCGCCGGAGGGGGCCGCCGAGGTGGCCGTCACCGGGGTGACCCACGCCAGCCAGGAGGTCCGCCCCGGCGACCTGTACGCGGCCCTGCCCGGTGCCCGCCGGCACGGCGCGGAGTTCGCCGCCGCCGCGGCCGGAGCCGGCGCGGTGGCCCTGCTGACCGACCCGGCCGGCGTCGCGCTGGCCGCCGGAGCGGGCCTGCCCGTGCTGGTCGTCGAGGACCCCCGGGCGGTGCTCGGCGAGGTCGCCGCCACCGCCTACGGCGACCCGACCGCCGGGCTGACCATGATCGGCGTGACCGGCACCGCCGGCAAGACCTCCACGAGCTACCTCATCGAGTCCGGGCTGCGCGCGGCCGGGCACACCACCGGCCTGATCGGCACGGTGGAGACCCGCCTCGGCGACCTGGTGATCGACAGCGTCCGGACCACGCCCGAGGCGACCGACCTGCACGCCATGCTGGCGGTGGCCCGCGAGCAGGGGGTCGACACCGTGGTCATGGAGGTCTCCAGCCACGCCCTGGCCATGGGCCGGGTCGGCGGGGTCCGGTTCGACGTCGGCGGCTACACCAACTTCGGCTCCGACCACCTGGACTTCCACGCCGACGAGGCGGACTACTTCGCCGCCAAGGCGAAGCTCTTCGACGGGCGCTGCCGGGTCGAGGTGCTCAACCACGACGACCCGGCGCTGCGGCCGCTGCGCAAGCCGGCGACCGTCACCTACTCGGCGGCCGGCGACCCGACCGCCACCTGGTGGGCCGACGGCGTCGGCGGCGAGGGCTACGCACAGCACTTCACCGTGCACGGCCCGGACGGCATCACCCTGCCCACCGGCGTGGCCCTGCCCGGCCGGCACAACGTGGCCAACGCGCTGCTGGCCGTCGCCATCCTGGTGGCCGCCGGGGTCGACCCGGCCACCGCGGCCAGCGGGGTGGCGGCCTGCGGCGGGGTGCCCGGCCGGCTGGAACTGGTCAGCGGGGACGCCCCGGTACGCGGGGTCGTGGACTACGCGCACAAGGCGAACGCCATCGAGGCGGTCCTCGTGGCGCTGCGCGGCCTGACCGGCGGCCGGCTGATCTGCGTGCTGGGCGCCGGCGGTGACCGGGACCGGGGCAAGCGGCCGGTGATGGGCGCCACCGCCGCGCGGGGCGCCGACGTGGTGCTGGTGACCGACGACAACCCGCGCACCGAGGACCCGGCCACGATCCGGGCCGAGGTGCTGGCCGGCGCGTACGCGGCGGGCACCGGCGCGCGGATCATCGAGGCGCCCGGCCGGCGGGCCGCGATCGAGGAGGCGGTCCGGGTGGCGGAACCGGGGGACATCGTGGCGCTGCTGGGCAAGGGCCAGGAACGCGGCCAGGAGATCAACGGCGAGGTGCTGCCGTTCGACGACCGGGTGGAGCTGGCAGAGGCGCTGCGCGCCCGCTTCGGCGACCTGGTGGGGCAGCGATGATCCCGCTGACCCTGGCCGAGGTGGCGGCCGCGGTCGACGGCCGGCTCATCGCGGCCGATCCGGACGCCCGGGTGACCGGCTCGGTGGAGTTCGATTCCCGCAAGGTCACCCCCGGCGGCCTCTTCGTCGCCTTCCCGGGCGAGAAGGTGGACGGGCACGACTACGCGGCCGGCGCGGTCTCCTCCGGCGCGGTGGCCGTGCTCGGCACCCGCGAGGTGCCCGGCGTGCCGATGGTGCTGGTCGGCGACGCGCTCGACGCCATGGGGCGGCTGGCCCGCACGGTGGTCGACCGGCTGCCCGGCCTGACCGTCATCGGGCTGACCGGTTCCTCCGGCAAGACCACCACCAAGGACCTGATCGCCCAGCTGGCCGTCCGGCTCGGCCCGACCGTGGCGCCGCCCGGCTCGTTCAACAACGAGCTGGGGCACCCGTACACGGCGTTGCAGGCCGGCCCGGAGACGCGCTACCTCGTGATGGAGAAGGGCGCCCGCGGGGTGGGGCACGTCCGCTACCTGTGCGAGGTGGTGCCGCCCCGGATCTCGGTGGTGCTCAACGTCGGTGTCGCGCACATCGGCGAGTTCGGCTCGGTGGAGACCATCGCGCTGGCCAAGGGCGAGCTGGTCGAGGCGCTGCCCGCCGACGGGCTGGCCGTGCTCAACGCCGACGACCCCCGGGTCGACGCCATGGCGGCGCGCACCTCGGCGCGGGTGGTCCGCTACGGCGAGTCCGAGCGGGCCGACGTGCGCGCGGTCGACGTGACGCTGGACGGGCGGGGCCGTCCGTCGTACACCCTCGTCACGCCGGAGGGGAGCGCCCCGGTGCGGCTCGGGCTGACCGGCCGGCACCAGGTGTCCAACTCGCTGGCCGCCGCGGCGGTCGCCCGCGAGCTGGGCCTGCCGCCGGCCGACCTGGCGGTGGCCCTGGGCGAGCTGGGCCTGGTCTCCACCCGCCGGATGGACGTGTTCGAGCGCCCCGACGAGGTGACTGTGATCGACGACTCGTACAACGCCAACCCGGCTTCGACCGGCGTGGCGCTGCGGGCACTGGCGAGCATGCGCGGTACGGGGCGTACCGTCGCGGTGCTCGGCTACATGGCCGAGTTGGGCGACTTCGAACGGGAGGGGCACCAGCAGGTCGGCCGCCTGGCGGCCGAACTGGGGGTCGACCGGCTGCTCGTGGTGGGCGAGTCGGCGGCGCCGATCCACGAAGGCGCGACAGCGGTAAGCAACTGGGGAGGAGAGTCGGTGCTGCTCACCGATCAGGCGGCGGTCGTCGAGGTGCTGCGGAGCGAGCTACGTCCGGGTGACGTGGTGCTGGTGAAGGGCTCCCGGTACCGCACCTGGGAGGTGGCCGACGCGCTGCGCGCGGACGCCGAGAAGGGCCCGGCCGCATGAGGGCGGTGATCGTCGCCATCGGGGTCGCCTTCCTCATCTCGCTCTTCTGCACCCCGATCGCGATCAAGGTGTTCACCCGGCTCAAGGCCGGCCAGCCGATCCGGGCCGAGGGCCCGGCCATGCACCAGGGCAAGAAGGGCACGCCCACCATGGGCGGCGTGGTCTTCATCCTGGCCACGGTGATCGCGTACGTCGCCGGCCACCTGGCCCTGACCACCCTGCCGGACGCGCAGATCGCCCAGGTCGAGCCGACCATCACGGCGCTGGTGCTGCTGGGGCTCATGGTGTTCTCCGGCGCCGTCGGCTTCATCGACGACTTCCTGAAGGTCCGCAAGCGGCACAGCGGCGGCCTCAACAAGCGCGGGAAGCTCGCCGGCCAGATCCTGGTCGGCGCGATCTTCGGCGTGGTGGCGCTCTACTTCCCGAGCAGCATGACCGACGTCCGCGGCAACGCGACCAACACGGAGACCGTCGGCAGCACCATGCTGAGCTTCATCCGGGACATCCCGGCCCTGGAGATCGGCAAGATCGGCGCGGTCATCGTGATCATCCTGGTGGTGATGGCGGCGACCAACGGGGTGAACCTCACCGACGGCCTCGACGGCCTGGCCACCGGCGCCTCGGTGATGGTCCTCGCCGCGTACGCGCTCATCGCGTTCTGGCAGTACCGGCACTGGTGCGCCGACCCGAACTACCCCGCCGGGGCGTACTGCTACACGGTCCGGGACCCGCTGGAGATCGCCCTGATCGCGGGCGCGGCGGCCGGCGCCTGCGTGGGCTTCCTGTGGTGGAACACCTCGCCGGCCCGGATCTTCATGGGCGACACCGGCGCGCTGGGCCTGGGCGGGCTGATCGCCGGCATGGCGATGTCCACCCGGACCATCCTGCTGCTGCCGATCATCGGCGGCCTCTTCGTGATCATCACGATGTCCGTGGTGATCCAGATCATCTCGTTCCGCACCACCGGCAAACGGGTGTTCCGTATGTCACCGCTCCAGCACCATTTCGAGCTGGCCGGCTGGAGCGAGGTCAACATCGTGGTCCGGTTCTGGATCATCGCCGGCATCGGCGTGGCCATCGCGCTGGGCCTGTTCTACAGCGAGTTCCTCGCCGCGATGAGCTGACCGCTGCCCCTGCGTCACGGCGGGATCCCTGGGCGTTACCAGGGGTCCCGCCGTTTCGCGTTCCGACACGCCGACCGGGCGGTTGCGCCACGGGCGGGCGGGTCGAGCCGCCATGATGGGCGGGTGGGGGAGGCGAGAAACACCGAGGGCGCGACCGAGACGCAGGCCCGGCGGCCGCCCGCGGCGACCCGTCCGGCCGACCCGCCCGGGCCGCTGCTCGGGCTGGACGCGGCCGGCGGGCTGGCCGCGCTGCGCGGCCTGCTGGCCCGGCCGCTGGCCTCCTACTACCTGCTGCTCTCCAGCGCCGGGCTGTTGCTGCTGATCGGCCTGACCATGGTCTTCTCCGCCACCAGCGTGAAGGACTACGCCGAGGAGGGGAACGCCACGGCGTCCCTGGTCAAGCAGACGATCTTCGCGGTGATCGGGATCGTCGCCTTCTGGGCCTGCCAACGGCTGCCCGGCCGGACGTTCCGGGCGGTGGCCCGGCCCTTCCTCGGCGTGGCCGTGGTGCTCCTGCTGGTCCTCAACCTGCTGGTCGCGCTGGAGGCGCTGTTCCGCGTCACGTCGCTCGGCCCGCTCAAGGCCGAGCTGCTCTGGCTCTACGTCGGCCCGATCTCGGTGCAGCCCGTCGAGGTGGCGAAGTTCGCGCTGGTGCTCTGGGGCGCGCACGTGCTGGCCCGCAAGGGCGCCGCGCTCGGCTGGTGGAAGGAGCTGGCCACCCCGCTGTTCCCGGTGGTCGGCCTGCTCTTCGTGCTGGTCGGCTACAACGACCTGGGCAGCATGCTGTGCCTGCTCGCCCTGGTGGTCGGGATGCTCTGGGCGGCCGGGGTGCGGATGCGGGTGTTCGCCGCCCTCTCCGCGGTCGGCCTGGCCGGCGTGGGCCTGCTGGTCGCCGCCGCGTCGCTCGGCGCCGGCTCCGGGTCCCGGGACGCCGACAACTACCGGCTGGGGCGGCTCACCTCGTTCCTCGACCCGCCCGACCCGAAGACCTGCTTCGACGAGCAGCTGCCGAACTGCTACCAGCTCGTCCAGGCCCGCTTCGCGCTGGAGAACGGCGGCTGGTTCGGCGTCGGACTCGGCAAGAGCAGCGCCAAGTTCGGCTGGCTGCCCGAGGCCCACAACGACTTCATCTTCGCGGTGATCGCCGAGGAGCTGGGGGTGGTCGGCTGCACGGTGGTGCTGGTGCTCTTCGCCGTGCTGGCGTACTCCGGGCTGCGGATCGCCCGCCGCGTGGAGGATCCGTTCCGCCGGCTCGCCGCCGCCGGGGTCACCGCCTGGCTGGTCGGCCAGGCCGTCATCAACATCGGCGGGGTCACCGGGCTGCTGCCGCTCACCGGCGTACCCCTGCCCTTCATCTCCGACGGCGGCAGCGCCCTCGTGGTGACCCTGGCCGCGGTCGGGATGCTCGCCTCCTTCGCCCGGGCCGAACCGGACGCGGCCCGGGCCCTGCATGCCCGTCCGCCGGCCCGGTGGGTCCGACTAGTGTGGGCCCCGTTGCCGCCGCTTCCCGGCCGGCGCCGCCGCCCGGCGTCGCCACCGGCGGACCGAGGGTTCGTGCCCCGGTCCCGCCCGCGACGGCAGGACGACCAGGCCGCGGCCCGCGGCGCCCGGTCCGACCGGGCGCGCGCCGGCACGGCGAGCGAGAGGAGACGCTGATGGGTCCGCTGCGTTCGGTGGTGCTCTGCGGGGGCGGTACGGGTGGGCACATCTACCCGCTGCTCGCCTTCGCCGACTGCCTGCGCCGACACGACCCGAGCGTCCGGATCACCTGCCTCGGCACACCCAAGGGGCTGGAGAACGAGCTGATCCCGCCGGCCGGCTACGACCTGCGCCAGATCCCGGCCTACCAGCTGCCCCGCTCGGTCAACATGAGCCTGGTGCGCACGCCGGACCGGATGTGGAAGGCGGCCCGCGCGGCGGGCAAGGTGCTCGACGAGGTGCAGGCCGACGTCGTGATCGGGTTCGGCGGGTACGTCTCGGTCCCCGGCTACCTGGCCGCGTGGCGGCGCGAGCTGCCCATCGTCATCCACGAGGTGAACGTGCCGCCGGGCGTCGCCAACCGGCTCGGGATGAAGTTCACCAAGAACGTCGCGGTCGGCTTCCCGCACCAGCCGGCGCAGGCCGAGTCGCTGCGCGACGCCCGGGTGGTCGGGGTGCCGCTGCGCCGGGGCATCGCCGGGCTGGACCGGGCCGCCGTGCGCAACGCCGCCCGTGCCCACTTCGGGCTCCGTCCCGACCTGCCGGTGCTCTTCGTGGCCGGCGGCTCGCAGGGCGCCCGCTCGATCAACCTGGCGGTCTCCGGGGCGGCCAAGGAGCTGGCCCGCAACGGCGTGCAGGTGCTGCACGTGATCGGCGCCCGCAACGAGCCGGTCTCCGTCCCCACCGACCTGCCGGTGCCGTACGTGACCCTGCCCTACCTGTCCGAGATGGAGCTGGGCTACGCGGCCGCCGACCTGATGCTGGGCCGTGGCGGCGCCATGACCTGCGCCGAGGTGGCCGCCATCGGCCTGCCCACGATCTACGTGCCCTACCCGCACAGCAACCAGGAGCAGAAGCGCAACGCCCTGCCCGTGGTGGAGGCCGGCGGCGGGCTGCTCGTCGACGACGCCGAGGTGACCCCCGCCTGGGTGGAGCGCACGGTGATCCCGCTGATCCGGGACCCGCAGCGGCTCGCCGCGATGGGCACCGCCGCGGCCGCGTACGGGCGGCGCGACGGCGACGTGGCACTGCTGAACTTCGTCTACGAGGCGGTGTCCCGCTGATGCGGGCCGCCGCGACCGGAAGGTACGTCGCATGAACACCGCGCAGTTCACCCCCGCCGGCACGATGACCGCGGAGGACCTGGGCCGGATCCACCTCATCGGGGTGGGCGGCGTCGGCATGAGCGGCCTGGCCCGGCTCTTCCTCACCCGGGGCCTGCCGGTCTCCGGCAGCGAGCTGCGGGAGTGGCCCTCCCTGGCCGGCCTGCGGGCGCTGGGCGGCACCATCCACATGAGCCACGAGGCGACGAACCTCGACGGCGTGGACACGGTCGTCTACTCCTCGGCCATCCCGCAGGACCACCTGGAGATGGCCGAGGCCCGCCGGCGCGGGCTCCGGGTGCTGCACCGCTCCGAGGCCCTGGCCGCCGCGATGACCGGCCGCCGGACCGTGGCGGTCGCCGGCACCCACGGCAAGACCACCACGACCTCGATGGTCACCATGGTGCTCCAGCAGGCCGGCGCCGACCCGTCCTTCGTGATCGGCGGCGAGATCTCCGAGGTCGGCTCCGGCGCGCACCACGGCACCGGCGAGTACTTCGTGGTCGAGGCGGACGAGAGCGACCGGTCGTTCCTCATCTACCGCCCGTACGTGTCGATCATCACGAACATCGAGGCGGACCACCTCAACACCTACGGCGACCTGGCCAACCTGGAGGCGACCTTCGCCGAGTTCGCCCGGCTCACCGACCCGGAGGGCTTCATCGTCACCTGCGCCGACGACCCGGGCGGGCGGCGGCTGGCCGAGACGCTGCGGGCCGAGGGGCGCAGGGTGTGGACGTACGGCGAGTCCGCCGACGCCGACCTGAAGCTCAGCGAGATGGCCTCGTCGGCGCAGGGGGTGCGCTACCTGGCCGAGATCGAGGGCCGGTCGCTGGGCGAGATCCGGCTCCCGGTGCCGGGCCGGCACATGGGGCTCAACAGCGCCTCCGCGGTGCTCGCCGCGTACCTGCTGGAGCTGCCGCTCACGGCGGCGGAGGCCGCGCTCGGCGCGTTCCCCGGTGTGCGGCGGCGCTTCGAGCGCAAGGGTGTCGCGGACGGCGTGCTGGTCTACGACGAGTACGCCTACCACCCGACCTCGATGACGCTGGCCCTGCAGACGCTGCGGGAGGTGGCCGGCGAGGGCCGGCTCATCGTGGTGTTCCAGCCCTACCGGCTGTACCGCACCCGCGACCTCCAGGCGGAGATCGCCGCCGCTCTCGGCATCGCCGACGAGCTGGTGCTGCTGGAGGTCTTCGGCCCGGGCGAGCTGCGCCAGCCCGGCGAGGGCTCGGCCGCGCTGCTGCAGGTGGTGCCGCTGCCGGCGGACCGGAAGGTCTTCGTCGAGGCGTGGGACGACGTGCCGGCCGAGGTGGCCCGCCGGGCCCGGCCCGGCGACGTGGTGGTGACCATGGGTGCGCCGCCGATCTCGCTGATGGGCGACCAGCTGCTCGACGCCCTGCTGGCCCGGAGCGGTGACGCCGCGGCGATCGGCACCGGCGTCGACCCGGACGGCGCGGCGGCCACGGCCGGATGAGCCCCGGCCCGGCCCGTGGCCGCACCCCCGGCCAGGACGGCGGGGCCGGCCGCCGCAGCCCGGCCCGCCGGTGGCAGCTGGTCCGGGCGAGCGCGGACGCCGTACCCCCGTCCACCCGGCGTTTCATGGCCCGGGCCCGGCAGCGGCGGATGCGCGCGGCGCTGCCCTGGGCGGTCGCCGCCGCCGTGCTGGCGATCGCCGGGCTGGTCGCCTGGACCGTGCTGGGCACCGGCCTGTTCGGTGTCCGGGAGGTGCGGGTGGTCGGCGCCACGCTGGTCACCCCGGTCGAGGTGCGCGACGCCGCGGCCGTGCCGGACGACGCTCCGCTGGCCCGGGTGGACCTGGCCGCGACGGCCCGCCGGGTCGGCACGCTCGCCGCGGTGGAGCGGGCCACGGTGGAGCGGGACTGGCCGGGCGCCCTGGTGGTCCGGGTGGTGGAGCGGACCCCGGTGGCCGCGGTGCCGCAGGGCGAGCGCTGGGCGGTCGTGGACCGGGCCGGCGTGGTCTTCCAGAACCTGGACCAGGCACCCGCCGGGCTGCCGGTCGTCCGGGTCGGCAGGCCGGCTCCCGACGATCCCGGCACCCGGGCCGGGCTGGCCGTGCTCGCCGCGCTCAGCCCGAAGCTGCGCGCCGAGCTGGTCGCGGTGGACGTGGCCGGGCTGGCCCGGATCACCCTGCTGCTGCGCGAGGACCGGAAGGTGGTCTGGGGCGACGCCACCCGCAGCGCGGACAAGTCCAAAGTGGCCACCGCCCTGCTGGGTCGGAAGGCCGACACGATCGACGTCAGCGCTCCGGACGTGGTCACCTTCCAGTGATCCGCCGGTCGGTCGACGTGAGCCGGCCCGCTCCCCGGGCGACACGCCGGAAGGGTCCTTGGTTCAGCGCGCGGCGGCGCATACGTTGCCCCGAAGAGATCAGTGGTTGACATAGCTCTAAGCCTCTAGTAGAGGGTGAGGGTTTCAGCCGTCGGAATCGCTGGGGAATGCTCTGCCGCTGGTCTTGGCCAAGCCGTGTGGGGTCGGCCCATGCCAATCTCGAAGGGAAAGGACCGGAGATGACACCTCCGCACAACTACCTGGCGGTCATCAAGGTCGTCGGCATCGGGGGCGGTGGCGTGAACGCCGTCAACCGGATGATCGAGGTTGGGCTCAAGGGCGTCGAGTTCATCGCGATCAACACCGACGCGCAGGCGTTGCTCATGAGCGACGCCGACGTCAAGCTCGACGTCGGCCGGGAGTTGACCCGCGGCCTGGGCGCCGGCGCCAATCCGGACGTCGGCAAGAACGCCGCCGAGGACCACCGCGACGAGATCGAGGAGGTGCTCAAGGGCGCCGACATGGTCTTCGTGACCTGCGGTGAGGGCGGCGGCACCGGCACCGGCGGCGCGCCGGTGGTGGCCAACATCGCCCGCAAGCTCGGCGCGCTCACCATCGGCGTGGTCACCCGGCCGTTCTCGTTCGAGGGCAAGCGCCGCCAGGTGCAGGCCGAGTCCGGCATCGAGGAGCTGCGCAACCAGTGCGACACGCTCATCGTGATCCCGAACGACCGGCTGCTCGCGCTCGGTGACCGCAACATCTCCATGATGGACGCCTTCCGCACGGCGGACCAGGTGCTCCTCTCCGGTGTCCAGGGCATCACCGACCTGATCACCACGCCGGGTCTGATCAACCTGGACTTCGCCGACGTGAAGAGCGTCATGAGCGGCGCGGGCAGCGCGCTCATGGGCATCGGCAGCGCCCGCGGCGAGAACCGCGCCGTGGAGGCGGCCGAGGCGGCCATCTCCAGCCCGCTGCTGGAGCAGAGCATGGACGGCGCGCGGGGCGTGCTGCTCTCCATCGCCGGTGGCTCCGACCTGGGCCTGTTCGAGATCAATGACGCGGCCCAGCTGGTCACCGACGCGGCCCACCCGGACGCCAACATCATCTTCGGCGCGGTCATCGACGACGCGCTCGGCGACGAGGTGCGGGTGACCGTGATCGCGGCGGGCTTCGACGGGGGTGCGCCGGCCTACAAGGCGGTCGAGCCGTCCCGCAAGACCAACCAGAACCCGCCGACCCAGGCGAACGCGCCGGTGAGCCCGCCGGCCACCATGCCGGCCCCGCAGCAGTCGCCGCGCCGGGTGCTGTTCGACGACGTGGACGTTCCGGACTTCCTCAAGAACGGGTCCTGAGCCGCACCGATGACCGACTCACCGACCACGGTGCGACCCGACCGTCGCGCCGAGCTCGCGGCCGGCCTCGCCCGGGTCCGGTCCCGCATCGCCGACGCCTGCGCGGCGGCCGGCCGGGACCGGGGCGAGGTCACGCTGGTCGCGGTGACCAAGACCTACCCGGCCGCCGACGTGGTCGCGCTGGCCGGGCTCGGGGTGACCGACGTGGGGGAGAACCGCGACCAGGAGGCCGCACCGAAGGCCGCGGAGGCGGCCGCCGCCGGGGCGGCGCCGCGCTGGCACTTCATCGGCCAGCTCCAGCGCAACAAGGCCCGCTCGGTGGTCCGCTACGCCGACGTGGTCCAGTCGGTCGACAGCGTGCGGCTGGCCGCCGCCCTGGACGGCGCCGCGGCCGCCGCCCGGGACCGGCCGCTGGACGTGCTGGTGCAGGTGAGCGTCGACGGCGACCCCGCCCGTGGTGGGGCGCTGCCGGACGCGGCCGACCCGGACCGGGGGCTCGGTCCGGTGGCCGACGCGGTGGCCGGGGCCGGCGCGTTGCGGCTCGCCGGTCTGATGGCGGTCGCTCCGCTGGGCTGGGAGCCGGACCGGGCGTTCGCCCGGCTCGCCGAGGTGGCGGCGCGATTCCGCGCCGATCATCCCGGTGCGACGGTGCTATCGGCGGGCATGAGCGGCGATCTGGAAATTGCGATCGGGTACGGCGCGACACATGTCCGCGTTGGCAGCGCGTTGCTCGGAATGCGCCCCACGCTGCGGTAGCCTGACCGCGAAAGAAGCAAATTACAGCAGTGTTGTTCAGGAACGGCGTTCCCGTAGCCGGGGGCCGTGGCGAGCGGACCGCGAATCGCTCGCCAGGGGATTGCCGATCCGGTCCGGTGGGCATCGTTGTCCACTCGTGATCAAGCGACACGGCACGGGGGCGCGTGCCGCACGGCGGACGGAAGGGCGCGGGGATGGGTGCACTGCGCAAGGCGGGGGTCTGGCTCGGTCTCGTCGAGGAGGACGAGGAGCGGGCGTACGAGGACGGTAGCTACGACAAGGGTGGCTACCGCGAGTCGCGCTACCGGTCGAGCCGCTACGCGGACGAGTTCGCCGACGACGAGGACGACGAGTCCGAGGAGCCGCCGGCGAGCCGGGGCCGGTCCGGCGACCGCGGCCGGCTGAGCGAGCGCGCGTCGAGCCGCGGCGTCGACACCGACCGTGCCGAGGTGGAGCGGCCGGAGCGGACCGAGCGGTCCAGCGTCCGGTCGATCACCCGCTCCGGCGCGGGCGAGACGTCCGGCGCGCTGACCTACCACACCCGGGACAACCTCGCCCTGGCGCCGCAGGCCCAGCCGCGCGAGCGGGCCGTGGCGCCCGAGGACGAGCAGCGCTACCAGATCACCACGCTGCACCCGACCACCTACCGGGAGGCGCGCACCATCGGTGAGCACTTCCGCGACGGCGTGCCGGTGATCATCAACCTCACCGAGATGGACGAGGCGGATGCCCGCCGGTTGGTCGACTTCGCTGCCGGGCTCGCGTTCGGCCTGCGCGGTACGATCGAGCGCGTGACCAACCGGGTGTTCCTGCTCTCACCGGCCAACGTCCAGGTCACCGCGGAGGACAAGGCCAAGATCGCTGAGGGCGGCTTTTTCAGCCTGAGCTAGCCCGCACGACCGAGGGACGTCGCCTGCCGTGTTGTCGATCCTGTTCCAGGTGCTCTATCTGCTCCTGTATTTCTTCCTACTTGTGTTGTTGGCCCGATTTGTCCTCAGCGCAGTTCTGGCCTATGGACGCCGCTGGCAACCGGGCCGTGGAGCATCCGCGGGACTGGAAGTCGTGTGGAGCGTCACTGATCCGCCCCTGCGCGCGTTGAGGCGTGTGATCCCACCACTGCGAATTGGTACCGTGAGCATCGACCTGGCCTCCCTTGTGCTCCTGGTTATCCTGTTCGTGCTGATGGAGTTCGTGTTTAGGCGCCTGATCCTGGCCTTTGCCTGACCAGAGCGCTTTCGCGGCCGCAACTGACCCGAGGAGTTTCGATGCCGCTGACCCCGGCCGACGTCCACAACGTCGCCTTCAAAAAGCCGCCGATCGGCAAGCGGGGCTATGACGAGGAGGAGGTCGACGCCTTCCTGGACGAGGTCGAGCGCGAGCTCGCCCGTCTGATCGAGGAGAACAACGAGCTGCGCGCCCAGGTGGAGCGCGGCGGTCGGGGCGGGGCTCCCGCCGGCCCCGGCGGCGACGCCCGGCTCGCGGCGGAGCTCAACGACGTCAAGGCCCAGCTCGACCGGGTGCAGCGCGACAAGGCGGCCGCCGAGCAGGCGGCCCGCGCGATGCAGGCCGAGCTCGAGCAGGTCCGCACCCAGGGTGGCCCGGCGACCTCCGCCGCCGACGGCGAGCAGCAGGCGCTGCGGGTGCTCATGATGGCCCAGCGCACCGCCGACGACCACGTGTCCGACGCCCGGCGCGAGGCCGACCAGCTGCTCTCCGAGGCCCGTTCCAAGGCCGAGGAGGTCACCCGCGAGGCCCGCGCCAAGGCCGACGCGCTGGAGCGGGACGCCCGCCAGCGGCACCAGGAGGCCATGGGCGGCCTGGACGCGAAGCGCACCGCGCTGCAGAAGCACATCGAGGAGCTCAAGCAGTTCGAGCGCGAGTACCGCACCCGCCTCAAGGCGTACCTGGAGAGCCAGCTGCGTGACCTCGACGGTCGCGGCCAGGGCCTCGAGGTCGAGATGAACCGCTCCGAGGGCGCACGTGCCGCCGGCGGCAGCAACGGCCTCGCCGCCGCCGGCCTCGCCGGCTCCTACGGCGGCGGCCGCACGGGCTCGCTCGAGTCCGGCCGCTGATCCCGGCGTCGGTGGCCGTCCCCGCGGCGGCCACCGGCGACACAGACCGACACGACGCGGCCGGGGGTGAGCCGTGATAGCAGCCAGCATCCTTCTCATCCTCGTCGCGGTCGTGCTCCTGGTGGCCGGGCTGGCCGTTGGGTCCAGCCCGCTGCTGATCACCTCGATCGCGGTCAGCCTGCTGGCCGCCGTGGCCCTCGTCGCGTTCGCCCGCCAGGCGGTCGCCGCCCGGGCCACGGCGGGCCGGGAGACCGGGCCGCGTCGCCGGACCGCACCTGCCGGCCCGTCCCTGGACGAGCCGGAGGTCCCGGTCCCGCACCTCACCTCGCCGGTCGGCGCCGGTGGACCCGGGTGGCGGCAACCACCCGGGCCGCCGGCGGCCGACGTGATCGACCCGCCGGCCGCCGCGTACGGCCCGCCGGCCGATCCGTTCGAGCCCGATCCGTTCGGGCCCGATCCGTTCGAGCCCGATCCGGTCGATCCACCGGCCCGGCCCTACTCGCCGCCCGCGCCGCGCGGCCCGTCCCGCGCCGAGGCGGCCGCCGACGCGCCGACGCCCACCTCGCCGGCGCCGGACGGCCCGTTCGAGGGCGACCCGCCGGCGGAGTTCCTCACCGACGGTGAGGTCGCCCGGCTGGTCCGGCTCGACGGCGAGGTCCGGGTGGTCGACGGGCACCCCCGCTTCCACCTGCCCGGTTGCCCCCAGTTGGTGGGCCGGGCCGACGAGCCGCTGCCGGTCGCCGAGGCGGTCGAGCTGGGCTTCACCCCGTGCGGCCGCTGCGCGCCGGCCACCACGCTGCTGGCCGAGGCCCGGCCGCGCTGATCATGGTGACCATGGACGACACGCTCACCGTCGCCGTACGCGTGAAGCCCGGCGTCTCGCGGGCCCGGGTCGGCGGCCGGTACGACGGGCCGCACGGCCCCGCCCTCGTCGTCGCGGTGAACGCGCCCGCGGTGGACGGCCGGGCCACCGAGGCGGCCCGCCGCGCCCTGGCCGAGGCGCTCGGCGTCCGGCCGGCGGCGGTCTCCCTGCGCTCCGGCGCGGCCAGCCGGGACAAGCTCTTCGTGGTCGAGCACCCGGCCCCCGGGCTGCCCGACGTGCTCCGGCGGCTCCGCGACGGATCGGCCGGGTGACGCGGCTGCGGACCGGCCGCGGATGACGCCGGGGCTCGACGTCGCGCTGCTGGTCGGCGCCGCCGTCCTACTGGTCGCGGTGGGCGCGGTGCGTTTCTCGACCCGGCTCGGCGTGCCGAGCCTCCTGGCCTACCTGGCGCTCGGGGTGGCCATCGGCGAGGCCGGCCTGGGCATCCGCTTCGACGACGTCGAGCTGACCCGGGTGCTCGGCTTCTGCGCGCTCATCGTGATCATCGCGGAGGGCGGGTTGAGTGCCCGGTGGAGCACCCTGCGGCCGGTGCTCGGCCTGGCCGCCGCGCTCTCCACGGTCGGCGTGGTGGTCAGCATCCTGGTCGTCGGCGTGGTGGTGCACCTGCTGCTCGGCCTGGACTGGCGGCTGGCGCTGCTCTACGGCGCGGTGCTCTCCTCCACCGACGCGGCGGCCGTCTTCGCCACCCTGCGCCGGCTGCGCCTGCCGCCCCGCCTGGTGGCCACCCTGGAGGCCGAGTCCGGGATCAACGACGCGCCGGTGGTCATCCTGGTGCTGCTGCTGTCCCGGGCCGGGGTGGAGGCCGCCCACCCGTGGTGGTACGAGGTGCTCCTGGTCGGCTACGAGCTGGGCGTCGGCGCGGCGGTCGGGGTGGCCGCGGGGATCGCCGGCCGGTACGCGCTGCGCCGGGCCGCACTGCCGTCCGCCGGCCTCTACCCGATCGCGGTGGTCGGCTTCACGGTGCTGGCGTACGCGGCCGGCTCGGTGCTGCACGCCTCCGGCTTCCTGGCCGTCTACGTGGCCGGTGTGCTGCTGGGCAACGCGCGGTTGCCGCACCGGCAGGCCATCCTGGGCTTCGCCGACGGGCTGGCCTGGCTGGCCCAGATCGGGCTGTTCGTGCTGCTCGGCCTGCTGGTGTCGCCGAGCCGGCTGGACGCGGCGGTGGTGCCGGCGGTGGTCACCGGGCTGGCCCTGCTGCTGCTGGCCCGCCCGCTGTCGGTGGCGGTCTCCGCGCTGCCGTTCCGGTTCGCGCTGCGCGAGCAGCTCTTCCTCTCCTGGGCCGGGCTGCGCGGCGCGGTGCCGATCGTGCTGGCCACCATCCCGCTCTCGCTGCGGGTGCCGGGCGCCGACCGGCTCTTCGACGCGGTCTTCGTGCTGGTGGTGATCTTCACGCTGCTCCAGGCCGGGACCCTGGCGCCGGCGGCCCGCCGGCTCGGGGTGACGGCGCCGGCCGAGGCCACGGAGATCCTGCTGGAGACGGCCCCGCTGGAGCGGATGCGGGCCGACCTGCTCCAGCTGGAGGTGCCGCCGGGCTCCCGGCTGGGCGGGGTGCACGTGGACGAGCTGCGGCTGCCGGTGGGCGCCTCGGTGACGCTGGTGCTGCGCGACGGGGTGGGCTTCGTGCCCGGCCCGGACACCCGGTTGAAGGTCGGCGACAGCCTGCTCATCGTGGCCACCGCGGAGGTGCGGGACGAGGCGGAGCGGCGGCTGCGGGCGGTGAGCCGGCGAGGTCGGCTGGCCCGGTGGTTTGGCGAGTACGGCGAGGACCGGACCGGCTGATCTGCTAGCGTTCCCTTTGCCCCGATTGGTGGCAGTTCGGGGCTGAATTGCGGTGCGACGGTGCGGCACGTTGTCGGACGCCTGTACGTTCCGTATTCTTGCCACCCTCCGGAGTGCGCGGCCTCTGTCGCCGTGCGCCCGTTCTGTACATGGGGGACGCCCGTTGCCGGCGACCCCCGCCCACGCACGCTGACCGCCGCGGCACGCGGCTGAGGGAGCTGACGATGGCGAAGCCAGCCGACACCAGGACCGCCGGTCGCAAGCCGGTGGCGAAGGCCACCCGCAGCGCCGCGGAGACCGAGAAGATCCGGGCCGCCCTGGCGGCACGGCGGGACGAGCTCAACGCCGAGTACGATCAGACGCTGAGCGAGATCACCGAGCTGCAGCGCGACCGGCTGACCGACTCGGCCGGGGACGACCAGGCCGACACGGGCACCAAGACGTTCGAGCGCGAGCAGGAGATCTCACTCGCCAACAGCATCAAGGAACGGATCACGCAGGTCGAGCGCGCGCTGGAGCGTCTCGACGAGGGTGGCTACGGCTGGTGTGAGCGGTGCGGCAACCCGATCCCGGTGGAGCGGCTCGCCGCCTTCCCGTCGGCCACCCTCTGCGTGAGCTGCAAGCAGCTGGAGGAGCGGCGCTGACGTCTGCTCCCCGGCGGCCGAACGGCAGACGGTGACCGCCACCGTCGCAAGCGTCGATGGGGAGCAGATGACCGCAGCACCGCCCGCCGGGTCCGGCACCACCGAGTCGGGCGCCGGCACGCCCCGCCGCAAGGCGACCGGCCTGCTGCTCGGCGTGGCCCTGGCCTCCCTCGTCGCCGACCTGGTCACCAAGCAGCTCGCACTCTCGGAGCTCACCGGGCGCGGCCCGGTGTCGCTGCTCGGCGGGGCGGTCTACCTCAGCCTGACCCGCAACAGCGGCGCCGCGTGGAGCATCGGCTCCGACCACACCTGGGTCTTCCCGCTGATCACCATCGGCGTGATCGCCTGGATCGGGTGGATGGCGCTGCGGCTGCGGTCGCTGCCCTGGGCCGTGTCGCTCGGGCTGGTGCTGGGCGGGGCGCTGGGCAACCTCACCGACCGCGTCTTCCGCGCCCCCGGGCACTTCGTCGGCCACGTGGTCGACATGATCAGCCTCTTCGACCCGTACGGGCAGGTCTGGCCGGTGTTCAACCTGGCCGACAGCTCACTGGTCTGCGGCGTGCTGCTGGCCGTGTTCCTGGAGCTGACCGGCCGGCAGCGGGACGGCTCCCGGGCCACCCCCGCGCGGTCCGGCGACGAGACCCCCGCCGAGCAGCGGGAGCGCGCGTGACCTCCGCCTTCGCCGCCGGCGGCGACCACCGTTCCCTGCCCGTCCCGGACGGGCTCGACGGCATGCGCCTGGACCAGGCCGTCTCCCGGCTCTTCGGGCTGTCCCGGACGGCCGCGGCCGCGCTGGTCGACGCGGGGGACGCGCTGGTCGACGGCGTCGCCCGGCCCAACTCGCACAAGGTCAAGGCGGGCTCCTGGCTGGAGGTCACGCTGCCCGCGCCGGCCGCACCGCCGACCGTGGTGCCCCAGGCCGTGCCCGGCCTCACCGTGGTCTACGCCGACGACGACATCGTGGTGGTGGACAAGCCGGTCGGGGTGGCCGCCCACCCCAGCCCGGGCTGGACCGGCCCGACCGTGATCGGCGGGCTGGCCGGGATCGGCCACCGGATCTCCACGAGCGGCGCCGCCGAGCGGCAGGGCGTGGTGCACCGGCTCGACGTGGGCACCACCGGCGTCATGGTGGTGGCCAAGAGCGAGCAGGCGTACACGGTGTTGAAGCGGGCGTTCAAGTACCGCGAGGTGGAGAAGCGCTACCACGCCGTGGTGCAGGGCCACCCGGACCCGCTGCGCGGCACCATCGACGCGCCGATCGACCGGCACCCGCACCACGACTACCGCTGGGCGGTGGTCTCCGGCGGCAAGCCCAGCATCACCCACTACGACACCCTCGAGGCGTTCCCCTCGGCCAGCCTGCTCGACGTGCGGCTGGAGACCGGGCGTACCCACCAGATCCGGGTGCACTTCTCCACGCTGCGGCACCCCTGCGTAGGCGACCTCACCTACGGCGCCGACCCGACGCTGTCCGCCCGCCTCGGGCTGAGCCGGCAGTGGCTGCACGCCCGCTCGCTGAGCTTCGCGCACCCGCGCACCGGCGACGAGGTCACCTTCGTCAGCGAATACCCGGACGACCTGGCCCGGGCGCTGGAGATCCTCCGCGACTGACCCGCCGATGAGCACCGACACCGGGCCGCCGCGGCGGTCGCGCTCCGCCGCGCTCACCTGGCTCGCCCTGGCCTGCGCGCTGGTGGTGCTGGTGGTCGCCGTCGCGCAGCGGCGGGACGAGCCCGTGGGGGACCGCACGGTGGGCGAGGTGACCCGGGTTGGGGTGGCCGACGGGGACTCCGTCCCGGCCTACCTGCGGGCCGCCGGCGACGAACTCGCCCGGCTCGACGCCCCGGCGCCCGGCGGCTACGCCCTCGTGTCGTTCGCCGCGTACCTGACGCCGGCGCAGGTGGCCACCGCGCTGGGCGGCGCCCCGGTCTCCGCCGTGCTGGCGCGGGTGCCGGTGCCCGGGCGGCAGACCGAGATCGTGCGGATCGCCGCGATGCGCGTCCCAAACGACGTGGTCGCCGGGATGGCCGAGGTGGCCGGGCGCAAGGACCGGGAGGCCGCCGACTACCGGGCCCGCGCCGCCGCCCCGGCGGCCACCGCCGATCCCGAGCTGCGCCGGGTGTACGACACCGGGGCCGTCGTGGCGGCGCGGGAGGCGGCCGGCTACCGGGCGGCCTGCGCCTGCGTCTACGCCGCCGTGGTCCGGGACGCCCCGGACGCCCTGCGGGCGCTGGCCGCCCGGTCCGGCGTCCGCGCGGTCGACCCCGCCCCGGAGGTGACCCGGTTGGACCGCACGGTGTTCACACCGCCGTTGCCGGAGCAGCGGGACGTGGCGCGGCCGCCGGCCGACACCGGGCTCGTGCCGAGCGCCGGTATGGCCGATTCGTCGGAATCCGCACCGACGGTGACCGAATCCTCACCGGCCGCCGGCCGGCCCGCCGCCGGGGCGGGACCACCGAATCCCGCTCCCACCTCCTGAGACGTGCAGGTGGGGGCCCCGTACCCGGCGGGGCGCTGAGGAGAGGCGCCGGGGGATGTGCGCACCGGGGTGTGGTCCGAATAGGGTTTCGTTCGTAGCCTGTCAGGCGGAGATCGATGGGCTGGGGGAGGGGCGAGGCCTTGGACGGCAGCGAAACCGGTTGGGGTCGGCAGGCTGAGCCGGCACCACGGTGGCGGGCGCTGCTCGACCGGGCCCGGCTCGGTGGACGCGGCGCGGAGCACCCCGACCCGGACCACCGCCCCGACGACCCACCGCCGCCGGCGCCGGACCCGCTGCCCCGGCGCGCCGGCGGCACCGGCTGGACGGGCCGCGCGCAGGCCGTCGCCCGCCCCGCCGACGGGTCGTACGGCGCCGAGCCGGCCTACCGCGTCGAGGCGACCTACCGGGTGGAGCCGGCCTACCGGGCCGACCCGCACCACGGCGGCGAGCCGGCCTACCGGGCGGAGCCCGCGTACCGGGCCGAGCCGGAGCCGCGCGCGGAGCCGTCCTGGCGCGCCGAGCCGGTCCGCCCGCCGGAGCCGAACTATCCCGAGCCCGAGGCGCGCGGCCGGGGCACCGCCTCGGTCGAGTCCCGGTACTCCCTGCTCGACAGCGGCTACCAGCCCGACCCGCCCCCGGCGGAGTCCCGCTACGCGCTGCTCGACCGCGGCCGCGACCGGCCGGAGATCCACCCCGCCCCCGAGCCGCCCCCACCGGCCCCCGCCTATCCGGCCCAGCCCGAGGCCTACCCGGCGCAGGCCGAGAGTTATCCCGCCCGGATCGAGCCGGCCCGGATCGAGCCGGCGCGCGTGGAGTGGCGCGCACCGGCACCGGACGCCGAGCTGGAGCGGGCCGCCGCCGTGCTCCGCCGCGAGCTGGGCGGGCCCCGCGTGCTCGCCTTCGCCAATCCCAAGGGCGGGGTGCACAAGACCACCGCCACCGTGCTCGCCGCGGCCACCGTGGGCAGCGTGCGCGGGCGCGGGGTGCTGGCCTGGGACGACAACGAGCTGCGGGGCACCCTCGGCCTGCGCGCCGGCAGCGCCCGGCACGCCCGCACCATCCGGCACCTGATCCACGACCTCGCGCAGATCGAGATCCTGGAGGGCGCCACCCTCCTGGAGCACCTCGACGACTATCTGCGGCACGCCTCCGACGGCTCGTACGACGTGCTGGCCGGCGAGGAGAGCCCGCGCTTCGCCCAGCGGCTGGACCAGTTCACCGTCAAGCGGGTGCTGGAGCTGCTGCGCCGCACCCACGAGGTGGTCTGCGTGGACACCGGCAACAACGTGGAGAGCCCCAACTGGCGCACCGTCATGCAGGCGGCCGACCAGCTCGTGGTGACCACCGTGCCTCGGGAGGACGCCGCCTTCAGCGCGGACTGGATGCTCGACCTGCTGCACGAGGAGGGCATGGGCGAGCTGGCCGACAACGCGGTCACCCTCATCTCCTGCCCCACCCCGGGCCGCACCGCGCTCCAGGACGACCTGGAACGCCACTTCGCCACCCGGACGCGGGCGGTGGCCGTGGTGCCGTACGACCCGGCGCTGGAGACCGGCTCCTCGATCGAGTATCACCAGCTCCAGGCGGAGACGCGGCAGGGCTGGCTCAAGGCGGCCTCGGTGATGCTGGAACCGTTCGCCCGCTGACCGCCACCGCCGCCCCGCGCCGCCCCGCCGCCTGAGAGGATCACCGGGTGAGTCCGGACACCCCTGATTCCGAGCGGGCCGCCGAGGGTCCCGGCGCGCCCGGCGACGCCGCCCGCCCGCCCGCCGGCGCGGGCAGCTCCCCGCGCCCCGACCGGCCGACCGACTCCGCCCCGCCCGACGGGCCCCCCGGCGAGGGTGCGTCGCCCGGCCCGTCCCCGGCCTGGCGTGAGGCACCTGACCAGGCCCCGGCCGAGGGGGCGGAGGCCCCCGGCTGGCCCGGCGGCCTGCCGGTGCCCGCGGGCACCCCGGTCACCGCGCCCGGCGCGGACCCGCTCGCCGGCTACCCCGGCGTCGTCGGGGCCGTGCCCGGTGCGCCGTCCGCCACCCGCCGGGCCGGGGGCCGCGCCGTCGCGGTCGCCCTCGGCGCGGCGCTGCTGCTCACCGTGCTCGGCGCGCCCCTGGGCCTGCTCTGGGCGCTGGTGGCCCCGGGCACGCCGGTGCAGATGACCGCCGACGGTGCGGTCTACGCCACGCCGCAGCCGGAGCAGCCGATCGCCGCGGACGGCTGGTTCAGCCTGCTCGGGCTCGGCTTCGGGGTGCTCGCCTCGATCGCCCTCTGGGTGGTGCTGCGCCGCCGGCGCGGCCCGGTCGGCCTCGCCGCCGGGGCGCTCGGCGGGCTCGGCGCGGCGGTCGTGGCGTGGCAGGTCGGCCGCCGGATCGGCCTCGGCACCTACCAGCGGCTGCTGGACACCGCGCCGCCCGGGACCGACTTCACCAAGCCGGCCGACCTGCGTGCCGGCGGCGTCGACTGGTACGGGCCGCTGCCCGTCCCGCACGGCAACCTGCTGCTGGCGGCGTTCGGCGCCGTCGTGACGTACACCCTGCTGGCCGGCTGGTCGCGGTGGCCCTCGCTGCGGCCGGAGCCGGAGTGGGACGGCGGCTGGGCGCCCGGCGGGCCGGGGATCAGTTCGGCGCCGGGGGACCAGCCAGCTCGCTGAGCGGCACCGGGACGGCCCGGACCTCGCGCAGCAGCGTCGTCTCCCGGTTGAGCAGCCGCAGCTCGGCCCGGAGCCGCCCGGCGGTGTCGTCGATGGCGAGCAGCCGCTGCCGGTCGTCGACGGTCAGCGCCGCGGTCGCGGCGACCAGGTGCGACAGCACCGTCGGATCCTCGGGCAGCTGCTCGGAGATCTCCTGCGGGTCCGGCCGGACCAGGCCCAGATATTGCCGGAAGACCGAGATGACCCGGGCGGCCAGCAGGTCGGCGACCTCGTCCGTGCCGGCCGGCTCGGGCAGCCACTCCACCTCGGCGGTCAGGTAGGGCGCGGCGGCGTCGTCGACCTCGGCGACGCGGAACCGCCGCCGACCCACGGTGACGATGTCGAACCCGCCGTCGGCCAGCTCCGTCACCTGCCGCAGCTCGGCGGTGCAGCCCACCTCGTGCAGGGTGACCTCGCCGCCGGTGGGGGCCGGCCGGCCCGGCGGCCCGGCCGCCGCGACCTCCCAGCCGCTCTGGATCGCCACCACCCCGAACTCGCGCGGCGCACCCTCGGGCAGCCCGACCAGGTGGCGCACCAGTGCCCGGTAACGCTCCTCGAAGATGTGCAGCGGGAGGACCAGCCCCGGGAAGAGGACCGTCCCGAGCGGGAAAACCGGCAGCCGTGCGGTCACGTGATCGAGAGTATCCCGATCGCGTCCCGGCGGCGTGTCCCGCCTCACCGTCCCGGCGTACGGGCGGCTCCGGTCGGCCCGCGGGGCGGCAGCCTAGACTCGCAAGGGTGTTGAATCGGATCGACCTGCGCGGCGGGGCCCGTGACCCGCGCCGCCTGCTGCCCCGTGCCCAACTCGACGTGTCCGTGGCCGTCGAGCGGATCCGCCCCCTCGTGGAGGCGGTCCGGGAGCATGGGTACCCGGCGATCCGCGAGGCGAGCGAACGGTTCGACGGTGTTTCCCCGGAGCACCTGCGGGTGCCCGTCGACGTGATCCGCGCCGCCGAGGACACCCTCGACCCGCAGGTCCGGGCCGCGCTGCTGGAATCGATCACCCGGGCCCGCAAGGTCCACGCCGACCAGCGCCGCACCGACCACACCACCCAGGTCGTGCCGGGCGGCACGGTCACCGAGCGCTGGGTGCCGGTCGACCGGGTGGGGCTCTACGTCCCCGGCGGCCTGGCCATGTACCCGTCGACCGTGGTCATGAACGTGGTCCCCGCCCAGGCGGCCGGGGTCCGCTCGCTGGTGGTGGTCAGCCCGCCGCAGAAGGAGAACGGCGGCCTGCCCGACCAGCGGGTCCTCGCCGCCTGCGCGCTGCTCGGCGTCGACGAGGTCTACGCGGTCGGCGGCGCCCAGGCCGTGGCCATGCTGGCCTACGGCGCGACCGTCGACCCGGCGGGCGCCGAGCGCTGCGACCCCGTCGACATGATCACCGGCCCGGGCAACATCTGGGTCACCGCCGCGAAGCGGCTGCTGCGCGGCGTGGTCGGCATCGACGCCGAGGCCGGGCCCACCGAGATCGCCATCCTGGCCGACGACACCGCCGACCCGGCGCACGTCGCCGCCGACCTGATCAGCCAGGCCGAGCACGACCCCCTCGCGGCCAGCGTGCTGGTCACCCCGTCGCCGGCGCTCGCCGACGCGGTCGACGCCGAGCTGGCCCGGCAGGTGCCGGCCGCCAAGCACGCCGAGCGGATCGGCACGGCGCTGCGCGGCGAGCAGAGCGGGGTCGTCCTCGTCGACGACCTGGAGGCGGGGCTGCGGGTGGTCGACGCGTACGCGGCCGAGCACCTGGAGATCCAGACCGTCGACGCCCGCGAGTGGGCGTTGCGGGTGCGCAACGCCGGCGCGATCTTCGTGGGCGCCTGGTCGCCGGTGTCGCTCGGCGACTACTGCGCCGGTTCCAACCACGTGCTGCCCACCGGCGGCTGCGCCCGGCACTCCTCCGGGCTGTCGGTGCAGTCCTTCCTGCGCGGCGTCCACCTCGTGGAGTACACCCGGGACGCGCTGCGCGACGTGGCCCCGCACGTGGTCACCCTGGCCGGTGTCGAGGACCTGCCGGCGCACGGCCAGGCGGTCAGCGCGCGCTTCCCGGGGGAGACCCCGTGACCACCCTCGACGACCTGCCGATCCGCGACGACCTGCGGGGCCTCAAGCCGTACGGGGCGCCGCAGCTCGACGTGCCGGTGCGGCTGAACACCAACGAGAACTCCTACCCGGTGCCCGAGCCGGTGGTGGAGGCGATCGGCAAGGCCCTCTCCGCCGAGCTGCGCGACCTCAACCGCTACCCGGACCGGGACGCCGTGGCGCTGCGCGCCGACCTCGCGGAGTACCTGGGCCACGGGCTCACCGCCGACCAGGTGTGGGCGGCCAACGGCTCCAACGAGATCCAGCAGCAGCTGCTCCAGGCGTTCGGCGGTCCTGGGCGCACCGCGCTCGGCTTCACCCCGGCGTACTCGATGCACCCGCTGCTGGCGCTCGGCACCGGCACCGGCTGGATCCCGGGGGCCCGCGACGCGGACTTCGGGCTGACCGTGGCCGACGCGGTCGCCCAGGTCCGGGCGCACCGGCCCGACGTGGTCTTCCTCTGCTCGCCGAACAACCCGACCGGCACGGCGCTCGACCCGGCCGTGGTCGCCGCCGTGCTCGCCGAGGCGCCGGGCATGGTGGTCGTGGACGAGGCGTACGCCGAGTTCGCCCGGCCCGGCACGGTCAGCGCGCTCGCCGTGCTGCCGGGGCACCCCCGGCTGGTGGTCACCCGCACCATGAGCAAGGCGTTCGGCTTCGCGGGCGGCCGGCTCGGCTACCTGGCCGCCGACCCGGCCGTGGTGCAGGCGGTGCAACTGGTCCGGTTGCCGTACCACCTCTCGGCGCTCACCCAGGCCGCCGCCCGCGCGGCGCTGGCCCACCGCGACGCCCTGCTGGGCGCGGTGGCCGCGATCATGCGGCAGCGCGACCGGATCGTCGCCGAGCTGCGCGCCCGCGGGCACCGGGTGGCCGACAGCGACGCCAACTTCGTGCTCTTCGAGGTCGGCGGCGACCGACAACTCCGGCTCGGCGCGTCCGACGCCGCGCCCCGACCCGGAGCCGTCGACCAGGCCGCCGCCTGGCGCACACTGCTCGCCGCCGGCGTGCTGGTCCGCGACGTCGGCCTGCCCGGCTGGCTGCGGGTCACCGCCGGCACCCCCGCCGAGACCGACGCCTTTTTGTCTGCGATGGAGAAGCTGTCATGAGCCGGACCGCCCGGGTGGAGCGGATCACCAAGGAGACCAAGGTCCTCGTCGAGATCGACCTCGACGGCACCGGCAAGGCCGACATCGAGACCGGCGTCGGCTTCTACGACCACATGCTCCACCAGATCGCCCGGCACGGCGGCTTCGACCTGACCGTGCACACCGTCGGTGACCTGGAGATCGACGCCCACCACACGATGGAGGACACCGCGCTCGCCCTGGGCGCCGCGTTCGACCAGGCGCTGGGGGACAAGGCCGGCATCCGGCGGTACGGCTCGGCCACCGTCCCCATGGACGAGGTGCTGGTCCGGGCCGCCGTCGACCTCTCCGGCCGGCCGTACGTGGTGCACGACGAGCCGGCGCTCGCGCCGTACATCGGTCCGGTCTACCCGACCAGCATGACCCGGCACATCTGGGAGTCGTTCGGTCAGGCCGCCCGGGTCACCCTGCACGTGGACGTGCTGCGCGCGGCCCGGCCGGGCGGCAACCCGGACGCCCACCACGTGGTCGAGGCGCAGTTCAAGGCGGTGTCCCGGGCGCTGCGCGAGGCCACCTCGATCGACCCGCGCGCCGCGGGCGCGATCCCCAGCACGAAGGGCGCCCTCTGATGAGCGCGAGGAACGCAGCGCAGCGGAGTACCGCGGTCGCGAATGAAGGGCGGCTCTGATGGGTCGGGCGCTGCCGACGTTGCTGCTGATCCTGGCCGGGGTGCTGGTCGGCGGGACCTGGTCGCTCTACAAGCAGGGCGCCGCCCGCCCCGCGGTGGTGGTCACCGGCCTGCTGGCGGTGCTGGCCACCGCCGGTGGGCTGCTCTGGCTGCTGCCGGGGGAGAGCTGATGGGCGAGCGCAGCGGAGTGCCGTCGTGACCAGGCGGGTGGTGGTGCTCGACTACGGGTCGGGCAACCTGCGGTCGGCCGAGCGGGCCCTCGCGCGGGTCGGGGCGGACGTCACCGTCACCGCCGACCTGACCGCGGCCGCCGAGGCCGAGGGCCTGGTGGTGCCGGGCGTGGGCGCGTTCGCCGCGTGCATGGCGGGGATCGAGGCGCTGGGCGCCGGCCCGGTCATCGCCGAGCGGGTCGCCGCCGGCCGCCCGGTGCTCGGCATCTGCGTGGGGATGCAGGTGCTCTTCGAGCACGGTGACGAGCACGGCGTGGTCACCAAGGGGCTCGGGCTGCTGCCCGGCGGGGTGACCAGGCTGCCCGCGCCGCGGCTGCCGCACATGGGCTGGAACACCGTGCAGGCCCCGGCCGGCTCGGTACTCTTCGCCGGCCTGCCGGCCGACGCCCGGTTCTACTTCGTCCACTCCTACGGGGTGACCGCGCCGGCCGCGCTGGCCGCCGCCGGGGCCACCGTCACCACCGCCCACCACGGCACGGACTTCGTCGCCGGGATCGAACGGGGCTCGCTGTCGGCGGCCCAGTTCCACCCGGAGAAGTCGGCGGACACGGGGGCGGCTCTGCTGCACAACTGGCTGGGCACGCTGTGAGCGCCAGGAGTGAGCCGGTTCTGCGAGCCCCGCAGTCGCGAACGACCGGCGGTCCTGTGAGCGCGAGGAGTGAGCCGGTTCTGCGAGCCCCGCAGTCGCGAACGACCGGCGGCCCAGCTTGAGTAAGGAGCGGGCGCGGCGGCGGGAGGCGCGGCGGGCCGAGCTGGAGCGGGAACGCGCCGCGCGCGCCCGCAGGGTGGCGCGCCGGGACCGGCGGCGTGCCGTCGTACGCCGGTTGACGCCCGCCGTGCGGCGCGGCCGCACCGGCCGGTTGCGCCGGCACAGTCGTGGCGAGCGGGCGGCGATCCTGCTGCTCACCGGCGCGGCCGTGGCCGGCATCTGGAGTTTCGTCGACGACCTGGCGCTGCGGCTGGCGTTGGTCGTGTTGTTGCTGCTGGTCCTGCCCGCGGTCGTGGTGATCGCGCTGGACCGACGTTCCTGATGCGAGGAGAATTTCGTTGAGCCTCACCCTGTTGCCCGCCGTGGACGTCGCGGACGGGCAGGCCGTCCGGCTCGTCCAGGGCGCCGCCGGCAGCGAGACCACGTACGGCGACCCGCTGGAGGCCGCCCTCGCCTGGCAGTCCGACGGGGCGGAGTGGATCCACCTCGTCGACCTGGACGCCGCGTTCGGGCGGGGCACCAACGCCCATCTGCTCGCCGAGGTGGTCCGCCGGCTCGACGTGAAGGTCGAACTCTCCGGCGGCATCCGGGACGACGAGTCGTTGCAGGCCGCCCTGGGCACCGGCGCGGCCCGGGTCAACATCGGCACCGCCGCGCTGGAGGACCCGGAGTGGTGCGACCGGGTCTGCGGCGAGTACGGCGACCGGGTGGCCATCGGGCTGGACGTGCGCGGCCGTACCCTCTCGGCGCGGGGCTGGACCCGCGACGGCGGTGACCTCTACGAGGTGCTGGCCCGGTTGGACAAGGCCGGCGCGACCCGTTACGTGGTCACCGACATCACCAAGGACGGCACGATGCGCGGGCCGAACCTGGACCTGCTGCGGGAGGTCTGCGCCCGCACCGACGCGCCGGTGGTCGCCTCCGGCGGCGTGTCCACGCTGGACGACCTGCGCGCGCTGGCCACCCTGGAGCCGGTGGGGGTGGAGGGTGTGATCACCGGCAAGGCGCTCTACGCCGGTGCGTTCACGGTCGCCGAGGCGCTCGCCACCCTGCGGGCCGGCGCGTGACGGCCGTCGCGGGCGAGGGTTCCCGGCCGGCGCCGGAGCTGCCGGTGGGCGGCGCCGTGACCCGGCTCGGCTCGGGCGGCCCGTGGGAGGCGCTCTACGGCTACTGCCGGGTGGTCCGGGCCGGGCAGCTGGCGATCACCGCGGGTTGCACCTCCACGGTGGACGGCCGGGTGGCGCACGTCGGGGACGCCGCGGCGCAGACCGCCCAGGCGATCCGGATCGGCCTGGACGCGCTCGCCGAGGTGGGCGCCGGGCCGGCCGACGTGGTGCGCACCCGGATGTACGTGACCGACCGGACGTACGCCGACGAGGTGGGGCGCGCGCACAACGCCGTGTTCGGTGCGGTCCGGCCGGTCGCCACGATGGTGGTGGTGGCCGGCCTGATCAATCCCGACCTGCTGGTGGAGATCGAGCTGGAGGCGTGGGTCGCCGGGGGCTGATCCGGGCGCGGCCGACCGTCGCTGTGGCGGCGTTCACACGGCCGATTGAATTGTGCACAACCTAATTGCGGACTACTGTTCGGGGCGTGACCGATGATCTGGTGCTGCGCCGGCAGGTGTGCTTCGCCCTCTACGCGGCGTCGCGCGCCCTCACCGACGTCTACCGGCCCATCCTCGACGAGCACGGCCTGACCTACCCGCAGTACCTCGTGCTGCTGGTGCTCTGGGAGCGCGGCGACGACGCCCCCACCGTCTCCGAACTCGGCGCGCGCCTCCGGCTCGACTCCGGCACGCTCTCCCCGCTGCTCAAGCGGCTGGAGGCGGCCGGTCTGGTGGTGCGCACCCGTTCGGCGGCCGACGAGCGCCGGGTCGAGGTCGGCCTCACCACCCAGGGCCGGGCCCTGCGGGAGCGGATGGACGAGGTGCCGCGGCGGGTCGCCCGCGCCACCGGCCTCGCCGAGGCCGAGCTGGTCGCCCTGCGCGACACCCTCACCCGGGTCACCGAGACGATCCACCGACAGAAGGAGCAGTGACCACCATGCAGGTGCTCTACACCGCGTCCGCGCAGGCCACCGGCGACGGCCGGGACGGCCACGTCCGCACCTCCGACGGCGGCCTCGACCTGGACCTGGCCATCCCGAAGGAGATGGGCGGCGCCGGCGGCGCGGCCAACCCGGAGCAGCTCTTCGCGGCCGGCTACGCGGCCTGCTTCCACTCGGCGCTGCGCCTGGTCGCCCGCAAGGCCCGGGCGGACGTCTCGAACTCGGTCGTCGAGGCCGAGGTGGGCATCGGCCCGAACGGCAGCGGCGGCTTCGGTCTCGCCGTCACCCTGGTCGTCGACCTGCCCGGCGTCGAGCGGTCCGCCGCGCAGCAGCTCGTCGAGGCCGCCCACCAGGTCTGCCCGTACTCCAACGCGACCCGGGGCAACATCGACGTCACCCTGACCGTCCGGGACGCCGCATGACGGCCAACCGGGAGATCCACCTGGCGTCCCGTCCGCAGGGCTGGCCGACCGCCGACAACTTCCGGCTGGTCACCACCGAGGTGCCCACCCCGGGGCCGGGCCAGCTCGTGGTCCGCAACCAGTTCATGTCGGTCGACCCGTACATGCGCGGGCGGATGAACGACGTCAAGTCGTACGTGCCGCCGTTCCGGCTCGACGCCCCGCTCGACGGCGGCGCGGTCGGCGAGGTGGTGGCCAGCGAGGCCGAGGGCTTCGCGCCCGGCGACGTCGTGCTCCACGGGCTGGGCTGGCGGGAGTACGCGCTGGTCGACGCCAAGGGCGCGCGGAAGGTCGACCCCGGGCTGGCCCCGGTCACCGCCTACCTGGGCGTGCTCGGCATGACCGGGCTGACCGCGTACGCGGGCCTGCTCGACGTGGCGGCCATGAAGCCGGGCGAGACGGTCTTCGTCTCCGGCGCGGCCGGCGCGGTCGGCAGCATGGTGGGGCAGATCGCCAAGCTGCGCGGCGCGGGCCGGGTGGTCGGCAGCGCCGGCTCGCCGGCCAAGGTCGAGCGGTTACGGGCGCTCGGCTTCGACGCCGCGTTCGACTACCACGACGGGCCGGTCCGCGACCAGCTCCGGGCCGCCGCGCCGGACGGCGTCGACGTCTACTTCGACAACGTCGGCGGCGAGCACCTGGAGGCCGCCATCGGGGCGATGAACCTGCACGGCCGGGCCGCCATCTGCGGCATGATCTCGCAGTACAACGCCACCGAGCCGCCCGCCGCCCCGCGCAACCTGGCGCTGCTCATCGGCAAGCGGCTCACCCTGCGCGGCTTCCTGGTCGGCGACCACGGGCACCTGCGCGAGCAGTTCGTCCAGGAGATGGCCGGCTGGCTGCGGGACGGCCGGATCTCCTACGACGAGACGGTGGTCGACGGCATCGAGCGGGCCCCGGAGGCCTTCCTCGGCCTGCTGCGCGGCGAGAACCTAGGCAAGATGCTCGTCCGGGTGTGACCCGGCACTCGTTCGCGGCGGCCGGCCCGGTCGGGCCGGCCGCCGTGGCGTGCCGGTTGGATAGGCTCGCGGCATGACGGTGGCGGTGCGGGTGATCCCGTGTCTGGACGTGGACGCCGGGCGGGTGGTCAAGGGGGTCAACTTCCTCGACCTGCGTGACGCCGGCGACCCGGTCGAGCTGGCGGCCGCGTACGACCGGGCCGGCGCCGACGAGTTGACCTTCCTTGACGTCACCGCCTCCAGCAGCGACCGCGGCACCATGCTCGACGTGGTGCGGCGCACCGCCGAGTCGGTCTTCATCCCGCTCACCGTCGGCGGGGGCGTCCGCCAGGTGGCCGACGTCGACACGCTGCTGCGCGCCGGCGCGGACAAGGTCGGGGTGAACACCGCGGCCATCGCCCGCCCCGAGTTGATCGCCGAGATCGCCGACCGCTTCGGCCGTCAGGTGCTCGTGCTCTCCCTCGACGTCCGCCGGGCGCCGGCCGGGACCACGCCCAGCGGGTTCGAGGTGACCACCCACGGCGGGCGGCGGGGCACCGGCCTCGACGCGGCCGAGTGGGCGGCGCGCGGCGCGGAACTGGGCGCCGGGGAGATCCTGCTCAACTCGATGGACGCCGACGGCACCAAGGCCGGCTTCGACCTGCCGCTGATCGAGGCGGTCCGCGCGGTCGTCGAGGTGCCGGTGATCGCCAGCGGCGGGGCCGGCCGGGTGGCCGACTTCCCGCCGGCCATCGGCGCGGGCGCCGACGCGGTGCTCGCGGCCAGCGTCTTCCACTTCGGCGAGCTGACCGTCGGCGAGGTCAAGAACGCCCTGCGCGGCGCCGGCCACCCGGTGCGCTGACCCCGCGCACCATCCCGGGGCTCGGCGGCGGAGGTCAGGGGCGGCCGGGGTGGCCCTCGGGGGAGCGGCGCGGCATGGGGATCGAGCGGACCACGTACTCCTGCACGGCGGCGGCGTGGTCGTCCTCGTCCAGTTGCCAGTCGAACTCGTCCGGGGCGGGGCGGCGGCTCAGCACGCCCTGCACCGTGTCCACCGTGGTGCCCAGCCCGGCGCTCGGCCGGGTGCGCCAGAGCCGCTCGCCGTCCGGGGTGACCCGGAACCAGCCGTCGGTGACGCTCACCAGGCCCGCGCTCACCAGCCGGCGGACCGCCCCCTCGACCTCGTCCCGCTCGGGGATGGCCTGGTTGAGGTGGTCGGCGGTGGAGAGCACGTCGGCGAGGCGTACGCCCTCCGGGCGCCGGGTGGCGGCGGCCCGGCGGTGCCGACCGGCGCCGCTCGCGATGACCAGTGAGACGAAGATCCAGGCGTCGCTCCAACGCCAACCGTTCTCCCCCATGGACGAATGATGCCCGGCCGCGACGGCGGAGAAAACACCCGGTTTCGCTGCCGGACGTCGTCGCAGCTCAGCGGCGTGCGGGGTGTCCCAGGAGGTGGCGGTCGGCGCGGTGAAGGTGACGCTGCGTGACCGTGAGGCCGATCACGCGGCCTCGCCGGCCGGGCGCGGCGCGCAGGGGACCGCCGGCTGGGCGGCGGGCTCGTCGGCCGGCGGGGCCGGCACCGCGAAGATCGGGATGAACAGCTGGGCGAGCGGCCCGATCGCCAGCGCGTACGCCACGGTGCCGAGACCCACGGTGCCGCCGAGCAGCCAGCCGAGGCTCAGCACGGTCACCTCGATGACGGTGCGGACCAGCCGGATGGAGTAGCGGGGCCGGCGGGCGGTGAAGCCGGTCATCAGGCCGTCGCGCGGGCCGGGGCCGAGCCCGGCGCCCAGGTAGAGGCCGGTGGCGGCGCCGTTGGCGACGATCCCGACGACCAGCAGGGTGGCACGGAGCGGCAGGCCCTCGCCGGGCGGCAGCACGGCCAGGGTGGCGTCGACGACCAGCCCGATCACCACGACGTTGCTGACGGTGCCGAGGCCGGGGCGCTGCCGCAGCGGGATCCACAGCAGCAGCACCACGGCGCCCACCGCGATGGTGACCGTGCCGAACGAGAGGTGGGTCTGCCGGGCGATCCCCTGGTGGAACACGTCCCAGGGGTCGAGCCCGAGGCCGGACCGGATCATCAGCGCCATGCTGATCCCGTAGAGGGCGAGCCCGACGTAGAGCTGGACGAGCCGCCGGGCCGGCCGGTACCGGAGATTGCCAATCTGTGCCATGCATGCCACCCTAGGGGCCAATCTTGGCCAGGACAGAGCCAATTTCGGGAGGGTGGCCATGACCAGTCAGGTACGTGGCGTCCAATTGGCTCGGCTCCTCGGGCAGTGGCATGCCCTGCCGGGCCGTCGGCGCAGCCCCGACTACGCGGCGCTCGCCGCCGCGGTCCGCGGGCTGCTCGCCGACGGCCGGCTCCCCCTCGGGGTACGCCTGCCGGCCGAGCGGGATCTGGCCGAGGCGCTGCGGATCAGCCGGACCACGGTCACCGCCGCCTACCGGGAGCTGCGGGAGACCGGCCACCTGGCCAGCCGGCGGGGCGCCGGGAGCTGGACCATGCTCCCGGGCACCCACCGGGTGGCCAGCACCGGGCTCTGGACCCCGCTGGACGACCGGGACATGATCGACCTGGGGGTGGCCGCCCTCTCCGCCCCGGCGCAGCTCGTGCCGGCGGCCCGGGCCGCCGCCGAGGACCTGCCGCGCTACCTCGGCGGGGCCGGCTACCACCCGACCGGCATCATCGAGCTGCGCGAGGCGGTGGCCCGCGGGTACACCGAGCGGGGGCTGCCGACCAGCCCGGAACAGATCATGGTGACCAGCGGCACCCAGCACGCGCTGGACCTCGTGCTGCGGCTCGCCCTGTCGCCCGGCGGCGGCGTGCTGGTGGAGTCGCCGACCTACCCGAACGCCCTCGCCGCGCTGTCGGCCCGCCGGGCCCGGATCACCACCCACGGGCTCGCCGCCGACGGCGACGGCTGGGACGCCGACCTGCTGCTGGGCAGCATCCGGCAGACCCGGCCCAGGCTGGCGTACGTGATCCCCGAGTTCCACAACCCGACCGGCCACCTCATGGCGACCGACCTGCGGGAGCGGCTGGTCGGCGCGGCGCACGCCGCCGGGACCGACCTGGTCGTGGACGAGTCCTTCGTGGACCTGCCGCTGGACGGCACCCCGCTGCCGCCGCCGGTGGCCACCTTCGACCGGCACTCCCGGGTGATCAGCATCGGCGGCATGAGCAAGCCGTACTGGGGTGGCCTGCGGATCGGCTGGGTCCGGGCGTCCGCGCCGCAGGTGCAGCGGCTGGCCGCCGCCCGCGTCGGCGTCGACATGGCCAGCCCCGTGCTCGACCAGCTCGTCGCGGTGCACCTGCTGGCCCAGGGGCCGGGCATCGTGGCCGACCGGCGGATCCAGCTCGCCGCCCAGCGGGACGCCCTGGTCAAGGCGATGGCCGACCGCCTGCCCGACTGGCGGGTCACCGTGCCGCGCGGCGGCGTGACGCTCTGGGTCGAGCTGGACGGCCCGATCTCCAGCGCGCTGGCCCGGGCCGCCGAGGAGGTCGGCGTACGCCTGGCGCCCGGACCCCGGTTCGGCCTGGACGGCACCCTGGAGCGGTTCCTGCGGCTGCCCTTCACCCTGCCCGCCGCGGACCTGGTGGAGGCCGTCGGCCGGCTCGCCGCGGTCCGCTACGACCTGGACCGGGCCGGCCGTCCGCAATGGCGGGAGCCCTCCGTCATCGCCTGATCCGGACGGCGCGCCGGGGTGGTCCGGGGGCAGCGCCTCCGCCGGCCGGCTGCGAGACTGTCCGCCGTGACGGACGGGACGCGGCGGGGGCCGCGGATGCGGGTGATGACCGAGGGCGCCTCGGTCACCCCGTTGGAGCTCTTCTTCGACCTGGTCTTCGTCTACGCGCTCACCCAGGTGACCGCGCTCATGGCGACCGACCTGACCTGGCCCGGCATGGGCCGGGGCCTGCTGCTGCTGGCGCTGCTCTGGTGGTGCTGGTGCTGCTACGCCTGGCTCGGCAACACCGTCCGCGCCGACGAGGGCGTGGTCCGGGTGGTCCTCTTCGCCGTGGTGGCCACCATGTTCGTGGTCGCCGCGACCATCCCGGAGGCCTTCGTCGACCTGCCCGGCGGCCTCTCCGGCCCGGTCGTGTTCGCCGCCTGCTACCTGGCCGTGAGGGTCCTGCACCTGGTCCTCTACTGGTACGCCGCCCGCGGCGACGCCGGCCTGCGCCGGCAGTTGGTGCGGGCCGCCCTGCCGATGCTGGGCGGGGCGGTGCTGCTCTTCACCGCCGCGCTGCTGCCGCCGTACCTCACCGACGACCCGGCGCGGGTCCTGTCGCTGCGCACCCTGCTGTGGGTGCTCGCCCTGGCCGTCGACTACGGCGGCATCATGGCCATCGGGGCGGCGGGCTGGCAGATCTTCTCCGCCGCGCACTGGACCGAGCGGCACGGCCTGATCATCATCGTGGCGCTCGGGGAGTCCCTTGTCGCCATCGGCGTCGGCATCACCGCGCTGCCGATCTCCTGGCCCATCATCGTGGCCTCGTTCCTCGGCGTCACGGTGGCGGCGGCGCTGTGGTGGGCGTACTTCGACGTGGTGTCGATCGCCGCCGAGCGGGTGCTGGCCCGGGCCCGGGGCGCCGAGCGGGCCGCGCTGGGCCGGGACTCCTACACCTACCTGCACCTGCCGATGGTCACCGGGATCATCCTGCTCGCCCTCGGCTTCAAGAAGGTCCTGGCGTACGTCGGCGACGGCACCCACCACCGGCTCACCGACCCGCTGCACGGGCTGGGCCTGCTCGCCCTCTACGGCGGCGTGATCATCTACCTGCTCGGGCACGTGGGTTTCCGGCTGCGCAACATGCGCTCGGTCAACTGGCCCCGGGTCGCGACCACCGTGCTGCTGGTGCTGCTCCTGCCGGTGGCCGACCACCTGCCGGCGCTGGCCGCGCTGGGGCTGCTCGCCACGGTCTGCGCCGGAATGGTGGTGACCGAGATGGCGCTGTTCGGCGAGGCCCGCCGCGCGCTGCGCGACGAGTTCCTCCAGGAGCACGGCGTCGGCGGCGAACCCGGCCGGTAGGCCCCGTTCCGGTAAAGATCTTCCGATCGGCACGGGTGCCGGACGGGACCTGCGCAGACTGCCGGGGTGGGGAACGGCGGTGGTGCCCGGTGGTCGCGCCTCGTGTGGCCCGGCGCGCCCGGCTCCCGGACCACCCGGCTGGAACTCTTCTACGACCTGGTCTTCGTCTTCGCGTTCATCAACGTCACCACGCTGACCGCCACCCTGCTCAGCCCGGCCAACCTCTACCGCTGCGTGCTGGTGCTGGCGCTGCTCTGGTGGTGTTGGACCGGCTTCGCCCGGCTCGGCAACGCGGTCCGCGCCGATCAGGGGGTGCTGCCCGTGATCGGCGTGGTCACGGTGGCCGCGACCTTCCTGCTGGTGCTCAGCGTGCCGAGCGCGTTCGCCGACCGTCCCGGCGGGCTGAACGGTCCGCTGGTCTTCGCGGGTTGCTACTTCACGATCCGGATGGCCCAGATCGCGATCTTCGGCTGGGTGGACCGGTCGGCCCCGGTCCAGCGCCGCCGGGTGCTGCTGCGCGCCATGTTGCCACTGGTGGCCACCGTCCTGCTGGTGGTCGCCGGCACGGTTCCCCCGCGGCTCGGCGACCGGCCGGCCGCCGTGCTGCTGCAACTGGGCCTCTGGACCGTGGCGCTGCTCGTCGAGTACGTCGGCGGGGTGACCCTGGCCGCGCGGCGGTGGGTGGTGCTCTCCGCCGGCCACTGGGCGGAACGGCACGCCCTCATGGTGCTGATCGCGCTCGGCGAGTCCATCATCGCGCTGGGGCTCGGCCCGAAGACCGGGCTGCCGCTCACCGGACCGGTGGCGGTGGCCGCGCTGCTCGGCGTCCTGATCGTGGCGGTGCTCTGGTGGGCGTACTTCGACACCCTGGCGTACGCGCTGGAGCAGTCGCTGCACCACGCCCGCGACCCGGCCACCCGGCTCCGGCTCTGCCGGGACGTCTACACGTTCCTGCACCTGCCGCTGATCGCCGGGACCATCCTCTTCGCCCTCGGCCTCAAGGACCTGCTGGCCGACGCGGCCAGCCCGGAGACCCCCACCTGGGGCCCGCCGCTGGGCGGCTTCTGGGTCACGATCCTGTTCGGCGGGGTGGGCCTCTACCTGGTGAGCCTCGTCGGCTGCGCGCTGGTGGCGCTGCGGGAGGTGCACTGGCCGCTGGTGGTCACGGTCGTGGCGCTCGCCGTCGTCGCCCCCGTCGTCGCCCCGATCCCGGAGCTGGCGTCGCTCACCGTGCTGGCGGTGCTCGTCACCGCCGGGGTGGCCGTGGAGACGTTCAGCGAGGACGGCCAGCGGCGCCAGGTGCGGCAGCTCGCGCTGGAGGAGCAGCTCGCCGCGGAGGCCGAGCAGAGCCACTGGCGCCAGGAGCACCTGTGAGCGGCCCGGCGGCCGTGCCCCGGGACGGAGGGGCACGGCCGCCGGCCGCTGCGGAATCGCTACAGCTCGGCGAGACTGCCCGCGTACATCTTGTCGATCTCGTCGGCGAAGTTGGTCTCCACGCTCCGGCGCTTGATCTTCAGCGACGGGGTGACCTCGCCGTCCTCGATGGTGAGGTCCCGGGGGAGGATGGTCACCTTCTTGATCGTCTCCCAGCGGTTGAGCCTGCCGTTCAGCTCGGCCACGTAGCCCTCGACCATGGCCTGCGCCTCCGGCGAGGTGACGATCGCGGTGTAGTCGCGGCCCTCCAGCGGTGTGCCGGCCGCCCAGCCCTGGATCGCGTCCGGGTCGAGCGTGACGAGCATCGTGCAGTAGTTGCGCGCCTGCCCGATCACCACGGCCTGCGAGGTGTACGGGCAGACGGCCTTGAACATGCCCTCGATGTGCGACGGCGCGACGTACTTGCCGCCGGAGGTCTTGACCAGGTCCTTCTTCCGGTCGGTGATGCGCAGGTAGCCGTCGTCGTCGAGAGTGCCGATGTCGCCGGTGCGGAAGAAGCCGTCCTCGGTGAACGCGGCCGCGGTCTCCTCGGGGAGGTTGTGGTAGCCGCGCATGACCGGCTTGCCCCGCACCAGGATCTCGCCGTCGCTGTCGATCCGGCACTCCAGGTCGCCCATGGCCCGGCCCACGCTGCCGATCTTCAGCCCGTCGGGCGGGTTCACGAACGCGCCGGCGCTGGTCTCGGTGAGCCCGTACCCCTCGGAGATCGGCAGGTTGGCCGCCGCGAAGAAGGTGGCGATCTCCTTGCTGAGCGGCGCCGCGCCGGAGACCAGCACCCGCATCCGGCCACCGAGCCGGGCCTGGAGCTTGCTGAACACGAGCTTCTCGGCCAGCGCGTACTTCAGCTTCAGCCCGGCCGGGACCGGCTTGCCGGCCTGCTCCAGCGCGACCTTCTCCTTGCCGACGGCGACGCCCCAGGCGAAGATCTTCGCCTTCGCGCCGCCGGCGCTCTGGGCCGTGGTGACCGCCTTGTTGTAGACCTTCTCGAAGACCCGCGGCGCGCCGCACATGAGCGTCGGCCGGATCACCCCGAGCAGCTCGACCAGCTTGTCCACCCGGCCGTCCACGTAGGTGGGCAGGCCGACGTGGGTGGCGCCGCAGAGCAGCGTCTTGCCGAACGAGTGGGACAGCGGCAGCCACAGGTACTGCAGGTCGTCGACGTGCAACAGGCCCAGCTCGGCCTGCGCCACGCCCTCCCAGCACCAGCCGCCGTGCAGCAGCTCCACGCCCTTGGGCCGGCCCGTCGTGCCCGAGGTGTAGATCAGGGTGGCCAGGTGGTCCGGGCCGATGCCGGCGACCAGCATGTCGATCAGGTCGGGCTCGTTGGCCAGCGCCCGGGCGCCCCGCTCCTCCAGCTCGGCCAGGGTGAGCTGCGGGACGGTGGCGGCCGGGTCGGGCGTCCCGTCGAAGAGCACCACGTGGGTCAGCGCCGGGACCGCCGTGCCGGCGATCTTCGCCGCCTGGGTCGGGTTCTCGGCGAAGAGCACCTTCGACCCGGAGTCGGCGACGATGTACGTCGCGTCCTCCGGCTCGGTGGTCGGGTAGACCGTGGTGGTGGCCCCGCCGGCACACATGATCCCGAAGTCGGCGAGCACCCACTCCAACCGCGTGTTGGCGAGGATCGCCACCGGGTCCTCCAGGCCGACGCCGAGCCCGTGCAACCCGGCGGCGATCGCCTTGGCACGCTGCCCGACCTGCTCCCACGTCAGCCAGACCGGGCCCGAGTCGTCCGGGGCGGGATGGGCGAACGCATGGCGGTCGGGGGAGTCCGCCACACGCTTGAGGAACATGTCGGGTACGGAACGGTACGGTACATCGAGAGCCATCGCTGTAGCCGCCTTCAGGGGTGGAGGGACGTGACGGGGGTCACGCCAGTCTGCGGTTACCGAAGAGTATTGCCTGGACCCAGGCAGCGGCTAGCCCCCGTGGCCTGGGACGACCCCCGTCCCGGGAGGTGGAACGCGCGGCTCAGGCGTACCGGGTGGCGGCGCGCGACCAGTCGTAGGTGGCCCGGATCCAATTGCGCCGGGTGGTGAGGAAGGCGCACACCCCCTCGTCCCCCGTCGCGGCCAGCGCCCTGTCCCGCTCCGCGTACGCCGCCAGGCTCTCGTTGAACCGGGTGGCCGCGGCGCGCAGCGCCGCCTCCTCGCCCCGCCCGGCCTCGGAGGCCATCGTGGTGACCAGGTTGTGCGCGTCCGGGCCGGTGGCCCGCTCCTTGTCGTAGGAGAAGAGGTCGTTGCACCAGCAGACCAGGTCGGCGGCGAGCGCGTCCAGTGCGGCCAGCGCCGGGTCGGCCCGCCGGTCCGGGCCGGGCACGTCCGGGTGGGCCAGGTCGGTCAGCGTGAAGCTGGGCCGGGCGCCCCCGGTGTGCCGGCGCATCTGCACGTACTCGGCCACCCCGGGCACCCGGTGGTGCTCCCGGTTGGCCGCCTCCCAGAGCAGGGCCAGCAGATACTCGCGCAACTGGCTGACCAGGCGCAGCAGCAGCGCCGGCCGCCCCCGGTCGCGGGCCCGCCGGCACAGGTCGTCCAGCGCCACGGCCAGCGGGCCGGCCACGGTCGGGGCCGACGCGTCCGGGTCGCCGTGCCGGTCGAGCACCTCCAGCAGGGCCGCCACGGTCGGCGCGAGCCGGGTCGGGCTGGCGCCGAGGCCGTCCTCGTCGCACGCGTCGTCCATCACGAACAGCCAGCTGATCAGGTCGGCGAGCAGCCGCAGGTCGGCGACCGACGCGTCCGGGCAGGCCCGGCCGGCCAGCTCGGCCGGGTGGGCGCCGGCCAGCCGGCGCAGCCCGGCCGGGGTGTCGATCAGGCCCAGGTCGACGACCCACCCGGCGCTCTCCCCGGCGACTAGCTCGACGGCGGCGTGTCGGCGCGCCGGGAAGGGGGGTTCGTGCAGTGCCGAGAGCGCGAAGCCTCGCATCCGTCTCCACCTTGTCCCGCCACCCCGGGGGTTGGGCGGCGGGTCAGGAGCGTACGGCAGCGCGGATCGGCCGTCGTCGCTGGGCCGGAGCCGTTCCCACGCGGTCCGGTGACCGGCCTGGCACGCCCCGTCAGAAACCCAGGTTGGCCGCGCGCAACCGCTCCGCCGGTGCGGTCGGGCCGTCCACCTGGACCCGGGCCACCCGCTGCCGGCCGGAGATGAACAGCACCAGCTCGCCCGGCGCGCCCACCACCCGCAGCCGCTCGCCGCCGCGGCCGACGGCGCGCTCGCCGTAGCCGGGCGCCTGGATCAGCAGGTCCGCCGGGAAGCGCCGCAACGCCATCCGGGCCAGCACGGTGGCCCGCTTCCAGAGCGCGGCGTGCTGCCGGGCCGGCAGGTCGCGGGGGAGCCAGCCCGCCTGGGCCCGGCGGACGTCCTCGTGGTGAATGAAGAACTCCATGCCGTTGACCAGCTCGTCGGTGAGCGGGTTGCTCAGCGGGCTCCACCGTGGCGGGCGGCGCACCCGCTCGACCAGCTCCGCGTAGGGACCGGCGGCCATCCGCCGGCGGACCGCCTCGCCGTAGCCGCGCAGTGGCGGCAGCAGGATGCCGCCCGCCGCGTCCGGCCGGCGTTCCCGCACCAGCAGGTGCGCCGCCAGGTCCCGGGTGGTCCATCCCTCGTTGACCGTCGGCGCGTCCGGTCCCAGCTCCAGCATCAGGTCGGCGAGCGCCTCGCGCTCCGTTCGGGCGTACCGCGGCATGGCCCGATCGTAGGCCCGTGGGCCGGTTCGCGCTTCCGGCACGGCCCGGCGCCGGCGTCCCCCCGTCCGACGGGCGGCGCGACGCGGGGGGCATCCGCCCTGCTGGGCGGGGTCCGGCGGGACCGAGTGACGGCCGACATATCGGGGCCGGGTCGGCGGAGCGGGCCCCGACCGGTAAGGATGAGGGAGAAAACTGCGGCTTACGGCGGGGGAGAGCGTGGCGAGCGGGACAAGTCGGGACGTCCTCGGCAGAGGGCTACGGGTACTCGGCCGGGCCATCCGGGAGCAGCCGCGCATCTTCGCGGTCGCGGTGGCCGGCAGCGTGCTCTTCGGCCTCATGGTGATCGCCAGCGCGTACGTGGTCGGCGCGGTGGTCGGCAAGGTGGTGGTCCCGGCGGTGGCCCGCGGCTCGGTCACCGGCGGCGCCCTGGCGCTCGCCGCCACCGCGCTGTTCGGGATCAGCGTGCTGCGGGTGGTCGGCATCTTCGGCCGCCGGCTCGGCGCCGGCTACATGCAGTACCGGCTCCAGGCCGCCTACCGCCGCCGGGTCACCCGCCGCTACCTCGACCTGCCGCTGGCCTGGCACCACCGCAACGCCACCGGCACCCTGCTGTCCAACGCCAACTCCGACGTCGAGGCCGCCTGGTATCCGATCGCGCCGCTGCCCTTCGCCGTCGGCACCCTGGTGATGCTCGTCGGCGCGGTGGTCTCGCTCTTCCTCACCGACTGGGCCCTCGCGCTGGTCGGCCTCGCCGTCTTCCCGGCCCTGTTCGCGCTCAACGTGGTCTACTCCCGCCGGATGGCGCCCCGCCAGGCCCGCGCGCAGCGACTGCGCGCCGAGGTCAGCGGCATCGCCCACGAGAGCTTCGACGGCGCCCTGGTGGTCAAGACGATGGGCCGCGAGGCCCAGGAGACCGCCCGGTTCGCCGCCCGGGCCGGGGAGCTGCGGGACGCGCTGATCTCCGTCGGCAAGCTGCGCGGTGTCTTCGACCCGATGCTGGAGACGCTGCCCAGCCTGGGCACGCTCGCCGTGCTGGTGGTCGGCGCGGTCCGGCTCCGCCAGGGCGGGATCACCGTGACCGAGCTGGTCAGCGTGGCCTTCCTCTTCACCGTGCTGGCCTTCCCGGTCCGCGCCATCGGCTGGGTGCTGGCCGAGCTGCCGCGCAGCGTCGCCGGCTGGGACCGGGTCAGCCGGGTCCTCGACGCCACCGGCGAGATGCCGTACGGCGACGTGACGCTCGACCCGGCCACGCCGACGCCGGCCACCCTCTCGTTCCACGACGTGCACTTCGGGTACGAGCCGGCCGAGGCCCACCTGCCCGGCACCGAGGTGCTGGGCGAGGTCACCTTCACCGTGCCGGCCGGGAAGACGGTGGCGCTGGTCGGGCCGACCGGCGCCGGCAAGTCCACCATCACCTCGCTGGCCGTGCGGCTGGTCGACCCGCGCTCGGGCAGTGTCACCCTGGACGGCGTCGACGTGCGGGACCTGACCGCCGCCTCGCTGGCCTCGACGGTGGCCCTGGTCGCCCAGGTGCCGTTCGTCTTCGACGACACCGTGCGGGCCAACATCACCCTGGACCGTGCCGGCATCGGCGACGACGAGGTCTGGGCGGCGCTGCGGCTGGCCGAGGCGGACGGCTTCGTGGCCGGGCTGCCCGACGGGCTGGACACCATGGTCGGCGAGCGGGGCACCTCGCTCTCCGGCGGGCAGCGGCAGCGGCTCACCCTGGCCCGGGCGATCGCCGGCCGGCCCCGACTGCTGGTGCTCGACGACGCCACGAGCGCCGTCGACCCGCGGGTGGAGGCCGCCATCCTGGCCGGGCTGCGCGCCCCGGCGGAGGGCGGCGCGCCCGCCTCGATCCTGGTGGTCGCCTACCGGCGGGCCACCATCGCGCTCGCCGACGAGGTGATCTACGTCGAGCACGGCCGGGTGGTGGCCCGGGGCACGCACACCGACCTGCTCGCCACCGTCCCGGGCTACGCCGACCTGGTCACCGCCTACGAACAGGCCGAGCACGAACGCGAGCAGACCCGCACGTACGACGAGGTCACCCCGCTGACCTCCGGCCTGGAAGTCGAGGTTGACCGGTGAGCGCGAGGAGTGCAGCGGAGCGGAGCCCCGCAGTCGCGAACGAGAGGTCGGCCCGGTGAGCGCGACTGTTGAGACCGAGCGGCCGGCCGAGTCGACCTGGCGGACGCTGCGGCGCGGGTTGGCGCTCTCGCCGGAGCTGAAGACGGGGCTGGCCGGCACCGTGGCGCTGGCCCTGATCTACATGGTCGGCCGGGTCGCCGTGCCGGTGGCCGTGCAGCGCGGCATCGACCACGGCATCGTCGGCGGCCTCGACCTGGACGTGGTAACGGTGACCGTGGTGATCACCGCGGCCGTGCTGGTGGTCACCACCACCTGCGGCTACCTGATGATGCGCCGGCTGTTCACGGTCAGCGAGACCGCGCTGGCCGGGGTGCGCACGCGCGCGTTCCGGCACGTGCACGACCTGTCCATGCTGCACCAGCAGTCCGAGCGGCGCGGCTCGCTGGTCTCCCGGGTCACCAGCGACGTCGACCAGATCACCCAGTTCCTCCAGTGGGGCGGCGTGATCCTGATCGTCAACCTGGGCCAGCTCGTGGTGACCACGGCGGTCATGCTGGCCTACTCCTGGCAGCTGACCCTGGTGGTGCTCGTCGCGTTCGCGCCGGCGGTGCTGGTGATCCGGCTGCTCCAGCGCCGGCTCGCGGGCGCCTACGGGCTGGTCCGGCAGCGGATGGGCGCCCTGCTCGGCACCATCGGTGAGAGCGTGGTGGGCGCTCCGGTGATCCGGGCGTACGGGATCTCCGGGCGCACCGCCCGGCGGCTGGACGCGGCCATCGAGGGGCAGCGCCAGGCCCAGCAGCGGGCCATCCGGATCAGCATCGTGGGCAGCTCGGTGGGTGAGCTGGCCGCCGGCCTGGCCCTCGCGGGCGTGGTGGTGGTCGGTGTCAACCTCGGCGTCGACCGCACCCTGTCCGTCGGCCAGCTCACCGCGTTCCTGTTCCTGGTGACGCTCTTCATCCAGCCGGTGCAGATCGCCACCGAGGTGCTCAACGAGGCGCAGAACGCGATCGCGGGCTGGCGGCGGGTGCTCGACGTGCTGGACGTCGCGCCGGACGTGGCCGACCCGGGTGCGCAGGGCCGCGAGCTGCCGGACGGCCCGCTGGACATCCGTTTCGCCGGGGTGACCTTCGCCTACCCGGGCGGGCCGCCCGTGCTGCACGACGTGACGCTGGAGATCCCGGCGAAGAGCCGGGTGGCCGTGGTCGGCGAGACCGGCAGCGGCAAGACGACCTTCGCGAAGCTGCTCACCCGGCTCATGGACCCCACGGAGGGCGAGGTGCTGCTCTCCGGCGTCTCGCTGGCCGAGGTGCGCTTCGACTCGCTGCGGTCGCGGGTGGTGATGGTGCCGCAGGACGGCTTCCTCTTCGACGCGACCGTCGGGGAGAACGTCCGCTTCGCCCGCCCGGAGCTGACCGACGGGCAGCTCACCGCCGCCTTCTCCGAGCTGGGCCTGGCCGACTGGCTGGACGGGCTGCCGGCCGGGCTGGACACCCCGGTGGGCGAGCGCGGCGAGGCGCTGAGCGTCGGGGAGCGGCAGCTCGTCGCGCTGGCCCGGGCGTACGTGGCCGATCCCGACCTGCTCGTGCTGGACGAGGCGACCAGCGCCGTCGACCCGGCCACCGAGGTACGCCTGCAGCGCACCCTCGACGCGGTCACCCGGGGCCGGACGACGCTGGCCATCGCCCACCGGCTGTCCACCGCCCAGGCCGCCGACGAGGTGATCGTCGTGGACCGGGGGAGGATCGTGCAGCGCGGCCCGCACGACGAGCTGGTGCGGGACCCGGAGTCGGTCTACGCCCTGCTCTACGCCTCCTGGCTGGAGCAGACCCGCTGATCTTCGCGGGTCCACCTGGGCTGGAGCAGACCCGCTGAGCCGCGCGGCTCGGCGGGAGTGGAACTCCACCACCACCTGCCCGCTGCTGCACCCGATGCTCTGCCCGCGTGCCGCGGGGCGGGCCTGAGTCAGGTCAGGTCGCCCATGAGATAGCGCTGGACGGTCGGGCCGATCGCGGCGACCAGGGTCTCCGGGTCGGCGGACGCGGCCGGTTCGAGACGGATCACGTAGCGCATCATGGCCAGGCCGATCAGTTGGCTCGCCACCAGCGAGCCGCGCAGCGGCAGCTCGGCCGGGTCGATGTCGAGGTGGTCGAGCACCCGCCGCAGCACCTGTGTCACCAGGAACTCGCGCATGAGCCGGGCCATCCACTCGTTGCTGACCGCGGAGCGGAGCAGGGCGACCGCCGGGGTGCCGGTGGGCGAGTCCCAGACCCCGAGGAAGGTCCGGACCAGGCGCTCGCCGGCCCCCGCCGGTCCGCCGGCCAGGACCTCCGGCAGCAACCGCGCCGGGTCGATCGGCATGGCCATGGCGGCCCGGAACAGCTCCTCCTTGGTGCCGAAGTAGTGGTGCACCAGCGCCGGGTCGACCCCCGCGGCGGCCGCGATCGACCGGATCGAGGCGGCGTCGAAGCCGCGCTCGGCGAACGCCGCCCGGGCCGCCGCGAGGATGGCCTCCCGGGTGTCCGGGTTGCCGGGCCGCCGGCCGGTGCGCCGGGCCATCACCCGCTGCGCCGCCGCAGCGTGGCGGCGGCCAGCACGAGCGCCGCCACGGCCGCGCCGGCCACGATCGCCACGTCCCGCCACATCGTCCCGGTCGGGTCGGCGTGCGCGCCGACCTCCTGGAGCGCCTCGACGGCGTACGACAGGGGCAGCACGTCGCTGATCGCCTGGAGCCAGCCGGCCATCTCGCCGCGCGGCACGAACAGCCCGCAGAGCAGCAGCTGGGGGGCGACCACCACCGGCATGAACTGCACGGCCTGGAACTCCGTGCGGGCGAAGGCGCTGCAGAACAGGCCGAGCGCGACCGCCAGCACGGCGTTGATCGCCGCAATCATGATCACGAACCCGATGCTGCCGGCGGTCGTCAGGTCGAACACCCAGTACGCCACGGCCGAGGCGACGGTGGCCTGGACCACGCCGGCCAGGCCGAAAGCGATGCCGTACCCGAAGAGCAGGTCGAGCTTGGCCAGCGGGGTGGTGAGCAGCCGTTCCAGGGTGCCGGTGGTGCGCTCCCGCAGCATGGCGATGCTGGTCACCAGGAACATGATGATGAACGGGAAGAAGCCCAGCATGATCAGTGCCACCCGGTCGAAGACCGTCGGCTGCCCCGGCGGGGTGGGCTGGTCGACGTACATGAAGTAGACGAGCGTGAGCAGCACGATGGGGACCACGACGAGCAGCGCCACGGTCCGCCGGTCGTGCCGGAGCTGGCGCAGGATCCGCCCGGTGGTCGCGGCCAGGATGTGCGGGTTCACGAGTCGGCCTCCTGCTCGCTCGCCTTGATCAACCGGAGGAACGCCTCTTCCAGGTCGTCCACCCCGGTGGCGGCGCGGACCGCGTCCGGGGTGTCGTCGGCGACCAGCCGGCCGTCCCGGATGAGCAGCAGCCGGTCGCACCGGCCGGCCTCGTCCATGACGTGGCTGGACACCAGCAGCGTGGTGCCGGCGGCCGCCATGGCGTGGAACCGGGCCCACAGGTCGGCCCGGAGCACCGGGTCCTGGCCCACGGTCGGCTCGTCGAGGATGACCAGCTCGGGGTCGCCGACCAGGGCGCAGGCCAGCGACGCGCGGCTGCGCTGGCCGCCGGAGAGGTTGCCGACCAGTTGGGTGGCCGCGCCGGCCAGGCCGACGTCGGCGACCGTCTGGTCGGCGTGGGCGTGGTCCCGCCCGTGGAGGGCGGCGAAGTAGCGCGCGTTCTCCCGGACGGTCAGGTCGGCGTAGACGCTGGGCGCCTGCGTCAAATAGCCGACGCGGCGGCGCAGCTCGGCCGCCCCGGCGGGCCGGCCCAGCACGGTGACCGTGCCCGAGCCGACGGTCTGCACCCCGACGACCGCGCGCATCAGGGTGGTCTTGCCACTGCCGCTCGGCCCGAGCAGCCCGGTGACCGTGCCGCGGGGCACCGCGCAGGAGATGCCCTGGAGCACCCGCCGCCCGCCCCGCTCGACCACCAGGTCACGGACCGACACCGCGTCGTCCATGCCCGCCTCCAAAACTCATCGACCGTTGAACTCAACGCTAGATGAGTTATCCGCCCGGGCGCAAGGTTGACTTCGAGTGCCCTCGAACTGGAAGCCTGGGTGCGTGGACATCAGCACGCGGGAGATGAGCCTCACCGTCGGTGAGGCGGCGGAACGGGTCGGCCTGACCACCTACACGCTGCGCTGGTACGAGCAGGAGGGCCTGGTCGCCCCGGTCGGCCGGGACTCCGCCGGCCGCCGGCGCTACACCGAGTCCGACGTCAACTGGCTGTTCCTGCTCACCCGGCTGCGGCGCACCGGCATGCCGGTGCGGGACATGCGGCGCTACGCCGAACTGGCCCGACAGGGTGACCGCACGCTCGGCGCCCGGCGGGCCCTGTTCGAGGCGCACCGGAGCCGGGTGCTGGCCCGGATGGCCGAGCTGGAGGAGGACCTCAAGGTCCTCGACTACAAGATCGACGCGTACCGCCGGGCGGAGGAGGAACTGGCATGATCAAGCGACGGATGGGCGCCACCGGCCCGGAGGTCTCGGCCATCGGGCTGGGCTGCATGGGGATGAGCTTCGCCTACGGCGGCGCCGACGACGCCGAGTCGACCCGGACCCTGCACCGGGCCCTCGACCTCGGGGTCAACCACCTCGACACCGCCGACATGTACGGCTTCGGGGCGAACGAGCGGCTGCTCGGCCCGGTGGTCCGGGCGCGGCGGGACGAGGTCTTCCTGGCCACCAAGTTCGGCAACCGCACCAGCGGCGACAACTTCGGCGGCACCGGCAGCCCGGGCGCCTACGTGGACAGCAGCGCCGCCTGGGCGAAGCAGGCGTGCGACGCCTCGCTGGCCCGGCTCGGCATCGACACCATCGACCTCTACTACCTGCACCGGCGCAACCCGGACACCCCGATCGAGGAGACCGTCGGCGCGCTGGCCGAGCTCGTCCAGGCCGGCAAGGTGCGGCTGATCGGCCTCTCCGAGGTCAGCCCGGCCACCCTGCGGGCGGCGCACGCCGTGCACCCGATCTCGGCGGTCCAGATGGAGTACTCGCTGTTCACCCGGGACGTCGAGGGGGAGATGCTGGCGACCTGCCGGGAGCTGGGCGTGTCCCTGGTGGCGTACTCGCCGGTCGGGCGGGGCCTGCTCACCGGGGCCATCACGAGCCGGGAGCAGCTCGCCGAGGACGACTGGCGGCGCACCGTGCCCCGGTTCGCCGACGGCAACCTCGACGCCAACCTGAAGCTGGCCGAGGCGGTCCGCGCGGTGGCCGCCGAGCTGGGCTGCACCCCCGCGCAGGCGGCGCTGGCCTGGCTGCTCGCGCAGGGCGAGGACGTCCTGCCGATCCCCGGCACCAAGCGGGTCCGCTACCTGGAGGAGAACGCCGCCGCGGCCGACGTGCGGCTCACCCCGGAGCAGCGGGACCGGCTCGGCGGGGCGGTGCCGGCCGGCGCCGTGGCCGGGGAAAGGTACACGCCGGCAGGAATGCGAACGGTCGGACACTAACCCCGCAGCGGACACCGGGTCCGCCATCGGTCATTGCGCCAAGATCGGGCGTCCGGCACCATGGCGCCGTGGGTCCCGCTCCGTTGCCCGTGACAGGCGGCGGCTCCAGGTCGCCGCGCGGCGCCAGAGGCGCCGAGCTGGAGTTGCCCGAATTCCTCGACGACTGGGCTGCCCGCCTCCGGCAGGCCGCCGACCGGCCCGTCGTCGGGATCATGCTGCGTGGCAGCCACGCCCGGCGGGCCGCCACCGAGCACAGCGACGTCGACCTCGACGTGCTGGTCGCGGCCGACGACGAGCGGGCCGGACCCGCCGTCCCGGAGACCGGGGCGGCTGGTCCGGCCCGCCCCGGCACCCTCCGCACGGAAACGGTGGCGGCGGGGCCGGCCGTCAACGCCACTCCGTACGCGGCCCGCCGGGCGTACCTCGCCGAGTTCGACGGCCGGCTCGTGCACGTCTCCGTGGCCGCCCGGGACGTCCACTCCTGGGTGGACCGGCTGGGCCAGCCCGCCGACTGGGCGTTCGGGTTGCCGGTCGCCGCGCCGGCCCGGCTGCTCTGGGCGGTGCCCGAGTGGCGGCGCCGGATCGACCTGCCGGTGCTCTGCCAGCCCGCCGACGAGCCCCGCCTCGAAGAGCTGATCGCCACCCTGGGCAAGGTGGCCGGTGCCCGCTGGGCCGACGACCCGGTGGGGGTCCGGCTCGCCGCAGCCGACCTGGCCCGGCTCTGCCCGTCGGTGCTGCGCCTGGCCAACCCGTCGATCCGGGTGGTGTCCCGCCGGGCCGCCCTGGCCGCCGCGCTGGACCTGCCGGTCGCGCCGCCCGGCTACCGCGACGACATGCTGCTCTGCCTCGGGCTGCGCCCCGGCGGCACCGCCGAGGTGGCCGCCGCCGCCGGCCGGCTGGTCACCGGGACCGTCCCGCTGGTCCGCCCGTACGCCGGGGAGATCGCCGCGGTCGGCGGCGCGGACCTGGCCGCGGCCCTGGTCGACGGCCGGCTGGACCGCTACCTCGGCCAGCTCACGCGGGCGCTGGACCGCCCCGCGACCGCCCAACGGGACACGTCGGCGGTGCCCGCGCCCCGTACGGGAGAATGGTCAACCGTGCCCGCCTCTGACGCGCCCGTGACCGGCGCCCCCGCCAGCTCCGGCGCCGCCGCGGCCCCCGGCCCGGCCCGCCCCTCCCGGCTCGACCCGGCCATCGCGGCCCGGCTGCGCCGCACCCCCGACGGCCTGGTGGCCGCGGTGGTCCGCGCGCACGACTCGGGTGAGGTGCTGATGGTCGCCTGGATGGACGACGAGGCCCTGCACCGCACCCTGACCACCGGCCGCGCCACCTACTGGTCGCGCAGCCGCCAGGAGTACTGGGTGAAGGGCGCCACCTCCGGCCACCACCAGTACGTCCGCTCGGTCGCCGTGGACTGTGACGGCGACGCGCTGCTGGTCAGCGTCGAGCAGGTCGGCGCGGCCTGCCACACCGGGCACCGCACCTGCTTCTTCACCGAGCTGCCGGTCAGCGCCCCGGAGGCGACGTCATGACCGACGGCACGGTCAGCCCGGACCAGGCCTCCTTCGCCGACCTGGCGGCCCGCTGGCGGGTCGTGCCGGTCACCCGGCGGCTGCTCGCCGACGCGGAGACCCCGGTCGGCGTCTACCGCAAGCTGGCCGGCGGCCCCGGCACGTTCCTGCTGGAATCCGCCGAGCAGGGCGTCGGCTCGGCCGGGATGGCCTGGTCGCGCTACTCCTTCATCGGCGTGCGCAGCAGCGCCACGCTGACCGAGCGGGACGGCACGGCGGTGTGGGCCGGCGAGCCGCCCGCCGGCGTGCCGGCCACCGGCGACCCGGTGGCCGCCCTGCGGGAGACCGTCGCCGCGCTGGCCGGCCCGGCCTGGGACCCGTCCAGCGGAATGCCGCCGCTCACCGGCGGCATGGTGGGCTACCTCGGGTACGACCTGGTCCGCCGCTTCGAGCGGCTGCCCGAGCTGACCGAGGACGAGCTCGACGTGCCCGAGCTGGGCATGATGCTGGCCACCGACCTCGTGGTGCTCGACCACTACGACGGCTCGGCGATCCTGGTCGCCAACGCGGTGCTGCCCCCGCTCGACGCGCCCGACCGCGAGCCGCTGGTCGCGGCCGCGTACCACCACGCGGTGGGCCGGCTGGACGCCATGACCACCGCGCTGTCCCGACCGATCCCGCCCATGATCTCGACGGTCGCCCGGCCCGGCGTCGGCGAGGTGGTCAGCCGCACGCCGGAGGGCGGCTACCCGAAGGCGGTGGAGGCGGCCAAGGAGGCGATCCGGGCCGGCGAGTGCTTCCAGATCGTGCTGAGCCAGCGCTTCGAGCGCCCCACCCACGCCGATCCGCTCGACGTCTACCGGGTGCTGCGCACCACCAACCCCAGCCCGTACATGTACCTCCTGCGCTTCGACGGCTTCGACATCGTCGGCTCCTCGCCGGAGGCGCACCTCAAGGTGAGCACCGGCGCGGACGGGCGGCGCCGGGCGCTGCTGCACCCGATCGCCGGCACCCGGCCGCGCGGCGGCTCGCCCGAGGCGGACGCCCGGCTCGCCGCCGAGCTGCTCGCCGACCCGAAGGAGCGCGCCGAGCACGTCATGCTGGTCGACCTGGGCCGCAACGACCTGGGCCGGGTCTGCCGGCCGGGCACGGTCGAGGTGCCGGAGTTCGCCACCATCGAGCGGTACAGCCATGTCATGCACATCGTCTCCACGGTCGTCGGCGAGCTGCGCGAGGACCGCACGGCCTTCGACGCGCTCGCCGCGAGCTTCCCCGCCGGCACCCTGTCCGGCGCTCCCAAGGTCCGGGCCATGGAGATCATCGAGGAGCTGGAGCCGGCCCGGCGCGGCCTCTACGGCGGCACCGTCGGCTACTTCGGCTTCGGGGGCGACCTGGACATGGCCATCGCCATCCGCACCGCGCTGATCCGCGAGGGCCGGGCCTACGTGCAGGCCGGGGCGGGCGTGGTGGCCGATTCCGATCCGGCCGCCGAGGACCAGGAGACCCGCAACAAGGCCGCGGCCGTGCTCGCCGCGATCGCGGCCGCCGAGACCCTGCGGGCCGCGCGATGAGCGCGTCGACCGGCGCGCCCGCCGCCCGGGGCCGGCGCGAGCTGACGTACGCCGTGCTGCTCTGCCTGGCCGGCGCGGGCCTGGCGTTCTGGGCGGTGACCCGGACGTGGTCGGTCGAGCTGACCGCGCGGGGCTCGCTGCCGCCCGGCCGGCACACCCGTACCGGCGCGGAGCTGCTGCCCTGGGTGTCGGCGCTGGCCCTGGTCGGGCTGGCCGGCGGCGGGGCGGTGCTGGCCACCCGGGGGCCGGTCCGGCGGGTGCTGGGCGGCCTGCTGGCCCTGCTCGGGCTGGGCGTGGCGGCCGGGGGCGGCTACGGGCTGACCGAGTCCGGGGTGAGCCGGCAGTGGCCGGCCCTGGTGCTGGCGGGCGGGCTGGTCCTGGTGGCCGGCGGGGTGCTCACAGCGCTGCGCGGCGGCGGCTGGCCCGCGATGGGCGCCCGCTACGAGCGACGGGCGGCGCGGCCGGCGGAGCCCGCCGGCGAGGACCGGCCGGCGGTCGAGCGGGGCACCCGCGATGCCTGGGACGCGCTGGACCGGGGCGAGGACCCGACGGTCCGCTGACCGTCGGGCGCCCGCGGGGTCAGCTCACCGGCTGGGCGTCGCGCGCGTCCCGGCGCTCCCGGGCCGCGGCGCGGGCGGCGGCCAGCTCGGCCACCAGGCGCTCCAGTTCGCGGCGCTGCGCGGCCCGGGCCCGGTCGGCGCAGACCGCCTCCCAGGCGTTGCCCCGGGCGGTGCGCGTCCGGCCGTCGCCGGCGATGGCTTCGAGCGTGTGCACCACGCCGACGGCGAGCGCCGCGACGTTCCGGGAGATGGTGGTGAATCCGAGGCTCTGGCTCGGCCCGTTGGCGCTCATGGTCACCCCGCACGAGATAGTTGGCGACGGTCGGCTGCCGCCTCATCGAGTCTGCCCGAGGAAGATGCTGCCGGGCTCACGTTTCGCCGCCGTGAAACGCAGGTCAACTCTGCGGCAACCGGGCCGACCTGGGCAGGGCCGTTCGGCCTTGAGCTTGCTCACAACATCGACGGTCGTCACCGCCCTGCACGTCGCGGGTCGCCATGGTGAGATGGGTCATGGGCGACGGTCGATGTGGCGGCCGGTGGCGCGGGACGCGCCCGGGTGGCGCCGGTCGATGGGCGCGGTGGCGCTGCGTGACACCGTGTTCACCCGAAGTCGGCCATCATGCCACAGCCCGTTTCGTGAGGAGCGCCATACCCCCGGGCACTTGCTTCCCGGTGGCGCCCCCTAGCATCGGCCCATGACACCCGGAGAGGGGAGTCCGTTGGTGACTGCTGAGCATGCGCACGCGGAGGGGGACGAGGCCGGTCCGGCGGCGTCCGTAAGCGTGCTCGACGAGATCCTGGCCGGCGTGCGCGAGGACGTGGCCCGGCGGCAGGAGCAGGTTCCGCTGGAGCGGATCCGCGAGCTGGCCGCCGCCGCGCCGCCACCGCTGGACGCGTACGCGGCGCTGCGCCGGCCCGGCGTGGCCGTGATCGCCGAGGTGAAGCGCTCGTCGCCGTCCAAGGGGCGGCTGGCCGAGATCGCCGACCCGGCGGACCTGGCCGGCGACTACGCCGCCGGTGGCGCCCGGGCGATCAGCGTGCTCACCGAGGGCCGCTGGTTCGGCGGGTCGCTGGACGACCTGGCCGCGGTCCGTGCCGCGGTGAACGTGCCGGTGCTGCGCAAGGACTTCGTGGTCTCCAGCTACCAGGTGCACGAGGCCCGCGCGCACGGCGCCGACCTGGTGCTGCTGATCGTCGCCGCGCTGGAACAGAACGTCCTGGTCGGGCTGCTGGAGCGGATCGAGTCGCTGGGCATGTGCGCGCTCGTCGAGGTGCACAACGAGGAGGAGGCCGACCGCGCCATGGAGGCCGGCGCGCAGGTGATCGGCGTCAACGCCCGTGACCTGCGTACCCTTGAGGTCGACCGCTCGGTGTTCGAGCGGATCGCGCCCGGCCTGCCGAGCAACGTCGTCAAGATCGCCGAGTCCGGCGTGCGTGGCCCGCACGACCTCATCCGGTACGCCTCGGCCGGCGCCGACGCGGTCCTGGTCGGCGAGGGCCTGGTCACCCAGAAGAGCCCTCGCGAGGCGGTCGCCGAGCTGGTCAACGCCGGCAACCACCCGGCCACGCCCCGCCCGGTGCGCTGACCCGCGCCGGGCCCGAAGACGCAGCGAGAGGACTCCCGCGATGAGCACTGACGCCGCGGCCCCGGCCGGCCAGCTCCCCGACGCCGCCGGTCACTTCGGCCGGTTCGGTGGCCGATTCGTCCCCGAGGCCCTGGTCGCCGCGCTCGACGAGCTGGACGCGGCGTACCGGAAGGCGATGACCGACGAGAGCTTCCTCGCCGAGTTCGACGGCCTGCTGCGCGACTACGCCGGCACCCCCTCGCTGCTCTACGAGGCCCGGCGGCTCTCCGCCCAGATCGGCGCCCGGGTGCTGCTCAAGCGGGAGGACCTCAACCACACCGGCGCGCACAAGGTCCGCAACGTGCTCGGCCAGGCGCTGCTCACGAAGCGGATGGGCAAGCGGCGGGTGATCGCGGAGACCGGCGCCGGCCAGCACGGCGTGGCCACCGCCACCGCCGCCGCCCTGTTCGACCTCGACTGCGTGGTCTACATGGGCGAGGTGGACACCGAGCGGCAGGCGCTCAACGTGGCCCGGATGCGGATGCTCGGCGCGACCGTCGTGCCGGTCACCACCGGCTCGCGCACGCTCAAGGACGCGATGAACGAGGCGATGCGGGACTGGGTCGCCAACGTCGACAGCACGCACTACCTGATCGGCACCGCCGCGGGCCCGCACCCGTTCCCCGAGATGGTCCGGGACTTCGTCCGCGGCATCGGCGTCGAGGCCCGGCAGCAGTGCCTCGACCTCACCGGCGCGCTGCCGGACGCCGTCGCGGCCTGCGTGGGCGGCGGCTCCAACGCGCTCGGCATCTTCCACGCCTTCGTGCCCGACACCGGCGTACGCCTCTACGGCTTCGAGGCCGGCGGCGAGGGCGTGGCGACCGGTCGGCACGCCGCCAGCATCACCGGCGGATCGGCCGGCGTGCTGCACGGCACCCGGACGTACGTCCTGCAGAACTCCGACGGCCAGACGATCGAGTCGCACTCGATCTCGGCCGGCCTGGACTACCCGGGCGTCGGGCCGGAGCACGCCTGGCTGCACGACAGCGGCCGGGCCACCTACCTGCCCGTCGACGACGACGAGGCCATGGCCGCCTTCGAGCTGCTCTGCCGCACCGAGGGAATCATCCCGGCGATCGAGAGCTCGCACGCGCTCGCCGGCGCCCGGAAGATCGCCCCGCAGCTCGCCGCCGAGCTGGGCCGGGAGCCGGTCATCGTGGTCAACCTCTCCGGCCGGGGCGACAAGGACGTGCACACCGCCGGCGCATACTTCGGCATCCTCGACAAGGAGTGAGAGCGTGAGCCGGATCGGGGTCGCCTTCGACAAGGCCCGGGCCGACGGGCGGGCCGTGCTGGTCGGCTGCATGCCGGCCGGCTTCCCCACCGTCGAGGGCAGCATCGCCGCGATGACCGCCATGGTCGAGGCCGGCGTCGACGTCATCGAGGTGGAGATTCCCTACTCCGACCCGGTGATGGACGGCCCGGTCATCCAGAAGGCCAGCGACATCGCCCTGGCCGGCGGCGTACGCACCGCGGACGCGCTGCGCATCATCGACGCGGTGGCCGCGACCGGCGCGCCGGTGGTCACGATGACCTACTGGAACCCGATCGAGCAGTACGGCGTCGACGCGTTCGCCCGCGACCTGGCCGCCGCCGGGGGCACCGGCCTGATCACGCCGGACCTGATCCCCGAGGAGGCCGGCGAGTGGCTGGCCGCCTCCGAGGCGCACGGCCTGGACCGGACGTTCCTGGTCTCCCCGTCCTCCACCGACGCCCGGCTGAAGATGACCGTCGGGCACTGCCGCGGCTTCGTCTACGCCACCGCCATCATGGGCGTGACCGGTGCCCGGTCGCAGACCTCCGAGGCGGCCCCGGTCCTGGTCTCCCGGCTGCGCGAGGTCACCGACCTGCCGGTGGGCGTCGGGCTGGGGGTGGGCACCGGTGCCCAGGCCGCCACCGTCGCCGGGTACGCCGACGCGGTGATCGTGGGCAGCGCCCTGGTCCGCTGCGTGCTCGACGCGCCCGACCAGGCGGCCGGCCTGACCGCCCTGCGCGCCCTGAGCGCCGAACTCGCCGAAGGCGTCCGCAACCCGGCCCGCTGACGCCCGGCGCCCTCGGCTATTGATCCACTCCACCTCGCGGAGGTGGTGGTGTCCGGCGCTCGCCGATGCCCCACCTCGGCGTGGCCGGGACGGTCCGTGACCCGTGGTCCGGGCCCCGGTGGTGCGGCCCGTACCCGGAGCGTGTCAGCGCCGGGTGGTGCCCAGCCCGCCCCCGGACCGCTGTTCGGGGGGAGCCGCCGCCGCACCCCCCGGCACCGCGTCGCGGAGGACGCCGGAGCGGCCGGCCAGGGCGTCGGCGACGGCGGCGCGGGTGGTCGGGGTGAGCGCCTCGGGCAGCGCCTCCGGCGGGTGCCAGTCGAGGTGGCAGCCGCCCGCCGGGGCGCCGGCGGGCGTCGCGGCGAGCGCCCGGGCCCGGAACACGTGCACCAGCACGTCGGGCAGCGCGCCGCAGTGGCCGGCGGCGGGCGGGGGAGCGGCGGGATCGCCGAGCCGGTAGAGGCCGACCAGGTCGACCAGCTCGACCTCCCAGCCGGTCTCGGCGCGGATCTCGCGTCGCGCGGCGGCGGGCGGGCTCTCGTCGCGGCGCAGCCGCCCGCCGGGCAGCGCCCAGCGCCGGCCACCGCCGGACTGCCGGCAGAGCAGCACCCGGCCGGAGGGGTCGGTGACGACCGCGGCGACCGCCCAGGTGAGCGCACTCATGGACAAAGAGCCTACGGCCGCGCAAACCAGAAGTCATCCGACCCGCGAACCCGGGCCACCGGGGTGCCGCGAGCACGGTCCGCACCGGTACCGTGTGCACCCGTGACCCTCGCCCCGATGACCCCACTGGCGGCCCTGCCCAGCCCCAGCACCGCCGTCTGGCAGCTCGGTCCGGTTCCGATCCGGGCGTACGCGCTCTGCATCATCATCGGCATCGTGGTGGCCTGCGTGGTCACCGAGTACCGGCTGCGCCGCCGCGGCGTCGCCCCGGGAGCCGTGCTCGACATCGCGGTCTGGGCGGTGCCCGCGGGCATCATCGGCGCCCGGATCTACCACGTGATCACCTCGCCCGAGAAATACTTCGGCGCCGACGGCCAGCCGCTCAAGGCGTTCGCCATCTGGGAGGGCGGCCTCGGCATCTGGGGCGCGGTCGCCGGTGGCGCGGTCGGCGCCTGGTTCGCCGCCCGGCAGCTGGGCATCCCGTTCGCCGTGGTGGCCGACGCGCTGGCGCCGGGGCTGCCGCTGGCCCAGGCCATCGGCCGGTTCGGCAACTGGTTCAACAACGAGCTCTACGGCGGGCGCACGAGCCTGCCCTGGGGTCTCGAGGTCCACGTCATGGATCCGGACAACCCGGGGCACGCGCTGCGCGACGACGCCGGCAACCCGGTCCTCCAGCCGGGGCTCTACCACCCCGCCTTCCTCTACGAGGCGCTCTGGAACATCGGCGTCGCCGCGCTGGTCGTGGTCCTCGACCGGAAGCTGCGGCTGGGCCGTGGCCGGGCCTTCGCGCTCTACGTGATGGGCTACACGGCGGGCCGGTTCTGGATCGAGCTGATGCGCACCGACGAGGCCAACCACATCCTCGGCCTGCGGCTCAACGTGTGGACCGCGGCGCTGGTCTTCCTCGGCGCGCTGGTGTACTTCCTGCGGGTGCGCGGACCGCGCCAGTACCTGATCCCGGTCGGCGCGCCGGCCACCCCGGTCCCGCCCGCGGGCGGGGACGTGTCCCAGGTCGACCTCTCCGCGCGGGAGGCCGGGGCGCGGCCGGTCGCGCCGGAGGGCTACCGGGTGGTGTCCGAGGAGCAGTTCCGCACGTACCAGGAGACCGGCGAGGTCCCGGCCGAGGAACCGGCGGCGACCGACGAGGCCGACCGGGACGAGGCCGACGAGGCGGACGGGGCCGCCACCGACGGGGAGCGCACGCAGCGCGAGCCGGCCGGCGAGGACGGGACCGATGCGGACCCGGCCGGCGACGCCCGGGCCGACGAGGACCGGGCCGGCGCCGGCGGCGCCCGCCCTGCCGACCGGGACAGCTGAGCGGGGGAGTCATGCGGAGCGCGGTGGTGGTCGGCGCCGGCCTCGGCGGGTTGGCGACGGCCGGTGCGCTGGCCCGGTCCGGCTGGCGGGTCACCCTCCTCGAACGGGCCGACCGGGTCCGTCCGGAGACGACCGCCGTGGTGCTCTGGCCCAACGGGGTACGCGCGCTGCGCGCCCTGGGCCTCGGCGCCGGGCTGGACGCCATCGCCACCCCGCTGCCCGACGGCGGCGTGCGCCGGCCCGACGGGCACTGGCTGGTGCAGCCCCGCCCCACACCCGCGGAGCGGATGCCGGTGGTGGTGCACCGGGAGGACCTGCACGACGCGCTGATCGCCGGCCTGGGCGACCAGGTGGAGCTGCGCACCGGGGTGCACGTGCGGACGGTGCGGGCGGCGCCCGGCGAGCGCCCTGCGGTCGGCGACGGCCGGCACACCGTCGAGGCGGACCTGGTGGTCGCGGCCGACGGCACCGACAGCGAGATCCGCCGGCAGCTCGCCCCGGAGACGGCCGTGGTCAGCTCCGGCTGCGCCGCGTGGCGGGCGGTCATCCCCTGGTACCGGGCCCCGCAGCTCCCCGCCGACCAGCCGGTGCACGGCGAGACGCTGGGCGCGGGCTACCGCTTCGTGGCCGCCTCGCTCGGCGACCGGGGCACCGCGGGCGCCTCCCGCCGGGGCGGCATCTACTGGGTGGCCACCGCCGCCGGCGCGCCCCGCCCCGAGCCGCCGGAGACGCAGCTCGCCCTGCTCAAGCGCTGGTACGCGGGCTGGCCCGCGCCGATCGCCACCCTGCTCGACGCCACCGACCCGGCCGACCTGGTGCAGCAGGAGATCCGTGAGCTGCGCCCGCTGCCCCGGTCGTACGGGTTCCCGGCCGGGCCGGGCGGTGTGGTGCTGCTCGGCGACGCGGCGCACGCCATGCCGCCGCACCTGGGGCAGGGCGCCTGCCTCGCCTTCGAGGACGCGGCCACCCTGTCGGCGCTGCTGCGGGAGTCCCGGCTCCCCGACGCGGTGGCCGGCTACGACCGGCTGCGCCGGCCTCGCGCGGCCACCATGGTGCGGCAGACCCGCCGCATGTCGGCGGTGCTCCAGACCCGGGGCCGGCTGGCGCTGCGCGCTCGCGACGCCGCGCTGGGCACGATCAGCCCGCGGCTGCGCAACACGGCCGCCACCGCCGCCGCCTCCTGGCACCCGCCGGCCTGACCGGGCCAGGTTCCGGCGCGGCCCTGGGAGTGCCCGTGCCGAGCGGCCGTCAGCCGACCACGGCGGTCGGCTCGGCGATGCAGGCGGTGCCGACGCGGCGGAAGCCGACCCGCAGGTAGACCCGGGCGATCTCCTCGCTGCCGGCGGAGAGGAAGACCAGGTCGGTGCCGGCGGCGCGCAGCCGGTGGGCCAGGGTGGCGGTCACGGCCGCGCCCAGGCCGCGCCGGCGGGCCGCCGGCAGGGTGGCCACCCCGGCGATCTCCGCCACGTCGCCGACCCGCATGGCCATCCCGCTGGCCAGCGCACCCTCGTCCGGCGTGCCGGCGAGCACCGAGATGCGCCGGCCGTCGACGATGCGGACCGCCTCCTCGTCCAGCGCGGCCACGTCCAGCTGGGAGACCGCGGCGTCCCGCTCGGCCGGGCCGGCCTCGCCCCGGGCGGTGCCGCCGTGCGAGAAGCCGACGGCGGCGACGGCCCGGCGCAGCGCCACGTCCGCCGCGAAGCCGGGGTCACGGGGGTCGAGCACCCGCACCGGTACGTCGCTGAACGCCGCCGGGTCGGGCAGGCGGTCGGGCTCCAGCACCATGAGCGGCGCCTCGAGCACGCTGAGCCCCGCCGAGCGGGCCACCGCCAGCAGGTCCGGGGTGACCTCGTGCACCCACTCGAACGCCTCCGGCAGGCCCAGTTCCCGCTGCCGGGCCCGGACGGCGGTCACGTCGGCGAGCGCCGGCGGCTCGGTGGCGTCCAACCGGGGGCGGGCGTAGAACGGCCAACCGGCACCGTCGCGGACGAACAGCACGAGTCCGCCGTATTCCTCCGTCCGAGACCCGTCGCGGGGCACCGCGTCGTAGAAACGCTCCAACCGGTCGAGCACGTCAGTGCGTACGACATCCACCGCGCGAGACTACATGTCCCAGATGCTGGAAGTGTGATCAATCTGAACTGGCCTTGTGCCGGACGCCCTAACGTAGACTCAATAAAACCCCCGAGGGCCGACGTCGTCCCCACCGTGTTTGAACCTGAGTGACGACAGGAGGCCCGGTGGCCTTTCCGTACCCTCTCCGCCCCCAGCCGGCCCGGCCGAGCATGGGGCTCTACGACCCCGCGCACGAGCACGACGCCTGCGGTGTGGCCTTCGTGGCCGACCTGCACGGGCGGCGCTCGCACGAGGTCGTCGCGAACGGTCTCGGGGCGCTCTGCCGGCTGGACCACCGGGGCGCCCGGGGCGCGGAGCACAACACCGGTGACGGCGCGGGCATCATGATCCAGGTGCCGGACGCGTTCCTGCGCGCGGTCGTCGAGTTCCCGCTGCCGCCCGCCGGCCAGTACGCCACCGGCCTCGTCTTCCTGCCCGACGACGACGCGGCCGAGGCGCGGGCCCGCCAGGTGGTGGAGAAGTACGCGCTGGTCGAGGGCGCCGACATCCTCGGCTGGCGGGACGTGCCGACCGACCCGTCCGGCCTCGGCGAGACCGCCCTGGCGGCGATGCCCCGGGTCCGGCAGCTCTTCCTGGCCGCGCACCGGCTCACCGACGGGCCCGCCGGCCCGGCCGGCTCCCCGCTGAGCGGGCTCGACCTGGACCGGGTGGCGTTCTGCCTGCGCAAGCAGGTCGAGCGGGAGACCGCCGAGCGGGGCGTGCCGGCGTACTTCCCGTCGCTGTCCGGGCGGACCATGGTGTGGAAGGGGATGCTCACCCCGGACCAGCTCCCGGCGTTCTACCCGGAGCTGACCGACGAGCGGGTGGTCAGCGCCATCGCGCTGGTGCACTCGCGGTTCTCCACCAACACGTTCCCGTCCTGGCCGCTGGCCCACCCGTACCGGTTCATCGCGCACAACGGCGAGATCAACACGATCCGCGGCAACCGGAACTGGATGCAGGCCCGGGAGGCGCTGCTGCGCAGCCCGCACCTGCCCGGCAACATCCGCCGGGTCTTCCCGGTCTGCACCCCGGGGGCCTCCGACTCGGCCAACTTCGACGAGGTGCTCGAACTGCTGCACCTCGCCGGGCGGAGCCTGCCGCACGCGGTGCTCATGATGATCCCGGAGGCCTGGGAGAACGACCCGGACATGCGCGCCGACAAGCGCGCCTTCTACCGGTTCCACGCCAGCCTCATGGAGCCGTGGGACGGCCCGGCCTCGGTCGCGTTCACCGACGGCGAGATCGTCGGCGCGGTCCTGGACCGCAACGGGCTGCGCCCGGGCCGCTGGTGGCGGACCGCCGACGGCCTCGTGGTGCTGGGCAGCGAGGCGGGCGTGCTCGACCTCGACCCGGCCACCGTGGTCGCCAAGGGCCGGCTCCAGCCCGGCCGGATGTTCCTGGTCGACACGGTCAACGGCCGGATCGTGCAGGACGACGAGATCAAGACTGAGCTGGCCGCCGCCCGCCCGTACGGGGAGTGGCTGCACGCCGGCATCATCGAGCTGGACGACCTGCCCCCGCGCGAGCACATCGTCTACACCCACGACTCGGTACGCCGCCGGCAGCAGACCTTCGGCTACACCGAGGAGGAGCTGAAGATCCTGCTCGGCCCGATGGCCCGCAACGGCGCGGAGCCGCTCGGTTCGATGGGCACGGACACCCCGATCTCCCCGCTGTCCACCCGGCCGCGGCTGCTCTACGACTACTTCCACCAGCTCTTCGCCCAGGTCACCAACCCGCCGCTGGACGCCATCCGGGAGGAGCTGGTGACCAGCCTGGCGTCCACCATCGGCCCGGAGGGCAACCTGCTCGACCCGGGCCCGGCGAGCTGCCGGCAGATCGTGCTGCCGTACCCGGTGATCGACAACGACGAGCTGGCCAAGATCCTCTCCATCGACGAGGACGGCGACCTGCCCGGTTTCAAGGCGGTCCGGGTCTCCGGGCTCTACCGGATCCGCGACGGCGGCGCCGGCATCAAGGCCCGGCTCACCGAGATCTGCCGGCACGTCTCCGAGGCCATCGAGGACGGCGTCCGCATCCTGGTGCTCTCCGACCGGGACTCCAACGCCGACCTGGCCCCGATCCCGTCGCTGCTGCTCACCGCGGCGGTGCACCAGCACCTCGTGCGGGAGCAGACCCGCACCCAGGTGGCGCTGATCGTCGAGTCGGGCGACTGCCGCGAGGTGCACCACGCGGCCGTGCTGATCGGCTACGGCGCGGCGGCGGTCAACCCGTACCTGGCCTTCGAGTCGGTCGAGGACATGATCTCCACGGGCGCGCTGGTCGGCATGGAGCCGGGCACGGCGATCCGCAACTACGTCAAGGCGCTCGGCAAGGGCGTCCTGAAGATCATGTCGAAGATGGGCATCTCGACGGTGTCGTCCTACTGCGGCGCGCAGGTCTTCGAGGCGGTCGGCCTGGACACCCGGCTCGTGCAGCGCTACTTCCGGGGCACCCCGAGCACGATCAGCGGCATCGGGCTCGCCGAGATCCACGCCGAGGTGGCCGCCCGGCACGCGCTGGCCTGGCCGCCCGCCGGCGCCCAGGCGAGCGACCGGCTGGACGTCGGCGGCGAGTACCAGTGGCGCCGCGAGGGCGAGCTGCACCTGTTCAACCCGGAGACGGTCTTCCTGCTCCAGCACGCCACCCGCAGCCGCCAGTACGACGTGTTCCGGCAGTACACCGCCAAGGTCGACGAGCTGGCCGCCCGGGCGGGCTCGCTGCGCGGGCTGTTCACGCTGCGCACCGGGGTGCGCCCGCCCGTGCCGCTGGACGAGGTCGAGCCGGCGAGCGAGATCGTCAAGCGGTTCGCCACCGGCGCCATGTCGTACGGGTCGATCTCCGCGGAGGCGCACGAGACCCTGGCCGTCGCCATGAACCGCCTCGGTGGCAAGTCGAACACGGGCGAGGGCGGCGAGGACGTCGAGCGGCTGCACGACCCGCGGCGCCGCTCGGCGGTCAAGCAGATCGCGAGCGGCCGGTTCGGCGTCACGAGCGAATACCTCGTCAACGCCGACGACCTCCAGATCAAGATGGCCCAGGGCGCGAAGCCCGGCGAGGGTGGCCAGCTGCCCGGCAACAAGGTCTGGCCGTGGATCGCGCGTACCCGGCACGCCACCCCGGGCGTCGGCCTGATCTCCCCGCCGCCGCACCACGACATCTACTCCATCGAGGACCTGGCCCAGCTCGTCCACGACCTGAAGTGCGTCAACCCGGCCGCCCGGGTGCACGTGAAGCTGGTCAGCGAGGTCGGGGTGGGCACCGTGGCGGCCGGCGTGGCGAAGCTCAAGGCCGACGTCATCCTGATCTCCGGGCACGACGGCGGCACCGGCGCCTCCCCGCTCAACTCGCTCAAGCACGCCGGCACCCCCTGGGAGCTGGGCCTGGCCGAGGCGCAGCAGACCCTGCTGCTCAACAAGCTCCGCGACCGGGTCACCGTGCAGGTCGACGGCCAGCTCAAGACCGGCCGGGACGTGCTGGTCGCGGCGCTGCTGGGCGCCGAGGAGTTCGGCTTCGCCACCGCCCCGCTGATCGTCGAGGGCTGCGTGATGATGCGGGTCTGCCACCTCGACACCTGCCCGGTCGGCATCGCCACCCAGAACCCGGTGCTGCGCGAGCGCTTCACCGGCCGGCCGGAGTTCGTGGAGAACTTCTTCCTGTTCCTGGCCGAGGAGGTCCGTGGCTACCTGGCCGAGCTGGGCTTCCGCAGCATCGCCGAGGCGATCGGGCACACCGAGCTGCTCGACGTGGTCGGCGCGATCGACCACTGGAAGGGCCATGGGCTCGACCTGAGCCGGGTGCTGCACCTGCCCGAGCTGCCCGAGGGCGCGGCCCGGCGCGGCATCCGGGCCCAGGACCACGGCCTGGAGCTGGCGCTGGACAACCAGCTCATCGCCCTGGCCGAGCCGGCGCTGCGCGACGGCACCCCGGTCCGGGTCGAGGTGGCCGTGCGCAACGAGCACCGCAGCGTGGGCGCCATGCTCGGCGGCGAGGTGACCCGCCGCTTCGGCGGCGCCGGGCTGCCCGACGACACCGTCGAGTTCCTGCTGCGCGGCACCGCCGGCCAGTCGTTCGGCGCGTTCCTGCCGCGCGGGGTCACCCTGCGGCTGCACGGCGACGCCAACGACTACGTCGGCAAGGGCCTCTCCGGCGGGCGGCTCGTCGTCCGCCCGGACGCCGCCGCGCCGTTCGCCGGCGCGGACGCCGACCCCGGTGCGCGCGCCGAGGACCAGATCATCGCCGGCAACACCATCCTGTACGGCGCCACCAGCGGCGAGGTCTTCCTGCGCGGCCGGGTGGGCGAGCGGTTCGCGGTGCGCAACTCCGGCGCGGTGGCCGTCGTCGAGGGCGTCGGCGACCACGGCTGCGAGTACATGACCGGCGGCACGGTGGTGGTGCTCGGGTCGACCGGGCGCAACTTCGCCGCCGGCATGTCCGGCGGCACGGCGTTCGTGCACCGGCTGGACCGGCGGCTGGTCAACGCCGAGCTGGTCGACCTGTCGCCGCTGGGCGTCGAGGAGCGGGAGCGGCTGCACGAGCTGGTCCAGCGGCACTTCGCCGAGACCGACTCGGCGGTCGCCGAGGAGCTGCTCAAGCGCTGGCCGGAGGCGGTGGAGGAGTTCACCGCTGTGGTGCCCCGGGACTACCGCCGGGTGCTGGAGATCATGCGGGCCGCCGAAGCCGCCGGCCGCGACGTCGACGACGCGGTGATGAGCGCGCTGGCGCCGTCCGCCGCGCCGGTGCCGCCCGCCCCGCGGTCGGTCGCCCAGGAGGTGGCTCGTGCCTGACCCGAACGGTTTCCTCCGCTACGACCGGCGGCTGCCCGCCCGCCGCCCGGTCCCGGTGCGGATCATGGACTGGCGGGAGGTCTACCCGCCGGCCGGCGAGGAGCTGATCCGCGAGCAGGCCACCCGCTGCATGGACTGCGGCATCCCGTTCTGCCACGACGGCTGCCCGCTCGGCAACCGGATCCCGGACTGGAACGACCTGGTCCGCACCGGCAACTGGGACGCCGCGGTGGAGTCGCTGCACGCCACCAACAACTTCCCCGAGTTCACCGGCCGGCTCTGCCCGGCGCCCTGCGAGGCGGCCTGCGTGCTCGGCCTGGGCGGCCAGCAGCCGGTCACCATCAAGCAGGTCGAGGTGGAGATCGCCGACGCCGCCGTGGCGCGGGGTGGGCTGCGCCCGCAGCCGGTGCCGGCCCCGACCGGGAGGTCGGTCGCCGTGGTCGGCTCCGGCCCCGCCGGGCTCGCCGCCGCGCAGCAGCTCGCCCGCGCCGGCCACGCCGTCACCGTGTACGAGCGGGACGACGCGCTCGGCGGCCTGCTCCGCTACGGCATCCCCGACTTCAAGCTGGAGAAGCGGCACATCGACCGGCGGCTGGCCCAGCTCGCCGCCGAGGGGGTGCGCTTCCGCACCGGGGTGGACGTCGGCGTCGACGTCACCGCCGAGCAGTTGCGCGCCGAGCACGACGCCGTACTGCTCGCCTGCGGCGCGCTGCAGGGCCGGGACACCCCGGAGACGCCGGGGCGGGCGCTGCGCGGCGTACACCAGGCCATGTCGCACCTGGTGGCCGCGAACCGCGTCGTGGCGGCGGCGGGTGAGGGCGGCCCGGCCCCGGCCACGCTCCCGGACGGCACGCCGATCGACGCGGCCGGCAAGCACGTGGTGATCATCGGTGGTGGCGACACCGCCGCCGACTGCCTGGGCGTGGCCCACCGGCAGGGCGCGGCCGGCGTGCACCAGCTCGACCTCTACCCGGAGCCCCCGGCCGCCCGGGACGCCGCCCGCGACCCGTGGCCCACCTGGCCGTGGGTGCTGCGCAGCTACCCGGCGCACGAGGAGGGCGGCGAGCGGGTCTTCGCCGTGGCGGTGCAGGAGTTCGTCGACGACGGCACCGGCCAGGTCCGGGCGGTCCGGATCGCCGAGGTGACCGTCGAGAAGGTGGACGGCCGGCGGATCGTCACGGCGCTGCCCGGCTCGGAGCGGGAGATCCCGGCCGACCTGGTGCTGCTCGCCATCGGGTTCGAGGGCACCGAGGAGCAGCCGCTGCTGGGCCAGCTCGGGGTGACCCGCAACGGCCGGGGCGCGGTCGACGCCAGTCCCGACTGGCAGACCGACGCCGACGGCGTGTTCGTCGCCGGGGACATGCACCGGGGTGCCTCGCTGATCGTCTGGGCCATCGCCGAGGGGCGGGCCGCCGCCGCGGCCATCCACGCCTACCTGGCCGGGGCCGGGACGCTGCCCGCGCCGGTCGACCCGGCCCGGCAGCCGCTCGCCGCGCGCTGACGCGCCGCGTCACCGACATCCCGGTCCCGCCCGGACCGGGGTGTCGTGGCGTCCGGGTCCGGTTCGTGCCCAGGGTGCCCCGGCCGCCCGACCCCGGTGGTGAACCCTCTCACCAACTGTCGTCGGGAGGTTTGACCGCGGCCAGACTTGTGCGCTGGCCGGACCCGCGGGGGTCCGGCTTCGTCGTGTCACCGTCTGGACGGGGAAACACTCATGGCCCTCGGCGCCACGTTCGCCGCGCTGCGCCACCGCAACTACCGGATCTGGGCCGCGGCCGGATTCGTGTCGGTCATCGGGACCTGGATGCAGGTCCTCGGCGTCAACTGGTACGTGCTGGCCGAGACCGGCTCGGCCACGTCGATGGGGTTCACCGTCCTGCTCCAGGCGCTGCCCACCCTGGTGCTGAGCGTCTGGGGTGGCGCGCTGGCCGACCGGCTGCCCGCCAAGCCGCTGCTGATCGGCGCCCAGGCGGCCCACGCGCTGCTCGCCGCCGGGCTGGCCGTGGTGGCCGTCACGGGCGCCGGCGGTCTTCCGGCGATCTTCGCGATCTCGCTGGCCACCGGCGCGGTGTCGGCGATCGAGGGACCGGTGATGGGCCGCTGGGCCTCGACCCTGGTGGACCGGGACAGCCTCGGCAACGCCCTGGCGCTCGGCTCGCTCACCAACTCCGCCGGGCGGATCCTCGGCATGAGCCTCGGCGCCGTCGTGGTCGCCGCGGTCGGCCCCGCGCTGCTCTTCGCCGCGAACTCGGTCAGCTTCGTCGCGGTCGTCGTGGCGCTGTTCTCCGTACGCGAGGGGGAGCGGCACGCCGGCGAGCCGGCGGCGGCCGACGCGGCACCGGCCGACGGCGGCATCCGGGCCGGTTTCCGCTACCTGCGGCGCCAGCCGGTGGTGCTGGTCGCGCTCGCGCTCTCCTTCGTGCTCGGCAGCCTGGGCCGCAACTACCAGGTCACCATGGCCGCGATGAGCGACGGGCCGCTGCACGGCGGCGTGTCCGGCTACGGCCTGCTGTCCACCGTCTTCGCCGTGGGCACGGTGCTGGGCGCGCTGTTCGCGGCGCGCCGCGCCGACCTCGGCTACGCGGTGCTCGTCGGGGCCGGCCTGCTCGCCAGCGGGCTGCAGATCGTCGCCGGGCTGGCCCCGGGCACGCTGAGTTTCGCCGCGGTGATCCTGCCGGTGGCCGCCGCGGCGGTGGTCATCGACACCACGGTCGGCGCCCGGGCCCAGCTCGACACCGACTACGCCATGCGCGGCCGGGTGCTGGCCGCCCTGGCCGTCACCGGCTCGGTCTCCGCGGCCGTGGGCGCACCCCTGCTCGGCTGGCTCGCCGAGCACGCCGGCCCCCGCCAGACCCTGGTGCTGGCCGGCACGATCACGGCGGTCGCCACCGCGGTCGCCGGGGTGGCCCTGGACCGGCTGCGCGAGCGCCGGCTGGGGCACCGGCTCACCCGGGTGCTGGCCGCGCCCGCCACCCGCCCGGTCCGCCGGGCCGCCACCACGGCCGCCCGGGTGATCCGGCCGGCCGGCGTGGGCCTCGCCTCCGCCACCGCCACCGCCGCCCGGGTCGTCCGCCCGGCCGCAGCCGGGCTGGGCGCCGTTCCCGCCGTGGCGCTGCCCCGGCCCACGGTGCTGGCCGGCGCCTCCCCGGTGGCGCTCCCCGGCGCCCCGGTGGGTGCGCGTCCCGGCGCCGGCCGGCTCCGGTCCCGCCGGACCGCCCGTGCGATACAGGACTGCGCGGCCTGCGCCCCCGACCGGGGCCACCGCTCCCGCTGGACCGACCTCCGCTCGCCGTACGCACACCGCGACGGCTGTCCCGCCGCCTGAGCCCCGGGCACCCGCCGGGCGCGGTGAGCGAAGTCATGCCGCGCGGGACCCGGCAGCACGAAGATCGTCATTACGCTGCGGGTATGGACGTCGAGGTGCGCCTGCGGCGAATCCGCCGGTGGCTCTGGGTCGTGGTGGTGGGTCTGTTCCTCAGCGGGGTGACCGCGTTCCCGCTGGAACCGGAGGTGCGCTGGCTGTTGCGGGCGCTGGATCCACTCGCCGGGCAGTTTCCGGCGCTGGTGGCCTGGATCGAGCGGGTCCACACGGGACTGGTCGAGACCGGCGAACGCTACCCGTTCATGCTCTACGGCACCGACTGGCTCGCCTTCGCGCACCTGGTGCTCGCGGTGGCGTTCTGGGGGCCGCTGCGCGACCCGGTGCGCAATGTCTGGGTGGTGCAGCTCGGCATGATCGCCTGCGCCGGCATCGTGCCGCTCGCGCTGATCTGCGGGCCGGTGCGGGACATCCCCTGGTTCTGGACGCTTGTCGACCTCTCCTTCGCGGTCGGCGCGTTCCCGCCGCTCTGGTTCGCCTACCGGCACATCCGGGCGGTCGAGGCGGCGGCACCGGCCACGGCCACTCCCGTGCCGGCCTGACCGGCGGGGGCCCGCTTCCGGGGACGGAGCGGGCCCTCGCCGGCGTCGCTCAGTGCGTGAGCAGCCGGTGGGCCTCCCGGATCTTCGCCCACGACTTTGGCTGCGCCGGGGCGGCGACCGCGCTGCGGGCGGCGGTGGCCAGCTCGGGGCGCCCGGCGGTGAACAGCCAGGTCGTGAAGACCGCGTCGAGATCGCGGCCGGAGATCCGCTCGGCGAGCGCCTGGAACTGGGCGATGGTGCCGTTGCCGTAGCGGTGCTCGGCGGTCCAGGCCGGCAGGATCCGGAAGAACGCCTCGTCGCCGACGGCCAGCCGGAGCTGGTGCAGGGCCATGGCGCCCCGGTCGTAGACCGCGTCGTCGAAGATGGCGCTGGCCCCCGGGTCACCGGGAAGGACCTGCCAGAACTCCGAGTCGGCCGGGTAGCTGGCGTAGGTGAAGTCGAACAGCTCCTGGGCGGTGCCCTCGCCCTGCTCCTCCGACCAGAGCCACTCGGCGTACGAGGCGAAGCCCTCGTTCAGCCAGATGTTGCGCCACTCGGCGACCGAGACCGAGTCGCCGAACCACTGGTGGGCGTTCTCGTGCACCACCACGGACGTGTTGGCGCCGCGCCGCCAGAAGCCGGGGCCGTAGACGGGGCGGCTCTGCGTCTCCAGGGCGAAGCCGATGCCGTCGATCGGGCCGGCCACGCCGCCCTGCGCCTCGAACGGGTACGGCCCGAACACGCCGCTCTCCCAGTCGATGATCTCGGCGGTGCGTTCGATGCTGGCCCGGGCGGCCGGCCCGAGATCGCCCAGCGTGGTGCTGTACGCGTTGGACACCGGCTGCCCGTTCGGCGCGGTGTCGGTGACGATGTCGTACTGCCCGATGGCGAGGAACGCCTGGTAGGTGGCGCCCGGTTTCACGCTGCGCCAGCTCCACCGGGTGCGGTTGCCGGCCTCGGGCAGCGGGGCGCGCGGTTGCACGCCGTTGCTGACCACCTCGAGGCCGGTGGGCACGGAGACGGAGATGTCCCAGGTGGCCTTGTCCTTCGGGTGGTCGTTGCTGGGGTACCACCACCAGGCCGACTCGGGCTCGTTGACGGCGAGGGCGCCGTCGGCGACCCGGGTCCAGCCCGTGTAGCCCTGGACCAGCGTCTCCGACGGGATGCCGGCGTATTTCACCACGACGGTGAGCTGCTGTCCCTTGAGGACCGGGCGGGGCGCGGTGACCACCAGCTCGTGCGCGCCCTGCCGGGTGAAGCCGGCCGACCAGCCGTTGACCCGGACCGACTCGACGCCGAGGACGAAGTCGAGGTTGAACCGGGACAGGTCCTGGGTGGCGGTGGCCAGGATCGTGGTGGTGCCGCTGAGCCGGTCGGTGGCCGGTTCGTAGCGCAGCCGGATGTCGTAGTGGCCGACGTCGTAGCCGCCGTTGCCGTAGTCGGGGAAGTAGCTGTCGCCCAGCCCGGGGCTGCCCGGGGTCGGGGCGGCCGCCGCGGGCTTCGGCCGGCCCCAGCCCGGTAGGGCGGCCTGGCCGGGGGCGCCGGTCACGATGGTGCCGGCGGTGGTGAGGGTCAGGGCGGCGATGGCCGCCGTGAGAGCGCGTCGCACGAGGTGGACTCCCTCCATCGGGGTTAACGCACCGCCCAACCTAATCGACGTCGATGAACGCGTCTCCCCCGGAAGGCCTCCCGGCGCTATTCAATTTATGCCAATGTTTCGATAGCATTACCGACTAGTAACAAGCACCGACCCCCTGGCCACGCGCGCGGTCTACGGGCTCCACCACCCCTGTCCCGTGGAGGTCCTGTCATGTCCCGTCGCGTCCGCACCGCCCTGGCCGCGCTCCTCGCGGCCGTCCTCGGCGCCGTGCTCGCCCCCGGCGTCGCCCGGGCGGCCACCGTCAACTACGTCGCCCTCGGCGACTCCTACTCCTCCGGGGTCGGGGCCGGCCCGTACGACCTGTCCACCTGCCTGCGCAGCCAGAAGTCGTACGCCCCGCTCTGGGCCGCCGCGCACTCGGTCACCAGCTTCAAGTTCCCGGCCTGCGGAGGCGCGGTCACCGCCGACGTCATCGGCAGCCAGGTGAACTCGCTCAGCACCGGCACCACCCTGGTCACCGTGACCATCGGCGGCAACGACGCCGGCTTCGCCGACGTCATCACGAGCTGCCGCTTCGGCAGCACGTCGAGCTGCGAGAACGCCGTCAACGACAGCCGCGCCTTCGCCACCACCACCCTGCCCGGCCGGCTCGACAACACCTACGCCGCCATCCGGAACCGGGCGCCCAACGCCCGACTCGTGGTGCTCGGCTACCCGCGGCTGTTCGAGACCGGCTACTGCGGCCTGCTGGCCATGAGCAGCTACAAGCGGACCATCCTCAACCAGGCCGCCGACCTGCTCGCCACGGTCATCGCCGATCGCGCCCGGGCGGCCGGGGCCACCTTCGTCGACGCCCGGCCGTTCTTCGCCGGCCACGGCGTCTGCGCCGCCGACCCGTGGATCAACGACGTGTCCGGGCTCATCGAGGCGTACCACCCGGACGCCGACGGCTACCGGTACGGCTACCTGGCCGCACTGACCGCCGCGATCGGCTGATCCGACGCGACGGCGGCCGGCGGTCCCGGATGGACCGCCGGCCGCCGCCGGTGTGCGGGATGGTGTCGGGCCCGATCAGCGCGCCGTCACCAGTTCGCCGGTCAGCTCCGGCCCGGCGCTCCGCGTCGACGGCTGGCCGCGCCGTCCCCGGACCGCCCGGCGCCCGGAGGGGACCGCCAGGGCGGCCAGCGCGGCGGCCAGGGAGATGCCGGTCAGCAGCAGGAAGCCCATGGTGAAGCCGGCCTCCCGGGGCAGCCCGCTCGCCTGCGGGTGGGCGGTGATCACGCTGCTGGCCACCGCGGCGCCGATCGCGCCGCCGATGGTGCGGATGTTGGCGTTCATGCCGGTCGCCACGCCGGTCTGGCGGGCCGGCACGCTGGCCACGATGAGGTTGGCCATCGAGGCGAAGGCCAGACCGATGCCGAGGCCCACCAGGCCTCCGGCCACGCCGATCTCCCAGCGGGTGTCGTGCGCGACGGTCAGCATCGCCGCGGCGAGCACGTTGAACACGGCGCCCGTGGAGAGCTGCGCCTTGGCGCTGAACCGGGACGCCAGCCGGCCGGCGACGAGGCCGGCCACGAACATGCCGACAAGCATGGGCAGCATGAGCAGCCCGGCCTGGGTGACGCTCGCACCGAAGCCGTACCCGGCGCTGGTGGGGATCTGCACGAACTGCGGCAGGAAGGCGTAGACGGAGAACATCGAGGCGCCGTAGAGCAGGGCGACCAGGTTGGTCGTCCAGACCGCGGGCAGGCGCATCATCCGCATGTCGATGAGCGGGTTCGCCGAGCGGCTCTCGGCCACCAGCCAGCCGGCCAGCAGCACGCCGGCGAGCGCGAGCAGGCCGAGCACCCGGCCGGACGTCCAGCCCCAGGTGGCGCCCTTGCTGACCGGCAGCAGCAACGCCACCAGCCAGCCGGAGAGGAGCAGGGTGCCGGCCCAGCTGATCCGGCCCGGGGTGCGCACCGGCGACTCCGGCACGAACCGGTGCGCCGCGAGCGCGGTCAGGCCGACGACCACCATCGGGATCCAGAACAGCCAGCGGTAGCCGAGGGTGGCGACGATCGGCCCGGCCAGCACGACGCCGAGGCCGCCGCCGGCCGCGACGATCGCCGAGATCGCCGCGACGGCCGAGCTGACCCGGGCGGCCGGGAACTCGTCGCGGATGATCCCGAAGGAGAGCGGGAACACCGCGCCGCCGATGCCCTGGACGACCCGGGCGAGGATGAGCATGCCGATGTTGGGTGCGACGGCCGCCAGCAGGCAGCCCAGCGCGAGGGCGGCGAGCGAGACGACAAGGGTCCGCTCCTTGCCGACCATGTCGCCCACCCGGCCGAGGACCGGGGTGAAGATCGACGCGGACAGCAGGTAGGCGGTCAGCACCCAGGTCACGGTGTTCTGCGAGGTGTGCAGGTCGTGCTGGATGGTGGGCAGCACCGGGGTGATCAGCGACTGGAGCATCGCGAAGAAGCCGGCGCCGGCGGCGAGGACGAGGAAGGTCAACCGGCGCGAGTCGCGCCGGACGGTGTCGATCACGGAAATGGCTCCCGTTCGTGGGACGAGGGTGTTCCGGGCGGGCCGCTCGCGCGGATGGGCGACGGTGGCGGCCCAGTGGGCGTCTCAGCGGGTTGCGGGCATGGTGGGACCTCCCGGGTCCGATGTCTGGTTCGCCGACCGCGGTGGGTGGGATCGGCGGGGAAAGCCGGAGTAAGCTATCCGGAGGCAAGGCTCCGGTCAGTTCCGGAGGGGTGCCTCCACTAACGTAGCGGAGGGGTGCCTCCGTTTGCAAGGGGAGAGGGGTGACGCCCGTCATGGCCAGCACGGACCAGCTGGGCGAGGTCTTCGCCCGGCGCCCGAAGCGGGCGGACGCCCGGCGCAACTACGACGCGCTGATCGCCGCCGCCCAGGAGGTGTTCGGCGAGTGTGGTGCCGGCGCGTCCCTGGAGGAGATCGCCCGGCGGGCCGGTGTCGGCATCGGCACGCTCTACCGGAACTTCCCGAAGCGGCGCGACCTGTTCGAGGCGGTCTACGTCGAGGAGGTGCGGGCGCTCAGCGCGTCCGCCGCCGACCTGGCCGACCTGCCCCCGTGGGACGCCCTGGTCGCCTGGCTGCACCGGTTCGTCGCCTACGTCGGCACCAAGCGGGCCCTCGCCGAGGAGCTGGTGCACGACTCCGAGGTGTTCCGCAGCTGCCGCACCGAGATCTACGCCGCCGGCGAGCCGCTGCTGCGCCGCGCCCAGGAGGCCGGGGTGGCCCGACCGGACGCCACCTTCGACGACGTGGTGCGGCTGGTCAGCGGCATCATGGCGTACCAGTTCTTCGAGCCGGCCCAGCGCGACCGCGTGCTGACCATCGCCCTGGACGGCCTGCGCCACCCCGCCACCTCCCGCTGACGGTCCACGCACGTCTACTGGACCACCGGCGAGGGCAGTTCGCTGGACGAGGACCTCTACGTGGCCACCCTGGTCGACGGGCTGCGGGAGCGGTTCGGTCCCCGGCTCACCCGGCTCGACGAGTGGCGCAGCGGGCGGCGGATGACCCAGGAGTGCGGCTACCGCGGGATGCTCTTCTTCGCCGGGCGCTGGTCGGAGTTCGACGGGTTCCTGCGGGCGCTCACGGTGGGGGTCCACGCCGAGGTGCTGCGGCAGAACGCCGCCGGCGGTCACCCGGGGGTGGGCGGGCTGATCCGGTACGCCCCGGACTCCGGCGAGCCGGTCGCCAAGCGGCTGGCGCTGCTCACCGTGGCCCGGGTGCCCGACGTGGCCACCGCGCCGGTCGAGGTGTTCGCCTGCGGGGTGGCCGACGGCGGTCCCGACCCGGGATGCCGTCCCGGCTGACGCCGCGACGGCCGGCGGCCCCCAGGCGCCGCCGGCCGTCACCGTCGAGTCAGGACGCGTCGACGTCCGCGTTGCTCGGCCGGCCCCACGGGCCGGTGATCGCGAAGACGTAGCCCGGCGACTGGATGTTGGCGAACAGGATCTTCCCGTCCGCGCTGAACGTCGGGCCGGTGAACTCGCTGTCGTTGAGCTCGTTGCGCGCCAGCGGGTACGCCTTGCCCTGCTCGGTCACCCCGACCAGGTGCGACACGCCCTCGCCGTCCTCGGCCAGGATCACCCCGCCGTACGGGGAGACGGTGATGTTGTCCGGCCCGTCGAAGTTGCCGTTGTCGGCCTCCGGGTCGGTGTTGACGCCGAAGATGGTCTTCAGCGTCACCGTCTCGGTGCGCGGGTCGTAGAACCAGACCTGGCCGTCGTGCTCGTTGACGCTGCCGTCGTCGTGCCGGGCGAAGCTGGCCACGAAGTACGCGCCGCCGTCGGCCCACCAGGCGCCCTCCAGCTTGCGGCTGCGGGTCACCTCGTCGTCGGTGAACTGCTTGCGCACCGAGACCGTCTTGGCGTCCCGGTCCGGCACGTCCACCCACTGCACCTTGTAGCGGGTGCCCGGCGTGGTGGCCTCCGACAGGTCGGCCACGTGCTGGCTGCCACGGAAGCAGCTCATCGCCTGGAGGCGGCCGGCGGTGTCGCCGTCCGGCCGCTGGGCGAGCGCGCGCAGCGCGCCCTTGCCGGCCCGGAAGCCGGCCGGCGGGGTCCAGCGGAAGTAGAGGCCGTTGGGGCCGCCCGCGTCCTCGGTCAGGTAGATGGCGTGGGTGTACGGGTCCACGGCCACGGCCTCGTGCGAGTAGCGGCCGAGGAACTTCAGCGCCACCGGGTTCTGGTTGGCGGCCCGGTCGTGCGGGTCCACCTCGAACACGTACCCGTGGTCCTTCAGGTACCGCCCGCCGGCCTTCTGCTCGGTCTCCTCACAGGTCAGCCAGGTGCCCCACGGGGTGATGCCACCGGCGCAGTTGTTGTGCGTGCCGGCCACGCTGACGTACTCGCGCAGCCGCCGGCCGCGCCCGTCCACCTCGATGGTGGTGGTGCCGCCCTGGGCGCCCGGGTCGTAGGTCAGGCCGGCCAGCGCCGGCACCGGGAACGGCTCGCCGCCGCCGATCTCGTGGTTGTTCACCAGCACCGACCCGTTGGGGGAGCGGAAGCAGCCGGTGCCGTCCGCGTCGCTCGGGGTGGCCTGGCCGGACTCCAGAAGGGTCACGCCCGCCTGGGCCACGATGGTGTACGAGAAGCCCGGGGGCAGGGCCAGCAGGCCGGCCGGGTCCGGCACGAGGTCGCCGTAGCCGACCGCCGGGCGGCACGCGGCCCGGGCCGCCGCCGGACCGGCGATGGCGTCCAGGCTGCCGGCCACCACGATGCCGAGACCGGCGGCCGCGCCACCGTGCAGCACGGCCCGGCGGGAGATGGGGGAGGAGGTCACGTCGTCGCCTTCCTGTTCACAGCATTGCTTCGGAACAGAGGCAAGTCGGGCCGGGGGAACGGCGTCCGGCGGGAACCGCGACCGGGGGATGAACAGTCGACCAACGTCGGGTGCGCGCCGCGTACTGTGCCGGGCCGCCGCGCGTCCGTTAGGGTTCCCCCGATCGGGTACGGCGGCGTCGGAGGGCGGACGGTGGGCAGGCTCGCGACGGCGTACCGGCAGGCGGTCGCCCTGCACCGGCAGGCCCTGCGCCGCTGGGAGACCGCCCGGCGGGCGCTGGCCGCCGCCGGCCCGGCGCCCGTTGGCAGCCCCGAGCTGGTCGCGCGCCTGGCCCGGCTCGGCGGCGACCTGGCCGGCCCCGTGCCCGGCACCGCCCGCGCCGCCACCCACCCCGTTCCGGTACGCCTCGGCGAGGCGACCACCGTGGACGGCGGCTTCCCCGTGCTGGTGCCGCTGGGCGCGGGCGCCCACCTCGCGGTCGACACCGACGCGCGGGACCCCCGGGTGGGCGAGCTGCTGCGGGCCCTGGTGGTGCGGCTGCTCACCGCCGCGCCGGCCGGCACGGTCCGGGTGGCCGGCATCGACCCGGCCGCGTTCGGCGCCGCCTTCCTGCCGCTGCGCCCGCTGCTCGACGCCGGCGCGCTGGGACCGGCCGCCACCACCGTCGCGGAGACGACCGCCCTGCTCGACGCGGCGGAACGGCACGCCCGGACCGCCCAGCGGGCCGCACCGGAGGACCGGGAGCTGCTGCTGGTCGTCGCCGCGTCCGCCCCGCCGCCGCGCGAGCTGGCCCGGCTCGCCGCCCTCACCCACGCCGGGCCCGACGCGGCGGTCTGCGTGCTGCTGGCCGGCCACCCGGCGGCCGGGCCGGCCGAGGCCCCGCCGCTGGGCGCCACCACCCAGCTCCGGCTCAACGAGCGGTACGCCCTGGTCGGCGACCCGCCCGGCCGGCCGTTCAGCGCCGACGGCAGCGGCCTGGCCGCCCCGGTCCTGCTCGACGGGGACCCGTCCCACGCCACCGTGACCGCGCTGGCCCGGCGGCTCGCCGAGGCCGTCCGGCGGGCCACCACGGTCACCTTCGCCGACCTCCTGCCGGAGCGGCGCTGGGCCGAGTCGTCCGCCACCGGCCTGCGCACCGTGCTCGGGCGCGCCCGGGAACCGGTCACCGTGGCCTTCGACGACGCCACCCCGCACTGGCTCGTCGGCGGGCGCACCGGCGCCGGCAAGACGGTGTTCCTGCTCGACGTGCTCTACGGGCTGGCCGCCCGCTACTCCCCGGCCGAGCTCCAGCTCTTCCTGCTCGATTTCAAGGAGGGCGTCAGCTTCACCGAGTTCGTGCCCACCGAGCGGGACTCGTCCTGGCTGCCGCACGCCCGCGCGGTCGGCATCGAGTCCGACCGCGAGTACGGCGTGGCCGTGCTGCGCGAGCTGCGCGCCGAGCTGACCCGCCGGGCCGACCTGCTCAAGCGGCACGGCGTCAGCAAGCTTGCCGACCTGCCGCCAAACGCCCGGCCGCCCCGGATCGTCACCGTGGTCGACGAGTTCCAGGTCCTGTTCGCCGGCAACGACCCGCTCGCCCGGCAGGCCGTCGACCTCATCGAGGAACTGGCCCGCAAGGGCCGCTCGTACGGCCTGCACCTGGTGCTGGCCAGCCAGAGCACCACCGGCATCGAGGCGCTCTACGGCCGGGCCGAGGCGATCTTCGGGCAGTTCCCGCTCCGGGTCGCGCTGCCCGGCGGGGGCGGCGTGCTCGACCCGCTCAACGACGCCGCGAAGGCGCTGACCCTCGGCACGGCGGTGGTCAACACCGCCGGGGGGACGGCCGGCGCGGACACCGACGTCCACTTCCCCGACGCGCACGCCGCCGGGGCCGACCTCGCCGCCCTGCGCCACGAGCTGTTCGCGGCCCGGCCGGCCGGCGCCCGCCCACCCGCCGTCTTCCGGGGGTACGAGACTCCCCGGCTCGCCGACGACCCCACCTGGGCCGGCCTGGCCGCCGGCGCCGAGCCGCCGCTCGCCCTGGTCGGCCGCACCGTCGACGTGGCCGGCAGCACGGCCGCGTTCCGCCTCGACCCGGTGCCCGGCCGGCACCTCGCCGTGGTCGGCACCGCCGCCGCCGGCGCGGACGTGCTCCACTCGGCCACGCTCGGCCTGGCCCGGCAGCACGCCCCCGGCACGGCCCGCTTCCTGTTCGCCCCCCTGGCGCCCGGCACCACCGGCACGGCGGACGACCTGGCCATGACCCTGGCCGCCGCCGGCCACCCGGTCCGCCGCCTCGACGCGGCGGCGCTGCGCGCCCACCTGGCCGAGTTGGCCGGCCCGCCCGCCCCGGAGGCCCGCCGCACCTACCTGGTCGTGTTCGGGATGGACGCCGCCGCCGGTGCGCTCGCCGCGACCGATCCCGGAACGTTCCGCTCCGGCCACGACGACCTGCGGACGGTGCTGCGCCAGGGCCCCGCGCACGGGGTGCACCTGCTCGGCTGGTGGCGCGGGCTGCGCCGGCTCGCCGAGGACCTCGGCGGCAGCCAGAACCGCGACGACGCGGCCTGCCTCGTCGCGCTGAACGTGCCCGCCGCCGACCTGGGGCTGCACCTGGGCGTGCACGACCTCGGCTACGCCCCGCGCGACGGCCGGGCCCTCCTGGTCGACCGCCACGAGCACCGCACCGCCCTGGTCGTGCCCTTCGTCGACGACGGGGACGGGTCGTGACCGGGTTCGACGAGTACGCGGCCCTGCTCCGCGAACTCTCCACCCGTCAGCGGGGCGGCGAGCGGGCGATCGCCGCCGAGGCCGAACGCCGGCGCGCCCTCCAGTCCACCGTCGACCAGCTCGGCCGGCGGCTCGCCGCCCAGGGGCAGCGCCTCGACCAGCTCGGGCAGGCCATCGGGCTGCCGATGCGGTCGGTCCCCGCCGAGGCGCCGGACGCGTCTCCGGTCCCGGCCGGCGCCCCGCCCACGGCCGCGTCGGCCCACCTCTCCGCGACGCCGGCCGCGGGTGCGGCGGGACCGGTCTCGCCGGGCTCGGGGCCGGCCGGGCCCGCGGCGGGGCCGGTGGTGCCCGCGGCGGGAACGGCCGCGCCGGTGCCGCCCGGCGCGGAGGCGCCCGGAACCGGGGGCGGGGTGACCGGCGGCGCAGCCGCCGCGCCGGGGCGGCCGGGGGTCGGGGCGTATCCCGAGGGAACGGTGCCCGGTCCGCGCCCGGGTGACCCGGCGACCGAGCTGGCCGCGGCCGCGCGGCTGGCCGACGAGGCCGACCGGCACGGGCAGCAGGCCGAGGCCCTGGCGCGGCGGCCCGTGCTGCTGCCCACCTGGTCGGCGCCGGCCCGGGCGGTCGCCGTCTACGCGGCCTGCGCGCTGGCCGGCTCCCTGCTCATGCTGGTGGCGCTGATCGGCTCGCCGCTGCCGGCCACCGGGCTGGACCTGGTGGCCGCCGTCTCGTGCGCGGGCGTGCCGCTGCTGTCCTTCCTGGCCGGACACCTGGTGCTCGGGCGCTGGGGCCGCCCGGTGCTCGGCGGCGACACCCCGCCCGGGCGGTACGTGCCACTGGGCTTCGTGATCTGCGCGCTGGTCGCCCCGTCGCTGTTCTGCCTCTACCTGGTGGTGTTCCGGCTGCTCAGCTGAGCGCCGCGAATCTGCGTCCCGGCTCGGTGCCGGGCCGTCGCCTAGGCTACGGGACAGGCGAGCAGGGGAGGGCGCGTGAGCGCGGCGGACATCATGGCGAGGCTGGCGGCGGCGGCCCAGAAGCTGGACGAGGCGAAGGCCCGGACGGCCGCCGCGGCGCAGGACGCCGCCGAGGCCCGGGCCCTGGTGGCGGGCGCGCTGGAGGGCGTGGCGGCCGGGCCGCTGCTCAACATGATCGACGCCTACCGGCAGGCGCTCACCCAGGCCGCGCAGGGCGGCGAGCCGGCCCGCCAGCACGTGCAGGAGACGATCGCCAGGGTCCAGGCCCTGGGCAGCTGAGGGCGCCCGACCCCGCCGGCTTCACGGGTCGGTGAGGACGAGCCACTCGTCGTCGCGCCGGCCGACGGTGGTGTCCGGCGGCCAGACATGGGTCACGGACGCCGACGCGCGGGCCTGGTCGACGAGCGGCCGGCGGGCCAGCGTCGCCCCCTCGAAGCTGGCCGGGCCGTGGAACACCGCCCGGCCGAAGTTGGCGGCCCCCTCGAAGCGGGCCCCCTCGAACCACGCCTCCGCGCCGAACTCGGTCCAGCGGAACAGCGCCATGTCGGCGAACCGCGCCCGGCGGAAGCCCGCGTACGCCGCGAAGGTGGTGTGCTCCATGGACAGTCCGGCCAGGAACACCGCCTCGCGGAAGGTGGCGCTGCCCGCGAACCGGGCCCGGTCGAAGCTGCTGGGCTGCCGCAGCGTGGCCCCGCGGAAGGAGACCGGCCCGAAGCTCGTCCCGCGGCAGGACAGCGCGCCGCCGAGGTCGGCCCGGTCGAAGCTCACCTGGCCCGTGAAGCGGGCGTCGTCCAGCAGGAGTTCCGCGTCTCCGGTGAGGTCCTCGAACACGGCGTCGGCGAACTCCGCGGTCAGCAGGAGCCGGCCGCGGACGACCGCACCGGCGAAGGTGGTGGTGCCGGTGCAGACCGCGCCGGTGAGGTCCAGGTCCACCAGGGTGCAGCCGGCGGCGTCGAAGTCGTGCAGCCGGGCGCCGGTCAGGTCCAGCGCGATGCCGGGCCACCAGTCGTCGCCGTCGGCGCGCAGGTGCCGGGCGAGCATCCGCTGCGCGGTGCGGCGCACCTCGGTCTCGCGCGGGTCGTCGGGCGCCGGCATGCGGAGGTACGCGCAGAGCACGGCCACGATCGTCGGCCGCTGTTCCGGGTTATCCTGACCGAGTCGTTCGAGGGCGTGCAGGCCGCCGAGGCGTACCGCGGGGTTGTCGCTGCCGACCAGCTCGATGGCCCGGACGTACAGCTCGGTGACCCGCCGCTCGGCGGCGTCGTGTTCGACGGCGGTGGCCTGCCGCTCCTGGTGCCGCTGCCCGGCGTCGGCGACCGCCTCGGCGTGCGCCTGCACCCGGTCGCGGTGCGCCTGGTCCCGGGCGGCCACGGCCTCCTGGTGCCGCTGCCCGCGCTCGCTGATCCACTGTCGACGGGCGGCGAGCAGCAGCGCCAGACCGCCGCCGGTGCCGGCGACCACGGTGAGGCCGGTGCGGATGGCGTCGACGCGCAGCGTGGCCCGGGTGTCCGGTTGGGCGGCCCGGTCGGCCTCGCCGAGCAGCCAGTCCAGGACCAGCCAGCCGAGCAGGACGGCCAGCAGCAGCCCGAGCAGCGCCAACCACCACGGCATCACCCGGAGCGGCTTCTCCGGCGGCGGTGGGGTGGACACGGCGCTCAGCATGCCATCCGGGCGGGCGGGCCGGGGGGACCGCCGGACGCCGGATACGCCGGTTTGTGCCCCCTGCGGAACAACGGGTTACCCGTGCGTAACTTTCCATTGACGTGTGTGAAATCGGACACGCATCATCGTTTTCACGATCGATCGGATCCCCCACCCGTCCTCCCGGAAATCCGGGGCCTCCCACCGGAGGTGCAGCCCATGCTGCTCCGAACGATCCTGGCCGCCACCGCCGCCGCCACCGCCCTACTCGTCCCGGCCACCGCCGCCCACGCCGAGCCCACCACCGAAACGGCCACCACCACCGAAGCCGCCGCCGGCAACGCCGGGGCCGCCCAGGCCGACACCGCCGGTCGCGCCGCCGCCGACGCCGACCCGGTCGTCGTGGTCGGCGGCCTGATCGGAGTCTCCATCGCCTACGAACCGATCGCCGCCCGGCTGCGCGCCGACGGCTACCGGGTCTCCATCTACCAGTTGCCGAACCTCGGCTTCGGCGACATCCGCGAGTCCGCCCGGGCCCTGTCGTCCTATGTCGACCAGGTCCGCTCCGCCACCGGGGCGGCCAAGGTGGACCTCGTCACCCACTCCGAGGGCGGCCTGGCCTCCCGTTGGTACGTCACGTTCCTCGGCGGCGCCGCCAAGGTCGACCAGTACGTCAGCCTGGGCAGCCCGCAGCAGGGCACCTACGTCGCCAACATCATCAACTTGCTGGGGCTGGGCAGCTGCGCGGGCATCGTCGCCTGCCAGCAGATGTCCATCGGGTCCAGCTTCCTGGCCGACCTCAACGGCGGCGACGACACCCCGGGCGCGGTCCGCTGGACCACCGTCCGCACCTGGCAGGACGAGCTGGTACGCCCGGTCGACAACGCCTCCCTGGCCGACGGCGCGACAAACGTCCTGGTGCAGGCGTGGTGCCCGCTGCGGATCGTCGGCCACCTGGGCCTGATCCTCGACGGCACCACGTACAGCGTCGTGCGGCAGGTGCTCGCCGGCGCCGCCATCCGCCCCAACTGTTTCGCGCTCTGAGACCGGTTCCGGGCTCGACGGTCGCCGCGCCGGCGGCCGTCGAGCCCCGGTCAGCCGGTGGTCCGGCCGAGGATGAGGTCGGCCGCCCGCCAGGCCAGCGCGGTCACCGGGGCGCTGGTCCAGCCGGACACCATCGCCGGCAGCACGGACGCGTCGACCACCCGCAGCCCGGTCACCCCGCGCACCCGGAGCTGCGGGTCGACGACGTGGTCGTCGCCGGTCCCCATGGCGCAGGTGCCGATGGCGTGGTAGCCGCAGTAGCCGTGCGCCCGGCCGGCCTCGATGATCTCCTCGTCGGTCTGGGTCGCCGGCCCCGGCAGGGTCTCCGCCGCGATCCGCTTGGCGATCGGCCCGGTGGCGAACAGCTCCCGGACGAGTCGTACCGCGTCCACGGCGACCCGCCGGTCGTGCGCGGTGGCGAAGTAGTTCGCCACGATCGCGGGCGGCGTGCGGGGGTCGGGGCCGGTGACGGCGAGACTGCCCTCGCTGTCGGGGCGGGTCACCGTGCCCAGGCACAGCAGGCCCGGCTCCCGCTCCAGCTCCAGCGCCCGTCCGGGGCGCGGTGGCGCCGCCGAGAACGGCGCCATCAACAGGTGCACGTCGGGGCGGTCCAGCTCCGGACGGGACCGGACGTGCGCCGCGACGTCCAGCACCGGCAGGGCGAGCGGGCCACCGCGGGTGACCAGCCAGCGCAGGGCGGCCCGGGCCTGGCCCAGCGGGCTGCCCAGCCGGGCGTTGTAGCCGCCGGGCTCGGCGAGCCGGTACTGGAGGGGTATCGGCCGGTGCTCGCGCAGGCCCGCCCCCACCCGGGGCCGGTCGAGCAGCACCGGGACGCCGGCCGCGCGCAGGGTGTCGGCCGGCCCGATGCCGGAGACCTGCAGCAGCTGCGGGGTGGCCAGGGCGCCCGCGGCGAGGATCACCTCGGCGGCCGCCCGGTGGTCGACCTCCCGGCCCCGGTGCGCGACCCGTACGCCGACCGCCCGGCCGCCCTCCACCAGCAGGCGCAGCGCGACGGTGTCGACGGCGACGGTCAGGTTGGGCCGCTGCCGCACCGGGTGCAGGAAGGCGTCGGCGGCGGTGACCCGTCGGCCGGCGTGGATGGTGGCCGTCACGTAGCCGATCCGCTCGCCGTCGTCGGCGTCGAGGTCGTCGACGCGGCGCCAGCCCAGCTCCACCCCGGTCTCCAGCATGTCCTCGCAGAGCGGGTCGGTGCCGGTGGCGACGGACAGGCGGACCGGGCCGTCGGTGTCGCGCGCCGGGTGGTCCTCCAGCCGCGCGAAGACCGGCCCCATGGTCGACCAGCCCCAGCCGAGGGGCGCCAGCGCGTCCCAGTCGGCCGCCGCGCCCCGGCTCCAGACCATGCCGTTGATCGCGGTCGAGCCGCCGATCAGGCGACCACGCTGCCAGGTCTCGTGCCGCCCCGGTGCGATGGTCGCCGGATAGTGCCAGGCGGTGCGCGGGTCGTCCATGAGCCGGGCGAACGCCTTGGGTACGCGCACGAGGGGGCTGCGGTCCCAGCCGCCCGCCTCGACGAGCAGCACCCGGGTGCCCAGGTCCTCGCTGAGCCGGTTGGCCAGCACGCACCCGGCCGCCCCGGCACCGACGATCACGTAATCGAAACCGTCCACTCCGGACCCCCGCTCGTCCCGGGCGTGAGAATCCTTCTGACGGTAGCGGTTCGATCACGCTTCGGAAAGGGGTCGGTCAGGCGGCCTTGGCGAGCGCCTCGAACTCCTCGTCGCTGAGCCGCACCTCGGCCGCGGCGACGTTCTCCTCCAGGTGCGCCACGGAGGACGTACCCGGAATGGGCAGCACGACCGGCGACCGGCGCAACAGCCAGGCGAGGGCGAGCTGCGCGGGCGTCGCGCCGTGGTCGGTGGAGATCGCGTCCAGCGGCCCGCCCGGCCGGGCCAGGTTGCCGGTGGCGATCGGGAACCAGGGGATGAACGCCAGGTCGTTGCGCTCGCAGTGGTCCAGCACGTCCTCGGCGCTGCGGTCGGCGAGGTTGTAGAGGTTCTGCACCGACACCACCGGGGCGATCCGCCGGGCCGCCTCGATCTGCTCCACGGTGACCTCGGAGAGCCCGATGTGCCGCACCTTCCCCTCCTGCCGCAGCAGCGCCAGCTCGCCGAGCTGGTCCTCCAACGGCACCTTCGCGTCGATCCGGTGCAGCTGGTAGAGCGGGATGCAGTCCAGGCCCAGGTGGCGCAGGCTCAGCTCGCACTGCTGGCGCAGGTACTCGGGGCGGCCCACCGGCCGCCAGTCGCCCGGCCCGGAGCGGGTCAGCCCGGCCTTCGTCGCGATGACCAGGTCCTCGGCGTACGGGTGCAGCGCCTCCCGGATCAGCAGCTCGCTGACGAACGGGCCGTACGAGTCGGCCGTGTCGATGAAGGTGACGCCCAGCTCGTACGCGCGGCGCAGCACCCGCACCGCCTCGGCCGGGTCCTTCGGGTCGCCCCAGACCCCGGGGCCGGTGAGCTGCATGGCCCCGTAGCCCAGCCGGTCGACCTGGAGGTCGCCACCGATCCGGTAGGTGCCCGAGGCCTTCGCGGGCCCGGTGCTGGTCGCCATGGCGGTCCTCCTGTGCGTCGTCGTCGGCGGCGCTCGCCGCCCCGACCGGGAGTCTTTCCCGCGAATCGCCGCCGCCAACGTCCCGGGGCGGGTGTTTCCGCCGGCCGCCGGCGCGGGGCGGGCAGTTTGCGGCGAGCGACCCCGGGAGCGGGGAGCGCCGTGCGACGCTGGGCGCAACGGTGGTCTGGAGGTGCGCATGGCCGCGACACCACGGCTCGACTTCGCGCTCGACACGTACGAGTGCATCGTGCTCTACCCGGGGGCGTCGGGCCGGGCGCTGCCGGACGAGACCGTGCAACGCCTGCAGGCCGAGCACATCCAGCACATGCAGGCGCTGCAACGGCGGGGCATCGTCCTGGTCGACGGCTCGGTGGACGGCCCGGCCCGCGAGCCGGACCCGCCGATCGGCTTCGGCCTGGCCCGCACCGGCTCGGTCGACGACGTGCGCAGCGTCATGGAGGCCGACCCGGCCGTGCAGGCCGGGCTCTACCGCGTCGAGGTGCTCACGTTCCTCTGCCCGGCCGGCTCGCTGGAGTTCCCCCTCGTCAAGGCGCAGAGCTGACTGTCGTCCAAGCGACCGCGCGGTCCGCCCGCCCGGTGCTACGGTCCCGCGCGGTGCCGACCCTGCCCCCGGCCGCGCCGCCCGCGCCCCGGGTCGCGGCGACGGACGCCGACGCCGGGGTGGCGCCGGTCGATCTCCGGGAGCGCTCCGCCGAGGGATGAACGCGAGCGGTACGATTTCCGCCGCGCGGTCGCCGATGCCCGCCACACACGACGTCCCGGTGCGGTGCCACACCGCCCGCCGACGCGGGTATCGCGCGTCGTTGGACAACTGTTCCGCAGTCCGAAAGGGGCCGGCCGGCAGGCCGACCCGGAGGAGAGACTAGCCTGATGGGCGTGACACGCCGCGCGAAAATCGTCTGCACACTCGGCCCCGCCACCTCGTCCCCCGAGCGCATCCGGGGCCTGGTCGAGGCGGGCATGAACGTGGCGAGGCTGAACTTCAGCCACGGCAGTCACGAGGACCACGAATCCGTCTACCGGCTGGTCCGCGAGGCGGCCGAGGCGGCCGGGCAGCCGGTCGCCGTGCTCGCCGACCTCCAGGGTCCCAAGATCCGCCTGGGTAAGTTCGCCGACGGCCCGCACGAGTGGCGCACCGGCGACTCGGTGGTGATCACCGGCGACGAGATCCTCGGCACCAAGGAGCGGGTCTCCTGCACCTACCGCAAGCTGCCGCAGGAGGTGAAGCCGGGCGACCGGCTGCTGATCGACGACGGCCGGGTCGCCGTCGAGGTCAGCGACGTCACCGGCAACGACATCCGCGTCCTGGTCACCGAGGGTGGCCCGGTCTCCAACAACAAGGGCGTCTCCCTGCCGAACGTGGCGGTCAGCGTCCCGGCCCTGTCGGAGAAGGACGCCGCCGACCTGCGCTTCGCGCTGGGGCTGGGCGTCGACCTGATCGCGCTCTCCTTCGTCCGCTCGCCGGAGGACATCAAGCTCGTCCACTCGATCATGGCCGAGGAGGGCGTCCAGCGCCCGGTGCTGGCCAAGGTCGAGAAGCCCGAGGCGGTCGACCACCTGGAGGCGATCGTGCTCGCCTTCGACGGCGTCATGGTGGCCCGCGGCGACCTCGGCGTCGAGCTGCCGCTGGACCAGGTGCCGCTGGTGCAGAAGCGCGCCGTGCAGCTCTGCCGGGAGAACGCGAAGCCGGTCATCGTGGCCACCCAGATGCTCGACTCCATGATCGAGAATTCGCGGCCCACCCGTGCCGAGGCCTCGGACGTGGCCAACGCGGTGCTCGACGGCGCGGACGCGGTCATGCTCTCCGGCGAGACCAGCGTCGGCAAGTATCCGGTGCTCACGGTCAGCACCATGGCGAAGATCGTCACCACCACCGAGGCCGGCTCGATCGGCGTGCCGCGGCTGCAGCACGACCCGCGTACGCACGGCGGCGCGCTCACCGTGGCCGCCTCCTCGATCGCCCGGGCCATCGGCGCCAAGGCCATGGTCGCCTTCTCGCAGACCGGCGACACCGTCAAGCGGCTCGCCCGGCTGCACTGCGACCTGCCGCTGCTGGCCTTCACCCCGGTGCCCGAGGTGCGCAACCAGCTCGCGCTCTCCTGGGGCGTGGAGACGTTCCTCATGCCGTTCGTCGAGCACACCGACGACATGTTCCGCCAGGTTGACCAGGCGCTGCTCGGGCTCAACCGGGCCAACCCCGGCGACTACGTGGTGATCGTGGCGGGCAGCCCGCCCGGCACCCCCGGCTCCACCAACACGCTGCGCGTGCACCAGCTCGGGTCGCTGGTCGACGCGGCCTCGGCCCGGGCTCTTCAGTGAGCGCGAGGAGAGAGCCGGTTCTGCGAGCCCCGCGGTCGCGAACGGAGACGGCGCCGTGAGCGAGAGTCCGGTGGCGACCGGGCAGGCCGCGGTGGACCAGCTCCTGGAGGTGCTGGACCTCGACCAGACCGGCCGGATGACCTTCCGCGGGATCAGCCCGCCGGTGGGCCCGCAGCGGGTCTACGGCGGCCAGGTCGCCGGCCAGGCCCTGGTCGCCGCGGGCCGCACCGTCGACCCGGAGCGCTTCGTGCACTCGCTGCACGGCTACTTCGTCCGCCCCGGCGATCCCGTCGAGCCGATCGAATACCAGGTGGAGAACGTCCGGGACGGCCGCTCGTTCTCGGTGCGCCGCTCCGTGGCGCTCCAGCACGACAAGCCGATCTTCTTCATGTCGGCCTCGTTCCAGCGGCAGGAGGAGGGGCTGGACCACCACGCGCCGGTCCCGCCCGACGTGCCGGCCCCGGACGACGTCCCGACGATGACCGACCGGCTCTCCCGCTACCCGGAGCGGCTCGGCATCTGGGGCCAGATCCCCCGCCCCATCGACGTCCGCTACGTCGGTGAGCCCGGCTGGGTACGCCCCGGCGACCGTCCCGCCGAACCCCACCAGCGGGTCTGGATGCGCCTCGACGGCAAGCTGCCCGACGACCCGCTGCTGCACGCCTGCGCGCTCACCTACGCCTCCGACCTGACCCTGCTCGACTCGGTGCTGTCGGTGCACGGCGAGGTGTGGGGGCCCGGGGGAGTGGTGGGCGCGAGCCTCGACCACGCGCTCTGGTTCCACCGGTCGTTCCGCGCCGACGAGTGGTTCCTCTACGACTGCTGGAGCCCGTCCGCGTCCGGCGCCCGGGGCCTGGCCACCGGCCGGATGTTCACCACCGACGGCCGGCACATCGCCAGCGCCGTGCAGGAGGGGTTGCTGCGCCGGGTCGGCGCCTGACCGGTAGGCGTGACCGTTCGGCCGAGGGTCGGGAGACCGGGCGGCTGACCAGGGGACTAACCTTGCCGGCATGCGCCTCTCCGCTCGGGTCGACTACGCCCTCCGCGCGGCCGCCGAGCTGGCCTCGGTCGCCGACGGTGCGGCCGCCGGGCGGAGCCGGCCGGTGACCGCCGAGCAGATCGCCCGCGCCCAGGACATCCCGCCGAAGTTCCTGGAGAGCATCCTGCTCCAGCTGCGCCGCAGCGGCATCGTGCACGCCCAGCGCGGCCCCGAGGGCGGCTACTGGCTGGCCCGGCCCGCGGCGGAGATCTCCCTCGCCGAGGTGATCCGGGTCATCGACGGCCCGCTGGCGCACGTCCGCGGCCAGCGCCCGGAGCAGCTCGGCTACCAGGGTCCGGCGCGCGCCCTGCAGGACGTGTGGATCGCCCTGCGGGCCAGCGAGCGGGAGATCCTCGAACTGGTCACCATCGCCGACGTGGCCAGCGGCAGCCTGCCCGGCCGGATCAACGACCTCGCGGCCGACCCCAGCGCCTGGAGCTGACGCTCCCCCCGGCGGCCCCGGCGCCGCCGTCCCGCGCGCCCGCCGCGCCGTCCGGCGCGTTCCCACCAACCGGATGGGGGACTTGACCGGAGCGCCCTCGTACCGCATTGTCGACCAAGTCGATAGGAGATACCGAAAAGTCAGGGGGCGCTCGTGCGCAAGCTGCTGGTCCTCGCCCTCGTCGGGCTCGCCGCGCAACTGGTCGACGGCGCGCTCGGCATGGCGTACGGGCTGACCTCCTCGACCCTGCTGCTCTTCGCCGGGGTGGCCCCGGCCGCGGCCTCCGCCTCGGTGCACCTGGCCGAGATCGGCACCACCCTCGCCGCCGGTGTCTCGCACTGGCGGTTCGGCAACGTCGACTGGCGGGTGGTCGGCCGGATCGCGCTGCCCGGCGCGGTCGGCGCGTTCGCCGGCGCCACCTTCCTCAGCTCCATCTCCACCGAGTCCGCCGCGCCCTGGATGGCGGCCATCCTGTTCAGCCTCGGCGCCTACCTGCTGGTTCGCTTCTCCCGGCCGCTGCGCGCCAACCGGGCCGCCGGCCGGCTGCGCAGCCGCTTCCTCGCCCCCCTGGGCCTGGTCGCCGGCTTCGTCGACGCCACCGGCGGGGGCGGCTGGGGCCCGGTCGCCACGCCGGCGCTGCTGGTCTCCGGCCGGATGGAGCCGCGCAAGGTGATCGGCTCGGTGGACACCTCCGAGTTCCTGGTGGCCGGCGCGGCAAGCGTCGGTTTCCTCATCGGCCTCGGCTCCGAGGGCTTCCTGCTGCCCACCGTGGCCGCGCTGCTGATCGGCGGCCTGATCGCCGCGCCGATCGCCGCCTGGCTGGTCCGCATCGTCCCGGCGCAGCTGCTCGGCGCCGTGATCGGCGGGGTGATCGTGCTGACCAACACCCGCACGCTGCTGCGCGCCGGCGAGCTGGGCGGCCCGGTGCCCGCTCTGGCCTACACGGTGCTCGGCGCCGGCTGGCTGGTCGCCCTGGTGCTGGCCACGCGGGCGCTGCGCCGCACCCGCCGGGCCCGGGCCACCGCCGAGGCGGCCCTCGCCGCGCAGACCGCCGACCCGGTCACCGACCGTCCCGCCCCGGCCGTCACCCCGGTGGCCGAGGCCGCCGCCGGCGCGCCGGAGGAGCCCCGCCGGTTCGCCGCCGCCGTCGAGGGCTGACCCACCTGCGGGTACGCACCCGCCGCCGCCTGCCCGCCCGGCGCCCGTCCGTCCGCACGGCGCCTGGCCGCCCGACGCCGTCCATTCGCTCGCCGGCCGCCGCCACATGCCGGTGCGCCGCCCGGTACCCGTACCCGAGCGCGCGGTTGTGTCGCGGGAAAGCGTTGTCCTACCCTGACGGGGCGCGGAGCCTCAGCACCGGCGTCGATCGATGACGCCCCCCGTCACGTCAAGCGCGGGCGTACGCACTCCGCCGGTCCGGGCAGGCCGGCGCGTCCGTCGCGTGCCTGACCTCCGCGAAAGGCATCCCCACGTGCACCCCTTCATCCCGCGCCGCCGGACCGCGCTGCTCGCCGCGGCCTCGGCCGCCATCCTCGTGGCCGGCGCCCTCGGCACGGTGAGCGCCGCCGCGGCGGCCACCGGCTGCCGCGTCGACTACCGGATCACCAACCAGTGGGGCGGCGGCTTCGGCGCCGACGTCACCGTCACCAACCTCGGCGACCCGGTGACCGGCTGGGCCCTCACCTGGAGCTTCGCCGCCGGCCAGCAGGTCGGCCAGGCCTGGAACGCCACGGTCAGCCAGTCCGGCGCCCAGATCACCGCCCGCGACGCCGGTTACAACGCCGCCCTCGGCACCGGCGGCACCGCGAACTTCGGCTTCAACGGCACCTGGAACGACGCCAGCAACCCCGCACCGGCCACCTTCGCGCTCAACGGCGTCACGTGCACCGGCGGGACCACGCCCACCAGCGCGCCGCCCACCTCGGCGAGCCCGACCTCGACCCCGACCCCGACGCCCACCACCCCGCCGGCCGGCGCGAAGCAGCTGGAGAAGCTCGACCGGGGGCTGGTCAGCGTCCGCTCGGGCAGCGGAAACCTGGTCTCCTGGCGGCTGCTCGGCACCGAGACCGCCGGGGTGTCGTTCAACCTCTACCGTGGCGCCACCCGGGTCAACGGCACCCCGATCACCGGCGCCACCAGTTGGCTCGACAGCGGCGCGGCCGCCGGGTCGGCGTACACCGTGCGGGCCGTGGTGAACGGCGCCGAGCAGGCGGCCTCGGCGCCGGCGCTGCAGTTCCCGAACGGCTACCTGGACGTGCCGATCCAGGCCCCGCCCGGCGGCACCACACCGAGCGGGGAGGCCAACACCTACTCGGCGAACGACGCCAGCGTCGGCGACCTCGACGGCGACGGCCGCTACGAGTTCGTCCTCAAGTGGGACCCGTCCAACAGCAAGGACAACTCCCAGTCCGGCTACACCGGCAACGTCTACCTCGACGCGTACACCCTCGCCGGCGCCCGGCTGTGGCGCGTCGACCTGGGCCGCAACATCCGCGCCGGAGCCCACTACACCCAGTTCCAGGTGTACGACTACGACGGCGACGGGGACGCCGAGGTGGCCGCGAAGACCGCCGACGGCACCCGCTCCGGCACCGGCCAGGTGATCGGCTCGTCGTCGGCCGACCACCGCAACTCCAGCGGCTACGTGCTCGCCGGGCCCGAGTACCTGACCATGTTCGACGGTCGCACCGGCGCGGCCCTGTCCACCGTCGACTACGACCCGCCGCGCGGCACCGTCTCCTCCTGGGGCGACTCCTACGGCAACCGGGTGGACCGGTTCCTCGCCGCCACGGCCTACCTCGACGGGCAGCGCCCCTCGCTGATCATGGCCCGCGGCTACTACACCCGCGCGGTCATCGCCGCCTGGGACTTCCGCGACGGCACCCTCCGCAAGCGGTGGACCTTCGACTCCAACGGCAGCGGCAACGGCGCCGCCGCGGGCCAGGGCAACCACAACCTGTCGGTGGCCGACGTGGACGGCGACGGCCGCCAGGAGATCGTGTACGGCGCCGCCGCCATCGACGACACCGGCCGGCTGCTGTGGTCCACCGGCAACGGCCACGGGGACGCGATGCACGTCGGTGACCTCGACCCGGGCCGCGCCGGGCTGGAGGTCTTCAAGGTCGACGAGGACGGCAGCAAGCCCAGCTCCTGGATGGCCGACGCGCGCACCGGCCAGGTGCTCTGGCAGACCGCACCGAACGGCGACAACGGCCGCGGCGTCTCCGACGACGTCTGGGCTGGCAGCCCCGGCGCCGAGTCCTGGTCCTCCGCCGTGGACGGCCTGCTCAACACCCGGGGCCAGAACGTCGGCCGCAAGCCGTCCTCGGCGAACTTCCTCGCCTGGTGGGACGGCGACCCGGTGCGCGAACTGCTCGACGGCACCCGGATCGACAAGTACGGCACCGGCGGCGACACCCGCCTGCTCACCGGCAGCGGCGTCGCGGCGAACAACGGCACCAAGGCCACCCCGGCGCTGTCCGGGGACATCCTCGGCGACTGGCGGGAGGAGGTGGTCTGGCGGACCGCCGACAGCGCGGCGCTGCGCATCTACAGCACGCCCACGACGACCGGCCTGCGCCTGCCGACGCTCATGCACGACCCGCAGTACCGGGTCGCCGTCGCCTGGCAGAACACCGCCTACAACCAGCCGCCGCACCCCGGCTTCCACCTCGGCGACGGCATGGCCACCCCGCCCGCGCCGAACATCTATCTGCGCTGAACGCGCAGGCACCGGGCCGCCGGCCGCGGAATCCGCTGAGCCGGCGACCCGGTGCACCACACCGCAGCACCCCCGACCCGTCCCGACCGGGAATGCCGTACCACCACCGGCACCAAAGTTATGCGGTCCGCGCGACGGTGGGGTGACGTGGCTATGAAGAGCGTGTTTCAGCCCTTCCGGCGCAGGCCACCGGCCACCTTCTCGGCGATCAGCTCGAACGAGCGCACCCGGTCGGCCACGTCGTAGACCATCGTGGTCAGCATCAGCTCGTCGGCGCCGGTGCGCTCCAGCAGCGCGCCGAGCTGCCCGGCCACCGTCTCCGGCGAACCGGTCGCCTGGCCCTCGCGGCGCTGCACCACGAACTCCCGCTCGAACTCCGAGTACGGGTAGGCCGCCGCCTCCTCCGGGCTGACCAGGGGCTCCGGCCGCCCCGACCGCAGCTTCAGGAAGGACAACCCGGCCGGACCGGCCAGCCACTCGGCCCGCTCGTCGGTCTCGGCGCAGACCGCGTTGACGGCCACCATCGCGTACGGCCGCTCCAGCCACTGCGACGGTCGGAAACTCTGCCGGTAGAGCTGGAGCGCGGGGATGGTGTTCTGCGCGCTGAAGTGGTGCGCGAAGGAGAACGGCAGCCCGAGCAGCCCGGCCAGCTGGGCGCTGAAGCCGCTCGACCCGAGCAGCCACACCTCCGGCGACTGCCCCTTGCCCGGGGTCGCGGTGATCGGGCCCGGCTCCGCCCCGCTGAAGTAGTTCATGAGGTCGGCCAGCTCGCGGGGGAATTGCTCCGCCGACAGCCCCTCCATGCTCCGGCGCAGCGCCAGCGCGGTCACCTGGTCGGTGCCCGGCGCGCGGCCGATGCCCAGGTCGATCCGGCCCGGGTGCAACGCCTCCAGGGTGCCGAACTGCTCCGCCACCACCAGCGGCGCGTGGTTGGGCAGCATCACCCCGCCGGAGCCCAGCCGGATCGTCGAGGTGTGCGCCGCCAGGTGCGCCAGCAGCACCGCCGGCGCCGAGCTGGCGATGGCCGGCATGTTGTGGTGCTCGGCCACCCAGAACCGGCGGTAGCCCAGCTCCTCGGTGCGGCGGGCCAGCTCGGTGGTGTGCCGCAGGGCCTCACCGGCGCTGCCGCTGGCGGCGACCGGAGCAAGATCAAGAACAGACAGGGGTACGTCGATCACGACTGTGATCAACCCGCCGGACGCCGGATTTGTTCCCCGGGTGCGTCAGCCCATGCCGCGCGCCCGCTCGAAGATCAGACTCGTCTGGGTGTGCTGCACCGCCGGATCCACCGCCAGGTGGTCCAGCACGAAGTCCCGCAGCGCGTCACCGGACGCCGCCCGCACGTGCAGCACGTAGTCCTCCGCGCCCGCCACGTGGAACACCGACACCACCCCCGGCAGCCGCACCGACCGGGCCCGGAACGCGTCCACCGCCGCCCGCTCGTGCGCCGCCAGGCGCACCGACACCAGCGCCTGCAACGGCAGCCCCACCGCCGCCGGATCCACCTCGGCGTGGAACCCCCGGATCGCCCCGCACTCGCGCAACGCCCGCGTCCGCGTCAGGCAGGTCGACGGGGCCACCCCCACCCGCTCGGCGAGGGCGTTGTTGGGCAACCGGCCGTCCGCCGCCAGCTCGGCCAGGATGGCGCGGTCGGTGTCGTCCAGCGCCGCGAACGGCCGTACATCATTCGGTGCGACAGGCATGTGAACATCCTTCCCCGAACTTCCCTCCCGAGGAAGGGCCCTGGGCAGAATCTTCTTCGCTGCTCTTGCCTGACGGCGGCCTCATGTTCGACGCTTCCGCCATGACGACCGTGGACACCGCAGCCGTGCACGCCGGGCGCGAGGACCTCGCCGGCCTCGGCGTCCACGTGCCGCCCATCGACTTCTCCACCACCAACCCGCTGCCCTCCGTGGCCGGCGGCGGCGACGCCTACGAGACCCTCGCCACGGGCGGCACCCTCCCCGCCGGCGGCAGCGCCGTCTACCAGCGCCTCTGGAACCCCACCGTGGCCCGCTTCGAGACCGCCCTCGCCCAGCTCGAGGGCACCGCCGAAGCCGTCGCCTTCGCCAGCGGCATGGCCGCCCTCACCGCCACCCTGCTCGCGGCCACCCGCGACGGGAAGCGGCACGTCGTCGCCGTCCGCCCCCTCTACGGCGGCACCGACCACGTGCTCGCCACCGGCCTGCTCGGCACCGAGGTCACCTGGGCCCGGCCCCACGAGGTCGCCGCGGCGATCCGCCCCGACACCGCCCTGGTCGTCGTCGAGACCCCGGCCAACCCCACCCTCGACCTGGTCGACATCGCCGCCCTCGCCACCGCCGCCGGGGACGTCCCCCTGCTCGTCGACAACACCGTCGCCACCCCGGTGCTCCAGCAGCCCGCCCGGCACGGCGCCGCCCTCGTGCTGCACAGCGCCACCAAGAGCATCGGCGGCCACGGCGACGTCCTCGCCGGCGTCGTCGCCTGCGCCCCCGACTGGGCCGCCCGGCTGCGCCAGGTCCGCGCCGTCACCGGCGCCGTCCTGCACCCGCTCGGCGCCTACCTCCTGCACCGCGGCCTGCAGACCCTGCCGCTGCGGGTCCGCGCCCAGCAGGCCGGCGCCGAGAAGCTCGCCGCCTGGCTCTCCGACCACCCCGCCGTCGCCCGGGTGCACCACCCCAGCGTCGCGGACCCGGCTGGGCTCGTCGGCCGGCAGATGGCCGGCCCCGGCAGCCTGCTCGCCTTCGAGGTACGCGGCGGCGCCCCCGCCGCGGCCGCCGTCGCCGGGGCCTGCCGGCTCATCACCCACGCCGTGTCGCTCGGTGGCGTGGACACCCTCATCCAGCACCCGGCCTCGCTCACCCACCGGCCGGTCGAGGGCGACGCCAAGCCGTGCGGCGGGCTGCTGCGCCTCTCCGTCGGGCTCGAGGACCCGGAGGACCTGCGCGCCGACCTGGCGCAGGCGCTGTCCGTCATCTGACGAGGTCAGGACCTCGGGCCGACGTGGCGGTCCAGCGCCGCCACCGCGTCCCGCCGCGCCACCGACAGCGACCACGGTGAATTCAACCGCCAGGCGATGCCCAGCAGGTCGAGGGCCCACTGGCAGAGCCCCATGATGTCGGCGGACCGGTTGGAGAACAGGTAGCGGGGATAGACGTACTGCTTGCCGCGGACGGTGACCCGGTTGGCGAACCGGCAGCCGTCGGAGTGGAAGAGGCCGCGCAGGAAGTCGCCCGGGTGCCGTTCGACGATGGTCCGCTGCCAGTCGGCCAGGACGATGGGGCGCTCGTGCTTCTTGCCGGGCCCGCGCTGGGGAAGCAGGCAGGGCCAGTGCTTGCCGTAGCTCTGCACACCGACGCAGCCCTGCTTGCGGGTCCGCTGTACCGAGCCCGCGAGGACCCGCTTCATCGCCTCCTCGCAGGCGACGATCAGGTCGGGCCAGGCGTTCGAGCAGTTGATGCGAAGCACGGGAACCCGCGCAGTGGTCACGAGGTGTCCGTCACCGAGATAGAGGCCCAGCAGGTAGGCATACTGCGCCGGATCTGTCGGATTCTCGACGCCCGGACGGCACCGGAAACAGCGCAGTTCGGTGCCCTGCCGCTTCGGCTCCGGTCGATCCTTGCACCAGTGGCGAACCGTCGGGTAGGAGAGACCGACAGCCCGGGCGACATCGGCGACGCTCGCTCCGGCCAGGTACAGACGTCGCGCCCGCGCGCGCACTTCGGGTGGATGCACGGCAACATCTTCGAACGCCCGTACGACACTTTCGGTGCCCCCGGTGGGACTCGAACCCACACTGTCGGAGGTTTGAGCTCCGTCTCTCTTCCGGTTGGAGTACAGGGGCGTTCCGTGATCCGGCTTCGACAGACTACCCATTAGGCTATGGGCGACGACACCCGGCACGGCGGTGTCGGGCTTGAACTGGTGGGAGTGGCTCGTGGCCGAGATGCAGGCGGATGCCGAGCGCAAGCGCGTTCTGATCGCCGAGGACGAGGCGCTCATCCGGCTGGACCTGGCCGAGATGCTTGTGGAAGAGGGCTACGAGGTGGTCGGCGAGGCCGGCGACGGCGAGACCGCCGTCAAGCTGGCCGAGGAGTTGAAGCCGGACCTCGTCATCCTCGACATCAAGATGCCGATCATGGATGGGCTGGCCGCCGCCGAGCGGATCGCCGGCGCCCGGATCGCCCCGGTGATCATCCTGACCGCGTTCAGCCAGCGCGACCTGGTCGAGCGGGCGCGCGCCGCGGGCGCGATGGCCTACCTGGTGAAACCGTTCCAGAAGAGCGACCTGGTGCCGGCCGTGGAGATCGCGCTGTCGCGGTACTCGGAGATCGCGGCGCTGGAGGCGGAGGTCGCCGGCCTCACCGACCGGCTGGAGATCCGCAAGACCGTCGAGCGGGCCAAGGGCGCGCTCATGACGACGTACGGGATGACCGAGCCGCAGGCGTTCAAGTGGATCCAGCGCACCGCGATGGACCACCGGATGACCATGAAGGAGGTCGCCGAGCGGATCCTCGCGGAGACCGCCGGCGGCGAGGTGGCGCAGCCCGCCTCCTGAGCGGCCGGCCCGCGCCGCGCCGGGCCTGCGGCGTCGGTGCCGGTCGATACGATCGGCGCATGGCTGCGTGGCGTCCGCTGGCATCGTTCGGCGTGCTCCTCCTGCTGTTGCTCGCCGGTTGCCGGCCCGGGGCGCCCGCTCCGGCGCCCGTCGGTCTGGACTGGCGGCCGGTGGTGCTGCCGCAGCCGGCGGGCGGGCCCGGCCGGCTGCTGCTGCGCGACGCGGCCGGCTGCGCGGGTCGCTGGTTCGTGGTCGGGGCGGTGGCCGACCCGGCCGGGAACACCCGGCCGGCGGCGTGGACGAGCGACGACGGCCTGTCCTGGCGGGCCCTTCCGGTGGCGCCGGCGTCGTTCTACGGCCGGCAGGATGTCCTCTACGCGGCGGCCTGCCGGGACGGTCGGCTGGCGGCGCTGGGTGCCCGCAGCGGCGGCGCGCACGGCAATCCACGGGTCAGCGCCTGGACGCAGGCCGGCGGCGTGGCCCTGGTGGAGGCGGGTTCCGCGGGGGACCTCTCCGGCGGTGTGCCGGACGGCGACGTGGCCCGGGTGGCGGGCGGCCCGGGCGGCTGGCTGGTGGTGGGCGGCGCCGAGCGGGCCCCGGGGACCTGGGGCAGCGCGGACGGGCGGGTGTTCCACCGGTGGCCGGTGACCACCGGGGAAGCCGACGTGACCGGCGCGGCGGTCTACGACGTGGTGGCCGGCGCCGGTGCGTGGTGGGCGGTCGGCTCGGTGATCCGCCGGGGCGGGGGAGTGGACCCGGTCGCCTCGGTGTGGAGCTCGGCTGACGGTCGGGCCTGGCGGCGGGTGACGCCACCGGCGCCGGACGGTGGGGCGGAGGTGCAGCGGGTGGCGTGGACCGGGGGTGGGCCGGTGGCCGTGGGTCGCTCGGGCGACGGCTTCCGGGCCTGGTGGTCGGCGGGCGGCCGGTGGTCGTTCGGGGACCGGTTCGGGTCGGCCGGTGCGGGCCGGCTGTCGGCGGTGCGGGGGTTCGGCGTGGCCGGCGCCGAGCTGTGGGCCGTGGTCACTGGCGGTGACGGCTGCCGGCTGTGGCGGTCGCCGGACCGGGGCCGGTCGTGGCGGGAGGCGGAGCTGCCGGCGGCCCGCCCGCCGGACGCGCGGGCGGCGGTGACGGCCCAGGACGGGCGGCTGCTGCTGGTCATGGACGACGGTCGTTCCGCCGGGTCCTGGGTGGCATCGTCGCCGGTCACGGTGCCGTGACGACTGCCCCGCCTGCCCGGTTCTTACAGCGATCCCGGCTGATCAGGCACGCCGTGTAACGGTTAGGTGAACCCCACGGCGCAGGTCTACCCCCGCCGCTGGCCGGTGGGATAACGTCCCGCCCCAGACTGGGAACGTGGTTAGGTCCGTCACGTCCCCGCCAGCTGGTTGTCGGCGGCGGTGCGACTCGACCGCGGTGAACGAGAAGGGGTTCGTGCCTTGAGGCAGAAGCTCGTGCGGGTTATCGGCGGGGTGGCCCTCGCCGGCGCCCTGGTATTGGGCGCGTCCGGTTGCAGCAGCAGCGAGGACGGCGGTGGCTCTGGGTCTGACAGCAAGTGCGGCCTCAAGATCGCCTTCTTCGGTGCGCTGACCGGCGACGCGGCCAACCTCGGCATCAACATCAAGAACGGCGCGAAGCTCGCCGTTGAGCAGTACAACGAGAAGCACGCGGACTGCAAGGTCGAGCTTGTGGAGAAGGACTCCCAGGGCGACGAGAAGCAGGCCGCGGGTCTGGCTCGTGAGGTCGTGAAGGACAGCAAGGTCGTCGGTGTCATCGGCCCCGCCTTCTCCGGCGAGACCGAGGCCTCCGGCCCGATCTGGGAGGAGGCGAAGCTCCCGATCGTGTCGCCGTCGGCGACCCGGCCGAGCCTCAGCACCAAGGGCTGGACGACCTTCCACCGCGCGCTCGCCAACGACGACGCGCAGGGCCCGGCGGCCGCCAGCTACATCAAGGACGTGCTGAAGGCGCAGAAGGCCTACGTCATCGACGACCAGACGGCGTACGGCGCCGGCCTGGCCGACGTGGTGAAGCAGAACCTCGGCTCGGTGGTTGCCGGTTCCGACAAGGTCGAGCGCAACGTCACCAAGGACTTCAGCCAGATCATCACGAAGATCAGGGCCAGTGGCGCGACGGCCGTCTTCTACGGCGGCTACTACCAGGAGGCCGGTCTGCTCGCCAAGCAGATGAAGGGCCAGGGCGTGCAGGCCACGCTGGTCGCGGGTGACGGTGTGAACGACCCGGGCTACATCACGACCGCCGGCAAGGAGAACGCCGAGGGTTCCGTGCTGACCTGCCCGTGCTCCCCGGCCTCGGCGGCGAAGGGTTCCTTCGTCACCGACTACAAGACCAAGTGGGGCCAGGACGCCGGCACCTACAGCGACATCGCCTTCGACGTCGCGAACATCTTCATCAAGGGCATCGAGGGTGGCAACACCAGCAAGGCCAAGATGAACGAGTACCTCAAGAGCGTGAACTACGAGGGCATCGCCAACACCTACAAGTTCACCGACAAGGGCGAGCTCGACCCGTCCTTCCTGAAGGTGTGGGCCTTCACCGTCAAGGGCGGTGCGGTCACCCCCGACCAGGAGATCAAGAAGCAGTGATCTAGTGCCGGATCGTCAGGCACGACGGTTCCGCATCTGATGGAGACGCGGCCGGGAGCGTGCTCCCGGCCGCGTCCGCTATGCACATCCCTCTGGAGCACGATGTGAACTTCGATGCCCTGTTCTCCAACTTTGGGGAACTCACCACTCAGGGGCTCGCGCAGGGGGCGATCTACGCCCTCTTCGCCCTCGGCTACACCCTCGTCTACGGCGTGCTGCGGCTGATCAACTTCGCACATTCCGAGGTCTTCATGGTCGGCACCTTCGGTGCCGTGCTCGCCTGGCGGGCCCTCGGGCTGAACCAGGACTCGGCCACGCCGGCCTTCGGCATGGTGGTCGTCTACCTGCTGGTCGGGCTGCTGGCGGCCTGCGCGGTCTCCGGCACCACGGCCCTCGTGCTCGAACGGGTCGCGTACCGGCCGCTGCGCCGGCGCAACGCGCCGGTGCTGGCGTTCCTGATCACCGCGATCGGCGCCTCGGTGGTCCTCTCCGAGGCCGTCGGGGTGTGGACCGAGCGCCGGCCGCTCGGCATGCCGCCGCTGATCCGCCAGCACGACGTGATCTCGTTCGCCGACACCACCATCTCCAACCTGGAGATCGGCATCGTGCTCCTGGCGCTGGTGCTCATGCTGGCGTTGGACGTGTTCATCGGGAAGACGCGGCTGGGACGTGGTGTCCGGGCCATCGCGCAGGACCCGAACACGGCCGCGCTCATGGGCGTCAACAAGGACCGGGTGATCGCCCTGATCTTCGTGCTCGGCGGCGTCATGGCCGGCGCGGCGGCGATCCTCTACAACCTGAAGATCGGCAGCACCTACTACTTCGCCGGGTTCGACCTGGGCATCAAGGCGTTCGCCGCCGCGGTGCTCGGCGGCATCGGCAACCTGCGCGGTGCGCTGCTCGGCGGGCTGCTGCTCGGGACGCTGGAGGGCTGGGGTTCGGCGCTGTTCGGTACGGAGTGGACGCCGGTCGTGGCGTTCGTCGTACTCATCGTGATCCTGCTGTTCCGGCCGACCGGTCTGCTGGGCGAGTCGCTGGGGAGGGCCCGGGCATGACGAAGGTGTTGGACACCGTACGGGCGCGTCAGGACGCGCTCCGCGACCAGTGGCTCCGGCTGCCCCGGGTGGCGAAGTGGGTCGTCGGTCTCGCGGCGATCGTCTTCTTCTACGCCCTGCCGAACCTGCAGATTCCGGGCCTCAACACCACCGAGACGGACTGGGCGACGACCCTGTTCACCGTCTCCTACTACGTGCTGCTCGCGCTGGGCCTGAACATCGTCGTCGGCAAGGCGGGCCTGCTGGACCTCGGCTACGTCGGCTTCTTCGCCCTCGGCGCGTACACGGTCGGGCAGTTGACCTCGCCGGACAGCGACCTGGGCACCAACTGGGGCTGGCTGGCCGCCGTGCCGGTCGCGGTCGTCGTGGTGATGATCTCCGGCGTGCTGCTGGGGTGGCCGACGCTGCGGCTGCGCGGTGACTACCTGGCGATCGTCACGCTCGGGTTCGCCGAGATCATCCGGGTGGTGGCGCAGGCGTGGCCGTTCATGCGCGGCCAGCGGGGCCTGGGCTCGATCCCGCACCCGCCGGGGCAGAAGGCCGACGGCACGCCGCTGTTCGGCGTGATCGACGCCCGGCCGTACTACTGGCTGGGTCTGTCGCTGATCCTCATCGTCATCGTGGCGGCACGGAACCTGGACCGCAGCCGCGTCGGCCGCGCCTGGGTCGCCGTCCGCGAGGACGAGGAGGCGGCGGAGGCGATGGGCGTGCCCACGTTCCGCTTCAAGCTGTGGGCGTTCGCCATCGGCGCGGCCATCGGCGGGCTCTCCGGCACGCTCTTCGCCGGCACGCTGGGCTTCATCAACTCGCAGAACTTCGCGCTGTTCTTCTCGATCCTGGTGCTCGCCGGGGTGGTGCTCGGCGGGTCCGGCAACATCGCGGGCGTGATCGTGGGTGGCGCGCTGATCGCCTACCTGCCCGAGCGGCTGCGCGGTGTGCAGATCGCCGGTCAGGACGCGTTCGAGTACCGGTTCCTGTTCTTCGGCCTGATCCTGATGCTGGTGATGATCTTCCGGCCGCAGGGGCTGATCCCGAACCGGCGCCGTTCGCTGGAACTCAAGGACCGCGCCAAGGAGGTGACCGTCGGTGAGTGAGACGACCGGTACCCCCGGCTCCGGCACCGAGGAGCAGACCACGACCGTGCCGGCGCAGTCGACCGGCCCGGATCCGGCCACCAGGGTCGGCGGCGAGCCGCTGCTGGAGGTCCGTGACCTGGTCCTGCGGTTCGGCGGCGTCGTGGCGTTGAACCAGATCTCGTTCGACATCCGCAAGGGCGAGATCCTCGGGCTGATCGGCCCGAACGGCGCCGGCAAGACCACCTGCTTCAACGCGATCACCGGGGTCTACCGCCCCACGTCGGGGTCCATCCGATTCCAGGGTGAGTCCCTCGTCGGCAAGAAGAAGTTCGCGATCACCAAGGCGGGCATCGCCCGCACGTTCCAGAACGTGCGGCTCTTCCCGGAGATGACCGCGCTGGAGAACGTGCAGGTGGGCGCCGACGCGCACCACCGCACGAGTGTGGTCTCGGCGCTGTTCCGGCTGCCGCGGCACTGGCGGGAGGAGCGGGAGGGCCGCGAGCTGGCCCGCGAGCTGCTGGACTTCGTCGGCATCGGCCGGCGGGCCGGTGACCTGGCCCGCAACCTGTCGTACGGCGAGCAGCGCCGGCTGGAGATCGCGCGTGCGCTGGCCACGAAGCCGACCCTGCTCTGCCTGGACGAGCCGGCGGCCGGGTTCAACCCGGCCGAGAAGGAGGAGCTGCTCGGGCTGATCCAGCGGATCCGCGACACCGGCGTGACCGTCCTGCTCATCGAGCACGACATGCGCCTGGTCATGGGCGTCACCGACCGGATCGTGGTGCTGGAGTTCGGCAAGAAGATCGCCGATGGCCTGCCCGCCGAGGTGCGGGACGACCCGAAGGTGATCGCCGCTTACCTGGGGGTTCCCGAAGATGCTGCTTGAGTTGGACGACGTCAGCCTGCTCTACGGGCGCATCCAGGCGCTGCACGGGATCTCGCTGACGGTCGAGGAGGGCGAGGTCGTCGCCCTCATCGGCGCCAACGGCGCGGGCAAGTCGACCACGATGAGGGCGATCTCCGGGCTGCGCCCGGTGGCCGCCGGCCGGATCCGGTTCGCCGGGGAGGACATCACCAAGCTCCGCGCCGACCTGCGGGTGGTACGGGGCATCTCGCAGTCGCCGGAGGGCCGGGGCGTCTTCCCGGGCATGTCGGTGCTGGAGAACCTGGAGATGGGCGCGTACACCCGGCGCGACAAGGCGGGCATCGCCAGCGACCTGGAGCGGGTGTTCGAGCTGTTCCCGCGGCTGTTGGAGCGGCGCAAGCAGCCCGGCGGCACGCTCTCCGGCGGTGAGCAGCAGATGCTCGCGGTCGGGCGGGCGCTGATGAGCCGGCCGAAGCTGCTGCTGCTCGACGAACCCTCGATGGGTCTCGCGCCGATGTTGATCCAGCAGATCTTCAACATCGTCACCGAGATCAACGAGCAGGGCACCACGATCCTGCTGGTCGAGCAGAACGCCCAGCAGGCACTGTCCCGGGCGCACCGCGCGTACGTGTTGGAGACCGGCCGGATCGTCAAGACCGGCACGGGCGCCGACCTGCTGCACGACCCCTCGGTCAAGGACGCCTACCTGGGCGTGGCCTGACCCCCCTCGACAAGGAGCACAACCATGCACAACCTCAATGTCGGTCGGCGGGCGGCCTTCGGCGTCGCCGGCGCGGCCGTCCTGCTGCTGTCTCTCGCCGCCTGTGGTGAGAAGGAGTCGAACGAGCCCGGCGCCGGCCCGTCGGTGACGGCCTCCGCCGACTCGAACCTGGCCGCGAAGGTGCCGGACGCCATCAAGGCCGACGGCGTCATCAAGGTCGGCACCGACTCGACGTACGCGCCGGCGGAGTTCCTCGACGCCGACGGCAAGACCGTCATCGGGTTCGACGTCGAGCTGTTCAACGCCGTCGCGCAGAAGCTCGGCCTGAAGGCGCAGTACGAGTCGGCGCCGTTCGACGCGATCCTGCCCGGCGTCGACTCCGGCAAGTACGAGGTCGGCGTCTCGTCGTTCACCGTGAACGCCGAGCGGCTCAAGAGCGTCAACATGGTCAGCTACTTCTCCGCCGGCACCCAGTGGGCGACGAAGAAGGGCAACCCGGCCGGCGTCGACGTGGAGAACGCCTGCGGCAAGAAGATCGCCGTGCAGGTCGGCACCGTGCAGCTCGACGACATCACCGCGCGGTCGAAGAAGTGCACCGACGCCGGCAAGCCGGCCATCAAGATCGACCAGTACCAGGCGCAGAGCGACGCGACCGCCGCCGTGGTCAGCGGCAAGGACGACGCCATGCTCGCCGACTCCCCGGTCGGCGCGTACGCGGTCAAGCAGAGCAACGACGCGCTGCAGCTGCTCGGCGACATCTACGAGTCGGCCCCGTACGGCTACGCGGTGAAGAAGGACCAGCAGGCCTTCGCCGACGTGCTCAAGGAGGCCGTCCAGGCGGTCATCGCCGACGGCAGCTACAAGGCCGCCCTGCAGAAGTGGGGCGTCGACGGCGGTGCCGTCACCACCGCTGAAGTGAACCCGTCGGTCTGACCAATGTCGGTCGACACTGAGACACCCGAACGGGCACGGCCGGAACCCATCAAGGCCGTGCCCGTCCGGCACCCCGGGCGCTGGCTCGCGGTGGCCGTGATCGCCGTGCTGACGGCCATGTTCGTGCACATGCTGGTCACGAACAAGGCCTTCAACTGGGCGTTCATGGTCGACGAGATGTTCCGGCCGCCGATCGTCGACGGCCTGCGCGGCACCATCCTGCTGCTCGTCACGTCCATGCTGATCGGTGTCGGACTCGGCATCGTCATCGCGATCATGCGGTTGTCGGCGAACCCGATCCTGCGCGGCGTCTCCTGGGTGTACACCTGGTTCTTCCGGGCGGTGCCCCGGCTGGTGCTGGCGATCCTCTTCGGCAACCTGGGCATCCTCTGGGCCCGCATCGAGTTCGGGCTGCCCTTCGACCGGCAGATCGGTGCCCTGTTCGGGGTCGACAACTTCGAGGCCCGGCTGTTCGGCTTCTCGGCCGTGGAGATCCTCACCGGCTTCGTCGCCGGCATGCTGGCGCTCGGCCTGTCCGAGGCCGCGTACATGGCGGAGATCGTCCGGGCCGGAATCCAGTCGGTGGACGAGGGCCAGACCGAGGCCGCCCAGGCGCTGGGCCTGAGCCGCGGGCAGATCCTGCGCCGCATCGTGCTGCCGCAGGCCATGCGGGTGATCGTCCCGCCGACCGGCAACGAGACGATCGCGATGCTCAAGGACACCTCGCTGGTCGCCTTCGTACCGGTGTCGATGGAGCTGTTCTTCCAGCTCAAGGCGGTGGGCAACCGGACCTTCCAGGTCTTCCCGATGCTCGTGGCGGCCACCCTGTGGTACCTGGTGCTGACCAGCGTGCTGCTCGTCGGCCAGCACTACCTGGAGCGGCGCTTCGGCCGGGGCTTCGGGCGCACCGCCGACGCGAAGAGCGCGCTCCAGGGCTTCGGCGTCTGGGGCCGGAACACCGGAGGGACGGGGGGCGTATGACCGAGCTGACGGTGCCGGCCCAGGCCGGCACGCCCGCGACGGAGTCGGGGCCGATGGTCCGGGCCGAGCAGGTGCACAAGTCGTTCGGGCCGCTGGAGGTGCTCAAGGGCATCGACCTGGAGGTGCGCGCCGGAGAGGTGTGCTGCCTGCTCGGGCCGTCCGGCTCCGGCAAGTCCACCTTCCTGCGCTGCATCAACCACCTCGAGAAGATCAACGCCGGCCGGATCTGGGTGGACGGCGAGCTGATCGGCTACCGCGAGCACGGCGGCAAGCTGCACGAGCTGCGCGAGAAGGAGGTGGCCGCGCAGCGCCGGGCGATCGGCATGGTGTTCCAGCGGTTCAACCTGTTCCCGCACATGACCGTGCTGCAGAACATCGTCGAGGCGCCGGTGCTGCTGGGACGGGCCAGGAAGGCCGAGGCCCGGGACCGGGCCGCCCAGTTGCTGGAGCGGGTGGGCCTGGGCGACAAGCTCCAGGCGTACCCCGGTCAACTCTCCGGCGGGCAGCAGCAGCGGGTGGCGATCGCCCGGGCCCTGGCCATGCAGCCGAAGCTCATGCTGTTCGACGAGCCGACCAGCGCGCTCGACCCGGAACTCGTCGGCGAGGTGCTCGACGTGATGAAGGACCTGGCCCGCGACGGCATGACGATGATCGTGGTGACCCACGAGATCGGCTTCGCGCGGGAGGTCGGCGACTCGCTGGTCTTCATGGACGGTGGTGTCGTCGTCGAGCAGGGCGATCCGCGTGCGGTGATCGCGGATCCGAAGCACGAGCGGACCAAGGCGTTCCTGGCCAAGGTTCTCTGAGCCCGCCGCCGCTACGCCGGCCGGAGGAGGTCCACCGGCCGGCGTACGCGGGCGGTCGCGGCGACCCCACCGGACCGGCACCCACCCGGCGCGGGATCGTCAACCGGTCCGGGTGCGGAGGCCCCGCGCCAGGCTGGGGATCTCGAAGTCGACGCCGACGGCCCGGGCGAGCGCGGCGGCGAGGGTGGTGGCCACCATCGCGGCGAGCGTGGCGACGAGCCGGTGACGGCGAGCCCGCGGAGTCGGTGGGTGTGGCTGGTCCGGCCCGGTGCCGGCCGCGCGGCGACCCCGGTGTCATCCATGCTGCTCATGTCGTTCCGCCATGATCGGGTTCCACGCCGGGACTACTCCGTGCTGTCGGCTGGCAGGCGCTCCGGGAGCCCGAGCCGCGGGAACTGGTTGTTGTGGAAGATGGTGATCTCGGTGATCGCGCCGCCGGTGATGCGCAGGACGTCGATGGTCAGCGGCAGGTACGCGTGTTCCTGCTCGTGCCAGAGGTAGAAGGCGGCGGCGGGTTGCCGGTTGACGGACGTGCCGACGCAGCGCAGCCGTCCCAGGTCCTCGAAGCCGTCCCCGATCCAGTCGTTCAGCACCGCGTCGCGCCCGACGTGCAGGCCCGGCGTGGGTGGCATCGCGCAGCGGACGTCCTCGCGCAGCATGACGGCGAGAGCGTCGGTGTCCTTGGCGAGGCTGGCGTCGGTGAAGCGGCGCACCAGCTCGCGCGTGCCGGCGTCCTCCCCGCTGCCGGTCCAGTCCTGCCGCTCGGCGGGCAGGTGCTCCCGCATGCCGGCGCGGGCCCGCTGCAGCGCGCTGTTCACGGAGTTGACCGAGTCCCCGAGGAGTTCCGCGACGTGCTTCGCCGGCCAGCCCAGCACGTCGCGCAGGATCAGCACGGCCCGCGGGCGCGGCGCGAGGTGCTGGACCGCGACGAGGTACGCCAGCTCGATCGTCTCCCGCGCGACAGCGACCGCCTCCGGCTCGTCCGCGCCGCTTGCGGGCACCTCGTCGAGCAGCCGGTCCGGGTAGGGCTGCAACCACGGCACCTCCCCGCCGGTCGCCGGGTTCGGGCGGCGTCTGGCGAGCAGGTCCAGGCAGGCGTTGGTGGCGATCCGGTACAGCCAGGCCCGCAACGTCGACCGCCCCGCGAAGGTCTCCCGCCGCCGCCAGGCCCGCAGGAACGTCTCCTGCACCGCGTCCTCGGCGTCCTCGAACGACCCGAGCATCCGATAGCAGTGCACGTGCAACTCCCGCCGGTGCCGCTGCGCCAACCTTGAGAACACCGGCTCGTCGACCTCACCCAGACCGCCCACGCCCAACCCCTCCAGCCGCATGCCCGCACCCATCACGTCATCCCTCCGCCGCGTCGTGTCCCGTCCCAGGTATGACGGGTGCGGGCACCACAACTCATCACCATCAGCGGGGAAATGCTCAATATGTGCTCAGCGGGAAGTCGGCCGTGGCGCACCACGCTCCGCGCGGAGCGCAGTTCGTCGGGCCCACGGACTAGAGTCGCTGCCGTGACAGCTACGACGCCGCGCCTGCTCCTCGTTGACGGACACTCCCTGGCATACCGGGCATTCTTCGCCCTGCCGGTGGAGAACTTCTCCACCACCACGGGGCAGCCGACCAACGCCGTCTACGGCTTCACCTCGATGCTGATCAACGTGCTCCGCGACGAGCAGCCCAGCCACATCGTGGTCGCCTTCGACGTCTCCCGCCGCTCCTTCCGCACCGAGAAGTACGCGGAGTACAAGGCCGGCCGCAGCGAGACCCCGACCGACTTCAAGGGCCAGGTCAGCCTGGTCAAGGAGGTCCTCGCGGCGCTGCGCATCCCGGTGGTGGAGAAGGAGGGCTACGAGGCCGACGACGTCATCGCCACCCTCGCCTGCCAGGCCCGCGACCAGGGCATGGACGTGCTGATCACCACCGGCGACCGGGACGCCTTCCAGCTCGTCGGCGACCAGGTCACCGTGCTCTACCCGCGCAAGGGCGTCTCCGACCTGGCCCGGATGGACCCGGCCGCGGTCGAGGCGAAGTACGGCGTCGGCCCCGGCCGCTACCGCGACCTGGCCGCCCTGGTCGGCGAGACCAGCGACAACCTCCCCGGCGTCCCCGGCGTCGGCCCGAAGACCGCCGCCAAGTGGATCAACCTCTACGACGGGGTCGAGGGCGTGGTGGCCCGGGCCGACGAGATCAAGGGCAAGGCCGGCGACAGCCTCCGCGAGCGGCTCGCCGACGTGATCCGCAACTACGAGATCAACTGCCTGGTCACCGACCTGGAGCTGCCGGTGCGCCCGGAGGACGCCCGCTGGCAGGGCTGGGACCGGGAGGCCGTGCACCAGGTCTTCGACACCCTCCAGTTCCGGATCCTGCGCGACCGGCTCTACCAGTACCTGGAGGCCGTCGAGCCGGAGGCCGAGGCCGGCTTCGAGCTGGCCGGGCAGGTGCTCACCGAGCCCGGCGCGCTCGCCGGCTGGCTGGCCACGCACGCCCCGGCCGGTACCCCGGTCGGCCTGGCGGTCAAGCTCGACACGGGCCCGAACCGCCGGCACACCGCCGCGGTGACCGGCATGGCGCTGGCCACCGCCGACGGCGCGGGCGCCTGGTTCGACCCGGCCCTGCTGGCGGCCGACGACGAGGCGGCGCTGGCCGGCTGGCTCGCCGACGAGGCCCGCCCCAAGGTGCTGCACGACAGCAAGCCGGCCGTGCTGGCCTTCGCCGCGCACGGCTGGGACCTGCAGGGCATCTCCCGCGACACCCAGATCGCCGCCTACCTGGCCCGGCCCGACCAGCGCTCCTACGACCTCACCGACCTGGCGCTGCGCTACCTGCACCGGGAGCTGCGGGTCGACGCGCCGGAGAGCGGCCAGCTCACCCTCGACGGGCTCGGCGACGACGAGGCGGCCGAGCAGAACCTGATGCTCCAGGCCCGCGCCACCCTCGACCTGGCCGACGCGATCGACGCCGAGCTGTCCCGCGACGGCGAGCAGTCCGCCCGGCTGATGGCCGGCGTCGAGCTGCCGCTCATGCGGGTGCTGGCCACCATGGAGCGCACCGGCATCGCGGCCGACACCCACTACCTCTCGGAGCTGGAGGCGCACTTCGCCGCCGAGGTGAAGGCCGCCGCCCAGGGCGCCTACGCGGCGGTCGGGCGGGAGTTCAACCTGGGCTCGCCCAAGCAGCTCCAGGAGATCCTCTTCGGTGAGCTGGGCCTGCCCAAGACCAAGAAGATCAAGACCGGCTACACCACCGACGCCGACGCCCTCCAGTGGCTCTACGCGCAGAACCCGCACCCGGTGCTCGAGCACCTGCTGCGCCACCGCGACGTCGCCAAGCTCAAGATGACCGTCGACGGGCTGCTCAAGTCGGTCTCCGACGACGGCCGGATCCACACCACCTTCAACCAGACGGTGGCGGCCACCGGCCGGCTCTCCTCGACCGAGCCCAACCTGCAGAACATCCCGATCCGCACCGAGGAGGGGCGGCGGATCCGGCGCGCCTTCGTGGTCGGCGAGGGCTACGAGTGCCTGCTCACCGCCGACTACAGCCAGATCGAGATGCGGATCATGGCGCACCTGTCCTCCGACGACGCGCTGATCGAGGCGTTCAACTCGGGGCACGACTTCCACGCCGCCACCGCCTCCTCGGTCTTCACCGTCGAGGTCGACCAGGTCAGTGCCGACCAGCGCCGCAAGATCAAGGCCATGAACTACGGCCTGGCGTACGGGTTGAGCGCGTTCGGCCTGTCCCAGCAGCTCGGGATCACCGCCGAGGAGGCGCGCGGGCTGATGGAGAACTACTTCGGCGGATTCGGCGGGGTGCGCGACTACCTCCAGGAGGTGGTGGCGCGGGCCCGGCAGGACGGCTACACCTCCACCATCCTGGGCCGCCGCCGCTACCTGCCGGACCTGGTCAGCGACAACCGGCAGCGCCGGGAGATGGCCGAGCGGATGGCGCTCAACGCCCCCATCCAGGGCTCCGCGGCCGACATCATCAAGGTCGCCATGCTGCGCGTCGACACCGCGCTGCGCGACGCCGGCCTGCGCTCCCGGATGCTGCTCCAGGTGCACGACGAGCTGGTCTTCGAGGTCGCCCCGGGCGAGCGGGAGACCCTGGAGGCGCTGGTGCGCAGGGAGATGGGCGAGGCGTACCCGCTGTCCGTGCCGCTGGAGGTCTCCGTCGGCGAGGGCCGCGACTGGAACAGCGCCGACCACTGACCGTCGGTCCGTCGGCGGCACCGAGCGCCGCAGACCCCGGCATTCGGCAACCGGGCCAGTGTCGTGACCGCTCAGCCCAGAAGTGACTCTCCGGCGGCCGGGCCGCCGCCCTCCTGGACGAGCGCGGTCAGCTCGGCAACCTCCGTCTCACTGAGGCGGATGCTCGCGGCGGCGAGGTTCGCCCGTAGGTGGGCGAGGCTCGTCGTGCCCGGGATGGGCAGCATCGCCGGGGAGCGGTGCAGGAGCCAGGCCAGCGCGATCTGCTGGGGCGTCGCCCCGTAACTGGCGGCCAGCGGCGCGACGGCCGCGGCGACCTGGTCGGCGTTGTCCCCGCCGTCACGGAGACTCACCGGGTGCCAGGGTGAGAACACCGCCCCGGCCTTCTCCGCGGCGGCGAGGAGCGGGGCACCGACCCGGTTGCCGACGTTGTACTGGGCGGTCACCGCGGCGATGTCCGCGACCGACCGCGCCGCCTCGAACTGGTCCGGGGTCACGTTGGACAGCCCGATGTGCCGGATGTGTCCCTCGTCCTGCAGCTTCTTCAGCTCGCCGACCTGGTCCTCGAACGGGGCGTCGGTGGCGTACCCGCTGTGCAGGTAGTAGAGGTCGAACCGGTCCAGGCCGAGGCGCCGCAGGCTCATCATCGCCGACTGCCGCAGGTACTTCTGGTTGCCCACCCAGCCGAGGGTGGAGTAGTCGAACCCGCCGCGCACGAAGCCGCCCTTGCTGGCCACGACCAGCCCTTCCGGGTACGGGTGCAGCGCCTCGCGGATGAGCAGCTCGTTGTCGTGCGGCCCGTAGACGTCGGCGGTGTCGACGAAGGTGACGCCCTCCGCCACCACGGCGCGGAGCAGCGCCAGGGCGCCGTCGTGGTCGGGGTACGGGCCCCAGACCTGCTTCCCCGTGAGTTGCATGGCCCCGTAGCCGATCCGGCTGACCGGGAGGTCCCCGCCGATGGTCACGGTGGGCAGGGTGGATTGAACGGTCATGGTGATCTCCCGGAGCGCGGCAGGGGAAAACCCTCGGACGAGACCGGAGCCGTCAACGTCCCGGTCCGCGGCGTTCCTTCGGTGGGGCGCCGTGGCGTTCGAGGGCCTTGCGGGACGGGCCGCCGGGCGGCGGGAGCGGCCCCTTGACCGGGTCGTGGCCCCAGTTCATGAGCGAGTACCGCCACCGGGTCCGGCGCACGTCGCCGCTGGGTCGCTGGGCCATGTGGCGCCGGACGTACCCGACGACCTTGCGCATGTGCTTGTAGTCGGCGGCGGTGAGCTGGTCGCGCTTGCGGCGCAGCAGGTCGATGATCCGCCGGCCGGACTCGTGGCCCACCGATTCGCCGCCCCGGGTGCCCTTCCGCCAGCCGACGTGCTTGGACTCGTCGGTCTCCAGCCACTTCTGGAGTTCGCCCGGCTTCATGTTCACCGCGTCGGTGAACTCCCGGTAGGTCTGCTGCGGGTCGTCACCTCGGCTCACGGCGCAGCACCTCCGGTCGGTGGGCGACGTCGCGGCCCGAGTCGTCGTTGCGGATCCGGTACTGCGGCTCCTCCGGCGACGCGTTCACGGCGTGCCCGCGCACGTGCGTGCGGTCGGTGAGCTTCTCCCTGACGACCCCGTGCGCCCGGCCGCTGTGGCTGGCCCAGGAGACGTGGTCGCCCCGGCGGAACTCCTCCTTCTCGGCCATGGCGTCCGGTTACCCGGGGCCGGCGGGCGGAAACGGCGGCTCAGCCGGCGGTCGGCTTCTCCGCCACGAAGATGGCGGTGCCGGGAAAGAGCCGGCCGCGCAGCGGGCTCCACTGCCCCCAGATCCCCTCGTGTCCCGCCGGCCACTCCGGTTCCACGAGGTCCAGCATGCGGAAGCCGGCGCCGACCAGCTCCCGGATCCGGTCGCCGAGCGTGCGGTGCTGCTCGACGTAGGTGGCCACGCCGTGCTCGTCCTGCTCGACGTAGGGGGAGCGGTCGAAGTAGGAGTGCACGGCGGTCAGCCCGCCCTCGCCCGGGTCGTCCAGGAAGATCCAGCGCATCGGGTGGGTGACCGAGAAGACCCACCGGCCGCCCGGGCGCAGGACCCGCGCCACCTCACGCATCGCCGCCGCCGAGTCGTCCACGAACGGGATCGCGCCGAACGCCGTGCACACCGTGTCGAAGGCGGCGTCGGCGAACGGCAGGGCGAGGGCGTCGGCCTGCACGAGCGGCACGCGTACCCCGGTCCGGGCGGCGGCCCCGGCGGCGTGCCGCAACATGCCGGCGGACAGGTCCAGGGCGACCGGCCGGGCGCCCTGCGCGGCGAGCCAGCGGGCCGCGGCGGCCGCGCCGCAGCCGAGTTCCAGGATGCGCCGGCCGGTCACCTCGCCGAGCAGCCCGGCGTCGGCCTCGCGCAGCCCCTCCGGGCACCAGACGAAGTCCACCTCGCCGAGGAACGCGCCGTGCTCGGCCTGGTAGGCGTCGGCGTCGGCGTCCCACCAGCCCCGGTTGGCGCGGCGTACCTCGGCGGCGCCCACCCGGCGCCGGGCCACCCTGTCGTCGTCCACCCGCCCACGCTAGGCCCAGGGACGGGTTGGCCGGCGCGCGGGCCGCTCCGGGAGGCGGCGTGGCGGGTGGGACGGATGTGACGGACGAGACAGGAGTGGCACCTTACCGCGTGAAATCTCCGCTTTCGCAGCTGACGAGCTTGAGGAGACCTGGGAGGGCTTGCACGCTGTGGTAATGCAGCGGGTAGGCTAGACGATGCGCTCGCGGATCGTGTGCCTCGGCAGGGAGCAGGTGTGCGGTCACCGGAGCCACTAATGATCTTCTCATGGTGATCGTTCGGTGTGCCCGGCGACGGATCCGCTGGCGCGGACAGGTCACTGCGACGCCACGCCTGCTGTGACAACCCATCCGACCGGAGCAACCGCCCACATGACGAGCAGCATCGAGGCCCCCTCGAGCGCCAACAAGGTCACGCACGACGATCTCGGTTCCGAGGAGGCTTTCCTCGCCGCGATCGACGAGACCATCAAGTACTTCAACGACGGCGACATTGTCGAAGGCACCGTCGTCAAGGTCGATCGGGACGAGGTCCTGCTCGACATCGGCTACAAGACCGAGGGCGTCATCCCCTCTCGGGAGTTGTCGATCAAGCACGACGTGGACCCCGCCGAGGTCGTCTCGGTCGGTGACCACATCGAGGCCCTTGTCCTCCAGAAGGAGGACAAGGAGGGGCGTCTGATCCTCTCCAAGAAGCGGGCGCAGTACGAGCGGGCCTGGGGCACGATCGAGAAGATCAAGGACGAGGACGGCGTCGTCCGCGGCTCGGTCATCGAGGTTGTCAAGGGTGGCCTCATCCTCGACATCGGCCTGCGCGGCTTCCTGCCCGCCTCGCTCGTCGAGATGCGGCGGGTCCGCGACCTGCAGCCGTACGTCGGCCGCGAACTCGAAGCCAAGATCATCGAGCTGGACAAGAACCGCAACAACGTGGTCCTGTCCCGCCGGGCCTGGCTCGAGCAGACGCAGTCCGAGGTGCGCACCGAGTTCCTCAACAAGCTGCAGAAGGGCCAGGTCCGCAAGGGCGTCGTGTCCTCGATCGTCAACTTCGGCGCGTTCGTCGACCTGGGCGGCGTGGACGGCCTGGTGCACGTCTCCGAGCTCTCCTGGAAGCACATCGACCACCCGTCCGAGGTCGTCGAGGTGGGCCAGGAGGTCGAGGTCGAGGTCCTGGACGTCGACCTGGACCGCGAGCGGGTCTCGCTGTCGCTGAAGGCGACCCAGGAGGACCCGTGGCGGCAGTTCGCCCGCACCCACGCGATCCAGCAGATCGTGCCGGGTAAGGTCACCAAGCTCGTGCCGTTCGGCGCCTTCGTCCGGGTGGACGACGGCATCGAGGGCCTGGTCCACATCTCCGAGCTGGCCGAGCGCCACGTGGAGATCCCGGAGCAGGTCGTGCAGGTCGGCTCCGAGGTCATGGTCAAGGTCATCGACATCGACCTGGAGCGTCGCCGGATCTCGCTGTCGCTCAAGCAGGCCAACGAGGGCTTCGTCGAGGGCGAGGAGCACTTCGACCCGACCCTCTACGGCATGGCCGCGACCTACGACGAGCAGGGCAACTACATCTACCCGGAGGGCTTCGACCCGGAGACGGGCGAGTGGCTCGAGGGCTACGACAAGCAGCGCGAGGCGTGGGAGCAGCAGTACGCCGAGGCGCGCCAGCGCTGGGAGGCCCACACCAAGCAGGTGCAGACCTCCCGTGCCGCCGACGCCGAGGCCGCTGCCAACCCGGCCCCGGCCGTGACCGGCACGACCTCGACCTCGACCGCGGCCCCGAGCCGTCAGGCCGAGGAGCCGGCCGGCACGCTGGCCACCGACGAGGCGCTCGCCGCGCTGCGGGAGAAGCTCGCCGGCGGCAAGTGACCCGGTGACGACACCGCCTCGGCACGTCCGAGGCCGGCGCAGTCGCTGACGGGCCCCGTCCCCGCGATCCGGTACCACCGGGTCGCCGGGGGCGGGGCCCTCGCCATGTCCGGGGCCGGTTGGCACCGGAAACGGCGATCGGGTTGACTGTTCCGGTGCTGAGGGTGGGGTTGACCGGCGGGATCGGGTCCGGCAAGAGCGCGGTGTCCAGCCGGCTGGCCGCGCTCGGCGCGGTGATCGTCGACGCGGATCGGATCGCCCGCGAGGTGGTCGCCCCGGGCAGCGAGGGCCTCGCCGAGATCGTGGCGACCTTCTCCGACCGGGTCCTCGACGCCGACGGGGCGCTGGACCGGGCCGCCCTGGGCGCCCTGGTCTTCGGTGACGAGGACGCCCGCCGCCGGCTGGAGGCGATCACCCATCCCCGGGTCCGCGCCCGCACCGCCGCGCTGGTCGCCGCGGCGCCCCCCGACGCCGTCGTGGTCAACGACGTGCCGCTGCTGGTCGAGGTGGGGCTCGCGCCGACGTACCACCTGGTGCTCGTCGTGGGGGCGGCGGTGACCACCCGGCTGGAGCGGCTGGCCCGCGACCGCGGCATGGACCGCGCGGAGGCCGAGCGGCGGATCGCCGCGCAGGCCGACGACGCACGCCGCCGGGCGGCGGCCGACGTGCTGCTCGGCAACGACGGCACGCTGGCCGACCTGCACGCCGCCGTGGACGCCCTCTGGCGCGAGCGGCTGCTGCCCTACGAGCGCAACGTGCGGGAACGCCGCGCCGTCCGGCCCGAGCAGGTGGTGCTCGCCGAGCCCGACCCGACCTGGCCCCAGCAGTACGCCCGGCTGGCCGCCCGCATCCGGCACGCCGCCGGCGCCGAGCTGCGGATCGACCACATCGGCTCCACCGCCGTGCCCGGGCTGGCCGCCAAGGACGTCATCGACATCCAGCTCACCGTGCCGTCGCTCGCCGAGGCGGACGGACCGCTCGCCGAGCGGCTCGCCGACGCCGGCTTTCCCCAGTTGCCCGGCGACTGGTGGGACAACCCCCGCCCGCCCGGCAGCCGCCGGTGGGAGAAGCGGCTGCACGGCAGCGCCGACCCGGGTCGCCCGGTGCACCTGCACCTGCGGGTGGCCGACTCGCCCGGCTGGCGGTACGCGCTGCTGACGCGCGACCACCTGCGCGCCGACCCGGGGCAGCGATCCGCGTACCTGCAGCTCAAGCGGGAGCTGGCCGCCTCGGCGCCGGACAGCGCCACCTACGGCACGCTGAAGGACCCCTGGTTCGACGAGGAGCACCTGCGGGCCGAGGAGTGGGCCGCGCAGACCGGCTGGCGGCCCTGAGCCGGCTCAGCGGCGTTTCGCCGGCGGGCTGACCGCCCGCTCGGCGCCGGGCAGCGCCGGCACCCGCCCGGGCGCGAGGTCCAGCCAGACCCAGACGCCCCGGCCGGTCCGCAGCTCCAGGCGGCGCGGCAGCCCTCCCCGATCGATCCACCAGCGCAGCCCGGGGCGTACCTCGATGACGTCCACCGTCCGGGCCGCCACCCGGTCGTCGCGGATCCGGACCGCCGCGGCGGCCGGGCCGCCGCCCCGCAGCGCGGTGTCGAGCAGCCGCTCCACGTCGTCGCCGGGCGGGCGCCCGCCCACCCGGACCAGCCCGGCCGGGGCCGGCAGCGGCGGTGCCGCCGGGCCGCCCGCCGGCATCACGAGCCGGGCCACGCTTCCCGGCCGCGCCCGCAGCAGCGTGCGGCGTCCCGGGTCGTCGCCGCCCACCACCGAGAGGTACGCGGCGGAGCCCGCCCAGCTCACCCACCCGGAGCCGCGCAGGTCGCCGGACGGGGCGGCCAGGGTCAGGCCGGCCCCGCCGGCCGTTCGCAGCCGGGCGGGCAGCCGGGCCAACCGGTCGGCCTCGGCGTCGGTGAGGGCCCGCGGCAGCCCGGGACGCCCGCCGAGCGCGTCCACCGGGCGCAGGGTGGGACGGTCGGCGCGGGCCAGCTCGACGGTCACCGGGGTACCGTCCGGCAGCCGGCCCTCCAGCCGGTGCAGCCGGGCGTCCCGGTCGACCCAGAGGCGGGGCAGCCGGTCCGGTGGCGGGGTGCTCCGGTCGGCCGGCCGGAGTGCGGCGAGGGGGGCCTGGATGACGTCCACCGGGACCCCGTCGAGGGTCTCCCCGCGCATCCGGCGGGCCTCGGGTTCGGCCGGGTCGACCCGGGCCGCGGCGAGCCCGAGCAGCAGGTCCCGCACCGCCGGCAGGCCCCGCCCGTCGGGCAACTCCCGCAGCCGCCACCGGTCGCCCGGGGGCACCAGCGGGGGCGACGCCGGGGTGGGCGCCGCGGTGGGATCGGGCCGCACCAGCAGCGTCGACGTGGTCGCCTGGACGAGGCCCCGTTCGGCGCCCGCGCCCGGGCCGCTGACGTCCAGGTAGACCAGCGGGCGGGCCCAGTCGACCCAGCCGACCAGCTCGGTACGGCCACCGCCGGCGCCCACGCTGACCCGGACGCCGGCGCGGACGTCCCGCTGGTTGGTGACCCGCACGGCGGCCAGCCGGTCGGCCTCGGCGGCGGTGAGCGGGCGGGCTGCCTCGGTGGGCTCGGCCGGCTCGGGCGCCCAGCTCAGCAGCCCGGCGACCAGGGCGGCCGCCGAGGCCGTGGCGGTGGCCGCGAGCGCGATCAGGACGGCGCGGCGGCGGCGGGGCTGCTCGGCGGGGTCGCCGGTGCCGTCCACCTCGGGGTCGGCGGAGGGCTCGACGGAGTCGGGCAGCCGTGGGGTGATCCCCGGAGCGGCGCGTGGACCGCCGCCGGGGGAGCCGGCGGGTCGGCTGCTGGTGGTGCCGGCGCGGCGGTGGCCGCGGCCGGGCTCGCGGGGGACGGCCGCCGCGCCGGGCTCTGCCGCGGGGATCTCGGTGGCCCCGGCGGGCCCTGCGGCGGGCATCTCGGTGGCCCCGGCGGGCGGGGTGGGTGGGGTGTCGCCGGCGGGGAGGGGGCCGGTGCCGCGGGTGCGAGCGCCTCGCGGCCGGCGTTCGGGAGAGGTCTCCACGAGTGCACAACGCGGCTGCCGGGTTCCGGTGACGAGCAGGGGCGCTCGCGGCGGCCGGTCAGCGCGTCGAGCGCGACCACCTCGGGTGCGCACGCCGGTTTCTCGGGTGCTGCGACCCCCGGTGCCGGGGACGGCCGGGCCCCGGAGGGGCGGCCACCTTGCCCGGTCGGCCGCCGCGAGCGGCCTACGGTACGAGGGTAGTCCGGTGAGATGAGCCACACAATGGGAATATCGAAGCCGATGAGGGGCGGTGCGCGCTCGGCCCGGAAGTGTCGGACGTCCGGCGTACCGTTGAGGTCATGGCGCTCGACATTCCCCGGCTCGACGGCCGCTTCCAGGTCGTCAGCGAGTTCCAGCCGGCCGGCGACCAGCCGGCAGCCATCGACGATCTTGAGCGTCGGGTGCGACGCGGCGACCGCAACACGGTGCTGCTCGGCGCGACCGGCACCGGCAAGAGCGCCACCACGGCGTGGCTGGTCGAGCGGCTGCAGCGGCCGACCCTGGTGCTCGCGCCCAACAAGACCCTCGCCGCGCAGCTCGCCAAGGAGTTCAGCGAGCTGCTGCCGCAGAACGCGGTCGAATACTTCGTCTCCTACTACGACTACTACCAGCCCGAGGCCTACATCCCGCAGACCGACACCTACATCGAGAAGGACTCCTCGATCAACGAGGAGGTCGAGCGGCTGCGGCACTCGGCGACCATGTCGCTGCTCACCCGCCGCGACGTGATCGTGGTGGCCACGGTGTCGGCGATCTACGGCCTGGGCACCCCGGAGGAATACCTCGACCGGGCCGTGCGGGTCGCCGTCGGGCAGGAGCTCGACCGTGACCAGTTGCTGCGCCGGCTGGTCGACATCCAGTACACCCGCAACGACATGGCCTTCCAGCGCGGCACCTTCCGGGTCCGGGGCGACACGCTGGAGATCATCCCGGCCTACGAGGAGCTGGCCGTCCGGATCGAGCTGTTCGGCGACGAGGTGGAGAAGCTCTACTACCTCAACCCGCTCACCGGTGACGTCGTCAAGGAGGTCGACGGGCTTGTCATCTTCCCGGCGACCCACTACGCGGCGGGCCCGGAGCGGATGGAGCGGGCGATCCGCGACATCGAGGTCGAGCTGGCCGAGCGGCTGGCCGAGCTGGAGCGGCAGGGCAAGCTGCTGGAGGCGCAGCGGCTGCGGATGCGCACCACCTACGACATCGAGATGATGCGCCAGGTCGGGTTCTGCTCCGGCATCGAGAACTACTCGATGCACATGGACGGGCGGCTGCCCGGCAGCCCGCCGCACTGCCTGCTCGACTATTTCCCGGACGACTTCCTGACCGTGGTCGACGAGTCGCACGTGACCATCCCGCAGATCGGCGGCATGTACGAGGGCGACGCCTCCCGCAAGCGGATGCTGATCGACCACGGCTTCCGGCTGCCCAGCGCGGCCGACAACCGTCCGCTGCGCTTCGACGAGTTCCTGGAGCGGGTCGGCCAGATGGTCTTCCTCTCCGCCACCCCCGGCCCCTGGGAGCTGGAGCAGGCCCAGGGCGAGTTCGTCGAGCAGGTGATCCGCCCCACCGGTCTGATCGACCCCGAGGTCGTCGTGAAGCCCACCAAGGGCCAGATCGACGACCTGATGCACGAGATCAAGCTGCGGACCGAGCGCGACGAGCGGGTCCTGGTCACCACGCTGACCAAGAAGATGGCCGAGGACCTCTCCGACTACCTGCTGGAGAACGGCATCCGGGTGCGCTACCTGCACTCGGAGGTCGACACGCTGCGCCGGGTGGAGCTGCTGCGCGAGCTGCGCAAGGGCGACTACGACGTGCTGGTGGGCATCAACCTGCTCCGTGAGGGCCTCGACCTGCCCGAGGTCTCCCTGGTGGCGATCCTCGACGCCGACAAGGAGGGCTTCCTGCGCAGCGGCCGGTCGCTGATCCAGACCATCGGCCGCGCGGCGCGTAACGTCTCGGGCCAGGTCCACATGTACGCCGACAAGATCACCCCGTCGATGGCCCAGGCGATCGAGGAGACGAACCGGCGCCGGGCCAAGCAGATCGCGCACAACGAGGCCAACGGGATCAGCCCCGAGCCGCTGCGGAAGAAGATCCACGACATCCTCGACGACATCTACCGCGAGGCCGAGGACACCGAGAACAGCCGGGTCGGCGGGGCCGTCCGGCAGCTGTCGCGGGGCAAGGCACCGGTCAAGGAGACCCGCAGCCGCAGCCGCGGCGGCGCGGCGACCCCGTCCCGGGAGGGGATGGCCCGGGCCGACCTGGCCGACCTCATCCAGCAGCTCAACGACCAGATGCTCGCCGCCGCGCGGGAGCTGCAGTTCGAGCTGGCCGCCCGGATCCGCGACGAGGTCGCCGACCTGAAGAAGGAACTCCGCGGGATGGACGCCGCCGGGGTGAAGTGACGGCCCGGGGTCGGGGGAGGCCGGCGTGCTCACCGAGGCCGTGATCGGGCTCCCCGATCCCCGGCTCCGGCCCTACGTGGACCGCTACCTCGGCTACCGCGAGCGCACGGCCGGTCCGCTGGTGCGCCGGGAGGCGGCCGGCGCCTTCGTGGTGCTGATCCTCGGGTGGGGCGCCCCGCTGGACGTCACCGACCCGCGCGCCGCCGACCGGGGCGCACGGGGGACGAGCGCCTTCCTGGCCGGGCCGTTCGACGGCTGGTGCGCGACGCGTACGGCCGGTGAGGGCATGGGCGTGCAGGTGCTGCTGACCGCCCCGGCCGCCCGCCGGCTGCTCGGGTTGCCGCTGGGCGAGCTGGCCAACCGCGCGCTTCCGGTCGACCGGCTGGGCGGGTGGCTGGTCCGGCTCCGCGACGAGCTGGCCGATCTGCCCGACTGGGCGGGCCGGTTCGCCCGGCTCGACGCCGCGTTCGCCGCCCGGCTGGCGGTGACCGGGCCGGTCGATCCGCGGCTGGTGGGTGCCTGGCGGCTCCTCGCCGGCAGCGGCGGCGCCCTGGGCGTCGGCGCGCTGGCCGACGAGGTCGGGTGGAGCCGCCGTCACCTGGCGGTCCGGTTCCGGCGGGAGTTCGGGCTCCCGCCGAAGACCGTCGCCCGGCTGCTGCGCTTCCAGCGGGCGTACGCGATGGTGGGCGCCACGCCGGTCGGTGGCGGGGTGCCCGGGCCGGGGTGGGCGGAGCTGGCCGTGCGGTTCGGCTACTACGACCAGTCGCACCTGATCCGGGAGTTCCGCGAGTTCGCCGGGGCCACGCCCGCGGCGCTGGCCGGATCACATTCGTCCAATCCGGCCTGACGGCCCCGGCGGCACACTGGGACCCATGCGAAGCATCTATCCGGTCCTCCGGTATCCCGACCCCCGTGCCGCCGTCGACTTCCTCCGGTCCGCGTTCGACCTCACCGTCCACGAGCTGCACGAGGGGCCCGGCGGCGAGGTGCGGCACGCCGAGCTCGGCTACGGCGACAGCCTCGTCATGCTCGGCCCGGGGCCCGCCCCGGCGAGCCGGCCGGCCGACGACGACTACCGCGTCTACGTGGCCGTCGACGACATCGACGCGCACCACGAGCGGGCCCGCGCGGCCGGCGCGGAGATCATCCAGCCGCCGTTCGACACCGACTACGGCTCGCGCGACTACGCCGCCCGCGATCTGGCCGGCCTCGTCTGGTCCTTCGGCACCTACCGTCCCTGACAACCGGCCATAGCTCTGTGCGAGCAAGGTATTGCCCTGTGTGACGGTCATGCGTACTCTCCCTCGATGGGGAGGCGCACATGCCGTTGTCAGCAAGTCCTGTGGTCCGGCGGGTGCGGCTCGGCGCGGAGCTGCGCCGGCTGCGCCGCCGGGAGTCGCTCACCCTGGAGCAGGTGTGCGGCCGGCTCGGCTGGGCGTCCACATCGAAGCTGTCCCGCATCGAGCTGGGGCAGAGCCGGCCGGACCTGGCCGACGTGCTCGACCTGCTCGACGTCTACGGCGTGCCCCCCCACCAGCGGGACGAGCTGATCGTCATCGCCCGGGACGCGGCCACCGGCCGCGGCTGGTCCAGGGCGCTGGGCGAGATGGGGGAGCGGCAGCGGGCGTACGCGGAGCTGGAGGCGGGCGCCGTCCGCATCGTGGACTACCAGCCGGTGCTGGTGCCCGGGCTGCTCCAGACCCCCGAGTACGCCCGGCTGCGGGTGTCGGCCGGCGCGCTCCTCGCCGAGGACGTCGACGTGGACGCCGACGTCCGTGCCCGCGCGATGCGCCAGGAGGTGCTCCGCCGGCCCGACCCGCCGCACTACACCGCGCTGATCGACGAGCGTGCCTGCGACCCGGGCAGCCTTCCCGTCGAGGTCTGGCGGGAGCAGATCCGGCACCTGGCCGTCCTCGCCGAATGGCCGCACGTGACCGTACGGCTGCTGCCCCGCGACGCGTCCCCCTACGGCGACCTGCATCCGCTCGCGCCGTTCTCCTACTACGCGTATCCGGACCCGGCCGACCCGCGCACGGTGCTCGTGGAGACGCTCACCACCGACCTGCGGCTGGTGGCCGAGGCCGAGGTCGCCCGCTACGAGCAGCTGGTCGACCGGTTGCTCCTGGCGGCGCTGCCGCCGGAGGAGACGGTGGAGCTGCTGACCCGGCGACTCGGCCCCGCGCCGGTGCCCCGGCCCCGCGAACCGCACGAGGCCGACTGAGCGGGCCGGTCACCCCGGCGCGGCGCCGGGCGCGCAGCCGCCGGGTCCGGCGCCCCCGATGCCCGTCGGTACCGGCGGCCGGCGCGTCGCGCGCAGGCTATGCCAGGGGTACGACAGGGTCAGGCCGGCACGTCGAGGAAGTGCTCGACCAGCGGCGGGCCGGCGAAGTGCGGGCCGATCAGCGCCCGCCACTGCGCGAAGCGCTCGCTCTGCCGGAAGTTGACGTCGTGCGCCTCGACCGAGTCCCACTCGACCAGCAGCACGAACCTCGACGGCGACTCGACGCCGCGGGTCATCCGCACCGAACGGCAACCCTCGGTGCCGGCGAGGATCGGGCGCGCCGTCGCGTACGCGGCGGCGAAGTCGTCCTCGTGTCCGGGCGTCACGTCGATGAGCGCGACCTCAAGAACCATGCCGGAAGCCTCGCACGCCGGCCGCCGTCGGGTACGCCCCGGGGGCTGTTCCCCGCGCCACACCGCCTCTAGGGTGTTCGCGCGGGAAACGGGGAGGAACAGATGCTCGACTGGCTCACCGCCACGGCGTTCACGGTCCTGGGCGCCGGCACCACCTGGGCCGAGCTGCTCGGCTTCGCCACCGGTGTGGTCAACGTCTGGCTGGTGGCCCGGCAGCACATCGCCAACTGGCCGATCGGCATCGCCAACGTGCTGCTGCTCATGCTGCTGTTCTGGACCGCCGGCCTGTACGCCGACGCGGGCCTCCAGATCGTCTACGTCGTCCTCGGCCTCTACGGCTGGTGGCACTGGCTCTTCGGCGGGGAGCGGCGCAGCCGGCTGACCGTGGCCCGCACCGGCCGGCGGGAGTGGTGGGTGCTCGGGGTGGCCGGGGTGCTGCTCACCGCCGGGCTCTGGGCGCTGCTGGACCGGGCCACCGACTCCACGGTGCCGCTGGCCGACGCGGTCACCACCGCGCTGTCCCTGCTGGCCACCTACGGCCAGACCCGCAAGCTGGTGGAGAGCTGGTGGCTGTGGATCGCCGCCGACCTGATCTACATCCCGCTGTACGCGTACAAGGGACTCTGGTTGACCGGCGGCCTCTACCTGATCTTCCTGGCGCTCTGCGTGGTCGGGCTGCGGGAGTGGCGGGCGGACCTGCGCCGGCGGGCGGCGGCGACCCCGGTGCCGCCGGGCCCGGCCCCCGTCGCCGCGTGAGCGCGGGGAGCGGGCCGGGCCGGGAGTTCCGGCATGGCCTGGTGGTGGGCAAGTTCTACCCGCCGCACGCCGGGCACCACGCGCTCGTCGACGCGGCCGCGTCCCGGTGCGCGGCGGTCACCGTGGTGGTCGCACCGTCCCGGCGCGAGTCGATCCCGCTCGACCTGCGGCTCGCCTGGCTGCGCGAGGCGCACGCCGCCACGCCGTGGGTGCGGTTCGTCGGACGGTACGACGACCACCCGGTCGACTACGCCGACCCGGCGATCTGGGACCTGCACTGCGCGGTGTTCGCCGACGCGCTCGGCGGGGAGCCGGTGGACGCGGTCTTCTCCTCCGAGGCGTACGGGACGGAGTTGGCCCGTCGTTTCGACGCGGTCGCGGTCTGCGTAGACCCGGACCGGCGGGTGGTGCCGGTCTCCGGCACCGCGGTGCGCGCGGACCCGCTGGCGCACTGGCGGCGCCTGAGCCCGCCGGTGCGGGCGTGGCTGGTCCGCCGGGTCGTGGTGGTCGGGGCCGAGTCGACCGGCACCACGACGATGGCGGCGGCGCTCGCCGCCCACTACGGCACCGCCTGGGTGCCGGAGTACGGCCGCGAGCTGACCGAGCGCAAGCTCGCCGGGCTGCGGCGCGTCCGGCCGGAGGCGACGATCTTCGACGTCACGTGGAACCGGGCCGACTTCGTCGAGGTGGTCCGCGCGCAGCAGGCCGCCGAGGACGCGGCGGCCCGCACCAGCGGCCCGCTGCTGTTCTGCGACACCGACGCGCGGGCCACCGCCATCTGGGAGGAGCGCTATCTGGGGTCCTCGTCGGAGGCGGTGCGGGCGGCCGCCCGCCGGCCGGCGCTGTACCTGCTGACCGGCCACGAGGGGGTGCCCTTCGCCGACGACGGCCTGCGCGACGGTGAACACCTGCGGGCATGGATGACCGGGCGGTTCCGGGAGGAGCTGGCCGGCTGCGGGGTGCCGGTGGTCGAGCTGCGCGGGCCGCACGAGGAGCGGTTGGCGGCGGCCGTCGCCGCCTGCGACGCCCTGCTGGCCGCCGGCTGGTCGTTCACCGATCCGCTGCTTCCCGCGTCGTGACATCGGCCCGGCCACGCCGGGCCAGATGGGCACCTAGCCTCCTAGGACGCCGTACGCCGGGAGACCTGCCCCACACCGGAAGACCCGTACCCTGGCAAACGGGACCCCCGAAGATGCGGCGACCCGGGCCGATGGTGAACAATGGCGGCCGAGGAGGGGAGTATTCCCCCGCGACGGAGTCGTCAGCACGGAAGCGCGCCGGACCCCCGGTGGCACGACCCGGCTCCGTCGGTCAGCGTCCCTTCGGGGTCGGTGGCGGAAGAGACCTCCGACAGTCACCAGAGTCAGCGTCGACGCACCCCGGCCCCTCACCCGGCGTACGGTGTGCCCGACGCTGTGTGTCTGCCGGAGGATGGATTTGAACGTGTCCGGAATGGTGTGGGCGGGGACGCTGGTCGGGATGACCGCGGTCCTGCTGGTCGACCTCTTCATCATCGGTCGTCGCCCGCACGAGCCCAGCGTCCGCGAGTCGAGCCTGTGGGTCGGCTTCTACGTGGCGCTGGCCCTGCTCTTCGGGGCTGTCCTGTGGCTCACCTCCGGCCCCAGCGTGGCCGGCCAGTTCTACACCGGGTGGCTCACGGAGTACAGCCTCTCGGTGGACAACCTCTTCGTCTTCGTGATCATCATGGCGCGCTTCGGGGTGCCCCGGCAGTATCAGCAGAAGGTGCTGCTCATCGGCATCCTGCTGGCGCTGGTCATGCGGGGTGGCTTCATCGCCGCCGGCGCGGCGCTGATCTCCCAGTTCTCCTGGGTCTTCTACATCTTCGGCGCGTTCCTGATCTACACGGCGGTCAACCTGGCCCGCCAGGGCGAGCCGGACGAGGACGAGTTCAGCGAGAACGTGCTGATCCGGTGGAGCCGCAAGGCGTTGCCGCTGTCCCGTGAATTCGACGGGGCGCGGATGACCACCCACGAGAACGGGCGGCGGCTGTTCACCCCGATGCTGATCGTGATGATCGCGATCGGCACAACCGACCTGATCTTCGCCCTGGACTCGATCCCGGCGATCTTCGGCATCACCCAGGAGCCGTACCTGGTCTTCACCGCGAACGTGTTCGCGCTGATGGGGCTGCGACAGCTCTACTTCCTGCTCGGCGGCCTGCTGGACCGGCTGATCTACCTGAGCTACGGCCTGGCCGTGGTGCTCGGCTTCATCGGCGTCAAGCTGGTCCTGGAGGCCCTCGCCGACAACAACCTGCCGTTCGTCAACGACGGCGAGCACGTGGCCTGGGCCCCGCACATCCCGATCTGGCTGTCGCTCACCGTCATCCTGGGCACCCTGGCCGCGGCCACCGTTGCCAGCCTGGTCAAGTCGTCCCGGGACCGGCGCCGCGAGCTGGCCGAGGCCCGTCGCTGACCGGACCGCACGAGAAGGGGCGCCCCCGCGGTCGGGGGCGCCCCTTTCGGCGTACGGGGGTCAGACGCGGTGCGCCCCGACCAGGGTGGCCTCCCGGTCCGGCGGGAGCCGCTCCTCGACGACCCGGCGCTTCACGTAGCAGGCGTGCAGCATCCGCCGCACCTCGCCCTGCGGCTCGCTGCTGACGATGCCGACGTGGTGGATCCGCCGGCCGGGCCGGGCGAAGAAGTAGAGGTCGCCGGGGCGTTCCTCGCCCAGCGCCAGGGGAGTGGTCGCCTCCGCCTGGTCGTAGGCGTCCCGGGGCAGGGTCAGGCCGTGCCGGCGCCAGGCCAGGTGCACCAGGCCCGAGCAGTCGATGCCGTCGGTGGACAGCCCGCCCCAGATGTAGATGAGGTGGCGCAGCCGCTCGGCGAGGGCGAGCACCTCCTTGGCCTCCGGCCGCTCGGCGGGCAGCGGGACCAGGTCGCCCTCCGGCGCCCAGAGCGGGTCGGCCCGGCCGGGCGCGAGGACCGGCCGCCAGCCGTCCACGGGCCGCCCGGCCGGGGCCAGTCGGGTGCCGAGGACCACCCGGGCCAGGACCGGTGGGCCGTCGGGGGCGGCGCGCAGCGCGGTGTGTGCGGCGTCCACGACCAGCGAGGTGGCCGGTGGGCCGGACTCCGCCGGGGCGGTGAGCTGGGCGGCGGGCAGCCACCCCGGATAGCCGCGTACGTCGAGTTTGGCGGCGGGCTGGGCCAGGGCGACGACGTGTGCCCAGCCGTCCGCGCGCAGTTCGGTGACCAGCACCCGCTCGCCGAGCAGCAGCTGGGTCAGGACGCAGTCGCCGACCTGCTGGTCGCGGTCCATGCCGGCGATCCAGGCGGCGACGTCCGGCGGATCGCCCAGCGCGGGGCGGTCGACGGGGCGGACCGCCTCGGGGCTGGCCCAGAGGGTCGCCACCGGGACCCGGACGACGGCCTCGCGGCCCGGTTGAAGCTCCATGCCCACCCCCACCTCACGACCCTATGAAAAATTCCAACGGCGCTCAACCATGCGACTGAACCTTTGCTTCACTCACGTGGGCGATGCCGAGGCCGGGCGCGTCCGGCAGCACGACGGTCGAGCCGTCGTACCGGATCCCGCCGGCGACCGGCGACCAGGCCAGCCACCAGGCGGCGTCGAGGTCCGACACGGCCGTGGTGCCGTAGGCGGCGACCAGGCTCGCCGCCGCGCCGAGGCCCACCTGGCTCTCCATCATGGAGCCCACGATGGTGCCCATGCCGTGCGCCGCGGCCAGGTCGAGCAGCGTCCGCGCGGTGTGCAGACCGCCGCACTTGGCCAGCTTGACGTTGACCATGTCGGCCGCCCGCCGCCGGATCACCTCGACCAGGTCGCGCAGGTCGAAGACCGACTCGTCGGCGAGGATCGGCAGCTCCACCCGGTCGCTGACCCAGGCCAGCCCGTCCAGGTCCCGCCGGTGCACCGGCTGCTCGACCAGCTCGACGTCCAGCCCGGCGTCCTCGATCCCGCGGATCACCCGGACCGCCTCGCGCGGCGTCCAGCCCTGGTTGGCGTCCAGCCGGATCCGCACCTCGGGCCCCACCGCGGCGCGGACCGCGCGCACCCGGTCCAGGTCGCCCCGCGCGTCCGTGCCGACCTTGAGCTTCAGCACGGTGAACCCCTCGGCCCGGCGCCGGGTGGCCGCCGCGGCCAGGTCCACCGCGTCGCCCGCGGCCAGCGTGACGTCCGTCGGGACGCGCAGCGTGGTGCCGCCGAGCAACCGCACCAGGGGTACGCCGAGCCGCCGCGCGGCCAGGTCGTGCAGGGCGACGTCGACGGCCGCCCGCGCCGACTCGTTGCCCACCACGGCGCGGCGCACCTCGGCGCAGCGGGCCTGGAGGTCGTCGGCGTCCCGCCCGGTCAGCAGCGGCCCGAGCAGCTGCTGGACGCACGCCTCGGCGCCGGCGATCGACGCGCCGGTCACCTGCCAGACCTGCGGCGCCTCGCCGAAACCCGAGCGGCCGTCGGCGTCCACCACCTCGACGACCAGGGTGTCCACGGTGGTGGTGCGGCGCAGCGCGGTGACGAACGGGGTGTGTAAGGGGGCCGAGAGCCGGTGGGTGCGTACCGCGGCGATCGTCATGTGCGGCACCCTATACGGAGCGGTGGCGGACAGGGGAGGGCCGATGATGAGGCGGGACTGGGAGCTGGTGGGCGCGCCGAACGCCCGTGACCTGGGCGGGCTGCCCACCACGGACGGGCGGCGGGTACGCGCCGGCCGGCTGCTCCGCACCGCGGCGCTCGGCCGGCTCACCGACGAGGACCTGCCGGTGCTGGGCAAGCTGGCCCCGGCCTGCGTGGTGGACCTGCGGCACGCCACCGAGCAGGCGGTCGCGCCGCCCGACCGCCTGGCCGGCGAGCCGCGGGTGGTGCACCTGCCGGTCTACGACGCGGCCCACCCGGTGTTCACCTACGTCTCGGCGGTGCTGCTCGGCCACGACCTCGACGCGTACGAGGAACTGGCCCGGGACGGCATGCCGGGCGCGATGGCGGCCATCTACCGCTGGTTCGTCACCGGCGAGTCGGCCCGGGCGGGGTTCGGGACGGCGGTGCGGCTGGCCGCCGACGGGGCGAACCTGCCGCTGCTGTTCCACTGTTCGGCCGGCAAGGACCGCACCGGCTGGCTGTCGGTGGTGCTGCTCACCGCGCTCGGGGTGGACGAGCCGGAGATCCGGGCGGACTACCTGCGGCACAACGAGCTGACCGAGAGCCTGCGCGAGGTGCTGCTGACCGCCATGACCCGCCGCCGGCCGAACCTGGACCCGGCCGTCGCCCGGCCGCTGCTGGAGGTGCGGCCGGAATACCTGGACGCCGCCTACGACGAGGTGCGCCGGGTGCACGGCACGTTCGAGGCGTACCTGCGCGACGGGCTGGGGCTGACCGACCGGACGCTGGCCGCGCTGCGGGCGAACCTGCTGGAGTGACCGGTCACCCGGCCAGGTCGTGCCGGGCCGCCCACACCTGCGCGGAGACGTGCGCGATCAGGCGGCAGGCGTCGTCCTCGACCTCCTCGCCGCTCGGCCCGCCGTCGGCCAGGTCGGTGGTGGTGCAGACCACGACGGCGTACGGCGGGGCGTCGTCGGGGAAGACCACGCCGGCGCCGTGCCGGACGCCGCGTACCCAGCCGTTCTTGTGCGCGATCCGGGTCCCCTCGGGCAGCCCGGCGGCGAGGTCCTCGCGGTGCTCCTGGGCGAACAGCACGTCCAGCATGGCCGCGCAGCCGGCCGGCGAGGCCAGCGGGCCGGGCCGGCGGGCGCCGAGCGCCAGGCTCCCGAGCAGCGCGGCCAGGTCGGCGGCGGTGACCAGGTTGTCGATGCCGGAGTCGCGGGCCGCGAAGTCCTCGATGCCCCGGCCCGTGACGCTGTGCCGGGCCCCGGCCAGCGCCCACGCCTCGGCCACGGCGGGCAGCCCGACCTGACCGATGCAGACGTTGGTGGCCAGGTTGCTGGAGCGGACGATCATCCGTTCGGCGAGCCAGCGCAGCGGCGCCTCACCACCCACCCGCGCCCAGACCGCGTCGTCGTTGTCGTAGTGCTGGGCGTTGCTGAAGCGGGGCGCGCCGGGCAGGGCGGAGTCGAAGCTGTTGCGCACCGGGACCGGCCGGTCCAGGTCGAGGCGGCCGGCCTCGGCGGCGCGGTGCAGCGCCAGCAGCACGGCGACCTTCATGGTGCTGGCCGCGTAGTGGGTGGCGTCGGCGTGCCGCCTCCAGGTGGGCGGAGCGCCGAGCCGCCCCACGTACGCCGAGACGGTGCCGGGCGCCTTGTCCAGGCGCGCGTCGAGTTCCTCCCAGGTCATGCCGGTGACCGTAGCGGATCATCGCGGCGGGCGGGGCTGCGGTCCGGCCCGGCCCGGGTCTAGCGTGCGGAGATGACGACCGCCGCCTACGACGCCATCGCCGACTGGTACGACGACTACGTCACGACCACCGCCACCGACTACAGCGACCGGGTCCGGTCGATGCTGGCCGAGCTGCTCGGCCACGGTGCCGGGCGCTGCCTGGACCTGTGCTGCGGCACCGGGGCGCACGCCGCCGAGCTGCGGCGGCTGGGGTGGCGGCCGGTCGGGGTGGACCTGTCCGGCGGGCAGCTGCGCCACGCCCGGGGGCGGCTTCCGGTGGCCCGCGCCGACGCGACCGCGCTGCCCCTGCCGGCCGGCGCCGTGCCGGCGGTGGCCTGCGTGCTCGCCCACACGGACATGCCCGACTACCCGGCGGCGATCGCCGAGGTGGCCCGGGTGCTGGCGCCCGGCGGGCGGCTGGTCCACGTCGGCGTGCACCCCTGCTTCGTCGGGGCGTTCGCCGACCGCTCCGAGCCGGGGCGGGCCGTGATCGACGGCGGGTACGCCGAGCGGGAGCGCAGCTTCCGGTCCTGGAACACGGTCGGGGTGCGCGCCCGGGTCGGCGCCTGGCACCTGCCCCTGGCCGACCTGCTCAACGCGGTCACCGCCGCCGGCCTGACGCTGACCGCCGTCCGCGAGTCCGGCTCCGGCCCGGTCCCCGACATCCTGGCCCTCCAGGCCACCAAACCCTGACCCCGCTCCCGCCACACCCCCCGGGGGCCGCGACCCCGGCCGCCTGCCCCCGTTGATCATGAAGTTAGCGGCGATGTCGATCTCCGAAACTGCCGCCAACTTCATGATCGACGGGTGGGGGCGCCGGGGGCGGAGGCCGGCGGGGGAGGGAGAGGGGCGGGAACGGGCGGAGCCCGGTCCGCCTAGGGCGGGCCGGGCTCCGGGTGGGGTGTGGTCAGCCGGCGTGCTTGCGGCGGGCGGCCATCCGGCCGCGCTGGGTCTGGTCCAGCACCACCTTGCGGATCCGCACCGCGGCCGGGGTCACCTCGACGCACTCGTCCTCGCGGCAGAACTCGAGGGCCTGCTCCAGCGACAGCTTGCGCGGCGGGATCAGCTTCTCGGTCTCGTCCGAGGTCGACGCGCGCATGTTGGTGAGCTTCTTCTCCTTGGTGATGTTGACGTCCATGTCGTCGGAGCGGGAGTTCTCCCCGACGATCATGCCCTCGTACACCTCGGTGGTCGGCTCGACGAAGAGCTGGCCGCGCTCCTGCAGATTGATCATGGCGAACGAGGTCACCGCGCCGGCCCGGTCGGCGACCAGGGAGCCGTTCTGGCGGGTGCGCAGCTCGCCGAACCACGGCTCGTACGACTCGAAGACGTGGTGCAGGATGCCGGTGCCGCGGGTGTCGGTGAGGAACTCGGTGCGGAAGCCGATCAGGCCGCGCGCCGGGACCAGCCACTCCATCCGGATCCAGCCGGTGCCGTGGTTGACCAGCTGCTCCATCCGGCCCTTGCGGGTGGCGAGGAGCTGGGTGATCGCGCCCAGGTACTCCTCCGGGGCGTCGATGGTCAGCCGCTCGACCGGCTCGCAGGTCTTCCCGTCGATCTCCTTGGTGACCACCTGCGGCTTGCCGACGGTCAGCTCGTAGGACTCGCGGCGCATCTGCTCCACCAGGATGGCCAGGGCCAGCTCGCCGCGGCCCTGCACCTCCCAGGCGTCCGGCCGCTCGGTCGGCAGGACCCGCAGCGACACGTTGCCGACCAGCTCCTTGTCGAGCCGGTCCTTGACCATCCGGGCGGTGACCTTGGCGCCCTTGACCCGGCCGACCAGCGGCGAGGTGTTGGTGCCGATGGTCATCGAGATGGCCGGCTCGTCGACGGTGATCAGCGGCAGCGGGACCGGGTTCTCGGCGTCGGCCAGGGTCTCGCCGATCATGATCTCCGGGATGCCGGCCACGGCGATGATGTCGCCCGGGCCGGCGCTGTCGGCCGGCTTGCGCTCCAGGCCCTCGGTCATCAGCAGCTCGGAGATGCGGACCCGCTGGGTGCTGCCGTCGGTGCGGCACCAGGCGACCGTTTCGCCCTTGCGGATGGTGCCCTGCCGGACCCGGCACAGCGCGAGGCGGCCGAGGAACGGGGAGGCGTCGAGGTTCGTGACGTGCGCCTGCAGCGGCGCGTCCTCGTCGTACGCGGGGGCCGGGATGGTGTCCAGCAGGGTGCGGAACAGCGGCTCCAGGCTGTGGCTGTCGTCGGGCACCGAGCCGTCGGCGGGCTGGGTCAACGAGGCGATGCCGTCGCGGGCGCAGGCGTAGACGATCGGGAAGTCGATCTGCTCCTCGTCGGCGTCCAGGTCGAGGAAGAGCTCGTAGGTGTCGTCCACGACCTCCTTGATCCGGGCGTCCGGCCGGTCCACCTTGTTGATCACCAGGATGATCGGCATCCGGGCCTTGAGGGCCTTGCGGAGCACGAAGCGGGTCTGCGGCAGCGGTCCCTCGCTGGCGTCGACCAGCAGCACCACCCCGTCGACCATGGTCAGGCCGCGCTCGACCTCACCACCGAAGTCGGCGTGGCCGGGGGTGTCGATGATGTTGATGGTGACCGGGTCGGAGCCGTCCGCCGGCAGGTACCGCACGCCGGTGTTCTTGGCCAGGATGGTGATGCCCTTTTCCCGCTCGAGGTCCATCGAGTCCATGACCCGCTCGGTGGTCTCACCACGGGCGCCGTAGGCGCCGGCCTGCCGCAACATGGCGTCGACCAGGGTCGTCTTGCCGTGGTCGACGTGGGCGATGATGGCGACGTTGCGGAGGTCGGTGCGTAGCTGCATACCCTCCATACTCCTGTCTGCGGTTGCCGGGGCACGCCTCGGGGTCACCCCGAGATCGCCCGGATCTCTGCCGAAAGTGCTGTCCCGACCGTTCCAGGGACTGGCATGCTGGCTCCCGTGCGGGGGACCGGATGCCTGACCTGCTGAACTGGCTGCAGGAGCTGCCGCCTCTGCTGATCTACCTGGTCGCCGCGACAATCGTCGCGGGCGAAACCGCGGTGATCTTCGGGCTGCTGGTGCCGGGTGAGGCGACCCTGCTGCTGGTCGGCTTCTTAGCCTACGCGGGGACGCTGCGGATTATTCCGGCGCTGCTGGCCATGACGGCTGCCGCCGTGATCGGAGACACACTCGCCTATCGCGCCGGCCGGCGGTACGGGCCGAAACTGCGCGCCTCCGGCCTCGGTGCCCGGATCGGGCCGCACCGGTGGCGGCGCGCCGACTCGCTGCTCGACCGCCTCGGCGGCCGGGGCGTGCTGGCGGCCCGCTGGGTGGCCTTCGCCCGCACCCTGGCGCCCCGGCTGGCCGGCGCGGCGGGCCTGCCGTACCGGCGGTTCGCGCCGTGGAACCTGGCCGGGGTGGTGAGCTGGGTGGGCGCGTCCGTGCTGGTCGGCTACGCCGCCGGTGAGTCCTACGAGCGGGTGTCCCGGTTCCTGGGCCGGGCCACCGGCGCGGTCCTCGTGCTGCTGGTCTGCCTCATCGGAGTGGTGCTGGCCGGCCGCTGGCTGGGCCGCAACCCGGACCCGGCGCGGGCCCTGGCCGCCCGCGCCGCCGCCCTGCCACCGCTGCGCTGGCTGCGCGCCCGCTACGGGGTGCTGTTCTTCCTGCTCGCCATGCGGTTCGGCCCGGCCGGGACGCTGCTGATCAACCTGGCGGCCGGCCTGCTGCTGCTGTTCGCCGCCGGGCTGGCCGTCGCGGCGGTGCTGGAGGCCGTGGTCCGGCACAGCGGGCTCGGGGTGCTCGACGGGCTCGTCGCGGACTGGTTCGCCGCCCGGCGTACCCCCGGGGTGGCCGACACGGCGCTGGCCGCGGTGTCGGTGCTGCGCGGCTGGGTGCTGATCGCCGCGGTGGCCCTCGTGGCGGCCGTGGTGGCCTGGCGGAGCCGGCCGTGGCGGGCCGACCTGCTCAGCGTCCTCGGCACGGTGGGGGCGTTCGTGCCGCTGGTGGTGCTGGTCGTGGTCGCCGGCCTGACCGGGCCGGGCGGCCCGGACGGCGCCCCGGACCTGCTGCCCACCCAGAACGCGGTGGTCACGGCGAGCTTCGGCACCCTCGCGTGGCTGCTGTCCCGGGGCGCCCGCTGGCCGGTGGCGGTGGCCGTCTGGACGGGCGCGCTGGCCGGCGTGGTCGCCGTCACCGGCGCCCGGCTCTACCTGGGGTGGAGCACGGCCAGCGGCACCGCGACGTCGGTGCTGCTCGGTGCGGCCTGGGTCACCGTGCTCGTGGTCGCCTGGGCCACCCGGGACCACGCGGTCGGCGGGGACCACCCGCCCCCCGGGGCGGACGGACCGGCCACAGGGGACGGACCGCCGCGGCCGCGGGCCTCCCGGGGCGGCGTCGCGGGTACCCCGCCGGCCCGCTGATCCCTGCTAGGGTGCGGCGGACGACCACGGGGGAGGTCTGATGCGTCGAGGAGTGGGCCGCTGGGCCACGGCGGCGGTCGCCGCGGTGCTGGCGGCGACCGTGGTCACCGGGTGCGGCGGCGGCGACGGGCCGACCCGCGAGGTGGCGGTGGAGCTGCCCAGCGAGGCGCCCGTCGACACGCCGGCGGACGACCCCGGCGACCTGCCGAGCGACGAACCGCCGGCGGTCGCGGCGATGGGCGTGAAGCCCAGCGCCAAGCCCAGCCCGAGCGCGTCGGCGAAGCCGACCACGAGTCGGGCCGGCGCGCCGCGGCCCACGGTGAAGCCGTTGACCGAGACGAAGGCGCCGCCCGCCCCGAAACCCCCGGTGGCCGGTTGCAAGCCCAGCTACAAGGGCACCGCCGCCAGCCGCAGTCAGGTCAAGCAGGCGTTGACCGACGCCGCCGCGAAGACCTACTGGCCGGTTTCCGCCCCCGACATCAAGGTGCCGCTCAACCTCGTGAAGGCCACGGCCTGGCAGGAGAGCGGCTGGCAGTCCAACATCTACGCCTGCGACAGCGGCGTCGGGCTCATGCAGGTCCAGCCGCCGACCGCGCAGTTCGTCAACGACCGGTTCGAGAAGAGCTACGACCTCGACGCCTACCGGGACAACGCGGTCCTCGGCGCCAACTACCTGGCCTGGCTGACCAAGAAGATCGGCGACTCCCACTTCGGCTCGGACTACCGGCTCGACACCTCGCTGTGCACCAGCGAGCTGACGTCCTGCCTGCTGAACGCGGTGATCGCCGCCTACAACGTGGGCCCGGGCAACGTCGCGCCGGACTGTGCGCCCGGCAAGAGCCCGCCGTGTGGCCCGCCACCGCCGCTGAAGATTCCCAACGAGACGTACGTCTACAACGTGCGGGCGCTGATGACCGAGTGCGTCTGCCTCAGCTACTGAGCGGACGGGAACGGGGCCCCGGCGGAGGATCGCCGGGGCCCCGTTCCCGTCTCAGTCCCGCGCGCCGGCCGGCGTGACCGCCGCCGCGGCGTCCCGCGCGGGGGCGTCGGGTTCGCGGGCGATCCGCCCCGGCCACCAGAACCGGTCGCCGAGCAGGAAGGCCAGCGCCGGCACCAGCACGGTGCGGACCAGCAGCGTGTCCAGCAGGACGCCGACGCAGACGATGATCCCGATCTGGGTGAGGGTGATCAACGGCAGCACGCCGAGCACGGCGAAGACCGCCGCGAGCAGCACGCCCGCGCTGGTGATGACCCCGCCGGTGACCCGCAGCGCGGAGCGCATCCCGTCCCGGGTGCCCGTCCGGCGCGCGTCCTCGCGGGCCCGGGTGACCAGGAAGATGTTGTAGTCCACGCCGAGCGCCACGAGGAACACGAAGGCGAGCAGCAGCACCCCGCTGTCCAGCGCCGGGAAGTCCAGCACCCGGTCGAAGAGCAGCCAGGCCGCGCCGAGGCTGGCGAAGAACGACGCGATGACCGTCAGCACCAGCAGTACCGGCGCGAGCAGGCCGCGCAGCAGCAGCACCAGCACCGCCCCGACCAGCAGCAGGATGATCGGCAGGATCAGCCACAGGTCCTTCGTGTTCGCCCGGTCCGAGTCGTAGGTGGCGGCCACCGTACCGCCGACCAGCGCGCCGTCCGGGGCGTCTGCGCCGCTGACCGCGGGCGGCGCGGAGTCCGGCACGGCGGCGACCGCGTCACGCAGCGCCTCGACGGTCCGGTCCGAGGCGGCGGTGCCCGGTTCGGCCGTGAGCACCACGTCGACCTGGGCGACCCGGTCACCGGCGGCGCCGGGCCGGGCGGAGGCGACCCCGTCGACCGCGCCGGCGGCGGCCAGCACGGCCGGTGCCGCGCCCGGGTTGGTGAGCACGGCGACCGGCTGGGTGGCGCCGGCCGGGAAGGCCCGGGCCAGGGTCTCGGCGCCGGCCACCGCTTCCGGCTTCGCCCGGAACTGCTCGGTCTCCGACAGGCCGGTGCGGATGCCCAGGCCGCCGAGGGCGAGGGCGGCCAGGAGCAGGGTGGACAGCGCGGCGACGGGCAGCGGCCGGCGGGCGACGGCGTCGCCGAGCCGGCCCCAGAGCCGGCCCTCCCGGGCCGTCTCGCCGACCCGGGGTACGAACGGCCAGAACAGCCCCCGTCCGAACAGCACCAGGGCGGCGGGAAGCACGAAGAGCGCGGAGAGCATGGCGAAGACCACGCCGGTGGCGCAGGCCACCGCGAGCGCCCGGTTGGTCTCCTGCTCGGACAGCAGCAGGGTGAGCACGCCGAGCACCACTGTCGAGCCGCTGGCCAGGATCGGCTCGGCGGTGCGGCGCAGCGCCGCGCGCATGGCGGTGAACCGGCTCTCCTCGCGGTGCAGTTCCTCCCGGTACCGGGCGATGAGCAGCAGCGCGTAGTCGGTCGCGGCGCCGAAGACGAGCACGCTCGCGATGCCGGTGACCTGGCCCTCCTGGAGGTGGATGCCGAGCGCGGGCACGATCGTGTCGACGGCGCGCAGGGTGAGCTGCTCGGTCGCGCCGACGACCAGCAGCGGCACGATCCACAGGAACGGGCTGCGGTAGGTGATCAGCAGCAGCAGCGCCACGACGCCGGCCGTGACCGCCAGCAGGGTGATGTCGGCGCCGTCGAAGACCTTGCTGAGGTCGGCGGTGAAGGCCGGGGCGCCGGTCACCTCGACGGTCAGCGCGTCGGGCAGGTCGGCCAGCGCCGCGCGGAGCTGCGCCACCTCGTCCACCACGGCCTCCTGGCCGCCGGCGGTGGCCAGCGGCACGGCGACCAGCGCCACGGTGCCGTCGGGGGAGAACTGGGCCGGCACGACCTTCCCGCCGGCGGCGAGCCGGCCCAGCTCGGCGGACACCCCGTCGAGCGCGGCCCGGTCGGCGGCGGCCAGCGGGGCCCGGTCGGCGCGGCTGACCACCACGACGGCGGGCTGCACGTCGCGGTCCGGCAGCTGGTCCTGGAGGCGCTCGACCTGGGTCGACTCCCACTGCACCGAGAGGCCGGTGGCCGAGACGGGATCGGGGTTGTCGGGGCGGGGGAGGCCGAAGACGACCGCGCCGACGACGAGTGCGGCGGCCACGGTGAGCCAGGCGGCCAGCCGGCCCCGGGCGACGCGGGTGAACAGTGACATCGGGGTGCCCTCTTGTGATCGTTTGCGGCTACGACTCTCGTTTACCAAGTATCTTGATAAGCGAGATTATCGGCGGAGGTCCTATGCTGCAAGCGGACGGTCCGGGCAGGGGGTAACGGCGAGACGTGGCGCAGAGCATGTACCGGCGGCGGGACGACCCGCGCGGGCGGATGATCGCCGACATCACCAACGACCTGCGCCGCTACTCGGTGGACGCGCAGCACATCGGGCACGCGTTCGCCGGCCTGCACGGCCTCAACGCCACCGACCTGCACGCCCTCATCGCGGTGATGGACGCCGAGCTGCTCGGCGACCCGATCACCCCCGGCCGGCTGGGTGAGGCGCTCCACCTCTCCTCCGGATCGGTGACCGCGCTCGTCGACCGGCTGGAGCGGGGCGGGCACATCCGGCGCGACCGGGACACCGCCGACCGGCGCAAGGTCCTCCTGCACTACGCCGACCGCGGTGCCACCCTGGCCCGCAGCTTCTTCGGCCCGCTCGGCCGGCGGACCGACGAGGTGATGGACCGGTTCAGCGACGACGAGCTGGCCGTCGTGCACCGGTTCCTGGCCGAGATGGTGGTCTCGATGCGCGAGCACCGCGACGCCGTGCGCGCGGCCCGGGGCGAGCCGGGGCCCGCCACGCCGGAACCCGCCGCGGACTGAGCGTGCGGGGCGTCGTCACCCGGCTCGCCGCGGCGGCGCTGCGGCTGCCCGCCGCCCGGACCCGGCGGATCACGGTCACCCGGGACCTCCCGGTCCGGGTCCGCGACGGGGTGACGCTGCGCACCGACCACTACGCCCCGGACCTGCCCGGGGCGGCCTGCGTGCTGATCCGCACCCCGTACGGGCGGGGCGGTCCCGTCCGGCTGCTCGGCCGCCTCCTGGCCGAGCGCGGCTACCACGTGGTGATCCAGTCCTGCCGGGGCACGTTCGGCTCCGGCGGCGAGTTCGCCCCGCTGGTGCACGAGCGCGACGACGGCCTCGACACCCTCGACTGGCTGCGCCGGCAGCCCTGGTGGACCGGCGCGTTCGGCATGTTCGGCGCCAGCTACCAGGGGTTCGTGCAGTGGGCGTTCGCCGCCGAGGCGGCCGACGAGCTGCGCGCCATGGTCGCCGTGGTCACCGCCTCGGCCACCCGCGACTCGACGTACGCGGGGGAGTCGTTCGCCCTGGACACGGTCCTCACCTGGGCGGAGCTGCTCCAGGCGCAGACCGTGCCCTGGCTGGCCCGGCAGTGGGAGCTCAAGCGCGGGCAGCCCCGGCTCACCCGCGCGCTGGCCCACCTGCCGCTGGCCGAGGCGGACCGGATCGCCACCGGGGCGACCGTGCCGTTCTTCCAGGAGTGGCTGCGCCACCACACGCCGGACGCCGACTACTGGCGGACGCGGATCTTCGGCGACCGGATCGCCGAGGTCCGCGCGCCCGTGGCGATGGTCAGCGGCTGGCAGGACATCTTCCTCCCCGCCCAGCTCGACGACTACGCCCGGCTCCGGGCGGCCGGCGCCCGCCTCCGGCTGACGATCGGCCCGTGGACCCACGGCAGCCCCGGGCTGCTCGTGGCGGCCCTGCGCGAGGGCCTCGACTGGCTCGACGAGCACCTGGCCGGGCGCCCGGCGCCGGGCCGCGCGCCGGTCCGGGTGCATGTCGGCGGTGCCGGCGGCGGCTGGCGTGACCTGCCCGACTGGCCCCCGCCGGCCCAGCCGACCCGGTGGTACCTGCACCCCGGCCGCGCGCTCGCCACCGCGCCGCCGGCCGACTCCGCACCCGACCGGTTCCACTACGACCCGGCCGACCCCACGCCATCGCTCGGCGGCCCGCTGCTGGTCGCCCAGCGGGCCGGCGCCGTGGACAACCGGCCGGTGGAGGCCCGGCCGGACGTGCTGACCTACACGAGCGCGCCCCTGGACGGGCCGGTCGAGGTGGTCGGCCCGGTGCACGCCGAGATCCATGTCCGCAGCGAGCTGTCCTACCTGGACGTCTTCGTCCGGCTCTGCGACGTCGACCGGCGGGGGCGGTCCTGGAACGTCTGCGACGGGCTGGTCCGGGTCGCGCCCGGGCGCTTCCCGCGCGACGCGTCCGGTGTGGTCCGGGTGCCGGTCACCCTCTGGCCGGCCGCGCACCGCTTCGCGCCGGGGCACCGGCTGCGCGTCCAGGTCTCCGGCGGTGCCCACCCGCGCTACGCCCGGAATCCCGGCACCGGCGAGCCGCTCGGCACCGCCGTCACTCTTCGTGCGGGCTGGCGGGAAATCCTGCACGATCCCGAGCATTCTTCGGCTGTGGTGCTGCCGCTCGGGCCGGTGCCGTCCACAGTCGGCCGATAGTTCCAGATAGTGCTCTGAGCTGGGCATTTAGTGCCAGGTGTGGATATCCTCAGGGCAAGTGCCCGGTGCCGTGCAGCTATCCGGTGAGGGTGCGTCCCCGGATCATGCGCGCTCACGCGTAGTGATTGTCGTGCCCTCGCCGGCCATCGATCCGGAGGGGAGATCCCATGACGTCGGCCCCGGCGAACCTGTTGGCCGTCCGCAACCTCTTGCTCAGCTACCTCAACGTCGACAAGAACACCGTACGGAGTCAGGACCTGGAGCCGGCCGAGGTCGGCATCGTGGGCGACCCCAACCACCGGGGCGGATACCACTGCGGGTCCGACCGGGTGGTGCCCCGGGACTACTCGGTGGTGGAGTCCACCCGGGACTCCTCCGGATTGACCCTGCACGCCTCGGCGCTGGACGTCGGGACGTTCTCCGTCTCGTCCGGCGGCGCGACGCACAACCTGCGTACCTTCTCCACCTGGTTCGTGTCGCAGTGTGCCGCGGGCGCCGCGGACGCCCGGGACATCCGGGAGATCATCTACTCCCCGGACGGCAGGACCGTGAAGCGGTGGGACCGGTTGGGCAAGCGCACCACCGGGGACAGCAGCCACCTCTTCCACACCCACTTCAGCTTCTTCCGTGACTCCACCAAGGCGGGCCGGGACGAGACCCCGCTGTTCCGTCGCTATCTGACCGCGGTCGGCCTGATCGCCCCAGTGAAACCGGAGACCGGCATGGAACAGACCGACAAGCTCATCAACGACACCGGATACCCGAACCGAACGGTCGGCAACGTCCTGGCCGACCTGGAGAACCTGCGCAACTGGCTCATCTCCCCGGTCGGCACCACCGGCCTGGTCGCCCCGCCCCAGGCGAACTCGCCGCTGCAGCAGATGCTGGCCATGGCGCGGGCCTGGCCGGCGCTCGTGGCGCAGGTCAACGCGCTGTCCAACCGGGACTTCACCGACGAGCAGGAGATCGTCACCGGGGTCCTCGCCGGGCTGCCGCCGGAGAAGATCGCCGAGGCGATCCCGCCGCAGATCGCCCGCGACGTCGCCGACGAGCTGTCCCGGCGACTGACCGCCTGATCGGCCCGGCCCCGCGGCGAGTGCCGCGCCGCGGTCCCGGGGCTCGGATGACCGGAAAGTTCAGCAACAAGTATTGCGCAACACCTCTTGCGAATGTCAGGCTCTCCCCATGGAGCAGCCCACCGTCCGGCACGTCACCGACTCCCGCGTCCTCGCCGCGCTCGCCCACCCGCTGCGGCGCCGCCTCATGGACGTCCTCAAGGTGTACGGCCCGTGCACCGTCGGCCAGCTCGCCGAGCGCACCGGCCAGGCCCCCGCCAACGTCAGTCACCACCTCAAGGTGCTCGGCGCGGCCGACCTCGTGCTGGAGGCGCCCGAACTGGCCCGGGACCGCCGGGAACGCTGGTGGCGGCTCCGGGACCGGGCGGTGCGCTGGTCCAACACCGACTTCGACGCCGACCCCGCCGCCCGGGCGGTGGCCGACGCGGCCAGCTCGCTGAACCTGGACCGGCACGTCGCCCTGGTCCGGGCGTGGCACGCGGCACCCGACGAGGACCACGCCGCATGGGGCGACGGCCCGTTCAGCACCGACAAGTGGCTGCGGCTGACCCCGGCGGAGCTGGCCCAGCTCAGCGACGAGATCAACGACCTGCTGGCCCGCTGGGCCGACCGCCCCGCCCCCGACGACGGGCAACGACGCGAGCCGGTCTTCCTGTTCGCCCACGGCGTGCCGGGCCAGCCGTGACCGCCCCGGCCCGCGCGACCGCGCCGGACACCGACCCCCGGCCGCGCGGCGGCCTGCTCCGGCACCGCGACTTCCGGCTGCTCTGGGCCGGGCAGACGGTCAGCGCCGTGGGCAGCAACGTGACCGCCGTGGCCCTGCCCCTGGTCGCGGTGGCCGTGCTCGACGCGACCACGTTCCAGGTGGCGGTGCTCACGGCGGCGGCCTGGCTGCCCTGGCTGCTGGCCGGCCTGCCCGCCGGCGCCTGGGTCGACCGCGTCCGCCGGCGGCCCGTGATGATCGCCGCCGACCTGGTCTCCGCGGCGCTGTTCGCCAGCGTGCCGGTGGCCGCCCTGCTCGACCTGCTCACCGTCGGCCAGCTCCTGGCCGTCGCCCTCGGTGCCGGCCTGGCCCGGGTCTTCTTCGAGACCGCCGACCAGGTCTACCTGCCCACCCTGCTGCGCCCCGAGCAGGTGCCCGAGGGCAACGCCAGGCTGCACGCCACGCAGACGGCGAGCTACCTCGTCGGCCCCGGACTGGCCGGCCTCATCGCCCAGCTCGCCGGCGCGGTGACCGCGGTCCTGCTCGACGCGGTCAGCTTCCTGGTCTCCGCGGCGTGCCTGAGCCGCATCCGGGCCGTCGAGCCCCGCCCCGGCCGTCCCGCCGGGCCGGCCTCGCTGCGCCGGGAGGTGGCCGACGGGTTGCGCTTCGTCGTCCGCGACCCGTACCTGCGGGTGCTGACGGTCTTCGGCGCGGCCAGCAACATCGGGCTCAGCGGCTACCAGGCGGTGCTCGTGGTCTTCCTGGTCCGCTCCGCCGGGCTGCCCGCGGCGCTGGTCGGGCTCCTCATCGGACTGGCCAGCGTGGGCGGGCTCGTCGGCGCCGCCCTGGCCACCGGGCTCGCGCGGCGGCTCGGCTCGGCCCGGGCCCTGCTCGCCGCGGGCGCGCTCACCGGGCCGCCCGCGCTGCTCATCCCGCTGGCCGGCCCGGGCGGCCGGGTGGGCTGGCTGGTGCTCGGCGGCGCGCTGGTCAGCCTGGGCGTCGCCGTGGGCAACGTGGTGAAGGGCAGCTTCCGGCAGACGTACACGCCGCACGGGCTGCTCGGGCGGGTGACCGTGAGCATGCAGCTGCTCAACTACGGCACCATCCCGCTCGCCGCCCTGCTGGCCGGCACGCTGGGCGCCGTGTGGGGCCCGGCCGGGGCGATCCGCGTGATGACCACCTGGCTCGCGCTGACGCCGCTCATCCTGCTCGCCGGGCCGCTGCGGCGGCGCCGTGACCTGCCGGTGACCCCTGCTTGAGGATGCGCTGCGGCGGCGGTCGGAGAACCGACCGCCGCCACCGGCACGAAGCTACATCGGACGGACGTTGTCCGCCTGCGGACCCTTCTGCCCCTGGGTCACCTCGAACTCGACCTTCTGGCCCTCGTTCAGCTCGCGGTAGCCGCTGGATTGAATGGCCGAGTAGTGGACGAACACGTCCGGACCTCCGCCGTCCTGCTCGATGAAGCCGAAGCCCTTTTCCGAGTTGAACCACTTGACCGTGCCGGTTGCCATGCGTCTCTCCCTGTTCAATGCGGGTGAGCACCGGTCGCCGCCGGTGATCGCCCTTTACCTTCCCGACAGTAACCGCCCGAACCGCGATCCGCTGGCGGAAGTGCCGGCGTGGCTCACGATTACGCCGCCAGCGGGAAAATCCCCCCGGCCCGGGGCGGCGAGGAGCATGCTTGCCCCGGTGAGGACACCGACGCCGCTGGCCGACCTGGAACGGGAGATCGCGGCGCCCGGCGACGGCCTGGACCGGCTGCGGCTGGTCGCGGCGCCGTTCGTGCCGGAGGTGCGCCTACACCTCGCCGAGGACGCCATTCTCTGGTGGGCGCGGATGGAGGCGGCGGCCGGCCGGTCCCTGCCGCCGCCCTACTGGGCCTCCGTCTGGGCCGGGGGGCAGGCGCTCGCCCGGCACCTGCTCGACCACCCCGAACTGGTCGCCGGGCGGCGGGTGCTCGACCTGGCCGCCGGATCCGGGCTGGTCGCCATCGCCGCCGCGCTCGCCGGCGCCGACCGGGTGGTCGCCAACGACGTCGACCCTTGGGCGGTGGCGGCCGTGACGGTCAACGCCCGGGCCAACCGGGTGACCGTCGCCGCCACCGGGGACGACCTGCTGGACAGCACCGCCACCGCCGACCTCGTGCTGGCCGGGGACGTCCTCTACGACGAGGCGCTGGCCGCGCGGATGCTGCCGTACCTGCAACGGGCCGCCGACCGCGGCGTCCAGGTGCTGGTCGGCGACCCGGACCGGGGACACCTGCCGCCGGACCGGCTGGAGCTGGTGGCGGCCTATCCGGTGCCGGTCACCGAACCCTCGGTCGACACCCCGGTCCGCCGGGTCCAGGTGCTCCGCCCCCGCTGACCCCTCAGGGATCATCCGGAGCCGGACTCGGGGGACCGGTGGGGTGTAAACCCGATGTGCCGGGTCGCCCCGGGGCCCTAGCGTACGGAGCATGACGGATCTGCTGGCCCAGGTCGGGGAGCTGCCCACCACCCTGCTCATGGGGATGCTGGGCATGGTGATGCTCGCCGACGCCGTACCCCTGCTCGGGGTGCTGGTCCCCGGCGACGCCGCGGTCCTCGCCGCGGTCGGCGCGGGCCGGCCGGCGACGGGGCTGGCGACCGTCGTGGCCGTGGTGGCCGGGTGCCTCGCCGGCTGGTCGTTGAGCTTCCTGGCCGGGCGGCGCTGGGGGGAGCGGCTGCGGCGCAGCCGCCTCGGTGACTGGATCGGCGAGCCGCGCTGGGCGGCCGCGGAGGCGCTGCTGCGCCGGGGCGGCGGGCGGATGGTGCTGGTGGCGCCGTTCCTGCCGGTGTTCAACGCGCTGCTGCCCCTCGCCGCCGGCGGCCTGCGGATGCCCTACCGGCGGTTCGCGGTCAGCGCGGCGCTCGGCGCGACCCTCTGGGCCGGCCTGTACGTGGCCCTCGGCATCACGGCGCGGACGCTGACCGGGCTGCTGCCCGGCGCGCCGAACCCGACAGTGCTCACCATGGCGGTCGGCCTGCTGCTCGCCGGGCCGGTGCTGCTCGGCACCCGGCACCGGCTCCGCGCGTTGACCGCCGCCGACGCGGGCTGAGCGGGCCGGTCGGGCCGGCCCGCCACGCTCACCAGCCGCGGGCCCGCCACTGCGGCAGCGCGGGGCGCTCGGCGCCGAGCGTGCTGTCCTTGCCGTGACCCGGGTAGAACCAGGTCTCGTCCGGCAGCCGGTCGAAGAGCTTCCGCTCCACGTCGTCGATGAGCTGGCCGAACCGCTCCGGGTCCTGCTCGGTGTTGCCGACCCCGCCGGGGAACAGCGAGTCCCCGGTGAACAGGTGCGGCACGCCGGACGGGTCCCGGTAGAGCAGCGCGATCGAACCCGGCGTGTGCCCCTTGAGGTGGATCACCTCCAGCGCGCAGTCGCCGACCGGGACCGTGTCGCCGTCGCGCAGCGGCTCGGCGTCGATCGGCAGCCCCTCGGCGTCGTCCGCGTGCACCAGCGGGCGGGCGCCGGTCTTGGCGACCACCTCCTCCAGGGCGACCCAGTGGTCCATGTGCCGGTGGGTGGTGACCACCGCCGCCAGCCCGCCGGCACCGACCAGGTCGAGCAGGCGCGGCGCCTCGTTCGCGGCGTCGATCAGCACCTGCTCGCCGGTCTCCCGGCAGCGCAACAGGTAGGCGTTGTTGTCCATCGGGCCCACCGACAGCTTCGTGATCGTGAGCCGGTCGAGCTCGCGCACGGCCGGCGCACCGCCGGGCGTGACGTCTCCGTTGTAGGTCATGACGGTGTTCAGATCCATTCCGGTGGAGTAGGCAGGGGACCGGCGGGAGTGACGGTGAGCACCTCGCCCGCGCTGCGGCCGGTCAGCCAGGCGGCGAGTTCCGGCGCGGGGCCGGTGACGGTGGGCGCCCCCTCGGGGTCACCCACGACGAGCTCCTGGCGGACGCCGTCGAAGCGCAGCACCATGGCCGGCGCCTCCGGGTTGCCGGCGAGGCCGGCCACCACCTCGTGCAGCAGCCGCTGGGCGAACGCGTCCGGCCAGTCGGCCGGCCGGTAGCCGGCTCCAAGGTCGACGTGGTGCACCTCGATTTCGCGCAGCCGGCCCCAGACCAGCATCGCCGCCGGCCACGGGCCGCGCCGGGTCTGCACGGTGGCGCCCCACGCCTCCACCGGCATCTCGGCGACCGCCGCGGTGAACCGCTGCGAGCTGCGGCGCAGGTCGTCCATGAGGTCGGCCGGCCCGCGGCCCGCGCCGGCCTCGATGTCGGCCGACCGGGCCTCGGGGCTGACGTACATCGGGATCGCCTCGCCGGTGCGCGCGGAGGTCAGCAGGTTGACGAAGCCGTCGGCGTTGCGGCCCAGGTGGGTCAGGACGTGCCCGCGCGTCCAGCCCGGCAGCAGCGACGGCGCGGCCATGTCGTCGGCGCCCAGGGCGGCCACGGTACGCAGCAGCCGGGCGGTCGCCTCGTCCAGCTCACCGGTCAGCAGGAGAGGATCGCTCGTCATGCCGTCACCCCAGTCGCGCTCACGCACCGACCCTAGCGGTAGGCCGCCGTCGCGTCGCCGGGGAAATCGCTTTCGGCGCGTCGACGCGCCCTCTACGGTCGGGGCCGACGGCTTCGGGTCGCGGCGGGGCGTCAGACCGCGCCCGAGCTGACGTCGTCGTAGAGCGCGGCACCGGGAGTCGGAGCGGAGGTGGTGGTGAGCATGCCGGCCGTAGCACTCGTGATCCGCCAGGAACCCCCTCGACACCGATGAGGACACATGACCATCGACCTGACCGCCCTCGGCTGGGATGCCGACCGGGCGGCGTACCCGAATCGACACACTGACCGCCGACCGGGCCGGGTGGCCCGCGTCGACCGCGGCGTCTGCACCGTGCTCCGCCCGGAGGGGCCCGTCCGGGCCAGCCTGGGCGGCGGCCTGCTGGCCGCGGCGGCCCGCGACCTGACCGCGCTGCCCTGCGCCGGCGACTGGGTGCTGCTGGCCACGTGGCCGGACGGGCCGGTCACCGTGGAGACGGTGCTGCCGCGCCGCACCGCGCTGATCCGGCGCACCGCCGGCAAGGACGCCAGCGGCCAGGTGCTGGCCGCCAACCTCGACGCCGCCGCGGTGGTCGAGCCGGTGCACCCGGCGCCGGACGCCGCCCGCATCGAGCGGCTGCTCTCCCTGGCGCACGAGTCCGGCGCCGAGCCGCTCGTCGTGCTCACCAAGGCCGACCTGGCCCCCGACCCGGCCGCCGTGGCGCGGCAGCTCGCCGCCCTGGCGCCCGGGGTGCCGGTGCTGCCGGTCAGCGCCGAGCGCGGCACCGGGCTGGACCCGCTGCGCCCCTACGTGTTGCCGGGGCGCACGCTCGGCCTGCTCGGGCCCTCCGGCGCGGGCAAGTCGAGCCTGGTCAACGCCCTGGCCGGGGCCGACGTGATGCGCACGCAGGCGATCCGGCGGTCCGACGGCAAGGGCCGGCACACCACCACCTGGCGGGCGCTGGTGCCGATCCCCGGCGGGGGAGCGGTGCTGGACACCCCCGGCGTGCGGGCCGTCGGCCTGCTGGACGGCTCGGCCGGCCTGGACCGGGCGTTCGCCGACATCGCCGAGCTGGCCGCCGACTGCCGGTACGGCGACTGCGCCCACGAGGCCGAGCCGGCCTGCGCCGTGCGGGCGGCCCTGGAGACCGGCGAGCTGCCGGTCCGGCGGTGGGAGAACTGGCGCCGGCTCCAGCGCGAGGTGGCGTACGAGAGCCGGCGCCGGGAGGTCCGGCTGGCCTCCGAGCGGCGGGGCGGCTGGCGCGGCGGCCGGCGGCGGACCGGGCGTCCGGCGACCCCGCCGGGGCCCGGGGGACTCTAGCGGGTGCCGGGGCGGTCGGGGCGGGCCGCGTCGGTGCCCGCCCGACCGCACTGAGCTGGGGGAATGTCCGCGCGACGGAAGTTGTCATACCTCGGGGCTAGAGTTGCCGAGGCGTCTTCCCTGCGCCTTCACAACCCTCGAAAACCGCTCAGACCTCGCGTCGGGCGGACAGATCCGCCTCACAATCTTCTTCCGGGAGCACACGCACCGTGGCCGACCGACTGATCATCCGTGGCGCGCGCGAGCACAACCTGCGTGACGTCAGTCTCGACCTGCCCCGGGACGCCCTGATCGTCTTCACCGGGCTCTCCGGTTCGGGCAAGTCGAGCCTGGCGTTCGACACCATCTTCGCCGAGGGCCAGCGCCGCTACGTCGAGTCGCTCTCGTCGTACGCCCGGCAGTTCCTCGGCCAGATGGACAAGCCCGACGTCGACTTCATCGAGGGCCTCAGCCCCGCGGTCTCCATCGACCAGAAGTCCACCTCGCGCAACCCGCGCTCCACCGTCGGCACCATCACCGAGGTCTACGACTACCTCCGCCTGCTCTTCGCCCGCATCGGCGAGCCGCACTGCCCGATCTGCGGCGAGCGCATCTCCAAGCAGAGCCCGCAGCAGATCGTCGACCGGGTGCTGGCCATGGCCGAGGGCACCCGGTTCATGGTGCTCGCCCCGGTGGTGCGCGGCCGCAAGGGCGAATACGTCGACCTCTTCGCCGAGCTCCAGGCCAAGGGCTACGCCCGGGCCCGGGTCGACGGCGTGGTGCACCCGCTGACCGAGCCGCCGAAGCTCAAGAAGCAGGAGAAGCACACCATCGAGGTGGTCATCGACCGGCTCAGCGTCAAGCCCAGCGCCAAGCAGCGGCTGACCGACTCGGTCGAGGCGGCGCTCGGCCTCTCCGGCGGCCTGGTGCTGCTCGACTTCGTCGACCTGGCCGAGGACGACCCGGCCCGGGAGCGGCGCTACTCCGAGCACCTGGCCTGCCCCAACGACCACCCCCTCGCCATCGAGGACCTGGAGCCCCGGGTCTTCTCCTTCAACGCGCCCTACGGCGCCTGCCCGGAGTGCACCGGCCTGGGCACCAAGAAGGAGGTCGACCCGGAACTGGTCATCCCGGACCCGGAGCGCACCCTGCGCGAGGGCGCCATCCAGCCCTGGGCGACCGGGCACAACCTCGAATACTTCCTGCGCCTGCTGGAGGCGCTCGGCGAGGCCCAGCACTTCGACGTCGACACCCCGTGGCGGGCGCTGCCGTCCCGGGCGCAGAAGACCATCCTGCACGGCTCCGACGACCAGGTGCACGTCCGCTACCGCAACAAGTACGGCCGCGAGCGCTCCTACTACACCGGCTTCGAGGGTGTGATGCAGTGGATCGAGCGCCGGCACACCGACACCGAGTCGGAGTGGTCGCGGGACAAGTACGAGGGCTACATGCGGGACGTGCCCTGCGCGGCCTGCGGCGGCACCCGGCTCAAGCCGGAGGTGCTCGCGGTCACCCTGGCCGGCAAGAGCATCGCCGAGGTCTGCAACCTTTCCGTGGGCGAGGCCGCCGACCTGCTCGCCGGCATCGAGCTGACCGACCGGCAGAAGATGATCGCCGAGCGGGTGCTCAAGGAGATCAACGCCCGGCTGAAGTTCCTGCTCGACGTGGGGCTCGACTACCTCTCCCTGGACCGCCCGGCGGGCACCCTGTCCGGCGGCGAGGCGCAGCGCATCCGGCTCGCCACCCAGATCGGCTCCGGCCTGGTCGGCGTGCTCTACGTGCTGGACGAGCCCTCCATCGGCCTGCACCAGCGGGACAACCACCGGCTCATCGAGACCCTGCTGCGGCTGCGTGGGCTGGGCAACACCCTGATCGTGGTCGAGCACGACGAGGACACCATCCGCGTCGCGGACTGGATCGTCGACATCGGCCCGGGCGCCGGCGAGCACGGCGGCAAGATCGTGCACAGCGGGTCGGTGCCGGCCCTGCTGGAGAACGAGGAGTCGGTCACCGGGGCGTACCTGTCGGGGCGGAGGTCGATCCCGACGCCGGCCGTCCGCCGGCCGCAGACCCCGGGCCGCGAACTGGTGGTGCACGGGGCGCGCGAGCACAACCTGCGCAACCTCACCGTGGGCTTCCCGCTCGGCCAGCTCATCGCGGTCACCGGGGTCAGCGGCTCCGGGAAGTCGACGCTTGTCAACGACATCCTGCACGCGGTGCTGGCCAACCAGATCAACGGCGCCCGGCTGGTCCCCGGCCGGCACACCCGCATCACCGGCCTGGAGCACGTCGACAAGGTCGTCGGCGTCGACCAGTCGCCGATCGGCCGCACACCGCGCTCCAACCCGGCCACCTACACCGGGGTCTGGGACCACATCCGCAAGCTCTTCGCGGAGACCACCGAGGCCAAGGTCCGGGGGTACGGTCCGGGCCGGTTCTCGTTCAACGTCAAGGGCGGCCGCTGCGAGGCGTGCTCCGGCGACGGCACCATCAAGATCGAGATGAACTTCCTCCCGGACGTCTACGTCCCCTGCGAGGTCTGCAAGGGCGCCCGCTACAACCGGGAGACCCTGGAGGTGCACTACAAGGGCCGGACGGTCGCCGAGGTCCTGGACATGCCGATCGAGGAGGCGGCCGAGTTCTTCTCCGCCATCCCGGCCATCCACCGGCACCTCAAGACGCTGGTCGACGTCGGCCTCGGCTACGTGCGTCTCGGCCAGCCCGCGCCGACGCTGTCCGGCGGCGAGGCGCAGCGCGTCAAGCTCGCCTCCGAGCTGCAGAAGCGTTCCACCGGCCGCACGGTCTACGTTCTCGACGAGCCCACCACGGGCCTGCACTTCGAGGACATCCGCAAGCTGCTCATGGTGCTGGAGGGCCTGGTCGAGAAGGGCAACACCGTGATCACGATCGAGCACAACCTCGATGTGATCAAGTCCGCCGACTGGATCATCGACATGGGCCCGGAGGGCGGCCACCGGGGCGGCACCGTGCTCGCCACCGGCACGCCGGAGGAGGTCGCCGAGGTGCCGGAGAGCCACACCGGCCAGTTCCTGCGGCCGATCCTCAAGCTCGACGGCGCGGCCAAGGGCGCCAAGGCGGCCACCACCCGGGCGGCCAAGGCCAACGGCGCCGCGGCGAAGCCCCGCACCCGCAGGGTGCCGGCGGGGGCACGCTGAGTGACGGGTACGACGGGCGGGCCGGCCACGGCCCGCCCGTTTTGGATATCCATTTCGTGACGCGTCAGTATGAACCGTGCGCCAGAGTGATCCGTGTTGTGAAGTGAGGCCATCGGATCACGACGGGTGGCGGCAGCCGAGAGAGAGGCCGGACATGAGCGACGACGAGGTGCTGACCGGGCCGGGGAGGCAGACTCGCCGGACCCTGCTGGCGGGCGCCGGCGCGGTCGGGGCGGCCGTGGTGCTGACCGCCTGCGGTGACGACGCCGGCGACACGGCCGGCGGCCCGGCCCCCACCAGCGCCGGCCCTCCCGGCGCCACCAACGCCGGCGACCCCGAGGGCGGCGAGCGGGACAGCAAGGGTCCGCTCGCCCGGACCACCGACATCCCCGTCGGCGGCGGGGCGGTCTTCGCCAGCCAGGGTGTCGTGATCACCCAGCCCGAGGCCGGCCAGTTCAAGGCCTTCGACCCGATCTGCACCCACCAGGGCTGCCCGGTGTCGAACGTCGACGGCGGCACCATCAACTGCACCTGCCACAACAGCCGGTTTTCGATCACCGACGGCTCGGTGAAGCAGGGTCCGGCGACCAAGCCGCTCGCGCCGAAGAACATCAAGGTCACCGGCGAGCAGATCACCCTGGCCTGACCGTCCCGCCGCGGCCCCCGCCCGCCCGACCGGGGGCGGGGGACGCGCGGCGACGGCCGGTTGTCGGGGGCGCGGACTACGCTTGGCGCGTGGCTGACCCCTCGACCTACCGTCCCGCACCCGGCACCATCCCGGAGTCGCCAGGGGTCTACCGCTTCCGCGACGGCACCGGCCGGGTGATCTATGTCGGCAAGGCGCGCAACCTGCGCAGCCGGCTCAACTCCTACTTCGCCGACCCGGTCAACCTGCACCAGCGCACCCGGCAGATGGTCTTCACCGCCGAGTCGGTGGACTGGATCACGGTCGCCACCGAGGTCGAGGCGCTCCAGCAGGAATACACCTGGATCAAGCAGTACGACCCGAGGTTCAACGTCCGCTACCGCGACGACAAGTCGTACCCCTACCTGGCGGTGACCCTCGACGAGGAATACCCGCGGTTGCAGGTGATGCGCGGCGCCAAGCGCAAGGGGGTGCGCTACTTCGGGCCGTACTCGCACGCCTGGGCCATCCGCGAGACGCTGGACCTGCTGCTGCGCGTCTTCCCGGCGCGGACCTGCTCCTCCGGGGTGTTCAAGCGGGCCGGTCAGGTCGGCCGGCCCTGCCTGCTCGGCTACATCGGCAAGTGCTCCGCGCCCTGCGTGGGCAGCGTCACCGCCGACGGGCACCGGGAGATCGTCAACGGCTTCTGCGACTTCATGGCGGGCCGCACCGACACCATGGTGCGCCGGCTGGAGAAGGAGATGCTGGAGGCCAGCGAGCAGCTCGAATTCGAGCGGGCCGCCCGACTCCGCGACGACGTGGCGGCGCTGCGCCGGGCCATGGAGAAGCAGACCGTGGTGCTCGGCGACGGCACCGACGCCGACGTGGTGGCCTTCGCCGACGACCCCCTCGAAGCCGCCGTCCAGGTCTTCCACGTCCGCGACGGCCGGGTCCGCGGTCAGCGCGGCTGGGTGGTGGAGAAGACCGAGGAGCTGACGACCGGCGACCTGGTGCACCACTTCTGCACCCAGGTCTACGGCGGCGAGCAGGGCGAGGCCGACGTCCCGCGCGAGCTGCTCGTCCCCGAGCTGCCCGGCGACGTCGACGCGCTCGCCGACTGGCTGTCCACCCGGCGGGGCAGCCGGGTGACGCTGCGGGTGCCGCAGCGTGGCGACAAGCGCTCGCTGCTGGAGACCGTCGAGCGCAACGCCAAGGACGCGCTCGCCCGGCACAAGCTCAAGCGGGCCGGTGACCTCACCACCCGCAGCCAGGCCCTCGACGAGATCGCCGACGCGCTCGGCATGCGCACCTCCCCGCTGCGCATCGAGTGCTTCGACGTCTCGCAGATCCAGGGCACCGACGTGGTGGCCAGCATGGTCGTCTTCGAGGACGGGCTGCCCCGCAAGAGCGAGTACCGCCGGTTCATCGTGCGGGGCGCCACCGACGACCTCTCGGCCATGTCCGAGGTGCTGCGCCGGCGCTTCGCCCGCTACCTCGACGCGCGCGCCGAGACCGGTGAGATCGGCGAGGAGACCGCCAGCGACCCGGACCGGCCCGGCATCGACCCGACCACGGGGCGGCCGCGCCGGTTCGCGTACCCGCCGCAGCTGGTCGTGGTCGACGGCGGCCCGCCGCAGGTGGCGGCCGCCGCGCAGGCCCTTGCCGAGCTGGGCATCGACGACGTGGCACTCTGCGGGCTGGCCAAGCGGCTGGAGGAGGTCTGGCTGCCCGACGACGAGTTCCCGGTCATCCTGCCGCGCACTTCCGAGGCGCTCTACCTGCTCCAGCGGGTCCGCGACGAGGCGCACCGCTTCGCCATCACGTTCCACCGCCAGCGACGCTCGAAGCGGATGACCGAGTCGGCGCTGGACAACGTCCCCGGCCTCGGCGAGGTGCGCCGCAAGGCGCTGCTGCGGCACTTCGGCTCACTGAAGCGGCTCAGCGCGGCGACCGTGGAGGAGATCACCGAGGTGCCGGGGGTGGGCAAGCGGACCGCCGAGGCGATCCTGGCCGCCCTCGACGACGGCGCCCAGCGCACCCCCACCGCCTGACCCTGCCGCGGGTGTCTCCACCTGTCTGCGGCCGCCCACCCGTTGCCGCCGCCCGGTCACCTCTGCGCCGGCTCGGGCGGCGACCATCACCCTCGGCCCAGCCTCCGCCCATGCTGGCCGCCTGCCGGGGTTGTGCGGGTCCGGCATGACTGACCCGCGGATCGTGGCGACTTGTCGGCCGGTGCGAACGGGAACCTGCCAAGATCCGCGATGTCGGGTTGACGGCGGCGCGGCAGGGATGGGTCCCGCCGGGACGGCTGGTGCGGGACGCCCGGCTCGTGGACTGTGGCGGCCGGCGTTGGTTGTGTGAGCGGCTACGAACGTGATGGCGTGACGGGATGGCGTGGGCGGTTTGGTGACCGCGTCCTGGGTTGGAGTGCGCTTTCGCTGATTCGGCGGAGGCTCAGGTCCGTGCGGATTGATCGCCGGCTGCGCTTGGCTGGGGCGAATGTCCGGTTTGCGCCGGCAGTTCGAGGCCTGATGTCCGGTTTCGGCCTGGCTGTCGGGTGGTCGGCGCCACCGTGGCGGCGGAATCATGCCGGGGGTGGGGTCGTTGTACATGGCAGACCGCGCAGCAGCCCGCCCCCGGGCGACGGCGACCGCCGGTCGGAATGACCGGCCCCCACCGGTCGTTACATCCCCCGGACCGCGAAGGTCCGAGCCGGTAGAGCCAGGGAATGACCCCGGGCCGCCGGTCGTT
>NZ_JAMWEG010000020.1 GCF_025460765.1 Micromonospora sp. MA102
GTTCATCGAGTGGCCGCCTCCGACGGAGCCGGCCCCTCGATGCTCCGCCGGGCCGCACGGGCTCGGCGGATCCGCCGGGTCAGACGATGTAGGCGTACAGGTCGACGATCGTGCCGTCCGCGCGATGCAAGCCCGCGGAGTCGCCCTTCGTGCCGTTCCAGACGGCGGTGGTGCGGCCGTTGTGGTAGTTGACCGCGTCGTTCCGGCCCGGGCCGGTGTGCACCCGCAGCAGCCCGCCCGGCGGAATCACGTAGCCGTCGCCCACCACGACCCTGGCGGACGACTGGCTGCGCAGGTACCAGCCGCTGACGTCCACCGGCTGGCCGGAGACGTTGCGCAGGACGGCGTGCTCGCCGGCCCGCTGCGGCTCGTCGCCGGGAGAGCGGCACACGATGTCCCGGACGACCACACCCGCAGCGCCCGGCACCGGGTCGCGCCCGTGCAGCAGGTTCCTCAGCGCGTACGGATAGTTCGTGATCATGCCGGCGACGCCGAGGTCGAGGGCCCGTCGCCACAACTCGGGCGAGTCGACCGTCCACGGCACGACGGCCATGCCCGCCTCGACGACGCGGGCCGCGTCCCCGGGTTGCAGCCGGCGGATGTCCGGGTTGACCGAGTAGACCCAGCCGGCGAGCTCGGTCAGCGTCCCGCCCGCCGGCACGTCGTAGGCGATCAGCGACACCGGGACGTCGTGCAGCCGCGCGTGGAAGTCCCGGAGGGCCTGCTCGTCGAAGGACCCGACGACGAGCGGCCGCGGCAGGGAGCCCCGCTCGATCTCGCCCCGACGCTCCCGCAGCCGCGCGGCGACGGCCCGCGCCAGCCCGGGATTCAACCCGGGCGACTTCAGCTCGAGGTTCAGGCCGACCCGGCCGCCGATCAGGTCGAGCAGCTCGTCGAAGGTCAGGATGTGCTGGCCGGCGAAATCGGCGTCGTACCAGCCCCCGGCGTCGAGCTTCCTGAGCTCGGCCAGGGTGAGGTCGTGCACGTTCCAGGGGGCGCGGTCGGCGAAGACCAGGCCGGCGTCGGTGGTGCGGGCGAGCGTGGTGTCGTGGATGATCACCAGCTCCCCGTCGGCGCTGAGCTGCACGTCGGTCTCGACGTAGTCGGCGCCCTCGGCGATCGCCAGCTCGAAGGCGGCCGCGGTGTTCTCCGGCGCCACACCGGACGATCCGCGGTGCGCGTACGTCGCGGCGCGCCCGCTGCTACGGCTGACCACCGCCTGACCCTAACCGAGACCCCGATGCCCTCCTCCCTCTCGGGGCGGCGCGACCGCGGCGGGACGGCGTCCGGCGGTTACCGGGACAGGTACGCCTTGATGCTGGTCGGGACGTGCCCTGCCGCGTCTGTCATGGCGGTCTGCGCCTCTCCTCGGACCGGCACGAGAGTGCCGAGCTTGGGCGGGATGACGATCAGGTCGCCGATCGGTACGACCCGTTCGGCCTGTTGCCGCTCAATGCCCTCCGGCTCGGTCCAGATGATGTACACCAGCCGGACGTGCATGGGCTCGCTGTCCTCGTTGCGCAGCGACACGGCGGCGAATGGGCTGTTGCGGTCGACCACGCGGCCGGAGTCGTCCACCGGGGCGACGATCGGCTCGACGCCGACCGCCGGCGCGTCGACCCTCTCCGCGGCACGGACGGACACGGCCACGTCCTCGGCCAACCGCGCGCCCTCGCCTGCGAAGATCAGCACGTCGAGGCCGCCGCCCGGTGCGACGACCAGCCGTCCCCGGTCGCTGCCGTAGACCGTCGTGACCTGCACTGCCGGTAGCGGCCTTCCGGTGGCGTCGAGCGCCGTGAACTCCAGTGTCGGGGCGACCATCCGGGCGCTGTCGTTGTAGATGGTCAGGGTCTGGTTCATGTACCCGGTCCCGGTGACCGGCGTGAACTGGAACCGCAGCAGGGAGGCGGGCGACGGTGGGGTGAGGAGCCCGCAGCCGGCCAGCAGCAGCGTGGCCACGAGCCCGGCGACCATCCGTAGTGCTGTCGGGGCCCCGTGGGCACGGGTCGAGGTCGAGGAGGGGAGCGGCACCGGCGCAGGATACGGCGGTGCTGATCGCCGCGTTGCCCCGAAGCGTCCGTCGGCGGCAGCGACTCGCTGTCCATGCCGGTCCGGAACCCTTCACTGCTGGACGCGGATGCTCCAGGTCACCGACTCCGGTGCCGTGACGGCCAGGGTGAGCGTGCGCGGGCTTCGAAGGTTGACCTGGTTGCGGGTGGCGGAGGCCTCCGAGCCGCACGGGATGTGGAACTGATCCAGCGGCTGGAACTCGACCCGGATGTCGGTGTCGGCCGGCGCGGAACAGGTCACGCTGATCCAGACGGGAACGTCGGACCGCACGTCGGCCCTGCCCACCAGCCGCGCGCCGTGCACCGGCGGCTGGTACAGCAGCGTCCGGGTCCCCGGCAGTTCCTCGGCCGGGGCGCCGAGCGAGGGGGCCGCCGGTGCGCTGGTGGCGGGGAGCCGGGCGCGGTCGGGCCGCGGGGCGGTGGTTCCGGCGCAGCCGGTGATCGACGGGACAGCGGCGGCAAGGGCGAGGCCGGCAAGGGCGGCAGCAGTTCGCATGGCGAGGTCCTGGAGGGGTACGGCCATGGCCCGCGCCCGATCCGCGCGCGGGCCATGGCGGGCGGATTAGTTCGTCTCCCAGTAACGCCAGCCCTCGGCGCTGGTCGGCACCTTGGCCGTGCCCGAGGACTTGAGCGCGGTGGAGCAGGACGCGCTGGTGTAGTAGTACCGCCAGCCGACGTTGTAACCCCAGGAGCCGTACTGCGCGTTGCCGTACTTTCCCGCGGTGATGTTGTGGTTGAACGTGTGACCGACCGTGATCGTGTTGCTCTGGGCGATCGACGCGCTGACCTCGATCTTGGCCTCCGCGACGATGCCGGAGACCGTGGCGCCGGCGCTGACGGTTGCGGTCGCCGTGATCGTGGTCGACTTGGTGACGCTGACGGACATGCTGCCGCCGGGACCGTCCTTGAAGTAGGCGCCCGAGGCGGGCATGTGGTAGCTGCTGCTGGACGTGATGTCGTAGAAGTACTCGGGCGGGCAGGCCAGCGTGCCGTTCTCACTGGCCAGTGCCGGAGCCGTCAGCGCCGCGCTGCCCATCACTCCGGACAGGACGGCCGCCGCCCAGCGGGAAACACCTCTGCGCATTTCTCCTCCTTGGTTCGTCGAGTGCGCCCACCGAAACAGGAGGCCGACGCCCGCCGTAAGAGCCGGCACCGGATCTGCGGAAGTGCGTACGGGCGACGCATGACCGCCGGCGGCGGTGGACCACGGCTGCGCAAAGACGCAAGGGAATGTCACAGTTCGGCCACGAACCCAGGATTGAATCGGCGTAGGTGATTGGTTTCCCGGTATGGCACCCCCGCTCGCCGCCACGGCGCCGCAGGCGCACCCGGCAACGCCGATCCGCCCGGCGCCGTCGCTGACGCGGTACGGCTTCACGCCCGCGACCGATCTCGTCTTCCGGTCGCTGACCGCGTACGGCAGTCAGACCGGCGGGCAGCTGGCACGCGATCTCGGCATGCCCTTGACGGTGGTCCTCGGCTGCCTGGCCGAACTCCGCGACGGCGGCCTGGTCTGCGAGCCGGCCGGCCCGCGCGCGGCGGGCGGGACGTGGCGGGCGGTGCCGCTGGCCCAGGCCATGACGGCGGTCGCGCACCTCTGCCAGCCCGGTGCCGGCGCGAGCGGCCGGCCGTCGGCCCGGTCGATGCGGCTCAGCGAGGAACTTGTCGAGCTCGGCGCCGGCGTCAACCACCTGACCACCCGGGACGCCGCCCGGCGCCGCCTGGCCGCCCTCGTGGGCATGGCCCGCCGCGAGCACCTGGCCATGAACCCGGAATCCGCCTTCGACGAGTCCGCCAAGACCGCCGCCGGTTCGATGGACCGCACGCTGCGGGAGCGTGGTGTCAGCGTACGGATGATCGGCGTCCAGCCCCGCGACGTGGACCTGCTGACCCCGTACGGCGGCATCGACGCCGGCGGATCAACGGACAGCTACCGGGAAAGTCCCGGCGTGCCGCTCAAGCTGATCGTCGTGGACCGGTCGGTGGCGCTGTTCCCGGTCGACCCGGGCAACTATGAACGCGGCTACCTGGAGATTCGCCACGCCCCGGTGGTGGAGTCGCTGGTCGCGACGTTCGAGCGGCACTGGCGGTCCTGCGCGACCGGCACGCAGGCCGGCCTGTTCCTCACCGACCGCGAGGCGGCCCTGGTCAACCTGCTCGCCCGTGGTCACACCGAGGCCCGGGCTGGACGGGAGCTGCGGATCAGCGAGCGTTCCGTGTCCGGCATCCTGCGTGCCCTCATGGACCGGCTGCGGGTGGACAACCGGTTCCAGCTCGGCCTGGTGCTCGGAGCCGCCGGGGTCTTCGGCCCACCGCCAGGACACGACCGGCCCCCGGCTGGCTGAGCCCGCCCACCAGTCCACCGAGCGCGCCGTGCGCGGTCGGTCAGCCTCGTCCACCCGTCAGACGTCTGAAAGGATCCCGATGACCCTGCGTCACGATGTGCGCACCGGGACGACGGCGGTGCTCGCCGCCGCGCTCGTCCTCGGCTCGCCCCTGCCGGCCGCCGCCACCAGTGAAACATGGGGCGGTGCCGACCAGATCCCGGTCTCCCAGTGCGCAACCGGCCAGGTCGAGTCCATCGACGCGGCCGGCAGCCTGCACGGTTGGGTCAACACCTGCGCCGCCACGCCCGCCGGCGCGGCGTACGCGGTCCTCTACTACTTCAGCGGACAGCTCAGCGGGGGCGCCCTGTACCGGTACGGGCCGACCGGAACCGCCGATCCCTTCGCCGTGCCGGTGCCGGTGCCCGTCGGCGACGGTGAGTACACCGCCTACTGCCTGGGTATCGGTCCTGGCTCGATCATGCCCGGGTCGCTTAACCGCTGCCTGCTCGTCACGCGCACCGGCGGGCAACTGGTGAGTCGGCCACTCAGCTACAAGGACCCGATCCTTGTCGGCAACGGCGGTGGCGGGGGCGGCAACTGCGCCACCTGCCTGCGGCCGCCCCCGGACTGACCCGAGCCCGGTCCCTTCCCGTCCGCACCGAACACGGTCCCCAGGAGGCTCCGGTGTCGCAGCTCCGGCTCTCACCGCGCGAGGCAGCGCTGATCGACCTGCTCGCGCGGGGGCACACCGACGCCACCGCGGCCCGGGAACTCGGGATCAGCCAACGGTCGGTGTCGAACATGATGCGGTCACTGATGGACCGGCTGCACGTGGACAACCGGTTCCAGCTGGGCGCGGCCCTGGGCGCCTTGAACATCGTCGCCTCGCCCGACCGCGTGGACGGCGCCGAGGCGCCAGCGGGAGGGGAGTCGGTGTGAGATCCATCGCCCGTGGGAAGTCCGGGCGAGCCGGGGAGGTTGTGCGGCACGTGCCGGAGACGGATGTGGTGGTTGTCGGGGCTGGGCAGGCGGGCCTGTCCAGCGCGTACCACCTGCGCTCCTCTGGTCTTGACTTCGCCGTTCTGGACGCCGACGCGGCGCCCGGCGGGGCCTGGCGGCACCGGTGGCCGACGCTGCGCATGGCGACCGTGCACGGCATCTTCGACCTGCCCGGAATGCATTTCACGCCGCCACCGCCGGACGAACCCGCCGCCGACGCGGTGCCGGCCTACTTCGCCGCCTTCGAGCGTGAATTCGGCATCGGCGTGCAGCGGCCGGTCGCCGTCACGGCCGTCCGGGACGCCGGCGACGGACGGCTCCTCGTCGAATCCGACAAAGGCACCTGGACCACCCGCGCACTGATCAACGCGACGGGGACGTGGACCAGGCCGTTCGTGCCGTACTACCCCGGCCAGGAGACGTTCCTCGGGCGGCAGCTGCACACCGCCCACTACCGGGGGCCGGCGGAATTCGCCGGGAAGCGGGTGGTCGTCGTCGGGGGCGGAGCGTCGGCCGTGCAGCTGATGGTCGAGATCGCCGATGTCGCGGCGACGACAACCTGGGTCACGCGTCGCCCGCCGGTGTTCCGGGACGGGCCGTTCACCCCGGACCACGGGCGCGAGGTGGTCGCCAAGGTGGAGGCACGCGTACGCGCCGGCCTCCCCCCGGGCAGCATCGCCAGCGCCACCGAGCTGGCGTGGACACCGCTGATGCGCGAGGCCCGGGAACGGGGTCTCCTCCGACGCCGGCCGATGTTCGACCGGATCGTCCCCGGCGGCGTCCAGTGGCGCGACGGCACCGCGCAGGACGTGGACGTCATCCTCTGGTGCACCGGCTTCCGGCCGGCGCTCGACCACCTGGCCCCCCTGCGCCTGCGCGGCCCTCGCGGCGGCATCGTCATGGACGGCACCCGCGTGGTCGCCGATCCCCGGATCCACCTGGTTGGCTACGGGCCGTCCGCCAGCACGGTCGGCGCGAACCGCGCCGGGCGGGCAGCGGTCCGCGAGCTGCGCGCGCTCCTGGCGGCGCCCGCCCTCGCCTGACCGCTCAGCCGATCTGGTCGTTGTCCTTCAGCGCGCCCCAGCCGTGCCAGCGGTCGATCTCGATGACGGCGCTCACCCGCCGGCGATCGCGCCGCGGGTACGCCCTCCCGGTGTAGTGCTGGGAGAGCCGGTCGATGTCGGCCAGGTCCTCGTCGTCGCGGAGTTCGACGACGCGCCCCAGGATCGTGACGTGGGTGTACCAGGCCTGCTCGTCGAGCACCGTCAGGGTGACCCGGGGGTCGTTGCGGAGGTGGCTGAGCCGGCGGCGGCCCTCGTCCATGTTCACCATGATCCGGCCGTCGTCCCACAGGTACCAGGTGGCCGCGGAGACCGGCTGACCGTCGGCCCGGAGCGTGGCGATGACCGCGGGGTTCGCCTTGCGCAGCATGGTGATCGCGGGTTCGGGCAGCGGCGGCTTCGACATGGTTCTCCTCCTCGCGACAGCGTGACCTCCGCAATGTACGCAACCGCCGGGCGGATCGTGCCGCCTACGGTTTGGCCGCCGCCCGCGCCGCCCTCCGCCGCCGGGGCACCGCCAGCAGCAGGACGGCCAGGACGCCGGCGGCGCCGACGCCGAGGACGGCCGGCCACGACGCCGGCCGCCCGGTGCGCGCCGGCCCGTGCTGCTCGGCCTTGACCTGGGCGACGGGACGGTCGTACTTCTTCTCGTCCGGGGTGACCAGGCGGCCGACCGACGCGCCGGGGGAGAGCGCGAAGCCCCAGTTCAGCAGCGCCGCCGCCTCGCCCAGGCTGCCCAGCGGCGCGGTTTCCGCGCCGAGCAGGGTCACGGCGAGCCGCCGGCCGTCGCGCTCGGCCACCCCCACGTACGTCTGCCGTGCCAGGTCGGTGAAGCCGGTCTTCCCGCCGAGCGTCCCCGGGTAGTGGTCCAGCAGGGTGTTGTCGTGGGTCAGGGAGAAGCCGGCCCGTCCCGGCGCTGCCGGTACCTCCGCCACCCGGGTCGCGACGTACCGCCGGAAGTCCGCGCGGGCGTAGGTGGCGCGCGCGATCAGCGCCAGGTCGTACGCGCTGGTGTACTGGCCGGGACCGTCCAGGCCGGACGGTGTGGCGGCGTGGGTCTGGCGTGCGCCCAGCCGGTGTGCCTCGTCGTTCATGGCCTGTACGCCGCCCGGCCGGCCGGCGGCGCCACCGCCGACGCGGGCCAGCACGTTGGCGGCGTCGTTGCCCGACTTCAGGAGGAGCCCGAGCCACAGGCTCTCGATCGAGTACCGGCCGCCGGGCACCAGCCCCATCACCGAGCTGGCCGGGTCGAGGTCCTGCAGATCCGCCCGGGTCACCTCGACCATCTGGTTCGGGTCGAGGTGGGGCATCAGGGCCGCGGCGAGCAGCATCTTCTGCACGCTGGCCGGCGTGCGGTGCTCGTGCGGTCCACACCCACCCAGCACCGCGCCACTGTCCAGGTCGGCCACGAGCCACGAGGTGGCGGTCACCGCCGGGGCCGCCGGCGCGCCGGCCGGGACGGACAGTCCCGCCGTCGCCAGCGACTCGCCGCCGACGGCGAGGTCGGCGGGAGCGACCGGTGGCGGAGACGGTGCGGCCGGTGGGGCAACCGGCGGCTTCACGGTCGGGCAGGGCAGGTACGGCGTGGCGGCCCGCGCCGGTGACGCGGACACCGTGGCGGGCACGGTCAGGACGGCACTGAGCACTACCGCAGCGGCGCGAATAATGGTCACGCCTTTGCACCGTAATCGCCCGCCATGCGGGCACGGCGCGGTTGCCGAAAGTGGTCCCGGGAGGGCGACAATTTCCGGCCTCGGCCCGACCGGCACTCCCTGAATGGACTTGTGCCGTTTCGGGCGGCTCGGAAAGTGCGATTTCCGGCGCGCTCGACCGGTGAATCGCGGCAGCCGGGACGTTCTCCGAATTAGTGGAGACGCGGGGCGCGGCCAGGTCAGGACGGGACGAGTGAGCAGAGCGTCGTCCATTCCGTCGAAACGCGCCGCCATGTCGTCGCCACGCCGGCGAGCGTCTGTCGACGACGATGGGCGACAAGGCGGCGTTGGCCGTCGTAGCCTCAGTCTGGGCGGGCGCTCGCGGAAGCGGAGGTGGCGGTGCTGCCAGGCTCAGACCGCGACCTCGGCGCTGAGGACGATGGTGCGTTCCTCCGGCAGGTGGAGGAATTCGGCGTGACTGGCGGCGTTGTGGGCCAGGGCGATGAACAGGCGCTTGCGCCAGACGGCCATGCCGGGCTGGCGCGTGCAACGCAGCGTGATCCGCGAAACGAAGTAGGAGACCTGGTCCTGGTCGAGGTTGATGTCCCTGGCCTGGGGGTGGGTGGCCGCGCGGCGAAGCACCTCGGGGAAGTCGGTGGGATCCTGGAAGCCGAAGAGGGCGTCGATGTGGATGATGCCGTCGTTCGGGTCGCCGAGGTCGTCGACGGTGAGGCGCTGGTCCCAGGGGATGTGGGGGACGTTGCCCGTGCGACCCGTGATGATCACAATTCGTTCGTGCCGGACGTGGTAATGCGCGACGTTCGCGCGCAACGCCAGGGGCGTGGTCTCCTTGTTCGGGTGGGGAAAGACCGCGGTGCCCGGCACCCACGGGATGTTCGTGGCGTGCAGGTGGTCGAGGAACTCGGGGAGCGGTCCCTCCCGTTCGATCCGCCGGGCGGTGACCAGCTCCGCGCCGCGCCGCCAGGTCAGCAGGACCGTGAACAGGATGATCGCGATGAGCAGCGTCAGCCAACCGCCGTGGGTGACCTTGGCCAGGTTCGCCGTGAAGAAGGTCAGCTCGATGCTGCCGAAGACGACGCCGAACAGCACCAGCCGCCAGGTGCTCCAGTGCCATCCCGCCCGGGCGACGACCAGGAACAGGGTCGTGGTGATCATGAAGGTGCCGGTGACCGCCACGCCGTAGGCGGCGGCGAGGTTCGTGGACGAGCCGAAGGCGAACACCACCACCAGGACCGCCGCGAACAGGCCCCAGTTCACTCCGGGTGCGTAGATCTGTCCGTACTGGCGGCGCGAGGTCTGCCGGATGCGCAGGTGCGGCAGGAAACCCAGCCGCATGGCCTCCCGGGACACCGAGAACGCCCCGGAGATCACCGACTGGGACGCGATCACGGTGGCCACGGTGGCCAGGACGACCATCGGCAGCTGCGCCCAACTCGGCAGCAGCAGGAAGAACGGGTTGTCGCGGCTTCCCGGCACCCGGAGGATCAGTGCCCCCTGGCCGAGGTAGTTCAGGGTCAGCGCGGGGAAGACGATCGCGAACCAGGCCCGGCGGATCGGAGCGCGACCGAAGTGCCCCATGTCGGCGTAGAGCGCTTCGGCGCCGGTGATCGACAGCACCACGGCACCCATCGCGATGAACGCGATCATCGGGTGGTCGACGACGAACAGGGCCGCGTACGTCGGTGACAGCCCGGCCAGCACCTTCGGGTGACGGATCACCTCGGCCGCACCCGCGACGCCCAGGCAGGCGAACCAGAGCAGCATGATCGGCCCGAACACGGCCCCGACCCGCCCGGTGCCCCAGCGCTGGATGGCGAACAGCAGGGTGAGGATCACCGCCGACGCCGGCAGGACCACGACCTCCAACCTCGGGGAGATCACCTCCAGTCCTTCCACGGCCGACAGCACCGAGATCGCCGGGGTGATCACGCTGTCCCCGTAGAACAGGGCCGCGCCGAGCGCCCCGAGCGCCAGCACGGTCTCGGCGCGGCGCTCACTGATCTTGAGCAGCGCCCGCCGGGCGAGGGCGGCCAGGGCCATCACGCCGCCCTCGCCCTCGTTGTCGGCCCGCAGGATGAAGATGACGTACTTGACCGAGACGATCAGGATGATCGACCAGAAGACCCACGAGATGACGCCGAACACGTCGGGAGCGTCCGGTGTCAGGCTGCGGTCCAGGGTGAAGACCGTCTTCAGCGCGTACAGCGGGCTCGTGCCGATGTCGCCGTACACCACGCCCAACGCGCCCAGCAGCAGGCCGAGCCGCGCCGCCGGGCGACCCGCCGGCGATGTCCGGGACGCCGTCCCGTCATCCTCCGGGGGTGCCGGGGCACCTGCCCCGGGCTGCTCGTTGCCTGCGCGCTCCGCCACCCCATAGGCATACCAACTTCCGGCCGCCCCTACCCCGGACCTGCCAACCTGGGTCGAAGATGCCACGACCGGTCCGGACGGGCGGAGGGCCGACAGCGGGGGAGACGTCACGACGTGCGGGGCGGCGCCAGCCAGTCGGCGATGTCGGCGACGACGGTCGGGTCGACGTGCTGCGCCGCCTCGTAATCGGCGGGGCCGGGGCGGCCGGTGCCCGGGAAGAACAGGTGGTTGTCGGCGTCGTAGACCCGAATGGTGACGTCGGGGCGGCGTCGCCGGCCAGGAGCACCAGGCCGGCGACGGACGGCTCCGCGGCGGCCACGCGCGGCGCGACCTTGCCCCCCATGCTGTGTCCGAGGACGAAGACGCGGGCGGGGTCCACTGTCGGCTGTCGCCTGGAGGTCGCCGACGAGCGCCGGGTACGCGGTGCGGTGGAGCGTCGATACCGCCTGCGCCAGGACCGGGCGGTCATCGACCCCGCCGTGATGGAACTCCTCTCCGCCGACGACCATCGACGGGCGTTCGCCACCGCGATGGCCGCCCTGCTCGCCGAGTTCGACGCCTACCTTGACCGCGAGAACGCCGACCCGGCAACGGACCTCGTCGGCTACCGACAGCACGCGCTCTGGCTCGACAGGACGAACTCCGCGAACTGATCGGCGAACTGCGGGCGGCCATCGCCCCCCGGCTGGCGAACCGGTCGACACCCGACCGCGCCCGATACCTTCTCAGCCCGATCCTCTTCCCGGCCGAGGAACCGAACACGGATCCCGACGCGGACCCGTCGGAGCCTCCGGCAGCCCCCGGCGCCGCCGCGGTCCGAGGCCCCGACGCCACCTCCGACCCGAGCCTTCGCTCGAAGGGTCGGTCAGGGCAGGATCTCCACGTAGCCGTCGGTGCCGTGCACGCGGATCCGCTGCCCGTCCCGGATCAGCCTGGTCGCGTGCTCCACACCGACGACGGAGGGCAGCCCGTACTCCCGGGCGACCACCGCGCCATGGGTCATGAGTCCGCCGACCTCCGTCACCAACCCCTTCACCGCGACGAACAGGGGTGACCAGCTCGGGTCGGTGTACGCGGTGACCAGGATGTCGCCCGGTTCGAGGTCGGCGTCGGCCAGGTCCAGGATGACCCGAGCCCGCCCCTCGACCACCCCGCCGGAGACCGGGAGGCCGACCAGCGCGCCGGATGGCACGTCGTCGCGACGGTACGCCCCGGTGATGGCCTCGCCCTCCGACGTGAGCACCCGGGGCGGTGTGAGCGCGTGATACGACCGGAACGCGTCCTTCCGCCGGCGAATGAGCTGGTCGTCGACCTGGTGCGTGCGTACGGCGTCGTGCAGCTCCGGGAACGTGAGGAAGAAGATGTCCTCCTGCTCGCGGAGCACGTTCGCCCGCACGAGGCTCTCGGCCTCCCTGAGCAGGGCCTGCTTGTAAACGAAGTAGCGGCTGACGATGGCGTACTTCGGATACTCCCGGTACCCGATGAAGGTGCGGACCCGGTCGATCATCCGCTTGGCCTCGGCCGCCTTCCGCTCGCCGTCCGGCAGGGCCCGCAGGCGTTCCAGGACGTCCTGTTCCTTCCTCGCCGCCTCCCGGCGCCCCTGCTCGAAGCGCCGCTCCCGGGCGCCCGGCGCGAAGTTCCTGATGTTGTCGAGGATGACGGGCACGAGGGTCGTCGGGCTTTCGCTCCAGCGCGGCCTCGTGATGTCGATCTCGCCGACACAGCGCATGCCGTACCTGTCGAGGAAGGCCAGGATGGCCTCCCGCGCTTCCGGGCCGCCCGGGAGCTTGGCCAGCTCGTCCAGGAAGTCCTCGTCCTCGGCCTCCCGCAGGAAGGCGACCACCTCCGCGTGCGGCCGGATGACGTCGGCGACGTCCAGGAGCGCCAGCCCCATCTCCGACGTGACGTTGTGCGGCGCGGACAGGGTGAGCGTGTCGGCCGCGTTCTTCTCGCCCAGCCACACCCGCAACTGGTCGTTGAGCCACCACGTGGCCTCCATGCCGGCCATGATCGCCTGCATGCTCCGCGGTTCGGCCAGGAACCGCTTGTGCTCCTGAAACGCCGCCAGGAGGAACTCGAACAGCGCCGGGCCGGACTTCGTCGCGATGTCGCGCCGCAGGGCGTCGATGGACGCCTGGCTGCGTTCGATCAGGTCGGTGACGATGGCCGGATCGGTCTCGATCGGCGCCGGCGCGCCGCCGGCGCGTGGCCCCGCCGGAGCCTGGTCGGGGAGCGACGGAAGGAAGTCGCCGCGGTCGATGACGGTCTCCAGCGCGTCCCTGACGAGGGGATCGGATCGTCCCGCCATCTCCAGCAGGCCGGCGCGGCTCGCCGGCGATGCCAGGGCCCGGGTGGCGTCGACGAACAGCCGGCCACCGGCGTCGTACATCGGTGCCATGGCCGTCAGCTGCCACATGGAGAGCCCCAGGGGCTTCATGGGGTCGGTCATCATCTGCTGGTGACCGACCGAGATGAAGACGTGGTTCCCTCCGTCGCCGGTCTCGGGGACGGGGAACAGCGTGGTGATCGGCCGACTCTGCACGATCTGGAAGTCGCCGTCGACCAGGCACCATTCGATGTCCTGGGGGTGGCCGAAGTGGGCTTCGATCCGCCGGCCCAGCTGCACCAGCCGGATGACCTGCGCATCGGTGAGCGCCGGCTGGTCCTGCCGCGCCGCGTCGATCGCCTGTTCGGTCGTCCCGCCGGCCGGCAGGGCGTGGACGGCGAGCCGCTTCGTGGCGATCGTCCGGTCGACGATCGCGCCGTCCCGCACCGTGTAGGCGTCCGCGTTCACCAGCCCGGAGACCAGAGCCTCGCCGAGGCCGAAGCTGGCCTCCACGGTGGCGACCTTCCGGTGGGACGTCACGGGGTCGGCCGTGAACAGGATGCCGGACACCTCCGGGAAGACCATCTTCTGCACGACAACGGCCATGTGGACCGTGCGGTGGTCGATGCCGTTCCGCTGGCGGTAGGTCACGGCCCGCTCGGTGAAGAGCGAGGCCCAGCACCGGCTGACGTGCTGGAGGACTGCGGCCGTCCCGATGACGTTCAGGTAGGTGTCCTGCTGGCCCGCGAAGGAGGCCGTCGGCAGGTCCTCCGCCGTCGCGCTGGATCGGACGGCGTAGGCGGCCCGCTCACCGAGCGCGGTGAGCGCCCGGGTGATCGCCACCGCCACATCGTCGGGGAGGGCGGTTCCCTCGATGGCCCGGCGGATCTCCGCGCTGGCCGCGCGGATCGCCTCCCGGTCGTCCGGGGTCAGGCGCGACAGCTCGTCGAGCCGGTCGTCGATCGACGGCGCCTCGGCCATGACCCGCCGGAAGGCGTCCGTCGTGACGCAGAAGCCGGGCGGCACGTCGATGCCGTCGATCCGGGTCAGCGCCCCGAGATGCGCGGCCTTGCCGCCGACGATCGCGGCCTGGTTCTCGTCGACCTCGGGGAGACCCCGCACGTACGGCTCGGTCATCGCGACACCTCCGAGGTGGCCTTCGCCGATGCCGTCAGCGACTCGACGTCACCGCGCCCCCGACCGGTCGCCCACAACATGCGCACGTCGTGCCCCGTTTCCTCGTCCGTTCCTGGGTCCGGCCGACGATTCTGCGGCACCACCCGGGTCTTGCGGCAAGACCCCTGGTGCGATATACATTAAAGTGGGACGAAGTTCGCGGGTCGTGAGCAGCGTGCGTTCTCCGCCACCGACCCCGGCCGTCAGTCGCTCGCCGCGTTGTGCTTCGCCACCAGGCTCGGGAGTTCGTCCAGCGAATCGATGCGGAACAGGCACTGCGCGGCCACGGCGGGCATGTCGAGGATGTGACCCCACGGGCCGCGCCGGATCAGGCACGTCTTCATGCCGGCCGCCATGGCCGGGCGTACGTCGTTGTCGGGCCGGTCGCCGACGTACAGGATCGACGACGCCTCGCCACCGCTCGCACGGATGACGTGCGCGAAGAAGGCCGGCGCCGGCTTCGCCACGCCCCAACCGTGCGACGTGCCGATCACGTCCACCGGCAGGTCGAGGGCACGGAGGGACGCCTCGGCATGGGCCGGCTGGTTGCCGGCCAGGCCCACGAGCAGGCCCTGGTCCTTCAGGGCCCTGAGGCACGATCGCGCGTCGGGGTAGAGATCCTCCTCGCCGAACGACTCCGGTTTGCCGGCGGCTGCCCGCCGTTCGAGCTCGACCGCCAGGTTGAAATCGGGCCGGAAGACCCGGAACGGTTCCTGCCAGTCGAGACCCCGGGCGATCGCCGCGCCGAAGACCGCCGAGAAGGTGTGCCGGGGAACGCCTAACCAGTCCGCCCAGGTCCCGAACTCGCGGGACTCGTCGAGAATCGTGCCGCCGACATCGAAGAAGACCGCGTCGATCACTTCGTTCCTCCGCCACCGTCGGGTCGTCGCTGGATCATAGGCGGACGTCGGGGCACCTCGTGGGCCCCGCGGATCCGGGCCTGGATCCAGCCGTTCGCCCAGGCGTGGAGGGCGGCCTCGATCCGGTCGCGGTTGCCGGTCCTGCCGGTGGCGGCCGACAGGTAGCTGCCGACGGTGCACTCGGAGAGGCGCGGGCGGGCCGCGATGTCGGCGACGATGGCGCCGTCCACGGTGACAGATGGTCCGGCCGGCCGGCCGGGCGTGCGGCTCAGCGCGGGGCGTGCCGGTCCGCCGCGGCGTACGAGGCGGCCGCGGTGAGCGCGGAGACGGCCAGCACCGAGGGCCACGCGCCGATGCGCCTGGCCAGCGGGTGCGACAGGCCGAAGGCGCCGGCGTAGGTCGCGAGCAGGGCCGCCGTCACGGCGGGGCTGGTCCGCCGGGCCCACTCGCGTCCCGCCAGCACACCGCCCGCCGCGAGGACCACGCCGCCGAGGGGACGGTTGCCGGTCCGGCGGGCGAGCTGCCAGCCGCCGATGAGGGACCCGGCGGTGGTCACTGCGGTGGGGAGGCCCATGTCGTGACCGTACACCGGGGAGCGCGCCCGGGTTCGAGCTCGGGCCGGCGCGGGCGGTGGGGACGCCAGAGCGGTTGACGGTCCGGCAAACCGGCCGTGCGCGGGTGGGTGAAGATGCTTCAATCCTTAGGATCGGCCGGCTCGCCGAGGAGGCCCACCAGCGCGGCGTCAAGGTCGAGGTACGGGACGGCGGCGCTGCCGACGCCGGAGACCCCCGCCGGGATCGCCGCCTGGCTGCTACGGCAGCGGGTGGTCCAGTTCCTGGTGCCGGTGCGCGCCGCGGTGAACATCGCCTGCGGCTCGTACGTCGTCCAGTCGTACCGGCTCGGCGCCACCGGCCTGGCGGTCGTGATCGCCCGCATCTCTCGCTCAGGTGTGCAGGGTCCGGCTCGGCGGAACGCCGAAGACGGCGCGGTAGTGGGCGGTGAATCGGCTGTGGCTCGGGAAACCCCAGCGGCTGGCGATGCGGCTCACCGTCTCCCGGCGTGGGTCGGCCTGCCGTAGCTCGTGGTGTGCCCGTTCCAGGCGGATCCGGCGCAGCTGGGCCATCGGGGTGCTGTCCGGGTGACGCCGGAAGGCCAACTGCAGGGCGCGGACCGAGACGGCGGCGGCAGCGGCGACATCGGCGGGACTGATGTCCTGCTCGGCGTGTTCCTCCATGAAGGCGATCGCCCGGCGGACAGCGGGCGCCACGGCGCCACGGCGTCGCGGCGGTCCTGTGCGGTGGGCTCGGTCCGGGCCGTGTTGGGAAACACGGCCAGGGCGGCGGCGGCCAGCGCACGGGCCGCGGCGCCGATGACCAGGGGCTCTCGGCTGGCCTCGGTGTTGCCGAGCACGGCCAGGCGGACATAGTGGGCGGTGGCCCGCCAGTGCTCCGCGAGGGCGGGGGAGGCGGGTTCGAGCGCGGTGAAGCGGATCGGCTCGGGCCGCCGCCGTACGTCGGGGAGCGCCAGCTGGGTGAACAGGTGGGTGTCCAGCTGGAGCAGGGCCACCTCGCCGGGCTGCCAGCGCAGCCGGTAGGGGCGTCCCGGTGTGGCGGCGACGAAGACGTCGCCGGGAACGTACTCGCCCTGCTCGCCGTCACAGCTGCGATCCACCCTGCTGGTCGCGGCTTCGCAGACGACCAGGGAGTTGATCTCCTCGACGGCGACCCGCAGGTCCGTGGACTGGGCGAGTCGATCGGCTTGGAACCGGCCGGCCCGCACGCCCCGGTGGCGCAGGTGGTAGTCGCGGTCGCTGCTGCTGAGGCGTAGGCCGCCGGCCCCGTAGGCGCCGGCGAGGTAGTCGCGGATGAGCTGTGGGTCGCGGCTGTCGAAGCGGTGGCTGATGGGACCGTCGGCACTCAACCGTCCTCCATGGGCTGACCGATGGTGCGGATGGGGTGCGAGAGGAACGCTGTGGTGGGAAGGGCGGCCGGAGTCACGGCGGCGGCGGACGGTGGCTCGGCGGCCGGGGACAAGCTGGTTCCGAGGTTTGCTCGTGCCGATGCTATTCCCGATCCGGGGAATCGCGCTCCCACGGGTGTTCCACGCGCGGGACTTGCGCGGAGCGATCAGGCGCCGCCGATCCTCTGCGCTGGCCGGCATAGTCCGGCGGTCGATGATCGGGAAGAGTGATCCCCGGTGTGGTCGCGCTCAACCTGTGGGGGCGCTTGTCGCGACGCGTCCTCCGCTGGCCCGTCGCCGCGGTGCGACCGGAAGGGAGTGGTGGTGGAGGAAACCGGTGCCCAGAGAGTGACGTCGGCGGTGGTGACCGAGACCCTCCGTCGAATCGACGAGGACCCGAGCCTGGCGCACCGTTTCGGCTGCCACCGCGCAGAGCTGGGTGGGTGCCTGCGGGAGCTTCTGCGGGAGGCGCTGGCGGGCCGGTCCGGTTCCGAACCGGTGCTGCTCCTCGAGCTTCAACGGCGGCTGCGGGTGACCCAGGACGAGTTCGACGCGTTCGGGCACCACCTGCTCACCGCGGTGCTCGCCCAACAGCTGGGTCCGGAGGTGCTGGTCCGGGTCGGTGCCGCACTCACGACGGCCCGCCGCCGGCTGGTGGGCGAGCCACCCGTCGCCGACGCCGCGTCCCGGCGCAACGTACGCGCCCGCAACGGCGCGTCCCGTCGCTACCGGGTCTCCGGCCCTCCCGCACACCTGCCCCGTCCGCCGGACTGGCGGTGCAGCGGGTGCGCCCACGAATGGCCCTGCCCCACGAAGCAGAGCCAACTGCTGGCGGAGTTCGGCGGGACGACGGCCGGACTGGCCGTCTACCTGGGAACCTGCCTGGTAGCCGCCACCCGGGACCTGCCCACCCTGCCCCTGGCGCAGGCCAGGGCCCGCTTCCTGGGGTGGCTGCCCCGCAGGCGGTACTGAACGGTTCCCCGGACCGGTCGGACCGTCTGCTCAGGACCGCCGGCCGCGTGTGCGCAGCGCGTCCTCCGACTGGACGTCGATGTCCGCGTCGTCCGGGAACGACCGCCCGGTCGGCGCCGGGTCCGGGGGCGCGCCGGGACCCGCCATCGGCGTACGGGTGGGCTCGACCGGCCCGAACCCGTGCCGGCCGGCGCGGCCCGACGGCGCGGCCGGCGCGTCGGCACGCCGCTCGCCGCGCCGTCCCTCGGGTACGGCGGTCTCCTCGCTGCCCTCGTCCATCGGATCGTGCTCGCCCAGGCCCCACGGCGGTTCCGCGTCGAAGCCGTCCCGGGTCACCCAGGGGTTCGCCGCCTCCGGCTGCTGCCTGTCGCCCCGCCCGCTGCTGCCCGTCATCGCGCACCTCGCTGGTCTCGTCCGCCGGTACCCGGGCCGATTGCCCGCCCCGGTCGACGTCATTCCCCGGACCGCCAGTCGTCCGCTCCGCCGGTTCGTCCGTAATACGCCCCGCTGCGCGGTCTGTCGCCCGCGCCGCCGTCAGGCGGGGAGTGTCCCGCTGAGCAGCGCGGTGCCCAGCGGCGTGCGGCGGTAGCGGATCTCGTGCCCGTGGCGCTCGCCCACGGCCAGCCCGGCCTCGCGGAGCACGGTCAGATGCTGCGACACGGTGCCGGCGGCCAGGGCGTGCCGGTGGGCCAGGACGGTCGTGCTGACGGGCTCGGTCAGCCCGGCCAGGAGGGTCGCGCGGCTGCGCCCGATGAGGCGACCCGCGGCCGCCAGCTCCTGCGTCCGCGTCGACTGCCACAGGGTGCCCAGGCCGCGCGCCGGATAGATCACTGTGGGCTGCCACGGCTCGTCGAGGATCACCAGAACCTGGTCGAACTTGAACGCGCTCGGGATCAGCAGCAGGCCCTCGCCGGTGAGCTGGCGGTCCTCGTGGTCACCGCGGTCGCGCGTGAGGACCCCGTCGTGCCAGCGCAGCTGGGGGTGCAGTTCGGCGAAGAGGCGGTCCAGGCCGCCCTCGGCGAGCCGGCGGCTCTGATGGGCGACGTCGGCGTCGAGCAGGGCGCGGACGTTCGGCCACACCGGCCGGATCACCTCGTCCCACACGTTCCGGATCACGCCGGTGAGCAGGCGCAGCGCGTCGGCCGGGTCGGCCAGCAGCCGGCGGCCCACCGCGGTGCGCGCCGCGCCGCGGGTCTCGTGCAGCGAGCGGGCGATCTCCTCGGCCACCCGGTCGAGGGGGGTCGCCTCGATGCGGGCCAGTTCGTCCTCGAAGCGGGGGCGTGCCGTGGTCGGCGGCGGGGACAGGAAGTCCGGGCTGTAACCGCGGCGGGGTTGCAGCAGCGTGACCGGGCGAAGGTCCAGCGCCGCCAGGCGGTCCCGCATCGCGTGGAGGAAGCCCTGGTGGTAGCCGGGGGTGTCCTCGGGCGTGGTCAGCCGGATGGCCTCGATCGTCTCCAGCGCCGGCGACACGGCGAACCGGCAGCGCATGAGGTCGGCCGGGCTGAACCGCAGGGTGATCGCCATGCCCGTCCCTCCGGTGATTCGCTCCTCGCCGAATCACTGGCGACACCCTACCCGTTCCGGCCACCATCGCCGCCATGACGACATCACCGGACTGGGAACGACGTAGCGCCGAACTGTGGGCCACCATCGACGACCACGAACCCGAGGAGTTCCGCAGACGCGTCGACGCGCTCGCCGCCGAGCTGCCGGACGGCGACCCCGTGGCCGCGTTCGAGCGCGCCTGCGCCTTCGACTCCACCGGCCACTCCGACCGGGCCGTGCCGCTGTACCGGGCCGCGCTGGCCGGTGGCGTCTCCGGCATCCGCCGCCGGCGGTCGGTGATCCAGTTGGCCAGCTCGCTGCGCAACATGGGCCGGGCCGAGGAGTCGGTCGACCTGCTGACGGCCGAGCGGCAGCAGCCCGCCGACGAGCTCGACGACGCGGTCAGCGCCACGCTGGCTCTGGCGCTGACCAGCGTGGGCCGTGAACGGGAGGCCGTCGCCGTCGCGGTTGCCGCGCTGGCCCCGCACCTGCCCCGCTACCAGCGTTCCATGGCCAACTACGCCCGCCTGCTGGTCGAGCCCGAGGCGGCGCAGAGCTAGGAGGCACCGACACACCGGCCGCCGTCGCGTGGACGGCGGCCGGTGTGTCGGCGTCATCGCCTCGGCAACAGTTGGATGACCGCGGCCAGCGCGAGTTCCAACGCGATGAGCGCGACCAGCCCGGCGCGGAACCCGCCGGTCAGGTCGGCGGCCTGGTAGAAGACGATGCCGATCAGGGCCACCCCGACGGCGTTGCCGGTCTGGTTGACCGTGGCGAGCACGCCGGCGGCGGCGCCGGTGTGCGATGGGCTGACCCGGGCGAGCACCGTGGTGGTGAGCGGCGCGAGCGCGATGCCCATCCCGATGCCGTCCACGGCGAGCCCCGGCACGAGCCAACCGGTCCCGTGGCCGGCCGCCTCCCACATGCCGTACAGGCCCAACACCATCACCAGCGCGCCGACCGTGACCACCTGGCGACCGAGCCGGGCGGCGATCCGGTGGGCGTACGTCGAGGTGGCCAGGTAGCCGGCGCCGATCGCGGTGAAGACGACGCCCGACTCCAGCGCCGACAGGCCCCGCTCGACCTGCAGGTAGAGGGCCAGGATGAGGAAGAAGGAGGCCTGCCCCATCCAGAACACCTGGGTCGCCACCAGCCCCACCGAGAACGCCCGCTCCCGGAACAGCGTCAGGTGCACCAGGGGTTGCCCGTTGCGCCGCTGGGTCGCCACGAACAGCGCGAACAGCAGCACCGAGGCGGCCAGGCTGAGCCACGTCCACAGCGGCCAACCCTGTTCCCGCCCCTCCACCAGCGGCAGCACCAGCGCCACCAGCGCCGCGCTGACCAGGACCACGCCGGCCAGGTCGAGCCGGGCCGCCGGCTGGCGGGACTCGGGCACCCGCCGGAGGATGACCAGCGCGGCCACGCCGATCGGCAGGTTGATCAGGAAGCACAGTCGCCAGTCCAGGCCGAACAGGTCGGCCTGGATGAGCAGGCCGCCGATCAGCTGCCCGAAGACGGCGCCCAGGCCCATCGTCAGGCCGTACCGGGCGAACGCCTTCGGCTGCTCGGCGGGCGCGACGCTGGTCCGCACGATGGCCAGCACCTGCGGCATGAGCAGCGCCGCGGCGAGCCCCTGCAGCACCCGGGCGCCGAGCAGGACGCCCGCGGTGGGCGCCAGCCCGCAGAGCACGGAGGCGGCCGTGAACAGCGCGAGGCCGAGCCCGAAGATCCGGCGGCGGCCGTACCGGTCACCCAGCCGGCCGCCGGTGATCAGGCCGGCGGCCACCGCGAGGACGTAGCCGGCGACCACCCATTCCAGGGCGGCCGGGCCGGCGTGCAGGTCGCGTTGCATCGCCGGCAGTGCCACGTTGACGATGAACGCGTCGATCGCGGTCATGAACGTGGCGGTCAGCAGCACCGGCAGGAAGCCGCCGGCGCGGGCGGCCGGGGCGGTGACCGCCGCCGGCCGCGCGGCCAGGACGGTCATGCCGGCACCCGGTCCAGGAAGCCGTGCACGGTGGCGATCCGGCCGTCGGCGATCACCGCCACGTCGAAGCCGATCACGATCGGCTCGGCGCCGCGCGGGCCGAGGTGCCAGGTGAACCGGGCCAGGTCGTGGTGCGCGTCGACCGGGCCGGCGAGGCGGAACTCCAGGCCGGGGAACTGCTGCTGCACGCCGGCGATCAGCGCGTCGATCTGGTCGCGCCCGGCGACGGCGGCCAGCGGGTCGGTGTAGGTCCCGTCGGCGGTCCAGACCTCGTCGACGAGGGCTCGGCGGGCGGCGGGGTCGGTGGTGTTCCAGGCGGTGAGGTACTTCTCGATCAGTTCCATGGCCACGACGCTAGGGATGATCCGGAGCCCGGGAATCGGTAGCGCTTAGGTACCGCGTACCTGTGTAGGGTGCGGGAATGTTGCACGGCCGCGGCGCAGAGCAGGACCGGATCGCGGCCCTGGTGGCGCGGGCCCGGACCGGCCGCAGCGCCGCGCTGGTGCTGCGGGGCGGCCCGGGCATCGGCAAGACGGCGCTGCTGGACTGGGCGGCCGAGCTGCCGGCACCGGCCGCCGGCCCGGCGCGCGTGCTGCGCGCCAGCGCCGCCGAGTTCGAGGCCGAGCTGCCGTTCGCCGGGCTGAGCCAGCTCGTGCGGCCCGCGCTCGACCGCCTCGACCGGCTGCCCGGGCCGCAGCGGCAGGTGCTCGCCGCCGCGTTCGGCCTCGGCGGCGGCGCCCCGGCCGACCGGCTGCTCGTGGGGCTCGCCGTGCTGTCGCTCCTGGCGGACCTCGCCGAGGACGGTCCACTGCTCTGCCTCGTCGACGACGCGCACTGGCTGGACACCGTCTCCGCCGAGGCGCTGCTCTTCGCCGCGCGCCGGCTGCACGCCGAGGGCATCGTCATGATCTTCGCGGCCCGGGACGGCAGCTTCCCCGCCCCCGGCCTGCCCGAGCTGACCGTCGGCGCGCTCGCGCCGGCCGACGCCGCCCGGCTGCTCGACCCGCGGCTCGCGCCGGAGGTGCGGATGCGGGTGCTCGGCGAGGCGCAGGGCAACCCGCTCGCGCTGATCGAGCTGCCCGGAGTCCTCGCCGCCGGCGGGACCGACGGCCCGCTGCCGCTGACCGACCGGCTGCTCGCGGCGTTCCACGGCCAGGTCGACCGGCTGCCCGCCGGCACCCGGGCGCTGCTGCGCGTCGCCGCCGTCGAGGACACCGGTGACCTCGACGTGCTGCTGCGCGCCGCCGCGCCGCTCGGCGGCGGCCCCGCGGACCTGCGCGCGGCCGAGGAGGCCCGGCTCGTCGAGGTCACCGGACGGCGGCTGCGGTTCCGACACCCGCTGGTCCGCGCCGCGGTGCACGCCGCCGCACCGTATCCGGAGCGGCTCGCCGCGCACCGGGCGCTCGCGGACGTGCTCACCGCGCCGGACACCGCCGACCGGCGGGCCTGGCACCTCGCCGCGGCCACCACGGGGCCGGAGGAGCGGGTGGCCGCCGCGCTGGAACGCACCGCCGAGCAGGCCCGCGGGCGCAGCGGCTACGGCGCCGCCCTGGCCGCGTTCGAGCGCGCCGCGGAGCTGAGCGGGGACGAGGCCGCGAAGGCGCGCCGCCTACTGCTGGCCGCGGAGAGCGGCCTGCAGTCCGGGCACCTCGGCGACGCCGTCCGGCTCGCCGAGCGGGCGGCCGGCCTCGTGGACGACCCGACCTTCCACGCCCGCGTCGCCTGGGTCGAGGGGCACGCCTGGTTCTGGCAGGGCGGCCACCAGACCGCGTACGACCTCATGACCCAGGGTGCGACGCTCGACCCGGAACAGCGGGACGCGCTGCTGGTAGCCGCGTTCCACCCGGCCTGGTACCTCGGTGAGCCGCAGCTGGGCGCCTGCCTCGACCAGCTCGCCACGCTCGACCATCCGGTGGCCCGCTACCAGGTCGCCGCCGTGCGCGACCGGCCGCTGCCGCTGGCCGCGACCGCCGCCCAGGTGGGCGGCGAACCCCGCGACCGGCTGCAACTCTGCGGGCTCGGCTTCGTCGCCGGGCAGGACGCCGAGACGTACGAGCTGGCCGGTGCCCTGGTGGCCCGCTGCCGGGCCGACGGCGTCCTCGGCCTGCTGCCCACCCTGCTGTTCTTCCTCGCCGAGGCGGAGTTCTTCCACGGCCGGCACCGGGACGCCACGGTCAGCCTCGACGAGGCGGTGCGGGTGGCCCGGGACGGCGGTCAACCGCTCTGGGTCAGCCAGTTGCGTGCCGTCCAGGCGGTGCTCGCCGCGGTGGCCGGTGACGAGGCGCGTTGCCGGGAGCTGGTGGCCTCGGCGCTGGACGGCGCCCCGGCGGGCGCGGAGGCGGGCGGTCGGGCGTGGACGCTGTGGGCGCTGGGCCTGCTCGACCTCGGCCAGGGCCGCGCCGAGTCCGCGGTGGCGCGGCTCGCCGCCCTGCAGGAGAACCCGTACGCCCACCAGGTGTGCGCGTACCGGAGCGTGCCGGACCTGGTCGAGGCGGCCGTCCGGGCCGGCGTGCCCGAGCGGGCCGACGAGGCGTACGCCCGCTTCCGGGCCTGGGCGGAGCGGGTGGACCAGCCGTGGGCGATGTCCCTGGCGTACCGGTGCCGGGCGCTGCTCACCGGCGACGAGCAGGATCACCTGCTCGCCCTGAAGGCCGGTGGCCGCCCGTTCGAGCAGGCCCGCACCGAGCTGCTGTACGGGGAGTGGTTGCGCCGCGCCCGCCGCAAGGCCGAGGCGCGCGGCCAGCTGCAGCGCGCCCTGCACACGTTCGACCAGTTGGGTGCGGCGCCGTGGGCGGCGCGGGCGCGCGGCGAGCTGGAGGCGACCGGGCTGCGCAGCCCGCAGCCCGCGGCGTCGGCCGGCGCCGACCTCACCCCGCAGGAGCTGCAGATCGTCCGGCTGGCCGCGACGGGACTGTCCAACCGGGACATCGCCGCGCAGCTTTTCCTCAGCCCGAAGACGGTCGCGTACCACCTGTACAAGGCCTACCCGAAGCTCGGCGTGGCCGGCCGCGCGGAGCTGAGCGCCCTGGCGCTGTGAGGACGGCGGGGGTCAGGTGCTGCGGAAGGTGCGCCGGTAGGTCTCCGGCGGCACGCCGACGGTCCGGTTGAAGTGCCGGCGCAGTGTGGTGGCGGTGCCCATGCCGGCCGCCCGGGCGATGGCGTCGACGCTCCGGTCGGTGTTCTCCAGCAGCTCCTGGGCCCGGCGGATCCGCTGCGTCGACAGCCACTGCAGCGGGGTGGTGCCGGTTGCCGCCACGAAGTGGCGGGCCAGGTTGCGCGAACTCATGTTCGCCTGGCGGGCCAGGTCCTCCACGGTCAGCGGACGGTTCAGGCGGGCCATCGCCCACGGCAGGAGGTGGGCGAGGGGATGGTCGTCGCGTGCGGGCACCGGGGTGGTGACGAACTGGGCCTGGCCGCCGGCCCGGTGCGGCGGCACGACCAGGCGGCGGGCGACGGCGTTGGCGACCGTCGAGCCGTGGTCGCGCCGGATCAGGTGCAGGCACAGGTCGACCGCGGCGGCCTTGCCGGCGGAGGCGAGCACGGTGCCGTTGTCGACGTAGAGCACGTCCGGGTCGACCCGTACCCGGGGATGGCGGGCGGCCAGCTCCTCGGTGTGGGCCCAGTGCGTGGTGGCGCGCAGCCCGTCCAGCACCCCCGCGGCGGCCAGCACGAACGCGCCCGTGCACAGCGAGACCAGCCGAGCGCCCGCCTCGTGGGCCGCGCGGACGGCGTCGAGCAGCTCGGGTGGCACGTCCGCGTCGATGTCCGCCACGGCGGGAACGATCACGGTGTCGGCGCGGGCGAGCCGGTCCAGGCCGTCGTCGGGTTCCACCCGGAACCTGCCGATCCCGACCGGGCCCGGGCCGCAGACCACGAGGTCGTACCACGGGTCCGCCAGGCCGGAGGGGTCGCGGGCGAAGACCTCGCACGCCATGGCGAACTCGAAGTGCAGCATCCCGTCGGTGGCGGCGAGCGCGATCGTGGCCATGTCTGAAACTGTACGGGGCATGGCGTTCCAGACACTGGTCCGGGCCGGCCGTCGCGGGGAAGATCGTCTCAGTCGATCTTCCGAGGGGGAATTCAGATGGGTTCGGATCAGACCGTGGCGGTGTTCGGCGCGTACGGGCACACCGGGCGGTTCGTGGTGGCGGAGTTGCGCGCCCGGGGGTTCGTCCCGCTCCTGCTCGGCCGCGACGCGGGCCGGCTCGGGGCGCTGGCGGCGTCGCATCCGGGGCTCGAACACCGGGTGGCGTCGGCCGACGATCCGGCCTCGCTCGACCGGGCGTTGCGGGGTGCGGCCGCGGTCGTCAACTGCGCCGGCCCGTTCGCCTCGACCGCCGCCCCGGTCATCGAGGCCGCCCTGCGCGCCGGGATCCCGTACGTGGACGTGGCGGCGGAGATCGAGGCCAACGTCGACACGTTCGCGCGGTTCACCGACCGCGCGCGGAGCGCCGGCGTCGCGGTGGTCCCGGCGATGGCCTTCTTCGGCGGCCTCGGCGATCTGCTGGTCACGGCGGCGATGGGCGACTGGACGGCGGCCGACGAGGCGCACGTCGCGTACGGGTTGAGCAGTTGGCACCCCACGGCGGGGACCCTCGCCTCGGGCACCGTCTCCCGCGAACGGCGGGACGGCCGGCGGGTCCGCTACACCGGCGGCCGGCTGGAGTACCACCACGACGAGGGGGACCTGCCGGTTCTGGACTGGACCTTCCCCGCTCCGCTGGGCACCCGCACCGTCCTCGGCGGGTTCACGATGGCCGACGTGGTCACCATCCCCAGCCACCTGTCGATCCCCGAGGTGCGCACGTACATGACCACCGACGCCGCCCGGGACCTGGCCGGCCCGGACACGCCCGCACCGGCCGCGGTCGACGAGCTGGGCCGGTCCGCGCAGACGTTCACGGTCGACGTGGTCGTGCGCTCCGGCGAGCGGCGGCGCGGCGTCGTCGCCAGCGGCCGGGACATCTACGCCGTCAGTGCGCCGCTGGCGGTCGAGGCGGTCCGCCGCATCCTCGCCGGTGCCACGAGGACGACCGGCGTGGCCTCGGCCGGCGAGATCTTCGACGCGCCCGACTTCCTCCGCGCGCTGTCCGCCCACCTTTCGGTCGCCTCGCGCCAGAACGGGCATTAGGCACCGTTCGACCCCGATGGCGGGTATCTTTTGGGCGGATCGGATCGCGGCAAAACTTGATTGATTCCAAAAGAGTGAGCTATGTTCGTCGCATGGCGCCCGACTTCGAGACCCAGCTCCGCGCGGTCTCGTTGCGGGTCACCCGGCCCCGGTTGGCGGTGCTCGCCGCACTGCGCGACCACCCGCACGTCGACACCGACACCGTGATCGCCCTGGTCCGGGCCGATCAACCCACGGTCTCCCACCAGACGGTGTACGACGTGCTGCGTGCCCTCACCGACGCCGGTCTGGTGCGGCGCATCCAGCCGGCGGGCGCCACGGCCCGGTACGAGTCGCGGGTGGGGGACAACCACCACCATGTCGTGTGCCGCTCCTGCGGGGCGATCGCCGACGTCGACTGCGCCGTGGGTGAGGCCCCGTGTCTCACCGCCTCCGACGACCAGGGGTTCCTGGTCGACGAGGCGGAGGTCGTCTACTGGGGCACCTGCCCCGACTGCGCGACCGAACGCACCTCCCAGCGATCCGCCAGTTCGGAAGGACATTGATGAGCGACACCCAGGACAACGCCCCCTCCAGCGCCCAGGGCGTGGACAAGAAGGCGGCGGCCGGCTGCCCGGTCGCGCACGACTCCGTGACCGCCCACGGCAGCGAGAGCGAGAACCCGGCGATCGACTCGCCGACCCCGAAGACCGGCGGTCGTCCGCGCACCAACCGTGACTGGTGGCCCAACCAGCTCGACCTGTCGGTGCTGCACGCGCACTCGCCCAAGGGCAACCCGCTGGGTGCGGACTTCAGCTACGCCAGGGAGTTCGCCAAGCTCGACGTCGAGGCCCTCAAGCAGGACATCGTCACCGCCCTCACCACCTCGCAGGACTGGTGGCCGGCCGACTTCGGGCACTACGGCGGCCTGATGATCCGGATGAGCTGGCACTCCGCCGGCACCTACCGGATCGAGGACGGCCGCGGCGGCGCCGGCGACGGCGGCCAGCGGTTCGCCCCGCTCAACAGCTGGCCGGACAACGCCAACCTGGACAAGGCCCGCCGCCTGCTCTGGCCGGTCAAGCAGAAGTACGGCCAGAAGATCTCGTGGGCCGACCTGCTCGTGCTCGCCGGCAACGTCGCCCTGGAGTCGATGGGCTTCAAGACCTTCGGCTTCGGCTTCGGCCGCGAGGACGTCTGGGAGCCCGAGGAGATCTTCTGGGGTCCGGAGGACACCTGGCTCGGTGACGAGCGCTACGCCTCCGAGAAGGAGATGGTGACCGGCGTCGGCGCGACCGAGATGGGCCTCATCTACGTCAACCCGGAGGGCCCCCGCGGCAACGCGGACCCGCTCGCGGCGGCGCACTTCATCCGCGAGACCTTCGCCCGGATGGCGATGAACGACGAGGAGACCGTCGCCCTCATCGCCGGTGGCCACACCTTCGGCAAGACCCACGGCGCCGCCGTCGCCGACAACCACGTCGGCCCCGAGCCCGAGGGCGCCCCGCTGGAGGCGCAGGGCCTGGGCTGGCTGAGCACCCACGGCACGGGCACGGGCCCGGACACCATCACCAGCGGTCTCGAGGTGACCTGGACCGACCGGCCGACCGAGTGGAGCAACCGCTTCTTCGAGATCCTCTTCGGCTTCGAGTGGGAGCTCACCACCAGCCCGGGCGGCGCCAAGCAGTGGGTCGCCAAGGACGCTCCCGAGATCATCCCGGACCCGTTCGACCCGTCGAAGAAGTACAAGCCGACGATGCTGACGACCGACCTGTCGCTGCGCGTCGACCCGGCGTACGAGAAGATCTCCCGCCGGTTCCTGGAGAACCCGGACGAGTTCGCGCTGGCGTTCGCCAAGGCCTGGTACAAGCTGCTGCACCGCGACATGGGTCCGATCGAGCGCTTCCTCGGGCCGTGGGTGGCGGAGCCCCAGCTGTGGCAGGACCCGGTGCCGGCCGTCGACCACGAGCTCGTGGACGACGCCGACGTCGCCGCGCTCAAGGCCAAGGTCCTGGAGTCCGGTCTCACGACCGCCCAGCTGATCTCCACCGCCTGGGCCTCCGCCGCGAGCTTCCGGTCCACCGACAAGCGCGGCGGCGCCAACGGCGCGCGGATCCGCCTCGAGCCGCAGCGCAGCTGGGAGGTCAACCAGCCCGAGCAGCTCGCGACGGTCCTGTCGACCCTGGAGGGCATCCAGCAGGAGTTCAACTCCGCCGGCGGCGCCAAGAAGATCTCGCTCGCGGACCTGATCGTGCTGGCCGGCTCGGCCGCGGTCGAGAAGGCGGCGCGCGACGCCGGCTTCGACGTGACCGTGCCGTTCCGCCCGGGCCGCACGGACGCCTCCCAGGAGCAGACCGACGTCGAGTCCTTCCGGGTCCTCGAGCCGCGCGCCGACGGGTTCCGCAACTACCTGCGTCCGGGTGAGAAGACCCAGCCGGAGGTGCTGCTCATCGACCGTGCCTACATGCTCAACCTGACCGCCCCGGAGATGACCGTCCTCGTCGGCGGCCTGCGCTCCCTCGGGGCGAACGTCGGCGGTGCGCGCCACGGCGTCCTCACCGACCGGCCCGGCGTGCTCACCAACGACTTCTTCGCCAACCTGCTCTCCCCGGGCACCCGGTGGAAGGCGTCGGAGTCCGAGGAGCACGTGTACGAGATCCGGGACCTGGCCACCGACCAGGTGAAGTGGACCGCCACCGCGGTCGACCTCATCTTCGGCTCCAACTCCCAGCTGCGGGCCCTCGCCGAGGTCTACGCCAGCGAGGACGCGCGCGAGAAGTTCGTGACGGACTTCGTGGCCGCCTGGACCAAGGTCATGGAACTGGACCGGTTCGACGCCCGCTGATCCGGCCTGCACCGCCGAGCCCCGGTCGATCCAGCAGGATCGACCGGGGCTCGGTCGTCGTCGGCGCCGGTCCGCCGGTTGCCGGCGGGTGCACCGACCCGGGTGTCCGTGGTGGTTTCCGTGGTCAGCACGGAGGCGGCCCGTGCCCGGGCCGGGAGAGGCTGTGACCACAGCGATCGGGCCGGGAGGACACGCCCGGTTCACGAGCACAGGAGGAACCATGGCCAGCACCAGGACCAGCGGGTACGAGGGATTCACGGCCGAGGAGCGGGCCGCCATGAAGGAGCACGCCCAGGAGCTCAGGACCGCGGCGCGCCGGGGCTCGCGCGCGGACAAGGAGGCCGAGGCGGAGCGGAGCGTGCTCGCGAAGATCGCCGAGATGCCGGACTCGGACCGGGTCATGGCCGAGCGGGTCCACGCCGTCGTCACGGCCGCCGCGCCGGTCCTCGCGCCGAAGCTCTGGTACGGGATGCCCGCCTACGCGCGGGACGGCAAGGTGGTGTGCTTCTTCCAGAGCGCGCAGAAGTTCACGGCGCGCTACGCGACGCTCGGCTTCAGCGACCAGGCGGAGCTGGACGAGGGCACGATGTGGGCCAACGCCTTCGCCCTGACCGAGGTGACGCCCGAGGTGGAGGCGCGCATCGCCGCGCTCGTGAAGCGCGCGGTGAGTTGAGCTGCGCGGCTGGCCGCCGGCCCGGGCCGGCGGCTCTCGCCGTCCTCGCGTACCTGAACCGGCCGTAGCTTGCCCGATCGCAAGCTCCGGCCGGCGGGTCGGCCGGTTACCGTGGCCGCTGTGCGAGCGGAGGCGGGCGACACGGTCGGTTTCTCGGTGCTCGGCTCGATCCGGGTCGTCCGCGCCGGCGCCGAGCTGCGTCTGGGCGCCCGCCAGCAGCGCCTGGTGCTCGCGTTGCTGCTGGTCCGGGGCGGGCTGCCGGTCACCCTGGCCGAGCTGGTCGACCTGCTGTGGGACGAGGAGGCCCCGGCCAGCGCCGCGAACGTGGTGCACCGGCACGTCGGGATGCTCCGGCGGCTGTTCGAGCCCGACCTGCCCACCCGGGCGGCGGGCCGGCACATCCACCGGGAGCTGTCGGGCTACCGGCTGCACGCCGACGAGGAGTCCCTCGACCTGCTGAGGTTCCGGTCGCTGAACCGGCGGGCGGCCCGCAGCCTGCAGGACGGCGATCCGGAGTCGGCGCTGCGGCATTCCCTCGACGGGCTGCGGCTGTGGCGCGGCCGGTGCGCCGCCGGTCTGGAACCTGCCTCCCGCCTGCACCCCGCGTTCCTCGCCGTGGAGGCCGAACGCGCCGAAGCCGTGCGCGCGGCCGCCGACGCCGCCGAGCGCTGCGGCCGGCTGAGCACGGTGCTGGCGCCGCTGCGGCAGGCCGCCGAGCAGCACCCGTTCGACGAGTCGCTGCAGAGCCGGCTGCTGCTGGCGCTCGCCGCCGACGGCCGGCAGGCGGAGGCCGTCGAGGTGTACCGGGCGGTGCGCCACCGGCTCGCCGAGGACCTGGGCGTGGACCCCGGCGAGGAGCTGCGGGAGGCGTACGACCGGGTGCTGCACCAGCGCACCCGGCCGGCCCGTACCGGCTCGCCGGCGCCGCTCCCACGGCCCGCGCAGCTGCCACCGGACCTGCCGTTCTTCAGCGGCCGGGACGACCTCATCGCGGAGGCCCGCGCGGCGGTCGCGCGCCCGGGCGGGCCGGCGGTGCTCGCCATCGACGGCATGCCCGGGGTCGGCAAGACCGCCCTCGCCGTCCACCTCGCCCACGGGTTCGCCGCCGGCTACCCGGACGGGCAGCTGTACGTCGACCTGCGCGGATACGACGGGCACGAGCCGGCGATGAGCCCGGCCGAGGCGCTGCGCGGCTTCCTCGGCTCGCTCGGGGTGCCCCAGGACGGCATTCCCGCCGAGCTGCACGCACAGGCCGGCCTGTACCGCAGCAGCCTCGCCGGCCGGCGGCTGCTCATCCTGCTCGACAACTGCCGCGACGCCGAGCAGATCCGGCACCTGCTCCCCGGCACCCCCGGCTGCCTGGTGATCGTCACCAGCCGCAGCCGGCTCAGCGGCCTGCTGACCGCGGCGGGCGCCCACCCGTTGCCGGTCGGCCTGCCGAGCGTCGAGGAGGCCCGCGCGGCGCTGTCGCGGCCGCTGGGCGCGGCCCGCGTCGCGGCGGATCCGGCCGCGATCGACGCCATCATCGCCAGCTGCGGGCGGCTGCCGCTCGCGCTGGCCGTGGTGGCCGCCCGGGCGGCGGGCCTGCCGGGGACGCCGCCGGCGCAGATCGCCGCGGAGCTGGCCCGGGCGCCCGGGAGTCTGGACGGCTTCGACGGCGACGACCCGCAGACCGGGCTGCGTGCCGTCTTCTCCTGGTCCTACCGGGCGCTGTCCGCGCCGGCCGCCCGGCTCTTCCGGCTGTTGCCGATCCATCCCGGCCCGGACGTCTCGATCGCCGGCGCGGCGGGACTGGCCGGCGTCCCCCTGCGGAGCGCGCGGGCACTGCTCGGCGAGCTGAGCCGCGCGCACCTGGTCACCGAGGACCTGCCGGGCCGCTACCGCACCCACGACCTGCTGCTCGCCTACGCCACCGAGCTGGGCGAGGAGAACGACGGCCCGGCCGAGCGCGCCGCCGCGGAGCTGCGCTGCCTGCGGTTCTACCGGGCCACCGGCTATCAGGCGCACCGGTGGCTGTTGGCCTCCGAGTACCAACCGCTGATCGAGCCGGGGCCGGGCGAGACCCCGCTGCGCTTCGACGGGCACGGCGACGCCATGCGCTGGTTCACCGCCGAGCGGCAGGTCCTCATCGCGCTGGTCGGCCGGGCCGCCCGGCAGGGCCGGCACGCCGAGGCCTGGCAGCTCGCCCTGGGGATGCAGCACTTCTTCGAACGCAGCGGCCGGTGGGCCGACTGGACGACGACCGGCGAGGTGGCCCTCGCGGCGGCCCGGGCGGGCGGCGACCTGGTCGGGCAGGCCCGGATGCACCGCAGCCTGGCCGGGGCGGCCTACTTCCGGCACGAGCACGAGACCGCGCTCGGGCATCTCGACCGGGCGGTCGAGCTGCTCGCCCGGCTCGGCCTGTACGGGGAGATGACCCGGGCCGGGTTCAACCGGGCGATGATCCTGAGCGCGCAGGGGCGCCACGAGGAGGTCCTCCGGGCGCTCTCCGCGGCGCTGGGGCCGTGGGTGGCCGGCGACGACAAGCTGCTGGCGGACGTCCTGGTCATCATGGGCGCGAGCCACGCCGAACTGGGCCGGGCGGACGAGGCCGTGCGCTGCGCCGAGCGGGCGATGGCGCTGTCGCGCGGCGCGCGGTACCGGTTGGGCGTCGCCGAGGCGTGGGAGGTGCTCGGCCGGGGGCATTCCGCCCGCGGGGAGCTCGACCGTGCGGTCGACTGCTGGCGCGAGGCCGCCGTCGCCTACCAGGAGGCCTCGGCGCCGGCCCCGGCCGCGGAGGTGCTCGCGCTGCTCGGTGACGCCCTCGCCGCCGCCGGCGACCGGGACGCCGCGGTACGGGCGTGGCGGGAGGCGCTGGCCCTGATCCCGCACGCGCACACGCACACGCCGACCGGCCGGCGACTGGCCGGCCTGCTCGCGGCGGTCACGTCCGGTCCGTGACCGGTCGCGCTCGGCGACGGCACTCGATTCGCACTCGCGCGTCAGTCCATTCGCATCCCCCGTCCCTAGGCTCCTGCCTCATTCACCGTTGCTGCTGGGGAGGGGGGAGCGACCGTGCTGTGGGCGTCCGACGGATCACCGGCCGGCCGGGCCGAGCGCATGACCGCGCTGCACGCGGACCACGCCCGTGCCGTGCTGGGTCTCCTGCTCCTGCTGACCCGCGAGCAGCGGCAGACCGCCGAGGACCTGCTCCAGGAGACGATGCTGCGGGCCTGGCGACACCTCGACTCGGTGCCGGCCGAGCCCGAGGCCGCCCGCCGGTGGCTCCTCACCGTCGCCCGGCGGCTCGTCATCGACGGGGTCCGGCGCCGGCAGGGCCGTCCCGCCGAGGTCCATCTCGTCGACATGACCTGGATTCCGGCCCGTGACGACACGACCGGCACCGCGCTGGCGTCGTACGCCGTCCGGCGCGCGCTGCGCCGGCTGAGCCCGGCGCAGCGCAGCCTGCTCTCCGAGGTGTTCCTGGTCGGGCGGTCGACGGAGGAGGTCGCGGGCCGGCTGGGGGTGCCGATCGGCACGGTGAAGTCCCGGACCCACCACGCCCTGCGCGCCCTGCGCACCGGGCTCCAGGCGGCCTGAGCAGGGAACACCCCCGCCGCCGGTCCCGCGGCGGCCCCTGCCATGCTGTGGCGGTCGTGGCAAGCAGCTCTGTACGGATCGCGTCCGGATGACCACCCCGCTCTCCTTCGCCGTTCTCGGCCCGGTGCGGGGCTGGCGCGGCCGGTCCGAACTCGACCTGGGCACCCGGCAGCAGCGGCTGATCCTGGCGCTCCTGCTCGTCCGGGCGGGCGGCGCGGTCAGCGTCGCCGAGCTCGTCGACCTGCTGTGGGAATCCGACCCGCCGCCCAGCGCGGTCAACGTGGTGCACCGGCACGTCGGGGCGCTCCGGCGGCGCTTCGAGCCGGGCCTGCCGACGCGGGCGGCGGGCTCGGTGCTGATCCGCGACGGCGCCGGGTACCGGCTGCTGATCGAGGAGGATTCGCTCGACCTGCTGCGCTTCCGGCGCCTGGTCGACCGGGCCGGTGGCAGCTCCGGCGCAGCGGGCGTCGAGCTCTACCGGGAGGCACTGGCGCTGTGGCGCGACCGGTGCGCCGCGAACCTGCGGGCCGGCGGCCGTACCCAGCCGGAGTTCGTCGCCGTCGACGGCGAGTGGTTCGCGGCCGTCCGGGCGGCGACCGACGCCGCGCTGCGGGCCGGCCGCGTCCCCGCGGTGCTGCCCGCGATCCGGCTGGCCGCCGACCGGGAGCCGCTGGACGAGGGACTCCAGGCGCGGCTGCTGCTCGCGCTCGCCGCGGACGGCCGGCGCGCCGAGGCCCTCGCGGCGTACGCCGACATCGAGCACCGGCTCGCCGACGAGCTCGGCATCCGGCCGGGCGCCGACCTGCGAGCGGCCCGCGACAGCCTGCTCGACCCCGATGCTGCGGCCGGCGGCTCCCGGCCGTGGCCCGGCGCCGGACCGGCCTTCATCCGGTCCGGAGCGCCACCCGGCGTGACGGCGGCCGGATCTCGGCCGGAGGTGTCGCCGTCGACCGGTGCCGGGCGGCCGGCGCAGTTGCCGGCCGACCATCCGTACTTCAGCGGCCGCCGCGACCTGCTGGCCGCCGCGGAGGAGCTGCTGGCCGGCGATCGGCCGCCCGCCGCGCTGGTCATCGACGGCATGCCCGGGGTGGGGAAGACCGCCCTGGCGGTGCACCTGGCCCACCGGCTCGCCGCCCGCTACCCCGACGGGCAGTTGTACGCCGACCTGCGCGGCTTCGACTCCGGCGACGCGGTGCTGACACCGGCCGAGGCGCTGCGGGGCTTCCTGTGGTCGCTGGGGGTCGCGCCGGCCGCCATCCCGGCCGAGCTGCACGCGCAGGCCGGCCTGTACCGCAGCATGCTGGCCGAGCGCGGGATGCTGATCCTGCTCGACAACTGCCGCGACTGGGACCAGGTCCGGCACCTGCTGCCCGGCACCGGCGGCAGTCTGGTCATCGCCACCGGCCGCCGCCGGATCACCGGCGGGGCCGGCCCGGCGGGCGCCCACCCGCTGCACCTCGACCTGCTGACCGACGCCGAGGCCCGTGAACTGCTCACCCGCTGGCTCGGCGACGCGACGGCCGCCGACCCGGCCGCCGTCGACGAGATCGTCGCCCGGTGCGGCGGATTGCCGCTGGCCCTGGCGCTGGTCGCCACCCGCGCCGTCGGCCGGCCCGCGCTCAGCCTGCCCGCGGTCGCCGGTGAGCTGGCCGGGGCCGACGGCCGGCTGGCCGGTTTCGGGGACGCACACGCCGATCTGGAGGCGGCCTTCTCCTGGTCCTACCGGGCCCTGACCCCCGGGGCGGCCCGGCTCTTCCGGCTGCTGCCTCTGCACCCGGCCGGGGAGGTGAGCACGGAGGCGGCGGCTGTCCTGGCCGGCCTGTCCCCGCGCACCGCCCGTGGCCTGCTCGCCGAGCTGGCGGCGAATCTGCTGGTGCGGTCCGGCGACGGCCGGTGGCGGATGCACGACCTGCTGCGGGCCTATGCCGCGGAGCTGGGGGAGGAACAGGACGACGCCGCGGAGCGGGACGCCGCCGTCGAGCGGATGCACGACCACCACCGCGGCGCGGCCGCCCGCCGGTGACCCCGGACGCGGCGCCGGTGGGCGCCGCGTCCGGGACCGTTGTCAGTACCGGTAGGCGCGGATGATGGTCTGCTTGACCGTGTTGCCGCTGGTGTCCGTCGCGGCCGCCCGCAGCGAGACGAAGCCGGTGCCGGCCGGGTTTCGCACCCAGGCGACCCCCTTCTCGCCGGACCGCTGGACGGTCAGCTGCCCCCAGGTCCTGCCGTCGTCGAAGGATGCTTCGACGGTCAGGGTCCGGGTCCGGCCCGGCGCCGCCCCGACCTGACGGTCGAGCGAGAACGGGATCGCGAACAGGCGGCCGGCCGGCGCCCGGTTGTCGATGTCGAGCGCCGGGCTGTACCGGACCGCCGTCATCGGCAGCTTCACGAGGTCGCCGTCGGGCACGTGCGCGGACTTGAAGGTCCACTCCGCGTCGACCACCGTGGACAGGGTGAAGGCCGGGTCGCTGCGGAAGGTCGCGGCCAGCCGGTAGTCACCCGCCTCCGCCGGCACGTCCCAGGTCCAGGGCGTCTGGTTCGCGTCGCCGATCTTCACGCCGTTGCGGTAGAGGTTCACCTCCACGCTGCCACCGACGACGTGCCGGAAGCCCATGTGCCCCGAGCCGTCGCCGTGCAGCGGCCCCGGCCCGCCGATCGTGTCGCCCCAGTAGCGGGTCGCGTACTGCTGGCCGAAGTTCGGCGCCGGGAAGACCGGCCCGGCCACCCCGTTGGCCCACGCCACCGTGTAGGTGCGCCCCGGCTTGAAGCTGGTCCAGGGCGACTCGTAGTACGTGTACCGCGGCTGGGCCGAGGTCGACTGCCACACCGCCCGCTTGTCCTGGTTGTAGTACTCCGTGATGGTGCCCGGCGCGTCGTAGGTGAAGCTCGGCGGGATGGTGCGCTCGTCCCGGTAGACCGGCGAGTTGCCGGGGGCGTGCGCCACCGCGGTCCGCGCCACCGGCACGCCGGCCACGTCCGCGCTGATCCGGGAGCGGACCGTGGCGAAGTCGTCCGCCCGCAGCCGGTGGGTCAGGCCGGTCATCATCCGCTGCGGCTCGTAGAGGTAGACCCGGTAGACGTACGGGCTGTTGTGCAGGCTGCCGTCCTCGGCCACCCGACCCCACATCCCGTTGACGTAGGAGACGAAGCCGGGCGTCGTGCCGGCCCCGATCTGCGCGGTCCGCACGAGGTCGAGGGGGACGCCCATGACGACGCCGAACGGGTCGTTGCTGCCCCAGATCTGTGGCTGCTCGGTCCGGATCGTCCAGCCGAACTCCTGGTGGACCGGGGTGGCCTTCGGGTTCGGCACGGACACCGCGATCGGCTTCGCCCGGCGGGCGTCCACGGTGAGCGCCTGGTCGGTGGTGAGGTCGAGGCTCGGGCGCACCAGCGACGTGACGTTCGGGACGTACGGGTCGCCGGTCAGCAGGTAGGTCTGGACCAGGTAGCGGCCCGCGCGGACCCGGTAGGTGGTGACCGCGGGGTTGTCGAGCACCAGGACGGTCTGCCGCTCCAGGTCGGTCAGGAGGGTCACCCAGCCCTGCTCGGGGGTGGGGGCCCCGCCGTCCGGCCCGACGAGCTTGAGGCTGAGCTGGTGGCGGGCGATGTCGAGGGCGACCGGGGTCTGCACCTGCACGCCGCCGCCGGTGGCGGTCACCTCACCGCCGAAGTAGTGGTCCGACAGGTCGGTGCCGGCCTGCACGTCGACGGTCACGGTGGCCGTGCCGCCGGCCGGGACCGTCACGGAGGAGGCGCCGAGGTGGAACAGGCCGGCCGGCGCGGGTGCGCCGTCGGCGTCCTTCGCGTCGAGGGAGACGGCTAGGGTCAGCGGGGCGGAGCCGCTGTTCGCGTACGTGATCGTGCGCTGCTGCGTGGCGCCGGTGCGCTCGAAGGCGACGCTGACCGGGCTCGCCGTGACGTCCTGCCGGATCGCCCGGGCGACGTCGAGGAAGCCCGCGCCCTGCTCGTAGACGCCGATGGCGGCGTTCGGCTTCGCGGCCGCCATGAGCGTGGACTTGATCCGCTCGGGCGACCAGTCCGGGTGCTGCTGGGTCAGGATCGCCGCCGCGCCGGCGACGTGCGGGGTCGCCATCGAGGTGCCGTTGAGGCTTGTGTACTGCGGGTTTCCGTCGTCCGGCGGCAGGTCGGAGGTCGAGCTGCGGGCGGCGAGGATGCCGACGCCGGGCGCGGTGACGTCCGGCTTGATGCCGGCGTCACCCGCACGCGGACCCCGGCTGGAGAAGCTGGCCAGCTCGCCGGTCTTGCTCACGGCGCCCACGGTCAGCGCCTCGGTGACGCTGCCGGGCGAGTTCACCGTGGCCTCGCCGGCCTCGCCGCTGTTGCCCGCGGCCACGACGAACAGCACGCCGTAGCGGTGGGTGAGGTCGGCCACGGCCGCCTCGATCGGGTCGGTCTCCGGGCTGTCCGGGCCGCCGAGGCTCATGTTGGCGACCTTGACGCCCTGCTGCGCCGCCCAGGTCATGCCGGCCAGGATCGCCGACTCCGGGCAGCCCTCCTCGACGCAGACCTTGGCACTGTAGAGGGTCGCGCCGGGCGCCATGCCCTGGTAGCGGCCCTGCGACGCGGCCGCCGTGCCGGCGATGGTGGAGGCGACGTGGGTACCGTGGCCCACCCGGTCGAGGGTGTCCGGGTCGGAGGTGAAGTTCGCCGCGGCGGCGACGCGGCCGGCCAGGTCGGGGTGGGTCTGGTCGACGCCGGTGTCGATCACGCCGACCTTCACCCCCGTTCCCGTCCAGCCGGCCTGCCAGGCCTCCGGCGCGCCGGTGAGCGGGACGCTGACGTCGAGGGTGGGGTGGCGCAGCCCGTCGAGCCAGACCTTGTCGAACCCGGCCCGCAGCAGCCGCTCGGTGCCGCCGGAGGCGGACGTGAGGGTGTTCCAGAAGGCCACCGCGTCCGCCCGGTTCTCCGCGACGGCGCTCGCCCCGGAGAGCTCACGGGTGGTCCGGGCGCCGGTCAGGCCGGCGGGGGCGGCGCCGGTGTGCTGGACGATCAGCGGCAGGGTGGCCCGGGTGTCGTCGTAGCCGAAGCCGACCAGCGTCGTGATGTCGAAGAGCCGCTGGTCGAGCTTGCCCCGGTTGAGCAGGCCGACGGCGTCGGCGGGGATGACCCGCACGTCCTTGCCGGCGCTCTGGGTGAGGAACGGGATCCGCTCCCGTCCCTTGCCCGGCACGACGCTCACGGCGGTCTGGCCGTTCACGGTGCTGACGTGGACGGTGTCGCCGGTGAGCAGCGTGACCGCCCGGGGCTGGGACGCGACCGGGGGTGTGGTCGCCGGCGTGGCGGCCCGGGGCTGCGCCGACACCGGCGTACCGCCCGGAGCCACCACCGAGACGCCCAGCGCGAGCAGCGCCAGCGCCGATAACTTGCGAGTTGAACGCATCATGCTCCCTGGATGAACGCGAGAGGTATCCAGGTGCTCCGGACGTGTCCGGCGGGCGACGGTTCAATCAATGTGACCTGGCTCACAATGGGTGGCGGCCTCTTCGGGTCTCATCGTCGGTTCCAACTCCCAGCTGCGGGCCCTCGCCGAGGTGATCCGATCGCAACCGACGAGCCCCGGTCGACCGATCTGCGGTCGACCGGGGCTCGTCCCCCGTTCGGTGGTCTCGCGCTGCGCTCAAGCGGTGCGCAGTGCCGTCGCCGGGGAGAGCCGGGCGGCCCGCAGCGCCGGGTAGACACCGGCCAGCCCGCCGATGAGGACGGCAGCGCCCAGCCCGGCGCCGACCGCGGCGACCGGTACGAGCGTCTGCCAGCCGCGGGCGGTGGCCATCGCGTACGTGACCGTGGCGCCCAGCAGCACCCCCGCCGCGCCGCCGCCCGCGCCCAGCAGCAGCGACTCGACCAGGAACTGGGCCGCGACGTGCCGCCGGGTGGCGCCCAGCGCCCGGCGCAGCCCGATCTCGCCGCGCCGTTCCAGGACCGAGATCACCAGCACGTTGGCGATGCCGATGCCGCCGACCAGCAGGGCCACCGCGCCCAGGCCGAGCAGCAGGACAGTGGCGCCGCCGGTGACCGCGAGCCGGGCGGTGAGCGCTTCGGAGGGCCGGCTCACGGCGACCTCCTCGGGGTGGGCCGGGTTGGCCGCCCGCCCCAGCAGGCCGGCCACCTCGTCGGTGCGCTCGGTCTGGGCACGTACGAAGATCCGGGTCGGTTTGCCGTCGTACCCGAATTGCGCGGCCGCCACCGGCGCGCCGATCAGTGCCGACGCGTCCAGTTCGGGCGCCAGCTCGACCGGCGCCAGGATGCCCACCACGGTGTACCAGCGGTGGCCGAGGTAGACCTGTGGGTTCCCGGTGACATCGCGGATGCCCAGTGACGTGGCGGCGTAGTGGCCGAGCACCACGGCCGGATAGTGGGCCAGCGCCGCGTCGAGGAAGCGGCCGTCCACCACGGCGGCGTCCAGCGTGGCGAGCAACGCCGGGTCCGTGACCCGCACGGAGAGCCCGCCGGTCCGGCCGGAGGGAACCCGGTCGTTGCGGTAGATGCGCTCGTCGAGGGTCGCGGTGGCCGCCGAGCTGAGCACCCCATCGGTACGCGCCACGGCCGTGCCCGCGGTCACCGGCAACTCGGCCTCCTCCCCGCGAATGGTCTTGCCGTTGGCCACGGTGAGCAGGTTGGTGCCGACCCGGTCGATGCGGGCGAGCACGTCCGACTGGCTGGACCGGGTGACGCCGAGCACGGCCACCATGGCCGCGATCCCGATCGCCACCCCGAGGATGGACAGCGCCGCCCGCCCGGGCCGCGACCGCAGCCCCACCGTGCTCACCGGCAGCAGGTCGGCGACGCGCAGGCGGGACCTCACGACGCACCGCCGCTGTCTGCTACCACCAGGCCGTCGCGCAACTGGATGCGGCGCCCCATCGCCGCGGCGACCCGCTCGTCGTGGGTGATCACGACGATGGTGACGCCGTCGTCGTTGAGCTCGCGCAGCAGTTCGACGATCTCGGCGCCGGTGACGGAGTCCAGGTTGCCGGTCGGTTCGTCGGCGAGCACCACGGCAGGCCGGCCGACCAGCGCGCGGGCGATCGCCACTCGCTGCCGTTCGCCGCCGGACAGATGAGCGGCGGGGGAGTGGGCGCGGTGGGCCAGGCCGACCCGCTCGCACGCGGCGTGCGCGGCCCGGCGGCGTTCCGCGGCCGGCACCCCGCGGTAGAGCAGGCCGGTGGCCACGTTGTCGGCCGCGCTCAGCCGTTCCAGCAGGAAGAACTGCTGGAAGACGACCCCGAGCAGGTGCGCACGCACGCCGGAGAGCTGCCGGTCGCGCAGCTTCTCGACCGGGTGGCCGGCGATGCGTACCGAGCCACCGGACGGGCGGTCCAGGCCGGCGGCGAGGTTGAGCAACGTGGTCTTGCCCGACCCGGACGCGCCCGCCACGGCGACCAGCTCGCCGGTGTGCACGGCGAGGGTGACACCGCGCAGCGACTCGACCGGTGGCGTGCCCGGGTAGACCTTGCGCGCGTCGATCAGCTCCAGGACGGCGGTCATGTCGCCGGCACCTCCACGGTCTGGCCGGCGGTGAGGCCGCTGACGACCTCCACCTGGCCGGTGCTCTCGTCGTATCTGCCCGGTTCCACCTGGACCGCGCTCCCGCCGCTCAGGCGGACCTGGTAGCCGCCACCGGGCCGGGCGAGCAGTGCGGCGATCGGCATCAGCAGGACATTGGGGCGGGTGCCGGTGGTGATGTCGACGGTCACCGGCGCCTGGTCCAGTCCGGAGCCGCGGGGCAGGCGGACCGCGATGGTCAGCGGGACCGTCGCCATGTCCGGGTTCGCCGGCTGCTGCGGGCCGTCGCCCGCCTCGGCCGAGGGCGCCGTCGCGACCTCGCCGATGGCGGTGACCCGGCCGCGGATCGGTTCGGCGTCCGGCAGCGTGACCTCGACCTGGTCCCCGACGTGTACGGTGCTGCGCTGCCCGGTGTCCAGTTGCGCGATCACCGCCCGGCTCGTCGACGTTCCGGTGAGCACGGTCGTCCCGGGCCCGACCGTCCCGCCCACCCGGACCTGCATCTGGGTCACCCGCAGCGGGTTGGGCAGAAAGACGATCTCGCCCTGGCCGAGCCGGCCCGTGCGCTGGTACGCCGGCCGTCCCCAGGACGCTTCCCAGCGTCGGATCGCCGCCGCCGTGGCGGCGGAGAAGTGCCGGTCGACGGTGATCCGGTGGTGCGGGTCGAAGCCCATGGCGACCAGGTTGGCCTCGAGTTGGCGCACGTCGGGTCCGTTGCTCATCCCGGATCGGAAGTCGCGGTAGGCAGGAACGCTGCCCAGCAGGAGGCGGACCGGCGCGTCGGACACGCGGTAGAGGACGCCGCCGCGGCCGATCGTGTCGCCGGAGTGGGGGGCGTCGGTCAGCACCCCCGGCGCGCCCTGATGGTCGACGAGGTAGGCGCCGGCGTAGCCGAGCACGCCGCCGATCTGGACCCGCTCGGCGAGCGTGCCCTTGGTGACCCTGGCTGTTCCGACCGCCACCGAGGCGGTGGGTGTCGCCGGGGAGCTCGGCGAGTGGGCGGCGTAGGCCACGCCGGCGGCGAGCGGCGCGGCCACCGCGACCGCGAGCACCGTGCCGGCACCGCGCCGGCGGCTCACTTCTTCCCTCCGCCGCCGTGCACGGTACCGCCGTTGTCCGTGATGCGGACGTCCCCGGTCCAGATCTGCTGGCACGCCCGCGCCGCCGGGCTCATCTGCTGCTCCGGGATCCCGTTCGCCAGCGAGGTTCCGGTGAGGTCGAATTCGCCGGCGGCATTCGGATCCGGGAACTCGGGGATGCCGTGCTCGCGGATGCACTTGGCGTACTCGGCGAGCTTGGCCAGGTCCGCGGCCGAGAACTGTTCCTTGGGGCGGAACGCGTTCGGCGGATACCGATCCTCGATCGACTTGCACGCGTCGATGGTCGTCGGATGGTTCCGCAGGTCCGCCTTCCAGTCGTACCCGGCCTGAGGTGCGATCTGGAGGTAGCCGTCCTGGCTGAGCTCGGCGTCGGGCATCCGGGGCAGGCCGTGGGCGCGTATGCACTGGACCCACTCCTGGCCGAGGGCGAGGAGATGCTGCCGGCTCCCCGAGGCGGACGCCGACGGGCCCGACGATCCGGAGGCGGCACCGCCGGGATCGCATCCGGCGGTCCCGGCCCCGACCGCGAGCAGCGCGATGAGGAACACTGTGGACGTTGTTCTGGTCATGGCTTCACGGTGGCCGCGGGCGAGATGGAATTCGTCGGACCGGAGTCGGTCCTTCGGCGACCGCCGATACCGCGGACGTAGCACCTGGGTCGGACGCCGCCGGAGCCGACGCTCCCTACCATGGGAATGTGCCCCGGTTCGTGCCGCGCCACTTCCTGACCGACGCCGCCCTGTCGGTGGTGCTGATCGTGCTGACCGTGGGGCCCGGGCTGGTGATGAAGTTCCTGGCCCCGACGAACCCGGCCTCCGCCAAGGAGTATCTGAGCAAGACGGCTCCCCCCGGGGACCGCCTGTGGTGGATTTTCGCCGCACTGATCGTTGCCGGCCTCCTGATCAGGCAACACCATCCCCCGCTGGCCCTGGCCCTCACCGGGGCCGGGGCGGTCGGCCATGTCTTCAAGGACACCAAGTTCCAGGTGCTCGATCTGGCGCTTCCGCTGGTCCTGTACACCGTGGCGGCGATGGCCCGGAGCCGGCGGGTCTCGCTCGCCGTGCTCGCGCTCACCATGCTCCTGACCTACGCGACGATGCTGAGCGGCCAGATCTATGTCGAGCGGCAGGACTACGCGCGGTCCGGCAAGCAGGTTGTGCAAGGGCAGGTTGCGCGAGGGCAGGTCGAGGGTGCGTCGGTCCAGGAAAGGATCGGACCGGCACCGGAGCCGGTGGTCTCGGTCGACAGACTGGTCAGCGTCGGCCAGGCGATGATGGAGCTGTGGCTGCTGCTGGTCGCGGCGTACGCCGTCGGCGACGCGATGCGCAGCCGGCGCGCCCACCTGGCCGCGGTCGAGCAGCGGACCGCCGACCTGGCCCGGGAGGAGCGGCAACGGGCGGCGCTGGCGGTCGCGGCCGAGCGCGCCCGGATCACCCGGGAGCTGCACGACGTGGTGGCGCACGGGATCTCGGTGATGGTGGTGCAGGCGCAGGGCGCCTCGGCCGCGCTCGACCGGCATCCTGACCGGGCCGCCACCGCGCTGCAGCATGTGATCACCACCGGACGCGCCTCGCTGGCCGAGATGCGCCGGCTGCTCGCCGCCGGGCGCACCGAGCCGGCCGAGGACCCGCGCCTCAACCCACTGCCGGGCCTCGACGCGCTACCCGGGCTGATCGACCAGTTGCGGTCCACCGGCATGCGGATCGAGCTGCACGTCGACGGGGTGCCGGCAGCGGTGCCCGCGGCGGTCGATCTGTCCGCGTACCGGATCGTGCAGGAGGCCCTGACGAACACGCTGAAGCACGCGGGCCCGGGCGCCGCCGCGGTGCTGCGGCTCGCCTTTGCGCCCGGACGGCTCCGCGTGGAGGTGACCGACGACGGCACGGGTCCGGCGGACGGCGCGGACGGGCGCGGCAACGGGCTGCGTGGCATCGCCGAGCGCGTCGAGATGCTCGGCGGGGAACTGGAAACCGGCCGGTCCGACCGCGGCGGGTTCCGACTGTGCGCCACGCTGCCCCTGCAGGCGCGCGAGATCACCTCGGTACCGCGATGAGCGTACGGGTGGCGCTGGTCGACGATCAGACGCTGGTGCGCACCGGGTTCCGGTTGGTGCTGGAGGAGACCGGCGACATCGAGGTGGTCGGGGAGGCCGCCGACGGCGCACAGGCGCTGGACGTGGTGGCCCGCACCCGGCCCGACGTGGTCCTGATGGACGTGCGGATGCCGGGCCTGGACGGCATCGAGGCCACCCGGCGGATCCGCTTCGGCCCCCACCCGGCCCGGGTGATCATCCTGACCACCTTCGACCTGGACGAGTACGTGCTGGCCGGGCTGCGGGCCGGCGCGAGTGGCTTCCTGCTCAAGGACGCGCTCGCCGCCGACCTGATCTCCGCCGTGCGGGTGGTGGCCGCCGGCGAGGCGGTGGCCGCGCCCAGCGTCACCCGCCGCCTCTTCGCCCACTACCTCGGTAAGACCCCGACCCGCTCCGACCGCGACGCGCGGCTCGGGGCGCTGACGGAGCGCGAGCGCGAGGTGCTCACCCTGGTGGCGCGAGGGCTGTCGAACAGCGAGATCGCGGTGGCGCTCTTCGTCTCCGAGAGCACGGTCAAGACGCACCTCGGCCGGATCCTGGCGAAGCTGGACCTGCGGGACCGGGTGCAGGCGGTCATCCTCGGCTACGAGTGCGGCCTGGTCGACACCGGCACGGACCGGTAGCGATCAGAGCCAGGGTGGTGGGCCCTCGAAGGCGAGGGCGTGCACGTCGAACAGCACGGTCACGCCGTGGGTGGGGCGCTCGACGCCGGCGAAGCAGACGTAAAGTAGTGATGCAGGTCACATTAGGCGGCGCCGCCGTCGGGTTTCAATGGGGCATGCGCGTCCTGGTCGTCTCCGCGCCGCTGCAGGGGCATCTGCTGCCGCTGCTCCCGCTGGCCCGCGCCTGGCGGGACGCCGGCCACGACGTGCTGGTCGCGAGTGGCGGCGACGCGCTCGACGTCGACCTCGGCGGCCTGGCGGCGCACGACGTCGCGCCGGGGTTCGCCTTCGGCCGGATCGCCGGCCGGGTGCTGCTGCGTCATCCCCTGCTGGCCCGCCGGGAACTCACCGGGCGTGCCGGCACCGCGGTCGTCGGTGAGCTGTTCGGCGCCGCCAACGCCACGTTCGTGGACGCGGTGGCCGCGCTGGCCCGGCGCGAACGGCCCGACCTGGTCGTCTACGAGCCGCTGGGTGTGGCCGGCGGCATCGCCGCCGAGCGGGTCGGGGTTCCCGGCGTCCTGCAGGAGAACAACCTGTTCCCCGCCGCCGATCTCGTCGCGGCCGTGGCGGCGAGCGGGCCGATGAGGCGGTACCGGATCGGCACGCCGGCCGCCACGATCACCGTGTCACCGCCGAGCCTCACCGGACCGAGACCGGGGTTGCCCATGCGGGCGGTGCCGTGCTCGGGCGGCGGTACGGTGCCGGCCTGGCTTCTGAGCGCCGGGGAGCGGCCGCGGATCATCGTGAGCCGCAGCACCGTCGCGGGCCCGGGTGGCGGCGACCCGACGGCGGCGATCGTCGCGGCCGCGCCCACGGTGGACGCCGACATCGTGCTCGTCCGGCCGCCCGGCCGGCTGCCGCGGCTACCGGAGAACGTCCGGACCGTCGGCCGCGTGCCGCTGGACCGGGTGCTCCCGTACGCGACGGCGTGCGTGCACCACGGCGGGGCGGGCAGCGTGCTCGGCGCGCTGGCCGCGGGCGTGCCGCAGCTCGTCGTGCCCGGCCCCGGCGACCGGCGGCACAACGCCGAGGTGGTCACGCGGCGCGGCGCCGGTCTCGCGGTGGCCGCCCGGGCCATCACACCGGACGTCCTGACCCGGCTCATCACCGACGCGGAGCTCAGGAAGGCGGCGGGCGAGGTACGCGACGAGATGGCCGCGATGCCGGCGCCCTCCGACGTGGTGCCCGCGCTGACCGCGCTGTGCCGGTGACCCTGCCGAGGCCCGGGCCACGGTGCCGACCCCCGGCCGCGTCCGGCCTGGCGTCACGCTGGCGGCTCCGCCCTCGATGCGGTCGGTGAGTGGGCGGCTCGCTCGAGCAGGGCCGGCAGGACCGTGGCGATCAGGACGCAGCCCGCGACCACCGCGCCCAGCACCGTCCACGACACGTCGAGCGGAACGGGTCCGGCCACCCGGAGCAGCGCCACCCACAGTCCGCTCAGCCCCGCCGCGGCGACGGCTGCCGCGAGCACCACGCCGACGCCGACGGCCACCAGGGACTCCGCCAGCGCGTAACGGAGCACCTGGCCACGGTCGGCGCCGAGCAGGTGCAGCGTGCGCCGCTCGCCGGCGCGGTCCGGTGCACCCATGACCAGGGTGTTCACGAGCGCGATCGTGGTGTAGGTCAGCAGGATCCCGAGGACCATCAGCAGTCCGAGGCGGCTCGCGCTCGCCCGTCCGGCGGCGGTCGCGGCCGACCACTGCCGCTTGCTGACCACCAGGGCGCGGTGCCCCTCCACGGCTCGGCGCAGTGCCGCCGCCACGGCCGCCGGGTCGTCGCCGGGCCGCACGTCGACCAGGGCCGTCGACGGCAGCCCGGCACGGGCATTACGGGGACTCACGAGTGCGGCCGCGCCCGCCCCGGGGGACAGTAGCCGCACCACGCGCAACCGGGCCTCGGTGCCGTCGGCCAGCCACAGCCGGGCCGTGTCACCCACCCGGTATCCCCAGTCCGGCTCCGGGACGATCGCGTCGTCCGGGACGGACTCCACGCCCTGCGTCGGGCGCTGGATCAGCACCATGTCGCCCTCGAGCGTGTAGACGCTGCTCTCGGTCACTGTCGACACGTCGGCACCGGGAACGGCCCGCAGGCGGGCCGTCAGCTCGACGTCGAGCCCCGCGGTGCCGTCCGGCAGCACGAGGTAGTCGGCCCGCACCGACTGCGCGTCGGCCGCCGCTCTCGCGGTGTCGGTCATGGCGGAGGCGGTGAGCAGCGCCGCGGGCAGGACCACGGTCAGCAGTACGGGCGTCGCGAGCGCCGCCGTCCGCCGCGCCGAGCTCGTCGCGGCGGCCGCCACCAGCATTCCGACGGTGCCGCCCACCCGCTCGAACGGCCGCGTCAGCAGCCGGGCGGTGGGCCGGACCACAGCGGGGGCGAGCAGCGCGGCGGCCGCGATCAGCAGCATCAGCACGGGCATGTACGTCTTGCGGTTGGTCGCCGAGCCGGGATCCGCGACGGCGGTGATCGCCATGCAGACCAGCGCGGTGGCCAGCGTTCCGAGGCCCAGCACCCATCGGCTGAGCGGCATCGGCCGGGCCTGCGCCGGGGCGTCGCGCAGCGCCTCGACCGGCCGGACCCGGCTGGCCCGCCACGCGGCCGTGACCGCGGCGAGCAGAGCGACGAGTATGCCGGCGGCGAAGGAGAGGTAGGCCGGTACGGAGGAACCGCTGACCGAGTCGATCCAGTCCGGGGCCATGCGGCGCGCGACGAGCCAGTCGAGGACGGCGGGGGCGGCGTACGGGCCCGCGACCGCGCCGGTTGCGGCCGCGAAGAAGGAGATGGTCAGCGCCTCGAGGTAGACCATCCGGCGGATCTGGCCCGGTGTGGCCCCGGTCGCCCGCAACAGCGCCATCTCCCGGTGCCGCTGGCCGACCGCGAACGCGAAGGTCGCGGCCACCACGGCGATCGAGATGAAGATGGCGAACCCGAGGGCGATGCCGGCGATGGTGTTGGCGTTGTTGCGGGCATCGGCGTCACTCTCCCGGTTCGGGTCCAACCGGGCACGTTCCTCGCCGACCAGCACCCGGGCCCGCGTACCGACCGCCGCGCGGACGTCGGCCTCCGGCTGCCAGGTGAGGAGCGCGTCGACGCGCGGGGAGAGCTGCGCGGCGCGGACGTCGGTGAAGAAGAGGGAGACCTCGCGGGCGGTGCTGCTGACGCCGACGACGGTGTACGGGCGTACCCCCGCCGCCGTGACCACCTGCACCCGGTCGCCCGGTCGGGCGCCCTCGCTGACAACGATCTCGTCATCGGTCGTCGGCGCCCGGCCGGCGACCAGGTGCTGCGCCGCGGCGGGTAGGGCCGACCAGGGGCGCCCAACACTCCCGCCGGGCCCGGTGGCGAGCGTCGCCGGGAAGATCCGGTCGGCGACCGCGTGCGGCAACGTGGTCGCCAGTGCGGCGGGAACCCCCTGCGGCAGCGCCAGCGGCACCGTCTCCCCGCCGTGCCCGGTCGGCACGCTCAGCTCGTCGACACCCACCACGACGACCGGGACGTCCCGGTAGCGTTGCGGTCCACGGTCGGCCGCGCCGACCGTGGTGGCCAGGACCTGGCCGAGCGCGGCGACCAGCGCCGACCCGAGAGCCAGAGCCACGAACATGCCGACGAAGGACCGCCAACGGATCCGCAGCGTCGACAGCGCGAGCGTTGTCAGCATGCCGCCGCCCCCAGCCGCGCCATGTGCATCATGATGGCCTCCGCGGTCGGCGCGACGATCTCGCCGTCGATGCGGCCGTCCGCGAGGAAGAGAACCCGATCGGCGTACGCGGCGGCGTGCGCGTCGTGGGTGACCATCACGACGGTCTGGCGGCGCTGGTCGACCACCTCACGCAGCAACCGCAGCACCTGCTCACCGGAGCGCCGGTCCAGCGCGCCGGTCGGCTCGTCGGCGAAGAGCACCGCTGGCGCGGTCAGCAGCGCCCGGGCGATCGCGACGCGCTGCTGCTCCCCGCCGGAGAGCTCGCCCGGCCGGTGTCCGCCGCGCTCGGCGAGACCGACGGCGGCGAGGCTGGCGAGCACATCCGCGCGGCGGGGGCGGCGCCCCGCGAGCCGCAGTGGCAGGGCGACGTTCTGTTCGGCGGTGAGGGCCGGCATCAGATTGAAGGACTGGAACACGAAGCCGATGCGGTCGCGCCGCAGCAGGGTCAGCCGTCGCTCGCTGAGCACGGTCAGGTCCTGCCCGGCGAGGCTGACCCGGCCAGAGGTGGGCCGGTCCAGGCCGGCCGCGCACTGCAGGAGGGTCGACTTGCCGGAGCCGGAGGGCCCCATGACGGCGGTGAAGGATCCGGTGTCGAAGCTGACGGAGACACCGGCGAGGGCGGTGACCCCGTTGGCGTAGCGCCGGGTCACCTCGCTGACCTCGACGACGGGTACGGAAGGCATGCGCCGACGCTATGAAGATCCATTCCCGTGGGGTACCGGACAGGTGACTGGTGTAGTTTCCGATCCCATGCTGGTGGGCCGCGACGCTGACCTGGCCGTCCTGCGGACCGCCGTCGAGCAGGCACGCGCCGGCCGGAGCGCCGCGCTCGTGGTGATCGGGGATCCGGGCATCGGCAAGTCCGCGCTGCTGGACCACGTCACCACCGGCCCGGGGCTGACCGTGCTGCGCTGCGCCGGGGTCGAGTCCGAGGCGGAGATACCGTTCGCCTCCCTCCACCTCCTGCTCCACCCGGTGCTCGGCCGCGCGGAGGCGCTGCCCGACCTGCAGCGCACCGCCCTGCTCGGTGCGCTCGGGGTGGAGCCGGCCGCCGGCCGGGACCCGCTGCTGATCGGCGCCGCCGCGTTGACCCTGCTCGGCGACCTGGCCGAGGACGAGCCGGTGCTCTGCCTCGTCGACGACGCGCACTGGCTCGACGAGTCCTCCGCGCGGACGCTGCGCTTCGTCGGCCGGCGGTTGCACGCCGACGCGGTGGCGATGGTCTTCGCGGCGCGTCCCGGGTTCGATCCCGCAGGTCTGCCCGAGCACCGGTTGGCCGGGATCGGCGCCTCGGCCTGCGGCGCCCTGCTCGACCGCTGGTCTCCCGGTCTGGACCACGCGGCGCGGGAACGGATCATCCGGGAGAGCGGCGGCAACCCGCTGGCACTGCGCGAGCTGCCGCACGTGGCGGCGGAGCAGACGCACCTGCCCGCGCCGCTGCCGCTGTCGAAGCGGCTCGAGCACGCCTTCGGTACACGCATCGCCCGGTTGGCGCCGACCGCGCGTGCCGTGCTCGCCATCGCCGCCGCCGACGAGGCAGCCGAACTCGGCAACCTGCTGCGCGCCGCCGCCACCCGGGGGATCTCCCGCGACGCGCTGCGCGCCGCCCTGGCCGAGGCCGAGCAGGCCGACCTGCTGCGGGTGTCCGGCGGCCGGGTGGTCTTCACCCATCCGTTGCTGCGGGCCGTCGCCTACCAGCAGGCCGGGATCGAGCGGCTGGCCGTGCACCGGGCGCTCGCCGAGGCCGTCGCCGCGGAGCCGGACCAACAGGCCTGGCATCTCGCCGCGGCGGCGACGGGCCCCGACGAGACCACCGCCCGCGCGCTCGAACTCGCCGCCGAGCGGGCGCAGGGCCGCAGCGGATACGCCGCGGCAGCGGCGGCACTGGAACGCGCCGCCGAGCTGACCGCCGATCCCGGGCTGCGCGGTCGCCGGCTGATCGCGGCCGCGGTCGCGGCGAACGATGCCGGACAGCAGCACCGTACCCAGCACCTGCTGGACCGGGTCGGCGCGGCTCCCGCCGATCCGCTCCGAGCCGCCCGCTACCACGAACTCCGGGCCCGGGTCGCCTTCGACTCCGGCGACGCCGCCCGGGCACACGACCTGCTGGTGACGGCGTCCACGGCACTGTCCGACGTGGATCCCGTCGGTGCGCGTACCGTGCTCATCGACGCGGCCCGCAACGCCTGGCAGCTCAGCGACCCGCCCCGCGTGGCCGACGCCGCCGAACGGCTGGCGAAGCTGGGCCCTGCCCCGGAGAGCCTGGCACCGGCGGTCTCCGCCGTCACCGGAGCCGCCACCCTGCTCACCACCGGCCCGGTGGGGGCCCTGCCCGTGATGCGTTCGCTGGTCGCCGCGGGGCTGCGGAGCCGTGGCGCCTACGGCCTGCGGCTCAACGCCGCGTTCGTGGCGGGCATCGTCGGCGACTTCACCGCCGGCGGCAGCATCGCCCGGCAGGTCGTCGACGACTGCCGCGCCGCCGGCGCGGTCGGCTGGTTGCCACTCGCGCACGTGACCCTCGCCACCGCCGAGCTGTATCTCGGACAGTTCCGCAACGCGGTCGCGTCGGCCACCGAAGGCCTGCAGCTGGCCGCCGACACCGGCCAGCCGAACCGCGCCGGATATCTGGAGGGCGTGCTCGCCTGGATCGCCGCCGTGCAGGGCGACGAGGACACCTGCCTGCGCCTCAGCGCCCAGTGCCAGGACGGCTTCGCCACCCACCGCATCGCCAACGGCCTCGCCTGGGCAGTCTGGGCCCGAGCGATGCTGGACCTCGCCCAGGGCCGCACCGCCGAGGCGCTGGCCCGGCTCGACGCCGCCCTGGACGGGCCGGTGCGGCACCAGGCCCATGCCGTCTACTTCGCACCCGACCAGGTTGAGTGCGCCGTTCGCCTCGGCGATCCGGAGCGCGGCCGCGCGGCGGGCGACCGGTTCGGGGCGTTCGCCGACGCGGCCGGACAGGACTGGGCGCGGGCCGTATGGCACCGCTGCCAGGGCATGCTCACCACGGACACGGACCTCGCGGACCACCACTTCGCGGCGGCGTTGCGCGCGCACGCGGACGGCTCACGGCCGTGGGAGGTCGCCCGTACTCACCTGTCGTACGGCGAGCGGCTGCGCCGCGACCGGCGCAAGAACCAGGCCCGGTCGCACCTGAGGACCGCGCGGGAGATCTTCGAACGGCTGCCGGCACAGCCGTGGGCCGACCGGGCGGCCGCGGAGCTGCGTGCCGCCGGCGAGCAGACACCGTCCGCCGCTGCCGTCGACCTGCTCGCGGCGCTCTCGCCGCAGGAGTTGCAGATCGTCAAGCTGGCTCACGCGGGTTTGAGGAACCGGGAGATAGCGGCACAGCTCTTCCTCAGCCCGAAGACTGTCAGCTATCACCTTTACCGCGCGTTCCCGAAGCTCAACGTGGCCAACCGGGGCCAGTTGGCCCGCCTCGACCTGCCGGCGTGAACCCACGCGGCGCGCCGGCACCGCGGCAGGCGCGCCGCGGCCGCACGGCTGCGGTCAGCGGGACACGCCGTCGAGGGCCTGCATGATGACGTCGGTGACCGCCTGGGGCTGGCTGACCATGACGACGTGGGAGGCTTCGACCCGGGTGATGGTGGCGCCGGCACGCTCGGCCATCCGGAGCAGCGCGTCGCTGCCGGCGGCCCGGTCGCCGGTGGCGACGACCGCCCAGGAGGGAAGCCTCTTCCAGGCGGGGTTCGTCGTGGGCGTGGAGAAGGCCAGCGAGGAGGCCGGGCGCTGGGTGGCCGCCATGACCGTCGCGTCCTTCTCGGCGAGGTCGGCGGCGAACGCGTCGTGGAATTTCGCCGGGTCGATGAGGAACTCCGCCTCGGTCCCCGAGGCGGTCGGATACTGCACCGGCACCAGCGCCGAGGTCAGCACGCTGTCCTTCGAGCCACCCTCGATGTCCATCAGCGTCTCGCCGTCTTCGGGGGCGAAGGCGGCGACGTAGACCAGGCCCACGACGTTGTCGACCCGCGAGGCGGCGTTGGTGATGACGGCTCCGCCGTAGGAGTGCCCCACCGCGAGGACCGGGCCCGGCGTCTGCTGGAGGGCGCTCGCCACGTACGCGGCGTCCTCGGCGATGCCGCGCAGCGGGTTGGGCACCGCCTTCACGGCGACGCCCGCGGCGATCAACCGCTCCACCACCCCGTTCCAGCTGGAACTGTCGGCGAATGCGCCGTGCACCAGGACGACGGTGGGACGCGCGGAGGTGCTGGTCATGATCGGTCCTTTCGGTCGACGGTCCGTCAGTCACACGGCGTCACCAGGGGCTGCGTCTCGTCGACCAGGTACGTCGAGAGCATCATGGTGGTGACGTCGGCCGTGATGTTCCGGGCGTTGTGGACGACTCCGGGTGGGATCAGGAACGGCTCCCCGGCGTGGACCGTCAGGGTGGGCCGGTCGTTGAACTCCATGGCGATCACCCCGTGGATGAGGTACCCCACCTCCTCGCCGGGGTGCCGGTGCCGCCCCGACGCCAGCCCGACCGGGATCTCGAACAGGGTCTGCACGATCAGCCGACCCGGCACCGAGGCCGGATGCCGCTGGAGTTCGGTACGCCGGACGGTGGGCGGCTCCGCGACGCCGGGTTGGTGCGACATGCCCGTCTCCTGTCCAGTCGATCTCCACGCCCGCCTGCGGTCCGGCAGGCGCGCGGCACCGGGGACGTGGCGTTACCCGCCGCCGGTCGAGACATGCCCGACCCGCCAGGACCAGCTCCACGGGTTGACGGGAGGGGGAGCGGGTAGGCGGGCCGGATGAGGCGGGACAGCGACTCCGTCGACGTCGACGAGCCGCTCGCCGTGGACGTGTCCCCGGCTTCGCACGACGCCAGCGGTGAGGGGGTGCCGACGCGCGACCTGACCGGTCTGGCGCCGGCGGCCCGGCCGGCCCGGCGCTGGACGCCGCGCCGGGTGGTGGTGACTCCGGCGGCCCTCGACCACCCGCACGGGCGGCGGGTCGTCGACCGGGTCGAGGCGCTGGGCACCGAGGTGGAGCGGTTGCGCGCCAACCGGCTGACCGGCGTGCGTGGGGAGACCGAGCGAGAGACGTACGCGCGGGCCAAGGCCACCCTGGCGATCGTGGTCAGCCCGCCGTCGCGGCGGGCGCTGCAGCCGATCGCGCCGAGCGCGGACTGGCGGGTCGACCTGGCCGAGGGCTGCCCGGCGCACTGCCAGTACTGCTATCTCGCCGGGTCGCTGTCCGGCCCGCCGGTGACCCGGGTGTACGCGGACCTCGACGACATCCTCGCCGGGCTGGCCGCGTACGCCGGGCGGGGAACCGTGACAAGCCGCAGCGCCGCGCGGGCCGGGGAGGGCACCACGTTCGAGGCGTCCTGCTACACGGACCCGCTCGCCCTGGAGCACCTGACCGGGAGCTGGCGGCGGGCCGTGGAGCACTTCGCCGCCTGGGACGCGCCGGTGCAACTGCGCTGGACCACCAAGTACGCCGATGTGGACACCTTCGTCGGGGTGCCGCACGGGGGGCGTACCCGGGTGCGGTTCAGCGTCAACGCCGCGCCGGTCAGCGAGCGCCTGGAGGGCGGGACCGCGACGGTGGCGGACCGGCTCGCGGCCCTGCGCCGGCTGGCCCTCGCCGGTTACCCGGTGGGACTGACCATCGCGCCGATCATGCCGGTGCCCGACTGGCGGCGGCACTACGGCGCGCTCCTCGACCGGGTGGCGTCGGCCGTGGGCGGGCTGGCCGGGCTGGACCTGACGGCCGAGCTGATCACCCACCGGTTCACGCCGGGCAGCAAGGAGGTGCTGCTCGGTTGGTATCCGCGGACCCGCCTGGAGATGGACGAGGAGTCCCGCCGCCGGAAGTACGGAAGGTTCGGCGCGGTGAAGTACGTCTACCCGCGGGAGACGATGACGGAGCTGCGGACCTGGTTCGAGCGGGAACTGGCCGCCCGGGTGCCGGCCTGCCGGCTGCTCTACTGGACCTGACCGCGAAGCGGCCCGTTGACGGTGCGGGGACGCGACCGGGCGGGAGCGTCCCCGCGCCCGCGGTCAGCGGTCGGTGAACAGGGCGGCGTACCGGGTGAGGTAGAGCGGCCAGCCCTCGTCGTGGCTGACGCCGTCGCGGACGGACTGCCAGCCCGGGCCGTGCCGGTCGAGGTGGCGGTGTTCCAGCTCGACGCGGGTGCGGTGCGGGGTCTCGGCCACGAAGCGGACCTCGACCTCGCTGGTGTTGTCCGGGTCGGTCTCGACCTGCCACCGGGGACTGATGTCCCAGCTGAACACCACCCGGTCCGGCGGCTCGTACGCGAGCACGCGCGCCCAGCGGCACTCGCTGCCGTCGACGGCCCGGTCGTAGATGTGGCCGCCGACCTTGGGCTCGAACACGGTTTCCGCGATCGCCGCGCCGAGCAGGTTGTGCTCCGGCGGCTTGAAGTCACCGAACCGCTCGGTGAACACGGTGAACGCCCGTTCCAGCGGCGCCTCGACCACGATCTGCCGGCGGACCACAGGGACTTCTGTCTCGGTCATGGGGTCTCCTCGGTCGGTTGTTCGACGGCGCTCTGGTAGCTGTCCAACGCGCGGTGCCAGAACGTGTCGAGCTGGTCCCGTAGCGCGGCCACACCGGCCGGGTTGAGCCGGTAGACCCGCCGGGTGCCGGCCGCCTGGTCGGTGACCAGCCCGGCGTCCTTCAGGACCTTGAGGTGCTGGGACACCGCCGGTCGGCTGATCGGCAGCTCGTCGGCGAGCTCGCCGACGGCACGGGGTCGCTCGGCCAGGCAGGCGACGATGGTGCGCCGGGTGGGGTCGCCCAGGGCGTCCCAGCCGTCGCCCGTTCGGTAAGTAGCCACGAACGTAAGCTACAGCTTACCGAGGGCGCGAGTCAAGACAGCCAGTCGCGGATGCCGGCCAGCGCGGTGGGGCCGTAGTCCTCGTCGACGTCGCGGGCGAGGTCGGCGATGGAGACGGCCCGGAGGGCGGCGCGCCAGGCGGCGTCGGCGCCGGCCATCGCGCGGGCGATCGGGCACGGCCCGGTGCAGGCCTCCGCCGGTGTGGCCAGCGGGCCGCGCTGGCGGATCTCGGTGCACACGAACGCGGGCTGGTCGCCGTCGACGGCGGCGACGACGTCGAGGACCGTGATCAGTTCGGGAGCCCTGGTCAGGACGTAGCCGCCCGCCTTGCCCTGGACGGAGGTCACGAGGCCGGCGCGGGAGAGCGCCTGCAACTGCTTGGCCAGGTAGCTGCCGGAGACGTCATGCAGCTCGGCCAGCCGGGCCGCCGGCACCGGTTCGGTCGCCGTGGTCAGCACCACGCAGCAGTGCAGTGCCCACTCGACCCCGCCGGACAGCTTCATGGGACCCCCTCTTGACTCGGACAAAGACTATCCGATTAGAGTCTCGGACAGAAGTTATCCGAGTTCGAGGCGGCGTCTCGACGAAGCCGGCGTGCCGTGCGGCGCGTCGTGGAAGGGTGAGAGCCATGAAGCTCACAGTCATCGGTGGCACCGGACTGATCGGCTCGCAGGTGGTCCAGAAGCTGACCGCGGCCGGGCACGAGGCCGTCCCCGCGGCGCTGTCGACCGGCGTCGACCTGCTCACCGGCGGGGGGCTGGACAAGGCGCTGGAGGGCGCCGAGGTGGTGGTCAACGTGGCGAACTCGCCGACCTTCGACGAGGCCTCGCTCGACTTCTTCCGCACCTCGATGACCAACCTGCTGGCCGCCGGGGAGCGTGCCGGCGTCCGGCACCAGGTGGTCCTCTCGATCGTCGGGGTGGACCAGGTGCCCCAGCTCGAGTACTACCGTGCCAAGACCCTCCAGGAGGACCTGCTCCGGCAGGGGCCCACGCCGTACTCGATCGTGCGGGCCACCCAGTTCTTCGAGTTCATGAACGCGGTCCTGTCCTGGACCTCCGACGACACCACGGTTCGCCTGCCCGCCACCCGCATTCAGCCGATGGCCGCCGCGGACGTGGTCGACGCGGTCGTCGACGTCGCCACCGGCGCGCCCCTGAACGGCATCCGCAACGTCGCCGGCCCGGACGTCTTCGCCCTCGACGAGCTGGGCCGGGTCACCCTGGCCGCCCAGGGGGACGACCGGAACGTCGTCATCGACGACGCGGCCGGCATGTTCGCGGTGGTCGACGGCGACGTGCTGATCGCGGGCCCGGACGCACACCTGGCGCCCACGCACTACCGGGACTGGATGCGGTCCGCCCACTGACCCGGGTGGGGCCTCAGCCGACGGCGTCCGGCGGGTCCGGCGGTTCGCGGAGGCGCGCGACCAGCTCGCGCGCCGCCTCGATGAACGGCTGGTCGGACTCGCCGGGCCGGTGCCCCTGGATCGGCGGTGGGACGCTGTCGCCCGGTGGCGCCACCACGGCGGCCGGGTCCCGCAGCCGGCGGTCCACCGCCGCGGCCGGGTCCCCGGCCCGCGCCGCCGGCGGGTGGGCGGCAAAGATCCGGCCTCCGACAGGGTCGGTCGCGCGCCACAGGTTCAACCACCGCCAGCCGACCCGCGCGCCGATCTCGCGCAGGGCGTCGTCGTCGACGTAGGCGGGGTAGAGCCGGGCGTAGAGACGGCGCAGCGGCGACCCGTAGGTGAGCAGTGCGACCCGGCTGCTGACCCGGGGCGGCAACTGGAGCATCGTCGCGGCGGCCAGGACCGAGCCGTGGCTGTGGCCGGTGAGCAGCACGGCGTTGCCGGACTCGACCAGGAAGGTGATGCGCCGGGCCAGCTCCGGCACGGAGCGCTCGGCGTAGCAGGGCGGCGCGAACGGGTGGGCGGCCCGGGGCCAGAACGTGCCGAGGTCCCACAGGATGCCGACGTGACGCCTGAACTCGGCGGTCCGGTAGGCGAAGATCGCGCCGAGCACCAGGCCGAGGATGATCGCCGCGATCACCCAGCTGCCGAACGCGATGAGGAAGGTGACCAGGTCGGCCGGCACCCCCGCGTACCGTTCGATGACGTCACCCGGCCACACCTCCATCCGGCCGAGGGTGGTGGTGGCCGTGCCGATCCCGGCGAGGCAGGCGTAGACCACGGCCAGCGGTATGAGGATCTCGGTGAACCGCGCCCGCGCCACCGCCTGCCGGACCTGCCCCAGCCGCGGCCCGGCCTCCGGCGGCGGGTCGGGATAGTCGCGGGCGACGATCGCCGCCGCGGCACGAAGCCGGCGCGGTCGGGAGAACAGGGTCACCAGGCCCGCCACGACCAGCGTGATCAGCACGGCCCGGAAGAAGCCGAAGATCGCCCAGGTGTACGCCCGCGGCGGTCCGGCGGTGATGGCCACCGCCGTCGGCGCGTCGCGGTCCAGGAAGTCGGCCACCCGGTAGACCAGTTCGGCGGAGTACGCCACCGCCAGGCTGATCGCCGCGGCCGCCACCGCCAGCGCTCCCAGCCCGAGCAGCGGGGTGCCGTCCGGCCCGCGGTCCCGGCGGCACAGCAGCACGGCGCCCAGGGCGGCCAGCAGCGTCGTCTGGGTGACGAACAGCCAGGTGAGGATCGCGTCGTAGCCGGGCAGGCCGCCACCCTCGCGCCACGGCGCCGGGCCGGCCAGGACGTGAGCCGTGACGACGACGGTGAGGATCAGGGCGACCGTCCGCAGCGTGCTGGTGACCCGGTCGAGTCGCCGGTCCGTGGCGGCCCGGTCGATCAGCGGCGGCGTGCAGAGCAGGACGACGCAGGTGACCAGGACGGCCCCGGTGACGACCGCCAGCGCCAGGGTGCCGGCCGAGGCGCCGGGTCCGGCCCGGGCGGCGAGCAGCGTGACGTCGAGCGTCGCGAACGCCGCCGCGACGTGGATGGAGCGCAGCCGGCCCACCAGCGGCTCGGAGTCCCACCGGCCGACGGTGCCGAGCTGATGGGCGGACACGTCGGCCTCAGGAGCACGGAACGCCTCGAACACCCGCCCCGGGCGGGTACTGGCGCGCCAGAGCAGGCCGACGGCGGCGGCCGGCACCAGCGCCAGCACCGCCAGCCGCAGCCCGACCGGCCGCCCACCCAGCCAGGACAGCCAACTGCGCCCGGCCAGGCAGTGCGGTGACGCCGTGCACTTCCACGCGATCAGGTCCAGGGCCACGCCGGCGCACGCGAGGACGTACAGCGCGGTGAGCGTGAGCGCCAGCAACCGGCACAGCGACCGGACCGTCACGTCGGAGCCGCGGCCCGGCGGACGCATCCAGATCGCCACGTTGACCAGCATGAACGGCAGCAGGAACACCAGCGAAAGGGTCCGGGCCACGGTCCCGGCGGGCAGGTCAGCCCAGCGGTACGCCTCCAGCGTCACCCGCTCGGCTCCGCCGGCGCCCGGCCTGCGGCGGGCGGGCCGGTAGAAGCCGCCGCTGCGGTCGCCCGCGACCTGCTGGACCTGCGGCAGGTCCAGGACCTGGCCGGCGCTCGCCCGGGAGGCCCCGTGCACCCGCAGTTCGACCACGTCGCCGGACGCCGCCGGCCCGCCCCGCGCTGCCGCATCCGACATGGGCCCCCCGAGTCGTCTTCTGGGGGCCAGACCGGGTGAACCCGGCCGAGGAGGGCCCCGCCGCTCGGGGCGGTCTACCCCGCCCGGCCGGGCCCAACCGCGTCCCGGCGTCACCTCCGGGCCGGCCCGCCGCGGGCCCTCCGGGCCCGCCGGTGCGGTCCCGGTCACCGTGCCGGCGGGTCGTAAGCCGGAGCCGGTCCGGCCGTCCGCCGTCCCCGGCCGGCGGCCAGCAGCAGGCCGGCGCCGGCCAGGACCGCTCCGACGGCGGCGGCGCGTCCCGCGAGGTCGGCGGGAATGCCCAGGTAGACCGTGATGCCGAGGATGCGGGACAGGCCCCAGGGCAGCAGCGCCAGCTGGTCGTTCCACACCGTCAACGCGCGTTCCAGGCCGACCACGGCGACCAGACCGGCCAGCACGCCGAGCGGGACGCCCGCGGCGGTCAGGGTCAGCCCGACGACCCGGCGTCGCCGCACGGCGTACCGGTCGCGGAGGACGACGGCGGTGGCCACGAACAGCCAGCCGAACGCGGCGAACGCGGCCGTGAGGTAGGCGGCGCGCAGGGCCGGGGCGGTCCAGAAGGCGAACCAGTAGCCGCCCGGCCCGCGGCCGGCGAGCGCCGCCAGGAGCAGCACGCTGCGCAGCAGCGCGACGCCGCCCACCACGGCCCACAGGTGGAACGGATCCCGCCGGCCGACGGCGACGCGGACGACGAGGGCGAACAGCGCCCATCCGCCGAGGCTGACCAGCAGGTGCGCGGGGGCGGCGAACCACGTGAACACGAGCCGGCTGGCCACCAGGACCAGGGCCGGGACCAGCCACACGAGGACCCGGTCCGCCCCGGACCGGGGCACCGGCAGCGCGGCCACCCGCCACGGCCGGACCGCGCCCAGCAGCAGCCCGCGCGCGGCGGCGGCGCCGAACCCCCGCCCGCGCAGGCCGAGCAGCACCACCACCAGGATCAGCGCGAGCAGCGCCCGGGCCGCCCAGGCCATGGCGGGGTCCCGGTCCGCGCGTGCCGCCCCGAGGTCGGCGGCCGTGAAGTTGTACGCGGGCAGGTCCGGGTCGGCGCCGTAGCGCTGCCGGTGCGCGTCCCGCGCCTGCTGGTACGCGGTCGCGGCGGCCCGCCAGCCGTCGTGGGCGGCAGGGGCGCCGGTGTCCAGCCACTGCGCGTGCCGCAGCACCATGGTCCGGTAGGCGGCCAGCGCCTCGAACAGGTTCACCTCGTAGTCCAGGGTGCCGGTGAAGTGCTCGCGGAGCGCCGCGTCCCGCCAGGTCGCCGGATCGGTGGCGGCCACCAGGTCCCGCATGCGCCGGGCCAGCGCGACGGCCTGTCCACCCTCGTCGATCGCCTCCTCGACGCGGCCGCCGGTGACCGCGTAGATGCTGTCCAGGGCCGCCGAGTCGCCGGTCGGGATGTCCCACTCGAAGATCCACATCATCGGCGGCGGCTCCAGCCCGAGCGCCCGCACCGACCGGTCGGCGTACGGGCCGATGTAGAGCCCGCGGGTGACCGCCGGCCGGGACAGCGCCATGGCCTGCCCGATCGCCGCGACGGTGTCCGGGTCGGCGGAGAACGTGCGGTACGCCCAGTCCGCCGTGACCTGCGCCGGGTCGGTGTCCGGATCCCAGGCCAGCCGCGCCACGGCGTACGTGTTGAGATCGTAGAGCTGCCAGAACCCGGCCTGCCGGTAGAGCGACATCGGTCCGGCGCGCAGCGGGCCGCCGTCCTGCGTCCAGTTCCAGACGCCCTCGACCCTCGGGTTGGCGGCGAGGAACGCCCGCAGCGCCTGGCGGTGCAGCGGGCCGAGGTCGTTGGGCAGCGAGCCGAACCCCTCGAACTCGCGGCGGGCCTGGAACTCCACGATGCGGCGGTGCGCACCGGCCAGCAGGGTGGTGTTCAGCGGCAGGTGGCTGTAGAAGTCGCCGAGGGTGTACTTGGTGGACACGATCAGGTGCGGGTCGTCGATACCGCCGAGCACCCGCGCGTACGACTCCGGGTTGGTGTGCAGGTCGCCGACCGCGCCCACGCCGACCGTCCAGGTCCGGAAGATGACCTCCCGGCCGGCCCTTCCCGCGGTGTCCAGCAGCGCGCGCAGCATCGCCTGCACGGACGCCTCCGTGGTGACGGCCAGCTTCGAGGAGTAGTCCCAGCCGTCCTGGGCGTACACCTCGCCGCCCTCGCCGACGCGGACCATCAGCCCGTCGACGAACGGCATGCTCTCGAACAGCTCGGCCAGCCCCGCCTGGTAGACGGCCCAGAGCCGGGGATCGGCCACGTCGAGCCCGCCGACGGTCCGCGTCAGGTACGCCTCCAGCGGCGGCGACACGGCGAGCATGTCGGTGAGCAGGAAGACCTTCACGCCCATCTGCTCGGCGTACCCGAAGACCGGGCCGAACGCCGCGACCATGGCCCGCGCACGGTCGACGTGGGTGTCGCCCGGCGGGTACACCGCGTGCCCGTCGCCGACCTTTGCGAAGGTGACGTACTCCAGGAAGCCCGGCACCACGACGGCGTTGTAGCCCTGGGCCACCGAGTGGTCGACGAACTGCCGGAACTGCGCGCCGACGCGGGCCACCGCGCCGGCGTCCACCCACGGCGCCCGCGGCAGGAGCGCCGGCCCGACCACGTCGGTGTTCAGGCGGTAGTCGTCGCCCGCGGCGAAGGCGGCCGGGTCCGGCTCGCGGCCCACCGAGCCGGCATCGGTGAGCCGCAGGCCGAGCCGGGGCGTGACCAGCCGGCCCGCGTCGGCGGTGGGCAGCACCTCGGCGCCGGAGCGGATCCGGTCGGCGAGCCGGTACAGCCCGGCCGCGGCGCCCGCCACGTCGGTCCCGTCGACGGCCAGTTCGGTCCCGCGGACGCCGAGCCGGTAGGACTCCGGCGCCGCGCCCGGCGCGGGGCGCACGGCCGCCCGCAGCACGGTCACCGCCGACGGGTCCGGTGCGGTCGCGCTCGCCGGGGTCGTGCTCTCCGCCGGCGCCGGCGCGGCAGGGGTGACGGCCGGGCGGGGCAGGCCCCGCGCGGCCAGGGCGTCGGCGACCGCGGCCGCGGCCTTGCGGGTGCGCGGTTCGTCGGGCACGACCACGGACGACAGCGGCGGCGCCGGCGCGGCGACCCGCCGGGGCGCGGCGGCGGCGTCCTCGTGCGGCACGGCCGCGGGGGCGTGGCTCAGCCCGAGCGCGTCGTCGACTCCCCAGGCCACACCCGCGCCGAGCACCAGCAGGACGAGCGCGGCGGCGAGCAGCGGGTACGGCCTCCGGGCCGGAGTGACGTGAATCACGCTCGCATCGTAGAGGTGCTCCCGCCGTTGCCCAGGTGCGCGGGCTGCCGGTCGAACCGGGTGGGTCGCAGGGCGGCGGCGACACCGGCGCCCAGCGCGATCGTGAGCACGGCGGAGATCAGCAGGGTGTGCCGGCCGCCGACCACCGCGACGACCGGACCGCCCAGCAGGGTGCCCAGCGCGGTGGCCGGAGTGGTCAGCGCGGTGCGGGCGGCGAGCACCCGGCTCAGGGCCCGCGGTGGGGTGTCCCGCTGGAACAGGGCCGTGGAGATGGCGGTGAACGGGCCGTAGACCAGGCCGCCGAGGGCCAGCCCGACCAGCCCGGGCGCGACGGCGTCGGTGAGCCCGAGGGGGAGCAGGGCGGCGCCCCAGCCCACGATGATGCCCACCACGACCGGCCAGGGCGGGCGGCGCCGCAGCAGCGGAGCCCCGAGCGCGCCCGCCGTCGCCCCGACGCCGAACACCGTCCAGTAGAGACCCAGCAGGCCCGGTGAGCCGTGCAGTCCCTGGGCCACGTGGACGGGCAGGGCCACCTCGACCGGGCCGTAGAGGAAGAAGAACGCGCAGGTGACCGCGATCAGCCCGAGCAGGCGTGGCCGGTCCGCGATGGTGCGCCAGCCACCCGCCGACGGCTCGGCCGCCGGCACGCCGAAAGTGGTGGCCCGCCGGGCCGGGACCGTCCAGCCGGCCACGGCCAGCACCGCGAAGCTCGCCGCGTCGACCGCGATCACCCAGCCCGGGCCGACCAGCGCGGTCAGCCCGCCGGCCAGGGCCGGGCCGACCACGAAGGCGGCCTGCGCGAACGTGGACAGCAGCGCGTTGCCGGTGAGCCGGTCCTCCTCCGCCGGCAGCACCTCCGCCACGAGCGTGTACGCCCCGGCGTTCCCCCACGCGTGCAGCAGGGAGGACACCGCCAGCAACGCCACGTACGCCACCGGGTCCAGCAGCCCCGACACCGCCAGGATCGCGACCGCGCCGAGGGCCGTCGCCCGTACCGAGGCGTCGGCCGCCACGAGGTGCGCGGCGCGCATCCTCCGCACCAGCCGGGCGAGCACGGCCGCGCCGAGCGGGGCCGGCAGCGCGTACGCGGCCACGGCCAGCCCGGTCCAGACGCCGGCCTGGCCGGCCGGCGCGATCTGGACCGCGAGCCACGCCACGGCGACCATGCTCATGCCGTCGCCGAGGGAGGAGACCAGCATTCCGGGCAGGGTCCGGCGAAGCACCGGCTGTCTCAGCAGCCGCCCGACCGAGCCGGCCCACGACCGCACACCAGACGCTGGGTTCATCTCCGCCGCTCCGTTCGCCGTCACCGATCTGCCTGCGCCTGAGCCTCGCCCGCGGGAGGCGGTACCGGCATCGGTGCCGACCACGGAAACCACCACGGATCGACGGCACGGGGGTGGGCGAGAATGGACCCGTGACGGCGACGGGGGAGGTCTCGGCCCGCGAGGCCGAGGTGTTGGCGCTGGTGGGGGAGCACCTCAGCAACGCCGAGATCGGAGCACGGCTCTTCATCTCGGTGCGCACCGTGGAGAGTCACGTCTCCTCGCTGCTGCGCAAGCTGGCGCTGCCGGACCGGCGGGCGCTCGCCCAGCGCGCGTCCGAGCTGGGTCGCGCCGACCGGTCCCACCCGGCACCGGCCCTGCCGACGCCGCTGACCTCGTTCGTCGGCCGGGCCCGGGAGCGGGCCGAACTGGCCGAGATCGTCAAGACCCACCGGCAGGTGACCGCTGTCGGCCCCGGCGGCGTGGGCAAGACCCGGCTCGCGTTGACGCTGGCTGCCGAGTCGGCCGGCGAGTACGCCGACGGGGTGTGGTTCGTCGACCTGGTCCCGGTCACCGAACCGAGCGCCACCGTGGTCGCGGCCGCGGTCGCCGCCGCGCTCGGCCTCGGCGAGCAGCCCGGCGCCGCCATCGACGAGTCGGTGGTCGCCGCGCTGGCCGACCGGCACGCCCTGCTGGTGCTGGACAACTGCGAGCAGGTGCGGGACGGGGTGGCGCCGTTCGTCGAGCGGCTGCTCGCGGCCTGCCCCCGGGTGGCGGTGCTGGCGACCAGCCGGGCCCGGCTCCTGGTGCCGTTCGAGCGGGTGTACCCGGTCCCGCCGCTGTCCCTGGCCGGCGACGGGGAGTCCGACGCCGTCGCACTGTTCCTGGAGCGGGCGGCGGCGGTGGGCCGGCCGCCCGATCCCGCCCTGCGCGACCACGTCGCCGCGGTCTGCGCGCGGCTCGACGGGGTGGCGCTGGCCATCGAGCTGGCCGCCGCCCGCTGGTCCACGCTCGGGCTCGACGGCCTCACGGCCGGCCTGTCCGACCAGCTCCGGATGCTCGCCGGCGGGTCCCGCGCCGACGACCGGCACCGCTCGGTGCGGGCGGCGCTGGACTGGAGCCACGCCCTGCTGGAGCCGGCCGACCGGGCGCTGCTGCGCCGGGTGTCGGTGTTCGTGGCGCCGTTCACCGTCGCGGCGGCGGCGGAGGTCGCCGGGTCCGACGCGGGCGTGGTCGCCGACGGGCTGGCCCGGCTCGCCGAGCAGAGCCTGCTGGTGGTGACGGCCTCCCTCGGCGGCACCGAGTACCGGGCGCTGGAGACCATCCGCCAGTACGGGACGGAGCGGCTCACCGAGGCCGGCGAGCTGGACGACGCGCGCGCCCGGCACCTGCGCTGGTGCCTGGCCGAGGCCGCCGGCCTGGCGGTGGTCGGCGCGGACTGGCGGGTGCGCTTCGACGCGGTGGCGGACGATCTCCGGTCCGCCCTGGCGTGGGCGGCCGACCGGCCCGGGCAGCGCGCGGACGCGTACCGCCTCGCCCGGCGCCTGGCGGAGCTGACCTTCACCCGCAACCTGGTCGGCGAGTCGCAGCTGCGTTTCGCGCAGGCGGCCGCGCTCGCGGACGACCCGGCCGACACCGCGTCGATGCTCCGGCAGGCCGCGGCCGTGGCCGGCTGCCGGATGCGCGGCGACGACATGTACCGCTTCCAGCGCGCCGCCGCGGACGCCGCCCGCCGGGCGGGGGACACCGCCGGCGCCGCCACCGACCTGGCGACCGCCGCCACCAACGCCTACCGGTTCTGGAGCAAGTTCGCCCGCCTCACGCCGGAGGCCGAGGCGGTCGCGCTCATCGCCGAGGCGCGGGAGCTGGCCGGCGACGACCCGGCCGCCCGGGCCGCGCTGGCGCTGGCCGAGGCGGGGGTGCTCACCGACGCGTTCGGCGCCGCCCAGGGGCCGGCCGAGAACAGCGTGCCGGAGACGGTCGCCCGCGCCGAACGGGCGGTGGAGCTGGCCCACCGCACGGGGGACCCGCTCGCCGAGTCCGCCGCGCTCGACGCGCTCACCGGCGCCCGGAGCTGGGCCGGTGACGCGTTCGCCGCCGCGGCCACGGCGCGGCGCCGGATCACGCTGCTCTCGGCCGCGCCGGACACTCCGGCCGGCACCCACGAGCTGATCGACGCGCTCGGCATGGCCACCGAGGCCGGCCTCGGCGCCGGGGACCTGCCCGGCGCCCGCCGGTGGGCCCGGCAGCTCGCGGACCATCCGTTGCTCGCCGAGGTCGGCCACCGCGCCACGAGCTGGCTGCTGGTGGCCGACGCGTTCGCGGGCAACGTCGACGAGGTCCTCACCGGCGGCGCCCGGTTCCTGGAGGCGTGGCAGCGGGCCGGCAGCCCCGCCCGGTCGGTCCTCGGCCCGGCCGTGGCGGGTGTGGCGATGATCCACGGCCTGCGCGACGACCACAACGCCCGGCGCGAGTGGGACGCCGTCCTGCGCCGGCTGGGGACCCCGCCGGAGCATGTCCACGGCTACGGCGCGGTCTTCGACGCCATGCTCATGCTGCACCACGGGCGGGCCGGGGAGGCGTGGGAGCGTCTGGCGCCCGAGCCCGCCGACGTGTGGAAGTGGGTCACCTGGATCTGGCTCCACTGGTACGTGGCGCTGCGCGCCGAGGCGAGCGTGCTCGCCGGGAACCCCGACGCCGCGGATCGCCTGGCCGAGGCGCGGGCCGTCGTGGCCGGCAACCCGGTCGCCGCCGCCATCGTGGAGCGGGCCGCCGCGTTGTTCGACGACGACCGGCGGCGGCTGCTCGCCACGGCTGCCGCGTTCGACGCGAGCGGTTGCCGCTACCAGGCGGCCCGGACCCTGGTGCTCGCCGGCGGCGACCACGCCGTTCGCGGGTCCGCGGCGCTCGCCGGCCTCGGCCTCGCCCCCATGGCGCCCCGCTGACGTCAAAGCGCAACCAGTGGTTGCGTCAGGCCGGACCTCGGGGTAGCGTCATGCGCAACCAAACGTTGCGGGAGGTCTGTCATGGAGTTCGGCACCATCGAGCGCGAGATCTACGTCGAGGCGTCGCCCGAAATCGTCTTCGAGGTGGTGAGCAGTCCCGACCACCTGCGGCAGTGGTGGCCGGACGACGCCCGGTACGACCCGACGCCCGGGTCGACGGGAGAGATCGTCTTCGGCGACCGCGACGCCGGCGGGACGGCCGTGCCGTTCACCGTCGTCGACGCGCGACCGCCGCGGACGTTCTCGTTCCGGTGGACGCACCCGGCCGGCGAGGTCGCGGCGGAGGGCAACTCGCTGCTGGTCACCTTCGACCTCACCCCGTCGGGCGCCGGGACGCTGCTCAGGATGACCGAGAGCGGCTTCCGGGAGATGGGCTGGGAGACCGCCGTGCTGGAGCAGCAGTACCAGGAGCACGTCACCGGCTGGGACTTCTTCCTGCCGCGGCTGGCGCCGTACGCCGCGACGCTGCCGGTGCGGGCATGAGCACCGGGGTCATGGAGGAGGTCGACGACGACCTCTGGTCCGCGATCGGGGACCCGACCCGGCGCCGGATGCTCGACCTGCTGCTCGTCGAGGGCGACGGCACCGCGACCACGCTCAGCCAGCAGATGCCGGTCACCCGGCAGGCGGTGGCCAAGCACCTCGGCGTCCTCGACCGGGTCGGCCTGGTCCGGGCGACGCCGGCCGGCCGCGAGAAGCGCTACCGGGTGGACGACGCGCAACTCGCCCGCGCGGTGGCCCAGCTGTCGTCGGTCGGGTCGGCGTGGGACGCCCGGCTGCGGCGGATCAAGCGGATCGCCGAGGCGATCCAGCGCAGCCAGACGGACTGACAAGAGGATCAGGGGGAGTCGAGATGGTGGACATTCTGCATCGCGTCGGGGTCAAGACCCCGACGCCGGACAAGGTGTACGACGCGCTGACGACCGTCGAGGGCCTCGCCGGCTGGTGGACCGACGACACGAAGGGCAGTGGCGAGGTCGGCGGCGTCCTCGAGTTCCGGTTCCCGCCCGGTGGCTTCGACATGGAGGTCGTCGAGCTCCGGCCCGCCGAGCGGGTGGCCTGGCGGGTGGTCGACGGCCCCGCGGAGTGGGTGGGGACCACGGTCGACTGGGACCTCCGCCAGGACGGCGACTACACGATCGTGCTCTTCACGCACCGGGGCTGGCGGGAGCCGGTGGAGTTCATGCACCACTGCAGCACCAAGTGGGGCTCGTACCTGATGAGCCTCAAGTCGCTGGTGGAGACCGGCCAGGGCGCGCCGTCGCCGCGGGACGTGCAGATCAGCGACTGGCACTGAGGCCGGGTCACGGACTCCCCGTGACCGACCAGGGACGACGTGCCGTCGGTGCCACCGTTCGAAACCGTGCCGACCGGGTACACGCCGGCCGCGCCCGCTGTCACCGGGCGGACGGACGGAAGGAACCGCGATGACCAGGATCGGCATCATCATCGGCAGCACGCGTCCCGGGCGTAACGGGGAGACCGTGGCCCGGTGGGTCCACGAGATCGCCGCCCAGCGCGACGACGCCCAGTACGAACTCGTCGACATCAAGGAGTTCAACCTGCCCCACCTCGACGAGATGGCACCCCCGTCGCTCGGCCAGTACACCCAGCCGCACACCCTGCGGTGGGCCGAGAAGATCGCCTCGTTCGACGGCTACGTCTTCGTCACGCCGGAGTACAACCACTCCACCTCCGGGGCGCTGAAGAACGCGATCGACTTCCTCTACGCGGAGTGGAACAACAAGGCGGCCGGGTTCGTCAGTTACGGCAGCGTCGGCGGCACCCGGGCGGTCGAGCACCTCCGCCTGGTGGTCGCCGAGCTGCAGATGGCGGACGTGCGGGCACAGGTCGCGCTCTCCCTCTTCACCGACTTCGAGAACTTCAGCGTCTTCAAGCCCAGCGAGCACCAGGTCGGCGCGGTGAACACGATGCTCGACCAGCTGGTGGCCTGGAGCGGCGCCCTGGCGACCCTGCGCTCCGGCACGACGATGGCCACCCCGCAGTCCCAGGCGTAGCGGCCGGGCCGGATCCCCGGGCCCCGACCGATGAGTTCCGGCCGGCGCCGCGGTCTGCCGAGGGACGGATCACGGAGTGAGAGGGGACGCGGCCCATGGGCAGGCTGGTCGTGACGGAGTTCGTGACGCTGGACGGGGTGGCGCAGGCGCCGGGGGAGCCCGACGAGGACCGCGCCGGCGGCTTCACCCACGGCGGGTGGCAGGCGCCGCTGGTGGACCACGAGACCGGCGAGGCCATGTTCGCGCAGGCCAGCAGCATGGACGCGCTGCTGCTGGGCCGCCGGACCTACGAGATCTTCGCCGGCTACTGGCCGACGGCGCCCGCGGAGATCCCGTTCACCGGGCTGCTCAACCGGGTGCCGAAGTACGTGGCGAGCCGCACGCTGAACGAGCCCCTCGACTGGGCGAACTCGACGCTGCTCGGCGGCGACCTCGCCGACGCCGTCGCCGAGCTGACGGACCGGCACGACGCGCTCCACGTGATCGGCAGCCTCGACCTGGTGCAGTCGTTGCTGCGCCTGCGCGTCGTGGACCGGCTGCACCTCTGGCTCTACCCGTTGACGCTGGGCGCCGGCAAGCGGCTGTTCGCGGACGGCACGATGCCGGCGGCGTTCCGGCTCACCGAGTCGGTCGGCCACCCCAACGGCACGCTGCAACTGACGTACGAGGCCGCGGGACGGCCGACCTACGGCAACCTCGCCGCCTAGGGCGCCGCGCCGAGGGCGGCGGTCAGTCCAGGCAGAACTCGTTGCCCTCGGGGTCGGTCAGCACGATGTGGCCGGCGCCCAGCGGGGGCTCGGGCTCGTAGCGGCGCACCCGCTTCGCGCCCAGCGCCACGAGCCGGTCGCACTCGGCCTCCAACGCCGCCATCCGCTCCTCTCCCTGCAGCCCGGGAGCGGCGCGGACGTCGAGGTGGACGCGGTTCTTGGCGACCTTGTCCTCCGGCACCTGCTGGAAGAACACCCGGGGGCCGTGCCCGTCCGGGTCCTCGATGGCCGACCGCGTGTTGCGCTGCTCCTCCGGTACGCCGATCCGCGCCAGGAAGTCGTCCCACGCGGCGAGAGGGTCGGCGCCCTCGGGCAGGTCGACTCCGGGCGGGCCGGGGTGGACGTAGCCCAGCGCGTCCCGCCAGAAGGACGACAGCGCCCGCGGGTCGTGGGCGTCGAAGGTGACCTGGAAGTGGCGGCTCATCGGGTTGCTCCGTTCGTCGCGGTGTGCCGGTGCGGATGTCGCCTACTCTGACATCCCTGGCGGACAGGATCGGTCCGCTATCTCGGGCAGGGTGGGCGGCATGGGCGGGGCGGGCGGCGACGAGCGGGGCACGACGGAGCGGGTGCTCACCCTGCTCGGGCTGCTCCAGCAGCGCCAGGTCTGGACCGGCCCGGAGCTCGCCGACCGGCTCGGGGTCACGCCGCGCACGATCCGGCGTGACGTCGAGCGGCTGCGCGCGCTCGGCTACCCGGTGCACGCCGGCCAGGGCGTGGGCGGCGGCTACCGGCTCGGCCCGGGGCGGGCCCTGCCGCCGCTGCTCCTCGACGACGAGGAGGCGATCGCCACCGCGGTCTCGCTGCTCGCCGGCGCGGGCGGCGCGGTCGCCGGGGCGGCCGACGCCGCGCTCCGGGCGCTGGCCAAGCTCGACCGGGTGCTGCCCACCCGCCTGCGGCACGACGTGCGCGCGCTCGCCGGTTCGGTGGAGTCCTTCGGCGGAGGCCGACCACCGGTCGACCCCGAGGCGCTCATGACGCTGGCCCGGGCCTGCCGGGACGAGGTCGAGGCCGGCTTCGACTACCCGTCCCGCAGCGAGGTGCGACGGCGGCGGGTGGAGCCCTACCGCCTGGTCGCCTCCGACCGGCGCTGGTACCTCCTCGCCTACGACCTCGACCGCGACGACTGGCGCAGCTTCCGGGTCGACCGGATGACCGACGTGGCCGCACGGACCTGGCGCTTCCGCCCGCGTAACGCGCCCGATGCGGCGACACACGTGCAGGAGGGGGTGGCGAGCCGGGTCTACCCGCACCGGGCGCGCTTCCTGGTGCACGCGCCGCCCGACACGGTCCGCGCGCAGATCCCGCCGTCGGCGGCCGTGGTGCGGCGGCGCGACGGGGAGCGCTGCGAGGTGGTCAGCGGCGCGGGCAGCCTGGACTTCGTGCTCATGCACGTGCTGCTGCTGGGCCACGACTTCGAGGTGCTCGACCCGCCCGAGCTGCGGAGGCGCTGCCGCGTGCTGGCGGAGCAGCTGCTGGCGGCCGGTGCGGCCCCGGCGCCCGGTCCGGCGCAGCCCTGAGCCGGTACGCCGACCCGGGGCGTCACGTGCCGGCGCGTGGTCAACCGGTCGACGGGCCGGGGGCGGTGTCCCGCAGCCGGTCGGCCAGTTCGCGGACGGCCGCGTTGTGCCGCGGATCCGACGCGCCGGGCAGGTGCCGGACGATCGGCGGCGGGACGGTGTCACTGGGCGCCGCGACCACGTCCACGGGGTCCCGCAGCCGCCGGTCCACCGTCCCCGCCGGCCCGCCGACCGCCGGCGGGTCCCCGGGCCGGTGGGGGGAGAACACCCACCCGCCGATGGAGTCGGTGTCCCGCCACAGGTTGATCCACCGCCAGCCGACCCGCCGGCCGATCTCCTGCAGCACCTCGGGGTGGACGTAGGCGGGGAACCAGCGGGCGTACAGCCGGGACAGCGGCGTCCCGGACGTCAGCAGCGCCACCCGCGCGCAGACCTCCGGCGGCAGTTGCAGCACCGTAGCGGCGAGCAGGACCGAGCCGTGACTGTGCCCGGCGAGCAGCACGGTCCGCCCCTCCCCGGCCAGGTAGCTGATCCGGCGGCTGAGTTCGGGCACCGCCCGCTCGGCGTAACAGGGCGGCGCGAACGGGTGCGCGGCCCGGGGCCAGAAGGTGCCCAGGTCCCACAGCACGCCGACGTAGCGGCGGAACTCGGGGGTGCGGTAGGCGAACAGGCCGCCCAGGACCAGTCCCAGGATCGCGGCGGCGATCACGTAGCTGCCCAGGCCGAGCCCGAAGTTCACCAGGTCGGCGGGGATCGGCGTCCACCTGTCGATCACGTCCCCGGGGTACCACCGGGCCAGCCCGAGGGTGCTGGTGGCCAGTCCGAGCCCGGCGAGAGCGGCGTAGGTGAGGACCAGCGGGGTCACCCGCTCGGTGAAGCGGGCCCGCGCGATCACCCCCTCGACCTCACAGATCCGCTCGGCGGCCTCGGCCGGCGCGTCCGGGTGGTCGCGGGCCACGATGCCCGCGGCGGCGCGTCGGCGGGCGGGCCGCGAGGCCAGCGCCGTGACCACGCCGGTCACCGAGGCGACCGTCACCGCCAGGAAGAACCCGAAGATCGCCCACTTGTACGCCAGCGGCGGGCTGGTGGCCAGCCGTTCGGCGGTGGGCGCGTTCCGGTCCAGCAGGTCCGCCACCCGGTAGACCAGCTCGGCGGAGTACGCCACCCCGAGCCCGACGGCGACGGCGTCGATGACCGGGGCGCCGAGCGCACGCAGGCGCGACCCGCCCGGCAGTCGGGCGCGCGCCCACAGCACGGCCGCCCCGAGGACGACCAGGAGGCCGGTCTGCGTCGCGAAGAGAAGGGTGACGATCTCCCCGTACCGGGGGAGTCCCGCCTGGGCGGCCCAGGGGGCGGGCTCGGCGGCCACGACGACCACGGTGGCGACGGTGAGCAGGCAGGCGGCGGTCCGCAGGCGGCGCAGGTTCCGCTCGGTGGCCGGGGCCGGCGTGGTGCGGTCGAGCAGCGGGTGGGCGCAGACCAGCACCGCGCACGTGGCCAGCACCGCCGCGGTCAGCGCCAGCAACGCGGTGGTCACGACGGACGCCCGCCCCCCGGCGGAGCGCGCGGCGAGCAGGACGGCGTCCAGCGTGGCGAAGGCCGCCGCGACGTGGATCGCCCGCAGCCGGGACACCAGCGGCGCGGCGTCCCACTGGCTGACCGCCGTGAGCTGGTGCTCGTCGGACACCGTGGCCGGGCCGCGGAACGTCGAGTACGTCCATCCGGGCCGGCTGCTCAGCCGCCAGACCAGCGCCACCGCCGCGACCGGTACCAGGGCGAGCACCGCCAGCCGCAGCCCGGCCGGCCGTTCACCGAGCCAGGACAGCCAGCTCCGGCCGGTGAGGCACCGCGGCGAGCCCATGCACTTCCAGGCGATCAGGTCCAGCGTCACCCCGGCCACCGCGATCACGTACACCGCGGTCAGCGTCAGGGCGAGCAGCCGGCAGAGCGCCTTCACGGTGGCGGCGGGCAGCCCGTCGCCGGGCGGGTGCATCCAGATCGCCATGTTGCCGAGCATGAACGGCAGCAGGAACACCAGGGACAGCGTGCGGACGGCCTTGCCGGAGGGAAGGTCCCGCCACAGGTACGCCTCCATCAGCACGCCGCCCGGCCCGGTCGTGTCCGGGTAGCCGGCCCGCGGCCGATAGAAGCCGCCGCTGCGGTCACCGGCCACCTGGTGCACGTTCGGCCGGTCCAGCACCTGCTCCGCGGCGGCGCCCGAGACGCCGTGCACCCGCAACTCCACGACCTCGACCGGCCGTTCGTCCGAGTCCATCGGCGTGTCCGACATCGATCTCCCGTGGCAGTGGCCGGCGCCGGGCGGTGACGCGCCCGTGCCGGGGGCTGCGGTCTACCCGTTCCGCAGCGGTTCAAAGGGGGCCGCGGACGGGGTGGCGGGATGCCGGGAAACCGGGCGGCCGGCGGGTGCCGGAGCAGTAACGTGGCAGGCGGAAGCCCTGCCGCCCGACCGAGTCCAGGGAGACCGTGATGAGCGCGACGGACGCCCGGAGCGACGACGCGAGCCGGAGCACCGATGTGAAGCTCGAGGTGGTCGTCCTCCCGGTGGCGGACGTCGACCGCGCGAAGGAGTTCTACGGGCGCCTCGGGTGGCGGCTCGACCGGACGCCGCCGGGCATCGTCCAGTTCACGCCGCCGGGCTCGGGGTGCTCGATCCAGTTCGGCCCGACCCTCACGGCCGCCGCCCCGGGCTCGGCGAAGGGGTACCTCGTGGTCTCCGACATCGAGGCCGCCCGCGGCGAGCTGACCGCCGCCGGCGTCGACGTGAGCGGGGTCTTCCACGTGGGTCCGGCCGGCCCGGTCGGCGGCCGGGACCCGGAGCGCCGCAGCTACGTCTCCCGCGCCTCGTTCACCGATCCCGACGGCAACGAGTGGCTGCTCCAGGAGATCACCACCCGGTTGCCCGGGCGGATGGCGGCGGACGTGACCTCGTACACCTCGGCCACCGACCTGGCCGGTGCGCTCCGCCGCGCCGCCGCCGCGCACGGCGAGCACGAGAAGCGCATCGGCGCGACGGACGAGAACTGGCCCGACTGGTACGCGGCCTACCTGGTGCGCGAGCAGGCGGGCGAGGAACTGCCCACCTGACCGTTCCTGATCAGCCCACGGCGGTCGGGGAGGGCGGCGCGCTGCCGCCCTGCGGCGCCTCGGCGGTCATCAACCGGATGATCTCGGCCCGGTCGGCGGCGGACGGCAGCCCCCAACCGGGTCGGTACCCGTACACCTGGTCCAGCGGGGTGGAGGCGGTGCGGCCGTCGAGGATCTCGACGGCGCCGGTGTCGATCAGTCCGGGATGCTCGACGCCGCACGCCTCAGCGACCTTGACCAGATCGCGCCGCAGCGTCCGGACGTAGTTCGCCGCCCGCACCGACTTGCGGGCCGGGTCGAGGCCCCGGGCCAGCCACGGGTTCTGGGTCGCCACGCCGGTGGGGCAGGTGTCGGTGTGGCACTTCTGCGCCTGGACGCAGCCGATCGCCAGCATGGCCTCCCGGCCGACGTTCACCATGTCGGCGCCCAGCGCGAAGGCCACCACGGCGTTGTCCGGCAACCCGAGCTTGCCGCCGCCGACGAAGACCACCCGCTCGTGCAGGTCCCGTTCCGCGAAGACCCGGTACACCCGCGAGAAGCCCTGCTGGAACGGCAGTGACACCGAGTCGGTGAAGATCAGTGGCGCGGCCCCCGTGCCGCCCTCGCCGCCGTCGACGGTCACGAAGTCCACGCCGCGGCCGGTGTCGCGCATCAGCGTGGTCAGCTCCTCCCAGAAGCCGAGGTCGCCGACGGCGGACTTGATGCCGACCGGCAGGCCGGTCTCGGCGGCGAGCAGCTCCACCCAGTCCAGCAGGCTGTCGCAGTCGGAGAACTCGGCGTGCCGCGACGGGCTGACGCAGTCGCGACCCATCGGGATGCCGCGGGTGGCGGCGATCTCGGCGGAGACCTTCGCGGCCGGCAGCAGGCCGCCGAGGCTCGGCTTCGCGCCCTGGCTGAGCTTGATCTCCAGCGCCCGGACCGGCGCGCCCGCCACCAGCTCCTTCAGTCGGGCGAGGTCGAACCGGCCGCGCTCGTCGCGGCAGCCGAAGTACGCGGTGCCGATCTGGAAGACCAGGTCGCCGCCGTTGCGGTGGTACGGCGACAGCCCGCCCTCGCCGGTGTTCTGAAGGCAGCCGGCCAGGGCGGCGCCCCGGTTGAGCGCCTCGACGGCGTTGCCGGAGAGCGAGCCGAAGCTCATGCCGGAGATGTTGACCACCGACTCCGGGCGGAACGCGCGCGCCCGACCCCGGGCGGCGCCGAGCACCTTCGCGCAGGGGAGGGTCACGTCGTGCGCGGCCCCGGGGGAGGACGGCGGCACGGCCCGCCCGAAGGTGCGGTGCTTGATGATCGGGTAGCCGGGGGTGTACTCGATGTCGTTGTCCGTGCCGAACCCGAAGTAGTTGTTCTCCTGCTTCGCCGACGCGTACACCCAGCGCCGCTGGTCGCGGGTGAACGGCCGCTCCTCGTTGTTGCCGGCCACGATGTACTGGCGCAGCTCGGGCCCGATCGACTCCAGCAGGTACCGGGCGCGGCCGAGGACGGGGAAGTTGCGCAGCAGCGCGTGGTCGCGTTGCAGCAGGTCGCGTGCGGCGAGGGCCGCGACGGCGGCCACGGCGGCGGGTACGGCTCTACGGGCCCAGCTCATGCCGCCACTCTTTCCGGGATCGCCGCCGGCCAAACGGGGAGCGTGCCCACCCCGGGCGCCGGACGGCCGTCCGTTGCCAAATTCCTTCAGTCGCGGCGGCGCGATTGAAGGGTATCGACATAGACGTTCGTGACGGTATAGCGTCCGCGCCAACGTTCCCGACCGGTCGCTGAAGGAGTGCCATGCCCACGCCACGAACCGTCCGCCTGCGCCGCCGAGGACTGCTCGGCATCCCCGCCCTGGTGACCGCCGCGCTGGCCGTCGTCAGCCGCCCCGGCGCGGCGGCCGCCGCCCCGGCCACCGCGCCCCGGCCGGAGTGCCTGGCCGACCTGCTCGGGGAGTCCTGATGGCCACCATCCCCTGGCTGGTGGACGTGCTGCGGGGCGCCGGGGTGCAGGTCGTCGTCGAGGGCGACTGGCTCAACCGGATGCGCCCCGGCTCCTTCGACCCGATCGGGGTGCTGTGGCACCACACGGCGTCCACCTCCAGCGCCACCAACCCGCACCCGGCGCTCAACATCTGCATCAACGGCCGGCCCGACCTGGCCGGCCCGCTCTGCCAGGCGCTCGTCGACTACCACGGCGTGTTCCACGTGATCTCGGCCGGGCGCTGCAACCACGCCGGCACCAGCGGCGGCAGCGGACCGATCCCGGCCGGCGACGGCAACACCATGCTGATCGGCTGGGAGATCGACTACAACGGGGTCGACCAGGAGATGACGGCCGCCCAGTACGACGCCTCCGTCGCCGCCACGGCGGCCGTCCTCACCCGGCTCGGCCGGGACGCCAGCTACGCGCGCGGGCACCGGGAGACCAGCACCACCGGCAAGATCGACCCGTCCTTCATCGACCTGAACGTGATGCGCGCCGACGTCGCCGCGAAGATGGGCGGCACCCCGGCCTGGTCCTCGATCGTGGACAACGCCACTGCCGGGCGCTTCACCGCGGGCGCGAGCTGGGGCGTCTCGTCCTACTCCGGGCAGCGCTACGGCGCGGACTACCGCTACGCGGACCCGGTCGCCGCCAGCGACCCGGCCTGGTACCGGTTCAACGTCCCGGCCGCCGGCAACTACCGCGTGGACGCCTGGTGGCCGGCCAACGCCGGCTACAACAGCGCGACGCCGTACATCGTCGCCACCACGACCGGCAACCGGACCGTCTCCGTCGACCAGCGGGCGACCGGCGGCCAGTGGCGTACCCTCGGCACCTTCGCCCTGCCGGCGGGGGACGCCAACCGGGTGGCGGTGAGCCGGTGGACCACGGCCAGCGGCCTCGTCATCGCCGACGCCGTCCGGCTCACCCGGGTCTGAGCGCCCACCGGGCCCCGGCCGGCAGCCGCCCGGTCGGGGTCAGCCCGGAACGGGCCGGCCCATCTCGGCCAGGATCCCGGTGCCCTGGCCGAGCTCGATGAGGTACCCGTCGGGATCGCGCAGGTAGCACCGGATCTCCACCCCGTGGTCCTTCGGTTCGGTCAGGAACTCCCCGCCCCGGGAACGCCACAGTTCGTAGACGGCCCGGACGTCGGTGACCCGGATGTTGAGCGCACCGCTGAGCGTGTCCGGCTCGGTCGGCGCCCGCGCCGTCACGGTCGGCTTGTCGTCGGTCGGGCCACCCTCGTCGTTCAACACGAGATAGCTGTTGTGCAAACGGAGCACCGCCGGCCGCCGGTCGCGCACCACCGTGGCGCCCAGGACATGGCGGTAGAACTCCCGCGAGCGGTCCACGTCCCGCACGATCAGCAGGTGGGTGACGACCAGGCCGTGTTCGGGCTGGAAGTAGTCCGGTGCCTCATCCGTCACGACGCCCCCTTTCTCGGCCCGCCGGTTACCCGGGTGCTCGCGGGCCACACCCCGCCGGAGCGGCACCGTTCCGGGGTTCGCCGCGGTTCGCGGGCCGATGGTATGAATGCAGCGTGGCGTCGGCGCAGAACATGGACCTGATGGGCAACGTCCGCACCCTGGTCGAGGACGCGCTGCCGGCTCGACTGCCGGGTGCCCGCGTCGCGGCGGACCGCGACGAGATCGTCGTCGCCGTCCCCGGCGGCCGCGCCCGGGTGTCCCTGGTCCCGCTGCTGCGCAGCTGCCTCGACCAGCCCCGGCAGGCGTGGCCGGAGCTGGTGGCCGACTGGGTCACGGCGGTGCGCCGGGAGCTGCCGGACAGCGTCTCCGCCGACCTCGGGCCGGTCGACGTCGAGCAGCTCCGGCTCCGCCTCACCCCGGCGGCCGCGACCACGGAGGCCGACAGCTATCTGGCCATGCCGTTCGGCGACCACTTCACCGCCGTCGTGGTGGTGAACCGGCCCGAGCGGCTGGACCTGCTGACCCTCGCCCAGGCCGCGCGGCTGGACCGCGAGCCCGCGGAACTGGTGCGCATCGCCGTGCGGCAGACCGTGGAGCGCGAACTGACCACTCTCGACGTGCGGGACCACGAGCTGCCCACCGGTGGCTCGGTGCGCCTGCTCGCCGCCGACGGCAACCCCTTCGTGACGACCGCCCTCATGTCGGTCAAGCGGTTCCTGCCCGAGGGCGCCGACCACGGCGCGCTGGTCGCGGCGCCACAGTACGGCGCGGTGCTGCTGCACCCGGTGGACGGCCGGGTGCGGGAGGCCGCCGTGGCGGTGCACCGCCTGACCGGCTCCCTGTTCGCGGCCGCCGCCGACCCCTGTTCCGACCAGGTCTTCTGGTGGTACGCCGGGGAGTTCCACCCGGTCCGCGTTCTGCCGGCGGAGGCCGGAGGGGTCGTGCCGGTGCGGCTGCCCGAGGCGCTGGCGTCCGTCGTGGCGCGGCTGGACGGGCCTACGGGGTGAGCGCCGTGTCGAGCTTCCGGGCGGCCAGCGCCTGATCCCGCTGCGCGGTCAGGAAGCCGAGCGCGGCGTCCCGCTCCCCGTCGTGCCAGGCCCGCACGAGCCCCTCGTAGAACGCGGCCTGCTCGGCGAGCTGCCGGGCGCCCGTGCCGGAGGACCCGCCGGCCCGGTCGCGGCACAGCTCGGCGAGCTCGGCGGCCGGCTCGACGGGGGACGCCGTGCCGTTGACCACCCGCCAGCCGGGCAGCTGGTGCCAGTGCGTGCGGCGCCGGCGCGGGACCTGGGCGTAGTCCCGCTCGGCCACGTCGGCGAGCCGCTCGGCCGGCCACTTGTCGATCTTCTCCAGGCCGGCGTCCAGCACGAACCGCCGCGCCTGGTTCATCACCTCGGCGGAGGACAGGTCGACCGTCGGCGGCCCGGAGCGGACCTCGTCCATCCGGACGCCGTACGTCATGATCCAGCTGGTGAAGGGCGCCACGAGCGGCTGCACCCCGGCGGTCACCCAGCCCACGGGCCGGGTGGGCGAACCGGACCAGCCGATCCACGCCAGCGACCAGCCCACCGGCTCGCGTGCCAGCACCGTGTCGAGGCCGCCGCCCCGCAGCGACCACTCTCCGGGCAGGTCGGGGCGCAGCTCGGAGAGGACCTGCCGCCACCGCCGCGCCGTGTCAACAGAGGACATACGCACCTTTCGCAGGTCGGTGGCCGGGCCCGGTCAGTCTACGCTCAGCGGTCGCTGCGTCGGCCGTAGCTCCTCCGGGGGCTCGGGCAGGTCCAGCACCCGCTTGACCTTGTTGGCCCAGCTCGGCTCGATGCCGGTCTTCAGGCCGGTCTTGAGGTCGTAGGCGTGCGCGACCTCCCAGTCCAGCTCGTCGGTCGCCGAGTCCCGGTACTGCCGCTCCAGGATGACGTCCGGCCGGAAGTCCTGGTCGGTCACCTTCGGCGTCTCGACGCCCTGGGCGTCGTAACCGACCTCGGTGCGCAGCCGGAAGCCCGTCTCCGGGTCGAGCATGGTGGTCGCCTCGCTGTCGATCGCGTTGGCGAGGTGCCGGTGGGACTCGGTGCCCAGGGCGGTGCGCTCCACGATGAGGTCCGCCACGTCCTCGGGGTAGCCCCGCTCCAGGAGCTTGTCCCGCTGCCGCTGGTAGCCCTCCCGCTGGAGGATCGAGTCCCGGTTCTGGTCGACGTGGTCCCAGGCGTCGTCGACCATCTCCTGCAGCTGGTCGGCGATCTGCCGGCGCGCCCTGCCGATCTCCTCCAGGCTCCTCTCGTCGTGCTTGTCCAGCTCCGGGTCGTTCTGCGGGCGCTGCGCGTCGGCGTCCCCCTCGGTGGACCTGCCGTCGGTCGACCTCGGACCGCCGGGCCGGCCGCTCTCCGCCGCCTCGGTGACGGCCCGGTGCGTCTCGGCGACGGTGGTGGGCCGGCCGTGCGACCCGCCGCCCCGTTGCCGCGGCACACCGCCGTCGCCGACATCCCCGCCGTCGCCGACGCCCCCGCCCCCGCCGTCGCCGACGCCCCCGCCCCCGCCGTCGCCGACGGTGCCGCCGTGCGGTCCCCTGGGCTTCGCCACGATCCCCCCGGTCAGCCGTTGACGAGCTTGGACAGGTTGGTGAGGCTGGTGACGAGCGCCGTGGTGTAGCTCAGGATCCGGCCCGCCCACTTGAGCACGGCGGCGGTGATCTGCGCGGCGATCACCGGGATGGTCACCACGAAGATCGCCTCGACCGCCCACACGACGACGCGCGCGACGAGGTCCGCGATGAGGTCACGGACGATGTCGCGGGTGAACGAGACGAGGTTCCCGGCGGCCTGCGTGGCGGCCGCCATCGCCGCCGACGCGCCACCGAGACCGGCGATCGCGTCGACGTTGTTCTTCATCAGCGACTGGTACGCCTCGGCGGCGTGCCCCCGCCAGTCGGGCAGGTCGCCGGCCAGGTGCGCCTGCAGGTCCGCCGCCATCCGCTGGAGGTGGCCGGCCATGTTGTCCCAGGTGGCCGCGTGCGACGCGACGACGTCGGGCATGCCGGTGAGCCAGTCGAGCATCTCGCGCAGCGGCTCGAAGTATTCCATCGCCCAGCCGATGCCGTTGGCCAGCAGGGCGCTGAACGGGTCCAGCACCGTCGCGGCGACGTCCAGCCCGAAGGCCGCCCCGGCGAGCAGGTCGTCCACCCAGCCCTCGCTGCGGATGGCGTCCACCAGGCCCTCGACGCCGTCGGCCAGCGACGAACCCGTCCACACCTCCCGGGTGGACCGGACGTCCGCGACCAGCGAGTTGTCGGTCATGCCCGCAACCGCCGGCTGATCGCCTCCATCGAGCTCGCCGCGTCACCGTCCACACCGTCGTAGCTGTCGGCGGTGCGGCGCAGGCCGTCGGCGACAAGCCTGAGGTTCTCGTCGACGTACGCGACCAGCTCGTCCTGGCGGGTGTGCCGGTCTTCCAGGATCGCGGAGATCCACCCGCAGAGCAGCCCGTACGCCTGGTCGTCCCGCGCGATGTGCGCGCTCGCGCCGCGGACCGCGTCGAACCGGGCGCGCAACCCCTCGACGTACGCGGCGTGCGCGCGGATCTGCTCGGGGTCGGCCGTCCAGCCGGCCGGGCCGCTCACCGCTGCCAGCCGTGGCCGTCGTAGGAGCCGGGCTCGCCCCAGCCGGGTTCCGGGTCAGGGCGCAGCTGCCGGCCCACCCGCTCGGCGATGGCCCGGGCGGCCGCCGACTCGGTGCCGACGGTTTCCGCGATGATCTCCTGCGACCGCTCGGCGAGCTGTCCCTTCGCCCGCCGGATCGCGTCCAGGACCGCCTGGGCGACCACCTCGGGGGAGACCCGCTGGATCTGCCGGCCCAGGCGCAGGTCCAGCAGCGCGCCGCTGGAGTCGACGGTGACCTCGGCCAGGCCGTTGTCGTCCTCGGCCCCGACCCGCAGCTCCTGGAGGCGGTCGCTCATCGCCTTCGTGTCCGCCGCGAGCTTGTCGATGCGGCCCTTCCAGGCCCGCATCTGGTCCATGGCGCCGTCCGGGTCCAGTACGCCGCCGCTCAGAGCCCCGCTCACCATGTGCCTCCCCCGAGTAGGCCCGGATCCCGTGAGGACTGCTGATCCCCAGCGCCTCGCAGGGCGGCGTCGATTGTAGAACACCCCGTCACCTCCGGGTGGCACGGAAAGACCACAGTGGACCGGCGCGGGTGGTCACCGGGCCGGACGGGTGCTCTCCCGGGGCAGGACCGTGTGCGGCGCGGTGATCCGGGCGGGTGGGGCGTCCGGGCGGTCCAGCCGGGCGGTGGCCAGGGCGATCGCCTTCCGGGCGAGGAACGCCGGGTCGACCGAGACGGAGGTCAGCGACGGTCGGGAGTAGCGGCCCTCCTCGCTGTCACCGAACCCGATCACCGCCACGTCGGCGGGCACCCGCAGCCCGGCGTCGGCGGCGGCCCGCAGGGCGCCGATGGCGAGCCGGTCGGAGTAGCAGAGGACGCCGTCCGGGAGGTGCTCGTGTGTGAACAGCCACCGGGCGGCCCGGTAGCCGTCCTCGTACCGGTGCTGGGCGGTGGCCCGCAGGTAGCCGGCGGGTGGGTCGAGTCCGGCCCGGCGGACCGCCCGCTGGTAGCCGAGGGTGCGGGGTTGCGCCGGCCCGGTGGCCTCGTCCGGCCGGGCGCCGATGGCGGCGATCCGCCGTCGCCCCGTGCGCAGCAGGTGGTCGGTGGCGTCCGCGGCGGCGCGGGCGCCGTCGAGGGCGACCTGGTCGCAGCGGGGATCGCGGCTCTCACCGAGCAGGACGAGGGGAGTGCCGGTGCCGAGGTGGGCGTCGATGAGGCCCGGCGGCACCGTGTCCGCGCCGAGCAGGACGGCGTCGACGCCCGGCGGCGCCCCGGAGTGCGCCGGGAGCGCGGGGCGGTCGGTCTCCGGTGCGAGGTGCTCGACGACGACCCGGAAGCCCTGGCCGCTCGCCGCGCGGACGACCTCACGCGCCAACCCGTGCAGGCCGGGCGCCTCGACGTCGGGAACGACGAGCGCGAGCAGCCCGGTGCGGCCGGTGCGCAGGGTGCGGGCCGCGAGATTCGGCCGGTAGCCCAGCGCACCCACGGCCTCCCGCACGCGGCGGCGGACGTCGTCGCTGACGTGCGGGTGGTCGTTGATGACGTTCGAGACCGTCTTCACCGACACGCGGGCGTGCCGTGCCACGTCCCTGAGCGTGGTGGCCACGATCCGTCCTCCCGCCTCGGGGCTCCTGACACCAGCCAACAGCCTTCGCTGGTGTACACACCGGACGATCCCAGAGCGGGCTACACCGGTCAAGGCGTTACGCTGGTGTGGACGAGAGGAGCGCGGCGGTGCGTGACGAGCGATCGGTGCCGGCCGCCGTGCGGCTGGTGCGCGACTTCGTCAACACCTTCGAGCCGCAGGTCGACGAGGAGTCGCTGACCACGCCGGACGCGCTGCGGGACTGGCTCGCCGAGCGGGCGCTGATCCCCGCCGGCGCGCGGCTGGGCCCGGCCGACCTCGCCGTGGCCCGCACGGTCCGCGAGGGCCTGCGGGCGGTGCTGCTCGGCCACGCCGGCCACCCCGCCGACCCCGGCGCGCTGTGCCGCCTCGACCAGGCACTGGCCGCCGCGCCCGTGCGGATGACGCTCGCGGACGGCGCCCCCCGGCTCGTTCCCGCCGCGACCGGCCCGCTCGACGTGGCGTTGGCCGCCCTGGTCGACGCGATCCGGCAGTGCGCGCAGGACCAGGTGTGGACCCGGCTCAAGGTGTGCGACCGGGACACCTGCCGGTGGGCCTACTACGACGCCTCCCGCAACCAGGCGCGCCGCTGGTGCTCCATGGCCGGCTGCGGCAACTACGTCAAGATGCGCCGGGCCTACGCCGTCCGCCGCGACCGCCGGTCCCGGACACCGGGCACGGGCCGGGACGGCTGACCCGGCGGCCGGCCGCGCTCCTGGGCACGGCGGGCGCGGTCACGACGGCGCGGTGCCGTGCACCGCCCACGCCCGCGCCGTCAGCCGGACGGACCCGTCCGCCTCGACCGGCAGTCGGCTCACCAGCAGGTCGCGCAGCGCCGCCCGGTCCGGCCCGGCCAGGGACGCCACGTACGCCGGTGCCGCGCCCTGGCCGGCGAGGAACGGCGTCCAGTACGCGGCCACGTCGGCGAACACCGTCGGCACGACCACCGGCCGGACGGCCACCGCCGCGAACCCGGCGTCCGTCCACAGCGCGCGCAGCGCCCCGGGCCAGCACAGCGGGAACCGGCGCCCCTCGGACCGCTCCGCCACCGCCGGATCGAGCACCTCGGCGGCCGCCCAGAAGTGGCGCATCATGGCCATCCCCTCGGCGTAGTCCCAGACGTACGCGGCCGCGACGCCGCCGGGTCGCAGGACCCGGGCGAACTCGGCCACCGCCCGCGCCGGCTCGGGCACGAAGTTGAGCGCCAGCCCGCTCACCACGACGTCGACGCTCGCGTCGGCCACCGGCAGCGCGCGGGCGTCGCCGACCTCGAAGGTGGCCCGCGGGTCGTCGACCCGCTCGCGGGCGTGGGCCAGGAACCCCACCGCCGGGTCCACGCCGGTGACCCGCGCCGGATCCGCCTCGGCCAGCACGGTCGCGGTCAGCGCGCCGGTGCCGCAGCCGACGTCGAGCCAGCGCAGGCCGGGCGGGAGCGCCAGCAGGCGCAGGAAGTCGCGTGCCACCAGCCGGCTCCACCGGCCCACGTACGCCTCGTACGCCTCGCCGTCGGCCCAGACCGGATCCGCCATGCGGGCAGGATACGGCCGCCGGCGCCGGCCCCGATTCGGCCGGCCGGACGCATACGACCCGCCGTCGGTGGGAACGCCCCCCGCATGGCCAGGTACACGAAGCCCGAACTCCGGGCGCAGCTCAAGGAGGAGATCCAGGCGTCCGACAAGGGCGGCCGGCCGGGGCAGTGGTCGGCGCGCAAGTCGCAACTGCTCACCAACGAGTACAAGAAGCGCGGCGGGGGCTTCGAGGGGCCCAGGGACCAGCGGCAGCGGTCCCTGCAGCGGTGGGGTGCCGAGGAGTGGCAGACCCGGTCGGGCTCCACCCGTGCGCGCCACGACGGTGAGACCGAGCGTTACCTGCCCAAACGGGCGTGGGAACAGCTTTCGGACGAGCAGCGGCGCGACACCGACACGAAGAAGCGCCAGGCGTCGCGGTCCGGGCGCCAGTTCGTCGCCAACACCGGACCGGCGAAGCGCGCCCGCCGGGAGGCCACCTCGGCCGGGCAGTTGTCGGACCTGCCGGTCACCGAGGCGGTCAAGCTGGTCCATGGCCTCGACACCCGCCAGCTCCGGGCCGCGCTGCGGCGCGAGCGCGCCCGCAAGGACCGCAAGACGCTCGTCCAGCGGATGGAGTCGGAGCTGGCCCGGCGCTGACGACGCCCGCCGGCGCGGACCCGCGCCGTCAGCCGTCGCGCCGCAACCGGCCCGTCTCGCCGCCCCACGCGTCCACGAGCACCAGCACGTCGCCGTCCAGCCCCGCCCGGGACGCCCCGGACAGCCACAGCGCCACCGGGACGCTCGCGCAGCCGACCATCGTGCTGGGTCCGGCGGTGGCGAGCACGGCGCCCTCCGCTCCGGCGACCCACCGCCCACCCTGGCCGTTGCAGCCGTCGGAACCGCGCCACCCGCCGTCGTCGCGCAACTCCACGTACGCCGGTGCCGGCCCGCCCCGCGGTGGACCGGCGGGCACCCAGCGGCCGAGCAGGGCGGCCCGGCCGGCCGGCGTCAGGCCCGCCGGCAGCGCGGCGGCCGGCGCGAGGGCGCGCCGGACCTCGGGGGTGACCACGGGCGGCTCGGCCAGCGCCGGCAGCAGGTGGGGACCGGGGTCGGGCTTCGCGCCGGGCGTCAGCCGGGCGACCTGCCGGCCCTGGTCGTCGAGGAGGACCGGGGTCTTCCCGGTCACCCGGAACCCGGTGGCCCGCGGCAGCCAGGCCGGTCCGTCCCGCGGATCGGTGGGGCAACCCGGGCGGCCGGACGGCGAGAGTCCGGAAAGCTCGGCCACGAACAGGCCGCCGGCACCCGCCCGCCACGTCCCCGTCGACACCCCGCAGCTGTCGAACCACAGCAGGTCGCCCTGGTCGGAGGGAGCGAGGCGCAGCACGCCGGCGCCCCCGTCGGCGGCGGTCACCGTCCAGTTGCCGATCAGCGCGACCGGGTCGGGCGACGGTCCGGCGCCCGGGGGAGCCGCGCTCGGGTCCGGCGGGCCGGTGGTCGCCCCCGAGCCGGCGGCGCAGCCCGCCAGCAGGGTGCCCACCGCGACGGCCACCACGAGGTGCCTGCTGCGCCGCATCGTCCCGCTCCCTCCGCCGGCCCGATCGTTCTCGGACGTCCGGTGCTTGGACGAGGCAGCGGGACCACCGGTTCCACCACGGCGGTACGGCGGCGAGTCGCGGCGGGACCGTCCCCGGGCCCACCGCCTCCGCCGCCGGCCGGGAGGACCGGCGTCGCGGCGGAGGCGGCAAGCTGCGCTACGGGGTGGTCAGCCCCAGGCTGATCGTCCTGGTCAGCGTCGCGTTGTCGTCGTCGCCGTCAAGCGACCAGACCATCGCCCCGCCCAGCCCGGCCCGGCGGATGTAGAGCGTCTTCTGGAGCACCACCACCGGATCGTCGTACGTCCAGAGGGTCGTGCCGTCGAACAACCAGGCGTGCCCCGCGCGCAGGTCGCGGTGGACGGAGTAGCCCTTGCCGGGCAGGGTCTTGAGCTGCCGGTAGTCCTCCGAGCCGGCCTCGAAGGTGGCCGGTGCCGGCCCGGCCGCGGGCTGGAACAGCCCGTCCCCGCCCCCGGTCACACCGGTCCAGCCGCGGCCGTAGTAGGGGATGCCCAGGACGAGCTTCCCGCGCGGCGCGCCGCGCGCCAGCCAACCGTCGATCGCCACCTCGGCGGAGAAGTCCGGGTCGTCCGGCGCGCCCGCCGGCACGCGCAGCGCCGACTGCTGGTTGGTCACCGCGTCCCAGGAACCGTGGAAGTCGTAGCCCTGCACGGTGGCGAAGTCGAGGTACCGGAAGATCTTCCGGCCCTCGTACCCGGCGTCCATGGTGGCCGGGTTGGCCGGCAGGAACGCGGTCAGCGCGTAGTGCTTGTGGGCCTGCCGCCCGTACGCGTCGAGCTGCCGGCGGAACTCGGCGAGCAGCCTCGTGAAGTTCTCCCGGTCCTCGGGGCGGACCACGTTGCCCGGTTCGCCGGGCCAGTTCGGCCACTCCCAGTCCAGGTCGACGCCGTCGAAGACGCCGGCGGCCGCGCCCGGGCCGCCGCTGCCGCCGTCCAGGACCGGCAGGTTCCCCTTGAGGTAGAGGTCGATGCAGGAGGCGACGAACGCCCGGCGGGAGGCGTCGGTGCGGGCGGCGTCGGAGAGGTACGTCGACCAGCTCCAGCCGCCCAGCGAGATCAGCACCTTCAGGCCGGGGTGCCGGGCCTTGAGCTTGGCCAGCTGGCCGAAGTTGCCGTTGAGCGGTTCGCCCCAGGCGTCGGCGACGCCGTCGACGCTCTCCTCCGCCGGGACGGTGCGCTGGTAGTCGGCCCAGGCGTCCCCCTCGCCCGGCCCGCCGTCCACGTAGCAACGCCCGTCGGCGCTGATGTTGCCGAACGCGTAGTTGACGTGGGTGAGGCGGCTGGCCGCCCCGGAGGTGTCGAGCTTCTTGACCGGGAAGGCCCGGCCGTAGATGCCCCACTGGGTGAAGTAGCCGACCCGGTGGTATCCGGTCCGGCGGGTCGCGGCGTCGGCCGCGCTCGCGGCGCTCGGTGGTGCGGCGGTGACCAGCAGGGTCGACAGGGCGACGAGGGCGGTGAGGCGGCGGTGACGGAACGGTCGCATCGGCACTCCCACGGGGGGACGGAGCGGGATTAGTTAAGAGACCTTTCTGATCGATGAAGCTAAGCCGGTCGCCATTCGAGGTCAAGAGCGCCGCGCGGAGTTGCTAGGCTGGTGGGTGCGTGCACCGAGAGACCGCGCGCCGACTCGAAGGAGACAGACATGACGGGCGACGACGACATCTCCGGGTGATCCCGGCCCACCTCGTCGCATCCCCGTCTCGTCATCCGGGCGGCCGTGCCCTGCCCGGCTCAAAACCCCGAGGGTCTTCTCAATGTCCGACACCTGTGTCGTGTGCACCAACCTTTCCTTTTCCTGGCCGGACGACACCCCGGTCTTCCAGGACCTGTCCTTCACCGTGCCGCCCGGCCGCACCGGCCTCGTCGCGCCGAACGGCGCCGGCAAGACCACCCTGCTGCGGCTGATCGCCGGCGACCTCACCCCCACCGGCGGCGCCGTGACGGTGGACGGCGTGCTTGGCTACCTGCCGCAGAACCTGCCCCTGGCCGGCGACCTGACCGTGGCCCAGGTGCTCGGGGTCGACGCGGTGCTCCGGGCGCTGCACGCCATCGAGTCCGGTGACGCCGCCGAGGAGCACTTCACCACCGTCGGCGACGACTGGGACGTGGAGGAGCGCAGCAGGGCCGAACTCGACCGGCTGGGTCTCGGGGACGTCGCGCTCGACCGGCGGCTGGCCACCCTCAGCGGCGGGCAGGTCGTCTCCCTCGGCCTGGCCGCGCAACTGCTCCGCCGCCCCGACGTGCTGCTGCTCGACGAGCCGACGAACAACCTCGACCTCGACGCGCGGCACCGCCTGTACGCGGTGCTCCAGGAGTGGTCCGGCTGCCTGCTGCTGGTCAGCCACGACCGGGCCCTGCTGGACCGGATGGACCGCATCGCCGAACTGGACCGCGGGGAGGTGCGCCTGTTCGGCGGGAACTTCACCGCGTACGAGGAGGCCGCCCGGGCGGCCCGGGAGGCGGCCGAGCGCACCGTGCGCGGCGCCGAGCAGGAGGTGAAGCGGGAGAAGCGGGAGATGCAGCAGGCGCGGGAGCGGGCCGAACGGCGCGCCGGCAACGCCGCCCGCAACCTCGACAACGCCGGCCTGGCCCGGATCGTCGCCGGTGGGCTCAAGCGCAGCGCCCAGGAGTCGGCCGGCCGGTCCCGCCAGACGCACGCCAACCGGGTGAGCGAGGCCCAGTCCCGGCTCGACGAGGCCAGTGCGGCGCTGCGGGAGGACCAGACACTGACCCTGGACCTGCCGGAGACCACCGTCCCGGCCGGCCGGACCCTCGTGGCGGGGGAGCGGATGCAGGTCCACCACGACGGGCGGGCCGTCTTCACCGGGGACGGGGTGGACCTCACCATCCGGGGGCCCGAGCGGATCGCCCTGACCGGGCCCAACGGCGCCGGCAAGTCCACCCTGCTGCGACTGCTCCAGGGGGATCTCGACCCGGAGGGCGGGCAGGTGCGCCGGGGCGAGGGCCGGGTCGCGTACCTGTCGCAGCGGCTGGACCTGCTCGACCCGGACCGCACCGTGGCGGAGAACTTCGCCGCGTACGCCCCGGACCGGCCCACGGCCGAGCGGATGAACCTGCTCGCCCGGTTCCTCTTCCGCGGCGCGCGGGCCCACCTGCCGGCCGGCGTGCTCTCCGGCGGCGAACGCCTGCGGGCGACCCTCGCCTGTGTCCTGTACGCACAGCCGGCACCTCACCTGCTGCTGCTGGACGAGCCGACGAACAACCTCGACCTGGTGAGCGCGGGCCAGTTGGAGAACGCCCTGGGCGCGTACCGGGGAGCGTTCGTGGTGGTGAGCCACGACGAGCGGTTCCTCGCCGAGATCGGCGTGCGGCGGTGGCTCCGGCTCGACGCCGGCGGGCTCCGGGAGGTGCCGGCACCGGATCCGACCTGAGCGGGTCTGGACGGACTTAAACTTGCGCCGCTAGTTTAAGCCGATGGACCTTCAGCTCTCCGCCGAGCAGGTGGCGGCTCGCCGGCTCGCCGCCGAGTTCGTCGACCGGGAGGTGGCGCCGCACGCGGCGGCCTGGGACCGGCGGGAGGAGGTGGACGCCGACATCGTGGGGAAGCTGGGGCGACTCGGCTTCCTGGGGCTCACCGTCCCCGAGGAGGACGGCGGGTCCGGCGGCGACTACCTCACCTACTGCCTGGTGCTGGAGGAGCTCGGCCGGGGCGACTCCGCCGTCCGGGGCATCGTCTCGGTGTCGCTCGGACTGGTGGCCAAGTCCGTCGCCGCGCACGGGTCGGCCGACCAGAAGGAGGAGTGGCTGCCCCGGCTCTGCTCCGGCGCGGCACTGGGCTGCTTCGCGCTCACCGAACCGGACAGCGGCTCGGACGCGGCCGCGCTGCGCACCCGCGCGGTCCGCGACGGCGGCGACTGGCTGATCAGCGGCACGAAGACGTTCATCACCAACGGCACCACGGCCGACGTGGCACTGGTCTTCGCCCGGACCGGCGGCCCGGGGCACCGGGGCATCAGCGCGTTCCTGGTGCCCACCGGGGCCCCGGGGCTCACCCGCCGGCCGATCCACGGCAAGCTCGGCCTGCGCGGGCAGGCCACCGGTGAACTCGGGTTCGACGCCGTCCGGGTGCCCGACTCGGCGCGCCTCGGCCCGGAGGGCGGCGGCTTCCGGCTCGCCCTGTCCACCCTGGCCAAGGGCCGGATGTCGGTGGCCGCCGGCTGCGTCGGCATCGCGCAGGGCTGCCTGGACGCCGCGGTCGGCTACGCCGGGCAGCGCAGCCAGTTCGGCAAGCCCATCGCCGGGCACCAGCTCGTGCAGCAGCTCATCGCCGGCATAGCCGTCGACACCGCCGCCGCCCGGCTGCTCGTGTGGCGGGTGGCCGACCTCGTCGACCGCGGCGAGCCGTTCGCCACCGAGGCGTCGATGGCCAAGCTGTTCGCCAGCGAGGCCGCCGTGCGGGCCGCCAACAACGCCGTGCAGGTCTTCGGCGGGTACGGCTACATCGACGAGTTCCCGGCCGGCAAGTACCTGCGGGACGCCCGTGTCATGACCCTCTACGAGGGCACCAGCCAGATCCAGCAACTGCTCATCGGGCGCGCGCTCACCGGCGTCAACGCCTTCTGACCACAGGACGAACCCGACGATCCCCGGGAGGGCATCCGGCATGAGGAGCAACGCCCGCATCGAGAAGCCGGCCGCGGCGAGCGGCCGCCCGCTCCGGAGCGCGGCCCGGTGACCGCGCTGTCGCTGGCCATGGTGCTGGCCGAGGCGGCCCGGCGGCACCCGGACACCGTGGCCGTGGTCGACGGCGACACCCGGGTCAGCTACGCCGAGCTGTGGCGGCAGGCCCGCGGGTACGCCGCCGGCCTGCGGGAGCTGGGCGTCGCCCCGGGCGACCCGGTGGCCCTGCTGGCCCCGAACGTGGTCGATTTCCCCCGGGTCTACTTCGGCGCCCTGGCCGCCGGCGCGGTGCTCGTGCCGGTGCACCTGCTGCTGACCGTGGACGAGGCGGTGCACGTGCTCCGCGACAGCGGCGCGAAGCTGCTGGTCTGCCACGGCTCGCAGCTGGCCCTGGGCGCCGCGGCCGCCGCGGCGGCGGGCGTCCCGCTGGTGACCGTCGGGCCGGGCGGCACGGGCGTGTCCCGGTTGGAGGAGGTGAGCGAGCCGCTGCCGGCGCTGCCGTCGTACCTCACCCGCCAGGCGGAGGACACCGCCGTGGTGCTCTACACCAGCGGCACCACCGGCGTGCCCAAGGGCGCGCTGCTCACCCACCTCAACCTGGTCATGAACGCGACCGTCAACGTCTTCGACGCCAACGACGCGCGCCACACCGACGTGGTGCTCGGCTGCCTGCCGCTGTTCCACAGCTTCGGCCAGACCGTGGCGATGAACGGCACCTTCCGCGTCGGCGGGACCCTGGTGCTGCTGAGCCGGTTCAGCGGGCCGGCGGCCATCGACCTCATGCTGGCCGAGAAGGTGAACGTCTTCCACGGCGTGCCCACCATGTACGTGGCGCTGCTCGACGCCGCCCGGGACCGGGCCACCCTGCCCCGGCTGCGGCTGTGCGTCTCCGGCGGGGCGTCGCTGCCGGTGGCCGTGCTGGAACGGTTCCACGCCGCCTTCCACACCACGATCTTCGAGGGGTACGGGCTCTCCGAGACCTCGCCGACGGCGACCACCAACCAACCGCACTTCGGCACCCGCCCCGGCACCATCGGGCACCCGGTCTGGGGCGTCGAGGTGGAGATCGCCCGCGCCGACCTCGACGACCGGATCGAGCTGCTGCCGACCGGCGAGCTCGGCGAGATCGTCATCCGCGGGCACAACGTCTTCGCCGGCTACCTCGGGCGGCCCGAGGCGACCGCGGAGGCGGTGGTCGACGGCTGGTTCCGCAGCGGCGACCTGGGGCGCAAGGACGCCGACGGCTTCATCACCATCGTGGACCGCAAGAAGGACCTGATCATCCGGGGCGGCTTCAACGTCTACCCGCGCGAGGTCGAGGAGGTCCTGGCCCGCCACCCCGCCGTCGGCCAGGTGGCCGTGATCGGCGTGCCCGACCCACGGCACGGCGAGGAGGTCTGCGCGGTGGTGGTGGCCGACCCGGCCGGACCCGGCCTGCCGACCGAGCAGGAGCTGATCGACTGGTCCCGCGCGCACCTGGGCCGTCACAAGTACCCGCGCCAGGTCCGCTACGTCGACGCGCTGCCGATCGGGCCGAGCCACAAGGTGCTCAAGCGGGAGCTGCGCCGCACGGTCGCGCCGCCGGTGGACTGACCGCCACCGGCGTCGGGGTGCTCACAGCGGCCGGTTCAGTCCGACGTGGAGATGGCCGGCCCACCGGGTCGGCGTCGCCGGGAACTCGTCGCGGACGGCCCGTACCGTCTCGGCGAGCACCCGGGCCGCCGCCGCGGTGTCCGGCGGGCGGGTGCCGCCCTCGGTCAGGCCGGAGTAGAACGCCGCGGCGACCCGCGCGCTGTCCGGGGTCCGCCAGGTCGTGCCGATCACCCCCCGGAAGCCGGCGAGCTGGAAGGCCGCCGCCAGGTGCAGCGGTTCGTCGGTCGACCGGGGGTGCGTCGCGGCGGAGCCGCACGCCGACAGGAAGGCCAGCTCGGCCCGCTCCAGGTGGTAGGCGCCCACCATGTGCGGGCTGAGCGAACGCCCGCCGCCGAGGCGCAGCCCGCCGGTCAGCATCGACACGACCCGCGTGTCGGCCTCGGCGTGGCAGGCGAAGTGCGCGATCGGGTGCTCCCGCAGCGCGTCCTCGACCGCGTCGGGCGCCACCTCGGTCCCGGCCAGCACCGTGGAGCCGGGCAGCAGCCGGGCGACCTGCTCGACCTCCGCGCGTACCTGGGACAGCGCCGGCAGGTCCCGCGCGGTCGGCACGCCGACGACCGCGGCCGTGGCGCCCGTCGGCCGTGGCGGCCGGTCCGCCCCGGCGTGGGCCAGGGCCGTCAGCGTCGGCGTCCAGGACGACACCGCACGGTCGAGGACGGTACGCCGGCCGCCCGGCTCGCGGTGGTGACCGGCCGCGTGCAGCGGGAGCCGGGCCAGCGGGCCGACCGGGCACCACCAGAGCCGCGGCGGCGGCCCGTCGGCCGGGGCCAGGAGGTCGAGCACCGGCCCGGCGACGGTGTCCCACAACCAGGCCAGGATGCCGTGCAGCTCCTCCTGGGCGGCGGCGCGCCGGTCGAACGGCACGGCCGGGTCGGTCGCGTCGGCCACCGCCGCGTACCAGCTCGCGACGTGCCGCCGGACCGTGGCCGCGCGCAGGTCGGGCAGGCGCACCGGCCGCACGGGCCGCTCCGGGTCCGCCGGGACGAGCAGGGCGTCGCCCCGGTCGCCGTGGGTGGTGACGACGGCGACCGGCATCCCGGCCAGCCGCTGGCGCAGCAGCGGCATCGACGGCGGCCGGAGGAAGTCGGCGAACCCCGGCAGCCGCCGGATCCGCTCGACCACCCGGTCCCGTTCGGCGGCGAGCTGCCGGGTCTGGGCGAGCCAGACCGGTCGGGGGTCCCAGTCCGTGGTGGAGCTGGCCAGCACCTCGCCGGACGCGGTCCGGCGCTGCACCTCGATGGTGAACTTCCGGATCTGCGTGTAGGCGTCCGCCTCGGCCAGCTTCCGGTCGATCCGGTCGAGTTCCGTGGCGAGCCGGGCGTCGACCGCGCGCAGTTCCACGCGGCCGCCGCGAATCCCCAGGGCCTCGTGGAACAGCAGGCCCCGGCCGCGTTCCAGGAGTTCGACGGCGCCGTCGGCGTCGCCGGCCGCGATCGCCGCGACGGCGGCCTCGGTGGCCACCCCGCCGAGCGCCGCGACCGTGCCGAGCCGGCGGTGCCCGGACGCCGACCGGTCGACCGAGGCGGGCAGCTGCCGCACCGCCCGCTCCAGGGCGGCCAGCCGGGCCGCCGGGTCACCGGCCTCCCGGGCCAGCTCGGCCTGCTGGCGTTCCGCGTCGATCGCGGTCTCCGCGTCCACCACGGACGACGCGGCGATGGCGGCGTACGTGGCGATGGCCTCGGTCCTCGCCTCGTCGGCGTCCGGGCCGCCCGTCCGGGCCAGCGCGGCCGCGGACCGGGCCAGGAGCCCGGCCCGCAGCGCCCACCAGTGGTGCCCGGTCGCGGTCTGCGCCACCGCCTGCCGGGCCAGCCGCACGGCGTCGGCCAGCACGTCGCGGTCACCGGTCACCAGGTACCGCTGGTACCGGGTGTCCGCTATCGAGCTGCCGATGCGGGGCTGGTCCGGGTGCTCCGGCGGCAGCAGGGCGAGCGCGTCGCGGAACGTGCGTTCGGCCGCCAGCAGGCCGGCCTCGTCGGCCCGGCGCGCCGAGAGCTGGGCCAGGCTGCTCGCGTGGTTGTACAGGAAGCCGACCCGTCGGGGGTCGTCAGCGGGCAGCGCCTCGGCCGCCCGCCGGCTGACGTCGACGGCCTCGGCGAGGAGGGTGTCGTCGGGTACCAGCGCCGCCCGGCGGGACAGGATGTCGGCGAGCCGCATCAGCCGCAGCGGGTACGCCTCGTGCTGCGCGGGCGTCTGCTCCAGCGCCTCCCGCTGGTGGCGCAGCGCCTCGTCCAGCAGCTCCGGATCCTTGGCGAGCCAGCCGGCGTCGGACAGGGTGCCGGCGAGGACCGCGAGCTGCTGCGGGCGTGCGTCCGGCTGCCCGTCGGCCAGGTCCAGTGCCGCGCGCGCGGCGGAGACGGCGACCTCGACCAGGTGCTCGACCTGCCCGTGCACCCCCGCCCGGGACGTCGCGGCCGCCAGCAGGTTGAGGGCCTCCCGGCGCAACGGGTGCGCCGGCCCGGCGGCGTCCAGGGCGAGCTGCGCCCAGGACGCCGCCCGCCCCGCGCTCTCCAGCTCGCCGCCGTGTTCCCAGCGGGCCAGCTCCGCCTCGCCGAGCAGGAACAGGGCCCGCGGCCGCCCCGGATGGAAGCCGGGCACCGCGGCGGCCAGCACGACGGCCGCCTCGTACCGCTCGGCCAGGGCCGCCGGTGCGGCGTCCGCCGCGACCCGATCGGCCGTCTCCTCGGCCCGCCACAGCAGCCGGTCGAGCACCTCCGGCTGGTCCGCCGCGGTGACGATCGTGCTGGCCAGGTCGGCGTCGATCTCGCGGACCAGCAGGTTGACGACGGTGTTCAGCCGCTCCAGCGCCGGCGCCGCCCCCGGCTGGTCCGGCGGCGTGGTGAGCACGGCGTCGCGCCAGGCGGCGGTCGCCTCCAGCAGGAGTTCCACCGACGCGTGCTCCGGAACGTCGTTCAGCCGGCACAGCGCCGCGCCGAGCCACGACACCACCCGCGGGTCGGTGGGCTGGCGCCCCCACGCGAGCTGCGCGGCCCGGCGGTAGTCGCCCACGGCCAGCTCCAGGGCCCGCGGGCCGGCGCCCCGGTCGAAGTAGAGCGTGAACAGGTGGCCGCGGCGGAGCAGCCGGTGCAGCCGGTGCGGGTCCCGCGCCGAGGTGGCCTCCAGGGCCCGCGTCAGGGCGTCCAGCGCCTCGTCGTAGGTCCGGGCGTCCCCGCCGTCCTCGGCCAGCGTCGCCAGCGCCTCGGCGAGGTCGGTCAGCAGCGCGGCACGGAGCAGGCCGGCGGACGCGTCGCGGTCGCGGGCCAGCTGCGGCAACCATTCCCGGTAGAGCGTGACGAGCATCCGCAGGGCCTTGCCGGAACCCTCCCGGTGCCGCTGCCGCAGCCCCGCGACCCGGTCGGCCTGCTGCGGGCTGAGCAGGACGTCGGACAGGCGCGGCGCATCGGGCCGGCCGGCCTCCGGCTGCTCGTCCCGGATCGGCTCCGGCACGCCGTCCGGGTCGTCGCGGCACCCCTGCCGGAACAGCACGACGGCCGCCCGGCGCTCCCGCACGCCGTCCAGCCCGGGCTGGTCGAGGTAGCGGTACCAGTGGAGGCGGGCCAGCTCCCGCGCCGCCGCCCGACCGGCGCCGCGGTCACCGGCCGCGGCGGCGAGGAGCTGCGCGTCGGCCCACAGGTCCGGTCCGGTGAGGACGGACGGGTCACCCGTGCGCTCGTATTCGGCGAGCACCGCCGCCACCCGCTGTACGGCGGCACTGGTGGTCCGTCTCGACATCGCCACTCGATCCCCGCGTCGGCCTGCGATCTCCGGTGCCCATCCTGCCCGCCCCGGGCGGACGGCGAAAGTGCGTCCGCGACACACCTGTGGGGACGGTGGCGGCGTCCCCGGGTCGATAGGGTGGCGGCGGAAGCCAACCGGTGCCCGGGGAGCAGCCTTGGAACTCGTCGCGGAGCGCGTGGCCCGACTGTGCCGCCAGGCCGTCGGTGAGCAGTTGCGCCGGCATGCCGAGCGGTACGGCGCCGCCGGCGTGCTGGACCGGATCGCCGAGGCCGTCGCCCAGGGCCGCCTGGACCACCACCTGGAGGAGGACCTCGACCGCCTCGACGACGCCTTCGCCCGGCACGGCATCGACGGGCTGACCACCGGCGTACGCGGGTTCGAGGCGTGGCTCGGCGGGGGCGGGCATCCCACAGTCGTCGCCTGGGGCTGCCCGAGCCCGCTGCCGTGTCCCCGCGCGGTCCCCGAGGGTGACGGCGACCGGCCGGTGTGCGGGCTGACCGGCGCGCCGTTCGGGCAGCGCCGGATCGTGTTGTGAACGCCCTCCTGGCCGAGCTGGGCAAGCAGCTGGTGACGCGGTGGACGGCGGCGCTGCTGCTGCCCGGCGCGCTGTTCGCCGCCGCGGTCGTCCTGGCCGGGGTGCTGGGCCAGCGGCACGCGCTGGACCGGCCGGCCCTGGCGGCCTGGTGGGACGGGCTGGCCGCCGGGCCGGCCGGTGGATCGGGAGCGGGTCTGCTGATCGGGGCGGTCGCGTTCCTGCTCGGCGCGGCGGCGGCCGGGCTCGTCGCGCAGGCGGTGGGCGCGCTCGTCTCCTGGACGTGGAGCCGGACCGGCTCCGGGCCGGTGCTGGGCCGGCTGGCCGCCCGGCGCCACCGCCGCTGGGAGCGGGCGGACGCCGCCGTGCTGGCCGCGGAACGCGCGCTGCTCACCGATCCCGGCGACACCGCGCTGCGCGACCGCACCCGCCGGGCCATCGCCCGCCGGTCGGCGATCTGCCTCGTGGAGCCGGCGCGGCCCACCTGGATCGGCGACCGGCTGCACGCGACCGACCTCCGGGTGCACCGCGGCTACGGCATCGACCTGGCCAGCGGCTGGCCGCGCCTGTGGCTGGTGCTGCCGGACGAGGCGCGGGGCGAGCTGGCGGCCGCGCGGGACCGGTGCGGCGCGGCGGCCCGGCTGGTCGGCTGGGGCCTGCTGTACGCCGCCCTCGGGGCGTTCTGGTGGCCGGCCCTGGTGGTGGGTCTGGTGGCCCTGCCCACCGCGCGCTACCGGGCCCGCCTGGCCGTGGCGGTCTACGCCGAGCTGGCCGAGGCCGCCGTCGACCTGTACGGGCGGGACCTGGCGATCCAGCTCGGACTGCCGTGCCCGGATCGGCTCACCCGCGAGATCGGTGAGCAGGTCACCGCCATCGTCCGCAAGGACGACGTGGTGCCACGCGCCCGCCGGGCCGGCTCGGCCGAGGTGTCGTCGCCCCTGCCCTGAGCGGTCACGGTCGCCAGGACGGGTTGTGCAGGATGGCGAGGTTCTGCCGGGCGGTGACCGCCAGGGTGTCGTCGCGGGCGTCGGCCGGCAGCGCGTCGAGGATCTCCCAGTAGAGCCCGATCGCCCGCCGCCGGTAGCCGGCCAGCGCCAGGGTGGCGGCCAGGTTGTTGCGCCGGCCCACCGTCTGGCGGCCGCGCTGCCCGTGCTTGCGCTCGCTGTGCCGGATGTTCTGTTCGTGCAGCTCGATGGCCTGCGCGTACTGGCCGGCCTGCTGGTAGCCGACCGCCAGGTTGTTGCGGATGACGAGGGTGAGCTCGGCGTCGGCGCCCTGCCCGTGCTCGGCGGCCGTCACCGCCTCCCGCAGCACGTCCAGGCCGTCGTCGACCTCTCCGGCGGCCAGGTAGGCCTGACCGAGCGCGTTGCGGACGGTCAGGGCGTCGGTGTCGAGCGGCCCGAACGCCGTCGCCGCCCCGGCGGCCAGGGGTTCGAGCAGGGCGAGGGCCTCGGTGAACCGGCCGCAGAGGCGGTGGTCCTCGGCCACGCTGAGCCGGTAGGCCAGGGTGTTCCGGTCGGGGACGGACTCCCGGCCGACGCCGGCGGCCCGCCAGATGTCGAGCGACACCCGGGCCACGTCGGCCGGACCGCGCACCTGGCGCGGCGGCGGTGGGGTAGTGGCGGGCAGCGGCTCGGGCGGCCCCGCCTCCTCCGCCGCCCACGCCGCGAGCCGGTCCCGCAGCTCCGCCGCCGGCGTGCCCTCGACGTGCAACCGGCACACCCCCTGGTCCAGGTGCAGGTCCAGGTGGACGCCGCCGGACCGCAGGCCGTGACCGTCGAGCGCCATGGCGAGCAGGCTCGGGGTGTGGATGTCCAGGCCGCGGAGGGTGGGCCAGGGCAGGCGGAGGAACCGCCGGATCGGCCGCCGCAGGTCGATGCCGGAGCGGTCGAGGACGGCGGTCAGCCCGCTCGTCTCGCCCGTGTGTCGCGGATGTCCACCGAGGAAGGTCACGTGGGGTATCGCGAGCGATGACACGCGGTCATCCTTCCATCCGGCGCCGGTCCGCGCAGCCCCGGGAACCGGTGGCTGCGCGGACGCGGTCGGACCGCCCGTCAGTGGGTGAGGGCCGCGGCCTGCGCCGCCTCCTCCTGTGCCCGCCGCTCGTCGCCGCTCAACGTGTGCAGCGGCTTCTCCCTGATGAAGAGCACCACGACCATCGCGAGCAGGGCCAGCGGCGCGCCGACCAGGAACAGCTCGGCGGTGGCCGTGCCGTAGACGTCCTGCACGATCCGCAGCAGCGGCTCGGGCAGCGTGGAGAGGTCCGGCACGGCGGCGGAGGAGCCGCCGCCGGCCGCGGCCGGGCCCAGGCGCTCGGTCATCAGGGTGGTCACCCGGTTGGCCAGGACGGCGCCGAGGGCGCTGACCCCGATGGCGCCACCCATGCTGCGGAAGAAGGTCAGCACGGAGGTTGCCGCGCCCAGTTCGTTGGCGGGCACGTCGTTCTGGGCGGCGAGCACCAGGTTCTGCATCAGCATGCCGACGCCGATGCCGAGCACCGCCATGTAGATCGAGACCACGACGACGCCGGTGCCCGCGCCGATGGTGCCGAGCAGCAGCATGCCGGCCGTCATGACGGCGGCGCCGGCGACCAGGAAGATCTTCCAGCGCCCGTACCGGGTGATGAGCTGTCCGGCGACCGTCGAGGACACCAGCAGGCCGAAGATCATCGGCAGGCTCATGAGGCCGGCCACGGTCGGCGACTTGCCCAGGGAGATCTGGAAGTACTGCGACAGGAAGACGGTGCCGCCGAACATCGCCACGCCGACCAGGACGCTGGCCACGGTGGCCAGCGAGACCGTCCGGTTGCGGAAGATGTCCAGCGGCACGATCGGCTCGGCGGCACGCGACTCGACGAACACGGCCACGGCCAGCACCGCGACGCCGCCGGCGACCATGAGGGCCGTCCAGCCCGAGGCCCAGGCGAACTTGTGCCCGGCCAGCGACGACCAGACCAGCAGCAGCGAGACGCCCGTCGTGATGAGGGCCGCGCCCAGCCAGTCGATCCGCACCTTGCGGCGGACGACCGGCAGGTGCAGCGTCCGCTGGAGCAGGAAGATCGACAGAAGGGTGAACGGAACGCCGATCAGGAAGCACCAGCGCCAGCCGAGCCAGGAGGTGTCGACCAGGACGCCGCCGATGAGCGGTCCGGCGATGGTGCCGACGCCGAAGACGGCGCCGAAGATGCCCGCGTACCGGCCGAGTTCGCGCGGCGGGATCATGGCGGCCATCACGATGGTGGCCAGCGCCGTCATGCCGCCGGCGCCGACGCCCTGCACGATCCGGCTGAGCAGCAGCACCTCGACGTTCGGGGTGAGACCGGCGATCAGCGAGCCGATCACGAAGAGGCCCAGGGACGACTGGATGAGCAGCTTCTTGCTGTAGAGATCGGCCAGCTTGCCCCAGATCGGCACGGTCGCCGTCATGGCCAGCAGTTCGGTGGTGACGATCCAGGTGTAGACGGTCTGGCTGCCGTGCAGGTCGGCGATGATGCGCGGCAGCGCGTTCGCCACGACCGTGGACGCCAGGATCGACACGAACATGCCCACCATGAGGCCGGAAAGGGCCTGGAGTACGTCACGGCGGGACATGCGGGCCGGGCCGACCTCGGCGGCGTCGGCGGGCGCGGTGGGTGCGGACATGCGGTTCCTCAGCTCGGAGTGCGGTACGGGTGGGGCTCCGGCGTGCCGGGATCCGGCAGGCCGGCGGCGAGGGTGTCGAACGCCTCGTCGACCAGGTCGGCGAGGGACCGGGCGCCGGCGGTGGCGGCCCAGCGGAGCGCGGCGGTGCGGAACGCGGCGCCGGTGACGGAGGTGAGCAGGGCCGGGAACCCGTGGTCGGCGGGTACGCCCACCCGGGCGGCGACGACCTCGGTCATCGACAGCTCCGCCTCGGCGCCCGCCGCGACCAGGCGGGGGAGCAGGGCGGGGTTCCGCATGACCACGTCCATCCGGAGCAACCACAGCTCGCGGTCCTCCTGCAACTCCTCGATCACCTCGCCGAGCGCCGTTCGGATCGCGGCGAGGGCGGGCACCTCCGGCGGCACCTCGGCGATCCGCGCCACGAACCGGGCGTTGAGCGCCGCCTGGTCGCCGACGAGCGCGTCGTCCTTGCTCGGGAAGTAGTTGAAGAAGGTCCGGGAGGAGACGTCCGCCGCCGCGCTGATCTCCTCGACGGTCACCTGGTCGAGACCGTGCTCGGCGACCAGGCGCAGCGCCGCGGTGGCCAGCGCGGTGCGGGTCCGCCGCTTCTTGCGGTCGCGGAGGCCGCCGTCGGCGGGAGGGCTGTCCGGGGTCACCGCGCGACCCTACCGGCGATCTTGCACGCTCTGCAAACTTTCTGAGACTGAAGTGAGCCGAACGACAGGCCGGCCGTGGCGACTGCCACGGCCGGCCCGGTCGAGCGGGTGTCAGTGGCAGGCACCGCTGCCGCTGTCGCGGTACGTCTGCCCGGCGACCGGCACGAACTGCCAGTCGTAACCGCCGGAGTGCAGGGTGAACTTCAGCAGGCCGTACGCCGAGGCGTTGCGCGCCTCACTGTTGGGCTGGATGGTGCCGAAGCTGTAGTGGCTGGCCTCGCCCATTCCGGCGACGAAGCTGCGCAGACCCCGGGCGGAGTCGGCGCCACCGTTCGGGTTCATCGGCCCGAACCGCTCGTAGACGTGGTTGTGGCCCCCGTGCTGGCCGTCGGGTCCGCCCGCAGCCACTGCTCCTGCGCCGACCCGGCGGACATCGCGATGTTCGAGTTCAACGACACGATGTGCCAGTTGCCCAGGTCGTAGGAGTAGTAGCCACGACCGCTCGGGCCGGCCTGCGCGCCGAAGTAGCTGTAGTACGGCGCGGCGCCCGAGGTGTTGTAGTCGTGGTTGCCCGGCGACGGGCGGGTACGCGCCCTGTGCCGGCCCCAGGTGGGCTCGTACCAGCTGGTGAACTCCGCGGCCGTGCCGTTGTCGTAGACGTTGTCGCCGGTGGTGAAGACCGTGCCGGAGATGCCGTCCAGCAGGGCGGCGGTCGCGCTGTCGCCGGAGCCGGAGTTGGCGGTGTCGCCCACGCCGACCAGGACCGGGTCGCCGGAGGCCGGCGGCGTCGTGGTCCCGGTCGTGATCACCAGTTGCGGCGCGTCGGCGCCGCTCTCCCGCGAGTCGTAGTACGCGCCGTCGCTGCTGGTCGAGGTCGCGCCGAAGCTGTACGTGCCGTTGCCGGTGACGCGGGAGGTCACGTCGACCTCGTACCAGCCGTCGCTGCCCACCGCGCCGATCGAGCCGAGCGTGGCATCCGCGACGGCCGGCCCCACCGCAGCGCGGACGTCAACTACTGGGGCGTCACCTTCGCCGCCGACGACCGGACCTTCTACGCGACCATGTCCACCGGTGGGAAGCGGTACCTCGTCCGGGGTGACCTGGCCGCCCGTACCGTCACGACGCTCGCCGAGAACGTCGAGTGCCCGTCGCTGTCCCCGGACGGCCGGCGGATCGCGTTCAAGCGGGCGATCGACGCCGACCCGGCCCGGGGCTGGCGGCTGTCGGTGCTGGATCTGGCCACCCTGCGGGTGCGCGCCACCACCGAGCCGGCCAGTGTGGACGACCAGGCGGCGTGGCTGGACGACGCGACGCTGGCCTACACGCTGCGCGGGGACGACGGCCGCCCCGACGTGTGGGCGGTGCCCGCCGACGGGACCGGGCGGCCCCGGCTGCTGGTGCCCGGCGCCGAGTCCCCGTCACCGCTCACCTGACCGCGCCGCCGGGTTCCGGCCCCCGGAATCGACTCCGGCGCCGGCCGGTAGATCACGGTTCGGGCGCGAAGACGGCGCGGACGCAGCCGTCGAGCCGGTTGCGGAACGTGTCGTAGCCGAGCGGCGCCCGGTCGAGCGGCATCGTGTGGGTGGCGAGGTGTTCGGTGACCAGCTCGCCACGTGCCATCCGGTCCAGCAGCATGGGGATGTACCGGTGGCCGTGCTGCCGCGCGCCGCGCAGGTTCAGGCCCTTGGCCAGCACGGTGTCGAGCGGGAACCGGTCGACGGCGCCGGGATACGTCCCGAGCAGGAAGACGCTGCCGCCCTTGCGGCAGTGGTGGACGGCCTCGCGGGCCGCGACGGCCCGGTCCGGCGCCGGCCGGAACCGCTGTCCGAGCCGGCCGCGCCACCCGCCACCGGGCGCCGCCGCGCCGGCCGCGTCGATGCACACGTCCGGGCCCCGCCCGCCGCTGAGCTCCCGCAGCTCCCCGCCGACGTCCTGGGTCCCGTGGTCGAGGGTTTCGACGCCGACGTGCCGCTCGGCCATCCGGAGCCGGTCGGCCAGGCGGTCGATCACGACGACCCGCTCCGCGCCCAGCAGCGCGGCGGCCCGCGCCGCCAGCTGACCGGCCGCGCCGGCGCCCCACACCGCGACCACGTCCCCGGGCCGGACGCCGGCCAGGTGGGCGGCCATCCAGCCGCTGGGGGCGGCGTCGGAGGCGAACAGCGCCCGCTCGTCGGTGACCCCGTCCGGCACGGTGAAGGCGCCCCGGTCGGCGTACGGGACCCGGACGTACTCGGCGTGGCTGCCGGCGAACCCGCCGAGGGCGGGCGAGGAGCCGTAGCAGCCGCCGGGGGACGGGCCCCCCGCCTGCCCGCCGAGGGCCGGACCGGTGCCGCCGTTGTCGCACAGGGAGAACTGCCGCCGCCGGCACGGCCCGCACCGGCCGCAGGAGACGACGGAGCAGACCACCACCCGGTCGCCCACCCGGTGCCGGCGCACCCGCGGCCCGACCTCGACCACCTCGCCGAGGAACTCGTGCCCCAGCACGTCGCCGCGGCGCAGCAGCGGGAGGTGACCGCCGAGCAGGTGCAGGTCGGCGCCGCAGGTGGCGCTCCTGCGGACCCGGACGATCGCGTCCTGCTCGTTGCGCAGCTCCGGGTCGGGGACCTGGGTCACGGCCAGCTGGTTGACGCCCCGCCAGACCAGTGCCTTCACGTCGCCCCCCGGGCGTCCCGGGCGCGTGGCCGGCGGGAGCGGCCGGGTCGTCGCCGTGGTCCATCCGGACCGATGCTCGCATGAAAACCTCGGTCGGGCGGCGGTTCGAAGCAGCTCCCGCCTCCCTGTACCGGGGCACGGCGGACGCCACGCCGGGGGCCTCCCCCGTCCGGGGTATCGGGTGGTCCGGTTCGTCGTATATGAGCGTTATGTCGGACTGGGTCATTAAGCTCCTCGGTGTCATCCAGTCCTCGACCCGGGACTCCCGGTGCCGGCCGCGCCACGCGGCGGCACCGTCGCGAGCACGCCGATCCGGCGTCGCCCGGGCACGGCTGGAACCAGGTCGCCGGCACCCACAGGGATGCGTGAGTCACGATGATGGACGCGGACACCATGGTCCTGCCCCGGCTCGGGTCGGGGGAGATCCGAATCGAGGACCCGTGGGGCGAGGACCGTGCGGTCGGTTCCCGGGCCGGCGGGCACCGTCCACCGGCCGACACCTCCCGGTGGCGGTTCGCCGCCTGGCTGCTGCCCGCGCTGCTGGCCGGCGCGCTCGGCGTCCTGGGGGCCGGCGCTTCCGGCCTGCGCCTGGCCGAGCTGGCGACCTGGCGGGCCGCCACCTCTCCCTGGCCGGACGGGCTGCCCGGCGGCGACGTCACGCTCGTGCCGTACCACCTGCTGATGCGCGCCTGGGCGGCGGCCTTCGGCACCACCGACCTCGCGCTGCGCGTACCGTCCGTGCTCGCCGCGGCGGCGGCCGCCGCGCTCGTCGGTGCACTGGCCGCGCGGATGTTCGCGCCGCGCACCGGGGTCCTGGCCGGGGTGATCTTCGCGCTGCTGCCCAGCGTCACCCGGTACGCCCAGGAGGCCCAGCCGTACGCGCTGGCCCTGGTCGCCGCGGTGCTCGCCACCTGGTTCCTGCTGCCCGCCCTGGACCGCCCGAGCCTGCGCCGCCTCGCCCCGTACGCCGCCGCGGTGGCCCTGCTGGGCCTGTGCCACGCGATGGCGCTCCTGCTGCTCGTGGGCCACGGCTGGATCGTGCTCGCGTTCCGGCGCGGGACGGCCGGCCGGTGGCTGGCCGCCGCCGTCCTCGGCGCGCTCCCCGCCGCCGCGCTGCTCTGGACCGGGGTACGGTCCGGCGGGCAGGTCGCGCCGGCGGCCCGGCCCGACCTGGCGGCCCTCGCCGCGACACCCCGGGAGCTGTTCGGCGTCGCCGCGCTGGGTGCCGTGATGCTCGGCCTGGCGCTGTTCAGTCTCCCGCTGCGGCGCGCCGCGGCGGTCTGCACCGCGTGGGCGGTGCTGCCGCCGCTCGGCCTGCTGCTCCTCGCGCGGGAGACGCCGGTCTGGTCACCGGCGAACCTGCTCTTCACGCTGCCGGCCTGGGCCATCCTGGCCGCGGCCGCCCTGTCCCGGGTGCGCGCCCGCTGGTGGGTGGTGGCGCTGGCGGCGCTGGCCCTGATCGCCGCGCCGGCCCAGGCGGCCGTCCGCGCGCCCGGCGGGCACGGGCAGGCCACCCGCGACGTCGCCGAGATCGTCGGCGCCCGGCGGCTGCCCGGTGACGGCGTGGTCTACGGGGACGCGGACGCGCGAACCCTGGTGGCCCGCTACCTTCCCGCCGAGCGGCGGCCGACGGACCTGTTCACCGCGGCGCCGCCGCACGAGTGTGCCGGTTGCCTGTGGGGCGTCCGGCGACTGTGGGTGATCCGCCCCGGCGACCGCACGGATCCCGTGCCGCCCGTCGGCGGCGCCACCGAGCGGTTGCTGCGCAGCGGATACCAGGTGGCGCAGGTCTGGCACTCGGCCGGGTTCACGCTGGCCCTCCTGGTGGACGACCGCGCCGCCCTCTGACCGATCAACACTTTCAATCCCACTGCCCGCTCAGGAACGGCCTCTGTCGGGTTCGTGGCGAGATCACCATGGGGGAAACGTGGCAATCGCCGCTGATACACGCCCGTCCCGGGCCAGAACGCCGGGCACCTCCGGCAACCGTCCACCCGTGATCGCCCCGGCCGGACCGCCGGCCCGGAAGGGACCGGACCGCCGGCTGCTGAACATCCGGGCCCGCCTGGCGTACGCCCGGTGCGGCGCCACCGCCGGGCCGCTGGTCGCGCCCCGACACGCGGGGGCGGCGGTGGAGTTCCGGCACGTCGCCTCGCCCGCGGCGCGGCTGGTGCTGACCCTGCTCGTGCTGGTCAACAGCGCGGCCGGCCTGCTGTTCGTCGGCTGGCTGCTGCTGCCCCAGCACGTGCCCGGCGCCGGCATGGTGGGGTCCGGCGGCTGGCAGACCATCGCGGCCCGGCTGGGCTTCTGCGTGGTCGTCGGCGTCGAGTTGATCCGCCTGGCGCAGAACGTGGTGGTGTGGGTGTTCGCGTTCCACGCCCGGGACCCGGTGCCGGTCGACCCTCCGGTCGGTCTCCGGGTGGCCCTGCTCACCACGATCGTGCCCAGCAAGGAGCCGCTCGACGTGGCGGAGCGGACGCTGCGGCGCCTGCGGGAAATCGTCTACTGCGGACAGGTCGACGTGTGGATCCTCGACGAGGGGGACGACCCGGCGGTCAAGGAGATGGCCGTGCGGCTCGGCGTCCACCACTTCAGCCGCAAGGGCCGGCCGGAGTACAACCAGCCCGGCGGCGAGTTCCGGGCCCGGACCAAGTCCGGCAACCACAACTCCTGGCGGGCCGAACACGAGGGCCGCTACGACGTGGTGGCCAACGTCGACCCCGACCACGTGCCGCTGCCCAACTTCCTCGAACGCACCCTCGGCTACTTCCGTGACCCGGACGTCGCCTTCGTGGTGACCCCGCAGGTGTACGGCAACATGCACCAGAACTTCGTCGCGCACGGCGCCTCCGTCCAGCAGTACCTCTACAACGGCCTCATCGCCCGCGGCGGCAACGGGCTGGACGCGCCGCTGCTCACCGGCACGGGCCACTTCTACCGGCCGGCGGCCTGGCGGACCATCGGCGGTTACCAGGACTCCATCATCGAGGATCACCTCACCAGCATCCGCATCCACGCCGCGACCAATCCGGAGACGGGCAACAAGTGGAAGGGCGTCTACACGCCCGACGTGGTGGCCATCGGCGAGGGCCCGACCTCGTGGGCGGACTACTTCAACCAGCAGAAGCGCTGGGCGGCCGGCATCTGCGAGATCCTCGTCCGGCGCGAACTGCGCGCACCGCGCGAGCTGCCGTCACGGCGCCGCTGGCAGTACCGCCTGCTCCAGTTCTACTACCCGAGCGTCGCGGTCAGCCTGCTGCTCGGCAACCTCGCCACCGCGCTGTACCTGCTCACCGGGGTCGGTTCGGCGCAGCTCGACGTCACCGTGTGGTCGGTGCTCTGGGGCTCGACGTTCGGCACCTGGTTCCTGCTGTGGCTCTGGCTGCGCCGGTTCAACATCGCCCCGCACGAGCAGGAGGAGATCGGCATGGCCGGCATGGCGCTGGCGCTGTTCGCCGGGCCGGTCTACGTGGCCGCCGGGTTCACCGCGCTGCTGCGCCGCAAACTCGGGTTCGTGGTGACGGCCAAGGGGCGGCTGCGCACCATCGAGTCGTTCCGCACGTTCCGGCTGCACCTCTGCTGGGCGGCCGTCTCGGCCGGTCTGCTCGGTGCGAGCTTCGTGCTGGGCAACAGCTCGCCCCTGCTGCGGGTGTGGCCCGTCCTGACCCTGCTGACCGGTCTCGGCCCGCCACTGATCGCGCTCGCGTCGAACCTGCGGGCCGCCGGCGAGCAGGACGACGAGGTGGTCGTGCCCGCTCCCGGCCGCGCGGAGGCCGAGGAGGTCCATCCGCCGCGGTCCCGGGTCGCGGCCGAGGGGGCCCTGCGATGATCAGATTCACCTTCCCCCGGATCGTCCTGGTGCTGACCGGCGCGCTGCTGCTGACGTACGCCTTCGCCATCGCGCCCACCACCGGCTCGGACGGCCGGGGCCGGGCGGTGACGGCCGAGGCCAAGGCGCCCCGACCCCGGGAACCCTTTCCGCCGGCGGGCCGGACGTTCATCGGCGTCATGACCGACAAGGGCCCCCACGACTTCGCGCCGGTGGACCGGTTCACGGCGGCCGCCGGGCGACGGCCGCAGGTCATGCTCTTCAGTGAGGGCTGGGCGTCCGCCACCTTCGACCGGACGCTGTTCGACCGGATCCGCGACCGCGGCATGATGCCGATGCTGGGCTGGGAACCGTGGGACTACCGGCTGGACGAACGGGCCCGGCAGCAGAAGCTGACCGCCCAGGAGATCGACCGGGTCCGGTCCGACCAGCCCAGCTACCGGTTGTCCTGGATCGCCGGGGGAGAGTTCGACAGCTACGTGCGGTCCTGGGCGGAGGGGATCAAGGCGCTCGGCTACCCGGTCGCCCTCCGTTTCGCCCACGAGATGAACGGCTACTGGTACCCGTGGTGCGAGCTGGTCAACGGCAACCGGCCCGGTGACTACGTGAAGGCCTGGCGCCACGTGCACGACGTGTTCCGGGCCGTCGGGGCCACGAACGTCACCTGGGTGTGGAGCGCGAACGTCCGGTACACCGACCTGACCCCCGCGATCTCCACCTACTACCCGGGCGACGACTACGTGGACTGGGTGGGCGTCACGGGCTACTACGGCAAGTACGACTACGCGCCGTACCTCTCCTTCGACGGGGTCTTCGGAAAGACCATCACCGAGCTCCGCGCCGTCAGCAGCAAGCCGATGGTCATTACCGAGACCGGCGCGTCCGACCACATCGGGCGCAAGGCCGAATGGATCACGGAGGCCTTCCGGACCCTGCCCCGGTACCCGTTCATCATCGGCCTGATCTGGTTCGAGGTGAACAAGGAACTCGACTGGCGCATCGTCAGTTCCCCGGCCGTCTCCACGGCCTTCGCCGGCGCGGTCGCTGCCCCTCGCTACCAGGTCACCTGGTCGCCCGACATGCGTCCGCGCACGAAGGACTAGCGGTGCGGAGGCTGACCGCGGCGCGCGTCGTGCTGGCACTGGCCGGTGCGCTGCTGCTGACCTACGCGGTCGGCGTGGCGCCGACCGCCCTGTCCGGGGGCCGGGAGGACGGCCGGTCGGACCGGCCCGCGAAGGCCGAGCCGGAGTCCCCGCCCCGGCCGGCGGCGGACCCGTTCCCGCCGGCCGGCAAGGCGTTCGTCGGCGTCATGACCGACAAGGGACCCCACGACTTCGCGGCGGTGGACTCGTTCACGGCGGCCGCGGAACACCGGCCGCAGGTGCTGCTCTTCAGCGCGTCGTGGAACGTCGACCCGTTCGACCGGGCGCTCTTCGACCGGATCAGCAGCCGGGGCATGCTGCCGATGCTGGGCTGGGAGCCGTGGGACCACCGGGTGGACCGGGCGGCCCGCGAGAAGAAGCTGCCGACCCGGGAGATCGACGAGATCCGGTCCCACCAACCCGCCTACCGGTTGTCCCGCATCACGGCCGGGGACTTCGACCCCTACCTGCGGTCCTGGGCCGAAGGGATCAGGTCCCTCGGCTACCCGGTGGCCATCCGGTTGGCACACGAGATGAACGGTGACTGGTATCCGTGGGCCGAGGCGACCAACGACAACCGCCCGGGCGAGTACGTCCAGGCGTGGCGGCACGTGCACGAGCTCTTCCGCGCGGCGGGGGTGACCAACGTGACCTGGGTGTGGAGCCCGAACGCCAGCTGGGACGACTCGCTCCCGAAGCTCGCCGGGTTGTATCCGGGCGACGACTACGTCGACTGGGTGGGTGTCACGGGCTACTACGGCATCGGGGCCTACACGGATTACCGGTCCTTCGATTCGATTTTCGGCCCGACCCTGACCGAGATCCGCGCGTTCAGCAGGAAGCCGTTCGTCATCACCGAGACCGGCGCCTCGGACGCCACGGGGCGCAAGGCCGAGTGGATCGCGGACGCGTTCCGGTCCCTGCCGCGTCACCGGGACATCCTCGGTCTCATCTGGTTCGAGGTGGACAAGGAGTTGGACTGGCGCATCGTCAGCTCGCCGGCCGTGGCGCAGGCCTTCGCCACGGCGGTCGCCGACCCGCGCTACCGGTTCGGCTGGACGCCCGGGATGGTCCCGCGCACCAAGCTGGAGGACTAGTTATCCGGACATAAAGCAATAAGCGACATAAACTGGCTCGACGTTCGAGCGGGTGGCGGTGGAGAGGGTGGTGACGTGGCACGGCTGACCAGGCCCCGGCTCCTCGTGCTGGTGATCGCCGCGCTGCTGCTGGCCTACGCCCTTGCCCTGGCGCCGACCACCGTGAGCGGGGGTGGGGAGGGCGCCGCGCCACGCCCGCCGGCGCCCGCCGGATCGGGCGCGGTGGTGCCGGCCGGTGCCGCCAGCCCACCACTCCAACTGGCCCCGGAACTCTTCCCGCCGGCCGGCAAGGCCTTCATCGGCGTGATGACCGACAAGGGCCCGTACGACTTCGCGGCGGTGGACCGCTTCGCCGCGGCCGCGCGGCGCCAGCCGCAGGTGATGCTCTTCGGCGTGGGCTGGGCGTCCGGCACCTTCGACCGAGGGCTGTTCGACCGGATCAAGGTCCGCGGCATGCTGCCCATGCTCGGCTGGGAACCCTGGGACTACCGCGTGGACCAGGCGGCCCGCAAGCAGCGGAAGCTGACCGCCCGCCAGATCGACCGGGTGCGCGCAACCCAGCCGCGCTACCGCCTGTCGCGGATCGCGGGCGGCGAGTTCGACGGCTACCTCCGCTCCTGGGCCGAGGGCGTCAAGTCGCTCGGCTACCCGGTCGCCATCCGGTTCGCCCACGAGATGAACGGCGACTGGTACCCGTGGGGCGAGAAGGCCAACGGCAACCGGCCCGGCGAGTACGTCGAGGCCTGGCGCCACGTGCACGACATCTTCGAGCGGGCCGGCGCCACCAACGTGATCTGGGTGTGGAGCCCGAACGCCCGGTGGAACAAGACGACCGGGAACCTCGCCCAGCTCTACCCCGGCGACGACTACGTCGACTGGGTGGGCGCCACCGGTTACTACGGCACCGGGGCCTGGTCGCGGTACTCGTCCTTCGACGCCATCTTCGGCCCCACCATCGCCGAGATCCGCACCTTCAGCCGGCGGCCGCTGGTCGTCACCGAGACCGGCGCCTCCGACGCCGGGGGGCGAAAGGCCGACTGGATCCGGGAGACCTTCCGGGCGCTGCCGAAGCACCGGGACGTGATCGGCCTCATCTGGTTCGAGGTGGACAAGGAGATGGACTGGCGGATCGTCAGCTCCCGCGCCGCGTCGGCGGCCTTCGCCCAGTCGGTCGCCGCGCCCCGCTACGACGTCCGCTGGTCGCCGGAACTGGTCCCACGTACCGACCTCGACGGGTAGGCCGCCGGCCGGTCATCCGTTGCTTCCCGGCTCCGGTCCCGTGCCGGGAAGCAACCGCGCCGCGGCCCGCCGCAGTGGCCGGCCGTCCCTGGCGAGCTTCTTCATCCGCCGCCACGGCGTACGCCCCGGAGAGCCGGCCGACCCGCCCGGCGCGTCGGCCGGCCGCCGGGGCGGCGGTTCGGGCGGCGGCGGCACGGGCGGGCCCACCCCGGCGGCCGTGGCGTCGGCGGTCCGGACCACGGCCTCGATGATCTGCGGGTTGCGGTCGATGGTGCTCAACGCGCGGTCGAGGATGCCGTTCAGCTCGTCGAGCCGGACCTCCAGCGTCGCCTCGGTGGTCACGCCCCGGATGTCGATCCGGACTGTGCCCAGCCGGGCCTGCGCGCCGACGTCGAGCTGGAGCAGGCCGCCCAGCCGGGCGCGAAGGGACACGTGGGCGTCCAGGTCGTCGACCTCGGCGCAGATGTCGTCCACAAGCAGGTGGGGGATCTGCAGGACCACGTCCGGGTCGGACATGGTCGGGCCGCTGTGGTGCAGGCCGTCGCCCTCCCCGGCCGGGCGCCGCGGATCGGCGGCTCCCGTCCCGGGCTCACCCTGCTCCTGCCTCCCGTTGCCCACCTGACCTCCGTCGCCCTCGCCGGCCGGCCTGCCATTCCCGGAAACGGGGGCGGCACACCTGGCCGCGGCCGGCGATCACCCGGGGCGGCCGTGGCTCGGCGCGCGACGACCGGTGATTTCGCCGATGCGGTGGCCGGGGGAGCGCTCCAATACTGACGCATGTCGATGGATCTCCCTACCCGACTAGGAGCGACCGACGTGCGATCAGCCACCACCCCCCGTCCCCGTACCCGCCTCCACGCCCTGGGCCGGCTCGCCGCGGCGGCCGTCCTGGCCCTCGGCGGCGCCCTGGCCGTCCCCGCCGGCGCGCAGGCCGCCGACAACCCCTACGAGCGCGGCCCCGCGCCGACCAGCGCCATCCTGGAGGCCAGCCGCGGTCCCTTCGCCACCTCGTCCTACAACGTCTCCTCGCTGAGCGTCACCGGCTTCGGCGGCGGGGTCGTCTACTACCCGACCAGCACCAGCGAGGGCACCTTCGGCGCCATCGCCATCTCGCCCGGCTTCACGGCCACCTGGTCGAGCCTCAGCTGGCTCGGACCGCGGATCGCCTCGCACGGCTTCGTGGTCATCGGCATCGAGACCAACACCCTCTACGACCAGCCGGACAGCCGTGGTCGCCAGCTCCTGGCCGCGCTGGACTACCTGGTCCAGCGCAGCACGGTCCGGAGCCGGATCGACGCCAGCCGGCTCGCCGTGGCCGGGCACTCGATGGGCGGGGGCGGCACCCTGGAAGCCGCCGCCGCCCGGCCGTCCCTGCAGGCCGCCGTCCCGCTGGCCCCGTGGAACCTGGACAAGACCTGGTCCGGGGTGACGGTGCCGACGCTCATCGTCGGTGGGGAGAGCGACACCGTGGCGCCGGTCGCCACCCACTCGGAGCCCTTCTACAACAGCATCCCGGCGTCGTCCGAGAAGGCGTACCTGGAGTTGAACGGGGCGAGTCACTTCTTCCCGCAGACGGTGAACACGCCGATGGCCAAGCAGACGGTGGCCTGGCTGAAGCGCTTCGTGGACAACGACACCCGCTACGAGCAGTTCCTCTGCCCGGGCCCGAGCGGACTGGCCATCGAGGAGTACCGGAACACCTGCCCCAGCTCCTGAGCCTCGCCAACCGGGGCGGCCGCCACGGCGGCCGCCCCGCCGTGCGGGGCGGCCCTAGACTCGGCCAGCGTGGAGGAGGCGGGCGGGATGGGCGGCACCGGTTCCCCGGGCCGGGTCGACGGACGGGCCGCGCGGGCCACCCGCACCCGGGCCGCCATCGTCGAGGCCCACCTCGCCCTCATCGCCGAAGGTGACCTGCGCCCGACGGGCGACCGGATCGCCGAGCGGGCCGGTGTCTCGCCGCGCACGCTGTGGACCAACTTCAAGGACATGGAGACGCTGTTCGAAGCCAGCGGCGAGGAGCTGCTGCGCCGCCAGGACGCCGCCTGGCGGCCGATCTCCCCGGCGCTGCCGCTGGCGAAGCGGGTCGAGGCCTACTGCCGGCAGCGGGCCCGGTTGCTGCATCTCATCGCGCCGTCCGCCCGGGCGGCGCAGTTGCGCGAGCCGCTCTCCCCGCAGCTGCACCGCAACCGCCGCAAGCACATCGACCGGGTCCGCGACGAGGTCGAGCAGCTGTTCGCCGCCGAGCTGGACCGGGCCGGTCCGGGGCGGGAGCAGCTCGTGCACGCCCTGGTGGCGGCCAGCATGTGGTCGACCTGGTCGATGCTGCGCGACGGGCTGGGGCTCGGTGTGGGCCCGGCCCGGGCGGTGATGGCCCGCACCGTGGCGGCGCTGCTGGCGGATCCCGAGGGACAAAGTCTTTTCCGACTGGTTACCGATAGGTGAAACTGGATGCATGGTTACTGCATTCAGAGTGCAAATAACCTTGCGGGGTCGCGACGACGAGTGCCAGGCCGTGCGTGGCCTGCTCGACCGGGCGGCCGGCGGCACGCTGCTGTTCCACGGCGAGCCCGGCTCGGGCCGCAGCGCCCTGCTGGCGTACGCCCGGCGGAACGCCGGTGAGCGGGCGGTCCTCGCCGGCGCCGGGCTCGCCGACGAGGCGACCCTGCCGTACGCGGGCCTGCAACGACTCCTCGACCCGGTGCTCGACCGGGCCGGGGCGCTGCCCGAACGGCAACGGCGGGTGCTGCGGCGCGTGCTGACCGGCGGCGGCTGCCCGGACGCCCAGCGGCTGACGCTGGCCACCGCCGTGCTCGGCCTGCTCGCCGTCGTCGCCCGCGACCGCCCGCTGCTGTGCACGATGGACGACGTCGACGCCGGCGACCCGCAGACCGCCGCGACCCTCGCCGTCGTGGCCCGCCGGTTGAGCCGGCTGCCGGTCGCCCTCGTGCTCACCGCGGCCGGCGCGGCGGCGGCCGGTGACCTGCCCGCCCGCCGGCTGCCCCCGCTGGACGAGCAGCAGTGCCGTGCCCTGCTCGCCGACCGGCGGTCCGCCCCACCGCCGGCCCCGGTGGCCGCCGGACTGGCCGCGGTCAGCGGCGGCAACCCGCAGGCGCTCGTCGACCTCGCCGGCGCGCTTACCCCCGGCCAGTGGAACGGGGACGAGCCGCTGCCCGCCGCCCCACCCGCCGACGGCGCGCTGGGCGCCGCCTACCGCGCCCGCCTCGACCGGCTGCCGCCGGACACCCGGCGGGTGCTGCTGCTCGCCGCGCTCGACCGCGACGGGGATCCCGCCGCCCTGGACCGTGCCGGGCGCACCGCCGGCGTGGACGTCGAGGCGCTCGCACCGGCCGAGGCCGCCGGCCTGCTGCGCTCCGGCCCGGCGGGCGTGACCTTCGCCCACCCGCTGACCCGGACCATGATCGAGGTCGTCGCGCCGCCGGCCGACCGGCGGGCGGCCCACCTGCTGCTCGCCCGGGCGCTGGGCGCCCGACCGCTGCGCCGGGCCCTGCACCGCGCCGCCGCCGCCGACGGTCCCGATCCGGCGCTGGCCGCGGCGCTGGAAGCGGCCGCCGCCGGCGCGGACGACCGGACCGAGGCCGCCGCCGCGCTGCGGCGCGCCGCCGAACTGAGCGACGACCCCGCTCGCGCCGCCGCCCGGACCGTCGCGGCGGCTCGCTGCGCCTGGACCGCCGGCCACCCCGACCAGGCCCGGCACCTGCTCGCCGGGCCGCCCGCCGGCCCGGCCGCGACCGGTGCGGCCGACCTGCTGCGCGGCGAGATCCAACTCCGCTGCGACGCGCCGTCCACCGCGGTCGTCACCCTCCTCGCCGCCGCCGAGGCGGTCGCGCCGGCCGACCGCGGGGCCGCCCTGCTCGGCCTGGTCCGGGCCGGCGAGGCCATCTGCCTCACCGGCGACCACTACCGGTACGCCGAGGTGGCGCGCCGGGCGTGGGCCCTGCGCCGGCCCGGGGACCCGCCGGACATCGAGCTGCTGACCACGTTCGCGGCGGGCGTCGGGGCGACCCTGCGCGGCGACCACGAGCAGGGCGGGCCGGCGCTGCGCCGGGTCGTCGTCCTGGGCGGCCGGCTGACCGGGCCGGCGCTCACCCCGGCCGCGCTGGTCTGCGCCGCCGTGGCCGGGCTGCTGGTGGCCGTGGACGGCGCGGCGCACCGGCTGGCCGACCGCGCCGTCGAGCTGTCCCGGGCCCGCGGCGAACGGTCCGTGCTGCCCCGGGCGCTGGAGCTGCGCGCCGTCGCCGAGTACTGGCTGGGCCGGCACGCCACGGCGGCGGAGACCGCCCACGAGGGGCTGCGGGTGGCCCGCGCGACCGGCCAGCGGACCTGCGCCCAGGTCCACCTCGGCATCCTCGCCGTGCTGGCCGCGGTGCGGGCCGACCGGGCCACCAGCCTCGCCCGGATCGCCGAGATCGGCGACGGCGCCACCCCGGGCAGCCGCCCCTACGCGTACGCGCAGTGGGCGCTCGGCGTGCTCGACCTGGTCGACGGCCGGCACGCCGACGCGGCCACCCGGCTGGCCTCGCTCGCCCGCACCGGCACCGGCCGCGGCCAGGTCCTCGTGCAGGTGATGGCCACGCCGTACCTGGTGGAGGCCGCCGCCCACGACGGCCGGCGGCCCACCGCGGCGCTCGCCGTCTTCGACCGCTGGGCCAGCAGCACGGCGAGTCCGTCCCGCCGGGCCCTCTCCGCCCGCTGCCACGCCCTGCTCGCGCCCCGCGGCAGCGCCGAGGCCGAGCGGGAGTTCGGCACGGCGCTGCGGCTGCACCCCACCGACACCGACCGGTTCGAGCGGGCCCGCACCGAGCTGCTGTTCGGCCGGGAACTGCGCCGGGCCCGCCGGCCGCGGGACGCCCGGGCGTACCTGCACCGGGCGCGGGAGACGTTCACCCTGCTCGGCGCGACCGTCTGGGCCGAGCGGGCCGGGGCGGAGCTGCGCGCGGCGGGGGAGTCGGTCGGATCCCCGCAGCAGCCGCCGGCGCAGCTGCTGACCGGCCAGCAGCTGCACATCGCCCAGCTGGTCGCCGAGGGGGCCACCAACCGGGAGATCGCCACCCGGATGTCGCTCTCCACCCGGACGATCGACCACCACCTGCGCAACATCTTCCACCGGCTCGGCGTCCGCTCCCGCACCGAACTGGCCCGCCTCTTCGCCTAGTCGAGGGCGGCGCGCACCAGCCGGAGCGCGGTAGGGTGCGGGTCGAGACCGGGTTCCGGCCACGCTGGTCGTCCAGGGGGTCAGGTGAGCGCACGAGACGTCGAGGCGCACCGCGACGAGCCCGTCCACGGTGGGCACGACTACGACGAGGTCTACCGCGACACCGCCGACTCGGGCGGGCCGCCCTGGGAGATCGGCGGTCCCCAACCGGCGCTCGCCGAGGTGCTCGACCACGGGGTCCGGGGCCCGACGGTGCTCGACATCGGCTGCGGCAGCGGCGATCTCGCGATCGCCCTCGCCCGGCGCGGCCACCGGGTGACGGCGGTCGACATCTCCCGCGTGGCCATCGACCAGGCCCGCGCCAAGGCCGCCGCCGAGGGCCTGTCGGTGCACTTCGAGGTCCAGGACGCCACGAAGCTGTCGCTGCCCTCGGCGCCGTTCGACTCGGTGTTCGACTCCGGCCTGCTGCACAGCATCCACCGCAACGGCGGCGCGGTGGACCGCTACCTCGCGTCGCTGCCGGGCCTCGCCGCGCCGGGCGCTGCCGTCTTCGTGCTGGCCGTGTCGCCGGAGGCGGGCCACGGCTGGGGCCTGACCGAGCCGGAGCTGCGGGCGGCCTTCGCCGGGCCGGAGTGGGTCGACACCGAGGTCACGAGCATCGACGTGGTCGCGGAGACCGGCGGCTCGACGCTCCACCTGGCCGGTCACCTGCTCCGCACGGTCCGCGCACTCGACGCCTGACCCCGCGCCGGCCAGCGGCTTCCAACCCTGCGCCACCCAGCGGCTTCCACCCCCCGCGCCACCCAGCGGGCGAGCACGGGCTCCACCGGCGACGGCCCGGACCCGTCCCTCCCCGCATCCTCGTAGCGGGGTCCCGTCCCCACGGCGTCAACGGGCGGGGACGCCGCCGGGGCCGCCCGTGACGGCGGGTTGACGCGACCTCCGGCAGGGTCGCAGCGCGACGACGTGGTGGCTCGGGCAGCACCGGCCGCGACAGCTCCACCGTCTCCCGCAGGCCGTCGAAGGGGACTTCATGATCAGGACGATGCTCCGGCTGCGCGCGCGTCAGGGCTGCGAGCCCACCGTGCGGTCCGCGTGGGGGACGGTCGCGGAGCAGGTCGGCGGGCTGGCCGGCAACCTCCGGCACGAGCTGCTGCTCGACGCCCTGGACCCGCGTGGGTTCGTCCTCGTCACCGAGTGGGCCGACGAGGAGGCGCTGCGGGCGTACCGGGACGGGCCGGTGGCCGCGCGGCTGGCCGAGCTCGTCCGGCCGCTGACCGAGCCGGGCGGCCCGGTCGACTACCCCGTGCTGCGGGAGCACGGCACGGGCGACTCGACGGTCTACGTGGACGTCGAGCTGACCGTGCCGGCGCCCCGGCTCGCCGAGTTCCACCGCGGCTACCCGGAGGTCCGGGCGCGGATGGCCGGGATACCCGGGTACCGGCGCGAGCAGTTGCTGCGCGAACCCGGGTCGGACGTGCACCACATCTTCGCCGAGTGGAACAGCGCGGGGGAGTTCCTCCGCTGGATCGCCGACCCGGCCCACGCCTCCGCGCAGGCCGGGCCGATCGCGCCGTTCCTTCTCGACATCCGGCGCCGCCTGTTCCACGTCGTGCCCGACGGGGACGGCCGGCGCCACCCCACCACCGGCAGGGAGGCCGACGTGCACAGGACAACGGACGTACTCGTCGTCGGGGCGGGGCCCGCCGGGCTGACCGCCGCCGTCGAGCTGGCCCGGCGGGGTGTCGACTGCCGGGTGATCGACAAGCTGGCCACCCCGGCCGGGCAGGCGGACAAGGCGATCGGCGTCCACTGCCGCACCATGGAGATCTGGGAGGAGCAGGGCGTCGTCCGGGAGGCCATGGACGCCGGGATCTGGCTCACCGGCAACATGGTCTTCGTCAACGGGGCGGAGACCCACCGGATGAGCTGGGAGCTGCCCGGCCTGCCGTACGCTCACCTCGGACTGCCCCAGTACGAGACCGAGCGCATCCTCACCGCCCGCCTGGCCACCCTCGGGGTGCGCCCCCGGCGCGGCGCCGAGCTGGTCGACTTCGCGCAGGACGACGACGGCGTGACGGCCACCGTCACCACGGCCGACGGCGGCACCGAGACGGTGCGCGCGAAGTACCTGGTCGGCTGCGACGGCGCGCACAGCAGGGTCCGGGAGCTGCTCGGGCTGACCTTCACCGGCGGGCTGGGCCGGTTCCCGCAGCTGTTCATGCTCGGCGACGTCGACGTGGACTGGGACATGCCCGAGGGGCACCTGCTGCGGTTCCTGCACGAGACCGACGGCCGCATGGACGGCATGCTGGTCTGCGTCCCGCTGCGCGGCGAGCGCCGGTACCGGATCGCCACGCTGGCCCCGCCCCGGTTCTTCGCGCAGACCGGCGGGCAGGACGCCCCGCCCGGGTTCAGCGCGGAGCTGGGCGCACCGACCCTGGCCGACGTCCAGGCCGCCCTCGACCACCTCGCCCCGCCCGGCACCCGCGCCTCGAACCTGCGCTGGTCGTCGGTGTTCCGGATCAGCCACGGCATCGTGGACCGCTACCGCGACGGCCGGGTGTTCGTGGTCGGCGACGCGGCCCACCTGCACCCGCCGGCCGGCGGCCAGGGCATGAACACCGGGATCCAGGACGCCTGGAACCTGGCCTGGAAGCTGGCCCTGGCGGTACGCGGGATCGCCGCGCCCGGCCTGCTGGACAGCTACGAGACCGAGCGGCGGCCGGAGGGCGAGGAGATCGTCGGCCGTGCCGTGCGGATGGCCTTCACCGACGAGCTGGACCGCGAGGACCTGAAGCGGCAGTTCCTCCAGGAGATGTCCATGCTGCTCAGCTACGCGGGCAGCCCGCTGGTCGGTGAGTGCGTGTCCGATCCGGACGCGCTGGGCGAGGCCCCCCGTCCGGGCGACCGCGCCCCCGACGTGGACGGGCTGCTGCGGCGCGGCGTCGGCCACCCGCTGCGGTTGCGCGACCTGACCCGCGGCACCCGCCACACGCTGCTGCTCTACGCCGATGCGTCGGCCGACGAGGCGGCGCTGGGCGCCATCGCCGAGCTCTGCGCCGACGTGCGGCGGCAGGCGGCCGGGGAGGTCGACGCGTACCTGCTGCTCAGTCCGGACGCCGCCGAGCCGCGGCTGCTCGACCCGCCGACGGTGTGCGACGCCGACGGCCGGTTCCGCGCCGCGTACGGACTGACCGGCACCGGGCTGTACCTGGTCCGCCCGGACGGGCACGTCGGCTTCCGCAGCCAGCCGGTCGACGCCGACGCGCTCCGCAAGCACCTGCACCTGGTGTTCGGGGGTGCCCGGTGACCCGGGTGCGGACCGTGCTCGCCATGCGCACCCGGGAGGGCTGCGAGGAGCGTTTCGAGTCGGAGTGGCGCAGCGCGGCCGAGGAGATCCGCACACTGGACGGTTGCCTGCACCAGGACCTGGTCCGCGACGCCGACGACCCGCGCAGCTACCTGATCATCAGCGACTGGGCGGACCGCGAGCGGCTGGACGCCTTCGGCCGCAGCGCGCACCGGGACCGGCTGCTGCGCATCATCCGCGAGCTGCGTGAGTCCGCGCAGCGGCACACCTACCAGGTGCTGCACAGCGTGGGCAGCGCACCCGAGGAGGACCGATGACCGAGGACGCCGTTCCGGCGAGCGAGCTCTACACCGACGGGTTCGCCGCCGACCCCTACCCGACCTTCGCCCGGCTGCGCAACGACCGGCCGGTGTGCCCGGTCAGCTCCCCGCGCTTCGACTCCTGGCTGATCACCCGCTTCGACGACGCCCGGGCGGCGCTCACCGACCCGCGGCTGTCCAAGGACCTCTACGGTCCCGGCCAGCACTACCTGCGGATCTTCGGGCCGAACTCCGAGGGCTTGAACCGCAACATGCTCAACTCCGACCCGCCCGAGCACACCCGGCTGCGCCGGGTCGTCTCCCAGGCGTTCGCGCCGCGGCGGATCGAGGCGCTCCGGCCGCGGGTGGCGCAGGTCGTCGACCACCTGATCGACAAGATGCTCCCGCAGGGCCAGGCCGAGCTGATGCACGACTTCGCCATCCCGCTGCCCATGACGGTCATCTGCGAGCTGCTCGGGGTGCCGCCGGAGGACCACGACCGGGTGCTCGACTGGACCCAGGTGATCCGCACCTCCGGCTCGACCCGGCGGCCGCCGCAGGAGGAGCGGGCGGCCGTGCAGGAGGCCCAGCTGCGCCTGCACCACTACTTCGCCGACCTGGTGCGGGCCAAGCGCGACGACCCGGCCGACGACATCATCGGCGCGCTGATCGACGCGGTCGACCGCGACGGGACGCTCTCCGAGGCGGAGCTGGTCACCACGACGTTCCTGCTGGTGTTCGCCGGGCACCAGACCACCGCGGACTTCCTCGGCAACGCGATGCTCGCCCTGCTCACCCATCCCGAGCAGCTCGAGATGCTGCGCAACACGCCCCAGCTGCTGCCGGCGGCGATCGAGGAGCTGCTCCGGTTCGACGGTCCGCTGCCGGTGGCCAGCCCGCGGGTCGCCACCGAGGACGTCGAGTACGAGGGGGTGTGCATCCCGCGCGGCGCGATCGTCGGCGTGGCGATCAACGCGGCGAACCACGACCCCGCGCACTTCACCGACCCGGACCGGCTGGACCTGCGCCGGGTCCGCGGCCCGCACCTGGGCTTCGGGCACGGCGTGCACTACTGCCTCGGCGTCTCGCTGGCCCGGATGGAGGCGCAGATCGCGCTCGCCGCGCTGCTGCGCCGGCTGCCCGGGCTGCGGCTCGGCGTGCCCCTCGACGAGGTGCGCCGGCTGCCCGCCGCGTCGCCGTTCCGCGGCCTGCTGGAGCTGCCGATCACCTTCGCCGCCTGAGCCTTGGG
>NZ_JAMWEG010000021.1 GCF_025460765.1 Micromonospora sp. MA102
GCGGCCGCCGAAGCAAGTCACAGGGTGCTGTGGGCATTGCAGCGCGGCGAAACGCAGCAACGCCGGCGCCCGGCAGTGGGCTCACAGGGGGACAAGACACCGCGAGGCGTCGTCGACAAGCGCCGAACGGAGGCAGCCCGAGACACGGTGTGAGCTGGCGTCGAGCACCGCTCGCGCTGGTGGCGCGACAGCGCTCTAAGTTCCGTTTCAACATTTGACGGTCGTCTTGGCTACCGTCGTAACCAACGGCCGATCACGGCCACTGTCAAGCATCAGGTGACGCGGATGGGCGGGTTCAACCGGTCAGCGCAACGAACTTGGCGGGTCGATGAGAATAGGTCGATTCGATCGAGGGAGTTGTGGATGGCGACTCACCTGACGGTGGAGCAACGGCAGTTGGCGCGGCGGCTCAGCGCCCGGGGCCTGTCGTTGTGGGAGATCGGGCGGCAGGTCGGCTGTTCCCATGAGGTCGTGCGACGTGCGCCAGCAGGCGGTCGCCGAGAACGGCGACATCGTCGCAGCGACGATCGAGGGCGAGGCGACGGTCAAGGTCTACCGGTCCCGCCATGGTCGGATCGAGCTCGTCCCGCGAAATCCGCTCTACGAGGTGATCTCCGCCGAACACGCGGTCATCTTGGGCAAGGTTGTCTGCGTGCTTCGGCGCGTCTAGCGTCCGGCCAGCGTCTCATTGCGGGCGTCAGCGTCGTCCTCGGTCTGAGGCGGTTCCAACTAGTCGGCGCGGCTGTCTGTGCAGGCCGTTTGGGCTAGGTCGCCCAATGGCACGCCGACGGCATGCGCGATGCCATGCAGGACGCCCATGGTGCAGTTGATGCGGCCTCCCTCAACCTCAACCAGCATCCGCCGCGAGACGCCGCTGCGCTCGGCGAGGCCCTCGAGGGTGAGATTGGCCGCCTGTCTGGCTTTCGCGACCGCATGGCCGAGCGCCGCAAGATCCACGGGCGGCGGCGGCTCGATCACAAGAATTCAGGCGCTGCTGGGCTGGTTCGAGCGGATGATCCGTACCCTGCGGGAGGCGCCGGAGATCGGCTCCGGCTCGACGACCCACATCGACGTGCCGATGCCGCCCGGGGTGCTCGCCCACCGGGCCGACGGACCCACCGGCACGATGGTCTTCCTGCACAACCTCGGCAGCGAGGACGTCGAGGTGGACCTCAGCACGCTGGAGCCGGAGGCCGATCTGCCGATCGACGTGCTCACCGACCGGGGCTACGACGAGGTGGGCAAACTGGACCGGCTCGCGCTGGCCGGCCACGGCTACCGGTGGATCCGCCTCTGCCGGACGCCGGCCGGCTGACCACCGCCGGTTCGCGTGCCGATCTAGGGCAGATCGTTGCTGGATGATCTCTGATCACCACGATCTGCCCTAGATCGACTCGGCGGAGGGGAGCGGAGCGGTTAGCGCACGCTGAAGGCGCGGATCACGGTCTGGTCGACCGAGTTGCCCGAGCGGTCTGTGGCGCTGGCGCGCAGCGACGCGTAGGCCGCGCCCTTCGGTGCCTGCAGGTGCGCGGTCCAGGCGCCACCCGGTGCACCGTCGAGCGTCTGCTTCTGCCAGTGCCGGCCGTCGTCGTACGACACCTCCAGCGTGATCGGCCCGATCCCGCCGCCGACGGCGCCGGGCAGGTGCCCGGCGGTGACGGTCAGGTCGCTCCGGCCCTTCGCGGTGCCGGCGGCGTCGGTGTCGACGGCGTAGTCGAGCTGGAGCAGCGGCAGCACGCTCGACTCCACTCCCGCGGCCGGCGCCGCCGACCGGAACCGCCACTGCGTCTGGGTGCTGGTGGAGTACCGACCGGCGGCCGGCTCCTGCGAGGTCTTGACGACCAGCCGGTACGGCAGGTCACCCGCGCCCGGCGCGGTGCCGCTGATCCACGTGCTGCTGCCCTGGCCGAGCAGCGTGTCCCCCTGGTAGAGCTCGTTGGTCTGCGTGGCCCCGTTCAGCGCCATGCCGACGTGGTCGTCGCCGCCCCAACCGGGCACGTCCAGGTTCAGGCTGTCACCCGACCGGGTAGGCAGCTTGAAGTTGTTGTTCAGGTGGGGCCGCTCGATCGGCTCGAAGAACTGCTCCGCGCCGCTGCTGCCGGCCCGGTAGTTGGTCCGCGTGTCGATCTGGTACGTGCCGGATTCCAGGTACGCCTCCTGACCCCACTGGTACAGGCCGCCGGTGGACACCCAGTCGGTGCGGACCGGCGCGAGCGGCCGGTTGCTGGTCCGGCCGATGCCCCAGTCCGAGTACGACGGCCAGTCGAAGCGGAACTCGCCACCCCGGGTCTGCGGGGTCGGGGCGCCAAAGCCCACGTCGATCCGGGCCAGCGTTTTCCTGCTCTCGGTCCGGGTCAGCTCACGCGGGATCCGGTTGTGGTAGCCCTGGGCCAGGTCGTACACGTAGTCGGCGACCGGCTGCGACGCCACCTCGAGCGTCGTCGACCCGCGCTGGATCCGCTGGATAAGCGCCTCGCCCTCGTCCATGCTGAGCAGCGCCACCTCGATCGGGGTGGGGGTGAAGAAGTCGACCCCGTAGTTGCGTACCTGGCGCCATGGACGGTCGTTCACCACCAGCATCAGCTTCGCTCCGGCGGCGGTCGCCGCGGCGGCCTGCTCGGAGTCGCCGACCTCCCCATTGTGCCGGACCACGACCACCTTGCCGCGGGCGTCGAGCGTGGCGTAGTCGCCCGCCGCACCGTTGCCGGCGTACACGGCCGGCAGCGTCCACCGGCCCTTCGGCAGCTGGGTGGTGCCCTCCTGGCGGACCACGTCGTCGAAGTCGACGGTCGTGGTGCCGACGCTGAGCACCGGCTGTTCCCGCCGCCAGCGGGCACCGACGTAGAAGTCGCCGTGCGTGACGTCGTGGCTGGTCGGCTGCGCCCAGAGGCTGTCGTAGAAGACGGCGCCCTCGATGAACGAGCGCCACCGGCCGTCACCCTCGGACCGGTAGTAGTCCAGCCGGGCGAACGTGTCGGAGGTCGGCTGCGGCACCAGCGACTGGACCTGCCGGGCCGCCGTGCCGTCCAGCCGCACGGTGGTGTCGGCGCGCAGGTCGATGTCCGGGTCGCCCAGCAGGGCCAGGCCCAGCGAGTTCGGCCCGTGGCTGCCGGTGACGTTGAGGAAGCTCATCGCCGAGTAGACGCCTTCGGGCAGGTTCAGCTGCAGCGTGCCGTCGGGGTCGGTGTTGACGAAGGCCGGCTCGTAGCTGCCCGGCTGACCCAGCTCGATCGTGCCAGCGGCCGGCCGACCGGCGCGGTCGGTCAGTTCCATCCGGAGCTGGTGGTACGGGGTGAACGTGCCCACGCCGATCGCGGTGCGGGTCAGCACGACCCGGTCCGGGCCGGTCGCGACGACCTGCCCGGTGTACCGGCTGCCGGCGCTGGCCCGGGAGGTGTCCGTGGTCAGGGTGACGGCGGCGGTGCCGTGCGCGGGTACGGTCAGCCGCGCCGCGGACAGACCGAACAGCCCGGCCGGCGCGGACGCGGCGTCCACCGCCACGTCCAACGTGATCGGCTGCCCGGTCGTGTTGGTGTACGTCACCGGGTGCGTGGTGGCGGCCGCCTCCGCGGGCTCGTGGCGCACGGCAGTGTAAACGGTGCCGGTGGCGACGATCGGGGCGCGTACCGCCGCGGCGACGTCGACCCGGCCGGTGCCGGCCTGGTACGCGTCGTACTGCGGGGTGGCCCTGGTCGTGCTGACCAGGGCGTCCTTGAGCTGCTGGCCGGTCCAGTCCGGGTGCTTCGCAGCGAGCAGAGCGGCGGCGCCGGCCACGTGCGGCGCGGCCATCGAGGTGCCGTCATGCTTCTCGTATGCGCCCTCACCGGGCGCGTACTGCGAGCGGGCCGCCAGCACGCCGACGCCCGGAGCGGTCAGCTCCGGCTTGATCGCCTCGTCGCTGATCCGTGGCCCCTGGCTGGAGAAGTAGGCGAGCTGGTCGCCGGAGTCGACCGCACCGACGGTCAGCGCGGCGTCCGCGGCGCCCGGGGCGGTCACGGTGCCCGGCGCGCCGAGGTTGCCGGCGGAGACGACGAACAGGGCGCCGGTCTCCGCGCTGAGCGTGTTGACCGCCTGGCTGATCGGGTCGGTTCCGTCGGTCGGCTGGCTCGAGCCCAGGCTCATGTTGATGACCGTGGCGTCGGCGTCCCGGGCCGCCCACTCCATGCCGGCGAGGATCCAGGAGTCCAGCCCGTACCCGTCGTCGCTGAGCACCTTGCCGATGGCGAGCCGGGCGTCCGGGGCGACGCCCTTCTCCCGCCCATCGGAGGCGGCGCCGGTGCCGGCGATGGTGGACGCGACGTGGGTTCCGTGGCCGATCCGGTCGGCGAGGTCCGCACCGGGTACGAACACGGCCGACTCGGCGATCCGGTCGGCCAGGTCGGGGTGACCGGAGTCGATGCCCGTGTCCAGCACGCCGACGCGTACGCCCGCGCCGGTGTCGCCGCCGGCCCACACCTCGGGGGCGCCGATCTGCGCGGTGGTGTCGGCGAGGTCGGCGTGTACCCGCCCGTCGAGCCAGATCTTAGCGATCCCGCCGCCGAAGCGTCCGGTGCCGCCGGAGGCCCCCACGGTCGACTTCGCCGTGGCGGTGACAGCGGCCCAAAACTTGTCGGCCTGGACGCGGTCTTCGTTCAGCGCGGCGCCCTTGATGCTGCTCAAGGTGCGGGTGCGGGTCGCCCCGGTCGGTACGGCGGCGCTCCGCAGCCCCGCCGCCGCGTCGGCATACGAGACGATCAGCGGCAGGTGGTCCACGTGTGCGTCGTCGTACCCGTCGGCGATCAGTCCGGTGACATTGAACAGTCGCTTGTCCAGCGTGCCGGCGGCCAGGTAGGGGAGCACGGACTGCGGGTAGACGTACAGGTCGTTGCCGGCCTCCACCACCCGTACCTGGGTCGGAGCGCCGTCCGGGCGGCGGGCGTCGACGGTGCCGCCGTTCGCGTCGCGCCGGGTGGTGATCACGTCGCCGGTGATCAGCGTGACCGACCGGGTTCCGGGTGGGGTGGGCAGGTCGCTCGTCGGTGCGGCGGGGGCCGCGGCTGTCCGGCCGGGCTGAGCCGCCGGGTCGGAAGCGGCGGCCATGGCTGGTGAGCCTCCGGTCGCCGCCAGAACCGCGGAGACCACGGCGGCGAGCCGGGCTCCACGGGGACGGGGGAACTTCACTTGTGTCGTCCTTGCCTCGTCTACTGCTCCAGTCGCCGCCTGAGGGGACGGCGCCGCCTCCGGATGCCACTGGCCGAAGTGGTTGTCACCGGGCAAGGGCATCGATCGGAGGACCGGACGAGACCGTACGCCGACAAGATCCTTTCGTATAGGAGAACTTCCTGAGCGCGGGTTAAGCTCCTTCGATCGAGCCCGAGCTGGCCCTGCGTGAGTCCCACCCGGTGCTCCTCCCGCCTGGGCTACAGACGAAAAGAGGGCCGGGCCGACCAGGTGTCCAACGTCAACCGAGGCCGCCGTGTCAACCATCAACCGGCGCAGGACAGGCCTTGGGTTGGCCTGTCGGGTCTCAGGACCTGCGTGACTGATCAGTCTCGGGACGTGGGTGACACGTCCGGCTAGACGATCTTCGGGTCAGGGTAACCGCTTTGGAGGTCGGACGGCTGGTTCGTAGCGCCCTAGGATCGGCGCGTGCGGTGCCGTTGCATTATCTGATCGAGAGACGCGTCACGCCCGGGTCGGTCCCGGTCAGATGGCCCGGGCGAGTTCGCTGAACGCCGAAGCGACTCGGAACTTGGGCTGACTGTCGAGCCCGAGTTCGTAGTGTCCGCGGCGGAGGTTCTGGATGAATGCGTGTCCGGCGATGATCACTTGTGCGGTCTGGTCGGTCCGGAGCCCGCGCATCGGTCGTAACCGGTGCTTGAGCTGACTGTGGTCGGCCTCGATCGGATTGTTGGCGTGCTGCTCGACGTGGTGCCACGCCGAGGGGAATAGGTCGTCGAGCACGGCGGGGTAGACCGGGGCGGCGTCGGTAACGACCTCGGTAGGCGTCACCTTCAGCATCCGCAGCGCCCGCTGGAAGAACCGCCGGGCCGCGGCGGCATCACGGCGGGCCGAGACGAGCACGTCGATGACCTGCCCGTATTGGTCGATCGCCCGGTAGACGTACCGCCACACCCCGTTGACCTTCACATACGTCTCGTCGACGAACCACCGATCACCCGGCGAGCGGCGAGCGAACCGGGCGGCGTCGGCCAGCAGCGGGGTGAACCGTTGCACCCATCGGAAGACGGTGACGTGGTCAACCTCGACACCGCGCCCAACCAGGAGTTCCTCCACGCCCGGTAGGAGAGGTTGTAGCGCAGGTACCAGCGGACCGCGACGACAATCACCTCTGCGGGGAACCGGAACCCGGTGATCGCCGACTTCGGCGGCGACCAGGGACGACGAGGACTCGACCGCTTTACACGTCAAGCCTGCCTCGATCGCTCGACACGGGCAACGCAACAGACCCTCGCCACGTTGTAGCCGTGTGGCGCCAGCAACGACACGGTGCCTGACCGGGCGGGCGGCCCGGCGCCTCGGTCGATCAGCTCAAGTGCCTCAAGTGCGTAACCTTGCGGGCTCCGGGCGGTCACCTCGTGTGCGTCATCCCGTGTCACAGCGATCCGGCGACCTTCGAGCGTCTTTCCCAGGCGTGGGAGTAGATGCCCGGATCACGGGTTGATCACGGTGCCGTCGACGACGACGACGGCAGGCCGGTGAGCCACGACCGCGGCCGGAGTGGACGGTGGTGACGCACTTTTGCCATGTCTCATGTGTGCCACGGAGTGATCTGGCCCCAGGTGGTGCCGACTGTGACACTCGGCCAAGCTCGCTTCCACGATCATCCGGGAGACCGCGGTCGGGAGGAGGGCCCTGTAGTGGGGTCGCCGCAGGCTCAAGGGCGGCCGAGTGAAGAAGTGAGCCCATGTCTGTGCGACTTTCCCGGCCACAACGGCGTGCTGCCCTGGCGGTGGTGTCCGGCGTCCTCGCGGTGGGGCTCGCGGCCCTGCCCCTGCCGCCGGCGCTAGCCTCGCCGCAACCAGCCACCGCGCCCGGCCCGACGCACCAAAGCCCCGAACATCACACGATCACACTCGTCACGGGCGACACGGTGTCCGTCACTCGCGGACCAAAGGGCATCACCTCGTACAGCATCACCCCTGGCCCCGGCCGCGAGGACGTGACGTTCCTGACCCGATCGTCCGGCGACGGGAGCGTCTCCGTCATCCCCTCCGACGCGCTGAAGCTGCTCTCCGCTGACCGGCTGGACCCCCAGCTGTTCGACCTGGGCGCGCTGATCGACAGCGCGCCCGACGGCGGTGGCGAGCTGCCGCTGATCGCCCAGTACGCGAAGGCGACCACGTCCGGGCCCGCCGACCGGGTGCGGGGCGTGCTCGCCGACAACGCCCGGACCACTCTCGCCCTGCCCCGGCTCGGGCTGAACGCGATGCGCGTCCCCACGGACGACACCGGACGCATGTGGCGTGCGGTCACCGGTGGGGAGAGGGCCGCTCAGAGTCTGCATGCTGGCCTTGGCAAGCTCTGGCTAGACCGCAGGATGAAGGTCTCACTGGAGCGCAGCGTGCCCCAGATCGGCGCGCCGACCGCCTGGCAGGCCGGGCTCACCGGGACCGGTGTCACCGTCGCCGTTCTGGACACCGGCTACGACCTCGACCACCCGGATCTGAAGGACGTGGTCGTCGCGTCCGCCGACTTCGTCGGCGAGGGCACGGTGGACGACCACGTCGGGCACGGCACCCATGTGTCCTCGACCATCGCGGGCAGCGGAGCGGCCTCGGACGGGCTGCGCAAGGGTGTGGCGCCCGGCGCGAAGCTGGCCGAGGGCAAGGTGTGCACCGAGGACGGCTGCCCCTGGTCGGCGATCCTCGCCGGGATGCAGTGGGCGGCCAACGAGGTGCACGCGAAGGTCATCAACATGAGCCTCGGCGGGCTCGACACCCCCGGCATCGACCCGCTCGAGGCTGCCGTGAACGACCTGTCGGCCCAGACCGGAGCGCTCTTCGTCATCGCGGCCGGCAACAACGGCTGCCGGTACGGCGCGCGCCCGGTCGGCTCGCCCAGCACCGCCGACGCGGCGCTGAGCGTGGCAGCCGTCAGCAGCGCCGACTTCATCGCCGACTTCTCCAGCTGCGGTCCGCGCGTGATCGACAACGCGCTGAAGCCGGAGATCAGCGCGCCCGGGGTGGGCATCGTCGCGGCCGTCCCCGGCGGAGGCTACGGGACCTCCAGCGGCACGTCGATGGCCGCCCCGCACGTCACCGGCGCGGCGGCGATCCTGGCCCAGCAGCATCCGGACTGGACCGGGGAGCAGCTGAAGTCCGGCCTCATGAGCAGCGCCTCCCAGCCCCAATGGGAGAGCATGCCATCACCCCGGTACGGGGCCGGCCGCGTCGACGTGGCGCGGGCGATCGCCGCTCAGGTCACGCCGAGCGCCGGTGCTCTCAACATCAACCAGCCCTGGCCACGCCCCACGCAGGGCGTCACCCGCACGGTCAGCTACCGCAACGCCGGGACCGAGCCGGTCGTCCTCGACCTGGCCGTCTCGTCGATCCCGGCCGCGCTTGTCACGCTGAGCACCCAGCGGTTGACGGTGCCCGCCGGCGACAGCGCCTCGGTGACACTCACTGTCGGCAACGAGGGCGAGGCGGAGGCGTACCACCTCGGCGCCCTCACCGCCACCGTCGACGGCACCCCGATGGCCCGGACCGCGCTGAGCTACCACCAGGACGCGCGGTACGACGTGTCGGTGGAGCTGGTCAACCGGCTCGGCGCACCCGCCGAGGGCAGTGTGGCCGCGGTGAACGGCGACACCGGCGCGGTGACGTACTTGACGGTCAACGGAGGCACGGCCCGGGGAATGCTGCCCACCGGCCGGCACTACCTGCTGACCACGGTGTATCCGGGTGGACCGGAGGACATCGCCTTCACCTACGGCATCGTGCCGGTCACGGTCACCGACAACACGGCCGTCCTGCCGGTACGGGTCGACGCCCGCCGCGGCAAGCAGGTTCGGCTCGAGGTCTCCGACCGCTCGGCCGAGCATGTCGTCACGTCCGTGGACCTGACCCTCGACGTCGCGGGTACCCGGATGGCGCACGGCGGCTCCTTCGGTGTGCAGGGCGCGAGCTACGTGCTCCCGGTCGAGGATCCGGCCGTCACCTACGGCGCCCGGGCGGTCTTCGACAAGAAGGGATCGAGCGAGCAGTCGCCGAGCCCCTACCACTACCGCATCGCCGACACCCGCGCCGGCATCCCCACCGATCCGGTACGCACCGTGGCCAGGGAGGACCTCGCCCGGGTCGTCATGGACTACAAGGCCCCCGGCGTCGCCTCCAGCGGCTCCGCCGCCGTCGGCATGAGCACCGACAGCAGCCTTCCCACGCTCACCGTCGAAGGGCCGGTCACCTTCCCGTCGACGGTCATCGACTACCGGGCGCCGGGGCGGTACGAAAGCGAGATCCGCATCGGCGACAACTGGATCACGGCACCGGCCCGGACCGTCAGCCTGGCAGACGCCGGCCGGGAGACCTGGAACAACGCGATCCTCGGGCCGACGCTGGACAGCACCACCGGGTTGAACGGCGACGGCTTCATGTCGATCCCCGACATCCCGTGGTTCGTCGACGCCGAGACGCACGACTTCGCGTACACCCCCGCGTCCGGCACCCTGACGCTGAAGCGGGAGGGGGAGCAGGTCGCGCAGTGGCAGGCCGGCCAGTGGGGTTACGCCTACGGGCTGCCCGTGGAGAAGGCCACGTACACCCTGCAGGCCAGCGTCACCCGGTCGGTGCCGTTCGCCACCCTGTCCAGCCGGATCGACGCCGAGTGGCGGTTCACCGCGGCAGGCACCACCGAGTGGGTGGCCAACCCGCTCATGGTGCCCCGCCTGGCCGCCGTCGGCCTCGACGACTACAACCGGGCCGCCGGCAACGCGCCCACCAAGGTGCTGATCGGCGTCAGCGGCCAGCCCGCCGGCGGCGTCCATGCCACCCGGGTGGAGGCGTCCTTCGACGAGGGCGGCACCTGGCAGTCGCTGACGGTCACCGGCGGGCCGGACGGGACGCTGGGCAAGGTGATGGTCCCCAGCCCGGCCGCGGCGGGCCACGTCGCGCTGCGGGTCACGCTGACCGACCAGGACGGCAACCAGGTCACGCAGACCGTCCACCGCGCCTACGAGGTGCGGCCCCGGTAACCGAGCGAGGCCGGGCCCGAGCGGCTACAAGCCGCTCGGGCCCGGTTTTTTTCGATCCTTTCCAGAATGGACGGCCGAGCTGATCCTGCCCGCGGCAGGTGCGGCCGCCCCCCAACACGGGAGCGAGATGCCCAGACGAATCCGGTGGCTGTTGGCGACCACCACAGTGGTCGCGACGCTGCAAGCGGTGCCGGGAACCCCGGCGCTGGCGAACCCGACCCCAGACCTCACCACCCCGAACCCTGCCGCCGCGGCCCCGGCCGGCAGCGGTGAGACGCACACCGTCACGCTGCTCACCGGCGACGTGGTGACCGTCGAGACCACCGGATCCGGCTGCCCCCGAGTCCGCGTGCAGCCCGTCGACCCGGCCGGGGTGATCCGGCGCAGCTGCGGTGCCGACGGGCATATGAAGGTCATCCCGGCGAAGGTGGCGGCTCAGGTCGGTACCGTGCTCGACCCGGACCTCTTCGACGTGACCACGCTGATCGCCGACGGCTACGACGACGAGAGCACCGCCGAGCTGCCGGTGATCGTGCAGCCCGCCGAGAACCAGCGGACGACCGCGCTCGCCGGCGTCCGACCGCTGTCGAGCATCGGCGCGGTCGCCGGGGCCGTGCCGAAGAAGTCCGCGGCCAACGCCAGGACGGCGACCACCTCCCTGCTCACCAGTGCGCGCAAGGTCTGGCTCGACCGGAAGGTGCACGCGACCGGGATCACCGCCGGCAACCACGGCGGCGGGCAGCCCGCTCAACTCGACCACAACATCAGCCAGATCTCCGCGCCGCAGGCCTGGCAGGCCGGCTACACCGGCACGGGCACCCGGGTGGCCGTGCTCGACACCGGCGCCGACTTCAGCCACCCCGACCTGGCCGGTCAGGTCGTCGACCGCGCCGACTTCGTCATCCCGGGCGGCGACGCGGTCGACCACAACGGGCACGGCACCCACGTCGCAACCACCATCGCCGGCACCGGGGCCGCCTCGCACGGCCAGCGTCGCGGCATCGCGCCCGACGCGCGCCTGGTCATCGGCAAGGTCCTCGACGACTTCGGCTCCGGGTCCGACTCCGGCATCATCGCCGGCATGGAGTGGGCCGCGGCCCGCGCCGACGTGATCAACATGAGCCTGGGCGGCTCCATGCCGGACGACGGCACCGACCCGATGGCGGTCGCCGTCGACAACCTCACCGAGCAGACCGGGGCCCTGTTCGTCATCGCCGCCGGCAACAGCGGCGGCGCGATCGCGTCCCCCGGCTCGGCCGGGCGCGCGCTGACCGTCGGCGCGGTCGACGCGGACGACGAGCGGGCCGACTTCTCCAGCCGGGGACCGCTGATCAACACCTGGGCGGCGAAGCCGGAGCTGGTCGCCCCGGGTGTCGACATCGTCGCCGGCCGGGCCGCCGGCACGTCGCTCGGCACGCCGTTCGACGAGTACCACACCACCCTCTCCGGCACCTCCATGGCCACCCCGCATGCCGCAGGGGCCGCCGCGCTGCTCGCCCAGCGGCACCCCGACTGGACCGCGGACCGGCTCAAGGCCGGGCTCGTCGGTGCCGCCGACCCGCTGCCGGATGCCGAGCCGTACACCGTCGGCGCCGGCCGGCTCAACGCGGCGCGGGCCCTCACCGGTCCGGTGAGCGACCAGCCGGTGGTCAACGTCGGCACCTTCAGCTACCCGCAGTCCGGCACCCACGAGGTGCGGCTGAGCTGGACCGGCGACCGGACCCCGGCGGCCGTCCCGCTCGATCTCGCCGTCACGGTCGCCAACCACGACGGGACCGCCGTACCCCGCCGCGCCGCGAAGCTGTCGACCACCCGGGTGACGCTCAAGCGCGGCGTGCCCGCCACGGCGACGCTGCGGCTCGACCGCGCGGCGCTGGCTGGCTCGCCCGGGTACTACCTGGCCACGGTCACCGCCCGCAGGCCTAATCACCCGCTGGTGGCGACCACGCCGGTCGCCTTCTACGTGGAGCCGCGCAGCTACGACCTGACGATCCAGACCCGTCCCGTGCCGGGCGCCCCGGCGAGCGGGTACAGCGCCGTCGGGGTGGAGGTGACCAACCTCGCCGACCCGCTGCTCTACGGCGGCGGCGTGTTCTTCACCCCCGGCAAGTCGGCCACGCTGCGGGTCCCGGCCGGCCGCTACCAGGTCACCGCCGGGTTCAGCACCTACGACGACCAGACCGGCGCGCAGACGGGTGCGTTCGTCGGGGACAGCGACCTCGCCGTCGACGGCCCCCGGACGGTCGTCCTCGACCCGACGCAGGCCAAGCCGATGACCGCGACCGTGCCCGGGAAGCCCACCCAGACCCTCGCGAGCGATTTCCTGTACGTGCAGACGGCCGGGAACGGTCTGTCCTGGTGGCAGGGCATCGCGGCGTGGGGTGACTCGGCCACGGTCGCGACCGGCCCGGTGGCTATGCCCGGCGTCGGGTCGGCGCGGATGTACGGCGGCTGGGGGCTGGACTCGCCAGCGGGGACGGCCGCGCCGTACCACTACGACCTGGCTCACGAGTACACCGAGGGCGTGCCGGCCGACCCCACCTACCGGGTCACCGCCGCCGAGCAGGCCCGGCTCGCCCGGATCGACCAGCGGTTCAACCAGCTGGACCTGGACGGGATGGTGACCTCGATGCGCCGCTTCGGCTTCACCCTGGACGGGTACTACCTGACCCAGAACCCCACCTACGACCTGCCGGCGACGCGTACCGACTACGTCTCGCCCGGGTTCCTCTGGCAGGACACCGGGACCTACGGCGGTCTCCCGGCGCAGGAGGCGCCTCGGGACTACGCCCCGGGTAGCCGGCAGACCAAGATCTGGGCGCGGCAGCCGCTGCGCTCCGACTGGTTCGACGACCCGGCCGACTGGGGGTTGAGCTGCGCCGGCGCGCCGTGGCGGACCAGCGGCAACCTGCACGTCGACCTGGTCATGCTCGTCGACGAGCACCAGCGGGCCGACTGCCTGCAGGCCGGCGCGATCGGCATCACGCGGAAGCTGGCGCTCTACCGGGACGGCCAGCTCGTCGACGAGCGCAACGCCGCCCGGACCGACTTCAGCGTGCCGGCGGAGGCGGCGGACTACCGGCTCACCTTCGACGTCGACACCAGCCGGATTCTGCCGTTCTCGACCCACGTCAACACCGCGTGGACCTTCCGGTCGGCCGGACCGGCCGGCACGGCGCGCAGCGCCCTGCCGCTCCTGTCGGTCGACTACGCCCTGCCGCTGGACGCGGCGAACCATCCCACCAGTGGTCCGGCCACGTTCGCGGTACGGCAGGCCCAGGGGGCGCCGGCCCAGCGGGTCACCTCGTTCCAGGTCTGGACCTCGACCGACGACGGCGCCACCTGGCAGCCGGCCACGGTCGACCGGGACCAGGACGGCTACCACGCCGCGCTGCCGGCCGTGACGGGCGGGCAGGCGGTCTCGCTGCGGGTGAAGGCGACCGCCGACGGCGGTAGCGGCATCGAGCAGGCGATCATCCGGGCGTACCGCGCCGGCTGACCGTCCCGATCCGCCGCCCCTCCACCGAGGCGCGGCCCGGTGTGGACCGGGCCGCGCCTCGGCGCGTTCCAGCCTCCCGGTAGGACGCGTGAGGGCTGTCGAACATGGAAATCGCTGCGGCGCATCGCCCCGAGTACCACCAACTGCACCCGCCAGACCGGTTGCACCTGATTCGGACGTTGCCCATGGCGCCTCAAGGGCGGCATGCACGGTGGTGCCGATGTGAGTGTGCCGAGCGTTCGCCGCCTACCGTCCGGCTTCGAGGACCTGCTTCATCTCCAGGATGCTCCGTTCCGCTACGGGTTCCTGTCGCCGCCGGCGTGCTCATCGGCTGGTCGACGCACATCCTGGAAGCAGCCCGGTCACGAACACCGCTGGCTGGAGCTCCTCGGCCGCGTCATAGAGCGCACCTGTTTACCGATCCCACCGAGCCGCCCAGGTCCACATCGCCCGTGCCGCGCGGGTCCCTGGGAGCGGCCGGCGGCTGCCGGTGTCGACGCCGGAGTTGCGGTTCAGGTTCAGCTCGCAGGGCTTTATCCTCACCGAGTCGCTCTCGTCCGGATCCACCTCGGCGCAGGGTGCCCACTTTGAACTCGATGCTGAGCCCTGCCTCTTAGCCGCAAACGCTGACGATGGCGATCGGTCAGGTGCCGCCTGCGGGCCTGGTGACACCGGCGTGCCTCGTCACCGATGCAGAGGCGTGCCCGAGTGACGCAGCAGGGCATCAGGTGATTCGTTGCGGGTGCTGATCGGCGCGCCGTCCCAGGTGGTGGACAGCAGGTGCGGGTGCTCGTCGTACACCCGGTAGGGGATGCCCTCGTTCTTCAGCTCGGCCATGACGAACGGGCCGGGGCGGACCACGGCCCGCAGCCCGCGCTGGTGCGCAAGGTCGAGGAAGCCGGCCAGGTCGCGCTGCTCGCAGGTACGCCCGGTCAGGTCGACCGAGCCATCCGGCAGTTCGTGCCACAGCCATGGCACGTAGGTGGCGACAGTGTCGCCGCCGCAGTCGAGTAGGCGGTCGAGCCGGTGCGCCCAGTCGGCCCGGCCGAGGCGGAAGTAGTGCACCTCACCGGCGAGCAGCAGCTCGGGCCGGCCGTCCACGAGGATCCGGCGATCGCAGAGTCGCACTTCTGGCATATGAGGCAGAGCTCCTTACGCCGGAGATTATGGACCGGAGGCTTGTGAAGTTCGTCCCGGCTGCCTATGGTTCGGCTGAAACCGGTTTCTGTGAGGCACGTTACGGATCGAGGGAGCGATGAGCAACAGCCGTATGAGTGTTCGCGAGATCGCCAAGCTCGCCGGCGTCTCCGTCGCCACCGTCTCCCGGGTCTCCAACGGCACCGGCCAGGTCTCCGACGAGATGCGTCGCCGGGTGCTGGAAGCGATCGAGAAGCACGGATACCGTCCCCACCACCTCGGCCGCGCCCTGGCCGCCGGCCGGCACGGCGCCCTCGGCCTGGTCTTCCCCGGCCTGTCCGGCCCCTACTTCACCGAGCTGATCCAGGGCTTCGAGTCCGAGGCGGTGCCGTCTCGGGCCAGCGTGCATATCCTCTGCACGCACCTGCGCTCCGACGCCGACGACCAGGTGTTGGAGATGGGCCACCGGGTGGACGGCGTCGCCGTGATCGGCGGCACCATCTCCGACGAGGCGCTGCTGCGGCTCGCCACGATGGTCCCCGTGGTGGTGGTCGCCGGCGAGGGACCCGGGGACATCCCGTCGGTACGCGCCGACAACGCCGGCAACATGCTGGCGCTCACCCGACACCTGCTCGTCGACCACGATCTGCGCGATCTGGTCTTCGTCGGCAACCCGGCGGGCTCGCCCGATGTCAGCGAACGCTGGGCCGCCTTCCGGGGCGCGCACCACGACCTCGGCATCGATCCGCCGGCCGAGCCGGTCGCGGTCAGCATGCAGCAGGCCGACGGGGTGCTCGCCGCCGACCAGTTGCTGTGCGGCGATACACCCAGGCCCGCCGGAGTGGTCTGCGCCAACGACGAGATCGCCCTCGGCGTGCTGGTCGGCGCGCTTGGCCGGGGCCTGCGGGTGCCGCAGGACCTGGTCATCACCGGCTTCGACGACATGCCGGCCGCCGCCCTCGTCACTCCCGCCCTAACCACCGTCCGCCAACCGGTACGCGAACTCAGCGCCGAGGCGGCCCGGCTGATCCTGCGTGCTGCCGACCGGCCCGGCAACGCTGCCGCGGGCAGTCTCGTGCTGCCCACCGAACTCGTCCTGCGCCGCAGTTGCGGCTGTCCGGCGCCCCCGACCAGAGGTACCGGCAGGTAAGTAGCTCACCCATCGAAACCACCAACCTCCGGAGGCAAGAGATGAGAAGTAGGCGGTTAACCGCCGCGGCCGCGGTCGTCCTGGCCGCGTCGGTCGCGCTGGCGGGTTGTGGCCGTGACTCGGGCGGCGGCCAGGACGAGGCGAAGTCCGTCGGCGCGGGAAAGGCGAGCGGGGACATCACCGTCTGGGCGATGGGCACCGAAGGCGAGAAGCTTGCCGAGTTCGCGAAGGAGTTCTCCACCGAGAACCCCGACGCCAAGGTCTCCGTCACAGCGGTGCCCTGGGACGCGGCGCACCAGAAGATCGCGAGCGCCATCGCCGCGAAGCAGACGCCGGACGTGTCGATGATCGGTACCACCTGGCAGGGCGAGTTCGCCAAGACCGGTGCCCTCGACCCGACCCCGCCGGACCTCATCAAGAAAGACGACTTCTTCCCCGGCGCCTGGGACACCACGATCGTCGACGACACCTCGTACGGCGTCCCGTGGTACGTCGAGACCCGGCTGATCTACTACCGCAAGGACCTGGCCACCAAGGCCGGGTTCCCGGACGCCCCGAAGTCGTGGGACGACCTCAAGGCCATGGCCAAGGGCATGAAGGAGAAGGCCGGCGCCAAGTGGGGCCTCAACCTCCAGCCCGGCAAGACCGGCAGCTGGCAGTCGGTCCTGCCGTTCGCCTGGTCCAACGGTGCCGACGTGGCCAGCGCAACCAAGTTGAGCTTCGACACTCCGGAGATGACCGAGGCGCTCGCCTACTACCAGTCCTTCTTCAAGGAGGGCCTGTCCCCGACCGCGCTGCCGGAGGGCTCGCTCGAGCCCGGCTTCGTCAAGGGTGAGATCGGCGCCTTCATCTCCGGCCCATGGCACATGGGCATCGTCGAGGAGCAGGGCGGTGCCGGCTTCAAGGACAAGTACGCGGTCGCACAGCTGCCGACGAAGAAGTCGTCGACCTCGTTCATCGGCGGCAGCAATCTCGCGGTCTTCAAGGACGCCAAGAACCGTGACGGCGGCTGGAAGTTTGTGCAGTGGCTGAGCAGGCCCGAGGTGCAGGTCAAGTGGTACCAGGCGGTCAAGGACCTGCCCGCGGTGCAGTCGGCCTGGAACGACCCGACGCTGTCCGGCGACACGTTCCTGACCGCGTTCGGCCAGCAGCTCAAGAGCGCCAAGGCACCGCCGGCGATCACGACCTGGGAGCAGATCGCGGCCGCCTTCGACCTCGAGGCCGAGAAGCTGTGCAAGCAGAACGCGGACCCGGCCGCGACCGCCAAGGCGATCCAGGAGAAGGCGAGCGCCATCGGGACCGGGAGCTGACATGGCCGGCGCCCCCGCGGCGACGGCACCGGCGCGACCGGCCGGGGCGACGAGCCCCGACCGGCCCGCCGGGTCGGTCCGGCGGCGGCAGCGCCTGCGGCGTGCGCTGACCGGCTGGGCCTTCTCCGCGCCCTTCACCGTGTTGTTCCTCGTGTTCATGGCGCTGCCGGTGGTGGTCTCGCTGCTCATGAGCTTCACCGACCTGCGCTCCACCGACCTGCGCAACCCGCTGGCCGTCAACGTCGTCGGCCTCGACAACTACACCCGCCTGTTCTCCGATCAACTGTTCCTGCGCTCGTCGGTCAACACCCTGGTCTTCGTCGTCATCGGCGTCCCGCTCACGATGGTGCTGGCCCTGGCCGCCGCGACCGCGCTCAACTCCGGGCTCGTACGCTTCCGCGCGCTGTTCCGGGTCGGCTTCTACTTGCCGGTCGTGGCCAGCATCGTGGCGCTCTCGGTGGTCTGGCGTTTCCTGCTCGACCCAGAGGTCGGACTGGTCAACAACCTGTTGCGCCTGGTCGGGATCGACGGGCCGAACTGGCTGTACGACACCAGGCTCGCGCTGCCGTCGCTGATCGTCATGGCGGCGTGGCGCAACTTCGGCTTCCTGATGGTGATCTTCCTGGCCGGACTCCAGGCGGTGCCGGCCGACCTCTACGAGGCGGCGACGCTCGACGGCGCGACGCGGTGGCAGCAGTTCCGCAACGTCACCGTGCCGATGCTCCGGCCGACGCTGCTCTTCGGCGGGGTGATCACCGGCATCGGCTATCTCCAGTTCTTCGAGGAGCCGCTCGTCATGACGCAGGGCGGCCCGCTCTCTTCGACGCTGTCGGTGTCGTTCCACATCTACAACCAGTTCGGCTTCGGCAACTACGGCTACGCGGCCGCCGCCAGCTACGTGCTCTTCCTGGTGATCGTGGCGCTGTCGGCCGTCCAGTTCCGCCTGTTGGGGGAGAGGAACTGACGATGGCCACGAAGGACATCACCCTGCGTACCCGCGATCGGGTTGCGAAGGCCATGCTCTACGCCGTCCTGCTCATCGGGCTACTCGCCGTGGCCGGACCGTTCCTCTGGATGGCATTGTCATCGCTCAAGCCGGAGCGGGAGATCCGCGACGTGCCGCCGACCTGGTGGCCCGAGACGGTCACGCTCGACAACTTCCGTGGGCTGTTCTCCCGGCTCGACTTTCCGCTCTACTTCTTCAACTCCGCACTGGTCGCGACGCTGGTCATGGTCGGCAACCTGCTGTTCTGCTCGCTCGTCGGGTACGCGTTGGCAAAGCTGCGCTACCCCGGCAAGCGGGCGCTCTTCCTGGCCGTGCTCGGCATGCTCATGGTGCCCGGCATGGTGACCTTCGTCCCGCAGTTCGTGCTGGTCAGCAACATGGGCCTGACCAATACCTACGCCGGCCTGATCCTGCCGTTCCTCGTCGGACCGTTCGGCGTGTTCCTCATGCGGCAGTTCCTCCAGTCGATCCCCGACGAGCTCATCGAGGCCGCCCGGGTCGACGGCGCCGGCGAATTCCGGATCTTCTGGCGGGTGGTGCTTCCGCTGTGCCGGCCGGCACTGGCCACCCTCGGGATCCTCACCTTCCTCGCGTCCTGGAACAACTTCCTGTGGCCCCTCGTGGTCGCCACCACCGAGGACAAGTACACGTTGCCGGTCGCCCTCGCGCTCTACAGCGTCGGCGAGAACGAACGCAACTACGGGCTGCTCCTCGCCGGCGCAGTCGTCGTCGTGCTCCCGGTGCTCATCGTGTTCCTGTTCCTCCAGCGGCACTTCCTGCGCGGCATCGCGACCACCGGAATCAAGTGACCCATCCCCGCACCAGACAAGGAGACCCATGCGACGCCTTCTCGCACCGCTCCTCGCGCTGGCACTCGTGCTGGCAGGCGGCCCAGCCGCCGTCGCGGCACCCGACGAGCGCGGCCCCGACCGGGCCCTGCTCCGCTACGCCTCGGACACGTGGCGGTCGATGGCCGCCATGACCGACCCCGGCACCGGCCTGGTCGCTGACAACATCACCGGCGACCTCGCCGCCGACGGCCGCGCCACCTACACATCCCCCACCAACATCGGCGGCTACCTGTGGTCCGCGGTGGTCGCCAGCAAGCTCGGCATCATCTCGCGGGCCGAAGCCCGCCAACGGATTGCCAGGACCCTCGACACGCTCGCCCGGCTCAAGCACCACACCGCCTCGGGCATGTATTACAACTGGTACGACCCGCGAGACGGCTCGGTCGTCACGGTATGGCCCGACAACGGCAGCCCGGTCTACCCCTTCATGTCCAGCGTGGACAACGGCTGGCTCGCGGCCGCGCTCAACGTGGTCAAGGGAGCCGTGCCGGAGCTGCGCGGCAAGGCCGACGCGATCCTGCGAAAGATGAACTTCGGCTTCTACTACAACCCGGCGGCGTCGACGCCGTTCGGGGCCAGCGGCCTGATCGCCGGCGGCTTCTGGGACGCGCCACCCCCCGGGTGCTCGCGGCAGCGCGACGGCGTCTGGTTCACCTGCAACCACTACGACATCACCGTCACCGAGCCGCGCATCGCGACGTACCTCGGCATCGCGATGGGCCAGATCCCACCGAAGGCCTACTACAACACGATGCGCACCCTGCCGGCCACCTGCGACTGGAGCTGGCACGAGATGCAGCCGGTCGGCTTCGACACCACCTACGAGGGCGTTCCGGTGTACGAGGGCGCCTACCGCTACCGCGGCATCCAGTTCGTACCCAGCTGGGGCGGCGACATGTTCGAGGCTCTGATGCCCGACCTGTTCGTGCCCGAAGCGCAGTGGGCCCCCAACAGCTGGGGCCGCAACCATCCCGCGACGGTCGCCGGCCAGATCGAGCACGGGTTGAACGACGCCGGGTACAGCTACTGGGGCTTCTCCCCGGCGAGCGACCCGGCCGGCGGCTACCTGGCCTGGGGAGTCGACGCGATGGGAATGGACACCGACGGCTACCCGTCCGACATGGAGCACTCGAAGTACGACGCGGGGTTCGGCGACTGCCGCCCAGCAGGCCCGGACCCCGACTACGGCGACGGCGTGGTGACCCCGCACGCGGCGTTCCTCGCTCTCCCGTACGCCAAGGCAGCGGTCGTCGACAACCTCGCCCGACTCAAGGCCAACTTCGACTCGTACGGCCCCGGCGGCTTCTACGACGCGATCGCGGTCGGCAGCGGCACCGTGGCCAAGCGTTACCTCTCGCTCGATCAAGCCATGATCATGGGTGCGCTCGGCAATGAGCTGGCCAACGACCTCCTGCGCCGCGCGTTCGTCTCGCCACAGTTCGAACGCCGGATCCGTCCACTGATCGCACAAGAGACGTTCAACGTGCCGGCCAACCAGAACCTTCCACAGCTGCGTGGGGCCGCCTGACGCCGCCGAAAAGCTAACGGTCGACCTGCCCAACCCGTCGATCGCACCGGTGCAGCGAAGTAGGGCCCTCGCCCACGCGGCCGTAGGGCCCTACTTCGGCAACACGATCTTCCGAGTGGTCGGCACCGCGGGAGCCGAGCCGAGGCCGGCCGGTCCGCGAACCTGGCTGCCCGATACCCCGGCCGACGACGCCACCGGAGCGGGCAGGGATCAGGCGCCGGGGACCTCCACCAGCACCGCGCCGGGTTGCGGCAGGTCCAGCTCGATCACCGCCGCTCCAGCGTCGGTGGAGGCCTGCACCTTCTCCGCCGGGAGCTGGTCGGCGGCGCGCAGCGCGGCCCACTGCTCATCGGTCGGCCACTCGGCGACGCCCAGCCGGTCGGCGAGGGTGGTGATGTCACCGTGCTCCCGGTCGAGCCGGGAAACCAGGGCGGGCCGGCCGGCCGCACCGTCGATGACCAATCGGATCCGCCGGGCCAGCGCCGGGTCTCCGTCCCGCTTGCCCTGGTCGAGGGTGGACACCCAGATCAGGATCGCCAGGCTGCCGTCGCCGCGCCGGCTGGCCCAGCTCTGCACCAGGCCGTCCGCGCCGTCGCCGGCGGCCCGCACCGGCAGTTCGGTCTCGCCGAGCTGGGCGAGCATCCGCAGCGCGTGGTAGCGCGGCTTGGCGATACCGCCGACGGTGAGCAGGCCGAAGCCGCCGTGCAGCAGCCGTTGCGGCCGGCCGAGTTCCTCGAAATGGTCGCTGGCCACCCAGTAGGACAGCGCCTCGACCCTGCCGGCGGCCGACCGCATGCCGGTGAGCAAGAAGGTGGCGGCCGAGGTGCCGTCGTTGACCGGGTGGAAGTGGGTGGGGGTGACGCCCCACTCGGTCCACAGGATCCGCGCGTCGGGGAAGCCGAGGCGGGCCAGGGTGGGCCGCAGGTCCAGCGGCGGGCTGCCGTACGTGTGGGTGGAGACGAAGTCCACCGGTGCGCCGGACCGCACGGCATGCTCCAGCAGCGCGTCCACCCAGCCGGCGGCCGCCGACGAGGGCCCACCGACCGGGATCCGCAGGTCGACGTCCTTGACCGCGCGGGCGGTCACGTCGTACAGCCGCATCCATTCCTCGCGGCTGCCGCTCCAGAAGACCTCCAGGTTGGCCTCGTTCCACACCTCGAAGTCCCAACCGAGCACCTGCTCGCCGTACCGGTTCAGCAGATGGGTCACCAGCGCCCGAACGAGCCCGGACCACCGGTCCCAGTCGCGCGGCGGGGAAATGATGCCGCGATAGGTGAAGACGGTGCGGTCCGGGTCCCTGGCCAGATCGCGGGGCATGAACCCGATCTCCACCACCGGCGTCATTCCGATGCCCAGGAGTAGATCGTAGATCTGGTCCACGCGGCTGAAGTCGTACACCGGCTCGCCGCCGACCTCGCGGTAGACGCCGAGGTCGTCATGCAGGATCGCGTGCGCCCGCACGGCGGTCACGCCGATCTCCTCCCGTACCCGGCGGAGCGCGGCCAGCAGCTCGATGCCGATCTCCTGGCCGCCTGAGTGGTCACGGCAGAGCAGTTGGGACAGCCGCTCGCTGCCGATCATCGGCTGCCAGGGACGGTGCAGGGTGGTGCCCGGGGCGTCCGCGTCGAGGCGCAGCGTGACGGTGCTCGGCCCGCCGGCGCCGGGCAGGGCGGCCGCCGTGACCGGGTCGCTCAGCGCGCCGGTCACGGTCACCTCGGGTACGGCAGCCACCGCATACGCATACCGCTCGCCCGGCGTGCCGGTGGTGTCGACGTACCAGGTGTCGGGAACGGTGAGCACGTCGCCGCCGAGGTGGTCCAGCGGGGTGAACGGGCCGGATACTTGATCGCCATCCAGCGTTGCACGATGCACCAGGTAGCCGACCGCGCCGTCGACAGGCTGCCAGGAGAGGCGGACGTGTCCGCGGCCGGGGGTGGCGGTGAGGCGGGCCGGTGGTGGCAGGTCGGGTAGCGCGGCCGTGTCGCCATCGTCGCTGCGGCGGGCGATGCGGGCTTCCCAATCGGTCCGGGCGTCGGACGGCTGGGGTCCGCTGGCGTTCATCACCGGGTACCTCCTGGCGGTCTTGATTGAACCGGTTCGACGAATGTAACCGGTTACCGTCCGTCCTGCGATCCCGCCACCCCTCGCCGGACGACCCCGCGGCGCTGCATGCCACCCTCGACGACGCGCTGGTGTTCGTGCCCAGCGATGGCAAGGCCGCGCGGGTGTTCGTCAACCACCACAACGTCCTCGACGCGGCGACGCGGCGACGCGGACCGGGGTCAGACACGTGGTGCTGCTCAGTTGACGTTGGCAATTCGGTTGTCCACGGCGATCCAGTTCGTCTCCCACGTCTTCCCGCCGTCGTCTGAGAAGGCCTGCTCGAACCTCGCCTTGTCCGGGCCCTGTCGGAATATGAGGAAGCGCACCTTGATCGCACGTCCGCCGACCTGATCGTCGCCGTAGAACTCGCCGACACCGTCGTGGAACCCGCCGTACACGGACGGGGTGAGCAGTCCATCGCGGATGTTCACGAAGGTCAGGCTCCAGCGCCCCGCCTGGGGCTCATAGAGCCGCAGGTTGAGGCCCTCGATCCGTCCGTTCGGCCCCGAGACCTTAAGTTCGACGACATTCGCATGCTGGTCCAGCAGTGGGCGCACGACGCTCGTACCCTCGAACTGGAGCCATTCATCCTCGGAGTCCGAGAGCGGATCGGCGAGCACCCGAACCGTGGTATGCCAGGCACCGATCTCCCAGTCGAAGTCACGTCGGCCGTCCTCGACAGCCGCCGAATCCCTGAGGGGAGCCGCCGCCGCGTCGCCCGCCGCCGCTATCACGGTCAGCATGAGAAGCGACAGGCACGGGACCAGGACCCGCCTGTACGGCAAGGTGATCTTGGTGTGAAGGTTCATGATCCGACTATCTGAGCGGAGCACGCCCATGAACAAGAAGGCACCTGCAGGTAACCCCTCACCGTCGCGCCCCAATCCGCTACCCGGCTGCCCGATGGCCGCGGCGTTCGCCGCGATCGGTGGGAAGTGGAAGCTGACCCTTCTGTACTGGCTGGCCCATGGCGAGTGCCACTTCGCCGGCCTCCGCCGTCTGGTCGCACCGATCACGCCGAAAGTGCTGGCCGAGCAACTGCGCGAGCTCGAGGCGGACGGGCTCGTTGAACGCGTCGTGACCGGACCCGTCCCGGCGCCGATCATCTACCGGCTCACCTCCTACGGCACCACGGTCTTGCCCGTCGTGGAAGGCGTCCGGGTCTGGGGCGAGGCGCACCTTCAGCGCACCCACGGCCAACCACACCCGACGAGTCGATGCGCTGCACGCACGCGATCGCATAGGCCTGCGGCGAGCCGTGAACTGGCGACTTGGGGGACTGTGGCAGTCCGACCAGGCCCGCGCCCGCGACGTCCGGGGACACCAGCGGTGACCCAGCGGTACGTCATCCACCTGCCGGTCGCCACCGCCGACCTGACCGCCGGGCATCGCCTCGCCCGATTGGTTCGGCCGCTGTCCGCTCGGCTCTCACGAGTCCATCCTCGTCCTGGTGAGCGTGCGTCTTCACTGCCGCTTGACCGACAACGCGGAAGCAGGCTCTGCGCGGCGCCGAGCCAGGACAGGTGATCGACAGGTGGTGAGACAGCTGGGAGACGGCGAACACGAACACGAGGTCGAAGAACAAATCAGCCGGCTCAAACTTTGCATTTCGGGCGCGCGGCGACCCTGCCAGCAGGCCCCCGGCAGCCGCGTCGGCGTCGCCGCGGGGACTTGACGAGTGTTTTCATCCTGCGTAGCGGTTCGCGTCGACGTGGTGCAGGACGAGGGGGCTGCACTGTCGCAGTGACGCGGCGTGGGCAGCTGCTTGATCGCGTTGCCTCCGCACGATGCCCACCCGCAGGAAGTGCAACGGGCCGGCGGAACGATGTCCCGGCCGATTGAGGCGCCAGCACGGGCAGCGGATCTACACCTCGGAGGCCCAGCTGAGCCACTCGGGATCGTGACCCCAGCCGTTGCGCTCGTAGAAGGGCACCGCCCGGGTGCTGGAGTGCACCGTCACGTGCTCCAGCTCCAGGCGACGGGCCTCGTTCAGCACGGCCGACATCAGAAGCGCGCCGATCCGGCGGTCGCGCAGCTCGGGGACGACGAAGACGGACTGCACGTCGCCGCCGCGCCGGGCGTACTTGTTTGCCGTGGGCACACGGTCGAGCACTGCCAGCCAGGCCATCCCGACCACCTCGCCGGCGACCTCGGCCACGAACGCCCGGTGCTCGGGGTGGCCGCGCATCCAGTCGCCGAGCGTCGCGACGAACTCGTCCAGGTTGTCGCCCTGGTAGCCGCGCTCCTGGATGGCCCGCCGCCAGCGCAGGCCGGCCAGGGCGGGCGCATCCGCGTCGGAGGCCCGGCGCACCGTCACCTCAGCATCGATCATGCGATGATCATAAAACCACTCTCATGCTGCGTAGCGGTTCGCTTCGGTGTGGTGCAGGACGAGGATGGCCTGCACGATCGCGGTGGCGCGGCGCGGGCAGCAGCGTAGCTTGGTCAGGGTCTTCCAGGTCTTGAGCGTGCCGGGTTGTTCGCCACGAGCACCGATCCTCGCGTGCGTCCGGTTGACCGTCTTCTGTCGGCGTGACAGCTTCGGCCGGAAGGGGCGCCGCTTGAACGGCGTGCGTACGCTGCCTCGGGCGCCCTGGTAGCGCTTATCGGCGAAAGTCCTCACGTCTGCGCTGTTCAGCGCGTCGATGATGTCGTGGATGCGGGCGGCGATGAGGTTGTGCGCCGAGCCTGATAGTGCCGGTGAGGCCTACGCGAGTCGCCCAGCCCGGTCGGCCATGACCTGCACGTCCAAGCCATGCCTCTTGTGCTTGCCGGAGTAGTACGGCTTCTGGTCCGCCAGTCGATCGATTGGAATGAGGGTGCCGTCCAGGATCGCGTACGCCAGCCGCCGGATTCGCCGCATCGCCGTGGCCAGGTCCTCGGCGACCGCGGCGAGAAGCACGATCGCTTCGTGCACGAAGCGCCAGGCGGTGGCGACACCAGTCTCGAACCCGGCGGCGAGCCGGGTATAGGTGTCACCGTTGGGCAGGTGGGCCAGTGCGAGCAGTGCCTGTCGGCCCGGACCGAGACGCCGCCACCGGGAACGACGTTTGCGGTGCGCTTGGATGAGATCGGCGAGGTCGTCGCGCCCGCCCCGAGCTGCGAGATCACCTTGGAAATGGCTCGGTTATGGCAAAGCGTGCCTCCCAGAGCCGGCCAAGCGCGTCGCGTCAGGCAGGCGAGCCGGATATGGCGAACACATCCTCTGCGCCTGATTCACCGTAACTGTCGGATTTGCGTTCCTCGGGACCCCTGCGAGGCCGACCCAGCCGCGTCCTAACCTCGACTCGCCAAGGTTGGGGCTGTTGTGACCGGCTATCGGCGCTCGTTTGCTGCTTACGGTGTTGCCGAGCACGGCGCTGGTCGTGCCAGCGTGTCAGTAGTAGCTCGTGGCAGATGACGACCACGTACATGTGGTCGACGTCGCCCGGAGTCGTACTCGATGTACATGACCGAGATCGACTCCAGCACCGTGTGCATTTCTGCCGGTACCCGTGTCGGGTGGGTGTTCGAGCGGGCGTCATACCTCCGTCTCGATTGCCCAACGCAGTGGCGACGGTGACCGTAGTGGCCAGCCTCGAGGCATGCCTGTGCGAGTACCAGGGCGATCATCCGGTGATTTCGACTCTTGACATGCTTCGCGCTGTCGAGCCGATGACAACCTCGATCGCTGCCGATCTCTGCAGCGTGGTTGCCGCACGACAGCAGGGGAGGGCCACACGCGCTCGGTCAGGACCTGGAAGAGGCCAAATCAAGCCGGGAGGCTGGCTTGTCGGTGTTCGGACCTACCATGCGGAGCATGACACGCTATGTCGACGAGGATCTGCGCGGTGCGGAGTTCCGCGAATGCGATCTGACCGGGGCACGCCTGATCGGCGTCGTCATGCAGGATGCCGTGATCGAGGGGCTCATCACCAACCTTGTGGTGAACGGTGTCGAGGTCACCGAGTACGTCGAGGCAGAGCTCGACCGGCGTCATCCGGTGCGGGCGCTGATCCGCTCCGAGGATCCGGCCGATCTGCGCGAGGCAGCGCGTCAGCTTCATGCCGGCTGGGCCGCCACGATCGAGCGAATCCGCCGTACGCCCGGCATCGAGCACCGCAGCGTCAACGGCGAGTGGTCGGCGGTGCAGACGATGCGCCACCTGGTCTTCGTCCACGACTCGTGGTTCCGCCGCTGCTGCCTGGGCTCGACGGAGCTGTTCACGCCGATGGGCATCGGTACGACCGTCGAGCCCTACCGTGGAGCGCACGGGCTTGACCTCTCGCTCGATCCAGCGCTCGACGAGATCGTGAGCGTGCGTGACGCACAGGCCGCCGAGCTCGAGGCCTGGCTCGACGAGGTCACCGCTGCGCAGCTCGCAGCGCGAGCGCCGGTGCCCGACGACGATGTCTGGCCGCCGTACGCCCGGGGCCGCTCGGTGCGGCAGTGCCTCGGCACGGTGCTCAACGAGACCTTCGAGCACCACGGCTTCTGCGTCCGCGACCTTGACCTGATCGAGGCACAGAACGCTGAGTAGGGCCGGCTACGGAGTCAGCATCTCTCCGCCATACCCAGCCATCCCCACCGACACAGGCAGAACCGCCTATTCCGAGCCGATCTTCGTCGGCCAGCCCTGCGGCGAGCAACTCGGCGCGGACCATGCGCACCGTCGCGGTCTCCAGCCGGTCGCAGGCCACCCCGCCGACCGGGAAGCAGCCGGCCGCCGTGACATCGACTAGGGCGTGTCCTGCCGATCATGGAAGCCAGATGATGGCCGCGATGAGGACGAGGCTGGCGCGGTAGAGGGATGCGCGTTTGGCGTATCTGGTGGCCAGGTCGCGCCACTGCTTGAGGCGGTTGAAGCACCGTTCCACGACGTTGCGCTTGCGGTAGATCGCCTTGTCGAAGGTGGGTGGCCTGCCGCCGGCGGTGCCTCTGGCGGCCCGGCGGGCGACTTGGTCGGACCGTTCCGGGATGACGTGCCGGATCCCTCGTTGCCGCAGTGCTCGGCGGGTGGAGTCGTGCGCGTAGCCCTTGTCCGCGATCAGCACGTCGGGCCGTTTGCCGGGCCGGCCCGGTCCCGGCCGCCACGGTGCGCCCGTGCGCAGCTTCCACAGGATCCCGTTGATGACCTGTCGGTGATCCCGCCACCGCCCCGCGCGCCGCCCGGCTCGGGAAGCAGCGGCGCGATTACCACCCATGCCTCATCGGTCAACTCACCACGACGCACCACCGGCACATCGTCAACGATCAACCACTACAAGATCGGCAGGACACGCCCTAGGCGCGGCCTTCGGTGCGGTTGCGCAGCTGGACCACGGCCATGATGTGCAGTGCCCGGTTGATCCGGCGGTTGCCGGCGCGGAAGAGCCGGTGACGCTGCTGGTCCCCGTTGGAGGCGTCCAGCGGGGCGGTTCCGTTCCAGGACGCGAACCGGTCGCGGTCGGCGAACCGACGGATATCGCCGACGTCGGCCAGCAGCCGTGCCGCTCCTGAGGGACCGATGCCGTGCAGGTCCATCAGCGTGGAGCCGCGGGCGACCACCAGCTCCTGGAGGTCCTTCTCCGCAGCCTTGATACTGGACGGGACCGGCGTCAGCCACGTTGGTGGGTGCCGGCCGCACAGCCAGAGCGACGGTCACCGACATCGCCTCCCGACTGCACGGACAGCCGTAGTCCCGAGGTCCGGCCCCCCGGCCGGACCTCGGGCGCGCCGGTCACGGCAGGGCGGCCAGGTACCGCTCGGCGTGCAGCCGGTGTACCGCAGCCGGCCACGCCGATCGAACCGGCCGAGCAGCACAGTGACCGGGATGCGGAGGCTGCCGGTCACCCCGCCGACGATCGCCTCGGTCACCAGCCTGGTCCGGAACTTCCACCAGCCGCGCCGTCCCGGCTCGTACCGCCCGACCAGCCGCTTGCTCACCACGCCCTCGATGCCAGCCGCGACAGTCCAGTTCAGCAGCCAGTCCGCCACCTCCCGCATGCCGGTCGTCTCCGGGGTCACGGTCAGCTGCCCCGGCGCGTCGACGAGCAGCCGCTCCAGCCGGGCCTCGGTTCAGAAGCCGATGGCCTCGCGGAGCAGCAGTACGGTGGCCCGCCCGGGGTGCGGTTCGGCGTTGAGGACGAGCAGCCGGTTGATGGCGCTGGGCTGCCCGTACGCCACCTGGGCGCGGGCGCTCTCCAGCGGCAGGGCGTGCTCTTCGATGCGGCGCAGCGCGGTGCCCAGGTCGGGTACCACCTTCTGCGCCCCGACGATCCAGATCGCGCGGCCGGCGCCGCCGGAGTAGGCGGGTAGTTGGCTTCCGCTGGCGGAGGCGGCCACCAGGGCGCCGGTTTCGGTCACCGCGTTGACACTGCCCACGACGACGTCGGGGCTGGCGACCAGCCGCCGGATGCCGTCGGCCTCGGTGGCCCGGTCCATCGCCAGCAGGCGTGGCTTCAACGCCTGGTACTGGCCGCCGGCGTTGATGTCCTGATCGATGCCGGACAGGCGGAGGGTCTCGCTGGCCGCGGTGAACACGCTCGCGCCCGCCGGGATCAGCTCCCTGATCCGGGTACGCGCGGCGGCGACGTCGTCGAGGATCTCGACGGTGAAGCCGTGCGCGGTCAGCGCGGCGGCGGCCCGCTCCAGGCGCTGCGCGGATGCCGGCTCGGTGAACAGCGCTGCCGGGAGAGAGGTGGTCATGGTTCCTCCTGGGTTGCTCGGGTGGGGGGCTCAGTTGGTGGCGGACTCGGTGGCGGGCTCCGCCGGGCGGGGCGCCGAGCCGGCCAGCGGAGTGGTGTCGAGGTACCGGACCTCGTAGACCCGCTCGGTGAACTTCCAACCGTCCGGGGTGCGCTGGTAGCGGTCGTGGTAGATGGCGAAGTTCAGCCCCTGGCGGCCGTCGAGGGTGCGCGCCAACTCCTGCATGTAGGCACGGCCGGTGGCGGTGTCGCCGTCGAGCTGGATGGTGCCCGGGTGGGTGTTCTGCACGAAGAAGTCCCACTGCGCCTGCAGCCGCTCGCCGCCGGCGCGGATCTCCTCCCGGCCGATCTGCTCGGCGGGGATGTTGGGCATGCGCAGCACGCCATCGGGGGTGAACAGCGAGGCGAGGCGGGCCCGGTCGCGCATCATCACCGCGTCGGTGAATTCGCCGCGCAGCGCCTCGATCTCGACGCGGTCGGCGATGGCCTGGAAGTCGCTCATTGGCTCTCTCCTTGTCAGCTGGGGTGGGATCGGTGTTCCTCGACCTGTCCGACGATGTGGCTCCCGGGAGTGTCAGGCGACGTGCCCGCCCTCACACTCCGGTGCGCTGTCTCGTCGGATCCGTGAGGATTAACGCGAGCAAGGGAGCCGACGGCGCGATGACCACCCGACCCGAGCCAGGACACGGCCGGCCCGATCCGCACCTGAGCGCGATCGTGAGCGAGCGGCGTCAACTGATCAATCTCGCGTACCGGCTCCTCGGCTCTCTGGCCGAGGCGGAGGACGCCGTCCAGGAGACGTACACCCGCTGGTACGCCATGTCCGCGCCGCAGCGGGACGCCATCGCCTCCCCCGGCGCCTGGCTCACCACGGTTGCCAGCCGCATCTGCCTGGACGTGCTCGGCTCGGCACGGGCCCGGCGGGAGCGCTACGTGGGCGAGTGGATTCCCGAGCCGCTGCCCGAGCCCAGCGAGTGGATCAGCGGGCGGACCGGTGGCGGCACGGCGGACCCGGCCGACCGGGTCACCCTGGACGAGTCGGTCAACATGGCCTTCCTCGTCGTGCTCGAGGCGATGACTCCGGCCGAGCGGGTGTCGTTCATCCTGCACGACGTCTTCCGGTTCTCGTTCCCGGAGGTGGCCGAGATCGTCGGCCGTACCCCGGCGGCGTGCCGCCAGTTGGCCTCCTCGGCCCGCCGGCGCCTCCGCGCCTCGCACGCTCCCGCGCTCCCGGCGGCCCGACAGGCCGCGGTCGTCCGGGACTTCAAGCGGGCCTGGGAAGCCAGCGACATCGGCGCGCTCATCGGCCTCCTCGACCCCGACGCCACGGCGACCGGCGACGGTGGCGGCCTGGTCAACGCCGCGCCGCGCCCGGTCGAAGGCGGCGAGCAGATCGCGCGCTTCTTCGCCGACCTCGCCAGCCGGGCGACCGACCTGACGATCCTGGAGCGGACGGTCAACGGTCAGCCCGGTCTGGTCGCTCAGCAGGACGGCGTCACCGTGGCGGTGTACGCGTTCCACGTCTCGGACAACCGGATCACGCACATCTGGGCGATCCTCAACCCCGAGAAGATCCGGCCCTGGGCGGCCGGCTGACGGGCGGCGGCGTGCCGGCGGCTCTGCCGGGCCGCCGGCAGGCCGTTCGGCGGTGCAGCGGCCGAGTCCCGGGCATAGTGCCAGGTGGCCCAGGGACGGGAAGAGACGGGCGATGAGACTCGGACTGCATTACTGGAACTTCTCCACGCCCGACGACCCGTCCGAGGTGGCCGGTGCCCTGGCGGAGACCGCCCGGATCGCGGAGCAGGCCGCGGTGCCCGCGTTCACGGTCATGGACCACTACTTCCAGATGGATTCGCCACTTCCGCCGAGGAGCCGATTCTCGAGGCCTACACGACCCTCGGCTACGTGGCGGCCAGGACCGCGTGTTTCAGAATTCGTCGCGGGGGCGGGCTTGCGGTCGGCCGGGGTAGCCGCGAGCGGCTAGCCAGATGGTGAGGTCGGTGGCGATGCGGCTGAGGTCGGTTGCGGTAGTGGGGTCGTGCTCGCGCCAGCGGGGGTCGCGGCGTTCAACCTCGTAGCTGCCGTCGTCGAGTAGAGATACCGAGGCGTACCACTCGCTGTCGTCGGCCCGGGGTGATGGTGACAAAGGTGTTGTCCGGGTGGCCCAGCTGGTTGATCAGCATGAACAGGGCATCTTCGGATGGGTCGTCGATGTGGTCGCCGTTTTCGGTGTCGGCGGCGTGGTACTCGGCTGTCATCGGCACCCCTTGTCCCAGGTGGAGATCAACGGGTTGAGCATCTCACGGTCCGCGGTCACAGCCACTCGTTGATAGCGGCGATGTGTAGGACGGCTTCGAACCGCACGGCGAGCTTGATGCCACTCTGGATGTCAAGCGGTCGATGTCAGGACGGATTGCGGTGTCTGAGCGATGAGGTCGTCGAGCTCGCGTACGGCGTAGCGTTTCAGGCAGCGGATCGCTTCGCGTCTGGTTTTGCCTTCGCTGACGCGTCGGTCGATGTAGGCGCGGGTGCGCAGGTCCCAGCGAAGTCGCGCGATGAGGATCATGCAGAGGGCGGAGCTGGCTTGGCGGTCGCCGCCGCGGTTGAGCCGGCGTCGTTGGGTATTGCCCGATGACATCTCGATGGGTCAGCTGTCTCAGGAGACAGCACCCTGTCTACTTCCACCGGCTCCGTCGGCTCAGCCGCGGCGTGCACCTCCGTCTACTCTTGGTTACTGCAGACCCGGACGTCCTTAACAGCGGGTGGCGCGGTGCAGCGCGGCGACACCTCCGCTGAGGTTGCGCCAATTGACCTGCTGCCAGCCCGATGCGCTGATCCGCTTCGCCAGATCCGGCTGATTCGGCCAGACACGGATGGATTCAATCAGGTAGACGTATGCGTCTGGGTTGCTGGACACCCATCTGGCCACCATGGGTATGGTCCGAATCAGGTGGTCAAGATAGAAGGTACGGAATGCGGGCATCGTCGGGTGGCTGCACTCGCAGACGACAAGCCGCCCGCCTGGCCTGACGATCCGGGCGAACTCGCGCAACGCAGCATCGAGATCGACCACGTTGCGCAGCGCGAAAGAAATGGTTACCGCATCGAAAGCACCATCCGGGAACGGCAGGCGCAGCGCGTCGCCGGCCACCAGCGGCACCGCAGGCCGGAGGCGTCGGCCGACCGCCAGCATGCCGGTGGAAAGGTCCACTCCCACTGCGAACGCCCCGGAACGGGCCAGTTCCTCGGTGGAGACGCCGGTGCCGGCGCCGACATCGAGCACGCGTTCGCCTGGGCGCAGGCCCAATGCCGCTCTGGTCGCCCGCCGCCACCTGGCGTCCTGGCCGAACGAGATGATCCTGTTGGCCAGGTCGTACCGTTCGGCGACGCCGTCGAACATCGCGGCGACCGCTGGCGGCTGTTTGTCCAGATCCGCTCGGGTCATGCTGTCACCGCTGCTGCCGGCGCGGCCGTCACAAGCAGGTACTCGAGCTCCAGCCGGAAGCGGCCGCCGTCGACTACCCCACGGTCGCCGACGAACGAGCGCAGGTCCGCGCGCAGCGCCTCCCACCGGCCCTGAGCCACGAGCCGATCCCGTTCGGCGACGACGTGCCCGGCGGTGTCGATCAGCAGGCTGGTCGCCGCGTCGGCGCTGGTGAAGCTCAAGGCCAACCGGTGAACGGCCGTCGACGTGACCCGCAGATCGGCGGCTGCCAAGAGCCGTTCGACCAGCGTGCGGTCACCCCACCGGCTCGGCGGGGCGCCTGCGGCCGGCGGCGGCGGTAGATGGCCGCCGAGGACCTGCCCCATGGCCGGCATCAGGCTGCCCGGCGTCCAAGCGGCCAGCAGGACTCGGCCTGAGGGGGCACATACCCGGCTCAGCTCTCGGGCCGCCGCGTCGTGGTCGTTCGCGTAGATCACACCGAGCACGGACAGGACCACCTCGGCCGAGTCATCTGGCAGCGGTAACCGCGTCGCGTCGCCGACCCGCCAATCGACCACCAGACCGGCATCCTCGGCACGCCGCCGGGCCACCTCCAACAGCGCGGGCTCCAGATCCACCCCGATGCTGCGGGCTTCGCGCTGTGCGGCCAGTATCGCCGCGTTGCCCGTGCCGGTGCCCACGTCGACCACCCGGTCATCCGGCCGGATCGCGGCCGCGGCCACCACCGCTTCGGCGACCGGCATCAGCCGCCGCGCCATGGCCGGATAGTCGCCGGCAGCCCACGTGGTCACGGATGCACTCATCACGCCTCCCTCGTCGCGGAAGGCGCCCTTGGATCCGATGTTCCCGGGTGAGCGTGGCGGATCCGATCCGTCGCAGCGCCTCTCACTCCGGCATCGCCGACCGTAACTGGTCGGAATACGTCCCGGCAAACCCGTAGCTGAGTAGCTTGTCAGCATTCCTCAGGCTGACCACACCCGGGCACACAAGGACTCCAGCCGGGTCGGAAACCACGACGCCGCTGCAACCCGCTGCTCGACCTGCGCGAACGCTATCCGTCAGCGGACCGCTGAGTCCTGCCCGTGCGCGCACGTGCGGCATTCCGGACGTCGCCGACACTCCGGTGCCAGTAGGCGAGGGTGGTCGCGTTCTATTCGCCGTCGTCGGCTACGGCACCTTCGCCGGGCGAGGGAACCGAGCTTGGCCGGTGACCGCTCGTTCCAGCGTTCCGGAATCCTGGCTGCACCGCCGCGCCGGCCGCCGAGTGTGCGGGCGACCCGTCGTTGCGCGGGCACGGTCGCCGGGTAGGTTCCGATGGGTGCATGGTCTGGCGATGAGGCGGCGGATGATCGCGGCAGGCGCGGCGACGGTGGTGCTGGTGGCGGTCGCACTGGTGACCACGGCGCGCGGCGAGGGCGGCGGCAACCGGGCGGCGGCGCCCGGTCCGGCCGAGAGCTCCGCGACGGTGACCGCCGCCAGAGCGGGCTTAGGGGAGAAGCCAAAGCCGACGGCGCCGTCCACGTGTCAGGCCCAGGGCGGCGCCGCGGCGGTGGCCCGGCCGAAACATGTGCGTACCGTCGCCACCGGTCAGACCGGCTGGTTCTCCTCGCCGAGCCTGGTCGACCTCGACCGCGACGGCAAGCTGGAGATCGTGGCGCCGGACTACTCGACCTTCGTCTACAGTGCCACCGGCACCCGGCTGGCCACCGGCACGGCGAGCAAGGGGCGCGTGTACGCCCCCGCCGTGGTCACCGACCTCGACGGCGACTCGGTCACCGACATCGTGACCGGCGGCGGCGAGGGCACCGTCGTGGCGTACGAGTTCCGCGGCCGCAAGCTGCGCGTCAAGCCCGGCTGGCCGGTCTCCACGTGCAGCGGCGGACAATGCCCGGAGGCGCGCGGGCTCGCGGCGGCCGATCTCGACCACGACGGCCGGATGGAGATCGTGGCGACCACCACGAACACTTCCACCACCGGCTCGCAGGTGTTCGTGTTCGGTGCGAACGGAAAGATCTACCACCCCAAGGGCGCCGCTGCCACGTCCTGGCCGCGGTACAACACGGGCAGCGACGCCGCCTTCAACGGCGCGGGCAATCACGGCTACGGCACCTACGGGGAGAACGTCGGGATCGCCAACCTCGATGACGACCCCGACCTGGAGATCGTCGTCACCTACGACAACCACCAGATCAACATGTTCAACCCTGATGGCACGTCGGTGCTCGCCTCGCGCTGGTTCACCAACCGGCAGAATCAGCACCAGGGTAAGCGGCTGGGCTGGGGGCAGATGATCCGCTGGCTCGACCCCGCCGTGGAGGAAGCGCACTACCACAAGCACACCGGGACGTGGCCGGACATCAAGAGCACCATGTGGCTGCAGTGGACCGCGTCGCCGCCGTCGATGGTCGACCTCGACGGCGACGGGCACGCTGAGGTGATCGGGCTGCCGAACGCCGAGATGAAGGAGCCGTACGAGACCCAGGGCTATGCGGTGATGGCCTTCGACGGGGCACAGAACGGCGGGGCGCGGTCCGCGCGTCGGCACGCCGGGTTCGAGACGCCGGTGCTCACCGCCAAACCGGCGTTACGCGGGGACGGCGACTGGTATCCGCCCAGCGGTATCCCGGCGCCAACCCTGGTCGACCTCACCGGCGATGGCCGGCCCGAGATCGTGTCCGCGACCCCGGACGGCAGCGTCTACGCGGTGTCCCCTGATGGCAAGCTGCTGTGGAAGTACAACTACGCGCGCGGCGCGGCGAAGACGTTCGGCTCCGAGGTGATCGCGGCAGATCTGAACCGAGACGGCACGCCCGAGCTGGTGTTCGGCACGTACGGCCCCTCCGTCGGAGCCGGCCGGGTGGTGGTGCTGTCCGCGACCGGGCAGCAACTGTCCTACACCCGGCTGCCGCGCCAGTCCGCCAACGGCAACGGTGTCGGGATCGCGGCGGCGCCGTCCATCGGCGACCTCGACGGCGACGGGACGCTGGAGATCGTGACGTCGAGCATCGACCACGGCCTGGACGTGTTCACGGTGCCGGGGTCGGGCACGGGCTGCCTGCCCTGGCCCACCGGCCGCGGCAGCACCCGGCGCGCCGGCACCGCCGGCTGACCCGACCGGCCGCGTCATCGGCGGTGTTCGCATCATGATCCTTCGGCTCGCATACCGGATCGGTGCCGCCGTCAGGCCGGTGGTTCAACGGGAAGACCTTCACCGGTAACGCCGCCCGTCCAAAGCCGTGGCCACGCTCACCTTCAGCGTGGCCCAAGATGCCGAGAGCTACGACTTTGTCGTAGTTTGCCCGCTGCCCTTCTGTCGGAGATTCGAGCACACTTGGACGCCCTCGCCGCCGACGACTGGGGAGAACGTCAAAGTCATTTACACTCCGGCTTTCTACCAGTGTGCTCCGACAACCGGACGGCGATTTTCGCAGCCGACGCAGCCGCGGCACTGGCGCGCCAGGGTTCCACCTGCCGTGACCTGCACCGTCACGATGAAAATGGCTCACTGGATGGGCGCGTGGGTCGGGAGTAGCGGCGGCTCACGGGCTCGGGTGTCGCCGTGCCGTGCTTTCTGCGCGGCGGTGGAACGAGTCGTTCACCGAGCGTGAGTGTGAGGGCGACGGCGGCGAGCACGGCGCCGAGCAGCATCGTGCTGTGGGCACCGTGACTCCCAAGTGTGAGGCCGCCGAGAAAAGCGCCGCCGGTGATGCCGACGTTGACGGCGGCGGACAGCGTCGCGGCGGCGAGGTCGGAGCGGCCGGGCGCTACCTGAAGGACGAGGCCGCCGAGCGCCGCGGTGAACGCGGCGAACCCCAGTCCGGCGATTGCGATCAGGACGATGGCGATCGCCGGCTGATGGCCAAACGCGTACAGCCCGAGCAGCGCCATGCACTGCAGTGCGACCGTCGCGACCAGGGCGGACCACGGGCTGCGGTCTACGATCGGTCCGGCCGCGAGGATTCCCAAAACGCTGGCGACGCCGCGCGCCAGCAGAACGGTCCCGATCGACGAGGCGGGTAATCCGCTGACCTCGGTGATGAAGAGGGCGATGTAGGTGTAGGCGGCGATGGCGCCGGCGGTCGACAGGACGGCCACGGCGACCAACAGCCAGAAGCGGCAGGAGTCGGGTGTCCTGCCCCGGCTGGCATGCCCCTGCAGTGGCCCCGTCGACGGCAGCAACCAGGCCACCATGGCGAAGACGATCACACCGAGCCCAGCCACCGCCAGGAACGATGCCCGCCAGCCGGCACGCTGGCCCAGCCAAGTACCTGCGGGTACGCCCAGGACGAGAGCGACGTTGCCGCCGGCGAACACGACCGCCACCACCCGTCCGTGCAGTCCGGGCCGGAACAGTTCGGCCGCGGTCGGCACAACGACAGCCCAGAACAAAGCATGAGTGACCGCGGTGGCGATCCTGGCTGCCATCAGCATGGTCAACGTACTCGCGAACACCGTGATCGCGTTGCTGACGACGAAGCCGGCCAGGAGCGCCGACAGCAACCGTCGGCGAGGGACTTTGCGCATCAGCGCCGTCAGCGGAACCGAGGCGACCATCACCACTGCGCCGTACACGGTGACGAGCATGCCCACCTGGGACGGCGACACGGCCAGGTCCACGGCCATCGGCAACAGCAGCCCGATCGGCAGCGCCTCGGCTGCGGTGTAGAGGAACGTTCCGCCGGCGAGACCGATCAGCGCTCCCACTGCCCGCCGGCGCCCATGTGCCCCGCTCATTGTTACCTCCTAAGCCGGCTACGATGGGAGCACCCTAGGAATGTTCCCGCCGCGGGGCAACTGGTAAAGTCTGCTTTGATGGAAACATCTGGGGTTATGCGAATGCGCTTGGTAGGCGGCCACCTCGCACTGGACTTCCTCAACACCCGCGCCGGCCCACCCGTCGGGCCTCCGGACGACGACGTGCTCACCGGCTACGCCGAGCTGATCGCCTGGAGCGTGTACGCGGGTACCCTCGCCGAAACGGACGCGGCGGCGTTGCGCCGGCTGTCCCGCGGCAATCCGGACAGCGCCCACACCGCCTTCGCACAAGCACTGCACACCCGTGACTACCTGGACGAGGTGTTCCGGCCACTGGCCGCTGGCGGAGACCCAGGCCTGCCGGCGCTGACCCGGCTGCGCGACGACGAAGCCGACGCGCTCGCCCACGCACAGCTTGTGCGCGGGAACACATTCGCATGGTCCTGGCGAGACGACCACACGCTTGCCCGGCCCCTACGGCCAGTGGTCCATGCGGCGGTCCAGCTTCTCACCACGGGCGCGCTCGACCGGATCAAGCGATGCGCGGGCTGCCGCTTCCTGTTTCTCGATGAGAGCAAAAACCGCAGCCGTCGGTGGTGCAGCATGGACGACTGCGGAACCGCAGAGAAGATCCGCCGCTACGTCGCGGTACGACGCATCCGCACGAGGCGGTAAGCACACGTGGTCGCATCGGTGCTAGAACGCCGGCCAGGGCGATCAGATGCACGGATGTCCCGCTGATAAGGCGCGGCATTCCTGAGCACGTCCGGTTGACGACCGGGCCGTGGGAGCGGGGCGGGAACGACTGAGCCGTACGGTCGCTGGCCGGGCGTCGGCGTTAGCCAGTGCGGCTCGGGCAAGCGGCCCGGATCTCTCACGAACGACCTGCAGGACGGTCCGTCTCGCTCGCAGCCGCCGCGTGAGCCCTGGATCGGGGAGCAGGTTGGGAGCAGCAGGGCGCACTGAACGGCCCTCAACTTCGGCGATCCCGAAGGGGTCAGCTCCGGTGGATTACATGATCGCTCAGGGTGACGTGCTCTTCTGCCGAGTTGAGTACGTTACGCGGATGAGCCAGTTGGGGTGGCAGCGCCAGTGAAGCCGACGGGCGTTAGAGCCGCCGGGCGGGCGCCCGGCGCGGTCGCTGCTCTGCAATGCTCTTGCACCATGACTTCTTTTCGCCGCTTGGTGACTTCAGGATCACCGCTGGAACCGGAGATCGGCTTCTCACGCGCCGTACGGATAGGGCCGTACGTATCCGTGGCCGGCACCGCGCCGATCGCGGACGACGGTGCCACAGCCGGTCCGGGAGATGTGTACGCGCAATCCGTGCGTTGCCTGGACATCGCCGAGCAGGCGCTGCGCGAGGCCGGCGCAACGCTGGCAGACGTCATCAGAACCAGGGTCATGCTTGTTGACATCGCCCGTTGGCGAGAGGCGGCGCGGGCACATGGCGAACGGTTCTCTCAGGTACGGCCGGCGTGCACCTTCGTGGGAGTATCGCGTTTCATCGATCCAGAGTGGTTGGTGGAGTTCGAGGTGGACGCCGTCGTGGCGACAACCGACCCGAGAGATTCCGTTACTCACGAAGGACCGTGAGACGGTCGTGCGGATTCGTGTCTCGACTCGTGTCGCGCCAGCATCCCGACTTGCCGCGATGCGCGCGTTCAGCCCCGCTCCCGCCAACGTCCGACGCTGGCCGATGTGAGTGCATCGACCTGGGCGGCACCCGATCACCCAACGCTAAAGCCCGCCGAGAACTCCCATACGATCTCGGCGGTGGGGGCGGCCCTCCATCGCATCTTGAAGCGGCTTGTCACCTTGCCGCCGGACTCGCAACGCAGAGGGTGGGATGAGCGACCTCTATCTCCGGGTAATCCCCACGGATCCGGAATGGCAGCCGACGTCCGAGGCGGCCGCTCGCGCGGCGAAATACATCGCGGATCTCTTCGCCGGCCCGGGTAATCATGTCGAGGTGGTTGAGCCGGTGTTCCACGAGCGCATCACTTTGATCGATGGCGGCGAGTACATGGAGGAGGTCTTCTGCCCTCGGTGCGACGCCGCGATTGGGCTGGACTGGTTCTGGGATCTGCTGATCGCGAGAAACGGCGGGCGGCGGGTCGGCGAACCGACCATCGACGACCTGGGCGTTACGGTTCCGTGCTGCGGAGCAGCGCTTACGTTGCTCCAACTGCGCTTCGAGGCGCCGGTCGGGTTCGCGCGGTTCGAGGTGAGCGCTATGAACTGGACCCGGCGTGTCTGGGACCTCAGCGACGGAGAACTGGCCGCCGCCGGTGACATCCTGGGGCATCCGCTGACGCAGGTCCACGCCCACTACTGAGCCGACGTCACAGTCCGCACGCGTATCGCAATCGGACATGCCGCAGCCAACCACGGCTACTACGGACGACGCGAACACTGGCGCCGCGGTCAAGGACCGCCTCAAAGAGCAGGCGCCGGTCATCCATCAGTGGTCCGCCTGCGCCTCGACGCGACAACGGCTCGATCGGCCAAGGTCACCTGCCCGGATCTGCCGCGACGGGGCGTGTCGGCCGGCGGCACGGCGGTCATGGTCCGTGCTGTTGCTCGGGCACTTTGCCGATGGTGACGCCCGGGCTGGCGTTGAGACCGGCGGCGATCTGGTCCGGCAGCGGGTAGACGTGCTCGACTGGCAGTTGAGCTACTGCCGCCTGTTCGTCGCCGCTGCGCAGGAGGTTCCGGACCTGGTGCACCATGGGGGTGATGTCGGTGATGGCAACAATCCAGGCGTCGACGTACCGGTCGACGGCCTCGCGGGACAACCCAACCTGCAGTGACCGGTACGGCAACGCCGTCAGGTGCAGTGGCCGTTCGGGATCCCACTGCACTCGGACTCGGCTGGTCTTCAGTTGCCGTGACCAGGTCGCCTTGTCGCCGTGCAGTTTTCGGTCGTAGTGACTAGAGCAGTGTGGAGCGATCTATAGAGCAAGCGTGACCAACGCGATCCGCACCGCCGTCGACATGGTCGACCGCCGCTGCCGGTGCTCATGCTGGTCAAACCCCAGGGTGCGACCTTCGGCCCAGATGAGCGAGCCGAGGTCGTCTCGATCCTGACTTACATGGTCGTCAGTTAGCTCCGGGAGCACCGTGCGGGCCGCCTGAGAAAGACGGCCCGCACCGTTACCGAACGCCGGGTGCGTTACGCCCCTCTGCCGGAATGCTGGTGGGTGGGAGTTGCCGGCCTAGAGGTGGGCCGTCGTCACCCGGGAGGATTCGTACGTCGTGGAGGCCTGGGGAAGGCCCGGCACGGTGGATACGTCCTTGACCGGCATGCCGGTCTTGGCGTCAATGGTCAGCACCTCTCCGCCCTCGCCGCCGAACAGCTGGGGCCCAGCGGTGATCGTCAGCGTGGCCTTGCCGTTGGTGGTCGAGTTCTTGACGCTGACCGCAGAGATGGTGGACAGCAGACGCAGCACACCGGCCCGGACCTGCGGGTTGCCGCTGCCGGCGGACAGCGCTTCGGTGCTGTACGTCCACAGGGCGTTGTCGAAGTGCTGCTGGACGGCCTCGAGGCTGTAAGGCTTCGGCTTGGCGTTGCCGCCCTTCTGCTTGATGATCGCCTGGGCGGCCGCCTGCTCCTTGTCCCACTCCGCCTTCTGCGCCGCAGGGTCGAGGCCGACCAGCGGGTCCTTGGCTGCTTTGAGTATCTGGGTGCGGCCGTCGGCCGGGCTGCTGTCCGCCGCGGCGACGGCCGCCTTGAGGAGCGGAGCGTAGCCGCCGGCCTTCATCTGGTCCTGGTGGCGGGTGATCGCACGCTTGATGTCCGTCACGCTGTTGCCCGTGTAGATCGAGCGACCGTCGGTGTACAGCGTGTAGACGACCTGCATGGTCTTGGTGCCGTGGACCTGAGTCGCTTTCACCAGCCACGCGTCGCCCGCCGACGGGGTGGCCGTCTTGATGGACCCGGCAAGAGTCATCAGCGGCGCACGGTCGGCGGACCCGTCGACGGTGGCCGACTCTGAGGCGGGGGCCGGCGAATCCTTGCCGGCCACTGCGCCCCCGGTCGCCGACGAGTTGAGCACCACAGCGACGACCGCCGCCGCCGCGGCAACCCCCACCCCGGCGCCGATGCCGAACCGGCCCGCAATACTGATCCCGCGGCGGCGCTGAATCGCCGGGCTGGAATTCTGTTCCCGCGTGGTCGTCGTCGTTTCCATGGTCGAAGTCGTCTCCATAGTCGTGTCCTCCGCTGATATCGCGCCCAGCAGCCGCACGGTTCCGGGGTCGGCCATCGCCGCCCGCAGCACCGCCCGCGCCCGCTGATACGCCTCCGGGCGCAGTGGTTCTGCGCTGCCCAACTCACCGATCAGATCGAGTTCGTCGGTCATCGGTGTCTCTCCTTCGCGCTGTTGCGATCCTCCAGAAGCTCGGACACCCCCGGCGCGTCGCGCAATGCCGTCCTGGCCTGGCTCAGCAGTCGCCGCGTGGTGCCGGCCGGCATGCCGAGCGCCCGCGCGGCGTCGGCTGCGGTCAGGTCCTCCCAGGCGACGAGCCTCAGGACCTCCCGCTCTTGGGGTTTGAGCCGCATCAGAGCCGACCGGAGTACCGCCCGGGTGTCCACGCCGAGGTCCACCGCAGACCACGGATCCCATCCACTAGCCAGGTCCGTCACGTCTCCGATTAAGTCCTCGGCCGGCCGGGACCGCCAGTAGCGACGCAAGCGATTCAATGCCACCCCGTACAGCCACGGCCGCGCGTCGTCGTACGACTGGTCGTACGTTCGCCGCGACTCGAACGCCGCAACCCAAACCTCGCCCAGCAGGTCCTCGGCCGCATCGCGCCCTGCCCGGCGAGCGAGGTACGAACCGACGGCGGCCTCGTGACGCTCGACCACCTCCACGAAGGCGTCGACATCGCCATCCAGCGACCGGCCTATCAACTCCGCGTCCGAAGCCATAGCCCTCCTCTGCAAACTCCGCGCTTCCAACCTGACATTGCCAATCGGCCCGGGAAGTGTTCAGGCGCCAAGGCGCCAAGGCGCCAAGGCGCCGAGGTCCGAGGACGAACGGTGTTGTCGCCGTGCCGGCGTGGGCGAGCGGATCCCACAGGACGTGGTGCGCCGGGTGTTTCCGCGCCATCATGAGCAGGCACTGGCCGGTGGTGATCCGGCGCTGCAGCCGAGCGAAGCTGGTCCGCCTCCGCTCCCACACGATCAGCTCGCCGTTCATCTTGGGTCAGCCGATCAGATGGCGGGTTGTGCGGCGATGTCGCGTCATGGACATGTCCATGACGTTGCTTGCCAACGTGCTCAACTACGTGCGGCCGTTTCCGTTTTCACGTGAGCACGTCCAGGCGAGCAGCCCAGAGGCGCCAGCCGGCATCGACGGCCAGACCCTGTGTTGAGGCGTCAAGGAACGGCTGGCGGCGGGTGGGGCAGCGGGTGGGCGCCTTCCGGGCGAAGGCCGTCGAAGATGATGGCAAGGTATCGCCGCCACAGGTCGGACGGGGCGTCCGGCACATAGCTGGTGACGTAGTTGGGTGCGCACATCAGCAGGATGACGTCGGTGCCGGTGACGTCGGCCCGCACGGCGCCGTGCTCACGAGCCCGATCGACAAGCAGATGCCTGGGGTGTGGCGGGTCCGGGAAGTGACTTTCCGAAGTGTCGATCTCGGGGTTCAGGTCGGCCGCGCTGGATTGCAGAGTCGCCCCCGCATGTCCTCCCGGGACGAGAGCGGTGACATCGAGGCCGACGACAGCGATGGTGTTGTTCTGGCCGGCAGGCATCTGGCGCGCGGACTCGTTGCGGACGTAGCCGAGTTGGGCGATGGAGTTCCGGACGCGCGTGCCCGGTAGTGGCGATGTGAGCCTTGACACGTACTCGAACTTTGGCTTAGTTTCCCAGAACAGGCCACATTGAAACGATTCAGCTCGCCCGGGTGTCGCTCGCTATTCGCGTACGAGCCCGCCTACGACGGGGCCTCTGACATCTGAGATAGATGGGAGCAGTACTGATGACCGACCGGGCAGCGGTGACGGCGGCCTTGCGGGCGCAGCGGATCGAGACGCCCTCGTGGGCCTACGGCAACTCCGGCACCCGCTTCAAGGTGTTCGCCCAGGAAGGCGTGCCGCGAAACGCGTACGAGAAGGTGGACGACGCCGCGACGGTGCACCGGTTCACCGGCGTGGCACCGAGCGTGGCGCTGCACATCCCGTGGGACCGGGTGGACGACCACGCCGACCTCGCCAAGCACGCGCAGGAGGTGGGGATCCGGCTGGGCGCCATCAATCCGAACGTGTTCCAGGAGGACGACTACCGCCTGGGCAGCGTCTGCAACCCCGATCCGGCGGTGCGGCGCAAGGCGCTGGACCATCTGCTGGAATGTGTGGAGATCGGTGTGGCGACCGGCTCGACGATCCTGAGCCTGTGGTTCGCCGACGGCACGAACTATCCGGGCCAGGACAGCATCCAGGCCCGACAGGACCGGCTGGCCGAGGCGCTGGCGGCGACGTACGCCGCGATGCCCGCGAACATGCGGATGCTGCTGGAGTACAAGCTCTTCGAGCCTGCCTTCTACACCATGGACGTCCCGGACTGGGGCACGTCGTACGCGCACTGCCTGACGCTGGGGGAGCGGGCCCAGGTACTGGTCGACACCGGACACCATGCGCCCGGGACGAACATCGAGTTCATCGTGGCGTTCCTGCTGCGGGCGCGACGGCTCGGCGGTTTCCACTTCAACAGCCGCTTCTACGCCGACGACGACCTGATGGTCGGCGCGGCCGACCCGTTCCAGCTGTTCCGGATCATGCACGAGATCGTGCAGGCTGGCGGCCTGGACCCGGAGGCCGACGTGGCGTTCATGCTCGACCAGTGCCACAACATCGAGCCGAAGATCCCCGCGATGATCCGGTCGGTGCTGAACGTGCAGGAGGCCACGGCCAAGGCGCTGCTGGTCGACTCCGACGCGCTGCGCGTGGCCCAGGAGAACGGGGATGTGCTCGGTGCTAACGCAGTGCTGATGGACGCGTTCAACACCGACGTGCGGCCGCTGCTGGCCGAGGTGCGCGAGGAGATGGGGATCGACCCGGACCCGATCGCCGCCTACCACCGCTCCGGTCATCACGAGCGACTGGTCGCCGAGCGCCGCGGCGGCGCTCAGGCCGGCTGGGGCGCCTGACTGGTACGACCCGAAAGGGGTGCGGCAGGTGAACCGCGTTGCCGAGCCACGTCCTGAGCTGTCCGACGAGGACGTGGCTCTCCTCTCCCTGCTCGCCCGGGGACTGTCGCTGGAGGCCGTCGCCCGCCGGCTGGAGACATCGGAGCGGACGGTGCGCCGCCGGACCCGGACAATCTGTGACCGGCTGGGGGTGAATACGGCGATCGAGGCGGTGGTCTGGGCCGCGCGGCGCAGTCTGATCTGACCCCGCGACCGGTGGCCCGATGCGTTCGCCGCCGGCCGCGGTCGAGCCCTCGCGCCCGACGCGGCTGGCCGGATCCGGACACGGGTTGCATCGACGTTTCCAGCGGCACCACCGGCAGGATCGCCGTCCTCGCCGACGGGCCGACGACGGTCACTGTCGCGGGGCGGCCGGCCTGGCACGGCGACAGCCAAGGCGTACGGGGCACACGGCGACGGCCGGTATGTCTACCCACCGGCGTGCCCGCCGGAGCCCACACGATCAGCGCTCACCCCGCCGACGACTGACACCGCCGCAACCTGGGCCCGCCGACCGTTGCCATTGGACGGCGGGCCGCCGGAACGTCGTCGTCCGAAGCCGTGGGGCGGGCTCTGTTCCACCACCGTCACTTCTGGCGCGGCACGGTCCGCTCGCTGTTGCCCCGGCGCGGTAACCGAACCGAAACCGAAACCGAACGTGAGTCAATCGAAACTGTTACGACAGCGACTTCTCTTTCCTTTATTGACCGTCCGGCTGAGTGTGTCTAGCGTCACCTCACCACCGCAACGGAGGGATCGCGGACCATGCCGGGGATTGCCGAGCACGAGCGCCAGCAACACGTGCTGCGCCTGCTCGACGGCCAGGGCCGGGTCAGCATCGGGGACCTGATCGAACGGTTCGGTGTCTCAGCCGTGACGATCCGCAAGGACCTCGAATCGCTCGAACGGCGCCGGCTGCTGCGGCGCGTCCGCGGCGGCGCCGTGCCCCACGACGGCGCCGACGAGGGCGCCTTCGAGATGCGACTGCGTCACAGCGAGGCTTCGAAGCAGGCGATCGCCCGCGCCGCTGCGGCGCACGTCAAGGACGGCGACGCCATCTGCCTGGACTGCAGCACGACCTGCTACTACCTCGCGGTGGAACTGCGGGCCCGGCGCGGCCTGGTCGTGGTGACCAACGGGTTGCGCGCCGCCGACGTGCTCAGCGAGTCCGACGCGATCACCGTCGTCGTGCTCGGCGGCACCGTACGCCGCTCGTCCCAGTCCCTCGTCGGTGACTTCGGCGACGACCTGTCGTCGCGGGGCCGGCTCAGCGTCGGCTTCTTCGGGCTGCGGTCCCTCAGCCCCACGCACGGGCTGATGGAGCTGAGCCTGGAGGAGACCACGGTCAAGCGGCGGCTCGCCGCGGCCTGCGACCGCGTCTACGGGCTCTTCGACTCCTCGAAGCTCGGGCGCTTCGGCCTGCACCCATTCGTCGCCACCGATCACCTCACGGGTCTCGTCACCGACGACGGCACGCCGGACGACGTCGCACGACAGTGGTCGTCCCGGGGGGTGCCGGTGGAGCGCGTACCTGTCACCAGGGGAGGAGAATCATGAGCCGCCGCCGCTGCGTCGCCGTGGACCTCGGTGCGGAGAGCGGCCGCATCGTCGTGGGCACGTTCGACGGGCGGCGGCTGGAGACGGAGATCGTGCACCGCTTCCCGAACCAGCCGCGCGTGGTCGACGGGCACCTGCGCTGGGACATGACCGCGCTGTGGCACGAGATCCTGGCAGGCCTCGGCCGCGCCGGAGCCGCCGGCCGGGTCGACTCGGTGGGCGTGGACACCTGGGGGATCGACTACGGCTACGTGGACGAGCGGGGCGACCTCGTCGCCGACCCGGTGTCGCACCGGGACGCCCGTACGGAGGGGATGCTCGCGGAAGCCACGCGGATCGTCGGACGCGACCGGCTCTACGGCAGCACCGGCGTCCAGCTCATGGAGATCAACTCCGTCTTTCAGCTCCTCGCCGAGTCCAGCGCCGGCGGCCCGCCGCCGCAAGCCCGCCGCCTGCTCATGATGCCGGACCTGTTCCACCACCTGATGTCCGGCGCCACCGTCGCGGAGTTCACCGCCGTCAGCACCACCGGGGCGTACGACGTCGCGGGCCGGGCCTGGGCCTCCAAGCTCCTCGAGGATCTCGGCCTCCGAACCGACCTGCTGCCCGAGGTGGTCGACGCCGGCACCGACCTCGGTCCGGTCCTGCCACCGCTGGCCGCGTTGCCCGGCCTGGCCGGCGCCCGGGTCATCACACCCGGCAGCCACGACACCGCCAGCGCCGTCGCGGCCGTGCCGTTCGACAACCCGTACGCCGGCTACATCTCCTCCGGCACCTGGTCGCTCGCCGGCGTCGAGCTCGCGCACCCCGTGGTGGACGAGGGCTCGCGCGAGGCGAACCTCACCAACGAGGGCGGAGTGGCCGGGACGGTCCGGCTGCTGCGCAACGTGATGGGGCTCTGGGTGCTGCAGGAGTGCCGGCGCCAGTGGGCGCGGGAGGGCCACGACATCGACTACCCGGCGCTGGTTGCCCTCGCGGCCGAGGCGCCGGCGGCGCGCAGCGTCGTCGACGTCGACCACCCCTCGTTCGTACGCCCCGGCGACATGCCCGCGCGGATCCGCGCCTACTGCCGGGCCACCGGCCAGCCGGTGCCCGCCGGCATGGGTGAGGTCGCCCGGTGCGTCCTGGAAGGCCTGGCCCTGCGCTACCGCGTGGCCTTCGAATCGATCGTCAAGGTCACGGGACGGCCGATGACCGCCGTACACATCGTTGGCGGTGGATCCCGCAACGATCTGCTCAACCAGTTGACCGCCGACACCACCGGACTACCCGTCCGCACGGGGCCCGTCGAGGCCACCGCCATGGGCAACCTGCTCGTCCAGCTCATGGCGCTCGGCGAACTCACAGGACTGGAAGACATACGAGAGGTGGTCCGACGCGACGACCACGGTCGCCTCGTCGAACCGCGCGACCCCGCCATGTGGGGGGAGCACTACACCCGATTCCGCGACGTCGTCGCGTCGGTTTCGCCCGGGCAAGACCTGGTCGAGTAACCATTCCGAATCCGCCGCCCCGAGGCGGCATCCTGCACCCGCCGGGCGGGGGCAGGCTAGAGAGGAGTATCCATGCGGATGTCGAAGAGGGCGACGACACTGCTCGCCGTCGGGCTCGTCGGCGCGCTCGCGATGGCCGGCTGCAGCAAGAAGGGTGGCGGCAGCGGGTCGTCGAGCGAGTCCGGCGGCACCCAGAAGCAGATCAGCGTCGCGTTCGTTCCGAAGCTGCAGGGCATCCCGTACTTCGAGGCGATGAACACCGGCGGCCAGAAGGCCGCCAAGGACCTCGGTATCAACTGGATCTACAAGGGGTCCACCACGGCGGACCCGGGGGCGCAGACGGACATCGTCAAGTCCCTGATCCAGCAGAAGGTCGACGTGCTCGTCGTCGCACCCAACGACCCCGACTCGATGGCGCCGGTGCTCGCCGACGCGAAGGCCAAGGGCATCCACGTCATGACGTCGGACACCGACGCGCCGAACTCGGTGCGCGAGGTGTTCGTCAACCAGGCCAACACCGACGGTATCGGCCAGGCGCTCACGGACTCGCTGCTGGAGAAGATGGGCGGCCAGGGCAAGTACGCCATCGTCTCCTGCGGCCAGACCGCCGCGAACCTGAACGCCTGGATCGATGTGCAGAAGAAGTACACCGCGGAGAAGTACCCCAAGGCGCAAATCGTCGACACGGTCTACGCGGGCGAGGACGAGGCCAAGGCGGTCTCGATGGCCAAGGACCTGATGAACGCCCACCCCGACCTGACCGGCCTGGTCGGTGAGTGCACCAGCTCGGCGCCGGGCGTCGCGAAGGCCGTCCGCGAGGCCGGCAAGGTCGGCAAGGTCTTCACCGTCGGCCTCGGCACCCCGCAGGCGATGAAGCCCTACCTGGCCGACGGCTCGTCCAGCGCGGCGATCCTGTGGAACGTGGAGAACCTCGGCTACCTGACCGCGTGGGCGGGCAAGCAGCTCGCCGAGGGCAAGACCCTCGCGAGCGACAACCAGGTCAGCAGCGACCTCAGCGGCGTCAAGTACTTCAGCGACAAGAAGGAACTGCTGCTCGGCGACCCGCTGCGGATCACCAAGGACAACGTCGACCAGTTCAACTACTAGCAGGCGCGGCGGGTCGGGCCCTCGGCCCGGCCCGCCCCACCGGAGGCCAGCATGACCACGGCGGACACTCGGCCAGGCGCGACCGCGTCGGCGACCGCGCCCCCGGTGCTGAGACTCACCGGCATCGACAAGCGGTACGGCGGCGTGCACGCATTGCGTGGCGTCGACTTCGAACTCGCCCGCGGAGAGGTGCACGCGCTCGTCGGGGAGAACGGCGCGGGCAAGTCGACGCTCATCAAGATCGTCTCCGGGGCGGAGACGCCGGACGCCGGGCGGATCGAGATCAACGGCGAGACAATCGCCACGGGCAGCACCACCTCGGCGCTCGGCGCCGGCATCGCCACCGTGTACCAGGAGCCGCAGCTCTTCGGCGAACTCACCGTGGCGGAGAACGTCTTCATCGGGCGGGAACGGCGGCGGGCCGGGATCGTCCAGCGCGGCCGCCAGCACGAGGAGGTCGTCGCGCTCCTCGAACGCATGGGCCTGGACGCCGCGGTCGCCGACGTCCGGGTGGCCGACCTGTCGGTCGCCGAGCAGCAGCTGGTCAGCATCGCCAAGGCCTTCGCGAGCCAGCCGCGGATCCTCATCCTCGACGAACCCTCCGCCATCCTCACCGACCGGGAGATCGAGACGCTTTTCGCCGCGGTCCGCGGGATGCGCGACAGCGGCGTCGCGGTCATCTACATCAGCCACCGCCTCGACGAACTGGCCCAGATCACCGACCGCGTGACCGTGCTGCGGGACGGGCAGGTGGTGGCGAGCCGACCCACCCGGGAGCTCACCGTCCGCGCCGTCGCCGAGCTGATGGTCGGGCACAAGCTCGAAACCGGGCAGGTGACACGGACCGTGGCCGACGCCGAGCCCGCACTCGCGGCGTCCGGCCTCGGCCGCCAGGACGTCTTCGCCGACGTCGATCTGGCAGTGCGGCCCGGCGAGGTGGTCGCCCTTTACGGCCTGGTCGGCTCCGGGGCCGCCAGCATCGCCCGGGCACTGTACGGGATCGATCCGGCCGACTCCGGTGCCGTCCGGATCAACGGCCGCGGCGTCGCGCTCAAATCCCCCGCCGACGCGGTACGGCACGGCATCACCATGCTGCCCGCCAACCGGAAAGTGCAGGGCGTCTTCAGCTCCAAGAGCATCGCCTTCAACATCTCCAGCGCACACCTTCGACTGCTCAGCCGCGCCCGCCTATGGGTCGACCGCGGCCGCGAGCGGTCCGTCGCGCAGGACTTCATCAAACGCATCGCCATCAAGGCACCCGGCCCGGCGACCCTCGTCGGCAACCTCTCCGGCGGCAACCAGCAGAAGGTCGTCCTCGCCCGCCAGCTCGTCGAACGGCCCCGCATCCTCCTGCTGGAGGAACCCACCCAGGGTGTCGACGTGGGGGCCAAGGACGAAATCCACCGAATCATCGTCGAGCTCGCCGACGCCGGCAGCGCCGTCCTCGTCGTCTCCTCCGACCTGCCGGAGGTCCTGCAGCTCGCCGACCGGGTGCTGGTGGTGCGCGCGGGACGGATCACCGCCAGCTTCGACCGCGGTGCCCGTCAGGCCGACGTCCTGGCCGCCGCCGCAGGCGACGACGGATCGGATCGGGCGTCGACACCAGGCGGCGACTCGACGACGGAGGTGGGAGCGGCATGACCGGACTCGTCCAGACCGTACCGCTGCGCCGGCGGCGCCCGATCGCCCGCGCGGTCGAAGGCCAGGAACTCGCGCTCGTCGTCGTCATCGCGGCCCTCTGGCTCGCTTTGTCCGTCGGTACGAGTACCTTCCTCACCGGCTCGAACCTGCGCAACATCCTGTTCGCCGTCGCGGCGACCGCGATCATCGGCATCGGGATGACGCCCGTCATCGTCACCGGCGGCATCGACGTCTCCGTCGGCAGCATGGCCGCCGTGGTCATGGTGGTGGTGGCCAAGCTCGTCCGCGACGCCGGAGCGCCCGCGCCGCTGGCGGTGCTGGTGGCGGTCGCGCTGGGACTCGCGCTCGGCTGCGTCAACGGGCTGCTGGTCAGCCTCGGCGGCATCCACCCGATCATCGTCACGTTCGGCACCCTGAACGTGTTCCGCTTCGTGGCGCTGCGCATCTTCGAAAACAAGCAGGTGGCGGGCGTGCCGGACACCCTGGGGTGGTTCGGCGGCGGTCAGGCCGGGCTCGGCCTGCTGGGCGTGCCGCACGCCTGGTGGCTCGCCATGGTGCTCGCCGCACTCACCTGGTGCTACATGCGCTACTGGGCGACCGGCCGCCACTGGTACGCGATCGGCAACGACGCCGACGCGGCCCGTCTCGCCGGCGTCCGCGTCCGCCGACGCATCGTCTCCGCGTACGCCCTGACCGGCTTCTTCGTCGGGCTGGCAGCCTGCGTCCTGGTCGGCAGCGGCGGCCTGGTGCAGCAGAACGCCGGCACCGGCCTGGAATTGCAGGTCATCGCCGCCGTCGTGATCGGCGGGACGAGCATCCTCGGCGGCCGCGGCACCGTGCTGGGGACGCTGCTGGGCGCGCTGCTGGTCGGCACCGTGACCAGCGCTATCACCCTGCTCGGCTGGCCCAGCGAGCTGACCGAACTGTTCATCGGCGCGTTCATCCTGGTCGCGGTTGGCGTCGACCTGGTCCGTGAGCGCCGCAGGAGGGCACGATGACGACCAGAACAGCCGAACCGGAACAGCTCAAGGACGACAAGACCAAGCCGGCCCCGACCGGTGCGAGGATCGCGAGCGCACTGCGATTCGTGCTCTCCGAACGGGTCGCGCTGCTGAGCGTGCTGCTCGTCATCGTCGTGGTGTGGTTCTGGTACCTGGGTCGCAACGACTACCTCGTCGCGCCGTACGACGCCGACTACCTCGCCTCGGCGCTGGAGACAATGGTCCCGCTCTGCCTCCTCGGCCTCGCCGAGTTCATTGTCATCGTCTCCGGGCGCGGCGGGATCGACCTGTCCGTGGGATCGATCGTCAGCCTCTCCGGGATGGCCTTCGGCTTCATGGTCGGCCAGTGGGGGTGGCCCGTCCTCCCCGCGCTGGCGCTGACCGTCCTGGTCGGCGGGGTGCTCGGCGCGGCGAACGGGCTGCTGATCGCGTACCTCGGGTTCCCGGCTTTGATCGCCACGCTCGCCACCTACTACGCGTACGGGTCGCTCGCGCTGGTCAGCAACGACCGGGCGCCGATCTCCACCAAGCCCATCCAGGACCTGCACTCCCTGACCCGGCCGCTCGACCTGCCCGCGGTGCCGGACCTGCCGGCGCAGATGCTGACCTTCCTCGTGCCGTGCGTCCTCGTGGTGTGGCTGGTGATCAACCGCAGCACCTACGGCCGCAAGCTGTACGCGATCGGCACGAACGACGTGGCCGCCCGGTTCGCCAACCTCAACGTCCGGCAGACCCGCTTCCGCGCCTACGTCGCCTCCGGCCTGCTCTCCGGGGTGGTCGCCGTGGTCACCGTCGCCCAGTTCGCCTCCGCCCGCCCCGACGCGGGCAGCGTCGGCAACGGGATGGCCCTGCCGGCCATCACCATCGCCGTGCTCGGCGGCGTGGCGATCACCGGCGGCCTGGGCCGGGTGGCCGGGGTGGTGATCGCCGCCCTGCTCATCGTCTGGCTCAACGCCGGCATCCTGCTCGCCTTCGAAGGCTCGGACGGCAGCCAGTTCCAACTCCTCGCGCTCGGTGCCGTCCTCGTGCTCTCCGCGCTGCTCAACGCGATCACCCTGCGCCGCCGCGGAGGTGTGCGGTGAGCGTGCGCAGCGACGCGGGCGCCGTCCCCACCGAGCTGGTCGACCTGACCCTGCGCATCGGCGACCCGGCCCGGGACCTGGTCAGCCTCGCCGAAGGCAACACCTCGACCGTCGCCGACGGCGAACTGGTGGTCAAGGCGAGCGGCGCCCGGATGGACCGGGCGAAGACCGAGGACTTCGTGGTCGTCGATCTCGACGCCGCAGCCCGGGTCCTCGGTGACCCCCGCGCCACGCAGGACGAACTCTCCGCGCTGCTGGCCGTGGCCGACGATCCGCGCGGGCGGCGCGCCTCGATCGAGACGCTCGTTCACGTCGCCGCGGTGCACGCCGGCGGAGCCACCTGGGTCGCCCACACCCATCCCACCGCGATCGTCGGGCTCGTCTCGATCGAAGAGGGGGAACGGCTGTGGCAGGCGCCGCTCTTCCCCGACGAGGCCGTGGTGGTCGGCCGCCCCGCCTGGGTCGACTACCACGAGCCGGGCCTCGCGCTCGGTCGCGCCGTGGCCCGCTCGATCACCGAGCACGCCGAACGGCACGGGGCGCCGCCCCGGCTGGTGCTGCTCGGCAACCACGGCATGGTCGCGCTGGGCCGCTCGCCCGAGGAGGTCGAGGCGGTCACCGCGATGGCGGTGAAGGCCGCCCGCACCCGCGCGCTGGCCCACGCCGTCGGCACCCCCCGCTACCTGGACGCCGCCGGCGGGAACGCGCTCGCCTCCCGCGCCGACGAGGTCGCCCGGCGCGCCCTGCTCGCCGGGAAAACGGTATGACCCGGACGGACCCGCCGTTCGCCGGGCGCACCGTGCAGGCGGTCTTCTTCGACATCGGCGGCCCGATCTACGACGACGAGAACTTCGCGACCGCCGTGCTGGCGGCGCTCGACGACCTGCTCGCCGAGCAGGGCCGGCCGCCGGCCGACCGTGCCCGGTTCCGGGCCGTTTACGACGGCGTACGGGCAGCGCAGTCCGGGTCACTGCGGCGCGCCCTCGCCGCGGAGTTCCTCGGCGACGAGCGGCGGCGCGACGACCTGCACGCCCGTACCCGGCGGTACTGGCGGCACGGGCCGGGCAGTCTCCACCCCGACGTGCTGCCCTGCCTGCGGGCCCTGCACGGACGGGTACGCATCGGAGTGCTGGCCAACCAGGAAGCCGACGTCCTCGACGCGCTGCGCCGCGACGGCGTAGCCCCGTTCATGCAGGTCTGGGCGGTCTCCGCGCTGGTCGGCCACGAGAAGCCCGACCCGGCGCTGTTCGAGTGGGCGGTCAAGGAGGCGGGAACCAGTCCCGCGAACGCCGTCCACGTCGGCAACCGCCTCGACACCGACGTTCGGCCCGCCCGCGCCCTCGGCCTCGCAACGGTCTGGGTGCTGCGCGGCGAAGCCCCTCCGGAGCCGACGGCCGAGCAACTCGCCGAGCCCGACGTCGCCGTCCACGACCTGCGTACGCTTCCCCGGCTGATCCTCGGGGACGGGCGCGCATGAACGAGGTGGTCATCGGCCTGGACGTCGCCACCGCCGACGTACGCGCCGTCGCGGTCACCCCCGCCGGGAACGTGGTGGCGCGGGCGGCGCAACCACTTCCGCCGCCGGAGCGGACCGCTAACGGACGCGCTGAGCAGTCGCCGGTCCACGCCGACGTGGCGGTGGCGGTCCTCGCCCGGCTCGGTGCCGACCTGCGCTGCCCGGTCCGGGCAGTGGCGGTGACCGCAACCTCCGGCACCGTCGTTCCCTGCTCGGACGACCTCGCCCCGGTCGGACCGGCCCTGCTGTACAACGACCGCCGGGCCGGGCGGCCGGGAGCCGGGATCGATCCTGGGCTGGTGGCGGCCGCGCCGGCGCTCGCCCGCGTCGCGTGGCTGCACCGGCACCGGCCCGCGCCCCGCTACCGGCACGTCAGCGACCTCGTCGTTGCGCGGCTCACAGGCGAGGACGTGCCCACCGACACCAGCCACGCCCTCAAGACCGGTGCCGACCCGCAGACGCTGCGCTGGCCCGCGTACCTGCTCGACGCGGCGGAGGTCCCGGAATCGAGGCTGCCGCGCCTGGCGTCGCCCGGAACCCCGGTCGGCGGCCTCTCGGCGGGCACCGCGTCGGCGACCGGCCTGGCCGCCGGTGTACCGGTGGTGCTCGGGATGACCGACGGATGCACCGGCCAGATCGCGGCGGGCGCCGTGCGGGCTGGTGACACCGTCGGCGTGCTCGGCACCACGCTGGTGGTCAAGGTGGCCGCTCCGCGCCGGGTGGCCGACTCCGCCCTCGGTGTCTACAGCCACCTCGCGCCGGACCGCTGCTGGTGGGCCGGGGGAGCGAGCAACGCCGGCGCCGGGGCGCTGCGCGACGCGTTCCCGGACGCCGACCTGACGGCCCTAGACCTCGCGGCCGCGGCGCACGGGCCCGCGCGGACGCTGCGCTACCCCGCGCCGGGCCGCGGCGAGCGGTTCCCGTTCGTCGCGCCCGACGCCGGCGGACCGCTCGACGAGGAGACCGCCGACCCAGGCGAGCACTACCGCGCGCTGCTCGATGGCGTCGCGTACGTCGAACGGCTGGCCCTCGACGTCCTCGCCGGGGCCGGCGCTGCCAGCCGCGGCGCGGTGCGCGCCGTCGGCGGCGGTAGCCGTAGCCTGCCCTGGCTGCGGATCCGGGCCACCGTGCTGGGCCGTCCGCTCGTGGTACCGGCCGAGGCATCCAGCGCCTTCGGCGTAGCCGTCCTGGCCGCGTCGTCCGCCGTGCACTCCGATCTGGCCGCGGCCGTCGACGCGATGGTGACCCTCACCCGCACGATCGAGCCCGACCCCGCCGAGAAAGCCCAGCTCGACGAGGGATACGCCCGGTTCGTCGACGCGCTCGTGCGCCGCGGCTGGCTCTCCCCACACCCGACCACCACCACGCAGGACCGAAGGAACTCCCCGGAGCAGATTGAGGTATGACCGTGAACAGCACCCGAGATGACGTTCCCGCCGGTGTGTCCGCCGAGGTGACCGCCATGCTCGACAGGGCGAACCAACTCGGAGCGGACCCGACGGTGACCAACTACGGCGGTGGGAACTCGTCGTGCAAGGCTGAGGTCGTACACCCGGCGACCGGCGAGACCACGACCCTGCTCTACGTCAAGGGATCCGGCGGCGACCTCGGGACCCTGCGCTACCCCGGGCTCGCCGTGCTCGAACTCGACCGACTGCGCCGCCTGGACGACCGGTACCAGGGGGTCGAGCACGAGGACGACATGGTCGACCTCTTCACCTTCTGCTCCTTCGGCCCGGGCGGGGCCGCACCGTCTATCGACACCCCGATGCACGGCCTGGTCGAGGCCACGCATGTCGACCACCTGCACCCGGACAGCGTCATCGCCCTCGCCGCGGCGGCCGACGGCGAGCGGCTCGTGCAGGAGTGCTACGGCGACCGGGTGCGCTGGGTGCCGTGGATCCGGCCGGGCTGGGAACTCGGAAAGATGATCGCGGAGATCGTCCGGACCCAGCCGCAGGCCGAGGGCGTGGTCCTCGGCGGACACGGACTGACCACCTGGGGGGCGACCAGCCAGCAGTGCGAGGAGCGGGCGCTGCGGCTCATCCGCGAGGCCGCCGAATTCATCGAGCGCACCGGCAAGACCGAGCCGTTCGGCGCCGCACGCGCCGCACGCGCCCCGCTGCCCGAGGCGGATCGCCGGGCGCGGGCCGCGCAACTCGCGCCGATCCTGCGCGGCATCGCGGGCACCGACAGCCGCGTCGTCGGCCACTTCCGCGACGACGAGGTGGTACTGGACTTCCTCGGCCGCGAAGCGCTCGACCGGCTCGTGCCGCTCGGCACCTCCTGCCCGGACCACTTCCTGCGCACGAAGGTACGTCCGCTCCTGCTCGACACCGCCCCAAACGCGCCGCTAGAAGAGGTGGTGACGCGGCTGCGGGAGCTGCACGCGCAGTACCGCGAGGAGTACGCCGCCTACTATCACCGGCACGCCACCGCGGACAGCCCGCCGATGCGGGGCGCGGACCCGGCCATCGTGCTCGTCCCGGGCGTGGGCATGTTCTCCTTCGGCGGAGACAAGCAGACCGCCCGCATCGCCGGCGAGTTCTACGTCAACGCGATCAACGTGATGCGCGGAGCGGAGGCCGTGTCGACGTACGCCCCGGTCGACGAGAGCGAGAAGTTCCGGGTCGAGTACTGGGAACTCGAGGAACGTAAGCTGCGCCGCCGGCCGAAGCCCAAGGCGCTCGCCGGCCAGGTCGCCCTGGTCACCGGCGGCGCGTCCGGGATCGGGCGCGCCACCTGCACGGCGCTGGCCGCCCAGGGCGCCTGCGTCGTGATCGCCGACCTCGACCACGAGGGGGCCCGGCAGTTCGCCAAGGAACTCGGCGGCCCGGACGTCGCCAGCGCCGTCCGCGTCGACGTGTCCGACGAAGCGTCGGTGCGGGAGGCGATCGAGGCCGCCTGCCTCTCCTTCGGCGGCCTGGACATCGTGGTGAACAACGCCGGCTTGTCCCGCTCGGCGCCGCTGGAGGACACCAGCACCGAGACGTGGGACCTGCAGTTCGACGTGATGGCCCGCGGTTCGTTCCTCGTCTCACGGGAGGCCGCGCGGGTGCTGCGCGCCCAGGGCCACGGCGGGGACATCGTTTACATCGCCAGCAAGAACGCCGTCTTCGCCGGTCCCGCCAACATCGCCTACTCGTCGGCGAAGGCCGCGCAGGCCCACCAGGTACGTCTCTTGGCGGCCGAACTCGGCCCCGACGGGGTACGGGTCAACGGCATCAACCCGGACGGCGTCGTGCGCGGGTCGGGGATCTTCGCCGGCGGCTGGGGCGCCCAGCGCGCCGCGGTCTACGGCGTCCCCGAGGAGAAGCTCGGCGAGTACTACGCGCAGCGGACCCTGCTCAAGCAGGAGGTGCTGCCGGAACACGTCGCCGCCGCGGTCGTCGCTCTCGTCGACGATTCCCTGCCCCTGACCACCGGTCTGCTCGTCCCCGTGGACGGCGGCGTTCCCCAGGCGTTCCTGCGATGAGCGTCCGCAACCCGCTCGGCATCCACGCCGCCGTCTTCGTCGGCGGCTGGAGCCCCGAGGAACGCCGCAGCGCCGCCGCGCGGGCCCGTCGGGCCGGCTACGACATGCTGGAGATCCCCGCGCTGGACCCCGCGGCCGTCGACATCGCCGACACCCGCGCCGTGCTGGATGAGCACGGGCTGGCCGGGGTCTGCTCGCTGGGCCTCGACTTCGACGCGGACATCTCCAGCCCCGATCCCCAGATCGCCGCCCGGGGCGAGGCGCGGTTGCTGGCGGCCCTCGACGTGGCGGCCGGCCTTGGCGGCGGATTCATGGGCGGCGTGATCTACAGCGCGCTCGGCAAGTACGGCCGGCCGATGGACCCGCGCGGGCGTGACTCGATGGTGGCCATCCTGCGCCGGCTGGCCGCGCGGGCCTCCGACCTGGGCGTGACGCTCGGCTTGGAGGCGGTGAACCGTTACGAGTCGAATGTCATCAACACCTGTGCGCAGGCGGTCCAGGTGATCAAGGACGTCGGGGCGGGCAATGTCGTGGTCCATCTCGACGTCTATCACGCCAACATCGAGGAGAACTCGATCGCCCAGGCGGTCGCCGACTGCGGCGACCACCTGGGGTACGTCCACGTGGGCGAGTCGCACCGGGGCTACCTGGGCACCGGGTCGGCCGACCTCGACGGGCTCTTTCAGGCCCTGCGGCAGGTCGGCTACGGCGGCACCGTGACGTTTGAGTCGTTCTCCCGGGCGGTGGTCTCCGCCGACCTGTCCGACCGGTTGGGCGTTTGGCGGGACCTGTGGGAGGACGCCGACGACCTCGCCGCCCACGCGCACGCGTACATGTCGGCCCGGATCGGGCGGGCCGACCCGGCGGGCTGAGACCGGCGACCGCCGGGCGCGGCCCTGACCCGTACCGGCTCACCGTCCCCGGCAAGGTCCAGATCGACAGCGTCCGGATCATCCGCTGACGCTCCGCCGAGTCGTCCTGGGGAGGCGAAAGCGCCCGCTGGTGACCGACCCGGTCACCAGCGGGCGCGCTGGTCGAGGGAGTGGCGCGACGCCGCACCCCGTCTCGAGCGCCCCGCTAGCCGGCGCCGACCTTCGTGTCCGGATCCGGCCACGAAGGATCTCTTCACCCGAGGAACATAAGCACGTAGCGTTCTGAATCGATTCACGACCCGCGCGGAGGCAGCCGTGACACCTCGGACTTCCGGAACCCAGCCGCTGCTGCCGCGCCGAAAGACAGTGGTCGCAGCGGCCGCGCGCCCCAACCCCAGCCCTGTGGTCCTGGCCAGGGCCTCCTTCGTCGGAACCCAGAACGGCCGCGCCGTGTTCGAGGCGGGCTCCCGCCGGTCCAGCGTCCAGCCGCTCGCCGACACCGCCGCCCAACCCCGCTGACCCCCGTCCCCTCGGGACACCCTGCGAAACCTCGGTGCGGGACCGCCGCACAGAAGGGTGAGGACCATGACGCTCACGACGCGGCGCCGACCGGTGCTCTCCGCGCTCCTCGCCCTGTTCCTCGGGCTGACGCCGACCGTGGTGACGGCGGCCCCGGCCGCCGCCGAACCATCGGCCCTCCAGCTCGCGGCGGTCGGCCTGACCACGGAACGGGCCACCGACCCGATCGGACTCGACGTGGCCAAGCCCCGTCTGGGCTGGCGGATCGAGTCCGCCGCCCGGGGCGTGCTCCAGGAGTCCTACCAGGTACGGGTCGCCACCAGCCAGGCCCGCCTCGACGACGCCGACGTCTGGGACAGCGGCCGCGTCACCTCCCAGCAGAGCACCCTCGTCCCGTACGCCGGCCCGGCGCTGCAACCCCGCACCCGCTACGTCTGGCAGGTCCGGGTCTGGGACACCACGGGCCGTACCTCTGGCTGGAGCGCCCCCGCCTCGTGGGAGACCGGTCTCGGCGGCGCCGACGGCTGGCGCGCCGACTGGATCGGGCTGCCGCCCCCCACCGAGTCCTGGACCGACTACACCGTGCAGACCACCGTGCGCCTGGAACGCGACGCGGCCGGGATCTACCTGCGTGCCCACGGCCCGACCAACGCCTACATGTGGCAGTTCTCGATCACGGGCGGGACCGCGAAGCTGCGCCCGCACGCCCGGGTCAACGGGGCGTGGAGCGTGCTCAAGGAGGTGCCCCTCGACGCGGTGGTGCCGGCCGACAAGCTGACCGCCCCGCACACCCTGCGCATCACCGCCGCCGGCGACACCATCACCACCTGGGTCGACGGCACCCAGGTCGACGTCACCCGCGACACCCGGCACCAGGGCGGCTCGGTCGGCCTGCGCACCGACGGAGCCGAGACCGGCGTCTTCTCCGACTTCTCCGTCACCCGCGGCACCGACACCCTCTTCACCGCCCTGCTCACCGATGGCCAGAACCCGTTCGGAGGCGGCACCCCCACGGCCGGCGGGCTGCGGGTCACCGGCACCACCGAGGCGATGCTCACCGCGCTGGACGCGAACCCGCTGCTGCGTCGCGGCTTCCGCGTCGACGGGGAGATCGCCCGCGCCCGCATCTACGCCACCGCGCTCGGCGTCTACCGGCTCTCGCTCAACGGCCAACGGGTCGGCGACCAGGAGTTGGCGCCCGGCTGGACCGACTACAGCAAGCGAGTGCAGTACCAGACGTACGACGTGACCCGCCAGCTCCGCCAGGGCGACAACGCGCTCGGCGCCCTGCTCGGCGACGGCTGGTACTCCGGCACCATCGCCTCCTTCGGCACCGACCACTACGGCTCCCGGCCCCACCTCGGCGCGCAACTGATCGTCGAGTACACCGACGGGCGCACCGAGACGATCCGCAGCGACGGCTCCTGGCGCGCCACGCCCGGGCCGTTCCTGCAGAGCGACCTGATCCACGGCGAGACGTACGACGCGCGCCGGCTGCCCGTCGGCTGGGACACCCCGGGCTTCGACGACGCCGGCTGGTCGCCGGCCACCGTGGACGACCCCGCCGCCACCGGCCCGGTCGTCGCTCAGGCCGACCCGCCCGTGCGGGTGGTGCAGGAGTTGCCGGCCCGGACGCTGACCCAGCCCACCCCCGGCACCTGGATCTTCGACCTCGGCCAGAACATGGTCGGCAAGGTTCGGCTGACGGTCGACGGCCCCGCCGGCACCACGGTCCGCATTCGGCACGCGGAGGTACTGAACCCCGACGGCACCGCGTACACCGCGAACCTCCGCTCGGCCCAGGCCACCGACCGCTACACCGTGCGCGGTGGCGGAGCCGAGGTCTACGAGCCGACGTTCACCTTCCACGGTTTCCGCTACGTCGAGCTGACCGGTTACCCGGGCACCCCCACCCTGGCCACGGTCACCGGCCTGGTCATGCACACCGACGGGGCGCTCACCAGCGAGTTTGAGACCTCCAACGCAATGGTGAACCAGCTGCACAGCAACATCACCTGGGGCCAGCGCGGCAACTTCCTGTCCATCCCCACCGACACCCCGGCTCGGGACGAGCGGCTCGGCTGGACCGGCGACATCAACGTCTTCGCCGAGACCGCGACGTTCAACATGGACAGCCTGACGTTCCTCACCAAGTGGCTGCAGGACCTGCGCGACGCGCAGTCGGCCAACGGGGCGTACCCGGACGTCGCCCCCCGCGCCTGCTGCGGCGACGGCGCGACCGGCTGGGGCGACGCCGGCATCACCGTCCCGTACACGCTGTGGCAACGCTACGGGGACACGCGGGTCATCGAGGAGCAATACGCGTCGATGGTGCGGTACGCGTCCTGGCTGCAGAGCACCAGCTCCGGCAACCGGCGCCCCAACGCCGGCCCGTACCTGGACTGGCTCAACCTCAACGACCCGACGCCCGCGGGGGTCATCGGCACCGCCTACTACGCCCACAGCATCCGGCTGCTGGGCGAGATGGCCGCCGCCATCGGCCGGGACGCCGACGCCGCCCGCTACGCGGCGCTGGCCACGGACATCGCCCAGGCCTTCGTCGGCACGTACGTCTCGGCCGACGGCACCGTCCAGGGGGACAGCCAGACCGGGTACGTGCTGGCCATCGGCATGAACCTGCTGCCGGCACCGCTGCGCGCGAAGGCCGCCGACAAGCTCGTCGCCAACGTCCGCCGGCACGACTGGCACCTGTCCACCGGCTTCCTCGGCACCCCCGACCTGCTGCCAGCTCTCAGCGACACCGGACACCTCGACGTCGCCTACCGGCTGCTGCTCAACGACACCTACCCGTCGTGGGGCTACGAGATCGCCAGGGGCGCCACCACCGTCTGGGAACGCTGGAACTCGATCATGCCGGACGGCAGCTTCGGCGACGTGTCGATGAACTCCTTCAACCACTACGCCTACGGTGCGGTGGGGGACTGGATGTACCAGACCGTCGCCGGCATCCAACCCGACTCCGCCAACCCCGGCTACAGCCACCTCACCTTCGCGCCCCAGCCGGGCGGCGGCCTCACCTCGGCGCGCGCGTCGTACCGGTCGGCGCAGGGCACGATCGGCAGCGACTGGAGCCTCGACGCCCGCGGCGACATGCAGCTTCGCCTCACCGTCCCGGCGAACACCACCGCGACCGTCCGCATCCCCACGCCCAGCCGGCACGCGGTCACCGAGGGCGGCCGACCGGCGGAGACGGCCGACAGCGTGCGGTTCGTCCGGATGGACGGCGACGTCGCCGTCTACGAGATCGGATCCGGCTCCTACTCCTTCGCCGTCGACCGGGTGCTCGGCGAGCTCGGCGACACCGCCGACGCGGTGCAGGCGCTCGCGACGCTGACCGACGACCTCGCGGACGACCTGGGCCAGCCGGTCGTCGCGCACCTGAACGCCCAGCTCGGGAAGCTCAGCGAGGAGACCGCCGCGGCGCGCACCGCGCACCTGGCCGGCGACGCCACCGACGCCGCCACCCGCGTGCACCGGGCCCTGGCCACCGCCGCCGACCTGGACCGCTGGCTGCGCACCCAGGTCAAGGCCGGTCGGGTCGCCGCAGCGAACGCCGAGCGATTCACCGCCCTGCTCACCCGGGTCGACCAGTTGCTCTCCGCCGCCTCGTCGGACCTGATCGGCGCGGTCGTCAAGCTCGACCTGCCGGTGGGTGAGCGGCTGCCCGGCGACGTCGTACCCGCGACCGTCGCGGTCACCAACGGCGGCACGAAGCCGCTGACCGGGGTGACCTCCACCCTGCGCGTACCCGAGGGCTGGACGGCGACGCCGGTCGGCGACCAGGCCACCTCCGTCGCCCCCGGCGCCACCGCGGCCCACCGCTACGACCTGCGCATCCCCGCCGGGCAGGCCCCGGCGACCGTCTCCGTCGACGGGTCCGCCAGCTATCGGCACGAGGGCGGCACCGCGACGCTGCCGGTCGCGGGCACGATCACCACCGCTCCGGCGGTGGTCGTCGTGTCGGCGTCCGCGACCCCCGCCGCCGTGGCGCCCGGCGCCACCAACACGGTCACCGCGCTGCTGCGCAACCGGGCCACGGTGCCGGTGTCCGGGCAGCTCACCACCACCGGCCCGGACGGCTGGCGGGCGGCGCCGGCCACCGCCGGGTACGACCTCGCCGCCGGCGCGGAGACCACCGTGTCGGCCGTCCTCACCGCACCGATCGCGGTGACCGAAGGGCCCGCGCAGGTCACCATCGCCACCGGCGTCACCGACGCGGAACGGCGCACCCTCGCCGTCTCGGTCCGGTTCACCAATCCGCCGCCGGACGCGTACGACCACGTCGACCTCGGCGACTCGGCATCCGAGCAGGCGCACCACCTGACCGCCTCGACCCACTCGGGCACCAACACCGAGGCCGGGCTGACCCGCCGCTACACCAACGTCAGCTACCCGGGCGGCTGGTTCGAGTTCGACCTCGCCGTGGCACCCGGTCAACCGTTCGTGCTGCGCGCCGTCGAGACGTACGACCAGGCACAGCTGAAGGACTACGAGATCGTCGTCGACGGCGTGGTGGCGCACGCCCGCTCCTGGCAGCGCACCGAGAGCGGCGCGGGCACCGTCAGCTACCAGTTCGTCGTCGACCTGCCTGACCAGACCCGCGACGGCGTGGTCCGGGTGCGCTTCCGCGACGCCGGGGACGGCTACGACCCATCCGTCGCCGACGTCTGGTCCGCGCCCCTGCCGTCCTGACCGCCCCACCACCATTGCAAGGAGCACGCCCATGGCGCAGACACCACCACCGGTTCCTGGACAGGGGACGGAACTCAGCCGCCGGTCACTGCTCGGCTGGGGCGTCGCCGGCGCGGGAGCCGTCGCGCTCGGCGCGACCACCGCCGCGCCGGCCGCCGCCGCCCCGCCTCCGGGCGCCGGCGCCGGGCCGCTCGCGGTCGGCCGTCCGCGCACCGAGTACGCCGACCACCCGCTTGGCACCGACGTCGCGCAGCCCCGCTTCTCCTGGACCGGCACCGCCCCCGGCCACGGCGCCACCCAGAGCGCGTACCAGGTGCTCGTGGCCACCAGCCCGGACCGGCTCACCTCGGACACGGCCGATGTCTGGGACTCGGGCCGGGTGGTCTCGCCTCGCTCCGTCGGCGTGGCCTACGACGGGCCGAGGCTGGCCCCGCGCACCCGCTACCACTGGACCGTCCGGCTGTGGGACGGTGCCGGCCGGGAGAGCGGGTGGAGTACCCCCACCTGGTTCGAGACGGGCCTGCTCGACGAGGGCTTCGGCGCGGCCCGCTGGGTCGGTGCCAAGCCCGACGTGGCGGACGCCCCGCTGGACGTCGCCGGCGCCTCGTGGATCTGGTCCCCGGGGGCCACCGCGAGCAACGCCCCCGTCGGTGCCCGCTGGTTCCGCGGCCGGCTGGCGGTTCCCGCCGGGGTCGAGATCGCGGTCGCGTACCTCGTCGTCACCGCGGACGACGACTTCGCCGCCTACCTCGACGGGCGACAGGTGCTACACGCCCCACAGGAGAGCGACGGTTGGCAGAAGGCGAAACTGGCCGAGGTCACCGAACTGGCCCGCGCCGCCGCCGGCCGTACGCTCACCCTGGCGGCGGTGGCCGTCAACCGGCCCGGGGCCACGGTCAACCCGGCCGGCCTGCTCGCCAAGCTGGTCGTGGTCACCTCCACCGGCGAGCGGCTCGTGCTGGTGACCGACGGCTCCTGGCGCAGCAGCGACACCGAGCAGCCCGGCTGGCAGGAGGCCGGCTACGACGACGCCGGCTGGGCCGGGGTGGCGGTGCTCGCCCCCTACGGGCAGGGACCATGGAGCAGCAACGTCACGGTGCCGCAGCCGCACGCCCTGGATTTGGCCGGTGCGTCGTGGGTCTGGGGTCCGGGCGCGACGGTGAACAACGCTCCCGCCGGCCCGCGCTGGTTCCGGGGCAGGCTGGCCCTGCCCGCCGGGCTCGACGTCACCTCCGCCCGGCTGATCATGAGCGCCGACGACGACTTCACCGTCTACCTTGCCGGCCAGCTCACCCTCTCCGCGCCCCAGCAGACCGACGGCTGGCGCACCGGCCGGGTCGCGGACGTCACCGAACTGGCCCGGGGCGCCGTCGGCGGCGACCTGGTGCTGGCCGTGATCGCCACCAACCGGCCCGGCCCGTCAGTCAACCCGGGCGGCCTCATCGCGAAACTCGTCGTCCGGACCGCCGACAGCCAGGAGTTGGTGCTGGTCACCGCCGCCGGCTGGCGGACCACCGGCACCCTCGAGTCCGGGTGGGAGCAGCCGGGACACGATGACGGCGGCTGGTCGCCCGTGGTGGTGCTCGCCCCGTACGGGCAGGGGCCGTGGGGCAGCGGCATCGAACCGCCGGTGCAGGAGCGGCCCGCACCGGTGCTGCGCCGCGCGTTCCGGCTGACCAAACCGGTGGCCCGGGCCCGGCTGTACGCCAGCGGCCTCGCCTACCAGGTGCTGCACCTGAACGGAAAGCGGGTCGGAGACGCGGTGCTGGACCCCGGGTTCACCGACTACGCCGACACCGTGCTTTACGCGACCCACGACGTCACGGATCTGCTCACCGAGGGGCAGAACGTCCTCGGCGGGGAACTGGGCCGCGGCTTCTACGGCATGATCACCCGCAACGTGTGGCGCTGGCAGCAGCCGCCGTGGCACGGGGAGCCCCGGCTGCTCGCCCGCCTCGTCGTCGACCACCCCGACGGGTCGCGTACCGAGATCGTCAGCGACGACGCCTGGCGGGTCAGCGACGGCCCCACCCTCTCCAACTCCCTCTACGAGGGAGAGACCTACGACGCCCGGCGGGAGCCGGCGGGCTGGTCAACGGCCGGTTTCGACGACTCCGAATGGGACAAGGCGAGCGTCCTGGAGGCCCCGGCCGGCACCGTGCGCGCGCAGGAGCACGAACCCATCCGGGTGGTCGAGTCCGTCGCCCCGGTCAGGCTCACCTCGCCGACCGGCGGCGTCTGGGTGGCCGACTTCGGCCGGACCACCGCCGGCTGGGTCCGGCTGAACGTCACCGCCCCCGCCGGCACCACGATCCGCATCCTGTACGGCGAGAAGCTGCGCGCCGACGGCACCGTCGAGGCAGCCAACGGCAACGTGCTGACCGCCCGATTCCAGCAGGACGAGTACGTCGCCCGGGGCGGCGGCGAGGAGGTGTGGGAGCCCCGCTTCTCCTACAAGGGCTTCCGGTACGTCCAACTCGACGGACTGCCCGGCGCGGCCACCACCGGCACCGTCACCATGCAGGTGGTGCACTCCGACGTCCGCGACGTCGGCGAGTTCCACTGCAGCGAACCGCTGTTCGAGCAGTTCGAGCGGATGATGCGCCGCACAGTGCGCAACAACCTGCACGGCATCCCCACCGACACCCCGATGTACGAGAAGAACGGCTGGACCGGCGACGCGCAGGTGGCCGCGCCCACCATGGCGGGCCTGCTCGACCTGTCCCGGTTCTTCACCAAGTGGCTTGGCGACCTGCGCGACAGCCAGGTCTCCTCGGGGCAGGTGCCGGTGATCGTGCCCAGCGGAGGCTGGGGCTACCAGGAGCTGGCCCCGGCGCCGGAGTGGACGACCGTCTACCCGTTCCTACTGCGCGAGATGCACCGGTGGTACGGCGACGACCGGCTGCTGCGGCAGCACTGGGAGCCGGTGAACGACTACCTGGAGTGGGAGCTGGGCCGGCTGCGCGACGGGTTGGCGGTGACGGCACTCGGGGACTACCTGTCGCCGGGCACCGGCGGCAACCCGCCGGAGGACACCCGCCTGACCGCCACCGCCTACCTGTACCGGGCGCTGGTGGCCACGGCCGAGGTCGGCGAGCTGACCGGCCAGGACGCGCAGGCCGCCCGGTTCCGGACGGCGGCGGCCGGGCTGCGGGACCGGCTCAACGAGACCTTCCTGGACCGGGCGCGCGGGCTGTACCGCACCGCCCGGGACCCCGGCTACCGGCAGACCTCGAACGCGGTGCCGCTGGCATTCGGACTGGTGCCCGACGATCTGGTCGGCGCCGTGGTGGACAACCTGGTCGCCGACATCCGCGAGCGGGGCTGGCACCTCAACACCGGCTGCCTCGGCACCAGCGTCCTGCTGCCGGTGCTCACCGAGCGCGGCCACGCCGACGTGGCAGCCCGCGTGGCGCTGCAGCGGACGTATCCGAGCTGGGGCTACTGGGTGGACAACGGCGCCGACACGATGTGGGAGATGTGGCCCACGTCGACGCGCTCCCGGCAGCACTACTTCCATGGGACGGTTGTGCAGTGGCTCTACCAGCACGTGGCCGGCTTACGCCCGATCGCCGACGGCTGGGGGAGCATCGTTGTCCGCCCGGACGCCCGCGCCGAGCTGTCCGCCGCGTCGGCGGCGGTCGACACGGTCCGCGGCCGGGCGTCGTCGGCCTGGCGACTCCAGGAGGGTGCGTTCGAGCTGACCGTGCAGGTGCCGGTCGGCGCCACCGCCGAGGTGCACGTACCGGCGGCGCGCGCCGAGGATGTCGAGGCGTCGCCCGGCGGGCTGGTGACCGCCCGGCGGATGGCGGACGGCTACCTGGTGCACACGGTGGGCTCCGGTACCTGGCGGTTCGTGAGCAGTTCCGCGCCGACCGCCTGAAGCACATCGACGGCGCCGGCCACGCGAGGAGCGCGGCCGGCGCCGCAGTGCGGGAGCGCCGACGACGCCGGGACCGCGATCCGCGCCATCGTGGGCGCGCTCGTGGGTCAGCGGCGGGGCTGGTCGCTCGATTGGCGTACGACCAGCTCCGGCTGGAACACCACGTGCCGGTGCCGATGTGTCTCGCCCGAGGATGCCTCCTCCAGCAGCAGTTGGGCCGCGGTACGGCCGAGCTGCTCGCGGGGCTGACGCACCGAGGACAGCGGCACCGCCGCCGCACCGGCGAACTCGATGTCGTCGTAGCCGACGATGGCCACGTCGGCGGGCACCCGCAGACCGCGCGCGGTCATCTCCTGCAGCACGCCGAGCGCGATCAGATCGTTGGCGCAGAAGACGGCGGTGGGTCGCTGCAGGGCGGGCAGGGCCAGCAGGTCCTCGGCGGCGTGCCGTCCGGCGGCCACGGTGAGGCTGGTGGTGGTTGCGACCCGCAGTTCGGCGTCGCTGTGGTCCTCGAGCGCGGCCGCGGCCCCGGCGTGCCGGTCGGCGACCTGGGCGATGGAGAACGGGCCGCCAACGTATGCGATGCGGCGGTGGGCCCGCTCTAGCAGGTGGTCCATGGCCAGCCGCCCGCCGCGCACGTCATCAACGGCCACCGAACAGCGGCTGGCCTGACCCGTGCCCCGGTCGACGAGCACCACCGGGATGTCGCGGTCGATGAGCATGTCCAGGTGGGGTTGGGACCCGTGGCCGACCGGGGTGATGAGCACCCCCCGTACCCGCTGCTCCTGCAGCAGGTCCAGGTGCCGGCGTTCCCGGGCGCTGTCTTCGCCGCTGTTGCAGACGACGAGCATGGCACCGGCGTCCTCGACCACCTGCTCGGCGCCGCGCACCAGGTCGGTGAAGAAGGGGTTGGCCACGTCCAGCACGACGATGGCGACGGTGCGGCTGTGGCCGGCGCGCAGCTGGCGAGCGGAGTCGTTGCGGACGTAGCCGAGTTCGGTGATGGCATCGAGTACCCGCTGCCGGGTCGCGGGGGCAACCGTGTCGGGCCGGTTGAGCACGTTGCTGACGGTACCGAGGGAGACGCCGGCGTGCCGGGCTACCTGCTTGATGTTCGCCGTTGCCATAGCTCCCCTCGACCGCTCGGGCTGGGTTGCGGGCCCGCCGCCGGTGCGGGCGCAGTGTCCGCAGCTGTACGGGCACCGGCCGGAACCGGTTCGACCGGCTGGTGACGCGCAGTCTATAGCGCCTAAAACGTTTCATCGACCCGGTCCTGGGTGGCCGGCGCCCGGGTCGCCCTGAAGCGGGAGGGTCTCGAACATGCCACGGACTCGGTCCAGCAACAGGCAAGAAATCCTGGGGAAAGCCTTGACGCTCGCGAATGCCTCCCCCTACGGTCCAAGCCAGGACATGAAACGATTCAGGACGGGCTCGGATGAGCTCCGGCACACCGGGCGTCGGGCGGGGCGGCCTGGCGGGCTGCCATGGAGCAGATAGGTGGCTGAGCATGCGTATCGCCCTGTTCGTCACCTGCCTCGCGGACACGCTCTTCCCCGAGGCGGCGAAGGCGACGGTACGGCTGTTGGAGCGCCTCGGCCACGAGGTGATCTTCCCGCCTGATCAGACGTGCTGCGGGCAGATGCATGTGAACACCGGCTATCCAGAGGAGGCGTTGCGGCTGGTGCGCCGGCACGTGCGGGTGTTCGCTTCGTATGACGTGGTGGTGGCGCCCTCGGGTTCGTGTGTGGGGTCGGTGCGGCACCAGCATGCGATGGTGGCCCGCCGGGCGGGGGACGAGCGGCTGGCCAGCCGGGCGGAGGAGGTGGCCCGGCACACCTACGAACTGTCCGAACTGCTCGTCGACGTCCTAGGGGTGACGGACGTGGGGGCGTACTTCCCGCACCGGGTGACGTACCACCCGACCTGCCATTCACTGCGGATGATCCGGGTGGGGGACCGGCCGTTGCGGCTGCTACGCGAGGTGCGCGGTCTGGACCTTGTGGAGCTTCCGCAGGCCGAGCAGTGCTGCGGGTTCGGCGGCACCTTCGCGGTGAAGAACGCCGACACCTCCACGGCCATGCTGGCCGACAAAATGCGCAACGTCCTGGCCACCCGCGCCGATGTCTGCACCGCCGGGGACGCGTCTTGCCTGATGCACATCGGCGGCGGGCTGTCCCGGCTGCGGGCGGGGGTGCGGACGGTGCACCTGGCGGAGATCCTGGCCAGCACGGAGGGCAGCGAGACGGCGGGGGAGCGGGACCGGTTGGGGGTGCGGCCATGACCCGGACGTTCCTCGGCATGCCGGCGACCGCCCCGGCCGGCGTGGGGCACCTGCGCGGCGACGAGCCGTTCCCGGTCGCCGCCCGGCGGGCATTGGGCGACGCGCAGCTACGCCGCAACCTGCGGCACGCCACCAGCACGATCCGCGCCAAGTCCGGCGCGGTGATCGGTGAGGTGCCGGACTGGCAGCAACTGCGCGCCGCCGGTGCCGCGATCAAGGCCGACACGATGGCCCGCCTGCCCGAGCTGCTCGAGCAGTTGGAGGCGGCGGTCACCGCGGCCGGCGGCACCGTGCACTGGGCGGCCGACGCGGTGGAGGCGAACCGGATCGTCACCGACCTGGTCCGGGCCACCGGCGCCGACCAGGTGATGAAGGTCAAGTCGATGGCCACGCAGGAAATCGGTCTCAACGAGGCCCTCGAGGCGGCCGGGATCGCCCCGGTGGAGACCGATCTGGCGGAGCTGATCGTGCAGTTGGGCCGGGACCGGCCCAGCCACATCCTGGTGCCGGCGATCCACCGTAACCGGGCGGAGATCCGGGAGATCTTCCTGCGGGCGATGCCCGGCGTCGACCGCGACCTCACCGACGAGCCGGCCGCGCTGGCAGCCGCGGCGCGCCGGCACCTGCGCGAAACGTTTCTGTCCACGCGGGTGGCGGTGTCGGGGGCGAACTTCGCCGTCGCCGAGACTGGCACCCTCGCCGTGGTCGAGTCCGAGGGCAACGGGCGCATGTGCCTGACCCTCCCGGAAACCCTGATCACCGTGATGGGCATCGAGAAGGTGATCCCCACCTGGGCGGACCTCGGGGTGTTCCTGCAACTGCTGCCTCGGGCTTCGACCGGGGAGCGGATGAACCCGTACACGTCGATGTGGACCGGCGTCACCGCCGGCGACGGACCGCAGGCGTTTCACCTGGTGCTGCTGGACAACGGGCGCAGCGCCGTGCTCGCCGACCCGGTGGGCCGGCAGGCGCTGCACTGCATCCGCTGCTCCGCCTGCCTCAACGTCTGCCCCGTCTACGAGCGCACCGGCGGGCACGCGTACGGGTCGGTCTATCCGGGGCCCATCGGGGCGGTGCTCTCCCCGCAACTCACCGGCGTCGCAGACAACGCCTCCCTGCCGTATGCCTCGTCGCTCTGCGGCGCCTGCTACGACGCCTGCCCCGTCATGATCGACATCCCGTCGATCCTGGTCCACCTGCGTAGCGAGGCACCCCATCCGCGCAGTGAGGCGATCGCCATGGCCGCAGCCGCATACACCATGGACCACCCGGCGCTGTACGCGGCCGCGCAGCGCACCGCGCGCCTCGGCCGGCTGGCCGGCCGCGCCCTACCACCACCGTTGAACGGCTGGACCACCAGCCGGGACATCCCGGCCGCACCGCGGCAGACGTTCCGCCAGTGGTGGGCCGAACGGTGAACGCACGCGAGCTCATCCTCGGCCGAATCCGTGCAGCCCTCGGCGAGCCGCCACCGGCTCCGGCTGCGGTCCCCCGGGACCTTCGGTCGGCTGGCGCCGCCGTCGACCTTGAGGTGCTGGTGCGCCGGCTCACCGACTACCGGGCGACCGTACACAGATGCGCCGACAACGAAGTAGCGCAGGTCGTCGACCAGGTTCTCGGCGGCCGGCGCGTCGTGATCCCGTCCGGACTTCCCCGGCACTGGCTGCCCGCCACCGTCGCGGCGACGGCCGACGAGAACCACGCCGCGGAGCAGATCGACGACATGGACGGGGTGGTCACCGCGGCAGCAGTGGCCATCGCCGAAACCGGCACCATCATTCTCGACGCCGCTCCAGACCAGGGACGCCGGGTCATCAGCCTCGTGCCGGACGTGCACGTCTGCGTACTGCGGGTTGACCAGGTCGTCGCCACCGTGCCGGACGCCCTCGCCCGGGTCGATCCGCACCGGCCGTTGACCTGGATTAGCGGACCCTCCGCCACGAGCGACATCGAACTCAACCGGGTCGAGGGCGTCCACGGCCCTCGCAACCTGCACGTCGTAATCACGACGTACCCGTAGGAGGCCGAGGATGACTCGGAAGGCGCTTCCGCTGGCATCGACCCCTCCGTCGGATCCGTCGGCGACGCCTTCCTGATCCGTCTGGGTGCCTGGCATCTCAGGCCTCGGGCAGTTTGGGCGGCTGCGGTCGGCTCGGCGAGCGGGCTGGCGTATACCCGGAGGAGCGGTTTGGGAGCCTCGGAATGCGCTGACCTCCGGGCAGCGCCCGTGTCGAAGTGGAGGGCCCCAGTACGGCGTAACCGGCGTTCACACGGGCGTCGGCCTGCCCAACACGAGGCCGGTTCAACCGATCAGTGCCGTCGGTCTCGAGGGCCCGAGACCGGGGAGCAGGGTGGGAGCAGCCGGGTGCACTGAACGGCGTTGAACCGCGCCCAACGGCACCGAGCGGCGCTCGGCCCGGGACATGAGCATCCGAGCAGCCGGCATCTCGGCCTCGGGACTCCGGAGCGGCTGACCCGAGGCCGGGCTGCGCCAGGGATGACGGTCATCGGCCCGCCCCGCGCCAGCCGGCAGGCGTGGTGGGAGTCGAGTCGGCCGGATGCGCCACGACCAGCGCGCCGATGTCGCGGTTGGGATCGACGCGCGCGTGAACCGCATACCAGGCCACTGTCCCGATGGGGCCGCTGCGGCGGTGGACGCTACAACGCCGACCACCGGCCAGGGACGCCGCCACCACGGGACCGGCGCCGGGCGTGCGGTTCAGCGCGGGCTTGGTGCGAAATCGAGGCCGGACCTGCGGGAGCCGGCGGATCGACCGTGATGGTCTCGGCTGCCGGTGCCGGCTGGGCCGAGCAGACCACCGCCCCCTTGGAGGGTGGGCCGATGGCACACGGAATGGCAGGAAGGCTTGCTAGGTTCATCGCAACCGAGCCTTGCGGCGGTACAGCTTCTGACAACCTCACATCCCCGCTGGCGCGCCCTTCTCGTCGCGGTAGGGCACCGGCAGAAGTCGGCAAGTTGGGGTCTGCTGCACCGATAGGTGACATCTGAGATGGCTTGCCCTGTGGGCAGGCTCGGAGGATGTCGCTGTGCCCAAGCCCTACCCCCGAGAGTTCCGCGATGACGTCGTGCGTGTCGCCCGTAACCGTGAGACGGGAGTGACCGTCGAGCAGATCGCCAAGGACTTCGGGGTACACCCGATGACGTTGTTCAAGTGGCTGCGTCAGGCCGACATCGACGCCGGTGCCACGCCCGGGACGGTCAGCGGTGAGTCGGTCGAGCTGCGCGAAGCGCGCAAGCGGATCAGGCTGCTGGAGCAGGAGAACGAGGTCCTGCGCCGCGGGGTGCGGCCACCGTCGGTGAGGTCCAGGATGGCCCCACGGCAAGCATGCGATCTTCAAACGATGCAGGCCGTCCGGGATGTCACCGGCACGGCCATGCCTGTTGGGGCGGGATCCACGACGGCCCGGTGACGTGGTGCCATCGTCCTCGAAGCCGACTCAACGAGGCACGCATCTGCGACCGTGTCGGTGCCTACGCGGCGTGCGGTTGCTGGAAGGCCGAACGGACCGCGCCACCGACAATCGCGCACCACGTGTCCACATCGACCTTGCCGTTGGGTACGAGGCCGTGGAGGCGCTGCATGTCCTGGACCGCCTTCATGGTGCTGTGGTCGAATTCGCCGATTATCGTGACGTCGTCGTACCCCTTGCGGCCGAGCAGGTACTGCAGCGCGTTGACGGGCAGACCGTTGGCGTCTTTGTCGAGTGTCGGCACAAGCGCTTCCCAGGTGGCCGTGTCGAAGGTCGCGTCCGGGTCGACCCGAATCCCGTGGTTGGCCTGGAAGTCGGCCACGGCGGCATTCATGTCGTAGCCGAAGTCGCCGTTCGGGGTCAGCGGGTACCCGAGATCCGCGAGCAGGTACTGCGCGACCTGCACAACCGGGCCGTCGACGAAGCGCCAGATGTCGGGCCACCGGCGTGCGGGGATGTCCGATTGTTGGGTACCGAGTGCTGCCGCGACACGCGAGCGCACCGTCGGGAACAACCGGTAGAAGGCGATGCCGGGGCACTGGGTGGTGTAGAAGTCCCAGTGGCCGAAGATGTCCCATGGCTGCAGCCGGAACTGCTGGCATACCGCGGTGCACAACCCCACCAGCGCGTCGAGCAGTGCGTCCGGTGGCGTCTCAGTGATGTAGGTGCCCTCGTTCTCGATCCCGATCGCGTTCCCGTTCTCGCCCGGGCAGTGTGCGGCGCTGACCTGGTGCCCGCCCGTGTCGAGCGTCTGCAGGCTCCGGTGGCGGCCCTCCAGCACGTAGCCGCCACGGCTGACCGTGAAGTGCTGTCCGGTGTCCACCCAGCCGTTGACGTCCATATGTAGGTTCTGACAGTCCCGCGCCAGTTGCATCGCGTGGTCGCGCGAGTAGTCCGTGACGTTCGGGAATGCCATGTGGTGCAGGATGATCTTGTTGGTGACGTTGCCGGTGATCTGAATCGCTCCCTTTGGCGGGCGCGCACCCCAGGTATCGCAATCGATGATCCAGGGGAACATGTCGCTGGGTGCGGCACCCGCTGGTGCCACCGCGAACAGTTCAGTGCCGACGATCGCCGCGATCCCAGTACCCAGACCTGCCTTGAACAGGGTGCGACGACCGACCTCGTGCCGATGAGCTGACATGCGCTGCCTCCATGAGGGGTGTGGAACAACCACGACAAACGTTGTGGATCGGCTGACAATATTGATGCATGTCAGTCACGTGCATGTACCGCCTGCCCGGCTCAGCCGTCGCGCCGTGCATCGTCGCCACGAGGGCAGCAGCGTTGGCGCGGTCGCGCCACGCGGGCAGGAACGCCGGGCGGCTGTGGTCCTCGGCGGCGAGAATCGTCTCGAGTTCAGCCGATTCGCCCGCACCTGCACGGCGCTGAAGTACACGTCGCCGAGTGCCGGCTGTCGTCGTGCCGAAAAGACGCGGTGGGCGGACTGACATGATGCCACCTTCATCCGCGAGGACGGTGGTGAAACCTTTCGACTATTCCACCGCACCGCTTGGCAATTTTCAACAGGTCAAGAGTCATGGACCGGTTGGATGGTGGAACGCCGCGGCCGGCTAGGCCGCCGACCGATGCGCCGCGAGGCCCGACCTTGCGCGCTCCTGCTGTTACCCGGTGGGAGCTCCCCACGACAACGGCTACCACGGCGGGGCGGCGGGTCCGGCCCTGCACCCGTCGGTGGCACCGCAAACGCCCGTGCCGAGCGCGGCGGCCACACCGCGTCGGAACGACGGACAGGTCCGGCCTGGTTTCGATGTCCGTGACCACGCCAAAGTCCCGCCGATAAGGAACCATCTTCGTTGCCGGCATCAGAGCCCCCAGGCCATGCCGCCCGAGGTCGGCCCTCTCCTCACCAGATCTTCGGCAGGCACGGCGGCGTACACCCACATGCCCCGCCCGACCGACGCCCCGAAACCTGGCATCGGCCTGATGGTCAGCGTCACAGCGTCTACGGCGCGGTGGGCGGCTAGAGGTCCGGCCCCCCGGCGTCCGGCCGGTCATCTGGCTGCCCGTCGCGGACCGATCCCCACCTCTTCAGAGAGACGTCCGTCAACGAACATCATTCTTCGGCAAGGTCGATGCCCAAGGACGTCACCAGGAGGCCCGCATGTGAGTACGACCGCAATCCAACGGATCCACAGTCGTGCGACGGTGGGTCGCCGTGACGGCAGCAGCCCTCACCGCCATCGGCGCCTTGGTCGTAGCGAGCGCGGCGCCGGTGATGGCCACGCCGCCCGGCATCCCCTCCAAGTCGACCGCCCAGTCGCAGCTCAACGCTCTCACCGTCAGGACCGAAGGCTCGATGAGCGGGTACTCCCGGGACCTGTTCCCTCACTGGATCACCATCACCGGCGCCTGCAACACCCGCGAGACCGTCCTCAAGCGTGACGGCACCTCCGTCGTCGCCGACAGCAGCTGCGCTGCGCATTCGCGCCCTTAGCACATAGCCGTGTTGCGAAAGGTTGGTGATCGCCGATGTAGGACATAGATAGGCGCCACACATGCTCCCAGAGGAGTCCCCTCATGCCTCGAGCCATTTCTCCCCTGATCGCCGGCGTCCTTGCCGCCGCGCTCGTCGCGCCGGTCGCACCGGCGCAGGCGAGCAACCCACTCGCCCCGATATCCAGTTCCCTGGCGCGGACGCTGACGACAGCCTCCGGCACGATCCCGGTGTTTGTGCACGGTACGAGCGTCGGCGCCGCCCGGCAGGCGGCCGCCGACACCGGCCTCAGACTCATCACAACCTGGAACAAGATCGGCGTTGCGGTTGCGCGCGGCACCGCCGAGCAGATCGTGGCCGTTCGCGGTCATGCCGGTGTCACGTACGTCGAAGGTGACCAGCCTCTGCGGCCATACCTGTCGACCTCGAACGTCGCTACCCGAGGCGAGCAGGCGCGCGCAGAGCTGCGCGACGGACAGGGAGGGCCGGTCGACGGCCGCGGTGTCTCGGCGGCGATCATCGACACGGGCGTGGACGGCAACCACCCGTTCCTCCGCAACGCGGACGGCACCAGCGCAGTGAAGCTCAATCTGAAGAACATGTGCGGCCCGCTCACCGACCTGGGTCTGCCGCTCCCGCTACCCAACGACTCGTGCTTCCTCGACCTGACCGCGGCCAACGACACCGACACGCTGTCGGCCGGCGGGCACGGCACGCACGTCGCGGGGATCGTCGCCGGGCGGGACACGACGCTCACCGACGGCACCCGGCTGCACGGCGCTGCCCCTGACGCCACGCTGATCAGTCTGTCGGTCGGCGCGGGACTGAGCATCTTCGGTGCGGACAGCGCGCTGAACTGGGTGCTCGACCATCACCTGAACCCGTGCGCGGGCTGCCCACCGATCAAGGTGAGCAACAACTCGTACGGCCCCAGTGGCGGTGGGGCGTTCGATCCGAACTCGGCGACCACCAAGTTGCAACGGGCGCTGGCCGCCGAGGGTGTCGTCACCGTGTGGGCGGCCGGCAATGACGGCCCGGACAACAGCGCCACCAACCCTCCGGGTCAGGACCCCACTCCGGGCATCCTTATGGTCGCCTCCTACGACGACCATGGCATCGGCACCCGCGACGGTAGCGTGTCCACGTTCTCCAGCCGCGGGGCTGCGGGACACCCGGAGACCTACCCGGACGTCTCGGCACCCGGATCGAACATCACCTCAGCCTGCCGGCCATACCTGCTGATCTGCTCGACCGGTCTGGACCCGCACAACGGCCCCGGGCCCCTGGACCTCGGCACGTTCAACACGATCAGCGGTACCTCGATGGCAACCCCACATGTCGTGGGCATCGTCACCCAGCTGTTCCAGGTAGCACCGAACGCGACCCCGGCCCAGGTCGAGGACGCGCTCAAGGCCACGGCGTACAAGTTCACGGACGGCGCGGCCTACCAGACCGTCGGGCCCTACACCAGCGCAGTCGACAAGGGGACCGGCCTCGTCGACGCGTACGCTGCCGCGGTCCTGATGGGGGCGGCACCTGCCTGACGGCCGATCAGCTCCACGGCGCAGTAGCGAAATCAGCCGGCGCCGTCATCGACAACAAACAGCGCCACGGAGCGGACGACCACCGGCTGGCAACATGCCGCGATGACCGCGGTTGCTCTGGCACAGCACACGATCCACGATCAGGACCGCTACGAAAAGGCGCCGCGAGTAGTACCGGGGACAACTCCTCGCCTCGGACGAGGCGCCGGAGCGCCTGACAACAGGAGAAGTTCATCCCGATGGCGCTCGAGGACAGGCAACACTTCGAACGCTGAGCCTCCTCCTCCTCTGAATACCGGGAGCCTTCCGGGGACCGGGCGTCCAAGACGGACAGCCCGGTCCTCCGGGTCAGCGCGGCCCGGCTCCCCTCGACACCGAGCGAGGCGTCAGCACCTGCCCACCATCGGCAGGTGCAGGCTTCATCGCCACCGTGGTCGTGGTGTCCGGGCGCCGACGGGCACTGCATTGGTTGAGCCGGGTGGGCCGCCTCGGTTTCCACTCTCCAAGCGGCAGCAAAAGAGCTTGGCAGGTCCGGGCCACCATGGCCGCACCCGTTCATCGACAGCTTAGGACGGCCGGCCGGCAAGCGGGCCGACCACCGAGCGTGACGCTTACCGCCTGGCCAGCGCACACGATCGGCGGCAGATGGGTGAGCGTCGGAACACGCCTCAATGCCGTCTGTCAGCTCACTACCCATGAGGCTGTGGGGCGTCGGCCCACAGCCGCGAACGATCTCTTCCCGGCTGTCGTACCTCCCATGTCACAGGCGGCTGGGGCTGTCTCGTCTCGGGTAGCGGAGACAAGCTCTGGAATCAGGAAAGTGATGGTTGTGCGGGTGTTCGTGGCGGGCGGGGCCGGGGTGTTGGGGCGGCGGCTGGTGCCGCGGCTGGTGGCGCGTGGCCACGAGGTGACGGCTACGACGACGAGCGCCAACAAGCTGCGCGTGTTGGAGCGGCTGGGCGCTGAGGCGGTGGTGATGGATGGGCTGGATGCGATGTTGGTCGGCGAGGTGGTGGCTCAGGCCCGGCCGGACGTGATTGTGCACCAGATGACCGCCATCTCCGGCAAGCCCGACATCAAGCACTTCGACCGGTGGTTCGCCACCACCAACCGGCTGCGCGCCGAGGGGACCGGCCATCTGCTGGCCGCCGCCGAGGCGATCCGCCACCTCGAGGACGTTGTGGTCAAGGCTGGCGGCGCGGTCCTGCGGTACGGCGCGTTCTACGGGCCGGGCGCCACCGATGATCAGGTCGAACTCGTGCGCAAGCGGCAGTACCCGGTCATCGGCAACGGCGGTGGCTACAGCTCGTGGGTGCATCTCGACGACGCAGCGAGCGCCACGGTCCTGGCCGTGGAGCAGAGGGCGAGGGGGGTGTTCAACATCGTCGACGACGAGCCGGCCCCGGCTGGTGAGTGGCTGCCCTACCTGGCGGCGCGCGCGGGCGCCAAACGGCCGATGCAGGTACCAACGTGGCTGGCCCGGCTGGTGGCCGGGGAAACGGCGGTGGCGATGATGACCGAGGGGCGCTTCTTCTCCAACGCCAAGGCCAAGCGGGAGCTCGGCTGGCAGCTGCGCTACCCCTCCTGGCGGCAGGGCTTCAAGGAGGAGCTGGCGTGACCCGGGTTGAGGAATTCGAACAGCTGCGGCCGCTGCTGTTCTCGATCGCCTATCGGATCCTGGGCAGCGTGAGCGAGGCCGAGGACGCGGTCCAGGAGACCTGGCTGCGCTACGACGCCTCCCCGACCCGACCCGCCTCGGTCAAGGCGTTCCTGTCGACCACGGTGTCCCGGATCTCGATCGACGTGCTGCGCTCGGCGCGGGTCCGGCGTGAGGAGTATGCCGGGCCGTGGTTCCCCGAGCCGCTGCTCACCGACCCGTACGAGGACCCGGAACGCTCGGCGGAGCTGGCCGACTCGGTATCGATGGCGGCCCTGTTGCTGCTGGAGCGGCTCAGCCCGCTCGAGCGGGCGGTCTTCGTGCTGCGGGAGGCGTTCGGGTTCAGCTTCCCGGAGATCGCGTCAGCGGTGGGGCGCTCGGAGGCGGCGTGCCGCCAGCTCGCGGTGCGGGCGCGCCGCCACATGGACGCGGGACGCCCTCGGTTTGCGGCGGATCGCCAGGAGCGAGAGGAACTCGCGGAACGCTTCTTCGACGCCTTCCGGGAAGGGGACGTCGACGGGCTGCGGGAGCTGCTCGCCGCTGACGTACAGATGGTCGGCGACAGCGGGGGCAAGGCCCCGCAGTGGGGTGGGGGCGTCTTCGGCGCGGAGAACGTGGCCCGGCTGCTGTCCGCGATCGTCGCGCCGTTCCTCCGGATCGGCGGCGTCATGGAACCGCACGAGGTGAACGGCCAGCCGGGCGCCATCTTTCGCGACCGGGACGGCAAGGTCGTCAACACCTTGACGCTCGACATCCTCGACGGACAGATCTACGCGATCCGCGCGATGCTCAACCCCGACAAGCTCGGACACCTGGGCCGGGTGGCGGACGCCTGGACGGTCGTCCGTGAAGTGAACCAGGCCCACCGGCGGCCCATGAATTGACCACAGGCGCCGCCAGCGCGGAGGTACACCGGCTGGTCGACGAGTTGCCGGCGTGGGCGCAGGCACTCGACCCGCTGTGTGCAGCCTTCCGATCCGTACACCAAAAGGTTTCGTAACCAAGAAAGGACAGTCCGTATGCGTATCACAGTCTTTGGAGCCAACGGTCCCACCGGCCGCCTGCTCACCGGCCAGGCACTCGCCGCCGGGCATCAGGTCGCCGCGGTCACCCGGCAGCCGGACTCGTTCCCGCTGCACCATGATCGCCTTGAGGTGGTCGGTGCCGACGTGCTCGATCCGGTGGCCGTCGACGCCGCGGTCGCAAAGCGGGATGCGGTGCTGTCGACGCTCGGGGTGCCCGCTGGGAAGGAACCGATCAGCACCTATTCGCGTGGTGTGGCCAATATTGTCGCCGCGATGGAACGGCATCGCGTGCGTCGCCTCGTCGTGGTCAGCTCAAGCGGGGTCGCCCCGCGCTCGTACTCCGATGGCGGGTTCCTGTTCAACCGAGTACTACTGCCGTACGTCACGCGGGTGCTGGGTAGAACGCTGTACGACGACATGCGGCGGATGGAAACGCTGGTCCGCGCCAGCGATCTGGACTGGACGATCGTGCGCCCGAGCGGGCTCTACCACCTGCCGTCGCCCACCGACTACACCCTCGTGGAGGGCCACGCCGACGGCAGGTTCACCGCCCGTGTAGACCTGGCCGCGAGCATGCTGGCTCTGCTGGACGACGACCGCCGCCTCCGCACCACCGTCAGCGTCATCACCACCATCGACAACCCCACCTTGCCCCAGTGGATCCGCCGCGAAGCACTCGCCAAGAGCTAAGCCGATTCGTCCGCATCCCGCCGAGGCGCTGGTAGCGGTCAGCGGATTCCCGCCCTCATCAACGCCGTCAACCAGCTCGGACGGCCTGCACGGATGTTGACCTGGCGTTGCAGCGTCCGCGCGGGTTTGCGGCAGATGCGGATGTCCGGGAAGGGGTCGTTGAGCGATACGACCATGGTGTCCGGGCCGCTTCGGATCAGATCTGAGCCGCTTTCATTGGCGCGAATGCCGTCTGACGTTGTGGTCAACGGTTCCGGGTGTGCGGAGGCGGCAGCCGGAACAGGCCCGTCAGCCTGCGCAGAGCCTCGCCGTCGCCGGACGCCGAGGCGGCGCCGCTCTCGATGGCCTCGGTGAAGGTAAGGCCTTGGCCCAGACCGTGATCGCCGAGGCCGACCGGGACCCCGGCCCGGGCAAGCGGCTGTCGGACGACAACTGGCCTGCTACCCCGCGGCACGACAGCGCCTCGCTGTTGTAACCGCCGTGCGCCTTGATCCTGCTGGGAACGCCGTGGCGGCTGGGAAGGCGGTCAGGGGCGTTCGATGCGCACCGGATCGCCCCGTACCAACTCGTCGTGGACGCGCCATCGGGCGGTCACGACCGCCCGCCCGGCCGCCTCGTCACCGGCCGCGAGCCGCTGCCGCAGCAGTCGCAGCGCGATGCCCCGGTTGAGGCCGAACTGCCGCTCGGTGTCGACCACCACGACGGTACCGGTCGGGCGGTGGGTGGCCCGCACGGCGGTGCTGGCCTTGTTGCGGTGCTGGCCGCCCGGCCCGCCGGTACGTACGGCCACCACCTCCACGTCCGCCTCGATGAACGGGGTCACCGGCGCGTCGACCTCGCACCGCCGGGCGGTGACGTACCAGTTCTTCCGGCCATGGCCGGCACGGTATGGGCTGGGCGCCTGCCAGCACAGGGTCCCGGTCCAGCCGACGGCGAACGCCTCCGCACCCGCGCCGGTGAGCCGGATCAGCACCGACCGGTAGGTGCCGGGCCGGTCGCCGGAGACGCTTTCCAGCCGTACTACGCCCACATCGTGGCGGGCGGCGTCGGCGTCCAGCCGGCGCAGCAGCCGGGCCAGCGCCCACGCGCACTCCTGCGGGCCCCGGCCGGACGACAGCAGCAGATGCGGGCTCACCGCCGCCCCCGCCGCCGGTGCTCGGCCTGCCCGCGCTCGGGTCGCCGGTCGCCGCGGGCCGCCACGCCCACGTCCGGCGTCTTGTAGGTGACCAGTGGGACCGTGGTCGCCACCGGGGTCGCCAGCCCGTGGCCCACCAGGTCGGCGATTACCTGCTCGATCCGCTTGTACGCGGTCGGCGCCTCCTCGAACAGCAGCTGCCGGTCGCCGCAGACCACCAGCGAACCCACCGGGGTGCGGCGCAGCTCCTCGACCGTGTGCTTGGCCCGGCCCCGGCGCAACGCGTCGGCCCGGGACATCTTGCGGCCCGCCCCGTGTGCCACCGAGTGGTTGGCCTGCGCGCCCGCGTGCGCGGCCACAAGGTACGACGGGGTGCCGCGGGTGCCGGCGACGAGCACGTCCCGGCCGTCGCCCGGCGCCGCGCCCTTGCGGTGCAGGTAGTGCCCGTCGCGTACCTCGACCAGGTTGTGGCACTGGTCCACGACCGGCGCCGTCGGCTCGGCACCCAGCGCGATCGCGGTCCGGGCGGCCAGCAGCCGCCGGTTGAGCGAACCCCAGCGCACAGCGTCGTCGTGCCGCGCCAGGTACGCGGCCGGGTCGCCGGCGGGCCCGGCGCCTCGCAGCTCAGCGTGCTCACGCAGGATCCGCTCGCCGAGTCCGCGCGAACCGCTGTGCACGACGAGAACCGTGTCGCCGGCGGCGAGCTGAAGCCGCGCGGCGTGGCCCGGGTCGAGGATCTCGCCGACGCGGGCCAGCTCAACGAAGTGGTTGCCCCGCCCGACGGTACCGAGACCGTCGAGGTGGCCGGCGGGGACGTCACCGTCCAGCACGGACCAGGCTGGGTCGTCGGCGTCCCGATCCGGGTCGAGCGAGCGGTCCAGGTCGGGGAAGCGGGCGGCGAGCCGCTCCGGCACGACCCGCTTCAGCGCGATCGGGAAGACGGCGATGCCGCAGCCGATGTCCGAGCCGACCAGGTGCGGGTAGAGCACGGTCGAGGCCATCGCGGCGCCGATCGGGGCGCCCTTGCCGGGGTGCAGATCCGGCATGCCGGCGACATGGACCATGCCGTCGAGGGTGGCAACCTGGCGGCACTGGTCGACGGCGTCGGACTCGACCCAGCTGGTCGGGGAGGCGAAGACGGTGACGGTGGCAGGGGTGGGTGCCGGCAGGTACTCCTGCCGGAAAGGCTGAACGGACAAGGACGATCACTTCTCGCCAAAGGTGGGATGGCCGGCCGCCGATCGCGATGGCGTGGCGGCGAGGAAGGTGCTGCCCTCAGAACGTCATGCCACCCAGCGTCCCGGCGTTCACCGTCGCCGGCAACCGACTTTCGGGTCCGCCGTCCAGGCGGGCCACCCCACCGCCCGAGAACGGCCTCGCCCGGTCTAGGTGAGCTGCTCTCAGACGAGCGGGATGGCGCCGAAGCGCGCAGCCCGGGTTGGCTATCGGTTCGTCGATCCCGGCACAAACCCAAACCCAACGGTCCAGGTCAGTAGGGTTTGGAGCCCTCGAGTCGCCTATCGAGTCGAACCCCAACCCGAGTTGGCTTGGATTAGTGAGCATCTCCGGCGTGAAGTGGATGCGTGCGAGGGCGTGGCTGAGCGGTGAAGTGCGATGGGGTGGCGGTCGCGAAAGGGCTCGGGCCAGGCGGGAGTAGTTTCCGCTGATCCGGTTGTCTAGCAACTGCCTGGCGGCCATCCGGGGTCGCCGTGGGTCTTTGCGGAGCGGCTGCCTCGCGCGTCGTCACAACTTCGGGCGGCGTGTCGGCGGGCGCGAAGAGCGTGACCAACGAGCAGGGCGCACAGCGAGGACATGGCGAGAATGCCAATGTACAGACCCCAACCGACGTCGTAGCGCAGGCCGTCGAGGTGCAGGATCTGTAGCCGATCATGGGCGATATCGCCAATGTGGCCGCCTGAACCGGTGGTCCATCCGCCGGCGCCGACAGTGTCGGCGCGGGGGATGTCGATCCAGGTCCAGAGCACGAACACGATGCCAAGGAAGGAGAGTGTGGGAGGTGCCCATCGTAGGGACGCCCACCTTGGCGGCTGACGATCGATGCGGGCCGGCAGGATCGCGGCTGCGCCCGAGGTCGCGCTGAGCATGAGGGCCATGCTCCAGGCCGTGGACGCAGCCCATGCCGACCTGTTGGTCTCGTAGCTGTTCACCCCGTTCGTGGAAGCGGCCCAACCTGACTGGAACCAGGGAAGAAAGCCACTTATCAGGACGGCCAGTGTGGCACCGCCGATCGCCGGCTCAAATCGCGATCGAGCGGTGGCGGTGCGTGAGCCGGTGCTGAGGTCGTCAGTCGTCATCGTCGTCAGTGTCCCTGGGAGGCTGCTCCCACCACATCCGCGGGATGTTCTCGACCTGCAGGTCGGGTCCCGGGCTGGGCAGGCGCGGGCCGCGGGAAGGTCAGGACGAGAGGCGGTCGGCCAGGTCGTGTCGGTTGGTCGCGGCGAACCAGCCGCGAACCTGGGGGCGGCTGGTCAGGAACAGCAGCGCGACCGCCACGAGCACCTTGGCGACGTTGACCGCCCGCAACCACCAGGGCAACGGCTGGAACAGGGTCAGGCCGGAGCCGAGCAGCACGACCACCGAGACGAGGACCACCTGCCGATACGCCTTGCGCTGGCCCATCCGCAACCCGTGAATCAGCCACAGGTAGGCGAGCGCGACCAGCGCCACGGGCAGCATGCGGGACCACGCCGAGGAGCGCATCGTCTCTCGGGCGGCGGCCAGGTCGGTGCCGGCGGGCAGGTCGAGGTGGGCGAGCCGGTAGTCCAGCAGCTGCTCCTGGAAGACCAGCATCAAGGCGGCGAGCAGGGCGCTCAGGGCCAGGTTGGCGAGCATGAGCACGACCATGCGGCGCACGTGCGGCGGCGTGGCCGTGGCGGCGTCGGGATCGGTGGCGGGAGCGTCCGGTGTCGTCATCGGCAGGGATCAGATCACACGACGCCTTCCCGCGCTGCCCCAGTTTCCCGCGAGTTCGCTCGGTCAGCGAACTCGGCGGCCGGAGCCCGTACATCTGACGCCGCCGCCGTACAACTGCTCGTGGATACGCGCACCAGGCGGTTCGACAACTTGCGCCGCCATCATCGCCGCCGCCGAACCCGCCATCGGACGGCAACGGGCCATTTGGCAACGCCCACCCTCCACCGCCAACTTGACCCCACCCCAAAGTCACGCGTCAATCACCGCCGTACCCCAACCGAACCGATCGGAGTAACCCATGGCCTGGGTGGAAAAGCGCGGCCCCGCTAGCGACGGAGAGGAGGAGGTGGGTGAACGCGTCGTCCGTAGCGCCGTGTAGAGGTCGACGACGGTGATCCCGGCGAGGTGTAGATCAGGCGCCGCCGTCGTTCCCCCCGGCGGCGACTCATGGCCCAACCGCAGGCAGCCAGGTCCATGATGTCCCCGGCGACCCGCGTCCACGTCCCCCACCGGCCCGGCGCGGGACCAGCAGTGCGGCGGCGTGGCCCAGCTCCCGTACCCCGGCGGCCCGCAGGACGGTCCGCGCCGTGCGGGAGTCGTCGACGCCGCACAGCCGGCTGAGCCTCGACGTCGCGGCGAAGGCTGCCGCGCCGAGGCCGAGACTGAACCAACCCAGCATCCGGGCTGTGCCTTGTGATCGGCGGTCAGGGGTTTCCCGCTCGATGCCCAGGGCGTCGTTCACGAGTTCGACGGTGTCGCCGACCTCGATCACCTCGCCGAGGTTCTCGTGCCCGAGCACCCGGCCCGGCTGCATGTCCGTGCGTCCGTCGTACCTGTGCAGGTCAGAGCCGCAGGTGTCGGTCGTGGTGATCCGGACGAGAGCGTCCGCCGGTCGCTCGAGCCGGGCGTCCGGCACCTCCTTCACGCTCACCGTCTTCGGTCCGTAGTAGACGACAGCCTTCATTCGTGCCCCAGTGATGCCAGCTTCTCCGAGACGTCTGATCCGCATTCGGCGCGGCCGCGCCCGGCTGTTTACCGCGGGCGCCCGTGGGTAGGCGCGCTCGGTGAGCGGGCCAGACACGGACCTGGGCACCCGGTCGGACACCAGCCGTGCCGTGGCGTTCAGCGACGCCATCTTCGCCATCATTATCACGCTGCTGGTCCTGGATCTCCGGGTGCCGAACGTCCCGCCCGGCCGCCTTTTGTCCGGGCTGCTCGGCCAGTGGCCGGCGTACGTCGCGTATCTCGCGTCCTACTCGTACGTGGCCGTCGTCTGGCTCAACCACAAGGCGGCGTTCAACCGCGTCCAGCAGATCGATCGCGGCCTGCACTGGATGAACCTGCTGGTGCTGTTCACCACGGCGCTGCTGCCGTTTCCGACCATCGTCGTGTCGCACGCACTGCAGGAGCACGACAACGCGGACCAGCGTGTGGCCATCGCCTTCTACGCGCTGATCGGCGCGTTGCTGTGCGCGACTTGGCTGGCGTTCTACCACTACCTGGCCCGGCACCCCGACCTGCTGAAGGAGCAGGTGAAGCACGGGTTCTTCCACGTCGAGCGGATCCGGGCCCTCGTCGGGATCGTTCTGTACGTCCTGGCGGGCGTGGTCGGCTACCTGGTGGCGCCGCTGGTCGGCCTCGCCATCTTCCTCCTCCCGCCCGTCTTCTACGCCGTCACCAGCGCCGGCCTGTACCAGTTCCGGGTGACCCGCCGGATCACCCACCGCCCTCCGCCACCACCCGGCTGAGGGCGGGGGAACCACCGTTTCACCCCGGCGGGCGCGGGTACCCGCCGCAATCCGGTTCGAGAGGGGATCCGAGGTGGACTACACCGAGTTCATCCAGTCCGTGGCAGCGCGACCGAAGGTCCCGCCGGGGCAGGCGGAACCTGTCACCCGCGCCACGCTCGAGACGTTGGCAGAACGGATCACTGGCGGCCAGGCGAGAGACCTCGCCTCCCAGCTCCCTGAGGAGCTACGAGGCCTGGTGGATAGGCCCACCGAAGACCCGGAACGGTTCGGGCTCGCCGAATTCTTCGAACGGGTCCAGTCACGGGCCGGGGTGGATCGCCAGGTGGCAACCGATGGAGCACGGGCCGTGCTGGATACCCTTCGTGAGTCGGCCAGCGCGAAGGAGTACGGAGACTTTGTCGACCAGTTGCCGCAGGAGTTCTGGCAGTTGACCGGGCCGGGGACGGGACGGCTCCAGCCCCGCCGGGTCGGCACCTAGCTCGGACGGGCTTACCCGCCAGAAAGCTCGGGCGGTAGCGGCGGAGGCCCCGCTAGTCTCCGCCATTCATGGCGGTGGAGGATGCCAACGCCCGTTGGAATCAGAGGGACGCTATCTGCGGCTGCCCTGCCCGTCGAACGGCGGCACAGGGTCGGCGACCTGCGAACCCATCTCCTCGTGCCGGTACGGAAGCGGACCGGCGCCGACCGCTGGTTCGCTGTGCCCCGTACGCCACCGGGTTGGCGCTGGACGGGGCCTCGTGTCCGGGCTGACTCTCACGGTGCCGTATGCGCGGCGGTCGACGTCATCACCGAGGCGGGCCTGACCGGGCCGGTCGGCGTCCGGCTCGACTCCGGATGCCTCGCCGCGTTGGCCGTGCAGGCCGACCCGATCCTCGACGGCCGGGCGGGCCCAGGCACAGATCGTGGCGAGCGGCAGCCTCGACGAAGACGTCATCGCCGCGCTCGTGGCCCAGGACCGCCGATCGACGCGTACGGCGTCGGCACTCGCATGGGCGTCTCATACCAAGCGCTGTCCTGGAGCGGCCCGTACAAGCTGGTGGCGGTCGGCGGCCCGCAGGCTGGCCGACCGACGCCACTGACCGTCACCGTCAGCCCGGCGGCGCCCACCGCCCTCCATTGCCGGATCGCCGAGCGGACGGCGCGGACGTGGACCGGGTGCCGTCCGCCGAAACGGTCGGTGACGTTACAACATCTCCAGCGGTTGCGGGCCAGTCGGCGGCGGGAACGCCGCGTCGAGTGCCGCCACGTCCTCCTCAGTCAGATGCAGGTCGCGCGCTTCCGCGTTCTCCCGGGTGTGCTCGGGCTTGGACGAGCGGGGGATGGCCGCAACCGTCTCCTGCCCCAGCAGCCAGGCCAGCGCCACCTGAGCGGGCGTGGCCCCGTGCCGAGCGGCGACCTCCGCGACCTGCGGGTGGCCGAGCAGTCGACCCTGCTCGATCGGCGAGTACGCCATCACCGGGATTCGGTGCTCGCGTAGCCACGGCAGCAGGTCGAACTCGGGACCGCGGCGGGTGAGGTTGTACAGGATCTGATTGGTCGCGCAGGAGTTCCCGCCCGCCTCAAATAGATCCCTCATGTCCGAAAGATCGAAGTTGCTCACGCCCCACTGCCCGATCTCACCGGCCTCGACGAGTTCGGCGAACGCCTCGATCGTCTCCCCGAGTGGATGCGCGCCGCGCCAGTGCAGCAGGTAGAGGTCGATGTGGTCGACGCCAAGTCGTTGCAGGCTGCGGCGGCAGGCCTGCACGGTTCCCTGTCGACTGGCGTTGGACGGCAGCACCTTGTCGACCAGAAAGACCTCGGCGCGTCGTCCGATGATCGCCTCACCGACGAGTTCCTCGGAGGCGCCGTCACCGTACATCTCCGCAGTGTCGATCATGGTCATCCCCAGGTCGAGCCCGGCGCGTAGGGCGGCTATCTCGTCCTGCCGCCTCCCGGGGCGCTCGCCCAGATACCAGGTCCCCTGGCCGAGCACGGGCATGGTTTGGCCGGACGGCAGCTCGATCGCGGCGGCAGCGAGGGTCATGTCGCGACCTTTCCGTAGCCTGGGTACCAGCGGTTGCCTGCGTTACCCGCTGCGACAGGCAGCACACCCCGGTGCGGACCTTTCTCCGCGCAGGCCCTCGCTGTGCAGCGGGAATGTGCCCGATTGTCTGCCATCGAGCGGCAATCGCCGGCTTGTTTCCCGGTGCCGGAACCGGGAAGGCGACCGCGAGCGAACGATGCGCCGCCGACGGGGCGGTGCCGTGAAGGGAAGGCCGCAAAAATGGCGCAGAGCCAGCAGCCACTGACCGGCAAGCGAGTCGCTTGCCTCGCCGCCGACGGGGTGGAGGACGTGGGGTACACCCAGTCCCGGGCCGCCGCGGAGCAGGCGGGGGCCGAGGTCCACCTGATCTCGTTGAAATCCGGCGCGATTCAGTCGATGAACCAGGACATTAACCCGGCCAACCACTATCAGGTGGACCGGACCGTGAATGAGGCCAATGCGGCTGACTACGACGCCCTGTTGCTGCCGGGCGGAACGGTCAACCCCGACCGGCTCCGGATGAGCCCGCTGGCGATGGACTTCGTCCGGGCGTTTTTCCAACAACAGAAGCCGGTGGCGGCGATTTGCCACGGCCCCTGGTCGTTGGTCGAGACCGGCATGGTCAACGGCCGGACCGTCACCTCGTTCCCCAGCCTGCGCACCGACATCCGCAACGCCGGCGGGAACTGGGTGGACCAACAGGTTCAGGTTGACAACGGCCTGGTCACCAGCCGTAGCCCCAGCGACCTTCCGGCCTTCTGCGCCAAGATGGTCGAGGAGTTCGCCGAGGGCAAACACGTCCGCCAAATGGCGACAGCCTGACCCGGTGGGGTTCAAGGCCGGGAGGATCAGCCCGGCCCTGAGCCCCCACCGGTTTCCGGTTCATGGGCCACCCGGACAACATGATCCTCGGCTGGTCGGACGAGGACTATCGCGGGGTTGACCGACGCTCCCGGATGGACTGGATGGCCGGCCGCGGTCCGGCACGGGACCTCCGAGAGAAGACCGAAGTGGTCAGGGTCCGCCGGCTCCCCGCCTGGTCGGTGCCGGCTGTCGTCCCGCGGCCCGCTGACGCCAATCACGAGGGCATGCTGCATCGACGTACGGCTCTGGGTGCCGTCGTAGTGGCGTCGGTATGGATCCCGGGAGCTGAAACCTCTGATCCCACCGGCAACCCGCTGACCAGGGCTCTCTCATCGTTCGTGGCCGGGGGAGTGGACGTCGGTCAGCTCTGCCGATGTTGCCCCTGCGGTCCTACCAGCCGAGCCGTGACCTGCCTCAGTGGCTGGCTGTTGTTGACGACCTTCTTCATCCGTTGCCACGCCTTTCGGGCTGGAGATCCGCCCAGCACGCCGCCCAGGCCCCCACCGCCGCCAGCCGCCGCCGCGCGGTTCTGAGCCAGTTGCTGAGTGGTCTGTCCGAGTTGTTGGCCGACCTGCTGGGTGGTCTGCTGCAGCGTCTGCGACAGCGGCCCATTGGGCCCCAGCGCCTCCTGCGCCGTCTGCCCGACGTGGTCGAGCGTCCGCGCTAGCGGCCCCTGCGGCCCGAGCACCTGTTGAGCTGTCTGCCCGACCTGGTTTACGGCGGTGTCCACCGTCTTGACCAGCGACTCGATGATCTGAGGGTTGCGCTCGATGGTGCGAAGGGCGCTGTCGAGAATGCCGCGGAGCTCATCGAGCCGAACCTCGAGCATCGCTTCGGCCTCAACGCCCTTGATATCGATCTTCACCGTGCCGAGCTGCGCCTGAATGCCCACGTCGAGTTGGAGCAGGCTACCCAGTCGGGCTCGCAGTGAGACGGAGGCGTCCAGGTCGTCGACCTCGACGTAGATCTCTTCGACCTTGGCCTGCGGGATCTGGAGGACGACGTCTGGGTCTGCCATCGTCTTGCTGCTGTGCCCGCCAGCCGGCTGGGGAAGTTCGTGTTCACCACGCTGCGGGGCGGCGGGGTAGTTGCCCCGCCGCTCGGCACCCGTTGGCTTACCGGCGGGACCGAGGTTGTCGCCACGACCGGACAGTCCCGCGCCCTCCTCGGCGTCGCGCTGTCGATCGACCTGTTCGCGCGGTTGCGCGGGCGACTCCCGTGCGCCCCTGCCCCGGCTCTCCGGTTCGGCCATCCCGCACTCCTCGGGCCTCGCCTCGCATGCGGACTGGATGGAGCCCAACATCGGTATGTGGCTCCGATCCTCGGCCCACCCCCTCGGACCGGGTCGCGGTCTACCCGTGTGCCGAAGCATCAAACGGCTCAGCGGTGCGGCCGAGGAGACGGCGGATCAACTGCGCCTGAAAGCGAGGGGCAATCGGGTGACCATCTGCTCCCACCCGTGCCCGCGCGCTCACGACGAGCCAACGACAGGCAAAGCTGCGCCACCGGGTCGTTCATGGCTGTGTGCGCCCGGGGCCTGGCCGTCTATCAGGTGACCCAGGGAGTGGGCAGCAGTCGGCGCCTGCGCCTGCGGTGTGGTGGCTGATTCCGTCGGGCTGGTCGGCACCTTCTTCGTGGCCACCGCGCCGACCGGGGTGGCGAAAGACCTCCGTGCCGACACCGAGAGGGAGCACCATGACAACCGTCGGAGGGCTCACGACGAACCGGTTGGTGCCGGTGGACGGCGACGAGCTCAGCTACCCGTGAGGAACACCGATGACTTACAGCGAACAGCACCGCCCGGAGATCGTCGTCGGGCTGGTGGCGACCCCGCCGGACCACCCAGCCCGGGTGGCCGCGCGGCTCACCGCCGAGCTGGCCGGCCGGCTCGCCGAGCGGGTGGACGCGGACGTACGGTGGACCGTTCGGGAAGGCTGGGGGGAGCTGGCGCCGCGCCGCGACGGTGGCGTTGAGGCGCTGCTCGACGACGTTGCGGAACGGCGCACCGGCGACCGGTGGGACGTCGCAATCTGCCTGACCGACCTGCCGCTGCACACCGAGGGGGTGCCGCTGGTCGCGCAGACCTCCGGCCGGCGCCGGGTCGCGATGGTGTCCCTGCCGGCGCTGGGACTGCAGCAGCTGCGAGCAGCCCGCGCGGCCGTTCCGGATATGGTGAGCCGACTACTCACCGACGCCTCGGACCAGCGGGTGCCGCGGGCCGGCTGGGCGCCGGCCGAGATGGTAAGCCGGGTTACGGCCATCCATCAGGTGGTCGGCAAGGCCGGGGAACTGGGTTACGTGGCCTCGCCGCTGATCGGCCGGGTGCGGCTGCTGGCCGGCATGGTCCGGGCCAACCGACCGGGACGGGCTCTGCTGGGCCTGTCCAAGCTGCTGGTCGGCGCCTTTGGCACTGCCGCGTTCGCGCTCACCACGGACACCATCTGGCAGATGGGCGATGCGCTCGGCGGACTCCGGCTCGCCGTGATCATGGTACTCGGGCTGACCGCGTTGGTGGCCTGGCTGATCGTCGCCCACGGCCTGTGGGAGAAACCAGGCAGCGAGACACCGCCTGAGCTGGCCAGGCTGTTCAACCTGGGTACGATCCTCACCCTCACTCTGGCCACGGCGGTGTCCTACCTGGTCCTGTTCGCTGGCACGGTGCTCGTCGGGGCGCTGCTGATCGACACATCGGTGCTGGAGCAGACCTTGCAGCGACCGGTCGATGTCACCGACTACCTCACGCTCGCCTGGGTCACCAGTTCGCTGGCCACCGTCGGTGGCGCGATCGGCTCCGGGCTGGAGAACGAGGAAACGGTGCGAGCCGCCGCTTACGGCTACCATCCCGAACCCGGCGGCTGGCGGGACGAGAGGGACGGGTAGCCCCACCGTGGGCGGGGAGTGAGCGGACGCATGCCCGAGTCGCGACCGAACCGCGGGGCACCACGCACGGATCGGGTTCATTCAGGGCAGTCAGCCCCTGGTCCGCCCGCGTTCGCCGGCCGGTTGCAGTGACGATGGGCTCCTCCCGACGCCCTCTGAGCCGCACGGGTTGTGCACGGGCCGGTTCGGGCGGGCGGAGGCGCGTCGGATGGCCGCCTCACTAGAAGATCAGTGGAGACGGGCCCGTAGGTCGGCGATCCGATCGGTCGCTGCGATGAAGCCGGCGGCGTCAAGCTTGCCGCTGGTCTGCGCGCTGACCAGGGCGGCGGTGGCGGCTTCGCCCTGACTGACATCACGGGCGGAGCACATGACGAGGTCCATGCCGGCGGTCGCGGCGGCAACCGCGCGCTGGCCGGTGCTGCCGTAGTGAGCCAGCGCACCGGCTTCCAGGGCGTCGGTGACGGTCACTCCGGTGAACCCGATGCGGCCGCGCAGTTCCTGCCTGACCACGGTCGGCGACAGGCCGGCCGGGCGGTTCGGGTCCAACGCCGGGTAGATGGCCCAGGACAGCATTACGAGGTCGACGCCGCTGGCGACGGCGGCCGGATACGGGAACTCGTCGGTGCCGCGCACCGTGGCCAGCGACTGGGACAGGGTGACCGGCCGGGTGTCGGTGTTCTGTGCCGCTGCCGCCCGCCCGAGTCCCGGGAAGTGCTTGGCGGTGGCAGCCACGCCGGTGCGCTGCTGGGCGCTGATGAACGCCCGCCCCAGGTGCGCGACGGTGCCGGGGTCCGCGCTGTAGGAGCGCTGATACTGGTCGATGAAGTTGCCCGCAGTGGAGTAGATGTCGAGAACCGGGGCGAGGTTGACGTTCATGCCCACCGCGGCGAGGGTGCGGCCGGCTCCGGTGCCTGCCGCGGTCGCCGCGGCCACCGGATCGGCGGACTGGCCGATCCGCTTCGCCGACAGCGCGGGCGCTCCCGGCAGGCGCCGGATCAGGCCACCCTCCTGGTCGACCATCAGCAGCAGCGGCAGGTGGACCGGGCTTTGCGCCTGGGCTCGTCGTAACTGGGCGATCACCGAGCTGATCTGAGCGGCGCCGGCGATGTTCTCCCCGAAGAAGATCACCCCGGCGGCCTCACCGGCGCGGATGATCCTCAACAGGCTCGCCGGTGGTGTCAATCCGGGATAGGAGTAGATGATCCGCTGCCCGGCCAGTTGCCGCATGGTCAGGCCGGCCGACCTGCTCGGCGCCGGCACGGACGGCACCGGCGCGGGGGACGCGCCCGGGCCCGTCGTGAGCGGCGCGGTCGACGGGGACGGCGATGCCACCCGTCCGCCACCCGACCCGCCGGACGCGGACCAGGTTGAGCGCGCCGCATCAGGGGTGGACGGCCCCGGCGTGCGGGCGTGTGAGGACTGGCACGCGGCCATGGCGAGGCCGAGCACCCCGGCCGCCAGTACGACGCGAACCTTCGCCGCTGGGTACATGGCCACCTCCGCACAGCCCACACCGATCCCGGCGCGCCTGACGAGAACCGGCAGTCAGTCGACGGTGACCGGTCTGCGGTGTCCCGATCTCATCCGCCGGCGACGATGAACGGTGGCGTCCGCTCCGGCGGCGATCGCCAGCGCTGCGCCTGCCGGTATTGGTGCCTCCCTGTGTCACCGGACCTCGTGCGGCGGCTCTATCAGCAGTATGTGCGGGACATCTGTCGGTGACTAGTGGTCATGGTGAGGTCCGGCTCGGCGCGCAAATTCCATGCTTTCGTACGCGAGGGCGAGGTCGCCCACCACGTGGTGTCGACCAGCCGCTTGTCCCGCCGTGCTAACCAAGAGGCGTAGGCTGCTGGCCCTGAGGGCATCGGGTACTGCGGCTGGCCTACTTTCCCGGAGGGCTGGTGGTACCAGGTGAGAGCAGTCGTGTACGACCGGTACGGGCCCCCGGATGGGTTGCGAATCGAGAACCTCCCCAAGCCCTCACCCGCTGCCCGACAGGTGCTCGTCAAGATTGCGGCGACCTCGGTGAATTTGAGCGATTGGGAGACTCTGCAAGGTTCGCCACTGTATTCGCGCATCGGTGGGCTGCGCTCCCCGGCACGCCGGACCCTCGGCTCGGACATCGCCGGATGGGTCGACGCGGTGGGCTCCGCCGTCACTCGATTCCGACCCGGTGACGAGGTGTACGGCGACAACCTCATGCTCAAGGGCGGTTTCGCCGAGTACGCGATCGCGCCCGAATCGGTCCTGGCCCACAAGCCCGCCGCCCTGACCTTTGCCGAGGCGTCGGCGATCCCACAGGCGGGCGTGATCGCACAGCAGGGCACCGCGGGCGCCGCAGCCGGCGACCGGGTCCTGATCAACGGCGCCGGCGGAGGATCCGGTGCATTCGCGATCCAGCTAGCCAAACGACTCGGCGCTCAGGTAACCGGCGTTGACAACGCGGGCAAGCTCGACTTCATGCGGTCCGTCGGCGCGGACGAGGTGATCGACTACCGCAGCCGGGACTTCACCCGCAGTGGCCCGTACGATCTCATCCTCGATCTGGTCGCGCACCGATCGGTGTTCGCCTACCGCCGGGCACTGGCCCCCGGCGGCCGCTACCGGTGCGTCGGCGGATCGGTCCCGGCGCTGCTGCGCGTCCTGACGATCGGCGCGGTGGCCGGCCGGCTCACCCACCGCCGGCTGGGCGTGCTCGCCGTCCGGGAAGGGCCGACCCACTTCGAACCGGTGGCCGATCTCTGCGTGGCGGGTGACCTCGTCATCCACATCGACCGGGCCTTCACGCTCGAAGAGGCGCCCGAGGCGTTGGCCCACGTGGGTACGGGACGTGCCCTTGGAAAGGTCGTCGTGAGCGTCAACTGACCGGCGACCGCAGATCTTTCCGCGATCGGTGCCGCGAACAACCGGATCTGCCGATGTGAGTACGTCGTGTTCAGCGTGAATTGGGTGGCGTTCGACTTCGTCGATCGCAATGATTTCGGCGTGTATCAGTGTCCGCCTCGTTTGATCGAAATCTTTTGCAGTGCATCTGATGCAGATCCAGTTGAGGGACCCGGGCAGACCCAAACATTCGCTAATGATCTTGTGCCGGCTGTCGGGGAAGCTGGTCTTATCGGATGAGCGACTCGGCTCTGTCGATGCGTGGACAGTGCCCAGAGTTGGTCTGCAGTCCGACAGGTCGGTGCCTGGTCATCGGTTGACCGACTGGCCGGCTAGCTGATCGCCAAGAGGGCTGCGCCGGTACAGAACGTGCCGTCCGTCGCGGGCGCGAGTGATCAGGCCTGTCGCGTGGAGGACCTGTAGGTGCTGTGACACGGCGCTGGGTGTGACTGTGAGCCGGCGGGCGATCTCCACGGTCGGTAGCGGTTCGGCAAGGAGGTGGAGCAGTCGCGCTCTGGGCGCGCCGAGGAGCGATGTGACGGCGGTCGCGTCGGCGGTCGGTGTCGGTGCCCAGAGCGTTGCTACTCCACGGCAGGGGTATGCCAGCAGTGGTGGCTCGTGCGGGCTGACTGGTGGGGCGGGCCTGTGGGAGAAGATGGATGGCACCAGCAGCAGTCCTCGGCCGGCTGCCGCGACGTGGTGCCTGCCGATCATCTTGTCGATGTGCAGGACGCCGTCCTGCCAGCGCAGATTCGGGTGCATGTCGGCGAAGAGCAGGCGTGCGCCTCCTACGGCCAGTTGTCGGGCGCGGTAGGTCGTGTCCGCTTCCAGGACGAGTCGCATCTGCGGCCAGGTTGGCTTGATCGCTGCTTGCCAATACCGGTGCAGGCGGTCGCAGATGGCGTCGCGGAGTGCGAGCACCGGCTCATCCTCGTTCGCGGTGATTCCCTCAAAGACGGCCGGTAGCCCGCCACGCGGGTACACGGCCAGCACGTCGCGGCGTACGACGTCCGGAGGTGTTCGGCGTACGGCGGCCAGTTCGTCCTCGAAGGCCGCGGCGAAGCTCGCCGGCCGGGGCGTGAGGAAGTCCGGAACGCAGCGGTCTGGCCCGACCAGGGACATCAGCAGGTCGGCACCGGGCGCGTCGAGTCTGCCGAGAACCGACCTGCGCCAGGGCAGGTGCAGCGCGTACAGGCCAGGCTCGCGTAACACTCGCAGGCTGAGCACGGCCTCGTGGATCGGCGAGATCGCGAAACGGGTGTCCGCGAGGTCTTCGACGCCGAGCATGATGCTGATCATTAAGCCATACCCTACATCCTTTGGCGTGCGCCGCCAGGTGCCGTGGACTTCCAGGCATGACACAGATCAACATGACAGACCAGGCCATTCGGCGCACGGCGATCGTCACGGGTGCGGCACGCGGCATCGGCGCCGGAGTGGCCAGGCGTTTGGCGCGCGATGGCCTCGCGGTCGCCGTGGTCGACCTGGTCGAGCAAGACTGCGCCGGCACCGTGGATGCCATCACCCGCGACGGCGGAACAGCGGCGGCGTTCGCCGCCGACGTCAACGACGAATCGGGCGTGACCGCCGCTGTCGCTCGGATCGCCGCCGAGTTGGGACCACCGACGGTGCTGATCAACAACGCCGGCATCGGCGGCCCCAACGCCGGCGTCGAGGAGACGAGCACCCAGCAGTGGGACGCGGTCGTCGGGGTCAGTCTGCGGGGGGCGTTCTTCCTCACTCGGGCCGTGACCCCCTACATGATGGCGGCCGGCTGGGGACGGATCATCAACATGTCCAGCATCTCCGCGCTCGGCGATTCCGGCCGCGTTGACTACGCCGCCGCGAAGGCCGGTCTGATCGGCTTCACCAAATCGCTCGCGCTGCGGCTTGGGCAGCACGGCGTGACGGCGAACGCCATCGGGCCGGGCTTCGTGGTCAGTGACATGACCAGGGTCGGGGCCCAGCGGCGGGGCCGCAGCTTCGAGGAGCACCAGCGGATCGTGGCGCAGACCATCCCGGTGCGCCGGGTCGGCCAGCCCGAGGACATCGCGCACACCGCGTCGTACCTGGTCAGCGCCGAAGCCGGATTCGTCTCCGGCCAGGTGATCTACGTCGCCGGCGGGCCGGTGGACTGACGTGATCGATGCTTTCGGACAGGCGGTTCGCACATGAGTCGCAGGCTGCTGGTGCTCCTCGCCCTCACCTGCGGGGTGGCCGTCGGAAACATCTACTTCCCCCAGACGATTAGCCCGCTGGTCGCCGCCAGCCTGCACGTCAGCGCTGACTCAGCTGCCCTGGTGGTGACCGCGGTGCAGTTCGGCTATGCCGGCGGGATCTTCCTGTTGGTGCCGCTCGGCGACCGGCTCCCGCACCGCCCGCTGATCGTCACCCTGCTCGGCCTTACCGGGCTGGGGCTGCTCGCCGCGAGCGCCGCACCCGCGCTGCCGCCGCTCGTCGGCGCGAGCGCCCTCGTCGGGGTCACGAGCGTGGTCGCGCCGATCATCGGCCCCATGGCAGCCGGCCTCGTTGGCGACGACCAGCGCGGCGTGGTCAGTGGCACCCTGCTGAGCGGCTCCATCGCTGGCATGCTGCTGTCCCGCACCGTCGCGGGCACCCTCGGCGACTGGTTCGGATGGCGGGCCCCCTACCTGGCGGCGGCGGCATCCGTGCTGTTCATCGCCGTGGTCATGGCCCGTGTACTGCCGACAACACGACCGCCGTCCGGGCATCGATACCCGGCGCTGCTGGCCGAGTCGCTGCGCCTGCTGCGCACCGAGGCCGACCTGCGCCGCTCCTGCTTCTACCAAGCGACGGTCTTCGCCGGTTTCTCCGCGGTCTGGACGGCCGTCGCGCTGCTGCTCACCGGCCCCACCTACGGCTTGGGCGCCCCGGCGGTCGGAACGCTCGCACTGGTCAACGCGGCGACAATGCTGTGCACCCCGGTCGCCGGACGGCAGGTGGACCGTCGGGGCAGCGACGCGGTGAACCTGATCTGTCTGCTCGGGATCATCGCCTCGGCCGCCGTCCTCGCGTTCGCCAGTCTTGGCGGGGCGGGGGGCCTCGCGGCACTGGCGCTCGGCACGTTGCTGCTCGACGTCGGAATGCAGTCCGGCATGGTCGCCAACCAGGTACGCGTCTACGCCCTGCGGCCCGAAGCCCGCAGCAGACTCAACACCGCCTACATGACCTGCGCCTACCTCGGCGGCAGCCTCGGCTCCTGGCTCGGAGCCCGCGCCTACGCCCACTTCGGGTGGCTGGGTGTATGCGCGGTCCTGGCGCTCCTCGCCGCGATCGCTCTTGCCCGCCACCTGGCGTCAAGCCCTGCCACCGGCCACCCTCGAGCCACAGTCGCCGCCCAGAACACCTGACCAAGGATGATTGTCGTGTCAGCCTCTACCCGCCGCGTACCCCTATCGGCGGATGTGCCGATGCACGATGGCCAGCTCACAGTCTCACTCAACGTGGTGCGTGAGCTGGTGGACGCGCAGTTCCCCGAGTGGCGGAGCTTGCCTGTCCGGCGCGTCGCTTCGCAGGGAACGGTCAATGCCATCTTCCGTATCGGGGAACGGTTCACGGCCCGGTTTCCCCTTCAGCCTCGTGAGGTTGACGCGGCGCAGGGCCGGCTGGAACGCGAAGCGGAAGCAGCCCGAGAACTGATGGGTCGTACGCGATTTCCCACCCCCGAGCCGGTCGCCATCGGTGAACCCGGCGTCGGCTACCCGCTTCCATGGTCGGTACAGATGTGGGTGCCCGGTGTCGTAGCCACCGACCAGGACCCAGGTAACTCGTTCGCGTTCGCGCACGATCTGGCCGAGTTCGTCGGTGGCGTGCGAGCCATCGACGCACAGGGACGCACGTTCACGGGCCAGGGGCGCGGTGGCGAGCTACCAGCGCACGACGGGTGGATGGAGACCTGCTTCGGGCACAGCGAGACGCTGCTGGACGTCCCGCTGCTCCGCCGGATCTGGGAGGTCATGAGGGAGTTGCCGCGGGGTGAGGCCCCGGACGGGATGAACCATGGTGATCTCATTCCGGGAAACGTCCTCGTCTCCGACGGGCGGCTGGCCGGGGTTCTCGACGTGGGCGGCCTGGGGCCTGCCGACCCTGCCCTTGACCTCGTAAGTGCCTGGCACCTGCTGGAACGCGAGCCACGTCAGGCATTTCGGCAGCAACTCGGCTGCGACGATCTCGAATGGGAGCGCGGCAAAGCGTGGGCCTTCCAGCAGGCAATGGGGGTGGTTTGGTACTACCACCAGACCAACCCCGCTATGAGTCGGATGGGCCGACGCACTCTCGCGCGCATCATTGCCGACCCGCCATCAGCCTGAGCCGGCACGCCCGAACGCGTCGTCGCAGCCAGCGGATACCTACGCATCGGCCCGTCGCGCCAGTGTCCGCTCATGCCGCGATCCGCGCGCTACGCGGCGCCACGGAGTGCCGACTCGGCCGCCATACGCACATGCCGAGTTGAGTGTGGCCGGGTCGGCCACGTCGATAGTTCAGGGGTTGATGGGTGTGGTCGGCTGGTCGCGGGGATGCCTTGTGCCGGGAGCGCTTCCCTGCATTCGGGGAGGAAGGGTGCGGTGCAACGCGTGGGCGGTGGCGCCCTGGGCTGTTGCGGACCCGCGGGTGCGCTGGATCAGTACGACGCAGGCCAGTACGACCAGCGCGGCTCCGATCGAGGCAGGGGTGACGGTCTCTCCGAGCAGTAACGCGGACCAGAGCAGGGTGAGTACCGGCTGTGCGAGTTGGATCTGGCCGACCTGGGCGATGCCACCTCGGGCCAGACCTGCGTACCAGGCGAAAAAGCCCAGGAACATGGAAATCGCGGTGAGGTATCCGAACGCCGACCAAGCGGCGGCGTCGGGGCGCGGTGGGTGGGCCGAGGCGGCGACGAGCGTAATTGGCAGGGTGACGGGCACCGAGAGCAGCAGCGCCCAACAGATCGTCCGGGCGCCGCCCAGCTCCCGGGCGAGCGCGCCGCCCTCGGCGTATCCCAGCCCACACAGGACGACCGCCGCCAGCAGGAACAGGTCGGAAGCCGACAGTGCGCCGCGCACCGCCGCGCTGGTGATCAGGAAGGCGAGGACCGCCACCAGCCCGCCGACGCTGGCGACCCAGAAGAGCAGCGGTGGGCGCTCGCCGGCCCGCAGTACCGCGAACACGGCGGTCATGGCGGGCAGCACGGTGATGACGACCGCGCCGTGTGCGGACGTCTGGGTGGTCAGTGCCAGCGAGGTGAACAGCGGGAAGCCGACGACGACGCCAAGGGCGACGATCGGCAGCCGCCGCCACTGGTCCCGGGTGGGCCGCGGCGCGCCGGTAAAACGTAGGTACGCACATGCCAGTAGTGCCGCACCGACGGCCCGGCCGAAGGCGACGAACCACGGGTCGAGTTGCTGTACGGCGACGCGCGTGGCGGGCAGCGACATGCTGAAGGCGAGCACGCCAAGCGCGCCGAGGGTGAGGCCGATGGCTCGATGCGCCGTCACCGCGGTGGCGACAGTAGCGCTACTCTTCTCTCTCATGGATGACGGTAACGCAGTGGCCCGTGTTATCCAAGATCTGCGGGGGCTCGTGGCCGCAGCGGATCCCGGAACACGGCTGCCCTCGGTGCGCGAGTTGACCGCCCGGCATCAGGCCTCGCCGGTCACCGTCGCCGAAGCGGTCCGACAGTTGGTGGCACAAGGGCTGATCGAGACGCGACCGGGGAAGGGCACCTTCGTGGCCGCCCTGCCCGACGAGCGGCGCACACCCGACTTGTCGTGGCAGACGGTGGCGCTCGGCGCCCGCAGACCGGGCGAGGATGAGATGCAGGCGTTACTCGCGTTACCGCAGCCGGGAACGATTCCGCTGTCTGGCGGCTACCTGGACACAGATTTGCAGCCGGCCGCGGCGCTCGGCGCCGCGCTCGCCCGCGCTGCCCGGCAGCCCGCGGCGTGGCAGCGCGGACCGGCCGAGGGACGTGAGGACCTGCGAGCCTGGTTCGCTCGTGAGGCCGGGGCCCGGCTGCGCGCCGACGACATGGTGATCTGCCCAGGCGGGCAGGCAGCTCTGTCATCGGCGTTACGCGCCCTCACCGCACCCGGCGACACCCTGCTCGTCGAGTCCCCGACCTATTTGGGAGCGCTGGCCGTGGCCCGGGCGGCTGGGCTGCGGGTAGTACCGGTGCCCGCGGACGCCGACGGCGTACTGCCCGACCAACTCGCCGCTGCGTTCGCTCGCACCGGCGCGCGACTGTTCTACTGCCAACCGCTCTACGCCAACCCGACAGGCGCGACACTGGCCGCTCATCGCCGACGCGAGGTCGCCGATGCCATACGTGACGCTGGAGCTTTCCTGATCGAGGACGACTACGCGCGCGACCTCGCCATCGATGGAGAGGCTCTGCGACCGCTGGCCGCCGATGACTCGGACGGGCACGTGATCTACCTGCGCTCACTGACCAAGTCCGCCGCTCCCGGCCTGCGTGTCGCCGCGATTGGTGCCCGCGGTCCAGCCGGTGCTCGGCTGCGCTCGGGCAGGTTGCTCGACGACTTCTTCGTCGCCGGCCCGCTGCAGCAGGCCACGCTGGAGTTCGTCACCGCCCCGGCCTGGACGCGGCACCGCCGTGCCCTGCGCACGGCGCTTCGGGCACGGCGCGAGGCACTGCTGATCGCACTGCGCCGGTACCTGCCGGAACTCGCCCCACCGACGATTCCACGGGGCGGCCTGCACCTGTGGGCCCGCCTGCCCGACAGCACCGACGACGTCGCACTGGCCGCCGCAGCGGCGACCGAAGGCATCATCGTCTTTCCCGGCCGCCCCTGGTACGCGGCCGAACCTCCGGCGCCGCACCTGCGGCTGACCTACGCCGCAGCCCCACCCGACCTCATGGACGAGGCCGTCCGCCGCCTCGCTCGTGCAGTCGGACGAGAAACGACACGTTCGTAGACTGCCTACTGCACGAGAGAGTTCGCTGGTACCCGCGAATAAAATCACGTGCGCGGTTCTGCCGCGGACCGCAGGTCACGGAACGCAGCCGGTTGTCCCACGGGTGGCGGCGCGCGGAAGTGCCGAGATTCGGTAACGCCCGATGTGCGCCACGCCAGACCGTGAGTCCTATGGTTCTGCCGCCGACCGCGCGCGCCGATCTCCTACGACTCGTCACCGTACGTAAGTGGACGGGCGCGGCTAGCAACCAGGGGGCGCGGCGTTCGAGGCGGCGCCGGAAACTGGCAAGCATCGAGATATGTCCTAGGTGCCGCGGGCGTAGTCGATGAGCGTCCGGCGGTAGGGTTCGGGCACCTGCGGCGCCAGTTCGGCGAGCGTGTTCAGGTCGGCGACCGATCCCGTCGAGCGAGCACGGTATGCGGCGGCCGCCGCCCGCATCGTGACGTCGTCCGGCTCGAGCTCCTCGCCGCGGGCGGCCAGGGCGGCGGCCTCGGCGAAGTCGCCTTCCTCGGCAGCCACATCGGCCAGGTCGAGGTGCAGCGACCAGTTGGCAGGGTCGAGCGCCAGGGCGCGCCGGAAGGCGGCAGCCGTCTCGGCAAGGTTGCCGACATGGCGCCAGGTGCCCGCGCGGACGACCTCGGTGAACGTCACGCGCCGCACGGCGTCGGCCTGGTCGCACAGGGCGAACGACGCGTCGGTGCGGCCGCACGCGCGCAGCAAGATCGCCATGCGGGCCATCGCGTCGGGGTCCGGGTCGCGGTTGCAGACCGCCTCGATCGCCCGAAACCACGGGGCGAGGCATTCGCGGACGGCGTCGGTGTCGAGGTCACGGTCGTAGTCGTGGATGCGCATCGTGGCCTCAGCGAGGGCGGCCGGGGTGACGGCACCCAGGAATCGCTCGTCGCAGAACCACGGCGCGGACGCCCACGGGACGTCCGGTTGGTAGCCGGTGACTGCGCCGAGCGACATCGCGGCCTCGTCCATGTCGCCGTCGACGAAGGACAGGTAGGCACGGGCCAGCATCGGTCCGATCGTGTTCGCCGCCGCGACGACGGCGGCGACCTCGGCGGGCAGCTCGCGCCGCAGGTTCTCCAGCGCCGAGTAGGGCTCCGGATCGCGCGGATCGGCGGTGATCGCCCGCGCGATGAAGCTCGTCGCTGCGGCGGGCGAGCCGCCGCAGTGGGCCATCACCCGGGCGAGGGCGAGTGCTCCCGTCGTCGACACGATCGACAGCCTATCGCCGGCCGGCATCGCGGGCGGCGACGTCGGTACACCACTGACGGGCGGTGGGGCCCAGGCCAGGCGGACGCTGCCCAGGGCGGCCGCAGCCAGACGCCCGGCGCTGTCGCTACGACTGCAGCCGTCCAGCGCCGATGACCGGGTGCACTCATTTGCCGCGATCCGCGCGCCACACAGCGTCACGCCGAGCTGGCCCGGTTGCCGTCCGAACAAGTAGCCGATGTGAGCGCCGTCCTCAGTTCCAGCCTCTTCCAGTCCGAGTCCACGCGTCCTGGTCCACCGGTCGGGGGTCTTGTTGCAGCCACGTGATGATGCTCTGTGCGTGCTCCTCGGGTGCCCCCGAGGACGACTCCATTCGTAGAGCCTCGTCGAAGTATGGGAACGCTTCGGCGCGCTCGCGGACGAGCGCTTCGTCGAGATCCGTGGCTTGGTGGCGCTCCCGGAATCGGCTCACGGCCTCGTCGGGAGTCACGAAGAACTCGACGACCCAGAGCGGCGCAGAGGATCCCGCCAACGCTTCCAGCAGACTGGCTCGCTGGTCACGTCGGGCGTAGGTGCACTCGAGCACCACGGTCTCTCCACCATCTACGAACATTCGGGCGAGGAGGTGCGCACCGGCGTACGCGCGCAAGCGGTCGTCACGATTTCGATCGGACTCAGGGAACAGGAGCTCGAACAAAGGGTCGACCTCCAGGTGGATCCGACCGCGACCTGAGGTGGTCCGTACCTTAGCCAGAGCCTTTCCAACCGTGGTCTTGCCCGAACACGGAGGGCCTGACAGCACGACGATCCCGTTGCTGGCCATGTCCCTCGCGGTTTCGTGATCGTCTGACAACGTTCCAAGCCGGCGGACGGAGGTCCGTAACCACCTGAGAGCCTAACCATCCGGATCCGCCACGATCCGCGCGCACGCCGTCTAACGGATGGATCTCGGCGCTCAGCGCACGGATCTGCCGAGTTGAGGGCGTGCACCTGATCTTGCGCTCTCCGGTCTGGGTCGGTGATGCAGACGTCCGTGTCAGTGAGTGTGAGAGCCACGGTGTGGGCATCCGTTGCGCGGCCGATGTTAGGTTCGCCAACATGACCGTGCAGATCACCGCCGGGCAGTTCCACGGGGCCGATGGTGTCGAGGACTGGCGTTCCCTCTACCACATGGTCTCGGCCTACTTCCGGACCGGCTCGCTGGCCAAGGGCATCGCGCTCGTCGATGAGATCGGCCAGCTCGTCGGCGGAGCGGAGCAGCAGTACCTCAACGTCGACCTTCGCCACGCCGGCGTCACGGTGTCCCTGTCGTTGCGCGACGTCGCGCTGGCTCGGCGGATCTCGGCCGCCGCCAAGGAACTGGACATCCCGGCCGACCCGACCGCCGTGCAGCTCATCAACGTCACTCTCGACGCGCTCGTCGGCGCGGACGTGTTGCCGTTCTGGCGGGCGCTGCTGGGTTATCGCCAGATCGGTGACGATTACCTGGCTGACCCGGCGCGCCGCGGCCCGGGCTTCGGGTTGCAGCCAATGGACGCGGCGCGCCCACAGCGTAACCGCATGCACCTCGATGTCGCCGTCCCGCACGATCAGGCCGAGGCTCGCATCGCCGCCGCCTTAGCGGCCGGCGGCCGCCTCGTCTCCGCCGCGCACGCGCCGATGTGGTGGATTCTGGCCGACGCTGAGGGCAACGAGGCGTGTGTCGCCACCTGGGTTGGCCGCGAATAGGGGCTCTGTCGCACCTCAACGATGATCGTGCTTACATGTCCTCCGCCGGTGCCCGGCCGCACGGGCACATCCGGATTTGCCGCGATCCGCGCGCACGCCGTGTAACGGATGGATCTCGGCGCTCAGCGCTCGGATCTGCCGAGTTGAGGGCGTTTGACAGGTGCGTTGAACGGGCCGGCGTTCACGGTAGCTTCTCGATCGATGGATGCGGAACCCGGCAGCGGGAGCCGGGCCGGGTGTGACCCGGCCCGGTTCCCTTGCTGATCAGTACGGGGGGAGCGACGTGAAGAACTGCCGCAGTTCGCCGGCGAGCAGGTCCGGTTCCTCCAGCGGCATGAAGTGTCCGCCCCTACCTGGTTCGCTCCAGTGCCGGATGTCGGTGCAGGCGCGTTCGGCGATTTCGCGGGGGAAGTTGACCATCGACGGTTCGGTGCTCAGCGTGAACGCCGCTGGCACCGTGATGTCGGGTCGTGGACTGTTGTGGTGGAAGTCGAAGTACTGCCGGAACGAGGAGCCGATCGTGCCGCTCGCCCAGTACAGGGTGATGATCGTCAGCAGGGTATCCCGGTCGAACCGGCTTTCCAGGTCCCCGTGGTTGTCGCTCCAGTCGCGGTACTTGTCGACGAGCCAGGCGGCCAGTCCGGCCGGCGAGTCGACCAGCGCCGCGGCGATGGTGTCCGGCCGGGTGCCCATGATGGCGCTGTAGCCGCCGTCGGTCTCGTCGTACGCCGCTTCGGCGTCGAGAAACGCCTGCTCGGCGGGCGACAACGGGTGGGAGTCGAAGCTGGCCGGGAACGGTGGGTGGATCATGTGAATGCCGGCTACCTGCTCGGGGTACAGCGCGCCCAGCCAACCGGTGACCACGCCGCCGACATCGCCACCGAAGGCGCCGTAACGCTGGTAGCCGAGGACGTCGGTCATCAACAGGTGGAACGTCTGCGCCATCGCAGCGCGGGTGAGCGGACCCTTCGGCAGCTCCGAGTACAGAAAGCCTGGCAGCGAGGGAACCACCACGTCGAACGCGTCGGCGGGGTCGCCCCCGTGGCGAGCGGGGTTGGTCAGGCGGTCGACCAGCGGCAGCATCTCCACGAAGCTGCTGGGCCAGCCGTGGCCCAGGATCAGCGGTAGCGGCGCGGGTGCCCCTTCCGGACGCGTCCCGCGTACGTGCAGGAAGTGCATGCGCCGGCCGCCGATCTGGGCCTGGTAATGCGGCAGTGCGTTGAGTTCGGCTTCCCGAGCGCGCCAGTCGAACCCGTCGAGCCAGTAGGACAGCAGGTGTCGCAGGTAGTCGGGGTCCGTGCCGGCTTGCCACGGCTGGTCGCCGCTGCGGTCGGTGAAGCGGCTACGGGCCAGGCGGGCCCGAAGGTCGTCGAGTACCTCGTCGGATACGTCGATACGGAACGGGGAGAAGGTCATTGTTCCTCCGGCTAGGAGGGCGCTCCCCGACGCGAAGTCAGCGGACAGGGATGGCCGGGTGGAGCGCCCAGACGTGACATTGAGTGTTCACCGGGCTCACCTCCCCTCATCGCTGACGCGGGTCATCCTACACATCCTCTTCTGCCGCCGATCGTGCGCGCCGACAACCTGCGAGGCGTTTGGGCCTGGTGCGGGCAACGGCGGACGCGATGGCGAGACGTCGGCCGAGCCGGCGGGCTGTCGGTCGCCGAAGCTGCAGGTTCGGGGACCGGGGTCCAGCTCGGGTCGCGGTCAACGCACGGTCAACCCACGGGGTGAGAGCAGATCAAGGTCGCTCTCCGTGGCCGTTCGCGTTACGGGGCAGTTGTGGTGGCGCGAACGAGCGCAGTCCGGGATAGCCTTGCCGTATATGGCTACCTATCGCAGCGCCTCAGTGCTTCTCTCCTCGGACGGCACCAGGACCCCCGGCACGGCCGCGCTCTTCGCCGAGCCCGCCCGCAAGGGTGGGACCCCGCCGTGGGCAGGCGACTTCCGACCCGCCAACAGCGCCGGCAATGGCCCCAAAAACGCGGTCGGGAAGACCTTTACGTTGGAGCTGCCCGACGGCAGCACCGGCAAGGTGGTGGTCCAGAGCCTCAAGAGCGGGAAGGGAGGCGTCGTGCTGGCGTTGATGGGGGAGGACGCGCCCCCCTTCTGATCAGGAAACTGATCGCCGCCGACGCCACCGGCTCGAGAACGACCGGTATGCGACCCTGCGATGTCAATGCGTTCGGAGAGCTGCCGGGCGCATTGCCTCGTCGGCGGCTGGGCGTCGACGAAGGTCGAGGTGTACTGATCTGCCGCCGATTGCGTGCGTTCGCGCGCGTGCTCTGCCGGCTCGGCTGACGTCGGGGGCGGCGGCTCGACGCGCGAGCGAGCCGCTCCCAGCGGGGTTTGCGCCATGCGCTCGCCGCGCCAATTTGCGCCGGTTGGCTTCGGGTCCGCGGCTCCGAGTGGTGCTCAATCCTCCTGGACTGCCTCGGATCCGCGTAGCGCGGCGTACCGGTCGAGCAAGATCGGCACTCCCGTGTGCGCCCACCACGGAAGGTGAACGGCGCCGGCGGACATGCCGTGGCCCGGGTCGAACTCGGGGAGGTATATCGCTGCGGTGCTGTCGTGCCACGGTGCGGATTCGCGGTTGGTGAGGGGTTCTCCAACGACCTGCTCGATGGTGTGGGTGATGAGCGTCTGCAGGGTGAACCAGTCGTCCGGCAGCGGCGTATCGGCGAACCGCGCGCGAAGTTCCCGCCACAGATAGGCATCGCCGCGCAGCGAGTACTGAATCGGCTCGCGCTCGAACAACGCGGCGACCGTCCTTGTGCCGACGGGCGGCGGACATCGAACCCACAGCGTCGCACGTATCTGCTTGTACACGGCTTCGTCGGATGCGACGAGCCGTACCTCGGCGACGCCGGTCCTGGCAGCCGCGATGGTCTCGACGGCCACCGCGATGGCGTCGGCGCGTGGCCAGCCGTAGCCGCCCGTGCTGATCAGCGGAAAAGCGACGCTGCGCGCGCCGAGTTCGTCGGCGACCTCCAGCGCGCGCCGGTAGCACGCCTCCAGCAGGGATCGGTCGCGCTGCCCGGCGCTGTAATTCGGGCCGACCGTGTGGATGACCCACCGGGCAGGCAAATCACCTGCCGTCGTCCAGCCGGCGTCGCCAGTGGCGAGGCCGTTCGGAAACCGGGCGATGCAGTCACGCAAGATTGCTGGGCCTCCGCGGCCGTGGATGGCGCCATTCACACCGCCGCCTCCGCGCATAGCCTTGTTCGTCGCGTTGACGATGGCATCAACATCTTGCGTCGTGATGTCCCCGAGGACGACGGTGAGGACTGGCACGCCGCTATTCTGCCCGTAGGCACCGGCGACAGACCCAGGGCCATCTGGTTACGTCGGACATGTGAGTGGGGCGCCGGCGGATTGACCTGCCTGCTGACATCCCAACCGCCGTACCTGCTGGCGAACGCTTCGGCGATCGTGCTCGGGAATCCGCTCCGGTGCACCCGGGCGGCGCCCTTCGCCACGCCGGGAGCCTTACCGCCTTCCAAGGCAAGGGACACCCGCGGATCAGCCTTGACACTGCGGCTGTCGCAGCCGATCCACCAGGCCCCCGGCGTAGACAAACCAGACCGGCGTCAGGTGCGGCGAGCCGTCGGGCCGCAACGTACACAGCCAGGCGTTCGACTCCCGCGGCAGGCGTATTTCAACGTCCGTCGGCGGAACGGCGGAAGGCCCGGTCACCTGGCACGTGGATCAGAATGCGACGTACGCACATGCCGCGAGGCCCGGCTACGCAGCTCATTCCGTCCAGCTGGTGCAAGTGCCGTTGCTTGGGGCATCCGGTCCTTCCGGTGCCGGCCACGATCCGCCCGGGACCTACGATGGTCTCGATGACCATTCCCGAACGGCGACCCGACCACGTCCCTACCGACGATGCTCGGGTCGAAGAGGCCCTGCGGCTGCTCTGCGGCGTGCCGGTCGGACTCGATGTCGCCGTCAAGCGGCTCAGCCGTGGCAGCGGTGTCTACGCCTGGTGGGCCGCTCCCTCGATCTTCCCTGACCTCCCCGGGCCGCCGAATGAGAGCGCCCCGTCGCTACGACTGCTGTACCTCGGACGAGCGACCAGCTTGCGCGGGCGCATCCTGCGCAACCATCTGAGGCGTTCGGGCAGCTCGACGCTGCGCCGTACCTTGGCCGGGCTGCTGGTGGCCGAGGGCTACCGGACGACCTGGACCGACCGTGTCGTCCTGGTCCCCGAGGATGAAGCGCGTCTGACCGCGTGGATGCACACGCACCTGCGCTTGACTTGGGCGGAAGACGCGGAGCCGGCGACCATCGAGGCCGAGCTTGTCCGGCGTGTGCACCCGCCGCTCAATGTGCACGGCGTCGACCCCGAGCACCTCCAGGCGGCCGTGGTCGCCGCCAAGAGCTCATACAACACCAGCAGCCGTCCCGCCGAACCCTCACGAACGCCGTAACTGGTTGCCCGGCATGCGTACGGGTGCGGTTGCGCGCTCATGCCTGGATCAACCGTGGCCGGCACGCTGGCCTGGCTTCGTCCCAATCGTGGGATCAGCCGTGGGCTCGGATCTGGCTGAGCCACTCGGCGGCCAGCCGGCGTCCGTCCGGAAGCCGGTCGTCCCGGTCCCAGCGCCACGTGGTGGCCATTGCCAGCGTGAGCGTCCGGCAGTCACGCAGCAGGTCGTGGTCGAGACCCGGATAGTGCCCGGCTATTTCCTCGGGCGCGTGCGCGAGATCGATTTCGACCGGTCCCCGGCAGCAGGTCTCCAGATCGATGAACAATGGTCCTGTCCTCGTCGGCAGCAGATTGCCTGGGTGTGGCTCGCCGTGCAGGATCTGCTCGGCCCGGTCGCGTTCGGCGACGGCGTGGCGAAGCCGGCGCAGGGTCGAGTCGAGAAGCTCACGGTCGGCGTCAACAAGGTCGGGCGTACGGTCACGGTTGGCCACCAGCCGCTGTGCCTGCTCGACGCGGTCCGTGAAGTGCGGCGTCGGCATGCGCAGGTCGCGCATGCCAGCGTGCAGCCGCAGGAGCGTCGCGGCGTAGTCAGCCGGCGTGATCTTGCGAGTGGACGGCTCGTAGTAGCTCCACAGCGTGACCGTGTAGCCGTTCTGTTCGTAGAGGCGCGGCTGCACGCGAGGGTCGAGAACCGCCACCGGGCTTCCCCCGGCGGTCAGCCGTTGCGCGAGCTCGATCTCGAACTGGGCGACGTGATCTGCCGCCGATGACACCCGGGCGACCACGTCACACGGCAGCAGGCGCAGCGTGATCCGGTTCGACTCCTGGAGAATGATCGCGTCCTGGCTCGGCAATCCGAGTGACGACGCGATCGATCGGGCCGCGGCCAGGGCGTGCGTCGTCGCCAACTCAGTTTCCGCCCGGCGGGATTTCGGCCGCGGCCGGTAGGCCCTCGACCGTCGCGATTGGCGAGGCCGCAGAGCGCAGGGCCCAGTGTCGCGATGGTGCGGCATAGCCGATGAGCATATTGTCGAGATCGAGCGGGACCAGCGGCACGTGTCGACCCTAAGCGCCAGCGGGGCGAAGGCCGAGCCATTTGCCCGCCTGCAGGATGGATGGCCTCGAAGCCTTCTCGGGGCGGCGTGCCCTCCGGTCGCTACGCCGGCTTCGACCACGCCGGAGAAGGAGAGCGCGTCTCAAGGGGCAGGGTCCTGGACCACATGGTTTGCCGCTGTCGCTGTGGTGAGCCAGGCGCGCAGTGCTGGGATGGGGAAGCCGCCGGCGTCCGCGCCGACCCCGGTGAGGGTGGGGTGGTTCAGCCGCGTCCGGGCGCCTGCCATCCGGGCCACCGCCACCTGTCGACCTCAGGCCAGGTTGCCACGAGCCCGGCGGAGAGGACGCCGCCGAATGCCACGGTTCCCTCGTGGGAGGCGTAGGCAACCCAGTCCTGATGCTCGTCGATCCAGAAACCTTCCGGACCGGTGTACCTCGGGGAGAGGATTTCGACCTCCAGCAGGTAGTCGGCCCCGTACTCGCGCAGCTCCACGACACGCGACCGGCCCAGGTCTCGCAGCACTCGGCGAACCTGATCGACGCCGTCGCCCTCCCACATCGAATCGCCGGTCATCACCAGCACGTCTGGCGGTACCGAGCCGCTGAGCAACGGGTGCCACCAGCCGTTCTGCACGCCCCATCGCCGCTGCAGCGACATCCACCAGGCTGATGACTCGTCAGGCCCGAGCACGCGCCGGTACGGAAGGGGTTCGGTGCGAAGATCGGGCTGCGCCGTCCAATGCTGCACCTTTGCAGCGAACAGCCGGCGCTCATCGGCCACAGCCTGTGCTTGTACCTCGTCGTCCGACAGCTCGATGAACGGGGAGTTCGCACTCTCGGCAGCCGTGAGCATACTGCTGACCACTACGTCAACGCTGGGAAGCCGGTCTGGATCGAGTCGCTCAACCTCCACGAGTATGGCGTGCACGACGTTGTATCGAGGGAAGATCTGCTTCGCTTCGGTGGTGTAGTGGTGTCCATCGGCTTGGCGGCCACCGTTGGGCAGCCGGCCATACTCCCTCTGAAGTTCCTCGTATCGCATCGTCAGATACCGGCGTGATGCCCAGTGCAACGTTGTGGGATCCACACATACATCCTCGATGTGCCATTGCCTCGTCAGCGAGGGCGGGCCCTCACTGACGAGGCAATGATCACGAAACCGTGCGGTCGGCCTGACTACTGCTGGGCGATCGTGATCGTCGCCGTACGGTAGTTGTTGCGCCTGTCGTTCTTCGACGGGTCGTAGTTCTGCTCGATGTTGCCGGCGCTGTCGACCGAGAACCAGTGGAACGTGGTCGTCTCGGTCACGTGGAACACCTGTCCGGGCTCACGGAACTCGGTCGCCGCGTAGCGGGGCGAGTCGAGGGTGGGCCGGCTGCCGTCCGTCGTGTAGTAGATGGTGGCCGGCTCGCTCGTCTCGAAGCGCACGTCGACGGGCCCGGTGTACTTCCCGCCGCCCGGAACGAGCTGGGACGTCGGCTTCTGGTGGTCCTTGCCCCAGTCCGCCGCGATCCGGAACATCTCCATGATGCCGTTGGCGTACTCCATCGTCTCGGAGTGGCCGCTGACGAGGTTCGGGTCGCCCACCCACGCCGGCTGGAACGAACCGCCCTGCCAGTTGCCGGTGGCCGGGTTGTAGACCGAGCCGCCGACCTCCCAGCCGAAGGCGTAGATCCCGTAGGTGTAGTAGAGGTCCTCGCGCACGTTGCCCGCGGAGGAGTAGAGGACGTCCGACGAGCCGCCGACGTTCTCCGGCGTGACGACGGTCTGCCGGTGCGCCTTCACCTGCGACAGGATCCGGGCGGCCGACTGCCAGTAGAACGCCTCGTCACCCAGGGGCGGACGCGGTGTGGTGATCCGCCCGTCCGCGATGTAGGCACCCGGCTGCCAGAACAGCTGGCCGCCGTTGGAGTGCACCGACATCATGAACTTGATGTTCGAGTACTTCTCGACCAGCCAAATGATGTTCTTCGACTCCGGCTCGGACAGCTTCTCCGGGCCCTGGTAGGTGTCGCTGATGCAGCTGTTCGACCCGCCCGAGTAACCGTCGTGAGCCGACCCGACCCGGTAGTTCCGGTTCAGATCGACGCCCCAGGAGTTGCGCCGGGCCGGATCGGCGTTGTCGTCCGGGCAGTGGTTCGTCATGTTCCGGCGCTGCGAGGCAAAGTTGTAGAAGCTGTAGTTCGCCCCGTCCGGGTTGTTGGACAGGATGAAGAAGATGTCGGTGTTGTCGACGATCTTCTTGGTCTCCTGGTCGGACCGGTAGTTGTGCACCAGACGCTCGGCCGACTCCAGGCTGGTCGTCGCGGGCACCCATTCGCGGGCGTGGTCCTGCGCCTGGATCAGCACGCCCGGGTTCCGGCCGTCGCGATGCTTGCCGATCCGCAGGACGGGGATCGTGGCCGGTCCGCGCGGCACCTCACCCTCCGGCGCGCCGACGCGCTTCTGGTCGAGGAAGTCGGTCAGCGCGACCGGGCCCGAGGTCGCCGCGACGATGCCGGTGCCCGCGTTGGTCCGGTACGGGTGCGCCCGGTCGATCAGGCCCTGAGACTGACCTTCCAGTGCCGACGCCACCTGTGCGGCTGTGCTCGCCGGCGCACCGGAGGCGTCCTTCGCGAGGAGGACGCGGATCGCCTTGCCCGCAACCTCGACCACGAGCGGAAGGTTCGCCCCCGACCTGTCCACGAACTCGACCGTGATGTCGTTGCCGCCCTCGTGGCCCCAGGCAGCCGAGCTGACAACGACAGCACTCTGCCCGGTGCCGCCGATCGTGGCCTGGGCCTTTCGCTGGTAGCCGTTCGTCTTGTTCGGCAGGTAGACGATCTCGGCGATGTCCGGGTACTGGCGGGCGATCTCCTCGGCGCGGCTGAACAGCTGCTGCGGGTGCCGGTAGCCGTCGACGAAGTCCCACTTGTAGGCGGGGTTCGCCGTCAGCGGCGGCGCGCCGTCCTCGAGCCAGTTGGAGACGAACCCGGTCGCGACGCCCCCCGTCGAGCTCGTGACGCGGATCTGGCTCGGGCGGGCGTCGAGCTTGAACAGGTTCCGGTGGAACATGTACTGCCCGGAATCGACGAACCGGCTCATCGTTCGGGCGGAGCCGAACGAGGTGCCCGGGCCCGAGTCGTTTTCGAGCTGCATCGAGACGACCGGGTTCGTCTGCGCCCCTTCGGTGGTCCGCGCCTCGACGTACAGGAAGCCCTGGCCCTTCGTCGTGAACCAGTCGGCACGGGCAATCCGTACCGTCTCCTCGTGGGTGAGTGGCTGGACGGCAGTCGTGCGGAGGGCCTGGAGGCCGCCGTCGGCCTCCTCGCTCCAGGCGAAGCCCTCGCCGTCGCCGAGGATCTCGACGCCCAGCGCCTCGAGTTCGGCGACCTGCTCGGCGGTCGCCACCGCCTCGCCTTCGATGCCGGTCGGCACGCGCCGGAGACCATGTTCGAGGTCGAAGCCGGCGGCGGCCACCTTGTCCAGCATGTCGGCGCCGGTCAGCTTGACGTGGACGAGGCGTGCGGCCTCCGGTACCTCGAGCCGGGATCGTTCCGAGCCTGCCGTGGCCACCGACCCGGCGGGGTTCGCACCCGCGGGCCCGGTCGCCATGAGGACGCTTCCCACCAGGATGGGTAGCGCGAGAAGCGCGACGCGTCGCTGTACGGGTCCCATTCTCCCCTCCTTCTGCTTGCGACGTGCGGTTGACGCGGTGGGCCGGCTGCTGCGGGTAGGCCGATCCATCCGCGATGGTCACGCCGAGCTCGCGCAGGTCAACCGGTGTACGGCGATGGTCGTTACCGTGACGGGTCGGGGAGGACCTTGGGAGAGCCGGGCGCGTTGAGCGTATGCAGGTGCGGCGCATCGAAGGATCGGTCGAACTGAATTTGAGCGTTACTTGAGGCGTTGCGGGGTGATCGGTGCTCATGGGCTGCCGCAGGTGCGGTCGGTACGCATGCTGTGACACGCCGGCCGCTGGCGGCGATCGAGGGCAGCAGGGCGTCGACGTCAGGTGATGGCCAGCAGCACGGCTTGGCCGTTCGCGGCCGCGGCGTCGTAGAACCGGCGCAGTTCGGTGTAGTGCGACATGAGGTAGCCGAGCTCGTCGCTGCCGTCGGTCCAGATGTCCGGGTAGATCTCGGCCGCGGTCATGGCGTCTGGGTCGAAGCGGGCGCGCAGCACCTCCACGTCCAGCGCGTCGAGCGCGGTGGCCACAGCGCGGACCATGTCCTGGTCGAGCAGCCGAGCGGGACCGTATCCGCCATCCTGGCCGATCTCGGCGCCGCCGAGGATGGCTGCGCCGGCACCCACACCGATCTGCCAGTCAGTGCCGGTGAGTAGGTAGTGGAGGCCATGCCAAGACTTGTCCAGATCCAGCTCCGGCTCGGGCATCTCGGCCTCATCGTCGTCGAGGTCGCCGTAGAGCAGCGCGTCGACCGCTGTCGGATCGGCGCGCACCATCGCCAGTTCCTCGGCCGACAATCTGCGTCCGATCAACACCATGCCCACGCAGCGGTCCTCTTCCATCGGCGGTGCGCTGTCCCGCGCTCAACGTTGTCGTGACGCGGACCGTACCGCAACCGGCTCTCCGCCGGGGTTCGGCTGTCCTGCTGGACTGCGTTCTCAGGGTTGCAGAATGCGGAGCGGGCCGGCCGGGACTGGTGGGCGTCCGTCCCGGCCGGCTATCGACTCAGCTCACCTGCTCAGAAGTGGTTGCCAGCCGTCGCGGTAGCGCAGGCCGCGAGGTTGCAGTCGGATCTGCTTGTGCACTGTTCCGGGGATCGGCTCGGTTCGTATCGCCTCGGGCCGGTCCACCATGACGCAGACGTCCTCGCCGGGCCACCACCAGCCGCAGGAGCGGGCCAGGCCGGCCCAGGCGTTGAGGTGTTCGGTCTCGTCCGGCCCGTACCGGGCAAGGCCGAGTCGATGCAGCAGGTCGTAGTAGGCGATCCAGGACGCGTCCTGCTGCCCGTACCAGCACACGGGTACCGGGCCGTCGCCCGCGAGCGCCGCACGCACGGGTAGGTAGCACCCGTGCGCGAGGCTGCGGTGCAATGCCGTGCGTACGCCCTGGTGCAGCACGACAGCGAGCGGAACGCCGCTGTCGAGCGCCTGCAGCGGCGCCAGTTCGGGCCATGGTTCCTTGGTCCTGCTCGTGCGCACGGGTGACAGTTCGGGATCGGTGTGAGTGACGCCCGCACTCAGCGTGCCGCGCAACTGGGAGGCGATCATGGCAATGTCGCTTGCCAGCGGTGGCATCCCGCGCGGCCGGGGATCCCGGATGCGCTCGTAGAGCTGATCGAGGGTGGTCCAGCCGGTGATCAGGGGGCGCGCCTTGTCTGGCGAGTCGACCCATTCGAACCGGGGTCGCGGCCGCGATGCCCTGGCGTAGAGGGCGGTCAGGCAGCGCTCGGCGGTCGACTTGTCGGCCGGCTGCGTGGACAGGGCGTGGTCGAGCCATTCCTGGCGGATCGGGATGGCCTGCTGCCACAGCTCGTGAGGCTTGCCGCTGCGAACGGCCTGTGGAGGTTTCGCGGCGTCGTTGCGCCACGCGGGGGCGCTCATCGCGCCAGGGCGTCGCCGCCCTTCCGGTACGAGATCATGGAACGACAATGGCCCACAATGCGGCACCGGCGCAAGGCGGTTTCAACTGCTGCGCCTCATCAGCGGCGTCGCGGGATTCCATCAACTTCGATGTTCGCGAGATCATCGCCTCGTACCATCTTCGCTGTGGGCTGGGTTGGCACAGTGCTTCACCAGCAGTGGCACCAGTGGCTGGCTGCGGTCCGCCCAGGAGCTCTGTCGGCACCCGCCAGGCCATCTGTTGCAGCTCACCTATCGCCTGGCCGATGCTGCTGAGCAAGAGCACGGCCAGGAGGAGGGGACAGCGTTGCGCGAACAGGCCGACCGCCTCACGCTGGTCGATCGTTGGTGCCACTTCATGCTGGACCGACCGGTCCTCGTCCATCCTGGCGAAACGATCTGGCACGAAGACGACCACCTCCTGGTACAGCGGCTCGATGGGCGAGTGGACGCCACCCCGGCGTTCTCAACCGCTGCAGGTGCCGGGACCGGGAGCGATAGCTGACAGACATCCCATGAGCTTTGGGTGTCAAGCAGCAGCCGGTTGGTCGTGCTGTTCGCGGTGTTGCCAGGCGGTGGTTTCGTCGTAGGCGGTGCGGGTTTGAGGCAGCCGTGGAGGATGCCGACGAGGCGGTTGCCGAGTTGGCGTAGCGCGGCGTGGTGGCTGATGCCTCGGTGGCGTTGCTGGTCGTAGTAGGCGCGAGCGCCGGGGGAGGCGATGAGGGCG
>NZ_JAMWEG010000022.1 GCF_025460765.1 Micromonospora sp. MA102
CGACACTTCGGATCAGCCACTTCCCGGACCCGCAACACCGACGCTACGCCGGCCCATCCGCTCCCGGAAGCGCACCTCTCCTAACGCCCTGAACCCGGTCTATTGACATAGAGGGGAGCCAGATGAGGATGCCTGGGGCGAGGCGGAAGCCGACCCGGATATGTTCGGCGGATGAGCGACCAGTTGCCCAGCGGCGGTATCGAGGTGTCGCCCGGCGACGTCGAGGCACTCGAAGCCCGCTGGGCGGGATGCTGGACGCCGCAGGATGTCGCACGCCGCCTGGCCGGAATCTCCGTGCCTTGGTACGTGGCGGCAGGTTGGGCTCTGGACCTGTTCCGCGGTAGCCAAACCCGCGAGCACCACGACATTGAGATCGGCGTGCCGGGCGGGCAATTCCAGGAGATTCGCGAGCGCTTTGCCGAGTTCGCTTTCGACGCGGTCGGCGACGCTCGGATCTGGGAATCAGCGACGCCGCAGGTGCTGAGTGCCACTCGACAAACGTGGCTGCGCGACCCGGCGACGGGACGCTATCTACTCGATGTCTTCCGTGAGCCGCACGACGGCGACTTCTGGATCTGCCGGAGAGACGAGACGATCAGGCGGCCCTACGCAGAGATCATCCGGCACACCCCGAACCGGATCCCATACTTGGTCCCTGAGCTCGTTCTGCTCTTCAAGGCCAAGCACGTACGCCCAAAAGACCAGGCCGACTTCGACGGCACGCTGCCGCTGCTGACTCCGACCCAACGCCAGATGCTGTCCAGGCTGCTGGCACAGGTGCATCCCGGCCATGCCTGGCTGGCGGCCCTATAGTCGCGTCCCGCAGCGAGCCACAGCACCAGTGACCCGGCACGGCTGCACACCGAATCTCGGCTACTTGTTTTCATCTGCCCAAGACCACGGCCATGGGTGTGCTCTACCGTCTTCCACCCTGCGAACGGAGCGCGACGGATGGCCGGACGCCGGGGCGCGTCCCGCGGCAGGTCAGTGCATCCGGGCGCGGCGGTGTGCCGGACGGCATTGTGCTCAGAAGCCTCGAAAGACGCCGTCCGGGCCTGCCGACCGCGCGAACTCAAAGAAGTCCATGTTCGCGATCGACAGGTTGTTTTCGATCGCTTGGACCTGCCGTGGCAGCGTCCTGAAGGGACCCGTTTCGTCCCCGTCGTTCAGATTGACCACGAGCAGGGGACGTTCCGGCAGCGAGACGGTGACGGTGTCGACGACGAACACGACCGGGTGCCGGTACCGACGCGGGTAAGCGCGAGGATAGCCGGCTGCGATTGCCGTCTCGCTGAGGCCAATCAGCGCTCGGTCCTCGACGAACTCGACACCGGCCACGAAACCCTCCTCCGTGGGGCTGACGATCTCGTCCTTGAGTTGCTCCCACAGACCGTCGTCGCTGAAGTCCGCACGTACGACCGGAACGCACCGCGTCTCTGGCAGATCAGCCACAGGAAAAGCGTAGCGAGACCGGACGTTCCTCCGCGCGACAGGGGCGCATTGTTCTCGGCACGTCCGGAAGCAGGACGCCGGGGGAAGCGGTCACCGTCTGTGACCCGGTCGGCAGATGCGGATGTCGCTCGGTCACGCGTCCCCTGACTGGCCTTCTCCGCGACAGTGGGACCCACCCGTGCGCAACCGCCGGACCCACCCCCGTGCAGGCGGCTCCTGTTACTGCGAGAAGCGGACCACCAAGCCGTCGCGTGGCCACGCAGCTTCTAGGGGACACGTCGTCCGACGGGGGGCGCTGCCCACCGGCGCGCCCACCGGCGATCAGCGGTTCAAGACCACCTGGTCTCACCGGCACGGTCGACGAAACGCCCGGAGCGAGACCTAGCCAGTCAGCGGTGCGCGGGACGAAGAGCTTGTCCAGATAGGGCACGAGCCAGCTCCAGATCCACGGGAGTGCGCGACTCGGCAACGCCCTGTTGTCGGCCGGCCTCGTCGACACACTCCGACTCGTGGCGCCGTTGGTGTCGAGGCCGAGGTGGCGCTCTTTGGACGTGGGGCGCTTCGTCCGGGATCAGGCTCAGCCGGTGCCGTGTTGCACCGTGTAGTGGATGACGACCGCACCACCGGTGGCGTAGTTGGCGACATCGGCGGTCACCTGCTGGCCGTGCGGCGACGCTCTCGCCGCGTTCATGGTCGCAGCGTCAGCGAATTCGGCTTCGAAGATCGCGAAGTATGGCGCTTGTCCCTGTGTGGCTGCGACGTCGAAGCTGTAGCGCCACGCGAGCAGCCCGGGCAGGCGGGTGACCAGCGGAAGGTGGTTGGTCACGTAGTGGTCGCGGAAGTGGTCGGGGTCGGCGGGGTGGGGGTACAGGACCACCAGCTTGTGCATGAGAACCTCCGTTGAGTAGCTGGCGACCGGTACACCCGGGGATTTCGAGCCGTTGCCTGTACGGGTACCACCGCGAACACCGGCTGCCTTCGACGACGGCGGTGTGAGCCTGGGTTGGGCGGCGCGGATCGCGGGCACGGAGCCAACGGCCCGCATCGGCGACGATCAGATCGAATCGTTCGGCTCCTTTGGTCTACGGGTGCGTCCTGTCCAGCCAGTCGGTGATGAGGGGGATGGCGTCGCTGAGGGTGTCGGCGCGGTGGTGTGCGTCGGCGAGTTCGTCGTCACGGTGGGTGGTGCGTACGGCGATCACCGTCATGCCTGCGGTACGGGCTGCTGCTACGCCGGCGGGAGCGTCCTCGATCACCAGGCAGTCGGACGCCGCCACGTTGAGGAGTTGGGCCGCGCGCAGGTAGCCCTCCGGATCGGGTTTGCCGCGTCGGACCTGGCTGCTGTCGACCAGGACCGGAGGATCGGGTAGCCCACCGGCACGCAGGCGGTGTAGGACCGTGGCCGTTCGGCCTGAGGTCACGACGCCCCACCGCCGGTCCTTCAGCAGGCCCAACACGGCGGCGGCGTCGGGGTACACGGGAAAGTTGCCGTCTTCGTGGGTCATGAGTTCCCTGATCAGCCGGTATTCGGCGGCGGCGTCGAGGTGTGGCGCCACCACCTGGATGGTGTCCACGGCCCGGCGGCCGTGGGTGTGTGACCAGACCAGATCTGGATCGAGGTTGCGGTGGTCCGCCCATCGGCTCCAGATCCGGCGGTACGCGGGGTACGAATCGACGAGCACGCCGTCGACGTCGAACAACACTGCCCTGTCGGTAGGGCCCGCGCCGATGTCGTGGAGGTGATGCAGCCCTTCGTGCGCGGCCTGCCGCACCATCCACAGGACGCAGCGGCGTTCCCGAGGGAGCCGGACGGCGCAGCGGCTCCACTGCGGTTCGCTGATCTCGCTCGCGAGGGCGGCGAACCGGTCAGCGTTCCGTTCGAGGTCCAGCAGTACGGCGGCCAGCGGTTGCTGGTTGTAGGCGCGCTGTGCGGCGCCCTCGTCGTTGCGCATCGGCTCGAGCGTGGGCTCGTGCTCGGTCAGCGCGCGGCGAACCCGGGTCTCGTAGACGTCGTAGACGTCGCGGACATGGCAGGCGTACTCCAGCGCCGACCGGAGGGCCGCCGACGGGGTCAAGTCGCCGTATCGCAGACCACACGATTCGCAGTGGTGGTCCTTCTCCGGCAGCGGCGGGAGCGTCATCGCACCGCCACGCCGCGCAGTCGCCTCACGAAGCCTTCCCCTATCGCTTCGGAAATCGAATCACCACAGCGGACGGTACTGTATCGAAGTTCGAAGCATCAAGAGGGGCGGCACAGGCGATGACGGCACCCAGGCCAGGCCGGCCGGTACGCGGATCGAGCACCGGGCGACCCCTCATGGCCGCCCTCGACCTGTTCGGCCGCCGCTGGAACCTGCGCATCGTCTGGGAGCTGCGGCACGAGCCGGTCGGGTTCCGCGCGTTGCAGCAGCGCTGCGACAACATGTCCTCCAGCGTCCTGCGGCAACGGCTGACCGAGCTCCTTGACGCCCGCCTCGTCGCCCAGCAGCCGGACGCGGCCTACACGCTCACCGAGCTGGGCCGCGGCGCCTACCAGGCATTGCGCCCGCTCGCCCGCTGGTCCGACGCGTGGGCCTCGGCCTTGGGCGAGGACGGCGAACACTGAACCCTGAAGCGCCGACCCCTGGCGCTTCGGAAACCAAATCGCTACGGTGCTTCTGAATCCGAATCACCTGGAGGGGGCTGTGGCCCGCATCCCAGCGCTCGAACCGCCATTCACGCCAGACGTGGCGGCACAACTCGCCACGATGACGCCGGCTGGCGTGCCTCCCATCGGCCTTTTCCGGACATTGGCCAAGAACTTGCCGATGACCGTCGCGATGAGCCACTTGGGCAGGTATGAACTCGGCCGTGACCTGACCCTGACACTCCGAGAGCGGGAGATCGCCATCCTGCGCACCTGCGCGCGCTGCGGCTGCGAATACGAGTGGGGCGTCCACGTGATGGTCTTCGCTGACCGCGCTGCACTCACGGCGGCCGAGGTCACCTCGCTCACCCACGGGCGCCCTGACGATCCCTGCTGGACGGCCGGCCGCGAAGCCACGCTCATCCGGATGGTGGACGCCCTGCACGACTCGTGCGACATCAACGACGCACTGTGGCGATCCGCGCAGGAGTCGTTCGACGAGCGGCAACTGCTCGACGTGCTCCTGCTGTGCGGGTGGTACCACGCGATCTGCTTCGCCGCCCGCGCCGCTCGCGTCGACCTCGAGGCCGGTGCTCCCCGCTTCGCCGACGTCACACCCACCTGATGGCCGGCCCACCGGTGGCAGTGGTGAACGCCTGCACCCGCGACGGGCACGGCGGCAGCCCCACCGCGGTCGTGATCGACGACGCCACGCTCACCGACGGCGACCGGCACGCCATCACCCGTAGGACCGGCACCTCCCACACCGCGTTCGTCGACACCGGCACAGCCGGCACGCCCACGGTGCGCTTCTTCACCAACGCCGGGGAACTCACGAACTGCGGCCATGGCACCATCGCCGCGCAAGCCGTCCTACTGCACCGCAGCGGCGCCACCGAACACCACGGGCGCCAGCACACCGCTGGCCGCACCTTCGCCACGACCGCCATCCGCCGTCGCGAAGGCGTCGAAGTCTGGTTCGACCAAGGCGCCATCGCCCTGGCCGACGACGGCGACGCCACCGGTGGTCGCATCATCGCGGCCCTCGGCCTGCAACGAGCGGACATCGCCGCCGGCGTACGAGTCGCTTCGCCGGGCACGCCACGACTGCTCGTCCCCGTCCAGGATCACGGGACGCTGCAGTCCATGCAGCCCGACTTCGATCGGCTGGCAACCGAGTGCCGGCGGCTCGGGTATCTCGGCTGCTTCACCTACGCACTCTCGCCGACCACAAGAACGGCGGCAGCCCGCATGTTCGCCCCCGCGATCGGGGTCAACGAGGACATCGCGAACGCCAACAGTGTCGGCTGCCTCGCCGCCCACCTCCTCGACACCTCCGGCAACGGCGACATCGAAGTCCACCAGGGTGACACGCTCAAGATGCCATCATCGATCTCCGCGAGCGCGACCCGTACCGGATCCGGCATCGTCGCGAGAATCGGCGGAGTGGTCGACCTCGGCCCGCCCATCGTTCTCAGCTGAGACATCAAGCGATCCGCGCCCGCCCTCGGGCTCGAAGTAGTCGGGTGTCTCATCTGCCACCACCGCCCGCGTGGGCAGAAGCATCGGTTACGCGGGTGGCGGGCGGCAAACCGCGGGCGCCGCAACGAACGGCGGACCATACTGGCACCGTGGAGGAGGACCTCGTCGAACTACTGGCCTCGACCGGAGTCACCTGCCGGTTGTTGGTCGAGCAGACGCAGGGCCCATACCACCGAGCTGTGCATCCCGAGCGTCGGGAGATCACCGAGGACCGCGATGGTCTCCCGCTGCGCCTCGGGCTACGCCTACTGGCGGCCGACGCCACCACCCCCCTCGCGGACGTCCTCGTCGAGGTCTGGCAGGCCGACCACGTGGGCCGATACTCCGGCTTCCAGCCATTCGAAGCGAGGCCGGGACAGGTGGTCACCTCGGAGTCGGTGCCGCACGATGTGATCGCCGCCGGTGAGACGTACCTGCGGGGCAGCCAGCGCACCGACGAGCGCGGGATGTGCGCGTTCAACACGATCTACCCGGGCTGGTACGCCAGCCGCACGGTGCACATCCACCTCATCGCGCACCTCGGCGACCGCTCGGTGACCACGCAGCTCTACTTCCCAGACACGGTCACCGACGAGGTGTTCAGTCGCCCGCCCTATCGGGGCCGGCCGCGGCGCGACACCACCAACGCCACCGACAGCATCTTCGCCGACGGCGGTGAGCAGATGATCCTGGCCCTGCACGGAGATCCGACGACCGGCTACACCGGAGTCCTCTGCGTCGTCCTCGACCGGCGAGGGCGACCTGCCTCGGCTGCGGGTCCTTCGGCGGAAAGCGCCGGTTGATCGTGGCCAGCACGGAGCAGATCAGGGCCACCATCGAGGCTCACCTCGCCGCCGTCGGCGCCGCCGACGCTACCGCACTGGCAGATCTCTACACACCGGATGCCCGCCTGCATGACCCCGCCGGCGGATCCCCGGTCACCGGCCGAACGGCCATCGAGCAGCACTTTGCCGGCGTGCTCACCGAGCAACGGACGATGGAACTCGTCATGGTGGCGATCGCCGACCACCACGCCGCGTTCCACTTCCGCGCCACACCAGCCGAGGGCCCCACCAGAGAGGTCATCGACACCATGACGTTCGACGACCAGGCCATGATCACTTCAATGCAGGCGTACGCGAGCTGAAGCCAAACGCGGTCGGAGTGACCTGCGTGGCCTGCCGTCTGGCTACGTGCGAGGAACCGCTCCACCGAGGCCGCGAATGCTGAGGGGCCGTCCACACAGGGAAATCACAGGCCGTGGCTGCACCACCGGTTCGGCATTGCGCAGGAGCGCAGCCAGCCAACACGGGCGACGTGCGTATCCGGATCCGGGGATTCAGCCGCCCGGCATCGCTCGAGGAATGTCACTCCGTAACGCACTCTTCTCGGCACGACCGGGCGTCCGCCCAGGCCACGCCCGATCGGCGGCAGAAGCGGACACCGCTGGCGTACGCCGACCGGCCGACGATCCCGTGGAGCTTTTTCTCGGGATGGTGTCGGATCCGGGCCGAGTCGTTCGTAGAACGGGCGAGAGGCGGATTCTTCCGCCCGACCCGAAGCAGACGTGATGCTCAACCGGCGAGCAGGCGACGGTGACATCCCGATCGGGTCCTACGTGCACCGGGAGGTAGAGGCATGGCCAAGCTGATCTACGTGACGAACGTGTCGCTTGACGGCTACATCGAGGACGAGCGCGGCGCATTCGACTGGTTCCCAATCGACGACGAGGTATTCGCGTTCACCACCGACCTCCTGCGGTCCGTGGGCACGTTCCTCTACGGTCGGCGCCTGTACGAATCGATGGCCCACTGGGAAACCAACGCCGCCCTGGCCGCGCAGTCGGACCTCACGGCGGACTTCGCGAGCGCCTGGCAGGCGGCGAACAAAGTCGTCTACTCCACGACCCTCGCCGCGGTGTCAACTGCCGACACTCGACTCGAACGCCGTTTCGACCCCGCCGCGGTACACGAACTGAAGGCCACCGCCAGCAGCGATCTCACCGTAGGAGGTGCCGACCTCGCGACGCAGGCTTTCACGGCAGGGCTGGTCGACGAGTGCCAGCTGTTCATCCTGCCCATTGTCGTCGGCGGGGGCAAGCCAGGGCTGCCGACCGGCATGCGCGCCGACCTTGAGCTCCTCGATGAGCGCCGATTCCGAAACGGCGTCGTACACCTTCGCTACCGCCCTCTCGGGCACTGAACGACAGCCCTGTCCGATCGCCGGCGGCGCTCGCACGACAGGCGGAGCGCTGACGACTGATTCGGCCGGATGAGGTCGCCCATCACGAACTCGGGATGCGTCAAGTCGCAGTGTGTGGAGGCGTCAACCGCCGCGTCGGGACGACGGTGGCGACAGCGAACCTCAGTCCGGGAACGTCCCGAGAACTACCCCTTCGTCTATCCGTTGGGCATGCCAGCCGCACGCTGGTTGACCGCTGCCGACGCAACCGCTCATCGGCACGACCGCGCGTCCGCGCATTGCACGCCCGGTCGGCGGCAGATCCGGATGCTGTGGATCGCTCATAATTGCATCGTGACCAACCAGAGCGCTGGCCTTCCCGTGCTCGTCATCGACGGAGCCTCGTTCGTCGACTTCGCCGGCTTCGTACACGAGTTCTCGCAGCTGCTTTGTCACGGCACCTGGAACGGAAGCCTCGATGCCTTCAACGACATCCTCCGCGGAGGCTTCGGCACCCCCGAGACCGCATGGGTGCTCAGGTGGGTCAACTCTGACTCGTCCCGGGTCGCGCTCGGTTATGACGCCACGGTCCGATGGCTGGAGCAGATCCTTCTCACCTGCCACCCATCGCACCGCGCGAGCATCGAGGCCAGGGTCAGCAACGCGAAGCGTGGCCAAGGGCAGACGCTGTTCGACATGATCGTAGAGATCATCCACGACCACGGCCCAGGCGGCAGCGAAGCTGAGCACGGCGACGGATCAGTGCGTTCGATCTTGGCGCGGCTCATCCATCCCTGTCAGCGGCGCGCCCTGTCCCGATGATGGGCAGGAGCTCGTCCAACGACACGATGACATCGCTCGCGGTACCACGCTGCGCATCGCGGTCGAGCGTGACGCCGTGATATCCGAGATCCATGGCAGCGGTCACGAGCTGCGGGTCGTCGTCGATGAACAGGCACTCGTGCGGCTCAAGACCGAGTAGGCGGTTGCCCTCGGCGTACATCCGCAGGTCGGGCTTACGGCAGCCAAGAACTTCGGAGATCGCGAAGCCTTCGAAGTAGTGCTGGATGCCCAGCTCGGCGAACATTTCCTCCAGCCCGACCCAGGTGTCGGAGACGACCGCCATGCGAACGTCCCACAACTGGAGCTGGTCGAGGACGCGTCGTACGTCGGGGTAGGTCTCGATCACGGGGCCCACGGCTGGAGCCTCCAACTGCCGCAGCAGTTGCTCGGATGGGCGGTCGATGCCGAGCACCGCCAGCATCGTCCGGTGATAGTCGGTCCGGTTCGCCGTTGCCGTTCCCGCGTCCAGGAAACGCTGCCCGATATCGATGGCCTGCGGGAACGAGTCCTCCCGCACGTGGGGGTGGTGCGCCGCGACGATGCTTTCAAAGTCGTACCGGGGATTCCACCGCCCACCGATCGGGCGCGTCAGGACACCGCCGGCGTCAAACATCACTCCACGAATACGCCCCCGATCCTTCACCGACGACAGGCTACCCGCATCACAAGAAGTCGTGGCCCGCGTCCTCACGCTGGTCCAACGCGCGCTCTACTCGGCATGAGCGGACGTCGTCGGCCTGTGAAGCGGAGCCGCCGTTGCTGACGCTTTCGGGTACGCCAAAGGGCTCATCGAGCAGGAAGCCCCGCTCGGAAGGCTGCCGATGGATTCGAGTCTCAGCTTCCGGGAAGCATGCCGACGCCACCCGACGACATCCAGAGCCGAACGTCGATGCAGCAAGGCACTCTTGATTGCCGTCAGTGGACCGCCGGACGAGTGCCGGCAGCTGACCTGCGTAAACGAGCTCAACCCAGTCGGGTACGCACCACCAGGTCGTGCAGCGCGTCCACGGCTGCCGGGTCTACACGCTCGGGCAGCGCCGAGGTATCCCGGGCCGTCTCCAGCTCGGCGCGCAGCCGCGGCACATCAGTGGCGAGTCGCTCCGCGGCGCCCGCGGGGAGCGGTCCGTGCTCGGCCTCCCGTTTGGCGGCGATGAGATCCGGCACGTACGCCAACCTCGTCCCGAGCACACCAAGCTCCGTCTCCACGCGGCCGGTCCGCATCAGGTGGATCCCGGTGAGCAGGACCCGCAGCGTGTACAGCGCAGGCTTGAGCTGCCCGGTCCTGGCGTACAACTTCTCCTGGGTGGCCGCGAATCCGAGGTAGTGGTGCGCGTGGTGACGGGTGACCAGTCGCGGGGCCAGCGCAACGAGCTCGGCGTGCACCGCGGTGGTCACAACCACCAGCGGCGACAGCAGTTGCTCCAGGACGTACCCGTTGCGGCTGTTCAACAGCTTGGCGAACTTCAGCAGATCGTGGCTGACCACGTCCAACTCGACACCATCGCGCACGCCCACGTGCTGCAACGTCTGCGGCCCGGTGCGCAACCCCACCACCTCCTCGGGCGAGAGCAGGTGCGCGGCCCGCAGATCCAGGTCGGAATCGATGGACGCGAACCCATACAGATGCGCACCGCTGACGGTGGCGAACAGCAGCGGACGGGGCAGGGCGCGGGCTGCCTCGGCGGCCCACGACGGCACCTCGGTGGTCACGACAGGTTCCTTTCCCGCACGGCCGTGAGCAGCCGATCCACCTCATCCCGGTCGGGCTGTTCGGGCAGCCCGGTGCCGGCGGCTGCGTCGCCGAGCTCGACGAGTAGGTCCGCCGCCCAGGCGGCGACCTCATCCCAGGGCAACTCGCCGCGCCGCACCGCGAGCAGCCGGTCACGCAGGTGACGAACGTCGACCAGCACTTCCCCGGTACGCAGCACGTGCGCCCCGGCGACCAGCAGCCGGATCATATGCATAGCCTGCTTGTGATTCGTCTCGCCGGTGCGCTCGCGGCGGGCCGCCACCCGGTTGAGCTGATCCCGGGCGTAGCTGCCATAGGTCTCCGCCACCCGCCTCGACAGGAACGCCTGCCGCGCCGCCAGCAACCGTTCCCCGTCGACGGTGATCGTCTGGACCAGCGGGGACCAGAGCACCTCCAGAACCGTCGGGTTGCCCTGCAGGGCTAGGACGCAGAAGCGTTCGAACTCCCAGGAGAACTGCTCCACCGCCGGACCGTCGAGATGGGTGGGCGGCTTGTCGAGGCGCCAGAATGCCCGTGTCGGTGCCACATACACACCACGCCGGTCGTAGTCGGAGCCCGGGCCATGCAGCCCGTACGCCCGCGACCCGACCACAACGGCGAGAACCGTATGCCGCTCGACAAGCTCGATCACGCCCGGGACGCTACCCAAGCACCGTCCCGGATGCGTCATCCTTTTCAGGCAGACCGGGCCTGACGGCCTTCGTCCCGTTCGGTCCCATGAGCATGAGGTCCTCGCCCGGACGCTACGCCAGATCGCCGACGAACACCGGAACAGGCACCCGCGACCAGCTCGTGCCCAGGAACTACGTCAGAGGCGAGGGGCTCACCCGATTGTCGGCTGGCCGCCGCACCTGGTCGACGATGCCGCCGCGGACACCGAGGCTGCCTCGCGCGGCCCGGTAGAAGCCGTCACGAGTCTCATCGGCCCGCCGAACCAGGTCCGTAAGATCGTCGGGCGTGTCCGGCAAGGAACGCGCCGCCTGCTCCAGCGCTCGTACGGCGTGACGCCACGCGGAGGCCGCCCCTACGGTGACCTCATCACCGAGAAGCAGAACCGCCTCCCATGTCAGCGTGTGCCGCACATCCGCCTCAGCCAACCGGGCTAAACCCTCCTCGCGGCCAAGTACCGGGGTACGGGCGCCGGGCCGGTGTGCGCTGAGCATTCCCAGCGCCAGCAGGTGGATCTCCTTCACGGCACGCGTGAAATCGGCGTAGGCGTCCAGCCGCCGCTCGTCCCATCGCACCACTTGACCGCGCCGCCACCGGGCCCGTTCGGCCACTGTCGTGGCGATGATCGTGCCGACAGTGCCGACCACAACGCCGATCAGCGCCGGCACCTGCGTCATCATGGTCTCCAGCATGGTCATCGACGTCCCCTCGCCGTGGTTGGAATCGGCCCGTCCGCCATGATTTGCACTGCCGTCAGTCGTCATGCGGGCGACGCCGGGCCGCGCCGCCGCACCGGCATCCACTCCGGCCGGTCGACGAATCCGGTGAGAGTAGCGCGGCCGGACGTACCGAATTGAGTGCGGTCAGTGTGTCCGGGTCTCCCAGGCCGGCTGCCGCGGCTCGTCGTTGTGCACGATGATGTCGACATGATCGGTCGGGCGGACCGTATTGAAGTAGAACTGTTGGGAGGGGATGTACCGCTCGCGCCAGCGTCGTTCGACTTCGGCCCGAGATGACACCCGGCGCTCTCGGATCACAGCACGGTCCACGGTCTTCTCGAGCGCGGTCGACACGAAGACGCGCAGGTCCCACCGATCAATCAGTTCCGGGCGCATGAGGAACACGCCGTCGAAGACCAGCACGGCATCAGCGGGGGCGGTCGTGACCGGCGGGGACAGCACGGTATCCGCCGTGCGGTCGTAGACCGCGTGTTGGAAACGTCGACCTCCGCCCGGACCGAGCGGATCGAGCAGGACGCGGTTCAGCGCGTTGTAGTCGTGGGTGTCGAAGTAGCAGCCTTCGGCCGAGTACTCGCCGCGCGGGTAACGCTGTGCCCGGGGGAAGAGGAAATCGTCAATTGCCGCGCGGATGACGTCGCGACCCTGTCTGCGCAAGACGCCGGCCAGCTCGTCGGCGAGCGTGGTTTTGCCTGCGGCGGGTGGTCCGTCGATGGCAACCCGCGTCGGGTGTGTGACCGTGACGGACCGGACCGCCTCGGCCAGGCGGCCGAGCATCTCGTCGCGAGCACCTTGGTCCATGTTCTCACCCGTCCTACCCGCTCGGCCGACATCCGCGGGAAACCCGATGCGCGGTACCCGCGGGGTGAACGGATCGAACGTACCGGGAAGGCCGCCGACGAAGCGTGTACCAGCACCGCTCCACGATCCGACGTAGCCGTCCACCGCGCCTTCAACCACTGGATCACGGCTCGCCACGTGCGCGCTCAGGAAACAGGGCGAGTAGACGGGGCATCCAATCCCCGCCACCGCCAGACACGTCCTCGCGGGCCGTCTCAACCAGCGACCAGAACTCGTTCACCTGCACCCGCGGAGTCTGACACGAGCAGCACTCACTAACGCTCCACAGGGCCATGATTGGAGCGGGCTGGGTCTCCCCAGGGTCAGGTAATCCGTAATGCTGTGCACATGAGTAGTCCTGTCATCGCTGCTGGACGGCGACATTCGTTGGGGCTGTGTGCCGACGGCAGCGTGGTCGCGGCCGGGACGGGGACATCTGGTGAGTGTCGAGTCGAGGACTGGGTCGAAGTGGTCGCGGTGGCGGCGGGCAACGTGCATACGGCGCCGAACACCGGACGGTCCCACAGCGTCGGCCTCCGCGCGGACGGCACTGTGATGGCGACGGGCTGGAACGGTGACGGACAGTGCGACGTCGCGTCATGGCGCGACATGATCCTCATCGCCGCGGGCTGGCGCCGCACCTTGGGGCTAGTTGGTGACGGCACCGTGCTGGCTGTGGGACGGCTCCGCGAGGGAGCATGCAACGTGAGCCAATGGCGGGAGATCGTGGCGTTGGCGTGCGGCGACTGGCATTCGGTGGGCCTCAGAGCCGATGGGACCACCGTTGCCGTGGGGAACGATCGCCGTGGGCAGTGCGCGGTCGGCACGTGGCGTGACGTTGCCGCCGTCGCCGCCGGCTACCTTCACACGGTCGGTCTCACCAACGACGGACGCGTCCTTGCGGTCGGGGATCAATCGGCGGGCGCCTGTGACGTCAGTGCTTGGAGGCACGTTGTGGCGGTGGCGGCTGGGAGCTACCACACCGTCGGAGTCACCGCGGCTGGCCGGGTCGTGGCCGTGGGCAGCAACGATTCCGGCCAGTGCGACGTAGCCGACTGGCGCGACATCGTCGCGGTGGCGGCCGGATCCACCCACACTCTCGGACTACATGCGGACGGAACAGTTGTCGCTGCCGGGAACAACGAGCACGGTCAGTGCGACGTCACCGGCTGGGACGCGATCCGGTCGCCCAACTAGTGCCGTAGCAGGCAACGTTTGCCCTGTTGTGATGTGACGCGCCGCCCGGGGTCCCGCACGGTCTGCCGGGCGGCGGTCATCTGTGTGCGGGTGGCTGAACGAGTACGTGTACGCGAGATCGACGAGGACGAAGGCGCCAAGCTTCTGCGGATCATCCGCAGGGGCAGTGGTTCAGTGGTGACCTGGCGGCGGGCGCAGACGGTACTGCTGTCCGCCCAGCGCCTATGACCTGGGCAAGGACAAACTCTACGGCGACATCAAGCCGGTCAAGTGCCGCCGCGTGGCCGACTGGGCCGCGTCGAACAACGTTGAGATCGCCTATACCCCGACGAACAACTCCTGGCTCAACCGCATCGAGGCCCAGTTCACGGCCCTGCGCTACTTCACCCTCGACGGCACCGACGCCGCTCGACGGGCGACGTGCATCCGCCCGGATACTGGCCGTCGTGAAGTTGGACAGACGACGGGTGATCGGTCCGTGGCTGAACAGGAAGAAGCTCGGCGCCTGCTTGATGCCTTCGAGACCGGCCGACACGTGACCGGACAGGCCCGCAAAACCCATTGGCGGACCACGGCGACCACTGCTACCTTTCCGGAGGCCGTGCGAGAGAACAAGGAGGTGGTACCCGTGAACGCAGTATCGACATGGGTGCTCCCCTCCGGGGTCACGGTCGGGCGATAGCGATAGGTCGTCCGGGAGCGCCGTCTCATGAGCACTCCCGAAAGGCACGACCATGCAATTCACTGCCGAACAACGCCTCGACGACGGCGTCCTCGAGCGCGAATTCACCCTCGGCGAGATCCCCGGCATCCTGTGGACGCCCGCCTCCGCCTCCGCACCGGCCCCGCTGATCCTACTCAGCCCCCCTCCTCTCGGGCTGCGCAAGACGTACCCCCGCCTGGTGGCCCGAGCCCGACACTCCGCGGCGGACGGCTTCGCCACGGCCACCATCGAGCTCCCCGGAAGCGGCGACCGGCCCCGTTGGCCCGCCGCCGAGCAGGCCCTCGCCGACCTGCGCCGGGCGATGGAGGCCGGCGAGCCGGTCAGCGACGAGATCATCGACGCCCTCATCCTCCCCCTGGTCGACAAGGCGGTCCCGGAATGGCAGGCCGCCCTGGACGCCCTCCTTTCGCTGCCCGAGATCGGCGGCCCGGTCGGGTACTCGGGGGGAGTGATCTCCATCGGGACCCGGCTGGCAGCGGTCGAGCCGCGCATCGCGGCCGCCGTCCTGTTCGCCGGGAGTTTCGTGCCCCGCGCCATGTTCGAGGAGGCCCGCCGGGTCACCATTCCGCTGCACGTCCTGCTGCAGTGGGACGACGAAGGGAACGACCGGCAGGCGGCCCTGGACCTGTTCGACGCCTTCGGCTCCAAGGAGAAGACACTGCACGCCAACATGGGCGGGCACACCGGCGTCCCGCAGTCCGCAGGCGACGAAGCGGGCCGATTCCTCGCCCGGCACCTGAAGTGAGGCCAACCCGTCGGGCCGGCAGCAGACGATAGGAACTGCCGGGCCACGATGCCGCCATCGAGGACCGGCCCTCCTCGATGGCGGCGGCCAGCAACCCGACCGGGCGCGTCACGAACTACAGGGCGAACATTGCCTGATGCGGCACTAGATGCTGCAGGAGGCTTGCTCTGCTGCCGGCACCTCTTCGCTCGAATCGCTTTCCGCTTTGCTTCTACCGCACTCGACGCCGCGATTCGTCGGCACTGCACCTGCTCCACCGTCGCCGGGGCACACAGGACGCACAGAGTCAAGATTCGAGAGAGGCCACACATACAGCGGATTCTCAAGGCGTTGAGACCTCTGTCTCGACCAATCGAATTAACAGTCGGCGAACTGGCCGACGCCTGACATAGCCCCTACTCTTGCCGGCAGATTCCTGTCGGCCTGGTCAAGGCAAGGCGACCCACCAATAAAGGGCTGTGCAGATGCGCCGGAACACACACCATCGCTCCACCTCCTCGGAAGAAGCGGTCACCGTGGACGAGGCTGCCCGCCACTCCGCTATTGCCGAAGAACAAGGCTTCCTCGACGTGGCTACTGCCCGGCGTGACCGCCTGGCGGAGCAGTTGCAGGCCGAACTGGCGGCCGAGGCTCTGGACGAGACAGAACGGGGTCGGCAACGCGTGCTCCGCCGGCAGTTCGAGGAGTTGTCGGGGGCTCAGGACGGCCTCGTCTTCGGCCGGTTGGACGGACTCGACGGCGCGGTGCGGCACGTGGGCCGTGTCGGCATCCGCGACGACAACATGGACTCTCTGGTCGTGGACTGGCGCGCTCCGGCCGCCCGGCCGTTCTACACCGCGACCGCCCTCGACCCGCAAGGGCAAAGGCGGCGCCGCCATGTGCGCACGGCGGGCAACGTAGTGGTGGATGTGAACGACGAACCGCTGGACGGGTCCACGGCTTCCGAGCTGGTCGGCGAGGGTGCACTCCTGGCGGCTCTGGACGAGCGACGCACCGGCCGCATGTCGAGTGCGATCTCGACGTTGCAGCGCGAGCAGGACGAGATCATCCGCGCCGAGGCTACCGGCCCGTTGATCGTTCAAGGCGGTCCTGGCACCGGCAAGTCCGTCGTCGCGCTGCACCGGGTGGCGTACCTGCTGTTCACCCATCGCCAGATGGCCGACCAGGCCGTCCTGGTGCTCGGCCCATCGCCCCGCTTCCTGGAGTACATATCCCAGGTCCTGCCCGCACTCGGCGAGACCGCCGTCGTGTCGGCGACATGCGACACCCTCGTTCCGGGAATTGCCGTGGGCCGCGCCGAGAGCCGGCGGGTCTCCGAGATCAAAGGCCGCGCCCTGTGGCAACCCGTGCTCGAGCGCTACACGGGATCGCTGCTGCCCCGCGCCCGTGAGATGAAACTGCGCTGGGAAGGCGAGTTCTACCTCATCAGCGCGGAAGCGGTCGACCGGGCGCCCACCTCGGCGACGCAGGGACGCTCGTACCACCGAGCCCGCGCGGCATTCGCCGAACAGCTGCACCACCTGCTGGCCGATGCCGTGGCCGACCAGCGCGAAGCGCTGCTCGAGAAGATGGAGGAAGGCTACGAGGACATCCTCGCCCGATTCGACAGAGGCACGGACCGCGACCACCTCCCCGAACCCACGTCCACCGGCAGCGATGTCGACGGACTGCTCTCCGATGAGGAACTTGAGGAACTGCGCGACCGAATCGCCGCCGACACGAGCATCGCTCGGTTCATCGAGGCATGGTGGCCGACGCGGGACCCCGAAGTCGCGCTGCGGGAACTCCTGACCAGCTCCGCCCGGCTGGGCCGATTCGCTCCGGAGCTTGCTGCGGAGGAAATCGAACTCGTCGTGGCCGAACCGGCACCGTGGGCCGCGAGCGACATCCCGCTGCTCGACGCTCTGGCAGAACTGCTCGGCGACGCCGACAACCCGCAACCCCAGGGCGAATTCCTCGCGGAGCGCGCCCGCGGCCAGCGCGGCTGGGTGTACGGCCACATCGTCGTCGACGAAGCGCAAGAGCTGTCCGAGATGCAATGGCACATGGTCCTGCGCCGCTGCCCCAGCCGATCCATCACCGCGGTCGGCGACATCGATCAGGTGGAGGCGTCACACCTGCACACCAGCTGGGCCCAGGCGGTGAAGGCAACCCTCGGCGAACGATGGACTGCGGCACAGCTCACCATCTGCTACCGCACTCCCCGCGAGGTCATGGACCTCACCGCCGCCGTCCTCGAGAAGGCCGGCAGCCACAACTCTCCCCCACGTGCGGTCCGCTCCTCCGGCATCACCCCATGGACCCTCACTGTCACGCCCGCCGAGCTGCCTACCGCCGCGAGACAGGCCGTGACAGACCTACGGCACCGGTGGGCGGGCGGAACGGTCGCCGTGATCGCCCCCGGCAGCCGCATCGCCGAGCTACGAGCCGCGCTGAGCGACATACCGGTGCTCACCGCGACCGAGGCAAAAGGCTTGGAGTGGGACGCCACCCTGCTGGTCGACCCGCGGGGCATCACCGCCGAGCCCCGAGGCTGGAACGGTCTCTACGTCGCCCTCACTCGCTGCACCCACGAACTCGGGCAGCTGGAAATGCGCGCGGCGTCGTCCACACCGTCGTAGGGCGTACCCCGTTTCATCGATCACCTTGGCGGTGATCGGGAGACCGTCTTCCGGCCGACCGAAGCGCCGTAGATTTCGGCGGGCCGCACGTGGATCTCCTCGATGGCCGCGCCTTCGTATTCGCCGACAGCACGATCTCATCCCGGCCGAGTCCACGTGAGCGGATGGCTTCGCTACCCGCCGTAGCCATTGTGACGTGCAGGACGTCACGGATGGGGAACGGCGACCGCGAAGCCAGGAAACGCGTCGGCCGCCGCCTGGTCCTTCGGCCGGCCCGAAGAACCGAGATGGGGAGGACGTTCCGGGCGGGCGGCCTCGTCCAACTGCGCATCCGCTGCCTCGGGCCATGGTCGGTGGTTACTCACGCGTCAGCAGCGGTGGCGTGGCGGCGATCGGAAGGCTCAACGCCCTTGGAATCCAGGAAGAGTCCGAGGGCCTCGACGACGAGGCGGTGGTCGTCGAGTTGGGGCAGCCCTGAGACGGTGACGGTGCCGACCGGGCCGGTGCCCCTGAGGATGATCGGGAAGCAGCCGCCGTGCGCGGCGTACCGGGCCGCGTCGAGGTGGGATTTCTCCTCGAAGGTGGTGCCGCGGTCGCGGTAGGTCTGGCCCACGAGGTATGAGCTGTGTCCGAACCGGCGGACGACGCGGATCTTGCGTTCGATCCAGTCGTCGTTGTCGGCAGAGGTGCCGGGCAGTGCGTAGTGGAAGAGTTGGTGGTCGCCGAGGCGGATGTCGACGGTGACAGCGTGGCCGCGCTCTCTGGCCAGCTCGACCAGGCGAGTCCCCAGGTCCCAGGCGTCGTCATGGTCAAAGCGGTCGAACTGGAGGCGTTCTTCCTGCTCCTGAAGCTCCGGCGTCACGGCGTACCGTTCCCTTCCTCGATCGTCAGAACGATCTAAGCAGAGGAAGAACCGGCGAGCGGAACGTTCGTCGTGCCGTACGTCCGTCAACAGATCGGGGTCATGCCCGCATCCGCTTCTGCCGCGATCCGCGCGTCACGCAGCGTGACTCGGCGCCGTGTGTCGCCGCGCGAAACCGCCGATGATCGCGACACCACGCCCGAGCCGCCCACGGCCTCTTGTGCTGAAGGATCGCCTGTCCGGATCAGTTCACGCAGAGGCAGAACGGGTGACCCGCCGGGTCGAGGAAGACCCGGAAGGACGTGCCGGGCTGATGGGGGTGCCTGGTTGCGCCGAGATCGAGCACTGCCGCTTCGGCGGCATCGAGGTCGTCCACGATCACATCGAGGTGCATCTGCTGGGGCAGCTCCTGGGTTGGCCACACCGGCGGCGTGTACCCGTCCACCTGCTGAAAGCAGATGCACTGACCGTACTCCGCGCGGACCTCGGCCCAGTCGGAGGAGACCTCGACCTTCCAGTCCAACAGCGCGCCGTAGAATCCGGCGAGCGCAGCAGGATCGGAACAGTCGATGACGATGCTGGGGAAGCGAGCGATGGCCATGTCGGCCATGGTAGGGCGGTCGCGGCGATCTACGCGCTGATTGCGTCGGCGACGTCAACGCCGTCACGGTGAGGTCAGTGTGGCAGCCGACGGTGCCGCGGCGCCGGCCTGGGCGTACGTCGGCGTCAACGGCGCCGGCCGTGCAAGGGGTGCGCCTGTCCGGGCGCATGGCGCGAGGGAGCGGATCGGGAGAGGCGGGGCGTCAGCCGATGCGGTACTGGTCGCCGTAGACGGCGAAGACCAGCGGCGTGTTCAGGTCGAAGTTGCCGTTGTTGAGGAAGACCCGCTGGGCGGTGTCGACGCGGGAGGTGTCCGAGTGGGCCTCTTCCTTCCTCATCTCGGCGACGCGCTCGTCGAGGAAGGCGTGCAGCCAGGTCCGCTCGTCGCCGCCTTGCGCCGGCGGCTTCGCCCGGGTGAGGGTGCGGCTGCGGATCGCGCGCATGCCTTCGTAGCCGTGCATCACGGCCGCGTCGTAGTAGGCGAACTGGCCGAGCGCCCGTACCCCGTCGGTCTTGCCGTCGCGGACCGACGGGTTGAAGTAGACGCGGTCCCGCTCGGCTTCCTGCGCGGCCCGGAACACTGGGTCGGTGGCGGCGGTCCGCCAGTCGCGGGGGAAGTTCGGGTCGAGGCCGGCGTGGGAGTCACTGCCGTTGACGGACCGCAGGGCCGGCAGGTACGCGGCCAACACGTTGCCCGGCTTGGTTCTGGTGTAGGCCTCCACCAGTTCGAGCATGTCGCCGGTGCCCGAGCAGAAGCCGATGATGCCGGCGGTGTAGCCGCGCCCGTCGCCGATGTCCTCGATGTAGGAGAACTGCGCGCGCCAGTCGAGCGAGGAGTTCTCCGCCGCCGAGACGATCTGCATCGCGATGTCCTTCTTCGCCGGGTCGTCGAGGGCGACGCCGGCCGGGGCGGACGGGCTGGGTGTGGTGCCGCCGCCGGGCAGGACCCACCGCTGGTTGGCGTTGCCGACGCAGCTCCAGATCTGCAGGCGGGTGCCGTTGGCCGTGCTCCCGCCGGTGACGTCGAGGCACTTGCCGGAGCCGGTGTTGACCAATGCGCCGTTGCTGGCAGCCCACTTCTGCGCGCCGGTGCCGTTGCAGTCGTACAGCTGCACCTTTGCGCCGTCGGAAGTGGACGCGGCGGTGACGTCCAGGCACTTGCCGAGGGCGCGGACCGAGCCGTCGGCGTTGCCGACCGTCCATGCCTGGGCCGCGCTGCCGTTGCAGTCCCAGAGCTGCACCGGCGTGCCGTTGGCCGGGTTGGCGCCGGCCACGTCGACGCACTTCCCGCCGAGGCCGGTGATCGGCCCGGCCGTCGCGGCGCTGGCCGACGACAGGCCGTAGCCCAGCGCCGCGGCGGACATCAGCAGCGCCGCTGCGAGGTGGGCGACTGTCCGCTTGGGAAGCATCAGCTCTCCTGGGATGGGAAGGGGCAGGAGCCGTCCCCCGGTCGAGGGCCTGCGGGTCCGTCGGGCTCGGACTGACGCCTTGGGCGTCAGCAAACCTTGTTAACAGATAACAGTACGTCTATGTGATGTCAATCCGGCCGTCCCGATGACGCCATCATGATCGTTTCGCGGCGAACGTCGCTTGCAAGGTGGACAGGAGGACCGGTTGGCTCGGCGCCCACGACAATAGGTTCGTGTCGTCCGACCGACGTAGCTAGGATCGGATCATGGTCCGGACCTTCGACATCATCAGCCCGCCGCGCTCCTGAGCGGGGCGACTCTGCTCGTCGTGTCCAGCCTGTGCCGGCTGGACGCGCGGTCCGTGCATCGCTGAGTCCGGTACGCCCCGCTTCCGCGACCCCAATTCCTCTTGTCGCAGGAGCGTTTCCTCATGCTTGTCTCCGAACACCCGGTGGCCGCCCGACGCGCCGCCACCGGCCTGTGGTCGCTTGTCCTCGCAGGCCTGCTGTGGGGCACCGGTGGTCCCACCGGCAGCCTCCTCGCCCACGAAACGGGGCTGTCGCCGCTGGCTGTGGCCGCCTACCGGCTCGCCGCCGGCGGCGCGCTCGTCATCGCCTGGCTCTGTCTGACCCGGCAGCCGCTGCCACGCGGCCGTCGCGCCTGGGCCAGGATGCTCGTGAACGGGCTGCTCGCCGCAGTCTTCCAGGCCGGCTTCTTCGCCGCGGTGTCACTTACCACCGTCAGTCTCGCCACCCTCCTCACGATCGGCACCTCACCTGCCTTGGTCCTGTCCGCCGAATGGATCACCGGACGGCGGCGGGTCAGCACGCGAATGCTCGCCACGGTGGCGCTGGCGGTCAGCGGTCTGGTCCTGCTCGTCGGCACGCCGTCCGGGGACCTCGCCGCCACGACTGTGCTGGCCGGAGCCGGATTCGCGCTGCTGTCGGCAGCCGGCTTCGCCACCATGACCTTCATCGGCACCCGGCCCGTCGCCGGTCTGCCTGACCTCACCGCCACCGGCGTGAGCTTCGCGATCGGCGCGGCCGTGCTCGCCCCTGCGGCCGCAGTGACATCCGGTATGGACTTCGTCCCGACCCGGGCATCCGTGGGGTTGCTGCTCCTGCTGGGCACCGCACCCACCGCGGTGGCGTACGCCCTGTACTTCCGGGGCCTGCGTAGCGCCCCGGCCAGTACGGCAGCGCTGATCGCACTGCTGGAACCGCTCGTCGCCACGCTCCTGGCGACGCTGTTCCTCGGCGATCGTCTCGGCCCGACCGGGCTCGTCGGCGCGGGGCTGATCACCACCGCCATCGTGCTGAACGCCCGCGGCACGCGGAAGCTGTCACAAGGACGCTGAGGTGTTGAGGATCCGGTGGTGGAGGTCGAGCTCGGTTCCTCGTAGCCGATGGACCATCACCGGAACCTCGCCGACGATCACTCAGGCTGGCGCGGTTGAGCGCGCCGAACGTAGTGCAGGGCTGGCAGTCAGGGTTCGTGGTAGCCGGCCCAGGAGCCGCGAACGTGACCGATGTGGCGTCGCATCAGCTCCGCCACCTTCGGCGCGTCGCCGGCCACCACCAGATCGACGATCTGCTCGTGCTCGGCGGCCGAGCGCCCCAGCTCGCCGCGCTCGGCGAGCCCTTGCAGGCCGTACAGGCGGCTGCGGGCCCGTAGGTTCCCCACCACGTCGATGAGATGGCGGTTGCCGGCGAGGGCGAGCAACGATAGATGGAAACGCCTGTCGACCTCGACATAGCCGATGAGGTCGCCGGTTTCGGCGAGCCGCTCCACCTCCTTTGCCAGCGGACGCAGCTCCTCGACCGCCGCCCGGGTGGGCTCGTTGATGGCCCGGGCGATCTCGGCCACGGTGGGCACCTCGATCAGTGCGCGCAGCGACGTGATCTCGTCCAGGTCCCGGTCACTGAGCTCCTTGACCCGGAAGCCCTTGTTCCGAACGATCGTGACCAGTTCCTCGTTGGCGAGGTCGAGCATCGCTTCGCGCACCGGCGTGGCGGAGACACCGAACTGCTCGGCGAGGGTCGGCGCGGAGTAGAGCACGCCGGGTCGCATCTGTCCCGTGATGACCGCGCCCCGCAGGATGTGGGCGATCTCCTGCCGGAGGTTGGGCCGGCCGCCGAACTGGGGCAGAGAGAGGGCGTCCGGGGCCAGGCGCCCGGTCGCGGTGTCAGCCCTTTTCTCCTTCATCGCAGCGTGAATCCCAGTCCGACGGGGTCGTTGGCCTCAAGAACGAAAAGATGCTCACCGGTCCGGTGGGCCATCCCCCGCACCTCCGAAACGTAGGCCGGGCGGCCTTCTGCTTCCAACTCCTGCACGACGCGGCCCAGGAACCGTGTTCCGACCACCGAGTCGTGGGTGAGCACCTGGTCAGGGGCGAGTTGCCCCGATGATGCTAGCAGCGCGACCCGCGCCGAGGTGCCGGACCCGCACGGCGACCGGTCGACCTCCCCGTCGGCGAAGACGGTGATGTTGCGCTGGTGTGGGCCGTCGGATCGTCGGCCCAGATCCTCGAACAGAATCGTGCCGTAGATGCCGTCGAGCCGCGGTTCGCTCGGATGCCGGGCCCATTCCGTCCCGTTGAGTTTCCATTTGATCTCGCGGCCGAGTGCCAGCAGGTCACCGTAATGCTCGGGGTCGACCGACAGCCCGAGGACCGCGGCGTCGACGGAGGCGTAGATCGCTCCCCCGTAGCTGATGTCCGCGCATACCGGGCCCCGGCTGGTGTCCACGGCGACGCCGTGCCCCAGGACGTACGCGGGCACGTTGCGGAAGCTGACCCCGCGGACCTCGCCGGCCACGCAGGAGACCGTGGCCATGACGCGGCCCGACGGTACGTCGATCACGACGTCGGTCTCCCCGTTCGGTGCGGCGTCCACGAGCCCGCTCCGGACGGCCCACGCACCCAGCGCGATGGTGCCGTGTCCGCACGCCGTCGAGTAGCCGTCCTTGTGCCAGAACAGCACCCCGAAGTGTGCGCCGTCGTCGTCGGGTGGCACGACGAAGCAGCCGTACATGTCGGCGTGGCCACGAGGTTCGTTGACCAGGAGCCGGCGCACCGCGTCGACCTGTTCATCGCGCCGGGCGTGTTCGCGCCGTTCCAGCACGGTGGCGCCGGGAATCTCCGGGACGCCGTCGGTGACGATGCGGAACGGCTCTCCCGCGGTGTGGTAGTCGGTGGCACGGATGTCCCGCATCGCCTCAGGCCCCCAGGTACGCCTCGACCACGCGGGAGTCGCGCGCGAGTTCGCGGGCCGCTCCCTCCAGCGTGATCACACCGTTCTCCACCACGTACGCGCGGTGAGCGATCTTGAGCGCGGCACGGGCGTTCTGCTCGACGAGCAGCACCGAGGTGCCGTCGGCGTTGATGCGGCGGATCAGGGCCATGATCTGGGCCACCACGAGTGGCGCCAGCCCCATCGAGGGCTCGTCCAGCATCAGCAGCTTGGGCCCGGCGACCAGCGCGCGACCGACGGCGAGCATCTGCTGCTCGCCGCCGGACAGGTTCCCGCCCTGCTGGCTGCGCCGCTCGGCGAGCCGGGGCAGCAGAGAGTAGACCTCGTCGATCCGGCGGCTGACCGCGGCCTTGTCGTTCACCAGGTAACCGCCGAGCTGGAGGTTCTCGTGAACGGTCATCCGGGGGAAGATGCGGCGCCCCTCCGGCACGTGCACCACCCCGGCGCCGACGATCTCCCAGGGCTTGGCCCTGGTGATGTCCGTGCCGAACGCGCGCACGCTGCCGCCGGTGGACCGCACCACACCGGAAACCGTGGCGAGGGTACTGGTCTTGCCCGCGCCGTTGTTGCCGAGCAGAGTGATGATCTCGCCCTCGCCGACGGTCAGGGTCAGGCCCCGGAGGGCGTGGACGCGGCCGTAGTGGACGTCGAGGGCGTCGATTTCGAGTGCCCAGCGGCTGGCGGCGTCACTCACGGCTCATCATCTCCTCGCTCGTGGCTTCCTCCTCGTCGTCCTTGCCGAGGTACGCCTCGATCACGGCCGGGTCGCGGCGTACCTCTTCGGGAGTGCCGTCGGCGATCTCCCGGCCGAAGTTCAGCACGACGATCCGGCGCGACACCTGCATGACGAGATCCATGTCGTGCTCGATGAGCACGATGGCGGTGCCCAGCCCACTGATGCGGTGCAGCAGCTCGAGCAGCTCGTTCTTCTCGCCGTGGTTGAGGCCGGCGGCGGGCTCGTCCAGCAGGAGGACCTTGGGCCCGCGGGCGAGGGCGCGGGCGATCTCGACGCGCCGCTGCTCGCCGTACGGAAGGTTCCGCGCCAGGCCACCGCGGTCACCGCGCAGGCCCACGAAGTCGAGCCAACGGTTCGCCTCGTCGGTCGCCTCCCGTTCCGAGCGCCGGAACCGCGGCGTGTGCAGGAGCGCGTCGAGGGCGTTCTGCCGCAGCCGGAGGTGCATCCCGGCGCGGACGTTGTCGAGCACCGCCAGCTCACCGAACAGGCGCAGGTTCTGGAAGGTGCGCGACATCCCCCGGGCCGCGATCGCGGACGGCCGCAGGCCGGTGATGTCCGCGCCCTGCAGCGTGATGGAGCCGCCGGTGGGCTTGTAGAAGCCCGTGACGCAGTTGAACGCGCTGGTCTTGCCGGCGCCGTTGGGTCCGACGAGGGAGAGGAGGTCGCCTTCGTTGACCTGGAAGGTCAGCCCGTCGACGGCCTTCACGCCGCCGAAGTCCAGGTGCAGATCCTGCACCCGCAGGAGCGGTACGAGTCCTTGCGTGCTCACGGCGCTACCTCCTCGGCCTTCCGCACGTCATGCTTCTCGGCCTTGCGCAGGTCACGCCGGGACTGGCGTTCCACGGCCCGCGCCGGCCACAGTCCCTGCCGGCGGAAGATCATCACTACGATGAGCAGGATCCCGAACACGAAGTACCGGTAGTCCGCGGCCTCCCGGAGAAGCTCGGGCAGCACGCTGATGAAGATGGCGCCGAGCACCACCCCGGGCGTCGAGCCCATGCCGCCGAGCACGACGGCCATCAGGATGAGGGCCGACCACAGGAAGGTGAAGCTCGGTGGGGAGATGGCGGACAGTTGGGCGCCGAAGAGGATGCCGGCGAGGCCACCCCAGATGGCGCCGCCGACGTACGCGGCGAGTTTCACCCGGTACGTGTTGATGCCCATCGCCTCGGCGGCGTCCTCGTCCTCGCGGATGAACCGCCAGGCGCGTCCGAGCCGGCTGCGTCCGAGCCGCGCGGCGCCGAGGACGGCCAGGGCGACGACCACCACACAGGTGTAGTAGAGGCCGACCGGGCCGCTCAGGTCGATCCCGAGCAACGTGATGCCGGGGATCCCGTAGATGCCGGACGGCCCACCGGTGATGGGGAGGTTGTTCGCCGTGATCCGGATGATCTCCCCGAAGCCGAGTGTCACGATCGCCAGGTAGTCGCTGCGCAGCCGCAGGGTGGGCCCACCGATCACGATGCCCGCGACCACCGCCGCGACGATGACGGCGGGCACCGTGGCAAGCAGCGGCCAGCCGTACCGGGTGGCGAGGACCCCGCTGACGTAGGCGCCGATGGCGAAGAACGCGGCGTACCCGAGGTCGAGCAGGCCGCAGTAGCCGACGACGATGTTGAGGCCGACCGCGAGCATCACGAAGAGCAGCGCGGAGGTCATGACCGACAGGGCGTAGTTGGTCGCGGTGATGAACGGCGCCAGCACCGCGACGGCCAGTCCGATCAGACCCAGGTAGCGGTTCTGCTGGATTCGGTCGAAGAGCGCGCTGGCGCGGGTGGGTGACGTGGCGAAGTTGGTGGTCATCAGACACGCTCCGTAACGCGCTCGCCGAGGATGCCGGTCGGGCGGAGCGTGAGGAAGATGATGAGGAAGCTGAAGGCGAAGACATCGCGCCACTGCCCGCCGATCCAGGCGGTGCCGATCGACTCGAGCAGACCGAGCGCGAGGCCGCCGAGCATCGCGCCCTTGATGTTGCCGATGCCGCCGATGACGGCCGCGGTGAACGCCTTGAGCCCGATGATGAACCCCATCAGGAAGTCGATCTTCCCGTAGTAGCCGCCGGCCATCACGCCGGCGGCGCCGGCGAGGGCGGAGCCGATGAAGAAGGTGCGCGCGATGACGGCGTCGACGTTGATCCCCATGTACAGGGCTGCCGTCGGGTCCTGGGCGATGGCGCGCATGGCCCGTCCGCTTTCGGTCCCCATGACGAGCCACTGGAGGCCGGCCATCAGCAGGACCGCGATCAGGATGAGACTGGCCTGCTGGATGGTGATGCGGGCGCCGAGCAGATTGATCGAGTCGCCCGCCAGCCGGACCGGGTAGACCTCCGGGTTGGGCCCGGCGACCAGACGCATCCCGTACTCGATGGCGAACGAGGCGCCCACCGCGGTGATCAGTACGGAGAGCCGGGGCGCGCTGCGCAGGGGACGGTAGGCGATCCGCTCGAGCAGCAGGCCGGCCGTTCCGGTCACCAGCATCGCGATGATCAGGACGATGAGCAGCGCCACGAAGCCGAGGCCGGTCACGAGCCCGCCGGCGACGCTCAGGACGCCGAAACCGACGAACGCACCGAGCATGTACAGGTCGCCGTGGGCGAAGTTCAGGAGCCTGATGATGCCGTACACCATGGTGTAGCCCAGGGCGACCAGGGCGTAGAACGATCCGACGAAGAGACCGTTCCAGAGGAGTTGGGTCATGGGAGCCCTCCGGGGAACGCCCCGGCGGCGCGCTCCTGGGAGGGCGCCGCCGGGAGCAGGCGGTCTACTGCAGGGTGTCCTTGAGGACGATCTTGCCCTTCTCCACCGTGAGGATCTGGAAGCCACCGCTGGAGAGCGTGTGGTCGGGCGTGAACTTCAGCGGCCCGGAGAACAGCTGGAAACCGTCGATCCCCTCGAGTGCCTTGATGACGGCGCTGCCGTCGGTCGAGCCGGCCTGCTTGACCGCCTCGGCGGCCACCCGGACGGCGTCGTAGGCCTGGGTCGAGTACGGACCGGGGGCGGCGCCGAACTTGCTCTTGTAGTCCGCGATCCACTTGTCGGCGCCCTGAATCGTCTCCGGGGTCTGCGTCATGGTGGCGAACACGCCTTCGGCGGCCTCGGCGCCGGCGATGTCCACCAGCTTCTGGTCGACGGACCCGTCGGCGACCATGACCTTGCCCGTGTAGCCGGCCTGCCGCAGCTGACGGATGATGAGGCCACCCTCCTGGTAGTAGCCGGTCCAGTAGATGAAGTCCGGCTGTCCCTTCAGGATGGCGTTGACGTTGGCGCTGTAGTCGCTCTCACCGGCGGTGACCGACTCGCGTCCCGCGAGCGCCGGTGAGCCGGTCAGCAGCTTGGCGGTGGTGTCGGCGATGTCCTTGGAGTAGCTGGTGTTGTCGTCCATGAGGGCGACCTTGGTGGCGCCCACCTTCTTCATGAACGCGAACGCCGCATCGGACTGCTGCGCGCCGGTGCCGTTGATCAGGAAGACGTTCTTCTTGTGCTGCTTGACCAGTTCGTTGGAGTTGGCGGCCGGAATGAGCATGGGCACGTCGGCCTTCTCGAAGATCGGCAACGTCGGGAGCGTCGCACCCGAGCAGTAGCCGCCGACCGAGATCTTCACACCTGCGGTGACCAGCTTGTTGGCGCCCGCCGTGGCGCTCTTGGCGTCGCAGGCCTCGTCCTCGACCTTGAGCTCGAGATTGCGCCCGTTGACGCCGCCCTTGCCGTTGATCTCGTCGACGGCGAGTTGCGCCCCGTTCTTCATGTACGGGCCGATGGCCGAGCTGCTGCCGGACAGCGGAGTCAGCATGCCGAGGACGATCGGCCCCTTGTCCGACGACTTCTCGCCCCCTCCCGAGGCGAGCCCGTTGCCACAGGCGGAGAGCATCATGGCCGCAACCGCCGCGCCGCCCACGAGGGCGACTCGCGACAGCCGGCGGGTCAGGTATGCCGTCATTGCCAAACCCACTTCCCTCAAGGACCGACACGCGGACGGCCCAGGTAGCGACTGGTAGCACTGCTGTGTGACGTAGCACTGAACTATGGCACAGGACACATCGTCGCTCTAGAGGCGCTTGCCAGGGCGTTATCGAGGCGTGACTTGAGCCCGGCGGACCCGTGTGTAATATTTTACTGACCGTCACGAAAGGGGCTTTCCGAGATGACTGCTTCCCCCGCTGCCCGTACCCGCCCCTGGCGCGGCGTGCTCGTCGCGACCGCCCTGCCCTACCGCGACGACCTGTCCGTGGACTTCGACGCCTACGCCGACCACGTGCGGTGGCTGGCCGAGAACGGCGCCCACGGCGTGACCCCGAACGGATCCCTGGGCGAGTACCAGGTGCTGACCAGTGAGGAGCGTGCGAAGGTCGTCGAGGTGGCGGTCCAGGCCGCACCCGCGGGCTTCGTCGTCATGCCGGGTGTGGGCGCCTACGGCGCCCTGGAGTCACGGCGCTGGGCCGAGCAGGCAGCCGAGGCCGGTGCGCAGGCCGTCATGGCGCTCCCCCCGAACGCGTACCGCACGGACGAGCGGGCCGTCCTGGAGCACTACCGCGAGATCGCCAAGGCCGGCCTGCCGGTGACCGCGTACAACAACCCGATCGACACGAAGACCGATCTGACGCCTCGGATCCTCGCCACGCTGTACAACGAGGGCCTCATCGTGGGCGTCAAGGAGTTCAGCGGGGACGTGCGCCGGGCCTACGAGATCTCGGAGCTCGCGCCCGGACTGGACCTGATGATCGGCACCGACGACGTCGTGCTCGAGGTCGGCATCGCGGGCGCCAAGGGGTGGGTCGCCGGATACACGAACGCCTTTCCCCGCTCGACCGTGGCGCTGTACGAGGCCTCGGTGGCAGGGGACCTGGAGACCGCGCTGCCGCTGTACCGGCTGCTGCATCCCCTGCTGCGCTGGGACTCGAAGACCGAGTTCGTACAGGCGATCAAGCTCTCCATGGACATCGTCGGCCGCAACGGCGGCGTCTGTCGGCCGCCGCGGCAGCCGCTGACCGCCGAGCAGGAGCAGTCGGTGCGCGTCGCGACCGAGGCAGCCCTCGAAGCCGGACTGGCCTGAGACATGCGGGCCCGCCGACTACTGCACGCCGTCGACTCGCACACCGAGGGCATGCCGACCAGGGTCATCACGGGCGGCGTGGCGCCTTTGCCCGGCGCCACCATGATGGAGCGCCGGCGCTGGTTCCTCGACAACAGCGATGACCTGCGCACCTTGCTGATGTACGAGCCACGCGGGCACTCCGCCATGTCCGGAGCGATCCTGCAGCCGCCGACGCGGCCCGACGCCGACTGGGGCGTGCTCTACATCGAGGTGTCCGGCTGCCTGCCGATGTGCGGACACGGCACCATCGGGGTCGCCACCGTGCTGGTGGAGACCGGCATGGTGGAGGTGACCGAGCCGGTCACGACGATCCGCCTCGACACGCCTGCCGGCCTCGTGGTCGCGGAGGTCGCCGTTAGCGACGGCGCGGCCAGGGCGGTCACGATCCGCAACGTACCGTCCTACTCCCAGCAGTTGGACGCGACGGTGGAGGTGCCCGGTTTCGGGACGGTCCGCTACGACCTCGCCTACGGCGGCAACTTCTACGCCATGGTCCACCTCGACGACCTCGGCCTGCCGTTCGACCGGGGACACAAGCAGGCACTGCTGGACGCCGGGCTGGCGATCATGGAAGCGATCAACGAACAGGACCGCCCGGTCCACGTCGACGACCCCGACATCAGCGGATGTCACCACGTACAGCTCATCGCTCCCGGCTCGGATGCCCGGCATTCGCGCCACGCGATGGCCATCCACCCGGGTTGGTTCGACCGGAGCCCGTGCGGTACCGGCACGAGCGCCCGCATGGCGCAGCTGCACGCGCGTGGCGAGCTGGCGTTGGACACCGACTTCGTCAACGAGTCCTTCATCGGGACGCGCTTCGTCGGCCGGCTCATCGAGGAGACCCGGCTCGCCGGCGGCGTCACCGCAGTGGTGCCGACCATCACCGGGCGCGCCTGGCTGACCGGCACGGCACAGTACTTCCTCGATCCGGACGACCCGTTCCCGGCGGGTTTCCTGCTGTGACGTGACCTCGTCACCACCTGGCCCACGTACCGACGCTGAGGGAGCCTTCGTGATCAAGAGCTACTCACCGCACGCACCCGAAGACCTCGTTGCCGAGGCGCCCGTCACCAGTGCCGACGAGGTGGCGAAGGCGTTCGCCCGCGCTCGCGCGGCCCAGGACCAGTGGGGGCGCGGCCCGGCGGCCGCCCGGGCGCAGGCACTGTCCGACGCTGCCGACGCGGTGGCGGCAGCATCCGACGAACTGACCGGACTGGCGGTTCGCGAGGTCGGCAAGCCCCTCGGCGAAGCGCGCGGTGAGGTGGCTCGGGCGGTGGCCATCCTTCGCTACTACGCCCAGCAGGTGTACGACCCGGTGGGCGCGATGCACGAGCCGTCGACGGTCGGTCTGCTCTTCACCCGGCGCCGACCGCTCGGCGTCGCCGGGCTCGTCACCCCGTGGAACTTCCCCATCGCCATCCCGCTGTGGAAGGCCGCACCGGCATTGGCGTTCGGCAACGCCGTGGTGCTCAAGCCGTCGCCGGACGCCACGGCGACGGCGCTGCGGCTGGCCGCCCTGCTCGACGAGGTGCTGCCCGAGGGACTGTTCACGGTCCTTCCCGGTGACGGTGACACCGGCCGGGCGATCGTGGCCGAGGCCGACGTGGTGTCGTTCACCGGATCCACGGCGGTCGGTGGCGACGTGGTGCGCTCGGCCGCGGCCCGCGGGGTGCGGGTGCAGGCGGAAATGGGCGGCCAGAACCCGGCGATCGTCCTGCCCGATGCCGACGTGGAGTCCACCGCCAGGCAGATCGCCGCGGCCGCGATGGGGTTCGCGGGCCAGAAGTGCACGGCGACCAAGCGGGTGATCGTCGTTGGGGAGGTCGCACCGATGCGGGACGCCCTCGTCGCGGCGATCGAGGCGCTGGGGTTCGGCGACCCGGCGCAGGCGACGACCGCGGTGGGGCCGGTCATCAGCGAAGCCGCCCGGGACAGGGTGCTGGCCGCCGCCGGCAGCGCGACCGCGGCCGGGGCCCGCCTCCTGACCGGCGGCGTGGCGACCGACGACCCCGGCTGGTTCGTCCGCCCGACGCTGCTCGAGGACGTCCCCGCCGACCACCCGCTCTCGTGCGACGAGGTGTTCGGGCCGATCGCCACGCTGCGCGCGGTGCCTACGCTCCAGGAGGCGGTGGCGGTGGCCAACAATGTGCCGCAGGGGCTGGCCGCCGGCGTGTACACGCGCGATCTCACCGCCGCGCTCGCGACGGCGGACGCATTGGCGGCCGGCCTGGTGAAGGTCAACGCACCGACCACCGGGGTCGACTTCTACCTGCCGTTCGGCGGCGAGAAGGCATCCAGTGTCGGCGGCCGCGAGCAGGGCAAGGCCGCGCAGGACTTCTTCACCTCGCTGCACACCGTGACGCTGGCCCCCGGCGAAGGAGCCTGATGCCCGGCGACGACCGCCTGGTCCTCACGGCCGAGGAACAGTCGATGCTGGCCGGAGAGCAGGGCCAGGCCACCGCGATGTGCATGCGTCTGATCGTCGGGGTCGCGCGCGCGAACGGGGCCGAACGACTGGTGCCGATCGAGTCAGCGCACGCCGACGGCTGCCTGTACCACGGCGTCGCGGGGCTGGAGTTCACCGAGCGGCTGGTCTCCCTCGGCGCCCGGGTGCGGGTGCGCACGACGCTCAACGTCGGCTCGCTCGATCTGCTGCATCCCGGACTGGTACGCGCCGACCCCGAGGTGACCGGGAACGGCCGGCGTCTCATGGACGCGCACGTGGCACTCGGCTGCGAGCCGATCTGGTCGTGCGCGCCGTACCAGTCCGGCCACCGCCCGACAGAGGGCAGCCACGTGGCGTGGGCGGAGTCGAACGCCATCGCCTTCGTCAACTCGGTACTCGGGGCGCGCACGGACCGGTACGGCGACTTCATCGACATCGCCGCCGGCGTTGCCGGCCGGGTCCCCTACTCGGGCCTGCACCTGACGCGAAACCGTGCCGCCGCGCTGGTGCTCGACTTCTCAGCGGTCCCCGCCGCGCTGCTCGACGACGACGTCGCCTGGCCCGCGATCGGGGCGCTGCTCGGCGAACTCGCCGGAACCCGGGTCGCGGCGCTCACCGGCCTGCCGGGCGACCTGAACGACGGCGGGGTCACCGAGGACCGGGTCAAGGCCCTCGGCGCGACCGCCGCGTCCGCCGGCGGCGTCGCACTGTTCCACGTTGTGGGAATGACCCCGGAGGCGCCGACGCTGGACGCGGTGCTCGGGCCTGGGGCCACCACCGTGGCGGTGACGGCACAGGACCTCAGGCGAGCGCGCGAGCGGTTGAGCACCGCCGCCACGAAGTCGCTCGACGCCGTCAGCCTGGGCACCCCGCACTTCTCGCTGTCCGAGTTCGCGGCGCTGGCGCGCGAGTTGCGGGCCGGCCCGTCGTTCAGCTCGGCGGTTGACGTGTTCGTGTCGACCAGCCGGGCCGTGCTGGCCGAGGCGGAGGCACGCGGGTACGCCGACACCGTGCGCGACGCGGGGGGCCGCATCCTCACCGACACATGCACGTACGTGACGCCCGTGCTGCGCGACGGGATCCGCACCGTGATGACGAACTCGGGCAAGTGGGCCTGGTACGCGCCGGCCAACCTCGGAATCGACACCGTATTGGGAAGCCTGGCCGAGTGTGTGGCCTCGGCGAGAGCCGGGACGGTGGTGCGCGATGAGCGGCTGTGGGGATGACCCGGTGACGCTGTCCGGCCGCTCCCTTCATCCGGGACGGGCGAACGGCGTCGTACTCGCGCTCGACGAACCGCTCTCGTTCTGGGGCGGGGTCGACCCTTGCGGAGTGATCGTCGACGCCCACCATCCGCAACGCGGCTCCACGGTCGCCGGGCGGGTCCTCGCGATGCGGGCCGGGCGCGGCTCCAGCTCCTCGACGGCCGTGCTCGCGGAGCTGATCCGGTCGGGGCACGCGCCGGCGGCCCTTCTCCTGGCCGAGTGCGACGCGATCCTGGTGATCGGGGCCCTTGTCGCCGCCGAGATCTACGGCACCACGCTGCCCATCGTGCAGCTCGCCGACGACGATCTGGCACGACTGCACACCGGCACCCGAGCCGCCGTCCTTGCCCACATCGCACCCCTAGCGGCGACCGTGACGGCGACAAGCCGATGACCGCGGCACTGCCGTATCTCGACGAGGCTGACATCTTCGGCCTGGTGCCGTTCGCCGATGCCGTCAGCGCACTGGCGAAGGCCCTGTCCGGCGGACTCGATCCGCGGGCGTCCCTGCAGCGCTCCATCCACGACGTGGAGCACGGACAGCTGCTGCTGATGCCCGCCGAGACCGCAACCGTCGTGGGAGTGAAGCTGAGCACGGTGGCTCCGGGCAACGTCGACCATGGGCTCCCACGCGTCCAGGCGCTGTACGTGCTCTACGACCGGGTCACGCTGACGCCGGTGGCGCTGCTGGACGGCACGGCCCTGACGACGTTGCGAACCCCCGCAGTCTCCGCGGTCGCGATGGACCACCTCGCCGCGCGCGAGGCGCGACATCTGGTCGTGCTCGGCTCCGGCCCACAGGCGTGGGGGCATGTGCAGGCGCTGCGAGCCATTCGCCCCCTCGGCCGGGTCACCGTGGTCGGCCGGGACGCCGACCGCGCGGCGGCCCTGGTGGGCAGGGTCCGGAACAGCGGTCTGGACGCGCGCGTGGGCAGCCACGACGACGTCGCGGGCGCGGACGTGGTGGTGTGCGCCACCACAGCCCGCCAGCCGCTCTTCGACGGCCGCCGGTTGCGCCCGGGGACCTGTGTCGTCGCGGTGGGCTCCCACGAGCCGGACGCCCGTGAGCTCGACGACGCGACGTTCAGCTCTGCCGAGCGGGTGGTGGTCGAGTCCCACGGCGTCGCCCTGCGCGAAGCTGGTGACATCATCCAGGCCGTACGCGCCGGCGTCGTCCGCGAGGACAGCCTCATCGAGCTTCGCGATGCGGTACACCTGACACCCACCACCGGTTCGTCGGTCTTCAAGAGCGTCGGCATGGGCTGGCAGGACCTCGTGGTGGCCGATCTGGCCTACCAGCGCTGGACCGAGAAAGGGCATGCCCATGCCTGACGTGGTCATCGTCGGCGCGGGCATCGTGGGGGCCGCCTGCGCCTACTACGCCGCGCGCGAGGGGCTGTCGGTGACCGTCCTCGAACGGGGAAAGCTGGCCGGCGGCACCACCAGCCGCGGTGAGGGCAACATCCTCGTCTCGGACAAGGAGCCCGGCCCCGAACTGAGCCTGGCTCTGGCATCCCGTACGCGCTGGCTGGAACTCGCCGCCGAGTTCGGCCCCGACCCGTTCGAACTCGAAGAGAAGGGTGGCCTGGTCGTGGCCACCTCGGATCCGGGTGCCGCAGCACTGACCCGGTTCGCCGAGGGGCAACGGGCCACCGGCGTGCACACGGTCGCGGTGAGCGCCGACCAGCTCCACGACCACGAGCCGAACCTCGCCCGCGACCTGCCCGCAGGAGTCCTCTACCCCCAGGACATGCAGGTACAGCCGGTACGTGCGGCGGTGTCACTCCTCGCGGCGGCCCGGTCCCTCGGCGCCACGGTGGCCTGCGGCGAGGAGGTCGTGGCGGCCGAACGAGGTCCGGGCGGGCGCGTCACGGCGGTCCGGACGCGCACCGGCAGCTATCCCACCAACGCGGTCGTCAACGCCGCCGGAACCTGGGGTGGTCAGGTCAGCGAGCGGCTCGGCGCGCCGATCCCGATCCTCCCCCGCCGCGGCTTCATCCTGGTGACCGAGCCGCTGCCCCGGGTGGTCCGGCACAAGGTGTACTCCGCCGACTACGTCGAGAACGTCGCGTCCGACGTCGCCGGGCTTGAGACGTCCACCGTCGTCGAAGGCACCCAGGGCGGGACGGTCCTCATCGGCGCGAGCCGGGAGCGGGTGGGGTTCGACGACACCATGTCCGTGGAGGCGCTGCGGCGGCTGGCCGCGCTGGCGATACGCCTCTTCCCCTTCCTCGCCGACGTGAGGCTGATGCGCACCTACCACGGGTTCCGCCCGTACTGCCCGGACCACCTGCCGGTCATCGGTGCAGACCCGCGGGTTCCCGGGGTGTTCCACGCCTGCGGGCACGAGGGCGCCGGCATCGGTCTCGCCCCGGCGACCGGCAAGCTGATCAGCCATGTGCTGACCAACGGTCAGCCGGACGTCGACCCCTCGGCGTTCGCGCCATCGAGGTTCGCGCAGGTGACCACGGGATGAGCCAGCCACACTTCTCCTTCGACGGCAGCCAGATCCCCTTCCGGCCCGGGCAGAGCGTGGGCGCCGCCTTGACCGCGGCCGGAGTGCGGTCGTGGCGCAGCACCCGACGCGCCGGCCGGCCGCGGGGGTTGTTCTGCGGCATCGGCGTGTGCTTCGACTGTCTCATCGTCGTCGACGGACGCCCGAACGAACGCGCCTGCCTCCGGCTCGCCGAACCGGGCATGGAGGTCAGCACGCAGGAAGGAACCGGTCGCGGTGACCTCGAAGTCTGAGCGGACGTTCGACGTGCTCGTGGTCGGCGCCGGGCCGGCCGGGCTGGCCGCCGCGACCAGCGCCACCCGCGCCTGCGCGCGCACGGCCATCGTGGACGCCGGCGTGGCACCCGGTGGCCAGTACTGGCGCCACCCGGCACCCCGCGAGCATGGCGTGTCCGCCGCCGAGGTGGCCCACCTTCATCACGACTTGGCGACTTATCACCGTCTCGTGGCCGGACTCCCGGCCGTTGCCCAGTTCTCCCAGCACCACGTGTGGACCGTCACCCGCGACCGGGGCGGCTTCGTCGTGCACGTGGTCGACCGCACCGGTGGAGGCGAACAAGCCACCGAGCTCCGCAGCCGTCGGCTCATCCTGGCCCCGGGGGCGTACGACCGTCAGATCCCGTTCCCCGGATGGGATCTTCCGGGCGTCATGACGGCGGGGGGTGTGCAGGCTCTGCTCAAGGGTCACGGCGTCGTTGCCGGACAGCGGGTGCTGGTGGCCGGAACCGGCCCCTTCCTGCTTCCGGTCGCGGCCGGCCTGGCCGAGTCGGGTGCGACCGTCGTGGGCGTTCACGAGGCCGCCTCCCCGTTGGCGTGGCTGGGTGAGCTCGACGCCGTGATCCGTAATGTCAGCAAGCTCGGTGAGGGCGCCGGCTACGCCCGGGTGCTGGCGCGGCACCGCGTTCCGGTCCTGACCCGGTCCGTCGTGGTATCCGCCCACGGCACGGACGCCGTGGAACGGGTCACCACCGTGCGGTTGGACCGCAGGGGCCGGGTGGTACCCGGAAGTGAGCGCACCAGCGCAGTGGACGTGCTGGCCGTGGGGTGGGGTTTCACGCCGCAACTGGAGCTGCCGCTGGCGCTCGGCTGCGCGACGCGCGTGGATGTCGACGGGTCGCTGGTGTGCGAGGTCGACGACGCGCAGCGCTCATCCGTCGAGGGCGTTTTCGTCGCCGGCGAAGCCTGCGGCGTGGGCGGCGCCGCGCTTGCGACGGTGGAAGGCGAGATCGCCGGTACCGTCGCGGCGGGCGCCTCGTCGATCGCACCTCGGCTGCGCCGCTCGCGGGCGGCGCTCCGCCGCTTCGCGCAGGCGATGCACCGGTCCCACCCGGTGCCCCCTGGCTGGGTGGACCGGTTGTCCGACGACACGACCGTCTGCCGCTGCGAGGAGGTTCCCTTCGGGGCACTGCGGTCCATGCGGCAGGACCTCGTCGGGCACGACGGCCGGTCGGCGAAGATGCTCACCCGAGCCGGCATGGGTTACTGCCAGGCACGCACCTGCGGCTACGCCGTCGGCTGCATCCTCGGTCAGGAACCCTCCGGCACCTCCGGCTTCGCCGAACGCCCCGTCTCGTCTCCACTCACCCTCGGCGCGTTGGCAACGTCCTCCCCGACGGAGGACGACCCACCGCCAGCTGAGTGAGGAGGATGGGAGGCACCACACCGATGACCCGCCGACCCGATCAACTTCGACCCGTCACCGCCGGTGGCCGCGCCGGTGGGATCGCGTCCCCTCGGCCGTCATCGCAGGCGTGTCGAGCCAGGCAGCGGAGGGGCTGCGGGTAGCAGTCCCTCCGCTGCAATCGTTGGCGGTTACCGGAGCGTGAACAGTGCGTTGAGGCTCGACCCGTCACGTGTCGTGGCGCTGAGCGTGTAACAGGCGCCGGGTGTGGCGGGGGTCTTCCAGTTGTAGACGAACTGGCCGGCGGTCGAGTCGTATCTCAAGGAAGTGGCACCAGTGGCCAGCACCTCGATGTCGTCGGCCTGTGCGCCGGTGCCGCACGTGACCTGCTTGGCGTTCATCGTGACGAGCGCGGGGTCGGTCAGCTCGGTGGCGCCCGAGAATGCCTCGAACTTCATGGGCACGGTGCTGCCGCCCTTGACCGTGTTGTACACCCCGTCCATGCCGACCGGGCTGGAGAAGCCCTTCAGCGTCCACGGCAGCACGGTGTACGACTGGACAGCCGTGCCCACGTTGCCCGCGGCGTCGGTTGCCGTGGCAAGGAGGATGTGCGTGCCGACCTCGGTGCGGTAGCCGCTGACGACGCAGTCCGCCGGACCGGAGAGCGCGTCGCTCGCGGTGCACGTGGGGGCGGGCGGAACCGAGCCGAAGTACACCTCGCCGATGGTCGAGGAGAACTTCGCCGTCGGCGCGCCGGTGTCGACCTTGGCCGTGGACTCCTTGGGCTCCTCGGCGTTGCCACTGGTGTCGATCGAGCGGAACTCCACCCGGACGGTGCCGTCCCGGTCGACCGTGACGGGCGTACCCGGGTAGGCCGTCCACTGACCGCCGTCGAGCCGGTACTGGGTGCTGGCCACGGCGAACGCGTCCTGCGCCTGAAGGGTGAAGGACGGGGCCGTCGTGTACCACGCGTTGTCGCCGTTCGGCTCCGCCGGCGACCAGGTCAGGGTCGTCGTCGGGGCCACCGTGTCCTCGCCCACGGTGAGGGTCAACGTGGTCCGCGTGGTGCCAGCCTCGCTGACGTAGTCGGGCAGGATCAGGTCACCGACGACGGTGTGGCGGCCGGGGGTCCGGACGATGGTCTCGTCGAAGTTCCAGTCGACGCCGATCGCCTGGTTGTCCCGGGATCCGTCGTTGTAGGAGACCGCCACCTTGTCGGGAAGGTAGGGCAGCTCGCCCACCTCCAGGGTCTGTTCGAACGTCTCGGCGCCCTGGATCGAGATGCCGCCCTGGGACATCTCGGGCCGCACGTAGATGCGGGCCTCGGCGATCAGGCCGTAGGCGTCGTTCGTGCCGTAGACCACGAACGGGTCGACGTTGGGCTCCGCGACCATCTCGGGCGTGATCTCCTGCCACGTGAACCCGACCTTGCCGCGGGCGCCGCCGGCGTAGACCGCGTCGAGCTCACTCGGCAGGGTGGGCACCTGGCCCACGCCGGTCCGCATCAGCACCGGCGAACGCACCGAGTCGACCGTCTCGCCGTTGGCGCGCCAGCGCAGCACACCGGTGCCCGCGCCGCTGCCCATGACACCCCAGATGCGGATGCGCAACCGGCTCGTCGTGATCGGTTCGAAGTCGAAGTGGTTGTAGGCGTTGGCGGCCAGCCCGCCCGCGTACGTCGAGCCCTTGGTGAGGGTGACGGGCTTCCAGGTGGTGCCGTCCGCGGAGGTCTCGACGGCGTAGGTCGTGGCGGTCGGTCGGCGGGTGCCGCCGTTGTCGTCGTACCAGTAGATGTCGGTGGACGACAGCCGCACCGGCGAGGTCCAGCTGTACTGGATCCACGCCTCCCGCGCGACGCTGGTGCCGTTCTGCGTCTGGCCCCAGTTGCCCCAGCCGTTGCCGGCACCCGGGTTCGAGCTGCTCGGGTTGCTGGCTTCGTTGACTCGCTGGTGGTTCTCCCACGACGCGGTACCGCTGGTGGTGACCGCTGCCGAGGAGCCGAATTCCGCGGTGACCGCCCGCTTGGTGAGGGTCACCGCAACGGTTGCCTCCGACCGCTTGTCGCCGTCGTTGGCGACGAACCGGAACACGTAGTCACCGGCGACCGTGCCGGTCACCCGGGTCGCCAGCGCCTTCGGGTCGGCGAAGATCACGCCCGCTCCCTGGGGCGCCGAGACGGTCTCCCAGCCGAAGCTGAGCTCGCTGTCGTAGGGGATGCCGTCGTCGGAGGCCGTGCCGACCAGTCGGGTGGACAGGTTGCCGTCCGAGGAGCCGTCGCGCGTGGCGGTCACCACGGGTGCCTGGTTGGAGACGGCAGGCACCTCACGGCCGGAGTTGAACACCTGGATCTCGGCGATCGCGGTGTAGAAGGTCGGGCTGTTCGTGAAGGCGATGCGCACCTTGTTCGACGTCACGGTCTTGAAGAGCGCCTCGTTGAACTTGGCTGCCGGAACGGTCGGGTTCTTGAACTGGTTCGGCACCTCCTTCCATCCCCCGCTGCCGTCGGGCACCTGGACCCACCAGCGCGAGGGCTCGTGGTAGCCCCCGGCCTGACGGTCGCTGACGAAGGTCACCTTCACGTTGTCGAACGCCTTGGCCGATCCCAGATCGAGCTCGACGTACCCGTTCTTGTCGGTGGTTCCGTAGTTGCCCCAGTACGGCTCGTTGGCGGTGACACCGTCGGTCACGGCGGCCAGCGACACCGGCCGCTCGGTTTCCGCGATGGCGCCGGGGGTGTAGTTCATCGTGGTGGTGCTCCAGCCGGGCGTGTGGAACTGGCGCCACGGCGTCGGCCGTGCGCCCTGCTGGGTGTACGACGAGTGCAGGGTGGCACCCGCCGCGAGGTTCGGCGCGTCCTCGGTGAGGTCGATGCCGGCCGTCTTGAGGTACTCGACGACGCGGTCGTCCTTGATGGCGGTGTCCACCGCGCTCGGGAAGGTGGTCCCTGCCGTCGCGGTGAAGGTGACGGTCAGGCCGTCCTCGGCCTGGACCCTGTTGGTGTTCGGGTCGTACGTGAGCGTGCCGAGCTTGTCGGTGCTGACCTTCTTCTCGCCGTCCAGGAACAGGCTGTAGCCGGCGCCCAGACCGTACCTGCTGCCGTCGGGGTCCCAGACGATCGTGACGTCGTGCCCGTGGTAGCGCAGGTTGTTGGCCATGAAGTGGTCGTAGCCGAACTTGATCGGCGACAGCTCGATCTTGTCGTCGGAGCGGGGCTGGAGGCCCGCCATGTCCTCGACGAAGATGTAGTTCATGTTGCCGAGCATCACGTGGTTCGGGTTGTTGCGGTTGTAGGTCTTCGCGGCCGGGTTCCAGTTGGAGTAGTACTCGGCCTGGTTCGGGGCGCGCAGGTCCGCGTTCGGGTAGATGCTCCAGGCCATCCAGTCCAGCAGCCGCTTGGCGTACGCCGGGGTGATGTACTTCTGCTCCGGGTCATAGTGGCGCAGCGCCGAACGGACACCGCGGTACTGCACGGTGAAGTTGATGTTGGAGAAGTTGTTGGAGCCGCCGATCCCGTAGGCAGCGCGGTCGTACTGGTTGGCGGTGTAGAACGGGAAGATCGGGAAGTTGTCGCCGTAGGTCAGGAACCGGAACCCGTCGACGTATTTCTGCCACTGGTCGAACGGGATGAGGTCCTCGGCGTAGACGTCGTAGAGGTTCGACTCCTTGGCCGGGATCAGGGCACGGGCCGACGCGGGCAGCGGGTTGGCCGTGCCGTTGGAGCTGGCCGCGCTGGTCGCGCCGTAGGACGTGCGGGCCAGGAATATCCGCATGTCGGGGCTCCACAGCTGGCTGAGGATCGCGTCCCGGGTGCCGTTGGCGGCGGTGGCCATCTCGTCGACCTTGGCCTGCCCGGAGCCGGCGATCTGGTAGAGCTGCCGAGCGGCGTCGAGCGCGCCCCACACGTACGCCGACTCGGGGCGTTCGATCGTGCGTGCGCCGGGGGCGCCGGCGTTGGCCTTCGGGAACCCGAACGAGATGGCGTCCGCGTCGTTGCCCGGCATGAAGTTGGTGTCGTAGGCGATGAGCTTGTTCTTGTTGCCGTCGTAGTGCTCGAGCTGGCCGACCCCGTCGCCCTCGAAGTAGCGGGCGAACCTGCCGGCGATCTCCTTGCCCCCGCCGTGCACGTTGTAGGCCTCGAGCCCGGCCGTGCCGATGTACTGCGAGTAGTGGTTGTTCCAGCTGGTGTGACCGGGACTGTCGAGGAACGCCGAGGATCCGGACAGCTCGCCGATGTTGAGGATCTGGCCGTACGGCAGGTATGGCGTGCGCAGCCACTTGGTGTCCTGCAGGTGCATCGGCTGGGTCAGCGCGATCGCGTTCTGGTAGAGGTTCGACCCCTCGACGGTGGTGGGGTACTGGTAGGCGTAGCCGGGTGCGTTGGCGTCGAGGGTGTTGTAGCGCTCGCCCCACCAGCGGTAGACGATGGCCTTCTCCAAGGCCGGGTCGGGGACGTCGATGTAGGGGATGTCCTCGGCCCAACGGCGGTTGAACCCGGTGATGCCGATGCGCACGGCCTGGGCCGGCGGCATCGCGGCGTACTCCTGGTAGCTCTCGATGGTGTCGGGCAGCGTGGCCGAGGAGACGGCGCCGACGACCGACAGCGACACCGAGCCGCCGGCGGGCACGGTGATCTGGCGGTCGAGGTTGGCGCCGCTGCGGGTGAAGCCGGCGCCGGTGAGGTCGATCGTGACGGTGTTCCACGGCGTGTCGATGAGGCCGTTGTTGGCGCCACTGGTGATGGTGCGGGTGCCGGTCAGTTCGGCCGTACCGTCTCCGGCCTGGGTGGCCAGTGGCGAGGCGGCGCGGACGGTGAACGTCGCCGCCGAGCCGCCGGGGTTGGTGAAGTCGATGGCCGTAACCGCGACGTTGTCGTAGGTGATGAACTTCGTCAGATCGGCGGTGACTCCGGTGGCGCCGATCGTGTAGCGGCCCTTGGCGTGGCTCGGCGCGTTGAACCGGTTCGCGTTGACCTCGGTGACGGTCTGCCCGGGCACGGTGACCGTGTACAGGTTGCCGAGGTTGTTCGGGCCGCCGACGTAGGTGCTGCCGGCGAAGCCCATGGTGGTGAAGTTGTTGTTGCTCGCGCCGCGCATGTACAGCGAGCGGCCCCTGGTCATCAGGACCGCCGATCCGAGGGTGCCCCGCACGCCCAGCACGCGGTCGAGGTAGTAGTCGGTGCCGCCGGCCGCGAGATCCTTGTCGAAGATCGACTGGTGCATGCTCTTCGCGGTGAACGGCACGCCGGGCGCGAGCTGCGCGGCAACCTCGCCGACGTTGGTGTACGCCGGGTCCCCGATCTCCATGACGTGGCTCTGCCCGTTGGTGTAGAGCCCGATGTCGCCCTCATTGCCCGGCAGGATCGGGGTGTCGGCGTGCGCCGCGGACGGCAGGCCGACCACCCCTCCCAGCACCAGCGCGGCCACGGCCGACCAGACGGGCAGTCTCCTTCTGCGTCTACTGATCATGCTCAATCTCCTTGGTGGCGGTGCGGTCCCGCGGGAGATGTCACCGGCCAGCCGCCGGTGGGGTCGGAAGCTGACGTGCGTCATCTCCGGCTGGTTGGCGTGACCCCGGTCACTAGCGCCCACCCTGACCTACGAAAACCTTTTCGGCAAGATGTCGGGCCAGGTCAATTCATGGCCGCCGACCGGACCGCCGACGAACGACGCCCGAAAGGGCTTGAGGCGAGCCGGTGGGACACACCAACGGCACCCGAGCCGGCCGGGCGACCCAGCCGAACGGGTGACGGCTCAGCTCACCGGCGGGCCACCGTGGAGCCACGGATGACCAGGCGGGGCGCCTGGGTGTGCACGCCCCTGCCCAGCTCCTCGCCGTCCAAGGCGGCGAACACCCGCTGAGCCGCGGATCGGCCGAGCAACTGCAGATTGGGGTCGATGCTCGTCAGCTCCGGCCGGGAGTTGGTGACCATCTCGCCCCAGTTGTCGAACCCGATGACGGCGATGTCGCCCGGAACCTTCCGCCCCTGGTCACGCGCGGTGTCCAACGCTCCCCTGGCGATCTGGTCCGAGCCGCACAGGACGGCGTCGATGTCCGGGTACCGCTCGAGCAGCACCGCGGTCGCGTCACGACCCCAGCGCTCCGACCACTCCGAGTACATCACCTCGCCGACCAGCTCCAGCCCGGCGGCGTCGAGCGCCGCCCGGGCGCCGGTGACCCGGTCCTGCGCGGCGGCGTAGGAGGGGTCCCCGGTCACGTGCGCGATGCGGCTGCGCCCGCAGCTGATCAGGTGCTCGACGGCGAGTCTTCCCGCCGCCACGTTGTCGGGGACGAGCGACAGGTCCTCCGGGTCGTCGGACGGCGCGTAGACGTACACGACGGGGACGGGGAGGTCGTGACCGACCGATGGGCGCGAGTCGGTCCGGCTCCCGACCACGATGAGACCGTCGACCCGACGGCTCAGCAGCGCCTTGAGCTGGTGCTGCTCGCGGATCGTGTCCCCGCGCGCGTCACACAGGAAGACGTTCACGCGGCCGGCGCCGAACGCGTCCTCGGCGCCCATGAGGATCGGGAGGACGAACCGACCCTGGAGGTCGCTGGTGAGCAGACCGACGGTTCCGGTGCGGCCCACCAGCAACCCCTGCGCAAGCGTGTTGGGCACGAAGGACAGTTGCTCGGCCGCCTGGAGCACGCGCGCCCGGGTGCGAGCGGCAACCTGACTGCGCCCGTTGAGGGCCTTCGACGCCGTGGCCACCGAGACGCCGGCGAGGCGGGCCACCTCTGTCAGGGTCACCGCCTTGCTCCCGCCGACATGGTCCTTGCCCGCCATGCGCACCCCTCCATCGTTCCGGCCCGCGGTTCGCCAACGGGCCGAGCCCTGCGTCAGCCACCGCACCAAGTGCTTGACGACGGTGACGTCGGCCACTACTTTACACGCAACGAAAAGGGTTTCGGTCTTTTCATAGCGACACCTCGGTCACCACCTGTCCCGCGATCCTCCCACCGCCACGGGGACCCGGACGCATTCCTGGGCCACGACCCGTACCGGCGTCGACCTGTCAGCGACAAAAGCACACGGCAAGGCTCTCACCACACCACCACCGGGGCCGTGCAGCGGCTCCCGCTCATCGATGGGCAGAGGAGTAGCGATGAAGATATTCCACCGGCGGGGCGGTCTCCGCGCCGTCCTGGCACTCGGCCTCAGTGCGGCGGTCCTCGCGCTGGCCGCCTGTGGCGGCGGGAGCGACGGGTCGCCGGGGGCAGCGGTCAGCGTCGGCCCGGACGGAACCGACGACGGCAGCCAGCTCACGCTCTGGACGCGAGCCCCCCTGGAAAAGCAGGCCAAGCTTCTGGTCGAGGCCTACAACAAGAGCCACAAGAACCAGGTCACCCTCACCGTCGTCCCCAACGACGACTACGTCGCCAAGGTGGGGGCCGCAGCCGGGTCGAAGGGCCTGCCGGACCTGTTCGCCGCCGACATCGTCTACGTGCCGAACTGGGTGAAGCAGGGCCTGTTCCGCGACATCAGCGCCAACGTCGACGGGCTGAGCTTCAAGGACTCGATCAACAAGGGTCACCTCGGCGCCGGCACCGTCGACGGCAAGGAACACGTCCTGCCGTTCGTGCTGGACCTGTCGATGCTCTTCTGGAACAAGGCGCTGTTCACCGAAGCCGGGCTCGACCCGGAGAAGGCGCCCGCCACCCTGGAGGAGTACGCGGCCGCCGCAAAGAAGATCCAGGCCCTGGGCAAGAAGGACGTGTACGGCACCGCGACCGGACTCAACTGCGGCGGGTGTCTCGTCTTCACCTGGTTCCCCAGCGTCTGGGCCGCCGGCGGCCAGGTGATGAACGGCGACGGCACGCAGGCCAACTACACCAGCGACCAGAGCAAGAAGATCTTCGACACCTGGCGCGACCTCTGGAAGTCCGGCGCCGTTCTGCCCTCGTCGAAGGACGAGACCGGCGCCACCTGGACCGCGGGGTTCACCGAGGGCAAGGTCGGCCTGATGTTCTACCCGGCCACGCTGCTGTCGTCGACCAAGTTCGACGTCGGCGTCGCCGGCATTCCGGGACCCGGCGGCGGGGCGTCCACGTTCGTCGGCGGTGACGGCATCGGCATCTCCAAGGACTCCAAGAAGGCCGCACAGGCCTGGAGTTTCCTCAACTGGATGATGTCCGAGGAGGCCCAGGTCGAGGTCCTGGCCAAGGACAACGACGTGGTCTCCCGCGGCGACCTGGCCAGCAACAAGTACGCCGTCAAGGACCCGCGGCTGGTGACCATCAACGAGGTGGCCGGCAAGGGGCAGACGCCCGTCGCGTTGAACTTCCAGCAGGCGTACAACGCCGCGAACAGCCCGTGGCTCAGCCTGGTCCGCGACGCCGTCCTCGGCGAGGGAACCAAGCTGCAGTCGAACAACGAGCAGATCACCTCGGTGCTGTCCCAGTAGTCCACCGCCCTGGTGCCGGACTCGGTCGTCGAGCGACCGGGTCCGGCAGCGGTGACCCACTCCCCCGCGCTGTGCACGTCTACTGAAGGGCCGTGCCGTGAATATGTCCTTGATGTCCGGCCGAGCCAGACGCTCCCGCCGACGCTCGAACGCGGTATCACCCGCGCGCCGCGGTGAGGCGGTCAAGGGGTGGCTCTACGTCTCGCCCACCGCGGTGTTCGTAGCGATCCTGTTCATCCTGCCGCTGCTGCTGGTGGTCAAGATGTCGCTCTCGCGCTGGCCGCTGCTCAGCGGCGACCAGGGCGTCAACGCCCCGGACAACTACAGCAAGGTTCTCGACAACCGCTTCTTCGCCGACTCGGTCGTCTTCACGGTCAAGTACACGGTCGTGGCCACCGTCCTGCTCATCGGTCTCGGCCTGGGACTGGCCCTGCTGGTACAGGAATCCACCCGCTGGAAGGGCCTGCTGCGGGCGTCGTTCCTCATCCCCAGCGCTCTCGGGCTCGCCTCGGCGTCCCTGCTGTTCTACGTCCTGTATTCGCCGATCGCCGGTCCCGCCGCGGATCTCATGACCAAGCTGGGCTGGACGTTTCTCGGCAGCCCCAACGCCGCCCTGTTCTCCACGGTGTTCCTCATCGTCTGGCGCTTCGCCGGCTTCTACATGCTCCTCATGCTGGTCGGCCTGCAGGGCATCCCCAGCGAGATCTTCGAGGCGGCGCGGATCGACGGCGCGTCCCGCTGGCAGACCTTCCGCCGGATCACCCTTCCGCTGCTGCGGCCGACGCTGGCGCTGACCACGATCATGTGCGTCACCGGCTCCCTGCTGGCCTTCGAGCAGTTCTACATCCTCACCAAGGGCGGCCCGGACAACAGCACCATCACCGTCGTCCAACTCATCTACACGATGGCCTTCCAGGGGCAGAACGACCTGGGAGTGGCCGCAGCGCTGTCGGTCATCGCCCTCATCGCCCTGGTCGTCATCAACGCCGTGCAGCTACGGGCCTTCCACAACCCGGATGGGAAGTGAGAGCGACATGAGCACCCATGCACCAACGCCGGCCAGCGCTCACACCGCAACAGACCCGGGTACGCGCCGGCCCGACCGTTCCCCGGCAGGCGGTGGCACCGCCGTCAGGACGGCGACCCGCCGTCGCCGCCCCGGGCGCCGTCCCCGCACGACGAGCATCGCTGGCCTGGTCCTCCGCACGCCGTACTGGATCTTCACCGGGGGCCTGGCCGTCATTTTCCTGTTCCCGCTGGCCTGGACGGCGATTGCCTCCGTATCGCCGCACGCCGGCACCAACCAGACCGACGGGTGGGGCCTGGGCAACTACCGCACGCTGACCCACTACCAGGCTGGCATCTGGCAGTACCTCGCCAACTCGGCGTTCGTCTCCCTGAGCACGGTCTTCCTCACCCTGGCGATCTCCCTGCTGGGCGGATACGCGTTCGCACGGTTCAGCTTCCCCGGCAAGAACCTCCTGTTCCTGACCACCCTGGCGATCCTCATGGTCCCCTACGCGACCATGCTGATCCCGCTCTACGTCCTGCTGAACCAGCTCAGCCTGCAGAACTCGCTCATCGGCGTAGCCCTGGTCCTGACGATGTTCCAGCTGCCCTTCTCCATCTTCATGATGCGGATCTCGTTCGAGGCCATCCCGCGCGAACTGGACGAGGCGGCCCTCGTCGACGGCTGCTCGTCCTGGGCCGCGCTGTGGCGGGTGCTGCTGCCGGCGGTCAAGCCCGGTCTGATCACCGTCGGCCTCTTCGCCTTCCTCACGGCGTGGAACGACTTCATGGCCCCGCTGATTCTGATCAACGACTCGAACAAGTTCACGCTCCCGCTGGCCGTGTCCAACCTGCGCGTCCAGGTACAGGGAGTCATCGACTACGGCGCCACGGAGGCCGGGGTCGTGGTGCTGGCCCTGCCCTGCATCGTCCTGTTCCTCCTCCTGCAACGCCACTACGTCCGCGGCTTCATGTCCGGCGCCTTCAAAGGATGAACCCCACGATGACGATCACAGATCCAACGACCGGCCGCCGTCGGACCGGGTTCGTCCCCGCCGCCCCCAGGACCGGGCGGCTGCGCCCGCTCGGCCTGGACGAGGTCCGCATCACCGGGGGTTTCTGGGCCAGGCGCCAGTCGGTCAACGGCGAGCGCACCCTGGCGCACATCGGTCACTGGCTCGAGCGGGAGGGCTGGATCAGGAACTTCGAGCTCGCCGCCGCCGGCTCCCTGCCCGACGGCCGGCGCGGGCGCGAGTTCGCCGACTCGGAGATCTACAAGTACCTCGAGGCGCTGGCCTGGGAGATCGGCCGTACCGGTGACGACACGCTGGAGGCCGCCTTCCGGGACGTGGTCGGCCGGATCGCCCCGGCGCAGGAACCCGACGGGTACCTCAACACCAACTTCGGGCGGCCCGGGCAGGCACCACGGTGGTCCGACCTCGAGTGGGGCCACGAGCTGTACTGCCTCGGCCATTTGTTCCAGGCCGCGGTGGCCCGAGCCCGCACGCGACCGGACGCCGGCGACGACCTGCTGGCCATCGCCCGCCGCGCCGCCAACCTGGTCTGCGAGGTCTTCGGCGACGAGGGCATCCAGAGCGTGTGCGGACATCCCGAGATCGAGGTCGGGCTCGCGGAGCTGGCGCGCGTCACCAGAGAGCAGCGTTTCCTGCGCCAGGCCGAGCTGTTCGTCGCCCGGCGCGGCACCGGCTCGCTGCGTCCGATCGAGTGGGGCCAGCAGTACTTCCAGGACGACATCCCGGTGCGCCAGGCCGAGGTGCTGCGCGGCCACGCCGTCCGGGCCAACTACCTGGCGGCCGGCGCGGTCGACGTCGCCGTCGACACCGGCGACGACGAGCTTCTCTCCGCCCTGGCCACCCAGTGGGACAACACGGTGGCCCGGCGTACCTACCTCACCGGCGGCCAGGGCTCCCACCATCAGGACGAAGCCTTCGGTGAGGACTGGGTGCTCCCGCCGGACCGGGCCTACTCGGAGACCTGCGCGAGCATCGCCTCGATCATGTTCAGCTGGCGCCTGCTGTTGGCCTGCGGCGAAACGCGCTACGGCGACCTTATCGAGCGGACGCTCTACAACGTGGTCGCCACGTCGCCCTCCGCGTCCGGGACCGCGTTCTACTACGCCAACACCCTGCACCAGCGCAGTCCTGGGGCCGTACCGGACCCGGACACGGTTTCACTGCGCGCCGAATCCTCCCTACGGGCGCCCTGGTTCTCGGTCTCCTGCTGCCCGCCCAACGTCGCGCGCACTCTCGCCAGTCTCGACGCGCTGGTCGCCACCGCGGACGCACAGGGCGTCCAGATCCACCAGTTTGCCAGCTGCAGCATCCGGACCCGGTTGGACAACGGGGAGTCCGTCGCCCTCGACGTGCAGACCGACTACCCCCGTTCGGGGTCGGTTCGCCTCACCGCCACCCGGGACGCCGCTGACCCGTGGACCCTCTCGATCCGGGTGCCGCAGTGGGCCGGTGGGGCCCGGCTGACGGTGACCACGGCAGCCGGTGGAGTCAGCACCACAGACGCCGAGCCCGGGTGGGTGACCGCGCGTCGCTCCTTCCACGCCGGCGACGTGGTCGAGCTGGTTCTGCCGATGCGACCGCGCCTGACCCACCCCGATCCCCGCATCGACGCGGTGCGCGGCCAGGTCGCCGTCGAACGGGGGCCCGAGGTCTACTGCCTCGAGTCCATCGACCTGGAGGTCGTCAGCAGCGGAGAAGTCACCGACGTCGCGGACGTCCGGATCGACGCCGGAGCCGGCCTCGACGACCACGACGGCCGACCACGGGTACGTCTCGTAGCGGCGGCACCGGAACCCGGGCCCGATCTCCCCTGGCCCTACGCCGAGCACTCGCTGGAGCCCGTGCCCTCGAGGTCGTTCGACGTCCCGCTGATCCCGTACCACGACTGGGCCGAGCGGGGCCCGTCCACCATGCGCGTGTGGCTGCCCGTGGCCGCACCGTCGGGCCTCGACACCCCCGACCCGGGCTCGGAGGAGTCATGACAGCACCTACCGGCACCTACACGGTGGGCGTGGACTTCGGCACGCTGTCCGGTCGCGCGGTGGTGGTGCGCGTGTCCGACGGTGCGGAGCTGGGCTCGGCGGTGTGCGAGTACCCACACGGCGTGGTGGACACGGTGCTGCCGGGCACGGGTGACAAGCTGCCGCCGGAGTGGGCGCTGCAGGTGCCGGCCGACTACCTGCACGTGCTGCGGACCGCGGTCCCACAGGCGGTGCGCGCCGCGGGCGTGGACCCGGCCGGCGTCATCGGGATCGCGACTGACTTCACGGCGTGCACGATGGTCCCGACTTTCGCGGACGGGACCCCGTTGTGCGAGACGGCGGAGTTCGCCGCGAACCCGCACGCGTACGTCAAGCTGTGGCGGCACCACGCGGCGCAGGGCCAGGCGGACCGGATCAACGCCCTCGCCGCCGGGCGCGGGGAGCCGTGGCTGGCCCGTTACGGCGGTTTCATCTCCTCGGAGTGGGAGTTCGCCAAGGGCCTTCAGATCCTCGAGGAAGCCCTCGAGGTGTACAGCGCGATGGACCGGTTCGTCGAAGCCGCGGACTGGATCGTGTGGCAACTGTGCGGCAGGTACGTCCGCAACGCGTGCACGGCCGGCTACAAGGGGATCTACCAGGACGGGTCGTACCCGTCCCGGGAGTTCCTCGCCGCGCTCAACCCGGACTTCGCCGGGTTCGTGGCGGAGAAGATCGCCCAGCCGATCGGCCAGCTCGGCGAGGCGGCCGGTCGGCTGACCGCCGAGGCCGCGGCGTGGACGGGGCTGCCGGAGGGCATCGCGGTGGCGGTGGGCAACGTCGACGCCCACGTCTCCGCTCCCGCCGCGCAGGCGGTGGAGCCGGGCCAGATGGTCGCGATCATGGGCACCTCGACGTGCCACGTGGTGAGCGGAGCCGTGCTGCGCGAGATCCCGGGCATGTGCGGTGTCGTGGACGGCGGGATCGTCCCCGGCCTGTGGGGCTACGAGGCGGGTCAGTCGGGTGTCGGCGACATCTTCGGGTGGTTCGTCCGGACCGGCGTGCCGCCGGAGTACCACGCCGCGGCCCAGGAGCAGGGCATCTCGGTACACGAGCACCTCACCGACCTCGCCGCGAAGCAGGCGATCGGCGAGCACGGGCTCATGGCCCTCGACTGGCACAGTGGCAACCGGTCGGTGCTCGTCGACCACGAGCTCTCCGGCCTCGTCGTCGGCCAGACCCTCGCCACCCGCCCCGAGGACACCTACCGGGCGCTCCTGGAGGCCACGGCGTTCGGCGCCCGCACCATCGTCGAGGCGTTCCGCGACGCGGGCGTACCCGTGGAGGAGTTCATCGTCGCCGGCGGCCTGCTCCGGAACCCGTTGCTCATGCAGATCTACGCCGACGTGCTCGGCATGCCCCTGTCGGTCGTGACCTCCGAGCAGGGCCCGGCGCTCGGGTCGGCGATCCACGCCGCGGTCGCCGCGGGCGCCTACCCCGACATCCGCGACGCGGCGGCCGCCATGGGCGGCCGCGAGGTGGGCGCCTACCGGCCGGTGGCCGAGAACTCAGCCGCCTACGACGGGCTCTACGCCGAGTACCGCGCGCTGCACGACCACTTCGGACGGGGCGGCACCGACGTCATGCGGCGGCTCAAGGCGATCCGCAGGAGGGCCCTCCGGTGACCACCACCACGACCGCACAGGTGCGGCACGCCATCGAGGTGCTGCGCGAGGAGCTGGTCCGGCTGCACGCCGAGCTGACCCGCAACGAGCTGGTGATCTGGACCGCGGGCAACGTCTCGGCCCGGGTGCCCGACACCGACCTGATGGTGATCAAGCCGTCAGGTGTCTCCTACGACGAACTGTCGGCCGAGACGATGGTCGTCACCGACCTCCAGGGACGTCTGGTGCACGGCGAGCACCAACCGTCATCCGACACCGCGGCACACGCCTACGTCTACCGGCACCTGCCCGAGGTGGGTGGCGTGGTGCACACCCACTCGACCTACGCCACCGCGTGGTGCGCGCGCCGGGAGCCCATCCCGTGCGTGCTCACCATGGTTGCCGACGAGTTCGGCGGTGACATACCGGTCGGGCCGTTCGCCCTCATCGGCGACGACTCGATCGGCCACGGAATCGTCGAGACCCTCCGCCACAGCCGCTCGCGGGCCGTGCTCATGGGCGGGCACGGCCCGTTCACCATCGGTGCGACTCCGCGCGACGCGGTGAAGGTGGCCGTGATGCTCGAGGACGTCGCCCGCACCGTCCACATCGCCCAGCAGCTCGGCGTCACGCCGCGACTCGCCCCCGCCGCGATCGACATCCTCTACGACCGCTATCAGAACGTCTACGGACAGAAGGGAAACGCCGTCCCATGAGCGCGCGCCCCCAGATCTGGTTCCTCACCGGCAGTCAGGGCCTCTACGGCGAGGACGTCCTCGCCCAGGTCGCCCAGCAGTCGAAGGTGATCTCCGACGCCCTCGCGGCCAGCGAGGCGATCGTCGCCGACGTCGTCGCCAAACCGGTGCTCACCGACACCGACGCGATCCGCCGGGTCATGCTCGACGCCAGCAGCGACGACGCGTGCGCCGGGGTCATCGCCTGGATGCACACCTTCTCCCCCGCGAAAATGTGGATCTCCGGTCTCGAGCGCCTGCAGAAGCCGCTGCTGCACCTGCACACCCAGGCGAACCGCGACCTGCCCTGGCGCACGATCGACATGGACTTCATGAACCTGAACCAGGCCGCACACGGCGACCGCGAGTTCGGCTACATCCAGTCCCGCCTCGGTGTCGTGCGCAAGACGGTGGCCGGCCACGTCTCAGATCCCGATACCGTTGCCGCCGTCGCAGTCTGGGCACGCGCGGCGGTCGGGCTCGCCGAGGTGCGCGGCCTGCGGCTGGTGCGTTTCGGCGACAACATGCGGGGCGTCGCGGTCACCGAGGGCGACAAGGTCGAGGCCGAGCGCCGCTTCGGCGTCTCGGTCAACACTCACGGGGTCAACGACCTCGTCGCCGTCGTCGAGGCCGTCACCGACTCCCACGTCGACACCCTCGTCAAGGAGTACGACGAGCTGTACGACGTCAGTCCCGAGCTGCGGGCCGGTGGGGAGCGGCGCGAGTCGCTGCGCTACGGCGCCCGGATCGAGCTGGCCCTGCGGCAGTTCCTCACCGAGGGCCGCTACGGGGCGTTCACCACCAACTTCGAGGACCTCGGAGGCCTGCGCCAGCTGCCCGGCCTCGCCGTTCAACGGCTTATGGCCGACGGTTACGGCTTCGGCGGTGAGGGCGACTGGAAAACGTCGGTCCTGCTGCGCACCCTGAAGGTGATGGCCGACGGCCTTCCCGGCGGCACCTCCTTCATGGAGGACTACACCTACCACCTCGAGCCCGGCCGTCAGCTCGTGCTCGGCGCACACATGCTCGAGGTCTGCCCGTCCATCGCCGCGGCCCGGCCCCGCCTCGAGATCCACCCGCTCGGTATCGGCGGCCGCGAGGACCCCGTCCGGCTCGTGTTCGACGCCGCCCCCCGCGACGGCTTCGTCGTCGGCATGGCCGACATGGGCGACCGCTTCCGCCTCGTGGGCAACGCGATCGATCTCGTCCGGCCGCTCGAGGCACTTCCCGCGCTCCCCGTCGCCCGAGCGGTCTGGGCGCCCCGTCCGGACCTGCGCACCTCGACCACCTCCTGGCTCACCGCCGGAGGCCCCCACCACACCGTGCTCTCCACCGCGCTGACCCGTGAACACCTGGAGGACTTCGCCGAGATGGCGGGCGTCGAGCTCGCCTACATCGACGAGACCACCACGACGCGCGGCTTCACCCGCGAGCTGAGGTGGAACAACGCCTACCACCGGCTCGCGCAGGGTCTCTGATCCTGGCGGTCATGTGCGGCGCACGGTGAGCTGACACCAGCGCGCAGGCCTTCGCCGCGCTGATCGCCTCCACCTACTACGACCAGCAACGCCACCGCGGCACCGGCCACCACACCGCCCTGCGTCAGCTCGGCAACCGCCTCGATGCTATTCCGCCATGCGCGTCGACGCGGCGATGACGAGCACGAGTGGCGCGATCAACAGCACCGGCGACCATGCGGGCAGGTGCCTGGCCATCAGCGCACCGACGACGGCGCCGGTGATCAGGGCCAGCAGGACGTGGGCCTTGGGCCGCAGGCTGTGCCATGGGTTCCGGGCAGCGACCCCCGCGATCAGGCTCGTGAGCGTGCCGGTCAGGTACGTGGAGGAGAGGCCCGGTACGCCGAAGCGCTGGATGGCACTGCTCTGGACGCCCAGCGCCGCTGCCGACAGCATCAAGAGCCCAAGATCGACCTGCTCCGAACGACTGTGCAGGTTGACCACCCAGACGACGAGGAAGACGACGAACACCAGGAGTTCCAGGACGAGCGTGTGGGTGACCCGGCGGGGCCAGACGGGGTCGTCCGGCTGCGCCGAGCCGGCGAGGCGGGCGCCGGCGAGGACGCCGGTGATGAAACTGAGAATGGCGCAGCCGGAGGTCAGGGCGAGGTCGGCGTCGCCGCTGCCCGCCGAGAGCCCGAGCAGGACCATGTTGCCCGTCATGACGCTGGAAAAAGCTCCACCGAGGGCCAGGAAGCCGATGGCGTCGGCGCTACCGGTCAGGAAGGTGAGCACGACAACGAGGGCCTGCCGCCGCCGCGCGAGGTTCCGGTTCCCCGTCACCGCGGCGCGCAGGCGCATGACGGATGGCACTGTTTTCAGCACGGTCGGCTATCCTTCCCAAATTGTTCTTCGTATACGCTCTGCCTGGACGATTCACGGAGAGGCGGTCAGGTTGGCAGATGACCTGCGAGGCAAGCTGGGCGCTCAACACCTGCCGCTACGCGATCAGGTCCTCGCCGCACTGCGGACCGCCATCATCAACGGCGACTACCTTCCGGGCGAGCGGCTGACCGAGGATCGGCTGGCCGAGGACTTCGCCGTCTCCCGCAACCCGGTCCGGGAGGCACTGCGCGTCGCGGAGGCGGAGGGTTTCGTCGTGATCCTGCCCCGCCGCGGGGCGGTGGTCGCCTCCCCGAGCAGTGCGACCGTGGCGGACATGTTCGCCGTCCGCCAGCGCCTGGAGTCGCTGGCCGCCCGGCTGGCGGCCGAGCGGGCGACGGCGGCGGACGTGGCCGCCCTGCGGGGCCTGCTGGAGCAGGGCCGCGAGGCGACGCAGCAGCAGGACCTCGCCCGGGTCGCCGAGCTGAACAGCGCCCTGCACCTGCGGATCCTCGAGATCAGCGGCAACCCGTGGCTTTTGTCGATCGCCAAGGCGCTCTACCTCCATGTGCAGTGGGTCTTCCGGCTGGGCGCCGCGGAACGGGCACCACACTCGTGGGCCGAGCACATCCAACTGGTCGACGCCATCGAGTCGGGTGACGGTGACCGGGCCGAGCGGGCCGCACTGGCCCATCTCGATGCCGCTTCCGCTGCCGCGTACGAGAACGCCGAGGCCGGATACGGAACCCGCTGAGGCGTCAGCGGCCGCAGGCGTAGCCCTGCATGCCACGCGGGTTCGCTCCGGCCGCCAGCACGCCGGTGTCCGGATCGCGGGTCACCGCACAGAGGCGACCCAGGCTCCACGCGCCGGACAGCCGCACCTCGTGCCCCTGCGCGCGCAACGCCGCCAGGACATCCTCGTCCAGCCGGTCCTCGACCACGAGGACACCGGGCTCGTTGTCGCGCGGGTAGAACGAGGCCGGCAGGCTGAGGGTGTGCCACATCGGCGCGTCGATGGCTTCCTGCAGGGGCCGACCTCCGGCGAGATGACGCAACAGGAACAGCAGCTGCCACTGGTCCTGCTGGTCGCCACCAGGAGTGCCGAACGCCAGGACGGGCTTCCCGTCGCGGTGCACCATGGTCGGGCTCAGCGTGGTGCGCGGCCGGCGTCCCGGCGCCAGCGACGAGGCGAGACCTTCCTCCAGCCAGAACATCTGGAGCCGGCTGCCGAGGGGGAAGCCGAGGTCCGGAATGGTGGGAGAGCTCTGCAGCCAGCCGCCGCTCGGCGTGGCGGAGATCATGTTGCCCCAGCGGTCGACCACGTCGACGTGGCAGGTGTCGCCCCGGGTCACCCCGTCCGACTGCACCGTCGGCTCGCCCGTCGTGGGGTCCGCGAGGTCGACCCGGCGTCCGGCGCCGCGTCGTACGTGAGCCGGGAGGCGTGGCTCGGCGCCTTCGGGGCGGCCCGGTCGCAGTTCCGCTGACGCGCGGTCCCCGATGAGGCCGGCCCGCTCCCGCGCGTACTCGCGGGAGAGCAGCGCCTTCGCGGGCACGGGACCGTCGCCGTACCAGGCCTCACGGTCGGCGAAGGCGAGTTTGAGGGCCTCGGCCTGGGCGTGGATGCCGGCCGCGGTCGACGGGTCGTACGCCCCGGTGTCGTCGAGCGCGTCGAGGACCGCCAGGGTCTGCAACAGCACCGGCCCCTGCCCCCAGAAGCCGGTCTTCGCCACCGTGTAGCCGTGCCAGTCGAGGGTGGTCGCTTCCTCCCAGGTGGCCGAGTAGGCAGCCATGTCCGCGCCGGTGACGAGACCGGCGTGCGCGCGTCCGCTGGAGTCCTGGAAGGGTTCCCGGCTGAACCGGTCGACCGCCTCGGCGACGAAGCCCTCACCCCAGGCGCGACGTGCGGCCTCGATCTGCGCCTCCCGGTCCGAGCCCGCTGCCCGGCCGGCGTCGACCAGCCGTTGCAGGGTCTGCGCGTACGCCCGGTTGGTGAACAGCTCCCCCGCCGCCGGCGGCCGGCCGTCGCGGAGCCAGAGCTGGGCGGAGGTGGGCCAGTGCTCCTCGAACAGCGACCGCACGGCGGCCACGGTGTCGCCGACCCGGCCGATCAGGGGGTGGCCCGCGCCGGCGTAGCCGATCGCCGGTTCCAGCACCTCCTCGAGGGAGAGTGTGCCGTGGTCGCGCAGCAGCAGGAGCCAGGCGTCCACGGCGCCGGGGACGGCCGCGGCGAGCGGGCCGGACCCGGGGATGAGGTCCATCCCGAGGGAGCGGAAGTGCGCGATGGTGGCGCCGGCCGGCGCCGGCCCCTGCCCGCAGAGCACCCTCGGGGTCGGGTCGTGCGCGGTGGCGACGATTGCCGGCACCTCACCGCCGGGCCCGTTCAGGTGTGGTTCGACGACGTGCAGCACGAATCCGGCGGTGACCGCGGCGTCGAAGGCGTTCCCACCGCGCTCGAGGATCCCCATGGCGGACTGGCTCGCGAGCCAGTGCGTCGAGGACACCATCCCGAAGGTTCCCTGCAGGGTCGGCCTGGTGGTGAACGTCATGACAACACCTCACTCGAGTCGGCGGCGGCCCGGACGTCGGGCCGGGTGCCGTCGGGCTGGACCAGGTGGCAGGCGGCCATGCCGCCGCCGAACGCCACCTGTGCGGGTACCTCCGTGGCGCACCGGTCGAACGCGAGCGGGCACCGGGTGCGAAAGCGGCAGCCGGACGGCGGATCCAGCGCGGAGGGCAGGTCGTCGCCGAGCAGCACCGGTTGACGCTGCCGTTGACGGACCGGGTCGGCCACCGGCGCCGCCGCCAGCAGCGCCTGGGTGTAGGGGTGGGCCGGGCGCGCGAAGATCCGCTCGCGCGGGCCCTGCTCCACGAGTTGACCGAGGTACATGACGGCGATGTCGTCGGCCAGGTACTCGACCGCGGACAGGTCGTGGGTGATGAAGAGGCAGGCGAACCCGATGTCGCGTTGCAGGTCGGCGAGGAGGTTGAGCACCGACGCCTGCACCGACACGTCGAGGGCGCTCGTGGGTTCGTCGGCGATGAGCAGCTTGGGCTCGGAGATCAGCGCCCGGGCGATGCTGACCCGCTGACGTTGGCCCCCGGAGAGCTCGTGCGGATACCGGCGCGCAACTTCCGCCCGCAGGCCCACCCTGCCGAGTTCGTCGGCGACGCGGGCCTCCCGGTCGCGTCGGGTGATCCGCTTACCGGACAGCCGCAACGGCTCGGCCACGATCTCGCCGACCAGCATGCGCGGGTCCAGCGAGCCGGCGGGGTCCTGGAAGACGATCGACACGTCATTGCGGTGCTGGCGTAGCTGTCGCCGGGTCAGGTGGGTGACATCGGTCCCGGCGATCCGGACCACGCCCGCGGTGGGCTTCTCGAGCCGGACCACGCACCGGCCCACTGTCGACTTTCCCGAGCCGCTCTCCCCCACCAGCGCCGTGACCCGGCCCTTGGGAATGGTGAGGGTGATCCCGTCCACGGCCCGTACCGGCCCGAAGTGCATCACCAGGCCCTCGAGTTCGAGGGCGTGCGGTTGCGGCGTCATGCGGTTGTCTCCTGGGGCTGCGTCCGCGGCGCCGGGCAGGGATGCCAGCAAGCCGCTAGGTGGTCCGTCACCGCGGTTCCGACCGCTTCGAGGGGCGGCGCGGCCTCCCGGCACCGCGAGTCGGCGGCGGGGCAGCGATCCGCGAAGGTGCAGGCGTCGGGCTGGGTGGACAGGACGGGTACGAGGCCGGGAATCTCCTGCAGCCGCTCGGTACCGGCGTGCTTGCCCGGTGTCGGCGAAGCCGCCAGGAGCCCGGCCGTGTACCGGTGGTACGGATGCGCGAACAGGTCGGTGACCGGTGCCCGCTCCACCACCCGCCCGGCGTACATGACGACGACGCGGTCGGCGATGTCGGCGATCACGCCGAGGTCGTGGGTGATGACGAGGATGGTGGTGCCGAGCCGGTCCCGCAGGTCCCGGAGCACCTGCAGGATGCCGGCCTGGACGGTGACGTCCAGGGCGGTGGTGGGTTCGTCGGCCACCAGCACCTTCGGGCCGCAGGCCACCGCCATCGCGATCATCACGCGCTGGCGCATGCCGCCGGAGAGCTGGTGCGGGTAGTTGTCGACGCGTTTCGCGGCGGACGGGATTCCGACGAGCGAGAGCAGCTCGACGGCGCGGGCCCGGGCGGCCCGCTTGGACATCCGCTCGTGTACCTGCAGGACCTCCCCGATCTGCCGCCCCACGGTGAGCACCGGGTTCAGCGAGGTCATCGGCTCCTGGAAGATGTAGGCGATCTCCTTGCCGCGCACGCGGCGCAGCACCGACTCCCGAACGCCGACCAGCTCGGTGCCCTCCAGCCGGACGGAGCCGGAGACCCGGGCGCTGTCGGGCAGCAGGCCGGCGATGCTCATCGCCGTGACGCTCTTGCCGCAGCCCGACTCGCCCACCATCCCGACGATCTCTCCGGAGGCGAGCTCCAGGCTCACCCGGTCCACCGCCGAGACGGTCCCGCCCTCGGTGGTGAACGAGACCGACAGATCGCGTACGTCCAGGACGGGCGTCCCGACCGCGGCGGAGGATGCGGCCGCCCGTTCGACAGTGGTCATCGCCGGTCTCCCTTCGGATCGAGGGCGTCCCGAAGGGCGTCGCCGAAGACGTTGAACGCCAGCGCCAGACCCATGATCACGACGCCGGGCAGGACCGCTGCCCAGGGCGCGCGGGCCGCGAACTGCTGGGCGGAGGCCAGCATGGTGCCCAGGCTGGGGGACGGGGGCTGGATGCCCAGGCCCAGGAACGACAGCACCGCCTCGCCCAGGATCGCGGCCGGGATCGCGACGGTGGCCTGCACCAGGATCACCGACGTCGCGTTCGGCAGGACGTGCCGGGCGAGCACCCACAGGTCACTCGCCCCGTCCACCACGGCGGCGGCGACGAAGTCCAGCGACTTGAGCCGTAGGGTGTCCGAGCGCACCACCCGGATCACGCCCGGGATCTGCGCGATCCCGATGGCCACGGCCGCGTTGGTGAGGCTGGCGCCCCGGATGGCCGCCAACCCTACCGCCATGATCAGGAACGGGAACGCGAGCAGCAGGTCGGTGAAGCGCGAGATCACCGCGTCCCAGGACCGGAAATAGCCCGCGGCCAGTCCGAGCGGCACCCCGATGATCAAGGAGGTGGCCACCGCCAGGAGTGCCACCAGCAGGGAGGCCCGCGCCCCCAGCATGATGCGGGACAGGACGTCCCGGCCCAGGTCGTCGGTCCCCAAGAGGTGACCGGGGGTGCCCGGCGGCGAGAACGTGTGGGCGAAATCGGTCTGCTGGACGTCGTGGGGAGCGATCCAGGGCGAGAGCAGGGCGACGGCGGCCGCGAGCGCGAGCACGACGAAGCTCACGACGGCGAGCGGGTTCCGGCGCAGTCGCCGGAGGACCCGGGTGCGCCGGCTGATGCCGGCCGCGCCGGCCTCCGCCATCGGTACGGTGAGGACGGTCATGCCGGCTCCCCCGTCACCCGGATACGTGGGTCGATGACCGAGTAGAGCAGGTCCACCAGGAAATTGATCACGATGTACGCCGTCGCGGTGAGCAGGACCACCGCCTGGATCACCGGATAGTCCCGCTGAAACACCGCGTCGATGGTCATCTTGCCGAAGCCCGGCAGCCCGAAGATCTGCTCGGTGACGACCGCCCCGGAGATCAGGCCGCCGAGCTGCAGGCCCACGATCGTCACCACCACGATGAGGCTGTTCCGGAGGGCATGCCGGGTGATGACCGCCCGTGGCCGGAGACCCTTCGCCTTCGCCGTACGGACGTGGTCCGAGGAGAGCGCCTCCAGCATCGCCGACCGCGTCTGCCGCATGATGATGGCGGCGAGGCCGGTGCCGAGAATGACGGCCGGCAGGACGATGTGGTGCAGGTTTCCCGCGGGGTCCTGCAGCAGTGGCACGAATCCGGAGGCCGGGAAGAGCCCCGCCGCCACGGAAAGGTAGAGGATCGCCAGCAGTCCGAGCCAGAAGTGCGGCACGGACAATCCCACCAGGGCCAGTCCGTTGGCCAGCCACTCGGCGGGACGCCCGCGGCGGACCGCCGCGAGCACCCCGGCCCCGACACCCAGCGCGGCGGCGAGGAGGATCGCCAGGAGGGACAGCTCGACCGTGACGGGTAGGGCGGTCGTGAGCATCGACGAGACCGGTATCCCGGTTCGGATCGACACCCCGAAGTCGCCCTGCGCGACGCGTCCCACGTACTGCGCGAACTGGATGGGAAGCGGCTGATCGAGCCCGTAGTGATGCCGGATGGCCTCCAGTGCCTCCGGGGACCGGTCCTCGCCCGCGAGGGCGAGGGCCGGGTCCCCGGGCAGTGCCCGCACCCCGAGGAACACCACGACCGTCGACAGCAGCAGCGTCAACGCTGAGTGCCAGGCGCGTGTGAGCAGATACCGAGCCACGGGGCGACCTACTTGGTGAATCCGGCGAAGGCCGCGCGGATCACGCCGTCGGGGAAGACCTGCAGGCCCTGGATCGTCTTGGAGACGGCGGTCAGGTTCCGCTGCCGGTAGAGGTAGATGAGCGCGTCGTCCTGCTGGAGGATCGTCACCGCCTGCCCGTACAGCTTCTTGCGCTCTTCGAGGTCGTTCGACTGCCGAGCCTGGGTCAGCGCGGCGTCGAGCTGCGGGTTGCTGTAGCCGGAGACGTTCTGGCTGCCGCCGGTGCCGACGAAGTTGGTGATGTTGGCATCCGGGTCGATCCGCCCGCTCCAGCCCAGCTGCAGCAGCTCGAAGTTGCCGCGGTCCTGCTCGTCGAGGAGAGAGGAGTACTCCACCGGGTTGATCTTGAGGTCGAATCCGCCGTCCTTGACCATGGCCTGCAGCGCCTGCGCGAGGCGCAGCGAGTCGGGCGTGTTCGAGATGAGCATCGCCACCGGGTAGGGCGTCTGAACGCCGGCCTCGGACAGCAGCTGCTTGGCCTTGGCGGGATCGTGCTGGGGGCACGCCTGCGCTTCCTCGGACGAGAACGGGCTCGCGGGCGAGACCGGCGAGCAGGCGGGGGCGTTGAGTCCGTTGAAGACGGCCTGGACCAGTGCCTTCCGGTCGAGGGCGTACTCGAAGGCTTGCCGGACCTTGGCGTTCTGCGCGATCGGGCGGTTGATCGGCTTCGGCGTGGTGCCGACGCCGTCGACATTGCCGATGTTGAAGGTGAGCCCCTGGTACCCGAGCGACTGCGACTGCAGGACGCTGAGCGACGAGTCTCCGCGCAACGCCCCGTAGTCCTGCGTGGAGATGCTGTCGGCGACCTGAGCGTCGCCGGAACGCAGGTTGGCGGCCCGAATGCTCGCGTCGCTGAGGATGTGCCACGAGATGGCGTCGAGGTTGACCTTGGTGGCGTCGTAGAAGTTCGGGTCTCGCACCACGTCGATGGAGTTCTGCGGCACCCGCTTGGCGAACTTGAAGGGCCCGACGCAGACCGGCGCGCTGGCGAAGTTGTCGCCCAGGCTCTGCAGCGCCTTCGGGCTCATGATCATGCCGGCCCGGTCCGCCAACGCTCCGACCAGGGGCGCGAACGGCTGCTTCAGGTGGATCACGACGCTGTTGGCATCGGGCGTGTCGACGGTGTCGATCGGACCGAGCTCGCTCTTTCGCGCGGACCGGGCGTTGGTCAGGTGCCGTTGCAGGGTGGCCTTGACCGCGGCGGAATCGAACGGCGTTCCGTCCGCGAAGCGCGCGCCCTGGCGCAGCGGAATGGTGACCGTCTTACCGTCACCACTGACGGTCGGTAGTGCGGTGGCCAGCTGCGGCACGACCTGCGCCTGCTCGTTCACGTCGTAGAGCTTCTGGCAGATCGCCTGGAAGACGTAGCGCGAGTAGAGGCTGCGCGACAACGTCGGGTCCAGCGCGTCGGGCTCCGCGGAGAGGGCGATGACCAGCTTGCCGCCCTTCTTCACCGCGGCCGGGTCCGCCGGCGTACCGAAGTTGTCCTGTCCTGCCGCCTGGTTGTCGCCGGAATTGGCGCCGCCCTCGTCCTTGGACACCGGCGAGCACGCTACGACGGTGCAGGCGACGGCGACCGCCGCCACAGCTGCCCGGAATGGATGGAGCCTTCGCAGGCTCGGTTCACTGAGGTTCGTCATTGGGAGCTCCTCGAGTGGGCGATTCGGGGAGCGTATGTTGTATACGAACTGCTCCGCAAGACCTCCCGTCTGCGGCATAACGAGCAGCCAGCGGCCGACCACCAGGGCCGGCGCTGCGCGGCGGGCAGGTTGGCGGCGACCCGGTCGAGGAAGGCACAGACCTCGCCGCGTCATCGCCGACCGGGCCTACACCTTCCGGGGCAACCGCGACCACCTGCGCCGGCGCGGAATCAAGGCATGCATGCCGAGTAAGGTCGACCAGGACGCCCACCGGCGCAACAAAGGATCCCGCGGCGGCCGGCCACGGTCGTTCGTCCCACAGGTCTACCAACAGCGTCACGCCGTGGAGTGCGGCATCGCCTGCCGTCGTGGGGAGCGCCGAACTGGACGAGTTGACCGTCCCGGACGCCGGCGCGCTGCGTGGTTGTCGGCCAACCACGCCACGTCGCCCGGTGTCAGGCTCGCCCTGACGTTAAGTCGGGTTGATATTGCAAGGTTGTTTGCGACCGACTCCGGAAGTCACCAGACATGGGGAATGAGGCGAGCACGGTCTGCTGCAAAGTCTCGGTAGCGGTCGCCGAGCGCAGCAATCAGGGCGCGCTCCTCGCCCCGAAGCCGATAGATGAGAGCGATCGAGATTACGACCACCCCACCGGCAGTGCCGACCCAGTTCCCCAGCATCAGGCCGCATCCGGCGAAGGCGAGCAGCAGGCCCGTGTAGCTCGGGTGCCGCAACACCCGGTACGGGCCGCTGTCCACGACGGGCTGGTCTTCACTGGTCTTCACCACTACGGTGAAGTACTTTCCCAAGGTCACGAAGGCCCACCAACGCAGCAGCAGGCCGAGCCACCCGATCACCACCCCGAGCGAGAACAGCCACGGCCCGCCGATCGTGGCGCCGGGTGTGACCGCTCGTCCGGCAGGTAGCAGCAGGATTCCACCGAAGAACATCGCCCGGAAAAGTGTCTCCGCCCGCAGATTGATACGGGTCGCGCCGTGCCGTACGCGGAACGCCTGCGGAGCCTCGCCCACCACGAAGGCACCGACGCTCGCGGCCAGGACGATACGAGCCCAGGCGGAGTGTTCTCCATACGGCGCGAGCACACGGGAATTATCGCCCGGCCCCGAGGCGGGGGCTATACGCCCCAGCCACAGCGGGCGTACGTGAACCCGTTCGCCGGGTGCGGGCTACCGGCTTGTCACCGGACCCGATGACGCCGACTTCTGCGCCCGCGTCAGCGGCCTCCTTCACCAGGGATACCGGCTTTACGGCTCACCCGCGCAGCTCGGCCATCGTGCGGTGGGCCGGTGCGCCGGCGTCAAGGGCGTTCGGCGGGCGGCGACGCCGGCGTGCTCTGACCGGCGGCGCGGTGCTGCAGCACGGTATGGCCGTCCTTGCGCAACTCGAGGACCATCCGGGCAGCCTGATCGACCACGAAGTGCGGCTGCGCGTTGGCTCCCGGCTGGCCGAGCAACCACGCCGCGACTCGGTCAACTACCCGGGGATCTCCAGCGCCGCGAATGGGCCGTCGCCTCAGCAGGTTCAGTTGGGAGGCTCGAAACGGCCGTCGATTGCGGTCCATCCGCCGTCCACGATCAGGCAGGCGCCGGTGACGAAACTCGCGGCGTCGCTGGCGAGATAGACCACAGCACCCGCCATCTCCTCCGGTCGTGCCCAGCGCCCGAGTGCGCTCTTGGCGGCGTATGCGTCGTACCACTCCGGATTGGCCTTGATCTGCGCCGTGAGGGGCGTCTCCACGACACCGGGGGCGACCGCGTTGACCCGGACACCGCGCGGCCCGAGTTCGGCGGCGGCGGTCCGCAGCAGCTGCACCAGACCGGACTTCGTCGCCGCGTAGACGCCCTGACCTGGTTCCACCGTGTAGGCGCGGATGGAGGAAAAGCCGATGATGCTGCCCCTACCTCGCTCCGCCATCCCGGCGCCGAACGCCCTGACCAGCGCGAAGGAGGCGGCAAGGTTGAGCCCGACGACCCGGTCGAACTCCTCCTGCGTGTAGTCCAGCAGACGCTTACGGACGTTCGTGGCGGCGGTGAACACCAAGACATCCACATCGCCCAGGTCAGCCGCGGCCAGGGACACTGCCGAAGGATCCAGAACATCCAGAACGTACGGGGAACCGTCGGCCATCTGGGCGGTCAGGGCGGCGGATTCAGCGTCGCGATCGGCGCAGATGACCTCGGCACCGTGCGCCGTCAGCGCCCGGGCGCACTCGCGGCCGATGCCGCTGCCGGCGCCAACCACCACAGCCCTTCGACCGTCGAGCCGGAACAGCTTTTCGTACGCGGGCATGGCTCACTCCTCATCCTCTTCGGCAGTTGCTCATGGGCAGGCCTCGTGGTGCGCGCCCATGGTGTCGACAGGGGGTTCAGGCCGGCCGGATGATCGCCATCCGGGTCACGGTAAGTTCCTCCACCGCGAAACGGGGACCTTCCCGGCCGATGCCGGAGTCCTTGATCCCGCCGTAGGGCATGTTGTCGGCGCGGAATCCCGGCACCTCGTTCACCACGACCCCGCCCACCTGCAGCCGCTCGACCGCGGCGAAGGCGGTCGCCAGCGACCGGGTGTAGACGCTCGCGTGCAGGCCGTACCTCGATCGGTTGACCACGTCGAACGCGCTGTCGATGTCAGGGACCTCGCGTACGCACACCACCGGGCCGAAGATCTCTTCGTCCCACGCGGCCAAGCCGTCCGGCACGTCGGCGAGGACCGTCGGCCGGAGCATCTGCCCGTCGCCGTCACCGCCTGCCACGATCTTCGCGCCCGCCGCGACGGCCTCGCCGATCCAGTCGCGGACCCGCCGGGTCGACCGCGCGTCGATCAGCGCCGCGACCCGGGTCGCCTCGTCACGCGGGTCGCCCACGGTCACGGCGGAGACCCGATCGGTCAGCAGTCCGAGGAACTCCGCGGCGACCGGCGCCTCCACCAGCACCCGCTGCACTGAGATGCACGCCTGGCCGGAGGCGTAGTAGCCCCCGCGCACCACGGCGTCGGCGGCGGCCGCGAGGTCCGCATCGGCGGCCACCACCAGGGCGGCGTTGGACCCGAGTTCGAGCAGGACCTTGGTCGGTGCGGCCGCCCGGGCGATGGTGTGTCCCACGGCGGCTGACCCGGTGAACGACACGGCTCCCACCCGCCGGTCGGTCACCAGCGTCTCCCCCACGTCCACGCCACCGGTGACGAGCTGCACCGCCTCCGGCGGCAGCCCCACCGCCGCGCCCGCCTCGCGCAGCAGGTGCACCAGCCAGAGCGTGGCAAGTGGCGTCTGCGGCGCGGGCTTGCACACCACCGGGCAGCCGGCCGCGAGGGCTGGCGCGATCTTGTGGGTGGCGAGCAGCAGGGGATAGTTGAACCCGGCGATGCCGACCACCACGCCGATCGGCCGGCGCGTCCAGAACCCGATCAGTCCCTCGCCGGAGGGCAGCAGGTCCAGCGGCACCGTCTCGCCGTGCAGCCGGGCCACCTCCTCGGCCGCGGTCTCCAGCGTCACGAGGGTACGGGCCACCTCCGTCCGGCAGTCGACCAACGGCTTTCCGGTTTCCAGCACGAGCAGTCGCTCGAACTCCTCGCGCCGGGCGGCGAGCGCGTCGCGGGTGTGCAGCAGCGCCGCCCGGCGGACGTGCGAGGGAAGTCGCGCCACCGTGTCGGCACTGGCCACCGCGGCGTCCAGCGCGGTACGCGCCAGCTCGGCGTCGCCGAGCGGTGCCTCGGCGACCGCGGACCCGTCGTACGGGAAACGCACGGGCGCGGTCGGCGCCGGGACCCAACCATCGCCGACCGGCAGGCCGGCCGGGAACGGTGCCTCGGACAGGCTCATCATCGCCTCCATCCCTGAACGGCGCTGGGAAAGACGTCGGCGTACGCGCGGTAACCCCCGGCACTGCCCGCCGCGAGGATGCCGTGGACCACCGCCCGGGCGAACGCGTCCGCGGCCGCGGCGAGCACCGCGTTGAACGCCACCGGGTCGAGGCCCGGACCGGCGCAGGTCGCCAGGGCGAAGACGGTGTCGCCGTCGAACATCGAGTGGACCGGCCGGATGGCGCGGGCCATGCCGTCGTGCCCGATGCCGGCCAGCTTCTGGCACTGGGCCTTGGTGAGCGTCGCGTCGGTCGCCAGGACACCGATCGTCGTGTGGAACGACGCGGCGACGCCGCGGCTGGCGGCCGCCGGCGCTTCGGCAGCCTCCAGGGCAGCGGCACGCTCGCGCTGGTCGGGCGGGCGAACGCCGTCGAACTCGCCGGCCAGGCCGAACCGTGTTCCGTACAGCTCGCCGGTGGCGGGGTCGACGGTCGAGCCGACCGCGTTCACCACGGCCAGCGCACCGACGGTCACGCCGTCCACGACCACGCTGGCCGAGCCGACACCGCCCTTGATGCCACCGGCCACCGCACCGGTGCCCGCCCCGACCGTGCCGAGGGTGACCGGCCCGTCGGTCGCGGCGTCGTAGGCGGCGGCCCCGAAGTCCGGGCCGGGCGTGGCGCGGAAGTCGCCGCCGCGACCGAGGTCGAACAGGACCGCGGCGGGAACGATCGGTACCACCTGGCCCGGCTCGGTGCCGACGGGGAAGCCGATCCCGGCATCCGCTAGGCGGTCCACCACACCGGCGACAGCGGCCAGGCCGTACGCGCTGCCGCCGCCGAGCACGATCGCGTGCACCCGGTCGACCAGGTTTCGCGGGTCGAGCACGTCGGTCTCGTGCGTGCCGGGGCCGCCGCCACGGACGTCGACGCCGGCGACCGCCCCGCCGGGCGGCGCGACCACCACCGTCGTCCCGGTGAGCCAGCCGCCGCCGGTCCGCTGATGGTGACCGGCGCGGACACCCGCGACGTCGGTCAGGGTGTTGCTCGGTCCGGGTCGCATCGGGGCGGTCACCGCCCACCGACCGGGTGGGGCGCGTTGAGGAACCGGCGGGCCGCCTCGGCGTAGACCCTGGTGGAGCGGACGATGTCGGCGAGCTCGACGTACTCGTCGGCCTGATGGGCGATCCACTTGCCGCCGGGCCCGTAGACGACACTCGGCACGCCGCCGCGGGCGGTGAGGATCGTGCCGTCGGTGGTGCCCGGCACTCCCCCGTACGTCGGCTCCTCACCCGTCACGACGGTGTGCGCCTCGGCGAGCGCGGCGACCACCGGGGCGTCGACGGGCGTGTCGACCGGCGGCCGGTCGACCAGGACCGCGACCTCGGCGCGCACCTCCTCGTCCGCCCCCAGCGCCGTGGCGATGCCGCGGACCCGCTCGACCAGGGACGGGTGGTCCACTCCGGGCACGGTGCGGACGTCGATCGCGACGGTCGCGTACGCGGGGATCACGTTGATCTGGTCGAGGTCGCCCGCGGTGGCCACCGTCGGGGTGACGTACGGCAGGCCGAGGTGGGGATGTTCGCCGTGCCGGGACTGGAGTTCCTGCTCCAGCTCGGTCAGTTTCAGCACGAAGGCTCCGGCCGTACGGATGGGGTTGCGGGCGTGCTGCGGCATGGCGCCGTGCGCCATCCGACCGTGGAAGTCCACCCGGAACCGGATCGCCCCCTTGGACACCGGGCAGATTTCGCCGGCCTCGGGTTCGCACACGATCGCCGCGTCGACGTCCGCGGCGAGCCCGGAGTCCACGAAGTGATGGACGCCGAGCATCAGCCCTTCCTCGTCGGCAAGAGCGCACACCTTGATCCGGCCGGGGAACGGCCCGGCCAGCTGCAGGGCGCGGACCGCGTACAGCATGGCCGCCACACCGGCCTTCATGTCCGCGGAGCCACGGCCGTAGAGCCGCCCGTCGCGGATCTCCGCCCCGTACGGGTCGACGGTCCAGGTGTCGAGAGCACCCTCGGTGACGACGTCGGTGTGCCCTTCGAACATGAGGGTCGGCCCGTCGCCACCGCCGCCGTTCACGACGGCCACCACGTTGGGGCGGCCGGGCGCGGCCTCGGAGACGACGGGATCCCAGCCGAACTCGCGCATCTTGGCGGTGACGAGGTCGGCGGCCGGCTGTTCGGACCGGCCGCTGGCGGGGTCGTTGACGCTGGGGATGCGTACCAGAGCCTGGGTGAAGGCGACCACGCCCTCCTCGTCGATGCGGATGGTGTCAACCTGGGCCGAGACGCTCATCGGTGCTGCGGCTCCTTCCGGTCTCTGTCCGCCGCGTGGGCCGCGAGGGCCTGGCGCAGCGTGGGCGCGGCGGCGAGCAGCGCCTGGGTGTAGGGGTGGGTCGGGCGCTCGTAGATGGCGGTGGTGGGGCCGCGTTCGACGATCTCGCCCTCGTGCATCACGACGACCGTGTCGCACAGGTGCCGGACGACCGAGAGGTCGTGGGAGACGAAGACCAGCGTCAGCGAGAAGTCGTCGACGAGGTCCATCAGCAGGTTGAGGATCTGCGCCCGGACCGAGACGTCGAGGGCGCTGACCGGCTCGTCGGCGACCAGGACCTTCGGATGCGGGGAGAGCGCTCGGGCGATCGAGATCCGCTGTCGTTGACCGCCGGAGAACTGGTGCGGGTACCGGTTGGCGGCTGCCGCCGGGAGCCCGACGGCGTCAAGCAGTTCCGCTACCCGGGCCTTGAGGTTCGGGTGGCCGAGCGCCACGAGGGGTTCGCTGACGATGTCACGGACGGTCATGCGGGGGTCGAGTGAGCTCATCGGGTCCTGGAAGACCATCTGCAGGTCACGGCGTAGGAACTTCAGAGACCGGTCCGGCAGCCGGGTGATGTCCCGCCCGGCGAAGCTGATGGAACCGGAGGTCGGGCGGTCCAGCCCGGCGAGGAGCCGGATGAGGGTCGACTTGCCCGAGCCCGACTCGCCCACGATGCCGAGCCGCTGCCCGTAGGCGACGTCGAGGTCGACCCCGCGGAGCGCATCGACCACCGGGCCGGGCCGGGTCAGCGAGCGGCGGGGACGCCGGTAGCGGCGGGTCACCTGCCGGGCGCTGATCACCAGGTCCGGTCCGGTGCTCCCGGTCACCGGCGCCGCGTCAGCGGTGAGGCGGGCGGACTCGGGCGGGCCGATCTGGGGCGTCTCGGTCATCGGTCCTCCCCCACCGGGTGCCAGCAGGCGAACCCCCGCGCGGGGGTGCCGGACCAGTCCGGTGCCCGCTCGCACCGGTCGGTCGCGCTGCCGCACCGGGTGCGGAAGACGCATCCGTCCGGGAACTCGCCGCCGTTGGGCACGGCTCCAGGAATCGTCCGGAGACGGCCGCGCTCGTCGACGACGGTCAGGTCGGAGGCGGCGATCAGACCTTCGGTGTAGCGGTGCCGGGGCGCGGTGAACACGTCGTACACGTCGCCGGTCTCCACCACCCGGCCTCCGTACATGACCAGGACGCGCTGGCAGACCGTGGCCACGACAGCCAGGTCGTGGGTGATGAAGAGCAGCGCGGTGTCCCGCTCGGCGGCCAGCTCCAGGATCAGGTCGAGCATCTGCGCCTGCACCGTGACGTCGAGGGCCGTCGTGGGTTCGTCGCAGATCAGCAGCGCCGGGTCGTTGGCCAGGGCGATCGCGAGCATCACACGCTGGCGCTGGCCGCCGGAGAGCTGATGCGGGAAGGCCCGGGCGGTCGCCCTAGGGTCCGGCAGGCGCACCCTGTCGAGCAGCTCGACCGCCGCCGCGGCCGCCTCGGCCCGGCTCTTTCGCGTGCGGTGCAGCAGCATCACTTCCGCGACCTGGTCGCCGATGCGCATCACCGGATTCAACGCGGTCATCGGTTCCTGGAACACCATGGACACGGTCCTGCCGCGGGCCTTCGCGAGCTGGCGTTCGCCGGTCCGCAGCAGGTTCTCGGGCATTCCGCGCAGGCGGATCGATCCGGTGGCCCGCAGGCCCTCGGGCAGCAGGCCCATCAGCGCCAGCGCGGTCAGGGACTTGCCAGACCCGGACTCACCGATCAACCCCACCCGCTCGCCGCTGCCGATGGTGAGCGAGACGTCCTCCACGAGGGGAACCGGACCTACCCGGATGCCGAGGTCGTCGACCGCCAGCACGGCGTCCGTCGCGGTCCCGGTGCCGGATGCCTGCGCCGTGGCCGTCATCGGTGCTCCCGCAGCTTGGGGTCCAGCCAGTCGCGCAGCCCGTCACCGAGCAGGTTGAAGCCGAGTACGGCGAGGGCGATGGCGACGCCGGGCACGAACGCCAGGCGGGGCGTCGAGAACAGGAGTTCCTGCGACTCCTGGAGCATGCGGCCCCAGGAGGGGGTGGGTGGTCGGGTGCCGAAGCCCAGGAACGAGAGCGCGGCCTCGGCCAGGATGGCGATGGCGAACGACACCGACGCCTGGACGATGAGGATGCTGGCGATGTTCGGCAGCACGTGGCGCAGTGCGATCGCGAGGCGGGAGCGCCCGGCGGCGCGGGCGGCGAGGATGTACTCGGTGTGCATGACGCCGAGGGTCTGGCCGCGGGCGACGCGGGCGAACGCCGGGATCGTCGCGACCCCGATCGCGATCATGGCGGTGAGGGTGCTCGCGCCGAAGACCGCGCCGAGCATGATCGCGAGCAGCAGCGCGGGGAACGCGAAGAGCAGGTCGTTGGCCCGCATGACCACCTCGCTGAGCCAGCCGCCGGCCATGCCGGCGAGGACACCGAGCGGCGTGCCGATGACCGCGGCGACGCCCACCGCCACGATCCCGACGAAGAGCGTCGTGCGGGCACCCACCATCACCTGGCTCGCCACGTCCCGGCCGAACTTGTCCGTGCCGAGGAGAAAACCGTCGCTGAACGCGGGTGCCAGCCGGTGCGCCGCGTCGACGTGCACGGCGTCGTGCGGCGTCCAGACGAACGAGGTCAGGGCGGCCAGCACCACCAGTGCCACCAGAGTGCCGCCGACCATGATGCTGGCGTTGACACGGCGCCATCGCCGGTAGGCGCGGTCCGTGGGGGCGGCAAGGTTGTCGAGTGCGGTCATCGGACCCCCCGCAGTCTCGGGTCGAGCAGGGCGTACAGGACGTCGACCAGGAAGTTGATGCCGAGTACGGCGACGACGAGCACCATGACGGTGCCCTGCACGAGCAGCAGGTCGCGGTTGGCGACACCGTCGAGCAGGAGACTGCCCAGGCCGGGCAGGGTGAAGACCCGCTCCACCACGACGGCCCCGATCAGCAGCGTGGCCAGCTGCAGACCGAGCACGGTGACCACGGGGATCGCGGCGTTGCGCGCGCCGTGCTTCCACAGCGCCCGGTACAGCCCGAGTCCCTTGGCACGGGCGGTACGGATGTAGTCCTCCCGCATGACGTCGAGCACCGCGGATCGGACGTACCGGCTGAGTACCGCGCCCTGCACCAGGCCGAGAGAGAGGGACGGAAGCAGCAGTTGCCGGAACCAGGTGGCCGGGTCCTCTCCCAGCGGGGTGTAGCCACCCGACGGAAGAGCCTGCCAGGTGACGGCGAACAGGAACACCAACAGGATGCCGGCGAGGAACGCCGGCACGGCCACGCCGACCTGGCTGAGCCCGGACAGGAGCAGCCCGCCGACGCTGCGGTGGCGTACCGCGGCGGCGGTGCCGAGCGGCACCGCCACCACGATGGCCATCAGCATCCCGAACAGCACCAGCCAGAGCGTCACGCCCAGCCGGTCCACGATCTGCGGACCGACGCGGTCCGAGGTGACGTAGGAGACGCCGAAGTCACCGGTCGGTAGGCCCGACACCCAGTCCAGGAACTGGGTGGTCAGGGACCGGTCCGTGCCGAACTCGGCGCGTTTGGCCGCCACCGCCTCCGCCGTGGCGTTGACACCCAGCGCGACCTCGGCCGGGTCGCCGGGAAGCACCGCCATGACCGCGAAGACGACGACCGAGGCGACGGCGGTGCTCACGACGAGCACCGCCGCGCGGACCAGCAGGTACAGGCCCATCGGGTCAGGCCTCGGACGGGGACAGCACGCTCAGGTCGAAGGACTCGGACACCACGTTCTTCGGCAGACCGGTCATGCCCTTCTTCGCCACGATGAGGTTCGGGAAGAGGAACAGGAAGTCACCGGCGGCGTCCTCGGAGATGATCCGCGCGGCCTCCTTCATCGCGGCGACCTGCTCGTCCTCCGTGCCGGCGTCGGCTTTGGCGAACAGCTCCTGCACCTTCGGGTTGTTGTAGCGCAGGTAGTAGTCCTTGTTGCCGAAGACGGCGGTGACGTCGCGCGGCTCGACGTGGTTGATGATTGACATGTCGTAGTCGGCCTGCTTGAACACGACGTCCAGCCACCTGGCGGGAAACTCCAGCGGTTCGATGTCCACGGTGATCCCCACCGCGGCGAGCTGCGACTTGACCACCTGGGCCGACGCCACGGCATAGGGCAGGTTGGGGATGCGCATCCGCAGCTTGAGGTTGCTCTGTCCCGCCTGGGTCAGCAGGTCCTTGGCCTTCGCCGGGTCGTGCGGGTACAGGTTGGTCAGGTCCTCATACCAGGGGTCTGTCGGCGGAACCATGGTGCCGATGAGCTGACCCCGCCCGGCCCAGGCGGTGTCCAGCAGCGCCTTGTGGTCGATGGCGTACCGGATCGCCTGGCGGACCCGCTTGTCGTTGAGCGGAGGCTTCGAGTTGTTGAAGCTGAGCACGACCTCGCCGGTCGTCGTGCCCTCGATGACCTCGTACTTCGAGGTGTCGGAGAACTGCTGGATCGACTCGGGGGCCTGGACGGCGGAGATGACGTCGATGCCGCCCGTCAGCAGAGCGTTGTTCAAGGCCGTGGCGTCCTTGAAGTACTTGAGCACGACCTTGTTCACCTTCGGCTTCGTGCCCCAGTAGTTCTCATTGGCCGAGTAGGTGATGGCGTCGCCGCGACGCCACGATTCCAGCTTGTAGGGGCCGGTGCCGACGGGCTTGTTGGCCAGGTCGGCGACCCCGTCCCGGCTGAACATGGCGCCGATCCGAGTGGTCATCTTGTACAGCCAGGAGTTGCTCGGTTTGGCCAGGGTGACGACTGCCGTGGTGTCGTCCTTCTTCTCCACGTTGGCCACGACGTCCATCGCCGACTTCAACGAGACCTTCCAGTCGGTCTTGACGCGGTTGATGCTGAACACGACGTCGTCGGCGGTGAACTTCTTGCCGTTGGTGAAGGTGGCATTGTCGCGTAGGTGGAAGGTGTAGGTCTTGCGGTCGGGGCTGACCTCCCACGACTCGGCGAGCAACGGCACGACCTTGCCGTCCTGGTCGAGTTTGACCAGGCCCTCGTACACGTTGACGAGCAGCGCCTGCGGGATCGCGGCGCCGTCGGTGCTGGTGAAGTCGAGGTTGGCCGGCTCGGCGACGAAGCCGACCGACAGACTCGAGGTGGTGGCGGAATCTCCCGAAGTTCCCGATGAGCATCCCGCGGCGGCAATCGCGAGCGTGACGGTCGCGGTCACCGTCACGAGCCGGGCGAGCGGTCGTGTCACGGCTTTTCTCCTGGTACAGGGGCCGGGCGGGCCGGTCCGGGCTGGCGAGCGGACTGGTGTGACGTGATCACGGTGCGGTGCTGGTCTCCACGACGGCCAGGATCTCCGCCGCGAGTTCCTTCGTGGTGGCGATGCCACCGAGATCGGGGGTGTGCAGGGAAGGATCGCGAAGCGCGGTCGCGACCGCGTCGCGCACGATTCGCCCGGCTGCCGGCAGGCCGACGTGGTCGAAGAGCATGGCTCCGGACAGCATGCACGCGACCGGGTTGGCCACGCCACGCCCGGCGATGTCCGGGGCCGAGCCGTGCACCGGCTCGAAGAGCGCCGGCACGTCGCCCCCTGGCAGCAGATTCGCGCTCGGCGCCATGCCCATGCCGCCGACGAGCGCGGCCGCGAGGTCGGAGAGGATGTCGCCGAACAGGTTGCTGCACAGCAGTACGTCGAGTTCGCGGGGCCGTTGCACGAGCCGGACGGCCATTGCGTCGACCAGCACGTTCTCGCACGCGACGTCGGGGTTTTCCGCCGCCACCTCTGCGACGACGGAGTCCCAGAGCGTGTAGCCGTGGCGAAGAACGTTCGACTTCGTCACCAGGCTCACCCTGCCCCGCCGGGTCCGTGCGAGGTCGAAGGCGTACCGGGCGGCTCGCAGGATGGCTGGCCGCGAGTGGACCGCCACCTCGATGCCGACCTCGTGTGGAGTGGCGGTGTGCGCGCGACCGCCGATGCCGGCGTACTCCCCCTCGGTGTTCTCCCGGACGATGACGAGGTCGATCCCCTCCGGCTCGCGCAGCGCGGTCGTCACGCCGGCCCAGGACTGGACGGGCCGGACGTTGACCGCGAGGTCCAAGGCCTGCCGCACCCCGATGATCAGACCCCAGATCAGTTCGTGGTCCGGCACGTCCGGCCGGCCGACCGCCCCGAACAGCACCGCGGGAAAGTCGCGGAGCACGTCGGCGGCGTCCGCGGGCATCGCTCGTCCGGTACGCAGATACCGGTCGCCGCCCCAGTCGAACTCGACGATGTCCAGCGTCCTGCCGGCGCACCCGGCGGCCGCTCGGAGCACGGGAAGGCTCGCCGAGACCACCTCGGGGCCCACGCCGTCGCCGGGAATCACTGCCACGCGGAGGTCCTGCACGCCGAGCTCTCCGTTCTATGCGGACGCTCTTTACCTTGCCTGGTCTGACCAGTAGCCTCAGTGGACCCCCACGCTCTCACTCGCCCGCAGGGAAGGTCAAGAGCTCAACCCGACGGTCTTCGCCGGAATCGGGGCCCACCGCTGCGGACCCAGGAGCGGATCCGGCACCCACTCCACACAAAGGGGATCTCATGACATCCATGGCTTCGCGGTCCGCCGCACTGCTCGCCGGGGCGCTGATGTTCTCGGTCGTCACCGTCGGCGTTCCCGGTCCCGCCGCGGCGGCGGACACCCCCGGTCTGCCCGGCAGGTACAACGCGATCACCGACGTCCCGGGCATCCACGTCGGCCAGGTCCAGTCCACCCGAGCCCCGTACCTGACCGGCAGCACCGTCGTCTACACCCCCCGCATGTCCGTGACCGGGGTCGACCAGGAAGGCGGCGCGCCGGCCACCAAGGAGACCGACCTGCTCGACCCGCTCAACTCCAACCCCGGCGTCAACGCGGTGATGCTCGGCGGGAGCAGCATGTACGGGCTGTCCGCCACCGACGGCATCATCCGCTGGCTCGAGGAACGCGGCGAGGGCGTCCGCGTGGGCAACGGAGTCGCTCCGATCGTGCCGGCCGCCGACATCTTCGATCTGGGCCGGGGCGGCGACTTCCGCGCCCGCACCACCCCCGCCTGGGGCTGGCTCGCAGCCGAGAACGCCAAGGCGAGCGCCGTCGCACAGGGTGTGGTCGGCGGCGGCACCGGGGCCCGCTCGGGTGGTTTGAAAGGCGGTGTCGGCACGGCCAGCATGGTCCTCGACAACGGCATCGTCGTCGGCGCGATCGTCGTGGTGAACTCGGTCGGGTCCCCGGTCGACCCGCGGGACTGCTCGCTGTTCGCCGCCCGATACGAGGTGGCCGGCGAGTTCCGCGGCCTGGAGACGCCGAAGAAGCAGGAATGCAACCCGCCCGGCGCGTCCGGCGCCAAGGCGGACGAACCGTCGATGAACACCACGATCGCGGTGGTCGCGACCAACGCGCCGCTGGAGAAGGCCGCCGCCGCCCGGATGGCCACCAACGCGCACGACGGCCTTGCCCGGGCGATCAACCCGATCCACACGCTGAGCGACGGCGACACGGTCTTCGCGACCTCGACCGGCGACGGCACCCCGTTGCGCGTCAACGCCGACGGTGGCCAGCTCAACCGCATCTTCAACGCGGCCGCCGATACCCTCACCCGGGCGGTCGGGCACGCGATTCTCAACGCCACCACCGTCGGGACGGCACAGAGCTACTGCGACCGGTATCCCTCGGCGTGCAAGAAGCTCTCCCCACTGCCGGCGGACCAGCGCGGCGCGGCGCCGGAGGTCACGGCCGATTCGCTGGCCGCGGCCGCCGCGAAGGTTTCCGGCGGCACTCCGTCGGTCGGCGGCTCGTCGACCACGGGGCCGGCCGCCCAGTCGAGCGCCCCCGCAGCCGAGGAGAAGAAGACCGACGGATCGCGGCAACCGGTTTCGTTCACCGGCCCCGCCTCTGCCGGCGGCAACGGCCCCTCCCCCTTGCTCGTCAACGGAGGGCTGGCCCTGGTCGGGCTCGCCGGGCTGGCCGGCGGCTTGTTGATCCGACGCCGAGCAGCCACCAGGAGTTGATCCCGACCCGGAGAACGACACTTCGCGGAATCGGCAGGCGCGACCTGACCGTCGCGCCTGCCGAGCGCCGTGGGCGTTACCATTCCCGGGCAGACGGCCGTATTTGGTCGGATCGCTTCGCCCCACCACGGCGATGCCGCTGCATCGCGAGCGCTTCTGCAGACTTTGAAGACGAGGGGTAGCCAGTGGCCCAACGGCCGCGATTTCAGCCGGTCCAACCCGTGCGGGCGTACGAACGGATCGTGCAGCAGATCGAGGAGGCAATCCTCCGCGGTGACCTGCGCCCGGGCGAACGACTGCCGTCCGAGCGCGACCTGGTCCAGCAGTTTTCGGTCAGCCGCGCCACCGTGCGCGAGGCGCTGCGGGTTCTCCAGAGCAATGGCATGGTCCGCTCGCGGGCCGGCGACCCGGCGGGTGCGGAGATCATGCCATTCTCCCCGGCCACCTTGCAGAAGTCGATGACCACTCTGGCCCGACTCTCCGAGCTGACCCTCACCGAGCTTATTCAGTTCCGCATGTTGCTGGATGCGACCGCCAACCTGCTCGCTGCCCAGCTGCGCACAGAGGAGCAGCTCAGCGAGATGGACACAGCGCTGAAGGTGATGCGCGACAGCGTGTCCCTCGGATACGAGGAGTTCAGCCGGGCCGACGTGGCGTTCCACGACGCGGTCGCGAGAGCCAGCGGCAATCGACTGCTCCAGGTCTGCAATCAGGTGGTGCGGTCGGTGGCGCTCACCCTCATCGCCGAGAAGATTGTGCACGCGCTCGACCGCACCGCGCAGATGGAGGAGAGCATCGCCCACCATGCCGAGGTGCTTGAGGCGGTTCGAGCTGGCGACGGCACCGCCGCGGCACGTATCGCGCGCCAGAATCTCTACGACTACTACGCTTCATATGTCCCCGAGAACGAACGGATGTTCCTGCGGGCATTGCTCGATTGACAGCGATCATCCTTGAGTTACCAGCGTAGCGTCGCAGAGGTTCACCTGGGGGCGTCGCCAATCTCGTTCGGATGAGACAACTCAGAGGGTCCGAGATGTCCTCTACCCCCAGCCCCGGGGACGCCTCGGTCCCAGACGACGGCGTGAGTGATCAAGGGGCCGAATGTACTGGGCTTGTGCGGCCTCATCGCAAGCCCGCGGTCTGCGCGTCGGCGCATCCCTGCACCCACTCCGCCCCCACGCGCAAGGCCGAGCCATCCAGCGGCTCCTTTCCACCGTGACCTGCGCATATTCCCTAGCGGGTGTGACCTCGACGTCGCCGACGGCCCCGACCGCGACGCGGGGTGCGTCGGAGGCCCTGCGGTGCGTACAGTTCCGGGTCGGACTTGGGGTGGGCCGGGGAGATCCGGCGCCGGAACGGGATGAGACAGCGACGGCATGGCGGCGGACAAAATTACGGAAACCGGTCAATACGGCATCGATCGGAGCCTGCTCGAGACCTGTCTCAGCGTCTTTGAGGCATTGGAGAACCTGCCTCCCGATCACCCCGACGTGGTGCGGGTGCAGCGGGCCACCGCGAAGTTCTACAAGGTGATCAAGCAGCGGCGACGCGAGGAACGGCGGGATGCCATCGCGGCGGCGGACCGCGCGGTGACGGCGGCCACCGCCACCGGCGCCCCGGGCCGGATCGACGACGAGACCCAGGGCATCCCGCTCGCCTCCCCCACCGTGGGTGCCACGGCGGGCTTCCTCCACAATCCGCGCGGCTGCTACGTCTGCAAGCAGCGCTACCGCGAGGTGGACGCCTTCTACCATCAGCTCTGCCCGCCCTGCGCCGCGCTCAACCGGGAGCGCCGGAACGCCCGCACCGACCTGACCGGCCGGCGCGCGCTGCTCACCGGCGGCCGGGCGAAGATCGGCATGTACATCGCGCTGCGGCTGCTGCGCGACGGCGCGCACACCACGGTGACCACGCGGTTTCCCCACGACGCGGTCCGCCGATTCGCCGCGATGCCAGACAGCGGTGACTGGCTGCACCGCCTGCGAATCGTCGGGATCGACCTGCGCGACCCCGCCCAGGTGATCGCCCTCGCTGACTCGGTCAGCGGCCAGGGACCACTCGACATTTTGATCAACAACGCGGCGCAGACCGTCCGCCGCACGCCCGGGGCGTACTCGCAGCTCGTCGCCGCGGAGGCGGCGGCCCTGCCGGACGGCCCGCTGCCGGAGATGATCACGTTCGCCAAACCGGTCGGCCGGGGCGACCCGACGGGCAGCCTGACCGCCCCGCCGAAGTCGGCCACGATCACCCCGCAGGCGCTCACCGCGTTGGCGCTGACCAGCGGCTCCGCCTCGCCAGAACGCATCGCGGCAGCCACCGCCATCGACGCCGGCGGTCTGGTGCCAGACCTCGACCCGGTCAACAGCTGGGTACAGCGGGTACACGAGGTGAACCCGGTCGAGCTGCTCGAAGTGCAGCTGTGCAACGTGACGGCCCCGTTCGTGCTAGTCAGCCGGCTGCGACCGGCGATGGCCGCAGCGACCGCCCGCCGCAAGTACGTGGTGAACGTGTCGGCGATGGAGGGCCAGTTCGCCCGCGGCTACAAGGGGCCAGGGCACCCGCACACCAACATGGCCAAGGCCGCGCTGAACATGCTGACCCGGACCAGCGCCCAGGAGATGCTGGCCGACGGCATCCTCATGACCAGCGTCGATACCGGCTGGATCACCGACGAGCGGCCCCACCCGACGAAGATGCGACTGGCGGACGCCGGCTTCCACGCCCCGCTGGACCTGGTTGACGGCGCGGCCCGGGTGTACGACCCGATCGTCCGCGGCGAGCAGGGCGAAGACCTTTACGGCTGCTTCCTGAAGGACTACGCGCCCTGCGCTTGGTGATCAGCGCGCCCCCGTCGGCCGCCCAGGCTCAGGCCGACACGGTCAGCACCGTCGCCCGCGTCCACTGCAGGCCCAAGCTGCGGTGGCTCGTGCAGCTCTCTTCATGCCCGGCACGACAAGGGTGATCGACTACGCGGTGGCAGGTCCACTGACGAGGATCGACACGGTCCATGAGCCTGCGCTGGCGGCCCTCCCGCGCGAGGCCGTGGAGATCTGCCGCCTTGTTCGCGATTTCGTCGTCCAGCCGACGGACGCGAAGGGCCTGAGCGCGCCCGACGAGCGGTTCGCCGAGAACCAGCTCCGTCCCGTCAACGGTCTGATCGGCGCCCTGCTCGCCCTCGACGCGGCCCAGCTGACCGTCGCACGCCATCCCTCCCGGCGGGTGATCGGCACGTGCCGGCCTTTCGCCGTGCTCAGCTATGCCTTGCTGCGTTACCGCGGGCTCGCGGCCGGGCCCGCTGCGGGCTGTCGGTGTGTCCGGCGTCGGCGCGAACGATTCCGTAGCGGAAGTGGCGTTCCACCCAGGTGAGTGGAGTGGCGTGCCGCAGCCAGTGGGTGGAGATGTTGTGCACGGCGACAGCTCCTCGATCGCCACCGGCTTCACGAGGTAGTCGTCGGCGCCCGCCTCCAGCGCGGCGACGATGTCGTGGGTGTCGTCCCGGGCGCTCACCACCACGACCGGCACATCATCCTCGCGGCGCAGTTGCCGGATGCACTCGAGGCCGTCGCGGCCGGGCAGCATCAGGTCGACGAGCACGAGCCCGAGATCTGGCCGTTCCGATCCCGTCCATCACCGTTGACGCTCCGGTGCTGGAGGCGGCCCGGGTGTTGGCCGCGCACAATCTCCCCGGTCTGATCGTGGTCGACGGGCGCGGCTGCCCGGTGACCGTGCTGCCCGGCACGCCGGTGCTGCGCCTGGTGATTCCGGGCTACTGCCGGGAGGATCCGACCCTGGCGCGGATGATCGACGAGCCGTCGGCAGACGTGTTCCTGCGCGGCGCCGAGGGGCGTACGGTGGCCGACCTGCTGCCGAAGGAGCACCTTAAGCCGCCGGTGGTCGAACCGCAGGCGACCGTGCTCGAGGTCGCGGCAGTGTGATGGCGCAGAAGCGCAGCCCACTGGTCGCGGTGGCGCAGAAGTGGTGCACGACTGGCCCGTGATGGGCTTGTTGCGTAGATGAGCGACGGCCATCGCGTCGATCCTTCAAGACGACCAAGTCAGAGAAGGAGGGAAGAACGCGATGGCCGCTTCAGAGGGTGTGAACCCTGTTGACGCCGCCGCTTCCACCAGCCGATCATCGAGCGCGGCTCAGTGATCGGGACGCCGGGGGCGCCAGCTAGCTTGGTCTTAACCCCCCGAGATCCGGCCGGTCATCATCGACGCCCGGGCGAATGCACCGGAGCCGCACGTCGCTCTCGGCATCGGTGTCGGGATGCGCCGATGATGGACGGCCGATCTAGGGAAGTCGAGCGGCGGATTCGGTTCCAACTGCCTATGCGTCGTGTGGGATCGCGAAGGTCTCGATGTAGTCGAGAGCGGCTTCCAGGGCGTCCCTGAGGGGCGAGATGTCCCGGGCGACTTGTGCGAGGAGCATGCCGCCCTGGAACGCGGCGAGGAGCAGGCTCGCGAGCTGCTCGGGGTCGGCCTCGTCGCTCAGACGGCCCTGCCGCTGCAGGCGGAGGAGCGCGTCGCGGAAGATCTCTCGCCACTGGGCGAACGCATCCGCAAGCTCATCGTGAACGTCGAGGTCGGTCTTGATGATCTCGCTGGCGAGCGACCCGAGGCTGCAGCCTTCCTGGTAGGAGCGTTCATACCCGATATAGAACGCCGCCCACTTCCGAAACCCCTCGAGGCTCTCGAAGCCGTCGAACTGTTCGCCGCGATGGAACCCGAGGACGCGTTCAGCCTGCCATTCGATCACCGCCAGGACGAGGCTCTCCTTGGTCGGGAAGTAGTGGTTGATCTGCGACCCGCTGACGCCGGCGGCGCGCCGGAGCTTGTCGTTGTTCGTGGCGTGGACGCCCTCGGCGTAGATGAGCGCGGCGGCGTGCTCCAGTATCCGGGCACGCGTCGCCTGCCCCTTCTCGGTGAGCTGGCGAGGCGCTGGCGCTGCCGTCGTGGACTTCATGATTCACATCTTAGCAAAAGTGGGCTTGACAGCCCAGTCATGTGTAGTGTTGCATCTACGGAGTGGGCTACGCAGCCCAAAACTTGACCTGGGTCGGTTACCGACCACCACCCACACGAACCGGAGTGGATCTCCCGTGCCACGCCTGAACGTTCTTCCCGCCGATGAGCCCTCCGCCGACGTGCGGGGCACTCTTGACGAGGTCGGAGCGCAGTTCGGCTTCGTACCGAATATGTTCACCATGCTCGATTCGAGCCCGACCGTCCTCGATCTCGTCATGACGGTGCAGACGAAGGCGAGCAGCCTCCTGGACGCGAGGACGCGCCACACGATCGCGCTGGCCGTGTCCGAAGCCGATGGCTGCGACCTACTGCCTGGCGCCGCACACGGCCGGGTCCCTGAAGGGCGGCATGTCCGCGGAGGACATCGAGCTGGCGGGGCGGCGGCGAAGCACTGCTGACGAACTACCTCAACAACGTGAACCTGACCGACGTCGACATCCCGGCCCCCGACCTCCCATGAGCGCTTACCAAACTCACGAGCACAGCGGCCTGACCGGTCGAACCCTCGCCCTGATCGGCTGCACTGGAAAGGAACGACATGCCCGGTTCTGAGCTATATGAGAAGTTCATGGCGCTGCACACCCGAGAAGGGGGCCTCGTCATGCCGAATGCCTGGGATGGCGTGTCGGCATTGGTCCTGGCGGATGCCGGCTTCGAGGCCATCGGCACGTCGTCGGCGGCCCTGGCGGCCGCGCTCGGCCGCATCGACGGACGCCACAGCATCTCCCGCGACGAGCATCTCGACCACGCACAGCTGCTCGGCCGGCTCACGGGGTTGCCCGTCAACGGTGACTTCGAGGACGGCTACGGCGTCACCGCCGAGGACGTCGCAGTGACTGTGGACAGTGCCGTCGCGCACGCGCTGGCCGGCATCGGGATCGAGGACACCACCGGGAATCCCGATGACCCGATCCGCGACTTCGACGACGCGGTAGGCCGGGTTCGCAGTGCGGTCGCCGCGGCGAAGCGACGCATCGTCGTCACCGCTCGCACCGACAACTTCATCCAGGGGCGGCCTGACCTCGATGACACCATCCGACGGCTGACGGCCTTCGCCGAGGTCGGCGCCGACGTGCTCTACGCGCCGTTCCCGCCCGACCTCGAGTCCCTGGTCGCTATCGTCACCGCCGTCGCGCCGACACCCGTGAACGTTCTCATCTCACCGGCGGACCAGGTGCTGACCGTCTCTGAACTGCAGAAGGCCGGGGTCAAGCGCATCAGCCTGGGCCCTGCGCTCTACACGCATGCGATGGGTGCTCTCGAACAGGCGGCCACGGCGCTCAAGGCCGGCGACATCGCCTCGGCCACGACAGGCATCAGCTTCGACCGGGTGAACGAACTCCTCGCCCGCAAGCCCTAGCCGTATCCGACTTTCACCACAACAACCCCTCAACTCATCACGCACAACGCACAGAAAGCGCGATGACATGGATCTCGACAAGCTCATGAGCAAGCACCTCAGCCGGTATTTCGACGGCAGCAAGACGATCCCGGATGAGACTCTTCAGCAGCTGCTGAGGTTCCTGCGCTCGGCTCCCACGTCGACGAACATCCAGCCGAATCACTTCTACGTCGTGTCCACTCAGGAGGGCAAGGAGCGGCTGGCGGCCAGCCTCGGCGAGCGATTCCAGGACAACGCCGAGAAGATCCTCAACGCCTCGCACACCATTATCCTCACCACTCGGGCCGATGTGCCCGAGCACCACCTCGAAGCGGTTTTCGCCAAGGAGCGGGCCGACGGCCGGTTCGCGGATGAGGCTAAGCAGGAGCGGTGGGAATCGATGACCCGTGACTTCGTGAGCCTGCGCAGGTACAGCTACAAGGACACCTACCACTGGATGGAGAAGCAGACCTACATGGTGATGGGTCTGACGATGATGGCAGCCGCCGAGCTCGGCGTCGAGGCCATGCCGCTCGAAGGCTTCGACCCGATCAGCGTGGACAAGGCCTTCAACATCCGCGCGACCGGATACACCACCACCGTGCTGCTCGCGCTCGGCTACCCCGACGAGGCGAAGCAGTACAAGACCCCGGTGTCGCGGTTCGAGCCCGAGCGTCTGTTCACCTTCGCCTGAGCGGCCCGGCCCGGGCGAACCGATTGCTAGAGGAGTTGATCAGCTATGGACGGACAGGAACTACAGAAGGTCGCGAACGAGTACGCGACAGGGCTGCCGGACGTGACGTTCGAGCACCGTGTCGGCCCGAATTGGGAGCTGTACAAGGTGGGCGGCAAGGTCTTCATGCTCATGACCGACATGCCGGGACACCCCGTCGTGATCCTGAAGGCCGATCCGGACGAGGCCGTTGGGCTGCGCGAGCAGTACGCGGAGATCACGACCGGCTACCACATGGACAAGAAGCACTGGATCACGGCAGCAGGTGGGCCCAGCCTCGACGAGAACCTGGTGAAGGAACTCGTCACCGACTCCTACCGGCTCGTGGTCGACAAACTCCCGAAATCCAAGCGGCCCGTGGACCCGAGCACGAACCCGGCCGCCTGAAACCCGAAACACGAACGAACAGAATCAACACAGAAGGACAAATCATGATCGGACTCGGTGTTCGAGCCGCCAACGGCGCTCTGGAGATCCTCGACCTTCCGAACCCCCGCCAGCCTGACGCGGGCGAGCTCGTCCTGGAGGTGGTCGCGGCAGGGATCGGGCCGTGGGACGCCCTGCTTCACACGGGCGGATGGGACGTCGGCCTCGTTCCGCCCGCAGCTCTGGGCGTCGAAGCCGTCGGCCGCGTCACCGCGACCGGCCCGGACGAGACCGAATTCCGCGCGGGAGACTTCGTGCTGGTCCACGAGGCGCCCCTGCCAGGCGGCAGCGGCACCTGGGCAGAGCGCGTCCTGGTCCGTTCCGCGCACGTCGCACGACTGCCCGAGAACCTGGCTCCGGAGATTGCGGCGGCACTCCCGGTCGCCGGGCTCACCGCCCAGCAGGCCCTCGACGAGCTCCGGGTCGACGCCACCACCCGCCTGCTCGTCGTCGGAGCGTCCGGCCCCACCGCGTCACTGGCCGTGCAACTCGCCCACCTTCGGGGCGCCGACATCGTCGCCGGTGCCGGGCCGGCCCGCGCCGATCAGCTCCGCGCCCTCGGTGCCAGCGAGGTCATCGACACCCACGCTGACGGTTGGGCGCAGAAGATCGATCGCCGATTCGACGCCGTCCTCATCGCCGCGACAGGCACCGCCGAGGACGCGATCGGACTGCTCACCGACGGAGGCCGCCTCACCTCCATCACCTCGGACGCACCCGATCCGATTCGCGGAATCACCACCTCGAACCTCTACGTGCAGCCCGACGGACATGCACTCGGCGAACTCGCGGCACTCGCCGCTTCCGGCAAACTGAGAATTGATGTCCAGACGACGCCAATCAAGGACGGCACCGCGATCGCGGACCAGGTCGCGGGCGGCCGCTCTGGTGGGGTCAAGTACGTCCTCGAGTTCCGACGTCCGCGGTAGAAGGACGTTGCGGACCCTTGCGGCGACCGAGCGCGTCAAGGGGAAGACGATGATCCGCGTGCGCCCAGCGCCTACGCCCTCGTCGACGGCATGCGGCTGGACGAGTACGACTGCCGCCGCGTGCCGGGACCGATCTGATGACCATTAACGAAGGGACACCCACATGACCGGCCCAGCCGAGCCGACCCGCCACGCCGTCGAGTACCCCGACGAGGCCGGACACCCCGACGAGAAAGGCACCGTCAGTCAGGAGCGGGCCGTCCTCATCGACGAGGTCCTCGATGCTCCCCATGCCCCCGCATTCGACTTCGCCGTCGTCAACGACGAGAAAACCGGCATCTACGACGCCATCGTCGGCGACCGCGAGGTCGGCGGGCTGACCTACAATGTCGCCGGCGACGACCGACTCGTGCTGTTGGCCGCCTTGGTGTACCCCGAGTTCCGCAAACAGGGAATCGCCACCGAACTGATCCGACGCGTTTTGGACGACGTGCGCGCGCAAGGCAAGACCGTTACCATCCTGTGCCCGATCGTGCGCACCTTCATCGAGCGCAACCCCGAGTACGCCGACCTCGTCGACCCTGAGCACCCGGGAGTGACCAAAGGTTGACACCGGTCCTAGACCCACCCATTAGCTCCCCGACAGAAAGTGTAACGATGACGATCAATCCCGAGGCCGAGGCGGTCGCCCGTGAAGAGAACAACGCGTTGATCATCGCCGCTCTGGACAAGTCAGGCCTCAGCGAGGTGGAGTCCAGCTGGGAGCTCGATGTCATCAACGACGCGGAGCACGGGCGATGGATCGCCACCCTCGGTGCCGAAGCGATCGCCGAGCTCTCGTACCGGTTCGTGGGCGGCCGTGTCGTTCTGCTGACGACCTGGGTCGATCCCGCCTACCGCAACCATCGGGTAGCCACGGAACTCGTCTCTCGCGTCCTGAACGAGATCCGCGGGAGCGGGAAGAAAATCACCATCATCTGCCCGGTCGTGGGTGAGTTCATTGCCCGCAACCCGGAGTACACCGACCTCATCGACAAGATCCATCCCGGCTCCGGCGCGTACCCCAAGCACGAACCCGTGGGAGGCCAGGACGACGAGCAGCTCACCGCGCCCGAACGCGACCTCGGCTGAGCTACTCTCCCCGGCTCTACGCTCACATCATGCCCCTCGACGCGGACCCCGAGTTCGTCCACGAGGACGTGTACCGGCCTCGCCACGAGGTGGACCTGCGGGCGACGGTGCGGCCGATCTTCTCCGGTGACGGCGACCCCACGTTCCTCTCGACGCCGGATGGGTTCTGGCGCGCGGTGCGCACCCCCGACGGCCCCGCGACGCTGCACGTCCAGATGGGGGCGGGTGCGGATCGGGGTGCGTTCCGGATCCGGGCGTGGGGAGACGGCGCCGAGTGGGCGCGAAAATCCGTGCCGGATTTGCTTGGCGCTCACGACGACTGGAGTGGGCTCGACCTCTCCGGTCACGCGCGGCTCGCTGAGGTACGCCGCCGGTGTTCCGGCCTGCACCTCACTCGAACTGGACTCGTGTTCTCCGCGCTCGTCGCTGCCATCTTCGGGCAGAAGACGACCGCTCGGCAGGCGCACCATTCCTGGCGCCACCTCGTCGCCCGCTACGGCACTGCCGCGCCGGGACCGGCGCCGCACGGCTGCGAGTCACGCCGAGCGCGCAGGAGTGGAGCCCCATCCCATCCTGGGCCTGGCACCGCGCCGGTGTACAGCCGTCGCAGTCCCGCACAGCCATCGCCGCGAGCAGAGTCGCCGCCTCCGTGGATCGTCTGGCAAGTCTCGACGCCGGCGACGAGCGCGTCGGCGCCGGTCTGCGCAGCATCCCCGGCGTCGGCGTGTGGACGGCGGCCGAAACCACCCAGCGGTCCCACGGCGATCCGGATTCGGTGAGCGTCGGCGACTACAACCTTGCAAAGGAGGTCGGCTGGGCGTTCACCGGCAGCCCCGTCGACGATGACGGCATGCTCGAGCTGCTCGAGCCGTGGCGTGGGCACCGGCAACGAATCGTGCGGCTCATCGGCGCCAGCGGATTGCGCAAACCCCGATTCGGCCCGCGTATCACGATTCAGGACCACCGCGTCCACTGACGACTCCGCGGCCGAACCGCCCACGCATCGGCGCAGGCACGGGACGCCGTCACGACGCGCCTTGCTCGGTGTCGCCACCGGTTCGGGACAGCCGTCCGCGATGGCCCCTGTCCGTCATCCGTGTCGCCGCCCGCTGGGCGTGAGGGTGTTGATGTGCGCGATGGCCATGTCAAGGGCCCGGGCCAGCGGTCGGGCGGTCCGCCGGGTCTTGGCCAGGAGCAGGCCGCCCTGCAGGGCGGCGATGAGCGCCTCGGCGAGGGCCGCGGGATCCGCCTCGGACACCAGTTGCCCGTCGGCCCGCATTGCGGCCAGCCCATCGGCCAGCCGCGCCTCCCACCGCCCGAACGAGGAATCGAGGACACCGCGGGTGTTCTCGTCCCGGTCGGCCAACTCGTTGGCCAACGAACCGAGCGGGCACCCCCCGACCCAGCCAGCGGCCTCCTGGGTCGCGACGACCAGATCCCGCCAGCGCCGGAGACCCTCGATCGAGTCGAGGTCGTCAAGCTGGGCGCGCTGCGCCTCCAGAATACGGCTGGTCTGTCGGTCGATCACCGCCCGCAGCAGGTCGTCCTTGTCGGCGAAGTAGTGGTAGAGCTGCGATTTGCTGACCGCCGCCTCGGCCATGACCTCGTCCAGGCTGGTTCCGGCGGCACCCCGGCGGAAAACCAGGGTGGCTGTCACCTCGATGATCCGCTCCCGGGTCCGGGCACCGCGGGCGGTCAGCCCGGTCGACCTCGTCGCCGTCGTGTCCGTCACGATAGCTTAACTGGACTTGTCGGTCCAGTTTTCGCGGCGTTGACTCAAGGTGATCGTGGACCGGCTGACAAGGAGACACACCATGGCTCGACTCGACAACGGCCAGACCTTCCGACCCTCGAGGTGCCCCGTACCGGCGGGGGCACCCTCCGGCTACCCGACGAGTTCGCCGGGCACTACGGCGTCGTACTGATCTACCGGGGCTCCTGGTGCCCCTACTGCACCGCCCAGCTCGCGGCGTTCCAGCGCGCCACCGACACCCTCACCGCACTCGACGTGCGGGTCGCCGCGCTCTCCGTCGACGAAGAACCAACCACCAAGGCGCTGGTCGATAAGCACCACCTCGCGTTCCCCGTCGGCCACAGCGCGGACGCCGAGCAGGTCGCCGCCCTGACCGGCGCGTACCTCAACGACGACCGCCGTCACCTGCAGTCGACCGGCTTCGTCCTCGGCCCGGACGGCTCCGTACTCAACGCCGTCTACTCCAGCGGCGCCATCGGCCGCCTCGTACCGGAGGACGTCGCCGGGCTGGTGCGCTACCTGCGCTCCCACGCCTGACACCATGGCCCCGCCGCGGCCGGCCATGCTGGAGTGCGCGCACAGACACCCCATCGTTGCCGCGCCCGCGGCGGCGCCAGGGAGCCGCCGAACAGCGCCCCCGCGGCGCGAGCACCGCCGCGAAGCCGACCACCACGACCACGCCGGCCGCCATGCCGTCCGGTGGAACGCCACCGCACCGCCCGAGACGATCTCGTTCAGTGCCCGGACGCTCGACGGCGGCACCTTCGCGGGCGGCAGCCATGCCGGCAAGCCCGCGGTGGTGTGGTTCTGGGCGGCCTGGTGCACCCGCCGTCGTGCGGTGGCCGACAAGGTGGCAGTCGTGCAGCGGGACAACGCCGGCAGGGTCAACCTTGCCGGTGTCGGCGGACTCGGTAGCGGCGACGAGGCGATGCGGCGGTTCGCGCAGGATACCGGCATCGGCCGCTTCCCCAACCTGGCCGACGACGACGGCCAGGTGTGGCGCCGGTTCAAGGTGACCGGTCAGGAGCACTATATGCTGCTGGGCTCCGCCGGGACGGTCGTCCACTCGCTGGGCGTTGGGCGCCGGGCTGCTAGCCGCGGTCAACCCGTGCGGCTTCGCCGCTGCTGCCCGCATACCTGTCGATGCTGGTGCTGAGCGATGAACCGGCGGCCGATCGGGGCCGTTCCCGCCGATCGGCCGGGCGCTCGCGCTCACCGGCGCGATGACCGTCGGCTTCGTCGCGGTGTTCGGCACGTTCGGGCCGCTCGCCGCGCCGGCGGCGTACGCGGTCGCCTCGCTCGGCTGCACCATCGGCCCGTTCCTGGCCGTCGTGGTCGGCGGCTTCCGCGCCGGCTCCGCCTTCTCCGGCGTCGGACTGTTCGTGGCGTACGCGCTGGGGCCAGTGGCTGGCTTGCCGGCCTCGGCCCGTGGACGGTCGCGGCGACGGCCCTCGCGCTGCTCGTCCTGACCGCCGGCGCCACGCTGCTCCGCCTGCGCCGCGTGCCCGGCGAGTCCTCGGCAAGCCGCCACCCACCCGACTGAGACCACGATCAGCTCGCCGCACGCGCCGATGCCACTGTCATCTGGCACAACTGGACCATCGACGCACCCGTGAAGCGATCACTCATCGCCTACGACCGCTGAATCTTCAGGGCATTAATCAGCTAGGGACGACAGACGTGGGCCAGGCGGCGGCTGAGCCTGGGTGACAGCAGACTATCCGCAGCTGAGGCGCTCTTCGTGCACGCGCAGAGCCACCGTCGTGGCGTCCAGCAGAGGAGTGGGTACGCCGAGCGCACGGGCCTGCGCCGTGAGGTCGCCGAAGATGTGCTCGGCCTCGGTCGGCTGCCGGGCGATCAGGTCCCGGTAGAGCGAGGCGGTGTCGGCCGAGCCGGGCCGGGTGACGAAGGCCTGGACGTTGTCGAGGACCTGCTTCGGCACCGGGTACCCGGCAGCTGCGGCGATGGCCGCGGCCTCGGCGGCGATCTGCGCGCCGAGGCGGTCACCTCCGGGGACTGCCTCGGCGTCGCCCACCGAACCGCGTACCAGGGTGTTGAGGGCGCCGAGTGTGCTGATGAAGACCCACTTGTGCCACATGGCTCTGCGGATGTCCGGCGAGACGGACAAGTCGAATCCCGCGCCGGACAGCACTTCCGCGATCTCCTCGACGCGCTGCGACGCGCCACCCTGCTGCTCGCCGATGACGATCTCGGCAAGGGCGCCCAGCCGGACGATGTCACCCTCGGCGTCGAGCATGGTCAGGACGCGGACCACGCCGCCGAGCACGGCGTCCGCATCGAACCGCTCGTTCAGCGCGTCCAAGTGCGCCATGCCGTTCAGGAACGGGATCACCGTGGTACGCGGGCCGACCGCAGCGGTGATGTCGTCGATCGCCGCCGGCAGCGCGGTGGCCTTCACCGAAACGAGCACGACGTCGTAATGCCCGTCGATCTCGGCGGCGGTGAGCAGCCGTGGCGTGAGCACGGTCTCGGTCCCCAGGCCGGTGATCCGCAGCCCGCGCTCGCGGAGCACGGCGGCGCGCCTGGGCCGGACGAGGAAGGTGACGTCCCGGCCGGCCTGCTGGAGCTGAGCGCCGAAGTAGCCTCCGGTCGCGCCCGCCCCGACGACAAGAATCCTCATGCGCCGAGACGTTACTGGTCGATCCGGTAACACAACAGCATGTGCGGAGTGATCTGGGTTACCGGTTGAACCGGTATCATCGAGCGGTGTTTCAGGATGAGGCGGCCTTCCGGTTCGTCGGCGGGCGGCTTTCGGTCGACTTCACCGCGACGCACGGCCTGCGCTGGCGCGGCCCCAGCGTCGAACGCATCCCTGCCCCGGCCGATCTCGCGCGCTGGTTCATCGAGGCGGGTCTGACCGACATCACCGTGCCGGTTTCCGCCTCGACCCTCCGCAGCGCCCATGAGCTGCGCGAAGCCCTCTCCCGGCTGATGCGTGGCCGGGTCTTCCAGGAACCGCTTGACCGACGAGCCATCGATGTGGTGAACCGCTGGGCGGCCAAGACGGCACCCGCGGTCCGGCTCACGGCGGACGGTTCGGCGAAGCGCCTCGTGAAACCCACCGCCGGCGGGCTGCTGGCGGTCGTGGCTCGCGACGGCGTTGACCTGCTGGGCGGCTCCCGCGCCAACCGCCTGCGCGAATGCTCCAGCGACACGTGCACGCTGCTCTACCTGGACACCTCGCGGGCGGGCAGCCGCCGTTGGTGCTCCATGGAGGTCTGCGGCAGCCGCGACAAGATGGCCCGCTACCGCCGGCGCGCCACCGTGTGACCACATTCCGGCACGCTGTTGGGGTGAGGCCACGCCGCGCAGTCGTTGACGGTGCCAGTGGCGTGTGGTGCAAGGCCGCCAACAAACTCGTCGACCTGCTGATATTAGGCTGGGAATGGCTGCGTTGATCGCAGAGGCCGCTCGCCTGTCGTCAGACAGCGCTCACAGACATGGTCATCCTCCGGTGGGTCCGAAACGTTCGGTGCGGATGTTCGCGGAATCGTGGCCGATGTCGACGAGGAGGTCGGCAACGGTCGCGACGAATCCGGTGGGCCCGCAGACGAACGCCACAGCGTCGGCGTCGCGGGGCCAGGCGACGCGGGCGAGGGCGTCCGCGTCCAGTCGTCGGGGTGGGGCCGGCCAGCCGGGGGGCGCGACCCTGGTATAGACGTGTGTGACGGCGACGCGCCCATCGGCTGCGGCTCGTGCAGTTGCAAGATCCGCGGTGAACAGCGCATCGGACGGGGATCGGGTCGAGTAGAGCAGCCTGGTGGGATTCGTTGCCGCAGGCACCATCGACATCAGGGGCGCCACGCCGGACCCGCCGCCGATCAGCAACGCCGGGCGCGGATCGGCGGGTCGGCGTACGAACCAGCCGCCGAGCGGTCCACGGATCTCGAGTTGGTCACCCGGCTCTGCAACGTCGACGAGGTACGGCGAGACCTCACCGTCGGTCACCGCCTGGACGGTCACCTCGAAGCGGTCGGGCCCCGGGGCGGACGAGATCGAGTAGCTGCGGTACGCCGTGTAGCCGTCGGGAGCCGTCAACCGGACGTCGACGTGCTGGCCCGGCACGTGGCCTGTCCAGCCGTCAACGTCGAGGATCAGGGTCCGCGCCGTCGCGTTCTCCGCGCGGGTGGCGGCGATGGTCGCCGGCTGCCAGGTCAGTCTTCCCGGTACCGCTGCTCGCGCCATGGGTCCCCGTCATTGTGGTAGCCGGCCGTCTCCCAGAACCCGGGCTCGTCGTCGAGACGCAGTTCCAGTGCGCGCAGCCATTTCGCGCTCTTCCAGAAGTACAGATGAGGAATGAGGAGACGAGCTGGCCCGCCGTGCACCGGCGCCAACGGCTCGCCGTCGAACTCGTACGCCACCCAGGCCTGTCCGTCGAGAAGATCCTCGAGCGGGACGTTCGTGGTGTAGCCGCCGTAGGAGTGGGCGACGACGTACTCGGCCGCAGTCTCGACGTCGGCCAGCAACGTGTCCACCGAGACGCCTCGCCAACTCGTGCCGAACTTCGACCAGCGCGTGACGCAATGGATGTCCACGGTCGGCTCGTCGGCGGGAAGGGCGGTGAACTCCGCCCATGACCACGTGCTCCGCTCGCCAGTCTCGGTCACCACGGCGAGCTGCCACTCGTCGAGGCCGATGCGCGGTGTCGGTCCCGCCGACAGCACCGGGAAGTCGTCCGTGCGGTACTGGCCGGGCGGGAGGTCGGTGTCGTCGCGTCTGCGGCCGCCGAAGCCGCGGGTGATCACTGCCATGCGCCCCTCCCCAAGCGGCGGAGCGGCCGTGATCCCGCTGCCACCCGTGCTTCCACTCGGCCGGTCGATGTCGATGTGGTACCCGCCCATGACGTCATCGCCAGCGAGTGTCCCGGTGATGAAATTCTCCCCGGTAGGAACGTGGTCGCCCGCATTCCGGGATATATTAACTGGACCATCGCGTCCAGGGTAGGCTGGCGTGGCACCGGTCTGCAAGCCCCGCTGACCGGCGGCCTGCAGCAGCAGCCGGACGGTTGTGACGGTGCGTCCCCCACCTGGCGGATGCCTCCGCAGCGAGCATATAGTGGACTATAGCGTCCATACGGTGCGGCTAGAGATTGTTGCGAGTTGGTCGTTCGACATGTCGTCGCCGCTGCGAGATGGCGGCGGCCAGTGTCTTGCCCGATGTCAGGAGAGTTCGATGGACCCGGTTCCCTCCGGTGGGGACGTTGTCGATGGCCAGCCGGTCGATGCGGTGGACATGATCGCCGCCCTGACCGCTGCACAGCTTGTGTTCCACGACGGTGCAACTCAATCGTTCACGGCGGATGGTCGAACGACTTACGTCGACAGGGGCACACCATCAACTGGCGAGTGGTCTGTTACCGGTGACGGTACCTTCTCTTCATTCTGGCCGCCGACGTACCGGGCGGCGTACACAATTCGGTGGATCGTCGAGAACGGAGTGCGGGTGGGCGTCAGCTTCACGGATACCCAGAGCGGAGTCCGCTACGACGGCCGGTACGTGTGACTGGACGAGATTGCAGCCATACGTCGAGTTACGATTCGTTCGGTTACCTCGTGTGAGGTTGCGCGACGCCTGGCTCAGGGCACTCTCCTCGTCCGCATGACGAGGCCTGTCAGCGGGAGGGCGGTCAGTAGAAGGGCCGCGTGGAGGAGCGCTCAAGCCAGGCCACGGCCCCGCGGTTGACGGCGCGTGGCGCGAAGACGAGGTCTCGGATCATCGCGACGGCAGCCGACCTGATGCGCGTACGCCCTGCAAGAGGGCAGGTACGGGTGCCCATTACTGCCGAATAAGCTTCGGTAGAAACCGGAGACATGGGTACTGCGAACAGCACTTTTCACGCCGACGTTTTGATCATCGGCTTCGGCAGGGGGTAGGGCCGTAGCCGCGAAGACGGGCCGGTCCGCCGGCCAATCCCGGGCAGGCGGTCGCTCTCGTCACGTGAGGTTTCCTTGATCGGCAAAACAGGCGACGGCCGGTACCGGAACATCCGCCCCGAGGCCGCCTGACACCCGCGGCAGACCTCACTAACCCAACCAGTTTCAAGATCGGCAGGAAACATCCCAGTTTCCACCATCGCTGGAGTCTTACGAAGGAGAGACGGCCGTGAGCCAGACCGAGAGCATCGAGCCCGTCGAGGAGTGGGACGCGATCGAGGACGACGGGGTCCTGGACGCCTCGGACACGCTGGACGACGATCGCGTCAGTGATCCCCTCGATACCGGCATCGTAGCCGCAGATCACTGGACGGGCGCGAACCGCTTCGGCACCACCATCGCCGAGCAGCGGGCGGGCGAGTCCCTCGATCAACTGCTGGGCCAGGAGGAGCCGGACCTCGATCCGTACGCCGAGGTGGCCGACGACGAGGATGAGTTGGCCCGGCGGGGGTACGAGCGGGAGACGCGCGCGGGGCGCCTCGTCGCCTACGACGAGGGTCTGGGCGCGGACGAGGAGGCCGAGTTAGTGGCGTGGGACGCCGGAATCGACGCGGGTGCCGCGAGCGCCGAAGAAGCCGCGATTCACCTGGTCGACGACCCCAACGGCCCCGGCGACGGCCCGCTGCGGTGAGTCGGGCCGTTCGCACAGCCCCAACTTGATCTAACCTCCGAGAGGCCTGGAGAAGTTCCGGCGGGAGTTTTACCGCTGCTTGACCGTGCGTGCTGACGCGTTGTTCGACCTGACGGACGCCGCGTTGTGCGCCGATGGGCCGGTCCGGTCGTTGGTGGAGTTGTCGCTGGTGGGTGAGCACCGTCGGGGTCACGGGGCGTTGTATGACGCCCTCGCCTGCGGGCGGCTGGACATCGACCGGCTGCGCACCGCCCTCGCCGGGGGGTGCCGCTGCAGCGGGCGTGCGGGGCTCGAATACTCGGTTCGGCTGTCTGAAGTGCGGTTCTGTGCGAGCCGGAGCCCTGCGCAGCCGCATGCTCGTGCCCATGAGCGCGTCGTTGCTGTACCTGCGGCTTCGCCAGATTCTGCCGGTCCACACAGTCGTAGGAACCCGTTACCAGCTCCGCGTACCGCGCACTGAAATCATCGATCACTCTCACACCGTACGGACCGCCCGGCCGGCACCGCACCTACCCGCCAGGGGAGGCTGCCCCGAAGGGGCCACTGATGTTGGGCGAAGTCCCAAGATCAGCAAAGGTTTCTGGCTTCTCGAAGGTCAGGAACCGAAGATCGGAACACGGCGTGCGTTTGACCAGGGTATTTCATCGGCAGGTGGGCTTCGATCGGGCGGTCGTCGAAGGACGTGTGCCTCGATGAGGACGCCGACGGCGAGGTCCTCGTCGTTGCGGCCGGCCACGTAAGGGCGCCATGCGCCGGTGCGGGCGCTGCTCGGATGAGGGGCAACAGCGCTCTGGGCGCGGTCGGCGCCAGCGTGATCAGTCGGCGGAGGGCGGGACGCGGAACGAAGCCGGATTGACGGGACGGCTCTGCTTCGGTAGGCCGGCAACGACGAGGAGGTACGACTCGGTCACGAGATTGTCGACAAGCGCGGGCTCGACGTCCGCGCCCGCCCGCACCGTGATCCAGTGCTTCTTGTTCATGTGGTAGCCGGGCGAGATGCTCGCGTGAGCTGCGCGGAGCGCCTCCGCGTCGGTTGGATCCGCTTTCAGGATCACGACGGGCTCGCCGGGCATGGACGTCTGCAGCATGAACACCTTGCCGCCGACTTTCCATACCTCCCAGTCGCCGGCGAACTGGTGTGTGTGCTCGGAGCCGGGAAGCTCGGCAGCGCGGGCCGCGGCTCGATCCTGCGCTGCCTTATCAATCTGCATCTTGACCTCCTCGAAGTCCTCAGGGGGTCGACTGCCCAGCCTCCGTCGAGGAGGTGCGGACGCCGGGCAACCGAGTCGAAGTGAACGGGGCCGGCACCGCGGTCCGATGTCCGCCCCGTCCGTCACATGTGCGTGAAGATCTTCTCCGCGTCGAACCGCGAGACCGGCTGGCGGGAGATCCGAGCCTCGTCGGGGTAGCCGAGCACCAGAAGCAGCGTGGTCGTGTAGTCGGTGTCAGTCAGGTCGAAGGCCGCGTCCACGGTCTTGCGGTCGAAGCCCTCCATCGGCGTCGCGTCCACCCCGAGGGATGCGGCGGCCATCATCGTGGCGCCGACGACGAGGTAGGTGTTCTTCTCAAGCCAGTGGAGCACGTTCCCGCCATAGTTCTTTGTCTGGATCTCAACGAAGTTGGAGGCGCCCGCCTCCCATCCCTTCTGGATCTCCGGGTCGGCGAAGCGCCCGTCGGCGCGCTCCTTCTCGAAGATCTCCTGCAGGTGCGTGTCGGGGATGTCCTTGCGCGTCGTGAAGACGATGGCGTGCGACGCGTTGCGCACCTTCTCCGCGTTGTCCGCGAAGCGGCCGATCAGTGCGTCCGCGAGCTTGTCCTTGCCATCCTGCGTCTCCAGCACGTGGAAACGGTTCGGCTGGATGTTGATCGTCGTCGGCGAGGTGCGCAGGTAACGCAGCAGCTGCTGGAACGTCTCCTCCGGGATCCTCTTGCTCGGGTCGAAGTAGCGGGTGAGGTGCTTCGTGATCAGCTTGTCGAGATTCAACATCGTGCTTTCCTTCGTTTGAACGGCGGGCGGAGAGGAAGTTCAGGCCGACTGGTGGTCGGCGCCGGGGACGTCGACGACGGCGTCGCTGACGTTGTTGAGGTAGTTCGTGAGCAGGGTGACGACCACGATCGTGACGATCGCCTGGATCTCCGGGTCGATATACCCGACCTCGCGGATCGCTGCGAGGTCCTGGTCGCTGACCTGGCCGCGCGTCTCGATCACGTGCTGCGCGAACTTCGCGACGGCGGCGCGCTTCGGGTCGCTGGACGTGCCCATGCGGGCGAGCTCAATCTCCTCCGCCGACATACCGCCGAGGTTCGACGAGATGAAACCGTGGAGTGCCTGGCAGTAGTGGCAGCCGTTCGACTGAGAGACCGCGAGGGCGATCGTGTGGCGCGTCTTCGCGTCCAGGAGCTTCGCGATGCTGCCCTGCAGGCCCATCACGATCTCGAGCACGGTCGGGTTCGCGGCGAGCGTGGTGAACATGCTGGGCGCGAAGCCGAACTGCTTCGCGATGGCGTCGAGGGCGCCCTGCGTCTTTGCGTCGATGTCGGCGCGCGCGGGAGCGGTCAGGCGAGACATGGTGATGAACCTCCGGGGATGACGCCACTGGACTGTTTGGTCCACTTGCTTGAGTGAACACCATCGAAAATGGGTTTCCAAGCCCAGTTCGTGTTACGTTGATTACAAGCAGGGAGCCAACCGGGTGTAGGCAGCCCAGAAGCTCACTCCCAAGGGCCAGGCCACGCGCGAGCGGATTCCGGCACTCGTGGGCCAACGCGTGACTTATTGGACTATTTAGTCCACCCGCTTGAGTGAACACCATCGAAAGTGGGTTTTCAAGCCCAGTTCGAGTTACGTTGATTACATGTAGGTGAACAACGGGGCGGAGGCGGCCCAGAAGCTCACTCCCAAGGGCCAGGCCACGCGCGAGCGGATACTGGAGCAGGCGGCGGCGTTGATCTACGGCAAAGGGGCCCACGCAACCAACAACGAGCTCGTCCGCTGCTGCAGGCGTGAGTGGATCGCAGCTGAGTCACTACTTCCCCACCAACGAGAGCCTCGTCCTGGCGGTCATCGACTGGCAGGCCGACAGCGTCCTCGGCTTCCATCGCAGCGAACGCTTTGCCAGCTTCGACACCGTCGAGGCGTTCCAGGACTGGACGGACTTCTAAGTCCTCTCGGGGCGTCCGTTCGAGGCCGGCTGCAGCCTCGGCTCGCTCGCGAGCAAGATCGTCAAGACCGATCTCGACGTACACGACCGGCTCGCTTGCAGCCCGGCCAGGACGCGGGCCAAGGTGCACCGGTGCGTACCCGCCACCGTATGCCGTCGATGATCTGTCGTCTGGTCCACTTGCACGGTCTTCCCCGCGACGATTCCGCCGGCAGCAACGGATGCAGGTGCTGCCACTGGATGTCGCTCAGGTCATGCCGCTCCGCCGCCGCTAGGCTGGCCACGAGGTCTCCGGTATTCAGGTTTGCTTGGCGCTGAGGGCTTCGATGACGTCTTGGGCGGTTCGGAGGGTCATGTACTCCGTCCTGACAGCGCCCCTTGGTAGCCATCTGATCCTTAGACTCCCAAGACCAGCCGTCCGGTCCGGTCCGCTGGTCCTGGTCCTCCGACGCTCGGCAACTCGATCCGTTCCTGTGCGTCCGGCCCGGTTCGCCCCGGCGGCTCCCACGTGTGGCTCGCAGGCGGTCAGCTCGGGAATCGCACAGATCGGGCTCTGGTACCGCGTTTCGCCGGGTCGGCACAGCCCCGGTTGGCCTGGTTCACTCTGAAGTCACACCGGCCCGTGGGCGGCCCGCCGGCTTGTGCAAACGGATCGGCAAGTGACTACTACACGCCCTGGCCTTGCCCAACATGAGCGTTGGCAATGAACATTAACCCGTGGACGCGGATGTGGTGATTGCCGGATGTGGACCGGTCGGAGCGGTGCTCGTCGCATTGCTCGGCGACCGTGGTATCCGCGTCGTCGTCGTGGATCCGGCGTCCGACGCTCGGTCTGGGCCGCACGCCCACCCGCGGGCGGCGGTCCTCGATTCGCACGTGCAGCGAATCCTCCGCCGCATTGACGGCCTAGACGGCTGGGACGAGTGGGCGACCCCGCTGCGCCGTTCGCAACTGCTCGGCCCCGATCTCCGCCCGCTGCTCACGCTTCGCCTGGCGGATGGCGTCCCGGCTGGCGTCATGCTCGACCAGCCCCGCCTGGAGCGGGCACTACGCGACCGACTGGCGCAGATGCCCACGGTGCACCTCCACACCGGTCGGTCGGTGACGGCGCTCGAGCAGTCGGACGACATCGTCGCCGTCACGCTCGACGACGGCTCGACGCTGACCGCCTCGTGGCTCGTCGGCTGCGACGGGGCGTCGAGCACCGTGCGGGGCCTGATCGGCGCCTCCTACGACGGCGTCAGCTACCCGGAGCCGTGGCTGGTGGTCGACGCCCGCACCGATGAGCCCAACACTGGCGAGCCGACGTTCTCCCACGTGCTCGACCCGGCCCGGCCGATGGTGACGTTCGAGCGACCCGGCGTTCGGAGGTGGGAGTGGATGCTGCTGCCCGACGAGGACCCGGTCGGCATGGTGGCGCGGATTGACGAGCTGATCCAGCCATGGGCGGATCCCGCGGCGCTGTGCGTCGAGCGGGCCGCGGTGTTCACGTTCCACGCCCGTACCGCCTCGGCATGGCGCCGCGGCAGAGTGCTGCTCGCCGGCGATGCCGCGCACTCGATGCCGCCGTTCACCGGTCAGGGCCTCGGCGCCGGCCTACGCGACGTCGCGACCCTGTCCTGGCTGCTGGCCGACGCGCCCGGCGACGTGGACCGCTACGAGCGCGAGCGGCGGCCGGCCGTGGCACGGATGACCCGCACGGCGTTACTCACCGGCCGGGTCATGCTCGGCCGCAACCGTTTCACGGCCGCCGCGCTGCGCGGGTTCGTGCGGACCGCAGGGTTGCTCCCAGGCCTTGACGCGCGCGTAGCCAGGGCAGCCGCAGCGCCTGAGCGACTCCCCGACGGCACCCGGCAGCTGCCCGATGCCCCGCTCGTCGTTGACGGCCGGAGCACCAACCTCGACGCGCTGCTGGGAAACCGGTGGGGCGTTATCTCCGGCGAGGCCGGCAGCCTCGACTCCAGCACCAGGGCGTGGCTCACCGCGCACGGCGCCGTTTTCGCCGACGTGGATAGGTTCGCAAAAGGGAAAGCGACGATCGTGCGCCCCGACCGCTTCATCGCGACCACCGTCCCCCTCGCCTGAGGGGCATCGTCACCTCAGGTCGGAGTCCTGCGGGCCGTCGAGGGCGGCGACGAGGAGCAGGCCTGTTCCTCAACACCGCCGGCGACGTCCTCAACCCCCGTCAGGAGGGCCGCGTTCGAACGGCACGTCACCGCCGGCGGCGGGAACGTCGGTGTGCACGCCGCAGCCGAGACCGAGCCGGACTGGGCGTTGTACCAGGACCTCGTCGGCGCAAAGGTCGCCTCTACCGTTGAGCGGTAACGCACTCAGCGTGCGCATTCGACGGGCGGCAGAGTCGGCGGGCGCCCACAATGGCAAAGGTGCCACTCGCCTTCGTCCTGCACCACCACCGCAAACCACGACCGCACTTTGACCTGCGGCTCGAGGAGAATGGAGTGCTGCGCTCATGGGCGGTGCCTCGCGGCCTGCCGGACGATCCCAGTGACAACCGGCTCGCGATCGCCGTGCCCGGCCACCACCTTGATCACCTCACCTACGAAGACGCCGACAAGTCGATCGCCGACATCGGCACGTGGGAGGAGCACGACCGCACCGAGCGCCGCATGCTGTTTACGTTGCACGGCCGCACCGGCCGCCGGCGATACGCGCTCATCCGCACCGGCGAGGGGTGGCTGCTCCACTTGACGAAAGAGCAGCCTTCGGACGAGCGCAGATAGCAGGCTCCCGGCCTGGTTCTGGGACGCCGGAAACAGCATCGTCGACCAGGACGACGAAGGAGATGCCGTCGTTCGCTAGTGCCTGAATCCCGTGACTGGTTCTTCGAGCCAGCCTGGAACCACTACCTCGACTGGCACAGAATTCGCCATTCGAACCGGCTGCACCACGGGACAAGTAGCCGGGGCAGACCTTCACCATCGGCGTCATGCTGCCCGACATCCGTAACCCGTTCTTCGCCGAGATCCTGGACGGCCTCAGCGACCGGATCGCGGGCGCCAGATACCAGGTGCTCCTCTGCCCCGGCTGCAACGGCGAGGACGCCGAGGCCCGCGTCATCCACGCCATGATCGACCGTGGCATGGACGGCATGATCCTCATCGCGCCGTCTCCACGCGGGCCCACCTCGAACATGTCGCCGGCGTCGTGCCCACCGTCGTCGTCCCGGCACGGCCGCTCCCATGCCTACGACACGGTGGCCGACGACGACCTCAGCGGGGCAGCGCTGGTCGTCAACCACCCCGCCGACCTCGGACACCGCCGAATCGCGCACATCGAACACCACGAGACCAGCGCCGACTGCCTCGCCGAGATGCCCAATGCCATCCGCGCCGAGGGCTACCGGCAGGCGATGCGCGTCGCGGGCTGACCGACGCGATCGACATCGCCTCCAGCCGCTACAACCATGCAGGCGGTTACCTCGGCGCCCGGCAGCTACTCGCCCGAACGGTCCGGCCCACCGCCATCTTCGCCGGCGCCGACATCGTCGCCATGGGGCTCGACGCCATCGCCGAGGCCGGCCTCCGCGTGCCCGAGGACATCTCCGTAGCCGGTTACGACAACACCACCTTCGCCGCACTCCGGCCGATCTCACTGACGAGCGTCGGCCAGGCCGGTCACGAGATCGGCGCCGACGCGGCCCGGCTCCTGCTCGACCGCATCGCCCACCGGGCCCGGCCCACGGCCCAGATCAAGCTCTCCCCCGCCCTGGTCGTCCGCCGGACGACCGCCGCGCCACCGGCGTAGCCGTGCCTGGCGGCTCGGCCCGGTCATGCGCCCATGACCGGATCAGGGCTGTTGTCACCACACCATGAGCGATCAGTACTCGTGCCGACCGGGCTCGGCGCTCGATGGCCGGGCGCCAGCCGAGGACGCGGAGTCACCCTGCGTGACGACGATGGCGCCGGCGTAGAGCAGCCAGCCGGAGAGGCCGAGGAGCTGCACCCGCTGCCAGGCGCCCAGCGCCGCGTCCGGGTGGACCAGCTCGACCAGCGTGCCCGCCGTGCCCACCAGCAGCACCCCGGCCACCGCGAGCCCCCAGCGGAACGAGGCGGGGCGACCGCGCCGGCTCACCAGCAGCGCGAGCAGGGAGGCCAGCGCGGCGGTGATCGCCAGCGCCGAGCTGACGGAGTGCCACTGGTCCCGCCACGACAGCGCGCCCACCTCCGCCAGCCGGGCGCACCGCACGTCGACCGAGGGCGCGCAGTCCATCGAGCTCACCGTGCCGTCCAGTGCGGTGGCCACGCCGAAGGCGACCAGCGCCCACCACGCCCGCCGCAGCCCGCCGCGGGCCCGCCGGGCCAGCGCCAGCCCGGTCGCCGACGCGAGCGCGCCGGCGACCAGGTCGCCCAGGCCGAACACCAGGTGGTACGGCTGGTCCCGGGCGGCCAGTTCGCTGGCGTACCCGTCGAAGAGACCGAACGCCGGGTTCAGCAGGGGCCCGATCAGCCACGACGAGTAGAGGACTCCGGTCAGTGCGAGCGCCAGCCCCGGCAGCGCCCGGGCCCGGCTCACGAGGAGTCCCGGACCAGCGGGAAGGGCAGCGTCTCCCGGATCGATCGGCCGGTGAGCAGCATGAGCAGCCGATCCACGCCGATTCCCAGGCCGCCGGTGGGCGGCATGGCGTACTCCAGCGCGGTGAGGAAGTCCTCGTCCAGCTCCATCGCCTCGGGGTCGCCGCCGGCCGCGTGCAACGACTGCGCGGTGAGCCGGCGCCGCTGCTCCGTCGGATCGACCAGCTCCGAGTACGCGGTCCCCAGCTCCATCCCGAACGCCACCAGGTCCCACCGCTCCGCCAGCCGCGGGTCGTCCCGGTGCTGCCGGGTCAAGGGCGAGACGTCGGCCGGGAAGTCCCGGTAGAACGTCGGCGCGTCGGTGCGCGCCTCGACCAGCCGCTCGTACAGCTCGAGCAGCACCGCGCCGCGCTCCCAGCGCGGGTCGTACGCGACCCCGCCGGTGTCGCAGAGGCTGCGTAGGGCGGCCAGGTCGGTGTCGGCGGAAACCTCCTCGCCGAGCGCCGCGGAGACCGCCTCGTTGACCGTACGGACCGGCCACTCGCCGCCGATGTCCACGGTGTCGCGCGTCCCGGGGCGGCGCACCATCGGCGACCCGTGCACCGCGACCGCCGCCGCGACGATCAGCTCCCGGGCCAGCTCGCGCATCACGTGGTAGTCCGCATACGCCTGGTACGCCTCCAGCACCGTGAACTCCGGGTTGTGGCTGTGGTCGACGCCCTCGTTGCGGAACGCTCGGCCCAGCTCGTACACCCGCTCCATCCCGCCGACGGCCAGCCGCTTCAGATAGAGCTCCGGCGCGATGCGCAGGCTCAGCCGCAGGTCGTAGGCGTTGCTGTGGGTGACGAACGGGCGGGCGTTCGCGCCGCCGTGCACCCGCTGAAGGATCGGGGTCTCCACCTCCAGGAAGTCCCGGTCGGCCAGGGAGCGCCGCAGGCTGTGCAGGAGGGTGCCGCGGGCCCGCAGCAGGTCCCGCGCCGCCGGATCGATGGCGAGGTCCAGGTAGCGCTGCCGGACCCGGGCCTCCGGATCGGCCAGCCCGTGGTGCTTGTCCGGCAGCGGGCGCAGGCACTTGGCGGTCAGCCGCCAGCCGGTCACCCGCACCGACACCTCGCCGCGCCGGGTCGCGTACACCTCGCCGGTGGCCCCGACGTGGTCGCCGATGTCGACGGTGGCGCGCCACCGCTGCAGGTCGTGCTCCAGCACCAGCTGGAGGTCGCCGCTGCCGTCCCGGATGGTCACGAAACAGATCCGCCCGTGGTCGCGGACCAGCAGCACCCGGCCGGCCACCGACACGGTCTCCCCGGTCCCGGTGTCCGGCGCCAGCCCGGCGTGCCGCGCCCGCACCGCCGCGCAGTCGTCGGTACGCGCGAAGCCCACCGGGTACGGGTCGACGCCCTCGGCGCGCAGCCGGTCGAGCTTCGCCAGGCGTACCCGGGTCTGCTCGGGCAGCTGCGTCGCGGCCGGCTCCGGCGGCACGGCGCGGACCGTCGCGGCGGCCGGCGGCACGTAGCCCACTGCGCCGCCGGCCGGCGGCACGCCGTGCAGCGGGGTGGGGCGGCCGCCCGGCAGGGCGAGGAAGCCCTCGGCGACCGCCGCGGCGAGGCCCACCCGGGCCAGCTCCCGGCGCTCCCCGAAGCACAGGTAGCGCGGCGTCCAGTGCGGCTGGTACTTGGCGTTGGACAGGTACAGCGACTCCAGCTGCCACCAGCGGGAGAAGAAGAGCAGGGTGTGCCGCCAGAGCCGGATGACCGGGCCGGCGCCGATCCTCGCGCCCTGTTCGAAGACCGACCGGAACACCGCGAAGTTCAGCGACACCCGCTCGACGCCGAGCCGGGGCGCCTCGCCCATCAGTGCTGCCACCAGGAACTCCGTGATCCCGTTCTCGGCGGACCGGTCCCGGCGCATCAGGTCCAGGGAGAGCCCGTCGGCGCCCCACGGGCTCAGCGACAGCAACGCCCGCACCCGACCGTCCGCGTCCCGCGCCTCGACCAGCACGCAGTCGCCGTCCGCCGGGTCGCCGAGCCGGCCCAGCGCCATCGAGAAGCCTCGCTCGTGTTCGGTGTCCCGCCAGGCCGTGGCCAGCCTGGCCAGCTCGGACAGCTCCCCCGCCGGAATCTCGGCGTGCCGGCGCACCCGTGCCACGTAGCCGGCCCGCTGCACCCGGTGCACGGCCTGGCGGACCGGGCGCATGTCCCGCCCGTCCAGATCGAACTCGCGGGCCAGCAGGATCGCCTCGTCGCCCAGGTGCAGCACCTTGAGCCCGTGCCGGTGGTACGCCCCGGCGCCCGCCTCGCTGGCGCCCATCACCGCCGGGGTCCAGGCGTACGCGCCGGTCTGTTCGAGCCATGCCTCGATGGCGGGCCCCCACGCCTCCGGGTCCCCCACCGGGTCGCCGCTGGCCAGGCTGACACCGTTGACCACCCGGTAGGTGATGGCCGCCTTGCCGCTGGCCGAGAAGATCGCCGCCTTGTCCCGGCGGGTGGCGAAGTAGCCGAGCGAGTCGCGCCCGCCGTGGCGGGCGAGCAGTTCCCGGATTCGCTCCTCCTCGTCGGGGTGCAGCACGGCGGCGGCCCGCTGCGACCGGAGCAGGGTGAACAGGCCGGCGACGAAGGCGATCCCGCCGAAGCCGCCGAGCAGCAGGTTGACCCAGCCGGGCGCCTGTCCCTGCCGGGTGACGTCCAGGGTGACAGCCCCGCCGAACACCTTCTCGACGGCGTAGCCGAGCCGGTCCACCAAGGTGCGCAGGCTGCCCGGCTCGACGAGGAGCAGCAGGTAGCCGAGCCCGACCGCGACCGCCGCCAGCCCGAGGAAGACCCCGAGGGCGCGCCAGACGCTGCCGCCGCGCACCCGGGCGTAGAACTCCCGCCGGGCGGCCAGTAGCAGGGCCAGCGCTCCGGCGGCGAAGGCGATGCCGACCCAGACCCCGACCGTCTCCAGCGAGGTGAACAGCCGCTCGCCGGCGTCGTCGGTGAGATCGTTGCTGCCGACCACCAGCAGCAGCACGCCGGCCAGCACGCCGACGACCAGGGTGAGGGTGAAGTAGACGACCAGCACCCAGTAGGCCAGCCGCTTACGGCGCAGCACCGCCGAGGCGAGGGTGCCGAGAAAGACCGCGTACGCCAGGTTCGCCGGCGCAGGCAGCAGCAGGGCGTCGATGGCGGTGCGGACCGGCTGGATGTCGGAACGGACGGCGCTGCTCAGCGCGGCCAGCGCGCAGACCACCGCGACCACCCAGAGCAGCGTGGCGAAGGCCCGGGGCACCTGGCGTCGCCAGTCCCGGCCGGCGCGGCGCGCGTCCGCCACCGTCCGCGGCGCGGTGCTCGGGCTCAACGTGGCCTCCCTCGTGCCGGTGACCCCCGGCCTCGACGGGCCTGATCGTAGCCACGCGCGCCGTCGGCCCCCTGCGGAAGCACGACACGGCGGGCCAGGAATCTCCCCCGGTGTGCACTCCCCCGCTGGAGGGAGCGGGTCCCGCCGCGGTGGGAGGACAGCCGCGCCGGTCGGCACGGAGCATGGCCTCATGACCAGAAATCCTTGTCCTGTCCGTCCCGGGCCGCGCACACCGGCCGTGGCCGAGCGGGCCACGCGATGACGGGGCGGCAACGGCCCGGGCGGGTGCGGGTCCCTGATGGCATGGCAACCGGTCCGGCACGTTGCCGCGATGCTCCGCAGGGGGTCGACATGTCCGGTCTTTCGAGTCGTTCCCCCCGACCGGCTGCCGCTGTTCAGGTCCGGCGGTGGGCGGTGGCCTGCGTCGTGTTCGTCGTCTTCGAGGTGACCGTGCGGGCGTACTGGATTTCGGGTGGCCGGTGGGGGTACACGGCCTGCGACCGCACCCATCTGGTCGACCCGACCGGCGGATGCGGCGCGGATCTGGTCGAGACACTGCCGTTCTGGGCGGGGTGGGGAGCGGTGGGAGTCGGTGTCGCCCTCGCGGTGCTGGTCGTGTGCCTGGTCAGGTTCCCCGGCCGCTACTCGGTCGCCGGTGGCGGGGCGGCGGCCGCGCTGCTCCTGGTCCTGTCCTTCCCGCTGCATCTGCTCTTCGAGATCCCTGCGGCGTTGGTGGGACGCCCCTCGGACTGGCGCGATCTCGGCGCGCGGCTCGTGCTGGCGACCGGCGGTCTGCTGTTCGCCGGACTCACGAACGCCTGCGCTCCGCACCGCGGCGCGCGGGCCACCGGCTACCAGCCGGTGCCGCGGTGGACCCGCCGCTGGGCGTACGTGACGGTGGCCCTGCCGGTGGCCGGCTGGGCGGTCCCGCACGGGCTGTGGGTGCTCGGCGTTCCGTTCGGGATCTCGCAGCGGGAGTTGGACGACATCCACCGGAGCCTTTCGACAGGGACAGGCGTGGCGATCACCCTCGTCCCGCCGCTGGCCGGCCTGCTCGTACTCGGGTTGGTACAACGCTGGGGGCAGCGGTTCCCGCACTGGCTGCCGCGGCTGCGCGACAGGCCGGTTCCCCCGCTCCTCGCGATGGTCCCCGCCGGGGTGGTGGCGCTGGCGCTGGTCACCTACGGCATCCTGAGCGTCGCGGTGCTCGTGCGGCAGGTTCTCCGCGGCGAGACGCACTGGTCCGACGTGCGTGAGGGGTGGGCGGTGACCGGCACCCTGCTGGTGTTCCTCTGCTGGGGAGTGGCACTGGGCGTCACCACCACGGGCTACGCCATCGCCACCCGGCCCCGCCCGGAGCCTGCCGTGCGTCCTGAGCAGCGTGCGCGGTCAGCCGTGCGGGCCTCCGGTGACGTAGCGGACCTGGCCGGTGACGAAGTCCGCGTCCTCGGCGATGAAGAACCGGGCGGCTCGGGCCACATCGTGCGGTGAGTCCACCCGTCCGCGGGGGATCTGGGCTGCCTGAGCGGCCAGGTGCTCGTCCAGGGCGCGGCCGGCTCCTGCCGCGCTGACCTCGGTCATGGCTGCGCCGCCTCGTGCTGGCGGGCGCGCTGCCTGCCGTGGCGCTCGCCGCGACCGGGCCCGACACGATGGCGAGTACCAGGCAGAGCGAGTCGAGTGCGGGTTACCGTCCGAACCGCCACTGGGCTTCTTCGAGGAAGTCCGCGTGCTGGGCTTCCTCCCACTCCCGCATGCTCGCGTACCGGTCTCGGCCGACCGCCGCTTCCGTCGGTCGGCAAAGTGGTGGTGGGCGAGGCGACAAGGCCCGGTTAAGCCTGCCGCCCGTTCACCAGCGGAAGACGGCGGATCGCCGGACACCATCGCAGTCGTCGAATCCCTGACCACCGGTCGTCCGCCGGATCAGAAGAAGATCGCGGAAGACCAGTCAGGCGGTCGCGCCTCTGGTCAGTCCGTGCGTGGTTGTCGGGCGTCGTCGATGGCTGCGGCTGTCGTTCGCTGTGCGGATGGCTGTACGACCGGACGGCGTTGATCATGTGACCCATAGCCGCGGCGGGACCGGCCGAATCGGTCCGCGAGACAGGGCCCCAACGCTTGCTCGCCTCCAAGCCGGGTTAGCCGTCACCGAAGGTGACGGCTAACCCGGCTTGGTGCAATACCGGCGCTGAAGTGTCGACGATCTGGCGGGTCAGGTGACCCCGATGTTCAGGTAGAAGTGGCCGAGCTTGAGGGATAGCGAGGCGCCTCCGAAGTGGTGAATGAGCATCGCCAACAGGATGACGATCAAGATGCAGACGACGAGCCAGATCAGGAACCACACGAACCCTGGGATTCCGTAGCGACCGACGCGAGCCATCAGGCTCGCCCCCTCGCGGGCGGCCCTGCAACATGCGCCGCCCCGGATGGACGTGTCGACTGTCGGTAACTGCGCCCGACGCTAGCGGACGTCTCCATACAGCCTCCTTCATTGAGGTGTCCGCGAACCTTCCCTAGCGGGGCGCGCGTCAAACCGGGCCGTAGGAGCCCGCTTCAGGATCCGCTGGAGCCGGGCCGCGCCTGTGCTGTCGGTGATATCCGGGGTCGGTCAACGGGACGTGGTTCTTGCCCGCACCGAACTCCACTCTCTACTTCCGCCTGCTCTCGGAAGCAATCGGGAGCGGTCTACGACCAGTGAGCAGCGCTTCGGCGTTGCCGATCGGCTGTCAACGGTTGCTAATGAGAGCTACCGGGTCGGTTGCGGCAGACTCGGGTTCGGTAGCCGCTGGCGGGTGAGCACTCTCGGTTGCAGGACGCGTGGCAGTCCTATTGACAGATCGTGCCCCTGCCGGTGGTCGGGAGACGGTA
>NZ_JAMWEG010000023.1 GCF_025460765.1 Micromonospora sp. MA102
CCGCTTGCACGGCGAGCTCGGGCACATCCCGCCCGCCGAACACGAGGCGCTACACGCGATGACCCACCCGGTCACCGCACCCCTAAAAACCAGCTAACCAACTCTCCATCAAACCCGGGGCTTGACAGGCGTGGCATGGAGGGCGCTTCACGCGGTGACGTCACCGCACGTTGACACCATGGCTGGCAAGCCGGTACGGAGATATCGGATCGGGTCTGCCGCGAAGGTGTGGGCCTTGCAGAAGCCAGATCGGGTGATCCGCGACTTCGCACTGTTCCTGAAGATCAGGGCAAGTCCCCGAGCGCTCGCTCCTGGGCGTGCTCGGGCGCTCTGGTCGTGTTCTGTATCTCTAGGCCGTCAACCGTCAGCTGAGACGGACACGTAAAGCCTCAGGTGGGACCCGGCACTCAGCACGGAGGATGTCGTTATCGAAGACCGAAGTCGCTTGGAGCCTCGGCCGCTTTGGCTCTGAACGCCTTATCCAGATTCTCATCCGCTGGGCCGAGAAGGTAATAGAACTGACGTTCCCGCGATCCGGCGTATTCGACATCCGACTCATGGTTCAAGACGTCAGTCAGGAGGTCAGCAAGCTCGGACAGGCGGAAGTATCGCATTGCTTCGATCGCACGTCTCAGGCGGAAAGGTTCATTGACTTCCACTGCGAAGCCCAAGCCGCCACCCATGGCCGAGTTGTAGACACGTAGCAGGAAGGAAAGGTGCACAATCCCTAGCGGAGTTCCTTCAGGCGCTTCACCGTCAGCCCCGTAGTCGCAGGCACGGTTCCAGATGACGGCGAGATCGTCCAACACCGCCCGCCTCCACGTCTCATCCAACTCGTCCATCATGAGCCACCGAGTTCCTTTCTGCTCGCCGGTCCGTCAGGAACGGAACGGGGCTACGCCCGCGCGCCCCATAGGCGACTGTAGGGCGCGCGCCTACTCCGCCTGTTCGTCGTAGCGCGTGCGCAATCGTCGGTCAAAACCTACTTCGACCTGTTGAACAACATCATGAATTCGGCCGTGGCCGACAAGGTGATTCCCGATAACCCCTGCAAGTCCATTCGGCTGTTCGCGATCCTGCGTAGCTTCTCCCGCGCGCCGAAATGGGTACCGACCGATGACGACGTCCTGGCCCTGGTCGACGTGGTGCCCGGCGAGTATCAGGCGGCCATCTGGGCCGGTGCGGGCGAGGGTCTGCGGCTCGGGGAAGTCCTCGGCCTGGAAGACAGCACCAGGTGCATCGACGCGGACCGTCAGGAGCTGCACGTGGTTCAGCAACTGCGGTTTCACAAGCTCAGCTACGGCGGCTTCTACCTAGCGCCGCCGAAGGCCGGTTCGGTCGGTGACGTCGACCTGGACGACCACGTGGCGGCCGTCTTCGCGGAGCATGTCCGCAAGTACCCGCCCGCCTCGGTCGAGCTGCCCGACATCACCGCCGGTACGCCCGACTCCGGCAAGGATCCCCGCCGCCGCCTGGTGCCGCTGCTGTTCACCGACGACCAGGGCCGACCGATCCACGATCAGCGGTGGTCGGACCTGTGGCGGACATGGCGCCGGGCCGCCGGCTGGCCCGATGAGGGGACGTTCCACTCCCTGCGGCACTACTTCGCCACCCGCCTGATCACTTCGGGTGCCGACCCGACCGACGTGCAGAACGCCCTCCGGCACTCCAGCCTGCGAATCACGCTGGAGACCTACGTCCACTGGTGGCCGAAGAAAGATCGCCGCCGCAACATCATCAGCACTGCCCTGCGCGATGCGAGCGCACGACTTCGGACGACGGCCCCGACATCACAGAGTTCACGCTGATCTGGGCCGGATCTGGTCCTAGCGATCTTGCTGACAGCGTTTCCGCTGTTGAACGGTGTTACTGGTGGAGCTGAGGGGATTTGAACCCCTGACCCCCTCGATGCGAACGAGGTGCGCTACCGGTCTGCGCCACAGCCCCTCCGCTGGCGTACCAGCGTCGGTCCCACCCGGCTTGCACCGGGCGGGCCGGCGACAAGGCTAACAGGTCGGGCGCCGCCGAGGCCAACCGCCCCACCGCAGCAGGAGATCTTGGAGGGAAACGTCCCCCATAGGGGCCGAAACCCTCCAAGATCTCGAAGCGGACGTCAGGCGGGCGCGTACGTCAGGTTCAGCACCCCGCTCTTGAGGGTCGAGCTGTCCAGCAGCCGCAGCGGGTAGGTCGGCGTGCCCTCGAAGAGGCGCTGGCCGTGCCCCACGGCGATCGGGTGGACCAGCAGGCGCAGCTCGTCCAGCAGGCCGTTGGCGAGCAGCCACCGGACCGTGGTGGCGCCGCCCGACATGGCGATGTCCCCGTCCGCCTGCTCCTTGATCTCCCGCAGCCGCGCCGCGACCTGGTCCGGGTCGCCGGAGATCAGGTGCGAGTTCGGCCAGGTCGTCTCGGTGAGCGTGTTGGACAGCACGTACTTCGGCACCGAGTTGATGAACGACGCGAACTCCAGGTCGTCCCCGGACTGGTTGGGCCAGAACTCGGACCACTCCTGGTACTGGGTGCGCCCCATGAGGAACGCCGTGGTCCCCGCCACCCCGCGGCCCACGACGGCGCCCATCTCGTCGTCGAAGTAGGGGAAGTGCCACTGGTCGGGCCGCTCCACGACCCCGTCCAGCGAGATGAAGAAGTTCGACACGATCTTGGCCATCACAAGCTCCCCTGTCCGCGGCCGGCTTCCGCACCGGCCTTCATCAACCCGTCGGATGAGGGACGCCGGATTCGACATCAGCGGGGGAAGAACTTTCAGGCGCCCCGCCCGCTCTGGTACGGCCGCCCCCGCAGGCCACCCGACCGGCGGTAGGAGACCGAGCCGCCACTCGCTGCGGGCGGCAGGTCCGCGGGCCGGTCAAGCCCCATGGCGGTGCGCCGGACGGCCTCCCGCTGGGCGGCCAGCCGGCGCTGCGCCTCCCGCCGTGCCGCGGCGCGCCGCGCCTGCTCGCGGCGTACCTCGGCCTGGCGGGCGGCCAGCCACGCCGCCTCCCGGGCCTCCGCGCGCCGCCGCCGGCGCTCGGCGAGGGCCCGCTGCCGCAGGTGTACGACGTACGCCACGAGCAGGGCGCCGGTGACCGAGACGCTGATCCAGAATCCGGGGCTCACCAGCACCACGCCGATCAGTTCGACGAAGTTGAGCAGCAGCAGCGCGGCGAGCACCCGGCGCCGGCGGTAGACGGCCGGGGTGTGCCGGCGCTTCGCAGGGTGCCGTCGGCGGGACTTGGCGGGGGCGGGCGGCACCGAGCGGAGCCGGCCGGACCGGCGGCGTGCGGGTGGCGCCGACACCGGACGGGCGAGACCGCCCGTGTCGGAATCTTCACTCAGAGTGACGATGAGGGAGCGGGGCGGGTGCACCGGCCGCCGTCCGGGCACGGTGCGACGTCGACGGCGGCGCTGGAGCACCCGGGCCGTCGACTGCGCCCGCTCCGCCACCAGCCGCTCGGTGGCGTCGTACCGGCGGACCAGCGCCGGCGCGAGGGCGAGCAGACCGGCGGCGGCGAGGACGGCGAGGAGCACCGAGGTCGGCACCCTCACCCCTCCCGTCACCAAGTTCGGGGCGAGCGCCACACGACCGCAACTTCTTCCGTCGCCCGTCGTTGATGGCGCAGATCGTGCGGGCAGGCAGCGCTTGCCACAGCTTGCAGTTACTTGAGGTTACGGGCCGCCGACCCACTTCACCGTGCGCCGCGCCGGGCGTGGCGGGTGGGAGCCTTCAACCACGGTTGTCACGTACGCGGTGCCAGCGGGCCAGCAGCCCGCCCTCGGCGACCACTTCCTCACTGGTCATCGCGTATCCGATGTGGTCACGCCACGCGCCGTCGATGTGCATGTAGCGCACGTGGTAGGCCTCCTCGCGGAAGCCGAGCTTCTCCACCACCCGGCGGGACGGCTGGTTCTCCGGCCGGATGTTCACCTCGATGCGGTGCAGCCCGCCGGGGCCGAACGCGTGGTCCACGGCGAGGGCCACCGCGGTGGGCATGACGCCGCGACCGGCCACCCGGGAGTCCACCCAGTAGCCCACGTAGCCGGAGCAGAAGGCGCGCCGCACGATGCTGCCCACGTTGAGGTGGCCGACGAGCCGTTCCTCGCCGTTCTCGCGCAGGCAGACCGCGAACGGCATGCCGTCCCCGGTCCGCGCCGACCGGCGCTGGTCGGCGTGGACGTAGCGGAACGCGGCCGGCGAGTTCATCTCGTCCCAACTGCCCGGCAGGTGGGACTCCCAGGGGGACAGCCAGGCCCGGTTGGCCCGCCGGATCTCCGACCAGCCGGCCGCGTCGGAACGCCGGTACGGCCGCAGCACCACCGGACCGTCCACCAGCACCGCCGGCCATCCCGGCTGCCGCCGGAACCAACTCACCGAGTCAGCCATCCGTTCGCTCCCGCGCGGCTCGCGAGCCCACTCGTGCTCACCGGCGCCGGTCCAGCAGGAGGACGTCCACAGTCGACCCGGCCGCCGCGGTGGTGACCCGCTCGCCGAGGACGAGCAGGCCGTTCGCCTCGGCCAGGCCGGAGAGGGTGAACGGCCCACCGGCGAGCGGCTGCACGGTGTAGCCGCCGCCGCGCCGCTCGGCAACGTGCGCCGGGCGGAACTCGCGCAGCCCCACCGGGGACGAGACCGTCTCCAGCAGGTGCGCCCGGACGCTGGGCCGGAACACCGGCTCGGCGCCGGCCAGCAACTGGATGGCCGGGCGGGCCAGCACCTCGAAGCCGATCAGCGCCGCTCCGGGCTCACCGGGAAGACACACCACCGGCACCTCCTCGGCGCCGACCGTACCGAATCCGAGGGCCGTTCCGGGATAGAGGGCGACCTCGGTGAAGGTGACCGGCCCGGCCCGGCCGCCCTCCCGGCGGGACAGGATCCGGCGGACCATGTCGCCGGGGCCGGTGCCCGTGCCGCCGGTGGTGATGATCAGGTCGGCGCGCAGGGTCTGGTCCTCCAGCAGGCCGCGCAGCGCCTCCGGGTCGTCGTCGCAGATCCCGACCCGGTACGCCAGCGCGCCCGCCTCGGCCGCGGCGGCGGTGAGCGCGTGCGAATTGGTGTCCACCACCTGGCCGGGCTGGCTGCCCCGGCCCACGTCGACCAGCTCGTCACCGGTGGCCACGATGACCACCCGGGGGCTGGGCCGGACCACGACGTGACCGATGCCGGTGGCGGCGCAGACCGCGACCAGGGCGGGCGAGACGTACGTGCCGGCGCGGGCGAGCAGGGTGCCGGCGGGCAGTTCCTCACCGGCGCGCCGGACGCCGTAGCCCCGCTTGGGGGCGCGGAAGATCTCCACGGCGGCCATGCCCTGGTCGGTCCACTCCACGGGGACCACCACGTCGGCGCCGACGGGCAGCGGCGCGCCCGCCGCCACCGAGAAGCAGGAGCCGGGGGTGAGCCGGACCGGGCGCCAACTCGCCGCGCCCAGGTCACCGACCACGTTCAGCCGGATGCTGCGGCCACCGGGGATACCGGAGGGGGCCGGGACGTAGCCCGGCCCCCGGCTCCCTCCGGAGATGTCCTCCCAGCGCGCGGCGTACCCGTCCACCGCCGCCTGGTCGAAGGCGGGAAACGAGTGCGGCGCGACCACGTCCTCGGCGAGGACGTTGCCGTACGCCTGGGTGAGGTCGAGGTCGAGCGGAGGCAGCGCGCGTAACCTGCGCAGCACGCTGCCCAGGTAGTCGGCGAGCGGCGTCAACTCGTTCGCGGCCGCCTCGGCGTCGGCCGTCGCGGTCATGTACCGGCACCGCCGGACGCGTCGCGCATCCCGTTCAGAATCGCCGCGGTGACCGTCTCGTCGCCGGCGTTGACGAACTCGGTGAGCCACTTGCGGAACTCGGCGCCCAGGTCCTCGCGCTCGACGGCGATCTGCACGACCGTCTGGAGATAGCCGAGCGGCTGGCCGGTGTCGTAGCGGGTGCCCCGGTAGACGATGGCGTGCACCGGCACGCCCTCGTTGCGCAGGATCTCCATGGCGTCGGTCAGCTGGATCTCGCCGCCGCTGCCCGGCTCGGTGCGCCGGATCGCGTCGAAGATGCGGCCGGGGAGCACGTAGCGGCCGAGGACGGCGAGGTTGCTCGGCGCGTCCTCGGGCTTCGGCTTCTCCACCATGCCGGTGACCCTCACGACCTCGGCGAGGTCGCCGAACTCGGGCCCGGCGGGCTCGACGGAGGCGATCCCGTAGCGGGAGGTCTCGGCCGGGTCGACCTCGAAGAAGGCGAGCACGATGCCGCCGGTCCGGGCCTGCAGGTCCAGCATGGCCGGCAGCAGCGGCTCGTCCATCTTGACGAACTCGTCGCCGAGCAGCACCGCGAAGGGCGCGTCGCCGACGTGCGACTCGGCGTAGCCGACGGCGTGGCCGAGGCCGAGCTGCTCGGGCTGGCGGCACGTGTAGATCTCGGCCAGGTCCTCGGTGCGCTTGACGGCGGCCAGCAGCTCGGGCTTCTTCTCCAGCCGTTCCTCCAGGTCGGGCCGGCGGTCGAAGTGGTCCACCATGGCCGTCTTGCCGCGCCCGGTGATCAGCAGCACGTCGTTGAGCCCGGCCTGGGCGGCCTCCTCGACGATGTACTGGAGCACCGGCCGGTCGACGACCGGCAGCAGCTCCTTGGGGACCGCCTTGGTGGCCGGCAGGAACCGGGTAGCCAGGCCGGCGGCCGGGATGACGGCCTTGACGGCGCGGGAGCGACCGGTCGCGGCGGTCGCTGAGGGGTTCGCTGAGTGCTCCGACATGTCGCGAGACTATCGGCCACGGCTCTGCCGCGGCGGGTGAGGACCGGAAGACGCGCCGCCCTGTGCCGCCGTCGCGCCGTCCGCGGCGCCGGCCCGGGGCAGTCCGTCGGGCGGGCTGGCCGCGGCGACCACCACGGGGATCTCCTGGGTGGGGACCGGGTCGGGGGGCCGGGCCAGCTGGTAGCCGTCGCGGCCGGCGGCCTTGGCCGCGTAGAGCGCGTCGTCGGCGGCGTCGAGGACCTGCTGGCCGCCGGCCGCGTGGTCGGGGTAGACGGCGATGCCGATGGAGACGGTCACCGGCACCCGGACGGCCTCCCCCGTGTGCACCTCCACCGGCACCGGCTGGTCCCGGATCACCGCGCCGAGCCGCTCGGCGACGATCGTGGCACCCCGGGCGTCGGTCTCCGGCAGCAGCACCACGAACTCCTCGCCGCCCTGCCGGAACGCGAGGTCGACCTCGCGGATCTCGCCGCGTACCCGGCGGGCGAACTCGACAAGCACCGCGTCCCCGGCGGCGTGGCCCCAGGTGTCGTTGACGTCCTTGAACCGGTCCAGGTCGAGGGCCAGCACGCTGAGCATCCGGCCGAAGCGGTTGGCCCGCTCCACCTCGCGCCGGATCGACTCGCGCAGGTAGCGGTAGTTCCACAGCCCGGTCAGCGCGTCGGTGAGGGAGAGCCGCTGCGCCTCCTCGTGCACCCGGACGTTCTCCACCGCCACCGCCGCGTGCCCGGCGAAGGTCCGCAGGGTGACCAGGTCGTCGTCGTCGAACTCGTCCGCGCCGAGCCGGTCGTAGAGGGCGAGCACACCGAGCGCCCACGACTCGGTGTCCGCCGGGGGATGGCCGGGCCGGTCCGGGCCGCGCGGTTCCGTGCCGCGGGGCGCGGCGAACGGCACCGCCACGTACGTCTCGCAGGACGGCTCCCCGGTCGGCGCGTCCGTCGCCTCCCACCGGCCGCGCAGCGGCTCCCCGGTGGCGGCCACCCTGCCGAGCACCCCGGCGCCGACCAGCACCCGCAGCGTCGCCGGATCGGCCGGGTCCTCGGTCGACCACCGCCCGTCCAGCCCTTCGACGCACTGGCCGACCAGCGTGCCGTCGCCGTCGACCAGCAGCACGGCGCCGGCCCGGGCGCCGGTGGCGGCGATCGCGCTGTGCAGGATCACCCGCAGGATGCGTTGCAGGTCGTGGGTGCTGGCCAGGGTGTCGCCGAGCACGGTCAGGTGGCCGCGGAGCTGGTCCCGGCTGCTGGTCAGGGCGGCCACGTAGCTGCCGGTCTCCCGGGTCATCCGGTTGAACGCGCCGGCCAGCCGCCCGATCTCGTCGCGGCTGCGGACCGGCACCCGGGTGGTGAGGTCGCCGTGCGCCACCCGGTCCACGGCGCCCGCCAGCTCGACCAGGGGCCGCGTGGTCACCCGGGCCAGCCGCCAGGCGGCCACCACGGCCAGCAGGGCGGCCAGCACCACCGCGCCGACCAGGGCGGCGTAGAGCCCCGGCGGGCGCTCCCCCGGCACCGAGAGCACCAGCGGCAGCGGCTGGCCGGGGGTCGGGCCGACCCGGCGCACGTACCGGCCGTCGATGGTGCCGGTCACCCGGTCCCCGTCCGCCTGGCGGGCGGCGGCCAGCACCGCTGCGCGTACCTCCCGGTCCTCGGTCGTGTGGGTGATCCGGCCCGGGTCGTCGAGGAGGGTGACCCCGGCCCCGGTCACCGCGGCGAGCCGCGCCACGAACGCCGGGTCGACGGGCTGCGCGGCGGCGACCGTGCCCAGGTCGGCGCCCGCCGGGTCGCGGAGCCGGACCTGGGCGGCGAGGGCGCGCACCGGGCCGGTCGTCGCGTCGGCGGCGCAGTCCTGCCAGGGCCCGGCCGGGCCGCCGGCGGTGGCGTAGGTGGTGCGGCCGGCCGGGTCGGCGATCAGCACGGCGGCGGCCAGGCCCCGGCCCACCACCTGGTCGGCCGCGCGGGACCGGGCGGCCGGGTCGGCGACCAGCGCGACCGCGTCGGCCGCCGCGCGGAGCTGCTGGCAGAGAGCGTCGACGGAGGTACGCACCCCGGCCGCGGCCACACCCAGCCGCTCGGTGGCCCGGCCGCGGTCGACGGCGCTCAGGGTGGACCCGACGAAGAAGGCGCCGAGCAGGACGGGGCCGAGCACCACCGTGAGGAAGGCCGCCGTCAACCGCCCGCGTAGCGTCAAGCTGCCCCCCGGAAGTCCTGCGCCCCTTCCTGCGATGCTGACACAGAGCGACCGGGAGGCAAGCGTTGCGTCAGGAGTGTTGCGTGCCGGAATTTTCTGATGGAGCGGATGTGACCAAGCGGGACCTGCGGGTCGCGCTGCTCGCCCACCGCCGGACGCTGCCGCCGCCGCGCCGGGCCGAGGCGGCGGCGTCCGTCCGGGCCGAGCTGGTCGATCTGGTACGCCGGCTGCGACCGACCCGGATGACCGCGTACGTGCCGGTCGGCTCCGAGCCGGGCGGCAACGACCTGCCCGCCGTCCTGCGAGCGGCGCTGGCGCCGGAGGCCGAGCTGCTGCTGCCCGTGCTCCTCGACGACCTCGACCTGGACTGGGCCGCCTACACCGGCCCGGAGTCGCTGCGGGCCGCCGGCCGGGGCCTGCGCGAGCCGACCGGGCCGCCCCTGGGGAGCGCGGCGGTCGCCGGGGCCGACCTCGTGGTGGTGCCGGCGCTGGCGGTGGACCGCCGGGGCTTCCGGCTGGGCCGGGGCGGTGGCTCGTACGACCGGGCGCTGGCCCGGGTGCCCGCCACGGTCCCCACGGTGGCGCTGCTGCACGACGGGGAGCTGGTCGAGGCGGTCCCGGCGCAGCCGCACGACCGGCCGGTGCGCTTCGTGATCACACCGGCGGAGGGTCTGGTGGCGGTGCCCGGTGTGGCCCAAGGCGCTTCCGCTGGACGAACCCGGGTTCCATGACGCACCATTGGCACTCGAATCCGTCGAGTGCCAAGCGGCTGAGCCAAGATCCGGAGGAGAACGTGCCCACGTACCAGTACGCCTGCACCGCGTGCGGCCACCAGCTCGAGGCGGTGCAGTCCTTCTCCGACGCGCCGCTGACCGAGTGCCCGGCGTGTGAGGGGCGGCTGCGCAAGGTCTTCAACTCGGTCGGCATCGTGTTCAAGGGCTCGGGCTTCTACCGCACGGACTCCCGTTCGTCCGGTTCCGACAGCACCACGAGCACCACGAGCAAGCCGGCCAAGTCCGAGTCGTCGACCGGCGGCTCGTCCGACAGCTCGTCGTCGGGGTCGGGCAGCGGCTCGTCCGCCGCGTCGTCCAGCTCGTCCTCCGGTTCGTCGACCAGCAAGGCGCCGGCGGCCAGCAGCTCCTCCTGACGCTTGTTCGTCCCCGGAAAGTGGTCATCCCGCGCGGATGGCCACTTTTCGCGTTTCCCGGGGGGTTTCCCCCGGTTGGCCGTCACCGGGCGCCTGTCCACAGGCCGGCGGGTTTTCCACAGGCGAGCCAGCGGGGGCGGCGGGGCCAGCCGCCCGCCGCCTAGCCTGCCCGCGTACCGGTCGGGTCGGGTGGGCGGGAGGATGCTGGTGGCGGGTGAGGAGGCATCGCTGCGGCCGGTGCGCTGGCGCGGGCTGCCGCGCGGGCGCACGCTGCTCCGGGTGGCGCTGGTCGCGGTGCTGCTCGGGCTGGCCGCTGCCGTCCTGCAGACCCCGGGCGGCTGCCCGCCCGGCGCGGTCCCGGCCGTGGCCCCCACCCCGACCGGCGATGTCCCGGCGGGCGGCGGCCTCCCGGCCGGTGCGGGCGCCCCGGCCGGTGGTGATCGTCGCGCCGCCGCCCTGCCGCTGCCAGCCGGGGCGGTCGGGGTGCCGGTCCGGCTCGCCGAGCCGGCCGCGCTCGCGGTGCTCCGCCCCGGCGCCCGGGTGGACCTGCTGGTCGTGCCGGCCGGCGGCGCGGCGGGTGCGGCCACCCTGCTGGCCCCGCGGGCGCTGGTCCTCGACGTGGTCGGTGCGGCCGGGGCGGTCGACGGCTCCTCGGCGCTCTACCTGGCGCTCCGCCCGGAGCAGGCCCAGCGCGCGGTCGGCCTGCCCGAGGGCAGCCGCTTCGCCGTGGTGGTGCGCGGATGACCGGTGGGGTCAGTCCCAGTGCGGCGGGCGCTCGGCGAGCAGCCAGTCGTCGTTGCCGGCGGAGCGCTCGCCCCAGCCGCGGTCGGTGTCGTCGGTGGTCTGCTCGGGCAGCACCACGAAGTCTTCGCTGAGGTCGACCACGCGGTCGTCGTCGCCGCGCGGGACACGGATGCCGGGATCGCTCACGAGCGGCAAGGATACCGGGGCGAGGGCAACGGATCGACCGGTCGGGCGGGAACACCGGGGCACCGTGGCCCGTCGCGTCGGGCGGCCGACCGGCCGGCGCGTTGGTAGCGTCGGACGGCGTGACGACGCCGAGCGGTGGCAGCCCCGAGAACGAGATCTGGCAACGCCCGGACGAGGCGGCCGGCGCGGCCCCGGCGCCTGGTGCGGACGAGCCCGGATCGGCGGCGCGCGCGCTCCTGGCCTCCGGCGAGGACGAGCCCGGATCGGCGGCCCGCGCGGTCCCGACGCCCGGCGAGGACGAGCCCGGATCGGCGGCCGGCGGGAACCCGGCTCCCGGTCCGGTGGCCGGGAGCGACCGGTCCGACAGCTCGACCGGCGACGCTCCGACGACGCAGGCCAGCCCCTGGTCGCGCGCCGGCCACACCGACAGTCCGTGGGCGAGGCCCGGCCAGGGCGCCGCCCCGACCGGCGGCTGGGCCGGACCGGCCGGACCCGCCGGCGGCCGGCCCGGACCGGCCGCCGCGGGTGGTTGGCCGCAGCAACCCGTCCCGGCCGGTGGTTGGGGGCCGGGGGGCACGCCGGCCGGTTATGCGGGCCCGCCCCCGACCGTCCCGCCGCCGCCCGGCTGGCGACCACCGGTGCACGTGCAGCCGACGCCGCCGCGCCGGCTCCCGCCGCAAGACATGGCCGCCATGGACCAGGCCGAGGGGCAGTCCCAGCGGCTCACCTACGGCATCGGCGCGGTCGTCGGCGTCGTGCTGGTGCTGCTCACCTGCCTGCTCTGCTCGCGCCTGCTCTTCTGAGCCGGCCGGGACGCCCCGGCTGGGGGCGGCCCTGCCGGCCCGGGTCAGACGATGCCGCTCCACACCATCTTCGCGCCGCTGTCACCGGTCAGGTAGACGTAGACCAGCGCGAACACGGCGAGCACGAGCACGATGGCGGTGAGCACCAGGGGCAGCCAGCGGGGCAGGTTGCGGGTGCGGGCGAGACCGCTGGTCACCAGCAGCAGCAGGAGCGCCGCCACGGCCAGCCCGACGGTGAACCAGAACAGGTTCTCGCCGTACTCGGAGTGCTCGTGGATCTTCTGAAGGCCCTCGGGCGGGTAACCCCGCTGCCGCAGCACCTCCTCCAACTCCTCGCCGGACTCCGTCGCCACCCAGGTGACGATGGGGGTGAGCACGGCGAGGACCGCCACCGCCCAGCCCATCCGGGGCCGCCAGCGGGGCAGCACCCCGTACGCGACGGAGAGCAACGCCAGCAGCGGCACCAGCACCACCGCGGCGTGTACGACCAGGACGTGGCCCGGTAGGCCGTTGACTTCCCTGAACACCGACACCTCCGGCGAGTGGACGGGATCGCGCGGTCAGCGTACGGCGTGATGATCCGCCGTCCCGCTTCCGTACACCGACACACGCACGGGGCGTTGGTCCGGTTCACCTGTGGCCCGAACCACCCGGGGTGACGCTCGCTTGTCGGTCCCGGGGCGCCGTGCTGTCATGGACGCATGTCCACGGGTGAGGAGCTGCTCCGGTCGAGGGGCCTACGGGTCACCCGGCCGCGCCTCGCCGTGCTGGACGTGCTCGCCGCCGGCGGTCACCTGGAGGTCGACGAGATCACCCGCCGGGTGCGTGAGCGCCTCGACTCGGTCTCCACCCAGGCCGTCTACGACGTGCTCGGGGCGCTCTCCCGGGCCGGGCTCTCCCGCCGGATCGAGCCGGCCGGCAGCCCCGCCCGCTACGAGGCCCGCGTCGGGGACAACCACCACCATGTGGTGTGCCGGGGCTGCGGCGAGATCGCCGACGTGGACTGCGCCACCGGCAACGCCCCCTGCCTGGACCCGAACGTCGCGCACGGCTTCGAGGTCGACGAGGCGGAAGTGACCTTCTGGGGTCTCTGCCCGGCCTGCCAGGCCCGCCGCTCCGCCGACGACTGACCGGCCGCCCGCCGGCCTCGACGAGCTGGCGGCACGAACGCGGGCGCGGCCGTGGCACTCTTGGTCGGTGGACACCGATGACCTCGGGCTGTTCGGTCCGGGATCGGTCACGTGGAAGGTGCACGAGGAGCCGATCCTGATCGTCGCCGGCCTGCGTTCGCTCTACCTCCAGGCGCTGCACCCCCGCGCCATGGCGGGCGTCGCCCAGAACAGCAACTACCGCACGGACGCCTGGGGCCGCCTGGTCCGCACAGCCAATTACGTGGCCACGACGATCTACGGCACGACCGCCGAGGCGGAGGCGGCCGGCCGGCGGCTGCGTACGCTGCACGCCCGGATGCGGGCCACCGACCCGTTCACCGGTGAGCGGTTCCGGATCGACGACCCCGACCTGCTGCGCTGGGTGCACGTCACCGAGGTCGAGTCGTTCGTGAGCACCGCGCGTCGGGCCGGGCTCGCGCTGACCGACGACGAGGTGGACGGCTACTACACCGAGCAGCGCCGGGCGGCGGCGCTTGTCGGGTTGGACCCGGCCGACGTGCCGGGCACCGCCGCCGAGGTCGCCGACTACTACCGCCGGATCCGGCCCGAGCTGCGGATGACGAGTGAGGCGGCGGAGACCGCGCTCTTCCTGACCGCCCCACCGATCCCGTGGAAGCTCAGCCTGCCGCTGAAGCTCGGCCTGCACCTCGGGCCGCCGCGCTGGGCGTATCTGGGGATCGCCGGCACGGCGCTGGCGCTGCTGCCGCCCTGGGCCCAGCGGCTGTACGGCGGCCTCGGCCTGCCGACCACCGCGCTCTCGGCGGACCTGAGTGTGCGCGCGCTGCGCCTCGCCCTGGCGGCGGTGCCGCGGCGCTACCGGGAAGGCCCGTTGCTGCAGGCCGCCAAGGAGCGCGCCGCCCGCGCCGCGGCGGCCTGAGAAGCCGCGGTCAGCCCTGGTCGGCGACCGGCTCGGCCGGGCGTTCCACGGCCGCCCACGGATCCTTGCCCGGCGCCCGCGCGCCGGCCGGGCAGGTGCGCCGGTAGTCGCACCAGGCGCAGCGGGGCCCCGGCTCGGTGGGGAACGCCTCGTCGGGGTCGGCGCCGTCGGCGACGGCCCGCTCGGCGGCCATGATGTCCCGCGCGGTGTCCTCGGCGCGGGTGAGCTGCCGCTGCAACGACTCGGGGCTGTGCTCGTGCGCGGCGACCGTGCCGGTGGGCAGGTGGTGCAGCTCGACCCGGCGGCACGGGCGGCGGAACACCCGCTCGGCGGCGTACGCGTAGAGCGCGAGGGCCTGTGAGCCGCGCGCGTCGTCGCCGTCGAGCCCGGTGCGGCCGGTCTTGTAGTCGACGATGACCAGCTCGGGCCGGCCGTCCGGGCCGGGGCGGGAGTCGATCCGGTCGGTGCGGCCGTTGAAGGCGAGCACGGCGGTCTTCACGGCGACCACGCGCTCCACCCCGACCGGCTCGTCGGCCGGGTCGAGCCCCGCCACGTAGGACTCCAGCCAGGACAGCGCCCGGCGGAACGCGTCCCGCTCCTGCTCGTCGTCGCGGTAGCCCTCGCGGACCCAGGTGCCCTTCAGCAGGGTGGCCAGCACCTCGAGGCGGCGGCGGTCGGGGGCCAGCGCGTACCAGTTCTTCAGGGCCGTGTGGACGCTGGCGCCGAGCGAGTTGTGCGCCCACGGCGGGCCCTTGGGCGGCGCGGGGCGGTCCACGTACGAGTAGCGGTAGCGCCGGGGGCAGTCGGTGTAGGCGCCGAGCTTGCTAGGGGTGCAGACGAAGAGCCGTTCCGGCATGCCCTCGAAGCCGAGCTGCTCGGTCTGCTCGGCCCGGGGCCGGGGCGGCCGGCCGCCGGTGGGTCGCCCGGTCGGGGAGGGTCGTCGCACGCCTCAGATCCTGCCATCCGGGTGCGACAGCGCCGCGACGGCTCAGCTCATGGTGAGGTACTGGGTGACGAACGCGGCGATGGCGTCGGCGATGAGCTGCACGGCGATGGCCGCCAGCAGCAGGCCGGCGATCCGGGTCAGCACCTCGATGCCGCCCGGCCGGAGGACCTTGACGATGCCGCCGGAGAAGCGCAGCACCACCCAGACGGCGACCATGACCGCGACGATCGCGGCGGCGATGGCGAGGTAGTCGGTGAAGCCGCCGGCCCGCTGCACGAAGAGCATGGTGGCGACGATGGCGCCGGGGCCGGCCAGCAGCGGCGTGCCCAGCGGCACCAGCGCGATGTTGCTGGTGGCCTGCTGGTTCGGGTCGTCGGACTTGCCGGTGAGCAGTTCCAGCGCGACGAGGATCAGCAGCAGCCCGCCGGCGGCCTGAAGCGCGGGCAGGTCGACGTGCAGGTAGGCCAGGAGGGTCTGGCCGGCGACGGCGAACACCACGATCACCCCGAGCGCCAGCGCGACGGCCTGCCAGGCGGCCCGGTTCCGGTCGCGGGCGGCCAGCGGGCCGGTCAGTGCCAGGAAGATCGGCATCATGCCGGGCGGGTCGACGATCACCAGCAGGGTCACGAAGACCTCGCCGAAGAGCTTGAGATCCACTCGGACACGGTAGCCGCGTGGCCGGATCGCTTCAGCTCGAAGCGACCGGGGTCACCCCCCGGGCCAGCTCGACGATCCGCTCGTACGCCCCGGCGCCGGTGGTGAACGCGCCGAGCCGGACGGTCTTGTGGGTGCCGTGGAAGTCCGACGACCCGGTGACGAGCAGGCCCAGGTCGGCGGCGAGCGCGCGGACGTGCTCCCGCTCGGCGGGGCTGTGGTCCTCGTGGTCGGCCTCCAGGCCGGCCAGCCCGGCCGCCGCCAGGTCCACGATCAGCTCGTCCGGCACGATCCGGCCGCGCCGGCTGGCGCGGGGGTGGGCGAAGACGGGCACCCCGCCGGCCGCCCGGACCAGCGCCACCGCCCGGAACACGTCGATGTCCTCCTTGGGCAGCCGGTACCGCTCGCCCAGCCACCGCGGCCCGAACGCCTCGGTGGTGGTGGCCACCAGCCCGGCCCGGATCAGCGCCTGCGCGATGTGCGGCCGGCCGACCGTCCCGCCGGCGGCCCCGGCCAGGATCTCCGACCAGCTGACGGGGATCCCGTCCGCTTGGAGCAGCCGCACGATGCGCTCGCCCCGCTCCTCCCGGGCGCGCCGGACCCGGGCCAGCTCGGCGGCCAGCTCCGGTTCGCCCGGGTCGAAGAGGTACGCGAGCAGGTGCAGCGGGATCGCCGGCTCGACACCGAACCAGCGGCAGGACAGCTCGGCGCCCCGGACCAGGGTGAGCCCGGGCGGCAGGGCCGCGACGGCCGGTTCCCAGCCGGCCGTGGTGTCGTGGTCGGTGAGCGCCACCACGTCGAGGCCGGCCGCGGCGGCGGCCCGGACCAGCTCGGCGGGGCCGAGGGTGCCGTCGCTGGCGGTGGAGTGGGTGTGCAGGTCGATCCGGGCGGCGGCGCTCACCCCGCCGACGCTACGCCCACCCCGCACCGGTCAGGAGCGGGTGTCGGCCACCACCACGGGGCGCTCGCCGGGGGGCACCGCGTCGAGCGCCGAGGCGGTGGGACGCTCGCCGGCCAGCACCCGGTCGGGGCGGACCCGGACCAGGCCGCCGGTGGCGTCGACGTGCAGCGCCGCTCCGCTGCGCGTCCAGGCCACCGCCCCGGTGACCGCCGGCCCGGCCGGGTGGGTCGCGGCGGTGGCGCCGCCGAGGCTGGCCAGGTCGACCAGCAGGGCGTCCCGGCGCGCGGCATTGAGCAGCAGCCAGCGCCCGTCGGCGGAGACCGCGCCGAGGCCGTCGGTGGCCACCGCGGTGCCGCAGGCGGTGCGGACGGGGACGAGTTCGCGGGCCGGGTCGAGCAGCGCCACGCAGGGCTGCCGGGGCGTGCCGGCGGAGACCAGACCGACCACCCGGCCGTCGGGCAGCGTGCCGTAGACGGTGAGCACGTCCGGGTTCGCCGGACCCGGCACCCCACCCACCGGCCGCCGCCAGACGCTGATCCCACCCCGGTCGGGCTGCCGGACCAGCACGGCGTCGCCGGCGAAGCCGATCGGGACCGCCCCGACGGGGGCCGGCGTCCGGCTGCTGGCCAGGAGTTGACCGCCGACCACACCGGCGGCGGCCAGGTAGGCGCCGTCGCGCCAGGCCACCTGCCGCCCGTCGGTGGCCACCACGACGGCGTCCGCACCGGCGAGCAGCACCTGCGGGTCGCTGCCGTTGGGCGGCACCCACCAGAGGGTACGGCCGGCCGCGGTGGCCGCCGAGGTGACGAGCCAGCCGCCGTAGTCCGGCACCCGCTGGGCCTGCTCGGCGCCGCTCAACCCGATCAGTTCCCGGCGCTCGCCCCCGCTGGTCTCCAGCCGCGAGCCGACGATCAGGTCCAGCTCGGCGCGGATCGGCCCCTTCCCGGGGGCCGGGCTGCTGGCGGTGGGCAGTGGCACGGGCGAGAACCCGCCCGGGTCACCGAGCACGACGGTGGGCGTGCCGCTGTGCCCGGTCGGCCCGCCGAGCTGGGCCATGCCGGTGGTGACCAGCACGGTCGCCACCCCGGCCAGGGCGAGCCCGGTCAGCGTGCGGCGCCGCGCGGCGCCCCGGGCCCGCCGGAGCACGGCGCCGGCCGGGTCGGCGACGAGGGGCCGGGGCGTGGCGACGCGGCCGGCCAGCGTCTGCCGCAGCGCCCGTTCCAGCTCGTCCTCGGTCACGGGGAATGGACGCTCCGGGCGGCCCGTCCGGTTGTCGCAGGAGTCCGGCGTGCGGCTCATCGGGATTCCACCGGGACGGACGCGGCGGGTCGCACGGTCGGCCGGACCGCCGGGGCGGGCGGCGGGGCGGGCTGCGGCGGGGCGGGCTGCCGGACCACCCGTGGCGGGGTACGCGGCGCGGGCGGCGCCGGCGTCTCCTCCGGCGCGGAAGGCAGGCCGAGGGCGGCCTCGGAGCCGAGCCGGCGACGCAGGGTGTTCAGCGCCCGGGAGGTCTGGCTCTTCACGGTGCCCGGGGAGATCTCCAGCAGGGCGGCGGTCTGCGCCTCGGACATGTCCTCATAGAAGCGGAGCACCAGCACGGCCCGCTGCCGGGCGGGGAGCGCCTGGAGGTGCCGCCACAGCGCGTCCCGGTCGAGCTGCTGCTCGATCTCGTCGACCCCGGCCCGTTCGGGCAGCACCTCGGTCGGGCGTTCCCCGTGCCAGCGCCGGCGCCACCAGCTCGTCGAGGTGTTGACCAGGACCCGGCGGGCGTACGGCTCGAGGGCGTCGATCCCGCCGAGCCGCTTCCACGCCAGGTAGGTCTTGGTCAACGCGGTCTGGAGCAGGTCCTCGGCCGTCGCCCAGTCGCCGGCCAGCAGGTAGGCGGTGCGCAGCAGGGCACCGGAGCGGGCCGCGACGAAGTCGCGGAACTCCTCCTCCAGCGGATCCCTGCTCGCCACGCCCACCTCCACAGCCCGTCCTGCCTGGCAGGCTTTCACGGTAGGGCGGAATGGGTCGACGGCAAAAGGTGCGCAGTTCCTCCGATGTTCGGACAGAAACCTTCAGGCGCCGTCGTCGGCCTTCGCCTCGTCCTGCTCCTTGCCGATCCGCGCCTCGACGGCCTGCGGCTCGTACATCTCCTCCACGACGCGCAGGTAGAGCTCGTTCGGGTTGGGCAGGTTCTTGATCTCCCGGAGCGCCTGCTCCTGGCCGGCCGACTCCAGCACGAAGGTGCCGTAGTTGAGCGCGCGCCCGCTCGGGGTCTGCTCGTACTTCATGTCGGTGACCCGGACCAGCGGCATCATCGCCACCCGGCGGGTGATGATCCCGTTGACCACCATGACCCGCTTGTTGGTGAGGATGAAGCGGTCGTACCACCAGTCGGCGACCCGCCAGGCGACCCAGCCCATCACACCGAACCAGAGCAGCACCGCGACGGTGGTCAGCGCACCGACGTCGCGCCCGGCGAGGAAACCGGAGAGGTAGCCGAGCACGAAGGTCGCCGCGATGCCCACGATGATCGGCGTGGAGAGGTGGACCCAGTGCCGCTTCCACTCGCCCCGGAAACGCTCGGTCGGGAAGAGGTAGCGGGCCGCCAGCGCGCTCGGCTCGTCCTCCATGGGCAGGACCCGGCGCGGGGCCATGCCGGCGGCGTCGGCGCGCAGCCCGGCCAGCTCCTCCTCGGAGATCTGCGGGTCCTGGTAGCCGGCCTCGGGGTCGCGGATCCAGGCGCGCCCGGACCGCCCCTCCCCGGCGTAGCCCGGGCCGTCACCGAAGGCGGCGTCGTCCGAAAGGGACGGGCCGCCGCCGTAGCCGGAACCGGAGCCGAAGCCCGGGCCGTCGTCGGGGTCGATCCGCGGGATCGGCTCGGTGTCGCGCTCCCGGCGCTCCCGATCGGGGTCGTCCGGGTCGAAGGGTGGACCGGAGGGGCTTCCCATGGGCGGCTAGGCGACCAGGTTGGTGAAGAAGTCGCCGAAGCCCTGCGCGATGTCCATGATGCCGCCGCCCAGGGACTTGAACACGTCGGCAGCGGAGTTCGGCCGGTAGGCGATGAAGAAGATCAAGAATGCGAGGCCGGCCCAGGTGAGGACCTTCTTGACCATAGCGGGCCATCCTCTCGCGCGGAGCCGGGTCCGTTTACCGCAGCGGCACCCAGAGTATCAGTATGGTGTCGTAGAGTGAATATCTGCGTCTGTTCTCCGACTCGCCGGTGCCGGCCGGTCAGGCCCGCCCGTGCAGGTACGGAGATGGTGCGCCGTACACGAGTTCGGGCGGTGTCCACTCGGTGAGGTCGTGCAGCACGACTTCTTCCGCGAGGAGGTGACCCGCACTCGCCGGCCAGGCTATCGCATGGAGCCACATTCCCCGAGCCTCGCCGGCGTACGCGCTTCGATCGGTCGGGGAATTCACGAGCCACAGTGGAGTGGGATGGCCGCCCACCCGGATCTTGGCGTGCGGCACCCGCTCGGGGTGACCAGGGCCGGGATCGGTGAGCGCCTCCGCCATCTCGGGCCCCGGGTCGGGGCCGGGCAGGCCGGCGAGGCGGGAGCCCAGGCCGACACCCGGCTCCTCGGCGACGAAGAGCAGGTCCGCCGGTCCACCGTCGAGCGGAGCCGGCCCGGCGCAGGCCACCGCCGTGGCGCGGATCCCGGACCGCTCGTCCCCCGCCCAGGCCACCCCGGTCAGCGTCCACCCGGTGGGCAACGGCCACGGGCACCACAGCGGCATCCCCGGCCGCTCGGCCGGACCGGTGTCCGCGGCCACCCGCTCCACCACGCTCGCCATGATCTCGGCGCCGATGTGTTCCGGGACGTGCAGCGGCGGCACGGGACCGCAGCGCAGGCATCGGTATTCGCCGTGCATCAGGTCCGGCTCCCGGACCGGGCCCGCGCACCTGGGGCAACTCACCGCGACACTCACACCTTCACCGTCGCCCCCGACCGGCGGGGCGTCAAGCGGAGCGGCCGGATCGGTCACTCCGGTGGCGGCCCGGCGTACGCGCGGACCCAGGCGTGCATGGCGATCCCGCTGGCCACCCCGGCGTTGACGGAGCGGGTCGAGCCGTACTGGGCGATCGAGAAGAGCTGGTCGCAGGCGGCCCGGGCCACCTCGGAGAGCCCCGGCCCCTCCTGGCCGAAGAGCAGCACGCAGCGGCGCGGAAGCGTGCTGGTCTCCAGGGGCTTCGAGCCGGGCAGGTTGTCGATGCCGACCACCGGCAGCCGCTCCCCCGCCGCCCAGGCCACGAACTCCTCGATCGTCGGATGGTGCCGGACGTGCTGGTAGCGGTCGGTCACCATGGCGCCCCGCCGGTTCCAGCGCCGCCGCCCGACGATGTGCACCTCGGCGGCGAGGAAGGCGTTGGCGTTGCGGACCACCGTGCCGATGTTGAAGTCGTGCTGCCAGTTCTCGACGGCCACATGGAAGTCGTGCCGGCGGCGGTCCAGATCGGCCACCACGGCCTCGCGCCGCCAGTAGCGGTACCGGTCCACGACGTTGCGCCGGTCGCCCTGGGCGAGCAGTTCCGGGTCGTAGCGCGGGTCGTCCGGCGGGTCGCCGGGCCACGGCCCCACGCCCACGTCGAGCTGGTCGTCGGTCACGGTCTGCAGAGGGTACGGCCCGACCGGCGGGACGGCCCCCACGGGCCGGCGGGTCAGCGCAGGTCCAGCGCCCCGGCGAGCCGGTCGAGGAAGCGCCGGTCGGCGGGGCTCGGGACGGCCTCGCCGGCCCGGCAGACGCGGGCCGCCACCGACTCCACCCACTGCCGGTACGCGGCCGAGTCGGCGGGGTCCGCGCGCCGGCGCAGCACCCGCACCGCGGCCCGGGCGGCGGCGAGCAGGTCGACCAGGTCGGTGAGACGCTCGTCCCGGTCGGCGGCGCCGTCGTGGCGGGCGTAGATCGCGGCGACCACGGCCCGGATCAGGTCGCTGTCGAAGGCCCGGCCGGCGGCCACCGCGTCCAGCCCGGCGAGCCCGGCGGCGACACCGCGCGGCGGACGGCCCGGACCGGGCGCGGCGGCGGCGACGAGGACCCGGCCCGGCAGGTCGGTCAGCAGGTCCCACTCGGCCGCGGAGTAGACGGCGGTGGTCAGCGGTGCGGCACGGCGGCCGGCAGAGGGCGGCTCTCCGGCGACGGAGTGGCTCATGGTGACCTCCGGCGTCAGCATATGCCCCGGAACGGGAAAAGGGCCCCTTCCCCACGGATCGGCGAAGGGGCCCTTCCGGGCGTACGGGGAGGGGTCAGCGCGGCTCGGGGAAGCTGGGCCGCTCGGGGTCGACGCCCTCGGGCAGGGCGGCGGCCGCGTACTCCTTCTTGGGGACCATGACCTTGCGGCGGAACACGCAGACCAGCGTGCCGTCCTGGTTGTAGCCCCGGGTCTCCACCGCGACCACGCCGCGGTCCGGCTTGGAGGAGGACTCCCGCTTGTCCAGCACCGTGGTCTCGCCGTAGATGGTGTCGCCGTGGAAGGTCGGTGCGACGTGCCGCAGCGACTCGATCTCCAGGTTGGCGATCGCCTTGCCGCTGACGTCGGGCACCGACATGCCGAGCAGCAGCGAGTAGATGTAGTTGCCGACCACCACGTTGCGCTTGAACTGGCTCGCCGACTCGGCGTAGTGGGCGTCCATGTGGAGCGGGTGGTGGTTCATGGTGAGCAGGCAGAAGAGGTGGTCGTCGTACTCGGTGACGGTCTTGCCCGGCCAGTGCCGGTAGACGGCGCCGACCTCGAACTCCTCGTAGTAGCGGCCGAACTGCATCCTTGTCCCCTTCGACGGGCGGCGATGGAGTTCGGCACAGCATGCCTTACCGCTTGTTAAGGCGGTGGGCGGGGCGCGGGCGGTGCGGAAAAGTCACACCCGGACCGACCCGGGGGGAGACGCAATGAGCGGCGGGGCCCTCCCCGGCACCCGCCGCCCACGCTCTGATGCGACAGATTCTGCCGTACGCCGGTACGGTGACGATAGAGACGGACCTCACATTTATCTTTTCGTAACACTACGTTCAGTGACACGTGATCACTCCACAAGCGATCTCCGCGGCCGGGATCCCCGCTTGTCAAGCGTCAAGTTACCGATTCGTAGCGCGAAGCGCCCGCAATCGCCGTGGAAACGCTCCCATCACGTCCCGTCACGCAAATGCGTCGTGCACTTGCGTTCCGCAGGGCGGGGGAAGACAGACCTCGCTCGATGCACCCCTCCGTCACCGGAGCGCTGCGCAGCGTTTCGTCGCGCACGTCACGGGAATGCGGAGGCATTCACCCTGGTTTCACGGGACGTAGGAAATACGCGCTGATCGGAGAGTGCAATGGCAACGGTTGAGCTGACCACGGCCAACTTCGACGAGGTGACCGAACGCGACGGCATCGTCCTGCTCGACTTCTGGGCGGACTGGTGCGGCCCGTGCAAGCGCTTCGCGCCCGTCTACGAGCGCTCGTCCGAGAAGCACTCGGACATCGTCTTCGGCAAGGTCGACACCGAGGCGCAGCAGGAGCTGGGTGCGAAGTTCAACATCAGCTCCATCCCGACGGTGATGGCGATCCGCGACGGCGTGATCGTCTACGCCCAGCCGGGCGCGCTGCCGGAGTCGGCGCTGGAGAACCTGATCGAGCAGGTCCAGCAGCTCGACATGGACGACGTGCGCAAGAAGCTCGCCGAGCACGGCCACAAGCACTGACCGGCGGCGAGCACTGAGTCGGCGACCGGCTCCGACACACCGGCCGGGCCCCCACACGGGGGCCCGGCCGGTGTCGTCCGGGGCGGCCGTCGGACCGCCTGGAAAGAGCGACACGGGCAGCCAGGAATGGCCGACAGACCGACGCCTTCCGGACATGTTTCTCCCGTATCGTCACCAGCCGATGGAGACCTTGACCACCCGCGGGCGTGCCGTCCGGCTGGGCGCCACTCTGCTCGGGCTGGCGCTGCTCCTCCTCGGCACCGTGCGCGGCACCGACGACGACTTCCCGTTCGGGCCGTTCCGGATGTACTCGACATCCGACCCGCCCGACGCGCCCGCCCCCGACACCCGCGTCGAGGGCGTCGACGGCAGTGGGGCCGTGGTGCCGCTCGGCCAGGACGACACCGGCATCCGGCGGGCCGAGATCGAGGGCCAGCAGGACCGGTACGCCGCCGACCCGAGCCTGCTGCGCCAGGTCGCCGAGGCGTACGCCGAGCGCCACCCAGGCGCCCCCGCGCTGGTCGAGGTCCGCATCGTGGTCCGCTGGTACGACATCCAGGGCGGCCGGCCGACCGGCCGCTGGACCGACCGCACCGCCGTCCGCTGGGAGACCGCCCCGTGACCGGCTGGCTGACCGAGGCGGTCCCGCGTGGCCGGGTGGCCGCCTTCCGCACCCTCATCTACCTCTTCGTCGCCGCCGATCTGGTGGTCTTCACCCCCTGGGTACGCACCCGGGTCGACGTGCCCGGCGACCTCTACCAGCCGCTGCTCATCGGCCGGCTGCTCCCGCTGCCCACCCCCACCCCGGCTCTGGTCGGCGTGGTCTTCTGGGTGCTGCTGGCGGTCTCCCTGCTCGCCGCCACCGGCCGGGCGCCCCGGCTGCTCGGCTGGACGGTCTTCGCCCTCTACTTCGAGTGGATGATCGTCGCGATGAGCTACGGCAAGGTCGACCACGACCGGGTCGGGCTGCTCGTCGCGCTGGCCGTGCTGCCCACCGCCGGGCGGGCCCGGCACGGCGACCCCACCCGCACCGAGGCGGGCGGCTGGGCGCTGCGGGTCACGCAGATCGCGGTCATCTGCACCTACTTCCTGGCCGCCTGGGCCAAGTTCCGCTTCGGCGGCCTGGACTGGGCCACCGGCTCGGTGCTGGCCCGCGCGATCATCCGGCGGGGCACCGACCTGGCCGACGTGATCGCCCAGGTGCCGCACCTGCTGATCGTCGCCCAGTTCGGCATCCTGGCCTTCGAGCTGTTCAGCCCGCTGGTCTTCCTGCTGCCCGAGCGGTGGCGGCTGGCCATGGTCGGCTTCTTCTACTCGTTCCACGTGGTGACCATCGCGACGATCACCATCTCGTTCGCGCCGCACCTGGTGGCCATGACCAGCTTCCTGCCCCTGGAGAAGGTCCGCCCGATCGCCTGGCTGCGCCGGCGCCGGTCACCGGCCCCCCTCGGCCAGCTCGGCGAGCATCCCCTCACAACTGCGCACGACGACCTGGGCGCCGCGCCGCTGGGCCAGGCGTAGCAGCGGATCCTCCGCGCGGTTACGCCACCGCCACTGGGCCTCCGAGGCGACGTCCCAGAGCCGGTGCACCGTCGCGTCGTGCTCCACGCCGAGCCGGGCCGCCAGGCCGACCCCGTCGCCGCCGACCAGGCGCGCCGCCTCCGCGGCCAACTCGGGGTCGAAGCCGAGCCGGCTGGTCCGCAGCGCGGCGAGCAGGCGCAGCTCGCGGAACTCGTGCGCCCCGACAAGGATCTGTTCGACCCGGCCCAGCAGCTCGTCCGTCCCCGGGCCGGGCTCGGCCCGCAGCAGCGCCTCGACGGCCGCCAGGGCCGAGCGCGCCTTGAGCGTGTCCCGCCGGTCGACGAGGAAACGGGCCATCGACTCGCGCAGCTCGGTCAGGCCGCTGCGCCGGATCAGCTCGGCGGACAGCTTCGCCCGGGTGTCGCAGCCGGTGCGGACCAGCGTGGTCGCCAGCCGGATCCCGAAGAGCCCGAGCCGGTCCAGCAGTCCGGCCCGTACGCCGGTGTCGAGCCGGACGGGCAGGTCGCCGCGGAGGAACCGGTCGGCCGACAGCAGGTGCGTCTCCAGCTCCGGCCGGGGCACCCGGGCCAGCGCCGCGAGGTCGGCGTAGTCCGACTCGCTGAGGATCCGGCCGGCCAGGCCGAGCAGGCCGCTGCACGGGACGACGTGCACGCTGAGCTCGTTCACCCGGGGGTCCCGGTGCTGGCGCCGGGCGAGCCGGCGGGCGGTGAGCAGGCCGTCGATCCGTCCACCGCCGGTCTCGTCCACCCGCGACAGCACCATGATCACGTGCACCGCGGCGGCCTGCCCGACCGCGCTCTCCCGGCTGGTCTCCAGCACCCGCAGGTCGCTGTCGCGGCCGTCCCGGGTCAGGAACAGCACCGCGTCCGCGTCCCGCAGCACCCGCTCCATCACCGGCGCCCGGCCCTGCTCGTCGCGGCCGGTGGCCGGCGTGTCGATGAGGGTGACCTGGCGCAGCGTCCGGGTCGGCCACTGCACCACGATGTCGCGCAGCTCGCCCGCCCGCCAGCCGACGAGGTCCACCCGCATCCCGGTCGCCGACTTCGCGATCGCCAGCTCCTGCGGCGGCTGCCCGTTCGCGTACGCGGTGGCGCTCGGCTGGGGGCCGTCCTCGTACCAGGTGAAGACGGTGCTGCCGTCCACCCCGTCGACCGGCGCGACCTCCTCGCCCATGATCGCGTTCAGCAGTGTCGACTTGCCGGACCGCCACGGGCCGGCGATCGCGATCCGCAGCGGCTGTTCCAGCCGGGCCAGCTGGTGCCGCAGGTGGTCCGTCGCCCGGGGGTTGTCCCGGTAGTGCTGGAGCGCCTGGTGCAGCAGCCCCCAGACCGCCTCGTCCAGCCGCAGCCCGACCGTCACGGCCGGGGCTCCAGCGGCGCCGGGGCGGTGCGGGCGCCGGTCAACTGCTGGGCCTGCTCGAAGAGCCCGGCCAGCCGGGTCATCTTGACCCGGATCTCCCGCTGCCGCTGGTCACGGACGGCCGCGTCGGTGTCGGCGGCCTGCTTGGCGCTGCGGAACGACCGGACGATGGCCTCCTGGAGTTCCTCGGTCAGCCCCGTGAAGTGGTCCCGCAGCATCCGCTGCACCTGCCGGACGCCGTCCCGGCGCTCCTTGGTGACCCGGACGAAGAAGTCGTCGACGTGCCGCTGGATCGCCGTCTTGACCACCGCCTGGCGGCGGCGGAGCAGCTGCTTGCTCTCGTCGCGGATGCTCTTCCCGCCGAACAGCGCGCCGACCCCCACCGACAGCGGGTTGATCATGGGCATGCCGGCCAGCGTCGTCGCCAGCCCGACCATCAACAGACCCCCGTACGAGCCTCGCATGCCGCTGATCAGCTTCTGGCTCGTGGTGAACCGGTCGACGGCGGGCCGTTCCAGCTCGGGCAGGCCGTTGCCGGGGTCCGGGGGCGTCGTCATCGACCAGGGCGGCAGCAGGTCGCCGCCGTACCGGGCGAAGTTGTCGGCCACCCGCCGCGCGGCCCAGTCGCAGCGCCGGACCAGCCACTCGTGGTTGGCCTCCGCCGCCTCGGACAGGCTGCGCTCCAGCCATTCCTGGAACGCGTCCCAGCTGACCAGCGGGTCGGCGCTGTCGAACGCGTCGTCGACCTCGCGCAGGATCTGCCGCGTCCGGTCGCGCAGGTCGTACTCGATGTCGGACAGCAGGTCGGCCATCTCGTCGGCGAGCGAGTTCTGCCACCTCGTGGAGCAGCGCCGCAGCTCGTCGACCTCGCGCTGCGCCGCGTGCAGCCGGGAGATGGGACCGGACTGCTCCTCGACCTCCTGACTCTCCAGCTCGGCGCGCAACGGCGCGGCCAGCTGTTCCACCACGGTCCGGGCGATCACACCGACCGCGGCCCGGGCCAGGCGGTCGGACTTGCCGGCGAGGTCCCGCTGCAACCTGCCGATCAACACGGGGAAACCGGACTCGGCGTTCAGCTCCCGGTCGTCGCCGGCGGCGGCGCGCAGCCGCAGGGCCGCCGAGACCGGGATGACCGGTGCGGGCACGCCGGCCTCGGCGAGGTGCTGCCGGTTCCGCTCGGCGACCGCGCGCCAGTCCGGCACGAGATCCGTCTTGGTCTGCACCAGCACGACGTTCGGGTGCGACCGCGCGACGTGCAGCAGCATGGTCAGCTCGCCGGCCGAGAGTTCCCGGGTGGAGTCGGAGACGAGCAGCACGGTGTCCGCCCACGCCGGTGCGGCGGCCGGACCGGCGGCGCCCAGGGCGGCCGCCTCCTCCGTGCCCGGGGTGTCCACCAGCACCAGCCCGGAGCCGAGCAGCGCGCGCGGCAGTCCGATCTCGACGTACGCGGGGCCGCCGCCCGGCCGGCGGCCGAACGTGCCGGCGACCCCGGCGGCGACCTGGTCCAGCGGCACCGGGGTCCGCTCGCCGGTCACCGGGAGCACCGCGCCGGCGGGCCGGCCCGGGGAGGGAGGCGGCGCCTGGACCACGGCGGCCGACGGGACCTCCGCGTGCTGCACCACGGTCGGCAGCACGGTGGTCCGGCCGTCGCCGACCGGGCAGGCCGGCGCGTTGACGATGGCGTTGATCAGCTGGCTCTTGCCCTGCTGCGACTCACCGATGACCAGCACGCGCAGCCGGGGGTCCAGCAGTTGCACCCGCTTCTGCCGCACCGTCTGGAGCAGGTCGCCTCGCCCGTGTGCGCCGCACGTACGGGCGATCTCATCGAGCACATCCAGCCAGATCCCCGCGATCACGCACCAAGTGTGCGCATTTCGGCTCAATTATCAAGAGGGTCGTGAACGGGAGCGGAGCGGGAGACCGGATCCTGCCTCCCGCTCCTGCCGGAGCTTTCCGTCAGAGCAGCCCGCCCAGCAGGCCGCCGTCGGACGAGGCGTGCACGTCGCCGTGGACCGCCGCGTCGTGCGACCCGGTGTCGCCGGTGAGCCCGCCGGTCAGGCCGCCGACGGTGCCCGTCACGCCGCTGACCGTGCCGGTCACGCCGGAGAGCGTGCTGTCCACCTGGTGCGTCACACCGTCGACCGTGGACGGAATGTGCACCGGCGGGACCGCGCCGGTGCCGTCGCCCAGGCCGAGCCCGCCGAGGGTCTGGTCGACGCCGAGCGAACCGACGATGCCGTGGACCTGGGCCTGCGTGCCGGAGAGGGCGCCCAGGTCGCCGCCGAGCACCCCGCCGTCGTGCAGCAGGTCGGTGCCGGCCGCGGTGCCGAGCGGGTCGCCGACCGCCCCGGTGACGTCGCCGACGACCGGGTCGACGGCGGTGTCCACCGTGCCCACCACGTCCGAGTCGAGGGTGTCCGCCACGTCGTGCACCGCGGTCAGGTCGGTGCCGAGCCCGCCCGGCCCGACGCCCAGGCCGATGCCCGGGACCAGGGACGCGCCGGCGTACAGGCCGGCCGGGTCGACCGCGATGGCGCCCAGCGCGCCGGCCGACACGTCCACACCGCTGTGGGAGCTGCTCACGCCGATCTGGTGCGGCACCGCCTGGACCTGGCCGACCACGTCGGTGACGTCGCTCGTGAGCGGGTCGAGCCCGAGCTGCCCGACCACCGGGGCCACCGGGGCGAGCCCCGCCGCGCCGGGGGCGTAGTCGACCACCAGCGGGACGACGTCCTGCACGTCGGCGGCGGTGACGTCGGTGAGCCCCGCCGCCTGCAGCGCGCCCTCCGGGTCGAGGTCGAAGGCCGACCGCGCGTCGGGGTCGGTGAGCAGGTTGAGCACGAAGTCGTGCAGGGTCTGGTGCGAATCCATGGGGGCTTCTCCTCGAACGTAGCGTCAGCACCGTCGTGCCGCGACAGTGACGCTAGGGCCGGGGGTCGCCGGTCGTCATCGGGGCGCGACCCGCAACCCGCCCCCGCCGATTAGGGCCCTCGCCCCCTCATGCGTTAGGGGGACAGGGGGAGCCGGGCCGGCCGGAGTTAGGGTACCGGGTCGGAGGCGATCTCTGGTACGAACGTAGGAGCCCACGGGGTTCGCCGGGGGTGGGTCGCCACGGTGCCGACACCGTCCCCAGGCCACTCGCCGTGGAGGAAGAACGAATGCCGTACGTCCTGGGGTTGGACATCGGGAACACCGGCACGGCCGCCACCGTCGCGAGGCGGCGGGGCGACGCCTGGGCCCGACCCGAGGTCGTCACGCTGGGTGGCCGGTCGGCCGTCGTACCGTCGGTGCTGCACCTGGCGCCCGACGGGGCGCTCCGGGTGGGCGACCCGGCGACCGACGACCGCGGCGGCACCACCCGGGACTTCGTCCGCCGGGTCGGTGACGACGTGCCCCTCCTGCTCGGCGGCGAGCCGTGTCCACCGGAGACACTGGTCGCCGAGCTGGCGGCGTGGGTGGTGCACCGGGTCTCCACCCACGAGGGCGGGTTCGCCGAGGCCGTCGTGCTGAGCCATCCGGCCGGGTGGGGCCCGCACCGGCGCGACCTGCTGCACCGCGCGCTGTGGGCCGTGGACCTGCGGAACGTCACCCTGCTTCCGCGCACGGTCACGGTGGCCGAAAGCCATGCGGCGCGGGGCTTCCCGGGCACCACGGCCGCGGTCTACGCCCTGGGCGGCAACACGTTCGAGGCGGCACTGGTCCGCCGCAACGCGCGGGGCAGGTACGAGACGTTCGGCCTGCCGCAGGGTCTCGAGTGGCTCGGCGGCAGCGACTTCGACGAGGCGCTCGCCGAGCACGTACGCGCCGCGCTCGGCCGTGAGCTCGCCGGCGGGGAGGCGCACCCGGCCCTGCACGGGTTGCTGGCGGAGTGCGACCGCGTCAAGCGGGAGCTGACCATCGCCACGGAGACCGACGTCCTGCTCACCCTGCCGAGCGGCCCGGTTCGGGTGCCCGTGACCCGGGCGCAGTTCGAGGATCTGATCCGCCCCGCGGTGCGCGCCACGGTCGACCTGCTGGCGCAGACCGTGCACTCCGCCGGCCTGACACCGGCGCAGCTCGACGGCGTCCTCCTGACCGGCGGCTCGGCCCGGATCCCGCTGGTCACCGAGCTGCTCGCCGCGGCGTTTCCCGTCCCCGTCGAGGTGGAGCCGGACCCGCAGCTGACCGCCGCCACCGGGGCGGCGCTGGCCGCCTGTCAGGTGGTGTCACCGCGCCCGCGCCGCCCGGCGCCGGCCCCCGCCCCCGCCGCCGCCTCGGTCGGTGCCGCCGCGCCGGCCGTTCCGGCGTGGCAGCACGCCGAACCCGACCACCCCCGCCACGGCGAGCCCCCGGCCCGCCCCCCGGTCCGGATCACGCCGCTGAACCTGCCGAAGGCGTCCCGCCTGGCGCTGGCCCGCGGCCGCGTCCGGGACCGCGAAGGATGACCGACATGATCATGAGTACCGTCTCCGACGCCCGGCTCGTGCTGGGCACCGCGCCGACCGCGCTACTCGGAGCGGTCGCGGCGGATCCCGGGCGCCCCCTCGCCGTCGGCGTGACGGGCCCCGGCGGTCACGGCAAGACCGCCCTGCTCCGGGCGCTGGCGCGGGCGCACCTCGACGCGGGCGGCACGGTGCGGGAAGGCGCTCCGGGCCCGGACCACCCGGTCGACCCCGAGGCCGTGCTGCTCGTCGACGACGCGCACCTGCTGGACGCCGCGCGCCTCGAGACGCTGCGCCGGCTGGTGGTCGGCGGCCGGCACCGGCTGCTGGTCGGTTACCGCCCGTGGCCCCGGCCGGCGGGCCTGGCCGGGCTGGCCGAGGCGCTGAAACGGGACGGGCAGCAGGTCGCGCTCGACCCGTTCACCGTCGAGCAGACCCGCGACTACCTCACCGGCGTACCCGACCTCGGCCGGGAAGGCGAGCTGGCCGCGTTCGTGCACGCGCAGACCGGTGGCGTGCCGCGGGACGTCGAGCGGCTGGCCCGTGGGCTGGGCGGGTCGGAGAGCCCGCCCGGCCTTCCGGTCGAGCCGCCGCGGGCGGCCCTCCTCGCGTTCGGGCCGGACCTGGAGGAGCTGCCGCAGGACGTCCGGCGGCTGCTGCTGGCCGTCGCCGCGGGCGTCCCGCTGCCTGTGGACCTGCTCGGCCCGCTGCTCGACCGGGAGCCGGCCTCGGTGGACGAGCTGGTGGCGTACACCAGGGCGGCGGGCCTGCTCGGCGCGGACGGCCGGCTCGCGCCGATCGTGCGGCGGGCGGTGGTCGCGCTCAGCCCGGCCACCGAACGCACCGCGATCTGGCGCCGCCTCACCGAGGTGCAGCTCGGTCGTGGTGCGGCGGTGCTCCCGCTGGTCCGGTCGTTGCGGGCGGCCGGCGCCCTCGACGACTGCCCGGCCGCGGCGCTGGAGGCAGCGGCCGAAGAGGCGCTGGGCGGTGAGCCGGCGCTCTCCGCCGAGCTGTTCGCGGCGGCCACCGCCGGAGGGCTGCCGGCCGGCGCCCGCCAGGCCGTCGCCGCGGCGCTCGCCGGCGACCTGGAGGCCGCGCTGCGGCTGGCGAACCGGCTGCTCGCGACGGCCCCGCCGGCCGTGCGGGCGGAGGCGGCCACGGTGGCCGCGACGGCGCTGGCGCACCGGGGCCAGGTGGAGCGCAGCGTCGAGCTGTACCGGTGGTCCGGCCTCGCACCGTCCGCGGCGTTCGCCACCGTCGGGGCGCTCGCTCTCGGCCGCCCGGCCGCGGGCGTCGACCTGCCCGACGACCCGGCCGGCGGGCCGCCGACCCTGCACGCCAGCGCCGCGCGGCTGATGGCCGAGGGGGTACGCGAGAGCCTCACCGCCCCGCCGACCAGCGCCCTGTCCCGGCTGGTGCAGGCCACCGCGCTGCTGGAGCCGGACGGGCGCCGGGTGCTCCTGCCGGACAGCCCGGCCGCGCTCGCCGCGTTGACCGCGATCCACTGTGCCGAGCTGGACATCGCCGAGGGGGTGCTGGAGCGGGCCGTGACGACCGGAATCGGTGGGCCGCTGATGGCCCACCGGCACCGGTTGCTGCAGGCCTGGATCCTGATGGTGCGCGGCCAGACGGCCGCCGCGGCCGACCGCCTCGCCGCGGTGACCGCCGGTGACCGGGTGCTGGAGTCGCGCGACCTGCTCCTGACCAGTGCGCTCCGACTCGGCATCGCCCGGCGCAACAGCGACGTCGCGGGGCTGCAGCGCGGGTGGGGCCCGGCGCTGGAGGCCGTGGTCCGGCACCCGGTGGACCTGTTCACGCTGCTGCCGCTGGGCGAGCTGGCGGTGGCCGGCGCCCGGCTGGGCGACCTGGCCCGGTTGGAGCCCCACCTGCGCGAGGGGTGGCTGCTGCTGGACCGGCTCGGCGGCCCGGCGCTGTGGAGCGCGCCGCTGCACTGGACCGGACTGCACGCCGCCATCCTCACCGAGGAGCCGGCGGTCGCCGACGCGCACGTCGCCGCCCTGCTCGCCGCCGCCGACCACAGCCGGTACGCCGCCGTGGCCGCCGGTGCCGCCACGGTCTGGGTCGAGGTGCTGCGCGGCGTCGTGGACCCGGTCCGGGTGGAGGCCGCCGCCCGTGGGCTGCACGACGCCGGGCTGTGCTGGGACGCGGCCCGCCTCGCCGGGCAGGCCGCGATCCGCACCTCGGACCGGCGTGCCATGACCACCCTGCTGGAGTGCGCCCGGGTGCTCCAGGCCCGGTCGCCCGCCCGCGCGGACGGCGCGGGTGACGGCGCGACGCCGGTGGCCGACGCCGGCCCCACCCGGTACCGGCTCAGCGACCGGGAGCACGAGGTGGCCGAGCTGGTGCTGGCCGGCCTGACCTACCGGGAGATCGGCGACCGGCTCTTCATCTCGGCGAAGACGGTGGAGCACCACGTGGCACGGATGCGGTCCCGGCTCAACTGCGCCAACCGGGCCGAGCTGCTGGCCCTGCTGCGCACCGTGGTGACGGACCGGTCGAGCGCCGGCCGGCAGCCGTGGCCGGAACGGGACCCGCGGTGAGCCGGCCGGCCGGGCCGCCCCGGGCCGGTGACCGGCGGACCCGCCTGAAGCTCGGCGCGCTGGCCGCCGTGCTGCTGACCCTCTGGGCGTACGCGGCCGTGCTGACCGGCCGCGACGCCGCCGGCCTCGTGCGGGTCCGGGCCCTGGCGGACACCCTCGGCCAGCCCACCGACCTGCTGATCCTCGACCTCCAGCTCGAACGCCGGCTGACCGCCGAGACGATCGCGGGCGCCGGGCGGACGCGGGCCGCCCTGGCCGAGGCGCGGGACCGGACGGACGGCGCCGTCGCCCCGGTGCGCGCGTTCACCGGGGGCCACGACCCGCGCCTGCTCACGGCGGGCGCGGTGCGGGACCGGGCCGCCGAACTGGTCCGGCAGTTGACCGGGCTGGCCACCCTGCGGTCCGAGGTGGACGGCGGGCGGCTCGACCGGCCCAGCGCGGTCGCCGCGTACGACCGGCTGGTCGACGCCGCCTTCGCGGTGTACGGCCCGGAGTGGGGCGGCCACGAGGACGGACTGGCCGCCGAGACCCGGGCCGTCGTCGCGCTGGCCCGGGCCCGCGAGCTGCTCGCCCGCGAGGACACACTGGTGACCGCCGCCCTGGCCGGCGGCGCGATCGGCGACGACGACCGGCGCCGCCTGGCCGAGCTGGTGACCGTTCAGCGGTACGCCCGGACGACGGCCGCCGCCGCGCTGCCGGCCGGCGGACGGGACCAGCACCGGCGGCTGGTGGAGGGCCCCCGGTTCGCCGGCCTGCTGCGGCTGGAGGAACGGCTGCTCCGGGCCGCGGACGCCGGTGGCACGACCGGGGTCAGCACGCGGAGCTGGCGGGAGGCCGCCGACCCGGCCCTGAGCGGGCTGCGGGACCTGGTGACCGCCGCGGCCCGGAGCAGCGTCGAACGGGCCGCGCCGGGCGCCGCGCTGGTGGTCACCCGGACCGGCCTGGTGGTGGGGCTCGGGCTCATCGCCGTGCTCGTCGTGCTGGTCGGCTCGGCCCGTACCGTCCGCCGCCCGACCGACGGGCCGGACCGCCCGGCAACCGGCCCCCGGGCGGGCACCCCGGGCGACGCCGGTTCTGCGCCGGCGGTGACCGCCACGGGCGAGCTGTTCCTGCGGCTGACCCGGCGCAACCAGGCCCTCCTGCGCGAGCAGCTCGACCTGCTGGGCGCGATGGAACGGCGGGACCGGACGGCGGAGGAGACGGCCGACCTGTTCCGGCTCGACCACCTCGCCACCCGGATCCGGCGCAACGTGGAGAAGCTGGTGATCCTCGCCGGCGCGGAGCCGGCCCGCCGCTGGCGTCGGCCGGTGCCGCTGCTCGACGTGGTGCGCGGGGCGGTCGCCGAGGTGCCGGACTACCACCGCGTCCTGGTCGCGCCGCACTGGCCGTGGACGCTCGCCGGTTCCGGCGTCACCGACGTCGTCCACCTGCTGGCCGAGCTCCTCGAGAACGGGTTGGCCTGCTCCCCGGAGCACACCACCGTCCGGGTCGCCGTCGAGCCGGTGCCGCAGGGCTGCGCCGTGGTGATCCTCGACGACGGACCCGGCCTGGACGCCGCCGCGCTGGCCGAGGCGAACCGGATCCTGGGCGCTCCACCACCGGACGGCCCGCCCTGCGAACGCGCCGGGCTGCACGTCGCCGCCCTCCTCGCCGCCCGGTGCGGCGCCCGGCTGTCGCTGCGGCCCGGCCCGCGCGGCGGAACCGCCGCCGTGGTCCTGCTGCCGCCCGGTCTGGTCGCCGCAACCCCGCCCTCTGGCGGCCCGGCGGCCGGCGGCGGTGCGGCCGGGCCGGCGCCGGCTCCGACCCCGCATCCGCCGGCCGCGACGGTCCCCGGCGGTGCGCTGCCCACCCGGATCCGCCGGTCCGGGGCGGTCCGGCCCGCACCCACCGACCCCGACACCCTCCGAGACAACGCTCCGCAACAGCGGGAGAGGACCTAGATGACGCATTCAGCGGTCGCCACCGACAGCCTGGCCGCCGCCCTGGACGGGCTGGTCGACCGGGTTCCGGGGGCCGAGGTCGCCGTGGTGCTCTCCCCCGACGGGCTGCTGCTCGGCCGGTCCCGGCACGTCGAGGACCAGCTCGCCGAGCAGGTCGCCAGCCTGGTCAGCGGGCTGTACGCGTTGGGACAGGCCGCCGGCCGGGTGTGCGTGGCCGGCGGGCTGCGGCAGGTCGTCGTGCAGATGGCGCGCTCGTTCGTGTTCGTCGCCACCACCCGGGGCGGAGCGATCCTCACCGTCCGGATGGGTGGTGACGCCGACGTCGGCGACATGGCGTACGAGGTGGCGCTGTTCGCGGCGCAGGCCGAGCGGGCCCTGCCCGTCTACCTCGAACCGGCGCCGACGGTGACAGGCGGGATCAGCGGTGCGCACCACTGGAGACCATGACGAGGCCTGGTACGACGAGGACGCCGGGCCGGTGGCCCGGCCGTACACGGTGACGCGCGGCCGTCTCACGTCCGACCACGGTCAGCTCGATCTGATCTCCCTCGTGGTGGCCCGGCGGATGGCCCCTGCCTCCGCACAGCTGTTTCCCGAACAGGCCCGCATAATCGAGCGGTGCCACCGTCCACTGTCGGTGGCGGAGGTCGCTGCCGACCTGGAGCTGCCGTTGGGTACCGTCCGGGTACTGCTCGGCGATCTGCTGGAGGCGGGCCTGGTCGAGACGCACGAGCCACCGTCACTGTCCGGGGCGCCGTCCAGGGAGCTGCTCGAGGCGCTGCTCGACGGCCTCCGCACGCTGTGACGGCGGAGACCGCCGGGCCCGGAGACCGCGGCCTCCGGCCCGATGGACGACCTGAAGGGGGAAGGCCCAGTGCCGGCACCACCGTCCCCGCCACGGCGGACCCTGCCGCTCATCCTGTTGGACGGGCTCGTCGCCGCGGTCGGTGCCGTGCGTCGCGCTCTCGTCGGCCGGCGTGACGGCTCGCGACTCGCGTTCGTGGCGATCGCCGCCTCGCTGGGGGTGCTGCTGGCGACGGCGTACTCGATCGTCACGGTGCTGCGCACGCCGGAGCGGCTGAGCCCGGTGGCCGTCGGGCCGGCCGGCAGCGTGCCGGCGACCGGCCCGGTGGCGACCGGGACGCCGGAGGAGCGGCCGGAGCCAAACGACGCCACCCCGCGGACGTCCACACCGCCGGTGACCACGGCGGCACCCGGGGCCCCCGTCCCGCCGGCCGCACGGCCCTCGGCCGGGGCGCCGTCGCCGACCACCCCGGCGCCACCGCCACCCGTCCCGCTGGGAGCCGCCTTCGCCGTCGAGGACAACGCCCTGCTCAGCTACGGCGCCGCGGTGACGATCGACAATCCGGGTACGGAGCCGGCACCGGCCTGGACCCTCGTGGTCGTGCTGCCCCGCGACTCGCTCCGGGTCACCTCCGTCACCGGGGCCCGGGCCAGCCGGGACGGCGCGACGTGGACGTTCGTGCCGGACGGGGACACCGGCCGGGTGCCGGGCGGCGGCACGGTGCGCGTCACGTTCCGGGTGACCGGCGCGGCGATCAGCGCCACGCCCACGGCGTGCACCATCGACGGTGCCGCCTGCGCGGGCCTGCGGGACTGACCGGCGGGTCGGCGCCTCAGTCGCGGGCGGCGGACGGGACCGCGCAGGCCGCGGTGCCGCCGGGCAGGCGGTGGCGGTTGCGGGCCACCCAGCGGTACGCGGGCCAGGCGGCGGCGCGTACCGGGGGGAACCGGAGACCGGCCCCGGCGGTCCGCCAGAGCGGGTTGCTGTCGCCGAGCAGCCGGGCGATGGCGTCCGGGCCCGCGGCGCGTACGCCGTCCGCGCCGACCCACTGCACCGCCTCGTCGCACTCGGCGACGGTCAGGCCGAGCGCGTCGAGGTCGGCGAACTGCCAGGGCAGCACCCGGGCGCGGGTCGGGATCCACCGCTCGATGATCCGCGCGCACTTGGTGCAGAACGCGCAGTCGCCGTCGTAGACGAAGGTCGACGTCTCCATGCCCCCATCCTGCACCCCGCCGTGCCCACTCCGGTGGCCGGTGTCCGGCGGGTCACTTGCGCTTCGTTCGTACGCGTGTTCGAATGAAGCACATGCGCTGGGACAACCTCTCCGCTCCCCCGGACGAGGGGACTCCCGACGGGGCAGCGCCGGCGGCTCCACCCCTGCCGCTGGCGCTCCCCGGCGCGATCGCCCGCACGTTCGACACCCCCGGCTTCGCCGGCATGACCTTCTACGAGGTGCGGGCCAAGTCGATCATCAATCGGGTGCCGGGCCAGTCCCGCGTCCCGTTCGAGTGGACGATCAACCCCTACCGCGGCTGCTCCCACGCGTGTGTGTACTGCGTCGCTGGTGAAACACCGATCCTCATGGCCGACGGGCGCACGAAGCCGATTAGCGAGCTGGCGGTCGGCGACCGGATCTACGGCACCGAGCGGCGGGGCGCCTACCGGCACTACGTGGTCACCACCGTGCGGGCCAAGTGGTCGACGGTGAAGCGGGCCCACCGGGTGACGCTGGAGGACGGCACCACGCTGGTCGCCAGCGGCGACCACCGGTTCCTCACCGAGCGCGGCTGGAAGCACGTGACCGGCAGCATGCGGGGTGGCGGCCGGCGGCCCTACCTGACCACCCGCAACCGCCTGCTCGGCACGGGCGGGTTCGCCTCCGCCCCGAAGCGCTCGGCCGACTACCGGCGGGGCTACCTCTGCGCGCTGGTGCGCGACGCCGACCATCCGGGCAGCCGCTTCCGGCTGGCCACGGCCGACGAGGAGGCGCTGGAGCGCGCGGAGCGGTTCCTCGCCGACGCCGGGATCGGCGCGGAGCGGGTGGCCGGCCCGCCGGTCCGCGCCGCCCGCCGGTCGACGACCCCGATCCGCACCGCCCGTCCCGGCGACGCCGAGGCGGTCGCCGGGCTGATCCGTCCCGACGACGAGCCGACCGACGACTGGTGGCTGGGCTTCCTGGCCGGCACCTTCGACGCCGCCGGCAGTTGCCGGCGGGGCGTGTTCCGGATCACGGTGGGCGACGACGGGGGCCTGCGCCGGGCGGCCACCGCCCTGGACCGGTTCGGCTTCCGGTGGGCGCTCGACGACCCGGGCAACCTCAACCGGGCCCGCCAGCTCCGGCTGACCGGTGGCCTGCCGGAGCGGCTGCGCTTCTTCCACCTGACCGACCCGGCGGTCACCCGCAAGCGTTCGATCGAGGGCATGGCGCTCAAGTGCCGGGCCCGGCTGCGGGTGGCGAGCATCGAGGATCTCGGGCTGGAGCTTCCGCTCTGGGACATCACCACCGGCACCGGTGACTTCATCGCCAACGGGGTGGTCAGCCACAACTGCTTCGCCCGCAACACGCACACCTACCTCGACCTCGACGCCGGCGCGGACTTCGACCGGAAGGTGATCGTCAAGGTCAACGCCGGCGAGTTGGTCCGCCGTGAGCTGGCCGCGCCGAAGTGGCGCGGTGCGCACATCGCCATGGGCACCAACGTGGACTGCTACCAGCGGGCCGAGGGGCGCTACGAGCTCATGCCGCAGATCCTCGCGGCGCTGCGCGACTTCGCCAACCCGTTCTCCATCCTGACCAAGGGCACCCTGCTGCTGCGGGACCTGCCGCTGCTGCGCCAGGCCGCCGAGGTGACCCGGGTCGGGTTGTCCTACTCGGTGGGGTTCGTGGACGAGGCGCTGTGGCGGGCCGTCGAGCCGGGCACGCCGAGCCCGCGTCGCCGCCTCGACGCCGTCCGCCGGCTCACCGACGCCGGCTTCTCCGTCGGGGTGCTCATGGCGCCGATCCTGCCGGGGCTCAGCGACGACGACGAGTCGATCGACGCGACGGTCGCCGCGGTCGCCGCGTCCGGGGCCACCAGCGTCACCCCGCTGCCGCTGCACCTGCGCCCCGGCGCCCGCGAGTGGTACGCGCGCTGGCTGGCCCGCGAGTTCCCGCACCTGGTCCCCCGCTACCGGCAGCTCTACCAGGCCGGGGCGTACGCGCCGCAGGCCTACCAGCGGGAGGTGACCGCGCGGGTGCGGATGGCGGCCCGCCGGCACGGGCTGCACCGGGGCGAGGTCGGCGACAACCGGCAGCTGCCCGAGCCGCCCGCCCCGGCGGCCGAGCAGCTGTCCCTGCTGTGACCGGGAGCGCGGCCGTCCGCCGCCGGCGGGGCTAGGCTCGGCTGATGCGTTCCGCCCAGCAGATCCTCGCCGACTCCGCCGTGATCGCCGTCGTGGGCGCGTCCCGCGACCCGAGCAAGGCCGCGCACCGCGTGCCGCTGGAGATGCAGCGGCACGGTTGGCGGATCATCCCGGTGAACCCGACCGTGGACGAGCTGTTCGGCGAGAAGGCGTACCCGTCGCTGGCCGACATCCCGCACCCGGTCGACCTGGTCGACGTGTTCCGCCCGGCCCGTGACGCCGTCGAGGTGGTCCGGCAGGCCGTGGCGATCGGCGCGCCGGCGGTCTGGTTGCAGCTCGGGATCTTCTCGGCCGAGGCGCGGCGGATCGCCGAGGAGGCGGGGATCGACTACGTCGAGGACCGCTGCCTCATCATCGAGCGGGCCGCCGGGGGCCTGTCGCGGCGCGGCTAGCGTCGGCCCCGGTCGGGGGACGATCAGCCTCGGGGCCGAAGAGCAGGTCGAGCTGGGTGTCGAGGGCGGCCAGCGCGGTCTCCGGCGGGTAGTGCCCGCCGAGCAGGTAGATGCCGAGGCCCTCCAGCACGGCGAGCAACCCGACCGCGGCCCGCTCCGGGTCCACCCCGGGGTGGGCTCCGGCCCGGATCTGGCCGGCGACGAACCCGAGCAGCGCGGCCGTCTCGTCGTGCAGCGCGGCGGCGACGGCGGGGCGTACGGCGGTGTAGGCCAGGAACGCGAGCGCGACCCGGCCGTCGGCGCGGCGCTCCTCGTCGAGGGGCAGCAGCTCGGCCAGCATGGTCCGCAGCAGGGTCCGGGGTGCCGGCGTCGCGCCGAGCGCCCCGATCGCCCGGGTCACCCGGCTCTCGTTGCGTTCCCGGACCACGGCGAGCGCGAAGGTCATCATCTCGTCCCGGGTGCGGAAGTAGTGCTGCACCATCCCGGCGCTGACCCCGGCCGCGGCGGCCACGTGCCGGAGGCTGACCGCCTCCAGACCCTGCTCGGCCGCGACCCGCATCAGCGCGTCCGCGATCAGCGCCCGGCGCTCCCGGTGGTCGACCCGCTTCGGCATTCCCCCATGCTTTCACAATACGATCGCATTGACACGTCGCCCGCGAGCGTTTACGTTGCAACTGCAATGCAAAAGGAAGGTGGCGGGGGATGGCACAGATCGACGTGGTCCGGCTGGCCCGCCGGGCGGTCGCGTACGAGTGGGGCATGTGGCGCAGCCTGGCCCGGTGGGTCCTGCGGCGGCCCCACCCGGTGGCGCCGGGCGGGGAGACGTTCGCCTACGCCGGCGTGGTGCAGCCGATCCTCGGCGTGTTCATCGCGCTGTCGGCCCTCGAGATCCCGGTCCTCGACCTGATCCTCCGCCACACCGTCGGCTGGCCGACGGTCCGGCACGCGTTCATCGTGCTCGGCGTCTGGGGCGTGCTGTGGATGGTCGGCCTGCTCGCCAGCCTCCGGATCCACCCGCACGTCGTCGACGACACCGGCCTGCGGATCCGCAACGGCATCTCCCTCGACGTGCTGATCCCGTGGGCCGCCGTCGCCCGGATGGAGGCGCGCTACCGGTCGCTGCCGTCCAGCCGCGCGGTGCAGTACGACCCGGACGACCCGGCGGTGCTGAACCTCGGCGTCGGCAGCCAGACCGCGATCGACGTGGTGCTGCGGGAGCCGCTGTCGGTGCGCCTGCCGAAGGGACCGAGCGAGCCGGTCCGGGAGATCCGGCTGTACGCCGACGACCCGAAGGCCCTGGTGGCCCGTGCCCGCCGGCACCTCCTCCCGACGGGCGCGGCGGCGGGCGACTCCCCCGGGAGCCCGGGCTCGCAACTCCGGCGTTGAGCGCGGCCCCTTCCGCTACGCCAGGCGTCCGGAAGGGGCCCCTCAGCACCGGCTCAGAGCTTGTACTCCTTGAGCAGGCCGCGGGAGATGATCGTCTTCTGGATCTCCGAGGTGCCCTCGCCGATCAGCAGGAAGGGCGCTTCCCGCATGAGCCGCTCGATCTCGTACTCCTTGGAGTAGCCGTAGCCGCCGTGGATGCGGAACGCCTCCTGGACGACCTCGGCGCAGTACTCCGAGGCGAGCAGCTTGGCCATCCCGGCCTCGACGTCGTTGCGCTGGCCGGCGTCCTTGAGCCGGGCCGCGTTGACCATGAGGGCGTGGGCGGCCTCGATCTTCGTGCCCATCTCGGCGAGCTTGAACGCGACGGCCTGGTGCCTGGCCAGGGGCTGGCCGAAGGTGCGGCGCTGTTGGGCGTACGCGACGGCCAGCTCGAACGCGCGGATCGAGATGCCGCAGGCGCGGGCCGCCACGTTGACCCGGCCGACCTCGATGCCGTCCATCATCTGGTAGAAGCCGCGGCCGACCTTCTCCTCGCCGCCGAGCACCGCCGAGGCGGGAACGGTGACGCCGTCGAGCACCATCTCGGTGGTCTCGACGCCCTTGTAGCCCATCTTGTCGATCTTGCCGGGGATGGTCAGGCCGGGGGCGGTCTCGCCGAAGCCGGGCTCCTTCTCCAGCAGGAAGGTGCTCATGTTGCCGTAGACCGAGTCGGCCCCGGTGTCGGTCTTGACCAGGGTGGCGACCACCGAGGAGTAGGCGCCGTTGGTCAGCCACATCTTCTGGCCGTTGAGCACGTAGTTGTCGCCGTCGCGGACCGCCTTCGACTTGATCGCCGAGACGTCGGAGCCGCACTCGGGCTCCGACATCGAGAAGGCGCCGCGCACCTCGCCGGTGGCCATCCGGGGCAGCAGCCGGGCCTTCTGGTCGGCCGAGCCGTGCTGCGAGATCAGGTACGCCACGATGAAGTGGGTGTTGACGATGCCGGAGATCGACATCCAGCCCCGGGACAGCTCCTCGACCACGAGGGCGTAGGTCAGCAGGGACTCGCCGAGACCCCCGTACTCCTCGTCGATGGTCAGGCCGAACAGCCCCATCTCGCGCATCCCGTCGAGGATGTCGGTGGGGTACTCGTCGGCGTGCTCCAGCCGCTGGGCGTGCGGGATGATCTCCTTGTCGGCGAACTCCCGGACGGTTTCCAGGATCGACCGCTGCACGTCGGTCAGGCCGGGCGTCTGGGCGAGTCGGGCCATCTCAGCCTCCGGGGGATCGGCGCATTACTCGTGGGTAACTGAACGCTGGGTCAGTATCGGCCCCGGGACCGGCGGAGCCAAGGTGACCAGTCCACACAACCGCTGTGAAAAGGTTCACCGCTGCGGGTAGCGTCCGCAAGAGAGAAGGCCGTCGACCTGCGACGAAGGGGCGAGGAGGGACGTGAGCCAACCACCCGGTGAGCCCGACCAGCCACCGTCGCCGTACGAGCCGCCGGCCTACGGCCAGCCGTACGGGGACCCGCAGCAGCAGCCGCACTGGGGGCACCAGCCGCCCGGTGGCGGCCAGCCGCCCTACGCCCCGCAACCCCCGTACGGCCAGTACGGGCCGCCCGGCCCCGGCCCACAGCCGCGCGGCGGCGGACCGAACGTGCTCGCCATCCTGTCGCTGGTCTTCGCCTTCGTCTTCGCCCCGGCCGGCATCGTCTGCGGCCACCTGGCCAAGCGGCAGATCCGGCGGACCGGCGAGGAGGGCGACCAGCTCGCCACCTGGGGGCTGATCCTCAGCTACATCTTCACCGCGATCGGCCTGCTGGTCTGCTGCGGCTGGATCGGCCTGGCCATCTGGGCCAACTCGGACAACGGCAACTCCTACTGACCCTCGGCACCCGCTGACGGTCAGCGGAACTCGGCCTCCCGGACGCTGTTGCCGCCGTCGACCACCAGCATCTGCCCGGTGATGTAGGAGGCCGCCGGCGAGCAGAGGAAGGCGATGGCCGCGGCCACCTCGTCCGGCGTGCCGGGGCGGCCGACCGGGGTGCCGAGGCCCTGCTTGATCTCGACCATGGTGGACGCCGCGGTGTGGATGATGCCCGGCGCCACCGCGTTCACGGTCACCCCGTCGGCGATCATCTCCATGGCCAGCGCCCGGGTCAGCCCGACCACACCGGCCTTCGCCGCGGCGTAGGCGGCCTCGGTGGGCAGCGCGTTGACCGGCCCGGCGGTGGCCGCCAGGTTGACGATCCGCCCCCAGCCCCGCTCGGCCATCCCGCTGATGAACGCGCGGCTGCACAGGAACGCCGTGGTCAGGTTGCGGTCGATCTCGCCGCGCCACTCGTCGTAGGTCAGCTGGGCCACCGGCCGCAGCACCTCCGGGCTGGCCCGGCTCGCCAGGCCGGCATTGTTGACCAGCACCTCGACGTCGCCGAGCTGCTCGGCCACCGCGTCGGCGAGCGCGCCCACCTCGGACTCGTCGGTGAGGTCCGCGACGAAGCCGGTGACGCCCAGCTCGCCGGCCCGGTCGTGGATCCGCCGGGTGGTGGAGACGATCGCCACCCGGGCGCCCAGGTCGGCGAGGCGGCGCGCCGTCGCGTACCCGATGCCGTCCGGACTGCCCGCGCCGGTGACCAGCGCGACACGGCCGTCCAGGCGCATGGTGGCCGGCTCCTCCAGCGGTGCCGGCTGGTCCTGGTCGGCGGAGCCCGCCGGTGCGCCGCCGCGGGGCCGGCGCACCAGGCCCGGCCGGCTGACGTCCCGTCGAGACCGACCACCGCGCGCGTCAAGTGCCATGCCGCGATCCTGCCCGCTGTGGACGTTCCGGGCAACGCGGCACCCGGAAAGGGGTCCCTGCGACTTGCCCGCCGGTGGCTACCCTGACCGCACCACGTCCATGGAGATGATCTGATGACCTATTCCCCACCGCCCGGTGGTTGGCACGACCCGTCGGCGGCCGGGCCACAGTCGAGTCCTCCGGTCGACCCGACGCTGCCGATGGCCGGCAACCCCATCCCGACCCAGCCGACCTCGGCGGACCCGTACGCGCCCGCCGACCCCTACGCCGTCGCGAAGTCCCCCGATCCGTACGCCGCGCCCGGCTACCCGCCGCCCGGCAACCCGTACGCCGCGCCCGGCTACCCGCCGGCCGGCGACCCCTACGCCGTGGCCGGCTACCCGCCGGCGGCGTACCCCGGCTACGCGCCCCCGTCCAGCAAGACGAACACCCTGGCCATCGTGGCGCTGGTGCTCTCGCTGGTCGGCTTCACCTCCTGCATCACCGCCCCGGTCGGCGCGATCATGGGCCACGTCGCCCGGAAGCAGATCCGGCAGACCGGCGAGCAGGGCGAGGGCATGGCGAAGGCCGCCATCATCGTGGGCTGGATCCTCACCGCCCTGCTGGTACTGCTGATCATCTTCTACGTCGTGATGATCGTCATTGCCATCAACTCGGACAGCTCCAGCAGCTACTGACGCGGACGGGCCGCCCCGGTCGGCCGGGGCGGCCCGTCGCGGTCAACGGCTCGCGGTCACTCCACGGGCGGGGTGAACGACGAGGTGCGGCTCACGCCGGCGGCCCGGCCCTTGGCGGCGACGACCAGCGCCATCTTGCGGGACGCCTCGTCGATCATCTCGTCGCCGAGCATCACGGCGCCGAGCTTCCCGCCCGCCTCCGAGGTGTACCAGTCGTACGCGTCGAGGATCAGCTCGGCGTGGTCGTAGTCGGCCTGGGCCGGGGAGTAGACCTCGTTGGCCGCGTCGATCTGGCCGGGGTGCAGCACCCACTTGCCGTCGAAGCCCAGCGCGGCCGAGCGCTTCGCCACCTCGCGGAACGCGTCGGTGTCCCGGATCTGCAGGAACGGGCCGTCGATGGCCTGCTTGTCGTGCATCCGGGCGGCCATCAGGATCCGCATGAGGATGTAGTGGTAGGGGTCGCCCGGGTAGTCCGGGATCAGCGCACCGACCACCAGCGACTTCATGTTGATCGAGGCCATGAAGTCGGCCGGGCCGAAGATGATCGTCTCGACCCGGGGCGAGGCGGCCGCGATCGCGTCGACGTTGACCAGGCCGGCCGCGTTCTCGATCTGCGCCTCGATGCCGATCCGGCCGACCTCCAGGCCGAGCGTCTTCTCGATCTGGGTGAGCAGCAGGTCCAGCCAGTGCACCTGCTCGGCGTTCTGCACCTTCGGCAGCATGATGCAGTCCAGGTTGGCCCCGGCGCCCTCGACCACCTCGATGACGTCCCGGTAGGTCCACGCCGTGGTCAGGTCGTTCACCCGGACCACCCGGGTCTTGCCGGCCCAGTCGCCCTCGTTCAGCGCGGCGACGATGTTCTTCCGGGCGTCCGGCTTGGCCAGCGGCGCGACCGCGTCCTCCAGGTCGAGGAAGACCTGGTCGGCGGGGAGGCCCTGGGCCTTGCCGAGCATCTTGACGCTGGAGCCGGGTACCGCCAGGCAGGACCGGCGGGGGCGACCGACTGCGGCCATGGGTGCGCTCCTTCCAGCGTCCGCGGGCACGCCGACGCCACCAGGTGGAAGACGAGAAACTTAACGATCCCAAAGGGGCGTTGTGACGCCACGGTAACCTCGTGCCGTGACCGGGGTGAATGGACCTGTGGAAGATCTCACTGAGCGTCGGACCGTGGTGGTGACCGGCGCCAGCTCGGGCATCGGCCTCGCCGCCGCGGTCGACCTGGCGCGACGCGGCGACCGCGTGGTACTTGTCGGCCGGGATCCGGCCCGGCTGCGCGCCGCCGGTGAACGGCTCCGGGAGTGCTGCGGCGAGCAACCCGAGCTGTTCCGCGCCGACTTCGCCGTGCTGGACGACGTACGCGGGCTCGCCGAGCGGCTGCGCGCCGCGTACGACCGGATCGACGTGCTGGCCAACAACGCCGGGGCGATCGTGCTCCAGCCGGTCACCACGGTCGACGGCTTCGAGCTGAGCATGCAGGCCAACCACCTGGCGCCCTTCCTGCTCAGCAACCTGTTGCGGGACCGGGTCGGCCGGATGGTGGTGACCGCCTCGGGCGCGCACCGCAGCGGTGTGCTCGACCCCGACGATCTCAACGCCGCGCTGCGCCGCTACCGGCCCATGCGCGCGTACGGGACCAGCAAGCAGGCGAACATCCTGTTCGCCGCCGAGGCGGCCCGGCGCTGGCCGGAGATGCCGGCGCACTCGTTCCACCCGGGCGTCGTGCGGACCCGGTTCGGCAACGAGAGCCGGCTGGTCGCCCTCGGCATGCGGCTGCTGCCGTTCCGCAGCCCGGAGCGGGGCGCGGAGACCCTGGTCTGGCTGGCCAACCAGGAGCCGGCCCGGCTGGTCGACGGCGGCTACTACGCCGACCGGCGGCTCCGCCGGCCACTGCCCAAGGCCAGCGATCCGGCCCTCGCCGCCCGGCTCTGGACGGCCAGCGCCAGGGCCGTCGGGATCGACGCCTGATCCGTTTCCGGGCCGCCCGGGCTGGCCGGACGCTGCGATACTCCGCCGCATGACCGAACCGACGGAAGTGCCCCTGCTGGTCGCCCTGGTCGACCTGAGCGCCGACCCCGAGGCCGGCCGCCGGTACGAGGACGCCGTGCTCGCCCTGCTCGGACGGCACGGCGGGCGGTTGGAGCGGCGGCTGCGCACGGGGGACGGGACGACCGAGGTGCACGTGATCCGGTTCGCCGCGCGGGCCGGCTATGAGGCCTTCATGGCGGACCCGGAGCGGCTGGCGCTGCGGGCCGCGCTGGGCGACAGCGCCCCCACCACCCGGGTCCTCGACGTCCACGACGTCTGACCTTCCCACTTCATCACGGCGGCCGGCCGAGGACAAGACTTGATCTTGGTCTCGGCCGCCAGCAGGGTCGAGGCATGGACTTCGATCCGCTCGCCACCGCGCGGCAGGCCCTCTGGATCGGTGGCGCCCAGTGGGCCGGCAAGACCACTCTCGCCGTCACCCTGGCGCTGCGCCACGGCCTGACCGCGTACCTCTACGACCGGCACGACGCCCGCGGGCACGAGGACCGGCGGGTGGCCGACCGGGTCCGCCGCGGCGACCCGCCCGCCGGGCCCGAGCCGGACGCGGTCTGGGTGGACCCCGGCCCGGAGCGGATGGCGGCCGAGACGCTGGCCGGGTTCCCGCGCCGGTTCGCCTGGGTGCTGGACGACCTCAGCGCGCTGGTCAGCGGCCGCCGGGTCGTCGCCGAGGGTTGGGGGCTGCGGCCGGAACTGGTCGCCCCGGTCGTCGAGTCGACCGGGCAGATGGTCGTGCTGGTGCCGACACCGGAGTTCCGCGCGTACCAGGTGACGAGGCTGCCCCGGGCGGCCGCGCGCCACCCCGGGGTGCGCGACCCGGAACGGGCCTGGCGCAACCGGATCGCCCGCGACGAACTGGTCGCGGCCGACGCCGTGGCCCGGGCCCGGGACCTGGGGATCCGGGTGGTCGAGGTGGACGGGAGCCGGGACGCCGAGGCGGTCGCCGCGCTGGTGGCCGACCACTTCGCGGCGTACCTGTGACGCTCACTCGGCGAGGTGCACCGGGACGCTGGTGACCACCACGCCGGGCAGCGCCCGCAGGGCGGCGCGGAGCCGCTGCTCGGCGCGGCTGTGCAGCGGGCGGTGCCAGCGGCGGCGGAGCACCACCTCCGGCACGATCACGGTCAGCGTCAATTCGGGCCGGGTGGTGTGCAGCGCCTCCAGATAGTGCGCGAGCGGCCCGATCACCGCCCGGTACGGCGACACGATCGCCTCGAGCCGCAGGTGGTCGCCCCAGGCCCGCCACTCCTCCCGGAACCGGTCCGCCTCGCTCTCCTCGGGAGCGATGTGCACGGCCAGCGTCGGCTGGCCCAGCGACGCCGCGTACGCCAAGGCCCGCAGCGACGCCCGGTTGAGCCGGGCCACCGGCACGACAACCAGGTGGCGCACCTCCTGCGGCAGTTCCTCGCCCTCGGCGGACCCGGCAGGTCCGGGCGGCGCGGTCGCGGGCGGGTGCAGCGCCAGCGCCCGGTGCAGCGTGGCGTAGTGGCGGTGGATCCGCAGGAACAGCAGGACCAGCAGCGGCACCGCGACCGCGACCACCCAGGCGCCCTCGGTGAACTTCGACACGGCGGCGGTGAGCAGCACCAGCCCCGAGAGGGTGGCGCCGACCGCGTTGACCGCGAGGCGCCGGCGCCAGCCCCGCCCCCGGCGGCGCCGCCAGTGCACGACCATGCCGGCCTGGGACAGGGTGAAGGCGAGGAAGACGCCGACGGCGTAGAGCGGGATGAGCGACTGGGTGTGCCCGCCGAACGCGGCGAAGACCACCCCCGCCGCGACCGCCAGGGCGGCCATCCCGTTGCTGAACGCCAGCCGGTCGCCCATGTGCAGGAACCGGCGCGGCGCGTGGCCGGCCCGGGCCATGAAGAACAGCAACCGGGGGAAGCCGTTGAACGCGGTGTTCGCGGCCAGCAGCAGGATCAGCGTGGTCGCCACCTGGAGCAGCGCGTACCAGGGTCCGGTCGGGAAGGTGACCCGGCCCAGCTGGGAGAGCATCGTCTCGCCGGGCACCGGGACCAGGCCCTCCAGCCGGATCAGCCCGGTCAGCCCGGCGAAGAGCAGCACCAGCAGGAACACCATCCAGCCGAGCGTCGCCCGGGCGTTGCGCCACTCCGACGGCCGGAACGCCGGCACGGCGTTCGACACCGCCTCGATGCCGGTCATCGACACCGCCCCGGAGGAGAACGCGCGGAGCACCAGGAGCAGGCCCAGCCCCTCGGCGGCCGGCACCGCCGGCGGCGGCACCGGCGCGAAGCCCCGGCCCGCCGCCCGCGCGTAGCCGACCACCAGCACCGCCAGCACGGCCACCACGAAGGCGTACGTGGGCAGCACGAAGATGTTCCCGGCGGTGCGTACGCCGCGCAGGTTGGCCGCCAGCAGCACGGCGATCACCAGCACCCCGAGCGGCACCGTGGCCGGGGCGAACCCGGGCAGCGCCGAGGTCACCGCGTTCACGCCGGCCGCCACCGAAACCGACACGGTGAGCACGTAGTCGACCATCAGCCCGGCCGCCGCCGCGAGTCCCGCGAGCCTGCCGAGGTTGTCGCCCGCCACCACGTACGAGCCGGCGCCGTGCGGGTACGCCTGGATCGTCTGCCGGTACGACGCGCCGACCGCGACCATCAGCACCACCAGGACGGCGGCCAGGGGCAGCGAGACCACCAGCGCCCCGGTGCCGGCCAGCACCAGCACGGTGAGCATCGCCTCCGGCCCGTACGCCACCGAGCTGAGCAGGTCGGAGGAGAGCACGGGCAGGGCGACCAGCTTGCGCATCCGCTCGTAGAGCACGGCGGCGCTGGACAACGGCGGCCCGAACAGGGCCCGGCGCAGCCGGGTCGACGCCCGGCCGAGCCGCGAGCCCGGCAGGTTGGCCCGCTCGGTGGCGACCAGCTCGTCGGGCTTCTCCACGGTGAACATCTCGAACGGCGCCAGCCGGCCGAACCGGGTCGGGACCGGCCGGCGGTCGCTGCGGATTAGGGTCGGGTCGACGGGCAGGTCACCGTCGCGTGGTGCGCGCCACCGCTCCCCGATCCGGCCGAGCGCCGCCCGCTCGGGCGGGCCGAGCGGCGGGAACTCGGCGGAGGGCGTGACGAGGCTCCCGTGCTCGACGTCGTCGTGCCGTTCGCGTCCCGCCTCCACGTTCGCACTCTGCTTGACGAGCCGGCCGCGCGAGGCGGAATGGCCACGATCGGCGGCCGGACGACCGCCTCAGTCGGCCAGCGGGACGGGGTCGGCGGGCACGGCGACCGGCACGGCGCGGCGGCCGGCCCGGGCCCCGCCGAGGACGACGACGGCCACGCCGGCCAGCAGCAGGGCCAGCCCCGGCAGGGCGAGCGGCCGGGGCAGCTGACCCAGCCAGACCCCGGCGATCAGCGCCGCGCCCGGCGCCTCCAGCAGGATCAGCACGCTGATCGTGGTGGCGGAGACCCGGTGCAGGGCGTAGCTGAACATCGAGTGGCCGAGGAGCTGGGCGCCGGCCACCAGGCCGAGGATCGCCAGCCAGGTGCCGCCGTCGTAACCGTGCAGGCGCACCCCGCCGACCAGGCAGACCACGAGCAGGATCGCCGCGCAGACCCCGTAGCAGATGGTCGTGTAGGTGGTGGTGCTGATGCTGGCCCGGGCCCGCTCGCCGAAGGCGGTGTAGACCGCGGCGAACATGCCGCCCGCGACGGCCAGCAGGTCGCCGGCGAAGGCCCGGCCGGAGACACCGAAGTCGGCCCCGGTGGCCAGCACCGCCCCGAGCACGGCGACCGCGATGCCGGCCCAGACCGCCGCGGGCAGCCGCCGCCCCTGCCAGCGGGCGATCAGCCCCTGCCAGACCGGCTGGGTGGCGCCCAGCGCGGTGGCCGCGGCCACGGAGGTGAGCTGCGCGCTCGGCATCCAGGTGGCGAAGTGGGCGGCCAGGGCCACCCCGGCGAGTACGCAGTAGAGGCCCTCCCGCCGGCCCGGGCCGACGGTCAGCGCCCGGAACTCGGCCCGCCGCCGGGTCACCGAGACCGGGCCGAGCACGGCCAGCGACAGCACGTTGCGCCAGAAGGCGATGGCGAGGGCCGGCGCGGCGGCGAACGCGACAAGCGGCGCGGAGGACGAGACGGCGGTGACGGCCAGCGCGAGCGCGCCGACGGTCAGCGCGTCGAGCGGCGGGCGGTGCGGAGCGTGGGGCACGGAGAGCAATACTCACACGCCGCCCGACACCACGGACGGTCAGCACTCCGTTACGATCATGCGCGTCCCGGCGATCCCCCTCGACGTCCGGAGCCGTTCCCCATGCCCAGATACCAGGCGGTGCTGTTCGACTTCTTCGGCACGCTGACCCGCTGCGTCCAGCGCGGGTCCGCCCACCGGACCATCGCCGAGCTGCTCGGCTGCTCGGCCGACACCCTCGTCGAGGTGCTCGACCGCAGCTACTACCAGCGCGCCAGCGGCCGGTTCGGCAACGCCGAGGCGACCCTGCGCTGGGTCTGCGAGCAGGCCGGCGTGGATCCCTCCGACGAGGCGGTACGCGCCGCCGTCGCCTCCCGGCACCGGGCCGTGCGCGCCGACACCCGGCTGCGCGCCGAGGCGGTGCCGGTGCTGGCCGCGCTGCGCGGGCGGGGCGTCCGCACCGGCCTGATCAGCGACTGCACGCACGAGCTGCCGGCGTTCCTGCCCCAGCTGGCGGTCGCCCCGCTGCTCGACGTGCGGATCTTCTCGGTGCAGGTCGGTCGCTGCAAGCCCGACGCGGCGCTCTACCTGGACGCCTGCCACCGGCTCGACCTCGCGCCGGCCGACTGCCTCTACGTGGGCGACGGCGGCAGCCAGGAACTCACCGGCGCCGAGCGCGCCGGCCTGACCGCCGTCCGGCTGGCCGCCCCGGACCTGACCGGCCACATGGTGTTCAACGCCGACCACGGCTGGGACGGCCGGGTGCTGACCTCGCTCACCGAGGTGCTCGACGTGCTCGACCCGGTCACCGTCGGCTGACGGCGGCTCAGCGCCGGCGGACCTTGTGCAGCCGGAAGGGTTTGCGGGTGGCGCGCACCGCCGTGGTCTCCCGGGGCTGCTCGGCGAGCGAGTCGGCCGGCAGGTCCCCGCCGGCCACGGCGGTGCCCGCCGGGCTCAGCCGGTTCACCGCACAGCCCTCGGCCGCCCAGCGGGCCACCAGGTCGGCGGAGGGGCCCGGGGCGTTCAGCCGCTTGGCGGCGACCAGGGGCGCGGCGGTCTCCCACTCCGCACTGCCCGGCCGCAGCCGGGTGACCCGGGCCGGCCAGGTCACGATCCGGCCGCCGTGGTCACCGCGCAGGGTCACCTCGGCCGCGTCCGCGTCGGCCAGCCCGGGTGCGGACTGCTCGCCCGGGCCGCTCACCACCAGCAGCGCGCCGTCGAGCGGAAGACACCAGAGGCCGTACGCCGGGCCGCCGCCGACGCTGACCCAGCAGACGGCCGCCTTCTTCATGGCCTCGTCCACCAGCGGTGTGGTGGTCCGCTCGCCGACCTCGTCGCTCACTCCGGCATCCTCCCGCATCCGGCCCGGCTCAGCCCACGAAGGGCGGGACGGCGATCTCGCCCCGGGCCACCGGCATGACGTGGCCGGCGACCGTCGCGCCCACCGCCACCCCGCCGGCCGCGGTCACCGTGCAGGCCAGCGCGGACGGCCGGTTGATCTCGATGCCCTGGCGGACCGCGTACTCGGAGCGGCCCTCGCCGGGCAGCAGCCCGCTGGCCACCAGCCAGACGCCCAGGCCCAGGGCGGCCGAGCCGGTCGCCGGGTCCTCAGGTACGCCGAGGCCCGGCACGAAGACGCGGGCGTGCGCGGTTTGCGAGTCGGCGTCCCAGGAGAAGACGCTGACGTGCTCCACGCCGTACCGCTCCGCCGCCGCCGCGTTCACCCTGGCGCGGGCCACCGCGTCCGGGCGTACCGGAAGGTAGGGGAATTCGAGCCCGCAGCCGGCGACCCGGGGCGCCGGGCCGGCGTGGTCGGCGGCGGTGAGGCCGGCCATCTCCAGCAGCGGCTCCGGGTCCAGTTCCGGCCCGAGGGTCGGGGTGCCCCCGGTGAGGGTCGCGCCGGTGGGGGTGACCTCGATGGGCAGCACCCCGGCGCCACACTCCTGGGTGATCCTGCCCACATCGAACATGCCGCGCCGGCTCGCGGTCACCGCGGCGCCCACGCTGGGGTGACCGGCGAACGGCAGTTCCTCGGCCGGGGTGAAGATCCGCGCCCGGTACGTCGCACCGACCTGCGTGGGCGGCAGCACGAACACCGTCTCCGACAGGTTGAACTCCAGCGCGAGCGCCTGCATCTGCTCGGTGGCGAGCCCTTCCGCGCCGAACACCACGGCCAGCGGGTTGCCGGCGAACGGGCGATCGGTGAAGACGTCCACGATCTCGTAGGCCAAGGTCGACATGTTGATAAACACTAGGCCCTTAGGCTGGTGCCCGTGAGCACGCCGAACCGGGTCTACATCGCTCGACTCGCCGGAGTCGCCGTCTTCGACCCGAACGGCGACCAGGTGGGTCGGATCCGGGACGCCGTCGCCCGGATGCGGCCGACCCAGCGCCCGCCCGAGGTGGTGGGGCTGGTCGCCGAGATGCCGATGCGGCGGCGCATCTTCCTCTCCATCAACCGGATCACCTCCATCGACGCGGACGCCGTCGTGCTCGGCAGCGGCACCCTCAACCTGCGCCGGTTCGAGAAGCGCCCGAACGAGCTGCTCGTGCTCCAGGAGCTGCTGGACCGGCGGGTCCAGCTGGACACCGGGCAGGCCGGCTCGGTGGTCGACGTGGCCATGGAGCGCAGCCGCGGCGGCGAGTGGGCGCTCACCCGCGTCGCCGTTCGCGAGCAGACCAGCCGGCTCGCCCGCCGCGGCCACCTGCACCAGGTGGAGTGGGACCGGGTGCGCGGCCTCGGCACCCTCGGCGAGAACCGCGGTACGGCCAACCTGCTCGCCGTGCTGGAGGACATGCGCCCCGCCGACCTGGCCAACGCCCTCCAGGACCTGCCCGACGCCCGGCGCAACGAGGTCGCCGCCGCGCTGGACGACGAGCGCCTCGCCGACGTGCTCGGGGAACTGCCCGAGCACGACCAGGTGGAGATCCTGGCCGCGCTGGACCGGGAACGCGCCGCGGACGTGCTGGAGGAGATGGACCCCGACGACGCCGCCGACCTGCTCAACGAGCTGCCCCCGCCGGAGCAGGACGTGCTGCTCGACCTCATGGAGCCGGACGAGGCCACGCCGGTCCGCCAGCTGCTGCGCTACGCCTCCGGCACCGCCGGCAGCGTGATGACCTCCGAGCCGGTGATCCTGCCGCCGGACGCCACGGTGGCCGAGGCGCTGGCCCGGATCCGCGAGCCGCAGCTCTCCCCCGCCGTGGCCGCGCAGGTCTTCGTGACCCGCGCCCCGCTCACCACGCCCACCGGGCGCTACCTGGGCATGGTCCACTTCCAGGCGCTGCTCCGGGAGCCACCGGCCGACCTGCTCGGCGGGGTCGTCGTCAACGACATCGACCCGCTGCGGCCGACCACCCCGCTGCCCGAGATCACGCGCCGGATGGCCACGTACGACCTGGTCGCCATGCCGGTGGTGGACCGGACCATGCGGCTGGTCGGCGCGGTGACCGTGGACGACGTGCTGGACCACTCGCTGCCGCGGGACTGGCGGGACCGGGACGTCATGTCGGCCGCGTCCGCCGCCGACGAGGCGCCCCGGGACGGCGACAATGGCTGACCAGCGACGAGAGCGGCTGGACCAGCCCCGGTCGCCGCGGGGCCTGCAGCTGCCGCGGATCGACGCGGAGACCTTCGGCCGCTGGTCGGAGGGGATCGCGCGGGGCATGGGCACCGCGAACTTCATCGTCTACATGACGCTGGTGATCGCCGCCTGGTTCGCCTGGAACACCCTGGCCCCGGAGAACCTGCGCTTCGACCCGTACACCTTCACCTTCCTGACCCTGGTGCTCTCCCTCCAGGCCTCGTACGCGGCCCCGCTGATCCTGCTCGCGCAGAACCGGCAGGCCGACCGGGACCGGATCGCGCTGGAGGAGGACCGACGGCGGGCCACCATGCAGAAGGCCGACACGGAATACCTGGCCCGGGAGATCGCCGCGCTGCGCATCGCCCTGGGCGAGGTGGCGACCCGGGACTTCCTCCGCTCGGAGCTGACCCGGCTGGCCGAGGAGCTGGACGAGGCGGCCGAGCGGCGGCGGAAGCTGGAGCGCCGGCAGCAGGAGCGGGAGGCCCGGCGGCAGGCCGGCGGGGAGCCGCTCGACGAGCCCCGCGACGACCTCGACGGCGACTTCGCCCGCGACGGGCGTTTCGAGGGCTGAGCCCGGAACGTATTGAACGCCGCGCGCCTCAAGGGGCCAGGCGAGCGGCGTTCGGTCCGATCGTCCCACTTCGCGACACGGCCCGTCCACCCCTCGGGCGGCCATCGATTCGCTCACACCGCCCCCCGCCAACGGCGGACGCCGATGACCACCGACGTAGCATTGCGGACATGTCAGCACCCGTCAGCACCGTCTCCGACGCGATCCAGGCCGCCCTGGCCACCGTCAACGACCCGGAGATCCGTCGGCCGATCACCGAGCTGGGCATGGTCCGTTCCGCCGAGATCGGCGACGACGGCGTGGTCCGGGTCGAGCTGCTGCTCACCGTGGCCGGCTGCCCGCTGAAGGACAAGCTGCGTAACGACATCACGGCCGCCGTCGGGGCGGTGCCCGGCGTGGCTGGCGTCCAGATCGAGTTCGGCGTGATGAGCCCGGAGCAGCGCCAGGAGCTCCAGTCGAAGCTGCGTGGCGGCGGGGCCACCGCCGAGCCGGTCATCCCGTTCGCCCAGCCCGGCTCCCGCACCCGTGTCTACGCGGTCGCCAGCGGCAAGGGCGGCGTCGGCAAGTCCAGCGTCACGGTCAACCTGGCCGCCGCGCTGGCCGCCCGCGGCCTCTCGGTCGGCGTGGTGGACGCCGACATCTACGGCCACTCGGTGCCCCGGATGCTCGGCGCCGACGGCGCGCCCACCCGGGTCGAGGACATGATCATGCCGCCGCAGTCACACGGCGTGAAGGTCATCTCGATCGGCATGTTCACCCCGGGCAACGCGGCCGTCGTCTGGCGCGGCCCGATGCTGCACCGGGCGCTGCAGCAGTTCCTCGCCGACGTCTACTGGGGTGACCTGGACGTCCTGCTGCTCGACCTGCCCCCGGGCACCGGCGACATCGCCATCTCGGTGGCCCAGCTCCTGCCGAACGCCGAGATCCTGGTCGTCACCACCCCGCAGGCGGCCGCCGCCGAGGTGGCCGAGCGGGCCGGCGCCATCGCGTTGCAGACCCACCAGCGGGTGGTCGGTGTGATCGAGAACATGTCCTGGCTGGAGCTGCCGGACGGCTCCCGGATGGAGGTCTTCGGGGCCGGTGGCGGCGCGGCCGTCGCCGAGTCGCTGACCCGGACCATCGGCGCGCAGGTGCCGGTGCTGGGGCAGATCCCGATGGACACCCGGGTGCGCGAGGGCGGCGACGCCGGCAACCCGATCGTGCTGGCCCAGCCGGACGCCCCGGCCGCCCGGGCGCTCGTCGAGGTCGCCGACCGCCTCGCGGTGCGCCGCGAGTCGCTGCTCGGCAAGCCCCTGGGCCTGAAGCCCGCCGGCCGCTGACCGCTCCCGCCCCTCACCGACCCTCCCCGGCCCTGCCGAGGGGGGTCGGTTCCGTTGCGCCGGGCGCCCGGGGTAGGGGTCAGGTGGCGTCGTCGTAGGAGGGGCGCGGTGCCGGTGCCGGGGCGCCGCCGGTGGCGGTGGCCGGGCGGGTGCCGCCGGTGTTGCCGGTGGTGCGCAGGTCGGCCGCCTTGGCGACGTCCTTCAGGTTGTCGTGCACGCCGGTGACGTCCGAGCGGAGGTTGTCGTACATGCTCTGCAGCGGCTTCCGGAGGGCCTGCTCGTCCTCCTCGCTGAGCAGGTGCTTCCGGATGAACGCCTTCGGGTGCAGGTCCTCCAGCTGGATGTCCGTGCCCAGCTCGCGGCTCAGGTCACCGGTGGCGTTCCGCGCCATGTTGCGCAGGTTGCGGACCATCCGGAGGCCGTCGTTGATCACCGTGGGCAGCCGGTCCCCGAAGATCAACAGTGCCAGGAGCAGCAGGGCGCCGATCTCCCACCAGTTCAGGTTCTCGAACACTCGGCCTCCTCGTGGCGCGTCAAGGCAAGACTACGCACGTCAGGTGGCCGGCCGGGAGGGGGTGAGGGGACCTCACTTGGCGTCTGCGGCGAGTGTCACCGACGCGTTCTGCCGGTTGGACCCGCGCCGGTACTCCACCGTCACCACCGAACCGGGTGCGTACTTGCGGACCAGCGCCACCAGATCGGTCGGATCGTTCATCGGGTGCCGGTCGAGCCGGAGCACCACGTCACCGGTCCGCAGCCCGGCGGCCGCCGCCGGCCCGGCCGGCTCGACGTTGTTGAGGCGTACGCCGCCACCGCTCACGCCGGTGCCGCCGACCTGGGCGCCGATCACCGTGCGCCGGGCCTTCCCGGTACCGATGATGTCCTCGGTGACCCGCTTCGCCTGGTTGATCGGGATGGCGAAGGCGAGCCCGATGTTGCCGGCCTCCTGCCCGTCGGCGACCAGGGACTTGATCGTCGAGTTCACCCCGACCACCCGGCCGGCCCCGTCGACCAGCGGGCCGCCGGAGTTGCCGTGGTTGACCGCCGCGTCGGTCTGGATCGCCGCGTAGTAGCGGGTCGGCCCGCCCGGCTCGCCGGCCATCATGGTGCGGTCCAGGGCGCTCACGATGCCGGCGGTGACCGTGTTGGCCAGGGACAGCGGCGAGCCGATGGCGAGCACCGGGTCGCCCACGGCGAGCGCGTCCGAGTCACCGAACTCCACCGGCTTCAGCCCGGTCCGCGTCACCTTGATGACGGCGATGTCCGACTCCGGGTCCTGCCCGACCACGGTGCCCGGTGCGGTGCTGCCGTCGTTGAAGACCACCGTGGCCTTGCCGGGCCCGCCCGCGACCACGTGGTCGTTGGTGATGATGTGGCCGTCGGCGCTCACCACGAAGCCCGAGCCCTCGCTGGTGCCGCCGAGGCTGGCCACTCGGACGGTGACCACGCTGGGCAGCACCTTCTCGGCGACCCCGGCCAGTGACTCCGGCTTGCGCTGGGCGAGCGCCGGGGCCTGCCCGGCCTGCGCCCCGAGCGTCGGCACGGCCCCGCCGGTGCGCAGGAACGCGTAGGTCAGGGCGCTGCCGAGCGAGCCGGCGAGCAGGGCGGTGATCAGCGAGACCAGCACCACCTGGCGCAGGCCCGGCCGCCTCGGGGCGTCCGGGTCGGTCACCGGTTCCGGCTCGCCGCTCCCGGTGACCGGGGCGGCCGGGACCACCACGGCAGCGGGCGCGTACGGGTCGCGCCAGGGGTCGGCGAGCGCGTCGGACCACCAGGGCGAGGTGCCACCCCCGGCGCCCTGCGGCGGCTGCCCCGGTGCCGGCCCTCCCGCCGGTGCCGGGCCCCCGCCGGGCTGGCGCCAGTCCCAGCCGTCGGTCACGTCGGTGCCTCCCAGTCCGTCCCCCACGCCCCACGCCGGGCGGTCGCTGGAGCCGGCCGTGCCGCGTGGGACTCCGTCCAGGATTGCACGGATGCCCCGAGTGGAGTCAGGGGTTGCCGCGCGTGATCGTCTCAGGGCGGACTCGCGGCTGCGCGTGTCGAGGCGCGCCTCTAGGCTCTCAGTGCCAACCGACCCCTCGCACCAGTCCGCCCGGAGGTGTCCCATCGCCACGGTCGCCGGCTCCGGCAACTCGACCGCCCAGGTGCTCCAGTTCGCCGAGTCGTACGTCACCGAGGATCTCGTGCTGCGGACCGCCCGCGCCCTCGCCCACGAGGTGGGTGTGGACGCGGTGACGCCGGGCGCCGGGGCCGCGCTGCGCCTGCTCGCCGCCGCCGGGAACGCCCGGGCGGTGGTGGAGATCGGCACCGGCACCGGAGTCAGCGGTGTCTGGCTGCTGCGCGGCATGCGTCCCGACGGGGTGCTCACCACCATCGACGTGGAGGTCGAGCACCAGCGCATCGCCCGGCGGCTGTTCCAGGAGGCGGGTTTCGCGTCGGGACGTACCCGGATCATCACCGGCCGCGCCCTCGACGTGCTGCCGCGGCTCGCGGACGGCGCCTACGACCTGGTCTTCGTCGACGCCGAGGCGACCGGCTTCGCGGCCTGCGTGGACGCCGCCCTGCGGCTGCTGCGCCCCGGCGGGGTGCTCGCGCTCAACGGCGCCCTGGCCGGCGGCCGGATCGGTGACCCGGCCGCCCGCGACGTGGAGACCGTGACCGTGCGGGAGACCATCAAGGCGATCCGCGAGTCGGAGCACTGGGTGCCGGCGCTGCTGCCCGTCGGGCACGGCCTGCTCGCCGCCGTGAAGGGCTGACCGCCCCGCCCGGTCAACCCAGCGTGGCCAGCCAGCGCAGCAGCCCGCGGACGCCCCAGCCGGTGGCGCCCTTGACCAGTTCGCCGTGCACGTCGTCCGACCAGGAGGGCGCGGACATGTCCACGTGCACCCAGTGGTCGCGCAGGTCGCCGGTGAACTCGCGGAGGAAGAGCGCGGCCACCACCGAGCCGGCGCCCCGGGCCGGGGAGCTGTGCAGGTCCGCGATGTCGCTGCCCAGGTACTCGACGTAGTCGTCGGCCAGCGGCATCCGCCAGGCCCGCTCGCCGGCCGCCGTGATGGCGGCCAGCAGGTCGGCGGCGAGGTCGTCGTTCTCGCTGTAGAGGGCGGCGTGCCGCTTGCCCAGCGCCACGGCGTTCGCACCGGTCAGGGTGGCCAGGTCGACCATCAGGTCGGGCTTCAGCTCCCGGACGGCGTACGCCATGGCGTCGGCGAGCACCAGCCGGCCCTCGGCGTCGGAGTTGGTGCTCTCGCTGGTCATCCCACCGTAGTGGCGGATCACGTCGCCCGGCCGGAACGCCGAGCCGCTGACACTGTTCTCGGCGAGCGGGGCCAGCGTGGTGACCCGCACCGGCAGGCCCAGCGCGGCGGCGCCCAGGGTGGCGGCGACCACCGCGGCGGCCCCGGCCATGTCCTTGCGCATCAGCTTCATAGCCGGCACCGGCTTGATCGAGATGCCGCCGGTGTCGAAGGTGATTCCCTTGCCCACCAGCACCACGTGGGTACGCGCACCGGCCGGCCGCCAGTCCAGCTCGACCAGGCGGGGGCCGCTGGCCGAGCCGCCGCCGACGGCCAGGATGCCGCCGAAGCCCTCGGCGTCCAGTTCCTCCGGCCCGCGCACCCGCAGGTGCAGGTCGGCACGGCCGGACACGGCGGAGGCCACCTGGGCGGCGAACCACTCCGGGTTCTTGGTGGACGAGGGGGTGTTGGTCAGGTCCCGGGCCAGCCGGGTCATCTCGGCGGTGGTCCGGGCGGCGGCCAGGGTCGGCGCGAGCGCCTCGGGGTCGCCGACCACGACGTCCACCTCGGCCAGCGCGGGCGAGCCGCCGGCCTCGGTCAGCCGGTAGCGGTAGGAGCCGAGCAGCAACCCCTCGGCCAGGCCGCGCAGGGCGTCCGTGGCCCCGTCCGGCACCGTGATCGTGATGTGCGTCTCATCCTTGGCGGCCCGGGCCAGCGCCGCGCCGGCGACCCGCCAGCCGTGCTCGTCGCCGTCGCCGACGCCGAGCAGCCAGAGCCGGGCCGGGGTGCCGCCGGGACGCAGGTGCTCCCGCACCTCGCCGGCGGCGCCGGTGAGCCGGGCGGCGGGCAGCAGCGCGGCCGCCTCGGCCCGGACGTCGTCGCCGGGCGGGACGGCGGTGGGAACCAGCGTGGCCGGAGCGTCCGGCCCTTCGGGACGAACGGGCAGGACAAGGTTGTCGGGCCGCGCGGGCCCGCTCACCAGACGAATGGCCAGCACGCTGGACCGTACCTCCGAAACTGCTCGAAGCGGGACACTTTGCCGCTCAATGGGCGAGGAAGGCCCTGAGCCACCGGCATCGCCGGTGGCTCAGGGTATGGCGAACCGTTCGCACGACGGACGTCGCGCGAACCGTTCGCCGCATCAGCCGGCAGCCGCCTTCAGCGCGTCACCCAGCGCGGTGGCCTCGTCGGGAGTCATCTCGACGACGAGCCGGCCACCACCCTCCAGCGGGACCCGCATGACGATGCCCCGGCCCTCCTTGGTGACCTCCAGCGGACCGTCGCCCGTCCGCGGCTTCATCGCCGCCATGTTGTCTCCCCTCAGACCTACACCAGGGTCGGTGGGTTGCCCCACAGCCACTTCGTCATGACCACCCGCAACCGTCGCGGGGGCGTCGACCAACGATTTTCCCTGATGAACACCGCCGGACCCAAACCGAAGCAGCATTGATGTAACAGCATCTAGCTTATCTTGGATAGGCCTGTCACAATGTGCGGTCATGCAGGCACGGTCGGCACTCTTCGACCTGTACGGCGACCACCTCCGGGCGAGGGGTGGCCGCGCACCGGTCGCCGCCCTGGTCAAGCTGCTGGCACCGCTCGGGATCGCCCCGCCGGCGGTCCGCACGGCGGTCTCCCGGATGGTCCGACAGGGCTGGCTCGAACCGCTCCGGCTCGCCTCCGGGCCCGGATATTCGATCACACCGAAGGCGGCCCGCAGACTCGACGAGGCGGGCGCCCGGATCTACCGCACGGGGCGGCACGCCTGGGACGGGCGGTTCGACCTCCTGGTGCTGGACGCGCCCGCGTCCCGCCGGGACCGGCAGCGGCTCGCCGCCAACCTGTCCTTCCTCGGCTACGGCACGCTGGACGACTGCACCTGGGTGGCGACCCGCCCGGGCGAGGACGTCGACGTCCTGCTCGCCGAGGCCGGGGTGCGTTTCGAACGGTTCACCGCCGCGCACACCTCCGGCACCCCCGGCGCCATGGGCGTGGTCCGGCGCGCCTGGGACCTGGCCGAGATCGGCCGCGCGTACGAGCGGTTCGTCGCCGAGCAGAAGCCGTTGCTCAGCGGCGTGACCGTGCGCAGCAGCGACGAGGAGGCCTACGCGGCCCGGTTCCGGCTCGTGCACGCGTGGCGTACCTTCCTGTTCCGGGACCCGCAGCTACCGCCCGCGCTGCTCCCCGAGCGCTGGCCCGGCAGCAGCGCCGCCAGTTTCTTCGACCGGCACGCGGCCCGGCTCCGGCCGGCCGCCGACCGGTACGTCGAGCAGTGCCTCGACGCCAGCAACCGCCTCGCCCGACAGAAGGGTCGTTAGAAACGTGACCGAGCCGCTGCTCGTCGACCGCACCGACGCCGTCGTCACCCTGACGTTGAACCGCCCGACGGCGATGAACTCGCTGGACGTGGCGCTCAAGGAGGCGCTGCGGGACACCCTGGCCGAGCTGGAGGCCGACCGGTCCTGCCGGGCGGTCGTGCTGGCCGGCGCGGGCGGCTCGTTCAGCGCCGGGCAGGACCTGCGGGAGCACGTGCAGACGCTGGAGGCCGCCGACGCCGACCCGCTCGGCACCGTGCGGGCGCACTACAACCCGATCGCCGCCCGGCTGGCCAACCTGCCCAAGCCGGTCGTCGCCGCGGTCCGGGGCATGGCCGCCGGCGCCGGCGCCTCGCTGGCGTTCCTCGCCGACTTCCGCATCGGCGGCCCGAAGACCCGGTTCCTGATGGCCTTCGCCGGCGTCGGGCTGGCCGCCGACACCGGCGCCTCCTGGACGCTGCCCCGGCTGGTCGGCCACGCCAAGGCCGTCGAGCTGCTGATGCTCGCCGAGCCGGTGGGCGCCGAGGACGCCTGCCGGCTGGGCCTGCTCACCCGGCTCGTCGACGACGACGAGAAGGTGCTCCCGGCCGCGCAGGAGCTGGCCGCCCGGCTCGCCGCCGGCCCGACCGTCGCGTACGGGGCGATCAAGCGCCAGCTCTCCATCGCCGACGCCGGCACCCTGGCCGACGCGCTGGCCGCCGAGGCACAGGCCCAGGCGATCTGCGGCGCCACCGCCGACCACCGGGCCGCCACCATGGCGTTCGTGAACAAGCAGAAGCCGGTCTTCGAGGGCCGCTGACCCGTCGCGGGTCAGTCGTCCTCCTCGGGATCCTGGTTGGCCTCGGCGCCGAGCACGAACGCCTGCATGGCCAGCTCGTCACCGGCCGGCGAGACGAAGGCCGGCAGTTCGCGCGGGCCCAGCTCCTGCACGTAGGCCCAGAACAGCCGGACGGCCTCGGCGGGTGAGGCCGCCTCGATCGGCAGGTCGAGGCTGACCAGCCAGGAGCGGCGGGCCGGCGGCGGGCCGATCCGGTCGGCCAGCTCCCGGAAACGGCCCGGGTCGAGCCCGGTGACCGGCCCGTCGAGGGCCAGGTCGGCGACCGGCACCGGCTCGTCCAGGACCCGCCGGGTGTACGTCACCGCGAGCACCCCCGGGCCGACCTCGGACTGCGGGTCGTCCGGGTCCTCCCGGGTCTCCCCGCTGGCCGCTGCGACCCGGCCGAGCGCCACCAGCCGCAGCGGTTGATCGACCAGCACCGCCACCGGGTCACCGGGCCGGGGCCCGGCGGCCTCGTCGAGCCCGGTCAGCTCCAGCGTGTCGTGGTGCACGAGCCGCTCGGCCTCGTAGCGCTCGGCGGGCAGCAGCACCGCCCAAGCGCCCGGGGCCGTGCCGCCCTCGATCGTCCCGCTCGTCCGCGGCTGGGTGTCGGTCATGTCCCAATACCATCACGCCGGACCGCGGCCGGTCCCGTCGCGTCCGTCGGCGGGTCAGGCCGCCGGTCGGTCACCGGCCACGTGGCAGCCGGCCAGGTGGTCGTCGACCATTCCGGTGGCCTGCATCAGCGCGTAGGCCGTGGTCGGGCCGACGAAGCGGAAGCCGCTCTTCTTGAGCGCCTTGGCCATCGCGGTCGACTCCGGGGTGAGCGCCGGCACCTCGGCGAACGACCGCGGCCGGGCCGCCCGGGGCGGCGGCGCGTAGGACCAGAGCAGCGTGGAGAGCCCGTCGGGCAGCGCCAGGGCTGCCCGGGCGTTGGCGATGGCCGCCTCGACCTTGGCCCGGTTGCGGACGATCCCCGCGTCGGCCAGCAGCCGGGCCACGTCGGCCTCGCCGTAGCCGGCGACCTTGTCGATGCGGAACTCGTCGAAGGCCAGGCGGAACGCGGGCCGCTTGCGCAGGATGGTCAGCCAGGACAGGCCGGACTGGAACGCCTCCAGCGTCAGCCGCTCGTAGAGCGCGTCGTCGCCGCGCAGCGGCCGGCCCCACTCCTCGTCGTGGTAGACGGCGTAGTCCGGGGTGCTCGCCCCCCAGGCGCAGCGGGGCAGCCCGTCGGCGCCGGTCACCAGGTCAGTCACGCCGTACACGGTAGGTCAGCCCACCGACAACGGGCGACGACCGGTGGTCAGGGCAGCCGGCCCTGCTCGACCAGCCGAGCGAACTTCTTCAACGCCTGCGTCAGGCTGAACTTCGAGCCGGGCCAGAGCACCGGCCAGGCCACCCGGCCGGCCGGCCCGCCCGGCAGGTGGAACCACTCGTGCCAGACCACCTGGGTCCGGTCCCGCTCCATGGGGGTGCAGCGCAGCACACCGGGCCCGCGCAGCAGCTTGCCGCAGTGCACCACGCCGACCTCGTACGGCGCGTCCACCCGCACCACCCGCATCTCGTCGCGGAGCACGGCCGGACCGAGCGCGGTGACCGCCTCGACCAGGCTTCCCTCGCCGCCGTCCCCCTCGACCACCCGCACGGTGGTGAGCGGGATCCAGTCGGACTGCCGCTCCCAGGCGGTCAGCGCGGCGAAGACGCGTTCGGCCGGCGCCTCGACGATCACCGACGCGGTGACCTCGGCGGCCCCGGGCTGCGCCGCCTCGGCGAAGCCGGCGCCACCGTCCGCGCCGGTCACGCGGACTCCGAGCGGACCACGGGCCCGCGCTCGGAGTCGGAGTCGGCGATCGGGTCGTCGTCGCGCGCCCCGGTGGGATCGCGGTCGGTCGGGTCGGTGGGCGGCCGGAGGCCCACCTCGGGCGGGGTCTCGTCGACGTGGGCCGCCACCGGGGCGACAGGGGCGGGCCCGCCGGTGGCCGGGGCGGCGGACGGCAGGGTGGCCACGTCCTCGACGGCGGCGGCGGCCGGGGCCTCGGCCACGCCGGCCTCGGCGGTCGGCGGCTCGGCGCCGGGGGCGGGCGGAGCGGTGACCGGCGGTGGGGCGGGGGCCTCGGCCTCCGAACCGGTCGCGGCGGCCTCCGCGCGGGCCCGGCGCAGCGCGTCGGCCTCCTCGGTCCGGCCCTCGCGGAGGGCGGCGTTCTCGGCCTCCAGCACACCGATCAGCTCGGTCTTGTAGCCGATGTCGTAGGCGGCCCGGCGCATCGCCGCGTCGACCTGCGCCATCCGGTAGCCGCGCAGCGCGGTGTCGAAGCGCACCTCGGCGACGTCCGACTCGTCCAGGGGGCGGCTGCCCGGCAGCGGCACGGCCCGGCCGTCCGGCTCGACCGGCGCCAGGCCCGGATCCCGCCCGGAGACCAGCACCGTCACCCCGAACACCACCGCCGCCACGGTCAGCGCGACGACCAAGAGGAGCAGAACCTCACCCATGGGGAGATCGTGGCATGCGGGCGGGGATCGGGCGAGCCCTCCGCCGCCACCGATCGGAATCGCCGCCGCTGGGTCCTCGGGGCGGGCGGGGGCCCGGCGACGCCGCGCGGCCCGGGCCGGGCGGGACCGGATAGCGTCGGGGTCGACCGGTGGAAGATCGGCGCGGAGGAGGCGGGCATGACCGGGGCGCTGCGGCTCGGCGGGCGGACCTTCTCCCCCGGCGACCTCGTCGTGATGGCGATCGTCAACCGCACGCCGGACTCGTTCTTCGACCGGGGCGCCACGTTCGCGCAGGACAGCGCGCTGCGCGCGGTCGAGCGGGCGGTGACCGAGGGCGCGGAGATCATCGACATCGGCGGGGTGAAGGCCGGGCCCGGCGACGAGGTCGACGTGGCCGAGGAGATCCGCCGGACGGTGGACACGATCGCCGCGGTCCGGGCCGCCTTCCCGGACGTGGTCATCTCGATCGACACCTGGCGGGCCGAGGTGGCGGTGGAGGCGGTGGCGGCCGGCGCCGACCTGCTCAACGACACCTGGTCGGGGGCGGATCCGGCGCTGGCCCGGGTCGCCGCGGCGACCGGCGCCGGGCTGGTCTGCTCGCACGCGGGCGGGCTCGCCCCGCGGACCCGGCCGCACCGGGCCGCCTTCGACGACGTGGTGGCCGACGTGCTCGCGACGGTCACCGGCCTCGCCGAGCGCGCGGTCGGCCTCGGCGTCCGGCAGGACGGCATCCTGATCGACCCGGCGCACGATTTCGGCAAGAACACCCGGCACTCGTTGGAGATCACCCGGCGGCTGGGCGAGTTGACCGAGACCGGCTGGCCGCTGCTGGTCGCCCTGTCGAACAAGGACTTCGTCGGCGAGACGCTGGACCTGCCGGTGCCCGAGCGGCTGGAGGGCACCCTGGCGGCCACCGCCGTGTCGGCCTGGCTGGGCGCCCGGGTGTTCCGCGCCCACCAGGTCCGCGAGACCCGCCGGGTGCTCGACATGGTGGCGTCCATCCGGGGCGACCGGCCGCCCGCGCTGACCCGGCGCGGCCTGGCCTGACGGCGACAACTCCAGTGCGGCCCCCGGCCACGATTCGGCCTCCGTGCCGTCAGGTCCTGTCTCGCGGATCACGTCCGCCAGTGCTTGCGCCTGGTTGATCACCCACGCTCCACCCGGTTGCGCCTGCGATCTCCCGGCACGGCACGGCCCGCGGAATGCGGCTGGTTTCTCTTGTGCAGATAGGTCTGTGATGCAAAGCTAACTTCATGGCACACGAGTCCGTTCCCCAGGCGAACAGCCCTCACGAGCTGCTGGCGGCCGTGCGTGACCTGACACGCCGCGTCCGTGTCGCCCAGCGCGCCACCTGGTTCCCGCTGCTGGTCTTCGCGACGATCACCCTGGTCGCGATACCCGTCTACCGGTACGCCCCCTACCTCGACGTCTTCGGCACCTGCCGATCCCGCCCGCAGCACACGGTCTGCAAGGCGCCCAACCCGGCGGAGCTCGGGTACTGGACAGTCGCGCTGCTGCTCGCCTACGCGGCGATCGCAGCCTTCTACATCAGGCAGTCCCGACGGCGCGGCGTGGGCACCACCATCCGCCCCTACGTCGTCGTCGGCGTCGCGTTGGCCGTCCTGATGACGGCCGTGTCGGTCTGGTTGACGTTCCATCCGCTCCTTCCCCAGCCCGCCGATCCCTTCACCACCGACCCGGTGCAGATCGAGGTCGGGCCAGCCGTGTGGCTCGTCAACGGGCTGGCCAGTCCCCTGGCGGCGATCGGGCTGGCGCTGCTGGTGCTCGCCTGGGTCGAACGCCACTGGGCGCTGCTCGCGTACACCCTCGGCTACCTGGCGATCGGGATGGTGCAGGGCAACCAGGTCATTCGCTCGTCGTCGCCGTGGTTCTTCCTGCCGTACCTGCTCGTCCCGGCGGCGGTGCTGCTGCTGGGCGCCGCCGCCTTCGCCCTGTTCCGGCCGACCCCCGAGGTTCGCACGCGATGACCGATCACCCCGCCAACGGCCTCGACGACGTCGTCCACCAGCGCGTCCGGCTCGGCATCATGGCCATCGCGCACCAGGCCCGCCAGGTCGAGTTCGGCTTCCTCCGTACCACCCTGCAGCTGACCGCGGGCAACCTCGGGCAGCACCTGGCCGTCCTGGAGAAGGCCGAGCTGATCCAGATCGAGAAGGGCTACGAGGGCAAGCGCCCGCGCACCTGGGTAACCCTCACCGTCGCCGGTCAGGCCGCCCTGCGGGACGAGATCGCCCACCTCAAGCAACTCATCCAGCAGGTAGAACAAGCGGAGACGCCGCCGACCGCCGACCGGTGACCGGCGGGCCGCCGGCGTGCGCGGACCGTCAGGTCCAGCGGAGGATGTTCCGGCGCCAGGCGTAGAGGATGCCGAGCGCCACCACGGCGACGAACACGCCCATCTCCACCACGGTGGTCACGCCGAATCCGGGCCGGTCGAAGACCAGCGCCCAGGGGAAGAGGAAGACCGCCTCCACGGCGAAGAGGACGTAGAGGTAGGCGTAGACGTAGTAGCGGATCCGCATCTGCGCCCAGTCGCCGCCGACCGGATCGAGACCGCACTCGTAGGTGGCCCGCTTGCCCCAGGGATCGGCCGGACGGCCGGGACGTAACACCCGATTGGCCGAGAACGCCGTAACGAAGAAGAGCACGGCGGCAAGGAGCAGGAGACCGAGCGTGGCGTACGAGCCGAGGTATCCCGTCACGGTCGGGAGCCTACCGGGCCGGCCGTCGCGACACCCGAAACACGTTACGTATTTGTTTCCTCTGGGGACTAGTGCACGAAGGCAACTGTTGTCAAATAATGAGACCTCACTGAGCGTCACGGAGGACAGATGCCCCGCCCCCGCGTACGGCCTGCTCGGCGCGCCGCGCTCCGCGGCATCCCCGCGCTGCTCGCGCCCGCGCTGCTCGCCGGGATCGCGGCGGCCGTCGCGGTGGGGCCGGCCTGGGCGGCGGCCTCGCCGACCGTGACCGCCGTGGTCCAGGCAGCCGATCCGGGTGACCCGGGCGAGCCCGGAGGCGACCCCGGCACCGACCCGACCGAGGCGACACCGACCGTGGACCCGACGACGACGGCGCCGGCGCCCACCAGCCCGCCGCCGACGGAGGAGGTGCCGACCACGCCGGCGACACCGACCACCACCCCGCCGGCGCCGACGACCACGGTCGCCGAACCGGCGCCCACCACCACGGCGCCCACCACCGCGCCGCCTCCCACGTCGGCCGGACCGCCGCCCGTGGTGTCCCCGCCCCGGCCGGGCCAGCCGGCGGGCAGCCCGCTCGGCGTGCGGGTCACCACCGACGACGTCGTGCTGACCCCCGCCTACTGGAACGCGGACAGCACGGTGACCACGCTGCGGGTGACGGTGACCAACACCGGGGGCCGGCCGGAGCTGATCCGCCTCGGCTACACCCTGCCGCCCGGCCTGAGCGACGCCGGCACTCCGGGCTGCGCCTCGGCCGGCGGGAGCAGCTACCACTGCGGCGGGTGGACCACCGCGCCGGGCGCCCAGTTCCGCGCCTCGATCCGCGTGCGGGTCGGCGGCACCGCCTGGCGGTCCATGCCGCTGAGCGGGTCGGTCCAGGTCACCGCCACCGCGCCCGGCGTGGCGAGCCCGGCCGGCGACGACGAGGGCTTCGCGGTCCTCTTCCCGCCCGGGCCGCCGGTGCCCGGCATCTCGCTCCGCGCCGACGAGGTCCTCTTCGACATCAGCGGCGCTCCGAGCACCCTGGGCGTGCGCCTCGGCAACACCGGCGAGGTCGACGCCGCCGGCCGGGTCGACGTGGTCCTCCCCGCGGGAGTGAGCGTCACCGATCCCCCGGCCGGCTGCGCCCCGGCGGGTCCCGACCGGACCCGGTGCGCGCTGGGCACCGTCCCGGCCGGCCGCACCGTCAGCCTGAGCCTGCCGGTGACCGCCTCGGCGGAGGCCCAGCGTCGGGCCCCGCTGGCCGGCGCCGTCGTCGCGCGGCTGGACCCGCGCAGCGGGCGCGACCGGCAGGTGCAGATGAGCTTCCGGATCACCGCGGCGGCCGCGCTGGCCACCCCGCCCGTCGGGGCGCCCACTCCGACCGGGTCGCAGGGCGTGGTGGCCGCCGCCGCGCCGGACACCGACGACGACGTCACCTCGGTGCACCGGACCGCGGTGACCCTGATCGCGGTCTCCGGCCTGCTGGTCGTGCTCGCGCTGGCGCTGGCCACCACCTCGCTGCGCCGCCGCATGGGAGCCGCGGCCGCGGAGCCCGTCGCCCGCCCCGCCGAGGAGTGAGTGACGGGTGTGTCCGGCCGGTTGCGGTGATCTGAATTACGGGCTGCGGTACTAAAGGCCGCAAAGCCGGGCATACAACGGCCCGATCAGGTCCCATACGTCGGACCTCCACCAAGGTGGCCCTAAGGGACCGACGTAGGCTCTGACGTGAGAGATGAAGCGGGCCGAACCCATCGACGGACGGCCGGCGGCAGCAGCGCGTCTAGGAGGGCACGTGGCCGGGCAAGGCGGAGTCACCATCACGTTCAGCCGCCCGTGCGACGGCGCTCAGCGAAGCGAGGTGCGGGCGTGACCAAGCAGATCCGTCAACTGGACCGGGTGGTCATCCGGTTCGCCGGCGACTCGGGCGACGGCATGCAGCTCACCGGTGACCGGTTCACCTCGGAGACGGCGCAGCTGGGCAACGACATCTCCACGCTGCCCAACTTCCCGGCCGAGATCCGCGCTCCCGCCGGCACCCTGCCGGGCGTGTCGAGCTTCCAGGTGCACTTCGCGGACTACGACATCCTCACCCCCGGCGACGCGCCGAACGTGCTGGTGGCGATGAACCCGGCCGCGCTCAAGGCCAACCTGACCGACCTGCCGCGCGGGGCGGACATCATCGTCAACACCGACGAGTTCACCCGGCGCAACCTGGCCAAGGTGGGTTACGCGACCAGCCCTCTCGACGACGACTCCCTCGCCGGGTACGTGGTGCACCCGGTCGCCCTGACCTCGATGACGATCGGCGCGCTGGCCGAGCACGAGGTGTCCAAGAAGGACGCCGAGCGGGCCAAGAACATGTTCGCGCTCGGCCTGCTGAGCTGGATGTACTCGCGCCCGTACGAGTCGACGCTGCGCTTCCTGGAGCGCAAGTTCGCGGCCCGCCCCGAGCTGGTCGCGGCGAACGTGGCCGCCTTCCGGGCCGGCTGGAACTTCGGCGAGACCACCGAGGACTTCTCCGTCCGCTACGAGGTCAAGCCGGCGAAGATGCTGCCGGGCACCTACCGGAACATCACCGGCAACGCGGCGCTGTCGCTGGGCCTCGTGGCCGCCGGCGTCCGCTCCGGGCTGCCGGTCTTCCTGGGGGCGTACCCGATCACCCCGGCCTCGGACATCCTGCACGAGCTGAGCAAGCACAAGAAGCTCGGCGTGGTCACCATGCAGGCCGAGGACGAGATCGCGGCGGTCGGCGCGGCGCTGGGCGCCTCGTACGGCGGCTCGATCGGTGTCACCACCACGAGCGGTCCGGGCGTCGCGCTGAAGAGCGAGACGATCTCGCTGGCCGTGGCGCTGGAGCTGCCGCTGGTCATCGTCGACGTGCAGCGCGCCGGGCCGTCCACCGGCATGCCCACCAAGACCGAGCAGGCCGACCTCAACATGGCCCTGTACGGGCGGCACGGCGAGGCCCCGGTCGCGGTGATCGCGCCGAAGTCGCCCGCGGACTGCTTCCACGCGGCCCTGGAGGCGGCCCGGATCGCGCTGACCTACCGCACCCCGGTGCTCCTGCTGTCCGACAACTACGTGGCCAACGGCTCCGAGCCGTGGCTGCTGCCGGACGTGGAGAGCCTGCCCGACCTGCGGGTCGAGTTCGCCAGCCGGCCCAACGGCGAGGACGGCACCACCTTCCTGCCGTACCTGCGGGACCCGGAGACCCTCGCCCGGCCGTGGGCCATCCCGGGCACCCCGGGGCTGGAGCACCGGATCGGCGGCCTGGAGAAGGCCGACAAGACCGGCGACATCTCGTACGACCCGGCGAACCACGACTTCATGGTGCGCACCCGGGCGGCCCGGATCGAGACCATCCCGGTGCCGGACGTCGAGGTGGAGGACCCGGACGGCGACGCCCGGGTGCTGGTGCTCGGCTGGGGCTCGACGTACGGCCCGATCGGGGCGGCCTGCCGGGGCCTGCGCCAGCGCGGGCTCTCCATCGCCCAGGCGCACCTGCGCCACCTGGCCCCGATGCCGGCCAACCTCGGCGAGGTGCTGAGCGCGTACGACCGGGTGGTCATCCCCGAGATGAACCTCGGCCAGCTCGCCCACGTGATCCGGGCGAAGTACCTGGTCGACGCGATCGGCTACAACCAGGTCCGCGGCCTGCCGTTCACGGCCGCCGAGCTGGAGACGATGCTGGAAGAGGTCCTGAAGAATGTCTGAGCCCGTCGCCCTCAAGCTCACCGCGAAGGACTTCAAGTCCGACCAGGAGGTGCGCTGGTGCCCCGGCTGCGGTGACTACGCGATCCTGGCGGCCGTGCAGGGCTTCATGCCGGAGCTGAACATCCCCCGGGAGAACGTCGTCTTCATCTCGGGCATCGGCTGCTCGTCCCGCTTCCCGTACTACATGAACACCTACGGGATGCACTCCATCCACGGCCGCGCCCCGGCGATCGCCACCGGCCTGTCGGTGAGCCGGCCGGACCTGTCGGTCTGGGTGGTCACCGGTGACGGCGACGCCCTCTCCATCGGCGGCAACCACCTGATCCACGCGCTGCGCCGCAACGTCAACCTGAAGATCCTGCTGTTCAACAACCGGATCTACGGCCTGACCAAGGGGCAGTACTCGCCGACCTCCGAGATCGGCAAGATCACCAAGTCGACTCCGGTCGGCTCGGCGGACGCCCCGTTCAACCCGCTGTCGCTGGCGCTCGGCGCGGAGGCGACCTTCGTGGCCCGGACCATCGACTCGGACCGCAAGCACCTCCAGTCGGTGCTGCGGGCCGCCGCCGAGCACGAGGGCTCCGCGTTCGTGGAGATCTACCAGAACTGCAACATCTTCAACGACGGCGCGTTCGACCCGCTCAAGGAGCCGGCCACCCGGGACGACTTCCTCATCCGGCTGGAGCACGGGCAGCCGATCACCTTCGGCAAGGACGGCCAGTTCTGCGTCGTCCACCCGCCGGGCGGCTTCGGGCTGGAGGTCCGGGAGACCGCCGGCACCCCGGCCGAGGAGATCGTGGTGCACGACGCGGGGGTCGCCGACCCGGCGTACGCCTTCGCGCTGTCCCGGCTGCCCGGCCTGGACCTGCGGAACACCCCGATCGGCGTGTTCCGCTCGGTGACCCGCTCCTCCTACGACCGGGTGGTGCAGGAGCAGGTCGCGGCGGCGAAGGCCGACGTCGACCAGACCCCGGAGCAGCAGCTCGCCGGGCTGCTGTCCGCCGGCGACACCTGGACGATCCTCTGACGCGTCCCTGACGACCGAGAAGGGCGGGCCGTTCCCCGAGGGGACGGCCCGCCCTTTCATGGTCGGGTCAGGCCACCGCGGCGGCCGGCACCCACAGCTCGTCGATGGCCCGCTCGGCCGCCGCGAGGCTCTGCTCGTGCAGCGGGATCAGCTCGGCCATGGCCGGGGTGACCGGCGCCAGGGTCAGCTCGGCCGAGATGAAGCGCGGCTCCAGGCCGGTCATCGACAGGCCGTGCGGCAGCCAGGGCTCGGCGTGGTCCCAGCCCTCGCGCGGGGTGCCCGGGCCGTAGCCGCCACCCCGGGTGCCCAGCACGATGAACTCGCGCCCGCCGAGCAGGCCGGCCCCGGTGGCCGGGTCGTACGCGATGCCCGGCGCGATGAGGTGGTCGACCCACGTCTTCACGCTGCTCGGCGCTCCGTAGTTGTAGAGCGGCAGGCCGAGCAGGATCGTGTCGGCCCGCTTCACCTCGCCCACCAGCTGCTCGCTCAGCTGCCAGGACGCGCGCTGCGCCGGGGTGTGCTGCTCCGCCGGCACCATCCGTGCCAGGCCGCTGGCCTCATCGAGATGGGGCAGCGGCTCCCGGCCGAGGTCGCGGTGGGTGACCGTGCCGCCCGGGTTTGCGGCGCGCCACGCGGCGGCGGCCCGCGCGGTGAGCCGCCGGCTGACCGAGTGCTCGCCCCGGATGCTGGAGTCGATGTACAACAGGTGTGCCATGCGATTAACCCTCCACAGATCGTTTGTGTAGCGCCAACCATTTATAGCAGGCCGATGTTCCATGCCGTGCGTAAACTGGGTCACATGCCAGCCGTGCCGGTCGAGGAGTCGGAGCACCGCTCCGGGCCGCTGCTCGACCATCTGGCCCGGCGGATGCGGCTGCGCTCCGAGTCGGTGCTGGCGCCCCTCGGCCTGCGCCCCCGGCACCTCGTCGCGCTCACCGTGCTGCGGGAGTCGGGCGGCATCGGCCAGCAGGCGCTGGCCGGCACGCTGCAGATCGACGGCACGAACGTGGTCGGGCTGCTCAACGACCTGGAGGCGGAGGGCCTGGTCGAGCGGCGGCGGTCACCCGAGGACCGCCGGCGCCACGTGGTGAGCCTCACCGCGGCGGGCACGAAGCGGCTCCGTGAGGCCGAGTGCGCCCTGGCCGGGGTCGAGGACGAGGTGCTCGGCGCGCTGCAGCCGGCCGAGCGGGACACCCTCTACGAACTGCTCCGCCGGGCGAGCAGCGGCCGCCCGCTGAGCTGCGTCGAGGCGTCCGGAGACGAGCCGGACCCGATCTGCTGACCGCCGGGCCGGCGGGCGGGTCAGGAGAGGGTCAGACCGTCGCGGCGGACTGCGGCCGGTCGTCCCGGACGTGGACCAGCATGTCGCCGGTCTCGATCACCGCGCCGGCCTTGTCGTTCAGCGCGACCACCTTGCCCCGGCGGACCAGGGCGATGACGAGCGACTCCAGCTCACGGGGCGACCGGCCCACCTCGCTGCGCTCGGCCGAGCGCATGGCCAGCGCCATGCCCTGGCCGGGGGTGAGCAGGTCCTCCACCACGTCGATCAGCGGCGGCGCGGAGGTGGACAGGCCGAGCAGGCGGCCGGCCGTCGCCGAGGAGACGATCACGTGGTGCGCCCCGCTCTGCTTGAGCAGCGGCGCGTTCTCCGCCTCCCGGACCGCCGCGATGATCCGCACCTGGCCGGCGGTGAGCTGCCGGACGGTCAGCGCCACCAGCACCGAGGCGTCGTCGCTGTCGGTCGCGATGATGACCGACTTGGCGGTGCGGACGTGCGCCTCCTCCAGCACCGACGAGCGGGTGGCCGAGCCCTCGATGGCGACCAGCCCGGCCGAGGTGGCCTGCCGCAGCGCGGCGCCGCTCCGCTCGACCACCACGATCTTGGACTTGTCCAGACCGTTCTCGAGCAGCGCGGAGACGGCGCTACGGCCCTTGGTGCCGTAGCCGCAGATGATCACGTGATCCTTCACGACTCTCCTCCACCGATTCAGGCGACGCCCGGTCCGGTACTGCTCGGTCAGGACTTCCAGGGTGGTGCCGACCAGGATGATCAGGAAGAGCACCCGGGCGGGGGTGACGAACAGGACGTTCACGAGGCGCGCCGAGGAGGCCGCCGGGGTGATGTCGCCGTAGCCCGTGGTGGAGAGCGAGACCACCGCGTAGTAGAAGCAGTCGAGGAGGGTGAGGCCGTCCTCGTTGACGTCGCGGTAGCCGTCGCGGTCGATCCAGACCGCCGCCACCACGGCGAGGACCAGGCCCAGGGCGGCGAGCAGGCGCAGACTCAGCGCGCTCAGCGGCCCCCGCCGCTGCGCGGGAAAATGGATCACCGTCGGCCCTGCTCCGCCACCGTCGCCTGCACGCCCACAACATAGCGGGTACGCCGGGATCCGGCCGGCCGGGGCGACGATCACCCGAGCGGGCGTACCACCGGTAAGGATCTCGTCACATTTATCGCCGTCATGGCGGGTGAGACTCGGGGGACGACCGTCCTGACGAGGGAGAACCCGGATGCGGACACGTACGGCACTGGCCACGGGGGGCGTGGCTCTCGGGATGCTGCTGGCCGGCGCGACACCGGCGGTGGCGAGCCGCCCGGATGATCGGCCGCGGCCCCGACCGACCGAGGCGACCCGGCCACCCCGGCCCAAGCCCACCGCCTCACCATCGCCGACCAGCACACCGCCACCGACCGCCACCCCCTCGCCGACCGGTACGCCATCGCCGACCGGTTCACCGACGCCGACCACAACGGCCACGATGCCGACGGCGGACCGGATGGCCGTCGTGCTGCCGTCGCTCGACGGCCTCGACACCTCGGCGTCAGACGTCAACGGGCCGGGGGTGGTGGTGGGATCGGCCCGCCTGGCCAGCGGCTACTGGCACGCGGTGCGCTGGGTGGACGGCCGGATCGAGGACCTGGGCACCCTGGGCGGGCTGAACAGCCAGGCCGAGGCCATCGACGAGCAGGGCCGGATCGTGGGTACCAGCCAGGACTCCGAGGGCAGGGGCCACGCCGTCGCGTGGGTGGACGGAAGGATCCAGGACCTCGGCCTGACCGGCGGCATCTTCTCCATCGCGTACGACACGGCCGGCGACCGGGTGGTCGGCGTCTACCACGTCACCGACAGCTTCTCGGGCCGCCGGGCCTTCGTCCGGACCGGGGCCACGGAGATCACCATCGACGTGCCGCCCGGGGCGAGCGCGACCGCGGTCAACGAGGCGGGCACGGTCGCGGGCACCTACGGCTGGCAGGAGTGGGACGACCCGGCGCCCGACGACTACCAGGCGTTCGTCTGGCGAGACGGGGTGACCCGGCCGCTCGGCACCCTCGGCGGAGCCACCAGCACGGCGAACGGCATCAACAACCTCGGCCACGTGGTCGGCACCAGTTGGACCGCCGACGGCGTGTTCGCCGCCTTCTTCTGGGACGGCTCGACCATGCGCCGGCTGGCCACCACCGCCGTCTCCCCCACCGCCCAGGCTGTCAACGACTCGGGCCTGGTGATCGGCACCGAGGGCCACGGCGACCGGGCGATGATCTGGCCGGACCCGTCAGCGACCTCGCAACTGCTGCCGCTGCCCAGCGGTGCGGTGGGCAGCCGGGCGATCAACGTCAACGACCAGGGTCTGATCGTCGGCCAGGCGGACTATGTCTCGCCGAGCTGGCACGGCCGGGCGGTGGTCTGGCGCTGAACCCAGGTGGTCCCGGTCGGCAGCACGGGGGCGGCCGGGCCGGTCTCCGTCGCCGGGACGGGGCATGATGGGGACATCCGGGGGACGACGACCGCGAGGAGGCCCGCATGTCGTTGCTGCGACGGGTGATCGGTGGGGTGCTTCGCCGGGTGCGCCTGCGTCAGGGCCGCACCCTGCGCGAGGTGGCGCTGGCGGCCGGCGTCTCCCTGCCCTACCTCTCCGAGGTCGAACGGGGCCGCAAGGAGGCCTCCTCCGAGGTGCTGGCGGCGATCTGCCGCGCCCTCGGCATCCACCTCTCCGACCTGCTCGAGGAGGCCCGCGACGAGCTGCGGCGGGTCGAGCGTCGGGCGCCGGTGGCCTCCGGGGTGACGCTGGCCCGGCTCGACCGGGTGCCGGCCACCCGGACCGGCCCGCAGCTGCGGGTCGGCGGGCCGCGGCTGCACGCCACCCGCCGGCCGGTCGCGCCGACCCCGCTGCTCGGCGGGGCGCTGCGGCCGGCGGGCACCGCGCCCGAGCCGGTCGGCCCGGACCTCGGGTACGCCTCCCCCACCGCGTTCGGCACCGGCACCCGCATCTGGCTGATCCCCTCCGCGCCGGCCGCCCGCCACCGTCCGCGTACCTCGGTCACGCTGGCCCGGCGACGGGCCCGGGCGGGCCGGCGGCGGCTGGCCGCCGCCTAGGCCCGGCCGGTTCTGCCCACGGCGGATCTGCCCCGGGCAGAAACGCTGGGCCGCGGGGTGCCGGCCGCCGGAGGCTGGAGACCGCCGGTTGCCGGGCGGTCCCTCGCCCACCGGCGGCACGGAGGGTGGTCAGGTCATGGGATACGGCATCTGGATGCTGGACGAGGGGCAACCGACCCTCGGCGACCGGGTCTTCGAGAAGCTGCTCAAGGAGCGGATCATCTTCCTCGGCACCGAGGTCACCGACGCCTCGGCCAACCAGATCTGCGCGCAGATCCTGCTGCTGGCCGCCGAGGACCCGGAGCGGGACATCTTCCTCTACATCAACTCCCCGGGCGGCTCGGTCAGTGCCGGGATGGCCGTCTACGACACCATGCGCTACGTCAAGAACGACGTGGCCACGCTGGCCCTCGGGATGGCCGGCTCGATGGGGCAGTTCCTGCTCTGCGCCGGCGCGGCGGGGAAGCGGTTCGCGCTGCCGCACTCGCGGGTGATGATGCACCAGCCGTCCGGCGGGATGGGCGGCACGGCGGCCGACATCACCATCCAGGCGGAGAACATGCTGCACGTGAAGCGGACCATGCAGGAGCTCATCGCCCAGCACAGTGGGCACACGCTGGACGAGATCCAGCGCGACTGGGACCGGGACCGCTGGTTCACGGCCGAGGAGGCCCGCGAGTACGGCCTGATCGACCAGGTGGTCACCCGCGCCGAGCAGCTCCCCGCCTGAGCGGGACGGCCGACGAACGGGGGCGGCCGGCGGGGTGCTCCCGCCGGCCGCCGGTCGTGCGTCAGCTCAGGGCAGGTCGACGAACTCGTCGAGGAAGTCCCGCGCGGTCGGCGCGTCCAGCCGGTATGCCACGTTGGTCGCGTAGCAGGGGCCGTCGCCGGTGATGGTGGTGGCGGCGAGCACCCGCTGACCGCCGATGGTGACGAAGTTCGGGCCGCCGGAGTCGCCGTAGCAGGCGCCGCCGTAGTCGCGGCTCTCGTTCATCGCCAGCCGTACCCAGGTCTTGTTCAACGCGTTGAAGCCGACCTCGGCCTTGTTGCGGACGCCGCCGCCGGGGTGGGTCTGCCCGCCCGGCCCGCGGGCGGCCTCCTCGGTGCCGTAGCCGGCGACCACCCAGGTCGCAGCGTCCAGCGCGCGGGAGCCCAGCGCGTCGAGCTGGCCCGCGGCGGGCAGCGTCGCCGGGGTGAACGGCCACCGCTTCGCCAGCTCGGCGGCCTGACCGTCGGAGAACTCGATGACCGCGATGTCGTGTGCGTCGGCGGAGTTGCCGGGGTAGTCCGGGCTGGTGTGCTCGGTGCCCTCGACCCCGACCTGGGCGGCGGTCTGCGCCGGGCTGAGGCCGGCGGCCCTGGCCGAGTCGAGCGCACCCTGCACGTCCTGGGCCAGTGAGACGAAGAAGCGCACGCCGGGCGACCAGTCGGTGGTGCAGTGCGCGGCGGTGAGGAAGGTGTTCCGGTCGACCATGGTGCCGGAGCAGTACCAGTCGATGGTCTCCGAGACACCGTCGCCGTCGCGGTCCCAGAGGGCCAGCATGGCGCCGACCTCGGTGCGCTCCGGCGCGGGTTGGGCGTTGTAGGTGTTGATGGCCGACGCGGGGCCGGCGCCGGCCAGGACCGCCGCCAGCGTGGCGGCGCCCAGGCAGGTGAGAAATGCGGAACGACGCAAAGAGTCCTCCGGTGCGAGCTGGTGTCCGGGACGGCGACGGCGGCCGGCGGCGGACGCGCCCCCTCAGTTCGCGTCCGACACCCCGGTCCGGGGTGGCCGCGAGCGCCGGTCCTCGATGTACGCGAGCCTATGACCGGCACACCACGCCCGCACGGGGTGCGGGCCGCAGCGTGTTCCGACGAATTCTCGTTACATCGCCCGGTCACCCCGGCCGGCCGTAGGGGAGCCGGCCGGGGGTCCGGTCGGGCGGCTCAGGGGTAGCTGACCACCGGGCTGGTGCCGTACGAGCCGACCACCGGGGTGCCGGCCTCGTTGACGGTGCGCTCGATGCCGCCGCTGCCGTCCAGGAACACGGTGATCGCGTCGTGGAACCGCACGCCGGCCCGCCGCGGCGCCTCGATGGCCCGGTCGCAGCGGATGTCCACCTGCTGGTTGAAGTACGAGTAGACGCCCAGCCCCCACGCCTCGTGCTCGCGCACGTGGTCGGCGATCTTGTAGGAGGCCCAGCCGTTGCCGGTCGGGCTGCGCCAGGCCGCCTGGCTCGGCGGGTCGTAGGGCAGCTCGCTCTGGTAGAAGACGGTCCGGCCGCGCTCGCCGTTCCAGATGGTCTGCCAGCGCTGGTAGTGCTCGACGAAGAGCCCGTAGGCGGTCACGTCGTCGCCGTTGACCACCACGCCGGTGTCGGCGGTGTTCACGGCCCACCCGATGGTGCCGGGCCTGCCGTGGTCGCCGCGCCAGGCCCAGATGTTGTCGATCAGGGTGTGCCGGCTGTTCACCACGAGGCTGGTCACCGCCCGGCCCGCGTACGGGCCGCCGATGCGGAAGAAGACGTCCTGGAGCGAGATCGGGTTTCCGGCGTGCGACCGGTGGCCGTGCCGGTTGCCGATCTCGACGAGCACGTCCGACTCGACCGGCCCGGCGTCGACGAGCACACCGGCGATCCGGACGCCGTCCACGTCCTCGACCCGCAGGGCGGCGTCGCCGGTGGTCGGGGCGAGGCTCGGCATGCCGAGGCCGAGCACGACGGTGTCCGGACGCTTGACCCGCAGCGCCCGGTCCAGCTGGTAGACGCCCGGGGTGAGCAGCAGGTGCCGCCCCCGCGAGAGTTCCTGGTTGATCCGCTTGGCCGAGTCAGTGGGCCTGGCGATGAAGAAGTCGGACAGCGGCAGCGACGGCACCGGCGGGGCGCCGGCGGCCCAGGTGGTGCCCGCGGTGTCGCGGCGCAGCCGGGGAACGGCCACCCGCCAGCGGCCCGCGCCGTCCACGAAGAGGTACGGCTTCTCCCGGGTCACCGGGCTGGTCGGCAGCGTCGTGTACGGCGGGTTCGGGAAGCCCTGCGCGGGCGCGCCGACGACGCCGGAGAAGACCTGGTTCCAGACCCCGTTGGTCCAGTCGCCGCCGAGTTCGCTGTCCCGGGTCAGCCACTGCTGCTGGGAGCCGTTGATGGTGATGCCGTCCACCTTGGAGTCGGCGATGTAGCCGCCACTGGAGAAGCCGCCGTTGCCGGGCTCCAGCCAGAGGATGCCCTTGATGTGCACCCGGCGCATCGGGGACGCCTGGGAGACCGCCCACTGGTTCGACCAGTCGGTCGGGCTGACGGCGAGGTTCTCCGCCGAGCGCCAGAAGTTGGTCAGCGCGGAGATGCCGGCCTCCGAGTTCGGGTCGGGCTGCCCGATCACCCGCACCGCACCGTGGATCTCCACGTCGTCGGGGTGCGCGCCGAGGCCCGCCACGGTCGTGTAGTAGCCGAGGCGGGCGTTCACCTCGTACCGGCCGGGCTTGAACAGCACGGCGTAGCGGTCGAAGCCCATCTCGTTGTGCTCCTGGGTGGCGAAGAGCCGGTCCAGGTTGGACTGGATCTCCTCGACCGGGGTGGCCGGGTCGTACACGAAGACGTTGGGGCCGAAGTCCGGCTCGGCGCCGTCGCCGTGGCCGGCCGGGGACGCGGCGGCGGATGCGGCCGGGAGCCCGAGGGCGGTGACGGACGCCGCCGAGGCGGCGGTGAGGGCGAGGAAGCGGCGGCGGGAGGGGTCTACTGGTCTCATCTGCCTGCCTGTTCGGTGATGGGGACGGAGAGCGCTCTCTGCGCGTTCCTACCGCATCGACATCGATCCCGCCAGACTCGGCTCCGGTTCCGGAACTAGCTCCGGGCGTCGTAGCGGGCCCGGGCGGACTCCACCTCGGTCAGGTGGGTGGTGGCCCACGCCTCCAGGCCGGCGACCAGGTCGAGCAGACTGCGGCCCAGGTCGGTGAGCGCGTAGTCGACCCGCGGCGGCACGCTGGCGTGCACGGTGCGGGTGACGATGCCGTCGCGCTCCAGGCCGCGCAGGGTCTGGGTGAGCATCTTCTGGCTGATCCCGTCGATCCGCGCGGCCAGCTCACCGTAGCGCTTGTCGCCGCCGGCGAGGGTGAGCACGACCAGCACGCTCCAGCGGTCGCCGATCCGGTCCAGGACCTTTCGGCTGCCGCAGTTCCGGTTGAACGGGTCCGCCTGCACGTGGCCACTCTCTTTCAGTGCGTACCGAACTTGAAGGTGCCTACTCTCCAACGGGAAGTAACGGGGAGTTGTTCCCGTTGGCGAGGGAAGACAGCTGACGTCGCCACACCAGGGAGCACTCATGTCCATCGTCGTCACCGGCGCCACCGGCCCGCTCGGCCGCCTGATCATCGAGTCGTTGCTCGACCGGGGCGTACCCGCCGACCGGATCGTGGCGCTCGGCCGGGACACCGACCGGCTCGCCGGCCTCGCCGAGCGGGGCGTGGCGACCCGGCGGGCCGACTACGAGAACCCCGATTCGCTGCGGGCCGCCTTCGCGGGCGCCGAGAAGCTGATGTTCGTCTCCGGCAGCGAGGTCGGCCGGCGGGTGGTGCAGCACGGCAACGTGGTCACCGCCGCCCGGGAGGCCGGCGTCGGGCTGATCGTCTACACCAGCATCGCGAAGGCGGACACGTCCACGCTGGCGCTCGCCGCCGAACACCAGGCGACCGAGCAGCTCATCCGCGACTCGGGCCTGCCGCACGTGTTCCTGCGCAACAGCTGGTACCTGGAGAACTACACCGGCCAGCTCCCCACGTACCTCCGGCACGGGGTCGCGGGCGCGGCCGGTGACGGCCGGGTCAGCGCCGCCACCCGCGCCGACTACGCCGCGGCCGCCGCGGCGGTGCTCACCGCCGCCGACCAGGCCGGAGCGGTGTACGAGCTGGGCGGCGCCCCGTTCACCATGACCGAGCTGGCCGCCGAGGTCACCCGGCAGGCCGGCGCCACGGTCTCCTACCTCGACCTGCCGGTGGACAAGTACACCGAGCTGCTGGTCGCGGCCGGCGTGCCCGAGGGGTACGCGGCCCTGCTCGCCGACGCCGACCGGGGCATCGCCCAGGGCGAGCTGGAGGTCGGCGACGACCTCGCGCGGCTGATCGGCCGCACCCCCACCACGCTCGCCGAGGCGATCCGCGCCGCCCTCTGACGCCCGCACTGGCCGCCGCCCCCTCGACCCGGGGGCGGCGGTCAGGCCGGCTCGGTCCGCAGCTTCACCAGGTCGTCGACGAGGCTCTCCACGTAGTCGGCCGTCTCCTCCCAGCGGGTGACGGCGACGCACCGGATGCCCATGGCCTTCACCGGGTAGTCGTTGCCGCCCACGTCGAGCCGGTCACCGACGAAGAGCACGTTGTCGATCTTCAGGTCCAGGCACTCCAGCAGCTTCCGCATGCCGTACGCCTTGTCCACGCCCTTGCGGGTGACGTCGATCGAGGTCGAGCCGCCACCCCGGACCTCCAGGTCGGGCAGCTTCGCGGCGACCGCGTCCCGCAGCCGCTTCTTCTTGCTGCCGTCCGGGTCCCAGCCGTACTTCTCCGCCGGCGGCGCGGACTGGCCCAGCGCCGAGAAGGTGATCTGGCTGCCCCGGTCCTCGATGATGTCGCCCCAGGTCTTCGGCTCCCAGAGGTCGAGCGCCTGCGCCGACTCGGTGAGCGCGGCGACGACCCGGATCTTGTCGGCCTCGCTCAGGTCCTCGGCGTAGACCTGCCGCCAGTCCCCGTCCCGCCACCGGTAGTAGCGGGTGCCGCAGGTCGGCATCAGGTGCAGCCGGCCGCGCTGCTCCTCGGTCAGGTCCAGGTGCGCGAGCATCTGCGCCTCGAACTGCTCGAACCGGCCACCGGAGATGACCAGCACATCCACCTCGGTGAGCAGGTGGCCGAGGAGCTCCGCCATCCGACGATCGATCTGGGACTTGGAAACCGCCAGCGTGTCGTCCAGGTCGAACGCCACCACTCGAAGATCGTTCACGAAGTACCACCATGTCGTCGCGGGCAGGCCAGGACTAGCAGGGTACCGACTGACCCACTGCCACCCCGATGGCCCGGGGCTGGCGCCCGGTCGAGGCCGCCGACCACACAGCGCAGCCCCTCGCACGCAGGTTAACAGCGCGGACCGGAGGAAATCGGCCCGTTCCGGAGGCCCGTCAGGCCCGTCCGCCGCCCGGCACGCACCCTGAAAACCCGTTGGACAGGGCCGGCATCGACGACGATCGTGGCACCGTGCGACAGGACGAGATCTGGGACGCCGAGACGGCGCAGCGCTATGACACACCGGGCACCGGGATGTTCGCGCCGGAGGTCCTCGGACCCACGGTGGACCGCCTCGCCGCGCTCGCCGGTGGCGGACGCGCCCTCGAGTTCGCCGTCGGCACCGGCCGGGTGGCCGTCCCGCTGGCGGAACGCGGCGTGCCGGTCACCGGGATCGAGCTGTCCGTACCGATGATCGAGCAGCTCCGGACGAAGGCCGACGAGGCTACGATCCCGGTGGTCGTCGGCGACATGGCGACGGCCACGGCACCCGGCGACTTCACCCTCGTCTACCTGGTCTACAACACCATCTCCAACCTGCTCGACCAGGCGGAACAGGTCGCCTGCTTCCGCAACGCGGCCCGCCACCTCGGCCCGGGCGGGCGGTTCGTCATCGAGCTGTGGGTGCCCGAGCTGCGCAAGCTGCCCCCGGGCGTGCGGGCGACGGTGTGGCACGCCGATCCCGGCTACATCGGCCTGGACACCTACGACGTGCTGCGCCAGCAGGTCGTGTCGCACCACTTCCGGTTCGGCGAGGGCCGCGAGGCGCGGGTGTCCCGCAGCCCGCACCGCTACATCTGGCCCGCCGAGCTGGACCTGATGGGCCAGCTGGCCGGCTTCGAGCTGGAGTCCCGGCACGCGGACTGGTCCGGGGCCGAGTTCACCGAGGAGTCCCGGTCCCACGTCTCCGTCTACCGCCTGACCGGCTGACCGGCGACTCCGCCCGCACGGTCAGTCGACCGCCGGGCTGCGCCGCTCCACGAGGACGACGTCCCGCCACCGGCCGTGCTGCCGGCCGACCCGCTCCCGCGTACCGACGACCCGGAAGCCCGCCCGGCGGTGCAGGGCGAGGCTTGCCGCGTTCTCGGGGAAGACACCGGACTGCACGGTCCACACACCCGCCGCCTCGGTGGCGGCGATCAACGCGTCCAGCAGCAGCCGGCCGACGCCCCGCCCCTGGGCGGCCGGGCTCACGTACACGGAGTGCTCCACCACCCCCGCGTACACGGCACGGGTCGAGGTCGGCGAGACGGCGACCCAACCGACGACGGCGCCGTCGCCGTCGACGGCGACGAACCGGTGGTCGGGCAGCCGGACGGCGTCGAACTCCGGCCAGGTGGGAGCCGTGATCTCGAAGCTGGCGTCGCCGGCGTCGAGCCCGGCCTGGTAGATCGCCAGCACCGCGTCGGCGTCCTCCGCCGTCATCGGCCGGATCATGATGTCGGCCATCGAGCGACTCCCTCCCGGCTGTCGTGTCCCGCGGCCAGCCGATCCGTGAGATCTCCGGCTACGAGTACAGCATCATGAGGAGACCCCAGGCCAGCAGAGCGCAGCCGAGCCAGCCGCTGAACGCCGCCAGGGTGCCCGTGATCACCGATCCTGCCGTCGGTTGCTACCTTCCCCGCTTGACGACGGCGACCAGGTGCTGAACGGGGATGGAGGACGACGGTGGGGGCAGAACTTCCAACCAGGCCTGTCGACATCAAGCGAATCGGACTCGACGCGGTCGATGAGGTCACCGAGCTCTTCCTCGGATACCTGGAGTTCTACAAACGCCCGAGCGGACCGGAAGCGGCAAGAGCGTTCCTGATGGAACGGCTCAAGCGAGATGAGTCGATCATCCTCGCCGCGAGGATGGAGGGCGAGCCCGCGCTGCTCGGTTTTGCTCAGGTCTACCGGTCGTTCTCCTCCGTTTCCATGGCTCCGGTGTGGATCCTCAACGATCTCTTCGTGAGCCCGCATGCGCGCCGTCTGGGGGTCGGGCGGGCTCTGGTCCGAATGGTCGTCGACCTGGCCCGATCCGCCGGCGCCGCTCGCGTCATCCTCAGCACCGACGAGAGCAACACCTCCGCACAGACCCTGTACGAGTCGGAGGGCTTCACCACCGGCCACCCGGTGCGCCACTACGTCCGGCGCACCGACGGGTGATACGGCCGGCCGCTTGGCGAGGCGCCCTCACCGGGAGTGTGGCGGGGGTGGCGCCAAGCTCCGGCAGGCGGAACAGTGATCGTTGATCAAGGGTTTGACCTGGTGCCCCCGGCAGGATTCGAACCTGCGACACACGGTTTAGGAAACCGATGCTCTATCCCCTGAGCTACGAGGGCGCGAGGGCCTAGTTTAGCGACCTGGACGTTCACCTGGGGTGGCAGGGAGTGCCCCCCGTTCGCCCACCTCGCCCTGGCCCCTGTTCACCCAGCCCAGGAGCCACCCCGAGCACCCGAATCCCGGTACGGCCGCTTGACTTGGACCATGCTCTAGTTCCTAGCGTCTCGCTGATGAGTGCTGCTGGAGAGACCGCGGGGGCCGACCACGGGCCAGCGGTTCGTGGGACGGGAGCATCCCGATGAAGGTGTTGGTGACCGGCGGGACGAGCGGACTGGGACTCGCCATGGCCGCCGCCCTGGCCGGGGCGGGGGCCACGGTCGCGTTGACCGGCCGATCCGCCGAGCGCGCGCGCTCGGTCGCCGCTGAACTTCCCCGGGCGTTCGGCATCGGCCTGGACGTGCGGGACGAGTCGTCGGTGACAACCGCGGTCGACCAGGCGTGGTCGCGGCTCGGCGGCATCGACATGCTGGTCAACAATGCCGGGATCGGCATGCGGACGGTCAACCCGCGCTTCATGACGCACCGGCAGGCGTTCTGGGAGGTTCCTGCCGATGGCTTCCGCGCGGTGATCGAGACGAACCTGACCGGTTACTTCCTGGTGGCGCGGGAGGTCACGCCGCGGATGCTGGCCGCGGGTGGCGGGCGCATCGTCAACATCTCGGTGAGTGAATCGACCATGCAGCGTGCGGGCTTCGTCCCCTACGGGCCCTCACGCGCCGGCAGTGAGTCGCTCTCCCGGATCATGGCTGCCGACCTGCGGGACACGGGGGTCACCGTCAACCTGCTGCTGCCCGGGGGCCCGACCGTGACGGGCATGTTGCCGCCCGACGCCGTACCCGAGGGACGACAGTTCCTGGAGCCGGCGGTGATGGGCCCGCCCATCGTCTGGCTGGCGTCCGGCGCCGCAGCCGGGCTGCACGACGAGCGGATCGTCGCCGTCGAATTCGAGCGCTGGCTGGACGACAGGAACAGCAGAGAGCAGGGCGGGGCCGCTACGGCCGGCCCGAGCGGGGACTGATCGTTCCGCCGGCCGTTACGGCGCGGCTGATCGGTCAGCGTTTCAGGTACGCCGGCGCGGCGTCGCGGACGACCGGTTCCGACGACGCCGTGCGCCGCGGCGTGGTCGACTGGGCGGTCCCGATCGGGTCCCGCGGTGGGAACACCACCACGATGCCGGCGGGCGGGGCCGCTGCCGTTGCACCTGACGACCGAGTCACCCTGCACCCAGGTCCACCCGCCCACGCTTTCGGTGAGCACGTCGTACGGCGCCCGCTGGACCCCGGCTGTTGATCCGAGGCCGCCGGGTTGCGGCGACGAGGGTGGCTGCGGCGCACAGCGCGGCCGCCCAGACGAGCGTGGCGTCGGCCGAGGTGTGATCGGCGATGGTTCCGGCCGCCCACGGGCCGACGGTCTGGCCGGCGGCGAAGACCGTGGTGAAAGCGGCGAGGGTGGGAGCCCAGTCTTCAGGGCGGGTCGCGCCACGGATCGTCGCGGTGACGGCGGCCGGAACAGTCATGAACGTGCCGCCGTAGAACACGACCGAGACGACGAGGACAACGTATGACGAGCTGGCAAGGGGCAGCGCGCTCGCGCCGGCGAGGAGGGCCAGCACGGTGGTGAGGACACGCGCCGGCGGCCATGCGCCGATGAGTGGGCTCCACATGGGCGGCGCGACCACGGCACTGATCCCCAGGAGGGCCCACAGTGTGCTGACCTGCCAGGTGGGCACGGCTTCCTGGGTCAGGGCGGCTGACAGGAAGGTGACGTAGGCGATGTATCCGGCTGCGAAGAGCAGGTAGGCGACGGCGGTGCGCCACAGGTGCCGGATCTCGCGTCGACCTGTCGTGAGCTGCGGCTCGGGTTCGTCGACGCGGGCGGCGGCCCAGCTGACGGCGGTGGCCGCGAGGGCACAGACGGCCAGTCCGGTCCAGGCCAGCGGCCATGCGTGCGGGGCGTACGTCGCCAGGCTCGGAAGCCAGGCCGCGCTGACGGCGATGCCCAGCCCGGCCCCGGCGAAGTAGATCGTGATGGGTGCGGCTGAACGCGCGGCGGCGGCGCTGCGCGAGGCGATCACGCCTCCGGCGACGAAGACCAGGGCGCCGCCGGCACCCGCCGCCGCGCGTGCGGTGAGCAGCGCCAGGTATGCGCTGCTCACCGCGGTGGCGGCCAGGGCAAGGGCCGTGACCAGCATGCCCAACCGGAAGGTCGCGGTGGAACCCCAGCGCCGCGCGGCGACGCCGGCAAACGCGGCGCCCAGCAGGTATCCCACGCTGTTGGCGGTGGTCAGGGCACCGGCTCGGGCAAGGCTCCACCCGAGATCGGTCCGCATGGCCGGCAGGAGCAGACCGTAGGCGAATCGGGAGATCCCCAGGGCCGACGCGGTTCCCAGGGCGAGTCGCGCGGCGGTCCAGTACACCCTCGGGGCCCGGCGGGAGCGCGAGCGCGGGGCCCCGGCAGCGGCGCGGATCCGGTTCACCGGATGGCGTCCTTCAGGTGCCGGTCGAGGAAGGCGATCACCGTACGGGCGAGGGCGACTCGATGGTCGGACAGGGCGTGGTCGGTGGGGAAGACGTGGTGCTCGAGTCCGGTGACGGGGTGGGCGAGGTAGGCGTCCACCAGCGGCCCGTGGTGGACACCGGCGGGGGTGACGACGTCGCGGTCGGTGCCGATCAGCAGCACCGGGCGGGTGGCCAGCCGTGGCGCGAGGCGCGCCAGGCTCCACGCGTCCCCTGCCTCCTCCATCTCCGCGACCAGCGCCTGCGCGCTCGTGCCGCGCAGGGGCAGTAGTTCACCCGCCCAGTCGGCGAGGTAGGCGGCTCGCGCGGCCGGGTCGCTCCGGCAGGCGGCGGCGGCCGTACCGAGGTCGAACCCGGCCACCGAACCGACTGCGGCCACACCGGGATCGGCGGCCGCGGTCATCAGCGCGGCGAAGCCGCCCAGGCTGTGGCCGATGACGGCCAGCCGGCCCGGGTCGAGAGCGTGGGCCGTGGCAACCTCGGGCTCACGCAGGCGGGCGACCACGCGGGCGGAGTCCTCCAGCACATGGGTCCACGACCAGGTGCCGTCCATCCCCCATGAGCCGCGGTAGTGGAACACCAGCGCCGCGTATCCGGCTCGCCGCAACGCCTGCGCGAGGTCGAAGTTCCGCTCATGTCCCGGGAAGCCGTGCAGCAGGACCACGCCGGGGTGCGGACCCGCCCCGGCCGGCAGATGCAGGACGCCCAGCAGCGTGGCGCCCGCGCTCGGGAAGGTGACGGGCACGGTGCGCGCGGCGGGTCCCTGGGCGTCGACGGTTTCGGTGACGAGGGGATCTGACACGGCTGCTCCCTAGATGGTTCCGGTCGGTTCGATGAGACGCTAGCAGCACATCGGGCCGACTGGTACCATCTCTCCCGTGCCCGTTCCCAAAGGCAGCAGCCTCGACCCTGGCCGCACCCGGGCCGCGATCCTCCGCTCGGCGGAGGGCATGCTCTACGAGCACGGGCTCGACGGCGTGGGCATCGCGGAGCTGTGCGCCGAGGCGGGCATCTCCAAGGAGACGCTGTACCGCCACTTCGGGTCCAAGGATGGGCTCATCCGCTCCGTCCTCGAAGCCCGCAGTGACCGCGTCACGCGCTGGCTGGCGCAGGCTGCCACCGACGCGGGCACCGAGCCGGCGGCCCAGCTCGCCGCGGTCTTCGACGCTCTCGGCGTCTGGTTCAGGGAGCCGGGCTTCCGCGGCTGCGCCATTGTCAACGCCGCCACCCAGCACCATGCGGCTCCGGCCAGCACCGTCGCCGCCAACCATCTCGGCCGCTACCTGGACCTCTTCACCACGATCGCCGACCGGGCCGGAGCCGCGCGTCCCGCCGTGCTGGGACGGCAGCTTCTCCTGCTCCTGGAAGGCGCCACCGTGGTCGCCGACCATCTCGAAGGCCCCGGCGCCGCGAACGACGCCCGCGACGCGGCGCTCGCCCTCCTGAGCAGCGCGGCCAGGCGGCCCGCCGACAGCTAGGCGTTCCGGAGGACACATGTCGAAAACCCTGTCGAATGCCGAACTGGCGCGCTCACTCAAGGGCGGGTTCGTCAGCAGCCACGCCGAGGTCAACGGCGTCCGCCTGCACTACGTGGCGGGCGGCCGAGGCGAGCCGCTGATCCTGCTGCCGGGCTGGCCGCAGACGTGGTGGGAGTTCCACAAGATCATGCCCGCCCTCGCCGAAGGCCGTCGGGTCATCGCCGTCGACCTGCGGGGCATGGGCGGCTCGGACAAGCCCGCGGACGGATACGACAAGAGGACGATGGCCGCCGACATCCTCGCGCTCACGCGCCACCTCGGCCACGACACGGTCGATATCGCCGGACACGACATCGGCGGCATGGTCGCCTTCGCCTTCGCGGCCAACCACCCGGCAAGCACACGACGGATAGCGCTCCTGGACATCGCCCACCCCGACGACCGGTTCTACAACTACTCACTCCTGCCCGCGCCCGGGCGCCAGCAGGTGGGCGGCGACATCCACGCCGGACCGGGACGGTTCCTGTGGTGGTTCGCGTTCAACCAGGTCCCCGGCCTGCCTGAACGCCTGCTCGCCGGCCGCTCCCGCCTGCTGGTCGACTGGATGATCGACTACCTGGTCGAGGACCCGAGCGCCATCAGCGACCGCGACCGGGACATCTACGCGCACGCCTACTCCACCGAGGAGGCGATCCGCGCCGGCAACGCCTGGTACCGGGCGTTCGGCCAGGACATCGCCGATGGGAAGATCTACGGACCCGTACGCGCACCGTTGCTGGGCCTCGGCGGCGGCGAAGGCGGTTACCAACTCCTCAAGGCGTTGCTGCCGGACAAGGGCACCGACGTCGAGGTCGCCGCCGTGGTCGACAGCGGCCACTACCTCGCCGAAGAACAACCCGAGGCCGTCGTCCGGCACCTCACCCGCTTCTTCGCCTGACGTGCCGCAAGCCGCCCGGCACCTGCCACACCGGCGCTGACTGCCGATCACCGCGCCGATCTGGCATCGAGCGGACCGAATTCAATGCTGACGCCCCAGTAGGATCAGTGGGTTGCCCCGATCGGTGGCCCTCGCGTTGCCGAACCGTGTCCGGGACGGGAAAGGCTTGTCGGATGCTTCGGGGGATGGCGGGTATGGGTCTGCCGGCGCTGCGGCGCACGGTGACGCACCCGGCCGTCTGGTCGTTGCCGGCGATGGCGCTGCTGGTGCTCGCGGCCATGCCGCTCAACGACGGCTTCTACGATTTCTGGGTCAACTACGACGCGCAGGGCGACGCGCAGCAGTACGAGCGGATCTACACCACGCGGATCTTCCGGCACACCTCGGGATTCCTTTGCGGACAGTTGTTGGCGCTGCTGGTGGGCGCCGCCCTCGTCCGCCGGAATTCCCAGGCCAGGGCCCTCGCGGTGGCGGTTCCGCTCGCGGTGCTCCTGGCAGGTGTGAGCTTCGCCGTCGCGTACCCGCTCGCCCGGGCCCGCACCGGCTCCTTCCTGACGACACCGCCGCTCGACGACCCGGTCCTGGTCCGGGTCCTCCTGTGTGAGCTGGCCGCCTACCCGCTCTACGCCGCCGCCGGCGTCGGCCTCGGCGCGCTGCTCGGACGCCTGCGGCGACGCGCAACGCGCTGGCCGCTCGTGGTCCTGCTCCTGCTGGGCTGGTTCGTCGCCACCATGACCGGGCTGCTCCAGGACGACCGGTTCAACGCGCCACCCGGGCTGCTGTGGGCCGTCCCGCCGATCGCGGCCGGCACGGCGATCGCACTGGCCGGCCTCTCGCTGGATGTCTGGGTCGGGCCGGCCGTGCTGGTGGGCGACTGGGGGCGCGGTGCCAGTGTCGCCCTGCTGGTGGGCGCCGCGGCGTACGCCCTGGGGTTGAACTTGCTCGCCGCCTGGACCGACGTCGCCCCCGGTCCGATTCCGAACGGTCGCCCGGCGGGCCGGCACGCACGGGTCGAGGGCCCGCCTGACGAGGTCGGTGCAGGGTGCCCGCCGCCGCCGGCGGCTCAGGCTGCCCGGGTGGTCCTGCCGGTACGCCGCACGGCGGCCTCGCGGCCTTCCCCGTACTCTGGCGGCCGTCACCGGGCGGCGAACCATCAGTCTTCCGACGAAGCCGTGCGTGAGAGGGGGGACCAAGCATGACGGCGGTACCGGGCCAGCGGTCGACGGCGGCGAGTTCGGCGGTTGCCGGGCAGGCGGCGGAGGAGGATCTGCGTGCGCTGTTCGGGCAGTCCATTGCCGTTTTCGCGTCGCTCGCGGGGTCGACGCATGTGGTGGAGTCGGCGAACCCGGCGTTCTTCGCCGCCATCGGGGGCGAACGGGCGCGCACCGGGGTCGCGATCGCCGAGTTGATGCCCGAACTGGCGGATCAGGGCTTCATCGCTCTGCTGGATGAGGTCTACCGCACGGGTGAGCCCTACACCGGCCGTGACGCCCGGGTCGTGCTGGGCGCCGGCCCGCACGCGCGGGAGGCGTTCTTCGACTTCACCTACGAGCCGCGCCGCGACGCCAGTGGCACGGTGACCGGGATCATCGTGATCGGCGTGGAGACCACCCAGGTCAAGCACGCCCAACGGCTGATGGTCGAACACCGCGCCATGCTGGAACAGATCGCCCGTCAGGCGCCCCTGACCGAGGTGCTCGGCGGTATGGCGCGCTGCATCGAGAACCTGGCACCGCAGCAGATGCTCGTCTCCGTGCTGCTCGCCGATCCCGACGGCCGGCACCTGCGCCACGGCGCCGCACCGAGCCTGCCCGACTTCTACAACGAGGCCATCGACGGGATCGCCACCGGTGAGGGTGTCGGCTCGTGCGGCACCGCCGCGCACCGGCGGGAACCGGTCATCGTCACCGACATCGCCACCGACCCGTTCTGGGACGACTTCCGGGACCTGGCCGAGCAGGCCGGGCTCGCCGCGTGCTGGTCGACACCGATCCTGGCCCGCGACGGCGGCCTGTTGGGCACCTTCGCCATGTATCACCGCACCCCCCGCGTCCCGCAGGACACCGACCTCGCTCTGGCCCGGGTCTTCGCCGGCACCGCGGCCCTGGCCATCGAACGCCACCACGTCGAACAGGCGAAGGCGGCCGCGGAGGCACGCGCCCGGACAGCGCATGAGGAGCTGGCCAAGGCGGTACGCGCGGAGCGGCAACTGCGCGCCGAGGCCGAGCACCGCGCCGCCGCCGCCGCGGATCTCGCGGACCGGATGCGCGTCGCCGCGGCCGCTCAGGCCGCCCGGCCGCATCCCGAGCACTGCCAGCTCGGCGGCGCGCAGGGGTGCACCGCATCAGCCAGGATCAAGGTCGCCGATTCGTGGGGCGACGCGGCGTGGGGTTGTGAGGCCCACGTCGAGGAAGCCATCCTCAACGTGCGGTCGGTGTTCATCGCCAGCGAGGAGCTCGGCGGCCTGGCCGCGTACCTCAACCGCTGAGTCGCCGGTCCACCGGCTGACGGGGTGCCCGCGGCGGCCGGCGGTGACCCGCGTTGGGCTTCGGACGCGGCGCCTCCTGTTCCTCCGGTCTGTGCAGGCCCGGCTCCCCACCTACACGGAGGCGAACACCCCGGCGAAGCGGGACCTGTACGCCCGCCACGGCTACGTCGCGCACCAGCCCTTCACGCTCCCCGACGGCACCATCACCTACCCGATGTGGCGGAGTCCGCCCAGCTCCTGCCCGCGGCGGGCACCGCGTCCGCCCGCCGGGACCAGTCCCCGCTCCCGAGGAGTCCGCCGTGATCCAGTTCTCCGACGTCGACCTGTCCGCGGTGCGGGTGCTGCTGTGCGACGCCGACGGCAACCTCTTCCCGTCCGAGGAGCCCGCCTTCGCCGCCTCGGTCGAGGTGGCCAACGCGTTCCTGGCCGCGTACGGGGTGCCCGGCACCCTCACCGCCGAGCAGTTGCGCCTCGGCTCCGCGGGCAGGAACTTCCGCACCACGGCCGTGGACCTCTGCGTCGCCTCCGGCGTACCCGTCGAGGCGGCCGTCGCCGGAGGGCGCCCGGAGGCGGTCGTCGCGCCGGGACCGACCCTGGCCGGCCGCCCGGTGCTGACCGCCGCCGCGCTGGAGCGCTGGGTGGCCGAGGAGAAGACCCGGGTCACCGCCCACCTCGGGGACGTGCTGCGGCCGGACCCGGAGGTGCGGGACGTGCTCGGCACGCTCGCCCCGCACGTCACGCTCGCCGCGGTGAGCAGCAGCGCGGGCAGCCGGTTGGCGGCCTGCTTCCGCGCCACCGGGCTGGCCGGGCTCATCCCGGTGGAGCGGCGCTACAGCGCCGAGGACTCGCTGCCCGTACCCACCGGCAAGCCGGACCCGGCGATCTACCGGCACGCCGGGCGGGAGCTGGGCTGCGGCGGCGCCGAGGGTCTGGCCGTGGAGGACTCGGCGCCCGGCGTGCGGTCCGCCGTGGCCGCCGGCTTCCCCACCATCGGCAACGTCGTGTTCGTGCCGGAGGCGGAACGCGCCGGACGGATCGAGGCGCTGCGCCGGGCCGGCGTCATCGCCGTGGTCACCTCGTGGCGCGAGCTCGCCGACCTGCTGCTGCCGGCGGTCGGCACGCCCTGACCGGCCCGGCCCGGCGGCTCCGCGGGGAGGTGGTGACGCGGGTCAGGCCCTGGGCTTGCGGGCGGCGCTCGCCACCAGCGCCTCGGCGACGTCGCGGACCTTGCGGTTGCTGTCCTGGGACAGCCGCGACAGCAGCGCGAACGCCTCGTCCGGTGAGCAGCGCCGCTCGGCCATGATGATGCCCTTGGCCTGCTCGATGACCGCCCGGCTCCGCATCGCCGCGCGCATCTGCTCGGACAGGGCGGCGGCGCTGTCGTACAGGTGCGCGTTGGCCAGCGCCACCGCGGCGTACGCGGCGAAGCCCTCCGCCGTCGCGATGGCGTCCTGGTCGAAGGCGTGCGCCTCGCCGCCGTAGACGTTGAGGGCTCCGACGACCGCCTCCTGGATCGGCAGCCCGATGGACAGTGAGCTGCCGACGCCGGCGGAGCGGGCCCGGTCCGCCCATTCGGGCCACCGCGGCTCGGCCGACATGTCCGGGACGGAGATCGAGGAGGCGCCGACGGAGGCGTCCACGCAGGGGCCACGGCCGTGGTCGTACTGCCACTGGTCGAGGTCGCGGGCGATCTCGTCGGTGGCCATGAGGGACCGGCCGTCGGCGCCGCGAAACAGGCTCACCGTCAGCCTCCTGGCTCCCGGGATGCTCCGGGTGGCAAGCTCCGCGATCCGGCCCAGCATGTCGTCGAGGCTCGTCTCGTCCAGCCTGATCCGGCCCAGTTCGGCGAAGGCGTCCTTGGGGTCCTCACTCGGCTGTGTCATGGGAGATCCTTGTCGGCCGGCGTACGCCGGCGGGTCGGGAGCGTCGGTTGGCGGATGCCGCCCTGGGCGTGCGACTGACGTCCCCCGGCGGGAGGGCCGGAAAACCCTTCGCGCGAGACGGTTCATCGACGCGCGGGGCGGCCCCGACGGGTCCGGCGGCAGGTGTAGCGGCGGCTTCCGAGGGTAGGGACCTCTGCGGGTCAAGAAACGGACGTCCAGCTACGTCACCGGTGAGGTGCTCGGCGTCAGCGGCGGCAAGCCGCTGGCCTGACGTCCGACCCCGAGCCTCGGTCGGGCCGCCCCACGCCCCGGAGCGTGGGCGACCCGAAAGGCAGCCGGTCAGGCGGGACCGCCACCCCGCCGTCGCAGTCTCCGGGCCACCCGGGACCCGACGGCGCGGGCGCCGGACACGGTCCGGACGAGATGACGCCTGTTCTCGTGGACGTACGCCGAGATCAACGCGACGAGGAAGCTCAACCCCGTGAGCCAGGCCAGCCACTCCCCGACCGAGGCCAGCAGCGGCAGGGTCACGAACAGGCAGACGAACCCGGACAGCGGGAAGACCAGTTGCAGGCCGAACTCGTACAGCAGGGAGCGGCCGTCCCGCTGCTGCGCGTAGAAGTCGTCCCACCGGAAGACCCGGTCGTCCCCGGAGCACTCGACGGCGATGGGCCGGAGCACGTCCCGGGTGTACCGGTTCGCCGCCTCGCGGTCGCGCCGGCGCCGCAGGATGGTGATCCCCGAGGTCGCCGCCAGCACCGGAACCGCGAGCAGCAGGCGCGGATCCGCCCGGTTCGCCACCACGAACCCGAGGATCACGGCCACCACGGTCAGGTACGCGCCGACCAGGGCGTGCGACGCGGCGGATTTCTGGGCCATGACGGCTCGGATCGCGGTGTACTCCGCGACGACCAGGTGGGTGCGGTTGTCGACGCGAGCAGCGGTCGCTTCGTCGCCCGGTGGAGCACCTCTCGGACGGGCCAGGTCATTCCACGTCACGCGTCGATGATGGCAACCCTCCACAAGGGTCCGGCCGGCCGGCCGCCGGTCACCGGTCGCGGGCGGGTCGGCGTCCGGCGAGCCGTTCGCGGGAGCCGACGTCATCCAGGTGGCGCAGCGCCTCCGCCCAGGAGCGACCCAGGGTGGTCTCGTGGTAGTCGAGGCCGTGCTCGGCGCAGAACCGCCGGATCAACGGCTGGGCATGACGCAGGTTGGGACACGGCATGCTGGGGAACAGGTGGTGCTCAATCTGGTAGTTCAGCCCGCCGAGCGCGACGTCGACGAACCTCCCGCCCCGCACGTTGCGGGAGGTGAGCACCTGCCGCCGCAGGTAGCCGAGGTCGTCGTCGGCACCGAGGATCGGCATGCCCTTGTGGTTGGGAGCGAACGAGCAACCGAGGTAGAGGCCGAGCACACCCTGGTTGACCAGGATGAACGCGACGGCCTGCGCCGGGCTCAGGACCAGGAACACGGCGGTGAGGTAGCCGCCCAGGTGCAGGGCCAGCAGCCCGGCCTCGACGGGCCGGCGTGCGAGCGGACGCCGCCGGAGGACCGCCCGCACGCTGTTGCCATGCAGGTGCAGGCCCTCCAGGAGGAGCAGCGGGAAGAACAGGTACGCCTGGTGACGCACGAAAAGTGCGCCAAGGCCGCGCCGACGCCGGGCCTGGTCGGCCGTGAAGGACAGGGGTGCCACCCCGATGTCAGGGTCCCTGCCCTCGGTGTTCGGGTGGGCGTGGTGCCGGTTGTGCTTGTCCACCCACCAGCCGTAGCTGATTCCGGTCAACAGGGTGCCGTGCAGGAGGCCGATCAGGTCGTTGGCCCGTCGCGAACGCGCGATCTGCCGGTGACCGGCGTCGTGGCCGATGAACGCGGACTGCGCGAAGACCACTGCGAGGGCCACCGCGAGCACGAGCTGCCACCACGACTCCCCCGACCTCACGAACAGGGCCCACAGTCCGGCGGAGCAGCCGACGACGAGGCCGATCCGTAGCGCGTAGTGGCCGCGCCGCCGTTCGAGGAGGCCCGCCGCGCGGATCTGCCGGGACAGGTCGGCGTAGTCGCTTCCCCGTTGGGGGTCTCGCGGTCGTGCCGCGGCAGGCGCCGGCCCGGCCACCGGTCCGGGCGAGGAGATCGTCACGGGCGCGGGGTGTCGGCCAGGTCGGCCGGGTCGAGCCGCAGGAGGGCGAACAATCCGGTGTGCTCGTCGGAGTCCACCCGCTCCGGTAGCTCACGCTCGACCCAGTCGGCCCTGACCTGCTGGCCGCGTTGACGAAGAAGGCTGACGATCCTGTGCCGGGCGATCCGCATCGGGTGCTCCCTGGTAGCGCCGCCCGGAAGAGTCATGCTCATCAACGGCGGTGGCGGCACTGGCAGCCACCGGAGACCCGGGCGACAGATTCACCGTACGCCTCTGGGGAGGGCATCCGCACCTGGTCGAGGGCGGCTGCCCGGCGGCTCTCGCGGAGCGGTACCGCCGGGAGAGGCGTACGCTGAGGGTATCGCTCGGGACTCCGGTGACTGACGGTCCGCTGACGGCGGACGCCCCCACCGATCGGGGCCACCGCGTCACCCCACCGCCGCCCATTCAGCAGCCCGGCCGCCGACTCCACGTCGCGTCCCCGGCCGGCAGCTTCCCGCACCGGCACGCCCGGGCAGCGACAGTCCGTCGCACGCCCGCCCTCACCCGACCGCCCGCGCCGGCCCACCCCGGCGGCGGGTACGTCGGGCACCCATCGGAAGGCGGCGGTTCGTGATGACCGCACCCCGGAACAGGCCCGTCCCACTCTCCACCCTCAACGGCCACGACGGCCCGGCGGCTGCTCGTCCGACCTTCCGTCGTTCCTCAGTGAAGCGATCACGGATCGGGGAGCTGTGGGTCGTCGCCGTGGTGTTCGCGATCGTGCTCCTGCTGCTCATGATCTTCGTGCTGCAGAACGGGCAGCGCGCCGAGGTGACGTTCCTCGGCGCACACGCCGCCCTGCCGGTCGGTGTGGCGCTGCTGTTGGCCGCGATCATCGGGGTCCTGCTCGTCGCCCTTCCCGGCACCGCCCGGATCGTGCAGTTGAGGATGCGTCAACGCCGGCGCGCCACGGTGGCCCCCGGGTCGCCCGCGCCCGGACCGACCGCTTCGCCGACGCCCGGCGCCGCCACCCACCGGGAGGGCTGACCCATGTCCGTCACCCGGCAACGGGGCACCGTGAGCCCCCCGTCCGCGCCCACCGCGCCCCGGCTCGTCCTCGCCACCAACCGGGCGCGGTCGGTCCTCGACGGCGCGTGGTGGCCCCGGTCCTGGGACCCGGTCGCCGAACTGCCTGGTCTTGTTCTCGCCCTGGCGGAACGCCACGGTCGGATCCGGCACATCATGCTCAACATCGACGCCTGGGACAGCCGGTTCCGCCGGTTGGCCGTCGGACCGGATCTGGTCCGGCTCGGCTGGTTCGACACCCTCGACCCCGCCGTGCTGGTTGCCACCACCGGCGGGGACATCCAGGTCGACCTGCTCATCGTGCCGCCCGCCACCGCGGCGGCCGCAGCCGAGCAGGCGATGGCGGCCGCCGCCGACCCGACAAACGTCAGGCGCGCGCCGGAAATCCTGGCCGCCCTGCGGGTGCCACCGGCCCCGAGGGCCGGCACCGGCGCCGATCCGCGCGCGGTGTGGGACAACGAGGGCGGTGGCGGCGGGGTCGCCGCGAGGGGCGGCGGGTCACGGGGCGGCCCGGGACACGACTGACCGGTGCGGGCCGGGGGTGCACGGCCCGCGTTCCTGCCCGCTGAGGCCGACGCTCGCCTAGTGTCGAGCGGGGCACCCGGCCGCGTCCAACGCGCCCGGTTCCGGCCGGTCGCGCAGCGCTGCCGGGTCCCGCACGACGCCGGAGTCAGCAGACGGGCCCCTGATGACGATCGACCGAGCGGTGGGGTTGACCCGCGCAGGCGGTGGACCCCAGCGGGCGACCCTGCTGGAGCTGTTCCTCGATCTGGTGTTCGTCGCCGCGCTCGCCCTGACGTCCCGATCGTTGGCCCAGCGTCTCGACGCGGTCGGGGTCTTCCAGACCGTCCTGCTGCTCATGGCGATCTGGTGGGTCTGGTCCGTCACCGCGCTGACCACCGACCTCTACCACAGGCAGCGGCCGCCCATCTTCGCCGTGACGCTCTGGGTCATGCTCGGGACCATCCTGATGGCCGGCACGCTGCCCGAGGCCTTCTCCGACCACGCCCTGACCTTCGCGGGCGCCTACGTGGCGATTCACCTGGGCCGCGGCATCTTCCTGGTCGCCGCTCTGCACGGCCGGACGGCACGGTTGCACGCCAGCCGGTTCATCTTCTGGTTCGTCCTGTCCGCCGTACCGTGGCTCGCCGGCGGTCTCGTTCCCGGCTGGGCGCGAGGCGACCGCCCGGGCGCTGCTCGACGCCGGGCGGCCCACCGGGTGGCGGGACCGGCTGGCCGCCCTGTTCCGGTTCCACCCGCTGGCCCGGGCCCGCGCCGACGAGCTGGACCGGCCCCGGCGGCTGGTGTCCGCCCGGCCGGTCGAGGCGCTCGGCGCGGGGCTGGCGGCCGGCATCGCCGCGCCCCCACTGGTGGACCTGCTGTCCCGCCTGCCGCGCCCGCTGGGGGCGGCTCGCAGGCCGCGGGGTTGCTGCTCGGCGCCCCGCTGGCGCTGGTGCTGACCGGGACGCTCTGGCGGTCGGCCTGGTGGGCCCGGCGGCAGGGTGACCGGCCAGTCCGGGGTGCGGTGTTCGGGGCCGCGCTGGTGGTCGGGCTGCTGGCCGGTCGGCGGCTGGCCGGGTCGGCCGGGTACGCCGACGACCGTCCGGCGTGGTGGGTGGAGCTGGCTCTGTCGCTGTGCGCCGTGGCCGGCGGCGCCCTGCTGGGGCGCTGGGGGGCGCTGGGCGCCGGCGCCTGGCTGCGCCGGCTTCCCCGGCACGCCGAGGGCCGCGCGGTGCGGCGCGTCTGGGCGGCGGCCGCGCTGGCGACGACCGTGCTGACCGCCGGCTTCCTCGGCGCGCTGTTCGTGCTGGACGCCTGGTCCGCCGACGGTGACCTGAGCATGCTGCGGCTGCTCGCCGCCCGGGAGGGCCACCCGGACCGGGTCACCGTCGTGACGCTTGTCGACACCGTCGCCCTGCACGTACGGGTCCTCGCCGACCAGGCGCCCTACCTGCTGGCCGCCCCGCTCGCTGCCGCCCTCTTCCCGCTCGCCGCGACCGGCGCCACCGCACGGCGGGCGCTCCGGGTCGGCGCGGTCGCGGGGATCGTGGCCGCCGTCGCGCTGCCGGTCGTGGTGGCCGGCGCGGCGGTGGGGCCCGCGACCCGGGCCTCGGGCCGGCGACGCTGCGCGGTCTGGTCGACGGGCACACCCTGCTGCCCGTGACGCTGGTCGAGGCCACCGCCGCGGTGGCGGTCGTGGCCGGCCGGCGCCTGTCCGTCTGGCACGGCAGGCTCGCGGCGCTCACCGCCGGGGTGCTGCTGGCGCCGGCAGTGCTGGCGGCCGGCGTGCTGCTCTCCTGCGACCCGGGCCCGCCGGGCGCCGGCTGCGCCGGACCCGACCGGGCCGCGGTGGCCCGCACGCTGGGACACGCCCTACTCGTCGCCCCGGTGTTCGCCACGCTCGCCGCGGCGCTCGGCGCCGCCGCGACGGCCGTGCTGGGCCGGCTGGGCTCCGGGCGCTGGCCGGCCCCGGCGACGGCCGCGGCCGTGCTGCTCGGCCTGGCCGCCGCGGTCGTCACGGCGGACGGACCGGGCAGCCGCACCGTGCCGGTGGACCGGGACCGCTGCCTGGTCGGGGTGTGGCGGCTCGCCGCGGGCCGCTACCACGCGCCGGTCGCCGCGGACTCGATCCTGGGACGGCTGGCCGGGCTGACCGCGGCCACGACCGTCGACCTCACCAGCGGCGCGACCACCGGGTTCGCCACCGCGTACCGGGCCGACGGCACGGCGACCGACCTCTACGACCTCGCGGTGGCCGAGGGGACGGTGAACGGGCACACCGTCCAGCGGGTGCGCCGGGGGACCCAGACCTACCGGTGGACGGCCCGCGCCGGCCGGTACACCCAGCGGAACGTGGTGACCACCGGTGACCTCACGCTGCTGCGGGTGGACGGGCGGGAGGCCGACGTCACCACGGTGGTGGACGACTCGGCCAGCACCTACCGGTGTGGTCCGGCCGAGCTGGTGATCCGCTTCGACGGGGACGACGGGTCGTGGGGCGAGGAGACCTTCGTCCGCAGCCCGGCGTGACGGGAACACCGGAGCCGGTGGTCCCGTCCGCCCGTCAGGCGGGCACCACGTCGAACCGCGGGCCCGCGGGCCGCCCGGCGCCGGCCAGTGCCAGCAGCGTCTGCCCGGTGGCGTCGTCGACGACGGCGACCCGTACCGCGTCGGGCCCGCCGTCGGCCAGCGGGACGGCGAAGACCGCGGTGGCCGGCCGGCCCTGGTAGCGCGCGGCGTGGCCGACGAAGCGCCACTCGCCGTCGTCCCAGTGCTCGCGGACGTCGGAGCGGAGCAGCGGCGCGATCCGCCGGTAGGGGTCGCTGAGCTGGACCTGCTGCACGGTGGCGAGCAGCGGCAGCCCGGTACCGCCGCGCAGCGGGTTGGTCAGCCGCGCACGCAGCCGGCGCAGCGGCAGCAGCCAGCCGGCTTCCAGTTCGGGGGACAGCGCCACCACGGCCGCCGCCTCGGCCAGCAGCACCACGCCGCCGGCCAGGGGACGGTCGGTGAGCGCGGCCGGCCAGGCGCCGGGCGCCACGGTGGCCAGTCCGGCCGCCGCCACGAGCAGCGCGGCCCGGCCGAGGCTGCGACCGGAGACCGGGGTCGTGGGGGGGGGGGGGGGGGGGGGGGGGGGGGGGGGGGGGGGGGGGGGGCGGGGGGGGGGGGGGGGGGGCG
>NZ_JAMWEG010000044.1 GCF_025460765.1 Micromonospora sp. MA102
TAATATATATTTGATGTAATTTCATATTTTATGTACAGTATATAATGTATAGTTTGGGTACTTTGATATTTTATGTACACTATAGAATATATATCTGGTGTACTTTGATATTTTATGTACAGAATAAAATATATATTTGATGTACTTTCATATTTTATGTACAGTATATAATACATGCTTTGGGTACTTTGATATTTTTTGTACAGTATAGAATATATACCTTGGGTACTTTGATATTTTATGTACAGTATATAATATATAGTTTGTGAACTTTGATATTTCATGTACAGTATAAAATATATATTTGGGGTACTTTGATATTTTATGTACAGTATATAATCTATATTTGATGTACTTTCATATTTTATGTACCTAATATAATATATATTTGATGTAATTTCATATTTTATGTACAGTATATAATGTATAGTTTGGGTACTTTGATATTTTATGTACACTATAGAATATATATCTGGTGTACTTTGATATTTTATGTACAGAATAAGCTATCCCCGGGGGGATAGTTCTATGGAGCTCCACTGGCTTCCAGAGCACCCAACATGAGCAAAACAGTCACGCGGCGCCTGGAAGCCGTGATAGCCCGCCTGCGAATCGGCATACTGTTGTGCACCAGCCCTTTCGGAGCTTGCGCATGGTAGGCCAGAGAACACGCTCTTCCCTCGCACAATTCCTCGCACTACAGGACGTCTCAGTATCCATCGTGCTGCTGGGCAAATACGGCGTGCAGGATCACTCCCTGTACCCAGGCCAGTTGCTCATCGGGCTGGCGCAGACCCTGGCTGGACTCGACGATAGCCTTGTTCTGCTGATCCTGCAGGAAGTCGTCAGCACGCAGGGCAACCTTCGCGCAGCCGTCACGCCAAAGACCCGATTCGACGAGCGTATGCACGACCTCACCCAGTGCCTGCTCCTGGATGGCTATATAGTTCAGGACAAACGGTTGCTGCAGACGGATCCGTCGATCACCGATGCGGCTCCGCTGGAGGACG
>NZ_JAMWEG010000024.1 GCF_025460765.1 Micromonospora sp. MA102
CTGGGCTACGAGGTCCTCGGCTTCGACGTCGACACGGACAAGATCGCGAAGCTGAACGCCGGCGAGGTGCCGATCCACGAGCCCGGCCTGGACGAGCTGCTCCGCCGCAACCTGGCCGCCGGCCGGCCCTTTTTGTTGTCCGGAACGCGCCGGCAATTGTCGAAATCCGGGCCCGCTCAAGGCATGCTGCGACTGGGAGGTTCACCGCGCGGGGGCCGACCGGACGGGAGAGTGTCGTGCAGACCTTCAGGTGCGCCTCGTGCGGGCGGGAGATCAAGCCCGCCGTCGCCTGCCCGCACTGCGGCGCCGACCAGCCACAGTGGGCCGAGCACCTGGCCGAGATCGAGCGCTCGATCGCCGAGATGAAGGCCCGCGACGCCGAGATCGCCCGCGAGCAACGGCAGATCGCCGCCAAGATGCAGGCCGCCCTCTTCCAGCGGGACATCCTGGCGCACGCCGGCGAGGAGCGGATCAAGCAGGCCACCCGGCCGCGCCGCGTGCTGCGCCGCCGGCCCGGTCGCCGCCCGCCGACCGCCACCACCGGCGCCCCGCCGCGGGTGCCCCGCCAGGGCACCCCGCCGACCGCCCCGGACGACCTCCCCCCGTCGCCGCCGCGCGGCCGCCCACAGTGGCTCGACGCGGACAACCCGGAACACCCGCCCGAGGCGTCGTCCCGGGAGGTGCAGAACATCCCCCTCGGGCTCGGCGCGCTGCTGCTCGGCATCGCGGCGGTGGTCTTCGCCGCCGTGGCCACCAGCTCGATGGATGCGCTGGCCCGGCTCGGCGTGCTGCTGGTCGCCACGGTGCTGATGCTGCTCGCCCCGCCGGTGGTGGCCCGGCGCGGGCTCACCTCGACCGCCGAGACGATCGCCGCGGTGGGCCTGCTGCTGCTGCCGCTGGCCGGGTACGCGCTCTGGGCCGTCGACCGGGTCGGCGGCGGCACCTCCGGCCCGGCCTTCTCCGGGTCGATCTTCCTGGTCACCACCGTTGTCGCGTTCGGGTACGCCTACTGGACCGGGCTGCGGGCTCCCCGCTTCGCCACCGTGCTGGCCGCCCAGCCCGTGCTGCCGCTGCTGGCGTACGAGCGGATCACCGGGCCGGCCGGGTGGGCGCTGGTGCTCACCGTGGTTGCGGTGGCCGACCTGGCGCTGGCCCGCTCGGCGGTGGTGGTCGAACGCCCCGTCCGGCGTGACCTGCCGAGCCCGCCGCCGGAGCCCGCCCCGCCCCGGCAGCGCGCCGCCGACAGCCGGCCCGAGTCGGACCCGGAGGAGTCCGGCGAGGTGCTCGGCGCGGAGCCGCCGGCCGGCGCGGAGCGGGTCCCGCCGGCCCGACCGGTGCCCTGGCTGCGCGAACTGACCTGGCTGCTGCACGGGGCGGCGGTCGCCGTCGCCCTGGCGTACGCGGTCACCGCCCTGCTGCGCGCCACCACCGTGCCGACCGCCGCCGGGGTGGGCGCCGTCCTGCTGCTCGCCGCGCTGGTCGGGCTCGCCGGGACGCTGGTGCTGCGCCGGCCGCCGCTGCCGGACGTGGGCGCCGGCGTCGTCACCCTCGCGGTGATCGGCGCGCTGGGCCGGGTCGCCTCGGTCGCCTTCCCCGGCCGGTCGCTGCTGCTCATCGCCGCGGTCATCGCGCTCACCGGGTTCGCCGTCCGGGGCGTACCGGAGGCGGCCCGGCGGGGTCCGCAGCTCGCCTCGGCGGTGGCGCTCACGGTCAGCGGCCTGGTCGTGGCCGGCGGCGCGCTGCGCGCCGGGCTGGCCCCGGTCCGCGCCGCGCTTCCCGCCTGGTCGGCGGACCTGAGCGGATGGCACGCCGAGCTGGCCGCGGCGGTCGGCCCCACCGGCTGGCAGCTCGCCGCCAGCGCCCTGCTGCTCACCGTCGCCGCGGTGGTGGCCCTGCCGGCGGAGATCCGGCGTGAGTTCGCGGTGGTCGGCGCCGGGCTGACCGCGCTCGCCGTGCCGGCCTCGCTCGGGCTGGGCTGGGCGACCGCCTGCTGGCCGATGCTGCTGACCGCGGTGGCCATCGGCGTGCTCGGGCTCACCGCGGGCACCGAGCGCGCCGCGGTGGCCCACTCGGTGACCGCCGCCGGGCTGGGGCTGATCGGGGCCGGAGCCGCGCTCGCCCGGCCCGCGCTGACCGCCGCCGCGCTGACCCTGCTGTTCCTGGCCGGCGCGCTGGTCTCGCTGGCGCCCCGGGTCCGGATCGCCGCCGCGGCGGCGGACACCGTCTGCGCCTGGGCGGCCGGCGGGGCCGCGTTCGCGCTGCCCGGCGCGGTGGCCGCGTTCGTCGCCGCCACGGTGCCGACCGTGCCGGCCCCCACCCCGGCGAACCTGCGCGAGGTCACCGTCCCGATCCTCGCGGCGAGCTTCCTCGGCGTGTGCGTCACACTCGGCTACGCCGCCCTCGTCCAGGTCGCCCAGCGGCACCTCACCATGCCGCACGCGCTCGGCACCGTGCTGGGCGCGGTGGCCGTCGCGGCGGCCGCGTTCGGCGCGCCCGGCGCCACCACCGCCGACGCCTGGCTGGGTGGGCTGCTGCTGGTCGCCGCCGCGTTGCTGGCGCTGGCCCCCCGGATCGACGCCGGCCGTCGCGCCGACCTGTCCCTCGACGGGTCCGACCTGGCCCTCGCCGCCACCACGGTGGCGCTCATCGCCACCCTGGTCCGGATCGCGGCCGTGCTGGCCCCCGGCGGCCAGCTCGTGGTGGCCGCGGCGCTGGTCACGGTGGTCGCCGTCGCCGCGCGGGCGATGCCGGAGGAGTGGCGGCGCGGGCCGGTCCTCGGCATCGCGGCCGGCGGCGCGCTGATCGGCCTCATCGCGGCGTGGAGCGCGCTGCGCGGCGGGGTCGGCGTGCTGGCCACGCCGGGCCCGATCTGGGCCGGCGACCTGAGCGGCTGGCCGGCCGCGCCGACCGGCGGGTCCACCTGGCAGGCGCCGGTCGCGCTGGCGCTGCTGGCCGTGGCCGCCGGCATCCTGCTGCCGGCGCCCTGGCGGTACGACGTCGCCGGCGCGGCCGCCGTGCTGGCCACCATCGGCGCGCCGGCCGCGTTCGACCTGCCCTGGTGGTCGCCGGTGCTGGTGGGCGCCATGGTCGCCACGGTGTTCGGGATGGCGGCGGTGGCCGCGGCCGATCCGCGCGCGGCGCTGTCCCGCGCCACGGTGGCCGGGGTCGTCGCCCTGCACGCCGCCGGCGCCGGGCTGGTGCGCCCGTGGACCACCGCGCTGGCGCTGGGCAGCATCGCGCTGATCGGGGTGACGGTGGCCGCCCTGGCCCGGGCCCTCGCGCCGGCGCTCGTGGAGGACGTCCGCACCGAGGGGATGCCGGCGCACCTCGTGCAGGTCGGCGGCGCGGCGGCCGGCGCCGCCCTGCTCGCGCTGCCCGGGGCGGTGGCCGCCCTGGCCGTCGAGTACGACCGACCCCCGCAGGTGGTGCTCACCGCCGCGCTGGCCGCGTCCAGCATCGGCCTGGCCGCGGTGGCGGCGGTCCGCCGGCAGGTTCCGCAGTACCTGCCGTTCGCGAGCGTGGCCGTGGTGGGCGGCGCGACGGTCAGCGCCGCCGCCGCCGTGATCACCCATCTACCCGCCGGGGTGTACGCCGCCGCGGCGGCGCTGCTCGGCGTGCTCGCCGAGCTGATCCGGGCCGCCACCGTGCCACCGGTCGGTTCGGCCCAGCCGATCCGCCGCTGGTCGGTGCTGCTGAACGGGGCGCTGCGCCGCGCGCCGGACGACCCGACCGAGCGGCGCTGGCGGGTGAGCCCGGCGGCCGGTGCGCTCGCCGCGGCGGCGCTGCCCACCGCCCTGGCCCTGGCCACGCTGGCGCCGGCGCTGGTGGTGGCGCTGGTCGAGCCGCTCCAGGTGGTGTCCCGGGTCTGGCAGGGCCCCCCGCCGGGGCTGCTCACCCCGCCACCCGAGGCGGTGGACCCGACGCACGTGCTCACCGCGCTCCTGCTCACCGCGACGGCGGCGCTGGCCGCTGTCGGATTCACCGGCGGCCGGCGGTCCCGGGCCGTGCCGGTGGTCCTGCCCGGGGCGGCGCTCACGTTGCTGATCACCCCGGTGGCGCTCGGCCGCGGCTGGCCGGTGACCGCGACGGCCGGGCTGGCCGTCTTCACCGTCTCGATGCTGGGGCTGGCGCTCACCCCGCCGCCCGCGCTGGCCGAGCCGGCCCGCTCGATCCGGGTCGCCCGGGTGCTGGTGTTCGCCATCGGCCTGGCCGCCGGGAACGCCGGGCTCTCCGGAAGCCTCGCCACCCGGGAGCTGACCCTGTTCACGCTGGGCGGCGCGGTCGGCGTGGGCACGGTCGCCGCCCTCTTCGGCACCACCCAGCGGGCCCGCATCCTCGGCTGGCTGTTCGCCTCGCTGATGGCCCAGCTCTTCGTGCTCACGCTCGGCCTGGTGGCCGGGCTCGCCGCGGTCTGGTCCGCGTTCGGGGTGCTGGCCGTCGGGGCGGCGCTCCAGGTCTTCGCCGCCGCCCTGCCCCGGCTGCGCCGGCCCGAGGCGTACCGGGAGGCGGCCACCGTGGAGTGGAGCGGCCACGCCGCCGCGCTCATCGCGCTGGCCCTGGCCTACGACTCGCCCCGGCACATCGCCGCGCTGCTGGCCGCCTGGGGCGCCGTACTCGGGATGGCGGCCAGCCGCCCGGGCCGGCGGCCGGCGGAACGGAGCCTGCTCATCTGGGGCGTGGTGATCTGCGAGATCAGCGCCTGGTGGATCCTCATGCGGACGGCCGACGTGGCGCTGCCCGAGGCCTACACCCTGCCGTTCGCGCTGCTCGCCCTGCTGGTCGGGGTGCTGCAACTGCGGCACCGGCCGGACCTGTCGAGCTGGGTGGCGTACGGGCCGGCCCTGGTCGCCGCGTTCCTGCCGACGCTGGCCATCGTGCTGGCCACCGAGTCCAGCATGCTGCGCCAGGTGCTGCTGCTGCTCGGCGCCGTCGCGGTGCTGATCTTCGGTTCGACGAGCCAGCAGCAGGCGCCAGTGATCGTGGGCGCCACGGTCACCGCGATCGCCGCAGTGCACGCGCTGGTCAGCCTCGGCCCGTGGCTCGTGCTGATCCCGGTCGGTTTCGTCCTGCTGGTGCTCGGCGCGAGCAACGAGCGGCGCCGCCGCGCCCAGGAGCGCCTCCAGACGGCCCTCCGCGGGATGCGGTGAAACTGGAGGGGTGGGCACTCGCCGTCGGGGGCGGGCAGAGGGTGCCGGGTCCGCGCAGGGGTCCCGGCGGGGGACTCAGGTGAGCGAGGCGCGGAGGGCCTTCTCCTTCTCGGCGACCAGCTCTTCCAGGCTCGCCTGGTAGGCGGCCATCCGGTCGCGCAGCGCGGGGTCGGACGCGCCCAGGATGCGGACCGCGAGCAGCCCGGCGTTGCGGGCGTTGCCGATCGACACCGTGGCCACCGGCACGCCGGCCGGCATCTGCACGATGGAGAGCAGCGAGTCCATGCCGTCGAGATACTTCAGTGGCACCGGCACGCCGATCACCGGCAGTGGGGTGACCGAGGCGACCATGCCGGGCAGGTGCGCGGCACCACCCGCACCGGCGATGATCACCTTGACGCCCCGGTCCGCGGCGGACCGGCCGTACTCGATCATCTTGACCGGGGTGCGGTGGGCCGACACCACGCCGACCTCGTAGGGCACCCCGAACTCGTCCAGCGCCTCGGCGGCGGCCCGCATGGTCGGCCAGTCCGAGTCGCTGCCCATGATCAGCCCGACGGTGCTCACTCGCGCCCCTCCCGCAGCCAGCGGGCGGCTCGCGCGGCCCGGGCCCGTACGTCGTCCAGGTCGGTGCCGAGCACGGTGACGTGCCCGATCTTGCGGCCCGGGCGCACCTGCTTGCCGTACAGGTGGACCTTGGCCCCGGGTTCGGCGGCGAAGAGGTGGTGCAGCCGCTCGTCGATGGAGATGCCGCCCGGCTCGCCGCCGAGCACGTTCGCCATCACCACGACCGGCGCGGTGAGCGTGGTGTCCCCCATCGGGTAGTCGAGCACGGCCCGCAGGTGCTGCTCGAACTGGGAGGTCCGGGCCCCCTCGATGGTCCAGTGCCCGGAGTTGTGCGGCCGCATGGCCAGCTCGTTCACCACCAGCCCGGTGGGCGTCTCGAACAGCTCCACGGCGAGCAGGCCGACCACGCCGAGCGCGGTGGCCAGGTCGATGGCGAGCTGCTGCGCGGCGACGGCCCGCTCCTCCGGCAGGTCGGGCGCCGGGGCGAGCACCTCGACGCAGATGCCGTCCCGCTGCACCGTCTCCACCACGGGATAGGCGGCGACCTGACCGAACGGCGAGCGGGCCACCTGCACGGCCAGCTCCCGGCGCAGCGCCACCCGCTCCTCGACGATCAGCGGGGTGCCCCCGGCCAGCAGGGTGGTGGCCAGTTCGGCGGCCTGGGTGCCGTCGTCCACCATCCAGACGCCCCGGCCGTCGTAGCCGCCGCGGGCGGCCTTCAGCACCACCGGCCAGCCGATCTCCGCGCCGAACGCGAGCAGGTCGGCCGGGGTCTCGACGGGGCGCCAGACCGGGTTCGGCGCGCCCAGCTCACCGAGCCGCTCGCGCATCACCCGCTTGTCCTGGGCGTGCACCAGCGCCTCGGCCGGCGGGAAGAGCTTCACGCCCTCCTCGGTCAGGGTGCGGATGTGCGCGTTGGGCACGTGCTCGTGGTCGAAGGTGACCACGTCGCACGCCTTGGCGAAGGTGCGCAGGGCGGCGAGGTCGGTGTGGTCGCCGTACTGGACGTCGGCGGCGACCAGGGCGGCGCCGTCGTCCGGTGCGAGCGCGAGCACGCGCAGCGACTGGCCGAGGGCGATGGCGGCCTGGTGGGTCATCCGGGCCAGCTGGCCACCGCCCACCATGCCGACGACAGGCAGTCCGGTACGGGAATCCATAGCGCCGCCAGCCTATCGGGACGCCGGCCAGCCCCGGCCGGGGAGGGCCGCCCTGCCGGGGTCCAGACCTCCCCGACGCGGCGAGGAAGGGCCGCCCCGCCGCGGTTCGGGCTTCCCGAACCGGGGTGCGACGGCCCGGGTCAGCTCGTGGCGACGGCGATGCGGCGGGGCGCCCGGGCGATCTCGCGGGCGGTCGTGCGGGCGATCAGCAGCGAACCGATCACGGTCGGGGCGAGCCAGGCGACCAGGTGCCCGCCGGTCATCTGCACGGCGAAGCCGGTGACGAAGGCGATCACCGTGCTGCCCATCAGGTTGAGGTGCCAGATCCGCCAGCCCCGGGCACCGAGGCCGCGCGGCCGGCGCCGGGCGATCCAGAGGCCGCCGACCAGCCAGCCGAGGGTGAGCGCGCCGAGCACGGCCAGCCCCCACAGGCGGCCCGGGTCGTAGGCGAAGAGTCCGAAGGCGCTGAGGCTGAGCCCGAGGGCGGCCCCCGCGTAGACGCGGCCGAGCAGGGTGTGCCGGCCGCGGCGCTTCGGCGCGAGCAGCACGGGCAGCGCCAGCAGCAGCCCGGTGATGCCGCTGGCGGCGTGGAGCACGACGAGAACGGTGTGCACGGGTCCCCCTCCCGCGACATCCCAATGTGGGAGGTCGATAGGGTCCAGCATCGGACCTGACACAATGGGATGTCAAGGAGATTCGCGAAGGAGAACCGACCGATGCCGGACCGGCCGTTGAACGCCACCGCCGCCTCGCTGCTGGGATTCCTGCACGACGGCCCGATGACCGGCTGGGACCTGGTCACCGTCGCCCAACAGCGGATCGGGGCGTTCTGGTCGCTGACCCAGAGCCAGGTCTACCGGGAGCTGACCGCGATGGCGGCCGCCGGGCTGGTCCGGGCCGGTGAGCGGGGCCGACGCGACCGGCAGCCCTACGAGATCACCGAGGCGGGGCGCCGGGCCTTCACCGAGTGGACGGCCCGCCCCCCGGCCGACGAGACGATCCGGTTCCCACTCCTGCTCACGGTGCTCTTCGGCCGGCACCTCCCGCCGGACCGGCTCGCCGGCTACCTCGGCGCGCACCGGGCCGCCCACGCCGCACGGCTCGCCGACTACCAGGCCGCCGCCGCGGCGCTCCCACCGGAGGCGGACGAGATCGAACCGTACGCGGTGGCCACGCTGCGCTTCGGGCTGGCGTACGAGCGGGCGGTGCTGGAGTGGTTCGACGCGCTGCCCGGGCCGCTCCGGCCCGCCGCCGGGGGCGAGGAGCCGGTCACGTGAGCTGGGCGACCAGATCCTCGGCCGTGGTCACCGGCCGGTCGCAGACGAACCCCCGGCACACGTACGCGGTGGGCCGCCCGCCCAGCGCCGGCCGGTCGGCCAGCAACGGCACGCCGGGCTGGTCGGCGCGGCCCGCCACCACCACGGCCCCGGGCGGGGCGTGCCGGAGCGCGGCGGCCACCAGCGGGTCGCCCACCGGGTCGTCGGTCACCACCGCGATCTCGTACGGCCCGGAGAGCAGCGCCTCGCCGACCGTGGCCGCGTAGCCGGTGAACCGGGCGTGCCGGGCGACGATCGGCGCGACCGTCGACAGGGCGGCGTCCGCCGCCTCCCGGTACCGGGTCTCCCCCGTCAACGCCGCGTACGCGACCAGCGCCGCGACGATCGCCGAGCGGCCGGCCGGGGTGGCGTTGTCGGTCGGGTCGGCCGGCCGGGTGACCAGGCGCTCGGCGTCGTCGGCGGTGTCGTAGAAGCCGCCGTCCGGTGCGGCGAACCGGGCCAGCGCCACGTCGAGCAGCTGCCCGGCCAGGACGAGCCATCGCCCCTCGCCGGTCAGCTGGTGCATCGCGCAGAACGCCTCGGCCACGCAGCCGTAGTCCTCCAGCACACCGGCCGGCTCACCGACCACCTTGTCCCGGGAGACCCGGCGCAGCCGACCGTCCACCACGTGCACGGCCGCCAGGTGCTCGGCGGCGTCCCGCATCGCGCCGTCGGCCACGATGGTGACGCCCTCCATGAGGTTGGCGTCCTCGTCCTCGGGGGACGCACGGAGCGCCGCGACCTGCTGGAACTCGGCGATCGCGGTGATCGCCAGCCCGTTCCAGGCGGCCACCACCTTGTCGTCGCGGGCCGGCTGGGGGCGGGTGTCGCGCGCCGCGAGCAGCCGGCCCACCACCTCCTGCCAGCGCCGGCGCACCGCGGGGTCGGCGTCGTCGATGTCCCGGGCCAGCCTGAGCACGCTGGTGCCGTGCTCAAAGGTGCCCTGCTCGGTCACCTCGAACAGGTCGGCGGCGAAGCGGCCGTCCTCCTCCCCCAGCACCTCAATCAGCTGCTGCGGGGTCCAGACGTAGGTGAGGCCCTCGACGCCCTCGGTGTCGGCGTCCAGCGCCGAGACGAAGCCCTCGCCGGCCCGGTGCAGCTCGTCGGCGAGGAACCGGGCCGTGTCGCGGGCCACCCGCCGGGCCAGCCGGTCCCCGGTGAGCCGCCAGAGCTGGGTGTAGACCCGCAGCAGCAGGGCGTTGTCGTAGAGCATCTTCTCGAAGTGCGGCACCGTCCAGTGCCCGTCCACCGAATAGCGGGCGAAGCCGCCGGCGAGCTGGTCGTGCAGGCCGCCGCGGGCCATGGCCTCGCAGGTGTGCCGGACGATCTCCAGGCTCCGGGGCGAGCCGGTGCGCTGGTGGTGCCGGAGCAGGAACAGCAGGTTCATGTGCGGCGGGAACTTCGGCGCGCCGCCGAAGCCGCCGTTCGTCTCGTCGTACTCGGAGGCGAGCTGGTCGGCGGCGGCGTCCAGCACCTCGGCGGTGAGCGGCGCGGTCAGGCCGCCCACGGCCTGCGCGCCGCCGATCGCCTCGACCACGGCGGCGCCCTGCCGGAGCACCGCGTCCCGCTGGTCGCGCCAGGCGGTGGCGACCGAGCCGAGCAGCCGGACGAAGTTCGCCCGGGGAAAGTAGGTGCCGCAGAAGAACGGGGTGCCGTCCGGCGTGGCGAAGACCGTCATCGGCCAGCCGCCCTGGCCGGTCATGGCCTGGGTGGCCGTCATGTAGACGGCGTCCACGTCGGGCCGCTCCTCCCGGTCGACCTTGACGCAGACGAAGTCGTCGTTCATGAGCTGGGCGACGCCCTCGTTCTCGAAGGACTCGTGCGCCATCACGTGGCACCAGTGGCAGGCCGCGTAGCCGACCGAGATGAGCACCGGCACGTCGCGCCGTTTCGCCTCGGCGAACGCCTCGTCGCACCAGGGCCACCAGTCGACCGGGTTGTCGGCGTGCTGGAGCAGGTAGGGCGAGGTGGCGTCGGCGAGTCGGTTCACCTGACGACCATATCGAGCGCACTGCGACCGCGCGGCTGTCCGCCCCCGAAGTTGGACATGAAGCGCGCGACGCAGGTGGTGCGCCGTCACGCCCAGGGCCAGGGAACGACACCCGGGGGCGCTGCCCCGTTCGGCCCCGATGTGGGTGACGCGACCGCGGGACACGATCCGTCCTTCCGATATTCATCTTTGTTGATTTGAATCAGCGCATGCCCGGCGGCCGCCGGGCCGTCCGAAGGAGACGGTTCATGCGCAGACTCCCCGCCCTGCTCGCCCTCGCCGCCCTCGCCGGACCGGTGCTGGCTCCCGGCACCGCGACCGCCGCGATCCCGCCGGAGACCCGGTACTCCGCCACCACCGGCGTCGGGGTCCACAACGCCTACGAGCGCGGCACCTACCCCTACCTGGCGCAGGCGCTCGACGCCCGGCCCGGGCTGATCGAGCTGGACGTCTGGCCGGACGTGCTGACCCGGCAGTGGCGGGTCAGCCACTCCAACCCGCTGGGCAACGACAACAACTGCGTGGCCGCCACGAGCGCCGCCCAGCTCTACGGCGGCACGCGAAACCGGAACCTGGAGCACTGCCTGGACGACATCCGGCTCTGGCTGGGCGCCCACCCCGACGCCGGCCCGCTCGTCCTCAAACTGGAGCTGAAGACCGGCTTCAGCGGGCGTACCGGGCAGGGGCCGGCCCAGCTCGACGCCGTGCTCGCCGCGCGGCTCGGCGACCGGGTGTTCCGCCCTGCCGACCTGCTCGGCGGCCACGCCGGCCTGGACGCCGCCGCGCGCGCCGACGCCTGGCCCAGCCGGGCGCAGCTCTCCGGCCGGGTGATCGTCGAGCTGATCCCCGGCACCGTCGAGGAGGGCAACCCGACCGACACCCTCTGGACCGACGTCGAGTACGCCCGCCACCTGGCCGGCCTCGCGGCGGCCGGCACGCTGGGCACGGCCCGCGCCTTCCCGGCCGTGCACCGGGCGCAGGCCGGCGACCCGCGCACCCGCTACGCCGACGCGAGCCTGCGGCCCTGGTTCGTGCTCTTCGACGGCGACGCCACGGCGTACGTCACCGGAGGCGTCGACACCGCCTGGTACGACGCCAACCACTACCTGCTGGTGATGACCGACGCGCAGAACGTCCCGCCGGCGGTGGGCGCCGGCGACGCCGACGCGGCGGCGGCCCGGGTGGCCGAGCTGGCCCGCGCGCACGCCAGCATCGCCTCCGCGGACTGGGCGGCCCTGCCCACCGTGCTCGACGACGTGCTGCCCCGCGGCTGACCACACGATCGGCCGATCCGCGCCGCCGGGGCGAGCGGCCCCGGCGGGGCGGGACGGTCAGGAGGCGCCGTCGGCGCGCAGCGGAAAGACGTTGCCGCGCGCCGTGGCCGCGAGCGACCCGAGCACCGCCCCGATCTTGTCCGCGGGCATCGGCTTGAAGAAGTGGTAGCCCTGGGCGGCGGTGCAGCCCAGCTCGGCCAGGGCGGCCCGCTGCTCGGCGGTCTCGACGCCCTCCGCCACGACCCGCAGCCCCAGCTCGTGGGCGAGCCCGACCGTGGTCCGCACGATGGCGGCGGCCTCCGGCGAGTCGGCCATCCGGAGCACGAAGGAGCGGTCCACCTTCAACTCGTCGACGGCGATCCGGGTCAGGAAGGTCAGCGACGAGAACCCGGTGCCGAAGTCGTCGACGGCGAGCTGCACACCCATGGAGCGGAGGGTGGCCAGCACCTCGTCGATGACCTCCAGCTCGCTCATCACCACCGTCTCGGTGATCTCCAGGACCAACCGGTGCGGCGGAACCTGGTGCTGGCGCAGCGCCTCGCCGATCTCGGCCGGCAGCCGCGGGTCGAGCAGGCTGCGCGCCGACAGGTTCACCGAGATCGGGATGTCCAGCCCTTCGCGCGCCCAGTCGGCCGCCACCGCGAGGGCCTTGTCGAGCACGTAACGGGTGAAGGTGCCGAGCTGCTCGCTGTTCTCCACCGGCCGGATGAAGTCCGCCGGGCCGAGCCAGCCCCGGCGCGGGTGCCGCCAACGGATCAGCGCCTCCACCCCGGTCGGTGCGCCGGTGGCCAGGTCCACCGCCGGCTGCAACGCCAGCACCAGCTGGTCGTCGGCCGCCAGGGCCTCCCGCAGCTCCGCGAGCAGCGCCAGGTGGTCGGTGCTCGCCGCGTCGCGGGAGCTGTCGTACGCGGCGACGCTGCCACCGCCCTCCTTCGCCTGGTACATGGCGATGTCGGCCCGGCGCAGCAGCTCGGTCAGGTCGGCGGTGCCCGCGTCGGCGACCACCACGCCGACCGCCACCTCGACCGACATGCGCACCCCGGCCACCTCGGTCGGCGCGGCGAGCCGCTCGGCGATCTCCCGGGCCTGGCGCAGCGCGTACGCCAGCGGGGCGGCCCGGTCGTCGACCACCGGCACGGTGGTGAGCAGCAGGGCGAACTCGTCGCCGCCGAGCCGCCCGAGCAGGTCGCCCGGACGGGCCAGGGTGGTCAGCCGGCTCGCGGCCAGCCGCAGCAACTGGTCGCCGGCCGCGTGCCCGAGCGTGTCGTTGACCTCTTTGAACTGGTTGATGTCGAGCAGCAGCAGCGCCACCGGGTGGTCGTGGGCGCGCTGCCGCAACGCCTGGTCGCCCTTGGCCAGCAGGGCGGCCCGGTTGAGCAGCCCGGTGAGCTGGTCGTGCACCGCCTCGTACGACGAGCGGGCGGTGACCAGCCGCAGCTCGCGGTGGGTCGCGGCGTCGTGCAGGGCGGCGGCCAGCGCATCGCCGAACGCCGCGACGCCGTCGTGTTCCCGGGCGGTGGGCGGGGCGGACCGGGGGAACCGGACCCGGAGCTGGCCGACCTCGGCGCTGCCCACGGTGAGCCGCCGGACCAGTTCGTGCTCGCCCGCCCCGGTGGCCGACGGTGGCTCGACCTCGCGGTCGCGCACCTGCGCGCCGGTGTCCGCCCGGTAGCGGTGCCAGCGGGCGTCGCCCCGCGCCACGTCCACCTCGACCAGCTCGGCGCCGAACAGGGTGAGCGCCCCGGTCACCGCGGCGGTCGCCACGCCCCGCTCGTCGAGCTGGTTGAGCGCGGCCGTCGCCTCGGCGAAGGCCCGCCACGTCCGCCGCTCCTGGTCGGCCCGGAGCCGGTGCCGGTAGGTCTGCTGGAGCAGCCAGAGCGGCGGCGGCAGGAGCAGCAGCCAGCGGGGGTCGACCTCCAGCAGGGTGACGACCACGAGGCCGACCGCCACGTTGCCGACGAACATGAGCAGCTTGCCGCGGAGTGCGGCGAGCAGCGGCGGCCCGATCGGGATGCCGTGCAGCAGGGCGAGGCTGGCGCCGCCCAGCCAGGCGGTGGTGAACAGGTAGACGACTGCGGCGGCGGCCAGCGCCAGGGCCAGTTCGGGGGTGGGCGCGGCGAGCAGCGGCCGGCCGAGCGCACTGGCGACCGCGGTGGCGAGCGCGGTGGCGGCGGTGAGCGAGCCGGCGATCCGGATCAGCTCCAGCGCGGGCCGGCGATCGGCGACCAGCGACATCGTCGTCCACGCGGCACCGGTGCCGAGCAGGGCGGCGGCCGGCAGCCAACCGGCCGGCACCAGGTAGAGGCAGACGACGAGGGCCGCCTCGCCCCAGGTGATGCTGACCATGCCCGAGGCGGTGCGGAAGCGCAGCCGGGCGAGCTGGGCGACACCGAACGCCGCGACGGCCACGCCGAACCGGGCGAAGCCGGGCAGCGGGTCGTCCGGGGGCAGGTGCGCGGGGATGGTGAGGCCGACCACGGCGGCCACCACGGCGGTGACCGCGACGGCGGAGGTCAGCAGCAGCACGCCGACCGGAGTGCCGCGCAGGCCCAGCCGATCGGGGGGATCCCCGGCCCGGCCGGAGGTCACCGACCCACCCCGTCAGGCGGCGACCCCGGGGCACGGTCGGGGGCCGTAGTTGCCATCGACATCGGCGCCCCCCTTCCGCGCACGGCTCAGGGCCTTTCGGTCCCCCCGGCGGAAGGCTAAGCCAAACCCGGTGGTCGCAACAGGGGTTGACGACCGGCTTCGGCGTGATTCACGCGGTGTTCAGCCGTTCCGGCGCTGCTGGGAGCCGTTGGGGCCGTCTGTCGGTGAATCCTGCGCGGCGGTCCCGTCTGTCGGATCAGCGACTGTCGCATCGGTCCGGCCCGGCTCGGCCGGGCCGCCCTGCTTGGGAAACCGGTCGGGCAGCCGGCGCAGCCGGGCGTTCATGTTGCGGATCAAAAGGACGGTGACGATGGCCAGCGCCACGATGAGGAAGAGGCCCATCGGGCCGGCCAGACCACCCGTGCGGGTGTCACCGAAGTTGTTCTCCGCGAGCACCTGGGCGGTGGTCAGCATGGTGTTCCTCCGATGTGCGGCTGACCACCAGCGTAGCCCGCCCGGGAATCAACGGGCATGGCACGTCTCGCGCACCCCGGCGAAGAGGTCCGACTCGGGCAGCGGGCTGTCCACCAGCGAGCGGGCGAGCTGGAAGTCCTCGGTCGGCCAGGCGCGCTGCTGCAGGTCCATGGGCACCTGGAACCAGAAACCGTCCGGGTCGATCTGGGTGGCGTGGGCGCGCAGCGCGTCGTCGCGGACCGGGAAGTATTCGGCGCAGTCGACGCGGGTGGTGATCCGCTCGCCCTTGTCGGGGCGATCCTCCCAGCGCTTCATCCACTCCCCGTACGGCGACTCCAGGCCGGCGGCGAGCATCGCCTCGTGCAGGGCCAGGATCTTGGCCCGCGAGAAGCCCACGTCGTAGTAGAGCTTGAGCGGCTGCCACGGCTCGCCCAGCTCGGGGTGGCGGTCCGGGTCGCCGGCGGCCTCGAAGGCGGCCACCGTCACCTTGTGGGTCATGATGTGGTCGGGGTGCGGGTAGCCGCCCTCCTCGTCGTACGTGGTGACGACGTGCGGGCGGAACTGGCGCATGAGCCGCACCAGCGGGGCGGCCGCGACCTCGACGTCCTCCAGCGCGAAGCAGCCCCCCGGCAGCGGCGGCAGCGGGTCGCCCTCGGGCAGCCCCGAGTCCACGAAGCCGAGCCAGGCCTGCTCGATGCCCAGGATGGCCCGGGCCGCGTCCATCTCGGCGCGGCGGATGTCGCCGATGTTGGCCCACACGTCGGGCCGGTCCATCTTGGGGTTGAGCACACTGCCCCGCTCGCCACCCGTGCAGGTGACGACCAGGACATCCACCCCCTCGGCGACGTATTTCGCCATGGTGGCGGCGCCCTTGCTCGACTCGTCGTCGGGATGGGCGTGCACCGCCATGAGCCGCAGCTGTTCTGCCACCTTCGGCGCTCCTCGTCTGTGCCCAACCGGGCCCGGCCCGCCCGGGCCCGCCCGGCTGACCTGCCGGAATCTCCCCCCGCGCCCGCGAAAGCCCCCGTGGTGGCCGATCGGCGGCGGGGCCGACCTGCCATTCTTGACTCAGCGCCGGGCTGGGAAGATGGACTTTGCCATTCTTGCCGATGCCGCCGACAACAACGCCAGGAGATACCCGCCGGTGAGCGAGACGCACGCCACAGTCCCATCGGGCGCACCGGTCTTCCCGCCCGGCCGCTACGGCCGCCGCCGGGAGCCGGGGCGCCGCCGTCCCCTCCTGCTCGTGCTGGTGGCGGCCGTCCTGCTGGCGCTCCTCGGGCTGGTCGCCGCCCGGCTCTACAGCCAGTACGGCGACCCCGACTACCGCGCCGAGCTGATCACCTACACCGACATCACCGACTCCCGGGTGGTGGTCGACTTCCGGGTGACGGTCCCGGAGGGCGGCTCGGCGACCTGCCTGCTGCGGGCCCGCTCCCACGACGGCGCCGAGGTGGGCCACGTCGAGGCCACGGTGACCGCCCCGCCCGGCGAACGCCACGTCCGGGCCCGGCAGGAGGTGCCCACCACCGCCCGGCCCTTCATCGGCGAGGTGCTGCGCTGCCGACCGGCCGGCTGAGCCGGCAGCCCGGCGAGCCGCCGGGACACACGCACCCCGGGTCCCACCGCCGGCACCCGGGGTGATCGGCGACACCTTGGCCCGGCCCGCACTGGTAAATTGGTAGTTCACCTGTCAGCCAGTCCGCACCAACCGAGGAGATCGCCTGTGTCCACCAATGACAACGAGGCGCCCGCCACCTGGCTGTCCCAGGACGCGTACGACCGCCTGCAGGCCGAGCTCGACGAGCACATCGCCAACCGCCCGGTGATCGCCGCCGAGATCAACGCCCGGCGCGAGGAGGGCGACCTGCGGGAGAACGGCGGCTACCACGCCGCGCGCGAGGAGCAGGGCAAGGCCGAGGGCCGCATCCTCTACCTGAAGGAGCTGCTCCGCACGGCCAAGGTCGGCGAGGCGCCGACCGCCGACGTGGTGTCGCCCGGCATGGTCGTGACGATCTACTTCGACGACGACGCCGACGACACGGAGACCTTCCTGCTCGGCTCCCGCGAGATCGCCTCCACGACCGACCTCACCGTCTACAGCCCCGAGTCCGCGCTCGGCAAGGCGATCCTGGGCGGCAAGGCGGGCCAGACCTGCACCTACACGGCCCCGAGCGGGGCCGACATCAAGGTGACGGTCGTCAAGTTCGAGCCGTTCTCCGGCTAGCCGCCAACCGGACCCGCGCCGGATGGCTCGGGTCCGACCCGACCGAGGCTGACAGGCTCCTCGGACCCGAGCCGGAACACCCCGACCGCCCCGACCGGCACCGTCCGGCCGGGGCGGTCGCGTCTCAGGGCTCACCCCTCGCCGGCGAAGACCACCTGGTAGCCGCTCGCCCGCAGGGCGCTGATCAGGGTGTCCGAGTGCTCGACACCGCGGGTCTCCACCGACAGCCCGACCTCCACCTCGCCGAGCCGCAGGTGCGGGTTGGCGCGCTGGTGCACCACGTCGACCACGTTGGCCCGGTGCTCGGCGATCTCACCGAGCAGGGAGGCGAGCTGGCCCGGCCGGTCCGTGCAGCGGACGGTGATCCGCAGGTAGCGACCGGCCGCCGCCAGGCCGTGCTCGATCACGCGCAGCATCAGCAGCGGGTCGATGTTGCCGCCGGACAGCACGGCCACCACCGGCGCCTGGACCTCCACCACCCCGGCCAGCAGCGCCGCCACGCCGACCGCGCCGGCCGGCTCCACGACCTGCTTGCCGCGCTCCAGCAGCATCAGCAGCGCCCGGGAGATGTCCTCCTCGGAGACCGTGACGATCTCGTCGACCAGCTTGCGGACGTGGGTGAAGGTCAGCTCGCCGGGGCGGCCGACCGCGATCCCGTCGGCGATCGTCGAGAAGAAGGGCAGCCGGACCGGCTCGCCGGCCTTCAGCGAGGGCGGGAAGGCGGCGGCGCTCGCCGCCTGCACCCCGATCACGCGTACGTCGGGACGCAGCGCCTTGGCGACCACCGCCAGGCCGGAGATCAGCCCGCCGCCGCCCACCCCGGTCACGATGGTCTTCACGTCCGGGCACTGTTCGAGGATCTCCAGGGCCACGGTGCCCTGACCCGCGATGACGTCCCGGTGGTCGAACGGGTGGATGAACACCGCCCCGGTCCGCTCGGCGAAGGTCTGCGCCGCCACCAGCGACTCGTCCACCGTGTTGCCGACCAGCTCGACCTGGGCCCCGTACCCCTTGGTGGCGGCCACCTTCGGCAGCGGCGCGTTGACCGGCATGAAGACGGTGGCGTGCGTGCCGACCAGGCCGGCGGCGAGCGCGACCCCCTGGGCGTGGTTGCCGGCGCTCGCCGCGACCACCCCGCGTTGCCGCTCCTCGGCCGAGAGCCGGGAGATCCGCACGTACGCGCCGCGCACCTTGTACGACCCGGCGCGCTGCACGTTCTCGCACTTCAACCAGGTCGGCCCGCCGAGCGCGGCGCTGAGCGGCCGGGACGGCTCCAGCGGGGTGGTGCGGGTGACGCCGGCGAGCAGTTCCCGCGCGGCCTGTACATCGGCGAGACCGACCAGTTCCGTCATGCCCCGATCGTGCCACCCGGGGCCGGTGGAACCTGCGGCGACGTCACCGACGGAGCTGTCGCCACCTGGGGCGACACGCCGGTGACGGGCTGCGTCGGGTGGCCGGAGGCGGTTCCGGGCGCCGGGAGGACCGCACCGGGCAGCGGCCAGCCGGGGTGGGCCGGCCAGACCGGGACCGCCCGGGCGATGCGGTCCTGCTGGGCGGCGGAGATCCGCCGGATCAGCACCACGAAGGAGAGCCCCGCCACCAGCACGGCGACGACGGGGATCAGCCGCGGGCCCAGCGCGTCCTGGTAGAAGCGGACGTATGTGCCGAACTCCACGTCGTTGCGGGGCCACTCGGTGAGCTGGGCGTACCGCTGCTCCTCGCTGCGGCTGACGATGCGGTCGCCGACAATGAACACCAGCCAGGCCGCCCACCAGACGCCGACCAGCACGGGCGTGCTGCGCCGCCACATGCTGTTCCGGGCCACGCTCGCCACCACCCGGGCCGGCACGACGAGGTTGGCGATCGGCACCAGCCAGCCGGCGATCGCCCAACCGGGACCCAGCGCCGGCTGGGCGCCCGGGAACGCCTCGATGTTCTTCCGCGCCCGCCAGGTCCAGACGATGACCAGGATGGCGGCGACCAGCAGGGCGACGAGGTAGGGCAGGACGAGCAGCACCTCGGCCACGGCCGCGCCCATCAGCAGGTCGCGGTCGGTCTGCTCGGCCGCCGCGCGGGCGATGCGGACGCCGATCAGGGGGAACAGCGCGCCCGGCAGGTAGAGCACGGTCGCCGCGCCGACCGCGACGGCGGCCGCCGTGCCGAGGCCGCGGACGGCGTACGTGGACACGCCAGGCAGCACCGCGGGCTGGCCGGGGAGCGTGCCGCAACGCGGGCACGCGTTGTCGGCCGGGGACACGGCGTCCCCGCAGGTCTGGCAGTGCATGTCGACCGTCCGGGTGGTGTGCGCGGGCAGGAGGTGCGCACACGCTAGACGATCATGCGCGTGCCGGCGACCCCGTCCCGACCCGGGGGTAGCCGGGGGCGTGCCGCTGCCACGGCGCCTGCATCTCGAACTGGCCGGCGACGCCGAGCAGCAGCAGCTCCGAGCCGGGCGGGCCGACGAACTGCACGGCGACCGGCAGCCCGTCCGGGCGGCGGCCGACCGGCACCACGATCGCCGGCAGCCCGGCGATGTTCCAGGGTGCGGCGTACGGGGCGTACCGGATGTTGGCCTTCATGTTGGCCAGCCAGGAGCGGCCGGACCAGCCGGCGGCCTCCGGCGGCGGGCCGGCCAGCGCCGGGGTGAGCAGCAGGTCGACCGAGTGGTCGGCGAAGAAGTTCACCGACCGCTCGCGCCAGGCGGCCCGGTCGGCCTCGCGCACGTACCCCCGGCGCTGCGCCCACTCGCCGAGCGCGACGTGCCGGCGGCTGCGCCGCTGCAGGCCCCGCCGCTCCACGCCCGCGGCCTGCACCTCGGTGGCGGCCGCGGCGAACCAGGTGGCGATGCCCTGCAGGCCGAGCCGGGTCGGGTAGACCGGGTCGGCCGGAACGGTGTCGTGCCCGGCGACGGCGAGCAGCCGGCCGGCGGCGGCGACCGCGTCCCGGTTCGGCGCGTCCGGCGAGACGCCGCGCACCGGGGAGCGCAGCGAGACACCGACCCGCAGCCGCGGCGGCGGGACCAGCTTGTCCGGGCGGCGCCCGGCCAGCACCGAGAACCCGACCACCGCGTCGGCCACCGTGCCGGTCAGCACGCCGTGCTCGGTGAGGCCGAACCAGTCGTCCGCGCCGAGCTGGCACGGCACCACGCCCCGGCCGGGCTTCAGCCCCACCAGGCCGCAGCAGGCGGCCGGGATGCGGATCGAACCGAGGCCGTCGTTGCCGTGCGCCATCGGCACCAGCCCGGCGGCCACCGCGGCGGCCGCCCCACCGGAGGAGCCGCCGGGGGTCCGCGCCGGGTCCCAGGGATTGCGGGTCACCCCGGTCTCGTCGTCGGTGAGGGCCCAGAGGCCCAGCTCGGGCATCCGGGTCACCCCGAGGATCACCGCGCCCGCGCCGCGCAGCCGGCGGACCACCTCGTGGTCGGCCTCCGCCACCGGGGTGCGCATCGCGGCGGACCCGTTCCACGTCGGCAGGCCGGCCACCGCGGTGTTCTCCTTGACCGCGACCGGCACGCCGGCCAGGGGGAGGTTGGCCAGGTCCTCCTGCTCGTCGACCTTCTCGGCCTCGGTGATCGCCTCGCCGCCGCGTACCGAGCGGAACGCGGCCAGCTCGGCGTCGGCCCGGGCGATGTGGTCGAGGTGGTCGGCCACGACCTGGGTGGCGGAGACGTCACCCCGGCGCACGCCCCGGGCGATCTGCTTGGCGGTCGCCCCCACCCAGGTCGTCGGCATGATGTCCTGCACGGCCATCCTCCCCAGCCAGCGGTCAGCCCAGCGCCTGCTCCAGATCGGCGAGCAGGTCGTCGACCGTCTCGATGCCGACAGACAGTCGCACGAGATCGCCGGGAACTTCAAGCGGCGAGCCGGCAGCGCTCGCGTGTGTCATCCGTCCCGGGTGCTCGATCAGGGATTCGACCCCGCCGAGCGACTCGGCGAGCACGAAGAGCTTCGCCCGGTTGCAGATCTCCACGGCGTGCTCCTCGCCGCCCGCCGCCCGGAAGGAGATCATCCCGCCGAACCGGCGCATCTGCTTGGCGGCCACCTCGTGACCCGGGTGCGCCGCCAGGCCGGGGTAGAGGACCTGCGAGACCTTGGCGTGACCGTCCAGGTAGGCGGCGATCCGCTCGGCGTTGTCGCAGTGCCGGTCCATGCGTACCCCGAGGGTCTTGATGCCGCGCAGGGTGAGCCAGGCGTCGAACGGCCCGTTCACGGCGCCCATCGCGTTCTGGTGGTAGCGCAGTTCCTCGCCGAGCGCCCGGTCTGCCGCCACGAGGGCGCCACCGACCACGTCGGAGTGTCCGCCGATGTACTTGGTGGTGGAGTGCACCACCACGTCCGCGCCGAACGCGATCGGCTGCTGGAGGTACGGCGAGGCGAAGGTGTTGTCGACCACCAGCAGCGCGCCGGCGTCGTGCGCGACGGCGGCCAGCGCGGCGATGTCGGCGATGCCGAGCAGCGGGTTGGTCGGCGTCTCCACCCAGATGATCCGGGTGGCGCCGGGACGGATCGCGGCCCGCACCGCGTCCGGGTCGGAGACCTTCGCCGGGGTGTAGGCCAGCCCCCAGCGTTCGGCCACCTTGGCGAACAGCCGGTAGGTGCCGCCGTACGCGTCGTCCGGGATCACCACGTGGTCGCCCGGCTTGCAGACGGTCCGCAGCAGGGCGTCCTCGGCGGCCAGGCCGCTGGCGAAGGCCAACCCCACCGGCCCGCCCTCCAGCGCCGCCAGGCACTCCTGGAGCGCGTCCCGGGTCGGGTTGCCGGAGCGGCTGTACTCGTAGCCCTGCCGGGGCGCGCCGACGGCGTCCTGGGCGTAGGTGCTGGTCTGATAGATCGGCGGGATCACCGCGCCGGTGCGGGCCTCCGGGTCCTGACCGGCGTGGATGGCGAGCGTCTCGAAGCCGTGACTCATTCCCGAGACGTTAGTCCGCCCGCCCGTCCCACCGCCCGGAACCCGCCCGGCACTCGCGCCGGCTCACCGTCTGGATGTTGGTGAGGTGCCGTTCCGGGTGAACGGGGAAGTCACCAAGATCGGCGCGGGGAACCGGCGACCTCGGGGGTGAGCGCCTAGCCTGGGCGGGTGGCTGGGTGCGTGTTCTGCGGGATCGTGGCGGGTGAGGTGCCGGCGTTCCGGGTCGCCGACGAGGCGGACGGGGTGGCCTTCCTGGACACCCGGCCAGTGTTCAAGGGGCATGTGCTCGTGGTGCCGCGCACCCACCTGGTCACGCTGGCCGACCTGCCGGCCGACGCGCTACCAGGCTACTTCCGGCTGGTGCAGCGGCTCGCCGTGGCCATGGAGGCCGGCCTGGGGTCCGGTGGGACGTTCGTGGCGATCAACAACAAGGTGTCCCAGTCGGTCCCTCACCTGCACACCCACGTCGTGCCGCGGACGAAGGGCGACGGGCTGCGTGGCTTCTTCTGGCCGCGGACCCGCTACGCCGACGACGCGGAGGCCGAGGACTTCGCGGGCCGGATCGCCGCCGCGCTCGCCTGAGGGCCGGGACCGCGGGTAAGGAACCCGGGACCGGCGCTGTTGCACACGCTGGGAAAGCCAAGAGAGGAGTCCCACCGTGTTCCTTCGCCGCATCAAGGCCGAGATGATCTCTCCCGACCAGGCCCTGCCGGGCCGTCCGATCGCGATGCCGATCGCCGACCGGCACGAGGTGCTGCCGTCCTCGTTGAAGGGTCCCTTCCCCGAGGGCGCGCAGGTCGCCGTCTTCGGGATGGGCTGTTTCTGGGGCGCAGAGCGGCTGTTCTGGACCCTCCCGGGCGTCATCACCACCTCGGCCGGCTACGCGGGTGGCTACACCACGAACCCGACGTACGAGGAGGTCTGCTCGGGGATGACCGGGCACGCCGAGGTGGTCCAGGTGGTCTACGACCCGTCGCGGATCAGCTACGAGGACCTGCTCAAGGTCTTCTGGGAGAACCACGACCCGACCCAGGGCATGCGCCAGGGCAACGACGTCGGCACGCAGTACCGGTCGGCCATCTACGCGACCACCGACGAGCAGTTGGCCACCGCGCAGGCCTCGCGGGACGCGTTCGCGCCCATCGTGGCCCGGGCCGGCAAGGCTGAGATCACCACGGAGATCGCCCGGCTCGGCGACTACTACTTCGCCGAGGACTACCACCAGCAGTACCTGGCGCCGACCAAGAACCCGAACGGGTACTGCAACCACGGTCCCAACGGGCTGAGCTGCCCGGTGGGCGTGGCGCGCACCGCCGGCTGACCGACCCGACGAGCGTTTCCCGGGCCTGCGGGGTTTGTCACACCGCGGGCCCGGCCCGATTCGGGCACCCGGACCGCCGGGCCACCGGATCTTCGCCCAGGCCAGCCGCCGATTCGGCGAGGTTGCGCATCCTAGCAAAGACGTAACGTCCCCGACATCAGCTCAACAGGCGAACTGCAACAACCTCTGGCAGCATTGCGCGGCATGTGCGGACTGGCAGGAGAGTTCCGGCGGGACGGATCGCGGGCCGACGTCGCGGCGGTGGAGCGCATGGCGGCCACCATGAGCGACCGGGGCCCCGACGACAGCGGGGTCTGGTCCCAGGGGCCGGTCGCCCTCGGTCACCGCCGCCTGAAGATCATCGACCTCTCGGCCGCCAGCGGTCAGCCCCTGGTCGACCCGGCCGCCGGGCTCACCGGCGTCTTCAACGGCTGCATCTACAACTACCGCGAGCTGCGCGAGGAGTTGCAGGCCCGGGGGCACCGCTTCTTCTCGGCCGGTGACAGCGAGGTCGTCGTCAAGGCGTACGCCGAGTGGGGGCTCGACTTCGTCGACCACCTGGTCGGCATGTTCGCGGTCGCGATCAGCGAACGCGACACCGGCCGCCTCGTGCTGGCCCGGGACCGGCTCGGCATCAAGCCGCTCTACCTGGCCGAGAGCCCCGGCGTGGTGCGCTTCGCGTCGACCCTGCCGGCACTGCTCGCCGGCGGCGGCGTCGACACCGGCATCGACCGGGTGGCGCTCGCCCACTACCTGAGCTTCCACAGCATCGTGCCGCCGCCGCGGACCATCCTGCGCGGCGTCGCCAAGCTCCCCCCGGCCACAGTCCGGGTGTACGAGCCGGACGACACCGCCCACGACCGGGTCTACTGGGACCCGGCCTTCACCCGCGCCGCCGAGCGGGCCGGCTGGTCCGAGCGGGACTGGCAGGACGCCCTGCTGGAGTCGCTGACCACCGCCGTCCGCCGCCGGATGGTGGCCGACGTGCCGGTGGGCGTGCTGCTCTCCGGCGGGCTCGACTCCAGCCTCGTGGTCGCGCTGCTGGCCGGCGAGGGGCAGTCCGGGCTGGCCACCTTCTCCATCGGCTTCGACGCGGTGGGCGGCCGGGAGGGCGACGAGTTCGTCTACTCCGACCTGGTGGCGAAGACCTTCGGCACCGACCACCACCAGATCCGGGTGCCCACCGGCGACCTGCTGGCGCCGCTGGAGGCCGCCGTCGCCGCGATGAGCGAACCCATGGTCAGCCACGACTGCGTGGCGTTCTGGCTGCTCAGCCAGGAGGTCGCCCGGCACGTGAAGGTGGTCCAGTCCGGGCAGGGCGCGGACGAGATCCTGGGCGGCTACCACTGGTACCCGCCGCTGGCCGGCGTCGACCGGGAGCTGGCCCTGGAGACGTACGCGTCGGCGTTCTTCGACCGCGACGCGGCCGGCCTGGCCCGGGTGCTCAACCCGGCGTGGCTGGCCGACGGCGACCCGGCGCGGGAGTTCGTGGCCGCGCACCTCGGCCGGACCGGGGCGCAGACCGCGGTGGACGCCGGCCTGCGCATCGACACGCAGGTCATGCTCACCGACGACCCGGTCAAGCGGGTGGACAACATGACCATGGCGCACGGGCTGGAGGCCCGCGTGCCGTTCCTCGACCACGAGTTCGTCGAGCTGGCCGCGAGCTGCCCGCCGGAGCTGAAGCTGGCCCAGGGCGGCAAGGGTGTGCTCAAGGAGATCGGCCGGCGGGTCCTGCCGCACGAGGTCATCGACCGGCCGAAGGGCTACTTCCCCGTTCCGGGCCTCACCCACCTGGAGGACAAGCTCCTCGACCGGGTACGCGACGCGCTCACCGCGCCCGAGGCCCGCCGCCGCGACCTGTTCCGCGCCGACTACGTCGACGCGCTGCTGGCCGACCCGAACGCCGAACTGACCCCGTTGAACGGAAACAAGCTGTGGCAGCTGGGACTCCTGGAAATGTGGCTCCAGAGCCACGGAATCGACTGACCGTGAGCGACACCCTCGCGACCGGAGCCGCGCGTACCGACCGGGAACGGCTGCTGGGCCGGCGCCGGGAGCGGGTCGGCCCGGGCGGCGACCCGGTGGCGCCCGGCACCCCGGAACCGGGCCAGGAGGCCGACGGCGGGTCCGGCGTGGTGCTGGACTGCGGCTGGGGCCGGCTGGTTTTCGGGCAGACCTTCGCCGAGCAGGTCGAGGTCGCCGACGTGCTGCGCTCCGAGGCGGTCGGCGCCCGGGACATCTGCATCTACCTGCGCGACCCGCACGTGCTGGTCTCCCGCCTCCCCGACGAGCTGTTCATCGACCCGTCGCTGACCTATCGGCTGCCGCTGGGCGGGCAACGGCCGGCGGCCACCGAGAGCGGCGAGATCCCCGGGCTGGCCGTCCGGCCGCTGCGCGACGCCGGGGACGCGGACGCGGTGAACCGGATCTACGCCCGCAACGGCATGGTCACCGCGCCGGTGGACGTGCTGGTCGACAACGCCGGCACCGACCGGTTCCTGCACCTGGTCGCCGAGGACGCCACCGGCGAGGTGGTCGGCACGATCACCGGCGTGGACCACGTGGCGGTCTTCGGCGACCCGGAGAACGGCGCCAGCCTCTGGTGCCTGACCGTGGACTTCAACACCGCGCCGCCCGGCACCGGCCAGGCGCTGCTCACCGCGCTGGCCGACCGGCTCGACGCGCGCGGCCGGGCGTACGTGGACCTGTCGGTGCTGGCCGAGAACTCGGGGGCGATCCGGCTCTACGAGCGGCTCGGCTTCCACCGCACCGGGACGCTCTGCGTGAAGCGGAAGAACCCGATCAACGAGCGGCTGTTCCTGCCGGCCATGCCGGCGGGCTACGACGAGCTGAACCCGTACGCGAAGATCGTCGCGGACGAGGCGATGCGGCGCGGCATCCGGGTGGAGGTGACCGATCCGCGCTGGGGCGAGCTGCGGTTGAGCATCGGCGGCCGGACGGTCCACACCCGCGAGTCGCTGTCCGAGCTGACCTCGGCGGTGGCGATGAGCCGCTGCGACGACAAGCGCGTCACCCGGCGCATCCTCACCGAGGCGGGCCTGTCGGTGCCGCGCGGCCGGACGGCCACCGGCGACGCCGACGACCTGGCGTTCCTGGCCGACGTCGGTCCGGTGGTGGCGAAGCCGGCCCGGGGCGAGCAGGGTAACGGCATCACGGTCGGGGTACGCACGCCGGAAGCGCTGACCGCCGCCGTCGAGCTGGCCCGCCGGTTCTGCCCGGACGTGCTGATCGAGGAGCTGCGGGAGGGCGAGGACCTGCGGGTCATCGTCATCGACCACGAGGTGGTGGCCGCGGCGGTCCGCCGGCCCGCCCAGATCACCGGGGACGGCGTCCACGACGTCACCGAGCTGATCGAGCGGCAGAGCCGCCGCCGCGCGGCCGCCACCGGCGGCGAGTCCCGGATCCCGATCGACGACATGACCCGCGAGGTGGTGGCCGAGGCCGGCCACCGGATGCACGACGTGCTCCCCGAGGGGCAGGTGCTGGCGGTCCGCCGGACCGCGAACCTGCACACCGGGGGCACCATCCACGACGTGACCGCGGAGCTGCATCCGGCCATCGCCGAGGCGTGCGTGACGGCCAGCCGGGCGCTGGACATCCCGGTCACCGGGCTGGACCTGCTGGTCCCCGCCGCCGACCGGCCGGAGCACGTGTTCATCGAGGCGAACGAGCGGCCCGGCCTGGCCAACCACGAGCCGCAGCCGACCGCCGAACGCTTCGTCGACCTGCTCTTCCCCGGCACCCGGGCGCCCCGGCGGCTCTGGTCGCCGGCCGGGGCGGGAGGGGCCGCATGAGCCCGACGCCCCTCGAACTCGACCTCGACTACCTGCGCCAGGTGCTGGTGGAGCTGCTGGAGATCCCCAGCCCGTCGGGGCGCACCGACCACGTGCAGCAGTACGTGGGCGAGCGGCTCTCGGCACTCGGGATCGGCTCGACCCTGACGCGGCGCGGTGCGCTGAGCGCGTCCCTGCCCGGGCCGCGGTCGACCGGCGCCGACCGGGCGATCGTGGTGCACACCGACACCATCGGCGGCATGGTGAAGCGGCTGAAGGAGAACGGCCGGCTGGAGGTCAACCCGATCGGCACGCACAGCGCCCGCTTCGCCGAGGGCGCCCACGTGCGGATCTTCACCGACGACCTGGACCGGGTGATCACCGGCCAGGTGCTGCCGCTCAAGGCCAGCGGGCACCGCTACAACGACGGCGTCGACCTCCAGGGCGTCGGCTGGGAACTCGTCGAGGTCCGGGTCGACGAGCCGGTCACCGACGAGGCCGGGCTCCGGGCGCTCGGCGTCGACGCCGGGGACTTCGTCGCCCTGCTCGCCAACCCGACGATCACCCCGAGCGGGTACGTCAAGTCCCGGCACCTGGACGACAAGGCCGGGGTGGCCGCCGTGCTGACCGCGTTCAAGGCGATGGTCGACGCGGGCGTCACCCCGGCGGTCACCGCGCACCTGCTGGTCACGGTCACCGAGGAGATCGGGCACGGGGCCAGCCACGGCCTCGACCCCGACGTCGCGGAGATCGTCTCGGTGGACGCCGCGGTGGTCGCGCCCGGCCAGCAGTCCCGGGAGGACGCCGCCACCCTGGCCATGGGCGACGGGGTGGGCCCGTTCGACTACCACCTCACCCGGCACCTCGCCGCGATCGCCCGGGAGCACGGCGTCCACCTGGTCCGGGACGTCTTCGACTACTACCGGTCGGACGTGGCGGCGGCGGTCGAGGCGGGCGCGCACGCCCGGGTGGCGCTGCTCGGCTTCGGCGTGGACGCCACCCACGGGCACGAGCGCACCCACCTGGACGGGCTGCGGCACCTCGCCCAACTGCTCTGCCTCTACCTCCAGAAGCCGCTGGTCTTCCCCGAGTGGGACGCCGAGCCCGAGGGCGACCTGGCCGACTTCCCGTCGCTGGCCGTCCAGCCCGCCTCCGAGGAGGGCCCCCGCGAGGGCCCGATCGGCGTGGGGTGATCGGGCGGGCGCTCCGGATTCCGGGTCGGGCCTGTGATCCAAATCCGTTGCCGAGCCCGATGGGAAGTCGATAGCGTGGCGGTACACGGGAAAGGAGGTGGTCCAGACTTGTATAGCAATCGGACTCGTGAGGTGGCTGTCCGCTAGCCGCTGTCCTCGACAGTGAAAACCCGTCCGCCGCGAGGCGGGCACCAGGCACCATCGTCGAGACCGTGTGGCAGCGGTGCGGCGAAACCACGACAGCCACCCGACCCCCGGGGTGCCGGCCCAGTCCAGCCGGCCCGCGCGCGAGCGCGGAAGCCCCGGGGGTCGCTTCATGTCTGCGGCAGGAGGCAGCGCGTGTCGATGCGCGAGCTGGCGATCCTCGGTACGGCCAGCCAGGCGCCCACCCGCCAGCGCAACCACAACGGCTACCTGTTGCGCTGGGACGACGAGGTGTTCCTCTTCGACCCGGGCGAGGGCAGCCAGCGGCAGATGCTGCACACCGGGATCTCCGCCACCGACCTCACCCGGATCTGCGTCACCCACTTCCACGGCGACCACTGCCTGGGCCTGCCCGGCATGATCCAGCGGCTCTCCCTGGACCGGGTCCCGCACCCGGTGGCCGTGCACTTCCCCGCCGGGGGCGCCGAATACTTCGCCCGGCTGCGCCACGCGACGAGCTTCTACGAGACCGCCGAGCTGGCCGTCGAGCCGATCGAGGCCGACGGGCAGCGGATCACGCTGGGCGTCGGCACGCTGGAGGCCCGCCGGCTGCGGCACCCCATCGAGACGTACGGTTACCGGCTCGTCGAGCCGGACGGCTGCCGGATCCTGCCGGAGAAGCTGTCCGCGTACGGCATCGCCGGCCCGGCGGTCGGGCAGCTCCTCCGCGACGGCCACCTGGACGTGGACGGACGTCGCGTCACCCGGGACGAGGTGAGCGTGACCCGACCGGGGCAGCGGTTCGCCTTCGTCATGGACACCGGGCTCTGCGACGGCGTGTGGGCGCTGGCCGAGCACGCCGACCTACTGGTCATCGAGTCGACCTTCCTGGAGTCGGAGGCCGCCCTCGCCGCCGAGGTCGGCCACCTCACGGCCGGCCAGGCCGCCCGGGTGGCGGCCGAGTCGGGGGTACGCACGCTCGTGCTCACCCACTTCTCCCAGCGGTACGCGGACCCGCGCCGCTTCGCCGACGAGGCCCGCGGGCACTTCGCCGGGGAGCTGGTGGTCGCCGAGGACCTGATGACCGTGCCGGTGCCGCCCCGGCGGGTAGCCTCGGCCGGGTGACCGTCTCCCTACGCCCCGCCAGCGGGGCCGACCTCATGGCGGTCGGCGCCCTGCACCAGCGGTCCCGGGTCGCGGCGTACTCGTCGTTCCTGCCCGCGGAGGCACTGGCCGACCCGACCGCCGAGGCGATGGGCCGGTACTGGACCGAGCGGTTGACCTGGGAGGACGAGGACCACCGGATGACCGTGGCCGAGCGGGACGGCCGGCTCGTCGGCTTCAGCTACCTGGGGCCGGACGACGAGGGCGACCCGGCCACCGGCCTGCTCAACGCCATCCACCTGGAGCCGGCCGAGCGGGGCCGGGGCACCGGGCGGGCGCTCATGGTGGACGCCCTCGACGCCATGCGGGCCCGGGGCTGGTCCCGTGCGGTGCTCTGGGTGCTCCAGGAGAACACGACCGCCCGCCGCTTCTACGAGCGCGGCGGCTGGACCGCCACCGGCGAGCAGCGCGACGACGTCATCGGCACCGCCCTCGTCCCGCAGCTCCGCTACGCCCGTTCGCTCTGAGCGGATCGGGGCATGGTCGTCGATGCCGGCGCGTTGGCACCGGCATGGACACCGAGGACACCGAGCGGGCGGAGGCCGCCGCGCTCGACGCGTACTCCCGGGTGGTGACCGGCGTGGCCGCCCGGGTGCTGCCCAGCGTGGCCGCCCTGTCGGTGCGGACCCCGCGCGGCGCCGGCGCCGGTTCCGCCGTGGTGATCGGCCCGGACGGCCTGCTGCTCACCAGCGCCCACGTGGTGCAGGGCGCCGGGGACGGTTCGGCCGCCTTCGGCGACGGCACCGAGACCGGGTTCCGGGTCGTCGGCGCCGACCCGCTCTCCGACCTGGCCGTGCTGCGGGCGGAACGGGCCCCCGTGCCGCCGGTGGAGCTGGGCGACGCCGACCGGCTGCGGATCGGGCAGCTGGTGGTCGCGGTCGGCAACCCGCTGGGGCTGGCCGGGTCGGTCACCGCCGGGGTGGTCTCCGGCCTGGGCCGGTCGCTGCCGGCCCGCGACGGGCGGGTCACCCGGCTCATCGAGGACGTCATCCAGACCGACGCGGCGCTGAACCCGGGCAACTCCGGGGGCGCGCTGGCCGACTCGGCCGGCCGGGTGGTCGGGGTCAACACCGCGGTCGCCGGGTACGGCCTCGGGCTGGCCGTGCCGATCAACGGCACCACCCGGCAGATCATCGCGGACCTCACCACCGACGGCCGGGTCCGCCGGGCCTGGCTGGGTGTGGCCGGGGTGCCGGTGCCGCTGCCACCGGAGGTCACCGCCCGGACCGGGCAGCGGCGTGGGCTGCGGGTGGTCGAGGTGGTGCCGGGCAGCCCGGCCGGCACGGCCGGGCTCTACCTCGGCGACGTCATCGTGGCGGCCGGGGGCCGGCCCGTGCAGGACGGGCAGGGCCTGCAGCGGCTGATGCTCGGCCCGGCGATCGGCGCTCGCCTGCCGGTCACCGTGCTGCGCAAGGGCGCGTACGTCGACGTGGTGGCGGTCCCGACCGAGCTGAACCGCTGACGCGACGAGGGCCGCACCCGCCGGGGTGCGGCCCTCGTGCCTGACGGGTCAGCGCGCGCCGAGGTGGGCGAGCAGGTCCTGCCGGGTCAGCACGCCCTTCGGCTTGCCGTCGACCAGCACCAGGGCGGCGTCGGCCTTCTCCAGCAGCCCGACGGCCTCGCTCACCGGCTGACCGCCACCGATCATGGGCAGCGGGTCGGCCATGTGCCGCTCGATCGTGTCGTGCAGGTGGGCCTGACCGGTGAAGAGCGCGTCGAGCAGGTCCTTCTCGGCGATCGAGCCGGCCACCTCGCCGGTCACCACGGGCGGCTCGGCCTTGAGCACCGGGAGCTGGGAGACGCCGTATTCCCGCATGTAGTCGATGGCGTCGCGGACCGTCTCGGTCGGGTGGACGTGCACCAGCTCGGGCAGGCCGCCCGGCTTGTTGGCGAGCGCCTCGGCCACGGTCGGCTCGGTGCCCGAGTTGTCGAGGAAGCCGTAGCGGGCCATCCAGCTGTCGTTGAAGATCTTCGACAGGTAGCCCTTGCCGCTGTCCGGCAGCAGCACCACGATCACGTCGTCCGGGCCGGCCTTGCGGGCCACCTCAAGGGCGGCCACCACGGCCATGCCGCAGGAGCCGCCGACCAGCAGCCCCTCCTCGCGGGCCAGCCGACGGGTCATCTCGAAGGACTGCTTGTCCGACACCTCGACGATCTCGTCGGCCACGCCCCGGTCGTAGGTCTCCGGCCAGAAGTCCTCGCCGACGCCCTCGACCAGGTAGGGCCGGCCGGTGCCGCCGGAGTAGACCGAGCCCTCCGGGTCCGCGCCGACCACCCGGACCCGCCCCTCGGACGCCTCCTTCAGGTAGCGGCCGATGCCGGAGATGGTGCCGCCGGTGCCGACGCCCGCCACGAAGTGGGTGAGCCGCCCCTCGGTCTGCTGCCAGATCTCCGGCCCGGTGGTCTCGTAGTGCGAGCGCGGGTTGGCCGGGTTGCTGTACTGGTTGGGCTTCCAGGCGCCGGGGATCTCCCGGGTCAGCCGGTCGGAGACGTTGTAGTAGGAGCGCGGGTCCTCCGGCGCCACGGCCGTCGGGCAGACCACGACCTCGGCGCCGTACGCCCGCAGCACGTCCTGCTTGTCCTGGCTGACCTTGTCCGGGCAGACGAAGACGCACTTGTAGCCCTTGAGCTGGGCCACGAGGGCCAGCCCGACGCCGGTGTTGCCGCTGGTCGGCTCGACGATCGTGCCGCCCGGCTGGAGCAGGCCGGCCTTCTCGGCGTCCTCGACCATCCGCAGCGCGATCCGGTCCTTCACCGAACCGCCCGGGTTGACGTACTCCACCTTCGCCAGCACGGTCGCCTGGATGCCCTCGGTGACGTTGCGCAGGCGTACCAGCGGGGTGTTGCCGATCAGCTCGACCACGTTGTCGTAGTAGTGCACCTCGTTGTGCCCTTCGTTGCGCCGCCGTCGTGGGGCGGCCGGAAAGTCGTCAGTTCGTCGCCCAGGGTACGTGCCGTCAGGGCGCCACATGCCCCGGGATGACGGACCTGCGACGCGCCTCCCACTCCAGGAAGCGGTCGGTCTCGGCGAGCACGCTGCCGGCCAGCCAGGCGACCATCATGGCGTCGTCGGCCAGCCCGAAGATCGCCAGCGGGATCTCCGGCAGCAGGTCGATCGGCGAGACGATGTACGCCGTGGCCCCGGCCATCAGGGCCAGCCGGAGGCCGCCGTCGTACTCGCCCCGGGCGGTGGCCCGGATCATCCGGGGCAGCGCCGCCAGCCGGACGCCCAGTGACGGGCCACCCCGCGCTCCGGCCGCCAGCGCCCGCGCCAACGCGGTGAAGGCCGCGCTCCGTTTCAACGTCTTCCCCATCTCCTCGCCCCTCTCCGCTCGACCAGGGTGCGGTCCCGGCGCAAGCCCGCCCCACCTCTACCGGTACCCGGAACGGTCGCGTCCCAGCCGTGACGATCACGGGGAGAGCGGGTGTCGTGGCGGCGCGATAATGTCAGTTCATGGGGGACGCTGGTTCCGTCGCGCATGGCGGCTGGCAGCGCGCCCGGCAGATCGCCCGCGTGACGGCGATCGGCACGGGCGCCACGGTGGCGGCCACCGTCGTCACGGGCGGGGTGCTGCTCGGTCAGGCCCGCCAGGCCCGGCGCACCATTCCCATGGCCGAGGCGCCCCCGCCGCGCTGCGACGGCGTATACGGCGCGAAGCTTCCCGGCCCGCCGGTCACCATGGTGATCCTCGGCGACTCGTCGGCCGCCGGCTACGGCGTGCACCGCCGCCGCGAGACGCCGGGTGCGCTGCTCGCCACCGGGCTGTCCCGCCGGCTGCACCGCCCGGTCCGGCTGCACCGGTTCGCCGTGGTGGGCGCCCTGTCGGCGGGGCTGCGGCCGCAGGTCGAGTCGGCGCTGGAGGTCGAACCGGACATCGCCGTCGTCCTGGTCGGCGGCAACGACGTCACCAACCGCACCCCGCTCTCGGTGGCCGTGCGGTACCTGGTCGACGCGGTCCGCACGCTGCGGGCCGCCGGCTGCGAGGTGGTCGTCGGCACCTGCCCCGACCTGGGCGCGATCCGGCCGATCCAGCCGCCGCTGCGCTGGCTGGCCCGGCGCTGGAGCCGCCAGCTCGCCGCCGCCCAGACGATGGCGGTGGTCGAGGCGGGCGGCTGGACGGTCTCCCTCGGCGACCTGCTCGGCCCGCGGTTCGCCGCCGAGCCGACCCGGATGTTCGCCTGGGACCGGTTCCACCCGTCCGCGGAGGGGTACGCGGTCGCCGCGGCGGCGCTGCTGCCCACCGTGCTCTCCGCGTTGGGCGCCGGCCAGGAACGGCGGCCCTCCCTCGCCGGCGCGGAGGGCGTACGGTCGCTCCCGGAGGCGGCCCAGGAGGCGGCCCGGCACGCCGGCACCGAGGTCAGCGGCGCGCGGCTCCGGGGCCGCGAGCGCGGGCCCGGCGGGCGCTGGGCGCAGCTTCGGCGCCGGGCCTTCTTCGGCGTCGGCGCGGTGCCGCAGCCCGGCAGCGCCGCCGACTCTGCCCAGGTGGAGGGGCTGGCATGAGCGGGGCTACGGAGGCATCATCAGCAGGCACAACGTGTGCCATGCTCATGTCGACGCCGTTCGCCACGAGCGGACCCGCCCGCGGGTCATGGGAGCTGGGGAGGTGTCGTCGTGACCGAGCGTAACGAGCTTGTGGTCCGGCTTGGTCGGGCTGCCGCGCTCTCCCTGCTCGCCGGCACGGTGGGCGGGGCGGTGGTCCTCGCCGGCCAGGCCATCGCCGCCCGGAGCCGGGAGTACGCCCAGCCCGAGCTGGGTCTCGCGCTGCGCGCCACGGTCGGCCGGGCGGACGCCCCGCCGCTGCGGCTGGTGCTGCTCGGCGACTCGTCGGCGCTCGGCGTCGGCGTCGAACACTTCGAGGAGACCATCGGCGGGCAGCTCGCCCAGTTGCTGAGCGAGGCACCCACCGGCCGGCGGGTGCACCTGTCCAGCGTCGGGGTGTCCGGCTCCCGCTCCACCGACCTGGCCACCCAGGTGGCCCGGGCGCTGCTCGGCGAGCGGCCCGACGTGGCGGTGATCCTGATCGGGGCGAACGACGCCACCGGGCTGGCCCGCCCGGCCGACGCGGCCGCCTACCTCGGTTCGGCGGTGCGCCGGTTGCGCGAGGCGCACGTCGAGGTGGTCGTGGGCACCTGCCCCGACCTCGGTGCGGTCCGCGCGGTCGCGTCCCCGCTGCGGCAGGTGCTCGGCTGGGCGGGGCGGCGGGTGGCCCGCGCCCAGACGACCGCCGTGCTCGACGCCGGGGGCAGCGTCGTCGACCTGGGCACCGAGACGGGCCCGGTGTTCCGGGCGGACGCCGGCACCCTCTGCCACGACGGCTTCCACCCCTCCGCCGACGGCTACCGGGTGTGGGCGCACGCCCTGCTCCCGGCGGTCGAGGCGGCCGCCGCGGTCGCGTACCGGCACCACCACTGAGCCCGGCGGGGTGACATTTCCCGCCCGCCGCGCGACTTCCGCCACAAGTTACCGGCGGGTTAACGTTGGTTCATGCCGATTGAGTCGCCCCGCGACGCCGTCATCGTCGCCACCGCCCGGTCCCCCATCGGCCGCGCGTTCAAGGGTTCCCTGCGGGAGGTCCGCCCGGACGACCTCGCCGCCACGATCGTCCAGGCCGCCCTCGACAAGGTCCCGGCGCTCGATCCCACCACCGTCGACGACCTCTACCTGGGCTGCGGCCTGCCCGGCGGCGAGCAGGGCTTCAACATGGCCCGGGTGGTCGCCACCCTGCTGGGCCTGGACGGCCTGCCCGGCGCCACGCTGACCCGCTACTGCGCTTCCTCGCTGCAGACCACCCGGATGGCCATGCACGCGATCCGGGCGGGCGAGGGCGACGTCTTCATCTCCGCCGGCGTCGAGACCGTCTCCCGGTACGCGCGGGGCAACTCGGACGCCCTCCCGCCGGAGGCGCAGGCGCTGGTCGGCGGCGGGTGGGAGAACCCGCGCTTCGGCGCGGCGCGCGAGCGCTCCGCGGCCCGGGCCAAAGGTGGCGCCGAGGTGTGGACCGACCCGCGCGAGGACGGCCAGCTCCCCGACATCTACCTGACCATGGGCCAGACGGCGGAGAACCTCGCCCAGGTCCACGACGTCACCCGCGCGGACATGGACGCGTTCGGCGTCCGCAGCCAGAACCTCGCCGAGAAGGCGATCGCGGACGGCTTCTGGGCCCGCGAGATCACCCCGGTCACCACGCCGGACGGCACCGTCGTGAGCACCGACGACGGCCCGCGCGCCGGGGTGACCCTGGAGGCCGTGGCCGGCCTGAAGCCGGTCTTCCGCCCGGACGGCCGGATCACCGCCGGCAACTGCTGCCCGCTCAACGACGGCGCGGCCGCCGTGGTGATCATGAGCGCCCAGCGGGCGCAGGAGCTGGGGCTCACCCCGCTGGCCCGGATCATCTCCACCGGCGTCACCGCGCTCTCGCCGGAGATCATGGGCCTGGGCCCGGTCGAGGCGTCCCGGCAGGCGCTCAAGCGGGCCGGCATGACCATCGACGACGTCGACCTGGTCGAGATCAACGAGGCGTTCGCCGCCCAGGTGATCCCGTCGTACCGGCAGCTCGGCATCCCCGAGGAGAAGCTGAACGTGATGGGCGGCGCCATCGCCGTCGGCCACCCGTTCGGCATGAGCGGCGCCCGGATCACCGGCACCCTGCTCAACGCGCTGGAGTGGCACGACAAGACCATCGGTCTGGAGACCATGTGCGTAGGCGGCGGCCAGGGCATGGCCATGGTGCTCGAACGCCTGAACTGAGGTCGGTTCCCCGACGCCGGGGCCGGGTACGGGAGGCGCCATGGCGACCGTCGTGGAACGCGAACGCAAGTACTCCGGCGACGAGGGATTCCGGCTGCCCGACCTGACCGGGTGCGGTGGCGTCGCGACGACGTCCGACGCCACCGCCCTCGACCTGGACGCGGTCTACTGGGACACCGCCGACCTCCGGCTGGCCCGCAGTGGCTACGCCTTGCGGCGGCGGACCGGCGGCCACGACGCGGGCTGGCACCTCAAGGTGGGTGCGGTCGGCGGCGCGCGCACCGAGCACCAGTTCCCGGCCGGGCCGGAGGACGCCGGTCCGCCGCCCGAGCTGGTGGCGCTCTTCCGCGGCGCGTCCCGGGGCCGCCCGGTCGCCCCGGCCGCGCGGGTCGTCACCCTTCGCCGGGAACGCCGCCTGCTCGACGCGGCGGGCCGCCCGCTGGCCGAGGTGGCCGAGGACGACGTCCACGCCGAGGACCTGGTGAGCGGCGAGCGGCAGGCCTGGCACGAGCTGGAGGTCGAGCTGGTCGAGGGCGACGAGGCGCTGCTCGACGCGATCGACGACCGGCTGTGCGCCGCCGGTGCGCGGACCGTCCCGGTCTCGAAGTCGCACCGCGCCCTGGGCGGCCGGCTCGCCGCCATTCGGCCGGCGCCCGCCGACCCGGCGGTCGCCCCGGTGGTCGACTACCTCACCACCCAGCGCGACACGCTTGTCGGCCACCACGCCGGGGCGCTCGGCGGCGACGAGGACGCCGTACACGACATGCGGGTGGCCGTCCGCCGGCTCCGCTCCACGCTGCGCACCTTCCGGGGGCTGTGGGACCGGGCGGAGAGCGAGCAGGTGCGGGCGGAGCTGCGCTGGCTGGGTGCGCGGCTCGGGGCGGTCCGGGACGTCCAGGTGATGGCCGCCCGGCTGGCCGACGCGGTGCACGCGGAACCCGCGGAGCTGGTGCTCGGCCCGGTGCCGGCGCGGTTCGCCGAGCGGTTCGCCGCTGACCTGGCCACCGCCCTCGACGGGCTGCGCGCCGCGCTCGGCTCCGACCGCTACGCCGACCTGCTGCGCCGCCTGGACGCGCTGGTGGAGGGGCCGACCGCGCGTGACGTGCGGCGCCGCTGGGTGACCCGGCGGGTGCGCCGGGCGGTGACCCGCTTCGACGCCCGGCTGGACGAGGCGCTCGCGGGCGGGGGCGACACCGCGCTGCACGAGGCGCGCAAGGCGGGCAAGCGGGCCCGGTACGCCGTCGAGGTGCGCAAACCCGCCGCGAAGCTGGTGGACCGGCTCAGGGACCTCCAGGACGCGCTCGGCGCGCACCAGGACTCGGTGGTGACCCGGGAGGTGCTGCGCGAACAGGCGCTGCGGGCGTACGCCGACGGCGAGAACACCTTCACCTACGGCCTGCTGCACGCCCGGCAGGCCGCGCTGGCCGACCGGGCCGGGCCGGCGCTCGCGAAGGCGCGCGACCGGGCCCGCCGCCGCATGTGACCTGCACCGACAAGTGGCGGTCCTGCCGCGCCGTTACCTCTACAGCTCGGACGGCACGGCGCTGTGGCAGACGCTCCTGGCGCCGGGCAACGAGCGGGCCGACGTCCGTGGTCGTCAGCTCGCGTGGATGTTGGTGGTCGGACCGCCCGCCGTGGTCCTGACCGCGCTCGGCGCAATCGCACACGGCGAGCTGACGATGGTGCAATGGGCGGCGGCGCTGTTCGCCTGGGGCCTCGGCCGGCTGGCGTACCGGCGGCTGGGCACGCACGGCCCGGAGCTGCTGGCCAAGGTCGGCAAGGCCTAGCCGAGGCGGCGCTGGTTGAAGGGTTGATCACCCATCAGAGCGCGGAACGGGTCCGGGCGACCGCGGTCGCCGCCTCGGCCAGCACGGGTTCCGGCGCGCCGGCCGCCAGCAGGTCGGCGGCGACCACCCGGAGCTGATCGGGCAGGGCCAGGTCGCTGGGCAGCCGGGGCACCTCGCGGCGCGGCTCCCCCTCGGCGTCGGCCGCCAGGTTGGCGATCTCCTGGACCAGCTTGTGCACCAGGTCGGCGCGGGACATGTTGCCGCCCTCGGCCGCCGCCGACCAGCGCGGCTGCTCCCAGTGCCCGACCTGTCGGACCAGCAGCGCCACCACCCGGTCCAGTTCCGCTGCGCTCATCGCGGCCGAGTCTACGACGGCGCCAGGTCGCCGAGCCCGCGTTGTCGTACGTCAGCGGCGGACGTAGCTGAGCAGGCGCAGGATCTGCCAGTACAGGAAGATCAACCCGACCAGCAGGCCGAAGGCGCAGAACCAGGCGTACCGGCGGGGCAGGCCGTTGCGGGCGGACCGCTCGACCAGGTCGAAGTCGAGCACGAAGCTGAGCGCCCCGGCGATGATCGCGACCACCGAGAAGAGGTACGGCAGCCAGCCGACCCGCGCGCTGAGGCTGTAGACCGCGACGCCCTGCCGTCCGGTGAACAGGTAGGCGACCAGGTTGACCAGGCCGATCGCCACGATGCCGATGAGCGTGCCGACGACCAGGCGGGCCAGTCGCGGGGTGGCCCGGATCAGCCGGGCCCGGTAGAGCAGCGCCATGCCGAGGAAGACCCCGAAGGTGCCGACCACCGCCTGCGCCACGATGCCCGGGTAGACGAGTTCGAAGGCGCGGCTGGCCACGCCGAGCAGCAGCCCCTGGAGCACCGCGTACCCGGCGATCAGCGGTGGGTTGGTGAGCTGCTTGAGCGAGATGACCAGCACGAGCGCCAGGCTGGCCAGGGCGCTGCCGGCGAGCGCCGCGGAGATCCACACGGCCTGCGGAACGAGCACCCAGGCCACCGCCGCGGTGACACCGGTGAGCAGCAGCAGCCCGACCGTCCGGCTGACCACGTCGGCCACCGTCATCGTGTCGGCGGCGCCCCCGCCGAGCACCTGCCGCTCGGTCCGGCCGACGTCGTCCAGCCGGTCCAGCACCGGGTTGGCACTGCGCACCGCGACCTCCTCGCGCCGACGTACCCCGCTCCCACTCTGCCCCGGGCGGCCCGGCGGTGGCGGGCAAACGACGACGCCCGCCGCCGCGGGCGCGGCAGGCGGGCGTCGCAGGTCGGGCGGGGTTGGTCAGTCGTCGCCCTGGAAGTAGCTGAGCAGCCGGAGGATCTCCAGGTAGAGCCAGACCAGGCCGACCACGATGCCGAACGCGGCCGTCCAGGAGTAGCGCTGCGGGAGCCCCATCCGGACGCCCTCCTCGATCTCCGCGAAGTTGAGCACGAAGCTCAGCGCGGCGACCACGATGCAGACCAGGCTGAACCCGATGGCGAGCGGGCTGCCGTCCCGGAGGTGGGTGTTGACGCCGAAGAGCGCGAGCACCAGGTTGATCAGCATGACGCCGAACAGACCCGCGATGATCGCCACCATGATCCGGGCGAACTTCGGGGTGGCCCGGATGATCCGCGCCTTGTAGATAACCGCCATCAGGAAGAAGACGCCGAAGGTGGCGACCACGGCCTGGAGCACGATGCCGTCGTAGAGCGTGTCGAACGTCTTGCTGACCATGCCGACGAAGACGCCCTCGACGATCGAGTACGCCACCACGAGCGCCGGGTTCGCCATGCGGGAGAACGAGATGACCAGGCCGAGGACGAGGCCGACCACCGCCGCGCCGATCCAGGCCGCGCCGGTCAGGGCGTCCGGCACGAGCACCCAGGCCGCGGCGGCCGACGCGCCGAGGATGCCGAGCATCAGCACCGTCTTGACGACCACGTCGTCGAGGGTCATCGGGGTCACGGTGGGCGGGGCCGCCGGGAAGCCGTGCCCGGTGGGGTACGGCTGCTGCTGCGGGTACTGCGGGTACTGCTGGGGGTATCCGGGCTGACCGTACGGCCCGGGCTGGGCGTACCCGGCCGCCCGCTCCCGCTCAGCCGCCTGGCCGAGCCGGGCGAGCACCGGGTTCGAGGTCTTCACTTCTCAGGCCTCCCTCAGGGGGTCGATGCACGTGAACGTGCCTCTCCAGGGTAAACGCGGGGGCAACGCCGCGCGCCGCGCGAAGCTGTGGGAAAGCTGAGAGTGTGGTGCCCGGGGCGGGGGTCGAACCCGCATGCCTCTCGGCAGCCGCTTTTAAGGCGGCCGTGTCTGCCTTTCCACCACCCGGGCGGGTGACACCGGCGCGTCGACACGCGGGGTGCAGATCTCACCGTAGCGGCTGCGTCGCGGCCCGGCGTACCCCGCTGGGCCCGGCCGATATGGTCGAGGCCGTGACCAGCGCCGCCCGCACGGCCCCCGGGCCCGACCGCGACCAGGCAGTCCGCCTCGACCCGGCGCTCGGCCCGGGCCGGGCGGCCCGGCTGCTGGCCGCCGGCCGCCGGCACCGCGCGGACCTGCTGATCGGCCTGCTCTTCGCCGCCCTCGCCGGCTGGCTCACCCACGGGCTGTGGCCGGCGCCCGGGCAGCGGGTGCTCGCCCTCAACCCGGCCGACCAGACCCTCTACGAGTGGTTCCTGGCCGTCGACTCGCGTGCCCTGCTCGGCGACTTCAGCCTGATCACCGACCGGCTCAACGCGCCGGACGGGGTGAACCTCATGACCAACACCACGGTCATCGCGCTCGGCGTGCTGCTCGCCCCGGTCACCCTCGTCCTCGGGGCGCCGGTCACCTTCGCCCTGCTGGCCGCGGCCAACCTGGCCGGCACGGCGCTGGCCTGGTACCTGCTCCTGAACCGGACGCTGCGGGCCCGCCGGCTCGCCGCCGGGCTCGGCGCGGCGCTCTGCGGCTTCGGCCCGGGCATGGTCTCGCAGAGCAACGCGCATCTGCACATGACCGCCCAGTGGCTGGTCCCGGTGATCGTCTGGCTGGTGGTCCGGCTGCTCCGGGCCGCCGACCCGGCCGGCCGCCCGGACGGCCCGGACCGCCGCCGGCTGGCCACCTCGGCGCTCGGGCTGGCCACGGCCGTCACCGTCCAGGTCTTCGTCGGCGAGGAGGTGCTCTTCCTCACGGCGCTCAGCCTGCTCGTCATGGCCGTCGCGTACGGGTTCGCCGACCGCGCGCTGCTGCGCCGGGCGCTGCCCGGCTTCGCGGGTGGGCTGATGTGCGCCGCCGGGCTCGCCCTGCTCGTGCTGGGGTACCCGCTGTGGCTGCAGTTCGCCGGGCCACAGGGCGTCTCGGACGGGATGTTCAGCCCGCACTACTTCTCGGCCGACCTGACCAGCTGGACCCGGCTCTCCCCGCTGTCCGTGCTCGGCGGGGCCGAGGCGGCACGGCTGACCACCGGCCCCGCCGAGTTCAACGGCTTCCTGGGCTGGCCGCTGGTGCTGGTGGCCGCCGGCTGCGCGGTCTGGCTGGGCCGGCGCGCCCTGGTCGTCGCCTGCGTCGCCGGGGCGCTGGTCATGGCGGCGCTCTCGCTCGGCCCCGAGGTGGTCGTCGGCGGTGAGCGGACCGGGGTGCCCGGCCCGTACGCGCTGCTGGCCGGCCTGCCCGTGGTGGACGGCGCGCTGCCGATGCGGTTCGGCCTGGCGGTGCTGCCGCTGGTCGGGACGGTGCTCACGCTGGCCGTGCACCGGGCGCTGGGCGAGCGGGGGCCGGCCCGCCGGCTGGTTCCCGTCGCGGTCGGCGCGGCCCTGCTCAGCGTCTTCCCCGCGCCGCTGCCCACCACCGACCGGCCGCCGCTGCCGAAGTTCGTCACCGGCGAGCACTGGCGGCAGTGCGTACGCCCCGGCGGGGTGCTGGTGCCGGTGCCCACGGCCACCCCGAAGGACCCCTGGCCGATGCGCTGGGGCACCGCCGCGGACGCCGCCTTCGGCATGCCGGAGGGCTTCTTCATCGGCCCGTACGGCCGCAACGGCTCGGCCACCATGGGCACGTACCAGCGCCCCACCTCCGCACTGCTGGCCGAGGCGGCCCGGCGGGGCGTGGCGCCGGCGGTCGGCGACCGGCAGCGCCGGCAGGCCGCCCGGGACATCGAGTTCTGGGGCGCCTCCTGCGTGGCGCTCACCGACGACGCGCCGCACGCCGAGACCCTGCGCCGGACCCTGGAGCAGCTCTTCGGCCCCGGCACCCGGATCGCCGACGCCTGGACCTGGCGGTTCTGACCCCGGACACGGCGAAGGGCCCCTCCCGTGCGGGAAGGGCCCTTTCCGGTCGTCTCAGACGCGCGCGCCGACCGGCGGCGCGGACGCCTCGGCGAACTCCTCGCGCGGATCGTGCAGCTGGCCCAGGGCGACCACCTCGCGCTTGAGGAAGAACGCCAGCGTCCAGTCGACCACGACCCGGACCTTGCGGTTGAACGAGGGGATCCGCGACATGTGGTACGTGCGGTGCATGAACCAGGCCGGCCAGCCGGTCATCTTCACGCCGTAGACCTGGGCCACGCCCTTGTGCAGGCCGAGGCTCGCGACGCTGCCCGCGTGCTTGTGCTTGTAGTCGACCGGCTCGCGCCCGCGGATCACGTTCACGATGTTGTCGGCCATCCGGGCGGCCTGCCGGACCGCGTGCTGCGCGCTGGGCGAGCAGAAGTTGCCCGGCTCCTTGGTCAGGTCCGGCACCGCGGCGCAGTCGCCGGCGCTCCACGCGCCCTCGACCACCTGGTCGCCGTCCACGATCTGGAGGGTGGGCAGGCAGGTGACGCGGCGCCGCTCGTCCCGCGGGAAGTCCGTCGCGTCCAGCATCGGCGACGGCTTGACGCCCGCCGTCCAGACGATCGTGTCGGACGGGAAGGTCGACCCGTCGGAGAGCTTCGCGACCCCGTCGACGCAGGACTCCAGCCGGGTGTCCAGGCGGATGTCCATGTTCCGCTTGAGCAGCTCCTGCACCGTGTAGGCGCCCATGTCCCGGTCGACCTCGGGCAGCACCCGCTGGGTGGCTTCGACCAGCACCCAGCGCATGTCCTCCGGCTTCAGCTCCGGGTAGTAGCGCAGCGCGTCCCGGGCCATGTCCTCCATCTCGGCGAGCGCCTCGATGCCGGCGTAACCGCCGCCGACGAAGACGAAGGTCAGCGCGCGGCTGCGCACGTCCGGGTCGGTCGTCGCGGCCGCCACGTCGAGCCGGTCCAGCACGTGGTTGCGCAGGAAGATGGCCTCACCGATGGTCTTGAACCCGATGCCGTGCTCGTGCAGGCCGGGAATCGGCAGGGTGCGGGAGACGGAGCCGGGGGCGACCACCACGTGGTCGTACCGGATCTCCCGGGTCGGGCCGCTGATCGGCTGCACGACCGCGGTCTTCCGGTCGTGTTCGATCCGGGTGACCGTGCCGGCCACGACCTTGCACTTGCGCAACTCCCGCCGCAGCGGCACCACAGCGTGCCGCGGGGAGATGTTGCCCGCCGAAGCCTCCGGGAGGAACGGCTGGTACGTCATGTGCGGCTGCGGGTCGACGACGATGACCTCGGCCTCACGGGAGCTCAGCTTCTTGGACAGGCGCAGAGCGGCGTACAGGCCCACGTGCCCGGCACCCACGACAAGGATCCGCTTCGGATTCACGTCATCTATCTTTCCCCGGGCGGCTCGGGTAATCCCGATCGAGACCCTCTTCTGTGACGGAGCACAACCCCTGTGACCTGCGCAACTTCCCGGGATGTCCCGCTATCTGCGACGCAGGAGCCAGGCCAGAAGGCCGCTCAGACCCACCGCCACCAGCAGCCCGACCACCGTCGCCACCTGGGAACCTCGGTCCCCACCCACCCCACCGAGCCAGGCCAGCACGATGCCGAGCACGGCGGCGGCCAGCACCACCCCGCCGGCGCGGGCCAGCCAGCGCAGCACCAGATCCGGGTCGACCACCGCGTCGTAGGGCAGCAGCGCGGCCAGCGCGGCCAGCGTGTGCGCCAGGTAGAGCAGGGTGGCCACGGCGAGCAGTCGCCACAGCGCCGGCGGCCGGTCGAAGCCGAGCGTGGCGAGCAGCCAGCCGCCGACCGTGACCAGCGCGGCGAACGTCGGCCAGAGCCGGCGCGGAGCGACCGCCGGCAGCACCGCCACCACCGTGAAGGCCAGCAGCGACCGCGAGGTGAACGCCTGCGCCGGGTACGCGACCAGGAGGCCGACCAGCACGCTGAAGAAGATGCCGGCCCGCACCAGCAGCGGCGTCGGGCTGACCCGCCGCACCCCGTACCGCAGGGCACGCACCCGCTCGGTCAGCCCCTCGACGAGATCGTTCATCTGCGCCACTCTTCCGCTGCGTTCCTCGCGCTCACCGCATGCCCGCCCGGGGTGCGGTGGCCAGGCGGGCCACGTCGCGCAGCACCTGGTCGAGGCTGCCGGCGCCGGCCCAGCGCACCACCGGCACGCCGTGCTCGCGGAGCTGGCCGATCATCGTGTCCCGGTCCAGCCGCCACAGCCGGTACGCCACCTCGGCCCAGCCCCGGTCGGTCGGCACCGGCAGCTCGGCCGGCAGGGTGTCCACCGCGACCACGAACCGCCCGCCCCGGGCCATCCGGGCCAGCATCTGCGCCGACCGCTCGTCGAGCAGCGGGGTGAGCACCACCACGAGCGCGTCCGAGGAGAGCAGCTGCGGGCCGAAGACCTGGTCGTACGGCTCGTGCGGGGAGGACTCGGCCGTGACGTCGAGCAGCCACTCCAGAACGGTCAGGTACTGCCGGCGGCCGGTGGCCGGGCGCAGCCGGCGGGCGGCCGGGCCGTACTCCAGCAGCGCCACCCGGTCGCCCCGGTGCAGGTAGTGCTCGGCGATCGCGGCGGCCGCCCGGACGGTGGTGTCCAGCACGGACGCCGCCCCGTGCACCCCGCCGGACCGGCCCGCCTCGGCCAGCACGTCGAGCAGCACCACCACCTCGGCGTCCCGATCGGAGAGGGTGGCCGCCACGTGCAACTGCCGGGCCCGCAGCGAGACCCGCCAGTCGATCCGGCGCAGCCGGTCCCCGGGCGCGAAGACGCGGACCCCGGCCAGCTCCCCGCCCTCCCCCGGCCGGCGTGAGTGGTGCGCGCCGACCAGCCCGGCGGCCCGGGGCATCGCCTCGACCGCCTCGAACGGCTCGGTCATCGGGTAGACCCGCATCCGCACCGCACCGGTCACCACCGCCCGCGACACGAGCAGCCCGTCCGCCGCGGCGACCCGGGCGCCGGCCGGCCCGATCGGGTGCCGCCCCCAGCGCAGCGCCGTCCCGGTCAGCTCCAGGTCGACGGCCGAGCCGGACGGCACCGAGGTGACGAAGGGACGGTCGGCGCCGCCGGAGCGGCTCACGTCCACCCCGGCCCCGCCGAAGCCGACCTTCTCCACCCGCAGCCAGGGCGACATCCGCGTCCGCACCACCGCCACGTCGTAGGAGACGGTGTCCGGGTTGGCGACCGCCACCGTGGCGGTCATCGGGGTGCCCTCGACCAGGTGCGCGTCCGCGGCGCCGAGCTCCAGGTCGGGCAGGGCCGTGGGCCGGCGGCGCAGCGCGTACGCGGTGCCCAGCGCGAACGGGGTGGCCAGCACGACCAGGTCGATCCGGCCGAGCAGCACCGCCGCGACCAGCAGCAGGCCGGTGAGCAGCACGGCCCGGCCGAGCGCCCGGGTGGGCGCCCAGCCGCTCGCCGGTTCCTGACGGTCGGCCATCAGCGTCCGGACGGTCCGGCCGCGTAGCTGGGCAGCGCGCCGCTGGCCGGGGCGGGCGTCGACTCCAGCACCTCACCGACCACGAAGGACGGATCGACCCGACGCAGCCACATCTCCGGCCGCAGGGTGATCCGGTGGGCCAGCGCGGGCGCCGCCACGGCCTTGACGTCCTCCGGCACCACGTAGTCCCGGTTGCCGAGCACCGCGCGCACCCGGGACAGCAGCAGCAGCGCCAGCGAGCCACGCGGCGAGGCGCCGACCAGCACGGACGGGTGCTCCCGGGTGGCCGCGGTCAGCGCAACGATGTAGCGGCCGATCGAGTCCTCGACGACCACGTCCTCCAGCGCCGCCTGCATGGCGCGCAGCGTGCCGGCGTCCACCACCGGCTTGATCTCGGCCTCCTCGCGGCGACGCGCGATCCGCCGTTGCAGCACCTCCCACTCCTCGTCGTGGTTCGGGTAGCCGAACGAGACCCGGAGCAGGAACCGGTCGAGCTGCGCCTCGGGCAGCGGGTAGGTGCCCTCGTACTCGATGGGGTTCGCGGTGGCGAGCACGTGGAACGGCTCGTCCAGCCGGTAGGTGACGCCCTCCACCGAGACCTGCTTCTCCTGCATGGCCTCCAGCAGCGCCGACTGGGTCTTCGGCGGGGTCCGGTTGATTTCGTCGGCGAGCAGCAGGTTGGTGAAGACCGGGCCGGCCCGGAACGAGAAGTCGCCGCTGCGCTGGTCGTAGAGGAACGAGCCGGTCACGTCGGCGGGCAGCAGGTCCGGAGTGAACTGGAGGCGGCGGAAGTCCAGGCCGAGGGCCTGCGCGAACGAGCGCGCGGTGAGCGTCTTGCCCAGACCGGGCAGGTCCTCCAGCAGCACGTGGCCGCCGGCCAGGATGCCGGCCAGGACCAGCTCCAGCGCCTCCCGCTTGCCGACCACGACCGTGCCGACCGCGTCGAGCACCGCGCGGGCCAGCCGGCCGACCTCGGCGGGGGGCATGCTCCGGTCCACGTCGTTCATCACAGCTTCTCCAGTTCGGCGACGATCGCCGCGAGGTCGCGCGGCGACGGGGGGCGGCGGGCGGGGGTGCCGAGGAACGTCCACAGCGGCTCGCCCAGCAGGGCGCGGGCGCGGGCCGGGTCGGACTCGCGGGTGACGCCGTGCTTCTGGCGCAACCGTTCGTCGGCCAGCTCGCCGAGGCGGGGCAGCACCCGCTCGGTGAACCGCTCGCGGTTGCCGGAGCACCAGTCCAGCGGGCGTTCCCACTTGTTGATGGCGGCGCGCAGGGCGTCGCGGGCGGACCAGTTCCAGGTGCCGGGCTCCTCGCCGGCCGGGGCCCGGGCGCCGGCCCGCGACGGCGGCGGGGGCGACAGCTCGGCGGTGACCCGCCGGACCGCCAGCACGGCGAGCACGCCCGCCACGACGATCCAGAGCGAGACCTGGAGGCCGACCGCGCGCAGCCCGACGACGACCACCACCACGATCGCGGCGGTGACCGCGAGGGTGCGCACCACCCAGCGCGCCCGGCCGCCGCCCGGCCGCCGCGCCTCCTCGGTGGGCTCCTCGGCGGACGAGAGCAGGTCGTCGATGCTGGTGCTCATGCCGCCCCCTCGCCGGTCGTCACCGTCGTCAGCTCGCCGCGCAGCCGGCGCAGGGCGGCCCGGGCCTGGTCCCGCATCCGCTCGTCGACGGTGTGGGTGGCGTACCGGGCCTCGCGGTAGACGTGCGCGAAGCCGTCGAGCACGTCGGCGCTGGCGATCGCCGGGACTCCGGCCGCCGGGTCGCCGCGCAGCAACCGGCTGACCAGGTCGGTGGGGGTGTCCCCCGCGCGCCGGGGCACCCCGGCCTCCTCGGCGGCCTCCTCGAGCCGGACCCAGCAGGCGATCACCGCCGTGCGCGGATCGGTGGACCGGTCGTCCAGCTCCACCAGGCCGGCGTCCAGCGCGGCCACCACCTCGCGGGCGGTGCCCTCGGCGGTGCGCCGGGCCCGCTGCCGGGGCACGGCGCGTGTCGTCCGGCGCAGCGCCCCGCCGACCACGGTCCAGAGCACGTACCCGACCGCGGCCAGGACGGCCGCCCCGAGCAGCACGATGGCGGCGGTGACGAGCCAGCCGGGGATGCCGCCGGAGGTGGGCGGGCCGAGATCCCGGGGCTCGACGGTGATCGAGGGCGCGGGCTCGGCCGTGGGGTACTCGGGCACGTACGGGATGGTGTCCGCCGCGGGCGGGATGCGGCTGGCCCCGATGGTCGAGTGCCCGGCGGCGAGCGCGCCGACGGCGAGCAGCAGGGTCACCGCAGCGACCGGCCACCACCTGCGCAGCACGCCGAGGTCCATCCCACCGCCCCACGCATTCCTCAGTCCACCCCGGCCAGGTCCTTCGCCCGGGCGAACACGTCGTCCAACATCGCTGGTGTCAGCCGTCCGGTGAAGGTGTTCTGCTGGCTGACGTGGTAGCAGCCGAGCAGCGCCGGTGCGGACGTGCCGGACCAGTGTGCCCCATGGCCGAACGCGGGGCGCGGCGTGGGCGGGCGCTGCCCGTACACGTGGCGCAGCACCGGCCACCACGCGGCCCACGCGAACGCACCCAGCGCCACCACGACGCGCAGGGTGGGCCGGATGAGGTTGACCTCCCGGTGCAGCCACGGCGCGCAGGTGTCCCGCTCGGCCGGGGTGGGCTTGTTGTCCGGCGGGGCGCACCGCACGGCGGCGAAGATGCGGGTGTCCCGCAGGGTGAGGCCGTCGTCGGCGGACACGCTGGTCGCCTGGTTGGCCAGCCCGGCCCGGTGCAGCGCCGCGAACAGCACGTCGCCGGAGCGGTCCCCGGTGAAGATCCGGCCGGTGCGGTTGCCGCCGTGCGCGGCGGGCGCCAGGCCGAGGATGCCGATCCGCGCGTCGGCCGGGCCGAGGCCGGGCACCGGCCGCCCCCAGTAGTCCTGGTCGCGGAACGCCGCCCGCTTGACCCGGGCCACCTCCTCCCGCCAGACCACCAGGCGGGGGCAGGCGAAGCAGTCGCTCACCGCGCCGTCGAGGTCGGCCAGGTCGGTCGCCCGCGCGGCGCGGGCGACCACCTCGTCGGGGGTACGCGACTCAGCCAAGCTTGGCCCGGAAGAGTTCCAGGGTGCGGGCCCAGGCGGTGGCGGCGGCCCGCTGGTCGAAGTGCTCGGGCCGGTCCTCGTTGAAGAACGCGTGCGCGGTGCCCGGGTAGTCGTAGGTCTGGCAGGTGCCGCCGGCGGACTCGATGGCCCGGCGGACGCTCTGCACCCCGTCGGCGGCGGACAGGCCGTCCGCCTCCGAGCAGTGGACGAGCGCGGCCTTGCCCGCGTAGTCGGACCAGTCGGCCCTCATGCCCTCCCACGGCAGCCGCGGGTAGAAGCCGGCGGTGGCGACGATCCGCTCGGAGAACGTGCCGGACCAGAGCGCCAGGCTGGCGCCGGCGCAGAACCCGGCGCAGCCCACCTTGCCGGCGACCTCGGGCCGGTTGGCGAGGTATTCCGCCGCCGCCGCGATGTCGCTCGCCGCCTCGTCCATCTGGGTGCTGTTCAACATCTGCCGCGGCTCACTGGGCTTGCTCGCCGGACCGCCGTGCCGGAAGTCGGGCGCGAGCGCGACGAAACCGGCCTCGGCGAAGCGGTCCACCACCGCCCGGACGTGGGGCACCAGGCCCCACCAGTCCTGGATGACGATGACCGCCGGGCTGGCCGCACCGCCGGAGGGTATCGCGAGATACCCCTCGCTCGTCCCCCCGTTACCGGTGAAGCTCACCATCTCGCCCATGGGCCCGTCCTCCTAGCGGTCAGTCATCGTTGGCTGGTCGCACAGTGGGTGTTACGTGCCGGTAGCGTGCCACGCGCTCACCGGCCCGGGGAAGACGGAAGAACAGTGGCATTCACCTCCTGTTCGCCCACTGGACGCGACGGCGCGGGTGGCCACCGGCGACGGCCCTGCGCCGCCACGAGGTCCTCCACGGTGGACGCGCCGAGGGGCGCCCACCGGTCGGTGGGCGCCCCTCGGTATCGGCGTCAGCGGGTCGGCGCAGGCGCCGGCGTGCTCTCGCTGGGCGCGGCCGACGGAGTCACGGCCGGCGCGGGGGTGACGCTGCCGCCCGGGACGGGAACGGCGCTCCCGCTCGGCGCGGGCGGCGCGCTCACGGTCGGCGCCGCCGGTGCCGGCGCCGGCGCCCCGAAGGGCGCCCGGTCGGGGCAGTAGGGGTAGGCGTTGCGCGGCGGGGGCATGTTGCCGTCCGCGCTCAGGCAGGTAGGCCAACCGAGCCGGATGGGCACGCCGTTCTGGTCGAAGAGCTGGGCGTTGCGGACCAGCCGCCCCTCCTGGTCGTAGACGAAGACGTCCTCGATCGAGTCGTACCGGTCGCCGACCGAGACCTCCTGGTAGCTGCCGAACTGGTCGGAGCTGGCGTGCTGGTCGACGTTGACCAGCAGGGCGAAGGAGAAGAGCAGCAGGGCCGCGGTGCCCAGCCGCAGCAGCCGCCGCGGCCAGCCCCGGAAGCCGGCGGAGCGGCGGCCCAGCCAGACCGAGACGAGGACGGCGCCGCCGAGCAGGAAGAGCCCGGCCAGCACGTTGCCGTCGAGCCGGGGCAGCAGCCCGGACGGTTCGCCGAGCACCACGGAGATCAGCAGCGCCGCCAGCCAGCCGCGCACCAGCCACCAGGCGGGACGCAGCGGGCGGAGGAACTCGCTCACGGAGGACTGCCCGAGCAGCGGGCCGAGCTGGGTGTCGAGGGCGCGCAGCTGGGTTCCGGCGCGCGCCTGCGCGGCGGCCAGGCGCCGGCGCCGGTGCCCCGGACCCGCTCCCGCCTCGGCGCCGGCGGCGGCCCGCAGCTCCGCCGCGTACGCCTCCGGCGTGCCGAGCCGGTCGACGAGGGTGCCCTCGGCCTCGGCGGCCACCTCGGCGAGGTGCTCCGGGAGGTCCTCGGTCAGCTCGTCGCGGACGGCGGGCGGCAGGTCGGCCAGGGCGGCCCGCACCCGGTCGACGTAGTCCGCGATCTCCTGCCCAGTGACGGTCATGCCGCCATCCCCCGATCGTCGAGCAGTGCGTCCATGGTGGTGGCGAAGGAGCGCCAGGTCTTGCCGGAGCGGGTCAGTTGGTCCCGGCCGGCGACGTTGAGTGAGTAGTACTTGCGGTGCGGCCCGGACTCGCTCGGCACCACGTAGGTGGTCAGCAGCCCGGCGGCGAAGAGCCTGCGCAGGGTGCCGTAGACCGAGGCGTCGCCGACCTCCTCCAGGCCGGCCTCGCGCAGCCGGCGGAGAATGTCGTAACCGTAGCCGTCCTCCTCCTTGAGCACGGCGAGAACGGCGAGGTCGAGCACGCCCTTGAGGAGCTGCGTCGTATCCACGCTCCGCACACTAGTGCGGATTGCGTAGTACCGTCAAGCACATGGTAGCTACGTAGGCTCGGGGCGTGTCGTGGAGCAGCTACGCGTCATTCCTGGCCGCCGCCGAGCCCGGGCAGGCGCTGGCCGGGTTCCGGCAGGGCTTCCTGTCTCGGCGCTGGCTGGACGGGCTCACCGGGGTGGCGCCGCTCGGCTTCGGCGCCCGCCTCGCCACCGAACGCACCTGACCACGACGCGCGGATCGACTTTAATTTTCCCTTATGGGGCCTGCTCATCGACGCGGAACATCGGTACGGTCCCCCGATGCGACACCTCGGAACCGTGCTCGCCGCGGCCATCGTCGGTCCGCTGGCCTGGATTCTCTTCGCCCTCGGCCAGGACCGGTCGGAGCGGGCGTTCGCCGCCGCGCAGAACGGCGGTGCACTGGACAGCGGTGATTTCGTTCGTCCCGCAATGGTGCTGGCCGCCGCCGGGATCGTGCTCGGGCTCATCGCCACGCTCCGGTTCTCCCCGCTGGGCGCGGCGCTGACCGGACTGGTCTACTCGGCCAGCTACCTGGGCCTGCTGGTCAGCCCCACCACCGTGACGAAGCTGTTCGACCACACTCTGACCCTGGGCGGCCACCAGGTCGACCTGGCGGCCCCGCTCCGGACCGGGACGACGCTGCTGGTCGGCTCGCTGCTCCTCGTCGGGGTCGTGAGCATCCGCCGTTGGCAGCGGTGGCCCCAGCCCGCGGACGACACCCCCGCTCCTCTGCAGGCGGACGAGATCATCTCACCCGCGGACAGGCGGGACCGCCCGTTGGGGGTGGACGGTCTCGGCCTGAGCACGCCGCAGAGCACGCCCGAGCCGGAGTTGGTTCGCGCCGGCGGTGCCCCCGGGGCAGGCGGTTCGAACTGGGCCGGTCGTTCGGACTGGGCCGGGCTGCTCTCGGGCGGCTCCGCGGTCAGGTCCGAGCGGTCGTCGGAGTGGCCTCGCCAGCGTCCACGGTGAACCGTCGGCAGTTCACCGCGCCGACCGGCCACCGGGCGTCCTGACCCGCCGGGCTACTCGTGGTGCTGAGTCACGTTGACGATCGTGCCGTTCGGATCGCGGACGAAGAACCGGCGCAGCCCCCACGGCTCGTCGGTCAACGGGTAGACGATCTCGGCGCCGGCGGCGACACAGCGGGCATGCACGTCGTCGAGGTCGTCCACCTCGATCGACACGTCGGCGTGGACGCCGGCCTTGACATCCAGCTTCATCACGGACAGTTGGACCTCACGGACCTCGCCGCCGAAGAACAGGATCCAGTCGAGCCCGTGACCGCCGTCGAGCCCGATCAGGTCCCGGTAGAAGCGACTGCTGGCCTCGAAGTCGTCGGAGAGGATGTTCGGCTTGATCCGCCTGACCGCCATCCACCCACCCTAGGCCCGTCGATCGCGCCGCCACGGCCCGCACCGTGACGGTCGGCCGTTGAACTGTCGATCACGCCGTGCCGCCTCAGGCCAGGGACCAGGCGATGCCGTCGAGGATGTCGTGTTCGGATGCGACCACCGAGGGCATCCCGGCGCGCTCCATGATGACCCGGAGCACCAGCGCGCCCGCGCCGATCACGTCGGCCCGCCCGGGGTGCATGACCGGGATGGCCAGCCGCTGCTCGCGGGTCTTCCCCAGCAGGTCGGCGGTGACCTCGGCGACCTGGTCGTACGACACGCGGGCGTGGTGGATGCGCTCCGGGTCGTACTCCTGGAGCCCCTGGGCGATGGCCACCACGGTGGTGACCGACCCGGCGAGCCCGACCAGGGTGGCGGCCTCCCGGCCCGGTACGGCCGTCAGCGCCCGGTCCACGGCGACCGCGATGTCGGCCTGCGCGGCGGCGATCTCGTCCAGGCCGGGCGGGTCGCCGTGCAGGTGCCGCTCGGTCATCCGGACGCAGCCGATGTCCATCGAGATGGCCGCCTGGACGCCGCCCTCCCGGGTGCCGACCACGAACTCGGTCGAGCCGCCGCCGATGTCGACCACGAGGTAGGGCGGCTCGGCGTCGGCGGGCAGGCCGCGGACCGCGCCGGTGAAGGAGAGCCGGGCCTCCTCGTCGCCGGTGACCACCTCGGGCGCGACGCCGAGGGTCTGCTCGACCATGGCCCGGAAGTCGGCGGCGTTGGAGGCGTCGCGCGAGGCGGAGGTGGCGCACATCCGGACCCGCTCGGCGCCCAGCTTCTCGATCTCGGACGCGTAGTCGGCGAGCGCGACGCGGGTGCGCTCGATCGCCTCGGGCGCGAGCCGGCCGGTGCGGTCGACACCCTGGCCGAGCCGGACGATCTCCATCCGGCGGCTCCGGTCGACCAGCGGCGCCTGCGGCCCGGCGGACGGGTCGGGCAGGTCGGCGACCAGGAGTCGGATGGAGTTGGTCCCGCAGTCGATGGCGGCCACACGCGTCGTCACGGCTGCCACCCTACGGCAGCCGCCGCGGCCGACCGGCCCGGTCGCCGACCCGCGCCGGAGTTCTCCCGGCGCGTGACGCGGGTCAGAGGCGCAGCAGCATGCGGCTGTTGCCGAGGGTGTTCGGCTTGACCCGCTCCAGGTCGAGGAACTCGGCGACACCCTCGTCGTAGGAGCGGAGGAGCTGCTCGTAGACCGGCTGCGGCACCGGGGCGCCGTCGATCTCGCGGAAGCCGAACGAGCCGAAGAACCCGGTCTCGAAGGTGAGCACGAAGATCCGGGCGACGCCCACCTCGCGGGCCGCGTCGATCAGCTCGCCGACGATCCGGTGCCCGATCTTGTGCCCCCGGCAGGACGGGTCGACCGCCACCGTGCGGATCTCGGCGAGGTCCTCCCACATCACGTGCAGGGCGCCGCAGCCGACCACCGTGCCGTCGGGCGTCACGGCCACCCGGAACTCCTGCACGTCCTCGTAGAGGGTGACGGTGGCCTTGCTGAGCAGCCGCCGGTCGTCGGTGTAGGTGTCCACGAGGCGCCGGATGCCGCGTACGTCGCCGGTGCGGGCGCGGCGGACCACGATCTCGTCGGCGGCGGTCATCTCACTCCGCCGCGGGCACGTCCACGCAGGGGCCGGCCGCCCACCACTTCTCCACCAGGGCGAGGGTCTCGTCGCCGAACGGGTTGACCCCCGGCCCGGCGGCGAGCGCGTGCCCGAGGTGCACGTGCAGGCACTTGACCCGCCCCGGCATGCCGCCGGCCGAGATCCCGGCGATCTCCGGCACCTGCCCGATCGCCTCCCGGCGGGCCAGGTAGTCCTCGTGCGCGGCCCGGTAGCGGGCGGCCAGCTCCGGGTCCTCGGCGAGACGCTCGGCCATCTCCTTCATGAGCCCGGCCGACTCCAGCCGGCTGCACGCCGCGGTGGCCCGCGGGCAGGTCAGGTAGTACAGCGTCGGGAAGGGCGTGCCGTCGGCCAGCCGGGGCGTCGTCTCCACCACGTCGGGCAGGCCGCACGGGCACCGGTGGGCCACCGCCCGGGTGCCGCGGGGCGGGCGTCCGAGCTGCGCGGCCACCGCGGCCAGGTCGGCCTCGGTGGCCGGCTGGCGCTCCGGCGGGGGTACGGATTCCGCCGCCGGATCCTGCGGTGGTACGACGCTCACAGATTCGCCTTCGTTCGCGACTGCGGGGCTCGCAGACCCGGCTCGCTCCTCGCGCTCACGGTGCCTCGCTCGTCTGTCGATCACTTGTCGGGGCGCTCGGCGTTGGCCGCCTGCACGCTCGACCACAGGGTGTCGTACCAGGGGTCGGGCGGCTTCGGCGGCCCCGGCTTCGCGCCCTTGCCGGCGTCCTTGGCGGCGCCCTCCGGGTCGGAGAGCACCACCAGCAGGGTCTCGCCGGGCCGGCCCATGAAGAACCGCTCCCGGGCCTGCGTCTCGATGTACGCCGGGTCGTGCCACTTCTCCGCCTGGGCGGAGAGTTCCTGGATCAGCTCGCGCTGCCGCTGCTGGGACGCTTCCATCCGCTCGATGTCGGCCTGCTGGTCCAGGTAGACCCGGACCGGATAGGTGTAGGCCAGGGCGAGCGCGATCAGCACCGCGAACAGCACGGTGGCGCGCCCGGTGAAGCGCCGGGGTTGGGGTGCGGTGAGCCGCTTGACCGTGCCACCGGCGGCGGTACGCCGGGCCGCCGCGGGACGGCTCGCGGAGCGTACCCCCTCGGTGGCGCGGGCGGCGCCGGGTGACCGGCCGGCGGCGCGCGGCTCGGCGCGGACGCCGGCGTCGCGGACCGACGACCGGACCCGGGCCGCGCCCGGCCGGCCGGCCTGACCCGGCCGACGGGCGGGCCGCTGGCCACCCGGTGTGCGGCGCTGCTGCATCGTCACACCCCTCCCCGGAGCTCTCGGCTCAGGCCGAACGGTAACGCGGGAACGCGCCGGCGCCGGCGTACCGCGCCGCGTCGGCCAGCTCCTCCTCGATCCGCAGGAGCTGGTTGTACTTCGCGACCCGGTCGGAGCGGGCCGGGGCGCCGGTCTTGATCTGGCCACAGCCGGTGGCGACCGCCAGGTCGGCGATGGTGGTGTCCTCGGTCTCGCCCGAGCGGTGGCTCATCATGCACATGAAGCCGGCCCGGTGGGCCAGGTCGACCGCGTCCAGGGTCTCGGTGAGCGAGCCGATCTGGTTGACCTTCACGAGCACCGCGTTGGCGGCGCGCTCGCTGATGCCCCGGGCGATGCGCTGCGGGTTGGTGACGAACAGGTCGTCGCCGACGATCTGGATCCGGTCGCCGAGCGCCGCCGTGAGGGTGGCCCAGCCGCTCCAGTCGTCCTCGGACAGCGGGTCCTCGATGGACACGATCGGGTAGTCGCCGACGAGCTTGGTGTAGTAGTTGCTCATCTCCTCGGCGGTCTTCGCGGTGCCCTCGAAGGTGTAGCTGCCGTTGTCGAAGAACTCGGTGGCGGCCACGTCGAGGGCGAAGACGATGTCGGTGCCGAGCCGGTAGCCGGCCTTCTCGACGGCCTCGGCGATCAGGTCGAGCGCGGCGGCGTTGGTCGGCAGGTTCGGGGCGAAACCGCCCTCGTCGCCGAGGCCGGTCGACAGGTCCTTCTTCTTCAGCACCGACTTCAGCGCGTGGTAGACCTCGGCGCCGGAGCGGAGCGCGTCCCGGAAGGTGGGCGCGCCGATCGGCGCGATCATGAACTCCTGGATGTCGACGTTCGAGTCGGCGTGCGCGCCACCGTTGAGGATGTTCATCATCGGCACCGGGAGCAGGTGCGCGTTCGGGCCGCCCAGGTAGCGGAAGAGGCTCAGCTCGGCGCTGCCGGCGGCGGCCTTCGCCACGGCCAGCGAGACACCGAGGATGGCGTTGGCGCCCAGCTCGGCCTTGTTGTCCGTGCCGTCGATGTCGAGCATCTTCTGGTCGATCAGCCGCTGCTCGCTGGCCTCGTACCCGATGAGCTGGTCGACGATCCTGTCCTCGATGTTGGTGACGGCCTTCTCGACACCCTTGCCCAGGTAGCGGTCCTTGTCACCGTCGCGCAGCTCGATCGCCTCGAAGGCGCCGGTGGAGGCGCCGGACGGCACCGCGGCGCGGGCGATCGTGCCGTCGTCGAGCCCGACCTCGACCTCGACCGTCGGGTTGCCCCGCGAGTCCAGGATCTCCCGGGCGACGATTCCCTCGATGGTTGCCACTGAGTCGCTCCTCGTTTGTGTGTTCCGGTCCGGTATGGGCCGCGACGGTGCGGCTGAGGCAGGTGTTGAACGCAGCGTATCGGTCCCCGCCCTCGCCCATGCCCTGCGGGGCCGCACCCGGTGACTGAACGCGAGGAAGCGCGCCCCGCGACGGACCCGGGCGCGAATCCCGCCCACCACGGCCGGTGACACGGACATTCCCGGATTCTCCGGCCTCAACCGACAACGGGTTTGCGAGAGGTTGCGTCGATCGACAAGGCTGGGCGGCATGCCCGCCGCCTCGACGACTCTCCGCGTGCTCGCCGCCTCGGCCCTCGCGTCGCTCTCGGTCACCGGCTGCCAGGCCCTCGACGACACCGGGGTCGCCCTCGGACGGGCCGATCTGGTCAACGACCTGACCGCCCGCATGGACCGGGCGCTCGAGCAGACCTGGGCCGCCGACTACCAGCTCAGCGGCGGGCGCACCGCGTCGATCGCGCAGACCAAGGAGCCGCTGCGCTCCTCGTACACCTGGCCGGATGGCAAGATCACGGTCACCCAGGAGGCGGTGACCCGGTGCGCGAACACGGCCGGGCGCACCTCGTGCACGGTGTCGCCGCCGGTGCTGACCGCCGGCAAGCCCTCGGTGGTCGTCTACGGCGAGGTGGGCAAGCTCGGCCTGGTCACCCCGCCCGCGGTGATCCGGCTGCTCACCGACGCGGCGCTCGACCCCGAGGCGACCATCGAACAGAGCGACACCACGCTGGCCGGGCACCACGCCACCTGCGTCGACGTCACCCGGGCCGGCAACCGCTTCGACGCCTGCGTGACCACCGAGGGGGTGCTGGGCAGCTTCACCGGCACCCTCGACGGCAAGCCGGCGGAGGTCACCCTGAGCCGCTACACCGACACGGTCGAGTCGGCCGCCTTCGACGTGCCGGCCGGGGCCGGCGTGGTCGACCGCCGCCAGTCGACCTCGTGACCGACCGGCTCCACCTCCCGGCCGGCCGGAACGGTGCCGTCGCCGGCCGGGCCGGCTTTCTGCCCGCCGCCGATCACGGCCGCCCGCCGCACCCGGACGACCTGGCCCTGGCGGTGGCCGGGCGCAGGCTGCTCACCGGCGCCGACGGGCGGTTCCCCCGGATCGGCGAGCTGCCCGGCACCCTCGACTGGGTGCCGGTCGGCACGCTGGACGGGGTCCCGGCCTGGGCGGCCGAGGTGGCCGACGACACGGCGCTGAACGGGCGCTGGCGCGGCTGGCGGGGCCTCGCCGCCGAGCTGCCCGCGACCTGGGCGGACCTGGCCGGGCGGGCGCTCGCCGTGGTCACCTGGCGGCGTACGCACCGGTGGTGCGGGGCGTGCCGGGCCGAGCTGACCGACGTGCCGGGCGAGACGGCCCGGCGCTGCCCCGCCTGCGGGCTCACCACGTTCCTGCCGCTCTCCGTGGCGGTGCTGGTGGCGATCACCCGCCCCGGCCCGGCCGGCGGCCCCGGCGAGCTGCTGCTGGTCCGGCACGCGTACGGGCCGACGGAGCTGTGGGCGCTGGTCGCCGGGTTCGTCGAGGCGGGCGAGTCGCTGGAGGCGGCCGCCCACCGGGAGGTCGCCGAGGAGGTCGGCCTGACCATCGGGCGGCCCACCTACGTGGACAGCCAGCCCTGGGCGATGTCCGGCCCCGGCACCCTGCTGGCCGGCTTCACCGCCACCGTGAGCGACCTGGCCGCCGAGCCGGAGGTCGACCCGAGGGAGCTGACCGAGGCGCGCTGGTTCCCGGTGGACGCGCTGCCGGCGGAGCTGCCCCCGGCGTACTCCCTGTCGCGCTGGCTGGTCGACGCGGTCGCCGGCGGCGGCCCGCGCTGACGGTCAGATCCCCAGCAGCGTCCGAAGGTGCCGGGGCGGCGGGCAGTCGTGCGCCAGCATGGCGTCGTGCCAGTCGCGCGTCGACACCCCGTCGGGCCGGGCGCGGGCGATGTCGGCCATCTCGCTGTAGCCGACGAAGTAGGTGGAGAGCTGGGTCGAGGTGAGCAGCGCCCGCCGCCACTTGCCGGCCGCCTCGCCCTCCTCCTGGAAGCCGCGCCCGGTCATCAGCGCCATGGCCTCGGCCTCCGGCAGGTCCTCGCAGTGCACGAGCTGGTCGAGCAGCGCGTTGATGGTCATCCGGAGCTGCATCTTGAGCTGCTGGAGCCGGACCGGCAGGCCGCCGAAGCCCAGCCCGGCCATCAGCTCCTCGGTGTAGACCGCCCAGCCCTCGATGAACACACCGGACTCGGTCAACGCGCGGACCCGGGTCGGCCCGGCGTAGCGGCGGGCGTGGGCGAGCTGGAGGAAATGGCCGGGCATCGCCTCGTGCACGGTCAGGTTGCGGATCATGTGGTCGTTGTACTCGCGGTAGAACGACTCGACCCGCTGCGCCGGCCACTCCGCCGGGGTGGGCGCGATGCAGTAGAAGGTCGGCACGTCCGCCGTCTCCAGCGGGCCGGGCGAGTCGCAGTAGGCCACCGCCACGCCCCGGGCGAACTCCGGCATCTCCTGGATCACACACGGGTCGTCGACCAGGCTGACCAGGTCGTGGGCCCGGACGAAGTCGCTCGCCTCGTCGAGCGTGACCGTGGCGAGGTCGACGATGGTGGCGTCGTCCGGGTGCTCGGCGGCGAGCAGGTCCAGCGCCCGGCGGACCGTCTCGTCGTCGGCCGGGCCGCCGACCAGCTCGACGGCCGCCGCCCGGATCTCGGCGGTCACCCGGTCGAGGTTGGCCCAGGCGCGGCGCTGCACCTCGGCGGCGCTCAGCTCGGTGTCGAGGGTGTGCCAGAGCCGCGCCTCCCACCGGCGTCGACCGAGCCGGGGGTCGCGCCCCGGGCCGGCGTCGGCGGCCAGGCCGATCCGCAGCCACGCCACGAACTCCTCCAGCGCGGCGATCGCCGCGGTGGCGGCCGGCTCCACGCGGTCGTGCAGCGCCGGTGCCTCGGCGAGCAGCCCGGGCACCTCGTCGCGGATCAGCGCGGCCGTGCCGGTGAACTGCCCGACCGCCGTCTCGGCGTGGATCCGCGGCATGTCGCGCAGCGTCGCGCGCGCGGTCGCCAGGGCGTCCGGTACGGCCGCCAGCCGCCCGGCCAGGTGGGTCAGGCGCTCCTCGACCGGCGCGTACGGGCGGGCCATGAGGGCGTGCAGCAGCGGGCCGGGGTTGTGCCGCAGCGGGTCCCACTCGTGGCCGCGGATCTCGGTGGCCTCGAACAGGCCCCGGTCGACCAGGCTGCTGAGCAACGCGTGGTCGACCCGCTCCTCGACGTCGAGCGAGTCGGGGTCGATCTCGGAGAGCGCGTCGGCCGCGTCCTTGAGCATCGCCTGGTCGGCGGCGAGGGCGTCGGCGGACAGGTCGGGCAGCCGGTCGTCGTACCGGTGGTCCCCGGCCGAGGTGGCCAGCCCGGGCCGGCTCTCCAGCAACGCCTCCACGATCCGCTCGGCGAGCGGCACGAACGACTCCATGCCGACGACCTTACCGATCTTCCCGCGCCGACCTTCCGTTGATCATGAGGTTGGCGGTACGGAATGCGCGTTCCGGCACCGCTAACCTCATGATCAATGCTCAGGGACGTCGGGCGGGGCGGCGCGTTCGGCGGCCCGGACGGCGTCGGCGTACGCCAGGGTGGCGCGGCGCAGGGCCGCCTCGGGGTCGATGCCGGCCTGCCGGGCGGCGGCGACCGTGGCGAGCAGGCCGGCGCCGAGTCGCGCCTCGGGGTCGACCTGGGATTCCGCCAGCGGCGGGGGGACGGCCAGGCCGACGCGGCCGGCGCGGTCCAGGACCTTCGCGGCCAGGGCGAGCGCGGGCTGGCTCAGCGCGATGCCGTCCAGCACCGACTCGCGGGTCTTCTCGGCCCGCTTGATCCGCTCCCAGTTCGCCTCGATCTCCTCGATCGAGCCGGCCTGCGCACCGGAGAAGACGTGCGGGTTGCGGCGGACCATCTTGTCGACCAGCCCGCCGGCCACGTCGTCGACCGTCCAGCGCTTCCCCTCCGGCAGGTTCTCGGCCAGCCGGGCGTGCAGCAGCACCTGGAGCAGCACGTCGCCCAGCTCCTCGCGGAGCGCGTCGGTGTCGTCGGCGCTGATCGCGTCGTACGCCTCGTAGCACTCCTCCAGCAGGAACCCGGCCAGGCTGCGGTGGGTCTGCGCCCGCTTCCACGGGTCACCGCCCGGTGCGGCGAGCCGGTCCATCACCTCGACGGCGTCGAGCAGCCGGGCCCCCGGCGGGTCCCACGAGCCGTACATCAGCTCCAGCTCGGCGAGGCCGGGCTGGCGGGCCAGCCGCAGCCCCAGCTCACGGGCGAGCGCCTCGTCGCCGGCCGGCCCGGCCAGCCACACCGCGCTGCCGTGCGCGGCCGCCGCGTCGAGCAACGCCTGGGTGGCGCCCTCGGTCACCACCGTGACCTCGGCGCCCGTCGACCGGACCGCCGTGGCCAGTTCGCTCTCGGCGCCGGCCAGCACCGGCGCGGAGCGGACGACGTCCCAGGCGGGCGCGGTCATCAGGCCGGCGGGCAGCCGGGGCGAGGTGACGAGCAGGACGATGCGCGCGGTCATGCTCAGGGCGCCACCGACGCGCTCGGCTCGGCCGAGCCCGGCTCGGTCGACTCCGACTCGGTCGACTCCGGCTCCGGGGTGGAGATGTCGGTGACCTGGTCCGCGCCGTCCACGTACGGCAGGTCGTAGAGGTTGACGTTCTGCGACTGGATCTGGAGCAGGGCGGGCACGGCCAGGGTCGGGTAGCGGGGGTTGACCCGGACGTCAGCCCGGTCGACCTGCTCCTTGAGCGCCTCGCTCAGGCCCACCACCGCCGAGACCTGGGGCGCGATGGAGGGGTCGGAGAACGCCTGGCGCTGCTGCTCGGTCGACCAGCCGGGACGTGCCACGTTCGCCTTCACCAGCGCGTCGTAGACGGCGGCGGTGTCGGCGTCGGAGAGCTCGGCCTTCGGCAGCCCATGGCCCAGCGCGTTGAAGACGTCGTACCACTCGGCGGCGAGCTTCGCGTACTCGGTGTCCGGGACGCGCAGCGCCTGGCCGATGTCGGCCGGGCTGATCTCATCGGACACCTGGAGCTTCTTGTCGGCGACGATCCGCTTGCCCAGGTCGAGGCCGACCAGCAGGTTGACCACGTCCTGGCCGTCCAGGCTGAGCTGGCGCAGCTCGGCCGGGACGGTCTGGCCCTGCTCCTCGGCGGCCTTGACCACCCCGGCGTACGCCTGCGCGGCCTCGTCGCGGATGGCGTTGACCCGGTCGATCGAGTAGCTCGTGTCCCCGACGTACGCGGCGACGCTCGGGGCGGACCGCCCGCAGGCGGCGAGGGAGAGTGCAGCGAGGGCCGCGACGCTGGCGGCGGCGATGAGACGGCGAGCACGCATGACGGCCACTCTCTCACGCCCCGGGGCCGGCTGTGACGCCGCCCACCTCACCGCGCGCCCGCCCCGCCGGCCGCGCCGCGTCACCTTCCGCCCGCCATCGCGGGGCTGGCCGAACCGGCCAGCGCCGCGGGCTCGCCCAGGACGTCGGAGAGGAGCTGGGCGCACCACTCCAGCAGCGCCTGGTCGCGCAGCGGCTCGCCGCCGACCCGGCGGGTGCTCGGCCGGGGCACGCTGACCTGGTCGAGCGCCTGCTTGTAGACCGAGTCCGGGTGGTAGCGCTTGAGCCGCAGCTGCTTCGAGTCGGGCAGCGGCAGCGGCCCGAACCGGATGTGCTTGCCCTGCATCGACACGTCGGTGAGGCCGTACCGCCGGGCCAGCAGCCGGAACCGGGCCACCGCGACCAGGTTCTGCACCGGCGTGGGCGGCTCGCCGTAGCGGTCGGTCATCTCGGCGACCACCTCGCGCAGCCGCTCCTCGTCGCGTGCCTCGGCCAGCTTGCGGTACATCTCCAGGCGCAGCCGCTCGACACTCACGTAGTCGTGCGGCAGGTGCGCGTCGATCGGCAGGTCGACCTTGACCTCGGTCTCCTCCTCCGCGTGCTCACCCTTGAACGCGGAGACCGCCTCGCCGACCATCCGGACGTAGAGGTCGAAGCCGACCCCCTCGATGTGGCCGGACTGCTCGCCGCCGAGCAGGTTGCCGGCGCCCCGGATCTCCAGGTCCTTCATGGCCACGTACATGCCGGCGCCCAGCTCGGTGTGCTGGGCGATGGTGGCCAGCCGCTCGTGCGCGTTCTCCGTGAGCGGCTTGTCCGACGGGTAGAGGAAGTACGCGTACGCCCGCTCCCGGCCCCGGCCCACCCGGCCGCGGATCTGGTGCAGCTGGGCCAGGCCGAGCAGGTCGGCCCGCTCGACGATGAGGGTGTTGGCGTTCGGGATGTCGATGCCGGACTCCACGATCGTGGTGCAGACCAGGACGTCGAACTCCTTCTCCCAGAAGCCGACCATCACCTTCTCGAGCGCTTCCTCGCCCATCTGGCCGTGCGCCACCGCGACCCGGGCCTCGGGCACCAGCTCGCGGATCCGGCGGGCCGCCCGGTCGATCGACTCGACCCGGTTGTGCAGGTAGAAGACCTGCCCGTCGCGGAGCAGTTCCCGGTGGATCGAGGCGGCCACCTGCCGGTCGTCGTACGCCCCGACGAAGGTGAGCACCGGGTGCCGCTCCTCCGGCGGGGTGGCGATCGTGGACATCTCCCGGATGCCGGTGATCGCCATCTCCAGGGTGCGCGGGATCGGGGTGGCCGACATGGCCAGCACGTCGACCGAGGCGCGCAGCGTCTTCAGGTGCTCCTTGTGCTCGACGCCGAAGCGCTGCTCCTCGTCGATGATGACCAGCCCGAGCTGCTTGAACCGGGTGGCCGCCTGGAGCAGCCGGTGGGTGCCGATGACGATGTCGACGGTGCCGTCGGCGACCATCTCCAGCGTCCGCTCGCTCTCCTTCGGGGTCTGGAACCGGGAGAGCTGCCGGATGGTGATCGGGAACTGACCCATCCGCTCGGCGAAGGTGTTGTAGTGCTGCTGCACCAGCAGGGTGGTGGGCACCAGCACGGCCACCTGCTTGCCGTCCTGCACGGCCTTGAACGCCGCCCGCACCGCGATCTCGGTCTTGCCGTAGCCGACGTCGCCGCAGATCAGCCGGTCCATCGGGACGGTCTGCTCCATGTCCCGCTTGACCTCCTCGATGGCGGCCAGCTGGTCGGGCGTCTCCTGCCAGGGGAAGGCGTCCTCCAGCTCCCGCTGCCAGGGGGTGTCCGGGCCGAACGAGTGCCCCTTGGACGCCTTGCGGGCGGCGTAGAGCTGGATCAGCTGCGCGGCGATCTCGCGGACCGCCTTGCGGGCCCGGGCCTTGGACTTCTGCCAGTCCGAGCCGCCCATCTTGTGCAGGGTGGGCTGCTCGCCGCCGACGTAGCGGGAGAGCTGGTCGAGCTGGTCGGTGGGGACGAAGAGGCGGTCGCCGGGCTGGCCGCGCTTGCTCGGCGCGTACTCGATGACCAGGTATTCCCGGCTCGCGCCGTTGACCGTCCGCTGGACCAGCTCGACGTAGCGGCCGATGCCGTGCTGTTCGTGCACCACGTGGTCGCCGGCCTTGAGCTCCAGCGGGTCGATGGTGTTGCGCCGCCGGCTCGGCATCTTGCGCATGTCACGGGTGGAGGTGCCCCGGCCGCCGGTGACGTCGTTGCCGGTGAGCAGCACGAACCGGGACGCCTCGTCGACGAAGCCGGCGGTCAGGCAGCCGCAGGAGACCAGCACGTCGCCCGGGGTGGGCGCGGCCGGCACCTCCTCGGTGAGCCGGGCGCCGAGGCCGGCGTCGCGGAGCACCTCGACGGCCCGCTGGGCGGGGCCGTGGCCCTCGAAGACCAGGGCGATCGACCAGCCCTCGCCGGCCCAGCGCTTGAGGTCGTCGACCACCCGGGCGGTCTCGCCGTGGTAGAGCGGGGCGGGCTGCGCGGCCAGGGTCACCGCGATGGCGTCGTCGGGGGCCACGTCGACCTCGGTCGGCTCGTCCTCCCACGGCTGCCGGGCGGGCGCGGCCTCGGCCTCGACGAGGCCGAACGGGGCAAGGGTCCACCAGGGCTGGCGCAGGGCGCGGGCCGCCGTGCGCACGTCGGCCAGGGTCCGGAAGGCGGCGGCGCCGAGGTCGACCGGGGCCTGGCCGCCGACCGCGGCCGCGGCCCAGCTCGCCTGGAGGAACTCCTCGGAGGTACGCACCAGGTCGTGGGCCCGGGTGCGGATCCGCTCCGGGTCGCACAGCAGCACGTGGGTGCCGGCCGGCATGCAGTCGACCAGCAGCTCCATCGAGTCGGCGCCGATCAGCGCCGGGGCGAGGGACTCCATGCCCTCGACCGGGATGCCCTCGGCCAGCTTGTCGAGGATCTCGGTCAGCTCCGGGTGCTCCTGTGCGAGCGCGGCGGCCCGCTCCCGCACGTCGGGGGTGAGGAGCAGCTCGCGGCAGGGCGGCGCCCAGAGCTGCGGGACGCCCTCGATGGTGCGCTGGTCGGCGACGGCGAAGGTGCGGATCTCCTCGACCTCGTCGCCCCAGAACTCGACCCGGGACGGGTGCTCGTCGGTGGGCGGGAAGACGTCCAGGATGCCGCCGCGCACGGCGAACTCACCGCGCTTGGTGACCAGGTCGACCCGGGCGTACGCCATGTCGATGAGCCGGCGGGCGACCTCCTCCAGGTCCGCCTCGTCGCCGGCGGCGAGCTGCACCGGCTCCAGGTCGCCGAGCCCCTTGAGCTGCGGTTGGAGCAGGGAGCGGACGGGCGCCACGACCACCCGCAGCGGGCCGGTGCGCCCGTGCGCGTCGGCCGAGCCGGGGTGGGCCAGCCGGCGCAGCACGGCCAGCCGCCGCCCGACGGTGTCGGAGCGGGGCGAGAGCCGCTCGTGCGGCAGCGTCTCCCAGGACGGGAAGACCGCCACCTGCTCCGGGGGCAGCAGGCTGCCCAGCGCGGAGGCCAGGTCGTCGGCCTCGCGGGTGGTGGCCGTCACGGCCAGCACGGGACGGCCCGCGCCGCCGGCCGGCTCGTCGGCCGCGACGGCGGCGACGGCGAACGGCCGCAGCGCGGCGGGGGCGGTCAGGTCGAGGCCGTCGACCTGGGCGGCACCGGAGCGCGCCAGGTCACGCGCCCGGGCCAGCCCCGGGTCGGCCAGGGCGGCGGAGAAGAGTCCGGTGAGCATCTGCGATCACTTCCAGGAGGTCGACGCACGGCGACGACCCCTCGTCCAGCCGGACGGGGGGTGCACCGTTCGAGACTATCCCGCTGCCCGGACATTCCGGGCCGCAGCCGGGCCGCCGGCATCGATCTTGACGGCGTCCGGGCCGGCATGGTGCGGTGGGGCGCATGACGGGTGAGTACCGGGCGGTCTTCGACGCCGAGGTGATCTTCGCGAACGGCGGCGGGCTGCGGACCGAAGGATTCCGGCTGGACGTCCCGGGCCCGGAGGTCACCGACGACCAGCTGGCCGCGCTCCTCGTTCGGCACCTCGGGCTGCTCATGGTCGGCGAGGTGCGGATCACCAACCGGACCGTCGTGGCGGAGCCGCACAAGGGCGGTCGCGGGCTGGCCGCCCCGGCGGCCGGCGAACGGCGGCTGGTCGAGCTCAGCCACGTGATCACCGACGGCATGGTCACCCTGCCCGGCTGGCAGCCGCCCCGGATCACCGACTGGCTGACCCGTGAGGCGTCCCGGGAGCGCTACGCGCCGGGCGTCGAGTTCCACGTGGCGCGGATCGACATGATCGCCAACACCGGCACGTACGTGGACGCGCCGGCGCACCGCTGGGCGGACGGCCCGGATCTGACCGGCGTCCCGCTGGACCGCCTCGCCGACCTGCCCGGGGTGGTGGTGCGGGTGCCGGCCGGCACCCGGGCGGTGGACCGGCTGATGCTCGCCCCGTACGAGGTGGCCGGCCGCGCGGTGCTGCTGCACACCGGCTGGGACGCGCACTTCGGCACCGACCGGTACGCCGGCCCCGACGCGCCCTACCTGACCGCCGACGGCGCGGACTGGCTGGTCGAGGCGGGGGCGGCGCTGGTCGGCATCGACTCGGTCAACATCGACGACATGACCCCGGCCGCCGCCGGGCAGCGTCCGGCGCACAGCGACCTGCTGGCGGCCGGCATCCCGATCGTCGAGCACTTGACCGGCCTGGCCGGCCTGCCACCGGAGGGGTTCCGGTTCACCGCCACCCCGCCGCGGGTGGCCGGCATGGGCACCTTCCCGGTGCGCGCCTTCGCCGTCGTCGGCTGACAGCCGGCCGCCTCCCGCCCGTTCCCCGGGTCAGGCCGGGGCGGGGCCGTCCGATGGTTCGGCCGGCTCCGGAGCCGTCCAGGTGAGCCGGCCGGTGCGCAGGTCCTCGACCACCGACCTCAGCCACCGTTCCTCGGCGCCGGCGACGGCGTCCAGGTGCTCGTCCTCCAGGTGGAACACCCGGGGCAGGTCCGCGTGCGCGCCCAGCGCGGCGGCCCGGTCGGCCCGCGCCCGCCCGAGGCGCTCGGCCCGCTCCGCCAGCACCTCCGCCGCCTCCGCCGGGCTGAGCATCGCGAGGTGGGACAGGGCGGCCGGGAACTGCGGGAACTCCTGCTTCGGTTCGGCGAGCATCCGCCTCAGCCACTCGCGGGCGACCCGCCGGCCGGCGTCGGTCAGCTCGTAGACCGTGCGCTCCGGGTACGCCTGGTCCCGGCCGGTCTCGCGCACCGCGATCAGGCCGTCGGCGTGCAGCCGCTCGATGGTCCGGTAGAGGCTGGCCCGCTGCCCCACGTTGACCACCTGGTCCTTGCCCCACTGCCGGATGAGCCGCTGCACGCCGTACGGGTGCAGCGGCTCGTGGTGCAGCAGGGCCAGCACGGTCAGGGCGAGGGGCGAGCTTCGTACGGCGGTGTCCACGGCACCGATCCTAGAGCCAACCAAACTAGTTGACACGGACTAGTTGCAGTGAAACTATTCTCCTTGTTACTGACGGAGGGAGTGGGCACATGGGCTCGGTACGGACGGCACTGGTGATCGGCGGCGGCATCGGCGGCACGGTCACCGCGATGGCACTGGCCAGGGCGGGCATCGAGGCGACGGTCTTCGAGGCTTACCCGGGCGGCGCGGACGGGATCGGCGCGATGCTGAGCCTCGCGCCGAACGGCCTGGCGGCACTGGGGATCGTCGGGGCGGAGGAGGCGGTCCGGGCGGCCGGCCATCCCGTCCCCGGCGTGGTCATGGCCGACGGCGCGGGAAACCGGCTGGCCGAGTTCCACGGCTTCCCCGGGCTGCCGGCCACCCACGTGATGGCCCGCGCCGACCTGTACCGGGCGCTGACCGACCAGGCGCTCGCGCGGGGTGTGAAGATCGAGTACGGCAGGCGACTCGTCGGAGCCGAGGACAGCCCGGACGGTGTCACCGCCGTCTTCGCCGACGGCAGCACCGCCGGCGCCGACGTGCTGATCGGCGCGGACGGCATCCGGTCCACCGTCCGCACACTCATCGACCCGGCGGCACCCGGCCCCGAGTACGCCGGCGTGCTCGGCTTCGGCGGGATCGTCCCGGCGGACACCGCGCCCGTCGACCCCGCCACCATGCACTTCGCCTTCGGCAGTTCCTTCATCGGCTACTGGCGGCTGCCCGACGGGCGGCTCTGCTGGTTCGCCAGCCTGCCGCGCACCGAGCCGCTCACCTGGCCGGAGGTCCGGCGGATCCCGGCGGAGCGGTGGCTGACGCGGTTGCGCGAGCGCTACGCGGGCCACGTCCCCGGCGAACGGCTGCTGGCGCACACCGCGCCCGACACCCTGATGGCGACCGGGCCGATGGAGCGCATGCCGTCCGTGCCGCACTGGCACCGGGGACGCCTGGTCCTCGTCGGCGACGCGGTCCACGCACCCTCGTCCAGCTCCGGGCAGGGCGCCTCACTGGCCATCGAGAGCGCCGTCGAACTGGCCCGTTGCCTGCGCGACCTGCCCGACCACACCGCCGCGTTCGGCGCCTACGAGCGGCTGCGCCGGAGCCGGGTGGAGCTGATCGGGGGCAACGCGGCCGCCACCAACCGCGCCAAGGCCGGGCAGGCGGGCGCCCGGCCCGCCATGCCCACCCCGGAGCAGATGTTCGGCCCCGTCCACCGCCACCACATCGACTGGCACGCGACCGTGCCCCCCGAGGGTCAGTAGCGCACGCGGATCCGGCGCTCCACGGCGTCGACCTGGACCTCCCCGCCGTACGGGATGATCAACTGCGGGTCGGTGTGGCCCAGGTCGACGTCGAAGACCACCACCGGGTCGTCGGCGTACGGCGCGAGGGCCCGGAGGATCGCCTCCCGCTGCGCCTCGCCCCAGGCCCGCCGCTCGTCCAGGGTGTGCGGCCGGTCGAAGTCCCACGCCTTGGGCCGGCCCACCACGATCGCCGGGAAGGCGGCGAGCAGCCCGCGCTCGCCCAGGTTGCGCACGATCCGGAAGACCTCCTGCGCGCCGGGCAGCTCGTTGGACGTCTCGACGACCAGCACCGACCCGGCCAGGTCGGCCGCCGGCGGGACCCGGTCGGTGGCCAGCAACCATCCCACGATCTCCAGGCAGCCACCCCAGGTGCGCCCCTGGACCACCCGGGCCGGCCCGTGCCAGCGCCAGCCCTCGCCGGGGAACATCACCGGCTCCTCGGCGAGCGTCGCCGGGTCGCGCCAGTCGCGCGGCTCGTCGCCCCACTCGGGAGCCGGGGTCAGCTCGTACCAGCCGGAGGTGAACAGCGCCGCCCGCAGCGAGTCGAAGGTCAGCGGGTGCGGTGCGCCGGACCGGCCGAGGTGCACCAGCACCGACCCGCCGTGGTAGGCGACGATCCCCAGCCGGTGGAGGTGGTTGAGGACGTTGGTGTTGTCCGAGTAGCCGAAGTAGGGCTTCGGGTTGGCCCGCAGCACCGCGTCGTCCAGGAACGGCGTGACCGTGATCAGGTCGTCCCCGCCGACGGTGGCGAGCACGGCGGTGACGCTCGGGTCGGCGAAGGCGGCGGTCAGGTCGCGTGCCCGGTCCCGCGGGTCGGCCCCCATCTGCCGGGTGGTCGGATACTCCACCGGCTCCAGCCCGAACTCCTCGCGGAGCCGGCGCAGGCCCAGCTCGTACACGTGCGGGAAGAGGCCGGGCAGGCCGGCGGAGGGCGAGACGACCGCGACGCGGTCGCCGGGCTTCGGCTTCGGGGGGTAGCTGGGCGACACCATGATCCGAAGCTATCGGGCCGGGCCAGCGAATTCCGCCGGAGAAAGCGCCCGAGGCGGACATATGCGGGCAATAGGCTGAGCGCGTGGACGAGGCGCAGCGGGACCTTCCGGTACGCGACTGGCTGCCCCGCACGGCCGCGCTGCTGCTCGGCACGCTCGCCCTGGCCACCGCGTTCATCGCCGCCTACGTCGGCGCGCTGCACCAGCCCAGGCCCCACGACGTGCCCGTCGGGGTGGTGCTCGGCGACCAGCGCGCCCAGGCCGTGCTGGCCGCCGTCCGCCAGCGCACCGACAAGATCGAACCCATCGAGTACGACGACCCGGCCACCGCCGACGACGGCCTGACGACCCGCGAGGTGTACGGCCTGCTCACCTCCGGCCCGGACAACGGCCTGCGCCTGGTCACCGCCAGCGCCTCCGCCCCGGCCGCCACCGAGCTGGTGACCCAGGTGCTCCGGCAGGCCGCTCAGCAGGCGAACCTGCCGATCCAGGTCACCGACGAGGTGCCGGTGGAACCGACCGACCCGCGCGGGCTGGTCCCGTTCTACCTGGCCGTCGGCCTCGTGCTGGGCGGCTACCTGGCCTCCACCGCGCTGGGCCTGAGCACCGGCACCGCCCCGGTGAGCCTGCCCCGGGCCGGGCTGCGGCTCGCCGCCCTGGCCGTCTACTCCGCCGTGCTGGGCATCGTCGGGGCCGCCGTCGTCGGCCCGGTGCTCGACGTCTGGCACCACGACATCCCGGCGGTCGCGGCGGCCGGCGCGCTGGCCGTCTTCGCCGCCGCCATGGTGGCCAGCGCCGTGCAGGCGTGGCTCGGGCTGCTCGGCACCGGGCTCGTGATCCTGCTGCTGGTGGTGCTTGGCAACCCCGGCTCCGGCGGCATCTACGCCCCCGAGTTCCTGCCGGACTGGATGCGCGGGATGCACCGCTGGAACCTGCCCGGCCTGACCACCGACCTGATCAAGTCGGCGGTCTACTTCGACCGCCGCTCGACGGGCTGGACGCTGTCCGGGCTCACCCTCTGGGCCCTGCTCGGGATCGTCGGGCTGCTCACCGCGACCATCTTCCGGAGCCACCGGCGCGCGGTGCGGGCCGCCCGCGCCCGCCCGGACACCTCCGCCGGGCCGCCCGCCCATGGCTGAGCCGGTCCACGGGTCCCAGAGTGCAGATCGTCACGCGATCCCCCTCCTTCCGCCGGGGCCCGCGCGGATACCATCCAGGGAGTCGGACAGCGCTGTCCTTCGTACTCGCGTAAGGAGCGCACCCGTGACCGACCAGCACGACCACGACGGCCCCGACGCCGCTCTCCGGGCCGACATCCGCCGCCTCGGCACGCTGCTCGGGCAGACCCTCGCCCGGCAGGAGGGCCGCCCCCTGCTCGACCTGGTCGAGGAGATCCGGGCCCAGGTCCGCTCCGACCCGCCGGCCGCCGCCCAGCGCCTCGGCGGGCTCGACGTCACCACCGGCACGAAGCTGGCCCGGGCCTTCTCCACCTACTTCCACCTGGCCAACATCACCGAGCAGGTGCACCGGGCCCGCGACCTGCGCCGGCGGCGGGCCATGCACGGCGGCTGGCTCGACCAGGCGGCCAAGATGATCGCCGAGCGCGGGGTGCCGGCCGAGGAGATCGCCGCCGCCGCCCGCCGGCTCGCGGTACGCCCGGTGTTCACCGCCCACCCCACCGAGGCGGCCCGCCGGTCCATCCTGTCCAAGCTGCGCGCGGTCGCCGACGAGCTGGACGCCGAGACCGCCAACGCGATCCTCTACGGCGCCAGCGACGAGGGGCCGGCCAACCGGCGCCTGGCCGAACTGCTCGACCTGATGTGGCAGACCGACGAGCTGCGGCTGGACCGGCCGGACCCGACCGACGAGGCCCGCAACGCCATCTACTACCTGCGCGACCTGCACGCCGAGGCCGCCCCGCAGGTCCTCGACGACCTCGCCGACACGCTGCGCACCCTCGGCGTCGAGACCTCGCCGACCGCGCGCCCGCTGACCTTCGGCACCTGGATCGGCGGCGACCGGGACGGCAACCCGTTCGTCACGCCGGCGGTCACCCGCGAGGTGCTGCGCATCCAGCACGAGCACGGCATCGCGGCCACCGAGAAGGCCATGGACGAGCTGATCAGCGAGGTCAGCGTCTCCCGCCGGCTGCGCGCGGTCTCCCTCGACCTCTCCGCCAGCCTGGCCACCGACCTGGACGCGCTGCCCGAGGTGGCGCCCCGGTTCCGCCGGGTCAACGCCGAGGAGCCCTACCGGCTCAAGGCGCGCTGCGTGAAGGCGAAGCTGGCCAACACCCGGGAGCGGCTGCGCACCGCCACCCCGCACGTGCCGGGGCGGGACTACCGCGGCTCGGCCGAGCTGATCGCCGACCTGGAGCTGCTGCGCGCCTCGCTGGCCCGCAACTCGGGGCAGCTCACCGCCGTGGGCCGGCTCGCCTCGACCATCCGTACGGTCTCCGCGTTCGGCCTGCACCTGGCGACCATGGACGTGCGCGAGCACGCCGAGGCGCACCACGCGGTGCTCGCCCAGCTCTACGCGGCGGTCGGCGAGGTGTCCGACTACCCGTCGCTGACCCGCCTGGAGCGCACCAAGCTGCTCGCCGACGAGCTGGCCGGCCGCCGGCCGCTCTCCACGGTGGACAGCCCGCTCACCGAGGCGGCGCAGAAGACGTTCGACGTGTTCGGGGCGATCCGCGAGGCGCAGGACCGGTTCGGCACCGAGGTCATCGAGTCGTACATCATCTCGATGACCATGGGCGTCGACGACGTGCTCGCCGCGGTCGTGCTGGCCCGCGAGGCCGGCCTGGTCGACGCGCACAGCGGCCGGGCGCGGATCGGCTTCGTGCCCCTGCTGGAGACCCCGACCGAGCTGAACGCCGGCGGCGAGCTGCTGGACGAGCTGCTGTCCCTGCCGGCCTACCGGGCGCTGGTGACGGCCCGCGGCGACGTGCAGGAGGTGATGCTGGGCTACTCCGACTCCAACAAGGAGGCTGGCATCACCACCAGCCAGTGGTCCATCCACCGGGCCCAGCGGGCCCTGCGGGACGTGGCCGCCCGGCACGGCGTGCACCTGCGGCTCTTCCACGGCCGGGGCGGCACGGTCGGCCGGGGCGGCGGCCCCACCCACGAGGCCATCCTGGCCCAGCCGTACGGCACGCTCGACGGCGCGATCAAGGTGACCGAGCAGGGCGAGGTCATCTCCGACAAGTACACGCTGCCCGCGCTGGCCCGGGAGAACCTGGAGCTGACCGTGGCGGCGGTGCTCCAGGCGACGCTGCTGCACACCGCGCCCCGGCAGCCGGCCGAGATGCTGGAACGCTGGGACGCGACCATGGACGTGGTCTCCGAGTCGGCCTTCCGGTCCTACCGGTCGCTGGTCGAGGACCCGGACCTGCCCGCCTACTTCTGGGCCTCCACCCCGACCGAGCTGCTCGGCGCGCTCAACATCGGCTCCCGGCCGGCGAAGCGGCCGAACACCGGCGCCGGGCTGTCCGGCCTGCGGGCCATTCCGTGGGTGTTCGGCTGGACACAGACCCGGCAGATCGTGCCCGGCTGGTTCGGCGTGGGCTCCGGGCTGGCCGCCGCGCGGGCGGCCGGGCTGGAGGACGTGCTGGCCGAGATGAACCGGAACTGGCACTTCTTCCGCACGTTCCTGTCGAACGTCGAGATGATGCTGACCAAGACCGACCTGTCCATCGCCCGGCGCTACGTGGAGACCCTGGTCCCGAAGAAACTGCACCCGATCTTCGAAAAGATCGAGCAGGAGTACGAGCTGACCAAGCAGGAGGTGCTGGCGATCACCGCCTCACCCGCCCTGCTGGACAACTCGCCCGTGCTCCAGCGCACCCTCGCCGTGCGGGACACCTACCTGGAGCCGCTGCACCACCTCCAGGTGGCGCTGCTGCGCCAGTACCGGGAGTCCGGCGCCGCGGGCCGCGCGGTGGCCACCGCGCCGGGCGGCCGCCGCGCCCCCAACGACGGCACGGCGCTGGAGCGGGCGCTGCTCACCACGGTCAACGGCATCGCCGCCGGCATGCGCAACACCGGCTGACCCCGGTCGACGAGAAGGCCCCGGTCGCGCGGACCGGGGCCTTCGTCATCCGCGCGGCGGGCTACCAGTCACCCCCACCGAAGTCCCCGCCGCCGAAGTCGCCGCCACCGAAGTCACCGCCGAAGTCCCCGCCGCCGGCGTAGTCGCCCTGGCCGGCGAAGTCCTGGCCCTGGTCACCGAAGTCCTGCCCCTGGTCGCCGAAGTCCTGGCCCTGATCCTGGCCCTGGTCGCCGCCCTGGTCCTGGCCGTCGTCGAAGCCGTCGTTGAAGCCCTCCTGGTAGCCGGCCTCGTAGCCGTAGCCCGGGTCGGCGAAGGCGGGCGAGAAGAGCGCGTCGGCGATCAGGATGCCGCCGAGCACGCCGGCGCCGGTGCCCAGCGCGGTCTTCCACCACGGCGTCGAGTACCAGCCGGCCGGCACCGGGCGGCCCTGCCAGTTTCCGCCCGGATAGTAGTAGGGAGTCTGGTTTCCCGGCTGGGGGCCGGCCCGGTAGGTCTGCCCCTGCACGTTCACCTCGCGCTCCTTGGTGAGCATGCCCGCGCCGCGCGCGGCGGCCAGCGGCGGCAGCTCCGGGCCCGGGTCGATGCCCATGGCGGTGCGCGCCGCCCGGATGTACGCCAGACCCTCCAGCGCGGTCTCCCGGGCCAGCGCGAACTGGTGCGGGGTGCCCGCCTGCTCCAGCTGGGAACCGGCCGCGTTGTAGCGCTCACCGGCGTCGGCCAGCGCCTGGCGGACCGCCGGGGCGTCCCCGTGCAGGTTCATCAACTGCCCGCCGAGCCGCTCGTACCAGCGCTGCGCCTCAGCGCGGGCGTCGGCCAGCTCGGTGGCCCGCCGGGACCTGCTCCCCCACCGCCAGAACACCAGGGCACCTCCGAGCATCAGGACCAAGACCACCCACAGGGCAACCTCCATGACCTCGAACGTACCCAGCGGGCGCACGTCGTACCCGTTTGGCAAGCTCTTCGGCATGAGCTTCTCGACGCTGGCCGTGGTGGTGCTCTGCCTCGCCGCGGGCGGCGCGGTGGGCTGGCTGGCCGCCCGGTCCCGCTCGGCGGCGGACATCGCCCGGCTGGAGGCGACCCTGGCCGCCACCCGGGAGGGCGAGGGGCGGCTGGAGCAGTCCATGCGGGCGCTCAGCTACGAGGCGACCGCGCAGTCGCAGGAGGCGGTGGCCCGGGCGGTGGCCCCGCTGCACGACACCCTCCGCCGCTACGAGCAGCGGGTCGCCGAGCTGGAGCGCGACCGGGTCGACGCCTACGCCGAGCTGCGCGAACAGGTGCGGTCGATGAGCGCGGTCTCCGGTGAGCTGCGCACCGAGACCAAGCAGCTCGTCGCGGCGCTGCGCGCCCCGCAGGTGCGCGGCCGCTGGGGTGAGCACCAGCTCCGCCGCATCGTCGAGGCCGCGGGAATGCTGGAGCACTGCGACTTCAACGAGCAGGTCACCGCCGCGACCGACCACCAGGGGGTCCGTCCCGACCTGGTGGTCCGGCTGCACGGCGGCCGCACCGTGGTGGTCGACGCCAAGGCGCCCTTCGACGCCTACCTGACCGCCATGGAGGCGCGCGACGAGCGGGGGCGCGACACCCACCTCGACGCGCACGCGCGGCACCTGCGGGCGCACGTCGACGGGCTGGCCGCCAAGAACTACTGGGCGGCGTTCGACCAGACCCCGGATTTCGTGGTGCTGTTCGTGCCGGCCGACCCGTTCCTCGACGTGGCGTTGCAGCGCGACCCGTCGCTGCTGGAGCACGCCTTCGCGCGCAACGTGGTGCTGGCCACGCCGGCCACCCTGGTGGCGCTGCTGCGCACCGTGGCCTACTCGTGGCGGCAGGAGGCGCTGGCCCGCAACGCGGCCACCGTCCACTCGCTGGCCCGCGAGCTCTACGGGCGGCTGTCCACCCTGGGCGATCACGTCGGCAAGCTCGGCGGCGCGCTGGGCGGGGCGGTGACCGCCTACAACCGGGCGGTCGGCTCGCTGGAGGCGCGGGTGCTGGTCAGCGCCCGCAAGCTGGCCGAGCTGGGCGTCTCCGACCAGGAGCTGGCCGCCCCGGCCCAGGTCGAGCTGGCGCCGCGCCAGCCGCAGGCACCGGAGCTGGTGGAGGGGGCGTCCACATCGGTCGAACGGCCGGCGGCCGTCGACGGCTGACACTCGCAACGTGACGACGACCGCCGATCGGAGTCACGGAGTGGTCACAACCTACTCGGGAGTAGTGACACCGACAGGGCCAGGCCGAAGGATCGCTGGCACGCGCGCCCTGTCTCCTGAAGGGCCCTGTTCTCTGGAGGAAGAGAACGTGAGTCAACCCCGTAACCGGAGCCGGCGTACCTCCGCCGCGCTCTTCGCCTCGGTCCTGGCGGCCGGCGCCATGACCGTCGGGGGTGGTGCCGCGACCGCGAGCGCAGCCCCCGCCGCCGCCCCCGACGCCCCGCAGGCAACCGCCGCAGAGGCGCTGGGCGCCCACGACGCCAAGCTTCTGGACGAGGCGGAGGCGAAGCACGCCCCGACCGTCACGCTGATCATCGCCGCCAAGAAGGGTTCGGCCAAGAAGGTCGCCGACGGACTGGCCGGTCTGGGCGCCACGGTCAGCCAGCGCTACGACCAGGTCGGCTACCTGCTCGCCAAGGTCCCCACCGCGAAGGTCCTCAAGGCCGCGACGCTCCCCGGCGTCTCCGCCGTCGACCTCGACGAGACCATCAAGCTTCCCGACCCGGCCCCCGAGACCGCCCCCGCGGGCGCGAAGGCCGCCGCGCAGGGCGCGACGCTGGCCGGCCCGGGCGCCGACACCGGCGCGGTCAACCCGTACATGCCCACCAACGAGACCGGCGCGGAGGCCTTCAAGGCCGCGCACCCGGAGTGGGACGGCCGTGGCGTCACCATCGGCATCATGGACTCCGGCATCGACCTGGACCAGCCGGCGCTGCAGACGACCACCACGGGCGAGCGCAAGATCGTCGACTGGGTGACCGCGACGGACCCGCTGGAGGACGCCACCTGGCGCGCGATGATCACCGAGGTGGCCGGGCCCTCCTTTACCACCGGCACCGGCGCCTCCGCCGTCACCTGGACCGCTCCCGCCGGCAGCTACCGCTTCAACACCTTCCGCGAGTCGATCACGGCCGGCAGCGACCCGGCCGGTGACGTCAACCGGGACGGCGACACCACCGACTCCTGGGGCATCCTCTACAACCCGGTGAACCACGACATCCGGGTCGACGTCAACCAGAACCGCGACTTCACCGACGACGAGGTGATGCGGCCGTACAAGGAGAAGTTCCAGGTCGGCCACTTCGGCACCGACAACCCGGCCACCGCGGTGCGGGACCAGATGCCGTTCGTCGTGGAATACCGCGAGGACGTCGACACCACCCCGGCCGGCGGCCCCGGCCTGGTCGACTACGTGAACATCGGCATCATCGAGGCCACCCACGGCACCCACGTCGCCGGCATCACCGCCGCCAACGACATGCTGGGCAACAGCGCCTTCGACGGCGCCGCGCCGGGCGCCAAGCTGGTCTCCGCCCGGGCCTGCTCGTGGGGCGGCGGCTGCACCGCCGCAGCGCTCACCACCGGCATGGTGGACCTCGTCGTCAACCGCAAGGTCGACGTGGTCAACATGTCGATCGGCGGCCTGCCGGCGCTCAACGACGGCTCCAACGCGCGCGCCAACCTCTACGACGAGCTGATCAGCACCTACGGCGTGCAGATGTTCATCTCGGCCGGCAACTCCGGCCCGGGCCTGAACACCGTCGGCGACCCCTCCGTGGCCAGCAACGTGGTCAGCGTGGCCGCGAACATCAGCAAGGACACCTGGCTGGCCAACTACGGCTCGGTGGTCCGCAAGGGCAACGCGCTGTTCAACTTCTCCTCCCGCGGCCCGCGTGAGGACGGCGGCTTCAAGCCGAACGTGACCGCCCCCGGCTCGGCCATCTCCACCGCGCCGACCTGGCAGCCCGGCAACCCGGTCCCCGAGGCCGGCTACCCGCTGCCCCCGGGCTACCAGATGCTGAACGGCACCTCGATGGCCTCGCCGCAGGCCACCGGCGCCGCCGCGCTGCTGCTCTCGGCGGCCAAGGCCACCGACAAGGGCGTCACCCCGGCCGCGCTGCGCCGGGCCATCTACACCTCCGCCAAGCCGATCGCGGGCGTCCCGACGTACGCGCAGGGCTACGGCATGTTCAACGTGCCGGGCGCGTGGGGCCTGCTCGCCGCCGGCGTGCAGACCCGGACGTACACCTCCGAGGCGCCGGTCTGCACCGAGCTGTCGGGCAACCTCACGAGGTACAACAAGGACTCCGGCCAGTTCGAGCCGAACCCGAACGTCGGCACCGGCATCTTCAACCGCTGCGCGGCCGGCAAGGGCGGGCAGAAGGTCAAGGAGAGCCGCAACTACGAGGTCAAGCTGACCCGCACGAGCGGCCCGAACAAGAGCCTCAAGCACACCGTCGCGTTCCGCGGCAACGACGGCACCTTCTCGGCCCCGCAGGTCGTGTGGCTGCCGCTGAACAAGACCGTCACCGTCAAGGTGAAGGCCAAGCCGCTGACCGCCGGCGCGCACGGTGCGATCATGACCGTCGACGACGCGTCCACCTCGGTGGTCGACTTCGAGGTCGCCACCGTCGTGGTCGCCTCGAACGCGGTCTCCGCCCCGGCGTACTCGTTCTCCACCGAGGGCTCGATCGAGCGGAACGGCTTCACCTCGTACTTCGTGACGGTCCCGGAGGGCGCGGGCGCGCTCCAGGTCAACCTCTCCGGCATCGCCACCGGCTCGCAGACCCGGTTCATCGCCATCAACCCGTACGGCGTGCCGGTCGAGAGCACCGCGAGCACCGCCTGCTACACCAACTTCTCCGACGCCGCCGCCTGCAAGCCGCAGGAGCGGGACTACCAGAACCCGATCCCGGGCGTCTGGGAGATCGAGGTCGAAGCCCGGCGCACGTCGCCGGCGCTGGACAACCCGTTCCAGCTGCGGGCGCGGGTGCAGGGCGTCACGGTCGAGCCGGCCGTGGTCGAGCTGCCGTCGGTGACCGCCGGCGAGCCGACCGAGGTGAGCTGGGGCCTGACCAACGCGTTCGGCCCGGTCCAGGTGACCGGCGTCGGTGGCCCGCTGGCCAGCGTGCACGCCGAGCGTCCGAGCATCGCCACGGGCGGTCGCCAGGAATACACGGTGGACGTCCCGGCGGGCGCCACCTCGTTCACCGCGCGGATCGGCAACCCGTCCGACCTGAGCGCCGACCTGGACCTGTCGGTCTTCCTCGGCGCGACCCGGGTGGGCCAGTCGGCCGACGGTGACTCGGAGGAGGCCGTCACCCTGTCCAACCCGGCCGCCGGCACCTACCGGGTGGTCGTTGACGGCTACGCGGTCAGCGACCCGACCACCGCGTACGACTACCGCGACTCGTTCGCCGCCCCGGCGCTGGGTTCGCTCTCCGCCCCCAGCACTCCGCTGGCCCTGGCCAACGGCGCCACCACCACCCTGACCGGCACGGTGACCGCCAAGGCCACCCCGGCCGCCGGCCGGGAGCTCTACGGTGACCTGGCCGTCACCACCGTCGAGGGCGCGGTCGTCGGCCGCGGCTCGGTGGAGGTCGGTGCGGTCAACTGACCCGCTGAACCCAGGAGCCCCGTCCCCCGATCAGGGGGGCGGGGCTCCGTCGTTCGCGGGCTCGGGTCAGGCGCGGCGGGCGGACTCGACGACGAAGGGGGTGCCCTGCTGGCAGGTGGTCATCATGCCGGGCTCCGAGCGCCCGGTGACCTCCACGCGGGTGCCGGGCTTGAGCAGGTCGCGCGGGCCGCCGATCAGCAGGTTGTCGTCGATCAGCACACAGTTCGGCTCGACACCGGCGCGGATCGTCCCGCTGAGCGTGGTGGCGCCGGGGCCGGGCGGCTTCGACGGGCCGCCCTTCCAGGGGGGATTCGGGCGGCTCGGGCCGACGCTGGGGCCGGGGTCGGGATGGCTGGTCACCGGGGCGGCTCCTGTCGGGCTGAGGCCGGGAACGGGCTGGCTGGTCACCGGGGTCGGCCCCGTCGGGCTGGGGCCGCCGGGCTCGCTGCCGGGGCCGGCGCAGGCGGTCAGCGCCGCGCCGGCGAGCAGGGCGACGAGCACCGTCCGAGGAGTCTTCATGACCGGTTGGACGTGGTCGGCGGCGGTTTCGTTCCGGCCGGTCAGCCGCGGGCCGCCGCGGCCTTCAGGTCGCGCTTGAGCTCCTGCGGCAGCGAGAAGGTCAGCCGCTCGTTGGCGGTCGTGATCTCCTCGACGTCGGCGAAGCCGCGCTCGGCCAGATGCGCGAGCACCTGCTGGACCAGCTCGTCCGGCACGCTGGCGCCCGAGGTCAGGCCCACGGTGCGGGCCCCCTCCAGCCAGGCGTCGTCGATCTCGTGCGCGAAGTCGACCAGGTGCCCGGCGCGGGCGCCGGCGTCCACCGCCACCTCGACGAGGCGCACGGAGTTGGAGGAGTTCCGCGAGCCGACCACGATCACCACGTCGCAGTCCGGGGCGATCTCCTTCACGACGTGCTGACGGTTGGAGGTGGCGTAGCAGATGTCGTCGCTGGGGGGCGACTGGAGCAGCGGCAGTCGCTGCTTGAGCCGGGCCACGGTCTCCAGGGTCTCGTCGACCGAGAGGGTGGTCTGGGAGAGCCAGACGACCTTTTCCGGGTCGCGCACGGTGACCTTGTCGGCGCCGTCCGGGCCGTCCACCAGCTGGATGTGCGCGGGCGCCTCACCGGCGGTGCCGACGACCTCCTCGTGCCCCTCGTGGCCGATGAGCAGGATGTCGTAGTCCTCGGCGGCGAACCGCCGGGCCTCCTGGTGCACCTTGGTGACCAGCGGGCAGGTCGCGTCGATCGCCCTGAGCGACCGCACCCTGGCCTGCTCGTAGACCTCGGGGGCCACGCCGTGCGCGGAGAAGATGACGGTGGCGCCCTCCGGCACCTCCTCGTTCTCCTCCACGAAGATCGCGCCCTTGGCCTCCAGCGTCTGCACCACGTGCTTGTTGTGGACGATCTGCTTGCGGACGTAGATCGGCGCGCCGTAGAGCTTCAGCGCCTCCTCGACGGTCTGCACCGCCCGGTCCACGCCCGCGCAGTAGCCGCGGGGCTTGGCCAGGAGCACGCGCTTGCCGGTCCGGGGAGTCGTCTCAGCATCAGTCACCCGACCATCGTACGTGCCGGCTTCCGGCCGGGCTGTCGATCATGAGGTTGGCGGCGGTCCCGGAGATCGACACCGCCGTCAACCTCATGATCGACGCGGGCCGCGTCGGGGGTGGGCCTTAGGGTGGGCGGGTGAGCGAAGCGGATCGGAGCACGTCCGAGGAGCCGTGGCCGGTCCGGGTGGTCAGCCAGAAGATCGGGGCCTGGATCGCCCGGCTGGGGTGGGTGTGGGTCGACGGTCAGATCGCGCAGATCAGCCGGCGGCCCGGCGCGAGCACGGTCTTCCTGACGTTGCGTGACCCGTCGGCGGATCTCAGCCTGACCGTCACCACCAACCGCGACGTGCTCGACGCGGGCGCACCGGAGCTGAGCGAGGGCGCCCGGGTGGTGCTGCACGCCAAGCCGGAGTTCTACGCCGCGCGGGGCACGCTGAGCCTGCGCGCCGACGAGATCCGCCAGGTCGGGCTGGGCGAGCTGCTGGCGCGGCTGGAGAAGCTCAAGAAGCTGCTGGCCGCCGAAGGGCTGTTCGACCGGGCCCGCAAGCGCCGGCCGCCGTTCCTGCCCGGCCGGATCGGGCTGATCACCGGCCGCGCCTCGGCCGCGGAGCGGGACGTGCTGACGAACGCCCGCCGCCGCTGGCCGGCCGTGGAGTTCCGCACGGTCAACGTGGCCGTGCAGGGGCCGAGCGCGGTGCCCGACATCGTCGGCGCGCTCAAGGTGCTCGACGCCGACCCGACCGTCGATGTGATCATCATCGCCCGGGGCGGCGGCGGCATCGAGGACCTGCTGCCCTTCTCCGACGAGGCGCTCTGCCGGGCGGTCTTCGCGTGCCGCACGCCGGTGGTCAGCGCGATCGGCCACGAGACCGACACGCCGCTGCTCGACTACGTCGCCGACGTGCGGGCCTCCACGCCGACCGACGCGGCCAAGCGCATCGTGCCCGACCTGGCGGAGGAGGTCCGCCTCATCGGCCAGGCCCGGTCCCGGCTGGAGCGGGCGGTGCGCAACCTGGTCGACCGGGAGCAGCATCGGCTCGACCTGCTGCGCTCCCGGCCGGTGCTGGCCCGCCCGCAGGTGATGATCGACCAGCGCGCCACCGACGTCACCGCGCTGCGCGACCGGGCCGGCCGCTGCCTGGACCACCGGCTCGGCGCCGCCGGCGACGACCTGCGGCACACCCTGGCGCGGCTGCGCGCCCTCTCCCCCGCGGCCACCCTCGACCGGGGCTACGCCATCGTCCAGCGCGGCGACGGGCACGTGGTGCGCGCCGCGTCGGAGGTGGCCAAGGGCGACCCGCTGCGGGTACGCCTCGCCGAGGGCGAGCTGGCCGCCACCGTGGACGGCTGATGGAATGGGACCCGATGACTGACACGACGAAGGACGAGCGGCTCAGCTACGAGCAGGCCCGGGCCGAGCTGGCCTCGGTGGTCGAGCGGCTGGAGGCGGGGGGCACCTCGCTGGAGGAGTCGCTGGCGCTCTGGGAGCGCGGCGAGCAGCTCGCCGGGATCTGCCAGCGCTGGCTGGACGGCGCACGGGCCCGCATCGACGCCGCCCGGCAGCGCGCGGAGGACTGAGCGGCGGGACGGCCGGAGCCGTCCCGCCGGCACGGTCAGTTGAACAGGTTGTAGAGCTCGGCGGGCGCCTCGGCGACCTGGTCGGCCGGAGGCTTCTGCGCGGCGGCGGCGTTGCCGTAGTCGGTGTAGGTGATCTTCACGTCCTGCGCGGCGCTCTGCCCGGCGGCCGGGATCTGGAGCACCAGCTCGCTGAGCCGGCCCTGCGGGTCGACCTTGGCGGTGAACGGCACCGACTGCGCCTGCGCGCCGAGCGCGGTGATCACGGCCGGGTCGAGCGAGCCCGCCTCGGCCGCCTTCGACACGTCGACGGTGCCCGCGTACGTGCCCTCGCCGGTCTTCCGGACCTCGGTGACGCCCTGGGTCAGCACCGCGCTGCCGGCCGGGTCGACCTTGTCGAAGTCGAAGCCGAGCGCCCGGTTGCCCTTGATCCGGGTCTGGTCGAGGTGCTGGTACTTGCCGAGGTTGAGGTTCTTCAGCCCGGGCACGCTGGCGGCGGCCTTGCCACCCAGCTCCAGCTTCACCCAGCTGTCCGGCTTGTAGTGGATCAGGTCGAGCTTCATCATCAGGTCCGACGACGGGTCGCCGATCGTCATCCGCATCTCGGCGCTCTGGCTGGGCTCGTGCACCTGCCCCTCGGCGGTGGAGCCGGCGCCGGACATGGTGAACCGGAAGTTCCCGTCGCGGATCGCGTTGGTGGAGTCGAGCAGGGCCTGCTTGGCCTCGCCGGCGGGCGTGCCGCTCGGGGCGATGCTGCCGGAGGCCGCCGGGGTCGCGGAGGCGCCCGCGCCGGCGGTCCCGGTGTCGTTGCACGCGGCCAGGCCGGGAATGAGCAGCGCCGCGGCGAACGCGGTGGCGCTGAAGCGTCGAATCGTCACGTCAACCTCTCCAGGTGGGTCGTCCGGCCCACGGAGGTGCCGGAGTCGGGACGCCGCAGCCCGGACGCCGGCTCCGGCGCACGAGCCCGTCCGGCCGGTGTGGTCGGCTCCGGCGGGCTCGTGCCCTCTTCTGTTCCCTGAAGCGGTGTTCCGCAATCCCTGTCCGGTGCGGGAGAAACGACCCTCGCCCGGCGGCGGGGGCGGGTCAGCGCAGCGCGGTGACGAGTTCGCGCAGCTCCGCCTCGCCGGCGTCGCCGACCACGAGCACGGTGCGGTTGGGCTCCAGCAGGACGAGGGCCTGCTCGTTGCCGCGGGCGGTGTACCGCTGCCAGCTCGCGCCGCCGGGCAGGTCGGCCGGGCCCTGCGGCTGGCCACCGCTCAGCTCGGCCGGCAGCAGCTTCTCCGCCGGCACGTTGCTCTCCACCAGCTGCGCACCCCGGCCCTCCGGGGTCACGTAGCCGATGCGCAGGGTGCCGCCACCGGACTCGGTCTGGTAGCGGGCGCTGACCGTACGCCAGTCGGAGCCCAGCCTGCGCGGCTCGGCGACCGGGAAGGCGTTGGCGGCGCGGGCCTGCTCGAAGGCCGGCGCGGGGTCGACGCGGACCGGCTCGTCCCCGCCGAGGAAGCCCCGGTAGAAGGCGAGCAGCAGGGCGATCGGGACCAGCAGCACCAGCAGCGACAGGGCCATGTCCTTCGGCGACCGCTCGGACCGGGCCTTCTCCTTCCGCGCGGGCGGCGCGGGCTGCTCCCCGGCGTCGGTCAGTGGCGCGGGCCCGGTCGACTCGACCAGGGCCGGCTCCCCGGCCGGCGGGGTCGCCCCGGCGGCCGGCAGCACCGGCGGCTGGCCGTCGGGCGGGGTGGCGTCGGTCGGTACGCGGTCGGCAGGCTGTGCGGCTTCCACCCGCCCATTCTCGCAGCCGTCCGGATGACGTGATCCTGGCCTCCTCCGCCCCGCTCCGGCGGCGAACCTGAGATCGTGTGAGGATCAGCGACAAAACCGGCGGCGGCGACGGCCGCATCCCGCCGGTCCACCCCGCAACGTCGCGAGGAGGAAGCCGTCATGACAACCACCAGGACGCGGACGCCCCAGGATCTCGACCGCAACCTTGCCCTCGACCTGGTCCGGGTGACCGAGGCCGCGGCCATGGCCGCCGGCCGCTGGGTCGGCCGGGGCGACAAGGAGGGCGGCGACGGAGCCGCCGTCGACGCCATGCGCAAGCTGATCAACTCGATCCCGATGCGCGGTGTCGTGGTGATCGGCGAGGGCGAGAAGGACAACGCCCCGATGCTCTTCAACGGCGAGGAGGTCGGCGACGGGACCGGTCCCGAGGTGGATGTGGCGGTCGACCCGATCGACGGCACCACGCTGATGAGCAAGGGCATGCCCAACGCGCTGGCCGTGCTCGCGGTGGCCGAGCGGGGCGCGATGTTCGACCCGAGCGCCGTCTTCTACATGGAGAAGCTCGCCGTCGGCCCGATGTACGCCGACGTGGTCGACATCAACGCCGGGGTGGCCGAGAACATCCGCCGGATCGCGAAGGTCAAGGGCACCGACCCGACCGAGGTGACGGTCTGCGTGCTGGACCGGTCGCGCCACGACGACCTGGTGAAGCAGATCCGGCGCACCGGGGCGGGCATCCGGTTCATCTCCGACGGCGACATCGCCGGCGCCATCGCGGCGGCCCGGGGCGAGTCCGACGTCGACGTGCTGATGGGCATCGGCGGCACGCCGGAGGGCATCACCGCGGCCTGCGCGCTGAAGTGCATGGGCGGCATGATGCAGGCCAAGCTCTGGCCCAAGGACGCCGAGGAGCGGGAGAAGGCGCTGGCCGCCGGGCACGACCTGGACCGGGTGCTCTTCACCGACGACCTGGTCACCGGCGACAACTGCTTCTTCGTGGCCACCGGCGTCACCTCCGGCGACCTGCTGCGCGGCGTGCGCTACCGGGCGGGCGGGGCGTACACCCAGTCGATCGTGATGCGCTCGAAGAGCGGCACGATCCGGGTGATCGACTCCTACCACCGCCTGGAGAAGCTGGCGCTCTACTCGGCGGTCGACTTCGACGGGCGCCCCCTGGCCGAGCAGGAGTGACCGAGACCGGGACGGTGGCGCCCCCGACGCTGCCGGCCACGCGGCGGATCGCCGGCACCGGGCTGGCCACCGCCTCGGGGCTCGCGGTGGCCGTCCAGTCCCGGATCAACGGCGAACTCGGGGTACGGCTGGCCGACGGGATCGCCGCCGCGGTGGTCTCGTTCGGCCTCGGCCTGCTGGTGTTGCTGGTGCTGGTCCCCGCCACGCCCGGTGGCCGGCGAGGGCTGGCCGCACTGCGAGCCGCGCTGCGGGATGGCTCGCTGCGGCCGTGGCAGTGCCTCGGCGGGGTCTGCGGCGCCTTCCTGGTCGCCACCCAGGGGCTGACCATCGGCACCCTGGGCGTGGCGGTGTTCACGGTCGCCGTGGTGGCCGGCCAGTCCGGCAGCAGCCTGCTCGTCGACCGGGCCGGGATCGGCCCCACCGGGCGGCAGGCGGTCACCCCGAACCGGCTGGTCGGCGCGGCGCTCACCGTGCTGGCCGTGCTGCTGGCGGTGGGCGACCGGCTCGGCGATCCGGGTGCCCTGGCGCTGGCCCTGCTGCCGCTGGCCGCCGGGGTGGGCATCGCGTGGCAGCAGGCGGTGAACGGCCGGGTCCGCGGGGCCGCCGGCAGCGCGATGACCGCCACGCTTGTCAACTTCACCGTCGGCACGGTGGCGCTGCTCGCCACCTTCGCGGTGGATGTGGCGGTCCGGGGGCGCCCGACCGGCGGTTTCCCGAGCGAACCGTGGCTCTACCTGGGCGGCCCCATCGGCATCGTGTTCATCGCGCTGGCCGCCGCCATCGTCCGGTTCACCGGTGTGCTGCTGCTCGGCCTGGCCACCATCGCCGGGCAGGTCGTCGGCGCCGTCCTGCTGGACCTGCTGCTGCCCACCGCGGCCTCGCACCCCACGCCGACCACCCTGCTGGGGGCGGCGCTGACCCTGGTCGCGGTGCTGGTCGCCGCGGTCGGGCCGCCCCCGCGGCTGGTCAGCCGCGCAGCGCCGCCACCGTCTCCTTGACCGCCCGGTCCAGCGGCGTCGCCTCGACGCCGAGGGTGGTGGTGGCGGGGCCGGAGTCCATCACGAAGGGCCGGTCGAACTGGTAGGCGGTCTCCCGCAGCTCCCGCGCCATGGGGTTGGCCAGCCCGCCGAGCCAGAGCACCGGGTACGGCATCCGGGTCAGTCGCGGCGCGGGGGCACCGACCAGGGCCGCCGCGCGGGTGGCCAGGTCCCGCATCGGGACGGCGGGCGCGCTGGGCACGTGCCAGGCCCGCCCCCAGGCCCGCTCGTCGGTCGCGGCGGCGACCAGGGTGCGGGCGACGTCGGGAATGTACGTCCAGGTGTGCGGGGCGTCCCAGTCGACCGGGAGGAACACCCGCTGCCCGGCGAGCGCCCGGGGCAGGACCATCATGGCCAGCGAGGTGCCGCCGGCGCCGAGGTAGTCGGAGCCGCGTACCTCGGTGATCCGGGCCTGGCCGGCCCGGTGCGCGGCCAGCGCGTCGGCCCACATCCGGTTGCGCACCCGCCCCTTGGTGCCGGTCGAGGCGAGCGGGGTCGCCTCGGTCATCGGGCCGTCGACCGGGCCGTACCCGTAGAGGTTGCCGACCGTGGCGAGGACGGCGCCGGTCCGCCCGGCGGCGGTGAGCAGCGCGGCGGCCAGCGGCGGCCAGTCCAGCGGCCACCGGTGGTACGCCGGGTTGGCGCAGTTGTACAGCGCCGTCGCGCCCTCGGTCAGGGCGGTCAGCCGCTCCGCGTCGGCCGCGTCGGCGGCGATCCGCTCGATGGCGGGGTGCGTGGGCCCGGTGCCACGGCGGGTCACCACCCGCACCTGGTCGCCGCGCTCGGCGAGGAGACGGGCCGTGGCGGTGCCGACGGGTCCGGCGCCGACGATCACGTGCAGGGCCATGAGGGCCACCCTTCGAAGCAGTAATCCGATGCGAGAGCACCGCTCTCGCAACAGAGCATGCACGACACGGCGCCCGTTCGTCAAGAGCGGTGCTCTCTGTTTTGATTGGCGCTCTCATCCGTGGCAGGGTGGAGGCATGGTCGCTCACACGCTCCGCGCCCGGGTCCGCGCCGGCATGATCGACGAGATCAAGGCGGTCGCCCGCCGCCACCTGGCCACCGACGGCGCGAACCTGTCGCTCCGCGCGGTCGCCCGGGACATGGGCATGGTCTCCTCGGCGATCTACCGCTACTTCCCCAGCCGGGACGACCTGCTCACCGCGCTGATCCTGGAGGCGTACGAGGCGCTCGGCGACGCGGTGGAGTCGGCCGACGCCGGCGTCGACCAGGCGGACCTGCGCGGGCGCTGGCTCGCCGCGTGCCGGGCCGCCCGAGCCTGGGCGCTGGCCCACCCCGCCGAGTACGCCCTGCTCTACGGCAGCCCCGTCCCCGGCTACGCGGCCCCGGACGACACCGTGGCACCGGCCCAGCGACCGCCGGAGACCCTGGTCGGCATCCTCCGCGACGGGGTGGCCACCGGCCGGCTCCACCCGTCCGGCGAGGAGCTGCCCGAGCCGCTGCGGTCCGACGTGGCCGAGCTGGCGGCACTGATCCCCGTGGACCTGCCGCCCGCACTGCTGGCCCGGGGCATGGCCGGCTGGACCCAGCTCTTCGGGCTGATCAGCTTCGAGCTGTTCGGCCGGATCAACCGGGCGCTGCCGCACCGCGACGAGTACTTCGACCACCAGATCGGGCTGATGGCCGACCTCGTCGGGCTGCCCACCTCCTGAGCCCGGCGGCGGCCGCCGGTCAGGTGCCGTCGGAGGAGTGGCCGGGGAAGAGGTGCGCGCTCGGGTCGATGACGACCGCCGCGTTGTTGACGGCGGTGGCCGCCTCGCCGAAGCCGGTGGCGATCAGCCGCACCTTGCCCGGGTAGTCGGTGATGTCGCCGGCCGCGAACACCCGGGGCAGGTTGGTGGCCATGGCGCTGTCGACCACGATGTGCCGCCGGTCGAGGTTCAGGCCCCACTCGGCGAGCGGGCCCAGGTCGGCGGTGAATCCGAGCGCGGCCACCACGGTGTCCACCGGCAGGGTCTCCACGGCGCCCCCGCGCACGGTCAGCTCGGCGCCGGTGACCCGGTCCTCCCCGTGCAGCCGGCTCACCTCGGCGTTGACCACCACCCGCACCGGCAGCGCCCGCACCCGGTCGACGGTCGAGGCGTGCGCGCGGAACCGGTCGCGCCGGTGCACCAGGGTCACCGAGCGGGCGATCGGGGCCAGCGTCACCGCCCAGTCGAACGCCGAGTCGCCGCCACCCACGATGAGCACGTCCCGGCCGGTCAGCTCGGTCGGCTGCGGAACGAAGTAGACGATCCCGGCGCCCACGAAGCTGTCCGCCACCGGGAGCGGCCGGGGCGTGAAGCTGCCCAGCCCGCCGGTGACCAGCACCGCGCCGCAGTGCAGCTGGTCGCCGCCGGCCAGTCCGAGCACCGGCCGCCCGTCCAGGTACGACAGCTTCTCCGCACGGACCCCCAGCAGGTATTCCGGGCGGAAGGGCGCGGCCTGGGCGACCAGGTTGGCGACCAGCTCCCGCCCCTTGATGGCGGGAAACCCGGCGACGTCGAGGATGAGCTTCTCCGGGTACATGGCGGTGACCTGGCCGCCCGGCTCGGGCAGCGCGTCGATCACGGCCACGGAGAGCCCGCGGAACCCGGCGTAGTAGGCGGCGAACAGCCCGGCGGGGCCCGCCCCGATCACGGCGACATCGACCTCGCGCATGGCGTACCGTCACTTTCGCCAAGGGATCAACGCGTGCTGATCCCGACGGTAGGCGGGGCGGTGGCCGCGGGCAAGCACGTCCCGCCGGCGGGTGGACGTGCCGTCAGGGCAGCGTGACCGGGGGTGACCCGAGGGAGTCCCGCGTCCCGCCCTCCACCCGGCGGCGGAACAGCACCGCCGCGACGACCCCGCCGAGCAGCCCGAACAGGTGCCCCTGCCAGGAGATGCGCTCGTCGGTGGGCAGGATGCCGAGCAGCTGCCAGCCGTAGAGCAGGCCCACGAGGAGCACCACGGCGAAGTTCCACCAGCTGCGTTCGACGATGCCGCGGGTGAGCAGGATGCCGAGGTAACCGAAGATGACGCCGCTCGCGCCGACCACCACCGAGTTGGGCGAGCCGGTGAACCACACCCCCAGGCCGCTGACCAGGATGATCACCAGCGTGGACCAGAGGAACCGGCGGGTGCCGGCGGCCAGCACGAAGGTGCCGAGCAGGATCAGCGGGATGCTGTTGCTGTAGAGGTGGTTCCAGCCGGCGTGCAGGAACGGCGAGAAGAACACGCCGTCGAGCCCCTGGATGCGGTGCGGGATGATGCCGGCGGTGACGTCGAGGTCGGCGCGCAGGCCGACGTCGACGGCCTCGATGAGGAACAGCACCGGCACGACCGCGCACATGGCGACGAAGGCCCGGCCGAGCGAGGCGTAGAACGCCTCGGTGCCGAACCGGTGGGGGTCGCCGCCCGTGCGGCCGTCCTGCCAGGTCACCCGTCAAGTGCTATCAGTAATCGGGGCGCACCGCCACTCGGGGGCGACACGACGACGGCGGGGCGTGCGAATCTCCGCACGCCCCGCCGTCGATGTCCGATCAGTACCAGCCGGAGTTCTGCGAGTGCCGCCAGGCGCCGCACGGGTCGTCGTACCGGCCCTCGATGTAGCCGAGGCCCCACTTGATCTGGGTGGCCGGGTTGGTCTTCCAGTCGTCGGCCACCGAGCCCATCTTGCTGCCCGGCAGGGCCTGCGGGATGCCGTACGCGCCGGACCCCTCGTTGTACGCCTTGTGGTTCCAGCCGCTCTCCTTGGTCCAGAGCTTGTCCAGACAGGGGAACTGGTCGATGCCGAAGCCCTCGTCGAGCATGATCGCGCAACCGATCTTGCGGTTGCCGCTGAACTCCTCGCAGGACGCCGGGATCGGGCCGTCGTAGGGCTTGGCCGCCGCCTTCTCCGCGGCCTCGCGCTCCTTCTTGCGGGACGCGGCCGCCGCCTCGGCCTCCTTGGCGCGCTCGGCGGCCTCCTTGGCCGCCGCCGCGGCGCGCAGCCGCGCCTGGTACTCGGCGGCCCGCTGCTTGGCCGACGCCAGGCGGTGGTCGGCCTGGCGGTCGCGCTGGTACGCGTACTCCGTCCGGTCGACCTCCAGGCCGACCTGCGCGGTCAGGCCCTGTTGCTGGGTCTGTCGGTCTTCACCCAGATAGAAGCCGCCGGCAACGCCCACGGAGAGCAGTGCGACGGCGGCCGTACGGGCGCCGAACCGGCTCCACAGCCGACTCACGAAGTGTCCCTTCGTCGGGGGCAAGGACACGGCGCGACGCGTGGCCCTGGAGCGGCCGCGCCGGCGCCGTGAGCGCCCCGAGACCGTCGCGGTCGCAGCCGACGCACCGGTGCTCGCCGCCTCTCCGCCGTGTCGTGGCGAACGATGCTCGACGATCTTCCTGGTGCGTGCGACGCCTCCAGGTTGCGGCGCATCGTGGGACGCGTCGAGCTTGGAGGTGTCGAAAGCGCTCGTTGGACACCATTGCGCACAGTGAGGCGGTTGGGAAACCAAGGACGCCGATTGTGATCTGCACCACAAGGCGAATGCCGCCAAAACCGGGCAAAGACCCACCTCAGAGCGGGATGTCCTCCAGCAGATCGGTGACCATCGCGGCGATGGGCGAACGCTCCGAACGGCTGAGAGTGACGTGCGCGAAGAGGTGATGGCCCTTCAGCGTCTCGATCACGGCGGTCACCCCGTCGTGCCGACCGACCCGGAGATTGTCCCGCTGGGCCACGTCGTGGGTCAGCACCACCCGCGACCCCTGGCCGATGCGGGACAGGACGGTGAGCAGGACGCCGCGCTCCAGCGACTGCGCCTCGTCGACGATGACGAAGGCGTCGTGCAGGCTCCGGCCGCGGATGTGGGTGAGCGGCAGGACCTCCAGCAGCCCTCGCGAGGTGACCTCGTCCAGCACGTTCTCGTGCACCACCGCGCCGAGCGTGTCGAAGACGGCCTGCGCCCAGGGCGACATCTTCTCCGACTCCGAGCCGGGCAGGTAGCCCAGCTCCTGGCCGCCGACCGCGTACAACGGGCGGAACACGACCACCTTCTTGTGCCGCCGGCGCTCCATCACCGCCTCCAGGCCGGCGCAGAGGGCCAGGGCGGACTTGCCGGTGCCGGCCCGGCCGCCCAGCGAGACGATGCCGATCGACTCGTCCAGCAGCAGGTCCAGCGCCACCCGCTGTTCCGCCGAGCGCCCGTGCACGCCGAACGCCTCACGGTCGCCCCGCACCAGGCGGACGGTCTTGTCGGGCAGCACCCGGCCGAGCGCCGAGCCCCGCGCCGAGTGCAGCACCAGGCCGGTGTGGCACGGCAGGCCGGAGGCGGCGTCGAGGTCGAGCGTCTCGCCCGCGTACAGCCGGCCGATCTCCTCCTCGGCCAGCTCCAGCTCGGCCATGCCGGTCCAGGTCGGGTCGCTGGCCTGGCCGTGCCGGTACTCGTCGGCCCGGAGGCCCACCGAGGCCGCCTTCACCCGCAGCGGCATGTCCTTGCTGACGAGCGTGACCTCGCGTCCCTCGGCGGCCAGGTTGAGCGCCACGGAGAGGATCCGGGCGTCGTTCGACTCGTTCCGGAACCCGGGCGGCAGCACCCCGTCGTCGGTGTGGTTCAGCTCCACCCGGAGGGTGCCGCCCTGGTCGTTGGCGGGCACGGGCCGGTCCAGCCGGCCGTGCCGCACCCGCAGCTCGTCCAGCATGCGCAGCGACTGCCGGGCGAACCAGCCCAGCTCGGGGTGGTGGCGTTTGCCCTCCAGTTCGGAGATCACCACCAGCGGCAGCACCACCTCGTGCTCGGCGAAGCGGTGGAACGCCGCCGGGTCGGAGAGGAGGACCGAGGTGTCGAGGACGAAGGCCGGGCCGGCTGGTCGGGGCTCCTCGGTGCCGGCGGCCGGTGCGGCCACACGGCGGCTGCGGGTGGTCCGGCGGGTCGGGGCGGTCGCGGCCGGGGTCTGGTCGGCACCGGCGGGGGTACGGCGAGTGGTCACAGGCCTGCTCCGCGGATGGGCACCCGGCCACCCGAGTTCCGCCTCTTCCGGTGCCCGGTGGGACACGGGGTCGGATGCGGGCCCCGTGCGCGAGGTCGCAGGTCCGGGCTGTCCGGCTGGCCCGGGAAAACCCCGCGCCATGCCTAGACGCTAATGGCCGCGGGCCCGGTCGGCTAGTGGTGCGAGTGGATCACCCGTACGAGGGATGACCGGCGCGGCGGTACCGGCCGGGATGCATGCCCCCTGCGCGCATCCCGGCCGGTGGGGCCGCCGTCACCGGTCTGACTGCGGCTCCGACGGTGCGCGTCCGCCGCGGACGGCACACCGTGTCCTGGGCGGGCCTCAGCCCTGCCGCCGGACCAGGGTCCCGGTCCGCGGCCCACCGCCCGCCGTGCCGAACGACGAGCCGGTGTACGTGGTGCCCTGCCGGGTGGCCAGGCCGCCGAGCTGGGCGGTGGCGGTGGTCCGCCGGGCCGGGCCGGTGGCGGTGCGGGCGGTGACCGCGGCGGGGACGGCGGTGCCGGCGAACGGCGCGGTACGCCCGGCCGGTGCGGTCACCGCGGCCGGGGCCGGGCCGGCCAGCGCCGAGGCGATCGCGGCCTGGGCGTCCCGGCGGCGCCGGTTCCAGGCGCCCCGGTCACCGTCGAAGTAGCCCTGGCGGTAGCCGAACCGGTAGCCGATCCGGTAGCTGAGCTGGCCGTGCAGCCGGCCGGCCGCGTAGCAGGTCGAGCCGAGCACGAGGACCAGCACGACGGCGAGAAATGGGCTCATCGCTCGTCCGCCCCGGGCAGCGGGTCGACGACCAGCAGCCGCTCCAGGTCGGCGGTGCTGACCTCCTCGACCAGCTCGACGCTGATCCGGCAGCCGTCGACGATCACCTCGGCCACCGAGGCCCGGCGGATCTCACCGCCCGCCTCGTAGACCCGGACGCTCAGCTCGGGACAGCCGAGGTGGGTCCGCCAGGCGTCCCACTCGTCGCGGTCGCCGACGCTGAGGGAGAGGTAGCGGCAGCCCCGGGCCAGGTAGAGGCGCCAGGGGGCGCTCAGTCCTGCGGTCACCCCCTCCGCGATCAGGCCGAAGGCCTGCGCACGGGTCGCGAGCTCGGTCATGAGACCCCCTCGACACCCGCGGAGTGACGCATGTGAGCACTCGTCGTCTCATGCACGTGACACACCGTAAGTTGTCTCATGAGCGTGACAGTATCAGCTTTTCGTCTGTTTACCGCCGTACTGGCGTCGATCTATTCTGCCCGGGTGACACCCCTCAGAAAGAGCTCTGGATCGTTTACCGGAAACGGTGGATCACCGTCACGTCGGCGTGACAGCAGCGTGCCGGGCGGTGCCCCGGAGACCGACTGGCCGTACCGTCACGGGGTGACCGAGACCGCGAACGCACGGAAGATCGCCTTCGCCACCTTCGTCCGCCGCGCTCTGGAGGACGCGCGCGCCATGCGGGCCTGGAGCGGCACGGAGGTCTCCCGGCGCACCGGCGTCTCCCGCCAGACCATCAACCGCTGGGTCCGCGGCGACTGGGCCAGCGACCCCGAGGCCGAGCGGGTGGTCGCGTTCTGCGAGGGGCTGGGGCTCAACCCGGCGGTCGCGTTCGTCGCCCTCGGCTGGGACCGCGCGGCCGCCCCCCGCGCCACCCCGACCCCGCCGCCCATGGACCCCGACGTCGAGGCGCTGCTGCGCCGGCTGGTCGACCCGGACGTCTCCGACGCGGAGAAGTTCCACATTCGAGAAACCATTCGTTATCTCGCTTATCGCCCAACCCTCCCGGTCGATGTCCGAAATAGGGGTAAACAAGCCGGGTAGTTCCTCAGATGGCGAAAGAACGGAAGGCCAGACCCGATCGTTTCGCCTCGGGGCCGGATCGGACACGCTAGCGTCCACGTTTGTACTGCTAAGGGCTCGTCATCGGCGGGGGGACGGGACACAGCCGAACCCAGCCCTGCGGGACAGAAGGAGGGGTCTGTCCATGACCCTGAAATGGTTGGCAGTCGTGGTCGCGGTGGTGTCGGTGACATCGTGCGTGACCGGCAACGTGGTGGTCGGCGTACTGGACGGCGGGCAGCTTCCCCTGGTCGTCAACCTCTTCGCGCTCATCACGGCCGGAACCGCGGTGGTCCTCGCCGTCGTCGCCGAGCTGCACGACCGGCTCAACGACCGGGTCAGCGCGCTCACCGAGTTCCTGGTGGCGCGGCTCAACGAGATCGAGGCGCACACCGGCGACCGGAACACCGGCTTCGTGGAGGGCTACCTGCTGAGCCACGGGCAGGAAGCGGCCGTGGTGCCGTTCGGGCGCCGGGGACGGGGAGCCGCCGAACGCTGATCATCCGCGTCGTCCGGACGTCACATCTCGGCCACGAATACGCCGCTGTGACCGGGGTACGCTGTCGCGCGTGCCGCCGTTGAATCTGGGCAACCAGCAGCCGAAAACCCCGTTGGACGCCGCGCACGCGTGGCGCGCCACCGCCGCCCGCGCGCGCGACGTGGTGCTCTTCTTCGACTTCGACGGCACCCTCGCCCCGGTCGACGACGACCCGACCGCGGTCCAGCCCGCGCCGAAGGTGCTCGCCGCGCTGGAGGCCCTGGCCTCCCGGGTACGCCGGATCGCCATCGTCTCCGCGCGCCCGGTGGAATTCCTCCGCGACCGCCTCGGCGGCCTCGCCGGCATCGACCTGTACGGCCTCTACGGCCTGGAGCACAGCCACTCGGGCGGCGAGACCGTCACCGAGCCGGCCGCCCTGCCCTGGGTGCCCACCATGGCCGAGCTGGCCGAACGGGCCCGCGCCGAGTTGCCGCCCGGCGCCCTGGTGGAGTTCAAGCGGCTCTCCGTCGCCCTGCACTGGCGCACCGCGCCGCAGCTCGGCGACCTGGTGCAGGAGTGGGGCCGGGACCAGGCCGAGCGGCTGGGCCTGCGCTGCCAGGCCGGGCGCATGGTGCTGGAGCTGAAGCCCCCGGTCGACCGGGACAAGGGCATGGTCATCGGGGAGGCGGTCCGGGACGCCGGTGGCGCCTGGTACTTCGGCGACGACGTCTCCGACATCAAGGCCTTCTCGGCGCTGCGGGCCCGGGCCGCCGCCGACCCGGAGTTCATGGGCGTCTGCGTCGCGGTGGCGAACCCGGAGACCGGTCACGAGGTCGCCGACGCCGCCGATCTCACCCTGGACTCCCCCGCCGCGCTCGGCGACTTCCTCACCGAGGCGCTCCCCCACCTGCGCTGAGGCCCGGCCTCAGGCGCCGTAGCGGCGCTGCCGGGTGGCGTAGGAGCGCAGGGCGCGGAGGAAGTCGACCCGGCGGAAGTCGGGCCAGTTGAGTTCGCAGAAGTAGAACTCCGAGTGCGCGCTCTGCCAGAGCATGAAGCCGGAGAGCCGCTGCTCGCCGCTGGTCCGGATGATCAGATCCGGGTCGGGCAGGCCCTTGGTGTAGAGGTGCTCGGAGATGTGGTCGACGTCGATCGAGTTGGCCAGCTCCTCCACCGTGCCGCCGGTGGCGGCGTGTTCCAGCAGCAGCGAGCGGACCGCGTCGGCGATCTCCCGCCGGCCGCCGTAGCCGACCGCGATGTTGACCTGCGCGCCGCCGCTGCGCTGCCGGGTGCGTTCCTCGGCGGCCTTGAGCGCGGCGGCGTGGTGCGCGGGCAGCACGTCGAGAGCGCCGACCATCCGCAGCCGCCAGGGGTTGCCCTCCTCGGCCAGCTCGGTGGTGAGGTCCTCGATGATCTGGAGCAGCGGGTCCAGCTCGGCGGCCGGCCGCGAGAGGTTGTCCGTGGAGAGCAGCCAGAGCGTGACGTGGCCGACACCGGCGGCGTCGCACCAGCGCAGCAGCTCCTTGATCCGCTCGGCGCCCATCCGGTGGCCGTCGTTCGGGTCGACGAAGCCCATCTCCCGGGCCCATCTGCGGTTGCCGTCGCACATCACGCCGACATGCCGGGGCACCGGTTTGCCCGCGAGCTTCGCGGTGAGCCGGCGCTCGTACACGGAGTAGAGGAGTTTCCGCAGAGTCATCACCTTGCAGGGTAGCGACCCGCGCGGAAGATCAGTGTCTCGGTGGCGCATGGCGGACGGCTTCAGGTCGCAGCCCGGCGTCAGAGCGGCCTTCATTCGGTCCGGAGCGCCGCTCAGCGGCGCGGAGGCCGGATTGTGGCCGCCGGCCGAGCTGACGCCGTCGTGCCGGTGAGACCCGCACCGATCATGGCGAGGGTGCGGGCGTCGAGACGTCCGTCACCCAGCCCCAGCTCGACCACGGTCCGGTAGACCCGCTCGTCGCGGCGGGCGGCGCGCACCGCCGCGTCCACCACCCACCGCCGCCGGGCCAGCCAGGCCGCCACCGAGCTGTGCCGCAGGTGGGTGCCGAGCCGGCGGCGCAGCGCCTCGGCGTACCGGCGGGCCGCGGCGGCCGGGGCTCCGGCCGCCGCGGCGCCGGCCAGGGCACCGGAGCGCAGCGCGTAGAAGATGCCCTCGCCGGTGAACGGGTTGATCAGCGAGAGCGCGTCGCCGGCCAGCACCACCCGGCCCCGCCCGGGAGCCGGCCGGTGCGTGGAGAGCGGCAGGTGGTGGGCGCGCAGGTCGGTCACCGCAGCCGGGTCGGTGCCGGGGAGCAGGGCCGCCAGCCGGTCGAGCAGGTGGGCGCGGGTCAGTGGCTCGCCCCGCAGCACCTCCCCGTACCCGACGTTCGCCCGGCCGTCACCGATCGGGAACGACCAGGCGTACGCCGGCCAGCGCGGCGACGAGGTGACGATGAGCTGCTCGGGCGGGCCGGGTCGGGCCGGCGCGTAGCCCCGGATGGCGAGCGCGAGGTGCCGGTCGGGGTTCACCGGGTGGCCGAGCGTCCGGCGCAGCACCGAGCCGGCCCCATCCGCCCCGACCACCGCCCGGGCGGCCAGTTCCCCGTCGAGCACCACCCGGTCCTCGCGCACCTCCACGGTGCGTACGGTGTGCCGCCGCAGCTCCGCCCCGGCGGCGGTCGCCGCGGCCACGAGCCGGGCGTCGAACACCTGCCGGGGCACCGTGTACGCGGGCCGGGGCAGCGCCCGGGCCACCGTCTCGCCGCCGGGGCCGACGAGGCGCAGCGCGGGCAGCGGGGCGTACCCGTCGACCGCCCCGGTCACGCCCAGCTCGGCGAGGACGTCCAGCGCGTGCGCGGCGATGCCGTCCCCGCACGCCTTGTCCCGCGGGAAGTCGTACCGGTCGAGCAGCAGGACCCGCTCCGCGCCGGCGCGCCGCGCCCCGAGCGCGGCGGCCGCCCCGGCGGGCCCGGCCCCGACGACGATCACGTCGTACTCGTCCCCCACCCCGCCATCCTCCC
>NZ_JAMWEG010000025.1 GCF_025460765.1 Micromonospora sp. MA102
GCGTTTGCCCAGGGCGGCATCCACCGCCTGGGCCAGGGCGGCGATGACCAGGCTCACCGAGGGGCGGACGACGCTGTCGTCGAGGCTCACCGTGCCGGAGAAGCCGGCGCCCGTGGCGATCTCCTCCAGGCGCTTGCCGGCCTCCTCGGCGGCCGTGCCGGTCAGGCCCAGCGCCGGCTCCATCCGCAGCACCGCGACCAGGGTGGCGAGCGCGGCGGTCCGCTCGTCGGGGAGCTGCCCGGCAATGAGCGCCTCGGCCAGCCGCTGCCGGATGTCGGCCTCCACCGAGGCGTCCGCGACCGGGTAGCGGTGCACGTGGATGAAGCCCAGCTCGGTCTCGTCGACGTCCCGGACCACGCCCCGGCCGCAGAGGTCGCCGAGGATCCGGTCGCGCAGGCCGTGCCGCAGCCGCTGCACCCACGAGGACGGGGTGTGCGGGGTGTCGGCGGCGATCCGGCCGAGGACCTCGTCGGCGATCGGCTCCCCGGTCGGCGCCGGGTCGACCACCGCCAGGTTCCCGTCGGCGTACGCGATCCGGCCGGCCAGGGCCAGCTCGACCAGCACCGCGGCGGCCATGCCGAGGTCCAGGCTGATCCGCGGCATGGTGGCCTTGCCGGTTTCGTCGTCATAGGCGAGGAGCAGCAGCTCTTCGGCGAGCGCAACACCAGTCATGGCCCGAGACGGTAGCGGCTGGGCGCACCCCGCGCACGGACTCGCCGGGTCAGGTGTCGGGGCGGCCCGCCGGCGCTGCCGGCGGGCCGGTCCGTGGGTCAGAAGCGGGGCATGCCGCCGAACTGGCGGTCCCCGGCGTCGCCGAGGCCCGGGACGATGAACATCCGGTCGTTGAGGCCCTCGTCGATCGACGCGGTGACCAGGCGCAACGGCAGCCCGGACCGCTCCAGCCGCGCGATGCCGGCCGGCGCGGCCAGCACGCAGAGCACGGTGATGTCGGTGCAGCCGCGGTCGGCGAGCAGCCGGCAGCCGTGCTCCAGCGAGCCGCCGGTGGCCAGCATCGGGTCGAGCACCAGCACCGGCAGGCCGGCGAGATCCCGGGGCAGCGATTCCATGTAGGCGCGCGGCTCGTACGTCTTCTCGTCGCGGGCCAGGCCGACGAAGCCCATCGACGACTCGGGCAGGAGGCCGAGCGCGGCGTCGGCCATGCCGAGACCGGCCCGCAGCACCGGCACGAGCAGCGGCGGGTTCGCCAGCCGGGTGCCCTCGGTGCCGGTGACCGGGGTCTGGATCGAGTACTTCTCGACGGGGAACGAGCGCGCGGCCTCGTACACCAGCATGGTGGTGAGTTCGTGCAGCGCGGCCCGGAACGACGCGGAGTCGGTCCGGGAGTCCCGCATGGCGGTCAGCCGGGCCTGGGCGAGCGGGTGGTCAATGACGTGTACGTCCACGATCGCTCAACCTACCGGTCGCGGGGCGGGCGCATCGCGGGTGCGGGCGGACCAGCGACGCCGCTCACGTGCGGCACCCCGGGCCGGCCGAGCGTGACCAAGATCACCCGACGCGCGGGTGCGTAGTATTCGAGGCATGACGGCGACAGCGACGTCGGCCCGGTCGGAGCTCTCCGAGCTGGGACGATCCGAGACCGCTCTGCGGACCTTCCTGCACGGCCTGCCCGGCGTGGACCAGGTCGGCGCGGAGCAGCGGGCGGCACAGCTCGGCACCCGCTCCATCAAGACCACCGCCAAGGCCCAGGCCATCGACCTGGCGATCCGGATGGTCGACCTGACCACGCTCGAAGGGGCCGACACCCCCGGCAAGGTCCGGGCGCTGGCCGCCAAGGCGCTGCGCCCCGACCCGGCCGACCCGTCCTGCCCGCACGTCGGTGCGGTCTGCGTCTACCCCGCCATGGTCCCGTACGTGGCCGGGGTGCTGGCCGGCAGCGGCGTGCACCTGGCCAGCGTGGCGACCGCCTTCCCGTCCGGCCAGGCCCCGCTGGAGGTCAAGCTCGCCGACACCCGGGCGGCCGTCGCGGCCGGCGCGGACGAGATCGACATGGTGATCAACCGGGGCGCCTTCCTGTCCGGCCGCTACAAGGAGGTCTACGACGAGATCGTGGCCACCAAGGAGGCCTGCGGGGACGCGCACCTCAAGGTGATCCTGGAGACCGGCGAGCTGGCCACCTACGACAACGTGCGCCGCGCCTCCTGGCTGGCCATGCTGGCCGGCGGCGACTTCATCAAGACCTCCACCGGCAAGGTCCCGGTCGCGGCCACCCCGCCGGTGACCCTGGTCATGCTGGAGGCGGTCCGCGACTTCCGCGCCGCCACCGGGCGGCAGGTCGGCGTGAAGCCGGCCGGCGGCATCAAGACCACCAAGGACGCGATCAAGTACCTGGTCATGGTCAACGAGACCGTCGGCCCGGACTGGCTGGACCCGGACTGGTTCCGGTTCGGGGCGTCCAGCCTCCTCAACGACCTGCTCATGCAGCGCACCAAGCTGACGACCGGCGTCTACGCCGGCCCCGACTACTTCACCCTGGACTGAACGCGATGTTCGAATACGCACCCGCCCCCGAGTCGCGCTCGGTGGTGGACATCAAGCCCTCGTACGGGCTCTTCGTCGACGGCAAGTTCGTCGACCCGACCGACGGCGGCAGCTTCAAGTCGATCAACCCGGCCTCCGAGGAGGTGCTGGCCGAGATCGCCGAGGCCGGCAGCCAGGACGTGGACCTCGCGGTCCGCGCCGCCCGCGAGGCGTACGAGAAGGTCTGGGGTCCGATGCCGGGCCGGGACCGGGCCAAGTACCTGTTCCGGATCGCCCGGATCATCCAGGAGCGCTCCCGCGAGCTGGCCGTGCTGGAGTCGCTGGACAACGGCAAGCCGATCAAGGAGTCGCGGGACGTCGACGTGCCCCTGGTCGCCGCGCACTTCTTCTACTACGCGGGCTGGGCCGACAAGCTGGAGCACGCCGGCTTCGGGGCGAACCCCGGGCCGCTCGGCGTGGCCGCGCAGGTCATCCCGTGGAACTTCCCGCTGCTCATGCTGGCCTGGAAGATCGCCCCGGCCCTCGCGGCCGGCAACACGGTGGTGCTCAAGCCGGCCGAGACCACGCCGCTGACCGCGCTGCTGTTCGCCGAGATCTGCCAGCAGGCCGACCTGCCGGCCGGCGTGGTCAACATCGTCACCGGCGCCGGCGAGACCGGCCGGGCCCTGGTCGAGCACCCGGGCGTGGACAAGGTCGCCTTCACCGGCTCCACCGAGGTCGGCAAGGCCATCGCCCGGGCGGTCGCCGGCACCCGCAAGAAGCTCACCCTGGAGCTGGGCGGCAAGGCCGCCAACATCGTCTTCGACGACGCCCCGGTCGACCAGGCCGTCGAGGGCATCGTCAACGGCATCTTCTTCAACCAGGGGCACGTCTGCTGCGCCGGCTCCCGGCTGCTGGTCCAGGAATCGGTCGCCGACCGGGTGCTGGAGTCGCTGAAGCGGCGGATGGCCCAGCTCCGGGTCGGCGACCCGCTGGACAAGAACACCGACATCGGCGCGATCAACTCGGCCGCGCAGCTGGCCCGGATCCGGGAGCTGTCCGAGGCCGGCGCCGCCGAGGGCGCCGAGCGCTGGTCGCCGCCGTGCGAGCTGCCGGACCGCGGCTTCTGGTTCGCGCCGACCATCTTCACCGGCGTCACCCAGGCGCACCGGATCGCCCGCGAGGAGATCTTCGGCCCGGTGCTGTCCGTGCTGACCTTCCGCACCCCGGCCGAGGCCGTGGAGAAGGCCAACAACACGCCGTACGGGCTGTCGGCCGGGATCTGGACCGACAAGGGGTCCCGGATCCTGTGGATGGCCGACCGGCTGCGCGCCGGCGTGGTCTGGGCCAACACGTTCAACAAGTTCGACCCCACCTCGCCCTTCGGCGGCTACAAGGAGTCGGGCTACGGTCGCGAGGGCGGCCGGCACGGGCTGGAGGCGTACCTCAATGTCTGAGCGGGTCGCGGTACGCAAGACGTACAAGCTCTTCATCGGCGGGAAGTTCCCGCGCAGCGAGTCGGGACGGTCGTATCTCGTGCAGGACTCCAACGTGTCGCTGGCCTCCCGCAAGGACGCGCGGGACGCCGTGGTGGCCGCCCGGGCCGCCGTGAAGGGCTGGGCCGGCGCGACCGCGTACAACCGCGGTCAGATCCTCTACCGGGTGGCCGAGATGCTGGAGGGCCGGCGCGACCAGTTCGTCGCCCTCGGCGCGTCCGCCGACGAGGTCGACGCGGCCATCGACCGCTGGGTCTGGTACGCCGGCTGGTCCGACAAGCTGCCCCAGGTCTACGGCGGCGCGAACCCGGTGGCCGGGCCGTACTTCAACCTCTCCGCGCCGGAGCCGACCGGCGTGGTGGCCGTGGTGGCCCCGGACTCCCCGGTGCTGCTCGGCCTGGTCAGCGTGATCGCCCCGGCGATCGTGACCGGCAACACGGTGGTGGTGGCCGCCTCCCCGTCGGCGCCGCTGGCGGCCGTGACCCTGGCCGAGGTGCTGGCCACCTCGGACCTGCCGGGCGGGGTGGTGAACATCCTCACCGGCCGGCTGTCGGAGACCGTGCCGACGCTGGCCGCGCACATGGACGTCAACGCCATCGACCTGACCGGGGTCTCCGACGCCGACCTGGCCGCCGAGCTGGAGGTCAAGGCCGCGGAGAACCTCAAGCGGGTGCTCCGGCCGGCCCCGGCCGACAACGACTGGTACGCCGACCCGGGCATCGCCCGGATGACCACGCTCCTGGAGACGAAGACCGTCTGGCACCCGAAGGGCGTGTGAACCCCCTTCTACTACGCGAGGTAGGATTACGGGGTGACTCGGCTCGGTGATCTGGAACGTGCGGTGATGGACGTGCTGTGGGACTCGGTCCCCGCCACGTCGGACGGCGTGACCGTGCGCGAGGTCGCCGACGCCCTCGACGGGCGGGAGCTGGCCTACACGACGGTGATGACCGTGCTCGACCGGCTCGCCGGCAAGGGCATGGTGCAGCGCGAGCGGGAGGGGCGGGCCTGGCGTTACCGGCCCGCCGCCACCCGCGAGGCGCACATCGCCCAGCTCATGCTCGACGCCCTCGACCTCGGCGGCAGCCGGGACGCCGCGCTGGTGCGCTTCGCCCGCTCGGTGACCGGCACCGAGGCCGAGGTGCTCCGGGCGGCGCTCAGCGCCGAGGCCGGGCTGACCGACCGGGTCGAGGACCCGCGGGCCGGCGGCCCGGCGCTCGACGAGGCGACGGACCGGTAGGGCGGCCGCCGTGGCGTACGCCCTGCACTTCGCCGCGACCATCCTGGCCTGCTGGCTGACCGCGCAGGTCCTGGCCGCCGCGCGGTGGACCTGGCAGGCCCCGCGGGTGGCGATCGTCTGCTGGCAGGCGGTCGGGCTGGCGCTCGGCCTCTCCGCCATGGGGCTGCCCATGGCGCTCGGCCTGAGCGCGTACGAGCTGCCGACCGGGAGCGCGCTGCTGACCCTCGTCGACGACCTGGCCCACGGCACGCTGCCGGCCGGGCTGGGGGCGCTGCACCTCGGCCTGGTCGGGGTCGGTTTCGGCATCGGGGCGGTGCTGCTCACCACGACCGTGCGCAGCATCCACGGCACCGTGCGCGCCCAGCGCCGGCACCGGGAGCTGCTCAGCCTGGTGGCCCGGCGGGACCCGACGGTGCCCGGGGCGCTGGTGCTCGACCACCCGAGCGCCGCGGCGTACTGCCTGCCAGGGGTGAAGCCGCGGGTGGTGGTCAGCGCCGGCACGCTCAGCCTGCTCGACCGCGCCGAGCTGGCGGCGGTGCTCACCCACGAGCGGGCGCACGCCCAGGAGCGGCACGACCTGGTGCTGCTGCCGTTCACCGCGCTCTGCCGGGCGCTGCCCTGGTTCCGCTGGGTGCGGGACGCGCACGAGCGGGTGGCGCTGCTGGTCGAGATGCGCGCCGACGACAAGGCCCGGGAGCTGCACGCCGGAGCGCCCCTGGCGGGGGCGCTGCGCCGGTTCGCCGCCGCCGGGCACCGCATCACCCCGGCCGGCACGCTGGGCCTGGGCGACCGCGACCTCGACGTACGCGTGCAGCGGCTCATGGTGGCCGACCGGCCGCCGCGGGTGCTCGGCGCCACCGCGCTGTCCGTCGCGACCCTCCTGGTCACCCTGCCGATCTCCCTCTTCCTGAGCTGACCGACGGGAACCCGACTCTGCGCCGCCACCGGGCCTCATAGGTAGCGAGGCTACGTGTAGGCTCGCTATGACAAGCGAGTCAACTAGTGGGAGGACGGTCATGGACCCCCTGCTCCTCGCCCGCCTGCAGTTCGCCACGACCACCTCGATCCACTTCCTCTTCGTGGTGGTCACCCTCGGCCTGGTCACCCTGCTGGTCGGCCTGCAGACCGCCGGCTTCGTCACCGGCAAGCCGGTGTACGAGCGGCTGACCCGCTTCTGGGGCCAGCTCTACGTGATCAACTACGTGCTCGGGATCGCCACCGGCATCGTCATGGAGTTCCAGTTCGGGCTGAACTGGAGCGGCCTCTCGCGCTACGTGGGCAACGTGTTCGGCGCGCCGCTGGCCATCGAGACGCTTGTCGCCTTCTTCCTGGAGTCCACGTTCCTCGGCATGTGGATCTTCGGCTGGCACCGGCTGCGGCGCGGCGTCCACCTGGCGCTGCTCTGGGGCGTCGCGCTCACCGCGTACGCCTCGGCGTTCTGGATCATGGTGGCCAACGCGTGGCTCCAGCACCCGGTCGGCTACGAGGTGCGCGACGGCGTCGCCCACCTCACCGACTTCGGCGCGCTGCTCACCAACCCCACCCTCGGCTTCGCCTTCGGCCACGTGGTCTCCGCCGGCCTGGTCACCGGCGGGATGCTGATGGCCGCGGTCAGCGCCTGGCACCTGATCCGGCGCACCCCGGACCACCTGCTCTTCCGGAAGTCGCTGCGGATCGGCCTGATCACCGCGGCGCTCGCGGTGACCACGCTCCAGGGCTTCGGCTTCGCGCAGTTCGGCCCGGTCGGTGAACTCCAGCCGACCAAGTTCGGCGGCGGGGCCGACCGCGACGCGCTGGTCGCCGAGTGGACCGCGACGTTCGGCCCGGGCGACTACACCCCGCCGGTGCTGTCCAACGTCGGCCTCGGCTTCATGATCCTCATCGGCTTCACGCTGGGCTGCGTCTGGTTCCTGCTGCCGCTGCTCTGGCGCGACTGGATCATCCGGCTGAAGTTCCCGCTCTGGCTCGTGCTGCTCGCCGTGCCGCTGCCGTTCGTCGCGGTGATCCTCGGCTGGATCGCCCGCGAGGTGGGCCGCCAGCCCTGGGTGGCGTACGGCCTGCTGCCGACCGGGCAGGCCGTCTCGCCGGTGAGCGCCGGGCTGATGCTCACCTCGCTCATCGGGTTCACCCTGCTGCTCGGCACCCTCGCCGTCACCAACTGGGTGCTGCTGGTCCGGCACGCCGCCCGGGGCGCGCACGACCCCGCGCTCGGCCGGCCACCCGCGCCGGACACCGACCACCACCCCCACCCCGTGTTCGCCTGAGGGAGCCCGCCGTGGAACTCGTCTGGTACGCCCTGCTCGGCCTCTTCTTCGCCGCCTACCTCGTGCTCGGCGGCTACGACTACGGCGTCGGGCTGCTGCTGGCCCGGGGCGCCACGCCCGAGGCCCGCCGGGCCGCCCTGAACGCGGTGGGGCCGTTCTTCCTCGGCAACGAGGTCTGGCTGGTGGCCGCGGTCGGCATCCTGTTCGGCGCCTTCCCCACCCTGGAGGGCGAGTTGCTCTCCGGCCTCTACCCGGCCGTGCTCGGCGCGCTCGCCGGGGTGGTGCTGGTCACGGCCGGGGTGCAGCTCCGCAGCCGGCCGCGCGGCCGGGCGGCCCGCGCCTTCTGGGACCGGGTGGTGGTGGCCGGCAGCGTGCTCGCCGCGCTCGGCTGGGGCGCGCTGCTCGGCGCGCTGCTCCAGGGCGTGCCGCCGGCCGGCCACGGGCACCCCGCCGGGGTCGGCCATTTGTTCACCCCGTTCGTGGCCGCCGCCGCGCTGGCGCTGCTCGCGCTGGTCGCCGTGCACGGTGCGACATTCCTCACGCTGCGGCTGCCGGCCGCCGACCTGCCGACGGTCGCCCGGCTGGCCCGGGGCCTGGTGCCGGCCGCGCTCACCGCGGTCGCCGCCGCCACCGCCCTGGGCCTGCTCTCCGATCGGGTACGCGCCGCGGTGGCCCGCCCGGCGGTCGCCGTACTCCTGCCGTTGGCGCTGGTGGCGGCGCTGCTGGCGGCCCGCGCGGCGCTGCGCCGGGGCCGGGCCGGGCTGGCCTTCGCGGCGACCAGCGTGGCGCTGGCCCTGCCGGTGCCGCTGGTCGGCGCGGCGCTCTGGCCCCGGGTGCTGGTCGCCACCGCCGACCCGTCCGCCGCGCAGCAGGTGACCGACGCGACTGTGCTCACCGTGGCCGACGCGGCGGCGAGCGGGCCGACGCTGGCGCTGCTGGGCTGGCTGGCGCTGCCGCTGGTGCCGGCCCTACTAGGCTTTCAGGCGATGAGCTGGTGGGTGTTCCGGGGACGGACCGACGGCAGGGCACCGGTGTACTGGTGAACCGCCGCCCGTTCGACCCGCGGCTGCTGCGCCGGGTCCCCGCGGCCCGGCGCGATCTTGCCGTGCTCGCGGTGCTCGGCGGGCTGACCGCGCTGCTGGTGGTCGCGCAGGCCACCGCGCTGGCCACCCTGCTGGCCACCGCGATCGACGGGCGGCTGCACCGGCCCGCGCTCGCCGGTCTCGTGGCGGCGGTCGCGGCCCGGGCGCTGGTGAGCTGGGCGCAGGGCACCGTGGCGGCCCGGGCGGCGGCGACGGTCAAGGCGGCGCTCCGGGCCGACCTGCTGCGCGCGGTCGGGCGGCACGGCCCCACCTGGGTCGCCGGCCGGCGAGCCGGACAGCTCGCCACCCTCGCCGGGCGCGGCCTGGACGCGCTCGACCCGTACTTCACCGGCTACCTGCCGCAGCTCGTCCTGAGCGTGACCGTGCCGCTGGCCGTGCTGGCCCGGATCGTGTTCGCCGACTGGAGCTCGGCGCTGATCATCGCGCTGACCATCCCGCTCATCCCCGTCTTCGGGGCACTGCTGGGCTGGCAGGCGCAGGCCGCCACCGAGCGGCAGTGGCGGCGGCTGTCGCTGCTCGGCGGGCACTTCCTCGACATGGTGGCCGGGCTGCCCACGCTGCGCGCGTTCGGCCGGGCCCGGGCCCAGGTCGGCGTCGTACGCCGGATGGCCGACGGGCACCGCCAGGCCACCATGAAGACCCTGCGCATCGCCTTCCTGTCGGCGCTGGTCCTCGAACTGGTCGCCACCCTCTCGGTCGCGCTGGTCGCCGTGCCGGTCGGCATCCGGCTGCTCGGCGGCGGGATCACCCTCTCCACCGCGCTGCTGGTGCTGCTGCTCACCCCGGAGGCGTACCTGCCGTTGCGGGCCGCGGGCAGCCGGTTCCACGCCAGCATGGAGGGGCTGACCGCGCTGGACGAGGCGCTCACCCTCTCCGCGACGCCGGAGGCGGCCGCACCGGAAGCCGCGCGGCCGGCGCCGGACGGCCGGGGCGAGATCCGCTTCGAGGGCGTGACCGTCACGTACGAGCGCACCACGGCCCTGCGGGACGTCACGCTCACCATCCGCCCCGGCGAGCGGATCGCCGTCATCGGGCCCAGCGGGGCGGGCAAGACCACACTGCTCAACCTGCTGCTCGGCTTCGTCACCCCGACCGCCGGCCGGGTCACCGTCGACGGCGTGGACCTCGCCGGGGTCGACCTCGACGCCTGGCGGCGGGAGCTGGCGTGGGTGCCGCAGCGGGCCCACCTCTTCGCCGGCTCGCTGGCCGACAACATCCGCCTGGGCGCCCCCGACACCCCGGACGCCAGGCTCCTCGGCGCGGTCACCGACGCCGCGCTGGACGAGGTGGTCGCCGCCCTGCCCGACGGGCTCGGCACCACGCTGGGCGAGCGCGGGCACGGCCTGTCCAGCGGGCAGCGGCAGCGGGTCGCGCTGGCCCGGGCGTTCCTCCGGGACGCCCCGCTCGTGCTCCTCGACGAACCGACCGCCCGGCTGGACAGCGCCAGCGAGGCCGTCGTGCTCGCGGCCACCCGGCGGCTGGTCGCCGGGCGTACCGCGCTGCTGGTCGCGCACCGGCCCGCGCTGCTGGAGGACGCCGACCGGATCCTCCGCGTCGAGGACGGCCGGGTCACCGAGCTGAGCCGCGTACCGGCCGGGAAGGTGACGCCATGACCGACGGACCCGAGCGGGCGGTGCTGCGGCTGGCCCGGCCCTACCTGGGCCGCCTGCTGGGCGCCGGGCTGCTCGCCGCGGCCACCGAGTTCGCCGGGCTGGCCCTGATGGCCACCGCCACCTGGCTGCTCATGAGCGCCGCCGGCCGGCCGCCGCTGGACCGGCTGACCGTGGCGATCGTCGCCGTGCGCGCCCTCGCGGTCAGCCGGGGCGTGCTCCGCTACACCGAGCGGCTGGCCGGGCACGACGCGGTGCTGCGCATGATCACCGACGTCCGGGCCCGGGTCTTCGCCACCCTGGTGGCCCGGCGCGACGCCACCGCCCAGCGCACCGGCGACGCGCTGAGCCGGCTGGTCTCCGACGTGGAGGCGGTGCAGGACCTGCTGCTGCGGGTGCTGGTGCCGGGTGCGGCGGCCGCGCTGGTGAGCGTGCTGGCCGTCGGGAGCGCCGCGCTGATCTCGCTGCCGGCCGCGGGCGTGCTCGCCGTCGGGCTGCTGGTGGCCGGGGTGGCGCTGCCCGTGCTGGCCGCCGGGCTGACCCGGCGGGCCGCCGACGAGGTGGCCCCGCTGCGCGGCGCGCTCGCGGTGGACGCGGTCGACCTGACCCACGGCGCCGCGGACCTGGCCGCCTTCGGCGCGACCGGCACGGCGCTGACCGCCGCCGAGACCCGGGCCGGCCGCCTGGCCCGGCTGGAACGCCGGCTCGCCACGACCGGCTTCGCGGTGGACGCGGCCGGGGTGCTGGTCGGCGGGCTCACCGCCGCCGCCGTGGTCGTCGTGGCGCTGCGCGCGGGCGTCGGCGGGGTGCTGGTCGGTGTCCTGGCGGTGGGCACGCTGGCCGCCGTCGAGGTGTCCCTCGCGCTGGTCGGGGCGGCCCGGCAGCGCACCCAGCTCCGCGCCGGCCTGGCCCGGGTGGCCGACCTGCTCACCGAGGCCGGGGAGCCGGCGCCCGCCCCACCCGCCGGCCCGGCGGCCGGCGGGCACGACGTCCGGTTCGCCGGTGTGACCGTCCGCTACCGGGAGGGGGCCGCGCCCGCCCTGGCCGGGGTCGACCTGGATCTGCCCGCCGGCCGCCGGGTGGCCGTGGTGGGGCCGAGCGGCGCCGGCAAGAGCACCCTGGCCGCCGCGCTCACCGGCGCCGTACGCCCGGACGCCGGCCGGGTCACCGTGGACGGCGTGGACGTGTCCGACCTGGCGGACGAGGAACTCCCCCGCGTGGTCGGCGGCCTGCTCGCCGAGGCGTACGTCTTCCACGCCACGGTCCGGGAGAACCTGCTGCTCGGGCGTCCCCGCGCCGACGAGGCGGAGCTGACCGCCGCCACCCGGGCCGCCGGGCTGCTGGACTGGGTACGCGACCAGCCGGAGGGCTGGGAGACCGTGGTCGGCGAGCAGGGCGGGCAGCTCTCCGGCGGGCAGCGGCAACGGCTCGCGCTGGCCCGGGCGCTGCTGGCCGCCCCGCCGGTGCTGGTGCTCGACGAGCCGACCGAGGGGCTCGACCCGGCGGCCGCGGACGCGGTGCTCGCCTCGGCGCTGGCCGCCACCCCGGCCGGGCACTCGGTGCTGCTGATCAGCCACCGGCTCAGCGGCCTCGCCGGCCTGGACGAGATCGTGGTGCTCGACGCCGGCCGGGTGGTGCAGCGCGGCCGGCACGAGGAGCTGGTGGCCCGGCCGGGCTGGTACCGGGAGCAGTGGCTGCTCCAGGAGGCGGCCGAGCGCGGCTACCTGGCCCTGGCCCCCTGAGCCGCTTTCCGGGGTTTTCCCCGACGCGGCCGGGCCGCCGCGATGGCAGGGTGGTGCCATGCGGGGGTACGAGGAGATCCGCGTCGACGAGCGGCTGCGCGAGCTGGCCGGGCAGCTGCACGGGCCGGCCCGGCTCAAGGCGGACCTGTTGACCGAGGCGCGGCACGCGCTGGAGGACGCCGTCGAGGCGTACCGGGAGGGGGGCCTGCCGGTCGCCGAGGCCGAGCGGCGGGCGGTGGCCGAGTTCGGCGCTCCGGCCCAGCTGGCTCCCGGCTACCAGGCCGAGCTGGCCGCCGGCGCGCTGCGGGGGCTGGCGCTGCGGGCGCTGGTGGTGGCCGCGGTGCTCATGGCCGGCGGCGACCTGACGTGGCGGGGGGCGAGCTGGAGCGACGGCCCGCGCCCCCCGGAGGGCTACCTGCTCCTCTCCGCCTCGATCAACGGCATCTGGGCGGTGATCGCCGGGCTGGCGCTGGCCGGTCTGCTGCTCGACCTGCTCGCCGCCCGGTACGCCACCCCCCTGCTGCCCCGGCTGGCCCGCGCGGCGGGCTTCGGGCTGACCGGCGGGCTGGCGGTCGGCGCGGCGGCCGGGGTGGCGCTGTTCGGCTGGTCGGTCCAGCTCTGGGACGCCGCGCTCACCTGGCCCCCGATGATCATCGGAGCGGTGCTCGTCGGCGCCGCCTGGTTCGCGCTGGCCCGGGCCGCCCGATACTGGCTGCTGAGCACCCGCGGCCCGCGGGTCGCCGGCTGACCCTCCGGGGGGCGGCTGGCTCTCGGGGGGCGGGCTGGCTATCGGGGGGCGGGCTGGCTATCGGAGCGCCGGCTGGCCCCGGCTCAGGCCGGGGTGGCCGGCGGTTCGTCGGTGCCGAGGAAGCGGCCGACCGTGGCGCTGAACTCGCGCCATCCGGCGCGCTCCCCCGCGAGGGCCCCCCGGCCGGCGTCGGTGAGCTCGTAGGTGCGCCGCTCCCGGCCGTTGACGGTGCTCCAGGCGCTGGCCACGAAGCCGGCCCGCTCCAGGCGGCGCAGCGCCGGGTAGATGGTGCCGGTGGGCAGGTCCAGGGTGCCGCCGCTGCGGGCCCGGAGCGCCTCGATGATCGCGTAGCCGTGCAGAGCACCCTGCTCCAGCACCGCGAGCAGCAGCGCATCCAGGTGTCCGTGCAGCGCCTGGGCCTTCATGCGTAGCAAGCCTACTTGTCCGCGGGTCGGGACGCCACCGGGGTGCGGCTCCCGGCGACGGCGGGACGCCCACTAGGGTATGTGCGCAGAGTCACTCGGCGGCCGACCGTCGCCGGGTGGGCAACCCGAAAGCACACGGAGGTCAGCGTGGCCCGCCAGTCGCCCCAACGGCCCGACGCCGACGAGCCCGAGCTCGACGACACCACCGCGTCGACCGCAGCAGACGAGGTCGAGGTCGACCGCCCGGCGGCGGACCGCGCGCTCTGGGACGAGCTGCGGATCGACCCGGTGGAGATCGCCCTGCCCGCCGGCACCGGCTTCACGCTGCGGGCGTACCGGCCGGCGCGCGAGCTGACCCCGACCGACGTCGCCGAGCGCGACGAGGACGACCCCTTCCTGGCCCGCCGCCAGGTCGTCGTGTCCGAGGACGACGAGGAGGTGGTGATCCTCGACGAGGAGTTCGCCGCCCTCACCGCCGAGGAGGACGAGGAAGCCGACGAGGAGAAGCGGCCCGGGCGCCGCCGGCGCGGCAAGGCCGAGGCGGCCGAGGACGAGGCCGACGAGGCCGAGGACGAGTCGGACGCCGCCGAGGCCGAGGCCGACGAGGACGAGTCGGACGAGGACGAGGACGAGGACGCCGCCGCGGGCGACGAGGAGGTGCCCGTCTTCCTCACCCACCGCGGCAAGCTGCTGCTGTTCAAGACCCCGGAGTCGCTGGTCAGTTTCATCCGTTCCGGTGCGCCCAACGACCTGTCTCAACTGGACAGCTGGAATGAACTGTCCGAACGGGTGGAACCCGCCGACATCGCCCCGCTGGACGAGGACACCTACGAGCTCGACCTGGTAGTGGAGAATCTCCGCGGCGGTCACGACGCGTGGGACCCGACGCTGCTGATCGAGGCCGGCGAGGTCGCCCGTGACCTGGCGTACGCCCTGCGGCTACCGGCGGTGCTCGACATGCTCTCCGCAGGCTCCAGCCTGGACGACCTGGACGAGGCGCTGCGCGCTTCTGTCAACGGCGGAATCGGTGGATTCCTCGGCCGGCGCCGGCTGAAGAAAATCGGGGCACAAACCGCAAGTTTGGGTTGGCGCACCATTGTCGGCAAGATCTCTGCTGTTGTGGACTGGCGCGACTGACCCGGAGCGGGGAGCATCAGTCTCTGGCAGAGCAAGACCTGTGTCCCGGGAGGAGGACGACGCCGTGGCGCTCGTGCGCGTGTACTGCGGTCTGGCCTCGGCGGATTCCGCCGACCGGTCGGCTTCGGTCGAATCGACGCTGACGTCCGCTGTGGTCGACGACGCAGGCCGTCTGCTGCATGTCTGCGAGATCGGTGACGACCCGGCTGGCTACGCCCAGCTGGTCGCGCTGCTCGTGGAGCGGTCGGGTGGGCCGAGCGGTGCGGCCATCGCGGCCGACAGCGACGACCACACGATCACCTCGCTGCTCAGCGCGGCGGGTCGGCCGCTGGCGATCGCGGACGACGACTCGGTCGACGACTTCGCCGAGCGCTTCGCCGACGACGACTCGCTGGAGGAGATGCAGTCCCCGCCGGCCGAGCGTCGTGCGGTCGGGCTGGCCCGCGCGCTCCAGGCCGGCGCGCTCTCCGCGGTGACCCTCCCGGCGCCGCGCGACCTCGCCAACTACAAGCAGGTCCTCGCCGCGCACGCGGCACTGGCCAGCGGCCGGCACTCCGCCGCGGTGGCACTGCGCGAGGTGCTCCGCGAGCTCTACCCGGCCGCGTTGCGCGCGTACCCCGACCCGGCCGAGCCGGTCTCCCTGGCCATCCTCGACGCGCTGCCCGAGCCGGGCATGCTCGCCGGCACGGTGGCCCGGGGCCGTGAGGTCGCGGTGGCGGCGGACGCCGTCGCCGCCCACCTGGCCGCCGAGGGTGTCGCGGACGCGGACACCATCAACGACGCGGTGACCGCGCTGCGTGTCGCCATCTCCGAGACGCCCCGGCGGGCCACCGTCAACCGGGCGCTCACCGCCGCCGTCGCCGAGACCGTGCGGCAGGCGGTCGCCTCCGTCCGGGCCTGCGACGCCGGCTGCGACGCGCTGGTCGGCGCCCTTAGCGCCCGGGTCACCACGCCCGCTCCGGCGCCGGGCCGCCGGGCCGCCGCCCGTCGCGGCGAGCAGGTCGAGGAGCTGGTCCCGTCGGCCGCCACCGGGCTGCGCCAGGTGCGCCCGGCCGAGCCCGAGCCCGTCGCCGAGCAGGCCGCGCGACGCGGCCGTCCCGAGCCGGTCTCCGGGCTGGTGGGTCGGCGCAGCCGTCCCGAGCCGGCCGGTCCGGCCGCCCCACCCTCGCCGCGCCCGCTCGGCCCGCCGCCGGTGGCCCCGCCGCCGGTCGCGCCCCCGCCCGTCGCTCCGGCGCCGGTCGCCCCGGCCGCGTCCCTGGGCCGGCCGGCCTCCGCGCCCGCGCGCCCCGAGCCGACCGCCCCGCTGCCGTCGCGTGTGGACGGCCCGACCAACCGGCCGATCTCCGCCCCGCCCCCGCCGCCGCCCGGGATCACCCCGATCGCCCCGGCACAGCGCGGCACCGTGCCGCCGGCCGAGGCCGGGGAGCCGTTCCGCCCGACGCTGACCACTGCGGCGATCAACAAGGCCCGGGCCGAGCGGCAGCGCACGGTCATCCCGCCGCGGCCCAAGACCAACCAGGAGCCGCCGACCGGCGGTTTCAGCGCCACCGACCTGACCATCCCGGTGCCCACGCCCCGCCCGGGCCAGGAGACTGCTCCCCCGGGCTCCCGGGCCAACTGGCCGCTGGTCAACAACGGCGAGGACCAGGACGACCGGGCCAAGGAGCCGCCGGCCTACCCCTATGGGCATGGTGTGGACGCGCCGAGCGACCCGGGACGGGTCACCCCGCCGTGGCTCGCCGACGACCTCCCGCAGGAGCCGCCGATGCTGCGGCTCGTGGAGCCGCCGCCGCTGGCCGACCGCGCGCTGCGCGGCGAGCTGGACCCGCCGACCGACCCCGGGTTGGACACTCCGCCGCTGCGGCTGGTCGACCGGCCGGAGGCCAACCGGCCGGGCCGCCCAGCGCCCCGCGCCGAGGCGCCCGCCCCGCTCGAGCGGCGTCCCACGCCGAAGGAGCACCGGCCGCCGCCGGTCTCAGACGAGGGCGACGGTGACCTGCTGATCTTCGCGCAGGCGAAGTCGGCCTGGTTCGTCGGGCACGGCGACGAGGCCGACCTGGAGTGGGCGACCACTGCGGACACCGGCTGGCAGGCGGCCGAGCAGGCGGCGCGCCCGTCGGTGGGCGCCGAGACCAAGGCCGGCCTGCCCAAGCGGGTCCCGCAGGCCAACCTGGTGCCGGGCTCGCCGCTGCGCGAGGAGCGTCCACTCCGGATCGTCCGCAACGCGGCCAGCCTCGCCGAGAACACCACCGGCTACTTCCGGGGGTGGCGGCGCGGTCAGGAGATCGGCGGCTTCGCCGTGGGCGGTCGCCCCGGCCGGGAGGCGGCCGGCGGCTGGGACTTCAGCCGGGACACCGGCGACCGCGACGACGACCGGGAGTACGAGTACCGGTCCGCGGGCTACCGGTCCTGATCGGCGTCACGTCCCGCCCCGCCCGCGTGTTCCTGCACACAGCCGGGTAGTTCGGCGCCGGACGCGGCCGGCCGGGAGCATGCCCGGCGGGCCGCCGGCGGCGGTGTTCGCCGAGGGCGGGCAGGCGACCCCAGTGGCGACATCGGCATTCGACTCCTCCGTGCTCACCGTCGGGGTGTCCTCGCCGCGGCAGCCGGTGCCCTGCTGCTCGCCGGCTGCGGGCAGCAGGGCGAGCGGCCGGAGGAGTCGTCGGCCAGGAGCGCCCCCAGCAGCCCGGACCCGGTCGTCGGCGCCGCCCTGGAACTGACCGGCCGGGGTCCCGCGCCTAGCGTTCCCCAGCAGCGGGCCCTCGACGTCGGCGCGTCCGGCTGCGCGACATCGGGCGGAGCCTCGCCGGCGCCGCCGAGCGGACCGCCGCCGAGTCGGACGGGTGATCGTCTGGGGTGCCACACCAGCTGCGGCGCGGTCACCGGCCGGCTGCGCAGCGTGCCGGACGGCGGACAGCGAGAAGCGCCCGGTGGCCGATGGCCGCCGGGCGCTTCGTCACCGGGTCAGGCGGGGGCGACGGCCCGCGAGCGCCGCATGGTGAGCACGTACTCGACAAGCGAGATCAGCACGTGCTTCGTCGACTCACGGTTACGGGCGTCGCAGGCCACCACCGGCACGTCCGAGGAGATCGCGAGCGCGTCCCGGACGTCCTGCGGGTCGTGGTACTGCATCCCGTCGAAGCAGTTGATGGCCACCAGGTACGGCAGCCGCCGGTGCTCGAAGAAGTCGATGGCGGCGAAGCAGTCGGCCAGCCGACGGGTGTCGACCAGTACGACGGCGCCGATCGCACCCCGGACCAGTTCGTCCCACATGAACCAGAACCGCGTCTGACCCGGCGTACCGAACAGGTACAGGATCAGATCACGATCGATCGAGATACGACCGAAGTCCATGGCCACCGTGGTCGTCGTCTTGCCCGGCACCTGCCGGGTGTCGTCGACGCCCACGCCGGCGGAGGTCATGATCGCCTCGGTGGTCAGCGGCGTGATCTCCGAGACCGAGCCGACGAGCGTCGTCTTGCCGACGCCGAATCCACCGGCGATAACGATCTTCGCCGACGTCACGCGCCCGCTCGGGGCAGGCGGCCGGTGCGACATGTCAGAGCCTGCGAAGTCCACTCAGCACCCTCTCCAGCAGTTCAGTGCCCACCGCGTCGTCGGAGTCGTCCAAAATGGTCGGCTCGTGGACCGCGACCAGGCCGTCCGTCGCCATGTCGGCGATGAGCACCCGGGCCACGCCGAGCGGAAGCTGCATGCGCGCCGCGATTTCGGCGAGCGATTGCACACGTCCGTCACACAGCGCGGCGATGTACTGGTGCTCCCGGCCCTGGCCACCGTTGCCAGTGGCAACCGACCGGCCGCGCACCGTCGTCTCGACGAGCGCCTCCAGGGCGATCTCGAGCCGGGGGCGGGTACGACCGCGGGTCACGGCGTATGGACGGACCAACGCTCCGGTCGGTTCGTCACGATCAACCATGTCGCCGCTCACCTCCTTCGTACCCGGCACCGGCTCGCCCCGGTGGCATTCGTCCTTGTCGTAGTTGTTGCCGCTTCTGACCCACCGGTCAGCGCGTCGTTCAGCCCATCATCCCGACAGCCGTACGCGGCTGCGGGGTCAGCGCGTCACCCACCCGATCGACGAGCAGGGCCATCTCGTAACCGACCTGCCCCACGTCGCAGCTGCGCGCCGCGAGCACGGCGAAGGACGAGCCGTCCGAGATGGACATCAGGAACAGGAAGCCGTTGTCCATCTCGACGACGGTCTGCAGCACCGCCCCGCCCTCGAAGCAGCGGGCCGCGCCCTGGGTCAGGCTGACCAGGCCGGACGCGATCGCCGCCAACTGGTCCGCGCGGTCCCGCGGGAGATCACGGGACGAAGCGAGGAGCAGGCCGTCGGCGGAGACGGCGACCGCGTGCGCCACACCGGGCACCCGGTCGGCGAAGTTGGCCAACAGCCATCCGAGATCCTGCGTAGTAGTCATCCTTGTTGCTCCTTCTGCCCGCTCCCGGCCACTGGGCCTGAGCCAGACTGCGAGGACTGCTGCCCGCCCGGAGTCCCCTCCGGGCCGGTGGAGTTGCTGTCGGTCGGGTTGGTACGCCCCCGCTGCACGCCCCGATGGTATGCCGAGAGCAGACCCCGTACGCCTTCCGGCGTCCGGCGCTGCACCGACGTCGACGGCTTCTCGATGCCACCGGGCACGAGTTGCGCCATCGGCGTCCGCTTCGGCAGGCCCTTCTGGGTGGTCTCCTCGACCGGGACCTCGGTGGCCGCCGAGGCGGCCCGCCAACCGTCGTCGGCCGCGGTCTGCCAACCGGGCTGCGGCGGGGCGGCGGGCTGCCGGGTCGGCAGCGCACCGGCGTAACCGGGACGGGCACCCCCGTTCGTCGAGCCGTTGTCCTGCGGCGCTCCGCCGGCCGTCGGAGTCTGTGCCATCGGTGCGTTACCTGTCGTCCCGGGTGGTGTCTGCCGCACGGCTCGACCGGCGGCGTCGACCTTGGCGAACTGCTGGGTCGCGGCGCCGTTGGTGGCCGCCGGCTGCGCTGCGGCCGCCTCCTCGTTGGGCCCCGGCCGGCGGGTGCGGAACCAGGCCGACTCGAGCTCCCGGAAGATGGGCAGCTCCATCGTCTCGTCCGCATACCGCTGGCGGTTGCCCGGCTGCTGCGGGGTTGCCGGCCGCGGCGCGGGGGCCGGTGCCGGTGCCGGCCGGTTGACGGCCGGTGGCGTCTCCGGGCGGGTGACCCGCGGCAGCTCGGTGGTCATGTCCAGGCCGGCGGCGAGTCGCTCCGGCACCGCCGGAGCCGCGGCCTGCTCGGGCGTGGCGACCGGCGGCCAGACCGGCGGGGCACCGACCTGCGGCGCCGGAGCCGGCGGGGCGGAACGCGGCGGCATCTGGTTCGCCGGAGGCACCGAGACGGGGTGACCCGCGGCCGGCCCGGCCGACACGGGCTGACCGGAGACCGGCGCTCCCGACACCGGGTAACCGGAGACCGGCGACGCCGACACGGGGTAGCCGGAGGCCGGGTAGCCGGAGGTCGGGTAGCCGGAGGTCGGGTAGCCGGAGGTCGGGTGACCCGAGACCGGGACACCGGAGACCGGCGGCAGCGGCGGCGCCGACACCGGCGGGACCGGCGGGGCCGAGACCGGAGGCGGGTTGTATGGCCGGGCCTCCGGGCTGCTCGGCAGCTGCCGCGGGATGGCCGGCTGCTGACCGGTGGAGGCCGGGTCGGCCTCGGCCGGGTTGCGCCGCTGGGGCAGCGGGTCGATCGGCTGGCCGTTCGGGTTCCGCGGCGTGTAACCGTCACCGCCGGCCAGGGGGGCGGCGCCGGTCAGGGGGCCGGCGCCGGTCAGGTCGGACCAGGCCGGCATGGACCGCGCCCCACCCGCGTTGGCCGGGGTGCCGGAGCCGTTGCGCGACGCCGGGTCGAAGGACCGCCCGCCCAGGGTGACCTGGTTGCCGGATGCACCGGGGTGCGGGGCCGGCGGCGGGGTGTGCGGGCCGTTGCCCAGGGCGGCCAGGGCGCCGAAGGCCGGCGCGGGTCCGCTCTGGCCGAACGCCGGGGCGGGACCGCCGTGCTGCGGGCCACCGGCCGGAAGGGCCGGCGCGGGCTGGCCGCGACCGGCGAGGGCCCGCGGCACCAGGACCGAGGTGGGCAGCGTGACGTCGGCGACGGTGCCCCGGTCGGCGCCGGGCCGCAGCTCGACCTTGACACCGTGCCGGGAGGCCAGCCGGGCGACCACGACCAGGCCCATCATCCGGGAGACCGCCACGTCCACCTGCGGCGGCGTGGCCAGCCGCTCGTTCAGGTCGCGGAGCTGCTCGTGGCTGATGCCGATGCCCCGGTCCTCGACGTAGAGGGAGGAGCGGTCGCCCACGCGCCGGGCCTCCACCATGACCTGCGAGTCCGGCGGGGAGAAGGCGGTGGCGTTGTCGAACAGCTCGGCGACCAGGTGCACCATGTCGTTGACCGCGTGCGCGGCGACCTCGATGTCCCGGTCGATCACGCCGAACTCGATCCGGGTGTAGTGCTCGACCTCGGACTGGGCGGCGCGGAGCACGTCGATCAGGGCGGCCGGCTCGCGCTGCACGCGGGTGGAGTCCGCGCCGGCCAGGACCAGCAGGTTTTCGTCGTTGCGGCGCATCCGGGTGGCCAGGTGGTCGAGCTGGAACAGCTCGGCCAGCCGGTCCGGGTCCTCCTCGCCGCGCTCCAGCCGGTCCAGGTGGCCGATCAGCCGGTCGACCAGGATCTGCGACCGGCGGGCCAGGTTGACGAACATGGTCGCGACGGAGGCCCGCAGGGCGGCCTGTTCGGCCGCGGTCCGGACGGCCTCCAGGTGGACGGCGTTGAACGCCTCGGTCACCTGGCCGAACTCGTCCTTGCTGCGCACCGGCAGCGGTTCGGCGATCTGGTTCGCCAGCTGCACCGGGGAGAGCTGCCCGGTGACCTGCGGGTCGCGCAGACGGGCCACCGCCTGCGGCAGCCCGTACTGGGCCACCGAGAGGGCGCCCTGGCGCAGGTCACGCAGCGAGCGGGCCATGGAGCGGGCGACCAGGTACGCGAAGAGGATGGCGAGCAGCAGCATGCTCAGCAGCAGGCCGGTCTCCAGGAAGACCTGGCGCTGCACGTCCGAGCGGAGTTCGTCGGCCTGCTTGACCACGTCGCTGTCGAACTTCGACTCGACGGTACGGACCAGCTTGGCATGGCCGACCATCGCGGCGTCCCACTGGTCGGGCCCGAAGGAGATGCTCGTCAGTGCCCCGGTCTCGTTGCCGGAGATCTGACCCTCGTAGGAGGACACCTCGCGCAGGTCGCCCCCGGCGACGGTCTGCTGGTAGAACTCCTTCTCGGACCCGTTGGCGACGGCGGTGAAGGACTCGACAGCCTGCTGCTCGGCGGTGACGGTGGAGAGGTAGTCCTTGCGCAGGGCCTGGTCGAGCCGGCCGCGGTCGAGCGTGAGGTGCACGACCACCCGACGCTGGGAGAGGAACTCCTTGCTGCGGGCGACGGCGGCGGCGGCGCGCATCCGGTCGCTCAGGTCGCTGTCGCCGGCGAGCTGGGTGCTCGAGTCACGGACCGCGAGCAGCTCGCCGATCACGGTCTCGTACTGCTTGACCGCGAAGCTGCTCGCCATCTTGCCGTTGAAGACCTGACTGCGGGTGCCGGGCAGGTCTTCCAGGTCCTGATCGATCCCGTCAAGGATCTTCTCCAGCGCGGGGGGCAGCTCGTCCAGCACGACGCGCTGCTCCGAGTACCGCCCCTGCGCCTTGTCGACCTGCTGGCCCGCCTGGGTGTACTCGTCGTTGTACCGGGCCTTGATCTTCGGGTCGTCGGCGCTCAGCAGCAGTACGGCGGCCGTCCGCTCGTCCTGCAGCTTGTCGACCAGATCACCTGAGTAATCGATCAGGGTGGCCAGGTTACCGGCCCGGTTGGCATTGTTGAGCGTCTCCAGGTGGTCGACCAGACCGCTGGTGCCGACCACGACTGTCGCGATGGTCGGCACGATCATGATCAGGCCGAGCTTGGACCAGATCGGCATGTCGCGGAGCCGGCTGGCCGGCCGGCTCAGACGCGACAGGAAGGAGCCCGCCGTCGTTGGCCGTTTGCTCACGTCACCGCCCTCGCATTACCGCGTCCGGCGTTGCCCGTGGGCAACGCCGAGCGACCGACCCGGCGGGTCGGACCTCCGAGATTCCATCACGCCGCCCCGCAAGAAGAAAGCCCAGGTTGTTCCTCGCCGGAGGTGTGATGAGATGTTGATGCAATTTGATAGCAATCCGTCTGGCCGGAGTCACTGAAGGTAATGGAACACCCGCACCGCGTCGTCCTGCTCGCTGGCCCTTCCGGCTCCGGAAAGTCGTACATAGCCCAACGAACTGGGCTTCCCGTCCTCTGCCTCGACGACTTCTACAAGGACGGCGATGACCCTACGTTGCCGCGTCGGAACGGAGAGGTGGACTGGGAGTCACCGCTGTCCTGGGATGCGGACACGGCGGTGGAAACAATCGCCCGACTGGCTCGGCACGGCAAGGCCGAAGTGCCGGTTTATGCGATCGGCGCGGACCGTCGGGTGGCCACCCGGCCATTCGACGTCGACGGATCGCCACTTTTCGTCGCCGAAGGGATCTTCGCCGCCGAAATCGTGGCGGAGTGCCGCCGCCGGGGCCTGCTCGCCGGGGCGTACGCGCTGCGCCGCCCCCGCGGCGCGACATTCGTACGCCGGCTCGCCCGCGACCTGGCCGAGCAGCGCAAGGCGCCCCGCGTGCTGATCCGGCGCGGGGTCGCCCTGCTGCGGGCGGAGCCGGCAGTGCTGCGTCGGCAGACCGGGCTGGGCGCCGAGGCGGCCCGGGCCGGGCAGGTGCTGCGCCGGGTGGCCGCCCTGCTCGCCGGCCACCCGCGGCAGCCGTGATCAGCCGATCAGCTTGGCGTACGCCGGCTTGATGACCTCGTCGATGATCTTCAGTCGCTCGTCGAACGGGATGAAGGCGCTCTTCATCGCGTTGATGGTGAACCACTGGAGTTCCTTCCAGCCGTAGCCGAAGGCGTCCACCAGCAGGGCCATCTCGCGGGACATCGAGGTGCCGCTCATCAGCCGGTTGTCGGTGTTGACCGTCACCCGGAAGCGCAGGTCGCGCAGCAGCCCGATCGGGTGGTCGGCGATCGACGCGGCCGCCCCGGTCTGCACGTTGGAGGAGGGGCACAGCTCCAGCGGGATCCGCTTGTCCCGGACGTACGCGGCCAGCCGGCCCAGCACCGGCGGGTTCCCGGGCGTGATGTCGTCGACGATCCGGACGCCGTGCCCGAGCCGGTCCGCGCCGCACCACTGGATCGCCTGCCAGATCGACGGCAGCCCGAACGCCTCGCCGGCGTGGATGGTGAAGTGGAAGTTCTCCCGCTGGAGGTACTCGAAGGCGTCCAGGTGCCGGGTGGGCGGGAAACCCGCCTCCGCGCCGGCGATGTCGAAGCCGACCACCCCGGTGTCCCGGTGCCGCACGGCCAGTTCGGCGATCTCCTGCGACCGGGCCGCGTGCCGCATGGCGGTGAGCAGCGTGCCGACCCGGATCGGGGTGCCCGCCTCGGCGGCCAGGGCACTGCCCTCCCGGAAGCCGGTGACCACGGCGTCGACCACCTCGTCCAGGGTCAGGTTCTGCTCCAGGTGCTGCTCCGGGGCGAACCGGACCTCGGCGTAGACCACCCCGTCGGCGGCCAGGTCGAGCGCGCACTCGCGCGCCACCCGGCGCAGCGCGGGCCCGGTCTGCATGACCGCCACGGTGTGCGCGAACGTCTCCAGGTAGCGTTCCAGCGAACCCGAGTTCGCCGCCTCGGCGAACCAGCGGCCCAGCGCCTCCGGATCGGTGGTGGGCAGCTCGTGGCCGGCGTCGGCGGCCAGCTCGACGATCGTCGCGGGCCGCAGACCGCCGTCGAGGTGGTCGTGCAGCAGCGCCTTCGGGACCTTGACGATGTCCTCGTACGAGATTGCCATGCACCGACCCTAGTCACCGAGCGTCGGAGAGCGGCATCGGACCGGGCCGGCTCAGGGCCGCCAGCCGTACACCCGCTCGACCGTGAGGCGGAGCACCAGCCGGCCGTCGGCCACCATGGCCGCCCGGTAGTCCGCCCAGTCCGGGTGCTCGCCCCGGATCCGCCGGTAGACCTCGACCAGTTCCTCGACCGTGGCGTCGTCGGCCGCCGCGGCCGGCGGGCTGAGCGTCACCCGCCCCTCGGCCACCGCGTACGCCCCGCCGTCCGGGGTGCTCACGTGGAAGCTGGCCCGCGGATCGCGCCGCAGGTTGCGCACCTTGGCCCGGTCGCCGGTCGTGGAGCAGCGGATGAGCCCCGGCTCGGCCAGGTAGTCGAGGTTGGAGAGCTGCGGCCGGCCGTCCCGGCGCAGGGTGACCAGCACCCCGCGCCCCCGCTCGCCGAACAGTTCCCAGAGCCGGGCGGTCACGCCGCCACCGCCCGCAGCGGGGCGAGCGCCGCGGCCAGCCGGGCGACCTGGTCGAGCATGAGGTCGGCCGCCTCGTCCCGCCCGGGATCGGGCAGCAGCTCGCCGGCGTCGTCCAGCGCCTGCCGCAGGAAGATGGTCACCGCCTCGTTGACCGGCACCATGTTCAACGTGGTCACCACCTGCTTGACCATCTGGACCGCACGCAGGCCACCGGACGTCATGCCGTAGCTCACGAAGCCCACCGGCTTGTGCCGCCACTCGTGGTAGAGGTAGTCGATCGCGTTCTTCAGCGGCGCGCTGAAGCCGTAGTTGTACTCCGGCATCACCAGCACGAAGGCGTCGGCGGCAGCGGCGGTCGCGCTCCACGACCGGGTGTGCTCGTGCAGGTAGATCCCCTCCGAGGGGTGGTGCGGCTCGTCGTGGAACGGCAGCCCGACCTCGGCGAGGTCGACCAGGCGTACCTCGTCGAAGCCGGCGTGGCGGACGGCGGCCGCGGTGAACCAGTCACCGATCCGCCGGCCAACCCGGCCGGGTCGGGTGCTGGCGACGATCACGTTCAGACGGGGCATGGCGGGGTCACTCCTGTGGGGGCGGGCCGGACCGGGGCCGGCGCGGTGAGTCGGGGGACGAGGTACTGGACGAGCGGCCCGATGGCCAACGCGAAGAGCAGGGTGCCGGGACCGACCGTGCCGCCGAGCAGCCAGCCGAGAGCGAGCACCACGAGCTCGATGAGGGTGCGGACCCGCCCGATCGGCAGGCCGCGGGCGGCCAGGCCGGTCATGAGGCCGTCGCGGGGACCGGGGCCGAGCCGGGCGCCGAGGTAGAGGGCCGTGGCGACGCCGTTGAGCAGGATGCCGGCGAGCAGCAGGGGAACGCGGCCGACGAGTGCTCCGACCGGCGGCAGCAGCGCCAGCGTGGCGTCCAGCGCCAGGCCGACCAGCGCCACGTTGGCGACGGTGCCGACGCCGGGGCGCTGCCGCAGCGGGATCCAGAGCAGCAGCACCACCAGCGCGATGCCGTTGACCACTACGCCCATCGGCAGCCCGGTACGCGCGGCCAGGCCCTGGTGCAGGACGTCCCACGACGCGAGCCCCAGGTCGGCCCGGACCAGGAGCCCGACGCTGACGCCGAAGAGCGCCAGGCCGGCGAGGAGCCGGACCGCACGGACCGGCATGCTTGTTGACATGTCATCAACCTAGGTCGTGGTTGATGACATGTCAACCATTGGGTTAGGCTCGGCGCATGGACGAACCACGGTGGTTGGACGAGCGGGAGGACCGGGCCTGGCGGGGCTACCGCCGGATGCGCCGCCTGCTCGACCTGGAGCTGGCCCGGGAGCTGACCCAGGACGCCGGCCTCTCCGAGCCGGACTACGACGTCCTCTCCGACCTCTCCGAGACGCCCGACCAGCGGCTGCGGCTCAGCGAACTGGCCGACCGGATGCTCTGGTCGCGCAGCCGGCTCTCCCACCACATCTCCCGGATGCAGCAGCGCGGCCTGGTCACCCGGGAGGAGTGCGCCACCGACGGCCGGGGATCGGTCGTCGCCCTCACCCCGGCCGGCCGGCGGGCCATCGAGGCGGCCGCCCCGGGGCACGTGGCCGCCGTCCGCCGGCACCTCATCGACCTGCTCACCGCCGAGGAGATCGCGGCGCTGGGCGCGCTGACCCACCGGGTCGTCGACCACCTCACCGACCGCGCCACCCCGGAGGCGTGACCGTGGACGCCCGCATCCTGACCCGGCTGCGCTGCCCGGTCTGCGGCGAACCGCTGGCCGAGACCACCGCCGGCACGGCCCGGGCGCTGCGCTGCCCACGCCGGCACAGCTTCGACATCGCCCGGCAGGGATACGTCAACCTGCTCGCCGGCCGTACCCCGCACACCGGGGACAGCGCCGAGATGGTCGCGGCCCGCGCCGACTTCCTGGCCGCCGGCCACTACGCCGCCGTCGCCGCCGCGCTCGCCGACGCGGCCCGGCGGATCGTGTACGGCGGGGATCCGCCCACCCCGAACCCAGCCGGCGGCGACGGGGCGTACCCCCTGGTGGTCGACGCCGGCGCCGGCACGGGCTGGTACCTCGCGGCGGTGCTGGCGGCGCTGCCGGACGCGGTCGGCCTGGCCCTCGACGTCGCCAAGCCGGCGCTGCGCCGCGCGGCCCGCACCCACCCGCGCGCCGCCGCGGCGCTCGCCGACACCTGGCAGCGGCTGCCCCTGGCCGACCGCGCCGCGACGGTGCTGCTGAACGTCTTCGCGCCGCGCAACGGCGCCGAGTTCCACCGGGTGCTCGACCCGGCCGGCGCGCTGCTGGTGGTCACCCCGGCCGCGGACCACCTCGCCGAGCTGGTCGACGCGCTCGACCTGCTCCGGGTGGACCCCGCCAAGGCCGACCGGGTGGCCGGCAGCCTGAGCGCCCACTTCACCGAGGAGTCGGCCACCGAGCACCGGGCCCGGCTGAGGCTCAGCCGCACCGAGGTGACCACCCTGGTCGGGATGGGCCCGAGCGCCTGGCACGCCGACCCGGCCCGGCTCGCCGAGCGGATCGCGGCGCTGCCCGAGCCGGTGCCGGTCACCCTCGCCGTGCGGCTCGGCGTGCACCGGCCGCGCTGACCACCGCTCAGGTGGACAGGTCCACCTCTTCCCAGCCCGGCGGCTCGTCGTGGTACGGCCCGCGCAGCATCACCGCCCACTCCAGCGCCCACCGGCGCTGCCCGATGGCGTTGGCGTCCACCAGCCCGGGCAGCGCCAGGCCGGCCTCCTCCGCCTCCAGGTACGCCCAGTCCAGGCAGTAGTGCAGGTCGAGCAGTGCGGCCGCGTCGGCCGGGTGCTGCGGGGCGGCCAGGATCCGGGCGCGCCACTGGCCGAAGTTCTCCCCGGTGACCAGGTTGGGCATCCGCTCGACCAGCCGCTCGTCCACCGGCACCGTCGGGTCCAGTTCCTTGGCGAGCCCGAGCACCCAGGCCAGCGAGAAGAGCGCGTCGTGGTGCAGCACGAACGACCGGTGGTCGCCCTTGCCCCCCATCACGAACTGCCACTCCGGTGGGGTCACCATCTCGACCAGGTGCGACTCCAGCAGCCAGCTCATGGCCGCCTGCGCCGGCATCCCGAAGCAGCGGGCCAGGATCACGTGCAGGACCGCGATCCGCGCCTCGATCTCCGGGGTGGGGCGCAGCTCGATCTCGTCCCCCGGCTCCCAGACCAGCGGGAACTGCGGGGGCGGCAGCGGGAGGCCCAGCCGGGACAGCTCGTCGAGGCTCGCCTCACGAACGGCCCGGGGGTCGGGGGCGGGTACGCGCACGGCTCAGGTCCCTGTCTGCTCGCAACGGCTCATCGCCGGTCGGTCCCCCCTTGGCCTGCGACAATAGCGGCTCGGTCGCCACCGCACCATGACCGGGAAGGATCAGCCGATCCGCTCGATCACCAGCGGCGTCGCGGCGGGGGCGTCCGGCGCGAGCCGCACCGCCCGCTCCGCCTCGGCCAGCGCGGCCGGGATCCGCTCGGCGTGCTCGGCGCGCAGCTCGTACAGGGGCTCGCCGACGCGCACCCGGTCGCCGGGGCGCTTGTGCAGCACCACGCCGGCCGGGACGCTCACCGGGTCCTCCTTGCGGGCCCGGCCGGCGCCGAGCCGCCAGGCGGCCACGCCCATGGCGTACGCGTCGATCCCGGCGACGTAGCCGTCGTCGGTCGCAGTGACCACCTCGACCTCGGGGGCCGTGGGCATGGGGGCGTCCGGGTCGCCGCCCTGTGCCCGGATCATCGCGCGCCAGGCGTCCATGGCCCGGCCGTCGCGCAGCGCCGCCTCGGGGTCGGCGTCCGGCAGGCCCGCCGCGACCAGCATCTCGCGGGCCAGCGCCAGGGTCAGCTCCACCACGTCGGCCGGGCCGCCGCCGGCCAGCACCTCGACCGACTCGGTCACCTCGACCCCGTTGCCGATGGTGCGGCCCAGCGGGGTGGACATGTCGGTGAGCAGGGCGACCGTGCGCACCCCGTGCGCCCCGCCCAACTCCACCATGGTCCGGGCCAGCTCACGGGCGTCGTCGACGTTCTTCATGAAGGCGCCGGAGCCCACCTTCACGTCGAGCACCAGGGCCCCGGTCCCCTCGGCGATCTTCTTGCTCATGATGGAGCTGGCGATCAGCGGGATGGCCTCCACGGTGCCGGTGACGTCGCGCAGTGCGTACAGCTTGCGGTCGGCCGGGGCCAGCCCCTCGCCGGCCGCGCAGATCACCGCGCCGACGTCGCGCAGCTGGGCGATGAACTCGTCGTTGCTCAGCGCGGCCCGCCAGCCGGGGATCGACTCCAGCTTGTCCAGGGTGCCGCCGGTGTGGCCGAGACCCCGGCCGCTGAGCTGCGGCACGGCCGCGCCGCAGGCCGCGACCAGCGGGGTCAGCGGCAGGGTGATCTTGTCGCCGACGCCGCCGGTGGAGTGCTTGTCCACGGTCGGCCGGGCCACCGGCGACAGGTCCAGCCGCTCGCCGCTGGCGATCATCGCGGCGGTCCACCGGGCGATCTCCGGCGCGGTCATGCCGCGCAGCAGGATCGCCATGGCCAGCGCCGACATCTGCTCGTCGGCCACCAGCCCCCTGGTGTACGCGTCGACCACCCAGTCGATCTGGCCGTCGCTCAGCACGCCCCCGTCCCGCTTGGCCCGGATGACGTCAACCGCCGTGAATGCACTCATCAGATGATCTTTCCTCGTCGTTCCGGAACCGGCGCCCCAGCTCAGGCTGGGGACCAGCGGATCGGGATCTCCAGCGGCGGTTCGCCCTCGCCGGCCCAGAAGATGGTGCCCGACGCGTCCACCACGACGACGCGCGGCGTCCGGGCCAGCCCCCAGGTGATCGCCTCCGCCGGGTCGTCCCAGGTCGGGCCCTCCTCCAGCACACCGGTCTCGGCGGCCTCGGTGTCCCCGGCCGACCGCTCCCAGTACGCCGTCCACACCTGCTGCCCGGCCGAGAGGTCCGGGTGCACGAAGACCGTGCCCCGCCCCCGCCACGCGGCCAGCCGCTCCGGCACCACCGGCAGCGGGGTCTCGCCGACCACGGCCTCCAGGTCCTCCACGCCGAACGCGTGCGGCAGCAGCTCGGCCATCCGCAGCGGCCGGCCCTTCGTCTCGATCAGGCACTCCGGGCCGCCGTTCTCCCACAGCAGCTGCCGGCACCGGCCGCACGGCATGAGCGGCTCGCCGGTGGCGTCGACGCAGGACAGCGCCACGAGCCGGCCACCGCCGGTGGCGTGCAGCGAGGAGACGACCCCGCACTCGGCGCAGAGGACCACGCCGTACGCGGCGTTCTCCACGTTGCAGCCGACCACCACCCGGCCGTCGTCGACCAGCGCGGCCGCCCCGACGGGGAACTTCGAGTAGGGCGCGTACGCGTGCCGCATGACTTCGGTGGCGGCGGCCCGCAGCCGCTCCCAGTCGATCTCCATCACGACTCCCATTCTGCCCAATTCACGCTGATCGGTCGCGGCGGCGGCCGGAGACGGCCGTGCCCGGCGGGTACAACCCCGCCGGGCACGCTGCGTCGCGGGCGGTCAGCCCTTGATGTACGGCTTGCCGTCAGCGGCCGGCGCCCGGACCTTGCCGACCAGCCCGGCCACCGCCAGGATCGTCGCCAGGTAGGGCAGCATGGCGAGGAACTGGCTCGGGATGCTGCTGCCGATCGCGCCCAGGTAGGTGGCGAGCTGGTCGGCGAACCCGAAGAAGAGCGCCGCGAGCAGCGCGCCGGTCGGGCTCCACCGGCCGAAGATCAACGCGGCCAGGGCGATGAAGCCCTTACCGCCGATCATGTTCTTGGTGAACGAGTAGAGCGCCAGGGTGTACGAGGCACCGCCGATGCCGGCCACCACCCCGGCCATCAGCACGTTGCGGTAGCGCAGCCGCAGCACCTTCACACCGAGCGTGTCGGCGGCCGTCGGGTGCTCGCCCACGGACCGGGTCCGCAGACCCCACCGGGTACGGAACAGCGCGAGGTGGATGACCAGCACCAGCAGCAGACCCAGGTAGAGGAAGATGTTGCCCCGGAACAGCGCCGGGCCGATCAGCGGGATGTCCTTGAGCAGCGGGATCTCCCAGTTGCCGAACCGGGGCGCGCTGTTGTACTTCGTCGCGTCGGTCTGCATCAACCGCTCGTAGAGGAAGCCGGTGACCCCGACCGCGAACAGGTTGAGCACGGTGCCCATGACCACCTGGTCGACCAGGTAGCGGATCGCGAAGACGGCGAGCAGCAGCGAGATGATCGCGCCGCCGACCGCCGCGGCCACCAGGCCGACCCAGACGTTCTGGTAGATGCTGCCGAAGAGCGCCCCGCTGAACGCCCCCATGAGCAGCTGGCCCTCGATCGCCACGTTGACCACGCCGGTCCGCTCGCAGAGCACACCGGACAACGCACCGAAGATCAGCGGCAGGGCCAGGATGAACGTGCCCCGGACGATGTTGACCAGCGGCATGAAGTTGCGCCCCTCGGGGGCGGCCGAGACCTGCCAGCACAGGAAGCTCAGCACGAAGGCGACCAGCCCGATGCCGAGCAGCACGGTGAGCCAGCGCTTCGGCACGCCGGCGAGCAGGGCGCCGCCGGCCGCCGCGGCGACGACGCCGAAGAGGATCGCACCGACCGTTCCGGTGATCTCCAGGGCGGCGCCGCCCTCGGTCTCGCTGAGGGTGAACCGGGCCTGCTGGTCGGTCGCGAGCGCGCCGAAGAGCACGGCGGCGAGCACGCCCAGCGCCAGCAGGACGACACCGACCTTGCGGGTACGCGTCCAGAAGCCCTCGTCGACGGTGACGGCGACATCGGGGACAGCCATGGTCGACATTGCCTTACCAGCCCTTCGCCAGGCTCGTCTGCAAGCGGGCCGCGCGAGCGGCCCGCAGCTGGAAGATCGCCTTTACCAGGGCCGGCGCGGCGACGAAGATGACGATCAGCGCCTGAAGCACGGTGACCAGCTCCAGCGAGATCCCGGAGTACGACTGCATCCGGTTGCCGCCGGCCTGGAGCGCACCGAAGAGCAGCGCGGCGAGCAGCACGCCCCATGGCTTCAGCCGCCCGAGCAGCGCGACCAGGATGCCGTCGAAGCCGATCTGCGCGATCACCAGCGGGGTGAGCGCGTTCGCGGTCGAGCCGAGCACCATGTTCGACCCGCCGAGGCCGGCCAGCAGGCCCGCGATCGCCATGACCAGCACGTAGGTCTTGGTGACGCTGATGCCGGCGGTCCGGGCGGCGTCCGGGTTCTCGCCGACCGCGCGCAGCTCGAAGCCGAGCGTCGAGCGGTTCAGCAGCCAGGCGATGAACCAGGTGATCAGCACCGCGAGCAGGATGCCGGCGTGCACCCGCAGGTTGTCGCCGAGCAGCCGGGGCAGCTGGGCGGAGGACTCGACGGGCTTGCTGATCGCGTCCGACCTGTTCGGGTTCTGCACCCCGCTCTGGACGATGATCCAGGACAGGAAGTAGACCGCCACGTAGTTGAGCATGATCGTGGTGATCACCTCGTGGGCGCCGGTGCGCGCCTTGAGGATGCCCGGGATGAAGCCCCAGAGCGCGCCGCCGAGCGCGCCGGCGATCAGCGCGACGAGCAGGTGCACCCCGGGCGGCAGCGGCAGCGCGAAGCCGGTGACGGCGGCCAGGACGACGCCGATGGTGGCCTGGCCCTGGGCGCCGATGTTGAACAGGCCGCCCCGGAAGGCGAGCGCCACCGACAGGCCGGTGAATACCAGCGGCGCGGTGTAGGTGAGCGTCTCCGAGATCGGACCCATCGCGGCGCTGAAGCCGACCGCGTCGGGGTCGAAGATGGCGCCCTTGAAGAGGTTCGCGTACGCCTCGCTCACCACGGTCCAGCTGGCGTTGAGCGCGTCCGCCGGTCGGGCCGTGATGTAGCCGTAGGTGGCCAGCACCTCCGGGTCGGAGACGATGATCAGCACCGCGCCGACAAGCATGGCCAGCAGCACCGCGAGCACGGTCACGGTGACCGTGTTGGCCGCCCAGAGGTTGTCCAGGAAGAGCCGGCCCAGCGTGGGGCGGGGCTCCCCGGCCGGGGGCTGCTTCGTCGCGGTGGCGGGCACCGCCCGCTCGGTGTCGCCGGCGGGCGCGGGCGGCGTCGCGCGGGCCTCGGTCCGCGCCTCCTGCGCCTCGGTCGCCGGCTCCTTGTCGGGGGAGCCCGACACCGGGTCTGGGTTGGTCATGCCTCGTCCTCGTTGCCAGGGCGGTCAGCGGTCGTGGTGGCGGTGTCCGGCGTGATGCCGGCCATCAGCAGGCCGATCTCCTCGCGGGGGGTGTCCGGGCCGACGATGCCGATGATCCGGCCGCGGTACATGACCGCGATCCGGTCGGCCAGGCCGATCACCTCGTCCAGTTCGCTGGAGACCACCATGACGGCGGTGCCGATGTCCCGTTCGCGGATGACCCGGCTGTGGATGAACTCGATCGAGCCGACGTCCACGCCCCGGGTGGGCTGGGCGGCGATGAAGAGCTTCAGCGGCCGGGACAGCTCCCGGGCCACGATCACCTTCTGCTGGTTGCCGCCGGAGAGGGTGCCGACCGCCGCGTCGGCCGAGGAGGTGCGGACGTCGAACTGCTCGATCCGCTCCTTCGCCGACTTCGCGATGGCGTCCGGCTTGAGCGAGAGGCCCTTGCCGAACGGCGGCTGGTCGTAGATGTCCAGCACCAGGTTCTCCGCGACGGAGAACTCCTTGACCAGGCCGTCGACGCTGCGGTCCTCCGGGACGTACCCGACGCCGGCGCGGAGCACCTTCTTGGTGGTCCAGCCGTGCACGGCCTGGCCGTCCAGGGTGATCGAGCCGGCGAGCACCGGGCGCAGGCCCATGATCGCCTCGATCAGCTCGGTCTGCCCGTTGCCCTGCACGCCCGCGATGCCGAGCACCTCACCGGCGCGCACGGTCAGGTCGATGCCGTCGACCGCGCGCACCTGCCGGTCGTCGTCGACGACCAGGCCGGCGATCTCGAGGATCGGCTTGCCGGGCTCGGCCGGCTTCTTGTCCACGGTCAGCCGGACGTTGCGGCCCACCATGAGCGCGGCCAGCTCGTCGCGGCTGGCGGTCGGCTCGGCGGTGCCGACCGTCTTCCCGCGCCGGATCACCGTGATCCGGTCGGCGACCGCCTTGACCTCGCCGAGCTTGTGCGTGATGAACACGATCGACTTGCCGGCCTCCTTGAGCGACCGCATGACCGCGAGCAGTTCCTCGGTCTCCTGCGGGGTCAGCACGGCGGTCGGCTCGTCGAGGATGAGCAGGTCGACGTCGCGGGTGAGCGCCTTGACGATCTCCACCCGCTGCTGGATGCCGACCGGCAGGTCCTCGATCACCGCGTCCGGGTCGACCCGGAGGTTGTACCGCTCGGAGACCTCGGCGACCTCGCGCCGGGCCCGCCGCCGGTCGAGGATGCCGGTGAAGCTCCCCCTGGTCTGTTCCGCGCCGAGCATCACGTTCTCGGCCACGGTGAAGACGGGCACCAGCATGAAGTGCTGGTGCACCATGCCGATCCCGGCGGCGATCGCGTCGGACGGGCCCTTCAGCTTCAGCGGCTTGCCGTCGACCAGGATCTCGCCCTCGTCGGGCTGGTACAGCCCGTAGAGCACGTTCATCAGGGTCGACTTGCCGGCGCCGTTCTCGCCGAGCAGGGCGTGGATCTCTCCAGGCTCCACCGTCAGGTCGATGTGGTCGTTGGCGACCAGATCACCGAACCGCTTGGTGATGCCGCGCAGTTCGAGTCTCAGCGCAACCTCCTGGAGTGCGAGCGATGGTGCAGCGTAGCGGCTGCCGCGCCGCCACCGCGCCGGGTGGGGGTCAGTGGGGGATCAAGGTGATCGGCCGCCCCGACGCCGCGCGGGGCTTCCCGCGTGCGCCGAGGCGGCCGGATCGTCAGATCTGGTGCCCGCCGGCCCCCGCTGCCGATGATCTCACCGCGGGGGTCGGCGGAGCGGTCACTTGGTCGGCTGGGCCTTCGAGGTGACCGTGATGGTGCCGGCGGCGATGTCCGCCTTGATCTTGTCGACCTCGGCCTTCAGGTCCGCCGGGACCTTGCTGTCGAAGTCGTGGTACGGGGCGATCGAGACACCGTTGTTGGCCAGGGTGCCGACGAAGCCCGGCTTGGCCTGCAGCTTCTCGCCGTTGGCGGCCTTCAGCACGGCGTCCTTGACGGCGTCCGGGATGTTCTTGACGACCGTGGTGACCAGCGCCGGGCAGTTCGGGGTGCTCTCGCAGCCGTCGACGTCCACCCACACGACCGAGTACTTGCCGTTGGATGCCTGCGCCGCGGCGGTGGTGCCGAGGCCGGCGCCGCCGGCGACCGGCATGATGATGTCCGCGCCCTGGGCGACCAGCGCGTCGGAGACCTTCTTGCCCTCGTCCTGCTTGACGAAGTCGTTGGTGAAGGAGCCCTTCTGGGTGGCCTTGTCCCAGCCGATGACCTGGACGTTCTTGTTCTTGGCCTTGTTGTAGTACGCCACGCCGTCGGCGAAGCCGTCCATGAAGATGGTGACCGGCGGGATCGGGAGACCACCGTAGGTGCCGACCTTGCCCGACTTGCTCAGCCCGGCGGCCAGGTAACCGGCCTGGAAGGCGGCCTGCGCGGTGTCGAACTGCATCGGGTAGACGTTGTCCACGCCCGGGTTCGCGTCCACGATGCCGAACTGCTGGTTCGGGTTCGCCGTGGCGATCTTCTTGGTGGCGTCCTGCATCAGGCCACCGACGGCCAGGATGAAGTCGCACTTCTGGTTGACGAACCCGGTCAGGTTGACCTCGTAGTCCGCCTCGGCCTTCGACTGGACGTTCTTGATGTCGATGTTGTCGTTCTCCTTCTTCGCCTCCTGAAGGCCCTTCCAGGCCGAGGTGTTGAAGGACTTGTCATCGATGCCGCCGACGTCCGTCACCATGCAGGCGCTGAACTTCTTGCCGCCGTTGCCCCCGGCGTTGTTGTCGTCCTTGGGAGCCTCACCACAAGCGGCGGCGCCCAGCACGAGGCCACCCGCCACGATGGCGGAGGCGATCCGCATCCCACGCACAGCGCGCAAGACGTCTCCTTCCCATTGCACACCGCGTCGTGCGCGGTGGCAGCCCTTGCGCCGGCCTGCGGTGTGCCGCCGGCGTCCCACGTTACGGACGGGAGCGTACGCCCGCGCCCACCCACCGGCCGACAATCGTGCACGACTGTTGGGCGGTCGTTACCCCTACGTAACCGATGCGTGGGGCACATCACCTTTCGTGCCCGCGGCCTTCCGGAGAGGTGTCGCGAACGTCCGTTTCCCGTGGTCTTCCCGCTGCGCCGGAGGGCTAACGCCAGAAGACCGCCACCGCCGCATTGACCAGCGTCAACCCGATGATCGCGAGGAAGTGCCCGCGGTTCACGGACTCCCGCTTACGGGCGAAGAAGACCATGACAAAGATCAGCAGCGCGAGCACCAACTTGGTAACAAGCTTGGCCGGTGCCGGCTCGTCGCCGTCGCGCAGCGGGGCGGACAGCCCGATTCCGGTCAGCAGGCCGATCACCGAGCCCCAGAGCATGGCCGCGTTGATCCGGAGCCGGCCGCTGACGTACTGGGCGATCGAGCCGCCGAGCAGCATCGCGAAGCCGATCAGATGGACGTAGAGAAGGATCAGTCGAAGAGCTTCCACGCCGGCCATCCTCCCCCCTCAACGACGCTTTGTAGTAGCCGGCCCGCCGAGGTGCCGTCATACCGTGACCTCGGCGGGCCGTCCGGCCGGCTCCGGGCTGACCGCGCCCACGCGGACGGACCGGCGGCCGACGAGGACCAGGGCCAGGCCGGCGAGCGCGTACCCGGCCAGCACGGCCAACGGCCGGCCGGCTCCCGCCCCGTCGAAGAAGGCCGCCGAGCGCAGCAGCGTGCCGCCCGCACCGACCGGCAGGAACTGCCCCACGGTCCCCCAGGGTTGCGGCAGCAGCTCGGGCGCGGCGCCCACCGCCGAGAGCGGGTTGCCGACCAGGAAGACGAGCAGCGCGCCGAGCCCGATCCCGGGAGCGCCGAGGAGCGCGCCGAGGCCCGCCACGGTGCCCGCCGCGGCCAGCGCGAACAGCCCGATGGCGCCCGCCTCGCGCCACAGGTCGCCGTCGATGACGCCGAGCCAGCCGTGCAGCACCGCGGTCCCCACGAGGCCGGCCAGGACGGCATAGCCGATCAGGCCGGCCAGCCGTGCCGCGCGCCGGGCGACCAGCACGGTGAGCAGGGCCCCGGCCAGCATGCCGGCCAGCGCCAGCGGCAGGAACCCGGCGGCGAAACCGGCCCCCCGCGGGTCGTCCGGGACGGCCGGCACGACCTGCACCACCGGCACCGGGCGGCCGGCGGAGAGCTGCGTGGCGGCCTCGGTGAGCAGGGCCGCGACGGTCGGGCTCGCGGCCGGCGCGGTGTGCAGGGCGACGCCGTCCGGGCCGACCACGAAGGCGGCGTACGCCTCCCGGTCGCGCAGCGCCCGGTCGGCGGCCGCCGCGTCCGGCAGCGTGGTGACGGCGAAGCCGCCGGGGCGGGCCGCCGTGAGCCGGGCGGCCAGCTCGGTGGCCGCGGGCGCCGGCCCGGCGACGGCGATCGGGAGGTCGCGCGGCGCCAGGTGGGTGGCCGGCGCCGCGAAGAGGGGTACGAGCAGCGCCTGCGCCACGACCGTGAGGCTGGCGAGCAGGGCGGCGAGTAGCCAGGGCGAGCGGGGCCGGTACGGGTGAGCGGGCATCGCCGCCTCCTTAAAACGAACGTTCGTTCTCTTGAGCTGAGGGTGCGCCGCCGGACGGTCCGCCGTCAAGAACGAACGTTCGCTTTAGACTGTGGGTCGTGCCACGCGTATCGGACGAACACCTCGCGGCCCGCCGCCAGCAGATCCTCGACGCGGCCCGGCGCTGTTTCCGGCGCGACGGCTTCCACAACACCTCGATGCAGGACGTGATCAGGGAGGCCGGGCTCTCGGTCGGCGCGGTCTACCGCTACTTCCCGAGCAAGAACGACCTGATCACGGCGATCGCCCAGTCGGTGATCGGCGGCGCCGACGGGCTCTTCGCCGAACTGGCCGCGGCCGATCCGCCGCTGCCGCTTGTCGACGCGCTGGACCGGGCCCTCACCTACGTCGACGCGCAGACCGGCCCGGACGGCGTGCTGCCGTTGGCCATCCAGGTGTGGGGCGAGGCGCAACGGGACCCGGTGCTGGCCGAGTTCGTCGGCCGCACGTACGCCGGTTTCCGCACCCACTTCGCCACGCTGGCCCGGCGCGCCCGAACAGCTGGCGAGCTGCCCGCCGACGCCGACCCGGAAGCGGTCGGCGCGGCCCTGTTCGCCCTGGTCCCCGGATATCTCCTGCAGCGGATCCTGACCGGCTCCCCGGACCGGCACACCTACCTGACCGGCGTCCGCGCCATCCTGGCCGCCCACCGCGGTTAGGAGAGGCCCCCTCCTCCACCGTGGGCGTGGAGAGGGGGCCTTCCTTCGGCTTCAGGCGAGGCGCCACACCTGGAAGGTGGGGCCGTCCGCCGGGAGGATGACGGCGCCGTCCGCGTCGGGGCGCAGTGCCGGGGCGCCGCCGTACACGTTCTCGCCGGCCGGCAGGCCGGTCAGCCGGACCGGGGCGCCGGCCGCGCGGCGGGCCAGCACCAGCACCGCGCCGGCCGGCGCCTCGCGGAGGAAGACCAGCGTGTCCGCGTCGGCGTGCACCCAGCGCAGGCCGCCGTGCCGCAGGGCCGGCTCGCCACGGCGCAGCGCCAGCAGCGACCGGTACGTGTCGAAGGTGCGCCCGTCCCAGCTCTCCGGCCGGTGCCACGGCATCGGGGTACGCGAGCCCTCCCCGTTGGCGCCGGTCAGGCCCAGTTCGTCGCCCGCGAAGACGATCGGCGTGCCGGGCATGGTGGCGAGCAGGCCGGCGGCCACCTCCTGCCGGGCCGCGTCACCGACCACCGTCCGGATCCGCGCGGAGTCGTGCGAGCCGAGCAGCTGCCACGAGTGCGTGTACGACCGCCACGAGATCAGCGACCGGTAGGTGTTGATGGTGGCCAGCACCGCGCCCCCGTCCCGCCGCCGCACCCCGCCCGGGGTGCCGAGGAAGTTCGGCAGCGTGCCGTCGCCCCGGCGCAGCCAGGACCACACCGGGTCGGTGAAGCCGACGTAGTTCATGGTGCCGTGCCAGCCGTCGCGGTCCAGGTCACCGGTGTGGTCGTGGCCGTGCTCGGCGAGCAGCAGCGCGTCGGCCCGGGTGTCGGCGACCACCTCCCGCAGCAGCCGCGCCACCTCGTGCGTGTACGCGTCGGCACCCCGCCGGCCGGTCATGTTCGCCACGTCCACCCGCCAGCCGTCCAGCGCGTACGGCGGGCGCAGCCAGCGGCGCAGCAGCGAGTCCTCGGCGGTCGCGAAGCGGCGGCGCAGCTCGGCGCTGCCCCAGTTGAGCTTCGGCAGCGACGTGACCCCGTTCCACGACTCGAAATCCCCGCCGGGCAGGTCGAAGTAGTACAGCTCCCGCTCGGGCGCGTGCACGTCGGAGACGGCGGCCGTGAACCAGTGGTGGGCGTCGCCGGTGTGGTTGCTCGTGATGTCGCCGAGCAGCCGCCAGCCCCGGGCGTGCACCGCGTCGGCCAGCCGGGCCAGGGCGGCGTCCCCGCCGAGCAGCGGGTCGACGGTGTCGAAGCTCGCCGCGTCGTACCGGTGGTTGGAGCGGGCCGGGAAGATCGGCGTGAGGTAGACGGTGTTCACACCGAGCCGGTCCAGGTGATCCAGCCGCTCGGTGACCCCGTCGAGGTCGCCGCCGTAGAACTGGCGGGGGGTCTCCGGGCCCCGCCCGATCACCGGCGTGTCCCAGTCGCACGGGATCGCCCAGTCCGGCGCCGTGCGGCCCGCCGCGGCGGCCGAGCGGGCGAACCGGTCCGGGAAGATCTGGTAGATCACCGCGTCCCGGGCCCAGGCCGGCGGCGACGCGTAGCTGACCAGCTTGAAGTCGCCGTTGTCCGGCACGTCGTGGCCGACGAGGCCGGCCGCGTTCAGCCAGCGGGCGCCCGCCGCGCCGTCGAGCAGGAAGCGGTAGTTGCTGACCGGGTTGCGGACCTCGACCTCGGCCCGCCACCACACGTCACCGCCCTCGGTGCGGTCGACCACCGCCTCGGCGAAGCGCGGCTCGCCGTCACCGGTGGTCCGGACGTGCACCTGGCGGACGTCGGCGCCGGTCGGCACCCGGACGAAGACGGGGACGGTCTGCCCGAGGGCGGGTTCCTGCTCGGGGACGTAGGTGGCGGATCCGTCGTGGTGGGGCTGGAGGGACACGGGCGTGCCTTTCGCGTCGTCGAGGACAGGGAGTGGGGCGGGCACCCGCCGCGGCCGGTCACCCGACCGCGGCGGTCCGCCCGGAAACCGCTCCGGTGTACGTCGACACGACGCCCTTGCCGCAGCGTGAGCCGAGGAGGCTCAGCCCTTGACGGCTCCGGCGGTGAGGCCGGAGACGATGTAGCGCTGGAGCAGTTGGAACACCAGCACCGTCGGGATGGCGGTGAGCAGGGTGCCCGCCGCGAACATCCCGAAGTTGTTGTTGCGCTCGCCCGCCACCATGCCGAACATCCCGACCGCCAGGGTCTTCGAGTTCGGCTCGGTGAGGAACACGTTGGCGATGATGAACTCGTTGATCGAGCCGATGAAGGCGAGCAGCCCGGTCACCGCCAGGATCGGCGCCACCAGCGGCATCATGATCCGGAAGAAGACCTGGGCGTGCGAGGCGCCGTCCATGGTCGCCGACTCGTCCAGCTCCTTCGGCAGGGTGTCGAAGAAGCCCTTCATCAGCCAGGTGTTCGCGCCGAGCGCGGTGCCCATGTAGAGCAGGAACAGCCCCCACGGGGTGTTGAAGCCGATCACCGGCCACAGGTCGGTGACCGTCGTGAAGATCAGGAAGATCGCCACGATGGCCAGGAACTGCGGGAACATCTGGATCAGCAGCAGCGCGAGCAGCCCGACCCGGCGACCGGCGAACCGCATCCGGGAGAACGCGTACGCCGCCAGCGCCGACAGGAAGATCGACGCGAAGCTGGCCACGCCGGCGAGCAGCAGCGAGTTGAGGAACCAGTGGGCGAACGGCGTCTTCTGGAACAGGTTGGTGAAGTTCTCCAGGGACGCCCCGGTCGGCAGCAACTCCGTCGACGAGAGCGTGCCGAGCGGGTTGAGCGCCGCGGAGATCACGAACAGGATCGGGAAGAGGCTGAACGCCACGGCCAGCGCCCCGACCACGTGCCGCCAGCCCACCTGGGCGAACCAGCGGCTCTTCGACCTTCCCCCGGCCCGGTTGGCGACGGCGGCGTCCGACAAGGTGGTCACGAGTAGACCTCCTCCTGCTTGCGGGTCCGCGAGAAGCTGATCGCCGCCACGATCGCCACGATCGCGAAGATGAAGATCGAAACCGTGGTGGCCAGTCCGTACTCGGCGCCCTGCGCGCCGAAGGCCAGCCGGTAGGTGTAGGTGATGAGCAGGTCGGTGGCGCCGTTGGTCGGGTTGTCCGGCGCGAACGGGCCGCCCTCGGTGGTGAACAGGATCGCGTTGACGTTGTTGAAGTTGTAGGCGAACGACGCGATCAGCAGCGGGGAGAGCGCGACCAGCAGCAGCGGCAGGGTGACCGCCCGGAAGGACTGCCACGGGCTGGCACCGTCGACCGAGGTGGCCTCGGTGAGCTCCCGCGGGATCGCCTGCAGCGCTCCGGTGGCCACCAGGAACATGTACGGGTAGCCCAGCCAGAGCTGCACGAGCAGCACCGCGATCCGGGCCGACCAGGTGCCGCCGAACCAGTCGATGTCCAGCCCGAACAGGTCGTTGACCAGGCCGAAGTCGGTGTTGAACATGTCCCGCCAGACCAGCAGCATGGCGAACGACGGCATGGCGTACGGCAGGATCAGCAGCACCCGGTAGAAGTTGGTGCCGCGCATCCGGGGCGAGTGCAGGGCGAGCGCGATGGCCATGCCGAGCAGGAAGGTGAGCCCGGTAGAGCCGATCGCGAAGGCGAAGTTCCACAGCAGGGTGCCGAAGAACGGGCCGGAGATGTCCGGGTCGGTGAGCACGCGGGTGAAGTTCTTCAGCCCGACGTTGACCTTCCAGCCCTGGGCGAGCCGCTCGCCGTCGGCGGCGACGAAGGAGCCGTTCGCCGGGTCGGCGGTCCAGGTCCTGCCCGTCTCGCTGTCCCTGACGCAGTCGCAGCCCGCGTCGTACGCCCGCACGGCCTTGCCCTCGTAGGCGCGGGACAGTCCGTTGGAGCGGACCGCGCCGCCGGCGGTCGGCACCACCAGGTCGGTGATGTCCTTGCTGCGCCCGCTGGCCTGACCGAAGTTGAGCACGGTGTAGCCGGCGGCCTCGGTGATCTTGCCGGTCGGGCTGACCGTGACGTCCGCGGCGTCGAGCTTGCGTAGCCCGCCCGCGTCACCGGCGAAGACCTCCCTGGTCTTCGGGTCGCTGAGCAGGAACACCAGCGCGCCGGTGGCCGGGTCGCCCTTCGTGGCGATGGAGAGGGAGTACTCGGTGGAGCCGGGGACCTGCTGCACCGAGGAGGTCTGGATGGCGACGATCGCGTCGTCCTTGCTGCCGCGGTGGCCGTCGCCGAAGTTCGTGAACGCGGTGCTCGCGGTGTAGAGCACCGGGAAGACCTGGAAGGCGATCAGGAAGATCGTGCCGGGGACCAGGTACTTGGCCGGGATGTGCCGCCGGCTCAGGTAGAGGTAGAACAGGCCCGCCGTGGTGGCGGCGAGGATCGCCAGTCCGACCCAGTGCTCGGCCTCGACGAGCGGGAACGCCGCCCAGATCGCGATCCCGGCCACCAGGCCGAGCAGGACCACCTTGACGACGAGGCCGGTCGCGGTGATCGGCGCGTGGTTCCGCGCGGTACGGGGCGTGCGCGGGAGCCCGCGGCGAACGGGCTCCCGGCCCGGGGCCTGCTCAGCAGACCCCGGGCCGGACAGCGACGTGCTCATTACTTGATCTGACCCGCGATGGTCTTGCCCGCGGCGGTGATCGTCCTGGCCGGGTCGGCGCCGCCGATGATGGCGGCCTCCGCCTTGCCGAACGGGTCCCAGATCGCGGCCATGGCCGGGATCGCCGGGAGCACCTGGCCATTCTTGCCGGCCTCGGAGAACTTGGCCAGGTCCGCGTCCTCGCCCTTCACCTGGTCGAAGGCGGCGGTCAGCGCCGGCGGGCGCGGCTCGGCCTTGTACAGCGCGACGGCCAGCTCGGGCTTGGTCACGTAGTTGGTGACGAACTCCTGCGCCAGGGCCTTGTTCTTGCCCTTGGCAGCGACGTAGAAGGCCTGCACGCCCACGAACGGCTGGGCCTCCTTGCCACCGGCGAAGCCGGGGACCGGGGAGATGTCGTACTTGATGTTGGCCTTCTTCGCGTCCGCGATGGCCCACGGGCCGGAGACCAGGAAGGCGCACTTCTTGCCGGTGAAGGTGGCGATGGAGTTCTCGCCGGTGATGGAGCGCTTCAGCGCGCCGTCGCCCTTCTCACCGAGCTTCGCGATCTTCTGGAAGGCCGCGATCGACTCCGGCTTGCCCACGCCCAGGTCCTTCGGGTCGTAGTCGCCGTTGGCCGCGGTGCCGAACAGGTAGCCGCCGCCCGAGGTGTACAGCGGGTAGATGTGGTAGGCGTCGCCGTTCTGGCCGGACTGGAGGCAGAGGATCTCGCTGGCCTTCTTCTCGGCCTTGAGCTTCTTGCCGGCGGCGACCAGGTCCTCGATCGTCTTCGGCGCCTCGGGGGCCAGCTCGGTGTTGCGGATCAGCGCGATGTTCTCCGTGGCGTAGGGGACGCCGTAGAGCTGGCCGTTGAAGGTGACCGCCTTGATCGCGGTCTCGTTGAACGCGCTCTTCTGCTCGGCGGCGAGCTGCACCGGGTCGATGGCGCCGTTCTGGACCATGTTGCCGATCCAGTCGTGCGCGCCGACCACGACGTCCGGGCCGCTGCCCTGCTGCGAGGCGGTGACGAAGTTGGTCTGCAGGTCCTTGGAGACGGCCTGGACCTCGACGGTCACGCCGTTCTCCTTGCCGAACTCCTCGGCGAACGGCTTCAGGGCCGCGGTCCGCTTGTCGTCGGCCCAGATGACCAGCTTGCCGCCGGTGGCCTTGGCGGACTCCTTGGCGGCCGGCTTGTCGCTGTCACCGCCGCCGCAGCCGGACGCGGCGAGCGCCAGGCCGAGGACAGCGACCACACCCGCGGTACGGATGCGCATCGGTACTCCTGTCGTCATGGCGGCGCGCCGGGGGAAGGGCGGCTCGCCAGTGGAAACCTCGGAAAGTTCTTGCTGACCGGCGCGGGGATGTTGCGCCGCTGGTCTCGCATGTTGCGGGGACGTTAGCAAGACGTTGCAGATAATGGAAGGGTTTGCAGGAGCGTACGCAAGAACTTGCCCGTGAGCTAAAGTGCCGCCATGCGCGCTCGACTGTCCGACATCGCCCAACAGGCCGAAGTCAGCGAGGCCACGGTGTCGCGGGTGCTCAACGACCGCCCCGGAGTGGCCCCCGAGACCCGGCAGGCCGTCCTCACCGCCCTCGACGTGCTCGGCTACGAGCGCCCCGCCCGGCTGCGCAAGCGCAGCGCCGGGCTGGTCGGCCTCGTCGTGCCCGAGCTGGACAACCCGATCTTCCCGGCCTTCGCCCAGGTCATCGAGTCGACGCTGGCGCAGAGCGGCTTCACCCCGGTGCTCTGCACGCAGACCCCCGGTGGGGTCACCGAGGACGAGTACGTCGAGATGCTGCTCGACCGGCAGGTCTCCGGGATCGTCTTCGTGTCCGGCCTGCACGCCGACACCGCCGCCAACCACGACCGGTACCGCGCCCTGATCGCCCGCCCGCTGCCGATCGTCATGATCAACGGGTACGCGCCCGGCATCTCGGCGCCCTTCGTCTCGTGCGACGACGGCGAGGCCACCGAGCTGGCCGTCGCGCACCTGGTGGCGTTCGGCCACCGGCGGATCGGCCTGATCACCGGCCCGGACCGCTTCGTGCCGGTGCAGCGCCGGGTGGCCGGCTTCCGCGCTGCGATGAACCGGCTCGTCGGCACCACCGAGGCGGAGGTCGGCGAGCTGGCCGAGCTCTCCCTGTTCGGCGTCGAGGGCGGCGAGGCCGCCGCGAGCCGGCTCATCGAGCGTGGCGTCACCGGCCTGGTCTGCGGCTCGGACCTGATGGCGCTGGGCGCGATCCGGGCCGCCCGGCAGCGCGGCCTCAGCGTTCCCGACGACGTCTCGGTGGTCGGCTACGACGACTCTCCGCTGATGGCCTTCACCGACCCGCCGCTGACCACCATGCGGCAGCCGGTCGCGGCCATGGCGGTGGCCGCCGTCCGCGCCCTGGTCGACGAGATCAACGGGCACGCCGCCCCGAACTCCGAGTACCTGTTCCGCCCCGAGCTGGTGGTGCGCGGCTCGACCGCGGTGGCCCGCCCGGCCGGTGGCGCGAAGCGCCAGCGCCCCTCCTCGGTCGACCCCACCCTGGCGGTCCCCGCCTGACCCTTGCCGTCAGTTCTTGCGCAAGGAATGCTTGACTCTTGCAGCGACTGAGCGGCATTCTGCTCAGACGCCCTGCCGTCCCGCGCCAGAGAACGGGGATCCACACCGATGACCTCCGCCCCCCACCCCACGCCGCTGACCGCCGACGACGACTGGTGGCGGTCCGCGGTCGTCTACCAGGTGTACGTCCGCAGCTTCGCGGACGCGAACGGTGACGGCGTCGGGGATCTCCAGGGCATCCGGCAGCGCCTGCCGTACCTGCGCGAACTCGGGGTGGACGCGCTCTGGCTGACCCCCTTCTACACCTCGCCCCAGGTCGACGCCGGCTACGACGTGGCCGACTACCGGGACGTGGACCCGCTCTTCGGCAACCTGACCGACTTCGACGCGATGATCACCGACGCGCATGCCCTGGGCCTGCGGATCATCGTGGACCTGGTGCCCAACCACACCTCCAGCGCGCACCCCTGGTTCACCGTGGCCCTCGCCGCCGGCCCCGGTTCCCCCGAGCGCGAGCGCTACCTCTTCGCCGAGGGCCGGGGCGAGCGGGGCGAGCTGCCGCCGAACGACTGGGAGAGCATCTTCGGCGGCCCCGCGTGGACCCGGGTGCCCGACGGCCAGTGGTACCTGCACCTGTTCGACCCGGCCCAGCCCGACCTGAACTGGCGCCACCCCGAGGTGCGCGCCGAGTTCGAGGACATCCTGCGGTTCTGGCTCGACCGGGGCGTGGACGGCTTCCGGATCGACGTGGCGCACGGGATGATCAAGGCCGAGGGGCTGCCGGACGTCGGCTTCAACTCGATGACCACCGGCCGGCGCCAGTCCGAGCTGCTGGGCAAGGGCCGCCTGCCCTACTTCGACCAGGACGAGGTGCACGACATCTACCGCGCCTGGCGGCCGATCCTGGACAGCTACCCGGGCGGGCGGATGGCGGTCGCCGAGGCGTGGGCGGAGACCCCGCAGCGGCTGGCCCGCTACATCGGCCCGGACGAGCTGCACCAGGCGTTCAGCTTCGACTTCCTCGACGCCACCTGGTCGGCCGACTCGTTCCGCAAGGTGATCGACACGGCGCTCGCCGAGTCGACGATCGTGGGCGCCCCGACCACCTGGGTGCTCTCCAACCACGACCGGCAGCGGCACGTCACCCGCTACGGCGACGGCGAGGTCGGCCTGCGCCGTGCCCGGGCCGCCGCCCTGCTGATGTTCTCCCTGCCCGGCTGCGCCTACGTCTACCAGGGCGAGGAGCTGGGCCTGCCCGAGGTGCTGGACCTCCCCGACGAGCTGCGGCAGGACCCCGCGTTCCTGCGCACCGGGGAGAGCCGGGACGGCTGCCGGGTGCCGATCCCGTGGAGCGGCGAGCTGGCCCCGTACGGCTTCGGCCCGGAGGGCAGCGCGCTGAGCTGGCTGCCGGCCCCGGCGACCTGGCGGGCCCTCTCGGTGGCCACCCAGGCCGGGGTGACCGGCTCGACGCTGGAGCTCTACCGGGCCGCGCTGCGGATCCGGCACGAGCACCCGGCCCTGGCCGGCACGGGCGGCATCACCTGGCTGGAGACCGAGCCCGGGGTGCTCGCGTTCCGCCGCTCCGCCGGGAACGCCGAGCTGACCTGCGTGGTCAACCTCAGTGGCGCGGAGGTGACGGTCGCCGGTCACGGCCGGCCGGTCGTCGCCAGCGCCGACCTCACCGAGCGGGGCGACGGGCACGTTCTGCCGGTGGACGCGGCTGCGTGGTTCGAACGGCGCTGAGCCGGGTAACCCGTCATTGACCTGGTCGTCCGTTGTGCCCCGCGCCGACGGGCGGCTGGGCTACCGACCCCTTGTGGTGGGGGGTGAGGTGGCGCCGACCCCTCGGGGACTCGTTCCCGAGGGGCCGGTGTCCATCTGGGACCGTCGGGGTACCACGGGGCGATGACCGCACACGTGGCGCAGTACACCCTCGACATCGGCGACCTCGACCGGATGATCGACTTCTGGTCGGCCGCCCTCGGTTACACCGTCCGCCGGGGCGGCGACGGCAACGCGAGGCTCTATCCGCCGCCCGGCCGGCCCGGCCCGACCGTCTGGTTGCAGGGCAGCGGCACCCCGAAGCACGGCAAGAACCGGCTGCACCTGGACCTGGTCTCCGACGGGGACGCGGCGGCCGAGGTCGACCGGCTGATCGGGCTCGGCGCCCGGCGCGTCGACGTCGGGCAGACCGGCACGGAGGGCTTCGTGGTGCTCGCCGACCCGGAGGACAACGAGTTCTGCGTGCTCGACGGGCCGCCGAAATGAGCCCTCAGGCTCCCCGGCTGGTCAGCAGCTCGGCGATCCGGGCGAGCCCGGCCCGGACCTCGTCCCGGCTGGGCGGGGCCGTCGGCTGCGGCTCCCGCTCGGCGGCCAGCTCCAACTCCTCGTCGATCACGTCCTCGAAGTCGCCGTAGAGGTCGGCCTGGTCCACCTGGGCCGCCTCGTCCTCGGCGGCGATCTGCGCCGCGGCGATCTCGCTGCGGATCTCCTCGGGCGTGAGCGCCGGCAGCAGCGGCTCCACCACCGCCATGAGCTGCTCCTCGGCCACCACCGCCTCGGCCAGGGCGAGAGCGTGCGGCCGCTCGTACGGGCCGCAGACCACCGGCTCCCACTCGTCGTCGTCGCCGAGCGGGCCGAAGGTGATGATCCACGGCAGGCCCAGCATCGGCGAGTCGTCCGGCAGGTCCAGTGTCATGAGTGCGCCCACCGGCCCATCATGGTCGGTGGCGGCGCGGACGTGCGCCTCATTCGCGCCAACTCCCCCCTCTCCGGCGGTCGCTCTCACCCGTGCGTACCGGCGTCCAGAGCCGCACGGACCAGGGCGACGGCGCGGTCCGGCGGGACGCCCAGGCGGAGCGCCTCGGCGGCGTACGCCGTGGCGGCGCGGTGCAGGCGGTCGGTGGCGTCGTCGCGGCCGGGGGCCACCACGGTGCCGTGCCGCCCGCGCGTCTGCACCAGCCCGGCCGACTCCAGCTCCCGGTACGCCCGCGCCACGGTGTTCACGGCCAGGCCCAGGTCGGCGGCGAGCTGCCGGACCGCGGGCAGGCGGGTGCCGACCGGCAGGCGGCCGTCGCCGATCATCGCGGCGAGCTGCCCGCGCACCTGCTCGTACGGCGGCACCGCCGAGTCCTGCTCGATCCGGATCCGGGTGCTCATCCCGCCCCTCCCGGCGTGCCCGGGTCGGTGTCCTCGTCGACCTCGACGTCCACGTACCGCCCGCCGCCACCCTCGGCCAGGTCCACCACCCGCCCGTAGCGACTCGTGGCGGCCAGCGCCGCGCCGAAGAGCACCATCTGGTTGAGCAGGTAGAGGTAGAGCAGCAGCCCCACCGCCGTGGCCACGACGGTGTAGGCCGGGTTCCGCTCGGTGCGCACCACGTAGTAGCGCCCCACCGTGTTGAGCAGCGTGATGCCGACGGCGACCGTCAGCACGGCGGGACGCAGCCGGCGGCGGCTCATCCGCAGCCGGGGCACCGCCACCAGCAGCGCGGTGGCCAGCACCGCGTTGACCACCACGCTGAGCACCGCGCTGACCGTGGTCAACCCGACCGATCCGGTGCTGCGCAGCAGGAAGCGCAGCAGCGACTCCAGCGCGTCCACGGCGGCCACCGAGATGCCGAGCAGCACGAAGACCGCGACCAGCACGCCCAGGTCGACCAGGCGGCGGATCACCAGGTTGCCGGGCTGCTGGTTGAAGCCGTACATGAGCCGCTGCGAGGAGCGGATCGCCTCGACCCAGCCGATCCCGGTGAAGACCAGGATGACCAGGCCGATCACCCCGACGGTGTTGCTGCTCTCGGCGATCTGCTTGGCGTCGAGGAAGGGCAGGTTCTCGTCCAGGAAGTCGGCCGCCGCCCTGCTCACCTCACGGTTGTCCTGGAGGATCGTGCCGAAGATCCAATAGCCGACCAGGGCCAGCGCGAACACGGCGAAGAAGCCGTAGTAGGCGATCGCGGCGGCCAACCGGCCGGCGAGGAGGTTGGCGTAGAGCGTGCCGGCGCGCCACACGTGGTCGAAGGCCGACGACCGGACCCGGGCCGCGTCGACGCGGCGGCCGAGCACCGCCTCGATCCGGCCGATGACGTTCACCCCGACATCCTCGCCGATCCGCCCGCCCCCCGGAGACAGGCCGGCCGCGCGCTCAGCTCAGCCGCCGAGGCGGAAGTCGCGGCGGGGCTGCCACCGGGTGGCCCCGCTGTGCGAGAACAGGGTGAACGCCTCGACCTCGAAGAGGGCGGAGAAGTCAGCCAGGTCCTCGTACGCCTTGTCGAGCACCTCGGGCGGCACGTCCTGGGCCACGGTGACGTGCGGGTGGTACGGGAAGCGCGCCTCGCGGTGCAGCTCGGGGGCCGCGTTGATGGCCGCGGCGAGCAGCTCGCACTCGCTGATCCCCGCGGCCACCGCCACGAAGACCACCTGGGTGACCGGCCGGAACGTGCCGGTGCCCCGCAGGTGCAGGGTGAACGGCAGGTGGGTGGCCGCCACCCGGGCCAGGTGCTCCTCGACGGCCGGCAGCGCGCGCACCGGGATCTCGGTGGGCCCGAGCAGGGTGACGTGCGCCGGGACGGCCTGCGGGTCGCCGGCCTCGATCCGCCGGCGGGTGAGGATCCCGCCCCACGGCTCGGGGATGTCGACCGCGATCCCGATCTGGATGGTGTCACCGGCGTCCGGCGACCCGTCCCTTCCATCCACGCTGCGCGCCATCCCTCCGGCCACCGACTGCGACACCCGTTCCCGCCGGGCCGCTACTCGAACCGGACCGGCGGGAAGAAGCCGATCCGCTCGTACGCGGTGCGCAGCGTCTCGGCGGCGACCACGCGGGCCTTCTCCGCGCCCTGCGCGAGCAGCTTGTCGAGCTGCGCCGGGTCGTCGAGGTAGGCGCGGGTGCGCTCCTGGATCGGAGTGACGAACTCCCGCACCACCTCGGCGAGGTCCTTCTTCAGGTCGCCGTAGCCCTTGCCGTCGTACGCGGCGACGAGGTCGTCGATGCCGCGCCCGGAGAGCGCCGAGTAGATGGTCAGCAGGTTGGAGATGCCGGGCTTGCCCTCGGCGTCGAAGACGATCTCGCGGCCGGTGTCGGTGACCGCCGAGCGGATCTTCTTGGCCGAGCGGGCCGGGTCCTCCAGCAGGTCGATGATGCCGGCCGGGGAGGAGGACGACTTCGACATCTTGGCCGTCGGGTCCTGCAGGTCGGTGATCTTCGCGGTGTCCTTGACGATGTGCGGGGCGGGCACCGTGAAGGTCGGGCCGAACAGCGAGTTGAACCGCTGGGCCAGGTCGCGCGAGAGCTCCAGGTGCTGCCGCTGGTCCTCGCCGACCGGCACCGCGTGGGCCTGGTAGAGCAGGATGTCGGCCGCCTGCAGGATCGGGTAGGTGAACAGGCCGACGCTGGCCCGCTCGCTGCCCTGCTTCTGGGACTTGTCCTTGAACTGGGTCATCCGGCTCGCCTCGCCGAAGCCGGTGATGCAGCCGAGCACCCAGGCCAGCTGCGGGTGCTCGGGCACCTGCGACTGGACGAAGAGGGTGCTGCGCTCGGGGTCGAGGCCGACCGCGAAGAGCTGCGCGGCGGCGACCCGGCTGCGCTGCTTGAGCACCTTCGGGTCGTGCCCGGCGGTGATCGCGTGCAGGTCCACCACGCAGTAGAACGCGTCGTGGCTGTCCTGCAGGGCCACCCAGTGCCGTACCGCGCCCAGGTAGTTGCCGAGGTGGAACGAGTCGGCCGTCGGCTGGATGCCGGAGAAGACGCGCGGGCGGGCGGGTACGTCGGACATGCCGGCAATTCTGTCAGCAAGCCCCGGCGTCCGTCATGACGGGCCGGCGGGTCGGGTGGGCACGGGCGGGAGCGGGGCCGTGACCTCGCGCCGGGGCTCGGGCAGGCGGGCCGGGGAGACCGCCAGGCGGGACACCCGCCGCCCGTCGAGGGCCACGACCCGCAGCAGCCAGCCGCCGGCCGGGTCGTCCGGGTCGGGTCCGCCGGTGTCGTCCGGGTCGACGGCCACCGGCACCTCGTCGCCGGTGACCGGCAGCCGGCCGAGCGCGGCCATCACGAAGCCGCCGACCGTCTCGTACGGCCCGGCGGGCAGCGGCACGCCGGTGCGTTCGGCGAAGTCGGCCAGGTTGAGCCGGCCGTCGACCACGGCCGGCAGGCCGGCGTGGGCCGGCTCGGGCGGGGCGTCGTCCTCGTCGTGGATCTCCCCGACCAGCTCCTCCACCAGGTCCTCGCAGGTGACGATGCCGGCGGTGCCGCCGTACTCGTCGACCACCACGGCGAGATGGTGGCCCTCGCGGCGCATCTCGGTCAGCGCGGCCAGCACCCGTTTGCTGCCCGGGAGCCGCTTCACCTCGCGGGTCAGTTCGGCGACCGTGGCGCGCGGGTCCCGCTCGGGGCGGAGCAGCACGTCCCGCAGATGGGCGAAGCCGACCACGTCGTCGTGGGTGCCGTCGACCACCGGGTAGCGGGTGTGCGGTTCGGCGCGGACCAGCCGCTCGGCCTCGGCCACGGTGATCCCGGCGGCGAGGAAGACCACCTCGGTGCGCGGCACCATCACCTCGCGGATCAGCCGCGCGCCGGCCACCAACACCTCGTCGATGATCCGCCGCTCGTCGGGGTCGAGCACCGTGTTGGCCGCGACCAGGTCACGCAGCTCGGCCTCGCTGATCCGCTCCCGGCCGGCGGTCGGGCTGGCCCCGAGCAGGTCGGTGACCAGGCGGGTGGCGCCGTCGGCGGCGCGCACCACGAGCCGGGCCACGGTGCGGGCCACGGGTCCGGGTTCGCGTCTCGGCCGCCCCGGCGGGCGCCGCCGGGGCCCGGGACCACCTCCCTCCCGCATGACAAAGATGGTAGACAGCGGGCGCCGGACACCCGGCGCGATGTTCGGATCTGTTCAATCATGAAGGATTGTGGTGGAATAGGGGACGCCCGCACTCACCGCCGCGACACAGCCGGCGGCCGTAGGGTGATCACGGACGGCGGCCGCGGCGCGCGGCCCAGGCAGGAGGAGCGACGTGAAACTGCTCGTCACCGGCGGCGCCGGTTACATCGGCAGCGTGGTGACCCGGATGCTGCTCGACCACGGTCACCAGGTGACCGTGCTGGACGACCTGCGCACCGGCCACCGGGAGGCCCTCGCCCCCGAGGCGACCCACGTCGACCTGCCGATCCACGAGGCCGCCCGGGTGCTCACCCCCGATGCCGGCTTCGACGGCGTGCTGCACTTCGCCGCCCTGATCGCCGCGGGCGAGTCGATGGTCAAGCCGGAGCTCTACTGGCACACCAACACGGTCGGCTCGCTCGCCCTGATCGACGCGGTCCGCGCCGCCCGGGTGCCCCGGCTGGTCTTCTCCTCCACGGCCGCCGTCTACGGCAACCCCACCGAGCTGCCCATCCCGGAGACCGCCGTCAAGGCCCCCACCAACACCTACGGTGCGACCAAGCTGGCCGTCGACATGGCGCTCACCTCCGAGGCGGTCGCGCACGACCTGGCCGCCGTCTCGCTGCGCTACTTCAACGTGGCCGGGGCCTACCGGCACGACGGGCGGACCATCGGCGAGCGGCACGACCCCGAGACCCACCTCATCCCACTCGCCCTCGAGGTGGCCGCCGGCCGGCGCGACAAGTTCCAGCTCTTCGGCGACGACTACCCGACCGTGGACGGCACCTGCGTCCGCGACTACATCCACGTCGAGGACCTGGCCCGCGCGCACCTGCTGGCCCTCGACGCCGCCACCGGGGGCCGGCACCGGATCTACAATCTGGGCAACGGCAACGGCTTCAGCAACCGGCAGGTGATCGAGGTGGTCCGCGAGGTCACCGGGCACCCGGTGCCGGTGGAGGTGGCCCCGCGCCGCGAGGGCGACCCCGCCGAGCTGGTCGCCTCCTCCGCGCTGGCCCGCGCCGAGCTGGGCTGGGTGCCGGAGAAGCCCACCCTCCAGGACATGGTCGGCGACGCCTGGGAGTTCTACCGCACGCACATCCTGGGGCAAAAGTGAGCGCCGCCGGCGACGTCGCGGCCCGCGCCACCGCCGGCTTCCGGCAGCGGTACGGCGCGGAGCCGGCGGGCCGCTGGGCGGCTCCCGGCCGGGTCAACCTGATCGGCGAGCACACCGACTACAACGACGGGTTCGTGCTGCCCTTCGCGCTGCCGCTGCGTACCGTCGTGGCCGCGGCGCTCGCCGACGACGGGCGCTGGTCCGTCTGGTCGGAGCTGGACGACGAGCCCGTGGAGTTCGGGCCGGCCGGGGCCGATGAACCCGGCCGCGTCGACGGCTGGGCCGCCTACGTGGCCGGGGTGGTCTGGGCGCTGCGCGCCGCCGGCCACGACGTCCCGGGCGCCCGCCTGGCCGTCGCCTCCGACGTGCCGGTCGGCTCCGGGCTCTCCTCGTCGGCGGCCATCGAGGCGGCGGTGCTCGCCGCCCTGGTCGACCTCGGCGGGCTGGACCTCCCCGCCGACCGCTGGCCTCGCCTCGCCCAGCGGGCCGAGAACGACTACGTCGGCGCACCCACCGGCATCATGGACCAGTCCGCGGTGATCCGCGGCCGGTCCGGGCACGCCCTCTTCCTCGACTGCCGCACCGAGGAGGTCGAGCAGATCCCGTTCGACCTGGACGCCGCCGGGCTGGCCATGCTGGTGGTCGACAGCCGCGCCCCGCACCGGCACGCCGACGGCGAGTACGCCGCCCGCCGCAAGTCCTGCGAGCGGGCCGCCAAGGCGCTCGGGGTGGCCGCCCTGCGCGACGTCGCCACCGCCGACCTGGACGCCGCGCTGGCCCGCCTCGACGACCCCGAGACCCGCCGCCGGGTCCGGCACGTCGTCACCGAGGACCAGCGGGTGCTCGACACGGTCGAGCTGCTGCGCGCCGGGCGGATCCGCGACATCGGCCCGCTGCTGACCGCCTCGCACGCCTCGATGCGGGACGACTTCGAGATCACCGTGCCGGAGATCGACACCGCGGTCGAGGCGGCCCTGGCCGCCGGGGCGTACGGGGCGCGGATGACCGGCGGCGGCTTCGGCGGCTGCGTGCTCGCCCTGGTCGACGCGGACGCCGCCGACGCGGTGGCGGCCGCCGTGGCCGCCGCGTACGCCGACCGCGGCTTCACCGCGCCCCACACCCTCCCCGTCCTCCCGGCCGGCGGCGCGACCCGCCTCGACTGACGACGGAGAAGGGCCCCCGGTCGACCGGGGGCCCTTCCTCGCGTGTGGGCAGCGGTCAGCCGGCCTCGACGATCATGCCGGCGCCGACCGTGCGGTTGGTGGCCTCGTCGATGACGACGAAACCGCCCGTGGTGCGGTTGCGCCGGTACTCGTCGGCCAGCAGCGGGACCGTCGTCCGCAGCCGCACCCGGCCGATCTCGTTCAGCTTCAGCTCACCGGCCGTCTCGTCGCGGTGCAGCGAGTTGATGTCCAGCCGGTAGTGCAGCCCACGGACGATGGCCCGCGCCGAGCGGGTGGTGTGCTTGATGGCGTACCGGGCCCCGACCTGGAGCGGGCGCGTCTCGTCCATCCAGCAGATCATCGCCTCGATGTCCTGCGCGACGGCCGGCGCGTTGTTCGGCCGGCAGATCATGTCGCCGCGCGAGATGTCGATCTCGTCGGCCAGGCGGACGGTCACCGACATCGGCGGGAACGCCTCATCCACCGGACCGTCGGCGGTCTCCACGGCGGCGATCCGGCTGGTGAAGCCCGACGGCAGCACCATCACCTCGTCGCCAGCCTTGAGCACGCCCGAGGCCACCTGGCCCGCGTAGCCCCGGTAGTCGGTGACCGTGGTGGACTGCGGCCGGATCACGTACTGCACCGGGAAGCGGACGTCGACCAGGTTGCGGTCGGACGCGATGTGCACCCGCTCCAGGTGGTGCAGCAGCGACGGGCCCTCGTACCAGGGCATGTTCTCCGAGCGGGTGACGATGTTGTCGCCCTGCAGCGCGGAGATGGGCACCACGGTCAGGTCCGGCACGTCGAGCTTCGCGGCGAACGCGGTGAACTCGTCGGCGATCTGCTCGAACACCTCCTGCGACCAGTCGACCAGGTCCATCTTGTTCACGCAGAGGACCAGGTGCGGCACCCGCAGCAGCGAGCAGAGGAACGCGTGCCGGCGGGACTGCTCCACCAGGCCCTTGCGCGCGTCCACCAGGATCAGCGCCAGGTCGGCCGTGGAGGCGCCGGTGACCATGTTCCGGGTGTACTGGATGTGCCCCGGGGTGTCGGCGATGATGAACTTCCGCCGCGGCGTGGCGAAGTAGCGGTACGCCACGTCGATGGTGATGCCCTGCTCCCGCTCGGCGCGCAGGCCGTCGGTGAGCAGCGCCAGATTGGTGTACTCGTCGCCCCGGGCCGCGCTGACCGCCTCGACCGCGGCGAGCTGGTCGGTGAAGAGCGACTTCGTGTCGTACAGCAGCCGGCCGATCAGGGTCGACTTGCCGTCGTCGACGCTGCCCGCGGTGGCGAACCGCAGCAGGTCCATGGGGCGCGCCGATTCGCTCTCGGCCGGCGCCAGCGTCTCCACGCTCATCAGAAGTAGCCCTCCCGCTTGCGGTCCTCCATGGCGGCCTCGCTGACCCGGTCGTCGCCGCGGGTCGCACCGCGCTCGGTGATCCGGGTGGCGGCCACCTCCTCGATCACCTTCTCCACCGTGTCGGCGTCCGAGCGGACCGCCGCGGTGCAGGAGGCGTCGCCCACGGTCCGGTACCGCACCTGGGCCTTGAACGGCTGCTCGCCGGCGCGGGCGCGGAAGAACTCGTTGACCGCGTAGTACATGCCGTCGCGCTCGATCACCTCGCGCTCGTGGGCGTAGTAGATCGACGGCAGCGGGATCTGCTCCCGGGCGATGTAGTGCCAGACGTCCAGCTCGGTCCAGTTGGAGAGCGGGAACACCCGGATCGACTCGCCCGGGTGGTGCCGGCCGTTGTAGAGCGCCCACAGCTCGGGGCGCTGGTTCTTCGGGTCCCACTGGCCGAACTCGTCGCGGAAGCTGAACACCCGCTCCTTGGCCCGGGCCTTCTCCTCGTCCCGGCGCGCGCCGCCGAACAGCGCGTCGAAGCGGTGCTTCTCCACCGCGTCGAGCAGCACCGGCGTCTGGATCCGGTTGCGCATGCCGTCGGCCGACTCGCGCACCAGCCCCTTGGTGAGAGCCTCCGGCACGCTGGCCACGATGAGCTGGAGACCCAGCTCGGCGACGCGCTGGTCCCGGTATTCGAGAACCTCGGGGAAGTTGTGGCCGGTGTCGACGTGCATCACCGGGAAGGGAATGTTGGCCGGGGCGAACGCCTTCTGGGCCAACCGGAGCATCACGATCGAGTCCTTGCCGCCGGAGAAGAGCAGCACGGGGCGCTCCATCTCGGCGACGACCTCACGCATCACGAAGATGCTCTCCGCCTCGAGAGCGTCCAGGTGGGACACCTGGTACGCGGCGGTGGCCGTCATGACACGAACTCGATTCGCTCGGATCCGCACATCGGGATTCCAGACCTTTCCGGTCGGACTCGTGAAGAAGAACGCTCAGGCTACCCGGAATGCCTCTGCAGCGCTGCAAGCAACCGGCTGGCGAGATCCTTGCGGCAGACCAGCAGGTCGGGCAGGCGTGGGTCGGCCTCGTTGTATTTCAGCGCAGATCCGTCGATCCGGGAAGCGTGCAGTCCGGTGGCCGTCGCCACAGCGACCGGAGCAGCCGAGTCCCACTCGTACTGACCGCCCGCGTGGATGTACGCGTCGACCTCGCCGGTGACCACAGCGGCGATCTTCGCGCCCGCCGAGCCCATCGGAACCAGATGCGCGCCGATGTCCTCTGCCAGATCGGTCAGGAAAACCGGCGGACGGCTACGGCTGGCCGCCAACCGGATGGTCCTGCCGCCGCCCGCCGTGGCGGCCTCCAGCGTCATCGGCGGGTACGCCGGCGGGTAGTCCGTGCCCAGCACCCGGTGCTGCGCCGGCAACCCCACCGCGCCCGCGACCAGCCCGTGCGGCGTCGGCGCGCTGCGCGACCAGAGCGCCACGTGCACCGCCCAGTCCGAGCGGCCCTCCTCGGCGAACTCCCGGGTCCCGTCCAGCGGGTCGATGATCCACACCCGGTCCGCGTTCAGCCGGGACACCGCGTCGCTGCTCACCTCGGCCGTCCAGGCCAGCCGGGAACCCTCGTCCTCCTCCGACAGCACCGCGTCCGCCGGCCGCCACTTCGCCAGCTCGGTGCGGATCAGATCGTGCGAGACCTTGTCCCCGGCCGACTTCAACGCCCCCGCGTCGGCGAAGCCCAGCTCCGTGCGCAGGCCCATCAGCGCCTGCCCGGCCCGGGCCGCCAACCACCTGGCGAACGCGCCGTCGATCATCGGAGGACTGCCCATGGTGTTCCCGCTCCCGTCGCCCGCCGTCGCACGTCAGAAGGCGCAGACTACCGGCACCGGACCGACCCGCCCGGGATGCCCCGCCCGGCGCCTCACGCCCCGTGGTACAGGTTCTGCGTCGGCTCCACGCCCTTGGTCACCACCGACTCCACCACGTCCGCCGCCCGGTCCACCAGGAACTCCAGCTCCTTGCGCTCAGCCGCGGAGAAGTCCGACAGCACGTAGTCCGCCGGGTCCTGCCGGCCCGGCGGCCGACCGATACCGAACCGCACCCGCACGTAGTCCTTCGTGCCGAGCGACTTCGACATCGAGCGCAGACCGTTGTGGCCGCCCTCGCCGCCGCCGCACTTCACCCGCAGCTGGCCGTAGGGGATGTCCAGCTCGTCGTGCACCGCGATCACCCGCCCCGGCGGAATCTTGTGGAACTGCGCCAGCCCGACCACCGGACCGCCGGAGAGGTTCATGTACGTCAGCGGCTTCACCAGCACCAGCTTCGGGCCGCCGAAACCCAGCCGACCCTCGGCCACCTCGGCCACCGCACGCTTGTGCCGGCCGAACTTCCCGCCCACCCGGGCGGCCAGCAGCTCCGCCACCATGAAGCCGACGTTGTGCCGGTTCCCCGCGTACTCCCGACCGGGGTTGCCCAGGCCGACCACCAGCCACGGCCCCGCCTCGTCCGTCACGCCACGTTCCTTCCGCTCAGCCCGCCGAACCGTCTCCGATACGCCGACAGGCGCCCCCGGGAACCGGGGACGCCTGTCGCACAGCCTGCGAAACCGATCAGGCCTCGGTCTTCGGCTCCTCGGCAGCCGGCTCGCCCTCGGCCGGAGCGCCCTCCGGAGCCTCGGCGGTCTCCTCGCCGACCTCGGCCTCGGCCTCCTCCTCGGCGACCTCGACCTCGGGGAGCGTGGCCTCGAGCTGCTCGGCGGTCGGGGCGGCGGTCACCGAGGCGACCTGCAGCTCCCCGTCCGCGACCAGCTCGACACCGGCCGGCAGCGTCACGTCGGCGGCGGTGATCTGGGTGCCGGCCTCGGCGCCCTCGATCGACGCCTCCAGGTGGTCCGGCACCTTCGTGGCGTCGGCGGTCACCGTGAGCGTGTCGTGGTCGTGCACGATCAGGGTGTCCTTCGCGGCCTCACCCGTCAGCTGGATCGGGACCTCGACGGTGACCTTCTCGCCGCGGCGGACCAGCAGCAGGTCCACGTGCTCGAAGGTGTCCTTGATCGGGTCACGCTGGATCGCCTTCGGCAGCGCCAGCACCTGGGTGCCGTCGCTGACCTCGATCGCGAAGAGCTGGTTCGCACCGCCCTTGCGGATCGCGGCGGCGAAATCACGCGCCGGAAGCGCGATGTGCTTGGGCTTCTCGCCGTGGCCGTACAGCACGGCGGGCACCTTGCCGGCCCGGCGGGTACGACGGGCACCACCCTTGCCGAACTCGGTACGGGGCTCGGCGCTGATCTTTACCTCGGACACGGGGAAACTCCTGATGCTTCGCTGCGGCGGCTTGTCGTCTGGCGGTGCTGGGCGAGGGGCTCGCTGGGGCTCAACGTCGTGAACGACCGCCCGGAGCACCGCGTCGATGACGGCGCCTCCGTGCGGTGCTTTTCAGCGGCCCGCCGGGCACCCTCGCCATGGCAACCGCACCAGTCTACCCGAGCGATTTCCGAGCTTTCCGGCAGTCCCCATATCACCGCCGGCGACACCGTGCCCGCCACTTTCCCGACCGGCGACGACCCCCACGCGGAGGGCCGCCGCCGGCGGGGCGCGGAACTCAGCTCAGGCCACCGAACAGGGTGGTCACCGAGCCGTCGTCGAAGACCTCCCGGATCGCCCGGGCCAACAGCGGGGCGATCGACAGCACGGTCAGCTTGTCGAGCTGCTTCTCCGGCGGCAGCGGCAGCGTGTTGGTCACCACGACCTCGCTGATCGGGCTGTTCTTCAGCCGCTCGGTCGCCGGGTCGGACAGCAGCGCGTGGGTGGAGGCCACCACGATCTCCGCCGCGCCCGACTCCTTCAGGATGTCGGCGGCCTTGCTGATCGTGCCACCGGTGTCGATCATGTCGTCGACGATCAGGCAGACCCGGCCCTCGACCTCGCCGACCACCCGGTTCGCCACCACCTGGTTCGGCTTCAGCGGATCCCGCGTCTTGTGGATGAACGCCAGCGGGCAGCCACCCAGCCGGTCCGTCCAGCGCTCGGCCACCCGCACCCGACCCGAGTCCGGCGCCACCACGGTCATCGGCCGGCCCGCGTACTTGTGCTCCACGTACTCGGCCAGCACATCCATGGCGAACAGGTGGTCCACCGGACCGTCGAAGAAGCCCTGGATCTGGGCGGTGTGCAGGTCGACCGTCAGGATCCGGTTCGCGCCCGCGGTCTTCAGCAGGTCGGCCACCAGCCGCGCCGAGATCGGCTCCCGGCCGCGGTGCTTCTTGTCCTGCCGCGAGTAGGGGTAGAACGGCAGGACCACGGTGATCCGCTTGGCCGAACCGCGCTTCAGCGCGTCGACCATGATCAGGGTCTCCATCACCCAGGTGTTGACCCCGTGCGTCACGGACTGCACCACGAAGGCGTCCGAACCGCGTACCGAGTCCTTGAAGCGTACGAAGATCTCACCGTTGGCGAAATCGTACGAGTCGGAAGGAGTCGGCGCGACGCCGAGCACCTCACCGATCTCCTTGGCGAGCTCCGGAAAACCCCGTCCGGAGAAGAGCATCAGGCTCTTGCGGTTTTCGGCGACGATGCTGCCCATGGGCCCGTCTGCTCCCGTATGTCGGTGGTTCCCGGCGGCGGTGAGCCGGGGACTATTCGGTTGCAGTATCCCCCGCGTTCACCGGTCCTCCCACGGTCTCCGGTCCCCCGTGGATTCAGTCACCTTCGCTTGCGGCACCGGCCGGGTCCGACGCACCCTCGCGGGCCCGCTGCGCCGCCTCCGCGGCCGCCGTGCCGGACCGCTTGCGCAGCACCCAGCCCTCGACGTTGCGCTGCTGACCCCGGGCCACCGCCATGGCGCCCGCCGGCACATCCGAGATGATCACCGAGCCGGCCGCCGTGTACGCGCCGTCACCCACCCGCACCGGCGCCACGAACATGTTGTCCGCCCCGGTGCGCGCGTGACTGCCGATCGTGGTGTGGTGCTTCTTCACCCCGTCGTAGTTGACGAACACCGTCGCCGCGCCGATGTTGCTGTGCTCGCCGATCGTCGCGTCACCCACGTACGACAGGTGCGGCACCTTCGACCCCTCGCCGATGGCGGCCTTCTTCGTCTCCACGAACGTGCCGACCTTCGCCTTCCGGCCCAGCCGCGACTCCGGCCGCAGGTACGCGTACGGCCCGACACTGGCCTCCGGGCCCACCTCGGCGCCCACCGCGTGGCTGCGCACCACGCTCGCGCCCGCGCCCACCGTGGTGTCCACCAGCGTGGTGTCCGGACCGACCAGCGCACCCGCGCCGACCACCGTCGCGCCCTGCAACTGCGTGTTCTGGTCGATCACCGCGTCCCGCTCGACGGTCACCGTCACGTCGATCCAGGTGGTGTGCGGGTCCAGGATGCTCACCCCGGTCCGCATCCAGCCCTCGTTCACCCGGTCCCGCAGCAGCCGCCGCAGCGCCGCCAGCTCGACCCGGTCGTTGCAGCCCAGCGTCTCCACGTGATCGGCCGCGCAGTGCACCGCCACCGGCTCCCCCGCGTCCCGGAGCAGGCCGAACACGTCGGTCAGGTACTCCTCGCCCTGCTCGTTGTCCGTCGAGAGCTTGCCCAGCGCGTCCCGCAGCCGCGCCACGTCGAACGCGTAGATGCCCGCGTTGATCTCCCGCAGCGCACGCTGCTCCGGGGTGGCGTCACGCTCCTCGACGATCTGCGCCAGCCGCCCCTGCGCGTCCCGCACGATCCGGCCCAGGCCGGTCGGGTCGGGCACCTCGGCGGCCAGCACGGTCGCCGCCGCGCCGGCGCTCTCGTGCGCCTCGACCAGGGCCGCAACGGTCTCCGGCCGCAGCAGCGGCACATCCCCGTTGATCACCACGACCGTGCCGGCGGCCTCCGGGACCGCGTCCAGCGCGATCCGGACCGCGTGCCCGGTGCCGAGCTGCCGCTCCTGCAGCACGGGGGTGGCCGCCGGGGCGATCTCGGCCAGGTGCGCGCGCACCTGGTCGGCGCCGTGGCCGACCACGACCACCTGGCGGTCCGCGCCGAGCGGCGCGGCCGCGGCCAGCACGTGGCCGAGGAGGGTACGACCGAGCAGCGGGTGCAGCACCTTGGGCAGGGCCGACTTCATCCGCTTGCCCTCACCGGCGGCGAGCACGACAACGGTGCGGAGGTGGGGCTGGGACACGACGTGGCTCCAGTCGGGACGGCGACAGTCTCGCGGCCATGCTAACCACGCGACCGGATGCAAACAGCGGAAGCTCCCGGGAGAGGATTCGAACCCCTATAATCAGGACCAAAACCTGACGTCCTGCCATTAGACGACCCGGGAAGGTCGAAAACGGGCAAAAGGGAGCCCGCTCGGCGGCTGCCTACACCTTACCGGTCGTGAGGTGGATCCTCATCGGTCATTCCCTTCATGATCCCCTCGACCCTCCAGTAGACCCGACTCGCACCCACCACGTGCACGGTGAGGCAGCCGCGGTAGTCGGTGCCGACGTTCTTGCGGATGGTGAGCGGCCGATGCCGTTTCAGGGAGGTGCGCTGGAACCGCTCGGGTGGGACTCCGATCTGATCCGCCCACCAGCGGACCGCCGCCACCGCGTCGGCGGTCTCGTGGATGCTCACGCGGTAACGCCGGTCCGCCGGCGGGACGCCGAGCGCGTCGAGGAAGCGCAGGAAGAGCGCCACCAGCATCGGGTCGCTGTTCACGAACTTGATGTGGCAGTCGTGCGGACGCCACGGCTTGGCCTTGCCACCCTCACACCAGTAGATCGCCGCGCCGATCAGCACCAGCTCGCGGTAACTCAGTCGACGAACCCACCGTGCGGCCGCCGCGACGGTCTCGGTCCGCGCGGCGTCACGTGCGGCCCGGTGCGCGCCCCACTGGGCATCCGCGCGTGCGCGCTGACCGGCCTGGCGTCTCCGTGACACCAGCTCCGGGTCGAGCGGCAGGTGCCGCGTCCAGAGGTAGGCGGTGGACTTCGACACCCGGAGCCGCTCCGCGATCTCGCCCACCGGGCAGCCCTCCTGACGCAGGAGGAGGGCCTGCGCGTGCAGCGCGGGCTTGCGGCCACGGTAGGGAGGGGAGCCGGTGACGGCACGGTCGTGGTCGGTCACTCCGGCAGGTTAGGACACGCGTGCGACAGGTATGGCCATCGACGGAGCGACGTGTCCGCTGCGATCTAGGGCGCTCCTGGTTACGGTGACGTAGGCGTACCCCGTACCACTGGGAGGTGCCATGTCGACCACCCTGACCGGCCCGGACAGCGGCCCCAAGCCACTCACCCAGGGCCACCAGTCACCCGGCATCCTGATCGCACTGTGGGCCTTCGTGGTCGTACCGTTCCTCGCCCTGCTGGCCGCCGTGCCGGTGGCCTGGGGCGGCTGGCTGGGCTGGACCGACGTGCTGGTGGCCGGATTCTGGTACGTCCTGTCCGGCCTGGGCATCACGGTCGGCTACCACCGCTACTTCACCCACGGCTCGTTCAAGGCGAAACCGTGGCTGCGGGCGGCCCTGGCGGTGGCGGGCTCGTTCGCCGTGCAGGGCGAGATCATCCAGTGGGTGGCCGACCACCGGCGGCATCACGCGTTCTCCGACCAGGAGGGCGACCCGCACTCGCCGTGGCGGTTCGGGGAGAGCATCGGCGGGCTGACGAAGGGGCTGTTCCACGCGCACGTCGGCTGGCTGTTCAACCGGGAGTTGTCGAACCGGGAACGGTTCGCGCCGGACCTGCTCGCCGATCCGATCACCCGCCGCGTCGACCGGTCGTTCCCGGTGCTGGTGGTGGTCTCGGTGCTCGGGCCGGCGGCGATGGGCGGGCTGCTCACCGGGTCGTGGCAGGGCGCGTTCACGGCGTTCTTCTGGGGCGGGCTGGTCCGGATCGCGCTGCTGCACCACGTCACCTGGTCGATCAACTCGGTGTGTCACGTCTACGGTGAGCGCCCGTTCGCGGTGCGGCAGGGCGACCGGGCGTCGAACTTCTGGCCGTTGGCGTTGCTGTCGTTCGGGGAGAGCTGGCACAACCTGCACCACGCCGAGCCGACGAGCGCGCGCCACGGGGTGCTGCGCGGGCAGGTCGATCCGTCGGCGCGGGTGATCTGGCTGCTGGAGAAGGTCGGTGCGGCCTGGTCGGTGCGGTGGCCGAAACCGGAGCGGATCACGGCGAAGCTGGTGGAGCCGGGGCGGGTGCGCGGCCGACCGGCGCGGTAACCGGTCGGTCGGAGCGGGTGGGGTTTGGCAGGATGGGCCGGGTGACCGACGTTCCCGGCAGCGACGCCAGCTCCGCCCGCAGGCGGGCCGTCCCGGCGGCGAAGCCTTCCCGGGTTCGGATGTCCGCGACCCAGCGGCGCGAGCAACTGATCTCGATCGCCCGGCAGATCTTCGCCGAGCGCGGGTTCGACGCCACCTCGATCGAGGAGGTGTCGGCGCGGGCGAAGGTGTCCAAGCCGGTGGTGTACGAGCACTTCGGCGGCAAGGAGGGGCTCTACGCGGTGGTGGTGGACCGGGAGGTCCGTTCGCTGCTGGACCGGATCACCACGGCGTTGACGGCGGGGCATCCGCGGGAGTTGCTGGAGCAGGCGGCGTTGACGCTGCTGACGTACATCGAGGAGGAGACCAGCGGGTTCCGGGTGCTGGTCCGGGAGTCGCCGTTGATGTCGGCGACGGGCAACTTCAGCAGCGTGATGAACGATGTGGCGCATCAGGTGGAGCACATCCTGGGTGCGGAGTTCTCCAGCCGCGGCTACGACCCGAAGCTGGCGGAGCTGTACTCGCAGGCGCTGGTGGGCATGGTGGCGTTGACCGGGCGTTGGTGGTTGGAGGTGCGCAAGCCGCGGAAGGAGACGGTGGCGGCGCACCTGGTGAACCTGGCCTGGAACGGCCTGTCGCACCTGGAGGCGAAGCCGGGTCTGATCACCGTCCGCAAGCGGAGCTGAGCCGGTTCAGCCCGGCAGAGCTGAGCCGGGTTCAGCGGTGGGCCTCGGCGACCGGGTGCTCGCGGCGGCGCCGTTCCTCCGCGGCGTGCTCGTCCGTGCCGACCTTGTCGTAGAGGCCGGTGGCGAGCAGGACCAGCCCGAACACCAGCGAGATGAGGACGGTGGCCATCGAGAAGTTGAGGAAGTTCGCCGACGTCTGCAGCACGGCCATCATGAGGATGCCGGTGACCAGGAAGACCGCCCCGGCGGTCAGGTTCATGTAGTGGCCGAGGTTGCCGCGGCGGGACGCGCCGATGATGAGGAAGGCGCCGAAGATCACGGAGACCAGGGCGAACGCCAGGTTGGTGCGCAGGCCGAGAGCCGTGGTGTCCTCCCGGCTGAACAGCCCGTCGCCCCAGGTCTCGAAGACCCCGTAGACGCCGAAGACCAGGATGTAGAGGCCGATGAGGCCGGACAGCACCCGGTAGAGCGGCCGTGCGGGGTGGTTCACCGGGAAGTGCGCCATGGGAACCTCCGGTCGGCTGACTGGTTTGACGCAATTGTCCCCCGTGTCACCCGCTCCCGTCCCCGGAAAACGCCGAAGGCCCGGCGGGCGCCGGGCCTTCGGGGGTGGCTGCGGGTCAGAGCACCAGGCGGGCCTTCTGCCAGGCCTCGTGCTCGTCGTCGGTGCCGACCTTGCCGTACATGCCGACCATCAGGAGCACCAGGGACAGGGTGAGCACCACGATGTCGGTCATGATCGAGAAGTTGAAGATGTTGGCGTCGGTGTGGAGGAACGCCAGCTCGGCCAGGCCGAGGACCATCAGGGCGTAGGCCAGCCACTGGTTGATCGCCACGTCGAGGTTGCGGCCGATCACGGTGCCGACCAGGATCCCGGCGCCGAGCAGGATGGCGAGCATCGAGAAGCCGAGGTTGGTGCCCTGGCCGAGAACCTTGGTGTCGTCCTGGGCGAGGACGTCGTTGCCGGCGCTGGCGATGATGCCGAGCACGCCGAAGACGACGAAGTACAGACCAACGAGCCCGCCGATCGCCCGGTAGACAGGCCGCGCGGGGTGGTTGACGGGGGTGTGGGCCATCTGTGCGTCTCCAAGACCGAACGGAAGAGGGGTCGCCTGCGATTGTCCCGCACGCCCGTCAGTGACGCCGCACACCCCCCACCGGCGGGTCGGTGTCAGCCGGCCGGCAGTTCCTCGGCGAGGGCCAGCCAGGCCTCCTCGGTGCGGTCCCGCTCGGCGCGGACCTCCTTGAGCTGGGCGTCCAGCTCGGCGACCTTCGCGTAGTCCGTGGCGTTCGCGGCGAGCCGCTCGTGCAGCGTCGCCTCCTTCTGTTCGAGCTTGGCGATCTGCCGTTCCAGCCGGCTGAGCTCCTTCTTGGCGGTGCGTACCTCGGCGGCGGACATGCCCTCCCGGGCCGGGGCGGCCGCGGCCGGGGTGAGGTCCGCGGGCGCGGGGCCGCCGCGCGCGGCGGCGCGGGCCAGGTACTCGTCGACGCCGCCGGGGAGGTGCACCAGCCGGCCGTCGCCCAACATCCCGTACGCGACGTCGGTGACCCGCTCGATCAGGTAGCGGTCGTGGCTGGCCACCACGATCGTGCCGGGCCAGGAGTCGAGCAGGTCCTCCAGCGCGGCGAGGGTGTCGGTGTCCAGGTCGTTGGTGGGCTCGTCGAGGAGGAGCACGTTGGGCTCGCCGGCGAGCAGCCGCAGCATCTGGAGCCGGCGGCGCTCGCCGCCGGAGAGGTCGCTGACCGGGGTCCAGAGCCGCCGGTCGTCGAAACCGAAGACCTCGGCGAGCTGGGCGGCGCTGATCTCCCGGTCGCCGAGCTGGACCCGCCGGGCCACCTCCTCGACGGCTTCGAGGACGCGCAGGTGGCCGGGGAGTTCGGCGAGTTCCTGGGAGAGGAACGCGGGGCGGACGGTCTGCCCGGCGGCGAACCGCCCGCCGTCGGGGCGGGTCACCCCGGCGAGCATCCGCAGCAGGGTGGTCTTGCCGGCGCCGTTGCGGCCCAGGATCGCGACCCGGTCGCCGGGGCCGACCTGCCAGGTGACGCCGTGCAGGATCTCCTTCGGGCCGGCGTGCAGGGTGACCTGGTCGAGGTCGTACACCTGCTTGCCGAGCCGGGCGGTGGCGAGCCGTTGCAGCGACATGGTGTCGCGCGGCTCCGGCACGTCGGCGATCAGCGCGTTGGCGGCGTCGATCCGGAACTTCGGCTTCGAGGTACGGGCCGGCGGGCCCCGGCGCAGCCAGGCGATCTCCTTGCGGAGCAGGTTCTGGCGGCGGGCCTCGGTGGCGGCGGCGATCCGCTGCCGCTCGACGCGGGCCAGGGTCCACGCGGCGAAGCCGCCCTCGTAGGCCCGGACCGCCTGGTCGGCGACCTCCCAGGTGGTGGTGCAGACGGCGTCGAGGAACCAGCGGTCGTGGGTGACCACGACGAGCGCGCCCTTGCGGGTGACGAGGTGCCGGGCCAGCCAGTCGACGCCGCCGACGTCGAGGTGGTTGGTGGGCTCGTCGAGGATGAGCAGGTCGGCTTCGCGGACCAGCAGCGCGGCGAGCGCGACCCGGCGGCGTTCGCCACCGGACATCGTCCCGACCGCCGCGTCCAGGCCGAGGTGGGGCATGCCGAGGCCGTCGAGGATGGCCCGGACGCCCGCGTCGCCGGCCCACTCGTGCTCGGCGCCCATGCTCTCGCGGAGCCAGGCGGTGCCGAGCACCACGTCCCGCACGGTGGCCTCGGGGGCGAGGTCCAGGCTCTGCGGCAGCCAGGAGACCCGCAGGTCACGGCGGTGGGTGACGCGGCCGTCGTCGGGCTCCTCCTGCTTGGTGAGCAGGCGGAGCAGGGTGGACTTGCCGGCGCCGTTGAGGCCGACCACGCCGACCCGGTCGGCGTCGTCGAGGCCGAGCGATACGTCGGTCAGCAGCTGCCCGGCGGCGCCGTACCCCTTGGACACCCGGTCCAGGTTGACGATGTTGGCCACGAACCCACCTTTCATGATCAAAGGCGCCCCGGTGCCCGGGACGCCCACGTCAAGGGTACGCGGACCGGGCGGGGCGGGGTTCAGACGATGCGGGCGCCGGGGACCGGGCCGTGCGCGACCCGCGCCTCCCGGCAGACGCCGGCGGCGGACAGGTCGGCGGCGATCCGCACGGCGTGCGCCTCGTCGGTGGCGAGGAAGACGCAGGTCGGGCCGGAGCCGGAGACGAGGCCGGCGAGCGCCCCGGCCGCCTCCCCCACCTTGAGCGTCCCGGCCAGCGACGGGCGCATGGCCAGCGCGGCGGCCTGGAGGTCGTTGCCGAGCGTGGCGGCGAGCACCCGCGGGTCGCGCTGGCGCAGCGCGCCCAGCAGCCCGTCGGTGCTGCCCAGCGGCTCCCCCGCGGTGCCGGCGTCACGGAGCCGGTCCAGCTCCCGGTAGGCGGCCGGGGTGGAGAGGCCGCCGTCGGCGAGGGCCACCACCCAGTGCCAGGAGGTGGGGCGGGCCAGCACCGGGCTGACCGCCTCGCCGCGCCCGGTGCCCAGCGCGGTGCCGCCGTAAATGAGGAACGGCACGTCGGAGCCGAGGTCGGCGGCGATCCCGGCCAGTTCGTCGCGGGACAGCCCGGTGCCCCAGAGCGCGTCGCAGGCGACCAGCGCGGCGGCCGCGTCGGCGCTGCCCCCGGCCAGCCCGCCGGCGAGCGGGATCTGCTTGCGCAGGTGCAGCCGGGCGTGCGGCAGGACGCCCGCGTAGCCGGCGAGGGCGTGGGCGGCCCGGATGGCCAGGTTGGAGTCGTCCAGGGCCAGCTCGCCGGCGCCCTCGCCCTCCATGGTGAGGGTCAGCGTGTCGCCCCGGCGGGCGGTCAGCTCGTCGTAGATGGAGATCGCGTGGTAGACGGTGTTCAGTTCGTGGTAGCCGTCCCGGCGCAGCGGGCCCACCCCGAGGTGCAGGTTGACCTTGGCCGGCACCCGCACCTTCACCGGGCCGCTCGCCCCGCGCCGCTGCCCGTCCTCGTCGTCCGGTCGCCAGGCCTCGGTCACGGGACGATGTCCCGCGGGCGCAGGCGGATGTCGAACGGCTTCTGCACGGTCAGCTCCTCGGCGGGGTCGGCAACGGCGCCAGCCTACTGGGCGGCCGCGGAAGCGGCCGGGGCCGACGCGGCGATGGCGGCGAACTGCTCGACGGTCAGTGACTCGCCGCGCGCGCCGGGGTCGACGCCGGCGGCCGTGAGCGCCGCGGCGGCCCGGTCCGCGCCGCCGGCCCAGCCCGCCAGGGCGGCCCGCAGGGTCTTGCGGCGCTGCGCGAACGCCGCGTCGACCACCGCGAAGACGGCCTCCCGGGGTACGTCGGCGCGGGGCGGCTCGCGCCGGGTGAAGGCGACCAGTCCGGAGTCGACGTTCGGCACCGGCCAGAAGACGTTCGGCGGGACCTTGCCGGCGGCCCGGGAGCGGGCGTACCAGGCGAGCTTGACCGACGGGATGCCGTACACCTTGGAGCCGGGACCGGCGACGAGCCGGTCGGCGACCTCCTTCTGCACCATCACGAGGCCGTGGCGCAGGGTGGGCAGCTCGGCGAGCAGGTGCAGCACCACCGGCACGGCCACGTTGTAGGGCAGGTTCGCCACCAGCGCGGTCGGCGCCGGGTCGGCCAGCTCGGCGGCGGTGACCCGCAGCGCGTCGGCGGGGTGCACGGTGAGCCGGGCGGCGTCCGGGCCGGCGAACCGCTCGGCGGTCTCCGGCAGCGCGGCGGCCAGGGCCGGGTCGAGTTCGACGGCGTGCACGTGCGCGGCCACCGGCAGCAGGGCCAGGGTGAGCGAGCCGAGGCCGGGGCCGACCTCCAGCGCCACGTCGTCCGGGGCGAGCCCGGCCGTGGTGACGATCCGGCGGACCGTGTTGGGGTCGTGCACGAAGTTCTGGCCGAGCTTCTTGGTCGGCGTGACGCCGAGCCGCGCGGCGAGTTCCCGGATCTCCGCCGGGCCGAGGAGTCCGGTCACGCCGGGCATCCTTTCACCACGGCCCGAACGCGCGCTCGCCGGTCGCGGAGATCGCCGCGCAGAGTTCGTCGAGGTCCGCCCCGGTGGTCTCGGCCAGGAACCGGACGGTCAGCGGGATGAGGTAGGAGGCGTTCGGCCGCCCCCGGTGCGGCATCGGGGTGAGGTACGGCGCGTCGGTCTCCACGAGCAGTTGCCCGGGCGGGGTGACGGCGGCCGCCTCCCGCAGGGCCGTGGCGCTGCCGAAGGTGACCGTGCCGGCGAAGCTGAGCAGGTAGCCCCGGCGGACGCACTCGCGGGCGAAGTCGGCGTCGCCGGAGAAGCAGTGCAGCACCACGGTGTCTGGGGCGCCCTCGTCGTCGAGGATCCGCAGCACGTCGGCGTGCGCGTCCCGGTCGTGGATGACCAGTGCCTTGCCGTGCCGCTTGGCGATGGCGATGTGCGCCCGGAAGCTCTCCTCCTGCGCGGCCCGCCCCTCGTCGCCGGTGCGGAAGAAGTCCATCCCGGTCTCGCCGATGCCCCGGACCCGGTCGCGGCCGGCGAGCGCCTCGATCGCGCGCAACGCCTCGTCCAGGTCGGCCAGCCGGGGCGCCTCGTTCGGGTGCAGCGCCACGGTGGCCAGCACCGCGCCGTAGCGCTCGGCGACGTCGGCGCCCCACCGGGACGACTCGACGTCGACGCCCACCTGGACGAGCCGGTCCACGCCCACGCCGGCGGCCACCGCGACGGCCGCGGCCACCGGGTCGTCGGCGGGCCCGCCCGGTACGCCGGCCTCGCTCACCGTGATGTCGAGGTGGGTGTGGCTGTCCAGCACGGGCACCGCCAGCGGCTCCGGGGCGGGCGGGAACTCGCCGGCCCGGCGGGCGGCGCGCTGCTTGCGGGTTTCGGTCTGCTCGCTCATCGCGGCCAGCATCACACACCGCCGGGGGCGGCGTTTCCGGACCGCCACCGACTGTTCACCTGCACCACATCTGTCGCGCCTACGGTCCGTGGGTGACCGTCACTCCTCAGGCCGGCGAGGCCGCCCCCGAGCGGACCGGGCTGCGCGTGACGTACGACGGCCGCGTCCACCCGGCGGAGGAGATCGCCCGGGGCGCGGCGTACGAGCTGTTCAGCGCCGAGGAGGCGCCCGGGTTCGAGTGGGCGCCCCGGCCCGGGGTGGCGTACCCGTGGCGGAAGTTCGTGCACGTCACCGAGGTGAGCGCGGTGCACGGGGCGGCCGAGCCGACGGAGGACGCCGACCCGCCGCTGCTCATGCCGCTGCACCGGGAGCACGGCTGGGCGTACCTGCACCAGCTCAGCCAGCAGCCCGGTGCGGCGGGCGACCCGCATCTCGCGGCGGTGCGCGGCTCGGCGGTGATCCGGCCGGGCACCCGGATGGTGAAGGTGCTCTCCGCCCGCCAGCTCGCCGGCTACGTGCGGGGCTGGCTGCCGCACGGCTTCTGCCACCGGGAGCACGACGTGGCGCACCTGCGCACCCCGGCCGGGATGGCGGTGCTGCGGGGCGACTCGGAGGGCGGCGACGTGGCGTACGCGCTGCGCTGGCGCGCCACCGACCCGGCGGACTACGACGTGCCGGTCGGGCCGGCGCACCGGGGGCTGACGGCGCTGCCGCCGCGGGACCGGCTCGGGCCGCCGGTGCTGGGCACCGGGTTCGTGCCGAGCAACGCCCAGCTCATCCCGGAGTTCGTCACCCGCGACTTCGCCGACCTGCCGATGCCGGCGAACGCCACCCTGCTCGCCTACCCGGCGGAGGGGGTGGAGGTGGTGCTCTACACCTACCAGGCGGAGCAGCGGGGCTGGCTGCGCATGGTCGGCCCGCAGTGGCGGCACCTGCTCGCCGCGGTGCCCGGCCTCTCCCCCGACCAGGAGTACGTGCCGACCGGCGACGCGCCCCGCTCCACCCAGCTGGTCGGCGGGTACGGCGGCGTCGAGTACGAGGCGGTCGCCGACCAGCCCGGCGGTTTCCGGCTGCTGGCCATGACCCGGGCCGCCCGCTACCCGGTGGAGTCGGCGGCCCGCCGGCTGCGCCACGCGACCTGGCGCGGGGTGCCCTGCCTGGTGCTGCGGGAGGAGGCGGGCTGGCTGCGGCTGCGGCTGTGCCGGCCGGATCCGGACGCGGTGTCCACGACGGGGGCACAGTGCCACGAGCGGGGCGTCTACGAGACGTGGGCGCCGGGCGCCGAGCTGACCGACGACCGGGTGGTGGATGTGCCGTACCGGACGGCATAACGGGGAGCGGGCCGGGAAAGCGCGGGCGTCCGAGACGCACGCAAGGGGAGAGAACCCGACATGCCTTTCGTCACCGTCGGTACGGAGAATTCCGCACCCATCGACCTCTACTACGAGGATCACGGCTCCGGCCAGCCGATCGTCCTGATCCACGGCTTCCCCTTCAACGGGGCGACCTGGGAGAAGATGGCCAACCCGCTGCTCGCGGCCGGCTACCGGGTGATCACCTACGACCGGCGCGGATTCGGCAACTCCGCCCAACCGGCGTTCGGCTACGACTACAACACGTTCGCGGCCGACCTCGACGTGCTGATGACCGAGCTGGATCTGCGCAACGCGATCCTGATCGGCCATTCGATGGGCACCGGCGAGGTGACCCGCTATCTGGGCGCGTACGGGTCGGACCGGGTGGACCGGGCGGTGCTGATGGCCCCGTTGGCGCCGTTCCTGCTGAAGACGGCCGACAATCCGGAAGGGGTCGACCAGAGCCTGTTCGACGGGTTCAAGGCGGCGATCATCCAGGACCGGTTCGCATACCTCACCAAGTTCTGCGACGCGTTCTTCAACTACAGCGAGAACAAGGGCAAGTGGGTGAGCGAGGAGGCGTACCGGGCGCACTGGCAGATCGGCGCGCAGGGGTCGGCGAAGGCAACCCACGACAGCGTGGACGCCTGGCTGACCGACTTCCGGGGCGACCTGCCGAACATCAACATCCCGGTGCTGATCATCCAGGGCGACAAGGACAACGTGCTGCCGTTCCCGGCCACCGGCCAGCGGTTGCAGCACATGCTGTCCGACTGCCGGATGGTCATGCTCAAGGGTGCGCCGCACGGCACGCCGTGGACGCACCCCACCGAGGTCAACAAGGCGATCTCGGAGTTCATCGGCGCGCCGCAGATGGCCCGCGCCTGACCCACCGACGGCGGCGGCCCCGGGGACACCCCGGGGCCGCGTGGCGTGTCAGGCCGTCAGCCGGCCAGCCGGGCCAGCTCCTCGTCGACGATCGACGGGTCGAGCTTGCGGAACACCGGCTTCGGCGCCGCGAGCGGCCGGCCCACCTCCAGGGGTACGGACTCCCACCGCGCACCGACCGTGTAGTCGCCGGTCAGGATCGGGTACGCCGGCCCGCCGTCGAGGTCCTCGACCTCCTCGATCACCGGCATCGGTGCGTGCACCCCGGTGCCGCCGAGCAGCTCGTGGATCTTCTGCGCGGAGTGCGGCAGGAACGGGGTGAGCAGCGTGTTGGCGTCGCTGACCACCTGGAGGGCGACGTGCAGGATGGTGCCCATCCGGGGCTTGTCGTCCTCGCCCTTGAGCTTCCAGGGCGCCTGCTCGGACAGGTACTTGTTGGCCTCGGCGACGACCTTCATGGCCTCGCCGATGGCCTGCTTCTGCCGGTGCCGGGCGATCAGGTCACCGACGGTGGCGAAGCCGGCCTTCGCGGTGCCCAGCAGGGCCCGGTCCGCCTCGGTGAGCCCGGCCGCGTCGACCGGCGGGATCGCGCCGAAGTTCTTCGCCGCCATCGAGACGGACCGGTTGACCAGGTTGCCCCAGCCGGCGACCAGCTCGTCGTTGTTGCGGCGGAGGAACTCGGCCCAGGTGAAGTCGGTGTCGTTGCTCTCCGGGCCGGCCACCGCGATGAAGTAGCGCAGCGCGTCGGCGTCGTAGCGCGCCAGGAAGTCGCGGACGTAGATGACGACCTTGCGGGAGGACGAGAACTTGCGCCCCTCCATGGTCAGGTATTCGCTGGAGACCACCTCGGTGGGCAGGTTGAGCCGGCCCAGCCGGCCGGGCTCGCCGTCCCGGGAGCCCTCGCCGGAGTAGCCGTCGAGCAGCGCCGGCCAGATCACCGAGTGGAAGACGATGTTGTCCTTGCCCATGAAGTAGTAGCCCCGGGCGTCCTTGCCCTCCCCGTCGGCGGACCACCACTTCCGCCACGCCTCCGGGTCGCCGGTGCGGCGGGCCCACTCGATCGAGGCGGACAGGTAGCCGATCACCGCGTCGAACCAGACGTAGATCCGCTTGTCGGGGCGGTCGCGCCAGCCGTCGAGCGGGATCGGCACGCCCCACTCCAGGTCCCGGGTGATGGCCCGGGGCTGGAGGTCGTCGAGCAGGTTGCGCGAGAAGCGCAGCACGTTGGGGCGCCAGCCCTCCCGGCTGTCCAGCCACTGCCGCAGCGCGTCGGCCAGGGCCGGCAGGTCCAGGAAGAAGTGCTCGGTCTCCACGAACTCCGGCGTCTCGCCGTTGATCTTCGACTTCGGGTTGATCAGGTCGATCGGGTCGAGCTGGTTGCCGCAGTTGTCGCACTGGTCGCCGCGGGCGCTGTCGTAGCCGCAGATCGGGCAGGTGCCCTCGATGTAGCGGTCGGGCAGGGTCCGGCCGGTGGACGGCGAGATCGCCCCGGTGGTGACCTTGGGGACGATGTAGCCGTTGCGGTGCAGCCCCTCGAACAGCTCCTGCACCACCGCGTAGTGGTTGCGGGTCGTGGTCCGGGTAAACAGGTCGTACGACAGGCCCAGCGCCCGCAGGTCCTCGGCGATCACCCGGTTGTAGCGATCGGCCAGCTCGCGCGGCGTGACCCCCTCGGCGTCGGCCTGCACCTGGATCGGGGTGCCGTGCTCGTCGGTGCCGGAGACCATGAGCACGTCGTGACCGGCCATCCGCATGTACCGGGCGAAGACGTCGGAGGGAACGCCGAATCCGGATACGTGGCCGATGTGGCGCGGGCCGTTGGCGTAGGGCCAGGCGACCGCGGCGAGAACGTGACTCATGAGCGCCAAGCCTAGTGAGTGCCGCGGGACACCGGCGAACCAATAGGGCGCGTCCCACGCGCCGGCCCCGGCCGTACGCCCGATTTGTCGCCGACACGCGGCCTGAGCTGCCCGACGGGCCCGTCCCACCGGTGTGAAATGAACGGCGTGACCAGCAGACCAGCGGCACCCGGGCCGGGCGGGCCCTCCTCCGCGCCCCCGGCCGGGGAGGCCGCGCGGCCGACCCCGGCGCGCGGCAGGGTGGCTCCCCAGCCCCGGCTGGACCCGGCGGACCCGCCCGTCGAGGTGGAACCGACCACCGGGGCGCCGGTGGACGCCGTCCCGCGCCGGGTGCCGGTCCGGCAGCCACGCTGGCACCGGCGGTCGGCCGCGGTCGACGGCGGGACCACCTGGGCGCCGATCGAGGAGGTGCACTGGGACGGCACCCCGCTGCGGGAGGAGCCGCACCGCCGGTCCCGCCGGTGGCCGCTGCGCCGGTCGGCGTCCCGGCCCGACCGGACCCGTCCGGCCCGTCCCCCGGACCCGGTCGCCGGCCTGTCCGTGCTGCTGTCGCTGAGCCTGCTGGCCGCGTTCTTCGCCTGGGTGAGCGCCGGGCCGCTCTGGCTGGCCGTGGGCCACGGCACGAGCGGCACGGCCGTGATCACCGACTGCAGCGGCGGCGGGCTGACCCAGCGCTGCCGGGGGTTCTTCCTGGCCGACGGCGAACGCTTCCTGGCCCACGGCGTGCGGGTCAGCGGGGTGCCGGCCGACCGCACCGCCACCGGCTCGATGCTGCCCGCCCGGATGACCGGGCCGGCCGCCGGCACCGCCTACGCGGACTCCGGCGCCGGCCGGCACCTGCGCTGGCTGCTCGGGCTGCTGCTGGTGGCCGGCTGCGCCGCCGGGATCGCCCGCTGGACCGGCGCCACCCGACTGCCGGAGCGCCGGCACCGCCGCTGGGCGGTGGGCGCGGCGCTGGCCGGCCCGCTGCTGATCACCCTCGGGTTCCTGGCCGCGGCCTGGTAGCCGCTCGCTGCTGGGCCGGGGGCCGCCCTTCCGGTCAGCTGTGCACGACCGTGTAGACCTCGCGGCGGCGCAGACCGTACTCGGTGGCCACCTCCGTGACGGCGTCCCGCCGGGACAGCCCGGCCGCCTCCCGCGCGGCCACCGCGGCGCGCAGCGTGTCGTCGTCCGGCCGGACGGCCGCGGCCGGCGGCGCCCCGGCCACGACCAGGGTGATCTCGCCGCGCGGCTCGCCCGCCGCGGCCCACTCGGCCAGCTCGCCGAGCGGCCGGCGGACCACCTCCTCGTACGTCTTCGTCAGCTCGCGGCACAGCGCGGCGGGCCGGTCCGGGCCGAACGCCTCGGCCAGGTCGGCCAGCGCCCCGGCGATCCGGTGCGGCGCCTCGAAGAGCACCAGGGTGCGTTCCTCGGCGGCCAGCGCGCGCAGCCGGGACCGGCGGGCGCCGGGCGTGCGGGGCAGGAAGCCCTCGAAGCAGAACCGGTCGCACGGCAGCCCGGACAGCGCCAGGGCGGTGGTCACGGCGCTCGGCCCGGGTGCCGCGGTGACCGGGACCCCGGCGTCCAGGGCGGCCCGGACCAGCCGGTAGCCGGGGTCGGACACGCTGGGCATCCCCCCGTCGGTGACCAGCGCGACGGTGTAGCCGCCGGCGAGGACCTCGACCAGTTCCGGGGTGCGCCGCTCCTCGTTGCCCTCGAAGTAGGAGACGATCCGGCCCGGCACGCTGACCGCCAGGTCGCGGGCCAGCCGGGTGAGCCGGCGGGTGTCCTCGGCGGCGACCACGTCGGCGGCGGCGAGCACCTCGCGGAACCGGGCGGACGCGTCGGCCGGGTTGCCCAGCGGCGCACCGAGCAGCACCAGGCGGCCAACCTCGGACATTTCACCCACGTCGTGCGCTCCTTCATCGACGGCCGTACCAATCTCGGGGACGACGGGCGCCACCGGGCACCTCCGCAGCCTACGATCGCCGGGTGACGAGTGCGTCGACAGCACAGAGCGCGAACGCGAGCGGGTCCGCCGCCGGGCCGACCAACGCCGACCAGGCCACGAACCCCGCCGCGAGCGGCGGCGGCGGCCGGATCCCGGCCGTCGTCCGGCGCCGGCTCGACACCGTCGACGCCCGCCTCGACCGGGGGCACGCCTGGCTGGCCACCGGGGTCGTGGTGGCGATCGCGGCGATCCTGCGCTTCGTCGGGCTGAGCGGTCCCAACGGGAAGATCTTCGACGAGATCTACTACGCGCGTGACGCGTACGGGCTGATCGACCGCGGCGTCGAGTGGAACTACAAGGACAACGGCCCGTCGTACGTGGTGCACCCGCCGCTGGGCAAGTGGCTCATCGGCCTCGGCGAGTGGGCCTTCGGCTACCAGGACGCGGAGACCAAGATCTCCGTGCCGGGGCACCTCATGACCACCGCCCCCGAGTTCGGCTGGCGGTTCGCGGCGGCCGTGGCCGGCACCCTGTCGGTGCTGCTGCTGGTGCGGATCGGCCGGCGGATGTTCCGCTCCACCACGCTGGGCTGCGCGGCCGGGCTGCTGCTCGCCCTGGACGGCTTCCACTTCGTGCTCTCCCGCACCGCGCTGCTCGACATCTTCCTGCTGCTGTTCGTGCTGGCCGCGTTCGGCGCGCTGGTGCTGGACCGGGATGCCCGGCGGCGGCGCTGGGCCCGGGCGCTGGAGGCGGGGCTCGACCCGACGCTGCCGGGGCGGGCGGGCCGGCCGCCGTCGACCTGGCGGGACTGGCCGTGGTGGCGGCTGGCCGCCGGCGTGCTGCTCGGCTGCGCCTGCGCGGTGAAGTGGAGCGGCCTCTACTTCGTCCCGGCCTTCGCGCTGCTCGTGCTCCTCTGGGAGGTCGGCGTGCGCCGCTCGGCCGGGGTCCGCCGCCCGTGGCGGGACGCCCTGCTGGACGAGCTGCCGTGGCTGCTGGCGGCCGGCGTGCTGATGGTCGTGACCTACGTGCTCACCTGGTCGGGCTGGCTGCTGGGCGACGAGGGCTACTACCGCCTGGCCAGCCGCTACCCGAACACCCCGGGGCTGAGCGACACCCCGGTCATCGGGCCGCTGATCAACCTGTGGGAATACCACAAGGCCGCGTACGGCTTCCACACCCAGCTCGACGACCCGCACAAGTACCAGTCGTGGCCGTGGCAGTGGCTGCTGCTCGGCCGGCCGGTCGCCTTCTACTGGTCGGGTGACGGCAACTGCGGCGCCCCGAGCTGCGCCTCGGAGATCCTGCTGCTGGGCACCCCGCTGCTGTGGTGGTCGTTCCTGCCGGCGCTGGTGGCGACGGTCTGGCTCGGGCTGGCCCGGCGCGACTGGCGGGCCGGCGCCATCCTGCTCAGCGTGGCCGCCGGCCTGCTGCCCTGGTTCTGGTTCGCCCTCGACGGCCGCACGATGTTCTCCTTCTACGCCGCGCCCGCGCTGCCGTTCCTCGTGCTGGCGGTGGTCTACGTGCTCGGCGCGATCGTCTCGCCCGCCCCGGTCGCCGGCACGGCGGCGCCACCGAGCGCCGAGGCCACGGCCGACCGCCGCCTGGTCGGCGGGATCATCGCGGGCGCGTACGTGCTGCTGGTCGCCCTCTGCTTCGGCTACTTCTACCCGATCTTCGTGGGCCGGCTGATGGCCTACGCGGACTGGTCCGCCCGGATGTGGCTGGACGGTCGCTGGATCTGACCGGCGCGGCCCGGCGGGGGCACCCGCCGGGCCGGAAAACCGGTTGCGATCACGGGTCTGCCCGTCGGCGGCGACTTCGGGTACGAAAAAGCGCGCCCCGATCGCCTGCCACGGGGGAAGCGGGCGATTGGGGCGCGCAAGACAGAGCTTAACCACAGTGCGGCAGTGGCACAACGGGTCGACCCTGGTCAGATTTCCGACGAATGCGCCACCCCACAAAAGGTTTACATCGGGCACCTTACGGTGGGTCACCCTGCGGAAACATCACGAATTCCTTACCATTCGCCGACGCCCGGGCGACCCGGCGCCGCAACTCCTGATCATGCCGCCGGTCGCATCGATCCACCTCGATCGGAATGACCCGGATGATCTTCCACAGTGGATCTCACTACACTTCGCCCGGTGATCAACAAGAGACGACCGACGGCCGTCCTGATCGGACTGCTGGCGGCGACCGCGCTGCTCGGCGCGCCACCCGCCGCGGCCGACGACGAGACCGCCGAACCTCCCGCCGAGCCGCCCAAGGTCGAACTGGTCCTGGACGTCAGCGGCTCGATGCGGGCCCGGGACATCGACGGGCGCAGCCGGATCTCCGTGGCCCAGCAGGCGTTCAACGAGGTGGTCGACGCACTGCCGGACGAGACCCAGCTCGGCATCCGGGTGCTCGGCGCCACCTACCGGGGCGAGGACAAGAAGCAGGGCTGCCGCGACACCCAGCAGATCGTGCCGGTCGGCCCCGTGGACCGTACGCAGGCCAAGGCGGCCGTCGCCACGCTGCGCCCGACCGGCTTCACCCCGGTCGGGCTCGCGCTCCGCTCCGCCGCGCAGGACCTGGGCACCGGCAGCACGGCCCGCCGGATCGTGCTGATCACCGACGGCGAGGACACCTGCGCGCCGCCCGACCCCTGCCAGGTGGCCCGCGAGCTGGCCGCCCAGGGCACCCGGCTGGTCGTCGACACCCTCGGCCTGGCCCCCGACGAGAAGGTCCGCCGGCAGCTGCTCTGCATCGCCGGGGCCACCGGCGGCACGTACACCGCCGCGCAGAGCGCCGACGAGCTGAGCGGGCGGATCAAGCAGCTGGTGGACCGGGCCCGCGACACGTACACCGCCACCCCGACCGTCGTCGGCGGATCGGCCGGGTGCGACGGCGCGCCGCTGCTCTCCCCCGGCGTCTACACCGACCGGGAGGCGTTCGCCGAGCACCGCTGGTACCGGGTGCCGGTGCGTCCGGGGCAGGAGCTGCGCGCCTCGGTGAGCGTCGCGCTGGACCGGCCGGTGAACCCGGACTACGGCGTGCTGCTGCGGGCCACCGCCGCGGACGGGCGGGAACTGGTCCGGGGGGTCGACGCCGGCAGCGGGCGCACCGACGTGGTCTCGGCCGGGCTGCGCTGGTCGGCCGCCGAGGAGGAGAGCCCCGAGCCCACCCCGAGCGGGGTGCAGGCGGCGCGGACCGTCTGCCTGGTGGTCAGCAACTCGTTCGCGCCGAGCCCCGGCACCCAGGTCACCCCCGGCATGCCGGTGGAGCTGACCGTGGACGTGGTCGCCGCGTCCCCCGCCCCGGACGGGCCGGACCTCGGCCGCGGCTGGGCGCTGCTGCTCCTGCTCACCCTGGCCGGGTTGGTCACCGGGCTGGTCGCCGGGCTGCTCACCCGCTGGTGGGTGGCCACCTGGAGGGAGAACTGAGGATGCGTACCCTGATCCGCTCCGCGGCGGCGCTGGCCGCCGCCGGGCTGGCCCTCACCCCCACGGCCGCCGCCGCGGCGCCGACCCCGTCGCCCGGCGCGGCCACCGTCACCAAGGCCGGCACCTCGTTCCTGACCGCCACGACCATCACCCCCGGCCAGCCGGTCCGGGTGGGCGCCTCGACCGGCGACCACCTCTACTGGTCGTTCCGCGCCGAGGCCGGCGACGTCCACGAGGTCAGCGCGACGGTCTCGTTCGGCGGCAGGGCGCGCACCGGCCCGTCCACCTGGACCGTCGACGTCTTCGACGGGCTGCGCCGCCGCCAGGCGTGCACGGCCGGGGCGCAGACCCCGACCGTCGCGGCGACCGCGACGAGCCTGACCCTCGGGTGCACGCTGCGCCGGGTCCGGCCCTGGGCCGAGCCGTGGTCCGGCGACCCGCTGCCCGGCACCTACTACCTCCGGCTCTCGGTCACCGACCTGCCCGAGCCCGACCTCGGCCTGCCGGTCGAGGTGGACCTGCTGGTCGGCGCGGCCACCGGGGGCGGCACATCCGGCGACGACGGGGAGCTCGCGGCGCCCCTGGTGGCGAACACCAGGGCCGGCACGGTGCTCACCGCGGATCCGGCCCCCGAGCCGGTCGCCGAGGAGGACGCCGGCCTCACCGGCTGGCTCCCGGAGGCCGGCTCGCGCTGGGTGTGGACCAGCGCGGGCGGGGTGCTCGCCGCCGTGGCGGGCGTGGTGGGCTTCGCGCTCACCCGGCGGCCCCGCCGCCCCTGAGCCCGCGACCGGTGGCCGCCGCGTCGGGTGCGGGGCGGCCACCGGAAGCGGGGGTCAGAAGGTGCGCGGGCCGCGCGGCACCCAGCCGATGAAACGGTCCTGGAGCGAGGAGTCCGGGGCGGCGCGGAGGTCCTGCGTGGCGGCCGCCAGGCAGGAGCCCAGATAGACGCTCAATGAGGCGCGGTCCACCTGGTACTCGTCCAGCAGTTGCCGGCGTTTGGTGGCGCAGGGCCAGTCCTCGCCGCAGGAACCGCAGGTCCAGTCGGGGGTCACGGGGGCGTGCTCGCCCGGTCGTGAGTCCGACGCCTTCGCACCAGGCGTCATCGGCCGTTCCTCTCGTCAATGAACAGGTGTGTGTGGACGGTGCCTCCCCGCAACGACCCAACAGCGCTCCGGAACCCTCCGGCGTTACACGGTTGCGGTACGTTTCGGCGTCATGCGGGACCTGCTGCCGCCCGAGGTCGCCGTGGCGGTGGCCGGCGCCACGGACTGGACCGGCGCGCTGCTCCCGGCCGAGCGGGCCGGCCTGGGCGAGCGGGCCGTGGCCGGCCGCCGCCGGGACTTCACCGCCGGCCGGGTCTGCGCGCGCCGGGCGCTGGCCGGCCTGGGACTGCCGCCCACGCCGGTGCCCGCGGCACCCGACCGCGCCCCGGTCTGGCCGGCCGGCGTGGTCGGCGCCATCACCCACACGCGGGGCTACTGCGCGGCCGCCGCCGCCCGCGCCGCCGAGATCCGCGCCGTCGGCATCGACGCCGAGGGCCACCGGGAACTTCCCACCGGGGTACGCCGGAAGGTCTGCCTGCCCGAGGAGGAGGCGGAGCTGGCCCGGCTGCCCGGCGGGGTGAACTGGTCGGTCGTGCTGTTCAGTGCCAAGGAGACCGTCTACAAGGTCTGGCACCCGCTCGTCGGAACCTGGCTGGACTTCTCCGACGCCCGGGTCACGCTCGATCCCGAGGCGGGCACGTTCACCGCCCGCATCGCGCCGGCCCGGCTCGCCGCCACCCCGCTGACCGATCCGCCGTCATCGATAGCCGGTCGGTTCGCGGTGGACGCCGAACTGGTGCGCACCGCCGCCGTTCTGGTACCCGGGTGAGGGCCTGACGGCGGCGTTGCGGGCGGCTTGTACCGTCGTCCCGACTGACGATCCCGAAGGTGCCCAAGGAGTACGGTGAGCCACCCTCAGCCTCCGTTCGGACCGCAGGACCCGAACCAGCAGCCTCAGGAACCGCCGACCCAGGCGTTCCCCACCGCGCCGATGCCGCCGGTGCCCGGCAGCCCGCAGGCGCCGCAGCCGCCGGTCTCGGGCGCGCCGTACCCGCCGACCTCGGGCGCCCCGTACCCGCCGCAGCCGCCGACCTCCGGTGCGCCGTACCCGCCGCCCTACCCGCCCGCGGGGGCCGGGTTCCCCCCGCCGCCCGGGCAGTACCCGCCGCCTCCCGGTGAGGCCTACCCGCCGACCGGGCCGTACCCGCCCGCGCCGGGACAGTTCGGCCCGCCGGCCAAGAAGTCCAACAAGAACGTCTGGATCACCGTCGGCATCGTGGCGGCGGTCATGCTGCTGCTCTGCTGCGGCGGCGGCATCTTCGCCATCTACAGCGGAGCGCAGAAGACCAAGGACGCCATCGACAGCCTGCCCACCCCGGGCGTCACCTACAGCAACCCGGTCGACGACACCCCGACCGGCGGCACCTCCGCGACGCCGGAGCCGGGCCGGACCGACAGCGAGACCTTCAACATGCCGTCGGGCGACACGCTGATCGTCAACGACGACGACGGCACCGTCGAGATCACGGTCAGCAACTTCCGGTCCAAGGACAAGTCCTGCCAGGAGTTCATGCCGGGGCCGAAGAACGGCATGTACCTGATCGCCGACGTGACCGCCGAGGTCACCAAGGGCACCGGCTCGATCAACCCGTTCTTCTTCAAGTGGGTCGGCACCGACGGCACCGAGGAGAGCGGCGTCGGTGGCGCCTTCTCCGGCTGCGGCAAGCTGATGGGCTCGGGCAACAACCTGCCCACCGGCAGCAAGCGCAGCGGCCAGCTCATCTTCGACGTGAAGAACAAGAACGGCACGCTGGAGTACGAGCACCACCTGCGTACCGCGGGCTCCTGGAAGCCGTAACGACGTCCGCCGCGTGAGCGAGGGGCCGGTCCGAAAGGGACCGGCCCCTCGTCCGTTCGGACACTTCCATGTGCGAACGCCGCCGTCGCCCCGCTAGGAAGAACGGATGGCCCACGAGACGACCATCCCGCTGCTGCCGTGCCGCTCCCTGGACGACGTGGCGCCCTTCTACCAGGCCCTCGGCTTCCGGGTCGGCCACCGGCAGGCGCGACCCAACCCGTACCTCGCCCTGCACCGCGAGGATCTCCACCTGCACTTCTTCGGCATGCCCAAGTTCGACCCGGCCACCTCGTACGGCTCCTGCCTGGTCCTGGTGGACGACCTCGTGGCGATCCACCGTGACTTCGCCGCCGGCATGCGCGCGGCCTACGGCAAGGTGCTGGTCTCCGGCCTGCCGCGGATGACCCGGCCCCGGGCCCGGAAGAACCAGGACGGGCTCAGCGGCTTCAGCATCGTCGACCCCGGCGGCAACTGGATCCGGTTCGTCGCCCGCACCGCGCCACCTGCCGACGACGGCCCGACCGGGCGGCTGGCCCGGACACTGGAGAACGCGGTGGTGCAGGCGGACTCGCGCGGCGACCACCGGCAGGCCGCCCGGATCCTCGACGCGGCGCTGTCCCGGCCAGACACCGCCGACGACCCGCTCGTCCACGTCGAGGCGCTTGTCTACCGGGCCGAGCTGGCCCTCGTGCTGGACGAGCCGGCGGCCGCCCGGGAACTGCTGGAGCGGGCAGGAGCCGTCCCGCTGAGCGAGGACGGCCGGGAGCGGTTGGCCGCCACCCTGCGGCACGCGGCGGACCTGGCCGCGACGAGCGGCTGATCACCGACCTGTCTCAGGGTTTCAGTGCTCGACGGTCGGGGACGCCGCTGGCGGAGGGGTGCCACGGCGCCCACGACGACAGGGGAGGCGGCATGAGCGTCGAACGGGCGAAGGACGACCTCGAGGATCTGGCCGGTCCGGCCCGGGCCCGCCTGGGGGACATGAACCGGGACGAACGGTCCGAGGCGAACGAGGTACGGCGCCAGGACGAGATCCGGGGCAAGCGGCCCGGTGAGCACGTCCAGCAGGACGCCGGGGACGCGCCGGACGACTTCACCGCCTGAGGGCTTCCTCGACCGGCGCCGGTTGGCGGGTCGCACCGGACCCACCGGCTCAGGTGCGGGACGTTTCGGGGTGGATGCCAACGGGGCAGATATTCGTGACCGACCATGCGAACCAGGGAGGCCACGACATGGCTAAGGGCGACATCGACACGTACCACGAGGACGGGCAGTGGAAGAACCGTCCCGAAGGCAACCAGCGGGCCAGCTCGGTGCACGACACCAAGTCGGAGGCGGAAGCCGCGGGCCGGGACACGGCCGCCGATCGGGGCGTCGAGCACGTGATCAAGAAGCAGGACGGCACGATCGGCGCGAAGAACACCTACCCCCGCAGCCGCGATCCCCGCGACATCAAGGGCTGAGCCGTCGGGTACGAAGCGCTCGGGTCGGCGGTGGCCTCCGAAGGATCGGGGCGCCACCGCCGAACTTTTTCGCGAACCGGCTCCCACTGTGGACGGTCGCCGAGATCCGGCTGACCGGCGTCTCCCACCAGCCGGGTAGCTGATCACCACTCGTCGCTCCGGGCAACCGGTCGGAACCTTCCGACGTGACAGGTCGTCGAGGTGCCAGCACCGAGGGTGTCCGATCGGCCGCTAGCAATTGTTGATGCCGCAAGCACACTGAGGGGCGTGACATACCCACCCCCGCAGGACCCGTGGCACGGGCAGGCGCCGCCGCCCCCGCCGCCACCCCAGCAGCCGACCGCCCAGTTTGCCGCGGTCCCGTACCCGACGGGGCAGTATCCGGCCATGTCGCCGCAACAGTCGTGGTGGCGCCGGCTCTCCCGCGGAGCGCAGGTCGCCATCGTGACGGCGGGTGTCCTGGTGCTCTGCTGCTGCGGCGGCATCGCGATCGGCGCGGTCACCGACCCGCCGGCGAACACCGGCAAGAAGGACGCCGCCCCGGCCACCTCCGCGCCGAACGGCGGCGAGGCCGCCGCTCCCGCTCCGGCCGTGGCCGATGTCGCCAGTCCGTCGGCGGCGGCGAGCCCCACCGAGGTGGCGCCGAGCGAGTCGCCGTCCCCCCAGGTGGAGACCAGGACCGTCACGGCCACCGAGAAGATCGCCTACTCGACCAGGACGGTCAAGGACTCATCCCTGCCGGAAGGCACCAAGAAGATCCGCACCCGGGGGGTCGCCGGCGTCCGGACGCTCACCTACCAGGTGACCGTCACCGACGGCGTGCAGACCGGGAAGAAGCTGGTGCGGTCGGTGGTCACGAAGGCACCGGTCACGCAGGTGGTCGCCGTCGGGACCAAGCAGACGCGACAGTGCGACCCGAACTACAGCGGCGCCTGCGTGCCGATCGCCAGCGACGTCGACTGCGCGGGCGGCAGCGGCAACGGTCCCGCGTACGTCCGCGGCCCGGTGCGGGTGGTGGGCAGCGACATCTACGAGCTGGACCGCGACGGCGACGGGATCGCCTGCGACTGACGGCGGAAACGCCGGGCGCCACAGTGCGCCCGGCGGCCCGTACCCCGAACCGGCGCTCCTGCGACGCGGTCGACCGGGCTGTTCCCGGTCCCGCTAGAACGGCGGCGACGGCGCCTCGGCGGGGTTCCGGCGCTCGCGCGTCGCGTCCCACACCGCCACCCCGGCGAGGACGACGGTGGCGGCAGCGGCGGCGAGCACCGGCGAGCGGTGCAGCAGCGCCGGTGTCACGGCGGCGAGAGCGACCAGCCCGATCACGCGGGACGGGGACAGCCGGGAGAACACCTCGTACTCCATGCGGGACCGCCCGGCGAGGAAGAGACCCGGCCCGCCGAGGATGACCGCGAGCCAGAGCGGATCCTGGTGCCCGCGCGGCTCCCGGATGACCAGCGCGTAGCCGACGCCGGCGGCCAGGATGCCGGTCACGATGACGAGCTGGGTGTAGTACCCGGACTTGCCGAGCTTGTCGGGGCGAGCGGCGACCTCGATGGCGGCGGAGAACACCGCGCCGGCCCGGTGGAAGTAGATCCGCCACATCAGCACCGCGGTGGCGAACGACAACACGGCCGGCGCCACCCGGTCCGGCGTGAACGCGTCGGCGAACGTCGCCCCCGTGAGCAGGATCGTCTCGCCGATCGTGATGATGATCAACTGCTGGTACCGCTCCGCGAGGTGCTCGCCCGCGAATCGCCAGTCCTCCGCCCCGGTCCGGCCGAGCCTCGGGACGGGCCAGCCGAACACGAGACCCGCGTAGTCCAAGGCGATCGCCAGCGCCCAGAGCGCCCCGCGCGCGGGACTCTGGGGGAACAGGGCCGCCCCGGCGATCCACGGCACGGCCGACATGGTGGCCCAGCACAGGTGACGCGCGGGGCTGTGCCGCTCGACGTCCCGGCGCGCGATCAGGAGGATGAGTGGCTTTCCGACCTGGATGGCGACGTACGTGATCGCGAACAGCAGCCCTCGCGCGCCGAACGCGTGCGGCAGGGTAACCGCGATGATCATGCTGCCGAACATGGTCCAGACGATCAGCAGCTGGGTCACCGGTTGCCGGGGTTCCACCCTGCTGGTCACCCACGCCGCGTGGACCCAGACCATCCACAGGGCCAGCAGCAGGAGCACCGTCTGACCGACCTCGGGCAGGACGACCTGACGGTCCGTGGTGAAGTCCTCGATCAGGCGCTGCGAGAACCGGGTCAGCACGAAGACGAAGACCAGGTCGAGAAGCAGCTCCCCCTCCCGGCCCTGCAGCATTCCGCGCCAGCCACCGATCGACATCTACCGCCAACGCCCCTGTCCGCTTCGCACCGGTTTCCCGCAGTCGTACCACGGTGATCAGGCCGCTGGCAGTCAGACGGCGCAGTGCGTCCGCGGCCGCGAGACCCACCTCGCCCCTAGGGTGGGCGATGATCCTCGCCGATTTCGCCGGGTCCTGGGCCGGCACCAACGGGTTCCGCTTGCTGCCCTCCGACCCGCTCGTCGAGTCGCCGGCCACGCTCACCGTGACGGCCGCCGCCGGCGGCCATCTCACCTCGGTCGCCTACTCCTGGACCCATCCCGACGACGGGCCGCAGGACGGCCTGGTCGTCATCGGGGCCGGCGACCGGAAAGGCTCGCTGGTCGCCGTCTGGGGCGACTCGTGGCACCAGCAGCCGACGCCCATGTCGTTGACCGGAGGCCCGGGCCGGACGCGACGTTCGCACTGTCGGCGGAGTACGGCGGCGGTTGGGCGTGGCGGATCGTCTTCGACGCCGCCGACGCGGAGAACCTGCGGATGCGGATGGACAACGTCATTCCGGCCGACCGGGCCACGGCCGAGAAGGCCGCCGGGCCCTATCCCGTCATGGTCACCGACCTGCGCCGGGTCTGACGGGTCAACCCGTCGTCTTACTAATGGCGTCGGATTGCGACGGGGTGGCGCGGTTCGTAGAGACCGAGTTCGCTCCCGCCGGGCAGCCGCAGCGCGGTGCGCAGCCCCCACCGCTCCTCGGTGACCGGGATCGTGAACTCGACGCCCCGCGCGGCGAGGTCGGCCATGGTCGCCGCGAGGTCGTCGCACATGAGGTACAGCTCGTGGGCCGGCGCGCCCTCGGTCGGGTGCACGGCGAGCTCGGCCGGCGGGAGCGTGAAAATGAGCCAGCCATGGCCGGCGTCGACGTGGCCGTAGTTGAGCGTGTCCCGGAAGAAGGCGCGGTCCGCCTCCGGGTCGCGGCTGTAGATGATCACATGAGCACCACTGATCATTGATCGACCATAGTGTCGAGGTCGACGGGGCGCCGCCGAACCCGCCATTTGAACCCCTGACCCCTCGATGCGAACTGGCTGCGTCGTGGTGTGGTCCGGCGTTGTTGTGCATCCGCTTCTCCAAAGGAGGTGCCGGATAGCCTCCGAGCGTGCGATACCTCAGCCGGTCGTTCCTCCTTGGCGCGCTGCACCGCAGGAAGGAGGTCGAGCAGTTCCTCGGACCCATCACGGTGGGGGGCATCGAAGGCATCCGCTGGGTGTCCATCTGGCCATGGCAGGACGGCTACAACGTGTCCATCCATGACGTACAGGACCTGGACGACGAGAACTATCGGGACCTGTCGGTGTTCCCGTCGCTTGATCCAGAAGGCGAGGATGACCAGGGCCCCGGCCGCCTGATCGGGCACGTTCAGGATCCGACCGAAGCGTTAGAACTGGCAGAGCGTACGACCGGGGCGTCGCCGCATCGCTGGGTCAATCACGGCGTCGCCGGGGAGGACTACGCGGACTTCGTCCGGGCCAGGCACTCCTAACTCAGACGAGCAAACCCTTGATCATTCCGCTTGACGCCTCCCGTGCGGGCCTGCCGCCCCGATCCAGGGCCGGGGCGGCAGTCCGGTTCCGCCCACCTACTCGCGCCGGGGACCCTTCTGAGCAGCGCGAGCGAGATCATGATCACGACGATGCCGAGGCCTTCCAGGAGGGTCGGCGCCTGCAGGAGCAGGTCCTCCGTCGCGTACCCGTCCGCCGTGGCAGCCCGGGTCGGATCCGTCCGGTCGACGCGTACCGCGAGTACGTCCCCGACGTGGAACTCACTTTCGTCGAGTTCGCTGGAGAACCGCTCCCGGTGCCGCACGCCGTCGAACGTGTAGTCCACGGTCAACCTCGTGGCGGCGAACGAACGGCTGATCTTGAACCGTTCGACGTGGACCACCCGGCCGGTCGTCTCGGCGCCGACGCGTAGCCGCTCGTCGATCGCCGCGGTCAGCCGAGCGTCGAGCAGGATCCCGCCGCCGATCAGAAGGGTGCCCAGGACAACCGCCAGGACCAACCTCAGCTCTCGTTGGCCGAACGGGCTCGCCATTCCCGCCCTTCCCGCGTCTCGGTTCGCATCGGTCAGTTGGTGGGTGGGACGAGTGCGTTGTAGAGCGCCCCGAAGTCGTACACCCTGGTACCTCTACCTCTGGTCCCGCCATTTCCAGCGGACGTCAGGTTGCCACAATGCGGCAACTGTCTCCTCCATGGGCCACCCGCGTCGGAAAGGCCCACGCGCTTGGATGCCATCCCGATGCTCCTATGGAGGTCAAGGGGTGAGGGCGGCGGTGCTGTGTAGACGTCGCGGACGATGTAGCGCTTGAGGCAGCGGAGGATCTCCTGCTTGCTGAGTCCCTCTTTGATGCGTCGTTGCAGGTAGGTGTTTGTGCGTGGGTCGTAGCGCATGCGGCAGAGGGCGATGGTGTGCAGGGCGTGGTTGGCACCGCGGTCGCCTCCTCGGTGGAGGCGGTGGCGGCGGACCCGCCGGAGCTGGCGGGGATGGGTGCTGCGCCGCGGAGGTGGGCCAGTGCCGCTTCGGAACGCAGTCGGTCCGGGTTGTCGCCGGCGGTCGTGAGCAGCTGTGCGGCGACGTCGGTGCCGACGCCGAACAAGGCGCTGGTGCGGGGTGCGGCCTGGCGGACCAGCGGTGCCAGCTGCCGGTCGAGGGTGGTGATCTCATCGGTCAACGTGGTGACCCGGCGGGCCAGTCCGGCCAGCGCGGCAGCGGTGGCCTGTTCCGGGTCGTTGGGCCGGGTCGGGTCGACGGTAAGGGCGGTGCAGCGGTTGACCAGGATGGCAGCGCTGAGCTTGGTCAGCTGTGACCGCAGAGCTTCGGGGGCGGCGGCGACCAGGCCGCGCATCTGGTTGATAGCCGCCGTGCGGCCTTGACCGCTCCCTGGCGAGCCACTCGCAGGGCGCGGATGGCTTCGCCCGATCCGGTGCGGGTCTTCGGCGTGCCCATGGCGGTGCCGGCGAGGGTCGCCCGGGCGGCGGCGATGGCGTCGATGGGGTCGGACTTGCCCTTGGTTCGTCGGGTTCTGCGGTCAGGGCGGTCGACCTCGACGACCGCGACCTTGTGGCTGGCCAGGTGCCGGGCGAGGCCCGCGCCATAGCTGCCCGTGCCCTCCACCCCGATGGCGACGAGGCGGCCGAAGGATCGCATCCAGGCCAGCAAGTCCGCATAGCCGTCGCCGGTCGCGGGGAACTCGGCATCGGCTTGGAGACCGCCCGTGCTGTCGATGATCGCCGCATGATGGGTGTCGCGGTGGGTGTCGACACCACCGATGACCGAGCGCTTCTTGGCTGCCATGCTGGTGAGGTCCGCCTTTCTCGGACTCACGATTCGGAGTACGGGCGCACAGACGTAACCGGGGTGCGGTGGGACGGGGCCACCCTCCGAGGCGTCGCCGTTGAGCGCGTCCTTGGGTGGCCGGACGGCCTCTCCGGCTCCGGGGCTGCGTCGGGTTGACGCGTCGGCACCCGGTGCTACTGAGCTGCACGGTTCACGAGGAGCAGGGCCTGATCCACCTCACGATGCACCCCACACCGCTGCCGGATCAGCTCGCGGCCAGCCCCATCGACCCTGCGGTCGACGGCTGCTGTACAAGATCGAAAAAGGCCGTCTCCGACGAGCGGAAACGGCCTTCGAACTGGGTGGAGCTGAGGGATTTGAACCCCATAGACCCGCCGCAACGAGAGGTCACCACCAATCGGACGGATCGAGACCGTGACCAGGGCGGGCGTTACCAACGTCTGCCAACGCCTGTCGCCCCTGGTGGCTCTCGATTGGGCTGCATTTGGGCCGGATGATCTTCCCTACCCATAGCCCGAGGGTGCCGTGCAGCGAAGCTGGCAGCAGCGCCGACCGACATCTGTGCTTCGCTGGATAGGATGGCCGCGTGGCCCGGGTCTGGTATCGCGGACAGCAATCGCGCGCGCACCATCGTGCAACCGGCGAGGTGATCGTTACCGAAGTCGAGGATCTTCCCATTGGTGTGAGCGTTTCGGTGTGGACATTCGCACCCGGTTCGCAGGTCACACTTGGGCCCTCCTACGACGACCAGCGCTTCACCGTTCTCTCAGGTTCCGGCTGGGTGGACAGCGAGGAGAACGGGCGGCAGGACCTGAAGCCTGGGGCCGCCGCGTACGTCCCTATCGAGGACACACCGACTTTCGGCTCTGCTGACGGCATGACGGTCGTGAAGGTCTTCGGTGGCCTGATGATGCCGAGATAAGCCAGTCCATCCGACCGTCGGTCGGGACCGAGGTGGAGCCACTGGACGCCTTCGGTGTGAAGGAACTTCGAGGTCACATGGACCAGCGACGACACCGGCGACGTCCTGCTCGAACGGTCCGCCCACGTCCGTGCTTGTCCGGCGGCGTGCTTGCCGGTCGTCACTCAGTTGGTCACCCAACTGGCGTTGCCGGGTGGCGCTGGGCTCAGCCCGCCGCTGCCGAGAGATTCACCGCGAAGCCCCCGAGAACGAGAGCAACGGACAGACCAGTCAGCTTCAGAATCCCCATAGGCTTCCCCTCCGTCTGACGTGCATCCCCTTCGAGTGCAACGGCAACGAGCGTGAAGAGCCAGCCGGCGACCATGAACAGGAGCGACGGAACCCGCAACAGCGGGCTCAGCCCAGCGCCGATATCGATCGTATGTCATCGCTGCTAGCCCTCCGGCCGCCGCCCGCCCCACTCTTCGCCATCCCGTCGGCCTTCGTCCGCACACCCGTGGAGTGGGTGGGGCCTGCCCGGTCAAGGTGGAGCACCCCACTGTCTGAACGACCTTGACCGGGCGGGCCCCACCTGCTCGGCTCTGCCCGGACGGAGGTTGTCGGGATGGCGCCGCCATCCCAGAGTGCCCGAGGACCCCGCCGGAGGCACTGCCCTTGAACCGATCACCATCACAGCCCCGGATCTGCCAGCAACCAAGGCGGGGCCGGGGCTTCTTCGTATGTCGCGCCGCCGGCGGGCTGGCAACCGCGTGCCGGCGGCCGAAGGCCAGAGGCAACGCGGCGGGCCGACAGGCTCGGCCCAGGTTCGGCGGCGCGCGCGGCCTGCGAAGCGGGCCGCCTTGATCTCGTACAGAAAGTTCTCACACCTGCTCAGCACGGAGGAGTGTCCGGTCTCGGGACCTGCGTGACACATCGGTATCAGGACCTGCGTGACACTCCGCCGAGTGTTGGTGGAGATGAGCGTGATGGAACAGCGGTATCGAGCCGTCCAGGACGTGCTTGCCGGATCCACGGTCACGGACGTCGCCGAACGATTCGGGGTCTCCCGCCAAGCGGTGCATCGCTGGCTGGCCTGGTATCAGGACGAGGGCCTGGAAGGGCTGGCCGACCGATCCAGCCGGCCGCGCTCCTCACCGGGACAGACGTCGCCGGAGGTGGAGGCGCTGATCTGCGAGCTGCGCCGGAACCATCCCCGATGGGGCGCCCGTCGCCTCGTCTATGAACTCGCCCGACGCGACTGTCCCGGCCCGACCCCGTCACGGATCACAGTGCATCGGGTGCTGATCCGACACGGCCTGGTCGACCCGACACCCCGCCGCCGGCGCCGGGAGGACTACCGGAGGTGGGAACGGGGCCGGCCGATGGAACTGTGGCAGCTCGACATCGTCGGTGGCATCCAGCTCGCTGACGGTGGTGAGGCGAAGGTCGTCACCGGCGTCGACGACCACTCCCGATTCTGCGTCATCGCCGCCGTAGTCCGGCGGGCAACCGGCCGGGCCGTCTGCATCGCCTTCGCCGAAGCCCTGCAACGATTCGGGGTGCCCGAGGAGGTGCTCACGGACAACGGCAAGCAGTTCACCGCCCGATTCGGCCGCGGTGGCGGCGAGGTGATGTTCGACCGGATCTGCCGGGAGAACGGCATCACCCACCGGCTGACCAAGCCCCGCTCACCCACCACCACCGGCAAGGTCGAGCGGTTCCACCAGACCCTGCAACGCGAACTCCTCGACGACGTCGAAGTCTGGGCCGACCCGGAGGAAGCTCAAACAGCGATCGACGTATTCCGGCACGAATACAACAACGAACGACCCCACCAGTCCCTCGCGATGGCGTTCCCGGCCGACCGGTTCACCGCCCAGCCCGCCGAGGAGCAGATCCCCCTGCGGCTGCCGCCAACGCTGGCCACCACCATCCCCGCACCCCGAAAGCCGCTGCTTGCACCACCGCCGACGTCTCCGTCAGCCGCCAGATCGGCCACCATCGCAGCAGCACCATCGGCAACCGGCGACGACCTCGGCCTGGCCGTGGAGGTCACCCGCCTCGTTCCCGCCTCGGGCAACCTCACCGTCTGCGGGCAACAGTTCTGGCTCAGCCCCACCCGGGCCGGACTCCCAGTCACCCTCTGGGCCGACACCACCGTCGTTCACCTACTCATCGACGGCGTCCGACTCAAGACCGTCCCATCCCGGCTCACCCCCACCCACCTGCGGCAACTCCTCGCCGACGACGGCCAACCCGCCGGGCCACCACCGATCACCACCGGGCCTATCCAAGCCGGCGCCCCGATCGAGGTCGAACGCCTCGTCAACGCCACCGGCCTGATCAGCCTCGCCGGACGGCAACACCCCGTCGGCTACCACTTCGCCGGCACGCGCGTGACCATCCGACTCGACCGCGGACTGATGCAGATCACCGCCGACGGGGTCCTGCTGCGCAGCCTGCCCAACCCCCTGACTCCCGCCGAGGCCGCCAGCATCCGCGACGCCCGCCCCGCTGGACCACCACCCACCCCGAACCCGGAACCCGTGCGGGTCGAACGCCGCGTCAGCTGCCGAGGAACCCTGGTCATCGCCGGTCAACGCATCCACGTCGGCATAGCCCACGCCGGAGCAACTCTCACCGTCGAAGCCGCCGACACCACCTTCCGCGTCCACGACGGCGACCAGCTCCTCACCGAAGTCCCCCGCACCACCACCAAGCCCATCGCCCGGTTCAAAGCCCGCAAGCCCGAACCCCCCAGGCAGATGACCCTCACTCGGAAGTGATGGCATGATCACCGGCGTGGCCGAACCCTCCGAACTGGTCATCGGACGTCCCGACGACGACCACCTGACGGTCCGCGTAATCGGAAGAATGCACCCCGGCAGCAGCGACTACTGGGACGGCAACTGGCTGATCAGCCCGATCTCAGCAAACCTGGGCAGCTTCTCCGCACAACTCGCCGCCGGGCTACGCGTCGATGAGTTACAGACCTTCCGACACGGGCTAGAGCTGATCAACCAACAACTACGCGGTGAAGCAGTGCTCACCTCACTCGAACCATGGATCTCACTGACCGTGGCCTGCCGGCCGAACGGCTCGCTGGCCGTCACCGGAGAACTTGATGACAATCCCGGCATCGGAAACCGACTGACATTCGCCATCACCGGCATCGACCAGACCGACATCCCAGCGATGCTTGCAGCCCTGTCGGCAATCGAGCGCGCCTACCCACTCCTCGGACGGCCCTGACCCCCTCCGCCTGAAGAACCAATCAGCGGCCAGTCGCAGGAAGACAACCTCAACCGCCCGCCAGTTACCCTCACCAGAGGCAGATCGTCTAGCCGGACGTGTCACGCACGTCCCGAGACTGGTCTGTCACGGAGGTCCTGAGACCCGACAGCTCAGCACGGAGGAGTGTCCGGTCTCGGGACCTGCGTGACAGATCGGTATCAGGACCTGCGTGACACTCCCTAATGCGATTGCTGCAACCTATCTTGGGCCAATGGCCTGGACGTACACCCTCGGCACTTCGCCAGACGCTGTTGGAGACGAGCGTGTTCCGCGGGCCAGCTTGGATGGGTTCCGTTGCGCGTGTTTCACGACCTTCTCGCTGCAGAGGAGGGCATCGACCTCAAGCTGATGGACAGCTTCGGCGGCAACCGCTCCTGGGACTCCATCAGTACGCCCATGCGCCTGCTGTTCGACCTCGACTACGTACGAGGGCAGCACCCGACGACGAACTATCCCGAGGTGGCCGCGAGGCTCCGGGAGCTTCACGAGCGCTGGTCCAAGGGGGCGTTTGCCAGTAACGACCCCGCGCTCGACCCGCTTCGCCAACATGTAACCGCGCGGCTGGAACAGCTCGCCCAGGTCGTCGAGGAGTGCGTCCGCACGAACGCTCGCCTCGTGATCCGCTAGATCGTCTAGCCGGAAGTGTCACCCATGTCCCGAGACTGATCTGTCACGCACGTCCTGAGACCCGACAGCTCAGCACGGAGGAGCTCAGCACGGAGGATTGTCGTGTCCCGGCTGATGCTTTACATCGGCGTCCCACCTGATGCTTGACAAGATTCGCGCCAACGGCGGAATGATGTCCGCGTGTTCGAGCCGGGATCGCGGTCCAAGCAGGTCGCAACGTTCATGCTGCCAGCGGACGTAGCCGCCTTCAGCGAGGTGATAGCGCCCTCAATCGCTGGGCTGGCGCAATGGGAGACCCACGACCGGAAGATTGGCATCGTTCCGCACGAATCTCTCCCGTCGGCGATGCAGCACGACGGCGTGCAGGCGTTCCTCCGGCTGCTCGGCCGCGACGGCGGTACCGTCGGACCCCTTATCCAGTACCTGCACACGTCCGTTTGGACCACGGACGACGAGGTACTTGCGGCCACGGGCGGCCGATACCGGCCAGCATACGGCCAACCCGAGGAAATGACGCCAGGGCGACTGGCATTCAAGTGGTTCCCGGACGACGAGGCCGACTGCGTACGGCGCGACTTCGTGGAGCTGGCGGGCTGTTCCGCACCGGGTTTGATGGAGACATCGAAACCTGGGAGGAACACCGGCGATGCCCGCACCGAAGAAGTACAACGATGAGTTGCGTGAGCGTGCGACCCGGTTGGCGGTCGAGGCCCGTCGGGAT
>NZ_JAMWEG010000026.1 GCF_025460765.1 Micromonospora sp. MA102
ACCCTGTTGAGTTCTCAAAGAACAACCACACACCATCCGGAAACCCCACATCCGCGGAGCCACCATCCGGGGCATTTCGTTCAACCACACCCGCCGCTCTCGCGCCGGGCACTTTTACTACGTTACCCGGTGGTTTCTGCCGTGTCAAACCGCTGTTTCGCGGTTTGTCGCGCCTTCCACCCTTCTGCCGGGCACCACTATTCGACCGGCTCGCGCCGGGCGCCTCGTGGAATTCGGCAGGACGGCCGCTGCGGTTTCCCGCTCGCTCGTCCGTGTCCCTGCCGGCCGATAACCTTACCCGGTCGGTTCCGCCTCGCCAAATCCGCCTCCCGGCGAATTCGGGGCACCGCCCGTCTTCGGTCCTGCGCTCCGGCCTTCCAGGTCTTTCGCCTGTTTCGTCCGTTCCGCGCTGGCAGAGAGAAAGTTACGCGCCCGGCGGATTGATCGTCAAATCCGCCGGGCGCGTCCCGCGTCACATCGTCGACGGAGGGCTATCTGCCCAGCTCGACGCCGGCGAAGTTGCGCTTGCCGCGGCGCAGCACCAGGTAGCGGCCGTGCAGCAGGTCCGCCGGCGACACCGTCGCGTCCACCTCGGCGATGCGCACGTTGTTGACGTACGCGCCGCCCTCGGCGATGACCCGCCGGGCCTCCTTCATGCTCGGCACGAGACCCGACGCCTTGAGCAGGCCCGCGACGTCGGGCAGCTCGTCGAGGTGCACGAGGCCGGCCTCGGTGAGCGCGGCGCGCAGGGTCTCCGGCGCCAGTTCGTCGAGCGAGCCACGACCGAAGAGCGCCTGGCTCGCCGCGACCGCCTGGGCCATCTCCCGCTCGCCGTGCACCAACGCGGTCAGCTCCTCGGCGAGGGCCCGCTGGGCGAGCCGCGCCTGCGGGCGTTCCGCCGTGGCCTTCTCCAACTCCTCCAGCTCCTCCCGCGAGCGGAAGCTGAAGTACCGCAGGTAGCGGGTGACGTCCCGGTCGTCGGCGTTGACCCAGAACTGGTAGAAGGCGTAGGGGCTGGTCATCTCCGGGTCGAGCCAGACCGCGCCGGTCTCGCTCTTGCCGAACTTCGTGCCGTCCGACTTGGTCACCAGCGGGGTGGTGAAGGCCTCCACCGGCCCGGCGCCACGGCGCCGGATGTAGTCCACCCCGGCGGTGATGTTGCCCCACTGGTCGGATCCGCCGTACTGGAGCTGGCAGCCGTGCCGGCGGTGCAGCTCGAAGAAGTCGTTGGCCTGGAGCAGCTGGTAGCTGAACTCGGTGTAGCTGATCCCGGTCTCGAGCCGGGCCTTGACGACCTCCCGGGCCAGCATCTTGTTCACCGGGAAGTGCTTGCCGACGTCCCGGAGGAACTCGACCACCGACATCTCGCCGGTCCAGTCCAGGTTGTTGACCAGCTGGGCCGCGTTCTGCCCCTCGTACGTCACGAAGGGCGCGAGCTGGTCGCGGATGCGCTGGACCCAGCCGGCGATGACCTCGGGCGGGTTCAAGGTGCGCTCGGCGCTCTCCTTCGGGTCGCCGATCTGACCGGTGGCGCCGCCGACCAGCAGCAGCGGCCGGTGCCCGGCGAGCTGGAGCCGGCGCGCCATGACGACCTGCATGAGGTTGCCGACGTGCAGGCTCGGCGCCGTCGGGTCGAAGCCCACATAGAAGGTGGTGCTCCCGCCGTCGAGCAGCGCGCGCAGCTCGTCGAGGCCGGTCGAGTCCTGGATCAGGCCCCGCCACAGCAGGTCTTCGGTCAGGGAGTCCCGCCCCTGCGGGAGGTTGCTGTCGGTCACGGTCACCGATTCTCCCCCATCAGCGGCCCGCACCCGTACCGGGTTTGCCGACGTGGGCGCCGACTAGGCTGGCGACGCCGTCGCGCGAGAGGGAGGGGTCGCCGTGGAGGAGCCGGATCTGACCGGGGGCTTCGTCGCCCTGCTGGGCCTGAAGTTCGACGAGGTGAGCGGGGACCGGGTGGTCATCCGCTGGCAGGTCCGTCCGGACCTGCACCAGCCGTACGGGATCCAGCACGGCGGGGTCTACTGCTCGGTCGTGGAGACGGCGGCCAGCATCGGCGGCGCCCTGTGGCTGGGTGACAAGGGCAAGGTCGTCGGGGTGTCCAACCAGACCGACTTCCTGCGCGCGGTCCGCGACGGGGAGCTGACCGCGGTCGGGACCCCGATCCATCGCGGTCGCAGCCAGCAGCTCTGGCTCGTGGAGATCACCGACGAGGGTGGCCGGCTGGTGTCGCGCGGCCAGGTGCGGCTGCAGAACCTCACCTCCGCCTGATCGCGGGCTGCTCGATTCGCCCCAGATCGGGGATCTGACACCGATATCGTCGCGTCGATGAGCCCGGCCACTCCCGACCCGACGTGAGGAAACTCTTCGCGGCCACGCTCGGCGTGCTGTCCGCCGTCGGCGGCTTCGTCGACATCGGCGACCTGGTGGCGGCGAGCCAGGCCGGCGCCCGCTTCGGGATGGCCCACGCCTGGGTGCTGCTCGTCGGGGTGGTGGGCATCTGCGCGTACGCGGAGATGGCCGGCCGGATCGCGGCGGTGAGCGGCCGGGCGGTGTTCGACCTGGTCCGGGAGCGGCTCGGGCCGCGGGTGGCGCTGCTCAACCTGGTCGCCTCCTGGCTGGTCACGGTGATCACCCTGGCCGCCGAGCTGGGTGGGGTGGCGCTGGCGTTGCAGCTCGCGACCGGGTTGAGCCATCTGCTCTGGGTGCCGGTGGCCGCGGTGGCGGTCTGGCTGGTGCTGTGGCGGATGCGGTTCGAGCTGATGGAACGGGTCTTCGGCCTGGCCGGGCTGGCGCTGCTGGTCTTCGCGGTCGCGCTGTTCGCGCTGCCCACGGACTGGGCCGAGCTGGGGCACGGCGCCCTGCGCGTCAGCTCCGCCGGCGAGAGCTGGTCGGTGTACTGGTTCGTGGCAGTGGCGCTGTTCGCGTCGACGGTCAGCCCGTACGAGGTGTTCTTCTTCTCCTCCGGCGGGGTCGAGGAGCGGTGGAGCGCCGCCGACCTGGCGCACGCCCGGTCGAACGTCCTGATCGGGTTTCCCGTCGGGGGCTTCCTGGCGCTGTCGCTGATCGCCGTGGCGACGGTGGCGTACCACCCGTCGGGGGCGTCGCTGGACACCCTCGACCAGGTGGCCCGGCCGGTGGTGACCGCGCTGGGCGGGGCCGGCCTGGCCGCCGCGGTGCTGGCGTTCTTCGCGGTGACCTTCGGCGCGGCGTTGGAGACCGGCCTGTCCGCCGCGTACGCGGCGGCGCAGTACTTCGGCTGGCAGTGGGGCAAGCGGGTCAGCCCCCGGGAGGCGGCCCGGTTCCACAGCGTGCTGCTGGTCGGGCTGCTGCTCGGGGTGCTGCTGCTGATGACCAGCGTGGACCCGATCCGGCTCACCGAGTACATGCTGGTGCTCAGCGCGGTGGTGCTGCCGCTGACGTATCTGCCGATCCTGGTGGTGGCGAACGACCGCAACTACCTCGGCGACCGGGTCAACGGGTGGTGGACGAACCTGCTCGGGGCGCTGTTCCTGCTGCTCATCGTCGCCGCCTCGGTGGCGGCGCTCCCGTTGGCGATCATCACGAGGATGGGGCGATGAGGATCCAGCTCGCCAAGCAGTTGCTCGACCGGCAGATCGTCGACGTCGACGGCCGGTTGGTCGGGCGGGTCGACGACATCGCGTTCGCCGTCGACGAGGAGGGCTACCCGTACGTGGACTGCCTGCTCACCGGGCAGGCGGCGCTCGGGCAGCGGGTCGGGGGCCGGATCGGGCGGCTGCTGGTGGCCGTCGCCGACCGGTTCACCGACGACCCGCCGGTGCCGCCGCTGCGGATCGCCCTCACCCAGGTCGACCGGGTCGACAGCATGGTGCGGCTGCGCTGCACGGCGGCCGACCTGCCGCCCTCGCCGGTGGAGTCCTGGCTGCGCCGGCACCTGATCGACCGGATTCCCGGAGCGGGCCGTGCGAGCGGGTGAGCTGCTCGGCCGGACCGCGTACGACCTGCGCGGGCGACGGTTGGGCCGGGTCGTCGACGTGGTGGTGCGGGGCGGCTGGCCACCGGAGCGGCTGCGGATCACCGATGTGATCGTCGCCGGCCACTGGTGGACCCGGGTCACGAGCCGGCTGATCGGGCCGGAGCGGCACCCGTCGGGGCCGTGGCTGCTGCGCGCGATCACGCGGGTGCTGGGGCGCAGCACCCTCCAGGTGCCCGCCGACGCGGTGCAGCTGCTGCCACCGGTGCCCGGCTTCCCGTTCGGCCCGCCGGCGGGGCGCCGCTGAGGTCAGCCCCGGGCCTCGTCGAGGACCGGCGTGCCGTCGGCGTCGGCGCGCTCGGCGTGCTCGGCGCGCTCGGCGTGCTCGGCGTCCGCGGCGTGGTCGCGGCGGGTGTGCCGGCGGACCCGGACCTCGGTGATGGCGTGGTGGTCGACGCCGCCCACGGCCAGGTCCCAGCCGTCGACCCGGACCTGCTCCCCGGCCACGGTGGGGATGTGCCCGAGGCAGATGAGCACGAGCCCGGCGATCGTGGTGTAGTCGCCCGGCGGCCGGTTGGGCAGCTCGACGCCCAGGTCGGTGAGGTCGTGCACCGGGAAGGTGCCGGGCAGCAGCAGCGTCCCGTCCTCCTCCGTGCGGACCGAGCCGAGGTCCCGGTCGGTCTCGTCGTAGATCTCGCCGACGATCTCCTCGAGGATGTCCTCCAGGGTGACGATGCCGTCCACGGCGCCACGCTCGTCGACCACCAGCGCGATGTGCTGGCGTTCCGCCTTGAACTGGCGCAGGGCGTCGACCACCGACAGCGAGTCGGGCAGCAGCATGGGGGGTCGCGCGATCTCGTCGACCGGCCGGTCGTCGGGAATGCCGACCAGGTCGCGCAGGTGGATCACCCCGACCGCGTCGTCCAGGCCGCCGTGCCGGACTACCGGCGCCCGGGAGTGGCCGGTCGCGGCGAGGACCAGCCGGGCGGCCTCCGCGGTCGTCCCGCTGTCCAGGGTGAAGACCTGCAACCGGGGTACGAGCACCGCGCGCAACTGCCGGTCGGCGATCTCCACGGCGCCGGCGATGATGGTCCGCTGCTCCTTGGTGAAGCCGTGGTTGCCGGCCACGATGTCGCGCAGCTCGTCGGGGCCGATCTCGTCCGGCTCGTGCTTCGGGTTGAGCCCGAACAGGCGGACCACCAGGTCGCTGGTGGCGCCGAGCGCCCAGACCGCCGGCCGGGTCACGCTGGCCAGCACGTCGAGCGGGCGGGCCACGACGAGGGCCCACCGCTCGGCGGACTGCATGGCGATCCGCTTCGGGGCCAGCTCGCCGAAGACCAGGGTCACGAACGTCAGCGCCAGGGTGACCCCGACGATGGCGACCGTCTCGGCGGCGTCACCGAACACCCCGAGCAGCGGGACGAGGGGCTTCGCGAGGGACACCGCCGCGGCGGCGGAGGCCAGGAAGCCGGCCAGGGTGATCCCGATCTGGATGGTGGCCAGGAACCGGTTGGGGTCCTTGGCCAGCCGGGCCAGGGTGCGCCCGGCCCGGCTGCCGCGTTCCAGCCGCTGGAGCTGGCTGTCGCGCAGCGACACCAGGGCCATCTCGCTGCCGGCGAAGGCCGCGTTGACGATCACCAGAACTCCGACCAGGGCCAGTTGGCTCCAGTAGCTCTGCACGCGCGGTTCTCTCCCTCGGCCCGACCCGGGCCGGCCGCCGTGGCCGACCCGTCGCCGACCGTGGCCCGGGCGGCGTCGCCCCTCTGTGCCCCGCGGGCGGGCCGCGCAATCCTCCGGTCGAGGGGTCAGGCGGGCGCGGGCAGGTCCAGCACGTACGCGTCGCCCTCCGGGCGGAAGCCCAGCCGGTGGTAGTAGGGGGCGACCATGCCGCGCGGGCTGACGACCCGGCGGAAGCCGCGGTCGGTGAACAGCCGGCTGCGCCGGTAGACGAACTCACCGGGGGTGAAGTCGCGGAACGGCGGGGTCACGTAGTCGAGGTCGATCTGCGCCACCCCGCCGGCCTCGGCGTGCGAGACCACCACACCGACCACCTCGTCGGCGCGGACCACCAGAAACGCCGAGCGGTCGGCGGCGGCCGGGTCCCAGCGGAAGTCGGGATTGAACCGGGCGATGTCGGCGGCGTGCACCCGCAGGGTGTGGGCCAGGAACGCGTCGCCGGTGCCCACCTCGACCACCTCGTAGGTCTGCGCGTCGTGGCGGGTGGCGAGCATCGTCCGCAGGTACCAGACGTTGATCACGGCGAGCACCACGTTGAGCCCGACCATGGGCCACACGTGCACGGCGGCGTTGTAGCCGATCAGGATGAGGCAGCCGACCAGGTTGAGCGCGCGCAGCCGCAGGATGCGGGTCTGCAGCAGCGACCAGACCAGCAGCGCGGAGCCGGCCCAGCCGACGAGTTCCAGCCAGTTCACCCCGGGGAGACTAGTGGTCACCCAGGTCAGCCGGCACGGCGGGCAGCTCCAGCACGTATTCCTCGACCTCGGCGCCGCGGCCGACCGCGTACCCCGAGTCCTCGCCGACCACGACGAAGCCGCACTTGCGCAGCACGGCCAGGGAGGCGGCGTTGTCCTTGGCGGCGCGGGCGTGCACCGGCCGCTGCGGCAGCTCCCGCAGCAGCGCGGCGAGCGCCGCGGTGGCGTAACCCCGACCCCAGCGGGCGGGGTCGATCCAGTAGCTGACCTCGGTGCGCTCCCCCACCGGGAAGGCGGCCACGTGCCCGACCACGACGCCGTCGACCGTCACCGTGCGGTTCTCGATGCGCGGGTCGGCCCGGATGCGGGCCCAGTGGGCGTCGAAGGCGGCCCGGTCGGCCGGGTCCTTCGGGCCGAACGCGGCCATCCAGTTGGCCTGCGGATCCTGCTCGTGGGCGAAGAACGCCGGCAGGTCCTCGTCACGTACCGGGCGGAGCCGCACCTCACTGGTCATCGCCGGAGGATACGCGGACCCACCGACAGGACGGGGATGTCCGGACCCTCTCCCGTATCGCCGCGGGAGGAACCGCCGGCGGGCGGCGTCGCGTCACCCGGGCGATGGACCGGCGCCGAAGTCGGTGCCGGACCAACCGGGTGGGAGCAGAGGATCCACGGATGAACAGGATGCTGCACCGCCCGCGGCGCCGGGCGTTCCCGATGCGTACCGTCCGACCTTCCGTCGTCGGCCCGACGGCGGCCGGCCCGCGCGCCCTGGGCCCGACGGCGGCCGCGCCCCTGGCCCTCGCCGCGGCGGCGATCGGGGCCGTGGTGATCGGCCGGCTGATGATCGCGCACCTGGCCGTCCGCCGGGCGGTGATCCGGGAGCTGCGGATCGGCCGGCTGGAGGTGGACGACCTGGTCGTCCACCGGCACGCCGCGGGTCAGCCGGTCGGCGGGAGCGCGGCCGGGTAGCCGTACAGGTCCAGCAGCCGCACCCGGGACGCCTGCAGCCGGTCCACCACGACGCTCATGAAGCGGGTGGTGAGCTGCCGTCCGACGGCGTCGTCGGACTCCATCAACCGGCGCACCCCCGCGGCGCTGAACTCGACAGCGGTGCTCCGCTGGACGGCGACCGCCCCGAACTGCCAGCGGTAGGGCGGGAAGAGCCACGACCACCCGAGCACCCCGCCCGGGCCGATCGTCTCGATCCCCACGTCGCCGCGGCCGGGCACCGGGAAGTCCAGCGCCACCTGGCCGCCGCGGACCAGCCAGAACCGCTCGGCCGGCTGCCCCGCCCGAAACAGCCGGTGCCCGGGGTGCCAGACCACCGGGCGGGCGAAGCCGGTCAGCGGGGGCAGCCACTCATCGGGCAGCCCGGCGAGGAAGGGGTGTACGCGGAGCATCTCCAGCGGGGTCATCGGTCGCTCGCCTCCCAGGGGTCGGACGGGGGACCCGGCCGCCCACCGGGTCGCGGTGCGCACGCGGCACGGGCGGATCGTCCCGACTCCATCGGACACCCGTCCGGCCCGGACCGTCAGGGCCGTTGGTCCCGAACCGGCCGGGTGCAAGGCCTCTGCCGGCGAGACGCCGACCGGAGAACCCTGGAGGTGACCGAAGGAGGACGTGATGACCGACAGATCCGGTGCTCCCGTCGTGGTGGGCGTGGACGGTTCCCCCACCGCTCTGGACGCGGTCCGGCTGGCCGCGCGGACAGCGACCACCCGGCACCGGCCGCTGCGGGTGGTGCACGCGTTCCAGTGGCCGCTGCTCGGCACCCCGCTCGGCCCGGTGGCGGCCGCCCTGCCGCACGAGGAGCTGCGGCAGGAGGCGGAGCAGGTGGTCGCCGAGGCGCTCGACGAGGCCCGCAAGGTCGACGCCGAGCTGCCGGTGACCGGCGCGGTACGCGAGGGCGCCGCCGTCCCGGTGCTGCTGGACGAGAGCCGGGACGCCGCGCTGCTGGTCCTCGGTCACCGCGGGCTCGGCGGGTTCGCCGAGCTGCTGGTCGGCTCGGCGGCCGTCGGGCTCTCCGCCCGGGCGGACTGCCCGGTGCTGGTGGTGCGGGGCGAGCCGCGCGCCGACGGCCCGGTCGTCGTCGGGGTGGACGGCTCGGCGCTGTCCACCGAGGCCATCGGCTTCGCGTTCGCCGAGGCGGCCCGGCGCGGCGCCGACCTGGTGGCGGTGCACACCTGGCTCTACCCGGCCCCGGTCGGCCCCGGCGACATCGTGCCGCTGGCGTACGACCCCGAGGAGCTGCGCGCGGAGGAGGAGCGAGTGCTCGCCGAGGCGGTCGCCGGCTGGGCCGAGCGCCACCCCGAGGTGCGGGTCCGGCGCAAGGTGGTCGCCGCTTCCCCGGCGGCGGCGCTGGTGGCGGAGTCCGCCGACGCCCAGTTGGTCGTCGTCGGCGCGCACGGCCGGGGCAGCCTGGGCGGGCTGCTGCTCGGCTCGGTCAGCCACGCGGTGCTGCACCACGCCCGCAGCCCGCTGGCCATCGTCCGGCACCGCCGGGGCCCCGCCGCGGGCTGACCGTCCCCCGTCCGCGCCGGCCCCTTCCCCCTCGGCCGGCGCGGACGGCCGCGTTCGGGCTCGGCGGGCGGGGTCGTCGTCGACAATGGGCGGAGCCGACCGGAGGGATGCCGATGAACCGACCTGTCGTGGTGGGTGTCGACGGATCGTCGACCAGCCTCACCGCCGCCGAACACGCCGCGCGAGCCGCCGTGGCGCGGTCCCGGCCGCTGCACGTGGTGCACGGCTACCTGCACCCGCTCGGCTACGGGGTGCCGCTCAACCCGTACGACCTCGGGGTGCCGGCGCCCACCGAGGAGTCGCGGAAGATGCTGGAACAGGTGGCCGCGGATCTGGTCGACCGGCATCCGGGCCTGCGGGTGGAGGTGCGCCAGGTGGCCGGTGGCCCGGGGGTCACACTCATCGAGGAGTCCCGCCGGGCGGAGCTCGTGGTGGTGGGCAGCCGCGGTGTGGGCGGCTTCGCCGGGCTGCTGCTCGGCTCGGTGAGCAACCAGGTGGCGCAGCACGGGCACTGCCCGGTGCTGGTGGTCCGCCCGGCGGAGCAGCCCATCCCGGTGCGGGGTCCGGTGCTGGTCGGGGTGGACGGGTCCGAGTCGGCCGCGTACGCCGTCCGGCTCGCCGCCGACGAGGCGGTCCGCCGGGACGTCGAGCTGGTGCTCGTGCACGTCCGCACGCCGGAGCGGGGCGCGGTGGCGCCGGACGCCGCGGCGGAGGCCACTGCCGCCGCGCAGGCCGAGTCGGCGGAGCTGCTGGCCGGGGCGGCCGCCCGGATCCGCACGGACCACCCCGTGCTGAGCGTGGTCGAGCGGCCCCTGCGGGGCGAGTCCCCGGAGCAGGCGCTGATCGAGGCGAGCGGCGAGGCGGCGCTGGTGGTCGTCGGCTCCCGGGGCCGGGGTGGCTTCGCCGGGCTGCTGCTCGGCTCGGTCAGCCAGGCGCTGGTGCAGCACGCCCACTGCCCGGTGCTGGTGGCGCACCCGTACGAGCCGGACGGCGACTGAGGTTGCCGGCCGGCCGCCGGGTGACCGGCCGCCGGGTCGCGGCCGGGCTCAGGCCGGGTCGCGGCCGGCGAGCAGGTCCTCGAAGCTGGTGGTGAGCGCGAACGGGTCGGCCGGCCCGGTCGCCGCCGGACGGCGGTCGATCTGCTCGGCCAGCTCGATGCCGGCCCGGCGGATCCGGGAGCGCAGCGCGCGGTCGGCGCCGTCGCCGGCCCAGTCCTCGGGCGCGGCGAACACCGCGGTCGGCAGCACGACCGCCCGCAGGTACGCGAACATCGGCCGGACCGCGTGCTCCAGGGCGAGCGAGTGCCGGGCGGTGCCACCGGTGGCCCCGATGAGCACCGGCCGGTCGGCCAGCGCCTCCTTCTCGACGACGTCGAAGAACGACTTGAACAGCCCGCTGTAGGACGCGTTGAAAATCGGGGTGACCGCGATCAGGCCGTCCGCGCCCGCGACGGTGTCCAGCGCCGCCCGCAGGGCGGCCGGCGGGAAGCCGGTGAGCATGTGGTTGACGACGTCGTGGGCGTGCTCGCGCAGGTCCACCGTGTTGATCTCCACCTCGGCGCCGCGCCGGACCAGCTCGTCGCGGGTGGCCGCGGCGAGCTGGTCGGCGAGCAGCCGGGTCGACGAGGGCTGGCTGAGGCCGGCCGAGACCACGGCCAGGGTGCGGCGGGTCATCGGGCCTCCTCCGGCGCCTTGCCGGTCACGTCGTCGACGGCGTGGACCGTGCTGTCCTTGGCGCCACCGGCCGCGGCCAGCAGCGACGCGTGGGTCGGCGCCTCGGGCACGTGCGCGGGGCGCAGCGAGTCGAACTCCTTGCGCAGCACCGGGACGACCTCCTCGCCGAGAAGGTCGAGCTGTTCCAGCACGGTCTTCAGCGGCAGCCCGGCGTGGTCCATGAGGAAGAGCTGGCGCTGGTAGTCGCCGACGTACTCGCGGAAGCTCAGCGTGCGGTCGATGACCTGCTGCGGGCTGCCCACGGTCAGCGGGGTCTCCCGGGTGAACTCCTCCAGCGACGGCCCGTGCCCGTAGACCGGGGCGTTGTCGAAGTACGGCCGGAACTCACGGACCGCGTCCTGCGAGTTCCTGCGCATGAAGACCTGGCCGCCGAGGCCGACGATGGCCTGGTCGGCGGTGCCGTGCCCGTAGTGCGCGTAGCGCTGCCGGTAGAGGGCGACCATCCGCTGGGTGTGCTCCTTGGGCCAGAAGATGTGGTTGGCGAAGAAGCCGTCGCCGTAGTACGCGGCCTGCTCGGCGATCTCGGGGCTGCGGATCGAGCCGTGCCAGACGAACGGCGGCACGCCGTCGAGCGGGCGCGGCGTCGAGGTGAACGACTGCAACGGGGTGCGGAACCGGCCCTTCCAGTCGACCACGTCCTCCCGCCACAGCCGGTGCAGCAGGTCGTAGTGCTCGATGGCGAGCGGGATGCCGTTGCGGATGTCCTGCCCGAACCAGGGGTAGACGGGGCCGGTGTTGCCACGGCCCATCATGAGGTCGACCCGCCCGTCGGCCAGGTGCTGGAGCATCGCGTAGTCCTCGGCGATCTTCACCGGGTCGTTGGTGGTGATCAGCGTGGTCGAGGTGGACAGCAGCAGCCGCTCGGTGCGGGCCGCGATGTGGCCGAGCATGGTGGTGGGAGACGACGGCACGAACGGCGGGTTGTGGTGCTCGCCGGTGGCGAACACGTCGAGCCCGACCTCCTCGGCCTTGAGCGCGATGGCCACCATGGCCTTGATCCGCTCATGCTCGGACGGCAGCCGCCCGGTGGTCGGGTCGACCGTGACGTCGCCGACGGTGAAGACTCCGAACTGCATGACCAGCTCCTCGGGTGGGTCCGGACCGCCCCCGGCCCGGAATCGCTCCGCACAACATATTTGACGAAGCAACTATTCCGGTCGGCCCCCACCCCGGCGTGGCCCACGCCACCCCGCACCGCACGCCACGCGGGTGGGTCAGCCGCCGGCCACCGACGGGAGGATCTGGATCTCGGCGCCCTCGGGCACCCTGGTGTCGAGGGCGCCGGTGTGGCGGCAGTCCTCCCCGTCGACGTAGACGTTGACGTAGCGGCGCAGGTCGCCGCGCTCGTCGCGGATCCGGCGGGCCAGCCGGGGCCACGTGGTGGCCAGCTCGTCGAGGACCGCCCGCAGCGTGCCGGCGGCGGCCACCGCGAGGCGGCCCTCACCGCCCGTCTCGGCGCGCAGCGGGCCGGGCAGCAGCACGGTGACCACTCAGACCTCCGCGGCCCGGACGCAGAGCACGTCCGGCAGGTGCGCGGCGACAAGCGACCAGGAGTCGCCCTCGTCGGCGCTGGCGTAGACCTCGCCGGAGCGGGTGCCGAAGTAGACGCCGGCCGGGTCGTGGTCGTCGGCGCACATGGCGTCGCGCAGCACCGCGGGGTAGAACGGCCCGTCGGGCAGGCCGGCCGTCAGCGGCTCCCAACTCGCGCCCGCGTCGGCCGAGCGGTAGACCCGGCAGCGCCGGTCGGTGGGGAACCGCTCGCCGTCGGCGGTCAGCGGAAAGGCGTAGACGGTGCCCGGACGGGACGGGTGGGCGACGATCGGGAAGCCGAAGTCGCTGGGCAGGCCCGCGGCGATCGAGGTCCAGCTGCGCCCGTCGTCGTCGGAGCGGTAGACCCCGTGGTGGTTCTGCGCGTACAGCCGCTCGGGGTCGCCGGCGTCCCGGGCGATCTTGTGGACGCACTGGCCGAACTCGGGCCACTCGTCGGGCAGGAAGTAGGCCCGGATCCCGGTGTTGCCCGGCGCCCAGCTCGCTCCCGCGTCCTCCGTGCGGTAGACGCCGCCGGTGGACATGGCCACCGCCATCCGACCCGGGTCGCCCGGGTGCGGGAGCACGCTGTGCACGGCCTGGCCGCCGAAGCCGGCGCCCCACTGCTCCCGGTGGGGGTGGTCCCAGAGCGCCCGGACCAGGCTGAAGGTGCGCCCGCCGTCCTCGGAGCGGAACAGCGCGGACGGCTCGGCGCCCGCCCAGACCACGTCGGGCTGGTCCGGGCCGGCCGGGGTGAGCTGCCAGACCCGCCCCAGGCTGGCCCCGGTTTCGGCCGGGAACGCGACCGGCGCCTGCTCCGGCTCGTGCCAGGAGCCGCCCAGGTCGTCGCTGGTGGCCACGCTGGGGCCGAAGTGCGAGCTGGTCATGCCGGCCAGCAGCCGGGGCCGGCCCGGGCGCTTGTCGACGGCGACCGCGTAGACCCCGGTCATCGGGAAGTGCGGGCCGCTCACCGCCCAGTCGCGCCGGTCCGAGCTGGTGGCCAAGAAGAGTCCCTTGCCGGTGCCGATCGCGAGCAGCGTCGTCATGCCGGTCCTCCCTCATCGACGGGTGCGGTGATTATGGCCACACCCACCGACAGGATTCAGCCCCGGCGCGCCGCGCCCCCGGTCAGCGCCGGGTCCGGGGCACGTGCCGGCGGTACGCGCTCACCGTCTCCTCGCCCGTGAGCCAGAAGCGCCACGGCACGTCGTGGGCGCCGGTGACGCCGACCCGGGGGCCGGCGGAGACCGCCGCCTCGGGCACCGGCGCGAGCGGGGGCCGCAACCGCACCGGACCGTCGCCGAGCAGGTCGGCGCCGTAGACGGACCGGTCGATGCCGAGCGCCGCGCAGAGCCGGGCCGGGCCGCGCGCGAGATCCACGTCCCGGCGTACGGCCGGGCGGCGCTCCCGCGCGACGTCGAGGCCGTCGACCACCTCGCCGGCGCGCAGCAGCACGGCCGAGGCTTCGCCGTCCGGTCCGGTCACCACGTTCACGCACCAGTGCATGCCGTAGGTGAAGTAGACGTAGGCGTGCCCGGCCGGACCGAACATCACCGCGTTGCGCGGCGTGCGGCCCCGGTGGGCGTGCGAGGCCGGGTCGCCAGCCGTGCCGGCGTACGCCTCGACCTCGGTGATCCGGACGGTGACCCCGTGCCCGGTGAGCCGGCAGCCGAGCAGTCCCCGGGCGGCGGGAACCACCGGCCCGGCGAGCAGGTCGGAGAGGGCGGAGAGGTCAGTCGCGGTCACCGGGAAACCCTAGCGGGATCCGCGCGGCAGGCACGAATTGCTTTCAACGGGCTGTTGACAAAGTGTCGTTCAAGGGTGTGGAATCGACGACATGGTCACGATGGACAACGACCCGTTCACCGCTCCGGATGCTGCCCAGGCCCGGGCGCATCGCAACTACGCGGCGCTGCTGCGGATCGCCGAGCGGCACGCCGGCAGCGACGCCCGCCGCCGGCGCTACGCGCACCCCGACGTCCCCGACGCCTACGAGGCGGCGACGCTGGTCATGGCGCTCGCGGGCGGGGCGGAGCTGGCCGAGGGCGAAGAGCCGGTCGACCAGGCCGACCTCATGGCCGCGCTGACCCTGATCCCGCACGTGCGCACCGAGGTCGACGCCCTGGAGGCGGGCCTGCTGCAGGTGGCCCGCGGCCGGGGTCTGACCTGGCAGGCCATCGCGTTCGGGCTGGGACTGGGCAGCGCGCAGGCGGCGCGGCAGCGCTACGAGCGGCTCACCCTGCGCACCGGCACCGGCGACTGAGGACGCGATGACGCGCGAGGAGATGCTGACCTACTGCCTGGCGAAACCGGGCGCCTGGCTCGACCAGCCGTGGGAGGGCGACGAGGTCGTCAAGGTGGGCAGCCGGATCTTCGCCTTCCTCGGGTCCGCCGACGGCGAGGCGCGGGTGGGGGTCAAGTGCGGACCGTCCCGCGAGGTTGCCGACGAGTGGGTGCACCGCTTCCCCGAGGACGCCCGCCCTTCCCCCTACATCGGCCGCGCGGGCTGGAACACCCTCCGGCTCGACGGCGGCATCCCCGACGACGAGCTGCGCGAGGCGCTCGACGGGTCGTACGACGCGGTGGTGGGGAAGCTGCCCAGGCGCGAGCGCCCCACGGCCTGACGGCTCCGGCCACGGTGATCACCGGGGTCATGCGGTCACGCCGGACGTGGCTCGGGCCAGACTCACCCCGCTGGCGATGATCCCGATGTGGCTGAATGCCTGCGGGAAGTTGCCGAGGAAGGCGCCCGTGGCGGGGTCGATCTGTTCGGACAGCAGACCGAGCGGGCTCGTCCTCGCGCACAGGGATCCGTACAGCTCGTGCGCCTCTTCGAGGCGTCCCTGCAGGACGAGGTTCTCGACCAGCCAGAAGCTGCACAGCACGAAGGCGCCCTCGTCGCCTGCGATCCCATCCGGCGCGTCCTCGTGCAGGTAGCGGTAGAGCAGCCCGTCCGCGGCGGACAGCCGTTGGGCGACAGCGGCGGTGGTGGCGACCATCCGTGGGTGGGTGGCGGGTATCACCCGCCGCAGTGGCAGGGCCAGCAGGCTCGCGTCGAGCACGCCGCCGCCGTCGAGATGAGCGCTGAGCGTCTGTGCCTTCTCGTCCCAGGACCCCTCGAGGATGCGTCGGGTCAGCTCGGCGGCCGCCGCACGCCATCGGGCTGTCGATCCGGGCAGGCCGAGCTGTTCGGCGAGGGCCGCTCCCCGATCCAGCGCCACCTGGCACATCCCGGCCGAGTAGGTGAACACCCGGCCGCCGCCTCGGATCTCCCAGAGCCCTTGATCCGGTTCCCGCCACGCCCACTCGGCGGCATCAGCGAGCCCGCGCAGTTGGGCCCACAGGGCTGGCTGGAGCTCGCCTCCGCCACGTACCCATTGATCGGCGCAGTCGAGCACCTCTCCGTAGACGTCGTGCTGGCGCTGGTCGGCCGCGCCGTTGCCCCAGTGCACCGGGGCCGAGCCGCGGTAGCCTTCCAGCCCCGGGTCCTCGACCTCGTCGGGCACCGGGCCGCCGTCGAGGGTGTACATGATCCGTGGTTGCCGGCTGCGCTCGAATGCGTCGAGCACCCATCCGAGGAACGCGTCCGCTTCGTTCCGGAATCCGACGCGGCGCATGGCGAACACGGTGAAGGCTGCGTCGCGGATCCATGCGTAGCGGTAGTCCCAGTTGCGGACGCCGCCGATCGGTGCGGGCAGCGAGGACGTGGGTGCTGCGACCATGCCGCCGTTGACCCAGTCGTCGCACAGCTTGAGAGTGATCGCCGAGCGACGGACCAGGGGCTCCTGGGGACCGCTGTAGGTGAAGTGGGCCATCCAGCGTCGCCACGCGTCCGCCGTCGTCGCCAGCATCTCCTCGGCGTCGAAGCGGTGGTGGCGGTGGACCCGGCCCCAGGAGAGCACCAGGTCCAGGTGTTCGCCTTCCCGCAGGTCGAAGGCGGCCGGCAGGCTGGTCAGCGGGCGATCGGCGCGCAGGTGCAGCCGCAGGTCAGGTCGCCGAGCGGGTCGAATTTCCAGGCCGTCGAACGCGGCATGAGTCTGGCCGCCGTCGCGGGGCTGCACATCGACGTCCAGCCGGACGGTGCCGTCGAGGACGCGCGCCGAGCGGACGAGTTCCGCGCGGCCGGCCGGCGCGTCGTCGGTGAGATCGGCGCCGGGGCGCACCACGATCGCATCGGTGATCTGGAGCCGGCCGGTGGCGGTGCGCAGCTCGGTGACCAGGACAGCGGTGTCCGGGAGGTAGTGCTGTCGCGCCTCGCGCAGGTCCTGGGCGGTGACGGTGAAGTGCCCGCCGCGCCGGTTGTCGAGCAGGCCGGCGAGAACCGGTTCGGCGTCGAAGCGGGGTACGCACAGCCAGGGGATCGAGCCGTCGACGCCGACCAGCGCCACGGCCGCGCCCTCCCCGATCAGCCCCATGTCCTCCAGGCGAAGGTAGCCGTCGGGCCGGTGTACGGGCCGCAAGGGAGGGTTCACATCAAGCATCGGCTCTCCTCACCGAGCCCGGCACCAAGGGCCGCCTCGTCTACCGGGCGAGAACCCGGCCGCCGAACAGGGCCAGCGTCTCACCTGTGACGTAGCTGCTGTCCGCGTTGCTGGCGAAGAACAGGAAGGCGGCTGCGATCTCCTCGGGCTGCGCCGGCCGGCCCAGCGGCACGCCGTCGGTCTGGTCCCCGTATCCCGCCAGCTGCTCCGGACTGCGGCTGGAGGCGTTCAAGGGCGTCCATACCGGTCCGGGCGCCACGCAGTTCACCCGGATTCCCCGCCCGATCAGTTCCGTCGCCAGCGACTTGGTGAAGGTGTGAATCGCTCCGTTGGTTTCCGCGTACCCGATGAGCGACGGGTTGCCCTCGAAACCGGCGACCGAACCGCAGTTGACGATGCACCCACCCGCGGGGAGGTGCCGCAGCGCCGCACGTGCCATGTAGAAGTAGGCCGACACGTTGGTGCGGAACAGCTCGTCAAGATCGTCGTCCGGAACGTCCGCCAGCGACGAGTACTGGAACAGGATGGCGGCATTGTTCACCAGGATGTCCAGCCGGCCGAACTCCGCGACGGTGCGCTCCACCGCCGAGTCGCAGAACGAGGAGTCCTTCACGTCTCCGGTCAGCACCAGGCAACGCCGTCCCTCTTTCCCCACCAGCTCACGAACGTGGTCCGCGTCCTCCTGCTCCTCGGGCAGGCACACGATGGCAACGTCCGCCCCCTCCCGGGCGAACAGGATCGCGACGGCGGCGCCGATGCCGCTGTCCCCTCCGGTGATCAGCGCGGCGCAATCAGTGAGCTTTCCGGATCCGCGCAGCGCTTTCGCCTGGTTGCGCGGCCGCGGATCCATCCGGGCATCCAGTCCCGGCCTCGACTGGGACTGTCCGGGAAACGGTGGCGTGGGCTGTTCGACAACTCTGTCCGTCGCGTCGCCCCCTAGGTCCCGCCGCGCATGCCCCTTGCCGCACCGGCTAAACGTGGCCAGGCCCCCAGCGTGATGCTGGGGGCCTGGCTCTGTGTCACCCGAGACCGTCGGCCGGGGACCTGATGGCTCAGCGGGGCACGACCCGCTCGGCGGTCCAGTCCCGCCAGCCGGCCAGCTTGTCCGCGGCCGTGGCGAGCTGGTCGGCCACCGGCCCGGGGCCGGTCGAGCCGGGGGTGATCCGGGCGGCCAGGGCGGAGCGCACCGAGAGCACGTCGCGCACCGACGGCTCCAGGTGCTCGCTCACCGCGGCCAGGTCGGCGTCGGACACCTCGTCCAGCGCGCAGTCCCGGGCGGCGCAGAGCGCCACGAGCTTCCCGGTGATCTCGTGCGCGTCCCGGAACGGCACGTTGCGCCGGACCAGCCAGTCGGCCACCTCGGTGGCCAGCGAGAAGCCCGACGGCGCGGTGGCGACCAGCCGGTCCACCCGGACCGTCATCGTGGAGATCATCCCGGCGAGGGCGGGCAGCAGCAGCTCCAGGGTGTCGACCGCGTCGAAGGCCGGCTCCTTGTCCTCCTGCATGTCGCGGTCGTAGGTCATGGGCAGGCCCTTGAGCATGGTGAGCACGCTCATGAGGCCGCCGACCAGCCGGCCGGACTTGCCCCGGGCCAGCTCGGCGATGTCCGCGTTCTTCTTCTGCGGCATGATCGACGACCCGGTGGCGAAGGCGTCGTCCAGCTCGACCCAGCCGAACTCCTGCGACGTCCAGAGCACCACCTCCTCGCCGAGGCGGGAGAGGTGCACGCCGATCATCGCGGTGACGAAGAGGAACTCGGCCACGAAGTCCCGGTCGGCCACCGCGTCCATCGAGTTGGCGAAGGACGTGCGGAAGCCCAGCTCCTTGGCGACCGCCACCGGGTCCAGCGGCAGGCCGGAGCCGGCGAGCGCGCCGGCGCCCAGCGGGCTGACGGCACACCGGTGGTCCCAGTCGCGCAGCCGTTCCAGGTCCCGCAGCAGCGGCTGCACGTGGGCCAGCAGCCAGTGCCCGAAGGTGACCGGCTGGGCGTGCTGGAGGTGGGTCATGCCCGGCGCGGCCGTGTCCACGTGCCGCTCCGCCTGCTCGACCAGGGCCTCGGCCAGCTCGACCAGCCGGGCGGCCACGCCGCGGGCGTGGTCGCGCAGGTAGAGCCGCAGGTCGGTGGCGACCTGGTCGTTGCGGGAGCGGCCGGCCCGCAGCTTGCCGCCGAGGCTGCCGAGCCGCTCCAGCAGCCCACGCTCCAGCGCGGTGTGCACATCCTCGTCGTCGATCGTGGGCCGGAACGTCCCGGCGGCGCAGGCGGCCTCCAGGTCGTCCAGCGCGGCCAGGATCCTCCCCAGCTCCTCGGGGTCGAGCAGGCCCGCGCCGGCCAGGACCCGGGCGTGCGCCCGGGAGCCGGCGATGTCGTACGGGGCGAGGCGCCAGTCGAACTGGACGCTCACCGACAGCCGCGCGAGCGCCTCGGCGGGACCGCCGGCGAACCGGCCTCCCCAGAGGCTCGTCCGGTTGGCGGGGGCGCTGTTCTCGGTCAGGCTCTTGTCGTCCACCCCACCCATTGTGCTGTTCACGATCAGGAACCGCTCAGCCGGGCGTTCCGCGCGGCGGCCATCTTGCTGGGCAGGCCCCAGAGCTGCACGAAACCCTTGGCCAGGGACTGGTCGAAGGTGTCGCCGGTGTCGTAGGTGGCCATGCCGAAGTCGTAGAGGCTGGCCTCGGAGCGCCGGCCCGTGACGGTGGCCCGGCCGCCGTGCAGGGTGAGCCGCACCTCGCCGGAGACGTGCTGCTGGGCGTCGTCGATGAACGCGTCGAGCGAGCGCTTGAGCGGTGAGAACCAGAGGCCGTCGTAGACCAGCTCGCCCCAGCGCTGGTCGACGCCGCGCTTGAACCGGGCCAGGTCCCGCTCGACGGTGACCGCCTCCAACTCCTGGTGGGCGGCGATCAGCGCGATCGCGCCGGGGGCCTCGTAGACCTCGCGGCTCTTGATGCCGACGAGGCGGTCCTCGACCATGTCGAGCCGGCCGACGCCCTGGGCGCCGGCGCGTCGGTTCAGCTCCAGGATCGCCTGGTACGGGGTGACGGTCTCGCCGTCGACGGCGACCGGCACGCCGGCGTCGAAGGTGATGACCACCTCGTCGGCGTCCCGCTCCTGCGCCGGGTCGGCCGTGTAGGAGTAGAGGTCCTCGATGGGGCCGTTCCAGATGTCCTCCAGGAAGCCGGTCTCCACCGCGCGTCCCCACAGGTTCTGGTCGATGGAGTACGGCGACTTCGCCGACACGTCGATCGGCAGGCCCTTCTCCTCGGCGAAGGCGATCGCCTTGTCCCGGGTCCAGGCGAAGTCGCGGGCCGGCGCGATGATCTTCAGCTCGGGGGCGAGCGCGCTCAGGCCGACCTCGAAGCGGACCTGGTCGTTGCCCTTGCCGGTGCAGCCGTGCGACACGATGGTGCCGCCGTGCTTGCGCGCCGCGGCCACCAGGTGCTTGACGATCAGCGGCCGGGACAGCGCGGAGACCAGCGGGTAGCGGTCCATGTAGAGGGCGTTGGCCCGGATCGCCGGCAGGCAGTACTCGGCGGCGAACTCGTCGCGCGCGTCGACCACCTCGGACTCGACGGCGCCGCAGTCCAGCGCGCGCTGCCGGATGGCGTTCAGGTCCTCGCCGCCCTGGCCGACGTCGACCGCCACCGCGATCACCTCGGCGCCGGTCTGCTCGGCCAGGTAGGGAATGGCGACGGAGGTGTCGAGACCCCCGGAGTACGCCAGGACGACCCGCTCGGTCATGGTGTGGTGCTCCCTTCAACGTTCTCTTCCCGGCGGGCCCACGCGGCGAGCTTGTCGCCCAACGCGGCGCCGCCGTCGGCCTCGCGGGCCACGACGAGGATGGTGTCGTCGCCGGCGATGGTGCCGACGATCTCGGACAGGCCCGCTCGGTCCAACGCGCTGGCCAGGTACTGGGCTGCGCCCGGCGGGGTGCGCAGCACGGCGATGTTGCCGCTGGAGTCGACCCCGTTGAGCAGCTCGCGCAGCAGCCGGACGAGGCGGGCCGGTGCGGCCTCGGCCTCGCGCAGCGGCCGGTGGCCGTCCTCCGGGATCAGGTAGACGCCCCGGCCGTCGCCGCCGCGCGCGGTGACCGCCCCCAGTTCCTTGAGGTCCCGGGAGAGGGTGGCCTGGGTGACCTGGATGCCGTCACCGGCGAGCAGGTCGGCCAGCTCGGTCTGCGAGTGGATGGCCTTGTCGCGGATCAGCTCGACGATGCGGCCGTGCCGCGCGGCCCGGGTCAGCGGGGCGGTCATGATGCCTCCAGGAGAAACGTCAGCAGCGCCTTCTGGGCGTGCAGGCGATTCTCCGCCTGGTCGAAGACGGCGCTGTGCGGCCCGTCGAGCACCTCGTCGGTGATCTCCTCGCCCCGGTGCGCGGGCAGGCAGTGCAGCACGATCACCTCGGCCGCGGCGTGGCCGAGCAGCGCGTCGTCGACCCGGTACGGCAGGAACGGCGTGATGCGGTCCTGCCCGTCGGACTCCTGACCCATCGAGGTCCAGGTGTCGGTGGCGACCACGTCGGCGGCGCGGACCGCCTCGACCGGGTCGGTGAGCACCCGGACCGAACCACCGGTGCCGGCGGCGATCTTCTCGGCCCGCGCGACGATCTCGGCGTCCGGCTGGAAGCCGGCCGGCCCGGCGATCCGCACGTGCATCCCGGCGGTCGCCCCGGCCAGCAGGTAGGAGTGCGCCATGTTGTTGGCCGCGTCCCCGACGTACGCCAGGGTGCGCCCGGCGGTGCCACCGCAGCGTTCCCGGACGGTGAGCAGGTCGGCGAGGAGCTGGCAGGGGTGGTAGGTGTCGGTGAGCGCATTGACCACCGGCACGGTGGCGTGGCTGGCGACCTCGGCGATCCGGTCGTCGCCGTGGGTGCGGAGCACGATCGCGGCGACGTAGCGGGACAGCACCCGGCCGGCGTCGGCGAGGGTCTCGCCCCGGCCGAAGTGGGTGACCTGGGTGTCCACCACGAGCGGGTGCCCGCCCAGCTCGGCGATGCCCGCGTCGAACGAGATCCGGGTGCGCAGGCTCTGCTTGTCGAACAGCACCGCCACCGACCGCGGGCCGGCCAGGGGCTTGTGGGCGAACCGGTCGGCCTTCATCCGGGCGGCGAGGTCGAGCACGGCGGCCTGCTCGGCGGGCGCGAGGTCGTCGTCCCGCAGGAAGTGGCGGATCATGCGGGGACCTCCGTGGCGGCGGGTGCGGGGGCGGCGGGTGCGGGGGCGGCGGCGTCGAGGGCGGCCGGCAGCGCGGCGAGGAAGGCGTCGACCTGCCCGGCGTCCAGGATCAGCGGCGGGGCGAGCCGGACCACGCCCGGCTGCACCGGGTTGACCAGGAAGCCCGCCTCCCGCAGGGCGCCGCTCACCGCGCCGGAGACCGGCGCGGCGAGCACGATGCCGAGCAGCAGGCCGGCGCCGCGGACCTCGGCGACGAGCGGGTGCCCGAGCCCCTCGACGCCGCGCCGCAGCCGCTCACCGACTCGCTTCACGTGATCGAGCAGCCCCTCGTTGGCAATGGTGGCGACCACGGCGAGCGCGGCGGCGCAGCTGACCGGGTTTCCCCCGAACGTGGTGCCGTGCGAGCCGGGCGTGAGCAGGTCGGCGGCCCGCCCGAAGGCCAGGCAGGCGCCGAGCGGCAGCCCGCCGCCGAGCCCCTTGGCCAGGGTGACGACGTCCGGCTCGACGCCGTCGGCCTGGTGGGCGAACCAGTGCCCGGTGCGGCCGACCCCGGTCTGCACCTCGTCGAGCACCAGCAGCGCGCCGTGCGCGGCGGTGATCCGGCGGGCCTCGGCCAGGTAGCCGGGCGGCGGCACGACGACGCCGTTCTCCCCCTGGATCGGCTCGACGATCACCATGGCGGTGGCGTCGGTGACCGCCCCGGCCAGGGCCGCGGCGTCGCCGTACGGGACGTGGGTCACCTCACCGGGCAGCGGGCGGAACGGGTCGGCCTTGGCGGGCTGGCCGGTCAGCGCCAGGGCGCCCATGGTCCGGCCGTGGAAGCCGCCGTGCGTGGCCACCACGTGGGTGCGGCCGGTGAGCCGGGAGAGCTTGAACGCGGCCTCGTTGGCCTCGGCGCCCGAGTTGGCGAGGAACACCCGGCCGGGGCGGCCGGCCAGCGCCAGCAGCAGCTCCGCCAGGGCCACCGGCGGCTCGGCGACGAACAGGTTCGACACGTGCCCGAGGGTGGCGACCTGCCGGGACACGGCGGCCACCACGGCGGGGTGGGCGTGGCCGAGGGCGTTGACCGCGATGCCGCCGAGCAGGTCGACGTACTCCCGGCCGGCCTCGTCGACCACGACGGCGCCGGAGCCGGAGACGAGCGCCAGCGGCGGGGTGCCGTAGTTGTCCATCATGGCCTGGCCCCAGCGCTCGACCAGCGTGCTCATGACGAGATCACCATCGTGCCGAATCCTTCCGACGTGAACACTTCGAGGAGCGTCGAGTGGGCGACCCGGCCGTCGACGACGTGCGCGGCGGGCACTCCCCCGCGCACCGCCCGCAGGCAGGCCTCCATCTTCGGGACCATCCCGGACTCCAGGGACGGCAGCAGCTTCGCCAGGTCGTCGGTGGTGATCTCGCTGACCAGGCTGGCCGTGTCGGGCCAGTCGGCGTAGAGGCCGGGCACGTCGGTGAGGACGACCAGCTTGCGCGCGTCCAGGGCGACGGCGAGCGCGGCGGCGGCCGTGTCGGCGTTGAGGTTGTGCAGCACCCCGTCGGCGTCCGGCGCGACCGTGGAGATGACCGGGATCCGGCCGGCCGCGATGAGGTCGGCCACCGCCGAGACGTCCACCGACTCCACGTCGCCGACCTGCCCGACGTCGACCGGCTCCCCGTCCACGTACGCCGGGCGGCGCACCGCGGTGAACAGGCCGGCGTCCTCGCCGGAGAGGCCGACCGCGAACGGACCGTGGGCGTTGATCAGGCCGACCAGCTCGCGGCCGACCTGCCCCACGAGGACCATCCGGACGACGTCCATGGCCTCGGGGGTGGTGACCCGCAGGCCGCCCTTGAACTCGCTGGCGATGCCGAGCCGGCCGAGCATGGTGGAGATCTGCGGGCCGCCGCCGTGCACGACGACCGGCTTGAGGCCGGCGTACCGGAGGAAGACCATGTCCGCGGCGAACGCCCGCTGCAGCTCGGGGTCGACCATGGCGTTGCCGCCGTACTTGACCACGACGGTGGCGCCGGAGAGGCGGGCCAGCCAGGGCAGGGCCTCGATCAGCGTCTCGGCCTTGGCCTGGGCCCGGGTGAGGTCGGCGGTGAGGCTCATGACGAGTACGCCGAGTTCTCGTGCACGTACGCGTGCGACAGGTCGTTGGTCCAGATCGTCGCCTCCGCGTCGCCCGCGTGCAGGTCGATCCGGATGGTGACGTCGCGGCCGGCGAGGTCGACCTTGGCCCGGTCCTCGGCGGCGGCGCCGCCCCGGCACACCCAGATCCCGTTGACGGCGACGTCCACGCCGTCCGGCTCGAAGGCGGCGGCGGTGGTGCCCACGGCGGCGAGGATCCGCCCCCAGTTCGGGTCGTTGCCGAACAGCGCCGTCTTGACCAGGTTGTTCCGGGCCACCGAGCGGCCCACCTCGACCGCGTCGTCCTCGTCGGCGGCGCCGGTCACCTCGATGGCGATCTGCTTGGTGGCGCCCTCGGCGTCGGCGATCAGCTGCTGGGCGAGGTCGTGGCAGGCGGCGGTCACCGCGGCGGTCAACTCGGCCGCGGTGGGCTCGATGCCGGCGGCGCCGCTGGCCAGCAGCAGCACCGTGTCGTTGGTGGACATGCAGCCGTCGGAGTCGATCCGGTCGAAGGTGACCCGGGTGGCGGCCCGCAGCGCGGCGTCCAGGGTCTCCGGCCCGGCCACCGCGTCGGTGGTGAGCACGCAGAGCATGGTGGCCATGGCCGGGGCGAGCATCCCGGCGCCCTTGGCCATGCCGCCGACCGCCCAGCCGCTGCCCCGGGCCACGGTGGTCTTGGGCCGGGTGTCGGTGGTCATGATCGCCTCGGCGGCCGGGTGACCGCCCTCGCGGGACAGGCCGCGCACCGCCCCGCGGACGCCCGGGAGGAGCTTCTGCATGGGCAGGCGCTCGCCGATCAGGCCGGTGGAGCAGACCGCCACCTCGCCGGCGCCGACCATGAGCCGGGGGCTGCTGGCGGTGAGCGCGGCGGCGGTGTGCTCGGCCGTGGCGTGGGTGTCCTGGAAGCCGGCCGGACCGGTGCAGGCGTTGGCGCCGCCCGAGTTGAGGACCACGGCGCGGACCACGCCGCCGCGGACGACCTGCTGGGTCCAGAGCACCGGGGCGGCCTTGACCCGGTTGGCCGTGAAGACGCCGGCGACACCGGCGTCGGGGCCGTCGTTGACGACGAGGGCGACGTCGCCGGCGCCGCTGGCCTTGAGGCCGGCGGCCACGCCGGCGGCGCGGAAGCCCCGGGGGGTGGTGACGGTCATGGGGCTACTCCAAACACGGGCAGTCCGGTGGTCTCGGGGAGGCCGACCATCAGGTTGGCGTTCTGCACGGCCTGGCCGGCCGCGCCCTTGCCCAGGTTGTCGATGGCGCTCACCACGATCACGCGGCCGGAGTCGGCGTCGACCGTGACCTGGAGGTGGCAGGAGTTCCCGCCGGCGGTGGCGGCGGTGTGGGGCCACGTCCCCTCGGGCAGCAGGTGCACGAAGGGCGCGTCCGCGTACGCCGCCGCGAGCACCTCGCGCGGGTCGGCCGCGCCGGTCGGGACGGCGGTGACGGTGGCCAGGATGCCCCGCGGCATGGGGGCCAGGACCGGGGTGAAGGTGAGGCTGGTCGCCCCGGTGGCCTGCTTGATCTCGGGCACGTGCTGGTGGGCGCCGACCTTGTAGGGCGACAGGTCGCCCATCACCTCGCTGCCGAGCAGGTGGGCCTTGGCGGCCCGGCCGGCGCCGGAGGTGCCGGAGGCGGCGACCACCACCACGTCGGTGGGGAGGACGGCGCCGGCGGCGATCAGGGGGGCGAGGGCCAGGGTGGTGGCGACCGCGTAGCAGCCGGTGCTCGCGACCCGGTCGGCCGCGGCGATGGCCGCCCGCTGGCCGGGCAGCTCGGGCAGGCCGTAGGTCCAGGCGCCGGCGTGGTCGCCGCCGTAGTAGCGGGCCCAGGCGTCGGCGTCGCGCAGCCGGTGGTCCGCGCCGAGGTCGACCACCTTGACGGCGGCGGGCAGGGTCGCGGCGAGGGCCGCCGACTGGCCGTGCGGCAGGGCCAGGAAGACCAGGTCGGAGTCGGCCAGGGTGGCCGGGTCGGTCGCTCCGAGGACCAGGTCCAGCCCGGCGAGCTGCGGGTGCACGGCGGCGACGGGCCGGCCGGCCGAGGCGTGCGCGGTGGCGGTGACCAGCTCGAATTCGGGATGCCCGGCGAGCAGCCGGAGCAGTTCGCCGCCGGCGTAGCCGCTCGCGCCGGCGACCGCGACCCGGATGCCCATACTCACCTCCGCATGACTATGCAGAGAAGGTATCAGGCCATCCGGTTCGGCTGCAAGTATATGCAGCGCTCAGCATGACCAAACATAAATGGTCAGTGCGCCGGAGGCGGGTCGCTCCGTCGCGGCCCCGGCAATTTCCGGATCTTCCACAACGCCAGGGCCACCACCGCGACACCGAACCCGGCCCAGATCCCGGCGGCGTACGGGGTGGAGTGGCTCTCCGCCAGCACGCCGAGGAAGGGGCGGGCCAGCGCGATGCCGACGCCGGCCAGGCAGGAGACCAGGCCGAAGATCATGGCGCGGACCGGCCGGGGGCTGACCTCGTTGGTGAACACCTCCAGCAGCGTCATGCCGAGGGCATATCCGAAGCCCATCACCGGCAGGAACACGAACGGACCCAGCCGGGCGGCCTGGCTGAGCGCGGCCAGGGCACCGAGCACGAGCAGGAACGCGCAGGTCAGCGCCGTTCGGCGGTGTCGCGCACCAAGGTGTCCGGCGGCCAGTCCACCCAGCACGGAGGCGGCCGCGAAGGCGGCGTACATCCAGCCGGTGACCTGGGCCGACAGGCCCAGTTCCAGCGCCAACGGCTGAAACAGGATCCGCGCGCTCCAACCGAACAGCAGCAGCAGAGCCCCCAGCCAGACCGCCTGCCGGACGCGAACCTCGGCCATCGCGCCCCGGACGCCCGCCAGCACCGAGGACAGCCGGGCCACCAGCCGCGGCCCGGTGATCTCGGGCAGGGTGAGCGCGAGCAGGAAGGCGCCCGCGGCCAGGGCGGCCGTGACCGCGAACGGCAGCCGCGGGTCCGTCTCGTACAGGTAGCCGGCAGCTAACAGCGAGAGCAGCACCGAGACGTTGCCGGCCGCCCGCGACAGGCCGAACGCCTTCGACGGGTCGATCTCCCGATCACCCCGGGTGCAGAGCTCGTACAGGTAGGTGCTGGCCGCCCCGGACGTCAGGGCCCAGAGCACTCCCCAGAGAATCCAGGCCGCGAACAGCATCTGCACCGAGTGGATCTGGGTGATCAGCACGAACGTGAGCACGGTGCCACCGGCCAGCGCCAGGTACGTGCGCCGCCGCCCCAGCAGGTCCGCGAGCGCCCCGACCGGGAACTCGCAGAGCACCGAGACGATCCGGAAGACCCCGTCGGCGAGCACCGCCGTGGTCAGCGGGAACCCGAGGTCCAGCAGGTAGATCAGCCAGATCGGAAACCAGAACTGCACCTCGAGCAGGAACTGGGTGACGATGAAGGTTCGGACCGGGCGGCTCCGCAGCGCCGCTCTCATGAACTCTTGTCGCGGCGGAAGAAGAGGTAGAGGGTCACCAGCAACGCCGACACCACCCCGGAACTGACCAGGATCGCATCCGCCGGCTGCGCCGCGACCCAGTCCACCAGCCCGGACCGCCCCAGGTCGTAGGCCGCCATCTCCGGGTCGCTGGCGATCGACCGCCCGAACTCGGTCAACGCCAGGGCCGTGCCGAGGACCGAGGTCATCGCGATGCCCAGGAGGATGAGATCGGTGAACATCGCGGACCGGGCCGTACGTCGGGCGGCCAACTCCGCCAGCCGGCGGGAACAGGCTTCGATCTTGTACCGTACCGGTTCCTCCAGGAGCTGGGCGTAGTCCCAGAACTGAAGGATCGCGTCCATCTCGGCCCGTACCGCACGCGTGAGGTACTTCGACAGGTCCCGCCGCTCCATGATGGCCAGCTCCGCCCGCTGACTCAGACTGGTCAACTGTCCCTTGAGCCGCTCCAGCTCCCACCGGGAGCCCGCCGCCGCCGAGTCCGCGAGGATCTGCGACAGCCGGTTGTCGATCCGGTCCAGCACCCCGTAGAAGACCTGGGCGTAGCGCAACGCCTCCCACGGGTCGTGGAACGGGTCGCCGGGCGCCATCCGGCCGCCCACCCGGGTGTGGTCCAGGAAGAGGTAGTTCAGCCACCGGACCAGGTGGTTGACCTCGCCGTCGAGCAGCCGCTCCGCAGGGGCGCGGTCGTCCCCCGGAATCACCACGTCCTTGAGCCAGTGCCGCACCGCCTGCGCGGCGCCCGGTTCACCCGGATCCACCACCAGGCTGCGGGTGACCCACAGCGGCTCGCCGAACTCCGCGGTCACCGGGTCGTGCTCCGGGGTGGCTGCGAGGATGATCCGCTCGTCGGGGTCCGCGCGGCGCAGCAGCGCCAGCACCGGGTGCAGATACCGCCGCACGGTCTCCCGCGCCACCCGCTCACCGGTCGCCACCGCCCGAGCCTGCAGGTCGTCGAGGCTGGCCGGCACGTCTCCGGCGCCCCCCGCGAGCGCCGACGAGACGTCCGCCAGCAACTCCAACAGCAGCAGGCCGTGGTCGTACAGCCGGAAACTGATCTCCGTGATCCCGGTCAGGCCGTCGGTCCGTCCGCACAGCGCCGTCGGCAGATGCTCCGGGCGCAACGTGCCGGCGAGCACGTGCACCGGCCGCTCCACCGCGTGGTCGCTGATCGTCCGATACCGGTTCAGCGTGCTGACGGCCCAGACGTGTGCCAGCACAACCGCCGGGGGCGGGACGGGCTCGTCGCCGCCGGGCGCCAGCCGCGCGACCAGGTCGTCGACCGCGGGTTGCTGCCCGGCCCAGAAGTCGGCGTACCCGGTCGGGTCGCGCAACGCCGCGCCGGGCACGGCGTAGTAGTCCACCACCACCGGGGCGAGGATCCGAAGCTGGGTCACGGCCCCTCCGGCGTGAGCAGCAGGGCACGGGCATCGACGTACAGCGCCCGCCCCTGCGCCGGGCCGTTTGTGATCTTCACCTGCACCAGGATCCGTTGCGCCGGGGCCTGGCCGGCCGGGGTGCGGGCGGAGCTGACGAACGACTCCGGCCAGCTGATCACCCGGGCCCGCGTGCCCCGCGGCGCCAGCAGCAGCACGTCGCCCTTGTCGTCGAGCAACTCCACCAGCCCGCCGCCACCGGTGGGCTCCAGTGTCACCTCCTGTGTCGCCGACGGCTCCAGCTCGGCGACGATCTCCTCGTAGTCACTGCTGCGGCGCATCTGTGCCAGCTCCGCGTTGAACTCCCTCATCACGGTGGCGGCCTCGCGGGTCTTCGGCATCATGAAGTACAGGCCCTCCACCGAGTGCACCAGCGGGTCGTCGCCGGGGAGGTGGCCGAAGTCCCCCGCGTCGGCGGCCAGGGAGGGATCGGCCAGCGCCGCCTGCCCGGACAGCAGCCCCTCGGCGAGCACGTCGATCTTGCCGTCGGCCAGCGCCTGGAAGCCCTGCACCGTCGAGTCGAACTCCACCAGCCCGGTCACCGCGGACTCCAGCTCGTCCCAGTAGTCGTAGCCGGCGATGCCGCCCACCCGCAGTGCCGACAGGTCGGTGGCTGAGGAGATCCGCGGCTCGCCCTCGCGGCGGTCGTAGAACAGGACGTACTCGAAGTCGACGAGCCGGTCGGAGAGCAGGAAGCGGTCGCGTCGCGACTGGCTACCGACCAGGGGAAACATGCCGATGGAGGCGCCGGAACCGAGCTGGTCCTCGGTCAGCGCCCACGACGAGGCGTACCGGATCTCGGGCCGGTAGCCGGATCTGCTGAGGACCTCGACGACCAGCTCGGTCATCGGACCTCCGTGCGGCAGGTCCGGACCGACGAACGGGGCCCAGTCTCCACTGGAGATCAACACCGGCCGGGGCGGCGACGTGGGCGAGGAACGCACCCCGACCGCCACGATCGCCGCGGCGACCAGCACCGTCGCGACCAGCGCCACCACCGGTCCCCAGGTACGCAGCCGTCGGAGCACTGTGGACAGCTGGCGAGGATTCCGGGTCACGCTCGGTTCCCATCCGGAGAAAGTGGACGAGGCGCCGTCGGCGGCACCGCGGTCGCACCGTGTCTGAGGAACCCGTAGCGTACAAGATCCGATCATCCGGCCCGGGTACGCGAAATCCCCGCCGGGCGCGGTACACGACCGCACCCGACGGGGACTCGCCGACGCTCAGGAACCTCGCAGCGTGGCGCCGAAGCGTTCCGCGGCCCGGGCCACCGCCGCGTCCCGGGCGGCCACCGCCTCCTCGCCCGCCAGGGTGCGGTCCGGGGCCCGGAACGTCAGCTTGTACGCCAGCGACCGGCGGCCTGCGCCGAGCTGCGCGGACGCGTACACGTCGAAGAGCCGGACGTCCTCCAGCAGCGGGCCGGCCCCCTCGACGAGGGCCCGTTCCACCTCGGCGGCCGGGACCGACTCGTCCACCACGAGCGCCACGTCGATGAGGGCGGGCGGGAAGGTGGAGACGGCCGGACCGGCCACCACCGGCGCGGCGGGCAGCGCGTCCAGGTTCAGCTCCATGGCGCTGGTCCGCCGGGGCAGCTCCAGGGTCGCCACCACGGTCGGGTGCAGCTCACCGGCGTAGCCGACCACCGTGTCGTCCACCCGCAGCTCGGCGCAGCGGCCGGGGTGCCAGGGGGCGCGCTCGGCGGCCCGGACGGTGACCCGGTCGGCGGGGATGCCGGCGGCGGCGAGCACCGTCCGGCCGGCCTCGACGGCGTCCGCCCAGCCGGCCGGGCGGCCCGCGCCCCACCAGCCGGTCGGCTCCATCTCCCCGGTGAGGGCCACCGCGACGTGCCGCGGCTGGTCCGGGACCACCGCGTCGGCGCGGGCGAACTCCTCGTCGGTCGGGCGCCGGTCCACGCCCATGGCCGGCGGGGCGCCGGCGCCGGGACGCGGGTGGAACACCGTACCGATCTCGTAGATCGCCACGTCCCGCTGGCCCCGGCCGACGTTGCGCTTGAGGATGCCGAGCAGCGGGCCGAGCAGCGTGGTGCGCAGCAGCGGCTCCTCCTCGGACAGCGGGTTGGCCACCCGCACCGCGGGGCGGCGCGGGTCGTCGGCCGGCAGGCCGAGCTGGTCGGCCAGCTCGGCGGAGACGAACGGGTGCGCCAGGACCTCGACGTACCCGCGCTCGGCGAGCGACCGGGCGACGGCCCGGCGGCGCTGCTGCGGCGCGGTGAGGCCACGGCCGGGGGGCGCGGTGGGCAGCACCGACGGCACCCGGTCGTAGCCGTCCAGGCGGACCACCTCCTCGACCAGGTCGGCCGGGTCGGTGAGGTCGGGCCGCCAGCTCGGCGGGGTGACGCTCAGCACCGCACCGCCGCCCGCGGCGGCGACACCCGTCTCGCCCGGGTCGTCGCCGAGCCGGTCGGCGCCGCGGGTGACCGCGCAGCCGACCTGCTCCAGCAGCTCCACCACCCGCTCCGGCGGGTACGCCACGCCGACCCGCCGCGACGGCAGGTCCACCGGCAGGGCCACCGGGGTACGCGGGCGGACGTGGTCGAGGTCGAGGATCTCGGCGCCGACGGTGCCGCCGGCGTGCTCGGCGAGCAGCCGGACGGCCTTCTCCAGCGCGACCAGCGGCAGCGCCGGGTCGACGCCCCGCTCCCAGCGCTTGGCCGCCTCGCTGAACAGCTTGTGCCGCCGCGCGGTGCGCCCGACCATGGCCGGGTCCCAGTGCGCCGCCTCGAACAGCACGTCCGTGGTGGAGGCGACGACCTCGCTGGTCTCGCCCCCCATCACGGCGGCCAGGGAGATCGGCCCGGTGTCGTCGCAGATCACCATGTCCTCGGCGACCAGCGTGCGGGTGACACCGTCCAGCGTGGTCAGCTTCTCCCCCGGCTCGGCCCGGCGAACCACCAGCGGGCCGCTGATCCGGTCGGCGTCGAACGCGTGCATCGGCTGGCCGAGCTCGAGCATCAGGTAGTTGGTGATGTCGACCGGCAGGGAGATGCTGCGAACGCCGGCCACGCCGAGCCGCCGGGACATCCAGCCCGGCGTCCGCGCGGTCGGGTCGACGCCGCGGACCATCCGGGCGGCGAACCGGTCGCAGCCGACGGTGTCGCGCACGTCGACCGGGTACGCCGGCTCGGCGGTCCCGCCGGGCGCGGGGATGTCGGCCGGGTCGCGGAACGGCACCCCGAGGGCGTGCGACAGCTCGCGGGCGATGCCCCGGACGCTGAGCGCGTACCCGCGGTCCGGGGTGATCTCCAGCTCGACCACGACGTCGTCGAGGCCGACCACCGGGCGCGCGTCGTCGCCGGGCTTGGCCGGGCTGTCCTCGGGCAGCACGATGATGCCCGAGTGGTCGTCGCCCAGGCCCAACTCCTTCGCCGAGGTGATCATGCCGTTGGAGTTGCGTCCGTAGGTCTTGCGCGCGCCGATGTGGAAGTCGCCGGGCAGCACGCCGCCGGGGAGGATCACCACGACCCGGTCGCCCGGGGCGAAGTTGCGCGCCCCGCAGACGATCTCCTGCGGCTCACCGGTGCCGTTGGCGGCGCCGACGTCCACCCGGCAGAACCGGATCGGCTTCTTGAAGCCGGTCAGCTCCTCGATCTCCAGCACCTCACCGACCACCAGGGGGCCGGTGACGGTCTCCCGCAGGTCCACCACGGAGTCGACCTCGATGCCGAGGTCGACCAGCGCCTGCTCCAGGTCGCCGGTGGGCAGGTCGGCCGGGAGGTCGACGTACTCCCGCAGCCAACTGACAGAAACTCGCATGACTGTTAAACCACCGTCTCCGTAACTCGTGCCCGCACCGTCAGACCCCGAACGCGCGGGTGAACCGCACGTCGCCCTCGGCCATGTCCCGCATGTCGCTGACCCCGTGCCGGAACATCACGGTCCGGTCGATGCCCATGCCGAAGGCGAATCCGGAGTAGACCTCCGGGTCGATGCCGCAGGCGCGCAGCACCCGCGGGTTCACCATGCCGCAGCCGCCCCACTCGACCCACTGCGGACCGTCCCGGTGCTCCGGGAACCAGACGTCGAACTCGGCGGACGGCTCGGTGAACGGGAAGTAGTGCGGCCGGAACCGGGTCTTCGCGCCCTCGCCGAACATGGCCCGGGCGAAGTGGTCCAGCGTGCCGCGCAGGTGCGCCATGGTGATGCCCTTGTCGACCACCAGGCCCTCGACCTGGTGGAACACCGGGGCGTGGGTGGCGTCCAGCTCGTCGGTGCGGTAGACCCGGCCCGGCACCACCACGTAGATCGGCGGCTTGCGGGTCAGCATGGTGCGCGCCTGCACCGGCGAGGTGTGGGTGCGCAGCACCAGGCCCGAGCTGTCCGCGCCGGCCTGCGGTGCGATGTGGAAGGTGTCCATGAGGCCGCGCGCGGGGTGGTCCGCCGGGATGTTCAGCGCGTCGAAGTTCGTCCACTCCAGCTCGACCTCGGGGCCCTCGGCCACCTCGTAGCCCATCCCGACGAACAGGTCGCTGATCTGCTCCATGAGGGTGCTCAGCGGGTGGCGGGCGCCGCGCGGCCGGCGGTCGTAGGGCAGGGTCACGTCGACCCGCTCCTCGACCAGCACCCGCTCGGCCTGCTCGCGCTCCAGGATCTCCTGCCGGGCCGCGTACGCGGACTCGATGGCGCGGCGGGCCTCGTTGACCCGCTTGCCGGCGTCGGACTTCGCGGCCGGCGGCAGCGCGCCGATCTCCCGGCGCGCGAGCGACACCGGGGACCGGTCCCCCAGGTGCGCGGGGCGCAGCGCGGTCAGCGCGTCCGGGTCGGCGGCGGCGGCGAACGCCTTCTCGGCGTCGGCCACGGCCGCGGCCAGGGCGTCCGGGTCGAGCAGGGCGACCTGCTTCGGGTCGTACGGATCGTTGCGGTAGCTCATGGCGTACGGGCACTCCCTCACGGCGGCGCCGGCCCTCACGGGCGGCTAGGCGAGTCTACGGACGCGCGGCTTCGCCGCAGCCCGCCGGTGGGAGATCGCGCAGGAGGAAGGGTCAGGCCCGCCGCCCGCCGACACCGGCGGGCTGGCTAAACGAACGCCGTGGCGCGTTCATCATCCGGCTGACTCCCCTGCTGTGTGGCCGCGCGGACCCGCGGGTCGGCGCAGAGCTCTCGCTGAAGCGTACAGGCAGACGGCCGCGGCCGCAGCCAGGTTCAGGCTCTCGGCGCGCCCGTGCAGCGGCACCCGGACCCGGGCGTCGGCCGCGGCGGTCAGCTCCTCGGGCAGCCCGTGCGCCTCGGAGCCGAAGAGCCAGGCGGTCGGGGCGGCCAGCCGGCCGGCGTCGGTGAGGTCGTCGAGGTCGCTGTCGCCGTACCCGGTGGTGGCCAGGACGGTGAGCCCGGCGGACCGCAGCGCCGCGACCACGGCGACCGGTTCGGTGTGGCGGACCACGTCAACGTGGAACAGGCTGCCGGCGGAGGCCCGCACGCACTTGCCGTTGTAGGGGTCGACCGCGTCACCGGCGAAGATCACCGCGCCGGCGCCGGCCGCGTCGGCGGTGCGCAGCACGGTGCCCGCGTTGCCGGGGTCACGGATCTCGGCGAGCACCGCGACCAGGCGCGGTCCGCGCGCCAGGGCGTCCTCCAGGGGTACGTCGAGGTGCCGGCAGACCGCGACCAGGCCCTGCGGGGCGACGGTCTCGGCGAGCGCGGCGAGGGCCTCGTCGGTGACCTCGGAGACCGGCACGTCGGCCCGGGCCGCGAGCGCGGCGAGGTCGGCGTGCCGGTCCAGGGCGGCCGGGGTGCCGAACAGCTCGACCACGGTGCCGGCGCGGGTGAGCGCCTCGCGGACGGCCTGCGGCCCCTCGGCCAGGAACCGGCCGGTGGCCTCCCGGTCCCGCCGGCGCTGGAGCCGGCGGGCGGCGACCACCCGCGGGGTACGCGGGGTGAACGGGCCGGGAACAGCGTCGAGGCGCCTCCCGTGCGGTGCTGACGGCATGGGAGACGCCTCGATCTGCTGGTGCGGGTGGATCAGGCGGCCTGGGCCGCGGCGCCACCGGTGCCCTCGGCCGCCACGGCGGCGCGGGCCAGCTCGACGATCGCGGCGAACGCCGCGGCGTCGTTGACAGCCAGGTCGGCCAGGATCTTGCGGTCGACCTCGATGCCGGCCAGACGCAGGCCCTGGATCAGCCGGTTGTAGGTCATGCCGTTGGCCCGGGCGCCAGCGTTGATCCGCTGGATCCAGAGCTGCCGGAAGTCGCCCTTGCGGTCGCGACGGTCCCGGTAGGCGTACTGCATCGAGTGCAGCACCTGCTCCTTGGCCTTGCGGTAGAGCCGGGAGCGCTGACCACGGTAGCCGCTCGCGGTCTCCAGCAGGGTACGACGCTTCTTCTGGGCGTTCACAGCCCGCTTGACGCGTGCCATCTCAACTCCTTCTTCGGTTCAGGTGGCGCGCGTCAGCGGCCGAGCAGCTTCTTGATGCGCTTGACGTCAGCCTTGACCAGCTCGACCGTGCCGGTCAGCCGGCGGGTGTGGGTGGAGGGCTTCTTCTCCAGCTTGTGGCGGAGGCCGGCCTGCTGGGCAACGATCTTGCCCTTGCCGGTCACCTTGACCCGCTTGCCCATACCCGTGTGGCTCTTCATCTTCGGCATGTGGAACGTATCTCCCCTGTTACTGGCCGCTGGTGTCAGCGGTCGTGCCGGCATCGCCGGCTGCTGCGGTCTCGCCGGCCGCCGGGGTCTCGCCACCTGCCGGGGCGGCCGACTCCTCCGCGGCCCGGTCGCGGGGCCCACCGCGGGACGCCGTGGCGGCGACTGCGGAGGCCTTCACGGCCCGGTGCGGAGCGAGAACCATGATCATGTTTCGACCGTCCTGCTTCGGAGCGGCCTCGACGTATCCCAGGTCCGTGATCTCGGACTCGAGCCGACGCAGGAGCCGGTAACCCAGCTCCGGGCGGCTCTGCTCGCGACCGCGGAACATGATCGTCACCTTGACCTTGTCGCCCGCCTTGAGGAACCGCACCACGTGACCCTTCTTGGTCTCGTAGTCGTGCGGGTCGATCTTCGGCCGGAGCTTCATCTCCTTGATGACGGTCTGCTGCTGGTTACGCCGCGCTTCGCGCGCCTTGAGTGCGCTCTCGTACTTGAACTTGCCGAAGTCCATGAGCTTGCACACCGGCGGGCGCGCCATCGGCGCAACCTCGACCAGGTCCAGGTCGACGTCCGCGGCCAGCTGCAGGGCGCGCTCCAGCGGGACGATGCCCACCTGCTCACCCTCAGGGCCGACCAGTCGGACCTCACGTGCCCGGATCTGTTCGTTCACGCGTGGTTCGACGCTGATGGGGCCTCCTCGAGTCGAGTCTTCCGTGGTGCCGACTCCGCGGGCTCCCAGACGGGAGCCGACCCGGAAAGCAGAAGGCCCCGGCGCATGCCAGGGCCCACTCGACCGGTCGGCACGATCACAGGATCGCGCATCCGGAACCGGGACGTGCCCGGAACCGGGAGACCGGGACCCGGCCACCTACGGGGGCGACTCGGGTGGGAGCAGGCGCTCCGCTTCAGGACCGCCCACAGGACGGTCTGGTCGACTCCGCAACACTACACCCTCGGACCAGCCCGCCCCAAACCGGGGCGCGGCGGTCAGTGGGGGGCGGCCGGGTCGCCGACCAGGGCGGCCAGGTGGGCCTGGTGCAGGCGGCGCAGGGCGCGGACCGCCTCGACGGCGCGCTCCTTGTCGGCGGCCTGCAGGGCGACCATCGGCAGCAGGTCGTCGTCGTGCAGCTCCAGGCTGGCCCACGGGGCGCCCCGGTCGAACCGGACCCCGCGGATCACCTCCCAGGGCAGCTCGTACGAGCCGATCACGTTGCGGACCCGGACACCCCGGGCGTCGGCCATCACCCGGGGGCGGGTGAAGAGCAGGAAGCCGAGGGCCCCGAAGACGCCCAGCCCCACCATGGCGAGCTGGTCGCCCCGCTGGAAGCTGCCGTAGCCGTCACCGGTCGCCCCGCTCAGGGAGGTGGCCACCAGGCTGAACACCACCAGCAGCGTGACGGCCGACGCCCAGCAGACCACCCGGACCCGCCGCGGCCGCACGGTCACCACTGAATCGCTCACGAAACCAGTCTGCCATCCGGCTCGGGCTCACGTTCCGCCGCCACACGGAGCGGGCGGCGACGCCGCACCCCGGCCACGACCACCGCCGCGCCGGTGAGCACCGCCCCGGCCAGCACCGGCAGCCGCACCCCGGCGCCGCCGGGCACCGCCACGTCCAGCACCAGGGCGCCGCCGAGCTGGCCGGCCACCAGCGCCAGACCGGTGCGCAGCACCCCGGCGGCCCGGACGCCGACCAGCAGGGCGAGCACGATGCCGACCCCGAACAGGCCGCCGACGTAGAGCCACCACTGGGTGGGCCACGTCGGGCGGGTGGCCAGCGCCCCGGCCAGCGCCGCCACCGCGGCGATCACCGAGGTGCTGACCGCGAAGTTCACCGCCAGCCCGGCGGCCGGACCGACCGCCGCGGCGACCCGACCGTTGAGCGCGGACTGCAGCGCCACCGCCAGGCCGCCGGCCACCGAGAGCAGCACCAGACCGACCGCCAGGTCGCCGACCGGCCGGCCGAGCTGGGCCATGGTCACCGCGGCGATCCCGAGCAGCGCCCCGACGACCCGGGGCAGGGTGAGCGCCAGCCGGCCGGTCGCGGCCAGGCCGACCCGGTCGACGGCCAGCCCGCCGAGGCTGCCCCCGGCCACCTGGGCGATCGTGAAGACCGCCACCCCGAGCGCCGGCACCACGAACGGGCCGATCACCACGATGGCGGCGCCTCCCAGCCCGCCCAGGTAGGCCCACCAGGGCAGGCCGGAATGGCGCAGGCCGGCCAGCCCGGCGCGCATGGACGGGACGGCGACCAGCCCGAGCAGCACGATGAGGCAACCGCCGAGGTTGTTGACCATGGCGCCCACGAGAGGGTCGCCGGCCCGCTCCCCCAGCTCGGCGTTGACCACGCCCTGCGCGGCCGAGGCCACTCCGCCCAGGACGACCACGGCCAGGGCGGCCGGGACCGGCAGCGGCCTCACAGCCGGCAGGCGTGGATGTTGGTGACCAGGATGGCCCGGGCGCCCAGCTCGTAGAGCTCGTCCATGATCCGGTGCACGTCGTCGCGCAGCACCATGGCCTGCACGGCCACCCAGCCCTCCCGGTGCAGCGGGGAGACGGTCGGCGACTCGATGCCCGGGGTCAGCGAGCTGGCCCGGTCCAGCAGACCGGCCGGCACGTCGTAGGCGAGCATCACGTAGCGGCGGGCGACCAGCACACCGTGCAGCCGGCGCAGCAACTGCTCCTGCTGGGCGGAGCCGGCGGCGCCGGCCCGGCGGACCACCACCGCCGAGGACCGCAGCAGCGGGTCGCCGAAGACCACCAGGCCGGCCTGGCGCAGCGTCGCCCCGGTCTCCACCACGTCGGCGACCACGTCGGCCACGCCGAGCCGGATGGCGTTCTCCACCGCGCCGTCCAGCCGGATCACCTCCGCCTTGACGCCCAGCTCGGCCAGGTGCCGCTCGACCAGCCCCGGGTACGCGGTGGCGATCCGGTGCCCGCCGAGCTGCTGGACCGAGTCCACGTCGCCGGGGCGGGCGGCGAACCGGAAGGTGGCCCGGCCGAAGTTGAGGTCGACGACCTCCTCGGCCGGCGCGCCGGAGTCGACCAGCAGGTCCCGGCCGGTGATGCCGACGTCCAGGTCGCCGGAGCCGACGTAGGTGGCGATGTCCTTGGGGCGCAGGTAGAAGAACTCGATGTCGTTGGGCTCGTCCCGGCAGACCAGGTCCTTCGGGTCGGTGCGCTGGCGGTAGCCCGCCTCGCGCAGCATCCCGGCGGCCGACTCGGCCAGGGCGCCCTTGTTGGGTACGGCGACACGCAGCATGGGAGTGCTCCTTCGATCGACGAGATGATCAGCGGGCGGGGCACTCACAGATGTCGGTAGACGTCCTTCAGCTCGAGGCCGGTGGCCAGCATCAGCACCTGGGCCTGGTAGAGCAGCTGGGAGATCTCCTCCGCGGCCCGCTCCGGGCCCTCGTGCTCGGCCGCCATCCACGACTCGGCCGCCTCCTCGACGACCTTCTTGCCGATGAAGTGCACGCCCTTCTCCAGGGCGGCGACCGTGCCCGAGCCCGGGGCGCCGGCGGCGGCCTTGGCCTGCAGCTCGGCGAACAACTCCTCGAACGTCTTCACGGAAGGCGATTCTTCCAGCCGCCCAGGATTACGGGTCCGCCCGGGGTCCGGACCACGAGGAAAGGACTCTTTCGAAAGGGTCGTTTCTAAAGTAGTCTTTCGACATGACCGAGCAGCATCCTCGCGAGATCACGGACGTCGACACGCTCCGCGCCTTCGCTCACCCGCTGCGGCTGCGCATCCTCAACGTCGTCGGCCTGTACGGCCCGTTGACCGCCACCGAGGTGGCCGAGCGGGTCGACGAGAGCCCGGCCAACTGCTCCTGGCACCTGCGCCAGCTCGCCAAGTACGGCTTTGTCGCCGAGGCCGGCGGTGGCACCGGCCGGCAACGCCCCTGGCGGCTGGTCACCGACGGGCACCGGTGGGGCGACGGCGACGAGAGCCCCGAGCTGGCTCGGGCGGGCGACGCGGCCGCCCGGGTGCTGCTCGACCTGGAGTACCGCAAGCTCTGGGACTGGATGGCCGCCCGCCGCCAGGAAACCCCCGAGTGGCGCGACGCGGGCTTCTTCAACCAGTTCATCGGGTGGTACACCGCCGAGGAGCTGGCCGAGCTGCGCGACGAGCTCCGATCGCTGTACGCGCGCCACCTGCACCGGCTCGAGGACCCGGACGCGCGGCCACCCGGCTCACGCCCGGTACGGCTGATGGCCTGGGGCGTGCCGGAGGTGGAGCGGTGAGAGGTCTGCTGCGCCGGCCGGACTTCCGACGCTTCTTCCTGGCCCTGACCGTCAGCATGGTCGCCGAGTCGGTGCTCCTCCTGGCCCTCGCGGTGTGGGTCAAGGAGCTGACCGGCTCGGACGGGCTGGCGGGCGCCACCTTCGTCGCACTGACCGCGCCGATGGTGCTCGCCCCGCTGGTGGGCTGGGTGGTCGACCGGGCGCCCCGCCGGGTGCTGTTCGTGGCGCTCAACGCCGTCACCGCCGTGCTGCTGCTGCCGCTGCTGACGGTCCACGACGCCGGCCGGCTCTGGGTGGTCTATGCGGTCGCCGCCGGCTACGGGCTCTCCTACATCACGATCGGTGCGACGGTCACCGCGCTCGTGCAGGAACTTGTCCCCGTCGGCCTGCTGCCCGACGCCAACGGTGCGACCCAGACCGTCAAGCAGGGGCTGCGGCTGGCCGGTCCGCTGCTCGGCGCCGGCCTCTACGTGCTGCTCGGCGGCCCGGCGCTGGCCGCCGCCTGCGCGCTCGGGTTCCTGGTGGCCGCCGCCGTCGGGCTGGCGGTGCGCCCGGCTCCGGCGCCGAGGACGCCGGGCGTGAACGGGCCCACCGAAACGGCCGCGGTGCGGGCCGCCGGCGGCTGGCGGGCCGAAGTGGTCGCCGGCGTACGGCACCTGGTGCGGGAGCCGGCGCTGCGACGGGCCCTGTTGGCGGTCGTGGTCGCCACCGTCGGGCTCGGCTTCGGCGAGACGCTCTGGTTCGCGTACGTCGACCAGGGGCTCGGGCGGGAACCTGCCTTCCTGGGGGTGCTGGTCTCCCTGCAGGGCATCGGTGGCCTGCTCGGCGGGCTGGGCTCGGCGGCCGTGGTGCGCCGGTTCGGCGAGTTGGGCGGCATGGCGCTCGGCGTCGGCAGCATCGCGGTGGGCTTCCTGGCCCTGGTCTGGCCCCGGCTCGGGTTCGCCGTCGCCGCCGCCGTGCTGATCGGGCTGGGGCTGCCGGTCGCCCTGGTGGGCACCGTGACGCTGCTGCAACGGCACACCCCGCCGGCCCTGCTCGGCCGCGCCTCGGCCGCGCTGGACGCACTCGCCAGCGGGCCCCAGTCGCTGGCCATTGGTCTCGGCGCGCTGCTGGTCGGGCTGGTCGACTACCGACTGCTGTTCGCGGCGGTCGGGGCACTGCTGGTGGCCGCCGGCGGCTACCTGCTCACCGGCCGCCACCTTTCCGCACCGCCCACCGGGGCGCCGATCGAGACAGCTTCCGCTCCCACTGCTCAGGCCTGACGGAATCGGTACGAGCGCGTGGCCGGGCCGGAAGGGGAAATCTGACCGCCGCCTCGCCCGCCGAACCGCGGACCGACGGGTGGCCCGGCGAGCGGGCGACAGCACGAGCACCCGGCCGAAGTGCGGTCCGGGAGGGCGGTCAGGCGAAGCCGACCCGGTGGCCGCTCGCGGCGTCCAGGCCCCGGACGGCCAGCGCGGCGTCCAGCGCCGCCACCGTGGCCGCCCAGCCCTTGTCCTCGGCCGAGCCGGGCAGCCCGGCCCGGTCCCGGGCCTGCTCGATGTTCTCCACGGTGAGCACACCGTGGGCCACCGGCTTGCCCTCGTCCAGCGCCACCCGGGTCAGCCCCTCGGTGACCGACTGGCAGACGTAGTCGAAGTGCGCGGTCGCGCCCCGCACCACCACGCCGAGGGCGACCACCACGTCGAACCGCCGGGCCATCGCCTGGGCCACCACGGGCAGCTCGACCGAGCCGGCCACCCGGGCCACCACGGACCGCGCGCCGCACGCCTCGGCGGCGGCCACCGCCCGGTCGACCATGTGGTCGGTGAGGTCGCCGTGCCAGCGTGCGGCCACGATGCCGACGGTCACCCCGCCGGCGTCCACCACGGTCACGCCCGGTTCGCCGAATCCCGCCATGTCTACGCTCCGATCTCGTCGCCGGCGACCGGGCGGCCCATCGGCGCCTCGGTCACCTCGTCCAGCCCCTCCAGGAGGTGGCCCATCCGGTCCCGCTTGGTCCGCAGGTAACGCACGTTCTCCGGGTTCGACCGCACGGGCAGCCCCTCCCGGCCTGTCACCGTGAGGCCGTAGCCCTCCAGGCCGGCCCGCTTGGCCGGGTTGTTGGTCAGCAGCCGCATGGAGCGGACGCCGAGGTCGTAGAGGATCTGCGCGCCGGTCCCGTAGTCCCGCGCGTCGGCGGGCAGCCCCAGGTCGAGGTTCGCGTCCACCGTGTCCCGGCCCTGGTCCTGGAGCTGGTACGCCTGGAGCTTGTGCAGCAGGCCGATGCCGCGCCCCTCGTGCCCGCGCACGTAGAGCACCACCCCGCGCCCCTCCTGGGCCACCCGGGCCAGCGCGGCCTGCAACTGCGGGCCGCAGTCGCAGCGCAGCGAGCCGAAGACGTCACCGGTGAGGCACTCCGAGTGCACCCGCACCAGCACGTCCCTGCCGTCGCCCAGGTCGCCCATGACGAGCGCCACGTGCTCGGCGGTGTCGTGCTCGGCGCGGTAGCCGAGCGCCTGGAACACTCCGTACGGGGTGGGCATCCGCGCCTCGGCGACCTGCTCGACCTGCTTCTCGGTGCGCCGCCGGTAGGCGATCAGGTCGGCGATGGTGATCAGGGTGAGCCCGTGCTCGGCGCAGAACTTCTCCAGGTCGGGCAGGCGCATCATGGTGCCGTCGTCGTTGACCAGCTCGCAGAGCACCCCGGCGGGGCGCAGTCCGGCCAGCCGGGTCAGGTCCACGGCCGCCTCGGTGTGCCCGGGGCGGCGCAGCACGCCGCCCTGGCGGGCCCGCAGCGGCACCACGTGCCCCGGCCGGGCCAGGTCGGTCGGGCCGGTCGACGCGGCGGCGAGCAGCCGGATGGTGTGCGAGCGGTCGGCCGCGGAGATGCCGGTGCCGACCCCCTCGCGCGCGTCCACGGTCACCGTGTACGCGGTGCCCCGCCGGTCCTGGTTGGTGTGGTGCATGGGCGGCAGGTCCAGCCGGTCGCACTCGCTCTCGGTGAGCGGCACGCAGATGTAGCCGGAGGTGTAGCGGACCATGAACGCGACCAGCTCCGGGGTGGCCAGCTCGGCCGCGAAGATCAGGTCGCCCTCGTTCTCCCGGTCCTCGTCGTCGACCACCACGACGGGCCGGCCGGCGGCGATGTCCGCCACCGCCTGCTCGATGCTGCCGAAGGTGCTGCTCATGCCACGGCCTCCGAGTACGTCGGCGGGATCGGGGTGCGGGCGGGCGGGGTCGCCCGGGAGGTGCGCCACCAGGCGTACAGGCCGGCGAGGCAGAACCCGCCGTAGACCAGGTACATGGCGGCCGAGGGGTAGAAGCCGCCCTGGAGCAGCAGCGGCACGCCGACCGCGTCCACGGCGATCCAGATCAGCCAGAACTCCACCCAGCCGCGGGCCATGCCGTAGGTGGCGAGGAGGCTGCCGACCAGGATCCAGGCGTCCGGCAGCGGCCCCCACGAGCCGAGGGCGGCGAGCACCGGGTAGGCGGCCGCGGTGCCGACCGCCGCGGCGGCGAGCAGGCCGAGCCGCTCCCGCCCGGTGGCCCAGCGCGGGACGACCGCCGGCTGCTCCCCGCCGCCGGAGCGGCGGTTGCGCGACCAGCGCCACCAGCCGTAGACGCTGACCGCGAAGAAGAAGACCTGCCGGCCCGCCTGGCCGTAGAGGTCGTGCGCCTGCGGGGTGGCGAACACCCCGCCCAGGAAGACGGTGAACAGCAGCGCGTTGCCGATCATGCCGACCGGCCAGGCCCAGACCACCCGGCGCAGCCCGAGCAGCGCCGAGGCGAGGCCGAAGACGTTGCCGACGATCTCCCGCACCAGCACCGGCGAGCCGGCCACGTGCACCTGGGCGTCGAGCAGCCAGCCGAGCGGGCCGGTCACCGGGCACCTCCGGCCGCGCGCTCGCCGAGCAGCCGCTCGACGTACTTGGCCAGCACGTCCACCTCGAGGTTGACCGGGTCGCCGACGCCCTTGGCGCCGAGGGTGGTGAGCTTGAGGGTGGTGGGGATCAGCCCGACCGAGAACCAGTCGTCGCCGACCTCCGCGACGGTCAGCGAGATGCCGTCGACGGTGATCGAGCCCTTCTCCACCACGTAGCGGGACAGCCCGGCGGGCAGCCGGAAGCGGACCGTCTCCCACTGGGCGGCCGGCTCCCGGGACAGCAGCTCGCCGACGCCGTCGACGTGCCCCTGCACCAGGTGGCCACCGAGGCGGCTGTTCAGCGCCGCGGCCCGCTCCAGGTTGACCGGGTCGCCGGGGCGCAGCGCGCCGAGCGCGGTGCGGCGCAGCGTCTCGCCCATCACGTCGGCGGTGAAGGTCCCGCCGTCGACGTCGACCACGGTGAGACAGACCCCGTTGACCGCGATGGAGTCACCGTGCCGGGCGTCCGAGGTGACCAGCGGGCCGCGGACCGCGACCAGCGCCGAGTCACCCCCGGTCTCCGTGGTCCGGACGATCTCGCCCAGTTCCTCGACGATGCCGGTGAACATGTCAGGCCTCCCTCTTCCGGGGCAGCGCGGTGATCCGCAGGTCGGGACCGATCTGCGTAACGTCGGTGAGCTCCAGGTCGATGGCGTCGGCGATGGTGGTCACGCCGGCGTCCAGCAGCGCGGTCGGGCCGGCGCCGAGCAGCTTCGGCGCGACGTACCCGACGATCTTGTCGACGAGGCCGGCGGCGAGGAACGCGCCGGCCAGGGTGGGGCCGCCTTCCAGCAGCGCGGCCCGCACGCCGCGGTGGTGCAGCTCCGCGAGCAGCGCCGCGAGGTCGACCCGGCCGTCCGGGCCGGCGCCGACCTCCGCGGCGGTCGCCACCCAGGTGCGGGCGGCGCCGTCGCGGACCCGGGCCTGCGCCGGGGTACGCCCCGAGCTGTCCACCACCACCCGCAGCGGCTGCCGGATGGCCATGGTGCCGTCGCGCAGGTTGCGGGCCGTGAGCCGGGGGTCGTCGGCGAGCACGGTGCCCACCCCGGCGATCACCGCGTCGACGGTGCCGCGCAGGGCGTGCACGTCGATCCGGGCCGCCTCCGAGGTGATCCACATGCTGGTGCCGTCGGCCGCGGCGGAGCGCCCGTCGAGGGTGGCCGCGTACTTCCAGATGAGGTACGGCCAGCCGCGGCGCATCGAGGTGAGCCAGGCGATGTTGCCGGCCTCGGCCTCGTCGGCGCGTACCCCGACCTCGACCTGGACGCCGGCGGCGCGCAGGGTGGCCGCGCCGCCGGAGGCGACCGGGTTGGGGTCCGGGACGGCGACCACCACGCGGGCGACGCCGGCGGCGATGAGCGCGTGGCTGCAGGGGCCGGTGCGGCCGGTGTGGTCGCAGGGTTCCAGGGTGACCACGGCGGTGCCGCCGTCGGCCCGCTTGCCGGCCTGGGCCAGCGCGACGATCTCGGCGTGCGGGCCGCCCGCGTAGGCGTGGAAGCCCTCGCCGACGACCTCGCCGTCGGCGTCCAGCAGGACGCAGCCGACGACGGGGTTGGGGCTGGTGGCGCCGAGCCCGCGGGTGGCCAGCGCGATCGCGCGACGCATCGCCTCGTCCACGGAGACGCTCGCCATCGCCAGCCCTGCCCTCTCGCTCGCCGGTAGCGCGCGGGCGGGTCGGGGACAGAACGGCACGGGTGCCGCGGACACGCGGCGGCGGAGATCCGGGGACGGCAGAGCCGACCCCGGGGAGCCCACGCGGCGGCTGAGGGTACTCAGCGCCCGGTAGGGCTCTCCCCCGTCCCGCGCGCTGTCTCCCATCCGGACTTTCTGGGGGCGGACGAGCCGCACCCCAACCGTCGGCCCCGGATTCTCACCAGGTCCACCGTCCGGCCGAAGCCATCCGGGTCGCGGGCTTACCACGGTCGGACCGTGGATCACCGCCGGTTCGGAATTTCACCGAGCCCCGCCAGCGCGTGGTGGGTACACCGGAAGTCTTACACGGCGGGCGGCGGGTCGCGCCACAGACGCGAGCTACCTCACAACGAAGGACGGATCGTCACGTCACGCCCCGGCGGCGGTCGACCGCGACGTACGAGCCGGGTTGGCTCTTGGCGACCGTCTTCATCTCGGAGGCCACGGCGATCGCCTCCAGGGGATCCGTGAAGCGTTTGCCCGCGTCGGAGAGGGAGACCCCGATCGAGAGGGTCACCAGCGCGGCCCGGCGGATGTTGCCCCGGCGGTCCTTGAGCTCGACGAAGCCGCGCTCCCGGTCGGTCGGGTCGTAGAGCGCGTCGGCGGCCTTCTCGAAGTCGACCACGGCCCGGCTGGTCAGCGGCCGGACCTGGGACGGTGTGCACACGATGACGAAGTCGTCGCCGCCGACGTGGCCGAGGAAGGCCGGCGGCAGGCCGATCGAGACCACCGCCCGGTGCAGGCTGCGGGCCAGGGCCGAGATGAACTCGTCACCGCGGACGAAGCCGTAGCGGTCGTTGACGCTCTTGAAGCGGTCGATGTCGATGTAGCCGACGGCGTAGTCGACGCCGCTGCGCACCCGGTCGCTGATCTCCCGCCGGATCCGGCTGTTGCCGGGCAGCCCGGTCAGCGGGGAGACCTCCCGGAACTCCTTGTTGCGGCGCAGGGTGGAGCTGACCCGGGCGACCAGCTCGGCGGTGTCGAAGGGCTTGACCAGGTAGTCGTCGGCGCCCGCGCTGAGGCCGTTGACCTTGTCGGAGGTCATCCCCTTGGCGGTCAGCATGATCACCGGCAGGGCCGAGGTCATCGGGTCGGCGCGCAGCCGGCGGGTCAGCTCCAGGCCGTCGATCCGCGGCATCATGAGGTCGACCACGGCCAGGTCCGGCCGGTGCCGCTCGATGACCTCCAGGGCCTCCTGGCCGTCGCCGGCGTGCAGCACCTCGAAGCCGTGCAGCCGGAGGTTGAACTCGACGAAGCGGGCGATGTCCTCGTCGTCGTCGACGACCAGGATGACGTCGGGTCGGTCGCCGGCCGGCTCCATGTCAGGCTCCGGTCGCCGCGCGTTCCGCCAGGCCGCGCAGCCGGCGGACCGCCTCGGCCGGGTCGTCGGCGCCGTAGACCGCGGTGCCGGCCACGAAGGCGTCGGCGCCCGCCGCGGCGGCCTGTTCGATGGTGTCCGCGGCGATCCCGCCGTCCACCTCGATGCGCAGCTCCAGGTGGCCGCTCGCGACGTGCCCTCGGGCGGCGCGCACCTTGTCGAGCAGTTGGGGGATGAACCGCTGGCCGCCGAAGCCGGCCTTGATCGTCATGATCAGCAGCGTGTCGAAGCTAGGCAGCAGGTCCAGGTACGGCTCGATCGGGGTGTCCCGGTCGATCGCCAGCCCCGCCTTCGCACCGGCCGAGCGCAGGTCCTTGGCCAGCGCCACCGGGTCGTCGCACGCCTCGGCGTGGAACGTCACGTTGTACGCCCCGGCGTCGGCGTATCCGGGCGCCCAGCGGCGCGGATCCTCGATCATGAGGTGCACGTCGAAGGGAAGCTGGGTGGCCGCCCGCAGGCTCTGCACCACCGGCAGCCCGATGGTCAGGTTGGGCACGAAGTGGTTGTCCATGACGTCCACGTGCAACCAGTCCGCGGCGTGCTCGACGGCGCGGACCTCGTCGGCGAGGCGTGCGAAGTCGGCGGCCAGGATGCTGGGCGCGATGATCAGCGGCGGTACGGTCACCGGGCCAGTGTACGAAGGCGGTCACCCGGCGTCCGCAGCGCGGCTCCGCCGGCATCCCGCTGTGACCCGGCCGTGACCCGGCGTGCAGAATCGGCCGGCCGGGCGCGGAAAGTCGGCACGAAAAGCCATCCGCGACTGGCCGAACGATCGAAACAGGACGAAACTCCTACAGGGACTGTCACATATGCTGCACGCCCGGTCGCGCGGAACACCGCACGGACCGCGGCGACCGGCTGTCATCTCCCGGGAAGGGCGGACGATGCGACGGTGGCTCCTGGCGCTGGCGCTGGCCGGCACGGCGACGGTGGTCCTGACCGGCTGTGTCCCACCGCACCGGGCCGACGGGGACCTCACCGACGACTGGGCCGCGCTGCCGGCGCCGCGTCTGTTCGTTCCCGCCACGGACGCCTGCCTGTCCCGGCTCACCCCCGTGGTGCAGGCCGCCACCTACGAGACGGTCGACTGTGCCGGCAGCCATCTGGCCGAGACCGTGCACGTCGGCACCTTCACCGGGCCGGCGGCGCAGGGCGCGCGGCCGGAGCCGGGCTCGCCCGGGCTGCGCACCGCCCGCGCCGAGTGCGACCAGCGGGCCCGGGAGGTGATCGGCGGGGACTGGCACTCGGCCCGACTCACCCTGAACATCGCGCTGCCCTCGGTGACCGCGTGGGTGAGCGGGGCCCGCTGGTTCCGCTGCGACCTGGCCGAGACTGACAGCATCGACAACACCCGGCCCGTCAACCGGGTGGGCAGCCTGCGGGGCGCCATGGTGGGCGACAGCCCGCTGGTGCACCGCTGTTTCGACCCGAAGCTGATCGGCGACAACCTGAACTACATGGCCCCGGTGCTCTGCACGGAGCCGCACCGGGCCGAGTTCGTCGGCGTCTTCGAGGAACGCGACATGAGCTGGGCGGACTTCAGCCGGTCCGCCGCGCAGGTACACCGCCGCTGCATGGCGCTGATCGCCGCCTTCGCCGCGGTGCCGAACAACGCCGACCTGCCGTACCGGGCCGGTTCGATCTTCTACCCGCCGTCGCAGCGGGAGTGGGAGGAGGGCGACCGGGGGGTGCGCTGTTTCCTGTGGAGCGACGACCGGAAGCTGACCCGGTCGATGCGCGGGGCCGGCCCGGAGGGACTACCCGTCAGCTGAGCCCCCGGTGTCGTATGCTGCACCGCCGAGGCGTACCCGGTGCTCCGCGCCGGTCGGGCGACCACGGACGACGGGGAGGTCGGTCGGGATGCGGCGATGGTGGGCGGCGGTCGCCGTGGGTGTCACGGCGGTGTTGGCGCTCGGCGGCTGCGGCGCGCCGGCCGGGGTCGACCGCGACCTGGCCGACGACTGGCCCGCCCTCGGCGCCCCGGTGGCCTTCGTGCCCCAGGCCGGCGCCTGCCACCCCACCGTCCAGGACGTCGGCTACCTCAGCGGCTGGAACCCGGTGGACTGCGCCGCCGCGCACCGCGCCGAGACGCTGTACGTGGGCACCCTGACCGGCCCGGACGCCGGACGCGGCACTCCCCCGCGGGCCGGGTCGTCCGGCGCCCGGACCGCGCACGCCGCGTGCGCCACGCAGGTCAACAAGGCGGTCGGTGCCGAGTGGCGCTCGGGGCGGCTGCGGCTGTCGGTGGTCTTCCCCTCGGCCCTGGCCTGGACGGGCGGGGCCCGCTGGTTCCGTTGCGACGCCTCCGAGGTGGCCAGCCTGGACGACGGCAGCGTCATCGCGCGCCGCGGCAGCCTGCGCAACGCCTTGAAGCCGGGCTCGCCGCTGGCGCTGGGCTGCTTCAACCCGAAACTCAGCAAGGACGACGTGGAGGAGATGCGGCCGGTCGCCTGCACCGCCAAGCACCACGCCGAGTTCGTCGGGGTCTACCGGTTCCCCGACCTCAGCTACGCCGAGTTCCAGCGCACCACGCTGCGGGCGCACAAGGGCTGCCGGGGGCTGATCGCGAAGTACGTGAAGGTGCCGAACAACAGCGACATGGCCTACCGCGCCGGCACGATCATCTACCACCCCTACGAGGAGGAGTGGCAGGACGGCGACCGCGGCGTGCAGTGCTTCCTCTGGGTCGAGGACCGGACGCTGACCCGCTCCCTCAAGGGCGGCGGCAGCAAGGCGCTGCCGGTCACCTGAGCGGGAACGGGGTGGGCCCGCGGGCCCACCCCGCCCGGGTCGCTCAGCCGACCTGGAGCGTCACGTCGTCGACGACGAAGCTGGTCTGGAGCGAGGAGTCCTCCACCCCGGTCCACTTCAGCGTGACGGTCTGCCCGGCGTACGCCGCCAGGTTGAAGCTGCGCTGGGCGTAGCCGCCGGCCGCGTTGAGGTTCGAGTACGTCGCCAGCGTGGTGGTGCCGACCTGCACGGTCAGCTTGTCGTACGCGGTGCTCGTGGTGGTCTCCGCGGTGTCGACGTGCAGCCAGAAGGACAGCGTGTAGCTGGCGCAGCCGGCCGGGATGCTCACCGACTGCGACAGCGTGTCGGTGTGGGTGCTGCCGTAGCCGTCCAGCCACGCCTTGTAGGAGCCGGTCCGCGCCGCCTGGCTCGACGAGTTCGTGATGACGCCCGAGCTGGCCGTCCACGGCGTGCTGCCCGACTCGAAGCTGGTGTTGCCGATGAGCTGACCGCCGGCGCAGCCGCCGGTGCCGGTCACCGTGAGGGTGTAGCCGGTGGTGCGGGTGACCGAGCCGGCGCCGGTGACCGTGATGGTGAAGGTGCCGGTGGTCGCCGTCGCGGAGGCGCTGACCGTCATGGTGGCCGAGCCGCCCGAGGTGACCGAGGACGGGCTGAAGCTCACCGTCACCCCGCTGGGCGCGCCCGTGGCCGACAGGCTCACCGTCTGGGCGCTGCCGCTGGTGGTGGCGGTGCTGACCGTCGCGGTGGTGGAGCCGCCCCGGACGACGCTGCCGGAGCTGGGGCTCACCGCGACGGAGAAGTCGTTGGTCGGGGTGCCGCCGCCGACCGCGAGCTGCCAGATCGCGTACGCCACGCCGTCGGCGCTGCGGTTGAGCACCGTGGCGCTGACGTTGGCGGTGGTGTCGCAGGAGCGGTGGTAGCAGGAGTCGTACGCCGAGTTGGCCGTGCCGCCCCACTTGCTCGCCTGGGCGCTGGTCTTGCGCGCGCTGGCGCCGGCGGCGTACCCGGAGGTCGGGATGCCGGCCTGCTGGAAGGAGTAGTCGTCGGAGCGGCCCTGGCCCTCGACGTTCTCCTCCGGCTGGAGGTTCAGCGAGTCCCAGTACGCCTTGAGCGGCGCCGCCGTGGTGGAGGTGAGCCGGTTGATGAAGTAGCCGCCGTTGGTCGAGCCGACCATGTCGAAGTTGTAGTAGCCCTTGATGGCGCTCTTCTGGGTGGCGGTGAGCGAGTTGACGTAGAACTCCGAGCCGTTGAGGCCCTGCTCCTCGTCGGTCCACCAGGCGAACCGGATCCGCTTCGTCATGCTCGGGTTCTGGCTCGCCAGGACCAGCGCGTTCTCCAGCAGGGTGGCCGAGCCGGAGCCGTTGTCGTTGATGCCCGGGCCGGCGGAGACGCTGTCCAGGTGCGCGCCGAACATGACCACCTGGTCGGCGGGGCCCTGCGGCCACTCGGCGATCAGGTTGTTCGACCGGTAGGTGCAGGTGGTGCAGACCTGCTCGGAGACCGTGTAGCCGGCGGCCTGGAGCTTGCCCTTCACGTAGGCGACCGAGGCGGTGTAGCCGGCCGAGCCGGCCCGCCGGTTGCCGCCGTTGCTGCTCGCGATGGTGTTGAGCTGGGTGAGGTGGGCCTGGACGTTGGTCACCGAGATGTCCGGTGCCGCGGCGGCGAGCGCGGGGGCGGCGCTGATCGGGGCGGGGGCGGCGCCGGCCGGGGCGGGGGCGGCCAGGGTCGCCGTCACGGCGGCGAAGAGGGCGAGCGCGAGGCCCGCGGTCGGCGTTCTGCGTCTCATGGTGACTCCTCGTGGGGGTCGGCGGGACGTGCTGGCGGGGGTGGCGCGACCCGTGGGCCCCGGTGGGAGCCTCGGCGTCGAACTGATCGGAACAGTTACATGTATCGATGTAAGAGTCAACGGTGCCGTCACATGACACAAAGCGGGACCGGCGTCGCCGGTCCCGCTTTTGTGTTCACCTGTGGACATTCGACCCGTCGACCGGGCCCACCCTCAGCCCCGGCGCAGCACCGCCAGGAACATCGCGTCCGTGCCGTGCCGCTGCGGCCACAGCTGGACCGTCGGGCCGTCCCCCAGCCCCGGCATGCCGGCGGGCAGCAGCGGGCGGGCGTCGACGAAGTCGACCGGGAAGCCGCACCGGCGGGACGCCTCGGTCACCGTCACGTGCGTCTCGACGGTGTGCGGCGAGCAGGTCACGTACGCGACCAGGCCACCCGGCCGGACCGCGCGCAGCGCGGCGGTGAGCAGCTCCCGCTGCAACCGGGTCAGCGGCGGCAGGTCCGACGGCTGGCGGCGCCAGCGCGACTCCGGCCGGCGGCGCAGCGAGCCGAGGCCGGTGCAGGGGGCGTCGACAAGCACCCGGTCGAAGTGCCCCTCGGGCAGCTTCGGATCCGCGCCCACCGTGCGCCCGTCGGTGTTCAGCACGGCGACCGGCAGGCCGCGGGTGGCCTGTTCGACCAGCCGGGCCCGGTGCTCGGCCACCTCGACCGCGGTGAGCCGCGCGCCACGCTCCGCGGCCAGGGCGCCGAGCAGCCCGGCCTTGCCGCCGGGGCCGGCGCACAGGTCGAGCCAGCGGCCGTCCGGGCCGTCCAGCGGCGCCACCGCGAGGGCGTTCGCCACCAGCTGGGAGCCCTCGTCCTGGACGTGCGCGCGCCCCTCGGTCACCGCCGCCAGCTCACCCGGCGCGCCGCCGGAGAGGTAGACGGCATACGGCGAGAAGGCGCCGGGCGCCCCGCCGACCTCGTCGGCCAGCGCCACCGGGTCGGCCAGACCGGGCCGGGCGCACAGGTGCACCGGCGGGCGCTCGTTGTCCTCCATGAGCAGGCGGGCCGTCTCGCGCAGGTCGCCGCCGAGCGCCTCGGCGAAGGCCCGCACGATCCACTGCGGATGGCTGTACGCCAGCGCGAGGTGGCCGATCGGGTCGGTCTCCTCGGACGGGGCGAGCTTCGCCACCCAGCCGTCGACGTCGCGGCTCGCCACCTCACGGAGCACCGCGTTGGCGAAGCCGGTGGCCCCGGGCCCCACGGTCCGCACCAGGTCCACGGTGGACGACACGGCCGCGTGCGCCGGCACCCGCGTGTGCAGGAGCTGGTACGTGCCGAGCCGCAGCGCGTCCCGCACCGGCGGGTCGATCCGCTGCACGTCCCGGCCGGCCGCGTCGGTGATGATCGCGTCCAGGGTGCCGGTGTGGCGGAGCGTGCCGTAGGTCAGCTCGGTGGCGAAGGCGGCGTCCCGGCCGGTGAGCCCCTCGTCGCGGAGCATGGCCGGCAGCACCAGGTTGGCGTACGCGTCGTCCCGGTGCACCGCCGCGATCGCCTCGAACGCGACCTGCCGGGGCAGGTCGACGGCCGGCCGGACCGGACGCCGGGCGCCACCGCGCCGCTCGGCGCCGAAGCGCCCCTCGCGCGGCGGGCCGTCGCCCCGGCGGCCCGGACGCTCACCACGCTCCGGCCGGCCACGGTCCCGGGACCGCTCGCCGCCGGTGAACCGCCCGGCGTCGTCGTTGCGGCCGCCGCGGGGACCGCCGGCGGACTCGGACGGCCCGGTCACGCGAGCACCTCGCCGGCGGCGACCCGGGCGCCGCGCGCCCAGTCGCCGGCCGACATGGCCTTCTTGCCGGCCGCGCGCACCTCGCCGAGCTGCACCGGGACGGTGCCGGTGCCGACCAGCACCCGCGACTTCTCCACCAGCAGCTCACCGGGCTTCAGCTCCGGGCCGTTGGCCACCGCGGTGACCGGGCCGAGCTTGACCCGGTCGCCCCGGAAGGTGGTCCACGGGCCGGGGGCCGGCGTGCAGGCGCGGATCCGCCGGTCGACCGCGAAGGCCGGGTCGGCCCAGCGGACGCGGGCGTCCTCGACGGTCAGCTTCGGCGCCAGCGAGACCCCGTCGGCCGGCTGCGGCTCGGCCCGGGCGGTGCCGGCCGCCAGCGCGTCGAGCACCGCGACCAGCAGCCCGGCGCCGGAGTGGGCCAGCCGCTCCAGCAGGTCGCCGGAGGTGTCGGCGGGCCGCACCTCGTCGGTGACGGTGCCGTAGACCGGGCCGGTGTCCAGCCCCTCCTCCAGCTGGAAGACGCTGGCCCCGGTCAGCTCGTCGCCGTGCAGCACGGCGTGCTGCACGGGCGCCGCGCCGCGCCAGGCGGGCAGCAGCGAGAAGTGCAGGTTGATCCAGCCGAGCCGGGGGATCTCCAGCGCCGCCGGCGGCACCAGCGCCCCGTACGCGACCACCGGCACGCAGTCCGGGGCCAGCTCGCGGAGCCGGTCGAGGAACTCGGGCTCGCGCGGCCGAGCCGGGGTGAGCACCTCGACGCCGTGCGCGTCGGCCCACGCCCCGACCGGGGAGCGGACCAGGCCCCTCCCCCGCCCGGCGGGCGCGTCGGGGCGGGTGACCACGGCGAGCAGGTCGTGACCGGAGGCGGCGATCGCGTCCAGCGCGGGGACCGCGACGGCCGGCGTGCCGGCGAAGACCAGGCGCATCCGGGTCACCGCCCCAGGCCGAACGGGTTGCCGGCGGCGTGCGGGCTGAGCTTGACGGTCGGCGGGGCGGCCTCGTCGTACCACTCGGCCTGGCGGATCGCCTTCATGGCCTCCTTGCGGCCGGCCGGGTCGAGCCGGTCGACGAAGAGCACCCCGTCGAGGTGGTCGGTCTCGTGCTGCACGCAGCGGGCCATCAGGCCGGTGCCGACGATCTGCAGCGGGTCGCCGTAGCCGTTGAAGCCCTTGGCGATGACGTTCTGCCGGCGCTTGGTGTCGAAGTAGAGCCCCGGGATGGACAGGCAGCCCTCGGGGCCGTCCTGCTCCTCGGAGTCGGGAAACTCCAGCACCGGGTTGACCAGGTGCCCCAGGACGTCGTCGACGTCGAAGGTGAACACCCGCAGGCCCACCCCGAGCTGCGGCGCGGCCAGGCCGGCGCCGCTTTGCTCGCGCATCGTGTCGGTCAGGTCGGCGATGAGCTTGCGCAGCTCCGCGTCGAAGTCGACGACCGGGTCGGCCGGCGTGCGCAGCACCGGATCGCCGAACAGACGGATGGGCTGGACGGTCACGCGGAGTGGCTCCTTGTCTGGGACGGCTGGTGCCGTACCAGTCTACGGAGTCGATCCGGTCGCCCCGGCCGGCGTACCGCGATCGGTGACCGGCGACGCCTCGTCACCCACGGTGACCGGCAGGGTGGCGTATCCGCGCAGGGTGAGCCGGACCCGCCGCTCCCCCGGCCCGGCCAGGGCGAGACCGGGCAGCCGGCGCAGCAGCAGCGGGAACGCCACCTGCGCCTCCAGCCGGGCCAGCCCCGCGCCGAGGCAGTAGTGCGGGCCGGCGCCGAACGACAGCGGGTGCACCTGCGGGCGCCACGGGTCGAACCGCTCCGGCTCCGGGTAACGGCCCGGGTCCCGGTTCGCCGCGCCGAGCATCACGATGAGCCAGCTCCCGGCGGGCAGGTCCACGCCGCCGTGCCGGCTCGGTTCGGTGCTCATCCGGGAGGTGAGCTGCACCGGGGAGTCGTAGCGCAGCAGCTCCTCGACGTAGCCGGGCGCGAACTCGGGGTGGTCGCGCAGCGCCGCCGCGTCGCGGGGATGATCGAGGAGCACCACGAGGCCGTTGCCGAGCAGGTTGGTGGTGGTCTCGAAGCCGGCCACCAGCAGCACGATCAGATTGGCCAGCAGCTCGTCGCCGGAGAGCCGGTCGCCGTCGGTGTCGTGCGCCTGCACGAGGGCCGTGGTCAGGTCGTCGGCCGGGGCGCGCCGGCGGGCCGCGACCAGCTCGGTGAAGTAGTCGCGCAGCTCGCTCGCGCCCCGGTCGGCCACGGCCAGCTCCTCGGGGGTGATCTCGGGCTCCAGCACCCCGGTCAGGTCGGTGGCCCAGCGTCGGAACAGCGGGCGGTCGGCCGCCGGCACCCCGAGCAATGCGCAGATCACCCCCACCGGCAACGGGTACGCGAACTCGGCCATGAAGTCGACCGGTGCGCCGTCCCGGCCGCGGGCCAGCATCCCGTCGATCAGCCGGTCGGCCTGCGCCTCGACCACGTCCCGCATGGCGGCGATCCGGCGCGGCGTGAAGGCGCCGGCCGCCAGCCGGCGCATCCGGCTGTGGTCGGGCGGGTTGGTGCGCAGCATCGACCGGGAGATCGACAGGATCGCGGGACTCTCCCGCCACCCCGGCAGGAACTGGTCGCGCAGGTTGTCGTCCATCACCCCGAACCGGGCGTCGCGGAGGATCGCGTCGGCCTCGGTGTAGCCGGTCACCACGTAGAAGACCGGCCCGGCCTGGACCACCGTGCCGTGCGCGCGCAGCCGCTCGTACGTCGGGTAGGGGTCGACCCGCCCCGAGGGCGACATCAGCAGCGCGAGGGCGTCAGCAGGATCCACGGTCGGCCTCCCCAGGCATCGGAGACCTTCATCATGCTCCGGTCCGCCGGATCGGGCGATCCCCTCGCCGCGCCCGCTGCCGGTCAGGCGCCGGTGCCCGGCTCCCCGGCCAGCACCGCGTCCCCGCCCAGCAGGGCGTGCTCGGGCAGCGGCAGCGCGAGGCCGTGCGCGGCCTCCCAGTCGTGGATCAGGCTGGGCCGGGCCTGGGCGGTGAAGAAGTCGACCGCGCTCAGGCCGCCGACCACCGGCTCGTCGACCTCCGCGACCAGCCGGGCGGGGACCAGCGGGAAGCCGCTCTGCAGTGCGGCGCTGAGCCGGCGGTGGCCGTCGACCACGAAGAAGTACTCGCCGGTGTAGCCGATGGTCAGCGGCTCCAGGGCCTCGTCGCCGGACCCGGCCACCTCGCCGACGAACTCCGAGTCCCACAGCCCGCGCAGGGTGGCGATGTCCTCGGTCGGGTAGACCCGGGCCGGGTCGAGCAGCAGCAGCGGCTGGCCGTCGCGCAGCACGTCCGCGCCGAGCCGCCCCTCGTAGACGTCGATCACGTGCTGGATGACCTGCTCCGGTGCGGCCCGGGTGGTGTCGCAGACCAGGTCGTAGTTGCGCAGGCGGGCCTTGTCGACGCCGTAGCGCACGATGAACCGGTTGCGCTCGCTCTCGCTGCGCTCCCGGAGCTTGGCCTTCGCCTCCTCCATGGAGGTGTAGCTCTCCGCCGGGCCGGACGGGCGGGCCAGCACCCGCCGGGCCGCCTCGGTCGGCTCGGTGATCATGTGCACCTTGAGCGCGTCGGTGAAGAAGTGCCAGGCCAGCCGGGAGTCCATGACGAGGCTCTCGCCGGAGGCGGCGATGTCCCGCTGGAGCTGGTCGACGTAGCCGTCGACGGCCTGGTCCAGCTCGGCGTGCAGGTTGAGCTGGAGGGCGGTCATCTGCCGCTCCTGGGCCATCTGGCGGTAGAGGTCGCCGACGCTGACCCGGCGCAGCCCCAGCCGCTTGGCGATCTCGACGGAAACGGTGCTCTTGCCGCTGCCGAGGTCACCGTTGAAGACGATCGACTGACGAACGGTCACGACTGGTCCACCCCTGATCACCGGCTGATTGACATCATCGAATCCGCGTCGGCTCGACGCGCTCCCGCTTCGCCGCGCCGCGACCGTGAGCCGTCGTGCGCCTGGGCATGACGGGCGATGCTATCACGCGTCTTCCACCCATTTGCCGCACGAGGTGTGCGACAAACCGCTGCTCACGACCGTACGCGACGGCCCGGGTGCGGCACGTCACGGGCCGCCGGCAGGCTCAGAACAGGCTGAGCGGGTCGATCTGGAGCCGGACCGGATCCGCCGCCTTGCGGGCGCTGCGCTGCCCGGCGGCGGCGTGCAGCGCGCCGGCCAGGGCGGCGGCCCGGGCCCGGGGCACCCGGACCAGCATCCGCTCCCGCCCCTCGTCGGCCGGCACCGGGCCGAGCACCTCGGCGCCGTCCGGCAGCCGGGTGCCGGCCAGCAGGTCGGCCACCGCGTCGGCCACGCCGGTGACGCTGGCCATCCGCACGGCCGGCGGGAAGCCCAGCTCGCGGCGCTCGGCCAGTTCCCGGGTGGCGAACCAGGCCGAGTCCCAGCGCAGCAGCGCCTGCACGGGGGCGAGCGCGCCGTCGGCGACCACCACCACCCGGCCGCCGGCCGGGCCGGGCCGGGCCAGCGCGGCGGCGGCCAGCCAGCGGCGCAGCGCCTCCTCCCCGGCCCGCAGGTCGGCCCGGGTGAGCAGGGCCCACGAGTCGAGCAGCAGCACCGCCCCGTAGCCGCCCTCCGCGACGGGTTCCGCCCCCGGGGTGGCGATCACCAGACCGGCGCCGGCCGGCACGCCCGCGAGCACCTCCTCCCGGCCCGAGGTGCGCACCGGCACCCCGGGAAACGCGCGGCCCAGCTCCTCGGCGGTCCGCCGGGCGCCGGTGACCGACGCGCGCAGCCGCCGCCCGCCGCACTCCGGACAGGCGTACGCGGCGGCGACCCGCCCGCACCAGCGGCAGGCGGGCACCCCCTCGGCCGACGGCAGGCCCAGCGGCCCGGCGCAGTGCGCGCAGCGGGCCGGGGCCCGGCACTCGGCGCAGGCCACCGAGGGCAGGTAACCGCGGCGGGGCACCTGCACGAGCACCGGCAGGTCGGCGCGGAGCGCGTCCCGGGCGGTGGTCCAGGCCAGGCTCGGCAGCCGGGCCGACGCGGCCCCCGGGTCGCGGGCCAGGTGGGGGTCGTCCCCGGTCGGCGCGATCGCCGGCATGCGGGCCCGCACGGTCGCCCGGTCGGCGACCACCTCGCGGGCCCAGCCGGTCTCCACCAGCAGCTGGGCCTCGGCCGTGCGGGCGTAGCCGCCGACCAGGGCGGCGGTCCCGCCGAGCTGGGCGCGGGTGAGCAGCACGTCCCGGGCGTGCGGGTAGGGCGCCCGGGGCTCGGCGTGCAGGTCGTCCCCGTCGTCCCAGACGGCGACCAGGCCGAGCCGCTCGACCGGGGCGAACATGGCCGCCCGGGTGCCGATCACCACGGGCACGTCGCCGCGGCGGGCGGCGAGGAAGGCCCGGTAGCGGCGGGCCGGTCCGGCGGCCGCGGAGAGGCAGGCGTGCCGCCCGGGCCCGAGGACGGCGGTCAGGGCGGCGTCGAGCCGGTCCAGGTCCCGGGCGTCGGCCACCACGACCACCGCGCCCCGGCCGCCGGCCACGGTGGCCGCCACGGCGTCGGCGTACCGGTCGGCCCAGTCCTCGCCGGGCAGCGCGGACCATACGGCCCGGGGCGCCCGGCCGGCGGTGAGGGCCCGCAGGAGGGCCGGCCCGGCCGGGTAGTCGCGCCAGCCGCGCGGGTCGACCGGGGCGGCATCCTCCGGGGCGGCGTCCACGGGGGCGGTCGCCGGGAGGGCGGCGTCGGCGGACGCCGGGTCGGGCGGATCGGCGGCGGTCGGCGGGGTGGGGTCGGCGCCGGTCGCGTCGGTCGCCGTGACGTCCTTCTCGACCCGGGCGTGCCGGGGCGGGACGGCGAGCCGGAGCACGTCGGCGAGGCTGCCGGCGTAGCGGTCGGCGACCGCGCGGGCCAGCTCGGCCACCTCGGGCGCCAGCACCGGCACCGGGGAGACCACCTTCTCCAGGTACGCCAGCTTCGGGTGCGCGGACTCCGCGACGCGCTCCAGCAGCCAGCCGTCGACGAGCTGCCCGGCGAAGCGGACCTTCACCCGCACCCCGGGCCGGGCGTCGGCGTCGAGGGTGTCGGGGACGAGGTAGTCGAAGGGGCGGTCGAGGTGCGGCAGCGGCACGTCCACGCAGACACGAGCGACCGGCGACCCCTCGGCGGGTCGCCGGTCGCCGCGCCTGGTGCCGGTCAGGCTCCCGCGGCCGACTTGAGGTCGGCGGCCCGGTCGGTGCTCTCCCAGGTCAGGTCCGGCAGCTCGCGGCCGAAGTGGCCGTAGGCGGCGGTCTGCTGGTAGATCGGGCGGAGCAGGTTGAGGTCCCGGATGATCGCGGCCGGGCGCAGGTCGAAGACCTCGGCGACGGCCTTCTCGATCGAGGCGACCGGCACGGTCTCGGTGCCGAAGGTCTCGACGAAGAGGCTCACCGGGTGGGCCTTGCCGATGGCGTACGCGACCTGCGCCTCGCAGCGCTCGGCCAGGCCGGCGGCGACCACGTTCTTGGCGACCCAGCGCATCGCGTACGCGGCCGAGCGGTCCACCTTGGACGGGTCCTTGCCGGAGAAGGCGCCGCCGCCGTGGCGGGCGTAGCCGCCGTAGGTGTCGACGATGATCTTCCGGCCGGTGAGGCCGGCGTCGCCCATGGGGCCGCCGATCTCGAAGCGCCCGGTCGGGTTGACCAGCAGCCGGTAGCCCTCGGTGTCCAGGCCGAGGCCCTCCAGCTCCGGGGTGATGACGTGGTCGCGGACGTCCGGCGTGAGCAGCGACTCCAGCGAGATGTCGGCCGCGTGCTGGCTGGAGACCACGACGGTGTCGAGCCGGACCGGGCGCAGCCCGTCGTACTCGATGGTCACCTGGGTCTTGCCGTCGGGCCGCAGGTAGGGGATCGTGCCGTCCTTGCGGACCTGGGCGAGCCGGCGGGCCAGCCGGTGCGCGAGCGCGATCGGCAGCGGCATCAGCTCGGGCGTCTCGGAGCAGGCGAAGCCGAACATCATGCCCTGGTCGCCGGCGCCCTGCGCGTCGAGCGCGCTCTCCGACGAGCCGGTACGCAGCTCGAACGCGTTGTCCACGCCCTGCGCGATGTCCGGCGACTGGGCGCCGATCGACACGCTCACGCCGCAGGAGGCGCCGTCGAAGCCCTTCTTCGACGAGTCGTAGCCGATCGACAGGATGGTGTCCCGCACGATGGTGGGGATGTCGGCGTACGCCTTCGTGGTCACCTCGCCGGCGACGTGCACCTGGCCGGTGGTGATCAGGGTCTCGACCGCCACGCGGCTGTGCGGGTCCTGGGCGAGCAGGGCGTCGAGAATGCCGTCACTGATCTGGTCGGCGATCTTGTCCGGGTGGCCTTCCGTGACCGATTCGGACGTGAAGAGACGTGTCACGGCACTCCTAAGCATGTGAAGACTTTTAAAGGTCGCTCGGCGGCAGTTTAGTCACCGTGCTCCCAGGGTGACCCGGCGAACCGGAGAGTGACCAACCGTCAGGACCGCTCCGCCAACCGGGCGACCACGAGGTCCCAGACTGCGTCGGCCAGGTCCTCCTTGGGCTGCTCGGGCATCCGGTGCACCGACCCGTCCGCCCCGATCACCGTGGCGGCGTTGGTCTCGGCCCCGAAGACCTTGTCCACCCCGACCTCGTTGATCACGATGAGGTCGGCGCGCTTGCGGGCGAGCTTGGCCCGGCCGTTGGCCTCGGCGTCGCCGGTCTCCGCGGCGAAGACCACCAGCACCTGCTCCGGCCGCCGGCGCCGGCCCAGCTCGGCCGCGATGTCCGGGTTGGTGACCAGCTCGATCGTGGGCGCGCTGCCGTCGTCCGACTTCTTGATCTTACCGGGCGCGTACGTCGCCGGGCGGAAATCGGCGGGCGCCGCGGCCATCACCACGGCGTCGGCGTCGGCGGCCGCCTCCAGGGTGGCCTTGCGCAGTTCCTCGGTGCTGCCCACCCGGACCAGGTCCGCACCGGCCGGATCGGCGAGCGCGACGTTGGCCGAGACCAGGGTGACCCGGGCGCCCCGGGCCACGGCGGCGCGGGCGAACGCGTAGCCCTGCTTGCCCGAGGAGCGGTTGCCGAGGAAGCGGACCGGGTCGAGCGGCTCGCGGGTGCCGCCGGCGGTGACCACCACGTGCCGGCCGGCCAGGTCGGCGGGGACGGCACCGCCGCGGGCCAGGGCCCGGCGGGCGACCGCGAAGATCTCGGCCGGGTCGGGCAGCCGGCCCTTGCCGGTGTCCTTGCCGGTGAGCCGGCCGACCGCGGGCTCGATCACCAGGACGCCGCGGGACCGGAGGGTCGCCACGTTCGCGACGGTGGCCGGGTGTTCCCACATCTCGGTGTGCATGGCCGGCGCGAGCACCACCGGGCAGCGCGCGGTCAGCAGGGTGTTGGTGAGCAGGTCGTCGGCGAGGCCGTGGGCGGCCTTGGCGAGCAGGTCGGCCGTGGTGGGCACCACCACGACCAGGTCGGCGTGCTGCCCGAGCCGGACGTGCGGCACCTCGTGCACGTCGGACCAGACGTCGTCGGCGACCGGCTGGCCGGAGAGCGCGGCCCAGGTCGGCGCCCCGACGAAACGGAGCGCCGACGCGGTCGGCACGACCCGGACCCGGTGACCCGACTCGGTGAAGAGCCGGAGCAGCTCACACGCCTTGTAGGCGGCGATGCCGCCACCGACCCCGAGGACGATCTCGGCGGCCATCGGGGCGGGCGGGGCTTACGGCTGGTCGGTCGGCTCGGCGGTGAGCAGACCCGCGTTGATCTCGCGCATGGCGATGGAGAGCGGCTTCTCCTGGGGGGTGGTCTCCACCAGCGGGCCGACGTACTCCAGCAGGCCCTCACCGAGCTGGCTGTAGTAGGCGTTGACCTGGCGCGCGCGCTTGGCCGCGAAGATGACCAGCGCGTACTTCGAGGTGGTCTTCTCGAGGAGCTCGTCGATCGGCGGGTTGGTGATGCCTTCGGGGTTGGCGATGGATCCCACGAATTAACCTCTGCGTCGTTGTGCACCGCCCGGGGGCGGTGGCCTCTCAACCGCTCTGGCGCGGTCGGGCCGGAGCCAGGAAGGAAGAACCGAGCAAGCCTACCAGCTCCTCGGCCGCGCGCTCGGTCCGGTCGTGCACGACGGCGTGTGCGAAGGCGGCCGCGACGGCGGGGTCCGGCCGGTACGCGGGCGGGGTGAGCAGCACCAGCCGCGCGTCCGGCGCCACGGCCCGGACGGCGAGCGCGCCCGGCAGGTCCAGCGGGAGCAGCACGGGCCGCCCCTCGGCGAGCCGGGACCGCACGCCCGCGCGCGGCACCCCGCGCCGGTACGGCCCGATCCGGCTCCACTCCAGCAGCTCGTCGGCCGCGACCATGCGGTCGAAGTCGCCCGCGTCGACGAAGAGCCGGTCGACGCCGTCCACCTCGCCGGGGCGGGCCGGCCGGGTGGTCGCGGCCACCGGCACCCACACGGACGGAAAGCGCGCCCGGACCAGCTCGACGACACTCTCCCGGCCGGTCCCCGAAGGTCCGGCCAGGACAGTGAGCCGAGCCGCCGGGCGCGCCTCGTCATCCGTGCTCACCGCTTGTTTCTACACGGTGGGTCGTTCAGTTGGCGGCGAACTCTCCAAGCAGCGCCTTGCGCTGCTGCTCGCCCAGGCCACGCAGCCGGCGGCTGTCAGCGATCTTGAGCTTCTCCATGATCTGGGTGGCTCGGATCTTGCCGATGCCCGGCATCGCCTGGAGCACGGCCGAAACCTTCAGCTTGCCCACGACGTCGTCGGACTCGGCCCGCTCGAGGACGGTGGCGAGGGTGGTCTTGCCCTGCTTGAGCTGCTCCTTCAGCTCAGCACGGGCCTTGCGGATCTCCGCGGCCTTCTCCAGCGCGGCAGCGCGCTGTTCGGGGGTCAGTGACGGGAGCGGCACCAGTTCTCCTCAGGTCCCTAGTACGGCGGGCGGGGCGCACCACCGCAGCTGTGAAACGTGGTGTCGCTGGCAACCAAAGGGGTCAGTGGTTCCCAGCGCGGGGAAAACTAGCGGTCAACGGCGTTTTCGGCAACGTGGGCGCGCGAAGATCAACGGAAAGTGACCGAGCCGTCAGTCAGTCACGGGGTGGCAGGGCGGTCCGGCACTCGGCCAGCACCCGGTCGGTGGCGGCGCGCAGCGCGGCCGGGTCCGGCCCCGCGCCCAGCACCTCCCGGGAGTACGACGGCAGCACCGAGGGCAGGGCGGAGCCGAAGACGGTACGCAGGTCGGCGGCCGTCGCCCCCTGCGCGCCGAGCCCCGGGGCGAGCAGCGGACCGTTCACCGCGGTGAGGTCGTGACCGGTGTCACCGATCGTCGCGCCGACCACCAGCCCGAAGCTGCCGAGCGGCTCGGCACCCCGGTTGAGCTGGGAAATCTCGTCGATGACGGTCTGCGCCACGGTGCGCCCGTCGGTCCCGACGGCGCGCTGCACGGCGGCTCCCTCGGGATTCGAGGTGAGCGCCAGGACGAAGACGCCGCCGCCGTGCGCGGCCGCCAGCTCGAACATCGGCGCGAGCGAACCCACCCCCAGGTAGGGACTCGCGGTGACCGCGTCGACATACAGCGGGCTGGATGGATCAAGGTACGCCGAGGCGTACGCGGTGACCGTCGAGCCGATGTCGCCGCGCTTGACGTCGAGGAGAACGAGCGAGCCCGCATTTCGCAACTGTCGGATAGTTGACTCAAGAATTCCGACACCGCGGGACCCGAAGCGCTCGAAGAACGCCGACTGGGGCTTGACCACGGCAACCCGGTCGCCGATGGCCTCCACCACGATCCGGCAGAACCGGTCCAGGCCGTCGACGTCGTCGGGCAGCCCCCAGCGGGTCAGCAGGCCCGGGTGCGGGTCGATGCCCACGCAGAGCGGTCCCCGCTCGGCCACGGCCCGGTGCAGGCGGGTGCCGAAGCTTTCCATCGCGACTCTCCCTCTCCTCGTGCGGGCTCGCGCCGCGCTGTCCGCGACGGGTACGCCGCCGCTCGTGGTGCTGTCCCCGGCCGCCGCGCGGCAGCCGGGCCGTCCTGCCGCCACCGGACGCCGGTCGCCGGTGGCCTTCCGCGGGCTCAGCCCGCCTTGACCGCCGCCTCGACTCCGGCCGCGATCCGGGCCACGTCCGCTTCGTCGGTGACGTACGGGGGCATGGTGTAGATCAGGTCCCGGAACGGCCGTAGCCAGACCCCCTGCGCGACCGCGGCGGCGGTCGCCCGCGGGATGTCCACCTCGTGGTCGAGCTGGACCACGCCGATCGCGCCGAGCACCCGCACGTCGGCCACCCCGGAGGTGCCGCGCAGCGGCTCGAGGCCGGCCCGCAGCCCGTCGGAGACCCTTGCCACCTGCCCCGGCCAGTCCCCGGCCCGCAGGAGGCCGAGAGAGGCGTTGGCGACCGCGCAGGCGAGCGGGTTGCCCATGAAGGTGGGGCCGTGCGCCAGCACCCCGTCGGCGGAGATGCCCCGGGCCACCTCGGGGGTGCAGAGCGCCGCGGCCAGGGTGAGGTACCCGCCGGTGAGCGCCTTGCCGACGCAGAGCACGTCCGGGGCGACCCCGGCGTGCTCGGCCGCGAACATGGTGCCGGTCCGGCCGAAGCCGGTGGCGATCTCGTCGAAGACCAGCAGGATCCCGTGTGCCCGGGTCACCTCGCGCAGCACCCGCAGGTAGTGCGGGTGGTGGAAGCGCATCCCGCCGGCGCCCTGCACCACCGGCTCGACGATCACCGCGGCCAGCTCCCCGGCGTTCCGCTCCACCGCGTCCACCAGCGCCGCCTCGTACGCCGGGTCCGGCGGGGTGTCGAAACCGGACGGTGGCACCGGCGCGAACACCTGCCGGGGCAGCACGTCGCCCCAGAGGTGGTGCATGCCGCCCTCCGGGTCGCAGACGCTCATCGGGTGGAACGTGTCGCCGTGGTAGCCGCCGCGCCAGGTGCCCAGCCGGCGGCGCTCCGGCCGCCCCAGGGCCCGCTGGTACTGCAGGCACATCTTCACCGCCACCTCGACGCTGACCGAGCCGGAGTCGGCCAGGAAGACGTGCTCCAGGCCGTCCGGGGCCAGCTCCACCAGGGTCCGTGCCAGGCGTACCGCGGGCTCGTGGGTGAGGCCGCCGAACATGACGTGGCTCATCCGGCCGAGCTGGTCGGTGACGGCCGCGTCCAGCACCGGGTGCCGGTAGCCGTGGATCGCCGCCCACCAGGACGACATCCCGTCGACCAGTTCCCGGCCGTCTGCCAGCCGCAGCCGCACGCCCTCGGCACTGTCCACCACGTACGGTGGGCTGGCCGGCGGCAGGGCCGCGTACGGGTGCCAGACGTGTCTGCGGTCGGCGGCGAGGATCTCCTCGGGCGTCACGGTTCTCCTTCGTGGTGTCCGGGCGCCCGGTCAGTGCCGGGCGGCCGCCCGGGCCACCGACCGGACCAGGGCCGGGCCCCGGTAGATGAAACCGGTGTAGAGCTGGACGAGGCTCGCCCCGGCGTCGAACATCCGGGTGGCGTCGTCCGGGTCGAGGATGCCGCCCACGCCGATCACCGGCAGCCGGCCGCCGGTCTCGCGGTGCACGAAGGCGACCATCTCGCGGGCGCGGTCGGTCAGCGGGCGGCCGGAGAGGCCGCCGGTCTCCGCGCCCGAGGCCCGGTCGGCCGGGGCGAGCCCGTCGCGGGCCAGGGTGGTGTTGGTGGCGATCACCCCGGCCGCGCCGCGGTCGAGGCAGACCTCCAGCAGCTCGGCGACGGCCGGCTCGGTGAGGTCGGGGGCGATCTTCACGAGCACCGGCTTCTCCCCCACCAGGGCCGCGAGCAGCGCGTCCAGGTGGGACCGGTCCTGGAGGGACCGCAGCCCCGGAGTGTTCGGTGAGGACACGTTGACCGCGAAGTAGTCCCCGTGCCCCTTGAGCGCGCGGTAGGAGGCGAGGTAGTCCTCGACGGCCTCGTCCAGCGGGGTCACCTTGGACTTGCCGAGCGAGATGCCCAGCGGGACGCCGAGCGGGCGCGGCAGCGCCGCCAGCCGGGCCGCGAGGGCGTCGGCGCCGGCGTTGTTGAAGCCCATCCGGTTGACCACGGCCTCGCTGTCGCGCAGCCGGAACAGCCGGGGCCGGGGGTTGCCCGGCTGGGGGTGCGCGGTGACCGTGCCGACCTCGACGAAGCCGAAGCCCAGCGCCGACCAGGCCGGCAGCGCCACGCCGTTCTTGTCCATCCCGGCCGCCAACCCGACCGGATTCGGGAACTCCACCCCGAACACGGTCCGCGGCGCCGCCCGGAAGTACCGCGCCCGCAACGCCGCCAGGACCCCCGGCCGCCGAGCCACCGAGGCCAGCCGCGCGAGGGTCCACTCGTGCGCCACCTCGGCGTCCCCACCCCCGATCCGGAACAACCGGGGACGCACAACCTTCTCGAAGATCACCGTCCGCCCACCCCCGCTGCGTCGATCATGAGGTTGACGGCGAAGTCGATCTCC
>NZ_JAMWEG010000027.1 GCF_025460765.1 Micromonospora sp. MA102
GCGGCGAAGTTGATCTCGCCCATTGCCGCCAACCTCATGATCGACGGGACGGGGTGGTGGTCAGCGCGGGGTGGGTGGGGTGAGTTCGGCGATGAGTTCGTCGTCGTCCATGGCGCCGGTCGGGTGAAAGCCCAGGGAGCCGTAGAGGGTGGCGGCGGCGGTGTTGTCGGGGCGGTAGCTGAGGCGGATCGGTTGTCCGGCCTTGCTGAGCCAGTCGGTGAGGGTCTTCACGGCGGCGCGGCCGATGCCGCGGTCCTGCTCGGCGGCGTCGATGACCATGCCGCCGATCCAGCGGGAGCCGTCGTCGTCCACACCCCACATGACGTGCCCGACCACCGTCTCGTCCGCACAGACGGCGAGCGAGGTCCAGACGTCCGAGCGCATGGTCAGCACCAGGTAGCGGGCCGCCAGCGCCGGCACGAACGCGCGCTGGTCGTCGCGGGGCGCGACGTCGGCCACCGCCCGCCAGTTGTCGTCGCCCACCGGCCGCAGGGTCACCCGGCGGCCGGAGCGGTCACACAGCCCGGAATCGATCATGACGGTCAGCCTAGGTCCGGCCCGCCCACCGGGCCATCGCTTTCGCCGGAGCCGGCCGGTACGCCGAGGTGGCGGTGTGGGACACCGCCACCTCGGCGAGCCGGGCCGGGCCGGGCCGGCGGGAGCGGAGGTCAGCCGCCCGCCGTGGTCGCGGCGGCGTCCAGGTAGGGGCGGGGGTCGCCGGCACCGAGGTCGGTGATCCCGGCGCTGTGCAGGGCGCCGATGGCCAGCGTGCGGCGCACGGCGGCGAAGGTGATCACGTGGCCGATGGTGCCGCCCAGGCTGTGGGTGGTCGGCGGCGTGCAGGTGGTGTCGACGAAGGTGTCCGCCAGGGTGCCGGCGTCGAGCGTCCGGGCCACGAAGGCCCGCCAGTCGCGCCCGGCGACCGCGTGCCGGGCGGCCAGCCCGGACACCGACCGGTCGCTCTCGTCGGGCCACTCGCCGCCGCGCAGCGCCGAGAGCCAGTGCTCCTCCTGGGTGACCATGGCGTTGATCAGCGAGCGGAGCGTCGGCTGCTCGTCGATGGTCTCCACGGACACGGTGACGGGACGGTCGAGCACCTCGTCGTCGAGGGTGCCCGCGCGCTCGATGATCGCGGTGAGGGTCTGGACGTGGTGGTCGACCAGGTGCTGGAGGACGTTCATCGGAGTCTCCTGACGTGTCGCGGGCAGCCGTAGGCCGCCGGGCGGTTGGAAGTGGACGCCGCTGGGGCAGGGCAGCTCCAGCTCGCGGAAGGTCAGCGGCGGGCGGCGCCGGAGCAGGGTGGGTGCGGTGCCGTACGACCGCTGGAAGGCGCGGGTGAACGCCTCGTGCGAGCCGTACCCGGCCTCGACGGCGATGTCGAGGACGGTCCGGTCGCTGGTGATGAGCCGGTGCGCGGCGCGCTCCAGGAGCAGGCGGCGGCGCAGCGCGCCCGGCGGTTCCCCGGTGGCCGCGGCGACCAGCCGGTCGAAGTGGAACCGGGACAGGTGGGCCCGCGCGGCCAGCTCCGCCGGCCCGGTCTCCGGGTCGTCCAGGGCTTCCTGGAGCCAGTCGAGGAGGCCGGTGAGTCCGTCCGTCTGGGTCATGTGCACAGCGTGCACCCGGCCGGGGCGGTGCCGCTTGATCGCCGTTGCGCACCCGCGCCCCGCGGGCAGCCGCCGTCCGGGGTACGGCCGGGCGCGGGTGCGGGGAAGTCAGTCGAGCAGGGCGTCCAGGCCCACGGTGAGGCCCGGCCGGCGGCGCACCTCACGCACCGCCAGCAGCACGCCGGGCATGAACGAGGCCCGGTCGTACGAGTCGTGCCGGATGGTCAGCGTCTCGCCGGTGGTGCCGAAGAGGACCTCCTGGTGGGCGACCAGACCGGTGGCGCGGACGGCGTGGACGCGTACCCCGTCGATGTCGGCGCCGCGGGCGCCGGGCACCTCGTCCCTGGTGGCGTCGGGGGTGGGGCCGAGACCGGCCTCGGCGCGGGCCTGCGCGACGAGCCGGGCCGTGTGGGTGGCGGTGCCGCTGGGCGCGTCGAGCTTGCGGGGGTGGTGCTGCTCGATGATCTCGACCGACTCGAAGTGCCGGGCGGCGCGGGCCGCGAACTGCATCATGAGCACCGCGCCGATGCCGAAGTTGGGGGCGATCACCACGCCGACGCCGGGCTTGCCGGCCAGCCAGCCGCGCACCTGGTCGAGACGCTGCCCGGTGAAGCCGGTGGTGCCGACGACCGCGTGGATGCCCTGGTCGACGCACCAGCGCAGGTTGTCCATGACGACGTCCGGGGTGGTGAAGTCGACGACCACGTCGGCGCCGGAGGCGGCGGAGAGGTCGTCGCCCTGGTCGACGGTGGCCACCAGGTCGAGGTCGCCGGCCGCGTCGACGGCCTTGCAGACCTCCATGCCCATCCGGCCGTGGGCGCCCAGCACGCCGACCCGGACCCGGGTCTTCTCCTGCTCGTCAGTCACGGGGCACAACCTATCCCAATCGGGACGCGGCCACCCCGACGGACCGGCAAGCGGGACGGTCAGCGCGCGGCGAAGGCGGACTCGTCGAACGGGCCCACCACGGCGAGGGACATCGGCCGCGCGAGCAGGTCGGCGGCGAGGCCGTTCACGTCGTCCAGCGTCACCGCGTCGACCCGGGCCAGCAGCTCGTCGACCGGCATGAGGTTGCCGTAGAGCAGCTCGCCCTTGGCCAGCCGGCTCATCCGGGAGCCGGTGTCCTCCAGGCCGAGGACGAAGGAACCCTTGCTCATCCCCTTGCCCCGGGCCAGCTCGCCCTCGGTGATCCCGGTGGCGGCCACCCGCTGGAGCTCGGCGCGGGTCAGGTCCAGCACCTCGTCCACCTTTCCCGGCGCGCAGCCGGCGTAGACGGCGAACAGGCCGCTGTCGGCGTACTGGCTGGCGTAGGAGTAGACCGAGTAGGCCAGGCCGCGCTGCTCGCGGATCTCCTGGAACAGCCGGCTGGACATGCCGCCGCCGAGCACGTTGTTGAGCACCCCGAGGGCGAAGCGCCGCTCGTCGGTGCGGTCGATGCCGGGGCAGCCGAGGATGACGTGCGCCTGCTCGGTCTCCTTCGGCTCGACCAGGTTCGCGGCCGGCCTGGTGCGTACCGCCGGGGTGGCCGGCCGGTGCGCGGCCGGTGCGGCCGGGTCGGTGTCCAGCGGAGTGCCGCGCAGCGCCTGCCGGACCAGCTTGACCACGGCGGCGTGATCGAGGTTGCCGGCGGCGGCGATGACGATCTGCGGCGCCGTGTAGCGGCGGCGGTAGAAGCTCTGGATCTGCCGCCGGGTCATCGGCGTGACCGTCTCCTCCGTGCCGGAGATGAGCCGGCCGAGGGGGTGGTCGCCGTAGACCGCGCGGGCGAACAGGTCGTGCACCTCGTCGCCGGGCTCGTCGTCGTGCATGGCGATCTCTTCGAGGATCACCCCGCGTTCGGTCTCCACGTCGGGGGCAGCCAGCACCGAGTCGGCGACCAGGTCGCACATGACGTCGATGGCCAGCGGCAGGTCCTCGTCCAGCACGCGGGCGTAGTAGCAGGTGTATTCCTTCGTGGTGAAGGCGTTGGTCTCGCCGCCCACCGCCTCGATCTCCGAGGAGATCTCCAGCGCGCTGCGCTTGTTGGTGCCCTTGAAGAGCAGGTGCTCCAGGAAGTGTGCGGCGCCGGCCTGCGGCCCGGTCTCGTCGCGGGAGCCCACCGCCACCCAGATGCCGAACGAGACGCTGCGCATCGCCGGGATCGCCTCGGTGAGCACGCGCAGGCCGCTGGGGAGCACGGTACGGCGGACGGTGCCGCCCAGCGGGTCGTCGCTGAGGGTGCGGGTGATCGCCCGGGCGGCTCCGCCAGCGGGGCGCGCGACCTCGGACGACGTCACCCCCCGTCGAGCCGCCGGGGAGGACGAACGCCGGGTCCGACTCACGAGGAACCTGCTCTCAGTTCGACGAGGGGTGGGTGGTGCGGTGGTGACGAACGGGGCCGGCCGGACGCTCGCCGCCCTCGGCCTCGGCCGGCGCCTCGGCACCCTCCGGACGGATCTTGTCCAGGTAGATCTTCCCGCGGGCGTCGATGTCCGCGATCTCCACCTCGACCCGGTCGCCGACGTTGAGGAAGTCCTCGACCTTCTCGACCCGCTTGCCGTCGCCCACCTTGGAGATGTGCAGCAGGCCGTCGCGGCCCGGGAGCAGCGAGATGAAGGCGCCGAACGCTGCGGTCTTCACCACGGTGCCCAGGAACCGCTCGCCCACCTTCGGCAGGGTCGGGTTGGCGATGCCGTTGATCCGGTCCACCGCGGCCTGGGCGGACGGGCCGTTGGTCGCGCCGACGTAGATGGTGCCGTCGTCCTCGATGGAGATCTCGGCGCCGGTCTCGTCCTGGATGGCGTTGATGGTCTGGCCCTTCGGGCCGATCACCATGCCGATCTTGTCGACCGGGATCTTCACCGTGGTGACCCGCGGCGCGTACTCCGACATCTCGGCCGGCGCCTCGATGGCCCGCTTCATCACGTCGAGGATGGTCTGCCGGGCCTCGTTCGCCTGCTGCAGCGCGGCGGCCAGCACGTCCGACGGGATGCCGTCGAGCTTGGTGTCGAGCTGCAGCGCGGTGACGAATTCCGGCGTGCCGGCGACCTTGAAGTCCATGTCGCCGAACGCGTCCTCGGCGCCGAGGATGTCGGTCAGCGTCACGTACTGGGTCTTGCCGTCCACCTCGTCGGAGATGAGGCCCATGGCGATGCCGGCGACCGGCGCCTTCAGCGGCACACCGGCCGAGAGCAGGCCCAGCGTCGAGGCGCAGACCGAGCCCATCGAGGTGGAGCCGTTGGAGCCGAGCGCCTCGGAGACCTGCCGGATGGCGTACGGGAACTCCTCGCGCGACGGCAGCACCGGGATCAGCGCCCGCTCGGCCAGCGCGCCGTGGCCGATCTCGCGCCGCTTCGGCGAGCCGACCCGGCCGGTCTCACCGGTCGAGTACGGCGGGAAGTTGTAGTTGTGCATGTAGCGCTTGCGGTTCTCCGGGGACAGCGTGTCCACCATCTGCTCCATGCGCAGCATGTTCAGCGTGGTGACGCCCAGGATCTGGGTCTCGCCCCGCTCGAACAGCGCCGAGCCGTGCACCCGCGGCAGCACGCCGACCTCGGCGGTCAGCGGGCGGATGTCCCGCGGGCCGCGGCCGTCGATGCGGACCTGCTCGCGCAGCACCCGGTTGCGGACCTCGGACTTGGTCAGCGACCGGAAGGCGGCGGAGAGCTCCTTCTCGCGGCCCTCGAACCGGCTGCCGAGCTCCTCGGCGACCTTGGCCTTGACCCGGTCCAGGGCCTCCTCGCGGTCCGCCTTGCCGGCGATCTTGAGGGCCTCGGCGACCTCGGCGCGGGCCAGGTCGGCCACCGCCTGATAGACGTCGTCCTGGTAGTCCAGGAACACCGGGAACTCGGCGACCGGCTTGGCGGCCACCTCGGCCAGCTCGCTCTGCGCGCGGCACAGCTCGCGGATCGCCGGCTTGGCGGCCTCCAGGCCGCTGGCCACGATCTCCTCGGTCGGGGCGGTGGCGCCGCCCGCGATCAGGGCCACGGCGTGCGGCGTCGCCTCGGCCTCGACCATCATGATCGCGACGTCGCCGTCGGCCAGCGCCCGGCCGGCCACGACCATGTCGAAGGTGGCCCGGGCCAGCTCCTCCAGGGTCGGGAAGGCGACCCACTGGCCGTCGACGTGCGCGACCCGGGTCGCGCCGATCGGGCCGGAGAACGGCAGTCCGGAGAGCTTGGTCGACATCGAGGCGGCGTTGATCGCCACCACGTCGTACGGGTGCTGCGGGTCGAGGGCCAGCACGGTCTCGACGACCTGGACCTCGTTGCGCAGGCCCTTGACGAACGACGGGCGCAGCGGCCGGTCGATCAGCCGGCAGGTGAGGATGGCGTCCTCACTGGGCCGGCCCTCGCGGCGGAAGAACGAGCCGGGGATCCGGCCCGCGGCGTACATCCGCTCCTCGACGTCGACGGTCAGCGGAAAGAAGTCGAACTGCTCCCGGGGCTGCTTGCCGGCGGTGGTGGCGGAGAGGACGACCGTCTCGCCGAGCTGGGCGATGACGGAGCCGGCGGCCTGACGGGCCAGCCGGCCGGTGGAGAAGGTGATCTCGCGGGTGCCGAAGGACCCGTTGTCGATCACGGCGGTGCGGGATTCGGTGCCGAGGTTGGTCTCGGTCATGTGCTGTGGTGCTCCTTCGCGTCGTCGGCCCACGACACGGGGAACTGCTCAGGCGGCCGGTCTTCGATCGAAGCGCCCGGGTGGCCGGCATGATGCCGGGGTGCCCGGGGGCCACTACCGGAGACCGGTGCGCTGACCGGTTCCCTCTCGGTCGGTCGCGTGGCCGGGTTCTTCTGGTGGTACCGGAACGGGGGAGCGGCCGCGTGGCCACTCCCCCGTCACGTCATCGGCGCAGGCCGAGCCGCTCGATGAGCGACCGGTAGCGGTTGATGTCCTTCTTCTGGACGTAGTTGAGCAGCCGGCGGCGACGGCCGACCAGCAGCAGCAGCCCGCGGCGGCTGTGGTGGTCGTGCTTGTGCACCTTCAGGTGCTCGGTGAGCTCGGCGATCCGCTTGGTGAGGACCGCGACCTGCACCTCCGGCGAACCGGTGTCGCCCTCGGCGGTCGCGTACTCCGAGCGGATCTTGGCCTTGGCTTCCTGGTCGAGCGCCATGTTCTCCCTGTTTCGTGGAACGGTAGATGAGGTCCGGATCGGTCGGAGTGACCGGGAAACGGACCGGTTCCTCGCACCCGCGGCGTCGTGCAGGCACGCGAGGCCCCACGTCGGTCAGCCGACGTCCCCGCCAGCCTACCAGCCCGAGCGGGAACCGCCCGGTGAAGGGCCGCGAAGCGGCCGGTCGGCGCGCTCAGCCGACCGCCCGGCGGGTCCGCTCCACGTCCTCGGCCATCTGGGCCACCAACGGCTCGATCGCGTCATACCTCCGTTGTTCCCGCAGGTGCGCCACGAAGTCCAGGGCCAGCCGCTCGCCGTAGAGGTCGCCGCTGAAGTCCAGCGCGTACGCCTCCACCCGGCGCTCCCGGCCGGAGAAGGTCGGGTTGGTGCCGATGGAGACCGCCGCCGCGAGGGGCTCCCCGCCCCGGCGGACCAGCCGGGCGGCATACACCCCGTCGGCGGGGATGGCCGCGTACCGGTGGGTCAGCAGGTTGGCCGTCGGGTAACCCAGCTCACGCCCGCGCTGGTCACCACGGACCACCACGCCCTCGACCCGGTGCGGACGCCCCAGCGCGGCGGCCGCCGCGGCCACGTCGCCCGCGTCGACGCAGGAGCGGATGTACGTGGAGGAGAACACCGTGCCCGCCTCGGCGACCAGCGGGGCGCCCTCCACCCCGAAGCCGAAGGTGCGGCCCAGCCGCTCCAGCAGCGCCACGTCCCCGGCCGCCCGGTGCCCGAACCGGAAGTTGTCGCCCACCACCACGAGCGCGGCGTGCAGGTGCTCGACCAGGACGTCGTGCACGAACGCCTCGGCCGGCAGCCGGGAGAACTCCGGGGTGAACGGCACCACGCAGAGCACGTCGACGCCGAGCGCCTCGATCAACTCGGCCTTGCGGGCCGGCTCGGTGAGCACGGCGGGGTGCGAGCCGGGGCGCACCACCTCGGCCGGGTGCGGATCGAAGGTCACCACGACCGACTTGACGCCCAGCTCGCGGGCGCGCGCCACGGCGTGGCCGATGGTGGCCTGGTGGCCCTTGTGCACGCCGTCGAAGACGCCGATGGTGACCACCGAACGTCCCCAGCCGCCGGGCGCCGCCTCGTACCCCCGCCACCGCTGCATGCCGCTCCTCCCCTGTCCGCCCGCGCCGTCAGGCGGGGGCCAGCACGATCTCCGCGCGGGCCCGCCCGTCCCGCTCGCTGACGATAGCGATCAACCCGCCGTCCGGGCCGAAGACCGCGTACGGTCCCGCGATGCCCGCCGGGTCCAGCGGCCCGCCGTGGGAGAGCACCCGGGCCTCCTCGGGCGTGGCGTCCCGGCGCGGGAAGAACCGGCCGGCGGCCGCGTCCAACGGCAGGTTCACCACGTCCGGCGCGCGCTGCTCCAGCGCGTCGAGGGTGGCCGCCTCGGCCAGGGTGAACCCGCCGACCGCGGTGCGGCGCAGCGCGGTGAGGTGGCCGCCGACCCCGAGCGCCAGGCCCGCGTCCCGGGCGATGGCCCGGATGTACGTCCCGGAGGAGCAGGTGACGTCGACGTCGACGTCCACCACGTCCGGGGCGGCCCGGCGGATCGCCAGCACGTCCAGCCGGGAGATGGTCACCCGGCGGGCCGGCAGTTCGACGCTCTCCCCCTCGCGCACCCGCTTGTACGCCCGCTGTCCGTCGATCTTGATGGCGCTGACCGCGCTGGGCACCTGGTCGACCTCGCCGGTGAGCGCGGCGAGCGCGGCGCGGACCGCCTCGTCGGTCACGGTGCCGGCCGGGGTGGTGGCGATCACGTCGCCCTCCGCGTCGTCGGTGACCGTCGCCTGGCCGAGCCGGATCGTCGCGGTGTAGCTCTTGCCGGCGCCGATCACGTAGGTGAGCAGGCGGGTGGCCCGGCCCACGCCGATGACCAGCACGCCGGTCGCCATCGGGTCCAGCGTGCCGCCGTGCCCCACGCGCCGGGTCCGGGCCAGCCGCCGGATCCGGGCGACCACGTCGTGGGACGTCATGCCGCCGGGCTTGTCGACCACGATCAGACCGTCTGCGCTCACGACGGCCAAGCCTGCCAGACGGCGGTGATCGGCCCTGCGGGGGATACCGCATCGATCGAGCCGGGTGTCAAGATCATGCGCCCCCTGCACCCCCCTCCTGCCCGGGAAGCATGATGAGCAGCGACGACTTCACCCCCGAGCCACCGCGGCTCGACCGCCCCTCCGGGGGCGGCCCCGAGGAGATCCCGGACTGGGTACGTCAACTGGAGCGGGAGATCCGGCTCGGACCGGCCGCCCGGCTGCGCATCTGGTTCGGCCGGCACGCCCGCGGCCTGCGCCTCGGTGTCGGCGCCGTGCTGGTGCTCGCGCTGCTGGCGTACCTCGGCGCGGCCGGCTACCGCTATGTCCAGCGCCCGGCCGACCCGCCCCGCGCGTACCCGACGGTGAGCCCGCCCGCCGGCATCCAGGCGACCACCGCGGCGTCACCGCCCCCGGCCGCCGGCCCCTTCGACGGCACCCCCGCGAGCACCTTCCCGGAGGGCGCGGCCGGGATCACGCTGCCCGCGGCGAAGGCGACCGGCGGCTTCACCGCCAAGCAGGTGTCCGCCGCGCTCACGAAGATCCGGACCGCCCTGGTGACCGCCCGGCTCGACCGCACCTTCATGACCGCGAAGGACCGGGAGCGGCTGGTGCGCCAGTTCGCCCCGGCCGACCGCCAGCACGTCCGCGACGAACTCAGCGACGCGGAATTCGTCAGCCTGGCCACTCGGCTCGCGCCCGGTGCCCGGCTGCTGCCCGACCAGCCCCGGGTGAAGGGCCGGGTCACCTACCGGGCGACCCGGGACGACCAGGGGATCCGGGTGCTCCGGGTCACCACCAACTTCGTCTGGGCGTACGCCTTTCAAGGTCCGCGAGTCGTGCCCGGCGACGAGGTGGTGGTCGTGCACGACACCCTGGTGTGGGAGATGCCCCACCCGGACGACGTCCGGTCCCGGGACAACGGTCTCTGGGTCACGGACATCCGCTCGTATGTCGCGAACGTCGACTGCGCCGCCATCCACAAGGGGCTTCTCGACGTGGGCAAGGGTGGCGACGGGAAGCCGGTCGCCTCCCCCACGCCGGACGCCGACTCCCTGTACGACCCCGACCGCTCGCTGGACATCCCGGACACCTGCTGACCCGGCACGTCCGGCTGCGCCCCGCCCATCCCCCACCTCCACGAACCGCTGGGAACCGCGATGACCTACCCCCCGACCCCCGAGCCCCGCCGCCCCGACCAGCCGTACCCGCCCGCCGACGGGCTGGGGACCGTCCCGGACTGGCTCCGCCAGCCGGACGTGGCGGTCGAGCCGGCCCGCTCGGACCGGTGGCGCATCTGGCTGAGCCACCACTCGGGCAAGGTGATCGGCGGCGTGGCGGCGCTGCTGGTGCTCGCCTTCTTCGGGCTGGTCGCCACGGGCGGCTACCTGGGCGTCAAGCGCTGGGCGACGACGCCGACGGCGTACCCGACGATCAGCCAGCCGGTCGGCGAGCAGGCCGTCTCGTCGGCGTCACCACCCCCGGCGGCCGGCGCCTTCGACGGCACGCCGGCCGCCGACTTCCCCGAGGGGGCGGCCGGGATCGCCCTGCCCGCCGCGAAGCGGACCGGGCCGTTCACGGAGAAGCAGGTGGCCGGCGCGCTGACCAAGGTCCGCAAGGCACTGGTTACCAGCCGGCTGGACCGGACGTTCATCACCTCCAAGGATCCGGACCGGCTGCTGCGGCAGTTCGCCCCCGACGCGCGGGCCGACCTGCGAGAGGACTTCGCCTCCGACGCCTTCGCCACCTACGCCACCCGGCTGGCGCCCGGCGCGCGGATCACCACGGACCAGCCGCGGGTGAAGGGGCGGATCAGCTACCGGGCCACGAAGGACGCCCAGGGCATCCGCATCCTGGAGATCACCAGCAACTTCGTCTGGGCGTACGCCTTCCGGACCAGCGGCGGGCTGCCCGGCGACGGGGTGGTCGTGGTGCACGACACCGTGGTCTGGAGCGTGCCGCACCCCGGCGACGTGCGGAGCGGCTCCAACGGGCTCTGGATCGAGAAGGCCGACTCGTACGGCTCCAACATCGACTGCGCCGCGTTCGACAAGGGACTGCTCGACGTGGGCAGCCCCACCTACGGCGGCCCGGAGGACCCGGACCCGGACGCCGTCTTCGACCCGGACCGCACCCTCGACGTCCCGGACACCTGCTGAGTCGACCCCCGGGCACGGGGTCGCGGCGTCGACCCCGTGCCGGCAGACTGCCGCCACCCTCGTCACCCCCACCGCCAAGGAGCCCCGGATGAGCACCACCCCGCCGTCGCACGAGCACCGTCCACGGGTCGACCTGCCCGAGTGGATGCGGAACCCGGAGCCACCGCGACGCACCGTTGGCCGCCGCCTCTCGGACTTCGTCGACGGCGTGCCGCCGCTGGCCGCGGCACGCCGCCGGCTCTGGGCGTGGCGGGACCGCACCCGGTTCAGCGAGCGCCACCCCGCACTGTCCGCGATCGTGTCCTTCGTGGTGGTGGCCGTGGTGGCCACCGCGCTGGTGGTCGGCACGCTCTACCTGTTCAACAAGATCACGAACCACGAGATCTGACGCGGCCGGTCCCGGTGCGACGTTCAGCCGCCACCTCTCCGTACGCCTCGGGATGCCCGATGACCACCGAAGACGAGACCACCCCACCGGCGGATCCGGACCGGTACGAGGTCGCCACCCGCGGTGAGGCCATCCAGCTGCCCAGCTGGATGACCGGCGAGGACGCGGCGACGCCGCTCACCCGCGGGGAGCGCATCCGGCTCGTGTGGTCCCGGGAGCGCGGCAAGCGCCACGTCGCCTACGTCGCGTTGCTCGCGCTGGCACTCCTCGGCGCCACGGCCGCACTCGGTCACGTCGCGGTCGACCGGATCCGGGCCGGCACCGCCCAGCCGACGGCCTCTCCCACGCCGTCTCCGGTGCCGCTGACCCGGGTCGGCGAGCCGCGGGATCTCTTCGCCGGGAGCGCCGCGGCGGACTTCGCTGTCGGCGAGGAAGCGATCATGCTGCCCCGGGCCGCCGCCACTGGACCGTTCACCGCCGCGGAGGTGGCCGCGGCCCTGACCCAGGTCCGCAAGGCCGTGACGGCGGCCCGCCTCGATCTGGCCATGCTCGTCGGCGACCCGGAGCCGTTCCTGGCCCTCCTCGCGCCGGACGCCGGTAGGGAGCTGGCGCGCGACTTCGACGGCGACGCCTTCCTGAACTACGCCACCCGGATCGGCTCCCGTGGCGAGGCCGAGGAGGTCAGGGCCCGGGGGACGATCCGCTACCGGGCCACCAGAAACGAGAACGGCGTCCCGGTGCTGGAGATCACCACCGCATACGTCTGGGTGTACGCGTTCGACGTGCCGCGCACCACGCCCGGCCAGGCTGGTCTGGCGGCGATCCGCGACGAGGTCGTCTGGCACGTCCCCCGGTCGGACGGGCTGCCCGCCGCGCAGCGCGGGCTCTGGCTGGTGTCGGCGCAGGCGAGCACCAGCAACGTCGAGTGCTCCCGCCTCGCGGAGGGCTTCCTCACGGTCTACCCGTGGATGGGCGGGCCGGGCTCGTTCAAGCCCTGCTGAGGGAGCCGAGGGCTACCGCGTCGGCCGACAAGGTGGGACACTCGGTGACATCTCGCCCACTCTTGACCGGGGGCCGCGATGACCGAGGATCGGCCGGACTCCGCACCACCGCGCCACCCCGCCTCCGGGCCCGGCCACCGGCCCGGCCCGCCGGCGGCGCCGGAGTGGCAGCGCTGGTCGTCACCCGGCGCGGGTGATCCGGGCCGCGGTGGCGGGCTGCGGGGCTGGCGCAGCCGGCACCCCGGCTGGCTGCTGACCGGCGCGACGGCGCTGCTGACGCTCGCCTTCGTCGGCGTGGTCGGCGGGGCCATCCTGGTGTCGATGCCGTCCGCGGGTGGGCGGCCGGTGGTGTACCCGACGTTCGGCCCGCCGGCCGCCACGTCCGCCGCACCGGCCGCCACGTCCGCCGCACCAGCCCGGCCGTCCGGGCCCTTCGACGGCACCCCGGCCGCCGGGTTCGCGCAGGGACAGGCCGGGATCGTCCTGCCGCCGGCGAAGCGGACCGGCCCGTTCACCGAGAAGCAGGTGGCGGCCGCGCTGGCGAAGGTCCGGACCGTCCTGGTGACGGCGCGGCTGGACCGCCGGTTCATGACCACGGACGACCCGGACCCGCTGATCCGGCAGTTCGCCCCCGACGCGCGCGCCGGCCTGCGCACGAGCTTCGCGTCCGACACCTTCGCCGCGTACGCCACCCGGCTGGCGCCCGGCGCCCGGCTCACCGCCGAGCAGCCCAGGGTGAAGGGCCGGATCAGCTACCGGGCCACCACGGACGCCGACGGCGTCCGGATCCTGGCGGTGACCACCAACTTCGTCTGGGCGTACGCCTTCCAGACCAGCGGCACGTCGCCGGGCGGCGGGCTGGTCGCCGTGCACGACACCGTGGTCTGGAGCATGCCGCATCCCGACGACGTCAAGCGCGGCTCGGAGGGGCTGTGGGTCGAGGACGCGAACTCGTACACCGCCAACGTCGACTGCGCGGCCTTCGACAAGGGACTGCTCGGCCCGGGCACGCGCGGCTTCGGCGGACCGGACGGCCCGGACCCGGACGCGGTCTTCGACCCCGCCGCGACACTGGACCTCCCGGACACCTGCTGAGCCGGTCGCCCCGGGGCCGCCTTGGCAGGGCCGCGATGACCCGGAGGCGGGCGGTGGCGGTCAGCGGACCGCGCCGACCACCGCCCAGCCGCCGGAACGCAGCCGCAGCAGCAGGGCGACCAGCCGGAGCACCACGAACAGGGTCAGCCCCGCCCAGATGCCGCCCAGCCCGAGGTCGAGCCCGTAGGCCAGCCAGATGGCCGGCAGGAAGCCGCCCAACGCCGCCACGATGGTCAGGTTGCGCAGGTAGCGCACGTCCCCCGCGCCGATCAGCACGCCGTCCAGCGCGAACACCACGCCGCCGATCGGCTGGAGCGCCACGAACCAGGGCCAGGCGACCATGGCCTGCTCGCGTACCTGCGGATCGGAGCTGAACCACGACGGCACCAGGCCGGCGCCCGCGGCGATGAGCACCGCGAACGCCACGCCGCAGAGCCCGCCGAGCAGGGCGATCCGCCGGGCGAGGGCGCGGGCCGCCACGGCGTCGCCGGAGCCGAGCGCCGCGCCGATCAGGGACTGCGCGGCGATCGCCAGGGCGTCCAGCACCAGGGCGGTGAAGAACCAGAGCTGCACGGCGATCTGGTGCGCGCCGACCGCGGCGGCCCCGAACCGTGCGGCCACGGCGGTCGCGGACAGGAAGCTGGCCTGGAAGGCGACGCCCCGGATGAGCAGGTCCCGGCTGAGCGCCAGCTGCTGGCCGATCAGCCGGGGCCGGGGGTGCAGCGGGACCCGCTCGCGGACCAGGGCCGCCGCGAAGAGGCCGCCGGAGATGGTCTGCGCCACCGCGTTCGCCACGGCCGAACCGGCCAGGCCGAGCCCGGCCGGGTAGACCAGCAGCGGGCAGAGCAGCGCGGAGAGCAGGTTCGGGCCGAGCACGAAGAGCAGCGGCCGGCGGGTGTCCTGGATGCCGCGCAGCCAACCGTTGCCGGCCGCCGCCAGCAGCAGGCCGGGGGCGCCGAGCGCCGCGATCCGCAGCCAGGTCGCGGCGGCGTCGGCCACGTCGCCGGGGCCACCGGCGAGGGTACGCGCCAACCACCCGCCGCCGACCTGCATGGCGAGCGCCACCAGCACCCCGACGCCCAGGGCGAGCCAGGACGCCTGCACGCCCTCGGCCACCGCTGCGGCCCGGTCCCCCGCGCCGAACCGCCGGGCTGAGCGCCCCGTGGTGCCGTACGCCACGACGGTGCCCAGCCAGGCGGTCAGCGTCAGCACGGTGCCGCCGATGGCGAGCGCGGCGAGCGGAACGCGGCCCAGGTGCCCGACCACGGCCGTGTCGACCAGCACGTAGAGCGGCTCGGCCGCGAGCACCACGAGGGCCGGCAGGGCGAGCGCGGCGATCCGCCGGGCCGTGGCGGACGGGACGGCGGGCACGACTGTCTGACTCATCGCCGCCGATCCTGGCACGCGCCCCGTAAGGCCCGCAACCCTACCCACTGCTTACCGGCTGGCGTCCCTCCCGCCGATCATGAAGTTAGCGGCGGTGTGGATCTCCGAAACTGCCGCCAACCTCATGATCAACCCGGTGGGGTGGGGGTGGGGTAGGCGGAGATCGAGGGTGCCGGCGTGGTTGCCGTCCGTCCGGCCGGGCCGGCGGTGAGCGCGGCGACGTCGGACGGGCGGTCGGCCTGCCCGGCGGGCATCCAGCCGGGCCGCCGGTGGTGCCGGTCGAGGTGGATCAGCGGCAGGTCGAGCCGGCGGGCGAGCGTGCACTTGCCGGCGCCCGCGCTGCCGACGATGAGGATCCGGCGCTTTGGGCGACGGCGGCGCCGTACGGGGGGGCAGGGACGACCGGAGCGGCGGTGACGTCGTGGATACGGCGTCACCGCCGGGCGGCCACCGTCACTGACGGGTGTCCATCGAGGTCTGCAGTGCGCGGCGCATCTGCTCGCGCGCCTCGTCGGTCGTGTTCTCGGTCTGCGGCTTGCGCTTGGTCGCCATGGGAGTTCCCTTCCCGGGTGCGGACCACCGAGCCCGGCGGCCCTCATGGGCGCCGACGGTCCCACCCGGCGCGACCCCCGCCGCGCCGCGACGTGGAGTCGTCGGCCTGCTGAGCGCCGGCGGTGCGGTCCGGGATCACCGGAACGGCTCGCTGGCAGCGTGTGCCCGGGTCGGTCTGACCCTGGAGGGAGGCGGCACCGGGTGTGGCACCACCGCCCCGTGACCTGCGCCGAAGCACCGGCCCTCACCCAAATTAACGTTCACTTTCCACATGTTGCCCACTGTTCCCGCAATGCGGACAGCAGAGAATGCCGGCCGGCGGCGCGCGTCAGCGGGCCAGAAAGTGCCAGCCCAGCCACCACCAGAACCCGAACAGGCCGATCCGACCGACCGGCACCGGCCCGACCTCGTAGCGCATCACGAAGGCGCAGACGTCGGCCAGGGACGGGATGCGCGAGCCCTCCCGCCGGGCGGCCCACTCGACGGCCGCGAAGAGCAGCAGCGCGGCCAGGAAACCGCCGATCGCCACGGTGCGCATCATCGGCGGACCAGCCCCCAGAACGCGGTCAGCCAGGCGAACCAGGCCGCCGAGCGGACCAGATGGTCCTCCAGCATCGGGTCGGCCAGCCGGGAGAACGTGGGGAACTCGTCCCCCACCGACAGCACGAAGGTCGCGCCCTCCAGGACGCCGAAGACGGTGACCGGCAGCAGCCACCAGAGCGCGCCGGCCGGCAGCCGCCGCGGCGCCGGCCGCCGGGGCGGCACCCGGTTGCTCAGGCCGACCCAGATCAACGCCCCACCGGTGCCCAGGGTGTAGAGGTTGGCCGCGGCGGAGAAGGACGGCAACTGCCCGCCGACCAGGGAGAGGCAGACCAGCACCGGCACGGAGACGACCGGGCGGTCCCAGGCCCGGGGCGCCTCGACGGTGAGCTCACGGGGGTGATCCATCACCCGATTGTCCCCAGCGTCACGGAACGCGGAAAGACCGGCACGCGTGGGAGTCGTCTCCCGGTGCCCGCCGCCCGGGGTGGGTCAGGAGGGCAGCAACGCGCCGGGCAGCTCCACCCGGATGCGCTCGACCACCTCGTCGACCGTGCCCCGGGCGGTGAATCCGGCGGCGAACCGGTGCCCGCCGCCCCCGAGCGCCATCGCGACCCGGCTCACGTCCACCGCGCCCTTGCTGCGCAGGGAGACCGCCCACTCGCCCTCGCCGGACTGCTTGACCACGCAGCTCACGTCCGCCTCGGCGGTGCAGCGCACCGAGTCGATCAGGGCCTCCAGCACGTACGCCGGCTGGTCGTGCCGGGCCAGGTCCGCGCGGGTGGCGTAGGTCCAGACCAGCCCGCGCCCGGCGGCGGCCGCCGGCTCCAGGCGGGCCCGGCCCATCACCTCGCCGAAGAGGCGGACGGCCCCGAACGGTCGGGTGTCGAAGACCTGCCGCGAGATCTCCCCCGGCCGGATCCCGGTGGCCAGCAGCCGGGCGGCCATCTCGTGCACGGCCGGCGTGGTGGCCTCGAAGCGGAAGGAGCCGGTGTCGGTGCTCAGCGCCACGTAGAGGCCGGCCGCGATCTCCGCGTCCAGCGCCACCCCGAGCCGGTCCAGCAGCCCGAGCGCGACCACCGAGGTGGCCGCCGCGTGCGGGTCCACCAGCTGGATGGTGCCGAACCCGCTGTTCGAGGCGTGGTGGTCCAGCACCAGCGCCGCGCCCGCCTTGTCCAGCCGGCCGACCAGGTCGCCCAGGCGCGACTCGCTCGCCGCGTCGAAGCAGATCACCAGGTCCGGATCCGGGTACGCGTCGTCCTGCGCGACCAGCAGCTCGGACCCGGGCAGCCAGCGGAACGGCTCGGGCACCTCCGGCGGTCCGGGGAACGTCGCCTGGAGCTGCCGTACGCCGAGCCGGCGCAGGCCCAGCCCGAACCCGAGCATGCTGCCCAGCGCGTCGCCGTCCGGGTTGACGTGGCAGATGAGCAGCACCCGGGCGGTGGCGGGAAGCCCGCGTACCGCCGCGACGGCGGCCGCCCAGTCGGTGTCGGTCGGGCCGGCCGGCGGGCCGCCCTCGGCGGGACCGGTCACGGGCGGTCGCCGCCGCGCGGCTCCTCGTCCCCGGTCGCCTCGACCTCGGCGTCCTCGGTGTCGGCATCCTCGTCCTCGTCCTCGACCCGGTACGGCTGGGCCTCGCCCGCGTACTCGGCCTTGGCGGCCAGGCGCTGCACCTCGGCGTCGGCGTTGCGGGCCGCCGCGAGCAGGTCGTCGATGTGCTTGACCTGGTCCTGCACGTCGTCGAGGACGAAGGTCAGGGTCGGCGAGTGGCGCAGCCCGAGCGCCTTGCCCACGGTGCTGCGCAGCATGCCCTTGGCGCTCTCCAGCGCGGCGGCGGTGCTGGCCTGTGCCGCCGCGTCGCCGAGCACCGTGTAGAAGACCGTGGCGTCGCGCAGATCGGCAGTGATCCGGGCGTCGGTGATGGTGATCATGCCGAGCCGGGGGTCCTTGATCTGGCTCCGCACCACCGACGCGACCAGTTCACGGACGCGCTCCGCGTGCCGGCGAACCTTGGCCGGATCCGTCATGTCCCCCACCTCCAGGGCTTCCTGCTTCCTACGACGGCTCCCGCTCGGCGCGCCTGACGGCACTGCCGCGAACTGGAGCCGTCGGCCGGGGACGACGGCGCGGCGCCGCCGGTCCGACCGCTCAACATCCCGAACATTACCCGCGCGATCGCCGCCCCTGCGCGGGGCCGCCGCCGGCCGGCGACCGGCAGGTCAGTCCTCCTCGCCGTGCAGGCGGCGGTGGACCGACAGCAGCTCGACCTCCGGCCGGGCGGCCACCAGCCGCTCGCAGGAGTCGAGCACCTCGCGGACGTGCGCCGGCTCGGCGGCCACCACGGCCACCCCGATCCGGGTACGGCCGTGCAGGTCGAGCGCCCCCACCTCGGCGGCGGACACCTCGAACCGGCGCAGCGCCGCGACGATCGGCCGGACGTACGACCGCTTGGCCTTCAGGGAGCGGGAGTCCCCCGGGAGCAACAGGTCGAATTGCGCGGTTCCGGTATACACGGCCAGCAACGGTACGGCAGGAGCACTCCTCCGGTCACCCGCTTTCCGCCGGCGGCTCCCGGCCGCCGCGCGCCGTCAGGCGAGCCGCGCGGAAGCGGTCGCCGGGGCGACCGCCACCAGCACGTCCCGCTCGATCGCCTGGTCGACCCGGTGTGCGAGGTCCCGCCAGCCGGGCCCGTCCAGCACCCGCAGGCCGGCGTCGGCCAGCACCGCCTCGGCCGCGGCCCGCGGGGCCACGAGCGTGTTCCAGGACAGCCCCAGCGCCCCGCCCGGGCGCAGCAGCTCCCGCCAGACCGGCACGGCGGCCGTCAGCAGGTCGAGCGGGCTGCGGGACAGGCCGGTCCCGGTGCGGCTGCCGTGCGCCACCCCGTACGGGGCGTCGGTGACGATCACGTCGGCGCAGTGGGGGCGGAGCACCTCGCGGGCCCGGGTGGTGTCGGCGTGCAGCACGGTGACCCGCTGGGTCGCCCGGGCCCGGTGCGCGTCCCGGGACGGCGCGACGACCGCCTCGAAGCGCCGGCCCACGAGCCGGCGGTCCCGCCGCACCGGCACCGTCTCGGCCGTGTGCTTGAGGCGCTTGCGGCGCAGCCAGGTGCGCAGGAACGCCGCGTAGGCGTCCACGTCCTTGCCGTCGTGTTCCACGCCGATGCCGTCGTAGCCGTACATGAGCGCCTGGTTGAGGGTGGTGCCCCGCCCGCAGAGCGGGTCGAGCACCACCACCGGCCCGTCCAGCATCCGGGGCGCCGACGCCGACGCGAGCAGGGTGACGTTGAGCAGCAGCCGGGTGAACTGCTCGTTGGTCTTGCCGGCGTACTTGGGGATGGTGACGAGGTCCGAGTCGTACCGGGCCAGGGGGTGCAGCGGCACCGGCCGCAGGAGGTCGTCGCCCACCCGCTCGAACAGCGCGTACGCCGCCGACAGGTTGGCCAGGTGGGCCAAGTCCCGGGCGCCGAGGCCGGGCGCCGGAGCCGAGAAGGTCAGGTACTCCACCCCGCCGATCCGCTCCACGGCGACGTCGGCCGGCGCCGCGTCGAGGACCCCCGACCCGGCGAACACGGCCAGCTCCGCGCGGGCCAGCCGGCCGGCGGCGTCCGCGTAGACGCGGTTGGCGGAGGGGGCGAGGAGCAGCGCGTACCTGAGCACGCCCGAGATTGTCGCAGCCTGCGGAAACGGCGACGGCCGGGACCCGCAGGCCCCGGCCGTCTCCGTCGTTCACACCGCTCAGGCGCGCGGCTTCTCCCGCATCTCGAAGGTCTCGATGATGTCGCCGACCTGGACGTTGTTGAAACCGCCCAGCGTCAGACCACACTCGAAGCCTTCGCGGACCTCGGTCGCGTCGTCCTTGAACCGCTTGAGGGAGCTGATCGTGAGGTTGTCCGCCACGACCGCCCCGTCCCGCAGCAGCCGCGCCTTGGCGTTGCGGCGGATGAGGCCGGACCGGACGATACAGCCGGAGATGTTGCCGATCTTGGACGAGCGGAAGACGTCGCGGATCTCCGCGGTGCCCAGCTCGACCTCCTCGTACTCCGGCTTGAGCAGACCCTTGAGCGCGGCGTCGATCTCCTCGATGGCCTGGTAGATGACCGTGTAGTACCGGATCTCCACGCCCTCGCGGTCGGCGATCTCGCGGACCTTGTTGGCGGCCCGCACGTTGAAGCCGATGATCGTGACCGCCTCGGACGAGGCGCTCGCGAGCATGACGTCGCTCTCGGTGATCGCACCCACGCCCCGGTGGATGATCCGAAGCTGGACCTCCTCCGGGATGTCGAGGTTGAACAGCGCGTCCTCGAGGGCCTCCACGGAACCGGAGACGTCGCCCTTGAGCACCAGGTTGAGCGAGGTCTTCTCGCCCTCCTTGAGCTGCTCCATGAGCGTCTCGAGAGTCGCCCGGCCGCGGGAGTTGGCGAAGGACGCCGCCCGCCGCCGTGCCTGCCGCTGCTCGGCGATCTGCCGCACGGTCCGGTCGTCCTCGGCGGCCAGGAAGGTGTCACCCGCACCCGGCACCGTGGTCAGACCCAGCACCATGACCGGACGCGCCGGCCCGGCCTCGTCGACCGGCTTGCCGTTCTCGTCCAGCATGGCCCGAACCCGGCCGTGCGCCCCACCGGCGACGATCGAGTCGCCGGCCCGGAGGGTGCCCTTCTGCACCAGCACGGTCGCCACCGCGCCACGGCCCTTGTCCAGGTGCGCCTCGATGGCGACACCCTGCGCCGGCCCGTCGATCGGAGCGGTCAGCTCCAGCGACGCGTCGGCGGTCAGCAGCACGGCCTCGAGAAGCTCCTCGATGCCGATGCCGGGCTTGGCCGCCACGTTGACGAACATGGTCTCGCCGCCGTACTCCTCGGCGACCAGGCCGTACTCGGTCAGCTGCTGGCGGACCTTGTCCGGGTTCGCCTCGGGCTTGTCGACCTTGTTGACCGCGACCACGATCGGCACGTCCGCAGCCTTGGCGTGGTTGAGCGCCTCGATGGTCTGCGGCATGACGCCGTCGTCGGCCGCCACCACCAGGATCACGATGTCCGTCACCTGGGCACCACGGGCACGCATGGCGGTGAACGCCTCGTGACCCGGGGTGTCGATGAAGGTCACCGCGCGGTCCTCGCCCTCGTGCGGGACGTGGACCTGGTAGGCGCCGATGTGCTGGGTGATGCCACCCGCCTCGCCGGCCACGACGTTCGCCTTGCGGATCGCGTCGAGCAGCTTGGTCTTACCGTGGTCGACGTGACCCATGACGGTCACGACCGGCGCACGGCTGACCAGGCGCTCCGCCGCCACCTCGGCGTCGAGGTCGATGTTGAACTGCGCGAGCAGCTCACGGTCCTCGTCCTCGGGGCTGACGATCTGCACGTCGAAGCCGAGGTGCTCACCCAGCAGCAGCAGGGTGTCGTCGGAGCAGGACTGGGTCGCCGTCACCATCTCGCCCAGGTTGAACATCTCCTGGACCAGCGAACCCGGGTTGGCGTTGATCTTGTCGGCGAAGTCCGACAGCGAGGCGCCACGGGACAACCGGACGACCTGACCCTGACCCCGGGGAGCACCCGAGGACATGGTCGGGGCCGACAGGTTGTCGAACTCCTGTCTGCGCTGCTTCTTCGACTTGCGGCCACGGGTCGGCCGGCCACCGGGACGCCCGAAGGCACCCGCGGCGCCACCGCCACGGCCACGACCGCCACCACCCGGACGGCCACCGCCGCCGGCCGGGGCACCCGGGCGGAAACCGCCACCGGGAGCGCCACCGCCGCCACCGGGACCGCCGCGGTAACCACCGCCGCCGCCACCGGCACCGGGACCGCCGCGGTAACCACCGCCGCCGCCACCGCCACCGGGACCGCCGCGGAAGCCTCCGCCGCCACCACCGGGACGACCCGCGCCGCCGCCGGGACCGCCACGACCGCCACCGGGACCGCCGGGGCGACCCGTGGTCGGCCGCTGGCTCGGCATGGAGGCCGGGCTGGGCCGGGGCGGCATGGAGGCCGGGCTGGGCCGCGGCGGCATGCCCGCCGGGCTCGGCCGCGGACCGCCGGCACCGGCGGCCGGGGGCCGCTGCTGCTGGCCACCCTGGATGCCGAACGGGTTGTTGCCGGCGCCGCGCGCCGGCGGACGACCGCCCGGCCGGGCACCCGGACCCGGGGTCGGGCCACCGGGACGGCCGGCGGCCGGGCCACCCGGACGCGGCGGCGCCGCGTTCGGACCCGGACGCGGCCCCGGACGGGGACCACCCTCGGTCGGGGGCTCGCGGCGGACGTTCTCCCGCTGCTGCTGGCGGGCGGCCTGCGCGGCCTTGACCGCGGCCTCCTGCTCAGCCTTGAGGGCGGCGGCGCGCGCCTCGGCGGCCGCCACCTCGATGTCGTGCGCGCTCGCCGGCTTGGCGACCGGGGTCGCCGGCTGCGGCGGGCCGGGGACCGGGCCCTTGGGCTTCGGTCCAGGGGTCGGCGCGGCCGGCCGCCGCGGCGGCATCGGCTTGGCCGAGACCCGGGGGGCGCCCGGGGTCGGGGACGGCGTCGGGGTCGTTGCCGGGCTCGGGGCGGCCGCCGCCGGGGCGGCCGGCGCCGAGGAACCACCGGCGGACGCGACGAATGCGCCACGCAGCCGTCGGGCGACGGGCGCCTCGACGGTGCTGGACGCGGACTTGACGAACTCGCCCATCTCCTTGAGCTTGGCGAGAACGGTCTTACTCTCGACCCCGAGCTCCTTGGCGAGCTCGTGTACGCGGGCCTTTCCTGCCACTGCACTCCTCACTCCGAGGTCGTGCGGGCAGCACCCGCAGCGACCTCACTCGTGCACTTGAAGCCTGGTCATTTCAGGGACTTCATCGTGTGCTCATGTCGGTCGTCCTACCTTGCTAGCGACCCTCGACCGGTCGGGCTGACCGGTCGTCGGGGTTGGCGCGTCAACGTGCTCCGCGAGCGCACCGTGGTCGGGGACCCCGGTGACGCGCAGTGCCCGCCCGAAGGCGCGGCGCCGCACCGCCTGCGCGAAGCAGGCCGGATCCGGGTGCATGTTCGCTCCCCGACCCGGCAGTCTGCGAGCCGGATCGGGCCGGAGGCTGTAATGACCAGCCTCGTCACCGATCGCGACGATTCGCAGCAACTCGCTGGCCGGCGCTCGTTTCCGGCAGCCCACACAGGTGCGCTCCGGCAGCGCGCGTCGTGCCACTGGAGGAAGTCTACCCCTAGCTGCTCGAGATCGCGCCGCCCGCCTCGGGAACGTGATCAGCTCCGCCCCGGCCGGCCGTGCCGCTCTGCTCCGCGTCGGAGCGGATGTCGATCCGCCAACCGGTCAACCGGGCCGCGAGCCGGGCGTTCTGCCCTTCCCGCCCGATCGCCAGCGAGAGCTGGAAGTCCGGGACGGTCACCCGGGCGGTCCGGCTGGCCAGGTCGACCACCTCCACCCGCAGCGCCTTGGCCGGGGAGAGCGCGTTGCCGACGAAGGTGGCCGGGTCGTCCGACCAGTCGATGATGTCGATCTTCTCGCCGTGCAGCTCACTCATCACCGCGCGGACCCGCTGGCCCATCGGGCCGATGCAGGCGCCCTTGGCGTTGACCCCCTGGGCGGTCGAGCGCACCGCGATCTTCGTGCGGTGACCTGCCTCACGCGCGATGGCGCCGATCTCCACGGTCCCGTCGGCGATCTCCGGCACCTCCAGGGCGAAGAGCTTCTTCACCAGGGCCGGGTGCGACCGGGACAGGGTGATCTGCGGACCGCGCATGCCCTTGGCGACGTGCACCACGACGCAGCGGATCCGCTCGCCGTGCGCGTACCGCTCGCCGGGGACCTGCTCGGACTGGGGCAGGACGCCCTCCAGCTTGCCCAGGTCGACGCTGACGATGCCCTTCTCGGACCGCGCCTCGTGCGCCTGCACCACGCCGGTGACCAGGTCACCGTCGCGGCCGACGTACTCGCCGAAGTGCACCTCGTCGGTGGCCTCCCGCAGCCGCTGGAGGATCACCTGCTTGGCGGTCATGGCCGCGATCCGGCCGAAGTCGTGCGGGGTGTCGTCCCACTCCCGGACCACGCTGCCGTCGGCGTCCACCTCCTGGGCGTACACCGAGGCGGCCCCGGTCTTGCGGTCGATCTCCACCCGGGCGTGCGGCTCGGCGCCGTCGGTGTGCCGGTAGGCGGTCAGCAGCGCGGTCTCGATCGCCGCGAGGATCGTGTCGAACGGGATCTCCCGCTCGCGCTCCAGGGCGCGCAGCGCCGCGAGGTCGATGTTCACCTCTCCTCGTCCTCCAGATCTTCGTCGTCGTCGATGTCGGTGTCGTCACCGAAGTCCTCGTCGGCCACCTCGTCCAGGCGGGTGAACTCCACCTGGACCCGGCCGGGGCCGAGCTCGGCGTACGGGTGCTCCGCACGGCCGGCGTCGGTCTCCAGCGCCACGCGCTCGTCGTCGGCGGTGGCGATCCGGCCGGTGACCTGCCGGTCACCCTCGGGCCCGTGGACCGTCACCTTGACCAGCCGGCCGGCGTTGCGCCGCCAGTGCCGGGGCAGGGTGAGCGGGCGGTCCACGCCGGGCGAGCTGACCTCGAGCTGGTACTCGCCGGCCACGATGTCGCCGCCGGCCTCCTCGGCGGCGTCCAGCGCCGCCGAGACCGCCCGCGAGACGTCCGCGACGGCGTCCAGGTTGATCCCGCCGTCGGCGTCGACGATCACCCGGACCACGTGGCGGCGGCCGGCGCGGGACACGGAGAGGTCCTCCAGGTCGTAGCCGGCGGCGGTGACCACCGGCTCGATCACCTCGCGCAGCCGGGCCCGGCGGGCGTTCAGGTCGCCGCGGGGTGCGCCGCTCCGGTCCGCGCCACGGGGGCCGTCGGACCGGCGGGGGCGCCCGGAGGGCCCCGTCGGCCGGGTGGCACGGCCACGCTGCGTCATTCGGCGCACCTCTCTGCTTTTGCCACGGGCCCGGGGGTCCGTCGTGTCACTGCTCGGGCGGACCGGTCGGGCCGCCATGCCGGCACGCCACCGGGGCGTTCGCGCCCGGTGGCTGCGCAGAGCGTAACGCGCGGGCCGGGCGGCGGCCCCGGCGGCGCACCGACGCCACTGGCCCACAGGGCGGCGGAGATGGTGTTGACTTGTCCGGTGGCGACCGGCAGAACGACATCGGATCAGGGCGCACCGGGACATTCCCGGCGGGCGCTGCTGCGCGCCGGGGCACTGGTGGCGCTCGGCGGCGCGGCCGTGCCGCTGACCGGCTGTGATCTTTTCGACCGCGGCGACGAGTCCCGACCCCCCGATCCGCTGGAGCCGCTCGCGGCCGAGGCCACCGCGCTGGAGGCCCGCTACCGGGCCGCCGCCACCGCCGTCCCGGCGCTGGCCGAGCGGTTCACCGCGATCGCCGACGCGCACCGGGCGCACGCCGAGGAGTTGCGCAAGGTCATCGGCCGGCCCGCACCGTCCGGCAGCCCCGCCGCCACCCCGTCGGAGGCCGCCGCCGACTCGGACACGGTCCGGACCGAGCTGCGGCAGGCCGAGCAGGAGGGGCGGGACAACGCCGCGAAGGCGTGCGCCGCCGCGCCCGCCGAGCGGGCCGCGCTGCTCGGGTCGATCGCGGCGGCCCGGGCGACCCACCTGGAGGCGTTGAAGTGAGCCCGACCAGCGGCCCGGCCCAGGCCCTCGGCGACGCGCTCGCCGCCGAGTACGCGGCGATCTGGGCGTACGGGGTGATCGGCGTGCACCTGACCGAGGCGGCCCGCTCCGCCGCCCGCGCCGCCGAGGCGGCACACCGGTCCCGCCGGGACGCCCTGGTCCTCCAGCTCAGCTCGGGCGGTGGTCAGATCCCCGCCGACCACGCCGGCTACGCGCTGCCGTACCCGGTGACCGACCGGGCGAGCGCGCTCAAGCTGGCCGTCGAGGTCGAGGAGCGGACCGCCGGCCACTGGCGGGCGGCGCTGGCGCACACCACCGGGGCGGACCGGAACAGGGCGCTCGCCGCGTTGACCGACTGCGCGCTGCGGGCCACCCGCTGGCGGCGCACCGCCGGGGTGACCCCGGTCACCGTGCCGTTCCCCGGCCGGCAGGCCTGAGCGGAGGCGCCGGTCACCCGGCGGAACCCTGCGGTTGCGGACCGCATACCAGGTATGCATACTCCACGCCATGTCCATCCGCCACGGCCTGCTCGCCCTGCTGGAGCGCGGCCAGATGTACGGCTACCAGCTCCGCTCCGCGTTCGAGGAGTCGACCGGGTCGACCTGGCCGCTGAACATCGGGCAGGTGTACACCACCCTGGCCCGGCTGGAGCGCGACGGCCTGGTCCGCTCGCTGCCGGAGAGCGACGGCGGGCAGCGGCCGTACGAGATCACCGACGCCGGGCGGGCGGACCTGGCGCTCTGGTTCGCCACCCCGATCAGCCGGGCGGACCGCCCCCGCGACGAGCTGTCGATCAAGCTGGCCCTGGCCCTCACCACCCCCGGCGTGGACGTCCGCTCGGTGGTGCAGACCCAGCGCAGCGCCACCATGCGGGCCCTGCAGGAGTTCACCCGGTTGAAGTACACCAGTGACAAGCCGGAGGATCTGCCCTGGCGCCTGGTGCTGGACGCGATGATCTTCCAGGCCGAGGCCGAGGTGCGCTGGCTCGACCACTGCGAGACCAGCCTGGTCCGCCACCGTCCGGCGCCGAGCCGGCCGGCCACCCAGCCGGAGGCGGTGGACCGGGCCGACGAGACGGCCCGCCGGTGACGGCAGGAGGTGGGCTCATGAGCGGCGTGCTGGAGCTGCGGGGCGTGCACCGGACCCACGGCGCCGGCGAGGCGGCCGTGCACGCGCTGCGCGGGGTGAGCCTCACCGTGTCGGCCGGCGAACTGGTGGCCGTGATGGGGCCCTCCGGCTCCGGCAAGTCCACACTGCTCGCGCTGGCCGGCGGGCTGGACCGGCCGACCGGCGGGGACGTGGTGGTCGAGGGCGAGTCCCTCGCCGGCCTGTCGGCCCGCGACCTGGCCCGGCTGCGCCGCCGCCGGATCGGCTACGTCTTCCAGGACCTGAACCTGCTCGGCAGCCTCACCGCCGCGGAGAACGTGGCGCTCCCCCTCGAACTGGACGGCGTCGGCGTCCGGGCGGCGCGCCGGTCGGCCCTGGCCGCGCTCGCCGAGGTGGACGTGGCCGGGCTGGCGGACCGGTTCCCCGACCAGATGTCCGGCGGCCAGCAGCAGCGGGTGGCGATCGCCCGGGCCCTGGTCGGCGAGCGCCGCCTGGTCCTCGCCGACGAGCCCACCGGCGCGCTGGACTCGCAGGCCGGCGAGGCGGTGCTGCAGCTGCTGCGCCGCCGGGTGGACGCCGGCGCGGCCGGGGTGCTGGTCACCCACGAGGCGCGGCACGCCGGCTGGGCGGACCGGGTGGTGTTCCTCCGCGACGGGGTGCTGGTGGACTCGACGGCACCGCTCGTCGGCGTGGAGCACCTGCTCAGCGGCAGCGGTCGGTGAACCGGGGCCGGGTCGCCGCCGCGCTCGGGTCGTGGCGGACCGCGCTGCGGATCGCCCGGCGGGAGGCCCGCCGGGCGCGCCGGCGTACCGCGCTGGTCCTCGTGATGATCGCGCTGCCGGTGCTCGGGCTGACCTTCGCCGCGGTGAGCTACGACATGGCCGAGCTGACCCGGGCCGAGCGGATGGACCGGCAACTCGGCGGGGCCGACGCGATGCTGCGCTGGATCGACCTGAACGCGATCGCCCAGGACGCCTGGGGCGAGGGCTCCTGGTCGGTCGGGGGCGAGTCGGTGCCGCCGACCCGCCCGGTGACCACCGACGAGGTGCGCGCGCTGCTGCCCGCCGGCAGCCGGCTCACCCGGGTGCGCCTGTGGGTGCCGTTCGAGGTGCGGATCGACGGGAAGACCACGTCGTTCGACGCCCGCGCCGTCGACCTGACCGACCCGCTCGCCCGGCCGCTTGCCACCCTCCGCGAGGGCCGGCGGCCCAGCCGGCCGGACGAGATCGCGGTGAGCCCGGCCGCGCTGCGCCGGCTGGGCGCCCGGCTCGACGAGCCGGTGCGGACCATCGACGGCACGACCTACCGGGTGGTCGGGGTGGTGGAGTTCCCGGACAACCTGCGGGAGGTCGTCGCGCTGCGGCCGGAGATCCCGCCCGCTCCGCCCGGCACGTCTGACGAGAACTGGCTGGTGGACCTGCCCGGCCCCGTCGACGCGGCGCTGGCCGACCGGTTGAACGCCCACGGGATCCTGGTGTCCGCCCGGACCCCGCTGCCGGGCCGGGAGGAGATGGCCACCGGACCGAACCTGCCCGACGCCGAGGAGACCGGCAACACGGTGCTGGTCGGCGGGCTCGGCCTGCTGGAGGTGGTGCTGCTGGTCGGCCCGGCCTTCGCGGTCGGCGTCCGCCGGCGGCGGCGGGACCTCGCCCTGGTCGCGGTGGCCGGTGGGGACGCCGCACACCTGCGCCGGATCGTGCTCGCCGACGGGGTGGTGCTCGGGGCGGGCGGGGCGGCCGTCGGGCTGCTGCTCGGCATCGGCGCCGCGTTCGCCGGCCGCCCGCTGGTCGAGCAGTACCTCATGCAGGCGCGCTTCGGGGCGTACCGGCTCTTCCCGACGGCGCTCGTGGCGATCGTCGGGGTGGCGGTGCTGGCGGGCGTGCTGGCCGCGCTGGCACCGGCCTGGACGGCGGCCCGACAGGACGTGGTGGCCGGGCTGGCCGGCCGGCGGGAGCCGCCGCCGCCGGGGCGCCGCTGGCTGGCGCTCGGGCTGCTGCTCACCGTGGCCGGAGCCGCCGTGGCCGCGTACGGCGCCACCCGGACCGCGCCCACCGGGGTGCTGGCCGGGGTGGTCCTGGGCGAGCTGGGGCTGGTCTTCTGCACCCCGACGCTTATCGGGTTGCTGGCCCGCACCGGCCGGCTGCTGCCGCTGACGCCCCGGCTGGCGCTGCGGGACGCGAGCCGCAACCGCTCGTCGGCCGCGCCGGCCATCTCCGCCGTGATGGCGGCGGTGGCCGGCAGCGTGGCGCTGGGCGCCTACGTGGCCAGCGACGACGCCCGGCAGCGGGCGGCCTGGCAGCCCGGCCTGCCCCCGGGGCACGTGCTGCTCCAGCGCACCGACGGGCCGGCCACCGGCGCGCTGCCCCCGGCCGGGGAGGTGGCCGGGCGGGTCCGGGCGGTGCTGCCGGACGCCACCGTGGTTCCGCTCGCCGCTCCGGAGTGCGCCCGGCCGGCGGACCCGGAGGACTACTGCGTCGCCACGGCGGTGCGCCCGCCCGAGCAGCGCTGCCCGTACGACCCGATGGATGCCGGTCCCGCCGCGGCGCGGACCGACCCGCGCTGCGTCCGGCCGTTCCGCGAGCCGAGCGACCTCTACCTGCCGGCCATCGTGGACGACGGGACGGTGCTGCCCGCGCTCACCGGCGCCCCGGCCGAGGAGGTGGCGGCGGCCCGCCGGACGCTGGCGGCGGGCGGGGTGGTGGTCACCGACCCCGGGCAGGTGGTGGACGGCCGCGTGCGGGTGGAGGTCAGCCACGGCTCCGGCGAGCTGAAGGCCGGGGTCACGCTGCCCGGGTACGCGCTGCGCGGCGGCCTCCCGGTGGACCGGCTGGTGGTCTCCCCGGCGGCGGCCGCCACGCTCGGCCTCGTGCCGGCGCCGCTGGGCTACCTGGTCGACACCGCCGACGCGCCGACCGACCGCCAGCGCGACGCCCTGGCCGCCGAGCTGAGCGGGGTCGCCCCGCTGGCGGTCCAGGTGGCGGCGGCCGGACCGCCGTCCGACCAGCGCCCGCTGCTGCTCCTGCTGGCCGGCGCCGCCGGCATGATCACGCTGGGCGCGGCGGCGGTGGCCACCGGCCTCGCCGCCGCCGAGGGCCGCCGGGACCTGTCCACCCTCGCCGCCGTCGGTGCCGATCCCCGGGTACGCCGGTTGCTGTCGCTCTGCCAGGCCGGCGTGATCGCGGTGCTGGGGTCGGTGCTCGGCATCCTCGCCGGCCTCGGCTCGGCGGCCATCATCCTGATCTCGCTGAACCGCCGGTACGCCCAGTCCTGGCCGGTGGAGCCGCCGTACCCGCTCGTGGTTCCCGGGTCGACGCTGACCGTGCTGGTGGTGGTGCCGCTGGTGGCCATGGTGGGTGCGGCCCTGCTCACCCGGTCGCGGCTGCCCGTCGAGCGCCGGCTGGACTGACCGCCCTCGATCCGGTCGGGGGGTGTCGCGGGCCGGATGCGGGCGGCACACTGGGCGGGTGTCCGCCGTGCAGTCCCTCACCCGCCGTCTCGGTCACCAGAAGTGGTTCGCCGCCACCATGCGCCTGCTCGTCCCCGCTGACCGGCTGGTCGGCCGGCTCACGAAGGGGCGGGTGGTCGCCTTCGGCCTGGTGCCCTCGCTGGTCCTCACCACCACCGGCCGCCGCTCCGGCAAGCCGCGCAGCAACCCCCTGCTCTACGTCCCGGACGGCGACTCCTTCGTGGTGATCGGCTCGAACTGGGGGCAGCAGCACCAGCCCGCCTGGTCGCTGAACCTGCTCGCCCAGCCGGCCGCCGAGGTCGACGTCAAGGGGCGCCGCGTCCCGGTGCGCGCCGAGCCGATCAGCGGCGCGGAGCGGGAGCGGCTGTTCGCCCGGCTGGTCGAGGAGTGGCCGGCCTACCGCACCTATGTGGAGCGGGCCGGCGGCCGGGAGATCCGGGTGTTCCGGCTGGTCCCAGCGGGCGAGCGGGCCGCCTGACCGTCGGGCGCGGCGTGCCGGCGGGCCCGGTCCGGCTGGCTAGGGTGGTGGTCGGGCGCGCCGGGCCGCTGCCGGGCGGGCCGCGCGCGGAACGGAGGTGGACCGTGGAAGCCGGCGGCGCCGAGCTGGACACCGACCGCTACCTGGACGATCCCCGCTGGCGGGTCGCCGAGCGGGTGAGCGACGCGGCGCTGCGCCGGTTCCCGGCGGACGTCCTCGCCGTGGCCGTGCACGGCCCGCTGGCGCACGGCGACGACGACGGCGGCGGCAGCGGCGAGGTGGGGCTGCTGGTGGCCACCTATCGGCCGGGCGGCGGGCCGTCCCCGGCCACCCGCCGGGTGGCCGGGGTGCTGGTCGACCTCACGGTGGCCGCGGCCGACGACTACCTGCGGCAGGCCACGGCGATCACCGCGCTCTGGCCGCTCACCGCCGACCGGTACGTGACCACCCGCGCCCTGCACGACCCGACCGGCTGGCTGCGCACCCTCCGCGACGAGCACCTGGCCCGGCTGGCCCGGGCCCGGCCGGCCGAGTTCACCGCCGCGGCCCGCCAGGCCTGGTACCGGGGCAGCGCGGCGCACGCCCGGGCGCTGCGGCTGGCGGAATGGTACGAGACGGACCCGGCGCTGCTCATGCTCGGCGAGGCCCGGCTGGCCGCGGCCACCGTGCAGGGGCTGCTGAGCCGCACCTACTTCCGCGACCCGGGCGACGCGGTGCGGCGCACCGGCCTGGCCGGGGCGGACATGACCGAGGTGGGCACGGTGCTGGCCCGCCAGGCCGAGGAGCTGGCCGCCCGGGGCCGCCCGGTCGACGGCACGGTGGACGACCTGCTCGGCGGCTAGGCCGGCCCGGGGGCGGTCAGCCGATCCCGCCCTGGATGCCGATCAGGGCGCCGACCAGGTAGGTGGCGCCGGCCGCGAGGGACCCGAGCAGCAGCTGCCGCAACCCGCTGGTCCACCAGGTGCGGTTGGTGAACCGGGCCACGATCGCACCGGCCACGAAGAGCCCCACCCCGCCGACGGCGAGCGCCAGCGCGAGGCTGGTGAAGCCGAGCAGGTAGGTGACCAGCGGCACCAGCGCGCCCAGCGAGAAGCAGAGGAACGAGGAGACCGCCGCCGCCCACGGGCTGGGCTGCTCGTCGGGGTCGACGCCCAGCTCCTCCCGGACGTGCACCCGCAGCGCTTCCTCCGGGTTGCGCCGGACCGCCTCGGCGACCTGGGTGGCCAGGTCCCGCGGCAGCCCCCGGGCCACCCACGCGTCGGCCAGCTCGCGGGCCTCCGCCTCGGGGTGCCGCTCCAGCTCGCGCCGCTCCTTGGCCACCTCGGCGGCCACCTGCTCGTTGGCCGAGCGGACGCTGGTGTATTCGCCCAGCCCCATCGAGATGGCGCCGGCCACCAGCCCGGCCGCGCCGGTGAGGACGACGCTGCGCGGCGACACCCCGCCGCCGCCGACGCCGGCGATCAGCGCGATGTTGGTGACCAGCCCGTCCATCGCCCCGAACACGGCCGGGCGGAGCCAGCCGCCGGACACGTCCGCGTGGTGCGCCTCGCGCAGCGCCGCCGGGGTGTCGGTCACGGCAGCGTGAGGATCTCGTGGCCGTCGTCGGTCACGACGATGGTGTGCTCGAACTGGGCCGTCCAGCGGCGGTCCTTGGTGACCACGGTCCAGCCGTCGTCCCACATGTCGTACTGGTAGGTGCCGAGGGTGATCATCGGCTCGATGGTGAAGGTCATCCCGGGCTCCATCACGTCGGTGGGGCGCGGGCTGTCGTAGTGCGGCACGTAGAGGCCGCTGTGGAAGGACTCGCCGATGCCGTGGCCGGTGAAGTCGCGCACCACGCCGTAGCCGAACCGCTTGGCGTACGACTCGATGACCCGGCCGATCACGTTGATCTGCCGGCCCGGCGCGACCGCCTTGATGCCGCGCATCATCGCCTCGTGGGTCCGCTCGACCAGCAGGCGGGCCTCCTCGCTGACCTCGCCCACGCAGAAGGTGGCATCGGTGTCGCCGTGCACCCCGCCGATGTACGCGGTCACGTCGACGTTGATGATGTCGCCGTCCTCGAGCACCGTGGAGTCCGGGATGCCGTGGCAGATGACCTCGTTGAGGCTGGTGCAGCAGGACTTCGGGAAGCCCTTGTAGCCCAGCGTCGACGGGTAGGCGCCGTGGTCGCAGAGGAACTCGTGGACCACCTTGTCGATCTCGTCGGTGGTCACCCCCGGCTTGCAGTGCTCCCCGGCCAGCCGGGTGGCCTGGGCGGCGAGCCGGCAGGCCAGGCGCATCTTCTCGATGGTCTCCGGCGTCTGCACGTGCGAGCCGCGCCACTCCTGGGGACGCTTCTTGCCCACGTACTCGGGACGCGGGATGTCAGCGGGAACCGCTCGCCACGGGGAGAGCGTGCCTGGGGTCAGCGGCGCACGGACGGTCATGGCGCAAGCCTATCGCCGCGCTCCCGGTGACCCCCGCCACGGCCCGCTGGCCCAGGTTGTTGCCGCACCGCAAGGGCTGTGCCATTGTTGCTCCGTGGATCAAGGGGGTGCGCCGCCTGTCTTCTCCGTGACTGCGGAGATCGACGGTGATCAACTGCGCGTCCAGGTGGCCGGCGAGGTCGACATGGCGACCGCCGACACCATGTACCAGACGGTCCTGCGGGAGTCCGCCCGCCACGTCACGCTCGACCTGCGGGCGGTGACCTTCTTCGACTCGGCCGCGATCCACGCGGTGGTCCGGCTCGCCCAGCAGCTCCCCGGCGCGCTCACCGTGCTGCCGTCCCGGCAGGTGCGGCGGGTGCTGGAGATCTCCGGTCTGGGCGAGCAGGACTGGCTCACGCAGGCCTGAGCCGCCGCCCGCCGCGCCCTCAGTCCGCCAGCCGGCGGCGCAGCACCAGTTCGGTGCCGTCGTCCGTGCGGGTCACGGTCATCTCACCGAGCGCCTGGATCAGCGCCAGCCCCCGACCCCGGAGGGTCGAGCCGGTGGACTCCTTCCACCGGCCGCTGTCCCGGACCGTCGCGGTCACCGTCCGGTCCTCGATGGTCACCTCGACGCCGATCGTCGGCTCGGCCGGCGCGACCGGGTGCTCGATGGCGTTGGCGGCGGCCTCGGAGATGGCCACCGTGAGGTCGAACAGGTCGGTCTCGCCGACATGGTGGGCGATGAGGAAGTCCTCCAGCCGCTTGCGCAGCACGCTGAGCCGCGTCGGGTCGGCCGGCAGCCGCAGCGCGAAGCGGTTCAGCTCGGTCGCCTCCAGCGCCAGCACGGCCACGTCGTCGTGCCGGGTACGCCCGGCGACCCGCTCGACCACCGCGTCGACGAGGTCGGCCACGTGCTCGCTCCGGGCGGTCGCGTCCGCCCGGAGCTGGCCGAGCCCGGCGTCGATGCCGGCCCGCCGGTCCTCGATCAGCCCGTCGGTGTAGAGCAGCAGCCGGCCGCCGGGGGGCAGCGCGGCGTCGTCGGTCCGGTACACCGTGCCGGGGATGGCCCCGACCGGTGGCCCGAGCGCGTGGTCGTGCAGGAACACCGCGTCGTCCCCGCGGATCAGCAGCGGCGGCGGGTGGCCCGCGCTCGCGTACCGCAGCCGGCCGGCGCGCGGGGAGAAGCGGAGGCAGACCACGGTGGCGAACGAGCCGCCCTCGGTGGAGCCGACCAGCCGGTTGAGCCGGGTCAGCGCCTCACCCGGGTCGTAGCCCTCCAGCACGTACGCCCGCAGCGCGTTGCGGAGCTGGCCCATCGCGGCCGCGGCCCGCACCCCCTTGCCGACCACGTCGCCGATCACCAGCACCAGCTCGTCGTCGGCGGTGCCGATCACGTCGTACCAGTCGCCGCCGATCTCGACCTCGGCGCTGCCCGGGAGGTAGCGGCTGGCCACCACGGCCCCCGGGAGCTGCGGCAGCGTGCGCGGCAGCAGGCTGTGCTGGAGGGTCGTGGCGATCCGGTGCTCGGCCTCGTAGAGCCGGGCGTTCTCCAGCCGCACGCCGACCAGCCGGGCCAGTTCGGTGAGTGCCGCCTGCTCGGTGCTGCCGCCCTCCCGGCGCCAGACCCGCAGCTCGCCGAGCTGCTCGTCGGTGGTGCCGGTCAGCGGCAGCACGACCGAGGGCTCCGCGGAGGCGTCCCCGCCGCCGTCCGCCTCGTAGCGGGCGCCGGTGGCCGTGACCACCACCCGGGCGGCCTCGGCCAGGCCGAGCGCGTGCCGCGCGGCGACCCGCACCACCTCGGCGGTGGACCGGGCGGTGTTGATCGCCACCGCGGCGTCGGCGAGCGCCCGCAGCCGGCGGATGATCTGGCCGCGGAGCTGGCCCAGCTCCACGTTGGCCCGGACCCGGGCGATCAGCTCCTGGCTGGAGAAGGGCTTCGTGAGGTAGTCGTCCGCGCCGACGGAGAGCCCGGCGACCTCCTCGGCGGCGCCGGCCCGGGCGGAGAGCAGCACGATCGGCACTCCCCGGGTGCCCGGGTTGGCGCGCAGCGCGGTGACCAGCCCGAAGCCGTCCAGCCGGGGCATCATGACGTCGGTCAGCACCAGGTCGAACGGGGAGTCGAGGGCCAGCCGCAGCGCCTCCACGCCGTCCGGCACGGTGACCACCTCGTACGCCGGGGAGAGCAGCCGGCTCACGTGCTCCCGCAGGTCGGCGTTGTCGTCGGCGACCAGGATCCGGCCCGCGCCGCCCGGCGCCTCCACCGGCTCCGGCAGGCCGCCCGGCCGCGCCACCTCGTCGGTCCAGAGCGCGGTCTCGGCGACGTAGAGCCGGGCCTGCTCGGGCTCGGTCAGCGGCACCGGGGCGAGGGCGGCCACCCGGTCGGCGGGCAGGTGCGCGTACCCGAACGGCACCCGCACCGTGAAGGTGCTCCCCCGGTCGACGACGCTGTGCGCCTCGGCCGTGCCGCCGTGCATCTCGACCAGCTCGCGGACCAGGGCGAGGCCGATGCCGGTGCCCTCGTGGGTACGGGAGCGGGCCCCGGGCACCCGGTGGAACCGCTCGAACACCTGGGGCAGCTCGTCCGGCGCGATGCCCACCCCGGTGTCGGTGACCTCCAGCACGGCGGCGCCGTCGCGGGCGTCGACCCGGACCCGGATCTCGCCGTCGAAGGTGAACTTGACGGCGTTCGACACCAGGTTGAGGACGATCTTCTCCCACATGTCCCGGTCGACGTAGACCGGCGCGGGCAGCGGCGGGCAGTCCACCACCAGGCGCAGCCCCGCCCGCTCGGTGACCGAGCGGAAGGTGCTGGCCAGCCGGGCGGTGTAGTCGGCCAGATCGGTGGGCTGGTAGCGGGCGGCCAGCCGGCCGGACTCCAGCCGGGAGAAGTCGAGCACGGTGTTGACCAGCTTGAGCAGCCGCAGCGCGTTGCGGTGCATCATGGCCAGCCGGTCGAGGTACGCCTCGGGCAGGGCGCGGTCGGCGAGCAGGTCCTCCAGCGGCCCGAGCACCAGGGTGAGCGGGGTGCGGAACTCGTGGCTGACGTTGGCGAAGAAGTTGGTCTTGGCGCGGTCGAGGGCGGCCAGCTCGGCGGCCCGGGCCTGCTCCTGCTCGTACGCCCGCTGCTTGCTGACGGCCCGGGAGATCTGGGCGGCGACCAGGTCGGTGAAGTGGCGGTAGTCGTCGGTGAAGGGCAGCCGGCGGGCCACCCCGAGCAGCAGCACACCGGCGGGCTCGTTGACGGCGGTGAGCGGCAGCAGCAGCGCCCGGTCGGCCGCGTCCGGCGGCACCACGCCGAGCAGGTCCGCGGTGGAGACCCAGCGGGCCTCGTCCGGGGTCTCGCCGGAGCGGAGCGCCGGCGGCCCGCCGGTGACCCGGCCCGGGTCCAGTCCCCCGCAGCCGGCCAGCACCGGGGTGCCGGCCTCGTCGTGCAGCCAGACGGCGCTGAACGGCACGTCGGCCCGATGCGAGTCGAGCACCCGGACGGCGGCCCGGCCCAGCTCCACGGTGCTGCGCACGTCGGCCAGCTCGGTGCCCAGCTCGGCCAGGGCCCGCAGCCGCCGCTCTCCGACCACCCGCCCGGTGGTCTCGTTGACGAAGCAGAACACCCCGTTGACGCTGCCGTCGACGTCCCGGATCGGGTCGTACGAGATGTCGAAGTAGACGTCCTCCAGGAAGCCGTGCCGGTCGAGCACGAAGGGGTGATTCTCGCCACGGTAGGGCGTCCCGGTGCCGTGCACGCCCTCGAGCAGCGGCCCGAGCACGTCCCAGGTCTCCGCCCAGTGCTGGCGGGCGGACTGGCCGAGGACCGCCGGGTGCTTGTCGCCGATGGTGGGCCGGTAGGCGTCGTTGTAGAAGGCCAGGTGGTCCGGCCCCCAGAACAGCACGATCTGGGCCCGCGAGGAGAGCATCGTGCTGACCGCGTGGCTGAGCGCGGGCGGCCAGGCGTGCGGCATACCGAGCGGGGAGCTGGACCAGTCGAAGCCGCGTAGCCGCTCGCCCATCTCACCGCCGGCGGCGAACGCCGCGGTCAGCAGTGGAGAGAGTTGCGCCTCCCCGGTCCCCGGGGACGAACGATCGACGTCCCCGCCCCCCTGGGCCGAGCCCATGCAGCCTCCCGCGCCGGCCATGTCCACGACGACCGGCGCGATCACGCCGGTCGTCCCCGCCTACTACCCCGGCGGATGAGCAACGTAACGCATGCCCCCGGTTGGACGCTGGTTACCTACGCCTCATCCTGACCCAACCGGTGGCCGGCGGCGAGTCGAGCGGGCGCGGGGTGGGCCGGGGCGGCGCCGGCCGCCGCGTCGACCAGGGCGGCCACCGGTCGGGGATCGGCGTCGTTCTCCGGGTGCCACTGCACGCCGAGCAGGAAGCGCCGCGCCGGATCCTCGACGGCCTCCACCACCCCGTCGTCGGCCCAGCCGGTCACGGCCAGGCCGCCCGGGTCGGCGACCCCCTGATGGTGGTACGAGTTGACCCGGTCCACCCCGGCCATCACGGCCCCGGCCAGGCTGCCGGCGGCGAACCGGACCGGATGCGACCCGTACACCCCGGGGGCGGGGCGGTGGCCGTCGTGCCCCACCACGTCCGGGAGGTGCTGGTGCAGCGTGCCGCCGTAGGCCACCGCGAGCAACTGCATGCCCCGGCACACGCCGAGCACCGGCAGGTCGGCGGCGAGGGCGGCGGTCAGCAGCGCCAGCTCGCCGGCGTCCCGGTCCGGCCGGCTCTCGGTGCGCGGGTCGGGCGTGGCGGCGTACCGATCCGGGCCGACGTCGGCGCCGCCGGCCAGCAGCAGCCCGTCCAGCACCCGCAGCACGTCGGCGTCGGCGTCGTCCGGGGGCAGCACCACGGCCCGGCCGCCGGCCGCGGTCACCGCCCGGACGTACGCCTGCGGCACCAGCGTCGCCGGCACGTCCCGCCACACCGCCCAGCCGGCCGGCTCGACGTACGACGTGATGCCGATCACCGGCCGTCGACTCATAGCGGTGTCACGTAGGCGCCGGTGATCCCGCCGTCCACCACGAACTGCGCGGCGGTCATGAACGAGGCGTCGTCGCTGGCCAGGAACGCCACCGCGGCGGCGATCTCCTCGGGGTTGCCGAACCGGCCCATCGGCACGTGGACGAGGCGGCGGGCGGCCCGCTCCGGGTCCTTGGCGAACAGCTCCAACAGCAGCGGCGTGGCCACCGGGCCGGGGCAGAGCGCGTTGACCCGGATGCCCTCCCGGGCGAACTGCACGCCCAGCTCCCGGGTCATCGCCAGCACCCCGCCCTTGCTCGCCGTGTACGCGATCTGCGACGTCGCCGCCCCCATCAGCGCCACGAACGAGGCGGTGTTGATGATCGAGCCCTTGCCCTGCCGGCGCATGTGCGGGATGGCGTACTTGCAGCACAGGTAGACGCTTGTGGTGTTGACCCGCAGCACCCGCTCCCAGGCGTCCAGCCCGGTCTCCAGGATCGAGTCGTCGTCCGGCGGCGAGATGCCGGCGTTGTTGAACGCCACATCCACCCGGCCGTGCCGCTCGGCCACCCCGTCGAAGAGGTCCCGGACGGCCGCCTCGTCGGCCACGTCGGCGGCGACGAACTCGCCGGCCACCTCGTCGGCGGCCCGCTTGCCCGCCTCGGCGTCGATGTCCACGCAGACCACGCGGGCCCCCTCGGCGGCGAACCGCCGCACGGTGGCCAGGCCGATGCCGCTGCCCGCCCCGGTCACCACGGCGACCCGGTCCTGAAGCCGTCCCTGCATCTCACTCCTCCGTGCTGATGAACACGTTCTTGACGTCGGTGAAGGCGTGCAGCGCGTCCGGACCCAGCTCCCGGCCCAGGCCGGAGCGCTTCATCCCGCCGAAGGGGGTCCAGTAGCGCACCGAGGAGTGCGAGTTGACGCTGAGGTTGCCGGACTCGACCGCCCGGGCCACCCGGACCGCGCGGCCCACGTCGCGGGTCCAGATCGAGCCGGAGAGGCCGTACTCGGTGTCGTTGGCCAGGCGGATCGCGTCCGCCTCGTCGTCGAACGGGAGCACCGAGACCACCGGGCCGAAGATCTCCTCCCGCCAGTGCCGGTCGGCCGGGGAGTCGGCGAGCAGCACGGTCGGGGCGTACCAGAAACCGGCGCCGTCGGGGCGGTCGCCGGTGAAGGCCACCTTCGCCCCGTCGACGTACCCGGCGACCCGGTCCCGGTGCCCGGCGGAGATCAGCGGGCCCATCTCGGCGGTCTCGGCGGCCGGGTCCCCGACCCGGAACCCGCGCACGGCCGGTTCGAGCAGTTCCAGGAAGCGGTCGTACACCGGGCGCTGAACCAGGATGCGGGAGCGGGCGCAGCAGTCCTGGCCCGCGTTGTCGAAGACCGCGGCCGGCGCGGCGGCCGCCGCCTTCGCCAGGTCGGCGTCGGCGAAGACGAGGTTGGCGGACTTCCCCCCCAGCTCCAGCGTCACCCGCTTCACCTGGGCGGCGCAGCCCGCCATGATCCGGGTGCCGACCTCGGTGGAGCCGGTGAAGCAGACCTTGCGGACCGCCGGGTGGGTGACGAACCGCTCGCCCACCACGCCGCCCTGACCGGGCAGCACCGTGAACACGCCCTCCGGCAGGCCGGCGTCGAGGGCCAGCTCGGCCAGGCGGAGCGCGGTCAACGGGGTCAGCTCGGCCGGTTTGAGCACCACCGTGTTGCCGGCGGCGAGCGCGGGGGCGAACCCCCAGCCCGCGATGGGCATGGGGAAGTTCCACGGCACGATCACGCCGACCACGCCGAGCGGCTCGTGGAACGTGACGTCGAGGCCGCCGGGCACCGGGATCTGGTGCCCGGTCAGCCGCTCCGGCGCGCCCGCGTAGTAGTCGAGCACGTCCCGGACGTTGCCGGCCTCCCAGCGCGCGTTGCCGATCGTGTGGCCGGCGTTGCGCACCTCCAGCAGCGCCAGCTCCTCCCGGTGCGCGTCGACCACGGCCGCGAACCGCCGCAGCAGCCGCGCCCGGTCCCCCGGCGCCACCGCGCGCCACGTCTCGAAGGCCGCCGCCGCCCGCTCGATGGCCGCGTCCGTCTCCGCGAGCGAGGTCGCCGGCACCTCGCGCAGCGGCTCACCGGTCGCCGGATTGATCACCTGGGTCACGCGCCCCACCCTTCTCCTGGCGGCGCCCCGAGCGCAAGGTCAGAGGCGTTCGAAGCCACGCACCAGCTCCCAGTCGGTGACCGCGGCGTCGAAGGCGGCCAGCTCCACCCGCGCGTTGTTGGCGTAGTGGTCGACCACCTCGGCGCCGAACGCCTCCCGGGCCGTCTCCGAGGACTCCCACAGCCCGAGGGCGTCGCGCAGCGTGCCGGGCACCCGCTCGGCCCCGGCGTCGTCGTACGCGTTCCCGCTGCACTCCTCACCCAGCTCCAGCTCCCGCTCGATGCCGTGCACCGCCCCGGCGACCAGCGCGGCGATCGCCAGGTACGGGTTGACGTCCGCGCCCGGCACCCGGTTCTCCACGCGCATCCCCTGGCCGTGCCCGACCAGCCGCAGCGCGCAGGTGCGGTTGTCGGTGCCCCAGCGCAGGGCGGTCGGGGCGAACGAGCCGGGCTGGTAACGCTTGTAGGAGTTGATGTTGGGGGCGAACAGCAGGCTGAACTCGCGCATGGTGGCGAGCAGCCCGGCCAGCACCCGCTGCCCGGTGACCGACAGGTGCGCCGGCCCGTCGCCGAGCATGGCCGAGCGGCCGTCGGCGTCGCGCAGCGAGAAGTGGATGTGGCAGGAGTTGCCCTCGCGCGCGTTCGGCTTGGCCATGAAGGTGATCGCCATGCCCTCCTGGGCGGCGATCTCCTTCGCCCCGTTCTTGTAGATGACGTGGTGGTCGGCGCACGCCACCGCCTCGTCGTAGCGGAAGGCGATCTCGTGCTGGCCGAGGTTGCACTCTCCCTTGGCGCTCTCCGGGGTCAGCCCGGCGGCGGCCATCTCGGTGCGGATCCGGCGCAGCAGCGGCTCCACCCGGGCGGTGCCGAGCAGGGAGTAGTCCACGTTGTACTGGTTGGCCGGGGTCAGCTCGCGGTAGCCGCGCCGCCACGCCTCCTCGTACGAGTCGCGGAACAGCACGAACTCCAGCTCGGTGCCCGCGTACGCGGTCAGCCCGAGTGCGGCCAGCCGGTCGAGCTGCCGGCGCAGGATCTGCCGGGGCGAGGCCACCACCGGGCCCGAGCCGTCCAGCCACTCCAGGTCGGCCAGCAGCATCACGGTGCCGGGCTGCCAGGGCACCCGGCGCAGCGTGCCCAGGTCGGGTCGCATGGCGAAGTCGCCATAGCCGCGTTCCCAGCTCGACATGGCGTAGCCGTCGACGGTGTTCATGTCGACGTCCACGGCGAGCAGGTAGTTGCAGCCCTCGCTGCCGTGCGCGACCACCTGGTCCAGGAAGTAGGGGGCGTGGAAGCGCTTGCCCTGGAGGCGGCCCTGCATGTCGGTCAGCGCGAGCACCACCGTGTCGATCTCGCCCTCGGCGACCGCGACGCGCAGCTGTTCCAGCGTGAGCGGAGCTTTCCTCATTGGCGCGCCTCCATCACCAAGGTCTACTGGCAGAACCGGATCACCGTCAATGCCCCCTGCGGCCACCGTCGCAAACGCGATCGGTCGGCGGCGGGAACCGGGTCGGTCATGGTGCGCCAGGGCGCGATCTGGTCCGGCACCACGAGCAGGCGCCGGCTTGACGGCCGGACGGACGTGGGCGTAAGCCATTGAGGGCGGTGATGATGACACGGTCGGCTGATCATCCCCGGCATCCCGCAGAAGGCCCTCCACCTACGGCCGGGGGCCTTCTTCATCATCACCGGTTGGCATCTGCGGGACGCTGCTTCTCGACAAGCGCCAACAGGGCGGCGTGGGTCTGCTCGTCGGCGGCCACGACGAGACCGCCCGCCCCGGTGTGCAGAGGCTGGCCGTCGATCCCGGTCACCACACAGCCGGCCGCCTGACTGAGGGCGATGCCGGCCGCGAAGTGGACGCTGTCGCGCAGGTGGCCGTCGGTCACGTAGGCGGCGCGGCGACCGGCGGCGACCCAGGCCACCGCCAGGGTGGTGGAGACGACACGGGGGCGGAACCGCTCGATGAAACCTCGGTCGGCGAGTAACCGGGCGGCCTGGAAGACCCGCTCGTTGGGGAACGGTGGATCGAGGTTGACGTCCACCAGCCTCGACTCGGCCGAGGGAGCGAGCTGCTCGTCCACGCCGCCGCGACGCACGTTGGCGCCGACGCCGTCGGTCCAGAACACCTCGTCGGCGAACGGGTCCGCCGAGGCCGCCGCGACGACCTGCGTTCCGGTTCGCAGCGCGACGTTGACCGAGACCAGCATGTTGCGTACGGCGTAGTTCAACGTCCCGCACAGCGGGTCGACCAGCCAGGTGCGTCCGCTTCCGCCGGTGCCCGTGCGCCCGCTCTCCTCCGCCAGCACGAGGTCGTCCGGCCGGGCGGCCCGCAGGACGTCGAGGATGGCCTTCTCCGCTTCGATGTCAGCCGTCGTGGCGAAGTCTCCGGCGGATTTCTCGAAGCGTGCCAGCGATGCCCCGTAGTGCGAGCGCACGACCGCGGCACCGGCTGCCGCCGCCTCGATGACCAGATCCCGGTCGTTGATCGACATGCACGCACGATAGTTGCCGGGCCGGCTCCGAGCGCGCCCTGCCGTCCGGCCGACGAGGCGCGAGCGTCGTGACGCCGGTGCTCCGCCGCCGCTGATTTCTCTCGCGGTCGGGGCACCTGCCGCAGCACCGTCAGCGCCACAAAAGGTGCGGCGCTGACGGTGCGAACGGTGTCAGGATCTCGGCATGGCGGGGCGGGCACTGAGCTTCGGGGCGGTGGCGGAGGCGTACGAACGGTTCCGGCCGGGCTATCTTGTGGAGCTTTTCGACATGGTGATGGCGTACGCGGGCCGGGCCGTCCGGACCGCCCTGGAGATCGGCGCCGGGACGGGGAAGGCCACCCGCCTGTTCGCGGGACGCGGGGTCACGGTGACCGCCACCGAGCCGGACGGGGCCATGCTGGCCGAGCTGCGCAGGCACCTGCCGGCAGGCGTCAGGACCGTGCAGGCCGCGTTCGAGGACCTGCCACCGGGCGAGAGCTACGGGTTGGTCTATGCGGCGGCGGCGCTGCACTGGACGAACCCGCAGGATCGGTGGTCCCGCATGGCCGCGCTCGTGGAGCCGGGTGGCGTCTTCGCCTCGTTCGGGGGGCCGTTCCAGCTTGCCGACCCCGCGGTGGAGGAGGCCGTTCGCGCGGCCCGGGCACCGTTCCTGGCGAGCGACGAGGTGCCGTCGCCGGACGGGACGCCTCCGGGAGACGCCATGCAGTGGCCGGGTACCGAACTTCAACGGTCCGAGTGGTTCACCGATGTGCGGCAGTCCGTGGTCGAGCGACGGCTGACGATGACCGCTCGCGACTACGTCGGTCATCTGTCGACCGTCTCGGCCTATCTCCTTCTGCCGGTCCCGGAGCAGGAGGAGGTGTATCGCCGGATCCTGCGGGTCCTGCCCGAGACGGTCGAGATCGGTGCCGACATCACCGTGCATCTCGCGCGGCGCGTGACGGTCAGGAGACCGCGGCCTTCACCAGGGCGGTGATCTTCTTCTCCACCGCGGGGCTCCACTTCTGGAGCGCGTACGACACCGGCCACAGGTCGCCGTCGTCGAGGTTGGCCGTGTCCTGGAAGCCCAGCGTCGAGTAGCGGTAGTTGAACTTGCCGGAGTCCTGGAAGAAGACGACGATCTTGCCGTCGGCGTTGGCGTAGGCGGGCATCCCGTACCAGGTCTTCGGGGACAGGTTCGGGGCGGCCGCGGTCACGGTCGCGTGCACGCGCTCGGCGAGCGCACGGTCGTCCGGCGCCATCTGCGCGATCCGGTCCAGGAGCGCCTGCAGGTCGTCGGCCTTCTTGGCGCCCTTTTTGCCCTCAGCGCGCAGCTCGGCGGCGCGCTGCTTCATGGCGGCGCGCTCCTCGGCGCTGAAGCCGTCGGACACGGTCGTGGAGTTCTTCGCGGACATTCTCGGGCCCCCTGGCGTTGTTCAGGCTCGGCGTGGTGCCGGCCACCTGGGAAGAAGGCTAGGCCCGGTGGCAGCGGGGGTGCTTCTTGATTCCTGATCGAGTTCGCGGGCCCGGCGCGGGCGTTCTGCCCGTTGCGAAAGGGGCCCGTCAGAGGGGTTGCCGCCGACGACACTGGCGGCATGACGGACCCGGAGACAGCGGACCGGCAACGCCGGCTCACCGACCTCTACCTGGCGTTCAACAGGCGCGACCTGCCGGCGCTGCTCGCCGCGTTGGCGGCCGACGTCCGGTGGCCGAACGGCTGGGAGGGCGGCACCGTGCGGGGGCACGACGAGGTGCGCGCCTACTGGACCCGCCAGTGGGCGCAGATCGAACCGACGGTCGTGCCCACCGCCTTCCGGGCCGGGAGCGACGGTCGCGTCGCCGTCACCGTGAAGCAGGTCGTGCGGGACAAGGCGGGAGCGACGCTCGTGGACCAGACCGTCACGCACGTCTACCGCTTCGTCGACGGCCTCGTCGCGGAGATGGAGATCGTCGGGTGACGGCGGAGCATCGCGTCCTGTTCGGGGTCGGAAATGAGCTTCCGGACCTCCTGCGCGCAGCGGCACGAGACACGAACCTGGCGGCCCGCTCCGGCGACCGGTGCAGCCGATCCACCGGGTCAGGTCTCCGTCACCAGCCGGTTCTCCCAGGCCCAGGCGGCGATCTCGGTGCGGTTCCGCAGGTGCAGCTTGTCCTGGATGTTGGCCACGTGGGCCTTCACCGTGCTCAGCGAGATGAACAGTTCCTGCGCGATCTCCTGGTTGGTGCGCCCCCGGGCGAGACGCCTGATCAGCTCGATCTCCCGGTCGGTCAGCGGTGGGGCAGGCCGGTGCGGCGTTCGGACCGCGATCGGCCCGAACTGCTTCAGCAGCCGCATCGTGATCGACGGCGAGATCATGGCGTCACCGGCGTGCGCCGCCCGCACCGCCTCGGCCAGCAGGGCCGGCCCGGAATCCTTGAGGATGAACCCGACCGCTCCCGCCCGGAGCGCGCCGTACACGTACTCGTCCAGGTCGAAGGTCGTGATGATCACGACCCGCATCGGGTCGCGTACGGCCGCGCCGGCGAGCGCGCGGGTCACGTCGACGCCGTCCAGCCGTGGCATCTGGAGGTCCACCAGGCAGACGTCCGGGCGGAGGTCCCGGGCGAGGCTGATCGCCTCCGGGCCGTCGCCGGCCTCGCCGACCACGGTGATGTCGGGCTGGCTCTCCAGCAGCAGCCGGAGACCTCGGCGAACGATCGCCTGGTCCTCGGCGATGAGCACGCGGATGGTCATGACGCTCCCGGTGCGGGGATGGTGGCCTCGACCGTCCAGCCGGCCGGCGTGCCCGGACCGGCGCTCAGCTCACCGCCGAGGGCGGCGGCCCGCTCGCGCATGCCGACCAGGCCGTGGCCGGCGGGGCGGGTGACGCGGCCGGGCTGTCCGTCGTCGGCGACGCGGAGCCGGATGGTCCGCCCGTCGTGGGCGAGCGTCACGGTGACGGTACGGGCGTCGCGCGCATGCTGGACCACATTGGTCAGCGCCTCCTGCACGATGCGGTAGATGCCGACGGTGGTCGCCGACGGCCAGTCGGCCGGCACGGGGCCGTCCGGCAGGTGGAGGTTCGCGCGGATGCCGGTGCCGTCGAATCGCCCGATGAGCTCGGCCAGCGAATCCGGCACGGGCGCGATCTCCGGCTCGTCGGCCCGCAGCAGCCGCACGACCTGCCGCAGGGAGGCGAGCGCCTGCGCGCCGGCCGTCTCGATCCCGCGGAGGGTGGCCCGGGTCGTGGGCGGGTCGGCATCGGTGGCCAGCTGCGCGACCTGCGCCTGGATGATCAGGCCGGTGAGGTGGTGGGCCGCGACGTCGTGCAGGTCCCGGGCGAGGGCCAGCCGTTCGGTCCGCCGTATCCCGTCGACCATGGCCCGCCGCCGCGCGTCGCCGAGCCGCCGCCACAGGCCCACCGCGACCGCGACCGCCCAGCCGGCCGCCATGACCTTCGTGGCCGTCAGCGCGTTCGGGACGTCCTGGGCCAGGTAGGTCGCGTACCGCTCGACGGTGCCGGCGGCGACCACCCCGGAGCCGGCGGCTACCGCGACGGCGCCCGGAGCGGGCAGGTGACGCACCGCGGAGGCGACCACCACGAGGAGCGCGAGGCAGGCGATCGGGGCGGGTTGGCCCTGCCGGCCGGTCCGCCAGTCGACCAGCTCGGCGACCGCGCACAGGGCGATCGCCACCGCCGCCGCCCGGCCGGGGAACCGTCGTCGCAGCAGCGCCAGCCCGCACACCGCTGCCGAGACCAGCACGAACGCGGCACCCACCGGCCAGGCCGGGCGGCGACTCAGCACCGCCGCCGTCTCGAGGGCGACACCGGCGGCGAGCAGCACGCCGAACGCGGCCTCGACCAGCACGCCCGGCAGGCCCGGCCGGCGCAGGGCGGTGCGCCCGCCAGCGAGAATCATGACGCCTCTCATGCCCGGTCCGCCGCCGCGCCTGGTCATCGGGAACGCCGCAGCGGCGGCCGCTGCCACCACGTCACCCACCGCCACAGCCACTCGACCGGCCCCTGGTGGCACCGGCGCAGCCAGACTACCGACCAGCCCCACTGCACGACGAGGACCGCGACGGCGACCAAGACCACCCCGCCGACCGGCCAGCGGTCCGCGCCGCCGACCACACCGGAGATCGCCAGCACGAGGACCGTCGCGGTCAGGTAGTTCGTCAGCGCCATCCGTCCCAGCGGCCGGAACACGGCGGTCAACGGCCCGGCCAGCCGCGTCCCGAGCAGCAGCACCAGCCCGCACACGTAGGCACCGGCGGTCAGCAACCCGGCCGCCGGATAGGCGATCCCCACCGCGGTGCTGTCCGCGCGCAACTGGAGCACCGTCACGGGCACGGCCGCAAGAGCGAAGACCAACCCCGACAGGGCAGTGGTACGCGGACCCGAGCCGATCCGTCCGACCACCCCGTACCGGGTCAGTGCCGAACCGAGCAGGAACAGACCGGGAATCATCGAGTACCAGCCGCCGAACAGCGCCACCGACACCACGATGAGCACCCCGGCGGCGATCGCCACCACACGACGCGGCAGCCACGTGGAGGGCAGCAGGACCAGCATGCCGACCACCGCGTACACGGTCAGGATGTCGCCCTTCCACAACAGCAGGAAGTGGACAAGGCCCACGGCCAGCAACGCCAGCATCCGGCGCAGCAGCACCACTCGCGGTTGCCGGGCCCGCGCTCGCGCCGACTCCAGCAGGAGCGCGAACCCGACGCCGAACAGCACCGAGAAGATCGGAAAGAACCGCTGGTCGACCAGCAGGTGCAGCACCGTCGCCGCGGTCGTCTCCGGTCGCTGCGCGGTGCCGAGTTCGCCGCCGCGGTGGGCGATCGGCTTCACGTTCGCCAGCAGAATCCCACACAGGGCGAAGCCCCGGAGCACATCGAGCGCCACGATGCGCTGCCGCGCCCGGGGCACGGCGGACGGCGGCCGACCGCCCTCGATGGTGCCGACGTCTCTTACACCGTTCCATGACATGCCCAGAGCCTCGCCGAGCGACCGTCCCGGCCCCTCGGCCACAAGTTCACGCCGGCGCCCCAGCCGTCGTACTTTCGGCCATTCCTCAGCCCGTGCCGCGGATCACTGAGCGAGGCCCGCGAGCAGCCACCGTCGGACCGGGATCTCCAGCAACACCCGGTCGCCCTCCTGAGCGACCCGCTCCGTGACGTCCCATCCCCCGTACTTGTCGGCGAACGCCGCGACGACGTCGACGGGGAACCCGCTGCGGTGCACGTGGGCGACACCCTCGGCTACGACGGGCGCGGTCCCGTCCTCCAAGGCCGACCCGGGAATGGGCCGCCGGGCCCGGCCGGAACGTAGGGTCGGGCCCATGCTCGAGTCACAACGCGAACGTGTGCCCCTCAACGACGGCGGCGAGATGGATACCGCGGTGGCATTCCTGTCCTTCGCCCGCTCCTGCGTCCTGAAGAAGGTCGCCGGGCTGGACGACGAGCAACTGCGACGACGCCTGGTCGTGTCCGACACGACGCTGCTGGGGCTGGTGCAGCACCTGACCGACGCCGAGCGCTACTGGTTCGGCTACACGCTGGCCGGCGACCGACGGCACGCCGATGTCGACTTCGACATGGTGGTCGCCCCGGACCGGTCAGCGGATCAGGTCATCGCCGCCTACCGCACGGCGATCGCCGAGAGCGACGGGCACATCCGCGCCGCCGGCGGTCTCGACGCCCGCACCGTTCAACCGGTCAACGACGGGCCGGTCACCCTTCGCTGGGTACTCGCCCACATGACGAGCGAGACCGTCCGGCACGCGGGGCACGCCGACATCCTGCGGGAACTCGTCGACGGCGTCACCGGCCGCTGATCCCGGGCATCGCCGGCGCGGTGGCGACCCCGGTTCCGCGACCCGGTCGTCGTCCGGTTCCCGGCCGGGCCGCGGCAGCCCCGGCCGCCGGTGCTCCCCGCCGGCGCCGGGGTGATCCGGCGCCGGCGGGGAGGGATCAGGCCGGTTCGTCGGCCGGCGCGTGGCGCTGTTCCGGCACGTCGACGGTGCGGCGGGGGCCGGTGAACCACTTCCGGGCCGAGGCGTACCACCAGACGGCCACGCCGAGCAGCACCCCGCCGATGGCGAGCGGGGCGTAGTTCACGGCCGTCCAGGTGAAGTCCGCGTTGCCGGGCACGCCGGCCGGCACGATCGGCAGCACGAAGTAGACACTGATGATCGCGATCTCGATCACCGCGATCCAGCCGAGCAGCTTGTACCGCCGGCCCAGCGTCCACGGGCCGGGGACGAACCGGTCCCCCATCCGCAGGCGCAGGAAGATCGGGATGAGGAACGACAGGTACAGGCCGATCACCGCGACCGAGACCACCGCGTAGAAGGCGACCGGCACGCCGGCCTTCTGGTAGAGCGCGGGCAGGGTGAGCACCAGGCCGGCCAGGGTGGCCGCGATGATCGCGTTGACCGGGGTGCCGTTGCGGTTCACCCGCGACCAGAGCCGCCAGCCCGGCACCGCGCGGTCCCGGCTGAACGCGTACGCCATCCGGGACATCGAGGTCACGCAGCTCATCCCGCAGAAGAACTGGCCGATGGTGGAGATGATGATGACGGCCTTGAAGAAGAACGGGGTCAGCGCGGACTCGAAGATGGCCCCGGAGAAGCCGCCGGCGGAGTTGATCGCGTCCACGTCGGTGGCCGCGAAGAGGAAGGCGAGCAGCAGGATCCAGCCGCCGACCGCCGAGTAGAAGATCGACCGCCAGAGGCCCTGCGCGGCGGCCTTCGAGGCGCCGCGGGTCTCCTCCGAGACGTGCGCGCAGGCGTCGAAGCCGGTGATCGTGTACTGGGTGAGCAGGAAGCCCAACGGCAGCACGTAGAACCAGAAGGTGAGCCCGCCGGTGTCGCCGTCGCCGAAGCCGGAGTTGTTGAACCGCTCGGTGAAGACGAACTTGAAGCTCTGGTGGTCGTCCGGGACCAGCAGCAGGATGAGCACCACCGCGGCCGCGCCGGCCACGTGCCACCAGACCGAGACGTTCTGGAGTACGTCGATGATGTGGTGCCCGTAGATGTTGATGAGCCCGTGCAGGGCGAGGATCACCACGAACAGGCCGAAGGTCTGGTGTGCCGTGCCGGCCCAGCCGTCGAAGAGCGCCGAGAGGGTCAGGTTGAGGAAGGTGGCGCAGCCGTAGTCGACCGAGGCGGTCACGGCCACCAGGCCGATCAGGTTGAGCCAGCCGGTGAACCAGCCGTGCACCGGCCGGCCCATGGTGGCGGCCCACCAGTAGATGCCGCCGGCCGTCGGGTAGGCCGACACCAGCTCGGCCATGCAGAAGCCGATGATCAGGATGAACAGTGAGATCAGCGGCCAGCCCCAGGAGATGGCCACCGGACCGCCGTTGTTCCACGCCTGGCCGAAGGTGGTGAAACAGCCGGCCAGGATCGAGATGATCGAGAACGAGATGGCGAAGTTGGAGAAGCCGCTCCACTTGCGGTGCAGCTCCTGTTTGTAGCCGAGCTCGGCGAGCCGTCGGGCGTCGTCGTCCATCGGTTGCTCGGCGGTCGGCGCGGGCGTCGTGGCCACTGCACACCTCCTCGAGGTGGATTCCCCGGTGCGAGTGGGCAAAGTGTGATCCCGCCGATCAAGGCGGTCAATACGGCAGGCGTGGGAATCTCACGGCCGGCACGGCTAATTGCGTTGCCGCACCGGCTCGTTCCGGGGCATCCTTGAGCCCGTGACCAGGCCCGATCGCGACGGGCCGGCCGCCGGGCGCTCGGCACCGCCCGGCCCGCGGCGGCGCGCGGCGTCCACCTCTCTCTCACTGAAGTACGGCGGTTCGCCGTACCCCCGGACGCCCGCGCCGTCGCCCTACCTCCCGACCCGGTGCACCAGGCCCGGCACGGCCACGTCCACCGGCCCGGCGTACCCGCGCCGCGCCGCCGCGACCGCCTCCGCCGGATCGGTCCCGGGCCACAGGTGGGTGAGCAGCACGCGCCGCGCCCCCGCCGCGGCCGCGTACCGGCCCACCTCGGCGGCGCTGGACAGGTTGCCGACGTGCCGGTCGGGAATCTCCACCGGATACGTCGACTCGGCGATGAGCAGGTCGGCGTCCCGGGCCAGCTCGACGAGGTCCGGGCTGCTCCCGGTGTCCCCGGTGTAGGCCAGCACCGCGTCCCGGCCCGTGAACCGGGCGCCGAGGTTGGGCAACCAGTGCGGGAGCGACCAGGTGTCCACCCGGAACGGACCGAGATCGAACGCCTCTCCCGGCATGAGAGCCGACAACCGGTACGCCCCGTCGACCAGGCCCGGCTCGTCGACGGCGAGCAGGCGGTCCAGCGCCCCGGCGGGCGCGTACACGGGCAGCGGCGGACCGGCCCGGTCGGCGAGCACCCGGGCCCGCAGCAGCGGTTGCAGGTCGGCGCAGTGGTCCGGGTGGCCGTGGCTGACGTACACGGCGTCGACCTGCGCCGCGGGGACCCGCGCCAGCAGCGGTTGCAGGGTCGCGTACCCGGGGTCGATCAGCAGTCGGAAGCCCGCGTGTTCGACCAGGAAGCCGGAGCACGACTGCTCGGCGGTGGGCCAGGCGCCGAGCCCACCGAGGACGGTGATCCGCACGGTTGCGACCCTAACCGCCGGAAGCGGCGGAACGCTGTCCCGGGCCGGTCAGGCGAACAGCAGCCCGGCCACCCAGAGCACGGCGATGACGAGCCCGGCCAGGAACTCGACGAGCATGGACAGGCCGGCCGCCTTGAGCGCCTGCATGGTCGCCGGCCAGGCGAGCTGGTTGCTGCCCAGCCGCAGCCGTTCGGCGCCCCAGATCCCGCCGACGAAGCCGATCGGCAGGCCGATCACCGGTATGACGAAGAAGCCGACCAGGCCGAGCAGCCCGCCGGCCAGCAGCGACGAGGTGGGCACCCCGGTCCGCTTCAGGTTCCGCCCCGGCCAGAGGTACTTGACCACGCCGCCGCCTACGGCGACCACGGTGGCGGCGGCCAGCACCGCCCAGCGGCCCGGCCCGGCGTCGCCGAAGAGCGCCCACACCAGCACGCCGCCCCAGCAGAGCGGCAGCGCCGGCAGCCCGGGCACCAGCACCCCGGCCAGCCCGGCCAGGATGGCCAGCGCGGCCACCACCGACACCACCGCCTGCGAATCGCTCAGGCTCACCGCGTCTCCTCCCCGGCCGCGCGGAGCCGCGCCCGCCCCGTTCGCTGTTCCGGCAGGTGAGAAGGGAACCCTCCGCCGCCGGAGGCGTCGGGCAGGGGCCCTTCCGTGTCAGCCAGGCGGGCGCGGATGTCGGCCGCGGGCATCGGGGAGCCGAACCAGCGGCCCTGCCCGGTGTCGCAGCGCAGCGACCGCAGCCGCTCGGCCTGCTCCTCGGTCTCCACCGCCTCGGCGGTCACCCACAGCTCCAGCGCGTGGGCCAGCCGGACCAGCGCGTCCACGATCCGCTCGTCGCGGTGGTCGGCGACGACGTCCGCCCCGTCGCCCCGGATCCCCTCGACGAACGGGCCGGCCAGCTTCAGGCAGTGGATCGGCAGCCGCCGCAGGTACGCCAGGTTCGAGTAGCCGGTGCCGAAGTCGTCGATGGCCAGCCGGATCCCGAGGTCAGCGAGCTGGTGCAGGGCGCGCAGCGGCTCCCCGGCGGTGCCCATCACGGCGCTCTCGGTCAGCTCCAGTTGCAGCAGCTCGGCGGGGAGCCCGGTGTGCTGCAACGCCTCGGCGACGGTCTCCACGATGCCCGGGTCGTCGGCCTGCCGGGCGGCCAGGTTGACGTTGACCATGAGCCGCGCCTCCGGGTACGCCCGCCGCCAGCTCTCGGCGTCCCGGCACGCCTGGCGGAGCACCCAGGCGCCGAGCCGGACGATCAGGCCGGTCTCCTCGGCCAGCCCGATGAACCGGTCCGGCGGGAGCAGCCCCAGCTCCGGGTGCTGCCAGCGGACCAGCGCCTCCACCGCCACCATGGCGCCGTCGACCAGCGAGACGATCGGCTGGTAGTGCAGCACGAACTCGCCCCGGTCCAGCGCGGCGGGCAGGTTGGAGGCCAGCGCCGACCGGGCGATGTCGGCGGCGCTGCGCTCCGGGTCGTACACCGCCCAGCGACCCCGCCCCTCGGCCTTGGCCCAGTAGAGCGTGGTGTCGGCGGCCTTCATCAGGTCGGAGACGCTGGTCTCGGCGGCCGGGCACTCGACGATGCCGATGCTGGCCGACACGGCCAGCTGCTGGTCGCCGACGTGCACCGGGGCGGAGACGGCGGCCAGGGCCAGCTCGGCAACCTCCACCGCGTCGTCGAGGCCGCCGTCGGAGTCGACCAGGATGACGAACTCGTCGCCGCCCATCCGGGCCACCAGGTGGCCGCGACCCGACACGCAGTCGGCCAGCCGGCGGGCGATCACCTTGAGCAGCCGGTCGCCCAGGTCGTGGCCGAGGCTGTCGTTGATCGCCTTGAAGCCGTCCAGGTCGATGAAGCAGAGCCCGACCCGCTGCTCCGCCCCGGCGGTGTCGAACACCTGCCCGAGCGTCTCGAAGAAGAGCGTCCGGTTGGGCAGGCCGGTGAGCGGGTCGTGCAGCGCCTGGAAGCGCAGCCGCTGCTGGAGCTGGTAGCGCTCGGTGATGTCCTCGATCATCGCCACGGTGAACCGGGGGCGGCCGTCGTCGTGGCGGATCAGCGAGACGGCCAGGTCGGTCCAGACCACGCTGCTGTCCTTGCGGTGGTAGCGCTTCTCCACCCGGACGCTGTCCCGCTTGCCCTCGACCAGCTCCTGGTACAGCTCCCACATGCCGGCGGCGTCGTCGGGGTGGAACAGCCCGTCGACGGTCAGCTCCCGCAGCTCGGCGGCGGTGTAGCCGAGCATGTCGGCGAAGGACTGGTTGACCTCGATGATCCGCCCGTCCACACCGGCGATGCCGATGCCGATCGCCGCGCCGGTGAAGACCGCGCGGAACCGCGCCTCACTGTCCCGGAGCGCCTGCTCCACCGCGTCCCGGGCCTGCCAGGCCGAACGGGCGATCCGCTCCTGCTGGCTGAACACCCGGTCGCGCAGCGCCCGGCCGAAACCGGCGGCGAACGCGCCCTGCATGGCCGCGATCCGCTCCCGCACCTCCGGCAGCTCCACCTGGGCGGGCAGCACCCAGGACAGGAAGCGGTCGCCGAGCGCCCGCACCGACCAGTCGAGCACCCCCGGCTCGGTGAGGTGCGCCTCGACCAGGGCCCGCCCGACGTCCTCCGCCGGCTGGGCGGAGAACGTCGGGGCGAGCAGCGCCCGACCGAGGCGGACGGTGTGCACGAGCAGCAGCCGCTCGGTCTCGGCGGCGCTCAGCGGGACGAACCCGATGCGCCGCACCGACCGGGCCCACTCGGCGGCGTACGCCACGGCGCCCGGCCGGCTGAGGTCGCCCCCGTCGGGGTCCGGGGCGCGCATGTCGGGTCAGCCGGCCGTCCGGTCGTGCCGGGCGACGCCGCCGAACGCCCCGAACCGCTCGGGGTGCTCGTCCACGTCGGACGGCGAGTCGGGCCGCCACAGCGGCATGTGCACGACGCCCGGTTCGAGCACCGTCCAGTCGCCGAAGAAGCCGGTGATCTCGGCGCGCGAGCGCAGGGTGATCTCGGTGGCGGTACGCGCCGACAACCGCTGCGCGTCGAGCATCTCCTGCGGCTGGTCCTCGAAGGTCGAGTGCGAGATGACCAGGAAGCTGCCGGGCGCCGCGGCGGCCCGCAGGGTGGCCAGGATGTCGCCCGGCCGGTCCTCGTCGGGGATGAAGTGCACCACCCCGGCGAGCAGGATGCCGACCGGGCGCTCGAAGTCGATCAGGCCGCTGGCCCGGGCCTGGTCGAGGATCAGCTTCGGCTCCCGCAGGTCGGCCAGCAGCGCGGTGGCCCGCTCGTTGCCCGCGAGCAGCTCCCGGCTGTGCGCCACGGCGACCGGGTCGATGTCGACGTACACGATCCGGGCCTCCGGGTTGGCCGCCTGGGCCACCTCGTGCACGTTGCCGACCGTGGGGATCCCCGAGCCGATGTCGAGGAACTGGTCGATGCCGGCGTCGAGCAGCACCCGGACGGCCCGGCGCAGGAACTCCCGCCCGGAACGCATGGTGGCCGCCAGGTTCGGCGTCATGGCGGCGATCTGCTCGGCGAGCTGCCGGTCGATCTCGAAGTTGTGCGCGCCGCCGAGGAAGTAGTCGTAGACCCGGGCGGCGCTGGGCCGGCTCAGGTCGATCTCGGCGGGAAGTCCGTCCGGCGTCTGCATCGCTCGGTCCCCCAGGTCGTCGCCGCGCGGGCAGCCCGGCGACCGGGCCGACCCGCGGCATGGTGTGGTCCACACCACTCTAGGCGGGCACACCCGCGAACGGGAGATCCACTTTCGACCGTGGGCCCGGCCGCCGTCAGCCCGCCGACTCCAGCAGCAGCGAGATGCCCTGCCCGACGCCGATGCACATGGTCGCCAGGGCCCGCCGGCCGCCCCGGCGGCGCAGCTCCAGCGCGGCGGTGAGGGCCAGCCGGGCGCCGCTGGCGCCGAGCGGGTGGCCGAGCGCGATGGCCCCGCCGTTCGGGTTGACGTGCTCGGCGTCCTCGGGCAACCCCAGCTCGCGCAGCACCGCCACCGACTGGGCGGCGAACGCCTCGTTCAGCTCGATCACGTCGAGGTCGGCCAGGCCGAGGCCCTGCCGGTCGAGCAGCTTGCGGGTGGCCGGAACCGGCCCGATGCCCATGACCCGCGGCGGTACGCCGGCCGCCGCCGCCCCGCGTACCCGGGCCAGCGGGGTGAGGCCGTAGCGCTCGACGGCCGCCGCGGAGGCGACCAGCAGGGCGACCGCGCCGTCGTTCACGCCGGAGGAGTTGCCGGCGGTCACCGTGCCGCCCTCGCGGAACGGGGTGGGCAGCGCGGCGAGCTTCTCCAGCGAGGTCTCCCGCGGGTGCTCGTCGACCTCGACCAGCTTCGTCTCCCGCTTGCCGGCCGGCACGGTCACCGGCACGATCTCCTCGGCCAGCCGGCCGTCGGCCTGCGCCTTGGCGGCCCGCTGCTGGGAGCGGAACGCGAACTCGTCCTGCGCGGCCCGGTCGACGCCGAAGTCCGCGGCGACGTTCTCGGCCGTCTCCGGCATCGAGTCGATGCCCCAGCCCTTCTTCATGAGCGGGTTCACCAGCCGCCAGCCGATGGTGGTGTCGTACACCTCGGCGGTGCGGGCGTACGGGGTGGTCGCCTTCGGCATCACGAACGGCGCCCGGCTCATGCTTTCCACCCCGCCGGCCACCAGCAGGTCGGCTTCCCCGGCCACGACGGCGCGGGCGGCGGTGGCGAGGGCGTCCAGGCCGGAGCCGCAGAGCCGGTTGACCGTGCTGCCCGGCACCTCCTCCGGCAGCCCGCCGAGCAGCGCCGCCATCCGGGCCACGTTGCGGTTGTCCTCGCCCGCCTGGTTGGCGCAGCCCAGGATCACGTCGTCGGTGCGGGCCCAGTCCACCGAGGGGTGGCGGGCGACCATCTCGCGGATCACGTGCGCGGCCAGGTCGTCGGGGCGGACCCCGGCGAGGGCGCCGGCGTACCGGCCGATCGGGGTGCGGACACCGGCCACGAGGTATGCGACGGTCATCGGCGCTCAGTCCTTCGGGGGGTGGACGGGGGTGGTGAGGGGTCGCCCGCCGGGTCGCGGGGACGCCCGGCGCCAGGATATCCACGCCCGGAACGGATAGGTTGGCCGCATGGCCCGGGCCCAGTTCAGCGCAGAGACCGCCGGCGGCGGCGCGTTCGTCCGCCAGCCCAACCGGTTCACCGGTCGGGTCACCCCGCACTCCACCTCCCCGGAGGGCGGCGGCCCCGACGACCAGGGCCGCTGGCCGTTGGAGGCGGGCCGCTACCGGCTGGTCTGGTGCCGGGCCTGCCCGTGGGCGCACCGGGCCCGGATCGTGCGCGGCCTCCTCGGGCTCGACGAGGTGATCTCGCTGGGCACGGTCGACCCGATCCGGGACGAGCGGGGCTGGCGGTTCAGCCTCGACCAGGACGGCTTCGACCCGGTGCTCGGCATCGGGTTCCTCAGCGACGCGTACCTGGCCACCGACCCCGACTACACCGGCCGGGTGACCGTGCCGGCGCTGGTCGACACGCTGACCGGCCGGGTGGTCACCAACGACTACCCGCAGCTCACCCTCGACTTCTCCACCGAGTGGCGGCGGTTCCACAAGCCGGGCGCGCCGGATCTCTACCCGGTCGAGCTGCGGCCCGGGATGGACGCGCTCATGGCGGAGATCCACCGGGACGTCAACAACGGTGTCTACCGGTGCGGCTTCGCCACCTCGCAGGAGGCCTACGACGAGGCGTACACGGCGCTGTTCGCCCGGCTGGACGCGCTGTCGGAGCGGCTGTCCGGGCAGCGCTACCTGATGGGCGAGCGGATCACCGAGGCCGACGTGCGGCTGTTCACCACGCTTGTCCGCTTCGACGTGGCGTACCACGGGCACTTCAAGTGCAACCGGCAGAAGCTGACCGAGATGCCGGTGCTCTGGGCGTACGCCCGGGACCTGTTCCAGACGCCGGGGTTCGGCGAGACGGTCGACTTCGACCACATCAAGCGGCACTACTACGCCACCCACGAGATGATCAACCCGACCCGGATCGTGCCGCTCGGTCCCGACCTGTCCGGCTGGACCACGCCGCACGGGCGTGGCTGACCCCGGCGTCCTCCGGGCCGCCGCCGCGTCCGCCGCCGCCGGCTGCGTCGTGGCCGGTGCGGTCGCCGTGACGGTCGCCGTGGCCGCCGGTCCCGGCCCGGGCCTGACCGGGTACGTCAGCGAGGCCGGCGTCGCCGACAGCGCGTACGCCGGGGCGTACCGGATCGGGGTGTTCGCCCTGGCGGCGGCGCTGCTGCTGCTCGCCGCGGCGCTGCCACCGGCGCTGCGGGCCGCGGCCGGGCTGCTCGTGGCCGGCGCGGCCGGCACGGCGCTCTCCGGGGCGGTGACCTGCTCCACCGGCTGCCCGCTGCCGCCGTTCGAGGCCGCCACGGTGGCCGACCTGGTGCACGGCGGCGCGAGCATCGGGGCCACCGCCGCCGTGGTCTTCGCCATGCTGGCGGTGGTCCTGCAGCCGGCGGCGGGGCGGGCGCTGCGCCGGGTCGCCGGCGTGGGCGCGGCCCTGGCGCTGCCGCTGTCCGGGGCGGTCGGGCTGGCGATGCTGCTGGTCGGGCGCGGCGGCCTGGTCGGGGTGCTGGAGCGGCTGCTGCTCGCCGTGGCCGCCGCGTGGGGTCTGGCCACCGCGGCGGTGCTGGGCCTGGCGCACCGCCGACCGGAACCGCCCCTGTAAGGATCGTCACGCCCATCGCTCCTTCCAGCTGGGAGCCGCCTGGGAGTAGCGTCGGCAGGCGATGACCAATGTCTGGCACCTCACCGTGCGCCTGTACGTCGACCTCCGACTGCAGGCCAGCGGCATCTGTCCGGCGCAGCCGCTCTCCTGACGCTGCCCCGTTCACCCTCCACCAGACCTTGGACAGATCCCCATGGCTTCCGCCCTGCGCAAGATCCCCTTTTCCGTGCAGATCCTGCTCGGCCTCGTCCTCGGCGTGGCGCTCGGCTTCCTCGCCCGCGCCAACGACCTCGCCTGGCTGACCAGCACCCTCGACACCGTCGGCGGCCTCTTCGTCCAGCTGCTCAAGCTGGCCGTGCCGCCGCTGGTCTTCACCGCCATCGTGGTCAGCGTGGTCAGCCTGCGCGGCGTGGCCAACGCCGCCCGGCTGGCGCTCAAGACGCTGCTCTGGTTCGGCATCACCGCGCTGGTCTCGGTCGGGATCGGCATCGGCCTCGGCCTGCTCACCAACCCGGGCAAGGGCGTCACCCTCGACCTGGCCGGGGCCGCCGCGCCGAAGAAGACCGGCTCCTGGACGGACTTCCTCACCGGCATCGTGCCCACCAACCCGGTCGGCGCGTTCGTCGAGGGCAACGTCCTCCAGATCGTCTTCCTCGCCCTGGTCATCGGCGCCGCCGCGCTGCTCATCGGTGAGGCCGCCGAACCGTTCGTCAGCCTCAACCGCTCGGTGCTGGCCATCGTGCAGAAGGCGCTCTGGTGGGTCATCCGGCTCGCCCCGATCGGCACCCTCGGCCTCATCGGCAACGCCGTCGCCTCGTACGGCTGGGACCTGCTGGCCCCGCTCGCGAAGTTCACCAGCGCCGTCTACGTCGGCTGCGCCATCGTGCTGTTCGTGGTCTACCCGGTGGTGCTCATCGCCGCCGGCCGGCTCAACCCGCTGCGGTTCTTCGCCGGCGCCTGGCCCGCCATCGAGCTGGCCTTCGTGTCCCGCTCCTCGGTGGGCACCATGCCGGTGACCCAGCGCTCGGTCGAGCGCCTCGGCGTCCCCCGCGAGTACGCCTCCTTCGCCGTGCCGTTCGGCGCCACCACGAAGATGGACGGCTGCGCGGCCATCTACCCGGCCCTCGCCGCGATCTTCGTGGCGCAGGTCTTCGGGGTGCACCTGGGCGTCACCGACTACCTGCTGATCGCCTTCGTCTCGGTCGTCGGCTCCGCCGCCACGGCCGGCCTGACCGGCGCGATCGTCATGCTCACCCTGACCCTCAGCACGCTGGGCCTGCCGCTGGCCGGCGCCGGCCTGCTGCTGGCCATCGACCCGATCCTGGACATGATCCGCACCGCCACCAACGTGGCCGGCCAGGCCCTGGTGCCGACCGTCGTGGCCGCCCGCGAGGGCACCCTGGACCGGGCCGCGTACGAGTCGGCGGGCAAGCGCGACCTCATCGACGCTCCGGAGAGTGAGCAGCTCACCCCCGTGGCCGCCTGAGCATCCGATCTCGGGGGGAGGGCTTCGGCCCTCCCCCCGACGCCTGTTGAAGGATGACCGTATGAGTGCCCTGTTCACCCCGCTCACCCTGCGCGGCGTCACCCTGCCCAACCGGGTGGCGCTCGCCCCCATGTGCCAGTACAGCGCCGGGCCGGACGGCCTGCCCACCGACTGGCACCGCGTCCACCTCGGCTCCCGCGCGGTCGGCGGCGCCGGACTGATCATCACCGAGGCGACCGCCGTGGTCCCCGAGGGCCGGATCAGCCCCCAGGACACCGGGCTCTGGTCCGACGCGCACGCCGAGGCGTGGCGGCCGATCACCGCGTTCATCACCGCGCAGGGGTCGGTGCCGGCCGTGCAGCTCGCGCACGCCGGGTTCAAGGCGTCCACGTACCGGCCGTGGGCCGAGCGCCGGGGCGGCGTCCCGGACGCCGAGGGCGGCTGGAGCCCGGTCGGCCCCGGCGCCGAGCCGTTCCTGCCGGACTACCGCACCCCCACCGCGCTCGACGAGGCCGGCATCGCCGGGGTGGTCGAGGCGTTCGCCACCGCCGCCCGCCGGGCCCTCGACGCCGGCTTCGCCGCCGTGGAGATCCACGCCGCGCACGGCTACCTGCTGCACGAGTTCCTCTCCCCGCTCACCAACCACCGCACCGACGGCTACGGCGGCGACCGCGCTGGCCGGATGCGCCTGACCCTGGAGGTGGCCCGGGCGGTCCGCGCCGCGGTCGGCGAGGCCGTGCCGGTGCTCACCCGGATCTCCGCCACCGACTGGGTGGACGGCGGCTGGACCGTAGAGGACAGCGTGGTGCTCGCCGGCGAGCTGGCCGCCGCCGGCGTCGACCTGGTGGACACCTCCTCCGGCGGCGCCGCCGCCCGGGCGAGCATCCCGGTCGGCCCCGGCTACCAGGTGCCCCTCGCGGCCCGCATCCGCCGCGACGCGGGCGTGCCGACCGGCGCCGTCGGCCTGATCGTGGAGCCTGAGCAGGCCGAGCAGATCGTTGCGGCCGGCGAGGCCGACCTGGTCCTCCTCGGCCGCGAACTCCTCCGCGACCCGTACTGGCCGCACCGCGCCGCCGCCAAACTGACCCAGCCCCCCACCTGGCCCCACCAGTACACCCGCGCCTTCTAACCCGCCCACCACCCACCACCCGCCCCC
>NZ_JAMWEG010000028.1 GCF_025460765.1 Micromonospora sp. MA102
TCGTACTCGTCCCCCACCCCGCCATCCTCCCCCGCCCCAACCCCCATTCGGGTCCCGCCGCGCCCCACCCTCCCGCGTTGATCATGAGGTTGGCGGCAGCAACGGAGATCCATACCGCCGTCAACTTCATGATCACCGGGGTGGGGTGGGTGGGGACGCCGGGGTGGGGGTGGCTCGGTGGAGGGAGTACAGGGTCAGCAGGGCTGCCGTTGCCAGGGGGGCGCCGTCGCGGATGAGGCCGTCGGTGCCGAGGAGCCACCAGCAGAGGGGGAGGTCCACGGCGAGGGTGGTGAGCGTGATGACGACGAGGAGCTTGCGGGCCCACCGGCGCTCGCGCAGCAGGAACGCGGTGCAGAAGAGCACCGCGTAGCTGACCGCGATGCCGGCGGCGAACCAGAACAGCACGGCCGGCACGGCGCTGATCCGCCCGTCCAGAATGGAGCCGGTCGCCACCAGGGCCGGGACCAGCATCAGCGGACTGTAGGTGAACGCGGCGACCCGGGCGGTGAGCAGCCAGCCGGTGACCGGCGGGCGCTTCGGGACGACCTCCCGCCAGGAGATCACGCCGCCCTCGACGACCAGGCCCTTGCGGTGCCGGACCAGGTGCCCACCGACCGCCTCGGAGCGGTAGAGCAGCACCACCACCGCGACGCAGAGCGCGGTGAGCACCGCGAAACCGAGCAGGCCGGGCAGCGGCGGCACACCCGCCCGGGGTACGACCAGCCGCCCCACCGCGAAGACCGTGGTCACCGACAGGATGAGCCCGAACGGCTTCGCCACCACCCGGCCCCGCTTGACGTGCCCGATCAGCAGCAGGAAGCCCAGCGAGCGCAGCATGGCCCAGCCGGTGCGGACGGCGAGCCCGAACTCCTGCTCCGGGGCGTACCAGTAGTTGAGCAGCTCGACCACGACGGTGGCCGCCGCCGTGACGGCGAGCAGGACGGTCAGCGCCCGGACGGCGGACGGCCGCCGGACCTCGACAGGTTCGGCGGCCGTCCTCATGGCATCCCGTGTTGCCCAGCGGGGGCTCGCGTCACACCTTTACTTCTGCGGCGCCGTGTCGAGCCGGGCGCGCAGCGCGTCCAGCTCGGCCCAGAGGACGCCGGGGAGCTTGTCGCCGAACTTCTCGAACCACTCGGTGACCAGCGGCAGCTCGTTGCGCCACTCCTCCGGGTCGACCTTGAGCGCGATCCGCACGTCCTCCGGGGTCATGTCCAGGCCCTCGACGTCGAGCGCGTCCTGGGCCGGAACCATGCCGATCGGGGTCTCGACCGCCTCGGCGCGACCCTCCAGGCGCTCGATGACCCACTTGAGCACCCGCGAGTTCTCGCCGAAGCCCGGCCAGAGGAAGCTGCCCTCGGCGTCCTTGCGGAACCAGTTGACGTAGTAGATCTTCGGCAGCTTGGCCTCGTCGCCGTCGGCGCCCTTGCCCATCTCGATCCAGTGCCGGAAGTAGTCGCCGGCGTGGTAGCCGATGAACGGCAGCATGGCCATCGGGTCGCGGCGGACCACGCCGACGGCGCCGGAGGCAGCGGCGGTGGTCTCCGAGGAGAGCGTCGCGCCCATGTAGACGCCGTGCACCCAGTCGCGGGCCTCGGTGACCAGCGGGACGGTGTCCCGGCGCCGGCCGCCGAACAGGATCGCGTCGATCGGCACGCCGTTCGGGTCGTAGTAGTCGTCGGCGAGGATCGGGCACTGCGTGATCGGGGTGCAGAACCGGCTGTTCGCGTGCGAGGAGAGGCTGTCGCTCTCCGGCGTCCAGTCGTTGCCCTTCCAGTCGATCAGGTGCGCCGGCGGCTCACCCATGCCCTCCCACCAGATGTCGCCGTCGTCGGTGAGGGCCACGTTGGTGAAGACGGAGTTGCCGCGGTCCAGCGTCCGCATGGCGTTGGCGTTGGTCTTCCAGTCGGTCCCCGGCGCGACGCCGAAGAGGCCGTACTCCGGGTTGATCGCGTAGAGGCGGCCGTCCGGGCCGAACCGCATCCAGGCGATGTCGTCGCCGATGGTCTCGACCTTCCAGCCCGGGATGGTCGGCTCCAGCATGGCCAGGTTGGTCTTGCCGCAGGCGGACGGGAAGGCGCCCGCGATGTGGTAGACCCGGCCCTCCGGCGAGGTGATCTTGAGGATCAGCATGTGCTCGGCGAGCCAGCCCTCGTCGCGGCCCATGACGCTGGCGATCCGCAGCGAGTAGCACTTCTTGCCGAGCAGCGAGTTGCCGCCGTAGCCGGAGCCGAAGGACCAGATCTCCCGGCTCTCCGGGAAGTGCGAGATGTACTTGGTGTCGTTGCACGGCCAGGCCACGTCCTGCTGGCCGGGCTCGAGCGGGGCGCCGATCGAGTGCAGCGCGTGCACGAAGTCGGCGTCGTCGCCCATCGCCTCGAGGATCTTCTGACCCATCCGGGTCATGATGCGCATCGAGGCGACCACGTACGGGCTGTCGGTGATCTCGACGCCGAACATCGGGCTCTTCGCCTCGACCGGTCCCATGCAGAACGGGATGACGTACATGGTGCGACCGCGCATGGACCCGCGGTACAGCTCCGTCATCGTCCGCTTCATCTCGGCCGGCGCCATCCAGTTGTTGGTGGGGCCGGCGTCCGCCTCGTCGACGGAGCAGATGAAGGTGCGCTCCTCGACCCGCGCGACGTCCGTCGGGTCCGTCCGCGCGTAGAACGAGTTGGGCTTCTTCTCGGGGTTCAGCCGGATCAGGGTGCCCTTTTCGACGAGTTCGTCGGTGAGGCGGCGCCACTCCTCGTCGGACCCGTCCACCCAGACCACCCGGTCGGGGGTGGTCAGTTCCGCGACCTCACGTACCCAGGCGAGCAGTTTGGGGTGGGACGTCGGGGCCTGATCGATACCCCGAACAGTAGCCGGAGCAACCATGTCACATCTCCTTGTGGTCGACGCTGACCGATGTATGGGATGCACGAGTTCTGGCGAGCCGGTGCGTCGCCTTCGTGGAAACCTGGGATTGGGCTCAGCGTAAACCGGGCTGCCTCCCCAGTCAGTGGGACTGGTTGTGAAGAACTGCACAAGGTACGGCCACGCTGCGGCATCGCGATCTCTTACCCGCTTTCGCGCGCAGTTTCACGCAAATCTTGCGGAGAACCTTCGACGGCCCGGTTCGCCGCCGGCCCCGCCGAGACGCCCCACGGGTGGAAGTCGGCCACCATGACCCGAACGACGATTCGGTGATCCGCTCCACAATTTCGCCACTCGCGGTTACGCTGCGCTCACGGATACCGGAAACGGACGGCGGTCACCGGAAGGGGCGCGGGACGCGCCGGGCCGCCCGGGAGCGGCGCGCCGGGGCGGCGGACCGCCGACTCGCCGTTGCGGCCCGTCCCCGCAGCGCGCACCCGGTACTCTCGGCGGGTGGCCGCGACGATGACCGGGGACCAACCGGGGGCTCCGCAGACCCGTCGAGGTCTGATCGGGACCCTGATCGACCGCTTCGGTCACCTGGTCCGTGAGATGAGCAAGTTCGCCACGGTGGGTGGCTTCGCCTTCCTCGTCGACCTCGCGCTCTTCAACTACCTGGCGAGCGTGCGGCACATGCCGCCGGTGGCGGCCAAGACCGTCTCGACCGTGATCGCGGCCACCCTGGCGTTCCTCGGCAACCGGTTCTGGACCTGGCGGCACCGCCAGCGCTCCCACCCGGCCCGGGAGTACGCGCTGTTCTTCTTCTTCAACGGGGTGGGCCTCGGCATCGCGGTGGGCTGCCTCGCGATCAGCCGCTACGGCCTCGGCGCGGTGTGGCCCGAGGTGTTCCAGACCCCGCTGGCCGACAACATCGCCAGCTTCATCGTCGGCACCGGCCTGGGGACGCTGTTCCGGTTCTGGTCGTACCGACGGTTCGTTTTCGTCGAGGCGGGAAATCCGCCCGTTCCGGCGACGAGCCGCGACCGAGAGTCCGGGGCGTGACCCACCGCCCATCCCGTCCTGCCGGGCCCAGCCGGCCCTGCCCACTGCCCTAAGGTGTTCCGCATGCCTCTTGTCCGTCTGCTGCCCGAGCGCTGGCAGAAGTTCATCCACGAGGCGCTCAAATTCGGCATCGTCGGCGGCGTCAACACCGTCATCAATTACGCGGTGTTCAATGCGCTGGCACTCACGGTTTTCCGCAACGGCCAGCTGAAGGCGACCGTCATCGCGACCATCGTCGCGACGATCACGTCATATCTGATGAACCGGCACTGGACGTACCGGGATCGGCCGAAATCGGCGCTTCGCCGCGAGTACGTCCTGTTCTTCCTCTTCAACGGCGCCGGCCTGTTCATCGAACTGGGCGTCCTGGCGCTGGCCAAGTACGGCCTCGGCGTACACAGCCTGCTCGCGTTGAACGTGGCGAAGACCGGCGGCGTCCTGCTGGCCACCCTGTTCCGCTTCTGGTCCTACCGGACGTTCGTGTTCCAGCCGGTGCCCAAGCACGCCGACAAGACCTGGCACGCCATCCCGCGCGACGAGTGGGACAACGTGGCCGAGATGGACCCGGTGGCCGAGATGGCCGAGTCGGTCAGCGAGCTGGAGGAGACCGAGCGACCGCTCGGCGAACGCCCCGTGGGCGACTACCCACCACAGCAGGTCCGTCCGGCACCGGCCGACGCCGGCCTGGGCCGCGCCCTCGGCGCCGACCTGGATGCGGAGCTGGCCGCCGAACTCCAGCCCACCCCGCGCCGGGCCCCGCGCCGCTGACTCCGCCCCGTCGTTCCGGCGCCCACCCAGCGGGCGCCGGAACGCGCAGGGATCAGGCGGAGGGGTCGCGCAGCGGCTTGCCCTCGGTCATGTCGGCCAGGATCTCGCGCATCTCGCCGTCGCCCAGGCTGTGCCGGTCGTGGTGGGCCTCGACCAGCTCGTAGAGCCTGGTCTGGACCTTGTCGACGTGCGGCACGTCGGTGAGCACCGACTGCCCGCGCTCACCGGCGGACTCGATGGTCAGCGTGCCGCAGCCGAGCATCCGCTCCACGAACTTCTGGTGCATGGCGTGGTCGTTGATCCGGGTCAGCGGCAGGTCCCGCCGGTTGCGGGAGAATACCCCCTCCTGGAGCAGCACCCGCTCGTTGGTGAAGAGGTAGTGGGTGGTGCGCCAGACCAGGAACGGCCACAGCCCCAGCCAGAACACCAGCACCAGGCCGAGCGCGGCGATCACGTAGAGCGCGATGGTGCCGCCGTCGCCGTCGGGCAGGAGGACCCAGCCCGCGACCACCGCCGCGACGGCGAGCACCAGCACCAGGATCGGCCGGATCAGGGCCTTCCAGTGCGGGTGGAGATGCAGCACGACGTGCTCGTCCTCGGTGAGCACGTCTTCGGGGAACGCCACGGGAACCTCCTCGGCACAACAGGACGCGCTGACCGTAACCGGTCGGCGCACGTCCCCGGATCAGCCGCGCGGCGGGTGTTGGCGGGGCCGTCCTCTCACCGCAGGTGCAGCACGTCGCCCGCGGCCAGGCGGAGCTGGCCCTCGGGGCCATCCACCAGCAGCTGCCCGTCCGGGTCGACGCCGGTGGCGGTGCCGCGCACCTCCCGGCCGTCCGGGAGCAGCACCCGCACCTCCCGGCCGACCGTGGCGCAGGCCGCCAGGTACGCGTCCCGCAGGCCGCTGGCGACCGCATCGCCCCCGGCGTCGCGCCAGCGCTCGTACCAGTCGGCGAGCGAGCGCAGCAGGGCGCGCAGCAGCGGGTCCCGGTCGGTGGCGGCGGCACCGGCGAGCTGGAGCGAGGTGGCCGGCAGCCCGGTCGGGTTCTCCGGCAGCTCGTCGGCGCGCAGGGTCACGTTGAGGCCGATTCCCACCACGATCGCGGGCGGCTGGTCCGGCCCCGCGCCGGGCACCGCCTCGGCGAGCACCCCGGCGCACTTCGCGCCGTCGAGCAGCAGGTCGTTCGGCCACTTGAGCCGGGCGTCCAGCTCGGCCAGCAGGGCCACCGCCTCGACCAGCGCGACGCCGGCCAGCAGCGGCAGCCAGCCGTACCCCTGCGGTGGCACGGGCGACCAGCCGCGCTCCGCGTCGGCCTCACCGGGCCGGAGCAGGACGCTGGTCGCGAGGCCGGCCCGGGGCGGCGACTGCCACACCCGGCCGCGCCGGCCCCGGCCGGCGGTCTGCCGCTCGGCGACCACCACGAGGCCCTCCGGTTCGCCGGCCCGGGCGGCCTCGGCCACGTCGGCGTTGGTCGAGCCGGTCTCGGCGCGCAGCTCCAGCCGGCGCCAGGGCCCGTTCGGGGCGACCAGCGCGCGTTGCAGCCGGGCCGCGGACAGCGGCGGGCGGTCCAGATCGGTGTACGGCGAGCCGGGCATCCCGCCAGCCTACGGCCCGCGCGCCGGCCGGTCGTCCGGAAGCGGTGAGGCGCACTGCACAGCGTCACCCACCTGAACCATCGTTATATTCCCTGGGTGACTACCGAGACCGGGATCAACATCCACACGACCGCCGGCAGGCTGGCGGACCTGGAGCGACGGCTCGACGAGGCGGTGCACGCCGGGTCGGCGCGCGCGGTCGAGAAGCAGCACGCGCGGGGCAAGAAGACCGCTCGGGAGCGGATCGAGATGCTCCTCGACGAGGGCTCCTTCGTCGAGATGGACGAATTCGCCCGGCACCGCTCGACCAACTTCGGGCTGGAGAAGACCCGCCCGTACGGGGACGGGGTGGTGACCGGCTACGGCACGGTGGACAGCCGGCAGGTCTGCGTCTTCGCGCAGGACTTCACCGTCTTCGGCGGCTCCCTGGGCGAGGTCTTCGGCGAGAAGATCGTCAAGCTCATGGACCTCGCCATGAAGATCGGCTGCCCGGTCGTCGGCATCAACGACTCGGGCGGCGCGCGGATCCAGGAGGGCGTCGCCTCGCTCGGCCTCTACGGCGAGATCTTCTTCCGCAACGTGCGGGCCAGCGGCGTCATCCCGCAGATCTCGCTGATCATGGGCCCGTGCGCGGGTGGCGCGGTCTACTCCCCGGCGGTCACCGACTTCACCGTGATGGTCGACCAGACCTCGCACATGTTCATCACCGGCCCCGACGTCATCAAGACCGTCACCGGCGAGGACGTGGGCATGGAGGAGTTGGGCGGCGCCCGCACGCACAACGCCCGCAGCGGCAACGCGCACTACCTCGGCACCGACGAGGAGGACGCGATCGAGTATGTCAAGGCGCTGCTGTCGTACCTGCCGTCGAACAACCTCGACGAGCCGGTGGTCTTCGACGCCCCGGCGGAGCTGGAGATCACCGACGAGGACCGGGAGCTGGACACGCTGATCCCGGACTCGGCCAACCAGCCGTACGACATGCACCGGGTCATCGAGCACGTCCTCGACGACGGCGAGTTCCTGGAGGTCCAGCCGCTCTACGCGCAGAACATCGTGGTCGGCTTCGGCCGGGTCGAGGGGCGCCCGGTCGGCGTGGTGGCCAACCAGCCGATGCAGTTCGCCGGCACCCTGGACATCGCCGCGTCGGAGAAGGCGGCCCGGTTCGTGCGCACCTGCGACGCGTTCAACGTCCCGGTGCTGACGTTCGTGGACGTTCCCGGCTTCCTTCCCGGCACCGGGCAGGAGTGGGACGGCATCATCCGGCGGGGCGCGAAGCTCATCTACGCGTACGCCGAGGCCACCGTCCCGAAGGTCACCGTCATCACCCGCAAGGCGTACGGCGGCGCGTACGACGTCATGGGCTCCAAGCACCTGGGCGCGGACCTCAACTTCGCCTGGCCGACCGCGCAGATCGCGGTGATGGGCGCGCAGGGCGCGGTGAACATCCTCTACCGCTCGGACCTGGCCAACGCCGAGGACCCGGCCGCCGTCCGGGCCGAGAAGATCGCCGAGTACGAGGACACCCTGGCCAACCCGTACATCGCCGCCGAGCGCGGGTACGTCGACGGGGTGATCCCGCCGCACGAGACGCGTACCCAGGTCGTGCGGGCGCTGCGGGTGCTGCGCACCAAGCGCGAGACCCTGCCGCCGAAGAAGCACGGCAACATCCCGCTCTGACGCGGACGCCCCGGCGGCCCCCCACCTCCTCAGTCGGTGGGGGGCCGTCGCGTCAGCAGCGCGGGTGGGCGGCGGAACACATCCGGCCGGCCGCCACCACGGCCAGCTTCCGCAGGTCGGCCTCTGTGCCGTCCCGCCCGACCTGGATCACGCTGACGAGGTCGCCGACCCGGAGCACCACCCGGCTGTTCGGCTTGCTCAGATCGCCCAACGGCTTCCCGGTGTCCAGGTTGCGGGCCGGGCCGACCGTGTGCCGCAGCAGCACCGAGTCGTCCCCGGCGAAGTCGTGGTCGACCTCCTGCCAGGACTGGACGACCTGCGCGTTGACCGTCCTGCCCCGCCACTGGGTCGGGCCGCTGAACCGCCACTGGCGGCACGGCGCGAGCAGCTCGCCCATCCCGGCGAAGACCCGGTCGGCCACGTCCGGGGCGACCCGGTAGACGTCCTGCATGGCCAGCACCTGGTCCGTCCGCTGCTCGTCGGCCGCCGGACGCTCGCGCAGGATGGTCACCGACCGGGAGTACCGGGACTGCGCCCAATCCGTCGACAGGCTCTGGTGCTTCCGGCAGTACAGCAGCAGGTCGTCGAGCCGGACGTCCTCGCGGACGCCGGCCTCGGTCAACGGGACCCCGGTCCTGGTCCCAAGGTCCGCCGGCGCCAGCAGCACCTCCGCGGGCACCTCGGTGGCGGTCCAGGGGGTCGCGGTGGGCTCCGCCGACGCCGGCGCGGCGGCCGGCAGCGCGGTGTGTGGAGCGGCCCGCCCGGCCTCCACCAGCGCGGTCCCCGAGGCGACCGCCAGCACGGCCAGCGCCGCCGCCAGCGCCGTGCGCCGGCTGCGGCGCCGGGCCCGCGCCCGCAGCTCCGCCGGCTCCGGCCAGCGCACGGCGTGCAGCTCCCGCTGCATCAGCTCGACGAAGGTCGGGTCATCGTCACGCATCGGCAGCCTCCTCCAGATCCACGACAGCGAGCAGCCCGGCGAGGGCGGCCCGCCCCCGGGAGAGCCGCGCCTTCACCGTGCCGACCGGCGCCTCGGTCTCCCGGGCCACCTCGGCCACCGGCATGCCGCACAGGTAGTAGAGCGCGATGGCCGTGCGCTGCTCCTCGGGGAGCCGGCGCAGCGCGGCCACCACCTCGACGGTGTCGGTGCTCGGCCCCGGGATGCTCTCCTCCGCACCGTGCCGCAGGTAGGCCCGGGCGCGGCTGCGCAGGCTGCGCCAGCGGCTCACCGCGATCCGGCTGGCCACCACCCGCACCCACGCCTCCGGGTCGTCGTACCCGCGCACCGTCGACCAGCGCTGCCAGGCCCGGATATACGCCTCCTGCACGGCGTCCTGGGCCTCGGCGAGGTTGCCGGTGAGCACGTAGACGAAGCCGAGCAGCCGTTGTCGGCTGCCCCGGTAGAACTCGTCGAACCCGTCGACGTCCGGCACCCTGCTACCTCCCCCGTGGCGGTCGCAGGGGAGACGCCTGGCACCCGGGCCGCGGTTGCCCGGTCAGCCGACCAATTTCTCCAGCTCGGCACGGGGGAAGCCGCCGGCCGGGATACGCTCCCGGACCGCCCGGCGGACGGCGGTCTGGACGGCCGCGTTGGCCGGGGTGGGCACCCCGTGCAGCCGGCCGAGCAGCACGATTTCGCCGTTGAGGTGGTCCGCCTCGGCGGAGCCGGCGCCCCGGGCCAGGCTCTGCCAGGTGGAGCCGCCGGCCCGCTCCTCGCCGTCGACCGGCCGGTGCCCCACCCGGTCGCCCCGCTCGGCGGCCTCTTCGGCGCGGGTGGTGTGCGCGATGCCGGCGGCGGCCAGCGCTTCCTCCCCCTCGGCGCGTACCCGGGCGACCAGCGGCTCGGGCACCTCCGGGCCGAGCAGCGCCTGGAGACCGTTGCCGAGGTTGGCCAGGAGCTTGCCGTACTTCCAGCGCATCACGTCGTCGCGGACCGGCGCCACGAACCCGGCGGCGGTCAGGTCCGCGGCGACGGCGCGGCTCGTGTCGTCCGCGCCGGACGGGTAGCGGCCCAGGTGCAGCATCCCCGGGTGCGGGTACCCGTTCGCCACCACCACGCCGGGTTCCAGGTGGGTGGCGGGCAGCCAGACGCAGACCGGGTGCACCCGGGCGAACAGCCGCAGCGCGGCCGGCTCGTTGGCGACGCCGTTCTGCGCCAGCACGACAGGCAGCCGCTCGCCCGCCGTGCCGCCACCCTCGACCGGGGTGTCCACCCAGGTCGCCAGGGCCGCCGCGGTGTCCTGGGACTTGACCGTGAGCACCAGCACGGTGTCCGCCGGCAGCGGGCGGCCGTCCGGTCCGGCCACCGCGGGCAGCCGGCTGGTCACCGTGCCGTCGGGCGTCCGCAGGGTCAGACCCCGCTCCCGGAGCGCGTCCAGGTGCGCGCCGCGGGCCACCAGCGTGACGTCCCGGCCGGCCTCCCCCAGCCGTACGCCGATGGTGCCGCCGACCGCGCCCGCCCCGATGATCATGTATCGCACGCGTCCGATTCTGCCCCTCCCCGCCCCACGCCGCCCGGTGATCCACTGCACACCCGAAAGGTGACGGTCCGGCGAGAGGCTCGGCGGTCGCGCGGCGAAGTCGGCAGCGATCCGGGGCGGGCGTCGCGCCGCTCAGATCGTCAGGCCGGCGTCGGTGAGGATCGGGCCGGTGAGCAGCAGCGCGCCGGCGCCGAGCGCGGCCAGGCTGACCAGCAGGAACACGGTCACCCAGAACAGCGGCGGGAAGGGGGTGAGCCGGGCGAGTTGGTCCGCGTCCGACTCGGGCATCCGCCCCCGGCTGCGCAGCCGTTGCAGCTCGATCACCGGGCGGACGCCACCGAAGAGCAGGAACCAGACCGACGTCCAGGCGAACGCCGCCTGCACCTGCGGCGAGGCGTACCAGGAGACGGCCAGCACCACGCCGCCGGTGACCAGAAGCGACAGCACGCCGAAGACGTTGCGGATCATCACGAGCATGGCCAGCAGCAGCGCCACCGCGACCCAGAGCAGCAGGGTGATCCGGTTGCCGGCGAGCAGCCACGCCCCGGCCAGACCGATCAGCGACGGGGCCACGTATCCGGCGAGCAGGGTGAGGATCATCCCCGGGCCGGAGGGGCGGCCGGCGGAGAGGGTGAGACCGGAGGTGTCCGAGTGCAGCCGGATGCCGCGCAGCTTCCGGCCGGTCAGCAGGGCCACCAGTGCGTGGCCGCCCTCGTGCGCGATGGTCACCGCGTTGCGGGCGATCCGCCAGGGCAGCCGGGTGAAGACCACCACCACCGCGACGACGGCGGTGAGCAGCACCAGCAGCGGCGGCGGGTCCGGCTGGGCGCCGAGCAGTTTGTCCCAGAGGGTGGTGAGGCCGTCGATCAGAGGCATGGGCGGGGAGCCTACCGGCCGGAGCCGTCCCGTTGGAGGGCCCGTCTCGTGGGGGCCGGACAGGCGACGACAACCGTCTATGAAAAATTCTTTAAGCCCTCTTGCGATCTAGGGCACTTACCTCCAAAGATTGGCGTCAATCATTGACGTACTTGGAGGCATCGATGGCTCGTACCAGACTCTCCATGCGCCGGTTGCTCGCCGCCGGCCTGACCGTCGCCGCCACCGCGGCAGCGGCCCTGTTCGCGACCGCCGGACCGGCCGCCGCGGCGACCACCCCCGGCATCGACGTCTCGCGCTACCAGGGCAGCATCAACTGGACCAGCGTGCGCAACGCCGGGATCCAGTTCGCCTTCATCAAGGCCACCGAGGGCACGAGCTACAAGGACCCGAACTTCAACGCGAACTACGTCAACGCCTACAACGCCGGGGTCATCCGCGGGGCGTACCACTTCGCCCGGCCGAACATCTCCGCCGGCTCGACCCAGGCCAACTACCTGGCCTCCAACGGCGGCGCCTGGTCGGCCGACAGCCGCACGCTGCCCGCCGCGCTCGACCTGGAGGGCAACCCCTACGCGGGCGGCTACTGCTACGGCCTGACCACCACCGGCATGCGCAACTGGGTCCAGGACTTCCTCAACACCTACCGGTCCCGCACCGGCCGGTACGCGGTCATCTACACCACCACCAGCTGGTGGAACCAGTGCACCGGCAGCTGGACCGCCCCGTGGGCCAACCACCCGCTGTGGGTCGCCCGGTGGTCCAGCACCGTGGGCACCCTGCCGGCCGGCGCCCCGTTCTGGAGCTTCTGGCAGTACACCAGCAGCGGCGCCGTCTCCGGGATCAGCGGCAACGTCGACCGCAACTACTGGAACGGTGACCGGACCCGGCTGATCGCCCTGGCCAACAACACCTGACCGACCCCCACAGTCGCCAGTCGGCGGCAGCGGGATCGGCTACGACCGAGGTCGATAGCTGGTCCGGCTGCCGCCACTGCCGTCCTGATCGTGCGGTCACGCCCTGCGTCGCGAGCCGACCGGCACGGGGACCGCGCCCCGACCGGCCAGGGTGGTCCGGCGGGCCAGCCGCCACACCGCCACCCCCGCGACGGTGAGGGCGACGACACCGAGCACCGCGACCGGCGCGGAGAGACCGGCGCTGATCAGCAGCAGGACCACGTCCCCGAGCGCGACGAGCATCCACAGTGCCAGCCGGGGACCCGTGTCCTTGCGTCGGTAACCCATGTCGTACCTCCTTCCGTCGTCGCGGTCTCAATACCCCCGAGGACGGAAGGCCATGCGAGTCAGTTTCGCAACGGCGGGATTTGCCGGGTCAGTTCACCCGATCGGGCTTGAACCCCTTGGTGATGATCTCCCAGTTGGCCAGGTTGGCCTGCCAGGCGTCGGCCGGGACCTCCCAGCGCAGGGCGAAGCCCCGGTTGCTGGCGGTGGCCACGCCCCGGTTGCGGACATGGAAGCGGGTGCCGCTGTTGCGCGTCTCCAGCCAGTCCCAATCGGCGCACGTGCGGTAGTAGCCGTCGCAGCGCGTGATCCCGACCAGCTTGTAGTTGTCGACGTAGTTCCGGCGGCTCGACTCCTGCGCCTGCCAGTCGGCGTACGCGTCCTTCTTGGGCGTGGGGGTCCACTGGACGAACAGCACCCGCCGCGCCCCACCGACCTCGTAGAGCACGACGTTGTCGGAGCGGACCCGGGCCTGCCAGCCGTCGGGGACCGGCACCTGGAAGCCGTTCGAGCCCTTGTAGTAGTGCCAGCCGGCGGGCAGGGCGCCGGCAGCGGCCGAGGGCGTCGCCGACGCCGACGGGGTCACGCTGGGCGCGGCACTGGTCGGCGCGGTCGAGGAGGGCGTGTCACTCGTCGCCGGACCGGGCGGGGCCGGCGCCGGGGCCGTCGAGGTGGCGGTGGCCCCGTTCCCGCCCTTCGGGTCGTCGTCGCCGTTGTTCAGCAGCGGCACGGCCACCGCGAGGCCGACCAGCAGCACCAGCACCAGCGCGCCGATCAGCAGGTTGCGCCGGTTGCGCTCCGGCTTCTCCCCCGGGATCACCGCGGCCCGGCCCGTCGACGGCGCCGGGCTCACCGGCTCGGCCAGCACGGAGGTCGGGTTCTTCGGCGGCGCCGGCGGCTCCACCACCGGTTCGCCGTCCAGCCGCGTCTCGTCGAGCGCCGGATCGGCACCGTCCACCCGGGTCTCGTCGACCGCCGGCGCGGCGTCGAGCTTGGTGGTCGCCTCGGCGACCGGCGGGGACACCTTGGCGGTCGGCACGGCGTCCGAGCCGGCCGGCACCTTCGCCGTCTCGTTGGCGACCGCCGCGCCGCCGGCGACGGCGGCCGCGGACGTACCCCCGTCGGGCTTGCGTGGCGCCGGGGTTGCCGGCCGCTCGGCCTGGTCGTCGGCCGGGCGCGGCGCCGGCACCAGCGGCGGCCGCGGCACGCGCGGGCCGTTCGGCCCCGGCCGGCGTACGCCGTCCAGCAGCGAGATGCCCTTGGCCCGCCGCCCCGCGGCCTTGCGCAGCAGGCGCTCCGCGATCTCGGCGGTGATCCGCTCCTCCGGGTCCTTGCGCAGCAGGCCCTGGAGCACCGGCTTCAGCGGCCCGGCGTTCTTCGGCGGCGGCAGCGGCTCGGTGGCGAGCGCGGCCAGGGTCGCGATCGCCGACGGCCGCGCGTAGGGCGACTTGCCCTCGACGGCGGCGTAGAGCGTGGCACCCAGCGACCAGAGGTCGGCCTCCGGCCCGGCCGTGCCGTCCTTCGCCCGCTCCGGCGCGATGTACGCGGGCGAGCCCAGCACCATGCCGGTGCGGGTGACGTTCGGGTCGCCCGGGATGGTGGCGAGGCCGAAGTCGGTGAGCACCACGCGCCCGTCGTCGCCGAGCAGCACGTTGCCCGGCTTCACGTCGCGGTGCATGATGCCGGCCTTGTGCGCGGCCTTCAGCGCGCCCAGCACGCCCAGACCGATCTCCACGGCCTTCGCCGGCGTGACCGGGCCGTCCTCGGCGATGGTGTCCTGCAACGACTTCGACGGCACGTATTCCATGACGATCCACGGATCGCCGTCGGTGCGCAGCACGTCGAAGATGCGGACCACGTTGACGTTGTTGAGCCGGGCGATGGCCCGGGCCTCCCGCAGCGAGCGTTCCCGCATCTCGCGGCGCTCCTCCGGGGTGAGGCTGGGCGGCGGGACGAGTTCCTTGATCGCCACGTCGCGGTGCAGCACCTCGTCGCGCGCCTTCCACACCCGACCCATGCCGCCCTGGCCGAGCGGCGAGATGAGCCGGTACCGATCGGCGACGAGTTGGGGAAGCGCGCTAGACATCGCTGAAGACCGTACCCGTCAGCCCCGACGGCTACACCGGCGGCACGCCACTGTGCGGTGAAGGTCAAGTTCTGGACGCGTACCCTGTCGGCATGTCTGCCGAAGAGCCGCTGTTCCGGATCGTCCGCGGCGTGCCCACCGCCGACGAGCTGGCCGCCCTGGTCGGCGCGATCGTGGTGCGGACCCGACCGGCCGCGGCCACCCCGCCTGCCGCCGTGTCGCAGTGGGCGCGGAGCGCCCGTCCGGCCGGCGCGGCCCCGGCCGCCGGCCCCGGCGCGTGGCGCGCCTCCGGCCTCCCCCGCTGACCCTTCCCGGGTACGCACCCCCGCATCAGGACTGCCGGGATCCGCGCCGAGCGATTAACCTCACTCAGGGAAACCGTGCGGTGACGGGCAGGGAGGGTCGATGATCCCGGAGGACAACCAGCCGGCCGGCTGGCTGCGTGACTACGGCGGCATCGAGGCCGACATCCGACGGATGCGCGAGTTCGCCGACCGGCTCCAGGACGAGGTCAGCCGCAACTACGCCCCCCACCTGTCGTACATCGCCGACGACATGAAGGCTCCCGTCCCCAACCCGGCCGACGCGTTCATCGAGCTGGTCCAGTTCCTCCAGGCCCACCACGAGACCCAGAAGGCCACCGTCACCATGGTCTGGGACCTGGCCCCGGCCACCGGCCGGCTCGCCGGCGCCGCCGGCCAGATCGCCACGACCTACGGCGACTCCGACGCCTTCTCCTCGGCCCGGGTGGCCGACGTGGAACGGGCGTTGGCCACGCCGTCCGCCGCGGCCGCCCGCCCGGTGCCGCCACTGACCGATCCCACGGCATCCGAACAGGGGCGGGTGGTCCTGCCGTGATCGAACGGGGCAGCGGACGCACCTCCGGGCTCACCGACTGGCACCTCATGGACGTGCGCAGCATGTGGGCGTGCCTCCAGGACCAGGACACCACCGGCCAGTGGAAGCAGGTCGCCGGCTGGCGCAAGGTCTGCGACCTCGCCCTGGCCCACGTCAGCCGGCTGCGCGAATACCGGCGCGGGCTCGCCGAGGCGTGGCCGCCGGAGACCAACGCCGCCGCGCGCGCGTACCTCGGTGAACTCGACCAGCTCATCGACCAGGTGCAGCGCACCCACGACGCCGCCGCCGCGAACTACGACGCGCTCGCCGCCGCCACCCGCGCCATCGGCAGCACCCGGGCCGAACTCGAACCGCTCTTCGACGAGTACGCGGAGAAGGTGCGGCAGAAGCAGGCGTACGAGGCGGTGCTCGCCGACCCGAAGGCGGTGGCGGGGAGCCGGATGCCGGAGAAGCCGCCGGTGACGGACGCGGACCTTGAGCAGCTGAACGTGCGGGCGCGGGGGTTGATGACGGGGCTGAGTGGCGAACTCCAACAAGCCCAAGTCATGCTCCAGCGCCCACCAGCACCAATTCGGCCGGGTCGTCAGACCAACGACCCCGACGTGTACGGCGAAGCAGCGCCCATGATTCCTCCCGTCGTCCCGATGCCGGTATCGACGGCAGGAAGCACCAACTCTTCCCGTCGGCCTACAAATGGATCTAGGCAGACACCCTCGCCTTTCAACCCCTCCAGCCCATCGGTGGGAGCCGGACCGGTATTGGGTGGGGCCGGTTCAGGACTAACTCATGTGTCCCCCCAACCAAATCTGCCCAACATCGCACCTCCAACCGCGACGTCCGGCGTGACGGCACCTTCTACACTTCCCCCGAGCGTAGGAATTGGGAAGACTCCCTCCACTCGCCTCGGAGGATCAACGATTCCGCCCAACCGTGGCATGAATGACCTACCGAACAACTCTCCTCGCGTGACGCCACCGAGTACCCCTCGGCCGGTGCCGCCCAACGGAGTGATCGGAGGCCTGCCAGGCGGAGGTGTCGGTCAACCAGTCGGCCCGAGCTCCCCACGCCGCATCAACCCAGTTGGCGGGCTGATCGGTGGAGGTGGCGCTGGCACTTCGCCAACCGGCGCCGCCGGTTCCAGACCGGGCGGAGGACGGGCAACCCAGTTCAGTGCAGCAAACAGCCCCTCCCCAATCGGAGGTTCCCCTTTCACGAGCGGCCGTAGCCCACACGAGCGGGATAAGCAGGGCAGCCAAACGTGGGACCCGGACAACCCCTGGGAGACTGAGAAGGGCGTCAGCCCTGTCGTGCTGCCGCCAGAGGAGGACGGGCCAATTGATCCCGGCCCAGCAATCGGCTTTGACCGGTGAAAGCAGGAGTTTTTCTTGCAGTCTCCGCTCTGGTTTTGTCTGTTGCAGCCTCCCCAGGTCCCCGCACCATCTTCAATAATGCTCCTGACGCCGCTGCTCGCATCCGCGCTGACCAGTGGCACCTGCGTTACTTGAAGGTGCGTGAGGCGAACCAGGTCAGTCAGGGCGATGGAGTGGTAGTTGCCGTCGCCGACACCGGAGTCGATCCACACCGAGACCTTCGCGCGAACCTGCTGGCCGGCACTACAACGATTCCCGGCATGTCCGGCGACGGACGCAGCGATGCCAACAGCCACGGAACAAACATGGCCGGCCTGATCGCCGCCCATGGCCAAAAAGACGGCACCGGCGCGCTGGGGCTAGCCCCACGCGCGAAAATTCTACCAATTAAATCTTCCGGCGCTGACAACATTGGTACCGCAGATGCCTTGGCCGAAGGCATCGAATTCGCAGTTGCGAAGGGCGCGGACGTTATTTGCATCTCCAGCAGCGGAGGGGCAAGCCCGGAATTGATCAGGGCGATCAAGGATGCGGTGTCGGCGGATGTAGTGTTGGTTGCGGCTGCAGGAAATGCGCCGGAAGACCCCTACGTCGGCTACCCGGCCCGGGAGCAGGGAGTGATTGCGGTCGGGGGCACTAACCGGCTAGGCGAGCACGCGCCGATTTCAGTTGCGGGCCCGGAGATCGATGTCGTGGCTCCTGCCGTCGACATCTACAGCACCAGCTACGGCGGCAAGTATTCAAAGGGGACCGGCACCTCGGGGGCCACGGCCATCGTGGCGGGTGCGGCAGCCCTGATCCGGTCCAAGTACCCCAACCTCCCCGCCGAGGAGGTCGCTCACCGCCTGACCGCCACCGCGATCGACAAGGGCCCACCCGGCCGCGACGACGAGTACGGCTACGGGGTCATCGATTTGGTCGCCGCCCTCACCGCCGACGTCCCCCCTCTCGGCTTCGAAACGCCGTCGGTCACGATGCCTCCCGCGAGCGCGGCCGAGAAGGAGGACAACGGCACCGCGCGCGGGCTGGCGACGCTGGGTGTGCTGCTGGCAGCGGGCGGCGGCTACCTGGTCTGGCGGCGGCGTCGACGCGCCGGCGACCCGCCGCCGCGGATCAGCCGGTAGCGTCGGTGGGATGTCGACCTCCGTGCCGCTGCGCCTCGTGCTCGCCTCGCAGAGTCCCGCCCGCCGCAAGCTGCTCCAGGCCGCCGGGATCGAACCCGACGTGCTGGTGAGCGGCGTCGACGAGTCGCAGGTGGTCACCGACCGCGCCGAGGAGCTGTGCCTGGAGCTGGCCCGGCTGAAGGCGGAGGCGGTGCGGGGCCGGCTGCGTCCCGACCCGGACGAGCGGACGCTGGTGCTCGGCTGTGACTCGGTGCTGGCGTTCGACGGGGAGATTCTGGGCAAGCCGGCGGACGCCGCGGACGCCACCCGGCGCTGGCAGCGGATGCGCGGGCGTAGCGGGGTGCTGCACACGGGCCACTGCCTGCTCGACGCGACGCACGAGTCCCGGGCGGAGGGGGTGGCCTCGACCACCGTGCACTTCGCCGACATCAGCGACGCGGAGATCGCCGCGTACGTGGCGACGGGTGAGCCGCTGGCGGTGGCCGGGGCGTTCACCATCGACGGGCTGGGCGGGGCGTTCCTGACCGGCATCGAGGGCGACCCGGGCACCGTGGTGGGGCTGTCCCTGCCTCTGCTGCGCGGTCTCCTCGGCGAGTTGGGGCTGAACATCACCGACCTGTGGACGAAGGTTGCGCCCGGGGGCCAGGACATCGAACATCTCGGCTAACGTCCGGTCATGAGCACGAAGCCGTTGCCGCTGACCCCGGAACTGCACGCGTACCTCGTGGCGCACGGGTCCGCCCCCGACGAGATCGTCCGGGAGCTGGCCGAGGAGACCCGCGCCGCCCTTCCCGCCCAGGCGGACATGCAGGTCGCGCCGGAGCAGGCCGCGTTCCTGACCTTCCTGACCCGGCTGCTCGGCGTCCGGCAGGCGGTGGAGGTGGGCACGTTCACCGGCCTCTCCTCGCTGGCCATCGCCCGGGGCCTCGCCGAGGGCGGCCGGCTGACCTGCTTCGACATTTCGGAGGAGTACACGGGTGTGGCCCGGCGGTACTGGGCGCGGGCGGGCGTCGAGGACCGGATCGAGCTGCGCATCGGCCCGGCGAAGGACACCCTCCACGAGTTGCCGCGGGAGCGTTACCTGGACTTCGCGTTCATCGACGCCGACAAAATCGGTTACCCGGTCTACTGGGACGAGTTGGTGCCCCGGATGCGTCCGGGGGCGGTGATCGCGGTGGACAACACGCTGCGCGGCGGGCGGGTGCTCGCGCCGCAGAACGCCGACGACCGCGCGATCGCCGCCTTCAACGACGAGATCCTCGCCGACGTCCGCGTCGAGGTTGTCATGCTCCCCATCGCCGACGGCGTGACCCTGGCCCGGGTGCTCTGACCGGGCACAGCCGGTCCGGCGGTCACGCGGCGGCGGCGACCGGGGTGCGGTCGTCGCCGGGTGCGGGCAGGCGCAACGCGCGGCCGAGGCGCACGGTGAGCAGGATGGCCGCGGCGATGAAGCCGGGCAGGAGCAGGAAGGCCAGGTGCGGGCCGACGCCGTCGGCCACCCAGCCGAGCGCGACCGGCGCGATCCCGAAGCCCACCCCCATGGAGTACGACGCCCAGCCGGCCGCCTTGTCGGCGGCCGGCCCGGCGGCGGCGAGGGCGATGGAGATCGCCAGGGGGTAGTGCAGGGCGTTGCCCAGCCCGAGCACGACCAGGCCGGCGACGGCCAGCCAGCCCACCGGGGCGGACCAGAACAGCGCGAACCCGGCCAGGGAGACGGTCAGCGCGCCGAGCAGCAGCGGCACCGGCGGCCAGCGCAGCGCGAGCCGGCCGCCGGCCAGCCGGCCGGCGAACATGCCGCAGACGATCGCGGCGACGGCCGCCGACGCCCCGCCGGCGCTGAGGCCGGCGTGGGTACGGAGCACGTCCGCGGTCCAGAGCGACAGGCAGACCTCGATCGACCCGGTGACCGACATGAGCACCCAGGCGATCCAGTACGCCCGCGGCAGCCGCGCCGAACCGGCTTGGCCGGTGGCCGGACGGGCGCGATCTTGGACAGTGTCCGTTCGAGGCGAACGGGAAGTGCCCAAGATCGGGCGAACGGAGGGCGCGGTCGGGTCGCCGGCAGCCGCGGTAGCGGGGGCGCTTTTCGGCAGGCGTACCCGGAAGGTCACGGCGGCGAGGGCGACCAGGGTGATCAGCCCGACCTCGGCGGCCATCGCGGGCCGCCAGCCGAGACCGGCGTCCACGGTCGCGCCGATGACCAGCGGCGCGAGGATGCCCATGCCGGCGCAGGCGGCGTTGGCCTCGGTGAGTGCGGCCGGTGCGGCGGGCCCGTGGTGGGCGGTGAGCACGACGCTGACTCCGCTGATCACCATCATGCCGAAGGTGGCGATCACCGCGACGGCGGCGAGGGTGGCGGGCAGCGGGTGGAGCAGGCCGAGCGCGGTGACACCGACGGCCACGCCGGCGAGGCCGAGCCAGATGGCCGGGCCACGGCCGACGCGGCGGGCCGCGGGCGCGAAGAGCGCGCCGCCGGCCAGCGCGCCGACCGCGATGCCGGTGCTGTGCAGCCCGGCCACGGCGGCGCTGGTGCCCTGCTCGTCCCGGAGCAGCGGGACGACGGGGCCGAACCCGTAGAGGAAGAAGCCCCACATTCCCAGCTGGGCGTAGGTCAGCCAGGTCGTCCGGTCACGGGTGAGGCGGGGCACCGGCCTCACGCTACGCGCGCGCGGCCGGCACCCCGCCCTGGTTGAGAGGCAGCTCTCGTCCGCCTCAGCGAACGCTGCGCGCGAACTGCCGGGCGGCCCAGACCACCCCGGCGACGGCCAGCACCGCGATGATCGTCAACCCCTGCCAGACCTTGTCGTTGGCCAGGTCACCGGCGAAGAGCGCCCGGGTGCCGTCGACCGCCCAGGAGAACGGGTTCCAGTCGGCGACGCCCTGGAGCCAGCCGGGGGCGTACATGAGCGGCAGCAGGATGCCGGAGAGCAGCAGCACCGGCTGGGCGACGGTGTTCATCAGCGGGGCGAGCGCGTCCTCGCTCTTGACCTTGAGTGCGACGCCGTAGGAGACGGCCGAGGTCATCAGCGCGATGAGGGCCAGCATCAGGTACGCGAGCAGCAGGTAGCCGATGAAGACGCGCAGGTCGAACAGGAGTGCCAGCAGGGTGATGATGATCGCCTGCGCGATCAGCGAGACCACGTCCCGCAGCGAGCGGCCGAGCAGCAGGGCGAGCCGGCTGACCGGGGTGACCCGGGACCGCTCGATGACCCCGGCGCGCAGCTCGGCGATCAGGCCGAAGCCCTGGAACAGGCCGCCGAAGATGGCTAGCAGCACGAGCAGGCCGGGTACGAAGATCTTGTACGCCTCGGCCTGGGTCGACACCCGCAGCGCGGGCTTGAGCAGCGGGGCGAAGAGGAGCAGGTACATCACCGGCTGGAAGACGCCGACGAAGACCCACACGGGGTTGCGCAGCAGCAGCTGGATCTGGCGCTGGAAGATCAGCCAGGTGTCGCGGGCGAGTTTCATGACAGTGCTCCCGATGCTCAGGACTCGCGCAGCGAGCGGCCGGTCTTGGTGAGGAAGACGTCGTCGAGGCTGGGGCGGTGCAGCTCGATCGAGCGCAGCTCCAGCCCGGCGTGGTCGAGGCGGCGCAGCACCTGCGGGATGGCGGTGGCGCCCTCGTCGACGTAGAGGCGCAGGCCGCCCTCGTCGGCGGTCTCCAGCTTGCTGACGTACGCCTCGGTGTCGAGCAGCTCGGCGGCCTGCGGGGTGGCGGCGGCGTCGAGGCCGACCAGCACCACCTCGCCGGAGATCTCGCGCTTCAGCTCGGCCGGGGTGCCCTCCGCGACCACCTCGCCGTGATCCATGATCGCGATCCGGTCGCAGAGCGCATCGGCCTCGTCGAGGTAGTGCGTGGTGATGAAGACCGTCATGCCCTCGGCGCGCAGCCGGCGGATCTCGTCCCACATGTGCGCCCGGCTCTGCGGGTCGAGGCCGGTGGTCGGCTCGTCCAGGAACACGATCTTCGGCTCGTGGATGATGCCGAGCGCGATCTCGACCCGCCGGCGCTGGCCGCCGGAGTAGGTCTTGCACTTGCGGTCGGCGTACTCGCTGAGCTGGAAGGCGTCCAGCGCGCGGGTGGCGCGGCGGTTCGCCTCGGCCTTGGAGATGCCGTAGAGCCGGGCGTGCAGCACCAGTTCCTCGCGGGCGGTGGACTCGTCCCACGTGCTGCCACCCTGGGCCACGTAGCCGATGCGCCGGCGCACCTCGGCCGGGTCCTTGCGCAGGTCGGCGCCGGCGATGGTGGCCTCGCCGCCGTCCGGCTCGATGAGGGTGGCGAGCATCCGCAGGGTGGTCGTCTTGCCGGCGCCGTTGGGGCCGAGGAAGCCGAAGATCTCCCCCTCGGCCACCTCGAGGTTGACGCCACGGACCGCGTCCACGGTCTTCGTCTCGCGACCCGCGCGGGAGCGGAACGACTTCCGCAGCCCCCTGGTCTCGATCATGTCTGCTCCTGGTCCTCCGGGCCGGACGCGACCGGCCGCCGATGGTCCGCGAGGAGGACGCACGGCTTCCCCACGGCTCGCGCAGAGACTAACGCGATATAACTCTTGTGGTCAACGTTGATTATTCCGCGTTGGGAGCGGCGCCATCCGTCCAGCCCGACCATCCCTCGGCCTGCTCCAGCCCAGCAGGCAGGTACGACACTCCGGACTCGATCCGCTCGGCGATCCGCTCGCACCAGGCCATGTCGGCCTCGGCTCGCGCCAGCCAGAGCTCGAACATCCAGCCGACGTGCACCGGCTTGCGGTTGCGCACCCAGTCCGAGTCCAACGAGGCGCGCATCGACTCGACGCCGGCGCGGATCAGGTTCGCCCGGTTGCGCAGCGCCGCGGCGGCCTCGTCGCGCGGCATGGCCGGCAGGAACGAGAAGGCCGCCACGAACGGGTCCGGCGGCTCGTTGAGCTGCCACCACTGCGCCCGCAGCAGGGTCTCGAACTCCTCGTCCCCCTTCGGCGTCACCTCGTAGGTGGTGCGGGCGGGGCGGGCGCCGACCTGCTCGACGGAGACGGTCCGGAGCAGGCCCTCGTCGGTGAGCTTGCGCAGGGCGTGGTAGATCGAACCGGGCTGCACGTTGGCCCACTTGTCCGCGCTCCAGCTCAGCAGCTCACGGCGTACGTCGTAGCCGTGCACCGGCTGCATCCACCGCACCAGACCCAGAATCATCATCCGCGTTGCCGACACCCGACAAGCGTAATAGCCAAATTTGACTACAGTGCGGCATCCCACACTGAGCGATCGTTAGGGCCGAATCCCCGGCCGATACACTCCCGGCAACGACCTCGGGAGGAGCCACCAAGGTGCGCAAGGTACTCATCGCCAACCGCGGCGAGATCGCCGTCCGCGTCATCCGCGCCTGCCGCGACGCCGGCCTGGCGAGCGTCGCCGTCTACGCGGACTCCGATCGGGACGCCCTGCACGCCACCCTCGCCGACGAGGCGTACGCCCTGGGCGGCGACACGGCGGCCGACAGCTACCTGCGCATCGACAAGCTCATCGACGTGGCCGCCAAGGCGGGCGCCGACGCGGTGCACCCCGGCTACGGCTTCCTCTCCGAGAACGCCGACTTCGCCCAGGCCGTCATCGACGCCGGGCTGACCTGGATCGGCCCCACCCCGCAGGCGATCCGCGACCTCGGCGACAAGGTGACCGCCCGGCACATCGCCCAGCGTGCCGGCGCGCCCCTGGTCCCCGGCACCCCGGACCCGGTGGGCAACGCCGACGAGGTGATGGCCTTCGCCGTCGACCACGGCCTGCCGGTCGCCATCAAGGCGGCCTTCGGCGGCGGCGGGCGCGGCCTCAAGGTGGCCCGCACCATGGAGGAGATCCCGCACCTGTTCGAGTCGGCCACCCGCGAGGCGGTCGCCGCGTTCGGCCGGGGCGAGTGCTTCGTCGAGCGCTACCTGGACCAGCCCCGCCACGTCGAGGCGCAGGTCCTGGCCGACCAGCACGGCAACGTGATCGTGGTGGGCACCCGCGACTGCTCGCTCCAGCGCCGGCACCAGAAGCTGGTCGAGGAGGCCCCCGCGCCGTTCCTCACCGAGGCCCAGCGCCGGCAGATCCACGACAGCGCCAAGGCGATCTGCCGGGAGGCCGGCTACCACGGCGCCGGCACGGTGGAATACCTGGTCGGCGCGGACGGCACCATCTCCTTCCTGGAGGTCAACACCCGGCTCCAGGTGGAGCACCCGGTGACCGAGGAGACGGCCGGCATCGACCTGGTCCGCGAGCAGTTCCGCATCGCCGACGGCGAGAAGCTGCGGTTCACCGAGGACCCGACGCCGCGCGGGCACGCGATCGAGTTCCGGATCAACGGTGAGGACCCGGGCCGCAACTTCCTGCCCGCCCCGGGCACCATCACGGCGCTGCGGCTGCCCACCGGCCCGGGCGTCCGGGTGGACACCGGCATCTCGGCCGGCGACGTGATCGGCGGCAACTTCGACTCGCTGCTGGCCAAGGTGATCATCGTCGGTGAGACCCGCACCGAGGCGCTGGAGCGGGCCCGCCGCGCGCTGGACGAGATGGTCGTCGAGGGCATGGCCACCGCGCTGCCGTTCCACCGCCTGGTGGTCCGCGACGAGGCGTTCACCGCCGAGCCGTTCACCGTGCACACCCGGTGGATCGAGACCGGGTGGAACAACACGGTCCCGGCCTTCACCGCCCCGGCCGGCGCCGTGGAGGGCCCGGCCGAGCGCGAGACCGTCGTGGTCGAGGTGGGCGGCAAGCGGCTGGAGGTCACCCTCCCGGCCGGCCTCGGCGCGGGTACGGCGGTCGCCGCGCCCGTCGGGAAGAAGCCGGCCCGCCGGGGCGGCGGCGCCAAGGCCGGCGCGGCGGTCAGCGGAGACGCGCTCACCTCGCCGATGCAGGGCACCATCGTCAAGATCGCCGTGGCGGACGGGGACACCGTCGCCGAGGGCGACCTCGTGGTGGTCCTGGAGGCGATGAAGATGGAGCAGCCGCTGCACGCCCACAAGGCCGGCACGGTCAGCGGCCTGTCGGCCGAGGTCGGCGCCGTGATCACCGCCGGCGCCGCCATCTGCACCATCTCCTGACGTCCGCGGCGGTCCCGCCGGCCGGGGGTGGTTTGGGCCACCAGCGGCGGCGGGACCGGCCGCGAGCAGGAATGATGGCCGGGTGCGGTTCCTTCATGGCGCGGTCCCCGCGCACGACCTGACCTACAACGACGTCTTCATGGCGCCCAACCGTTCCGAGGTGGGCTCCCGGCTGGACGTCGACCTCGCCTCGGCCGACGGCACCGGCACCACCATCCCGCTGGTCGTGTCGAACATGACCGCGGTGGCCGGCCGGCGGATGGCCGAGACGGTGGCCCGGCGCGGAGCCGTCGCGGTGATCCCGCAGGACATCCCGATCGAGGTGGTGGCGAACGTCGTCGCCTGGGTCAAGCAGCGGCACCTGGTGCACGACACCGCGATCACGCTCGGCCCCACGGACACCGTGGGCGACGCCATCCACCTGCTGCCCAAGCGGTCGCACGGCGCGGTGATCGTGGTGGACGAGGCCGGCCGCCCGCTCGGCGTGGTCACCGAGGCGGACACCGTCGGGGTGGACCGCTTCGCCCAGCTCCGGCACGTGATGTCCACCGAGCTGCACACCGTGCCGGCCGACGCGGACCCGCGTACCGGCTTCGACCGGCTCTCGGCGGGCCGGCGGCGGCTCGCCCCGGTGGTGGACGCCGAGGGCCGCCTGGTCGGGGTGCTGACCCGGTCGGGCGCGCTGCGCGCCACGCTCTACAAGCCGGCCGTGGACGACCGGGGCCGGCTGCGCGTCGCCGCCGCGGTGGGCATCAACGGCGACGTGACCGGCAAGGCGGCCGCCCTGCTGGAGGCCGGGGTGGACACCCTGGTGGTGGACACCGCGCACGGGCACCAGGAGCGGATGATCTCGGCGCTGCGGATGGTCCGCAAGCTCGACCCCGGGGTGCCGGTGGCGGCGGGCAACGTGGTCACCGCCGACGGCGTACGGGACCTCGTCGAGGCGGGCGCCGACATCATCAAGGTCGGCGTCGGGCCGGGCGCCATGTGCACCACCCGGATGATGACCGGCGTGGGCCGCCCGCAGTTCTCCGCGGTGCTCGACTGCGCCACGGCGGCCCGCTCGCTGGGCCGGCACGTGTGGGCCGACGGTGGCGTACGGCACCCGCGGGACGTGGCGCTGGCGCTCGCGGCGGGCGCCTCGAACGTCATGATCGGCTCCTGGTTCGCCGGCACCTACGAGTCGCCCGGCGATCTCTACACCGACGCGGACGGCCGGCGCTACAAGGAGAGCTTCGGCATGGCCTCGGCCCGCGCGGTGAGCGCCCGGACCGCCGAGGACAGCGCGTTCGACCGGGCCCGGAAGGCGATCTTCGAGGAGGGCATCTCCTCGGCCCGGATGTACCTGGACCCGAACCGGCCCGGCGTCGAGGACCTGATCGACGAGATCATCTCCGGGGTGCGCAGCGCGTTCACCTACGCGGGCGCGCGCAGCCTGGAGGAGTTCCACGAGCGGGCGCTGGTCGGTGTGCAGAGCACCGCCGGTTACACCGAGGGCATGCCGCTGCCGACGAGCTGGTGACCCGGGGGCCGGGTCCCCTGCCGAGGGGCCCGGCCCTCAGGGAAAGAGCCGGCTGATCACGGTGCGGGCGGCGGCCTCCGGGTCCGGGCCGACGCGGGGCGGCAGGGCGCCGGAGAGCCAGAGCGTGGCGAAGCCGTGCACGATCGACCAGGCCGCGAGCGCGTCGACGTCCGGCCCGCGCCCGGTGCGCCGGGCCACGCCGGTGCGCAGCAGCTCGCCGGCCCGGGTCCGGGCGGCCACCACCGCCGGGTCGTCGGGGCGGTAGAGGTCGGGGCGGAACATCACCTCGAAGTGCGCCCGGTGCCGGACCGCGAACCCCACGTACGCCACCCCGGTGTCGACGAGTTCGTCGCCGGCGTCGCGCAGCGCCTCGGCCAGCAGCTCGAAGCCCTGCGCGGCGAGCGCGGTGAGCAGCCCGGCCTTGTCGCCGAAATGGTGGGCGGGGGCGGCGTGCGAGACGCCGGCCCGCCGGGCCAGGTCGCGGAGGCTCAGCGCGGCCGGGCCGGACTCCGCCATCGCCTCCACCGCCGCGTCGAGCAGGGCGCGGCGCAGGTCGCCGTGGTGGTACGCGCGGGACTGGGTCATACGCGCCACTCTAACTTGCCATTGACAAGATTCCCTCCGGTGGCCGAGGTTCGGCTGACCGCGTAAATAGTTTGGGGCCTTACCGTCCGGGAGCTAACCTAACGCCCGTGAACATGGGACCGCTCGTCCGCTTCCCCGACGCCCTCCAGCACGCGCCGCTCGGCCGGCTCATCTCGATCGCCGGCCACATCGTGGAGCAGCACTGGGGTCGCTACCTCGCCGAACACCACGGGCTCACCTCCGCCGGCATGCGGGTGCTGCTCGTCCTGCTGCGGGCCGGCGACAGCACCCACCGGGAGATGGCCGAGCGGTGCTTCGTCCGGCCGGCCACCCTCACCGGCATCGTCGACACCCTGGAGCGCGACGGCTTCGTGGCCCGGCGGCGGGACCCCCACGACCGGCGCAGCGTGCAGCTCAGCCTGACCGACAAGGGCCGGGAGCACGCCCTCGCCATCATCGACCTGATCCACAGCAACCGACCGCTGACGTCGGTCGACGCGGACCCGGCGAAGCAGGCCGTGATCCGGGAGTTCCTCACGGAAATCATCACGAGCATGTCCGACGGGGACCTTCGCCGGTTGAACCGGAACAGCGAGTCCCACACCGAAGACCCATCCGGGAGCCGTCCGTGCTGATCCGCCTGCTCCGTACCCACCTGCGCCCGTACCGGCGGTTGCTGGCCGCGGTGGTGGCCTTCCAGTTCGTCGGCACGATGGCGTCGCTCTACCTGCCGAGCCTCAACGCCGACATCATCGACCGGGGCGTGGCCGTCGGCGACACCGACCAGATCATGCGTACGGGCGGCTGGATGCTGCTCGTCAGCCTGCTCCAGATCGCCTGCTCGATCATCGCCGTCTACCTGGGCGCGAAGACCGCGATGGGCTTCGGCCGGGACGTCCGGGCCGGCATCTTCGCGCACGTCAACAGCTTCTCGGCCCGCGAGGTGGCCCGGTTCGGGGCGCCGTCGCTGATCACCCGGAACACCAACGACGTCCAGCAGGTGCAGATGCTGGTGTTGATGAGCTGCACCATGCTGGTCGCCGCGCCGATCATGAGCGTCGGCGGCGTGGTGATGGCGCTCCAGGAGGATGTGGGCCTCTCCTGGCTGATGCTGGTCTGCGTGCCGGTCCTGGCCGTCACCCTCGGCCTGATCACCCGGCGGATGGTTCCGGGCTTCCGGCTCATGCAGACCCGGATCGACACGGTCAACCGGGTGCTGCGCGAACAGATCACCGGCATCCGGGTGGTCCGGGCCTTCGTCCGGGAGCCATACGAGACCGAGCGCTTCCGGGTGGCGAACACCGACCTGACCGCGACCGCCCTGCGGATCGGCCGGCTCCAGGCGCTGATCTTCCCGGTGGTCATGCTGGTCCTCAACGTCTCCAGCGTCGCGGTGCTCTGGTTCGGCGCGGAACGGGTGGACTCCGGTCAGATCCAGGTCGGCGCGCTCACCGCCTTCCTGCAGTACCTGATGCAGATCCTCATGGCGGTCATGATGGCCACCTTCATGCTGATGATGGTGCCCCGCGCGGCGGTCTGCTCCGAGCGGATCGTCGAGGTGCTGGACACCGACTCGTCGGTGGTGCCGCCGGTCGAGCCGATGATCGCGATGACCCGCCGCGCGGAACTGGAGTTCCGCCGGGTCTCCTTCCAGTACCCCGGGGCGAGCGCGCCGGTGCTGCACGACATCTCGTTCCGAGCCAGCCCGGGCCGGACCACGGCCATCATCGGCTCCACGGGCGCCGGCAAGACGACCCTGCTCACCCTGATCCCCCGGCTGGTCGACCCGACCGCCGGCGCCGTGCTGGTCGACGGGGTGGACGTGCGGCTGCTGGAACCCGACGAGGTGTGGCGCCGCATCGGGCTGGTGCCGCAGCGGCCGTACCTGTTCAGCGGCACCGTCGCCAGCAACCTCCGCTACGGCAACCCGGACGCGACCGACGCCGAGCTGTGGGCGGCGCTGGAGATCGCCCAGGCCCGGGACTTCGTGGCGGAGATGCCGGGCGGCCTGGAGGCGCCGATCGCGCAGGGCGGCACGAACGTCTCCGGCGGCCAGCGGCAACGGCTGGCGATCGCCCGCGCGCTGGTCCGCGAGCCGGAGATCTACCTGTTCGACGATTCCTTCTCCGCGCTCGACCTCGGCACGGACGCCCGGCTGCGGGCCGCGCTGAAGCCGGTCACCGCGGACGCGGTGGTGGTGATCGTGGCGCAGCGGGTCTCCACGATCATCGACGCCGATCAGATCATCGTGCTCGAGGACGGGGGCGTCGTCGGAATGGGACGACATGACGACCTGCTGGTGACCTGCCCGACGTACGCCGAGATCGTGGCGTCCCAGCAGACCGCGGAGGTGACCGCGTGAGCGGCGTACCGGGGCAGAAGCCGTCGCCGGAGGCGAAGGCCGACGCGGCGCCGCCGCAGCGGCTGCCCGCGGCCGGGCGGCGCGGCGGCGGTGGGCCGCCGTGGATGGGCGCCGCCATGCCGGCGGAGAAGTCGATGAACTTCGGGCCGTCCGCCCGCCGGCTGCTGGGCCGCCTCCGGCCGCACCGGTTCTCGCTGGCCGCCATCATCACCCTGGCGGTGGCCAGCGTCGGGGCGAGCGTGATCGGGCCGAAGATCCTCGGGCACGCCACCGACCTCATCTTCGCGGGAGTGGTCGGCCGGCAGATCCCCGCCGGCACCACCCAGGAGCAGGCGGTGGCCGCGGCCCGGGCCGCCGGCAACGACAACTTCGCCGACATGCTGGCCCGGATGGACATCGTGCCCGGCGCGGGCATCGACTTCACGGCGCTGGGCCGCACCATCACCCTGGCGCTCGCCCTCTACCTGGGCGCCAGCCTGCTGATGTGGTGGCAGGGCTGGCTGCTCAACGGGGTGGTGCAGCGCACCGTCCTGCGGCTGCGCGCCGACGTGGAGGAGAAGCTCAACCGGCTGCCGCTGCCCTACTTCGACAAGCAGCCCCGGGGCGAGCTGCTGAGCCGGGTCACCAACGACATCGACAACATCTCGCAGACCCTGTCGCAGACGCTCAGCCAACTGCTCAGCGCGCTGCTCACCGTGGTCGGCGTGCTGGCCATGATGGTGTGGATCTCGCCGCTGCTGGCCCTCGTCGCCCTGGTCGCGGTGCCGCTGTCGGTGGTCGTCACCCAGCAGATCGCCAAGCGGTCGCAGCGCCGGTTCATCGCGCAGTGGCGGCACACCGGTGAGCTGAACGGCCTCATCGAGGAGACGTACACCGGCCACGAGCTGGTCAAGGTCTTCGGCCGGCAGCGCGAGGTGCAGGCCGCCTTCGCAGCCAAGAACGAGGAGCTGTTCCGGGCCAGCTTCGGGGCCCAGTTCATCTCCGGGATCATCATGCCGGCGATGATGTTCGTGGGGAACCTCAGCTACGTCGCGATCGCCGTGGTCGGCGGGCTCCGGGTGGCCTCCGGGTCGATGAGCCTGGGCGACGTGCAGGCGTTCATCCAGTACTCGCGGCAGTTCACCCAGCCGCTCACCCAGATCGCCTCGATGGCCAACCTGCTCCAGTCCGGGGTGGCCTCGGCCGAGCGCGTGTTCGAGGTGCTCGACGCCGAGGAGCAGGCCCCGGACCGGCCCGCGCCGCCCCGGGTCACCGGCCGGGTCGAGTTCGAGCACGTCAGCTTCCGCTACGACCCGGACAAGCCGCTGATCGACGACCTCTCGCTGGTGGCCGAGCCCGGGCACACGGTGGCCATCGTGGGCCCGACCGGCGCCGGCAAGACCACCCTGGTCAACCTGATCATGCGGTTCTACGAGCTGGACGCCGGCCGGATCACCCTGGACGGGGTGGACATCAGCTCGCTGCGCCGCGACGAGCTGCGCGGCCGGATCGGCATGGTGCTCCAGGACACGTGGCTCTTCGGCGGCACCATCCGGGACAACATCGCGTACGGGCGGCCGACCGCCACCGAGGAGGAGATCCTGGCCGCGGCCCGGGCCACCTTCGTGGACCGGTTCGTGCGCAGCCTGCCCGACGGCTACGACACGGTGATCGACGAGGAGGGCAGCAACGTCAGCGCCGGCGAGAAGCAGCTCATCACCATCGCCCGGGCGTTCCTCGCCGAACCGTCGCTGCTCATCCTCGACGAGGCGACCAGCTCGGTCGACACCCGCACCGAGGTGCTGCTCCAGCGGGCCATGGCGGCGCTGCGCACCGAGCGGACCAGCTTCGTCATCGCGCACCGGCTCTCCACCATCCGCGACGCCGACCTGATCCTCATGATGGACCAGGGCCGGATCGTCGAGCAGGGCACGCACGACGAACTGGTCGCCGCGAACGGCGCCTACGCCGAGCTCTACCGGTCGCAGTTCACGGCGGCGGTGGTCGAGGAGGAGGCCGCCGCGCCGCTGCCGGTGGGCGGGCCGCCCGGACGGCCCGGCGGCGGACCGCCGGGAGGGCCCGGCAGGCCGCCCGGAGGGCCCGGCGGGCCCGGCGGACCGCCCGGAAAGCCGGCGGCCGCGCCGGCCGGGCGCTGACGTGGACGCCACGAGGGGCGACCCGGCCGGAGCGGGCCGTGTGCGGTCAGGCCGGCGGGAGCAGGTCGGCCGAGCGGGCGGCCACCACGCCGGCGACCAGCGCCAGCGCGTCGGCCACCGGCATCGGGTCGAGCCCGCGTCCGTCGCGCAGGCGCAGCGAGACCGCGCCCTCGGCCGCCTCCCGGGGGCCGATCACCCCGAGGTACGGGACCCTGCGGCGGGCCGCGTCGCGGATCCGGGACCCCAGCGAGCCGGCCAGGTCGACCTCGGCCCGCAGGCCGGCCGCCTCGGCCCGGCCGGCCAGCTCGACGGCCGCGTCGGCCTGCCCGTCGTCGACCGGGAGCAGCACCAGCTGCACCGGGGCGTACCAGGCCGGGAAGGCGCCCGCGTGCACCTCGATGAGGTACGCGAACAGCCGCTCCATGCTGCCGACCAGGCTCCGGTGCACCATGACCGGTCGCTTCCGGCGCCCGTCCGCGTCGGTGTACGACAGGTCGAACCGCTCCGGCTTGTCGAAGTCGAGCTGGATGGTGGAGATGGTCGACTCCCGGCCGGCCGCGTCGACGATCTGAATGTCGATCTTCGGGCCGTAGAAGGCGGCCTCGCCGGGGCCCTCGTGGTAGTCCACCCCGTCGAGCGCGGCGCGGAGCAGCTCCTCGGCCCGCGCCCAGTCGGCGTCGTCGCCCACGTACTTCTCCCCCGGCCCGCGCAGCGACAGCCGGAACCCGGCCGGCCGGACGCCGAGCGCGGCGTGCGCCTCGCGGATCAGCCGCAGGATCTCGCGCACCTCGTCGCCGACCTGCTCCAGCGCGCAGAAGTTGTGCGCGTCGTTGAGCGAGATGGCGCGCACCCGGGACAGCCCGCCCAGCACGCCCGAGCGCTCCGCCCGGTACATGCCGCCGATCTCCGCGACCCGCAGCGGCAGCTCCCGGTACGAGCGACCCCGGGCGCGGAAGACCAGCGCGTGGTGCGGGCAGAGCGCGGGGCGCAGCACGAACTCGTCGTCGGCGCTCAGCCGCATGGGCGGGAACATGTCGTCGGCGAAGTAGCCGAGGTGGCCCGACAGCTCGAACAGCTCGCGCTTGCCCAGCGGGGGCGAGTAGACGTGCCGGTAGCCGGCCCGGCGCTCCAGCTCCCGCACGTACTCCTCGACGGCGTGCCGGGCGGCGGCGCCGGCCGGCAGCCAGATCGGCAGCCCGGCACCGGCCAGCGGGTCCGAGACGAACAGCTCCAGGTCCCGGCCGAGCCTGCGGTGGTCGATCATGTCGCTCTCCTTGATCGGGTACGACCCGGAGGCGAACTGACCCGGAACGCCGCGAGGCCCCGGAGCGGATCGCCCCGGGGCCTCGTCGACGGAAACGTCAGTGCGGCGCGCCGGGGATACCCGGCGTCGTGGTCAGCACCGCGCTACGCATGCGGCGACGGTACGCGCGGCGACGCGGCGGACGCACCTCGATTTCGCGACGCACCCGGATCCGGTGCGGTGGGGGCGGGTCGCCGGCACGGGACCTGCCGGCGACCCGCGGCGGCCCGGCCGTCGGGAACGGGGGACCCGACGTCTCCGGGGCCGCGCGCCGCCAACGGTACGCCGCGGATCGGGGATCCGCCGCCCGCCCCGACGCTCGGCGACGCCCCGGCGGCCGGTCACATGCGGCGGCGCCGCATCGTCGAACACCAGTGGCCTGCGGGTGTCGGCCGTCACCGCCGGGCAGGGCCGCTCGCGGTGACGCGGGACACGGCGTCAGGCTCGGTGCGGTCTGACGGGGAACTCCGGCGAGGTGGCGGTCGTGGCCGAACTCATCTCTGACGTCGCGTCGCCCACCTGGGCGTACGCGCTGCTGCTCACCCTGCTGATCGCCGACGCCTTCGTGCCGGTGGTGCCGACCCAGGTCGTCATGATCACCAGCGGGGCACTGACCGTGTACGGCGGGCTCAGCCTGCCGCTGACCATCGCGGTCGGCGCGCTCGGCGTCTTCGCCGGCGACCTCGCCTGCTATCTGCTGGGGCGGACCGCCCCGACCCGCCGCGCGCCGCGACACGCGACCCCGGGACGGGCCCGCCGGGCCGCCGCCCGGGTCACCCGCGGGCTGCGCGAACCGGGGCCACTGGTGATCCTGCTCTGCCGGTTCGTGCCCGGGGGGCGGATGGCGGCCTGCTTCTCGGCCGGCCGCAGCCGCTACCCCTACCGCCTCTTCGTCCTCTACGAGGCCGCCGCGGCCATCTGCTGGGCCGCGTACGGGACGCTGGTCGGTCACCTCGGCGGGGCGGCGCTGACCGAGTCGGCGTGGAGGCTGCTGCTGATCGGCGGTGCCGCGGCGGCCGGGTTCGCGGGGGCGGGCTGGGCCATGACGGTGATCAGTGCCCGCCACTCCCGCACGGCCGGCGAGACGACGGCCATCCCGCTGGCGGACGCACCGTTTCCGGAACACCTCATCAGCCTGAAAGAAGACCAGCCATGACCCACGAAGTGAACCCGCGCGACGCCAGAGCCCGGGCCACGAGGGTCGACCCCACCTGGGACGAGCCGCATCGGGTGGCTCGGCGTGCCCATCTGCGGGAGCAGATGCTCGCCTCGGTCAGCGGCGTGCAGCTCGCCGAGATCCGCGAGGACCCGCCCACCCCCGACAGCCGGTAGGGGGCGACCCCCGGACCGAAGTGGGTGGTGGTCCCGGATCCGTTTCGGGCGGTTCCGGCGACAGGCTGAGGCATGCCTGGAACCCGGAGCAGTGGTCTGCTGGCCCTCGGCGGGATCGCCCTGGCGGCGGTGCTCACCGTCGTCGGTCACCTCGAGGTGAACGACAACCTGAATCCCTGGTCGCTGACCGTCAGCGACTTCGCCGTCTCCGACCGGGGCGGCGTCATCGACACGGCCATGGCGGTGCTCGCGGCGGCCACGCTCGTCCTCCTGCCGGCGCTGCGCCGGGCCGGCGCGGGCCGCCTCGCGGGGGCGCTGCTGGTGGCCTGGTCGGCCGGCCTGATGGCCGCCGCCGTGGTGCCCACCAACGAACCCGGCCTGCCCATGGACGCCGCCGCCTACGTGCACCGGTACGCCTCGGTGGTGGCCTTCCTGGCCCTGCCCGTCGCCGGCTGGTTGCTCGCCCGGCGGCTCGGCGGGCGGGCAGCCCGGTGGGTGCGCGGGCTCGCCCTGACCAGTCTCGTGCTGGCCGCGGCGATGGTCTGGTCCGCCTACCCCGGCGACCGGCTGCTGATCGGCCTCGCCGAGCGCCTGCTCATCCTCACCGAGGTCGCCCTGCTCGCGGTGGTCGCCGGCACCCTGGTCCGCCGCGAGACCGGCGAGGTGGCGGTTCCCCGACTCCGGGAACACCCCCACCTCGCCGAGCTGGCGGTGCCGGCCCGGCAGCGCGAGGTCACTCCAGCTCGTGGAGCATGAGCTGGCGGGCGGCCTCGGTGATCGAGCCGGACAGGCTCGGGTAGATCGTGATGGTCTGGGCCAGCTCGTTGACGGTGAGGTTGTTCTCCACCGCCATGGTGATCGGCAGGATCAACTCGCTGGCCTTGGGGGCCACCACCACGCCGCCGATCACCTGGCCGCTGGCCGGCCGGCAGAAGAGCTTCACGAAGCCGTCGGCCAGGTCCGCCATCTTCGCCCGGGCGTTGCCGGAGAGCGGCAGCATCACCTGGCGGGCCGGGACCTTGCCGGCGTCGACCTCGTCCTGCGAGACGCCGACGGTGGCCAGCTCCGGGTCGGTGAAGACGTTCGCCGCGACGGTACGCAGCCGCAGCGGCCGGACCGCCTCGCCGAGCGCGTGCCACATGGCGATCCGGCCCTGCATGGCGGCGACGCTGGCCAGCGGCAGCACCCCGGTGCAGTCGCCGGCCGCGTAGATGCCGGGGACGTTGGTCCGGGAGACCCGGTCGACCGTGACGTAGCCGCCCCGGGCCAGCTCGACGCCGTACTCGGCGAGGCCCAGGTCGCCGGTGTTGGGGATCGAGCCGACCGCGATCAGCGCGTGCGAACCGGCGACCACCCGGCCGTCGGCGAGCACCACCTCGACGCCGTCGTCGATCCGGCGGACCGCCTCGGCGCGCGAGTTGTTGAGGATGGTCATGCCCCGGTTGCGGAACACCCGCTCGATCGCGGACGCGGCGTCGGCGTCCTCGTGCGGCATGACCCGGTCCCGGCTGGACACCAGGGTGACGTCGACCCCCATGGCCAGGTAGGCGCTGGCGAACTCGGCGCCGGTCACGCCGGAACCGACCACGATCAGGTGCTCGGGCAGCTCGGGCAGGTCGTACACCTGGCGCCAGGTCAGGATGCGCTCGCCGTCGGGGAGGGCGGTGGGGAGCTGGCGCGGGGTGGCGCCGGTGGCGATCAGCACGGTGGTGGCGGCGATCGAGTACTCCTCGCCACCGCCGGCCGGCGTGACGATCACCCGGTGGGTGTGACCGAGGGTGTCCTCGCCGAGCCGGGCGGAGCCGGCGACGAACTCGACACCGGCCTTGACCAGCTTGGTGTGGATGTCGGCGGACTGGGCCAGGGCGAGCCGCTTGACCCGCTCGTGCACGGTCCGGGCGTCGACCGTGACGGCCTCCAGGCCGTCCGAGTGCACCCCGAACTCCTCGGTGTCGCGGTAGCCGGTGACCACCTCCGAGCTGGCGATGAAGGTCTTGGACGGCACGCAGTCGGAGAGCACGCAGGCGCCGCCGGCCCCCTCCGCCTCGACCACGGTGACATCAGCGTCCAGCTGGGCGGCGACCAGGGCCGCCTCGTAGCCGGCCGGCCCCCCGCCGATGATCACGATCTGGCTCACGGAGCCATCCTTTCGTTCGCGACTGCGGGGCTCCGCTCCGCTGCACTCCTCGCGCTCACCGCGCTCGCCCCCGATCAATGCTCACAGTGACTTTCTTCTCCCCGTCGCGCTCGACACGCACCGTCGTATTCTCCCCCACCCGTCGGCCGGGCTATCGTCATCGCCGTGCGTCTTTACGCCGCTTACGGCTCAAACCTGGACCCCGCCCGCATGCGTGCCTACTGTCCGCATTCGCCGATGGTGGACACCGGTTGGCTGGAGGGGTGGCGGCTCACCTTCGCGGGCGAGGACGTCATCGGCTGGGAGGGCTCGGTCAGCACCGTGGTCGAGTCGCCGGGCGACCGGGTCTTCGTGGCGCTCTACGACATCCACCCGTACGACGCGGCCCAGCTCGACGAGATCGAGGGTGTGACCTCCGGGACGTACCGGAAGCTGACCGTGCGCGTCTCGACGCTCGACGGGGACGTGACCGCCTGGGTCTACGTCTTCGACGGGTACGAGGGCGGCCTGCCGACGTCGTGGTACCTGTCGGAGATCGCGAACGCGGCGGAGAAGGCGGGCGCGCCGGACGACTACGTCACCGAGCTGCGGTCCCGCCCCACCGGCACCGCGTCCGCGTAGCGCGTCTCCCACGCCTCCAGTCTGCTCCGGCCGGTTCCCCGGCCGGGCGGCGGCCCCGCGGCGGGTCGCGTATCACACACCCGTGGCGGGGACGCTCCGCTCGTACATGTCGGTCCAGCGCGCGTCGGCCAGCCCCACCGAGCGGTAGAGCGTGACCGGGGCGGTCGGGTTGGCCAGGTCGACACCGAGGCCGGCCCCCGCCCGGCCCTTGGCCGCGTAGACGGCGAAGGCCCGGCGCAGCAGCGCCGCCCCCACCCCGCGCCGCCGGTACGCGGGCAGCACGGACAGCGTCCGCACCCAGCCCATGCCCTGGTCGAGTGCCTGGTCGGAGGACTGGAGGGCGCCGGCCGGCGCGCCGTCGACCTCGGCCAGGAACCACTCGTCCCACACCTTGCCGTACGACGGGAGCTGCTCGCGCCACTGGTCGAAGTCGACCGGCTCGTAGTCCGGGGTGTCCCGGAACGCGGTGTCGAAGATCCGGTGGAACAGCCGCAGGTCGGCCTCGTCGTCGGCGCGCAGCGGCCGGACGGTCACCCCGGCCGGGGGCGCCGGCTCGGCGGGCAGGTCGGCCAGCGAACGGGTCATCCGGATGTACCGCTTGAGCCGGGTGAAGCCGGCCTCGACCAGCTCCTCCGCCCAGCGCGTCTCCGGCGCGAAGACGGCGGTCCGGGCGGTGAGGGCGGGCAGCCCGCGTTCGGCGGCCCGCTCGGCGACCCGGTCGAGCAGCCGGGCCAGCAGCGGGGCGCGCAGGTCGGCGCCCCGGTCGGGGTCGACGTAGACCTCGACGAACTCCCGGCCCACCCCGGTGGGGTTGCTCAGGATGGTCCAGCCCACCGCGGTGCCGTCCGGGTCGGTGACCAGCCACGAGTCCCGGGCCATGTCGACGAAGGGCGCGGTCAGGGCGTCCCGGACGTCGTCGGCGTCGAAGTCGGGGTAGCCGACCGCGAACGTGTCGGAGGCGTGCACCACCGTCAGGATCGCGGGCACGTCGTCGAGGGTGGGGCGGCGGGCGGTCCAACCGGCGGGGATCGTCACGCGGCAGATCCTGACAGCCGCCCCGGCGGGCGCGCTCCCCATTTATCCGCCGCGGACGTGCAGTCGCGCGGCGGTGAGCAGGTTGAGCAGTTCGGCGCCCTCGCCGGGGCCGAGCGCCCGGAACGCCGGGGAGACCAGCCGGTCGGTCACCGCCTCGGCCCAGAGCCGCCGCCGCACCAGCGGCCCCACCGGCGGGTACGGCGGCGACCAGCCGCACGCCGCCGCGCCGGCGTCCCCCTCGGGCCCGGCCAGCACCGCCTCCAGCGGTGTCATCCCGGCGGCCCGCACCGCCAGCAGGTACGCCCCGGCGAAGTGCTCGCGGAGCAGCAGCAGCGCGACCGCCGCCCGGGCGCCGGGTGTGGGGTCGTCGACCGGCATGGCCCGCCAGGCGGCGAACAGCGGCATGCCGCTGCCGTCCGCCGCGTCGACCGCCCGGCGCAGCAGCGTGGCGAGGCGGGACGTCTCCGGGGCGTCGCCCAGGCGGGTGGCGCCCCAGCGGCAGCACTCGGCCAGGTTCGCGCCCGCCACCTCGATCGGTGGGACGGTCCGCACGGCGGCGTCCCAGCCGTCGGCGACCGCTTCCGGGGCGATGAAGCCGAGCGCGGCGGCGACCGTCTCGGCACGCACGTCGCCGAGCGCGCCGGCCCGCCCGGTGATGTAGAAGGCCCAGCCGGAGATGCCCAGCAGCCGGGCCCGGCGCAGCGTCGACGGGCAGCGGGAGAACGCCTCCCCGAGCTCCAGCACCAGCGGCTTGCTGGCGGCGGCGACCTGCTCCGGGGTCATCGGCGGCACCCCACCGGCCGTCCACCGTGGTCATCCATCACGATCAGTCTGCCTCGTGGCCACCCTCCGCGGCATCCCCCTCTTCGGCGTCCAGCGCCTCCAACGCGGCCTCCACCTCCCCGGTGCGCCGGCGGGCGGCGGTGAGCGAGCGTTCCGCGCCGCGGCGGGCCAGCTTGGCCCGGCTCAGCTCCTGCTCGGCCACCGCCCGGCGGCGTTCCAGCTCCGCCAGTTCGGTCTCGATCCGGTCCAGCGTCGCCACGCCGTCCCGTTCGGCGTCGGTGGCCCCGGTCAGCTCCGCCTCGGCCCGGTCCTGGTCGTCGCGAGCCTTGGCCAGCTCGCGTTCCACGGCCCGGCGGCGCTTCGCCCGCTCGGCCCGGGCCGCCCGCTCGGCGGCCCGCTGGTCGCGCGTCCGCCGGGTCTCGGTCCGCTCGGCCGCCCGGTCAGGTACGGCGGGCTCCTCCTCGCCGCCCCCGGTCACCAACCGGAGCTGTGGCCGGGGCACCTCACCGAACCCGGCGTAGTGGCTGGGCCGCAGCAGCCGGCCGGCGCGTACCTGCTCGGCCACCTCGGTGTCGGAGAGCGCCGCGTTCAGCGTCGCCTCGACCTCGCCGAGCGGCAGCTTCCCGGCCGGCGGGGCGTTCGGCTCGGCGGCGGCCAGCTTGCGTACCTCGGCGACGAGCGCGCCCACGACGGCCCGGCGCTGCGCGGAGAGTTCGCGGAGCTTGCCGCCGCGCAGGTCCCGCTGCGCCGAGCGGAGCGACTCGGCGAGCTGCGCCAGGTCGGCGACCAGCTCCGGGCGGCGGATGGCCAGCAGGTTGACCAGCCAGGCGGCGACGGTGGGACGGCGCAGCTTGCCGATCTCCCGGGCGGCCTTCGGGTCGCCGGCGCGGCGTGCCTCGGCGACGGCCTCGTCCCGGGCCGCGACGAAGCGGTCCGGCGGCGTCGCGTAGAGCCGCTGGACCAGGTCGGGGGGTGGACCGGGCATGCTCGCTCAGGCGTCGATCCGGGTGCCCGGTTCCAGCCGCTGGTACTCGGTCTTCGACAGCGCGGTGTACTGCCGGTTGAGCATGCCGAAGCCGTTGTCGTTGAGCAGCGCGTCGTGCAGCGCGAACGCCCGGCGCGGGGCTACGGCCCGGATGAAGTCGACCACCTCGGAGAACTTCGACCAGGGCGCGTGGATCGGGGCGAAGAGGGTGTCCACCTGGATGTCGTCGGGGACGACCAGCGAATCGCCCGGGTGGTAGACCACGTCGTTGAACACGTAGCCCAGGTTCTGGACGACCGGGATGTCCGGGTGGATGACGGCGTGCTGGCCGCCGTACGCGCGGACCGCCACCCCGGCCGGGGTGAACGACTCACCGGGCGTGATCACGGTCAGCGCCTCGGCCGCGTCGCCGAGCACCCCGGCGAGCGAGGCCGGGCCGTGGACCGGGACGGGCCGCCGGTCCAGCGCCCGGGTCAGCGCCTCGACGTTCACGTGGTCCGGGTGCTCGTGGGTGATCAGCACCGCGTCCACCCCGTCCAGCGCTTCGGGCTCGCTGAAGACTCCGGGGTCCACGACCAGCACTCCCCCGTCGTGCTCCAGCCGTAGGCAGGAGTGGGCGTACTTGGTGACCTGCATCGTGACTCCTCGATTATCGAATCGTGACGTCCTCAGCGCAGTCTGCCGGAACCGGCGCGGTGTCGCGTCGCGTCCGACGTATCGGTCCCGCAGCGGGGCCGCGGAGGATCGGAGCGCGGACATGAGGATACGGGACAGCCGGCGCCGGGGCCGGGCGCTCGCGGCGGCCGGGCTGCTGCTGGTGCTGGGCGCGGGTGCGTGCAGCGCGGACGGCGGGACGAACGACACCGCGGGTTCGGCCGGGCAGCCGCAGGCCGCCACGGGCGGGGACGCGGCGGCCCGGGACCAGGCCGCACCCGAGAAGGCACAGCCCGGTGCGGGGGGCGCGGACCTGCGGGTCGACCAGCGGGCGATCATCTACACCGGAACGCTCCAGGTGCGGGTGGACGACGTGGAGCGGGCGGCCCGCGAGGCGAGCACGGCGGCGACGGCGGCCGGTGGCTTCGTCGGCGGCGACCAGCGCAACAGCGACGCGGCGGACGCCCGGGCCGAACTGACCCTGCGGGTGCCGGCGGACCGGTTCACGACCGTCCTGGAGGCGCTGGTCAAGCTCGGCGAGCAGGAGCGGCGCGAGGTGCGGACCGAGGACGTCACCGAGGAGACGGTGGACCTGGACGCCCGGATCGCCACCCAGCGCGCCCGGGTGGACAGCGCCCGGCGGCTGCTGGCGCGGGCCACCTCGATCAACGACCTCGTCACGCTGGAGAACGAGGTGGGCCGCCGGGAGGCGGACCTGGCCTCGCTGGAGGCGAAGAAGCGGCGGCTCGCCGACCTGACCGCGCTCTCCACCATCACGGTGACCTTCCTCGGCCCGGAGGCCGCGGCCACCGAGGACGAGGAGGACCTCGGCTTCCTGGCCGGGCTGCGGGGCGGCTGGTCGGCGTTCCTGGGCTCGCTGCGGGTGGCGCTCACCGTGCTGGGCGCGGTGCTGCCGTTCGCGGTGGCGATCGGCGTGCCGGTGGCCCTCGTGCTGACCCTGGCCCGCCGGCGCGCTCGCCGTACGCCGCCGGGCGGCCCGGCGCTGCCGGACGGTCCGGTGCCTAGCGGGCCGCCGCCAGTGCCCGCAGCGCGGTCTGGACCATGAGGCGCACGCCGACCGGGATGGCGCGCTCGTCGACGTCGAACGACGCCCGGTGCAGGTCCACGTTGGGCCCGTTCCGGCCGACGCCGAGGCGGGCGAGCGCGCCGGGCACGTGCTCCAGGTACCAGGAGAAGTCCTCGCCGCCCATGCTCTGCGGGGTCTCGGCGATGCCCTCCGGCCCGAGCGCGGCCGCGGTCGCGGCGGTGAACACGCCGATGGCCCGGGCGTCATTGGTGACCGGCGGCCGGCCGCGCAGGTACTCCAGGTCGACCGTGGCGCCGGTGGGGGCGAGGACGTCCCGCACCACCTGAGCCACGATCTTCGGGGCCTGGTCCCAGGTGTCCCGGTCCATCACCCGCAGGGTGCCGGCGGCGCAGGCCTCGGAGGGGATGACGTTGTAGCGGGTGCCGGCCGAGGCGTGGCCGAACACCAGCAGCAGCCCGCTGTTGGCCGGCACCCGGCGGCTGACCAGGGTCGGCACCTCGGTGACCAGCCGGCCGAGCGCGTCGACCAGGTCGACGGTCAGGTGCGGGCGGGCGGTGTGTCCGCCCGGGCCGGTGAGCCGGACGGTGACGTTGTCGGCGGCGGCGGTGATCGGACCGACCCGCAGGCCGACCTTGCCGACCGGCAGGTTCGGGTCGCAGTGCACGGCGAAGATCTGCACCACGTCGTCCAGGCCGCCGGCCTCGATGACCTCCAGCGAGCCGCAGGGCAGGATCTCCTCGGCCGGCTGGAAGATGAGCCGCACCCGGCCGTCGAGCTGACCGAGGTCGGCGAGCTGGGCCAGCAGCATGCCCACGCCGAGCATCACGGTGGTGTGCACGTCGTGGCCGCAGGCGTGGCAGACGCCGTCCACGGTGGACCGGTACGGCACGTCCTTCGGGTCGCTCAGCGGCAGCGCGTCGATGTCGGCGCGGAGCGCGATCACCGGGCCGTCGGGCCGCCCGTCGATGTCGCAGATGACGCCGTTGCCCTTCGGCAGCAGGCGCGGCTTCAGCCCGGCGAGGGAGAGCTCCCGGTGCACGAGGGCGGCCGTCTCGAACTCCTCGCCCGACAGCTCAGGGTGGGAGTGGATGTGACGTCGGGTGGCGATGAGGCCCGGTACGCGCAGCGCGAGCAGATGGTCGAGCTCCAGGGGCAGGGGCTGGGACCCGGTCGGCGCCTCCGGCCAGGACGACGCCAGCGGGCTGCCCGAGGGCAGCGTCAACGCACTCGTCACGTCGAATTCTCGATCACTAGAGATGGAAGGATCATCGGGGAGAACAGCAGACAGCCTAGACCTCCGGCGGTGACGCTGCGCAACGTCTTTCGCGTAGCGGTCGGACCGCGCAGCGTCACGAATGCCCTGGTGGGAGGGCCCGAATATCTGCGGGACAGCAGGTAGATCGCGGTCGAACGCCGTCATCTGCCCCACACCTCCTACAACGCGTAACCGCTTCAACGGTCACCAAAACACTGGTCGTCGTTCCGAATTGTCGCATTAGTCGCGACAATTAACTGCCGCTCGGACAATTGCGCGACAACGGTCGGCTGTGGGACGACTCCTCACGGTGACATGTCGCCCCCGCGTGCGACCGCACAGGCTGTCCGTCCCGTTCACCCGGCCGGGTTACCCGCAATCCCGGTCCGCACACGCGGGCCGGGACTGGCCACGCTGCCCGACGGCTCCGGGAGCGGCGCCCGGGCGGCGTCGCCCGGGGAGGATCCGCACCGAGCCGTCACCGCCCCGCCGCATGCGGGGAGACCACCGACTCTACGCCGCCGCACCAGTGTCCGCCCAGCTCAGGGCGGTCGGGAACACGACGGCGGCCCGCGCCGGACACCGCGTCGGGTGCCGGCCGGGCCGCCGTCGTCGCCGTCAGAACCGGTCGCTCGGCCGGTGGATCCCCCACACGTCGCGCAGCGTCCCGCACACCTCACCGACGGTGGCCCGGGCGCGCAGCGCCTCCTTCATCGGGTAGAGCACGTTGGCGTCGCCCTCGGCCGCGGCCCGCAACTCGGCCAGCGCGCGCTCGACGGCACCGGAGTCCCGCTGGGCGCGCAGCTTGGCCAGCCGCTCCGCCTGGCCGACCTCGATCGTCGGGTCCACCCGCAGCGGCTCGTACGGCTCCTCCTCGTCGATCCGGAACCGGTTGAGCCCGACCACCACCCGCTCACCCGAGTCGATCTCCTGGGCGATCCGGTACGCGGACTGCTCGATCTCCCGCTTCTGGAAGCCCGCCTCGATGGCGTCCACCGCCGAACCGTGGTCGAAGACCCGCTGCATCAGCTCGTCGGCGGCCGTCTCCAGCTCGGCGGTCATCGCCTCCACCACGTACGACCCGGCGAACGGGTCGACCGTGGCGGTCAGGTCCGTCTCGTACGCCAGCACCTGCTGGGTGCGCAGCGCCAGCCGGGCCGCCTTCTCGGTGGGCAGCGCGATCGCCTCGTCGAAGCTGTTGGTGTGCAGCGACTGGGTGCCACCGAGCACCGCGCCCAGGCCCTGGACCGCCACCCGGACCAGGTTCACCTCCGGCTGCTGGGCGGTGAGCTGCACGCCGGCGGTCTGGGTGTGGAACCGCAGCATCATGGACTTCGGGTTCTTCGCCCCGAACTCGTCGCGCATGAGCCGGGCCCAGATGCGCCGGGCCGCCCGGAACTTGGCAACCTCCTCCAGCAGGGTGGTGCGCGCCACGAAGAAGAACGACAGCCGGGGCGCGAAGTCGTCCACGGCCAGCCCGGCGGCGAGCGCCGCCCGGACGTACTCCACGCCGTTGGCCAGGGTGAACGCGATCTCCTGCGTGGGCGACGCGCCGGCCTCGGCCATGTGGTAACCGGAGATGGAGATGGTGTTCCACTTCGGCACCTCGGCCCGGCAGTAGGCGAAGGTGTCGGCGACCAGCCGCAGCGAGGGCTTCGGCGGGAAGATGTACGTCCCCCGGGCGATGTACTCCTTGAGGATGTCGTTCTGGATGGTGCCGTTGAGCGCCGAGCCCGGCACCCCGGACTCCTCCGCCACGAGCTGGTAGAGCAGCAGCAGCACCGAGCCGGGCGCGTTGATGGTCATCGAGGTGGAGACCTTGTCCAGCGGGATGCCGTCGAAGAGCGTCCGCATGTCCTCGATGGAGTCGATGGCGACGCCGACCTTGCCCACCTCGCCGTGCGCGATCGGGTCGTCGGAGTCATACCCCATCTGGGTGGGCAGGTCGAAGGCGACGGAGAGACCCATGGTGCCGGCGCGCAGCAGCTGGTGGTAGCGGGCGTTGCTCTCCGTGGCGGTGCCGAAGCCGGCGTACTGCCGCATGGTCCACGGTCGCGACGTGTACATCGTCGGGTAGACGCCACGGGTGTACGGGAACTCGCCCGGGCCGCCCAGCCGGGAGTCCAGGTCCTCCGGAAGGTCCGCCGCCGTGTAGACGCCCTTGATCGGGAAACCCGACTCGCTTGACCGCGCTTCGCTCATTACCGGATGGTAGGACGCGGTCGCCGTTCGTTGGGTGAGGGATACCGCACACCGCGGCGGCGCGCGGCGACCGGAGGTGAGTAGCTGGCCACATACCGTCGAGTAGGTAAACGTCCGCCGCGTCGGGTTTCGCATCGGGCGTCGGAACCAGCAAGATAGTGGGGTTGTGTCCCAGCCCCCTCGATATCCCCCGGTGGCTTTTCTGTGACTCAGATCCCGACGTGGAGCGGCGGACCCGCCAGTCCCCCCACTGGACGCGCAGCACCCGGCACCACCATCGGTGGCCGCTACTCGCTGCGCTCGCCGGTCGGCAACGGCGGCATGGGCACGGTCTGGCGCGCGACAGACACCCTGCTGCGCCGCGACGTGGCGGTGAAGGAGGTCGTCCTCCCGCCGGGGCTCGCCCCCAGCGACCGCGACGCACTGTACGAGCGGACCCTCCGCGAGGCCCGCGCGGCCGCCGCGATCCAGCATCCCGCCGTGGTCCAGGTCTACGACGTGGTCACCGAGGGTGGCCGCCCGTGGATCGTGATGGAGCTGCTGGACGCCCGCAGCCTGGCCGACATGGTGATCGAGGACGGGCCGGTCGCGCCCCGCGCGGTCGCCAAGATCGGCATCGCCCTGCTCGGCGCCCTGGAGGTCGCGCACGCGATCGGCGTGCTGCACCGCGACGTCAAGCCGGCCAACGTGCTGATCTGCACCGACGGCCGGTGCGTGCTGACCGACTTCGGCGTGGCCCGGATGCCCACCGACGTGCAGCTCACCACTCCCGGCATGGTGCTCGGCTCGCCGCACTTCATCTCGCCCGAGCGGGCCATGGGCCAGGAGTTCGGCCCGCCCAGCGACCTCTTCTCGCTCGGTGTGACGCTCTACACCGCGGTGGAGGGGCGTCCCCCGTTCGACAAGGGCGACCCGATCGAGACCATGCACGCGGTGGTCGAGGACCCGCCGGCCACGCCGCAGCGCAGCGGCCCGCTGACCCGCGTGCTGATGGGCCTGCTGGAGAAGGATCCCGCCCGCCGGCTGGACGTGCACACCGCCCGGGGCATGCTGCGCGAGCTGCTCGCCGGCCCGCTGACCAGCACCGCCACGGCGGTCAACTCGGTCACCGACCCGTACGCCGTGGTGCCGGTGCAGCGGCCGTCGACCCCGCCGGCGATCATCACGCCCGAACCGAAGCCGGGCGCCCAGATCGGCGGCCGGGCGATGATCGGGCCCGGCGAGTCGCTGACCGACCGGCTCGCCGCCCTGCGCCGGGGCGAGCGCCCGGACTCCACGCCGGCCGGTTCCGCCGCGCTCGACGAGACCAGCGCCGACGCGCTGGCCGGTCCGCTGCACACCCCGACCGGGGCGATGTCCGCGTCCGGCGCGGCCCCGGAGGCCACCCAGCGCATCTCACCCGACGCCACCCAGCGGCTCGGCCACACCGCCGGCCCGGACGCCACCCAGCGGGTGTCCGGCCACCCGGACGCCACCCAGCCGGTCTACGGCCGGGGCGCCGACGCCACCCAGCCGGTGTACGGCGGCAACCAGTGGTCGGTGCCGGGCACCGGCCAGCCGTGGACGACGTCCCCGGGCGGCGCGCCGGCCGACGGAGGCGCGCTCGGCCGGGCCAAGGGTGCCGGCGGCCAGCTCCTCGGCCGGGTCCGCAGCTGGCCGCGCAAGGTCCAGCTCGCCGCCGCAGGCGGCGTGGCCGTCCTGCTGCTGGTCGGCGTGATCGCGCTGACCAGCGGCGGCGACGACGCGCCCCCGCCGATCGTGGGCGCGCTGCCCAGCGCGACGGCCGAGGCTCCCCCGGTGGAGATGCAAGCGCAGTCGGTCAAGGGCGTCAACGTGCAGGTGCCGAAGGGCTGGGACCGCAAGACCGGCGGCGTCTTCGTCGACTTCGTCGACCCGGGGACCGCGGGCCGCAAGGTGCGCATCCTCGCCGAGGACTGGAACGGCACCTCGGTCAGCTGGGCCGAGTTCGCCTCCCGCAACCTGCGTGACAAGAGCAAGTCGTGCGCCAAGCCCTACGAGCAGCTGGGGATGAGCGAGTCGACGCTCGCCGGCAAGCCGGCCGCCGGGTTCGAGTACACCTGCGGCGACGGCGACGCGAAGCGACACGGCATGTGGCGCGGCGTGGTGCAGGACGGCAAGGTCTACTCGTTCTACCTGACCTCGAACGAGGCCGACTTCGCCGCGAGCAAGCCGATCTTCGAGGCGATGGCGCGGTCGTTCCAGCTCACCGGAGCCAACTGAGTCGAGGCCGACGGCCGGTGGTGATCCGCCGCCATGCTTTCATGAGGCAATGGCGGCGGACACCACTGACCTTGACGACCTTCGCGCCCGGGCCGAGCGCTGGCTCGACGACGACCCCGACCCGGCCGATCGGGACGAGCTGCGCGCCGTCCTCGACGGGCTGCCCGGCAGCGCGCCCGAGCTGGCCGACCGGTTCGCCGGCCCGCTGACCTTCGGCACCGCCGGGCTGCGCGGCCCGCTGCGGGCCGGCCCGAACGGGATGAACCTCGCGGTGGTCACCCAGGCCGCCGCCGGGCTGATCGGCTGGCTCGCCGCCCAGGGCGGCGAGGGTCCGCTGGTGATCGGGTACGACGCCCGGCGCGGTTCGCTGGCCTTCGCCGAGCGCACCGCGCAGGTGGCCACCGGCGCGGGTCGCCCCGCGCTGCTGCTGCCACGACCGCTGCCCACCCCGGTGCTGGCCTTCGCGGTGCGGCACCTCGGCGCGGTGGCCGGCGTGATGGTCACGGCCAGCCACAACCCGCCCCAGGACAACGGCTACAAGGTCTACCTGGGCGCGCAGCTCGGCGGGGAGCTGGGCGCCGGCGCGCAGATCGTGCCGCCGGCCGACGCGGGCATCGAGGCGGCCATCCGGGCGGTCGGCCCCCTGGCCGGGGTGCCGCTCGGCCCGGCCGGCCAGGTGCTCGGCGACGACCTGGTCGCCGCGTACGTGGAGCGGGCCGCCGCGGTGGTCGATCCGGCCGGCCCGCGGGACCTCAAGGTGGCGTACACGCCGCTGCACGGGGTGGGCGCCGCCGTGCTGACCGCCGCCTTCGCGCGCGCCGGTTTCGCGACGCCCGGCGTGGTGCCCGAGCAGGCCGAGCCCGATCCGGCCTTCCCGACGGTCAACTTCCCGAACCCGGAGGAGCCGGGCGCGGTGGACAAGCTGGTCGCGCTGGCCGGCAGCACCGGCGCGGACATCGCCATCGCCAACGACCCGGACGCGGACCGGTGCGCGGTGGCCGTGCCGGCGGACGGGTCGTGGCGGATGCTGCGCGGCGACGAGGTGGGCGCGCTGCTCGCCGACCACCTGATGCGGCGCGGCGTGACCGGCCTGTACGCCACCACGATCGTCTCCTCGTCCCTGCTCCGGGCCATGGCCGCGGCGCGGGGCCTGCCCTACGACGAGACGCTGACCGGGTTCAAGTGGATCGTCCGGGCCGGGGGCGGCCGGGAACCGCTGGTCTTCGGTTACGAGGAGGCGCTCGGCTACTGCGTCGCGCCGGAGCACGTCCGGGACAAGGACGGCATCACCGCCGCGCTGACCGTCGCCGAGCTGGCCGCCTTCCTGAAGTCCGAGGGCCGGACGCTGACCGACCGGCTGGACGAGCTGGCCGCCGAGTTCGGCGTGCACCACACCGACCAGCTCTCGGCCCGGGTGGACGACCTGCGGCTGATCGCCGGAATGATGACCCGCCTCCGGGCGGCCACGCCGAATTCGCTGCTCGGGCACCCGGTCACCGAGGCGCTCGACCTGCTCCCCGAGGCGGACGTGGTGATCCTGCGCACCGATGCCGCCCGGGTGGTGATCCGCCCCTCCGGCACCGAGCCGAAGCTCAAGGCGTACCTGGAGGTGGTGGAGCCGGTGACGGGCGGCGACGTCCCCGCGGCCCGCCGCCGCGCCCACGCCGCAGTGACGGAACTGCGCGGGGAGATCGCCAAAGCCCTCGGCCTCTGAACCCGCGCCCGTCCCCGCGTTGATCATGAAGTTAGCGGCAGAGAAAGCGGTTTCCGCCGCCGCTAACTTCATGATCGCCGGGGCAGGGCGGGGCGGGGG
>NZ_JAMWEG010000029.1 GCF_025460765.1 Micromonospora sp. MA102
CCGGCTCGGACCTTCGCGGTCCGGGGGATGTAACGACCGGTGGGGGCCGGTCATTCCGACCGGCGGTCGCCGTCGCCCGGGGGCGGGCTGCTAACGCGGTCTGCCATGTACAACGACCCCACCCCCGCCATGATTCCGCCGCCACGGTGGCGCCGACCACACGCCGCGACCAGGCGAAACCGGACACCAGGTCTCGAACCTGTCGGCGCAAAACGGACAGGCACCCCAGGCGAGCCGGGTCGACGGCGTGGATCTTGAACGCTTTCCGTTCGCTGCGAACGGCAACTATCCAAGATTCGCAGACGGGACGGGCGGCGCGGGCCGGGCAAGGCCGGCGAGATGGGCGACCCCGGACACCGACGTGTTGATCAAGAGGTTTGCGTCGCGCCCTGACCGAATCCCCGACGCAAACTTCTTGATCAACGCGGGCGGTCGACGGCCTCGCGCAGTGGCCGACCGTCGTCGGCGGGCACGTAGCGGACATCTTGCCGGGCCGCGTCGCGGCCGCGCGGGACGGGTCGGCGGTGAGTGGAACGCCATGGAGGTCACCGGTGCGCGGATACCTGTACAGCGTTCCACTGATGGCGAGGTCGACCCGGGCGGTCGCGGCCCACCGGGTTCCACTGTGGGCGTGCCACCATGTCGGGCATGGGGAGCCGGAGTGCGGTTCCGGCGGGGGAGGGGGCGGCCATGGGAGAGGGCTCGACCGGGCCGCTGCGCGGTGTCCTCGTCGCGGACTTCTCGCGGATCCTGGCCGGGCCGTACGCGACCATGCTCCTCGCCGACCTGGGCGCCGACGTGCTCAAGGTGGAGGCGCCGGGCGGCGACGACACCCGGACCTGGCAGCCGCCGGTCCGCGACGGCGTCTCGACCTACTACCTCGCCGTGAACCGCAACAAGCGGTCGCTGGTGCTCGACCTCGCCGATCCCGGCGACGTGGTGCTGGCCCGCCGCCTCGCCGCCCGGGCCGACGTCATGATCCAGAATTTCCGGCCCGGCGCCCTGCGCCGCTTCGGCCTCGATTACGACACCGTCACCACCGCCAACCCCCGGCTCGTGTACGCCTCGATCACCGGCTTCGGCGCGGCCGGCGGCGCGGACCTGCCCGGGTACGACCTCATGGTGCAGGCGGCGTCCGGGCTCATGAGCCTCACCGGGGAGGCGGACGGCCCGCCGTACAAGGCGGGGGTTGCCGTCTTCGACGTGATCGCCGGGCTGCACGCGGCGCTCGGGATCCTGGCCGCGCTGCACCACCGGGCGGCCACCGGCCTCGGGCAGCACGTCGAGGTGGACCTGCTCTCCTCAGCCCTGTCCGGGCTGGTCAACCATACCGGCGCGCACGTCGCCGGGGGAGTGGTGCCGCACCGCATGGGCAACGCCCACCCGAGCATCATGCCGTACGAGCCGCTGCCCACCGCCGACGGCGAACTGGTGGTGATCGCCGGCAACGACGGCCAGTTCCGCACCCTGTGCCGGGTGCTCGGCCTGCCCGGGCTGCCCGACGACCCCCGGTTCCGGCGCAACCAGGACCGCACCGCTCACCGCGCGGCGTTGCGGCCGTTGCTGGTGGCCGCCCTGGCCCGGCGGACCACCGCCGAGTGGTTCCGTGAGCTGCGCGCGGCGGGCGTGCCGTGCAGCCCCATCAACACGGTCGCCGACGGGGTGGCCCTGGCCGACGGGCTCGGGCTCGGCCCGGTGGTCACGATCGACGGCGTGCCGGGGGTGCGGCACCCGATCGGCCTGTCGGCGACCCCGCCCCGCTACGACCTGCCACCGCCCGGCCTGGACGAGCACGGCGCCGAGCTGCGGGCCTGGTTGGCCGGGTGAGGGGTCAGCGTCCGGCGGCGGCCAGCAGGTCGTCGACCAGCCCGGTGGCGGTCTCCGCCGCGGCGGCGGCGTCCGTCCGCCCGGCGCTGCCGTAGAGGCCCTCCACGATCAGCCATATCCGGTCGGCGAGCCGGCCCGGGTCGGCCACGTCCAGCCGGGCCGCCAGCGCGTCGATCTCCGCCCGGGTGTCCCGCAGGTAGTCCCGGGCCACCCGGCCGGGCTCGCCGGCGTCGCCCGGGAACTCGGCGAGGTAGAGGCGGAACGCGCAGCCGCGGAAGTCCGGGTCGGTGGCGGTCGCGGCGATCTCCGCGACCAGCGCCCGAAGGCGCGTCGCCGGGTCGTCGGGCAGCCCTTCGGCCGCCGCGAGGCCGGCCCGCTCGCGCTCGCGCCGGCACCCCCGCAGGTACGCGGCCACCAGGTCGTCCTTGCTCGGAAAGTGCGTGTAGAGCAGGTTCTTGCCGCAGCCGGCGGCGTCGATGACCTGGTTCATCCCGACGGCCCGGACGCCGTGGCGGTAGAACAGCTCGCCGGCCGTGCGCAGGATCCGCTCCCGGCTGCCCGGCGCCGCGGTGCGGGCCATCGGTCCTCCTTCGCTCGTCTGTGGCGAGGATAACGGACCGATCGGTCCGACGACGATTGACCGGTTGCCGACCGGTGGCGCAGTATCGGACCAATCAGTCCCGGACCGATCGGTCCGGCAATGACGCCAGGAGGCAGCGATGCGCGACGCGGTCATCGTCGAGGCGGTACGGACCCCGGTGGGTCGGGCGAAGCGGGGCGGGGCGTACCTCGACGTCCACCCCGTGGACCTGCACGCGCACGCCCTGCGCAGCCTGGTCGCCCGGGTGCCCGGGCTGGACCCGGTCGAGATCGACGACGTCATCGGTGGCACCGTCGCCCAGGTCGGCGAGCAGAGCACCAACACCACCCGGCTCGCCGCGCTCGCCGCCGGCTTCCCCGAGTCGGTGCCCGGCGTGACCGTGGACCGGCAGTGCGGCAGCAGCCAGCAGGCGCTCAGCTTCGCCGCCCAGGGCCTGGTCGCCGGGGCGTACGACATCGTGGTCGCCTCCGGCGTCGAGTCGATGAGCCGGGTGCCGATCGGCAGTGCCGCCCTGGTCGACGGCGTCCGCGCCGACGTCGCCGGGCCCGCCGTCGCCGTGCGCTACCCGGGCGGGCTCGTCCCGCAGGGCGTCGCCGCCGAGCTGATCGCCCGCAAGTGGGGCCTGTCCCGCACCCGGCTCGACGAGTACGCCGCCAACAGCCACCACCGGGCCGCCGAGGCGTGGCGGCAGGGGCGGTTCGCCGGCCAGGTCGTCCCGCTGCCCGGCGTCGACCTCGACATGGACGAGACCATCCGGCCCGGGACCACCGTGGCCCGCCTCGCGGACCTGCCGCCGGCGTTCGCCGCCGACCACTGGACCGCCCGCTTCGGCGAGCTGGACTGGAAGGTCACGGCCGGCAACTCCAGCCCGCTCAACGACGGCGCGGCGGCGCTGCTGCTCACCACCGGCGAGACCGCCCGCCGCCGGGGCTGGCGGCCCCGGGCCCGGATCCACACCGCCACCGTGGTCGGCGACGACCCGATCATGATGCTCACCGGCATCATCCCGGCCACCGCCAAGGTGCTCGCCCGGGCCGGCCTCACCATCGGCGACATCGACGCCTTCGAGGTCAACGAGGCATTCTCCTCGGTCGTGCTGGCCTGGCTGGACGAGACCGGCGCGGACCCGGCGAAGGTGAACGTCGACGGCGGCGCCATCGCCATCGGCCACCCGCTCGGGGCCAGCGGCGCCCGGCTCGCCACCACCCTGCTGCACGTCCTCGAACGCACCGGCGGCCGCTACGGCCTGCAGACCATGTGCGAGGCCGGCGGCACCGCCAACGCCACCATCATCGAACGCCTCGACGGCTGACCGGCCGGGCGGCGGCTCAGTCGGCGATGCCGCTGAACGCGACCACGTGCTCGGCGCGCAGCCGGACCAGCAGCTCGCCGGGCACGGCGTTGCGCCGGCCGTACTCCTCGGCGCGGTCCGCGCCCATGTAGCGGGCGGCGATCCGCGTCGACCAGGGCAGGGACTCGACCGGGTCCTCGCTGATCGTCACCGGGCCCCGGACCGTGACGAAGGCGTAGGGCGGCTGCTCCTCGTCGACGGTCAGCGCCGCCCGCGGGTCGCGGACCAGGTTGCGCCCCTTCACGCTGCTCCGGCCCGTGTTGAAGACGAGGTCGTCGCCGTCGAGCACGAACCAGATCGGGGCCACGTGTGGGGAGCCGTCAGCCCGCACGGTGGCCAGCTTCCCCGTCCGGGTGCCGGCGGTGACGAAGGCTCGCCACTGGTCGTCGCTCATCCGCTGCGCCATGCGCCCATTCTGGCCCACCCTCCCGACGCGTGCGGCCGGTGCTCGCTCCCAGCCAGTTCACAGCCTCGCGACCTGTCCGGCCGGCCGGGCCCGGCATACCCTGGACCGGCCCCGCCACCCCCTCTGACCTGGGAGATCACACGGTGTCGTACCCCACTACCGCCGGACCGGCCGGTCCGGTCCCACCGCGCCGGCCCGCGCGGCGGCACTGGCCCCGCTGGGCCCGGTGGTGCGTGGCGGTCGGCACCACCCTCATGACGCTGAGCGGCGTGGCGCTGGGCGGCAGCGCCTACCTGCTGCACGCGGCGACCGGCGAGGTCACCCAGCAGAGCCTGCTCGGCGCCGCCGCCGCGCCCGCCGAGCAGCACCGGACCATCACCGGGGCGAAGAACATCCTGCTCGTCGGCGTCGACACCCGCGCGAACCAGGACCCGAGCCAGCTCACCCGCGCGGACTCGATCATCCTGCTGCACATCCCGGCCGACCACACCCAGGCGTACCTGGTCTCGCTGCCCCGGGACTCGCTGGTGACCATCCCCGCGTACGACAACGGCGCCACGCCGTTCCGCGGCGGACAGAACAAGATCAACGCGGCCTTCGCGTTCGGCAGCCGGGGGCTGACCGGCTCCGCGGCGCTCTCGCACGGCTTCGAGCTGCTGGCGCTGACCGTCCGCGACCTCACCGGCATCACCCCCGACGCGGGCGGGATCATCGACTTCCAGGGCTTCAAGAAGATCGTCCAGGTGCTCGGCCAGGTCTGCATGTACGTCGACGAGACCACCACCTCGATCCACGTCGGGCACGACGCCGCCGGCAAGCCCGCCGCGCCGTACGCGATCAACCCGGACGGCACGGTCAACCACCGCATCCCCGGCGTCACCCCGAACGTCTACACGAAGGGCCAGCACTGCCTCGACCCGGCGCAGGCGCTGGACTTCGTCCGGCAGCGGGACCTGCTCGCCAACCACGACTTCGACTACGGCCGGCAGCGCCACCAGCAGCAGTTCGTCAAGGCCGTGCTCGCCCAGGTCGTCAGCAAGGGGCTGGACTCGCCGACGAAGCTGCCCGGGCTGTTGTCGGCGGTCGGCCGGACCATGACCGTGGACGACGGCGGCATCTCCCTCGCCGACTGGGCCTTCGCCATGCGCGGTGTCCACCCCGACGCGATCACCACGCTCAAGACCAACGGCGGCACCTTCAACAGCCGTACCGTGCCGGGCGTCGGCAGCGCCGAGATCCTCAGCCCGACCAGCATGCAGCTGCTCCACGCGGTACGTGACGACACGGTCGCCGCGTTCGTCGCGGCGCACCCGAGCTGGGTGGCCGACTCGGGCCCGACCCCCGCCGACCACTGACCCGACGCGGCCGAAAGGTTCGTCCCGGGCTGGTCGACCGGTCGGCACCGCCGTCAAGCCGCGCCGTCGGTGCTGGCAACCGGAGAACCGCTGTCAGGGGTTGGCGCCGGTTCGAGGCCGAGGGCGGCGGCCGCCTCGATCCCGAGAGCCCGAAAGTACGGCCATCCCTGTCGGGTGCCCCGGAGATCACCGAGCCGTACCGTGAGGAACGCGTCCGCCGAGAGCCAGGCGCGGCCGTAGACGCCGCCCCACTCGGCCAGGAAGTCCTGCTTGTCGACGTACTTCTTGGCGACGTACAGCCCGGCCACGTCCAACATGGCGATCGCCCGGTTGACGAGGTCGAAGTTGTCCGGCTCCTCGTCGCGCAGTCGGAGGACCGACTCCACGGTCTGGGCGCGAGTGAAGAGCAGCCGCCGCCCACGCTGCAGGTCCGCCTCCACCAGGCGCTCGTGCAGCTTGAGGAACAGGTCCCGACGGTCCTGTCTCCGGCGGTCCTTGTAGGAGAGGCCGGTGAACGCCAGGGCGCCGATCGAGATCAACAGTGAGGCGGAGGAGCTGACCTGGGGAAGCCACCCGGCGTCCGTCATGCCCCGAACGTAGCGGAACAACTCGATCGCCTGTAGTCCGAGGACCGCACGCGGCGGTGGCGTGACGCGGGCGTGACGGCGGGGCGACGGCTGCGCGGGACCCTCGGCGGCGTGAGCAGCTTCCCGGGCAGTCCGCGTACCCTGCGTGGTGCCATCATCGCGGTCGACCCGCTGGGGCCGCTGTCCCGGGTGGTGGTGTTCCAGTACAACCCCGACCAGGTGCAGCGCACCATCGCCCCGCGGTCCGGCGGGGAGTCCGGGCAGCGCGCCGCCGACGCGCACCGGGCCTGGGGCGCGCCCACCGAGACGATCACCATGACGGTCGACGTCGACGCCACCGACCAGTTGGAGAGCACCGATCCGGTCGCCGCCACCGTGGGCGTCCTGCCCCAACTGTCCGTGCTGGAGATGCTGCTGCACCCCGGCAGCGTCCGGGTGATCGCCAACTCGGTGCTGCTGGCCGCCGGGACCATCGAGATCCTGCCGGTGGAGCTGCCCATGGCGGTGCTGGTGTGGGGGCCGGCCCGGGTGGTGCCGGTGCGGATCACCCAGCTCGGCGTCACCGAACAGGCGTTCAACCCGGCGCTGAGCCCGATCCGGGCCACCGTGGACGTCTCCGCCCAGGTGCTCACCTACGACGACCTGTCGCTGACCGACATCGGCTACGGGCTCTACCTCGCGCACCTCGTCGCCAAGGAGGTCCTCGCCGTGGTGGGCGCCGTCTCCGGCGCCGTAGACGCCGTCACCGACCTCGCCGGAGCGTGACATGACCGGGCGCTACGACTCCGTGCCCATCGCCGGAACGACCGTGTCCGACGGCGCCGGCGGCCTGCGCGAAGTGCGATACCTGCGGCGGCGGCCGCTGCCGGACCTGCGCGACGTGCGGGCCGCCGCCACCCACCAGGTGACCGCCGGGGACCGGCTCGACCTGGTCAGCCACCGGTACCTGGGCGACGCCACCGCGTGGTGGCGGATCGCCGACGCCAACGGGGCGCTCGACCCGGAGGCGCTGACCGGCCCGGACGCCGAGGGCGAGCTGATCGTCATCCCGCTGCCGGGGGTGTGACGTGCTGCTCGGGTCCGGGCTGCGGCTCACCGTCCTGGCGGGACGGACCGTGCCGCTGCCACTGTCGGTGGACCTGGCCCAGCGGTGGCGCTCCACCCGGGTGACCGAGAGCGACGCCGAGCGCAGCGCCTTCTCGCTGGTCTTCGACGCCGGGCGGGCCGGCCCGCTGGCCGCCGTGGACAGCCCGTTCGGGCCGACCGGCCCGCTGGTCCCGTTCGCCCGGGTGGTGCTGGTGCTCACCTTCGGCGTGGTGCCGGTGGTGCTCTTCGACGGCATCGTCACCGAGACCCGGCTCGACCCGGGCACCGGCGCCGGGCGGGCCACCTTCACGGTCACCGGCGAGGACGTGGGCAACCTGCTCGACCGCGAGGACCGCGACGTCGAGCATCCCGCCCTCGACGACTACCTGACCGTGCTGAAGATCCTCGCCCCGTACGCGGCGCGCGGCATCCTGCCGAAGGCACTGCCCGCCCCGGTCACCGACCCGCCGCTGCCGATCGACCGGATCCCCACCCAGCACGGCACCGATCTGGAGCACCTGGCGGAACTCGCCCAGCGGCACGGCTACGTCACCTACGTCGACCCCGGCCCGGTGCCGGGGATCAGCTCGTTCTACTGGGGACCACCGGTGCGGCTCGGCCTGCCGCAGCCGGCCCTCGCGGTGGACCTGGGCTCGGACAGCAACGTGCGGGAGGTCTCCTTCCGCACCGAGGCGACCCGGCCGGCCACCGTCACCGGGGCGGTGCACGACCGGCGGACCGGTGTCACCCTGCCGGTGGCCGCCGTGGTGAGCACCCGGCCACCGCTGGCCGCCGTGCCGTTCGCGCTGGCCAACGCCGGGGACGTGCGGCGGCGCCGGCTGCGCGAGGGCAGCAGCGACGCGGTCTCCGCCTTCGCCCGCGCACAGAGCGAGGTGGACCGCGGCGCCGACGCGCTGGTGGCCCAGGGCACCGCCGACGGCGCCCGGTACGGGGCGGTGCTGCGCCCCCGCGGCCTCGTCGGCGTGCGCGGCGCCGGCTGGAGCCACGACGGCCTCTGGTACGTCCGCCAGGTCGAGCACGACCTGGCCTACGGCGGCTACCGGGTCGGCTTCACCCTGTCCCGGGACGGCCACGGCTCGATCACGCCCGCGCTGCCCCGGAGCCCACTGTGACCACCCGGGAGGAGCGGCGATGACCCGGCAGTTCTTCGGCGTCTACCGGGGCACGGTGGAGCAGAACGTGGACCCGATGCTGCGCGGGCGGGTGCAGGTCTCCGTCCCGAAGGTGCTCGGCGACGGCCGGCTGGCCTGGGCCGAGCCCTGCGTGCCCTACGCCGGCAACGGCGTCGGCGGCTTCAACCTGCCGCCGGTGGGCGCCGCCGCGTGGGTGGCGTTCGAGGGCGGCAACCCCGACTACCCGGTCCTGCTGGGCTGCTACTGGCAGCTCGGCGAGTCGCCCGCGCCCGGGCTGCCGCAGCAGCGGGTGTTCCAGTCCGACTCGGTCAGCGTCACGGTCAGCGACCTGCCCATGGTGGGCGGCCTGACCATCGAGGTCGGCCCCCCGGCCGTGCTGATCCCGCTCAAGGTGGTGCTCGGCCCCGGCGGCATCGAACTGTCCACCGGGGCCACCAAGGTCGTACTCGACGGCGTGCGGGTCTCGGTCAACGACGGCGCGCTGGAGGTGATGTGATGCCCGGACCCCTCGTGCACCAGGGTGCCGTGGTGATCTGCGCGCACGGCGGGCAGGCCATGCCCACCGTCCCCAACCCCCGGGTACGCGTCGGCGGGCAGGCCACCGTGCTGCTCGCCGCGCCGTGGACGGTGGCGGCCTGCCCGTTCCCGCCGGTCGCCGGCGGCCCCTGCGTGACCAGCGTGTGGAGCGTCGGCAGCGTCCGGGTGCGCTCCATGGGGCAGCCCCTCGTGCTGGCGAGCGGGCTGGCCACCTGCGCGCCGACCGGGGTGCCGCTGGCCGTCACCGGCAGCCAGTTCCGGGCGGTGGCCACGTGATCCCCGGCCGGCACGTCGGCTTCCCGCTGCGCGTGGGCGGCCGGGGCCGCACCGCCCTGGTCGGCGACGAGGACTACCTGCGCGGCCTGGTCGAGGCCGTCCTGTTCACCCGCCCCGGCGAACGGGTCAACCGGCCCGACTTCGGCAGCGGCGTCGACCGGCTCGTCTTCGCCCCGGCCGGCGACGAGGTCGCGCACGCCACCCGGGCGCTGGTGCACGGCGCCCTGCAACGCTGGCTCGGCGAGCTCGTGCAGATCGACGACGTACGGGTCGAGGCGGTGGACGCCCAACTGCGGGTGACCGTCAGCTACGTGCCGCTGGTCGCCGGGGCGGCCGTCGGCGAGCGCCGCAGCCTCACCGTCGTGGGCGGCACCCCGTGACCGCGCCGCTGCTCGACCGGGAGGCCCGCCGGGCGCTCGTCGAGGGGGAGAGCACCCTCGACGGGATCGACCACGTCGAGGTGCTGTCGAACCGGCCCGGCACCCCCGGCCACGTGCCCGGCGCGCCCCGCCAGCGCACCCTCCTCGTGCACCTGCTGCACGGCCCGGTCCCCGCCGACCTCGACGCCGGCCGAGTCCGCGTCCTCGGCGGGGTGCGGGTCGACCCGCGGGTCAACCCGGTGCGGGTGCTCTGGGCGTACCCGGCCAGCGCCGTGGCGGCCGGGCCGCCGCCGGGGGTGACCGCGGCCGACCGGACACTGGTGACCGGGGCGGTGCCGGCGCCCGCACGGGGCCGGGTGCTGGTGGTGCGCACCTCCTCCAGCGGGGACTGGTCCAGCTACCTGCTCACCCTCACCTGCCCGGGGGCCGACGGCTTCCCGGCCGGCTTCGACGAGCCGCTGTCCACCTGCCCGTTCGCCTTCGCCGTCGACTGTCCCGACGAGCTGGACTGCCGGTCCGACGACGGCTGCCCGCCGGTGCCCGCCACCACCCCCGCCCTGGACTACCTGGCCCGCGACTACGCCGGCCTGCGCACCCGGCTGCTCGACCGGCTCGCCGTGCTGCTGCCCGGCTGGACCGACCGCAGCCCGGCCGACCCGCTGGTCACCCTCGCCGAGCTGTTCGCGTACGTGGGGGACCGGCTCACCTACCGGCAGGACGCGATCGCCGCCGAGGCGCACCTGGGCACCGCGCGGCTGCGCCCGTCGGTGCGCCGGCACGCCCGGCTGCTCGACTACCGGATGCACGACGGCTGCGCCGCCCGGACCTGGCTGGCGTTCCGCACCACCGCGGCGCTGACCCTGCCGGCGCGTACCCCGGTGGCCGGGGCCGAGGACCCGCTGCCGCCGGACGCGGGCGTGGCGGAGGCCGTCGACGCCGGCGCCACCGTCTTCGAGACCCTCGCCCCGGTGCCGCTGCGCCCGGCCCGCAACCAGCTCGACCTGCACGCCTGGGGCGACCCGGACGCCTGCCTGCCGGCCGGCGCGACCAGCGGCTGGCTGCGCCACCCGGCCGGCGCCGACCCGCAGCTGCGCGCCGGTGACGTGCTGGTGCTCGCGCCGGCCGACGAGACCGGGACCGTGGTGGGCGACGAGGCCCGCCGGCAGGCCGTCCGGCTCGACCGCGACCCGGTCACCCGCGCCGACCCGCTCGCCCCCGCCGGCACCGTCGTCCGCGAGCTGCACTGGGCCGCCGAGGACGCCCTGACGGTCCCGCTGCCGGTGGCCCGCCGGGCCGCCGACGGCACCGCCGCACCGGCCGCCGTGGCCCTCGCGAACGTCGCTCTCGCCGAGCACGCCGGCGCGCTGCCTCCGCGCGGGCTGCTGCCGCCGCAGGCCCCCGCCGACGGCCCGTACCGGCCCCGGCTGCCCACCGGGCGGCACCCGGTGGCCTGGACCGACGCGGTCGTGGACGGGCGCAGCGCCACCGCCGCGCTGCGACCCGATCCGCGCCGCGCCCTGCCCGCCGTGCTGCTCGACGACGGCAGCCGCACCTGGACGCCGGTGCCCGACCTGCTGGCCAGCGGCCGGCTGGACCCGCACGTGGTGGCCGAACCGGAGACCACCGGCGTGCTGCGGCTGCGCACCGGCGACGGGATCAACGGCCGCCGCCCCGCGCCCGGAGTCACCCTCACGGCCTGGCCACGCGTGGGCGGCGGCGCCGCCGGCAACGTCGGCGCGGACGTGCTCACCCTCCTGCTGCCCACCGGGGCGTGGGCGGTGCCGGCCGGGGTGAGCGTGGGCAACCCACTGCCGGCCACCGGCGGGGTCGACCCCGAGTCGGTGGACGAGGTGAAGGAGCTGGCCCCCTACGCGTTCCGCACCCAGCTCCGCGCGGTCACCAGCGCCGACCACGCCGCCACCGCCGAGGAGAACCCGGGCGTGCAGCGCGCCGTGGCGCGGCGCCGCTGGACCGGCTCCTGGTACGCCCAGGAGGTCACCCTCGACCCGGTGGCCCGCCGGGCCGGCGACCCCGCGCTCGCCGCCGAGGTGGCCGCCCTGCTCGACGTACGCCGGCTGGCCGGCACCGACGTGGAGCTGGCGCCGCCCGCGCACGTCCCGCTGGAGATCGTCCTCGGCATCTGCGTCGCCGACGGCCACCTCGCCGCCGACGTGGAACGCCGCCTGCGCGCCGAACTGTCCACCCGGGTGCTGCCCGACGGCCGGCTCGGCTTCTTCCACCCCGACCGGCTCACCTTCGGCCAGTCCCTGTACGTCTCCGACCTGGTCGCCGCCGTCATGGCGGTGCCCGGCGTCGGCTACGTCGAGGTGGCCGACGACGACGCCACCGGCCTGCGGTTCCGCCGGCTGGGCCACCCGCCCGCCGGGGAGGTGGCCCGCGGCCGGATCGACGCCGCCGCCCGCGAGGTGCTGCGCGCCGACAGCGACCCGAGCAACCCGGAGTACGGCCGGGTCGCCTTCCACCTGCGCGGTGGCGCGTGAGCTGCGGCTGCGGTGGCGGGTGCGGGTGCGACCCGCTGCGCCCGCCCGCGCCCGAGGTGACCAACCCGCCCGGCCAGCCCGCCCTGGCCTGGCGGGTCGCCCCGCACAGCCACGCGCTGGCCCGGATGCGTGCCGCGCTCGCCGACCCGGGCCTGCCCGCCGGCGTGCGGGCGGTGGCCGGGCAGGACGCCGACGACCCGCTGCTGGCGCTGCTCGACGCCGCCGCGGTGATGACCGACGTGGTCTCGTTCTACACCGAGCGGATCGCGCAGGAGGCGTACCTGCGCACGGCCACCGAGCTGACCTCGGTCCGGCACCTCGCCGGCATGATCGGCTACCAGCCGCGCCCCGGCGTCGCCGCCGCCGCGGACATCGCCTTCGACGTGGAGGACGCCCCGGGCGCACCGCCTGAGGTGGACGTGCCCGCCGGCACCCCGGTGCAGTCGGTGCCCGGGCAGGGCGAGCTGCCGCAGACCTTCGAGACCGGGGCCGACCTGCGCGCGTACGCGGTGTGGAACGCGATCCCGGGCGCCACGGCCGGGCCGCAGGACATCGACTTCGCCACCGACGCGATCTGGCTGCGCGGCACCGCCCTCGGCGTACGGGCCGGCGACGGGGTGCTGGTGGTCGGGGCGGAACGCCGCCGGTACGGGCGGACCCCCGCGCACAGCCGGGCGGCCGGCGACCGGCGGCGCGACGACGAGCGCTGGGACTTCCGGGTGGTCACCGCCGTCGAGGAGGGACCGCCCGGCCTGGCCGGCTGGACCCGGCTGGCGCTGGCCGAGCGGATCGGCTGGCGGCGGGCCACGCCGCTGACCGCCGAGGAGGGCGTGCAGGTGCACGCCTTCGCCACCCGGACCAACCTGTTCGGCTGGAACGCGCCGATGGCGGGGCTGCTGGCCGGGAACGACCCGCCGCCGCCCGGCATCACCGACGGCGAGTGGGACGACATCGACAACCCGTTCCCGCCCGGCGCGCCGCCCCCCGCCGACGTGGTCGAGGTCGACGGCGACCACCCCCGGATGGTGCCCGGCTCCTGGCTGCTGCTCGAACGCCCCGACTACCGCGAGCTGTACGCCGTCGAGGCGGCCGACCCGGCCGGCGGTTCCCGGTTCGCGGTCAGCGGCCGGACCACCCGGCTGCGCGTCGACATCACCGAGAACCTGGACACCTTCGGCCGCCGGGACACCCTGGTACGCGGCGAGTCCCGGCCGCTCCCGGCCGCGGAACGGCCCCTCGTGGAGCCGGTCGGCGGCCGGCGGCTCACCCTGGTCGCCACCGATCCGCCGCTGCCCGCCGGCCGGCGGGTGGTGGTGACCGGGTTCCCGCCCGGCGGGCCGCCCGCCGACCCGCTCGTCGCGGCGGCCACCGCGCCCCCGCTGGCCGAGAGCGCGGTGGTGCTGGCCTGCGCGGTCGCCGCCGACGGCCGGACCATGACCGTCGACCTGGACCGCGACCTGGCGCTCCGGTACGACCCGCGCGGCCTGCGGGTGCGCGGCAACGTCGCGCCGGCCAGCCACGGCGAGACCGTCGTCCAGCCGCTCGGCAGCGGCGACCCCACGCTCGCCTTCCAGCGGATGCGCACCCGGCGCGGCCCGCTCACCCACGTCCGCGACGACAGCCCCACCGGGGCCCGCAGCACCCTGGAGGTCCGGGTCGACGGGGTGCGCTGGGAGCCGGTGCCCGCGCTGGACACCGCCGGCCCGCACGACCGGGTGCACACCGAGCGGCTCGACGACGAGGGCCTGGCCACGGTCACCACCGGCGACGGTCGGCACGGCGCCCGGCTGCCCGGCGGCGCGGAGAACGTGGTGGCCACCTACCGGGTCGGGGTCGGCGGTGCCGGCGCGGTCCGGGCCGGGCAGCTCAGCATCCTGCCCCGCCGCCCGTACGGGGTGCGGGCCGCGGGCAACCCGGCCCCGGCCCGGGACTGGGCCGACCCGGAGCAGCTCGACGCGGCGCGGGCGCACGCCCCGCTGCGGATCCGCACCCTGGATCGGGCGGTCTCGGTGGCCGACCACGAGGACTTCGCGGCCGGCTTCGCCGGGGTCACCCTGGCCCGCGCGGACGACGTGTGGGACGGCCGGGAGCAGGTGGTCGTCGTCTCCGCGCTCGGCGCGGCGGCCGGTGGCGGGGCCGACCCGGCCGGGCCGGAGCTGGTCGCCGCGCTGCGCGCCGCCCTGGCGGCCGCCCGGGATCCCGGCACCCGGCTCGCCGTGCTGGCCGGGGAGACCGTCCCGTTCGGACTGCGCGTCGACCTCGCGCACGACCCGGCGTACCCGCGCGCCGACGTGGAGGCCGCCGTCCGGGCCGCCCTCGCGGCCGCGTACACGCCGCCGGCGCTGGCGTTCGCCACCGGAGTGGTGGCCTCCCGCGCCCTGGTCACCGTGCGCGCGGTGCCCGGGGTGCGCGCCTGCACCCTGCCCCGGCTCGCCGCGCCGCCCGGCGGCGCCGGCGCCGACCTGCTGGCCGCGCTGCCCGGCCGGTTCGCGGGCACGCTGCGCCCCGCCCAGGTGCTCACCCTCGCCGACGTGACGATCGGGGTGATGTCGTGACCGAACCCGCCCTGCGCCGCCTGCTCGACCTGGTCCCGGTGCACCTGCTCGCCCGCGACGCCCAGGCCGACGGCGGCACCGGCCCGCTCACCGCGCTGCTCGCCGCGGTGGCCGGCGAACTGGAGCTGCTGGAGGCCGACCTCGACCGGCTGCACGACGGGTTCTTCGTCGAGACCTGCGCCGAGTGGCTGGTGCCGTACCTCGCCGACCTGGTCGGCCTCGCCGAGCTGCCGCCCGACCTCGGGGTCACGGTGAGCCGGCGGGCGCTGGTCGCCAACACCGTGGCCTACCGCCGCCGCAAGGGCACGGTGGCCGTGCTGGAGCAGGTCGCCCGGGACGTCACCGGCTGGCCGGCCCGCGCCGTCGAGCACCACCCGCTGCTGGTGGGCGCCACCCACGTCAACCACGTCCGCCCCGACCGGCCGGCGACCGTCTCGCTGCGCGGCGCCGCCCGGATCGAGGCCGCCGCCGTGGTCAGCCCACCCGGACCGCGCGGCGCCCTCGACCCGCTCACCCACACCGCCGAGGTACGCCGCATCCCCACCCGGCGTGGCCGCTACGGCATCGACCACGTGGCCGTGCACCTGTTCCCGACCCAGGCGTACGAGGTGGGTGCCCCGGAGGCCGAACCGCCGGCCGGCCCGAACGGTGGCTGGTCCGCCGCCCGCGACGTGGGCGACGCCTGGACCTTCGACCCGCTCGGCCGGGCCGTGCCCCTGTACGCCCCGCCGCGCCGCGAGGAGGCCGTCGAGCGGCTCGCCACGGAGGCGGACCTGCCCGTGCCGCTGCGCCCGCGCCGGCTGCTCGACCTGCTCGGGCAGGCCCGCGCCGGCGCCCTGGCGGCGACCGCGCTGCCGCTGGGCGTACGGCTGCGGGTCGGCGGCGTCGACCAGCCCGACCTGACCCCCGACCGGATCCGGGTCTGCCACCTGGAGGACCTGGCCCCCGGCCCGGCGCCGCAGGTGATGGTCGACCCGGTGGCCGGCCGGCTGCGGGTCCACGCGCCGGCCGCCCCCGACGCGGTCTTCGTCCGGTACGCCCACGGCGGCCTCGCCGACGTCGGCGCCGGCACCTACGACCGGACGGCCGCCCACGAGGCGTTGCTCGCCACCGACCCGGGCGCCCCGGTCGCCGCCGACGGCCCGGACGCCCCGCCCGCCGCCGGGCAGATCGAGGTGTGCTCCGGCGCGCCCGCCCCGGTCGGCAGCGTGCCCACCCTCGCCGCCGGCCTGGCCGCGGCCGAGGCGTCCTGGGCGGCGCCCGGCAGCCCCACCCTCGGCGGCACGTACGTGGTCTCGGTCGCCGACAGCGCCAGCTACCCGGGAAACCTCACGGTCACCGTGCCCGCCGGCACCCGGCTGGTGCTGGTCGCCGCCGGCTGGCCGACCCGCCGGCTCCCGAACGGCGAGGTGCTCGCCCCGGTCCCCGGCCGGTACGCCCCCGACGGGCTGCGCCCGCACCTGCTCGGCAGCCTGCGAATCACCGGCGAGCCGGGCAGCAGCGTGGTGGTCGACGGGCTGCTCGTCGAAGGCGACCTGGTGGTGGCCCCCGGCCAGCTCGGCCACCTCACGATCGCGCACGCCACGGTCACCGGCGCGGTCCGGGTCTCCTCGGCCGCCGGCCGGCCCAACAGCCGGTTGCAGCTCCGGCTCAGCCGGTCGGTGGCCGGCGCGGTCACCCTCGCGCCGACCGTGCCGATGGCCACCGTGGACACCTGCGTGCTGGACGCCGCCGCCGGTGGCGGGACGGCGCTGGCCGGCGAGGGCGTGCACGCCTGCCTGGAGGGCAGCACCGTGCGCGGCGCGGTCCGGGTCCGCAGCCTCGACGCGAGCAGCTGCGTGCTCGAGGGTCCGGTGGAGGTGGCCCACCGGCAGGTCGGCTGCCTGCGGTTCAGCTACGTCGCCCCCGGCTCGCGCACCCCGCGCCGCTACCGCTGCGTGCCCGCCGACGGCGAACCCGGCCCGCTCCCGGTGTACGCGGCCACCGACCCGGCCTCGCCCGCGTACCCGGCCCTCGCCGGGTCCTGCCCGGTGGCGATCCGGGAGGGCGGCGAGGACCGGGCCGAGCCGGGCGTGCACCACCACCTCAGGCGACCGTTGCGACTCCGGGCGGCGCAGCGGCAGCTCGACCCCTACCGGCCGGTGGGCGTCGAGCTCGGGATCTTCGGGAGTTGACGTGCACGGAGACTTCACCCGCTGGACGTTCGACCCGCGCGACGGCTACCGCCAGGTGCTGTTGCAGCAGGGCCGGATGCTGCTCGACGCCGAGTGGAACGAGCAGACGAAGATCACCGCCTGGCACGACGAGGAGCGGACCCGCGACATCGTCGGCGCGGCCGGCGGGCCCCTCGACGGGGCCGGCTTCGCCGTGGTCGACACCGCCGGCGCCAGCCCCACTGCGACCGCGTGGGCGGACCTGCGGATCACCCCCGGCCGCTACTACGTGGACGGTGTGCTTGTCGACGCCGCCGCGCCGGCCGGCGGCGGAGCCGGACACAAGCTCGCCGACCAGCCCCACCTGCCCAAGATCGGCGACTTGCCCGGGCTGCCCGAGCCCGCCGCCGACGGCCGGTACGCCGTCCTGCTCGACGTCGCCGACCAGCACGTCACCGCCGACCAGGCGCCCCGGCTACGGGAGGCCGCCCTGGGTGGCCCGGACACCACCACCCGGGCCCGGACGGTCTGGCAGGTCCGGCTGGTCCCGGTGCCCGCCGGCACGGCCTGCGCCGACGTGGTCGACCCGGTGTGGGGCGACCGGACCGCCCCGACCATGACCGCCGCGCTGCGCGAGGTGGACCCGACCGCCGATCCGTGCCGGCTCAGCGGCTCGGGCGGCTACCGGCGGCTGGAGAACCAGCTCTACCGGGTCCAGGTGCACGACGTGGCCGGCGACGGCACCGCCCGCTACGTCTGGTCGCGGGAGAACGGCAGCGTGGTGGCCCGGCTGACCGCCATCGGCCCGCCCTCCGCGGCCGCCGCGGCGGCCGGGATGGACGCCGAGCTGAGCCTGGACCGGGTCGGCCGGGACGAGGAGCTGTCCTTCCGGGAGGGTGACCTCGTCGAGGTGACCAGCCCCGACCGGGAGCTGCACGGCCGGCCCGGCCACCTGGCCACCGCCGGGGCCCCGGACGGGACGGCTCTGCCCGTGACGTGGGCCGCCGGCGCCCCGGCCAGCCTCGCGGCGCTCGGCCGCACCCCGATCGTCCGCCGCTGGGACGGCCCGGCCCAGGTCGCCAACGCCAGCCCCGACGAGCTGGACGACGCCGGCATCGAGGTGCGCTTCGGTGCCGGTGACTTCCGAATCGGCGACCACTGGCTCATCCCGGCCCGCACGGTCCGCCTCGTCTACGGCGTCAGCGCCCTCTCCGGCACCATCGACTGGCCCACCGACGACCTCGGCAACGCCCTGGCCCGCCCGCCGCTGGGGCCCGTGCACCACGTCGCGGTGCTCGGCATCCTGCGCCGCAGCAGCGTCGGGGGCGCCGGCCGGTGGGCGCTCGACGAGGACTGCCGCCGGCTCACCCCGCCGCTGACCGACCTGGTCACCCTCGACCTGCTCGGCGGCGACGGGCAGCAGGCCCCGCCCGGCCAGCCGCTGCCCGAGCCGGTGCGGGTGGTGGTCCGCAACGGCGGCCGCCCGGTGCACCACGCCCGGGTCCGGTTCACCGCCGTCGACGGGCACCTGGCCACCGGCGTACCCACCGCCGCCGACCCCGCCCAGGTGATCCTCGAGACCGACGCCCGCGGCCAGATCGACGTGCGGTGGCTGCTGCCCAGCACCGGCCCGACCACCCGGGTGCTCACCGCGGTCCGGCTCGACGACGCCGACGCCCCGGTCGACGCCGAGGTGCGGGTCACCGGCCGCCGCGACGAGGGCGGCACCGTCTGCCTGGTGGTCCGTCCCGAGACCGACCTGGTGCAGCTGTTCGCCGACCTGTCCGGCGTCACCGCGCTGGCGCTCTGCCTGACCGCGGGGGAGTGGAGGCTGGACAAGCCGGCCGCGCTCTCCGGGGTGTCCTGTGTACTGGTCACCGGGGTCGGCTCCGCGACCCGGATCGTCTCCGCCGCCGAGTCGGCGCTGCGCTTCACCGACTGTGGCGAGGTGCAGGTCCGCGACCTGGCCGTGGCGGCCGTGCCGGCCGAGAACGACCAGCGCAACGGCGCACTCGACGTGCGGCGCACCGGCCTGGTCCTCGTCGAACGGGTCCAGGCCGAGATCGGCGACGCCCCGGCCGCCGTGGCGAGCGGGATCACCGTGCGCGGCGACGACACCGAGGGCGGCCGGCCGGTGGAGCGGGCCGTGGTCCGCGACTGCCGGGTCGAGACGGGCCACGCGCAGACCGGCGTGCTGGTGCTGGACAGCCGGCGCACCGACGTGACCGGCTGCGACGTGCTGGCCACCGCCGACCCGGGCGCCGACCCGGAGAAGCGGTTCCTCGACTGGCTGAGCGACCCCCGCTTCGCCCGGCGGATCGCCCGGCGGGCCGTGCACCCGCTGCTCGCCGGGGAGGACGGGCTCGGCCTGCGGCGCGGCTGGTCGTCGCTCGTGGAGACCCGCAACCTGCGGTTCGGCTCCGAGATCGACGACTCGAAGGGCTGGACCGCGTACCTCGGCGACCAGGAGGTCAGGACCGTCGAGGAACTGCAGGGCGTGGTCCGCGACGACCTGGTCCGGCACAACCCGGACTCCCGGTTCTTCGACGAGCGGACCCGGTTCGCCGCCTGGCTGCGCCGGGTCGCCGAGGAGTTCGCCACGGAGGCCACGGCCACCGCCGGCATCACCGTGGGCGGGACCACCGCCGCTGACGTCCGGGTGCGCGACAACACCGTCGCGGGCGCGCTCACCGGCATCAGCGTCGCCCTGGGCGACCCCGACGAGCAGCGCGAGACGGTACGCCGGGCGTGGATCACCGGCAACACGGTAGCGCCGCCGGCACGGGCCGCGACCGCCTTCCTGCACCAGGGCGTGTACGTCGGCGACTGCCACCGCCTCGACGTCTCGTCCAACGTGGTCGACCTGGCCGACGGCAAACCCGGGTACCCGATCCAGGGCCTGCTCTGCGCCGGCCGGCTCGGCCCGCACGCGGTCGCCGCCGCGAACACCTTCGACGGCACAGTGCTCGGCATCCGGGTGGTTCCCGGCCCGGCGGGCTCGCCCGCGCTGTGGGTGGCGCGCGACAATGTCTGCACCACCGGCCCGGCGCTGGTCGACGGCACCGGGTCGTGGCGCGACGAGGGGAACGTCAGCGGATGAGGGTGGCGGAGGCGGCCCAGCCGTCCCGGTCGGCCGGGCGGGACGAGCCCGAGCGCGCCCGCCCGGCGGGGGAGCGGCCGGCCGAGCGGTCGAGCCGACCGGCCCGCAGCACCCACAGCGTCGCCCGCATTCCGGTGCACGCCCCGCCCGACCCGGCCGCCGAACACGACGCTCACGCCACGGCCGCCCGCCTCGTCGCCGCCCGACCCGCCCGCGCCACCGCCGCCCGACCCATCCACGCCACCGCCGCGCGACCCGCCCGCGCCACCGCCGCCCGACCCACGCCCCCGCCGGCCCCGGCCCGGTCGGCCCGGCCGGCCGCCCGGCTCGCCACCGTGCCCGACCCCCGGCTGGGCGCCGGCCGGCCGCTGACCGGCGCCGAACGCGCCCGCTACGAGCCGGCGCTCGGCATGGACCTGACCGGGGTGCGCCTGCACGACGGCCTCGCCGCGAAGCTCGCCGCCCGGGAGCGGCGGGCGCACGCCTTCACGTACGGCAACCACGTGGTCCTCGGCGCCGGGGCCGGGCCGGGCCGGGACCTGGTGCTCGCCCACGAGCTGGCCCACGTCCGCCAGCAGGCCCGCCCCGCGTCCGCCCCGGCCACCGAGCATCCCGGTCGCGGCCCACCGGCCGCCCCGGTCCGGTCCGCGCCGCTCGGCGTGCAGTGCTTCGCGCTCGCCGACACCCCCGTGGGCCGGTTCGTCTCCGACACCGCGAGCGACGCCGCCGCCGTGGGCCGTGGCGCGCTCGACACCGCCCTCGACGTGGGCGGGGAGATCGCCGGGACCGCCCTGGAGGCGGCCTCCGCGGTCGTCGACCGGCTCGCGCCCGGCCTGCTGGAGTTCCTCCGCGGCGGCGCGCTGGTCCGGCTGCGGGAGCTGCTCTGCACCGGCGTCAACGCGCTGCTCGGCCGGCTGCTCGCCGGCCTCGCCGACCTCGACCCGATGTCCGCCATCGAGTCGACCTTCACCGGGCTCGCCCAGGGCGTCCGCGACGTCCAGGCCCGCCTCGGCGGCGCCGCCCGGTCGACCGTCGGCGCCCTGCTGCGCCCCGTGGTGGCCGCCCTGCAGGAGTGGGACGGCCCGATCATCCGCAACCTCCGGGCCGCCGCGGACACCGTCAACCAGCTGTTCACCGGCCTCTGGGACCACCTCGCAGTCCCGGCGCTGGACCTGCTCGGCGCGGCCGGCGGCGCGGTCTGGGAGTCGTTCACCCGGCTGGGCGGCTGGCTCTGGGACCTCACCGCGCCCATCCGGGCCGGCGCGTCGTACGCCTGGGACTGGCTCAGCACCCAGTTCGGGCTGGCCTGGGACAGCACCGAGGGCGCCCGCAGCTGGCTCGGCAACCTCGCGAACTCGGCCTGGGAGACCCTGCGCGCCACCCTCGCGCCGATCCGTACCCCGCTCATGGTGGTCGGCGGCATCCTGGTCCTGCTCTCCCCGCTCGGCCCCGTGGTGGTCCTCACGCAGGTCCTCCCACCACTGTGGGACGGCCTGACCTGGCTCTGGGAGAACTGGAACACCCGCGAGATCCTCGTCGCCGCCCGGCAGGTGCTCCAGGAGCGCATCCTGCCCACCGTGATCGGGGCGATCACCGGCGCGGCGGGCACCCTCGCCGCCGCGGCGGCCTGGCTCGCCGACGTGGCCGGGCAGGTCGGCACCGCGATGGGCGGCGTACTCGGCGCGTTCGGCGCGAGCACCTGCCTCACCGCGCTGTCCACGCTGCTCACCGGCGTGGCCAACCAGTTCACCCGGATGGCCGCCTGGGCGCGCGGCGGATTCAGCGGCCTTACCGAGGCCCTGCACGCCGTCTTCGACGCGCTGGTCGCCATCTTCCAGCCCATCCTGGACTTCCTGATCCGGCTGGCCGTGGTGGTGGCCAACCCGCTCATGCTGCCGGTCGTCATCGGCGCGGTGATCTGGCTGCTCTGCCCCGACGACCTCAAGCCACCCGTGATCAACTTCGTGCTCGACCTGCTGATCGTGGCGATCGGCGCGCTGCCCACCCTGCTCACCGGCCTCGGCCCGCTCGGCGCGCTGCTACGCGAGGGCGTGGTCGGCTTCCTCACCCAGCTCCGGTACGGCGAGCGGATCGGCGACCAGCAGCGCATCGATGCCAGCAACAAGATCGCCAACCTGGCCGCCGGCGGGGGACTGTCCTTCGTGGCCGGCATGGCGTGGGGCATCGTGCAGGGCGTTGTCGACGGCATCATCGACCCGTTCCGGCTGCTGTTCATGCTGGCCCAGCTCCTGGTGGCCGCCGCCCGGGCGGTGGCCCGGGTCGTCCAGTCGTACGCCCCGGGTCTGCCCCTGGTCCGGGGCCCGCCGGCCGCCGCCGGCCCGACCCCCGGTGCCGGACCGACGCTGAGCCCGGCCGCTCCGGCGGCAGCGCCCGCTGCGGCGGGCCTCGCACCCGTCACCGCCGCCGGACCGCCGGTGTCGGCGTCGGCCGCCACGGCGACCGGCGCCGGCACGGGGGCGACCTCGGCCGCGCTGTCGGCCCCCGCCGCGGCGGCCGGCCCCATCGCCACCGCCGCCGGCCCGACCGCCACCGGGCCGGCGGCTTCCGGGGTGGGCGCCGCGGCGGCGGAGCCGGCGGTGGTGCCCGGGGAACCGACGGACGCGCAGATCGTCGCGGCTCTGCCGGCCGGCGCCCTGGCGCAGGCGGCGGCCGGCGCGGTGGAGACCGATGTGGACCCCGCCACGCTGGAAACCGACATGCGCGGCGAGGTGCAGAGCGAGGGCGCCACGGTGGGCGGGCTCGCGCAGCTCCTCGGTGACGCCTGGGCGGCCATGGTGGCCGGCGCCCAGTCGCTCGGCGCCCGGGCCGCCGACGCGCTGCTGGAATTCATCATGCTGCCCGACTTCGAGCTGGGCCGGAAGATCGGCTTCGTGGCCGGGTTCCTGCTGCTCCAGGCCGCCATCATCTACTTCAGCGCCGGCAACTACGCCGCCCTCAAGGCCGTCGAGCCGGGGCTGCGCACCCTGCTGGTCTACCTGCTGCGCTTCCTCGACCTGGGCGGCGAGCTGCTCGGCGTGCTGGGCCGGGCGCTGCGCCCGCTGCGGGGGCCGCTGCTGCGCGGCATCGGCGCGGCGCGCGGCTTCCTCAGCCGGTTCCGTTTCGCCGCCGGCCTCCTCGAACGGGTCGAGGGGCTGGCCGGGCGGATGCTCGGCCTGGGCGACGAGGCGGCCCTCGCCGCGAGCCGGGCCGCGCAGGGCGCCGAGGCGGGCGCGTCGCGCACCGCCCGGGAGGCGGTCGAGGCGGGCGTGGCCCGGGAGGGCGCGGCGACCGGCGCGTCCCGCACCGGCCGGGAAGCCGCCGAGGCGGGCGCCGCCCGCGAGGCCACCGAGGCCGGTACGGCGCGGGCCGGCCGGGAAGGTGCCGAGGGAGCGGCCACCCGGGAGGCCGACGAGCTGGGCGAGGGAGCGGTCCGCGCCGCCGACGAACCGGGCACCCCCACCTTGGCCGATGACGCGGCCAAGGCGGCCCAGTACCCGGAGGCCGTGGCCGAGGCCCGGGCCATCGAGGCCGCCAACGACGCGGTCGACAGCCCGGTGCCGGTGCTGCTCGCCTCGCTGATGGTGCTCAAGCGCCGGTACCGCTGGATCGAGACGTTCGCCGCCACCCCGGTCGGCCCCGGGGTGTACGAGGTCGAGATGATCGCCAGCCGCACCTCGCTGGGTCGCTACACCACCGGTGGTGCGCCGCACCTGCCCGGGGCGCGCAGCCCGCACGCGGCGGAGATCGACCGGCTGATGGCCGAGGCCGAGGGGCTCGGGCAGCGGCTCAGCCGGGAGGAACTGGAACGCGCGGCGGCGGCCGACCCGGAGGGCTTCGCGCAGTTGGCCGACCGGGTGCGGCAGGAGATGGCCGAGCGGGCCGGCGGGCGCACCGGTGTGGCCGCCCAGGCGGACGCCGAACTCGCCGGGGCGGGCGAGCACTTCGGGCCCGGCCATCAGGGCCCCGGCCGACCGCGTCCGGACCTCGCCGTGGCGGAGAGCCACGCGGTCGCCCGGGAGGCCGGGGTGCCCGAGGCGATCCTTGGCGACGCCACCCCGATGACCCGGGCCGACTTCGAGAGCGCGCTGCCCACCAGCGCGCCGGTGCCGTCCCGGGCGGCCCCCGCCGCGATCCCGATCCGCGACGCGTCCGGGCAGTTCACCAGCCGTGGCGTGGGACGCAGCAGCGTCCAGAACATCGACGTACGGCACGACATCGAGCTGCTGGAGGCGGCCGGCGCCAGCGACTTCCGGATCAACCAGACCCAGGTCGACGTCAGCGACAGCTTCCGGCTCGGCACCAACCGCCCCGACGTGCAGGCGACCTTGAACGGCCGGCGGATCCACATCGAGTACGACCGGGCGCCCGGCGACCGGGCGATGGAGCACGCGCGGCGGATCCTCAGCAACGACCCGGACGCGATCGTCCTGCTGAAGATCGTGGATTTCTGACCCGGCTGCCACCGGATCATGAGGAGGGGACCGTCCGGGTAGCCTCCTGCCATGATCGAAAGTGCGAAGGTCGCGGTCGTCGGCGTGGGCAACAACACCTCGGCGCTGGTGCAGGGCCTCAACTTCTACCGCCGCACCGGCAGCCTGGTCGGCGTCCACCGCGCCGAGCTGGCGGGACTGGGCGTCGGGGACGTGGACGTCGTCGCGGCGTTCGCCATCTCCGAGGGCAAGGTGGGCCGGGACCTGCACGAGGCGATCTTCGTGCCGCCCAACAACTTCCGGCTCGACGCGGACCTGCCGCCGTCGGGCGTGACGGTGCAGCGCGGTCTCGTGGACGCGACGGAGGTCGAGAGGGTGGCGCAGGCGCTGAAGGGCGCCGAGGTGCTGCTCTACTCCGCGCCGAGCGGCCGGCCGGAGACCGCCCGCGCCTACGCCGAGGCGGCGCTGCTGGCCGGGGTGGCGTTCGTCAACACCACGTCGGACGCGGTGGCCCGGCAGCCGTCCATGCTCGAACGGTTCGAGGCGGCCGGCCTGCCGCTGCTCGGCGACGACCTGGCCAGCCAGTTCGGCAGCTCCGTGGTGCATCACGCGCTGCTGCGCCTGCTGGAGGAGCGCGGCCTCACCCTGGTCAGCTCCTACCAGGTCAATCTGGGCGGCACGGAGGACTTCCGCAACCTGGTCGAGAACCCCAACACCAAGCAGCAGTCCAAGGCCAACGCCGTGGGATCCGACAAGGTCGCGATGGCTCCCCTCGGCTACCTTCCGCACCTGGGCTCCCAGAAGATCGCCCACCTGAACGTCGAGGCGCAGGGCTGGGGCGGTGCGGCGGTGAGCCTGGACGTGCGGCTGAAGGTGCACGACCCGAGCGGCGCGGCCGGCGTCAACATCGACTTGGTGCGCATGGCCGCCGCGGCTCTGCGTTCGGGTCGCGGCGGCTACCTGCCCGAGGTGGCGACACTGCTGAAGTCTCCGCCGGGGACGGCGATCTGAGACCGGCAGGGGAGGGACGTCACCGGACGGCCCTGCCGTAGCGGGTGAGGACCGCCGCGCCGACCCGCTCGACCGAGACGGTTTCCAGGTCGGCCGGCGGGCCGCCGGCGGGGAAGAGGCGCTCGCCGGTGCCCAGGACGGCAGGGAAGGTGAGCAGCCGGTACTCGTCGACCAGGTCCTCGGTCCGCAGCGCGCGCACCACGCTGAGGCTGCCGGTGACGATGACGTCCCGCTGTTCCCGCTTCACGGCGTCGATGAGGTCGCCGTCGACGAGGCGGGAGTTCGCCCAGGCCGAGGTGTCGGTCAGCGAACGGGAGGCCACCAGCTTGGGCACCGCGTTCATGCGGGCGGAGAAGGGGTCGTCGCGTCCCGGCCAGAGCCGGGAGAACAACTGCCAGGTGGTGCGGCCCAGCAGCAGGACCCCGTCGTCCAGCGTGCGGCCGAGGCGGAACTTGTCTCCAGCGACGCTCTCGGGGCCGTACCGGAATGCCCAGCCGCCGGTCGGCGTGGCCGCGGAGCCGTCGGGATCGGACACGATCCCGTCCAGGGTGATGAACTCGATGACGATGACGCTCACGGCGGAAGTCCCTTCGGTCGACACTCACCGGTACCTACCGGCGGCGCCGGCCGGACTCATCGCGACGGGCGAAACTCGTCGGGAAAAATCAGCGTGGGCAGGTCGAACGCGGTGAGCGCGGCCGGGTCGGCGAACACGACGTTGCGCGCGACGAGACCCCCGGCGACCGTGAGGACCTGCAACGTGTGCAACTGGTGCCCGCCGCCGGGCTGCGGCGCGTACGCGGCGAGCGCGGGTTGCCCGTTGGCGGTGAGCCGGGTCATCACCCAGCCCGTCCCGCGCATCCGGAAGACCCGGTCCATGAACCGGCCGTAGTCGCGGCTGCCGTCGTACCACAACGGCACCGGCGGCATCTCCAGGACGGCGTCATCGGTCAGCAGCCGCACGAGCGCCGGTACGTCCGCCGCCTCGAACGCGCGGACGTACCGGTCGATCACCGCCCGCACCCGCGGGTCGTCCGGCTCGGTGACCTCGTCCACGTCGCCGACCTCGGCGAGGGTGGCGCGGGCGCGTTGCAGCGCGCTGTTGATCGCCGGGACCGTGCTCCTCAGCTGCGTGGCGACCTCGGCGGCGCTGAACTCCAGCACCTCGCGCAGCAGCAGCACGGCCCGCTGGCGGGCCGACAGGGTCTGCATTGCCGCCACCAGCGCGAGCCGGAGCCCCGCCCGGACGTCGACGTCGACGTCGACCCGCGCGTCGGGAAACGGCTGCAGCCAGGGGATGTCCCGCGCCGGCATGAGCGGCGCGCCGGGGTCGCGGCTGGGCGCGCCCAGCCCCGACGGCAACGGCCGCCGGGCACGTCCCTCCAGGGCGGTCAGGCACACGTTGGTGGCGATGCGGTACAGCCAGGTCCGAACCGACGCGCGGGCGTCGTCGTACCGGTCGCGGGCCTTCCAGGCCCGCAGCATCGTCTCCTGCACCAGATCCTCGGCCTCGTGGAACGAGCCCACCATCCGGTAGCAGTAGGCGATCAACTCACCCCGGTAGGTCTCGAACTCCACCCGCCCATCCTGGCAGAGCCGGTGTCACCCGCCGAGAACGGTCATCCGGCGGCCTGCTGCCGGGCGCGGTCCCGCAGCGGGGCGAGGGCGGCGGTCCAGTGCACCAGCTCGTCGAGCATGGCCTTGGCGCTGGCGTCCATGGTCTCGTTGGGGCGCAGCGCGCCGTCGTCGTCGATGAACTGGGCGACGAACGGGATGTGCACGGCCTCGGGGATCGGGGTCATCTTCAACGTGGTCAGCACCTGCTTGATCATTTGTGCGGCGCGGGTGCCGGCGCTGACGCCGCCGTAGCTGACCAGGCCGACCGGCTTGTACGCCCACTCGTGCGCGAGGTAGTCGATCGCGTTCTTGAGCGGGGCCGTGTAGCCGAAGTTGTACTCGGGCATGACGATCAGGAACGCGTCGGCCCGGTCGATCGTGGCGCTCCAGTCGCGGGTGTGCTGGTGGACGTAGCGGCGCAGGCGCGGGTGGTTCGGCTCGTCCATGAACGGCAGGTTCCACTCGGCGAGGTCGACGAGTTCCACCCCACGGGCGTGCCCGGCGCTTGACGGTATCCGCGCCCGGGCCGTCCCGCGAGCCGCATCGTTGAACAGACAGTGCGAACAGTTATGCGCGCCGTGGTACTACGGGAATTCGGTGCTCCGTTGACGGTCGACGAGATCGACCGGCCGACCGCTGGTGCCGGTCAGGTGCTGGTGCGGGTCGTGGCCAGTGGCGTCAACCCTCTGGACACCAAGATCCAGGCGGGGGCGGCTCCGCATGCCCGCGTCCAACCGCCGGCGGTGCTCGGTCTGGACCTCGCCGGCGTTGTCGACGCGGTGGGTCCCGGGGTCACCGGCTTCGAGCCGGGCGACGAGGTGTACGGGCTCACCGGCGGCGTCGGTGAACTGCAGGGCTCGCTGGCCGAGTACGCCGCCGTGGATGCCCGGCTGCTGGCGCGCAAGCCGCGCACGCTCTCCATGCGTCAGGCGGCCGCGCTGCCGCTGGCCGTGATCACCTCGTGGGAGGGGCTCATCGACCGGGCCGGGGTCCACGCTGGGCAGAAGGTGCTGGTGCAGGGCGGCGCCGGCGGTGTCGGGCACGTGGCCATCCAACTCGCCCGGTCCCGGGGCGCCGAGGTGTACGCGACGGGCGCCCCGTCGAGCATGCGGGTGATCGAGGAGATGGGCGCGGTGCCGATCGACTACACCACGACCGGCGTGGACGAGTACGTGGCAAGGTACACGGCGGGTCAGGGCTTCGACATCGTCGCCGACAACGTGGGTGGCGCCACGCTCGACGCGTCGTTCGCGGCGGTGCGCACATACCGCGGGCACGTCGTCAGCGCACTGGGCTGGGGATCCCACTCGCTCGCGCCGCTGTCGTTCCGTGGCGCGACGTACTCCGGGGTGTTCACCCTGCTGCCCATGCTGACCGGAGCGGGCCGCGAGCACCACGGCGAGATCCTGCGTGAGGCTGCGGCGCTGGCCGACGCAGGCGCACTGCGTCCACGACTCGACGCGCGCCAATTCACCCTCGACACGGTGACGGACGCGCACAACGTGGTCGCCGGCGCCACCGCGGCCGGCAAGGTCGTCGTCGACGTCGGAAGCTGACTGGGCTTTCCCGCGCAGGTAGGTCTCGGCCAACTGGCGAAGGCGTGTCCTGTCGAAGCTGTGCCCGTGGCCGGGACGGACGACGGACACGTCGAGGTCCGCGAGGAAGTCCATGCTTCGCTGGAAGGCGGCCACGTCGGAGTTCGGCAGGTTGTCGATCAAGGCGCCGTTGTAGATGACGTCGCCGGAATACCGGGTCCCGGTGCGCTCCTCGGGCAGGGCGATGCTTCCCGGTGTGTGGCCGGGAAGGTGCAGCACGGTCAGTATCCGCTCCGCGCCGTGCAGGCCCGCCGGCACACCCGCCCACCCCGCCTCGGCGGGGTGGGCGGCCCGGTCGCCGAACTCGGGTGCCCCACCGACATGATCCAGGTGCGCGTGGCTGAGCAGGACCATCGGATCGCGCTCGAACATGCCCGGAATCGCCTCCCGCAAGGCGACGACACCGAGCCCGGCGTCGACCACGATGTCGCGATCGTTGCCGCGCAACCACCAGAAGTTGGCTGATGTCCAGGACTGGTGGGTGTGGACCGTCCCCGACGCCAACAAGATTATCCGGCGGCGTGTTGCCGGGCGCGGTCCCGCAGCGGGGCGAGGGCGGCGGTCCAGTGCACCAGCTCGTCGAGCATGGCCTTGGCGCTGGCGTCCATGGTCTCGTTGGGGCGCAGCGCGCCGTCGTCGTCGATGAACTGGGCGACGAACGGGATGTGCACGGCCTCGGGGATCGGGGTCATCTTCAACGTGGTCAGCACCTGCTTGATCATTTGTGCGGCGCGGGTGCCGGCGCTGACGCCGCCGTAGCTGACCAGGCCGACCGGCTTGTACGCCCACTCGTGCGCGAGGTAGTCGATCGCGTTCTTGAGCGGGGCCGTGTAGCCGAAGTTGTACTCGGGCATGACGATCAGGAACGCGTCGGCCCGGTCGATCGTGGCGCTCCAGTCGCGGGTGTGCTGGTGGACGTAGCGGCGCAGGCGCGGGTGGTTCGGCTCGTCCATGAACGGCAGGTTCCACTCGGCGAGGTCGACGAGTTCCACCTTGTCGAAGCCGCCGTGCTTGACGGCTACGGTGTTGATCCACTCGGCGACCGGCAGGCCGAGGCGGCCCGGCCGGGTGCTGGCAATGATGATCTGCAGGGTAGACATGCCGCGCTTCCTCGAAGTTGATGACGTATCAGCAACCTAGTCCCACGATGCTGACGTGTCAGCAATTCGCCGTAGACTGTGACGCATGACCCAACCGCGGTGGCTGAACCCCGAGGAACAACGCCTGTGGCTGGCCTTCCTGCGCATGCGGCGCGCGCTCGACGCGGCCATCGACGGTCAGCTCGCCGAGGCCGGCCTGTCACCCGCCGACTACGACGTCCTGGCCCCGCTGTCCCAGAGCGGCGAAGCACTGCGGGTACGGGACCTGGCCGCCCGAATCGGCTGGGACCGCAGCCGCATCGCCCACCAGCTCCGGAGGATGGAACAGCGCGGGCTGGTCGCGCGGTCCGACAGCACCACCGACCGGCGGGGCACGATGGTCCACCTCACCGACCTCGGCCGAACGGCGATCACAACCGCCGCGCCGGGGCACGTCGAGACGGTCCGCCGGGTGCTGTTCGACCAGCTCGACCGGGACGACCTGACCCATCTCACCGACATCGCCGAGCGGGTGGCCGACGCCGCCGGACTCACCGGCATCTCCCGCACCGGCGGCCCGGCCCCGCGCGGCGCGGGCCAGGTGGGCCGCCAGGGAGTCGAACCCTGAACCTATGGATTGCCGGCGAGCGGGTCGGATCGGGTGCGGTACGAGGTGATCCGGGCTGCTGGCGTGCTTCTCGGTCCGGTTCGGCTGGCACGGTTGCTGTACTTCGCTGCTGTACTGCTGGCGTCAGAGCAGGCGCTGGATGCGGACCTTCGGTCGCTCGTTCTTGAGGTGGCCTTGCTTGTGCTGGCGGACCTGCTCGTCCCAGACCTCCTGGTCATAGTCCGGGTCCGGCGGGATCCACCTGTGGGAGCCGTCGTAGTGGAACTTCTCGTCGCCGGGTCGCAGGACGCTTATCGGGTCCCGCCGAGGAACCGGCGGTGCAGGTGACCGGCGGGGACGTGTGCCAGGTCCTGGGCGGCGTCGACGAGTTGGGCGGCCAAGTAGAGGGCCAGCGACACGGGAGCGCGGTCGTACGCCGCTCGCAGCTCCCGCCGCCGGGTCTCACAAGGCCAGTCGGTACCGCAGCCGCCGCAGGTCCAGGCCGGTGTCACCGGGAGGTGTGCCGTCATCGCGGCGCGTCCTGGCTCGGCCAGTGGCCGCGGTTGATCGGGATGGGATGACGGCTTCGGCATGGCAGGCCGCTCCCGCAACGGCAGATGCGCCGCCAGTGCTGCCATGACCAGACGGGCCGGTGCCGGCGTGCGAGGGTCAGCGCCGCCGCCAGGACGTACTCGTCGTAGGACACGCGCCGCCGGCTGTTGTTCTCGTCATCGTCTGGCACCTGCTCGCCAACAACCAGACCTACACCGACCTCGGCGCCGACTACTACACCCACCGAGACAACCCCGAGGCCCGCAAACACCGCCTGCTACGCCAACTACACGACCTCGGCTACCAAGCCGACCTCACCCCACTTGCCGCATAGCCCAACCCACCGCCCCTGGAGTTTCGTCTGAGCTCTGTGCGGATCGTCCGCGTTCGTTCGGGAACGATCGCCTACTCGGGAACGATCGCATGCTCGAACTGGCGTCTCTCGCTGGGCTTGCCTGCGCGTCGCCGTCTTGGCTGGTTGCTAACGAGAGCTACCGGGTCGGTTGCGGCAGACTCGGGTTCGGTAGCCGCTGGCGGGTGAGCACTCTCGGTTGCAGGACGCGTGGCAGTCCTATTGACAGATCGTGCCCCTGCCGGTGGTCGGGAGACGGTA
>NZ_JAMWEG010000003.1 GCF_025460765.1 Micromonospora sp. MA102
TCTGAACGAGCGAACAACCACGGTTGTTTTGACATGTTCATAGAGTTACGGCGGTCATGGCGGAGGGGAAACGCCCGGTCACATTCCGAACCCGGAAGCTAAGCCCTCCAGCGCCGATGGTACTGCACTCGGGAGGGTGTGGGAGAGTAGGACACCGCCGGACAATCTTCCAGTCAGGGCCACCCTTCGGGGTGGCCCTGACTGCGTTTGTGGCGCGCTTCCGTGAATCGCCCCGGGCACGCCGCCGCGTCTCGTACCGTCGGTGCGGGAACCGCCCGCGCCTGCCCCGGCAGGCGGGCGGAAAACGTGACGTGGTGTACCCGCCGTTCCGTGATCGGGGCGGACCGGTGGGGGTACCTGCTGATGGTTCGGCCGGAACTGACCGCCAGGCGCTGGCGGAGGCAGGAGTGGTCATGAAGATCGGAATCATCGGGTCGGGGCACATCGGAGGCACCCTCACCCGGCGGCTGCGGACGCTGGGCCACGACGTCACGGTGGCGAACTCGCGCGGGCCGCAGAGCCTGGCCGACCTCGCCGCGGAGACCGGTGCCACGGCCGGCACCCTGGAGGAGGCCGTCCAGGGCGCCGAGCTGGTCGTCATCGCCATCCCGCTCCGGGCCGTGCCGGAGCTGCCGGCGGCGCTCTTCGACGGCAAGCTCGTCGTCGACGCGGACAACTACTACCCCGAGCGGGACGGCGACATCCCCGAGCTGCTCGACCGCAGCCTCAGCTCCAGCCGCTGGACCGCCGACCATCTCAAGGGCGCCCGGGTGGTGAAGGTCTTCAACAACATCCAGGCCGCGTACCTGATGGACCGCGGGCAGCCGGCGGGCACGCAGGACCGCATCGGGCTGCCGGTGGCCGCGGACGACGCCGACGCCAAGCGGCTGGTCATGGAACTCGTGGACGAGCTGGGCTTCGACCCGGTGGACGCCGGCACGCTCGACGAGAGCTGGCGGCAGCAGCCCGGCACCCCGGTCTACGGCACCGACCGCGACGCGGACGGCGTACGGCAGGGGTTGGCCGCGGCGCGGCCCTGAGCGGGCGTACGACAGGGGAAAGCCCCGCCGGCGATGTGGCCAGCGGGGCTTTGCCGTGCGTGCGTCAGGCGTGCGTCAGGCGGGCGGCTTGGCGCAGATGAAACGCGGCTCGGGGTCGTAGCGCCAGCTGAACTTCTCCCGCTTCACGACCTTGCCGTCCTTCTTGATCACCCGGTAGGCGTCCTGGGCGAAGCCCACGCTGCCGGCGGCGGAGATGCAGTCCGGGCCCGGATCCAGGTAGACCGTCCTGGGCTGGGTGATGTTGCGACGGGACCCGTACTCCGTCTTGACGCTGTCGTAGATCTTGGTGCTCCACATCGACACGGTGATCGTGCTGGCCGTGTAGGAGGTGTCGATCAGGACGCCGTACGGGGTGTTGTTGCGGAACTTGAAGTCCAGCTGGGGCCAGTAGATGGTCGACTCGATGACCGCGGGGTAGCGGCTGAAGTAGAACGAGTGCGGCTTGTGCTCGACGTCCTCCAGCCCGGCGTAGTAGCTGGCGTTGAAGAGCGTCGTGGTGAACTGCGAGACACCGCCACCCACACCCGGCACGAGCTTGCCGCCGACGATCGTCGGCGCGTCCTTGTAGCCCTGGTCGTAGCCGCGCTCGCCGGTGTGGCCGTTGAGCGAGAAGGTCTCCCCCGGCCGCACGATGGTGCCGTCCACGTCCTTTGCGGCCTGGACGATGTTCTGGCTGCGCGGCGAGGAGAGGCCACCGGGGAACCGGGTGGTGAAGGTGGAGACCCGCTCCTTGATGCCCAGCTCGGCGAGCTTGGCCTCGGTCAGCTCGGGCTCGGCCGGCTTCAGCGCCGCGGTCACCGTGCGGCCGTCCGCCTTGGGCAGCACGGCGAGCAGGTCCCGGCCGAGCGCTGCCGCGTCGACCTGCCGGCCGGCCCGGCCGGGCACCACCTTCGGCTTGCCGCCGCTGATGGTCAGCCCCGCGTCCCTGGGCGCGACCTCCAGCTTCGCCAGCCCGTCGCCGAGCGCGGCCCGCAGCCGCTTCACGTCGACGCGAGCGGTGAGCTTGCCCGTGTCGTCGGCGGCGAAGCGCAGCCCCCGGGCGATGGCGGTGGGCGGGATGGTGACCTTGCCGCCGTCGGTGGACAGCGTGACGGGCGCGGCGACGGCCGGACGGGCCAGCTCGGCGAGGAACCGGTCGACCTCCTCCCGGGTGGTGGCCGGCCACTTCTCCACCAGCGGCACGGTCACCGGATCCCCGGCCAGCCAGCCGGCGGTCACGACGCGGGCCGCGCCGGCCGCGTCGACGGTCAGCGCCGGCTTCGGGTAGACCGGCTTGGGGGTGGTGCCGGTGAAGATGATGGCGGGCATCGTCATCTCGCGGCCCTGGTCGCCCATGGCCGTGCGGAGCGCGGCCTCCAGGCGGGCGGTGTCGACGGTCACCACCGGCTCGACCGTGCGGGAGCCGACGAGGCGGCTCACCGGGTGCGCCTCGGCGGCGGCGGCCGCCGCCACGGTGGCGTCCACGTCGATGGCGAGCCCCACGTCGGCCGGCTTCAGCTCGGCCTTCTTCTCTCCGACGGTGACGGCGATCGGGGCGTTGAGCGTCGCGTCCCGGCGGGCCAGCTCGGCGTGGAGCGCCCGGGCCGCCTCGGCCCGGCTCCGACCGCCCAGCTCGGTGCCGAGGACCGTGGTGCCCCGGGGCACGTCGCCGGCGTACGCGTAGGTGCCGAGACCGGTGCCGGCGGCCAGCACGGCGGCGACGATCCCGCCGGCGAGCAGCATCCGCCGCCGGGACCGCCCCGACTTCCCGGGCCCGCCCGCGGCGGGTGCGGCGACCGGTTCCGGCTCGACGTCCGGCCAGCTCACCGCGGTCACCTTCACGGTGGGCCGGTCGTCGGCGGAAGGCACTTTTTCGCCGTACAGCGTCACAGCAACCTCGATCGGAAGTACCACGCGGGGACCGCTTCCCCCGCGGGAGACACCTACGGTAACCAACGCCCGAGCCGGCCGGGAGTCTCCGCCCCGGGGGTCGTCGGGGCCACCGCGCCCGCCGTACCCCGGTGTCGCCGTCGTCACCCCCGGCGGGCCTCCGCGCCGGTCCGGATCGTGGGACGGTGGCCGGGTGCGGACGGATGAGCGGACCCAGGCGTACGGCGGTGGCTGGCTGGACCGGGCGGGGGCGCTCCGCGCCGACCCGGGGTGGGTCGCCGCCCGCCTGAGCGACCCGGAGACCGAGTTGCTGCCGCTGTGGCGGGACCGGTGCCTGGTCTCGGCCGACCGGGTGCCGGTGCGCCGTTCCGCGGCCGGGGCGGCCGGGCTGGGCGCCGCCGCCGGCGAGACGGTCTTCCTCGGGCTGGACGCCGGCCGGGCGGTGTTCGCCGTGGACCTGTCCGGCCTGGGCGAGGCCGAGGCGTGCGAGCTGGCCGGTGCGGCCGAGGCGGTGGACGTGCGGGCGCTGGTGGGCGGGCTCGGGCCGGCCGAGGCGGCCGTTCAGGCGTACGCCAAGGGGTTGCTGCACTGGCACCGGGGTCAGCGGTTCTGCGGCGGCTGCGGGGCGGCCACGGTGGCGGGCCACGGCGGGCACACCCGGTCCTGCACCGGCCCCGGTTGCGGCCGGCTGCACTTCCCCCGGATCGAACCGGCGGTCATCGTGCTGGTCGAGGCGCCCGGTGAGCCGGAGCGCTGCCTGCTGGCCCGGCACCGCGGTGCGGCGGAGGACTCCTGGTCGACCCTGGCGGGCTTCGTGGAGGTCGGCGAGAGCCTGGAGGACGCGGTCCGCCGGGAGCTGGCCGAGGAGGCGGGCGTGGCAGTGGTCGATGTGGCGTACCAGGGTTCGCAGGCCTGGCCGTTCCCGGCCGGGCTGATGGTGGGCTTCCGCGCGACGGCCGCCTCCACGGAGGTGCGGGTGGACGGCGATGAGCTGGTGGATGCCCGCTGGTTCACGCGGGCGGAGCTGCGGGAGCGGGTGGCGGCGGGGCGCCCGCTGGGTCGGATCGACTCGATCGACCATCATCTGCTCGGATCCTGGTTGGACGGCCGGAGCTGACGGCCCGCCATCCGGCCAGCCGGGCCGGCCGGACGGGTGAACGGGACATCACCCTCAGCGGTCTGTCAGCGGCCCGTTACCGAACTGTGACGTATGCCCGTGACGGCTACCACAGGTGAAACGTCTCTGTCTTCCTGTCGTAATAGAGCCGTTTTGCCCCGAGCCGCTTGCTGTCGGGATGTTAACCGTTGGTAACCGTGAGAGATCTTGATACCACGACTGTGTTACCCGCCAGTAGCAAGGGACTTGTGAGGTCTGTCGCTTCGCGAGAGCATCCAATCCGCGTACCGCGCAGTCCGTCGGCACAACGGACCCGCGCCGCCCCGCAGCTTTCCCCGTCCCGCGTCGCGTCCTGCGCCGGTGACGCACCCCCGTCGAGGAGGACCTTGTGAGTGAATCGGAGAACCGCCAGATGAGTGGTGGCACCCGCTGGCGTCGTTTCGCCGCCGTGATGGTGCCCGCCACCGTCGTGGCCGGCGGCATCGTGCTGGGCATGGCGAACGGCGCCATCGCGGCCTCGTTCGCGGTCTCGGGCTCGACCTTCAAGGTCGGCGCCTCGAAGCTGGAGGGCAACGGCTTCAAGCAGTACGGCGGCCTGGTGAAGGAGAGCGACGGCACCCAGCACCCGGTGGCCGTCTCCGAGATCGCCGACGCCAAGCTCTACGACCTCTGCCAGTCGGTCAACGCCAGCCTTCCGGGCATCCCGATCGTGCTGACCATCAACGCCGGTGGTGGCGGCAAGCCGGCGACCGCCACCGACCTGCTGATCGACATGGACTCGCTCGAGGGCGACGCCACGTTCGAGAAGATCAAGATCGGCCGCGACGCGGGCGACATGAACCCGGCGCAGCCCGTCCTGCCCAAGTCCTTCGGCCAGAGCGCGGACAAGGTGACCATCACCGACCTGGAGCAGGTGGCGCGGTCCACCAGCGCCGGCGTCTTCACCCTCAACGGCCTGAAGCTGAAGGTCAACGTGGGCGCGGACGCCAAGGAATGCTTCTGATCTGATGTCGAGGCCCGCGGAGGGCGCCCTCCGCGGGCCTCGTTCTTGTCTCACGCCGTCAGCACCGCCAGGAGGAGTACGTGACAACCGCCGAGACGCAGCAGGCCGAGCCCGGTCGGGTCGGCCAGGCGTGGCGTAACTTCCGCCGGTGGCGGCGGACGCGGCCGTTCTGGGGCGGGCTCTTCACCGCGCTGGCCGGCCTCGAGATCTTCGGCACCACGCAGATGAGCCTCCACGGACTCACCTTCCAGATGGGGCCCACCGGCTTCCTGTCCTGGCTGATCCCGGTCATCCTCTTCACCTGCGGCATGCTGCTCTGGTTCAGCCCGCAGCAGCGCATGTTCTACGCGGTGGTCGCCGCGGTCACCGCGCTCTACTCGATGATCGGCGTGAACCTCGGCGGTTTCTTCATCGGCCTGCTGCTCGGCATGGTCGGTAGCGCCCTCGGCTTCGCCTGGGTGCCGCAGAAGCAGCCGGCCGCCGAGCCCGCCGAGCCCGCCGAGCCGGTGGAGCCGGTGGAGGAGGAGGACGAGGCGAGCGGGGAGCCGGAGCCGGCCCTCGTCGACGAGCTGCTGCCCCGGCAGCGCGAGGACGAGACGACCGGGGTCCTGACCGACACCCTGCCCGAGCCGCGTAACCCGCTGCGCGAGGCCGCTCCGGCGGACCCGCCCGGCGCCACCGACAGCACCCAGGTACTGCCGGCCGTCGGACCGGACACGCCGTCCGGCGGCGGGCACCGGGACCCCAGGGCGTACGCGATCCTGTTCGTCGTCGCCACCGTCTCGGCGGCCGGCCTGCTCGCGATCCGCGGTCAGGAACCGGCAGTCGCGGCACCGGCCGCCTGCCCGACGGCCACCGCACCGGCCCCGCGCCCGAGCGCGTCGGCGTCGGCCTCGGCGTCGGCGTCCGCCTCGGCCAGCCCGAGCACCGCGCCGGCCGAGGAGCAGAAGGACTCGGACGGCAACCTGCTGACCAACATCGTCGACGGCATCACCGACCTGTTCACCGGGGGCGACGACCCCGAGCCGTCGCCCAGCCCGAGCACCTCGACCGCCCCGGCAGCGGCCGCCGCCCCGGCGGCCACCGCGACCGGCACCGCCACGCCGAAGCCGAGCGGCAGCGCCACGACGAAGCCGTCCTCCCCGGCGAAGCCGGACGCCGACTGCGACAGCCCGGCGCCCACCAAACCGAAGCCGGTCGAGGAGGGCAAGCCGCTGCCGAAGCTGGCCGCGGACCCGGACCAGCCCATGGTCGCGGACCCGCCGTCCAAGCTCACCGGCTCCAAGGTGACCATGACCGGCCTGCGGTTCGAGGGGATCGTCGAGCTGCCCACCCGGGACGGCACGCTCAAGTGCCTGAAGTTCACGATGGACAAGGCCGTGACGGAGGACTTCACCCTCCTGGCGACCGGCCCGGCCGGCAAGAAGCAGCGGTACGTCACGGACCGGCTCACCGTCGAGGGCGACGTCGCCTTCTACGCCACCCGCTTCGTCGGGCGGCTGCTCGGCATCAAGATCACGCTCACCCCCGACCTGCCGTTCCCCGACGGCCTTCCCGTCACCTCGCCGATCCCGATCAGCTTCACCGACCCGGTGATCGACCTGGCCTACGAGAACTCCAGGTCGCTCACCGCCCGGCCGGTGCTCAAGCTCGACCTGGCCTGAGCCGGACGGCCCCAAGCGAAACGGCCGGGAGCCGGAGGAACCCCTCCGACTCCCGGCCGTCGTCGTCGCTCAGAGCCGGGCCAGCGCCCGGCGCAGCGGGTCGAGCCCCAGCGAGCCCAGGTCGAGCGCCTGGCGGTGGAACTCCTTGAGGTCGAAGTCGGCGCCCTTGCGGGCCTTCGCGTCCTCCCGGGCCTGGAGCCAGATCCGCTCGCCCACCTTGTACGAGGGCGCCTGCCCCGGCCAGCCCAGGTAGCGGTTCAGCTCGAAGCGCAGGTTCTCGTCCGGCACCCGGCAGTGCGCCCGCATGAACTCCCAGCCCAGCTCCGGCGTCCAGCGCTCGCCCGGGTGGAAGCCGAACGGGTTGTCGGCCGGGATCTCCAGCTCCAGGTGCATGCCGATGTCGACGATCACCCGGGCGGCCCGGAACGCCTGCCCGTCGAGCATGCCGAGCTTGTCGCCCGGGTCCTCCAGGTAGCCCAGCTCGTCCATCAGCCGCTCGGAGTAGAGCGCCCAACCCTCACCGTGCCCGGAGACCCAGCAGAGCAGCCGCTGCCAGCGGTTGAGCAGGTCGGCCCGGACGGCGGTCTGGGCGACCTGGAGGTGGTGGCCCGGCACGCCCTCGTGGTAGACCGTGGTCACCTCGCGCCAGGTGGAGAAGTCGGTGATGCCCTGCGGCACCGCCCACCACATCCGCCCCGGGCGGGAGAAGTCCTCGCTCGGGCCGGTGTAGTAGATGGCGCCGTCGCTGGTGGGGGCGAGGCAGCACTCGATCCGGCGGACCTGCTCCGGGATGTCGAAGTGGGTGCCGTGCAGCTCGCTGATCGCCTTGTCGGCGAGCGCCTGCATCCAGTCCCGGAACGCCTCCTTGCCCTGGATGGTCCGGGCCGGGTCCGCGTCCAGCGCACGTACGGCGTCGTCGACGGTGGCGCCGGGACCCACGATGCGCGCGGCAACGGCGCGCATCTCACTCTCCAGGCGGGCCAGCTCGGCGAAACCCCAGGCGTACGTCTCGTCGAGGTCGACCCGGGCGCCGAGGAAGTACTGCGAGGCCAGCTCGTAGCGGTCCCGGCCGGCGGCCTGCTTCTGCCGGCCCCGCGGGGCCAACTCGGTGCGGAGGAACTGCCCGAACTCGGCCGTGGCGGCCGTCGCGGCGGCCGCGCCCTTGCGCAGCTCCGTGCCGAGCGCGCCCTCGGCGCCGAGCCGCTCGGCGAGGCCGTGGAAGAAGTTGTCGCCGTTCGGGTCGACCCAGATGTCGCACTGCTTGGCGACCTCGACGAGCTGCACCTGCGAGCTGACCTGGCCGGCCGCCGCGGCCTCGCGCAGCGTGCGCTTGTAGCCCTCCAGCGCGCCGGCGAAGCGGTTGAGCCGGGCGGCCACGTTCGCCTTGGCGTCGTCGCCCTCGGTCGGCATGAGGTCGAAGACCATCCGCAGGTCGTGCAGCCCGCTGGCGATCACGTTGACCTCGCTGCCGGTCTCGCCGGCCTCGTGGCGGGCGAGCTCCAGGCCGAGGCGCTCCTGCATCGCCTCCTTGGCGGTGCGCTCCGCCTCGGTGTCCGGCTCGGTCACGTCGAGGTCGGCCAGCGTGCGCCGGGTCAGGTCGGCGCGGGCCTCGTAGCCCTCCGGGGAGAGGTCGTCGAGCTGGTCGTCGTAGCCGGCGATGCCGACGTAGGTGGCTCCGGTCGGGCTCAGCGGAGCCCAGTCGGCCACGTAGCGGTTGGCGAGGTCATCGATTCGTCCCACCAGGCGACCCTACGTGACCGGGCCGCCCCGGTGTCGACGGTGTTTTGCCGTGTTCCGCCCCGAGTGGATCCAGGGCCGTTGAGCCGCTGTGGCGGTCGACACGGCGTCCGAATATCGCGGGACTTCGTCGTACCCCTCCGGCAGAGTGTCAGGGGTGACAGTGGATATCACTCCTGACCGGGCGTCGGTGCGCAGCTGGCTGCCCGGATTCATCGCACTCGGCGTGATCTGGGGTTCCAGCTTCCTCTTCATCAAGGTGGGGGTGGCCGAGCTGCACCCGCTGCACCTCACCCTCTACCGCGTGGCCACCGGCGCGGCGACGCTGCTGGTGGTGCTGGCCGTGCTGCGTGACCGGCTGCCCCGCGAGCCCCGGGTCTGGGCGCACCTCGTGGTGGTGGCCGCCTTCGGCGTGGCGCTGCCGTTCACCCTGTTCGGCTTCGGTGAGCAGCGCGTCGAGTCGATGCTCGCCGGCATCTGGAACGCCACCACGCCGCTGATCGTGCTGCCGCTGGCGGTGCTGGTGTTCCGCACCGAGCGGCTGACCGTGCGCCGCGCGGTCGGGCTGGGGCTGGGCTTCGCCGGTGTGCTCGTGGTGCTCGGCGTCTGGGAGGGCGTGGGCGGGTCGCACTTCACCGGCCAGCTCATGTGCCTCGGGGCGGCCGCCTGCTACGGCGTGGCGATCCCCTACCAGAAGAAGTTCATCGCGGGCAGCGCGTACTCCGGGTTGTCGCTGTCGGCGGCGCAGCTGCTGGTGGCGACCGCGCAGCTCGCGCTGGTCGCGCCCCTCGTGGCGGGCGCGCCGCCGGTGCCCACCGGGCTCTCCGCGAAGGTGGTGGCCTCCGTGCTGGCGCTCGGCGCGCTCGGCACCGGGCTGGCCTTCGTGATCAACCTGCGCAACATCCGGGTCGCGGGAGCGAGCACGGCGTCCACCGTCACGTACCTGATCCCGGTGTTCGCGGTACTGGTCGGCGCGGTGGTGCTCGGTGAGCGGATGAACTGGCACCAGCCGGTGGGCGCCCTGGTCGTGCTGCTCGGCGTGGCCGTCGCGCAGGGCATGCTGGGCCGGCGCCGGCCCGCGCCGGCCCTCGCCACGGACACCCGGCCGGCGGTGCCGGCGGGCCGCTGACCGCCGGATCGGCGCGGCGGCGGTCCGGGGCTCCCGGACGCCACCACCGCGCGGTGGCGACCTCGTTCAGCGGCGGCCGGCCGTCCACTTCACCAGGCGGTCGGCCTTCCAGGTGTTGACCACCCGGTCCGCCGGCACCCCGCAGAGCGCGGCGCGTTCGCAGCCGAAACGCTGCCAGTCCAACTGGCCGGGGGCGTGCGCGTCGGTGTTGATGGCGAACCGGCAGCCCGCCTCCAGGGCGCGGCGGATCAGCCGCTTCGGCGGGTCCTGCCGCTCCGGCCGGGAGTTGATCTCGACGGCCACGTCGTGCTCCGCGCAGGCGGCGAAGACGGCCTCCGCGTCGAAGTCGCTCTCCTTGCGGGTGCGCGCCCGGTGCCCCCGGTCGCCCGGGCCGGTCACCCCCGCCGGCCGGGAGGAGACCATCCGCCCGGTGCAGTGACCGAGGATGTCCAGGTGCGGGTTGGCGATCGCGGCCAGCATCCGGCGGGTCATCTTCGCCCGGTCGTCGTTGAGGCCGCTGTGCACCGAGCCGACCACCACGTCGAGGCGGGCCAGCAGCTCGTCCTCCTGGTCCAGCGAGCCGTCGGCCAGGATGTCCACCTCGATGCCGGTGAGGATCCGGAAGCCCTTCGGCAGCGCCTCGTTCACCGCGGCCACGTGGTCGAGCTGCTTGCGCAGCCGGTCCGCCGTCAGCCCACGGGCCACCTTGAGCCGGGGCGAGTGGTCGGTGAGCACCACGTACTCGTGCCCCAGCTCGACCGCGGCCAGGGCCATCTCCTCGATGGGTGACCCGCCGTCGGACCAGTCCGAGTGGGTGTGGCAGTCGCCGCGCAGCGCGTCCCGCAGCTTCGCCGCGGCCTCGTCCAGGTCGGTGCCCTCGGTGGCGAGCAGCCGGCGCAGGTAGACGGGCTCCTCGCCGGCCAGTGACTCGGCCACGCAGCGGGCCGTGACGTCACCGACCCCGGACAGCTCGGTGAGCTTGCCGGTGCGTGCCCGCTCGGCCACCTCGCCGGCGGGCAGGGCGCCGAGCGCGTTGGCCGCCGACCGGAACGCCCGGACCCGGTAGGTGGCCTCGTTCGCCCGCTCCAGCAGGAACGCGATCCGCCGCAGGTCGGCGATGGGGTCCCGGGCAGTCATGCCCTGCAAACTACGCGCCCGGGCCGCCCGCCGCGCGGCGTCGCCCGGGGTGTCGGGAGTGGACGACGTCAGCCGGCCGCGGCGGAGCCGCTCGGCGCCTTCGGGCAGCCGTGCCGGCGCTGCCAGGCGGTCACCTCGGCGGCCGGCGCGCGGTTGCCCCGCTTGCGCCACGAGTCGAGGTACTTCGCCGGCCAGACGACGCCCCGCCGGATCCACCAGTCGTCGTGGCCGGTGCACTTCGGGGAGAGCCCGAAGTGCAGGTGGCAGACGTTGTTGGCGTTGCCGGTGTGGCCGACCTTCCCGAGCTGCTGACCGGCCCGGACGCGGACGCCGGCGTCGACGCCGGCGGCGATCGCGCTCAGGTGCGACCCGTAGTAGCGGACCCCGTCGTCACCGAGCAGCGACACCGACAGCCCGCCATTGTTCGGGCCGAGCGGCCCGCGCCGGCTGAAGCGGTCCACCCGGCTCACCTCCAGGATCACGCCGTCGGTGACCGCCACCACCGGCTCGCCGCAGTCGGCGAAGATGTCCGTCCCCGGGTACGCGGAGTGGGTGGGGTGGTAGTCGACGTTGCTGGCGCGAACCGGGAAGACATGCCGCGACCCGGTGCGGCTCGGCGACGGGGACGGCGTGGGCGGGGCGGCCGACGTGGCCGGGCCGGTCGGCGGGGCGGCCTGCGCCCCGGTGGCCGGCGCGCTCGGGCTCTGCCACGAGTTGCCCGGCGCCGCGGTGGGCCCGCCGCCCGGGGCGCACCCCGCTGCCAGCGCCGCCACGAGCAGCAGGACCGGGTACGCCGGACGCGTGCGGCGACCGATCGATGACGAGCGCATCCGGTCATCCTGGCAGACCACTACCGTAGGGACGAACGCTGAGACGGGTCCGACCCGGAGCCGTCGCTCTGCGTGACCTCGACACCTCTACGATCCGTGAAGGAGGCAGCGGTGACGAACGGCTGGCACGGCGTGGCCGGGGAGCCCGGCGCGGGCCGGGCGCGCCCGCTGCCGCGTACGCCGTCGGGACTCTTCCCGTCCGGTGCGCCGATGCGCCCGAGCTACCGCGAGCCGTACCCGGTGACCGGCGCCGGCGTCGCGGCCGGCGCGGTGACCGCGTTCGTCTGGCTGCTGCTGTTCGGCCTGCTCGGGCGGGACGTACCCGGCTACGCCTGGTGGACGCTCCTCGCCGGCGGGCTGGCCTGGCTGGCCGCCGCCGTGCTGGTCCGCTTCGGCGATCGGGGGGTGGCCACCGGGGTCGCGATCGTCACGGCGGGCGGCTGGAGCATCGCCGCCGCGGTCGTCGCGGTGCGCTGGGCGCAGAGCGGCGACTGGCCGCTCTGGTGACGGTCCGTGCCGGTTCCGCTGCGTAGCGAAGACCATCTTGACGTACGCGCGGTGACGGTCCACCCTCGCGGTATGGCCTGGATCACCCCGCCGCGGCTCGACCCCGAACGGAGCCGCCGCCGCCTGCAACTCCTCGCCGAGCTGGCCGGTGCCCGCACGGTGCGGCAGCGCGAACGGCCGCAGCAGCGGGCCCGCTCCGAGCGGCTGCGCGAGCTCATCGCGACCCGCCGGCGCATCGCCGGCTGACCGACTTTCTCCAGGTTCGACCGGCCCTTCGGGGCGTTGACCGGTCGCCTGCCGACCCGACCGGTTAACGTGCATCGCGTGACGAGTCGGCGTGCTGCCGAGGCCAATTTGGGGGGACCGTGTCGTACTTCGCTGCTGCCGTGGCGCGCGTCGAGGGCGCCTGGACCGCCGACGAGGTGAACCTGCGGGGGGTCACCGACATCGAGGAGGTGGCCGACCGCCTGCGCGACGTCGAGCCGGACGCCGACCTCTCCCTGCTGTTCGTCGAGGCCGACGACACGTATCTGGTGATCCTGCGCCTGGACGAGGGGGAGGACCTGCGGGTCTTCGGCTCCGACTCGGCGTACGCGGAGGAGTCCCGGCTGGGCGCGCTGCTGGTCGGGGACCTGAAGACCTCGGTCACCGGCCTGGAGGACGCCGACGAGCCACGCCCGGCCGCCGGTGGTGACGAGGAGATCGAGCAGCCGGCCGTGGACCCGGAGGCCGACCCGGTGGGCGACGCGGACCTCCTCGCCGACCTGGGCATCCCCGCGCCGAAGCTGCTCGCCCTCTGCGGCCACGAGGGAATGATGCCGGCCGACGTGACGGCCGAGATCTGCCAGGTGCTCGGCTGCGGCGACGAGGTCGAGGAGCTTCGTGAGGTCTGAGCCACCCGGCCCGGAGTGGACCGGCGGGGCGGAGCCGGCCGACGCGACCGACCCGGCGCTGGAGACCGTACGCCCCGGGCAGCCCACCCCGGGCCGGCCGGCACGCGTCGGTCCGGGCGCGGACGAGGGCCTGGCCGAGCCGGACGGCGTGGGTCGCCGGCAGCGGCACGAGCTGTGGATGCGCCGGGCCCTGGAGGTCGCGGTGACCGGCCCGGACAGCGTCCCCGGTGACGGCGCCGACGCGGTCGAGGACGTCCCGGTCGGCGCCGTGGTCTACGGCCCGGACGGCGCCGAGCTGGCGATCGGCCGCAACGAGCGGGAGCTGACCGGCGACCCGACGGCGCACGCCGAGGTGCTGGCGCTGCGCCGGGCCGCCGAGCGGCTGGGCCGCTGGCGGCTGGAGGGCTGCACCCTGGTCGTGTCCCTGGAGCCGTGCACGATGTGCGCGGGCGCCATCGCCCTGGCCCGCATCTCCACGGTGGTGTTCGGGGCGTGGGAGCCGAAGACGGGCGCCGTCGGCTCGCTCTGGGACGTGCTGCGCGACCGCCGCCTCACCCACCGCCCCGAGGTGTACGGCGGGGTGCGGGAGGCGGAGAGCGCGGCCCTGCTGCGCGCCTTCTTCCGCTGACCGTTCCCGGTCAGACCGGCGCGGGCGCGGGGCGGAGCAGGGTCGCGGCCACCGCCCGGGCCGCCTCGGTCCAGGCGGTCGGGCGCAGGGTGGCGGGGTCCAGCCGGACGATCGACCGGGTGCCGTCGGCGTGCAGGACGCTGCCGTCCACCGAGCGGAACTCGAAGGCGTAGCGGGCGCTGCTGGTGCCGAAGTGCTCCAGCCAGAAGTGCACCGCCACCGGGCCGACCCCGGTGACCGGGGCGCGGTAGGCGATGGTGAACTCCCGGACGGCGTGGAACACGTCGGGGGCGGCGTGCACGTCGCCGCGGAAGGCGACGCCGCGCTCGGCCCAGTACGGCGTCAGGGCGCGCTCCAGCAGCACCGCGTAGCGGGCGTTGTGCAGGATGCCCATGGCGTCGAGGTCGTCGAAGTGCACCGGGACGTGCTCGACGTGCCCGAACTCGACGGTGGTCTGACTCATGACGGGCCTTCCGGTAGCAGGGTCGGGTCGGGGCAGAGCGCCCGCAGCCGGTTCAGTAGGCCCTGGCGGGCGTGCCGGTAGGTGATGTCCGGATCGAGCAGCCGGGACCGCATGGCCGCGCTGATCCCCAGCGCGTCGATCTCGTACGCCAGCAGCGGCACGTCCAGGTCGGCGGGGAGTTCGCCGAGCTCGACGGCCTCCCGGACGAGGCGTTCGAGGAACGCGCTCCACCGGCCGAACGCCTCGGCGAGCCGGTCCCGGACCGGGCCGGGACGGGCGTTGTACTCGAACTCGGTGTTGGCGAAGAAGCAGCAACCGGGGAGGACCCGGGCGGCGTAGAACTCGATGCGTGCCTCGTGCAGCGCGCGCAGCCGCCGGACGCCCCGGGGAGCGCGCAGGGCGGGGCCGACGATCCGCTCCTCCCACTGCGTCACGGCGCGGTCGACGGTGGCGAGTTGCAGCGCCTCCTTGGAGCGCCAGTGCGCGAAGAGGCCGGACTTGCTGACCCCGAGCCGGTCGGCGAGCTGGGCGAGGGAGAGCCCGTCCAGGCCGACCTCGGTGGCCAGCGACACGGCGGTGTCCAGCACCGCGGTGCGGGTGCGGTCGCCGCGGGCGACGCGGCCGTCGGAGGTCATGCCGGCAGCGTAACCGAAATAAGAACGACCGGTCGTATTTATTCGTGTGACCCCGGTAACGCGGACCGCCCCGCCACTTCAACGGTGACGGGGCGGTCTCGGGTCCGGTCGGGTCAGGCGACGGCGGTGTCGAGAGCGATCTCGACCATCTGGCCGAACGTCTGCTCGCGCTCCTGCGACGTGGTCTTCTCGCCGGTCTTGATGTGGTCGCTGACGGTCAGGACGGTCAGCGCGCGGGCCTTGAACCGGGCCGCGATGGTGTAGAGCGCCGCCGACTCCATCTCCACCGCGAGCACGCCGTAGTCGGCCAGGGTGTCGTAGAGGTCCGGCCGGTCGGTGTAGAAGGCGTCCGCGGCCAGGATCGGGCCCACCCGCATGGTGATGCCGCGCCGCTCGGCCACCTCGACGGCGGTACGCAGCAGCCCGAAATCGGCCACCGGCGCGTAGTCGATCAACCCGTCGAACCGCATCCGGTTCATGTTCGAGTCGGTGGACGAGCCGATCGCCGCCACCACGTCCCGCAGCTGGAGGTCCTCGGTCAGGGCGCCGCAGGAGCCGACCCGGATCAGCGTCTTCACGCCGTACTCGTTGATCAGCTCGTGGGCGTAGATGGAGGCGGAGGGCATGCCCATGCCGGAGCCCTGGACGGAGACCTCGACGCCGTTCCAGCGGCCGGTGAAGCCCAGCATGCCGCGAACCGTCGTGTAGCAGCGGGCGTCCTCGAGGTAGGTCTCCGCGATCCACTTGGCCCGCAGCGGGTCACCCGGCATCAGGACCCGCTCGGCGATCTCTCCCGGCTCAGCGCCGATGTGCGTACTCATGGCAAGGATCCTGCCAGGCCGGGCGCGGGGATACCGGTTCGGTGTCCAGACCCGGGGTCCTGTACCCTACTCGGCGGTGGCGTGTCCGAGTGGCCTAAGGAGCACGCCTCGAAAGCGTGTGAGGGTTTACGCCCTCCGCGGGTTCAAATCCCGCCGCCACCGCTCGTGAGATGCGCGAACGCCCGGTCGATCCTGATGGATCGGCCGGGCGTTCCGCTTGTCATCGAATGATCTTGACCGGAGTGGAGAGCAGCTCGTTGTCCGCCGGGATCGCGTCCCGGTTCGGGCTCAGGTCCGCGGCCGCCCGGAAGGTGAGCTTCCCGAGCGCCAGGTCGTCGGCCGTCACCGTGTAGGTGAACGCGAAGCGGGTGGACCTGCCCGCCTCCCGGACCGGCACCAGCTGTGTCACCGCCCCGAGATGGGCGTAGTCCCCCGCGACGCTCTTGTAGAGGTCCACCTGGACGTTCTCCTCGTACCGGGTGTTCTGGACGTGGACCTCGACCGTGACGGTCTGCCCCACCCGGGCGCTCGTCGGCACCTTCACCCGCACGATCGCCACGTCATGGGTACGCACCTCGACCACCCGGGTGATCGAGTCGCTGCGCCCGTCCGGCGTCTCCACCGTCAGCCGGACCGGGTAGTCGCCGTCCCGGGGGAAGCGGTGGCCCGGGTTCGCCTCCGTCGAGGTCGCGCCGTCGCCGAAGTCCCAGGCGAAGGACTCGATACCCGCGCCGGCCGGATCGTGGGCGGTCTGGGAGAACGCGGTGAGGTCGAACGAATTGGGGTCGCTCCGGGAGTAGGCGAAGCCGGCGACAGGATCGGGTGCCTCCACCAGTTGGAAGGCGTGCGAGGCGATGCCGTCCCCACTGACCTGGAACAGGTACGTCCGGCCGGCTTCCGCCACGAAGGTCAGCGAGCGGTAGTCGTAGAGGCCGGTGCACCGGACGTAAGACAGGCCGCCGAGCGAGGAGCCGAGGTACACGTTGATGCCGGCGTACATCGGGTTTGTCTGGGCGACGACCGACGTGGTGGTCGTCGGCGTGTACGAGTACCAGGTGGTGTGCTGCGAGGAGGCGCAGACCGACGGCTCGCCCGCCTCGCGGGTGGCCGCCTCGTAGGGCTGGGTGTTCGAGTAGGGCAGCCCGGTGACCGCGATCGCGTCGGCGAAGTCGTCGTTCGGCGGCGGCGGGACGTAGCTGACCGAGAGCTGCAGCGAACCGCCGCCGGCCCCACCGTTGCCGCAGCAGACAGCGACCATGAGGCGGTAGGTGGTCCCGGCGGTGACCGGGAAGGCGACCCTCGACTGCTGGCCCTGGTGGTCGTCGTTGCACGCCAGGTGGGTGAAGGCCCCCGGCTCGCCGGTGAAGGCGGAGAGCACGGTGTCGTAGTCGCTGCCGATCGTGTCGGCCTGCAGGCGGCCGTCCCGCTCGGGCGTGACGGTGAACCAGACCGACCCCTTGTTGGCGCAGGTGGTCGGGTCGGTCGGGCCCGTCGTGGCTCCGCTGGTGTCGATCGTGGTGGTGAACGGAAGGGTCTCCACCGCGATGGCGGCGGAGTAGTCGTCGTTCGTCGGCGCGGCGAAGGCCGCGGTCTGCCCCGCGGCGAGCAGAGCGATCACTCCTCCGAAGGCGACGGCTAGTCGTGCGGCATGGCGTCTGACCACTGGATGTCCTCCCGGGCCCCGTATCCCTTGTGGATATGACCGGTTGACGGTAAGGCGCCGCATCGAGCGGCTTCGCTAAGAGAATGATGGGTTTTGGTTAAGGAGCGGGGTCACGAGGTCAGGCGGTTCCGCTTGTGTCGTGTTCCTCCCGCCGGGCCGGTGCGTCGGCGCGGATCCGTGGCAGCGGCAGGTCGGCCGCCGCACGCTCGGCGAAGTGGTCGAGCAGTTCCCGGTGCACGAAGATGTAGCCGTCACCGACCTGGCGCAGGAACAGGCACTGCACCGCGTGGTCGAGGAACGGCAGCAGCGGGTAGGGCACCAGGCCCTCCCGGGCGAGCCGGCGCCGGACCAGGACCTGCTCGATCATCGGGGCGAACGCGACCACGGTGAACAGCAGGAGCGCGGTGCCGCCACCGAGCAGCACCGCGAAGCGGAGCGCCTCGGCCGCGCCCCGGACCAGCGCGACCGGCACGAAGCCGAGCACGCCGACGATCACGCCGAGCGAGACGAGATCGGCCGCCATGGCGGTCAGCCGTTGCCGCAGCAGCGGGCTGGGCAGCTCGCGGCGGTCCGTGCGGGGCGGCAGCCGCCGGAAGTGGAGCCGCACCTGGGTGCTGTCGAGGGCGATCAGGGCGACCACCGTGGCGAGGAAGAACCCGCCGCCGTAACCGAGGCCGGCGGTCCAGCTCGGCCCGCCGGGGGCGAGCCAGCCGGTGAGCACGCCGACGGCCGCTCCGGCGGCGAGCGCCGAGACCTGGATGAGCCGTTCCAGCTCGGCGACGCTTTTGGTCCAGACCGCCTCCACCCAGCTCTCCGGTGGCCGGTGGTCGCGGTCGCCGATGGTCGAGGTCAGCTCGAACAGGCCGTCGTAGTTGACCACGTGCATGAGCACGGCCAGCGCCAGCATGCCGCCGGCGACCACCAGGCCGGTCACCGAGCCCAGCGCCCAGCCCGCCGTGCCGAACAGCGCGGCGAGCGCGGCGCAGCTGAGCAGCCGGGCGAGCGCCGTCGAGGTCCACGGCGCGGCCGGACGCCGGCTTGACCAGGACTCGTCGAGCATGTCCAGCACGAAGACCGTCTGGTCGCGCAGGCGCAGCACCCGGGCGAAAGTGGCGAGGTGGCCGGCGGTCCGCTCGGGGCGGTACCGGGGATGCGGCCGGCGCCGCAGCATCGTGTCGACGTACCGGGTGAAGAGCCGTTCGCGCCCGGAGCCGGTGTGGGCCGCGGTGGCTCCGGCGTCGCTCGGTTCCGCGTACGCCAGGGCCATGATGCTGAGCATCAGCGGCGAGTCGGCGAGCTGCCACAGCTCGGGGTCGGCGTCCAGGCCCGCCCGCAGCCCGCCCAGCCCCGGCCGGTCGACGTACCGCTCGATCTGGGACCGGTCCAGGGGCTGGATGGCGACCGTGCCGTAGAGGGGCAGCTCCGACCGGAGTCGTGCGTACTCCGCCTGGCGGCAGCAGACGGCGATCGGGGTGAGCGGCTGCCGCTGGTGGAACGCGGCGATCGCCTCCGCGCACTCGTCGCGGTGCTGCTCACCGACCTCGTCGAGGCCGTCCAGCAACGGCAGGATCTGCCCGGCCGCCACCCACGCGGTCGCCTGCTCGACCGGGATGCCGTACCGCTCGGTGAGCTGCTCGACGAGCCACCGGTCGAGGGGCCAGCGGAGGGTGGCCCAGGAGGCGAGGTTGAAGACGGCGGGGATCGGGGCGTCCGGGTCGTGGTCGGCGCGGTCGAGCAGGTCCCGGGCGAGTTCCAGCAGGGTGGTCGTCTTGCCGGCGCCGGGTGCGCCGACGATGACCACCGCCTGGTCGAGCTGGTCGAACAGGGCCGACATGGAGGTCCGGTCGTCCAGCGCGCCGGTGAAGCCGTCCCGGTGGCTGGCCCGCAGGCTCCACGGGTGCCGGCGGTCGGCGGCGGTCGCCGCGATGCCCAGCTCGATCCGGGCCTCCTCGTACAGGGACCGGTCCAGGACGCTTGTCACCCAGTAGCGGCGGACCCGCTCCAGCAGCACCTTCCGGGCCCGCGCCGCGCCGGCGGTCCCGGTCCGCCGCGGCTCCCGGCCGCGCTGCACCTCGATGGCCACGAGGACCGCCACCAGCAGCAGCACCAGCGGCCAGGCCAGCCAGAGGTACGGGGTCCAGCGTGCGGGCAGCGCCCCGGTGGCGACGTTCGTGGCCACGCCGAGCAGGGCCACGACGATCACCGACAGGCCGACCATGACCACCCGACGCATGCGTCGTCTCTACCGTCCCACCGGTCGGCCGCACAACCCCCCGGGCGGGCGGGTCAGCAGGGGCCGTAGCCCTCGTCGAAGAGGCGGCGGGCCCAGTCCGCGTACCCGGCGATGATCTTCCGGACCGTGGTGCCGTCGTGCAGGAAGAGGTACGCGCGGTCGCCGCTGCGGGCGAGCAGCCCGTCGAACCGGTGCATCTCCTGTGGAGCGTCGAGCCGGACCACCCGCGGGTACGCGGCGTGCACCGCGTCGACCGGCGTGCCGACGGTGATCCCCTCCGGGGTGCTCATCGGGTCGTCGAGCCAGAGCAGGACGAGCCGGTCGTCGACGAAGATCGGGCTGACCGAGCCGTGCCCGGCCAGTGTCGGCCCGCACGCGTCCTCCTCGGTGCGCAGCACGCCGCGCCGGGTCAGGTCCTCCTCGGTGGCGCCGAACTCGGCGTTGGCCAGCCCGTGGAGGCTGACCACCTCGGCGGCCCCGACCGGCCGGGCCGCCATCTCCGGCCCCTGTGGACGGACGCCGCTGCCGGCGATCGAGGCGGCCGTCAGCAGTACGGCGATGAAGCCGAATTGTCGTAGTTTCATGCAATCCCCCAGTCCCCAACGGGACCGGGGCGATTGAGTTGCTGGTGCTGGTCGGATTGGCGCAGTTCCCACTCCTCCGCCAGCTCGTCCCAGTAGTCCGCGGAGAGCCCACGGCGGCCGTGCGCCAGCCAGCCGGCCGTGTCCCGCTCCAGGTGCAGGCCCAGTTCGGCGAACGGGTCGATCCACGGCCCCGGCTCGGCCCCCAGCCGGGCGAGCGCCGCGTTGATCGGCCAGTCGGCGCGCGGCCGGTCGAGCCGGTCGTCGAAGCACGGCCCCCAGGCCGGCTCGCCACCCAGCCAGACCGCCGCGGCCTGGTGCCCCAGGCCGCCGGCGAACTCCGCCTCGAGGTAGGCCACCGGCCCCCGCCTGGACCAGCGGGCCAGCAGTTCGACAAGCGTTGGTGACAGGACGAGCTGGAACGGGTGTTCCGCCGACGGTTCCCCGGTGGCGAAGTCGGGCAGCCCGCCGGTCAGCTCCTCGACCAGTTGCGGGGTGACCGGCAGCAGCGCGAAGTCCTGGCGGAGCGCGGCGAGCACCGCGTGATCCAGCTCGGCGGTCTGCTCGCGCAGCAGCTCGACGTCGGCGACCACCGCGCTGAGCTGGTAACTCATCCGATCCCCTCGGTGTCCACAGGCTGTGGATGGAACATGTGTACGACGGCCGGTCAGTCCTCGCCGGCCGGTGTCGGGTCGGTCATCTCGAAGGCCATGAGGGTGGCGCCCACCCGGACCGTACCGGGGGCGTGCGGCGGCTGGGCGGCGTCGTGCAGCTCGGTCATGATCGCGTGCAGCCGCCGGCGCGCGGCCGCCCAGGCGTCGGGGGACACCCACAGCTCGGCGTCGGTGGTGACGCCGGACGTTCCCGGGGCGCGGCCGGCCACCCGGTCGAGCAGGTTGCGGGCGAGCGACTCGGCGAGCAGCGGCTGCCCCTCCTGCTGCTCGGTGAGCCAGGGGCCGCGCACCGCGCGGTAGCGGCGTTCCCGGCCGCCCCGCCGGGCGCGCACGTCGGCCAGTTCGACGAGGCCGGCGGCGTCCAGCCGGCGCAGGTGCTGGCTGGCCAGGGCGTGGGAGATGGACAGCTCCCGGGCCAGTGCGGCGGCGGAGAGCGGCGCGCTCCACAGCAGCGAGAGCATGCGCAGTCGTACCGGATGGGCCAGCGCGCGCAGGCGCGGATCGGCGGTGCTCACGGCCGCCATTGAACCGCACCGGCCCGGCGCACCCACCCCCAAGCATTGACTTGGGGGTGGGGTGTGGACAGAATCGCACCGCACGGGGGAGGTGCCATGAGCTGGGGTACGACCAGGGTGCTGGGCAACCGCGACGCCGGCCGCTACCTGGCCGGCGTGCTGGTGTCCGGCTTCGGCACGGCCGCCATGCTCCTGGTCGCCGGGATCTGGGTGAAGGACCTTACCGGGTCGAGCAGCCTGGCCGGGCTGGTCACCCTCGGCATCTGGGGACCCACCCTGGTGGCCCCGCTCATCGGAGTGCTGGCCGACCGGTTCCGCCGCCGGCCGCTGCTGATCGCCCTGCACCTGGCCATGGCCGCCCTGCTCCCGGCGCTGCTCCTGGTCGACTCCGCTGCTTGGGTCTGGCTGATCTTCGCGGTGACGGTCGCGTACGGGGTCAGCTTCGTGCTGATCGACTCGGCCGAGGCGGCGCTGGTGCCCACCGTGATCCCCGGGGAGCTGCTCGGCGACTTCAACGGGCTGCGGACGACGGTCAACGAGGGCATGAAGCTGGTCGCCCCGCTGGCCGGCGCCGGCCTCTTCGCCGCGTACGGCGGACACCCGGTGGTGCTGCTCGACGCCGCCACCTTCGCCCTCGCCGCCGTGCTGCTCACCCTGATCCGGGTACGCGAGGAGCCCCCACCGCCGCCCGAACCGTGGACCCGCCAGCTCGCCGAGGGGCTGGGTCACCTGCGCCGGCACGCGGCCCTGCGCCACCTCGTCGCCTGCACCGGCGCCACGCTGCTGCTGACCGGGATCAACGGTGCCGTCGCGTACGCCGTGGTGGACGACGGCCTGCACCGGCCGCCGGAGTTCAACGGGGTGCTCGCCACCGTGCAGGGCGTCGGCGCTCTGGTCGGGGGTCTGGCCGCGGGAACGTTGCTGCGCCGGCTCGGCGACCGGCGGCTGACCGCGGCGGCGGTCGCGGCCCTCGCCGCCGGGCTGGCCCTGCGCGCGGTGCCCGCCCTCGTCCCGGTGGCGGTCGGCACCCTGGCTGTCGGGTTCGGGGTGCCGCTCGTGCTGATCACCGTCTGGACCGCCGTGCAGCGGGAGACGCCGAACGCGCTGGTCGGGCGGGTCTCCGCGACGGTGAACACGCTGACCTTCGGCCCCGGCACGCTCGCCGTCCTGGCCGGCGCCGGCCTGCTGGAGCTGGTCGACCACCGGGTGGTCCTGTGGGTCGCGGCGGCCGGCGCGGCGCTGCTCGCCGGCGGGGCGCTGCGCGGCGGTCCGCGCCCGGGTGCGCGGATCGGGCCACCGACCGCCCAGCCGGCGGAAACCGCGCCCGCGGCGGCCGGCCCGTCCGCCGGGCCGGCGGGGCAGGGCTGACGGCGTACCCCGGGCGGGGGCCGACCCCGGGATCGAGCCGGCCCCGCCGCGGTCAGCTCGTGAAGCCGCCGTCCGCGTTGATCGTCGCGCCGGTCACGTACCCGCCGTCCGGTCCGGCGAGGAACGCCACCACGGCGGCGATCTCCGCCGGGTCGGCGTAGCGGCCCAGGGCCGTGAAGCCCCGGATGGCCTCCGCGTTCGGCCCGTCCGCCGGGTTCGCGTCGGTGTCGGTCGGGCCGGGGTTGACCAGGTTCGCGGTGATCCCCCGGCCGCCCAGCTCCCGGGCGAGGCCCCGGGTCAGCCCGAGCAGGGCGGTCTTGCTCATCGAGTAGAGGGCGAGACCGGGGACGACCGCCCGCTCGGCCACGTTGCTGCCGATGCTCACGATCCGGCCGCCGTCGGTCATGTGCCGGACCGCCGCCTGGGCGAACACGAACGGCGCCCGCACGTTGACCGCGATCGTCCGCTCGACCTCGTCGGGGCCGAGTTCGGTCACCGGGCCGGTCAGGAGCACCCCGGCGTTGTTGACCAGCACGTCCAACCGGCCGAACTCCCCGGCGACCCGGTCGACCGCCGCGCGCACCGCCGCCGGGTCGGCGCTGTCGGCCGGCACCGCCAGGGCGCGCCGCCCCGCCGCCTTGATCTGCTCCACCAGCTCGGCCGCCCGGTCGGACCGCCGCTCGTAGGTCAGCGCCACGTCGGCGCCCTCCCGGGCCAGCCGCAGCGCCACCGCCGCCCCGATACCCCGGCTGCCGCCGGTCACCAATGCCACTTTTCCGTCCAGAACTCCGTTCATGCCACCAGCCTGGTCGGCGGCGGGCGGAGAGTCTGGCGGTGATCGGACGGCGCGTTGAGCGGCGGGGGAAACGACGAAGGGCCGGCCCCGAACGGGGCCGGCCCTTGCGTCGACGGCGGAGGATACGAGATTCGAACTCGTGAGGGTGTAAACCCAACACGCCTTCCAAGTCTGCTCGTCCCCGTACGCGCTTGACCGGGGCGGCTCGCTACCAAGGCGAACTCGACCAGTCGTTCGTCTACGGTCGCCCCCGCACGGTCACGAACGAGACGACAAGTGAGACGAAGGCAGGAGGGTGGCGTCGCTGCTCGACCCCAGCTCTCATGGGATGTCTGTTACCGCTGCTATCGATCTTTCAGAGGCGCGAGCGGGTGCGGTCCCGTCGGGGAGACGGGCTGGACCTGTCCGCCGGCTGCGGTCACAACTTTGCGACTGCGTCCTCGAACTTCTTCGCCTGCGACGGCTTCACCTTCCCGGTTAGCCGCACCAGGATCCGCCCGTCCGCCGGTCGATAGTGGTACTCGGTGCCGAGGATTTGTGCGCCTTTCAGGGCGTCCTGAATGAACGTCGATCGGGCATCCGCGTCCCCTGCCGTCGCGAACACCTCGACCACCAGGCCGCGGTCGATGCCGTACTTCTCGGCGTCCTTGTCACCTCCCGGCACGTCCGCTGATGCACGGGACGTGTATTGGCCAGGGCGGCCGAGCTTGTCATTGGGATCAGTGTTCTCGTCCTGCTCGGCGATGTTCGACAGCGGAAGCCCAGCAGCGGTGAGGGCCTCGACCACCTCCTTGGCGCCCATCGCCGGCTTCTCGCTGGGGCTCGCGGGGGCGGCCGGCGTCGTGGCACTCGCAACCGTCGACGGCCCTGCAGCGGCTGGGGGCTGGCTGTTGCCACAGCCTGCCAGTGCAAGGGCCAGAGCAGTGGCGCTGGCTACGGCGAGCCGGGAACGATACAACAGGGCTCCTCAGTTGACTTGTCGCGCAGAGGCCGCGCGGCTTCGTCATGATCCACAAGTCGCGTTGGTCTCGCCATCGTCCGCGCGGTCGATCATCTTTCGGCTAGTCGACCGACAATCGGTCCGGCTGATAGCCCAGTTGCAAGGCGGGAAGCTGCTCCTGGTCGTAGGCCTGAACCCCTGGACTGTCGGCGACGCGGTTGCTGAAGGCCGGGTACGCAGGTCGGAAGCACTCGGGCAGTAGGCATCGGACGAACCCGGCAGGGGCGCCGATTCAACCTGTCGGCCGGGCCAGACCGATAGCGCTTGTCGTCAATGAGCAGGTGCTGGCCAAATCGCTACGCGTTCCAGGACCGGCCCGCGTAGAGGCTTCCACTGCCAGCCGAACGCCTCGCATACAGGTGTTGTGCATCAGGTCCGCACGCGTCCTGCAGCGGCTGCACGTTCAGAGATTCGTCCAAACCAGCGCTTGTCGGTATGCCGCCGTCCAGCGGCCTTGCTGTCGGCGCTGCTGTCGACAGCCGTTCCGCCGGCCGCACCGGTGTCCACCTCGTCGCTAACGGCCTGAGGCCTGCCGGTACCGCATCGTCCGACCCGGCGACGAGGAGTACGCCGTGTGGGGGGCGTCCTCCGTAGCTTTGGCGGATGGTCGCATCTCCACCAAGATCACTAGCCTGACCTGTCACAACTCGCACGCCTATAGGAAGGACCAACAGCTATGGGCATGTTCCGCAAGCTCACGAGCGTTAGCACCCTCGGCCTCGTCGACTGGTCGAGCAGCAAGGAGAAGCAGGCGAAGGCCGCCCGGCGCTCGTCGAAGGCCGACGAGCGCGTCTCGAAGGCCGAGGCCGCCCGGCTGGAGGCTGAGACGGCCCTCCTCCGTGCCCAGCTCGAGGAGCTGAAGAAGAAGAACGGCTAGCCCCAGGAGGTCGCCCCGGCACCCCCGCCGAGGCGGCCTTCGGCGTCTGCGGACACGCCTCGGGACACTTGCCGGAGGCCGAATAGAGGCGGGACAACCAGGTCGGGTCGCTTGCCCATGGGCGCCGACTTCAGGGGCTGTGGCCGTGGTCCAAGGGCGCTGGTTAACGTGACGGGCGGTCCCATGCTTTCGAGGTCTGCGATCGTGTATCCACAGGGGTTCCGCTGTAGCGCGTGCGGCCCGCTCAGGGCCGCCTTGAAGACGTACAGAAACTTTGAACAGCTCGCCGGCAGCATCGCTGTCCGGTCTCAGGACCTGAGCGACACATCGGTATCAGGACCGGCGTGACAGGCCGCGGGCTGTTGGTGGAGACGGCGTTGTCCTGGTCGTGCCATTGCGATCACCGTTCTAGCGCGTAGTGCCTAATACTGACGGCGTGCGGCTCGCCGGAGAAATGTGGCACGTCGGGGCTCCCCTAGTCGTCGTGGCGGTGAGTGCTGTCGCGTTGCCGGTGGTTCTTTTTGGTCGAGGCGAGCCACCGGAGGTGTCGCGCCGTGAGCGATGGATGGCCGGCATGGTCTGGCTCATCATGGCCGGCGATGCGGCATTCGGTGAAAATCGGCCGGTGTTCGAGCGTCAGTGGAAGGGAGCCGCTGCGGCGCTTCTCGCCTTGGCCCTCGGCGTGCGACTGTTGCGCCGCTACAACTGGCGGACGCGTCGTCGAGCGGCGGCAGGCGCTCAAAAAACCAAGATCTGAGGCGCCGGAGCCCGACGCGGCCCGCGAATGCACTAATCCAATCAAAGATTGCCTAGCCGGACGTGTCACCCACGTCCCGAGACTGATCTGTCACGCAGGTCTTTAGACCCGACGCGCCGGCAGCATCGCACGTCGGCAGCCGGCGTGTGTCCCGGTCACGGGACATGCTTGAAGTAGCGAGTCATCGCGACGGTGCGAGGTCACGTGGCGTAGAGCGACCGAGGACTATGCGACGGGCATCCCGAGGTCGACCAGGATGTTGATGAGTCGACGGTCCGGTGCCTCACCATCGGATCTCGGCTCTTGGGCGTGATCAAGGAATCGAAGCGTCTCGGGTTGCCCTGAATAGCTCCACGCCTGCTTGACGGACGCGACCCGCTTACGGCTGTGGCGTGCGGCTTCCTCGCATGCGGCGATCTCGGCGTCTCGCTGGTTCGCCAGCCAAACAGGCAGCGCCGGCCCAGCTACCAGGAGGTCCCGCAGAGCGGTCCGCGGGTCGTTCAGCCGTCGATGAACGATGCAGCCGCGCAGCCAGAGCATTGCCGCCCGGTCCTGCGCACCGGGGAGCCAGAGGCCGACAGCCAGATCAATGGAGTGGACGGCGTCCCTTGCCTTCTCGCTTGTGAGGGCGGAGGCCACGTAGACGAGCCAGGGCTCGATGTGGGTGCCGCCTCCGGATCCGATCCAGCCCTTCGCCCATCTGTAGGCGCCATGCCAGTCACCAGTTTGAAGACAGGTCAGGGCCTGTTCACGGAATTCTGATGCCGACGGTGGCGTGGCTGTCGGCGGCTGGGGCTGAGACACCTGGCCAGTATGCGTGCCAGAGGAACAGGCTCCTTGCCCCACGGCGGCTGGCCTGCCGCCAGAGTCAACGGACGCGGGGGATCAAACGGCGGGGTGCCGCGTTACGTCGTAGAGGTCCCAGTCGAGGTTCCAGAAGGATTGGAGGCCGTGGTCACGGATGTACTGCCCCTCGGCCTCGTGGATCGGGTACATGCCGACCAGATGGACGATGTCGTGCCCCTCGTGTCCGGGTCCGCCGACATCGATGCGGCAGTCTGCGCTGGCACTTGGCGGGATCTCACGGAGGCGATCCGCAGGAGTTCAGCCGCCGACGGATTCACTAGCTCGGGCGGTTGGCGCGCTAGAGCCCGTGCGCGCGCAGGTGCTCCGAGAGGGAGTTGGCGAAGCTTTCCAACGCTGCCTTGCCCTTTTCGCGGGTGCCAAGTGACGGACGCCCGATGACTCCGCTTGTCGTGTAGGCGGCCATACCCAGCGTCAGCAGGTGCGGCCGTCATTCGCTAGCGAGTCCGCGGTCTCGTTTGCCGAAGCGAACGAGTGCGGTGCGACGTGAAGCAGCAGGGATGTCTCCAACTCGTCAGCGTGCATGTCGTGGTTGCGGGTCTCCATGCCCGAGTCTTGGCGGAACCACGGCGCGCTGGCGGTGCGGCGAGCGCTTCTCCGGCCGAGATGGCGGCACGGTTGCGACGGCAAGTGCGGACGGAAGATGCCCGGCCAATGTCCGGATCGGTGAACGAGCGACCGGTGGCGGCAGATACCAAATCCCGCGCCGGCCGTCGCTCCATCGGCCTGCCGGACGCCCTGATTGATCTGCTGCGGCAGCACCTGGAGGAACAGGACGCCGAGCGCGAAACTGCCGCGCAGCTCTGGCGCGATGAGGGGTGGGTGTTCGCATCACCGACCGGCGAGGCGATCCATCAGGCGACGGACTACGGCGAATGGAAACGGCTGCTCAAGCTCGCCAGTGCGGGACGGACGGCTGCACGACGCTCGACACACTGCGCCACTGCGCTCCTGGTCCTCGGCGTCCCCGGTCGTGCCGTGATGGGCATCATGGGTTGGTCGAACTCGGCCATGGCCGTCCGGTACCAGCACATGACCGACCAGGTACGCCGGGACATCGCGCAGCAGCTCGGCGGACTGCTCTGGGGCGATCCGCCGCGCCGGTCGGGGGAGCGCAACGACGGACCGCCGCCCGACCGCCCGGAACCAAGCAAGTGAGACGACAACTGAGACGAGAGCGACTGTAGAGACGACTCAGGGCCGGTCCCCGTGGGGGCCGGCCCTGTCGTTTTCCCTGCTTAAGCGAGCGGAGGATACGAGATTCGAACTCGTGAGGGTGTAAACCCAACACGCTTTCCAAGCGTGCGCCCTAGGCCTCTAGGCGAATCCTCCGCGAGCCAGGATACAGGTCCCCGGCGGGCGAGCCACCCCACCACCCCATGAAGATCCACCCCGGGTCGGGTAGGCTTGGCGGCACCTCCCGTGCGGCGGTATCTCGTGAACCTCCCCAGGGCCGGAAGGCAGCAAGGATAAGCGAGCTCTGCCGGGTGCACGGGAGGCCTTTCTGTCTCTGGGTGCCGGTAACGTCCCTGCGGGTCAGGTCACGGGGTGGTGGGTGGTCACCCGCGGCCGACCGGCGCAGAATGGCTCGGTCGAGAGGAGGCGGGACGGGTGGCACTGGCCCTTTACCGCAAGTACCGGCCCCGTACGTTCGCCGAGGTCATCGGCCAGGAGCACGTCACCGAGCCGCTGTCGCAGGCGCTGCGCAGCGGGCGGCTGAACCACGCCTACCTCTTCTCCGGCCCCCGGGGCTGCGGCAAGACCTCCAGCGCCCGGATCCTGGCCCGCTCGCTCAACTGTGAGCAGGGGCCCACCCCCGAGCCCTGCGGGCAGTGTGAGTCGTGCCGCTCGCTGGCCACCGACGGCTCCGGCTCGATCGACGTCATCGAGATCGACGCGGCCAGCCACGGCGGCGTCGACGACGCCCGTGAGCTGCGCGAGAAGGCGTTCTTCGCGCCGGCCCGCAGCCGCTTCAAGATCTACGTCATCGACGAGGCGCACATGGTCTCGTCGGCCGGCTTCAACGCCCTGCTCAAGCTGGTCGAGGAGCCCCCGGAGTACGTCAAGTTCATCTTCGCCACCACCGAGCCGGAGAAGGTCCTCGGCACGATCAAGTCGCGGACCCACCACTACCCGTTCCGGCTGATCCCGCCGAAGCTGCTCCGGCCCTACCTGGAGCAGCTGACCGAGGCCGAAGGGGTCAAGGTCGAGCCGGCGGTCTTCCCGCTGGTGGTGCGCGCCGGTGGTGGCAGCGCCCGGGACAGCCTCTCCGTGCTCGACCAGCTCATCGCCGGCGCCGGCGCGGAGGGGGTCAGCTACGCCCGGGCCGCCGCGCTGCTCGGCGTCACCGACTCCGCCCTGATCGACGAGATGTGCGACGCGCTTGCCGCCGGGGACGGCGCGGCCGCGTACGCCACCGTCGACCGGGTCGCGGAGGCCGGGCACGACCCGCGCCGGTTCGCCGCCGACCTGCTGGAGCGGCTGCGCGACCTCATCGTCATCCAGCAGGTGCCGGACGCCGCCGCCAAGGGCCTGATCGACGGCCCCGACGACCAGATCGAGCGGATGGCCGCCCAGGCCCAGCGGCTCGGCCCGGCGACCCTGTCCCGCTGCGCCGACATCGTGCACAACGGTCTGGTCGAGATGCGCGGCACCACCGCGCCCCGGCTGCTGCTGGAGCTGATCTGCGCCCGCATGCTGCTGCCCGGCGTGGACGACTCGTCCGGCGGCCTGCTCCAGCGTCTGGAGCGCATGGAGCGCCGGCTCATCCTGGGTGGCGCCGAGCCGCCGCCGGCCGCCGCCGGCTCCGCGCCGACCGCCCCCGCCCCGGAGGTACGCCCGGCGCCTCCCGCCCCGACCGCGGCTGCCGCCGCGCCCGACCCGGGGACCGCCGGCACGCCGGCGGCTGCCGGTGCGCCGACCGGGGCGGCCGCCGCCCGTGCCGCCGCCGCGGCGGCCGGTGCCCGCCCGAACCCGGCTGCCCGCCCGGTCGACCCGGCCGCGAGCGGCGCCGGTGCCGCCGGGCCGGGCCGCCCGGCCGACCCGGTGCCCGGTGCGGCCGCCCAGCCCGGTCCGGGTGCCCGCACCCCATCCGGCTCGGCCCAGCCGGCCTCCGGTGGCTCCCCCGCCGACCGGGCGTCCGGCGGTCCGGTGGCCGGCGGTCCGGCGTCCGGCGGTCCCGCCCGGCGTCCCGTCCCGGCCTCGGCGGTGCTGCCCGATCCGGCCACCCCGGAGCCGCCGCGCCCCGGCGCGGCCCCGGCCGGCGCGCTGGACGCCGTCGCGGTGCGCCGGGTCTGGGCCGAGGTCGTCAGCAAGGTCAACCGGAGCAACAAGCGGATCGCGGCGCTGATGCGCGACGCGGTGGTCCGCGACCTGGACGGCGACACGCTGGTGCTGACCGTGAAGTCGACGGTGCTGGCGAAGATGATGGCCGACCACGCCGCGGTGCTGACCGACGCCCTCTACGAGGAGTTGGGTGGCCGCTGGCAGATCCGCTGCGAGGTGGCCGGCGAGCGGGGCGCGGCGTCGCTCGGCGGCCCGGCCCGCCCCTCCGGTTCGTCCCGCGCGGCTTCCGCCGACCCGGCCCCGGCCCGCCCGGCGTCCGGCCCGGACGCCGCGCCGGCCCGTGCGTCCGGCCCGTCCGATGCGCCGGGGAGCGGCGGCTCACCGGGGGCCACCGCTGCGCAGCCCGGCTCCTCGGCAAACCGTGCCGGTGGCTCGGCCGGGGCACGGCCCGGGAACGCCGCCCCGTCCGGCGCGGCCCGCGCGTCGGAGCCGTCCGGTGGTCCGGCCCGGCGGCCGGCCGGCCCGGCCGCGCAGGGGACGGGCGCCGGCGGGGACGACGACGAGGAGGACTGGCCGGAGCCGGCCCGACCGGGTGGCGCCGGAGAGCCGGCGGCTACAGACGCCGCCTCGGCGGCCGGCACGGGCGGGGACGACTGGCCCGAGGCCGCCCGTCCGGGTGGTGCGGCAGCCGTGGCCACGGCCCCCGCGCCGGCCGCCGTCTCGACGGCCGCCACCGCGCCCGCGGTACCGAAGCCGGCCGGGCCACCGGGCCCGTCGCAGGCGGGCGGTGGCACGCCGAAGAACAGCGCGATCGCGGCGGCCCGGGCGGCCGCGGCGGCGGCCGCCGCCGGTGGCGGCCCGAGCAAGGGCCCGCGGTCGGCCCAGGCGACCCGGAAGACCGCCGACGCCGACTGGGCCGGTGAGCCGCCCTACGACCCCGACTACGACGGGCCGGTCGGCGGCCGGTCGGCGGCCGCGGCCCCGGCGGCGCCCGCCTACGAGGGCTTCGACCCGGGCGACGAACCGCTGGACGACGTGATCGACGAGCGGACCGCCCGGCAGTCCAGCGAGGAGCAGGCGGTGCAGTTGCTCCGCGAGGCGTTCGGGGCCGAGAAGATCGACGAGGTGGACGCGCGCTGAGCGCGCGTCGACCGCCGAGGAGCAGTGCCGTCGCCCGACTAGGCTGGGCGCGGCCGATCAGACGAGTGCGAGAAGGAGCCGTCCGTGCGCCCAGGTGGACAGCCGAACATGCAGCAGATGCTGAAGCAGGCGCAGAAGATGCAGCAGCAGATCGCCAAGGCGCAGGCCGAGCTGGCCGAGGCGGAGCTGACCGGCACCGCCGGTGGAGGCCTGGTCACCGCCACCGTCGCCGGCACCGGTGAGCTGAAGGCGATCAAGATCGACCCGAAGGCGGTCGACCCGGAGGACGTGGAGACGCTGGAGGACCTGGTCGTCGCCGCCGTGCACAACGCCGCCGAGGCGGCCCGCGAGCTGACCGAGAAGAAGATGGGCCCGGTCGCGGGTGGGATGGGCGGCCTCGGCCTGCCCGGGTTCTGAGCCGGCAGATGTACGAGGGTGCCATCCAGGATCTGATCGACGAGCTGGGCCGGCTGCCGGGCGTGGGCCCGAAGAGCGCCCAGCGGATCGCCTTCCACGTCCTGTCCGCGGATCCCGCCGACGTGAACCGGCTGGCCGGCGCGCTGCGCAAGGTCAAGGAGCTGGTGCGGTTCTGCACGACCTGCTACAACGTGGCCGAGTCGGAGCAGTGCCGCATCTGCCGTGACCCGCGGCGCACGGACGAGGTGCTCTGCGTGGTCGAGGAGCCGAAGGACGTCGTGGCGATCGAGCGGACCGGCGAGTTCCGCGGCCGCTACCACGTGCTCGGCGGCGCCATCAACCCGCTGGAGGGCATCGGCCCGGACAACCTGCGGATCCGGGAGCTGATGACCCGGCTGGGCGCTGGCACGGTCCGTGAGCTGATCCTCGCCACGGACCCGAACACCGAGGGTGAGGCGACCGCCACCTATCTGGCGCTCATGGTGAAGCCGATGGGCATCGCGGTGACCCGGCTGGCCAGCGGCCTGCCGGTCGGCGGCGACCTGGAGTACGCCGACGAGATCACCCTGGGTCGCGCGTTCGAGGGCCGCCGGGCGATCTGACCGCAGCGACGAACAGGCCGGCCGGTCCCGTGCGGGGCCGGCCGGCGTCGTTCCGCCGATCCGGAATGTGGGACGGGTGCGATTCGCCACGTACGCGCCGACCGGCCGGCGACTGGCCGGTTTTGCGGCGATCCGTCCGGTCCCACTATCTGCTCCGGGCTGTGACAGTCCTGTTTGTCGCGAGATCGGAAGCTGTCAGACCCGGCCACTTGGTGTCGGCTTGATAGCGATTGCCTCCCGGGCGTTCCGCATTCTGTGTGTCGTGTCATAGCCTCCCGCACACGGACTGAGTCACAACTCGGCGTGGAACATGCGCATGACAGAGGTGAGAGATGCAGGCGAGCAGGCTTAAAGCGGCCGTGGCCCTCGCGGCCGCTGCCGCTCTGGCGGTCGGAGCGTCCGGCTGCGCCAAGAGCGAGCGCGACGACGACAGCGGTGGGGCCAAGACCGGCGGCACCTTCGTCTTCGCGGGCGCCGGTAACCCCAAGAACTTCGACCCGATCTTCAACGACGACGGCGAGTCGTTCCGGCCGATCCGCCAGATGTACGACACGCTCGTGCAGAACAAGCCGGGTACGGCCGATCTGCAGGGCGCCCTGGCGGAGAGCTGGGAGCACGACCCCGAGGGCAAGGTCTGGACCTTCCACCTGCGCAAGAACGTGAAGTTCCACGACGGCACCCCGTTCAACGCCGCCGCGGTCTGCTTCAACTTCGACCGCTGGTTCAACATGAAGGGCGCCGCCGCCCAGTCGCAGATGATCTACTACTCGGACGTCTTCGGCGGCTTCGCCAAGAACGAGGCCGAGGGCGCGGGCGACCCGGTCTACAACAAGTGCGAGGCGAAGGACGACGGCACCGCCGTCGTCACGATGAACCGGTACAAGGGCGCCTTCCCGGGTGCCTTCGCGCTGACCGCGCTGTCGATCGCCAGCCCCGAGGCGCTCAAGAAGTACGACGCCGACACGGTGAAGCAGAACGGCGACTCCTTCGAGTACAGCGCGTTCGCCAACGAGCACCCGGTGGGCACCGGCCCGTTCACCTTCGGCGGCTGGGACAAGGCCAAGGGTGAGATCACCTTGAACCGGAACCCCGACTACTGGGGCGAGAAGGCCAAGGTCGACAAGCTCGTCATCAAGATCATCGAGGACGAGAACACCCGTAAGCAGGAGCTGCGCGCGGGCACCGTCCAGGGCATCGACTTCCCGGCCCCGGCCGACCGCAAGGCGCTCTCCGGCGAGGGCTTCCAGGTCCTCGACCGCCCGGCGTTCAACATTCTCTACCTCGGCTTCAACCAGAAGAACCCGAAGCTGAAGGACCTGCGGGTGCGCCAGGCGATCGCCTACGCCCTCAACCGCCAGCAGCTCGTCCAGACCAAGGGCCCGGGTGGCACCAAGGTCGCCGACGAGTTCATGCCGGACACCGTGCTCGGCTACGCCTCGGACGTGCAGAAGTACGACTACAACGTCGCCAAGGCCAAGCAGCTGCTCAAGGACGCGGGCGCCGAGAACCTGACGCTCAACTTCTACTACCCGACCGACGTCTCCCGGCCGTACATGCCGAACCCGCAGGAGATCTTCACCGTCCTGGCCAACGACCTGCAGGCCGTCGGCATCAAGGTCAACGGTGTGGCCCGCCCGTGGAACGGTGGCTACAAGGACGACGTGCAGCAGTTCGGCAAGCACGACCTGCACATCCTCGGGTGGACCGGTGACTACAACGACCCGGGCAACTTCGTCGGCACCTTCTTCGGCCGCGCCAAGGTCGAGTTCGGCGACCAGTCGATGACCGAGATGTTCGACGCCATCACCAAGGCCGACGCCACGGTCGACGACGCCGGCAAGAAGGCCGCGTGGGAGCAGGTCAACCGCGACATCGCCGCCAAGTGGCTGCCGGCCGTGCCGGTCTGGCACGCCCCGCCGGCCATCGTGGTCACCAAGGACGTCAAGGGTCTGGTCGCCAGCCCCCTGACCGACGAGCGGTTCAACACCGTCAGCGTCGGCTGAAGCGCCACTGACCGCTGACGCCGTACGCGGAATCGGCCCGGGCCGGGCTCTCTCTCCCGGCCCGGGCCGACCCGCTGTTACCGAGAATCTGGTGTGTGAGAGATGTTGCGAGTCATAGTCCGCCGCCTGCTGCAGCTGGTGGTGACCCTGATAGGGCTGTCCGCGCTGGTCTTCATCTGGTTGCGGAACCTCCCCGGCGGGCCGGTCGAGGCGCTGCTCGGTGAGCGGGCCACGCCGGAGCGGCGTGCCCTGCTGATCAAGGCCCTCGGCTACGACCAGCCGATCCTGGTGCAGTACGCGAAGTTCATGCAGCGGCTGCTGACCGGCGACTTCGGCAACTCGATCCGGAGCGGTGACCCGGTCACCGAGGTGATCGGCCGTGCCTTCCCGGCCACCATCGAGCTGGCCGCGGCCGCCATGATCATCGCCATCGGGCTCGGTGTGCCGCTCGGCTACATCGCCGCCCGGCACCGTGGCCGGCTGCTCGACAACCTGAGCATCGCCGGAACGCTGCTCGGCATCTCGATTCCGATCTTCTTCCTGGGCTATCTGCTCAAGGACGTCTTCACCCAGAACATGCACTGGTTCCCGCCCTCGGGCCGGATCAGCACCGGGGTGGACAACACCGACGTGACCGGCTTCTTCGTCCTCGACGGGCTGCTCACGCGGGAGTTCGACGCCGCCGGCGACGCGCTGTGGCACCTGATCCTGCCGGCGCTCACCCTGGCCACCATCCCGCTCGCGGTGATCGTCCGGATCACCCGGGCCAGCGTGCTCGACGTGCTCAACGAGGACTACGTCCGCACCGCCGAGGCGAAGGGCCTGCGGCACAAGACCATCCGCGGCCGGCACATCCTCCGGAACGCCCTGCTGCCGGTGGTCACCACCATCGGCCTGCAGACCGGCGCGCTGCTCTCCGGCGCGGTGCTCACCGAGCGGGTGTACAACTGGGGCGGCCTCGGCACGCTGATCTACAACTCGATCAGCGGCGGACGCGACTACCCGGTGCTCCAGGCGCTGATCCTGCTGGCCGCGCTGGTCTTCGTGCTGGTCAACCTCCTGGTCGACCTCTCCTACGCCTTCATCGACCCGAGGGTGCGTGTGCGATGAGTGACCCGATCACCCGGCCCACCGTGGGCACCCCGCGCGAGAGCGTGGACCCCGCCGCCGTCGAGGAGAAGCGCGAGGGCACCCTGCCGCGCGGCATCGACCGGCTCGGCGAGCGCAAGCGCGCCCGGCTGGAGCAGCTGGCCCAGGCCACCGCCGACAAGGGCGGCGTGAGCCTGGTCCGCGACGCGTTCCGCCGGCTGCGGCGCAACCCGACGGCGATCGTCGGCGCGTCCATCGTGGCGATCTTCGTCCTGGTCGCGATCTTCGCGCCGCTGCTCGCGCCGCACGACCCGGCGCAGCGCTTCGACGAGCTGACGAAGAACCTCACCGTCGACCACATCCCCGGCGCCAGCAGCGAGTTCCCGCTCGGCTCCGACCCGCTCGGCCGGGACTTCCTGTCCCGCATGATCCACGGCAGCCGGCAGACCCTGTTCGTCGGTGTGCTCGCCACGCTCATCGGGTTGGCCCTGGGTGTGCTTGTCGGCGCGATCGCCGGCGCCTTCGGCGGCTGGGTCGACAACATCCTGATGCGCTTCACCGACGTGATGCTGGCCCTGCCGGCCCTGCTGCTGGCGATCAGCCTGGTGGCCATGGCCAGCCGGTCCAGCCAGTGGACGGTGATCCTGGCGGTGGCCATCGTCAACGTGCCGATCTTCGCCCGGCTGCTACGCGGTTCGATGCTCGCCCAGCGGGAGAGCGACCACGTGCTGGCCGCCCGGGCGCTCGGCGTCAAGCAGGGGTCGATCGTGCTCCGGCACATGCTGCCCAACGCGATGACCGCTGTGATCGTGCAGGCCACGCTGACCCTCTCCACCGCGATCCTGGAGGCGGCGTCGCTCTCCTTCCTCGGTCTCGGTGACCCGGACATCAACCGGGCCGAGTGGGGCCTGATGCTCGGTGTGGACGGTCAGCGCTACTTCGAGGTCCGGCCGGAACTGGCCTACTTCCCGGCCGTCGCGATCATCGTGGTCGCGCTGGGCTTCACCCTGCTGGGTGAGGGCATGCGCGAGGCGATCGACCCGAAGAGCCGGCGGTGACGGCGATGGCGACAACGGACCAGCACGATGAGGAAGTGACCCGATGAGCCTGCTCGACGTACGCGATCTGAGCGTGGTGTTCCAGCGTCGCGGTGAGCGGCCGTTCACGGCGGTCGACAAGGTCAGCTTCAGCGTGGAGCCGGGGCAGACCGTGGGCCTGGTCGGCGAGTCCGGCTGCGGCAAGAGCGTGACCAGCCTGGCGATCATGGGCCTGCTGCCCCGGCGGGGCAACAAGGTCACCGGCGAGGTCAACTTCGACGGCGCCGACCTGCTGAAGCTGCGCCCGGACGACATGCGGGACCGGCGCGGCCGGGACATCGGCATGATCTTCCAGGACCCGCTCTCCTCGCTGAACCCGGTCGTGCCGATCGGCACGCAGGTGGCCGAGGTGCTGGAGCGGCACCGCGGGATGGACCGCAAGGCGGCCATGAAGGAGGCCCGGGAGCTGCTCGACGCGGTCGGCATCCCGGACCCGATGCGGCGGCTCAAGGAGTACCCGCACCAGATCTCCGGCGGTATGCGGCAGCGCGCCCTGATCGCCACCGCGCTGGCCTGCAAGCCGCGGCTGCTCATCGCGGACGAGCCGACCACCGCGCTGGACGTGACCATCCAGGCGCAGATCCTCACCCTGCTCAAGCAGCTGGTCGACGAGACCGGCACCGCCCTGATCATGATCACGCACGATCTGGGCGTGGTGGCCGGTCTCTGCGACACGGTCAACGTGCTCTACGGCGGCAAGGTGGTCGAGCGGGCCGCCCGGCACGAGCTGTTCGCCCGGCCCCGGCACCCGTACACGCACGGGCTGTTGAGCTCGGTGCCGCGGCTGGACTCGCCCCGGGGCGAGCGGCTGCACGCCATCCGCGGCTCGGTGGCCGACAACATCCCGTGGGTCGAGGGGTGCGCGTTCGCCCCCCGCTGCGACAACGTGGTGGACGCCTGCCTGGAGGGCACGCCTCCGCTCGAACCCACCGCGACCGGCGGCGACCTGCGCTGCAACAACCCCGTTTCCGAGGAGGTGGCGGTGCCGTGACCGAGTCGACCGAGCGGACCGGACCACTTGTCGAACTGCGTGACGTCAAGGTCCACTTCCCGATCAAGAGCGGCGTGCTCTTCGACCGCACCGTCGGCCACGTCTACGCCGTCGACGGCGTCTCGCTCTCCATCAACAAGGGCGAGACGTACGGGCTGGTGGGCGAGTCGGGGTGTGGCAAGTCCACCCTCGGCCGGGGCCTGCTGCGGCTGGTCGAGCCGACCGACGGTGAGATCGTCTTCGACGGCACCGACATCCGCGCGCTCAAGGGCGAGTCGATGCGCCGGATGCGCCGCCGCATCCAGATGATCTTCCAGGACCCGCTGTCCAGCCTCGACCCCCGCCAGTCGGTGGAGTCGCTGCTGGTCGAGGGCCTCAAGGCGCACGGCCTGGCCAAGGACAAGGCGGCCACCACCAAGCGGCTCCGGGAGGCGCTCGCCGCGGTCGGCCTGCCCGCCTCGGCGCTGAGCAAGTACCCGCACGAGTTCTCCGGCGGGCAGCGGCAGCGCATCGGCATCGCCCGCGCGCTGGTGCTCGACCCCGACCTGATCGTCGCCGACGAGCCGGTCTCCGCGCTCGACGTGTCGATCCAGGCGCAGGTGATCAACCTGCTGGAGGAGCTGCAGAACGAGCACGGCCTGACGTACCTGATCATCGCCCACGACCTGGCGGTGGTCCGGCACATCGCCGACACGGTCGGGGTGATGTACCTCGGCGGCCTGGTGGAGGAGGCGTCCAGCGACGACCTCTACCGGGAGCCGATGCACCCGTACACCAGGGCGCTCATGTCGGCGGTGCCGGTGCCGGACCCGCAGGTGGAGGACCGGCGGGAACGGATCCTGCTCGCGGGCGACCTGCCCTCGCCGACGAACCCGCCGCCCGGCTGCCGGTTCCACACCCGGTGCCCGTGGGCCCAGCCGACCCGGTGCGCCGAGGAACGGCCGGCGCTGCGCGAGGTGCTGGGCGGGCACCGGGTGGCCTGCCACTACGCGGAGGACATCGCGGCCGGCCGGATCCGGCCGCACGAGGTGGAGCCGGAGCTGGTCCGGCCGGACGACGGCGCGGCGCCGGGCGACACCGGGGAGCTGATCCCGACCCCGTGACGTGACGACGCGAGGCCCCTTCCCCGGGCGGGGAAGGGGCCTCGTCGCGTTCGAACCGGGGTCAGCCCTCGGGGCGGTGGAGCAGGGCCACCGCGACGGTGTGCACGGCGTCCAGCGCGGCCGGGTCGGCCAGCGGCACCCGGGCGCCGGTCACCGCGTACCACTCGTCGGCGTCCTTGTACTGCACCCGCAGCGTGACCTGGCCGTCGGCGTACTCGGTGCGCAGCGTCAGGTCGCCGGTCACCACGCCGACCTCGTCGGTCATCACCCCGCCCGGGCCGGCGGTGATGTCGCTGGTCCGTTCCGGGGCTCCGGGCGCCGGCGGGGCAGCCGCGGGCGCGGCCGGCGTGGCGTCGGCGGACATCCCGGCGCCGGAGACGTCGGCGGGGGCGGACGGCATCCCGTCGGCCGTCATCCCGGCCGAGGTCGGCCCCGGCGCGGTCGCGCCGCCGGCGGCCGCCGCGGCGTCCCCGCCCGTGGTGTCCGGCGTTCCCTCCGGCGCCGGCGCGCCACCGGCGCCGGTCACGGCTTGTTCGCCCATGTGCAGCCCTCCAACATGTCGGTGAGGGCGGCCTTCTCGGCACTGGTCACCGTCAGCCGCCAGTAGTGCTTGACCGTCACCCAGTCCGCGGCGTACTGGCACCAGTAGGAGCGGTTCGCCGGTTTCCACTGGGACGGGTCCTGGTCACCCTTTGCCCGGTTGGAGCGGAGGGAAACCGCGATGAGCTGCGGCCGGGTCAGGTCGTTGGCGAAGTCGCCGCGCTTCGAGTCGTCCCACTCGTCGGCGCCGGAGCGCCAGGCGTTGGCCAGCGGCACGATGTGGTCGATGTCCACGTCGGCCGGATCGGTCAGCGCCAGCCCGTCGTACGCGCTCTCCCAGCGGCCGCCCACCACGTTGCAGCCGGAGAGCTTGATGCCCTCGCCGTCCCGTTGCAGCACGGTGTCCCGCACGTCGCAGTTCTTGCCGGTGTCCCGCCAGTGCGGGAAGCGGGTCCGGCTGTAGCCCTTCATCGACCCGGCGGCCGCGACGGTCAGCTGACCGAGCTGCTGGTCGACATTGCCGGAGGCGCTGGGCGGCGTGTCCGGCTCGTCGACCGGCACGCATCCGGTGACGCCGAGGGCGAGCACCGCGGCGAACGCGGCGGCCATCCCGGCGCGGGCTCCTGATCTCGTACGCACAGACGACACCTCTCCAGCTTGCGGGCTCCGGGCGAGTCCGCACAGTACCCGGGCGACGGTTTCCGTGATTCGTGGCATCTGTATGGAGGGAGCGGCAGAGTGGTTACCCATGACGGCACCCGCTCCCGCGCTGCGTATCGGCTCCGCCGCCGGGCACGGCACGCTGCTCGCCGCGATCCTCGCCTCCGGCATGGTCTTCATCGACAGCACCGTGGTCAACGTGGCGCTGCCCCGGCTCGGCGCCGAGCTCGGGGCCACCGTCGCCGGTCTCCAGTGGACCGTCAACGGCTACCTGCTGATGCTGGCCGCCTTCGTGCTGCTCGGCGGCGCGCTCGGCGACCGGTTCGGGCGGCGGCGGATCTTCCTGCTCGGGGTGGTGTGGTTCGCCGTGGCGTCGGTGCTCTGCGGGCTGGCCCAGGGAACCGGCTGGCTGATCGCCGCCCGGTTCCTCCAGGGCGCCGGCGGGGCGCTGCTCACCCCCGGCTCGCTCTCCGTGCTCCAGGCCAGCTTTCACCCGGACGACCGGGCCAGGGCCATCGGCATCTGGTCCGGGCTCTCCGGCGTGTCCACCGCGATCGGTCCGCTCCTCGGCGGCTGGCTGATCGACGCGCTCTCCTGGCGGTGGATCTTCTTCGTGAACCTGCCGCTGGCCGTCGGGGTGGTGCTCGCCGCGCTGCGCTGGCTGCCGGAGAGCCGGGACGAGGCCGCCTCGCGTACCGGGGCCGGCCGGCGGTTCGACGTGGCCGGCACGCTGCTCGGCGCGCTGGCGCTCGGCGGCGTCACGTACGCCCTGATCGACGCCCCGGCGCGCGGCGCCGGCTCCCCGGCGGTGCTGGCCGCGGCGGTGGTCGGGGTGCTCGGCGCGGTGGTCTTCGTGCTGGTCGAGCGGCGTCGGGGCGACACCGCCATGCTGCCCACCGGGCTGTTCAGCAGTCGTCTCTTCTCGGTGCTGAACATCTTCACCGTGGTGGTCTACGCGGCCCTCGGCGGGTTCACCTTCTTCCTCGCCGTCTACCTGCAGAACGTGGTCGGCTGGTCGGCGCTGTCCACCGGCCTGGCCACCGTGCCGATGACGCTGCTGCTGCTGGTCGGCTCGGCCCGGGCCGGCGCGCTCGCCGCCCGGATCGGCCCCCGGCTGCCGCTCACCGTCGGCCCGGTGGTCGCCGCGGCCGGCCTGCTGCTGCTGCGCCGGGTCGGCCCCGGGGCGTCGTACTGGGTGGACGTGCTGCCCGGGGTGCTCCTGTTCGGCGCGGGGCTCACCCTGGTGGTCGCCCCGCTGACCGCCTCCGTGCTGGCCGCGGTGGCGGACCGGTTCGCCGGGGTGGCGAGCGGCTTCAACAACGCGGCCGCCCGGGCCGGCGGCCTGCTCGCGGTGGCCGCGCTGCCGCTGCTGGTCGGCCTCTCCGGCAGCGGGTACGCGCAGAAGACCGCGCTGGCCGACGCGTTCCGGGGGGCGATGCTCTGGTGCGCCGGCCTGCTGCTGGCCGGGGCGGTGCTGGCCGGGCTGCTGATCCACCGCCCGCCGCGGACCGCGCCCGGCGGCCAGCCCTGCCCGTCGCTGCCTGTCGCGACGCCGCCGGACCGGCGGTGACTGGCGGTGCTGTTAGCGTCGGGCCATGGGTGATCAGGAGAGTACGACGCCGGCCCGGCTGCGGTACCGGCTGCTCACCGGGCCGGACGACGCCGACTTCTGCCGCCGGGTCAGCGAGGCGCTCGCCGACGGCTACCGGCTGCACGGCTCGCCGGCGGCCACCTTCGACGGGCAGCGGGTGATCGTGGCGCAGGCGGTCGTCCTCGACGACGGCAACCCCACCGTCGTACCGGTCTGACCGGCTGGCCGGGTCCCCGAGCACGGGACCCGACCAGCCGTCGGTCAGCTCCGGGCGCGGTTGACCGCGCTGGTGACCGCCTTGATCGAGGCGGTCACGATGTTGGCGTCCACTCCGACGCCCCAGACGGTCCGGCCGTCCACTTCGCACTCCACGTACGCGGCGGCCTGCGCGTCCCCGCCGGAGGAGAGCGCGTGCTCGTGGTAGTCGAGCACCCGTACGGCCACGCCCAGCGACTGCAGCGCGTTGACGTACGCGTCGATCGGGCCGTTGCCGACGGCGGTGAGCGGCTGGACCGCGCCGTCGTAGCCGACGCGGGCCTCGATCTCGACCTTGCCCTCGACGGTGCCGATGGCGTAGCCGGCCAGGGTGACGGCCGGGTCGACCTGGTGGTCGACCAGATAGTTGCGGGCGAAGATCTCCCACATGGTGCCCGGCTCGACCTCGCCACCGTCGTGGTCGGTGACCTGCTGGACCACGCCGGAGAACTCGATCTGGAGGCGGCGCGGCAGGTCGAGCTGGTGCTCGGACTTCATGATGTACGCGACGCCGCCCTTGCCGGACTGCGAGTTGACCCGGATGACCGCCTCGTAGGTGCGGCCCAGGTCCTTCGGGTCGATCGGCAGGTAGGGCACGGCCCAGGTGAACTCGTCGACCGGCACCCCGGCCGCCGCCGCGTCGACGTGCAGCGCGTCGAAGCCCTTCTTGATCGCGTCCTGGTGCGAGCCGGAGAAGGCGGTGTAGACCAGGTCGCCCGCGTACGGGTGGCGCTCGTGCACCGGCAGCTGGTTGCAGTACTCGACGGCGCGCTTGACCTCGTCGATGTTCGAGAAGTCGATCATCGGGTCGATGCCCTGGGAGAACAGGTTCAGCCCCAGGGTGACCAGGTCGACGTTGCCGGTGCGCTCGCCGTTGCCGAACAGACAGCCCTCGATCCGGTCGGCGCCGGCCAGCAGGCCCAGCTCGGCGGCGGCCACCCCGGTGCCCCGGTCGTTGTGCGGGTGCAGGCTCAGCACCAGGCTGTCCCGGCGGGGCAGGTGCCGGTGCATCCACTCGATCGAGTCGGCGTAGACGTTCGGCATGGCCATCTCGACGGTGGCCGGCAGGTTGACGATCAGCTTCCGGTCCGGGGTGGGGTCGACCACCTCGATGACCTTGGCGCAGACCTCCAGCGCGTACTCCAGCTCGGTGCCCGTGTACGACTCCGGCGAGTACTCGTAGTGGATGTCGGTGTCCGGGGTGTGGATCTCCGCGTACTTCTGGCAGAGCCGCGCGCCCGTCGTGGCGATGTCGGTGATGCCGTCCCGGTCCAGGCCGAAGACCACCCGGCGCTGGAGCGTCGAGGTGGAGTTGTAGAAGTGCACGATGGCCCGGCGCGCGCCGCGCAGCGACTCGAAGGTCCGGTCGATCAGGTGCTCCCGGCACTGGGTCAGCACCTGGATGGTGACGTCCTCCGGAATCAGGTCCTGCTCGATCAGCTGCCGGACGAAGTCGAAGTCGGTCTGGCTGGCCGAGGGGAAGCCGACCTCGATCTCCTTGTAGCCCATCTGCACCAGGAGCTGGAACATCCGGCGCTTGCGCTCCGGCGACATCGGGTCGATCAGGGCCTGGTTGCCGTCGCGGAGGTCCACGGCGCACCAGCGGGGCGCGGCCTCGACGCGGCGGGTGGGCCAGGCGCGGTCCGGCAGGTCGAACCGGAACTGCTGGTGGTAGGGCAGGTAACGCTGGAACGGCATCCGGCTGGGGCGCTGCCGGGCGATCGGATCGGTCTCGGCGTCGGTGACAGGTTGAGCCATCTCGGAGTGCTCCCTGGGAACATGTGGCGTCAGCAGATCGGAAGGTGTCGGCGAGATGCCGGGCGACGGTGCCGCGGCGGTGCCGAGAAGAAGTTCGGATGTGCTGGACGGCGCGGTTCAACTCCGCGACGAGGTGCCGGCCGGTCAGGCCTCGTCGCGGCAGCGAAGGAGAAGGTACGCCCGCCACATGACAAGGTCACCCTACGTGGTGAGATCGTCGGTGGGAAGCCAGGTCCGGACTATGGGACCGGTGTCACGGCCTCCTCCGGTGCCACGGCACCCAGGCGCGGCGTCCGCCCGGCCCAGGACACCGCGGGCACGATCGCCAGCCCGACCAGCACGAAGAGGGCCGCCGTCGGGTACCAGCCCCAGCCGCCGGTGGTCACCCCCAGGGCGGTGAGCCCGGCCGGGGCGATCAGGTACTGCAACTGCGTGCCGAGCCGGAACGCCCCCACGTACGCGCCGCGCTGGGCGGCCGGCGGCAGGGCGGCGGTGAGCCCCCAGGTGCCCGCCGACTCGACCAGCTCGGCGACGATCAGCAGCATCGCGGCGGCCACCAGCACCACCACGGTGAGCGGGCCCCGGGTCACCCCGGAGATCGGCAGGACCAGGCAGAACACGGCGATCAGCAGGGCGCCCCGGCGGGACGCCCGGGCGGCGCCCGGCGCGGTGTCGGCCCCCCGGCTGGCGCGCACCTGGAGCAGCACGATGAGAACCGTGTTGAGCACCACCAACCCGGCGATCACCGTCTTCGGCGCGTCGGTGCGGGTGAGGATCCAGAGCGGCATCACGGTCAGGTAGAGCGTCTGGTGCGCGGTGAGCAGCCCCGACAGCAGGGACACCGCCATGAACGGGCGGTCCCGTAGCACGGCGAGCCGGCTCATCGGCTCCACCGGGCGGGCCGCCTGCGGCAGCCGGGGCAGCCGCCGCACGAACAGCGCCGTCACACCGAAGACCGCCGCGATGAACCAGACCATCCCCCGGTACGCCGCGATCGTGTCGACCGCCAGCACCAGGCCGCTGATGGCCGCGCCGAGCCCGAACCCGACGTTCAGCAGCGAGCGCTGGTAGGCCATCGCGGTGACCCGCTCGGCCGGGGGGAGCGCGTTGATCGAGTAGACCTGCCGGGCCACGCCGGCCGCGGCGTCCACGGCGGCCAGGGCCACCACCACGGCGAGGAACCCGGCGAACCCGCCCACGAACGGGTACGTCGCGAACAGCGCCCCGTCCAGCACGAGCGCGACCACCCAGACGCGCTGCGGCCCGTACCGGTCGGTGAGCCCACCCAGCGGCACCGTGCCCAGCAGCGACACCCCGGCCGCGATGGACAGGCCCAGCCCCACCTGGGCGGCGCTGAGCCCGAGCGCCCGGGTGAAGAAGACCGCGCTGCCCGCCTGGAACAGGCCGCCGCCGACGGCGTAGACCATGGCCTGCACGGCCAGGGCGCGGGTCAGCCCGGCGGGCGGTACGACGTGCCGGACGGCGGTGCGGATGGTGTCTCTGGCCCCCATGGCCGGTGAGTGAACCGCGCCCCCACAGAGCCCGTCGAGCCTTTTAGTCTGTGGCGAATCCTGCGTCGGGGGGTGCGCGTGTCCGAGTTGCGGTTCAGCCTGGCCGACGTCGCGGGAGTGCGGTTCGCCGTCTCACCGGTCAACGAGACGGTCATGAGCATGTGGGCCCTGGCCGATCCGGTCCGCTACGCCGTGCACCTGCCGTGGATCGACCGGGCCCGGGCGACGCTGGGCCGGCCGGAGGTGGCCGACCGGGTCCGTCCGCTGCGGGAGCTGGCCCGGCCGCGCCGCTGGCTGCCGGACTTCCTCACCCCGGCCGCCAGACCGGGCGTGGAGATCACCGAGCAGCTCGACCAGATCGCGGCGACGCCGCCGGACGTGGTGGTCCAGGACCTGCTGGCGACCACTCCGCGAGGACCGCTGAGTCCGTTCGGGCAGGCGCTGCTCGCCGATCCCCGCGCGCGGCTGCCGCAGCTCGTCGACGCGGTACGGGTCTGGTACGACGAGGCGATCGCCCCGGACTGGACGAGGATGCGGGCGCTGCTCGACGCCGACGTCGCGTACCGCGCCGCCCAGCTCGCCGAGGGCGGTGCCGGTCGGCTGTTCGCGCAGCTCCACCCGAGCCTGCGCTGGCTGGGCGACCGGGTGGTCAGCGACGACCCGTTCGGGCGGGACTTCGACCTCCGTGGGCGCGGGCTGGCGTTGAACCCGAGCGTGTTCACCGACCGGCGGGTCCTGTGGAACCTGCTGGAGGATTCGCTGCCGGCCGGGGCGTACCCGGTCCGGGCGGTGGGCACGCTCTGGGAGACGGTCGAGGCGCCGCCCGGTGACCCCCTGGCGCGGGTGGTCGGCGCCGGCCGGGCCGCGCTGCTGCACCTGCTCGACACGGCGGCCACCACCACGGACCTGGCCCGGCGCACCGGGATGTCGGGTGGGAACGTGTCGCAGCACCTGGCCGCGCTGCACGCCGCCGGGCTGGTGTCCCGGTCCCGGCAGGGCCGGCACGTCCTCTACCGCAACACCGACGCCGCGGCGGTCCTGGTCCGGGCCAGCCGCGGCGGGTGACCGACCCGGGCGGGGGGATCAGCCGAGGAGCAGGGCCGCGAGTGGCCGGCGGTGGCGCAGTGCGGTCTCCCGGTCCCGGAGGTCCTCCGGCAGCGCGAACGGGTCCCCGAGCCGGCCGACCGCGGCCACCACCAGGGGCCGGACCTCGACCGCCAGGTCCAGCTCGGTGGCGAGGCCGGCGCGGTCGAAGCGGGTGAGCTGGTGCACGTGCAGGCCGAGCGCGGTGGCCTGCACGGTCAGGTGGGCGACGGCCTGGCCCAGGTCGTACGCGGCCCGTTCCGGGTCGCCGCCGGTGTGCGCGCCGACGACCAGGGCGGAGGCGTGCCGCACCCAGCGTTGGTCACCCTCGGGCAGGTTGACCAGGATGCGCTTCCACGTCTCGCCCTGCCGGTGGCCGAGCGCGAAGCGCCACGGCTGGGCGTTGCCGGCCGAGGGCGCCCAGCGGGCGGCCTCCAGCAGGGAGGTGGCCTCGTCGCCGGTCAGCTCGGCGGCCGGGTCGAAGGCGCGGGGGCTCCAGCGGAAAGCGAGCAGCGGGGTGAGGTCAGGCATGGGGTGAAGCATCCCTGATGGTCGTTTTGCCCCTACGATCCGCCCCGGCAGATGTGGTCAAGAGCACCCGTAACGGACATCGGGGTCAGGGCGTTCCCGCGCTCGGGCTGTCGGATGGCGACGGCGCGTCCCGGCTCACCGGCTCGCCGTCGGTGACCGGGCCGGCCAGCGGCACGGTGGCCGGCGCCGCGCCCGGCTCGCCGGCCAGCTTCAGCGTGCCGAAGGCGGCCCGGACCGCGGCGGGCGTGCCGTCCGGCAGGTAGCAGTAGATCCCCACGTCCAGCGGGGCGTTCAGCGAGGCCGAGGTCGACTCGACCGAGTAGCACTCGCCGTTCACGCCGGGCAGCGGGGTGGCCGGCGAGACGGCGAGCGGGGCACGCCGGTCGGTGAGCACGTCCAGCCAGTCGGTGAACGGGTGCTGCACCCGCGGGTCCAGCTTCCGGGGCACGGCGTCGTCGGGGTCGCCGAGGCGTACGCAGCCCGCCGGCTGCGCCCACCCGGTCGAGGGCAGGGCGCACTGGAAGAGCCCGTCAGCGGTGGCGGCGAGCGAGACGTCGACCGCGCCGCCCTGCCCCCAACCGGGCACGTCCACCCGCCAGGTGCCGTCGTTCGCGCTGGTCACTGCGACCGTCCGGGTCGTGCCGTCGGCCGGCTCGAAGGTGTACGTGGCGGTGAGATGCCGGTCCAGGGCGGCGGCGGCCAGCGCGGCGAGCTCGTCCCGGGCGGCGTCCACCCCGGCCGGGACCGGATCGGCGGTGCTGGTCGGGGCCGGGCTCGGCGGGTCGGCGGTGCAGGCGACCAGGAGCGCGGGCAGGGTCAGCGCCAGGGCACCGGTCAGTCGCCGGGCCGCGCGTCGGTGTGCGTGCACCGGGACATTCTGCGGTGCCGGCCGGGCTCCGGCGAGCCCGCCGTGCGGGTGTTCCTCCGGCGTGTCGTCCGGCCGGGTCGGTGCCGGTGAGCCGCCGCACGCCGGGGCCGGATGGTGGGATCACCCGACCCGGCGCCGCGCGCCGCCCGATACCCTGGGGAGGTCTGACACGCGCCGCCGGACCGAAGAAACCGGCGGCGCCGGCACGCTCAGGGTCGTCGCTGGGAGGGAGTGCACCGTCGTGGCACTCGTGGTGCAGAAGTACGGCGGGTCCTCCGTCGCCAACGCCGAGCGGATCAAGCGGGTGGCCGAGCGCATCGTGGCCGCCCGCAAGGCCGGCGACGACGTGGTCGTGGTGGTCTCCGCCATGGGAGACACCACCGACGAGCTGCTCGACCTGGCCAACCAGGTCAGCCCGCTGCCGCCGGGCCGCGAGCTGGACATGCTGCTCACCGCCGGGGAGCGGATCTCCATGGCGCTGCTGGCCATGGCCATCCACAACCTGGGCTACGAGGCCCGCTCGTTCACCGGCTCGCAGGCCGGCGTGCTCACCACCTCGGTGCACGGCCGGGCGCGGATCATCGACGTCACCCCGGGCCGCCTCAAGGGCGCGCTGGACGAGGGCGCCGTGGTCATCGTGGCCGGCTTCCAGGGCGTCTCGCAGGACACCAAGGACGTCACCACGCTGGGCCGGGGCGGGTCGGACACCACCGCCGTGGCCCTCGCCGCCGCCCTCGACGCGGACGTCTGCGAGATCTACACCGACGTGGACGGCGTCTTCACGGCCGACCCGCGGATCGTGCCGAACGCCCGGCACATCAAGCACATCACCTACGAGGAGATGCTGGAACTGGCGGCCTGCGGCGCCAAGGTGCTGCACCTGCGCAGCGTCGAGTACGCCCGGCGCGCGGGCTTGCCGATCCACGTCCGTTCGTCATACTCGACCAACACCGGCACGATGGTCACCGGATCGATGGAGGACCTTCCTGTGGAACAGGCACTGATCACCGGGGTCGCCCACGACCGCAGCGAGGCGAAGATCACCATCGTCGGGGTGCCCGACGAGCCGGGCGCCGCCGCGCGGATCTTCGACACCGTGGCCGGCGCCGAGATCAACATCGACATGATCGTGCAGAACGTGTCCACCGAGGGCACCGGCCGCACGGACATCTCCTTCACGCTGCCCAAGACCGACGGCCCGACCGCCATGGCCGCGCTCAGCAAGATCCAGGAGCAGGTCAAGTTCAAGGGCCTGCTCTACGACGACCACGTCGGCAAGGTCTCCCTGATCGGCGCCGGCATGCGCTCGCACCCGGGTGTCGCGGCCGGCTTCTTCGCCGCCCTCGGCGCGGCCGGGGTCAACATCGAAATGATCTCCACCTCGGAGATCCGGGTCTCCGTGGTCTGCCGGGACACCGACCTCGACAAGGCGGTCCGGGCCATCCACGACGCCTTCGAGCTGGGCGGTGACACCGAAGCCGTCGTCTACGCCGGGACCGGGCGGTAGCGCGGATGTCGTCGCTGCCCACCCTCGCCGTGGTCGGGGCGACCGGTGCCGTCGGCACGGTGATGTGCCAGATCCTCTCCTCCCGCCGCAACGTGTGGGGCGAGATCCGGTTGCTCGCCTCCGAGCGCTCGGTCGGCCGCCAGATCCAGTGCCGGGGCGAGTCGCTGACCGTCCAGGCGCTCACCCCCGAGGCGTTCGACGGCGTCGACGTGGCGATGTTCGACGTCCCGGACGCGGTCTCGGCCGAGTGGGCGCCGGTCGCGGTCAGCCGGGGCGCGGTCGCGGTGGACAACTCCGGGGCGTTCCGGATGGACCGTGACGTGCCGCTGGTCGTCCCCGAGATCAACCCCGAGCAGGTCCGCAACCGGCCGAAGGGGATCATCGCCAACGCCAACTGCACCACCCTGGCGATGATCGTGGCGATCGCCCCGCTGCACCGCGAGTACGGGCTGCGCGAGCTGGTGCTCGCGTCGTACCAGGCGGTCTCCGGGGCGGGGCAGGCCGGCGTGGACGCGCTGCACGCCCAGCTCGGCAAGATCGCCGGGGACCGGGTGCTCGGCTCCCGGCCGGGCGACGTCCGGCAGGCGGTGGGCGACGAGCTGGGCCCGTTCCCGGCGCCGCTCGCGCTCAACGTGGTGCCCTGGGCCGGCTCGCTCGCGGACGGCGGCTGGTCGTCCGAGGAGCTGAAGATGCGCAACGAGTCGCGCAAGATCCTCGGGCTGCCCGACCTCAAGGTCTCCGCGACCTGCGTCCGGGTGCCCGTGGTGACCGGTCACTCGGTCGCGGTGCACGCGGTCTTCGCCACCGAGGTCGACGCCGAGGGCGCCCGCGAGGTGCTGCGCAACGCGCCCGGCGTGATCCTGGTCGACGACCCGGCCGCCGGCGAGTTCCCGATGCCGATCGACGCGGTGGGCACCGACCCGTCCTGGGTCGGCCGGATTCGCCGCGCCGTCGACGACCCGCGCGCCCTCGACCTCTTCGTCACCGGCGACAACCTGCGCAAGGGCGCCGCCCTGAACACCGCCCAGATCGCCGAGCTGCTGGCCAAGGAGCTGACCCGCTGATCCGCGGCCGGCGTCCGCCGCGCCCGGCCGGCGCCGGTGGCCGTGCCGGTCAGGCGGCGGACAGGTGCACGCCGTCGCGGCCGTCCCGCTTGACGGCGTAGAGGGCCTGGTCGGCGCGGCGCAGGGTCCGCTCCGGTGTCTCGCCGGGTCGCGGGAGGGCGACCCCGACGCTGATCGTCCGGCCGGTGCGGCGGGCGGCCTCGGTGAGCCGTTCGGCGATCCGGACCGCCTCCTCCGGGCGGCTCACCTCGATCACCGCGACGAACTCGTCGCCGCCGGTCCGGTACAGCTCGTCGCCCTGGCGCAGCGCACCCTCCAGCGCCCGCGCGAGCCCCACCAGAAGCTGGTCGCCGGCCTGGTGGCCGTACGTGTCGTTGACGTCCTTGAAGCCGTCCACGTCGATCGCCAGCAGGGCTGTACGCCCCGGCGTGGCGCTCGCGATCCGCTGCCCGAACGGCCCGGTGTGGCGCAGCCCGGTGAGCGGGTCGGAGCTGGCCTGCTCGCGCAGCCGGGCGAGCGTACGCAGCCGGTCCAGGCAGATCCACGCCTGCCCGGCCAGCAGCTCGATGAGGTTGACCGTGGTCGGGTCCGGGCGCAGCAGCCGCTCGTCGGCGACCAGCAGCACGCCGCCGCCCTCCGTCGGCCCGACCGGCACGGCAACCAGGGTGCGCGCGCCGGCCCGGGTCAGCGGCAGGTAGTCCTCGGTCGGCGGATGCCCCTCCTCGCCCAGCGTGTACGCCGAGCCGTGCCGGTGGGCGCGGGCGATCATCCGGGCCAGCGCCGCCGGGCCGGCCTCGGCCAGCTCGGCCCGGATCCGGGCCTCCAGCGCTCCCGGGGTGCCCGTCGGCGAGCCCAGCCGAGGTTCGCGCGGGCCGGGGAGGATCAGCACGGCGGCGGAGAGCGCCGACACGTCCCGGGCCGCGGCGATCGCGGCGGTCATCAGGTCCCAGTCGGTCGGCGCGGTGGTCATCGCGGCGGCGTGCCGGAGCAGCTTCTCGCTGCGGCTCTCGGCCGGCGGTCCGTCGAGCGCGGCGATCCGGGCGCCGAGCCGGTCGGCCAGCCGCTGCGCGGTCTGCCGCCACCGGTCCGCCTCGACCGGGCCGCTCCACTGCAGGTCCAGCACGCCGAGCGGCCGGCCCGCCCGGTCCCGCACCGGCACGCAGATCTCGGCGGTGACGTCGGGGCGTACCGGCAGGTAGTCGGGATCGGCGGTCACGTCGGGGACGGTGGCCGGCTCGCCGGAGTCGTACACCCGGGCCACGATCGACCGCTCCTGCTCCCGTCGGGGCGGGCCGGAATTCTCGGTCGGAGTCTTCAGCGGCACGGTGGAGAAGACCTGCCACGCGCCGGTGGCCGCGACGCAGCGCAGCCGGTCGTGGACCTGGAGCAGGATGGAGGTCGTCGCCGGGGTGTGCCGGGCGATTGCCGCGACGGTCCACTGGCACGCCTCCAGCGCGGTCGACGCCATCGGAAGGCGGACCGTGACGTCCCGGACGACTCGCTCGTGATCCACGTCGTTCCTGCTCGGAGGGGGCGGGGCGCGATCAAGGGTACCCAGCGGAGGAGCCGGCGACCTTCGTACACATGTGCTATCCACAGGCTGTGGACGCAGCCTGTGGGCGACGGGGCCGCGGGGTGGAGGCGGCGGCGATAGCGTGAGGGTCCCGGGCCCGTCAGGAGGCGCCGATGCTCATCGCCCAGCTCAGCGACCCGCACGTGACCACCGGCCTGCTCGCCGCCGAGCAGGCGTCCGGGCTGCACCGGGCGCTCGGCCGGGTCCTCGCCCTGCGCCCCCGGCCGGACTGCGTGGTGATCACCGGCGACCTGGTGAGCAACGGCCGGCCGGACGAGTATCTCGCGCTGCGCGAGATCATCGGGCGCTTCCCGCTGCCCGTCCACCTCGCGGCGGGCAACCACGACGACCGGGAGTCCCTGCTCGACACCTTCGGCGGCACCCCGTACCTGGGCGGTGGCTTCTCGGCCTACTACCACGTGGACCAGCCGGACGGCACGCTCGTGGTGCTCGACTCGCTCGCCCCGGGCGACGACGCCGGGCGGCTCGGCGCCGAGCAGCTCGGCTGGCTCGACGGGGTGCTCGCCGGCCGCGCCGAGGTGCCCGCCGTGGTCTGCCTGCACCATCCGCCGGTCGCGGTCGGCGTCCCGGCCATGGACGCCATGGGGCTCACGGACGCCGACGCTCTCGCCGAGGTGATCGGGCGCCACCCCCACGTGGTCCGGGTCGTCGCCGGGCACCTGCACCGGGCGGTGACCAGTGCCTTCGCCGGCACCGTGCTGACCACCGCGCCGAGCACCTGGATGCAGGTCAGCCTGGCCATGACGGCGGAGGAGGAGATCGGCTGGGTCGCCGAGCCGACCGCGTTCCTGCTGCACCGGGTGGCCGACGGCGGCTGCGTGACGCACACCGTCCAGGTCAGCCACGCCGCCGGGCGGACCTGCTGGTTCTGATCCGGCGTGGAGCGGCTTCTCTGGTACGTGGCGTACGGCTCGAACCTGCACGCGGCGCGGCTCGACCGGTACCTGCGCGGCGGGCGCCCGCCGGGCGGGCTGCGCACGTACCCGGGCTGCCGGGACTGCCGACCACCGCGCCGCACGGTCGCCGGGGCGATCCCCGGCGGCGTCTACTTCGCCGGTGAGTCGCGCGCCTGGACCGGCGGGATGGCGTTCTACGACCCGGAGCTGCCCGGTCGGGCGGCCGTGCGGGGCTACCTGGTGACGGTCGAGCAGTTCGCCGACATCGCGGCGCAGGAGATGTACCGGCCGCCCGGCGCCGACCTGGACCTGATCCGGGTGGCCGCGGAGACCGGCCGGGCCACGCTCGGCCCGGGCCGCTACGAGACCCTGCTCCGGGTCGGCGTGCGCGACGGCCTGCCGATGCTCACCTTCACGGCCCCGCACGCGGCGTCGGAGGTGGAGTGGACCTCGCCGGCCCCGGCCTACCTCGGCATGCTCGCCCGCGGGCTGCGCGAGGCCCACGGCTGGGACGTCGACCGGACGACCGGCTACCTGGCCGACCGGCCCGGGGTTGCCGGCAGGTGGGCACCGGTCGCGCTTCGTGCGCTGGTCATGGGCTTGACCGCCGACACCCGGAATCACTTCACCACGGTCGTCGGCCCGGACGGGCGCCTGCTGGTCGGCGTGCCGGGTCAGGGCTGGAAACTGGTCGACCGGGACGGCACCACACGGCCCGTTCCCCTGCCCGCCGGTGCGGATTCCGAGTACGGCCCGCAGCCGGTCCTGATCGACGATGCGGGAACGATCCACGGAGCGGTGCACCCGACCGAGCCTGTTGCGGGCCGCTACCAGGACGTGCCGGCGGTCTGGCGCTGCCACTGAGGCCGGGCCTTCGGCCGGATGCGACCGGCGGAACGGCGGATGTCGGCCACCGATCGGTCGTGTTCGGCTCCGCCGCAGATGTATTTACCGCCGGGAAGGTTGCGCGAGCAAGATTCTCCGCGTGACATGAAGGGGTCGTACGCGAGGCACCCGAGGGGGTCGGCTGCCTCGATCGACACCCGATCGTGGATCAGCAGGTGCCGCACCCTCCTGCTGGTCCGCCCCGCGCACGGCGCCGGCGCCCCGGTCCCTGGGGGCCGGCGCCGTGGGCGTAGGACGGGTCGCCCTCTCGATCCAGGGATCCGCGCGACCGGACTCAGCCCAGCAGGGCGTCGCGCAGCGCGGGGGCCAGCACCTCCGGCGGCACCTCGTGGAAGCCACCCGCCAGGCTGAGGTGGCTGGCACCGTGGATCGCCTCGGCGGTCGCCACCGCCGCGTCCCGCAGCCACGGCGGGCTGCCGGTGCTGTCCACCACCACGGTGGGGGCGGCGATCGCCGCGAGCCGGTCGGTGGGCAGGCCGGCGGAGCCGGTGACTGTCGTGTCGTAGGCCAGGGTGTGCGCCAGCCCGGTCATCCACGACCACTCCGGGGCTTCGCGCATCCCGCCGACCGCCTCGGGCGGCACCCCGACCGCCTCGGTCAGGAACAGCGCGACCGCGTCGTCGCGCCGGCCGGCCGAGACGAGTTCGCTCAACCGCTCGGCCAGCCCGGGCTTGGGGCCACCGTGCGGGCCGGCCTGGAACGGCGGCTCGAAGAGCGCCAGCCCGGCGACCCCCACCCCCTCGGCCGCCACGTACGCGGCGAGGATCGCGCCGGACGAGAGACCGTAGAGGTGGGCGGCGCCGCCCACCCGGTCGATCAGCGCCGCCACGTCCTCGATCTCGCGCTGCACCGCGTACGGCCCGGTGTCACCGCTGTCGCCGCGACCCCGGCGGTCGTAGCCGTACACCGTGAAGTCGGCGCTGAGCGCGGCGGCCAGCGCGCGGGTGGTGCTCCGGTCGTTGAAGGCCCCCCCGACCAGGATGATCGGCGGGCCGTCGCCGGCCGTCTCGTAGGCGATCGTGGTGCCGTCCGCGGAGCGCACCGAGTCCACCGTCCAGGTGGTGCCGTTCGACGTCATGATTACTTCCTACTGCAGATCGCTGACAGCGGAGAGCCGTGAAGGATTTCACCTGCCCGTCATGTCCGACTCGTCGGGCAGACCGGTACAGGTCGTCGTCCATATTCATCATTCCGCTGTGCTCTCCGGTCGACCTGCCGGCCGGTGGATGAGAAGCTTGCCCCCGGCGGGGCGGTGTCCCCCGACTGCCGCCTTCCGCGATCGACCCCCTGTCACGGCACGGTCAGGGTCACCGGGCGAACCATCGTCCGGACACCACGCGCCGGTATCTCACGAGGAGTTCCATGTCCGTCCCCGGGATGCGCCGCCGGGCCGCCGTCGGCCTGGCCGCACTCGCCGCCACCGCGTTCACCGCGGTCGCAGTACACCCCGACCAGGCCTCGGCCCGCCCGAAGCCGCTCGACGTCAAGCTGCTCGCCATCAACGACTTCCACGGCAACCTGGAGCCGCCGACCGGTTCCAGCGGCACCATCGACGGGAAGACCGCCGGTGGCGCGGAATACCTGGCCACCCAGCTGAACATGCTGCGCGGCACCACCGAGGAGGAGCGGGAGCACACCGTCACGGTCGCCGCCGGTGACCTGATCGGCGCCTCGCCGCTGCTCTCCGCCGCGTTCCACGACGAGCCCACCATCGAGGAGATGAACCTCGCCGGGCTCGAGTTCACCAGCGTCGGCAACCACGAGTTCGACGAGGGCGCCACCGAGCTGCTCCGGATGCAGAACGGCGGCTGCCACCCGGTCGACGGCTGCGGCGACGGCACGCCGTTCGCGGGCGCCGACTTCCAGTACCTGTCGGCCAACGCCTTCAAGACCGCCACCGGCCAGCCGCTGCTGCCGCCGTACGGCATCAAGAAGATCGACGGCGTGAAGATCGGCTTCATCGGGATGACCCTCGAGGGCACCCCGCAGATCGTCAGCCAGCAGGGCGTCGCCGGCCTGTCGTTCGCCGACGAGGCGGACACCGCCAACAAGTACGCCCGCATCCTGCAGGCCCAGGGCGTGCAGTCCATCGTCGTGCTCCTGCACGAGGGCGGCGTGCAGAACGGCGGCGGCATCAACGACTGCACCGGGTTCAGCGGGCCGATCGTCGACATCGCGAACCGGATGGACCCGGCGATCGACGTGATCGTCAGCGGGCACACCCACGCCGCGTACAACTGCAACATCAACGGCAAGCTGGTCACCAGCGCCAGCTCCTTCGGTCGACTGGTCACCGACATCGACCTGAAGATCGACCGGCGGAGCAAGGACATCGTCAGCGCGTCGGCGAACAACGTCGTGGTCACCCGGGACGTCCCGAAGGACCCGGCCACCACCGAGCTGATCACCCACTACAAGACCGCCCTCGGCCCGGTGGCCGACAAGGTGGTCGGCGAGACCACGAGCGTGCTCACCAAGACCCAGGAGAACCTGTACCAGACCGGGGTCGACGCCAACGGCAAGCCGACGTACCAGACCGGTGAGTCGCCGCTCGGCAACGTCATCGCCGACGCCCAGCTCGCCGCCACCGACAACGAGCAGAACGCGGTCGCCGCGTTCATGAACCCCGGTGGTGTCCGCGCCGACCTCGACGCCGGCCCGGTCACCTACGCCGAGGCGTTCACCGTCCAGCCGTTCGCCAACAACCTGGTGACGCTGGACCTGACCGGCGCCCAGCTCTACTGCCTGCTGGAGCAGCAGTTCACCGCCGCCAAGGTGCTCTACGCGTCCTCGACCGTGCACTACGTCGTCGACGTCAACGGCACCACGGCGCCGGTCGCCTCGCCGTGCACCGGAACCCGCGTGGTCCGGGGGAGCCTCACCATCAACGGCACCCCGGTCACCGACGCCGCGACCTACCGCGTCACGGTGAACAACTTCCTCTCCGGCGGTGGCGACGGCTTCAGCGTCCTCACCGGGGGCACGAACGCCGTCACCGGGATGATCGACCTGGACGCCTTCACCGCGTACCTGACCGAGAAGTCGCCGGTCTCCGCGCCGGCGCTGGACCGGATCCAGACCACGGCGGAGGTTCCGGCCGCCTGACGGCCGACCCGCACGACGACGGGCCCCGGAGCGGACGCTCCGGGGCCCGTTCGCGTGCCGGGACACGACTCAGGCGTGCGCGGGCTCCGGCTCCCGGACGACGGCGGTGACGCGGCCGTCCTGGGCGGCGGTGAGCAGCCGGCGCAGCGACAGGGCCAGCACCGAGGCGGTCAGGCACCCGCCCACCACGACGGCCACCCAGAGCCGGCCGTGCGCCGCGCCGATCAGCGGGCCCGCCGTGACCGGGCCGATGACCCCGCTGATGCCGAAGATCATCGAGCTCATGGCGTTGTACCGCCCGCGCAGCTCGTCGGTGGCGAGCGCGTTGGTCAGCGCCGGCATCACCGGCGACAGCATCGTCTCGCCGAACCCGAAGATCGCCGAGCAGGCCACCACCCCCAGCGCCGCGAGCAGCGCGTTGCCCGTGCCGATCACGCCCGCCGCGCCGAGGACCAGCCAGGCGGTCGCGAAGACCGCGCCCACCGCGGCGAGCGCGCCGGTCCGGCTCCGGCCCTCCATCCGGCGGATCACCAGCAGCTGCGAGAGCACGATCATCACGGTGTTGCCGGCGAGCGCCCAGGCCACCACCCGGGGGGACACCTCCACCACCCGCACCGAGTACGCGGCGAAGCCCACCTCGATCTGCGCATAGCCGCACGTGGTGAGGACCAGGCCGAAGATGACCAGCCGGCGGAACGGCCGGTCCCGCAGCACGGCCAGGTAGCCCCCGGCCCCCGGTGCGGCGTCCGCCGCCCGGTCCTGGACCAGACGGTGACCGACGTGCGGAAGGGTCAGCAGGATCAGGCCCGGCATCAGATAGCTGATCGCGTCCAGCACGTAGATGGCCTGGAAGGTGACCGGCCGGGCCACGTCCACCACCGCGCCGGAGATCAGGCCACCCACACCGATGCCCAGGTTGAGCAGCGCGAAGTTCAACCCGAACACCCGCTGCCGCTCACCGTCGCCGGTGAGCGAGGCGAGAATCGTGTTCTGACCGGACCAGATCGCCGAGCTGCCCACCGCGATCAGCGTCATCACGCCGAACGCCGACGCGGTCGAGTCGACCAGCGCCAGCGAGCCGGTGCCGATCGCCTCGACGACCAGGCAGGGCAGCACCACCCGGCGCGCGCCGAACCGGTCGATCAGCGTGCCGCCCAGCGGCGACAGTGCCAGCGTCACGGCGCCGAACCAGCCGATCACCAGGCCGGCGCGGGCGTCGCTCAGCCCGCGGACGTCGGTGAGGTAGATGAAGAGGAAGGGCAGGGTGAGACCGCGCCCGACGGCCGACAGCAGGGTGCCGATCAGGAGACGGCGGGCTTCGGGACGGGCGGGCAGGGCGCGGCGCAGCATGGCTGCATTCTTGGTGGCGGGTACGACGACCCGCGACCGGATTTGCGGCGGTTACGCGCTCGGCAGAGCCGGCGGGTGAGCAAATTAACCCCGTCTGCCATGCTGGCGCGGTGACCACCACCTGGCGCCACCTGCCCGCCCCGGCCCGCGAGATCGCGCAGGCCGCCACCGAGGCGGTCGGCGCCGCGCAGGCCCGGGACGCCGCGGCGTACGAGCCGGCGGTCGAGCGGCTCGCCGCGGACCGGGCCGGGCTGGTGCTCGGCGGCGCGGTCCGGCTGCTGCTGGAGGAGAGCCACCCGGACGGGCTGGACGGCGACGACGTCCGCCAGGTGCTGGAGCGGTGCGTCCGGTCCACCGCGGAATGGCGGCCCGACGTCGATCCGCACGTGCTGCTCGTGCTGCTGGCGAGCGCGCTCGGCGTCTACGACCCGGGCGACGACGACGCGCCGCCGGAGCCGGCCGCGATCGCCCGGCACGCCCCGCTGCTCATCGCCGACCTGCTGGCCGCCACCGGCCGGCCCCTGGCCGACTACCTGACGGCGGCGTTCGCCGAGGTCGCCCGCACCGAACTGCACGACTGACCATCGCCGGAGCGGGTCACGGGCTGGCGGCGAGGAAGACGAACGCGGCGAGCAGCACCAGGTGCACCCCGCCCTGGAGCACGGTCGCGCGACCCGGCACCACGGTGAGCACGCCGGTCACCGCGGTCAGCGCGAGCAGCGTCATCTGCGTGCCGCCCAGGCCCAGCAGCAGCGGGCCCTCCAGCCAGATCGAGGCCAGCGCTATGGCCGGGATGGTCAGGCCGATGCTGGCCATGGCCGAACCGAGCGCCAGGTTGAGGCTGATCTGCACCCGGTCCCGGCGGGCCGCCCGGGCGGCGGCGAGGGTCTCCGGCAGCAGCACCAGCAGGGCGATGACCACGCCGACGAACGCCTGCGGCAGGTTCGCCGCCTCGACGCCCGCCTCGATCGCCGGGGAGATGGTCTTCGCGTCGCCGACCACCGCGACCAGCGCCACCACCAGCAGCACCAGGCTCGCCAGGGCGGTACGCGTGGACGGCGGATCGGCGTGCCCGTCGCCGTCGGCGTCCTCGGGAATGATGCTGCCCTCCTGCGTCACCGGCAGGAAGTAGTCGCGGTGCCGGCCGGTCTGCACCATCACGAACAGGCCGTAGAGCGCGAGCGAGGCGACCGCCGCGAAGGTGAGCTGCGCGGGGGAGAACTGCGGGCCGGGCCGGCTGGTGAAGGTCGGCACCACGAGGCTGAGGGTGGCGAGCGTGGCCACGGTGGCCAGCGCCCCACCCGTACCCTCCGGGTTGAACACCGCCACCCGGCGGCGCAGCGCGCCCAGCAGGAGGGACAGGCCGAGTATCCCGTTACAGGTGATCATCACGGCGGCGAAGACCGTGTCCCGGGCCAGCGCCTGCGTCTTGTCACCGCCGCTGATCATCAGCGTGACGATCAGCCCGACCTCGATCACGGTGACCGCCACCGCGAGCACCAGCGAGCCGAGCGGCTCGCCCACCTTGTGCGCCACCACCTCGGCGTGATGCACGGCCGCCAGCACGGCCCCCGCGAGCAGCGCGGACACCACCACGATCAGCGGGCCGGGCAACTGCCGGTCCCAGGTGGCCGCGAGCACCAGGACCGCGATCAGGGGTGTGAGGGTGGTCCAATCGGTCAGGCGGGATCGGATCATGGCGGCCATGACATCAACCTTGCCAGGAAGATCGATCAACTGCCCGTGGCGAGATGCTTGCGATCCGGCGCCGGATCGGGTACGCGGCCATGCCGGATGCCGTGAGCCCCGCCACAGCCCGTCGTGGCGGGCCCGCGAAAGCGAAGAGGCCGCACCCGGTGGAACCGGATGCGGCCTCTCTACCTCTGGTCGGGGTGGCCGGATTCGAACCGACGACCTCTTCGTCCCGAACGAAGCGCGCTACCAAGCTGCGCCACACCCCGAGGCGTGCCGACAAATAGTAGCCCACCCGCTCCGATGGTCAAACTCCGTACCCCCCGCCCCCGGGACCCGGGTCGGTCAGCGAGGGATCAGCGTGAGGATGGTCGCCTCCGGCGGGCACGCGAAGCGGACCGGCGCCGTGGGATGGGTGCCCAGGCCGGCCGAAACGTGCAGCCAGGAGTCCGAGCCGGGCCAGCGGTGCAGCCCGCGGGCCATCGACCGGGGCAGCCCGCAGTTGGTGACCAGCGCGCCGTAGCCGGGCACGCAGACCTGTCCACCGTGGGTGTGCCCGGCGAGCAGGAGCCCGAAGCCGTCGGCGGCCATCCGGTCCAGCACGGCCGGCTCCGGGGAGTGGGCCAGGGCGATGGAGAGCGACGCGCCCGCGCTGACCGGCCCGGCCACGGCCGCCCAGTCGTCCCGCTCGATGTGCGGGTCGTCCACGCCGGCCAGCTCGATCTCCCGGCCCCCGGCCTTGAGAGTGGTCCGCGCGTTGTTGAGGTCCACCCAGCCGGCACCGGTGAAGACGTCGCGCAGCTCCTCGTACGGCAGCGGCACGCCCTCGGTGTACTCCCGGTCGGGCAGGAAGTAGGTGAACGGGTTCTTCAGGACCGGCCCGGTGTAGTCGTTGGAGCCGAAGACGAAGGCGCCCGGCAGGTCGAGCAGCGGTTGCAGGGCGCGCAGCACGCCCGGCACCGCGTCCGGGTGGGCCATGTTGTCCCCGGTGACCACCACGAGATCGGGGTCGAGGGCGGCCAGCGAGGCCACCCAGTCCTGCTTGCGCCGCTGGTCGGGCATCATGTGCAGGTCCGACAGGTGCAGTACGCGCAGCGGCTCGGCGTCGGTCGGGAGCACCGGTACGTCGTACCGGCGCAGGGTGAACATGTTGCGCTCGATGAGCGACGCGTACGCCAGGGTGGCCGCCCCGACGGCGACGGTGCCGGCCGCGAGCCGGAATAGTGTGCGCTTTCGCATGGCGTTCAGGGTAGTTTGACCGTCCATGAGCACGCTGAAGGACCGCCTCACCGCAGACATGCGCGCCGCCCTCAAGGCGCGCGACGAGCTGACCACCTCCACGCTGCGGATGGCCCTCGCGGCCGTCGGCAACGCCGAGGTCGCCGGCAGGGAGAAGCGCGAGCTGAGCGACGACGAGGTGCTCGCGGTGCTGACCAAGGAGGCGAAGAAGCGCCGCGAGGCGGCTACCGCCTTCGCCGACGCGGGTCGCGCGGAGCAGGCCGGCAAGGAGACCGCCGAGGGGGAGGTGCTGGACCGTTACCTGCCGAAGCAGCTCTCCGACGACGAGTTGGCCGAGCTGGTCTCGGGGGCGCTCGCCGCGGGCGGATTCACCGGCAAGGCGCAGATGGGCCCGGCCATGAAGGCGGCCCAGGCCGCGGTGGCGGGCCGTGCCGAGGGTGGCCGGGTCGCCGCGGAGGTTCGCCGCCAGCTCGGTCTCTGACCGCACCCCTCGACGACGAAGCGGGCGGGCACCCGGTGGGGTGCCCGCCCGCTGGCGTTGTTCGGGTCAGCCGCGCGGTCGGCCAGGGCGGCCCTGGTTGGGCGGCGGTGGGACCACCGGCCCGCCGGTTCCGGGCTTCGGCTGGTTGCCGCCTCCGGCGCTGACCTCGATGGTCACCACGCCGCCCTTGATGGTGCGCCCGTCCGGGCTGGTGCCGGCGGCGGTGTCCACCGGGCAGTCCGACGGGGTCTTCTGGCTGGCGACCACCGGCTCGAAGCCGGCGCCGCGCAGCCGCGACTTGGCGGTGTCGATGGACTCGCACTTCACCCCGGGGATGGCGCGCTGGTCGCCTTCGATGATCTTCCCGCTCGGCGGGGTGAAGTTGATCCGCTCCTTGCCGACCATGGCGTCGCGAAGCGTCTGGTAGACCGCCGGGTTGATGCCCCACGGCACCTCGTTGTGCCGCATCCGCTGGTTGGTCTGCGGCCAGTCCGGGTCGGCCTCGATGCCGGCCACCGCGTACTGCTTGGTCATGGCGACCAGGGCCGAGGTCTTGTCCCCGTCGGTGGTGCCGGACTTGCCGGCCACCGGGGCCTTGACGATGCCGCGGACGTTGCCCGCGGTGCCGTTTCTGCACTTCGAGGTCGACGAGCGGTCACCCACGGGGCAGCGTGCCGCGTCCACGGCGGCCCGGGCCACCTCGGTGCTGATCCGCTGCTCGCAGTGTGGGTTGGCGATGTCCAGCTTCTCGCCGTCCGGGCCCCGGATCTCCTGCACCGGGATCGGCTCGCAGTATTTCCCGTCCGCCGCCAGGGTGGCGTACGCGTTGGCCAGCTCCAGCGGAGTGGTCTGCGAGACGCCCAGGGTGAAGGCGCCCCACTGGTGCGCGGAGTCCTTGTTGGCGGCGAACTTGGCGTCGTTGGAGGCGCGGAAGGTGATGCCCAGCTTCTCGGCGGCCTTCACCACGTTTTCCGCGCCGACCCGCTGCTGGAGCTCGACGAAGAAGGTGTTGACCGAGGCGCCGAAGCCGCTCCACATGTTGTGCACGCCCGCCATCGACTTCGAGGCGTTCTGCGGGCAGTAGAAATGGGTGCCCTTGCAGGCGGCCGGGTTGCCCGAGTCGATGATGTATTCCGACTTGAACTGCTCCTGGGCGTTGATGGTGTAGCTCAGCGGGTAGCCCTTCTCCAGGGCCGCCACCACCGTGAAGATCTTGAAGGTCGAGCCGGCCTGGTAGCCGGTGATGCCGCCGCCGCCGGTGACCAGGGGGTTGACCGTGTTCGGGCGGTTGCCCCGGATCTTCTTCCGGGCCTTCTTCGGGTCGCTGGAGATCTTGTTCTGCGGGTGGTCCGGGTCGTCGAGCTTGAAGTTCCGGTTGACCGCGATGGCGCGGACCCGCCCGCTGCCCGGCTCGATGGCGGCCACCATCCGGGCGGCCGTGGCGTCCTCGCTCAGGTGGTTGCGGACCGCCTTGTCGGCGCCCCGCTGCGCCTGCACGTCCAGGGAGGTGGTGATGGTGTAGCCACCGCTCTTCAGCCGCCGCTCCCGGTCGTAGGAGGTGGAGCCGAAGGTCTCCTGCTGGAGCCACCAGCGGTAGAAGTAGTCGCAGAAGAAGCCCCAGGACCGGGTGTTGGTGGCGACGCAGCCGTTGGGGGTGCGCTTCTTCGCCACCTTGAGCTTGATCTGCTTGGCCTGGTCGGCCTGCTCCTTGGTGATGGCGCCGGTCTGCACCATGTTGTCGATGACGTAGTCGCGTCGGCCGACCGCGTCCGGGTAGCCGGCCGGGGTGGTGGGGTCGAACGCGGTCGGCGCCTTCACCAGGCCGGCGAGCATCGCCGACTCCTGGATGTCGAGCTTGCTCGGCGGCTTGTTGAAGTAGACCTGGCTGGCGGCGTAGATGCCGTACGCGCCGTTGCCGAAGGCGGCGATGTTCAGGTAGCGCTCCAGGATCTCGTCCTTGGAGAGCTCCTTGTCGATCTGGAGCGCGTAGCGCATCTCGCGCAGCTTGCGGGCGCTGGTGTCCTCGGTCGCGGCCACCACGTCGGCCGGATGCGTCGCCGAGTACGAGATGGCGAGCCGGACGTACTGCATGGTGAGCGTCGACGCGCCCTGTCGCGAGTTCGTCCCGGACTGGTTGTTGACGAACGCCCGGGCCACACCGTTGAGGTCCACGCCGTTGTGCTTGTAGAAGTCGTGGTCCTCGGCCGCGACGATGGCCTTCTGCATGATCGGCGCGATGTCCTTGAGCTTCACGTCGCGCCGGTTCTCGTCGTACATGGTGGCCAGCGGTGTCTTGCCGTCGGAGGCCAGCAGGTAGGTGATCTGCGGGGCCCGGGCCACCGTCAGTTCGGTGGGGAGCGCGCCGAAGGTCTCGGCTCCGGCCTTCGCGGCCAGTCCGGACATCGCCACCGCGGGGAAGGCCGCCGCAGCGACCACCACGCCGGCCAACAGGCCACAGATGAGTAGCGATGCGGCGTTGGTCAGCACGTTGTGGTCACGTTTCCGCATCCAGGTCACCTCGACAGGGTACGCGAGTAGGGAACGAGGGGCGCGCGGGGAAGTTTCCCATTTCCTGCGCGCGCCGGCCTCGTTGTGCTAAACGCACGAACCCCGGTGCGTGGTTGCGTGAAACCTGGCAGAAGTCTCCTCCGAACGGAGGAGTGGCGCAGCGTTTTCACCTACTCCGGCCGGGTAGACGGCGGGCGAAAGCCCGGGAAGCCGGGAGTGTCCGGAATGATGGATTTCGCCGACAACGTTGCGTAATCAGGCGACTACACAGCATGATGGTGGCGGCGACAGCAGCCACACGTCGTCCGCGCCGCCCTGGGGAGGCCGGCCCGGACGACCGGGGGGAATTCGACGGCTGGTCGCGCGAAGTCGGTAGGTACTGCAAGGGGGGACGTGTACAGATGGGCATGATCACTGACTGGCCGTCACTGGCGGCGTGTCAGAACGGGGACCCGGACGCGTTGTTCGTACAGGGCGCCGAACAGAACGTGGCGAAAAGGATCTGCCGGAGCTGCCCAGTTCGGTACGAGTGCCTGGCCGACGCGCTCGACAACCGGATCGAGTTCGGTGTGTGGGGTGGCATGACCGAACGCGAGCGCCGGGCGCTGCTGCGGCGTCATCCGCAGGTCACCAGCTGGCGCAAGATGTTCGAGGCGGCCATGAAGAAGAACGCCAAGGAGAAGGCCGGTCGGGACAAGGTCCTCGTGACCACGGCCAACTGACCGACGCGCCGGTCGGTCGCGCCGCTCAGTGCCGGCTGATCGCCTCGCCGATCGTCCGCAGCCCGTCGACGTCGTGCACGTCGGCGGGCTGCGCCGTCACCGACACCGCCGGCACCGCCGGGAACGCCTCGGTGAACCGGGCCGCCACCCGCTCCTCGCGGGCCGCCTGCTCGGCCAGCGTGGCGTGCGCGCGCAGCACCTCGGCGGTGCGCTCGTGTTCGCCCGCCCCCGCCAGCCGCTCCGCCGCGGCCAGACTGTCCGCCGCGGACAGGTCCGGCACCGCCGGCCGGTGCACCCGGTTGAGCACCAGGCCGGCGAGCGGCATCCGCTCGGCGCCCAGCCGGCCGGCGAAGTAGGCGGCCTCGCGGACCGCGTCCGGTTCCGGTGCCGCGACCAGCAGGAACGCCGTCTCGCGGGCCTGGAGGATGCGGTACGTCTGCTCGGCCCGCTGCCGGAACCCACCGAACATCGAGTCCAGCGCGGCGACGAAGCCCGACAGGTCGGTGAGCAGTTGCGCGCCGATCACCTTCTGCACCACCTTCGAGAACATCCCGAAGCTGGCCGTCACCAGGCTGAACATGCTCCGCCCGCCGCTGCGGGCCGGCGCCAGCAGCAGCCGCAGCATCCGCCCGTCCAGGAAGCGGGAGAGCCGGGCCGGCGCGTCCAGGAAGTCGAGCGCCGAGCGCGACGGCGGGGTGTCCACGACGATGAGGTCCCACTCGCCCCGCGCGTGCAGCTGACCCAGCTTCTCCATCGCCATGTATTCCTGCGTGCCCGCGAAGGTGGAGCTCATGGCCTGGTAGAAGGGGTTGGCGAAGATCTCCGCCGCCTTCGCCGGGTCGGTGTGCTGGAGCACCACGTCGTCGAAGGTGCGCTTCATGTCGAGCATCATGGCGTGCAACTGGCCGCCGCTGGACTCGACGTCGATCCCCTTGACCTGGCGTGGGGTGTTGTCCAGCTCGGTCAGGCCGAGCGACTGGGCCAGCCGGCGGGCCGGGTCGATGGTGAGCACCACCGTCCGCCGGCCGTGCTGTTCGGCCGCCCGCAGCGCCAGAGCCGCCGCGGTGGTCGTCTTGCCCACTCCGCCCGCCCCGCAGCAGACCACGATCCGCACGCCCGGATCGGCGAGGATCTGGTCGACGTCCAGCGGTGGCGCCGCGTCTTCGGAAGGCACCAATCGAGCGTATCGGTCTCGAGGGTCTCTCTGCTCCGTGCCGGCCGCAGGTGTGAGTCAATCCGCCCGGACGAGCGTCTCGGCCAGCGTCTCCAGCCCCGCCCGGTCGACCCCGCCGGGCAGCAGCGGCAGCTCGGTCAGGGGCAGGCCCAGCTCCACCAGCTCGGCGCGGAGCGAATCCTCCAGCTCCCGGCGTACCTGCTGGTCACGGGCCTCGGCGGCGAGGCCGGCCACGGTCCGGGCGTCGGTCGGCAGGCCGGCGGCGGCCAGCCCGCGCTTCAGTTCGGCGGCGGTCACCGGGCGGTCGGCCGGCACCGGGGGCCGGGCCCCGTTGACGATCACCCGGCCGACCGGGAAGCCGAGCTTGGCCAGCTCGGCGATCGCGTCGACGGTCTCCTGGACCGGCATCTCCTCCAGCAGCGTGACCACGTGCACCGCGGTCATCGGCGACCGGAGCAGCGCCGAGACCCCCTCGCTCTGGGTCTTGATCGGGCCCACCTTGGCCAGCCGGGCGGTCTCCGCGGTGACGTTGAGGAAGCGGCCGATCCGCCCGGTCGGCGGCGCGTCCAGCACCACCGCGTCGTACGCCCGGCGTTGCCCGCTGGTTCGGGTGGTCGCCTCCTTGACCTTGCCGGTGAGCAGCACGTCCCGCAGGCCCGGGGCGATGGTGGTGGCGAAGTCGATGGCGCCCAGCTTGCGCAGCGCGCGGCCGGCCGCGCCGAGCTTGTAGAACATGTCCAGGTATTCGAGGAGCGCCTCCTCGGCGTCGACCGCCAGGGCACGCACCGCGCCGCCGCCGGGCGCGTCGGTCAGGTGCCGCTCCTCGTAGGGCAGCGGGTCGGTGCCGAAGAGCTGGGCGATGCCCTGCCGCCCCTCCACCTCGACCAGCAGGGTGCGCCGGCCGCCGGCGGCCAGCCCGAGGGCCAGCGCCGCCGCCACGCTGGTCTTGCCCGTGCCGCCCTTGCCGGTCACCACGTGCAGGCGGGCCGGCCATCTGCCGGCGGACTCGGCCGGCTGCTCAGTCGCTGCCACCCGTCGAGCCTATCCAGCCGTCGCGGTCAGGCGACCTCGCAGACCCACCAACCCGTCTTCCGCACCACCGTGAAGCGCAGTTCCTGGTCGGCCATCTTCTCGTCGGCCGTGGTCATGGTGACCCTGGTGCTGACCGTGGCCCGGTCCCCGGTCTGGTTGTCCACCTTCGGGGTGGTCCAGCGGAACCGCGCGTTCTGGTACTGCCCGGCGTACTTCCGCACCTCGGCGACCTTGGCGGCGATCTTCTTGTCGTCGCGCGACGCCGAGCAGACGAAGGTGGCCGCCGCGCGGGCGTCCCGGTCCTTGTAGACCGCGGTGAGGAAGCCGTCCACGGCGACCGTCGGCTCCTTGGCGCCCTGGCCGTCCTCGGCCTGCCGCAGGGTGAGGAACGCAGCCGTGCCGCCACCGCCGCAGAGCAGGACCGCCGCGGCCAGCACGATCGAGGCGATCAGCAGGCCGCGCCGCTTCTTCGGGGCCGCCGGCTGCGGGTACGGCGGGTAGCCGGTCGCCGGCGGGCCGCCGGGGGCCGGCGTGGCGCCGGCGGTCGGCTCCTGGTGGGCGGGGCCTCCGGGCGAGCCGGCGGCGCCACCGATGGGCGGTTGGGTCATGTCGTTCCCCCGGGGTGCGGCGCGCCGACGCCGCCCCAGGCGACGGACACGTGATCGAGCGTGGCGGGCGAGCGCGGGCACTCATCCAGACCGGAAGGGTAGCGGTCGGCGGACGGCTTGCCAGCCCCGCGTACGCCGCGCCGCGCCACGCCGGACGTGAGCCCGCCGCCGCTTTCCCGATCGGGGATGTGTCGCATATGTGACTGGAGGTGAGCGGGCGCGCGCGTCCCGTTGCCGGGACTCTCGGCAGGTCCTACGTTCGTCGCGACGCGGGGGCCGGACCGGTGAGGGGTTCCGAGCCGGATGGTGGTGACGTGAACAGGTACGACGCCCGGAGGCAGCGGATGCGCGACGCGGAGAACATTCCCCGAGCCCAGTTCCCCGGCGAGCGGGCCGGACGGCTCGGCGACGCCGAGGGGCCCGGCGCGGGAGCGCCGTTCAACGAGCGGTCCTACCGCCCGCCCGCCGAGGTGGTGCGCACCCTGGGCCGGCCGGCCGGGCGGGGCCGCGACGAGGAGGAGCCCGGCTACGTCATCCACCTGCCGGTCCGGGTCCCCGACCTGGCGGCGGCCACCGCGCTCGCCTCCACCGTGGCCACCTCGCTGGGCTTCCTCAGCGAGCTGGACGCCGGCGAGACCACCGTTTCCACGGCCGACGACCAGAACAACCGGCACCGGGTCTTCTGCGACCTGCTGCTGCCCGACCGCACCCGCTGCCCCCAGCGGTACGAGCACGAGGGCCCCTGCGGTGAGCCGTCCGGTACGCCGGAGCAGCGTCCCGCGTCCCCGTAACGGCGGCGGACCGTAGGCTGTGCCTGACCGCAGTCCATGTCAGGCAAGGGAGCCTTCACCCGATGCAGAAGTGGGAATACGCCACGGTCCCGTTGCTGGTCCACGCGACCAAGCAGATCCTCGACAACTGGGGCGAGGACGGCTGGGAGCTGGTCTCCGTGGTTCCCGGTCCGAACCCGGAGCAGCTCGTCGCCTACCTCAAGCGTCCGAAGGGCTGACCCGTGAGCGCGAGGAGTGAGCCGGGCCTGCGAGCCCCGCAGTCGCGAACGAAGGACGGCACAGCATGAGCAACGGACCGCACGCGAAGCTCGCGGAACTCGGCCTGACCCTGCCCGAGGTGGCGTCGCCGCTGGCCAGCTACGTGCCGGCCGTCCAGTCCGGGCAGCACGTCTACGTCTCGGGTCAGCTTCCGATCGCCGAGGGCAAGCTGCTCGCCACCGGCAAGGTCGGCAACGGCGTCTCCGCCGAGCAGGCGAAGGACCTGGCGCAGCGGTGCGCGTTGAACGCGCTCGCCGCGATCGACTCGCTGGTCGGGCTGGAGAACGTCGTCAAGATCGTCAAGCTGACCGGCTTCGTGGCCAGCGCGCCCGGCTTCACCGGCCAGCCCGGCGTGGTCAACGGCGCCTCCGAGCTGTTCGGCGCCGTCTTCGGCGAGGCCGGCCGGCACGCCCGCAGCGCGGTCGGCGTCGCCGAGCTTCCCCTGGACGCCCCCGTCGAGGTCGAGGTCATCGTCGAGGTCGCCTGACGCCGCGTACCCGTGATCTTGCCGGTGCCGGTGGGGCAGACGACCCGCAAGGGGACATAACTCCTGGCGGCACCGCAAGATCGCGGGCAGTGGCGGGCGGGGTCGTACGATCGCTGCCATGGGGCCTGTGACCGGAGCCGCTGGGGCGCTCGCGGACGAGCTGCCGGAGTGGGTGACGCTGGTGCGTGCCCCCAACCCGGGGCCGATGACGCTCGACGGCACGAACACCTGGGTGCTGCGCGCCCCGGGCGCCGAGCACGCCGTGGTGGTCGACCCCGGCCCGGCCGACGAGGAGCACCTCGCCGCGCTCGCCGCGCACGGCCCGGTCGGTCTCGTGCTGATCACCCACGGGCACGCCGACCACACCGAGGGCGCGCCGCGGCTCAGTGAGCTGCTCGGCGGGGTGCCCGTCCTCGCCGTCGACCCGGCGCACACCGTCGGCGGCGCGCCGCTGACCCCGGACACCCTGCTCGACGCCGGCCTGGACATCCGCCTTCTCGCCACCCCCGGGCACACCGCCGACTCGGTCTGCTTCCTGGTCGGGCACGGCGACGAGCGGGTCGTGCTCACCGGCGACACCATCCTCGGGCGGGGCACCACCGTGGTCGCCCACCCGGACGGGCACCTCGGCGACTACCTGGCGAGCCTGGAGCTGCTCGCCACGTACCGGGGGATCCCGGCGTTGCCGGGGCACGGCCCCGCGCTGGCCGACTGCGGTGTGGCGGCCGACTTCTACCTGGCCCACCGGCGGGCGCGGCTCGACCAGGTGCGCGCGGCGGTCGCCGCCGGCGCGACCACCGCGCCCGAGGTCGTCGAGCGGGTCTACGCGGACGTCGACCGGTCGCTGTGGTGGGCCGCCGAATGGTCGGTCCGGGCCCAGCTGGAGTACCTCGGGGTGAGCCCCCGGGAATCCGGCGCCGGGGGTACGGGGTTGGAGCTGCCGTGACCTGCCCGGTGTGTGGAACCGTCGCCGTGCCCGGCGCGCGGTTCTGCCACAACTGTGGAGCCGCCCTGCCGGCCGCCGCCTCGCTGCCCGCCGCCGAGCGGCGGGTCGTCACCGTGCTCTTCGGCGACCTCTCCGACTTCACCTCCTGGTCGGAGGACCTCGACCCGGAACGGGTCGGCGCCGTCACGGACCGGGTGCTGGCCGCCCTGGCGGGCGCGGTCAAGACCTTCGGCGGGCACGTCGACAAGCTGACCGGCGACGGGATCATGGCGGTCTTCGGCGCGCCGGTGGCGCACGAGGACGACGCCGAGCGCGCCGTCCGGGCCGCGCTCTCCATGCAGCGGGCGGTCCGCCGGGTGCTCGACGACGAGCGGGGCGGGGGCGCGCCGCTCGGCCTGCGGGTCGGCCTGAACACCGGCGACGTCATCGCCGGCATCCAGGCCGCGATCGAGTACACGGTCATCGGCGACACCGTGAACACCGCCGCCCGGCTCGCCGACGCCGCCGCCGTCGGCGCGGTCTACGCGGGCGGGCGCACCTCCGCCGCCACCCGGCACGTCGCCTCCTGGCGGGCGCTGCGCCCGCTGCGGCTCAAGGGCAAGCGTGAGCCGGTCGAGGCGTACGAGCTGCTCGGCCTGCTGGACGCGCCGGGCACCAGGTCGGGCCTCGGCGACGAGGCGCCCTTCGTGGGCCGGGAGACCGAGATCGGCCGGGTCGCCGGCCGGCTGGCCGAGGTGATCGACCGGGGTGAGCCCCGGGTGCTGCTGATGACCGCCGAGGCGGGGATCGGCAAGTCCCGGTTCGCCGCCGAGGTGGAACGCCTCGCCGCCGGCTACGACGTCGGCGCCGGCCGGTACGCCGCCCACACCGGCGCCCGGGTGCTCTCCGTGCGCTGCGCCGCGTTCGGCGAGCGGCGCCGCCTCGCCCCCCTCGCCGACCTGGTCCGGGCCGCGGTCGGCCTGCCCAACGACGCCGCCACGGCGCTCACCCGGCCGGCCGTCGAGGAGCGGCTGCGCCGGCTCGGGCAGCGCCTCGGCCGGCTCCCCGGCGACCCGCCCCCGCTCGCCGTGGACCAGCTCCTGGCCCTGCTCGGGTACGCCGAACTCCCCGCCGCCACCGAGAACGGCGAGTGGAACGCCGCCTCCCCGCCGCCGGACGCCGAGGCCGTGCCCAACGCGGTCGCCGAGCTGCTCAGCGCGCTCGCCCTGGAGGCGCCGCTGGTGATCGTGGTGGACGACCTGCACGACGCCACCGCCGAGACGATCAAGGCGCTCGCGCTGACCCTCAACCGGCTCAGCGGCCCGGTGCTGGTGCTGCTGCTCGGCCGGCCCGAGCTGGTGCGGACCGCCGGCGCGCTGACCCGCGTCGCGGACGCCGAGGTGCACGCGCTGCCCCCGCTGCGCGGCGCGGACGCCTCCCGGCTGCTCACCAGCTATCTGAGCGGCGGCAAGCTGTCCACGGCCGACGCCGACCGGCTGCTCGCCACCGCCCAGGGCAACCCGTTCTACCTGGCCGAGCTGGTCACCCTGCTGATGGAGCGCGGGGCGCTGACCGCCGGCCCGGGGCGGGACGCCAACGTCGGCTGGCGGCTCGCGCCCGGCTCGCTGGGCAGCCGGCTGCTCTCCCGCGACCTGGCCGCCGTGCTCGCCGCGCGTATCGACGCCCTGCCGCCGGACGCCCGCTCGGTGTTGCGGGACGCCGCGGTGGTCGGCGACATCGTGCCCGACGGCGCGCTGGAGGCGCTGCGCGAGCAGCGCGTCGGGCGGGACGGCCGGCCGGCCGCGGTGGCCGCGGTCGAGCTGGAGCGGGCCGTGGAGGAGCTGCTGCAACGCCGCATGCTGCACCGCACCCGCACCGGGTTCGCCTTCGCGACCCCGCTCATGCGGGAGGCCGCGTACGCCGGGGTGAGCAAGGCCGAGCTGGCCGAGCGGCACGCCGCACTGGCCCGCTGGGCGGCACCGGAGAACGCCGACGGCACCACGACGGCGCCCGGCGGGTTCACCGAGTCCGCCCGGGACGACTTCGTCGCGCAGCACGTCGAGCGGGCCGCCGCGCTAGCCGACGCGGTCAAGCTCCGCCCGGACGCGCCGGCCCGGGCGGTGGCCCCGCTGGGCGTGGCCGCGCTGTGCCGGTCCGCCCGCCGCGCACTGCGGTCCGGGGAGCCGGCGATGGCCGTCGAGTACGCCGAACGCGCCGCCGAGCTGGCCCGCGACGGGGTGCCGCTGGCCGACCAGGTGGTGCACGCCCGGGCGCTGCTCCAGATCGGTCGCCCGGCCGACGCGCTCGCCTTCGCCGAGAAGATCGCCGCGAACGCCGGGGACGCGGCGGCCACCCGGACCAGCGCCCTCCTGCTGGCCGGGCAGGCCCACCAGACGCTGGGCGACGCCACCCGCGCCGAGCGGAGCTGGCAGGAGGCGTTGCAGGTGGCCACGGAGGCAAAGCTGCCGACCATGCGCGCCTCGGCGATGCGCCGGCTCGGCATGGCCGACTTCATCGCCGGCCGGCTGGGCCAGGCGAGCAGCCGCCTCGCGGCCTCCTACCAGGTCAGCCTCGCCGCGAAGGACCCGCGCGGGCAGGCCTGGTCGTTGCAGAACCTGGCCTGGGTCACCACGACCCGGGGCGACTTCGCCGGCACCGACGCGGTGCTCGGCCGGGCCGCCCGGCTCTTCGCCGAGCTGAAGGACCCGTACGGGCGGGCCTGGCTGCGCGGCACCACCGCGTTCGCGCGGCTGCTCGCCGGCCGGCTCCGCGAGGCGTGCCGGATGGCGCAGGTGTTCCTGCCGTTCGGCGAGCGGGTCGGCGAGGCGTGGGCGGTGGGCACGCTGCGCGCCGTCGAGGCGTACGCCACCGCCGAGCTGGGCGAGCTGGGCGAGGCGGACCGGGCGGCGCGCCGGGCGTACCGGGAGTTCGCCGAGGTCGGCGACGACTGGGGCCAGGGCTTCGCACTGGTGGTGCGCGGCGTGGTGGCGCGCGGGCTGGGCGAGCCGGAGCACGCCGCCGACCTGCTCACCGACGCTCTCGGGTACGCCGACCGCACCGCGCATCCGCTGCTCACCGGGATGGCCGGGACACTGCGCGGCTTCGTGGCGCTGGACATGGGCGACGCCGCGACGGCCGAGCGGGAGGCCCGGTCGGTGCTGACCACTGTGGAGCCGCACAACCCGCAGGCCCCCGCCCAGGTGGCGCCCCGGGTGCTGCTCGCCATGGCCCGGCTCGCGGCCGGCGACGCGGCCACCGCGGTGGGGCTGCTCGCCCCGGTGGCCACGACCGCCGCCAACACCCCGTCGCTGCTGTTCTCCCGCCGCCAGACCATGGCCCGGTACGCGTCCGCGCTGCTCGGCCACGGCCAGCGCGAGCAGGCGCTGGACTGGGCGCAGCGGGCCGTGTCGGCGCCGGCCGAGGACGTGCGCAGCCAGGTCATCGCGCGGATGGTGCTGGCCGAGGCGTTCGAAGCCTGCGGTCGCCCGGCCGAGGCGCTGGCCAGCGCCGAGGAGGCGGTGCGGCTGGCGTACGCCACCGAGCAGCGCAGTGAGCGGGCCGCCGCCGACGCGCTCCGCGTCCGCCTCGCCGCGCACTGATCCCCGCCCGGTTCTACCGGTTCCGGGGATGTGCCCGTCGGAGGGGGCGGTTAGCGTGGGGGCGTGCGGGCCGTCCACGCCGACGGCCACGGTTGGGGGAGGGACGATGAGGCTGCCGCGCTCCGGCGCCGGCTGGACGATCGCGGTCTTCGGGCTTCTGGCGCTGCTGCTCGGCGCGCTGGGGCTGATCTGGCCGGAGACCCAGCTCCGCCTGCTCGGCTTCGAGGTGCCGGCCGAGCGTGCCCCGGGTGACTACACCGGCACGTTCCTCACGGCGTCCTCGATGGCCTCGTTCAACATGGGGGTCTACTACCTGCTCGCCGTGGCGACCGAGTGGCGGCCGTTCTACCGGTTCACCGTCTGGTTCCGGCTGGTCACGTTCACCGTCTTCAGCATCGCGGTGCTCTCCGACGTCGCCCCGGACCGGTTCTTCGGGGTCGCGGCCTGGGAGGGCCTGGGCGCGGTCGCGACGGCCGTCGGCCTGTGGTGGGACGCCCGCCGGGCGGCCGCCGGGCCGGGCCGGCCGGCAGCCGGGGACGACACCGCTCCGGGTCCGGGCCCGGTTCCGGCGACCGACGCGGTGCGCTGAGCGACCGGGACCGTTGGGTATTTTCGAGTCGTGACCGAGACCCCGCCCGGCGCCCTGCGGCTGCCCATCGTGCCCGGTCTGACCGACCTGGAGGTCTTCGCCCGGGGCGGCTACGCCACCGTCTACCGGGCCACCCAGATCTCGGTGGGGCGCGAGGTCGCGGTCAAGGTGGAGAACCGCACGCTGGACAGCGATCGGGACCAGGCGCGTTTCCTGCGCGAGGCGCGGGCCGCCGGCAAGATGTCCTCCCACCCGCACGTGGTGGACCTCTTCGACGTCGGGGTCACCGTCGACCAGCACCCCTACCTGATCATGGAGCTCTGCGACGGCTCGTACGCGGAGCGGATGCGCCGGTGCCCGTTGGGCGCGGTCGAGGCCCGCGACCTCGGCGTGAAGATCGCCGACGCGCTGGCCCACTCACACGCGGCCGGGGTGCTGCACCGGGACGTCAAGCCGGCCAACATCCTCTACTCGCACTTCAATCCGGCCGTGCTGGCCGACTTCGGGCTGGCGGTGCTGGCCGAGGTGCGCGACGCCTCGGTCACCCTCGAGGTGCTTACCCCGGCCTACGCGCCGCCGGAGATGTTCAGCCACAGCCCGCCCAGCCCGGCCGTCGACGTCTACGCGCTCTGCGCCACCCTCTACGCGGTGATGCACGGCCGCCCGCCGCGTTGGCAGTCCGAGCGCAACCCGAGCCTGGTCACCGTGCTGGAGATGTTCCAGCAGCCGATCCCCGGCCTGCCCGGGGTGCCCGACGAGCTGATCGACGTGCTGCGGCTGGGCATGGCCAACGACCCGGACGAGCGTCCGTCCGCCGTCGAGCTGCGTGGCCTGCTCGCCTCGCTCCCACTGGATCCGGGGTCGGCGCCGGTGAGCGGCGCGCCCTATCCGGGGGCTCCGGTCAGCGGCGGCCCGACCACCGGCGGCCACTCGCTGACCCGCACCGGCCAGCCGGGCCCGCGCCCGCCTGCCGAGGACGCCCACCCGACCGTGCCGAGCCGCGGCCGCCGCTGGCCGCGGCGCTGGTTCCTCGGCGGGGCCGGCGTGCTCGCGCTCGCCGCCTCCGCCGGTGCGGGCGCCTGGCTGGCCGACGGCGCTCCCGCCGTGGTGTCGCCGACGCCGGTGGCCAGCGGGGCGGTCGAGCCGTCGCGGGTGCCGCCCGGCTGCGCGACGGGCGACGTCCGCCTGCCGGCGGGCGCGCACTGCGCGTCCGAACTGGAGTGTTACGGCCCCGTGCGGCTGCGCCGCGACCGGGCCGAGGCGACCCGGGTGCCCTGCGACGGCCGGCACACGTGGGAGAGCTACGCCGAGGGCGACCTGCCGGCCGCGCTCGTCGGCGCGGGCCACGACGCGGTGGTGGCCGACCCGGCCGTCCAGCAGGTCTGCAGCGTGGGCACGTTCCAGCTGGCGAGCGGCGTGCGACAGGTGACCGGCTGGAACCTGGAGGTGCTGCCACCGACCGGCACTGAGCGCACCTACCGGTGCCTGGCGGGGCGGGGCGTGGACGCGCTGGCCGTGCCGACCCTCACCGGTCGCTGATCCCGTTCGCCGTCCGCTGCTGCCGCACCGCCCGCGGGTCGAGTGCGCCCAGGGTGTCGGCGTCGCCCGGGTAGCCGCCGCCGGACGCCCGCAGGTCCCGGACCGCCCGCGGGTCGAGCGCCTCCAACGTGTCGGCGTCGCCCGCGTAGCCGTCGGCCGGTGTGCGGAGCTGCCGGACCGCCCGTGGGTCGATCGCCTCCAGGGTGTCGGCGTCCACCCCGTACGCGGTGGGGGCCGGCCACTCGTCGGGGGACGCGTCGGCGCGGGGAGGAGCCTGCCGGGCGGCGGTGAGCGTCACCCCGGCGATCATGCCGAGCAGGACGCAGACCAGGGCCAGCACCACTGACAGGATGCCGGCCGGGTGCCACACCACCAACGTCACCAGCGCCGCAACCGCCGCCACCGACGCGACGACGGCCTTGACCCGCGCATCGGGCTTCGGGAACGAACTCACCCGACAAGCATGGCCCAGGCCGTCGAGCTGTCAACTGCCGGACCGGCACGGCTGCCCGCCGACCACGCCCGCGGAGCCGACCAGCATCCACTGGGGAGGATGATGAAAGCGTCGATCAATAAGATTCCGTTACGGGGTACGGCGGGTGATCGGGCACCCGCCGTACCCCGGGCCGCGGACGACGCGAGGGGCGGCCCGGTCAGGCGTTCTCTCCGCGGAGCATGTCCCGCAGCACGTCGACCAGCTCGGCGGCCTCGGTCAGCTCGTCGCCGGCCGGGCATCCCGCGCGCGCCACCGCCGCCTCCCACAGCACCCGCCCCGGCGTGCCGCCGATGAGCCAGCGTCGCACCGCCCGCTGTGCGTCCTCGGGTAGCGACGAACCCCACCGCCAGTTGTCGACGAAGGCGGCGAGCTGCCGGGCGGGCGTGTCACCCGGCAGCTCGGCGAAGTCCGAGAGGTACTCCTCGACGTCAAGGTCGAGCGCGACGACGGCCTCCAGAACGTCCGGCACCGGGTTGGTGGACGGCCAGGACGTGAGGGTCCGGCGCCACCACGACCGGACGAACCCGGTGACGGCCGTGCGCTCCTCGGGGGACCAGTGCTGCCAGCTCGCGTGGATCCGCGAGGTCACGTGGCCCGGCCACCACCAGTCCGCCATCTCCCCGCTCGCGTACGCCGCCAGCAGTCGCGGCACCAGATGCGGCAGCTCGGTCCCGTCGCCCCAGGTGCCGGGGTTGGACAGGTAGGTGCCGAGCTGCTTCGGGGTGAGCGCGCGCAGCGGCGTACGCCGGAAGAGGTCCACCTCGGCGGGGTCGACGCAGTGGTCGCAGGCCGTCATGTCGGGCGGCATGGGGTGGTGGGCGAAGACGGCGTAGAGCCGGTCGGTCGCCCGCTCCAGATCGGGCGGCACCATGGCGACAGTCTCCCGGGCCGTCCCACCGGTGTCGATCGCGATCGGGGCAGTGGGCAGGCGCTTCGGCGGGTTAGAGTACGGCGGCACCCCGCTCCCGCCGATCCCCGGCCGGAAGGCGGGGGCGCTCCGCCGCCGTGATCCGCCCCCCTGGCGAACGGCGGCCCTCGACCTCCCGACAAAGGAGATCTCCACTCCCATGTCTCGAAGAATTATCTCTGTTCTGATGTCCGCCGGGCTCGCGCTCGGCGCACTCGGCATGGCGCAGCCGGCCAGTGCGGCCGACGCGGCTCCCGACGGTGGTGGCCACGCGAACGCCGGCGTCAAGCCGGGTGCGCGCACCACCTCGGCGTCCACGAGCGCCGCCATCCCGGCCGGCTACACGATCCGCGGCATCGACGTCTCCAGCCACGACCACAACCTCGGCCCGATCGACTGGCCGTCCGTGGCGGCCGGTGGCGCCAAGTTCGCGTACGTCAAGGCGACCGAGGGGCAGACGTACCGCAACCCCTACTTCGCCGAGGACTACGCGGCGGCCAAGGACGCCGGCCTGCTCGTCGGCGCGTACCACTTCGCCCGCCCGGACGGGCATGACCCGGTCACCGAGGCGAACTTCTTCATCGACAACGCCCAGTTCGCCAAGGACAGCCAGACGCTGGTGCCCATGGTGGACATCGAGTGGCCGTACTGGTCCGGCGCGCCGACCTGCTACGGCCTCACCACGACGGAGATGTCCGCCTGGATCAAGTCCTTCACCGACCAGGTCAAGGCACGCATCGGCCGGCCGGTGATGATCTACACGAACACCAACTACTGGAACCCGTGCACCGGCAACAACGCGTCCTTCGGCGCCAACCCGCTGGACATCGCCGGCTACACCACGACCCGCCCGCCCCTGCCGGCCGGCTGGACGACGGAGACCATCTGGCAGTACGCCGCCGGTGACCCCAGCACGCCGGGGAGCTACAGCCAGAACGTGTTCAACGGCGACTACTCGGCCCTCACCCGGCTCACCGGCGCCCCGGCGGTCGCGGCCCCGATCGCCCTCCGGGCCCGGGCCAACAGCCGCTACGTGGTGGCCGAGAGCGCCGGCACGAAGCCGCTGATCGCCAACCGGACCTCGGTCGGGCTGTGGGAGCAGTTCGACGTGCTCGACGCGGGCGACGGCTTCGTGGCCCTCCGGGCCCGGGCCAACGGCCGGTACGTGGTGGCGGAGAGCGCGGGCACCAAGCCGCTCATCGCCAACCGCACGTCGGTCGGCGCCTGGGAGAAGTTCACGGTGATCGAGAACTCGGACGGCACCATCAGCCTCCGGGCCAACGCCAACGGCCGGTACGTGGTGGCGGAGAGCGCGGGCACCCAGCCGCTCATCGCCAACCGCACGTCGATCGGTCCGTGGGAGAAGTTCGACCGGATCGCCACCTCCTGAGCCGCGCTGCCCGTGCCCGGCGCCCCGACCAGGGGCGCCGGGCACGGGGGCGTTTCAGTAGGACTTGTCCTGGCCGAGGACGTGCTGGGCCACGAAGTTGAGGATCATCTCGCGGCTCACCGGCGCGATCCGGCCGGCCCGGACCGCGCCCAGCAGGGTCGCCACGCCGTACTCCGTGGTCATGCCGGCGCCGCCGAGCGCCTGGACGGCGGTGTCCACGGCGAGCGCGGCGGCCTCGCCGGCCGCGTACTTGGCCATGTTGCCGGCGACGCCGGCCTCCAGGTCGCGGCCGGCGTCGTAGAGGGTGGCCGCCTTGTGGATCATCAGGCGGGCCAGCTCCACCTGCACCGCCGCGTGGGCGAGCGGGTGGGCGACGCCCTGGTGGGAGCCGATGCTCTTCCCACCCCACACCGTCCGCTTGGCGGTGTACTCGCTGGCCCGCTCGATGGCGTACCGGCCGGTGCCGGCGCCCATCGCGGCGACGGTGATCCGCTCGGGGTTGAGGCCGGAGAACAGGGCCGGCAGCCCCGCGTCCAGGGATTCGCCCACCAGCGCGTCGCCGGGCAGCCGGACGTCGTCCAGGTAGAGCAGGAACTGGTTCTCCGGGGAGAGGATCTCCATGTCCAGCTTGGACCGCTCCAGCCCGGGAGCGTCGGTCGGCACGATGAACAGCGCCGGCTTGAGCTTGCCGGTCCCGGAGTCCTCGGTCCTGGCCACCACCAGCACGTGCCCGGCCTCGTCGACGCCGGAGATGTAGCACTTGCGGCCGGTCAGCAGCCAGTCGTCGCCGTCGCGGCGGGCCACGGTGCCGAGCCGGTGGAAGTTCGACCCGGCCTCCGGCTCGGTGATCGCGAAGACGATCTTCTGCGAGCCGTCGGCGAGCCCGGGCAGGTGGCGCTTGCGCTGCTCGTCGGTGCCGTGCCGGGCGATGACGGTGGCCGCGATGGCGGGTGAGACGACGAGCAGCAGCAGCGGGCAGCCGGCCGCGGCCAGCTCCTCGCAGACGATGGCCAGCTCGGTGATGCCGCCGCCCCCGCCGCCGTACTCGGTGGGGATGTTGACGCCCAGGTAGCCGAGCCGCCCGGCCTCCTGCCACAGCTCGGTGGTGTGCGTGCCGGCCCGGGCCTTCTCGACGAAGTACCCGTGGCCGTACTTCCGCCCCAGCGCCCGGACGGCGTCGCGGAGCTGGTCCTGCTCGGGGGTGAGGTCGAAGTTCATCGCGGGTCCTCCTCGGGATTCGACGGCTCCAGGTCGCGGCGCGGCGCCGGACGCGCCGGGCCGGAGCCGTCGATGACGGCCAGTACGGCCCCGGTGTCGACCTGGCCGCCGGCCGGCACGGGCAGCTCCGCCACCACGCCGTCGGCCGGCGCGAGCACAGGGTGTTCGAGCTTCATCGCTTCGAGGGTCAGCAGCAGGTCGCCGGCGCTCACCCGCTGGCCGACCTCGACGTGCACGCGGGTCACCGCGCCGGGCAGCGGCGCGAGCAGCGACCCGGCCGCCAGCTCGGCGGTGGGCAGGGGGAACCGGGGCAGCTCGGTGAGGCTCGCCGCCCCGTCCGGGCCGTCCACGAAGACCTCCGGCCCCACCCGGTGTACGCGGAACGCCCGCCGCACCCCGTCGACGTCGAGCACGACGCGGTCGGGAGCGGCCTCGACCACGGTCACGGCCGGGACGGCGCCGGAGGCGGTGCCCCCGCCGGCCGGGGACACCGACCAGTCGGCGAGCGCGCCCGTGCGGTCCAGCCGGTACCGGACCTCGATCTCCCTGCCGCCCGCCCCGGCGAACCGGGTGACCTGCGGAAACGCCGGTACGTTGCGCCAGCCCGACGGGAGCCCGCCCAGCCGGGGCGCGGACGCCCGGCGCCCGGCGGCGCCCGCCAGCGCGGCGGCGAGGGCGGCCACGGGAAGCCGGGCGGCGGGGAGCAGCGGGGCGAAGACCTCGGGATGCCGGTCCAGGAAGCCGGTGTCGATGTCCACGGCAGCGAACTCGGGGCTGCGCAGCACCCGGACCAGCAGGTCCCGGTTGGTGGCGACGCCGTGCAACTCGGCCCGGGCCAGCGCGCCGGCGAGGGCACGGGCCGCCTCGGCCCGGGTGGGCGCCCAGGCGATCAGCTTGGCCAGCATCGAGTCGTAGTGGACGCTGACCGCCGACCCGCCCGTCACGCCGGAGTCGAGTCGCAGGCCCCCGGTCGGGCCGAACTCGGCGCCGACCCCGGGGATCGCGAACCGGTGCAGCGTGCCGGTGGCCGGGCGGAAGCCCTGGGCCGGGTCCTCGGCGCAGAGCCGCACCTCGATGGCGTGGCCGTCGGCCGGCGGGGTGGCCGTCAGCGGCAGCGGCTCGCCCTCGGCGACGAGCAGTTGCAGCCGGACGAGATCCAGCCCGGTGGTCAGCTCGGTGACCGGGTGCTCCACCTGGAGGCGGGTGTTCATCTCCAGGAAGTGGACCTGCCCGTCGGGGGCGAGCAGGAACTCCACCGTGCCCGCGCCCACGTAGTCGACTGCCCGGCCGGCGGCCACCGCCGCCTCGTACAGCCGCTCGCGGACCTCCGGGGGCAGGACGCCCGGCGCCTCCTCGACGATCTTCTGGTGCCGGCGCTGGATCGAGCAGTCGCGCGCCCCGAGGGCCACCACCGTGCCGTGGCTGTCGCCGAAGATCTGCACCTCGACGTGCCGGCCGCGTTCGACGTACCGCTCGATGAAGACCGTGCCGTCACCGAACGCCGCGGCGGCCTCGCGGCGCGCGCCCGCGACAGCCTCGGCGAGGCCGTCGGCGTCGCGGACCACCCGCATGCCCCGGCCGCCGCCGCCCGCGGCGGCCTTGACCAGCACCGGGAAGTCGGTCACCTGGCCGGGCTCGGTCCAGGTGGGCAGCATCGGCACGCCCGCGTCGGCGAGCAGTGCCTTGGCCGCCATCTTGTCGCCCATCGCGGCGATCGCCTTGGCCGGCGGGCCGACCCAGGTCAGCCCCGCGTCGGTGACCGCGGCGGCGAACTCCGCGTTCTCGGCCAGGAACCCGTAACCCGGGTGGACCGCGTCCGCGCCGGCCCGGCGCGCCGCGTCCAGGACCAGATCGATCCGCAGGTACGTCTCGGCCGGCGAGTTGCCGGGCAACCGGACGGCCTGGTCGGCCTCGGCCACGAAGGGCGCGTCGGCGTCCGCGTCGGAGTGCACGGCGACCGTCTCCACGCCGAGCGTCCGGCAGGTGGCGAAGACCCGCCGGGCGATCTCGCCCCGGTTGGCAACGAGAAGTTTCGAGATCACTGAGCTGGCCCTCCGTTCGCGACTGCCGCACTCCGCTTCGCTGCGTTCCTCGCGCTCACCGGTCCGCCCCTCACATCCGGAAGACGCCGAAGCCGTCGGCGCCCTTCACCGGTCCGTTGTGGATCGCCGACAGGCAGAGCCCGAGGACGGTACGGGTGTCCCGGGGGTCGATCACCCCGTCGTCGTAGAGCCGGCCGGAGAGGAAGAGCGCACCGGACTGGGACTCGATCTGCTGCTCGACCATCATCCGCATGGCGGCGTCGGACTCCTCGTCGTAGTCGCGGCCCCGGGCGGCGGCGGCCTGCCGGGCCACGATGGAGAGCACCCCGGCGAGCTGCGCCGGCCCCATCACGGCCGACTTCGCGTTCGGCCAGGTGAACAGGAACCGCGGCTCGTACGCCCGGCCGCACATGCCGTAGTTGCCGGCGCCGTAGGAGGCGCCCAGGTTGACGGTCAGGTGCGGGACCGTGGAGTTCGACACCGCGTTGATCATGAGAGCGCCGTACTTGATGATGCCGCGCTGCTCGTACTCGGTGCCGACCATGTAGCCGGTGGTGTTCTGCAGGAAGACCAGCGGGGTGTCGGCCGCGTTGGCGAGCTGGATGAACTGGGCGGCCTTCTGCGCCTCCTCGCTGAACAGCACACCGCGGGCGTTGGCCAGCACGCCGACCGGGTACCCGTGCAGCTCGCCCCAGCCGGTGACCAGGGCGGTGCCGTAGCCGGGCTTGAACTCGTCGAAGTCGCTGCCGTCGAGGACCCGGGCCAGCACCTCGCGCGGGTCGAACGGCACCTTGAGGTCGGCGCTGGCGATGCCGAGCAGCTCGTCGGGGTCGTACTTGGGTGGGGACGGGGACGGGTTGCGCGGCGCGGGACCCTGCTTGCGCCAGTTGAGCCGGCGTACGCACTGCCGGGCCAGGCGGATGCCGTCCCGCTCGTCCTCGGCCAGGAAGTCGGCCAGGCCGGACTTCGCCGAGTGCATGACCGCCCCGCCCAGCGACTCGTCGTCGGTGACCTCGCCGGTGGCCATCTTCACCAGCGGCGGCCCGGCCAGGTAGACCTGCGACCGGTCCCGGATCATGATCGTGTAGTCCGACATGCCCGGCACGTACGCGCCACCCGCGGTGGCGTTGCCGAACACCACGCTGACCGTGGGGATCTTCGCCGCGGAGAGCCGGGTCAGGTCGCGGAACACCCGGCCACCCGGGATGAAGATCTCGGCCTGCGTGGGCAGGTCCGCGCCGGCGCTCTCCACCAGGTTGACCATGGGCAGCCGGTTGGCCAGGGCGATCTCGCCGGCCCGCCGGGTCTTGGCGAGCGCCCAGGGGTTCACGGCGCCGCCGCGTACCGTCGGGTCGTTGGCGACGACCAGGCACTCCACGCCCTCGACCACCCCGATGCCGGTGACCGTGCTGGCCCCGACCGGGAAGTCGGTGCCGTAGGCGGCCACCGGTGACAGCTCCAGGAAGGGGCTGTCCTGGTCGAGCAGCAGCTCGACCCGCTCCCGGGGGAGCAGCTTGCCCCGCTTGTGGTGGCGGGTCACGTACTTCTCGCCGCCACCCGCCCGGGCCCGGTCGAGCGCGGTCTCCAGCTCGGCGAGGCGTTCCAGCAGCGCCTCCCGGTTGGCCCGGTAGGCCGCCGAGGACGGGTCGAGCCCGCTGTCCAGTGTCGTCACAGCGATCCTTCCGTTCGTGACTGCGGGGCTCGCAGACCCGGCTCACTCCTCGCCCTCACAGGCCCATGCCCTTCGCGATGATCTCGTTCATGATCTCCGTGGTGCCGCCGCCGATGCCCAGGATCCGGGCGTCGCGGTAGTGCCGTTCCACCTCGGCGTCGCGCAGGTAGCCGAAGCCGCCGTGCAGTTGCAGCGCCGCGTCGACGACGAAGTCGCAGGCCGCCACGGCGACGTTCTTCGCCATCGCCACCTCGGTCACCACGGGTTCGCCGGCGACCACCCGCCCGGCCACGTCGTGCACGTACGCCCGGGCCGCCTCGGCGCGGGTGTGCATGTCGGCGAGCCGGTGCCGGACGAGCTGCCGGCTGGCCAGCGGGCGGCCGAAGGTGGACCGGTCCCGGCACCAGCGGGTGGCCAGCTCCACGCAGCGCTGCGCGGTGGCGTAGGCCTGGGTGGCCAGGGACAGCCGCTCGGTGGCGAACTGCTGCATGATCGCCAGGAAGCCGGTGTCCTCCGGGCCGACCCGGTTCGCCGCCGGCACCCGGACGTCGACGAAGGAGAGTTCGGCGGTGTCCGAGCAGTGCCACCCGAGCTTCTCCAGCCGGCGGCCGACGGTGAAGCCGGGCGTGCCCTTGTCGATCACCAGCAGGCTGAGGTCGCCGCTGCCCGGCAGCACGGTGCAGACCGCGGTGGTCACGAAGTCGGCCCGGATTCCGCTGGTGATGTAGGTCTTCGACCCGTTCACCACGTAGTGGTCGCCGTCCCGCCGCGCGGAAGTGCGGATGCCCGCCACGTCGGAGCCGCCGCCCGGCTCGGTGATCGCCAGTGCGCCGATCATCGTGCCGGCCAGCGTGGGCCGCACGTACCTCTCGATGAGATGCTGCGGACCGGCGGCGCCCGGGCCTGCCTTGTCGCCGCAGGCGGCGACGATGTGCGGCAGCGCGATGCCGTGGGTGAAGAGCGCGGCGACCAGCCCGGACGAGCCGCCCGAGCGGATGATCTCCTCGGTGACCAGGATCGAGTCGAGCAGGTCGCCGCCGCTGCCGCCGACCGATTCGGGGAAGCCGATGCCGAGCAGCCCGATCTTCGCGGCGGTCTCGTGCAGCGAGCGGGGCACCTCGCCGGCCCGCTCCCAGTCGTCCAGGTGGGGCAGGACCTCCCTGGTCACGAAGGCCCGGGTCAGCTCGCGGAGCTGCCGCCGCTCGGGAGTGTCCACCATGGTCACGACGGCACCCCCGGGGTGAGGTCGGCGGGCAGGTCGACCAGCCGGGAGCGGAGCAGCTCGCCGAGCGCCTTGGCCTGCGGGTCGAAGCGGGTGGAGGCGGCCACCCCCTGGCCGAGCAGCCCCCGGATCACGAAGTTGACCGCGCGCAGGTGCGGCAGCTCGTACCGCTCGACGGTCAGCGGGGCGGTCTCCGGCAGCAGCTCGGCCAGCCGCGCGACGGTCAACCAGCCGCGCAGCCAGGCCCAGCCGGCGTCGGAGCGGGCCCAGACGCCGAGGTTGGCGTCCCCGCCCTTGTCTCCCGACCGCGCCCCGACGAGTTCGCCGAGCGGCACCCGCCGGGTCGGGTGCGCGGAAGGGCTCCCGGTTGACGCCTCGCGGGGCGCCGGGGCCTGCGGCGAACACGTGACGGTGGGTGCCGGGATCGGCGTGCGGGTGCCGTCGGGAAGGACGGCCACGTGCGCGACCGCGTCCTGCGGGACCGTGTCGGCGGTGAACACCCCGCACGGGGTGGCGTCGCCGGGCAGCGTGGTCAGCGTGCAGCCCGGATAGGAGGCCAGCGCCAGCTCCACCGCGGCCGCCGAGAAGGCCCGCCCGGCCCGCGCCTTGTCGCCGTCCCGCAGGTGTACGTGCAGCAGCGCGCTCGCCGCCTCGGTGTCGGTGGCGTCCGGGTGGTCGGTCCGTGCCAGCGTGAACTCCAGCCCCTCCTTGCCGACCGCCTCCTCCAGCTGGCCCCGGACCAGGGCCGCCTTGGCCGGGATGTCCAGCCCGCAGAGCACGAACGTCATCGAGTTGCGGAAGCCGCCCAGGTTGTTGACGCCCACCTTGAGGGTGTCCGGCGGTGGCGTGCCCCGGACACCGGAGACCCGCACCCGGTCCGGCCCCTCCTGCGCCAGCTCCACCGTGTCCAGCCGGGTCACCACGTCCGGCCCCAGGTAGTCCGGCCCGCCCACCTCGTAGAGCAGTTGGGCGGTGACCGTTTCCACGGTGACCGCGCCGCCCGTGCCGGGGTGTTTGGTGAGCACCGACGAGCCGTCGGCGTGGATCTCGGCGAGGGGGAAGCCGGGGCGGTGCCCGCCGTCGGGCAGCTCGGTGAAGAAGCTGAAGTTGCCGCCGGTGACCTGCGCCCCGCACTCGATGAGGTGCCCGGCGACGGTGGCCCCGGCCAGCGCGTCGAGGTCGTCCCGGGCCCAGCCGAAGTGGGAAATCGCCGGGCCGACCGCCAGCGAGGCGTCACTCACCCGCCCGGTGACCACCACGTCCGCCCCGGCGTCGAGGCAGGCCGCGATCCCGAACGCCCCCAGGTACGCGTTCGCGGTCAACGCGTCCGGCCGGGCCAGGGCGTCGCCCTCGACGTATCCGATCCGGACGGTGAGGCCCAGCCGGTCGGCGAGGGCGCCGATGGCGGCGGCCAGCCCCGCCGGGTTGAGCCCGCCCGCGTTGGTGACCAGCCGGACCCCGCGTTCCAGCGCGGTGCCGAGGGTGCCCTCCAGCTGGCGCAGGAACGTCTTCGCGTAGCCGAGCGAGGGGTCGCGCATCCGGTCCCGGCCGAGGATCAGCATGGTCAGCTCGGCCAGGTAGTCGCCGGTCAGCACGTCCAGCTCGCCGCCGTCGAGCATCTCCCGCCAGGCGGTGAGGCGGTCGCCGTAGAAGCCGGACGCGTTGCCGACCCGCAGCGCGGTCACCGGGTCACCCCGCCGCCCGCCGCCTCCCGCTTGCCGCCGGGCGGCCCGGCGAACGCCTGGGCGATGTCGAGCCACTCGTCGGCGACCGGCCCGGTGGCGACCAGCGCCAGATCCGCGCGGTGCCGGCGCTGGATGACCAGCAGGCAGAAGTCGAGCGCCGGCCCGGTGACCCGGTCGGCCGCGTCCGCCGGCCCGAAGGCCCAGGTGTCCCCGTCGGGTGCGGCGAGTTCGACACGGACCGGTGCTGTCGGCACCGCGCGGCCGTGGGCCGCGAAGCTGTGCCCGAGGGTACGGAAGCCCAGGTGCGCGACGTGCCGCAGGCGGGCCGTCGGGGCACGCCGGACGCCCAGCGCGTCGGCCACGTCCTCGCCGTGCGCCCAGGTCTCCATGAGCCGGGCGGTCGCCATCGAGGTGGGCGACATCCGGGTGCCGTACCAGGGCAGCTTCTCCCCGGCCGGGACGGCGGCGAGCGCCGTGGCGAGCGCGGCCCGGCCGGCCCGCCAGCGCGCCAGCAGCGGCGCGGCCGGGGCGAGGAACGATTCGGCGCCGTCCTCGACCAGCCGGGACGGGTCCGGAGCGGAGGTCACCGAGGCGAAGAAGGCCGCCGCGTCGGTCGCCGCGAGGTGGGCGACGTGGTCGGTCCAGGCCAGGTGGGCGATCTGGTGGGCGATGCTCCACCCGGGCGCCGGGGTCGGCCGCTCCCAGGCTTCCGGCGGCAGCGGTGCGACGAGGGCGTCGAGCTGCTCGGACTCGGCGGCCAGGTCCGCGAGCAGGGCTGTCAGGTCGACCATGGTGCCTCCGGGGGAATCAGTGCGGCCGTGCGCTCCCGGGCGTCGGCGCTGCGGCGTCGGGGGTGAGCAGGGTCGCGAGCTGGCGCTTCCAGGTGTGCAGCAGGGCGGTGCGGCGGGTCGTGTCGTCGCTGAGCAGGTTGGCCACGCCGAGGCCGCGGAGCAGGTCGAGGGTGGCCTGCACCGCCTCGCGGACGCCGGGTCGCCGCTCGTCGACGCCGAGCAGCTCGACGGTGAGCCGGTGCATCTCCCGGCCGACCCGCGCTTCGAGGGGGACCAGGGCGTCGCGCAGCTCGGCGTCGGTGCGGGCGGCCACCCACAGCTCCAGCGCCGCGACGAAGAGCGGCCCGGTGAAGGCGGCGGCGAGCAGGTCGACCACCCCGTCGAGGCGCCGCGGGCCGGCCGGCAACGCCGCGGCCTCGGTGCGCAGCTCCACGGCCCGGCGCTCGGTGAGGTGGGTGACGGCGGCGGTGACCAGGGCCGCCTTGGTCGGGTAGTGGTGCAGCTGGGCGCCCCGGGAGACGCCCGCCCGGGCGGCCACCACGGTCGTCGTCGTGCCGGACCAGCCGTGCTCCACCAGACACTCGACGGTCGCCTCCAGCAGCCGGGCCTGGGTGGCGCGGCTGCGCTCCTGCTGGGGGACGCGGGTCGATGCGCTGGGCACGGGGACAGCGTGCCGCGCCCGAAACAAACAGTCAAGACTGACTTTTTCTGAGCCCTGACCGAGCGATGTATACAATCCATGCGCATAGATCTAGCTGTCGGTCGATGGCTGGACTAACGTGCGCCTCACCAGATCAAGGAGGCGTGCCGTGACTCATCCTCCCGACCCATCCGAGACATCCGTCCAGGTCGAACGGTTCGGCTACCGGCAGGAACTGAGCCGGACCCTCACCTTCACCGACCTGCTGATCTACGGTCTGATCTTCATGGTGCCGATCGCGCCCTTCGGCATCTTCGGCAGCGTGTACGCCGGCTCCGGCGGCATGGTCGCGCTGGCCTACCTCATCGGCATGGTGGCGATGATGTTCACCGCCTCCTCGTACGCGCAGATGGTCCGCGCGTTCCCGATGGCCGGCTCCGTCTACAGCTACACCGGTCGCGGCATCGCACCGCCCGTCGGCTTCCTCGCCGGCTGGGTGATCCTGCTCGACTACGTCCTCGTGCCCGGCCTGCTCTACCTGGTGGCAAGCGTGGCCATGCACTCCCTCGTGCCCGGCGTGCCGGTGTGGGTGTGGCTGGCGGCCTTCGTCGTGCTCAACACCGTCGTCAACTACTTCGGCATCAAGATGACCGCCCGGGTCAACCGGGTGATGCTCGCGGCCGAACTGGTCATCCTCGCGATCTTCCTGGTCGTCGGCGTGGTGGCGCTGGCCCAGGGCAAGGGCGCCGGCTTCTCGTTCCGGCCGCTGTACGACGCGGGCACCTTCTCCTGGCCGCTGGTCTTCGGCGCGGTGTCGATCGCCGTGCTCTCCTTCCTCGGCTTCGACGGGATCTCCATGCTGGCCGAGGAGAGCCGCGAGGAGGCCCGGCAGATCGGCCGGGCGATGATCGCCGCGCTGCTGCTGGCCGGCGCCCTGTTCATCGTGCAGACGTGGGTCGCGGCCCTGCTGGTGCCGGACGCGCCCGGCCTGCTCGACAACGGCGACCCCGAGGGCACCGCGTTCTACGACGCGGCCCGCGCGGCCGGCGGGGGCTGGCTGGCCGGGCTGACCGCCCTGGCCACCGCGATCGCCTGGGGCTTCGCCAACTCCCTGGTCGCGCAGGCCGCGACCTCCCGCCTGCTGTACGCGATGGCCCGCGACCGGCAGATGCCGCGCTTCCTCGCCCGGATCAACCCGAAACACCGGGTGCCGGCCAACGCCACCCTGCTGGTCGCCGCCATCTCCCTGGCGCTCGGCCTCTACATGGCCAGCCGGGACGATGGCATCTCGCTGCTGTCCACACTCGTCAACTTCGGCGCCATGACCGCATTCCTGGCGCTGCACGTCTCCGTCGTGACCCACTACGTGGTGCGCAACGGCAGCCGGGACTGGTTGCGGCATCTCGTGGTGCCGGTGATCGGGTTCCTGATCCTGCTCTACGTCGTGATCAACGCCAAGGTCGCCGCCCAGGTGCTCGGCTTCGTCTGGCTGGGCGTCGGGCTGCTGGTCCTGCTGGTCTTCTACCTGACGGGCCGGCGTCCCGAGCTCGCCGCGCTGGTCGACGTCGCCCACGAGAGCACCGACGAGCCGGTGAAGGAGCCGCACTGATGACCGACGTGGTGAAGTACCGGCCGGAGCCGGACGAACTCTCCTACACCTTCGGGGGACGCGAGGCAATGCTCCGGGTGCGCCCGGGCACCATCCTCGAGCTCTACACCGAGGACTGCTTCGGCGGCCGGGTCCGGACCACCGACGACCTGCCGTCGCAGGTCTGCCAGTTCCCGTACCTCAACCCGGTGACCGGGCCGATCCACGTCGAGGGGGCCGAGCCCGGAGACACCCTCGCCGTGCACTTCATCGCCATCGAGCCGGCCCGGGACTGGGCCGTGTCCACCACCTTCCCGCACTTCGGCGCGCTCACCAGCACCCACACCACGGCGACCCTGCAACCCCCGCTCGACGAGGTGGTCTGGCGGTACGACGTCGACGTCGCCGCCGGCACGGCGACGTACCGGGCCCGCCGGGGCGACTACACCGTGGCGCTGCCGCTGGACCCGATGCACGGCACCGCCGGGGTGGCGCCCGGCGCCTTCGAGGCGCGGATGACGATCACCCCGGACGCGCACGGCGGCAACATGGACACCCCGGAACTGCGGGCCGGCGTCACCGCGTACTTCGGCGTGAACGTGTCGGGAGCGCTCTTCGCCCTCGGCGACGGGCACTGCCGGCAGGGCCACGGCGAGGTCTGCGGCACCGGCATCGAGGCGGCCATGAACACCACGGTCGTGGTGGACGTCGTGAAGGGCGCCGGCACCCCGTGGCCGCGGCTGGAGTCGGACGACGCGCTCATGTCCACCGGCTCGGCCCGACCGCTGGAGGACGCCTACCGGATCAGCCAGCACGACCTGGTCACGTGGACCGCCGAGCTGGTGGGGCTGGACCAGCTCGACGCGTACCAACTGGTCAGCCAGGCCGGTGAGGCGCCGGTCGGCAACGTGTGCGACACGAACTACACGATGGTGGCGAAGATGGACAAGCGCTACCTGGGCGGGGCCGGCGGGTACGACGGCGTGCACGCCCGGCTGCGCCAGACGGCCCAGCACTACCTGAGCCACCGCTGACCGGCGCGAGGGCCGGCCGGGTCGCCCCCGGCCGGTCCCGCCGCCGTCGAAATGTGTTCACCACTTCGCGCCCTCGCCGGGGCGGCCGGTCAGCGGCCGTCGCGCGGGCCGAAGACGGTGAGCGCGTCCGTATCCGAGTGGCGGGAGCGCACGTACTCGTCGGCCCAGGCGGCGGCGTCCGGGAAGCCCGACTCGGCGACCACCCGGGCGCAGGCGGCGTCCATGTCGAAGCCGGTCCGGCGCAGGTGCACGCCCGGCCCGAGCAGCGCCCACCAGGCGCCCGCGCCCCCGTACGGCATGCCGACGCTGCCCGGGTTGACCACCAGGCGGCGGTCGACCAGCCGGGTGAACGGCATGTGGGTGTGGCCGCAGACCACGGTGCCCACCCCGGCCGGCAGCCCGGCGAAGACCTCGGCCCAGCGTTCCAACCGGGAGTCGACAAGCACCACCTCCTCGTCGTTCCGGGGCGTGGCGTGGCAGAAGAGCACATCGCCCAGGCCGGCGACCGGCAGCGTGACGGTCGGCGGGAGCGCGGCGAGCCGCGCCACCTGGTCGTCGCGGAGCTGGGTCGCGGCCCAGTTGGACACCTCGATCCCGGCCGGCCGCCCGGCCCGCGCCTCGACCAGTTCGCGGTCGGCGTTGCCGCCGACCCAGCAGGCCCGGTCGCCGAGCGAGGCGAGCAGGTCGAGCACCTCGACGGGCTGCGGCCCGGCCGCGATGTCCCCGGTGAGCACGATCAGGTCGGCGGCGGCAACGTCCGGCTCGGCCAGCACGGCCTCCAGTGCCGGCAGCACGCCGTGGATGTCGGAGAGCACAGCTACCCGCTCGATCATCGGCCCAGCCTGCGCCGGTGCGGGCTGGCCGGTCCAGGAATTCTGCGCCCGGCAGAGACGGAACCGGCCGGCTCGCGGACCCCACCGCGCGGGCAGACGGACCGGCCCGCACCCGCGGAGGCGGGCACGGGCCGGGATGCCGGTGGAGGGGTCAGACCCGCGCGCGGCGGGCCAGGCGCTCCGGGTCGAGGATGATGATGCTCTTGCCGTCGAGCCGCAGCCACCCGCGCGAGGCGAAGTCGGCGAGGGCCTTGTTGACGGTCTCCCGGGAGGCGCCGACGAGCTGGGCGATCTCCTCCTGGGTCAGGTCGTGGGTCACCCGCAGCACGCCGCCGTCGCGGGTGCCGAACCGGCCGGCCATCTGGAGCAGGTTCTTGGCGACCCGGCCGGGCACGTCGGTGAAGATCAGGTCAGCCAGCGAGTCGTTGGTCCGGCGCAGCCGGCGGGCCAGCACCCGCAGCAGCTGCTCGGCGATCTCGGGCCGGTTGTTCAGCCAGGGCCGCAGCGCCTGCTTGCGCAGCCGGACCAGCCGGGTGTCGGTGACCGCCGTGGCCGTCGCCGTACGCGGGCCGGGGTCGAAGAGCGACAGCTCGCCGACCATGTCCGACGGGCCCATCACGGCGATCAGGTTCTGCCGGCCGTCCGCGGCCCGGCGACCCACCTTGATCTTGCCGGACAGGAGGATGTAGAGACTGTCACCGGGCTCGCCCTCGTTGAAGACGACCTCGCCCTTGCGGACCTCGATCGTCTCCATCTCCTTGGCGAGCGCCTCGGCAGCCTCCGGGTCGACACCCTGGAAGATCCCGCTGCGGGCCAGTACCTCGTCCATCGCGCACCTCCGCTTGCGCGTGCCGTCCGTCGGCCGGGTCCGCCGTCCGCTGATCCCTCGCGCGCCGCCAGTCTAGGCGCACATGAGCACGAATCAGAGGTGCACCCCTGGAATCTTGATCGTTGGGCGTAACCTGCCCGACCCGGTCAACGACTAGGATCCCGCCTCCGTGCGGGTGGGCGCCACCCGCCCCCACCTGTGATCGTAGGGTGACCGGCGTGCTGAGCGAGCCGTTCCTGACCAGCCGGCCCGAGGACGGGTCGGACATCCCGCTGCTGGTCTGGCGGGCCGAGGCGCCGCTGCTGGCGGTCGGCTCCGCCCCGCTGGGCGGGGGGATCGGCGTACGCGGATGGGTGGTCAACGCGACCGTGCCCATGTCGTACGACCGGGAGGACCCGGCCGCGCACCTGGCCGAGCTGGCCGACGGGCTCGGCCTGGCCGGGCCCGGCGTCGGGCTGCTGACCGGGGTCGACGTGACCGAGGTGGTGCCCCGGACGGACGGCGGCGTGCGGGTCTGGGCGACGGTCGGTCTCGGCATGCCGGTCTGGGCCGCCGCGCCCGCCCCCGCCACCCCCGCCCAGCGGGTCGGCACCGTCAACATCGTGGTGTACGTGCCGGCCCGGCTCGGGGACGCCGCTCTGGTCAACGCGGTGGCCACGGCCACCGAGGCGAAGGCCCAGGCGATCTGGGAGCTGGGGTTGCCGGCCACCGGCACCCCCACCGACGCGGTCACCGTGCTCTGCCCGGCCGACGGCGATCCGGCCCCGTACGGCGGGCCCCGCTCGGCCTGGGGCGCCCCGCTGGCGCGGGCCGTGCACGCGGCCGTCCTGGCCGGCGGCGCCGGCACCGTCGTGCCCTGGTCCCACCGGCGGGCGGGCTGAGCGTGGACCGGCCCCCGCCCGGCCGACGGTGTTTCCGACCGATCGGCCCTCGTCGCCGCGTCCCCGGGACGGTAGCGTCGCCCACGATGTACGCTCCCGCCCTCTCCGTGCCGCGTCCCCGCCGCCGCCCCGCCGGCCTGCGCGCGCGCCTCGCCGCCGCCCTCGGTGCGGTGCTCGTCGTCCTGCTCGTCGCCGGCTGCGGCGACGCGGGTTCCGGCGACGGCCCCCTCTGGCAGCCGGGCCAGGGCGGGGGATCGACGGCGTCCGGCCGGCCGGCCGAGGGCGAGCAGGCCGCCGAGCCGAGCGGCTCGACCGAGAAGTCCATCTCGCTGACCGCGACCGGTGACGTGATCATGGGCAACGCCCCGTCCCGGCTCCCGGCCAACGGCGGGAAGGGCTTCTTCGACGACGTCAAGTCTGCGCTCAAGGGCGACCTGGTGATGGGCAACCTGGAGGAGCCGCTCACCGACGACACCGGCGCCGGCAAGTGCGGCCCGAAGCCGAAGAACTGCTACCAGTTCCGGGCGCCCCCGGGCTGGGCGGCGCACCTGCGCTCGGCCGGGTTCCAGCTGCTCAACCAGGCCAACAACCACGGCTACGACTACGGCCAGCAGGGCTACGAGAACACCCAGTCGGCGCTGGAGGCGCACGGGCTCAAGCACACCGGCGCGCCCGGCGAGATCACCGTGGTCGACGTCAAGGGCATCAAGGTCGCCGTGGCGGGCTTCTCGTCGTACCCGTGGTCGAACAGCCTCGTCGACATCGAGGCCGCGAAGCAGGTCATCACCATGGCCAAGGGCATGGCCGACCTGGTCGTGGTGCAGGTGCACATGGGCGCCGAGGGCGCCGACCGGAGCCACGTGAAGCCGGGCACCGAGATGTTCTTCGGGGAGAACCGGGGCGACCCGATCCGCTTCTCGCACGCCGTGATCGACGCGGGCGCCGACCTGGTGATCGGGCACGGCCCGCACGTGCTGCGCGGCATGGAGTTCTACAAGGGCCGGCTGATCGCCTACAGCCTGGGCAACTTCGCCGGCGGCGGGAAGTCGCTGAACAGCTCCGGCCGGCTGGGCTGGGGCGGCGTGCTGAAGGTCTCGCTGACCGCGGAGGGCCGCTTCGTCGGGGGCCAGTTCACCTCGACCGCGATGAGCAGCGTGGGCCGGCCGGCCGTCGACGGGCAGGACCGGGGCCTCGGGCTCGTCCGCGAGGTGAGCCGGTCGGACTTCCCGACGACCGGCGCCAAGCTCGACGGCAGCGGCAAGATCAGCGCCCCGGCGGGTGGCTGAGGAGCACCGCCGCGCGCGTGGGCCCGACGGGACGTCGTCCCCGCGACGTAGGCTGACCGGCGTGACCACGTCCTCCCCCGAGACCGACCTCGGTCGCACGCGCCGTGCCCGGCGGATCGGCCGGGTGCTCACCGAGACCCACCCCGACGCGCACTGTGAACTCGACCACTCCAACGCGCTGGAGCTGGCGGTCGCCACGATCCTGTCGGCGCAGTGCACGGACAAGAAGGTCAACGAGGTCACCCCGAAGCTGTTCGCCCGCTACCGCACCGCGGCGGACTACGCCGGGGCCGACCGCGCCGAGCTGGAGGAGCTGATCCGGCCCACCGGCTTCTACCGCAACAAGACCAGCTCGCTGATCAACCTGGGCCGGGCCCTCTGCGAGCGCTACGACGGCGAGGTCCCCGGCCGGCTGGCCGACCTGGTCACCCTCCCGGGCATCGGGCGCAAGACCGCCAACGTCATCCTCGGCAACGCCTTCGACGTCCCCGGCATCACCGTCGACACCCACTTCCAGCGGCTGGTGCAGCGCTGGCGGCTGACCACCGAGACCGACCCGGTCAAGATCGAGCACGCCATCGGCGCGCTCTACCCGAAGCGCGACTGGACCATGCTGTCGCACCGGATCATCTTCCACGGTCGGCGGGTCTGCCACGCCCGCAAGCCGGCCTGCGGCGCCTGCACGCTGGCGAAGCTCTGCCCGGCGTACGGGACCGGGCCGACCGATCCGGTGGCCGCGGCCAAGCTGCTCAAGGGGCCCCGCGCCCGCGACCTGGCGGCGGCCGTCGGCATCGACCCCGACCTGGTGCCGCAGCAGGCGGTCGCGGCGGAGGTGCCGTGACCCGCCAGCTCGCCTCCCTGCTCGTCCCGCTGCTGCTCGCGGTTGCCGGCTGCACCGGCACGACCGTCGAGCCGGCGGGCCCGGCGCCGGCCACCCGCGCCGAGCGCCCCTCGCCGTTCGCCGACTGCGCCCCGCTGACCGCCGCGCCGGCTTCCGCCCCGGCCCCGTCCGGCGCCGCCGGGGATTCGCTGCCCGACCTGGCGCTCTCCTGCTTCACCGGGGGCGCCCCGGTGAACGTGCGGGATATCCGGGGGCCCGCGGTGATCAACGTGTGGGCGTCCTGGTGCCCGCCGTGCCGCAAGGAGCTGCCCGCCTTCCAGCGGCTCAGCGAGCGGGCCGGCGGCCGTTTCCAGGTGATCGGCGTCAACAGCCGCGACAGCCGCGGCGGCGCGCAGTCCATCGGCGAGGACTTCGGCGTCCGGTTCCCCATGCTGGTCGACCAGGGTGACGCGTTCGAGCGGGCGCTCGGCCGCAACGCCTTCCCGCTGACCGTCCTGGTCGACGCCGACGGGCGGATCCGGCACACCGACTCGACCGGGGCGCTGGACGACGCCCGCCTGGCCGAGCTGGTCCGCACCCACCTCGGGGTGCGGCTGTGACCCGACGGCCGCCGGACTGGCTCGATCCGCTGCTCGGCCGGCTCGGCACCGCCCGCGCCGAGGACTTCACCCGGCTCGCCACCCCCGAGAGCGGCGGCCGGGAGAGCGCCGTGCTGGTGCTGCTCGGCGAGGAGCCGGGCGGCGGCCCGGACGTGCTGGTCCTCCAGCGCGCCGCCACGCTGCGCAACCACGCCGGGCAGCCGGCCTTCCCCGGCGGCGCGGCCGACCCGGAGGACGCCGACGCCAGCGCCACCGCCCTGCGCGAGGCGAACGAGGAGGTCGACCTCGACCCGGCCAGCGTGACCGTGCTGGCCGAGCTGCCCAAGCTGTGGATCCCGGTCAGCGACTTCCTGGTCACCCCGGTGCTCGCCTGGTGGCACGCGCCGCACCCGGTGCACCCGCGCGAACCGGCCGAGGTGGCGCACGTCGCCCGGCTGCCGGTCGCCGAGCTGGTCGACCCGGAGAACCGCATGCGAGTACGCCACCCGAGCGGCTGGATCGGCCCGGCCTTCTCGGTGCGCGGCATGCTCGTCTGGGGCTTCACGGCCGGGGTGCTGAACACGCTGCTGGAGATGGGCGGCTGGGCCCGCCCGTGGCCGCGTTCCCGCGTGGTGGAGCTGCCGCCGCCCGCCGCCCCCGCCCCCTCGGCCGGCACCGACGCGGTCGACGAGAGCCCCGTCCGCTGAGCCGGCGGGCGTCACCCGCCCGGATCCGAAGGTCACGTTCAGCGAGCGGTCAGCATCTTCGGAGCGCGGTGCCCGTACCCTGGGGGCGTGTCCGCCGTGGATCTCGTACTGCTCCTGCTCATGCTCGTGTTCGCGATCAGCGGATACCGTCAGGGTTTCGTCATCGGGGCGCTGTCTTTCTCCGGTTTCTTCCTGGGCGCGCTGCTCGGCCTGCAGCTCGGGCCCCTGGTCGCCCGGCAGTTCACCGACAGCGGGACACGCGTGCTGATCTCCCTGGTCGCCATCTTCGGGCTGGCCGTGCTGGGGCAGGCGCTGGCCGGCTGGCTGGGCTCCAACCTGCGGGCCGCGATCACCGGGCCCGCCGGACGGAAGATCGACGACGCCGGCGGCGCGGTCATCTCGGTCTTCGCGGTCATGCTGGTGGCCTGGCTGGTCGCCGTGCCGCTGGGCTCCTCGTCGGTGCCCTGGCTGGCCTCCTCGGTCCGCAACAGCGCCCTGCTCACCGTGGTGGACCGGGTGCTGCCGGACCAGGCGCAGGAGCTGTCCACGGCACTGCGCGACACGGTCGACACCAACGGCTTCCCGGACGTCTTCGGCGACCTCGCGCCCACCCGGGCCCGGCAGGTCTCCCCGCCCGACCCGGCGCTGGCCAACTCGCAGGTGGTGAAGAACAGCCAGCGGGCGGTGGTGAAGGTGCTGGGCTCCGCGCCGAGCTGCGCCCGTCGCATCGAGGGCTCCGGCTTCGTGTACGCCGACGACCGGGTGATGACCAACGCGCACGTGGTGGCGGGCACCCGGTCGGTGGCCGTGGAGCTGCGCGGCGAGCGCTACGACGGCGAGGTCGTCGTCTACGACCCCGCACGGGACCTGGCCGTGCTGCACGTTCCGGGGCTGCCCGGGCCGTCGCTGCGCTTCGCCGCCGGTGAGGCCGGCAGCGGGGCCGACGCCATCGTGCTGGGCTTCCCCCTCGACGGCCCGTACGACGCCCGCCCGGCCCGGATCCGGGACGTCGACCGGATCACCGGGCCGGACATCTACTCGTCCGGTGACGTGACCCGGGAGATCTACACGATCCGGGCGCTGGTCCGCAGCGGCAACTCGGGCGGCCCGCTGGTCTCCTCGAACGGGCTGGTGCTCGGCGTGATCTTCGCGGCCGCCGCGGACGACCCGAACACCGGCTTCGCGGTGACCGCCGGCGAGGCCCGGTCGGTGGCGCTGGCCGGCGCGGAGCGTACCCGGGAGGTCGCCACCGGCGAGTGCACCTGAGCCGCCGGTGATCAGCCGGCGGTGGTGCGCGCCGGGGCCACGTCGCCGCCGGAGCTGCCGAGCGGCAGCTTGGCCCGACCCCACGTGAGCGTGCGGTCCAGCACGGCCCGCGCCATGATCGCCACGCAGGCCCCGCCGTTGAGGAAGGACGCCACCACGTCGCTCGGGTGGTGCATGCCCCGGTACATCCGGGTGAGGGCGACCCCGACCGGCACCAGCACGAGGAGCGCCCACCAGGCGACCTTGGCCGGCCTGCTCCGTGCCCGCAGCGCGAGCAGCACCGCGATGCCCACGTAGAGCGCCATCGCGGCCGAGGTGTGCCCCGAGGGGAAGCTGGAGGTCGGCGGCGAGTCGTCCATGTGCTCGACGGCCGGCCGGTTGCGGTCGATGACCATCGTGGTGAAGAGGAAGATCAGCGCCTGCGCGCTCACGGCGGCGCAGAGGAAGATCGGCTCCCGCCAGCGGTGCAGCACCAGCCGCAGCACCAGCGCCACCAGCACGGTCACCACGACGATCAGTTGGGTGCTGGCCAGCGTGCTGAACACCAGCGAGACGTCGTTCCAGCCGGGTGCCCGGTGCGCGGCCAACTCGCGGTTGACCGCGTCCTCCACGGTGAACGGCCAGGTCGTCGCGAGGACCCGGGTGACCAGCAGGCCCAACCCCACCAGGACGGCGAAGAGCACTGCCACCGGCAGCAGCACGCGCCGGACGACTTGAACCACGACATCGGACATGGGCCGCCCATTACCCCAACGGGTGCCCGACTACGCGTGGCGGCCGTCCGGCCCCGGCTCGGCCACCTCCGGCTCGATGCCCTCCCGGGCCGTACGCGCCGGCCGCCGGCCGACCCGGGTCCGCCAGGTGGAGAACGCGGCCGCGGTGGCGGCCACCACCGCCACGCCGAGCAGCCACCCGCCGACCACGTCGCTGGTCCAGTGCACGCCCAGTGCGATCCGGCTGAGCCCGGTCAGCACCGCGATGAGCGCCGCGGCCACCCACAGCGCACCGCGCCACACCCGGCTGTGCCGGGCGAACGGCAGGAAGACCAGCAGGAGCACCCCGGCGGCCAGGGTGGCGTTCAGCGCGTGGCCGGACGGGAAGGAGTAACCGGCCGCCCGGGCCACCGGGTCGAGCAGGTCCGGCCGGTGCCGGCCGACGAGCAGTTTCAGCAGCGCGCCGAGCAGCCCACCGACGGTCATCGTGGTGACCACCCAGAGGGCCAGCCGGGGCGCGCCGCGCCACAGCAACCACCCCACCACCGCGGCGGCGGCCACCCGGAGCGGGCCGGGCCCGAAGACGTGGGTCCAGACCTCCGTCAGCCGGACCCAGGCCGGGTGGTCGACGGCGTATCCGTGCAGCGCGTCGGTGATCGTGGCGTCCAGCCGGGACAGCGGCGACCAGGCGCCCAGCACCAGCAGCGCGAGCAGCGCGAACGGCACCAGCACCAGGAACGCGGCGGTGGCCGCGAGGGTCAGCCGGAGGCCCAGCGAATGGTCCGGGTCCAGGCGGCGGTGCCGCCAGGACCGATCGCGAGTGGAGAGGCCGACGGGCGTGTTCATGCGCTGTTCCCTACCCAGCGTGGGGTCAGGTCAGACGGGTGACACCGACGACTCCAGCTCGGCGCGTCCTCGCCGCGCCGCGACCTGGAGCCGTCGCCGGTCAGCGGCGGGACTGGCGCAGGCGGCGGACCGCCAGCGCGGCACTGGTGACCAGGGCGACGAACAGGGCGAGCCCGGGCCAGAGCCGCTCCCGCGCCGAGTCGGCGACCTGGCCGGCCGGGTGGGCCGCCCACCGGGTCTGCTGCTCGGGCGCGGCGACGCTGAACGGGTCGCCGCCCGCCCCGGCGGCGGTCCTCGTGTCCGGGCCCAGGCCGGGCGCCCAGCCGAAGCCCACCGTGCCGGGCGAGCCGTTGTCGTCGAGCGGGTTGCGCTGCACCGGGGGCACGTCGGAGGTCAGGGCCGCCACCGGATCCACCATGCCGTAGCCGAACCGGTCGTCGCGGCCGGTGGGACCGAGGTCCCGCGCCGTGGTGATGATCCGGTTGACCACGTCCGCTGCCGACATCTGCGGGTACCGGGCCCGGACGAGGGCCGCCGTCGCCGCGACCAGCGGAGCCGCGAAGCTGGTGCCCTGCACCAGCCAGTATCCGCCGGGGCGGGCCCCGTTGATCGCGGTGGCCGGGGCGCTGAGCACCGTCTCGTGACCGGTGATGGCGCCGGACCAGAGGTTGTCGTTCGCGTCCAGCCCGGTGACGGCGAGGACACCCGGCTCGCGGGCCGGGTACCAGACGTCGCGGCTCTTCGAGGTGGCCAGGTTGCCCGTGCAGGCGACCACCACGACGTTGCGGGCGAAGGCGTAGTCGATGGCGGCGGCCAGGGACTCGCTGGTGTCGCTCCCACCGAGGGAAAGGTTGATCACACGGGCGCCGTGGTCGACCGCCCAGCGCACCCCGTCGGCGACGGTGCCCGCGTCGTCGTACCGGTTCTCCTGGTCGAGCACCCGCACCGGAAGGATCTTGGCATCGGGCGCCAGCCCGACCGCGCCGCGGCCGTCGTCCCGGCGCCCGGCGATGAGGCCGGCCACCGTGGTGCCGTGCCCCACCGGGTCGGGCCCGTCTGCGCCGCCGGAGACCAGGTCCACGCCGGACAGCACCTGGCCGGCCAGGTCGGGATGGGAAGCGTCCACTCCGGAGTCGACCACCGCGACGATGACGCCGCGACCGGTGGAGGTCTGCCAGGCGGTCTGCGCCCGCAGGCTGGCGAGCTGCCACTGGCCGTCGCGGGTCGGGTCCACCCCGGCGAACTCGTCCGCCGGCGCCAGCCGGGCGGCTCCCGGTGCGGCGATGGCCGGTGCGGCGTGAGCGGGCGGGACGAGCGGACCGGCCACCGCGGCCGCGACCGCCGCCGCGGCGAGCAGCGCGCGGCCGGCGAGACGCCGGGGAGGCGCGGTGGGAACTCCCTGCCGATCCCTGGTCACATTCCCCAGCCATTTCATCGCGTCAGACACATGCTGCTCGGAGATTACCGGTTTTCCCGCGCGCCACGGTGCAACTCCGGTCACCCGGGTGGGAGATGGGCCAGCTGGACCAGGCGTACACCCTCGCGCCGGGTCACCAGCCGGCCCCGCCCCGGTGGCAGCGGACCCGCCTTGACCTGGCCGACGAGCGGGCCCTCCTCGGGCCCGCCCGACATCACCAGCCCCGCCGTGGACAGCTCCCGCAGCCGCTGGATGATCGGCTCGTACGAGGTCCGGCCCGCGCCACCGGAGCGGCGGGCCAGCACCAGGTGCAGGCCGACGTCCCGGGCGTGCGGCAGGTGCTCCTCCAGCGCCCGCAACGGGTTGGTCGGGCCGCCGGCCACCAGGTCGTAGTCGTCCACCAGCACGAACAGCTCCGGCCCGGTCCACCACGACCGGGTACGCAGCTCGGCCGGGGTGACGTCCGGCCCCGGCAGCCGCCCCTGGAGGTAGCCGGCCGCCGACTCCACCAGCTCGGCCGTGTGCGGCGCGGCGGTCCCGTAACCGATCAGGTGGGCCGTCTCGATGGTGCCCATCAGGCTGCGCCGGTAGTCGACCAGGATCACGCGGGCCTGCTCCGGGGTGAACCGCCGGACGATCGAGGTGGCCAGTGCGCGCAGGAAGGAGGACTTGCCGCACTCGGCGTCGCCGAAGACCACGAAGCTGGGCTCGGTGGCGAAGTCCAGCACCACCGGCCGCAGGTCCGCCTCGGCCACCCCGATCGGGAAAGCCAGCCCGCTGGTCGCGGCCTGGTCCAGCTCGGCGTAGGGCAGGACCGGCGGGAGCAGCCGCACCCGGGGCGCGGCCGGCCCGGCCCAGGCCCCGGCGACCGCCTTGACCAAATCCCCGGTCTCGTCGCCGAGGCCGGTGACCCGGGGCGCGGCGGCGAGGAAGTGCAACCCGCCCGCGGTGATCCCCCGCCCCGGCCGCTCCTCCGGCACGGTCGCCGCCAGGGCGCGCTTGACCACCACCGAGTCGGCCGGGTCACCGAGGCGCAGCTCCAGCCGCGAGCCGAAGAGGTCGCGGATCGCCGGCCGGAAGTCCGACCAGCGCAGCGCGCTCGCCACCACGTGCACCCCGTACGCCAGGCCGCGGGTGGCCAGCTCGGTGACCAGCGGCTCCAGGTCCTCGTACTCGCCGCGCAGGGTGTTCCAGCCGTCGACCACCAGGAACACGTCGCCGAACGGGTCGGCGGCCGGGTGGCCCCCGCCCGGCGCCGCGGCCCGTCGCCGCCGCCAGGCCGCCATCGACTCCACCCCCGCCTCGGTGAACCGCCGCTCCCGCTCGGCCAGCAGGGCGGCGATCTCGCCGACGGTCCGGCGTACCGCGGTGTCGTCGGTCCGACCGCTGACCCCGCCGACGTGCGGCAGGTCGCGCAGCGCGCCGAGCGTCCCGCCGCCGAGGTCCAGGCAGTAGACCTGCACTTCGGCCGGGCTGTGGGTGAGCGCCAGCGCGCAGACCAGGGTGCGGAGCAGGGTGGACCGGCCGCTGCGGGTGGTGCCGACCACCGCGACGTGCCCGGCCGCCCCGTCCAGCGCCAGCCACAGCAGGTCGCGGCGCTGCTCGAACGGCTTGTCCACGACGGCCACCGGCACCTGGAGGGCGCCGTGCAGCTCCGGGTTCGCCACGGTGAGCCCGCGCGCCGGATCCGCGCCGACCGGGCCGAGCAGCTCGTCCAGCGCGGGCGCCGCGTCCAGCGGGGGCAGCCACACCTGGTGCGCCGGCGGGCCCTGCCCGGCCAGCCGCCCCACCATCAGGTCGAGCAGGGTCTCGCCGGTCTCCTCCTCGGCGGGGAGGGCGGCCGGGGTGGCCGGCTCGGGCGCCGGCACCAGGTGGGTGGTGAAGGCGAGCAATCGGGAGCCCGGCGTGCCGGCCGCGCCCGCCGGGCCGCCGCGCCGGCGCACCGCGCCGGAGACGTACGCGGCCTTGAACCGGACCAGCGGGTCGGTGCCCGAGCGCAGGTAGCCGTGCCCCGGGCTGCGGGGCAGCTCGTGCGCGTCCGGCACGCCGAGCACCGTCCGGGACTCCAGCGCCGAGAAGGTGCGCAACCCGATCCGGTACGACAGGTGGGTGTCCAGCCCGCGCAGCCGGCCCTCCTCCAGCCGTTGGGACGCGAGCAGCAGGTGCACGCCGAGCGAGCGGCCCAGCCGGCCGATCTGCACGAAGAGGTCGATGAAGTCGGGCTTGGCGGAGAGCAGCTCGGAGAACTCGTCGCAGATGAGCAGCAGCGACGGCAGCGGGGCGAGCGGGGTGCCGGCCGCCCGGGCCCGCTCGTAGTCCCGCACGCTCGCGAAGTTGCCGGCCCGGCGCAGCAGCTCCTGCCGGCGCATCAGCTCGCCGTTGATCGCGTCGACCATCCGGTCGACCAGCGGCAGCGCGTCGGCCAGGTTGGTGATCACGGCGGCCGTGTGCGGCAGCCGGGCGAACGGCGCGAAGGTGGCGCCGCCCTTGAAGTCGACGAGCACGAAGTTGAGCTGCTCCGAGCTGTGCGTGGCGGCGAGGCCGAGCACCAGCGTGCGGAGCAGCTCCGACTTGCCCGACCCGGTGGCGCCGATGAGCAGCCCGTGCGGGCCCATCCCGTCCTGCGCCGACTCCTTGAGGTCCAGCTCGATCGCCCCGCCGTCGGCGCCCGCCCCGATCGGCACCCGGAGCCGGTCCCGGGCCGCCCGCGGCGTCCAGCCCTGCTCGGCGGTGAAGCTCTCCGGTTCGCCGAGGCCGAGTAGCTCGGGCAGGCCGGGCTCGGCCCCGGGCGGGGCGTCCGGTCCGCGTGCGGCGCCGGCCAGCCGCAGCGGGGCGAGCCGGCGGGCTACCGCCTCGGCGTCGGCCGGCTCCAGCGCGTCGGCCGCGCCCACCTCGGCGTGCCCGTCGGCGGAGTGCGAGTGCAGCCGGCCGTCGACCAGGTCGAGCAGGAGGGCGTACCGGTCGAGCAGGCGGGGCGGCGGGCTGTCCAGGTCGAGCACGGTGACCGCGTCGATCCCGCCGTCGCCGGCCAGGTCGGTGGCGCCGGTCAGGTCGCCGCCGTCGAGCACCACCACGACGTGCGGCCCGTCGGTGGCCGGACCGGCCGGGCTGAAGCGGGAACGGCTGCCCAGCACGTCGTCGAGGAGCCGTTCCAGCTCGGCCGTGGCACTGGTGACCAGCCGGACCGGCCCGAGCGCGTCGGTGCGCGCCGGGTGGTGGGCGTGCGGCAGCCACTTGACCCACTCCCACGCCGCCCGGCGTTCCGGCCCGGCGCAGACGGCGACGAGCAGCTCGTCGGGGGCGTGGAAGACGGCGAGCTGGGTGAGCACCGCCCGGGCCAGCGCCTGGGCGGCCGGCGAGCCCGCCCCGCTGACCTCGCCGGCCGGGCCGCGGACGTGGACCCGGGCGAAGCTGCGCAGCGAGAGCGCCACGGGCAGGTCGGGCACCACCGAGTACGCGTCCAGGAAGCGCCGCAGCGCCCCCGCGGTCATCGGCTCCAGCTCGTCGAGCGGCCGGGTGACCGGCGGGAGCAGCGGGGTGGCCAGCGTCTGCGGCCCGACCCCGACCCGGACCACGGCGAAGTCCGGGTCGCCCGGCCGGCGTTCCCAGACTCGGTGGCTGTCCACCGTCGACCAGAGCCGCCCCGGGTCGGGGTGCCGGTAGTAGAGCCCGGCCCGCTGCGCGCCGGCGGTCTCCCGCACCCGCCGGCGCAGCGCGGCGAGGTGCCGGAGGTACTCCCGGCGGGCGGCCATCATCTCCGACTTCTTCGGGCCGGCGCTGCCCCACGAGGTCACCAGCATCGCCACCGAGGAGAGCCCGAACATGCCGCCCACCACGTACGAGTAGGCGCCGCCGCCCCGGCCGAACATCATGGCCATGGCCACCGTCCCGCCGAGCATCGGCAGCACCATCAGCGCCTGCTGCCAGCGCCCACCGGCCACCGGGGGGATCTCCGGCGGCGCCTCCACGGGCAGCTCGCCGGCCGGGATCTCCGGTGCCGGGCGGCGTGGCGGCCGCTTGATGACGACAGTGGACACTCGGCCTCCCCATGGCTCTCGGTAACCTGAGCCTGGCTCATCGTAGGTAAAGTCCACTCGTCCGTCAGCCACCGTTCCCGCTCGATATGGAGAGACATCGATGACAAGCGGGCTGGCCCGGGTCACGATCAGCGCCCCCCGGCGGCGGGTCGACGTGGCCCTGCCGGAGCAGGTTCCCCTCGCCGAGCTGCTGCCCGAGGTGCTCCGGCACGCGGGGGAGGGCCTGGCCGACGACGGCGAACGGCACGGCGGCTGGGTGCTGCGCCGCACCGACGGGGCGGTGCTGGCCACCGCGCAGGCGCTGCTGCCCCAGGGCGTCCGCGACGGCGAGGTGCTGCACCTCGTCCCGGCCCGCGCCCAGTGGCCCGAGCTGGAGTACGACGACGTGATCGAGGCGATCGCCGACGGCGCCCGCCGCCGGGGTGCCGCCTGGTCGCCCCGGGCCACCCGGGCCGCCGCGCTGGCCGGGGCGGGCGTCCCGCTGGCCGTCGGGCTGCTCGCCGTGCTGGCCGCCGGCGCGGGGCCGGGCAGCGGCTGGCCGGTCGCCGCCGCCGTGGCCCTGCTCCTGGTGCTCGCCGCCACCGCCGCCTCCCGGGCCTACGGCGACGGCCCGGTCGGCGCCACCCTCGGCGGGTACGCGCTGCCCTGGGCCGCCGCGGCCGGCGCCCTGGCGGTCGGCTCCGGCGACCCGGCCGGCCCGTTCCGCCCGCTGCCCTGGGTCGGCGCGCCCGAACTGCTCGCCGGCTCGGTGGCGCTGCTGCTGGTGTCGGTGCTCGGCCTGCTCGGGGTGGCGAGCCGGTCCCGGGTCTTCCTGGCCGGCGCGACCACCGGCGCGGCCGGCGCGGCGGCCGGCCTCGGCGGGCTGTTCCTCGACCCGGCCGGCACCGCCGCCGTGCTGCTCTGCGCGCTGGTCTTCGCGCTCGGCGGGCTGCCGCTGCTGGCCATCCGGCTCGGCAAGGTGCCGCTGCCGCCGGTCACCCTGCCCGCGCCGGCCGGCGACCCGCCCGGCGTCCGTGACCTGCCCGACCGGGCCCGGGTGCACGCGGCCGTGGCCCGCACCGAGGAGATGCTGACCGGGATGCTGCTCGGGCACGCGGTGCTGGCCGTCGCCGCCACCGCGGTGCTCGTCACCACCGGCGGGCTCGCCGGCCGGCTGCTGGCGGCGGTGGGCTGCGGGGTGCTGCTGCTGCGCTCCCGGCTCTTCGTGGCGGTCCGCCACCGGGTGCCCGCCGTCGCCGCCGGGCTGGCCGGGTACGCCCTGCTCGGCGCGGTGCTCGCCGACCGGGCCGGTCCGGCCGGCCGGCTGGCGCTGACCGTCGGCGGGCTGGCCCTGGCCCTGGTGGCCGTCGCGGCCGGCGCCACGTACGCCCGGCGGCCGGTCTCCCCGTACCTCGGCCGGCTGGCCGACCTGACCGACACCGCGCTGGTGGTGGCCGTGGTCCCGGTGGCCTGCGCGGTGCTCGACCTCTACGACCGGGCCCGCGGCCTGCTGGGCTGACCCGCACGCACGAGGGCCCGGGTCGCTCCGTGGAGCGGCCCGGGCCCGTCGGCGTGGATCAGGTCAGTGCAGGGTCTCGCCGCGCTCGGCGGCCTCCTTGGCGCGCTGGTACGAGGCCACGATCTCGGCCTCGGCCTCGGTGCGGCCCACCCAGGTGGCGCCCTCGACCGACTTGCCCGGCTCCAGGTCCTTGTAGACCTCGAAGAAGTGCTGGATCTCCAGGCGGTCGAACTCGCCCAGGTGGTGGATGTCCCGCAGGTGCTCCTGGCGCGGGTCCTCGTAGGGCACGCAGAGGACCTTGTCGTCGCCGCCCTTCTCGTCCGTCATCCGGAACATCCCGATGGTGCGGCAGCGGATCAGGCAGCCCGGGAAGGTGGGCTCGGGGACCAGCACAAGCGCGTCCAGCGGGTCGCCGTCCTCGCCCAGGGTGCCCTCGATGAAGCCGTAGTCGGCCGGGTACTGCGTGGAGGTGAAGAGGGTGCGGTCCAGCCGGATCCGGCCGGTCGCGTGGTCCACCTCGTACTTGTTGCGGTGACCCTTCGGGATCTCAACCGTGACGTCGAAATCCATCTCCCACGCTCCCTCGTTTGCCCACGCTGGCTGACGGAAACCAGCGGCGCCGCCCACCGGACGGGGTGAACGCTCCCCGCCGGCTCCGGCCGCCGCATAGTGTTCGGACCGAAGTAGTGTCACCCAAGGCGCTTTTGAGCGGGGGAGGAGGGGGTCGTGGGGAGGGAAGATTCACACTACCGCCCCGAGGGCGGTGACGGGCGCGGATCGGCGGGTCCCGCCTCCGGCGGGGCCACCGGCCGCGTCTCGATCCCCGGCACCAGCCCCGCCCACCGCCCCGGGCCGGCCGCCGGGTCCGCCCCGGTGGGCCGCGCCAACCCCGGAGAGTACGGCCGTCCCGGCCCGCGGGACCACGGCCACGCCGACCCCCGGCAGTACGGCGCCGGGTCACGGGATCACGGCCACGCCGACCCCAGGCAGTACGGCCAGGCAGCCCCGCAGGACTACGGGCGGGCCGCGCCGCAGGACTACGGGCGGGCCGCGCCGCGCGAATACGGGCAGGCCGCGCCGCGCGAATACGGGCAGGCCGCACCGCGCGGCTACGGGCAGGCCGCCCCGCAGGACCACGGGCAGGCCGACCCGCGGGGCTACGGCCCGGGTCCGGCCGCGCCGGTGAGCTGGCCCGGGTACGACGCGCCCGGCGGCATCCCGGTGAGCCCGCCGGTGCCCCCGGTCGGGGCGGCCCCGCCTCCGCCGTCGCCCCCGCCTCCGCGCCCGCGCCGCCTCCGGCTGGTCGCGGTGCTGGCCAGCGTGCTGATCGTCGCCCTGGCCGCGGTCGGGCTGGCCGTGGTCCGTCCCGGCCCGCTGGCCGGCTGGCTGGGCGGGGACTCGCCGACCGCCGCCGCGCAGTCGCCCGAGCCGCCCCCGCCCGCCGTGCTGGCCGGCGCGGACGGCAACGCGCCGCTGCCCACCCCCGACGGGGTACGCGCCGCGCTCGAACCCCTGGTCCGCGCCGCCGCGCTCGGCGACCGGGTCAACGTCTCGGTGGCCGACGTGGCGACCGGCCAGGCGCTCTATGGCAGGGGGCAGGACAGCCCGACCGTGCCCGCGTCGGTGACCAAGCTGGCGACCGGGGTCGCCGTGCTGGCGGCCCGCGGCCCGGCGTACCGGATCCCCACCCGGGCGGTCGCCGGCCCGACCCCCGGCGAGGTGGTCCTGGTCGGCGGCGGTGACCCGACCCTCGCGGTCGACAAGAACGGCTTCTATCCCGGCGCGGCCCGGCTGGACGACCTCGCCGCCCAGGTGCGCAAGGCGCTCGGCGGCACCGCCCCGACCAAGGTCACCGTCGACTCGTCCCTGTTCAGCGGCCCCGTGTACGAGCCCGGCTGGGACTCCGACATCCCCACCGGCGGGTTTGGCGCGGCGATCACCGCGCTGATGACCGACGGCGCGCGGCGGGACGCGGCGGAGGCCCGGCGCACCGCCGAGGCCACGAACCACGCGGCCGAGCGGGTGCCCCAGCCGGACCTGACGGCCGGACGGCAGTTCGCCAAGCTCCTCGGGCTCTCCGGCGCCGCCGCCGAGGTGAAGCGGGGCACCGCGCCCGCCGCCTCCGGCGAGACGGCGGCCGGGACGCCCGCTCCCGGCACCGAGCTGGGCACGGTCCAGTCGCTGCCGATGGTCCGCCTGGTCGACATCATGATCAGCGACAGCGACAACGTGATCGCCGAGGCCATGGCCCGCCAGGTCGCGCTCGCCAAGGGCAAGCCGGGCTCGTTCGCCGGTGGCGCGGCCGCCACCGACCAGGTGCTCGGCGAGCTGGGGCTGCCGGCCGACGAGATCAGCCTGGCCGACGGCAGCGGGCTGTCCCGCACCAACCGGATCAGCCCGTCGCTGCTCACCGATCTGATCACGCTCGCCGGCAACGGCAGCCATCCCGACCTGGCCGCGATCTTCGGCGGGCTGCCGGTGGGCGGCTGGTCCGGCACCCTGGACGAGCGCTACCAGGCGGCGGTGACGAAGGCCGGTGCGGGCGTGGTCCGGGCGAAGACCGGGACGCTCAGCGGGGTGAACGCCATCGCCGGGCTGGTCACCACGACCGACGGCCGGCTGCTCACCTTCGCCGTCCTCACCGACCGCACCCCGGACACCCTCGACGAGACCCGGCAGGCACTCGACCGGATCTCCTCGGCGCTGGCCGGCTGCGGCTGCCGCTGACCGTCCCGCCCGGTGCGGCCGGCGTCGATCGGCGCTCGTGAGCCCGGGTGGGGGTGTCGCGGCGCGGGTACGGTGGGTTCATGGCGCAGTTCGTGGACTGGGATCTGGCCGCCGCGACCGCGGGGGCGCTGGGCAAGTCGGGCCCCCGGGTGTCGTACGCCGAGGCCACCGACGTGGTGGGCGAGCTGCGCCGGCTGACCGAGGAGGCCGCCGGCCACGTCGCCGACTACACCGGCCTGCGCCCCCAGGTCACCCACCCGCCGGTCCGCGTGGTCGACCGCCGGGACTGGGCGGCCGCCAACATCGCCGGCCTCCGCGAGGTGATCACCCCGCTGGTGGACCGGCTCTCCGGCGACAAGCGCCCCGGCCCGCTCACCGAGGCGATCGGTTCCCGGCTCACCGGGGTGCAGGCCGGCACGGTGCTGGCGTACCTGTCCGGCCGGGTGCTCGGCCAGTACGAGGTCTTCGCCGGTGACCCCGGCCAGCTGCTGCTGGTCGCCCCGAACATCGTGGACGTGGAACGGAAGCTGGGGGCCGACCCGCGAGACTTCCGGCTCTGGGTCTGCCTGCACGAGGTGACCCACCGGACCCAGTTCACCGCCGTGCCGTGGATGCGGGCGTACTTCCTCAGCGAGGTGCAGGCGTTCGTGGACGCGTCGCAGGGCGGCGAGCACCTCCTGGAGCGGCTGCGCCGCGCGGTGGCCACGCTCTCCGACGCGGTGAAGGACCCGGACAGCCGGGCCAGCGTGCTGGACATCGTGCAGACCCCCGCGCAGCGGGCCGTGCTGGACCGGCTCACCGCGCTCATGACCCTGCTGGAAGGGCACGCCGAGTTCGTCATGGACGGCGTGGGCCCGCAGGTCATCCCCAGCGTCGAGTCGATCCGGGCGGCGTTCAACCGCCGCCGGGAGTCCGGCAACGCGCTGGAGAAGGCGATCCGCCGGGTGCTCGGCATCGAGGTCAAGATGCGCCAGTACGCGGAGGGCCGCAAGTTCGTGCACGGGGTCGTGGACCGGGTCGGCATGGCCGGCTTCAACAAGATCTTCTCCTCGCCGCTGACCCTGCCCCGGCTCGACGAGCTGGGCGACCCGGACGCCTGGGTGGCCCGGGTGCACGGCGGTGCGGCGACCATCCCGCCAGTCGCCGGCTGAGTTGGCTGTTGCCCCGCCGGTCGCCGCCGTCCGGCTCGCCGTACGCCGGGCGCTGACCGGGCTGCCGGGGGCCGGGCCGGTGCTGGTGGCCTGCTCCGGCGGCGCCGACTCGCTGGCCCTGGCCGCCGCCACCGCCTTCGTGGCGCCCCGCCTCGGCCGCCGGGCCGGCCTGGTGACGGTCGACCACGGCCTGCAACCCAGCTCGGCCGAGCGCGCCGAGACGGTGGCTTGCTGGGCGCGCGAGGCCGGTCTCGACCCCGTCGAGGTGGTTCCGGTGCGTGTCGCCGGCCGGCCCGGCGGCCCGGAGGCGGCCGCCCGGGAGGCCCGGTACGCCGCCCTGTTGGCCAGCGCGCGCCAGCACCGCGCGGCCGGGGTGCTGCTCGGGCACACCCGGGACGACCAGGCCGAGACCGTGCTGCTCGCGCTCGCCCGGGGCGCCGGCCCGCGTGGCCTGTCCGGCATGCCGCCCCGCCGCGAGTGGGACGGGGTGCCGCTGCTGCGCCCGCTGCTCGACGTCCCCCGCGACGACACCCGGGCCGCGTGTGCCGCGCTGGGTCTCACGCCCTGGGCCGACCCGCACAATGCCGACCCCGCGTACGCCCGGTCGCGGGTCCGCGCCGACGTGCTGCCCGCGCTGGTCCGGGCGCTGGGCGCCGGGGTGGTGGGCAACCTGGCCCGGACCGCCCGCCTGCTGGCCGCCGACACCGCGGCGCTGGACGACCTCGCCGCCGCCGCGCTCGACGAGGCCCGGGCGGCCGAGGGCGGGCTCTCGGTCGACGCCCTGGTCGCGCTGCCGGCGGCGGTACGCACCCGGGTGCTGCACGCCTGGGCCCGGGAGCTGGGCGCCCCGCCGGCCGCCCTGTCGCACCGGCACGTGGCGGCGCTGGACGCTCTCGTCACGGACTGGCACGGGCAGGGTCCGGCACACCTGCCCGGCGGCCTCCCCGTGCGCCGCCACGGCGGCCGCCTCACCACCTGACCCCGCCGCCGGCGCCGCGTCGCCCGCCCGCTCGGCGAGGTGGCGGTAGCCCAGGCCGATCCCCGTCGGCGCTGACCCGGGGCGGGCGCCCGGCGGCGGCCACACGGCCGGGTCGGAGTCCCGGTTCGACGACGCGGTGCTGGACTCGTGATCAGGCGCCCACCCGCTCCCGGAACGTGGTCCGGTAGGCGAGCGGGGTGGTGCCGACCCGGCGGGTGAAGTGGTGTCGCAGCGCCGCCGCGTCGCCGAACCCGGCCTGGTCGGCGACGCTCTCCACGCTCAGCCGGGTCTCCTCCAGCAGCCGCCGCGCGAGCAGCACCCGCTGGTTGGTCAGCCAGTCGTGCGGCGTCGTGCCGGTCTCGGCCCGGAAGCGGCGGGCGAAGGTGCGGGGCGCCATGCCGGCCCGGGCGGCAAGCTCGTCCACGGTCACCGTCCGGTCCAGGTGCCCCATCAGCCACTCCAGCACCGGCTCCAGGGTGGGCGCCTCGGGCGCCTTCGGGATGGGCGCCTCGACGTACTGGGCCTGGCCGCCGTCGCGGTGCGGCGGGACGACCATCCGCCGGGCCAGCCGCGTGGCCGTTGCCGAGCCGTGCGCCTGGCGGACCAGGTGCAGGCAGGCGTCGATGCCGGCAGCGGTGCCGGCGCTCGTGAGCAGCCGACCGTCCTGCACGTAGAGCGAGTTGCAGTGCACCCGGGCCGCCGGGAACCGCTCCTGCAGGTCGTCGACGTGCCGCCAGTGGGTGGTGCAGTCGCGCCCGTCGAGCAGGCCCGCCGCACCGAGCACGAACGCCCCGGAGCAGACGCTGAGCAGCCAGGCGCCCCGGTCGGCGGCCCAGCGCAGCGCGGCCAGCACCGGCTCGGGGACCGCCGTCGCCCCGTCCCCGTGGGCGGGCACGGCCACCAGGTCGGCGTCCTCGACCGGGGTCAGGTCGGCGGTCGGGGTGAGCAGGAAGCCGGACCGGCTGCGGACGGGCCCGCCGTCCACCGTGCAGACGTCGAACCGGTAGCCGGGGAAACCGTCGGCCGTGCGGTCGGTGCCGAACACCTCGGCGACGACACCGAGTTCGAACGCGGCGACCTCTTCGAGGGCGATGACGGCGACGGATCGAAGCATGTGACGAGGGTAACCCTGCGGGTGGCAGGAAATCGATGCCCGCTGGCATTCCTGCCACTGTCCGGCGGGAGCCGCGGCCCGCAGACTCGATGGTGTCCGGTGCGCACCGGCGGCGAAAACCACCTCAACCACGCGAAAGCGAGCGCCGCCATGACCGTTCTGCTGCTCCTGCTCTTCCTGCTCCTCCTCGTCGCCGCCAGCGCCTTCGGGCTGACCGCCGACACCCGGGACTCGGCCGACTGGAAGCCGACCGAGGACGGGCGCCGCTGGCGCTCCGGCACCTGCTGAGGTGATTTGCTCCATCTGCGCCGTCAATCCCCGGCGGGACCGCGCCAAAAGGGGCGGCCCCGCCGACGGAGGCCATCCGGCGTACGGCAGGCTAGGAGCATGGCTGACGGCTCCTGGTACGACGCCGACATCGACCACGTGATCATTTCCGAGGCGCAGATTCGCGAGAAGACCGCGGAACTGGCCAAGCAGGTCTCGGCGGACTACGCCCACGTCGAGGACGGTCTCCTGCTGGTCTGCGTGCTCAAGGGCGCGGTCATGTTCATGGCCGACTTCGCCCGCGCGCTGGGCCGCCAGGGCCCGCCCGCCGAGCTGGACTTCATGGCCATCTCCTCGTACGGGCAGGGCACCACCTCCTCGGGCGTGGTGCGGATCCTCAAGGACCTGGACCGGGACATCGCCGGCCGGCACGTCGTGGTCGTGGAGGACATCGTCGACTCCGGTCTGACCCTCTCCTGGCTGCTGCGCTACCTGGAGTCGCGCTCCGCGGCCAGCGTCGAGGTGGTCGCCCTGTTCCGCAAGCCGGACGCGGTCAAGGTGCCGGTCCCGGTGAAGTACGTCGGCTTCGACATCCCGACCGAATTCGTGGTCGGCTACGGCCTCGACTTCGGTGAGCGCTACCGCGAGGTGCCCTACGTCGGGGTGCTCAAGCCCGAGGTCTACGCCCGGGCCTGACCCGGGCGCCCGGCTGGTCGTCAGCCGACGTTCAGCGGGCTCTCAGCCTTCCGGTCTACGGTAGAGGCCGGTGACGTGGAGGCACCCTCCATGCCCGACCCCTCGAACCGCGTGACCGGGCGGTCGGGTGGCGGGTGGGGAGCTCCCCGCCACGCCGGCTCAAACCCGGGTTCGCCGTACGCGTAAGTGCCGGGCTCGCAAGCTCGCATCTGGCGCGAACGGTGTACCGTCGAATGACCGTGGCGCGGCAGTTGAGGCGCCCCGGGGTCGGGGCCGGCCCGCACGGCGGCTGCGGCCGCCGCCCGAGGCGGCGACACCATTCAGACGGTCAGGACGTCGATCAGGAGGATGCGGGCGCCTCGGCGCCCGACAACAGCATGGAACGTACGCGTTTCTTCCGCCGACCGGTGGTCTGGATCATCCTGGTCATCCTCGGCGCCGTTGTGCTCAGTCAACTTTTCACGGCTGGCCCGAGCTACCACCGCGTGGACACGTCGGTGGCGCTGGACCAGCTCCACACCGCGAAGATCAACAAGGCGGTCTTCCAGGACAAGGAGCAGACGCTCCAGCTCGACCTGGCCCAGAAGACGAAGTTCGGCGACACCACGACCGACCGGATCGAGGCCCAGTTCCCCTACGAGGTGGGCGGTCAGGTCTGGAACGAGGTCCTGGACGCGAAGGCGGCCAACCGGGTCACCGGCCCGGCCGACACCAAGGTCTCCTCGGACAGCATCTGGGTGAGCCTGCTGGTCAACCTCCTGCCCATCGCGCTGCTCGTGCTCCTGCTGCTGTTCTTCATGTCGCAGATGCAGGGCGGCGGCTCGCGGGTGCTCAACTTCGGCAAGTCCAAGGCGAAGATGATCACCAAGGACACGCCGAAGACGACCTTCGCGGACGTGGCCGGGGCGGACGAGGCCGTCGAGGAACTGCACGAGATCAAGGACTTCCTGCAGAACCCCGCGAAGTACCAGGCCCTGGGCGCCAAGATCCCGAAGGGTGTGCTGCTCTTCGGGCCGCCCGGTACCGGTAAGACCCTGCTTGCCCGCGCGGTCGCCGGCGAGGCCGGCGTGCCGTTCTACTCCATCTCCGGCTCGGACTTCGTGGAGATGTTCGTCGGTGTCGGCGCCAGCCGGGTCCGCGACCTCTTCGAGCAGGCCAAGTCGAACGCGCCGGCGATCGTCTTCGTCGACGAGATCGACGCGGTCGGCCGGCACCGTGGTGCCGGCATGGGCGGCGGCCACGACGAGCGGGAGCAGACCCTCAACCAGCTGCTGGTCGAGATGGACGGCTTCGACACCAAGGGCGGCGTCATCCTGATCGCCGCCACCAACCGGCCGGACATCCTCGACCCGGCGCTGCTGCGCCCGGGGCGCTTCGACCGGCAGATCCCGGTCGACGCTCCCGACATGGAGGGCCGCAAGGCCATCCTGCGGGTGCACGCCAAGGGCAAGCCGTTCACGCCCGACGTCGACCTCGACTCGGTCGCCCGGCGCACCCCCGGCTTCAGCGGCGCCGACCTGGCCAACGTGATCAACGAGTCCGCGCTGCTCACCGCCCGCAAGGACCAGCGGGCGATCACCAACGACTCCCTGGAGGAGTCGATCGACCGGGTGATCGCCGGTCCGCAGCGCCGGACCCGGGTGATGAGCGACCAGGAGAAGAAGATCACCGCGTACCACGAGGGTGGGCACGCGCTGGTCGCCTGGGCGCTGCCGCACGCCGCGCCGGTGCACAAGGTGACCATCCTGTCCCGGGGCCGGTCGCTGGGCCACACCCTGGTCCTGCCGACCGAGGACAAGTACACGCAGACCCGGGCCGAGATGATCGACACTCTGGCGTACGCGCTGGGTGGCCGGGCCGCCGAGGAGCTGGTCTTCCACGAGCCCACCACCGGCGCCGGCAACGACATCGAGAAGGCCACCCAGCTGGCCCGCGCGATGATCACGCAGTACGGCATGAGCTCCAAGCTCGGTGCGATCAAGTACGGCACCAGCGGTGACGAGCCGTTCCTCGGCCGGAACATGGGCCACGAGCGGGACTACTCGGACGCGGTGGCCGCCGAGATCGACGGCGAGATGCGGGCGCTGATCGAGCTGGCCCACGACGAGGCCTGGGAGATCCTGGTGGAATACCGGGACGTCCTGGACAACATCGTGCTCGAGCTGATGGAGAAGGAAACCCTCTCCACGGCCGACATGGCCCGGATCTGCGCCCGGGTGGCGAAGCGCCCGCCGATGGCCCCGTACCACGGCTTCGGCAAGCGTCAGCCCTCCACCGAGCCGCCCGTGCTCACGCCCGCGGAGAAGGAGACCCTCAAGGCGCAGGCCCAGGCCGACGGCGCCTCGGTCGGTGGGGCTCCCTCGAACAACTCGGACGGTACCCACTGACCACCGACCCGACGGCCAGCTCCCCCGACCGGGAGCTGGCCGTCTCCGCGACCGAGCCCGACGGGGACGACGCGCTCGACTACGTCGCCGCGCGCCTGATCAGCGGGAAGCTGACCGGGCGGCCCGTGGAGGAGAGCGTCGACCTGGCCCGCATCGAGAAGGCGGTCCGGGAGATCCTGATCGCGGTCGGTGAGGACCCGGACCGGGACGGCCTCCGGCAGACGCCGGCCCGGGTGGCCCGCGCGTACGCGGAGCTCTTCGCGGGCCTGCGGGTGGACCCGGCGCAGGTGCTCAGCACCACCTTCGAGGCCAACCACGAGGAGTTGGTGCTCGTCCGGGACATCGACGTGATGAGCCTCTGCGAGCACCACCTGCTGCCGTTCCGGGGCAGCGCGCACATCGGCTACATCCCGGGGCCGGACGGCCGGATCACCGGCCTGTCCAAGCTGGCCCGGCTCGTCGAGGTGTTCGCCCGTCGCCCGCAGGTGCAGGAGCGGCTCACCTCACAGATCGCCGATCTGCTCATGAACAAGCTGGCACCGCGCGGCGTCGTGGTGGTGCTCGAGTGCGAGCACATGTGCATGGCGATGCGCGGCATCCAGAAATCCGGCGCCAAGACGATCACCTCGGCGGTCCGGGGCACCCTCCAGCACGACGCCAAGTCGCGCGCCGAGGCGATGGCCCTGATCATCCCGCGCTGACCGCACCGCCACCGGGCCCTTCCCCCACGGGAGGGGCCCGGTGGCGTGTCCGGAGTCAGCCGGCCAGCATGGCCAGCAGCAGGACAGCCGTGGTCAGCACCGCCGGGACCAGGCAGACCAGCGCGCCGAAGCGAGGCGTCCGATCCACCCGGTCGGCCGGGCGGGGCCGGAACAGCCGCCCCACGGCCAGCCAGCCCAGCATGAACGCGACCGCCGGCAGCGGCAGCCCCACCACCAGGGCGACCACCGTCACCGGGCCGGTGCCGGCGACGAGGAGCAGCGTGAGCTGGATGAGCGGCACCACCAGCGCCAGCGGCCCGTAGACCAGCAGGTTGCGCGGATACGCCGGCCAGCGGGCCAGCCGGGGCAGACCCCGCGCGGCGAGGCTGTCGTCCGCCGCGTCCGCCCAGCCCCGGGCGGTCCGCAGGGCCGCCAGCACAGCCGCGGGACCGGCCGCCATCGACCGGGCCGCCTCCGACACCTCCGGGGGCGTCGGCACCAGCGAGATCGCCGGGACGCCCAGCTCCCGCAGCCGGGACTGCTGCGGGGCGAGCCGCTCCCGGACCGCGGTCAGCTCCTCCCGGGCGGCCGCCACGGACCGGGCCTGCTCGCCGGCCGCGGTCGCCGCGGCCCGGCGCACGCCGTCGAGCTGCCGGGCGGCCGCCACGTAGTCCGCCCAGGCCGCACCGGCCGGGTCCAGGTCGACCGTCGGGCCGCCGGACCGGGGCGCGGGCACCGCCGTGCCGGTCTCACTCATGGGGCGTCCTCCCCGAACGGGACCAGCACCGTGCCCTGCTCGCCCGGGCCGTCCCAGAGGACCGCCCGGCCCGGCCGGGGCCGCCAGAGCACCGGCCGGTCGAAGAGCTGCTCCAGCCGGCCGCCCGGCACGTCGGTGACCACCACGGCGGTCAGCTTGTCCACCTCGCCCTCCGGGCCGAGCAGCCCGGCCAGCGGCGCCACCGTCCGCCACCAGCCGAGCAGGTGCCGGCCGGCCGGCGGCCCCTCCAGCAGCAGCGCGCGCAGCAGCTCGGGCGGCAGTTCGGTCGCGTCCGGCACGTCGAGCCCGAACACCACCAGGTAGCCGGGTTCGTCGGCGGCCATCGCCGCCCGCAGCCCGGTCACGTCCACCGTCTCCACCCGGTGCCGGCCGGCCAGCTCGGCGGCGAGGACGCCGGCCGGCTCGGCCGACCCGTTGGCCAGCGGCGCCAGCACGAACCGCGCCGCGCCGGGGTGGGCCGCCGCCGCGCTGCGCACCGCCGTGACCAGCAGCCGCTCGGCCTCCTCGTCCCGGCCCAGCACCGCGAGGTTCCGGCCGGCGGCCGGCCCGAGCGGCACGGCCACCGTGGAGCGCCGGACGTCCACCGCCCGGCCGAGCAGCGCGGCCGGGGCGTGCGCCCGGCCGGCCAGCGCGGCCCGGTGCCGGGGATCGTTGGCGAGCAGCGGGCGGGCGAACCCGGCGAAGACCACCGGCGGGGCGGCCCCCTCGGGCCGGGCCGACCAGAGCCGGTGCCGCAGGTCCGCGAGGACCGCCGGGTCCTCGTGCGGATCGGGGAACCGGATCATCCGCTCGTGACCCCGGGTCGCGCCCCGCGGGCCGCCCAGCCCGCCGGCCGTGTTCACCACGGCGGTGCCCACCGGCAGGCCGGCGGCCGAGTCGTTGGTCGGCTCCAGGACGGCCGACCCGCCCGGCAGCGCCACCCGGACCGGGAACTGGCCGAGCAGCGGGTCGCGCGGGCCGCCGATGCCGAGGTCGCCCTCGCCGGCCAGGACCAGGTGGATCCCGTACGACCGGGCGGCGCGGGCCAGCCCGTCGAGCCGGGCCAGCAGGTCGGCGGCGAGCCGGTCCCGCTCGCGCAGCAGCAGCGGGAAGTTGTCGATCACACAGACGATCCGGGGGAGGGACTGGTGCTGGCGCAGCTCGGCGTAGCGCTGCCCGCCGGCCCGCCGGGCCGCCTCCTCCCGGCGGTGCAGCTCGGCCTCCAGCTCGCCGAGCAGGTCCGCCACGTACTCGCGGTCGGCGGCCATCCCGGCGGCCCGGACCTGCGGCACCCAGGACCGGTCCCGCTCGGTCTGGAGGAACTCCACGAAGGACTCGCCGTCGTCGAGGTCGGCCAGGTAGAGGACCAGCTCGTCCGGGCCGTAACGGGCCGCCAGGCCGAACAGCGCGTCGGTGAGGAACGCCGACCGCCCGGCCTGTGAGCGGCCACTGACCAGCCAGTGCGGGGTCAACTCGGTGAAGCCCAGGCTGACCGGCCGGCCGGCGGCGTCACCGACCGTCGTGGTGAGCCCGTCGACCGAACCCTCCGCCCAGAGGTCGCCCTCGGGCAGCAGGTCGGTGAGGGCCAGGCGGGAGCCGTCCTCGATCTGCCGGGCCAGCCGCCGGCACACGCCGGTGACCAGCTCGGCGGGCGGATCCTCGTCGAGGAAGACCGGGCAGTTCAACCCACCCGGCGACTCCGCCCCCGGGCTGCTGAACCCGGCGGCGGGTGGGTCGCCGACCAGCGCGTACGCGGTGCGCACCGCGAGCGGAGTGGCCTGCGGCAGCGGCACCCCGGCGGGCCAGCCGGCCACCACGAGGTGCAGCCCGGCCCGGGGACCCTGGGCGGCCAGCTCGGCGAGCCGGTCGAGATCGGACGGTGCGGCCCCGTCGGGCAGGGCGGCCACCATGAGCAGCAGGGTGCGGTCGTGCCCGCGCTGGCGGGCGGTGCCGGCGGCCACCCACTGCTCGGCCTCGGCCAGCACCGCCCGGAGCCCGGCCAGGTCGGTGGCGGGCGGCGGCAGCAGACCCGCGTCGGCGAGCGCCGCGTAACCGGCGAAGGTGTCGCCCGGGGCGCCGTCGACCGCGCGGGCCAGCAGGGCGCCGGCCGGACTGGCCGCGAACAGCCGCAGCAGCAGGGCCCGGAGCAGCCCGGCCACGCGGGGATCGCCGGCGTCGGCGTCGATGCCCAGGTGTCCACTGCCGAGCAGCGGCACCAGCGCGGGGAACCGGGCGTCGTCCAGCGGCGCCGCGGCGCCCACCCGGACGAGCGCGGGTGGACCGTCCCCGGGCGGGGCCGTCGGGGCCAGCGTCTCCAGCGGGTCGCCGGCCCAACCCGGCGCGGCGACCGCCGCCGCGGCGCGGAGCCGCTCGGCCAGCTCGTACTGCCGGTGGTGGTCGGCGGGGGCGGGCCGGATCTCGTCGAGGATCCCGGCCGCCGCGGTCGCGGTGGCCTCGGCCCTGCGGTGCAGCGCGGCGGCCCGGCCGGCGCGCGCCTTCGGACTCGCCACCCGTCCACCTCTCTTCCCGAGGCCGACATCTCCTCCCCGGTGGTGACGGTATCCCAGCCGGCGGCCGTCCTCCGGGATGTCGGTCGGCGCGGTGCCCGGCTCCGCGGTGAGCAGCCTCACCCGCCAGCGATCCGCCACGGCCTTCATCCGGACGGAGCGGCGCCGGGCGGGGCGGAGGCCGAACCATGCCGCAGATCCGCCAGTTCTGAGGCATTGGGTACGCGGCGCGCAGCCGATAGCCTCAGGAGGTGGAATCAGTGCAGCCCCCCGCCGGTTCCCAGGTCTCCCGCGTACCGGCGCAGCGGACCCCGCCGGAGCAGTCGGCGCCGCTCGCGCCCGCTCCGGCGCCGGTACCGCCCAGGCGGCGGCTGCGGACCGTGCTCACCGTGGTCGCCGGGGTGCTGGCACTGGTCTGCGCGGGCGGCGGCATCGTCGGGTTCGTGCTGTACGACCGCGCCACCGCGCCCGACCGTAGCGCCCCGGACGTGGTGGTGGCCAACTACATCCAAGCCTTCTTGATCGATCGTGACGACACGAAGGCGCAGGAGTATGCCTGTAAATCCGGTGCGGATCTGGACGCAGTCCGGGCACTTCGGGCTGAGCTAGAGCAACGTGAGGCCAACTTCGATGTTGTCATCAAACTGAGTTGGGGCCCGCTCACCCGCGCAAAGGAAGGGGACGGCGAGTCGGTGACGACGACGCTCGCGATCTCAAGCTCGTCGGACGGGCAGCCGCGGAGCAGCCGCCGGGAGGTCTGGCGGTTCCATGTCGTGAATAGCGACGGCTGGCGAGTCTGTGGGGGCAGCAAGATCGGTTGAGCGACAGTCACTCAAGCCAGAGCAGGTGCACCGGGACCTCCAAGGTGGTGGGCGCCTGGCCGCGCCAGGCCCACCGGTACCACTCCAGTTCCGGGGCCACCCGGACGCAGATGTCCCCGTCCGCGCCGGAGTAGGTCTCGGTGACCGCGCGCAGGTCGCGCTGCTCGGTCGACCCGGCCACGTGCACCACGCGCCGACCCGTGACCGCGTCCGCCTCGAACACCGGAGTCGGCGGGCGCCGGGTGGGCACGTCGAGCGAGACCAGCCGGATGCCCGACTCGGCCGGCGGTCGCCGCTCGCCGACGGTCTCCACCCAGACCCGCTCCACCGGGACCAGCGGGGCGAAGACCTCCACCTGCTCGGACTCGGCGCGGTACCACTCGTGCTCGGGGATGACCGGCACGTAGGTCCGGCTGCCCTGCACGACCCGCTCGTCGGCGCGCAGGTCACCGCGCCAACCGAGGCCGGGCAGGCCGACCAGCACGCGGCGGCCGCGCAACTCGATCCGGCCGGTGGCCGGGACGACCTCGACCGGGCGGGGCGGCTGCGGGGCCCAGTCGGGCCGGTCCGCGAAAGGGTCGGGCAGCGGGTTGCTCATGTGCCGGTGCGCCTCACGAGGTCCCGTCCACCGGGGCGCCACGCTCGCGCATGAACGGCACCGGATTGATCGCCCCCCGGCTGGAGCGGTCGCTGTCCACATGCACCTCGAAGTGCAGGTGGGGGCCGGAGGAGTTGCCGCTGGTGCCGGAGAGCCCGATCACCTCCCCCGCCTCCACGAACTGGCCCGGGACCACCCGGGGGCGCTCGATCATGTGGCAGTAGCGGGTGACGTACCCACCGGCGTGCAGGATGTCCACGAACCAGCCGCAGCCGCCCTTGCCCGGCCAACCGTCGCGGTCGCAGTCGCGCTTCCCGGAGTGGTCGGGGTCGCAGCGGGCCACCAGCACCCGCCCCGTGGAGGCGGCATGGATTTCGGTGCGCTTGTCGGCGGCGAGATCGACGCCGTTGTGGCTGGGCCGCTGGGTGGTGCGGAAGCCGGAGACCACCCCGCCGGGCAGCGGCGCGGTCCAGCCCGAGGCGGCGATCCGTGCGCCGGCGGCGGCGTCGCAGACCGCCTTGCCGGCGATCTCGACGGTCCGGGCGGCCCCGCCGGCGAGCGCGTCCACGATCCGGCCCGCCAGGTCCTCGTGCTTGGCGTAGGCGTCCGGGAAGGCGCTGACCTGCACCCGCTGCGCCACCACGGTCAGCGGCCGGTCCTGCCAGTTCCGCACCCTGACCATCTTCTCGTAGAACTTCCGCGCCGTGTACGAGGGCGTCATCCGCTGTTCGACGCTGCCCCAGCCGGGCCGCTGCTGGAACAGGCCCAGTGAGTCGTGGTCGGCGCCGACGCCCTCGTGCGGCAGGGCCAGCGACGCCGGCACGGTGCTGTTGGCGAGGTTGCGCAGCGCGGATTCCTGCATCGCGGTGGCCAGCGCGATCACCCAGCCGCGGGCGGGCACCTTCATGTCCTGGCCGACCTTGATGATGACGGCGGCGTTGCGGAGCTGGGCGTCGCCGTACTCGGTGAAGCGCGGCATGTCCCCGGTGAGGTTGACCTGATAGGCCGGGTCGCAGTTCAGGCCGGCGAGCACCCCGTCCTTCTGGTCGCCGCCTAGTTCGGTGAGGAGGAACGCGCCCGCGCCGCCGACGCAGCAGAGCAGGGTGAGCACCGTGGTGACCGCGGTGAGCAGCACGCCGACCCGCAGCTTGCGGCGGACCGGCGCGGTGACGCCCGGCGTGGCGTTCACTGCCGCTCCCAGTCGACCGCGTCCACGAGCCACCGGCCGTCGGTGGCCACCAGTTCGAGCCGGAGCCGGCCGTCGTCGAGGGGGACCAGCGCCTCCACGAAGGACTCCGTCCGAGGCCGGAGGGTGACCGCGCCGGCCACCCGGCTGGCGGGCACGCTCTCCGGGTCGGCGCCGGTCATCTTGTCGAGGAGGGCGGGCGTGGAGAGCGGTCGCAGGCGCGACTGCCACGTCTCGCCGCTGCTGCCCGGACCGGTCAGCCACGCGGTGGTGAACCGGCTCGCGGTCTGCTCCGGGGTGGCCTCGCCCGGTCGGGTCTTCGGCGAGACCGCCGCGGGCGGGCTCGACAGGACCCCGTCGTCACCGGCATGCGGGTCCACCGTGCTGATCGGCTGGCTCGGGCGGGTGCTCAGACCGAGGGTCGGGTCGACCGGGCCGGAGACCAGCCGGGCCGCGCCGATCACGCCGAAGACCAGGACGGCGATCACCAGCGCGACACCGAGCCGGGAGCGCAGGACCCGGGTGACGAGGAATTCCAGTGCCCGTCGCACCGGTCTCACCGTGCCTCGGAGCGGATCCGCGGTGCCGGCTTCGGCGCCGGGGCGCGCTCGGCCGAGTCCGGCCGGTAGACGGCGAAGGAGGGCGCCTCCTCGGGCACGTCCGGCCCGGTCCAGCCCGCCGACCCGCGGCGCTGCCGGGGCGCGGCCGTGCGGCCCGAGCCGCGCTCGGCCGGCGGGGCGTCCTCGGGCCCGTCCCGTCCGTCGGGCCGTTCCCGTTCGACCACCCGGACGGTGTGCGCCGGGTCCTCGTGCCGGGCCTCCGGCCGCAGGCTGCGCTGTTCGGCGGTCACGGCGCGCCGCCGGCCCATCGCCGGCTCGGCGGTGCCACCGGGCTCGGCCACGTCCAGGCGGGCCGCGATGCGCATGTCCCGGAAGAACCGCCGGTGCCAGGACCCGGCCGAGCTGACCGCCTCGCTGCTGTCCTTGCCGCCGAGCTGCGTGATCCGCCGGTACGGGCGGAGCAGCAGCCAGCCCACCACGCCGCAGAGCCAGACCAGGACCACCTGGAGCCAGCCGGGCAGGGTGGGCGTGTTCATGATCAGATCGACGGCGAACAGGTAGATGGCCGCGCCGGTGCCGAAGATGGCGATGTTGAACACCGCGGCGACCACGGCATTGGCCAGGCGCCGGAGGCCGGCGCTCGCGGGGCGCATGAGCCCGACCGTGCCCAGGATCGGCGCGGCGATCACCGCCCACCGGAAGATCAGGAAGCCGAGCAGCACCAGCACCGAGGCGGTCAGGTCGAACATCGCGAAGAGCAGCGAGGCCAGCACCGCGATGAACCCGGCCCCGATCCGGTCCATGTCCCGGACGCCCTGGAGGTACTCGTACGCCTCCGGATCTTCCGACTTGATCTGCTCGGCCACCCGGGCCCACTGCTGCTGCTTGGCCTTGATGACCACATCACGGGTTGCGGGGTTCGCGCGGATCGACTCGGCTTCATCCCAGGTCAGCGACTTGGCGTCATAGAGCGCCGGGCCGTACTTCTTGGCGGTCTCGCTGTCGGCGGAGCCGAGCACTCCGCGCAACCAGTTGCGGTAGAGCATCGTCTCAGTCGCCGTGTCGCTGGCCCGCACGGCCGGCGGTCGGTGGTCCTTGCACGCCGCGGGGTTCGGATCATCGCACTGGCCCGGTGGCGTGTCCCGGGAAGCCGGGCCGACGGCGTCGTGCACCACGCCGAGGGTGGTGATCAGGGTGCTGTCGGCGATGTTCGCCGACTTGACCGGCCAGGCGGCCAGGGCGGTCACCGCCACCATCACCAGGATCGCCCAGCCGGCCGTGGTCATGGCGTTGCTCATGTCCGACTGGCGCGAGCGCCACAGCAGGTAGAGGCCGACCACACAGATGGTGATGATGCCGAAGACGCTGAACACCTTCTGGTAGACGGCCTTGGTGGCCTGCTCCACCAGCGGGTCGGCCCAGCGCCACATCGTCCGCGGGTCCCAGGCACGTTCGCGAAGCGCGTTGGACGCCCCGATGATCGCGTTGGCGAACATGAACTCGCCGTTCGCGACCATGGTGGTGAAGCGGTAGTCCGGATGCAGCACCGAGGAGGCGCAGCCGCCGTCGACGTCGTACGTCGTGTAGCTGTATCCGGCGTACCCGTAGTCGCTGTAGAGGCCCTTGGGGCCGGGCTGCTTGGCGGAGTCGGGACGGGAGGCGAACCAGCCGGCCAGACCGGAGTCCGGCGCCCCGGGCACCGGTGCGTTGCGGCACTCGACCTGGTCCTCGCTGACCGCCTTGAGCTTGGCGACGCAGGCGCGGAAGTCGGCCTGCCACTGCTTGGTGCTGCACAGCTCGGCCCGGGCCTGGGCGGTCGGCGCGGCGGCGTACGCGGGTGTCGCCCCGACCAGCGGCCAGGAGATGGTGGCCCCGGCCAACAGGCCGAGTGCGAGGAGGAGCGCCGCGATCCGTGCCCGGGCCCTCGCCATGTCACGCCTCCAGATCAGCCAGGACGGTCGGCAGCTGCCCGGCGGCCTGGGCGACCGCGGCGGGGGTGGTGTCCAGGTGGTCGAGCAGCCCGTCGACGTACGACACGTCGACCCGGACCTTCTGCACGCGACCGTCGACGTCGCGCATGACGAACTCGCGGAAGCCGAGCCGGGCGGCCGAGCCGCTGTCGGCCTGCGACAGCGAGGCGAGGGTGGCCTCGTAGCCGTCGTTGACCGGCACCCGGAGCAGGCGCAGCGCCTCGGAGGCGATCTCGGTGTCCTCGGCGATGCGGCCGACGAAGACGGTGGAGACCAGGTTCTGCACGTCGAGCCCGAGGATGTCCTTCGGGTTCTGCGATGCGACCAGCGCGGCGAGGTTCCACTTGCGGGAGTCGCGGGCCAGGCGGACCAGGAACGACCGGCCGGAGCGCCAGCCCTCCATGAAGTGCGCCTCGTCCAGGCCGACCAGCTTGCGGGAGGACATCGAGCCGCCGTAGCAGCGGCGGACGGCCAGCCGGTGCGCGGTGTGCAGCATCGGCAGGGCCAGGGCCTCCTCGGCCGACCAGTATTCTCGCTCGATCTTGAGGTCGGGCAGCCGGAGCCCGGCCATGGTGATCACGGTGAGCGCCGCGTCGGCGCCGAGCAGCCCCTCCGGTGGCCGGCCGAAGAAGAGCATGGCCAGCGGCATCTCGGCGGTGTCGAGGAGCAGGTTGGCCAGCTCCCGGCCGGCGTCGTCGTCGAGCCCCTGCAGGCAGGCGACCACGTCGTCCAGGGTGGAGGTCTCCTCGGCCGGCACCTGGCGTACGGCGTGCCGGAACAGGGTGGCCGTGGACGCCTCCCGGGCCACCTGCGGCGGCACCAGCATCATGCAGATGTCCTGCACCAGCATCCGGCGCTCGGCGCGGGCGTTGGAGACCGCGATCTCGAATTCCCGGTCGCCGGACGCCCCGGCGCCGAACTCGCTGCGCAGCGGCGTGGGGATCAGCGCGTACGGCGCCAGGGTGCCCTGCTCCGAGCCGGTCAGGTTGAGCACCCGCGAGTACGGCGCGAGCTCGGGCATGGCGCAGAGCCGGGCGAGTGGGCCGGACGGGTCGAGCAGGGTCACCTGCACGCCGCGCCGGGCGGCCAGGTAGCCGAGCGCGCCGAGCAGGGTGGACTTGCCACCGCCCGGCTCGGCGACGAAGACGGCGAGGCCGGAGCGCTCGCGGACCTCCATGGGGAAGTGCAGGTCGAGGAAGACCGGGCGGCGGCAGGTGCCGGCGGTCCGCCCGATCAGGTCGCCGCGCCGGTCGCCGACCGTGGAGGCGGCCTGGGGCAGGGCGGCGGCGAGCAGGTTGACCGGCATCCGCCGGACGTAGCCGGTGTTGGCGATCGGCTCGCCGGGGATGAACTCGCGGGCCAGCCAGTCCTGGTTCTTCGGGTGCTGGAGCGAGATGCGCAGCTCGCGCGAGTAGAGCTGGATGAGCCGGCGGGCCCGCTCCAGGCACTCCTCGCGGGTCCGGCCGCCGACCGCGATCCGGTGCCAGCCGTGCGCGCGGGCCGAGTCCACCGGCAGGCCGGTGGTCATCTCGTCGCCGATCACCAGCGCCCGCTTGGCCAGCCGCTCCAGCTCGGGCGGCGCGTCGATGCCGTGCTCGGCGTAGTCGAGTTGCTGGGAGCGGATCATCCGGAGCCGGTGTTCGAGGTTCCGGAAGGAGTCGCCCGGGCCGAGGATGTCGACCCGGGTGGAGAGCTCCATGGGCCACGGCAGCCGCTCGTGGAAGTGCAGCCAGGGCTCGTGCCGCTCGGGGATCTCCAGTGGCTCCATCCGGCCGACCGCGAGCACGGCCACGTGCCGCTCCTCGCCGGTCATCCGGTTGACCAGCTTCACCGTCGAGCCGTACGGGGTGCGGTAGCGCTCGACCTGCTCGGTGAGGGCCAGCAGGTCGCCGCGTTCCCACCGCCCGTTGGTGATCGGGGACAGCACGCCGGGCGGCGCCATGCACAGCGCCACCGAGCGGTAGAGCAGCCACTCCAGCTCCTGCGCGGTGACCCGGCGGCCGCGCATGCCGAACGCTCCGAGCACCTCGTCGAACTGTTCGACGGTGCGGCCCAGCCGGCGCCGCTCGCCGTCGGCGGTGCCGCGGCCGAAGGTGCGCAGCAGCCGTTCGGTGAGCGAGTCGCCCAGCGAGCGGCGGGCGAAGGTGACGCCGAGGTAGGTCTGCCCCTCGGCGTGGTTGACCGCCATGAGGTGCCGCTGCGCGGCGACCAGGTGGTCGGCCCAGCCGGTGGTGCCGGGCACGTCGGGCAGCGGCGCGGCGGTGTGCGCGTCGATGGTGCGGGCCCACTCGTCGGCCGGGAACGGTCGGGTGGTGCGGCGCAGGTGCAGCCGGAAGCCGGCCAGGCCGGCGTACTGCTCGGAGATCGCCGAGAGCAACGCCTCGCGTTCGGCGTCGGGGCGGAACGCCCAGCGGACCTCGGGCAGCCAGTACCAGGCGGTGACCGTGTTGGGGGTGAAGGTGAGGTGGCCGGCGATCTCCGTGATGGCCAGCTCGACCGAGGGGTCCCGATCGCCGAACTTGATCTTCGGGGCCCGGACCCGGACCGGCTTGGCGGGCTTCCCGCCGCGTTCCGGGGACCGCTGCCGGGGCGGGGCCACCTCCCGGCCGGGCGGCGGGGTCACCTCACGGGTCGTGGCGGTGGCCATCTCGCGCCCGTCGGGACGGGCCGGCTCGGTCGCCCGCCGGTCGGCCCGGCGGCCGGGGCGCTCGACCGGCCTTTCGAACTCGGCCGGCTCGGGCTCGACGGTGGACCGGAGCGCCGGGAGCCGGTCGCCGGCCTGGTGCGGCACCCGGGTGCGGGCGGGCGGCTCAAGAGCGGGCTGCTCGGGCGCGGCGTGCGCCGGCGGCCGGGCCGCCTCAGGCGTTTCGCGTGGCCGGCCCACCGGGCGGACGCCGGGCGCCTCCCGCAGGGCCGTGGTTGGCTCCGAGGGCAGGGCGGGCACGGCGGGCGGTGCCGGCAGGGCCGGCTCGATCGGGGCGGCGGGCGGGGCCGGAAGGGCCGGCTCGGCCGGGGCGGCGTGCTGGTGCGGGATGGGCAGCGGCTCACGGCCGACGCCGCGCCGGGGCGGCGCCACCACCGGCTCCACCGGAACGGGCGGGCCGGCGGGCGGGCTCGCGGGCCGGCGGACCCGGGGCTGCGCGCCGCCGAAGAGGTCGAGGAAGGGGCTGTCGATGTCGCCGCCGTCGGCGACCGCCGGCTCGCGCTGCTCGGCACCGCGGGGAGCCAGCGGCCGGGGCGGCTGGAAGACTCCGACGCGACCGTGCTGGGGGCTGGTCACCAGGGCCGGGTCGAGAGTGGCCTCGTCCAGCTCCTCGTCCGGTGGGTAGTCGAACGACCGCGCACGGTTACCGTAGGGCCCGGCCGGACGTCCGGCCGGGGATCCCGGCGTGGAAGAGCGACTCATGCGACCGCCTCACCCGCGTCGTTCGTCTGCGCCGTCGGCGTACGCCCGGTCATGCCAGTTCCTCCCGGATCCTGATCCGGCTCGCGACGAGGCGCGGGTCGCGCAGCTCGGCGGCCGGCTCCCGGGTGCGTCGCCAGTCGGTCAGCGCGGTCCGGATGACCATGCGCGCCGGCCGGTCCGGGTCGACGTACCGGAAGATGAACGAGGTGGTCACGATGGCGAGCGAGATCTCCCAGGCGGGAAAGAGCTCGACCTGGAGCGTGAACAACCAGTGGATGAACATGTAGAGGGGTACGAGCAGCATGAACAGGCCGTACTGGGCGTACGGCAGGTGGACGGGAAGGGTGTACCCGGGCGGCCCCAGGTAGACGAGGCGTGCCCGGTAGATGTCGTCGTCGGTGCGCAGCCGCATCGTCGCCCAACGCCTATTCGAAGATCAGCTTGATGAGGTAGTCGCCGACGAAGAAGAGTGTGGCGGCGCCGGCGATGAAGGCCAACCCGATGATCGCGATGGCGGAGCTGGTCAGCACCTTGGAGATCTCGCCCCGGCTGGCCCGGCCGATGAAGATCACGCCGAGAACCGCGAGCAGGATCGGCGCGATCTTGCTGGCGAAGAAGGAGACGACACCGCTGGTGTCGATGCCCTTGGGGGCCGGCTCGGCGAGTGGAGTCGACGCCAGGGTGTGGAGCGCGTGGTCGACGGCGGTGGACGCCGTCCCCATGAGCTCGATGGCGATCACTGGAAAACCTCCCCAAGGTCGCGGCCGGCGGCGCCGCGGTGGTGCATGTGGGCAAAGCCTGGCGGGATGGTGCTCGTTCCACACAGCGTCGACGACGCTGCGTTCGTCACCCACCACACAGGGTGGCGAGCTTTGGGGGAATTCGTCCCGCTTCGGCCCTCCCTCCAGGCTTCGCCATCTCGATGCTGGGCAATTCCAAAGCGTACGGCCCGGTCCCCTTTGCGACAACCCGCGAAGAGTCGACCCGGAACGGGCCCGAAGACCGATCGTACACCTGTTCCAATCGGCACGTCAGGGGCGCCGTCCGGCGGGGTCGCCCGGGCCGCCGGAAGCCCCCGTGCCGACCGGTACTGTCGGGTCCGTGACCGATCTGGTACGGGCGGAGGCCCCGGTGGTGATGGGCGTCCTCAACGTCACGCCCGACTCCTTCTCCGACGGCGGCAGATACGCCGACCTGGACGCCGCCGTCGCACACGGAGTGCGACTGCGGGCGGCCGGCGCGGACCTGGTCGACGTGGGCGGGGAGTCGACCCGGCCGGGCGCCGAGCGGGTCGACGCGGAGACCGAGATCGCCCGGGTGCTGCCGGTGATCCGCGAGCTGAGCGCCGCCGGCATCCCGGTCAGCATCGACACCAGCCGGGCCCGGGTGGCCGAGGCCGTCCTCGCCGCCGGCGCGGACGTGGTCAACGACGTCTCCGGCGGCCTCGCCGACCCGGACATGGCGCGGGTGGTCCGGGACGCCGGCTGCCCCTGGGTGCTGATGCACTGGCGGGGCCACTCGCGCGAGATGCGGGACCTGGCCCGGTACACCGACGTGGTGGCCGACGTGCGGGCCGAGCTGAGCCGGCGCGTCGACGACGCCCTGGCCGCCGGGGTGTCCGCCGACCGGATCATCGTCGATCCGGGGCTGGGCTTCGCCAAGACCGCCGCGCACAACTGGGAGCTGAGCGCCCGCCTGCCCGAGCTGGTCGACCTCGGCTTCCCGCTGCTGTTCGGGTCGAGCCGCAAGTCCTACCTGGGCCGGTTGCTGGCCGACACCGACGGCAAACCCCGGCCGACCGCGGAGCGGGAGGCGGCCACCGTCGCCACCAGCGTGCTCGCCGTGGCGGCCGGCGCCTGGGGGGTCCGCGTGCACGACGTGCGGGGCACCGCCGACGCGCTCGCCGTCTGGCGGGCCACCGGCCGCCCCCGCCTGGCCCGGCCCACCACGGAAGAGGACGAGCGATGACCGACCGGATCGAGCTGACCGGCCTGCGTGCGCACGGCCGGCACGGCGTCTACGACTTCGAGCGCGCCCAGGGCCAGGAGTTCGTGGTGGACGCGGTGCTCGAACTCGACCTCGCCCCGGCCGCCCGGTCCGACGAGGTGACCGACACCGTGCACTACGGCGAGCTGGCCGAGAAGCTGGTCGCCGTGGTCACCGGCGAGCCGGTCAACCTGATCGAGACGCTCGCCGACCGGCTGCTCGCGGTCTGCCTGGCCGAGCCGCTGGTCGCCGCCGCGACGGTCACCGTGCACAAGCCGGAGGCCCCGATCCCGCACACGTTCCGGGACGTTGCGGTGACGATGCGGCGTACCCGATGACCCGGGCCGTGCTGTCGATCGGCAGCAACCTGGGCGACCGCCTCGCCCATCTGCGCGCCGCGGTGGCCTCGTTCGGCGACACCGTGCTGGTGGTCTCCGGCGTCTACGAGACTCCACCGTGGGGGGACGCCGACCAGCCCGCGTACCTCAACGCGGCGGTGCTGGTCGGGGACCCGGCGGCGACCCCCCGCGACTGGCTGGCGCGGGCCCGGGCCGCCGAGGCGGCGGCCGGGCGCACGCGCGACCCGGAGCGGCGGTACGGGCCGCGCACCCTGGACGTGGACGTGATCGCGGTCTGGGACGCGGCCGGGGAGCCGGTGCGCAGCGGCGATCCGGAGCTGACGCTGCCGCACCCCCGGGCCCACCTGCGGGCCTTCGTGCTGCGGCCGTGGATCGACATCGAGCCGCACGGCCGGCTGCCCGGGCACGGCTGGCTGACCGACCTGCTCAACGCCGAGCCGCTGGCCTCCGACGCGCTGGAACTCAGTCCGCGCCCCGATCTGGCGTTAGAGTCGGACACATGACCCTGTGGAGCCGGACGGCATGAGCCAGGCGCAATCCCCCCGGGACCCGGACCGTTTCCGGATGGGTCCGACCCGGATCTCCACGCTGGTGGTGGCCGCGCTGGCCGCCGCCGCGCTGGCCTGGCTGCTGATCAGCGCCTTCTACTACGAGATGGCCCCCGACCTGCCCTGGCTGCCGGTCGTCACGCTGGCCGGCCTGGCCGTGCTGGAGGGGTACGCGGCGGTCAACACCCGCGGTCGCATCGAGCGCCGCCCCGGCCGTGACCCGGTGAACCCCCTGCTGGTCGCCCGTTTCGTGGTGCTGGCGAAGGCGTCCGCCCTGGCCGGGGCCATCTTCGCCGGCTTCTACGCCGGGCTGACCGGCTGGCTCTTCGTCGAGCGGACCAACGCCGCCGTCGGCGACCGGCCGGCCAGCGGGGCCGGGTTGCTCGCATCGATCGCCCTGGTCGCGGCGGCGCTCTGGCTGGAGCGGTCCTGCCGGGTCCCCGAGCAGGAGGACGACGAGGACCGCGAGCCCGGCGACCGGGAGACTCCGCGCGGCCGCCTCTGATCAGGGGGTTCCCAGCGTCTCCCCCCGCAGGTACCGTGCCTGGCGACCGGAGAGCAACGGCCGCCGCCGGTCCGCCCGCGCGTCGGACCACGCGGCCGGCCATGTGGGAGGCGCGGGCCATGGGGTACGACGAGACGGGCCGGACTGCGCCGGTGGAGACGTCGTCCGGAATACCCGCGGCCGTGCTGGAGAACGTCTTCGACGACCCCAGCCACGGCGAGCCCGGCCGGGACCGGATCGCCGTGCACGTGGTCTGGGAGTTCCTGCTGCTGCTCGGGCTGGCCGCGGTGACCTGGCTGCTCTGGCGCGAGGACGCGGACGCGCTGCGGGGCGACGCGCTGAAGACGCTGCTGGTCGACGTGGCCGGGCTCGGGCTGCTCACCCTGGCCGCCGGGCTCAGCCTGCGGGCCGCCGCCGTGAACCTGGCGGTCGGGCCGGTCGCGCTGGCCGCCGCGCTGCACTTCGCCGAGCAGGGCGACCGCGGCCTGCGGGAGGCGCTGCTACCGGCGCTCGCGGTGGCGGCGCTCGGCGGGCTGGCGCTCGCGCTGGCCGTGGTGGTGCTGCACGTGCCCGCCTGGGCAGCCAGCCTGGCCGGCGCGGCCGGCGTCATCGTGTACATCGAGCGGCGGACCACCCCGATCGTGGTGCAGGGCGGCTACGACCCCCGCCGCACCGCCCTCTACCTCTTCGTCGGTTTCGCCGCGGTGGCCGTCCTGGGCGGGCTCTTCGGCGCGATCAAACCGGTCCGCCGGCTGCTCGGACGGTTCCGGCCGGTCGCCGACCCGGCCCGGCGGCGCGGTGCCGCGGCCGCCACGGTGGCCGCCCTGGCCCTGGTCGGCTCGACGGTCCTGGCCGTGCTCGGCGGGGTGCTCATCGCCGCCAACGCGGACGGGCCGGTGGCCCCCACCACGGGCCTCGACTGGTCGGTGCTGGCGATCGGCGCGGTCATGCTCGGCGGCACCAGCGCGTACGGGCGGCGGGGCGGGATCTTCGGCACCCTGCTGGCGGTCTGCGCCGTGGAGGTCTTCCTGGCCTGGGCCGTGGCACAGGACTGGACGATCAGCCGGTGGGCCGTCGGCGGGGCGACCCTCGGCGCCGGACTGCTGGTCACCCGGCTCGTCGAGACGTTCGGGCGGCCCCGGCCGGCGCCACCGAACGCGCTCCCGGCCGGCCCGACCGGTCCCGCCGGCGACGGCGCGATCAGCACCGGCTGGGCGCTGACCCCACCGCCCGAACCGGGGGACGCCTGGCCGTCGGTGCTGCCGGTGCGGGACACCGACACGGTCGACTCGTGGGAGTCGCCGCGCTGGGAGAGCGAGCCGCGCCGCTGGGACGCCGGGGACCGCTGACCCCGGCGGCCGCCGGCGCCGAGTCCGGCGGGCCGGAGGTGATCTCGCCGGTTAGGCTCGGCGGCATGACGGACACTCCTGCCCCCGGCGGCCGCACCTTCGACGAGCTGGACAAGCTCTCCACCGAGGAACTGCGCGAGCAGGCGTTCCACCTGGCCCGGGAGCGCCGCGACGTCGAGTTCTTCTGGTCGGTGCTGCGGCACATGCCCAACGCGGACGAGGCCTCGATCCTGGACGGCGCCCCGAACTCGGTCGGGCCGATCATCGACGAGGCCAACGCCCTGTGGCGGGAGATGGCCGGGCACGGCTACGAGGAGTCCGCGCCGCTGCTGCGCGCCGCCTTCATCGACTACCTCATGAAGCACTGAGCGGTGGCCACCCGCCGGCCCTCGGCGGCAGACCGGGTACGCAGGTTTGCCCGGCGCGGTGCGCCGGGAACTGACCGCCCCATGGCCCTCACCAACCGCCCCCGCACCGTGGCCTCGTACGGCACGGCCGCCGGCACCGGCACGCTCGCCGTGCTCCTGCTCGTCGCGGTCGGCGGCAGCCCCACGTACGTGGGCTGGGTGCAGGACCACACCGACCCGACCGGGGCCGGCGGCTGGTTCCTCCGGCTGCTCGCCTGGCCGGCCTGGCGGCTGCACGCCGACGACCCGTCGCAGGGCGTGCTCGCCACCAACCTGCGGGCGATCCTGCTGGTCGTGCTGGCCGCGGCGCTGCTCTACCTGCTGCCCGGCCCGCAGGTGGCCCGGGTGGAGAGCTCGGGCAGCCAGTTCTTCTCCGGCTGGGGCGCGTACGCCCAGGCCGCCGGGGTCACGGCCCTGCTGGCCACCCTCCTCGGGCCGCACGGCTCGCTCTTCGCCGCCTTCCAGTCCGCCAGCACCGGGGTCACCTACGGCTTCTTCGCCGGCTGGATCGTCGGCCTGGCCAGCCTGGGCGGCCGGGCCTGACCGGTCCGCCCCGCGCGGCGTGGGTTGGACCTTTCAGTCCAGCACGCCGAGGCCGAGCACCCGGGCCCGGCTGAGCAGCCCCACCGGCCTGCCGTCCTCGGTGACCACCGCCTGCTCGGCGCCCGAGGTGAGCAAATCGCCCAGCGCGTCGTACGCCGAACCGCCCAGGGGCACGGTCGGCAGGTCGGCCACGCCGCCGGCCGGGAGCGGGTCGAGCACCTCGCGGGTCACCGGGGTGACGGCCAGCCGGCGGATGCCGCGGTCGGCGCCGACGAACTCGCGGACGAACGGCGAGGCGGGCGACCCGAGCAGGGCGGCCGGGACGTCGTACTGCTCCAGGCGCCCGCCCTCGGAGAGCACCGCGATCCGGTCGCCCAGCCGGACCGCCTCGTCGAGGTCGTGGGTGACCAGCACGATGGTCTTGCGGACCTCGGCCTGGAGCCGGAGGAACTCCTCCTGGAGGCGGGTCCGGACGATCGGGTCGACGGCCGAGAAGGGCTCGTCCATGAGCAGCACCACCGGGTCGGCGGCGAGCGCGCGGGCCACGCCGACCCGCTGCCGCTGGCCGCCGGAGAGCTCGTGCGGGTAGCGGCGGCCGAACTGCCCCGGGTCGAGGCCGACCAGCTCCAGCAGCTCGTCCACCCGCGCCCGGGTCCGCTCCCGGGGCCAGCCGAGCAGCCCGGGCACGGTGGCCACGTTGGCGGCGACGGTCTGGTGCGGGAAGAGGCCGACGTTCTGGATGACGTAGCCGATGCGGCGGCGCAGCGTCACCGGGTCGACCCGGGTGACGTCGTCGTCGCCGAGCAGGATCCGCCCGTCGGTGGGCTCGATCAGCCGGTTGATCATCCGCAGGACGGTGGACTTGCCGCAGCCGGAGGGGCCGATCAGCACCACCAGTTCGCCGGCCTTGACCTCCAGGCTCAGCTCCCGCACCGCCTCCGTGCCGTCCGGGTAGCGCTTGCGGATGCGCTCCAGGGTGATCGAGGCCGCGCCGTGTCCGGCGGCCGGGGTAACGTCCACGTGTGTCCCTCCACCTGAGCTACCGGGCCGCGCCCGGTAACCCGTGGTTCTCCTGGCAGTACGTGCGGGACAACTCTGACACGATCCTCGCCGCCTTGCGTGAGCACACCTGGCTGACCGCCCGGGCCGTGCTGATCGCGGCACTCGTGGCGCTGCCGCTCGCCGTGGCCGCGTACTGGTTCCGCTCGCTGGCCGGCCCGATCCTGGCCCTGACCGGGGTGCTCTACACGGTCCCGTCGCTGGCGCTGTTCGCCTTCCTCGCGCCCTACCTGGGCATCGGCGCGATCACCGTGCTCACCGTGGTGGCGCTCTACGCGCTGCTGGTCATCGTGCGCAACGCCCTGGCCGGGCTGAACCAGGTGCCTCCCGAAGTGCGGGAGGCCGCCGAGGGCATGGGCTACGGCCGCTGGGGTCGGCTGCTCCGGATCGAGCTGCCGCTGGCGCTGCCCGGCATCCTCACCGGCCTGCGGCTCGCCACGGTCTCCACCGTGGCGCTGGTCACGGTCGGCGTGGTGGTCGGCCGGGGCGGCCTCGGCCAGCTCATCTTCGCCGGCTTCCAGAACAACTTCTACAAGGCCGAGATCATGACCGGCACGGTGCTCTGCGTGCTGCTCGCGCTGGTGCTCGACCTGATCCTGGCCGGCGTCGGCCGGATGCTCACCCCCTGGCTGCGGAGGCGGAGCTCGTGAACCCGGTGCAGCAGGCGGTCGTCTGGTTGAACGACCCGCTCAACTGGTCCAACCCGGGCGGCATCCTGGACCGGCTGGGCGAGCACCTGACCATGTCCGCGCTGGCGGTGCTGCTCGGCTGCCTGGTGGCCTGGCCCATCGGGCTCTGGCTCGGCCACACCGGCCGGGGCGGCGGCCTGGTGCTGCTGGTGTCCAACGTCACTCTCGCCATCCCGACCCTGGCCCTGCTGACCATCCTGCCGCTGACGTTCCTCGGCTTCGGTCGGCCGGCGGTGGTGGTCGCGCTCGCGGTCTTCGCGGTGCCGCCGCTGTTGGCCACCGCGTACACCGGGGTGCGGCAGGCCGATCCGGAGGCCCGGGACGCGGCGCGCGGCATGGGGCTGTCCGGCGGGCAGGTGCTGCGCCGGGTGGAGCTGCCGCTCGCGGTGCCCTACCTGGCGGCCGGCTTCCGCACCGCCGCCGTGCAGGTGGTGGCCACCGCGGCGCTGGCCTCGTTCGTGAACGGCGGCGGGCTCGGGCAGATCATCCGCGCCGGTTTTGGGCTCGACATCGCGGCCGGCGGCGGCCAGATCATCGCCGGCGGCGTCCTGGTGGCCGGGCTGGCGCTGCTCGTCGAGGGGGTGCTGGCGCTGGTGGAGCGGGCGGCCACCCCGCGCCCGCTGCGCCGGGCCCGCCGGGCGGCGACCCGCCGCGCGGCCGACGCCACGGCGGGCACCTGAGCCGGCACCAATGACGATCCGGTGACGAATCTCGCTCGAAGTTGTCGGTCGGGCCCGGAAGATATTGGCTGGAGTCGCGGGCGTTCGATCGGATCGCCCGTCGGACACGCGGCCGGCCCGGGACGGGCCGCGCCGGGACACGGAAGGCGGGCAACTGATGCGCGCACGTTCACGGTTGGCTGCGGGAGCGCTCGGCGCCCTCGCCGCGGCCAGTCTCCTCACCGGCTGCGGTGGCGCCGGTTCCTCCGGCACCGACGCCCCCGAGCAGGGTGCCTCCGGGGCCGGCTGCGCCCCGGTGGCGGGCGACAAGCTGGTCGTCCTCACCGACGACAAGAAGCTCCAGAACACCGACAACGTCATTCCGGCGATCAACTCGAAGGCGGCCACCCCGCAGCTCGTCGCCGCGCTCGACAAGGTCTCCGCGAAGCTCGACACCCCCAAGTTGATCGAGCTGAACCGGGCGGTCGACGTCGACCGGAAGACCCCGCAGGTCGCGGCGAAGGAGTTCGCCGACGCCAACGGGGTGACCGAGGGCGTCGAGAAGGGCCCCGGCGGCCAGGTGACGGTCGGCGCCGGCAACTTCAGCGAGAGCCAGACGATCGCCGAGCTCTACAAGATCACGCTCACCGCGGCCGGCTACCAGGTCAAGGTGCAGACCATCGGCAACCGCGAGCTCTACGAGCCGGCCCTGGAGAAGGGCCAGATCCAGGTCGTTCCCGAGTACGCGGCGACGATGGCCGAGTTCCTCAACACCAAGGCCAACGGCAAGGACGCCCAGCCGGTCTCCTCGCCCGAGCTGGACAAGACGGTCAGCGCGCTGAAGGCCGCCGGCGACAAGGTCGGCATCAGCTTCGGCCAGCCCGCCCAGGCGCAGGACCAGAACGCCTTCGCGGTCACCAAGGCGTTCGCCGACAAGTACCAGGTCGCCAGCCTCTCCGACCTGGCGGCCAAGTGCTCCGGCACGGCCACCGTGCTGGCCGGCCCGCCCGAGTGCCCGCAGCGGCCGAAGTGCCAGGCCGGCCTCGTCGAGGTCTACGACCTCAAGGCCGGCTCGTTCAGCTCGCTCGACGCGGGCGGCCCGCAGACCAAGAACGCCTTGAAGACCGGCGCGGCCAGCGTCGGCCTGGTGTTCTCCTCCGACGCCGCGCTCGCCGCAAGCTGACCACCGCCGTCGCACCGGCGGGCCCCCGGGCCCGCCGGTGCGGGGCAGCCGCAGGGGCCGGGAGGGAAGCCCAGGTCACCGGCGTTTACATCGATGCTTTCGGCCCGTTCCCTACCGGGGCAACTCTCGGTAGTCTGCTCAGCCATGCCCGCCTCGGTCGCCCCCGCCGAAAACCGCAGTCCGCAGCTGCTGACCGTCCTGTTCTGGATCGGCGTCGCGCTCGCGCCCCTGGCGGCACTCATCCTGCTGGTCGCCGACGGCAACGGCCCGCTCCGGTTCGGCGCCGTGCTGGCGATCCTGGCCGTCGTGCTGATCGGCCTCTCCATCGCCTTGCGGGCGGAGAGCGGCGGCGGGGTCTCCGGTGCGGAGGAACTGCGCGAGGAGATCGAGCAGCTCCGCCGGGAGCTGCGTAGCGAGATCGTGGCCGCCGCCCAGCGCGGCAACCAGGCACTCGACCAGGCCCAGCGGACCCAGGAGTCGGTCACCGCGCTGCGCCGCCGGCTCGACGCCGCGGCCGCCGGCATCGCCGCCGCCGCGGGGCTGACCACGTCCGCCGCCGAGGAACCGCCCGGTGGCCGCGCCCGGGTGCCGGCCGCCGAGCCCTACGACGAGGGGCGCGCCCGCACCGAGCCGGGCCGGGGGCAGCCCACCCGGGACGAGGACGAGGCGAGCCGCCGCCCGCAGCCCGCCGCCCGGTACGGCGCCGACCCCGCCGCCGAAAACCCCCGCCACGGCGCCGACCGCCCCCAGGCCGGGGTCTACGGCAGCGACCGCCCGCAGTCCGGGGTGTACGGCAGCGACCGCCCGCAGTCCGGTGTCTGCGGCGCCGACCGCCCGCAGTCCGGTGTCTACGGCGCCCCCCGCCCTCCGGAGCCGGAGGTCCGGGCGGAGCCCCGGCAGGTCGGGGTGGTCCACCACACCGAGACCGTGCACGTCACCACCCGCCACACGATCGTGGGCGGGGACGCCGACCCGGCCGGCGCCCGCTACGGCGGCTACGCCGGCCGCTGGTCTCCGGCCCCGGAGGAGCGTCCGTGGAGCGGCGCGGAGCCGGAGGAGCGTCCCCGTGCCGGATACCGGAGCGCCGACGACGAGCGGTCCCGGTCCGGGCAGGTGGGCGGCGGCTGGTCCGGCTCCCGGGACGACGCCTCCTGGTCGGGGGCGCCCGGCGGCGAGCACCCGTGGGCGGGCGTCGGCCGGGCCGGCGACGACCGTGGTTGGTCCGCGCGGGAGGCCGACGACCGGGGCTGGTCCGGCGACCCGGCCGAGGACCGGTCCTGGTCGGCCGGTCCGGGCGAGCAGCGATCCCGACCGGCCGCCGATCGGACCTGGCGACCGGGCCCGGAGGGGCCGGCCGGCGACCGGTCCTGGCCGCCGGCGCCCGGCGGCGGCGAGGAGGCCGGCTGGGCCCCCACCCCGCGCGACGAAGCCGTCCACGGCGGCCAGGTGGGCTGGGCGGGGCAGGGCGACCGCACCGGGCCGGGCGGCTGGGCGGGCCAGGGTGACCGGGGCGGCTACGGCGAGCAGGCGGGGACCGGTGCGGGCTGGACGCCGGCCGAGCAGCCCGGCCGGGCGGTGGCCGACGACCCGGACGGTGACTACTGGTCGGAGCTGCGCACCGGCAACCGGTGGGCCGCGGTCCGCGACGACGAGCACGGCCGGGAGATCCGGGTCGGGGAGCGGCGGGCCGAGGTGCACGCCGACGGCGGGGGCACCGAGTACCGGGTCGAGGACCGCTGGGCGGCCGTCCGCGGTGGGGGCGTTTCCGGGGAGGCGGCCGGCGGCCGGATTGAGGACGGCCGGCCGGCGCTCCCGGCCGGCGGGGTGCCGGTGCCGGACGAGTGGCGGCCACCGACGCAGCGCAGCGGCCAGCCCGAGTGGCGTCAGGTCGAGCCCGAGCCGGCCCGCTACGGCTACCCGCCGCGCGACGAAGCCCCCCGGGCCGGGGGAGCGCGGGGCACCGACCGCTGGCGCTGAGCCCCGGGCTACTTGTCGATGTCGCCGACCACGAAGAACATCGAGCCGAGGATGGCGATCAGGTCCGGCACCAGGCAGCCCGGGAGCAGGGTCGCCAGCGCCTGCACGTTGGCGTACGACGCGGTGCGCAGCTTGAGCCGCCACGGGGTCTTCTCGCCCCGGGACACGAGGTAGTAGCCGTTGATGCCGAGCGGGTTCTCGGTCCAGGCGTAGGTGTGCCCCTCGGGCGCCTTGACCACCTTGGGCAGCCGCGTGTTCACCGGCCCGCTGAGCCGGTCCACCCGGTCCAGGCACTGCTCGGCGAGGTCGAGCGAGGCGTACACCTGGTCGAGCAGCACCTCGAAGCGGGCGTGGCAGTCCCCGGCGGTCTTGGTAACCACGGGCACGTCGAGCTGGTCGTACGCCAGGTAGGGCTCGTCCCGGCGCAGGTCCAGGTCGAGCCCGGAGGCCCGGGCGACCGGCCCGGAGGCGCCGAACGCGGCGGCGTCGGCCGCGGACAGCACGCCCACGCCGACGGTGCGGGCCAGGAAGATCTCGTTGCGCCGGATGAGGTTGTCCAGGTCGGGCATCCGGCGGCGGACCTCGCCGATCGCGGCCCGGGCCCGCGTGGTCCAGCCGGCCGGCACCTCCTCCTTGAGCCCGCCGACCCGGTTGAACATGTAGTGGATCCGGCCGCCGGAGACCTCCTCCATGACCGCCTGGATGGTCTCCCGCTCGCGGAACGCGTAGAACATCGGCGTGATCGCGCCGATCTCCAGCGGGTAGGAGCCGAGGAACATCAGGTGGTTGAGCACCCGGTTCAGCTCGGCGAGCGCCATCCGCAGCCAGACCGCCCGCTCCGGCACCTCCATGCCCATGAGCCGCTCGACGGCGAGCACCACGCCCAGCTCGTTGGAGAACGCCGAGAGCCAGTCGTGCCGGTTGGCCAGCACGATGATCTGCCGGTAGTCGCGGACCTCGAACAGCTTCTCCGCGCCCCGGTGCATGTAGCCGACGATCGGTTCGGCGGAGACCACCCGCTCGCCGTCGAGCACCAGCTTCAGCCGGAGCACGCCGTGCGTCGACGGGTGCTGCGGCCCGATGTTGAGCACCATGTCGGTGCCGAGCTGCTCCCCGCCGGCCCCGGTGCCGACGGTCAGTTCGCGGAGGTCGCCGGCGTCGGTGGTCATGCCCGTCATCGTGCCATGAGCGGATCGAGGGCGATGTCGACCGGTTGCAGCAGCCACCAGTGCCCGCCGAGGCCGGCCGGGTCGGTCAGCTCGGCCACCGCCGACGCGGCGGCGAGCGCCCGCACGTAGCCGGCCGGGTCCCGGGAGGCCAGGCTCAGCGGGGGTCGCCCGCCGTCGGCCCCGAGCGCCCGCAGCCCCTCCCGCTGCGACACCAGGGTGTACGCACACCGCGCGACCCGCTCACCGGCGGAGGCGACCGAGTCCATGGCCACGTGCGCCGTCACGTCACACGACCCGTCCGGCACGGGCGCGACCTGCCGCCCGTTCCGGTATCCGGTGAGGCTCCCGGCGACCGGCCGGTCGTCCCGCAGGTGTCCGTAGTCCACGGCCAACGCGAGCCCCCGGTCGAGGTGTCCCACCGCCGCCGCCCACGCTTCGTCGCGGGTTCGGCCGATCTCGGCTCGTGTGCCGGTGGGGGATTCCGGGCGGCCCGACCGGCTCCACCACCACCGGTCCAGCCAGTCGGCGTCCTCGGCGTTCGCCGGATCACCGGTCGACTCGGCACCCGTGGCCGGGTCCACCAACCGATACCGCCAGCCCGCCGGGGTGTACGCGGCGACGTCCAGCGGAACGTTGTCCAGCCATTCGGTGGCCACCAGCAGACCCGTGACGCCTTCCGGGATCTCGTCCACCCACTCGATCTCCGCCGGCAGGTCCACAGGGCGGGGCGCCTTCTCGACGGCGATGAGCCGTACCCGCTCGGCCAGCGGAGCCCCCACGGCGACCGACAACGACCGCAACAGCTCGCCCCGACCGGCACCGATGTCCACCACGTCAAGACGAGCGGGATGACCGAGCGCGGCATCGACGGAAGACAGCAGCCGGGACAGGCAGGAGGCGATGAGCGGGGACGCGTGGACGCTCGTGCGGAAGTGGGCGGCCGGGCCCGGGCCGGAGACGAAGAAGCCGTCCGGCCCGTAGAGGGCCTTCGACATCGCGTCGCGCCAGGGGAGCGCCATCAGTTCATTCCTCGTTCAGGGGGCGTCACCGTGCCGACCCTACGGTCAGCGGACATGAGACGAACCGCAATCCCCGCGCTCGCCGTCGTACCGCTGCTGCTGGCCGCCACGCCCGCGGTGGCCGCGCCGGCGGAAGCCGCGCCGCGCCCGGTCCGGGCCGTGACCGAGACCGCCTCCCTCTTCGACGACGAGGCCGGCGGCGACGCGGACGCCGACGACCCGGCGATCTGGGTGCACCCGACCGACCGGGCGGGCAGCCTGGTCGTGGCCACCGCGAAGAACGGCGGCCTGCGGGTGTACGACCTGCGGGCCCACGAGCGGCAGGCGATCGCCACGCCCCCGGCGCCGGGACCCGACGACGAGTCCGGGCGGTTCAACAACGTGGACCTGGTGGCCGGGTTCCGGCTGGCCGGGCGGGCCGCCGACCTGGCCGTGGTCACCGACCGGGGGCGCGACCAGCTGCGCTTCTACCGGATCGACCCGGGCACCCGGCTGCTCACCGACGTCACCGCTCCGGACGTGCCGTTCGCGTTCAGCCGGGACCAGGCTGAGGTGAACGAGCAGCGCACCGCGTACGGGCTGGGCACGTTCGTCGACACCGACGGCGCCGCGTACGCGGTGGTGAGCCGGCGCAGCACCCCCGAGGTGGGGGTGTTCCGGCTGGTGGAGCGGGCGGGCCGGGTCAGCTACCGGCCGGTGGACCGGCTGGTGCTGCCGTCGACGTTCACCCTGCCCGACGGGACCGCCTGGTCGCCGTGCACCGACCCGGGCGACGGCCCGCAGGTCGAGGGGACCGTGGTGGACCCGGCCACCGGCGTGGTCTACCTGGCCCAGGAGAAGGTCGGCCTGTGGCGGACCCCGCTGGTCGGCGGCCGGTTCGCCGGCGCCCCGCGGTCGGTGGAGCGGGTCCGCGAGTACGGCGTCCCGGCGGCCTTCGGCGCCGAGGAGGACGACTGTGTCACCGACTACTCCGCCGATCCCGGCGTCGGCGGGCGGATCGCCCAGGACGTCGAGGGGCTGACCATCCACCGGACCGGCCGGTTCACCGGCACCCTGATCGTCTCCAGCCAGGGCGACGACACCTTCTACACCTACGACCGGCGCACCAACCGGCCGATCGGGCGGTTCGCGGTGGTCGACGGCCGAGTCGACGGCGCGCAGGAGTGCGACGGTGCGGCCGTGACGGCCACCCCGTTGCCCGGTTTCCCGGGCGGTCTGCTGGTGGTGCACGACGGGCGGAACACCCCGGAGACGCTCGGCGAGGACGGCGGGGCGCGCCCCGACACGGACTTCAAGTTCGTCGACGCGGGGTTCCTCCGCAGCCCGCGCTGACGTAGCAGGAGGGGCCGCTCCGCGCCTCCGGAGCGGCCCCTCCGCGCTGTCGGTGAAGGTTTTCACACATCCTTGTTTCGGCTCTGTGGCCCCGGCGCATACTTGCGATCGACCGGTACCCCCTTCGAGGACTGGATCGATTGCCATGAGCGCACCCCTGCGTTCGCGTACGGCCGCCCCACCGCGGGCCGCCGACGCCCCGCTCGTCTTCCCGCGCACCCTCACGGTCGGCGTGATCGGCGCCGGCCGGGTCGGCGCCGTGCTCGGCGCGGCCCTGGCCGCCGCCGGCCACCGGGTGGTCGCCGCCGCCGGCGCCTCGGGCGCGACCCGGGCCCGGATGGCGCTGCTGCTGCCGCAGACCCCCACCCGCTCCGCCGCCGCCGTGGCGCGCGCCGCCGCTGACCTGCTGGTCGTGGCGGTCCCCGACGACGCCCTCGCCGGCGTGGTGGCCGGCCTGGCCGAGGCCGGTGCGCTCCGCCCCGGCCAGGTGGTCGCGCACACGTCCGGCGCGCACGGGCTGGCCGTCCTGGCCGAGGCGGCGGCCGCCGGCGCCCGGCCGCTCGCGCTGCATCCGGCCATGACCTTCACGGGTACGCCGGACGACCTTTCCCGCCTCGCCGGCATCTCCTACGGGGTGACCGCCCCGGCCGAGCTGCGCGCGTTCGCCGCCCGGCTAGTGGCTGACCTGGGCGGTGTGCCGGAGTGGGTGGCGGAGGGCGACCGGCCGCTCTACCACGCGGCGCTGGCGCACGGCGCGAACCACCTGGTGACCCTGGTCAACGAGGCCGCCGACCGGCTTCGCGACGCCGGGGTGGACCGGCCGGAGAAGGTGCTCGCCCCGCTGCTGCGGGCCGCCCTGGAGAACGCGCTGCGGCTCGGTGACGACGCCCTCACCGGCCCGGTCTCCCGGGGCGACGCGGGCACCGTGCGCCGGCACCTGGAGCGGCTGGCGGCGACCGCCCCGGAATCCGTGCCCCCCTACCTGGCGTTGGCCCGACGGACGGCGGACCGGGCGGTCGCGGCGGGCCGGCTGCGGCCGGTCGACGCGGCGCTGCTGCTGGACGTCCTGGACGGCATGCAGGTGCCGGCGTGAGCCGGTCCTGCGAGCCCCGCAGTCCCGAACCGAGGAGGCACTGATGGCGGAGTTGGTGCACACCCGCAAGGAGTTGGCGGCGGCCCGCGAGGGCCTCACCGGCACGGTCGGCGTGGTGATGACGATGGGCGCGCTGCACCCGGGGCACGAGACCCTGCTGCGCGCCGCCCGGGAGCAGGCCGACCACGTGCTCGTGACGATCTTCGTGAATCCGCTCCAGTTCGGCCCGAACGAGGACTTCGACCGGTACCCGCGCACCCTCGACGCCGACCTGGAGATCTGCCGGCGGGCCGGCGCGGACGTGGTCTTCGCCCCCGCCGTGGAGGACATGTATCCGGAGGGCCAGCCGACGGTGCGGCTGAACCCGGGCCCGCTCGGTGAGGACCTGGAGGGGCTGAGCCGCCCCGGCTTCTTCCACGGCGTGCTGACCGTGGTCATGAAGCTGCTCCAGCTCACCCGCCCCGACCTCGCCTTCTTCGGCGAGAAGGACTACCAGCAGCTCACCCTGGTCCGGCGGATGGTCCGCGACCTGGACGTGCCGACGGAGATCGTCGGCGTGCCGACCGTCCGCGAACCGGACGGGCTGGCCCTGTCCAGCCGCAACCGCTACCTGTCCGCGGAGGAGCGGCGGGCCGCGCTGAGCCTCTCCGCCGCGCTGCGGGCCGGAGCCGAGGCCGCCGACGGGGGCGCGGACGCCGGCGCCGTGCTGGCCGCCGCCCACCGGGCCTTCGACTCGGGTACGCCCGGCGCCCGCCTGGACTACCTGGTGCTCACCGACGCCGACCTGGAGCCCGGCCCGGTCTCCGGCGCGGCGCGGCTGCTGGTCGCCGCCTGGGTCGGCGCCACCCGCCTCATCGACAACACGGCGATCCACCTCGCCCCGCGTTCCTGACCCGACCAGATCCCTCGGAAAGGCACCCCGATGCTCCGGACCATGCTCAAGTCGAAGATCCACCGGGCCACGGTGACCCAGGCCGACCTGCACTACGTCGGCTCGGTGACCGTGGACGAGGACCTGCTCGACGCCGCCGACCTCATCCCCGGCGAGCAGGTCGCGATCGTCGACATCACCAACGGCGCCCGGCTGGAGACGTACGTGATCCCGGGGCGGCGGGGCAGCGGCGTGATCGGCATCAACGGCGCGGCGGCGCACCTCGTGCACCCGGGTGACCTGGTCATCCTCATCTCGTACGGGCAGATGGACGACGCCGAGGCGCGCTCCTACCAGCCGCGGGTGGTGCACGTCGACGCCGACAACAGGGTCGTCGACCTGACCGCCGACCCGACCACGGCCGCCCCGGGCACCGCCGGCGACCCGGTTCCCAACCCGCTGGCCGCCGCCCTCAACTGATCCCGGGCCGCACGCACGGTCTGTCACCGGAAGGTCATTTCCCGCTACCCTTGTCGGACCGTCGGAATCGACGGTCGTCGGGCTGGGGGAGGCGCGATGGGCCGGGCGATGCGGAGCCTCGTCGCCGCGTTGGTCGCGGGGGCGGCGCTGGCCGGCTGTGCGCCGTCGGGCGGGCTGGACGGGGATCTCACCGACGACTGGGCCGCCCCGCCGCCGGCCGGCGCGTTCACCCCGGCCGCCGGGGTCTGCCAGGTCGCCGACTTCACCCCCGCCGTGGGCCTGTCCGGCTACGACCCGGTGGGCTGCGACCTGCCGCACCGGGTGGAGACCGTGCACGTGGGGACGTTCACGGTCGAGCGGGCCGGCCCGCCGGTGCTCGGCTCGCCCGAGCTGCGGACGGCCTTCGCCGACTGCGACATCCGGGCCGGCGGCTACGTGGGCGACAACTGGCGGGCCGGCCGGCTGCGGCTGGCCGTGGCGCTGCCCACCGGGCCCGGCTGGGCGGCCGGGTCGCGCTGGTACCGCTGTGACCTGACCGAGCTGGCCACGGTCGAGGCGGCGGCGACCGTGGTGACCCGGACGGGCAGCCTGCGCGACGCCCTCAAGGGTCCGTCCCCGCTGCGGCTGGGCTGCCAGCGCACCGGCCGGGACGCGCGCCGGGTGCAGACGCTCACGCCGGTCGACTGCCGTACCGCGCACGACGCCGAGTTCGTCGGGGTGTGGGCGGCGCCGGACCGCCCGTACCCGACGAAGGACGCCGACTGGGCGCCCCTCTACACCGGCTGCAACACGGTCCTGGCGTCGTACGCCGGCGTGCCGGACGACCCGACGCTGCGGTTCCGCAGCGGGGTGGTGGTCCGCCCGCCCGGTGCCGGCCGGTGGGCGGTCGGCGATCGGGGTGTGCGCTGTTACCTCTGGCTCAGTGACCGCACGGTGACCGCCTCGCTCAAGGGGGCCGGCCCGGCGGGCCTCCCGGTGCGGACGAGGTAGCCGAAACCACTCGTCCCGCCCCCGGCGCCCGGGACGAGAGCCCTTCGGGTTGACTGTTCCCATGGACCTTCCGACCGTCGACCTGCCGGCCCTGCCGAGGCTGCTCGCCGCGCCCGCACCCGGCTGGGTGGAGACCACCGACGTGGTCGTCGTCGGCTCCGGGGTCGCCGGGCTGACCGCCGCGCTGCACCTGCGCGAGGCCGGCCTGCACGTCACCGTGGTAACCAAGGTCAACATCGACGAGGGCTCGACCCGCTGGGCGCAGGGCGGCATCGCGGCGGTGCTCGACCCGGCGGACACGCCGGCCGCGCACGCGTACGACACCGAGGTGGCCGGCGTCGGCCTCTGCGATCCGGCGGCGGTCCGGGTGCTGGTGGAGGAGGGCCCGACCCGGCTGCGCGAGCTGATGCGGATCGGGGCGGAGTTCGACCGGAACCCGGACGGCTCGCTCATGCTCACCCGCGAGGGCGGCCACCGGGCCGACCGGATCGTGCACGCCGGCGGGGACGCCACCGGTGCGGAGGTGCAGCGGGCGCTGCACGCCGCGGTGCGCCGCGACCCGTGGATCCGGCTTGTCGAGCACGCCCTGGTGCTGGACCTGCTGCGCGCCCCCGGTGACGGGCCGGACGGGCTCGGCCCGGCCTGCGGGATCACCCTGCACGTGCTCGGTGAGGGCAGCGAGGACGGCGTGGGGGCCATCCTGGGCCGTGCCGTGGTGCTGGCCACCGGCGGAATGGGGCAGATCTTCGCGGCCACCACCAACCCGGCCGTCTCCACCGGCGACGGGGTGGCGCTCGCGCTGCGGGCCGGCGCGACGGTCACCGACCTGGAGTTCGTGCAGTTCCACCCGACCGCGCTGATCGTGCCGGCCGGTGAGCCGGGCGCGGGTCTGGCCCAGCAGCCGCTGGTCTCCGAGGCGCTGCGCGGCGAGGGCGCGTACCTGGTCGACGGTGACGGCAAGCGGTTCATGGTGGGCCAGCACGAGCTGGCCGAGCTGGCGCCCCGCGACGTGGTGGCCAAGGGCATCCACCGGGTGCTGCTGACCACCGGCGCGGACCACGTCTGGCTGGACGCCCGCCACCTCGGCGGCGACTTCCTGGCCCGGCGCTTCCCGACGATCGTGGCCTCCTGCCTGGCCATCGGGGTGGACCCGGCCACGGACCTGATCCCGGTCGCCCCGGCCGCCCACTACGCCTCCGGCGGCGTCCGGACCGACCTGCGCGGCCGCACCTCGATCCCCGGCCTGTACGCCTGCGGCGAGGTCGCCTGCACCGGCGTGCACGGCGCCAACCGGCTGGCCAGCAACTCGCTGCTGGAGGGGCTGGTCTTCTCCCGCCGGATCGCCGAGGACATCGCCGCCGGGCTGCCCGAGCAGGCGAAGCCGGCCGAGGTCGGTGCCTGGGTGGGCGGTCAGGGCTGGCTCGTGCCGGCCGGGGCCACGCCGACCCTGCAACGGGCCATGACCCGGGGCGCGGGTGTGCTCCGCTCGGCGCCGACGCTCGCCGGGACCGCCGCCGCCCTCACCGAGCTGGGCCAGGCCCGGGGCGTGCCGCGCACCGCCGACTGGGAGGCGACGAACCTGCTCACGGTGGCGTCGACCCTGGTCGCCGCCGCGTACGCCCGCCGGGAGACCCGGGGCTGCCACTGGCGGGAGGACTTCCCGACGGCCGACGAGCGGTGGCGCGGCCACCTCGTGGCCGGCATCGGGGCGGAGGGCTTGTTGACCGAGCGCTGGGAGGAACAGTGAGGGAGTCGACGGAGCGGGCGCTGCGGGCCGGTGGCCTGGACCCGGAGCAGGTTCGGCGGGTGATCGTCGACGCGCTCACCGAGGACCTGGGCCCGAACTTCCTCGACGTGACGAGCGTCGCCACCATCCCGGACGCGCAGAACGACACCGCCGACCTGGTCGCCCGCGCCGACGGCGTGGTGGCCGGGCTGCCGGTGGCCGCGGCCTTGTTCGAGCTGGTGGGCGAGGTGACCCGGGCGGACCGTACCGTCGAGGTGTCGCTGGTGGCCCGCGACGGGCAGCGGGTGGCGCGCGGCGACGTGCTGGCCACGGTGACCGGCCCGACCCGGCTGCTGCTCACCGCCGAGCGGACGGCGCTGAACCTGCTCTCCCGGATGTCCGGGGTGGCCACCCACACCCGGGCCTGGGCCGACGCGCTGGCCGGCACCAAGGCGACCGTGCTGGACACCCGCAAGACCACCCCCGGCCTGCGCGCCCTCGAGAAGTACGCGGTCCGCGCCGGCGGCGGCACCAACAAGCGGATGGGCCTGCACGACGTCGCCATGATCAAGGACAACCACAAGGTGGCCGCGGGCGGGATCGGCGCCGCGTTCCGCCGGGTCCGGGAGGCGTTCCCGGACGTGCCCGTGCAGGTGGAGGTGGACACCCTGGCCGAGGCGGTGGAGGCGGTCGAGGCCGGCGCCACCTTCCTGCTGCTGGACAACATGACCCCGGCGCAGCTGCGCGAGGTGGTGGCCGCGGTGGGCGACCGGGCGGAGCTGGAGGCGACCGGGGGGCTCACCCTGCCGGTGGCCGCCGGGTACGGGGCGACCGGCGTCGACTTCCTCTCGGTGGGCGCGCTGACCCACTCCTCACCGATCCTCGACATCGCGCTGGACCTGCGGGAGGAGTGAGGGTCAGCCCAGCCGGGCGGTGAGCGCGGTGGCCGGCACCAGGTTGAAGATGACCTGGCTCTCGGTGTCGTCCCGGGCGTCCAGCCCGTACTTGGCGCGGAAGAGCTGGAGCGCGCGGTGGTAGATCTCGGCCTCCAGCTCGTCGGCCTCGGCGAGGGCGAACGCCTGCCCGGCCGCCTCCGGCCGGTTCGGCAGCACCACGGTCAGCCCGGCCAGCCCGTGCCGGGCGACGTTGCGGACGAGGTCGCCGCCGGCGATGTACCAGGTGCCGTCCAGCCGGACGTAGCGGGCGTCGCAGGACTCCAGCTCGGTGTCGCCCCGGCGGAGGCAGACGTTGAGCGTGAGGCAGGCGTCGAGGTCGCGCACCGGGGCGGTCTCCCACAGCTCGCTGAACCGGTCGTCGACGAACTCCCCGAGCGGGGTGGAGACGTAGGCCTCCAGCTGCTGGGCGTCGAAGGTCTTGCCGTGCACGGGAAAGAACGAGATGAACGCCTTGTCGTTCCAGCGGTACATCTGGACCGAGGGGGCGGTGGCGTAGATCCGTACCCGGAGGCGCGAGCGGGCGGCCGGCGCGAGCTGCTGCTGGAGTCGACTGAAGTGGTAGAGGTTGTTCATGATCGCGACGGCGGTGTCGGCGCGGCGCAGCTCCTCGGCGCGGAGCCGGACGGCGGGGGAGTCCGGGTCGAGCAGCAGCACCCTGACCGTGGCGCCGTTGGCCAGGGCGAAGCGCAGCGCGGCGAGGAACCGGGTCGTGTACGGCCCTTCCAGCATGCTGGTGAAGGTCTCCAGGATGGCCACCACCTCGCGGGACTGCGCCACCCGCTGGATCAGCGCGTCCCGGTCCAGCCGCGGGTGCTCGATGATGGTGGCGGTGCGGAGCTCCCGGAAGAGCGGGTTGAGCACCACATAGGTCAGGAGCGTCATGATCAGGGCGGCGCCGATGTTGAGGTAGAGGTCGCCGCGGAAGGTCTGCCCGTGGCGTTGCCACGACTGCCCGGCCTGGACGATCATCCAGAGCGCCCCACCGGCCAGCACCGCGAGCACCAGCACGTGCCGGCGTCGCCGTAGCAGGGCGCTGCGCCCCCGGACCCACCACATCCTCGACATGTCCGCTCCCCGTCCGGCCGTGCCGTGGATAGAACCATGTTCATGCCGCGATGTGTTCAGGATACGGTTCGGCCGCCGCTGCGCGCCCACCCGCCCGGCGGTTGTCTAGGCTGCGATCGTGCTGCTCTGCATCGACATCGGAAACACCAACACCGTGCTGGCGACCTTCGACGGCGACAAGCTGGTGCACAACTGGCGGATCAAGACCGACGCCCGGTCCACCGCGGACGAGCTGGGTCTGATGTTCCGCGGGTTGCTCGCCGGTGACGCCGTGGAGATCACCGGGGTGGCCGCCTGCTCGACCGTGCCGGCCGCGCTGCGCTCGCTGCGCACCATGCTGGCCCGCTACTACGCCGACCTGCCCAGCGTGATCGTCGAGCCCGGCGTGCGCACCGGCGTGCAGCTCGCCATCGACAACCCCAAGGAGGTCGGCGCGGACCGGGTGGTCAACACCCTGGCCGCGTACACCCTCTACGGCGGGCCGTGCATCGTGGTGGACTTCGGCACCACGACCAACTTCGACGTGATCAGCGGCCGGGGCGAGTTCCTCGGCGGTGCGTTCGCGCCGGGCATCGAGATCTCCTTCGACGCGCTCGCCGCCCGCGCCGCCCAGCTCCGCAAGGTGGAGGCCACCAAGCCGCGCTCGGTGATCGGCAAGAACACCGTCGAGTGCCTCCAGGCCGGCCTCTACTTCGGCTTCGCCGGCCAGGTGGACCGGATCGTCGAGCGGATGACCGAGGAGCTGGGCGAGGTGAAGGCCGTGATCGCCACCGGCGGTCTGGCCTCGCTGGTGCTCAGCGAGTGCCGCACCATCACCCACCACGAGCCGATGATCACCCTGATCGGCCTGCGGATGGTCTACGAGCGCAACCTCTGAGCCTCAGCGGCGGCGGGAGCGGAAGACGAGGGTGCGGTAGGGCAGCTCGACCGCCGCGCGGCCGGCCAGGTCGGGGTGGGTGGCGAAGAGTTCGCCCAGCTCACGGTCGACCCGCGCCCGCTCGTCGGGCGGTGCGGTCAGCCAGTACGAGCGGGTGTGCAGCATGCCGACCACCTCGTCCGGGGTCAGCGTGGTCGCGTGGGCGAACTCGCCCACCTCGACCGGCTCGAAGGCGGGACCGAAGTCGGCGTACTTCTCGGTCACGTCGCCGGCGTTGTCACCGAGATGGGCGATCCGGGTCAGCTCCGCCACCCACGTCACCCGCTCGTCCCGGACGTTCCAGAGCGGCGCGAACGTGCCGCCCGGCCGCAGCACCCGGGCGATCTCGGCGTGCGCCGGCTCCCGGTCGAACCAGTGGTAGGCCTGACCCACCAGCACCGCGTCGGCCGATCCGTCCGGAAGCGGCACCGACTCGGCGCTGCCGGCCAGCGCCGTGGTGCCCGCGGTGGCGGCCGCCAGTTGCGCCCGCATCCCCGGATCCGGTTCCACGGGTACGACCTCGTGCGCCAGCGCGAGCACCCCGCGGGTGAGGATGCCGGTGCCCGCGCCGAGGTCGACCACCCGGGCCGGTGCGGCCAGCCCGTCCAGCGCCCAGCGCAGCGCCTCCTCGGGATAGCGGGGCCGGAAGCGGTCGTACTCGGCGGCGGCGGCGCCGAAGGAGAGTGCCGGGGTGACGTCGACCATGAGGCGAGGCTAGTGCGGCGGCCGGCCGCACGGGGGGCGGCTGCGCCCGGCCGGGCGGGGTCAGTTCCGCCGCGCCCGGGCCACCAGCGTGCGGTAGGGGAGGTCGATCGTGTCCCGGCCGGCCAGCTCCGGGTGGCCGGCGAGGAGGTCGCGCAGCTCCGCGTCGACCGCGCGGCGGCGCTCCGGTCCGGCGGTCAGGTAGTGCGAGCGGGTGCGGACCATGCCGAGCAGCTCGTCCGGGGTCAGCGGGGTGGTGTGGTCGAACTCGGCCCATTCGGGCGCCGCGAACCGGGGACCGAAGCCGGTCACGGTCTCACGCAGGTGGTTGACGGTGTCGCCGATCTCGGCGATCCGGTTCAGCTCGGTCACCCAGCCGACCCGGTCGTCCCGGAGGTTCCACACCGCCGCGAAGAGACCGCCGGCCCGCAGCACCCGGGCGATCTCCGGGTGCGCCCGCTCCCGGTCGAACCAGTGGTACGCCTGGCCGACCAGCACCGCGTCCGCGTACCCGTCGGGCAGCGGGACCGACTCGGCGCTGCCCTCCCGGGCGGCGACGCCGGGCGTGGCGGCCTCGAACTGGGCGCGCATCGCCGGGTCGGGCTCGACGGCGGTCACCGCGTGCCCGAGGGCGAGCAGGCCACGGCTGACGATCCCGGTGCCGGCGCCCAGGTCGACGGTGCGGACCGGCAGGGTGAGGTCGCCGAGCGCCCAGCGCAGCGCGGCCTCGGGATAGCGGGGCCGGTAGCGGTCGTAGTCGGCGGCGGCCGCGCCGAACGACAGGGCCTCAGTGGGGTCGGTCATGGCGGGCAGGTTATCCCGTAACGACCCGGCAGCCCCTTGAGTACGCTCGGGGCCTGACCCCGCCCGAATTCTCCGTCTGAGGAAGCGTGCCGTGACCGAGCAGAACGCCCTGCCAGTAGACCCCGCCGACGACCTTCCGGAGCAGATGAAGGTCCGCCGGGAGAAGCGGGACCGGATGCTCGCCGAGGGCGTCGAGCCGTACCCGGTCGGCTTCCCGCGGACCAGCACGCTGGCGAAGATCCGCGAGCGGTACGCCGACCTGCCCACGGACACGGCCACCGGCGACCGGGTCTCGGTCACCGGCCGGGTGATCTTCGTGCGCAACACCGGCAAGCTCTGCTTCGCCACCCTGCGGGACGGCGACGGCACCGAACTCCAGGCGATGCTCTCCCTGGACCGGGTGGGCGCCGAGCGGCTGGACGACTGGAAGCGCCTGGTCGACCTGGGCGACCATGTCGGCGTGACCGGCGAGGTGATCACCAGCCGGCGCGGCGAGCTGTCGGTGCTCGTCGAGGAGTGGGCGGTGACCGCGAAGGCGTTGCGCCCGCTGCCGGTGGCGCACAAGCCGCTCAGCGAGGAGGCCCGGGTCCGCCAGCGCTACGTGGACCTGGTGGTCCGCCCGCAGGCCCGGCAGATGGTCCGCACCCGGGCCACCGCCGTGCGCAGCCTCCGGGACACCCTCCACGCGCAGGACTTCATCGAGGTCGAGACCCCGATGCTCCAGTTGCTGCACGGCGGCGCGGCGGCCCGCCCATTCGTGACCCACAGCAATGCGTTGAACACCGATCTGTATCTCCGAATCGCGCCGGAACTGTTTCTGAAGCGTGCGGTCGTCGGGGGCGTCGACCGGGTCTTCGAGATCAACCGCAACTTCCGTAATGAGGGCATCGACTCCTCGCACTCGCCCGAGTTCGCGATGCTCGAGACCTACCAGGCGTACGGCGACTACAACACGATGGCGGAGCTGACCCGAAATCTCGTGCAGCAGGCCGCTCTCGCGGTCGCCGGCTCGACGGTCGTCACCCACGCCGACGGCCGCGAGTTCGATCTGGGCGGCGAGTGGCGCTCGGTGTCGCTGTTCGGGGTTCTTTCCGAAGCGCTCGGCGAGGAGGTCACCGTCCGCACCGAAAGGTCACGCCTGGTCGAGTACGCGGACAAGGTCGGCCTCTCCGTCGACCCGAAGTGGGGCCCGGGCAAGCTGGCCGAGGAGCTGTTCGAGGAGTTGGTGGTCCCGTCGCTCCAGGCGCCCACCTTCGTCTGTGACTACCCGGAGGAGACCAGTCCGCTCACCCGGGCCCACCGCAGCGAGCCGGGGCTCGCCGAGAAGTGGGACCTCTACGTGCTCGGTTTCGAGCTGGGGACCGCGTACTCGGAGCTGGTCGACCCGGTGGTGCAGCGGGAGCGGCTGGTGGCGCAGGCGCAGCTCGCGGCGCGGGGCGACGACGAGGCCATGCGGCTGGACGAGGACTTTCTCCGGGCGATGGAGTACGGAATGCCGCCGGCCGGCGGTATGGGAATGGGAATCGACCGGCTCCTGATGGCGCTGACCGGCCTGGGAATTCGGGAAACCATCCTGTTCCCGTTGGTCCGGCCGGAGTAGCACACAAGCTTCTCCGGGTCGTTACCGCGTCCTATTGACGGAGCGAGCAGCGGGCGGGCTATTGTGCTCTTGTATTGCAGGAGCACAACCCTGCTCGAAAGGAATGTGGGACGTGGCCAAGCAGATCATTCACAAGCTGGTCGATGACCTGGACGGCGGGGACGCTGACGAGACCGTCAAGTTCGCGCTCGACGGTGTGCAGTACGAGATCGACCTCTCGGCTTCCAACGCTGAAAAATTGCGCGACGTATTCGCGCAGTACATCGCGCACGGCACGAAGGTCGGCCGTGGCGGTGTGGTCGTGGGTGGCCGGGCCGCCCGTGGGCGGGGTGGCGCGACCGCCGACCGCGAGCAGAACAAGGCCATCCGGGCCTGGGCCAAGAAGGCCGGCAAGGACATCTCCGACCGGGGGCGCATCCCGCAGGAGATCGTGGACGAGTACCACGCGAAGGCGGGGCACTGACCCGACGACCCGCAGCGGGCGACACGACGCCGGACCGGAGTGCCACTCCGGGCCGGCGTCGCCGTTTCCGCCCGCGCGCGCCGTCTGTCCGGTCCGTGCCGGGCGGGTGGCGCAGCGTGCTCCGGCACGGGAAGAAACCGGCGCCCGGGGCCGTTGTCCACAGGCGGTGGGGATTCTGTCCACAGGTTGTGGAAGACCGCGGCCGGGCGCCGACGCCCCCGCTCCAGCCCCTCGACCGGGCTTTTCCACCGGCGGTCGAATTTCGCTCTGCGCGTACAGGCGGGGGTACCGGAACACCTCCTGAGCGCGGACGGTTGTCAGAAACGACGCGTGCACGACCATTCGCGGGGACACACGACCTCAGCGGAGTCGGTCCGCGGCGATAGAGTAAGGAGGCACGGACGCCCGTCCCGGACGTCCGCGCACCGGCCCCGCCGAGATCTGACCATCAAGGCGCACGGCACGTGAGGAGCACGAGGGCATGTTCGAGCGGTTCACCGACCGAGCGCGACGGGTTGTCGTCCTGGCCCAAGAAGAGGCCCGGATGCTCAACCACAACTACATCGGTACGGAGCACATCCTGCTGGGCCTGATCCACGAGGGTGAGGGTGTCGCGGCAAAGGCCCTGGAGAGCCTCGGCATCTCCCTGGAGGGCGTCCGTCAGCAGGTCGAGGAGATCATCGGCCAGGGCCAGCAGGCGCCGAGCGGGCACATCCCGTTCACGCCGCGGGCCAAGAAGGTGCTGGAGCTGTCGCTGCGCGAGGCGCTGCAGCTCGGCCACAACTACATCGGCACGGAGCACATCCTGCTCGGCCTGATCCGTGAGGGCGAGGGCGTCGCCGCCCAGGTGCTGGTCAAGCTCGGCGCCGACCTCAACCGGGTCCGCCAGCAGGTGATCCAGCTGCTCTCCGGCTACCAGGGCAAGGAGCCGGCCGCGGCGGGCGCCGCGCCGGGCGAGGCCGCGCCGTCGACCAGCCTCGTGCTGGACCAGTTCGGCCGGAACCTGACCCAGGCCGCCCGTGAGGGCAAGCTCGACCCGGTCATCGGGCGCGAGAAGGAAATCGAGCGGGTCATGCAGGTGCTCTCCCGCCGGACCAAGAACAACCCGGTCCTGATCGGTGAGCCCGGCGTCGGCAAGACCGCCGTGGTGGAGGGGCTGTCCCAGAAGATCATCAAGGGCGAGGTGCCCGAGACGCTGAAGGACAAGCAGCTCTACACCCTCGACCTCGGTGCACTGGTCGCCGGTTCCCGCTACCGCGGTGACTTCGAGGAGCGCCTCAAGAAGGTGCTCAAGGAGATCCGCACCCGCGGCGACATCATCCTGTTCATCGACGAGATCCACACCCTGGTGGGTGCGGGTGCCGCCGAGGGCGCGATCGACGCCGCCAGCATCCTCAAGCCGATGCTGGCCCGTGGCGAGCTGCAGACCATCGGCGCCACGACGCTCGACGAGTACCGCAAGCACCTGGAGAAGGACGCCGCTCTCGAGCGCCGCTTCCAGCCGATCCAGGTGGGTGAGCCCTCGCTGGCCCACACCATCGAGATCCTCAAGGGCCTGCGGGACCGCTACGAGGCGCACCACCGGGTGAGCATCACCGACGCGGCTCTCGTGGCTGCCGCCACCCTGGCCGACCGCTACATCTCCGACCGCTTCCTGCCGGACAAGGCGATCGACCTGATCGACGAGGCCGGTGCCCGGATGCGCATCCGCCGGATGACCGCGCCGCCAGACCTGCGCGACTTCGACGAGCGGATCGCCCAGGTCCGCCGCGACAAGGAGTCCGCGATCGACGCGCAGGACTTCGAGCGGGCCGCGCAGCTCCGCGACAAGGAGAAGCAGCTCCTCGGGCAGAAGGCCCAGCGGGAGAAGGAGTGGAAGGCCGGTGACCTGGACGTCGTCAGCGAGGTCGACGACGAGCAGATCGCCGAGGTGCTCGGCAACTGGACCGGCATCCCGGTCTACAAGCTGACCGAGGAGGAGACCTCGCGCCTGCTGCGCATGGAGGACGAGCTGCACAAGCGCGTCATCGGCCAGGAGGACGCGGTCAAGGCGGTCTCGAAGGCGATCCGGCGGACCCGGGCCGGCCTGAAGGACCCGAAGCGCCCGTCCGGCTCGTTCATCTTTGCCGGCCCGTCCGGTGTCGGTAAGACCGAGCTCTCCAAGGCGCTCGCCGAGTTCCTGTTCGGCAGCGAGGACGCCCTCATCCAGCTGGACATGTCCGAGTTCCACGACCGGTACACGGTGTCCCGGCTGGTGGGTGCCCCTCCCGGCTACGTCGGCTACGACGAGGGCGGGCAGCTGACCGAGAAGGTGCGTCGTCGGCCGTTCTCGGTGGTCCTCTTCGACGAGATCGAGAAGGCTCACCCGGACGTGTTCAACACGCTCCTCCAGATCCTGGAGGACGGGCGGCTCACCGACGGCCAGGGTCGGATCGTGGACTTCAAGAACACGGTCATCATCCTGACCACCAACCTCGGCACGCGGGACGTCGCCAAGGCGGTGTCGCTGGGCTTCCAGGCCTCTGACGACTCCGAGTCGAACTACGACCGGATGAAGCAGAAGGTCAACGACGAGCTCAAGCAGCACTTCCGGCCCGAGTTCCTCAACCGGATCGACGACACCATCGTCTTCCACCAGCTGCGCGAGAACGAGATCCTCCAGATCGTGGACATCATGATCGCCCGGATCGAGACGCAGCTGAGGAACAAGGACATGGGCCTGGAGCTGACCGACAACGCCAAGAAGTACCTGGCGAAGAAGGGCTTCGACCCGGTGCTGGGCGCGCGGCCGCTGCGTCGCACGATCCAGCGCGACATCGAGGACAACCTGTCCGAGCGGATCCTCTTCAACGAGCTGACCCCGGGTCAGATCGTGGTGGTGGACTGCGAGGGCGACCCCGACAACATCGACAAGTCCAAGCTCGTCTTCCGGGGCGCCGACCGGCCGGTGGCCGTGCCGGACGCGGTCCCGGCGGACCTCGGCGGCACCGCCGCCACGGGCGCGGACGACGCCGCGTAGGTTCGGGCAACAGATCGAGGGCGACGGCCCCGGCAGGCGAAAGCCGCCGGGGCCGTCGCCTTTTCTCGTGCTGAGCCGGCCGGGACCGGGCCGGCGGGTCAGGGGCGGGGGAGCGGGACCGGAGGGCCGTCGCCGACGAGCCGGAAGGACTCCTCGCCGACCGGCTCGACCAGGCCGTCGGTGACCAGCCCGGCCAGCGCCCGGGCCCGCTGCACGTCGTCGTGCCAGACCTGGTCCAGCCGCTGGTGCGGCACCGGGGCGGAGGCGTCGCGGAGCACCGCGAGGAGCAGGCCGCGCACCTGCCGGTCGGTGCCGGCGTAGCGCTGGGGGCGGCGGGTCGGGCCGGCCGGGGCCGGCTGGCCGGAGGCCCGCCAGGCGCAGCTCGACTCCACGGGGCACACCCCGCAGCGCGGGGCCCGGGCGGTGCAGACCACCGCGCCGAGTTCCATGAACGCCGCACTGGCCAGGGCCGCCGCGGCCGGCTCGCCGGGCAGGAGCTCCTCGGTGGCGACCAGGTCGGCGGGGCGGGTGGCGGGTCCCGCATCGGGTTCGCCGGCGATCGCCCGGCACACCACCCGCCGGACGTTGGTGTCGACCACCGGGTGCCGCTGCCCGTACGCGAAGGCCGCCACCGCCCGGGCCGTGTACGTGCCGACCCCGGGCAGCGCCAGCAGGTGGTCGAGCCGATCCGGCACCTCACCGCCGTGCCGTTCCACGATGGCCACCGCACAGTCGCGCAGGCGTACGGCCCGGCGGGGGTAGCCGAGCCGGCCCCACATCCGGATCGCCTCGGCCGGCGTGTCCTCCGCCAGCGCGGCCGGCGTCGGCCAGCGGGACAGCCACGCCTCCCAGGCCGGCAGCACCCGGACCACGGGTGTCTGCTGGAGCATGACCTCGCTGACCAGGATCGCCCAGGCGCCGATGCCAGGCTCGCGCCAGGGCAGGTCGCGGGCGTTGCGTTCGTACCACCGGCTGACCAGGGTGGCGAAGGTGGGCTCAGACATCGCGCCGCCAAGGATGTCACGGGCGGCTTTCCCGCGGGTTGGGCGGGGCGGGCGGGCCGTCGCGGCCGTTCGACGGCGACGGGGCAGAATGTCCGGATGAACGAGCTCGCGATCACCGTCATCGGCCGGGACCGGCCGGGCATCGTGGCCGACGTCGCCGAGGTCCTCGCGCGGCTCGGCGCGAACCTCACCGACTCGACGATGACCCGGTTGCGGGGACACTTCGCCATGACCCTGATCTGCGTGGGGCCGGCCGCCGCCGACGTCGAGGCCGCGCTGGCGCCGCTCGCCGCCGAGGGCCAGCTGCTGGCCACCGTACGCGCGGTCACCCCCGACGGGGAGAACGCGCCCGGCGGCGAGCCGTACGTGATGGCGGTGCACGGCGCGGACCGGATGGGCATCGTGGCGGCGATGACCCGGGTGCTGACCGACGCGGGCGGCAACGTGACCGACCTGAGCACCCGGTTGACCGGTTCCCTGTACGTGGTGGTCGCCGAGGTCGAGCTGCCGCCGGGCAGCGCCGACGAGGTGGCCGGCCGGCTCGCCCGTACCGCCGCGGAGCTGGGCGTGGGGGTCAGCCTCCGCCCGGCGGACACGGACCTGCTGTGACCGCGGAGGAGTACGCCGGCCTGGGCGGCTGGACGCCGGAGAAGCTCGACGCCCCCGGAGCGGTACGCCCGGTCGTGTCCGCGCCGGACCCGGTGCTCAGCCGGCCCGGTCCGGCCGTCGACCCGACCTCGGCCGAGGTCGTCCGACTGGCCGCCGACCTGGTCGCCACCATGCGGGTGTCGCCGGGCTGCGTGGGCCTGGCCGCGCCGCAGGTGGGGGTGAGCGCCCAGGTGTTCGCGGTGGATGTGACCGGGCACCCGAAGGCCGTCACCGTGCACGGCGCGTTCGTGCTGTGCAACGCCACCGTGGTGGAGGCGAGCCGCTGGAAGGCCGGGCGGGAGGGCTGCATGTCGGTGCCCGACCTGACCGGTGACGTGAAGCGGGCCAGCCGGCTGGTGGTCGAGGGTGTGCTGCCGGGCAGCGGCGACCCGGTGCGGCTGGTGACCGACGGGTTCGAGGCGCGGGCGCTCCAGCACGAGATCGACCACTGCGCCGGCCTGCTCTTCCTGGACCGGGTCGCGGGGGCGCACGCCGTCTACCAGCGCAAGGTCTACCTCTGACCGGTCGTGACCGGGTGGCGCCGCTCAGCGAGCCGCTTCGTCCCCTGTGGAGTGTTGTGGAAGCCGGGCGGAGGGCCTTCGGCGCGTCGGACCGGCGGGCCGGGCGTCGCGCCGCTACGGTGAACGCATCATGCGTCTGACGGTCGGCCCACTGCCTCCCGCCGTGTACTGGCGGCGTCGAGCCGTCGTCTTCGGAGCCGGGCTGCTTTTCCTGATTGTCCTGCTCTATTCGTGCACCGGCACCGATCGCACCGACACCCCGTCGGGCAACGCGGGGGGCAATGCGGGCGGCTCGCCGTCGGCGGCCGCTCCCGGGCCGACCGGTTCGCTGCTGACCCCGCGGTCCACCAGCCCGTCGCCCACCCCGGGCGAGTCGGGCGGCGGCAACGGGACGAGCGACGGGGGCGGCACGGGCACCGACAACGGCGGCGGCCAGAACGGTGGCGGCACGAACGGTGGCGGCACGAACGACGGTGGCGCGCCGGCCGCCCCGGTGGCCGACGACGGCACCTGCGCCGACTCGGAGATCCAGGTGACCCCGGTGGCGCTGCCGGCCTCCGCGCAGCGGGGCACGGTGGTCACCCTGCGCCTCAGGGTCAAGAACATCTCGGAGCGCACGTGCAGCCGGGACGTCGGGGCCGACCTGCAGGAGCTCTACATCAAGGCCGGCGCGGCGAAGGTGTGGTCCTCGGACACCTGCGGCACCGGCAAGGGCTCCGACGTCCAGTCGTTCACGCCCAACTTCGAGCGCTCCTACGAGCTGGGCTGGAACGGGCGGGACGTGAGCCGCTGCGCCAACGGCGTGGCCGCCGGCCCGTACGCCCCGATCGGCACGTACCAGCTCTTCGCCCGGGTGGGCACCAAGCTCAGCGAGCCCGTGAAACTCACCATCACCGGCTGACCCGAGGGTCAGACGTAGCGCTCCAGGATGGACGCCTCGGCGAGGCGGGACAGCCCCTCACGCACGCCCCGGGCGCGGGCGTCGCCAACCCCCTCGACCGCCTGGAGGTCCTCCACGGTCGCGCCCAGCAGGCGCTGGAGGCTGCCGAAGTGCACCACCAGCCGGTCGACCACGGCCGCGGGGAGCCGGGGCACCTTGGCCAGCAGGCGGAAGCCGCGCGGGCTCACGGCGGCGTCGAGCGCGTCCGAGGCGGACGGGTAGCCGATCGCCTTGGCCACCGCGACCAGGTCGATCAGCTCGGTGGCGCTGAGCAGGTCCAGCTCGACAAGCGCCTCGTCGAGGGTGCGCGACTTCCGGCCCACCGGCAGGTAGTCCCGGATGACGAGGGTGCGGTCGGCGTCCACCCCGGCCATCAGCTCGTCGAGCTGGAGGGCGAGCAGGCGGCCGTCGGTGCCCAGCTCCACGACGTAGCCGGCGATCTCGTCGGCGATCCGCCGGACCATCTCCAGCCGCTGCACCACGGCCACGGCGTCGCGGACGGTCACCAGATCCTCGATCTCCAGGGCGGAGAGCGTGCCGGAGACCTCGTCCAGCCGGAGCTTGTAACGCTCGAGCGTGGCCAGCGCCTGGTTGGCCCGGGAAAGGATCGCCGCCGAGTCGTCCAGCACGTGCCGCTGGCCGTTCACGTAGAGGCTGATGATCCGCATGGACTGGCTGACCGAGATGACCGGGTAGCCGGTCTGCCGGGCCACCCGCTCGGCCGTGCGGTGCCGGGTGCCGGACTCCTCGGTGGGGATCGACGGGTCGGGCATCAGGTGCACCGCGGCCCGGACGATCCGGGTGCCGTCGCTGGAGAGCACCACGGCGCCGTCCATCTTGCACAGCTCGCGGACCCGGGTCGCGGAGAACTCGACGTCCAGCGGGAAACCGCCGGTGCAGATCTGCTCGACGATCTTGTCGTAGCCGAGAACGATCAGCGCGCCCGTGCGGCCGCGCAGGATCCGCTCCAGGCCGTCGCGCAGCGCGGTGCCCGGCGCCATGAGGGCGAGGTTGGCCCGCAACGGGTCGCCGCCGGCCCCGCCGACGCTTCCGGTGACGCTCACGCTGATGGGACGGGCGGGAGAGCCCACGGCGCCGGTGCGGGCGTGCGGCGTCGTCGCGGCGGGCTTGGTGGCATCGCGGTCGATCGGCACGGGCACAGTCTACGGACTGCGGTGCGGTGGGTGCTCTCGTGGTTACTGTGATGTGTCACGATGTCCGGCTCCCCCCGTCGCCGACCCGCTGCGCCGGCTGTCCGGAATCGCCCGGCCGGTCCCACCGTACGCCTACGGACGGTCACTCCGCCGACGCGCGCGCGGCAGCCTGGAGGGCCGCCCGGACGTCGGTGACCTCTATCACCCGCATGTTCTCCGGGGCCACCCCGCTGCTGCCCGGGCCGCAGCCGGGCGGCACGAGGGCCAGCCGGAAGCCGAGCCGAGCCGCCTCGGCCAGCCGGCGGGGCACCGCACCGACCCGGCGCACCTCGCCGGTCAACCCGACCTCGCCGATGGCCACCAGCTGCGGGTTGAGGGCCAGGTTGAGCCCGCCGGAGGCGACCGCCAGGGCCACGGCCAGGTCGGCCGCCGGCTCGACCACCCGGATGCCGCCCACCGTGGCGGCGAAGACCTCGCGGTCGTGCAGCGTCAGCCGCTCGGTGCGCCGCTGGAGCACCGCGAGCACCATGGCCAGCCGCGCGCCGTCCAGCCCGGAGACCGTGCGCCGGGGGGAGCCGGCGACCGTGGCGCCGATCAGCGCCTGCACCTCGGTGACCAGGGCGCGCCGCCCCTCCATGGCCACCGTCACACAGGTGCCCGGGACCGGCTCGGAGTAGCGGGTCAGGAACAGGCCGGACGGATCCGCCAGGCTGCTGATGCCACCCTCGTGCATCTCGAAGCAGCCCACCTCGTCGGCCGCGCCGAACCGGTTCTTCACCCCGCGGACCATGCGCAGCGAGGAGTGCTTGTCGCCCTCGAAGTGCAGCACCACGTCGACCAGGTGCTCCAGCACCCGGGGCCCGGCGACCTGGCCGTCCTTGGTGACGTGCCCGACCAGCACGGTGGCGACACCACGCTCCTTGGCGACCGCGACGAGCGCCGCGGTGACCGCCCGGACCTGGGTGACCCCGCCCGGAACGCCCTCGGTGCCGGTCGTCGAGATGGTCTGCACCGAGTCGAGGACCAGCAGCCCCGGCTTGACCGCGTCGAGGTGGCCGAGCACCGCCGAGAGGTCGCTCTCGGCGGCCAGGTAGAGCTGGTCGTGCAGCGTGCCCATCCGCTCGGCGCGCAGCCGCACCTGGCTGACCGACTCCTCACCGCTGACCACCAGCGACGGGCTGCCCGCGTTGGCCGCCCACTGCTGGGCGACGTCGAGCAGCAGGGTGGACTTGCCGACCCCCGGCTCCCCGGCCAGCAGCACCACCGCGCCGGGGACCAGGCCGCCGCCGAGCACCCGGTCGAGCTCGCTGACGCCGGTGGCCCGGGCCCGGGCGGGCGCGGCGCTGATGGTGGCGATCGGGCGGGCCGGCTCGGCGGGCATCCGGGAGCTGACCACCCGGCCGGAGACCAGCGGGCCGGTCACCGTGCACTCGACCACCGAGCCCCACTCGCCGCACTCCGGGCAGCGCCCGACCCACTTGGGGGGCTGGTGGCCGCAGGCGTCGCACTCGTAGGCCGGGCGGGGCTCGCGGGCGGCGCCGCGGCCGCGGCCGGCGGCGGCGCGGGGGGAGGTCGATCGGGGCTGGCTCACCCCAGGACGCTAACCGGACGGTACGACGAAAGCCCACCCGGAAACGACGACACCGCCGGGCGTGGCGCTGGCCACACCGGCGGTGTCGTCGGAGCTGGGTCGGGCGTCAGCTGTGGTTGCCGCCCTCGGTGCCGCCCTCGATGAGGCCGCCCGGGTGGCCGGCGCCGCCCTCCTCCTCGCGGGGCTGCACCACCGCCGAGGGCGGTGCGGCCGGGGTCAGCGGGACGCCGACCGCCGCGCCGGTCTTGATGACCTTGCCGCCCCCGAAGTCGAAGGTCAGGTTGACCGGCTGGCCGACGCGCAGGCTCTGGTTCAGGCCGACGAGCTGGAGGAACCGCGGGCTGCTGCCGGTCAGTTGGACGTAGCTGTTGGCCGGGATCTCGATCCGGGCCGGCTGGCCGGCCGGCGCCGACTCGCTCGCCGACGGCGACGGGTTCGCCGAGGCGGAGCCGCTGGCCGAGGCGGAGCCGCTCGCCGACGGGGACTCGCTGGTGCCCAGCGACTGGCTGGGCGAGGCGCTCGGGTCGGTCGCGGTGGGTGACGCGGAGGCCGGCTCGGTCGGCGAGCCGGTCGGGGTGGCCGCCTCGCTGCCCGCCCCGGCGCCGCTGAGCACGATCTCCCGGGCGCCGTCGGTGGTGACGGTCACGGTCACCGGCTGCTGGCTGTCGTTGTAGATGACCGCGTTGAGCCGCGCGTTGGCGCCGGACTTGTAACCCTCCGGGCCGGGGAACTCCATGTAGAGGCCGCGCACCTTGTAGAGGTTGTCGGGGGTCTGGACGCTGACGCCCTGCACCGACGGGATCTTGTTGGCGGTCTCGGCCACCTGGCCGGCGCCACACCCGGACAGCAGCAGGCTCGCTGCCGCCGCCGTACCGGCCAGCAACAGGGCCGCCGGCCGGGAACCCCTGATCGAGCGCGTCACGTCGGTCCTCCTCGTCACGATCCCCACCCGGCCGGACGCCGGACACGGGGGTGGCCATACCCGCGCAGACCGCGCTCCAGGGTAGTTGGAGCTGATCGAGGGCCGCACGCCGACCCGGTAATGCCACCTTCCAGGGGACCGGTCAGACCACCCGACCGCTCGCCACCAGGAGCACCACATCGATCAGCGCCACCACCAGCACCGCCCGGAAGGCGGCCACCGGCCGGGCGCCGGTCCCGGTCGGCGTGCGTCCGACGTACCAGCCGACGGCCGGCACCCCGACGGCGGCGGCGACCGCCGCCAGCCCGGCCCACGACGGCGGTCCGGGTGGCCCGACGACAAGCGCGACGGTGGCCGCGAGGAGCAGCCCGGCGGCGGCCGCCCGGCTGCCCGCGGGCCCCAGCCGGTGGGGCAGCCCGCGCACGCCGGTCCGCGCGTCGTCGGCCAGGTCCGGCAGCACGTTGGCGAAGTGCGCCCCCGCGCCCAGCAACGCCGCGGCGGCGACCAGCCAGACCGGTGGCGCGGGCGTGCCGGGCAGGGCCAGCACCACGAAGGCGGGCAGCGCGCCGAACGAGACCGCGTAGGGCAGGACCGAGACCGGGGTCGACTTCAGCGGCCAGTTGTAGAGCAGCGCCGCGACCAGGCCGAGGGTGGCGCAGAGCGCCGCCGCCGGGCCGAGGGCCAGCGCCAGCAGCGGGGTGGCCACGGCGGCCGGCACGGTGGCGCGGGCCAGGACCCGCCGCGAGACCGCGCCGGTGGCCACCGGTTTGTCGGTACGCCCCACCGTGGCGTCCCGGTCGGCGTCGATCAGGTCGTTGCTCCAGCCCACGGCGAGCTGGCTGGCCAGCACCGTGAGCGACACGACGGCGACCCCGCCCGCACCGTGCCCGACCGCCCGGGCGAGCAGCCCGGCCACCACGGTCACCGCGGCGGCCGGTTCCGGGTGGCTCGCCCTGACCAGCCCTAACACCGACATCGACATAAGAGAAGTCTGGTCGTTACCGGGGAGTCGTGCCACGCTCGGTCCATGCGAGACGCGGCACCGGTGTCCACCCCGCCCCGGGTGCTGCCGCCCAACGATCCCCGCCAGTACGACGACCTGGCCGGCGAGTGGTGGCGACCAGACGGCGCCTTCGCGATGCTGCACTGGCTGGCCCGGGCCCGCGCGGCCATGGTGCCGCCGGCGTCCGAAAGGGACGCACTGCTGGTCGACCTGGGCTGTGGCGCCGGGCTGCTCGCCCCGCACCTGGCCGGCAAGGGCTACCGGCACGTCGGGGTCGACCTGACCCGCTCCGCCCTCGACCAGGCCGCCGCGCACGGGGTGACGGTGATCCAGGGCGACGCCACCGCGGTCCCGCTCGCGGACGGCTGCGCCGCCGTGGTCTCCGCCGGCGAGCTGCTGGAACACGTGCCGGACTGGCGGCGCGCGGTGGCCGAGGCGTGCCGGCTGCTGCGGCCCGGCGGCCTGCTCGTGCTCGACACGCTCAACGACACCCTGCTGGCCCGGCTGGTCGCGGTGGAGCTCGGTGAGCGGCTGCCCACCGTGCCGCGCGGCATCCACGATCCACGGTTGTTCGTGGACGCCCGCGCGCTGGTCGCCGAGTGCGCCCGGCACGGCGTGACCCTGCGGCTGCGCGGTGTCCGCCCCGAGCTGGGCGGGACAGCGGCCTGGCTGTGGCGCCGCTGGCGCGGCGACGGCCGTCCCGCCCGGAGGGAACCGCGCATCCTGCCGACCCGGTCGACCGCCGTGCTCTACCAGGGCCGTGGGCACCGGAGCGGGTAGCGCGGGCCGCCCGGGGTAAAGGGGACGCCGAGAAGGGGGCTACATGACTGTGCACGCGCTGGAGGCGGCGCGCAGGTTGGCGCCGCGACTGGCCGCCCGCGCGGCCGACCACGACCGGGACGGCTCCTTCCCGGTCGAGGACTTCGCCGACCTCCGGGCGGCCGGCCTGTTCGGGCTCATGGTGCCGCGCGAGCTGGGCGGCCTGGGCGCCACCTTCGCCGAGTACGCCGCGGTCGCCACCGAGCTGGCCCGGGGCAACGGTGCGACCGCGCTGGTGTTCAACATGCACGCCTCGGTCACCGGCGCGCTCGGCGCGGTGAACGAGGAGCTGGCCGAGACGCTCGGCGTACCGGACGAGGCGCTGGCCGCCCGGGACCGGCTGCTCCGGGCGGCGGCCGGGGGCGCCTGGTACGCGGTGGCCATGAGCGAACGCGGCGCCGGCGCCCGGCTGTCCCAGCTCAGCACGGTCTACGAGGCGGTCGAGGGCGGCTGGCACCTCAAGGGCAGCAAGGCGTTCTGCTCCGGCGCGGGCCACCCGGACGGCTATCTGGTGGCCGCCCGCAGCGCCGCCGACCAGTCGGTGGTCTCCCAGTTCCTGGTGCCGGCCGGGGAGGGGATAACGGTCGAGCCCACCTGGGACTCGCTGGGCATGCGCGCCACCTCCTCCCACGACGTGCACCTGGACGTGACCGTGCCGGCCGACCGGCTGCTCGGCGGGGTGGAAGGGCTGGCCCTGGTGGTCGCCCAGCTCATGCCGCACTGGCTGGTGGCCAGCTACGCGGCCGTCTACGTCGGGGTGGCCCGGGCCTCGATCGACGCCGCGGCCGAGCACCTGAACGCCCGCGACCTGGCCGGCCTGCCGGCGGTCCGGGCCCGGCTGGGTCGGGCCGACGCGGCCGTGGCGGCGGCCGAGCTGGTGGTGGCCGAGGCGGCCCGCCGGGTCGACGAGGCGCCCGGCGATGCGGAGACCAACCGCTGGGTGTGGCGCGCGAAGCTGCTCGCCGGCACCACCGCGAACGACGTGGCGGCGTCCATGCTGGAGGCGGCCGGCACCTCGGCCACCCGGCGGGGGCATCCGTTGGAGCGGCTCTACCGGGACGCCCGGTGCGGCTCGCTGCACCCGGCCACCTCCGACGTCTGCGCCGACTGGCTCGGCATCGCCGCGCTCGGCGGCGATCCGGACCGGGACGGCGCGACGCCCCGGTGGTGAGCGGGAGGAGTGGGCAGGTCCGGCGAACGCGGTCGCGGACGGAGAGCGGTTTGGTGAATCGGTTTTTGCCGGGCCCGCAGTCGGAAGCGGGCGGGCCTCGTTGGTGAAGCGTGGGGTTGCGGGTCGAGAGGTGGGGGACATGGGCGTGCCGGTGATCGCGGGCCTGGGTACGGCGCAGCCGCCGTCCGCCGCGCAGGACGAGCTGTGGGCGGGCTTCTTCGCGAAGCACTTCTCCGGGACCACCCGGGCGCTGGCCGAGCGCATCTTCGCCAACTCCGGGGTGTCCCGGCGGCAGGCGGCGGTGAACCCGCTGCTGGAGGACGTCTCCGAGTGGCCCACCGAGCGCCGGATGCGGCGCTACCAGGTCGAGGCGTTGCCGCTGGGCAAGGAGGCGGTCGGCCGGGCGCTGACCGCCGCCGGTCTGGACGCCGGTGACGTCGGCCTCTTCGTGGTCTGCTCCTGCACCGGGTACGCCACCCCCGGGCTGGACATCCTGCTCGCGCGGGACCTGGGCATGGCCCCGGACACCCAGCGCATGTTCGTCGGGCACATGGGCTGCTACGCGGCCCTGCCCGGGCTCGGCGCGGCGAGCGACTTCGTCGCGGCCCGGGGCCGTCCCGCGCTGCTGCTCTGCGCGGAGCTGACCAGCCTGCACATCCAGCCGCCGGGCGCCCGGGTGGACACCCAGCAGATCGTCTCGCACGCGCTCTTCTCGGACGCCGCGGTCGCCGCCGTGGTCGTCCCCGGCGGCCGGGGGTACGCGCTGCGCGAGGTCACCTCGGTCACCGACACCTCCACGGCCGACCACATGACCTGGGACGTCACCGACACCGGCTTCCGGATGGGCCTGTCACCGAAGGTGCCGCAGGTGCTCTCGCGCCATGTCCGGGGGCTGGTGGACGACCTGCTGGCCCGGCACGGGTGGCACCGTGACGAGGTGGACGGTTGGGCGGTGCACCCGGGCGGCCCCCGCATCCTCAACGTGGTGGAGCGGGAGCTGGCCCTGCCGCCGACGGCGCTCGCGGCGTCCCGGGCCGTCCTGGACGAGCACGGCAACTGCTCGTCGCCGACGGTGCTGCTGATCCTGGACCGGCTGCGCCGCGCCGCGACGCCGCCGGAGCGGGTGGTGATGCTGGCCTTCGGGCCGGGCCTCACGCTCTACGCCGTCCTGCTGGAGCGCACCGACTGACGGGACGGTGGCCGGGGCTCCGCGCCGATACGCTCCATGCGTGGCTCCCGACGAGCGGATCCGGCGCGCGCTGCTGGCCGGGCTGACGGTGGCGGCGTTGGCGGCCGGCGCGGCCTGGTGGCGGGCGGCGGCGCCGGAGCCGGGACGCACCGGGCCCCAGCGCACCCCGTCGGCCGGTGCCTTCCTCGAACCCGGTTTCCGGGTCGACCCGGGCGGCTCCCCGGTCCGGTCGACGGTGCTGGTGGACCCGAAGACCGGACGCCTGCTGGACCAGGCCGTCCGGCCCGGGCCGGAGGCGGATGCGGACGCGCCGGTGGTGATCCACGAGGAGCCCGGCGGCGTGGCGCGGCCGAGCGAGGTCCTCTACGAGGTGTGGCGGGAGCGGTCCCGCCTGACGCCCGGCGAGGCTCCGGTGACGCGCTGGGCGAACGCGTCGGACGGGAACCGCTTCCTGCTGACGGTCAGCTGCTCCGGCGCGGGCGCGGTGGTCGTCGGGTTGACCGGTTCGTCCGACGACGGGACGGAGCGGGTGGTGAGCTGCGGCGGGCCGACCGCCGCCTCGATCTCGGTGGTGGGCGCGAGCGGCGGGCCGCTGCTGGTCCGGTTCGTCGCGCTCCGGAACCAGGTCGACCTCGAAGCCCGGCTGGACGGGATGGGCTGAGCGGCGGTCAGCCGCCCAGCCGGACCAGGTCGTCGCGGTAGTCCGCCGCCGGGCCCAGCTCGGGCACCACCCGGACCAGGGTGCCCTGCCGGTCCACCAGCAGGGCGGCGGCCGTGCCGGGGTGGGGTGACAGGTGCAGGTAGGAGCGGAGGCCGCCGGCCGGGTCGGCGAGCGGGCGTACCCCCGGTGCGGTGGCGGCCGCGGCGGTGCGGTCCCCGGTGACGGTGACCACGGTGACCCCCGGCGGCGCGGCGGCCGCCGCGGTGCTGACCTGCTCCGTGCAGGCGCACGCGTCCACCAGGACGATCATGGCGGGCAGCAGGCCGCGCAGCGGCACCGGCGCGTCGTCGGGGCCGACGAGGTCAAGGGCGGGCAGCGGCCCGACGGGGGCCGTCGGGTACGGCAGCACGGTGGGTGCGCCGCCGGAGCGGCTCGACCGGGGCCAGGTGACGGCGGCCAGCCCGGTGAGGGTGATCAGCACGGCGGCCAGCAGGACCAGCACGGGGAGGCCGACCGACGGCCGGCCGGCGGGGTCGAGGCGGGGTCCGCGGCCGGCCGGGCGGTTCGCCCGGCGTAGCTCGCGGCGGACCCGGCGAGCCTCCTCGGCCAGCGCCGAGGCGTCGTCGGGGACGACCACCCGGCCCCACTCCGGGGGCAGGTCGGGAAGCCCGTCCGGTGGCCCGTGGCCTTCAGCGTCAGGCATGCCCATCGGACCCCCAGGAACCGTCTCGGTGAGCGGACGTCAGTCCCTCCCCAGGGTCCCGCACCGGTGGTCGTACCGCCACACCTGGGCGCATGTGGAATTCCGGAGCTACCATGGAAGGAGCGCATAGCCCTAGATATGAACGCTTCCGTCACTCTTACCGGGTTGTCATCCGATGGTCACGGAGCGTGTCGGAACCATCGGCTTGACCGCCTGTCAAGCTGAAGAAATACCTCTCACAGGGCCCCTGAGCTGCGCCAACGGTCAGGACAGCGGTGAGACATCGGTGCCTGAGCGTGTTACCCTAGACACAGCGAAAGGGGTTTCGAACCTATGGTTTTCAGTGTCGGCGAGACCGTTGTTTACCCCCACCACGGGGCCGCACTCATCGAGGCAATCGAGACTCGGGTCATCAAGGGCGAGCCTAAGCAGTACCTCGTCCTGAGGGTCGCGCAGGGTGACCTGACGGTCCGGGTGCCCGCCGAGAACGCCGAGATCGTGGGTGTGCGCGAGGTGGTCGGCGAAGAGGGCCTGGGCAAGGTCTTCGACGTGCTCCGTGCACCGCACACCGAGGAGCCGACCAACTGGTCGCGGCGTTACAAGGCGAATCTGGAGAAGCTGGCCTCCGGTAACCCGCTGAAGGTCGCCGAGGTCGTCCGCGACCTGTGGCGCCGGGAGCGGGAGCGGGGTCTCTCCGCGGGTGAGAAGCGCATGCTGGCCAAGGCGCGGGACATTCTCGTCGGCGAGGTCGCGCTGGCCGAGAAGAGCACCAAGGACGAGGCGGAGACGCTGCTCGACAAGGTGCTGACCGAGGCCTGATCCACAGCAGTCGTCGTACCCACCCCGTAGCAAACGAATCCGAGGACCGCGACGTGACCGCGCAGCTCAATCCGCGCGGTGACGTCGCGGTCCTTGTTCCTGCCGCCGGAGCCGGGGTACGCCTCGGCCCGGGCGCTCCCAAAGCGCTCCGGCCGCTCGCCGGCGAGCCGCTGCTGGTGCACGCGGTCCGCCGGATCGCCGCCGCGCCCTCGGTGCACACGATCGTGGTGGCCGCCCCGGCCGCCGACGTCGAGTCGGTCCGGCTGATGCTCGCGCCGGTGGCCCCGGTGACCGTCGTCCCCGGCGGCGCCGAACGCCAGGCGTCGGTGGCCGCCGCGCTGGCCGCCGTCCCCGCGGGGCCGGAGATCGTCCTCGTGCACGACGCGGCACGTGCGCTCACCCCACCCGCGCTGGTCGAGTCGGTGGCCGCGGCCGTCCGCGCCGGCCATGGCGGGGTGATCCCGGTGCTGCCGGTGGTCGACACCGTCAAGGAGGTCGACGCGGACGAGCGGGTCCTCGGCACGGTCGACCGGGCCGCCCTGCGCGCGGTGCAGACCCCGCAGGGCTTCCGCCGGTCGGTGCTGACCGCCGCCCACGAGGCGGCCGGCGATCCGCTCACCGACGACGCCGGCCTCGTCGAGAAGCTGGGCGTCCCGGTGGTCTGCGTACCCGGGTCGGAGCTGGCCCTGAAGATCACCCGCCCGTTCGACCTGGCCCTGGCCGAGCACCTGCTGGCCACCGGCGCCTGACGCGTACCCTCGGCTCATGATCGTTCCTCGGGTGGCCATCGGCACGGACGTGCACGCCTTCGCGGCCGGGCGGCCCTGCTGGGTGGCCGGCCTGCACTGGCCCGACCAGGACGGCCTGGCCGGCCACTCGGACGCCGACGTGGCGGCGCACGCGGCCTGCAACGCCCTGCTCTCCGCGGCCGGCCTCGGCGACCTGGGCGCCAACTTCGGGGTGGACCAGCCGGAGTGGGCGGGCGCGTCCGGGGTGGCCCTGCTGACCGAGAGCGCCCGGCGGGTCCGGGCGGCCGGCTTCGAGATCGGCAACGTGTCCGTCCAGGTGGTCGGCAACCGGCCGAAGATCGGTCCGCGCCGGGAGGAGGCGCAGCGGGTGCTCTCCGCGGCGGTCGGCGCGCCGGTCACCGTCTCCGCCGCCACCACCGACGGCCTCGGCTTCACCGGGCGCGGCGAGGGACTCACCGGGATCGCGGTGGCGCTGGTCTACGAGCCGCCGGTGGTGTGACGCGGCGACCGGGACGGCCCGGTCGCCGCGCCCGGTCAGTCGACGTCCGTGCAGACGTTGTGGGTCGTGCCGTGCAGCATGGTGATGGTCTTCTCGAAGGTGGGCGTGAACTCCACGGTGAACTGGCCGTCCACGATCCACAGCCCCTTCGGCAGCGAGCCCGCGTTCTCCCGGAAGCCGAGCAGCACCGGCCCGGTCACGTACCAGGTCATCGAGCCGTCCGTGCCGTAGACGACCAGCGACGTGCCGCTCGCGTCCGCCGTGGACGTGGCTCCGGTCTCCAGGTTGGTCACCCGGTCGACCAGGGCGCCGGTGAACAGCTCCCGCTTCGGCGAGCCGTCCGGGTACGTCGCCAGGGTCAGCTTTCGGACCTCGTCGACGATCGGTTCGACCCGTACCGCGAAGTCGCACCGGGCTCCGGCGGGCATCTCGAACGCCTCCTGCGGGGCCGGCTCCCAGGCGCCGGGGCCGCTGCCGCCGCTCGCGGCGGACGCCGAGCCGGGCAGTGCCGCGACGATCGCGGCCAGGACCGACGCCACCGCGACGCTCATCTTCAGACGCATGGTCACTCCATCCGTGTTCCAGGTCAGGGCCGTACCAGGATCGCCAGGCCCGCTCACCACGGACTCACCACTCGTCCGCCTCCCGCCGGGCCGAGTCCGCCCGGGTGCCGGGCCGTGCGCCGGGAAGCCCACCATCCGCTCACCGCCGGATGACAACCGGCGGCCCGGGCCAGACCGTCCTGTCCGGTATGGAATTCCGACTGCTCGGACCCTTCGAGGCCCGTCACCGGGGCCGGCCCGTCGAGGTCGGCAGCCGCCGCCAGGAGCGCTGCCTGCTCGGGGTGCTGCTGCTCGACACGGGACGGGTGGTCCGGACCGAACGCCTCATCGACCTGCTCTGGAACGGCCGGCCGCCGGCGTCGGCGCGCGGCGCCGTGCAGACGTACATCGGGCGGTTGCGGGGGGCGTTGACGCCGTACGGGGTGCGGATCAGCACCCGGGGCGAGGGCTACCTCGTGGAGTCCGACGGGCACCACGTCGACGTCGACGAGTTCGGCGAGCTGGTGCGGGCGGCGGGCGCCACCGCCGACCCGGCTGAGCGGGTACGGCTGCTCGACCGGGGATTGGCCCTCTGGCGGGGGCCGCTGCTCGCCGACGCGGCGGACGGCGAGCTGCGGGACCGGCTGCACGGCACCGTCGAGGAGCTCCGGCTGGTCGCCGTCGAGCTGCGCGCCGAGGCGCAGCTCGCGCTGGGCCAGCACGCCCGGGCGATCGCCGAGCTGATGCCCCTGGCCGTCCGGCACCCGACCCGCGAACAGCTCGTCGCCGTCCTGATGACCGCCCTGTACCGGGGCGGCCGGCAGGCCGACGCGCTGCGGCTGTACCGGACCACCCGGCGGCTGCTCGTGGACGAGCTGGGCGTCGAGCCGGGGCCGCGCCTGCGGGAGGTGCACCGCCGGATCCTGCGCGGCGACGACCGGCTGGACCGGCCCGGCCGGCCCGTCTACGAGGTCCGGGTACGCGACGAGTGCCTGCCGTGGAGCGTCGGCGGTCACCCGGCGCTGGACTTCTGCAACACCTTCGCCGGGTGGGGGCACGAACCGCCGTTGCCGGGCGCCGAGTGGCTGCGCGGCTACCGCACCCTGGCCGTGTGGGCCGGGCACGTGGGGCTGATCGACGACGTCTCGGTGAGCCGGCTGATGCACCTGGGCCGGCGGGACCCGGACCAGGCCGAGGCGGTGCTCGCCGAGGCCCGGGAGCTGCGGCACGCGCTGTACGGGTGCCTCACCGGACCGGACGACCGGCACGGGTTCGAGGCGGTCGCCCGGTACGCGGAGGCCGCCGCGAAGGAGCTGGTGTTCCGCCGCGAGACCGACGGTCGCGGGCGCTGGTGGCCGGAGCTCGCGGCCGGGCTCCGGATGCCCCTGCACGCGGTCGCGTGGAGTGCCGCCCAACTGCTCGCCGACCCGCGCCGGCTCACCCTCCGGATCTGCCCGGACGAGCGGTGCGGCTGGCTCTTCCTGGACGACAGCGGGCTGCGGCGCTGGTGCAGCCTGGGCACCTGCGGGCGCTCGCTGGACCGGTCCCGCTGCCACAGCGCCTGACCGCCGTTCGGGCCGGCGGCGGGGGCGGCGGCCGGCGGTTACGCTCGGCGTGATGCCCAACGACGCCGCCCCCGACCAGTCCGCCGCCGACGGCTACGTCCAGCGCGCGCAGCTCCTCGCCGAACTGGGCCGGTACGACGAGGCCGCCGAGGAACTGGACGGGGCGCTCGCCACCGACCCGGGCAACGCCGGGGCGTTGACCATGCTGGCCCGGGTGCACCTCGCCGCCGGCCGGGCGGCGGACGCGCTGCCGGTCGCCGAGGCCGCCGTGGCCGCCGCCCCCGGTGCCCTGTCGCCGCTGGTGGCGCGCGGCTTCGCCCTGGTCGACCTGGGCCGGTGGAAGGCCGCGGCGAGCACCGGGGACGAGATCCTGGCGCTCGGCCCGGACGACGCGTACGCCCAGCGGAGCGCCGCCGCCATCCTGGCCGGCGCGCGCAACGGGCAGGCGGCGCTCAACGCCGCCTGGCGCGGTGTGGAGCTGGCTCCGGAGACCGCCCAGGCGCACCTGGTGCTCGGTCTGGTCGCGGCCCGGCTGGAGCTGTACGACCTGGCCGAGCGGGCCTACCGGGAGGCGCTGCGGCTGGACCCGGAGCTGGCCGAGGCGCGGCACGACATGGGCGTGATCCGGCTGGAGCAGCGCCGCTACGCGGTGGCGCTGGAGCACCTGGCCGAGTCGGCGGTCCTGGACCCGGCGGGCGGCCACGCCAGCCGGACGGTCGCGGACGGGTTGCGCGAGCTGATTCTGTACGGCGCGGGCTGGTCGCTGGTGGCCACCGTGCTGGTCGCCTTCCTGGCACCGGTCGCTCCGGGCCCGTCGCGGATCTTCGCGGTGCTGACCGCGCTCGGTGGGGCCCTGCTGGCCTGGCGGTACGCGGTCCGGCTGCCCGGCCGGCTGGACACGATCGTGCCGGGGCTGTTCCGCGCCGATCCGGCCCTGGCCCTGGCCGTGTGCGCGGTGGCCGCCGCCCCGGTGCTGCTGGTGCTCTACGCGCTGGTCGGCGGCCCGTGGCCGCTGGTCACCGGTATCACGGCGACGGTGGTGGCCGAGTTCGTCGTGCTCGCACGGCCCGGCCACCACCCCCGGCGCTAGGCCCGGCGCGCCCAGGTCCAGGCGTACGCGTCGTCCTCGCAGGCGGTCGCGGCGTCGCAGAGGTCGAGCGGGCGGAAGGTGTCCACCATGACCGCCAGCTCGTCGAAGAACTCCGCCCCGATCGACCGCTCGGCGGCGCCCGGCTGGGGGCCGTGGGTGAAGCCGGACGGGTGCAGCGAGATCGAACCCTGCTCGATGCCGGAGCCGCGCCGGGCCTCGTAGTTGCCGCCGGTGTAGAACAGCATCTCGTCGGAGTCGACGTTGTGGTGGTTGTACGGCACCGGGATGGCGCCCGGGTGGTAGTCCACCTTGCGCGGCACGAACGAGCAGATCACGAAGTTCGGGCCCTGGAAGGTCTGGTGCACGGGCGGCGGCTGGTGGATCCGGCCGGTGATCGGCTCGAAGTCGTGGATGGAGAACGCCCACGGGTACATGTGCCCGTCCCAGCCGACCACGTCGAACGGGTGGTTCGCGTACACGTACCTGGTCCAACCCCGCCGGTGGCGGACCAGCACCTCGACGTCGGTCTCGTCGACGAGCAGCGGGGTGTCCGGCCCGCGGACGTCCCGCTCGCAGTAGGGCGAGTGCTCCAGGAACTGCCCGCGGACCGAGAGATAGCGCTTGGGCGGGCCGACGTGGCCGGCGGCCTCGATGGCGAGCAGCCGGGTCGGCTCGTCGCCGGTGGGCACGAGGCGGTGGATGGTCGAGGTGGGGATGATGACGTAGTCACCGGCCACCACCTCCAGCAGGCCGAACGGTGACTCCACCCGCAGCGTCCCGGACTCCACGTAGAGGCAGTGGTCGCCGGTGGCGTCCCGGAACAGCGGCGACGGCCGGTCGGCCAGCACGTAGGCGATGCGCACGTCGTCGTTGGCGAGCAGGTACTGCCGGCCGAGCACCGGGTCGGCGCCGGCGCCGTCGAGCTTGTGGGTGCGCAGGTGCCGCGGCTTCAGCGGCAGGTTGGGGACCCGGGTGAACGCGTTCGGGGTGAACTCCTCGGCGGCCACGATCGCCGTGGGCGCGTGCCGGTGGTAGAGCAGCGACGAGTCGGAGGAGAAGCCCTCCTGGCCGACCAGCTCCTCGGCGTAGAGGGTGCCGTCGGGTTGGCGGAACTGGGTGTGGCGCTTGCGGGGCACCTCGCCGACGCTGCGGTAGTACGGCATCTCGCCTCCCGTTATGTCCCGTTCTCCGGCCGGTGACGTCCGATAATCGGACGTAGTTGTCCGTTCCTTGTAGCGTCCCGTAGATTCTTGTCTCGTGTCAACGCAGGTGCCCCGCCTCTTCGCCGGCCTCGTCGACGACGCGGCGGTCTTTCCGCCCGGCAGCGCCGCGCTGCCGGACGCCGTGACCGCGCATCGCCGGCACCGCGCCGGGTGGTACGCCGACCTGGTCGGCCCGCTGCTGCTGCCCGCCTCGTCGGTTGCGGCCGGTGAGCTCAGCGGCCTGGTCGACCCGGCCGAGGGCTTCGTGATCGGCCTGATCGGCGACACCGGCGTCGAGGGCCTGCCCTTCGCCATGTCCTTCCTGCCGCCGGACGGGGTCACCGCCAGCCAGGTCGAGGCCCCGGTCGCCAAGCGGGGTGAGGACCCGCAGCCGGGCCTCACCGACCTGGTCAAGCTCGCCGAGCGCCTCGGCGGCACCACCGTCTACGCCGAGATCCCGCTGACGTTCGGCCTGATGAGTGCGCTGGACGCCCTCGCCGCGGCGCGGGCCGGCGGGCTGCCCGTGGCCGCCAAGTTCCGCACCGGCGGGCTGGCCGCCGAACTCTTCCCGACCCCGGTGGAGCTGGCCGCGGTGATCTGCGCGTGCCGGGACCGGGGGCTGCCGTTCAAGCTGACCGCCGGGCTGCACCAGGCGATCCGGCACCGGGACCCGGAGACCGGCTTCACCCACCACGGGTTCGTCAACGTGCTGGCGGCGACGCTGGCGGCCACCGGGGGCGCCGAGGTCGACGCGGTGGCCGAGCTGCTCGCCGTCACCGACCCGCTCCGGGTGGTCGAGCAGACCCGGGCACACCAGGACGCCGAGCGCCCGCTCTGGGTCGGCTACGGCTCGTGCAGCATCTCCGAACCACTTACCGATCTGATCCGGCTGGGGCTGGTGAACGGGGGCTTCGAGGAATGAGCGAGCGCAGCGAGCGAATCAGCAGGTTCAGTGCGTCGGTGCCTCATGGCGCCACGGAGCGGAGCGGAGTGGCGGCATGAGCTGGGTGACGGGTGCCGCGGGTTCGGCCTACGGGGTGGCCAACCTGCCGTACGGGGTGTTCCGGCAGGGCGACCGCGAGCCGCGGATCGGCGTGCGGATCGGCGACTTCGTGCTGGACCTGGCGGGCGCGGAGGCCGCCGGGCTGGTGCTGGCCGCCGGCGCGCTCGGCCGGCACACCCTCAACGACTTCATGGCCCTCGGCCGTCCGCAGTGGACCGCCGTGCGGCAGCGGGTCACCGAGCTGCTCACCGACCCGGCGCACCGGCCGGCCGTGGAGCCGCTGCTGGTGCCGCTGCGCGAGGTGGAGCTGCTGCTCCCGTTCGAGGTCGCCGACTACGTCGACTTCTACTCGTCCGAGCACCACGCGTCGAACGTCGGGCAGATCTTCCGCCCCGGCCAGCCGCCGCTGCTGCCGAACTGGAAGCACGTGCCGATCGGCTACCACGGCCGGGCCGGCACCGTGGTCGTCTCGGGCACCTCCGTGGTGCGCCCGACCGGCCAGCGGGCCACCGCGCAGGGCCCGACCACGGGCGCCTCCGTCCGGTTGGACATCGAGGCCGAGGTGGGCTTCGTGGTCGGGGTGCCGAGCCGGCTCGGCGACCGGGTCCCGGTCGCGGACTTCGCCGACCACGTCTTCGGCGTGGTGCTGGTCAACGACTGGTCGGCCCGGGACATCCAGGCCTGGGAGTACCAGCCGCTCGGCCCGTTCCTGGGCAAGTCCTTCGCCACCTCGGTCTCGGCGTGGGTCACCCCGCTGGACGCGCTGGCCGACGCCTTCGTGCCCGCGCCCGACCAGGACCCGCCGGTCCAGGACTACCTGCACGACACCCCGCACCTCGGACTCGACCTGAGCCTGTCGGTCGAGTGGAACGGCGAGCGGGTCGCCGAACCGCCGTTCGCCACCATGTACTGGACCCCGGCCCAGCAGCTCGCCCACCTCACCGTCAACGGCGCCTCCCTGCGGACCGGCGACCTCTACGCCTCCGGCACCGTCTCCGGGCCCGAGCGCGGGCAGGTCGGCTCGTTCCTGGAGCTGACCTGGGGCGGGGCCGAGCCGGTCAAGTTCGCCGACGGCGCCGAGCGCACCTTCCTGGAGGACGGCGACACGGTCACGATCACCGCTACCGCGCCCGGCCCGGACGGCACCACGATCGCCCTCGGCGAGGTCACCGGCAGCATCCTGCCGGCGCGCTGAGTCGCCCTGTTCACTCTCCGTCCCCGGTCGCACCCGCTGTGCGACCGGGGACGTTGCCTTCGCCGTTGATCGTCGCGGATTGCGTACGCCCCGGCGGTGCGGGCCGGGGCGCACCCGAGTGAACAGGAAGGACCGCGAGGATGACCGAGTTGACCGGCGCCATCTGGCGCACCAGCAGCCGCTCCAACGATCAGGGCCTCTGCGTCGAGGTGGCGACCAACGTGGTCGCCGCGCACGGCGTGGTGGGCGTACGCGACTCGAAGGACCCCCAGGGTCCCGCGCTCGCGGTGAGCCCACCGGGCTGGACCGCGTTCGTCGCCGCGATCCGGGGTGACGCCTTCCGCTCCTGACCGCTCACCACGCCGGTGCCCCGCGATCGGGGCACCGGTGGTGGAAATGTCACCGCAAGGCTCCCCTTACCCGGTGACGGCCCGTACCGTGGACGACACGGGAGGTGCCATGTCGACGGTGACGGTTTCCGCATTCATCGAAGCGCAGGACGTCGACGTCTGGCGGCTCCTCACCGACCTCCCGGCGCGGGCCGACTGGCTCTCCGCGGTCGGCGACGTCGAGATCCTCACCTCGGGCGACCTCGGGGCCGGCACCGCCTGGCGGGAGACCCGGGTGCGACCCGATGGCGTCGCCGAGCCCGAGGAGTTCCTGGTGGTCGAGGCGGTCGCCCCGGCGCGGCTGGTGCTCAGCTCGCGGGGCGCGGGTGCGGACTACCGGATCACCTGGACGCTGCGCACCGTCGAGCGCCGGCGGCGCGGCTGCACCGAGGTCACCGTCGAGCACGAGGCGGTGCCGACCCGCCCGTACGGCCGGGTGCTGGCGCTGATCCTCGGCGGTCTGGCGGCCCGTGCGGTCGAGGGCGCCCTCCGCCGGGACCTGGCCGACCTGGCGCTGGCCGTCGGGCCCACCCGGTCGGCCGAGGCCGCCTGAGCCGACCCCGCCGGCGGGTCTGACCCCGGCCGGGCGCGCGGCCCCCGGGGACCGCCGCTGGGTAGGGTGCCGGGCGGAGGTGCGGCATGGGCAAGCCCGCGGGGCGGCGGATCATGGTGGCGGTCGTGGCGGTGCTGGCCGTCGCGGCGGCGGTCGCCGTGGTCGTCCGGGTCCTCGCGCCCGCCGAGGTCGAGACGGTCGCCCGGGGAGCGTACCCGGCCGCGCCGACCCCGCCGGTGGGGGTGATCGGCCGGCTGCCGGTCGCGCCGCTGGTCGTGGACGGCCGGCTCCGCGTCTACGCGGGCGCCCGCCAGGTGTACGCGGACCAGCCCGTCTCCGGGAAGCACCGGGTCACCCCGTTCTGGTCGTACCGTCGCTGGCCGGCCAAGCTGGTCGGGGTGCTCGCCGAGGGCACCACGGTGGTCAGTCGCTGGTCCGACGGGAAGCTGGTGGCGCTGGACGCGCGTACCGGGCGGGTCGCCTGGCGGGCCGACGGGCCGGCGCCCGGCGACGTGCCGAAGCCCCGCCGCACCTACGCCGCCACGGTCTGGGATCCGGTCGGCCTGCACGTCACCCGGTCCGCCGACGGCCGGACGGTGCTGGTCGCGGCCGGTCCCGGCGGGATGGGCGGGTACGCCCTGGCGGACGGCCGCCGGCTGTGGCGGTCGGAGGTGGCGCGGGGCTGCCGCGCCGACGTGGGCACCACGGCCGCCGGCGAGCTGCTCGGGGTCGACTCCTGCGCGGGGCCGGCAACTGTCGAGTTCCGGGACGCCGCCACCGGCGCGGTACGGACCCGCTGGCGCCCTCCGGACGCCCCGGAGCAGCTCGTGGTGACGCCGCTCGGCTGCCGGGACGGGCACTCGGCCTGCCGCGGGCTGCGTACCTCCGGGCGGGGCGACGAGACCGGCCGGGGCTGGCTGGTCCCCGGCGCGGGTGAGCCGGTTGCCGCTCCCGCGCTGGACGGCCCGGACAGCGAGCTGGACGGCGAGCACGCGGTGGGCGCCGCGGGCGGCGTGGTCACCGGACGGTCTGCCCGCACCGGCGCGCAGGTGTGGCGCCGGGACGACCTGGGGCAGGTCCGGATCCTGGCGGTCGAGCCGGGCCGGGTGCACCTGCTGACCGGGGCGCGGGAGCTGGTCACCATCGATCCGGCCACCGGGGCGGAGCGGTCCCGGTTCACCATGGATCTCGGCCGCGACGGGACCGGGTGGCAGCCCGGCCGGGCGCACGCGGTGGACGGCTACGTGGCGGTGGAACGGCTCCGCGAGCGGGCCCGCCCGGACGACGACGACCAGGGGTACTTCCTGATGGCCGAGCCAGTGCTGCTGGCCCGCACCTGATCACCTCAGGTATTCGGCAAAACGGACAAAAGGTATTGGAGTTCCCATATCGTCTGGTGAGACGTCCGGGGCCGGTCCGTAGGGGGTTGACGGACCGGCCCCGGACCTGCGCCGTCAGGCCAGCGCGGCCTCGGCGGCGACCAGGAAGGCGTCGTTCTCGGCCGGGGTGCCGATGGTGACCCGCACACCGTCGCCGGGGAACGGCCGGACGATCACGCCGCGCGCCTCGCACGCCCGGCCGAACTCGACGGCCCGCTCGCCGAGCGGCAGCCAGACGAAGTTGGCCTGGCTCTCCGGCACGTCCGGGACGAACTTGCGCAGCGCCTCGGTGACCCGGTCCCGCTCGGCGACGACCAGCGCGCAGCGGCGCTCGACCTCGTCGGCCTGCGCGAGCGCGGCCAGCGCGCCCGCCTGCGCGGCCATGCTGGTCGAGAAGGGGGTGACCACCTTGCGCACGGCGGCGGCCACGGTCGGCTCGGCGACCAGCCAGCCGATCCGCAGGCCGGCCAGGCCCCAGGCCTTGGACAGGGTGCGCAGCACCGCCACGTTCGGCCGGTCCAGGTAGCTCAGGCCGTCCGGCACCTCGGGGTCGGTGACGAACTCCCGGTACGCCTCGTCGATCACCACGAGCACGTCGTCCGGCACCGCGTCGAGGAAGCGGTCCAGCTCGGCCTTGCGGACCGCGGTGCCGGTCGGGTTGTTCGGGTTGCAGACCAGGATCATCCGGGTCCGGTCGGTCACCGCCGCCGCCATCGAGGCCAGGTCGTGGCCGTGGCCGGCGTCGTTCGGCACCCGCACGCTGGTCGCGCCGCTGGTCGCCGCGATGATCGGGTACGCCTCGAAGGACCGCCACGAGTAGAGCAGCTCGTCGCCGGGCAGGCAGGTGGCCCGGACCAGGTGCTCGGCCAGCGCCACCGAGCCGCAGCCGGTGGCGATCCGGTCGGCGTCCACGCCGTACCGCTCCGCGAGGGCCTGGCGCAGCGCTACCACGCCCATGTCGGGGTAGCGGTGCGAACCGGCGACCGCCTCGGTGACCGCCTCCACGACCCCGGGCAGCGGGCCGTACGGGACCTCGTTGCTGGCCAGCTTGATCGCCTCGGGCAGGCCCAGCTCGCGGGCCAGGTCGGCCGGGCTGCGGCCGGGCACGTAGTTGGGCAGCGCGTCGAGGTCGGCGCGGGTGAGCCGCAGCGGAGGCTGGTGACGTCCGGTGTCGGTCATGGGGTGTCTCCCGGGGGGTTGGCGCGGTCGCGCGGGGTGGTGCGGGTGTCGGGCCGGGTGCGGGGCAACTGGACCACCACGGTCTGTGCCCGCTTGTCGTGCAGGGCCTGGCGCAGCGGCTGGTCGAAGAGCGGGGAGACCGCGTCCACGAACTGGAGCAGCAGGCCCAGGCCGCAGCAGTACCAGAGCAGGGTGGGCAGGCCGAGGGTGCTCCAGCGCCGGGTGGCCCGGCCGAAGCCGAGCGGTTGGTCCGCCTCGATCGGCAGCGCCCGGACGCCCACCAGCCGCTTGCCGAAGGTCTGGCCGCGGGCGGCCATCGAGGGCACCTCGTACGCGAACCAGAGCGCGGTGGCGATCAGCAGGATGGCGATCTGGAGTCCGGCGGCCTGCTCGCCCGGCTGGGGCAGCCCGTCGGTGGAGGTGTCCCCGGCCAGCGACCGGCGCACCGACTCCCTCAGGTACGGCGAGATCTCCTCGACGTAGCGCCAGACGAACCAGCCGTTGACCACGGCGTTGAGCAGGAACACCACGCCGAGGTCGATCAGGCGGGCGACCAGTCGGGCGCCGTACGAGGCGAGCGGCAGCCCGTGTGGGCGCGGCACCGGGGGTCGCCCCGGCCAGCCGGGGTACGGCCAGCCCGGCGGCGGCCCCTGCTGGCCCTGCTGGCCCGGTTGGCCGGCCCACGGGCCGGGCTGTCCCGTCGGGCCGGGCTGTCCGGGCTGTCCGGGCTGTCCGGGCTGTCCGGGCTGTCCGGGCCACGGGCCGGTCTGCCCGGGCCACGGCTGTCCCGGGCCACCGGCCGGCGGGCCCGGGTACGGCCCGGGCGCCGGCGCGCCGGGGTGCGTCCCCGGCACCGGGGCCGGCTGGCCCGGGTGCGGCGCGGCTGAGGTGGGGGCCGGCGCTGCGGTGGCGGGGGCCGGCTCGGGCGGCGGTGGTCCGTCGGGCGGGGTGGCGTCGACGGGGATCGGCGCGCCGAGCCACCCCTCGCCGTCCCAGTACCTGCGGGTCTCGGGGTCGGCGGGGTCGACGTACCAGCCGGGTTGCACGCTCACGGCCGTGCCTCGCGGTGCTCGCTCACGGTGCAACCTTAACGACGACCGTTCCGGCGAACTTGTCGTGCAGGCACTGCTGCCAGGGCTTGTCCCAGAGCTGCCAGAACCCGTCGACGTAGTTCGCGAAGGGCACCAGCGATCCGGCGACGAACTCCACCAGGTACCGCCGGCCGAGGACGCCCCGGGTCAGCGGCGCGCTCGGGTCGAGCGGGACGATGCGCAGCTTCATCGCCTTCTTGCCGAGCGTCTGGCCGGTCCGGCGGGCGTACTCGACGTGGTAGAGCCAGTAGAAGGCGAACATCACCAGCAACAGGCCGGCCTCGGCCAGCAGCATCGGCAGGAAGAAGTCGGTCATCATCATGGCCGGGTCGGGCTCGGGCACCGTTCCGTCCGGGGCGACCGTCATCATCTCGTTGAACATCCGGAACCAGAGCCAGAGGAAGACCGGCGCGAAGAGCACCATGGCGACCGCGGTCGCGACCGTCATGTCGATCAGCCAGGCCACGAGCCGCTCGCCGAAGCCGGCCAGCGGCTGCCCGTTGGGGGCCCGGGTGGGCGGCACGAAGGCGGCGTGCGGGGCGTACCCCGGGGGTGGCGGGGGGTAGCTCGGCAGCCCGGCGTACGTGGGTGGGGTGTGCTGCTGCGGCGGCAGGTACGGCCCGGACGGCGGCGCGAAACCGCCGCCCGCGGGCGGGGGCCCGGCGGGCGGCGGCGTCGACATGGGGGGAGGCTGGGTCACGCGGACAGTGTTACAGGTTGCCGCGCTTCTCCTGCTCCCGCTCGATGGCCTCGAACAGGGCCTTGAAGTTGCCCTTGCCGAAGCCCAGGGAGCCGTGCCGCTCGATCAGCTCGAAGAAGACGGTCGGGCGGTCCTGCACCGGCTTGGTGAAGATCTGGAGCAGGTAACCGTCCTCGTCCCGGTCGACCAGGATCTTGCGGGACTTCAGCTCCTCGATCGGCACCCGCACCTGGCCGATCCGGGCGCGCAGCTCCGGGTCCTCGTAGTAGGAGTCCGGGGTGTCCAGGAACTCGACGCCGGCGGCCCGCATGGCGTCGACGCTGGCCAGGATGTCGTTGGTGGCCACGGCGATGTGCTGGGCGCCCGGGCCCTGGTAGAACTCCAGGTACTCGTCGATCTGCGACTTCTTGCGGGCGACGGCCGGCTCGTTGAGCGGGAATTTCACCTTGCGGGTGCCGTTCGCGACCACCTTGCTCATCAGCGCGGAGTAGTCGGTGGCGATGTCGTCGCCGATGAACTCGGCCATGTTGCTGAAGCCCATGACGCGCTTGTAGAACTCGACCCACTCGTCCATCCGGCCCAGCTCCACGTTGCCGACCACGTGGTCGACGGCCTGGAAGAAGCGCTTCGGCTGGATGCCCGCGTCGATCATCGGCTGCCGGTCCACGATCGGGCCGCGGGCCACGAAGCCGGGCAGGAACGGGCCGGTGTACCGGGCCCGGTCGACCAGCGTGTGCCGGGTGTCGCCGTACGCGGCGATGGCCGCCATCCGGACGATGCCGTGCTCGTCGCTGACGTCGTGCGGCTCGACCAGGCCGGTCGCGCCCTGGGCGGTGGCGTGCGCGTACGCGGCGTCCACGTCCGGCACCTCCAGCGCGATGTCGGAGACGCCGTCGCTGTGCTTCGCGACGTGCTCGCTGCCCTCGGCGTCCGGCCGGACCGCGCCGGTCAGCACGAATCGGGCGGAGCCGCTGGTCAGCACGTACTGGGCGTGGTCCCGGTAGCCCTGCTCCGGCCCGCGGTACGCCACGCAGGTCATGCCGAAGGCGGTGGAGTAGTAGTGGGCGGCCTGCTTGGCGTTGCCCACCAGGAAGTGCACGTGGTCGAGGCCCTTGACCGGGAACGGGTCGCGGGTGATGTCGTGGTCGACGGCGCCGACGAGGGCGTCGACGTCGACCTCCTCGGTCGACTGGGGTCGGTCGATCGCCTGGGTCATGATGGCCTCCCTTGCGTACCGGCCGGCCTCGTGGGCCGCCGTTGCTCTGGTGTTCTGGCGAGGATCGCTGCGTCGCCGCCAGTTGGGCAATAGTCGGCGGAAACTCTGGTCAGGTTGTGCATTCAGTAATATGAAACCCCATGAATACTGGTCAGGATGTACAGCTCGACGCGCTGGACGCGCGCTTGATCGATCTGCTCGCCGAGGAACCCCGGATCGGGGTGCTGGAGTGCTCGCGGCGGCTCGGCGTGGCCCGGGGCACCGTCCAGGCCCGGCTCGACAAGCTGGTCGAGCGGGGGGTGGTCGCCGGGTTCGGGCCGGACATCTCCCCGGCCGCGATCGGCTTCGGGGTCACCAGCTTCGTGACCCTGGAGATCAGCCAGCGGCACGGCCACGACCCGGTGACCGCGCACCTGGCCGCCATCCCCGAGGTGCTGGAGGCGCACACCATCACCGGCTCCAGCGACCTGCTCTGCCGCATCGTGGCCCGGTCGAACACCGACCTCCAGCGGGTCATCGACCAGATCGTCGCCTCGGAGGGCATCCGCCGCGCCTCCACGATCATCGCCCTGGCCGAGCAGATCCCCTACCGCACCCTGCCGCTGGTCCGTTCCGCCGCCCGCGGCGCATAACACGGCGGCCGACCGAGAAAGCGGCGCGACACGGCCGTTCGGGGGGCCGGCGCACCGGTGATCGTCGCTACCGTGTGCGGTGTGAAGGGCCTTGGCGTACGCGGCTGGTTGCTGCTGGGGCTCATCACCGTGGTCGTCCTCGCCGCCACCGGGGTGTGGAACCCGTTCCCCGCCCTGTGGGACTGGGTCGACCGGAGCAAGCCGATCTCCGAGCCGGACGTGGTCTGGCAGCAGCGGGTCGGCGGCACCCCGAAGAGCGTCACCATCGCCGGCGACACCGTGATCGTCGAGCAGCGCACCCGGGTCGAGGCACGCGGCCTGGCCAACGGCACGCAGCTCTGGGAGCGCAAGGCCGACTGGGCGGCGGTGGCCGGCGGCGACCGGGACGCGGTCGTCGCCGTGGGCAAGCTCCTGGACAAGGGCTACGAGGTGCTCGACCCCGCCACCGGCGTGGTGCGCCGCCGCGACGAGCGGGCGGTGGCCGTCTGGACCTACCGCAACCTGCTGCTCGACGCCTACTGCGTGCAGTCCACCGACTGCACCCTGCGGGCCTGGGACCCGCGCGGCACCGCGCCGCGCTGGAGCGCGTTCCTGCCCGGCGTGAACAGCGGGGTGCTCGCCGACAACCCCGAGCTGCTGGGCACCCGGCGGCTCGGAGCGCCGCGGATCGACAGCGGGGTGGCCGGGCCGGAGCCCGTCCCGCCGTTGCTCGGCTTCCCGGTCGACGACCGGGTGCACGTGGTGGACACCGCCACCGGGCGGGTTCTCCAGAACGTCGAGCCCGGCCGCGAGGAGCGGCTCGCGGTGGTCGGCGGCCGGTTGCTCCGGATCGCCGCCACCTCCCGCGACGGGACCTGCTACTTCACCCTCACCGCCGTCGACCCGGCCACCGGCCAGCAGGTGTGGCGCCGCAACGGGGTGAACCTGCGGACCGCCGACTACGCCGGCTGCGTGCAGCGGGAGGACCCGCAGGGCGCCCGGAACGTGCTCATCGGGGTCGCCCCGGACGGGCGCGAGGCGGTGATCGACGGGTACGACGGCCGGCTGCTCCAGGTCGGCGCCGAGGGCGAGAAGCTGCTCGCCGTCGACGACCGCTACGCGCTCGTGCGCAGCGCCGACAAGGACTCGCTCCTCGGCCGGGAGCTGTCGGCCGACCGCACCCGGTGGACCCGGCCGGCCGGCGGGAAGACCGGCGCGGCGCTCACCCCGTACGCGGCGCTGATCGCCGAGGACAAGCCGTCCCGGCTCATCGCGGTCGAGCCGCGCAGCGGTCGGGAGCTGGTCCTCCTGCGCACCTCGGCCAACGCCCTGGCGGTCGGCCCGAACGGCATGATCATCGGGGAGGGCCGGGAGATCGGGTACGTCCGCTGGGGCGCCGGCGCCGCCGGGGTGCCCCCGCCGGACGAGGGTGCGGTGCCCGCGCCGGACCCGGGCGACACCTGGCGCCCCCCGACCGACCAGGGCCGCTGCGGCCCGAAGAACGAGCTCTGCGCCGACGGCAAGTGACGCCGGGTGAGAGCGGCGTCCCACGACCCACCCGGCGGGTGTCACCGATCGACGGCTCTGCCCTAGGCTTTTCGGTCATGAGCAGTGCCGCCGCCTTCTCGTACGCCCCCCTGCTGCCGACCGGACCCGACCAGACGGAATACCGCCTGGTAACCGATGAGGGCGTCGACGTCGTCAACGGCCCGGGTGGCCGACGGTTCCTCACCGTGGAGCCCGCCGCGCTGACCGCGCTGACCGCCGAGGCGATGCACGACATCGCCCACTTCCTCCGCCCGGCCCACCTGGCCCAGCTCCGGTCGATCATCGACGATCCGGCGGCCTCGCCGAACGACCGGTTCGTCGCGCTGGACCTGCTGCGCAACGCCAACATCGCCGCCGGCGGCGTGCTGCCGATGTGCCAGGACACCGGCACCGCGATCGTCATGGGCAAGCGGGGCCGGCACGTGCTCACCGACGGCACCGACGCCGAGGCCATCTCGCGCGGCGTCTACCAGGCCTACACCCGGCTCAACCTGCGCTACTCGCAGCTCGCCCCGTTGACCATGTGGGACGAGCGGAACACCGGCAGCAACCTGCCCGCCCAGGTCGAGCTCTACGCCGAGGACCCGGACGGGCACGCCGACGCGTACAAGTTTCTCTTCATGGCCAAGGGCGGTGGCTCGGCCAACAAGTCCTACCTCTACCAGGAGACCAAGGCCCTGTTGAATCCCACGCGGATGATGCAGTTCCTGGAGGAGAAGCTGCGCCTCATCGGCACCGCGGCCTGCCCGCCCTACCACCTGGCCATCGTCATCGGCGGCACCTCCGCCGAGTACGCGCTGAAGACCGCCAAGTACGCCTCCGCGAAATACCTCGACGCCCTCCCGACGCAGGGCTCGATGAGCGCGCACGGCTTCCGCGACCTCGAACTGGAGGCCGAGGTGCTGGAGCTGACCCGAAACTTCGGCATCGGCGCGCAGTTCGGTGGGCGCTACTTCTGCCACGACGTCCGGGTGGTCCGGCTGCCCCGGCACGGCGCGTCCTGCCCGGTGGCCATCGCGGTCTCCTGCTCGGCGGACCGCCAGGCGGTCGCCAAGATCACCCCGTCGGGTGTCTGGCTGGAGCGCCTGGAGACCGACCCGGCGCGCTACCTGCCCGACGTCACCGACGCCCACCTGGACACTTCCGAGGTGGTCCGGGTCGACCTCAACCGGCCGATGGACGAGATCCGCGCCGAGCTGTCGAAATACCCGGTGAAGACCCGGCTGTCGCTGACCGGCCCGCTGGTGGTGGCCCGGGACATCGCGCACGCCAAGATCGCCGAGCGGCTGGACGCCGGCGAGCCGATGCCGCAGTACCTGCGCGACCACGCCGTCTACTACGCCGGCCCGGCCAAGACCCCGGAGGGCTACGCCTCCGGCTCCTTCGGCCCCACCACGGCCGGCCGGATGGACGCCTACGTGGAGAAGTTCCAGGCCGCCGGCGGCTCGATGGTGATGCTGGCCAAGGGCAACCGCTCCGCCCAGGTCACCCGCTCCTGCCAGACCTACGGGGGCTTCTACCTCGGCTCGATCGGCGGCCCGGCCGCCCGCCTCGCCCAGGACTGCATCAAACACGTCGAGGTGCTCGAATACCCCGAGCTGGGCATGGAGGCCGTGTGGAAGATCGAGGTGGAGGACTTCCCGGCCTTCATCGTGGTCGACGACAAGGGTGAGGACTTCTTCGCCGAGGTCACCAAGCCGGTGCTCACCGTCGGGCGGCGCTGACCTTCGACGTACGCGAAAGGGCGCCGGGTGGATCGCACCCGGCGCCCTTGTCGTGTGGTCGGTCAGTCCGGGTTCGCCACGGTCCGGCTGGAGACGTACAGGTAGTTGTCGCCCACCTCGGTCGGGGTGCGGGTGATCGTGGCGGCGCAGTCCGCGCCGGCCGGCACGGCCGCCGGCTCCCCGTCGTTGAGCCGCCAGGTGTACTCGACCACGTTCTCCATGCCCGGCGCGAAGGTCAGCTCGCGCCGCTCGCCGAGGCCGCCGGTCGGGTTCCTGGTTGGTGTCGTACCTGGTCGGCGTCACCGAGATGGTCGCCGTGCCGGCGGCGCGGGCGTTACGCCGTCCCGGTGCCCGGCCGCCCATCGACATCGGTGCGCCCGTCCGGGCGCGGAGCCCGGGCGGGCGCACCGCCCCCGTCGGATGCCGTCACCGACAACCGCGCCCAGTCTCCGGTCCGGTGCTGTCGATCCGCTATCACATCGCTATCGTCTGCCCGAGGCGATCCGTGACCGTCGGGCTACGCTGCTGGAAGTTGCACAAGAAGGCATGCGGGGGCGCAGATGCGGTTCGCGATTCTGGGCCCGCTGCGGGTGGGCGGTGGCGAGGCCACCATCACCGCAGGTCGGGACCGGACGGTGCTCGCCGTGCTGCTGCTACGGGCGGGCCGGGCGGTGCCGGTCGAGGAGCTGATCGACGCGGTCTGGGAGGACCACCCGCCGGCCACCGCGCGCACCCAGCTCCAGATCTGCGTGTCGCGCTTGCGACAGCGTCTGGCGGCGCTCGGATCACCGGCGGACATCATCATCACCGACCCGGTCGGCTACGGCGTCCGGATCGAGCCCGACGACCTCGACGCCGAGGTCTTCGCCCGCGCCGTGGAGGCCGGCCGGGCCGCGGCCACCGCCGGCCGGCTCGCCGAGGCGCGCCAGCACTACCGCGCCGCGCTGGCGCTGTGGCGCGGCCCGGCACTGGGCGGGATCGCCAGCCGGAGCGTACGGCGGCGTGCGCAGGCCCTCGACGAGCAGCGACTGGCCGCGCTGGAGGAGTCCGTCGACGTCGAGCTGCGCCTGGGCGGGTCGGCCGACGTGATCGACGAGCTGACCGAGAGCGTGGAACGCAATCCGCTCCGCGAGCGGCTGCGCGGTCAGCTCATGCTCGCGCTCTCGGGGGTGGGCCGGCAGGCGGACGCGCTCGCCGTCTACCGCGAGGGCCGCCGGATCTACGCCGAGGAGCTGGGCATCGAGCCCGGTGCGGCGCTGCAGGATCTGCACCAGCGGGTCCTGGCCGGCGACCTGGCGTTGGCCGGCGCGGCGCCCCTGCCGGTCGCCCCGGTGCGCGCCCTGCCGCCGACGATCAGCGACTTCACCGGCCGGGAGCAGACGATGGCCCGGTTGGTGAAGGAGATCGAGGAGGACGCCGCCCGGGTCCACCTCATCGACGGGATGGCCGGAAGCGGCAAGACCACTCTGGCCGTGCGGGTGGCGACCGCTCTGGCCGACCGCTACCCGGACGCGCAGCTCTTCGTCGATCTGCACGGGCACAGCGAACGGACGCCCGTGCCCCCCGGCGCGGCGGTGGCCACCCTGCTGCGCCAGCTCGGTGTCCCGGCGGAGCGGGTGCCACTGGAACTCGACGACCGGCTCGCGCTCTGGCGTAGCGAACTGGCCGGGCGGCGGGCCCTCGTGGTGCTGGACAACGCCGCCGACGCCGACCAGGTGGCGCCGCTGCTGGCGAACGGTCCCGACTGCCTGATGCTGATCACCAGTCGGCGCCGGTTGGTCGGCCTGGACGGGGGTCGGCCGTCGTCGCTGCCCGTGCTGGATCCCGAGGAGGCGATCGAGCTGCTCGGCCGGGTGGCCGGCGACGACCGGGTGGCCGCCGAGCCGGAGGCCGCCGCCGAGGTGGCCCGGCGGTGCGGGTACCTGCCGCTGGCCATCCGGCTGGCCGGTGCCCGGCTGGCGCACCGGCCCCGCTGGCGGGTCGCCGACCTGGCCGGGCGCCTGGTCACCGGCTCCGGGCCGCTGGCCGAGCTGGCCGCCGGTCAACGATCGGTGGGGCAGGCGTTCGCGCTGTCGTACGCCCAGATCTCCCCGGCGGCGCAGCGGGTGTTCCGGCTGCTCGGCCTGCACCCCGGTCAGCGGTTCGACAACCGGGTCGCCGCCGCGCTCGCCGATGTCGGCCTGCCGGTGGCGCAGGACCTGCTCGACGAACTGGTCGACGCCCACCTGGCCGAGGAGGTGGAGCCTGGCCGGTACCGGCTGCATGACCTGATCCGGGAGTACGGCCGGACGCTGCTCGGCGCTCCGGAGCGGGCCGCCGAACGGAAGGAGGCCCTGGAGCGGCTGCTCGACCACCACCTGCACGTCACCGTGGCGATCGCCCGGACCGTCGAGGCGGCGGGCAGCCGGAAGACGCTGCCGGCGGGCACCTCCGCTCGCCGCGATCTGGTGGAGGCGGCCGCCTCCGAGGGGCGGCCGTGGTTCGAGGAGAACCTGGCCGTACTCACCGCCCTGGTCCGCCTCGCCGACGAAGAGGGCTTTCCGGAGCGGTGCTGGCAGTTGGCCCGGGCCTGCTGGCGGCTCAACTTCGACGGCGGGCACCTCGACGAGCTGATCGAGACGCACACGATCGGCCTCCGGGTCGCCGAGCGGATCGGCGACGACATGGCCGTCGCCTCCATGCTCAACTACCTGTCCTCGGCGTACTTCCGACTGGGTCGCTTCCCGGAGGCGATCCGGCTCATGGAGATGGCACTCGACCTGCGCCGCCGCCTCGGGCTGCGGAGCGAGGTGCTCAGCACCCTGTGGAACCTCGGCATCTCCTACGCGGTCAACGGTGACTTCCGCCAGGGCATGGCGCGGTTCGACGAGGCGCTCGGGCTGGTGCGGGGTCTCAGCGACGCCGGCGACCTGACGAATCTGCAGAACAACCTCTGCATGGCACTGCTGGCCTGGGGCCGGTACGAGAAGGCGTTGCACATCGGTCGGCTGCACCTCCTGCTGGCCCGCCAGACCGGGGACCTCCGGCAGACCTCCCACGCCGTGGGGCACCTGGGCATGGCCAGGCACCGGATGGGTGACGTGGCACCGGCCCGCCGGCTCCTGCGGGTCGCGCTCCACCTCAAGCGCCAGTTGGGCAACCGCTACGGCGAGGGCGAGGTGCTCAACGAGATGGGCATGATGGAGCGGGAGGACGGCCGTCCGGAGCGGGCCGCCGCCCTGCACCGCGAGGCGCTGGTGGCGATCACGGAGGTGGGTGACCGGATCGGGCAGTGCGCCTCCCGCAACCTGCTGGCACTGGCCATTCGCGACCAGGGGGACGTGGCGAGCGCGCTGGACCTGCACCGCCGGGTGCTCGCCGACGCCACCCGGCTGGGTGCCCGCTACGAACAGGCCCGAGCGCTGGACGGCATCGCCCGCTGCCTGCGGGACACCGACCCCGAGGGCGCCCGCTCACACTGGACCCGGTCACTGGCGCTGTTCCGCCAGGTCGAGTCGCCGGACCGGCACGAGGTGGAGCGGCTGCTGGCGGAGCTGGACTGAGCGATCATCTGCGAGTCGGCGGCGGGCGCGGCAGGATGGTACGCGTGACGACTCCAGAGGCGACCGGCTACCGGATCGAACGCGACTCGATGGGTGAGGTGGAGGTGCCCACCGAGGCGCTGTGGCGGGCGCAGACCCAGCGCGCGGTGCAGAACTTCCCGATCTCCGGGCGGGGCATCGAACCGGCCCAGATCAAGGCCCTGGCGCAGATCAAGGGGGCGGCCGCCCAGGTCAACGCCGAGCTGGGGGTGATCGGCGCGGACGTGGGCGAGGCGATCGCCACGGCGGCCGCGCACGTCGCCGACGGCGGCTACGACGACCAGTTCCCGGTCGACGTCTTCCAGACCGGCTCCGGCACCTCGTCCAACATGAACACCAACGAGGTGATCGCCACCCTGGCCGGCCGGGAGCTGGGCCGCAACGTGCACCCGAACGACGACGTCAACGCCTCCCAGTCCAGCAACGACGTCTTCCCGTCCTCGATCCACCTGGCTGCCACCCAGGCGGTGGTGGAGGACCTGCTGCCCGCGCTGAAGCACCTGGCCGGCGCCCTGGAGGACAAGGCCGCCGAGTTCGAGACCGTGGTGAAGGCGGGGCGTACCCACCTCATGGACGCCACCCCGGTCACCCTGGGGCAGGAGTTCGGCGGTTACGCCGCGCAGGTTCGCTACGGCGTCGAGCGGCTGGAGGGGGCGCTGCCCCGGCTGGCCGAGCTGCCCCTCGGTGGCACCGCCGTGGGCACCGGCATCAACACCCCGTTCGGCTTCGCGGCGAGGGTGATCGAGAAGCTGCGCGCCTCGACCGGGCTGCCGCTGACCGAGGCCCGCAACCACTTCGAGGCGCAGGGCGCCCGGGACGCGCTGGTGGAGACCTCCGGCCAGCTCCGCACCGTCGCCGTCGGCCTCTACAAGATGGCCAACGACATCCGCTGGATGGGTTCCGGCCCTCGCGCCGGCCTGCGTGAGCTGCGCATCCCCGACCTCCAGCCCGGCTCGTCGATCATGCCGGGCAAGGTGAACCCGGTGGTCGCCGAGGCGATGCGGCAGGTGTGCGCGCAGGTGATCGGCAACGACGCCACCGTGGCGTTCGCCGGCTCACAGGGCGACTTCGAGCTGAACGTGATGCTTCCCGTGATGGGTCGCAACCTGCTGGAATCGATCCGGCTGATCTCCGCGGCGAGCCGGCTCTTCGCCGACCGCCTGGTGGTCGGCCTGGTCGCGGACGCCGAGGTCTGCCTGGCGTACGCGGAGGGCTCGCCGTCGATCGTCACCCCGCTCAACCGCCACCTCGGGTACGACGAGGCCGCCTCGATCGCCAAGGAGGCGCTGGCCAAGCAGGTCTCCATCCGCGAGGTGGTGATCTCCCGTGGGCACGTCGACTCGGGCAAGCTCAGCGAGACCCAGCTGGACGAGGCCCTGGACCTGCTCCGGATGACCCACCCCTGAGTCGGGGCGCCGCCCACCGCGGCTGCGTCAGGGGTGGGCGGCCGCCTTGCGGGCCCGGTAGGCGCTCACCGCCGCCCGGTTGCCGCAGCCGCCGTCGCAGAACCGGCGGGACCGGTTCTTGGAGAGGTCGACCAGCACGTTCTGGCAGTCGGGGTGGTCGCAGAGGCGCAGCCGGCTCAGCTCGCCCATGCGGATCAGGTCGGCCAGCGCCATGGCGGCCTCGACCGCCATGCGGGTGGCCAGTGGCGCGTCCCGCGGCACCGCGTGCAGGTGGTACGGCTCGTCGTCGTGCCGGACGAGCTGGGGCAGGGCGTGCGACTCCCGGAGCAGCCCGTTGACCACGGTCACGACCTCGTCGGTGTCGGCGTACCAGATCCGGCGGAGCCGGGGCCGCAGCGCGCGGACCTCGCGCAGTTCCGCCTCGCTGTGCTCGTGCCGGCCGGTCCACCCGTACGCGGTGAAGAACTCGTCGAGGGCGGTCACGTCGGGCAGCCCCTCCCGGTCGGGGCCGGCCGTGTTGACCAGCGCCGTGGCCGCGATCAGGCCGCATTCGGTGTCATGAGCGAAAAGCAACTTGACTCCTGTCGGGGTGCCGGCCTAGCGTCATCAGCATAACGCCACTTGACCCATGTCCGGTCGACCCTAGGAGCTGTCGATGCGTGAACGGCCCGGTGTCGGCCTCGGCCTGGCGCTGCTCTCCGCGCTCACCTTCGCCACCTCGGGCACCTTCGCCCGACCGCTGATCACCGGCGAGTGGTCCGCCGAGGCGGTGGTGCTCGCCCGGGTCGGCATCGCCGCGCTGGTGCTCGCCGTGCCCGCCCTGCTGGCGCTGCGCGGCCGGTGGCCGGTGCTGCGCCGCAACGCCGGCACGCTCGTGGTCTTCGGCCTGCTCGGGGTGGCCCTGGCCCAGGCGTGCTTCTTCAACGCCGTCCGCTACCTGCCGGTCGGCGTCGCCCTGCTGCTCGAATACCTGGGCATCGTGCTGGTGGTCGGCTGGATGTGGCTGGTGCACGGCCAGCGGCCCCGGGTGCTCACCGTCGCCGGTTCCGTGACCGCCCTGTGCGGGCTGGTGTTCGTGCTCGACCTGACCGGCGCCGGCAGCCTCGACCCGGTCGGCGTCCTGTGGGGGCTCGGCGCCGGGGTCGGTCTGGCCGGCTACTTCGTCATCGCCGGCCGGGTCGATCCCGCCCTGCCGTCGGTGGTGCTGGCCAGCGGTGGCATGGCCGTCGGCGCCGTGGTGCTGCTCCTGCTCGGGCTGGTCGGGGCGCTCCCGCTGCGCGCCGGCACTGCCGACGTGAGCTTCGCCGGGCACGAGGTGAGCTGGCTGGTGCCGATCGCCGGCCTGTCGCTGATCGCCGCGGTGGTCGCCTACCTCACCGGCGTCGCCGGGGCCCGGCTGCTCGGCGCGCGCCTCTCCTCCTTCGTCGGGCTGACCGAGGTGATGTTCGCGGTGCTGATCGCCTGGCTGGTGCTGGGCGAGCTGCCGAGCGGCGTGCAACTGCTCGGCGGTGCGCTCATCGTGGCGGGTGTGGCCCTGGTCCGGGTGGACGAGCTGCGCGCGCCGGCCGACGCCGCCCCGCCGGCCCCCGCCGAGCCGGCCCTGGCCGGCGAACGATGACCGACCCGCGCAGCGCCGTCGTCTTCGACGCCGACGAGACCCTGCTCGCCCTGCGCCCCGCGCTCACCGGCGCGCTGTCGGCCGTGCTCGACGAGATGCGGCGGCGGGCCACCGACGCGGCCGAGGTGTCGCTCGCGGACCTGGAGGCGGACTGGGGCGCGGTGTTCGGGGCGCTCAGCGCCGCGCCGGTGCAGGAGATCCGGCGGGCGGCGCTGGCCCGGTCGCTGGCCCGCGCCGGGCTGGACACCCACCTGGACGAGTTCGCCGCGCTCTTCTTCGCCCGCCGGTTCGCGCTGACCCGGCCGTTCCCGGACGCGCTGCCCGCGCTGGCCGCGCTGCGCCCCCGCCACCTCCTGGGCTTCGCCACCAACGGCAACAGCCGGGCCGAACGCTGCGGGCTCGCCGGCGAGTTCGCCTTCGAGCTGTACGCGCACGAGAACGACCTGCCCAAGAAGCCGGCGCCGGAGTTCTACGCGGCCGTGGTGGCCGCCGCCGGCCTCCCGGCCGAGCACATCGTCCACGTGGGGGACTCGCCGGAGCACGACGTGCTCGCGGCCCAGCGCGCCGGGCTGCGGGCGGTCTGGTTGAACCGGGACCGGCTGCCCCGCCCGCCTGGGCTGACTCCGGACGCCGAGGTGTCCACCCTGGCCGATCTGCCGGACGTGCTCGCCCGCCTCGAAGCCGCGAAGGCCTGACCGCGGTCGGTGCGCGTCCGGGGACATCCGGATGCCGCCACGTCAGCGTCGGGGCGGGCCTCACGGCCGCCAGCCGCGGGCCACGAGGACGGCGCGGATCTCGCGGACCAGGACCGGGAAGTTCCGGTGCAGGCGGCGGCCGGTCACGGGCAGCACCAGCCAGCCGGCCGCGACGAGCTGCTGGAGCCGGTCCCGGTGCGGCTGATCCGGGTCGACGCGCCACCGGCCGTCGTGCTCGACGGCGACGCGGAACTCCGGCCAGGCCAGGTCGGGGTGCAGGACGAGACCCGACGGGGCCGGCACCGGGTGATGCGCCACCGGGCGGGGCAGGCCGGCCAGCACCAGCCGGACGCGCAGGTGCGACTCGGCCGGGGACCGCGCCCCGGGATCCGCCAGGCCGAACACCCACCGCGCCCGCCGGCCACCCGGCCGCCCGGCGTTCCGGTCCGCGACGTCGGCCAGCTCCACCCGGCGGACCAGACCGATCCGCAGCAACGCGTCGACGACGCCGACCGCCCGCACCGGGTCGGACCAGACCGCGGTCTCCCAGGCGCAGGCGGCCGGCTCGGTGCGCGGCAGCCGGACCGGTCCGCTCGGCTCGCCGCCCGTCGGCCCGACCGCACCGGCCACCGCTGCCGGAACCGTCTCCGTCGGCACGACAGCAGCGCCGTCCGCACCGGGAGAGGCGCCCGGCGCACCGCCGGCAGGGGTGGTCTCCGCCGGACCGCGGACGGGGCCGTGCCGGGCGGAGGTGGTTTCCGCCGGACCGCCGGCGGGGCCGTGCCGGGAGGGGGTGGTCGGGGCGGAGCGGGCCAGGCTGCCGGACGCGACGAGGAGACCGACGCGTTCGGGCGCCGACGGGGCCTGGTGCACCCGGATGCCGGGCTGCGCCTCGGCCCGCGCCGTCGCCGGCAGCAGGACGTGTACGTCGTCCCGCGGGCCGGCGGCGTGCGCGACCCCGTGCAGGTACGCCGCCGAGGGCCCGGCGAGCAGCGTCCCCGGCGGCAGGCGGAGCAGCGCGGCGCGGCAGGCCAGCGCGTGGTCGTGATCGAGGCGGGCATCGGCGTAGACGTCCTGCCGGAGCCGGACCCAGGAGGCGCCCCGGAGCTGGTGCCGGGTCAGCAGCTCGCGCCGGACCGCGTCCGAGCCGCGGAAGACCTGCCAGGCCAGCTCGGGCGGTCGAAGGGGTTGAGGTGGCATGCCGACCAGCCTGGCGGCGAGAGAGCACCGTCCGGCACCCCTGTGGACAACGGCGGCCGTGCGGGACGCGGGGCCCTGTGGACAACGACCACCGCGCCCGGCCGATGTGCTAGCGGCCACACGCCACATCGCCACCGGCTGGGCCGGCAGAGCCGGTCAGGACAGCGCGGCGGCGATCGACTCGGCGGCGGCGGCAACCTGGGTGCCGACCTCGGTGACGTCGAGCGGGGTCAGCGAGACCACCCCGACGCTCGCCTCCAGACCCGGCACACCGAGCACCGGCGCGGCCACCCCGTACGCCCCGGACTGGAGTTCGCCGCTGGTGCTCACCGGGGCGGCGGCACCCGCGCGCCCGGCCAGGATGGCCCGCCCGGCCGCGCCCCGCTCCAGCGGGTGCCGCGATCCGGTCCGGTACGCCACGTGGAACGAGGTCCAGGTCGGCTCGACCACCGCGAGGGCGACCCCCTCGCCGCCCTCGACCACGGTCAGGTGGGCGGTCGCCCCGGCCTGCTCGGCGAGCCGGCGTAACGCGGGCAGCGCCCCCTCGGCGAGCAGCGGCTGGGCCCGCCGGGCCAGGTGCAGCACGCCGGCGCCCAGCCGGAGCCGGCCCTCGCCGTCGCGGCGCAGCATGCCGTGGTCGGTCAGCGCGCCGACCAGCCGGTAGACGGCCGCCCGACCGATGCCCAGCCGGTTCGCCGCCTCGGTGACGGTCAGTCCGCCCGGCGCGTCGGCGACCAGGTGCAGCAGCCGCAGCCCCCGGTCCAGGGTCTGCGCCGTCTCTCCCGCACGTGCCGCCGTGTCCACAGCACGCAGCGTACGACCCAGCTCCGGCCTACCCCGAAATCCGCGGACGGCTACCCTTGTGAGGTGACGCTACGCCTGTATGACACCGCCACCCGTTCGGTGCGGGACTTCGTCCCACGGGAAGCCGGCAAGGTGGGGGTCTACCTGTGTGGTCTCACTCTCCAGGCCCCGCCGCACATCGGCCACCTTCGTTCCGGCGTCAGCTACGACGTGCTGCGCCGCTGGCTCACCGCCTCCGGTTTCGAGGTCACCTTCATCCGCAACCTGACCGACATCGACGACAAGATCCTCGTCAAGGCGACGGAGCAGGAGCGCCCGTTCTGGACGATCGCCTACGCCAACGAGCAGATCCTGGCCGACTCCTACCGGGCGTTGAACGTCCTGCCGCCGACCTACGAGCCGCGGGCCACCGGTCACATCCCGGAGATGCACGAGCTGATCGCCCGGCTGATCGAGACCGGTCACGCCTACCCGGCCACCGACGGCTCCGGCGACGTCTACTTCGACGTGGCCTCCTGGCCGGCCTACGGGTCGCTGTCCGGCCAGTCGCCGGAGGACATGCAGTCCGCCGGGGACGCCCCGGAGCGGGGCAAGCGTGACCCGCGTGACTTCGCGCTCTGGAAGGGCGCCAAGCCGGAAGAGCCGGCCGACGCCTACTGGCCGTCGCCGTGGGGCCGGGGCCGGCCGGGCTGGCACATCGAGTGCTCGGCGATGTGCTGGCGCTACCTGGGGCCCGAGTTCGACATCCACGGCGGCGGCCTTGACCTGACCTTCCCGCACCACGAGAACGAGATCGCCCAGTCGCAGGCCGCCGACCTGCCGTTCGCCCGCTACTGGGTCCACCACGGCCTGCTCGGCATCGGCGGCACCAAGATGGGCAAGTCGCTGGGGAACACCCTCGACCTCGACTACGTGGCGTCCCTCGGGGTGCGCCCGGTGGAGCTGCGCTACTACTACGCCGCCGCCCACTACCGGTCCCGCATCGACTACTCGGAGGACGCGCTGCGCGAGGCCGCGGTCGCGTACCGGCGGATCGAGGGCTTCGTGCAGCGGGCCGCCGAGCGGGTCGGCGCGGGCCAGCTCGGCGAGCTGCCCGTCGGCTTCGTGGCGGCGATGGACGACGACCTCAACACGTCGGCCGCGCTGGCCGTGCTGCACGAGGTGGTCCGGGACGGCAACACCGCCCTGACCGGCGGCGACGATGTGACGGTCCGCACCACCCTCGCCGCTACCCGGGCGATGCTGGATATCCTCGGCGTCGACCCCCTGGACCCGGCCTGGACCGGCGGCGGCCGCGCCGATGACCTGCGCGGTGTCGTGGACTCCCTGGTCGCGCTCGCTCTGGAGCAGCGCGCCCAGGCCCGCAGCCGCAAGGACTGGGCCGCCGCCGACGCCGTACGCGACCAGCTCAAGCAGGCCGGCGTGGTCGTCGAGGACACCGCCCAGGGCCCCCGTTGGACTATTGGAGAGCAGGACTGATGGCCGGCAACTCGCAGCGCCGTGGCCGGCGACTGACGCCGAAGGCGGGCGCCTCGAAGGGCTCCGGCGGCAAGAACAAGGACTCCCTCGCCGGCCGGGGCCGCACCCTCCCCGCCGACGAGCGGCCCTGGCACAAGGCCTACTCGGGCACCGAGAAGCTGCCCCAGCGCACCGCCTGGAAGCAGGACAAGGAGCGCCGCGCGGCGGCCGAGGAGGGGCGCGCCCCCAAGATCGGCCAGCCGGGCAGCAAGGACACCACCTGGGGCAAGGGTGGGGGCCGGGGCGTCCCCGCCGCGAAGGGCCGTGGCGGCAAGCCCGCCGGCCGGTCCGGGCCGCGGGTCGCCCCCGGCCGTAAGTCGAACCCGGTCAAGGACAGCCCGGAGCTGCTGGTCGGGCGGAACCCGGTGCTGGAGTCGCTGCGCGCCCAGGTGCCGGCGACCGCGCTCTACACGGCCCAGGGCATCGACATCGACGACCGGGTCAACGAGATCATCCGCACCGCCGCCGACCGGGGCATCGCGATCCTCGAGATCAGCCGGGCCGAGCTGGACCGGATGACCGGCGGCGTGCTGCACCAGGGCGTCGGCCTCCAGGTGCCGCCGTTCGCCTACGAGCCGTTCGAGGACCTCATGGCGGCGGCGCTGGAGCAGGCCGCCCCGCTGCTGGTCGCGCTCGACGGGGTCACCGACCCGCGCAACCTCGGCGCGGTCATCCGGTCGGCCGCCGCGTTCGGCGCGCAGGGCGTCTTCGTACCCGAGCGGCGGGCCGCCGGGATCACGGCGACCGCCTGGCGGACCAGCGCAGGCGCGGCCGCGCGGGTGCCGGTCGCCCAGGTCACCAACCTGACCCGCTCGCTGAAGGCGTGCAAGGACGCCGGCTTCATCGTGGTCGGCCTGGACGCCGACGGGCAGACCGACCTCTACGACCTGGAGGCCGCGGTCGGCCCGCTGGTCGTGGTGGTCGGCTCGGAGGGGCGCGGGATGTCCCGGCTGGTCGGGGAGACCTGCGACCTGACCGTCAGCATCCCGATGGTCTCCGACGTCGAGTCGCTCAACGCCAGCGTCGCCGCCGCGGTCACCCTCGCCGAGGTCGCCCGCCGCCGCGCCGTCGAGGCGTAACAGGGGCACGAAAAAGGGGCGGTCCGCCGTGGCGGGCCGCCCCTTTTCTCGCGTACGTCAGATCCGGTTGCCGGTGGCGGCGTGGAAGACGTGGCTGCGGCCGGTGCGCGGCTTGACGAACACGGTGTCACCCATGTTCGGCATGGTGCGCCGGTCGGTGCGGACCACGAACCGCTCGTTGTGGCCCTCCAGCGCGGCGTGGCCGTAGACGTTGGCGTCGGAGCCCAGGTCCTCGACCAGCTCGACCACGACGGGCATGCCGCCCTCGGTCGGGCTGACCAGGTCGCAGTCCTCCGGACGGAAGCCGACGGTCACCTTGCCGTCGCCGCCCTCGGCGCGGGCCGCCTCGACCTGCTCGCGGGTCAGCGGCACGTTCAGCTCGGCGAACGCGGCGCCGTTGTCGGTCAGCGGCACGGTCTTGATGTTCATGGCCGGGGAGCCCATGAAGCCCGCGACGAAGACGTTGGCCGGGGTGTCGTAGAGCGTCCGGGGGGTGTCCACCTGCTGCAGGACGCCGTCGAGCATGACCGCGACCCGGTGACCCATGGTCATGGCCTCGACCTGGTCGTGGGTGACGTAGACGGTGGTGACGCCGAGCTTGGCCTGGAGCGACGCGATCTGCGTACGGGTCTGCACCCGGAGCTTGGCGTCGAGGTTCGACAGCGGCTCGTCCATGAGGAAGACCTGCGGCTCGCGGACGATCGCGCGACCCATGGCGACCCGCTGGCGCTGACCACCGGAGAGCGCCTTCGGCTTGCGGCTGAGGAACTCCTCCAGCTGGAGCAGCCCGGCCGCCTCCTTGACCCGCCGGTCGATCTCCGACTTCGAGGTCTTGCGCAGCTTGAGGGCGAACGCCATGTTCTCGTACACCGTCATGTGCGGGTAGAGGGCGTAGTTCTGGAAGACCATCGCGATGTCGCGGGCCTTCGGCGGGAGGTGGGTGACGTCCCGGTCGTCGATGTAGATCGCGCCGTCGTCGACGTCCTCCAGGCCGGCGAGCATCCGGAGGCTGGTGGACTTGCCGCAACCCGACGGGCCGACCAGGACGAGGAACTCCCCGTCGCCGATCTGGAGGTCGAGCTGGTTGACCGCGGGGCGTTCGGTGCCCGGGTAGATCCGGGAGGCCTTCGCGTAGGTGACCGTAGCCATGGTGGAGCGCTTCCTTTCACCGGCAGGAACGTGCCGGACGATCCGAGTGAAGGAGCGACCGGCACCCGAGGTGCCGGCCAGACGGGCGGTCGACCGGGCAGCCGAAGCCAACCGGAGTGTCGTCCGTGTCACTGCACCGTAAACGGGTTTCGCGAGCCTGCCAAGACGGGGTGCGGTCGATGGGATCGAGGGCATAACGCATAACGGTCACCAGGGCACGGGCAGGCATCAATCTCCACGGTGCGGAGGCCCCATGGGCGTCGATCCGGTGGTGTCTAGGTCGGGAAATTGACGTTTTCCGTGCTCGGGAGGCCTGCTGAACGGGATTATCGGCCCTCAGTCGCTATGCTGACCCCGGACCACACGCCCCTGTAGCTCAGCTGGCCAGAGCACTCGCCTTGTAAGCGAGATGTCGCCGGTTCGATCCCGGCCGGGGGCTCCAATATCACCAGGCACTTCGCGGCGGCAGCCGCCGCGAAACGGCCGGTTGACAGCAACGCTGACAGCAGCGGGGGTCACGACAGCCGCCCGTGACGGACTGATGCCGGACGTTGGGTGTCAGGAGTGGGAGGGCGAGGGCAGCAGGCGCATGATGCGGTCGTCGGCCGCGTTCTTCATTGCCGGGTCGATTGCGGCGTTGAATGCAGCCTCCTGTAGGGGTTTCGGAAAGATCCGCCGGATGCTGTCCCCGTACACCCCTTCTCCCTCTTCCGGCTCCTGATGGGTGACCGGCGGTCCCAAGTGCAGGGCGATCGGCATCGACACGCCGCTGAGCGAGCCGAGGTCGATACCAGGTCCCTTCCCGATGTCGGCCTTGGGGAGGTACTGGCAGAACACCAGCGTGTAGATGGTGCGGACCTCGTCGACGGTGTCAGCCGAGTCCGGCGCCACACCGAACACCGAGGCGGCGCAGACCGGCCGCGCATCGGGGTCGTATCCCCCGTCGAAGGTCGAGTCGTGCTCGATTATGTCCACCACGCGCGCTGCCAGCTGCTCCCGGAACGGCTCGGGCAGCTTCGGCGGGTCGGGCGCCGACAGCCACCGCAGCACGAAGACGCCGGACGCCACCAGGACCAGAGGGACGAGCGCCGCCAGCGCCCACCGTCGGGCCCGCTGTCCATCCACGGGCGTGACACTAAACCACGACGGAACCTCGGGAGCCCCGCTGGGTCGCCTACAGGCCACCGGCTGCGCTGCCGGCGGTCGCGGGGTTGCGGTCAGGGCGCCTCCGGCGGGGGCGCTCCGGCTCGAAGGCGGCGGCGAATGTTCCGGGCGATGGCGGCCTGGGTGTCGTCGTCGACCTTCAGGACGCCGTTCTGCGCCATCACCGCCTGGAACTGCTGCTGCTCGTACGGCACCCCGGGGGGCAGCGGTGCCAGGTGCCAGTGCAGGTGGGCGTTGCCCTGCTGGCTGCCGAGGCTCATCGAGTACATCCGCTCGGTCGGCAGCGTCGCCGCGATGGCACGCGCGACCCGGTGCACGGTGCCCTGGAAGCGGAGGAACTCGGGCTGCTCCATGTCGTGCACCCAGCTCTCCAGGTGGCGCTTCGGCGCGACGAGGCAGTAGCCCAGCAGCGTCGGGTAGCGGCCGAGGAAGGCGATGGTCTCGTCGTTCTCGTGGACGACGTGGTGCCGGTAGTCAGGATCGCCGGCGAGGAACGCGCAGACGAAGCACGGCCCTTCGCTCACCCGACGCGCGTACCGCGCGAAGTCGAACGTGGTCTTCCGGGGTTGGTTCGCCATGCGAGGAGGCTAGGTCGGCCGACGCAGCCGCGGCGCGGGTCAGCCGGCCTCCGGTGAGTCGTCGAGCGGAAGGCGGCGGGGCGGTTGCTCCGGCAGTGTGCGGGGGTTCGGCACGTGCAACCCGTCGAGGGCCAGTTCGAGGTAGCGGCGCCAGGCCTGCGGCTGTGCGGCGAGCAGGGGTGCCGCCGTCTGGTGGATGCCGCCGAGCAGCAGCACGATGTCCGTCCCCGTGACGTCGTCGCGCACGGCGCCGTGCTCCCGCGCCCGAGCGGTGAGCGCCTCGGCGACCTCGCAGAGCTGGTTGATCGCCTGGCGTACCTCGGGATGTTGCAGTGACGGGCGCCCGACGACCTCGCAGAACGCGCGGTCGGCGGCGAGCGCCTCGACGCCGCTGGTCATGAACTCCCGGAGCGCCAGCGCCGGGTCGTCGGCCTGGAGTAGTCGGTCGGCGGTGCCGGTGAGCCGGTCGAGCAGTTGGAGCATGATCGCCGCGAGCAGGTCGTCCTTCGAGGCGAAGTGCCGGAACACCGTGCCCTTGGCGAGGCCGGCGCGCTGGGCGATCTCGCCCATCGACACCTCCACCCCGCGCTCGGCGAAGGCCTCGGTCGCGGCCCCGAGCAGGAGTCGCCGGTTGCGCACCAGGTCCGCTCGCTGGCCCGCGGCGGCGGTCGTCTCGGTCATGCGCGCCTCCCTCCCTGTGGAGCCTATCACCAACATGACCGGGCGGTCAGGTTAGCTGCTACGGTGAACCTGACCGACCGGTCATCTTTGGGTCCGCCCGGCCGTGGGCCGCGGACCGCAACCTGGGGAGGAACACATGGACAAGCCGCTGGAAGGAAAGGTCGTCCTGGTCACGGGCGCTTCGTCGGGCATCGGTAGGGCCACGGCGCTCGCACTGTCGGGCGCGGGCGCACAGGTCGCCGTCGGCGCCCGGCGGGCCGACCGGCTGCGAGCCCTCACCGGGGACGCGCCCGGCGAGATGCTGGCGCTCGACCTGGACGTCACCGACCCGGAGTCGGTGCGGGGCGCGGTCGCGGCGACGGTGGCGCGCTTCGGAACCCTCGACGTGCTGGTGAACAACGCCGGCGTCATGCTCAACGGTCCGATCCTCGGGGCGGACACCGCGGAGTGGACACGGATGGTCGAGACCAACCTGCTGGGCTCGATGTACGCGGTCCACGCCGCCCTGCCGCACCTGCTCTCGGCGAGGGGCGCGGTGGTGCAGATCTCCTCGACCTCGGGCCGCACGGCATCGGCAGCGAGCGGCGTCTACGCGGCCACCAAGTTCGGCGTCACCGCCTTCGCCGAGGCGCTGCGGCAGGAGGTCACCGCGCAGGGGGTGCGCGTCGTCGTCATCGAGCCCGGATTCGTCGCGACCGAACTGACCAGCCACCTCACCGACCCGACCATGCGGGCCGTGGCGCGGGAGATGGCGGACTCCATGCGGACCCTGCGGGCCGAGGACGTCGCCGCCGCGGTCCGGTACGCGCTCACCCAGCCGGAGCACGTCGCCGTCAACGAGATCCTGATCCGGCCGACCGACCAGACCCGCTGAGCCGGGCCGCGGCGGACCTGCCCGGGGCGGGGACGTTTCGGTGATCGATCCCGCCCACGGTCCCCGCGCTGTTAGCGTGCGGCAGTGTCCGCAGGTCCCGAGGAGGCTCAGCCGGGAGGTGCCGCTCGCCTGGCCGACACCGGTCGGCTGGCGGCGTTCAGCGACGGTGTCTTCGCCATCGTCATCACCCTGCTGGTGCTGGACCTGCGGGTGCCGGAATACCACCAGGGCGAGCTGCTCGCGTCGCTCCTCAGGGAGGGCCCGTCCTACCTGGCGTTCGCGGTGTCGTTCATCTACATCGGCGTCCTCTGGCTCAACCACCACGCGCTGCTGCGGATGGTCCGCGGCACGACCCTCGCCCTCAGCTGGATCAACATCGCCATCCTCTTCGGCGTGGTGATCATCCCGTTTCCGACCGCGGTTCTGGCGTCGGCGCTCGTCGACGGCGACACCGACGACCTCCGGGTCGCCGTCGTCATGTACGCGCTCGCGGCGGCGCTGATGTCGGCGCCCTGGTTGGTGTTCTTCGGCTACCTGCGCCGTCACCCGGCGCTGCGCGCCGGCCACATCGACCAGGCCCACGTTCACGCGCAGGAGGCCCGCCCGATCACCGGCCTTCTTCTCTACGGTCTGGCCGGGCTGCTCGGCTGGATCGTGAACCCGCTGCTGGGGCTGCTCGGCATCATTGTGATGATCATCTATCACGGTGTCACCAGCGAAGGTCTCCGCCCCGGAGCGCTCCGGCGGGTCCGGACCGGTCGCCGGGGCTGACGCCCCGCCGGCCGTCCGGGCCTACGGCGTGGAGGCTCGGCGGTCGATCCAGTCGGTGATGAGCCTGCGTTCGGCGAAGAGCCACCGGCCGTCCTGGCGGACGAAGGTGTCGTGGTACCGGATCGACATGACCATGAGGGTGCGCTGCCCCTCCTCGGTCCAGAGGTGGTGCGCCAGGCAGTACGTCTCTCCGGTGGCGCGGTCCCCGTCGACGGTCACCGTGCGCTGACCGTTGAAGTGGGTCGTCCGGTCGTAGTTCCGCAGCGCACCGAAGGCGTCGGCCAGTTCGTCCCGGCCGTTCAGGACCTGCGTCGGCTCGGTCGTGTCCGGCTCGCCGTCGTACACGGCGACGCGGGCGTCGGCGGTGAAGAGCGCGGCCTGTCCCCGGGCGTCGCGTCGGTCCGCCAGGCGGGCGTAGGCGTCGACCAGTTCGCCGAGTGCCACCCGATCGGCGGCCTGCTCGGGGGAAAGAGTGGGATTACCCATGGTGGTTCCTCGTGCTTCGCGGGACCGTGATCCCGATCCGTATTGACAATGACGATACTGGTCCAGTTCGGGCCGAACCGGCCAACACGGATTACCTGGCACGGCGGCAGTCGCAGCCTGTGGACCGACTGCCGGTGCGGGCACTCAGCCGGTGGCGGTGAGGTCCGTCGTGGCGGCCAGCTCGGTCACCACGTCCGTCACGCGGCGCAGCGCGGGCGAGGAATTGCCGGCCAGCCACACCATCTCGGTGGTGGCGAATTCCCCGGCCAACGGCACGAACACCACACCGGTACGCCGCAGGTTGTGCGCCGACCAGCCGAGCCGGGTGATCCCGACACCGGCCGCGACCAGGCCGAGCAGCCCTTGAACGCTCGCGTCCCGGGCGACGATGTCGGGGGTGAACCCGGCGGCGCGGAAGTTCTCGTCGAACGCCCGGTGCCAGGGTTCCCAGGAGCTGCGCGGAGTCATGACCCACCGTTCGTCCGCCAGCTCGGACAGGGTCAGCTCGGTGCGGTCGGCGTGCGGATGCCCCTCCGGCAGGACGACGCACACCTGTTCGGTGGCGATGGTCCGTGCGGCCAGGCCCGGGACCCGTGGCGGTCGGGTGAACGCGAGGTCGTACCGGCCGCTGAGCACGCCGTCGACCAGTGGGGCGATGGTGGTCTCCTCGGTGACCATCTCCAGGTCGGGGAGGCGTTCCCGGGCGGCCCGGACCACCGGCGGCAGCAGGTGGTTCGCCGTGGTGGCCAGGAACGCCAGGTGGAGCCGGCCCGTCTCGCCGCGGACGGCCCGCCGGACCACGGCGACGGCCTCGTCCGCGCGGTCCAGCACCGCGCGGGCCTCGGGCAGGAACAGCGCCCCGGTGTCGGTGAGTCGGGTGCCCCGGCTGTCCCGGTTGAACAGTTTCGCGCCGAGGATCCGTTCCAGCGCGTTGATCTGCTGGGAGAGCGACTGCTGCGTGATCATCAGGCGGCTGGCCGCCCGGGTGAAGCTCGACTCCTCGGCAACGGCCACGAAGTACCGGAGCTGCCGAAGATCAGGGGTCACAGGCCGAGACTACCGCCGTGGCAGGTAACCGGTGTTGGCCGCGCCAGACCGCCCGCCAGCAGCATTGCTCCTGTTCACGACCCCACGTAACGGGAGCAGGAAGATGCAGGACGACACGCAGGGCCGGGTCTGGTTGATCACCGGCTGTTCCTCCGGCTTCGGCCGGGAACTGGCGCTGGCGGCGGTGGCCGCCGGCGACCGGGTGATGGCCACCGCCCGCCGGCCGGAGACCCTGGCCGACCTGGCGGAGCGGGACGGGATCACCACGACGGCGCTGGACGTCACCGATCCGGCCTCGATCGACGCCGCCGTCCAGGCCACGCTCGCTGCCCACGGCCGGATCGACGTACTGGTGAACAACGCCGGTTCGTTGGTCCTCGGCGCGGTGGAGGAGGTCACCATGGCGGAGCTGCGCCAGCAGATGGAGGTGGTCTTCTTCGGTGCGGCCGCGGTCACCAAGGCCGTCGTACCGCTGATGCGCGAGCGGGGCAGCGGGACCATCGTGCAGATGAGCTCGCTGGGCGGGCAGAAGACGTACCCGGGGTTCGGGGCGTACCACGCCGCCAAGTGGGCCCTCGAAGGCATGTCCGAGACGCTGGCGTCCGAGCTGGCGCCGCTGGGCGTACGGGTGCTGATCGTGGAACCGGGCGCGTTCCGTACCGAGTTCAACAACAACAAGTACGTCACCGCGCAGACGGCGGCGTACCAGGACACGGCCGGGGCGACCCGCCGCTTCACCCACGAGTTGTCCGGCGCGGAGCCGAACGACCCGGCGACGGGCGCGGCGGCGATCCTGACCGTGCTGAACAGTGACCGCCCGCCGTTGCGGCTCCTGCTCGGCAATGACGCGGTGGACGGGCTGCGCGAGCACCACGAGGCGCTGCTCACCGAACTGGCCGCCTGGGAGGAGACCAGCCGGTCGACGGCGGTCGCCTGACCGCTGTCCGCGGATGCGCGGCTCCGGCCCGGGGCGGAGGTGCGCACACCCCGCCCCGGGCCGGTCGCCGGTCAGCCCCAGTTCTGCGGGGCCGGCTGCCGGGTGGTGGCGTTGATCCGGTTGAAGAAGTTGGTGGTGGCGATCCAGAGCACCAGCGCCGCCAGCTCCTTCTCCCCGAAGTGCCGGGCCGCCTCGTCCCACACCGGGTCCGGCACCGGGTCGCTCCGGTCGGCGAGCCGGGTCGCGTGCTCGGCCAGGGCGAGCGCGGCCCGCTCGGCGTCGGTGAAGTACGGCGTCTCCCGCCAGACGGCCACCGCGAAGAGCCGCTCCTCGGTCTCGCCGTTCTTGCGGGCGTTGCGCGCCCCGGAGTCCACGCAGGCGCTGCACCCGTTGATCTGGCTGGCCCGCAGGTGGACCAGCTCCAGGGTGGTGGCCGGCACGCCGGCCGAGTGCGCGGCCTTGTAGAGCAGGTTGACCGCCTTCACGGCGTCGGGGAGGAGAGCGGCCGGGTTCTGGATGCGAGCGTCGAGAGACATGTTCATTCGTCCTGTCCTGTTACGCTGGCCGGCGTTTCGCCGCGCGGCCGCTGTCGTCGTCCGTCATCTGGTTGTCGAGGGCCGGACCGGCGACGTGACAGATGTGACCGCGGTCACCCGGGGCCGTGGGGGATGGCGAGGCCGTGAGCGACACCGACCTGTTGGTCCGCAGCTTCGAGGAGCAGCGCCCGCGCCTGCGCGCGGTGGCCCAGCGCATGCTCGGCTCGGCCGCCGAGGCCGACGACGCCGTGCAGGACACCTGGCTCCGGCTGAGCCGCGCCGATGTCGACGCCATCGACAACCTGCCCGGCTGGCTGACCACCACGGTCGGCCGGGTCTGCCTCGACCGGCTGCGCTCGGCCAGCGTCCGGCACGAGGAGGCCGCCGACGAGGCGGGTGAGGCGGCCGGCGGGCGGGACCCGGAGCAGGAGGCGCTGCTCGCCGAGTCGGTCGGCCAGGCGCTGGAGGTCGTGCTGACCACCCTCGGCCCCACCGAGCGGCTGGTGTTCGTGCTGCACGACATGTTTGCCGTCTCGTTCGAGGAGATCGCGCCGGTGGTGGACCGCAGCACCCAGGCGGTGCGGCAGATCGCCAGCCGGGCCCGCCGCCGGGTGCAGGCCCGCTCGGCCGACCCGGTCGTCGACCCCGCCCGCCAGCGCCGGGTGGTCGAGGCGTTCCTCGCCGCCTCCCGGGACGGCCGCTTCGACGACCTGGTCACCCTCCTCGACCCGTACGTGGTGATGCGCGGCGACGCCGCCGCGGTGCGGATGGGCGGTATCGCCGAGACGCGCGGCTCCTCGGCGGTCGCCGGCTTCTTCAACGGCCGGGCCCAGGCCGCCGTCCCCGCGTTGGTGGACGGGCTGCCCGGTGCCGTGATCGTCGTGGACGGGCGGGTCCGCCTCGCGGTCAGCTTCACGGTCACGGACCGGATCATCGGCATCGAGTCGGTGGCCGACCCCGACCAGCTCCGCGCACTCGACCTGGTGGTGGGGGGATGAGCCGGGCCGTCGAGGAGTCGAACCGGGCGATGCTGCGCGCCCGGGACGCCATGGACCGGGCGTACGCGGAGCCGCTCGACGTGCCGGCGCTGGCCCGGATCGCGCACGTCTCGCCGGCGCACTTCATCCGCACCTTCCGGGCCACCTTCGGCGAGACCCCGCACCGCTACCTGCAGCGGCGGCGCGTCGAGCGCGCCATGTACCTGCTGGTGCAGACGGACCAGCCGGTCACCGAGATCTGCCACCTGGTCGGCTTCGGCAGCCTCGGCACGTTCAGCCGGACGTTCCACGACATCGTCGGCGAGTCACCGTCGACCTACCGGCGCCGCCGGGCCGCCGGGGTGGCCGTGCCGAGCTGCTTCACCAAGGCGTGGATGCGGCCGAGCCCCGCGGTCACCGCCCGCGAACGCGACGCCGCACGCTGACCCAGAGGCGGTCGCCGAGCCGGGTCCGCCGGATCCAGCGCAGCGCGCCCAACCGGCCCTTCGCGGGGGTACGCGGGCGCGGCGGTGCGGTGAGGCGGGCGTAGGTGGCGCCGGTCGACGGGCGGGTGGTGCCCGGTTCGAGCCGCTCCGAGGCCACCGCCAGGGCGGTGAACTGCTGGAGGACGCGCGGGTCGGGCCCGCCGCCCCGGACCGCCTTGCGCAGCGCCTGTTTCACGGCGGGACGGCGCATGAGCCCGGTGAGCGGCCCGTGCGCGGTGTCCAGCAGGTCGGCGACCGTGCTGACGCCGTCGCCCTCCCAGACCCGGGGGGCGGTGGACGGCCCGGTGGCGGCGCTCACGAAGGGCACCTCCGCCCACTCCGGCACCAGCCGGGCGATCAGCGCGGTGTGCAGCAGCCGCTCCCGCTTCTGGGCCACGCTGAGGGCGAAGGTCGTGGCGACGAAGCCCGGCGCCAGGAACGGGGTCACCATCCCGGTGAGGTAGGCCGAGGTGCACCACCGGCGCATCCGCTCGACCAGGTAGAGGTAGTCGATCAGGTGCTCGTCACGCAGGCCGAGGCCGCGGGCGTGGGTCAGCACGGCCCCGACCCGCTCCCGTTCGGCGGCCAGCGCCTCGGGTGCCGCGGCGGCGCGCGGCACACCGGCCAGCAGGCGGGTCATGCCCGCCTGCTCGGGGGTGGGGTACGGGTCGGCGTCGGCCGCCGGGTACCAGTAGCCGACCGCGAGCTCGCCGGCCGCGCCGGTGAGGCTCGCCGCGCGGGTCGTCTCCGGCAGGTGGGCGCGCGCCGGCGGACGGGCCAGGTAGGTGGACGGGAACTGGTAATCGTGGAGGTCGGCGAGGCGCCGGGCCCGGTCGCGCAGGCCGGTGCCGAGCACGCTCGCCGGCGCGGCACCGGCCACCGAGCGGTGGTCCAGGTGCAGCCCCCGCTTGTCCCGCACGAGCTGGACCAGGCGGCGGGCCACCTCGCCCTCCGCCCGGGTGTCGTCGTTGGTGACCAGCCGGGGCGCGCGACCGGCGGCGATCAGCGTGGCGGCGATGAGCCGCGAGTCCTTGCCGCCGGAGAGGCCGAGCGTGATCTCGGCGTCGTGCAGCGGGTGCAGGCTGGCCGCCGCCCGGGTCAGGGCCTCGGCCGCCCGGTCCAGCCGCTCGTCCACCGGCCGGCCCTGCTCCGCGTGCCCGCCGCACACCACGTCGTCGGTGGCGTACCGCAGCTCGGTGTCGAGGCGCCAGCCGCCCTCGGCCCGGCGGCGGCCGGTGACCCGCTCACCGGGGCGGAGCAGCCGGGTGCCGGCGAGCGGCGAGAGGTCGCCGCCGAAGTGCCCGCAGAGGGTGTACGACGTCCAGCCGGCCACGTCCGGCCGGGCCTGCCCGTGCAGGAACGCGGCCAGCAGGCCGGGGCGGGTGCACCAGGCGGTCACCCCGTCGGCGGCGCCGGTGAACACGCGGGCCATGCCGAGCCAGTCCTGTTGCAGGGCGAACGCGTCCCGGTCCAGCGCCAGGAGCGCGAACGGCGGCACCACCTCGCGGTGCACGTCCTCGCCGCCGAGCAGCCGCCGGGCCACGGCGGCCGGGCCGGCCGCCGCGTCGAGCCCCACCGGGATCCCCAGCGACACGGCGGTGACGGCGCCCTCGGTGGCGACGGTCGGCCATCGGTACGCGCCCGGGTCGGCCGGGTGCCGGACCAGCACCCCCCAGTCGGGGCCGCCGAACTCGTGGTGTCGCCAGCTGTCGGGCACCACCTCGGCGGCGGCGCGCGTGAACCGGCCCACGTGGGCGGCCCGCACGGGCTCCGGCAGCGGAGCGGCGGCGAACCAGGCGAGCGTCACGTGCATCTGCGATCCTTCGGAGTCGCCGGACGAGCAGCTGCGTGACCCGCAAGCTAGCAGTTGATCACGCTAAGTGGTGTCCCCTGGGGACAAACGACGCAGCAAGGGCCTCGTCGCTGTCGGCCCCGCTCCGGCAGGGTGATCGCGGGTGAACCGGTCACTTTTGGATAAGCAGCAGGTCAGCGGGCTGCTCTAGCGTTTCGGGCATGACGATGACCTCGATTTCCCGCTCCCAGATCTACGTCCTCGACCAGGACGAGGCGCTCGACTTCTACGTCGGCAAGCTCGGCCTCGAGGTGAACACCGACCAGGACCTCGGCTTCATGCGATGGCTCACGGTCAACGTGCCCGGCGACCCGGAGCACGAGATCCTGCTGGAGAAGCCCGGTCCGCCGGCCCTCGACCCGGCGACCGCCGAGCGGGTCCGCGAGCTGCTGACCAAGGGCGCGATGAGCGGCTGGCTCTGCCTCACCACCGACGACGCGCGCAAGGCGTACGAGGACCTGGTGGCCAAGGGCGTGGACATCACCGATGAGCCGACCGAGCGGCCGTACGGGATCGACTTCGGGATCCGCGACCCGTTCGGCAACCGGATCCGCATCGGACAGATGCACCCCCGCGCCTGACCAGCGGACCCCCCCCCCCCCGGGTCGGGAGTCGGCGGCTATTCTCGCCTCTCCCGACCCTGGAGGTGACCCGAGTGCCCAGCCGACTGCTCTACCTGGTCCGGCACGCCGAGCAGGATCAGACGGGGGAGGAGGAGGCGGACACCGGCCTGTCGGCGCGTGGCCGGCGGCAGGCGACGCTGCTGGGCGAGCGCCTGCGGGGCACCGACTTCGCCGCGGTCCACCACGGACCGTCCCGCCGCGCCGCGGAGACCGCCGCGCTGGTCGCCGCCGCGCTGCCGGGCGTCCCGGTGTGCGAGGACGACCGCGCCGGGGACCACATGCCGCACGACACCGATCCGGCCGGCCAGCCCGAGCCGTACGCGAACTTCCTGGCGGGGTTCACCGAGCGGGACCGACTCGACGGACCGCGCGTGACGGCGGAGGCCGTCTCCCGTTTCGCGACCGCGCCCGCCGAGGGCGACGTACGCGAATTGATCATCACGCACAACTTCCTGGTCGCCTGGCTGGTCCGGCACGCCCTGGAGGCCCCGGAGCGCCGGTGGATCGGCCTGAACCACCAGAACGCCGGCCTGACCGTGATCCGCTACACCCCCGCCGCCCCGCCCACGCTGATCGCCCTCAACGACGTCGCCCACCTCCCCCCGGACCTCCGCGCCACCGGCCTCCCCCCGGCCTACCACCTCTGAACCCCGGCCACCTCACCGGCGATCATGAGGTTGACGGCGTCGAGTCGGACATCCCGCACCGCCAACCTCATGATCGCCGAGCCGGGGCGGCCGGGGTCAGGCCGCGAGCAGGTTGACGACCGCCTGGGCCAGGGCGCGGGCGGACTGGGGGTTCTGGCCGGTGACCAGCCGGCCGTCCACCACCACCTGCTCGGTGAAGTTCGGCGCCGGGACGTGCTGGGCGCCGGCCTCGGTCAGCTTGTCGGCGAGCAGGAACGGAACCTCCCCGGTGAGGCCGACCGCCGCCTCCTCGTCGTTGGTGAAGCCGGCCACCCGCTTGCCGGCGACGAGGTGGGAGCCGTCGGAGAGCTTCAGGTTCACCAGCGCCGACGGTCCGTGGCAGACGGCGGCCACCACGCCGCCGCGCTCGTAGATCGAGCGGGCGATCCGGGCCAGGTCCGGGTCGTCGGGGAAGTCCCACATGGTGCCGTGGCCGCCGGCGAAGAGGATCACGTCGTACCCGCTCGGGTCGACGTCGGCGGCCTTCGGGGTGTCCGTCACCCCGGCCGTGGCGAGGAAGTCGTTCTGGGTCCGGTCGTTCTCGTCCCGGCCGTCGAGCGGCGGCTGTCCACCGGCCACCGAGACGAGGTCGACCTGGTGGCCCGCGGCCCGGAACACCTCCCACGGTTCCGCGGCCTCGCCCACGTAGAAGCCGGTCCGGCGGCCGGTCCGGCCGAGCTCGGAGTGACTGGTCAGCGCGATGAGTACACGAGTCATGCCGACCATGCTGGCGCGCGGATCCATAGCTGACCAATAGGTGAAACCGGAGCCGGCGATAGGTTTTCTGATGTGAAGGCATCCCTGGACCTGCTCCGCAGCTTCCTCGCCGTGCACCGATCGGGGTCGATCACCGGCGCGGCTGAGCTGCTCGGCCTGGCCCAGCCCACGGTGACCGCCCAACTGCGCGCGCTGGAGGAGGCGGTCGGGCGGCCGCTCTTCGAGCGGCTGCCCCGGGGCGTCACCCCGACCGCCGCCGGGAACGAGCTGGCCCGCCGGGTCGCCGATCCGGTGGACCGGCTCACCGCGGTGCTGGCCGAGGATGCGACCACGGCGTACCCGCGGACCGTGTTCCTCGGCGGGCCGGCCGAGTTCCTCGCCGAGCGGGTGCTGCCGGCGCTGGCCGGTCCCGTCGCCGGCGGCCTGGAACTGCGGGTCTCGGCCGGGCTGCCGGAGCAGTTGCTGGACGACCTGGTGGCCGGGCGGCTCGACCTGGCGGTGACCAGCGTGCGTCCGCGCCGTCGGGGGGTGGCCGGCGAACCGCTCTACGACGAGGAGTTCGTGCTGGTGGCGGCGCCGGCCTGGGCCGGGCGGCTGGCTGACCCGGTGACCGCCGCGGCGCTGCGCGACGTGCCGCTGGTGGCGTACGGCGAGGAGGCCCCGATCCTGCGCCGGTACTGGCGGACCGTCTTCGACACCCGGCTCACCCGGACGCCCAGCCTGGTCGTGGCCGACCTGCGGGCGGTCCGGGCGGCGGTGGTGGCCGGTGCCGGGGTGAGCGTGCTGCCGACGTACCTCTGCCGGGGTGAGCTGGCCTCCGGCGCGTTGCGGGCGCTGCTCGCGCCGCCGGTGCCCCCGCTCAACACGCTCTTCCTGGCGGCCCGGCCGGGCGTGATCGGGCGGCGGGAGGTGCAGGCGGTTCGCCGGACGCTGCTGGCGGCGGCGGCCGGCTGGTGACGACCGGGTTCAGCCGGTGGCGCGGGTGAGCAGGTCGACCAGGGCCGCGGTGGCGGGCGGCGGGGTGGCCTGCGGTGGGCAGTCCACGTACCCGGTGGTGGTCGGGCCGACGGTGAGCCGGTAGCTGAACGCGTCCGCGCACATGGTGGCCGGGACGGTGGCGGCGGCCTCGGCGGCCAGCCGCGAGTCGGTGGCGAGCTGACGCAGGCGGTCGAGGTCGGCGTCGCTGAGCCGGCCGGTGCGGGAGGCGCCGGCCCGGTCGACCCGGGTCCACCGGCCGTCGGGCTGCACCGTGACGGTGTCGTCGAGCCCGACGATGCCGCCGGACTTCGTCAGCACCACCGGCGCGGCGGTGGCCGGCGCCGGGCCGTCGGACGCGGGCGCCCCGCCGTCCCGGGCGCAGCCGGCGAGCGGGGTGAGAAGCGCGGCGAGGAGGGTCGCCGCGACGGGGATGGCTCTCATGCCGATCGGACGCACGGCGGGGCCACCCGGTTCCGACACGCTCCGTCGCATCGTCCGAACGGTCAGTGTCTCCGGCAGGAAAGCGCTCGCACCCTTTCACGTTCTTCGATGTATCGCTATATCTACATCAGTGACTACCCCCGTCACAACTTCCCCCCTTCAGGAGGGCCCGTGAAAAGATCTCTCGCCGCCGTCAGCGCAGCGCTGCTCACCAGCGGCGTGCTGACCTGCGTCACCACCACGGCGTACGCGGCACCCCCGAGCGCACCGTCCCCCGAGTCCGCCGCAGCCCGGGCGGAGACCCTGCTCCGCGCCAACCCCGGTGCCGTCCAGGGCGCCGCCGGGGAGGCGTACCAGGCCGTCCGCACGAAGGTGGACGCCTCCGGGGCCACCCACACCCGCTACGCCCGGACCTACCACGGCCTGCGCGTCTACGGCGGGGATTTCGTCGTCCACACCGCCCCGAACGGGACGCTGGCCGGGACGTCGGTCGGCCTGGCCGCGCCGCTCACGCTGGGCACCACCGCCAAGGTGGGCGTGGCCGCGGCCAAGGCCAGCGCGCGCAAGGCGTTCTCCGGCTCGCTCACCTCGGTGGGCACACCGGAGCTCTTCGTCGACGCCAGCTCCGGCCGGGGCCGGCTGGCCTGGGAGACCGTCGCCACCGGCTGGCAGGCGGACAAGCAGACGCCGTCCAGGCTGCACGTCGTCACGGACGCGACCACCGGCAAGGTGATCGGCTCCTACGACGAGATCGAGAAGGTGGTCGGCAGCGGCCAGGGCATCTACACCGGCACGGTCAGCATCGACACGACGCTCTCCGGCAGCACCTACCAGATGGTGGACCCGGCGCACGGCAACGGCCGCACCTGCGACATGAACAACAGCACCGGCGGCACCTGCACCACCTTCACCGACCCGGACAACAACTGGGGCAACGGCACCAACTCGAACCGGCAGTCCGCCGGCGTCGACGCCCACTTCGGCGCCGCGAAGACCTTCGACTACTTCAAGAACACGCATGGCCGCAACGGCATCTTCGGCAACGGCACGGGCGTGCCGAGCCGGGTGCACTACGGCAGCAACTACGTCAACGCCTTCTGGGACGGCGCCCAGATGACCTACGGCGACGGCTCGGGCAACTCCCGCCCGCTGGTCTCGCTCGACGTCGCGGGCCACGAGATGAGCCACGGCGTCACCGAGGCGCTCTCCGGCCTGGTCTACTCCGGCGAGTCCGGCGGCCTCAACGAGGCCACCAGCGACATCTTCGGCAACATGGTGGAGTTCTACGCCGCCGCGCCGAGCGACCCGGGTGACTACCAGGTCGGCGAGAAGATCAACATCAACGGCAACGGCACGCCGCTGCGCTACATGTACAACCCGTCGCTGGACGGCTCGTCCGACTCCTGCTGGTCGACCAGCACGAAGAACAAGGACGTCCACTACTCCTCCGGCGTGGCCAACCACTTCTACTTCAACCTCGCCGAGGGCACCGGCTCGACCGCGTACGGCACGTCGCCGGTCTGCGGCTCGGCGCCGGCGGTGACCGGCATCGGCCGCGCCAAGGCCGAGAAGATCTGGTACCGGGCGCTCGACGTGTACTTCACCTCGAACACCTCGTACGTCAACAACACCACCCCGTCGAACACCGCCCGGGCCTACACCCTCAAGGCGGCGACCGACCTGTACGGCAACTGCTCCACCGAGTACAAGACCGTCCAGGCGGCGTGGACCGCGGTGAACGTGGCGGGCAACGACGCGCCCTGCGGCTCCACCGGCAACGACTTCTCCGTCGCGCTCTCCCCGACCTCCGGCTCGGTGACCGCGGGCGGTTCGATCTCCACCACCGTCGCCACGACCACCACGAGCGGGACCGCGCAGACCGTGACGTTCTCCGCCTCGGGCCTGCCGACCGGCGCCACCGCGTCGTTCAGCCCGTCCTCGGTGACCTCGGGCGGCTCGTCCACGCTCACCATCGCCACCTCGGCGAGCACCCCGGCCGGCACCTACTCGGTGACCGTCACGGGCGCCGGCTCGGTGAACCACTCGGCGACCTACACGCTGACCGTGAACGGCACCGGCGGCGGCTGCACCGGCGCCGGCCAGAAGCTCGGCAACCCGGGCTTCGAGTCCGGCAACACGGGCTGGTCGACCACCTCCGGCGTCATCGGCCAGTACGGCTCCAGCGGCCAGCCGCCGCGTACCGGCACCTGGAACGCCTGGCTGGACGGCTACGGCAGCACCCACACCGACACGCTGGCCCAGTCGGTGAGCCTGCCCAGCGGCTGCACCTCGTACAACTTCACCTTCTGGCTGCACATCGACTCGGCCGAGAGCACCACGAGCGTCCAGTACGACAAGCTGACCGTGCAGGTGCTCAACTCGTCCGGCGGCGTGCTCGCCACCCTGGCCACCTACTCGAACCTGAACAAGGCCACCGGCTACAGCCAGAAGTCCTTCTCCCTGGCCTCGTACGCCGGCCAGACCGTCACCCTGAAGTTCACCGGCACCGAGGACTCCTCGCTCCAGACCTCGTTCGTCGTGGACGACACCGCGGTCAACGTCTCCTGACCTGACCGCCCGACCCCGGGCCCGGCGGCCACCCACACGGGTGGTCGCCGGGCCCGCCCGTTACGGTCGCCGGAGAACCGGCGGCGCGAGGGGGAGACATGTCGGACGCGGAGCTGACCGTCACGGTGAGCGGACCGGTGGCCACCGTGGTGATCCCGAACCCGGCCCGCCGCAACGCCCTGACGCCGGCCATGTGGCGGCAGCTCCCGGTGCTGCTCGACGGCCTGGAGGCGGACCCGGCGGTGCGCGCGCTGGTGCTCACCGGCGCGGGCGGCACGTTCTGCGCCGGCGCCGACCTGGGCGACCTGGACGAGCTGCTGGAGGCGGGGGACGGCAGCATCGCGGTGGCCGCCGAGGAGCGGCTGGCCGCGTTCGGCCGGCCCACCGTGGCCGCCATCGAGGGGGCCTGTGTGGGCGGCGGCTGCCAGCTCGCCGTCGCCTGCGACCTGCGCCTCGCCGCGGCGGACGCCCGGTTCGGCGTACCCCCGGCGCGGCTGGGACTGGTCTATCCCGCGCCGACCACCCGGCGGCTCGCCCGGCTGGTCGGGCCGTCCGCGGCCAAGCACCTGCTGTTCACCAGCGAGCTGGTCGACGCCGAGCGGGCGCTGCGGATCGGGCTGGTCGACGAGGTGCTGCCGGCCGACGGGCTCGCGGGGCGGGTGGCGGCGCTGACCGCCACCATCGCCGAGCGCTCCCGGCTCACCGTGGCGGCGGCCAAGGAGATCGTCGACGGCCGCGCCGAAGACGATCGCATCGCCTGGTGGCACGCGCAGGTGCGGGAGAGCGGCGAGGCCCGCGAGGGGATCGCGGCGGTCAACGGCCGCCGGTCGCCGCGCTTCGGCTGGACCCCGCCGGCCGCCGGCTGACCGTCACCCCGTCACCCGTGGGACCGGCGGGCGCCGCGCCGGAGGCGTACCTCCGACGCGACCCCCTGTGCCCGCCGGCCGTCCGTCACCGCGCCAGCGAGGCCCAGCTCGGCGTCACCGGCTCCCGCCGCAGCGGCATGCCCGCCTCGGCCGGGGTCCGGTCGCCCTTGCGCTGGTTGCACCCGTAGCAGGCGGCGGTGGTGTTCCCCCAGGTGTTCCGGCCACCGCGCGAGCGGGGCAGGATGTGGTCGACGGTGCTGGCCGGGCCGTCGCAGTAGGCGCACCGCCGGCCGTCGCGGCGCAGCACCCCGCCCCGGGACCAGGCCGGGCCGGCGCTGAACCGCCAGCGGGTCACCACGTACCGGACGAGGCGCACCACCCGCGGCATCGGGAAGACGCCGATCACCTGGTCCGGCTCGGCCTCGTGGATCTCGGCGACCCGCCGGCAGAGCATCCGGATCGCGTGCTGGACGGTGACCCGGTGCAGCGGGCCGAGGTCGGCGTTGATGACGCGGACGGCGTCCACCGGGCTCTCCCTTCACGATCGGTGGTACGGCAGCAAAAAGCCGCCCGGTCCGTGGCGGACGGGCGGCGACGACGGGGACGCGCGGGCGCGTCAGTCGGGCCACCCGACCGGGGGACCTTCGGCTCGGCAGCCGTCGCTGAGCAGCCACGACGGCATCGTGGTGGCGTGTCGCAGCGACATCGACGGCTCCCGGAGCGGTGGTTGACCTTGCGCGCTCACGGTAGATCCACGCCGGAAAGGCGGGCAACGTATTTCGATCCGCCGTCGGACGGGGGCCGCTGCCGGCCGGCCCGCCCGGCCGCCCGCGCCGCGGCGAGGGGCCGGCCGACCCGGGCGGCCATCTGCACCACCAGCTCGCTCTCCAGCAGCGGCCCGTTCACCTCGGCGGCCACCGAGAGCGCCGGCGTGGAGACCGACCGCCAGATCGCGGTGAGGCCGGCGCCCAGGCCGACCAGGGCCACCGCCGCCCGGGTGGTGGGGGAGCCGGCCGCCGCGGCGGCGCTCACCCCGACCACCGCGAGCAGCACCAGCAGCAGGGGTACGAGCACCGGCCAGAAGATGCCCCGGGCCGCCTGCACCACCAGCCTGCGGTCCCGGATGATGAGGTTCCGGGCCACCACGGCCCAGTTCTCCTCGTCCAGCAGGTCGCGCGGGTGCAGGCCGCCGGTGAGCACGCCCCGCCACAGCTCACCCTGGTTGCGCAGCTCGCGGGCCAGCTCCGCGAGCCCGGCCTCGCCCGGATCGCCGACCGCGGCCCGGGTGACCGCCGCCGCCCAGGCGGCCAGCGAGTGACGCACAACCGCCGCCGAGTACGGGGGCAGCACGGTGGCCAGCTCGTCCAGCCACCGGCTGATCTGGATCTGCCGCCCGCCGAACCGTCCGACCAGCTGGTCGGCGTCGCCGTGGCGCACCGTGTCGGCGAGCGACCGGCCGAGCCGGTACGCCAGCCCCACCCGGTGGTTGGTCGCCATCGTCCAGCGCAGCACGTCCACGTTCAGCTCGTCGAGGGCGAGCAGCAGCGGCTCCCGGTCCGCCCCGGTGGCGGCCCGGGCGGCGGCGGTGGCGGGCAGTGGCCGACCCGGCGCGGTGAGCGCGGCGATCTGGGCGAGCGCCACCTCCACCCCGTCGAGGTTCATCCGGAGCCGGAGCCGCCCCGGCATCTCGGTGACGTTGGAGAGCTTCGGCGGGGCGGTCGCCGGCCGGTCCGCGCCGTCGACCAGGTCGGCGGTCTGCGCGTGGTGGTACGTGTCCGCCATCGACCAGCCCAGCCGCAGCGCCGTGACGACGCACGCCCGCTCGTCGCGGAGCAGCCCGTACGCGTCGTCCCGCTCGCCGTCCACCCGCAGCGCGGTGCTCACCCTCCCGACCTCCCGTGCCGTCGGAGTCAGCCGAGCCTAGTGCAGCTTTTGGCAGCTTATGACCGGTTTCAGGTTCGGCGCCGGCCGGCCAGCAGGCCGCGCGGGCGGACCGAGTGGACCGGCTCGGCCGCCGCCCCCTCCGCCCGCAGGATGTGGTTGGCGGCCACGATCCCGGTGGCCGCCGATCGCTCCATGAGCGCGCTCGGGAAGTCGGTCCGGATCCCGTCGCCAGCCAGATAGAGGCCGGCCGCGTCGGTGCACACCCCCGGCCGTCGCGCGTGGCTGCCCGGGCTGAACGCGGGGGCCTGCGCCTCGACCCGGGCGCGCAGCTCGCGCACCCGCAGCCCGGCGGCCTCCGGCCACAGCGCGGTCAACTCGGCCCGCATCCGCTCGGCCAGCTCCTCGGCCGGCACGTCCGGCTCGCAGGCGTACGCGTGCAGCTCGACCACCGCGCCGCCGGTCCGCCGCGCCCAGCGCCGCGGCTCGTCCTCCAGCCGGTGGTAGAGGGTCACCGAGTCCAGGGTGGGCTGCCGGGACACCCCGCTGAACACCGCCCGGTCCGGGCGCACGTCGCCGTCCATCCAGTAGCGCGCCACCGCGTACGGGGGGCCGGGCCGGCCGAACGCGGGCATCCGCGCCACCAGCTCGGGCGCCGCCGCGAGCAGCCCGGGCGAGGCGGCGACCAGCGCGGCGAGCGCGGGCGGGTCGACGGCCAGCACCACGTGCCCGGCCTCGTGCGCGTCGCCGCCGGCGGTGGTCACCCGCCAGCCGTCCGGCGTCCGGTCCAGCCGCGCGGCGGCCGTGCCGGTGCGTACGCGGGCGCCGCGCTGCTCGACGTGCCGGGTGAGCGGCTCCCAGATCGCTGTCGCATAGTCCCGGTCCGGGCAGTCGAAGGCCAGCCCCTCCGGGTTGCCGAGCAGGTAGAAGTGGAACTGGGCGATCATCTCGGCGGCCGACATCTCCGCCTCGTGGTTGAAGAACGAGTGCGAGAAGACCTCGAAGAGCATGGCCCGGGCCCGGTCCGGCAGCCGCAGCGAGACGAGCAGGTCGTCGGCGGTCCGGGTGTCGAACTCGGCGTACGTGCGCACCGGGTCGTAGGTGAGCAGCGGCAGCGCGGCGTCGCGGTCCATCGCCCGCAGGTCGGCCAGGCGCAGGCTCGGGCTGCGCAGCAGCAGGGCGAGCAGGTTGGCCGGCGGCGCGGGCGGCAGCTTGCCGAACTCCTCGGTCGGCCACTGTGCGGAGAGGATCGGGTAGCCCGGCACCGGCCTGAGGAAGCCCAGGGCGGGGTCGGCGCGGCGCAGGATGTTCCGCCAGTTCCAGTACTGCCGGAAGAAGGCGTGGAAGCCGTGCTCGTTGCGCTGGGCGCCGTCCGGCAGCTCCTCCGGCCAGGCGCCGAGCCGGCCGCCCAGGTGCGGCGCCGCCTCCAGCACGGTCACCTCGACGCCGCGCTCGGCCAGCACCACCGCCGCCGACATGCCGGCGATGCCGCCGCCGACCACCACGGCCCGCACCGGCCGGGGCACGCGCGGGGCGCCACCGCCGCCGGGGTCCACCAGGTGCCGTCGTACGCCGATGAGCCGACCGACCACCCGCGACAGTGCCATGCGCGCCTCCGACCCGACGGGAGCCCCCAGTCTGCCGGCTCACGCCGTCGGCGGCAGCAGACAGCGGCGCGACCGGTCCGAGGCGGGCCAGACGTACTCCAGGTCGGGCGGGACGTCGCCGAACTGCGGACCGTAGTGCGCCGGGTCCTTGCGCAGCAGCGACGACCGGTGGCTGAGGTGCAGGTCCTCCCGGCCCAGCCAGGGCGGCAGTTCGCCGGCCTCGGCCAGCTCGGGCTGGGTGCGGATGAGCGCGATGCCGCAGGCGGTGGCGAGGTCGGTGGCCATGGTGGCCGCGCAGGTGTCCGCCCGGCCCGGCTCGCACCACACGGCGCACATGTCCAGGCCGTACCGGGTCAGCGCCTCCTCGTACCCGGCCCACATCTTCACCGCCGGGTGGTTGCGCCAGCCGTAGTCCGGCCGGGTCAGCCCGCGCAGCACCTGGATGGTCTCCACCCGCTGCTTGCCCAGCCGCTTCTGGTCCAGCGTCCGGGCGCTGGCCAGGAAGTCCGGATACGGCAGGAACGTCTGCATGCCGGTGCTCTACCCGTACTGGCGGGCGGCATGCGTTCATGATCGAGGGGGCTGCGCGCGCTGCGAGCGACTGACTACGATCCGGGCATGGCCGAGCCCCTCCGCGACCGCGCGCGCCGGGCGACCGGGTGGCGGCTCAAGATGAACGGCGACGCCCGTCCGCACTACGTGGTCTGCGGCTCGGACCCGCTGGCCTACTGGGTGGTCCGGTCGCTGCTCGCCACCGACCCACCCGCCGGCCGGGTCCGGGTGACCCTGGTCGTGCCCGAGCGCCGCCGCTCCGACGGGCCGGACGGTCGGGACATCCCCGGCGTCCAGGTCGTCCGGGCCGACCGGCTCGACGAGGCCACCTTCCGTCGGGCCGGGCTGGCCGGGGCGGACGGGCTGGCCCTGCTGCACCAGGACGACGTGGGCAACATGCACGCCGCGCTCTGCGCCCAGGAGGTCGAGCCCCGGCTGCGCCTGGTGGTCCGGATGTTCAACACCAGCCTGGCCAACGGCGTGCGGCAGCTCTTCCCCGACTCGGCGGTGCTCTCCGACGCGTCGATCTCCGCCCCGGCGTTCGTGGCCGCTGCCCTCGGTGAGCTGGCCCCCACCCACTTCCGGCACGCCGGCCGCACCCTCTACGTGGCCCGCCGCGCCGACGTACGCCCGCAGGACGTGGTCAGCGGGCTGGCCGTCACCGGCGACCCGGAGCTGGTCCGGGTGCTGCCCGCCGACGAGGACTCCGCCGACGTGGTGCTGGCCGAGGCGACCGGCCGGCCGCCCGGCACCGAGCTGGCCGCCCGCCGGCTGGTCCGGGCCCGCCGCCGCCGGCAGCCGGCCGTGGTGCTGCTCCGCGCGCTCCGCAGCTTCGCCACCCGCAAGATCGGCCTGGCCGTGCTGGTGCTGCTGGCGGTGATCGCCGTCCTCGGCTGGCTCAACGCCCGGGCGGCCGACGTGACCTGGTCCGAGGCGCTCTACCTGACGCTGGTCACCACCCTCAGCGGGCAGGACCCGGACGTCAACAAGCCGCTGGCCGCCCAGATCATGCAGGTGGTGCTCAACCTGGCCGGGCTGGCGCTGATCCCGCTGATCACGGCCGCCGTGGTCGACGGCATCGTCAACGCCCGGCTCGCCCTGCACGCCGGCCGGATCCAGCCCGACCGCTCCGGGCACGTGGTGGTGGTCGGGCTGGGCAACATCGGCACCCGGGTGATGGCCCAGCTGCAGGACTTCGGCGTCGAGGTGGTGGCCATCGACAAGAACCCGGAGGCGCGCGGCGCGCCGCTGGCGCACCGGCTCGGCGTGCCGCTGATCGTCGGGGACGCCGGCCAGGAGGAGACCCTGCGCGCCGCCTCCGTCGACACCAGTCAGGCGCTCGTGGTCGTGTCCACCGACGACGGGGTCAACCTCCGCGCCGCGCTCAACGCCCGCTCCCTCGACCCCGAGCTGCGGGTGGTGCTGCGCCTCTTCGACGGCGACTTCGCCGAGCGGATCCAGCAGGCGTTCGGCATCGGCATCTCGCGCAGCGTGTCGTACCTGGCCGCTCCGGCGTTCGCGGCGGCCATGCTGGACCGCGCGGTGATCGCCACCATCCCGGTCGACCGGCATGCGCTGCTGGTCACCGAGGTGCCGGTGGTCGCCAACTCGCCGCTCGACGGCCGGCCGCTCGCCGCGGTGGCCCGCCCCGGCGAGGTGCGCCTGCTGGCGCACACCCGGGCCGGGCAGAAGACGGAGTGGTCGACCGACCCGCGGATGGTGATCCACGCGGGCGACCGGCTGACCGTGGTGGCCCGGCGGGCCGGGCTGACCGCGCTGCTCCGGGAGACCACCCCGGTGCCGCCGCCCGCGCCGGCGGGCGCGCCGGCCGCCCGCCAGCCGGACGACTGACCGGATTCAGGCCGCGCGGGTGGCGTGGCGGAGGGCGTACCAGGCGGCGCCGAGGGCGAGCACGCCGAAGCCGGCGAGGGTGCTGGCGGGCGGCAGGTTGACCGCGAGCAGCAGGCAGCCGACCAGCCCCAGCGCGGCGAGCAGCTGCACCGGCAGCTTCCGGGCCGGGTCCCGGCCCAGGGTGAGCGCCGAGGCGTTGGCGATCGCGTAGTAGACCAGCACCGTGCAGCTGGAGAAGCCGATCGCGCCCCGCACGTCGGCCAGGGCCACCACGACGATCACCACGGCGGCCACCGCCAGCTCGGCGCGGTGCGGCACCCGGTACCTCGGGTGCACGGCGGCGAGCACGCCCGGCAGGTCCCGGCGGCGGGCCATCGCCAGCGTGGTCCGGCCGACCCCGGCGAGCAGGGAGAGCAGCACCCCGGTCACCGCCACGGTGGCGCCGGCCCGGACCAGCCAGGCCAGGCCGGGCAGCCCGGCGGCGGTCACCACCTCGGCCAGCGGCGCGGCGGAGGCGGCCAGCCGCTGCTGGCCCAGCACCCCGAGGGCCACCACGGCCAGCACCAGGTAGACGGCCAGCACCACGCCGAGCGCCAGCGGCACCGCGCGCGGGATGGTGTGTTCCGGGTCGCGGACCTCCTCGCCGAGGGTGGCGATCCGGGCGTACCCGGCGAAGGCGAAGAAGAGCAGGCCGGCGGCCGTGAGCACGCCCCGGACGCCGAGGTCGGCGAAACCGGCCAGCCGGTCGGGCGCGACGTGCGGCGCGCCGGTCACCGCCACCACGGCGAGGACGGTGAGGACCACGCCGACCAGCACCCGGGTGGCCGTCGCGGTCTTGCCCACCCCGAGCAGGTTCACGGCGGTCACCGCCACCACCGCGAGGACCGCCACGAGCCGCGCCCGCTCCGGCCAGAGGTACGCCCCGATGGTCAACGCCATGGCCGCGCAGCTCGCCGTCTTGCCGATCACGAAACCCCAGCCGGCGAGGAACCCGGCGAACGGGTGCAGCCGCTCCCGGCCGTAGACGTAGGTGCCGCCGGACTCCGGGTAGCGGGCGGCGAGCCGGGCCGAGCTGGTCGCGTTGCAGAAGGCGATGAGGCCCGCGAGGGCCAGCGCGGCCAGCAGGCCGGCGCCCCCGGCCGCCGCGGCGGCGGGGGCGAAGACCACGAAGACGCCCGCCCCGAGCATCGAACCCAGCCCGATGACGACCGCGTCGCGTACGCCCAGCCGGCGCGCCAGTTCAGCCACGATCGCAGGCTAGGCGGTGGAGGTGAACGGCCGGTCCCGATTGCGCAGCGGGCCGGGCAACGGCAGGTCGTCCCAGGGCACCCGGCGCAGCAGCCGGTCCAGCAGCAGGCCGAGCATCAGACCGGCGACCGAGTCGGTCAGCCAGTGCCAGCCCAGGTAGATGGTGGTGCAGAAGACCACCAGCGGCGGCACCACCCGGACCACGGTGACCAGCCGGGGCGGGACGGTCCGGCCGAAGGTGCGCAGCAGCGGGGCCAGGAGCAGGGCGAGCACGCCGTACCAGACGATCGCGTTGGCCACGTGCCCGGACGGGTAGGACTGGGCGAAGCGCACCGGCAGGTCCTGCTGGAACAGCGGCAGGGTCTGGTCGGGCGCCAGGAACGGCTCCTTCACGCTGGCGCTCGGCGCGGGCCGCGCGGTCCACACCTTCAACGGCCCGATGGTCAGGTAGGTGAGCACGAACGCGGTCACCGGCGGCAGCACCGGGCGGACCGAGCGGAGCCGGACCGCCAGGAGCACGCCCAGCCCGGCCGCGAGCAGGGTCAGCGGGGTGCCCTGGCCGAGCAGGTTGAGCCCCATGGCGGCCCACCGGGCGGCGGTCGGCCGGTGCGCGGCGGACCAGTCGGCGACGGCCCGGTCGAGCCCGAAGAGGTGCCCCTCGGCCAGCGCCACGGTGAGCGCCACCAGGGCGGCGAGCAGCAGCGCGTCCCACCACCAGCCGGCCGGCCGGACCGGCCGGAGGCGCGGCTGCCGGCGTACCCCGGTTGTCTCCCGCACGCGACCACGCTACCGGTCGCCCGCGGCGCCGGACCGGCGCGGGCATCGGCGGCTGTGGGCCCAACCACGAAGGGAAGCGCTGCCCGGGGGTCAGCGGTCACACTTGTCCCCGTGCGGATCACCTCGGCCCTCGTCGACCCGGCGCTGCTCGACCTTCCCTGGTCGACCCCGCTGGAGGAGTGGCCTGCCGAACACCTGGTGGCGCTTCCCCAGGGCATCTCGCGCCACATCGTGCGCTTCGTCCGGCTCGGCGGCTACGTCTACGCGGTCAAGGAGACCGGCGAGCGGGTCGCCGAACGGGAGTACGACCTGCTCCGGGCGCTGGAGCGGATCGACTTCCCGTCGGTCGAGGCGATCGCGATCGTGGCCGACCGGCAGACCGACGACGGCGAGCCGCTCGACCCGGTGCTGATCACCCGGCACCTCCAGTTCTCCCTGCCCTACCGGGCGCTGTTCTCCCGCACGCTGCGGCCGGAGACCATGAACCGGCTGCTCGACGCGCTGGCGGTGCTGCTGGTCCGGATGCACCTGACCGGTTTCTTCTGGGGCGACTGCTCGCTGTCCAACACGCTGTTCCGGCGGGACGCGGGCGCCTTCGCCGCCTACCTGGTCGACGCGGAGACCGGCGCGCTGCACCCCTCGCTCTCCAACGGGCAGCGCGGCGAGGACCTGGAGATCGCCCGGGTCAACATCTTCGGCGAGGCGCTGGACCTCCAGGCCGCCGGCCTGCTGCACGAGTCGATCGACCCGGAGGAGGTCTGCGAGCAGGTCGTGCAGCGCTACGAGCGGCTCTGGCACGAGATCACCTACGAGCAGCAGATCGAGCGGGAGGCCCGGCACGACATCGAGGGCCGGATCCGCCGCCTCAACGAACTGGGCTTCGACGTCGCCGAGGTGGCCATGTCGACCGTCGACAACGGGCGCTACCTGGTCCGGCCCAAGGTCGTCGACGCCGGCTACCACACCCGGCGGCTGCTCCGGCTGACCGGCCTGGACGCCGAGGAGAACCAGGCCCGCAAGCTCCTCAACGACCTGGACGCGTACCGGGTGGAGAGCGACCTGACCGACGAGCAGCAGGCCGCGCACCGCTGGCTCACCGAGGTGTTCGAGCCGGTGGTCCGTGCGGTACCCGCGCACCTGCGCCGCAAGCTGGAGCCGCAGGAGCTGTTCGCCCAGATCATCGAGCACAAGTGGCTGCTCTCCGAGCGGGCCGGCCGGGACGTCGGGATGCGCCAGGCCGTGCAGTCCTACCTGGCCGACGTGCTGGTGCACCGCCCGGACGAGCAGGCGGTGCTCGGCGTCGAGGTGCCCGCCGCGGGCTGAGCGCAGCCCGCCGCGTCACTCCACCCAGGCGCCGGCGCGCATCACCCGTACCACGTTGAGGTCGTCGTCGAGGACGACCAGGTCGGCCCGGAGGCCGGTCTGGAGCGCGCCCACCCGGTCGCCCAGCCCGATGGCCCGGGCCGGCGTGGTGGCGACCATCCGGCAGGCGTCCGGCAGGGCGATCCCCGCGTCGACGGCGTGCCGCAGCGCGGCGTCCATGGTCAGCGTGCTGCCGGCGATCGCGCCGTCCCGGCTGAGCCGGGCCACCCCGTCGGCCACCGTGACGGCCTGGCCGCCCAGCTCGTACTCGCCGTCGGGCATGCCGGCGGCGGCCATCGCGTCGGTGATCAGGGCGGCCCGCTCCGGGCCGGCCACCGAGGTGGCGAAGCCGAGCATGCCGTCGTGCAGGTGCACCCCGTCGGCGACCAGCTCGCACACCACGTTCGGGGCGTCCAGCAGGGCCACCACCGGGCCGGGCTCGCGGTGGTGCACCGGGCGCATCCCGTTGAACAGGTGGGTGCCGACGCTCGCGCCGGCCGCCACGGCCGCCCGGGTCTGCTCCCAGGTGGCGTCGGTGTGCCCCACGGCCGCCACCACGCCCCGCCCGACCAGCAGCTTGATCGCCTCCAGCGCGCCGTCGCGCTCGGGGGCCAGGGTGACCATCCGGACCGCCCCGCCGCCCAGCTCGATCAGCTCGGCCAGCTCCTCGGTGGACGGGTCGCGGAGGAACTCCGGGTTCTGCGCCCCGCACCGGGCCGCGGACAGGTATGGGCCCTCGAAGTGGACGCCGGCCAGCACCCCGGACTCGACGAGCGGCCGGTAGGCGGCGGTGGCGTCGCGCATCAGCGGGAACGGGGAGCTGACCAGGCTGGCCAGCAGCGTGGTGGTGCCGTGCCCGAGGTGGAAGTCGGCGGCCTGCCGGGCCGACTCCGCGTCGCCCGTGGTGAAGGTGTGCCCGCCCCCGCCGTGGGTGTGCATGTCCACGAAGCCCGGCACGATCCAGTGCCCGTCGCGCACCGTCGGGTACTCGGCGACGGCCCGGATCCGGTCGCCGGCGATCTCCACGCAACCCTGCCGGAGCACGCCGTTCGGGGTCACCACCTTGCCGGTCACGCGCAGGGTCATCGGCTCTCCTTCGCCAGGGTGTCCAGGGCCAGCAGGGCGGCGCCGAGGCAGCCGGCCTCGTCGCCGAGCGCCGCCGCGACCAGGCGCGGCTCGCGGTGGAAGGTAAGGCGTTCGCGCAACGCCGTGCGCAGCGGGTCGAACAGTCTGGGGCCGGCCTGGGCCAGCCCGCCGCCGATCACGATGGTCGCCACGTCGAAGAGCGCCTGGCCGGTGGCCAGGCCGTCGGCGAGCGCCTCGACCGCCTCCCGCCAGACCCGGCCGGCCAGCGGTTCACCCGCCGCCGCCCGGTCGGCCACCTCGGCGGCGGTGGCCAGGGTGCCGGCCAGCTCGGCGTACCGGCGGCCGATCGCCGAGGCCGACGACACCGCCTCCAGGCAGCCGGGGCGGCCGCAGCCGCAGCGCGGGCCGTCGGGGCGTACCAGGATGTGGCCGATCTCCCCGGCGGCGCCGTGCGCGCCGACGGCGGCCGACCCGTCGACCACGTGGGCGGCGGCGATGCCGGTGCCGATGGCGACGAAGAGCACGTGGCCGGCGTCCCGCCCGGCACCGAGGCGCGCCTCGGCCAGGCCGCCCACCCGCACGTCGTGGCCGAGCGCCGTGGGCAGGCCGAGCCGCGTCCGCGCCAGCTCCCGCAGGGGTACGTCCCGGAAGCCCACATTCGCCGACCAGACCGCCACCCCGCGGACCTCGTCGACCACGCCGGGCACGGCGATGCCGCACGCCACCGGGATGAGGCCGTCGGCGCGGGCCTTGCCGGCGAGCCCCTCGGCCACGTCGAGGATCGTGCCGACCACCGCCTCCGGGCCGCGCGCCGCGTCGGTGGCGTGCCGTTCGGCGTGCGCGGTCGTGCCGTCCGCACGGACCAGGGCGCACTTCATTCCGGTGCCGCCCACGTCGAGCGCGACGACGACCTCGCCGCCTGGGGTCACCGTTTCTCCTGTGTTCGCGACTGCGGGGCTCGCAAACCCGGCTCACTCCTCGCACTCACCGCGCCACCTTCGTTCGCGACTGCGGGGCTCGCAACCCCGGCTCACTCCTCGCGCTCACCGCGCCACCTTCGTTCGCGACTGCGGGGCTCGCAACCCCGGCTCACTCCTCGCGCTCACGCCAGCACCACGGAGCGGGTCAGGTGCCGGGGCGCGTCGGGGTCGAGGCCGCGGCTCGTGGCGAGGGCGACGGCGAAGCGCTGGGCGAGGATCAGGTCGGCCATCGGGTCGACCGGGTTGCGTCCGGCCGCCCAACTCGTCAGCACGGTGTGGCAGCCGTGCGTGCGGCTGTGCACGAAGGTGGCGCCGGTGGCGGCCACGTCCTCGGGCAGGCCCTCCGGGATGCCGCCGAACGCCCAGACCAGCCGCCCCGGGGCGGCGATCGAGATGGGGCCGTGCCGGTAGTCCATGGCCGGGTACGCCTCGGCCCAGAAGGTGGCCGCCTCGCGGCACTTCAGCGCGGCCTCCTCGGCCAGCCCGACCGTCCAGCCGCGGCCGAGGAAGGTGACCTGCTCGATGGTCGCCGGGTCGATCGGCAGCGGGGCCCGGACGGCCACCTCGGCGTCGGCGGCGAGCCGGCCCAGGTCCTCGCCGAGGTGGGCGCGGAGCAGCGCGAGCGCGGTGGTGGCGAAGCGGGTCTGCACCACCGAGCGCTCGTCGGCGAAGGGCAGGGGCACCGCCGCGTCGGCCAGCTCGACGGCCGGTGCGGCCGGGTCGCCGATGATGACCGTGGTGGGCAGCTGCCCGCGCAGCGCGGCGAGCAGGTCGAGCACCTCGGTGGTGGTGCCGGAGCGGGTGATCGCGATGACCCGGTCGTAGCGGCGGCCGGTGGGAAACTCGCTGGCCTGGAAGGCGTCGGTCTCGCCCTGGCCGGCGCCCTCGCGGAGGCCGGCGTACGCGGCCGCCATGAACCAGGACGTGCCGCACCCGACAACGGCGACCCGCTCGCCGGGGCGCGGCAGGCGGTCGGCGACGGTCGGGGCGAGTCGCGCCGCCTCCCGCCAGCAGTCGGGCTGGCTCGCGATCTCCGCGTGCACGTACGCCATCACCACTCCTCGCCCAGGGGAGACCTTGCGCAATACGGCGCGATATGGCCGTCTTTCGCGCGTCATTCTGCGCGATTCCGGTCGGCTGTGGCAACCGCCTCCCACATCGCGCAGGACAGGGTTTTGCGCCTTGCCAGTTTCGCGCACTACTGTGCACGCAATCAATCACCGTTCGTGCAGAGTCAGTGGAGGCCCCGCGTGGACCGCTACGCCAGATGGAACGCGCTGCTCGAGATGCTGACCGACAGCGGCCGGGTCAGCGTCGAGGAGGCGGCGGGGCGCCTGGACGTCTCCCAGGCCACCATCCGGCGTGACTTCGACCAGCTCGCCCAGCAGCAGATGATCACGCGGACGCGGGGCGGCGCCGTCGCGAACGGCGTCTCCTACGACCTGCCACTGCGCTACAAGACGGCCAAGCACTCGGCCGAGAAGCAGCGGATCGGCGCGGCCGCCGCCGCGCTCGTCTCCCCGGGCACGGTGGTCGGTCTCAACGGCGGCACCACCAGCACCGAGGTGGCCCGGGCCCTCGCGGTCCGGCCCGACCTCAATACCAGCGCCGAGGGCGCCCAGCTCACCGTGGTCACCAACGCCCTGAACATCGCCAACGAGCTGCTGGTGCGCTCGCGGATGAAGGTGGTGGTGGCCGGCGGTGTGGTCCGGCCCAAGTCGTTCGAGCTGGTCGGCCCGCTGGGCGGGGCGCTGCTGCGCGAGGTCACCCTGGATGTGGCGCTGCTCGGCGTGGACGCCATCGACCCGCAGCTCGGCGCGGCCGCCCACCACGAGGGCGAGGCGGCCATGAACAGCCTCATGGTGGCCCGGGCCAAGCGGGTCGTGGTCATCGCCGACTCGTCCAAGCTGGGCGGACACGCGTTCGCGCGGATCTGCCCGGTGGACCGGGTGGAGACGCTGGTGACCGACTCCGGCGCGTCCCCCGCCGTGGTGCAGGCGTTCCGCGACGCGGGCGTGCACGTCGTCTGCGCCTGACCGGACTCTCCGGCGCGCCTGACCCCGAAATCTGGGAAAACCCCGATGCATACCGGGTATTGTCTCCGGCTGCATACCGCGTATGGTGTCGACCTGACACCTACTTATCGGGGGAGGTCAGCTTGTCGGCTGTCCTGGAGATCGAAGGTCTCCGCAAGACGTACCGGAGCCGGAAACGCGGGGTCCGCCACGCGCTCGACGGCTTCGACATGCGGGTCGAGGCCGGCCAGGTGCACGGCTTCCTCGGCCCCAACGGCTCGGGCAAGACCACCACGCTGCGCACGCTGCTCGGCCTGATCCGGGCCAACGGCGGCCGGATGTCCATCCTCGGCCAGGAGGTGCCGCAGGCGCTGCCCGCGGTCGCCGGCCAGGTCGGCGCCATCGTGGAGAGTCCGCAGTTCTTTCCGCACTTCTCCGCCCGGGACACCCTCGGGCTCCTCGCCCAGGCCGGTGAGCTGCCCCGGCAGCGGGTCGACGAGGTGCTGGAGCTGGTCGGGCTGCGCGACCGGGCCGGTGAGCGGGTGAAGACCTACTCGCTCGGCATGAAGCAGCGGCTCGCCGTCGCCTCCGCGCTGCTGAAGAACCCGAAGCTGCTGATCCTGGACGAGCCGGCCAACGGCCTCGACCCGGGCGGCATCCGGGAGATGCGCGGGCTCATGCGCGACCTCGCCGGCGCCGGGATGACCGTGGTGCTCTCCAGCCACATCCTCGGCGAGATCCAGCTCATCTGCGACTCGGTCACCATCATCTCGCTGGGCCGGCGGGTCGCGTTCGGGCCGGTCGACGAGGTGCTCGCCGCACACTCGCAGGGCGCGGTGCGGGTCCGCCTGGAGGCGGTGACCGACCTGCCGCAGGCGGCCGAGACGCTGACCCGGGCCGGGATCCGCGTCGCCGCCGAGCCCGACCACCTCATGCTGTCCGGCGTCGACAAGCCGGCCTCGGTCAGCCGCGTCCTGGCCGAGCAGGGCCTCTACGTCAGCGAGCTGACCCCCGTCGCGGTGGATCTGGAGAGCGTCTTCCTCGAACTGACCGCCACCGCGCCGGTCCCCGGCCAGCACCGGCAGGTCGACCAGTCCACGAAGGTCGGTGAGCCGGGCAGCGGCGTCACCGGAGGAGGTTGGGGCGCATGAGCCTCTACGTGACCGAACTGCGCCGGCTCAGCAAGCGGCGGATCACCCGGCTGCTGCTGGTCCTGCTGCTGCTCGGGCTGGCCACGGTGGCCACCGCCTTCAGCTTCTCCAGCCACCAGCTCTCCAAGGAGACGGTGGCGGCCGCCCAGGCCGAGTCGGAGGTCCAGTACCAGCGGGCCGTGGCGGACTGGAAGCGGAGCGTCGCCGACTGCGACGCCGCCAAGGCCCGCGGCGACCAGGACACCGACGAGCGGTACGGCCCGAACTGCGGCCGGGACTGGCAGCCGCAGCCGGAGATGTTCGACCCGAAGTGGAACCTGCCCTACCAGTTCGACTTCCGGGCCGAGTTCCCCACGTTCATCGCGGTCTTCGCCGGGGCGGTGGCGCTCTTCGCGTTCATCGTCGGCGCCTCGTACGTGGGTGCCGAGTGGAGCACCGGCGGGATGATGAACCTCCTGCTCTGGCGGCCGAAACGGCTCGCCGTGCTGGGCACCAAGCTGGCCGCGCTGCTCACCACCGTGCTCGGGGTGAGCCTGGTTCTCGGTGCCTTCTGGACGGTCGCCTTCTGGCTCATCGGCCGCTACCGGGGGACCACCGCCAAGGTGACCGCCGGGGTGTGGCAGTCCATCGGCCTCGACGGCCTGCGGGCGGTCGGGCTCATCCTGCTCGTCGGTGCGGTGGCCTTCGCGCTGGCCTCGCTGGGGCGGCACACCGCGATGGCGCTCGGCGCGGCCGTGGCGGTCTTCGCGATCAGCGAGATCGGCATCCGGATCGCGGTGAACGTGCTCTCCGTCCCGTTCGGCGACCGGTACGTCCTTTCCACGTACGCCCAGTCGTGGTTCATGAAGCAGGCCGAGCTCTTCGACTACGACACCTGCCAGTTCGCCAAGGGCGCGTGCGAACCGGCCAAGCTGGTGGTCACGTGGCAGCAGTCGGCGCTGGTGTTCGGGGTGGGCGCCGCCGCCGTGCTGATCGGCGCGTTCTGGTCGATGCGCCGGCGGGACATCGCCTGACCGGACCTCGCGTCCGATGCGGGCCGGGCGGACCCTGGTTAGGCTGGGGTCCCCCGGCCGGCGTCGTCGCGCCGGTCGCCCCGTCCTGCTGAGGAGCGCCATGCCCGCCGACGCCACGGAGCGGGCCGTCACCGACGACCGGCCCGAGCCGTCCGGGACCACCGACGTCGCGCGCCGGGAGGCCGGCGTCACCGTCCCGCCACCCCGCTCCGCCCCCGCGGTCGAGGCCGCGCCGCCGGACGACGGGCCGGCGGATCCGGCTCCCGCCCCGGAGGCGTCCGGCGCGGCCGGCGGGCTCACCGAGCGGGAGCGGCAGATCCTCGCCTTCGAGCAGCAGTGGTGGAAGTACGCGGGCGCCAAGGAACAGGCCATCCGGGACACCTTCGGGCTCTCCGCGACCCGCTACTACCAACTGCTCAACGCGCTGCTCGACCAGCCCGCCGCGCTCGCCGCCGAGCCGGTGCTGGTCGGCCGGCTGCGTCGGCTGCGCTCGTCCCGGGCCCGGAACCGGCGGCGCTGACCGGGCTACTTCTCGTACGTCCGCAGCCCGTTGCCGATGGCGAAGAAGGTCGGTGCCCACTCGCCGATGAAGATGCCCCAGCGGTCCGCCCGCGCCACCCCGGCGCGCTCCAGATTCTTGGAGAGGAACCAACTGGTGAAGGAGAGCCCGATGCTCACGAAACCGGCCAGGTAGGCGTGTTCCGCTCTGATCCCCGACTCGTGCAACCGCTCCAACATGCCATCCCCCTGGCGCTAGTCCGGTTCCGTGCCCACCCGACGCTACCGGTGGTGGTGTCGACGTGACGGTCGGTTGCTCAGAAGTTCATCCCGGCATGGGCTCCGGCGCTCCGGGTAGGCGGCGGGCGGCGACGGAGGGAGCAGACGGATGGGGGCACCAGACCGCCGGTACCCGATCGGCAGCCGGCCGGCCCGGCCGGTCGGGACGGCGCCGATGATGCGGGTACGCTCCGCCTCCGATCCGGCCCCCGGCCGGCTGGAGAACGAGGACCTGGTCTTCCGGATCGGCCCGCTGGTCGGCCTCCTCGACGGGGCGACCGTGCCGGAGGGCTTCGACACCGGCTGCGTGCACGGCCCCGCGTGGTACGTCCGGCACCTGGCCGCCCGGATCGGCCTGGCCGTCGCGGCCCGCCCCGCGGCGACCCTGATGAGCAGCCTGGCGGCGGCGATCCTGGCCGTCCGGGCGGACCATGGTGGGGAGTGCGACCTGGACCACCCGGGCACCCCGTCCTCGACCGTCTGCCTGCTGCGGGAGGGCGGCGACCAGGCGGACTACCTGGTCCTCTGCGACAGCCCGCTCGTGCTCGACACCGGGGACCGGATCGACGTGGTCTCGGACGACCGGCTGGACGCGGCGCTGGCGGACCTGCGCCGGACCGCCGCCGCGCTGCCGGACGGGGACGTCGACGCGGCGACCCGGTTCCGCCGGGCGGTGACCGTGCAGCGGACCCGGATGAACCGGACGCACGGCTACTGGGCGGCCGCCAGCGACCCGGACGCGGCGTACCACGCGGTGACCGGCACGCTGCCGCTGCGCGGGCCGGGGGCGCTGCGACGGGCCGCGCTGCTCAGCGACGGCGCCTCCTGCGCGGTCGAGCAGTTTGGCCTTTTCGACTGGGCCGGCCTGCTCGACGTGACGGCGGGCGAGGGTCCGGAGGGGCTCATCGACCGGGTCCGGGCGGCCGAGCGGGACCATCCCGACCGGTTGCGTCGGCGCAAGCGCACGGACGACGCCTCGGTGGTGCTCTGCGAGTTCGTCCCGGCGGCGTGAGCACCCTCACCGTCGAAACGGACCGGTCGGCTGACAACGGAGCGTGAGGCGGAACACCCCGGGGGTACGACCGGCCGACCCCCTCCGCCGGACCGGCAGTCCGAGTCCAAAGGGGTGGACTTGGGTCGGTACGACCGGCAGACTGCGGCTCGTGATGGGTGCGGTACGGCTGGAGCCGGTGGACGAGCGAAACCTGGAGCCGTTGCTCTCCGTAGCGGCTGCCGAGGCGGAACCGGAAGACGTCATGCCCCCGGTCGAGGCCCCGGCCGGATGGTCGCTGGCCCGCCGCGAGGCCTTCCGCGAGTTCCACCGGGCGAGCTTCGGCGGGCTGGACGGCCCCACCCGCACCCTGATGTACGCGATCGTGGCCGGCGGCGAGGTCGTCGGCATGGTCCGCATGACGCGTTGCGACCAGCCGGGGACGGTGGAGACCGGGATGTGGCTGGGCCGCTCGGCGCGCGGCCAGGGGCTCGGCGCCGCGGCCCTGCGGGAACTGCTCCACGCCGCGGCGGCGGCCGGCATGCGCACCGTCGTGGCCGAGACGACACCGGACAACCACGGCGCTGTCTCGGTCCTCCGGAAATGCGGCGCGGAATTGCGCGAGAAGGACGGGAAGCTCCGCGCGGAAATGTGTCTCGATTCCGCCCTGCCGACCCATTAGGTTTTTTGCCCGCCTCCGCGCAAGCTTCGACTTCTCCCTGCTCTGCTGGGCTTCTCTGACCGGTTTGCGCCTTCCTTTCCGCTCCTGACCCGCCTATCCAATTGGGCGTCGGCACGCGCCACGGCAATTCCGCGGAAATGTTTTGCGCATGGGGTGACGGGTACTGCCCGCCGGGTCCGCTGATACGGGACGCCGGTCGCAGGCCCTTTCCCGCTGATCCCCGGTAGCTGCTTTCCCGGGCCTGCTCCACGCATGAGGTGTCCGCTTCCACCGGGGAGCGAAGGAGAACTGATGAAGAGCGGAGCACGGGTGGCGCTGGCGGTGGGCTTCGGCTACCTCCTCGGGCGCCGGAAGAAGATGCGGGCGGCCCTCACCCTGGCCGCGGCCGTGGCGGCCGGAAGGGCCAGCCAGCGACCGGGCGGGCTGAAGCAGCTCGGCACGGACCTGATGAACGCGAACCCCCAGCTCGGCGGCCTCGGCAAGCTGAGTGCCCCGCTGGCCACCGCCGGCCGGGCCGCGGCGACCGCCGCGGCGGGCAGCGGCATCGACGCGATCAGCGGCAAGCTGCGCGGCGGCGCCGACGCGTTGCGCCGGAAGACGGCCGGTGGCCGGCCGGACGAGGAGCCGACGGGCGACGAGCGATCGGCGGACGACCGGCGCTCGGCCCCCGACGACGAGGAGGAACTCGACGAGCAGCCGGCGGCGGGCGACGAGACGGACCGGGGCGGGCGCCCGGCCGTCGCGCGACGGCAGCGGGGGCGGTGACCATGGCAACCGGCAACCTCACGGACCGAGCCCGGGACCAGATCGGTGGCGAGCTGCGGAACCTCGCCTCGGCCATCGGCGAGCGTGCCGTGCACGCGGTCACCGAGCGGATCACCGGCGCCACCGGACGGCTCAGCGAGTACGCGAAGCAGGGCGGTGGCCCCGGCCTGGTCGCCGCCGCCACCGGCGCGCAGAAGCTCGCCGAGGGCCACTCCCCGGTCAAGGCCATGTTCCAGGCCGGCCTGGCCGGCGGTAAGGAGAAGTTGATGTCGGCGTTCGGTGGTGGCAAGGGCGGCAAGGGCGGCGGCAAGAAGCTCAAGGTCACCAACATCGTCGAGACCATCGAGGTCGGCGTGCCGGTCCGAATCGCGTACAACCAGTGGACGCAGTTCGGTGACTTCCCGAGCTTCATGAAGAAGGTCGAGCAGGCCGACTGCGACTCCGACGAGAAGATGACCTGGAAGGCGCAGGTCTTCTGGTCGCACCGTACCTGGGAGTCGACGATCGTCCGGCAGATCCCGGACCGGCTCATCCACTGGCGGTCCAAGGGCGAGAAGGGCTCCGTCGACGGCACGGTCAGCTTCCACGAGGTCGGCCCCGAGCTGACCAGGATCCTGGTGGTGCTGGAGTACCACCCGCAGGGCCTCTTCGAGCACACCGGCAACCTGTGGCGCGCCCAGGGCCGCCGGGTCCGGCTGGAGCTGAAGCACTTCGTCCGGCACGTCATGACCCAGACCGTGCTCGACCCCGACTCGGTCGAGGGCTGGCGCGGTGAGATCGAGGACTCCCAGGTGGTCAAGGACCACGAGACCGCGCTCCGCGAGGAGCAGGAGGCCCGCCAGGAGCGGGAGGGCGAGGAGCGGCAGGGTCGCGGCGAACGACCGGGCCGTGGGGAGCAGCGGGGCCGCGCCGAGGAGCCCGAGGAGGAGCCCGAGGAGGAGCCCGAGGAGGAGGCGGAAGAGGAGGGCCGGCCCGCCGGCCGCCGCCGGCCGTCGCCGCCGCGCCGCCGCCCCAGCCCGTACGAGGAGGAGTACGCCGACTACGACGAGGGCGACGACTTCGACGACGACGAGTACGCCGAGGAGCCCGAGGAGGAGGAGCCGCCGCGCCGCCGCGCCCCCGAGCGGGCGCGCCGCCCCCAGCCGCGCGAGGAACGGGAGGCGCGCCCCGAGCGGCCGCGCCCCGTCCGGAGGGCCCCCGAGACACCACGACGGCCGGTGGTGCGTCGCCGGCGAGAGGAGCGTGAGGAATGACCGTGTCCACCACGACGGGACAGCCGGGCAGCGCCCTGGAACGCACCGGCGGTGGCGGAGGCACCCTCGCCGACGTCGTGGAGACCGTGCTCGACAAGGGCGTCGTGATCGACGCACAGGTGTCGGTCGCCGTGGTCGGCATCCAGCTTCTGGAGATCAACGCCCGGGTGGTGATCGCGAGCGTCGAGACGTACCTCCGGTTCGCCGAGGCGGTCGACCGGCTGAGCATCGTGCCGAAGGACCAGAAGGGCCTGCCGGACCTGGTCGGTGACGCGGCCGGCGCGGCCACCAAGGGCAAGGCGGTCTCCGGGCTCGGCAAGGCGGCCCAGGAGATCAGCGGCGCGGTGGCCGACTCGCTCCGGGACCGCGGGTCCGAGCCGGAGCGGGAGCGGCCGCGCCGGCGCCGGGACAGGGAGCGCTGAGATGGCACAGGAGAACGGGCTGTTCATCTACGGCATCGTGCCGTCCGACGTCGAGCCGACCCCCGAGGCCGAGGGGGTCGGCTCCCCGCCCGGCGAGGTGACCGCCATCCGGCACGGTGAGCTTGCCGCGCTGGTCAGCGAGGTCGGGCTGGAGGAGCCGCTGGGCCGGCCGGCGGACCTGACCGCGTACGAGCGGCTGCTGGACGGGACGGCGGTGGTCGCGCCGGTGCTGCCGGTCCGGTTCGGCACGGTGGTGACCGGCGAGGACGCGGTCGACGACCTGCTCGCCGCGCACCACGACCGGTTCGCCGCCGCCCTCGACGAGTTCGAGGACCGGCTCCAGTACACCGTGCACGGGCGCTTCGACGAGCAGGAGTTCATCGCCGGGTTCCTGGCGGAGAACGCCGCCGCCGGTGCCCTCGCCGACGAGGTGCGGGGCCGGCCGGAGGTCGAGAGCCGGGAGCAGCGGATCCGGCTCGGCGAGATGATCAGTCAGGCGGTGGAGCTGCGGCGGGAGGCCGAGAACCGGGACCTCATCGACGCGGCGGGCCGGTACGCGGTGGCCGACGCGCCCCTCCCGCCCAGCAACGAGCTGGACGCGGTGCGCGTCTCCTTCCTCGTGGCCGGCGACGCCGAGGACGAGTTCGTCCAGGCCGTGGAGGACTTCGCCGAGCGGCGGCGCGACCTGATCCGGATGCGCCTGCGCGGCCCGCTGGCCCCGTACGACTTCGTCAGCGCGCACCAGCTGGTGGAGTGACGCGTGGACATCCTGTGGACGCTGCTGACCCTGCCGTACGCGCCGGTGCGCGGGCTCACCGCACTGGTCAAGGTGGTGGCGCGGGAGGCGGAGTCACAGCAGCACAACCCGGTCAACATCCGGCGCGAGCTGGAGGAGCTGGACGAGGCGGCGGCGGCCGGTGACATCACGCCGGAGGAGCGGGACCGGGGGCAGCAGCAGGTGCTGGACCGGCTGACCGGGCCCGCCGCCGGCTCCGGGCGGGTCCCGCCGGGGCGTAACGGCGCGCCCCGGCGGCCGGCGCCCGCCGGGCGGGAGACCGGCGGTCGCCGTGGCGCGCCGCGCCGCGGACGAGGGGGAGGGCGATGACGACACGGATCCGGGGTGACGGCGACCGTGAGCGGTGGCGCGACCGGGGGGGCCGGGCGGAGGAGCGGTATCTCGACGAGGACGACGAGGAGGCGGTCAGCGCGGCCGAGGCGGCCCGGGAGGGGCTGCGTCAGATCGTCGCGCTGACCGGCCGGGACGCGCTCGGGATCACCTCCATCCAGCCCACCGACGACGGCTGGCGGGTCGGGGTGGAGGTGGTCGAGGACCACCGCATCCCGGCGTCGACCGACCTGCTCGGCCTCTACGAGGTCGAGCTGGACATGACCGGCAGCCTGCTCGGCTACCGGCGGACGCGCCGCTACCAGCGCGGCAAGGGGGACTGAGATGACCATTGGGCGGGCTCCGTCGGTCGTGCAGAACTCCGGTCAGGTGCTGCCGGCCGGCCACGAGCCGGCGAACCTCGGCGACATCCTGGAACGGGTGCTCGACCGGGGCATCGTGATCGCCGGTGACATCCGGGTCAGCCTGCTCGACATCGAGCTGCTGACCCTCAAGCTGCGGCTGGTCATCGCCTCGGTGGACACCGCGCGGCAGATCGGCATCGACTGGTGGGAGCACGACCCGTGGCTCAGCTCCCGGGCGCGGCCGCCGGTCGAGCCGGGCCCGCGCGACCCGGAGGAGGTCGAGGCGTCCCGCCGGCCCCGGGTGGCGGCCCGCGCCGAGCGGGACCGGAGGGAGGGCTGGCATGACCACGACCTCTGACCCCACCCGGGCCACCGGGACCGCGGTCTGGCTGCACGGCGTGGTCGCCGGGACGGCCACGCCCGCCGGGCTCCCCGGCATCGCCGGCACCCCGGTCCGGGCGGTGGCCGCCGCCGGCCTGGTCGCCGTGGTCAGCGACGCCCCGCTCAGCGAGTACGGCGAGGCCGCGCTGCGCCGCAACCTGGAGGACCTGGCCTGGCTGGAGCGGGCCGCCCGGGCCCACCACGCCGTGGTCGACGCGCTGTCCCGATCCGGCGCGGTGGTGCCCGCCCGGCTCGCCACCGTCCACCGTGACGACGACCGGGTGGCCCGGGTGCTGGTCGAGCGGCACGACGAGCTGGCCGGCACGCTGGCCCGGCTCGACGGCCGCGCGGAGTGGGGCGTCAAGGGGTACGTGGTGCCCGGCGCCACCCCGCGGGTCGAGGAACCCGACGGCGGGGGCGGGGCCGGCGCGGCGTACCTGCGGCGGCGCCGGGCCCAGCTCACCGCCCGGGAGGAGGGGCAGCGCGTCGCCGCCGACGGTGCCGCCGCCGTGCACGCCGCCCTCGCCGGGTACGCGGTCGCCGCCCGCCGGCACGCCCCGCAGGACCGGCGGCTCTCCGGCGCGCCCACGGCCATGGTGCTCAACGGGGCGTACCTGGTCGACCGGGACCGCTGGGACGGCTTCGCCGGGCTGGCCCGGGAGGTGGCCGAACGGCACCCGGAGCTGCGGTTGGAGCTGACCGGCCCCTGGCCGCCGTACTCCTTCGTGGCCGAACCGGAGGCGGAGCCGGCATGGGCGTGACCACGCTGGCGCCGAGCAGCGCCGACGATCCGCTGACCTACCGGCCGGTGGCTCTGGTCGACCTGCTCGACCGGGTGCTCGCCACCGGCGTGGTGATCACCGGGGACATCACCCTGGCCATCGCGGACGTCGACCTGGTCCGCATCTCGCTGCGCGCGCTCATCGCCTCGGTCGGCGCGCTCGCCCCGCCCGAGCCGGAGGCCACGCCGTGACCGGCCGCGACGAGGCGGCCGACCTGGCGGCGGCGCTGGGCGAGCCGGCGTGGACGGCGCCCCGGGTCCGGCCGCTGGACCGCCGGCTCGCCGTGGACCAGGACTCCGTCGAGCGGGGGCTGGCCAGCCTGGTGCTCACCGTGATCGAGCTGCTCCGGCAGCTCATGGAACGGCAGGCGCTGCGCCGGGTCGACCTGGGCGACCTGACCGAGGAGCAGGTCGAACGGGTCGGCGCCACGCTGATGGCGCTGGAGGAGCAGATGACCCGGCTCCGCGAGTACTTCGGCCTGGCTCCCGAGGATCTCAACCTCGACCTCGGCCCGCTCGGCCCGCTGCTGCCCACCGACTGACCCGGTGCCGGCTCACCGCCGGGTGGCGGCGTAGGCCTCCAGGTGGGCGAGCTGGACCGGGTCCAGCGAGGGGCGGACGCGGGCGCGGGCCGCCTCGACGTGCGCGGCCGTGACCGTGCTGGCCGCCAGCGACTCGCGCATCGCGGCGAGGGCCGCCTCCCGGATCAGCGCGGCGCAGTCGGCCGCGGAGAAGGCGTCCAGCTCCGCGCCGAGCGCGGTGAGGTCCACGTCGGGCGCGAGCGGGACGTGCCGGGCGGCCGCGTGGAGGATCTCGGCGCGGGCCGGGCCGTCCGGCGGCGGCACGTACACGAGGCGTTCCAGCCGGCCGGGGCGGAGCAGCGCCGGGTCGACCAGCTCGGGGCGGTTGGTCGCGCCGACCACCACCACGTTGCGCAGTGCCTCCACCCCGTCCAGCTCGGTGAGCAGGGCGGCGACCACCCGGTCGGTGGTGCCGGCGTCGCCGGCCTGGCCCCGGACCGGGGCGAGGGCGTCCACCTCGTCGAGGAAGACCAGCGTGGGGGCCGCCTCGCGGGCCCGGCGGAACAGCTCGCGGACGGCGCGTTCGCTCTCACCGACCCACTTGGAGAGCAGCTCCGCGCCCTTCACCGACAGCACGTTGGCCCGGCCCGAACCGGCCAGCGCGGTGACCAGGTAGGTCTTGCCGCAGCCGGGCGGCCCGTAGAGCAGCACCCCGCGCGGCGGCGTCACGCCCAGCCGGGCGAAGGTGTCCGGGTAGGTCAGCGGCCAGAGCACCGATTCGGTCAACGTCTGCCGGACCTCGTGCAGGCCACCGACGTCGTCCAGGGTCACCGAGGCCAGCTCCAGGGTGGACGCGGCCATCGTGGTCGGCCGCACCACCTCCAGGGCGGCGGTGAAGTCGGCCATCGCCACGGTCGGCGTCTCCGCCGCCTTCTGCCGCAGCGCCGCCCGCACCCCGGCCTCCCGGACCAGCGCGGCCAGGTCGGCGGCGACGAACCCCGGCGTACGCCCGGCCACCTCGTCCAGCCGGACGTCCTCGGCCAGCGGCACCTGCCGGGTGAGCACGGTCAGCTGCTCCCGGCGCAGCGCCGCGTCGGGCAGCGGCACGGTGATCCGCAGCGAGAGCAGGTCCGGGGCGCGCAGCGCCGGATCCACCGCCTCGGGCCGCCCGGTCGTGCAGACGACCGCCGCCCCGGACCGGACCGTCTCGGCGACCACCTGCCGGAACACCGTGGCCAGCGGACCGGGCTCGTCGGCCGGGGCGACCGCCTCCACGTCGGTCACCAGCAGCACGGCCGGGCCGTCGGCCCGGACCGCGTCGGCGGCCTCGCGCAGCCGGCGGGCGGCGGCGTCGTTGCCCAGCGCGGCCAGTTCCGGGCCCCACAGCGGGCGGACCCGGGCGCGGACCCGGGCGGCGACCGCGCGGACCAGCGCCGACTTGCCCGAGCCGGCGGGGCCGCTGACGAGCACGCCGAGCGAGACCGTGGTGCCGAGCCGGCCCAGCACCTCCCGGTGGTGGAAGCCCAGGTCGAGCAGTTCGGTCAGCTCCTCGGCCTGGGCCCGCAGCCCGGGCAGCTCGTCCACGTCCGGGGCGTCCTCGGGCCCGAGCAGGCCGTCGGCCGGCGCGGAGGTGGCCGGGGCCGCCGGGCCCGCCTCGCCGGCCGGGCCGGAGCCGCGGGTGGCCGGGCCGTGCTCCCAGCCGACCACGGTGTCCATGGTGACCAGCGCGCCGGTCGGCGGCTCGGCCGCCACCACGGTGAGCAGGGTGCTGGTCCAGGCGTACCCCACGGTGGTGGCCAGGCTGCGCCGGGCGGCCTCGACCAGACCGCGCAGCGCGGCGTCGGGAAGCACGTCCTGGGGCAGCAGCGAGACGTCGTCGCCGGCGGTGACCACCTTGCCGAGCAGGGCGAGCCGGAGCATCTCCGGGGAGACCGCGGCGACCACGCCGACCGGGCCGGCCAGGGTGAGCCGGCGCGCCGGGGCCGCCGGCAGCGGGCTCACCGTGACCTGCCCGCCGTCGCGCAGGCCCAGGTTGCCCAGCAGCAGGTCGTCGGCGTAGAGCAGGGCGCTGCTCGCGCCCGGTTCGGCCGGCGCGGCGATGCCGGCGGTCACCCGGCGGCCGGCCAGCCGCACCGGGTCGCCGGGGCGCAGCGCCAGCGCCGTGAGCACCTCGGGGTGCAGGCGGACGACGCCCCGCCGGGCGTCCAGCGCCGCCGGCCGCAGGGTCGCGATCAGGGTCAGGTCGGGTTCCGCCACCCGCCCGACAGTAGCCGCCGGTACCCCGTCGTGCCGGCGGGCCTCAGAGCGGGCCGGTGTCCTCCAGCAGCGAGGGATCGCGCCGGATCATCTCGGCCAGCCGGGCCGCCGGGTCGGTGACCAGCCCGTCGTGCCCCGGGGCCGGCACCGTCTTCACCGACATCGGCCAGGCCGGCGGGGGCGCCGGCGCGGACGCCGCGCCGACCGTCACCTCCGGGCCGGACCAGGCGACCCGCAACGGGTACGCCTGCCCGCCCAGCTCCACCCGCACGACGACGGCCAGCCCGGGGTGCTCGGCGACCACCCGGCGGACCGCCTCGGCCACCTCCTCGACCGGGTCCCGCCGCTCCGGCCGGTCGCCCCCACGCAACCGGTACGCACCGTGCCCCGCCCGCCCGTCCACCGGCCGGTCGTGCTCGGCCTCCTCGTCCGCCTCACCGGGCAGCGGCGTCCGGCGGCGCTGCGCCTCCTCGCGCCGGGCCAGCCGGGCCAGGGTCTCGTCCAGGTCACCTCTCATCACGTCCACCCCTTCCGTGATACGGGTCGAACCGGCGCCCGGTTCAGGCCCCCTTCTCCCGGGTCGCCCGGTCCAGCGCCCGGTCCAGGACGACCAGCAGCGCGTCCCGTACGGAGAGCCGGTCCCGGGCGTCGAACTGCACCAGCGGCACGTGTTCGCCGATCGCCAGCGCCCAGCGGATCGACGGCAGGTCGAGGGCCAGCCGGCCGTCGAAGGCGTTCACCCCCACGGCGAACGGCAGCCCGGCCCGCTCGAAGAAGTCGATCGCCGGATAGCAGTCGTCGAGCCGGGCGCTGTCGACCACCACGAGCGCGCCCAGCGCACCCCGGGCCAGGTCGTCCCACATGAAGCCGAAGCGGGCCTGGCCGGGCGTGCCGAAGAGGTAGAGCTTGAGGCTGCGGTCGATGGTGACGCAGCCGAAGTCCATGGCCACCGTGGTGGTGGTCTTGTCCGAGGCCGCGCCCGGGTCGTCGACGCCGATCCCGGCGGTGGTCATCTCCGCCTCGGTGGTCAGCGGGGCGATCTCGGAGATCGCGCCCACCGTGGTGGTCTTGCCCACCCCGAAGCCACCGGCGATGAGGATCTTCACCGGGACCGGTGGGCGCGGCGCGGACACCCGGCTGACCGTCGGGGCGGCCACCTCGGGCGGCCGGTACGGCGGCGGCGGAGCCGGCGTGGCGGGCCGGTCGGCCGGCGGGACGGTGGTGGGCGGGGCGCCGTACCGGGTGGCGGCGCTGTTCGCGACGGGCCCGCCCGCCGCGGCCGCCGGCCATTCAGGAGATCGCACGGAGTCCATCAATCACTCGCAGGATGAGGTCGGGGTCGAGGGCGTCGTCGGCGTCCCCGAGGTGCACGTCGAGATGCCCGGCGGCGCGGAGGTCGCCGACGAGCACCCGGGTCACGCCGAAGTGCATCCGCGTCCGGGCGGAGATCTCGGCCACCGAGATCGGCTCCGCGCAGAGGGCCACGATCGTCGCCAGTTCCGGGGCCAGCCGGGCGATCACCGCCCACGAGCCGCTCTCCGGCCGGGCGGTCACCTGGGTCTCCAGGCCGATCGCCGGATCGCCGTCCACCCGCCCGGCGGTCAGCACGAACGGACGCGGACCGGTGGGCTCCCCGTCGCCCGCGTCCGGCCCGGGGCCGGGGGACGGCGCGCGCAGGAAGGGGCGGATCCGGGTGCCGGGCTCCGGCTCCGGGTCCTCGCCGGCCGCCTCCGGGGTCATTGCTGGACGGCGTTCTTCAGTTCGGCGATCAACCGGGGGCTCAGGGCGCCGCCGGCCCGGCCGGCGAAGAGCGTCATCTCGTACGCCACGGTGCCCAGGTTGGCCGAGCGGTCGGCGACCACGCCGAGCACCGAGCCGCTGCTGATCGCGCTGATCAGCAGATAGCCCTCGGCCATGTCGACGATCACCCGGTTCAACCCGCCGAGGGCGTACCAGCTGGCCGCGCCTCCGGCGAGGCTGGTCATCCCGGAGACGACGGCGGCCAGCCGCTCCGCGTTGGACCGGTCCTTGATGGCGGACATGGCCATCAGCAGCCCGTCCGAGGAGACCGCGATAGCCTCCATCACCCCGGCCGTGCTGGAGGTGAACGAGTCGAGCAGCCAGTTGAAGGTGCGCGCCTCGGGGCTGAGGCCGCCGGCGGTGGTCTGGTCGGCGTTGTCGTGCAGGAACGGGCTGGTCACCGTGATGCGTCCTCTTCGTAGCGGCGGTCTGGACCGACTTCGCGCAGAGCACGGGCGACGCCCGCCTCGAAGTCGGTGATGAGGTCGCGGACCTCGGCCGGGTCCCCCGGCGGCGGGCTTGCCGGCGGGGTGGTCTGGGCCGGGGACCCGGCCAGGTTCGCCCCGGGCACGCGCCGGCTGAGCCGGGGCCGGTCGGGGGTGGGCACGGCGGGAGCGGCGTCGTCCTCGGCCCGGCGTACGCCGTCCTGGAACGCCTCGACCAGGGCCCGGACCGTGGCCGCGTCGGCGGTGTCGGCGGTGTCGGCGACGACCGGTCCCGGCGCGGGCTCGCCGGGCGGCAGGGTCGCCCCGGGCACCCGCTGCCGGATCAGCGGCTGGGACCAGGCCGGCCCGGCGGGCGGGGACGCGAGGGCCGGCCCGGCGGGCGGGAGGCCGGTCGCCCGCCCGGCGGCCGGGGGCGCGGCCGGGGCCGGGGCGCCGACCGGGGTCGGCGGGTCCGGGGTGCCGGGACCGGGGGTCGCCGGCACCGTGGTGGCGGGCGCCACGAGGGGCGGCCAGGCGGTCGGCGGCGCGCCGAGGTCGGCGGTCGTGCCGAAGTCGGCGACCGGACCGGGGCCGGCGGTCGTGCGGAAGTCGGCGACCGCGCCGGGGCCGGTGACCGTGCTCGGGTCGGCGGCCGGGTTGCCGAAGGCGTTCCAGGACTCACCGGCCTCGATGCTCCGCGTGGCCCGGCTCAGCAGCGCCACGTCGAAGCCGGCCGGTTCGTCGGCGGCCGGGGTCCGGGCGGGCTCGGGCAGCGTGCGCCGCTCCCGGGACGGCACCGAGGCGCGCGCCACGGCCGCACCGGCCCGCTCGGGACGACGGACCACCAGCAGGGCGGCCGGGATGTCCAGGTGGGCGGTCACCCCGCCGCCGGCGGTCGCGGCCAGCCGGACGCTCCAGCCGTGCCGGCGGGCCAGCCGGCCCACCACGAATAGCCCTAGCACCTCGGTCGGCGCCAGGTCGAGCCGCTCCCGGCGGGTGAGCCGCGCGTTCTCGGCGGCGAGGCGCTCCTCGGTCATGCCGATGCCCCGGTCCACCACGGTGAGCCGGGCGCCGTCGTCGGTCTGCTCGCCGGCCACCAGCACCCGGGTGTGCGGCGGGGAGAAGGCCGTGGCGTTCTCCATCAGCTCGGCCAGCGCGAGCACCAGGTCACCGGCGGCCGCGGGTCCCGCCGACACCCCGGACGGGACCTGCACGTCCACCCGGGTGTAGTCCTCGATCTCACCGAGCGCGAGCCGGACCAGGTCGGCCAGCGGGACCGGGGCGACGTGCCCGTCCGACCCGGTCGCGCCGGAGAGCACCACCAGGCTGCCGGCGTTGCGGCGCAGCCGGCTGGAGATGTGGTCGAGGCGGTACAGGTGTTCCAGCCGTCCGGGGTCGGTCTCCTGCCGCTCCAGCCGGTCGATCAGGGCGATCTGCCGGCCGACCAGGTTCTGCGTACGCCGGCCCACGTGGCCGAACATCTGCGCCACGTTGCGCCGGCCGGCCACCTGCCGCTCGACCAGCCGGGCGGCGGTGCGCTGCACCCGCTCGAACGCCCGGGCCAGGTCGCCGATTTCGTCCCGGGACCCGACGTCGACCGGGTCGAGGCGGACCGGCGGCACGGTCTCGGACTCGTCGTCGACCACCCGGGTCAGCTCCGCCTCGGCGACCCGGGCGACCCGGTCCGCGGAGCGGGTGAGCCGGGTCAGCGGCCGGGCCACCGTGCGGGCCACCGCCATGCCGAGCAGCACCACGCTCAGCAGGATCAGGGCGGCCGCCGCGCTGACCAGCCAGGCGGCGGCGAGCGCATCCCGGTGTTCCTCGCGGGTCTCGGCGATGACGTCCGCGACGATCTTCTTCTCCACGAACTGGCCGAGGGTGATCATCGAGCGGACCGAGGGGAACAGCGCGTCGATGGGCACCGCCGCGATCGCCGTCACCGGGTCCTTGACGCTGTCCACCAGGAAGGTGGGGCTGGTCCGGGCGGCGACCGCCGCGTCGTCCAGCATGGCGAGCCGGTACTGCTCCGGCGTGATCAGGCTGCGGAACCGCTGGTTGTCGACGTTGAGGGCGGCCATGCAGGCGATGTACGAGCCCGCCACCTTCGGATCGCCCGTCGTCTTGACCAGCACGATGAGCGTGGCGCAGGCGCCCAGCCCCTCGTCGGCGCGCAGTAGCGCGTCCAGCGCCAGCACCTGCCGCCCGGCCGAGGTGCCGGTGTCCACCTGGAACGGCAGCCGCAGCGCCTCGATCAACGCCATGTCGACGGTGCGGAACGCGCTCATGATCTCGTCCGGCGTGGCCTTGCCGGCGAGCACGGCGGTACGCAGGTCGCCCAGCGTGCGTACCCCGTCGAGGGCCGCCTGGACCGGCGTCGGCAGCGACTCGGCCCGCAGGTCGGCGACCCGGTCGTCCACCGTGGCGGATTTCTGGATCAGCTCGGTACGGGTCACCCGGCCGAGCAGCGACCCCACCGAGAGCAGCCGTTCCTGCTGGAGATCCTGCACGAGGCTGCCGATGCGGCTGGCCACCCGGACGGTGTCGGCGATGTCGGCGGCCCGCTGGGCGGCGGCGACCCGGTCGAGGACCACCGGCACGGCCAGCCCGACCATGCTGAGCAGCGGGATGATCACCAGCAGGGCGAGCCTGCCCCGGATCCGGAGCCTACCGAGCAGCATCGAACGGCCTCCACCGCTCGGAGTCGCCGCGTCCGCCGCCGACGGGCAGGAGTTCGCCGTTCCCGGCGAAGGCCGGCGGGTCGGGGTGGAGGGTGACCGGCGGCGGGCCGGCCTCGGCGGGCTCGCGGTCCGCCTCGGCGGCCCGGCGGCGGGCGCGCCGCAGCGCGGAGAGCAGCACCCCGGCCAGCACGGCGAGCAGCACCCCGGCCGCCGCGAGGGCGCCCCGGGCCAGCCAGCGGTCCCGGTCGAGCCGGTCGAGCCGTTCCACCAGCAGCGCGTCGAGCTGGTCGAGGATGACCTGCCGGAGCTGGGTGGCGGCCGACTGCGCGCCGCGCCGCGCGGCGCCGAGCTGGACCGGGTCGGGCCCGGCCGCTCCGGCCGGCGCCGAGAACGCGGCAAGCGCCTCCACCGAGCGCTGGTAGGTGTCCAGGGGGGTGAGCACGGTCGGGCCCAGGTCGGTGCTCTCCGAGCTGCCCACGGCCGCCCGGAGGTCGTCCACCAGGTCGGTGGCGGGCCCGAGCGCGGCGACCCGGAGTTCGGCCAGCTCGGCGACGGTCTTCGGGCGGTCCGCCGCGGACCGGTCCGGGGCGAGGGTGGCCACGTCGGCGAGGCGGCCGGCGGCGACCATGGCCGCGGGCAGGTCGGCGCCGACGGCGTCCTGCACGAAGAACGAGTCGGAGCGCGGGTCGCGGACCAGGCCGGAGGCCTCCCGGACCTTCCGGTGCAGGGCCAGCAGCAGGTCGGCGACCTCGCCGTACGCCTGGAGGGCCGCCTCCCGGTCGGCGAGCCCGCGTTCCGGCAGCGCCTCCAGCTTGGCCCGCACCCCCGCCCAGCGTTCCCGGGTGCGGAGCTTGTCGCCGACCGCGCCGTCCACCTCCGCCGCCTGCTCGACGGCCGCGGTGAGCGCCGCCCGGGAGACCGGCCGGCCGGCGACCGCCGTGGTCTGCGCGTCGATCAGCGCGTCGGTGACCGGCCCGAGCGCGCGCAGGTAGCGGACGCCGAGCCGTTCCCGGGCGGCCAGGTCGTGGTCGTCGCCGGTGTGCCCGTCGGTCTGGGCGAAGAGCAGCCCCAGCGGGGCCAGCAGCGCCAGCACGAGCAGCAGGGGCACGGTGCGGCCCGGTACGGAGGGCCGCCGACGGGTCCGCGGCGCGGGGACGGTCATGGTCTGTCTCCTCCGGCGACGGCGGGGGACGGTCCGGAGCCGGGAGGTCGCCGTACGCAGTCCCGTGCACCGGACCGGAAAAGTAATCGAACCGGGCGAGGGTGGGAGCCTGCTCCGCGAGTCGGCTTCACGTCACTTCGGGTCGCGTCACGTCCGGTTGACCTTGCACCTACGGAGCGTCCGATATGGGCGGGAGGAAGGTGGCATCGGCGGCATTTGCGAGCGTAGATGTGAATTCACGGGATCAGAATTCATCCCGCTGGGACGCTCTGGACCTTCCTCGGTCGACGGAACCCGGACAACGAACGGTGCAACCGGACGGACGTACGGCGGATCTCAGGGAATGCTCAGCCGGCGGGCCGTACCGTGTGCCGCATGAGATCACCGCTGCCTGTCGCGCGGATCCGGCGCGCCCTGGCCGGCCGCCCGCGCCGGCTCGTCGCCGCGGTGGTGGTGGTCGTCCTGGTCGCCGCCGCCCTGGTCTGGGCGGCGCGCCCGGACCGCCCCGGCTTCCGCACCGAGTCGGCACCGGTGACCGTCCGTTCCGGACCGGCCGGCGACCAGCCGGTCGACCTCGACACCACGCTCTACCTGCCGGACGACGCCTCGGCCCGGCACCGCGTCCCGGCGGTGCTGCTGGCACACGGCTTCGGCGGCACCAAGGAGTCGGTCCGCTCCGACGCGGAGGACCTGGCCGCCCGGGGTTACGCGGTGCTCACCTGGACCGCCCGCGGCTTCGGCCGCAGCGGCGGCGAGATCCACCTGGACAGCCCCGACTACGAGGTGCGGGACGCCGAGCGCCTGCTCGACCGGCTCGCCGCCCGCCCGGACGTCCGCCTCGACGCGGCCGGGGACCCCCGGGTCGGCGTGGTCGGCGGCTCGTACGGTGGCGGCCTCGCCCTGCTGCTGGCCGCGCAGGACCGCCGGGTCGACGCGATCGTCCCGATGATCACCTGGAACGACCTGTCCCGCGCCTTCCTGCCGGAGAGCACCGGCAAGGCGCCCACCGAGGGCGTGTTCAAGAAGGGCTGGGCCGGCATCTTCTTCGGCGGTGGCGGCAACGCCGGCTCCGGCCCGGCCGGTCTCTCCGGCACCGGCGCGGCCCAGCCGGAGGGCGCCCCGGCGTCGGCCGGCGCGCCCAGCCCGCAGCCCGGCGCCGGTCCGGGCGCCGGCCCCGGTCGCGCCCCGGCCGGCGCCGCCGACCCGTCCTGCGGCCGGTTCGCCGCCGACGTCTGCGCCGCGTACCTGCGGATCGCCACCACCGGGCGGGCCGACGCCCAGGCCGTCGACCTGCTGCGCCGCTCCTCCCCGGCCGGGGTGCTCGACCGGATCACGGCGCCCACCCTGCTGGTGCAGGGCGAGGCGGACACCCTCTTCCCGCTCACCGAGGCGGACGCCAACGCCCGGGGCATCGCCGCCGCCGGCACCCCGGTGCGGGTCGCCTGGTTCACCGGCGGCCACGACGGCGGCGCCGGACCGACCTCCGACTCCGACCGGGTGAAGTACCTGACCGCGCAGTGGCTCGACCACTACGTCAAGGGCGACGGCGAGGCGCCCGGCGACAGCTTCACCTTCTCCCGGATCGCCGGCTTCGACGCGCTCGACCGGGGCCTGGTGGCCACCGGCTTCCGCACCGCCGACTACCCGGGCGTGACCGGGCAGGGCCGCCGCGAGGTGACGCTGGCCGGGCCGGCCCAGCCGGTCGCCAACCCGCCCAACGGCAACCCGGCGGCGATCTCGTCGGTGCCGTTCGCCGGGGCGCTCGGCTCCTTGCTGGACGGGGTGGCCGGCGACATCCCCGGCCAGCACGCCCGGTTCGAGTCCGCGCCGCTGGCCGACCCGGTCGACGTGGTCGGCGCGCCGACCGTTCGCGTCCGGGCCGCCTCCGCGACCGGCGAGGCGGTGCTCTTCGTGAAGCTCTACGACGTCGACCCGCAGGGCGCGGCCACGCTGCCGGACGGACTGGTCGCGCCGGTTCGGCTGACCGGCCTGCCGCGGGCCGTCGAGGCGGCGCAGCCGGTCACGGTCACGCTGCCGGCGATCGTCCGGCGGATCGAGGCCGGCCACCGGCTGCGGGTCGTGGTGGCCACCTCCGACCAGGCGTACGCCACGCCGGCCGAGCCGGCCGTGTACACGGTGGCGCTCGGCGACGGCCCGCTGGTGCTGCCCACGGTCGACGCCACGCCCATCCCCACCACCGCCACGGTCTGGCGCTGGGTGCTCGCCGGCCTGCTCGCCGCGATCGCGGTCGGGCTCGTCGTGGTCGTCCTGCTCGCCCGCCGCCGGCACCGCCGCCAGGACAGCTCGGTCCACCCGGCGTACGCGGGCGTCCCGCTCGCCGTCCGCAACCTGCGCAAGGAGTACGCGGACGGCTTCGTCGCCGTCTCCGACGTGGACTTCGAGGTGCACCCCGGCCAGGTGGTCGGCCTGCTCGGGCCGAACGGCGCCGGCAAGACCACCACGCTGCGGGTGCTCATGGGGCTGACCCAGCCCACCGCCGGCGAGATCTACGTCTTCGGGCACCGGCTGGTGCCCGGCTCGCCGGTGCTCTCCCGGATCGGCGCGCTGGTCGAGGGGCCGGGCTTCCTGCCGCACCTGTCCGGGCTGGAGAACCTGCGGGCGTACTGGCGGGCGACCGGCCGGCCGTGGGCGGACGCGCACTTCGACGAGGCGCTGGAGATCGCCGGGTTGGGGGACTCGGTGCACCGGCGGACGAAGAACTACAGCCACGGCATGCGCCAGCGGCTGGCCATCGCGCAGGCCATGCTGGGCCTGCCCGAACTGCTGGTGCTCGACGAGCCGACGGACGGGCTCGACCCGCCGCAGATCGCCGAGATGCGCCGGGTGCTCCAGCGCTACGCCACCGACGGCCGGGCGGTGCTGGTCTCCAGCCACCTGCTCGCCGAGGTGGAGCAGACCTGCACGCACGCCGTGGTGGTGAACAAGGGGCGGATCGTGGCGTCCGGCCCGGTCGAGGAGATCGTCGGGGAGTCGCCCAGTGTGCTGTTCGACGTGAGCGACCCGGACGCGGCGCGCGGTGTGCTCGACCGGCTGGCCGGCGTACGGGTGCTGCCCGACGGCGACGGCGGGCTGGTGGTGGACACCAACGGCACCGCCCGCAGCGAGGTGGTGGCCGAACTGGTCCGGGCCGGCATCGGGGTGGACCGGGTGGTGCCCCGGCGGCGCCTGGAGGACGCGTTCCTCGCCCTGGTCGGCGAGAACTCTCGGGGAAGCGGGGACCGGTGATGGCTCAGTCGTCTTCTGTCGGACCGGTCGGTGCGGCCGTGGGTTACCGGCCGTCGGCCACCCTGCCGTTCCTGGCGGAGTTCCGCCGGCAGGCGTCGCGGCGGCGTACCCAGCTCGCGCTCGGGTTCATGGTGCTGCTGCCGCTGATCATCCTGATCGCGTTCCAGTTCGACTCGGGCGGTGACGACGACAACGGGCGGGGCGAGTTCGCCAGCCTGGTCGACCTGGCCACCTCGGGCGGGCTGAACTTCACCCTCTTCTCGATCTTCGTCTCGTCGTCCTTCCTGCTGGTCGTCGTGGTGGCGCTGTTCTGCGGTGACACGGTGGCCAGCGAGGCGAGCTGGGGCAGCCTGCGCTACCTGCTGGCCATTCCGGTGCCCCGGGCCCGGCTGCTCACGGTGAAGCTGGTGGTCGCGCTCGTGTACTCGGCGCTGGCGCTGGTGCTGCTCGCCGGCACCGCCCTGCTCGCCGGCACCCTCCGGTACGGCTGGTCGCCGCTGCGCAGCCAGGTCTCCGCCGAGCTGGCCCCGGGTGAGGGCCTGGTCCGCCTGCTCGGCGTGCTCGGCTACCTGACGGTGGTCCTGCTGGTGGTGGCCGGCCTGGCGTTCCTGCTCTCGGTGACCACGGACGCCGCGCTCGGCGCGGTCGGCGGTGCGGTGCTGCTCTGGATCCTCTCCAGCATCCTCGACCAGATCACCGCGCTGGGCGGGCTGCGGGCGTTCCTGCCCACCCACTTCAGCAGCGCCTGGCTCGGGCTGCTGTCCACGCCGGTGCAGACCGACGACGTGGTACGCGGCACGATCTCGGCGGTCGCCTACGCCACCCTGTTCTGGGGTCTGGCCTTCTGGCGGTTCACCCGCAAGGACGTCACGAGCTGACCCGCCGGGATACGATGGGAGCGTTCCCAAAAAGTCTTCCCAACCCTAAGGAATCAGTAACGGCCGATGCCTGACTGCCTCATGCTGGGGATATCCATCCCTATCTATGGAGGCCCCGATGGTCCCGGCGCGACTGAACGGTCCCGTGCTCTCCCTGTTCCGCATGGTCACCGGCCTGCTTTTCCTCTGCCACGGCGCGGCGTCCCTCTTCGGCGTCCTGGGCGGCAACCCGATGACCGGCAGGGCGGTCCCGATCGGCGAGTGGCCGGGCTGGTGGGCCGCGCTGATCCAGCTCGTCTGCGGCGCGCTGGTCCTCGTCGGCCTGCTCACCCGGCCCGCGGCGCTGCTCGCCTCCGGCTCGATGGCGTACGCGTACTTCGTGGTGCACCAGCCGGACGGCCCGCTGCCGCTGCGCAACGGCGGCGAGCCGGCCGCGCTCTTCTGCTGGTCGTTCCTGCTCGTCGCCGTGCTCGGCCCGGGCAGCTGGGCGCTGGACGCGCTGCTCTCCCGGCCCCGTGAGGTGGCGACCGAACCCGCCGCCCGCCCCTCGGTCGCGGCTTGACCGAACTCTTCGCCGAGATCCTGGTGGGAAGTGGCCCTTCGGGGGGCCGTTTCCTACCAGGATCTTTGTCGGGGGTGACCTTCAGAGGCGGCTGTCCGGGGTGGGTTCGGTGGAGGGCAGGTCGCTCGGGTCGGGTGGCTTCGTCGCCGACGGGCCGTCGTAGCGTTTCCAGGCGCTCACCCCGAGCCGGCCGGTGTTGCCCAGGTCGATCGGCCCGTCCAGCTCGACGGGGTGGGCGGGCCGGCCCGGCAGTGGGGCGACGTCGAGGTGGGCCCCGTTGCTCGCCACCACCGAGGCGTCGGTGACCAGGTTGCGCCAGAGCAGTGCGGCGCCGGCCCGCTCGCCGGGGCGCAGGATGAGCCGGGCGGGCGGCTGGTCGAAGCCGGAGGTGATCGGGCGGGCGCCGGGAATGATCTGGACCGCGATCGGGTCCCCGTCGGCGTCCCGGAGGCGGGGTGCCGGATAACCGCGCAGCTCGTACGGGCGGTCACCGCAGTTGACCAGCTCCAGGCCCATGGCCCGCAGGCCCATGGCGGCGCTCACCCCGAGTTCGGTGATGCGGATCCCGTCGGGCGGGCAGGCGGGCGGGGGCGGTGACGTGCGGGGCGCCGGGGTGGGCGGGGCCGGTGCGGAGACGGGATGGGGCGTCGGCGCGGGGGCGCAGGCGGCGACCAGCGCCACGCCCGCCAGGGCTCCGATCCGTGCCGCCGCCGTCCGCATCCGGCGATCATTCCAGCCGGTGGCCGACCGGTGTGGCCCGGGCCAGGGGAGGGTCAGGCGCGGGCGGGTGCGGCGAGGACCGCGTCGAGCAGCCCCGGGTAGAGGCGCTCCAGCTCCTCGCGGCGGAGCCGGACGTAGCGGCTGGTGCCGGCGACCCGGGTCCGGGTGAGGCCGGCCTCGCGCAGCACCTTGAGGTGGTGGCTGCGGGTCGCCTTGGAGACGCCGAACTCGAAGGTGCCGCAGGCGTGCTCCCCGCCCTCGGCCAGGGCGCGCACGATCTGCAGCCGGACGTCGTCGGCCAGGGCGGCCAGCACGGCGGTGACGGGCACCTCGCGCAGCTCGGGTTCGTGCAGCTCCATGTGACCAGCGTAACCTATGTTCGACATCGGTCGAACAACCTCCTAGAGTCGGCTCCGTTGGTTCGACGATACTCGAACATTGGAGCCGCGATGCGTTCCCGTTCCGCCGCCTTCCCGCTCTTCGCCGTGGTGAGCTGGGGCGTCATGTTTCCCGTGCTGGCCAGCGCGCTCACCCGGGTGGACGCCCTCAACCTGACCACCGCCCGGTACCTGCTCGCCGCCGCCGTGCTGCTGACCCTGCTGCTGGCCCGCGAAGGGATCACCGCCCTGCGGACGCAGCGTCGCGCCACCGAGGTGGTGCTGCTGGGGGTGCTCGGCTTCGCCGGCTTCAACGTGCTGACCAACCTGGCCCTCGGCCACGCCACCCCGCAGCAGATCGCCCTCTTCGCCTCCAGCACCCCGCTGGTCACCCAGCTCGTCCGCTGGGCGCGCGACGGGGTACGTCCCCGGCCGGCGTTGCTCGGCCTCTCCCTGGTCGCGCTGCTCGGCGTCGGGCTGGTGATCACCCGGGGCCGGCTCGACGGGCTGGACCAGTTCGGGGTGGGCGGGCTGCTCATGATCGGCGCGGTGCTCGGTTGGGCCTTCTACACGCACGGCGCGAGCCGGTTCACCGAGTGGTCGCCGCTGCGCTACACCACGCTGACCTCCGTCGCCGGCCTGCTCGCCATGCTCGCGGCCAGCGCCGTCGCCGACGTCACCGGCCTCCAGCACGCGCCCGCCGCCGCCGACCTCGTCGCGGTCGCCCCGCAACTGGCGTACGCCGTGGTGGTCGCCGCCGTCCTCGCGGTGCTCGCCTGGAACACCGGGATCCGCCGGCTCGGCGTGGCCGACGCGGCGCTGTTCATGAACCTGGTCCCGGTCACCACGTTCGCGGTGCAGATCCTGCGCGGCTACCGGCCCGGCGCGGTGGAGCTGGTCGGCGCCGCGCTGACCATCGCCGCCCTCGTCGCCGCGAACCTGGCCACCCGTACCCGGAAGGCGCCCGCCACCCCGGCGGCCGTCGCCGTGACCGACCACCCTGCGGTGATCGAGCCGGTCGCGGTCGTCGCGCGCTGACCCGGGCCGCGGTTCACACCGTGGGAACCCGGCTCGGCATCGCCCCGGCGCCCGCATAGACTCGGCGGCACAACTGCATACCTCATCCAGAGGGGCTGAGGGATACGGCCCGATGACGCCCCGGCAACCACCCGCGCGCTCGACGACGAGCGACCGCGGGCAGGTGCCAATTCCGTCCCCGCCGCACCCGGCGATGCGGGGAAAGATGAGAGGAAACCCTCGACATGACGTCGACGATCCCCGCCGCCTCCGGCATCGACACCAGCCTCAGCCCGGCCCGCGCCCTGGTCTGCCGCGCCTGTTCCGCGCGCTACCCGCTGGCCGCCCAGCACGCCTGTTACGAGTGCTTCGGCCCGCTGGAGGTCGACTACGACACCACGGCCCTGGCCGCCGTCACCCGCGAGCAGATCGAGGCCGGGCCGAAGAACCTCTGGCGGTACGCCGCCCTGCTCCCCGCCGGCCAGGACCCGGCCACCCGGGTGACCCTCGACCCGGGGCTGACCCCGCTGGTCGCCGCCCCGCACCTCGCCGCCGAACTGGGCCTGACCGCCCCCCTCTGGGTCAAGGACGACAGCGGCAACCCGACCCACTCGTTCAAGGACCGCGTCGTCTCCGTGGCGCTGACGGCGGCCCGGGCGCTCGGCTTCACCCGCTACGCCTGCGCCTCCACCGGCAACCTGGCCAACTCGGTGGCCGCCCACGCGGCCCGGGCCGGGGTGCCCTCGGTGGTCTTCATCCCCAGCGACCTGGAGCAGGGCAAGGTGGTGACCACCGCCGTCTACGGCGGCGACCTGGTCGCCATCGACGGCTCGTACGACGACGTGAACCGGCTCTGCGGCGAGCTGGTGGAGACCGACGAGTTCGAGGACACGGCGTTCGTCAACGTGAACGTGCGGCCCTACTACGCGGAGGGCTCGAAGACCCTCGGCTACGAGGTGGCCGAGCAGCTCGGCTGGCGGATCCCGGCCCAGGTGGTGATCCCGATGGCCAGCGGCGAGCTGCTCACGAAGATCGACAAGGCGTTCCAGGAGCTGGTCGAGATCGGGCTGGTCGAGGCACCGGCCGGCGGCTGGAAGGTGTTCGGCGCCCAGTCCGCCGGCTGCAACCCGATCGCCACCGCGCTGCACGCCGACAGCGACACGATCATCCCGGTGAAGCCGACCGGCATCGCCAAGTCGCTGAACATCGGCGACCCGGCCGCCGGCCTCTACGCCCTGGAGGCGGTGCGTCGCACGGGCGGCTGGATGGAGTACGCGGACGACGACGAGATCCGCGCCGGCATCCGGCTGCTCGCCCGCACCACCGGCGTCTTCGCCGAGACGGCCGGCGGCGTCACCGTGGCGGTGCTGCGCAAGCTCGTCGAGTCCGGCCGGCTCGACCCGGCGGCGGAGACCGTCGTCTTCAACACCGGCGAGGGCCTCAAGACCATCGACGCGGTCGCTCCCGAGGTCGGGCCCACCCACCGGATCCGGCCCAGCCTCCGCGCCGCCCGGGACGCCGGACTCCTGTCCTGACCCCCGTCCCCCGAGTCATCCGGGCGGGGGATGGGGGGATCGCCCGGGCGGGGGATTGGGGTGATCCGTTGGGTAACTGGCTTTTCGCTGTGAGTGCGGAAAACGCGCCGACAAGGACTTGACGGCAGGAATTGGACGGCGCAAGATGCTCCGTGCGGGAGGGCATCCGCCGGAGACTTTTCAAGTTCTTGCGACCCAACGCCGGAGGCGTTGTGCGGACGTCCCTCCCGACCAACGTCCGAAGGGGCCGGCGGAAAACCGCTGGCCCCTTCGCTGTGCGGGGGCCACGCTCACGGGCATGGGCATCTCGGTCTCCCTCCTCGATCCCGCCGAACAGGCGACCCTGGACGCCGTCTACCGGACGGCCGTCGCGGCTCAGGCCGTGGACGAGCCGGACCTCCCGCCGCTGTGCCGGCGGCGGTTCGAGGCGCCGCTGCGACACCCGATGCCCGGCGTCGACACCCGCTGGTGCGTGGCCCGCCTCGACGGCGTGCCCGCCGGGTGGGTCCGCCTGTTCCTGCACACCCTCGACAACACCGAGAACGCCAGCGTCGAGCTGGTGGTGGACCCGGCGTACCGGCGGCGCGGGGTCGGCCGCGCCCTGCACGAGCACGGCCTGCGGCTGCTCCGGGAACACGGCGGCAAGCGGCTGGTCGGCTCGACGGTCACCCCGCTGCCGGGGGAGGAGGGCCGGGAACTGCCCGGTGCCGCCTTCGCCGCCGCCGTCGGCGCGAAGCCGGCGCTCGCCGACGTGCGCCGCCGACTGGACGTCACCGCGCTCGACCGGCCGCGCCTGGCCGGCCTGCTCGCCGAGGCCCGCACGGCCGCCGCCGGCTACCGCACGGTCCGCTGGTCGGACCGCACCCCCGAGGAGTACGTCGGCGACGTCGCCTACCTGGAGGGCCGGCTGCTGGTGGACGCGCCCCTCGGTGACCTCGAATGGGAACAGGAGAAGGTCGACGCCGAGCGGATCCGCGGCACGGAGCGGGCGCTCGACGCGCGCGGCGTCCGCCGCTACCACGTCGGTGCGGTGCACGAGGCGTCCGGCCGGCTGGTCGCGTGGAGCATGGTCAGCCTGGCCGCCAACACCACCTGGCACGCCTGGCAGCAGATCACCATCGTGGCGCCGGAGCACCGTGGCCACCGGCTCGGGCTGCTCACCAAGATCGAGAACCTGGACCACGCGCTGGCGCGCGAACCGGAGCTGCGCGTGATCGACACCTTCAACGCGGCGGCGAACACCCACATGATCGCGATCAACGAGCAGCTCGGCTACCGGCCGGCGGCCGGCTCGACCGACTGGCAGCTGACGATCTGACTTGTGACACGCCACTACTGATCTGGTGGCAAGCTGTTGCATGATGGCGGGCATGACGGAGACCCCGCACCCCCTGTACGACAGGCACGCCGAGACCCTCAACCGGGCGCTGACCGCGATCACGGAGCGCGGGTACTGGTCCGCCTATCCCGAGTCGCCCAGCCCCCGGGTGTACGGCGAGACCGCCGCCGCCGACGGCAAGGCCGCCTTCGAGGCGTACCTGGGCGGCGACTTCCCGCTCGACCAGCCGGGCGACGGCGGCACCGTCGCCACCGAGGTCAGCCCGTTCGGCGTGGCGCTCGACGTGCGCTACCCGCACGCCACCGCCGACCAGCTCGTGACCGCCGCCACCGCCGCCCTGCCGGCCTGGCGCGACGCCGGCCCGCAGGCCCGGGTGGGCGTCTGCCTGGAGATCCTCGACCGGCTGCACCGGAACATCTTCGAGCTGGCCAACGCGGTGCAGTTCACCAGCGGCCAGGCGTTCGTGATGGCCTTCCAGGCCGGCGGCGCGCACGCGCTCGACCGGGCGCTGGAGGCGATCGCCTACGCGTACGCCGAGATGACCCGGCACCCGGGCACGGCCGGCTGGGAGAAGGCCGCCGGCAAGGGCGACCCGCTGCGGATGAGCAAGACCTTCCACGTGGTGCCCCGCGGCGTGGCGCTGGTCATCGGCTGCAACACCTTCCCGACCTGGAACTCGTACCCGGGCTTGTTCGCCTCGCTGGCCACCGGCAACCCGGTGGTCGTGAAGCCGCACCCGCGCGCGGTGCTGCCGCTCGCCATCACCGTGAAGTACGCCCGCCAGGTGCTCGCCGAGGCCGGCTTCGACCCCAACCTGGTGCAGCTCGCCCCCGAGGCGGCCGACGAGAAGCTCGCCTCGACGCTGGCCCTGCACCCGGCCGTCAAGATCGTCGACTTCACCGGCTCCACCGAGTACGGCGACTGGCTGGAGGCCAACGCCCGGCAGGCCGCCGTCTACACCGAGAAGGCCGGCCTCAACACGGTGGTGATCGACTCCACCGACGACTTCGCCGGGCTGTGCCGCAACCTGGGCTTCACGCTGACCCTCTACAGCGGCCAGATGTGCACCACCTCGCAGAACCTGCTGATCCCCCGGGACGGCATCGAGACCGACCAGGGGCACAAGAGCTTCGACGAGGTGGCGGCCGGCATCGCCGGCGCGGTCGCCAAGCTCACCGCCGACCCGGCCCGCGGCGTCGAGCTGACCGGCGCGATCGTCAACGACGGCGTGCTGGAGCGGCTGGAGGAGGTCACCAAGGTCGGCGAGCCGGTGCTGGAGTCGCGGACCGTGGCGCACCCGTCCTTCCCCGACGCCGTGGTGCGGACGCCCACCGTCGTGAAGCTCGACGCGGCCGACACCGCGACCTACTCCCGGGAGTGGTTCGGCCCGATCTCGTTCGCGATCGCGACCGACTCGACCGCGCACAGCCTGGAGATCCTCCGCTCGACCGTCGGCGAGAAGGGCGCCCTGACCGCCGGCGTCTACTCGACCGACGAGGCGGTGCTGGACGCGGCCGAGGCGGCCGCCGTCGACGCCGGCGTGCACCTGTCCTGCAACCTGACCGGCGGGGTGTTCGTCAACCAGTCGGCGGCGTTCTCCGACTTCCACGGCTCGGGTGCGAACCCGGCGGCGAACTCGGCGCTGACCGACGGCGCGTACGTGGCGAACCGGTTCCGCATCGTGCAGAGCCGCCGCCACGTGTGATCTTGCGGTTCGGGTGCGTTTGTTGTTGCCGGGGCGACAACAAACGCACCCGGACGGGGGCGGTCAGGCGGGCCGGCGCATCTGGAGTTCGTGCAGCGTCGGGATCCTCGGGTGCGGGACGCGCACCCCGGTGTCCACGAAGCCCAGCTTCTCGTACGCCCGGCAGGCGCGGCCGTTGCCGACCACCACCTCCAGCATGAGCTCGGGCCGGCCGCACGCCCGGGACCAGGCGGCCACCTCGTCCACCAGCGCGCCGAGCAGCCCGCTGCCCCGCCACGCGGGCGTGACGTAGACGGCGTAGATCAAGGTCAGCCCCGGCTCGTCCGGGGCGACCGTGCCGCCGGCGTGGCCGACCAGCCGGCCGCCCGGGTCGGCGACGAACTGGGCGGTCTGTTCGCCCCGCGCGACCGCGGCGATCCGGGCCGCGTACTCGGCGTGCGGCCGGGCGGCGGCCTCGGCCACGGTCTCCAGGAACGCCAGCGGGGAGTCGGCCAGCATCTCCAGCCGGAGCGCCCGCATCCGGGCGGCGTCGGCCGGGCGGACCCGGCGGACGGTGGTGGTCGTGGTGGGCGCGCTGGTCATGTCGCATGCATACCGGAAGGGCCGTCACCCACGCCCGACCGGGGCCCGAACCGTGCCCGGAATATGCCCGATTTGTGGTCGTGCGCGGTCGTCACGCCTCGTGTAGCGTGCGATTTCGGTCACCCGATTCAGCGGCCGTCGCCGATCGCCGAACCGGTGGCTCGCCGGTGCCGGTCCGCCGGTTTCCGGGCTCGTGGAACGCCGCGCAGAGTGAGGAAGTGCACCGTGGCACAGGGCACCGTGAAGTGGTTCAACTCCGAAAAGGGCTACGGCTTCATCGCCGTCGACGGCGGGCAGGACGTCTTCGTCCACTTCTCCGCGATCGAGATGGACGGCTACAAGGCGTTGGACGACGGCCAGCGGGTCGAGTTCGAGATCGCCCAGGGCCAGAAGGGGCCGCAGGCCGAGCGGGTCCGCGTCATCGCCTGATCCTCCGTGGCCGCCGCCCGATCGGCGGCCACGTCACCCCGACGAGGGGGGCTGCGGCGCAGGCCCGCGCCGTGGAAGATCATGAGCCGTTCCAGCCGTCGCTGCTGAGGAGGGTTCATGTCCGACCTGTCCCCGTCGGGTTCCGCCGAGCCGGTGCCCCCGGCATCGCCCGGTGCCCCGGCCGACCCGACCCGGCTCACGTCGCCGGCCGCGCCGGGGCATGCGGTCGACCCCACCGCGCCCGGGTCGCCCACCCCGACGGACCGCGTCCGGCCGGTTGCCCCGGCCGACCCTCCGGTGCCGGCGCAACCCGGCCCGTTCGCACCGCCCGGCTCGCAGGTCAGCCCCGGTGCGTTCGCCGCACCCGGCCAGCCCGGGACCGGCGGTCAGCCCTGGGAGCCGTACCCGGCCGGGCCACCGCAGGGCTGGGCCTGGCCGGCCGGTGGGGCGCCGATGCCCGGCGCGGCCTACCCCGGCTACCCGCTGCCCGGCCAGCCCTATGGCTGGCATCCGGGTCTCGACCCGCAGGATCCGCTGGTCACCCCGCCGCACGCGGGCGTCGGCGGCTGGTTCAGCCGGTGCGGTGGTGCGCTGCGGCGCGGCTGGCGGCAGCTCCTGCCGATCATGTTGCTCACCCAGACCGTCCCGGCGACGGTGATCGCGGTCATCTCGCTCGCCCTCGCGCCGACCGAGCAGCCGGTCACCGGCGCGGACGGCACGCCGGCGCTGCCCAGCGGCTACTTCGAGCACGTGTTCGCCTTCTACGGCGCGGTGCTCCTGGCCGCCCTGATCTTCGGCCCGCTGCAGAGCGCCGGCTGGGCCGCCGGCACCTGGGTGGTCGCCCGCCAGGCGGCCGGGGAGCCGGTCGGGGTCGGGGCGGCGCTCCGCTACGGGCTGCGGCGCGCCCTCGGCCTCTGGGGCTGGACCATCGTGACCTCGCTGCTGATCACGGTCGGTGCCTGCTTCTGCCTGCTGCCCGGCCTCTACGCGGCGTTCGCTTTCGCCCTGTTCGGGCCGATCTACCTGTTCGAGCGGCAGGAGCCCATCGGCCGGGCCTGGCGGATGTTCCACCAGCGGTTCGGCATGGTGCTGGGCCGGGTGGCGCTGGTCATGTGCGCGCTGATCGCCGCCGCCGTGGTCGACGGCGTACTCGGGCTGGTCAACCAGCTCGCCTTCGGGGTGGACCCGCTGGCCGCCCCGGGCACCGCCGTGGGCGCCGTGGCGCTGGCCGTGGTGGGCGCGGTGCTGGCGACCCCGGCCTACCTGGCGCAGCTCGTCGGGCTGGTCGCCACGTACGCCGAACAGCGGGCCCACGAAGGCCCGGTGAACGCCGCCCGGCTGGCCGCGGAACTCGGCTGAGCGGGGGCAGCGTGCTTGCACTCGGCTAGGGAGAGTGCTAAACAAGTCATTGGCACTCGCGTACGGTGAGTGCCAATGGTCGGGGCGGTAGGGCAACGGCCGTGCCGGTGTCGAAATGACGCCGGAGCGGCACGGGGCCGGTCGTCGCGGGCTGTCCGGCCCGACCGAGGAGACGTCGTCGTCGCCAGGTGGCGACGTCCCCAAGGTGCGTACACCAGACGGCCCATCCGGGAACCCTCGGGTGGCCCGTGAGTGTCCAGGAGGACAACGCCGTATGGCCAAGATGATCGCGTTCGACGAAGAGGCGCGCCGCGGCCTCGAGCGGGGCATGAACCAGCTCGCCGACGCCGTGAAGGTGACGCTCGGCCCCAAGGGCCGCAACGTCGTGCTCGAGAAGAAGTGGGGTGCCCCCACCATCACCAACGATGGTGTGAGCATCGCCAAGGAGATCGAGCTCGAGGACCCCTACGAGAAGATCGGCGCCGAGCTGGTCAAGGAGGTCGCGAAGAAGACCGACGACGTGGCCGGTGACGGCACGACGACGGCGACCGTCCTGGCCCAGGCCCTGGTCCGTGAGGGTCTGCGCAACGTGGCCGCCGGCGCCAACCCGATGGCCCTGAAGCGGGGCATCGAGGCCGCCGTGGCCAACGTCTCGGAGGAGCTATTGAAGCTCGCCAAGGACGTGGAGACCAAGGAGCAGATCGCCTCCACCGCCTCCATCTCCGCCGCTGACCCCAGCGTCGGTGAGATCATCGCCGAGGCGATGGACAAGGTGGGCAAGGAAGGCGTCATCACCGTCGAGGAGAGCAACACCTTCGGCCTCGAGCTCGAGCTCACCGAGGGCATGCGCTTCGACAAGGGCTACATCTCCGCCTACTTCATGACCGACCCGGAGCGTATGGAGGCCGTCTTCGACGACCCGTACCTCCTGATCGTCAACAGCAAGATCTCGTCGGTGAAGGACCTGCTCCCGATCCTGGAGAAGGTCATGCAGTCGGGCAAGCCGCTGCTGATCATCTCCGAGGACATCGAGGGCGAGGCCCTGGCGACCCTGGTGGTCAACAAGGTCCGCGGCACCTTCAAGTCGGTCGCCGTCAAGGCGCCGGGCTTCGGTGACCGTCGCAAGGCCATGCTGGCCGACATCGCCATCCTCACCGGTGGTCAGGTCATCAGCGAGGAGGTCGGCCTCAAGCTCGACGCCGTCAGCCTCGACATGCTGGGCCGCGCCCGCAAGGTCGTGGTGACCAAGGACGAGACCACCATCGTCGACGGTGCCGGCGACGCCGACCAGATCCAGGGCCGGGTCAACCAGATCCGGGCCGAGATCGAGAAGAGCGACTCCGACTACGACCGCGAGAAGCTGCAGGAGCGCCTGGCCAAGCTGGCCGGCGGTGTTGCGGTGATCAAGGTCGGCGCGGCCACCGAGGTCGAGCTGAAGGAGCGCAAGCACCGCATCGAGGACGCCGTCCGCAACGCGAAGGCCGCCGTCGAGGAGGGCATCGTCCCGGGTGGTGGCGTCGCGCTGGTGCAGGCCGGCAAGACCGCCTTCGACAAGCTGGACCTGGCCGGCGACGAGGCGACCGGCGCGCAGATCGTCAAGATCGCGCTGGACGCCCCGCTGCGGCAGATCGCCGTCAACGCCGGCCTCGAGGGTGGCGTCGTCGTCGAGCGGGTCCGCAACCTCGACCCGGGTCACGGCCTCAACGCCGCGACCGGCGAGTACGTGGACCTGCTGGCCGCGGGCATCATCGACCCGGCCAAGGTGACGCGTTCCGCCCTGCAGAACGCCGCCTCGATCGCCGCGCTGTTCCTCACCACCGAGGCCGTCGTGGCGGACAAGCCGGAGAAGACCCCGGCCGCCCCGGCTGGCCCGGGTGGCGGGGAGATGGACTTCTGAGTCCAGCTCCACCCAGCTCGCCGAAAGGGGGCGGGCCGCGTCAGCGGTCCGCCCCCTTTCGTATGTCTCAGGTCGGCAGTGGTCGTTGGTTGCGTCGCTTGTGCGCCCGGTCGTAGGGCGGTGTGAGCCGGATCGGTTCGTCCACCGGTTGCAGTGGTTCCTCGCCGGAGGGTCCGTCGGCCCCGGTCATCTCCGCGAGCTGCTCGGCGTCGCCGAAGTCGAGCCGGTCGAACGGCAGCTGGCCGGGAAGCTCGCCGACCGGTCGCCAGCTCGCCGGCTGGTCATCGGTCCGTTCGTCGTCCGTGGTCATGCCCGCCTCCTCTAATCCCCGACCGTAGGGGCCGGTCGATGACCGGGGAGGACGAACGGCGTTATTGCCGTCTATGTAACTTTAGTTACTTCTGTCCGTTCAGTGCCTTCCGGTACAGGAAGAACACCCGCTCGATCCGCGCGCCCGCCGCCCCCGAGTAGAACGGCACCGGGCCCACCCAGCCGATCTGCGCCGCCTCGATCCCGGCTGCCGCCTGGTCGCGCAGGCAGCGGCGGAGCAGCACCCCGCCGATCCCCGAGCCCTCGGCCGCCGGGGCGGTACCCATCGGCCCGAACCAGCTCGGCCGCGACGACCCGTAGGCGGCGAAGCCGAGGATCTCACCGTCCCGCTCGGCCAGGTGCGCGCCCGCGTCCGGCCGGCCGACCGAGCCGGCCAGCTCGCCGTCCCAGGCGCCGCCGAAGGTGCTGACGGCGAACTCGGCCAGCGCCGGCAGGTCGGCCGGCTCGGCCCGGCGTACCGTCACGCCCCGCCCGGCCAGCCGTTGCTCGGCGGCCTCGGTGGAGCGCAGCGCCGCCGAGCCCTCGCCCAGGTCGGCCGTCATGTTCCAGGCGGTCCGGTCCTGCCGGTAACCGAGCCGCAGCGCGGCGCAGACCGCCGGCGTGTAGCGCACGTCGATGCCGGGCCAGGCGTAGTGCGGCGGGTTCCCGGCCAGCAGCAGCTCGGCCGCGCCGAGCCCGCCGAGCCGGGCCTCCGCCTCCGCCAGCAACGACCCGCCGATCCCCTGGCGGCGCTCCTCCGGCGCCACCGCCACGAGGTCGACGTGACCGACCCGCGGATCCCGCGCGGACAGCGAGCCGACCAGCACCCCGACCAGCGTGCCGTCGCGGACCGCGCCGAGCCGCAGCACCGGACGGTCGGCCGCCGCGCGGTCGGCGAGGGTGGCCACGATCTCCGGCGCCTCGGCGGCGTCCTCCGGCAGGTCCAGGGCGTGCCGGCAGAGGTCGACGACCTCGGCCAGGCGGTCGGGCCCCAGCTCGATGATCTCCACGTCCATGGACGCGACCCTAGGTCATCCGCCGGCCAATGGACAGGGTTGTTAACCGAGGTCGGTGGCCCGCGCGGCGCGGACCGCCGCGTACGCGTCGACCAGGCCCGCGCCGACCAGGTTCCGGGTGCCGCCGCAGGGCGCGTCGGCGGGCGCCCCGGCCGGCGTGGCCGTCTCGGTCAGGATGCGCCGGGTGCGGTCCAGGTCGCCGACCAGCGCCGGGTTGGCCGACCACATGAGCGCCACCACGCCGGCCACCTGCGGGGTCGCCATCGAGGTGCCGTCCAGGGTGGCGTAACCGCCCCCGGGGAACGCCGACGGCACCCCTGCGCCCGGCGCCACCAGGTCCGGCTTGGCGGCGCCCCCGACCGCCGGCCCCCGGCTGGAGAACTCGGTGAGCCGGCGGGCCCGGTCGACCGCACCGACCGTGAGCACGTCCGCGTACGGCGCCGGCGGGTCGGCTATCGAGCCGCAGTACGGGCCGCTGTTGCCGGCGGCGGCCACCACCAGGATGCCGGCCGCGGCCAGCGCGGCGGTCGCCGGGCGCAGCGCCCCCGGGTCGCAGCCCTCTACCGGCGGGCAGCCCCACGAGTTGGTCAGCACGTCCGGGGCCCGGTGCGGCCGCCCGTCGGTGAGCGGGTTCCCGCCCGGCGGGAACGGCGCCAGCATGAACTGGAGGCAGTCCAGGTAGCGCGCCGGGCTGCCCAGGTTGCGGTCGAGGTTGACGCAGCCGACCCAGCTCGCGCCGGGGGCCACCCCGATCCCGTTCCGGCCCACCGCGCTGCCCACCGTGTGCGTGCCGTGGCCGCCCCGGTCGGCCGGCGCCGGGCGGTGCTCCCAGGGGTCGTACCAGGAGTCGTCGCCGCCCCGGAAACCGGCGGCCAGCGCCGGGTGCCGGCCGTCCACACCGGAGTCCGAGCTGCCCACCACCACGCCGGCGCCGGTCACGCCCAGCTCCGACCAGACCCGGTCCGCGCCGATCAGCGAGACGTTCCAGGTGGGGCCGGTCGGCGCCGGCACGTCGCCCCGGGTCGGGGGCGCCGCCGCGGGCAACGGGCGCAGCCGCTGGCTGACCAGCACCCGGGCCACCTCCGGTCGACCGGCGAGCCAGGCCCGGACGTCCGGCCCGCCGTCCGTCTCGATGGCGTTGACCAGGTAGTACGGCGTCGGGTGCAGGTGCAGCCGGTCCAGCTCGCGGCGCAGGTCGCCCTGGCTGCGTCCGGCCGTGGCCACCAACCGCCGGTAGACCTCGGCCGCCCGGGCGTCCCGGCCGGCCCGACCGGGCGCCCCGGCGGGGATGCCGGTCAGGTCGGCCTGCTCGCGGAGCACCACGAGCAGGCGTTCGCCGTGCAGGCCGGGCTGGCCGGGGACGGCGTACACCACGACGAGGGCGGCGAGCAGGGCTCCGGCGGTCAGCCCGGCCACGCCGCGCCGGGGCGCGCGGGCGCGGGGCCGGGCGAGCAGCACGCCGTACCCGACGGCGAGCAGGACCGCGACGGCGAACGCGACGCCGGTCGCGACCGCGACCCAGAAGGGGACGTCGCGGGTGGTCGCCAGCAGGACGGTGATCTCCTCCGGGTCGGTGAACGCCAGCGGGCCGAGCAGCGCGAGGCCGACCAGCCAGCGCACCGGCCGGGGCCCGGCCGGCCGGCCCGCGTGCCGGGCCGCCGCCTCCAGCGCGCCCAGCACGAAGCCGAGCGGGGGCAGCAGGAGCAGCCCCGGCAGGTGCGCGCCGGACTGGCCGGCCCCCGCGGCCAGCAGCGCCAGGGTCACCCCGGCGACCAGCCCGCCGACGAGCACCAGCCGGGCCGGCCGGGGTGGCGTGCCGACCGTGAACGCGGCCCAGAACGCGGGGCCGAGGAGCACACCGGCGAGCGCGCCGAGCGCGGCGGCGGCCAGCCCGGCGAGCAGGGTCTCCAGCGCGCCACCCAGCGCGCCCACCCAGGCCCACGGCAGAAGCGACGCCAGCCCGGCGGCCACCGCCAGCAGCGTCACCGGTCCGAACCGTCCCGCCCGGCCGCCCGTCCCCGCCGCGCCGTCCTCGGGCCCGGCCGGCGCGCCGAGCGAGGCCGGCGGAGCGGGCACCGGCGGGGCGGACGGACGGCGGCGGGCGAGCCGGGCGAGGGCCAGGGCGAGCAGCGCCGCGGCCGCGGCCAGCGCGGCCAGGTACGCCTCGTGGTGCACCGGCGGCAGCGCGCGGAGCAGCGTCAGCGCGCCGAGCACGAGCGTGCCGGCCAGCCAGGCCCGGCCGGTAGCCCGAACCGCGGGTGAGCGGGGGAGCAGCGCGAGCGCCAGCGTGGGCGCGCCCACCAGCAGCACGGTGACCAGCGCGACCACCGGCCAGACGGCCACCGCGCGGTCCACGCCGGAGACCAGCACCAGCTGGTCGACCACCCAGCCGGCGAGCTGGCCGGGCAGCGTGACCAGCACGGCCCAGACGCCGGTCGCCGCCGCGGCGACCACCGGCCACGGCCCGGTCTCCGGGCGCGGGGGTGGAAACGGAGGGACGGGAGCGGTGGGTGGGCCGGCCTGCATGGCCCTCACCGTACGGCCCGACGGGTGCCTGCCGCCGGAGTGCGGCGCCGGTTACCGTGGACAGGTGCGCGACCCTAATGTGTCCCGATCCGCGGCCGGTCAGCTCTCCGTCGAGCGCCGCGCCGATGACCTGCGCCGACTCCGCGGAGAGCGGTTCGACGTGCTGGTCATCGGTGGTGGCGTGACCGGTGCGGGCGCCGCGCTCGACGCCGCGTCGCGCGGCCTGAAGGTGGCCCTGGTGGAGGCGCGCGACCATGCCGCCGGCACCTCCAGCCGGTCCAGCAAGCTGATCCACGGCGGCCTGCGCTACCTGGAGCAGCTGGAGTTCCACCTGGTGCACGAGGCGCTGACCGAGCGCGGGCTGCTCGCCACCCGGCTGGCCCCGCACCTGGTGCGCCCGGTGCCGATCCTGGTCCCGCTCCCCGCCGAGGGCGGGGTGCGCGACCTGCCCCGCCGGTTCTTCCGCCGCTCCTACTACGGGGCCGGCGTGGCCGCCTACGACATCTTCGCCGGGCTGTTCGGCGGCGGGCGGGGCATGCCGCTGCACCGGCACCTGACCCGGGAGGGCGCCCACCGCATCTTCCCGAGCCTGCGGCCCGACAGGTTGGCCGGCGCGATCCGCTACTACGACGGCCAGGTCGACGACGCCCGCCTGGTGGTGACCCTGGCCCGCACCGCGGCGAGCCTCGGCGCGACCGTGGTGACCAGCGCCCGGGCGGTCGGCCTCATCCGGCAGGCCCGGGAGGTCACCGGGGTCCGGGTCCGCGACCTGGAGGCGCCCGCCAGCTCGCCGGACGCCGAGTTCGAGGTGCACGCCCGCACGGTGATCGCCGCGACCGGCGTGTGGAGCGACGACATGTCGCGGATGCTCAACGACGTGGGGCTGCGCCCCGGCTTCCGCGTCCGGGCCTCCAAGGGCGTGCACCTGGTGGTGCCCCGCTCGGCGATCACCGGCGAGGCCGGCCTGATCCTGCGCACCGCCACCAGCGTGCTTTTCGTCATCCCGTGGGGCGGCCACTGGATCATCGGCACCACCGACACCGACTGGCGGCTGGACCGGTCCCACCCGGCGGCCACCGCCAAGGACATCGACTACCTGCTGGAGCAGGTCAACGCGGTGCTGGACCGCCCGCTCACCACCGCCGACATCGAGGGCGTCTACGCCGGGCTGCGCCCGCTACTGGCCGGCGAGGCCGACTCCACCTCCAAGCTCTCCCGGGAGCACGCGGTCATCGAGCCGATGCTCGGGCTGCTGCTGGTGGCCGGCGGCAAGTACACGACGTACCGGGTGATGGCCTCCGACGTGGTCGACCGGGCGGTGCACCGGCTGGGCTGGACCCGGCCGTCGCGCACGGCCGACCTGCCGCTGCTGGGGGCCGACGGGTACGCGGCCATGTGGCGGGACCGGGCCGACCTGGCCCGCCGGCACGGGGTGCCGGTCGGGGTGGTCGAGCACCTGCTGGAGCGCTACGGCACCCTCACCCTCGACCTGCTCGCCCTGGTCGACGCCGATCCGCTGCTCGGCTCCCCGCTGGCCGGCGCACCGGAATACCTGGCTGCCGAGGTGACGTACGCGGCCCGCGCCGAGGGTGCGCTGCACCTGGAGGACGTGCTGACCCGGCGTACCCGGATCTCCATCGAGACCAGCCACCGCGGCCTGGAGTCGGCGGAGCACGCCGCGGAGCTGATGGGCGCGGTGCTCGGCTGGGACGAGGAGACCCGCGCCCGTGAGGTGGCCCACTACCGGGCCCGGGTGGAGGCCGAGCGGCAGTCGCAGCTGATGGCGGACGACGTGGCGGCCGACGCGGCCCGGCTGGGCGCGCCGGACGTGCGCGGCTTCGCGGCGGACCGGGGCGGCGACGGCGACAGCGTCGAACTGCCGTCGCGGTGACCCGCCGGTAACGTCGGTCCGGAGGGTTCCGGCCTTACCTACGGAAGTGTAGGTTTCCCCGCGTGGTTCGCCCATCCTGGTCGCGCGTCCGCGCTTTGTCCGTCGGCGTCCTCCTGGCGGTCGTCCTGTCCGGCTGCTCGCTGTTCGGTCGTGCCGAGGGTGCCACCACACCGGGCGAGGCGGGCCACCCTTCGCCGACGCCGGACGGTCGGCGGGTCTCCCTGGTGCAGCAGGTCGGGCCGGGCGGGCCGCCGCGCACCCTGGACGTGGAGCCGTCCGGGCGGTGGCAGTGCCGCGACTGCGCGGGCGACGGGGTCGACTCGACCGGGGCGCTCACTCCCGAGCAGACGCAGCGGTTGCAGCGGATGCTCGCCGACCCGGCCCTGGCGCAGGAGACCGACGAGGCACGGCACTACAAGCAGGGCTGCATCGACGCGCTGACCTCGACGCTGCTGATCCCGCCGGGGCTCACCATCACCATCCAGGACTGCCCGGGCGAGCCGAAGCCCCCGGTGGCCTACCAGGTCCTGCTGCTGATCACCCAGGCCACCCCGGCCGAGGACAAGGGCTGAGCCTCAGCACACCTTGCCGGGGTTGAACAGCCCCGCCGGGTCCAGCGCGGCCCTGATCGCCTGGTGCACCCGCACGCCCACCGGGCCGATCTCCCGGGCCAGCCAGTCCCGCTTGAGCAGGCCGACGCCGTGCTCGCCAGTGCAGGTGCCGCCCAGCTCCAGCCCGAGCCGCATGATCTCGTCGAAGGCCCGCCGCCCGCGCGCCAGGCTCGCCGGGTCGGCCCGGTCGACCACGATGTTGGGGTGCATGTTGCCGTCGCCGGCGTGCCCCACCACGCCGATCGGCACGGCGCACTCCTCGGCGATCCGGGCCACCCCGTCCAGTAGGGCCGCCAGCGCGCCCCGCGGCACCGCCACGTCGTCGATGACCAGGCCGCCGTTGCCGCCGGGGAAGGCGTCCGCGGCGAATTTCTCCATGGCCGGGTGGGCCAGCCGCCGGGCCTGGAGCAGGGCGGCCGCCTCGGCCGCGTCGGTGGCGGCGTAGACCTCGTCGGCCCCGGCCGCCGTGCACACCTCGGCGAGCCGGGCCAGGTCGTCGGCCGCCCGGGAGCCGGTGTCCACGGCCGCCAGCAGCAGCGCCTGCGCATCGGTCCGCAGGCCCATCGGCCGGTACGCCTCGATGGCCCGCAGGTGGGTGCGGTCCAGCAGCTCCAGCAGGCTCGGGGTGAGCCCGCGGGCGGCGATCCCCGCCACGGCCGTGCCGGCCGCCGCCGTGGTGGGGAAGACCGCCACCAGAGTCAGCGACTCCTCGGGCGCCGGCCGTAGCGCCACGGTCACCTCGGTGATCACGCCGAGGGTGCCCTCCGAGCCGACGAACAGCCGGGTCAGGTCGTAGCCGGCGACGCCCTTGGCGGTGCGCCGGCCGGTGCGCAGCACCTCGCCGGAGGCGAGCACCACCTCCAGGCCGAGCACGTACTCGGTGGTCACGCCGTACTTCACGCAGCACATGCCCCCGGCGTTGGTGGCCACGTTGCCGCCGATGGTGGACGACTCCCAGGAGCCGGGGTCGGGCGGATACCAGAGGCCGTGCTGGCGGACCGCCCCGGCCAGCGTCGCGTTGACCACGCCGGGCTGCACCACGGCGATCCGGCTGACCGGGTCGACCTCCCGGATCCGGTCCATGGCCACGGTGCTCAGCACCACCGCGCCGTCCACCGCGTTCGCCGCGCCGGCCAGCCCGGTCCGCGCCCCCTGCGGCACCACGGGTACGCCGCGCCGGGCCGCCGCACGGACCACCGCCACGACTTCCGCCGTGTCGCGCGGGCGGACCACCACCAGCGGGGTGCCCGCCTCGCACAGGTCGGCCTCGTCCCGCGCGTGGGTCGCCAGCAGGTCGGGGTCGGTCAGCACGGCGGCGTCACCGAGAGCGGTTCGCAGGTCGTCGAGGAGCGGATGGGCGGCCATGCCGGGAAGGCTAGGTCGTGCCGGCGGGGATGACCAACCGGCGTACCGTTGGTCGTCATGCTCTACCTGGACCCGCCCGCGGTGCCCTGGCGGGGGCGGCTCTGGTCGCACCTGGTCAGCGATGTCTCGTACGCCGAGCTGCACGCCTTCGCCGAGGCGCTGGGCCTGCCCCGGCGCGGCTTCGACCGGGACCACTACGACCTCCCGGCCGAACGCGTCCCGATGGCCGTCTGGCTGGGCGCCCGGCTCGTCCCGTCCCGCGAGATCGTCCGCCTCCTCCGCGCCGCCGACCTGCGCCGCCCCAAGCCCCGTGCGGTCCCCGCGCCCGGCGCTCCGGTGGCCCCACGGGGCCCCGGGGCCAGCGCGGGCTCGCCGGGGGCGCCGCGGAGCCCCGGGATCAGCGCAGGGTCGCCAGTTCCCTCGTGAGGTTGGCGCGGGCGCGGGGCTCCCAGCGGGTGTGCGGCTCGGGAAGCCGGTAGAGCGCCGGGAGGGCCAGCAGACCGGTCAGCACGGCGGCCCGGCCGGCGCGGAAGTCCGGGTCGGGGACGTGGGCGTACTCCCGGCGGACCGCGGCGGCGTAGCGGTCGTAGTCGGCGGGCGGGGCGGCCAGGACCGCCAGGTCGGCGTCGCAGAGCAGGGTCCCGTCCGGGTCGTCCGGCCCGACCGCGTGGCCGGCGGTGAGCAGCACCAGCCGGCGTACCCCGGTCACCGCGTCCGTGGGCAGCCCGGCGGCGGTGAGGAGCTCCCCGGCCAGCTCGGCGCTGGCCCGCTCGTTGGCGTCGCCGCCGGCCCGCGGGTCGTAGACCGCGTCGTGGCACCACGCCGCGAGCCGGACCAGGTCCGGGCGACGGGCCGACCCGGCGTACGCGTCGACCACGTCGAGCACGGCCCGCAGGTGGGTCACCGTGTGGTAGTGCCGGTGGGGTTCCCGCCAGCCCGCCAGCAGCCGAGCCACGGCCCGCTCGACACCGGCCGGATCGGTCGCCCCCGCCGCCCGGGTCGCGTCCCGCCACCGGTCGATCAGCTCGTCCACGCCGTGCAGTCTGCCCCACCCCGGCCGGCGCCGAGGATTCAGCGCAGACGGGACGGGTAGTACCGGCCATGGCCGTGGCCCGGGACCGTCGACCGCAGTTCCTCCGGCGTACCCCGTTGCGTGAGGGCCTGGTCGACGTCGACGGCGCGCGGATCTCCGAGGCCGTGGAGCAGCTCCGGCACCGGGGCAGGGCCACACTGCACGACCGGCTGCACCGGGTGCGCACGGCGGCCGGCCTGGCGGTCCAGGCGGGCCTCGCGGCCGGGCTGGCCTACCTGATCTCCCACCGGCTGCTGAACAATCCGCAGCCGGTGTTCGCACCGATCTCGGCGGTGGGCACCCTGGCCGCCTCGGTCGGCCAGCGGTTCCGCCGCACCATCGAGCTGATCGTCGGGGTGGCGGTCGGGGTCGGCGTCGGCGACCTGCTGATCTACTTCCTGGGTACCGGCGCCTGGCAGCTCGGCCTGGTGGTCACCGCGGCGATCCTGCTGACCGTGTTCGCCGGGGCGAGTGTGGCCATCGTGATCCAGGCGGCGGCCACCGCCGTGCTGATCGTGACGCTCAGCCCGTCCACCCAGAACCTGGAGATCCCCCGCTTCGTCGACGCGTTCCTCGGCGGCGGCATCGCGCTGCTGGTCACCGCGATCCTGCTGCCGCTCAACCCGCTACGGGTGATCAACCGGGCGGCCCGCCCGGCGCTGGACCTGCTCGCCGGGCAGCTCGACATCTGCGCGGACGCGCTGCGCAGCCGGGACCGGGGCACGGCCCAGCAGGCGCTGTTCCGGCTTCGGGAGAACAAGGAGGAACTGGCCGCGCTCTCCGAGGCGATCGAGGGCGCCAAGGAGACCATCACCATCTCACCGGCCCGCTGGCACCGGCGGGACGAACTGACCCACTACGCCGAGGCGGCGGAACCGATCGACCGGGCCATGCGGAACAGCGGCACCCTCATCCGCCGCTCGGTCACCATGATCGAGGACGAGGAGCCGATCCCGGAGCCGATGCCCGACTCGATCGCCCACCTGGCCGAGTCGGTCCGCCTGCTGCGGCACGAGTTCGCCGTCGGCGAGGAGCCGGAGAAGGCCCGGGAGCGGTCGCTGCGCGCGGTCAGCGAGGCCGGCCGGGCGTACGCCGAGGGGGTGGGATTCTCCGGCAGCGTGGTGGTCGCCCAGGTGCGGACCACGGCGAGCGACCTCCTGGTGGCCTCCGGCATCGACCAGGAGGACGCCAACCGCCTGGTCCGCCAGTCGTTCGGCGACCGGGAGCAGCGCTCCGGCGAAACCACCGAGCAGGAACCCGCCCCCAAACCCCCCACCGCACCCCCGGTCGGCTGACCCGACCCCACCCGGCCGCCCGCCCCACTTCCCCCGCCTCGCCCCGTTGATCATGAAGTTAGCGGCACTGGAAAGCGCCTTCCCTGGCGCTAACTTCATGATCACCGGGGAGAGCGCGGGGAGAGCGCGGGTCGGGCGGGCAGCGGGGAGGGCGGGCGCCTCCGGGAGAGGGGGCCGGGGGCGGGTGGTCGGGGGCGGGTGGTCAGGACAGGGTGGCCAGGGCTGCCAGGAGGGCGTCCACGTCGGATCTTGTGGTGCCGAGGCCGAGGCTGGCGCGGAGGGCGGTTGAGGGTAGGTCCCGGCGGCCGCTGCGGGTCGCCGCCTCGGTGAGCAGGCGGCGGGCGAGCGGGTGGGCGCAGAACAGGCCGTCCCGGACGCCGATGCGGTGCGCGGTGGCCAGGTGGGCGGCCACCTCGGCGGAGTCCCGGCCGGCGACCACGAAGCTGACGATGCCCACCCGCGGCGTGTCCGGGCCGAAGGTGCGCAGCTCCACCACGTGCGGCAGGGCCGCGATGCCCGTCCGGAGCCGGGCCACCAGCGCCTGCTCACGGGCGTGCAGCGCGTCCCGGTCGGCGCCGGCCAGCGCTTCGCAGACGGCCGCCAGGGCCACCGCGCCGAGCAGGTTCGGGGTGCCCGCCTCGTGCCGGGCCGGGCCGGTGGCCCACCGCACCTCGTGGGTGGCCGCCCCGACGTGGCTGGTAGCCCCGCCGCCGGCCAGGTACGGCGGGGCCGCGTCCAGCCAGTCCGCCCGGCCGACCAGCACGCCGGCGCCGAATGGGGCGTACAGCTTGTGGCCGGAGAGCGCCAGGTAGTCGACGTCCAGCACGGCGAGGTCCACGGGGGCGTGCGGCGCGAGCTGCGCGGCGTCCACGAGGATCCGGGCGCCGTGCCGGTGGGCCACCCGGGCCAGGTCGGCGATCGGCCAGCGCTCCCCGGTCACGTTGCTGGCGCCGGTGACCGCGACCAGCACGGGCAGGCCGGGCCGGGCGTCGCGGGACAGTTCGCTCAGGGCGGCGTCGAGGGAGCGGACCGCGCCGCCCGGGCCGTCCGGCACCGGGAGCCGGACCGAGCCGCGCGGCCAGGGCAGCAGGTTCGCGTGGTGTTCGCCGGCGAAGGTGACCACCGTGGTGCCGGCGGGCAGCGCCCGGGCCAGGAGGTTCAGCGCGTCGGTGGTGTTCCGGGTGAAGATCACGTGGTCGTCGGGGCGGGCGCCGAGGAAGTCGCCGACCGTCTGCCGGGCCCGCTCGTAGGCCAGCGTGCAGCGCCGCGACAGCGCGCCGGCGCCGCGGTGCACGCTCGCGTACCAGGGCAGCAGCTCGGCCACCGCGTCGGACGCGGCGCGCGCGCACGGCGCGCTGGCCGCGTAGTCCAGGTTGATCTCCCCCGGTACGCCGAGCACGCCGAGCGGGTCCGGCCGGCTCGGGGTGACGAGCGTGGGCAGCGAGGGTACGAGGGTGACGGTCATGCCGGAGCCTCCCGGGTCCAGGGGGACCCCGGGTGGGTGGGCACCGGGACGGGGTCCGCGCTTGCCCAGCACGCGGATCGGGCTGGGCCCGGTCATCACCCGGGGCACCCCACCGCGAACTCGACGAGGGTTGCCGGCCAGCAAGCCGGGGCTTGACGCTGGCACTCGTGACCTGTCCGGGAGCATAGCGGTCGCGATGCGACCGGACCAGTGGGTCGCGGGTGACTACGCTGACCGCATGGCCGTCACCCCGCCCGGCGGAGCCCTGCCGCCGCCGCCGACCGCGCCCGCCGTTCCGCCCGGCACGCCGGCTCCCCGGATGCCGCTGCGCCGGCTCGGCTGGCGGCGGTTCCTGGCGCTGGCCGGGGTGGTGCTGCTGATCGCGGCCGGCGCGGTCTTCATGGTCTTCACGCTGGGCGAGAGCCTCGGCGCGCAGGCGCTGCTGGTCGGCGTCATCGCGGCGATCCTGCCGGTGCCGGTGCTGGTCTCCTGCTTCCTCTGGCTCGACCGGTACGAGCCGGAGCCGCTGAAATATCTGATCTTCTGCTTCGCCTGGGGCGCGTTCGTCTCCACCGCCATCTCGCTGCTGGTCAACGAGACCGGTGCCCGGCTGTTCGACCGCTGGGGGCTGCCCTCGGCGCTGACCGCCGTGCTGGTCGCCCCGTTCATCGAGGAGCTGACGAAGGCGGCCGGCCCGCTGCTGCTGCTGATCTTCCGGCGCCGGGAGTTCTCCGGGATCACCGACGGCCTGGTCTACTGCGGGCTCTCCGCGGTCGGCTTCGCCATGGTGGAGAACATCCTCTACCTGGGCGGCTACGGCTACCGCACGGGCGTCGAGGAGTACGGCCCGGCGACCGGCGCGCGCCAGGTGATCGCCATCTTCATCGTGCGGATCCTGCTCTTCGGCTTCGCCCACCCGCTGTTCACCTCGATGACCGGTGTGGGGCTGGGCGTCGCCGCGCGGACCGCCGACCGGCGGGTGCGCTTCCTCGCCCCGATCGCCGGCCTGCTGCTGGCCATGATGCTGCACGGCACCTGGAACCTGCTGCCCTCGCTGGCCGCCGCCACCGGGCAGCCGCTGATCGCCCTCTACGGCTACATCGGCGTGATGGTGCCGATCTTCTTCGGCATGGTCGGGCTGGCCGTGTGGCTGCGTGCCTGGGAGGGGCGGCTCACCGAGCGGACCCTGCCGGACTACGTCCGGGCCGGCTGGCTCAGCCCACCGGAGGTGGCCGCGCTCGGGAGCCTGGGGCGGCGGCACGCGGCCCGGACCTGGGCCCGGCGGGTGGCCGGCGACGGTGGGGTGAGGGCGATGCGCGGCTACCAGTTCGCCGCCACCCGGCTGGCCCTGCTGCGCGACGGGATGCGCCGGGGCCTGGACCGCAAGCCCGCCGAGCGGGACCGGACGGCACGGGAGGAGCGGGAGCTGCTGGACGCGATCGGGGCGTACCGGGCGTTCTTCGTGGGCCGGGACCCGCAGGCGCCGGTCGGGGTCTGGGACGGGCAGCGCTACCACCTGCGTTTCCCGGACGGTTCGCGGCGTCCGGTCGAGGCCCCGGACGAGCCGGTGGTGCCGATCCCGGTGGTGCTGGCCCCGCCGCCGCCGGCCTTCCCGCCGGGTTACGGGCCGTCCGGCTGGCACGGTCACCGCTCGTCGGCCCCCTGGCCCCCGGCCTGACTCCCGGCCGGAGCGGGTCGGGTCAGGTCATCAGGCCGGTGAGGAAGTCGCCGAGGCCCTGCGCGATGGCCATCAGGGCCACCCCGATCCCCTTGAACAGCTGGGCCGCGCCGTCCGGCCGGAAGGCCATGAAGTAGATCAGGAACGCGAGGAATCCCCAGGCAAGAATCTTCTTCACGACTACCGGCATGGTCCCTCCCCAGGGCGCGGTCGTGCCTGGGGCTTCCCGCCGGGCGGCGGTGCAAACAGCGGGGCCGCGCCTACAGGTAGAGGCCGGTCGAGCCGGTCGGCTCCTTCTCCACCCGCTCGGCCGCCACGGCGTGCACGTCGCGCTCGCGGAGCAGGACGTACGCCCGGCCGTGCAGCTCGACCTCGGAGCGGTCGTCGGGGTCGAAGAGCACCCGGTCCCCGGAGACGATGGAGCGGACGTGCGGGCCGACGCCCACGGCGGTGGCCCAGGCCAGCCGCTTGCCGACGGCTGCGGTGGCCGGGATGACGATGCCGGCGGTGGAACGGCGTTCCCCCTCGCCGTTCTCGGTGCGCACCAGCACGCGGTCGTGCAGCAGGCGGATCGGCAGGCCGGCGTCGAGGCTCTGGTCGGCGGTCACGCGAAGACGCTACCGCGTGCCCGCCGGTCGATCCCGGTGTGGTTGGGCGGTGCGGCAGGGGGGCAATGTGTGGCGGTGTCGCCCTAGGGTGGGGCGGACGGACGTATCCTGTCCCCCCTGTGTCGTGGGCGGACCAGTTTGCGGGAGGTGCGCTTGAGCCGCTTCGAGCGGATGCGCGGACGGCTCCGCCGCGCGTACGAGTCCGGCCGCGAGTCGGCGCGGGCCCGGCGGGCGGATCCGGACCGGTCGGCGGACGAGTCGCGCCTCGCCTCGCCCTCCTCGCCGGGCCCGGCGGCGCCTCCGTCGGCGACCGTGGTGGGCGCGGAGCCCTCGGCCCCCGTGCACGGCTCGACGAGCAGCCAGGACGACGTGGAGGTGCCGCACGCGCTGCGGATCGCCGCGGCCTGGTGCTGGCGGCTCATCGTCGTCGGCATCGTCACCTGGTCGCTGCTCAAGATCGTCGGCACGATCCGCATCGTGATCATCCCGCTGGCGGTCGCGCTGCTGCTCTCCGCGCTGCTCGCCCCGGCGGTCGGCTGGCTGCTCCGGGCCCGCCTGCCCCGCTCGCTGGCCACCGGCGTGGTGCTGGTCGGCGGCCTGGCCGCGGTTATCGGCACGCTGACCCTGGTGGTGAACGAGTTCATCCAGGGCGTACCGGAGCTGAGCGAGAAGTCGTCCGAGGGCGTCCGGCAGATCCAGAACTGGCTCAAGACCGGCCCGTTGCACCTCTCCGACAGCCAGCTCAACCGCTACATCGACGAGGCGCAGAGCTGGATCAACGACAACACGGAGAGGTTCACCAGCGGGGCGCTCAACACCGCGGCGACCCTGGCCGAGGTGCTCACCGGCACGGTCCTGGTGCTCTTCGCGACCTTCTTCTTCCTCCGGGACGGCAGCAAGATCTGGCGGTTCCTGGTCCGGCTGCTGCCGGTGAACGCCCGTTGGAAGGTGGACGACGCGGGCCGGGCCTCCTGGTCGACGCTCGGCGCCTACGTGCGGGCCACCGTGCTGGTCGCCTTCATCGACGCCGTGGGCATCGGCATCTTCCTGGTCATCTTCGACATCCCGTTCGCGTTCCCGCTGGCCGCGCTGGTCTTCCTGGGCGCGTTCATCCCGATCGTCGGCGCCTTCCTGTCCGGCGTGGTGGCCGTGCTGGTGGCGCTGGTCGACAGCGGCCCGGTGACCGCGCTGATCATCCTGGGCGTGGTGATCGGTGTGCAGCAGGTCGAGGGGCACGTGCTCCAGCCGTTGATCATGGGCCGGGCGGTGGCCATCCACCCGCTCGCCGTGATCATCGGCATCGCCGCCGGGGTGGTGCTGGCCGGCATCGCGGGCGCGCTGGTCGCGGTGCCGCTGATCGCCGTGCTCAACACCGCGGTCCGCCGGCTGGCCGCGCGTACCGTGCCGGACACCCCGCCCGACGCCGTGGTGGTGGCCTCCCAGGCGCCCTGATCGGCCGAGCCCTGGACGCCCGCGTCGCCCCCGCCCGGGGGAGGCGCGGGCGTCAGCTCTTTCCGAGCCGTTCCAGCGCGCCCCGGGCCACGTCGGGGCGGGTGGTGTACCAGAACGGGGGCAGCGAGCGGCGCAGGAACGGGCCGTAGCCCCGGGCGGTCTCCAGCCGGGAGTCGAGCACCGCCACCACGCCGCGGTCGCCGGTGGCCCGGATCAGCCGCCCGACCCCCTGGGCCAGCCGGACGGCCGCGATCGGCACGCTCACCGCCGCGAAACCGGAGCCGCCGCCGGCGTCCACGGCCGCCGCCCGGGCCGCCGCGAGCGGCTCGTCGGGGCGGGGGAAGGGCAGCCGGTCGATCACCACGAGCTGGCAGGAGTCGCCCGGCACGTCCACCCCCTGCCACAGCGACATCACGCCGAACAGGCAGCTCTCCCGCTCCTCGCGGAACCGGCGGACCAGCAGCGGCAGCGACTCCTCGCCCTGGAGCAGCACCGGCAGGTCGGTGCGCGCCCGCAGCAGCTCCGCCGCCTGCTGGGCGGCCCGCCGGGAGGAGAAGAGCCCGAGGGTACGCCCACCGAGCGCGCCGACCAGCGCCAGCAGCTCCTCGCCGGCCGCCTCGGGCAGCCCGGAGACGCTGGGCCGGGGCAGGTGCGCGGCGACGTACAGGATGCCCTGCCGGGCGTAGTCGAAGGGCGAGCCGACGTCGAGCGACGTCCAGCCGGGGCCCTCGGTGGCCGGGACGGTGCCGATCGCCGCCCGGCTGCCGTCGGTGCTCGCCACCGGGGGTGTGGTGCCGGCGCGGCCGGCGGCGGCCGCCGTGGCCAGCGCGGCGGCGGCCGGGGACGGCGGGGCGGGCGGCGGCGCGTCCAGCCCCAGCGCCCGGGCCACCGTGTCGAACCGGCCGCCCAGCGCCAGCGTGGCCGAGGTGGCGACCACGGTGCGTTCGTCGTAGAGGTGGGTGGCGAGGGTGCCGGCGACCGAGAGCGGCGCGACCACCAGCGCCCGGCGGCTGCCGTTGTCCGGCTTCTCCACCCAGGCCACGTCGTGGTCGGCCTCCTCCAGCAGCCGCTGCGCGGTCTTCGACAGCTCGTCCAGCACGGCCTTGGCCTGCTGCTTGCGCACCGGGTCCGGGTCGTCGGCCTTGACGTCGCCGATCGCCTCCAGCGCGGCCCGGGTGGCGGCGTCGAGCAGGGTGCACGCCTCGCGCAGCGCGGGCGGCAGGCCGGCGGTGAGCCGCCCGGCCGGCGCCTCGGCCAGCCCCACGGCGAGCGCGTCGCCGGCCTCGGTGAGGCGTTCGGCCACCTCGGGGCGGAGCAGCGGCCGGGCCCGGCGGGCGGACCGGTCGATGAGCTGGGGTTCCAGCTCGGCCTGCGCCGCCGAGGAGACCCGGTCGGCCAGCTCGTGCGCCTCGTCGACCACGAGCAGCTTGTGCGGCGGCACGATGTGCCGGCCGGCGAGCATGTCGACGGCGAGCAGGCTGTGGTTGGTCACCACGATGTCGGCCTCGCGGGCGCGGGCCCGGGACGCCTCCGCGAAGCACTCCTGGCCGAACGGGCAGCGGGTGGCGCCCACGCACTCCCGGGCCGGCATCGAGATGCTCCGCCACACCTGGTCGTCCACGCCCGGGTCCAGCTCGTCCCGGTCGCCGGTGGCGGTCTTCTCGGCCCAGTCGCGCAGCCGCTGCATCTGCTTGCCGAGCCGGCCCGCCTCGCCGAGCCACTTCGTGCCGCCGGCGGGGCGCGGCGCGTCGAAGAGGGTGTCCTCGGGCTCCTCCTCGACCGAGCTGTCCAGCCGGGCCAGGCAGAGGTAGTGGTGCCGCCCCTTGAGCACGGCGAAGGTGGGACGCCGGCCGAGCACCGGCTCGACCGCGTCGGCCAGCCGGGGCAGGTCGTGGTCGACCAGTTGGGACTGCAGGGCCAGGGTGGCGGTGGAGACCACCACCGGGCCGTCCACCGTCAGCGCCGGGGCCAGGTAGGCCAGCGACTTGCCGGTGCCCGTGCCGGCCTGCACGAGCAGGTGTTCGCCGGAGGCGATGCTCCGCTCGATCGCCTCGGTCATCTGCTGCTGGCCGGGGCGGGCCGCGCCGCCGGGGACCGCGCCGACCGCGGCCGCCAGCAGCTCGCCGCCGCCGGGCCGGCCGCCCCGGCGCTTCTTCGGGACGGGGCCGGTGGCGGTGCGGGGCGCGGTCACCGTGCGACCGTACCCGCCTCCGCCGACAGGGGACCTGTCGCTCCGCCGCGTGGCGTGGCCGGCAGGTCGCGTCCGGTTACCCGCCGATCGCGTCGCGTGGCCGGAATCGGTTAGGGTGCCAGTCATGCCGAGCGACGTGGTCCGCGTGATCTACCGCAAGTACGACGGCAGCGCACACCGCGACTACCCGGCCCGCCGCCTCGCCGAGGACGACCTCGGCGTCTGGCTCGGCGTCCCGGCCGGCACCGAGTCGGTCTACCACGGCCGGCCCTCCGTGGAGCAGATCCCGTTCGTCCTGCTGGTGCCCCGGCAGGGCTGGTGGACCGGCATGTTCAACCCGCCCCCGCGCACCAGCGAGGTCTACTGCGACATCGCCACCCCGGCCCGCTGGGAGGGCGAGGAGACGGTCCACCTGGTCGATCTCGACCTGGATGTGGTGCGCCGGCGGGAGACCGGCCTGGTCGAGCTGCGCGACGAGGACGAGTTCGCCGAGCACCGGGCCCGCTGGGGTTACCCCGACGACGTGGTGGCCGAGGCGGAGGCCGCGGCCCGCTGGCTGCTCGGCGCGCTCGACGACGGCACCGAGCCGTTCGCCACCTCCTACCGGAAGTGGCTGGCCCTGGTGGTCTGAGCCGGCGTCAGTAGCGCGGCGGCCAGTCCTCGTCGGCGCCCACACCGTCCAGGTGGGCGACCTTTTCGGGGTTGAGCTGGTTGAATACGCCGGTGATCCGCCCCTCGTGCACGGCGAACGAGGTGATCATCCGCAGCGGCCGCCCGTCCCGGAACGCCGTCTCCGCCTGCCAGCCCAGCGTGCCGTCGACCAGGACGGGACGGGCGTGCAGCGGGCCGCCCCAGCGGGCGGCCTGACCGAAGAGGCCGAGGATGAACCGGCCCGCCAGCTCGGCGCCGACCACCGGCCGGCGGGCGGCCGGGAAGTGGCCGCCGCTGTCGCCGATCACCACCACGTCCGGGGCGAGCACCTCGACCAGCCGGTCCAGCTCGCCGGACTCGACCGCCGCCACGAACGCGGCGAGCACCTTGTGCTGCTCGGCCAGGTCGGCCGTGTGCCGGGGGACGTCCGGCGCGGTGACCGCGCGGCGGCCGCGCGAGGCGAGCTGCCGGGCCGCCGCCGGGGTGGTGCCGAGCACCTCGGCGACCGTGGCGAACGGCACGGCGAAGACGTCGTGCAGCACGAACGCCACCCGCTGCTCGGGGGTCAGCCGTTCCAGCACCACGAGCAGGGCGGTGCCGAGCTGGTCGGCCCGGACCGCCCGCTCGGCCGGGTCGGGGGCGAACCCGTCCGCGGCCGGCGCCGCGCTCACCACCGGCTCCGGCAGCCACTGACCGGGGTACGCCTCGCGGCGCACCCGGGCGGACCGGAGCACGTCGAGGCAGATCCGCGAGCAGGTGGTGGTGAGCCAGCCGCGCAGGTCACGGATCTGTTCCCGGGCGGCCGGGTCGCCGAGCGCGCCCGAGTAGCGCAGCCAGGTCTCCTGGACCGCGTCCTCGGCCTCGCTCCGGCTGCCCAGCATCCGCTGCGCGACCGCCAGCAGGTGCCCGCGTTCCGCCTCGAACTCCGCCGCCCGCTCGTGCACGTCGCACTCCTCCCGCCCGGGGCTCCATTCTCCCCGTACCTCCGGATGCCCCGCCGCCCCGCCGTGACATCGCTCGGGAGGCGGGGGCGGGCGGGGTGGGTGAGGATCGTGGGATGAGCGGTGTGGACGACGTGGTGCGACCCGAGGGCGGGTCGATGCGGGAGCTGCTCCGGGCCGGCCCGGGCGCGGTGGACCTGGCGGCGGTGGATCCCCGGTCGACACCGGGGCTGCCCGCGGCGGCGGGGCACGGCAAGCGGCGCAAGGAGTGGGCGCGCGGGCAGGTCGAGCTGCTCGGCGCGGAGCTCGGCCGGCAGCAGGAGATGCTGTACGCGGCCGCGAAGGGCGCCGCCGGCCCGGACAGCGCGACCAGCGCACCCACCCAGGCCGGCGCCCACCTGGCCGGCGACCGCCCGCGCCGGGTGCTGCTGGTGCTCCAGGCCATGGACTGCGGTGGCAAGGACGGCACGGTCAAACGGGTGGCCGGGGCCATGAACCCGCTCGGGCTGCACATCCGCTCCTTCGGCCCGCCGACTGAGGAGGAGCGGCGGCACGACTTCCTCTGGCGGGTCCGCCGGGCCCTCCCGCCGCCCGGCTACGTGGGCGTCTTCAACCGCTCGCACTACGAGGACGTGCTGATCGCCCGGGTCGAGCGCCTGGTCGACGAGGCCACCTGGCGGGGCCGCTACGACCTGATCAACGACTTCGAGCGGGAGCTGGCCGGCAGCGGGGTGACCGTGGTCAAGGTCATGCTGCACATCTCGCACGGCGAGCAGGGTGAGCGGTTGATGGAGCGCCTCACGGACCCGACGAAGTACTGGAAGTACAACCCCAGCGATCTGAACACCCGGGCCCGTTGGGACGATTACCAGGCCGCGTACGCCGAGGCGATCGAGCGCTGCGGCCCGGACGACGCGCCCTGGTTCGTGGTGCCGGCGGACCGGAAGTGGTACCGCGACTGGGCGGTGGCGCACCTGCTCAAGGAGACGTTCGACGGGTTGGATCTCGGGTATCCGCCTGCCGATTTCGACCTCGCGCGGGAGCGGGACCGGCTGCGGAGCGAGGGCGGGACGGGTGAAGGTGAACGGAAGGTGAACGAGCGGTGAATCGGGCCTGACCAGGGGTGGGCCGGGCGTTGCCCGGTTCCACGGGGTACCTAGCATGCGCAGAGCAGACGCCTTCCGGGGCGACGGCCACCCTTCCACCGACACGACGAGGTCCGTGCTGTGAAGTTTTCCTTCCGTCCCACCGAGGGCGCCTTCTACGAGCTCTTCACCAGGGCCGCGCAGAACCTGGTGAAGGGGACCGAGCTGCTCAACGAGCTGGGCCTGCCGGATGTTGAGGTCCAGTCGGTGAGCGAGCGGCTCACCGAGGTCGAGCACGACAGCGACCAGATCACCCACGAGCTCTACAAGAAGATCAACTCCACCTTCATCACCCCATTCGACCGGGAGGACATCTACCGTCTGGGCTCGCTGCTCGACGACGTGATGGACCACCTGGAGGCGGTCGGCAACCTGCTCTACCTCTACGGCCTGACCAAGCTGCCGTCGCTGCCCCGCGAGATGCACGAGCTGGTGAACGTCCTCGACCAGCAGGCCAAGCTGACCGCCGAGGCGATGCCCCGGCTCAAGTCGATGAAGGATCTTGAGGACTACTGGATCGAGTGCAACCGGCTCGAGAACGACGGTGACCAGGCGTACCGGATGCTGCTGGTCCGCCTCTTCAGCGGCGAGTACGACGCGCTCACGGTGCTGAAGATGAAGGAGGTGGCCGACGAGCTGGAGGCCGCCTGCGACGCCTTCGAGCACGTCGCCAACACCGTCGAGACCATCGCGGTCAAGGAGTCCTGATCCCGTGACCCCCGAACTCATCGCCGTGTTGGCGGTGATCGTGGTCGCCATGGCGTTCGACTACACGAACGGCTTCCATGACGCGGCGAACGCGATCGCCACCAGCGTGTCCACCCGGGCGCTGACCCCCCGGATCGCCCTCGCGCTGGCCGCCGTCGGCAACTTCGTCGGCGCGCACTTCGGGGCCGGGGTGGCCAAGACGGTCGGCGACGGCCTGGTCACCCTGCCGCCCGGGGTGGCCAGCCTGGGAGTGGTCTTCGCCGGCGTGCTCGGCGCGATCGCCTGGAACCTGATCACCTGGTACTTCGGCCTGCCGTCGTCCTCCTCGCACGCCCTCTTCGGTGGCCTGGTCGGCGCCACCCTGTTCGCCGCCGACGGCGTCGTGCAGTGGGGCAACATCGTCGAGAAGGTCCTCATCCCGATGGTGCTCTCCCCGGTGGTCGGCCTCGTGCTCGGCTTCCTGGTGATGCTGGCCATCCTGTGGCTGTTCCGGAAGGGGCAGCCCGGCAAGCTCAACCGGGGCTTCCGCTGGGCGCAGACCGCCTCGGCCGCCGCCATGTCGGTCGGCCACGGCATGCAGGACGCCGCGAAGACCATGGGCATCATCGTGCTGGCCCTCTACACGGGCGGCTACCAGGACAACAAGACGCACATCCCGCAGTGGGTGTTCTGGACCTCGGCCGCCATGCTGGCGGCCGGCACCTACGCGGGCGGCTGGCGGATCATCCGGACCCTGGGCCGGAAGATCATCGACCTGGGCCCGCCGGAGGGCTTCGCGGCCGAGACCGTGGCCAGCGCCGTGCTCTACTTCAACGCCCTGGTGCTGAAGGCCCCCATCTCCACCACCCACACGATCACCTCGGCGATCATGGGTGTGGGCGCGACCAAGCGGCTCTCCGCGGTCCGCTGGAACGTGGCCGGCAACATCGTGATCGCCTGGATCATCACGTTCCCGGCCTCCGCGGCCATCGCCTGCCTGGCGTACCTGCTGGTCCGCCCGCTGTTCTGAGCGCCTGACGCCTGAGGGGTCCCCCGCCGTCGCGGGGGACCCCTCACGCGTAGGAGACGCCGATCCGGTCCTTGATGTGGTCCAGCAGGCCCATCACCTCCAGGGTGGCGGCGTGCGGCACCAGCGGGCTCTCGATCAGCCCGGCCGCCAGGCAGCGCTGCACCTCGATCGCCTCGTGCTGGTAGCCGCCGCCCGTCAGGTCGGCGGGGATGGTCTCCGGCTCGGCGCCGAGCCGGTGCAGCACCGCGGCGCCGGGCCGGTAGAACGGCTCCGGCAGGTCGATCCGCCCGGTCGTGCCGGTGATCGCGGCGGTGATCGCCGTGGCCCCGACCATCCCGCAGCTCAGCGTGGCCACCGCCCCCGAGTCCCAGCCCAGGACGATGCCGGTGTTCTCGTCCACCTTCTCCGGGCTCAGCTTGGCCCAGGCCTGCACCTGCTGCGGCACGCCGAGCACCAGGTGGGCCAGGCTCAGCGGGTAGACGCCCAGGTCGAGCAGGGCGCCGCCACCCAGCGTGCGGGCCCGCATCCGGTGCTCCGGCGGGAACGGGCCGGCCGCGCCGAAGTCCGCCCGGATGTGGGTCACCTCGCCGATCGCGCCGTCCGCGATCAGCTCCAGCACCCGGAGGATCAGCGGGTTGGTCCGCATCCACATGGCCTCCATGAGGAAGAGGCCGCGGGCGCGGGCCGTCTCGACCAGCTCCGTGGTGGTGGCCAGGTCGAGCGTGCAGGGCTTCTCCACCAGCACGGCCTTGCCGCCGGCCAGGCAGGTGAGGGCCGCCTCGTGGTGTGCGGCGTGCGGCGTGGCGACGTAGACGACGTCAACGTCCGGGTCCGCGGCCAGTTCCGTCCAGGAGGCGTACGCCCGGGGGATGTCGTGCCGCCGGGCGAACAGCTCGGCGCTCTCCCGGGTCCGCGAGCCGACCGCCACCAGCTCGGCCCCGGGGGCCAGCCGCAGGTCCCCGGCGAAGCGGGCGGCGATGTTTCCGGTGGCCAGGATTCCCCAACGCGTCATGCCGGCACGCTATCCCGGACCGTCGCGCGGGCGGGACGAAGATCCACCCGTCGGGAAAGCTCAGTGCTGTGCGCCGGCGGCTGCTCGGGCGGCCGCCTCGATCGCCGCGCACCGCGCCGCCCAGGTCGCCCGGTCGGGTTCCAGGTGCGCGTACTCGGCTGCCGCACCCGTGGCGCCGTCGAGCTGCTCGCGCAGGATGTCGGCGTGGCCGGCGTGCCGGCTCGTCTCGCTGAGCACGTGGACCAGGATGTTGAACAGCTTCACGTTCGGGCGTGGCCACCAGGGCACATGGCCGGGCGCGTCGATGGCGAGAGCCTCGATCGTCGCGTCCGAGTGCTCCCACACCCGCCGGTAGCGCTGGATGATCTCCTCGCGCGTCTCGTGCTCGTTCGCCCACATGTCGGTGCCGTCGTCGTCGGCGTCCCACCGGGGCAGGGGCTCGGGGAACGGCCGGTCGAAGACCGCGCCGAAGTACCTGGCCTCCGTGATCGAGAGGTGCTTGACCAGGCCGAGAAGGTTGGTTCCGGTCGCGGTCAGGGGGCGGCGTACGTCGTACTCGGACACTCCGTCGAGCTTCCACAGCATCGTCCCGCGGATGTGGCGCAGGTCGCTGTGCAGATACTCCTTCGCGAACTCATCGATCATGGGTCACGACCCTGCCATGCGCGGTGGGCGACCGCAGTCCCGCGAACCGGTCCACCCGCGACGCCGGCCCGCCGCCGGAGGCATGATCCATTGGTCGGGAACTAGGCTCGGCTCATGACGATCGACGGCTTCGCCGCACCCCCCGCCCTGGTGGAGCACGCCCGCCGGTTCCGCGCCGAGGGTGGTGTGCCGGCCGTGCCACGGGTCGCCGCCACCGTGCTGCTGCTCCGCCCGGCCGGCGCCGACTTCGAGGTGTACCTGATCCGCCGGGTGGCCGCGATGACCTTCGGCGGGATGTACGCCTTCCCCGGCGGCGGCGTGGACCGCTCCGACTCGCAGGCGCACCTGGACTGGGCCGGCCCGGCGCCGGCCGGGTGGGGCGAGCGGCTCCACCTGGACCCGGCCGCCGCGCAGGCGGTCGTGTGCGCCGCCGCCCGGGAGGTCTTCGAGGAGGCGGGCGTGCTGCTGGCCGGCCCGGACGGGGGGACCGTGGTGGGGGACGTGAGCGGGGACGACTGGGAGGCGGCCCGGCAGGACCTGGTTGCCCGGCGTACCGGCTTCGCCGACCTGCTGGCCGGGAAGGGGCTCACCCTCCGGTCCGACCTGCTGCTGCCGTGGAGCCGGTGGATCACCCCGGAGTTCGAGCCGCGCCGCTTCGACACGTACTTCTTCGTCGCCCTGCTGCCGGACGGGCAGCGGACCCGGGACGTCTCCGGCGAGGCCGACCACACGTTGTGGCTGCGCCCGGCGGACGCCCTGGCGCGGGCGGAGGCCGGCGAGCTGACCATGCTGCCGCCCACGATGGTGACCCTCGGCGAGGTCGCCGCCGCCGGCGACCTGGCCGGCGTGGGCCGCGCGGCGGCCGGGCGCGACGCGGGCGCCCCGGTCACCCCGCATCTCGACCTCTCCGACGCCGAGGCGCCCCGCTTCCGCCTCTCCTGAGGGTCAGCCGGCGGCGCGGAGGTAGCGCTCCGCGAGGGAGCGCAGGAGGTCGGCCAGCTCGGGCGGGTCCTCGACGGTGAAGTCGAGGTCGAGCAGGCCGAGCCAGACCGCGATCGTCTCCAGCCGGTCGGCGCCCGTGTGCAGGAGGCAGGCCGCCTCGCCGGCCGGCTCGACGGTGCCGACGGCCGGGTTGATCCGGTCGGCCACCACCTCGGCGGGGGCGTGCACCCGGACACGTGCCCGGTGCCGCCACGCGGCCGACGAGACCCCCTGCCGCACGCGGTCCACCACGTCACCGGGCAGCTCGCGCGCCGCGAACCGCGGGCCGGTCGGGGTACGCGGGGTGAGCCGGTCCACCCGGAAGGTGCGCCAGTCGTCCCGCGCCGGGTCGAAGGCCACCAGGTACCAGCGCCGCCCCCAGTTGACCAGCCGGTACGGCTCGACGTCCCGCCGGTCCGCGGTCCCGTCGTGCCGGACGTAGTCGAACCGCAGCCGCTCCCGGTCCCGGCAGGCCGCCCCGATCGCGCTGAGCGTCCCGGCGTCCACGGTTGGGCCGGGCTGGTCGTGCGGCACGCGGACGGTGTGCGTGTGCAGGGCGGTGACCCGGCGGCGCAGCCGGTGGGGGAGCACCTGCTCCAGCTTGGCCAGCGCCCGCAGCGAGGTCTCCTCGATGCCGGCGACGCTGCCGCCGGCGGCGGTCCGCAGCCCGACCGCCACCGCCACCGCCTCCTCGTCGTCCAGGAGCAGCGGGGGCAGGGCCGCGCCGGCGCCCAGCCGGTAGCCGCCCACCGCGCCCCGGGTGCCGTGCACCGGGTAGCCCAGCTCGCGCAGCCGCTCCACGTCGTTGCGCACGGTCCGGGTGCTCACCGCGAGGCGCTCGGCCAGTTCGGCGCCGGTCCAGTCGCGCGGGGTCTGCAGCAGCGACAGCAGGCGCAGCAGCCGCGCCGAGGTCTCCAACATTTCCCGGATTCTGCCAGCGTATTAGGAACGGAGTGTTCCTAATAGCTTCCTACGCTCAGGGGCATGGCAGACAACACCGCGATCGTCCCGTTCCGTATCGACGTCCCGCAGGCCGACCTGGACGACCTCGCCGACCGGCTGGCCCGGACCCGCTGGGCCGAGGAACTGCCCGCCGATCCCGAAGCGGCGGCCGCCCCCGCCGGCCCGGTCCCGCCCGGCTGGGAGTACGGCGTCCCGCTGAGCTGGGTGCGGCGCCTGGCCGAGCGCTGGCGCACCACCTACGACTGGCGGGAGTGGGAGGCGCGGCTCAACGCGTACCCGCAGTTCACCACCGAGATCGACGGGCAGCGGGTGCACTTCCTGCACGTCCGCTCGCCCGAGCCGGACGCCACCCCGCTGGTCCTCACCCACGGCTGGCCGGGCACCGTCGCCGAGTGGTTGGACGTGATCGGTCCGCTGACCGACCCGCGGGCGCACGGTGGCGACCCGGCCGACGCCTTCCACCTGGTGATCCCGTCGGTGCCGGGGTTCGGCTTCTCCGGGCCGACCCGGGAGCGCGGCTGGAACCGCCACCGGGTGGCGCGCGCCTGGGCCGAGCTGATGCGCCGTCTCGGCTACGAGCGGTACGGCGCGGCCGGCAACGACCTCGGCGCGTTCGTGTCGCCGGAGGTGGGCCGGGCCGACCCGGAGCACGTGCTGGGGGTGCACGTCACGCAGGTCTTCTCCCTGCCGTCCGGTGACCCGGCCGAGCTGGCCGCCCTCACCGAGGAGGAGCGGGGCAAGGTGGCGTTCGCCGACTGGTTCGTGCAGCGCCGGGGCGGCTACGACAAGCTGCACTCGACCGAGCCGCAGAACGTGGCCCACGCGCTGGCCGACTCGCCGGTGGGCCTGCTCGGCTGGCTGGGCCAGCTCATGGGCGACCAGATCGACGCCGACCACGTCCTCACCAACACGACCATCTACTGGCTGACCAACACGGCCGCCTCGGCGGCCCGCTACTACTACGAGGACGCCGAGGCCGTGCACCCGACGCAGAAGGTCAACGGGCGGGGCACGGCGGCGCCGGAGCCGACGACGGTGCCGCTCGGCCTGGCCAACTTCGCCTGGGACTTCCAGTCGATCCGCACGCTCGCCGAGCGCGACCACAAGAACATCGTCAGCTGGCACACCTACGACCGGGGCGGCCACTTCGCCGCCCACCAGGTGCCCGACCTGCTGGCGGCGGACCTCCGGAAGTTCTTCGCCGCGCTGCGCTGAGCGGGAGCCGGTACGCGGACACACCGAGGGCCCCGGTCGGGATCGACCGGGGCCCCGCGGACCGGGACGGCAGCGGCTCAGCCGAAGCGGCCGGTGATGTAGTCCTCGGTCTTCTTCTGGCTCGGGTTGCTGAAGATCTTCTGGGTGTTGTCGTACTCGATCAGCCGGCCGGGGTCACCGGTCTTCTCGATGGAGAAGAAGGCGGTCCGGTCCGACACCCGGGCGGCCTGCTGCATGTTGTGCGTGACGATGATGATGGTGAACTTGTCCTTGAGCTGGAACATCAGGTCCTCGATGGCCAGCGTGGAGATCGGGTCCAGCGCCGAACAGGGCTCGTCCATCAGCACCACCTGCGGCTCGACCGCGATGGTGCGGGCGATGCAGAGCCGCTGCTGCTGACCGCCGGAGAGGCCGGCGCCCGGCTTGCCGAGCCGGTCCTTGACCTCGTCCCAGAGGTTCGCCGAGCGGAGCGCCTTCTCGGCGGCCTCCTCCAGGATCGACTTGCGCCGCACGCCGTTGAGCCGCAGGCCGGCCACCACGTTCTCGAAGATGCTCATGGTGGGGAACGGGTTCGGCCGCTGGAAGACCATGCCGATCATCCGCCGGACCGCCGTGACGTCGACGTCCCGGTCGTAGATGTCCTGGTTGTCGATCGTCAGGCTGCCCTCGACCCGGGCACCCGGGAGCACCTCGTGCATCCGGTTGACCGACCGCAGGAAGGTGGACTTGCCGCAGCCGGACGGGCCGATCAGGGCGGTGACCGTCTTCGGCTCGACGGTCAGGTTGATGTTCTCGATCGCCTTGAACCCGCCGTAGTAGGCGGAGACGCCGGTGGCTTCGATGCGCTTGGCCATGGTGGTGGTACCTCCGGGGTTCATCGGCCGAGCCGGTTACGACGGGCCAGCAACTTCGCCGCGACGGTCAGGACGAGGACGAGGGCGACCAGGGTCAGCGCCGCGGTCCACGCCCGTGCCGGCGAGTACTTCGAGGCCTCGCCGGCCTGCTGGTAGACGAAGAGGGCCAGCGACGACTGGTTGTTCTCGAACGGGTTGAAGTTGATCGCGGCACCGCCGCCGGCCACGAGCAGCACCGGCGCGGTCTCGCCGGCCGCCCGCGCGATGGCGAGCATGATGCCGGTGACGATGCCGGGCAGCGCGGTCGGCAGCACGACCCGCAGGATGGTCTTCCACTTCGGTACGCCGAGGGCGTAGGCGCCCTCGCGCAGCGGGGCCGGCACGAGGCGGAGCATCTCCTCGGTGGACCGGACCACGGTCGGCAGCATGAGCACGCTCAGGGCCAGCGCGGCGGCGAAGCCGGAGAAGCCCGGCCGGCCGTCGTTGAACCACGGCGACACGATCAGCACCCAGAAGGCCAGCACGAACAGGCCGGTGACGATCGACGGGATGCCGGTCATCACGTCCACGAAGAAGCGGATGGTGAAGGCGAACCGGCCCCGGCCGTACTCGACCACGTAGATCGCGCAGAGCACGCCGAGCGGGACGGTGACCAGCGTGGCGATGCCGACCTGCTCCAGGGTGCCGATGATGGCGTGGTAGGCGCCGCCGTTGGCGTCCCGGGCCCCGATGTTGTTCATCGAGGTGCCGAAGAAGTTGCCGTCCAGCCGCTCGGAGCCCTTGCTGACCAGCGTCCAGACCACCGAGGCCAGCGGCAGCACCGCCAGCACGAAGGCGGAGTGGATGAGCGCGCTCCAGGTCCGGTTGCGGGCGGCCCGGCGGCCCTCCACCGCGTTCGCGGCGGCGTAGAGGCCGGCCAGGTAAAGCAGCGCGCCGAGGACCACGACCAGGACCGGGCCGCCGATGCCGGCGCCGTAGACGATGCCGGCCGAGGCCAGCAGCGCCACCACGGCGATGACCGGCGCGGCGTACGCCGGAAGTCGCCGGGCCCGCAGCGTGAGCGGCTGGGCCGGGGGCTGCGGGCGGTGGGAGGTGACGGTGGTGGTCATGCGGCCGACTCCGTGAACTCGCGGCGGCGGTAGATGATCGCCCGCGCGGTGATGTTGACGATCAGCGTGATCGCGAAGAGCACCAGGCCGGAGGCGATCAGCGCGCCCCGGCCGGTGTCGTTCGCCTCAGCGAACCGGTTCGCGATGTTCGCGGCGATCGAGTTGCCGCCGCTCTGCAGCACGTTGAACGAGATGGCGTAGGTGGAGCCGAGGGTCAGCGCCAGGGCGATGGTCTCGCCGAGCGCGCGGCCCAGGCCGAGCATCACCGCGGCGATCACGCCCGGCCGGCCGTAGGGCAGGACGGCGGTGCGGACCATCTCCCAGCGGGTGGCGCCCAGGGCGAGGGCGGCCTCCTCGTTGGCGGTCGGGGTCTGCCGGAACACCTCGCGGGAGAGCGAGGTGACGATGGGCAGCACCATGATCGCCAGCACCACCGAGCCGAGCAGGATCGAGTTCCCGTACGGGCCGTCGCCGAAGATCGGGATCCAGCCGAAGTACCGGTGCAGCCAGGCCGACAGGTCGGCGACCGGCTGGGCGAAGTAGTCCCGGCCCCAGAGCCCGAAGACCACGCTCGGCACGGCGGCCAGCAGGTCGATGAGGAAGCCGAGGGTGCTGCCCAGCCGGCGCGGGGCGTAGTGCGACAGGTAGAGGGCGATGCCCAGCGCCACCGGCACCGCCATGAGCAGGGCGAGCAGCGCGGTGAGCACGGTGCCGAAGGCGAGCGCGCCGATGCCGAACTTCGGCGGATCGTCGTTCGGGAACCAGCCCTCGAAGGTCCAGAAGGACTCGCTGTTGTCCCGCAGCGCCGGCACGGCCTTGGCGACAAGGAAGATCGCGATGGCCGCGATGACCACCAGGACGGTGGTGCCGGCGGCCAGGGTCAGGCCACGGAACGCGCGTTCCGCGCCGAAGGCCCGGGCCCGGGGCAGCCCGCCGCCGCCACCCAGGCCGTTGTCGGGGATGCCAGGGATGCCGGAGGGCTCGGCCACACGCGCCGAGGCACCGGCGGGCCACTCGTGGCTCGTGGCCACGCGGGTCCCGCCGGTGCCGGCGTGCGCCGAGCGGTGAGGGGTGTCACCCATCTGCTCGCTCGCTTCGGTAGAGGGAGTGTGTGGTCAGTGCGTCAGGAGAGGCTCTTGACCGCGGTCTCGACCTTGGCGCGGACCGAGTCGGGCAGCGGGGCGTAGCCCAGCTCGACCAGGTCCTGCTGGCCCTCGGCGCTGGCGGCGTGGCTCAGCAGGCCCTTGACCAGCGGCAGCTTGTCGGCCGCGAGGCCCTTGCTGCAGACGATCTCGTAGGTGACCAGGACGATCGGGTACGCCCCGGCCTCCGTGGTCTTGTAGTCGATCGACATCTTGAGGTCGTTGCCCTGGCCCTCGATCTTGGCCCCGGCGATGGTCTTGCCCGCCGACTCGGCGGTCAGCTCGGCGAACTCGCCGGCGCCGTTCTTGACCTTGGCCTTCTTCAGGCCGCCGTTCTCGGCGTAGGACCACTCGACGTAGCTGATGGTGCCGTCGGTGCTCTTGACCTTGGCGGCCACACCGTCGGACTTGGCCGCGCCGACGCCGCCCGGGGCCTTCCAGGCCTTGGCGTTGCCGAAGGTCCAGTCGGACTCCGCGGTCTTCGACAGGTACTTGGTGAAGTTGTCGGTGGTGCCCGACTCGTCGGAGCGGTGCACCGCCTGGATCGCGGTGGACGGCAGCTTCGCGTCCGGGTTGTCGGCCTTGATGGCCGGGTCGTCCCACTTGGTCACCTTGCCGGCGAAGACCTTCGCCAGGGTGGCCGGGGTGAGCTGGAGGTTGTCCACGCCGCTGACGTTGTAGACGATGGCCACCGGGCCGATGACCATCGGCAGGTTGAGGGCCTGACCGCCGCTGCACTTGGCGTCGGCCTGCGGCTGCTCCTCCGGCTTGAGCGCGGAGTCGGACCCGGCGAAGTCGGCGGTGCCGGCGATGAAGGCCTGGATGCCGGCGCCCGAGCCGGTGGGCTCGTAGTTGATCGTGGTGCCCGCGCACTTCTGCTGGTACGCCTTGATCCACTCGGACATGGCGTTCTTCTGCGCGGAGGAGCCCTGCGCGTTCAGCGTGCCCTTGCCGCAGTCGACCGCGGCGGCGGAGCCGGAGGCGGAGGTGCCGGTCGGCTCGTTGTTGTCCGAGCCGCAGGCGCTGAGACCGAGCACCGCGGTAAGAGCGAGGCAGGCAATGGCGCCGTGCCGCTGGAGCTTCACCTGAGGGGTTTCCCTTCACGTCTTTGTCAGGTCGCCCGGTCTCCCGGGTGCCGGCGCTGACCGGCTGAAAGGAAAGGTAGAAGTGCCAGGTAGACGGTTCGCCGGTCGGAAATGAACGGAAGATGAACAGGCGCGGCCGGCCGGATGGCCGTCGCCTGAGGGCCCGTTGTCCATTTCGTGAACCCGCAGCCCACTATCGCCAATAATACGATTTTTCCGGGCAGCCGTTATCCGGCCAAAGCCACCGCGTGACGCGGCCGTGACCGCTGCCCGGAGGGGTGAGGAGGTGGCGCCGGGCGTCAGCCGAGGTGGTAGTTGACGTGCGCCGACCAGCGGGCGAAGCCGAGGCGCTCGTAGAGGGCCACGGCGGCACCGTTGGAGTCGTCCACGTAGAGCATCACCCGGTCCAGCCCTCGCCGGTCCCGCAGGTAGGACAGGCCGGCCGTGGTGAGCGCCCGGCCCAGGCCGCCGCGGTGCGCGGACGGGTCCACCCCGAGCACGTAGACCTCGCCGATCCGCGCCGAGCCCGGGCGATCGTGCACCTTGGTCCAGTGGAAGCCGAGCAGCCGGCCGGTGGCCGAGTCCTCCGCGAGCAGGAAACCGGCCGGGTCGAACCACGGCTCGGCGAGGCGCAGCCGCAGGTCGTCGGTGGTCCACCGGCCCTGCTCGGGGTGCTGGGCGAAGGCGGCGTTGTTGACCGCCAGCCAGGCGTCGTCGTCCTCGCCGGGGCGGAACGCGCGCAGCCGTACCCCGTCCGGCAGGGCGGGCTCGGGCAGCGCGGCGGTCAGCGGGCGGCGCAGCTGCCAGAGCACCCGGGCGCGGGTGAAGCCCAGGTCGACCCCGAGCGCGGCGGCCGACGGGTGGTCGCCGTGCGCCCAGGCGCGCAATGGCCCGGAGGCGGCGGCCAGCACGCCCCGGGCGAGGGCCCGCCCGGTGCCGCGTCGCCGGTACGCCGGATGCACCACCAGCTCGACGCCGATCCCCTCGGCGGGGTCGGTGGTGTCGAGGTGGGCGTACCCGGTCAGGGTGTCGTCGGCGGCACGGGCGGTGAGGTGCACGGCGGGTGCCTCGGGGTCACGCAGCCGGAGCAGCACGTGCTCGTCGAGCGGGTCGGCGCCGTCCGCGTCGCCGGCGGTGCGGGCCAGCGCCAGCACCTCGGCGACCTCGACCGGCGCCAGCCGGTCGGCGCGGGCGACACGGTCGGCGGTCGGCGTGGTGCTGCTCATCCCGCCACCGTAGCGGCCGGCGGGCCGTCGATCATGCCGGACGCGGGCACCGGGCGGTGGCGGTGGTCACGTGGTGCCGGTGGGCAGCGCCTCCAGCTGGAAGCGGTCCAGCAGCTCAGGGAGCAGGCGCTGCAACGCCTCGACCGTGCCGGAGCGATCGCCGCCCGCATCGTGCATCAGCACGATCGAGCCCGGGCCGGTCTGCGCCAGCACCGCGGCCTCGATCTTGGCGGCGCCCGGCGCCTGCCAGTCCGTCGGGTCCACCGCCCAGTGCAGCGGCGTCATGCCCAGTTCCTCGCAGGTCGAGACCACCGGGTACGTCCACTCCCCGCCCGGCTGCCGGAAGTACGCGATCCGCACGTCCGGCGCCGCCGCCCGGATCGCGTCGTTGGTGCGCACCAGGTCGTCGCGGATCGCGTCCTGCGAGCGCTTGCCCAGCGTGAGGTCGTGGTTCCACGAGTGGTTGCAGATGGTGTGCCCGTCGGCCACGATCGACCGCACCAGGTCCGGGTGGCTCTCCGCGTTCTCGCCGACGATGCAGAAGGTGGCCTTCACGCCGTATTCCTTCAGCAGGGCGAGCACCTGCGGCGTCCACCGTGGGTCGGGGCCGTCGTCGAAGGTCAGGGCGATCCGGGCCGAGCCGGTGGAGATCCGCGCCCCGTAGGGACCCTCGTTGTCGTCGGCCGGGCCGCCGCTGCCCGCGGCGCTCGGGCTGGCGTCGGGGCTCGGCTCGCCGTGGTCGCCGGCGGGCGGGCCGGGGAACTCGGTGCTGGGTGGCTGGTCGCCGTAGCGCGGGGCGTGGACGCTGGCCGCCACGCCGGCGCCCCGGTGCGGCTGGTCGGGCATGAGGCTGCGGCCGAGCGCGAAAGCGGAGCCGAGCAGCGCGGCCACCACCACCGTCACCATCCCGGCCGCGCGGAGCGTCGAGGCCGACATCAGCCCGCCCGGCCGTTCTTCGCCCCCGTGGTCACCACACGCACCGTCGCCCCCTTTGCCCGGCAGATCCCGGCAGTCAGAGTAGGGCTGACCGGGCAGGCAAATAGGGCAAAATGGGGTAGGCATCCCCGATGGGGGACGCGGCGGGAGCCTCGCTCAGACGGGCAGCGGGGCGGGCTCCGACTCCGGCAGCGAGCGCGACGGCGGCACGACGAACTTGTAGCCCACCTGGCGCACCGTGCCGATCATCGACTCGTACTCCGAGCCGAGCTTGGCGCGCAGCCGCCGGACGTGCACGTCGACCGTGCGGGTGCCGCCGAAGTAGTCGTAGCCCCAGACCTCACGGAGCAGCTGGTCCCGGGTGAACACCCGGCCCGGGTGCTGGGCCAGGAACTTCAGCAGCTCGAACTCCTTGTAGGTGAGGTCGAGCGGGCGGCCCTTCAGCTTGGCCGCGTAGGTGTCCGGGTCGATGGTCAGCTCGCCGGCCCGGATCGAACCGCCGGCGCCCGCCGTCGCGTTGCTCAGCCGGCCGACCGCGAGCCGCAGCCGGGCCTCCACCTCCGCGGGACCCGCGCCGGCCAGGATCACGTCGTCCACACCCCAGTCGGCGTTGAGCGCGATCAGCCCGGCCTCGGTGACGACCGCGACCAGCGGGACGCCCAGCCCGGTGGCGTGCAGCATCCGGCAGGTCGCGCGGGCCTCGCTCAGCTCGGCGCGGGCGTCCACCAGGACGGCGTCCGGGGTCGGGCCGGAGACCAGCGTGCGGACGTCGCGCGGCGCGGTGCGGACCGAGTGCGGCAGCAGGTCGAGCGCCGGCAGCACCGCCGATGGTTCACCTGCGCGCGCGGTCACCAGCAGCAGGAGCTCCACACGATCACCTCCGTCCCGGCGGCCCTCCGGCCGCGCGCGACCAGCGGCACTCCGTGACGGGTGACGCTGAGAATTTGCGTGGGTCCCGGCGTCGCTGACGGGCGGGTAACGGCTTGAGCGTAACCGATCGCCCGGCCGTCACCTCCGTACCCTTTCCTGTTTGTCTGGTCTGCCCCTGATCGCGGCTCAGGTTTTAACGTTGCCGAAACCGTGACTCCGCCCGACCGGCCGGGTCTGGCACGATCGGTGCGTGTTTCCCTCCACCTCGCCCGACACCGGCCGTGAACCGTGGCCCGACGACGCGGCCTCCGGGCCCGCCGGCCCCGCCCGTGGCTACCCGCCGGCCCCGCGCACCGGCCCGGCCGACGACAGCGGCGGGCGGGAGCGGAAGGGCCCCCGCCGGCTCCGCAAGAGCGGGCCGGGCCGGCGCCCCGACGACGAGCCCGAGGAGGTGCCCGAGGAGGAGGTGCCTCCGGTCCCGGTGCGCCGCCCGCTCGCGCTGACCGTCGCGGGCTTCGCCGCGCTGCTCGGCGTGGGCCTGGTGCTCGGCGCGCAGACCGCCGGCCCCGGGCACCGGCTGCCCTTCGCGTTCATCATCTTCGGCGTCCAACTGCTCTTCGTGCTGGCCTGGACCATGGCCATGCGGCCGCCCGCGCTGCTGGTCGTCGCGCTGGTCAGCGCCGCCGCGGCGGGGATCGCCGACGCCGCCGCGGTGCAGTCGGACATCGCCGGCCTGGCCCCCCTCGGCTACGCGGCGGCCGCCGGCCTGGTGCTCGCCGTGCTCGGCCAGCTCTTCCGCCGGGTGGACCGGGTCCGGGTGACCGACTCGCTGGGCGGCACCCTGCTGATCGTCGTGGGGGTGGTCGCCTTCGCCACGCTGATCGTGCTCAGCCGGATCCCGAAGGGCACCCAGGCGATCACCGTCTGCCTCACCGCCACCGGGGTGGCCCTGCTGGTGGCGAGGCTGACCGACGCGGTGGCCCCCTGGCCGCGGCTCGCCCCGCAGGTGCCCCGCGGCGCCGCCGGCGTGGTCGCCGGGGCCATGCTCGGCACCCTGACCAGCGCGGTGCTCGGCAGCTACCTGGTCGGCTTCACCCCGACCAGCGCCGCGCTGGTCGGCCTGGTCACCGCCGGCACCGCCGTCCTGGCCGACCTCGCCGTGGGGTACGCCGAGGCGGGCCGGCTGATGGCCGGTGAGCCGCCGACCATGTGGGTGGCCCGGCACATGCAGGGCCCGCTCGGCGGCTTCGCGCTCGCCGCGCCGGCCGCGTACGCCATGTGCGTGCTCTTCCTCTGAGCCCCGCGGTTGGGGCGACGGCGCCTCGGGTAAGTACCGTTGCGCCGCGAGAAGCGGTGATGCGGCGAAGTCAGGAGGCGGCGTGGCAGAGGCGTACCCGGCGAACGAGGGCCGACCCCGGCGGCGGGGCCGGAAGGTGCTGGTCGGTTTCGTCGTCCTGCTGCTGGTCCTGGCCGGGCTCCTGGTGGTCGCCGACCGGGTGGCCGCCGGCGTCGCCGAGCGCGCCATCGCCGACCAGGTGAAGAAAGAGGTCGCCAAGCAGGACGCGCAGTCCTCGGCGCCCCAGGTCGAGGTCGGTGGCTTCCCGTTCCTCACCCAGGTGCTCGCCGGGAAGTACGAGCGCATCTCGATCGTGCTGACCGACGTGCAGGGCAAGGTGCAGGGCGACGCGGTCAGCGTGCCGCGGCTGGACGTGGACGCGCGCAACGTCAAGGCGTCGCTGGACACCCTCCGCTCCGGCCAGGGTGACGTGGTGGCCGAGACCGTCGACGGCCGGGGCACGGTGACCTACGACAGCCTGGCGAAGCTGCTCGACCGCCCCGGGCTCACCCTCGGCGAGCGGAACGGCAAGCTCGCGGTCACCGCGCCGGTGGACATCCTCGGCGCCAAGCTGACCGTGAACGGCACCGCCGACGTGACGGTCGCGGGCGGCAAGGTGGCCCTGCGCTTCAACGACGTGACCGCCGAGGGCCTGCCCAACCTGCCGCTCGCCAAGACGCTGCTGGCCAACTACGCCAAGGGCATCTCGGTCGACGTGCCCCTGCCGGAGCTGCCCTTCCAGCTCAACGTGCGCAAGGTGGAGCCGAGGCCGGAGGGCCTCGTGGTCGACGCCGACGCGCGGAACGTGCCGATCAACTCCGCCGGCTGAGGCGCCGCACGCCACCCCGGCCGTGTCCCGGATGCTGGTCGGCCCGGTGGCAGCCTGCGGGCCGACTGGTAGTCTCCCTGTCCATGGGGACGCTCCTCACCAAACGGCGCGCGGTCGACCTGTGCCGCGTGGCCACCTGCCTGTGTCGCCCCGTCATCTGACGGCGGGGCTGTCCTCGGCCGCTTAGCGGCCACCGGCACACAGGGTCCGCGTACCCTCCGGTTTCCCCCTCTTCGCCCGGCAGCGGCGCCGTCGCACGTACCCGTGATCCGTTCCTAGCTCTGGGTCCCGCGCGTGGTGCGACAATCACCAACTTCGATCTCCGCGCGCTGGCTCACCATCCATCCTCACAGGGAGTGATCTGATGAGTCGCGACACCGCACTCGTCTCGGCCGAGTGGGCCGAGAAGAACATCGACGCCCCGGGCGTCGTCTTCGTCGAGGTCGACGAGGACACCTCGGCCTACGACACCGGCCACATCGCGGGCGCCGTCAAGCTCGACTGGCGCACCGACCTCCAGGACCCGGTGCGCCGGGACTTCGTCAACCAGGACCAGTTCGCCGCGCTGCTCTCCGAGCGGGGCATCGGCAACGACGACACCGTCATCCTCTACGGCGGCAACAACAACTGGTTCGCCGCGTACGCGTACTGGTACTTCAAGCTCTACGGCCACCGCGACGTCAAGCTGCTCGACGGCGGCCGCAAGAAGTGGGAGCTGGACGCCCGCCCGCTGGTCACCGACCCGGTGCGGCGCCCGGCGACGCAGTACGTCGCGCAGGCGCCGGACACCTCGATCCGCGCCTTCCGCGACGAGGTCGTCGCCGCGATCGGCACCAAGAACCTGGTCGACGTGCGCAGCCCCGACGAGTACGCCGGCCGGCTGCTCGCCCCGGCCCACCTCCCGCAGGAGCAGGCTCAGCGGGCCGGCCACGTGCCGACCGCGATCAGCGTCCCGTGGTCCAAGGCGGCCAATGAGGACGGCACCTTCAAGTCCGACGACGAGCTCCGCCGGATCTACGCCGACGCGGGCCTGGACGACGGCAAGGAGACGATCGCCTACTGCCGGATCGGCGAGCGCTCCTCGCACACCTGGTTCGTGCTCCAGGAGCTGCTCGGCCACCGCAACGTGAAGAACTACGACGGCTCCTGGACCGAGTACGGCTCGCTGGTCGGCGTGCCGGTCGCGCTCGGCGACGAGCCCGGGGAGGCCTGATCCCCATGACCGCTCCCACCGCCGCGGGCTGCGCCGCCCCGGACCAGGCCGCCCCCCTCCCGGCCAGCCTGGACCTGGAGAAGGAAACCGTCATCACCGGCCTGGTCAAGGCCGAGTCCGGCGAGGCCGTGCCGGGCGCGTACGTCCGGCTGCTCGACTCGACGGGCGAGTTCACCGCCGAGGTGGTGACCTCCCCGGCCGGCCAGTTCCGGTTCTTCGCCGCGCCGGGCAGCTGGACCCTGCGGGCGCTCTCCCGGCACGGCAACGGCGACACCGCCGTCACCGCCGCCCGCGGGATCAACGAGGTGACCGTCACGGTCGCCGCCTGACCCACGCTCTGATCGTGGCCCGCCGTCCCGTGGAGGATGGCGGGCCACGAGCCGTTCCGGCGCCCGGCGGGCTGATCGCCGGGTGTGCCGAGGCGCGGCCCGGTCGGTCGTCGCGGCGTGACACCATGGCCCGGTGAGTGAGGCCGTCCAGGCGGGCTACGCGCCGCCGACCCGTCCCGACCAGCCGGCCCCCGGCCGGCGTCGGCTGCGCTGGCTGGTGGCCGCCACGGCGGCGTGGGCGGTGCTGCTCGCCGGTCTCACCTGGTGGTCGGTGCGGCACGACCCGCCGACCGTGAAGGAGCAGCGCTCGCTGGACCAGGCCGGTCCCGTGGTGGACCGGGCACTCGGCCGGCTGATCGCCGCGGTCGGCCGGGACGGGGTGCCGGCGCTCCTGCCGGACCGGATCGAGCGGGGCTGCCGGGTCACGCCCCTGGACGACGGCGCCGAGCTGGAGCGCGGCGTGGCGGTCGTGCTGGCCGGCGACGACGTACGCCAGCTGCTCCAGCGGGTGGCCGACCGGCTGCCGCCGGACTGGCGGGCGGGCGTCTCGGCGTTCGACGGCGAGCCGCGGCTGCGCGCCGACGCGGGGGAGTTCGTCACCGTCGAGGGCCGGTCCGCCGGGCCCGGCCGGGTGGTGCTCACCGCGGCCACCGGCTGCCGTCCGGTCGGGGCGGGCTACCGGCCCCCGGCAGCCGACGCCGCGGCCGAAACCGCGGAGGCGGGCCGGGCCGTGGGCCGCTGGGGCGGCGCGGGCGGTCCCGTCCAGGTGCTCGCGGCGCCCTGCCCCGGAGGCGGAACGGCCCGCACGGCCCGGGTCGAGACGGCCGGCGGGCCGGCCGGGACCCCGCTCGCGGCGGCCTTCCCGGACGTGGACGGCTCCCTGGTGCTCCGCGACTCCGCCGAGGAGTACGCCCTGCGCGGCAGCTTCGCGGTGCTCGCCGAGCGGGTCGACGACCGGGTGCGGGTGGCGATCACGAGTCCCTGCCCGGCCTGACCCGGGCGGTCAGTGCCCGTGGCGCTGGTCGTACGGCTCGCGACTGCGCCCCAGGGCGTCCACCCGGCCCCACCGGCCGGGGATGTCCAGCAGCTCCACCCGGCCCATTCCCCCGGGAACGGCGGGATCGATGATCAGGTGCTCGCCCTGCGGCTCCAGGCCGAGCATCACCCGCAACAGGAGCAGCGGGGTGCCGGCCGACCAGGCCTGCGGGCTGCACGCGGTCGGGTACTCCACCGGATAGTCGGTGAGTCCGCGCTCGTAGCCGGCGAACGCCTCGGGGAGCCGCCCGTTGAAGAATCGGGACGCGCCGAGCATCGCGTCGCAGATCTGCCCGGCCTCCTCCCGGAAGCCGTACTTCCACAGACCCCAGGCGATGATCGAGTTGTCGAACGGCCACACCGTGCCCACGTGGTAGCCGATGGGGTTGTAGCGGCCCTGGTCGTCGGCGAGGGTCCGCACGCCCCAGCCGGAGAAGAGCCGCGGCCCGAGCAGGTGCCCGGCGATCGTCGCCGCGCGGGACTCGTCGACGATGCCGCTCCAGAGCAGGTGGCCGATGTTGGAGCTGAGCGCGTCCACGTGCCGCCCGTCCGGGTCCAGGGCGAGCGCGTAGTACTCCCGCCCGGGGATCCAGAAGTCCCGGTTGAAGCGCTCCTTCAGCGCCGCGGCCTCCCGTTCCAGCCGGTCGGCGTACGCCGGGTCGTTCCAGAAGGTCCGGGCCAGGCGGGCGCCCCGCAGCTTGGCGTCGTACGCGTAGCCCTGCAGTTCGCAGGTGGCCCGGGGGAAGGGCGGCAGCCGGCCGTCGGAGTAGGAGATCGAGTCCCAGGAGTCCTTCCAGCACTGGTTCGCCAGGCCGGTCTCCGGGTTGCGGGTCATGTACCAGACGTAGCCCGTGCCGAGCAGGTCCCCGTACGTGTCGAGCCAGGCCAGCGCGCCCCGCGTCTCGTGTTCCAGCTGCCTGACCAGCTTCGCGTCCCCGGTCCACCGCTCGTACTCGTCGAGCAGGATCACGAAGAGCGCCGTGGTGTCGGCCGAGCCGAAGTACGGCGAGTGCGGCTGCTCCTCGAAGCCGGCGGTCTCGCCGTAGCGCAGCTCGTGCAGGATCTTGCCGGGCTCCTCGTCCCGGAAGTCGTCCACCCGGCTGCCCTGGAGACCGGCCAGCATGAGGATGGTCGGCGGGACCAGTTCCGGCAGGAACGGCAGCACCTGGAGTGAGGTGAAGATGCTGTCCCGCCCGAACAGGGTCATGAACCACGGCAGGCCGGCGGCGAGCAGCCGCACGCCGAGCGCGATCGACTCGTACCGGAGGGCGGCCAGGTCGTTGAGGCTGCGCCGGTACGCCCCGGCCAGCGGCTGGCAGTCGCAGCCCAGCTTCGGGGCCCGCGCGATCAGCGCGTTCTGCTCGGCGTTGATGGCTCCCACCGAGCGCTGCCCGCCGAGCGGCAGGGTGGACCGGATGTCCTCGCCCCGGGCCCCGTAGATCTTCGTCGCCACGTGCAGCCGGGTGGTCCACTCGCCGTGCGGCCCGACCCGGAGTCGGAAGGTCATCCCCTCCCGGTCGACCTCGGTGGGCGCGCTGCTGTCCACCACCGCCTCCCGGTGGAACCCCTCCCGCCGGTAGGTGAGCCGCAGCTGGTTCTCGCCGACCGTGGGTGTGGTGCGCCCCTTCTTCTGCCGCCGGTGCTTGATCTCGAACAGGTCGGCGAAGTCGGAGCCGATGTCCAGCCGGAGAATGAACTCCACCTCCTGCCCGGAGTGGTTGAGCAGGGTCAACTCCTCCTCGAAGCTGCCGCCGATCGACCGGCTGCGGATCATCGAGACCTTGGCGTCCAGGTAGTGCGTCGGCTCCCCGGGCACCAGGAAGAACCGGGTCCGGTACGACAGGGAGTCGTCCATCGAGAGCGCGTGGAGGCGTTGCCCGTTGAGGGTGAGCAGCCAGGTCGAGATGAACCGGGTGTCGAAGGAGAACAGCCCGGTGGGGAAGTCGAACGACGGCTCGATGTCGCCGCGCCGGTCGCTGACCAGGAAGGTGTTGCCGTCCAGGATGCTGACACGTTCCTTCATATCGACCGCCGGACCTGTTCGCGGGCCGTCTCCCGGGGGTCCCGGACACCGGGCGGATCGGGGAAGAACCGGCGGAACAGCAGGAAGAGCACGACCTGGCCGCTGAACGTGGCCTCGTTGCGCAGCACCGCCGCCATGCCGGCCTCCCGGCCCGTGACCAGGCCCTCGAACAGGTCGGCGCTGACCGTGAAGACGGCGTCGGCCGGCAACTGCTCCCGGGTCACCCGGACGCTCCCGGGTGCCATTTCGAGAAACCAATGCTCGGTGCGGTTGCCGGTGGTCAGGTCCAGCTGCAGGCGGCCGCGAGTGGGCCCGCGCAGCACCGCCGGGGCACGCGCCGGCAGGGATGCGAAGAACCGCTCGATCGCCTCGCCCACATCAGGATCGTAGGCAGCGGCCGGACATGTCGGGCAAGGATCGGCAGTCCACGCGGAACGGACATCCGCCGCGCGGCCGGATCGGTCAGTAGACCAGGGCCTGGGCGCCCTCGGCCATCGCCTCCTCGACGAAGACCGCCGCCCCGGCGATCCGGACGCCGGGGATGACGTCGTCCGGGCCGATGTCGCGACGGGCCGCGCACTGCGTGCAGGCGGTCACCCGGCCGGTGGTCAGGATGACGTGCAGCAGTTCGGCCAGCGGCGCGGAGTGCGGCAGCTCGAATTCCTGCGCGCGCCCGGGCAGCGCGAACCAGGTCGACTCCCCGGTGAGCCAGAGCGACACGTCCACCCCGGCGGCCGCGGCGGTGGCGGCGACCGTGAAGGCCTGGGCGCAACGCTCCGGGGCGTCGGCTCCGGCGGTGGCCTTGACGACGAGAGTGCGGGCCATGACGCCCAGCATAGGATGGCCGGGATGGTTACCGAGATCGGGTTCGTCAGCCTGCTGGTCGCCGGATTGGGCGCGCTCGCCGGTGGCCTGGTCTACCTTGCCGTACGCATCTCGAGAGGAAAATGGTGAGCGCGAGGAGTGAGCCGGGTTTGCGAGCCCCGCAGTCGCGAACGAAGGTGGCGCGGTGAGCGAGAACCCGCTTCAGCCGCCGTGGCTGAACGCGCCGCCGGTCGACCCGTACCCGTACGAGGAGAGCCACGACCTGCGCGTCGGCCCGAAGCTGCACCGGAGCCTGGACGGCCTGCTGCCGTACATCGGGGTGTGGCGCGGGCGGGGTCGCGGCGGGTTCCCCACCATCGAGGACTTCGACTTCGCGCAGGAGATCCGGATCAGCCACGACGGCCGGCCGTTCCTGTTCTACGAGTCCCGCGCCTGGATCCTCGACGAGCAGAGCCGCCCGGTCCGCCCGGCCGGCCGTGAGGTGGGCTGGTGGCGTCCGGTGCTGGACGGCGACCGGGTCACCGACGAGCTGGAAGCGCTCATGACCACGCCCACGGGCGTGATGGAGCTGCACATCGGCAAGCGCACGGGCACCCAGATCGAGTTCGCCACCGACGCGGTGGTCCGCACGGCCACCGCCAAGGAGGTCACCGCCGGCGCCCGCCTCTTCGGCATCGTGGAGGGCGCCCTCCTGTACGCCCAGGAGATGGCCGCCCTGGGCCACCCCCTGAGCCCCCACCTGTCCGCCCGCCTGACCCGAGTAGCCGGCTAACCCCACCCCCACTCCCACCTCCGTCCGGCCCCGCCCGTTGATCATGAAGTTATTGCCCGTCGCCTCGGCGTGTCGGCGCAATAACTTCATGATCAACACTGCCGGGCGGGGTCGCCGGTCAGGGGTGGGGGAAGCCCAGGAGGGTGAGCAGGGGTGTGGTGTGGGGGGAGCGGGGGCGGGGGGAGCTGTCCAGGGAGGTCACCTCGGCCAGACCGCGGAGGGATGACGTCAGCCAGATGGCGTCGGCCGCGTGCAGGTCGGCCGGGGTGGGTAGGCGTTCGGCTGCCGTGAGGCCCAGCTCGCCCGCGTGGTCCATGAGCCAGTGGGCGGTCACGCCGGGGAGGACGCCGGTGGTCGCCGCCGGGACCGTGCACAGGGTGCCCCCGCTCAGCCAGACCACGTTCGCGGTGGGCGCCTCCAGCACGTAGCCGTCGTTGGAGACCCAGAGCACGTCGTCCACCCCGGCCCGCTCGGCCCAGCGGCGGGCCGCGGTGCTCAGCGCGTACGAGGTGGACTTCACACCGGCCGGGAGCCAGCCCAGCTCGGGGCGGGACCGGGCGGCCACCCCGAGCGGCAGGGTGGCGACCGTCACCCCGTCCCGCCGGGCCCGCCGCGCGGCGGCCGGCACCTCGCCCAGCGTGGCGTAGACCGTCGGCGGCCCGCCGCCCTCCGGCCCCCGGGTGCAGACCAGCCGCAGCGCGCCCTCGACCTCCGGGGGCCAGCCCGCGCGGACCGTGTCCAGCAGCTCGACCAGCACGTCGGTGGCGGGCAGGGCCAGCCCGATGGCCGCCGCGCCGGCCCGCAGCCGGGCCAGGTGGGCGTCGCGCAGCCAGGGCTCACCACCGCGCAGGTGCATCGTCTCGAAGAGGCCGTCGCCGTGCAGCACGCCCCGGTCGTCGCCACGCAGCACCGCCGCGTCGGCCGGCACGACGCCCCGGCCCGGCACGGCCACCCGCGTCGCCACCACGAGCGCAGCGTAGTGGCGTACCCCCGGCGGCGGGCGGACCGGCGCGGCGGCCGAACTATGATCGGACGGTGTCCGAATCCTCGCTCGCGGAACTGCTCCGCTCCCGTGGGCTGCGGCTGACGGCGCAGCGGCAGTTGGTCCTCCAGGCCGTCCTGGACCTGGGGCACGCCACGCCGGAGCAGGTGCACACGGCGGTGCGCGAGGTGGCCGCCGGGGTCAACATCACCACCATCTACCGGACGCTGGAGCTGCTGGAGCGCCTCGGCCTGGTGACCCACACCCACCTGTCGCACGGCTCGCCGACCTACCACGCGGCCGGTGAGCACCAGCACGTCCACCTGGTTTGCCGGGAGTGCGGTGCGATCGACGAGATAGACCCCGAGCTGCTCCGGCCGCTGGCCGACCAGCTGGCCGCGCAGCGGGGATTCCAGGTCGACATCGGGCACGTGGCGCTCTTCGGCGTCTGCGGCCAGTGCGAGGACGGGGAACGCAAATGATCGACATCGCGGGCGCGGTGGCCGCCGAGGCCATCGACGAGGAGACCCGGGAGCAGCCCGAGCCGGCCCACCGGGCGGCGGGGGTCGGCCCGGTGGCCGCCCACTACGGCGACCCGATGCGCGAGCAGCGCATCCTGGCCACCGGCGTGGGTCTGGTCGACCGCTCGCACCGGGGCGTGATCGCGGTCCCCGGCGAGGAGCGGATGACGTGGCTGCACACGCTGACCAGCCAGCACCTGGCCGCGCTGCGGCCGTGGCAGGGCACCGAGCTGCTGGTGCTCTCGCCGCACGGGCACGTCGAGCAGCACGCCCTGGTCGCCGAGGACGGCGAGACCACCTGGCTGGACACCGAGCCCGGGATGACCGACGGCCTCCTCTCCTACCTGGAGAAGATGCGGTTCTTCAGCAAGGTCGACCCGCGCGACGTCACCGCCGACCACGCGCTGCTCTCGCTGGTCGGGCCGGAGGCCACCGGCGCGCTCGACACCCTCGGGGTCACCGGTCTGGCCGCGCCCGACGTGGTCGCGGTGCCGGGTCCGAAGTTCCGTTCCGGCGAGCTGCCGTCCCGGCCCTCCGTCGTGTACGACGTGAAGCCGCTGGCCGTCGGCGGCTGGGCCCGGCGGGTGGCGCTCGGCGTCGACCTGCTGGTGCCCCGCGCGGCCATGGCCGGGGTGGTCGACGAGCTGCGCGGCGCCGGTGTGCCGGTGGCCGGGCTGTGGGCGTACGAGGCGGTGCGGGTGGCCGCCCGGCAGGCCCGGGCCGGGGTGGACACCGACCACCGGACCATTCCCGCCGAGGTCGGCCTGATCGGGTCTGCCGTGCACCTGGACAAGGGCTGCTATCGCGGCCAGGAGACGGTGGCCCGGGTGCACAACCTGGGCAAGCCGCCCCGCCGGCTCGTCCTGCTGCACCTGGACGGGGTGACCACCGACCAGCCGCCGGCCGCCGGCACGCCGGTGACGCTGGACGGCCGGGCGATCGGCTTCGTGGGCACCGCGGTGCACCACTTCGAGCTGGGCCAGATCGCCCTCGCCGTGGTCAAGCGGAACGTGGCCGAGGATGCCCGGCTGATGGTGGGGGAGACGGCCGCCGCCATCGACCCGGCGTAAGGGATGCCGCTCAGGGGGCGGCAAAGCGGAAAATCTTCTGCTTCCGGCCGTCGTCGCGGCCGATTCTGCTGATTCCGGCTGTCGACCGGAGGGGAGTCGGCGGTCTAGGATCCCGGCATGACCACAGGGACGTTGATCACGGTTGCCCCCACCGGCGCGGAATCGGCCAAGGCGGAGGTGCCGGCGCTGCCGGTGACCCTCGACGAGCTGCTGCTGACCGCCAAGGAGTGCGAGGCGCTCGGCGCCGCCGTGATCCACGTCCACATCCGCGACGACGAGGCGAAGCCCACCCTCGACCAGGGCCGGCTGCGGGAGACCGTGGCGGCGCTGCGGCAGAGCACCGACCTCATCGTGCAGCTCTCCTCCGGCGGCGCGGTGACCGACCCGGAGGCCGCCCGGCTGGCGGTGCTCGACGCCGGCCCCGACATGGCCTCCTGCACCATGGGCACGGTCAACTTCGGCGACGACGTGTTCCTCAACCGCTGGGAGTTCATCGTCGACCTGCACACCCGGATGCAGGACAAGGGTGTCGTCCCCGAGTACGAGATCTTCGAGCTGGGCCACCTCACGGCGCTCCAGCGCCTGCTCGGCAAGTACGGCCTGCCGCACGGCGGGCACGTGCACGTCGACTTCGTGATGGGGGTGCCGGGTGGCATGCCGGGCACCACGGCCACCCTGGTGGCCGCCCAGCAGATGCTGCGCGACCTGCCCGAGGGCACCACGTTCTCGGCCACCGGCATCGGCCGCACCACCATCCCGGTGCTGCTGGCCTCGCTCTCGGCCGGCGGTCACCTGCGGGTCGGCATGGAGGACACGGTCACCTACGCGAAGGGCCGGCCGGTCGAGTCCAACATGCAACTGGTCGCCCGCGCGGTCGGGTTCGCCCAGCTCGCCCAGCGCCCCCCGCTGACCACCACCGAGGCCCGGGCGCTGCTCGGCCTGTAAGCGACGACCGGCCCGCCACCCCTGTACGCCCGCGGCCGACGTCCCTGGTCACCCCGGTGCCGGCCCGGTCGAGCCCGTCGGTACCGTCCACTGCGTGGGAAAGACGTACGAGGGCGGCGTGCCGCTCGCCGAGGTGGTCCGGTCCGGGTTCGTGGAGGGCTTCCACCGGGGGTCCGTGGCGGTGCTCGACGCCGCCGGCGCGCCGGTGTCGGGGGCGGGGGACGCCACCTCGCCGGTCTTCCCGCGGTCGTCCAACAAGCCGATGCAGGCGATCGGGATGCTCCGGGCCGGCCTGCCGCTGACCGACCCGGCCGACGTGGCGCTGGTGTCGGCGAGCCACGCCGGCGAGGAGTTCCACGTCGAGCGGGTCCGCGCCCTGCTGCGCAGCGCCGGCCTGGCCGAGGAGGCGCTGCACTGCCCGCCGGACCTGCCGGTCGGCGAGGCGGCCCGGGAGGCGGTGCTGCGTGCCGGGGGTGGCCCGTCCCGGGTCCTGATGAACTGCTCCGGCAAGCACACCGGCATGCTGCTCACCTGCCTGGCCGCCGGCTGGCCGCTGGACGGCTACTGGCGGCCGGAGCACCCGCTCCAGCAGCGGCTCACCGCCGCGATCGAGGAGTTCACCGGGGAGCGGGCGGCGGCCGTCGGGGTGGACGGTTGCGGCGCCCCGGTGCTCGCCGTCTCGCTGACCGGGCTGGCGCGCGCCTTCCTGCGGCTGGTCTCCGCCGAGCCGGGCACCGTCGAGCGGACGGTGGCCGACGCCATGCGGACGTACCCGGAGCTGGTGGGTGGCACCCAGGCCGACGACACCCGGCTGATGCGCGGCGTACCCGGACTGCTGGCCAAGGTCGGCGCGGAGGGCGTGATCGCGGCGGCCGTGCCGGAGGTCGGCGCGGTCGCGCTCAAGATCGACGACGGGGCCGGGCGGGCCCGGATGCCGGTGCTGGTGTCGGCGCTGCGCCGGCTCGGCGTCGACGCCCCGGTGCTGGCCGAGTACGCCGAGATCCCGCTGCTCGGCGGCGGCCTGCCGGTCGGGGCGGTCCGCCCGGTCTGGTGACCCGGGCGGTCAGGGGAGGAAGTCGAGCAGCGCGGCGTTGACCGGCTCGGGGCGCTCCAGCGGCAGCAGGTGACCGGCGTCCGGCACGTCCGGCAGCCGCACGCCCCGGGGGGCCTCGGCGGCGATCCGGTCGGCCAGCCGGCGGATGTCGGCCAGGTCGTCCGCGCCCGCGGCGGCCAGCACCGGCATGCGCAGCTCGGCCAGCCGGTCGATCGCCGGCGGGTCCAGCTCGCCCGCCTCGACCGCGCTGAGCGCCTGCTCGGCGGCGAGCGCCCGGCGGTCCATCTCCTCGGCGAACCGGATCAGCTCGGGGTCGACGGCGGCCGGCTCGCGGGTCGGGCCGACCACCCAGAACCGCACCTCGCCGGCCGCCGTCGCCCCGAAGTCCTCCGGGTCGACGTCGCCGACCAGCTGCTCCCAGAGCTGCTCGGTCTCCTCGGACCACTCGTTGCCGGAGACCGGGGCGCCGAAGAGGGCCAGCGCGGCGACCCGGTCCGGGTACGCCAGCGCGGTGTCCACCGCGACCTTGCCGCCGAACGAGCAGCCCACCAGCGCGGCCTGCGTCACGCCCAGCGCGTCGAGCAGGCCGATCACGTCGTCGTGGTGCGCGAACGGGGCGGGGGGCAGCTCGGAGTCGCCGTAGCCGCGCAGGTCGACGGCGATGACCCGGTGCCGGGCGGCGAGCGCGGGCACCTGGTTCCGCCACATCCGCCGGTCGGCGATGCCGGCGTGCAGCAGCACCACCGGGCTGCCGCTGCCGGCCTCGTCGTAGGCGAGCGAGGAACCGTTGACTTCGATCTTGGCCACGGGGGAACCGTACGGACGCGACAGTCCACGCGCAACCGGCTATCGGTGACGTCGCTAACTCTGGCAAGCGTTTTGCTTGCAGCAGCTAGCAGCCCGGGCTAGCGTGGAGTCATGGCCACCAGCAAGGACCTTCCCGACGTCGGCGGGTTCATTCGCGACCTGCGCCGCAACGCGAAGATCTCGCTGCGGCAGCTCGCCGAGCAGGCCGGCGTCAGCAACCCGTACCTGAGCCAGATCGAGCGCGGCCTGCGCAAGCCGAGCGCCGAGGTGCTCCAGCAGCTCGCCAGCGCCCTGCGTGTCTCCACCCCGGCCATGTACCTGCGGGCCGGGCTGCTGGACGACAAGGAGGGGCAGGGCGTGCTCGCGGCGATCGCCGTCGACCCCGAGCTGACCATGGCCCAGAAGCAGTCGCTCACCCAGATCTACGAGACGTTCCGCCGGGAGAACGCGCGCCTCGCCGAGGCGACCGCGACGGCCCAGGCGGCAACCGAACCGGCCGAACCGGCCACCGCGCCGGAGGCTCCGGCCACCGTCGCGCCGACCGCGACCGGTCCCACGACACCGGACGGCACCCCGACCGAGGCGGTCCTCGAGTCGGTCGCCGTCACCGAGGCGGGCCACGCCCCCGCCCCGACCACCGCCGTCCCCCAGAAGAAGACCACCCGCGGGGTGGTCCGGAAGGCCGCCGGTGCGGCCGAAGAGGAGCAGTCATGAACCCCCAGCCGAAGACCAACCGCATCCCGGCCCCCGTCTACGCCGCCGCCGGCGCCGGTGAGCTGGCCCTCCAGCAGCTGCGCAAGCTGCCCACCGTGGTCGGTGACCTCGGCACCCGCGTCGTCGCCGACCTCGGTGGCAAGGCCGTCGTCACCGGTTTCGAGCTGCGCCAGAAGGCGACCGAGACGCTGCGGACCGCCAACCTGACCGCCACCGGGCTGCGGGAGAAGGCCGGCTCGGCCGACCTCGACCTGGACAAGCTCCGCGAGGCCGCCAACCTGGACAAGCTCCGGGAGACCGCCAACCTGGACAAGCTCCGCGAGGCCACCAACCTGGACAAGCTCCGGGAGGCAGCCGGCCGCAACGCCGCCGCCGTCCTGGCCGGTGCGCAGGCCGCGCAGGAGCGCGCCCTGACCGCGTACGCCGAGCTGGTCGCCCGCGGTGAGCGGGTGGTCGGCGCGGGCGTGCTGGAGGCCGCCGACACGGTGAACGCCGACATCGAGGCGACCGAGGCCGTCACCACTCCGGCCGCGCCGGCCGCCCCGCCGGCCGAGGTGCCCACCCCGGCCGAGGTGGCCGAGGTCGTCGAGGCCAAGCCCGCCGCCGTGAAGCGGACCCGGGCCACCAAGGCGACCGCCGCCAAGGCCACCCCGTCGGCGAAGCTGCCGAAGACCACGAAGCGGACCCGCCCCGCCGCCGAGTGAGTCGAACCTGGACCGAGACCCCGGACGCCGTCCTGTCGGACGTTTCCGGGGTCTCGGCATAAGCTTGCCGACATGGCCTACGCCGCGCCGCTCTTCTTCGACGACGTCCGCCTCGTGATCGAGCTGATCCTGCTCGTGTTCGCTCTGGTCATCGAGGCTGTCTCCCTGGTGCACGCGATCACCCAACGCTCCGACGCGTTCGCGGCCATCGGCACCCTTCCCAAGGGCGGGTGGATCGCCATCCTGGCGGTCTGCATGGTGCTGACCCTGCTCGGCGTCGGTGGTGGCGTGCTGAGCATCTTCGGCCTGATCGGCATCGCGGCGGCGCTCATCTACCTGCTCGACGTCCGGGTCGGGCTGCGCGACCTGCACGACGGCCGAGGCTCCTGGTGAGAAGTTTCCGCTGGCCACCGCCGCCCGACGGCGGCCCGCGCACCTGGGGCCCCGGCCCCGGCGCGCCCCGCACCGGCCGGCCGGCCCTGCCGGAGCCGGAGACCGAGCTGGTCACCACCCCGCACGGCGTACGCCTGGAGCGGCTGGTCACCGGCACCGGTGACCCGGTCACCGTGTTCGCGCACGGGCTGGGCAACGGGATCGCCACCACCCGCCCGTTCGGCAGCGGGGTCACCGGCCGGCGGCTCTTCTTCCAGTTCCGCGGGCACGGCCGGTCCGACTCGCCGCCCGGTCCGTGGAGCTACCTCGACCTGGCCCGTGACCTCCGTGCCGTCGCCGACCTCGGCGGCGCCACCCGTGCGTTCGGGGCCAGCCTCGGCGCCGGGGCGCTGTGCCGCCTGCTCGCCGAGAGCCCGGAACGCTTCGAGAAGCTCGTCTTCTTCCTGCCGGCCGTGCTGGACACCCCGCGCGGCGAGGTGGCCCGGGCCCGGCTCACCGACCTGCTCGACGCCGTGGCCGACGGGGACGCCTCCGCGCTGGCCGACGTGGTGTCGCTGGAGCTGCCGCCCTCGGTCCGCAACACCCCGGCCGGCTGGGCCTACCTGCGGCAGCGGCTCGACCAGCTGCTCCGGGACGGGCTTGCGCCGGGCCTGGCCGGCCTGCCCGAGCAGGCCCCGCTGCGCGACGCCGGGGTGCTCGCCGGGGTCACGGCGCCGGCCCTGGTGATCGGCTGCGCGGGCGACGACCTGCATCCGGTCGCTGTCGCCGAGCAGTTGGCCGCCGCGCTGCCCCGGGCCACCCTGCACGTCTACGACCGGCCGGGCGTGCTCTGGACGGAACGCGCCGACCTCCGGGAGCGGATCTCGACGTTCCTCAACGGGTAACGTCGGCGGGCATGGGCGTCACACACCACGGCCGCACCCACCGCCTCGACCTCGCCGACCCCACCCTGCGGGAGTGGCGGTGCACGGTGCTGGCGGCCGATCCCGAGCAGGGCATCGTGCTGGACCGGTCGGCCTTCTATCCGGGTGGCGGCGGGCAGCCGCCGGACCACGGGGTGCTGCTCTGGCGGGGGGTGCAGACCCGGATCGTGGGCACCCGCAAGGGCGACGACCTCTGGCTCGTCCCGGCCGAGGGTGACCCGGTGCCGCCGGTCGGCACCGCCGTCGCCGGCGCGATCGAGGACACCCGGCGGACCATGCTGATGCGCACCCACTCCGGCCTGCACGTGCTCTGCGGGGTGGTGTTCCGCGACTTCGGCGCGCTGGTCACCGGCGGGAACATGGAACCGGGCGAGGCCCGGATGGACTTCAACCTCCCCGAGGTGCCGCCGGACTTCAAGGCCCGCATCGAGGACCTGGTCAACGCCGAGGTCGCGGCGGACCGGTCGGTCGCCGTCCGGGTGCTGCCCCGGGCGGATGCGCTGGCCCTGCCGGACATCATCCGTACCCAGTCGAACCTGATCCCGCCGGACGAGCAGGAGGTGCGGATCGTCGACATCGTCGGGCTGGACGTGCAGGCCGACGGGGGCACCCACGTCGCCTCCACCGCCCAGATCGGCAAGGTCCAGGTGGTCAAGGTGGAGAGCAAGGGCCGCGCCAACCGCCGGGTGCGGGTGCGCCTGGTCGACTGAGGCCGTTCGGAACGGTTCGCGTGACGCCGACGAATCCGGACCTCCGCTGTCAGGTATCGGTGCCACGGTGGTCACATGACGACACCGCTGACAGGGAAGATCGCGCTCGTTGCCGGCGCGACCCGGGGCGCCGGGCGGCAGATCGCCGTCCAGCTCGGCGCCGCCGGGGCCACCGTCTACGCCACCGGCCGTTCCACCCGCGAGCGCCGCTCCGAGATGGGCCGGCCGGAGACCATCGAGGAGACCGCCGAGCTGGTGACGGCGGCCGGCGGCACCGGCATCGCCGTCGCCGTCGACCACCTCGATCCCGAGCAGGTCCGTAGCCTGGTCGCACGGATCGAGGCCGAGCAGGGCCGCCTCGACGTGCTGGTCAACGACATCTGGGGCGCCGACGCGCTGATCACCTGGGAGAAGCCGGTCTGGGAGCAGCCCCTCGACGCCGGCTTCCGCACCCTCCGGCTGGCCGTAGACACCCACATCATCACCAGCCACTTCGCCCTGCCGCTGCTGATCCGCAACCCCGGTGGCCTGGTCGTCGAGATCGGCGACGGGACCAAGGAGTACAACGACACCGAGTACCGGCTCTCGGTCTTCTACGACCTGGCCAAGGTTTCGGTGAACCGGCTCGCCTTCAGCCAGGCGCACGAACTGGCGCCGCACGGTGCCACGGCCGTCGCGCTCACCCCCGGCTGGCTGCGCTCGGAGGCGATGCTGGAGCACTTCGGCGTCACCGAGGCCACCTGGCGCGACGGGGCGACGAAGGACCCGCACTTCGTCATGTCGGAGACGCCGGCCTTCGTCGGGCGCGCGGTGGCCGCCCTGGCCGCCGACCCGGACCGGGCCCGCTGGAACGGGAAGTCCGTGGACAGCGGCGGGCTGGCCCAGGTGTACGGCTTCACCGACCTCGACGGCACCCGCCCGCACTGGGCGCGCTATTACGACGAGGTGGTCCGGCCCGGTAGGCCGGCGGACGACACCGGCTACCGCTGACCGTCCTCCGGCTCCCCGGCGTAGAGGGCGGCCGCGCGGCGGGCCGCCTCGGCGCACCGGGCCCGCAGCTCCGGCGGGTCGAGCACCTCCACCTCGGGGCCGAGCGCCAGCAGTTGGGCGTACGCCACCTCGACCGACTCGACGGGCAGCCGGAGCACCACCCGGCCCTGCCCGTCGGGCGGGCCGGCGGCGGCGACCGCCTCGGCGTGGACGAACGGGGCGTCGACCAGGTGCCGCAACGCGCGCAGCCCGGCCGGGGTGAGCCGCACGGTGACCTCGGCCCGGAGGATGTCCCGCAGGAACGCCTCGGCCTGCTCCCGCCAGTACGCCGGGAGGTCGAAGCCCTCGTCCCGATCGAAGCCCTCGTCGCTCACCTCGACGCCGACCACCCGGTCCACCCGGTACGTCCGCCACCCGTCGCCGACCCGCCCGACCAGGTACCAGACGCTGTTCTTCAGCACCAGCCCGTACGGCGCGACCGACCGGGTCACCTCCCGCTCGCCGCGCCGGTAGCGCAGCTCGACCCGCCGGTCCTGCCAGACCGCCCGGGCCAGCTCGGCCAGCCACGGCGGCGGGGCGGACTCCCGGAACCAGCCGGGCACGTCCAGGTGGAACCGCTGGCCGGTGCGGGCGGGCGCGTCCCGCAGGCTCGGCGGCAGCGCGGCGAGCACCTTCAGCTCGGCGCCGGCCACCGCGTCGGCCAGCCCCATGTCGCCGGCCGGGCCGGGCAGCCCGGCCAGGAAGAGCGCCTCCGCCTCGTCCCGGGTCAGCCCGGTCAGCCGGGTCCGGTAGCCGCCGAGCAGGCGGTAGCCACCGGCCCGGCCGCGGTCGGCGTAGACCGGCACCCCGGCGGCGGAGAGCGCCAGCACGTCCCGGTAGACCGTGCGCTCGGAGACCTCCAGCTCGCGGGCCAGTTCGGCGGCGGTCATCGTCTCCCGCGACTGGAGCAGCAGGATCAGCGAGATGAGCCGGGACGCGCGCACCCGCCCATCCTGCCCGGCCTCCGTCGCGGTAGGGCTGTCCCCACCCCGAAGATACGAGGTGACCGTGTGTTGCCCGGACCGCCCGGTGACGAGGCTGGGGACATGCGAAATCACGGAGCTGGCGGGCCGGTCGTCGAACTGGCCGATGTGGTGCGGAGCTATGCCGGCGGCAGCGGGACGCCCGCGCTGGCCGGTGTCACGGTCGCCTTCGCGGCCGGAACGTTCAACGCGGTCATGGGACCGTCGGGGTCGGGGAAGTCCACCCTTCTGCAGTGTGCCGCCGGCCTGGACCGGCCGGACGGGGGGCAGGTCCGCCTCGCCGGGCAGGAGCTCGGGACGCTGCGCGAGCCGAAGCTCACCCAGGCCCGCCGCCGACGGGTGGGCTTCGTGTTCCAGTCGTACAACCTGATGGAGTCCCTGTCGGTGTGGCAGAACGTGCTCCTGCCGCAGCGGCTCGCCGGAACCCGGCCCGATCGGGCGTGGGCCCGTGAGGTGCTGCACCGGGTCGGCCTGGCCGGGCGGGAGGACGACCGGCCCGGGCAGCTCTCCGGCGGGCAGCGGCAGCGGGTCGCGCTCGCCCGGGCGCTCGCCGCCCGACCCGAAGTGATCTTCGCGGACGAGCCGACCGGAGCCCTCGACCTCGGCGCCGGCCGGGAGGTGCTCGCGCTGCTGCGCGAGGCGGTGGACGACCTGCGTACCGCGGTGGTGATGGTGACCCATGACCCGGCGGCGGCCGCGTGGGCCGACCGGGTCGTCTTCCTCGCGGACGGCCGGGTGGTCAGCGAACTGGCCCAGCCGACGGTGGAGACGGTGGCCGCGCGGATGACGGCGGTGACGGCCGCATGATCCGCCTCGCGATCGGAACGCTGCGCCGCCACCGGGGCGCGTACCTGGGCACCTTCCTCGCCGCGCTGCTCGCCGTGGCGCTGCTGGCCGGGGCCGGCCTGCTGCTCTTCTCGGTGCTCACCGCCACCCCGCCGGCCGACCGGTTCGAGGCCGCCACGGCGGTGGTCTCCGGCGCCCGCGAGGTCACCCTCACCACGACGAGGGAGAAGCACAAGAAGGGCAAGACCAAGACGAAGACCAAGACCAAGACCGAACGGCTCAGCGGCGCGGGGACGCTTCCCGCGGACCTCGCGCCCCGGCTGGCCGCGCTGCCCGGGGTGGCCCGGGTGGTCCCGGATGCCCCCTTCCCCGTCGAACTGGCCACCGCCGCCGGGCCGCTGCGCGGCGCCGACGCCGCCCCGGTGATCGGCCACGGCTGGTCGTCGGCCGCGCTGACCCCGTACCGGCTGCGGGCCGGACACCCGCCGGCGGCCGGCGAGGCGGTCGTGGACGGCGACCTCGCCGCCCGGGGCGGCCTCACGGTGGGGGACGAGCTCCGGATCACCACCCGCACGGGAGTACGCAGCCTGCGGCTGGCCGGCATCGCCGCCCCGGCCGGGCGGGACGCGCTGCCCGCCCAGGGGGCGCTCTTCCTCGCCGACGGTGCGGTGGCCGAGGTCTCCGGCCTGGCCGGTCCCACCGCGGTGGCGGTGCTCGCCCAGCCGGGCGCCGATCAGGCGGCCCTGCTCGCGGCGGTCCGGGCCCGCGCCGGGGACGCACCGGTGCTGACCGGGGCGGACCGGGTCCGCGCCGACCTGCCCGGGGCGCTGCCCGACTACATCGGACCGATCTCCGTCTTCGGTTTCACCATCGGCATCACCGCCTTCGCCGCGATCTTCGTGCTCACCGGCACGGTGGCGCTCGGGGTCCGGCAGCGGCTGCGCGAGCTGGCGCTGCTGCGCACCATCGGGGCGACTCCGCGCCAGCTACGGCGGCTGCTCGGGGTGGAGAGCCTGGTCCTCGCCGCCGTCGCCGCGCTGCCCGGGCTGCCGCTCGGCGTGCTCGTCGCGCACCTGGTGGCGGCCCGGTTCCGGCACCTCGGGGTGGTGCCGGCCCAGTTCACCGTGCGGGTCAACCCGGTGGTGCTGTTGCTCGCCGGGTTCGCCGGGGCGCTGGTCACCCTGGTCGCCGCGCGATTCGCCGGCCGCCGGGCGGTCCGGATCGCGCCGGCCCAGGCGCTCACCGAGACCGTCGTCGCGCCGCGCGGCGGGATGCTGGCCCGGGCCGCCGTCGCCCTGGTCGCCACGGCCGGCGCGGTCGCCGTGCTGACCTTCGTGCCGCTCGGTGGTCCGTTCGGCATGGGCATGGCCTTCATCTCCTCGGCGCTGCTGCTCTGCGCGGTCGCCGCGGCCGGCCCGCTGCTGGTCCGCCTGGTCGCCGCGGTGCCCCGGCGGCTCAGCGCCGGCACCGGAGCGGCCGGCTGGCTGGCCGCCGCCACCACCCGCGCGGAGGTCCGCCGCACCGCCGCCGTGGCCGTGCCGCTGGTGCTGATGTTCGCGATCAACGCGCCGCTGCTGCTCAACGGCGAGTTGCTCACCCGGCTGGCGGGCGACCAGCAGTCGGCGCGGCTCGCCGGGGCCACCACCCTGGTCACCGGAGCGACCGGCCTACCGCTGGACACCGCGGCGCGGGTCGCCGCACTGCCCGGCGTCACCGGGGCGGTGGCGACCGTGCCCACCCGCGTGGTGCTCGCCCAAGGAGGCAAGCCCCAGGACTACGCCGCGCAGGGCCTGCTGCGCACCGGTGCCGACGGCGCGCTCGACCTGGCGGTCGAGTCCGGCGCACTGGCCGGTGACGGCACGTTCGCGGCCAGCACCGACCTGGCCGACGCGTACGGCTGGCGGCTCGGCGACGAGGTGCCGCTCTGGCTCGCCGACGGGGAGCGGGTAATCCTGCGGCTCTCGGCCCGCTACGCCCGGCATCGCGGCTTCGGCGAGCTGACCCTGCCGGCCGGCCTGGTCGCCGCCCACGATCCGCGCGGCCTGGTGACCATGGTCGCCCTGCGGCACTCCGACGGCGCGGTGGCCGAACGGATCCGGCAGCGCTGGCCCGACCTGCGGGTGGTGCCGACCGCGGCGGCGACCCGTACCGACGACGGCAACCAGCAGGGCGCGTGGGAACTGCTCGTGGTGGTCTCGCTGGGCTTCGTGGCGATCGCCGTGGTGAACACGTTCGCCATCTCGGCCGCGGCCCGCCGGCGGGAGTTCACGGACCTGCGGCTGGCGGGCGCGACCGCCCGGCAGGTGCACCGCCTGGTGGACCGGGAGGGGCTGATCACGGTGACCGCCGGGCTGGCCCTCGGCATCGCGGTCACCAGTGCGGTGGTGGTCCCGTTCAGCGTCGCTCAGGACGGGGTGTTCCGGCTGGTGGTGGCGCCCGCGACGTACCTGCTCCTGCTCGCCGGGGTCGCCGGCCTGGGGCTGGCCGCGGGCGCAATCCCGGTCCGGTTCGTGCTCCGGCGGCGCGACCTGCCGGCCCTCGGGGACCGGTGACCCTCCGCTCCCGGGCCGCCGCCGGCACGTCGGCGGCGGCCCGGGCCGCTACGATCCGCCGGGTGACGACGGCGACCGCCCGGAGCGTGGCGTACCTGACGGCCGGGATCCTCGCCGGTGCGGCCGGATTCGCCTGGACGGTGGCCGCGCTGCTCACCGTCGGCCTGCTCTCGGTGACCCAGCTCGGCGGCCCGGTGTTCCTCGGCGCGGCCTGGCTGACCCGCCGGCTCGCCACCGTCGAGCGCCACCGGGCCGGCTGGGTGCTCGGCCGGCCGGTGGACGAGCCGTACGAGCCGGCCACGCCCGGCACGGTGCATGAGCGGGTCGCCGCCGTGGCCCGCCAGCGGGCCACGTGGCGGGACCTGGCCTGGCTGGTGGTGTGCTTCCCCGTCGGGCTGGTCACCGGGGTGGTGGGGACGGTCCTGGCCACCGTGCCGGTGGCTGCCGTCCTCGCGCCCGCCTGGCTGTGGGCGGTGCCGAACGGGAACGCGCCGTGGCCGCTGCGGCCCCTGCTCACGACCACGCCGGGCCGGTTCGCGCTCGCCGCGGTCGGACTCCTGGTGCTTCCGGTGGCGGCCTGGCTGCTCCGCGTGCTCGCGCAGGGCGTGGCATCCGGCGCGCGGGCCCTGCTGGCGCCCGGCGCGCACCTGCGTCTCATCAACGAGGCGGCCCGGCTCGCCGAGACCCGCGCGCGGGTCGTCGACGCGCAGGCCGCCGAGCTGCGGCGGATCGAGCGCGACCTGCACGACGGTGCGCAGGCCCGGATCGTGGCGGCCGGCATGACGCTGGCCCTGGCGGCCCGGAAACTGCGGGCCGGCGGCCCCGCGGTGTCCGACGTGGACCTGGCCCGGTCCCAGCTCGACGAGGCCCTGGCGGAACTCCGCCGGCTGGTCCGGGGGATCCACCCGCCGATCCTCACCGACCGGGGCCTGCACGCCGCCCTCGCCGCCCTGGCCGCCGACAGCCCGCTCGACGTCCGGTTGTCCGGCGATCCGGACGCACGCCATCCGGCCGCGGTGGAGTCGGCGGCCTACTTCGTGGTCGCGGAAGGGCTGGCGAACGCCGCCAAGCACGCCGACGCGTCCCGCTGCACCATCGTCCTGGCCCCCGGCACGGGCACGCTGACGGTGAGCCTGACCGACGACGGAAAGGGCGGCGCCGACCTCGCGGGCAGCGGATTGGACGGGCTGCGCCGCCGGGTCGAGGCGCTGGACGGCACGTTGACCCTCACCAGTCCACCGGGCGGTCCCACCGTCCTGCACGCGGAGCTGCCATGCGCATCGTGATCGCCGAAGACCTGCTGCTCCTCCGGGACGGGCTGGTGCGACTGCTCACCGACACCGGACACGAGGTGGTCGCCGCGGTCGACAACGCCGACGAACTGCTCGACGCCGTCGAGCGGCACCGGCCCGACCTGTCCCTGGTGGACGTCCGGCTGCCGCCCGGCTTCCGGGACGAGGGGCTGCGGGCAGCGCTCCGGCTGCGGGCCGGCGGGCGGGACACCCGGGTGCTGATCCTGTCGCAGTACGTCGAGCGGGCGTACGCCGCCGAACTTCTGGCCGACGGTCGGGGCGGGGTGGGCTACCTGCTCAAGGACCGGGTGACCGCGCTGGACGACTTCCTGGACGCGGTGGACCGCGTGGCGGCCGGCGGGACGGTGATGGACCCGGAGGTGGTGCGCCAGCTCTTCACGCGCAACAGCCGACGGTCCGGCGTGGATGCGCTGACCCCGCGGGAACGCGAGGTGCTGGGGCTGATGGCGCAGGGGATGTCGAACTCGGCGATCTGCGCGGCCCTGGTGCTCGCCCCGGTGAGCGTCGAGAAGCACATCACCAACATCTTCGCCAAGCTCGACCTGCCGCCGGCCGACGACGCGCACCGTCGGGTCCGGGCCGTGCTCGCGTACCTCAACGGGTGATCCGCCGGACTAGGCTCTCCGGTCGTGGACGCACCCCGCCTCGCCGCGCCCGTGACCGGCGCCGTCACCCGCTTCCTCGCCGGCGCCGGCCTGCTGCTGCGTGGTCTCGGCCTCTACGTCCGCAGCCCCGGCCTCATGCTGTTCGGTATCGTGCCGGCCCTGATCTCCGGCGTGCTCTTCGTGGCCCTGTTCGCCACCCTTCTCTACTTCGTGGACGACCTGGCCGCGCTGGTCACCCCGTTCGCGGACGACTGGTCGGAGACCTGGCGGAGCCTGGTCCGGGTGGTGGCCGGGTTGGCCGTCGTCGGGCTGGCCGGCCTGCTCGGGGTGCTCACCTTCACGGCGGTCACGCTGGCCGTGGGCGACCCGTTCTACGAGAAGATCTCCGAGCGGGTGGAGGACCGCCTCGGCGGCACACCCGGCGCGGTCGAGGTGCCGTTCTGGGCCTCGCTGCGGCGCAGCATCCTCGACTCGTTGCGCCTGGTGGCCATCTCCGCGCTGGTCGGCGTACCCCTCTTCGTGGCCGGTTTCATCCCGGTGGTCGGGCAGACGGTGGTCCCGGTGGTCGGCGCCCTGGTGGGCGGCTGGTTCCTCGCCCTGGAACTGGTCGGCGCGCCGTTCTACCGGCGTGGCATGCGACTGCCGGAGCGGCGGTCGTTGCTCAGGGCGGACCGGCCGACCACCCTGGGCTTCGGGGTGGCGGTGTTCCTCTGCTTCCTGATCCCGCTCGGGGCGGTGCTGGTCATGCCGGCCGCCGTGGCCGGGGCCACCCTGCTGGCCCGTCGGGCGCTGGGGCAGTCCGTCGTCGAGGAGGGGTGACATGGAAACTGTCCTGATCGAGGGGGACATCACCGCGCAGCAGGTCGACGCCATCGTCAACGCGGCGAACTCCTCGCTGCTCGGCGGCGGGGGCGTGGACGGCGCGATCCACCGCGCGGGCGGCCCGGCCATCCTGGAGGAGTGCCGGGCGTTGCGCGCCTCCCGCTACCCGGACGGCCTGCCCACCGGCCAGGCGGTCGCCACCACGGGCGGCCACCTGCCGGCCCGCTGGGTGGTGCACACCGTGGGGCCGGTCTTCTCCCCGCGCGAGGACCGGTCGGTGCTGCTGCGCGACTGCTACGCCAACTGCCTCCGGATCGCCGACGGCCTGGGCGCGGCGCGCGTCGCCTTCCCGCTGATCTCCGCCGGCATCTACGGCTGGCCCGTCGAGGACGCGGTGGCCCAGGCGCTGGCCGCGCTGCACGCGGCCACCCCGACGTACGTCGTCGAGGCGCGGCTGGTGCTCTTCGGCGCCGACACCTACGCGACCGCCGTCCGGGTCGCTGCGGGCTGAGCCGGGCCCGCCGCGGGGCGGGCCCGGCAACGGGTTCACCAGGTGATGCGCAGGTTCATCGCTGCCTCCCTCCGGTCCGGTCGTACGCTACGGACCGCAGTTTTTATGCTCAACCTAATTTTAGGTCGAGCACATGTATGCTGTCGGGGTGAGTGAGAGGCTGCGCGACCGCAAGAAGCGGCTGACCCGGCAGGCGATCTCCGACGTGGCGACCCGGCTGTTCCTGGCCCGCGGCTACGAGCGGGTCACCATCGCCGAGATCGCCGAGGCGGCCGGGGTCGCGAAGATGACCGTGACGAACTACTTCCCGCGCAAGGAGGACCTGGCCCTCGACATCGCCGACGACTTCGTCGCCCTGCTGGCGGCGACCGTCGCCGACCGGCCCGCCGGGGAGCGGGTACTGGCCGCCCTCCAGAGGCGGTACGCGGAAGCGGTGGCCCGGCGAGACGCCCTGGTCGGCTTCGCGGGAGAGCCGTTCGTCCGGCTGATCGAGGACAGCCCGGCGCTCACCGCCCGCCTCCGCGAGCTGCACGAGCTGCGCGAACGGGCCCTCGCCGCCCGGCTCGCCGCCGAACGCGGAACCGGCGCGGACGACGTGCCCGTGCGGGTGCTCGCGGCGCAGCTCGCCGGGGCCTACCGCGTGCTGTTCGGCGAGGCGTTCCGGCTGATCCGGGCCGGGCGCGGCGAGGACGAGGTGGCGGCGGCCCTCGCCGTGGCCGGAACGCGCACCTTCGCGCAGCTGGCCGCCGGCCTCGACCGGAGCTGACGAGACTCGACCGGAGCTGACGAGACTCGACCGGAGCCGACGAGAGGAGTCCGATGTCCACCCCGTTGCGGCTGCTGGCCGTGCACGCCCACCCCGACGACGAGTCCAGCAAGGGCGCCGCCACCCTGGCCCGGTACGCCGCCGAGGGGGTGGACGTGCTGGTGGCGACCTGCACCGGCGGCGAGCGCGGCGACATCCTCAACCCGGCCGAGGACCGGCCGGAGGTCCGCGCGGACCTGGGCCGGGTCCGCGCGGCGGAGATGGCCGCCGCCGCGGCCGTGCTCGGCGCGCGGCAGCGGTTCCTGGGCTTCGTCGACTCCGGACTGCCCGCCGACGGGGCCGAGTTACCCGCCGACGCGTTCGCCCGGCTCCCGGTCGCCGTGGCGGCGGCTCCCCTGGTGGCGCTGGTCCGCGAGCTCCGGCCCCAGGTGATCGTCAGCTACGACCCCAGCGGCGGCTACCCGCACCCCGACCACCTGATGGCCCACCGGGTGGCCCGGCACGCCTTCGACGCCGCCGCCGACCCCGCCGCGTACCCGGGAAGCGGCCCGGCCTGGGCGGTGGCGAAGCTCTACTACCTGCTCTCGTTCAGTCGCTCCTGGTTCCAGGTCCTGCATGACGCCACGCGCGCCGCCGGGCTGCCCTCGGCCATGGCGGAGGTGCTGCGGGAGCTGCCGGAGAACCTGCCCGAGCCCCGGGTGACGACCCGGGTGGAGTGCGCCCGGTACTTCGCCACCCGTGACCGGGCGCTGCGGGCGCACACCACCCAGACGGACCCGGCCCACCCGTTCTTCGCCCACTCGCGGGAGATCGAGCGGCGGGCCTGGCCCACCGAGGACTACGAGCTGGCCGAGGCCCGGGTGCCGGTCTCGCTGCCGGAGGACGACCTGTTCGCCGGGGTCAGGTGAGGTCGCGCACGCAGGACCACTGGCTGCCGACCGGCCGGTAGCCGAGCCGGGCGTTGATCGCCAGCATCGGCCCGTTCGCCTCGTCGTTCGAGGTGTACGCGGTGCGTACCCCGGAGGTCGCGGCCCGGTGCAGCGCCGCCTGCTTCGCCAGCCGGGCCAGCCCCCGGCCACGATGCTCCGGGACGGTGCCGGTGAAGTCCGACCACATCCGGTCGCCGTCCCGCTTGACCAGGCTGACGGCGGCCAGCGTGCCGTCCACCTCGGCCAGCGTGCTGGCGCCCTTGTCCAGGCCCACGTTCTCCCAGACCTCGTGGTGCCAGGTGTCGTAGCCGAGCGCGTCGGTCGGGACGTCGCCCGGCTCGTCCCGCGATGCCTCGGCGTCCACCTGGTGGATCCGGCGCGGGTCCACCTCGGCGGCCGACAGCAGCCGCACGCCGGGCGGCGGCTCGGGCATCGGCGGGGCGGGCCGGAGGTCCAGCGCCGAGTAGCGCAGCTCGCGGCTGGGCGTGAAGCCGTGCCGTCGGGCGAACGGCAGGGACTCGGGCTGCGACCAGGTGAGCAGCCGCTTCGCGCCGAGCAGGCGCAGGTGGTCGAGAGCGGCCGCCAGGAGGGCGGTGCCGAGCCCCCGGAGCCGGTGCGCGGGGTGGACGTGCAGGGTGGAGACCTCCCCGACGTTCGCCGCCGAGGTGGCGCTGTTCCGATACGCCGACACCCAGCCGACCACCTGCCCGTCCACCTCCGCCACCCAGGCCGCCCAGTCCTCGCCGGGCGGCGGCTGGGCGATCATGCGGCGGGTCGACTCGACGCCGCGCACCAGGTACGGGTGGACGACGGTGCGCAGCGCCACGACACCGGGCGCGTCCTCGGGGCGGGCAGGTCTGATCAGGTCCTCGGTCATCCGGCCGACCCTAGGGCCGGCGACCCCCGCTGGCGACGGGTTTACCGGCTCAGGCGGAGTCGCGGACGACCAGCTCGGTGGGGAGCAGCAGAGCCTGCTCGACCTGCTCGCCCGCGGCGATCCGGAGCAGCTGCCGGGTCATCGCCCGCCCCAGCTCCACTATCGGCTGCTTCACGGTGGTCAGCGGCGGCTCGGTGTACGCCGCCGTCTCGATGTCGTCGAACCCGATCATCGCCACGTCGTCCGGCACCCGCCGGCCGGCCTCCCGCAGGGTGCGCAGCGCGGCGTGCGCCATCAGGTCGGACGCCGCGAACACCGCGTCCAGCTCGGGGTCGGTGGCGAGCAGTTGCCGCATGGCCGCCGTGCCCGACTCCCGGGTGAAGTCGCCGTACGCGATCAGCTCCGGCAGGCCGGCCGCGGCGACCGTCTCCCGGTAGCCGATCAGCCGCTCGATGCCGGCGACCATGTCCTGCGGCCCGGCGATGGTGGCGATCCGCCGCCGACCGTTCGCGATCAGGTGACGGACCGCCTCGGCCACCCCGCCGACGTGGTCGACATCGACGTACGGCACCTGGGCGCCGTCCAGCGGGCGGCCGCTGCACACGACCGGGATGCCGAGCTCGGCCAGCCGCCCGGGGAGCGGGTCCTCGCCGTGCAGGGAGGCGAACAGCACGCCGTCGACGTGCCGCCCGGTGGTGTAGCGCTCGACCCGCTCGTGGCCGGCCGGCGAGCCGGCCAGCATGAGCACGAGCTGCTTGTCGGCCGCCTCCAGCTCCTGGGCCGCGCCGCGGATGATGCCGGGGAAGACCTGGTCGTCGGAGAACACCCGGGTCGCCGCCTCGGGCAGGACCAGCGCTATCGAGTCGGTGCGCTGGGTGACCAGGCTGCGGGCGGCGAGGTTCGGGACGTACCCCAGTTCCGCCACGGCCCGGCGGACCGCCTGCTGGATCGGTTCGGCGACGGTCGTGGAGCCGTTCACCACCCGGGAGACCGTGGCCCGGGACACCCCCGCCCGTCTGGCCACCGCCTCCAGGGTCGGTCGCTGCGCCGTCGTCATCCCCGTCACCACCGCCTCGTCACAGCCCGTTCCGGGAGATCACCTCCTGGTACCAACGGGCACTCTCCTTCGGTGTGCGCCGCCGGGTCAGGTAGTCGACGTGGACGATCCCGAACCGCTTCCGGTAGCCCTCGGCCCATTCGAAGTTGTCCAGCAACGACCATACGAGATAACCGCGCAGGTCGACGCCGCGGGCGACCGCGTCGTGCGCGGCGCGCAGGTGCCCGTCGAGGTGGGCGATCCGGTCGGTGTCCGCCACCCGGCCGGTCCCGTCGGTGTCCCGGTCGGGGAAGGCCCCACCGTTCTCCGCGATGATCAACGGTAGCCCCGGGTGATCGGTGGCGACCCGCTCCAGCGGCGGTGGCCGCCCCCAGACGAAGCCCGCGGGGAACCGGAGTTCCGTCATGCCTTCACGGCGCCTTCCATGATCCCGCCGATGATCTGGCGGCCGAACGCGACGAACACCAGCAGCAGGGGCAGGGTGGCGATGGCCGTCCCGGTGAACACCTGTGACATGTCCTGGTAGTAGCCGTCGGACAGGGCCCGCAGCGACAGCTGCACGGTCGGGTTCTCCGGATCGTTGAGCACCGCGTACGGCCACAGGAAGTCGTTCCAGGTGGTCATGAAGGTGAGCAGGCCCAGCACGGCGGCGGCCGGGCGCAGCGCGGGCAGCACCACGTTCCAGTAGATCCGCGCGGTGTTGCAGCCGTCCATCCGCGCGGCCTCGATCAGCTCGGTGCTGACGGCCTGGCCGGCGTACTGGCGCATCATGAACACGCCGAACCCGGTGACCAGCGCGGGCACGATGACCGCCGGTAGCCGGTCGTTCCAGTTCAGCTTCGTCATCAGCAGGTAGAGCGGGATCACGCCGAGCTGGGTGGGCACCATCATGGTGGCCACGATGACCAGCAGCAGCGCGTTGCGCCCGCGGAAGCGCAGCTTGGCGAAGGCGAACCCGGCCAGGGTGGAGAAGAAGACCACGGAGACGGTGACCGTGCCGGCCACGATCGCCGAGTTGATCAGCCCGGTGAGGAAGTACGCGTCGGTGTTGGTGAACAGCCGGGCGATGTTGGCCCCGAGGTTGCCGCCCGGGGTGAGCGGCGGCGGGATCTGGCCCATCGCGTCGCTGGTCCGGCTCGCCACCACGAACATCCAGTAGATCGGGAAGATCGACATCAGGGCCGTGACGGCCAGCGCCAGGTAGGTGAGCCGGCCGGCCGACCAGAGGCGGGTCATCGGGAGTCCTCCTTGCGCGCGCCGCCGCCGAGCCGGCGGAGGAGCAGGACGTTGACGGCCGCGACCACCGCGATGAGCGCGAAGAGCAGCCAGGCGATCGCCGAGCCGTAGCCGAAGTTGTAGTGCGGCGCGAAGGCGTTCTCGAACATGTACATGGTCACGGTCTGCGACTCGCGCAGCGGCCCGCCGCGGATCGCGTTGGTGCCCGAGTTGAACAGGCGGGGCTCGGTGAAGAGCTGGAGGCCGCCGATGGTGGAGATGATGACCGCGAAGATGATCGTCGGCTTGAGCAGCGGCACGGTGATCGACCAGAACTGCCGGGCCCGGCCGGCGCCGTCGATGGCCGCGGACTCGTAGAGGTCGCGCGGGATGGCCTGCATGGCGGCCAGGAAGATCAGCGCGTTGTAGCCGGTCCACCGCCAGTCGACCATGGCGGAGATGGCCACCCAGGAGGCGAGCCGGTTGGCCTTCCAGTCGATCGCGTCGACGCCGACGTGGTCGAGCAGCCAGTTGATCATGCCGAAGTCGCGGCCGAAGAGCACCGCGAAGACGATCGCCACCGCGGCCGTCGAGGTGACGTTCGGGATGAGCACCGCCATCCGCCAGGTGGTCCGGGCCCGGAGCTGCCGGTTGAGCAGGTTGGCCAGCCAGAGCGCGAGCAGCAGCTGCGGGACCGTGGAGATGACGAAGATGCCCAGGGTGTTGACCACCGAGTGCCAGAAGTCCGGGTCCGCCAGCAACTCGCTGTAGTTGTCGAGCCCGACGAACGGGTGGTCGGCGCCGAGCAGGTCCCAGTCGTGCAGCGAGACCCAGAAGGTGTAGGCCAGCGGGTAGATCCCGAAGACGCCGAAGAGCAGGAAGAACGGGGCGATGTACAGGTAGGGCGAGTACCTCGTGTCGAACCGGCTGAGCCGGACGCCCCTCCAGGGGCGGGTGGTGCCGGGCGCCGGTGCGACCGGCGGGCGGGCGTCGAGCTGGACTGCCATGGCCCGGGACTCCTTTCCGCCGTGCGGGCGGCACCCCGTCGACCGGGGACCGCCCGCACGCCTGGCTCGGGTTACTTGGCAGCGGCCTTCTTGGCGTTTCCGACCGCGTCGGCCCAGCCCTGCTCCGGGCTGCGCTTGCCCAGCTCCACCGAGCGGACGGCGTTCTCCACCTCGGTGCGGACGGCCTGGTTCTTCGGGCCCATGTAGACCGGCTTCAGGCTCTTGGCGCCCTCGGCGAAGATCCTGCCGACCGGTGCCGCCGAGAAGTACGCGTTCGTCGAGTCGACGATGGCCGGGTCCGCCAGCGCCTGCGGCGAGGAGGGCAGCGGTCCCTTGGCCTTGAACGCGCCGATCTGGCCCTTGGCGCTGGTCAGGAACTTCGCCAGCTCGATCGCCTCGGCCTGGTGCTTGCCCTGCTTCGGCACCGCGAGGAAGGAGCCGCCCCAGTTGCCGCCGTTGCCGGGGACCTGGGCGATGTCCCACTTGCCCTTGGCGCCCGGGCCGGCGTTGCCCTCGATGACGCCGGTCATCCAGGCCGGGCAGGCGACGGTGGCGAACTTCGACTGCTTGAACGCGGAGACCCACTCCTCCGACCACGACCCGTACCGGCCGGACAGGCCGGAGTCGATGATGTCCATGGTGGTGTCGTACGCCTGCCGGACCGCCGGGTTGCTGTCGACGACCAGCTTGTCGCTGGTGTCGTAGTAGCTGTAGCCGCTGGTGTTGCCGGCGGTCTGGAGCAGGATGGTGTTGAACGTGTTGGTCGCGGCGTCGAGGAACGAGGCACCGGTGTTCTTCGCCTTGAACTGCTCGCCGACCTTGATGTAGTCCGGCCAGGTGGGCCAGAGCTTCGAGACCGCCTCGCGGTCGGTGGGCAACCCCGCCTTGGCGAACAGGTCCTTGCGGTAGCACATGGCCATGCCGCCGACGTCGGTGCCGAGGCCGACGAGCTGCTTGCCGTCGGCGGTGAGCCCCTGGTTCCACTTCCAGTCGAGGAAGTTGCCCTTCAGGTCGGCGGCGCCGTGGTCGAGCAGGTTCACGAAGTTCTGCGGGTTGGCCTTGTACTCGACGAGCAGGCCCTCCTCGATGGCGACGATGTCGCCCGCGCCCTTGCCCGCGGCGAGCCACTGGGTGAGCTTCGGCGAGTACTCGTCCAGGTTGCTGCCCGTGCCCCGCTCGACGATCTTCACGTCGGGGTGGCTGGCCATGTACTCCTTGTAGAGCTCGTCGTAGCCGAACTGGCCGAAGACGTCGACGGTGAGCGTGACCGGGCCACCGGCGGCGGCCTCGTCGTCACCGCCCCCGCAGGCGGTGGCGCCCAGCAGGGCGGTGGTGGCGACCAGGGCCACCGCGGCCAGGCGGCGGCGGGTGAAGGTGACCATCTCTTATCTGACCCCTCTAGGTGTATCGGGTGGTGGCGGGCGGTTCCGGTACTCAGAGAGCGCTCTCACGACAGGGTGGTGGCTGCCCCGGACGGTGTCAAGAGAGCGCTCTCAGAGGGTCCGGAAAAAGGCGGAGAGTGGCGCTCCGGTGGGAAACGCCGCTCTCCGCCCGATGTCCGCACGACCCCCCGGCGGGGTCAGCCCACCCGCAGCCCGTCGAGCAGGCGGCGGTCGCCGGCCACCCCGAGGGCGTCGAAACTGATCCGGCCCATCACCGCCAGCAGCAGGTCACTGGCGGTCCCGGTGAGCTGCGCCCGGGCGTGGTGCTCGTCGTGGTCGAGGATCGTCGCGGTGTCCAGCAGGGCCATCCCCTCGCCGCGCAGCCGCAGGTACCACTCCTGGGCGGCATCGGTCGCGGTCAGCTGGACCACCCCGTGCCACTGACCCGGCTGGATCCGCCGGCCCGCCGGCAGCCAGGTGTCCAGCACCTCGCTCACCCCGTCGGCCGCGAGCTTGGCCTCGATCGGCTCGCCCGCGCCGATCGCGAGCTGGGCGTCCCAGCGGTGCACCGCGGTCTCGTGCGCGGCCCGGCGCGGCCAGAAGGCAGCCTTCTTCGGCTGCGGGGCGAAGTTCCACGCCGGGGCCTCCGGATCCAGCGTCTCGAAGAGCGCCAGAAGCCGCTCGTACTCCTGCCCGTACCACTGGGCCGGCGTGAGGCCGGCCGGCGGCTCCGGGTCGTGCCGCTCCGGGCGGCTGGTCGTCCCGGCGGTCACCACCGTGCGGGCCCAGACGTACATCCTCGTGAGGTGACGGGCGAGGTCGGAGACTGTCCAGCCGGGACAGGACAGCACCGGTGTGTCGGGGGGTGCCTCCGCGACGGCGGCGGCGAAGGCGGGACCCTCCGTCCGCAACGCGCCGATCCAGAAGTCCTTCGTGCCGTGCAGTCTGCTCATCGCAATCCTCCCGGGGGTGACCGGGCCACCAGTGGGTGCCGCGGCTACCCCTCAGCCTAGGGTGAGAGGCGTGTCAGACGTCTACGCCGAACCGACGACCCGAGCCGACCCGACCGACCCGGCCACCCTGGCGCGTTACACCACGCTGCGCCTCGGCGGCCCCGCGGGGCGGCTGGAGATCGCCACCAGCGCCGACGAGATCGTCCGGAAGGTCCAGGAGGCGGAGGCGCGGGAGCAGGCCGTCCTGCTGCTGGCCGGCGGCAGCAACGTGGTGATCGGCGACCAGGGCTTCCCGGGCGCCGTCGTGCTGATCCGCTCCCGGGGCTTCCAGGTGGTCGCCGAGGACGCCGACACGGTCACGGTACGCGTCGAGGCCGGCGAGCCCTGGGACGACCTGGTCGCCGCCACCGTCGAGCGCGGCTGGTCGGGGCTGGAGTGCCTCTCCGGCATTCCCGGCTCGGCCGGCGCCACCCCGATCCAGAACGTCGGCGCGTACGGCCAGGAGGTGGCCGAGACGATCACCGCTGTGGCGGCGTACGACCGCACCCGGCGCACGGTGGTCCGCATCCCGGCGGCGGACTGCGGGTTCGCCTACCGGGGCAGCATCTTCAAGTACAGCGACCGCTGGGTGGTGCTCTCGGTCGACTTCCGGCTCACCCGTTCCCCGCTCTCCGGCCCGGTCCGCTACGCCGAGCTGGCCCGCGCGCTCGGCGTCGAGGTGGGCGACCGGGTGCCGCTGGCGGACGCCCGGGCCACCGTGCGGCGGCTGCGCGCCGGCAAGGGCATGGTGCTCGACCCGCAGGACCCGGACACCTGGTCGGTGGGCTCGTTCTTCACCAACCCCGTACTGGAGCCGGAGGCCTACGAGCGGCTCCGGGAGCGTGCCGCCGACCTGGGCGAGCCGCCGTCCTGGCCGTGCCCCGGGGACATGGTCAAGGTGAGTGCGGCCTGGCTGATCGACCGCGCCGGCTTCGGCAAGGGCCACACCGGCCCCGAGGGCGTCGCCATCTCCACCAAGCACACCCTCGCCCTCACGAACCGCACCGGTGCCGCCAGCACCGCCGCCCTGATCGCCCTGGCCCGCGAGATCCGCGACGGCGTGCAGACCCGCCTCGGCGTGACCCTCCACCCCGAACCCGTCCTGATCAACTGCGCCATCTGACCCCCGGGGTGCCCACGGGTCAGGTGGGGGCGATGGCGGGCCAGGGAACGGTGAGTTCGCCCAGGCGCCAGCGGCGGGGGCGGTCCAGGACCGGCCAGCCGGCCGCCCGCACCGCGGCGACCGTTCGGGTCCAGCGGTCGCGTGGGCCGAAGGGGGCGTAGCCGGCGGTGGAGTGCCAGGCGCTCTCCAGGGCCTGGATCAGGTCGTGGATCGGTTCGCCGGGAACGTTGCGGTGGATGAGCGCCTTGGGCAGCCGCTCGGCGAGCTGGGCCGGGCTCTCCAGGGTGGTGAGCCTCGCGGCCAGGGTCAGCGTGCGCGGGCCCGTGGCGTCGAGCAGCACCCAGGCGCCGAGCCGGCCCAACTCGTCACAGGTGCCCTCGACCAGCAGCCCGCCCGGGGCGAGCCGCCCGGTGACCGTACGCCAGGCGTCGGCCACCTCGCTCTCGTCGTACTGGCGCAGCACGTTGAACGCGCGCACCAGGGCGGGGCGCAGCCCGGCCAGCTCGAAGCCGCCCCGGGCGAAGGTGAGCCCGGGCGGGTCGGCGGCCGGCTGGGCGGCGGCCACGCGTACCGGATCGATCTCCAGCCCGACCACCCGGACGTCGGCGCGGACCGCGGCGGCGAGCCGGGCCCGCAGCTCGACGGCGGTCACCGGGGTGGCGCCGTAGCCCAGGTCGACGACGACCGGGTCGGCGGCGGCGCGCAGCGCGTCGCCGCAGGTCGCGGCGATCCAGTTGTCGACCCGCCGGAGCCGGTTCGGATTCGTCGTGCCCCGGGTGACGAACCCGAGCGGCCGGACCATCAGGTTGTCCGGTGCACCTTGTGCTGGGCGGCCTGGGCCAGCGGGCGGACCACGAGCTGGTCGATGTTGACGTGGTGCGGGCGGGTCGCGCACCAGGCGACGCAGTCGGCCACGTCCTCGGCCACCAGCGGCTCGGCCACCCCGGCGTAGACGGCAGCGGCCCGGTCGGCGTCGCCGCCGAAGCGGACCAGGCCGAACTCCTCGGTCTTCACCATGCCGGGGTCGATCTCGATGACCCGGACCGGCCGGCCGCACAGCTCCAGCCGCAGCGTGCCGGCGATCGCGGTCTGCGCGTGCTTGGCGGCCGTGTAGCCGCCGCCGCCCTCGTAGACGACGTGCCCGGCGGTGGAGCTGACGATCACGATCGTGCCGGCGCCGGAGGACTCCAGCGCGGGCAGCAGCGCCTTGGTGACCCGGAGCGTGCCCAGCACGTTGACGTCGTACATCCACTGCCAGTCGCCGACGTCCGCCGACTCCACCGGATCGAGGCCGCGCGCCCCACCGGCGTTGTTCACCAGCAGGGTGACCGGGCCGGGCGCGGCGGCGGCCGCGGCGGCGAGGCCGGCGACCGACCCGTCCGAGGTCACGTCGCACTCCACCGCGGTGGCCGCGCCGCCGGCCGCCTCGATTTCGGCGACCAGGCCGGCCAGCCGGTCGGTACGCCGCGCGGCGGCGAGCACGTGGAAACCCTCGGCGGCCAGCCGGCGGGCGGTGGCCGCGCCGATCCCGCTGGACGCCCCGGTGACGATGGCGACTGAGCTCATCCGGTCATTCTCACCCGGCGCCACGCCCGGCGCGGTGATGAGGTCCGTCACGCCGGGGACCCGCCGCGGCGCATTTCCGAAGCCCGATGGGGAAGATGACATCCGGCGCGGAGGTTGACCGAGAAGCGCCGGTCGTGCGCGACGGCATCAACCGTGACAGAGGGAGCGGACGTGGCGGATTTGCACACCGGTGTCGGTCGTCAGCGAGGTGCCCTGCCGTGGCCGCGGCCGCGCCGGATCGCCACCCTCTCCGTGCACACCTCGCCGCTGCACCAGCCCGGCACGGGCGACGCGGGCGGCATGAACGTCTACATCCTGGAGATCGCCCGACGGCTGGCGGAGGCCGACGTCGAGGTGGAGATCTTCACCCGGGCCACCTCCGGCGACCTGCCGCCGGTGGTCGAGATGGCGCCCGGGGTGAGCGTCCGGCACGTCACGGCCGGCCCCCTGGAGGGGCTGACCAAGGAGGAGCTGCCCGGCCAGCTCTGCGCCTTCACGGCCGGGGTGCTCCGCGCCGAGGCGGCCCGCCCGCCGGGCCACTACGACCTGATCCACTCGCACTACTGGCTCTCCGGTCAGGTGGGCTGGCTGGCCAAGGAGCGCTGGGGCGTGCCGCTGGTGCACACCGCGCACACCCTGGCCAAGGTCAAGAACGCCCAGCTCGCCGCCGGTGACCGGCCCGAGCCCAAGGCGCGCGTCATCGGCGAGGAGCAGGTGATCGCCGAGTCCGACCGGCTGGTCGCCAACACCCGGGTCGAGGCCCGCGACCTGATCGACAGGTACGACGCCGAGCCCACCCGGGTGGCCGTGGTGGAGCCCGGCGTGGACCTCGACCGCTTCCGCCCGGCCCCCGGCGACCGGGACGCGGCGATGCTGGCGGCCCGCCGCCGCCTCGGCCTGCCGGCCCGCGGCTACGTGGTGGCCTTCGTCGGCCGGATCCAGCCGCTCAAGGCCCCGGACGTGCTGATCCGGGCGGTCGCGGCACTGCGCGAGCGGGAGCCCGCGCTCGCCGACGAGGTGACCGTGGTGATCTGCGGGGGCCCGAGCGGCACCGGGCTGGACCGGCCCACCGCCCTCATCGAGCTGGCCGGCTCGCTCGGCGTCGCCGACCGGGTGCGGTTCCTCCCGCCGCAGACCGGCGACGACCTGCCCGCCCTCTACCGCGCGGCCGACCTGGTCGCGGTGCCCTCGCACAACGAGTCGTTCGGGCTGGTCGCGCTGGAGGCCCAGGCGTGCGGCACGCCGGTGCTGGCCGCCGCCGTGGGTGGGCTGGTGACCGCCGTCCGGGACGGCGTCAGCGGGGTGCTCATCGACGGCCACGACCCGGTCGACTGGGCCCGTACGCTGGCCCGCCTGCTGCCCGAGCGCCGGCGCCGGGCCGCCCTGGCGCGGGGCGCCGAGCGGCACGCCCGAGACTTCTCCTGGAACCGCACGGTCTCCGGCCTGCTCGCCGTCTACGGCGAGGCGATGGCCGAGCACCGGGTGCGGCTGGCCGGCCGGCTCGGCGACCCCGCTCTCACCTGTTCCTGGTGAGCGCCGCCGTGCCCGGCGGCCTCCGCTGGGCGGCCGTAGAGTGGGTGCGATGAGCCGCAGGAGTGAGGTCGCCGCGCTGATCGAGGCCGTCTGCGCCGAGCGCGAGCTGGAGTGGGAGTCCACCGGCGAGACGTCGTACGCGGTCACCCTGCCGGGCACCCACAAGCTCAAGACGATCTGCAACCTGATCGTCGGCGAGCACGCGTTGCGGGTCGAGGCGTTCGTGATGCGCCAGCCCGACGAGCGACGCGAGGAGCTGTGGGCCTGGCTGCTCCAGCGCAACGCCCGGATGTACGGGGTGTCGTTCTCCATCGACGCGGTCGGCGACGTCTACCTGACCGGGCGGGTCAACCTGGCCGGGGTGGACTCCGACGAGCTGGACCGGCTGCTCGGCTCCGTGCTGACCTACGCCGACGAGTCCTTCGACAGCATGCTGGAGATCGGCTTCGGCACCGCCATCCGCCGGGAGTGGGAGTGGCGGGTCAAGCGGGGCGAGTCGACGGCCAACCTGGCCGCGTTCGCGCACCTCTTCGAGCCCACGGCCCCGGCCGGATCGGCCGCCGGAGGTTCGGACCCCTCCTGACGGGTATGCCGCACCGCGCGGTGCGGCATTGGGACCCACCGCGTGCCGAGGACGGACTGTCGAGGAGCGTGTCCCATGGCTCAGCGCAACAGCTCAAGTCGCGGCACGACTGCGACCAAACGCAAGCCGGGCAACCAGACGGCGAACACCCCGGGCATCAACGAATCCGAGATCTCCCGGATGAAGGTCGACGACATCCGGGGCCAGCTGCGCCGGCGCGGGGTCTCGGGGATCTCGACCATGCGCAAGCCGGACCTGGTGAAGACCATGGTCCGGACGCTGCGGTCCGAGCAGGGCGGGGCGGCCCGGAAGAGCACCGGCCCGGCCGGCCGCCCGTCGGCGACCAAGAAGACGGCCGCGGCGAAGAAGACGACCGCGGCGCGCCGGACCGCGCCGTCGCGGGCCAAGGCCGCGCCGGCCGCGAAGGCCACCGGTGCCCGCGCGAAGGCGGCCCCGGCGAAGAAGGCCGCGGGCACCCGGGCGAAGGCCGCCCCCGCGCGGAAGACGGCGGGTGCCCGGGCGAAGGCCGCGCCCGCGAAGAAGACGGCGGGCGCTCGCGCCAAGGCGGCCCCGGCGAAGAAGGCCGCGGGCACCCGGGCGAAGGCCGCGCCCGCGCGGAAGGCCACGGGTGCCCGGGCGGTGCCGGCGAGGAAGGCGGCCGGCACCCGGGCGAAGGCGGCCCCGGCGCGGAAGGCGGCCGCCGCACCAGGGCCGGCCCTGGCACGGGGTACGGCCGCGACGACCACCCAGATCCGGAGCGGGCGGTCGGCGTCCCGGTCGGTGGGTTCGTCCCAGCAGATCATGTCTCTGGACGATCGCCCCGAACGTCCCGGGCGGAGCCTGGTGACGACCAACCACGAGGTCATCCAGCGGTGGGCCCGGGCCCGCAACGCCAAGCCCGCCACGATCGCGGGCACGGAGCGCGACGATCGCCCCGGCGTGCTGACGTTCAACATCCCCGGATACCGGGAGAGCAGCCGGATCCGCGAGGTCAGCTGGGACGACTGGTTCCGGACCTTCGACCTGCGCGGACTGAACCTGATCTACCAGGAGCAGATGCGGGACGGCCGGCAGAGCAACTTCTTCCGGACCGAGAACCCGAATCGCGAGGACGGCTGAGGTTTAGGGGAATGGCCGGCGGGGATTCGCTTGTTGGCCAGGGAAGAGACCGGAGCAGGGACAGCCGGGTTTCCGACACGGGTGCTGTGACGGGCAAGACAGCGATCCGGGTTGAATCCGGAATCCGGGCGAACTAACTTTATTGCACCGCGCCACGCTTGGAATCGTTCGGGGGAGCGGCGGATCGATCAGATCCGCGCAAGCGAGGTGCGAGGGATCGGGTGGAGTTCACCGTTGGGGGACGGTGCCACCCGTGGACCGGCGGCGCGAGCGGGCGACGCTTACGGGGGTGAGGGTCGCCCGCCGCCGCCGGGCGTACGGTCCGAGCGCCCATCACGACGGGGGTCGTGGTGGGCGCTCGAGCCGTTTCCGGGGACGTTTCAGTGCCCCGCCGACACCGTCTCCGACCGCTGTGCCGCGGCGCGCAGCGCGGCCACCCGGCGCTCCCGGGGCGGCCCGGCGAGCAGGTGACCGGCCGCCGCGACCAGGCCCAGGGCACCCACCACCAGCCAGTGCCGCTCACCGAGGTGCTGGAGGCTGAGCCCGCCCAGCGCCGGCGCCACGAAGGACGCGGCCGGGAAGGTCAGGTAGAACACCGACTGGTAGCGGGCCCGCAGCTCGGGCGGGGCGAGATCCGCGTTGATCTGCGCGTTCGGCGGCGCGGCGAGCATCTGGCCGACCGTCCACACGACCGCCGCGCCCAGGTAGAGCGGCAGTCCGTCGGCGACGGTCAGCGCCCCGAAGCCGAGCGCCATCAGCCCGGTGGAGACCGCCAGGACCGTCGACTTCCGGTAGGGCTCGATGAGCCGGGGCACGAAGAGCTGCCCGACCACGATCAGCGCGCCGCCGAGCGCCACCACCAGCCCGTACGCCGAGGGGCGCAGCCCGTCGCTCCGCATCGCCAGCGGCATGATCGTCGAGGTCTGCATGGTGAGCACGGCCAGCAGGAAGGTCAGCCCCACGAAGGTCAGGAAGGTGCGGTCGGTCAGCGCGGTGTGCAGCCCTGGCCGCCGGCCCGCCACCGCCCGCAGGGTGACCGCCGGGCGGCGGGTCAGGGTCTCCGGGACCTTCAGCGCGATGACCACGGCGGCCGCCAGGGTCGTCGCGGCGTCGACCAGGAACAGCGCCAGGAAGCTGGCCTCGGCGAGCACCCCGGCCAGCAGCGAGGCCACCGCCATGCCCAGGTTGAACGCCCAGAACTGCAGGTTGAACGCGCGTGAGCGGCGGGCCTCGGGCACCACGTCCACGATGGCGGCGACGAACGCCGGGCTGGGCATCGAGTGCACCACCCCGACGAGCGCGGCCAGCACGGCGATCACCGCCAGGTGCCGGCTGAACGCCAGCGCCACCATCAGGCCGGCCGCGGCCACATGGGCGGCGAGCAGGGTGGACCGCCGGCCCCACCGGTCGGCCAGCACCCCGCCGAGCAGCGTGCCGGCCGCGCCACCGGCCCCGTACGCCCCGACCACCAGGCCGGCGAGCGACGGCGAGGCGCCCCGCGAGGCGGTCAGGTAGAGCGACAGGAACAGCATGGCGAAGGCGCCGGCCCGGTTGATGAGCAGGCCGGACCAGAGGTACCAGAAGGTGGCGGGAAGTCCGCCGGCCGTGTCGTCCCACCAGCGCCGCAGGCCGCGCACCCGTCCTCCTGGGAAAGTTTGTTAACCGATCCGCTCTGCTGACCGTAGTGGCCCGTCCCGGCGTTCGCCTGGTGGCGCTGATCACGACCGCCGGACGGCGTACCTCAGGAGGCGGCGCGGACCGGCTCGGCCGGCGCGGTGGCCGCCGCCTCGGCCGCCTCCGGCACCGGGGTCCGGACCACGGTGACCGGCGTGACCAGGGCACCCGCGCCGCGGAGCCGGGCCGCGCGCCGCTCCCGGGCCGGGCCGGAGATCAGGTGGGCCACCGCCATCACGGCGCCGACCACGGCGCAGCCCAGCCAGAGGGCGGTGTTGCCGGCGTGCTCCCGGAGCAGGCCGCCGAGGACCGGCGCGGTCGCCCCGGCGAGCTGCCAGGAGAGCGAGAACGCGCCCTGGTACCGGCCGCGCAGCGCGGCGGGGGACAGCTCGGCGATGAGGGTGGCGTTGGACGGCGAGTTGAGCATCTCGCCGACCGTCCAGATGAGCACGGTCAGGCCGTAGAGCCAGGCGGTGTCGGCGAACGCGGTCAGCCCGAACCCGAGGCCCATGACCAGCGCGGCGAGCGCCAGCACGTGCGAGCGGCTCCGGCCCTTGATCAGCTTGGGCACGAAGAGCTGGCCGACCACGATGAGCACCCCGTTGAGCGCGATCACCGAGCCGTAGGTCGCCGGGCTCAGCCCGGAGTCGCCCATGGCGATCGGCAGCATCGAGATGTGCTGGAGGAAGACCAGCGCGCCGAACAGGTTGAGCGCCACGAAGCCCAGGAACACCCGGTCGCGGAGGATGGTCCGCAGGGCCCCCGCGGGGGCGGCCGCACCCTTGCTCACCGGGCCGGCGTGCGCCGACCGGGTCTCACCGACCCGGGTGAAGATGATCAGCGCGGTGATCAGCGTGGTCGCCGCGTCGACGAGGAAGAGCAGCAGGTAGCCGGACTGGGCGGCGACACCGGCCAGCACCGCGGCGCAGGCGAACCCCAGGTTGATCGCCCAGTAGTTCAGCGAGAAGGCGCGCAGCCGGTCCTTCTCCGGCACCACGTCGACCATCATGGCGCCGAACGCGGGACGGGCGGCCTCGGCGAAGGTGCCGAGCAGCAGCGCGCCAAGCGCCACCGCCCAGAGCGGCCGGGCCAGGCCGAGCGCGACCATCATGGTGGCCGCGCCGAGGTGCGCCGTGAGCAGGGTGGGTCGGCGTCCCCACCGGTCGGTCAGGGTGCCGCCGATCGTGGTGCCGACCGCGCCGCCCACGCCCCAGAGCCCGATGACCAGGCCGGCCTGCGAGGCGGAGAAGTCGCGCTCCTGGGTGAGGTAGATGGCCAGGAAGACCAGGACGAACGAGCCGAGCCGGTTGATCAGGGTGCCCGTCCAGAGGTACCAGAAGGTCCTCGGCAGCCCGCCTGTGGTGTCCCCGAACCAGCCCCGCACCGACCGCATCCCCGCGCCCCCGTTTTGGTAATGACCGAGCTATCCTCAGCGCCTTACAACCTAGTCCCGCCCCGGAACGCCGGTCATCAGCTTTTCCACGTGGTGGTCGTCACGACCCGTCCCCGCGTGTCCGCCGACGCGGTACGGCAGGATGATCCGCATGACTGCGAGCGAGGGGCCCACCGTCGGGACGCTGGTCCTGCTGCGGCACGGTGAGAGCGACTGGAACGCCAAGAACCTCTTCACCGGCTGGGTTGACGTCGACCTGACGGCCAAGGGCGAGACCGAGGCGCGGCGCGGCGGTGAGCTGCTCCGCGAGCACAACCTGCTGCCCGACGTGGTGCACACGAGCGTCATGCGCCGGGCCATCCGCACGGCCGAGCTGGCGCTGAACGCCGCCGACCGGCACTGGATCGCGGTGCGCCGGTCGTGGCGGCTCAACGAGCGGCACTACGGCGCCCTGCAGGGCAAGAACAAGAAGCAGACCCTGGACGAGTACGGCGAGGAGCAGTTCATGCTCTGGCGCCGGTCCTACGACACCCCGCCGCCGCCGATCGACGACGCCGACGAGTGGTCGCAGGTCGGCGACCCCCGCTACGCGCTGCTGCCGACCGAGCTGATGCCGCGTACGGAGTGCCTCAAGGACGTCGTCGAACGGATGCTGCCCTACTGGTACGACTCGATCGTGCCGGACATCCTGGCCGGCCGGACCGTGCTCGTGGCGGCGCACGGCAACTCGCTGCGCGCCCTGGTCAAGCACCTCGACGAGATCTCCGACGAGGCGATCGCCAAGCTGAACATCCCGACCGGCATCCCGCTGCGCTACGACCTGGACACGAACCTGCGCCCCCAGGTCCTCGGCGGGACCTACCTGGACCCGGACGCGGCCAAGGAGGCCGCCGCCGCGGTCGCCAACCAGGGCCGCTGACGCCGACGACGAAGGCCCCCGGGTGACCGGGGGCCTTCGTCGTGTCCGGCTCAGCTCGCCGAGGGCGCGGTCTCGCCGGTGATCAGGTAGACCACGTGCTCGCCGGCGTTCACCGCGTGGTCGGCGAAGCGCTCGTAGAAGCGGCCCAGCAGGGTCGCGTCGATCGCGGTCTCCACCCCGTACGGCCAGTCATCGCCGAGCAGCACGCCGAAGAGGCTCTTGTGCAGGTCGTCCATGGTGTCGTCGTCGCGGTCCAGCTCGGCGGCCAGGTCGGCGTCGGGCTTCGCCAGCACCGAGGCGATCTTCTCGGCCATCCGGTCGGCGATGGCGGCCATGTCGGTGAAGACCGGGCGCAGCTCGGCCGGCACCGCCGGCGACGGGTGCCGGCGCAGCGCCGTCTTGGCGACGTGGTCGGCGAGGTCGCCCATCCGCTCCAGATCGGCGGCCACGTGCAGGGCGGTGATCATGGCGCGCAGGTCGGAGGCGACCGGCGCCTGCCGGGCCAGCAGGTCGCAGACCCGCTCCTCCACGTGCCGGTACAGCTCGTCGATCTCGGCGTCCCGCGCGATCACCGTCTCGGACGCGGAGCGGTCCGCGGTGAGCAGGCCCCGGGTGGCCTGTCGCATGGCCGCCCGCACCCCCTCGGCCATGTCCACCAGCAGTTGGCTGACAATCTGCAGGTCGGCCCGGAACTCGTCGCGCATCGTCACTTCCTGGGGTCGGTGTTCGCCCTTCCGACCGGATGGCCGGATACGGCGTGAGCAGGTGCGCGACCCACGGTAGGCCCGGGGAGCCGGCGTCAAGATGAACGCGGGTGAACGACGCGGGGCCCGCGAGTGAACATTCCCGAAAGTGAGAGTGGTTCGTCCCGTTCTGCCCGATGGCCGGGTTAACAATGACCCTACGATCGCCGGGTGGAATGGGCGGTGGCGGTCGCGGTGGCCGTGGCGTTGGTGACCGGACTGGTCGCCGGCCTGCTGCTGTCCGGACCCGTCCAGGAATGGCGGCGGCGCCGGCCGGTGTCGCCGGGAGGCAGCGCCTCCCGCCGCAGCTCAGGGAGGCTCGCAATTCCCGACGACCAGCAGGGCGGGCTCTCCGGGCTCGGCCGCAAGACGGTCGACGCGCTGCGCGCCGGCGTGGTGGTGCTCGACGCGGACGACATGCCGGTGCTGGTGAACCCGGCCGCCCGGGCGATGGGCCTGCTCCGCACCGGGGCGACACCCGGCTCCATCGCCGCGCACCCCTTGATCCGTACCCTCGCCGGGCAGGTCCGCCGCACCGGCGTGCGCCGCGAGATCGAGCTGGACCTGCCCCGCGGTCGCGACAGCGCGGGGGACAACCCGCTCGGTGTGCACCTGCGCGCCATGGGGCTGGGCGCCGGTTACATCTCGATCGAGGCCGCCGACGTCACCGAGTCGCACCGACTGGCCCGGGTCCGGCGCGACTTCGTGGCCAACGTGAGCCACGAGCTGAAGACCCCGATCGGCGCCCTCCAACTGCTCGCCGAGGCGCTTGTCGACGCCACCGAGCCGACGGGCGACGGGCCGGCCGAGCTGTCCGAGGACATGGTCGCCGCCCGGCGGTTCGCCGAGCGCATCCAGCACGAGTCGACCCGGCTCGGCCGGCTCGTGCAGGAGCTGCTGGAGCTGACCCGCCTCCAGGGCGCCGAGCCGCAGCCCGCCCCCGAACCCGTCTCGCTGGACTGGGTGATCGCCGAGGTGATCGACCGGACCCGCACCGCGGCCACCGCCCGGCACGTGGAGATCGTCGTCGACGGGCAGCGGGGGCTCACCGCGTACGGGAGCGACAGCCAGCTCGCCACCGCCGTGGCGAACCTGGTGGAGAACGCCGTCAACTACTCGGGCGAGGACACCACGGTCCGGGTGACCGCCCAGGCCACCGACGAGCACGTCGAGGTCGCCGTCGCCGACCAGGGCATCGGCATCGCCCCGAACGAGGTCGACCGGATCTTCGAGCGGTTCTACCGGGCCGACCAGGCTCGCTCCCGGGCCACCGGGGGCACCGGCCTGGGCCTGGCCATCGTCAAACACATCGCCAGCAACCATGGCGGCCGGGTGGATGTGTCGAGCACTCTTGGTGGGGGGTCGACGTTCACCCTCCGGCTGCCCGCCCGCCCCCCGGACGACCTGGAGGCGACACTCTCCTCCGCTGAGATCGAGGCCGGCCCGGCCGAGCTCCGGCAGGTCTGACCACAGGAAAGGAAACACCCCGTTGAGCCGCGTACTGGTGGTGGAGGACGAGGAATCGTTCTCCGACGCCCTGTCCTACATGCTCCGCAAGGAGGGCTTCGAGGTCTCCGTCGCCGCGACGGGTCCCTCCGCCCTCACCGAGTTCGACCGGACCGGCGCCGACATCGTGCTGCTCGACCTGATGCTGCCGGAGATGTCGGGCACCGAGGTCTGCCGCCAGCTCCGGCAGCGGTCCCACGTGCCGATCATCATGGTCACCGCCCGGGACAGTGAGATCGACAAGGTGGTCGGCCTGGAGATCGGGGCCGACGACTACGTCACCAAGCCGTACTCGCCGCGCGAGCTGGTCGCCCGCATCCGGGCCGTCCTGCGCCGGCAGACCGCCGACGCGACCGAGTCCGGTGCGCCGACCCTGGCGGCCGGGCCGGTCCGGATGGACATCGAGCGGCACGTGGTGACCGTCGACGGCGCCGCCGTGCAGCTCCCGCTCAAGGAGTTCGAGCTGCTGGAGCTGCTGCTTCGCAACGCCGGCCGGGTGCTCACCCGCGGGCAGCTCATCGACCGGGTCTGGGGCGCCGACTACGTGGGCGACACCAAGACGCTGGACGTGCACGTCAAGCGGCTGCGCTCCAAGGTCGAGCCGGAGCCGTCCGCCCCGCGCTACATCGTCACGGTCCGGGGCCTGGGCTACAAGTTCGAGCCGTGACCGCCGCCCGCTGACCGATTGTCCGTTTGATCCGCACCGGCTCTGCCGGGCGGCAGGTGCGCCACCACCGCCTTCGCTCTGCAGCCATCCACGCAGCGGCTGCGGAGCGGAGGGTGGTGCGTGGATGGCTGCAGAGCAAAGCGGGCCGGGCTGGGTCGCCCGTGGTGGGGCTGGCGCGGACGCGCCGATCCGTCCACGTCGTCACGTTGCGCCGACGCGGGCAGTCAGCCTGGGCCGGATGTCCGGTTCATGCCCGGTCTCGGGTGGTGGGTGGAACGCCATGGGTGTCTCCGGGGCCCGGATGCACCCATGGCGTTCCACCGATCGTGCGCGGGTGGGCGGAGTGTCCGGTTCGCGGGGTGACCGGCGGCATCCCGGCGGCGGAATGGCCGGCCGGTGGGGGTCGTTATACCCGGTGAACGACCGAGGACCACGCCCCGCCCGACGGGGTGACCGGCCCCCCTACCCGCCCGTCGAGGCGGGTGCCCCAGCCGCCGGGAATGATGGTGGCCGGCCGGTCGTTGTACATGGTCCCGGCGCGACGAAGAGGCCCCCGCCCCGTCCGCCTGGATGATCCCCCCAAGACTTTCTTGAGCGCCTGACGTGGTGCTTGCGCACACCCCCAGCCGACCCCCGTCGGTGCGTGTGCGCCAACCCCCGAACGGAGCTACCCCTCATGAACACGATCTTCCGTAAGAGCGTGCTGGGTATTGCTGGTCTGGCCTTCACCGGTGGCGTCTTCGCCGGTCCCGTCGCCGCCCACGCCGCCGAGCCGGTGAACAGCACCAAGCCGGTCGCGGTGAGCGTGCAGGGCGCCCAGTCGCACATCGACCTGAACGACGAGCAGACCGCCAACGCCAAGGCGATCATCGCGGCGACGAAGAAGGCCGGCCTGCCCGAGCGGGCCGCGGTCATCTCCATCGCCACGAGCCTGCAGGAGTCGAAGCTGGAAAACCTCGGCCACCTCGGCGACGCCAACGACCACGACTCGCTGGGCCTGTTCCAGCAGCGCCCCTCCAGTGGTTGGGGTACGCCGGAGCAGATCACTAACCCCGAGTACGCGACCCTGGCGTTCGAGAAGGGCCTCAAGCAGGTCGACGGCTGGGAGACCATGCCGCTGACCGAGGCCGCGCAGACCGTGCAGGTGTCGGCCTACCCGGACGCCTACGCCCAGTGGGAGCAGCAGGCCACCGACATCGTCCACCAGCACTGGAACAGCTGACCCACACACAACCACCGCTGGCCGGCACCCCGAAACCCGGGGTGCCGGCCAGCGGCGTATCCGGACCTTGGACAGTTGCCGTTCCAGGCGAACGGCAACTCTCCAAGATCTCGGAGTGGGGCGCAGGAACCGTGACGTCGTGCCCCAGCTCCCGGCGGTCGCCGAGGCGGCCAAGCACACCGCCCGCGCCCAGGTCGACGCCGCCGCCGGCTAAGCCCGCACCGGCCCTGGTCGATGCGGACCGGTCAGGCCACCCAGGTGTAGCGGCGCTCGGGGCGGCCGGCGGCCCCGTATTTGAGGGTCACCTCAGCTCGGCCGGTGCCGGAGAAATGCTCCAGGTAGCGGCGGGCGCTGACCCGGGAGATGCCGACCTGGTCGGCGCACTCGCTGGCCGAGAGCGTCCCCTCATGCTCGCGCAGGGCGCGTTCCACCAGCTCGGCGGTCTCCGGGCTGAGGCCCCGGGGCATGGGCGCGGTGGCGGCGGGCGAGCCGCTGCGGGACAGCACCCGGTCGACGTCGGCCTGGTCGGCGACGACGGCCGCGCGCAGCGCGGTGCGGCGGGCGGCGTACTGCTCCAGCCGGCTGCGCAGCTCGTCGAAGCCGAACGGCTTGAGCAGGTAGTTGACGGCGCCGTAGCGGACCGCCCGGCGGACCGCCTCGGCCTCCCGGGCGGCGCTGATCACCAGTACGTCGCAGTCGTGCCCGGCGGCCCGGATCCGGGTCACCACGTCCAGGCCGAACATGTCGGGCAGGTAGAGGTCGAGCAGGACCAGGTCGGGGCGGAGCTGGTCCACCGCGGCCACGGCCTGCTCGCCGGTGCTGGCGGCGCCGACCACCCGGAAGCCGTCGATCCGCTCGACGAAGCCACGGTGGATCCGGGCCACCATGAAGTCGTCGTCGACGACGAGTACGTCGATCATCGCGCCTCCTGCCGCACGTTCGCGGGCACCGACATCCGCGCGGTGAACATCGCGCCCTCGTCGGTGTTCGCCACGGCCACCTCGCCGCCTCGGCGGTGGCAGACCAGCCGGGTGAGCGCGAGGCCGATGCCGCGCGCGCCGCCTTCGGCCGCCTTGGTGGTGAAGCCGTGGGTGAACACCTCCTGCGCCAGCTCCGGCGCGACCCCGGGGCCGGAGTCGCGGACCACGATCTCCACCGAGGCGGCGTCCTGGCGAAGCTCGACCTCCACCCAGGCGGGGCGGTCGGACGAGTCGCCGGCCACCGCCTCGACCGCGTTGTCCACCAGGTTGCCGAGCACGGTGGCCACGTCCGCCGCCAGCTCCGGCGGCAGCCGGTCCAGCCCGGTCCGGTCGGAGACCCGCAGCTCCACCCGGCGCTCGGCGGCCACCGCCGATTTCGCCATCAGCAGCGCCGCCACCGCCGTGTCGTGGATCCGGCTGGTCACCGTGAGGTCGAGCGAGGCGCGGTGCCGGCTCAGCGCGTCGACGTACCGGACCACCTCGTCGTGCTCGCCGATCTGGATCAGCCCGGAGATCGTGTGCAACTGGTTGGCGAACTCGTGGGTCTGCGCCCGGAGCAGCTCGGTGGTGCTGCGGAACGAGCCGATCTCCTGCTCCAGCCGGGTCAGCTCGGTCCGGTCCCGCAGCGTGGTGACGGAGCCGAGCCGGTGGCCGTCCTTGCGGACCGTCATCCGGTTCATCACCAGCACCCGGCCGCCCCGGACCACCACCTGATCCCGGGCCTCCGGGCCGCTACCCGCGCCGGCCAGGACGTCCCGCAGCCGGCCGTTGATCCGCAGCTCGGCGAGGCTGCGGCCGAGGCAGTGTTCGGGCAGGTCGAGCAGCCGTCGGCCGACCGCGTTGACCAGGGTGATCCGGTGCTGCGGGTCCAGCGCGATCACCCCCTCGGCGATGCCGTGCAGCAGCGCCTCCCGGTGCTCGGCCAGCCCGGCGATCTCCCGGGGCTCCAGGCCGAGGGTCTGCCGCTTGATCCGACGGGCCAGCAGCCACGATCCGACCACCCCGAGGCCGCAGGCGATGCCCAGGTAGGTGAGCAGGTAGGACGAGGCGCCGACGAGCCGCTCCGACCAGGTCGGCGCCGCCTCGCCGACCACCACCACGCCCAGGTACCGCCCGAGGTTCTTCTTCGTCTTCGGGTCGTCGCCGAGCACCGGCACCTGTGCCACCAGCTGCCGCGACCCGTCGATCTCCAGCTCGCCGAACCAGCTCCGGCCGTCCGCCACCCTTGGGTCGCCGAGCACCACCAGGCTGCCCACGAGCGTCGGGTTGGTCGAGGCGACCACCCGACCCCGGGCGTTCGCGACGGTCACCGAGGTGACGCCGTACTGGGTGAAGGTGTTCTGCACCAGCGGAGCGATGGCCTCGCCCGGCGCGGGCTGGTCGAGCTGGTCGCGGAGCAGGGGGCTGCCGCCGAGCCGTTCGCCGAGGGTGGCGACCCGGCGCCCCTCGACCCGGTTGAAGGTTGCCGCGGACTGGGCCAGCGAGACGGCGGCGACCGCCACCAGCACCACGACGATGATCGCGAGCTGGAGGATCAGCAGCTGCCCGGCGAGCGTGCGGCGCCGGGACGTGACCGCGACCACAAAGACCTCAACTTCCGCTGGTGACACAACGCAGACAAGCTGCCCGGGTGGAGGCCACCATCTTGCCGCTGGACTCATTCGAAACGGAAGAGAAACAAGATGGCAACTAGGAGAAACGTGCTGGTCATGGGGGTCGCCGCCGCCACGGCGCTGGCCCTGGCTGCCTGTGGCGCCACCGCCGACAAGAACGAGGGCGGCTCCAGCAACGACGGCAAGCCGGTCAGCGGACTGCGGATCATGGTCCCGAACACCCCCGGTGGCGGCTACGACACCACCGCCCGGACCGCCGCGAAGGTGATGGAGGACGCCAAGATCGCCACCGGCGTCCAGGTGTTCAACCTGCCCGGCGCGGGCGGCACGGTCGGCCTTCAGCGGACCGTGAACGAGAAGGGCAACGGCAAGCTGGCCATGCAGATGGGCCTGGGCGTGGTCGGTGCCTCGTACACCTCCAAGTCGGCGGCGACGCTGACCCAGACCACCCCGCTGGCCAAGATGATCGAGGAGGCCGGCGCCATCGTGGTGCCGAAGAACTCCCCGTATAAGACCATCAACGACCTGGTCGCGGCGTGGAAGGCCAACCCGAAGGGCATCGCGGTCGGCGGCGGCTCCTCGCCCGGCGGCCCGGACCACCTGCTGCCCATGCAGCTCGCGAAGACCGTCGGCATCGACCCCAAGCAGGTCAACTTCGTCTCGTACGACGGCGGCGGCGAACTGCTGCCCGCCGTGCTCGGCGGCAAGGTGGCCTTCGGCGCCAGCGGGTTCGGCGAGTTCCTCGACCAGGTCGAGGCCGGCCAGATCCGGGTCCTCGCGGTGACCAGCGAGGCCCCGATCGAGGCGCTCAAGGAGGTGCCGACCCTGAAGTCCGCCGGCATCGACCTGGTCTTCACCAACTGGCGGGGCATCGTGGCGCCGCCCGGCATCAGCGACGCCGACAAGAAGGTCTGGATCGACGTGCTGACGAAGATGCACGACTCCGAGGAGTGGAAGGCCGAGCTGACGAAGCGCGGCTGGACCGACGCGTTCGTCACCGGCGACGAGTTCGGCACCTTCCTCACCGAGCAGGACAAGGCAGTCGCCGACGTGCTCAAGCAGCTCGGGTTGGCATGAGCGGCATGACGACGCGACCGGACCGGGGCGGCGACCCGCCGCCCCGGCCCCCGGCCGTACCCGCCATCCCGGCGCAGCTCGGCCCGGAGGCCGCCGCAGCCGGACCGCCCCCGGCCGCGGCGACGGCGCCGGCAGCGGAGGAGCCGGCAGCCGCCGACCCGGCGGTGGACGCCGTAACGGAGCCGGCCCGGCGGCCCGACCGGGCGCAGTACGGCGTGGTGGCGTTTCTCGCCCTGGTCGGCGGGTTCGTCATCTTCGACGCGACGACCCGGATCGGGAGCGCGATCAACACGGCCGACCCGATCGGCCCGAAGCCGGTGCCGATCCTGCTCGGCGTGCTGCTGCTCGTCATCGCGGTGATCTACGCGGTGGACGTGGCCCGCGGCGGCGCGGGCGAGCCGGAGGCCGGCGAGGACGTCGACCTGAGCCTTCCGATCGACTGGCGCACCGTGCTGCTGCTGGTCGGCGCGTTCCTGGTCAACGCCGTGCTCATCGACCGGCTCGGCTGGGTGATCAGCGGGACGATCCTCTTCTGGGGTTCGGCCTACGCGCTGGGCAACCGCCACTACGTGCGCAACCTGCTGATCGCCGTCGCGCTGTCGTTGATCACGTTCTACACCTTCGCCATCGGGCTCGGCGTCGACCTGCCCGCCGGCGTGCTGCAAGGGATCCTGTAGATGGACAACTTCGCCAACCTGCTCGACGGGTTCGCCAACGTGCTGACCCCGATGAACCTGCTGTTCGCGCTGATCGGGGTCACCATCGGCACCGCCGTCGGCGTGCTGCCCGGCATCGGCCCGGCCATGACCGTGGCGCTGCTGCTGCCGGTCACCTACGGAATGGAGCCGGCCCAGGCCTTCATCATGTTCGCCGGCATCTTCTACGGCGGCATGTACGGCGGTTCGACCACCTCGATCCTGCTGAACACCCCCGGCGAGTCGTCGTCGGTGGTGACCGCCATCGAGGGCAACAAGATGGCGAAGGCGGGCCGGGCCGCCCAGGCGCTGGCCACCGCCGCGATCGGCTCGTTCGTCGCCGGCACCATCGCCACCGTGCTGCTGGTGGTGGTCACGCCGCCGGTGGTGCAGTTCGCGATCAGCCTCGGCGCACCCGACTACTTCGCGTTGATGCTGCTGGCGTTCGTGTCCGTCACCGCGGTGCTCGGCGCGTCCCGGGTACGTGGCTTCGCCGCGCTGCTGCTCGGCCTGGCGATCGGTGTGATCGGCATCGACCAGTCCGGCCAGCAGCGGCTCACCTTCGGGCTTCCGCAGCTCGCCGACGGCATCGACGTGGTCGTGGTGGCGGTCGGCATCTTCGCCGTGGGCGAGGCGCTCTGGATCGCCGCGCACCTGCGCCGAAAGTCCGGCGAGGTGATCCCGGTCGGCCAGCCGTGGCTCGGGAAGCAGGACTGGAAGCGGTCCTGGAAGCCGTGGCTGCGCGGCACGGCGCTAGGGTTCCCGTTCGGCGCGGTGCCGGCGGGCGGGGCGGAGATCCCCACCTTCCTGTCGTACGTCACCGAGAAGAAGCTGACGAAGCACCCGGAGGAGTTCGGCCGGGGCGCCATCGAGGGCGTCGCCGGGCCGGAGGCCGCGAACAACGCCTCGGCCGCCGGCACGCTGGTGCCGATGCTGGCGATCGGCCTGCCGACCAACGCGACCGCCGCCGTGATGCTGGCCGCCTTCGAGGGGTACGGCATCCAGCCCGGCCCGCTGCTCTTCACGCGGGAGTCCAGCCTGGTCTGGACGCTGATCGCGAGCCTCTTCGTGGGCAACCTGCTGCTGCTGGTGCTCAACCTGCCGCTCGCCCCGGCCTGGGCGCGGCTGCTGCGGATCCCGCGCCCCTACCTCTACGCCGGGATCCTCTTCTTCGCCTCGATGGGCGCGTACGCGGTCAACGCGCAGCCGTTCGACCTGTACCTGCTGCTCGCCCTCGGTCTGCTCGGCTTCGGCATGCGCCGCTTCGGGCTGCCGATCCTGCCGCTGATCGTCGGCGTCATCCTCGGCCCGCGTGCCGAGTTGCAGGGCCGGCGCGCGTTGCAGCTCTCCGGCGGTGAGCTGCACGGGCTGATCGGCGGCTGGGTGTCCTGGCTGATCTACGCCACGGTCGCCGTGGTGCTCCTCTGGCCGCTGATCGGCCGGTTCGTGGTCCGTCCGCTGCGCGGAAGGTCGGTGACGGCATGACGGTGCTGGTGGGGTACGTCCCCTCGCCGCTGGGCGAGGCGGCCCTGCGGGCCGCGATCGAGCAGGCCCGGTTCCGCGACGAGCCGGTGCTGGTGGTGAACACCTCGCGCGGCGACGCGTACGTCGACCCGCGCCTGGCCCAGGAGCCGGACCTGGACCGGGTGGTCCGCGAGCTGGTCGCCGCCGGGGTGCCGCACGACGTCCGGCAGCTCATGCGGGGGCGGGACGCGGCGGAGGAGATCGCCGAGATCGTCGACACGGAGGACGTGTCGCTGGTCGTGATCGGCATCCGGCACCGCACGCCGGTCGGCAAGCTGATCATGGGCTCGACCGCGCAGGAGATCCTGCTCCGGGTGCCCTGCCCGGTGCTCGCCGTGAAGGCCGACTGAGTGGCGCCCGGGGGCCCCGGGGTCCCCGGGCGCGCCCAGACCGGCCTGCTGCTCACGCACACCGTCGCGGTGCAGGCGGTCACCTTCATGCTCCGGCCGGCGTCCGCGTACCGGGCGTTGGAGCTGGACGTGCCGGGGGCCTGGCTGGGTGTGCTCGGGGCCAGTTTCGCCGTCGTACCCCTGGTGCTGGCCGTGCCTTCCGGGCACGCCGTGGACCGGCTCGGCGAGCGCCGCGTCGCGCTCGCCGGGTCGGCCCTGCTGGTCGCCGCCGGCCTCGGCTTCGTGCTGCTCGCCGGCTCGGTGATCGGCCTGGTCCTGGCCAGCATGGCGCTCGGCACCGCGCACCTCTGCGCGGTGGTCGCCCAGCAGGCGCTGGTCGCCAACCGCACCCCGGCCGACCGGTACGACGCCGCGTTCGGCTACTACACCTTCGCCGCCTCGCTGGGGCAGGCGCTCGGTCCCGGCCTGATCGTGCTCTTCGGCGGGGACCGCCCGATCCCCGACACCCGGGCCATCTTCCTCGGCGCCACGGTGGTGGCGCTGCCGTTGCTGGTCGTCGCACTGTTCCTGCGCCCGTCCGGACACCACCGGCGGGCCGCCGACGGTTCCGGCGCCGGGGGCCTGCGCGACCTGCTCCGCCGGCCCGGCGTGGTCCGCGCCCTCACGGTGAGCTGCGTCGTCCTGGCGGCGGTCGACATCACCCTGGTCTACCTGCCCGCGCTCGGCGCGGAACGCGGCATCGCCGCCGGTTCCATCGGCGTCCTGCTCGGGATCCGGGCGATCGCCTCGATGGCGTCCCGGCTGCTGCTCGGCCGGCTCGTGGCGGCCCTCGGCCGGCGGGTCGTGCTGGTCGGCACCGTGGTGCTCTCCGCCGTCGGGCTGGCCCTGCTGCTGCCACCGCTGCCGTTCGCGGTGCTGCTGGTGGTGGTCGCGGTGGCCGGGCTCGGGCTGGGTGCGGGCCAGCCGCTGACCATGTCGTTCCTGGCCGAGGTGGCCCCGCCCGGGCTGCGCGGCCGGGCGATGTCGCTGCGGCTCACCGGCAACCGGCTCGGTCAGGTGCTCATCCCCAGCGCGGCCGGCGCGCTCGCGGCCGGGACGGGCGCGGCCGGCGTCCTCGCCTGCACCGCGGCCGGCCTGGCCGGCGCGGCCGTCGCCGCCACCCGTCTGCACCGGTCATCGCCCGCGGACCCCTTCACCGAGTGAGAGAGAAGGACGACCATGGAGACCCTCACGACCGCCGACCTCTACGACCGGCACGGCGACGCCCTCGGCTCGTGCGACACCCAGTTGCGTCAGTTCGGCGGGGTCCGGGCCTTCGCCGGTCCGGCCGTCACGGTGCGCTGTTTTCAGGACAACGCCCTGGTCAAGTCGATCGTGGCCGAGCCGGGGGAGGGCCGGGTGCTGGTCGTGGACGGCGGCGGCTCGCTGCACACCGCCCTGATGGGTGACCTCATCGCGGGAACGGCGGTGGCGAACGGCTGGGCCGGCGTGGTGATCAACGGCGCGGTCCGCGACGTCGCCGCCCTTGGTGCCCTGCCGATCGGCATCAAGGCGCTCGGCACGAACCCGCGCAAGAGCGCCAAGACCGGCGCCGGCGAGCGGGACGTGCCGGTGTCGTTCGGCAACTGCGTCTTCGCGCCCGGTGCGGAGGTGCACAGCGACGACGACGGCGTCGTCGTGCTGCCGGCCGTCGGGCGGGACTAGCCTTCGGTGGCCGGGTGCGGGGCGACCTGGCCCTGGCGGAGCCGGGCGGCGCAGAGCTCGGCCAGCTTGGCGTACGCGGGGGCGCCGATCAGGGCGGTCAGCTCGGGACCGTAGGAGACGTACATGGGCTCGGTGCCGACGTGCGCGTCGGTGGAGGAGGTGCACCACCAGTCCAGGTCGTGACCGCCCGCGCCCCAGCCGCGCCGGTCGAACTCGGCGAGCGTGGAGACCAGCACCTTGGTGTTGTCCGGCCGCTTGTGCCAGTCCTGGTCGCGGCGGATCGGCAGCTGCCAGCAGACGTCCGGCTTGTATTCCAGCGGGTGCACCCCGTCGCGCAGCGCCTGGGCGTGCAGCGCGCAGCCGCCACCACCGGGGAAGTCGACGTCGTTGAGGAAGACGCAGGGCGCGTCGACGGCGCGGGTGGCCGTCCGGCGGGCCGGGTTCTTCCCGTCGATCGTGTCGTTCTCGGTCCAGTTCTTGAAGCCCCGGCGGAAATGCTGCCAGGTCTCCGGGGTGAGTCGCTTGACCGCCGCCCGGACCCGCTTCTCGTCGTCGCCGTCGGTGAAGAACGCGCCGTGCGAGCAGCAGCCGTCCGCGGCGCGGCCCGCCACGATGCCGTGGCAGCCCTGGCCGAAGATGCACGTCCAGCGGGAGAGCAGCCAGGTCAGGTCGGCGCGTACGACGTGCTTGGCGTCGGCCGGGTCGACGAACTCGATCCACTCCCGGGGGAAATCCAGCCCGACCTCCCGGCTACGGGGGTCGTCAGGGTCGTCCACCAGCACGTGAAGCTCGATCTGCCCAGTCACCCGGACCAGCGTACGCGCGGTGACCCCGCCCGGCTGGCGAGCCGGCGAAACGTGTTGGCCCTAGGGTCGTCACCATGCGACTGGGTGTCCTCGACGTCGGTTCCAACACGGTGCACCTGCTGGTGGTCGACGCCCATCACGGCGCACACCCCTGGCCGGCCCACTCGGAGAAGGTGGTGCTGCGGCTGGCCGAGCAGATCGGCCCGGACGGCGCGCTGACCGACGTGGGCGCCGACGGGCTGGTCAAGGCCGTCAGCATGGCCCGCGCGGCGGCGGACGGGCTGGACGTCGACGACCTGCTGGCGTTCGCCACCAGCGCGGTCCGCGACGCCACCAACGCCGGCGAGGTGCTGGCCCGGGTGCGGGACGAGACCGGCGTACGCCTGGAGGTGCTCTCCGGCGCGGACGAGGCGCGGATGACCTTCCTGGCGGTGCGGCGCTGGTTCGGGTGGTCCGCCGGCCGGCTGCTCGTCATGGACATCGGGGGCGGCTCGCTGGAGCTGGCCGCCGGCATCGACGAGGGCCCCGACGTGGCGGTCTCGCTGCCGTTGGGTGCGGGGCGGCTGAGCCGGGAGCGGCTGAAGGTCGACCCGTCCGGCGCCGTGCCGCCGTCGGCCGAGGCCGTGGAGGAGCTGCGGGAGTACGTCGACGCCCAGCTCGATCCGGTGGTCGAGCAGCTCACCGAGGTCGGCTGGGAGCGTCCGGTGGCCACCTCGAAGACGTTCCGGACGCTGGCCCGGCTGGCCGGCGCGGCGCCCTCCGGGGCCGGGCTGTGGGCGCGGCGCAGCCTGACCCGCACCGGCCTGCGGCAGGTGCTCGGGTTCATCCGGCACATCCCGCCGGCCCAGCTGCCCGAGCTGGAGGGGGTCAGCGCGCAGCGGGCCCACCAGCTCCTCGCCGGGGCGGTGGTGGCCGAGGCGGTGCTGCGCCGGCTCGACGTGGACAGCCTGGACATCTGCCCCTGGGCGCTGCGCGAGGGCGTCATCCTGCGCCGGCTGGACCAGCTCGCGCCGATGTGATCCCGGCCTGCGGTTCTCCGCGACGGCGCCGGGTCGTCGCGCGGCGTCGTGCGGGCCGAGCGGGAGTTGTCGTCCGCTTTGCGGATGCTCGTCCCGATGCGCCGTGGCGGGGGCGGCTACCCTGAGGGGCGTGACTTCCCGCGTTCCGGTGCTCCTGTCCACGTCCTCGGTCTTCCCTGAGCGGACCGCGGCGGCGTTCCAGCTGGCCTCGACGCTCGGTTACGACGGCATCGAGGTGATGGTCTGGACCGACCCGGTCAGCCAGGACCCGGGCGCGCTGCGCGGCCTCGCCGACCACTACGGCGTTCCGGTCCTGTCGGTGCACGCGCCCTGCCTGCTGGTCACCCAGCGGGTGTGGAGCCCCGACCCGTGGGAGCGGCTGCGGAAGGCCGCCGAGCTGGCCGAGACGCTGGAGGCGCCCACCGTCGTGGTGCACCCGCCGTTCACCTGGCAGCGCGACTACGCCCGCAACTTCGCCGACGGCCTCGACCAGATCGCCGGCCGCTTCGGCGGGCTGCGCTTCGCCGTGGAGAACATGTACCCGGTGCGGATGGCCGGCCGGCAGTTCGTCCCGTACGTGCCGGGCTGGGACCCGACCGACACCGGCTACGCCGCGTACACGCTGGACCTGTCGCACTGCGCGGCCTCGCACACCGACGCCCTGGCCATGGCCGACCGGATGGGGTCCGCCCTGGCCCACGTCCACCTGGGCGACGGCACCGGCGAGGGACGCGACGAGCACCTGGTGCCCGGGCGGGGCGGCCAGCCCTGCGCCGAGCTGCTCCGCTCGCTGGCCGGCCGGGGCTTCGCCGGCTCGGTGGCGGTCGAGGTCACCACCCGGGGCGCGAAGAGCCGCGCGGTCCGCGAGGCGGACCTGCGCGAGTCCCTCGAGTTCGCCCGGGCCAACCTGACCGCCCCCTCCCCGGTCGAGGCCTGACCAGGGGGCCGGCGGGTCAGCTGACCGGGGCGAGCGGTTCGGGCTGGGTCGGGACGGTCACCTGCTCGCCGACGGCGGCCCGCTTGCGGGCCCGGTGCGCGGCCACGTGCGAGCGGGTGGCGCAGCGCTCCGAGCAGAACCGCCGGCAGCAGTTCGACGAGGTGTCCAGGTAGACGTTGCCGCAGCGCTCGTCGGCGCACACCCCGAACCGGGCGCTGCCGTACTCGCAGAGCCAGACCGACAGGCCCCACACCGCGCCGGCCAGGTATTCGGCGCTGACCGAGGCGCCCCGGCTGGTCACGTGCATGTGCCAGTCGGAGGAGTCGTGGCCGGAGATGCGCGGCTGGACGGGGAACGCCTCCAGCAGCGTGTTCAGCTCGGTCACCGCCTCCGCGTCCCGGCCCGAGGTGCCGTACTCGAAGACGTCGCGCAGGCGCTTCTGCGCCCGCCGGAAGATCGCCAGGTCCCGATCGGCGACCTCGTCGCGCATCCACGCGTTGTCGTCCGGGAAGATGGCCCGCAGGTCGTCGAGGTCGTCCAGGCGGGCGTTGACGAGATCAACACCGGTCCGGGCGTACGCGTCGAAGTTCACGACCCCAACGGTAGACGACTCACGGGGTACGCGGCGCGTCGATGTAGTGGGGCAGGAACCGCGCGTATCCGTCCGTGATGAGGCTCTCGCTCTCCCGGAGGCCCGCCCCGGCCGATTCGCCGTCCACGATCCAGCTGCCCAGCACCATCCGGCTGCCCGCGAATTCGGGCAGCGCCCGGAACTCCTGGTAGCAGAAGCCCTCGTCGCCGTAGATCCCCGGACTGGTGATCTCGGTGCCGCCGGTGACGATGCGCACCGACCCGCCCTCCCGGCCGAGCAGCGGCTTGGCCACGTATTCGGTCATCCCGCGCGGCGAGTCCAGGTACGCGGGCAGCAGGTAGTCATGGCCCGGGTAGAGCTCCCAGAGCACCGCCAGCAGCGCCTTGTTCGACAGCAGCAGCTTCCAGGCCGGCTCGATCCACGTCGTCGGGGTGCCCGGCTCCAGCGCCGGCGGCCCGTACGGCTCGGCCAGCATCCACTCCCACGGGTAGAGCTTGAAGCAGGTGGTGATCGGCTGGTCGTCGGCGTCGACGAAGCGCCGCCCGTCCCAGCCGACCCGCTGGATCGGCAGGAGCGTGACGTCGAGCCCGGCCTGGCGGGCCGTCTCGGCCAGGTAGCCGGCGGTGATCTGGTCCTCGCCGGACTCCTCCTCGGCGGACCAGACCACGTGCACCCGCGGGTCGTGCAGGCCGGCGCCGATCTTGGCCCAGGCGCCGACCAGCCGCTCGTGCAGGCTGTTCCACTGGTCCGCGTCCGGCCGGGTGTGCTCCAGCCAGTACCACTGCACGATGCTCGCCTCGACCAGCGCGGTCGGGGTGTCGGCGTTGTACTCCAGCAGCTTCGGCGGCCAGCTGCCGTCGTACCAGAGGTCGAAGCGGCCGTAGAGGGTCGGCGGGCCCTCCCGCAGCGACCGGGCGACCGCCTCGGCGGCCCACTCCGGGATACCGAACTCGGCGTACCGGTTGCGGGCCACGACGTGCTCGGCGGCGGCCACCGACATCCGGTGCAGCTCCTCGGTCGCCTCCTCCAGCCGGAGCACCTCGTCCAGCTCGAAGGCGTACGCGGCGGTCTCGTCCCAGTACGACATGACGCCGCCGTCGGGCAGCTCGGTGTCGACGTACACCAGGCCCTGGGCCCGGACGGTGGCGTCCCAGTCCGGGCGCGGCGTGCTGGTCTCGCGGCGCACGTCAGCCGCCGCAGGAGGCGAGGTGGGTGCCGAAGCCGCCGCGCTCGGGCAGCGCAGCGGCGACCGGCGCCGGGGTGTCCCAGGCGGCGGCGGCCGGCGCGGGAAGCCGCAGGGCCACGGCGACCGTGTCGCCGCCCCCGCCGGCCGGACCCAACGCGCAGTCGTCATCGTCGTCGTCGTAACCGTTGTTGCAGCCGGACAGGGCGAGGGCCAGGGCGGTCAGGGCGCCGAGCTGCACGGTGGCCGACCGGAGCCGGCGTCGGGGGCGTCGTTCCACGTGATCGTTGTAGCGGATCCCCGCCAGCCGGGCCGCCCCGCGGTGCCCGCCGGAACGCTGCGTGACGTTGCCCGCCGCCCCCCGGCGGGGGCCCACCGCCGGGCGTTACGCTCGGCTCATGCTCCGTTCCGTCATCCTCGCCGCCTCCCGGTCATCCCAGGTCGAGCGGCTCGTCGCGACGGCCCCGTTCACCCGGGACGTCGTCCGCCGGTTCGTCGCCGGCGCCGGCACCGACGACGCGCTGCGCGCGACCCGCGCACTCGTCGCCGACGGTCAGGCCGTCACCCTCGACAACCTGGGTGAGGACACCGTCACCCCGGAGCAGGCGAACGCCACCCGGGACGAATACCTCAAGCTGCTGCGACTGCTGGGCGCCGCCGCGCTCACCCCGGCCGCCGAGGTCAGCGTCAAGCTCTCCGCGCTCGGGCAGATGTTCGACGAGCAGCTCGCGTACGACAACGCGCGGGCGATCTGCGCGGCGGCCGACGCGGCCGGCACCACGGTCACCCTGGACATGGAGGACCACACCACCACCGACTCGACCCTGGACATCCTGGCCAAGCTGCGCAAGGACTACCCGTCGACCGGCGCGGTGCTCCAGGCGTACCTGCGGCGGACCGAGTCGGACTGCCGCGAGCTGTCCGGCGCCGGGTCCCGGGTGCGGCTCTGCAAGGGCGCGTACAAGGAGCCCGAGTCGGTGGCGTACCAGTCCGCCCGCGAGGTCGACAAGTCGTACGTGCGCTGCCTGAACGTGCTCATGTCCGGCGACGGCTACCCGATGCTGGCGACCCACGACCCGCGCCTGATCGCCATCGGCGAGGACCGGGCCCGCTGGTTCGACCGCGGCCCGGACCGGTTCGAGTTCCAGATGCTCTTCGGCATCCGCCCCGAGGAGCAGAAGCGCCTCGTCGGCGACGGCTACACCGTGCGCACCTACGTCCCCTACGGCGACCAGTGGTACGGCTACCTCATGCGCCGGCTGGCCGAGCGCCCGGCCAACATGATGTTCTTCGGCCGCGCGCTGATGTCGAAGAAGTGAGTCAGGCGTTCGACCAGGTCCGGGTGCAGAGCACCAGCCGGTAGCCGTCCGGATCGGCGAACGTCACCCCCCAGTGGTCCCAGTACGGGCCGGCGGAGACCCTGGTCCCGCCGGCTCGTTCCAGTCGGGCGGCCAGTTCGTCGTCGACCGGCCCGTCGACGTAGAGCACGAACAGGTCCTCCGCGGTGGAGCTCGGCGTGACGGCCAACTGCGCGCCGCCGACCAGTTCCAGGTGCCAGCTCGCGCCCGGCCAGCCGAGCATGACCAGGTCGTGCTCGCCGGGCCCGTCGGCGGCGCCCCGGTAGAGCACGTCCAGGCCCAGGCCGTCGGCCCAGAACCGCTCGGCGGCGGCCAGGTCGCGGCTCGGGCGGGCCAGGCGTACGTGGGTGTCTGCGGTGAGCGGCATGTGCGGGATCCTCCGACCTCCACCCGACTTGAGGTCAACCCTTGACGGTTGAAGCTAAGGGCATTAGCTTTACGGCTATGACTGTTAGCCAGGTGGCACGGGACGGTGGGACCATCTCCTACGAGGTGCACGGGGAGGGGCCGCTCGTGGTCCTCTCGCACGGCATGGGGGAGAACCGGGGGAGCTTCCGGCACCTGGTGCCCCGGCTGGTGTCGGCCGGCTACCGGGTCGCGTCGGTCGACGTGCGCGGGCACGGCGACTCCAGCCCGCACTGGCCCGGCTATGCCCCCGCCGAGGTGGGCGGCGACCTGCTCGCCGTGGTCCGGGCGCTCGGCGGTGGCCCGGCCACCCTGGTCGGCAGCTCGTCCAGCGGCGCCGCCGTGGTCTTCGCCGCCGCCGACGCCCCCGAGCTGGTCAACGGCATCGTGCAGGTCAGCCCGTTCGTCACCCCGCCGAAGCCGAACCCGGTGCTGCGGGCCGCCCAGGCGGTCGTGCTGCGCAGCCCGCGGCTGTTCGGGATGTTCCACCGCTCCCTGTTCCCGTGCGGGCGGCCGGCCGACGACGCCGCGTACCGGAAGGAGCTGGTCGTCAAGCTGCGCGGCCGGATGGACGCGGTGCGCGGGGTGGTGGCCCCGGTCGACCCGCACTGGACCGCGCGGGCCCGGGAGGTGCGGCAGCCGGTCCTGGTGCTCATGGGCACGAAGGACCCGGACTTCCCGGACCCGGGCGCCGAGGCGCGGGCCGCCCGCCGGCACTTCGCCACCGCCGAGGCGCGCATGATCGCCGACTCCGGCCACTACCCGCACGCCGACCAGCCCGAGACCACCGCCGCCGACCTGCTGGAATTCCTGGCGGTGACCACCCGTGCCTAGGGCCGGCCTTACCCCGCAGACCGTGGTCCGCGAGGCGGCCGTGCTCGCCGACGAGGTCGGCCACGACCGGCTCACCCTGGCCGCGCTCGCCGCCCGGCTCGGCGTCGCGCTGCCCAGCCTCTACAAGCACGTCCGGGGCGCGGACGCGCTGCACCAGAAGCTGGCCGTGCTGGCCACCGCGGAGGTCGCCACCGAGCTGACCACCGCCGCCGCGGGCCGGGCCGGCGGCGACGCGCTGCGCGCCGCCGCCACCGCCTTCCGGGAGTACGCCCGCCGGCACCCCGGCCGCTACCCGGCCACCCAGCGAGCGCCGGACCCCGACGACCCCGAACACCTCGCCGCCGCCGAGCGGGCCGTCGGCGCCATCTACGCGATCCTGCGCGGGTACGACCTCAGCGGCGACGCGGCCGTCGACGCCACCCGGATGTTCCGGGCCGCCGTGCACGGGTTCATCACCCTCGAGGCGGCCGGCGGGTTCGGGCTGCCCCGGGACATCGACCGTTCCTTCGACGAGATGGTGGCCGCGCTGGACACCGCGTACCGAAACTGGGGGTCCCGGTGAAGGCAGCCCTGCTCACGCTCATCTTCCTGCTGGAGTTGGCCATGCTCGCGGCCGCCGGCTGGTGGGGGTTCACCCTCGACGCCGGCTGGCCGGTACGGCTGCTCGCCGGGCTCGGCGCGCCGCTCGCGATCGCCGTGGTCTGGGGGCTGTTCTGCTCGCCCCGGGCCAGCGTGGCACTGCCCGCACCGGCCAAGCTGGGCGTCCAGGCCGCCTGCTTCGTCACCGGTGGGCTGCTGCTCGCCCTGGCCGGGCGGCCGGTGCCCGGCGCGATCCTGGTGGGCCTATGGGCTCTCGACAAGGCCCTCCTCACCCTCTCCGGCGACAAGATCTAGCCCGGCCAGAGGTGCCCGCCGCCGTCCGGCCGGACGACTACCCGGTCGCCGCGGCCGACCTGTCGACCTGATGTCGCAGACGACTCACGCCCGGTCCGGACCCCTTTGCGGGTCGGACCGGCCCCGGCCCCAACCCGGCGGGTCGCGTCCGCCGACTGTCGACCTGATGTCGCAGGCGATTCACCACCCCGACCCTGCCGCCCGCCGTCTGCCGCCCGCCGAAGCCCAGTCCTGGATCTTGGACGATTCCGGCCCCTACAGGGGCCGTTTCCTACCAAGATCTCGTCGCGTGGGTCGCGGCTGTAGGCGGATGGCGGCGAACGGGGGCGGCCGAATCGGGGCGGCCGAATCGAGCTGGCCGGCGGCGGAACTGAGCTGGCGGGCGGGTCTCAGTCGTTGGTGACATCAGGTCGCGGAGTGACGGGGAGCGTGGGCCGGCTCGGATGGCGCGCGGGACGCTTCCCGGATCGCCCGATTGGTCGTACCCTTCGCCGGTGACCGACGGCGACGAGCAGCCCGCCGGGGCGGCGGCGAGCGGCGCCGGGCAGCCCGCCGAGCAGCCCGCCGGGCCGACGGCGTGCGGCGGCGAGCAGCCGCCTGCCGTGCCGCGCGACGGCGACCGTTCGGCGGAGCGGACGACCGCGGTCGAAGCCGACGAGATCGCCCCGGCGCCCGGGACGGGTCCGACCGGTCACCTGCCCACGGCTGCCGGCATCCCTTCGCCCGTCGCTCCCCACGGGCCGCCGCTAGAGGGCGCACCGCCGGAGGGCGCACCGCAGCGTCCGGCGGGGCGGCGGCGGTGGCGGCTCTGGGCCGCCTTCGGCCTCGTTCTCGTGCTGGTGGCGTGCGGCGTTCCCGGCGTACTCCTGCTCGGGCTGGTGCGCGACGCGGCCGGACGGCCGGCGGCGGAGCGGGGCGACCGGGGCACGCCGGCCGAGCAGCGTCTCGCCGAGCGGATGGTGGCCCAGCTCGACCGGCAGGCCGCGGCGCTGCTCGACGGTGACCGCACCGGCTTCCTCGCCGTCGCCGAGCCCGCCGCCCGGCCGGCGCTCACCCGGCGGTACGCGGCGCTGCGCGCGCTGCGGGTCACCGCCTGGCGGCCGGCGGCGGACGGGGTGCCGGTGGCGGTGGACGGGCGGCCGGGGGAGTGGCGGCTGGCGGTGACCGTCGGCTACTGCTTCGTGGTGCCGGGTTGCACGCCGGGCAGCGTCGGGATGGGCACCCGGTGGCGGGTCGCGGGCGACGGGGAACCCCGGCTGACCGCTGTCGAGGAGTCCCGGGCGACGCCGGCCGGCGCGCGGCCCTGGGAGGTCAGCGACCTGGCCGTGGCGGTCGGGAAGCGGGCCGTGGTCGCCACCACCCCGGCACTGCGGGGCAAGCTGCCCGGCCTGCTCGCCCAGGCCGAGGCCGCCGCGAAGGTCGCCGACCTGTACGCGGTGGCCGGCGCGCCGCCCGACCGCTATCTCGTCTACTACGCCGGGCGGGCCGAGTGGCAGCGCTGGTACGGCGGTGGCCGTCCGAAGTGGACCGCGGGGTACGCGGTCGGCGTCGGCGGCGGGCACCACGACGTCGTGCTCAACGCGCAGAGCCTGACCCCGACCGGTGTCGACGACCTGCTGCGGCACGAACTGACCCACGCGGCGTCGCTGCCGGACCGGGGCTACGCGGACCGGTCGAACTGGTGGCTGGTGGAGGGGCTGGCCGAGTACGCGGGCGCGGACGGCCAGCCGGTGGACCGCTACGAGGGCCTGGCCGAGGTGCGCAAGCTCGTCCGGGGCGGGTGGAACGGCCGGCTCGACGCGCTGGCCCCGGCCGACGACGCGGCCGACGACCGGGTCGGCGGGGCCTACGGCATCGGTTACCTGGCCGTGCGCCACCTGGTCGACCGGTACGGGGAGCAGCGGGTGCTGGACTTCTTCCGGGCCGTGGTGCACGAGCGGCGGCCGATGGCCGCGGCCGCCGACGAGGTGTTCGGTGACCCCTGGCCGGCGCTGCACGACGACTGTGTCGCGTACCTCCGGGCGGTCGCCGGCTGAGACGTCGACGCTGGTCGACGGGTCGTAGCATGGCCGGGTGGCCCGCACCCCCTCGCCGCGGCTGCCCGCGGCCCGCCGCCCGCGCCTCCTCGTCGCCCTGCTCGCCGTCGTCGCACTGACCGGCACCACGGCCGCCTCGTGCGGCGACGATCCGCCCGCCGTCACGGTGGCCGAGGCGGGCCGCTCCCCGGTGGCCGAGGTGATCGACGCGCCGGCCACGGTGACCGCCCGGGCCGCCGCCACCCTCACCGCCCCGGCCGACGGCACCCTGGCCAGCCTGCGCGTCCAGCCCGGGCAGCGGGTCGCCCGGGGGCAGGTGCTCGCCGTGATCGACTCGCCGTCCGCGCAGGACCGGCTCAAGCAGGCCCGTGAGGCGCTCCGCGCCGCGAAGCGGGCCGGCCGGGGCGTCGGCGCCGGTGACCTGGGCGGGAGCCGGCGGGACACCGACCGGGCCGCCGACGAGGCGTTCGCCGCCGCCCGCAAGGCCGCCGGGAAGATCGGCGATCCGCAGCTGCGGTCCGCGCTGCTGCTCCAGGTCGAGTCGGCGCAGCAGCAGTACGCGTCGGCCGCCCGCGCCGCCGACCGGGCGGTCAACGCCGTGCAGCGCGGGGTGGCCGGGCTGAACAGCGCCGTCGGCGCGCTGTCGACCGCGCAGCGCCTCCAGGCCCAGCAGGCGTACGACCTGGCGAAGGCGACGGTGGACGCGCTGACCCTGCGCGCCCCGGTCGCCGGGGTGGTGCAGCCGGGCGGGACCCGGGCGGCCACCCCGACCGACCTCAGCGGGCTGCTCGGCGCGGCCGGGGGCGGGGTGCCCGGTCTCGACCCGTCGGCCCTGGGCGCGGCCGGGCAGGGCGGCCCGCCGGCCGGGGTGGACGACGCGGTGCCGGCCGGTGGTCGGGTGACCGCCGGCACGCCGGTGCTGACCGTGGTGGACACCGGGCAGCTGGGCCTGCTCGCCGAGGTGGACGAGACCGACGTGCTGCTGGTCCGGGCCGGGTTGACCGCCTCGGTCGAGCTGGACGCGGTGACCGGCGCGTCGTACGACGCCACGGTCCGCTCGGTGGACGTGCTGCCGACCAGCTCGGCCCGGGGCGGGGTCACCTACCGGGTCCGGCTCGGGCTCGGCGCCGGGCGGCTCGGCGAGGGGGAGCCGGCGCCGGCGCCCCGCCCCGGCATGAACGCCGTGGTCCACCTCCGGGTGCGCGAGGCGGCCGACGCGGTGACCGTGCCCGCCTCGGCGGTCTTCTCCGCCGACGGGCGGGAGGCGGTCTGGCTGCTGCGGGACGGGAAGGCCGACCAGGTGCCGGTGACCGTGGGCGTGCAGGGCCAGGACCTGGTGCAGATCGTCAGCGGGGTGAACGCCGGCGACCGGATCGTGGTGCGCGGCGCCGACCAGGTGCACGACGGCCAGGAACTCCGGTGACCGTCGCCGCGATCGAGGCGGTCGACGTGTCCCGCACGTACGAGCTGGACGGGGTGTCGGTGCCCGCGCTGCGCGGGGTGTCGCTCACCATCGGGCAGGGCGAGTACGTGGCGGTGATCGGGCCCTCCGGCTCGGGCAAGTCCACGCTCATGCACCTGCTCGGCGGGTTGGACCGCCCGACCGGCGGCCGGCTGGTGATCGGTGGCCGGGACGTGGCCACCCTGACCGCGCCGGAGCTGGCGACGCTGCGCAACGAGACCATCGGCTTCGTGTTCCAGGCGTTCCACCTGCTGCCCCGGACGTCCGCGGTGGACAACGTGGCGCTGCCCCTGGTCTACCGGGGCGTCGGGGCGCGGCAGCGGCGGGAACGCGCCGCGGCGATGCTCGGCCGGGTCGGGCTGGGGCACCGGCTGGGTCACCGCCCCAACCAGCTCTCCGGCGGCGAGCAGCAGCGGGTGGCGATCGCCCGGGCCCTGGTCACCGATCCGACGGTGCTGCTCGCCGACGAGCCCACCGGCAACCTGGACAGTGCCACCGGCGAGGCGGTGCTGGAGCTGCTGGAACAGCTCAACGCCGAGTCCGGTGTGGCCCTGGTGATGGTGACCCACGACCCGGAGGTGGCGGCCCGGGCCCGCCGGCGGATCGCCGTCCGGGACGGGCTGATCCGCTCCGACACCGTTCATGATCGACCGCTGTCGGGCGGCCACGGTCGACCTGAGACACTGGACGCCGCTCCCAGCGCGGAGCCCCGGTCCGCGTCCGGAAGCGGCCCGGGGCACCCGTCCGGTGGCTCCGGTGGCGCCACCGGAGCCACCGGACGCCTTCCGCGTGCGGGCGGCACCGGCGGCACCGGCGGCGAACGCGGGGGTGCCGGGTGAGGGTGGCCGAGGCCTGGCGGGTGGCGCTGGACGCGCTGCGGGCCAATCGCATGCGCAGCGCGCTGACCATGCTCGGCGTGATCATCGGGGTTGCCTCGGTGGTGCTCCTGGTGGCCATCGGCACCGGGACGAAGCAGAAGGTCGAGCAGCAGGTCGAGGGGCTCGGCTCGAACCTGCTCCTCGTGGTGCCCGGCAAGCTCGACGTCGGCACCGCGCCGGTGGTATCGCCGCTGGACCTCAAGGACGTGGACGCCGTCTCCCGGGTGGTCGGCGACCCCGGCCGGGTGGCCGTCACCATCGCCTCCGGCGCGACCGCCCGGGCCGGCACCCGGTCCGACTTCACCACCGTCCAGGGGGTGCTGGAGACCACGCCCGCGGTCTTCACCCGCTCGCTGGCCCGCGGCCGCTACCTGACCGGCGCGGACGTGGACACCAGCCGCCGGGTGGCGGTGCTCGGCGCGTCCGTGGCGCGGGCGCTCTTCCCCGACCGGGACCCGCTCGGCCAGCAGGTCACCCTGGCCGGGGTCCGGTTCCGGGTGATCGGCGTGTTCACCCCGCTGGGCCAGAGCCTCGGCGTGGACCGGGACGACGAGGTGCACATCCCGGTGACCGCGGCACAGCGGCTCTGGGGCACCCAGCGGATCGACGGCATCGCCGTCAAGGCGCCCGACCGGGAGCGGATCGACCAGCTCGGCGAGCGGATCGTCGCGGAGCTGTCCCGCCGGCACCCCGACACCGAGTTCAGCGCGGTCACGCAGCAGCAGATCCTCGGCGTGCTCGGCGACATCCTCGGCGTGCTCACCGGGGTGCTGGCCGCCATCGCCGGCATCTCGCTGCTGGTCGGCGGCGTCGGCGTCTCCAACATCATGCTGGTCTCGGTGCGTGAGCGGACCCGCGAGATCGGCCTGCGCAAGGCGGTCGGCGCGCGGCCTCGGGACATCGGCGTGCAGTTCCTGCTGGAGGCGGTGCTGCTCACCTCGATCGGGGGGCTGACCGGGATGGCGCTCGGGGTGGGCACCGCGCTGCTGGTGGACGCGGTCTCGCCCATCCCGGCGGCCATCACCTGGTGGTCGCTGGCGCTCGCCTTCGGGGTCTCGGCGGCCGTCGGCATCGTCTTCGGGGTGGTGCCCGCCCAGCGCGCCGGCCGGCTCGATCCCGTGGTGGCGCTGCGCGCCGAGTGACGTCCCGGCGACGAGGCAGGCTCCGGTGAACGGGACAGGCCACCCGTCCGGGCGAAAAACGCCAGCTCAACGCGGGGTGAACGGGGAGTCGTCCATGATCAAAGGGAGGAAGGGATCGCGCCGGTCACAGCCGTCCCGCTACCGTACTGGTAACACGCGCGTCGCTCGTCGTGGCGGGAGCAACCTGCCCGGCGGCACGCGCCGGGCATGGGAATGGGTCGGTGAGCCATGGCCGGGTCGCAGTCCGACGCTCGACTGTCGGATGTCAGGTTCCTGACCGTCGCCGAGGTGGCGACGGTCATGCGGGTGTCCAAGATGACGGTCTACCGTCTCGTGCACAGCGGTGAGCTGACCGCGGTGCGGGTCGGGCGGTCGTTCCGGGTGCCCGAGCACGCCGTGCACGAATACCTCCGGGGCGCGTTCCAGGAGACCGCCTGACACGTCGCCGGCCAGCCGGCGAGTGCGACGTAACGGGCATCGACGGGGGCGCGTTGGTCCTGCTGACGCACTCCGGCTACCCTGGACCCCGATCGTGACCGCACTCTGGTGTGCCCTGCCCACCACGCTGGTCCGGTCCGTTGTCCGCAAGCGGTCACCGACACCACCCCCTGTGGTGTCTACCGGTCCGCCCCGCACGTTGCATCGAAAGGCTGTCGTATGGGCTCGGTGGTCAAGAAGCGCCGCAAGCGCATGGCTAAGAAGAAGCACCGCAAGCTGCTGCGCAAGACCCGCGTCCAGCGTCGCCGTCTCGGCAAGTGACCGGGGCCGGGCTTCGGCCCGGCACCCGGCACCACTTGCCTTCTGTCGACCCCCGGAGGCTCAGGTGATCAGGCCGCGGACGTCCCGGCTCGATCCCACCTGCCGGCCAAGGCGCACGGCATGACCCCCGGTGGCACCTCAGGTGCTCCGGGGGTCGTCGTCGTGACCGGGGTCGGCCGCTATCTCGGCGCGCACGTCGCCGCCCGGCTCGCCGCCGACCCGCGCATCGACCGCGTCATCGGGGTCGACCCGGCCAGCCCCAATCCCGAGCTGGCCGACCTGCTGTCCGGGGTTGAGCGGGTGCGCCTCGACCTCGACTCGCTCGGCGGCCTCCTGGTCGACCTCGACGTCGACGCCGTGGTGCACCTGGCGCTGGTCACCGCCCCCGACCCCCAGCAGGGCGGCCGGGCGGCCATGAAGGAACAGAACGTCATCGGCACCATGCAGCTCCTCGCCGCCTGCCAGCGGGCGCCCCGGCTGCGCAAGCTCGTGGTCCGCTCGTCGACCGCCGCGTACGGGGTGTCGTTCCGGGATCCGGCCGTCTTCACCGAGGAGACCGAGCCGCGCGAGGTGCCGCGCGGCGGTTTCGGCCGCGACATCCTCGACATCGAGGGGTACGTCCGCGGGTTCCGCCGCCGCCGGCCCGACGTCACCGCGACCGTGCTGCGCTTCGCGCCGTTCATCGGCTCGACCGCCGACACCACGCTCACCCGGTACTTCGCCCAACCGGTGGTGCCCACCGTCTTCGGCCGGGACCCGCGGTTGCAGTTCGTCCATTTCGACGACGCCCTGCAGGTGCTGCACCGGTCGGTCGCCGAGGAGCACGCCGGGACGTACAACGTCGCCGGGCCGGGGGTGCTCTCGCTGTCCCAGGCCATCCGCCGCTCCGGCCGGGTGGCCGTGCCGGTGCTGGAGCCGGGCCTCGCCGGGGTGGCCGCGATCGCCCGCAGCATGGGCTTCGGCCGCTACGGGCTGGACCAGGTCGACCTCTTCGTGCACGGTCGGGTGGTGGACACCACGAGGCTGGAGCGCGAGTACGGCTTCACGCCGCGCTCGACGGCGGCCGCCTTCGACGACTTCATCCGCGCGCACCACGGCGGCGTGGTGGTGACCCGGGACCAGTTGGCCACGGCCGAGCAGTTGGTGCTGGAGGGCATCCGGCAGGTCCGGGCGGCCGTGCGGGAGCGCTCGTGAGCGCGGCCGAGGAGCGGGGCGACGCCCGCTACGACGTACCGCTGACCGTGCCCCGGCCGGACGCGGAGCCGGCGCGGCGCAACGGACACCGGCGGGCCGCGGCGGCCGCCACCGAGCCGACGATGAAGGCGGCGCCGGCGGCCGGCGACGAGCCGGACACCTCCACCGACGAGCCGGCGCCGGCCCCGCGGACGGGCGACGCCGCCCCGGAGAAGCCCGCCGCGAAGAAGGCCATGGCCAAGAAGGCCGTCGCGAAGAAAGCCGTCGCGAAGAAGGCCGTCGCCGGAAAGCCGGCGGGCGGGCCCGCCGAACGGGAGGCGGGCGACCCGACTCCACCCGGCCCGGCGGTGACGGATCGGCCGGGGGACCACTGGGACCGGAAGGTCGCCAAGGGGCTGGCCTTCCTGCGGCGGCGGTTGGCCGGCGACTACGAGGTGGACGAGTTCGGCTTCGACCCGGACCTGACCGACGCCGTCTTCCATCCGCTGGTGCGGCTGCTCTACCGCGACTGGTTCCGCACCGAGGTCGGCGGCGTCGAGCACGTGCCCGCCGACGGGGCCGGCCTGGTGGTCGGCAACCACTCCGGCACGGTGGCGCTGGACGCGCTGGTGCTCGCCACCGCGCTGCACGACCGGCACCCGGCGCACCGCTACCTGCGGCTGCTCGGTGCCGACCTGGTCTTCCGGATGCCGGTGGTCTCCGAGATCGCCCGCAAGACCGGCGGCACGGTGGCCTGCAACCCCGACGCGGAACGGCTGCTCGGCAACGGCGAGCTGGTCGGCGTGTTCCCCGAGGGCTTCAAGGGGGTCGGCAAGCTCTACTCCGACCGCTACAAGCTCCAGCGCTTCGGCCGGGGCGGTTTCGTCTCGGCGGCGCTGCGCACCGGCACGCCGATCGTGCCGGTGGCGATCGTCGGCGGCGAGGAGATCTATCCGATGCTCGCCGACATCAAGCCGCTGGCCCGGCTGCTCAAGCTGCCCTACTTCCCGGTCACGCCGACCTTCCCCTGGCTGGGGCCGCTGGGCATGGTGCCGCTGCCGAGCAAGTGGCTGATCGAGTTCTGCCCGCCGATCCCGACCGCGCACCTGCGCGACTCGGCCGACGACCCACTGGTCGTGTTCAACCTCGCCGACCAGGTGCGGGAGACCATCCAGCAGACCCTGCACCGGCTGCTTGAACGCCGCCCGGACCCGTTCGGCCCCTGACCCTTCGAGCCGGGGGGCGGCGTCAGTCGACGCGCTGGCGGCGGCGGTGCAGAGCCAGCCCGGCGGTGACCGCGCCGGCGAGCAGCCCCGCGGCGGCCGTGGACGGCACGGCGATCTTCGCGGCCCGCCGCCCGGTGCGGAAGTCACGGACGTCCCAGCCCCGCTCACGGGCCCGCCGGAGCAGCGCCGGATCCGGGTTGACCGCCACCGCACGCCCCACCGTGGAGAGCATCGGCAGGTCGTTGGCGGAGTCGCTGTAGGCCGCGCAGCGGCCCAGCTCCAGCCCCTCCACCGCGGCGAGCTGGGTGATCGCCTCGGCCTTGGCCGGCCCGTGCATCAGCTCACCGACCAGCCGGCCGGTGTAGGCCCCGTCGACCACCTCGGCCACCGTGCCGATCGCGCCGGTCAGGCCGAGCCGGGTGGCGATGACCCGGCCGATCTCCACCGGGGCGGCGCTGACGAGCCAGACCCGCTCGCCCACGTCGAGGTGGCGCTGGGCCAGCTTGCGGGTGCCGGCCCAGATGCGCGGGGCCATCAGCTCGTCGAAGATCTCCTCGGCGAGGCGTTCCACGTCGTCCACCCGCCAGCCCTGGATGAAGGCGAGCGCCGCCTCCTTGGCCTGCGACATGTCGCCGGCGTGCTCGGTGGCGAGCAACCGGAACTTCGCCTGCTGCCAGGCGAACCGGGCCAGGTCACCGGTGGTGAAGTAGTTCCGGGCGGCCAGCCCGCGGGCGAACCAGTAGATCGACGCGCCCTGCATCATCGTGTTGTCCACGTCGAAGAACGCGGCGGCCGTCGGGTCGGGGGTGACGGTGACCGGGGGCGCCTCGGGAGTCTCCGCCCAGCCGGCGGTGTGCCCGTGGACGTCGGTGCTGACCGTCACCTTCCGGCTCCGGGTCACGACGACCTCCCCTCGACTACCGCGTACGCCACATCCGAGCCTATCCGGCGGTATGTGACGGACGGGTGTCCGGCGGGAGAAGTGTGGCGTGGACGGCTGCCCGGACCGGGTCAGCGGTCGCTGGGGCAGGTGGTCGGCGCGGGCCCGAGCGCGTCGCTGGCCGCCGGGGCCGGCAGCCCGCAGGCGATCGCCTCGCGGAGGGCGTCGGCGCGCTGGCCGGCCGCGTCGAGCAGGGCCAGGGAGCGGCGGGTGCGGTCCCGGTCGGCGTGGTCCGATCGGTCGAGCAGCCCGCTGACCGCCCGGCGCTGGCCGCCGAGGAACGTGTCGACGGCGTCCAGCGCCGCCGGGTCGGAGCGCTGCGCGGCCACCGTGGTCAGCAGGCGTACGCCCTGCCGGGTGTCGGCGTCCATGTCGTCGAGCACGGCGCTGAAGCCCAGCCGGTCGTCGCGGACCGTGGCGGCCTCGTCGAGCCGGGTGCGGGCGAAGTCGAGGAAGAGCTGCCCGCGGCTGATGTCGGAGCTGGCCAGGGCGAGCTGGGCGCGCTCGGTCGAGCGCTTCATGCCGTAGAGGGCGTCGCCGGGCAGCGCGTTCTCGCTGGCGGCGGAGATGCCGGAGAGGGCGATCGCACCGGCGGCCACGCCGACCAGGATCGCGCCCCGGGCCCGGGCCCGTCGCCCGGTCATGGCCGGCAGCAGCGAACCGCGGACGCCGCTGGCGGTGCCGGACTTCGCCGGGGCGCCGACGCCCTCGCGTTCCACGGTGGCCACGAGCATCGCCCGCAGCCCGGTGCGGAATTCGCCGTCCACCTCGACGTCGGGCCGGTCGGCGGTCAGTCGCCGGCTCACCGCGACGAGCGCGGTGAGTTCGTCGTCGGCCCGGGAACGGACGTGGTGCCGCCGACCGCCGTTGGCCTCGTCGAGGAGCTGCGCGAAGCGCTCGGCACGCCGACGGGAGAAGAGGTCGCTGTCCACCGCAGGCACCCCCTCTCGCTGGTCACGGCCGTGCTGGCCGTCGTCGTCACCAGCGACCGGTGGCAGCGTGAGGCCGAGGATCGACCGGAACGGCCGACCTGACCCGCCGGACCGGGTGGCCCGGGGGACGCCGAGACAACCACTGGTCGCACCCGGAGAAACGGTTCGCGGCGGTCGCCGGTTACGGCCCGGTCGGTGGCGAAATCACCAAGAGTGATCGCGTCACGAGCTGCGGAGGGTACGTTCGCCCGCGCCCGGGCGGGGGTCGCCGGGCGGATGGGACGGGTCGGGTCAGGGCTGGAAGCCGTCGGGCAGCAGCCGGGCCAGAGCCCGGACCGCCCGGTACTGCAGCGCCTTGATGGCGCCCTCGTTCTTGCCCATGGCGCGGGCCGTCTCGGCCACGGAGAAGCCCTGGAGGAAGCGGAGCACGATGCACTCCTGCTGCTCCGGGTTGAGCTGCTTCACGGCCGTGAGCAGGGCGACGTTGGTGATGTGCTCGACCACCGCGGCCTCCGGGCTGCCCTCGGGGCCCCGGTCCTCCCGGTCGGCGTCGAGCACGTCGCCGGTGGTCACCTCCAGCCGGTAGCGGCCGGACTTGAAGTGGTCGGCGACCAGGTTGCGGGCGATGGTGACCAGCCAGGCGCCCAGGTCGCGGCCCTGCCAGGTGAAGCTGCCGATCCGCTTGAGCGCCCGGAGGAACGTGTCGGAGGTGAGGTCCTCGGCGAGCTGCCGGTTACCGACCCGGAAGTAGACGAACCGGAACACGGTGTCGACGTAGCGGTCGTAGATGAGGCCGAACGCCTCGGCCTCGCCGGCCTGCGCCCGCTCGACCAGCGCCCAGACCTCGGTGGCCGGGTCGGACGGGTCCGGGCGGCTCGGAAAGCCGGTGGCCGGGGCGGTGGCGGCCGGGACAGCCGGCAGCACGGCCGTGTCGCCGGCGGCCACCGCGGGCAGCACGGCGGTCTCGGCGGCCGAGGGCTCGCTGTTCGCCGCTGCCTCGCCGCGCCGGCCCTGGGCCGGCATGGTCGGCCGGGACGGGGCGCCGAGCCGGCCGGCGGCCGGCATCGCGTTGCCGCCGGGCACCGCCGGGCGCGCCGGCGCCTCGTTGTGGTGCGTGCGGTTGCGGACGCGCCGTCCCTCACCGCGGACGGCGAGACCGCGGGTCCCGTCGGCGGCGACACGTGGAGCGGGCTCCAGGCGTTCGTTCAGGGGTGTTCGCTGGGTCGGGCCGGTCACCCCGGCCGGTCGGTCCGCGTAACCGAAGGTGGTCACCGCACCTCCCCGATCCAGGCGGGGCAGGGCCGCACCGGGCGCCGCGGCGTCGCGGCGGGACCGGGTACGCCCCGGTCGGGCGCGGCGGTTCCGGGACGGGCCGACGGGCGGCACGTCCGCTTGAGGTGCTGGTCCAATGCGCTCACAGGCACGGGGGCCTCCTCGGGCTGAGGGGTGTCGACTCACGGCAAATGGGGTGAGCCGACCCGAGTGATGATAGGGCCAACGTCACCCGCGCGTGGCAAGTCCGTTACACAGAGCGGAAGTATTTCCGGTCCCGTCGCACAAATGGCGGACGCCTTGTCCGTCGTGTGTGGTTGACTTTCGCGTCGCTACCTGGTCCGGAGTGGAAGGTCCTGGTCGGAGGCATTTTTCTCGCGCCTCGGCGTGTCGTGGCGCCGGCCCGGCCCGGCCGGTTCCGGCTGCCCGGCGGACCCGGTCCGCCGTCCGGTGGAGGCCACCGTCCCGCATTCGGGAATCCCGCATGCCGGGGTGGACAGTCCCGTGCAGGGGACGCCGGGCCGGCGTGTCCGGCGCGCGGGTGCGCCACCGCGCGGCGCGCCCCCGGCGTTCGGGCGTGGCCGGGCGGACGCGGCTGTGCCAGACTCAGCCACCGTGCAGGACGCAGCCGACAGCTCCGCGCCGAACCTTGCCGACCGGCTCCGCCGGGCGGCCGCCGCCCACGGTGACCGTCCCGCGCTGCACTGGCGCGACCGGACGCTGACCTGGTCGGCCCTGGACACCTCGGTCACCGCGACCGCCCGCGCGCTGGCCGCCGCGGCGCCGCCGTCCGCTCCGGACGGCCCACCGGCCCGGGTCGCGATCGCCTTCGGCAACACCCCGGACTTCGTGGTCACCTACCTGGCCGTGCTCCGGGCCGGGCTGGTGGCGGTGCCGGTCAACCCGGGCTTCACCGCCCGGGAGCTGCGGCACGTGCTCACCGACTCCGGGGCCGCCGTGCTGGTCGCCGCCGCCGAGGTGGCCGACCGGGTGGCCGCCGACGACCTGCCCGCGCTCACCGCCGTGCACACCACCCCACCGGTCACCGACGGTGGCGAGGCGGCCGGGTTCCCGGCCCGGGGCGGGGACGACCTCGCCGTCCTGCTCTACACCTCCGGCACCGAGGGCCGGCCCAAGGGCGCCATGCTGTCGCACCGGGCCCTGGCCGCCAACCACGACCAGGTCGACCGGATCGACCCGCCGGTGGTCGGCCCCGGTGACACCGTGCTGCTCGCCCTGCCGCTCTTCCACGCGTACGGGCTGAACTCCGGGCTGGGGGCCGTCGTGCATCACGGCGCGACCGGCGTGCTGGTCGACGAGCCGGGCCCGACCGGGGCGCTCGGCGAGATCGCCCGGCACCGGGTCAGCGTGCTGGTGGGCGTACCGTCGATGTTCCTGGCCTGGGCCGACGCGGCGGGCGGCCGGCCCGCGGCGCTGGACTCGGTGCGGGTCGCCGTGTGCGGCGCGGCGCCGCTGCCGCCGGCCGTCGGGGCGCGCTTCACCGAGGTGACCGGGCACCCGGTGCACGTCGGGTACGGGCTCACCGAGACCGCCCCGGTGCTCACCTCCACGCTCGTCGGCGGCGAGCCGAAGCCGGGTTCCATCGGCCGGCCGCTGCCCGGCGTCGAGCTGCGCCTGGTCGGGGCCGACGGCGCCGAGCTGTGGCGCGACGGGGTACCCGCGGTCGAGGAGGACGCCGACGAGCTGGACCTCTCCGACGACCCGACCGGCACCGACCCGGGGCAGATCGTGGTGCGCGGCGCCAACCTGTTCGACGGTTACTGGCCGGACGGGCGGGGTGGCCCGGACCCGGACGGCTGGTGGCCCACCGGCGACGTCGCCTACGCCGACGGCGACGGCGACCTGTTCCTGGTCGACCGGCTCGGTGAGCTGATCCTCGTCAACGGCTTCAACGTCTACCCGCACGAGGTGGAGCAGGTGCTCCAGGCGCATCCCGGGGTGGCCGAGTCGGCCGTCCTGGGGGTGCCGCACCCGCGGACCGGCGAGACTGTCGGGGCGTACGTGGTGCGGGCGGCCGGCTCGGCGGTGACGGCGGAGGAGCTGCTCGGGCACTGCGCGCGTAACCTGGCCCGGTTCAAGTGCCCGACCGCCGTCGAGTTCGTCGACGACCTGCCCCACTCGGCGATCGGCAAGGTACGCAAGACCGAGCTCCGCCCGGTGGCGCACCGGGTGCCCGCGCCCGCGCCGCCGACCCAGATCCGCACGGAGGTTTCCGATGTCCAGTGACGCCCGGCTCACCCTCATCACCCGGCCCGGCTGCCACCTCTGCGAGGACGCGAAGGCGGCGCTCGACCGGGTGGTGGCGGTCACCGGGGACCGCTGGGTCGAGAAGGACGTGACGGGCGACCTCGAACTGGAGCGCGACTACGGCGACCGGCTGCCGGTGGTGCTGCTCGACGGCAAGGAGCACGGCTACTGGCGGGTCGAGGAGGAGCGGCTGCTGCGGGACCTGACCACCCCGCAGCTCTGAACGCCCCCTTACAGTGCACTGATGACCGCTGCGCGCCGCCACCTGGTGTGGGACTGGAACGGGACCCTCCTCGACGACCTCGACCTGGTGGTACGCGCCACCAACGTCGCCTTCGCCAGCGCCGGCGGCCCGGCGGTCACCGCCGACGAGCACCGGGTGCGGTTCCGCCGCCCGATCGCCGACTACTACGCCGAGATGCTCGGCCAGGCCATCGACGACGAGGCGTTCGGCCGGCTCGACCGGATCTTCCACGAGGCGTACCGGACCGGGTTGACGAGCTGCGCGCTGGCCGCCGACGCCACCGCCGCCATCGCCGCCTGGCCGGGCAGCCAGTCGCTGCTGTCCATGTGGTTCCACGACGAGCTGGTCCCCACCGTGCACACGTACGGGCTGACCCCGCACTTCGCCCGGGTGGACGGGCTGCGCGCCGCCGTCGGCGGCGGCCCGAAGGCGGAATGGCTCGAGAAGCACCTCGCCGAGCTGGGCCTCGACGGCCGGCACGTGGTGCTCATCGGCGACTCGCTGGACGACGCCGACGCCGCGCTCTCCGTCGGCGCGCGCTGCGTCCTCTACACGGGCGGCCTGTCCGACCCGGCCCGCCTGCGCACATCCGGGCACCCGGTGGCCGACACCCTCACCGAGGCGGTCACCCTCGCCCAGGTGTGCTGACCCGCGCGCGCCTCAGGCGCGGAGGTGGGTGAGGACCGCGAGGACCCGGCGGTGGTGGTTGGTGGCGTCCGGGGGCAGGTCCAGCTTGGTGAAGATGTTGCGGACGTGCTTCTCCACGGCGCCGTCGCTGACCACCAGGGCGCGGGCGATGGCCGTGTTCGAGCGGCCCTCGGCCATCAGAGCGAGCACCTCGCGTTCCCGGGGGGTCAGCTCGGCCAGCGGGTCGTTGCGGCGGCGCCGGACCAGGAGCTGGCTGATCACCTCCGGGTCCAGCACGGTGCCGCCGGCGGCCACCCGGGCCAGCGCGTCCAGGAACTCGTCGATGGCGGCCACCCGGTCCTTGAGCAGATAGCCGATCCCGCCACCGCCGGAACCGCCGCCGGTCGTGGCGAGCAGGTCGTCGGCGTACGACACCTCGACGTACTGGGAGAGCACCAGGACCGGCGTACGCGGCACCCGCCGGCGCGCCTCCACGGCCGCCCGCAGCCCCTCGTCGGTGTGCGACGGCGGCATCCGCACGTCCACCACCGAGACGTCCGGCCGGTGCGCCACCACGGCCTCGACCAGGGCGTCCCCGTCGCCGACGGCGGCCACCACCTCATGTCCCGACTCGGTCAGCAGCCGGACCAGCCCCTCCCGGAGCAGTACGGCGTCGTCCGCGATCACCACCCGCATGGGTCCGGTGTCTACCACGTCCAGGACCCACAGTGCGGCCTTCGTCCCGTCCGGAGCGCCGTCCGGAGCGCCGTCCGGCGGCGCGGAGGCCGGATTGTGGGCGTCGGAGGTCACCGGGGGAGTTCCGCGTGGATCCGGGTCGGCCCGCCGGTCGGGCTGGCCACCTCGAGCGTCCCACCGGCGGCCCGGACCCGGTCGGCGATGCCGCTCAGCCCGTGCCCCTTGGCCAGGTGGGCGCCGCCGATCCCGTCGTCGGCCACGGTGATCTCCAGCCGGCCGACCTTCCGGATCACCTCGACCCGGCAGGCGTCCGCCCGGCTGTGCTTCGCGACGTTGGTCAGCGCCTCGGCCACCACGAAGTAGGCGGTGCTCTCCAGCGCCGGGTCGAGCCGACCGGCGGCGGTGCCCAGCTCGTCGTCGACCACCAGCTCGGTGGGGACCAGGGCGCGGGCGGCGAGCGCGGCCAGCGCGCTGGGCAGGCCCCGGTCGACCAGGATCGGCGGGGCGATGCCCCGGGACAGGGCGCGCAGCTCGTCGAGGGTGTCCCGGGTCTGGGTGACCGCCTCGTCGAGGGTCCGCCGGGCCGCCTCGGGGTCGGCGGCGAGCTGCTGGCGGGCCCGGCTGAGGTCCATGGCGAGGCGGACGAGGCGCTGCTGCGGGCCGTCGTGGATGTCCCGCTCCAGCCGGCGCAGGGCGGACGCCTCGGCGGACGCGGCGGCCCGCTTCTGCTCCTCCAGCGTGGTGATCCGCTGCCGCATCTCGGCGACACCGGTCAGCAGCGAGTAGGCCAGGGCGGCCTGGATCCGGGCGCAGGCCCGGGCCACCAGGGGCAGGGTGAGCAGGGCGAACAGCCCGATGGCGCTGTTCAGGGCGATCCGCGCCCCGGCACCGTCGCCCATCCCGAGCAGCTGGCTCAGGTCCTGGTCGCCGGGACCCCGCGGGATGGCCCAGTCGTACGCGCCGTAGAGCGTGCCGGTGATCGCCAGCGCCCACCAGACCACCACCACCACGAAGGTGGGCAGGGTCACCAACAGCCGGATGAGGGCGTGCAGCAGGTCGAGCCAGGACTGCGGGTCGCGCATCGGGGTGAGGACCCGCCGCCAGAAGCCCGCCCCCCGCTCGGGCGCCAGGTAGACCGGGCGGACCCGGGGCTGGCGCAGCACGGCGGGCAGGCGCAGCCGCTCCAGGTCGGCCAGCCCCCGGGCCACGTACAGCGTGCCGGCGAGGACCGGCAGGCCGAGCGTGGTCACCAGCAGCCCGGCGGTGAGCGCGATCCCCGCCACGGCGAGCACGAAGCCGACGAGCGCCAGCGGGAGGCTGAAGAGCACGTAGCCGGAGTCGCGCGCGAGTTGGCGGAGGAGGCCCCGGACGGGTGTGGTGGGGGTGGGCGCGGTGGCCAGCGGTACGGCGGTCATGCTCCGAGGCTATGGGCCCGGGACGGCCCGACCCATCCCGTGCGCGGGCCTCTCCGGGGTGGGGTTCTCCCTACCTCCGTCGCCGACGCCGGGCTCTCCGGACGTGAGACGCGCCTCTCCCCGACGGTGACACAGCGCTACTAGGCGCGCGCGATTGGTCAGAGAAGTCGGGATTGAGCAATAATCGCCACGCGGTGCCGAGGGAGCTCGGTCTATCGATCTTGCAGGAATGGAGTGGCAGGTGGAGGCGCGTCGCGAGCTAGCAAGATCGCGATTTGTGCACCTCTTCACAAGCGCCTACTCTGTAGTTCCGACGCGCCCTGCTAGCACAGCCGGCAACATCGGTCGCAAGCGGGAGTCCCGGAACGACCTGCCACCGTCGCTGGTCGAGGATCGCACCGCACGGAGTCTCATGAGTCAGCACCGTCACCCAGGCGCGCCCGGCCGCGCCGGTGCCGTACCGGCGCTCCCGGACCTCCCGGAGGCGACCGTCGCGCGGCTCCCGGAATACCTTCGCGCGCTGCACGCGCTCGCCGACACCGGCCACGAGACGGTCTCCAGCGAGGGGCTGGCCAACGCCGCCGGGGTCAACTCGGCGAAGCTCCGCAAGGACCTCTCCCACCTCGGCTCGTACGGCACCCGGGGCGTCGGCTACGACGTCACGCTGCTGATCGACCAGATCGAGTCGGTGCTCGGGCTCACCCAGTGCCGCTCGGTCGCGCTGGTCGGCGTGGGTAACCTCGGTCACGCCCTGGCCGGCTACGACGGCTTCGCCAGTCGCGGCTTCCGGATCGCCGCGCTCTTCGACGCCGACCCCTCCCGGGTCGGTGAGGAGATCAACGGGCTGGTCGTCCGGCACGTCGACGAGCTGGCCCGGGTCGCCGTCGAGGAGTCGATCTCGATCGGCGTGATCGCCACCCCGGCGCCGGCCGCGCAGGCGGTCGCCGATCAGCTCGTCGCGGTCGGCGTGACGAGCATCCTCAACTTCGCACCCTGCGTACTCTCGGTTCCGGAAGGGGTCGACGTGCGCAAGGTCGACCTCGCCATCGAGCTGCAGATCCTGTCCTTCCACGAACACCGCAAGGCGTCGCTGACCGCACTCCCCGGCGGGCTCGCGGCCACCGACACCCAGGAGGCGATCGGCACGTGAAACTGCTCGTCGTCGGCGCGTCCTACCGCACCGCACCGGTCGCCACGCTGGAGCAGCTGGCGGTCCCGCCCGCGGACCTCACCCGCACCCTGGACCGCCTCGTCGCCCAGCCGTACGTCGCCGAGGCCGTGCTCGTCTCCACCTGCAACCGCGTCGAGGTGTACGCGGCCGTCACCGGCTTCCACGGCGGCCTCGGCGACATCTGCGCGGTGCTGGCCGAGCAGGCCGGCGCGCCGCCGGCGGCGCTCGCCGCCCACCTCTACGTGCACTACGACGCCGCCGCCGTGGACCACGTGTTCCGGGTGGCCAGCGGGCTGGACTCGATGGTGGTCGGCGAGGCGCAGATCCTCGGCCAGCTCCGCGACGCCTACCACTCGGCCAGCGGCGCCGACTCCGCCGGCCGGCTCCTGCACGAACTCATGCAGCAGGCGCTGCGCGTGGGCAAGCGCGCGCACGCCGAGACCAACATCGACCGGGCCGGGCAGAGCGTGGTCACCGCCGCCCTCGACCTGGCGGCCGACCTGCTCGACGGTGACCTGACCGGCCGGCCCGCCATGGTGATCGGCGCCGGGGCGATGGGGTCGCTGGGCGTGGCCACCCTCTCCCGGCAGGGCGCCGGCCCGCTCACCGTCACCAACCGCGGCGCCGCGCGGGCCGTCCGGCTGGCCGAGTCGTACGGCGCGACCGCCGTGCCGATGGCCGAGCTGGTCGACGCGCTCACCACGGTGGACATCGTGGTGGCCGCCACCGCGGCCACCGAGCCGGTCCTCACCCGCGACGTGGTGAGCCGGGCGCTGGCCCGCCGGGACGCCGCCCGCGGCCCGCTGGTCCTGCTCGACCTGGCCGTCCCGCGCGACGTCGAGGAGGGCGTCGCCGCGCTGCCCGGCGTCGAGGTGATCGACATCGACCGGATGGCGGGGATCCTCGCCGACGGCCCGGCCGCCGCCGACGCCGCCGAGGTGGCCCGCATCGTGGCCGGCGAGGTCGAGGCGTTCCTGAGCTGGGTGCGCGGCGCCGACGTCGCCCCCACCGTGGCGGCCCTGCGCGGGCGCGCCGACGACGTGGTCACCGCCGAGCTGCGCCGGCTGGCCCAGCGCCGCCCGGACTTCACCGACGACCAGCGCGCCGAGGTCGCCCGCACCGTGCACCGGGTGGTGCAGCGGCTGCTGCACCAGCCCACCGTCCGGGTCCGCCAGCTCGCGGCCGAGCCCGGCGGCGACCAGTACGCCGCACTGCTGCGCGAGCTGTTCGACCTCGAGGTGCCGCAGACCTCCCCGGTCGACATCGTTCCCGACGTGGTGGAGGCGGAGATCGTCCTGCCGGCCGACACCACCCCGCCCACCGGAGGTGCGCGATGACCGCCCCCCTGCGCCTCGGCACCCGGGGCAGCGCCCTGGCGATGGCCCAGTCCGGCCACGTCGCCGAGGCGCTCACCGCGGCCACCGGCCGCCCGGTCGAGCTGGTCGAGGTGGTGACCGCCGGCGACCGCTCCACGGCCCCGGTGCACCGGCTCGGCGTCGGCGTCTTCGTCTCCGCGCTGCGGGACGCGCTGACCGCCCGGGAGATCGACTTCGCCGTCCACTCGTACAAGGACCTGCCCACCGCGGGGGCGCCCGGCCTGCACATCGCCGCCGTGCCGCTGCGCCAGGACCCGCGGGACGCGCTGATCGCCCGGGACGGCCGCACCCTCGCCGAGCTGCCGCCCGGCGCCCGGGTCGGCACCGGCGCGCTGCGCCGCATCGCCCAGCTGCACGCCCTCGGCCTGCAACTGGAGGTCACCCCGATCCGGGGCAACATCGACACCCGCCTCGGCCGGGTGCTCGGCCCCGACGCCGACCTCGACGCCGTCGTGCTGGCCCGGGCGGGGCTCGCCCGCATCGGCCGGACCGATGCCATCACCGAGACCCTCGATCCGATGCTGATGCTGCCCGCGCCCGCACAGGGCGCGCTGGCCGTGGAGTGCAGGATCGACGACCATGACCTGGTCGAGCTGCTCGGCGTGCTCGACCACGCACCGTCCCGCGCCGCGGTCGTCGCGGAGCGGGCACTGCTGGCCACCCTGGAGGCCGGGTGCAGCGCACCCGTCGCCGCCTATGGCGAACTCGCCGAGGGTGACGCCGGTGAGGAGATCTACCTGCGCGGGGCGGTGATCAGCCCGGACGGCACCCGTGACCTCCGGCTGTCCCGCACCGGAACGCCCGCCGACGCGGCGGAGATCGGCAAGGCACTTGCCGCCGAACTCCTCGAACTCGGCGCCGACTCGATCCTCGGCCAAGAAGGACACACCGGCCCGGGGACCCAGCAATTTGGGAGCACAGAATGACCCGCACCCGTAAGCCCGTAGGCCGGATCGCGTTCGTCGGGGCCGGTCCCGGCGACCCGGGCCTGCTGACCCGCCGGGCGCTGGACGCCCTGGTCGACGCCGACCAGGTGGTGTACGACCGGGGAGTCCCCGAGTCGCTGCTCGAACACGTCCGCGCCCAGGCCAGGTCCGACGCCGAGTTCAGCCCCGCCGAGGGCGTGCCGGGGGACGTGGCGAAGGTGCTGATCTCCGCGGCCCGGTCCGGCCAGAACGCCGTGCACCTGGTCGCCGGTGACCCGTTCGGCCACGACTCGGTGGTCAAGGAGGTGCAGGCGGTGGCGCGTACCGCCGCGCACTTCGAGGTGGTGCCGGGCGTCGGCCAGGCCGAGGGTGTGGCCACTTACGCCGGGGTGCCGCTGCCCGGTGTGCGTACCGCCGCCGACGTCGAGGACGTCACCACGCTGGACTTCGACGCGCTGGCCGCCGCCGTGGGCCGGGGCTCCCTGGCCGTGGCCGTGGACGCCGGTGACCTGGCCGCCATCCGGGACGGCCTGCTGGCCGCCGGGGTGGACGGGGCCACCCCCGTCGCGGTGACCGGCGACGGCACCGGCGAGACGCAGTACACCACCACGTCGACCGTGGACTCCTTCGTGGCGGCGGCGCTCGGCTTCACCGGCCGGGTCGTGCTCACCGTCGGCGCGGGCGTCTCCGAGCGCGACAAGCTGAGCTGGTGGGAGAACCGGCCGCTGTACGGCTGGAAGGTGCTCGTCCCCCGCACCAAGGAGCAGGCCGGCGCCATGAGCGCGCGGCTGCGCGCGTACGGGGCCATCCCGTGCGAGGTGCCGACCATCGCGGTCGAGCCGCCGCGCACCCCGGCCCAGATGGAGCGGGCGGTCAAGGGCCTGGTCGACGGCCGGTACGCCTGGGTGATCTTCACCTCGGTCAACGCGGTCCGGGCGGTCTGGGAGAAGTTCGCCGAGCACGGGCTGGACGCCCGCCACTTCGGCGGCGTCAAGATCGCCTGCATCGGCGAGGCCACCGCCGAGGCGGTCCGCGCCTTCGGCATCCAGCCGGAGCTGATCCCCTCCGGGGAGCAGTCCTCCGAGGGCCTGCTGGCCGAGTTCTCGCCGCACGACGAGATCCTCGACCCGGTCGGCCGGGTGCTGCTGCCGCGCGCCGACATCGCCACCGAGACCCTGGCCGCCGGGCTCACCGAGCGGGGCTGGGAGGTCGACGACGTGACCGCGTACCGGACCGTCCGGGCCGCGCCGCCGCCCGCCGAGATCCGCGACGCCATCAAGTCGGGCGGGTTCGACGCGGTGCTCTTCACCTCCTCCTCGACCGTCCGGAACCTGGTCGGCATCGCCGGGAAGCCGCACGCGCGTACGGTTGTTGCGGTTATCGGGCCCAAGACGGCGGAGACCGCCACGGAGTTCGGCCTGCGGGTCGACGTGCAGCCGCCGCACGCCTCGGTGCCCGACCTGGTGGAGGCGCTCGCCGCCTACGCCGTCGAGCTGCGCGAGAAGCTCGCCGCCATGCCGGCCAAGCAGCGCCGCGGCTCGAAGGTGCAGGGCCCGACCGCCCTGAGGTTCCGCTGACAGGAGGCCCCCTATGTCGTACCCCGAGATCCGGCCCCGCCGGCTGCGCCGCACCGCGGCCATGCGGCGGCTGGTCTCCGAGACCCGCGTCGACCCGGCCGAACTGGTCGTGCCGATGTTCGTCAAGGAGGGGCTGACCGAGCCGCGGGCCGTGGCGTCGCTCCCGGGGGTGCTCCAGCACTCCCGGGACTCGCTGCGCAAGGCCGCCGTCGAGGCGGTCCAGGCCGGGGTCGGCGGGATCATGCTCTTCGGGGTGCCGGCGACGCGGGACGAGACCGGGTCGGGCGGCATCGACCCGGACGGCATCCTCAATGTGGCCATCCGGGACGTGATCGCCGAGGTCGGCGACTCCACCGTGGTGATGAGCGACCTCTGCCTGGACGAGTTCACCTCGCACGGGCACTGCGGCGTGCTCACCCCCGACGGTGACGTGGACAACGACGCCACCCTCGCGGCCTACGCCCGCATGGCGGTCGCCCAGGCCGACGCCGGGGTCCACGTGGTCGGGCCGTCCGGGATGATGGACGGCCAGGTCGGCGTGGTCCGCCGGGCCCTGGACGCCGCCGGGCACCAGGACGTCTCGGTGCTCGCGTACGCCGTCAAGTACGCCTCGGCCTTCTTCGGCCCCTTCCGGGACGCCGTCGAGTCGGCGCTCGACGGCGACCGGCGCACCTACCAGCAGGACCCGGCGAACCTGCGGGAGTCGCTGCGCGAGGTCGAGCTGGACGTCGCCGAGGGCGCCGACATGGTCATGGTCAAGCCGGCCCTGCCCTACCTCGACGTGGTGACGGCGGTCCGGGCCGCGGTCGACGTGCCGGTCGCCGCCTATCAGGTCTCCGGCGAGTACGCGATGGTCGAGGCGGCCGCCGCGAACGGCTGGATCGACCGCGAGCGGGTGATCCTGGAGACGCTCACCTCGATCCGCCGGGCGGGCGCGCAGATCATCCTCACCTACTGGGGTGTCGAGGCGGCCCAGCTCCTCCGCCAGCGCTACTGAACTCCGACCGTCACCACCCGGGCCAGCTCCGCGACGGAGTAGACCTTCCGGGGTGGGTCCGGTAGCTGCGCCCACACCACACGGACGGTGGTGTCGTCGACCCAGGCGGCACCCCAGGTCCCGCCGCCCGTCATGCCGTAGGTCGGGCTGGCCGTTCCGAGCGGCTGGTCAGCCCGGAGCTGCCCGGTAGCGGTCTCCAGGATCGCCAGCCGGTAGTCGAGGTCCCGACCGTTCGGGCGGCGGTAGGGGACCGCGACGAGGCTGCCGTCCGGGGAGAGCCGGACCGACGGGGCACACTCCCCGGCCACGGTCAGCCGCGACAGCCGGCTCCCGCCGGCGAGTCGACGCACGTCGAGCTGGCAGCGGGTCATGTCGGCCGGGCCGGTCACCGACACCACGCGGCCAGCCGTCACGTCGGCCGCGCGGAACGGCAGCTCGTCATCGGCGCCGGCCGGCACGGGAATCAGCGTCCTCTCCCGGCCGGTGGTCAGCTCGTGGGCCACCAGGCCCACACCGCCTCGGACCAGGTAGGCGTACCGCAGGTCGGCGCCGGCCAGCTTCAGGCCCTGTCCCTTGATCCGGACCTCCCGGCTGATCTCGACCCGATCGTCCGCGCTGAGCACCATGAGCCGGATCGAGAGGCCGGCCACGTCCGGGCCGTCCCTCCGTCGCGTACCGGGCATGAGGTCGGTGAGCTTGAGGCCGACGAGCCGTCCGTCGGACAGCGCGACGCTCTCCTGCCAACCGGCGGGCACCCGGTGCCGGACCACCGAGCCGTCGCCGCGCAACTCGTCCGCGACGCCGCCGACCAGACCGATCTCCGGGCCCGCCCGGTGCGGTCGCACCGTGCCGCCTTCACCACTCAGCATCAGCCGCTGCGCCGGCTCCACGGTCGGTGGCGTCCGGTCGGGAGCGGCCGGTGACGTCGACGGCGCGGCCACCGGTGGGGCCGGCCGGTGCTCGCGGACCAGCAGCGGCGCGGCGCCCCCGGTCAGGGCGATCAGCGCCACCAGACCGGCCACGCCGGTCAGGCTCCGCCGGCGACGCCGGACTCGGGCTCGACGGCGAATGGTCGCCAGGTCCGCCGGGTGCGGTCCGGTGGCGCGAGCGGCGCGGTGGACCAGCTCGGCCAGGTCCTCGGGTACGGCGTCCACGGTCACTCCTCCTCGGCCAGCGCGGCGCGCAGCTCGGCCAGCCCTCGGGAGAGGCGGCTGCGGACGGTGCCCTCGGTCAGATCCAGCACGGCGGCGGTCTCGGCGGTGGAGAGATCCAGCAGCACGCGGCAGACGATCACGGTGCGCCGGCTCAGGGGCAGCAGTTCCAGGGCCGACCGGGCGGCCAGCCCGGCGGGGTCCGGGGCGGCGGCCGCCGGATGCCGGTCCTCGGCGGGCGGCCGTTCCCGGCGCACCTTCCGCCACCAGGAGGTGGCCCAGTTCAGCCCGACCCGGAAGACCCAGCCACCCGGGTTGTCCAGCCGGCGCACCCGGTCCCACCGGGCGTACGCCCGGGCCATCGCCTCATCGGTCGCCTCCCGGGCCACCGCGGTGTCCCCGACGGACAGCGCGAGCGCGCGGTGGATCCGGTCCACGTGGTCTCGATAGAACTGCTCGAACGGGAGGTGCGAGGGCGTGTCGCGGTGGCGCGGCAACACGTCCGGCGGACCAGCCGGCGCCGAGGGGTGGCTTCCCATGCCCGGTACACGCTCCGAGGGTGGATTTCGTTCCCGGATCATGGCGGATGGAATGGCCAGTACTCGCGTCGGAGCCCGTCGGCGCGGCGGGGCGCGGGACAGGCGGCCATGCCGTGTCGCTGTGCGTTCCGTGGATCCGGGCCCCCCGACCCTCACCCCCGCCCGCTTTGCTCTGCAGCCATCGGCGCAGCGGCAACCCTCCGTGTTCGCTGCTCATGTGGCTGCAGAGCAAAGCCGGGGAGAGGGTGGACCACGACGGCGAACGCGCGCCGCTACTCGTCCGGATTGCGGCCTTCGGCAGCGTGAATTGCCCGCACAGGTACCGAGCGCGTCTCACGCGGGCCGACGCTCGGCCTTCATTGCGTTCACCAGCGTTTCCCGGCCACGGGACAGGGATGGGGACGGATCGCCGGCGTCACGCGGCCTGTCCACAGCCACCGGGGTTGTCCACAGCCGGACCGGTCGGGGTTGCCGCCTTCGGGGCATGCGGAGAGTGTGGCCGCATGAGCGCCCCCACCCCTGCCGAGCCGCCCACGATGCTCACCGACCCCTTCGACATCCCGTGGCCCGCCCCGGGCATCGTTCGGGCGATCCGCCGTCGGGCCGACGTCAGCCAGCGGGAGCTCGGACGCGTTGCCCGGGTCCATCCATCGACCATCGGGCGGATCGAGGCCGGCACGCTGACCCCGAGCATCGCCATGCTGCGTCGGATCATCGGCGTGGCCGGGTTCCGTCTCGCCGTGGTCGACGAGTTCGGCCGGGTGCTTGCGCCGATGCGGGACCGCGACGACCTGCGAGACGGCGCCGACCGTCGATATCCGTCCCACCTGGATGTGATCGCCGACCCGGAGCCGGGGGAGTGGTGGGCCGACCTCTACGGGCTGGCTCGCCCGCCGGAGACCTTCTACCGGGACCGGGCATACCGCGACGCCCTCCGCCGGCGCAGTCAGTGGGAAGTGCGCGTGGCCAAGTACCGGGGTGTACCGCCGCCGCGCGACCCGCAGCGGTGCGGATATCGCAACGGCCCGCCGCCCGGCTGGTGAGCCGGACGACGGGCCGCTCAGCGGTACGACCGTCAGTCGTCGTCGCGGATGGTGCCGACGCCGGTCACGTCGGCGAGCCGGAGGCCCGGCACGCCCGCCACGTACAGCTTGAGCTGCTCGTCCGCCTCGCGCTTCCGGTCACCGCGGACGGTCACCGGGAAGGTCAGCGACGTCTGGCCGGCGGCCAGGGTCTTGCAGCCCACGTACGGGTCGTAGTCCGACCCGGCCTGCGCCGTGATGCCGTAGGTGGTGGCGCAGATCAGGGCCGGCGCGGAGAGCGGGCGGGAGACGGTCACCGTGAACGTCATGGTGCTGTCGCCCTTGTCGCCCTCGGCCACCGACGCGTCGGAGACGCGCAGCGACGCGCGGGAGTGGAACCGGGCCACCTGCGGGTCGTGGTCGCTGGCACCCCGGTCGCCCAGGCCCTCGGCGTCGGTGGGGTAGTCGGCGTTGATGTGGGCCGTGCGGACCTGGACCAAATCCTCGTGCAGCGGGTCGTTGACGAAGAGGTTGTCCAGCGTCTGGGCCTGCCCGTCGAAGGTGTACGAGTACGCCGCCGCCGGCACGTCCGCCACCAGGTCGTCCCAGAGGTTGTGCAGGCCGGCCTCGTACAGCGGGGCGAGCTGGTCCGACGGCGTCGGGTTCGCCCCCGTGGCGATCGGGTCGTCCGGGCGCGGGAAGACGTTCAGGTCGCCGCCGTAGATCACCCGCGCGTTCGGGTCGGCCGACTCGACGGCCTGCACCAGCGCCGCGCCGTACGCGGCCTGCTCCCGCCGCTGCCCGACCCGGCTGTCCGGTCCGGACGAGAAGTGGTTGGTGGCCGCCCAGAGCGTGAAGTGCTCCGCCGAGCCGGGCGCCGCCGCCACGGTGAACCTGGCCAGCTGGACGGCCCGGGTGTAGACGTTGTTGCCGTCCACCCCGGTCGAGCGGTCCACGTCGGCCGGCAGCACGGCGTTGAACCCCTTCGGGTTCTGCACGTCGGCGTTCGACGGCAGGGCCGCCGAGCGGTACTGCACGGTCGGCGCCGAGCCCAGCAGCGGGTCGGCTGCGCTCGCCTGGTCGAGCGTCAGCCGGTCGGTGCGGTAGAGGAACGCCGAGGCGATGCCCCGGGCGTCCGCGCCCGTCCGGTCGTACGCCGCCGCGTAGGCGGGACCGCCGTTGGCCGCGATGGCCAGCGCCAGCTCCTGGACGGTGTCCGGCGCGCCATCGGCGTTGTTCGTGTCGCCGCAGACCAGCTTGCCGTCGGCCACCGTGCAGATGTCCTGGTCCTCGGCCTCCTGCACGAGCACCAGGTCCGGGCTGTGCAGGGCGCCGGTGATCTGCCGGGCCTGCACGCCCAGCTTCTCGGTGTAGGCCGCCTCGCTGGCCGGCACGTAGTCGAACGGCGGGTTGACGCCCGTGCAGCCCGGGTTGCCGGTGAAGTCACAGCCGTCGAACGGATCGTCCCGGTAGTCGTACAGGTTCTCGACGTTGTAGGTGGCGACCGCGACCTCGCTGCCCCGGTCGGCCGGTCGCGGCGGGTTGTTCTCCGCCGGGTCCGCGCCGCCGGTCAGCGTGAGCTGCTCGGGCTGCACGCTGTACTTGCTGAACGCGTACGAGATGGCACCGTAGGCGTCCTCGGTCAGCGTGTCGTAGGTGCGCGCCTCAGGTAGCAGCGCCGTCGAGTCCCCGGCGGTCGCCTTCACGCCGCCGGCGCCCAGCAGGATCCGCTGGTTGTTGCCGTTGTCGAAGAGCGTGCCCGGGATGTCGTCGAGCGGGTGCGCGTCCCGGAACACCCGGCGGGCGTACGGGTCGGACCGCTTCATGATCGGGTCCTCGCGGTCCAGCACGTAGATCTCGGAGTCCAGGCTGGACGCGAAGATGTGGCGCGGGGCGGAAACCCCGCTGCCGGAACGGACCCGCATCCGCTCGCCCTCGTGCCGCTCCCAGAACAGCCCGGCGGCGGCCGCGTCGGCCGGCGGCCGGGCGTCGTCCACCCGGACGGCGGTGTCCACGTCGAGGCCGGAGTCGAGCTTGCGCACCAGGGAGGCGCTGGAGAGCTGGGTCTGGTTGAAGTACTCCGAAACCCGGCCGCGCAGCACCACCTCGTCGCCGACGGTCGGGGCGTAGCCGCCGATCAGCGTGGTGAACGAGCCCATGAAGACGAAGATGCCGTCCGAGGTGAGCGCGTCCCCGTCCTCGGTGCCGGTGCGGCTCTGCAGGTAGAAGCCCCACTGGTCGGCCCCGGCGGAGGTGCGGGTCAGCGACTTCTGGGTGATGACGCCGCGGACGTCGTACAGCAGGGAGCTGGTGCCGTTGCCGCTGGCCGGGGCGAGCGGCGACCGGTCGGTGCGGCCGTCCTCGTCGTCACCGGTGGGGCCCTGCACCTCGCCGACCGACAGCACGGCGGTGGCCTGCACGGTCAGCGTGCAGGTGGCGGTGCCGCCCTCGGCGTCCGTCGAGGTCACGGTGACCGAGTAGGCGCCGGCCGGCAGGCCGGTGGCGGTCAGCGTGGCGGTGGCCGTGCCGCCGGCCGCGGCGGCCGGCGTGAACGCGGTACGGCTGATCGAGCCGCTCGCCGGCGCCGGGTCGACCGCGGTGACCGCGAGGTCGGTGACGGTGTCGTCGGCGTCGGTGGCGGTGACCTGGCGGGTCGCCGTGGCGCCCGCCTCGACGGTCAGCGTGCCGCCGCAGGTCAGCGTCGGCGCCTGGTCGACCGGGCCGCCGTCGTCGGTGTGGTGGCTGCCCAACCCGTCGAAGGTGTCGGTGGCGAAGCCCTCCCACTGCACGGCCGGGTCGAACGCGTTCGACGGGTCGGTGTCGCCGGCGCTCACCGAGGGGAGCCGGCGCAGCGTGTTGTCGGCGGTGCTGGTGAGCCCGGTGCCCCACTCGCTGCCCGGGTCGACGCCGACCTGGCCGATCGAGTCGACCACCGTCGTGCCCCTGCGCAGCACGATCGCGTCGTCGCCGTTGTAGAGCGAGCCGCCGTAGGTCTGGTCGGCCTGGGCGAGGATCGCCGGCGCGGCCGTCGAGGCGGCGAAGACGAAGACGTCACCGGCGGCGACCGTGCCGGTCAGCGGCACGTTGGTCGACGTGGTGGCGCCGTTGAAGAACAGCTGGAGCTGGTAGCCGGCGGCGGCCAGGTCGATCGGCGCGCCGGTGCCGTTGTAGAGCTCGACGGCCTTGTTGTTGGACAGGCCCTCGACGTACTCGGAGATGAACAGGTCGGTGGGCGCGGCGCTGGCCGCGGGGGGTGCGATCCCGATGGCCGTGACGGAGACGGCGGCGGTGGTCGCGAGCGCGGCTAAGGTGCGGCGCGGGCGCATGGAGCCTCCACGATGGGTGGACAGGAACTAACGCACGTTAAGGGCCGTTCCGGTCCGCCGTCCATCCCCCGGGCAGCCGTTTGATGAATATCCGTCAGCGCTGGCTGTCGAGCCGGTGCACCAGCTCGGCCACGTCCACGCTGTATTCGCACCAGTCCCGGTCGGGCCGGTAGCCCAGCTCCGCGTTGACCTTCAGCATCGCCTCATTGGCCTGCGCGTTCCAGGTCTGCACCTCGGCCAGCTCCGGCTCGGCGGAACGCAGCTCCAGCAGCATCCGGGCCTTGATGGCGCGATCGATGCCGTAGCCCCGGTGGTCGCGGACCACGATGGTGTCGTACTGGTCGGCTCGGGTGGGGTGCTGCGCCGGCACCACGACCTCGGTGAGCCCGGCCACCTCGCCGGTCTGCTCGTGCAGGGCCAGCACGATGTACGGCTTCATGCCCCGCCGGTGCAGCGTGTCGAGGCTGTCCCGCAGCCGCTGGGGGTCGTAGGAGCTGGGCCGCAGCTCGCCGTCGTCCACGTCGCGCACCTCGGCCTTGGCCCGCGCGTACGCCTCGATGAGGTCGTCCGGCGGCCCGCCCGGGCAGAACTCGACGTGGTAGCCGGCGCCCACCTCGGTGGCCATCTCGGCCAGCACCGGCCACTCGACCGCGCCCAGGTCGAGCACGCTGCGGGTCTCGACGTATTCCCTGGTGAAGCCGAGCGCCTCGTAGAACGCCACGGCCGGGGTGTCGCCGACCACCTCCACGCCGATCGACTGGAAGCCCTCGTCCCAGACCCGGCGGGCGGCCACCCGCACCAGCTCACGGCCGAGCCCGGTGCGCCGCAGCGCCGGGTGCACCAGCACCTCCAGCACGCCGATGCCGCCGAGCAGCAGCACGTGCACGTGGCCCAGGATCGCCCCCGGCGTGCCGTCGGGCGCCGGATCGGCCTGGTAGATCCAGGAGATCCGTCGCTCACCGGGCATCACCTCGGAGAGGTATTCCCGCATGGAACTCTCCCGCCAGGGCGGATCCTGCGGCAGGTCGGTCGCCAGGACCGCGTTCAGCGTGTCCAGGAGCGACGCGATCTCAGCGGACGACGCGGTCCGGGGGTCCCACTCGCGCACCATCACCCGTCTAGCTTGCCGTCAACAGCAGCCCGGGGGAAGGGTCCAGTCCGCGAATGTATGCAACCGGTCACGTCACGTACCGCTCAGCCGTCCGTACTCGTCGGCCTTGTTGAAGACGTCCTGGGCGTAGCGGCGCACATCGTTGTAGGAGAGGATGGCGCCCCACCAGTCGCCCGGAATGGTCATGTTCCGGCCGCCCTTGCAGAGGTAACGGCCGGCGGCCAGGGCGGCGTCGTCGATGTCGTGGGGGTTCTTGACGCCGTCGTTGTCGGCGTCCGCGCCGATCTCCTGCCAGGTGCTCGGGATGAACTGCATCGGGCCGAGCGCCTTGTCGTAGACCGGGTCGTGGTCGAGCTGCCCCTGGTCGGTGTCGAGGATCTGGGAGCGGCCGCCCTGCCCGTCGAGCGGGGCGCCGACGATCTCCGGCGCGGCCACCCCGTCGGGCCGGAGGGTGGCCTTGTTGGCCGAGCCGTGGCGGGACTCGACGTAGCCGATCGCGGCCAGCGTGGTCCAGCTCAGCTGGCAGCTGCGGTTGGTCTGGGCGAGCACCAGCTCGGCGTAGCCGTACGCCTGCATGGCGACCGGCGGGATGCCGGTGGCGGCGCTGACCTGCTGCGCCCAGGTTGCCAGCGCGTCGGCCGGGCGGCCGGGGGCCGGAGCCACCGGCCCGGTCGGTGTGCCGGTGGGGACGGCCGTGCCGGTCGGGCCGAGGGTGCCCGGCAGCCCGGTCGCGCCGGGGCCCACCGGCACGCCGGTCGCACCGGGCACCACACCCGCCTGGGGTACGCCCTGGACCGGGGCGTTCGTGGTGGCGTCGACGGCCACCGGCTGCGGCTTGCGGACCGCCGCGGGCACGAGCAACGCACCGGCCGTGGCGGTGGCCGCGACCAGGGCGAGCAGGAAGAGGCCGGGCAGGGTCGTGCGCCCGCTGGGACGGCGCGACCAGGCGCGGGTGGCCCGGGCCGCGCCGACGGCGAGCCGCCGGGGCGGTGGCATCCGGACCGCGTGCGCGAACGGCACCCGCCGCCGCCGGCCGGCCGCCGGCTTGTCCGCCGAGGCGGCCTCCCCACCGGCCGGCGTCTTGTCCGGATCGGCCGACTCCGCCTTCGGCTCGGCCGACTCCGTTTTCGGCTCGACCGGCGTCGCCTTCGGGTCAACCGGCTCCGTCTCCGGCGCTGGCGGCTCGGTCTTCGGCTCGGCCGGCTCCGTCTTCGGGTCGGCTTCGGTGCGGCCGGCCCGGGCGGGTGTCGCGTCGCGGCGGGGGCGGGGCACGGGGCCGGCGCCGCCGTCGGGCGGCGCGGCCGGTCGCAGGGGCCGAATCGTCGATCGCTGCTCGCCGTCCGCCACCCGTCGAGTATCACCCATGACCGCCGGGGCGTCAGGTCCGCCGTACCCTGGTGGCATGCCCCGCTACGAGTTCCGCTGCCGCGCCTGCGGCGACACCTTCGAGGTCAACCGCCCGATGGCCGACGCCGGCCAGCCGGCCGCCTGCCCGCAGGGACACGCCGACACGGTGAAGCTGCTCTCCGCCGTCGCGGTCACCGGCCGGGGCGGGTCCGGTCCGGTCGGCGGGGCGTCCGCCCCGGCCGCCGGTGGCTGCTGCGGTGGCGCCTGCGGCTGCTGACCGGCCGCCCATCCTCGGCCCGCCGGTCGACCCGGCTTGCCGCCCGTGTGATCCTTTGGCACCTTGGGTCGGAATCTGCCCGGCCGTTCTCACGATGCGTGACCGCGTGACCATAGGGCAGCATGAGACCGACGTCACGGGGCGGAGGTTCCACGCATGTCGCCACGGATCCACCTCCCGAGCGGCTGGGTGACCTTCGTCTTCACCGACATCGAGGGCTCCACGCGACTGGCCCAGCTGCTCGGTCCGGGCTACCGCCCGGTTCTGCGGGAACACCGCCGGTTGCTGCGCCACACGCTGGCCGGCACCGACGGGGCTGAGCTGCTGACCGAGGGCGACTCGTTCTTCCTCGCCTTCCCGGACGCGGGCGCGGCGGTGCACGCCTGCCTCACCGCGCAACGCGCGCTGGCCGACCACGACTGGCCCACTCCGGAGGCCGCCCCCCGGGTCCGGATGGGGCTGCACACCGGTTACGCCGAGCCGCGCGACGGTGAGTACGCCAGCCCCGAGGTGCACCGGGCCGCCCGGGTGGCCGCCGCCGCCCACGGTGGACAGGTGCTCTGCTCGGCGGCGACCGCCCGGCACGCCGACCCGCTGCCCGACGGCGCGTCCCTGTTGGACCTCGGGCTGCACCGGCTGCGCGGCTTCGACGACCGGGAACGGCTGTTCCAGCTCGTCGCGCCCGGCCTGGAGCGGAGCTTCCCGCGGCCGCGTACCGCCGACGCGGTGGCGCACAACCTGCCCACCCAGGTCACCTCGTTCGTGGGCCGGCAGGCCGAGCGGACCGAGCTGCGGCGACTGGTCGAGACGTACCGGCTGGTGACCGTGCTGGGCGCGGGCGGGGCGGGCAAGACCCGGCTGGCCGTGGAGCTGGCCTCCGGGGTGGTCGAGGCGTACCCGGACGGGGTGTGGTTCGTCGACGTCGCCGCGGTGACCGACCCGGGGCTGGTGGCGTTCGAGATCGCCGCCGTGCTCGGGCTCCGTCCGGAGCCCGGCCGCCCCATGGTGGACACCCTGGTCGAGTACGCGGCGGCCCGGCGGATGCTGGTGGTGCTGGACACCTGTGACGCCCAGCCGGCCGCCTCGGCCGAGGTGATCTCCCGGCTGCTGGCCGGTGGGCGGGGCGTGCGGGTGCTGGCGACCAGCCGCGAGTCGTTCGGCGTACCCGGTGAGGTGGTGTGGCGGATCCCGCCGCTGTCGGTGGACCCGGGCCCGGACGGCGGGGCGAGCGACGCCGTGGCCCTGCTGCTGGACCGCACGGCGGCGGCCCGGGGCGGCCGGTCGCCGGAGCCCGCCGAGCAGGCCGACCTGCGCCGGGTGGTCCGCCGGCTGGACGGGCTGCCGCTCGCCATCGAGCTGGCCGCCGCGCGGCTGCGGGTGCTGTCGGCCGGGCAGCTCGCCGAGCGCCTCGACGACATGCTGGGCACGCTGGACGCCGGGCGGGAGGAACTGGACCCGCCCGTGGTGGAGGCCGGCTGGACCGGCAACCAGCAGGACACCGTCGACCTGGTGGCCGCCGCGATCGGGGCCGCTCCGGTCACCCCGGCCAGCCGCGCGGTGCAGCGGTCGGCGAACGAGCGACACCTGACCATGCAGGCCACGGTCACCTGGTCGTACCGGACGTTGGGGGCGCGCTCGGCCCGGCTGCTGCGGTGGATGGCCGTCTTCGCCGGCCCGGTGGACCTGCCGACCGTGCAGTGGCTGCTCGACGAGGACCCGCTGGACCCGCTGTCGGTGCTGGTGGACAAGTCGATGGTGCTGGCCGAGCCGCGCGCCTCGGGCAGCACCTACCGGATGCTGGACCCGATCCGGGCGTACGCGGCCCGGCGGCTGATCGAGGCCGGCGAGGAGCAGACCGCCCGGGACCGGCACGTCGCCTGGTCGCGGCACGCCCTGGAGCGCGCCCACCTGGGCCCGGACGGCCGCCCGGTCACCCTCTCCCTGTACGCGCTCGACCCGCTCGCCGGTGAGCTGCGGGCCGCGTTGCGCTGGTGCGCCACCGGTGGCAGCGCCCGGTCCGGGCTGCGGCTGGCCGGCGGGCTGGACCAGTGGTGGCGGGAGCGGGGGCTGGCCCGGGAGGGACGGCTCTGGCTGTTCCGGCTGTACGGCCGGATCGCCGAGACCGGGGAGTCGATCCCGGAGGCGGAGCTGGCGGCGGCGTACCACATGCACTCGTTGCACGCCGGGGCGGACGGCGAGTTCGCCGAGGAGCTGCGTTACTCGCAGCGGGCCGAGGCGGCCGCCCGGCAGGCCGGCGACCTGGGTCTGCTCGCCCGGGTGCTGGCGGGAAGGGCCGCGCCGCTGGTGGACATGGGCCAGTTCGTCGAGGCGGAACGGGTCTGCCGGGAGGTCATCGACTGGGCGTACGAGCAGAACGTGGTCTCCGACGCGCTGCTCGCCGTCTACAACCTCGCGGAGCTGTTGTGGCGCCGGGGCGCGCTGGACGAGGCGGCCGAGGTGCTCGGCGCGGCCCGCCCGGTGGAGGCGGCCCGCCCGGTCGAGCGGGGTCGCCGCTCGGTGGACATGCTGCTCGGCCTGGTCGCGCTGGCCCGGGGTGACCTGGTCGCCGCGCACGAGCATCTGCTGGTGGCGCTCCGCTCCCGGATGAACCACGGCTACCTGGGCCGGGCCTGCGACACCTTGAACGCGATCGCGGTGCGCTGCGCGTTGGGCGGCGAGCCGGTGACGGCGGCCCGGCTGTTCGGCGCGGCCCAGGCCACCCGGGCGAGCCTGCGTGCCACCCCGGGGATCCACGGACCCTACTGGCTGGCCCGGCAGGCGGACCTGCGGCGCTCCCTCGGTGACGCCGCGTTCGACGCCGCCTGGGCCAGCGGCGCCGCCCTCCGCCTGGAGGAGGCTGCCGCCCTGGCCCTCGACCTGGAACACCCCGACCTGACCACCCCGCACAGCCCTCGCTTCACGACCCCCGCGCCGCGGCGCTCCACCGCGAGTTGACCGGGAGGTTCGCGTCGCGGTCGGGCTCCGCGGCGACGCGAACCTCCTGATCGGCGGGGCGGGTCAGTGCCGGGCGGCCGCGCGTTCGGCGTCGGTCTTCATCCGCGCGGCGCGGTCCAGGTCGGACTGTTGGACGGCGGCGACCGACCCGAAGACGCTCACTGCCTGGTAGTAGGTCCAGGCCAGGCTGTAGCAGGCCGGCCGCACCACGGTGTTGTAGGTGGCGCAGACCCGCTTCAGGTCCGCGTAGAAGGCGCTGTCGAGCCGGGACTTGTTGGCCGGGAAGATGCCCATGGCCTTGTGGTTGCGGTAGCCGAAGTCGTGCCGGTAGCAGGAGAGGCTGAAGTTGAAGCCGAGCGGGTTGTCCGGGCTGGACGAGCAGTAGTCGGTCGACCAGTCGAAGGCGTACTCGGTCCAGGGGGCCCGGTTCACCCGGGCGGAGTTCCAGGCGGTGTAGCTGCTGGCGCTGGTCTGGGTCCAGCTGGAGAGCACGGCGAGCTTCTGCTCGCGGCTCACCGCGGCGGCGGCGGGGGTGGCCACGCCGATGGCGGTGAGCAGGGCGATCGTGCCGGCGGCGAGCAGGGTGGTGAGACGTCGGGACACGGTTACCTCCCCGGGGATGTGGGGCCTCGTGTCGACGATTGTCGATCAATGGCGGAACCGCGGGCGATGCCTCGGGTGACGTGTTGGTGACATGCGTCGAAACAGACGAATGCCTTGCGCCCGGGTTCACCGGCCATATACTCGTCTACGAGTAATCGCTCACGAGGAGGCGGCGGTGCCGAAGCGACGCCCGGTCGGGAACCTGCTGGCCCTCGCCGTGCTCGCGGCGCTGGTCGAGCGGCCCCGCCACCCCTACGAGATCGCCGCCGTGCTGCGCGCCCGCGGCAAGGACCAGGACATGCCGATCAAGTGGGGCTCGCTCTACACGGTGGTGGCGAACCTGGAGCGGCACGGCCTGCTCGCGGCGGTGGAGAGCGGCCGGCAGGGGCGGCGTCCCGAACGCACCGTCTACCGGATCACCGAGGCGGGGCGCGCGGAGCTCGTCGACTGGACCCGGGAGCTGGTCGCCGTCCCGGAGCGGGAGCAGCCCCGGTTCGAGGCCGGCCTGTCGGTGCTGGGTGTCCTCGGGCCCGACGAGGCCCTGGATCTGCTGCGGCAGCGCCTCGACCGGCTGGAGGGCCAGCTCGACGCGCAGCGTGCGGCGCTGGCCGGGCACGCCCGTGAGGTGCCCCGGATCTTCCTCATCGAGGCCGAGTACGACCTGGCCGTCCGGGAGGCCGAGGCGACCTGGGTGCGCGGCCTGCTCGACGAGCTGACCACCGGCGCGCTGCCGGGGCTGGCCGAGTGGCGGGCCTGGCACGAGACCGGCGCGGTGCCGCCCGAGTGGGTGGACCTGGCGGAGAGGGGGACCGAGCCGCATTGACAGCAGGCCCCGGCGGGGTGCGGGAACACCGCCGCCGGGGCCCTGACCTGCGAACCGAGACCGCGGGAACGGCAACCCGGCCGCAAGGTGGCAACCGTAACGATAACCGGGCTTCCGTCCCCGGTTCGGTTCGTGCCCGTACGACCCGAGACCGGAGGAAGAGATGAGCACGAAGGACCTGCGCGCGCCCAAGCGCAAGCTGCTGCCCGAGATGGAGGGGCGGACCGCCCGCTGGTACGCGCGAAACCGCGGCTCCGCCGCGCAACTGGCCGAGTACCGGCGGCAGGCCGCCCGACTGGCCGAGGGGCTGCCCGCCGGGGCGGCGGTGCTGGAGGTGGCGCCCGGCCCCGGCTACCTGGCGATCGAGCTGGCCCGGTTGGGGGCCTACCGGATCACCGGGCTGGACGTCAGCCGCACGTTCGTGGAGCTGGCCGGGGAGTCGGCCCGGCGCGCCGGGGTCGAGGTGACCTTCCGCCGGGGCGACGTTCACGAGCTGCCGTTCCCGGCGGACTCGTTCGACCTGGTGGTCTGCCAGGCCGCGTTCAAGAACTTCGTCCGCCCGGTGCGGGCGCTGGACGAGCTGCACCGGGTGCTCCGGCCGGGCGGCCGGGCGGTGATCCACGACCTGCGCGCCGACGCCTCACCGGCGGACATCGAGCGGGAGGTGGCCCGGATGGGGCTGAGCGGGCTGGACGCCCTCTGGACCCGCTCGGCCCTGCGGATGCTGCGGCGGCGGGCGGTCACCGGTGACGCCTTCGCCCGGCTCGCCGCGGCGAGCGCCTTCGGCGGCGCCGAGGTGGACCGGGACGGGCTGGTCGGGCTCGAGGTGCGGTTGCACAAGGCCGCCTGAGGACGGCGGGACGCCCGGGGCGAGAAGCCCCGGGCGTCCCCTGTCGTGACGGGTCAGCGCACGAAGCGCGGCGGGCTCGCCGCGCTCTCGTTCCAGACCCGGTCCAGCGCGGTCACGTAGTAGGTGTAGCCCGCCCCGGGCGCCGCCGTGGTGTCCACCCAGGACTGCACGTCACCGTCCGCGCGGACGGTGGCGACCAGGTGGGAGGCGTCGGCGAAGTCGCAGCGGCCGGCCAGATCGGCGCCGTCGAACCGGTAGATCGCGTACGACGTGGCCTTGCCGAACGGGCCCTTGCCGTCGGCCGGCTGCCGCCAGCTCAGCCGCACCCCGTCGGCCTGCCGCTCGGCGCCGGTCACCACCGGGAAGAGCAGCGGCTTGGCCGGAAGCTGCGACATGGTCGGCACCAGAGCCGGCCGGGAGTAGTGCTCGGCCGCGTAGATGTCGGTGGCGCCCAGCCGGTTGGCCCGCACCTGTACGGCGGAGAAGTGCACGTTGCCGAGCACCTCCGGGTACGAGCGGTTGAGCGTCAGGTGGTTCGACAGCTCCTGCGGGTTCATCCAGAACGAGCCGTACGCCGGGTCGCCGCTCTTGTAGTCGGCCTGTCCGATGTAGAGCTGGACGTTCGTGCCGCGCACGGTCTCCGCCCACCACGGCACGAGCCGGGCGTAGTCGGCGGCCGGGTACTGGCCGATGTACCAGTAGAGCTGAGGCACGATGTAGTCGATCCACTCCTCCTTGACCCACTTGCGCGTGTCGGCGGAGATGATGTCGTACGACTGCGAGCCGGTGGTGTCCGAGCCGTTCGGGTCGGCCGACTTGTTGCGCCAGATGCCGAACGGGCTGACGCCGAACTTCACATACGGCTTGACCGCCTTGATCTTGGCGTTCATCTCCTGGATCAGCAGGTTGATGTTGTCCCGCCGCCAGTCGGCCTTGTCCGTGAAGCCCCGGTTGTACTCGGCGAAGGTGGCGTCGTCCGGGTACTGGTAGGTGCCGCTCGGGTACGGGTAGAAGTAGTCGTCGAAGTGCAACCCGTCGATGTCGTACCGCTTGACGGCGTCCATCATCGCGGTCTGCACGAACTCCCGGACGGCGGGAATGCCGGGGTTGTAGTAGAGCCGGCTGCCGGCGACCCCGGCCGGCGGGTAGGCGAACACCCAGTCCGGGTGCTGGCGCACCGGGTGGTTCGGTGCGAGCTTCGAGATGTCGGCGCCCGCGCCGCCGGGGGCCGGCATGGAGACCCGGTACGGGTTCATCCAGGCGTGGAACTCCAGGTTGCGCTTGTGCGACTCCTCGACGAGGAAGGCCAGCGGGTCCCAGCCCGGGTTCTGGCCACGGACCCCGGTCAGGTACTCCGACCAGGGCTCGACCTCCGAGGGCCAGAACGCATCGGCGGTCGGGCGGACCTGGACCACGACGGCGTTGTGGTTGAGCTTCTGGGCCAGGTCGAGCCAGGCCAGGTATTCGGCCTTCTGCTTGGCGACCTGGTCCGGTGCGGTCCAGGAGTCCTTGCTGGGCCAGTCGATGTTCGTCACCGAGGCGATCCACATGGCCCGGAACTGCCGCTTCGGGACGGCCGGGTCGGTGACGCAGGAGGTGGTCGCGGTGGAATCGGTCGCCGTGTTGCTCTCCGCGGCGCTCGCGGGGGTGCCGGCGACGAGCGCGCCGAGCAGCGCCAGGGCCAGCCCGGCGGCTCCGAGCCGAGTTGCCTTCATGCGGTGCGGTCCCTTCGTTGGGGCTCACGGGGGGCGTGTCGGGTGGCGGCGGACGGGCGGCGCATCCGGCAAGATTCGCCGCACTGTATCTGTCCCCGGTAGAAAACTTTCATCAATCCGGATGCGACGCAAGACCTCCGGACGGATCGATGCGCAGGTGGGGCCGAACGTCCGAGGGTGAGCCGGGCCACAGCCCGGTCCGTGACGCGTCCGACACCTCCCGTACCCGATTAGCGGTCGGAGGGCCTGGGTAGCTTGCCCGGTCACGGACCGCCAGCGTGGTGGTCGCACGGTGGGAGGTGTCAATGTCCGTCCTGCGGACCAAACCGATCCGGGACGTGCTCGCCCAGGGTGAGGCCGACGGCGAGGACGGCCGCCCCGGACTGCGCCGTCGCCTCGGGGCGATCGACCTCATGGGCTTCGGCATCGGCATCGTGATCGGGACCGGCATCTTCACGCTGACCGGGATCGAGGCGAAGAACCACGCCGGCCCCGGCGTGGTGATCTCGTTCGCGATCGCCGGCGCCGTCGCGCTGCTCGCCGCCCTCTGCTACGCCGAGCTGGCGTCCAGCGTGCCGACCGCCGGCAGCGCCTACACCTACGCGTACGCGACCATGGGCGAGATCGTCGCCTGGATCATCGGCTGGGACCTGCTGCTGGAGTTCGCGCTCGGCTCGGCGGTGGTGGCCCGCGGCTGGTCCGGCTACCTGGCCGAACTCCTGAACCTGCCCAGCGCCTGGTTCGCCGAGGAGGGCAGCGTGGTCAACCTCGGCGCGATCGCCATCGTGCTGATCCTCGGCGCGATCGGCATCGTCGGCATCCGCGAGTCCGCCCGGGTGACCAACCTGCTGGTCCTGGTCAAGGTCGCCATCTGCGTGTTCATCGTGGTCGCCGGGGCGTTCTTCGTGAAGGCCGCCAACCTCAGCCCGTTCATCCCCACCACCGAGCCCGCCGGGGGCGGCGAGGACGGCATCCGGCAGCCGGTCACCCAGGCCGTCTTCGGGCTCGAACCGTCGATCTTCGGCTTCGCCGGGGTGCTGACCGCCGCCGCCGTGGTGTTCTTCGCGTACACCGGTTTCGAGGCCGTGGCGAACCTCGGCGAGGAGACCCGCAAGCCGCGCCGGGACCTGCCGCTGGGCCTGCTCGGCACGCTGGGCATCTCTACCGTGCTGTACATCGGCGTCTCGCTGGTGCTGGTCGGCATGGTCCGCTACACCGACATCGACGAGGGCGCCCCGATCGCCTCGGCCTTCGAGGCGGTCGGCGCCGGCTGGGCCGCCATCCTCGTCTCCATCGCCGCCGTCGCCGGTCTGACCAGCGTGATCCTGGTCGACCTGGTGGCCATGGGCCGGATCGGCTTCGCCATCGCTCGGGACGGGCTGATCCCGCCGTCCATCGCCAAGATCCACCCGCGCTGGGGCACCCCGTACCGGATCTCGGCGATCATGACGGTCGGCGTGGCCCTGCTCGCCGGTTTCCTGCCGCTGAGCGCGCTGGCCGACCTGGTCAGCATCGGCGCGCTCTGCGCATTCGTGCTGGTCTCGATCGCGGTGCCGATCCTGCGCCGGCGGCGTCCGGAGCTGGAGCGGCCGTTCAAGGTGCCGTTCTCGCCGGTGCTGCCGATCGTGTCCGCGCTGGCCTGCCTCTACCTGATGGTGAACCTGTCGGTGGAGACCTGGCTCCGGTTCCTCGCCTGGATGCTGCTCGGTGGGCTCATCTACTTCGGCTACGGCCACCGGAAGAACCGGCTGGCCCGCCGCGAGGCGGCCACCGACGAACCGGCCCCCGCCGCCCACTGACCTGGTGCGATGAGGGCCCCTTCGGTTGCGAAGGGGCCCTCACCTTGCGCTCAGGGGCGGGGCTGGGGCTCCGCCGTCGGGCCCTTCACCACCGGCCGGCCGTCGGCCCAGACCACCTCGTCGAGCCACACCTGGCGGCCCGGGTCGGTGCTGCCCTCCTGGCCGGGCGGCCAGGCGTGGTACAGCAGCCAGGTGCGGCCGTCCTTCTCGATCATCGACGCGTGCCCCGGGCCGGAGGCGACCGCGTTCGACTTCAGGATCGGATTCTCGGCGGCCTTCACGCACGGCCCGGTGGGGCTCTCGCAGACCGCGTAGCCCTCGGCGTAGGTGTCCCGGTCGTAGGCGTTGGCGGCGAAGAAGAGCAGCAGCTTCCCGTCGTGCCGGTGGAAGAACGGCCCCTCGATCAGCGTGCCCTCCCAGGGCTCGGTCTGCTTGAGCAGCTTCGACGGGGCGCCGACCAGCCGGAGCCCGTCCGGCGAGAGGCGCTGCGACCAGAGCCAGGTGTCCACCCCGATGGCGTTGCCGTCGTTCTTCCAGAGCAGCCAGAGGCTCCCGTCCGTGTCCCGGTACGGGCTGGCGTCGATCGAGCCGCCCAGCTCCGCCTGGCAGACCAGCGGCCCCGCCGCGTCGTCCCGGTACGGCCCGAGCGGGGTGGCCGCCACGGCCCGGCCGAGGCACTGCCGGCCGGAGGCGCGGTCGGCCACCGTGTAGTAGAGGACGAACCGGTCCGCGGCGAGCGGAATGACCTCCGGCGCCCAGGTCTTCCCGGCGTCGGCCCAGGCCGGCAGCTCCGGCAGGGCGTCACCCGCCTCGGTCCACTCGACCAGGTCGGGCGAGGTGAGCACCGGGACGTTCCGGCCGCCCGAGTTGGTGTGGAACAGGTACCAGGTGTCGCCGACCCGGATCGCCTGCGGGTCGGGGGCGTCGGTCCGGATGACCGGGTTGGTGTACACGGGGGCGCCCTCCGGCGTACTCGACGGGGTTTCTCCGCTGCCGCAACCGGCGACGAGCAGCGCGGCGGCCAGGGCCGCCGCGCCGCGTCGCCGGATCCGCCGGTCGGTCATCCCTTCAGGCCGCTGCGCGACACGCCCTGGATGACGTGCCGCTGGGCGAGCACGAAGAGGATCAGCACCGGCACGCTGGCCAGCACCGCCCCCGCCATGATCACCGGGTAGTCGGTCACGTAGGCGCCCTGGAGCAGGCCCAGGCCCGCCGGCAGGGTGAGCCGCTCCGGGCTGAACAGCACGTAGACCGGCCACAGGAAGTCGTTCCAGTTGGTCAGGAACGACAGCACCGCCAGGGTGGCCAGCGCCGGCTTCGACAGCGGCAGCAGCACCTGGGAGAAGACCTGCCAGTGGTTCGCCCCGTCCAGCACCGCCGCCTCCTCCAGCTCGGCCGGGATGGAGAGGAAGAACTGGCGCAGGAAGAAGACCCCGAACGCGCTCGCCGCGCCCGGTACGACGATCACCGTCAGGGTGTCGATCCAGCCCAGCTGATCGGCGATCACGAAGTTCGGAATGATCAACGAGGTGGGCGGCAGGAACAGCGTCCCGACGATCAGCGCGAAGCTCACCTTCCGGCCGCGGAACCGCAGCCGGGCCAGGGCGTACGCGGCCATCGACGCGGTGACCAGCACCAGCAGCGTGTGCAGGCTGGCCGCCAGCATGCTGTTGAGGAACCAGCGCAGCACCGGGTTGGCGGTGTTGTTGAGGATCTGGTCGAAGCCGTACGTGGAGAACGGGTGCGGCAGCCAGCTCGGCGGGTCCTGCTGCGCGTCCTCGTACGTCTTCAGCGAGGTGAGGGCCATCCAGACCAGCGGGGTCACGAACACCGCGGTGATCAGGAGCAGCGCGCCGTAGCGCGCCACCCGACGCACGTTCGTCATGGTCGTCCCCTCAGTCTTCCCGGTAGCGGAACAGCCGGAAGTTGACGATGCTGACCACCGCCAGCAGCAGCGCGAAGAGCACGCTCATGGCGGACGCCTGGCCGACGTCGTAGTTGCGCAGCCCCTCGTCGACGATCCGCCAGACCACGGTCCGGGTCTGCTCGCCCGGCGCGCCCTGGGTGATCAGGAAGGACTGCCCGAAGACGTTCGCCGAGGCGAGGATCGTCGTGGTGAGCACGAAGAGCAGCACCGGGCGCAGCCCGGGAAGGGTGACGTGGCGGAACCGGTCCCAGGCGGTCGCGCCGTCGACCCGGGCCGCCTCGTACAGCTCGGCCGGGATGTCCTGGAGCCCGGCCAGGTAGATCACCGCGTTGAAGCCGCAGGTCCACCAGACCGTCACGCCGACCAGGGAGACCCAGGCCCACGGCACGTCGGTCACCCAGGGGGTGTCCGCGGGCAGCCCGACCGCGCCGAGCAGCCGGTTGACCAGGCCGAGGTTCGCGTCCAGCAGGAAGCGCCAGAGCAGGCCGATCACCGCGACGCCCAGCACGTACGGGGCGAAGAACGCGGCCCGGAAGAACGTCCGGCCGGGGAACTTCTCGTTCAGCAGCAGGGCCAGCCCCAGCGGGACGACCACCAGCAGCGGCACCGACAGCACGGTGAAGATCGCGGTCGCCCGGACGCTGGACCACCAGTCCGCGTAGTCGGCCGACTCGCTGGAGAACAGGTCGCGGTAGTTCTCCAGGCCGATGAACGGCCGGTTCGGCAGCTGGAGGTCCCACTGGTGCAGGCTGATCCAGATCCCGAACAGGATCGGCGCCAGCCCGAAGACCAGGAAGAGAACCAGATACGGCGCGAGGAAGAGGTAGGGCGTCGCCCGGTGCCCCCGTTCCGTCGCGCCCCGGCGGCGGTTGCGGCCCGCCGGGGGCGGCGCGTCACCACGCGCCGCCCCCACCTCGATCACGTCCGCCACGGCGGATCAGCTCCCGTACTTCTTGCGGTTGTCCTCGAGCTGCTTGTTCGCCTTGGCCACACCGTCGTCCATTGCCTGCTTCGGCGACTTCTTGCCGAGCGCGGCCTCGTTGAACGAGTTGTAGAAGGTGGTCATGACCTCACCGAGGCCCGGCGAGGCCGGCGGGAAGGCCGCGTACTCCAGCTCCGGCGCGAGCGTGCTGATCTCCGGCAGGGCCTTGAACTCGGCGCCCTCCCGGACCTCCTTGCGGGCCGGGATCTGACCACCCTTGGCCCAGTCGAGCGAGTGCTGGCTGAGCCAGTTGATGAAGACCTTCGCCCCGGAGACCTTGTTGTTGTCGGCGCTGCGCTGCTTGACGATCGTGAAGTTGTGCGAGTTCGCCCAGGTGGCCTTCTGGCTGCCGATCTGCGGCAACGGGGCGACGCCCCACTGCACCTGGGGGCTCTTCTTCAGGTCGTTGATCTGCCAGATGCCGTTGAAGTTGAAGGCGTTCTTGCCGCTCTTGAGCGCCAGGTAGTCGGCGTCCTGGCCGACGTTGGCGGGGGAGAAGCCCTGCTTGATCATGTCGACCAGCCAGGTGCACGCCTCGACGGCCGGGTCCGAGTTGAAGGTCGCCTTCGCCACCTCGCCGTCGAACAGCGTCCCACCCCACTGGTGCAGCAGGCTGTAGAAGGTCATGCCGCCGGTGAACTGGAACGGGCTGACCCAGAAGCCCTGCACGCCGGACTTCTTCAGCTCGGTCAGCGCCGCCGTGTACTCGTCCCTGGTCGCCGGCGGCTTGTTCGGGTCCAGGCCGGCCTTCTGCATGACGGCCTTGTTGTAGTAGAAGCCCATCGGGTGCATGTCCAGCGGGATGCCGTACCGCTTGTCGTGGTAGATGCCGCCCTTCCACACCGTCGGGGCGAAGTCGCCCTCGCTCAGCCCCAGCGCCGTGGCCACGTCGTCGAGCTCGGTGATCACGCCGCGGGCGGCGAAGGTGGCCAGCTGGTCCATGTGCATGACCGCGATGTCCGGGCCGTTGCCGCTCGTGACCGCGCCGGGGAGCTTGCTGTAGTAGTCCTGCCACTCGTAGGTGATCACGCTCACGGCGATGTTCTGGTGCTCGCTGTTGAACTGCTCGACCAGCTTCTTGAAGATGTCGCCGTCACCGCCGGTGAAGCCGTTCCAGAGCTTCAGGTCGACCTTCGGGCCGGTGTAGTCCTTGCCGCCGTTCCCGGCCGCGGTGGACCCCTTGGTGCTGCTGCCGCCGCCGCAGCCGGCCAGCGTCAGCGTCGCCGCCGCGCCGAGCCCGACGCCGAGGCCGAGCAGCCGGCGCCGGCTCATCTCGTTCTGGATCATGCTCACTCCTTGGGGGACGGGTTGAAGTATTGCCTGGTCACGATTGGGACGCGAAGCGCAGCAGGTTCCAGGAGCAGGCGGGCAGCGCCACGGAGCACCGGCCGCCGTCGAGGGTGGGGGTGGTGACCTCCCGAGGCGTGACCCGGTCGGGCTCCGCCTCGGTGTTCGCGGCGGCCGGGTCGGCGCCGGCCGCGAGGGTGACGTGTTCCACGGCGCGCAGGCCCGGCAGCCCGCGCAGGTCCAGGTCGAGCGGGAGGTCGTTCGGGCCGCGGTTGACCGCGAAGACCGCCAGCTCGCCGGTCTCCTCGTCGTGCACGGCGACGGTGTCCAGCACCGGCACCTCGCCGTACCGCTTCGTCTCGTACGTGGGGCCGACCGGCTCGGTGCGCAGCACCGTGCCCCGGGCGTGCCGGGCGGTCAGGGCGAACGGGTGGAAGATGCTCTGCCGCCAGGCCGGCCCGCCGGTGCGGGTGCGGATCGGGGCGATGACGTTGGCGAGCTGCGCCTGGCAGGCCACCCCGACCCGGTCGGCGTGCCGGAGCAGGGTGATCAGCAGGTCGCCGACCACCACGGCGTCGACCGCCGTGAAGTCGTCCTCGATGAGGGCCGGCGCCTCGACCCAGCCGCGCCGGTCCAGGTCGGCCTGGAGGCGGGACTGGTACCAGACGTTCCACTCGTCGAAGGAGATCTTCAGCTTGCGCTTGTGCCGCTGCCGGGCGGCCACGTGGTCGGCGGTGGCGACCACCTCGCGGATGAAGCTGTCCATGTCCACGGCCGAGGCCAGGATGCTGGCCCGGTCGCCGTCGGACGGGTCGTAGTAGGTGTGGGCCGAGATGTAGTCGACGTGCTCGTAGGTGTGCTCCAGGACGGTCGCCTCCCACGAGGCGAAGGTCGGCATCCCGCGGTTGGAGCTGCCGCAGGCGACCAGGCTGATCGAGGGGTCGATCATCTTCATGGCGCGGGCGGTCTCGGCGGCGAGCCGGCCGTACTCGTCGGCCGTCTTGTGGCCGACCTGCCACGGCCCGTCCATCTCGTTGCCGAGGCACCAGAGCCGGACCCCGTACGGGTCCTCGGCGCCGTGCTTGCGGCGCAGGTCGGACAGTTGGGTGCCGCCCGGGTGGTTGGTGTACTCCAGCAGGTCGCAGGCCTCCTGGACGCCGCGGGTGCCGAGGTTGACGGCCATCATGGGCTCGACGCCGGCCTCGGCCGCCCAGGTCATGAACTCGTCCAGGCCGAACGCGTTGGTCTCGATGGTCTTCCAGGCCAGGTCGAGCCGGCGCGGACGGTCCCCGACCGGGCCCACGCCGTCCTCCCAGCGGTAGCTGGAGACGAAGTTGCCGCCCGGGTAGCGGACCACCGAGACGCCCAGCTCGCGGGTCAGCTCCAGCACGTCGCGCCGGAAGCCGCGCGGATCGGCGGTGGGGTGGCCGGGTTCGTAGACACCGCCGTAGACGCAGCGCCCCATGTGCTCGACGAACGAACCGAAGAGGCGACGGTCGGCCGCGCCGATGGTGAAGGTCGGGTCGATCGTGAGCTGCGCGTTCGGCACGGGTGCCACCCTTTCCTCGGTGCTGTCCCGGTGACCTGGGTCACCGGGTGTCCCTGGTTTGTACAACGTTGTAAGCGACGCTGTAAAGCGATCGTTACGTCGTCGTGACGCGGTAGAGTGCGCCCCAGCAGTCACCGGGAGGAAGCGCAGTGCGGCACAGGCTCAAGGACGTGGCCGAACGGGCCGGTGTGTCGGTGAAGACGGTCTCCAACGTCGTCAACGGCTACCAGCACGTCCGCGCCGACACCCGGGCCCGGGTCGAGGCGGCCATCGTCGAACTCAACTACCGCCCCAACCTCTCGGCCCGCAACCTCCGCAAAGGCCGCACCGGCGTGATCGCCCTGGCCGTGCCCGAGCTGGACATCCCCTACTTCGCCGAGCTGGCCCGGCACGTCGTCACCGCCGCCGCCGAGCACGGCTGGACGGTGCTGATCGACCAGACCGGCGGCGGCCCGGAGCAGGAACGCAAGGCCGCCAGCGGCATCGGCGACCACATGATCGACGGCCTGATCTTCAGCCCCCTCGCCCTCACCGCCGACGACCTCGTCGGACTCGACGGCATGCCCATGGTGCTGCTCGGCGAGCGGGTCGACCACGGCCCCGCCGACCACGTCGTGGTCGACAACGTGGCCGCCGCCCGGGAGATCACCGCCCACCTGGTCGGGCTCGGCCGCCGCCGGATCGCCGCCATCGGCTCGCAGCGCACCCCCGAGGGCGCCAGCGCGCGCCTCCGCCTCGCCGGCTACACCGCCGCCCTGGCCGAGGCCGGCATCGCCTACGACGAGCGCCTGGTGGCGCCCGCGCCGGCCTGGCACCGCGCGGACGGCGCGGCCGCCATGCGACACCTGCTCACCACCGGGGTACGCCCCGACGCCGTCTTCTGCTTCAACGACACCCTGGCCCTCGGCGCGCTGCGCGCCCTGCACGAGTCCGGCCTGCGGGTGCCCGACGACGTGGCGGTGGCCGGCTTCGACGACATCGAGGACGGCCGCTTCTCCATTCCCACCCTGAGCACGGTGGCCCCCGACAAGGAGCGCATCGCCCGCCTGGCGGTGGAACTCCTCGCCAACCGCCTCACCGCAGACCCGGAAACCCCACCGAGGGAACTGGTCGCCCCCCACCGCCTGGCCCTCCGCGAATCGGCCCCCTGACCGGGTCAGTCGAAGAAGCGGGCCAGGTGGGAGCTGGGCGGGGGTGGGGCGTCCGGCGGGAGTGGGGTCAGGTCGGCGAAGATGGAGGCGCCGTCGCAGCCCACGTGCAGCGGGTACCAGCGCGGGGTGCCGGGCGGGCGCTGACCGCAGATGCCCTTGAACGTCTGCACGTCGAGCAGGCGGACGTGGGTCGGGTCGGCCACCGCGTTCACGTGCCGCCACCAGGGGCTCATCACGTGCAGCACCCCGCCCGGGCGCAGCGCCCGGTGGCACTCGTCCAGCAGCGGCAGGAAGTCGATCAGGTGCTCCAGGATGTGCACGGCGAAGAGCACGTCCACCGAGTCGTCGGCCAGCGGCAGCGAGCCGGACAGGTCGGCCACCGCGTTGACCCCGGGCGCCGGGTAGATGTCCAGGCCCAGGTTGCCCGGCCACTGCTTGGTCGCCCCGCAGCCCAGGTCCACCACGACCGGCGCCCGGCCGGCGACGCTCACCCGGCACCAGACGCCCAGCACGCCGTCGAGGCGGCCCACCAGGTCCCGGACCAGCCGCAGCTGCGCCGGGTCGGCGACCGCGCCGTCGAGGTGGGCGACGCCCCGGTCGAAGCGCACCTCCACGGTCAGCCCGCGCAGCCGCTCGTCGTGCCGGGCCTGATCGGCCCACGCCTCGGCGAGGAAACCGTCGACCTCCCGCAGCCGCTCGCCCGAGAGTGCGGATTGCGCCACCGCCACCATGCGCCCACCTCCGGGCGGCGCGATACCCGCATCCCCGCCCGATATGCCTCTCCCGCCGGGACCGGACGGCGCCGGCCGGCGCGGGGTCAGCCGGCGATGGTGCGGCGGGCGGTGCGGGAACCGCGCATCCGCTGGCGCGGCTGCGGGGCGGGCGCCTTCGGCCGTTTCAGGTGGTAGCGGTGCAACTCGTTGTTGCCCGGCAGGGACGGGTCCTCGCTCATCGCGACCAGTTCCCAGCCCTGGTCACCGGCCCGGTTCAGGTGGGCCAGCGCGGTGTCGCCGTACGGCGTGACGTCGATCATGGAACCGTCGGGGCCGTACCAGATGAAGACGACCTCCCACCCGATGTCGGTGGTGGCGGCCTGCCGCCGGCGGACCAGCAGCGCGTACTCCCACTTGAGCATGGGTTCATTCTCACCCCGCGCCACCGGGTCGGCACGGATCAATCTTCGGTGATCCGCCCGTCCGCCACCCGCAGCCGCCGGTTCACGCTCACCGCGTCCAGCATCCGCCGGTCGTGGGTCACCAGCAGCAGCGTCCCCGGATAGCTCGCCAGGGCCGATTCGAGCTGCTCGATCGCCGCCAGGTCCAGGTGGTTGGTCGGCTCGTCGAGCACCAGCAGGTTCACCCCGCGGCCCTGCAGCAGGGCCAGCGCGGCCCGGGTGCGCTCGCCGGGGGAGAGGGTCGCGGCCCGCCGCAGCACGTGGTCGGCCCGGAGGCCGAACTTGGCCAGCAGCGTCCGCGCGTCCGCCGGGCTCAGCTCGGGTACGGCGGCGCCGAACGCGTCCAGCAGCGGCTGGTCGCCGAGGAAGAGCCCCCGGGCCTGGTCCACCTCGCCCACCACCACGCCCGGGCCGAGCGCGGCGTGCCCCTCGTCCAGCGGCAGCCGGCCGAGCAGCGCCGCCAGCAGGGTGCTCTTGCCGGAGCCGTTCGCCCCGGTGATCGCCACCCGGTCGGCCCAGTCGATCTGGAGGTCCACCGGGCCGAGGGTGAAGTCGCCCCGGCGTACCCGGGCGCCCCGGAGCGAGGCCACCACGGCGCCGGCGCGGGGCGCGGCGGCGATCTCCATCCGCAGCTCCCACTCCTTGCGCGGCTCGTCGACCACCTCCAGCCGTTCGATCAACCGCTCGGTCTGCCGGGCCTTGGCCGCCTGCTTCTCGCTGGACTCGGAGCGGAACTTGCGGCCGATCTTGTCGTTGTCGGTGGCCTTGCGGCGGGCGTTCTTCACGCCCTTCTCCATCCAGGACCGCTGCGTCCGGGCCCGCGCCTCCAGCTGCGCCCGGGTGCCGGCGTACTCCTCGAACTCCTCGCGGGCGTGCCGGCGGGCCACCTCCCGCTCCTCCAGGTAGGCCGCGTAGCCGCCGCCGAAGTGGTTGACCTGGCCCTGGTGCAGGTCCAGCTCCACCACCCGGGTGACCGTCCGGGTGAGGAACTCCCGGTCGTGGCTGACCACCACGGTGCCGGCGCGCAGACCGGTGACGAAGCGTTCCAGCCGGTCCAGGCCGGCCAGGTCCAGGTCGTTGGTGGGCTCGTCGAGCAGGAAGACGTCGTAGCGGCTGAGCAGCAGCGAGGCCAGCCCGGCCCGGGCCGCCTGACCGCCGGAAAGGCCGGTCATCGAATGGTCCAGGTCGACGCGGAGCCCGAGCTCGGCGGCCACCTGCTCGGCCCGCTCGTCCAGGTCCGCCCCGCCCAGGTCGAGCCAGCGCTCCAGCGCCGTGGCGTACGCGTCGTCCGCACCCGGCGCCCCGGCGGTCAGCGCCTCGGTGGCGGCGTCCAGCGCCGCCTGCGCCGCGGTCACCCCGGTGCGCCGGGCCAGGAAGCCGCGGACCGTCTCGCCCGGCCGGCGCTCCGGCTCCTGCGGCAGATAGCCGACGGTAGCGGTGGGCGGGTTCGACACCACCGACCCCTGCTCCAGCGGCTGGAGGCCGGCGAGGGTGCGCAGCAGCGTGGACTTGCCGGCGCCGTTCACGCCGACCAGCCCGATCACGTCGCCGGGGGCGACCACCAGGTCCAGGTCGGTGAAGAGGAGGCGGTCGCCGTGCCCGGCGGTGAGGTCCTTGGCGATCAACGTGGCGCTCATGAGAGATCAAGCCTACCGGCGGCCCGGATCGGACGACCCGGGCTCGAGGCCCGACCGGGGTGAGGGAGACTCACAGCCGTGGTGACCACTCTGGCGATCGACTGCGGGGGCGGCGGGATCAAGGCCTCCGTGCTGGACGCGGCGGGGACCATGCGCGCCCGGCCGCTGCGCGTCCCCACGCCGTACCCGCTGCCGCCCGCCTTGTTCGTCAAGACGCTGCTGGACCTCGGCGGCCGGCTGCCCCCGGCGGACCGGCTCACCGTCGGGATGCCCGGCATGATCCGGCACGGTGTGGTGGTGGCCACCCCGCACTACGTGACCCGCTCCGGCCCGCGCAGCCGCGTCGACCCCGAGCTGGTCGCCGAGTGGTCCGGGTACGACGCGCGCAGCGCCCTGGCCGAGGCGTTCGGCGTGCCGGCGCTGGTGCTCAACGACGCCGAGGTGCACGGCGCGGGCGTGGTCGCCGGGACCGGCTGCGAGCTGGTGCTGACCCTCGGCACCGGGCTGGGCAGCGCGCTCTTCGACGGCGGGGTGCTCGCCCCGCACCTGGAGCTGTCGCACGCCCCGGTGCGCTGGAACACCACCTACGACACGTACGTCGGGGAGCCGGAACGGCGCCGCCTCGGCGACGCGTTCTGGTCCCGGCGGATCCGCCAGGTGGTGGACGGCCTGCGGCCGGTGTTCCGCTGGGACCGGCTCTACCTGGGCGGCGGCAACTCCCGACTGATCCGGCCGGACCAGCTGACCCGGATGGGCGACGACGTCGTGGTCGTCCCGAACACGGCCGGAATCGTCGGCGGTGTCCGGGCCTGGGAGCTGGTCGGGGACCGGTACGACCCGACCTCCTGAGCACGATCTTCCCCGAAGGAACACTCGCGGTACGGCTGGTGTTGTGCCAGCGTCGGAGGAAGGGCTGGCGCGACACGAGGAGGTGGGTCGAGTGGATCTTCTGGCGGAGTACCGGCGGGCGACCATGTTCTTCGAAGCGGGTGACCCGACCGGAGCGGCCCGGCTGCTCGAACCGATCGTCGAGGCCGAGCCCGGCAACTCCTCGGTCCGGCAGCTGCTGGCCCGGGCGTACTTCCAGTCGGCCCAGCTCAACCGGGCCGAGGAGCAGCTGCGCGAGCTGGTCGACCGGGACCCGAGCGACCACTACGCGCACCACGTGCTGGGCCGCACGCTGGAGCGGATGAACCGCCCCGTCGACGCGCTGCGGCACCTGCGCATCGCGGCGGCCATGTACTCGACCAACGCCGACTACACCACGGCGCTGCGCCGGGTGGAGGGCAAGGTCGGCGGCCGCTGACGGACGACCTCGAAGGGCAGCCCTGCCGGGCTGCCCTTCGGCGTACCTACGATGGGCTGGTGAAGCTCAAGCTCGATCTCCACGACATCTACAACCGCGGCCACGACATCGACCGCGCGCTGCGCGGCATCATGGACGAGGCCGTGGCGAAGAAGGCCACCCTCGTGGAGATCATCCCCGGCAAGGGGTCCGGCCAGCTCAAGAAGAAGGTGCTGCGCTTCCTCGACCAGAAGGACGTCAAGCAGCTCTACCACCGGGTCGAGAAGGACTCGAAGAACTTCGGCCGCCTCTTCGTCCACTTCCGCTGGAAGTAAAGCCTCGGCCTTCCGGCCCCCCACGTGACCCCTGGCGTGCATCTCGACCTGCGGATCCTGTCGGTTCCCGGCGGCCTTGGTGATCCTGCTCACCCCGGCTGGATCGGGTATGGGCCGACCGGCAGCCTGGCCAGGTGTCAACCACGGTGATGCCTGAGAGCCCTACGGTCGCTGTCGCGCCCAGCAGGCGCGATCCGTACATCGACAACGTCAAAGGCCTGTTGATCGTCCTGGTCGTGCTTGGCCACCTGCTGGGTCAAGCGGTCGGCTCCGTGCCAGGTGGCAAGACGATCTACACATTCATCTACCTGTGCCACATGCCGGCCTTCGTCATGCTTTCGGGGATGCTCTCGGCAGCCGAACTCACCGGCCGTCGCGCGGCGTCGCTGATCCGGGATCTGCTCGTGCCGTACGTGGTATTTCAGCTGCTTTACATGAGCTTCTACACGGTCATGGACAAGCCGATGTACTGGACGGTCAACGGGTTCCTCTCCCCGATCTATCACCTGTGGTTCCTGCCCGCTCTGTTCATCTGGCGGATGCTCGCTCCGCTCTTCGCCCAACTTCGTGGAGCGGTCGTCATCGCGATCGTGGTGTCCCTGTCCGCCGGAGCCGCCACGGTGCTCGGCCGCGCCCTGGCATTGGACCGGGTGGCAGGAATGCTGCCCTTCTTCGTCCTCGGTGTCTGGCTCGGTCGCGGCAGGCTCACGTACCGCCCGTCTCCGCGCGTGCGGTTAGCGGCGACCGCCGTGCTCCTCGCTGCCGCGCCGCTTTCCTATCTGGTCGCCTCGCGCCTGTCGGGCCTCTGGCTGTACTGGAACCGCGCTTACCAGCAGCTCGGGGTGGGGGTGACCGAAGGCGTCCTGATCCGGCTTGGACTGATGGCCGTCGGGTTGGCGATGACCTGGGCGATCATGATGCTCGCTCCGCGCCGCCAGACGTTTTTCACGGGTTGGGGGGTCAACTCCATGTACCCGTATCTGCTGCACGTGTTCGTCGTCATGGCCTTCGCCTGGTCACCCCTCGTCAACCACGTCGACAACATCCCAGCCTTGCTGGTGCTCATCGTCGCGGCCGTCTCGCTGGTCTGGCTCACCGCCAGCCGGCCCGTGGTGTGGGCGTTGCGTCCGCTGGTCAGCCCTCCGGTCCGCTGGCTGCTCAGGGACGTCGTCCCAGCGGGGAGTCATCAGTCCACGGCGGGCCGGGGCCCGCTGCGGTGACTTCCGTATCCTGCCGCAATGCGTCAGACGTGGCGGGTGTCGTTGCTGGGGCGGGTTTTCGGCATCGCCGTTCTGGTGGTGGCCGGCCTCGTTGCCTTGGCCATCGTCGTCAGCCGGCTCGATCTCGTCTCGAAGGTCTTTTCCGTGGTGCTGCTCGGTGGCCTGGCGGCTTTCGCCTACGTGAACGCGCTGCGCCCGTCGATCACGTTGACCGAGTCCGAGCTGGTGATCCGGAACAGGTTCAGGACGTACCGGATCGATCTCCACTCGATCGTGCGCGTGGACGCCGGCTATCACGGCATCGCCGTGTGGACGAGGCGCGGTCAGGTGGTCCACGGGTGGGCAGTCCAGAAGTCGAACCTTGCCCGCTGGCTCGGCCGGCTCACCCGCGCGGACCTCGTGGTCGAGGCCATCGAGAAGGAGGTGAAGGCGCGCGTGGCGCCGGCCGTGCCTCCGATTGCGCGGCGGCGCCCTCGACGGTCAGACGGCGGCGCTCTGGGCGGGCAGGGAGCTGGGGGAGGCGACCATTCCCGCGGTGACCGGGGAGGTCCGGAAGCCTTTGACGATCAGGTAGACGCCCAGCGAGAACTCCCACACGGCGATGGGGATGGCCGCGATCGCCGCCACCGGGGACAGGCGGTCCCAGAGGCCGAACAGTACGCCGGCGTCGGAAACGACGAGCAGGGGCGCCCCGAGGAGGCCGAGCACCGGGAGAATCCGCGGCACGAGGCGTGACTGGTACAGCAGGGAACCCAGCAACAGGGCGTTCACGGCCGGAAGGAAGCCCTGGCTGATGAGGAAGATCGAGTCGTAGAAGGCGACCAGCGCCTGACCGGTGACCAGGGCATCTGTTCCGGCTCCGGCCCGCCGCAGGGCCACGACCGTCAGTAGGCTCGCGACGCCCACGAAGATGCCGGCGGCTTCGAGGACCCGGGCGCCGATGAAGCTCAGCGCTCGGGCTTCCCCCTGCCGCTTGACCACCGGATACAGCGCGACGGCGGTGCCGATACAGGCGAGGGCAACGATCACCTCAAGGACCCCGCCGATGACGACCGGTGTCTCCGACGTGGTGCCGACGATGTAGTCCGCGTCGTGCACCGCACCGTACAGGCCGACGGTCGGGATCGAGACAAAGGTCAGCACGTAGAACCCGCCCGCGACCAGCGAGGTCCTCCTCAGTGAGTCCATCGGGCTCCTTTCGTTGCTGCCGGTCAGTCGACGATGGTCATGAGGTCACCCTCCTGCGGATCGGTGGGACGGCGAATCGGCCGCTCGGGCAATCCTCGCGGCGTCGGCCGGTGCCCCGGTTGGTGCACTTCGGCGGGAAGCAGGCCCGGCGGAGCCGCTCAGCCCAGACAATTGCCGGAAAGGCAGCGCCCCGGGGCGGCGGGAGGCCGGGCATGACGAGCGGAGGCAGCAGCGAGCTGGTGCGCCCGCCGAACGCTTCGACCCGCGCCACCCTGCTGGAGCTGCTCTTCGACGTCGTCTTCGTGGCGGCGCTGGCGCTGGTCTCGATGCTGATCGCGAACCGGGCCTCGTGGAACGGCGTCGCGCCCGTCGTGATCATGCTGATGGCGGTCTGGTGGACCTGGTCGATCACCTCGACCACCACCGATTTCTACAACCCGGATCAGCGACCCATCCAGGCCATCCTCATGGTGACAATGCTCGGAGCCGTGGTGACGGCGGCGGCGCTGGCCGTCGACTCGCACGCGCTGGTCTTCGCGGCCGGCTACGTGATTCCGCACCTGGTGCGCGGGGTGGTGCTGGTGACCGTGCTGCACCGGCAACACCCCATGGCCGAGCGGCGGGCCGCCCGCTTCCTCTTCTGGTTCGTGATCTCCAGCTTCTTCTGGGTCGGCGGGGCGCTGCTGCCGCACGACTGGTCGTGGGCGCTCTGGGCCGTCGCCGTGACGATCGACTACGTCTCGGCCGCGGCGCGGTACCCGACGCCCGGTCTCGGCCGGGTGCCGTTCGCCCAGTACGAGAAGACGACCGACCACCTGGGTGAGCGCTACCAGCAGTTCATCATCCTGGCGCTCGGCGACGTCATCCTGGTGCCGACCCTGGAGATCAACAGGTCCGAGTTCACCCTGGCCCGGTCGGCCGCCTTCGTGACCGCCTTCGCCTCGATGCTGCTGCTCTGGCAGATCTACGTGCTGCGGGCCGGTTCCATCGTGCGGACCACCGCGCCGGGGCTGCTCCGACGGGCGACCCGGCTGGCGCCGTACACCCACCTGGTCATGCTGACCGGCGTGGTCTTCACCGCCGCCGCGTTCGACCTGGTCGTCGAGCGGCCCACCGGTGAGACGCCGGGCCGGTGGATCGGCTTGATCCTCGGCGGGCCCGCGCTCTTCCTGGTGGGACGCACCCTGTTCACCTACCGGATCGTCGGCACGTTCCCGTTGCACCGGGTGTTCTGGCTGGTGGTCCTGCTGGCCGCCATGCCGCTGGTGGGCGGCTGGCCGCCGGTGCTGGTCGCCACGCTCGTCGTGCTGGTGCTGGTCGGGGTGGTGGCCGGGGACACGATGGGTGGGCGGTCGGCCCGTCCCCCGCTGCGGGGACGCCCCGGCTGACGGGGGACGGGCGCGGGCGTCAGCCGTCCCTGCGGACCCGGTAGGCGAGGTGGGTGACCTCCGTGCCCTGGACGACCCGGGTGGGCCCCTCCAGCTGGACGGGCGCGATCCGCAGGCCGGCGAAGAACGGGATGCCGTCGCCGAGCAGGACCGGGACGAGGTCGACGTGGACCTCGTCGAGCAGGCCGGCCTCCAGGACCTGGGTCGCGATGGTGCCGCCGTTGACGCCGACCTCCTTGTCGCCGGCGAGGGCCTTCGCCCGCGCGACCGCGGCCTCGATGCCGTCGGTCACGAACACGAACGAGTCGCCCTCCCGGTCCCAGCCCTCCGGCACGTGGTGCGTCACCACGACCACCGGCACGTCCATGGGGTGCCGGCCGCCCCAGCCGTTCGTCATGTCGAACAGCCGCCGGCCGACGACGAGCGCACCGGTCCGCTCGGTCAGCTCGCGCACGTGCTTCGCGCTCGCCGCCGACGTGCGGAAGGTCATGCCGGGAGTGGCCGTCGGGATCTCCACGTCACCGTTGCCGTACCACTGGAAGAGGTGTTCGAACCCGCCGTGGGACGTGTCGGCGATGTAGCCGTCCAGCGACATGGTGGCTCCGGTCGTCACCTTCGTCATCGGTCTGCTCCTCGGATCGTGGGCCTGCTTTCACCCAGGAGTAGAAGCTGGACCGCTCCTCTCGACATCCGTCCCGGAACTTCTTCTACAGGGGATACGTCCGGGCCACCGCCAGCATCTCCGAGCTGTGCGAACCGACCACGCCGACGTCCGCGGGCCGGGCCCGGAACCCGGGCAGCGCGTCCAGCCCGTCGCTCGCGTCCATAACGCGCAGGTTCACCTGCCCCGCCTTCGGCACCAGGGTCAGGGTGACCTCGACGCCCTCCGGCGGCGGGGCGTGGAAGACGACGCCGAAGCCCCACCGGCCGTCGCGCGCCTTCACCGGCACGTCCCGCCCGGCCACGGTCGCCGACCGCACCTCGGCGGTGGACGTGTCCACGTGCAGGGAGAGCAGCCGGACCGGCCGCTGCGGCAGCACCCGGACCCGCAGCACCCGCTGGTCGCCCGAGCGGGTGTCGGAGAGGGTCTCCAGCTTCGGGGCGGGCAGGTTCGCCGCCGGGGCCGCGCCGCTCCGCAGCTCCGCGTCGCCCAGCCCCGGGAAGTCGTCGGCCACCGAGACGGCCCGGTCGACGTACCCGTCGGTCCAGGGCTGGGGGTCCTCCTCGTGGCTGAGCCACTGCGCCTTGCCGGTGCCGGCGTCGAGGGCGTACATGAGGTGGGTCGGCACGGGGTGCGCGGCGTCGAAGCGGTCCACGGCCAGGCCGACCCCGGCGAGCACCACGGCCGCGAGGGCGGCGGCGCCGGCGGGCAGCGCGCCGAGCCGGCGGGCCCGGAGCGCGAGCAGGCCGCGCTGGCCGCCGGCCTGCGGGTGCAGCAGGTCCACGACGGGCAGCGCGGCCAGGCCGAGCAGCACCGCGACGAGCGCCGCCACGCCACCCATGCCCATGCCGAGCGCCGGGAAGAGCAGCACGACGGTGGGCAGCAGGATCACCACGGCGACCGCGCCGGCCAGGGTCACGGCGACCACCGGCCACGGGCCGTCCCGGCGGGTGGCCAGCGCCGCCAGGCCGGCCAGCGCACCGGCCAGGGCGGGCAGGGTCGTCAGGTACGCGCCACCGGGCACCAGCACGGCGAGGAGCACCCCGAACAGGGCCAGCCAGACCAGGCCACCGAAGGCCAGGGCGGCCGGGCCGGCCCAGCGGCGAAACAGCGCGTACCAGGCGAACAGGATCGCGGCGGCGAGCGCCACCACGGCGAGCCGGTACCAGACCGGGCGGTACGGGTCGAGCAGCTCGGCGTAGCCGGGGCGGACGGTGGTGACCGCGGTCCAGAGCAGCCACGCGCCCAGCGGGGCGGTGACGACCGGGACGAGGGCCAGCGCGACGCCGGCCGCGAGTCGCCCGGTGGTGGCCCGGCCGCGCCGGCGCAGCAGAGCGCCGAGCACGCCGACAGCGAGCAGGGCGGCCAGCGCCAGCGGCAGGGTCAGCCAGCCGGGGTAGCGGACCAGCCCGCCGGGCACCGGGAAGTAGGTGTCGTCGTGACCGGAGCCCAGGTCGCGCAGGTCGGTGCGGCCGAACTCGCGGGCCAGGCCGAGCGCGTTGTCGCCGTGCATCTGGAGGCTGCCGCGGTTCATGGCGGCCGGCACGTCGAGCGGGGTGTGGTAGACCGCGCCGCCGTCGATGTACGCGGAGTTCAGCCCGACGAACCGGTGGTCGAGGAAGGCGGTGAAGTCGGTGTCGTTGGGCAGCGCCCGGTAGATCTCCACGGCGAACGAGGTGCCCACCGGGTGCGGGGCGGCCCGGCCGAAGGCCTCCACGAGCTTCGCGTTGTTCCGGGACGTCTCGAACATGATCACCGGGCCGGTGGAGCCGCGGGCCTCCAGGTTGAGCACCACGCCGCCGTCGGCGGCCAGCGGGTGGTCCGCGGCGAAGCCGGCGGCCCCGCACAGGCACGCCTCCTCCGCGTCGGTGAGCACCAGGACCACGTCGTTGCGGGGGCGTGGGCCGGCGGCCAGCGCCCGGGCCACCTCAAAAATCGTGGAGGTGCCGGCCGCGTCGTCGTTGCCGCCCGGCCCGGTCTGCACCGAGTCGTAGTGGGCCACCAGGAACACCCGTCCGGTCGGGTCGGTGCCGGGCAGCCGGGCCACCACGTTGCGGACCCGGGCCAGGGTCGCGCCACCTGCCGCCCCGCTGAGCTGCCCGGCCTCCGGGGCCACGGTGTCCTGCACCTCGGTCTCCAGGCCCAGCCCGCGCAGCACCCCCACGACGTGCTCCCGGACCTGGTCGTTCGCGGCGCTGCCGGCCACGTGCGGCCGCGCCGCGATGACCTTGACCTGCTGGTACGCCCGCTCGGCGCTGAACGCGTCCGCGGGCGCGTCGGCCGGGCGGGGCGCCGGGGTGGCCAGGTCGACCAGGACGACGGCGCCGACGGCGAGCAGCGCGGCGAGCGCGGCCAGCGCGGCGGGCAGCCGCCGGCGCGGCCGGGCCAGCGCCCGGTCGGCCGGTCGGGTGGGGGGCGGGCCCGGCCGGGCCGGCGCGCGGTCGGCGGCGCGGGTGGGGGGTACGCCCACGGGTGACTCCTCGGGGTGCTTCGGGGGTGGGCATCATCCTGCACCCCCGCGGCCTGCGGCGGCACTCCCGCCCGCCGATGCGCTCCCGGCCGGACGCCCGCACCGGCGTAACATCGGGCGTCGGCCGTGCCGCTGTTCGTCGGGTGGACTCGCTCACCCCGCCCGCGCCGACTCCGGTCGTGTTGTGTGCGACCGTTGTCTGATACAGGATCAGCAGCGCACTCGGAAGGAGCCCCGACATCACCAGCGAACTCCCGCGTCTCGCGGCGGTGACCCGGCCGCACCGGGGCGTCGGTCTGCCCGGCGTCCCCGTCGCGCCGCAGGCCGGGCTGGGGCACTACGGCCGGGTGCCGCCCGGCGAGCGACTGCGGGTCCTGCTGGTCGAGGACGACGAGGGTGACGCCTTCCTGGTCGGCGAGCTGCTCGCCGAGACCAACTCGATGATCGACCTGCTGGTCGCCACCAGCCTCAGCGAGGCCCGGCAGCGAGTGATGGGGGTCGACTGCGTCCTGCTCGACCTGGGCCTGCCCGACGCGCAGGGCCTCGACGGGCTCCGCCAGGTGCTGGAGATGGCCAGCGGGGCGGCGGTCTGCGTGCTCACCGGGCGCTCCGACGAGCACCTGGGCATCGTCGCGGTCGCCGAGGGCGCGCAGGACTACCTGGTCAAGGGGCAGGTCGACGGCGTCCTGCTGACCCGGGCGCTGCGCTACGCCGTGGAGCGCAAGCGGGCCGACGAGAACGCCCGCCGGCTGCGCGAGGTGGAACTGCGCCAGGCCGAGTCGGCCCGCCTGGAGCGCGGCCTGCTGCCCCAGCCGCTGATGACCACCGACCAGGTGGCGGTGCACACCTTCTACCGCCCCGGCCGGCACGCCGCGCTGATCGGCGGTGACTTCTACGACGTGGTGCAGACCCGGCCGGACCGGATCGACCTGATCGTGGGCGACGTGTGCGGCCATGGTGTGGACGAGGCCGCCCTCGGCGTCGAGCTGCGGGTGGCCTGGCGGGCCCTGGTCCTGGCCGGGGTGCCGGACGACGAGGTGCTGCCCGCGCTGGAGCAGGTGCTCATGAGCGAGCGCCGGCTCCAGGAGATCTTCGCCACGGTGGCCACGGCCCGGCTCGACCTGGCGGCCAACCGGGCCACCGTGCGACTCGCCGGTCATCCGCCTCCGCTGCTGCTCAGCGGAGGTAAGGTCGCCCCGGTGCCGGCCCGGGGCGGTCTCCTGCTGGGCGTACGGCCGCGCCGACCCGTTGCCTTCGACCTGGAGTTCGACGCCGATGACTGGTCCCTGCTGATGTACACCGACGGCCTCATCGAGGGTCGGGTGGACAGCGGTGACGACCGGCTGGACGTGCCGGGGTTGACCGACCTGCTCGCCGACCCCGCCAACCGCGCGGTGTCCCTGGCCGAGCTGCCCGCCTGGCTGGTCGGCCGGGCCGAGCAGCTCAACGGCGGCCCGCTCGCCGACGACGTCGCCATGCTGCTGGTCACCCGCGGCGGTGGCCGGTGAGCGCGGCGAGTGAGCCGCTCCTGCGAGCCCGGCGGTCGCGAACGGAGAGGGTTCTGTGAAGGCGTACGAGCAGGGGTGGACCCTGCGGCGGCGCGTGGTCGTGCTGCTCGGCGTGGTGCTGGTGCTGCTGCTCGGGCTGGCCGCGGCCGAGGCGACCCTCGCCGCCAAGAACCGGCAGAACATCGACGCGGTGCTGCTCAAGACCGGCCCGTTGCGGGTCCAGGCGCAGGAGCTGATGAGCGCCCTCCTCGACCAGGAGACCGCCGTCCGCGGCTACGCGGTGAACGCCGACCGCAACGACCTGATGCCCTATCAGGACGGCCTGCGGCGGGAGCGGGACACGGTCGCCGAGATGCGGAAGCTGGCCGTCAACTACCCGGACGTGCTGCGCGAGATGGGGGTCGTCGAGCAGCGGGCCGCCGAGTGGCGGACCGCCGTCGCCGAGCCGGTCATCGCCACGACCGAGCGCAGCGGCCCGTCCGCCGGCCAGGCGCTGATCACCGACCAGACCCGGCAGCAGTTCGACAGCATCCGGACGGCGGTCGACGCCCTCCAGGCCGAGATCCTGGAGGTCCGGCAGGAGACCGCCGACAAGGTCAACGCGACCAGCAACGTGCTGGTGGTGCTCCTGGTCATCGCGGCCCTGGTGGTGGCGGTGGCCGGCGCGGTCCTGCTGCTCTCCCTCGACCGGATCCTCATCCGGCCCCTCTCCGGTCTGGTCAGCCAGGTCCGGAAGGTCGCCTCGGGTGACTACCGGCACCACATCGAGGGGTCCGGGCCGCCGGAGTTCCGCCTGCTCGCCGACGACATCGACCTCATGCGGCAGAAGATCGCCCGGGAGCTGGACGAGGTACGCGAGGCGCGCGAGCGCATCGAGTGGGTCAACAGCCAGCTGCAGAAGCAGGCCGAGGAGCTCACCCGGTCCAACCGTGACCTTGAGCAGTTCGCCTACGTCGCCTCGCACGACCTGCAGGAGCCGCTGCGCAAGGTGGCCAGCTTCTGCCAGCTCCTCCAACGACGCTACGCGGGCCAGCTCGACGAGCGGGCCGACCAGTACATCGCGTTCGCGGTCGACGGCGCGCAGCGGATGCAGCGGCTGATCAACGACCTGCTCGCGTTCTCCCGCATCGGCCGGCTCACCACCGGCTTCACCGAGGTCGACCTCAACAAGGTGATGGGCGACGTGGCCGGGCAGACCGAGGCGGCCCGGCAGTACGCCCACGCCGAGCTGAGCTGGGACAAGCTGCCTGTGATCCGCGGCGAGGAGCCGCTGCTGACCAACCTGCTGGCCAACCTGGTCAGCAACTCGATCAAGTTCCGCCGCCCCGACCTTCCGCCGAAGGTGCACGTCTCGGCCCGGCTGGTCGACGACGAGTGGGAGATCAGCTGCCGTGACAACGGCATCGGGATCGAGCCGGAGTTCGCCGACAAGATCTTCGTGATCTTCCAGCGGCTGCACTCCAAGGACGCCTACCCGGGCACCGGCATCGGGCTGGCCATCGTCAAGAAGATCGTCGAGTACCACGGCGGCCGGGTGTGGGTGGACACCGACACCCCGGAGGGCACCACGATCCGGTTCACGCTTCCCGCCCTGCCTGAGGACGTCGCGGCGGCGGAGCCGGCCGGGGACGAGGAGTCGACCGGGGACGGGGCGGCGACCGGGGACGGCGTCGAGGACGCCGCGGTGAGCGTGACCCGGCAGCCGGACGGCACGGCCCGGGAAGAGACGCCCGAGGGGGCGGCCCGAGACAGTGAGACGGGTGGCATGAAGGAGACGGTGGGATGACCGCGCCGGCGGACGGCAAGAGCCCGATCGAGGTCCTGCTCGTCGAGGACGATCCGGGCGACGTGCTCATGACCCAGGAGGCGTTCGAGGAGCACAAGCTCCGCAACCGCCTCACCGTCGTCTCCGACGGCGCGGAGGCGCTGGCCTACCTGCGCCGCGAGGGCCAGTACGCGGAGGCCGTGACCCCCGACCTGATCCTGCTCGACCTGAACCTGCCCCGCCGGGACGGCCGGGAGGTGCTGGAGGAGATCAAGAAGGACGAGCAGCTCTGCCGGATCCCGGTCGTGGTGCTCACCACCTCCCAGGCCGACGAGGACATCCTGCGCAGCTACCAGCTGCACGCCAACGCCTACGTGACCAAGCCGGTGGACTTCGAGCGCTTCATCTCGGTGGTCCGCCAGATCGACGAGTTCTTCGTCAGCGTGGTCAAGTTGCCGCCGCGTGGGTGACCCGCTGCTGGAGGAGGTCGGCGCGCTGCTGCGGGAGGCCGCGGCCGACATCGTCGTGCCGCTGTTCCGCCGCCTCGACGACTCCGACATCTCCGAGAAGGCTCCCGGCGAGGTGGTCACCGTCGCCGACCGGAAGGCCGAGGCGCTGATCTCCGCCGGGCTGCGGCGACTGCGCCCCGGCTCGGTGGTGGTCGGTGAGGAGGCGGTCGCCGACGACCCGACCCTGCTGCGGCACCTGCGCGGCGCCGGTGACGTCTGGCTGGTCGACCCGGTGGACGGCACCGCCAACTTCGCCGCCGGCCGGCGGCCCTTCGCCCTCATGGTGGCGCTGCTGACCGACGGGGTGCCGGTCGCCTCCTGGGTCTACGACCCGCTGGACGGCGCGCTGGCCACCTGCCGGGTGGGCGACGGCACCCGGCTGGACGGCGAGTCGGTGCGTACCGCCGGGCGGGAGCCCGAGGTCGGCGCGCTACGCGGCACGGCGATGACCCGTTTCCTGCCCCCGGACTTCCGGCGGAGCGTGGAGGCGGGCGGCGAGCGGCTCGGCGAGCTGCTGCCCGGCCAGCACTGCGCCGGCCGGGAATACCTGGACATGCTCACCGGCGCGCAGCAGTTCGTGCTCTTCTGGCGCACCCTGCCCTGGGACCACGCCCCCGGCACCCTGCTGGTCCGGGAGGCCGGAGGGGTGGCCCGCCGCTTCGACGGCACCGACTACCACCCGGCCGACGAGGGCAAGGGCCTGCTGGTCGCGGCCAGCGAGGAGACGTGGGAAGAGGTCCGGGCCGCCCTCCTGGGCGGCTGAGCGAGCGGTCCGCGACAGCCCCGGCACGCTCCGTCGACGATCCGCGTCCTCCGAGGTCGGGGGCGTGGCGCGCGGCCCGCGGTCCGGTATCGTGACCGGCGGTCTCCGCCCGCAGGCCGCCGCCCGGCGCCGGTGGAGCCGCCGCCGCGCAAGGTCGACTCGGGGGCCGGCGGTCGACGGAAGGACCCTCACGTGCCCAGGACCAGGCTCACCCGCCGGCCCATCGGCCGCTCGCTGGTCGCCCTGCTCGCCGCGACGGCCCTGCTGCTGGGCGCCGCTCCCGCCCCGGCCGGGGCGGCCGCCGCCGCGCCCACCCCGAGCGCCCCCGACGAGGGCGGCAGCAAGCAGCTCCGCGAGGCACTGGAGGCGGCGGCGAAGGGCCACATCGACGCCAAGAACCGGCTCGACAACTCCAAGCGGCGGCAGGTCGCGCTGGCCAACCAGCTCAAGCAGGTCGAGGGCCGCCTGGTCGAGCTGTCCGCGCAGGTCGGCGAGGTGGCCGCACAGTCCTACCGGCTGGGCCGGTTGACCCCGGTGTCGATGCTGCTGGGCAGCTCGGACCCGGACGACTTCCTGAAGCGGGTCGCCGAGCTGGACGTGATGGCCCAGCGGGACAGCAAGCGCCTGCACGACCTCAACGAGGCGAAGGCCCAGGCCGCCGAGGCGAAGGTGGCCATCGACATCGAGGTGCGGGAGCAGCAGAAGCAGCTCGCCGTGCTGGCCAAGAAGAAGCGGGACGCCGAGGTGGCGCTCGCCAAGGTCAGCTCCGGCTCCGGCTCCGGCTTCGGCGGCACCTCGTCGTCGGCCAAGCCGGCGCCGCGCAACCCGGACGGCTCGTGGCCGTCGGAGTCCTGCTCGGTGACCGACCCGACGCCGGCCGACGGCTGCATCACCCCGCGCACCCTGCACATGCTCCAGCAGGCCAAGGCGGCCGGCTACAAGCGCTACGTCTCCTGCCACCGCAGCGGCGGGGGTGGCGAGCACCCAAAGGGCCGGGCCTGCGACTTCGCCGCCGCCACGGGGGGCTTCGAGGACGTCTCCGCCACCGGGGGCGACAAGGCGTACGGCGACAGCCTCGCCAGCTGGGCCAAGAACAACGCCAGCCGGCTCGGCATCATGTACGTCATCTGGTATCGGCAGATCTGGATGCCGAACACCGGCTGGCGGTCGTACAGCGGGGGCGGGAGTCCCGCCGCCGACCACACAAACCATGTTCACATCTCGATGTATTGACCCCTGCCGCGGGAGACGCTGCGTAGCATCGCCACGGTGAGCAGCACATCGTCCGACGTCGTCGCGGAGCCGGCGCCGAGCGCGCCGGTCCCGCCCCGGGCCCTGCCGAACGGGCTCGCCGCGTTCCTGGTCTTCCTCTCCAGCGGGGCCGTGCTGGTGTTGGAGACGGTCTCGCTCCGCCTGGTCGGCCCGTACGTCGGGGTGACCCTCCAGGTGACCAGCTCGGTGATCGGCATGGCTCTCGCCGCCATCGCGTACGGGGCGTGGATGGGCGGCTGGCTGGCCGACCGGCGGGACCCGCGCACCCTGCTCGCCCCGGCCCTGGTGCTGGCCGGCATCGCCACCGCGGTCACCCTGCCCATCGTCCGGTACGCCGGTGAGGCGTTGCGCGGCGGCGCGGCGAGCGCGGTGCTGCTGCTGACCGCGCTGGCGGTGCTGCTGCCGGCGGCGTTGCTGGCCGGGGTCACGCCGCTCGTGGTGAAGCTCCAGCTCGCCGACCTGCGCCGCACCGGGCAGGTGGTCGGCCGGCTCTCCGGCATCGGCACCCTGGGCGGCATCACGGCCACCCTGGCCACCGGCTTCGTGCTGGTGGCGGCGCTGCCCAGCACCGTGATCGTGCTGGCGCTGGCCGGCGTGCTGGGGGTGACCGGGCTGGTGCTCGGGGCGTACCTGCGCCGGCAGGCGGGGGCGGCGCTGCCCGGTCCGGCCCGCGCCAGGGCCGCCCTGGGGGTGCTCGGCCTCGCCGCCGCCGGCCTCTCCGCGGTCGCCCCGAACCCGTGCGACGTGGAGACCGCCTACCACTGCGCCCGCGTCGAGGCGGACGGGCAGTGGGCCCAGGGGCGCACGCTCTACCTGAACTCTGCCGAGCACTCCTACGTGGACCTGGCCGACCCGACCCACCTGAAGTACGCGTACACCCAGTGGATCGGCCTGGTCGCGGACGTGGCGCGGCCGGCGAAGCAGCCGGTGGACGCGCTGCACCTGGGCGGCGGCGGCTTCACCGTGCCGCGCTACCTGGCCGCGACCCGGCCGGGCAGCGACAACCTGGTCTTCGAGATCGACGGCGGCCTGGTCGAGCTGGACCGGCGGGAGCTGGGCGTGCGCACCGGGCCGCAGCTGCGGGCCCGGGTGGGGGACGCGCGCGTGCTGCTCGGCGCCGAGCCCACCGACAGCCGGGACCTCATCGTCGGCGACGCGTTCGGTCACCTGGTGGTGCCGTGGCATCTGGCCACCCGGGAGATGGCCGCCGACATCCGCCGGGTGCTCCGGCCGGACGGGATCTACGTGCAGAACGTCATCGACTACCCGCCGGACCGGTTCATCCGCGCCGAGCTGGCCACGGTGGCGGCCGAGTTCCGCAACGTGGCGCTGATCGCCCCGCCCGGCGCGATCGCCGGGCAGCACGGCGCGAACTTCCTCATTCTGGCCTCCGACGCGGCGCTGCCGCTGGCCGACGTCCCGGCGCGGCTGCGGCTGCTCCCGAAGCCGGCGAAGCTGCTGGACGGGGGAAAGGTGGCCGAGTTCGTCGGGGACGCGCTGGTGCTCACCGACGACTACGCGCCGGTGGACCAGCTCCTCGCGACCGCCTGATCGGGTGACTTTGCTGACCGATTTCGACCCATGAGGTGTACGAGGGCCGACCTCGGGCAACTGGACCGACCATGGGTGCAGCGGTCAGGAACGGCGCGCAGCTGCTCGGCGAGCGGTACCGGCTGGTCGAGCAGCTCGGCGCGGGGGGCATGTCGGTCGTCTGGCGCGGCTACGACGAGGTGCTCGGCCGGCAGGTGGCGATCAAGGTGCTGGCGTCGCGGCTGGCCAGTGACAAGGCGTTCCGGCACCGGATCCGGATCGAGGCGCAGGCCGCCGCGCGGCTCTGCCACCCCAACATCACCAACGTGTACGACTACGGGGAGTCCGAGCAGGTCGGGCTGACCGTCCCGTACGTGGTGATGGAGCTGGTCGACGGCGGCCCGCTGAGCAGCCGGCTCGGCCGGGGCGGGCAGCTGCCCTGGCGGGAGGCGCTGACGATCGGCGCGGAGGTCGCGTCCGCGCTGGCCACCGCGCACGCCCGGGGCGTGGTGCACCGGGACGTCACCCCCGGCAACGTCATGCTCACCTCGACCGGGGTGAAGGTCGTCGACTTCGGCATCTCGGCGCTGGTGGGGGAGAGCGAGAAGGGCCCGGACGGCGCCCTGCTCGGCACGCCCGCCTACCTGGCGCCGGAGCGGCTGGACAACGGCCAGGTCTCCCCGGCCACCGACGTCTACGCGGTCGGCCTGCTGCTCTACCGGATGCTCACCGGCCGCCTGCCCTGGCAGGCCAGCACCACCACGCAGATGCTCCGCGCCCACATGTACAACGAGCCGGACCCGATGCCGCCCGTGGTGGGACTTCCCGACGAGGTCGCCGAGCTGGTCCGGCGCTGCCTGGCGAAGCGCCCGGAGGACCGCCCGGCCACGGCCGAGGTGGCCCGTACGCTCGCCGACGCCGCCGGGATCGCGGCGATCGTGCCGGTCTCCCCGGCGCTCGGCCAGTTCGACCCGACGCTCATGGAGAACGCGGGCACCACCATCCTGCCGTGGTCGGCGGCGACCGACGCGCTGCCCTTCTCGGCGATCCGCACGAAGACCCGCCGGGCCGCGGCCCGGCGGCGCAGGGTGGAGGCCGGGGTGGCCGCCGCCGGCCTGATCGCGGTGACCGCCGCCCTGTGGGGGGTCACCTCGAAGAGCCCGGCCAGCGGCGGGGTGGAGCCGACCGAGGCCCGGATGGGTCTGCCCGAGTCGGCCCCGTGCGCGGTCGACTACGTGCTGCGCCGCGACTCCGGCAAGGACTTCACCGCGGACCTGACCCTCACCAACACCGGCAGCCGCGAGCTGCGGGACTGGACCATGAGCTTCACCTTCCCGGGCCGGCAGACGGTCGGCGCGGCCCAGCCCGCGGTCCGCCAGCAGGGCAAGACCGTGCTGGTGCAGGCCCCGGCAACCGACGCCGCGCTGGCGCCGGGCGCCTCGAAGAAGGTCTCCCTGACGGGCAGCTACACCGGAGGCAACCCGCTGCCGGTGGAGTTCAAGGTCGGCGGGAGCACCTGCGGCGTGCAGGTGTCCGGTGTCGCCGGGTCGGCGCCCACCACGGCGCCGCCGCCCACCACGGCGCCCGCCAAGCCGCCGGCCAAGGCACCCGCGAAGGGGCCGGCGGCCAAGGCGCCGGCGAAGGCGCCCGCGAAGCCCGCCGCGAAGGCCAAGCCCAAGGGCAAGGAGGACGGCAAGGGAAAAGGCAGGTAGACCGGCCGAAGGGGGGTGGGTCCGGCGGCAAGGGTAAGAAGAAGTGACAGTCAGGTCAGCCCGGCGAACTGCTGCACCCGATCGATCGGGCCCTCCACGATGAGGACGCTCTCCGGCTCGAGGACGGTGTCCGGGTCCGCGTAGCGGAACGGCTCACCGGCGGGTTTCGCGCCGACCACCATCACCCCGTACCGGTCGGTCGGGGTCAGCTCGCGCAGCGACCGGCCGACCAGCGACGGGGGCACCCGGACCTTGGCGATCGCGAAGTCGTGGCCGAACTCCATGAAGTCGAGCATCCGGCTGACGATGAGGTGCGCCACCCGATCGCCGGTCTCCGCCTCCGGGAAGATGACGTGGTGCGCGCCCACCGAGTTGAGGATCTTCGCGTGCTTCTCCGAGGTGGCCCGCGCCCAGATCTGCGGGATGCCCAACTCGGCCAGAGCGAGCACGGTGAGCACGCTCGCCTCGACCGACGCGCCGATGGCCACCACCACCCGCCGGAAGTCCGCGACGCCCACCTGGCGCAGCACGTTCTCCTCGGTGGTGTCCGCCTGTACCACCCGGTCCAGCCGGGACGCCCAGTGCTGCACCCGGTCCTGCTCGTGGTCGATGGCGAGCACGTCCTGGTCGAGTTGCAGCAGCGAGCCGGCCAGCCGGGAGCCGAACCGGCCCAGGCCGATCACCACGACGCTGCTGTCGTCCGTCCTCCTAGCCGACAACGGGTTGCTCCTCCGGGTAGCGGTACAGGTGACGCCGGGTGTTCAACGCGATCGCCGACCCGAGGGTGAGCGGGCCGACCCGGCCGATGAACATGAGCACGATGAGCACGTACTTGCCGGGCTGTGACAGCTCCGGGGCGAGGCCGGTGGACAGGCCCGTGGTGCTGAACGCGGAGGTCACCTCGAACAGCGCGGCGAAGTTGCGCAGGTTGTCGGTGAACAGGATCAGCAGGATGGTGCCGAGGACCACCAGCGCCACGCTGAGCAGCGTCACGGTGAGCGCCTGGCGTTGGCTGGCCGTGGCGACCCGCCGGCCACCCACGTTCACGTCCGGCTCGCCGCGCAACTCGGCCCAGATCACGAAGGCGAGCAGGAAGAACGTCGAGACCTTGATGCCGCCCGCGGTGCTGGCGCTGCCGCCGCCGATGAACATGAGGACGATCAGCAGCGGGTAGCTCTCGTCGGCGAGCCGGTCGGTGTTGATCACGTCGAAACCGCCGGTGCGGCTCAGCGCGATCTGGGTGAACGACGCCAGCACCTTGCCCGGCGCGTCGTAGGTGCCGATGGTGGCCGGGTTGGTCCATTCGGCGAGCAGCAGGAACAGGAAGCCCAACCCGATCAGCACGACGCTGCCCCAGATGGTCAGCTTGGTGGCGACCGCCCATCGGCGCGGCCGCCGCCAGAGCCGGGCGGCCTCGAACAGCGCCGGAAAGCCGAGGCCGCCGACGATCGCGCCGAGGCCCAGCGGCAGCGCGACCCAGGGGTCGCGGGAGAAGGCGACCAGGCCGTCGGAGTAGAGGGTGAAGCCGCCGTTGTTGAACGCCTGGATGGCGTGGAAACTGGCGTACCAGAGCGCCCGGCCCGGGGAATAGTCGTAGACCAGCCAGAGCCGCCCGGTGATCACCACCGTCATCAGGGCCTCGGTGACGAGGACCGTGGCGACGATCCGGACCAGCAGCCAGCTCACGTCGCCGACGCCGAACTCGGCGGTCTCGGCCTGCACGAGCAGCCGGTTGCGCAGGCCGAGCTGCCGGGAGACCACCAGGATCACCAGCGCCGCGACGGTCAGGATGCCCAGGCCGCCGAGCTGGGTGAGCACCGTGATCATGGCCAGGCCGAAGTTGTTCCAGTAGTTCGGCGTGTCGTTGACGGCGAGCCCGGTCACCGAGACGGCCGAGGTCGAGGTGAACAGCGCCGTGACGAACGGGGTGTAGCGGCTCTCGCTGGTGGCCCAGGGCAGCATCAGCAGGACGGTGCCGAGCAGGATCACCGCCAGGAACCCGAACGGCACCAGCCGTACGGGGTTCCGGAGCAGGCGGCGCACCAGGTCATCTTCCGTCCGGAGATTCACCGGCAGGTCGGGAACCGACCAACTGGCGACCAACCCGGGCCGGTCTCATGTCCGTACGAACTTGATGACGTGGATGGATCGGACGGACCATGTCACTCTGCCGGCGCCGGCGCGGCGTGCCGATGTCGGTGACCGTGTCCTCGTGGATGCCTGTCGAGCTGATGTCGGAAACGACTCAGGAACGGACGGCTGAGTCAGCCGGCCGGGACGGCCCGGGCCGGCCGGATCCCTGTTCGCAGCGGGCGGCGACGGCAGGCTGGATCGGGCACGGGTGGACGTGAGTCGTTCACGACATCAGGTCCGTAGCGGCTCGCGAGTTACCGCCCGGGTCGCTCGGCGACGTAGGTGCCGCGCCCCGGTCGGCCGGTGATCAGCTCACGGCCGTGCAGCAACGACACTGCGCGGGAGGTCATGTTCATGTGGACGCCGTGGGCCTCGGCCAACGCCCGGGTGGCGGGCAGCGTGTCATCCGGATCCAGCTCCCCGACCCTGATCTTCGCGGCGAGTTCGTCGGCGATCCGGCGCTGCCCGCTCCCGGCCGACCATGAAGGCGACTGCCGACCGCGCGGCTGGCGGTGGCGGGGCGCGACACAGTGGCGTCCCGCCCGGTGGTGGCGGCGGCCACCGGGACCGGGGGACGGATCCACCGTTCCGGGGTGCTTGTAACGGCGGGCCACCCCACCTGGGTTACTTGTGTGTTTCGGCCACATAGCCCGTGCGTGACGTCACTTCTAGCGTGAGCCGACAACTGACACTTCCCCCTGTCCCCACCTGGAGTCGCAATGACGATCCGGCACACGCGACGGGTGTTCCTTTCCGCCGCCACGGTGATGGCGGCCGCGCTCGCGGCCACGGCCTGTGGCAGCCCGCAGGACACCGCCTCCGGCGGCGGCGACGCCGCACCGGTCAAGGTCGGCCTGGTGTATTCCCAGTCCGGGCCGCTGGCCAGCTACGGCAAGCAGTACATCGAGGGCTTCAAGGCCGGCCTCGACTTCGCCACGAAGGGCACCGGCAAGGTCGGCGACCGGAAGGTCGAGCTGACCGAGGTCGACGACGCGGGCGACCCGGCGAAGGCGGTCTCCGCGGCCAAGGACCTGATCGGCAAGGGCACGAAGATCATCGCCGGGTCCACCTCGTCCGGCGTGGCCCTCCAGGTCGCCCCGATCGCGGCGCAGAACAAGGTGCTGTTCATCTCCGGTCCGGCCGCCACCGACGCGGTGACCGGCGCGAACAAGTACACCTTCCGCTCGGGCCGGCAGTCGTACCAGGACGTGGTGACCGCCAAGTCGTTCATCGGCGACGCCGCCGGCAAGAAGGTGGTCGTCTTCGCCCAGGACGGTGCCTTCGGTGACGCCAACGAGGCCGCCGTCAAGGCCGTCATCGGCGGTGCCGGTGCGACCGTGAGCAGCGTGCGGGCCCCGGCCAGCGCGACCGAGTTCACCCCGTTCGCCAGCCAGATCAAGGCCGCCAAGCCGGACCTGCTCTTCGTCGCCTGGGCCGGCACCACCGCCCCGGCCATGTGGCAGACCCTCGACCAGCAGGGTGTGCTCTCCTCCACGACGGTCGTCACCGGCCTGGACATCCGCGCCTCCTGGCCCACCTTCGGGGCGGCCGGCAGCAAGATCTCCTTCCTGTCGCACTACTTCGACGGGGCCAGCGACACCGAGGCCGCCAAGGCCGCCAAGGCGAAGATCCCGGGCGGCACGCTCGACCTGTTCCACCCGGACGGCTTCGCGGCCGCCCAGATGGTCGTCCGCGCCGTGCAGGAGGGTGGCGACGACGTGGACAAGATGGTCAAGGCGCTGGAAGGCTGGCAGTTCGACGGCGTCAAGGGCAAGATGACCATCCGCGCCGAGGACCACGCGCTGCTCCAGCCGATGTACCAGGCGAAGCTGTCCGGCAGCGGCACCGCCTTCACGGCGTCCGCGCAGAAGACCCTGACCGGTGACGAGAGCGCGCCGCCGGTCGCGCAGATGAAGGGCTGACCAGTGCTCGCCACCCGCGGTCTGACCTGGCGGATCGGTGAGGTCGCCATCGTCGACTCCGTCTACCTCGACCTCGCATCCGGGGAGTTCCTCGGCGTGATCGGGCCGAACGGCGCCGGCAAGACCTCCCTGTTCAACCTGATCACCGGCCTGCGCCGGCCCACCGAGGGACGGATCCTGCTGGACGGGGCGGACGTCACCGAACTCCCGACGCACCGGCGGGCCCGCCTCGGTCTGGGGCGTACCTTCCAGGCGTCCTCGGTCTTCGGGTCGCTGACGGTGCGGGAGAACGTCCGGCTCGCCGTACAGGCGCACCGGGGTGGCTCGATGAAGCTGTGGCGGCGGGCGGCGGCCGACCGGGAGGTGGCCGCCGCCGCCGACGCGGCGCTCGACCGGGTGGGCCTGGCCCACCGGGGTACGGCGCTGGCCGGCACCCTGGCCCACGGCGAGAAGCGCAAGCTGGAGATCGCCCTGCTGCTCGCCGGTGAGCCCCGGGTGATGCTGCTGGACGAGCCGATGGCCGGGGTGAGCGCCGAGGACGTGCCCGAGCTGGTCAGCGTGATCAAGTCGCTGACCGGCGACAGCGGCCGGTCGGTGCTCATGGTGGAGCACCACATGGACGTGATCCTGGAACTGGCCGACCGGATCGCCGTGATGCACCACGGCGCGCTGCTGGCCTGCGACACCCCGGACACGGTGATGGCGAACGCCACCGTGCAGGAGGCGTACCTGGGGGAGGCGCTGTGACCGAACCTGTCCTGAGCGTCGAGAACCTGTCGGTGCGTATCGCCGGGCTGCACATCCTCCAGGGGGTGTCGTTCGAGGTCGCCCCGACCGGGGTGACCGTGCTGCTCGGCCGCAACGGCGTCGGCAAGACCACCACGCTGCGCGCGATCGTCGGGCTCACCCCGCGCAACGGCGAGGTGCGCGGCACCGTCCGGATGGGGGCGCAGAGCCTGCTGGCCCGCCCCACCCACCGGCTGGTCCGCGGCGGGCTCGGCTACGTGCCGGAGGACCGCTGCGTCTTCGCCGGGCTCACCGTCACGGAGAACCTGCGGCTGGCCGAGCGGCGGGGCACCACCCCGGCGTACGACAAGGTCTACGCCCTCTTCCCCGAGCTGGACCGGCGCGGGCGGCAGCGGGCCGGCTCGCTCTCCGGCGGGCAGCAGCAGATGCTCGCGATCGGCCGGGTCCTGCTCAACGACAACCGGCTGCTGCTGGTCGACGAGCCGACCAAGGGGTTGGCGCCGAAGGTGGTGACCGAGGTGGCCGAGGTGCTGGAACGGGTCGCGGAATCCGTGCCGGTGCTGCTGGTCGAGCAGAACCTGGCCGTGGTGCGGCGGCTGGCGCGCGACGCCGTGGTGCTCTCCGCCGGCCAGGTCGCCTGGACCGGCAACGCGCAGGACCTGCTGCTGGAGACCGCGCTGACGAAGTCGCTGCTGGGTGTCGGTTCCGGGGAGGTGCACGCGTGAGCACGGTGATCCTGTTGACGCTGACCGGGCTGGGCCTGGCGGCGCTCTACTTCCTGGTCGCCTCCGGCCTCTCCCTGGTCTTCGGCCTGGCCGACGTGCTCAACTTCGCGCACGGCCTCTTTCTGGGCGTCGGGGCGTACGCGACCTGGTGGGCGGCGGGCAACCTGCCCGGGGCCGGCTCGGACGGCCTCGGGTTCCTGGTGGCCGTCGCGTTCGGCGTGCTCGCCGGATCGGCCGTGGCCGTGCTTGTCGAGCTGGTGCTGATCCGGCCGCTCTACTCCCGCACCATCGAGCAGGTGCTGGTCACCGTCGGCCTGTCGCTGGCCGGGGTGGCGCTGCTCCAGGCCACGTGGGGCGCCGACGCGCGGCCGTTCCCGCGCCCCGGCTGGACCCGGGACGTGACCTCGGTGCTGGGCGCCCAGGTGCCGAACGCCGGGCTCCTGCTGATCGTCGCCGCCGCGGTGGTGCTCGGCGCGCTGCTCGCGTTCCTGCGGTTCACCCGGTACGGCCTGATCATCCGGGCGGGTGTGGAGAACCGAGAGATGGTGACCGCGCTCGGCATCGACGTGCGCAAGGCGTTCACCCTGGTCTTCGCGATCGGCGGGGCGGCCGCCGCGCTGGCCGGCGCGCTCGGCTCGGTCTACTTCGGCACCGTCTCGCCCGGGCAGGGCGGCTCACTGCTGATCTTCGCGTTCATCGTGGTGGTGATCGGCGGCATGGGCTCGGTGGTCGGGTCCGCGTACGCGGCGGTCGCGGTGGGGCTGCTGCAACAGTTCGTCAACTACTACGGCACGTCCGGGCTGGGTGACCTCTGCGTGGTCGGTCTGCTCGCCGTGGTGCTGCTGCTGCGTCCGCAGGGCCTGGCCGGAAAGGTGGCTCACGCATGACCGAGGTCAAGAGCGCCGAGGTGGCGGCGCCGCCCGCCGCGGTGCCCGACGAGTTGACCCCCGGCCACGCCCGCTGGCACGGCCTGCGCCCGTACGCGCCGCTGGTCGCCCTCGTGGTGGCGGCGATCCTGCCGTACTCCACGGTGAACCTGCCGGGCATCTTCGAGGGGCCGCTGAACTCGCCGGGCACCCTGCAACTGCTCGCCATCTGCCTGGTCTTCGGCGGCCTGGCGGCCGGCTACGACCTGCTGTTCGGGCGGACCGGCATGCTCTCCTTCGGGCACGCCCTCTACTTCGCCGCCGGCGTCTACGGCACCGACGTGCTGGTGACCCGGGCCGGTCTGCCGCTCTGGCAGGCCGCGCTGCTGACCGTCACCGGCGGGACGATCCTCGCCGCGCTGCTCGGCGCGGTCGCCCTCCGCACGGTCGGCATCGCGTTCGCCATGGTGACGCTCGCCTTCGCGCAGGTCGGGGCGATCCTGGTGGCCCGGGACTTCGGCGGCCTCACCGGCGGCGAGGAGGGGCTGCCGCTGGACGTCTCCGGGCTGCCGGCCGCCCTGGTCGGGGTCACCAACACGGTGAACCTGTACTGGCTGGCGCTGGCGTACCTGGCTCTGGTGGTCCTCGTGGTGCACCGGGTGAGCGGCTCGCCGACCGGGCGGGTGCTGGCCGGGCTGCGCGACGACGAGCGGCGGATCGGGGTGCTCGGGCTCGACCCGTACCGGTTCAAGCTGGTCGCGTTCACCCTGGCCGGCGGCCTGGCCACGGCCGGCGGGGTGGTCTACTGCCTGATCGTCGGCGGCGCCAGCCCGCACGTCACCTCGTCGGAGCTGACCCTGTCCCTGCTGGTCATGGTGGTGCTCGGCGGTCCCGGCACCCGCTGGGGCCCGGTCCTCGGCGGCATCCTCTACATGTACCTGGACCACCGCCTCACCGCCTTCGGCACCAGCGACGCGGTGAACAGCCTCCCGGCGTTCCTGAGCCATCCGCTGAGCCAGCCGCTGTTCGTCCTGGGCACGGTGTTCATCCTGGCGGTGTACTTCTTCCCCGGCGGCCTGGCCAGCCTCCGCACCCGCCTGCAACCCCTCCTGACGGCCCTGTCCCGCCGCCGCTGACCCGCCCGCCCCGCCGGGCCCCACCGGCGTTGATCATGAAGTTATTGTCACGACACGCCGTGGTCGATGGCGATAACTTCATGATCAACGGAAGTCGAGCGGGAGGTGGGCATGGCGGAGAGCAGGCTGGCCGTGGTCAGCGGGGGTGGCACCGGGATCGGGGCCGCCGTCGCGCGAGGGCTCGTTGACGACGGGTACGACATCGTGATCGTCGGGCGGCGCGGGGACGTTCTCGCCGAGGCCGCCGCGCGGATCTCGGAGGAGGCCGGGCGGGCGGGTGCCGTCACCGCAGTGGCCGCCGACCTGACCGATCCGGCACAGGTCGCGGCGGTGGTCGAGGCGGTCGGGGAGCGGACCGTCGACGCGGTGGTCAACAACGCCGGCGGTTACCTGGGCGGGCCGACCGACACCCTGGCCGACGTGGCCGGCTGGTGGCGGGCCAACCTGGACGCCAACGTGCTCACCGCGGTCCTCCTCACCGAGGCGCTGCTGCCCGCCCTCCGCCGGCCCGGTGGCCGGGTGGTGCTGCTCAGTTCCATCGCCGCGCAGCGGGGCGGCGGCGGGCCGTACTCGGCGGCGAAGGCCGCCCTGCACGGCTGGGCGTACGACCTGGCCGCGCAGCTCGGTCCGGAACAGATCACGGTCAACGTGGTCAGCCCCGGGTACGTGGCCGAGACCGAGTTCTTCGGCGACCGGATGACCCCGGAGGGGCACGCCAAGCGGGTGGCCGCCACGCTGGTCGGCCGGGCCGGCGTGCCGGACGACATCGCGGCGGCTGTCCGCTACCTGGTCGGCCCGTCCGCCGGCTACGTCACCGGCCAGGTGTTCGGCGTGAACGGCGGTTCCGTGCTGGGCCGCTGACGGATACGCGAGCAGGGGCGGCGGCCCCCCGTGTGGCCGCCGCCCCTGTCCACGTCGCGGTCAGCCCTTCAACATCTCGTACGCCGACGCGGGCGCCTTCTGCACCTGGTCCCCGGCGGGCGCGGTGAGCTTCGGCGCCTTGCCGAAGTCGTAGTACCGGGCGACCAGCTTCGTGGCCTTCTGCTTGCCGACCGCCGGGATGTCCAGCGTCAGCGTGGTCAGGTTGCCGTCCGGGCCGACCACCGCGGTGAACGGCACCTTCTTCGCCGCCTCACCCAGCGCGGCCACGTCCACCCCGCTGAAGGAGTTCTGCACATCGACGTTGTCGGCCAGGTCGGCGAAGCCGGTGTACGTCCCGTTGCCCTTGTCCTCGACCGTCTCCGCGGTCCGGATGATCGCCGCGGTGTTGGCCGGGTCGGCGCCGTCGTAGACCGGGATCTCCGAGGCGTCGTCCAGCTTGGTCCGGTCCAGCGCCATCCAGCGCTTCGGCAGCTTCAGCATGTCGTGCAGGCCGGCGGCGCCGGTCAGCTTCACCCGCATCCAGACGTCCTCGTCGATGAGCCGGAACGTGATGTTCATGGTGAACTCCGGGTCGTCGTTCTTCTCCGACATCCCCAGCTCCACGGCGTGCGCGGCCGGGTCCACCACGCCGGTCAGCTTGTCGGCGCCGTCGACCGTGGAGAAGCGGAAGGCCGGATCCTTCTCGTCCGGCACGGCGGCCAGCAGCGCGGCCTTCGGGTCGGCCGACGGGGACGGGGTCGGGTCGGAACCGGTGCTCGCGCCGGTGCCGCACCCCGCGGCCAGTGCGGTGGTGGCCAGCACGGCGGTCGCGAGGGCGACCCGCCGGAAGGTGGCGGCGGTGCCGGTACGCTGCGTCATCTCGTTTGACTCACTTTCCCAGGTGGCTGTTGCACCTGGATCAGATCGGCCGCCACGGCCGTCCCGCTGCCGTTATGCTGCCGTCCGACTGCCGCGGGCCGGCGCGGCGGGGCGACCGGGGGTACAGGAGCGGAAACTCGCATGTCAGAGGCGTTGCGCTTCGAGATCCTCGGCCCGCAACGGGCCTGGTACGCGGACCGCCCGCTCGACCTCGGCCCCGGCAAGCAGCGGGCCGTGCTGGCCGTGCTGCTGCTCGCCGCGGGCCGTCCCGTCCCGACCGGGCAGATCGTCGACGCGGTCTGGCCCGAGGAACCCCCGGCGAACGGCCCGAACGTGGTGCAGAAGTACGTTGCCGGGCTGCGCCGGGTGCTCGAACCCGACCGGTCGCCGCGCACACCGGGGCAGGTGCTGACCCTCACCGACGCCGGCTACCTGCTGCGGATCCCACCGGAGGCGGTGGACGCCGTCCGCTTCGAGCGGGGCGTGCACCGGGCCCGCCAGTGGCACGCGGCCGGGCGTACCGAGGACGCGCTCGCCGAGGTGACCGCCGCCCTGGAGCGGTGGCAGGGTGAGCCGTTCACCGGGTTCGCCGGCCCGTACTTCGACGCGGCGCGGCACCGGCTGGTGGAGCTGCGGGCCGTCGCCCTGGAGACGCGCACCGATCTGGAGCTGGCCGGCGGCCGGCACGGCGAGCTGGTCGGCCGGCTCGTCGAGCTGGTGGCCGAGTTCCCGGTCCGGGAGCGGCTGCGCCACCAGCTCATGCTGGCCCTGCACCGCAGCGGCCGGCAGGCCGAGGCGCTCGCTGCCTACCGCGACTTCGCCGACCTGCTCCGCGAGGAGTACGGCATCGAGCCCGGCGAGGCCCTCCAGGATCTGCACCGGCGCATCCTCCGCTCCGATCCCACCCTCCTCCCGCCGTCGGCGCCCACCGCCCCGGCCCCGACAACCGCCCCGCCCGCGCCGTCCGCGGTCCCGCCCGCCCCGCCCGCCGCCCCGCCCGCGCCGGAGGCCGTGCCGGCTCCCCGGGCCGGTGGCGTCCCCGATGCCGGCGGGCCGGTCCCGCCGGACGGGGCGCTGGCGCCCGCGCCGGAAGCGGCTCCCGTCGGGACGGTGCCCACCGCCTCGACCCGGGACGCCCCCGGACCGGCCCCCGCTCCCACCCCGACCCCGCCGGCCCCGCCGGGCTGGGGCGGCGCCGGGCCGGTGGCCCCGGTCCCGCACGCCCTCCTGGTCGCCATGAACCAGCCGACCGATGCGCCGGCCGAACGACGGTCACCCGGGTGGGTTCGGCTCGCCGCGACGGTCGCCGGCACCGCGACCGTGCTCGTGTCGTTCGGCTCGCTCACCTGGGCGGTGGTCCTCGGGTACGCGCTGTGGCGGCGGAGCTGGCGGCTGGCGCTGGCCGGCCTGGGCTACTTCCTGCTCGTCCTCAGCGTGTTCGTCCTCGCGGTCACGACGCCGGAAAACGAGGAGCCGACCGACGGCGAGACGCTCTACTTCGTCATCGCGATGGGCATCTGCTGGCTGCTCGGCGCGGCGCACGTGGTGCTGCTCAACCCCACCCTCTGGGCGGCCATCGGCGAGCTGTTCTGGACCGGCCGGCAGCGCACCGACGCGCAGCGGCGGTTGCGCCGCGAGCAGGCCCGCTACCTGCTGCACCATTACCCGGCCGCCCGGGCGGAGCTGCGTATCGGCCGCCCGGACCTGCCCCGCGGCTACGACGACGGCGGCCTGGTGGACGTCAACGCGGTGCCCGAGCCGGTGCTGGCGACGCTGCCCGGGCTGACCGTCGACCAGCGCCGCCAGATCGCGGTCGACCGCTGGCTGCGCGGCCCGTACGGGTCGCTGGAGGAGTTGGCCGGGCGGTGCCACCTGCCGCCCGGCGCGACCGAACTGCTCCGCGACGTGCTGCTCTTCCTGCCGCCCGAGCTACCGCCCGCCCGGCCCTCGACACTCGGCTCCCCGCCGGTCGCCTGGTAGAAATGCCGGATGGGTCAGGATCGGATGGCTGTCCGGGAGCGCGCCGAGGCGGTGCTGCGGCGGCTGGCGGGTGAGCACGCCCGGCTCCGCGAGGACCAGTGGCGGGCCATCGAGGCGCTGGTGGTCGACCGGCGGCGGGTGCTCTGCGTGCAGCGCACCGGCTGGGGCAAGTCGGCCGTCTACTTCGTGGCCACCGCGCTGCTGCGCGAGGGCGGCGAGCACGGCCCCACGGTGATCGTCTCGCCGCTGCTGGCGCTCATGCGCAACCAGGTCGAGTCGGCGGCCCGGGCCGGCATCCGGGCCCGCACCATCAACTCGGCCAACCTCGACGAGTGGGACGAGATCACCGCCGAGATCCACGCCGGGTCGGTGGACGTGCTGCTCATCAGCCCGGAACGCCTCAACAACCCGGACTTCCGGGACGGCGTGCTGCCGAAGCTCGCGGCCACCACCGGGCTGCTCGTGGTGGACGAGGCGCACTGCGTCTCCGACTGGGGGCACGACTTCCGCCCCGACTACCGCCGGCTGCGCACCTTCCTCGCCAACCTGCCCGAGCGGACCCCGGTGCTCGCCACCACGGCCACCGCCAACGCCCGGGTCACCCAGGACGTCGCGGAGCAGCTCGGTGACGCTCTGGTGCTGCGCGGCACCCTCGACCGGGAGTCGCTGCGGCTGGGCGTACTGGATCTGCCGAGCCCGGCGCACCGGCTGGCCTGGCTCGCCGACCACCTGGACCGGCTCCCCGGCTCCGGGATCATCTACACGCTCACCGTGGCGGCGGCCGGCGAGACCGCCGAGTTCCTCCGCGCCCGGGGCTGGTCGGTGGCCGCCTACACCGGTCAGGCCGAGGACGCCGACCGGCGGGCCGCCGAGCAGGACCTGCTCGACAACAAGATCAAGGCGCTGGTGGCCACCAGCGCACTCGGCATGGGCTTCGACAAGCCGGACCTCGGCTTCGTGGTGCACCTGGGCGCGCCGCCCTCGCCGATCGCCTACTACCAGCAGGTCGGCCGGGCCGGCCGGGCCGTCGAGCACGCCGAGGTGCTGCTGCTCCCCGGGGTCGAGGACGCGGCCATCTGGCGGTACTTCGCCTCGCTCGCCTTCCCGCCCGAGGAGCAGGTCCGGGCCGTGCTCGCCGCCCTGGACAGCGAACGGCCGATCTCCACCCAGGCCCTCGAACCGGTGGTCGACCTGCGCCGCGCCCGGCTGGAGCTGATGCTCAAGGTGCTCGACGTGGACGGCGCGGTCCGCCGGGTGCGCGGCGGCTGGCTCGCCACCGGCGAGCCCTGGGTCTACGACGAGGCCCGGTTGCGCCGCGTCGCCGAGGCGCGCACCGCCGAGCAGCAGGCCATGCGGGAGTACGCGGCCACGACCGGCTGCCGGATGCGCTACCTGCGGGAGTGCCTGGACGACGCGGGGGCGGGGGACTGCGGCCGGTGCGACAACTGCGCCGCCCCGCTGTTCGGCACGGACGTGTCCGACGCCGCGCTCACCGCCGCGCAGACCTTCCTGGGCCGCCCCGGCGTGGAGATCGCGCCGAAGAAGCTCTGGCCCACCGGGTTGGAGGCGGTCGGCGTACCCCTGAAGGGGCGCATCGCCCCGGCGGAGCAGGCGCTGCCCGGGCGGGCCGTGGGGCGGCTGTCCGACCTGGGCTGGGGCGGACGGCTGCGCGGCCTGGTCGGGCCGGACGCGGCGGACGGCCCGGTCCCCGACGACGTGGCGGCTGCGGTGGTCGAGGTGCTGAAGGCGTGGGCGCACGGCGACGACCCGTGGCCGCGCAGCCCCGTCGGGGTGATCGCGGTCGGCTCCCGCACCCGGCCGCTGCTGGTCGGTTCGCTCGCCGAGCGGATCGCCGCGGTGGGCCGGCTGCCGCTGCTCGGCCGGGTCGTTCCCACCGGCCCGTCGGGGCTCGGCGGGCCGCGCGGCAACAGCGCCCAGCGGGTACGCGCGCTGCACGACGCCTTCGCGGTGCCCGCCGACCTGGCCGACGCGCTGCCCGGGCTGGACGGGCCGGTGCTGCTCGTCGACGACCTGGTCGACTCGGGCTGGACCATGAGCATGGTGGCCCGCCTGCTGCGCCGGGCCGGCGCGCCAGACGTGCTGCCGCTGGCCCTCGCGGTGGCCGGCTGAACCGTCGCCCGGCGGGTGCGGAAAGTTCCGGCCGGTCCGGGAATGCGAGCGTCGCCACCGTCGGCGGACCACCGGCGGGCCGGGGGCCCGACGGCGGTACCGTGGGCGCATGACCGAGCAGCGACCCGTCGTCCAGACGTACGCCGTCACCGGGATGACCTGCGAACACTGCGTCCGTGCGGTCACCGAGGAGCTGTCCGCCCTGCCGGGCGTCGAGGAGGTCCGGATCGACCTCACCGCCGGCACGGCCACGGTCACCAGCGCCGCGCCGCTGGGCATCGACTCCGTCCGCGCCGCCGTCGACGAGGCGGGTTACGAGCTGGTCTCCGGCGTTGCCTGAGTCACCGCCCCTCGCCGGCCCCGACACGACGGTCACCGACGCGCCGGTCACCGACGACGCGCCGGTCGCCGGTGCGCGGGCGGCCGGCGGGCCCGTCGAGGTGGACCGGTCGACGCTGCGGCTCGCCCTCGTGGTGGGTGGACTGGTGCTCGCCGTGCTGCTCGGCTTCGGTCTCGGCCGGCTCAACCCGCCGCCGAACCCGACCCGCACCGGGGCGGCGGCGGTGGCCGCCGAGCACAGCCACGCCCCCGGCACCGGGGCGCACTCGCACGGCGGGGCCACCGTCACCCAGGGCGGCGACGCCGACGCGGCCGGGCTGTCGATCAGCTCGGCCGGCTACACGCTCGCCCCGTCGGGCGTGGAGTTCACCCCCGGCCGGGCGGGTGAGCTGCGGTTCCAGATCAAGGACGAGCGGCGGCGGGCGGTCACCCGGTTCGCCGTCGTGCACGACAAGCCGATGCACCTCATCGTGGTGCGCCGCGACCTCACCGGCTATCAGCACCTGCACCCGACGATGGCCGCCGACGGCACCTGGTCGGTGCCGCTGACGCTGGCCGAGCCGGGCGCCTGGCGGGCGTACGCGGACTTCACCGCGGTCGCCGACGACGGCCGGCAGACCGCCGTGACCCTCGGCGCCGACCTGGCCGCGCCCGGCGGGTACGCGCCCCGGCCGCTGCCCGCCCCGGCCACCTCGGCCACGGTCGACGGGTTCACGGTCGGCTACGCGGGCACCCCCACCGTGGGGCAGTCGGTGCCGCTGCGGTTCCGGGTCACCGGGTCCGGCGGCGCGGCCGCGCCGCTGCAGCCCTACCTCGGCGCGTACGGTCACCTGGTCGCGCTCCGCGAGGGCGACCTCGGCTACCTGCACGTGCACCCCGAGCCGGTGCGGGACGGCGACGCGGTGACCTTCTGGCTGACCGCGCCCGGGCCGGGCCGCTACCGGATGTTCCTCGACTTCCAGGTCGGCGGCGTGGTGCGCACGGCCGCGTTCACCGTGACGGTGGCCTGAGCCGTCAGCCCGCCCGGCGGACCGGGCGGCGGGCCAGGTAGCGGAGCAGGTCGCGGATGTGGTGCTTCTCCTCGGCGGGGACGTTCGGATCGGCCAACCGTTCCAGGATCACCCGGACGTCGGCCTCCACCGGGCCGTCCTCGGCACCCCGGCGGCGCGGGGCGGCGCCGGCGTCGGGCAGGCCCAGCGCGCGGAACGCGGCCGCCACCGGCAGGTCGAGGGCGGCGCAGAAGCCGCGCACCTTGGCCAGTTCGGGGTAGTCCTGCCAGTCGCCGGCCAGCCAACGGAACACGGTCGACCGCCCCACGCCGGTGTGCGTGGCGAGATCGGTCACCGTCCAGCCGCGTTCCTCGCGGGCGTCATCGATGGCGCGTCGCACGAACCGCGCGAAGGCCATCTGCGGCGAAACCTCTGCGGAGCCCATCCCCGGGGTCAGTCCCTTTCCGCCGGAGCACCCGACTATGGGCACCGAGCCTAGTACGCCCGCACGGATAAGTAACTGACTGATCGGTCGGAAGGTCCCGTGGGCGGGACCGCTACGGGCATAGACAGTTGTGAGTCGTCAACTAAACTCGACGGACCCGTTGAGCAGCGAATGACCGACGACGAGGAGCAGCATGGCCGAGCCGGACCGTCCCGTGCCCTACCGCCCGGGCGCGATCAGCCTCTTCTTCGTGGCCAAGGCCGGCGTGTTCGCTCTCGGCTTCTGGATCTGGCTGCTGGTGCTGGCGGTGCGCGGCGGCCCGGCGACCGGCGTGCACCTCATCGCCGCCACCGGAGCGATCACCACGACGCTTGTCGGCGTGGTTCTGGGCGCGCGGATGGCGCTCCAGCACAGCGCCGCCGTCCGCCACGCCGAGCTGAAGCGGTTGCTGGTCGACATCTCGTGGAACGCGTTCGCCGCCGCCGGAAACGCCGACGAGTCGGGGAAGGTGGTGCCGTTCCCGACCGGGTCGCCGGAGGCCGACCGGTCCGGCAACCGGGGGCCCGGCGACCGGGTGCCCGCGTTCGAGCGGGGGGAGCGCAACCGGGGTGACCGCCGCCGCTAGCGGCGGTCGGCGAGCAGCGTCTCCAGCCGGGGCGTCACACCCCACTGGTCGACGAGCTGGCGATATTCGGCGCGCTGGTCGTCGGTCGGCGCGCCACCGGTGCGCCGCGCCCGGATCAGCAGGTTGCGCGGGGTGTGCCGGGAGTCGACGAACTCCACCACCTCGGCGCGGTAGCCGTTCAGCCGGAGCAGGCCGGCGCGCAGCGCGTCGGTGAGCACGTCGGCGAACCGCTCGCGCAGGATGCCCTGCCGGGTGAGCAGCTCGTACGGCGTCGGGGCGGGGCGGGACCGGAGCTGGGCGGCCACGTCGTGGTGGCAGCACGGCGCGGCGAGCACCCAGCGGGCGTCCCAGCGCAGCGCGCGGGCCAGCGCCTCGTCGGTCGCCGTGTCGCAGGCGTGCAGCGCCAGCACCAGGTCCGGAGCCGGCTCGACCTGCGCGTCGGCGATCGTGCCGGCCACGAAGCTCACCCGGTCGGCCCAGCCCAGCCGCTCGGCCAGCTCGGTGTTGCGCCGGCGCTGGTCCTCGCGGACGTCCACCCCGACCAGCGTCACGTCCAGCCCCCGCTGGGTCAGGTAGCGGTGCGCCGCGAAGGTCAGGTAGGCGTTGCCGCAGCCGAGATCGACCACGCGCAGCGGCCCGGTGAGGTCGTCCGGCAGGGTGGCCGCCAGCGCCCGGAGGAACGCGTCCACCTGCCGGCGCTTGGCCGCCGAGCCGCCGATCTCGGCGAAGATCGGGTCGCCCGGGTCGAGCAGCCAGTCCTTGGCCCGGTCGTGGCCGCCCGGCTCCGGTGCCGGCCGGCTCGCCGCCGCCCGGTGCACCTGCGCCTCGCCCGACTTGGTCACCCGGAGCTGGAGCGTGCTGTCGGCGGTCTCCACGTGCCAGTTGCCGAAGGGCTCGGCCAGCAGCGCGTCGACCGCCACGTCGGCCTCCGCGCCCGGTGCCACGTTCCGGGTGTACGGGCGGGCCCCGTCGGAGGTCGAGATCTGGAGCCGCGGGCCGCCCTTCAGGGTGACCGGACGCAGCTCGGCGCGGACCACCGAGGGGCGCTGGCCACGGCGACGCCCGGCGGCGACCGCCCGGGTCAGGGCGGGGTCGAGCAGCAGCGCCCGCACCTCGCTCAGCGCGGCGTCCAGCGGTTCCGGCATGGCTTCCTCTTCCTTCTCTCGGCCGCCGCCTTCCGGGCCGGCCGGCCGTGCGTGGTCCCGCCGCCCGCCCGGCAGCGGAGGACGGTCGCCTCCCGGGCCCGGCCCGGGTCAGGCGGCGCGCTTCCGCTCTCTGCCCTGGAGGCGACACCGGACGGCCGACAGTGTGGCGCCGGCCGCAGCGGAGCGAAGGCGGTGGCTACAGGCGACGATCCCCCCGCACCGGAGGCCGGTGCGGGGGGATGTCAGGGTCTCGCGCAGGTCAGTCGGCGGTCGCCTCGGCCGGCGTACCGGTGCCACCGCCACTGCCACCACGGCGGCGCCGGCGGCGGCGCGGCTTGGTGGCCGACTCGCCCTCGACGGCCGCGGCGGCCGGCTCGGCACCACCCTCGGCGGAGATCACCGCGGTGGGCTCGCCGGCGACCGTCTCGCCGGCCCGGCGGCGCCGGCGGCGACGCGGGCTGCGGGCACCCTCCTCGGCGGACGCCTCGGTGGGCGCGCCCTCGGCGGGGGCGTCGGCGTCGTCGCCGCGACCCCGGCGGCGCTCCCGGCTCCGGCCGTCGCCCCGGCTCTCGCCCCGGCCGTCGCTACGCCGCGAGCCGCGCTCGCCGCGCCGCGACCGGCCACCGCCCAGGTCCTCCTCGGCCTCGGCCGACAGGCCGGCGCGGGTGCGCTCGGCGGTCGGCAGGGTGCCGCTGACGTCCCGGGAGATGTCCAGGTCGGTGTAGAGGTGCGCGGAGGTGTGGTAGGTCTCCGGCGGCTCGGGCATGTCGAGCCCGAGGGTCTTGTCGATGATCCGCCAGCGGGGCATGTCGTCCCAGTCGACGAAGGTCACCGCGACACCGGACGCCCCGGCCCGGCCGGTGCGGCCGATCCGGTGGGTGTAGGTGTCCTGGTCCTCGGGGCAGTCGTAGTTGATGACGTGCGTGACGCCGGTGACGTCGAGGCCGCGGGCCGCCACGTCGGTGGCGACCAGGATGTCGATCTTGCCGGCCCGGAACGCCCGCAGCGCCCGCTCCCGCGCCCCCTGACCCAGGTCACCGTGGACGGCGGCGACCGCGAAACCGCGGAAGTCGAGGTCCTCGGCCACCCGGTCGGCGGCCCGCTTGGTGCGGGTGAAGATCATGGTCAGCCCGCGGCCCTCCGCCTGGAGGATGCGCGCCACGATCTCGACCTTGTTCATCGAGTGGGTGCGGTAGACCAGCTGCTGGGTCTGCGGCGACGGGCCGGTCTCGGCGGTGTGCCCGGCGTGGATCGTCACCGGCCGGCGCAGGAAGCGCCGGGACAGCGCGACGATCGGGTCCGGCATGGTGGCCGAGAAGAGCATGGTCTGCCGGTCCTCCGGCAGCATCGCCAGGATCTTCTCGACGTCGTCCAGGAAGCCCAGGTCGAGCATCCGGTCGGCCTCGTCGAGCACCAGCGCGTGCACCCGGTCCAGCCGGAGGTGCTTCTGCTTGGCCAGGTCCAGCAGGCGGCCGGGGGTGCCGACCAGGATCTCGACGCCCTTGCGCAGCGCGTCGATCTGCGGCTCGTACGCGACGCCGCCGTAGATCGGCAGCACGCGGACGCCCCGGGTGCGGCCCGCGGCGTCGAGGTCCTTGGCGACCTGCAGGCCCAGCTCACGGGTGGGGACGACGACCAGTGCCTGCGGCACGCCGTCGCTGCCCTCGGAGGGCGCGAAGACGCGCTCCAGCAGCGGGATGCCGAAGCCGAGGGTCTTGCCGGTGCCGGTCGGCGCCTGGCCGATCAGGTCGACGCCGCGCAGCCCGATCGGCAGCGCGTACTCCTGGATGGCGAACGCGCGGGTGATGCCGGCGGCGGCCAGCGCCTCGACGGTCTCCTGTCGGGCGCCGAGTTCGGCGAAGGTGGGAGCCTCCGGACGGACCGGAGCGGTGGGGGCCAGTTCGTGGCCCTGAATCTGCTCGCTCATATGGATTTGGGGGTGCCCTCTCGTGGTGCGCCCCGTCATGTCCTCAGGGCGCGAACGGTATGGCGCGGGCCACACGGTCGGCGGCGGTTACGCCGAGCCGGACCGGGCCGCACGCGCTCCGGGGGCCGGTGCTGATCAGCTGAGCTGACCGGATCGGTGCCCACGGCAACTGTCTCATCCTACCTGAACTGCCCGGGAGCCGTCCTGATTCCGGGTGACGGCATCGCGCCCGGGGGTGACCGGTGTGACCTGAGTCACTGAAAAGGCTCTCTTGCGTACGGGCGGTAGCCTGCGCTCGTGTCCGCCCCCGACCCCGCCCTGGTCGACCTGCTCGGCCTCGTCGCCTACGGCGAACTGCTCGCCTTCGACCGGCTGGCCGCCGACGCCCGCCTCGCCCCCAACCTGCGCCGCCGGGCCGCGCTGAGCGAGATGGCCGCCGCCGAGATCGCGCACTACCGGTGGATCGCCGACCGGATCACCGCGCTCGGCGTGACACCCGACGAGGCCATGGCCCCCTACGTCGAGGCGTTGCAGGCCTACCACGACTCGACCGAGCCGAAGGACTGGCCGGAGGCGGTGACCAAGGCGTACGTGGGCGACGCCATCAGCGACGACTTCCTGCGCGGGATCGCCGACGGCCTCGACGGACCTGACCGGCGGTTGATCCTCGACGTGCTGCACGACTCGCGGTACGCCGAGTTCGCCGCCGCCGAGATCCGGGCCGCCATCGAGGCCGAACCCCGGGTGGCCAACCGGCTCTCCATGTGGGCCCGGCGGCTGGTCGGCGAGGCCCTCTCCCAGGCCGGTCGGGTCGCCGCCGCCGACCGGGGCGCGCTCACCGCGCTGATCTCCCGGGAGGGCGTGGACGTGCCGGCGCTGTTCCGCCGACTGACCGACGCGCACACCGCGCGAATGACCGCCGCGGGGCTGAACAACTGAACGCCGGGCGCCGCCGTGACGGGCTTCCCGCCACGGCGGGCCGGCCGGGGATGGCAGCCCGCGAGGGCGGGCCGACCGGTATCAGCGGACGGTGAACCCGACCGCGCGGGGCGAGGCCTCCGCGATCTCGACGTAGGCGACCTTCGTGATCGGCACGATGACCCGCCGGCCCTTCTCGTCGGTCAGGGAGAGGGCGCCCTCACCCTTGGCGACGGCGTCGGTCACGATCTGCTCGATCTCGGCCGGCGACTGCGCGCTCTCCAGGACCAGCTCCCGCGGCGCGTACTGCACGCCGATCTTGACCTCCACTGTGCCTCCTCAACTGGGGCGAAAAAGCCACCGTGGGAAGGCTATCCGATCTGGCGGCCCGATGTTCAGGCTGACTCACCTTGCAGCGGGAAGCTGGCGATGCCCCGCCAGGAGAGGGCCGCGACCAGCGCCTCGGCCTCCGCCTTGGGCACCTGGCGACCGCCGGCCAGCCAGAACTGGGCCGCGGTCTCGGCGGCGCCGACCAGGCCGGAGGCGAGCAGCTCGGCGTGGGCCCGGCTCACCCCGGTGTCCGAGATGATGGTGTCGGTGATCGCCGCGATGCAGCCCTGCTCGACCCGCTCCACCCGCTGCCGCACGGCCGGGTCGTTGCGCAGGTCCGACTCGAAGACCAGCCGGAACGCCTCGCTCTCGTGGTCGACGAAGTCGAAGTACGCACGCACCGAGGCGCCGACCCGCTCCTTGTTGTCGTTGGTGCCGCGCATGGCGTCGTGCACCTTCGCCACGATGGCGTCGCAGTGCGTGTCCAGCAGCGCCAGGTAGAGCTCCATCTTGCCCGGGAAGTGCTGGTAGAGCACGGGCTTGGAGACACCTGCCCGCTCGGCGATGTCGTCCATCGCGGCGGCGTGGTAGCCCTGCGCGACGAACACCTGCTGGGCGGCGGCGAGCAGCTGCTTGCGCCGCGCCGAGCGGGGCAGGCGGGTGGGCCGGCCGGCGGTCTGCGCACCGTTCCCCACAGCGGTCATGGGAACCTCCGAGTTTCTGTGTACGAGCCGGCACTTATCACCCGAACCGGTCCGGGTTCGTGAACCCGTCGCGGAATTGGCCCGCCGCTGTAACTTATCGCCACTGTCACCACACGGTAGCCTCAGCGGGGGCGACCAAGGAGCGCACGGTGAGTGAATCAGGGCAACCCGGAGCCGCCACCCCGGGAGAGCACGGCGACGGCACGGGTCAGCAGGACGACCTTGCCCACGCCGGCAGCGGGTGGGCGCCCCCGGCGACCGGCTGGGCCCGGGGCGCGCCGGCGCCCGGCAGCTGGCCCCGCACCGACCTCACCACCGGCTGGGGCGCCTCGTCCCCCCGGCACGGCGACCTCCCGGCCCCGCTGCCCGGCCTGACCGCCGAGGAGCCGCCCGGACGGGCCAACGGCCGCCACGTCAACGGTGTGCACCACGCCGGGGAGGAGCCCCCCGTGACCCGCCAGGCGCCGGTGAGCGCCCCGCCCGCGGACGAGCCGCCGCGGGAGACCGGCGGCGACCGGCTCATCGTGCCGGCCCAGCGGCCGGCGCCCGCGGTCGAGCAGCCGGCCGCCGAGGCGGATCCCGGCCCCTCCCGGCACGTCTCCGACGATCCGCCCGGGCGCGCCGCGCGCTGGGCGGACAGCGGCCCGATCTCCGGGCCGCCGGCCCTCCAGGTGCCGCCGGTCGGCGCCGCCGCCTCCGGCTTCGAGGTGCCCCCCGGTTTCCACGCCCCGACCGCCGACCGGTCCGAACCCGCACCCTCGCTGTCCCGCGGCTGGGCCGACCGCCTCCCGCCGGAGCAGCCCCCGACCGAGCCGCCGCCCGCCGCCGGCCGGGCCGATCACTTCCCCCGGGAACAGCCCCCGGCCGAGGCGCCGTCGCTCTCCCGGGGCTGGGCCGACCGGCCCACCTCTGCGCCGCCCGCCGGCCCCGACGCCGGTGCCGCCGAGGAGCGCCGGCCGGCCGCCGAGCAGCCACGCGCCGCGGCCGGCGACCGGGCCGCCGGGCCGGCCGGGGAACCGCCGTGGTCCGGCCCGGCCTGGAACCGGTCGAGCTGGGGCGAGGGCTGGGCGCCGCCGTGGGCGCGCGAGGACGGGCCGACCGGCCGCCCGGCCGGCGAGGAGGAGCCCGCCGGCCGCCGCGCCGCCCGCGAGGACGAGCCGACCGGCCGCCGCGCCGCCCGCGAGGAGTGGACGCCCGAGCCGGTCCGGCCCTACGAGCCTGCCCGGGTCGAGCCCCCCGCCGGCTACGAGCCGCCGCGCCCGGAGCCGGCCCGCCCCTACGAGCCCGCCCGGGTCGAGCCGCCCGCGGGCTATGAGGCGCCGCGTCCGGAGCCGTCCCGGCCGTACGAGGCGCCCGAGGCCCGCCCCGCGCCCGAGCCGGCCGTCCGGGAGTTCCCCGACCGGCCAACCTGGGCCGGACCGCCCGTGCCGGTGACCCCGTTCAGCGCACCCCCGCACACCACGCCGACCAGCGCGCCGCCCGTGCCCCACGAGGCGCCCACCGGCCCGCCGCCCACCGGCTACCCACCCGCGCCGCCCGTCCGCGCCGCCGAGGAGCGGGAGGCCCGGCCGTACCGGCTGCCGGGCGGGGCCGAGCGGTCGCCCGCCGAACCGGCCGGCCCACCGCCCGTCCCCGTCGACCGCGCCCCCGCACCCACCCCGACCAGCGCGCCTCCGTACGCGGCCCGCCGGTCCGCCCCGGAGCCGCCGCCGGCCGCCGAGGCGGCCGACCTCACCCCGGTGCTGCCGCAGCGCGTCCCCGCCGAGCCGGATGTGCCCGTCGTGCCGGAGCCGCCCGCCGTGGAACCACCCGCCGAGACCCCGGAACTCGCCCGCATCGCCACCCACCTGCGCCGGGACGACGAACCCGCGCCGCTGCGCGAGCGGCCGGAGGGCTTCGACGTCAACGCCATCCTCGACGCCGTCCGCGAGGTGGCCGGCGTGCGGGACGCGGCGCTGCGCCGCACCCCGGCCGGGGCGCATAGCCTCCGGCTGGACCTCGCCGACGGCGCGGACCCGGCCGAGGTGAGCCGGGTGGTCGCCCGGCTGCTCCAGGAGCGGATGGGGCTGGCCGCCGCCCCGCAGAACCTGCCCGGCGCCCCGTCGACCCCGCCGCCCCCGGTCCGCCGCCGGTCGGCCCAGCCGCGCGCCGACCGTCCCGCGGAGCCCCGCCCGGCCGAGGACCGGCCGGACCCGGCGCGACCCGGCCCGCAGTCCCGTCCGGCGGAGGAGCCGCCCGGCCCGGCCCGGTCGGCCCCGCAGTCCCGCCTCGCGGAGGACGTGCCCGGCTCGACCTGGTCGGCTCCGCAGTCCCGTCCGGCGGAGGACGTGCCCGGTCCGGCCTGGTCCACCGCGCGGTCCCGCCCGGCCGGAGACGTGGCCGACCCGAGGCCCGGCCCGGTGGAGGAGTTGACCGGTCCGCAGTCCCGACCGTCCGGAGACCCGGCCGGCCCGCGGTCCGGCCCGAACCGGCCGGCCGAGAACCGGTCCGGTGAGGGCCGGTTCGCGGGGCCCGAGGCGCGCCCCGGCCGGCTCGCCGAGGCGCCGGCCGAGGACACCGACGCGGGGGTCGAGCCGCTGCGCCGCCGCCGGCAGGCCGGCGGCCACCGGGGCCGCGCCGCGGTCGAGGAGTCCTCGCTCGCGACCGCCCCGGCCGGCACACCCACCGGCAGCCCGGCCACGCTCGGCACCTCGTACTCCGGCGGGCAGATGAGCACGACGGAGACCGCGCCGTCGCGACCGCTGGACACCGGCGGCCTGCCCGGGCCCCGGGTGGTGATCGACCACGTCCAGGTGAGCACCTTCGGCCTCGACGCCACCGTGGAGGTCCGCCTGATCGCGGGGGACCACACGGCGGAGGGGCACTCCACCGGGCCGGCCGTCGACGGCTACGTGCTGCGGCTCTGCGCCGTGGCCGCGGCCGCCGCGGTGGACGAACTGCTCGGCCAGGCCGCACCGGCGGGCGAGCGGGGGCGGTGCTTCGTCGAGCACACCGCCGTGGTGCCGTTCGGCAACTGTGAGGTGGCGACCGTCGTCGTGCTGCTGGTCTGCGACGGCTGGGTGGAGCAGTTGGCGGGTTCCGCCCTGGTCGCCGGGGATCCCCGGCAGGCCGTGGTCCGGGCCACCCTGGCCGCGGTGAACCGCCGGCTGGAGGCGCTGCTCGCCTGAGGCGGTGTCGGGCGGGCTCGGTCCGGGAAGACTGGTGTCATGAAGCCCGCCGCTCTCTGGCCGGACCATCTCCTGCCCGCGCACCACGTCCCGCCGCCCTGGCCTGGCCGGAACGTCCGTCTCGACGGCACGGTGACGTACGTGCGGGACACCCCGGCCACCGCGCCCGGCGCGGAGCCGGCGCTCTACGTGCACGGCCTCGGCGGCTCGTCGCAGAACTGGACGGACCTGGCCGGCCTGCTCGCCGACCGGCTCGACGGGCAGGCGATCGACCTGCCCGGTTTCGGGCGCAGTGAGCCCGGGCAGCGCTACACGGTGCCGTCCTTCGCCGACCGGGTCGTGCGCTGGATCGAGCACAGCGACCGGGGGCCGGTGCACCTGTTCGGCAACTCGCTCGGCGGCGCCGTCTGTGTCCGGGTGGCGGCGCTGCGGCCGGACCTGGTCCGGACGCTGACCCTGATCTCCCCGGCCCTGCCGTTCCTGGACTTCCGGCGCTCGTTGCAGGGGCGGATGCTGCCGCTGCTGGCGATCCCCCGGGCCGAGCGGCTGGCCGCCCGGCGGCTGGTCCAGCTCGCTCCCGAGGCGATGGCCCAGCAGGTGATGGAGGCGTGCATCGCCGACCTGACCCGGATCAGCGAGCAGCGCCGGCAGGAGGCGGTCGAGGAGATCCGGGTCCGCTACGAGGCGGCCCACTACGCCGCGGCCTACGTCCGCACCTTCCGGGGCCTGGTCTCCAGCTTCCTGCGGTCGTACCTGCCGGGGTCGGGGTCGCTGTGGCGGTTGGCGGCGGCGGTGCGGGCGCCGACGCTCGTGGTGGGCGGGCGGCAGGACCGCCTGGTCGACGTGCGGGTGGCGCCGCAGGCCGCCCGGGTGATCCCGGACAGCCGGCTGCTGGTGCTCGACGGTGTCGGGCACGTGGCCCAGCTGGAGGTGCCCCGGACCGTGGCGCGGGCGGTGCTGGCCCTGCTCGCCGAGGCGTCCCCCGACGGGTCACCGCCGGGTGGGGAGCAGGCGCAGGCGCAGGCCAGGGCACTGATCACCGAAACGGGGGAGAGCGGGCGGCGCCGCGACATGGCAGGCTGACCCGGATGCCCACCTCCGTCCGTCCGCGTGCCGCGCGGCCCACCGCCCGGCCCGCCGGCCGCTGGCGTTCCGCGGTCGTCATCGGCGCCTTCCTCGTCGCCGCCGCGGTCGGCATCGGGGCCGCGCTGCAACATCCGTCGGTCGGGGCCGAGGCGCTCGTCAACGCCGGTGCGGCGGCCCAGCCGTCCGAGCCGGCCGGCGGGCCGCCGTCGAGCGGGCCGCCGTCGCCGTCGGCGTCGCCGTCGGTGTCGGCGGATCCGGTACCGAGCGCGCCCGTTCTGCGGTTGCCCGGTCCGGTGCCCGCGCACGGCCGGGGGAGTTTCGGCTACGACGACCGCCCCGGCGGGGTGCTGGGCCGGGCCGGGGAGCTGCGCCGGTTCCGGGTGGCGGTGGAGAACGGCTCCGGGGAGGACGCGCACGCCTTCGGTGACGCGGTGCAGCGGGCGCTGGCCGGGCCGGGCAGCTGGGTGGACAGTGGCCGGCTGCGGTTGCGGCGGGTCGGGCCGGGCAGCCGCTCGGACTTCACGATCTACCTGGCCACCCGGGACACGGCGGGTCGCCTCTGCCGCGCCGGGGGCATCGACATCCGGGTGGGCGGGGTGCCGTACACGTCCTGCCGGGTCACCGGCAAGGTGGTGATCAACCTGGACCGGTGGCGGACCTCGGCGCCGCATCTGGTCGCGGCGAAGCTCCCGCTGGACACCTACCGGCTCTACGTTGTCAACCACGAGGTCGGTCACCAGTTGGGCCACCATCACGAGGCGTGCCCCGGGAAGGGCCGGGTCGCGCCGGTGATGCAGCAGCAGACCCTGTTCCTGGACGGCTGCCGGGCGAACCCGTGGCCGTACGTGGGCGGGAAGCGGTACACGGGCCCGCCAGTGTGAAGGACCTGATCGTGGCGATGAGAAGTATTCCGCGGGAGAAGCGGTAAAAAGCGCTAATTGCCCGAATTGACGTGGCACGCTGAGAGCATGACGTCGTCGTCCCCTTACGACCCGCCTGACGAGCCCCGACCGCCCCGGCTCGACTTCGACCGTCCGCCGGCCCATCCGGGAACGGCCCCGCCGGCCCGTCCCGGCCTGCGCCGGATGCGGCGCCGCCGGCGGCGTGCCGTGCTGCTCCTCGTCGCGCTGCTCGTCGGGGGCGCCGGCGCGGCCGCGGTCAGGTGGCCGGCCGGACCGGACGGATCGCTGGCCCTGTCCGGCCGGCACCTGCTCCCCGCCGTCGACCCGTCGCTGGCCAACGACGTCGGCGACGGACCCCGGACCGAGCCGAGCGGCTACCCCACCGTCGGACCCGGCAGCTTCGCCGCCGCCGACGGCCGCTCGCCGGTACGCGGCAAGGACGGCCCGCTGCGCCGCTACCGGGTGGAGGTCGAGCAGGATGCCGGGCAGGACGTGGACGAGTTCGCCGCCACCGTGGACGCGGTTCTCGGCGACCCGCGCAGCTGGATCGCCTCGGGCGAGCTGCGGGTGCAGCGGGTGCCCGAGGCGGCCGCCGCCGACTTCACCATCTACCTGGCCACCCCGGCCACGTCCGAGCGGATGTGTGCCGAGGGCGGGCTGAGCACCGAGCGGTACACCTCCTGCCGGCTGCCCGGCCGGGTCGTCATCAACCTGGCCCGCTGGATGGAGGCGGTGCCCGACTACGGCGCCCCGCTGGAGGTCTACCGGACGTACGTGGTGAACCACGAGGTCGGGCACGAGTTCGGCGAGCTGCACCAGGCCTGCCCCGAGCCCGGCGCGCCGGCCCCGGTGATGCAGCAGCAGACGTACGGGCTGGACGGGTGCGTGGCGAACGCCTGGCCGTACGTCGACGGGGTTCGCTACGAGGGCGAGCCGACCGACGGGGTCTGAGTTATTCCCGCTCCCGCATGTCGGGCGACGTGGCCCTCATCATGGCCGATCCCTACCGGGTCGAGCGACAATGGCGCGGTCCCACCGCCGATCCCGGGGAGTCCACCGTGTCGTTGCCCCCGCTCGTCGAGCCCGCCGCCGAGCTGACCGTAGACGAGATCCGTCGCTACTCCCGCCACCTGATCATCCCGGACGTCGGAGTCGAGGGGCAGAAGCGGCTGAAGAACGCCCGGGTGCTCTGCGTCGGCGCCGGTGGTCTCGGCTCACCGGCCCTGATGTACCTCGCCGCCGCCGGTGTCGGCACCCTCGGCATCATCGATTTCGACACCGTCGACGAGTCCAACCTCCAGCGCCAGATCATCCACGGCGTCTCGGACGTCGGCCGGTCCAAGGCCGAGTCCGCGGCCGCCTCGATCCGCGAGATCAACCCGCTGGTCAACGTGGAGATCCACAACACCGCGCTGGACCGGGACAACGTCCGGGACATCTTCTCCGGCTACGACCTGATCGTCGACGGCACCGACAACTTCGCCACCCGCTACATGGTCAACGACGCGGCGGTGCTACTCGGCAAGCCGTACGTGTGGGGTTCGATCTACCGGTTCGACGGCCAGGCGTCGGTGTTCTGGGCCGAGCACGGGCCCTGCTACCGCTGCCTCTACCCGGAGCCGCCGCCGCCCGGCATGGTGCCGTCCTGCGCCGAGGGTGGCGTGCTGGGCGTGCTCTGCGCGTCCATCGGGTCGATCCAGGTCAACGAGGCGATCAAGCTGCTCGCCGGCATCGGCGAGCCGCTGGTCGGCCGGCTGATGGTCTACGACGCCCTGGAGATGAGCTACCGCAAGATCAAGGTCCGCAAGGACCCGAACTGCGTGCTCTGCGGCGAGAACCCGACGGTCACCGACCTGCTGGAGGACTACGAGGACTTCTGCGGCGCGGTCTCCGACGAGGCGCAGGAGGCGGTGGTCGACTCGACCATCACCGCCCTGGAGCTGAAGGAGTGGCAGGACGCCGGCAAGGACATCTTCCTCGTCGACGTCCGCGAGCCGGCCGAGTACGAGATCGTCCGGATCCCCGGCTCCACGCTGATCCCCAAGGGCGAGATCATCTCGGGCGACGCGCTGGCGAAGCTCCCGCAGGACAAGCAGATCGTGCTGCACTGCAAGTCCGGTGTCCGCTCCGCCGAGGCGCTCGCCGCGCTCAAGGCGGCCGGATTCAAGGACGCCGTGCATGTCCAGGGCGGCGTGCTCTCCTGGATCAAGCAGATCGACCCGGCGCTGCCGGCGTACTGAGGTCCCCGTCGAAGGGCCCTCCCGGGTGTGCCGGGAGGGCCCTTCGCGCACCCGCCGGTGGGCCGGGCCACCCCTGGCCGAGCTACCGAGGCGTAACCACGTTTGCGCCGGTAGCGTGACCGGCGTGGTGGATCTGGACGCGGCGATCGGGTTCGTCGTGGCACACGGCGACGCGGTGGACCGCGCCCGCCTCTCCCGGCTACGCACCGGCGCCCCGGTGCCGCCCGACCTGCTCGACGCGGCCGAGTCCGGGCAGGCGCCCGGCGGCGGCTGGCCCGCGGTGCTCGACGGCGAGGTCGCCTCGGTCGACGCCACCTGCTACCGCCTGTCGGAGCTGGACGACCTCGGGGCGCTGGGCCGACCCGCCGCCCGGCACGCGCTGGACTGGCTGGCCGCCCGCCAGCTCGCCGACGGCGGCTGGGACGAGGACCCGTCGCTGGCCGGGTTCGCCCCCGAGTGGGCCACCCCGGGCGACCCGGAGGCCCGGCTCTTCCTCACCGCCAACGCCGGGTTCTGGCTCACCGTGGCCGGGCTGGACGCCCGCGCCGCCGGGCCGCTCGACCACCGGGTCGGCGGGGCGTACGCCGGGGTGGTGCAGGCCGCGGCGCAGGCGCTCGCCGCGCAGCTCGCGCCGGACGGCAGCTGGCCGTCCTTCCTCCCGGCGGGCTGGCTCGCCGCGGCCGTGCTGCACCGCCAGCAGCTCTACTACGAGTCCGCCCGCATCCAGGCGGTGCTGGCCGAGCGCATCCCGCAGATGTCCCCGGGCGACGTGGCCTGGCTCGCCGCCACGTTGCGGCGGGTCGACGTGGGCGAGGAACAGTGGCTGCTCGTCTCGGCCCGGCGGCGGCTCGCCGAGACCCAGCGCAGCGACGGCGGCTGGGACAGCGACGACGGCCACCAGTTCGACGTGCACACCACGCTGCGGGCGATCCGCGCCTGCCGCCCGACCACCCCGGAGGCGCCGGTCTCCGGCGCGCCGTTCGTCGCACCGCAGCCGGCCGCGCCGCCGCTGGTGCCCGCGCCGCGCCCGGCGCCGCTGTCCGACCGGGTCCTGCCGCCCGCCGTCCCCCTGCCGAAGCCGGCTCCGCCGCCGGAGACGGCACCGCCCGAGCCGGCCGCGCCCACCGCCTGAGCCGGCCCGCTCAGCGCAGGTGGCCGTCGCCGGTGACGACGTACTTGGTGCTGGTCAGCTCGGGCAGCCCCATCGGGCCGCGGGCGTGCAGCTTCTGGGTGGAGATGCCGATCTCGGCGCCGAAGCCGAACTCGCCCCCGTCGGTGAACCGGGTGGAGGCGTTCACCATGACCGCGGCGGCGTCCACCCGGGCCACGAACTCGCGGGCCGCCGGTTGGGAGTCGGTGACGATCGCCTCAGTGTGGCCGGTGCCGTGCCGCCGGATGTGCGCGACGGCCGCGTCCAGGGAGTCGACCACGGCGACCGAGATGTCGGCGGAGAGGTACTCGGTGTCGAAGTCCTCGTCGGTGGCCGGCACCACCGCGTCCGAGTACGCGGCCACCCGGGCGTCGCCGTGCACCGTCACCCCGGCGTCGGCGAAGGCGGCCAGGACGGCCGGCAGGAAGGCGTCCGCGATGCCCGCGTGCACCAGCAGGGACTCGGCGGTGTTGCAGGTGGACAGGCGCTGCGTCTTGGAGTTCAGGGTGAGCGCCACGGCCTTGGCCAGGTCGGCGGCGGCGTCCACGTAGACGTGGCAGTTGCCCACCCCGGTCTCGATCACCGGCACGGTCGACTCCTCGACCACGGTGCGGATGAGCGACGCGCCGCCGCGCGGGATCAGCACGTCGACCAGGCCCCGGGCGCGCATCAGCTCCTTGACCGAGTCGCGGGTGCTGGCGTCGAGGAGCTGCACCGCGTCGGCCGGCAGGCCGGCCCCGGCGACCGCGTCGCGGAGCACCGCGACCAGGGCGGCGTTGGAGTGTGCCGCCGAGGAGGAGCCGCGCAGCAGTGCCGCGTTGCCGGACTTCAGGCAGATCCCGGCCGCGTCGACGGTCACGTTGGGGCGGCCCTCGTAGATGATGCCGACCACCCCGAACGGCACCCGGACCTGGCGCAGCTCCAGCCCGTTGGGGAGCGTCGCGCCGCGGACCACCTCGCCGACCGGGTCGGGCAGCGCGGCCATCTGCCGCAGCGCGCCGGCGATGTCGGCCACCCGGGCCTCGTCGAGGGCCAGCCGGTCCAGCACGGCCGCGCTCAGCCCGGCCTCCCGCCCGGCCGCCAGGTCCGCCGCGTTCGCCGTCAGGATCTCGGAGGTACGCGCCACCAGCGCGTCGGCCATCGCGTGCAGCGCGGCGTCCTTGGCCGTACGGGTGGCGACCGCCAGGGCCTCCGCCGCGTCCCGGCCCCGACGGGCCTGCTCAACCACGCTCATGCCAGCACTCCTCACAGCAGGACGAGGTCGTCGCGGTGGACGACCTCCCGTTCGTACGCCGGGCCGAGCGCCGCGGCGAGTTCCGAGGTGGAGCGGCCGAGCAACCCGGGCAGTTCGACCGCGTCGTAGTTGACCAGCCCGCGGGCGACCGGCGCGCCCTCGGTGTCGACCAGGTCCACCGGATCCCCGGCGGTGAACGCGCCGTCCACCGCGGTGATCCCGGCCGGGAGCAGGGACTTGCGCCGCCCGACCACGGCCTGCACGGCACCCGGGTCGAGGTGCAGCCGGCCGCGCGGCGCGGTGGCGTGCGCCAGCCAGAAGAGCCGGGCGGCGGGGCGCCGGCTGCTCGGGTGGAAGAAGGTGCCGACCGGCTCGCCGGCCAGCGCCGGCCCGGCCAGCGGCGCGGCGGTGAGCACCACCGGGACGCCGAAGCCGGTGGCGATCCGGGCCGCCTCGACCTTCGTCACCATGCCGCCGGTGCCCACCCCGGCCCGGCCGGCGCCGCCGATGTCCACGCCGGCCAGGTCGCCCTCGCCGTGTACCTCGGTGATCCGGGTGCTGCCGGCGCGTGCCGGGTCGCCGGTCCAGAGCGCGTCCACGTCCGACAGCAGCACCAGCAGGTCGGCGTCGACCAGCGCGGCGACCAGCGCGGCGAGCCGGTCGTTGTCGCCGAACCGGATCTCCTCGGTGGCGACCGTGTCGTTCTCGTTGACGATCGGCACGGCCCGCAGGTCGAGCAGCTTGCGCAGGGTCCGGTACGCGTTGCGGTAGTGCGCCCGCCGGGTCACGTCGTCGACGGTGAGCAGCACCTGCCCTACGGTCAGCCGGTGCCGGGCGAAGGCCGCCGCGTAGCGGCCGATGAGCAGGCCCTGCCCGACGCTGGCGGCGGCCTGCTGGGTGGCCAGGTCGCGGGGGCGCCGGGGCAGCCCGAGCGGGGCCAGGCCGGCGGCGATCGCGCCGGAGGAGACCAGCACGACCTCGCGCCCCTCGGCGGCCAGCGCGCCGAGCGTGTCGACCAGCGCGTCGACCCGGGCGTCGTCCAGGCCGCCCGCCGGGGTGGTCAGCGAGGACGAGCCGATCTTGACGACGATCCGGCGGGCCGAGGTGACTGCTTCGCGCACCGGACCATTCTGCGCGCTGCGGTCCGCCGCGCCCCGGCGCGTTCCCATATCGTGGCAGCCCGTGACACCTGACGAGTACGTCGAGGCGGTGCTGGACCTGGTCGAGCGGATCCCGCCGGGCCGGGTGATGTCGTACGGGGCGGTGGCCGACGCCCTCGCCGAACGGTCGGGGCGGTCCTCGGCCCGGCTGGTCGGTTCGATCATGGCCCGGCACGGTGGCGGGGTGCCGTGGCACCGGGTGGTGAACTCGGCCGGCCGGCTGCCGCCGGGGCACGAGGCGGAGGCGCGGGCCCGGCTGCGTGCCGAGGGCTGCCCCCTGCGCCCCTCCGGGGTGGACATGACGGCGGCCTGGTCGCCCGACGAGGGGATGTGACCGCCGACATAACGTGAGTAGCATTCGGCTCCATGACAGGAACGGGCGGGAGCCTGCCCCGCCGGGTGCACGCCGGATACGCGCTGGGCTCGCTGGTCACCGGCGCGTTCGGCACGGTGCCCGGGCTGCTCCTGCTGCCGTACCTCACCGACACGCTGGGCGTCGCGGCCGGGGTGGCCGCCCTGCTGGTGCTCCTGCCCAAGGCCTGGGACGTGCTGGTCAACCCGGTCGCCGGGCGGATCTCCGACCGGACCCGGTCCCGCTGGGGCGCGCGCCGGCCCTGGCTGCTCGGCGGCGGGCTCGCGCTGGCCGTGCTTTTCGCCTCGATCTTCGCGGCACCGTTCGGGTCCGGCCCGGCCGCCGGGACGTACGTGGCCGTGGCGTTCCTGGCCACCGCGACCGCGTTCGCGTTCTTCCAGGTGCCCTACGTGGCCATGCCCGCCGAGCTGACCGACGACCCGGCGGAGCGTACCCGGCTGATGAGCTGGCGGATCGCGGTGCTCGCGCTGGCCATCCTGGTCTCCGGCGCGGTGGCCCCGGCCGTGGTGAGCGCCGGCGGCGACGGCGTGCCCGGACACCGCTGGATGGGCCTGTTCGTGGCGGCGCTGATCGTCGCCGGCACGGTCGGCGCGTTCCTCGGCACCCGGTCCGCGCCGACCGGCACGGTGGGGGAGAGCGAGCCGAGCCTGCGCGCCCAGCTCGCGGTCGCCGGCCGGAACCGGCCCTTCCGGGCGCTGCTGGTCTGCTTCGTGATCCAGTCCGCCGGGGTGGCGACCGTGCTGGCCGGGGTGAAGTACTTCGCCGACCAGGTGCTCCGCGCTCCGGACAGCGGGCCGACCCTGCTCTTCGCCTGCTTCGTCGGCCCGGCGCTGCTGGTCATGCCGTTGTGGACCCGGGCCGGCGCCCGGCTGGGCAAGCGCGCCGCGCTGGTCGCCGCCTCGCTGATCTTCGCGGCCGGCGCGCTCGCCCTGGTCGCCGCCCCCGCGCTCCCGCCCGCCGGGGTCTACGCCGTGGTCGCCCTGATCGGGGTCGGCTACGCCGGCCAGCAGGTCTTCGCGCTGGCGATGCTGCCGGACTGCATCGCCTACGACACGGCCCGCACCGGCCGCCGACAGGCCGGCGTGTTCACCGGGCTCTGGACCGCGGGGGAGACCTTCGGCCTGGCCCTCGGCCCCGGCATCTACGGCCTGGTCCTCCAGCTCTCCGGCTACGTGTCCTCGTCCACCGGGGTCGCGGCGGCCCAGTCCGCGACCGCCCGGCTCGGCGTGCTGCTCGGCTTCAGCGTCCTGCCGGCCCTGCTCGTCGCCGCCCCGGTGGTGCTGCTGCGCGGCTACACCCTGACCCCGGCCCAGCTGGCCGCCGCGTCCACCCCCGGCGGGGTCGCGCCGGCGGCGCGGGCGTGAGCCAAGTGAGCCCGTCCGCCCGGACCGTCACGAGAGGAACCACCCGAGCACCATGACCGACACGGCAGGGACGGGCGCGCTGCCCGTCGAGGGGGTGCCCGCCGCGCGGGTGCTCGACGAGATCCGGGCGCTGCGGGCGGCCGACCGCCCGACGCACGGCGGCCGGCTGTTCGCCTACGTCTACGACCCCGGTGTGGCCGGGCTGGACGAGCTTGCGCAGGCCGCGCACGCCGAGAGCGCCCACGTCAACGGCCTGGACCCGACCGCCTTCCCGTCCCTGCTGGCCATGGAGAACGCGGTGGTCGCGGCGGCCGCGCGGCTGCTCGGCGGCGGCCCCGGCACGTCCGCGCCGGACGTGGTCGGCAGCGTCACCAGCGGCGGCACCGAGTCGCTGATCCTGGCCGTCAAGGCGGCCCGGGACGCCCGGCCCGACCTCGCCGAGCCGCGCATCGTGGTGCCGGTCAGCGGGCACGCCGCCTTCGCCAAGGCGGCCCACTACCTGCGGGTGGCCCTTGACCCGGTGCCGGTCGACCCGGTGACCCTGCGCCCGGCCGTCGCCGACGTGGCCGCCGCGATCCGGCCGGAGACCGTCCTGGTCGTGGCCTCCGCCCCGTCGTACGCCCACGGCGTCGTCGACCCGGTGGCGGAGATCGCGGCCGTGGCGGCGGCGGCCGGCGTGCGCTGCCACGTGGACGCCTGCTTCGGCGGCTGGACGCTGCCGTGGCTGCGCCGGCTCGGCACCCCGGTGCCCCCGTTCGACTTCACCGTGCCCGGGGTCACCTCGATCTCCGTCGACCTGCACAAGTACGCGTACGCCCCGAAGGGCGTGTCGGTGCTGCTGCACCGGGACGCGGGGCTGCGCGCGCCGCAGTTCTTCGCGTACGCCGACTGGCCCGGCTACACGATGGTCAACCCGGTGATCGCCTCGACCCGGTCGGGCGGGCCGATCGCCGCCGCGTACGCCACCCTGCGGCACCTCGGCGAGGACGGCTACCTGCGGCTGGCCGCGCTGACCCGGGACGCGGTCGCCGGGCTGGCCGACGCGGTCCGCGCGGTCGACGGGCTGCGGCTGGTGGCCGAGCCGGAGTCGACGGTGGTCTGCTTCACCGCCGACGACCCGGGGCTGGACCTGTTCGTGCTGGTGGACGAGCTGACCGCCCGGGGCTGGCACACCCAGCCGCAGCTCGCGTACGCCGGCCTGCCGGCCAGCGTGCACCTCACCGTGACCGCGGCGGTGGCCCCGCGGGTGGCCGAGTTCGGCCCGGCGCTGGCCGAGGCGGCGGCGGCCGCCCGGGCGGCCGGGCCGGTCGTGCTGCCGCCGGAGCTCCTGGCGCTCGCCGGCAGCCTCACCCCGGAGGCGCTCACCCCCGACCTGATCGCCGGGCTCGCCGCCGGCCTCGGACTCGGCGCGGGAGCGGCGCCGGACCGGATGGCGGCCGTGAACACGCTGCTCCAGGCGGCTCCGGTCCGGCTGCGCGAGCGGCTGCTCGTGGAGTTCGTCGGGCTGCTGCAACGGCCGGCCTGGTAACCCGGGGTCCGGCCGTTCGGCCCATCGCGCCGCGACACGAGGCCGGGCAGGTCGACCGATCCGGTGGTGCGTGATCAGCCGAGGGTCCGCTAGCGTCCCAACGTTGAAGATACGCGGGGGATTTTGATGATTAAGCTGCGTTGGTCGCGCCCTGCCCGTTGGACGGCTGCCGTCCTTTTTGTGGGCCTGCTCGCCGGGGTGGTGCCGATGCTCGCCGCCTGCAACCGGTCGGACGGCGACCTGGAGTTCAAGCGGGACGGCTATCAGCTGTACGGCGTGTCCGCCGAGGCCCTGCCGTCCAAGGAAGAGGAGCCGGCGCTGCTGGTCGACGCGGGGCAGCACGACGACCAGGGCGTGCGGATGTTCAAGAAGGACGACAAGCTCTGGGACCACCCGGTCGCGCAGGCGCAGTGGGCGCTGCGCAACCTCACCAGCTGGGAGGCCACCAAGGACCGCCGGTACCTGGACCGGGCAATCGCGAACGCCCAGCGGAACCTGGACCGGCGGGTGGAGTCGCGCGGCGCCTGGTGGTACCCCTATGAATTCGATCTCACTCGATGCAAGGGGCGCCCGGTCATCAAGGCCACCTGGTACAGCGGCATGTCGCAGGGGCAGCTGCTCAGCGTCTTCGTGCGGCTGTTCGAGGAGACCGGCGACGCCAAGTGGAAGGAAGCGGCGGACAAGACCTTCCTCAGCCTCACCCTGCCCCCGGACGAGAAGGCCCCCTGGGCCGTCTGGACCGACCCCGACGGTTACCTCTGGCTCGAGGAATACCCGGAGAGCGATGCCCTCCGCGGCGAGCGGGTGATGAACGGCCACATCTTCTCCATGTTCGGCGTCTACGACTACTGGCGGATCACCAAGGACAGCCGCGCGGTCACGATCTTCGACGGGGCGGCCAGCACCGTCCGCCGATACCTGCCGTCGAAGATCCGGGTGGAGGACTGGGCGAGCCGGTACTCGATCAAGTGCACCCACAACCACGTGAAGTACCACCAGGTGCACACCCGGCAGACCCTCAGCCTCTACGGGGTGACCCACGCGCCGGCCTTCGCCGAGTTGGCGTACAACCTCCGCTCCGACTACCCGGTGCCGGACCTCAAGGGCACCGTGCAGTTCGAGGCCGGCACCCACAAGGGCTACACCTTCGACGTCAAGGGCGCCGTCACCGGGGAGAAGTCGGCGTCCTTCAGCAAGCCGACCCGGGCGGCCGCCGACCAGCGGATCCGGGTCCGCAACCGGGGCATCTACTACCGGATCACCGGTGGGCCACTGGCCGGGTACCTGGTGCCGGAGGAGTACGGCCAGCGGGTCCTCCTCGGCAAGGCGGTGGAACACCGGTACGCCCCGGCCCGGGAGATCACGGTCGCACCGGGCAGCTACACCGGGTACGCCTACGACGACGCCGGCAAGGTCGTCGGCTCCAAGGAGATCAAGACCGACGGCGAGTCGACCCTGTCCGTGCAGGCCAGCGCCTGGATGAACGGCCGGCTCAGCTACGAGGTCACCTCCGGCGACCTCACCGGCTACTGGCTGCCGCACGGCACGGGGATCGCCTTCTCCTGACCGCGCGCACGGAAGCGACACGAGGCCCGTCCGGGGAACCCCGGACGGGCCTCGCCGGCTCCGGTCAGCTCGCGCCGACCGCCGTGACCGTGAACGAGGTGCTGTTGTCCGCCGGGTCCACGTCCTGCGCGTCGGCCCCGCCGAAGTAGCTCCCCACCAGGGTGAACGTGCCGGTGCCCAGGTCACCGGCCGGCGTGCCGGCGGGCGCGCTGAGGAAGACGTCGAACGTGCGCTCCTCGCCCGGCATGAACCGGCCACCGGGCACCGTGAACCAGTCCGGGAAGCTCGGCAGGTCCGGCGGCTCGACGTGGTGGACCGTCACCCCGCTGGGCAGGGCGGCGGCGACGTCGAGCAGGAAGGTCGGTGCGTCGTTGCCGTACCGCACGGTGACCGGCATCCGCCCGAGCAGCCTGCCGTCCGGCTGCCGGCTCAGCACGGCCGTGCCGCTCCGGATGCCGAGGTCGGTCCGCGTCGCCTGGACGTACGGGCGGGGCGTGCGCAGGCTGCCCGTGGTGGAACGGAAGAGAGTGGTGAAGCCGGTGGCGTCGGAGGCCCGGGTGGCGCCGTCGGGGCGCACCTCGATCCGCCCGCCGCCGGCGACCATCGCGTGGTCGCGGGTGGTGGTCCAGACGTGGAAGCCGAGCCGGAAGGTGACGCTGCGCCCGGCCTCGATCCGGTCGCCCGCGCAACCGATCACGAGCCGGTTCTCGACGAGCCGGTCGTAGAGGCAGGCGCCGCCCGGCTCGATGGTGGCGAACGACGCGCCGGCCGGCTCGGTGATCGTTGCCGCCGGTTGTCCCGGCCGGCGCGGCGGCGGCCGGTGCGGCCAGGGTGAGCAGGGCGACGGCCCCGCCGAGCAGCGCGGTGGCGGCCCGTGTCGTGCGTGTGGTCATGCTGGTCCTCCCGTGAATCCCCGTTTGGTGGACGGCGGCGCCTCCGCCGTCCGATGCCGGCTCCACGTCCGAAGTGGACGGTCGGTTGCGCCCTGCTCTGTCGCCAACACGACGGGTGTGTCTAGCCGGTCGTGCGCAGCCTGACGTGGTTGTCCTTCCCGCTCAGGTCGTTCCAGTACCGCTCCTCCGAGTCGTAGTGGACGACCCCGAGGGCCGGTTGGCCGTCGGCGACCTCCGGCGGGTCGCAGCGGAACGTGAAGGTGTACGTCCTCCGCTTGCCGGCCGGCAGGCCGTCCAGGAGGCACGCTTCCGACCCCTCCGACAGCACGGTCCGGCACCGGCTCAGGTCCCCGCCCGCCGGCTCCCCGATGGTGTAGAAGTCGGAGAAGCCCAGCTGCGCCACGTCCACCGGTCCCTTGTTCACCACCGTGACGGTCACCGTGGCGGTGCGGTTGCCGGTCCCGTCGGCCGGCCCGACGACGAGGTCGCCGGCGGTCAGGGTGAGGTCGGTCAGGCGGGGGTCCACGCCGAACCTCGTCGGCCCGGCGGTCTGGCTGAACCGCTCGCCGGTCCAGGCGTACGTCCGCCACTGCCGCTGCGGCGACCACGCCGGCGTGTCGCAGCAGGGCTGGATGTCGGCCACGTACGCGCGGATCCTCCCGTCGTCCTGCACCGAGAAGTCGGTGATGTCGTCCATCCCCTCGCGGGTGCCGACCACCCGGCCCATGGTGACGATCCGGCCGGCGGCGTCCCGGTCGAAGGCCAGCACCTGCTTGGCGAAGACCTCGCCGTAGCGGCAGGCGATCAGGGCCACCGTCTCGGTCGCGCCGTCACCGTCCAGGTCGCCGTGACGGGGACCGGCCAGCAGCGTCGGCACCGAGTCCCTCAGCGGCCCGGACCGGAGCCGGACGTTGTCGCTCACGCAGGTCTTCGGGGCGTACCCCGGCCAGGCCGCCAGGTCGACCCGGGCGGCGAGCAGCTGCGACCGGGTGATGCGCCCGTCCGGGGCGGCCGAGGTGGGGCTGGCCGTGCTCGGCGCCGGCGGGGGCGGGGTCGGCGAGACGGACGTCTCCGACGGGGTCGGGGTGGCGGTCTGCGCCGGCCCGGGTGCCGGATCGGGCCGGTGCAGGGCGGCGTTCGCGCCCACCGGGATGACCACCGCGAGCACCGCGGCCGCCGCCGTCACCACGGCGGCACGCCGGCGCCGGCGGCGGACCGTCTCCCGCACCGCCGCCGTCCCGGCCGGGTGCACCGCCGGTGCGTACGCCTCACGGAACGCGGCGAACTCGCCGCCGACCAGGATGTCGTCCCGCTCACTCATGGTGGTTCACCTCGTTCGTGGTGGTGAGCTGGGCCGCCAACGCGGCCCGTCCCCGGTGCAGCCAGGACTTCACCGTGCCCTCCGGCACCCCCTCCTGCTCCGCGATCTGCCCCACCGTGAGATCGGCCAGGTAGTGCAGCACCACGGCGCGCCGCTGGGTGGTGGGCAGCTGGGCCAGCGCGGCGGTCAGCGCCACCCGGTCCGGGCCCGGACCCGGCACGTGCTCCTCGCGCTGCCGGTGCAGCCAGGACTGGGCCGTGCGCAGCCGCCGCCACCGGCTGGTGGCCAGGTTCCAGGCGACCCGGCGGACCCAGGCCACCGGGTCGTCGTAGCGGGACACCCGCGACCACCGGGCGAACGCCCGGCAGAACGCCTCCTGCACCAGGTCCTGCGCCTGCGACAGGTCACCGCAGTACGCGGCGAGCTGGAGCGTCAGGGGCCGGAAGTGCGCGTGGTAGACCCCGTCGAAGTCGACCGCCCCGCGTTCGTCCGGGCGCCCCGCCGTCCTCCCGGGTGGCGGCTCGTCGAGCCGCGGCTCCCTCGTCACCGTCAAGTGGTCCTCCCCGTGCGGGTGCCGCGAACGCGGTCACGCCCGTCACACGCCCCGACGCGACCCCAGGTTGCGCCGGTTGCCCCCTCCGGCGCTGTGGTTGACTGTCAACTCGGAGACAGGCGAGGGAGGGAGGCCCGAGGTGCAGTTGCCGGCCGTGCTCGGCGAGCCGATCCGGTTCGTGCTGAACTGGGGCCGCCGCTACTCCCTCTGGGTGTTCAACTTCGGGCTGGCCTGCTGTGCCATCGAGTTCATCGCCACCAGCATGGGCCGGCACGACTTCATGCGGCTCGGCGTGATCCCGTTCGCCCACGGCCCCCGCCAGGCCGACCTCATGGTGGTCTCCGGCACGGTCACCGACAAGATGGCTCCGGCGATCAAGCGGCTCTACGACCAGATGCCCGAGCCGAAGTACGTCATCTCGTTCGGCGCCTGCTCGAACTGCGGCGGACCCTACTGGGACTCCTACTCGGTGACGAAGGGTGTCGACCAGCTCATCCCGGTCGACGTCTACGTGCCCGGCTGCCCGCCCCGCCCGGAGGCGCTGCTGCACGGCATCCTCCGCCTCCAGGAGAAGATCGCCGCCGAGGAGTCCGGCGTCGGCGGCGTGCCCCGCCCCGACCGGCTCGCCCCGCCGGTCGACCCCCGGCCCGCGGAGAGCACCCCCCGGCCGGTGGAATCCCTCACGGCGCCACCGGTACGTCCCCCGGCCGGCTGAGCCGCGAGGTGGCGACGCGGGGCTAGCCTGCGATCATGACCGACTCCGCGGACAAGCGTTCCGCCTTCATCGTCGACGTGCTCACCGAGGAGTTCGGCGCGTCGATGGCGATCGACCCGGCGGCGTTCCGCCGCAAGTTCCGCAAGATGGCCGCCTCCCCGTTCGCCTTCTACCGGGGCAGCGCCTCGCTCTTCTACGCCGACCAGCGCGGCGACTTCGCCAGCGACCGGTTCCTCGACGACCGGACCAGCCGGGTGTGGATCCACGGCGACCTGCACGCCGAGAACTTCGGCACCTACATGAACGCCTCCGGGCAGCTCGTGTTCAACGTCAACGACTTCGACGAGGCGTACGTCGGGCCGTTCTCCTGGGACCTGAAGCGCTTCGCCGCCAGCGTGGCCCTGCTCGGCTACGCCAAGGCGCTCTCCGACCGGGTGATCGGGGAGCTGGTCGCCGGCTTCGCCCGGTCGTACCTGGCCGAGCTGCGGGCCATCGCGGCCGGCGGGGACGACGCGATCGGTTCGATCACGCTGGAGAACGCCGACGGGGTGCTGCGCCGGGTGCTCCAGCAGGCCCGGCTGAACACCCGTGTCGACCTGCTCGCCACGCAGACCACCATCGACAACTACGAGCGCCGGTTCTCCGTCGGCGACGGGGTCTTCGAGGTCGACGCCGCGACCCGGGAGCAGGTGTGCGCCGCGTTCCAGGACTACCTGGGCACCCTGCCGTCGGCCACCGCCCGGCTCCGCCCGGTCGCCACCAACATCAAGGACGTCGTGCTGCGCAAGGGAGTGGGCATCGGCTCCGCCGGGCTGCCCTCGTACAACCTCCTGCTGGAGGGGCACACCCAGGCGCTGGAGAACGACGTCGTCATCTACATGAAGCAGGCGCAGGTGCCGGCGGTGGCGCGGCACATCGACGACGAGCGGGTCCGCTCGTACTTCCTGCACCAGGGGCACCGGACCGCCGAGTCGCAGCGGGCGTTGCAGGCGCACGCCGACCCGTGGCTGGGTTTCACCGAGCTGGACGGGGCCGGGCAGCTCGTCGCCGAGGTCTCCCCGTACGCGGCCGACCTCGACTGGGCCGACGTCAACGAGCCCGAGGAACTCGCCGGGGTGCTCACCGACCTGGGCCGGGCGGTGGCCCGGATGCACTCGGTGGCCGACGACGAGTCCAGCCACGACCTGGTGGACTACTCCACCGAGGAGGCGATCGTCGCCGTGGTGGACGCCGACGCGGAGGGCTTCGTCGACCACCTGATCGACTTCGCGCACAGCTACGGCATCCGGGCCCGCGAGGACCACCAGCTGTTCGTGGACCTGTTCCGCAACGGCCGGCTGCCCGGCATCTGAGGTTCCGGGGCGCCGGTGCCCGTGCCCGGTGCCCCGCCTCACTGCTCGAAGTCGAGCACCACCTTGATGTCCGAGCCGGTGGAGGTGTACGCGTCGGCGTACGAGGAGACCGGCACCCGGCGGGTGATCAGCGAGTTCAGCCAGGCCTGGTCGGCGCGGGCGAGCGCCTCCGCCGCCAGCTCCCAGTGCCGCCGGTTGGCGTTCACCGAGCCGAACACCACGTTGTTCTCCAGCACCAGCTCCCGGTTCATCGCCCCCGCGTCGAGTTCGATGGTCCGGCCGCCGCTGGACACCCCGGTCAGGCAGACGATGCCGTTCGTCCCGGCCTTGCTCATCACGTCCAGCACCACGACCGGGGCGCCGGTGCACTCCACCACCACGTCCGGCGCGAAGTCCAGCTCCGCCACCGTCGAGGTGTGGTAGGTCGCGCCGAGCGAGCGGACCAGCTCCGGTTTCGGACCGGTCTTGTTCCGGTCCAGCACGTGCACCGACAGCCCGCGCTGGATGCCCAGCAGCGCGGCCAGCAGGCCGATCGGGCCGGCCCCGGTGACCAGCACGCTCTGCGGCTGCCACACGGCCCGGCTGGCGATCCGCTCGATGTGGTCCCACGCCTTCGCCACCACGCTCGTCGGTTCGAGCAGCATGCCGACCGGGGCGAGCGCCGGGTCCAGGCCGACGGCGAACCTCGGCTGCACCCGCCAGCGGTCCCGGGCGAAGCCGGGCAGCCCCTTGATGCCGTGCTCGGTGTAGCGGCCGTTGCGGCACATGTCCCACTCGCCGGCCGCGCAGTTCACGCACGGCACCGGGTCGGGGTGCCGAACGATCCCCACCACGAGGTCGCCGGGCTTGAGCGTGCCCGTCGGGTCCTCCAGGACCCGGCCGAGCGACTCGTGCCCGAGCACCAGCCGGTCCTGGCCGGGCGGGGCCTCGCCGTACTCGCCCGCGATGATCTCCTGATCGGTCCCGCAGACGCCGACCGCGACGGCCTGGACCAGGATCGCGCCCTCGTCCGCGGCCGGCTCGGGCCAGTCCTCGTCGAGGCGCAGCGAGTCGGAAACTCCGGGAGCCACAGTGACAGCGCGCACGGGTTCATCCTTCCCCGCGGGAGGCCGGACCGCCCGGCAAAGCGGCGGATCCGGCCCGGGGGAGCGCGGACGGCCCGACACGCCTCCCGGTCGACGGCCCTAGGATCAGCGGCATGACTCCGGAAGAGGTCGGCCGGCGGGTGGTCGCGCTGCTCGCGCCCGTGGAGGCCACCGCGTCGGTCTCCGGCGGTCAGGGGCACGCCCGCGCCACCATCGACGTACCCCCGGCGAGCTGGCGCGACGCGGTGCGCGCGGCGCGCGACGACGCCGAGCTGGACTGCGACTTCTTCGACTGGCTGTCCGCGGTCGACGAGCTGGCCGACGGCTTCGACGTGGTGGCCCACCTCTGGTCGATCCGGCACCGGCACGGGCTGCTGCTGCGCACCCGGGTGCCCCGGGAGACGCCGGTCGTGACGTCCGTGGTCGACGTCTTTCCCGGTGCGGCCTGGCACGAGCGGGAGACCCACGAGATGTTCGGCATCGGCTTCGACGGGCACGGCGAGCTGCGGCCGCTGCTGCTGCCGCCGGAGTTCGAGGGCCACCCGCTGCGCAAGGAGTTCGTGCTCGCCTCCCGGGTCGCCAAGCCGTGGCCGGGCGCCAAGGAACCCGGCGAGTCGGAGGCCGGCGGCGGCCGCCGGCCGATCCGGCCCCCGGGCGTGCCCGCGCCCGGCGAGTGGGGGACGACGCCCACGCCGGCCGGCGCGGCCGGGGCGGGCGAGGGCCCCCGCGGGGGTACGCCGGCCCGTCCCGCCCGGGAACGCCCGGCGCGCCCCGCCCCGGGCGAGCGTCCGGCGCGCCCCGCCGCGGGCGAGCGTCCCGCCGCGGGCCGGCCGACCGGCCCGGCCCGCCGGGAGCCCGCCCCGCCGCCGGAGGAGCCCGGTCCGCTCGGGCGTCCGGTGCCCGGGGAGCGGCCGACCGGACCCGCGCGGGAGGAGCCGTCGCCCGGCGCCCGGCCGGCGCCGGGCGCCGACGCCGAGGAGGGGGAGGGCTGATGCCGGACTGGTTGGAGCTGGTCCTCCGGGTGGTGGGCGTGCTGGTCGCGTTCCTCACCCTGCCGCTGATCGTGGGCCAGGCCGAGCACAAGGTGATGGCCCACATGCAGGGCCGGCTCGGCCCGATGTACGCGGGCGGCTTCCACGGCTGGGCGCAGCTCGTCGCCGACGGCATCAAGTTCGTGCAGAAGGAGGACGTCACCCCGCGCGAGGCGGACCGGGCGGTGTTCCGGCTGGCCCCGGCCGTCTCCCTGGTGCCCTACCTGCTCGCCCTGCTGGTGATCCCGCTCGGCCCGGGCGACCTGGTCGGGCAGCCGCTGGACATCGGCCTGTTCTTCGTGCTCGCCGTGGTGGGCATCGGGGTGCTCGCCGTGCTCATGTCGGCCTGGGCCTCGGCCAACAAGTACAGCCTCCTCGGCGGGCTGCGCGGGGCGGCCCAGCTGCTCGGCTACGAGCTGCCGCTGGTGCTGGCCGCCGCCTCGGTGGCGATGGCGGCCGGCACGCTCAGCCTGCCCGGCATCGTGGAGGCGTGGCGCCCCTGGTGGCTGCTCTGGCAGGCGCCAGCCATGGTGATCTTCTTCGTGGCCGGGCTGGCCGAGATCCGCCGGCCCCCGTTCGACATGCCGGTGGCCGACTCCGAGCTGGTCTTCGGCTACATGACCGAATACACCGGCCTGCGCTTCGCGTTCTTCCTGCTCGCCGAGTACGTGGGCATCGTGGTGATCGCCGCGCTGACCACGGTGCTCTTCCTCGGCGGCTGGCAGGGCCCGTTCGCCGACGCCCAGCTCGGCTGGCTCTGGACCCTGCTCAAGGTGTTCGCCGTCGCGTTCGTGATCATCTGGCTCCGGGTGAGCTACCCGCGGCTGCGCGAGGACCAGCTCCAGCGCCTGTGCTGGCTGGTGCTCGTCCCGCTGGCCCTGGCCCAGCTCGTGCTGACCGCCGCCGTCCGCCTGGCGATCTGAGGACGGGCGGGTTCAGGCCGCGTCGCGCAGCGGGGTGTGGTCCGGGTCGACCCGCTCGTCCGGCGGCGCGGGCAGCGGCGGCGTGCCGTCGCCGAACGGGCGGCCGCCGAGCTGCTCCCGCCCGTGCGGGGTGAGCCAGTTCGCCAGGTCCGGGCCGAGCGGCACCACCCCGGTCGGGTTGATGTCCCGGTGCACCTCGTAGTAGTGCCGCTTGATGTGGTCGAAGTCGACGGTGTCGCCGAAGCCCGGCGTCTGGAACAGGTCCCGCGCGTACGCCCAGAGCACCGGCATCTCGGTCAGCTTCTGCCGGTTGCACTTGAAGTGGCCGTGGTAGACGGGGTCGAAGCGGACCAGCGTGGTGAACAGCCGCACGTCCGCCTCGGTGATCGTGTCGCCGACCAGGTAGCGCTGCCCGGTCAGCCGCTCGGTCAGCCAGTCCAGCCGGTCGAAGAGCCGGTGGTACGCCCGCTCGTACGCCTCCTGGCTGCCGGCGAAGCCGCACCGGTAGACGCCGTTGTTCACGTCCGCGAAGACGACCGCGTTGACCTCGTCGATCTCGCCGCGCAGCCGCTCCGGGTAGAGCTCCGGCGCGCCCGGCCGGTGGTGGGCGGTCCACTCCGTCGACAGGTCCAGGCTCATCTGCGCGTAGTCGTTGGTGACCACCTGACCGGTCGGCACGTCCACCATGGCCGGCACCGTGATGCCCCGCTCGTAGCCGGGAAAGCGCGCGAAGTAGGCGTCGGCCAGCCGCTCGATGCCGAGCACCGGGTCCCGGCCGCCCGGGTCGAGGTCGAAGGTCCAGCTGCGCTTGTCGTGGGTGGGGCCGGCCACCGCCATCGAGATGGCGTCCTCCAGCCCGAGCAGCCGCCGGACGATGATCAGCCGGTTGGCCCACGGGCAGGCCCGGCTGACCGCCAGCCGGTACCGGCCCGGCTCCACCGGCCAGCCGCTCGACCCGTCCGCGGTGATCCGGGTGGCGATGTACCGCTGGTCCCGGGTGAACTCGCCGCCCGGCTCGACGTACTTGCCACCGGTCCGGTCGAGGATCTCGTCGCCGTTGCCGCCCACGCCGCCTCCCGAGGATGTCGCGTTCCGCGTCCCATCATGGTCGCTCCGCCGGCTTCCGGCAGGCCGACCCCGGATGACCGGGGCTAGGCTGCCGCGGTGACGGATGTGGAGGCGGCGGCCCGACGCTTCATCGCCGACGTGTGGAACGCCGGCCGTGAGGAGAGCGCGTACGACCTGGTCGCCGAGAACTGCCCGGGGCTGGGCGGGACCGGTCCGGAGGCCACCCTGGCCTGGCACCGCGACCGGCGGGCGTCCTTCCCCGACCTGCGCTACAAGGTCGTCGAGGTGGTGGCCGCCGGCAACCGGGTGGCCGTGCACTGGCGGGCCGCCGGCACCCAGGCCGGGCAGTTCGGCCCGGTGCCGCCGACCGGCCGGGTGGTGAGCTACTCGGGGGCGAGCTTCCTCCGCTTCGACGAGACCGGCCGGATCGTCGACGTGTGGAGCGTGAACGAGCTGTTCCAGGTCCTCCAGCAGCTCGGCGTCGAGATGCTCCCGCCGCTGCCGGCCACCGACGCCTGACCGGCCCGGCGGTCCGCTGCGGTCGATCCGCCGGGTGGTGGTCGCGCGCGCCGGGGGCACAGGGCAGGATGGGCCCCATGAGTGAGCGCAGCGGGGTGCCCGGCGAGGGGCTGGTGAAGGGGCTGGCGGTCACGCTGAAGACGATGACCCGCCGCTCGACCACGCAGCAGTACCCGGACGTCGTCCCCGAGCTGCCGCCCCGCTCCCGCGGCGTGATCGCGCTGCTGGAGGAGAACTGCACGGTCTGCATGCTCTGCGCGCGCGAGTGCCCGGACTGGTGCATCTACATCGACTCCCACAAGGAGGAGGTGGCGGTCCCCGGCGCCGCCCGCCCCCGCCAGCGCAACGTGCTCGACAAGTTCGACATCGACTTCTCGCTCTGCATGTACTGCGGCATCTGCATCGAGGTCTGCCCGTTCGACGCGCTCTACTGGTCGCCCGAGTTCGAGTACGCCGAGTACGACATCAAGGACCTGCTGCACGACAAGGACCATCTCGGCGAGTGGATGGTCACCGTCCCGCCGCCGCCGGCCCACGACCCGCACGGCGACCCCTCGAAGGAGGAGACCACCGCCGCCCGCAAGGCCGCGGCCCCCGCCGCGCGTCCGGCCCCGGCCCGCCCGGAACCCGGCGCGGAGCAGGGCGGGGGCGCGCCGTCATGACGGGTGCGGACGTGCTGCTGCTCGCCCTCGGCGCGGTGGCGGTGGGCGCGGGCGCGCTGGTGGTGGGCACCCGGCACCTGGTCCGGGCCGGGCTCTGGCTGGTGGTCTGCCTGGGCGCGCTGGCCGGCGACTACCTGGTCCTGAGCGCCGAGCTGGTGGCCTGGGTGCAGGTGCTCATCTACGTCGGCGCGGTCGTGGTGCTGCTGCTGTTCGCGGTGATGCTGACCCGGGCGCCGATCGGCCCCTCCGACGACCTCGACCGGCCCGGCTGGCCGGCCGCCCTGATCGGCGCCGGCACCGGCCTGGGCCTGGCCGTGCTGCTGGTCGACGCGTTCCGCTGGGTCCGGGTGGAGCTGCCCGCAGCGGGCACCGCCGAGCGCCTCGGCGAGCAGGTGTTCCGCTCCTGGGTGCTGCCCTTCGAGGTGCTGTCGGTGCTGCTGCTCGCCGCCCTGGTCGGCGCGATCGTGCTCTCCCGCCCCGACATCGGCCGCCCCGGTGCGGGTCCGGCCGCGGGCCCGGCCCGCCCCGGCCGCCCGGCCGGCCCCGTCGAGCCGGCCCGCCCGGTCGTCGCCGCCGACGAGGGCGGGCGCGCGTGAGACCGGTCATCCCGTACGTCACCGCCGCGCTGCTGTTCGGTCTCGGCGTCTACGGCGTGCTGCGCCGCCGCAACGCCGTCCTCGTGCTGATGGCCGTCGAGCTGATGCTCAACGCGGTCAACCTCATCCTGGTCACCGCAGACACCACGGTCCGGGCGGCGCTGCCGCACTCCGGCCAGGTCTTCGCGCTCTTCGTCATCGTGCTGGCCGCCGCCGAGATCGGCGTGGGGCTGGCCATCGTGCTCCAGCTCTACCGGCTGCGGGCCAGCGTCACGGTGGACGACGTGCCGCTCACCGAGGCGCCGGCGCCGGCCGCCGGGATCGCCGCCGACCGGGGCGAGGGGGCGAGGTGACCGGACTGCTCGCGGTGGCGCTGCCCGGCGTACCCCTGGTCGCCGGCCTGCTCGGGCTGCTGCTGCCGCCGTCGCCGCGCGGTACGGCCACCGGGGAGAGCCCGGCCCGGCGGGCGGCCATCGCGCTCGGCGTGGCCGGCGCGGCGGTCGCGCTGCTCGCGGCGGTGGCCCTGCTGCTGCGGGTGGACGGGCCGGTCGAGGGCGGCACCGACTGGGTCGACCTGGGCGGGCTGCGGGTGACCCTCGGCTGGCGGCTGGACGGGGTCGCCACGCTGGTCGCCGTGGCGGTGGCCGCGGTGGCCCTGGCCGTGCAGGTCTACTCGATCGGCTACCTGCGGCGCGGCCCGCACGACGACGTCGAGGTGGACCACCGCTACCCGCCCTACGCCGCCCAGATCAGCCTGTTCACCGCCGCCATGCTGACCGTGGTGGTCTCCGGCGACCTGATCCTGCTGCTGGTCGGCTGGGAGGTGATGGGCATCTGCTCGTACCTGCTCATCGCCCACGACCGGCGGCTGCCCGAGGCGCCGGCCGCTGCCGTGAAGGCGTTCCTGGTCACCCGGGTGGGCGACGTCGGCTTCCTGCTCGGCATCGCCCTGCTCGGCGTCGGCGCGGGCAGCTTCCGGATCGCCGACGTGCTGGCCCACGACTACTCCGCCGGCACCCTCACCGCGGCCTGCCTGCTGCTGCTCGCCGGGGTGGCCGGCAAGAGCGCGCAGTTCCCGCTGCACACCTGGCTCCCGGACGCCATGGCCGGCCCCACCCCGATCTCCGCGCTGATCCACGCGGCCACCATGGTCGCCGCCGGGGTCTACGCGGTGGCCCGGCTCTTCCCGCTCTTCGCGCAGGCCCCGGCCGCCCTGGCCGTGCTCGGGGTGATGGCGGCGGTCACCCTGCTGCTCGGCGCGTTCGCGGCCACCGCCCAGGACGACATCAAGCGGGTGCTGGCCTGGTCGACGGTCTCCCAGATCGGCTACATGACCGGCGCGCTCGCCGTCGGCGCTCCGGCGGCGGCCCTGTTCCACCTGCTCACCCACGCCGCGTTCAAGGCGCTGCTGTTCCTCGCGGCGGGCGTGGTGATCCACGCCGTCGGCACCACCCTGATGTCGCGGATGGGCGGCCTGCGCGCCGCCATGCCGGTGACCTTCTGGTGCATGCTGATCGGTCTCGGCGCGCTGGCCGGGGTGCCGCCCCTGTCCGGCTTCTGGAGCAAGGACGGGGTGCTCGCCGCCGCGCAGGCCGCCGCGCTGGACGGCGCCGGCCCGGCCCCGGCCTGGGTGGGCTGGCTGGTCTGGCTGGCCGGGCTGCTCGGCGTCGCGGTCACCGCCTGGTACGCGACCCGCCTGCTGCTGCGCACCTTCTTCGGCGCGACCCGGATCCCGCTGGCGCACCCGCACGACCCGCCGGCCGTGCTGCGCTGGCCGGTGCTGCTGCTCGCGGTGCCCGCCGCGCTGCTCGGCCTGGCCGCCATCGCGCCCTGGTTCGCCGACCGGCTGCGGGTGCCGGCCGACGCCTCCGACGAGGCCGTCGAGCTGGTCCACCTCGCGCCGAACCTGGTCCTGCCGTTCCTGCTGCTGCTGGTCGGCGCGGGCGTGGCCTGGGCCGGCTGGCGCCGCGACCCGGCCGCCGACCCGGCGCGCTTCCTGGGTCCGCTGCGGCCGGTCTTCGCCCGGGCGTTCCGGCTCGACGACGTCCAGCACACCCTCGTCGTACGCCCGACCACGGCCCTGGCCCGAGCCGTGCGCACGGGGGACGAGCTCGGGGTGGACGGCCTCGTGGAGGGCAGCGGCCGGGCCGCGGTCGAGCTGGGCGGCGGGCTGGCCGCGCTGCACCGGGCCGCGCTGCCCCGGGCGGCGGCCGGGGTGCTGGCCGGTGCGCTGCTCATCGGCCTCGCGGTCGCCCTGATCGGAGTGACCTCATGACGTTCGGGCAGTTCCTGCTGGTGGCGGTCCTCGCGGTTCCCGCGCTGGGCGCGGTCGCGGCCGCCGCCGTCCCCGGCGACCGGGCCGGCCGGCTGGTCGGCACGGCCGCCGCCGCGCTGGCCCTGCTCGCCACCCTGCCGCTGGCCGGCGGCGACCACGGCTGGTTCGGCTACGGACCCCGGCCGGCCGTGCAGGCCTGGCATCAGGTGGACGTGTCCTGGGTGCCCGGCCTCGACCTGCGCTTCCACCTCGGAGTGGACGGCATCTCCTGGCCGCTGGTGGTGCTCACCGCGCTGCTCACCCTGCTCTGCTGCGGCTACACGCTCTGGCGGGTGCCCGCCGGCGGCGGCAGTGGGCGGGCCCTCGTGGCACTGCTGCTGGTGGTCGAGGTGGGCATCCTGGGCACCTTCCTCGCCCTCGACCTGGTGCTGTTCTTCCTGTTCTTCGAGGTCGTCCTGCTTCCCATGTACGCGATCATCGCGGGCTGGGGTGGCGACGACCGGCGCCGGGCGGCCCGCAAGTTCGCCCTCTACACCCTGTTCGGCTCGGTGCTGCTGCTGGTCGGCGTCTACGTGGTGGTCGCCGCCGCGGGCACCGCCGACCTGGTGACGCTGACCGGTGGCGCCGGGCTGTCCCGGGGCACCCAGCTCGCCGCGTTCACACTGCTGGCGCTGGCCTTCGCGGTGAAGAGCCCGCTCTGGCCGCTGCACTCCTGGCTGCCCGACGCGCACACCCAGGCCCCCACGGTGGGCAGCGTGATCCTGGCCGGGGTGCTGCTCAAGATGGGCACGTACGGGCTGATCCGGGTGGCGGTCGGGGTGGCCCCGGAGGGCGCCCGCTGGGCCGCGCCGGTGCTCGGGGTGCTGGCCGTCGCGGCGATCCTGGTCGGCGGGCTGGTCTGCCTGGCGCAGTCCGAGCTGAAGCGGCTGATCGCGTACTCCAGCGTGGGGCACATGGGTTTCGTGCTGCTCGGGGTCGCCACGCTCACCGCCACCGGCCTCCAGGCCGCGCTGATCGGCAACATCGCGCACGGCGTCATCACCGGGCTGCTGTTCTTCCTGGCCGGGGCGATCAAGGACCGCACCCGCACCGGGTCGCTCGCCGAGCTGTCCGGGCTGCGCGAGACCGCGCCCCGGCTGGCCGGGCTGCTCGGTTTCGCGGCGGTCGCCTCGCTCGGGCTGCCCGGGCTGGCCGGCTTCTGGGGTGAGGCGTTCGCCGTGGTGGCCGCCGTCCGGCGGGGCGGCGGGCTGTGGACCACCCTCGCGGTGCTGGCCGCGCTGGGCGGGGCGCTGACCGCCGCGTACCTCCTGCGGTTGCTGCGCCGGGTCACCCACGGGCGGCCCAGCCCGGCGGTGGCCCCGCTCGCGCCGGGCCTGGCCGGGGCGGAGCTGGCCGCCTGGGCGCCGCTGGTGTTGCTCGCCCTCGCCGTCGGCCTGGCCCCGGCCCTGGTCCTGTCCTACGCCTCCGGCCCGGTCGGCGCCCTGGTGGGAGTGGTCACCAAATGAGCCTGGTGCAGAGCGTGGACAACGTGGCGCTGCTGCCGGCCTACCTGGCCGCCGGCACGGCCGTGCTGGTGCTGCTGGTCGACCTGCTGGCGGCCCGGGCCGCCGCCACGGTGGCCGTGGCCGCCCTCGGCGCGGCGGGCACCGCCGCCGGTGCGGCGCTGGTCGGCGCGGCCGGCGAACGCCGCACCTTCTGCGTGGGCGCGGACTGCTCCTGGCTCTGGACCGGGCGGGCCGCGCTGGTCGCGGTGGTCATCGCGCTGCTCACCCTCGGCGTGCTCGCGCTCTCCGGCCCCCTGCTGCGCGCCGGGCGGGTCCCGGTCGGTGAATACTGCTTCCTGCTCGCCTGCGCGATGACCGGCGGCGTGGTGCTCGGCGCGGCCGGCGACCTGATCACCCTGGTCGTGGCGCTGGAGACGCTCACCCTGCCGCTCTACGTGCTGGTCGGGCTGCGCCGGGGCAGCCTGGCCGGCGCCGAGGCGGCGGTGACCTTCTTCGTGGTCAGCGTGGTGGCCACCACGGTCACCCTGCTCGGCGCGGCGCTGCTCTACGCGGTGACCGGCAGCGTCCACCTGGACCGGCTCGGCGCGACCTTCGCCGGCGCGGAGGGCCTGCTCGACGTGCCGCTCACCACGGTCGCGGTGGCGCTGGTGGTGGCCGGGCTGGCCTTCAAGGTCGCCGCGGTGCCGTTCCACGCCTGGGCCCCGGCAACCTACGACGGCGCCCCGCTGCCGGTGGCCGCGTACCTGTCGACGGCCTCGAAGCTGGGTGGCGTGGTGGCGCTGCTCGCCGTGGTGCAGCGGGCGCTGCCGGCGACCGTGACCGGCCCGGTGCTGGCGCTGCTGGCGGTGCTCACCATGACCGTGGGCAATCTGGTGGCGCTGCGCCAGCGGCGTACGGTCCGGCTGCTCGCCTGGTCCTCGGTGGCCCAGGCCGGCTACATCCTCGCCCCGCTGGGCGCGCTCGCGCTGGCCGCCGGACGCACCGCCGACGCCCGCGCCGGGGCGTACGCCGCGGCCGTCGCGTACACCGTCTTCTTCGTGCTGCTGGAACTGGCCGCGTTCGCCGCGGTGGTGGCGCTGCGGCCGGGTGACGGTGACGGCGGCACGCTGGCCGACCTGCGCGGCGCGGCGCGCCGGCACCCGTGGGTGGGTGGCGCGTTCGCCCTGGCCCTCATCGGGCTGGCCGGGCTGCCTCCCGGCCTGGCCGGCCTGTTCGCCAAGGTGACCGTGGTCCGCGCGCTGGTGGCCGGGCACGCCGGCTGGCTGGCCCTGGTGGTGGCGCTGAACGCGGTGCTCGGTCTGGCCTACTACCTGCGGCTGGCCGCCACCCTCTACGCCGCTCCGGGCGGGGTCGCGGTCCGCCCCGGCCGGCTCGTGGTGGTCGCGCTCGGGGTCGCCACCGCGCTGGCCGTGGTGCTCGGCTTCGCCCCGCAGTTGGTCCTCGACGTGGCGGCCCGCTGACGGTTTCGTGCCCTGGTGGGCGGCCGGCACAGCGCGCTTACAGGAATCCCCAGCCAACTTTCAGCCATGAGCAGGATGGTTGGCGGGTACCGGTGTTGTTGAACCGGTCAGCGGGCCCCGCACGGCCCGCGCACCGAAGGAGCGATCGTGCATCACAACCGTCTCAAGACCGTAGCGCTGCTCGGCCTGTTGACCTCGCTGATCCTCGCGGTCGGCTACTGGTTCGGCGGTAGCGGCGGTCTCGTCATCGCCGTCGTCGTCTCGTTGCTGATGAACGGTGTGACCTACTTCTACTCCGACAAGCTCGCGTTGCGCTCGATGCGGGCGCAACCGGTCAGCGAGGCACAGTTCCCCGAGCTGTACCGGATGGTCCGCGAGCTCTCCACCCAGGCGGGCAAGCCGATGCCCCGGCTCTACGTGAGCCCGACGGCGCAGCCGAACGCGTTCGCCACCGGGCGTAACCCGGAGCACGCGGCGGTCTGCGTCACGCAGGGGATCGTCGAGATCCTCGACTACCGGGAGCTGCGGGGCGTGATCGGCCACGAGCTGTCCCACGTCTACAACCGGGACATCCTGATCTCCAGCGTGGCGGCCGGCCTGGCCGGCATCATCACCGCGCTGGCGAACATCGCCTGGTTCATCCCGCTGGGCTCCTCGGACGACGAGGACGGCCCGAACCCGGCCGTGCTGCTGCTCACCCTGATCCTCGGTCCGATCGCGGCCACCCTCATCCAGCTGGCGATCAGCCGGAGCCGGGAGTTCCAGGCCGACCAGTCCGGCGCCGAGCTGAGCCGGGACCCGCTGGCGCTGGCCAGCGCCCTCCGCAAGATCCACGTGGGTACGCAGGCGCGCCCGCTGCCGCCGCAGGGCCAGCTCACCAGCACCGCGCACCTGATGATCGACAACCCGTTCAAGCGGGGCGGCGGCCTCGCCGCCATGTTCGCCACCCACCCGCCCATGGAGCAGCGGGTGGCTCGGCTGGAGCAGCTGGCCCGCAACGCCGGGCCCGTGCAGTTCCAGCGCTGACCCGCACCGACCGACTCCGCCCGCGTCCAGCCGGACGCGGGCGGAGTGGTGTGTCCGGGCACAAACCGTTTCCCCCGGATACGCGCCGGCGTTAGGGTCGAAACGTCTCTCACCCGTTACCTGGAGGTTCACCCGTGGCCGCACTGCGCCAGTACCTGGGCGTCTGGCGGATCCCCGGCGCCCCGATGCTGCTGATCCTCGGCGTCATCGGGCGGCTCGGGATCGGCATGACCCCGCTGGCGCTGCTGCTGGTGGTCGCCGAGGTCACCGACCGGTACTCGCTCGCCGCCGTCGCCGGCGGCATCTACGCGCTCTCCGGCGCCGCGCTCAGCCCGATCGCCGGGCGCATCGCCGACCGGGTCGGCCCCACCCCGGTGCTGCTGGCCACCGCCCTGGCCCACCCGCTCGCCCTCTTCGGGCTGCTCGGGGCCAGCCGGTCCGGCTCCGGCAGCCTCGCCCTGATCTACCTGGCCGCGGGCGTCGCCGGCGCCACGTACCCGCCGCTCACCGCCGCGATCCGGGGCGCCTGGAACGACCTCACCGCCCCCGCCACCGGCCGGACCCACCTGCGGAACACGGCGCTCGCCGCGGAGACCTCCCTCTTCGAGGTCGTCTTCGTGCTCGGGCCGCTGCTGGTGGCCGGCTTCGTCCTCGTCGCCGACGCCGCCGCCGCGCTGGTCGGCGCCGCCGTGGTCACCCTGGCCGGCACCACCGCCGTCGCACTCGGCCGGGTCATGCGCGGCTGGCAGCCGCACCCGCGCGAGCACCACGCCAAGGGCCTCGGCCCGCTGCGGGTCGGCGGCTTCCCGGCCCTGCTGTTCTGCGTCGCCAGCATCGGCATCGCCTTCGGCGCCGCCGGCGTGATCGTCCCGGCCTTCGCCGGGAACTCCACCACCGGCGACCCGGAGAGCCTCGCCGGTGTGCTGCTCGCCGTCTGGGGCATCGGCAGTGCCCTGGGCGGCTTCTGGTTCGGGGTACGCAAGCCCGCCGCCAACATGACCCGCCAGTTCGCCTGGCTGCTCGGCGCGGTCGCGGCCAGCTTCGCCGTCTTCGCCGTGATGCCCACCCCGGCGGCGCTCGGCGCCGCGCTGGTGCTGGGCGGCGCCACCATCGCGCCCGCGCTGACCCTGGAGAACACCCTGGTCGGCCGGATCGCACCGGCCGGCATGCTGAACGAGGCGTACACCTGGGTGGTGACCATGTCGGTGGCGGCGAGCGCCGCCGGGGGAGCGGTGGCCGGGCTCATCGTCGACCACGCCGGCGGCGTGCCCTGGGCCTTCCTCTTCGCCGGAGCCGCGGTCGCCGTCGGCGCCACGGTCGCCGCGCTGCCGACCGGCCCGATCGCCCGCGCCGAGGCCACCGCGGTACGCGCCGAGCAGTCGCTCGTCGCCTGAGCCGCGGGGATCAAACCGGCGCGGGCGGGTACCGACCCGACATGTTCCTCTTCTTCTCGAACCGGGTCGGCTGCCTCGGCTCGATCCTGGTCAGCGCCGTCGTGACCGTCATCCTGCTGCTGATCTTCTCGCGCTGACCGGGGCCGGCGCTCAGAGGCCGAGCCCACCGACCACCGTGAGCTCCTGGCTGGTGAACTCGCCGGTGAGCATCGGCATGGCCCGGCCGATGGCGGCCCTCGTCTCGGGAAGTCGCAGGGACGCGTCGTGGTGTTCCCTGCTCCGCCACACCTCGGTGACCCAGATCGTGACCTCGTCCTGGTCGGAGACGCCCACCACGTACAGCTCGCAGCCGACCTCGCGGAGCCCGTCGACGCCGCTCAACAGGATGGCCACGACGTCGTCCCGGCAACCGGCCCGGGTCTTCATCGACCCGAGGTAGCCGTAGGGCATCTGCGCTCCCCGCTCTCGGTGGGCCGGGCCGCCGCCGGATGCTCGTCGGGGCGGCGGCCCGTGGCCTGTGCTACCGGTAGTTGGTGAACTGGAGGGCCACGCCGAAGTCCTCGCCCTTGAGCAGCGCGATGACGGCCTGCAGGTCGTCCTTCTTCTTGCCGGTGACCCGGAGCTGGTCGCCCTGGATCTGCGCCTGGACGCCCTTCGGGCCCTCGTCACGGATCTTCTTGCTGATCGCCTTGGCCTTGTCCGAGTCGATGCCCTGGATCACCTTGGCGTCGATCTTGAAGATCTTGCCCGAGGAACGGGGGTCGCCGGCGTCCAGCGACTTCAGCGAGATGTTCCGCTTGACCAGCTTCTCCTTGAACACGTCCAGAGCTGCCCGGACCCGCTCCTCGGTCTCCGCCTGGAGGCTGATCGCCTCCTCGCCCGACCAGGAGATCTCGGCGCCGGTGCCGCGGAAGTCGAACCGCGTCGAGAGCTCCTTCTCCGCCTGGCGGAGGGCGTTGTCGACCTCCTGCCGGTCGACCTTGCTCACGATGTCGAACGACGGGTTCGCTGCCATGCTCATGCTCCTGCTGTCCGGAGGTCTGTCCTGGTCCGTCCCCCACTGGCCAGCGTGGGACCCCCTGACGGTACCCGCTTGCGACGGCCCGGGGGACAACCGCTATCCTTGCTTCCGCCGCCGCGTCCAACGCGGTGGTATGCCCTGGCGGGTTGCCCGAGCGGCCAATGGGAGCGGACTGTAAATCCGTCGCGAAAGCTACAGAGGTTCGAATCCTCTACCCGCCACCAGGGATCGGCAAGGCCCTTGACCTGCGGAAACGCTGGTCAGGGGCCTTCGCCGTTTCGCGGTGACCAAGGCGAGGAGGCGTCCGTGCGCGACCACGATCCGGCCCACCGGTTGCCCTCCCCGGCCACCGCCGAAGACGATCCGATCGGCCGGTTCGAGCGGCTCTACGCCGACGCCGAGCGCGGCGAGGCGGTCGTCCCGTGGGACCTCGACCGGGCGCACTCCCTGCTCAGCGAGTGGACCGACCGGACCCGGCCGGACGGCTCCGGCCGGCGCGCCGTGGTCGTCGGGTGCGGCTTCGGCCGCGACGCCGAACATCTGGCCCGCCTCGGCTTCGCCACCGTCGCCTTCGACATCTCGCCCACGGCGGTACGGACGGCCCGCCGCCGCCACCCGGACTCGCCGGTGCGGTACGAGACCGCCGACCTGCTCGATCCGCCGCAGGACTGGCTGGGTGGGTTCGACTTCGTGCTGGAGAGCATGAACGTGCAGGCGCTGCCGGCCGAGCTGCGGCAGCGGGCGATCCGGGCGGTCGGCCGGCTGGTCGCGCCGGGCGGGACGCTGCTGGTGATCGCGGCCGGCCGGCGGGACGACGAGGTCGTCGAGGGCCCGCCCTGGCCGCTGGCCCGGGCCGAGGTCGACGCCTTCGCGGTCGGCCCGCTGGCCCCGGCCGGGGTCGAGGAGATCGTGGCCCCGGACGGTGGGCTCCGCTGGCGCGCGGAGTTCCGCCGCGCCTGAGGGAGCCCCTTGGCCTACGCGGACGTCTCCCGCTCGGCGTCGCTGCGCAGGACGCAGAACTCGTTGCCCTCCGGGTCGGCCAGCACGACCCAGCCGCTGCCGTCCGGGTTGCGCCGGTCGGCGACGACGGTGGCGCCCAGGGCGCGGATGCGCTCGACCTCCTGATCGCGGAGCACCTCGGGCTGCAGGCAGATGTGCACGCGGTTCTTGACGCTCTTCGGCTCGGGCACCCGCTGGAAGTAGAGCGTGGCGCCCGTGGGCGGCTCGATGGCCACCTCCTCGTCGTCGGGCCTGACCTGCGGGTCGACCGGGCAGTCGAAGACCCGGCCCCAGAAGTGCGCCAGCTCGTACGGGTCGGCGCAGTCGAACGCGACGTTGCGGATGACGGTCCCCATCCGGTCAGCCTCTCATGCCGCCCGGCGACGGCCCGCTGCCGTCGAGGCCGGCGGGGCGCGTGGATCGGACAGCCGAAACCCTTGCCCGGGGCATCGATGATGGTGGAGTCTGTTCGACGGGGCCGCCGCGGCTGCCCGGTTCGCCGTCCAATGTGGTCAAGGTGACCGATCATGATGGCTGGTAGGCGAATCTGCTCTTACGCGCGGTTTAACCGAGAAGTCGTTGTGCGCGCCTTCCGTAGCGGCGCCGGGACCGATCGTGACAGCACGCTGGGCCGGAGGGGCGGGCGAGCCGGTCGAACGGATGATTTCCCCGTCTGCCCCTGCCAGGTGGGCCCTCCACCGCTTTTCCGCCTGCTCCCCGTGTGGCACGATCGTGGAACCTCCACCATCGCTGAAACTCTCTCGACAGGAGCAATCATGTCTGGTCGAAGGTTGGGCCGGCTGCTTGGCTCACTTCTCATTCTTGCCGCCCTCGTCGGTGGCGTCGGCGGTTTCGATTTCGATGGCAGCACGGGGGCGCAGACCCAGGACTACGTGTGGCAGTGACCGGTTCTCCCGGTCTGTCTTCTTGAGCCCGGCTGCCGGCCCACCGTGTTCCGGTCGGGTGACGCCCCGCGTCGGTGATCGAGCGGCGTGCCGCCAAGTCGAAGGAGCGGCATGATCGGTCGCGGTCAGCCACGACGCCGGTCGTCCGAGGACGCCTGGATCATCACGGCCCCGATGGCCCTCATCGCGGTGGCCTGCGCCACGGTCACCGGCCTGCTCGCCGAACACCCCGTCGGCAGGTGGCCCCAGGCGGCACTCATCCTCGCCCTGATGGTCGTGGCGGGGCTGCCCTTGCTCAGCTTGGTGGTCAACCGGCAGTCGGTCGGCGTCACGCTCACCGAGCTGCCCCTCGTCCTGGCGCTCTTCTTCCTGCCGCCGCTGACGGTCGTGGTCATCTACACGATCGCCACGCTCGTCACGCACATCCGGCACCGGTTCTCGGCGCCGAAGGTCTGGTTCAACGTGGCCCGGGCCGCGGCCGGCACCTCGCTGGCGGTGCTGCTTCTCCAGGCGTTGCCGCCGATGGAGGGGGTCGGGCCACGGACGTGGCTCAGCATCTTCTCCGCCGTCAGCATGGTCCTGCTCGTCAGCGTCACCAGCGTGGTCGCCGTGCACACCCTGTTGAACGGCTGGCAGACCGGTCGAGCGGCGTTGCGCAACGCCAAGACGGCGCTGCTCACCGCCGGGATCAACGTGTCCATCGGGCTGATCCTGCTGATCCTCGTGAGCAGCAACTGGTGGTCGGTGTTGCTGCTGACCGGGCTCGGCGTCGGTCTGGTGCCGGTCTACCGCTCGTACGCCCAGTTCTTCCGGCAGCACCGCACCCTGACCGACCTCTACGAGTTGACCCGGGCCGTGGTGGAGAGCGGGCAGAGCGGCACGCTGGCGGACGCCCTCCTCGGTCGGGTGCGGTCCCTGATGGAGGCCGAGTACGCCACACTCTGGCTCCCGGCCCAGGGCCGGCACCCGGAGACGCTGCTGACCGCCCGGGCCGACGACCCGGGTCTGCTCGACATGGCGCGCACGCCGCAGGCGCTGCGGGAGAAGGTGCGGGCGCTCCGGCGTACCGTCGCCGTCGGACACGGCGTGACGACCGACGACGAGTTCCGCGCGGAGTTCGCGGAGCGGCGGGTCAAGGACGCCGTGGTGGTGCCGTTGCGCTCCGGCCCGGTCGTGATCGGCACCCTGGAGGTGGCCAACCGGCTCGGTGACGGCAACCACTTCACCCCGGCGGACATCGCGGTCTTCGAGACCGTGGCCGCCCACGCCGCGGTGGCTCTGGAGAACACCCGCCTGGTCGACCGGCTCCGGCACGACGCCGAGCACGACACGCTGACCAAGCTGCCCAACCGCCGGCGTATCACCGCGGCGGTGGCCGAGGCGGTCCGGATCGCGGCGCCCGGCGAGGTGGTGGCGCTGCTGCTCTTCGACGTCGACCGGCTGCGCCAGGTCAACGAGTCGCTCGGCCATGCGGCCGGCGACAAGGTCCTGGTCGAGGTCGCCGAGCGGCTGCGCGCCAGCGCGCCCTCCTCCGCCCTGGTGGGCCGGGCCGGTGGCGACGAGTTCCTGGTGACGCTGCGGCTGGAGAGCACCGAGGCGGCGCTCGAGCTGGCCGGCCAGCTGCGCGAGCAGATCCGCGACGAGATGGTCTTCGACGCGCTCACCCTGGACGTGGACACCGCGGTCGGGGTGGCGGTCCACCCGGACCACGGCAGCGACGCGGTGGCTCTGCTCCAACGGGTCGACCTGGCCGCCACGGCCGCCAAGTCGGTCCCGGGCAGCGTCCAGCTCTACAGCCCGGCGCTGGAGTCCCGGTCGCTGCGCCGGCTGGGCCTCGCGGGCGACCTGCGCCGGGCGCTGGACGACGGTGCGCTGGAGGTCTACTTCCAGCCCAAGGTGACGCTGCGGGACCGGCGCCTGGTCGGGGTGGAGTGCCTGGCCCGCTGGGAGCACCCGGCGCACGGCACGGTGGCCCCGAACGACTTCGTGGCGGTCGCCGAGCACACCGGCCAGCTCGGCCGGCTCACCGAGTTTGTGCTGCGGGAGAGCCTGCGGCGCAGCCGGGACTGGAGCCACGGCGAGCAGGCGCTCGCCATCTCGGTCAACCTGGCCGCCCGGACGCTCACCGACCAGCACTTCCCGGCCCTCGTGCGGGATCTGCTGGAGGAGTACGGCGTGCCGGCGCAGCGCCTCACCCTGGAGATCACCGAGGCCGGGGTGCTGGACGGCACCGAACGTCCCATCCCGACCCTGAAGCGCCTCGGCGAGCTCGGTGTCCGGCTCTCCGTGGACGACTTCGGCACGGGCAACTCGTCCCTGGCCCAGCTGCGCCGGCTGCCCGTGCACGAGGTCAAGGTCGACCGTTCGTTCGTGCAGGGCATGGCGACCGACCCGGGCGACCTGGCCATCGTCAACGCGGTGGTGACGCTCTCGCAGCAGTTCGGCCTGACCGTGGTGGCCGAGGGTGTGGAGAGCGAGCTGACCCTGGAGCTGCTCCAGGACATCGGCTGCGAGATCGGCCAGGGCTTCCTGTTCAGCCGGCCCCTGCCGTACGAGCGGTTGGAGGCCTGGTTCGGCGCCCAGGTCGACCCGGAGACGATCGTGGCGGGCGAGTTGCCGCGCCTGCGCGTCGTTCCCTGAGCTGCGGGAACACCGCAACCGGGGATCCGATTTCACCTCGCCCACGGGGTCGTGTACTGTTTCCTCTGCGCGACACCCCACGGGGTGATCGGGTAGGCCCCCTTAGCTCAGTCGGCAGAGCGTCTCCATGGTAAGGAGAAGGTCTACGGTTCGATTCCGTAAGGGGGCTCAGAGGGTCCGGCTGGACCCGCCACGGCGGTGTAGCTCAGATGGCAGAGCAAGCGGCTCATAATCGCTGTGTCGCCGGTTCAAGTCCGGCCACCGCTACTCTCGTCCTCCGGGCCCGCCCGGTGGTCGGTGGGATGGGCGCCACAGGCGCCCACTTTGCATGTCCGCGTATTCAGCGCGTAGTCTGATGCGCCGTAGTTGTTATCCGTGAGCGAGGAAGGCACTCCGCCGTGGCGAAGGCGACCGATGTCCGGCCGAAGATCACTTTGGCGTGTGTGGAGTGCAAGGAGCGCAACTACATCACGCGCAAGAACCGCCGCAACGACCCGGACCGCATCGAGATGAAGAAGTTCTGCCCCCGGGACGGCAGGCACACCATCCACCGCGAGACGCGCTGACCCGCGGCCGGCCCGGCCGGCCCGCAGACAGCTTCCGAACGCCGATCCGCATGGACGGCGGCCTCCGAGCCGCCCGACCGTACGGATCGGCGTTCGTGTTTTCCGTGTAGGTTCGCGGCATGTCCCTGGACCCGTCCTTCGTCGGCCGGACCTATCCGCCGACCGCCCCCTACCAGGTGGGCCGAGAAAAGATCCGCGAGTTCGCCTCCGCCATCGGCGCGACCGACCCGGCGCACCACGACCCGGCGGCCGCCCGGGCGCTCGGCCACCCCGACGTGGTGGCCCCGCCGACCTTCCCGGTGATCGTGACCATGGCCGCCAGCCAGCAGATCGTGGAGGATCCGGCGCTGGGCGTCGACTACAGCCGGGTGGTGCACGGCGACCAGCGCTTCGCGTACAACCGGCCGGTGGTGGCCGGTGACGAGCTGGTCTGCGTGAACACCATCGAGGAGGTCACGAACCGGGGCGGGCACGGCTTCCTGACCACCCGCACCGACGTGAGCACCGTCGCCGGTGAGCCGGTGGTCGCCGTCTGGTCCAAGATCGTCGTACGCGGGGAGGCCTGAGAGATGGAACTGCCCACCCAGACGTACCGGGTGACCCGCGCGGACCTGGTCCGCTACGCGGGCGCCTCGGGCGACTTCAACCCGATCCACTGGAGCGAACGGACGGCCACCAAGGTCGGCCTGCCCGGGGTGATCGCCCACGGCATGTTCACGATGGCTCTGGTCGGCCGGGCGGTGACCACCTGGGCCGGCGCACCGGACGCGGTGGTCGAACTCAACGTCCGCTTCACCCGCCCGGTGGTCGTGCCGGACACCGACGAGGGCACCGAGGTCGAGGTCGCCGCGGTGGTCAAGGAGGTCACCGAGGACGGCCTGACCAGGCTCGACATCACCGCGACCTGCCTGGGGGAGAAGGTGCTGTCGCAGGCTCGGGCGCTCGTGCGGACGCCGCGCTGAGGATCCGTTCGACGCGCGAGGGGTGGACCGGTTGGGAAAGTCGCACGACTACCCGTACACTGGTCCGCCGTGGGGCAAGTGACCCCTGCTCGGCACCTCGTGTCCGGGTGAGGGTGAGTTGCCGCACAGGGGTGTAGCTCAATTGGCAGAGCAGCGGTCTCCAAAACCGCAGGCTGCAGGTTCAAGTCCTGTCACCCCTGCGCCTCAGGCCTGACCGTTCCCGTGGGTCGCGCCGCCGCAGGGCGGCGCCCGGCCCGTGGTGGTGGCATCGGCGGGGTTGGTTCCGAGGCATTCGGGGCCCTCCCGGTCGATCCGCCGGCCGCGGCCCGTCGCGGGACGGTTGGTCCGGCCGGCGTGACCACACGCCGCGCACGCCGCCCGGCGTGCGACCCGATATCCCGCACGGAGGGCGAAGTGGCCGAGAGCAAGCGGCGCGGCGAGGACGCCGGCGACGAGCGTCTGGACGACGACGCGACCGTCGACGGCGTGGCCGACGACGACGCCACCGACGCGGACGAAGCGGTCTCCCGGGGCGGCACCGCCACCCGTAAGCGGGCCCGCACCGATTCGACCGAGGGCCGGAAGACCCGGAAGGACACCGAGCGGATCGGGCTGTTCGCCCGCATCGCGCGGTTCTTCCGCGAGGTCGTGGCCGAACTGCGTAAGGTCATCTGGCCGACCCGCAAGGAGCTGCTGACCTACACGGCGGTGGTGGTCACCTTCGTCGCGGTGATGTTGGCGATCGTGGCCGGCCTGGACTACGGCTTCGCGAAGGCGGTGCTGTGGGTCTTCGGCAACCCCAGCTGACCTGCGGACAGCGATAGTGACGGAAGTGAGCGAGCGTGCCTGAGTACGACGAGACCGCCGAGACCACGGACGAGCAGTCCACGGTCGCGACGGCGGCCAACGATGAGTCGGTCGAGGCCGCCAGCGAGCCGGAGTTCCCGACCACCGAGCCGGCCCCGGACGAGGACTTCGACCCGGTCGCCGAGCTGCGCCAGAAGCTGCGCTACGCCCCCGGCGACTGGTACGTGGTGCACTCCTACGCCGGCTACGAGAACAAGGTCAAGACCAACCTCGAGACCCGGATCACCTCCCTCGACATGGAGGACTTCATCTACCAGGTCGAGGTGCCGACCCGGGAAGAGGTCGAGGTCAAGAACGGCAAGCGGTCGCAGGTCCAGGCGAAGGTCTTCCCGGGCTACATCCTGGTCCGGATGGAGCTGACCGCCGAGTCCTACTCCTGCGTCCGGAACACCCCGGGGGTCACCGGCTTCGTCGGCGCGACCGACCGGGCCGACCGTCCGGCGCCGCTGAGCCTCGACGAGGTGCTCAAGTGGCTGGCCCCGGCGGTCGAGACCGAGCAGAAGAAGGCCAAGCCCGAGGTCAAGGTCCTCGACTTCGAGGTCGGCGACTCGGTCACCGTCACCGACGGCGCCTTCGCCTCGCTGCCGGCGACGATCAGCGAGATCAACGCCGACCAGCAGAAGCTCAAGGTCCTGGTGTCGATCTTCGGTCGGGAGACCCCGGTCGAGCTGAACTTCAACCAGGTCGCCAAGATCTGACGCACGTCCGCACCGGCGGTGGGCCTCCGGCCGGCCGCCGGTGCGTCGTTTTCGCCGTCCGCCGGACCTCGGCGGGGAGGGTGGCGCGAGGCTGCGCTACCCTAGAACGTCGGCTGTCCGCACCGCGCTGACCGTGCGCGCCCGCGGGCCGGCGAAAATCCCAGTTCCAAGCCCCAGGAAGAGACATGCCTCCGAAGAAGAAGCTCGTCAAGACGTTCACGCTTCAGCTGCCGGCGGGCCAGGCCACCCCGGCGCCGCCGGTCGGCCCCGCGCTCGGCCAGCACGGCGTGAACATCATGGAGTTCTGCAAGTCCTACAACGCGCAGACCGAGTCGCAGCGGGGTGACATCGTCCCCGCCGAGATCAGCGTCTACGAGGACCGCACCTTCACCTTCGTGCTGAAGACCCCGCCCGCCGCCCGGCTGCTGATCAAGGCCGCCGGCGTGCAGAAGGGCTCGGGCGTCCCGCACACCCAGAAGGTCGGCTCGGTGACCCGCGCCCAGCTGCGCGAGATCGCCGAGAAGAAGATGGCGGACCTCAACGCCAACGACATCGAGCAGGCTGAGAAGATCATCGCCGGCACCGCCCGGTCGATGGGCCTGACCGTCGCCGACTGACCTCGGTCGACCGCTCCACCCGGATCAGTTCGTGGGAGGGCCGCGCAGGTCGCCGGCCCGCCATAGACCACAGGAGTTACGAGAAATGCAGCGCAGCAAGAGCTACCGCAAGGCCGCCGAGGTCATCGACCGGTCGAAGTTCTACTCTCCCGCCGAGGCCGTCAAGCTGGCCAAGGAGACCACCAACGTCAAGTTCGACGCCACGGTCGAGGTCGCGATGCGCCTCGGCGTCGACCCCCGCAAGGCGGACCAGATGGTCCGCGGCACGGTCAACCTGCCGCACGGCACCGGTAAGACCGCCCGCGTGATCGTCTTCGCCGCCGGCGCGAAGGCCGAAGAGGCCGCCGCCGCGGGTGCGGACGAGGTGGGCACCGACGAGCTGGTCGCCCGAATCCAGGGCGGTTGGCTGGACTTCGACGCGGCGATCGCCACCCCGGACCAGATGGCCAAGATCGGCCGGATCGCGCGGATCCTGGGCCCGCGCGGCCTGATGCCGAACCCGAAGACCGGCACGGTGACCATGGACGTCACCAAGGCCGTCGCCGACATCAAGGGCGGCAAGATCACCTTCCGGGTGGACAAGCACTCCAACCTGCACCTGATCATCGGCAAGGCCTCGTTCTCCGAGTCCCAGCTGATCGACAACTACGCGGCGGTGCTGGACGAGGTCCTGCGCGCGAAGCCGTCCGCCGCCAAGGGCAAGTACCTGAAGAAGGTCACCCTCACCACCACCATGGGCCCGGGCGTCCCGGTCGACCCGAACGCGGTGAAGAACCTGACCGAGGCCTCGGCCGAGGCCTGAGCACGACTGCCCGGACGGGGCCCCGCCACCAGCTGGTGGCGGGGCCCCGTCCGTCTGTCCGGTGTGGCAGGCTCGGCACATGCGGCTCGAAGGGGTCTGGCTGCGATACCACCGGCGCGGTCCGTGGGTGCTCCGGCAGACCGACGTGGCGATCGGCCCGGGCGAGGTGGCGGTGGTGCTCGGGCGCAACGGGGTGGGCAAGTCCACCCTGCTCCAGCTCGCCGCCGGCGTGCTCCGGCCGACCCGGGGCCGGGTGGTCGACCGGCCGCCGGCCGTCGGCTGGGTGCCGGAGCGCTTCCCGGCCGACCAGCCCTTCACCGTGGGGGCCTACCTCGCCGCGATGGCCCGCATGGTCGGCCTCCCGGGCGCCGAGGCCGACCGGGCGGTGCGGCACTGGGTCGACCGGCTCGGCCTGGCGCGCTTCCACGCGGTGCGGCTGCCGGAGCTGTCCAAGGGCACCGCGCAGAAGGTCGGCCTGGCCCAGGCGCTGCTCCGCCCGCCCGGCCTGCTCGTCCTCGACGAGCCCTGGGAGGGGCTGGACGCCGCCACCCGCGACCTGGTGCCCGAGATGATCGGCGAGGTGCTGGCCGAGGGCGGCGCGGTGCTGGTCAGCGACCACCGCGGCGAGACGGTCCGGCTCCCCGGCGCCCGCCACTGGTCGGTCGCCGACGGCGCGGTCACCGAGGCGACGCCGTCCGGCGCCGGGGCCACCGTCGTGGTCGAGGTGTCGGTCCCGGCCGCCGCGGCCGCGGCCGCCGTCGCCCGGTTGCGCGCCGAGGGCCACCACGTCCTGCGGATACGCGACCACGCCGTCGCGCCCCCCGCCACGCGACCCGGGTCCGACTCCCCGTCTCCCGTCACCCGACCGGCGCCCGACTCCCCGTCCGCCACCGCTCGACCTGAGCCCGACTCCCCGTCCGTCGCCGTGGACCCGGCGTCCGGCGCCGGCCGGTCCGGCCCCGCGTCCGAGGTGGCCCGGTGACCGCCCTGGTCCGGCTGCGGCTGGCCGGCTTCCTGCGTACCGGGCGGGCGCTGGCACCGGTGCTGGCCGGCCTGCTGGCCCTCGGCGTCCTCTACGGCGGCGGCCGGGCCCAGCCCGCGGAGGCCTACGGCGTCTCGGCGGTGGTGCTGTTCCCGGTGCTGGCCTGGCAGACCAAGATCCTCCTCGACGTCGAGCCCGACGTGCAGCGCCGGCTGGCCCGGGTGGTGGTCGGCCCGGCCCGGGAGCGCGCCGCCGGCCTGCTCGCGGCGGCCGTGGCCGGCCTCGCCACGATCGCCGTCGCGCTGGTATTCCCCTGGCTGGTCGGCGGGGTGACCGGTCCCAGCGGGCCGGGGGACCGGCCGCTGGTCCAGGGGCTGGCGCTCGGCCTCTGGGCCCACCTGCTGGCCCTGCCGGCGGCGGTGGCGCTGGGCGCCCTGGCCAGCCGGGCGATCACCCGCACCGCCGGCTACGGCGTCGCCGTGCTCACCGTCGGTGCGGTGGCCGCCGTGGTCCTCGGCCTCTCCCGCTCGGTGGCTCCCTGGCTCGTGCCGCCGGTGCTGCCCACCGCCCGGGCGCTGGCCGGCCCGCTGGCGGCACCCACCGGCGTGCTGCTGACCGCCTGGGCGCTGGCCTGGGCGGCCGTGGCGCTGGCCGGCTACGCCTGGGGCCGCCGGAGCCGCGCCTGAGTGACCGGGCGCACTCCGGGGGCGATTTGGTGGTTCGGGACGGGTCGCGTAACCTAGTCGCGTAGTTCCACCCAAAGACCGCTGGTCACCGTGCCCCGGCACGGTCGAAGGTCCCGCGACGACGGGCGACCCGCGCAGGGCGGCAAGCGAAATTCGGTGCAGTGCGTGGTCCGCCGACCGCGCCCGTCGCGCCGGCCCTCGCCCCGTGCGCCCTGCGCCGGGGCTTTTCTCGTTGTCGTGATGCCTCCGCCGCCGTCGCGAGCCCTGCTCGTCGCCGGCGTACCAGCTCCGAGCAACGAGAGAGGAGGGACATGGCGGACAAGCCGATCCGGGCCGACAAGGCCACGGCCGTCGCCGAGCTGACCGAGAGCTTCCGCAACGCGGGAGCGACCGTGCTGACCGAGTACCGCGGGCTCACGGTTTCGCAGCTCACGCAGCTGCGGCGCTCGCTCGGCAAGGAGACCAGCTACACGGTCGCGAAGAACACGCTGGCCAAGCGTGCCGCGACCGAGGCGGGCATCTCCGGCCTCGACGAGCTGTTCACCGGTCCTACCGCGCTGACTTTCGTTTCGGGCGACGTCGTCGAGGCGGCGAAGGGGCTTCGCGAGTTCGCGAAGGCCAACCCGAAGCTCGTCATCAAGGGCGGTGTCTTCGAGGGCAAGGCCATTTCCGCGGCCGAGGTCACGAAGCTCGCCGACCTGGAGTCCCGCGAGGTGCTGCTGGCGAAGCTGGCCGGCGCCATGAAGGGCAACCTGAGCAAGGCCGCGGCCCTGTTCCAGGCTCCGCTCGCCAAGACCGCGCGTCTGGCGGCCGCTCTGCAGGACAAGCGCGAGAAGGAGGGCGCCGAGGCGGCCTGAGGCCACCCGGCGCACCCACGTTCTTAGTTTTCACTTTCAGAAAGGACGCCAGACATGGCGAAGCTCAGCACCGACGAGCTGCTCGACGCGTTCAAGGAGATGACGCTGATCGAGCTCTCCGAGTTCGTGAAGCAGTTCGAGGAGACCTTCGAGGTCACCGCGGCGGCTCCGGTCGCCGTTGCCGCCGCCGGCGGCCCCGCCGGCCCGGCCGCCGAGGCCGAGCCGGAGAAGGACGAGTTCGACGTCATCCTCGACGCCGACGGTGGCAAGAAGATCCAGGTCATCAAGGTCGTGCGCGAGCTGACCGGCCTGGGCCTCAAGGAGGCCAAGGACCTGGTCGAGGCCGCTCCGAAGGCCGTCCTGGAGAAGGCCAACAAGGAGACCGCCGAGAAGGCCAAGGCCAAGCTCGAGGGCGAGGGCGCCAAGGTCACCCTCAAGTGACCTTGAGTTCGACCTGACGCGCGTCCGGCTCACGTGAGTCGGGGCACACCGCGTCTCGGCGGGCGGTGATCCGGGGAACCGGATCGCCGCCCGCCGTGTTGGTGGTACCCGGGGGCGGCGGTGTGAGCAGGGCGTCCGCAGCCCGGGGACCGGTGTCGCGCCGGTCCCTGTCGGTAGCCCGTCGGTGGGAAAGACACCCCGAGGGGTAACCGGCCCTTGACGCGACACGGGCCCGACAGGCACGCTGACACCAGCAAGACCTTCCGCGCTTGCAACGGCCGCCTCTCGGGTAAGGCAACGGCAGCACCACCGCCGCTCCACCCGAGCGGACCGGCAGGAACGTCGCGTTCCGAGCAGCCCGGTTGACCCGGTTTTCCGAGGTCCCGAGGCAAGTTCCGCGATGACCTGCGGGGTGGGCTGGACAGCGGTTAGCCTCTCGGCTACACTGCTAGTTTGCGCTGCCTTCCGACTTGACCCCTGCTCGGAAATGTCCGTTTACGGATATTTCTGGTGGGGTCATTGGAGTGCACGCGTACCAGCCGTTCTGCAGCACCGGTCCTCGGAAGGACGCATCTTGGCAGCTTCCCGCCCTGCGAAGACCAGTCGTACGTCGAGCGCATTCGCGCCCCGCCGAGTTTCTTTCGGTCGGATTACCGAACACCTCGAGGTCCCCAACCTCCTTGCCATCCAGAACGAGTCCTTCGACTGGCTCGTCGGCAACGAGGCTTGGCAGGGCCGGTCGTCGGACGACCCGCACGCACGCTCGGGTCTCGCGGAGATCCTCGACGAGATCAGTCCCATTGAGGACTTCTCCGGCACCATGTCGCTCTCCTTCTCGGCTCCGCGCTTCGACGAGGTCAAGGCCTCGATCGAGGAGTGCAAGGAGAAGGACCTGACCTACTGCGCCCCGCTGTTCGTGACCGCGGAGTTCACCAACAACACCACCGGCGAGATCAAGAGCCAGACGGTGTTCATGGGTGACTTCCCGATGATGACGCCGAAGGGCACCTTCATCATCAACGGCACCGAGCGCGTCGTGGTCAGCCAGCTCGTCCGCTCGCCGGGCGTGTACTTCGACAAGCAGCCGGACAAGACCTCCGACCGCGACCTCTCCAGCGTCAAGGTGATCCCGAGCCGGGGTGCCTGGCTGGAGTTCGACATCGACAAGCGCGACACGGTCGGCGTCCGCATCGACCGCAAGCGTCGGCAGGCCGTCACCGTCCTGCTCAAGGCCATCGGGTGGTCCGCGGAGCAGATCCGCGAGAAGTTCGGCTGGTCCGAGCTGATGATGACCACGCTCGAGAAGGACCACATCGCCGGCCAGGACGAGGCGCTGCTCGACATCTACCGGAAGCTCCGCCCTGGCGAGCCGCCGACCCGTGAAAACGCCCAGACCCTGCTCGACAACCTCTTCTTCAACCCGAAGCGGTACGACGTCGCCAAGGTCGGTCGTTACAAGTTCAACAAGAAGCTCGAGCTGGACGTGCCGATCACCACCGGCACGCTGACCGAGGACGACATCGTCGCCACCGTGGAGTACCTCTGCCGGCTGCACGCCGGTGAGGACGGCTACGAGGCCGACGACATCGACCACTTCGGCAACCGGCGCCTGCGCACCGTGGGCGAGCTGATCCAGAACCAGGTCCGGGTGGGTCTCTCCCGGATGGAGCGGGTCGTCCGCGAGCGGATGACCACGCAGGACGTCGAGGCGATCACGCCGCAGACCCTGATCAACATCCGCCCGGTGGTGGCGGCGATCAAGGAGTTCTTCGGCACGTCGCAGCTGTCCCAGTTCATGGACCAGACCAACCCGCTGGCGGGCCTGACCCACCGGCGCCGGCTGAGCGCGCTCGGCCCGGGTGGTCTGTCCCGGGAGCGGGCCGGCTTCGAGGTCCGCGACGTGCACCCGTCCCACTACGGCCGGATGTGCCCGATCGAGACGCCGGAAGGCCCGAACATCGGCCTGATCGGCGCGCTCTCCACCTTCGCCCGGGTCAACCCGTTCGGCTTCATCGAGACGCCGTACCGGAAGGTCATCGACGGTCGGGTCACCGACCAGATCGACTACCTGACCGCGGACGAGGAGGACCGGTTCGTCAAGGCGCAGGCCAACGCCCCGCTGAAGTCGGACGGCACGTTCGCCGAGGACCGCGTCCTGGTCCGCCGTAAGGGCGGCGAGACCGAGGACGTGGCGCCGGGTGCCGTCGACTACATGGACGTCTCGCCGCGGCAGATGACCTCGGTCGCGACCGCGATGATCCCGTTCCTCGAGCACGACGACGCCAACCGCGCGCTCATGGGCGCGAACATGCAGCGCCAGGCGGTGCCGCTGGTCAAGGCCGAGGCCCCGCTGGTCGGCACGGGCATGGAGTACCGGGCGGCCGTGGACGCCGGTGACGTCGTCGTCGCCGAGGTCGGCGGTGTGGTCGAGGACCTCTGCGCGGACTACATCACCGTCCACCAGGACGACGGTCACCGCCGGACGTACCTGCTGCACAAGTTCCGCCGCTCCAACGCCGGCTCCTGCGTCAACCAGAAGCCGGTCGTCTTCGAGGGCGACCGCGTCGAGGCCGGCCAGGTCATCGCCGACGGTCCGTGCACCGACGAGGGCGAGATGGCGCTCGGGCGCAACCTGCTCGTGGCGTTCATGTGCTGGGAGGGCCACAACTACGAGGACGCGATCATCCTGTCGCAGCGCCTCGTGCAGCAGGACGTGCTCACCTCGATCCACATCGAGGAGCACGAGGTCGACGCCCGGGACACCAAGCTCGGTCCGGAGGAGATCACCCGCGACATCCCGAACGTCAGCGAGGAGATGCTCGCCGACCTCGACGAGCGCGGCATCATCCGGATCGGCGCCGAGGTCGTCCCCGGCGACATCCTGGTCGGCAAGGTCACGCCGAAGGGCGAGACCGAGCTGACCCCCGAGGAGCGGCTGCTCCGCGCGATCTTCGGTGAGAAGGCGCGCGAGGTCCGCGACACCTCGCTGAAGGTGCCGCACGGCGAGACCGGCACGGTCATCGGTGTGCGTACCTTCTCCCGCGAGGACGGCGACGAGCTGCCCCCGGGCGTGAACGAGCTGGTCCGGGTCTACGTGGCCCAGAAGCGCAAGATCCAGGACGGTGACAAGCTCGCGGGCCGCCACGGCAACAAGGGCGTCATCTCCAAGATCCTGCCGATCGAGGACATGCCGTTCCTGGAGGACGGCACCCCGGTCGACATCGTGCTGAACCCGCTCGGTGTGCCGTCCCGGATGAACATCGGCCAGGTCCTGGAGACCCACCTCGGGTGGGTGGCCAAGACGGGCTGGAGCGTGGACGGCGACGACACCGAGTGGAAGCGCCAGCTCCGCTCGATCGAGGCGCACGAGTCCGAGCCGGACACCAACGTGGCCACCCCGGTCTTCGACGGTGCCCGCGAGGAGGAGATCTCCGGTCTGCTCGAGTCGACCCTGCCCAACCGGGACGGCAAGCAGCTGATCGGGCGCACCGGCAAGGCGCAGCTGTTCGACGGTCGCTCCGGCGAGCCGCTGCCGGACCCGATCGCGGTCGGCTACGTCTACATCCTGAAGCTCAACCACCTGGTCGACGACAAGATCCACGCCCGGTCGACCGGCCCCTACTCGATGATCACGCAGCAGCCGCTGGGTGGTAAGGCGCAGTTCGGTGGCCAGCGCTTCGGTGAGATGGAGTGCTGGGCCATGCAGGCGTACGGCGCCGCCTACGCCCTGCAGGAGCTGCTGACCATCAAGTCCGACGACGTCCTCGGCCGGGTGAAGGTCTACGAGGCGATCGTCAAGGGCGAGAACATCCCCGAGCCGGGCATCCCGGAGTCGTTCAAGGTGCTGCTCAAGGAGCTGCAGTCGCTGTGCCTCAACGTCGAGGTGCTCTCCAGCGACGGTGTGGCCCTGGAGATGCGCGAGACCGACGACGAGGTGTTCCGGGCCGCGGAGGAGCTGGGCATCGACCTGTCCCGGCGCGAGCCGAGCTCGGTCGAAGAGGTCTGAGGCGAGCGGTCGGGAGCCGGTCCGCCGGCTCCCGACCCCGCCCGTTAGCTAGGCAGTACAGACGACGACATAGGGGACATAGTGCTCGACGTCAACTTCTTCGACGAGCTGCGCATTGGCCTCGCCACCGCCGACGACATCCGTCAGTGGTCCCACGGCGAGGTCAAGAAGCCCGAGACCATCAACTACCGCACCCTGAAGCCGGAAAAGGACGGGCTCTTCTGCGAGAAGATCTTCGGTCCGCAGCGGGACTGGGAGTGCTACTGCGGTAAGTACAAGCGGGTCCGTTTCAAGGGCATCATCTGCGAGCGCTGCGGCGTCGAGGTGACCCGCTCCAAGGTTCGCCGGGAGCGGATGGGTCACATCGAGCTTGCCGCTCCGGTGACCCACATCTGGTACTTCAAGGGCGTGCCGAGCCGGCTGGGCTACCTGCTGGACCTCGCCCCGAAGGACCTCGAAAAGATCATCTACTTCGCCTCGTACGTCGTGACGAGCGTGGACGCCGAAGCGCGTCACCGTGACCTCTCGACGATCGAGAACGAGATCCTGGCCGAGAAGCGGCAGGCCGAGAACAGCCGCGACTCGGAGATCGAGAAGCGGGCCGCCAAGCTCGAGGCCGACCTGGCCGAGCTGGAGGCCGAGGGCGCGAAGGCGGACGTCCGGCGCAAGGTCAAGGAGGGCGGAGAGCGCGAGATGCGCCAGATCCGCGACCGGGCCCAGCGCGAGATCGACCGCCTCGACGAGGTCCTCGACACCTTCCGCAAGCTCGAGCCGAAGCAGCTGGTCACCGACGAGCTGCTCTACCGCGAGCTGCGCGACCGCTTCGGCGAGTACTTCACCGGCAGCATGGGCGCCGAGGCCATCAAGGCGCTGGTCCAGAACATGGACCTGGAGGCCGAGGCCGAGAGCCTGCGCGAGACCATCCGGTCCGGCAAGGGCCAGCGGAAGATCCGGGCGCTCAAGCGGCTCAAGGTCGTGGCGGCGTTCCAGAACACCCGCAACTCGCCGCTCGGCATGGTGCTGGACTGCGTCCCGGTCATCCCGCCGGACCTGCGTCCGATGGTGCAGCTGGACGGTGGCCGCTTCGCGACCTCCGACCTGAACGACCTGTACCGCCGCGTGATCAACCGGAACAACCGCCTCAAGCGGCTGATCGACCTCGGCGCGCCCGAGATCATCGTCAACAACGAGAAGCGGATGCTCCAGGAGGCCGTCGACGCGCTGTTCGACAACGGCCGTCGTGGCCGGCCGGTCACCGGTCCGGGCAACCGCCCGCTGAAGTCGCTCTCCGACATGCTCAAGGGCAAGCAGGGCCGGTTCCGCCAGAACCTGCTCGGCAAGCGCGTCGACTACTCCGGCCGTTCGGTCATCGTCGTCGGCCCGAAGCTCAAGCTGCACCAGTGCGGCCTGCCCAAGCAGATGGCGCTGGAGCTGTTCAAGCCGTTCGTGATGAAGCGGCTGGTGGACCTCAACCACGCACAGAACATCAAGTCCGCCAAGCGGATGGTCGAGCGGCAGCGGCCGGTCGTGTGGGACGTGCTGGAAGAGGTCATCGGCGAGCACCCGGTCCTGCTGAACCGGGCGCCGACGCTGCACCGGCTGGGCATCCAGGCCTTCGAGCCGCAGCTGGTCGAGGGCAAGGCCATCCAGATCCACCCGCTGGTCTGCACCGCGTTCAACGCCGACTTCGACGGTGACCAGATGGCGGTCCACGTGCCGCTGTCCGCCGAGGCCCAGGCCGAGGCGCGGATCCTGATGCTGTCGTCGAACAACATCCTCAAGCCGGCCGACGGCAAGCCGGTCACCATGCCCACCCAGGACATGGTCATCGGCCTCTACCACCTCACCCACCTCACCCCCGGTGGGCAGGGCGAGGGCCGGGCGTTCAGCTCGGACGCCGAGGCGCGGATGGCGTACGACAACGGCGAGCTGCACCTGCAGACGCCGGTCAAGATCCGCCTGCGCGGCATCGTCGGGGTCGACAACGGCGCCGGCGCCGAGCCGTGGGTCGCGCCCGAGGGCTGGGTCGAGGGCGAGCCGGTGACGGTGGAGACCACCCTGGGCCGGGTCCTGTTCAACGAGACGCTGCCGCAGGGCTACCGCTTCGTGAACTACGAGATCCGCAAGGGCCAGCTCTCCGCGATCGTCAACGACCTCGCCGAGCGCTTCCCGAAGGTGGCCCTGGCGGCCACCCTGGACGGGCTCAAGGAGGCCGGCTTCCACTGGGCCACCTGGTCCGGCGTCACCATCGGCATGGAGGACGTCATCGCCCCGCCGCGCAAGCGGGAGATCCTGGACAAGTACGAGAAGGAAGCCGACCGGATCGACAAGCAGTACCAGCGTGGTCTGATGACCGCCGAGGAGCGTCGCGGCGAGCTCATCGAGATCTGGACCAAGGCGACCAACGAGGTCGCCAAGGAGATGGACACCGCGCTGCCGCAGGAGAACCCGCTGTGGAAGATGATCAACTCGGGTGCCCGCGGTAACCTGCTCCAGCTCCGGCAGATCGCGGCGATCCGTGGTCTGGTGGCCAACCCGAAGGGCGAGATCATCCCGCGGCCGATCAAGGCCTCGTACCGGGAGGGTCTGTCCGTGCTGGAGTACTTCATCTCCACGCACGGCGCCCGGAAGGGTCTCGCGGACACCGCCCTGCGTACCGCCGACTCGGGTTACCTGACCCGGCGTCTGGTGGACGTCTCGCAGGACGTCATCATCCGCGAGGAGGACTGCGGCACCGACCGTGCCATCCCGATGCAGATCGGCGAGCGGATCGACGGCAAGCTGGTCGTGCACGAGCACGCCGAGACCAGCGTGCACGCCCGGACCCTGGCCGACGACATCAAGGGCCCGGACGGCAACGTCGTCGCCCACCGCGGCCAGGACATCAACTCCATCCTGGTCGACGCGATCGTCGCCGCCGGGGTGGAGACGGTGCGGGTGCGCAGCGTGCTCACCTGCGAGTCGAAGCTGGGCGTCTGCGGTGCGTGCTACGGCCGCTCGCTGCCGACCGGCAAGACCGTGGACGTCGGCGAGGCGGTCGGCATCATCGCCGCCCAGTCGATCGGTGAGCCGGGTACGCAGCTGACGATGCGTACCTTCCACACCGGTGGTGTCGCGGGTGAGGACATCACCCAGGGTCTGCCCCGTGTCCAGGAGATCTTCGAGGCCCGGGTCCCGAAGGGTAAGGCGCCCATCGCCGACACCCCGGGTCGGATCCGGATCGAGGACGGCGAGCGGTCCCGCAAGATCGTGGTCATCCCGGACGACGGCAGCGACGAGATCGTCTACGACAAGATCTCGAAGCGGGTCCGGCTCCGGGCGCACGACGGCGACCACGTCGAGGTCGGCGAGAAGCTCACCGAGGGCACCATCGACCCGCACGAGCTGCTGCGCATCCTCGGCCCGCGCGCGGTCCAGGTCCACCTGACCCAGGAGGTCCAGGAGGTCTACCGCTCGCAGGGTGTGCTCATCCACGACAAGCACATCGAGATCATCATCCGCCAGATGCTCAAGCGGGTGACGGTCATCGACTCCGGCTCGACCGAGTTCCTGCCGGGCGTGCTGGTCGACCGGGCGCTGTTCGAGTCGGAGAACCGCCGGCTCGTCGGCGAGGGTGGCGAGCCCGCCGCCGGTCGCCCGGTGCTGATGGGTATCACCAAGGCCTCGCTGGCCACGGACTCCTGGCTCTCGGCGGCCTCCTTCCAGGAGACCACCCGGGTGCTGACCGACGCGGCGATCAACTCGCGCAGCGACTCGCTGGTCGGCCTCAAGGAGAACGTGATCATCGGTAAGCTCATCCCGGCCGGTACGGGCATCAGCAAGTACCGCAACGTCCGGGTCGAGCCGACCGAGGAGGCGAAGGCCAAGGTCTACTCGATGACCGGCTACCCGGAGACGGACTACGGCTTCGGGCCGGCCAGCGGCCAGGCCGTGCCCCTGGACGACTTCGACTTCGGGTCGTACCGCTAAGCAGTAGGAAACGACGAGGCCCCCGGCATCCGCCGGGGGCCTCGTCGCGTTCCGGGACGTGTCGAGCCGCCGGGGGGCGCGTCGGGGCATGATGGTGGGCATGACGACCGTGCCCGGGCAGGTGCCCGTCGTTGCGCAGGGGCACCGCCACCCGCTCGACCCGGAGCCGGTCCGTTCGACCAAGGCCCGCGCCGTCTTCGCCCTCGGGCTGATCGGGGCACTCACCGGCTTCTTCCTCGGCGGGGTGGTGCCCGCGACCATCGCGCTCACCCTCGCCCGGCAGGCCCGCCGGGAGGCGTACGTGTCGGGTGGTTTCCTCACCGGCGCCGGCTGGCTGCGCCGGGGGGAGCAGCTGGCCTGGACGGGCCTGCTGCTCGCGGCCGTCGCGATGGTGGCGGCCGTGGTGATCGGCCTGGTCCGGCTGGCGGGCGCCCCGTTCGGGCACGACTTCGCCCCGAACGTCGACTGACCGGGCGGGGGAGCGCCCTCGCGCCCGACCCCGCCGGCGCGACGCGCGACGGTAGCCTGGCCGGTGTCCGCCGCGCGGTGGGCGAGCCACGTCGACAGGAGGACCCCGTGACGGAACCGGCCCCGCCGCCGGGAGGCGACCCGACCCGCCCCGGCACCGGGCCGGACGCGGCCGGGCCGCCGCAGTCGGCCCCGCCCGGGTCCTGGCCGCCCGCCGGGCCGTATCCGCCGGCGCCGCCCGGCTCCCCGTCACACCACGCCGGGCACCCGGCTCCGCCCGCCGCCGCGGCGTGGGGCTCCCCGTCACCTCACCCGGGGTACGCGGCCGGACCGTCGGCTCCGTCCGGTTCCCCGTCGCAGCACGCCGGCTACCCGGCCCCTGCCGCCCCCGGACCGGTGACTCCGGCCGGGTGGCCGGCGGCCGGGGCGTACCCGGGGAACCAGCCGGCGACCGGCGGTGGGTGGGCGGCGCCGGGGAGCGCACCGGCCGGCGGTGGCTGGGGTCCGGTGCCTCCGGCGTCGGTGCCGCCGCCCCCGCGCGAGGAGCCGCGCCCGCCGAAGCGCGTCGACGCGGTCCCGGGCACCCCGTTCGGGGTGGTCCACCTGGACGTGCCGCCGGTCACGTCGGGGCTCGCCATCGGGTCCCTGGTGATCGGGGTCGCCTCGATCCTGGTGTCGCTGCTGGTCCTCTGCTTCGGCGTCGCCGGGCCCAACTACGGCGGGGCCTGGGCCGCCGGGGCGTTCACCGTGCTGGGGGTTATCGCGGGTACGGCGGCCGTCGTGGCGGGGCTGCTGGCCCGGCGGCAGATCCGGCGTCCGGCGCCGCCGCCGGCCGTGCGGTTCACGGGGCGCGGCCTGGCCATCGCCGGGCTCAGCTGCGGGGGAGTGGGCCTGCTGGTGAGCCTGGGCGGGCTGGTGCTGGCCCTGGTGGTGCAGATCACGTGACCCGGTCGACCGGTCCGGCCGCGCATTGACCGGCTATGACCGGTATGCCGGGATGTCCAGTGCGCGGGTGGAACCGGGGCCGCCGGGCCGAGCGCCGGGGAAGCCGGTACACTTGTCACCGTAGGTGCCCATGACGGGCGCGTGGGCACGATGCGATCGGCCGGCGGACCGCGATGCGGTTCTCCCGAGCCGCTCCGTTTTGACCCGCGCGGCTGTGGTAGGTACTCTTTCCCCTTGTGCCCGGGCCAGCCCGGGCAATGCGTGCGTGCGCTGGAGCCGGTGAACCGGTGATCGCGCGGCCGCACGACAGAGCCGCAAGACCTGGCGTCGGGAGTTTCCTGCGCCGGTGACAAAAACCCGGTAGGACACGCGAGTGACCGTGCCGGGACCGTGACTTGGGCGACACGCCCGACCGCGGGTGCTGGGACCCCCGTCAGGTGGCCCTGGTTGCAAGGTAGGAGAGCCGTCCATCAGGCCGGCTAGAGCAGACGGCGCGGTCGCCTCGCAGCGGCCGAAGGGAGCGGAGAAACCCGGTGCCCACCATTCAGCAGCTGGTCCGAAAGGGCCGTCAGGCCAAGACGACCAAGACCAAGACCCCGGCGCTCAAGGGGTCTCCCCAGCGTCGCGGCGTGTGCACCCGCGTGTACACCACCACCCCCAAGAAGCCGAACTCGGCGCTGCGCAAGGTCGCTCGTGTCAAGCTCAGCAGCCAGATCGAGGTGACCGCCTACATCCCGGGCGTCGGCCACAACCTGCAGGAGCACTCGATCGTGCTCGTCCGCGGCGGCCGTGTGAAGGACCTCCCCGGCGTGCGGTACAAGATCGTTCGCGGCTCGCTGGACACCCAGGGTGTCCGCAACCGCAAGCAGGCTCGCAGCCGCTACGGCGCGAAGAAGGAGAAGAGCTGACATGCCGCGTAAGGGACCCGCTCCGCGGAAGCCGCTGGTCGCTGACCCGGTGTACAACTCGCCGCTGGTCACCCAGCTGGTGAACAAGATCCTGATGCGCGGTAAGCGCCAGCTCGCCGAGCGCATCGTGTACGCCGCCCTGGAGGGCTGCCGCGAGAAGAGCGGCACCGACCCGGTCGTCACGCTCAAGCGCGCCATGGACAACGTCAAGCCCACCCTCGAGGTGCGCAGCCGCCGGGTCGGTGGCGCCACCTACCAGGTGCCGGTCGAGGTCCGCCCGGCCCGCGCGACCACCCTTGGCCTGCGCTGGCTGGTGACCTACTCCAAGGCCCGTCGCGAGAAGACCATGGTCGAGCGGCTGATGAACGAGCTGCTGGACGCGAGCAACGGCCTCGGTGCCGCCGTCAAGCGGCGCGAGGACACGCACAAGATGGCCGAGTCCAACAAGGCCTTCGCGCACTACCGCTGGTAACACCTTGGTTCCGGCGCCCACGAGGCGCCGGAACCGCCACCAGTTGTGTCTAGACGACGATAAGTAGGGATTGAAGTGGCCGCCGCAGACGCGCTCGCCAACGTACGCAACATCGGCATCATGGCGCACATCGATGCCGGTAAGACCACGACCACCGAGCGGATCCTGTTCTACACCGGCATCACGTACAAGATCGGTGAGGTCCACGAGGGCGCTGCCGTCATGGACTGGATGGAGCAGGAGCAGGAGCGTGGCATCACCATCACCTCCGCTGCTACCAAGTGTGAGTGGAAGGGCCACACGATCCAGATCATCGACACGCCCGGTCACGTCGACTTCACGGTCGAGGTCGAGCGGTCGCTGCGGGTGCTGGACGGCGCGGTCGCGGTCTACGACGGTGTCGCCGGCGTGGAGCCGCAGACGGAGAACGTCTGGCGGCAGGCCGACAAGTACCACGTCCCGCGGATGTGCTTCGTCAACAAGCTCGACCGGACCGGCGCCGACTTCTTCCGCTGCGTGCAGATGATGATCGACCGGCTCAACGCCACCCCGCTGGTGCTCCAGATCCCGATCGGGCTCGAGGGCGACCACATCGGCGTCGTCGACCTGATCGGCATGCGCGCCCTCACCTGGCGCGGGGAGACCCAGAAGGGTGAGGACTACGCGATCGAGGAGATCCCGGCCGACCTGGCCGACTCCGCGGCCGAGTGGCGCGAGAAGCTGATGGAGACCCTGGCCGACGTCGACGACTCGGTGATGGAGAAGTACCTGGAGGGCGAGGAGATCTCCGTCGAGGAGATCAAGGCCGCCATCCGGCGCGCGACCATCGCCAGCAAGGCCAACCCGGTGCTCTGCGGCTCGGCGTTCAAGAACAAGGGCGTGCAGCCCATGCTCGACGCCGTCGTCGACTTCCTGCCGTCGCCGCTGGACGTCCCGGCCATCGAGGGCACCGCGACCGACGGCGAGACGCCGATGCAGCGGAAGCCGTCGAAGTCCGAGCCGTTCTCGGGCCTGGCTTTCAAGATCCAGACCGACAAGCACCTCGGCAAGCTCACCTACGTCCGGGTCTACTCGGGTGTGGTCGAGACCGGTACCCAGGTGGTCAACTCCACCAAGGACCGCAAGGAGCGGATCGGCAAGATCTACCAGATGCACGCCAACAAGCGGGAAGAGCGTGGCTCGGCCCAGGCTGGCGACATCATCGCGGTGCAGGGTCTCAAGCAGACCACCACCGGCGACACGCTCTGCGACCCGGCCAACCCGGTCATCCTGGAGTCGATGACCTTCCCGGAGCCGGTCATCGAGGTCGCGATCGAGCCGAAGACCAAGGCTGACCAGGAGAAGCTCAGCACCGCCATCCAGCGGCTGGCCGAGGAGGACCCGACCTTCCGCGTCAAGCTGGACGAGGAGACCGGTCAGACGGTCATCTCCGGCATGGGCGAGCTGCACCTGGACATCCTGGTCGACCGGATGCGCCGCGAGTTCAACGTCGAGGCGAACATCGGTAAGCCGCAGGTGGCGTACCGCGAGACGATCCGCCGCAAGGTGGAGAAGATCGAGTACACCCACAAGAAGCAGACCGGTGGTTCCGGTCAGTACGCCCGGGTGATCGTGAGCGTGGAGCCGCTGCCGCTGGACAACGACTCGCCGACCTACGAGTTCGCGAACGCCGTCACCGGTGGCCGCATCCCCCGGGAGTTCATCCCGTCGGTGGACGCGGGCGCCCAGGACGCCATGCAGTACGGCATCCTGGCCGGCTTCCCGCTGGTGGGTGTCAAGCTGACGCTGCTGGACGGCCAGTACCACGAGGTCGACTCGTCGGAAATGGCGTTCAAGATCGCCGGTTCGATGGTGATGAAGGAGGCGGCCCGCAAGGCCGACCCCGCACTGCTCGAGCCGATGATGGCCGTTGAGGTCACCACCCCTGAGGAGAACATGGGTGACGTCATCGGCGACCTCAACTCCCGGCGGGGCATCATCCAGGCGATGGAGGAGCGCAGCGGCGCCCGCATCGTCCGGGCCCTGGTGCCGTTGTCGGAGATGTTCGGCTACGTCGGCGACCTGCGGTCGAAGACCCAGGGCCGGGCTAGCTACAGCATGCAGTTCGACTCCTACGCCGAAGTTCCGCAGAGCGTGGCGAAGGAGATCATCGCCAAGGCGACGGGTGAGTGACGCTCACCTGAGCTGACCCGATGATCCGGGGCGGTCGCGGGAGGGTCTCCCGCCCGCGGCCACCTCGGTCGAGTTGTGTGAATTCCGGGCCTGTAGGCTTCATCGCCGCAGAACCCACCAAAGGCTCTCCGGCCGTCAGGTCGGAAAGGCTGTCGACAGAGTCCTAAGCGCCGACCGGCGCACCGGGGCGAACGAACCAAGAAAGTCCACAGGAGGACACCAGTGGCGAAGGCGAAGTTCGAGCGGACTAAGCCGCACGTCAACATCGGCACCATTGGTCACATCGACCACGGTAAGACGACGCTGACGGCGGCCATCACGAAGGTCCTGCACGACCAGTTCCCGGACCTCAACCCGTACACGCCGTTCGACGAGATCGACAAGGCGCCGGAGGAGAAGGCCCGCGGCATCACGATCTCGATCGCGCACGTCGAGTACCAGACCGAGGCGCGTCACTACGCGCACGTCGACTGCCCCGGTCACGCCGACTACATCAAGAACATGATCACCGGTGCCGCGCAGATGGACGGCGCGATCCTGGTGGTGGCGGCGACCGACGGCCCGATGCCGCAGACCCGCGAGCACGTGCTGCTGGCCCGTCAGGTCGGTGTGCCGTACATCGTCGTGGCGCTCAACAAGAGCGACATGGTCGACGACGAGGAGCTCCTGGAGCTCGTCGAGCTCGAGGTCCGCGAGCTGCTCTCGTCGCAGGAGTACCCGGGTGACGACCTGCCGGTCGTCCGGGTCTCGGCGCTGAAGGCCCTCGAGGGTGACCCCGAGTGGACCGGCAAGCTCATGGACCTCATGAACGCTGTCGACACCGCGATCCCGCAGCCGGAGCGCGAGACCGAGAAGCCGTTCCTGATGCCGATCGAGGACGTGTTCACGATCACCGGTCGTGGCACCGTCGTCACCGGTCGCGCCGAGCGCGGCATCCTCAAGCCGAACGAGGAGGTGGAGATCGTCGGTATCCGCGAGAAGTCGCAGAAGACGGTCTGCACCGGTATCGAGATGTTCCGCAAGCTGCTCGACGAGGCCCGCGCGGGTGAGAACGTCGGTCTGCTGCTGCGTGGCATCAAGCGCGAGGACGTCGAGCGCGGCATGGTCGTCATCAAGCCGGGCACCACGACCCCGCACACGGAGTTCGAGGCGACGGTCTACATCCTCTCCAAGGAGGAGGGCGGCCGGCACACCCCGTTCTTCCAGAACTACCGTCCGCAGTTCTACTTCCGGACCACGGACGTCACCGGCGTCGTCACGCTGCCCGAGGGCACCGAGATGGTCATGCCGGGCGACAACACCACGATGTCCGTGAAGCTGATCCAGCCCATCGCGATGGAGGAAAACCTCAAGTTCGCGATCCGGGAGGGTGGCCGCACGGTCGGCGCTGGTCGCGTCACCAAGATCGTCAAGTGAGCTGGGTAACCCCGATTAGCGTCGCCGCCGGTCGTGCGGCATACTAGTCAGGTTGCGTAACGACGGTCAGTTACCTGCGTCTGGTTAACGCTGGACCTCCGGGTGACAGACAGTCTCGCGTAGGGTGGTTGATCGCCCCTGGCGGTCAACCACCCTCGCGCGGCGTCCAGGTCGCGGTCACCGCGATCGGCGCCATGACCCACCGCGTGGTCGGAAATCGCTCCGGAGCATCGGGGCGGAGCCCGGCCCACGGGCGCGACACGCCCGACCGCGGGGGTCGGCGAAGTGGGCCTGTGCCAGCCGGTACAGGCGCCCGCAACACAGCGGCATCGAGAGAAGGAACAGAAGCCACCATGGCGGGACAGAAGATCCGCATCCGGCTCAAGGCCTATGACCACGAGGTCGTCGACTCCTCGGCTCGGAAGATCGTCGAGACGGTGACGCGTACCGGGGCGCAGGTCGCTGGCCCGGTGCCGCTGCCCACGGAGATCAACCGTTTCTGCGTCATCCGCTCGCCGCACAAGTACAAGGACTCGCGCGAGCACTTCGAGATGCGCACGCACAAGCGTCTGATCGACATCATCGACCCGACCCCGAAGACGGTCGACTCGCTCATGCGCCTCGACCTGCCGGCTGGCGTCGACATCGAGATCAAGCTGTAGGGACCGGACAAATGGACAGGCAAGTCAAGGGGATCCTGGGCGCAAAGCTCGGCATGACCCAGGTCTGGGACAACAACCGCGTTGTTCCCGTGACCGTGGTTCAGGCCGGCCCGTGCGTCGTGAGCCAGGTTCGTAGCGCCGACAAGGACGGTTACTCCGCGGTCCAGCTGGCGTACGGGGCCATCGACCCGCGCAAGGTCAAGAAGCCGGTCGCCGGGCACTACGCCAAGGCGGACGTCGCGCCGCGCCGGCACATCGTCGAGCTGCGCACCTCCGACGCCGCGGACTACTCGCCGGGCCAGGAGGTCACGGTCGAGGAGTTCCCGGCCGGCGTGACCATCGACGTCACCGGCAAGACCAAGGGCAAGGGCTACGCCGGCCCGATGAAGCGGCACGGCTTCCACGGTCTGCGCGCGAGCCACGGTGTCGAGCGCAAGCACCGCTCGCCGGGCTCGATCGGCGCCTGCGCGACCCCGGGTCGCGTCTTCAAGGGCACCCGGATGGCGGGTCGGATGGGTGGCGTTCGCTACACCGTCCAGAACCTGACCGTCCAGGCGGTGGACACCGACAACAACCTCCTGCTCGTCCGCGGCGCCATTCCGGGCCCGAAGGGCGCGCTGGTCCTGGTCCGCACCGCGGCCAAGACCAAGGTCAAGAAGGGCGGTGCGGCCAAGTGACCACCGTTGACGTCCTCAACGTCGAAGGCAACAAGGCCGGCTCCGTCGAGCTGCCCGCCGACATCTTCGACGCTCAGGCCAACATCCCGCTGATGCACCAGGTCGTGGTGGCTCAGCTGGCGGCGGCCCGGCAGGGCACGCACAAGACCAAGACCCGCGGCGAGGTCTCCGGTGGAGGCAAGAAGCCGTACAAGCAGAAGGGCACCGGTCGTGCCCGCCAGGGCTCGATCCGCGCGCCGCAGTTCGCCGGCGGTGGCGTGGTCCACGGCCCGGTGCCGCGCGACTACAGCCAGCGCACCCCGAAGAAGATGAAGGCCGCCGCCCTGCGTGGCGCCCTCTCCGACCGGGCGCGCGCCGGCCAGGTGCACGTCGTCGAGGCGTTCGTCTCGGGCGAGAAGCCGTCGACCAAGGCCGCGCTGGCCACGCTGGCGAAGCTGACCGAGGCCCGTCGGGTCCTGGTCGTGCTGAGCAGCACCGACGAGCTGAACTGGGTGTCGCTGCGCAACGAGCCGCGCGTGCACCTGATCGAAGCCGGCCAGCTCAACACGTACGACGTGCTGGTGGCCGACGACGTGGTCTTCACGAAGGAGGCCCTGGACGAGTTCCTGGGCGTTCCCGCCGAGACCACCGAGGAGGGTGGCAAGTGAGCACGATCGCCGATCCGCGCGACATCATCGTCGCCCCGGTCGTCTCGGAGAAGAGCTACAGCGAGCTGAACCGGAACTGGTACACCTTCCTGGTGCACCCGGACGCCAACAAGACCGAGATCAAGATCGCTATCCAGCAGATCTTCAACGTCCGCGTCCTGACGGTCAACACGCTCAACCGCGAGGGCAAGCGCAAGCGCACCAAGACCGGCTTCGGTCAGCGCAAGTCCACCAAGCGGGCGATCGTGAAGCTGGCTGACGGTGACCGTATCGAGGCCTTCGGCGGCCCGGTCAGCTGAGGGGTGTAGACAATGGCTATCCGTAAGTACAAGCCGACGACGCCGGGCCGGCGTGGCTCGAGCGTCGCCGACTTCGCCGAGATCACCCGGTCGACGCCTGAGAAGTCGCTGCTGGCTCCGCTGCCGAAGAAGGGCGGACGCAACGCCCACGGCCGGATCACCACGCGTCACCACGGTGGCGGCCACAAGCGGCAGTACCGTCTGATCGACTTCAAGCGGGTCGACAAGGACGGTGTGCCGGCGAAGGTCGCGCACATCGAGTACGACCCGAACCGCACCGCGCGCATCGCGCTGCTGCACTACGCCGACGGCGAGAAGCGCTACATCATCGCGCCGAAGGACCTGAAGCAGGGCGACCGGGTGGAGTCGGGGCCGAGCGCCGACATCAAGCCGGGCAACAACCTGCCGCTGCGCAACATCCCGGTCGGTACCACCATCCACAACGTGGAGCTGCGTCCGGGCGGCGGCGCCAAGCTGGCCCGCTCGGCCGGCGTCGGCATCCAGCTGCTCGGCCGTGAGGGCGTGTACGCGACCCTCCGCATGCCGTCCGGTGAGATCCGGCGGGTCGACGTGCGCTGCCGCGCCAGCATCGGCGAGATCGGCAACGCCGACCAGTCGAACATCAACTGGGGTAAGGCCGGCCGGATGCGGTGGAAGGGCAAGCGCCCGACCGTCCGTGGTGTGGCCATGAACCCGGTGGACCACCCGCACGGTGGTGGTGAGGGTAAGACCTCCGGTGGTCGCCACCCGGTCAACCCGCAGGGTAAGCCCGAGGGCCGCACCCGTCGTAAGGGCCAGCCGAGCGACCGGCTGATCGTCCGCCGCCGCTACGCCACGCGTAAGCGCGGCTGAGGGAGATAAGACATGCCTCGCAGCCTGAAGAAGGGCCCGTTCGTCGACGACCACCTGCTCAAGAAGGTGGAGACGCAGAACGACAAGGGCTCGAAGAACGTCATCAAGACCTGGTCGCGTCGCTCGACGATCATCCCGGAGATGCTGGGTCACACGATCGCCGTGCACGACGGACGCAAGCACGTCCCGGTCTTCGTGACCGAGGCCATGGTCGGGCACAAGCTCGGCGAGTTCGCGCTGACCCGCACGTTCAAGGGTCACGAGAAGGACGACCGGAAGAGCCGCCGGCGCTGACGCCGCGGGCATACGGATAGAGGAACAAGGGGTTACAGCGATGCCAGGAAAGGGCGACGCTCCGGTGCTTCCGGGCGCGCGGGCGGTTGCGCGGCACGTGCGCATCTCGCCGATGAAGGCGCGCCGGGTGGTCAACCTCGTCCGCGGCCTGCCCGCGAAGGAGGCGCTCACGGTGCTGCAGTTCGCGCCGCAGGCTGCGAGCGAGCAGGTGTACAAGGTGCTCGCGAGCGCGATCGCCAACGCGGAGAACAACGAGCGGCTGGACCCCGATGCGCTGCTCGTCAGCGAGGCGTTCGTCGACGAGGGCCCGACGATGAAGCGGTTCCGGCCGCGCGCGCAGGGCCGGGCGTACCGGATCCGCAAGCGGACCTGCCACATCACCGTGGCGGTCGAGGCGGTCGCGCCGGCCGCGCCGAAGAAGTCGGCGAAGAAGGCCGCCCCGGCCAAGCAGGCCGAGGCCGCTGAGGGGCAGAGCACGACGGAAGGTGCCGAGTAATGGGTCAGAAGGTTCACCCCACTGGGTTCCGGCTCGGCATCTCGACCGACTGGAAGTCCCGCTGGTTCGCGGACAAGCTCTACAAGGACTACATCGGCGAGGACGTCAAGATCCGCCGGATGATGTCCAAGGGCCTCGAGCGCGCCGGTATCTCCAAGGTCGACATCGAGCGCACCCGGGACCGGGTCCGCGTCGACATCCACACCGCCCGGCCGGGCATCGTCATCGGCCGTAAGGGTGCGGAGGCCGACCGGATCCGCGGCGAGCTGGAGAAGCTCACCGGCAAGCAGGTCCAGCTGAACATCATCGAGGTGAAGAACCCCGAGTCGGACGCGCAGCTGGTCGCCCAGGGCGTCGCCGAGCAGCTGTCCAGCCGGGTCAGCTTCCGTCGGGCCATGCGCAAGGCGATGCAGTCCGCGATGAAGAACCCGGTCTGCAAGGGCATCCGGGTGCAGGTGTCGGGTCGTCTCGGCGGCGCCGAGATGAGCCGGACCGAGTTCTACCGCGAGGGCCGGGTCCCGCTGCACACGCTGCGGGCCAACATCGAGTACGGCTTCTTCGAGGCCCGTACCACCTTCGGCCGGATCGGCGTGAAGGTCTGGATCTACAAGGGCGACGCCGTCCCGGGCCGGGAGGCTCCGGCCGAGACCGGTCCGTCCCGCCCGCGCCGTGACCGCGGTGACCGCCCCGAGCGGCCGCGCCGTGGCCGGTCGGGTTCGTCGGGCACGACCGCCGGTGGCACCGAGGCCGGCCGGGCTGCCGCGACCACCATCGCGCAGCAGGCCGAGACGCCGAGCGGCGAGCCGGTTGACGCCGGCGCCGTCGCCGCGGCCGCCACTCAGCCGGCAGAAACGCAGCAGGAGGGCTGACAGATGCTGATGCCGCGCAAGCCCCCGAAGGGCTTCCGCAAGCCGCACCACCCGGACCGCAGTGGCGCGTCCAAGGGCGGTAACCGGGTGGTGTTCGGCGAGTTCGGGATCCAGGCTCTCGAGCCGGCCTACGTGACCAACCGCCAGATCGAGTCGGCGCGTATCGCGATGACCCGTCACATCAAGCGTGGCGGCAAGGTCTGGATCACGATCTTCCCGGACCAGGCCCTCACCAAGAAGCCGGCGGAAACCCGCATGGGTTCCGGTAAGGGTTCGCCCGAGTGGTGGGTCGCCAACGTCAAGCCGGGGCGGGTTCTCTTCGAGATGTCCTTCCCCAACGAGCAGATCGCGCGAGAGGCGATGCGTCGCGCGATCCACAAGCTCCCGATGAAGTGCCGCATTGTTACGCGCGAAGTGGGTGAATCCTGATGGCAGCGGGCGTCAAGGCCTCCGAGCTGCGTGAGCTCTCCGAGGAGGAGCTGGTCACGAAGCTGCGCGAGGCGAAGGCGGAGCTGTTCAACCTCCGCGTGCAGGCCGCAACCGGGCAGCTGGACAACAACCGGCGGCTGCAGGTCATCCGTCGGGAGATCGCCCGGATCTACACGATCATGCGTGAGCGTGAGCTGGGTCTCTCGGCCGCGCCGACTGAGGTGACTGCATCATGAGTGAGAACACGACCGCCACCGCGCGGGCCCGTCGCAAGGTTCGCGAGGGCCTCGTGGTCAGCGACAAGATGGAAAAGACCGTTGTGGTCGAGGTCGAGGACCGGGTCAAGCACGCGCTGTACGGCAAGATCATGCGCCGGACCAGCAAGCTGAAGGTCCACGACGAGCAGAACTCGGCCGGCATCGGCGACCGGGTCCTGATCATGGAGACCCGGCCGCTGTCCGCCACCAAGCGGTGGCGGCTCGTGGAGATCCTCGAGAAGGCCAAGTAGCGAAGGCTCGAGCTCGGCCGGGTTCGGTCGGGCGCAGGTTCCGCCAGGCTCCGGCCGCCCCCGGCGGCCGGAGAACCGGCAGACATAGGAGATAGACGTGATTCAGCAGGAGTCGCGACTGCGCGTCGCCGACAACACGGGTGCCCGGGAGATCCTGTGCATCCGGGTTCTCGGTGGCTCCGGTCGGCGCTACGCGAGCATCGGCGACGTCATCGTGGCCACGGTCAAGGACGCGATCCCCGGTGCCGGTGTGAAGAAGGGCGACGTCGTCAAGGCCGTCGTCGTTCGCACCGCCAAGGAGAGGCGGCGGCCGGACGGCTCGTACATCCGCTTCGACGAGAACGCCGCCGTCATCATCAAGGACGGTGGGGACCCGCGCGGTACCCGCATCTTCGGCCCGGTGGGCCGGGAGCTGCGGGACAAGCGGTTCATGAAGATCATCTCTCTCGCGCCGGAGGTGTTGTGACCGTGAAGGTCAAGAAGGGCGACACGGTCGTCGTCATCGCCGGCAAGGACAAGGGTGCCAAGGGCAAGGTCATCGCGGCCTACCCGCGGCAGGACAAGGTCCTGGTCGAGGGCGTGAACCGGGTCAAGAAGCACACTCGCATCAGCACCACCCAGCGTGGCGCCAAGACCGGTGGCATCGTCACCCAGGAGGCCCCGATCCACGTCTCGAACGTGCAGGTCCTGGACTCCGACGGCAAGCCGACCCGCGTCGGCTACCGGGTGGACGACAACGGCCAGAAGGTCCGCATCGCGCGTAGCACCGGTAAGGACCTCTGATGACCACGGCTACCGAAACCAAGACCCTGCCGCGCCTCAAGGAGCGGTACCGCAACGAGGTCGTGGCGAAGCTGCAGGAGCAGTACAGCTACGGCAACCCCATGCAGGTGCCCGGGCTCGTCAAGATCGTCGTCAACATGGGCGTCGGCGAGGCCGCTCGGGACGCCAAGCTGATCGACGGCGCCGTCCGCGACCTGGCCACGATCACCGGCCAGAAGCCGCTGGTGCGGCGGGCGACCAAGTCCATCGCGCAGTTCAAGCTGCGTGAGGGCATGCCGATCGGCGCCAAGGTCACCCTGCGGGGCGACCGGATGTGGGAGTTCCTGGACCGGCTGCTCTCGATCGCGCTGCCGCGTATCCGCGACTTCCGCGGCCTGGACGGGCGCAAGCTCGACGGCCACGGCAACTACACGTTCGGTCTGACCGAGCAGTCGGTGTTCCACGAGATCGACCAGGACAAGATCGATCGCCAGCGGGGCATGGACATCACGGTGGTCACGACCGCCACGACCGACGACGAGGGCCGGGCGCTGCTCAAGCTCCTGGGCTTCCCGTTCAAGGAGAACTGAGATGGCCAAGAAGGCGCTGATCCTCAAGGCGGCCGCGAAGCCGAAGTTCTCGGTTCGCGCGTACACCCGCTGCCAGCGGTGCGGGCGTCCGAAGGCGGTCTACCGCAAGTTCGGTCTCTGCCGGGTGTGCATCCGGGAGATGGCCCACCGCGGTGAGCTGCCCGGCGTGTCCAAGGCTTCCTGGTAATAGCCCGGCGCGCTTCGCGCGTCAGCTGAACTGTCTCTTCGCCGTAGGCCCCGGGCCTGGCCCGGGGAACCCCGGCGAGAAAGGTTGACGAATTTCATGACGATGACCGACCCGATCGCAGACATGCTCACGCGTCTGCGTAACGCCAACCAGGCGTACCACGACCGGGTGACGATGCCCTACTCGAAGATCAAGGCGAACATCGCCGAGGTCCTCAAGGCCGAGGGTTACATCGCCACCTGGGCCGTCGAGGAGCCCGAGGAGGGCGTCGTCGGCAAGCGACTGGTCGTCGAGCTGAAGTACGGCCAGAACCGGGAGCGGAGCCTGGCCGGCATCAAGCGCGTGTCCAAGCCCGGTCTCCGGGTGTACGCCAAGTCGGACGGGCTCCCGCGGGTGCTCGGCGGGCTGGGCGTGGCGATCATTTCGACGTCCCAGGGGCTGCTGACCGACCGGCAGGCCCGCAAGCGGAGCGTTGGCGGGGAAGTCCTCGCCTTCGTCTGGTAACGGGAGACAGGTAGAAATGTCGCGTATTGGACGTAAGTCGATCCCGGTGCCAGCCGGCGTCGACGTCACCATCGACGGCCAGACCGTCAAGGTCAAGGGCCCCAAGGGCGAGCTGAGCCACGTACTGGCCGAGCCGATCAGGGCGGAGCGGGGCGAGGACGGCACGCTGCACGTCAACCGGCCCAACGACGAGCGCAAGGCCAAGGAGCTGCACGGCCTGAGCCGTACGCTGGTGGCCAACATGATCGTCGGCGTGACCGAGGGCTACCGCAAGAGCCTCGAGATCGCCGGCACCGGTTACCGCGTGACCGCCAAGGGCAAGGACCTCGAGTTCGCCCTCGGCTTCTCGCACCCGGTGCTGGTTCCGGCCCCGGAGGGCATCACCTTCACGGTGGAGCGGCCGACGCTGTTCCACGTGGCCGGCATCGACAAGCAGCAGGTCGGCGAGGTCGCCGCCAACATCCGGAAGATCCGCCCGCCGGAGCCCTACAAGGGCAAGGGCGTGAAGTACCAGGGCGAGGTCATCCGCCGCAAGGCTGGAAAGGCAGGTAAGAAGTGAGCGCCACGCTGCTCAAGCGCCGCCGCGGCGTCGCCGCCAAGCGGGCCGTCGGGCGTGCGCGCCGGCACTTCCGGGTCCGCAAGAACGTCAGCGGCACCACCGAGCGTCCCCGCCTGGTCGTCACCCGCTCCCTGCGGCACATCGTCGCCCAGATCGTGGACGACACCAAGGGTCACACCCTGGCGTCGGCCTCGACCATGGACGCCTCGCTGCGCGGCGCCGAGGGCGACAAGAGCGCCCTGGCCGGCAAGGTCGGCGCCCTGCTCGCCGAGCGCGCCAAGGCCGCCGGCGTCTCGAAGGTCGTCTTCGACCGCGGTGGCAACCGGTACGCGGGGCGGGTCGCCGCGCTTGCCGCAGCCGCCCGCGAAGCCGGGCTCGAGTTCTAGAAACCCCGTCACGAGAGAGAAGGAAGGCTGCTGATGCCAGGTCAACAGCGCCGTGGCGGCGGGTCCGGTGGCAACGAGGGTGGTCGCCGCGACAACCGCCGTGAGGGCGGCCGCGGAAACGCGCCCGTCGAGAAGACCCCGCACCTCGAGCGGGTCGTCGCGATCAACCGCGTCGCCAAGGTCGTGAAGGGTGGTCGTCGCTTCAGCTTCACCGCCCTGGTGATCGTGGGCGACGGCGACGGCACCGTCGGTGTGGGCTACGGAAAGGCCAAGGAGGTGCCCGCGGCGATCGCCAAGGGTGTCGAGGAGGCCAAGAAGCACTTCTTCAAGGTGCCGCGGATCGGCCAGTCGATCCCGCACCCGGTGCAGGGCGAGGACGCGGCCGGTGTGGTGCTGCTCAAGCCGGCTTCGGCCGGTACGGGTGTCATCGCCGGCGGTCCGGTCCGTGCCGTGCTGGAGTGCGCGGGCATCCACGACGTGCTCTCCAAGAGCCTCGGCTCGTCGAACCCGATCAACATCGTGCACGCCACGGTGGCGGCCCTGAAGGCGCTCGAGTCGCCGGAGCAGGTCGCGGCCCGTCGTGGTCTGCCGGTCGAGGACGTCGCGCCGGCCGCCATGCTGGCGTCGCGGGCGGGGGTGGCGTCCTGATGGCACGCCTGAAGGTCACCCAGGTCCGGTCCGAGATCGGGACCAAGAAGAACCAGCGTGACTCGCTGCGTTCGCTCGGTCTCAAGCGGATCAACGACGTGGTGGTCAAGGAGGATCGGCCGGAGATCCGGGGCATGATCTTCACGGTCAACCACCTCGTGAAGGTCGAGGAGGTCGAGTAATGACGATCAAGGTGCACCACCTGCGCCCGGCGCCCGGAGCCAAGACCGACAAGACCCGGGTGGGTCGCGGTGAGGGCTCGAAGGGCAAGACCGCCGGTCGCGGTACCAAGGGTTCCAAGGCCCGGAAGAACATCTCGGCGGCGTTCGAGGGTGGGCAGATGCCCATCCACATGCGCCTGCCGAAGCTGAAGGGCTTCAAGAACAAGTTCAAGGTCGTCTTCCAGGTGGTGAACCTGGACCGGCTCGCCGAGCTCTTCCCGAACGGCGGCCAGGTCGGCCCGGTCGAGCTGATTGAGGCCGGTGCGGTCCGCAAGGGCCACCCGGTCAAGGTGCTCGGCACCGGCGACCTCGGCGGTGTGGCGCTCCAGGTGTCGGCGCACGCGTTCAGCGCGTCGGCCAAGGAGAAGATCACCGCGGCCGGCGGCTCGGTCACCGAGCTGTAAGGCACTCATGGCGCCCGCTCAGTTGTCCGCAACTGGGCGGGCGCCGTGCTCTACCTGGCGAATGTGCGCCGGGTAACATCGGATTCGTTTTATGTAGCCGGGCGCATCTGCCCGGACCCGGGTCGGGCTGTTAGAGTCCCTTCCCAGCTATGGATATCGGGCGCTCCGCCCGGCACCCACCCCGCTCCGCCAGGGATCATCACCGGCGGCCCGCGTCGCGCAGGAGGAAGAAGTTGCTGTCCGCCTTTCTCAGTGCGTTCCGTACGCCTGACCTGCGCAAGAAGCTGCTGTTCACAGTAGGCATCATCGCGGTCTACCGGTTGGGCGCCACGCTGCCCAGCCCGGGCGTGTCGTACGGCAACGTGCAGAAGTGCCTCGACACCGTCCAGGGCGGCACCGGTGTGCTGGGCCTGCTGGACCTCTTCTCGGGTGGCGCGCTGCTCCAACTCTCGGTCTTCGCGCTGGGCATCATGCCCTACATCACCGCGTCGATCATCCTGCAGCTGCTGACCGTGGTCATCCCGCGTCTGGAGCAGCTCCGCAAGGAGGGGCAGGCCGGCCAGGCGAAGATCACCCAGTACACCCGCTACCTGACGCTGGGCCTGGGCATCCTCCAGTCCTCGGCGTTCGTGGCGCTGGCGCGCTCGGGTCAGCTCTTCAACAACCAGTGCGACCAGTTCCCGATCGTCCCGCGGGGCACCGGCATCCCGGACTGGCTGACGCTGACCATCCTGGTCATGACGATGACCGCCGGCACCGGCATGGTGATGTGGCTCGGTGAGCTGATCACCGACCGGGGCGTCGGCAACGGCATGTCCGTGCTGATCTTCACCTCGATCGCGGCCCGGCTCCCCAGCGAGGGCTGGAAGATCAAGACCACCAAGGGCTGGGGGATGTTCCTCCTCGTCATCGCCCTGGTCCTGCTGGTCATCACCGCGGTCACCTTCATCGAGCAGGCGCAGCGCCGGATTCCGGTGCAGTACGCCAAGCGCATGATCGGCCGGCGGATGTACGGCGGCACCTCCACCTACATCCCGCTCAAGGTGAACCAGGCCGGTGTCATCCCGGTCATCTTCGCCTCGTCGCTGCTCTACCTGCCGACGCTCGCCCTCCAGTTCTTCGACCAGAACAACCCGGGGAAGACCCAGGCCTGGATCCAGAACCACATCGTGAAGGCCGCCGCGCCGGAGCACATCGCGATCTACTTCCTGTTGATCATCTTCTTCACGTACTTCTACGTGTCGATCACGTTCAACCCGACCGAGGTCGCGGACAACATGAAGAAGTACGGCGGCTTCGTGCCGGGCATCCGCCCCGGCAAGCCGACCGCCGAGTACCTCGACTTCATCCTCAGCCGGATCACCCTGCCGGGCGCGCTCTACCTGGGCATCGTCGCGATCCTGCCGAACTTCTTCTTCATCTGGCTCGACAACCAGCAGTTCCAGAACTTCCCGTTCGGCGGCACCGCTGTGCTCATCATGGTCGGCGTCGGTCTGGAGACCGTGAAGCAGATCGAGAGCCAACTCATGCAGCGGAACTACGAAGGGTTCCTGCGGTAGATGCGACTCGTTCTGGTTGGCCCGCCGGGCGCGGGCAAGGGCACGCAGGCGGAGTTCATCGCCGCGCACCTCTCGGTGCCCAAGATCTCGACCGGTGACATCTTCCGGGCCAACGTCTCCCAGGGCACCCCGCTGGGGGTCGAGGCGAAGCGGTACATGGACGCCGGCAAGCTGGTGCCGGACGAGGTCACCATCAACATGGTGCGGGACCGGCTCGCCGAGCCGGACGCCGGCGAGGGCTTCCTCCTCGACGGCTTCCCGCGCACGACCCCGCAGGCCGCCGCGCTGGACAAGCTCCTGGCCGACCTCGGCACGGCACTGGACCTGGTGCTGGAGCTGGTCGTCGACGACGACGAGGTGATCCGGCGGCTCTCCGGCCGGCGCACCTGCCGGGGCTGCGGCAAGATCTGGCACGTCGAGTTCGACGCCACCACCCGCGAGGGTGTCTGCGACCGGTGTGGCGCCGAGCTGTTCCAGCGGGACGACGACAAGCCGGAGACCATCGCGGCCCGGCTGCGGGAGTACGCCGAGAAGACCGCGCCGCTCGTCGACTACTACGGCGCCCAGGGCAAGCTCGTCGGCATCGACGCGACCGGCCCGGTGGAGGACGTCACCGTCCGCGCCATCGACGCCCTTCGCTCGTACGGCGGCTGACGTCCCGCCGGACTGCGGCGGATAGAGTGCGAACAGCGGGGTACGTGCGACGTGCCCCGCTGGTCCGCGCAACGAAAGGTGTCGCCTCCATGCGTCGTCCCCAGCTGGACATCCAGCTGAAGACCCCTGAGCAGATCGAGCTGATGCGGGCCGCCGGTCTGGTGGTCGCCCGCGCGCTGCGCCGGATGCGGGAGGCGGTCGCCCCCGGCGTCAGCACCGCCGATCTCGACGCGATTGCCGAGGCCACCATCCGGGAGGCCGGCGCGGTCCCGTCGTTCAAGGGCTACCACGGCTTTCCGGCATCGATCTGCTCGTCGGTCAACGAGCAGGTGGTGCACGCCATCCCGTCGTCCGAGCAGGTGCTCCGCGAGGGCGACCTCATCTCGATCGACTGCGGTGCGGTGCTCGACGGGTGGCACGGCGACGCGGCCATCACGGTCGGCGTCGGCGAGGTCGAGCCGGCCCTGCTGAAGATGGCCGCGGTCGCCGAGGACGCCATGTGGGCCGGCATCGCCGCCGCCGCACGGGGCGCGGCGAGCGGCAAGGGCCGGCTCACCGACATCTCGCACGCGGTGGAGACCACGGTCCGCAAGGGCGGCCGGTACGGCATCGTCGACGGCTACGGCGGGCACGGCATCGGCACCGAGATGCACCAGGACCCGCACGTGCTGAACCACGGGCGCCCGGGCAAGGGCCCGCGTCTGGTGGCGGGCATGGCGCTGGCCATCGAGCCGATGATCACCATGGGCTCCGCGCGTACGGTCGAGCTGGCCGACGGCTGGACCGTGGTGACCCGCGACCGGTCGATGGCGGTGCACGTCGAGCACTCGATGGCGTTGCTGGACGACGGCGTCTGGGTGCTGACCGCCGAGGACGGCGGCCGGGCCCGGCTCGGCGACCTGGTCACCGCACGCCAGCCCGCCGACTCGCCGGCCGTCTGACCGGAATCGGTCCGCTCGGGCGGTCGGGGCCTCGCCGTCCCGCCCGCGGGCGGTTCCCCGCGTTGGCGGGACGGTGTCATGCTTGCCGGCATGGACGGGCGGAGCGGAATGCGGGCGGCCGACGCCGACCGGGAGGCCACGGCGGAGCGGCTCCGGGTGGCGCTGGAGGAGGGCCGGCTCGGCCTGCACGAGTACGACGAGCGGCTGGCCCGGGCGTACGGCGCCAAGACCTACGCCGACCTGGACGAGGTGGTGGCGGACCTGCCCGGCCCGGCGCCGGCGCAGCGCTCCGCGGTGGCGCCCGTGCCACCGCCGCCGTCACCGGTGACCGGGGACGGTGGGCCGGTGGCCGGGGGCGCGCGGTCCCGGCTGCTCGGGCTCTGGACGCCGTGGCTGCGGGTCGCCGGGATCCTGGTCCCGATCTGGGTCCTCGTCTCGATCGGCTCCCGGGACCTGGCGAACTTCTGGCCGGCCTGGGTGCTCGGCCCGTGGGGCGCCCTGCTGGTGATGCAGTCGGTCGGGCTGATCGGCGGCGGCCATCCGGGGCACCCGGGCCGACCCCGTCGCCGGGAGCGGCGCGGCCGGCGCTGACCGGTTGCCTGTGGCGGTGGTCACAGCGGGCGCGGGATTTCCTGCGGCCGGGGGACCGGCCGGGTGGCCGGTTTGGCGACGGCGCGCAGGCGGGCGTACACTTTCAGATCGGCGCACAGCGTCCACTCCGGCATGCCCACCCTGCGCTTCGGTGGGAGTCGGAGCCGCGGCTGGCTCGGGCTCGGCGAATCCTCGCCGGAGCCCGTGTAAGACGTTGTGGGCCGTCCGGAGCAACCGACGTCAGGACAGCGGAGGACATGCCGAAAAAAGACGGAGCCATCGAGATCGAGGGTCGGGTCATCGAGCCCCTGCCGAACGCCATGTTCCGGGTGGAGCTCGCGAACGGCCACAAGGTGCTGGCTCACATCAGCGGCAAGATGCGGCAGCACTACATCCGCATCCTGCCGGAGGACCGGGTTGTCGTCGAGCTCTCGCCGTACGACCTGACCCGCGGGCGCATCGTCTACCGCTACAAGTAAGCCTGACGACGGCCGGGACGTCCCGTGTCCGTCTTCGACGTCCGGGTCGCGCACCGTCGCGTCTCCGGGCCAGATGGGAAGTAAGGCAACCGTGAAGGTCAAGCCGAGCGTCAAGAGGATCTGCAACAAGTGCCGGGTGATCCGCCGGCACGGCCGGGTCATGATCATTTGTTCTGACCCGCGCCACAAGCAGCGCCAGGGCTGAACCGTTCCCGCCGACCGTGACGAGCGGCGGCGGAACCGGCCCGGGTTCGCAGATCCCGCACACACATCACCAGCTCGTCCCAGCCGCGAGCGGTACGCAGCGCGTACTTCCTCGTGGTTGACCCCCGGTCGGAGGCCGGGGCCCGCTCGGGCAGCGACCGATCCCGGTCGCCGGCGCTGAACGCGCCGGAAGGACAGGGACGGACGGTAGCGGGGTGGGACGGGTCCACACCTCCGCACAACATCACGAGGAGTACGCCCGCACATGGCACGTCTAGTCGGCGTGGACCTCCCCCGCGACAAGCGGTTGGAGATCGCGCTCACCTACATCTTCGGGGTCGGTCGCACCCGTGCCCTGGAGACGCTCGCCGCCACCGGCATCTCGCCGGAGAAGCGCGCTCGGGACCTCACGGACGAGGAGCTCGTGCAGCTCCGCGACCACATCGAGGCCAACTACCAGGTTGAAGGTGACCTTCGCCGCGAGGTCGCCGCAGACATCCGCCGCAAGGTCGAGATCGGCTGCTACGCGGGCATCCGGCACCGCCGGGGCCTGCCCGTCCGTGGCCAGCGGACCAAGACCAACGCGCGGACCCGGAAGGGCCCGAAGCGGACCGTCGCCGGCAAGAAGAAGCCCGGCAAGAAGTAACTAGGAGCGCACAGACTTATGCCACCGAAGGCTCGTGCCGGAGCCGCCGTCAAGAAGGTCCGGCGCAAGGAACGCAAGAACGTCGCCCACGGGCAGGCGCACATCAAGAGCACCTTCAACAACACCATCGTGTCCATCACGGACCCGACCGGTGCGGTCATCTCCTGGGCCTCCTCGGGCCAGGTGGGCTTCAAGGGCTCGCGCAAGTCGACCCCGTTCGCCGCGCAGCTGGCCGCCGAGGCCGCCGCGCGCCGGGCCATGGATCACGGCATGCGCAAGGTCGACGTGTTCGTCAAGGGCCCCGGCTCCGGCCGGGAGACCGCCATCCGTTCGCTGCAGGCCGCCGGGCTGGAGGTCGGGCAGATCTCCGACGTCACCCCGCAGCCGCACAACGGATGCCGTCCGCCGAAGCGTCGTCGGGTCTGAGAGGTAGAGAGAGATGGCTCGTTACACCGGTGCTGACTGCCGCCGTTGCCGGCGGGAGAAGATGAAGCTGTTCCTCAAGGGCAGCAAGTGCGATGGCCCGAAGTGCCCGTTCGAGTCCCGGCCGTTCCCGCCCGGGCAGCACGGCCGCGGCCGCACCAAGGAGACGGAGTACCTGCTCCAGCTCCGTGAGAAGCAGAAGGCTCGCCGGGTCTACGGCGTGCTGGAGAAGCAGTTCCGCGGTTACTACGAGGAGGCCGTGGGCAAGCAGGCGAAGACCGGTGAGGTCCTCCTGCAGATCCTTGAGTCGCGGCTGGACAACGTGGTCTACCGGGCCGGCTACGCCGGTTCCCGGGACATGGCCCGCCAGCTGGTCAAGCACGGTCACTTCACGGTGAACGGCAAGAAGGTCGACATCCCGTCGTACCGCGTCAAGGAGCACGACATCATCGAGGTGCGGGAGAAGAGCAAGCAGCTCACCCCGTTCGTGGTGGCGCAGGCTCAGGCCGGTTCGCGGTCGGTTCCGGCCTGGCTCGAGGCGATCCCCAGCCAGATGAAGATCCTCGTGCACTCGCTCCCGGCCCGCCAGGTGATCGACACCCAGGTCCAGGAGCAGCTGATCGTCGAGCTCTACTCCAAGTAAGGGCTCGTTGCGGTGGCCCGCCCTCCGGGGCGGGCCACCGGAACAGTTTGTGTCGTGGGCGTCAAATAGCGGGCGCCCCGGAAGAGAAGAGAAAAGATGCTCATCAGCCAGCGACCGTCTCTCTCCGAAGAGTCGATCAACGAGACCCGCTCCCGGTTCACCATCGAGCCGCTGGAGCCGGGCTTCGGCTACACCCTGGGCAACTCGCTGCGGCGCACGCTGCTGTCGTCCATCCCGGGTGCGGCGGTCACCTCGATCAAGGTCGACGGTGTCCTGCACGAGTTCACCACCATCCCCGGTGTCAAGGAGGACGTGGTCGAGCTCGTCATGAACATCAAGGAGCTCTGCGTCAGCTCCGAGCACGACGAGCCGGTCAGCATGTACCTGCGCAAGCAGGGCCCGGGCGACGTGACCGCCGGTGACATCCAGCCCCCGGCCGGTGTCTCGGTGCACAACCCGGACCTGAAGCTCGCCACCCTGAACGGCAAGGGCCGGCTCGACATGGAGCTGACCGTCGAGCGGGGTCGTGGCTACGTCACGGCGGCGCAGAACAAGCAGTCGGGTGCCGAGATCGGCCGGATCCCGGTCGACTCGATCTACTCGCCGGTGCTCAAGGTGACCTACCGGGTCGAGGCGACCCGTGTCGAGCAGCGGACCGACTTCGACCGGCTGATCATCGACGTCGAGACCAAGCCGTCGATGGGCCCGCGCACCGCGCTGGCCTCGGCCGGCTCGACGCTGGTGGAGCTGTTCGGGCTGGCCCGGGAGCTGGACGAGACCGCCGAGGGCATCGACATCGGGCCGTCCCCGCAGGACGCCCAGCTGGCGGCCGACCTGGCCCTGCCGATCGAGGAGCTGGACCTCACCGTCCGCTCCTACAACTGCCTCAAGCGCGAGGGCATCAACTCCGTTGGTGAGCTGATCGGGCGTACCGAGGCCGACCTCCTCGACATCCGCAACTTCGGCCAGAAGTCGATCGACGAGGTCAAGATGAAGCTCGCCGGGATGGGCCTGGGGCTGAAGGACTCGGCTCCGAACTTCGACCCGGCGCACGTCGTGGACGCCTTCGGCGAGGCCGACTACGACACCGACGACTACCGCGAGACCGAGCAGCTCTAGTCCGCGCTGCCGCCACACCTGAGGAGCACCAAGCATGCCCACGCCCACCAAGGGCCCCCGCCTCGGCGGCAGCCCCGCGCACGAGCGGCTGATGCTGGCCAATCTGGCCACCGCGCTGTTCCAGCACGGCAAGATCCAGACCACCGAGACGAAGGCCCGGCGGCTGCGTCCGCTGGCCGAGCAGCTGATCACCAAGGCCAAGCGGGGCGACCTCGCCGCGCGGCGTCGGGTGCTCGGCGTCGTCAAGGACAAGGACGTGGTCTACGCCCTGTTCGACCAGATCGCGCCCCGGTACGCCAACCGCAACGGTGGCTACACCCGGATCGTGAAGACCGGCCCGCGCAAGGGTGACGCCGCTCCGATGGCGATCATCGAGCTGGTGGAGGAGCTTCAGGTCGCCGAGCCCAAGGCGAACAAGAAGACCGCCGCCCGCAAGGCCGCCCAGCAGGACAAGGTCGAGGCCCTGGCCCCGGCCGAGGAGACCCCGGCGTCGGCTCCGGCCGACCAGGACTCCGAGCCGCCGGTGCACGCCTCCGGCGACACCGCTGAGTCGCGCGAGGACAGCGACGAGGCCGGCGAGAACGACAAGGCCTGAGCACAGGCTGCAACGTCGGGCCCGGTACCCCCTCGCGGGGTGCCGGGCCCGACGGCATGAGGAGGTACGAGGTGGACGAGCGGATCCGGCTGCGGCTGGACGTCTCGTACGACGGCACCGATTTCTCCGGCTGGGCCGCCCAGCCCGCCCGCCGCACGGTCGCCGGGGTGCTCATGGAGACCCTGGACCTGGTCCTCGGCGCGGGCACCGCGACCGGGCTGACCGTGGCCGGCCGCACCGACGCCGGTGTGCACGCCACCGGGCAGGTCTGCCACCTCGACCTGCCGGCCGAGGTGTGGCGGCAGTACGACGGGAGGCTGCTGCGCCGGCTGGCCCGGCTGCTCCCGCCCGACGTGCGGGTGCGGGCGATGACCGAGGTGCCGGCCGACTTCGACGCCCGCTTCTCGGCCACGTTCCGCCGCTACGAGTACCGGGTGACCGACGCGCCGTGGGGCGCCGAGCCGCTGCGCCGCACCGACACCCTCGCCTGGCCGAAGCCGCTGGACCTGGCGGCGCTGAACGCCGCCGCGGCCGGCCTGGTGGGGGAGCACGACTTCGCCGCGTACTGCCGGCGCAAGGAGAACGCCACCACGCTGCGCGAGGTGACCCGGCTGGACTGGCGGCGCGAGCCGGACGGGATCCTGGTCGCCACGGTGCAGGCCGACGCGTTCTGCCAGAACATGGTGCGCAGCCTGGTCGGCGCCATGCTGGTGGCCGGGGACGGCCGCCGGCCGGTCGAGTGGCCGGCGGGCCTGCTGGACCGCCGGGAACGCGCCAGCGAGGTGACCGTGGCGCCCGCGCACGGGCTGGCCCTGGTCGAGGTCGGCTACCCGGCCGACCCGGCCGAGTACGCCCGCCGCGCCGACCTCACCCGCCGGCTCCGGGTGCCGGTCGCCGAGGGCTGAGCACAGCGGAACGGCCCGCCGCCCCCGGAACGGAGACGACGGGCCGTGGTGGCCAAGCTCAGTTGCGGGTGCTGTCCTGGCCGGCGGTGCCCTCGGTCGGACCGTCGGTGGGCTGGCTGGCCATACCGCCGCTGGCCCGATGCTCCAGCACGCCCCGGTTCAGGTAGACCTCGATCATGTCGTACAGGATGTCCCGGGCCTTCGTGTCGCCGGAGCTGATCCGTTCCCCGTCGGCCCGGGTGACGACGCAGTAGGCGAGGTAGTGGCCGCGGACCTGCCAGCCGACCCGGGCGGCGGCCGTGGCCACCACCTCGGTGTCCTTGTCCGCCGCCATGCCGCGGAACCGGCCCTGCCGTTCGTCCAGCATCGGGCGGATCCGGTCGCGCGCCCGCTGCGCGCTGGCCACGTCGGTGAGGTTGAACAGGCCGGCGGTGAGCAGGTGGTCGCCGTCGGGGGAGCGGAGGGTGGCCCGGACCACCTGGTTGCAGCCGAGACGGACCAGCAGGTCGGCGATCTCGCCGGTGGCCGCGACCGCGCAGCTGGCGCTGGAGTGCGTCTTCAGCACCCGGTATGCCGGCTGCCCGTCGGCCACCACGAGCTGCTGGCCGGGGAAGACCTCCTTGGCGGTGAGCGCCGCCTGGTCGGTGTCCCGGGAGTCCAGGTCGGTGCCGTCGGGGGCGGCGGACTGCTCCACCACCGGCTGGCTGCTCTGCTGGCTGGCCGGTGGCGTGGCGGTCCGGTCCTCCAGGAGGGCGGCGACGGCCAGCCCGGTGAGGGCGAGCAGCATCAGCACGGCGGCGCCGCCGATCAGCACCTGCCAGGCCCGGCCGCCGCGCCGGCGATCGGCCCGGCGGGACCGGGTCAGGTCCAGCGGATCGGTGGTCCGGACGATCGGGTCGGCCGGCGTCGACGTCGTGGGGGTCGACGCCGCGTGGGTCGATGCCGCGTGGGTCGATGCCGCCGGCCTCGGCGCCGCGGCCGGCGTCGGCTGCGGTGCCGGTGCCGGTGGCGCGGGCGATGGCACGGCGGGCGTGGGCTGCGGCACGGGAGCGGGCTCCCGGGGCGGTGCGGGCCGGCTCGGCGCCGGAGCTGGGGGCGCCGGGGCCGGCGCCCGGGCGACGTCGGCGGCCGGTCGGGTGGGCCGGACCGGTGGCGGCAGCGACGGGGTGGGGAAGCGGGACGGCGAGGGACCCGCAGGCGGAGCCGCCGCGTCCCCGGGCACGGACGGGTCCGACCCGGGCCGCGGGTACTCCAGGAAGGCGTCCTCATCGGACTCGTACCGATACACCATGTTGGCTACAGTAGGGGCCATTGTCCCTTTCGTGGGTAATATCGGCAAAATCTCGCGGAGTGGCGTCCCGTCCTGCCCGCCGTACCGTCGCGGGCGCCGCTCCCGGCCGGTGCGACAATGCCCGACGTGACCGGCGACCACTACTTCACCGCTGAACCCACGACCCCCGCCCAGCCGCGCGAGGTCGAGTTCTCCGTCGCCGGGCGCGACTACACCCTCGCCTCGTCCGCCGGCGTCTTCTCCGCCGCCCGGCTGGACCCCGGGACCGCGGTGCTGCTGCGCAAGGCCGACCTGCCCGCGTACGACGCCACCGGTCCACTGCTCGACGTCGGATGCGGCTTCGGGCCGATCACCTGCGTGCTGGCCAGCAGCGCGCCGGCCGCCACCGTCTGGGCGGTCGACGTCAACCAGCGGGCCCGCGACCTCACCGCCGCCAACGCCACCCGGGTCGGCGCTGCCGACCGGGTCCGGGTGGCCGCGCCCGACGACGTACCCGCCGACGTCGAATTCGCCGAGATCTGGTCCAACCCGCCCATCCACATCGGCAAGGCGGAGCTGCACGAGCTGCTGCGGCGCTGGCTGCCCCGGCTCACCCCGGACGGGGTGGCCTGGCTGGTCGTCGCCCGGCACCTCGGCGGCGACTCGCTGCACCGCTGGCTGGTCGAGCAGGGCTGGCGGGTCGAGCGGCACGCCAGCCAGAAGGGCTACCGGGTGCTCCGGGTCACCCGGTAATCCGGTGTCGCTCGCCCCCGCCCCTCGGGGAGGATGCCCGCGTGGGATACGTGGACGTGGCAGGGGTCAGGCACATCCTCCCGGACGGCCGGGAACTCTTCGCCGAGGTGTCGTTCCGGGTCGGTGAGGGCGCCAAGGTGGCGCTCGTCGGCCCCAACGGCGCCGGCAAGACCACCCTGCTGCGCATGGTCGCCGGCGACCTGCCGGTGAAGACCGGCGCCGTCGCCCGCGCCGGCGGGCTCGGCGTGATGCGCCAGTTCATCGGCATGATCGGTGACGAGTCGACCCTCGCCGACCTGGCGCTGTCGCTCGCCCCGCCCGCGCTACGGGACGCAGGTCGCCGCCTCGCCGACACCGAGGCGGCCATGCGGGCGGCCGAGGTCCGCGGCAAGTTCAGCAGCGCCGCCGGCAAGGCGCAGCTCGCGTACGCGGACGCCCTGGCCGCCTGGGGCGAGACCGGCGGGTACGACGCCGAGGTGCTCTTCGACACCGTCGCCACCATCGTCCTCGACCTGCCCTGGGACGCCGCCCGGGAGCGACCGGTGCGGACCCTGTCCGGCGGCCAGCAGAAGCGGTTCGCGCTGGAACTGCTGCTCCGCGGCCCCGACGAGGTGCTCCTCCTCGACGAGCCGGACAACTTCCTCGACGTACCCGGCAAGCGCTGGCTGGAGGCCCGGCTGCGCGAGTCCGGCAAGTCCGTGCTCTACGTCTCGCACGACCGGGAACTGCTCGCCCAGACCGCCGACCGGGTGGTCGCCGTGGAGGGCGGCAGCGCGTGGGTGCACCCGGGTGGCTTCGCCAGCTGGCACGAGGCCCGCGTCGCCCGGCACGCCCGACTCGACGAGCTGCGCCGCCGCTGGGACGAGGAGCACCAGAAGCTGCGCGAGCTGATGCTCATGTACAAGCAGAAGGCCGCGTACAACGACGGGCTGGCCTCCCGCTACCAGGCCGCGCAGACCCGGCTGCGCAAGTTCGAGGAGGCCGGGCCGCCGCCCGTACCCCCGAAGGAGCAGGACATCCGGATGCGCTTGACCGGCGGGCGGACCGGGAAGCGCGCGGTGATCGCCGAGCAGCTCGAACTGGACGGCCTGACCTACCCCTTCGACCTGGAACTCTGGTACGGCGACCGGGTCGCGGTGCTCGGCGCGAACGGGACCGGGAAGTCGCACTTCCTGCGCCTGCTCGCCCGCGGTGGCACCGACCCGGACCCGGCCAACATCCCGGTCGACGGGGCGAAGCTGACGCCCGTGGCGCACGGCGGCCAGGTGCGCCTCGGCGCGCGGGTCCGGCCCGGCCACTTCTCGCAGACCCACGACCGGCCCGAGCTGATGGAGAAGACGCTCGTCGACATCCTGTGGCGGGGCGACGAGCACCGGGCCGGCATGGACCGGCACGCGGCCATGGCCGCACTGTCCCGGTACGAGCTGGCCGGGCAGGGTGACCAGCGGTTCGGCACCCTCTCCGGCGGCCAGCAGGCGCGCTTCCTCGTGCTGCTGCTGGAGCTGTCCGGGGCGACCCTGCTGCTGCTCGACGAGCCGACCGACAACCTCGACCTGGCCTCCGCCGAGGCCCTCGAAGCGGGGCTGGACGCGTTCGCCGGGACGGTGGTGGCGGTCACCCACGACCGGTGGTTCACCCGCTCCTTCGAGCGGTTCGTGCTGTTCCGCGGCGACGGTGAGGTGGTGGAGACCCCGGAGCCGGTCTGGGACGTCGGGTGAGGGCGCGCCGACCGGCATAGGGTGGATCTCGTGACTGAGATGACCTACCGCCGGCTCGGCGACTCCGGACTCGTGGTGTCCGTCGTCGGCATCGGCTGCAACAACTTCGGCCGCAAGCTCGACCTCGACGGCACCCGCGCGGTCGTGGACGCCGCGCTCGACGCCGGGATCAACTTCTTCGACACCGCCGACATCTACGGTGAGCCGCAGGGCAGCTCCGAGGAGCTGCTCGGGCAGGCGCTCAAGGGCCGCCGGGACGACGTGGTGGTCGCCACCAAGTTCGGCATGGACATGCACGGGTTGAACGGGCCGGACCACGGCGCCCGGGGCGCCCGCCGCTACATCGCCCGGGCGGTCGAGGCGTCCCTGCGCCGCCTCGACACCGACCACATCGACCTCTACCAGATGCACGAGCCCGACCCGGGCACCCCGATCGACGAGACCCTCGCCGCGCTGGACGACCTGGTCACCGCCGGCAAGGTGCGCTACCTCGGCAACTCGAACTTCGCCGGCTGGCAGATCGCCGACGCCGACTGGACCGCCTCCTCCCAGGGCCGCACCCGCTTCATCTCCGCGCAGAACCACTACTCGCTGCTGGAGCGGAGCGTCGAGGCCGAGGTGATCCCGGCGTGCGAGCGGTTCGGCCTCGGCATGCTGCCGTTCTTCCCGCTGGCCAACGGCCTGCTGACCGGCAAGTACAAGCGGGACGAGGCCCCGCCCGCCGGCAGCCGGCTCTCCGGCGGCGGCCGGTACGCCGAGCGCCTCGCCGCCGCCGACTGGGACACCATCGAGGCCGTCGAGGCGTACGCGGCCGAGCGCGGGATCAGCATGCTCCAGGTGGCCATCGGCGGGCTCGCGGCCCGGCCCGCGGTGACCTCGGTGATCGCCGGCGCCACCACGCCCGAGCAGGTACGCGCCAACGCCGAGGCGGGCACCTGGCAGCCCACCGACGAGGACCTCGACACCCTCGACGCGATCCTCTGACCGACCCCACGCTGCCCCGGCCCGCCTCTCCGGCTGCCGGGGCAGCATGCTGTCCGCCCCCGGTCACACCGTCTGAACGGACAGCATGACGTGAGTGAGAGGTCACGCGCTGTCCCCGTGCTCCATCTGGGACGGTCGGTGGGAAATTCCCCATCCGCCCCTTGGCGGATCCGCGCCCACGTCGTACGGTAGGCCCGCAAGTGACCCACGGGAGCCCGGTGCCACCGGGCTGAGAGGGGGGCTGGAAGCCCCCGACCGTCGAACCTGATCCGGGTAATGCCGGCGCAGGGAGGAGAGTTGCCGTGCCGTCCCTGGGACGACTGCATCTGATCACCGACACCCGGCCGGGGCGGGAGCCCCTCGCTGTGCTGCGTGCCGCCCTGCCGGTGGCCCGCGCCGAGCTGGTCGTCCAGGTCCGGGTGGAGGACGACGCCACCGATCGGGAGGCGTACGAGCTGGCCGGCCGGGTGGTCGGGCTGTGCCGGCCGTACGGGGCGACGTGCCTGGTCAACGACCGGCTGCACGTGGCGCTGGCGGTCGGCGCCGCCGGGGGCCACGTCGGCGCGGAGGACCTGCCGGTGGCGGCCGCCCGCCGGGTGCTCGGCGTCGGCGCCGTGCTCGGCGCGACCGCGCGGGAGCCGGGCGGCGCCGCCGCGGCGGTCGCCGCCGGGGCCAGCTACCTGGGCGTGGGCCCCTGTCACGCGACCACCACCAAGTCCGGCCTGCCCGAGCCGATCGGCCCGGCCGGGCTGCGCGCGGTGGCCGGTGCCGTGGACGTGCCGGTGATCGCCATCGGCGGGGTGACCGCCGCGTCGGTGCCGGCGTTGCGGGCCGCCGGGGCGTACGGGGTGGCGGTGGTCGGTGCGCTGTCCGGCAGCCCCGATCCCGGCCGCACGACCGCCGAGCTGATCGAGGCGCTGGCGTGCTGACCCGACCGGACGTCGCCATCGTGGGGGCGGGACCGGTCGGGCTGGCGATCGCGTGGCGGTGCGCGTCCCGTGGGCTGCGCGTGACCGTCCACGATCCCGCTCCCGGCTCCGGGGCCTCGCACGTCGCCGCCGGGATGCTCTCCCCGGTCGCCGAGGCGTACTTCGGTGAGCACGAGCTGACCGCCCTGCTCGCCGAGTCCGCCGCCCGCTGGCCCCGCTTCGCCGCCGACCTGGCCGAGGCGGCCGGCGCCGACGTCGGCTACCGGGCCGACGGCACCCTGGTGGTCGGGCTCACCGCCGACGACCTGGCCGAGGCGCGGCGGCTCTGGTCGTACCAGCAGGGGTTGGGACTGCCGATCACGCTGCTGCGCCCCTCGGAGCTGCGCGACCGCGAGCCGGCGCTGGCCCCGCGCGTGCGTGGCGGCGCGGTCGCGCCCGGCGACCACCAGGTCGACCCGCGCCGGCTGGTCCCCGCGCTGCGGGCGGCGGCCGAGCGGGTCGGCGCGGTGCTGAGCCCGGCCCGGGTCGGCGCGCTGTCCGAGGTGGACGCGGAGGTCACCGTGGTGGCGGCCGGCTGCGGCGCCGCCGCGCTGACGGGGGTGCCGGTCCGGCCGGTCAAGGGCCAGGTGCTCCGGCTCCGCGCGCCCGGTCGCGGCGCGCCGGACTTCCGGCACGTGATCCGGGGGTACGCCGACGGCGAGTCGGTCTATCTCGTGCCCCGGGACAGCGGCGAGGTCGTGGTCGGGGCGACCGTCGAGGAGCGCGCCGACACCGAGGTGACCGCCGGGGCGGTGCTCCGGCTGCTCCGCGCCGCCGTCGACCTGGTGCCGGAGCTGGCCGAGTACGACCTGGTGGAGGCGACCGCCGGGCTGCGCCCCGGCACGCCGGACAACGCGCCGATCATCGGGCCGCTGCCCGGCCGGCCCGGCGTGCTCGTCGCCACCGGGCACCACCGGCACGGCATCGTGCTCACCCCGGTCACCGCCGACCTGGTCACCGAGCTGATCGTCACCGGCGAGCCGGACCCGATGCTCGCCCCCTTCACCCCGGACCGGTTCGGGAAGGAGCCCAGGTGGAACTGATCGTCAACGGCGCGGGACGGGACCTGCCCGGTGGCTCGACAGTCGCCGACGTGGTCCGCGCGGTCACCGCCCAGGAGCGCGGCCTCGCGGTCGCGGTGAACGGCGAGGTGGTGCCGCGCGGCGGCTGGGCGGCTGCCGTGCTGCGCGACGGCGACCGGGTCGAGGTGCTCAGCGCCGCCCAGGGCGGGTGAGCCGATGTCCTTCGCGATCGGTGGGGTGGCCTTCGGCTCCCGGCTCATCCTCGGCACCGGCGGCGCGGGCAACCTGCACGTGCTGGAGCAGGCCATCCGCGCCTCCGGCACCGAACTGGTCACCCTGGCGCTGCGCCGGGTGGACACCGCACCGGCCGCCGCCGGCGGCCTGCTCGACCTGCTGGACCGGTGCGGGGTACGGCTGCTGCCGAACACGGCCGGCTGCCACACCGCCTCCGAGGCCGTGAAGGTGGCGCAGCTGGCCCGGGAGGCGTTCGACACCGAGTGGGTGAAGCTGGAGGTGATCGGCGACGAGCGCACGCTGCTGCCCGACGGGGTGGAGCTGCTGCGCGCCGCCGAGGAGCTGGTGGCCGACGGGTTCACGGTCCTGCCGTACACCTCGGACGATCCGATCCTGGCCCGGCGGCTGGCCGACGTGGGCTGTGCGGCCGTGATGCCCGCCGGCGCGCCGATCGGATCCGGGCTGGGGGTCACCAACCCGCACCACATCCGGCTGATCCGGCAGGGGGTCGACGTGCCGGTGATCCTCGACGCCGGGATCGGCACCGCCTCCGACGCCGCGCTCGCCATGGAGCTGGGCTGTGACGCCGTGCTGCTGGCGAGCGCGGTCACCCGGGCCGTCGACCCGGTGGCGATGGCGACCGCCATGCGGCACGCGGTCGAGGCGGGGCGGCTGGCGTACGGGGCGGGCCGGATCGCCCGCCGCTTCCACGCGCTCGCCTCCACCCCCGACGAGGGGAGGCCGGACCTGTGACGGCACCCGCTTCCGTCGCTCTCGGCGCGCGGCCGGACCGCACCCTGCCGTCGGGCGTCGTGCTGCTGACCGACCGGCGGCTGGCGCGGCGGCCGCTGGCCGAGGTCGTCGAGGCGGCCGTGGCCGGGGGAGTGCGCTGGGTGGTGCTGCGGGAGAAGGACCTGCCCCGGGCCGAGCGGGCGGCGCTGGCCGCCGAGCTGCGCGCGATCCTCGCCGACGCCGGCGGCCGGCTCATCGTCGCCGGGCCCGACCCGCTCGACGGCGACGCCGTGCACCTGCCCGCCGCCGGCCCGTACCCGCCACCGGCCGCCGGACTGGTCGGTCGCTCCTGCCACGACGCCGCCGAGCTGGCCCGACTCACCACGGAGGACTACGTGACCCTGTCGCCGGTCTTCCCGACGCGGACCAAACCCGGCTACGGCCCACCCCTGCACCCCGCCGGGCTCCGCGAACTGATCGCGACCAGCCGCGTCCCGGTGCTCGCCCTGGGCGGCGTCGAAACCCCGGCACAGGTCCGGGAGTGCGTCGCGGCCGGCGCCGCCGGGGTGGCCGTGCTCGGCGCCCTGATGCGCGCCGAGGACCCCGCCGAGGTCGCCGCCGCGCTCACGGCGGCCCACGAATTCGCTGGTCGGGCCGGTCACGGGGCGGCCCGACCAGCCCCCACCGCAACCAGGGGAGAGCCATGACGCCGACGACCCTGCTCACGATCGCCGGATCCGATTCGGGCGGTGGCGCCGGCATCCAGGCCGACCTCAAGGTCTTCGCCGCCCTCGGGGCCTACGGCACCAGCGTGATCACCGCGGTCACCGCGCAGAACACCCGGGGCGTGGACGCCGTGCTGCCCCTGCCCCCGCAGACCGTGCGCGACCAGCTCGACAGCGTGCTCGGCGACTTCACCGTCCGCGCCGTGAAGACCGGCATGCTCGGCACTCCCGCGGTCGCCGACGCGGTGGTCGAGGCGGCGAAGGCGGGCCGCCTTCCCCACCTGGTCGTCGACCCGGTGCTCGTCGCCACCAGCGGGCACCGGCTCGGCGTGGTGTCGGCCGTCGAGCGGCTGCTCCCGTACGCCGAGGTGGCGACGCCGAACTGCGCGGAGGCCGCGGCCCTCACCGGACGCCCGGTGACCACGGTCGAGGAGCTGGTCGCGGCCGCCGAGGCGCTGGCGGCCGCCGGCCCGGCGCACGTGGTGGTGACCGGCGGCGACGTGGACGCGGCCGGCGAGTCGGTGGACGTGCTGGCCGGCGGCGGCGCGACCACGCTGCTGCGCGCGCCCCGGGTGCCGACCCGGCACCACCACGGCACCGGCTGCTCGTTCTCGGCGGCGATCGCCGTCCGGCTGGCGGCCGGTGACCCGGTGCCGGTCGCGGTGGCCGCCGCCAAGGAGTACGTGAGCCGCGCGTTGACCGGCGCGCGGCACTGGGAGCTGGGCGCGGGACACGGCCCGCTGGACCACTTCGGCTGGTCCGCATGAGCGACAGGGAGGCTGTCATGCACGCACGTCGCAAGGTCTGGGTCGAGGGGTCACGTCCGGACATCCGGGTGCCGTTCGCCGAGGTGGTGCTGACCGGGGACAACCCGCCGGTCCGGCTCTACGACACCTCCGGCCCGGGATCCGAGCCGGAGGTGGGGCTGCCACCGCTGCGCGGGCCATGGATCGCGGCCCGCGGGGACGTCGCACCCGTGCGCGGCGCCGGCACCCCGCTGGCCGGCGGGGACGGTCGCGGGCCCACGCAGCTCGCGTACGCCCGGGCCGGCATCGTCACGCCGGAGATGGAGTTCGTGGCGATCCGGGAGGGGGTCGCGCCGGCGTTCGTCCGGGACGAGATCGCGGCCGGCCGGGCCGTGCTGCCGCTCAACGTCAACCACCCGGAGTGCGAGCCGGCGATCATCGGCAAGGCGTTCCTGGTCAAGGTCAACGCCAACATCGGCACCTCGGCCGTGACCTCCTCGGTCGCCGAGGAGGTGGAGAAGCTGACCTGGGCCACCCGCTGGGGCGCGGACACCGTGATGGACCTGTCCACCGGCAAGCGGATCCACGAGACCCGCGAGGCGATCGTGCGGAACTCGCCGGTGCCGATCGGCACCGTCCCGATCTACCAGGCGCTGGAGAAGGTCGGCGGGGACCCGGTGAAGCTGAGCTGGGAGGTGTTCCGCGAGACGGTGGTCGAGCAGGCCGAGCAGGGCGTCGACTACATGACGGTGCACGCCGGGGTGCTGCTGCCGTACGTGCCGCTGGCGGTGGACCGGGTGACCGGCATCGTCTCCCGCGGCGGCTCGATCATGGCGGCCTGGTGTCTGGCGCACCACGAGGAGAACTTCCTCTACACCCACTTCGAGGAGCTGTGCGCGCTGCTCGCGCAGTACGACGTGACGTTCTCGCTCGGCGACGGGCTGCGGCCCGGCTCGATCGCGGACGCCAACGACGAGGCGCAGTTCGCCGAGCTGCGCACGCTCGGCGAGCTGACGAAGGTCGCCTGGGCGCACGACGTGCAGGTGATGATCGAGGGCCCCGGCCACGTGCCCATGCACAAGATCAAGGAGAACGTGGACCTCCAGCAGGAGTGGTGCCACGAGGCGCCGTTCTACACGCTCGGCCCGCTGACCACCGACATCGCGCCCGCGTACGACCACATCACCTCGGCCATCGGCGCCGCGATGATCGGCATGTTCGGCACCGCCATGCTCTGCTACGTCACCCCGAAGGAGCACCTCGGGCTGCCCGACCGGGACGACGTGAAGGCGGGCGTGATCGCGTACAAGATCGCGGCGCACGCGGCCGACCTGGCCAAGGGCCACCCCGGGGCGCAGGCCTGGGACGACGCGCTCTCCAAGGCCCGCTTCGAGTTCCGCTGGGAGGACCAGTTCAACCTGGCGCTGGACCCGGAGACCGCCCGGTCGTACCACGACGCGACGCTGCCGGCGGAGCCGGCGAAGACCGCGCACTTCTGCTCGATGTGCGGGCCGAAGTTCTGCTCCATGAAGATCACCCAGGAGCTGAAGGACTACGCGGCGCGCGGCATGAAGGACAAGTCCGAGGAGTTCGTGGCCGGCGGCTCGCAGGTCTACCTGCCGCTCGCCTGAGCGCCGCCGGGGGCCGGGCCGCTGGTCGACCCGGCCCCGGCAGGCTCAGTCGCGGTGGTGCCGGCCGGTACGCAGCGACCGGGCGTCGTCCGCGTTGTCGTCCGAGGCGAGCCCGGCGACCCAGTCGACGTACTCCTCGTCCTGGGCGGCGAGCGGTTCGGCTTCGCGGTCGACCTCGCCCGGCTCGGCACCCTTGCCGCGGTTACGTCGGAACAGGCTGCGCCGGGCCTTGGACTTCCCGCCGGCCGCCTCGGGGTCCGCGCCGGCCCCGGACCCGTCGGCGTGCCGGCCGCCGGATGCGCCGCCGGTCGCCTCCGGGACCGGACCGTCCCAGGCCGGAAGGACCGGGCTGGCGACCTCCGGGGCCCGGTCGGTGGCGCCGCCGGCCTCGGGGCCGGTGGTCTTCGGGAGCCGGCCCGTGGTCTCCGGGGCCGGACCGCTGGAGTCGGTGTCCGCCGGGACCGGGCCGGTGGGGGCGGTGGTGTCCGGGGTCCGGGGGGTGGGCGGCGGGGCGGTCGGGCCGGCGGGGCGGGCGCTGGCGAGGGCTTCCCAGCCGGTGCTCCGGCCCAGGTCGGGCAGGGCCCGGTGCCGGGGACGTGGCGCCGGCTCGGGCCGGGCGGGGCCGGCAGCCGGGGCGCCCTCGGCGCCGGCGTCCCGACCGGCGGCCGGGCCGTCCGGTGCTGCCGGCTGCGTGCCACCGCGCGGGGTGACCGGCCAGTTCGCGGCGGGCGCGACCGGCCAGGCCGGCCGGACGTTGCCCGGGGTCACGTCCTCGAAGATCGGGATCCGCGGCCGGGGTGACGCCGGGGGCTCGGGCAGGTCGGCCGGCACCGGCTCCGGGTCGAAGAAGAAGCTCCGCCGCTCGCCTGCGGCCGGCGTGCCGCCGCCGCTCGGGTTCGCCTCCGCCGGTGCCGGCGCCCCCGGCACGTCCGCGGGCCGCGCCGTCCCGGGCTCCTCGGCGCCGGTCGACGGGGTCTGCGCGGTGGTGGCCGGGATGCCTTCGGCCGGCGTGGAGGGGTGGTCGGGCCCGCTTCCGGCCGGCTCGGCGGCGGTGCCGTCCCGCCTGCTTCCGGCTCGCGCGGAGGTGCCGTCCACCGTGGCGGTGACCGGCGCAGCCGTGGTGTCCGCGGTGGTCGCGGTCGGCTCGGTGGTGCTGGCGGGTGCGGTGGTCGGGGTCGGCTCGGGCGCCTGGTCCGGGGCCGTCCGGGTGGTACGCGGCTTGCGGGTGCGCTTCGCGCGGCCGGCCGGAGCCGGCGCGGCCGTTGTGGAATCACTCGCCTCGGCCGCTGCCGCCGTGCCGGGGGCGCCCGCCAGGGTGGCATCGTCCGCCGATCGGGCCGCCGACGGAGCGTCGTCCGCCGGTCGGGCCACTGGCCGAGCGTCGTCCGCCGGCCGGGCCGGCGAGGGCGTGTCGTCCGCCGAGCGGGGCGTGGGTGTCGAGGAGGCGGCGGCGCGGCTCCGCCTGGATCGCGTCGGCCGCGTCGGAGTGGCCGTCGGCGCCGGCTCGGCGGGGACGGCCTCGGCCACCTCGGGCTCCGCCGCCGCTTCCGTCCGGTCCAGCGCCGGACGCGGCGCGACGGCCGAGGATTCGGTCCGGCCCGTGGTCCTCGTGGCCGCCGGGAGCACCGGCTCCGCCGTCGGCCCGGGAGGCGTGACCGGTTCCGCTGCGACGGCCGGTGCCTCGGTCCGGCCGGTGGCCCTCGTGCCCTCGGTGTGCGCTGCCGCCGGGAAGGCGGGCTCCGCCGGCGGGGTGGGACGCGTGACCGGCTCCGGTCCCGCCGGCGGGGTCGGGCGGCCGGCGGCGAGCACGTCGATGGCCGAGGTCCGCCGTCCCGGGGGCGGCGACCCGGGCAGCTTCCCGAGGCTGGTGTCCTCGGACGGCCGGTCCGGACGTGGGAAGTCCGAGCCCTGCTCCGGGGAGGGGGCGGACGCGGTCGGCTCGTCGAAACCGTGGCCGTCCGAGGTCACCTCGTGGGCCACGCCCGGCGCGACGGCCGCCGTCGCGGACGGTCCGTCCGGGGCCGGCGCCAAGTGCCGCGCGGCGATCTCGTCGGCCGTGCCGGGCCATGCCGGGGTGCCGGGCGCGACGGCCGGCCTGTCCGCACCGTGCGCGTCCGGGGCCGGACCGCTCGCCCCGGCGGCGTCGGAGGGAGGTGCCGCGTCGAACCGGTGTCGCATCGAGCCCGGCCGGGTCGCGTCGCGCTCGACGGCGAAGCCCGGCCCGTGCACCGGTGTCGCCTCGTCCGGGTCCGCCGGCCGCTCGGGGGCGGGACGACCCTGGGGCCGGCGGGTGAGCCCGGCCGGTACGGGTGCCGGGGTGAGCCCGCCGGCGGCCGGCCAGTCCCAGTGGGCGGGGCTGGGGGCCCCGGCGGGGCGCACGGGCAGCGGGGCGGCGGAAGCCGGGTCGGCCGGGTTGGGCGGGTCCGGAGTGGCCGGCGACGGCGGCAGGGCCTGGAGGATGTCGGTCGGTTCGATGGCGCCGGGCTCGTCGGCCGTGGTCACCGGTCGGGGCAGCACCGTGGTGGCGGTCGAGCCGAGCGCTCCGGCGGCGACCGCGATGAGCGCGCCGTAGTAGGGCGCGAGCTGGTAGCGGTCGGCCGCGGTGCCGGGGCCGGCGGTCAGGTAGGCGAAGGCCAGCAGGACCGGGCCGGCCGCGCCGGCCGCGCCGCCGACCAGCGGCAGGTAGCCGGCCCGGCGGGCCAGCGCGCCGACCGCCGCGCCGGCCAGCAGGGCCAGGGTGGGCAGCAGCAGCATGGCCAGGCGCTCGGCCGTGGCCGCATCCAGCCAGGACGGTTCGAGGACACCGAGACGTACGGTGGGCAGCGTGCCGGCCGACGCGACCGACGGCGCCACGGAGATCAGGGCGAGCAGCCAGACGGCCGCGGCGGTGAGCGCGATGCTCCAGCCGAACGGTGGCTTGAGCAGCACGGCGATCGCCGCGCCCGCCCCGACCACCGCGCCGAGGATGGCGCAGATGCCGACCGCCCACACCGGGTCGACGGTGCCGCCGAGCTCGGCGGCGCGGGCCGGCTGCATGCAGAGCGGGGCGACCACGATCGCGCCCAGCCCGCTGACGCCGGCGATGGAGAGCAGCTCGGTGGTGCCGGCCGGGGAGTCGTCCCGGCGGGCGAGGCGTTCGGTGAGGACGGCCCCGGCGACCGTGGCGACCGCGGCGAACCAGCCGACCCAGGCGAGCTGGGCGGGCCACCGGTTCACCGAGTCGTCGACGAACGCGCCGTCGAGGCGTACGGCGCCGAAGCCGTACGCGATGCCCAGCTGGCCGGCCCCGGCCAGCACGCTCACGCCGAGCGCCGTGAGCAGCAGCCTGCCCCACGTCCGAAAGGCCATGTCGGGCACGTTACGGCCCGGTGCACCCGATCGCCACCTTGCCACCCGTGGCGCGGCGAGATGGCGTCGGCGTGGCTACTTCAGCTCGACCAGCCGGGCCAGGTACGTGGTGTCGCCGACGTTGGTCAGCATGTGCACGGCGCCGGGGTCGCGGTAGACCACCCCGCCGGTCGGCTCGTCGGCGTCGATGGTGGTGCCGTCGATGGTCTGCACCACGTTCTTGGCGCCCTGGACCGCCACCACCAGGTACGGGTGGTCGTGCCGGTGCAGCGGCTGCCGCTCGCCCGGCTCCAGCCGGATGTGCCAGACGCGTACCCGGTCGTTCTCGAAGACGATCTCCTGGCCCACCGGACCGAGTTCGACGTCGGCGGAGAGGTCGGTCATCGTGGTCCGCCCAGCTGGGGGAGCACCTCGGCGGCGATGAGCTCCACGTGGTCGAGGTCGTCGAAGTCGATCAGCCGCAGATGCACCCGGGTGGCCCCGATCGCGGCGAACTCGCCGAGCCGGTCGACGAGCTGAGCGGGGGAGCCGACCACCGGGTCCTCCGGCGGGAGCGCGCTCTTGACGTGCAGCGGCGCGGCCCGGCGCTGCGCCTCCGCGTCGGTGCGCCCGATGGCCACCACGATCCCGGCGGAGAGCACGAGCGGCGCCCGTTCCGACGCGGCGCGGCCGGTCCGGTCGCACGCCTCGCGGACCCGTTCGTACGCGGCGGCCGTGTCGGCGACGGTCTTGAACGGCATGTTGAATTCGTCGGCGTACCGGGCGGCCAGTTCCGGGGTGCGCTTCGGGCCGCGGCCGCCGACGATCACCGGCGGGCCGGGCTGCTGCACCGGCTTGGGCAGCGCGGGCGCGTCGACCAGCCGGTAGTGGTCCCCGGTGAAGCTGTAGGTCTCGCCGAGCGGGGTGCGCCACAGCCCGGTGACGATCTCCAGCTGTTCGGCCAGCCGGTCGAACCGCTCGGTGACGGCCGGGAACGGGATGCCGTAAGCGGTGTGTTCGCGCTCGAACCAGCCGGCGCCGATGCCCAGCTCGACCCGGCCGCCGCTCATCTGATCGACCTGGGCGACCATCACGGCCAGCGGCCCGGGCAGCCGGAAGGTGGCCGAGGTGACCAGGGTGCCGAGCCGGATCCGGGAGGTCTCCCGGGCCAGCGCGGCCAGCGTCAGCCAGGCGTCGGTGGGGCCGGGCAGCCCGGGCTCGTCGCCCATGGCGCGGTAGTGGTCGGCCCGGAAGAAGCCCTCGAAGCCGGTCTCCTCGACCAGCCGGGCGAACCGGAGCTGGTCGTCGTAGCTCGCACCGCGGTGCGGCTCGGTGAAGACGGACACCCGCATGGTCAGACTCCTCCCGCGACGACGCCCTCGGTGGCGTCGCGCTCCATCAGCAGTTCGTGCAGCTCGGCGCTGATCCGGGCCACCTCGGCCAGGTGCGCGTGGCGGCCCAGGGTGCGGGGCCGGGGCACGGCCACCTCGACGACCTCGCGGATCCGGCCGGGGCGCGGGCTGAGCACGACGACCCGGTCGGCGAGCAGCACCGCCTCGTCGATCGAGTGGGTGACGAAGACGATTGTCGCCTTCGTCTCCATGTGCACCCGCTGGAGTTCGCCGGAGAGTTCCTCGCGGGTGAGTGCGTCGAGCGCGGAGAAGGGTTCGTCCATGAGCATCACCCGGGGCTCGCCGATCAGCGAGCGGCAGAGCGAGACCCGCTGCTGCATGCCGCCGGAGAGCTCGTGGGGGAGGCGCTTCTCGAAGCCGCCCAGCCCGGCCATCTCCAGCAGTTCGCGGGCCCGGTCGCGGTGCTTGGCCCGGCTCCAGCCGAAGATCTCCACCGGCAGCAGGACGTTGTCCAGAACGGTGCGCCAGGGCAGCAGCGCGGGCCGCTGGAACAGCATGGCGACGTCCTGGCGGGGCTTCGTGATCGGCGTGCCGGCCACGGTGATCTCGCCCTCGGTGACCGGGAGCAGGCCGGCGACCATGCGGAGCAGGGTGGACTTGCCGCACCCGGAGCGGCCGAGGACGGCCACGAACTCACCGTCGGCGACGTCGAGGTCGATGCCGCGCAGCGCCTCGACCCGCCCCGAGCGGCCGTCGAAGGTGCGGGACACCCCGGACAGTCGGATCATCTCCCGCCGGCTCCCTTCCACAGTCGCTGTCGTGAGCCGGGCTAGCGTAGCGGGCAGGCGTCCTTATAGCACCATCCAGGGTGGACGTCAGTCTCCTTTCCGTCAGGCACTTTCGTTTCCGTTCCGCAACCCGTACGCCCGCCTGACGTCATCGGCCTTCTCGTACGCTGTTGCGCGCGAAGAGTCCCCTCACGACGGTCCCGTCGGCGCCCCCTCCTGCCGACACCGTCGGACCCACGACCCGACCGGGCGAACATGCCCTGGTCGGAAAGGACATGGTGCACTGATGAGAAGGCTGACCCGTACGGTCGCCGCCGCCGCGCTGTCCACCGCCCTCGCCCTCGTCGGCGGTTGCAGCAGCGACTCGGACAAGTCGGAGGACGCCAAGGGCGGCAACGGCGCGGCGCTGGAGAAGGTGACCTACCTCACCTCGTTCGGCAACTTCGGCCGTGACTCCTATGCCTGGGTGGCGAAGGAGAAGGGCTTCTTCAAGGAGGCCGGCTTCGACGTCGACATCAAGCCCGGCCAGGGCACCGGTGGGGTGGTCCAGGTCGCCGGGGGTCAGGCGGACTTCGCCCCGGTCGACCTGACCGGCGCGATCCTCCTGTACGCCAACGGTCAGGCCAAGGACTTCGTCGCCGTGGCGGCGATCCAGCAGCGCACCATGGCCGCCATCGCCACGGTCGAGGGCAAGAACATCGCCACTCCGAAGGACCTCGAGGGTAAGAAGCTCGCCGACACCCCCACCTCCGTCGTGCGCATGCTCTTCCCGACGTACGCCAAGCTGGCCGGCATCGACGCCAGCAAGGTGACCTGGGTCAACGGTGAGGCGCAGGGTCTCATCGGCATGCTCGGCTCGGGCGCGGTCGACGGCATCGGCCAGTTCGTGGTCGGCCAGCCCACCATCCAGACGGTGACCAAGAAGACGCCGGTCGTGCTGCCGTACAGCAACGTGATGCAGGACCTCTACGGCAACGTGCTGGTCACGTCCAGCAAGATCGCCAAGGAGAAGCCGGAGATGGTCAAGCGCTTCACCACGGCGCTGCTCAAGGGCCTGGATTACTCGCTGGCCCACCCGGAGGAGGCGGGCGAGATCCTGAAGAAGAACGTGCCGGCCGCCAACCCGGCCGCGGCCGCCGCCGAGCTCCAGCTGATGGCCGCGTACGTCCGTTCCAACAACTCCGGCACCGCGATCGGCACCGTGGACAACGAACGGGTGGCCAAGACCATCGCCCTGCTCCAGGGCGCGGGCGCGCTCAAGCAGAATCTCACCCCCGACCAGATCATCGACTTCAACCTCGCGCCGAAGGCCTGACCGGTCGGCTCGGGCAACGGGGGTGCGGCCCGCCGGGACACCCGGCGGGGCGCACCCCCTTCGCGTGCCGGTCGTCGCGCCGGCCGAGAGAGGAGGACACGTTGACGCAGTTGACCGGGACCCGCACCGGGGCGCCGGCACCGGTGGAGCCCGCCACCGCTCCGCGCCGGCTCGTCGTACGCCCGGCGGCGGTGGGCCTGCCGGCGCTCGGGCTGGTCATCGCGGTGGCCGCCTGGTGGTTGGTCACGTCGGGGCTGCATCTGGTCCACCCGGCCGCGCTGCCCCCGCCGCAGGCGGTGTGGCGTTCGCTGGTCGGCACCACCGACGTGCTGCTGCCGGCGTTGGGCATCACCACCTGGATGACCCTGCTCGGCTTCCTGCTCTCGTCGCTCGCCGGGGTGCTGATCGGGATGGCGCTGGCCGCGTCCAGCCGGGTGGAGCGGATGTTCGCCCCGCTGCTCGTGGCGGTCAACGCGGTGCCGAAGATCGCCTTCGGCCCGCTGCTGGTGATCTCGGTGGGCTGGGGGCAGAAGCCCATCCTGACCATGGTGTTCCTGCTCTGCTTCTTCCCGATCGTGCTCTCCACGGCGACCGGGCTGACCACCACTCCCGCGGACCTGGCCGAGCTGGGCCGCTCGCTGAACGCGTCCTGGTGGCAGGCGTTCCGGAAGGTCCGCTTCCCGGCCGCGCTGCCGCAGATCTTCGTCGGGTTGAAGGTGGCCATGCCGCTGGCCGCGATCGGCGGGGTGATCGGGGAGTTCTACTCGGACCGGCCGGGGCTGGGCTACCAGATCCTCCAGTACAACGGCGCCGGCGACACCGCGACCGCGTGGGCGGCGATCGTGCTGGTGGCGGTGATGAGCATCGTGCTCTACTCGGCCCTCAGCCTGGTCGAGCGCCTGGCCCTGCCGTGGGTCCGCGCCACCACCTCGGCCCGCTGACGGCTGCTCCCGGCAGGAGGCGTCTCCGCCTCCTGCCGGGAAGCCGCCGCGACTAGCCGGCCAGGCGCCAGCGACCGCCGCGGGCGACGAGCGTGGTCAGCGCCTGCGGCATCAGGCCGGAGTGGTTGTCCGGGGTCATCCGGATCGGCCCGGAGAGGCCGTCGAGCTGCGCGGTCTCCAGGACCTCGCGCAGGGCGCCCCGGTCCACCTCGCCCGGCTCGCCGCCGGCCCGCAGTTCGGCGTCGGCGATGAGCTGGACGGCGTCGGCGGCGAACGACGAGAAGCCGTTGTAGCCGCCGAACCGGGCCGTGTACTCCTGGAACCACTGCCGCCGGGCGGCCTTGGCCGGGGTGGTGGCGATGACGTCGTCGATCACCATGGTCTGGGTGAAGATCAGGGTGGTCTGCTCGGTGGACCGGGCGGAGGCGCCCAGGAAGAGGTCACCGGCCGCCGAGGCGTCGAAGAAGAGCGCGCCCGGGTAGCGGCCCTGTCGGGCGGTGGCGGCCGCCAGGGACGCCTGCTCCGGCGGGGTCCAGACGACCATCGCGTCGGGCTTCTTGGCGGTCAGGTTGGCGATCTGGGTGCTGACCTCCGTGTCGGTGGTCCGCACCGACTCGGCGCGGGTCAGTTTGATGTCGGCCTTGTCGAACTGGCTGTCCAACGCGGCCAGCCCCTCCTCGCCGTACTTGTCGGCGCTGTGCAGCACGGCCACCTTGCGGATGTTGCGGCGGACCAGCTCGGTGGTGAGGGCCGCGGCGCTGTCCGCCGCATTCGGCGCCAGCTTGAAGACATAGCGGCGTTCGGCGACGGGTTCCGTGACCTCCCCGGAGGAGGCGAGCGCGATGGTGGGAATGAGCTTCTCACCGATCGTGCGGGCGGCCCCGATCGCACATTCGTTGCAGCCGCCCATGATGATGGCGCTGACCCGCGAGTCAGCGCTGAAATCGTTGATGTTCCGCAACGATTCCGCGGCGTCGGAGCGGTTGTCCTTCACCTTCAGTTCGATCTTCCGGCCACCCAGCGCGCCGGAGGAGTTCAACTGCTCCTTCTTCAGTTCCAGGGCCCGCTGGTAGACCTTGCCGATCGATGCGTAGGCGCCGGACAGTTCGAGGTCCGCGGCGATCACGATCGGACTGGTGTCCCGCGGTTCCCCGCCGATCCCGCAGCCGGTGAGCGTGGTGGCCAGCACGGCCGATGCGAGCACCGCGATGCTCGCGGAGCGGATGGGGCTCAACTCAGTCCTCCAGGTGCGGCGCGGGCCAGCGCCCGACCACCGCCGCTCGTCCGTCCTCAGTGGAGGATCGGGATTGGTGTGCCGTACGGTGTGCGCGAAGCCTGCAAAACCTTGCCAATGCCGGGCCCTGTGGTCAAGCGCGGATGCCGGGAGTCGTTTCGGGACAGCCGTCCCACATGCTGGGGACACGGAACGTTAACCGACAATTACTGCGCAGATGCATCCGACCACTCTGGAGTGACATGCCCTGTTCAGGGGGCTGGAGAAAAGAAGGTATTAGGTGATCGGATCACGGGTTGCGTCAGCCCCGACCGTTTCCTGCCTCACTGCCGCTTCCCAAACAGGATCTCGTCTGATGAAATCGCGGCCGTGCCGCGCGTGGCGCTGGCCGCTGCACCAGGCACGGGTCGGCGGGTCAAGCGTGGAAGAAACGACGGAGGCGATGTCGTGAGCACCGGACCTACGACCCTGCCCGAGAGCCCCGACGCCGATGGGCGGAACCGGCGCCGGCGCCTGCCTCGGCTGCGTGACGCGCGGATCCGCTCCAAGCTCGCCCTCATCCTCGTCGTCCCGGTCGCGGCCGTCATCGCACTGGCAACTATCCGACTCGTCTCGGTCGGCGAGGGCGCGTACGAGGCCAACCGGATCCGGTCGCTGACCGCGCTGTCGATCGACGTCTCGGCGCTCACTCAGGACCTGCACAAGGAGCGGATGGCGGCGGCGTCCTTCCTGGTCGCGCCCAACCAGAAGCCGGACGCCTACAACCTGCGGGTCCGCAGCACGGACGAGCGGATCGCGGCCTACCGGGACGAGCGGGGCAGGCTCGGCGACGTGCCGGCCTCGGTGCGCGACCGGCTCAAGGTGATCGACGACCACCTGGCGACGCTCAACGGCACCCGCCAGGAGGTGCTGGACCGGCAGCAGATGCCGGTCTCCGAGGCGAGCCTGCGCTACGGCATCATCCTCGACGACCTCGTCGCGTACGGCGACACGCTGGCCCAGCAGCCCGGCGCGGAGGCCCTGGCCGACGCCCGCCGCGCGGTGGCCGCCTTCGCCCACGCCAAGGCGGAGGTCGCCGAGGAGGAGGCGGTCGCCTTCACGGCGCTCTCCGCCGGCCGGATCGACGAGGAGCAGTTCTCCTCCTTCGTGGCCACCCTGACCGGCCAGCAGGAGGCCCTGCTGTCCTTCTCCCGGGCCGCCGAGCCGGCCCAACGGTCCCTGGTGGACCGCACCGTCTCCGGCGACGCCGTGCTGCTCTCCGACCGGGTCGCCAACGACATCTCCCGCTCGGTCGGTCAGGTCCCGCTGGTCACCCGGGACGAGGCCGCCGCGGCGGTCGGCGCGGTCGGCGACCTGATGCGGTGGGCCGAGATCCAGCTCCAGGACGAGCTGCTCGCCGACGCCGACGCGGTGCGCTCCGACGTCATCCGGCAGGCCGTCGTGGAGAGCCTGCTGGTGCTGCTCACCCTGGCGATCGCCGTGACGCTGGCCGTGGTGCTGGCCCGCTCGCTCAACGACTCGCTGCGCCGGCTGCGCGAGGGCGCGCTGGCGGTGGCGAACCACGACCTGCCCGATGCGGTGAGTCGGCTGCAGAACGTCAACGCCATCGGCGACGGCGGCGTGGACGAGATCGTCCAGCAGGTCCGGGACCCGATCAAGCTGACCAACCGCGACGAGGTCGGCCAGGTGGCGTCGGCGTTCAACGTGGTCCACCGGGAGGCGGTCCGGGTGGCCGCCGAGCAGGCCGCCCTGCGGACCAGCGTCTCGGCGATGTTCCTCAACCTGGCCCGCCGCTCGCAGAGCCTGGTCGACCGGATGATCGGCGAGCTGGACGCGATCGAGCGCAGCGAGGAGGACCCGAAGCGACTGGCCCAGCTCTTCGAGCTGGACCACCTGGCCACCCGGATGCGCCGCAACGACGAGAACCTGCTGGTGCTTGCCGGAGCCGACTCGGCCGTGCCGCGCCGCGACGACGCGCTCCTGGTCGACGTGCTGCGCGCCGCCCAGTCCGAGGTGGAGCTCTACAACCGGATCGAGTTCGGCACGGTCGACACCGACATCTCGGTCGCCGCGCACGCGGTCAACGACGTGGTCCGTCTGGTCGCCGAGCTGCTGGACAACGCCACGCGGTTCTCGCCGCCGAACACCATCGTGGTGGCCGACGGCCGCCGGATCCGCGACTACGTGCTCATCCAGGTCGAGGACCGCGGCCTCGGGCTCAGCGACGAGCAGCTCGACTCGCTCAACCGCCGGCTGGCCGCCCCGCCCACGGTCGACGTGGCCGCGTTCCGGCTGATGGGTCTGGCCGTGGTCAGCAGGCTCGCCTCCCGCTACGGGATCCGGGTCGAGCTGCGCCGCAACGTCGAGGGCGGCACCGTCGCCCAGGTCACCCTGCCGAACGCCACGGTGGTGCTGCCGGCGAACCGGGGCCAGGCCCCGCTGACCCGCCCGCGCCAGCCGCTCGCCGTCGAGCAGTCCCCGCTCAGCCAGGTGGGTGCCTCCGACGCGCTGGCCGGCGCGGGCCGGGCCGGCACGGCCACCCTGGCCGACCAGTGGCGCAGCACCGCCACGCCGCCGCCCGCCCGCTGGCAGGCGCCGGCCGAGGCCCGGGATACCGCCCCGGCCGTCCAGCTCGGCGCGACCGGCGCGCTGCCCACCGTGCCAGCGCCGGTCGCCTCCGCCCCGCCGGCCCCCGTCGCCCCGGCCCCGGTCTCCGGCGCCGGCTGGTCGGCGGGCGGGCCGACGGTCGCGCACCCCGCGCTCGACCCGCTGCCCCACCGGACGCCGGGCGGCGAGGCGGCGACGGGCGCCCCGGCGGCGCCGCCGGCCTACCAGCCGGCCGCACCGGCCCCGGCCGTCGAGCCCACTCCGGCGGCCCCGGCGGCCCCGGTGGTGGCCCGCTCGGCCCGCCCGGCCGAGGCGCCGATCTTCCGGGAGATGGAGGCGGTGTGGTTCCGCTCGCACGGCGAGGACGAGACCACCATCTTCACCCGCCCCCGGTTCGACGAGGAGCCGCCGCCGGCGCAGCCCGCCGCCGCCGCGCAGCCCACCGCGGTCGCGCAGCCCGCCGGCGCGTCGCCGCTGCCGAAGCTGCCGACCCGCACCCCGGGCGCCCAGGCGGGCGGGCTCAGCACGCCACCGCCGTACACCCCGCCGGCGGTGCCGTCCCCGGCGCCCGCCGCGGCCGTACCCCCGCCGGCACCGACACCGCCGCCGATCGACCCGGAGGCGTGGCGCACGGCGGCCGATGAGGGGTGGTCGCGGGCCAGCAAGGCCGCGGAGCCCAGCAACGGCGGCACCACCCGTTCCGGCCTGCCCAAACGGGTGCCGCAGGCGCAACTCGTGCCCGGCGGTATCGAGCCGAAGGGCAGCCGGGCCTCCGCCCGGCGCACCCCGGACGAAGTACGTGGCCTGCTGTCGGCCTACCACCGCGGTGTCCAGCGGGGTCGGACGGCCGGCGCGGACCTGAACAGCACCTCGACCAAGGAGACGAACCGATGAACAGGCCAGCGGCCATGCAGGACATGGGTTGGCTGCTCACCAACTTCGCCGACAGCGTGGCGGGCATCGCCCACGTGGTGGCGGTGTCCGCGGACGGGCTGCTGCTCGCCTCCTCCCGCGACCTGCCGACGGATCGGGCCGACCAGCTCGCCGCGATCACGTCCGGCGTGGTGAGCCTGACCGAGGGTGCCGCCCGGATGTTCAGCGCCGGCGGGGTGCTCCAGACCGTCATCGAGATGGACAGCGGATACCTCTTCCTCATGTCGATCAGCGACGGCTCGTCGATGGCCGTACTGGCCGCGCGGAGCTGCGACGTCGGTCAGGTGGGCTACGAGATGGCGCTGCTGGTGGAACGGGTCGGCCAGGCGCTGGTCCCGCTTCCGAGGGACGCCGTCCGGCCCTGACCGGCCGTCCGGTGACCTGGTGATCCGGAGCCCGTCGGCTCCGTACGAGGGGAGGTGATCGCGAGATGGAACCACGACGAGATCCGCGTGGCGCGCTGGTGCGGCCGTACGCGGTCACCCGTGGCCGCACCGAGCCGTTGCAGAACATCGCGCTCGAGGCGGTGCTGTCGTGCACGCCCACCCAGTCGGCCGAGGCGCGGTTCGCCGGGCACGACAAGTACCGCATCGCCTCGGTCTGTGAGGGCCGGGCACAGTCGCTGGCGGAGATCGCCGCTTACACCCGGATGCCGCTGGGCGTCACCCGGGTGCTGGTCGCCGACATGGTGGCCGAGGGCCTGCTGACGCTACACACTGCCGCTCCCGCGACGGGGTTCGCGGCGCGCATGAACCTGCTTGGAAGGGTGCTAAGTGGACTTCGCGAACTATGACCCCGCCGGGGCGAACCGCAGCCGGGAGATCATCTCCGCGAAGATCGTCATCGCGGGCGGCTTCGGGGTGGGCAAGACCACCCTGGTCGGCGCGATCTCCGAGATCCAGCCGCTGACCACCGAGGCGCTGATGACCGCGGCGGGTGTCGGCATCGACGATCCGTCGAAGGTGCCCGGCAAGGAGACCACCACGGTCGCCATGGACTTCGGCCGGATCACCATGGCCGAGGACCTGATCCTCTATCTCTTCGGCACGCCGGGCCAGACCCGCTTCTGGTTCATGTGGGACGAGATCATCCGGGGTGCGGTGGGCGCCGCAGTGCTGGTGGACACCCGCCGGATCACCGACGCCTTCGCGCCGCTGGACTACTTCGAGAACCGGAACCTGCCGTACGTGGTGGCGCTCAACCGGTTCGACGACGCGCCGCAGTACGAGCTGGAGGAGGTCCGCGAGGCGCTGGCCATCTCGCCGGACGTGCCGCTGGTGATGTGTGACGCGCGGCGGCGCGAGTCGGTCAAGCAGGTGCTGGTGACGGTGGTCGAGCACGCCATGCTCCGGCTCCAGGCCGAGCACGGCTTCGCGGCGCCGGTCGGCTGACGCGGCGCCGGCTGCGGGTCAGTCGACCCGCAGCCGGTAGCCGCGCTTGACGACGGTCTGCACCACGCGGGGGGCGTCGAGCCCGACCCGCAGGCGGGCGACCGCCATCTCCACCGCGTGCTCGTCCGCGCCCCGGGGCAGGGTACGCAGCAGGGCGGTGCGGGACAGCACCTTCCCGGGCGCGGCCGCCAGCGCCCGCAGCACCGCCATCGGTGCGGGCGCGAGCGGGCGCAGCTCGCCGTCCACGACCGCGGCGTGCCCGCGCAGGGTCAGCAGGTGCCCGCCGGCCTTCACGGTCACCGTCCGGCGGGGCAGCTCGTCGACGATCGTCCGCACCAGGGCGCCGAGCCGGGCCCGGGTCGGGGCGCTCACCGGCACGCCCCGCCGCACCAGGGGCTCGGCCGTGACCGCGCCGACGCAACTGGCCAGCACGTCACCGCGCAGCGCCGCCAGCACCGTCTCGGTCCGGTCCCCGGCCGCCCGCAGCAGCGCCTCGGCCGCCGGGGCGGAGGTGAACGTCACGGCGTCGACCATCCGCCCGGCGACCAGGTCGATCAGCCGGTGCAGCGGCGCCGGGTCGGTCGGCGGCGCCCAGCGGTAGACCGGCACCTCGATCACCGTGGCCCCGGCCGACTCCAGCGCCTCGGTGCACTCCGGCTGCCGCTCGCCGTGCAGTTGCAGCGCGACGACCTGGCCGGCCACCCCGCGCCGGACCAGGTGCTCGACCACCTCGTCGCAGCTCTCCGAGGCGGGGGACCAGTGCTCGCGCAGCCCGGCCGCCCGGATCGCGCCGGTCGCCTTGGGCCCGCGGGCCACCACGTACGAGCGGGACAGAACGCCGCGCAGCGGCTCGGCCAGCCCCCAGCCCTCGGCCGCCTCCAGCCACCCGCGCATCCCGATCCCGGTGTTCGCCATGAGGACGTCCGGCGGGCGCTCCAGGCAGGTGCGGGTGGCCTCGCGCAGATCGGTGTCGTCGGCCAGCGGCACGATCCGCAGCGCGGGGGCGAGCACCACGCGCGCGCCGCGCCGCTGGAGCAGCGCGGCCAACTCGTCGCGCCGCCGGTCCGCGGTAACCCCGATGGTGAAGCCGGCCAGTTCCTCCCGCATCACTCCTCCTGCCGCAGCCGCACCTCGACCAGGCCGTCCCGGCAGCGCACCTCGTGCCGCCGCAGCGCCACGCCCGGGAGGTCCAGGCACCGCCCGGTGGTCAGGTCGTAGACCTGCTTGTGCAGCGGCGACGCGAGCGTCGGCAGGCCACCCCGGCTGCCCACGATCCCCCGGGACATCACCTGCGCGCCGCCGACCGGGTCGAGGTTGTCGACCGCGTACAGCTCGCCACCGGTGCGGAAGAGCGCCACCTGCACCCCGTCGACCAGGGCGGCCACGCCCCGGTCCGGGTCCAGCCGGTCCAGCGGGCAGACCGCCGTCCAGTCCAGCGTCCTCATCGCCGTACCTCCGGAAGGCCCAGCGCGACCGGCCGGCGGCGATCGTCGGCGCCCGGCGGCGCGCCGCGGGCCGGCACCGGCTGGCCGCGCTCGACGGCGAAGGTGATGGACGGGTCGGGCACGTCGGGGGCGTTGACGAAGGAGGTGAAGCGGCGCAGCCGCTCCGGGTCCTCCAGCACGTCCCGCCACTCGTCGGAATATCCGGCGGCGTGCCGGGCCATGGCCGCGTCGAGGTCGGCGCAGAGCCCCAGCGAGTCGTCCACGAGCACCGACCGGAGGTGGTCGAGCCCGCCGTCCATCGCCTCGATCCAGGCGGCCGTGCGCTGCAACCGGTCGGCGGTGCGGACGTAGAACATCAGGAACCGGTCGATGAGGGTGACCAGCTCGGCGGTGCTCAGGTCGGTGGCGAACAGGTCGGCGTGCCGGGGCCGGAAGCCGCCGTTGCCGCCGACGTAGAGGTTCCAGCCGCTCTCGGTGGCGATGACGCCGAAGTCCTTGCTGCGGGCCTCGGCGCACTCGCGGGCGCAGCCGGAGACCGCCGACTTGAGCTTGTGCGGGGCGCGCAGGCCCCGGTAACGCAGTTCCAGCGCGACGGCCAGCCCGACCGAGTCCTGCACCCCGTACCGGCACCAGGTCTCACCGACGCACGACTTCACCGTGCGCAGCGCCTTGCCGTACGCGTGGCCGGACTCGAAGCCGGCGTCCACCAGCCGGCGCCAGATCTGCGGGAGCTGCTCGACCCGGGCGCCGAACAGGTCGATCCGCTGCCCGCCGGTGATCTTGGTGTAGAGCCGGAAGTCCCGGGCCACCTCGCCGATCACGATGAGCTTCTCCGGCGTGATCTCGCCACCGGGGATCCGCGGCACCACCGAGTAGCTGCCGTCGCGTTGCAGGTTGGCCAGGAAGTGGTCGTTGGTGTCCTGGAGGGACGCCTGCTCGCCGTCGAGCACGTGCCCGGTGCCGAGCGAGGCGAGGATCGAGGCCACCACGGGCTTGCAGATGTCGCAGCCGCGCCCGCGGCCGTGCTCGGCGATGAGCTGGGAGAAGGTGCGGATGCCGCGGACCCGGACGATGTCGAACAGCTCCTGCCGGCCGGTGTCGAAGTGCTCGCAGAGCGCGCGGGACTGCCGCACCCCGGCCGCGTCGAGGAGCTGCTTGAGCATCGGCACGCAGGAGCCGCAGCTCGTCCCGGCCCGGGTGCACGCCTTGAGCGCCGGCACGTCGGTCGCCCCGCCGGCGATGGCCGCGTCCAGGTCGGCCCGGGTCACCGCGTTGCAGGAGCAGACCTGCGCGGCGGCCGGCAGCGCGCCGGCCCCGGCGCCCGCACCGCCCGCCGGCGCCAGCAGCGCCAGCGGGGGAGCGGGCAGCGGCCCGCCGACGCTCGCCCGCAGCGTCGGGTACGCGCTCGCGTCGCCCACCAGCACGCCGCCGAGCAGCGTCTTCGCGTCGTCGGAGAGGACCAGCTTCGCGTACGCCCGGGTGGCCGGGTCGGTGAAGGTGACGTCGAGGCAGCCCGGGGTGACGCCGTGCGCGTCGCCGAACGAGGCCACGTCCACGCCGAGCAGCTTGAGCTTCGTGGCGGTGTCCGCGCCGGGGAAGGTGGCCGCCCCGCCGAGCAGCCGGTCGGCGACCACTTCGGCGGTCGCGTAGCCGGGGGCGACCAGCCCGTGGCAGGTGCCGTCCACGGCGGCGCACTCGCCGACCGCCCAGATGCGCTCGTCCGCCGTCCGACAGCCCGCGTCGACAAGCACCCCGCCGCGCGGGCCGAGCGGCAGCCCGGCGGCGCGGGCCAGCTCGTCCCGGGGCCGGATGCCGGCGGCCACCACGACCAGGTCCGCCGGGACCGTGCGCCCGTCGGAGAGTTCCAGCGCGCCGACCGTCCCGTCCGGGCCGGGGGACAGCGCGCTGGTGGCCACCCCGAGGTACGTGGTGACGCCCAGTTCCTCGACGTAGCGCCGGAGCATCGCCCCGCCCGCCTCGTCCACCTGCACCGGCATGAGCCGGGGCGCGAACTCGACCACGCTGGTGTCCAGGCCGAGCAGGCGCAGCGCGTTCGCCGCCTCCAGGCCGAGCAGCCCGCCCCCGATCACCGCCCCGGTGCGCCGGCCCTCGGCGTGCGCCCGGATCGCCGCCAGGTCGTCCAGCGTCCGGTAGACGAACACCCCCGGCAGGTCCGTGCCGCCGATCGGGGGCACGAACGCCGACGAGCCGGTGGCCAGCACCAGCGCGTCGTACGGGTGCTCGCCGGTCGCGGTCCGCACCACCCGCCGCGCCCGGTCGACGGCCAGCGCCGGCTCGCCCAGCCGCAGCTCCACCCCGTCGTCGGGGGTGTGCAGGTTCAGCTCCCCGGCGCTCACCCCGTCGAAGAAGGCCGAGAGCCGCACCCGGTCGTACGCCGGCCGCCGCTCCTCGGCGAGCACCGTGACCCGCCAGCATCCCTCCTGGTCGCGGGCCCGCAACGCCTCGACGAAGCGCTGCCCCACCATGCCGTTGCCGACGACCACCAGCCTGCCGCTCATCCCGCCACCTCCAGACGGTCCATCCCCGCACTCCGTTCCTGCTGCCCCGCCACCGGATCCACCTCGGCGAGCCAGCCGGCGATCCCGGCCACCGCGTCCCGGCAGCCGCCACAGCCGGTGGCGGCCCGGGTCGCCGCGGACAGGTCCGCGACGGTCCGGGCGCCGGCGCGCCAGCACGCCACCAGCGCGCCCTTGCTCACGTCGTTGCACTGGCACACCGTGGCCGCGTCCGGCATCAGCGCCGGGGACGCGGCGGGGGTGGCCGGTGCGGCGCCGAACGCCCGCCCGAGCAGCAGCGAGCGCCGGTCCGCCGGCACCGGTGCACCCCGGTCGAAGAGCTGCACCACGGTGCCGACCGCCGGGTTGTCGCCGAGCAGGATCGCCCCGGTCAGCCGCTCGTCGCGGATCCGCAGCCGGGCGTACGTGCCGCGGGCCGGGTCGGCGAAGGTCAGCTCCTCGACCGGCCCGCCCCCGTCCGGGGCGCCCGCGGCGTCACCCATCGCGGCCAGGTCGATCCCGGCCGCCTTGAGCCGCGTCACCACCGGCCGCGGCCGGTACCGGACCAGCGGGTCGTCGCCGGTCAGCACGTCGGCCACCACCCGGGCCTGCGCCCAGGCCGGGGCGACCAGCCCGGTCAGGGTCCCGTCGTGCTGGGCGCAGTCGCCGATGGCGGAGATCCGCCGGTCGCTGGTGCGCAGCCGGTCGTCCACCACCACGCCACGGTCGACGGCCAGCCCGGCGGCGGCGGCCAGCGCGGTGTCCGGGCGTACGCCGCAGGACAGGACCAGCAGGTCGGCCGCGAGCGGGTCGCCGTCGCCGAGGTCGAGGCGGACCCCGTGGGCGTCGGCGGCCACCCCGGTCGCCGTGACCCCCAGCCGGGTGCGTACGCCGAGCTCCGCGAGGGTGCCGGCGAGGACCGCGCCGGCCGGCTCGTCGAGCTGCCGTTCCATCAGGTGCCCGACCGGGTGGACCACGGTCACGTCGAGGCCCCGGGCGGCGAGCCCGCGGGCCGCCTCCAGCCCGAGCAGCCCGCCGCCGAGCACCAGCGCGCGGCGGGCGCCCCGGGCGGCGGCGAGGATCCGCCGGCAGTCGTCCAGGGTGCGGAACGGAACCACCCGGTCGGGGAGCGGGTCGAGCCCGGGCAGCGGCGGCACGAGGGCCCGGCTGCCGGTGGCGAGCACCAGGTGGTCGTAGCCGTGCCGGTCGCCGTCGGCGGTGCGTACTTCGCGGGCGGCCCGGTCGACGGCGGTGACCGCGGCACCGGTGCGCACGTCCGCGCCGTGCCCGGCGACCTCGACCAGCTCCAGGTCCGGCTCGTCGATCTTCCCGGCGAGCAGGGTGGAGAGCAGGATCCGGTTGTACGCCCGGTGCGGCTCCGCCCCGAGCACGGTGACCTTCCGATCCCCGCCCCGTGCGTGCAGTTCGGCGGCGAGGCGGGCGCCCGCCATGCCGTATCCCACGATCACGATGCGCTCGGTCATGCCTTCTCCACCCGGACGGCGCAGATCTTGAACTCGGGCATCCCGGAGACCGGGTCGACGGCGTCGTTGGTCACCGAGTTGGCCCGCGCCGCGCCGGGCCAGTGGAACGGCGCGAAGACGGTGTCGGGCCGGATGGCCGCGCTGAGCCGGGCCGGCGCGCGCAGCTCGCCCCGGCGGGAGACCACCCGGACCTCCTCGCCGTCGGCCACGCCGAGCCGGCCGGCCAGGTCGGGGTGCAGCTCCACGAAGCCGCCGGGGGCGGCCCGGCGCAGCGCGGCGACCCGCCGGGTCTGCGCGCCGGACTGGTAGTGGGCGAGTACCCGGCCGGTGGTGAGGTGCAGCGGGTAGTCGGCGCAGACCGGCTCGGCGGCCGGCCGGTGGGTCACCGCGCGGAACCGGGCCCGGCCGTCCGGGGTGGGGAACCGGTCGGCGAAGAGGCGGGGGGTGTCCGGCCCGTCCTCGTCCGGGCAGGGCCAGAAGACGCCGGTGTCGGCGTCGATCCGGTCCCAGCTGACCCCGGCGTAGTCGGCCGGCCCGCCGGCCGAGGCGCGGCGCAGCTCGGCGAAGACCGCCGAGGGGTCGGTGGGGAACCCGCCGGGCGCGCCGAGCCGGGCCGCCAGCCCGGCGAGGACGGCCAGGTCGGTGCGGACGCCGGGCGGGGGCTCGCGCAGCGCGCGGCGGCGCAGCACCCGGCCCTCCAGGTTGGTCATGGTGCCGTCCTCCTCGGCCCACTGGGCGACGGGCAGCACCACGTCGGCCAGCTCGGCGGTCTCCGAGCGGAGGAAATCGGCCACCACCAGCAGGTCCAGGTCGCGCAGCCGGGACTCGACCCGGGCCGCGCGGGGCGCCGACACCACCGGGTTGGAACCGAAGACCAGCAGCGCCCGGGGGCCGTGCGTGGTGCCGAGCGAGTCGAGGAGCTGATAGGCCGGTACGCCCGGCCCGGGTAGCGCCGCGGGGTCGACGCCCCACACCCCGGCCACGTGCTCCCGGGCCGCCGGGTCGTCGATCCGCCGGTAGCCGGGGAGCTGGTCGGCCTTCTGTCCGTGCTCCCGGCCGCCCTGCCCGTTGCCCTGCCCGGTGAGGCAGCCGTACCCGGAGCCGGGGCGGCCGGGCAGGCCCAGGGCGAGCGCCAGGTTGATGAACGCGGTGACCGTGTCGACGCCCTTGGCGTGCTGCTCGGCGCCCCGGGCGGTGAGGATGACCGCACGGTCCACGGTGGCCAGGGCCCGGGCGGTCGCCTCCAGGTCGGCCACCGGCACCCCGGAGAGGCGCTCCGCCTCGGCCGGCCAGCAGCCCGCCACGGTCCGCCGGACCTCGTCGAAGCCGGTGGTCCGGTCGGCCACGTACGCCCGGTCGAGCCAGCCCTCGGTGAGCGCGACGTGCAGCAGCGCGTTGGCCACGGCCAGGTCGGTGCCGGGCAGCGGTTGCAGGTGCAGGTCGGCCTGGCGGGCGGTGGCGGTGTGCCGGGGGTCGACCACGATGAGCCGGCCGCCCCGCTCGCGCTGGTCGGCGAGGTGGCGCATGAGCGGCGGCATGGTCTCGGCCGGGTTGGCGCCGACCAGCAGCAGGGTGTCCGCACGGGCCAGGTCGGCGAGGGGGAAGGGGAGCCCCCGGTCGACGCCGAAGGCGCGCAGGCCGGCCGCCGCGGCCGAGGACATGCACCAGCGTCCGTTGTAGTCGATGTGCCGGGTGCCCAGCGCCACCCGGGCGAACTTGCCGAGCGCGTACGCCTTCTCGTTGGTCAGCCCGCCGCCGCCGAACACCGCGACGGCGTCCCGCCCGTGCCGCTCCTGGATCGCCCGCAGCCCGCCCGCGACGCGGTCGAGCGCCTCGTCCCAGCTCGCCGGGCGCAGCTCAGCGCCGGGCCGGTCGCGCAGCAGCGGGGTGGTCAGCCGGTCCGGATGGTCGAGCAGCTCGGCGGCGGTCCAGCCCTTCTGGCACAGGCCGCCGCGGTTGGTGGGGAAGTCGCGGGGCACGACCTCGACGCGTCCGGCGGTCTCGCGCAGCAGCATGCCGCACTGGAGCGCGCAGTAGGGGCAGTGCGTGGCGGCCTCCCGAGGCCGTACCCCCGGTTGCGTCGCCAGGCGTGCACCGTCTGTCATGTCGGGAAAGCGTGCCGGCGAGCGGTTTCCGCTCCGGGTCCCTTCTGTTTCGGTCCTGTCAAGAGCACCTCACACCGCACGGGAGTGACGGGCCGGTCGGCAGGACCTACAATGTGGGACAGATATCTCGAATAATGGGAGACGCGATGAGTGTGGCGGACGCGTTCGACGCGGTGGCGGGCAGCTACGACGCGGCCCGGCGCCGCCTGGTCCCGTGCTTCGATTCCTTCTACGGCACCGCCGTCGAGGTGGCCGCGCCGCCGCTGCGGGCGGCGCTCGCCGCGGGACGTACCCCCGAGGTGCTGGACCTGGGCGCGGGCACCGGCCTGCTCTCGCTGCTGCTGACCGCGGCGGTCCCGGGCGTCCGGCTGACCCTGGTCGACGCGGCGCCCGGCATGCTCGCGGTGGCCACCGGCCACCTGGCCGCCCGCGGGGTGCCGCACCGCACGGTGCTCGCCGACCTGGCCGACCCGCTGCCCGCCGGCCGCTACGACGCGGTGGTCTCCGCGCTGGCCATCCACCACCTGGACGACGACGGCAAGCGCGCGCTCTACCGCCGGGCGGCCGAGGCGCTGGCGCCGGGCGGCGTCTTCGTCAACGCCGAGCAGGTGGCCGGCCCGACCCCGGGCCTGGACCGGCGCTACGACGAGGTGTGGACGGCCCGGATCACCGAGTTGGGCTCGGACGCCGCGGAGATCGCCGGGGCCCGGGAGCGGATGCGGCACGACCGGCCGGCGCCGGTGGCCGACCAGTGCCGCTGGCTCGCCGAGGCCGGCCTGGTCGACGTGGACTGCTTCTTCAAGGAGTGGCGGTTCGCGGTGTTCGGCGGCCGCCGTCCCTGAGCGTGGCCGGCTGTCCGGTTCCCCGACGGGTGCGAGCGGGGATGACTGGCGGTCATACCGCTGGGTAATCTTTCCGGCATGACCGCCAAGGTGACACTGTCCTTCTCCGACGAGACGATCGAGGAGGCGCGCCGGTTCGCCAAGCGGGAAGGGCTCTCCCTCTCCGCCTGGATGGACCAGGCCGCCCGGGAGAAGGCGCTGCGCGAGGTCTTCACCGCGCACGCCGAGGCGGTCGCCCGTGCCGGCCTCGACCTGGAGTCCGCCGCCCTGGCCGACGCCCAGGAGGTCGCGCTGGTCGACGACGCGCTGTTCGGGGGCGGGCACCCGCGTGTTGCGTAGGGGAGAGATCTGGCGCATCTCCGGCGCCCGGGAACGGCTCGGCCTCGTCATCAGCTCCGACGTCTACAACTCCACCGCCGTGCCGATCGTCATCGTGGTCGAGGTGGTCGACGAGTCACTGCTGCGCGACTCGCCCCTGGCGGTGCGGATGGGTGGCTACGTGGTGATGCCCGACCGGCTCTCCTCGCCCATGAAGAAGTGGTTCACCGAGTGCGTGGACGTGGCCGACACCGAGACCATGCAGCGGGTCGGTCGCGCGCTGCGCATCCTCCAGGAGATCTGAGCCGCTTCACCGCCGCCCTCCGGCCGACGTGCGATCTCCGTTTCCGGACCGACCCGCGACGGGCACGGCCGGGAAACCGCGCGTTCCTAGCGTCCCCCTCGTCACCGACGAGGAGGAGTCGCCGTGAGCACGCTCGCTTCCCCCACCGCCCTGGCCCCGGCCGCCGCCGGCCGCCCGGGACCGATCACCGAATGGCGCCCGGAGGATCCGCGGTTCTGGGCCACGACCGGCGCGCCCGTCGCCCGCCGCAACCTGTACGTCTCGATCTTCGCCGAGCACGTCGGCTTCTCCGTGTGGAGTCTCTGGTCGGTGATGGTGCTCTTCCTGGGCCCCGGGTACGGCATCGACCCGGCCGGGAAGTTCCTGCTCACCGCCGTGCCGGCCGCGCTGGGGGCGGTGCTGCGGCTGCCGTACACCCTGGCGGTGGCCCGGTTCGGCGGCCGGAACTGGACCGTCGTGAGCGCGCTGCTGCTGCTCGTGCCGGCGGCGCCCATGGCGGTGCTGATCGAGCCCGGCGTGTCGTACGCCACCCTCATGGTGCTGGCCTGCCTGACCGGCGTCGGCGGCGGCAACTTCGCCTCCTCCATGGCGAACATCAACCTGTTCTTCCCGGAGCGGCTCAAGGGCCGGGCGCTCGGGCTCAACGCCGGTGGCGGGAACCTGGGCGTACCGGCCGTGCAGCTCGTCGGCCTGGCGGTGCTGGCCACGGCCGGCGCCGCGTACCCCCGGCTGGTGACGGCGGTCTACCTGCCGCTGATCGTGCTCGCGGCGCTGCTCGCCGCGCGCCGGCTGGACAACCTCCCCGGGGCGCGCAACGAGCCCGGCGCGCTGCGCGCCGCGGCCCGCGACCCGCACACCTGGGTGATGTCCCTGCTCTACATCGGCACCTTCGGCTCGTTCATCGGCTTCGGTTTCGCCTTCGGTCAGGTCCTCCAGCTCCAGTTCCACGACCGGTTCCCGACCCCGGTCGACGCCGCCTGGCTGACCTTCCTCGGGCCGCTGATCGGCTCGCTGGTCCGGCCGTTCGGCGGCCAGCTCGCCGACCGGCTCGGCGGGGCCCGCGTCACCTTCGGCAACTTCGTGGCCATGGCCGCCGGCGCCGGCCTGGTGCTGTACGCCGCCCGGGACCGGTCCTTCCCGCTCTACCTGGCCGGGTTCCTGGCGCTCTTCGTCTTCTCCGGCATCGGCAACGGGTCGACGTACAAGATGATCCCGGCGATCTTCCGGGCCCGGGCCGCCGCCGAGGCGGAGCTGACCGGGGACCGGGAGGCGGCCGACCGGCGGGCCCGGCGGCTCTCCGGGGCGCTGATCGGCATCGCCGGGGCGGTCGGCGCCTCGGGCGGGGTGCTGGTGAACGTGGCGTTCCGGCAGTCGTTCCTGGCCTCCGGCACCGCCGACGCCGCCTACCTGGCCTTCCTCGGCTGGTACGCCCTCTGCTTCCTGGTGACCTGGGCGGTGTACCTGCGGCCGGGGCCGCGTAAACTGTCCGGCGTGTGACCTCCGCCATGGGGAAAGGCGCAGGCCACGCGGGGCGACACCCCGTTTTGACCTGCCGCCGCACGGCCGGGTATCGTTGCCTGCTGTTGTACGACATTCTTAGGCGTGCCGCATCAGGTACGCTTGGTCGTTCGTGCGCGCTGGTCCGGCCGGGAAGCCCTGGTCACCTCGGCGCGCGACCCCAGACCGACGACGAGACAAGGTAGACCTGTGCGTACGTACAGCCCGAAGCCGGGTGAGATCGAGCGTCAGTGGCACGTCATCGACGCCTCTGATGTCGTGCTGGGCCGCCTCGCGACCCACGCCGCCACGCTGCTGCGTGGCAAGCACAAGCCGACTTTCGCGCCGCACGTCGACACGGGCGACTTCGTCGTCATCGTGAACGCGGGCAAGGTCGCGCTGACCGGCAACAAGCGGCAGACCAAGATCGCTTACCGCCACTCCGGCTACCCGGGTGGTCTGAAGCAGGTCGGCTACGACGAGCTGCTGACCAAGCGGCCCGAGCGGGCCATCGAGCTGGCCGTCAAGGGCATGCTTCCGCACAACAAGCTGGGCCGCCAGATTCTCAAGAAGCTGAAGGTCTACGCCGGTGCCGAGCACCCGCACGGCGCGCAGCAGCCGATGCCGTTCGAGATCAAGCAGATCGCGCAGTGAGCGCGGGCGAAGGAAGCAGCATGACCGACATCACCGCCACCGAGGTCGCCCCCGAGGCCACCGAGGCGCCGGCGCCCGTCGCGCGCGCGCCTCGTGGCGACCGCCCGATCCAGACCGTGGGTCGGCGCAAGGAAGCCATCGTCCGGGTCCGCATCGTTCCGGGCAGCGGCAAGATCACCTGCAACGGCCGCGACCTCGAGGCCTACTTCCCGAGCAAGGTGCACCAGCAGCTCATCAAGGACCCGCTGGTCACCGCCGAGAAGCCCGAGGCGTTCGACGTGATCGCCAACCTGCGGGGCGGCGGCACCACCGGCCAGGCCGGCGCGCTGCGGCTCGCCATCGCCCGGGCGCTGATCGTCAGCGAGCCCGACGACCGCCCGGCCCTCAAGAAGGCCGGCTTCCTGACCCGTGACGCCCGGGTCAAGGAGAGCAAGAAGTACGGCCTCAAGAAGGCCCGTAAGGCTCCCCAGTACTCGAAGCGCTGATCACCAACAGCGCCTTGTACTTCTGACGGACGGCCGGGTCCGCCTCCCACTCCGGGAGGTGGCCCGGCCGTTCCGCTTTCTCCTCTCATCGGCAGTTCCATCGGAGGTTGGCGGGTATGGGCCGGTTGTTCGGCACGGACGGCGTACGCGGGCGGGCGAACGCGGATCTCACCCCGGAGTTGGCGCTGGCGGTGGCGGTGGCCGCCGCCCACACGCTGGCCGAGACCGACAAGAGCCATCCGCCGCTCGCCGTGGTGGGCCGGGACACCCGGGCCAGCGGCGAGATGCTGGAGGCCGCCGTGGTCGCCGGGCTGACCAGCGCCGGCGCCAACGTGGTCCGGGTCGGCGTGCTGCCCACCCCCGCGGTGGCGTTCCTGACCGCCGAGGCCAAGGCCGACCTGGGCGTCATGCTCTCCGCCTCGCACAACCCCATGCCGGACAACGGCATCAAGCTCTTCGCCGCCGGCGGGCACAAGCTGCCCGACGAGATCGAGATGCGGATCGAGGCCGCCGTCGAGGCGAACGCCACCACCGCCTGGGAACGCCCGATCGGCGCCGGGGTCGGCCGGGTGCACGACCTGCTCGACGGCGCCGACCACTACGTCCAGCACCTGGTCGGCACCGTGCCGCACCGGCTGGACGGGATCAAGGTCGTGGTCGACTGCGCCAACGGCGCGGCCGCCGAGGTCGCCCCGGTGGCGTACCAGGAGGCCGGCGCCGAGGTGATCGCCATCTACGCCGAGCCGGACGGCCTGAACATCAACGACGAGTGCGGCTCCAACCACATCGAGGCGCTGCGCGCCGCCGTGGTCGAACACGGCGCGAACCTCGGCATCGCCCACGATGGCGACGCCGACCGCTGCGTCGCGGTCACCGCCGACGGCGAGGAGGTCGACGGCGACCAGCTCATGGCGATCCTCGCGCTGGCCATGCGGGAGGCCGGCGAGCTGACCCAGGACACCCTGGTCGCCACCGTGATGAGCAACCTCGGCCTGCGGCTGGCCATGTCCGCGCAGGGCATCCGGCTGGTCGAGACCAAGGTCGGCGACCGGTACGTGCTGGAGGAGCTGCGCGCCTCCGGCCTGGCGCTCGGCGGCGAGCAGAGTGGACACATCGTGATGCCGGCGTACGCGACCACCGGCGACGGCGTGCTCACCGGCCTGCACCTCATGTCGCGGATGGCCGCCACCGGCAGGTCCCTCGCGGACCTGGCCGGCGTGGTCACCAAGCTGCCCCAGGTGCTGATCAACGTGCCGGTCGGCGACCGCACCGTCGGCGCCGCCGCGCCGGCCGTCCGCGCCGAGGTGGACCGGGCCGAGGCCGAGCTGGGCGAGACCGGCCGCGTGCTGCTCCGCCCGTCGGGCACCGAGCCGCTGGTCCGCGTCATGGTCGAGGCGGCCACCGAGTCGACCGCCCGATCGGTGGCCGAGCGCATCGCCGAGCAGGTCCGCACCGCCAGCCCGGTCGCCTGAGCCGGCTACCCCGCAGGCGCGTACTGCTGCTCGTCGTCGGGTCGATGCTCACTCCTCGGCCAGCAGCCGCGCGGTAGGCAGGCGGCGCAGCAGCGCGGCCGGGACGAGTGCCGCCAGACAGGTGACAAGCACTCCGGCCAGCGCCACGGCGGCGGCCACCGCCACCAGCGCCGCCGGCAGGTCGCCGACCAGCCAGGCCGCTCCGCCGAGCCCGAGGCCGGCGCCGGTGACCGCGCCGAGCGCGCCGAGCGCGAAGCCCTCGTAGCCGACCAGGCGGCCGAGCATCCCGTCGGTCCAGCCGGTGGCCTGGAGGGTGGCCAGCTCGGCGGCGCGGTCGCGGATGTTCAGGTAGAGCACGTCGGCCACGGCGGCGGACCCGAGCAGGACGGTGGCCACCGCGGCGAGGACGTCCGCACCGCGCACGCTCAGCGACACCGTGTCGCCGAGCAGGCTGCCGACGACGGCACCGCGGAAGGCGTGGGCGACGGCGGCGACCAGGGTCAGCGCGGCCACCCCGATGGCCAGTGCGCCGGCACCGAGCAACGTGCGCCCGGGAGTGCGAGCCAGGTTGACGAGGGCCAGCCCGGCGATCGTCCGGGCCCGACGGGAGCGCAGGGCGTGGGCCACGGGCGGGCGCAACGCGGCGGCGGGGTGGGCGCGCGCGGCCCGCAGCGCGGGTGCCAGCCCCGCCGCCAACGCGAGCAGCAGGGCCACCGGTACGGCGACCAGGGCGCGCCGCCAGTCGACGTCGATGCCGAGGGCGGTGCCGAGCGGGATCGCGAGGCCGACGGCGAGCAACCCGGCGCCGACGCCCAGGGCGGCGACCTCACCGAGGACGAGTGCGCCGATGCGGCGGGCGGGCCAGCCGAGGCAGGCCAGCACGGCAAGCTCGGGGCGGCGGTCCCGGACCGCGGCCGAGACGGCGTTGCCGAGGAAGAGTACGCAGACCACCAGCACCAGCAGGAAGAGGACGGCGCTCTTCCGATCCACCGCTCTGGTGATCACCGTGGCGACGCCGAGGGCCGACCAGTTCTCGGTCAGCCGCAGGTCAGGGCGGCCGACGGCACCCGCGGGCAGCTCCACGGTCTGCGGCGCCGGGGAGGAGCCGAGGGTGATGTCCACGTCGAGGCCGGTGGTGGTGGCGATCCGTTCGGCGATCAGCCGGACCTGCTCGGCGGAGCGTTCGCTGTATCCGTCGACGTCGGCCACCCGGACCCGAATCGCGCTGATCGGCGCGGTGAGCTGTGGACTGCTGCCGCCCTTGAGCAGCTCCGGCACCGCGGCGAGGGTGGTCAGCAGCAGCGGCGGGGCGGAGAGGTAGCCGGCGGGATTGCCGCTCGGCTCCAGCGGCGACCCGCCCAGCGCGGCACGGCTGCGGTCGTCGGCGCCGGTGGCCCGGGGCGGCTCGTACGTCTCCAGCGGCACCTTGCCCACATCGCTGAACCCGGTCAGCTTCTCCGGGTCGAAGAGGCCCACGGACCGCCAGTCGCGCGCGGTGGTCAGGGACCGCCCGGACGGCGGCAGACCGAGCGCGCCCAGCGGCCGGAACGGGGTGTCCTCGGTGAGCCAGGGACGCGGTGTCGCGATCGCCAGGTCGGTCCCGACGTACACCTTGGAGTTCGGGGCCGCCGGCCGGGCGCGGAGGCTGCCGTCCGGCATCTGGTCGTAACTCGTCTGGCCGGGCTGGACCACGCGGGCGAGCTGACCCGCGCAGCATTCCTCGGCGACGGTGAGCTGGGCCCGGTAGGCGCCCGCCACCTCCTGCTTCGACCCGCCCGCGGGGACGGTCGGCGCGCCGCGCAACACCCGGGCCAGGTCGTACGGCTCGACGTCGCCGATGCTGCCGGGCGGGACGATGCGGTGCCAGGTGCTGCGTACCGTGCCGTCCAGGTAGGGCCGGGCGCTGACCAGCACGGGCAGGGTGTGCCATGTCGTGCCCGACGTTCGCCTCGTCCGGAGGGTGTCGGCGGCGGTGAGTGGCCGGCCCCCCACGACCGCGCTGGACAGGCCGACCAACCGCTGCTCGGCGTCCGGGTCGACGGCCGCGAGCAGGAACGGCACCGTGACCCTCGGCCGGACGATGAGCCGATCCGACTCTCGGGCCGGCGGCGAACCGGGAGCGCGGCTCTCGAATCGCCCGTCGGGCAGCAGCCGGAACGCCTCGATCGACCAGGTCTGCCGGTCGGTGAGGGTGTTCATCGACGGAGCGAGATACCAGCGCGCGTCGCAGATGGGCGCGCTCCGTCCGCGTGACAGGACCTCCCGGGGCACGTCGCCACAGAGTAGGGAGTCGTAGCGCCGGCCGTCGCTGTACGGGATGGCGTCGGCCCGGAACCCGACGTCGTTGCGCGGATAGAGGAGCGGATGTGTGGTGACGTACACGTAGATCGGCTCCGCGACGACGTGGCTCAAGCCGCGTTCGGCGAGGAACGTGCGGTCGACCCGGATCACCTGGCGGTCCAGCGAGCGGTCGACGGCGTCGGTGAGGTCGAGCGGCAGCTCGACCTGGGTGGTGGAGTGCCCGAGCATGGCGATCGGAGCGGCGACGTCCACCCCCTCGACGGCCTTGACCTGGTCGTACTGGGCGGTGGTGATGCCGCCGTAGCTGCCGGAGAGGTAGTTGGGCCGGACCAGGCCGCGCTCCGCCTCCAGCGGGGTGCGCGTCCCCTTCGGACGGACCAGGATGTCGTAGGCGGCGCGGGTGTTCCGTTCGACGGTGCCGGTTACGGCGAGCCGGGAGGTGGTGGTGGCGCCGGTGAGGACGACGAAGCCGGTGGTGGCCACCAGTACGCCGACCAGCAGCGCCACCGACCGTCCCGCACGGCCACGAAGCTGCCCCCAGATGACGTGGAACATGTCGCGCCTCCCCCTGTGCTCACTCACACCGGCTGACCTCAGCGCGGTCCGCCTCACCGCGTCCGGCGCCGCCCGACGGCGGCGCGGTCAGAGCCGCAGCCGGGTGGCGCGGTCGAAGGTGTCGGCCGGGTCCTCCCCGTCGGTGAGGTCGATGTCCTCCACGACCTGCCCGTCGCCGAGGCGGACCAGGCGGTCGCACCGGGCGGCCACGGCCTGTTCGTGAGTGGCGAGCAGGATCGTCATGCCGTGCCGGTCGCGCAGGTCGAGCAGCAGGTCGAGGATCTGGGCGCCGGTGGTCGAGTCGAGGTTGCCGGTCGGCTCGTCGGCCAGCAGCAGCCGGGGCGCGCCCATCAGCGCCCGGGCGATCGCCACCCGCTGCTGCTGGCCGCCGGAGAGCTGGGCCGGCAGCGCCCGTTCCCGGCCGGCGAGCCCCACCGCGTCCAGCAGCTCCCGGGCGCGGACCGCGTGGTCGGCGCGGCCCCGGCGGGGCAGCACCGGCGCGATCACGTTGTCCAGCACGGTCAGCGCCGGCAGCAGGTGGTAGCGCTGGAAGACGAAACCGACCCGCTGGCGGTACCGGGCCAGCGCGGCCCGGCGCAGCCCGGTGACCTCCACGTCGTCCACCGTCACCGTGCCCCGGTCCGCCTGCTCGATCGCACCGATGAGGTGCAGCAGCGTGGACTTGCCGGAACCGCTCGGCCCGGTCAGCGCCACCACCGATCCCGGCGCGATCTCCAGCGACACGTCGTCGACGGCGGTGAGCCGCTCGGTGCCGCTGCGGAACTGCCGGACCAGCCCGGCGGTGCGTACCGTACTGCCCGTCGTCGCATCCATGGTCACTCCTCTGCCAGCAATCGTGCGGTGGGAAGGCGGCGCAGCAGCGCGGCCGGGACGAGCGCCGCCAGGCAGGTGGCCAGCACTCCGGCCAGCGCCACGGCGGCGGCCACCGCCACCAGCGCCGCCGGCAGGTCGCCGACCAGCCAGGCCGCCCCGCCGAGCCCGAGGGCGGCCCCGGTGACCGCGCCGAGCGCGCCGAGCGCGAAGCCCTCGTAACCGATCAGGCGACCCAACGCGGCGTCGGTCCAGCCGGTGGCGCGCAAGGTGGCCAGCTCGGCGGCGCGGTCCCGGATGTTCAGGTAGAGGACGTCGGCGACCGCCGCCGCACCGAGCAGGACCGTGGCCACGGCCGCCAGGGTGTCCGCGCCGCGTACGCCGAGCGACACGGTGTCGCCGAGCAGGCTGCCCACGATGGCGCCGCGGAAGGCGTACGCGGCCGCGGCCACCAGCGTCAGAGCGGCCACACCGATGGCCAGCGCACCCGCGCCGAGCACTGTGCGACCGGGGGTGCGGACCAGGTTCACCAGGGCCAGGCCGGGCAGGGTGCGCGGTCGGCGTACCCACCGCGCGGTGGCCACGGGCGGGCGGAGCGCGGCGGCCGGGTGGGCGCGCGCCGCCCGCAGCGCCGGCGCCAGGCCGGCGGCCAGCGCGAGCAGCAGCGCCACCGGTACGGCGAGCGACGCCCGCCGCCAGTCGACGCCGATGCCCAGGGCGGCCCCGAGCGGAACGGCGAGCCCGAGCGACAGCAGCCCGGCGGCGAGGCCGAGCAGGGCGACCTCGCCGAGGATGAGTGCCCCGATCCGGCGGGCCGGCCACCCGAGGCAGGCCAGCACCGCCAGTTCGGCGCGGCGGTCCCGGACGGCGGCGGAGACGGCGTTGCCGAGGAAGAGCACACAGACCACCAGCACCAGCAGGAAGAGCACGGCGCTCTTGCGGTCCACCGCCTGGACGATGGTCGAGGCGACACCCAGCGCCGACCAGTTCTCGGTCAGCCGCAGGTCGGGGCGGCCGAACGCGCCGCCCGGCAGCTCCACGGTCTGCGGGGCGGCGGACGAGCCCAGCGTGATGTCGACGTCCAGGCCGGTCGCCCGGTTGATCTGCTCGGCGATCAACCGGACCCGCTCCGCGGCCTGCTCGCTGTATCCGTCCACACCGGCGACCCGCACCCGGATCGCGCTGATCGGCGCGCTGCGTTGCGGGCTGTTGCCGCCCTCCAGCAGCTTCGGCACGCTGGCGAGGTTGACCAGCACCAGCGGCGGCACCGACAGGTAGCCGGCCGGATTGCCGCTCGGTTCGAGGGGCCGCCGGCCGAGCGCGGTGCGGCTGGGGTCGTCCGCGCCCTCGGCGCGCGGCGCCTCGTACGTCTCCAGGGGGACCGCGCCCAGGTCGCTGAAGCCGGTCAGTTTCTCCGGGTCGAACACCCCGACGGCCTGCCACTGGTGGTACTGGGTGGCCGCGCCACCCTCCTTGCCGGCGACGGCCCGGACCGGCCGGAAGCCGGTGTCCTCGGCCAGCCAGGGCCGGGGCAGGAAGTTGAAGGTGAACTGATTGCCGTACACCTCGGGGTTCGCGGGCGGCACCGGGTCCGCGCGCAGGGTGCCGTCAGGCAGCTCGCGGTATGTCACCGGCCCCGCCTGGATGACCCGCTGGAGCTGGCCATGGCAGCAGGCGTCCTCGGCGACCCCCTTCGTGAGCTGGGCGCGGTAGGCGGTGTCCGCGTCGACCTCGGCGGAGCCGGCCGGGATCCCGGTGGCGCGGCCCAGGGTCTGCTCGAGTTCGATCGCCGGCACGGTGGCCGGCCGGGCCGTGGGCAGCCGGGTGAACCGGGCACGCACCGTGCTGTCGAAGAAGAGACGGTTGGTGACGAGCGCCGGTGCGGTACGGGTGAGCAGGGTGCCGCCACGGCGCTCGGCCACCGGCTCGCCGGCCCGGACCGGCCGTCCGCTGACCACCGCGGCGTCCAGTCCGACGAGCTGGTTCTCGGCGACCGGGTCGATGGCGGCGACCAGCAACGGCACGGTCAGCTGGTAGGTGAGCACCAGGCGGTCGGTGGTGGTGGGGGCGCTGCTCGGTGTGAGCAGGCCGTTGGCCGCTTCGAACCGGCCGTCCGGCAGCAGCCGCACCGAGTCCAGGCTCCACACCTCCCGCTCGGAGAGGGTGGCCGGACTGGCCTGCAGCCCGCCGAACATCGGATCGCAGATCGGGCGGCTCGCTCCGCCCGGGAGCACCTCCCGCGGGACGGGCCCGCACACGCTGTCCCACGCGTACGACCGGCCGTCGGTGTACGGCGTCGCCTGCTCGGCCAGGTCGCTGTCGAAGCGGGGGTAGATGAGGCGGTGCTTCGTCACGTACACGTAGCGCGGCTTGGCCGGCGCGGTGGAGAGGCCGCGTTCGGCGACGAAGGCGGGGTCGATGCGGATCACCTGCCGGTCCAGGCTCCGGTCGACGGCGTCGGTGAGGTCGAACGACATGGGCACCGGTGCGGTGGAGTGGCCCAGCATCGCGATGGGCGCCGCCACGTCGACGCCGCTCACCGCCTTGACCTGCGCGTACTGGGCCGTGGTGATGCCACCGAAGAGGCCGGAGAGGTAGTTGGGGCGGACCAGCCGCCGCTCGACCTCCAGCGGGGTGCGCGTCCCCTTCGGGCGGACCAGGATCTGGTACGCCGCCCCGGTGTTCCGCTCGACGGTGCCGGTGACGTCCAGTCGGGAGGTCGTGGTGGCCCCGGTCAGGACGGTGAAGCCGGTGGTCGCCACCAGCACGCCGGCGAGCAGCGCCACCGACCGTCCCGCACGGCCACGAAGCTGCCCCCAGATGACGTGGAACATTCGCGCCTCCCCGTGTGCTGACTCACACTGTGCGCGATACATTGTGACAATGCAAGGCCCCTCCGGGGTGCCTGTCCGGAACCGGATCGGAGGAGACGGTGGCGATCCAGCACGCGGTCCTGGCCCTGCTCGCCCGCGGCCCCAGCTACGGCTACGAGCTCAAGGGCGCCTTCGAGGGGGCGGTCGGCCCGCAGTGGGGCCCGCTCAACATCGGGCACCTCTACCAGATCCTCGACCGGCTGTCGCGGGACGGCCTGGTGGTCGCCGAGCGGCACGCCCAGCCGGTGAAGCCCGACCGGGTGGTCTACGAGATAACCCAGGCCGGCCGGACCGAGCTGGACCGCTGGCTCGCCGAACCCAGCCCGCGCAGCGGCGGCTTCCGGGACGACTTCTTCCTGAAGGTCACCGCCGCCGCCCGGTCCGGCGAGGCCACCACCGTCCGCACCGTGCTGACCAACCAGCGCGGTCACCTCATGCGGGAGCTGCGCAACCTCGACGGGTTGCGCCGCAGTTCCGAGGACCCGGTGGTCCGGCTGCTGCTCTCCGCCGCCGCCCGGCACGTCGAGGCGGACCTCGCCTTCGTCGACGACGCCGAGTCGGCGCTGCTCGCCGACGGGGGTGCCGTGCTCCGGGCGCTGGCGGCCGGCCGGCCGGCCCCGGCGGCGCCGGCAGCGGAAGACGGCCCGGCACGGTCCGCCGGCTGACCCTTCGAGGTCAGCGGGAGGCGACCCGGCGGAGGAACCGGTCGGCCAGGTCGAGGATCCGGTCGGGGCCCAGCTCCAGCGCCGGGCCGGCCACGGTCACCTCGGTCAGCGCCAGGCCGGGCACCTCGGTGTCCCGCCAGCCGCCGGCGAACCACGCCTTCTCCTCCTCGGCCAGCGCGAGGTTGGCGGCGTCCAGCGCTTCGGCCGGATGCGGCAGCCAGAGCCGGAACTGGTGGGTGTGCGGCGGGGCCGGGTGGACCCGCGCGCCCGGCAGGGTGGCCAGTGCCTCGGCCACCACCTTCGCGTGCGCCACGTAGCCGGCCAGCCGCGGCAGCTCCCCCTCCAGCCCGGCGAGCGCGGCGAGGGCCGCCGGCCACTGCTGGAACAGGGTGCCGCCGTAACGGTGCCGCCAGACACGGGCGTACCGGACCAGCTCGGCGTCGCCGGCCAGCGCCGCGCCGGAGTGGCCACCCAGGGACTTGTAGAACGAGACGTACGTGCTGTCCGCCAGGCCCGCGACCTCGGCCGCCGGATGCCCGAGGTGGACGGTGGACTCCCAGAGCCGGGCCCCGTCCAGGTGCACCCGGGCGCCCCGCTCCCGGGCCGCGCCGATCACCGCCATCAGCTCGTCCCAGCTCGGCAGCACGAACCCGGCGTCCCGCAGCGGAAGCTCCAGGAAGAGCGTGCCGATCGGCTCGTCGAGCGCGGCCACCTCCTCGGCCGTCGGGTTGCGCGGCGCCGCCGTGGTCCGCACCGCCCGCAGGCCACCGAGCACCGCGTACGCGTCGCGCTCGTGCACCAGCGGGTGGCTGAGCGGGTGCAGGCCGACGGCGTCCCGGCCGGTCAGCTCGGCGCCGTAGCGCATCGCCACCTGCTGGGCCATCGTGCCGGTGGGGAAGAAGGCCGCCGCCTCCACGCCCAGCAGCTCGGCGACCCGCCGTTCGAGCTGCTCCACCGCCCCGCCCTCGCCGTAGAAGTCGGGCAGCAGGTCGTCGGGGACCGCCGCCCCGAGGACCGCGAGCTGCTCCCGCACCGAGGCCGGCCGGACACCGGACAGCACGGTGTCGCAGTCGCGCTGGGCGGCGAGGCGGCGCATCCGCTCGGCGTACGCGTCGGTCATGTGTCCTCCTTGAGCCGGCGCAGCCGGGTGACCGCCTCGGTGAGCACCTCGGGCCGCTTGCAGAACGCGAACCGGACCAGCCGCCGGCCGGCCTCCGCGTCGTCGTAGAAGACCTGGGTCGGCACCGCCACCACGCTGCAGCGTTCCGGCAGCGAGCGGCAGAACTCCACCCCGTCCCACCCGCCGAGCGGGGTGACGTCGGCCGTGACGAAGTACGTCCCCTCCGGCGCGAGCACCCCGAACCCGGCGTCGGTGAGCCCGGCGACGAGCTGGTCCCGCCGCCGCTGCATCCCGTCCCGGAAGTCGGCGAAGTACGCGTCCGGCAGGCCGAGCGCGACCGCCACGGCCGGCTGCAGCGGCCCGGCGTTGACGAAGGTGAGGAACTGCTTCACCCGCAGCACGGCGGCGACCAGCGGCGCCGGGCCGTTCACCCAGCCGACCTTCCAGCCGGTGCACGAGAACGTCTTGCCCGCCGACGAGATGCGCAACGTCCGCTCGCGCATGCCGGGGAGCGTCGCCAGCGGCACGTGCGGGGCGGCGGCGTCGGTGAAGACCAGATGCTCGTAGACCTCGTCGGTGACGGCGTACGCGCCGTGCTCCTGGCACAGCTCGGCGACCAGGGCCAGCTCGTCGGCGGTGAACACCTTGCCGGTCGGGTTGTGCGGGGTGTTCAGCAGCACCAGCCGGGTGCGCGGCCCGAACGCGGCGCGCAGCTCCGCCGGGTCGAACGCGTACCGGCCGTCGGCGGCGGGACGCAGCGTCACCGGGCGGCGGACCGCGCCGGCCAGGGCGATCGAGGCCGCGTACGAGTCGTAGTAGGGCTCGAAGCAGACCACCTCGTCACCCGGCTCGCAGAGGGCGAGGATGCTCGCCGCGATCGCCTCGGTGGCGCCCGCCGTCACCACGATCTCGCCGTCCGGGTCGTACTCCAGGCCCCAGAAGCGGCGCTGGTGGGCCGCGACGGCCGCGCGCAGCGCCGGAATGCCCGGGCCGGGCGGGTACTGGTTGTGGCCGGAGCGCAGCGCCTCGGCGGCCGCGGCGAGCATCTCCGGCGGGCCGTCGGTGTCGGGGAAGCCCTGCCCGAGGTTGACCGCGCCGGTGCGCACGGCCAGCGCGGACATCTCGGCGAAGATGGTGGTGCCGAACGGCCGCATCCGGGCCACCAGCGGATCGGTCGTCGTCACGCCGGCCAGCCTACGGGCCGGCGCCGACGCCGCAAGACCGCCCGCGCCCGGCCGCGTCACCAGCCGAAGCAGGTCGCGCCGTACTCGCCGGAGTCCTGCGAGACGACCTTCCCGTCGATGGTGATCCGGCAGCTCGCCTCGCCCGAGTCGGTGGGCGACGCGATGATCTGCACCCGTTCCCGGTCGTTCGCGGTGAACGCCAGCCGCCACGGCGACCGCACCCCGTCGACCTGGAGGAAGGCGGCGTTGGCGTCGTAGAACTGCACGTCGACGGTGCCGGCGCCGGTCGCCTCGTACACCACGGTGAACCGCCCGCGCCCGCCGGACGGGGTGGTGGCGGGGATCGGCGGCGCGCCCTCCGTGGGGTCCCCGGCGAGGCCGCCGTCCGGCTCGTCGAACTCCGGGTCGTAGGGCTGGCCGGAGGTGGCCGAGTCGTCGACGAAGCTGCCGAGCACGCCGAGACCGACGCAGCCGCAGAAGGCGAGCACCAGGGCGACGACCACGGTCACCACGACGGCGACGACCCACCCGCCCGTCGACCGGCGCGGCACCGACGCGGGGTACGCGTACGGCGGCGGGTAGCCGGCCGGCGGCCATCCCGGTCCGGGAGCGCCGCCGGGCCAGGGCGGCGCGGGCGGGCCGGCCGGGTACCCCGGCGGGGTGGCCGGGCGCGGCGTGCCACCCGGGACGCTCTGAGCGGAGTGCGGTGCCGCTCCCGGGGCGGCCCATCCCGCCGGGCCTGGCGGCGCGCCCGGGCTCGTCCAACCGGTCGGACCGGGTGCTGCCGCCGGGTCCGTGCCCGGGCCGGGCGGCGGGGGCGTGCCGGGGGCGCCCGGGGTGGCGGATCCGTGCTGCGGCCACGGGCCCGGCGGAGCGGATCCGGGCGGGGCCCACGGGCTGGGGGTCCAGGGCGTGGGGGTCCAGGGGGCGGGTGGCGCCCAGGGCTGCGGGGCGGCGAGCGGGTCCGGCGGGGTCCAGGTGGTGGGTTCCGGAGCGGTCGGGTCGCTGGGGCCGCCGTTCCCCGGGTCCGGGGTGGGGGTCGTCTCGGACATCGTTCAGCTCGCAGGGGACGGCGCGGACGACCGCGGGACGGGCGGGTCGGAGGCGTCGCCCCGACCGGGGCCCTCAATGTACGGCCCGCCGACCAGCCGGCGCGTCCCCCCGTGCGCGCCGGTCCCGCCGGAACCCGTCCTCCGTCGATGGGTCGCCCCGCCCCGGCGTGGCCACACCCGGATGCGAGGTTTGTCCGATCCTCGCCATCCGCACACCTGTTCGCTCAAATTCAGTGATCGTTTACCCGACTTCCGAGCACACGTGGTGAGCGAAACTGGGTTAGGCTGCGGACCATGTGTGGAATCGTGGGTTACGCCGGTGCGCGCCCGGCGCTCGGCATCGTGCTGGACGGACTGCGGCGGCTGGAGTACCGCGGCTACGACTCGGCGGGCGTCGCCGTCGTCTGCGACGACGAGCTGCTGATCGAGAAGAAGGCCGGCAAGCTGGCGAACCTGGAGAAGGTTCTCGCCGAGCGCGCCGCCTCCGACCCCGAGTCCTGCGCCGCCAGCCCGATCGGCATCGGCGACGGCACGACCAGCATCGGCCACACCCGGTGGGCCACCCACGGCGGCCCGACCGACCGCAACGCCCACCCGCACCTCTCCCCGGACAGCCGGGTCGCCGTGATCCACAACGGCATCATCGAGAACTTCGCGAAGCTCCGCGCCGAGCTGGAGGCTGACGGCGTCGAGTTCACCAGCGACACCGACACCGAGTGCGCCGCGCACCTGCTCGCCCGTTCCCTGGCCGACCTGCGGTCGGCCGGCGAGGTCGACAGCCCCCAGCTGCTCGCCTCCGCCATGCGGCTGGTCTGCCAGCGGCTGGAGGGCGCCTTCACGCTGCTCGCGGTCGACGCCGGGATCCCCGGCGCGGTGGTCGGCGCCCGGCGCAACTCGCCCCTCGTGGTCGGCCGCGGTGACGGCGAGAACTACCTGGCCAGCGACGTGGCCGCGTTCATCGAGCACACCCGCGACGCGGTCGAGCTGGGCCAGGACCAGATCGTCCTGATCACGCCCGAGAGCATCGAGATCACCGACTTCGCCGGCCAGCCCGCCACCGGCAAGGACTTCCACATCGACTGGGACTCGTCGGCCGCCGAGAAGGGTGGCTACGACTGGTTCATGCTCAAGGAGATCGAGGAGCAGCCGCAGGCGATCGCCGACACGCTGCTCGGCCGGCTCACCGAGAGCGGCGAGATCGCCCTCGACGAGGTCCGCCTCAGCGAGCAGGACCTGCGCGACGTCGACAAGATCTTCATCGTGGCCTGCGGCACCGCCTACCACGCCGGTCTCGTCGCCAAGTACGCCATCGAGCACTGGACCCGGATCCCCTGCGAGGTGGAGCTGGCCAGCGAGTTCCGCTACCGCGACCCGGTGCTGGACCGGTCCACCCTGATCGTGGTGATCTCGCAGTCCGGCGAGACCATGGACACCCTCATGGCGCTGCGCCACGCCAAGGATCAGAAGGCCCGGGTGCTGGCCATCTGCAACACCAACGGCTCGACCATCCCGCGCGAGTCCGACGCCGTGCTCTACACGCACGGCGGCCCGGAGATCGCGGTCGCCTCCACCAAGGCCTTCCTCACCCAGGTCGTCGCCTGCTACCTGATCGGCCTGCACCTGGCCCAGGTGCGCGGGATCAAGTTCGCCGACGAGGTGGGCGCGGTGGTGGCCCAGCTCCAGGAGATGCCGGGCAAGCTGCGCGAGCTGCTCGACCGCATCGAGCCGGTCCGCGAGCTGGCCCGCGACCTGAAGTCGGAGCCGACCGTGCTGTTCATCGGCCGGCACGTCGGCTACCCGGTGGCCCTCGAAGGGGCGTTGAAGCTCAAGGAGCTGGCGTACATGCACGCCGAGGGCTTCGCCGCCGGCGAGCTGAAGCACGGCCCGATCGCGCTCATCGACAAGGGCACTCCGGTCATCTGCATCGTGCCGTCGCCGGTCGGCCGGGGCATGCTGCACGACAAGGTCGTCTCCAACATCCAGGAGGTGCGCGCCCGCGGCGCCCGCACCATCGTGATCGCCGAGGAGGGCGACGAGGCGGTGGTCCGCTACGCCGACCACCTGATCTACGTGCCGCGCACGCCGACGCTGCTGGCGCCGCTGGTGACCACGGTGCCGCTCCAGGTGCTCGCCGCCGAGATCGCCGCCGCCCGCGGGCACGACGTCGACCAGCCCCGGAACCTGGCCAAGTCGGTCACCGTCGAGTAGTCGACCCGGTCGCGGCCCCGGTGCGGTCACCGGCCCAGCACGATCCGGGCCATCCCGTCCAGCGCGGGGTTGCCGGGATCCCAGTAGCCGGCGTGCCCGTGGGGCCCGCTCGGGAAGCGCCGGCCCCCGAAGCCGGGAGAGCTCGGGTCCGCGCCGAACCAGAGCCGGTCGTCGTGCGGATCGAGCAGCGCGGCCGCCGGGCCGAGCGGCGTGCCGGCCAGCACCGCCCGGCGGGCCAGCTCGTCGGGCGGCCGGGCCAGCCGGATCACGTCGTCCGGCGCGGTGGCGGCCCAGACCTGGCCGGGCGGCATCCGCAGCTCGGCCGCCCGGTCGACGCCCACCCCGGGAGAGCCCACGAAGACCAGGGCGTCGGCGCTCAGCCCGTGGTCCCGGGCCGCGGTGCCGACCACCACCGAGCCGTAGCTGTGCCCCAGCACGGTCTGCCGGGCCGGCGGCCCCTCGTGCGAGGCGCGCAGCCCCTCCTGGAACCGGTGCAGGGCCGGCCCGGCGTCCTCGGCCTGCCGCCCGCGCGCCGCCTCGGGCAGGAAATCCGGCGCGTCGTAGTCCAGCCAGAGCACGGCCGCCGCCTCCGTGCCCGGCTCGACCGCCGCGCACCGGTCCAGCACCCGGGCGGCCCGGCCCAGCTCGCCCGGTGCGTCGGCGAGGTCCGCGGTCATCCCCGGCACGTAGGTCAGCACGGCGCCGGCCCGGTCCGGGTTGCCGAGCGCCACCACCGCCCGCCCGTCGCCGGCCGGGTCCAACCCCAGGAGGTACGCCCGCGGCGCCCCGGGCGCGGCCAGCCGCTCGCCGAGCCCGTCGAGGCCGCGCAGCGCCGCCTCCACGGCGGCGAGCCGGGCCAACCGGGCCAGTTCGAGGGGCCCGGCCGGCCGCGGACGCAGCAGCCCGGCGCGCCGCCGCGCCAGCTCGGCCCGGACGCCGGGCCAGCAGCAGCCGGTTGGCCTGGTCGCGGGCCGCCCCGGGCACCCCGTCGAGCCGGCCGACCCGGTCCGGCTCGCGGCTGACCAGCCACCGGCGCTCCGCCGGGGTGAGGCCGGCCCACCACCGGCCCACCTCGACCGGCCCGGCCCCGGGCGGTGGTCGCCAGGCCGGCGGGACGCTCACCCAGCCGGTCACCGCCGCCGTCGCCAGCTCCGCCAGGCGGCCTGCGGCCTCCCGGTCCGCCGCACCGGCCAGCGCCAGCGCGGCCCGGATCTCGGCGCCCACCTGCGCCACCGCCGGGCCGGCCAGCCAGGCGGGCCGGGCGCGCGCCGGGTCCGGCCGCACCGCACCGGCCCGGTCCACCAGCAGGTTGCCGGCGTCGGCGTGCGCCACGGCGGCGCCGAGCCGGGCCTTGGCCGCGGCCACCCGGGCGGCGAACTCGGCGAGCACCTGGTCGACCTCGACGAGCGCGGGCAGCACGTCGGTCAGCGCCGTGCGCAGCTCGCCGATCCGCCCCTGCGCGGTGGCCGAGGCCGCGCCCGACCAGCCCGGACGCAGTGCGCCGATCCGGGCGTCCAGCCCCTCGGCGCGGCGCCCGACCGGGCCGGTGAGCCCCCGCCAGGCCGCTCCGGCGGCGGCCCAGGCTCCCGGGTCGGCCCGCCAGAGCTGCGCGTAGCCGACCGGCGGCACGTCGGCCGCCCGCTCGCCCAGCCGGTCCGGTGGATGCCCTCGTCGGGCCGGGCGGAAGCCGGCGGCCGCGCTCACCGGGGGAGCCCGGCCAGACGGCGGGCGGCCCGCTCGTCCACCGCCTCGTAGCCCTCGGCGGCGGCCCGGACCGCCTCGGCGGTGGCCGCCACCCGCGCGGCGAGCGACCCGCACCAGCGCTGCACCGCCGCCTCCAGCTCGGCCAGCGTCGCCCCGGCCCGCCAGCCGTCGGCCGGCACCACGAGCCCCGGCTCGGTGGCCGGACCGCGGGCCAGCCGGTAGGCGTCGTCGGCCAGCTCCCGGGCCACCCCGCGCAACAGCTCCGGCTCGACGCTGAACGGCTCATCGCCCATCGGTGACCTCCCTGCGACCCGGCGGACGGACAGCGGGGACGCTACGGCCCGGCGGACCACCCACGCCGGCCCTGTGGACAACGGGCGGTGGGGCGTACGCCGGGTTTTCCACAGGGGTCGTCCACGGCGGATCCGCGGCCCGGAGCGCCGGTAGGGTGAGGTCCGTGATCGTGGCAGTCGGCATCGACGTCGTGCTGGTGGACCGGTTCGCCCGGTCCCTGGCGCGCACGCCGTCGCTCGGCGACCGGCTCTTCACCGAGGCCGAGCGCCACACCGGCTCCGGCGCCCCGCGCTCGCCGGAGTCCTTGGCCGCCCGGTTCGCGGCCAAGGAGGCGGTGGCCAAGGCGCTCGGCGCGCCGGCCGGGCTCAACTGGCACGACTGTGAGGTCGCCTCCGACCCGGACGGCCGCCCCTGGCTGACCGTGTCCGGCACGGTGGCCGCCGCCGCGGCCGAACGTGGGATCAACCGCTGGCACCTGTCGCTGTCGCACGACGGCGGGATCGCGTCGGCCATGGTGGTGGCGGAACAGTGAGCCGACCCGGCGGGCCGGTCGGCCGGTCCGGGACGAACGGGACGAACGGACGGGACGGGGTGGCATGAGACCGGTGTGGCGGGTCGCGGACGTACGCGCGGCGGAGGCGGGCCTGATGGCCACCCTGCCGCCCGGGGCGCTCATGCAGCGGGCCGCCGCCGGGCTGGCCCGCCGCTGCGCGCTGCTGCTCGGCGAGCGGGGCGGTGTCTACGGCGCCCGGGTGCTGCTGCTGGTCGGCTCCGGCGACAACGGTGGCGACGCCCTCTACGCGGGCGCGCACCTGGCCCGCCGGGGCGCCGCGGTCGCCGCCCTGCTGCTCACCCCCGGCCGGGCGCACGGGGAGGGGCTGGCCGCGCTGCGGGCCGCCGGCGGGAACGTCGTCGACCGGCCGCCGGCCGTGGTGGACCTGGTGCTCGACGGGATCGTCGGGATCGGCGGCACCGGCGGGCTCCGGGAGACCGCCGACCAGCTGGCCGCGAGCCTCGCGGAGCGGATCGGGCGGGACGGCACGCGGGCCACGGTGGTCGCGGTGGACGTGCCGAGCGGCGTCGCGGTGGACACCGGGCATGTGCCGCCGACGGCCTCCGGCCGGCCCTGCGCGGTGCGTGCCGACGTGACGGTCACCTTCGGCGCGCTCAAGCCGGCCCTGGTGGTCGGCCCGGCCGCGCCGCTCGCCGGGCACGTCGAGCTGGTCGACATCGGGCTGACGCCCTGGCTGCGCGGCACCCCGGCGCTGCGCGTCACCGAGTGGTCCGACCTGGTCGACTGGTGGCCCCGGCTCGGCCCGTCCTCGGAGAAGTACAGCCGGGGCGTGGTCGGGGTGGCGACCGGCTCGGCCACCTACCCCGGCGCCGCGGTGCTCTCGGTGAGCGGCGCCCTCTCCGGCCCCACCGGCATGGTCCGCTACGCGGGCGGCGCCCGCGCGGAGGTGCTGCACCAGCACCCGTCGGTGATCGCCACCGAGCGGGTCGCCGACGCCGGCCGGGTGCAGGCCTGGATCTGCGGCTCGGGGCTGGGCACCGGCGAGGCGTCCGCCGCCGAGCTGCGCGCGGTGCTCGCCGCGCCGGTGCCGGTGGTGCTCGACGCCGACGCGCTCACCCTGCTGGTCGACGGCAAGCTGGCGGACCGGCTGCGCGGGCGGGACGCGCCGATCGTGGTGACCCCGCACGACCGCGAGTACGCCCGGCTGTGCGGCGAGACCCCGGGAGCGGACCGGGTCGGGGCGGCGCTCCGGCTGGCCGCCTGGATGAACGCGGTGGTGCTGCTCAAGGGCGACCGCACGATCATCGGCACCCCCGACGGCCGGGCCTACGTCAACCCGACCGGCACCCCGGTGCTCGCCACCGGGGGCACCGGCGACGTGCTGGCCGGGCTGCTCGGCTCGCTGCTCGCCACCGGGCTGGCCCCGGAGCGGGCGGCCGCCGCGGCGGCGTACCTGCACGGGCTGGCCGGCCGGGAGGCGGCGCGCGGCGGCCCGGTGACCGCACCCGACGTGGCGACCGCGCTGCGCCCGGTGCTGGCCCGCCTGCCCTGACACGGCGGCGGCCGACAGGCCGGCCGCGCGGCTCGCGGCCACGGTGATCACCCGCGGAAGTAGGCTGGGGGCATGTGGCAGTCGGAGGTGCGCGTCGACCTGGACGCGATCCGGGAGAACGTGGCCCGGCTCAAGTCGGGCACCAGCGCCGAGCTGATGGCGGTGGTCAAGGGCGACGGCTACGGCCACGGCATGGTGCCGGCGGCCCGCGCGTCGCTCGACGCCGGGGCGGACTGGCTCGGCGTGTGCACCCTCGACGAGGCGCTCCTGCTGCGCCAGGAGGGGATCACCGCGCCCGTGCTGGCCTGGCTGCTCGACCCGGGGCTGCCGCTGCACGACGGGGTCGCGGTCGGTGTCGACCTGGGCTGCGCCAGCCTCACCCAGCTCGACGAGATGATCGAGGCGGGCCGGCGGGCGGGCCGCCCGGCCCGGCTGCACCTCAAGATCGACACGGGGCTCGCCCGGGGCGGCGCCACCGTGGCCGACTGGCCGGCGCTGCTGGAGGCCGCCGCGAAGGCCCAGGCCGACGGCCTGGTCGAGGTGGTCGGGGTGTGGAGCCACTTCGTGTACGCGGACTCGCCCGGCCACCCCACCACGGACCGGCAGTTGGCGGTGTTCCACGAGGGGCTGGAGATGGTGGAGCGGGCCGGGTTGCGCCCCCGCTACCGGCACCTGGCCAACTCGGCGGCCACCCTGACCCGCCCGGACACCCACTTCGATCTGGTCCGTCCCGGCCTGGCCGTCTACGGTCTCTCCCCGATCGAGGGCGAGCGGTTCGGCCTGCGCCCGGCGATGACCGCCCGGGCCCGGGTGATGCTGACCAAGCGGGTCCCGGCCGGCACCGGCGTCTCGTACGGCCACATCTACCGGACCGAGCAGGAGGCGAACCTGGCGGTCGTCCCGCTCGGCTACGCCGACGGGGTGCCCCGGCACGCCTCGAACACCGGGCCGGTGCAGCTCGGCGGCAAGCGGCGGACCATCTCCGGGCGGGTCTGCATGGACCAGTTCGTCGTCGACTGCGGCGAGGACGAGGTGGCCGCCGGGGACGTGGCGACCCTCTTCGGCAGCGGCGCGGACGGCGAGCCCACCGCCGACGACTGGGCCGAGGCGGTCGGCACCATCAACTACGAGATCGTGACCCGGTTCGGGGGCGTCCGGGTGCCCCGCGTCTACGACGGCGAGCGCCCGTGAGCGCGAGGAGTGAGCCGGGGTTGCGAGCCCCGCAGTCGCGAGCCGAGGTGGCACGGTGAGCCAGCGGTTCCGGATTCCCCGGCCGCGTTCCGCTGCCGGCCGGGTCGCCGGGGTGGTCGGCGCGGCGCTCGGGGTGGCCGCCGCCGGGCTCGCCGCCGGGGTGGTGAGCGAGCGGGTCCTGATCCGCCGCCTCAAGTCCGACCCCGCGGATCCCTACGCCGACGAGGTCTTCGGCGACCTGCGCCACGACGCGGCGTACGCGCTGGAGATGCCGGACGGCACCGACATCCACGTGGAGGTGGTCGAGCCGACCCGCCCGGTCGCCGGGCACCCGACCGTGGTGCTCGTGCACGGTTTCTGCCTGGACATGGGCACGTTCCACTTCCAGCGCAAGCTGCTCGCCGCGCGCGGCGACTACCGGGTCGTCGCCTACGACCAGCCCGGGCACGGCCGCTCCGGGAAGCTGGAGGGCGGCGACTACGACCTGGCCGCGCTGGGCCACACCCTGCGCCGGGTGATCGACGAGGTGGCCCCGGAGGGGCCGCTGGTGCTGATCGGCCACTCGATGGGCGGCATGACGATCATGGCGCTGGCCGAGCTCTACCCGGAGCTGTTCGGCGACCGGGTGGTCGGCACGGTGCTGATGGCCACCTCGGGCGGGCTGCTCGCGGAGACCAAGCTGGTGGCGCCCGCGCTGCTCGGCCGGGTCGGTGCACCGGTGATCTACATGATGAGCAACGCCACCCGGTACGGCGCACCGGTGATCGACAAGGCCCGCAAGTCGACCTCCAACGTCGCCTGGCTGCTCACCCGCAGGTACGGCTTCGGCACGGCGAAGCCCAGCCCGGCCCTGGTGTCGTACGTCGAGACGATGAACTCCCGCACGTCGGCCGACACGGTCACCCGCTACCTGCGCACCCTGGCCACCCACTCCCGGTTCCCGGCGCTGGCCGCGCTGGCCGGCACGCCGGTGCTGGTGATCGTGGGGGACAAGGACATGATCACGCCGGTGACCCACTCCGAGGAGATCGTGCGGCGGCTGCCGCACGCCGAGTTCGTGAAGATCCATGACAGCGGGCACGTGGTGATGCTGGAGCACGCCGACCAGGTGAACGCGGCGCTGGAAAGGTTCCTGGAGTCGCTGTGAGCGCGAGGAGTGAGCCGGGGTTGCGAGCCCCGCAGTCGCGAGCCGAGGTGGCGTTGTGAGCGCGAGGAGTGAGCCGGGGTTGCGAGCCCCGCAGTCGCGAGCCGAGGTGCCACGGTGAGCGTGGTGCTGGAGTTGAAGACGGTCGACGACACCCACGAGTTCGGCCGCCGGCTGGCCGGTGTGCTGCGCGCCGGTGACCTGCTGCTGCTCAGCGGGCCGCTGGGCGCCGGCAAGACGGCGCTGACCCAGGGCATCGGCGCCGGCCTCGGGGTGCGCGGTGACATCACCTCGCCGACCTTCGTGATCGCCCGGGTGCACCGGCCGGATCCGGCCCGGGGCGGCCGGGTGAGCCTGGTGCACGCCGACGCGTACCGGCTGGGGGAGTCGGCCGACCCGCGCGCCGAGATCGACGACCTGGACCTGGACGCCTCGGTGGACGAGGCGGTCACCGTGGTGGAGTGGGGCGAGGGGATGGTCGAGCAGCTGGTCGACGCCCACCTGCGGGTGCGCATCGACCGCCGGGACGACGACACCCGGGTGGTGACGCTGGAGCCGGTCGGTGGCGACTGGGCGCGGCGCCTGGCCACCCTGGACTGACCCCCTGTCGTACCCGCTGCCTACAGTGCCGGGGACCGATCCGACGCGGTGAAAGGCTGCCGATGCCCGACGACGCTCCTACCCTCGATCTGCTGGCGCTCCTCCCGGACGCCTGGCGGGCGGCGCTCACCCCGCACCTCGACCCGGCCCGCACCGCCGCGCTGGCCGAGTTCGTCGGCGGGGAATACGCGACCCGCACGGTCTTCCCGCCGGTCGAGGACCTGTTCTCCGCCTACCGGCTGTGCGGGCCGGCGGAGACCCGGGTGCTGATCCTGGGGCAGGACCCCTACCACAAGGCGGGGCAGGCGCACGGGCTGAGCTTCAGCGTGCGCGAGGGGGTGGCGGTGCCGCCGTCGCTGCGCAACGTCTTCAAGGAGCTGGGCGAGGACCTGGGTGTGCCGAAGCCGGCCGGCGGCAACCTGAGCGGCTGGGCGGCGCAGGGCGTGCTGCTGCTCAACGCGGTGCTCACCGTCCGGCAGGCCACCCCGGGCTCGCACGCCAACCGGGGCTGGGAGGAGTTCACCGACGCCACCATCCGGGCCCTCGACGCGCTCGACCGCCGGGTGGTCTTCCTGCTCTGGGGCAGCTACGCGCGCAAGAAGGCCGCCCTGGTCACCAACCCGCACCACGTGGTGCTGGAGGCCGGCCACCCGAGCCCGATGAACCCGCGCGGCTTCCTGGGCAGCCGCCCGTTCAGCGCCGCCAACAAGGCGCTCGCCGACGCCGGCCTGCCCACCGTCGACTGGGAGCGCACCGCCGGCTGACCCCGTGCTCAGCGGCCGGTTGCCGCGTCGCCGGTCCGCGCCCGGAGCGCCTCGGGAGCGGGGTCGCGAGGCGGGAGGGGCGTCACCGCCGGTAACCGGGGCGGCGACTAGGCTGGCATACCGTGCTCGTACTCGTGGTGGACTCCTCGACGCCCGCGGTGACCGCGGCGCTGGTCGAGGTCTCGGCGGACGGCGTCGCGGCCCGCGCGCAGCGGTGCACGGTCGACGCCCGGGCGCACGGCGAGCTGCTCGCCCCGCAGGTCGACGCGGTGCTGGCGGACGTCGACGCCCGCCCCGCCGACCTGGCCGCGATCGTCGCCGGGCTCGGTCCGGGGCCGTTCACCGGCCTGCGGGTCGGCCTGGTCACCGCCGCCACGATGGGCCAGGTGCTCGGCATCCCCACGTACGGGGTGTGCTCGCTGGACGGGATCGGCCACCCGGCGGCGGCCGGCGAGCCGGTCCTGGCGGCCAGCGACGCCCGCCGCCGGGAGGTCTACTGGGCCGTCTACGACGGCGCCGGCCAGCGCATCGCCGGGCCGAACGTGGACACCCCGGCGGTCGCCGCGGAGCGGGCCCGGGGTCTGGCCGTCACGGTGGCCGTCGGTGACGGCGCCCACCGGTACGCCGACGTCCTCGGCCTGCCGGTCCGGGAGGAGCCGCGCTACCCGGACGCCCTGGCGCTGGCCCGCCTGGCCGCCGAGCGGATCCGCGCGGGCGCACCCGGCGAGCCGCTCACCCCGCTCTACCTGCGCCGCCCGGACGCGGTGGCGGCCACCGGCCACAAGCCGGTCCTGCAATGAGCCAGGTGCGTCTGGGCCGGTTCCGCTGGTGGCACGTCGAGGAGGTGCTGCCCCTGGAGGCGGACCTGTTCGGCGCCGAGCGGTGGTCCCCGGCGATGTTCTGGAACGAGCTGGCCAGCGGCCATCACTACCTGGTCGCCACCGACGACGACGGCACGGTGCTCGGCTACGCCGGGCTGATGGTGGCTCCGCCCGACGAGGCCTGGGTGCAGAACATCGCGGTCCGCCGGGACGCGCAGCGCCGGGGGATCGGCCGGCTGCTGCTGGAGGCGTTGCTCGCCGAGGCGGCCCGGCGCGGGGTGCGCAGCACGCTGCTGGAGGTCGCCGCCGACAACGCCCCCGCCCAGCGGCTCTACGCGATGTACGGCTTCGAGCCGATCGGCGTGCGCCGCGGCTACTACCAACCGAGCAACACCGACGCGCTGGTCATGCAGCGCAACGAGGACTGACGCGCATGGCAGACGAACCACTGATCCTCGGCATCGAGACGTCCTGCGACGAGACCGGGGTGGGCATCGTCCGCGGGCACACCCTGCTCGCGGACGCGCTCGCCTCCAGCGTCGAGGAGCACGCCCGGTTCGGCGGCGTGGTGCCCGAGGTGGCCAGCCGCGCCCACCTGGAGGCCATCGTGCCGACCATGGACCGGGCGTTGCGCGAGGCCGGGGTGACGATCGCCGACATCGACGCGATCGCCGTGACCTCCGGGCCGGGCCTGGCCGGCGCGCTGCTCGTCGGGGTCGCCGCCGCCAAGGGGTACGCGGTGGCTGCCGAGAAGCCGGTGTACGGGGTGAACCACCTGGCCGCGCACGTGGCCGTGGACACCCTGGAGCACGGCCCGCTGCCCGAGCCGGCCATCGCCCTGCTGGTCTCCGGCGGGCACTCCTCGCTGCTGCGCGTCGACGACCTGGCCCGCGAGGTCACCCCGCTCGGCGCGACCATCGACGACGCGGCCGGCGAGGCGTTCGACAAGGTGGCCCGGCTGCTCGGGCTGCCCTTCCCCGGCGGCCCGTTCATCGACCGGGAGGCGCGGGCCGGCGATCCGGCGGCGATCGCCTTCCCGCGCGGGCTGACCGCGCCCAAGGACCTGGCCGGGCACCGCTTCGACTTCTCCTTCTCGGGCCTGAAGACGGCGGTGGCCCGCTGGGTGGAGGCCCGGCAGCGGGCCGGCGAGCCGGTGCCGGTGGCCGACGTGGCCGCGTCCTTCCAGGAGGCGGTGTGCGACGTGCTGGTCGGCAAGGCGCTGGATGCCTGCCGGAGCAGCGGCATCGACACGCTGGTGATCGGCGGCGGGGTGGCCGCCAACTCGCGGCTGCGGGCGATGGCCGAGCACCGGGCGGCGAAGCACGGCGTCCGGGTGCGTACGCCCCGGCCGAAGCTCTGCACCGACAACGGCGCCATGGTGGCCGCGCTCGGCTCGCACCTGGTCGCCGCGGGCGTCGCCCCGAGCCGGCTGGACCTGCCCGCCGACTCCGCCATGCCGCTGACCGTGGTCAGTGTCTGAGGCCGGGGAGGGGACCGACGTGATCGTCCGGATGTGGGAGGCGAAGGCCGAGCCGTACGGGTTCGCCGACCTGATCACCTGGGTGTGCGAGACCGCGCTGCCCGAGTTCGAGCACGAACCGCTGCACCTGTCGAGCGAGGTGTTCTCCTCGACCGACCACCGCGTGGTGGTGATCTCGAAGTGGCGGAGCAGCCCGCGGGAGCTGCCCGAGCCACCCATGCGGTTGGTCGCCCGGCCGCCGCACAGCTGGGACTTCACGCAGGTCGATCGCTGACCCGGAGCCGGCACGGCCGGCGGAAACTGGTTGGCGTCCGCCCCGGTCCGGCACCTAGCGTCGGGTGGTCATGCGCTTCTCACCGGCCGGCGATCCCGGCACTCCCGACGCCCGGTCCGCCACCCGTTACCTGGTCTGGCTCGCCGGTCGGCACCCCGTGTACTTCGGCGCCGCCATCACCCTCGGTGTCGTCTGGATGCTCGCCCAGGCGCTGATGCCGGCCGCCGTCGGCCGGGCCGTCGACGCGGGCCTCGCCCACCGCGACCCGGACGCCCTGCTCCGCTGGGGCCTGGTCCTCCTCGGGCTGGGCGTCGTCCAGGCGACCGCCGGCATCCTGCGGCACCGCTGCGCCGTGCACAACTGGCTCGGCGCCGCGTACCGGACCGTGCAGGTCACCGTGGACGCCACCAACCGGCTCGGCGCCGCGCTGCCCCGCCGGGTCGCCGCGGGCGAGGTGGTGAGCATCGGCACGGCCGACATCGAGCACATCGGCAGCGCCATCGACATCACTGCCCGGGGCACCGGCGCGGTGGTCGCCATCGCCACCGTGGCGGTGATCCTGCTCACCGCCTCCCTGCCGCTCGGCCTCGTGGTGGTGCTCGGCGTGCCGCTGCTCATGGCGCTGGTGGCGCTGCTCATCCGGCCGCTGCACCGGCAGCAGGCGGCGTACCGGGAGTCAACCGGTGAGCTGACCGCGCGGGCCGGCGACATCGTGTCCGGGCTGCGGGTGCTGCGCGGGGTGGGCGGTGAGCCGGTGCTGGGCGCCCGCTACCGGGAGCAGTCCCAGACGCTGCGGGCCGACGGCCTGCGGGTGGCCCGGGTGGAGTCGCTCATCCAGGCCGCGCAGATCCTGCTGCCCGGCGTCTTCGTGGTGCTGGTGACCTGGCTCGGGGCCCGGTTCGCGCTGCGCGGCGAGATCAGCGCCGGCCAGCTGGTCTCCTTCTACGGCTACACGGCGTTCCTGGTCAGCCCGCTGCGCAACCTCACCGAGGCGGCCGACAAGCTGACCCGAGGGCACGTCGCGGCCCGCCGGGTGGTGCGGCTGCTCCGCCTCGCACCGGAGTTCACCGACCCGGCCCGCCCGGTGCCGGTGCCCGAGGGGCCGGGCGAGCTGGTGGACGTGCGCTCCGGGCTGGTGCTGCGGCCGGGCCGGCTCACCGCGCTGGCCGGCACCGCGCCCGAGGACGCGGCCGAGATCGCCGACCGGCTGGGCCGGTACGCCGACGGAGACGTGACGCTGCACGGCGTACCGCTGCGGGACGTGGCGCTGGCGACGGTGCGTGAGCGGATCCTGGTGGCCGACAACGACGCGCAGCTGTTCAGCGGCGCCCTCCGCGCGGAGCTGGACCCGCACGACCGGGCGGATCGCCCCGCCATCGAGGCGGCGCTGGTCGCGGCGAGCGCCACCGACATCGTCGAGGCGCTGCCCGGCGGCCTGGACAGCCCGGTCGCCGAGCGCGGCCGGGAATTCTCCGGCGGGCAGCGGCAGCGGCTGCGGCTGGCCCGGGCACTGGTCGCCGACCCGGAGACGCTGGTGCTGGTCGAGCCGACCAGCGCGGTGGACGCGCACACCGAGGCGCGGATCGCCGACCGGCTGGCCGCCGCCCGGCGCGGGCGGACGACGCTGGTCTGCACGACCAGCCCGCTGGTGCTCGGCCGCGCCGAGCACGTGGTGTTCGTGGAGGACGGCAAGGTGGTCGCCGAGGGTCGCCACGACGAGCTGCTCGCCGCCGAGCCCCGGTACCGGGCCGCGGTGAGCCGGGAGGAGGACCGGTGAGCAACGCCCTGCCCGTCGCCGACGCGCAGCAGGTCCGCCGGTACGCGCGGGAGCTGGTCCGCCGGCACCCGCGCGGCCTGGCCACCGCGCTCGGCCTGCACGCGCTCGCCGCGGCCGCCGGCCTGGTCGCGCCCCGGCTCCTCGGCGACCTGGTCGAGGGGATCTCGCGCGGGGTCGGGGCGGTCACCGTGGACCGGGTGGCCCTGGCCATCGCCGGCTTCGTGGTCGCCCAGTCGGTGCTGGTCCGCTTCGCCCACCTGGCCTCGGCCCGGCTCGGGGAGCGGGTCCTCGCCGAGCTGCGCGAGGAGTTCGTCGACCGGGTGCTCGCCCTGCCGCTGTCCACCGTGGAGCGGGCCGGCACGGGCGACCTGCTCACCCGCACCTCCCGGGATGTCGCCGCGCTCTCCCGGACGGTCCGGTTCGCCGCGCCGGAGACACTGATCTCGGCGCTCACCGTGCTGCTGATCCTCGGCGCGCTGGTGCTGACCGGCCCGCTGCTGGTGCTGCCCTGCCTGCTCGCCGTGCCGATGCTGGTCGCCGGCACCCGCTGGTACCTGCGCCGGGCACCGGCCGGCTACCTGCGGGAGAACGCCGCGTACTCCGACATCACCGACGGGATCAGCGAGACGGTCGAGGGGGCGCGGACCACCGAGGCGCTGCGCCAGCAGGCCCGCCGTCGCGCCCGGTCCGACGCCGACATCCGCCGGTCGTACGCGGCCGAGTACTACACGCTGCGCCTGCGGACGGTCTTCTTCCCGGTCGCCGAGATCGGCTACCTGCTGCCGGTGGTCGGCACCCTGCTGCTCGGCGGCTGGTTCTACCTGGAGGGCTGGGCCAGCCTCGGCCAGGTCACCGCGGCCACCCTCTACGCCCAGCAGCTGGTGGACCCGGTCGACCGGCTGCTGTCGTGGCTGGACGAGTTCCAGGTCGGCGGCGCCTCGCTGGCCCGGCTGCTCGGCGTGGCCGGCGAGCCGGCGGACGCCGCCGCCCCGGGGCCCGACCGGCGGCCGGTCTCCGACGACGGGCGGCTCGCCGCCCACGACGTCCGGTACGCGTACCGCGCCGGCCACGACGTGCTGCACGGGGTGACCCTGGTGCCCCGGCCGGGGGAGAAGCTGGCCATGGTCGGCCCGTCCGGCGCGGGGAAGTCCACGCTGGGCCGGCTGCTGGCCGGGGTGCACGAGCCGCGCGCCGGCAGCGTGACCGTGGACGGCCGGCCACTGTCCGGGCTGCCCCTGGCCGAGCTGCGCACCCACGTCGCGCTGGTCAGCCAGGAGCACCACGTCTTCATCGGCACCCTCGCCGACAACGTGGCGATGGTCCGCCCGGACGCCGGCCTCGCCGAGGTGCGCGCGGCGCTCGCCGCGGTCGACGCGCGGGACTGGGCGGAGGCGCTGCCGGACGGGCTCGACACCCGGGTCGGCGCGGGCGGGCATCCGCTCTCGCCGGCGCAGGCGCAGCAGGTCGCGCTGGCGCGGCTGGTGCTCGCCGACCCGCACACCCTGGTGTTGGACGAGGCCACCTCGCTGATCGACCCGCGGGCGGCCCGGGCGCTGGAACGTTCGCTGGCCGCCGTGCTCCAGGGCCGGACCGTCATCGCCATCGCGCACCGGCTCTTCTCCGCCCACGACGCGGACCGGGTGGCGGTGGTCGAGGACGGCCGGATCACCGAGCTGGGTTCGCACGACGAGCTGGTCGCGGCCGGTGGCTCGTACGCCGCCCTGTGGCGGTCCTGGCACGGCTGAGCGAAAGGCCCCACCGGGCACACCGGTGGGGCCTTGAGCGTGCCGCGCGGTCAGGAGCGGCGGAGCAGCCGCCAGGTCGCGTACCCGCCGGTGGCCAGGGCCAGCAGGAAGACGGCCCACACCACGGTGGTGCTGACCTGGATCCCGCCGCCGCTGCCGACGTTGGCGCCGGCCGCGGCGATCAGCGAGTCGCTCTGCGCCGGGGGCATCGCGGGCGGCGGGAGCTGCTGCCAGCGGACCAGCCCGGTGCTCTCCAGCATCAGCATGTGGTTGGTGACGAAGGTGTTCGTCTGGTCGGCGAGCTTGCGCACGATCGGGTCCCGGGTGCTGGCCCGGACCGCCCCGATCACCGGGAAGATGTTGCCGTGCGCGACCCGCAGCCGGGTCACGAAGATCTGGTCGAACTGGGCGCCGGTGGCGTTCTGCATCTCGGTCAGCCAGCCCTGCTGCTGGGTGGTCGGGGTGGTCGGCAGGGTGGCGCCCAGCTTGTTCGCGGCCTCGACCACGAGCTGGTCGAGGACGCCGTGCTGGCGTGCGATCTCCGCGCCGATCTCCCGTACCCGCTTCGACTGGCCCTTCTCGGCGGCCATCTGCCCGGCCGGCATCTCCCAGAGCCCGGCCAGCCGTACCCCGTTGAGCAGCGTCATGTCGGCGGCGTTGAGCTGTACGACAGGGTTGGGCGCGGCCTGTGCCGCGCCGGGAAGAACGCCGATCCCCGCGGTGAGCGCGACGAGCAGCAGGATCACCCGGTGCGCCAGCCGGCGGCGTGCGGATTCCAGCGGTGCCATGGTGGGGGTGCCTCCTCGGTCCGGACCGGTACGCGGATGTCGCGGGCGGGCCGCACCCGCCGGCCGCCCGTCCGCACACTGGTACGGATCACGAGCCCGATCAGTTCAGCCGACGTCGAGCGGGTCGGCGAGGAGGCGTTCGAAGGCCAGCTCGGCGGCGCCGATCAGCGCCGCGTCGTCACCGAGCTTCGGGGTGCGCAGCCGCACGTGTTCCAGGCAGGCGGGCAGCCCGTTGGAGTTGAGCCGGCTGCGCACCTGGGCGGCGGCGGCCAGGTAGAGGTCGCGCATGGTGCCGCCGAAGATGACCATCTCCGGGTTGAAGATGTTGACCAGGTTGGCCACGCCGAAGCCGAGCCAGTCGCCGGCCTGCCGCACGGCGGTCTGGGCCCGCGCGTCGCCCCGGTCGGCGGCGTCGAAGACCGCCAGCAGCGCCTCCCGGCCCCGGGCGTCGGAGCGGCCGGCGGCGCGGAGCAGCCCGTGCTCGCCGATCTCGGTCTCCCAGCAGCCGCGCCGCCCGCAGTCGCACCGCATCCCGTCGCGGACCACCACCATGTGGCCGACCTCGCCGCTGTAGCCGCCGTGCCCGGTGAGCCGCCGGCCGCCGGCGATGATGCCGGCGCCGACGCCGACGTCCCCGTAGAGGTAGATGACGTTGTCGCAGCCGGCGGCAACGCCGCGGGCGTGCTCGGCGAAGGCGGCCACGTCGGCCACGTTGCCCACCGTGATGGGCACGTCGACACCCAGCTCGGCGGCGAGCGCCGCGCCGAGCGGCTCGTCCACCCAGCCGGTGGTCGGGCTGAGCCGGACCAGCCCGTCCTCGCGGCGGACCATGCCGCAGACCGCCACGCCGGCCCCGACGCAGATGGAGTCGGGCGGCACCGCCCGGTGCATCTCCCGGACCGCGTCGGCCAGCAGCGGCGCGGCGTCCCCGGCGACCAGGTTCCGCGGCCGGTCGAGTTCCCGGCGGTCGAGCACCTCACCGCCGAGCCCGACCCGCGCGACGCGCAGCCGGTCCACCTCGACGCTGTACGCGTACGCGTAGACCCGGGCCGACTCGGGCCGGACGACCAGCGAGGGTCGTCCGGCCCGGCCGGTCTCCTTCGGCGTCCCCTCGCTGACCAGACCGGCGCCGGCCAGGTCGGCGGTCAGCGCGCCGATGGTGCTGCGGTTGAGGCCGAGCGCGGTGGTCAGCTCCGCGCGGCTGGTGGCGCCCCGGACGTGCACGTACCGGAGCAGTGCGCCCAGGTTCTGCCGACGGATCTCGTCCTGGCTCGGTCCCGCACGCATCGCCACCGTCATGTTCCGTGCCGGGTTCAGCGGGTGCCGGTCGCGGCGGCCCGCCGGCGGGACAGCGCGTCGATGGTGGCGGCGGCGAGCAGGACCACGCCGGTGACCACGTACTTCACGCCCGAGCTGTAGCCCATCAGTCCCATACCGTTGTCGATGACCGCGACCACCGCGCCGCCGAGCACGGCGTCGAGGATGCGGCCCTTGCCGCCGAAGAGGCTGGTGCCGCCGATCACCGCCGCGCCGACGGCGTAGAGCAGTACGTTACTGCCACCGGTGTTGGGGTCCACCGAGTTGGCCCGGCTGGCCGCCACGATGCCGCCGATCGCCGCCATCGTCGAGCAGATGACGAAGACGGAGGTGCGGATCCGGTCGACGTTGATGCCGGCCCGGCGGGCGGCCTCGGCGTTGCCGCCGACCGCGTAGACGTGCCGGCCGTAGCTGGTGCGCTGGAGCACGAAGGTCCAGAGGACCAGCAGCAGCGCGATGATCGGTACCACGATCGGCACGCCCTTGAGCGAGACGACCAGGACGTTGCGGCTGCGCTCCAGGTTCAGCACGTAGACCGCGGCGCCGAGGATGACCGCGAGGCCGGCGATCCGGGCGGCCACCACCGCGATCGGGTCGGTGAGCAGGCCACGGGCGGCCCGGTTGCGGTGCCGCAGCAGCTGCACGGCCGCGTACCCGGCGAGGGCCACCGCGGCCAGCGCCCAGCCGATCGCGGGGCTGAGATTGCGGTTCGCGATGGCGAGGATGGTGTCGTCCCGCACCGAGATGTTGGAGCCCTCCTTCATGAGCATCAGCACGATGCCCTGGAAGGCCAGGAAGCCGGCCAGAGTGACCACGAAGGACGGGATGCCGACCTTCGCCACCAGCAGGCCGAGCACGGTACCGATCACCACGCCGGTGACGACGGCGGCGAGCATCGCCACGTACCACGGATAGCCGCGCTCGGTGACGGCGTTGGCCAGGATGGCCGCGCAGACGCCGCTGGCGAAGCCGGCGGAGAGGTCGATCTCGCCGAGCAGCAGGACGAAGATCAGGCCCATCGCGATCAGGGTGGTCGCCGCGCCCTGGGTGAACAGGTTGGCGAAGTTGCCGGCCGTGAAGAACGACGGGCGGGCGATCGAGAAGCCGACCGCGAGCGCGAGCAGCATGAACACCGCGGGCAGCGCGCCGATGTCGCCACCGCGTACCCGGCGCCAGTAGTTGCTGAGGTGGGTGCCGAGGGTGGGCGCCGGCGTGACCGCGGCGGGGCCTTCCCTCTTGACGGCGGTGGTGGTCATCGGACGGCTCCTGGAGTCGTGTCGGCGGGCGCGGCGCCGGTGCCGTTGCTGCCCGAATCGGCGAGGCCGAGGTTGCCGGAGCGACCGGCGGTGATCAGCTCGACCACCTGGGCGTGCGTGATGTCGCTGGTCTTCACCTGGGCGACCATCTGGCCGAGGTAGAGCGCGGCGATGCGGTCGGAGACCGCGAAGACGTCGTTCATGTTGTGCGAGATGAGCACCACGGCCAGGCCGTTGTCGGCGAGCCGGCGGACCAGCTCCAGCACCTGCGCGGTCTGGGCGACGCCGAGGGCGGCGGTGGGCTCGTCCAGGATGACCAGCTTGCTGTTCCAGAGCACGGCCTTGGCGATGGCAACGGTCTGCCGCTGCCCGCCGGAGAGGCTGGACACGTGCTGGCGCAGCGACTTGACGGTCCGCACGCTCAGCCCGGCCAGGGTCTCGGCGGCCATCTGCTCCATGGTCGGCTCGTCGAGCACGATGCCGCTGCGCTTCTCGCGGCCGAGGAACATGTTCTGCACGATGTCGAGGTTGTCGCAGAGCGCGAGGTCCTGGTAGACGACCTCGATGCCCAGCGCTGCGGCGTCGCGCGGGCTGTTGATGCTCACCGGCCGGCCGTCGAAGCGGAACTCCCCGCCGTCGGTGGGGTAGATGCCGCTGATGCACTTGACCAGGGTCGACTTGCCGGCGCCGTTGTCGCCGACCAGCGCGGTCACCTCGCCTGGGTACGCGGTGAAGGCCACATCGCGCAGCACCTGGACGGGACCGAAGCTCTTGTCGATCCCGCGTAGCTCCAGCAGGGGGGTTGCGGACACGGGGTTCTCCTTCGGAGGCGGAGGGGAGGTCTCGGATCCCGTCCGGCGCCGCCTGGTGCGGGGGTTGAGGTCAGCTGATGCCGGCGTCGGTGCAGAGCTTGGCGAAGGTGCCGGTGCAGAGCTCGTCCTTGGTGACGTAGCCGTCCGCCACGACGTCCTTCACGTTGTCCTTGTAGATCGCCTTGGGCTCCAGCAGCACGGACGGGACGTCCCGTCCGCCCTCCGGGTCCTTGACCGTCTGGCCGGTGTCCTTCTTCTGGCCCTTGGCCAGCCCGATGGCCAGCTCGGCGGCGGCGTCCGCCTCCTTCTTGACCGCCTTGTAGACCGTCATGCACTGGTCGCCCACGAGGATGTTCTGCAGGCCCTCCTTGGTGGCGTCCTGACCGGTCACCGGGACCTTGCCGTTGAGCTTGTTCTTCTTCAGCACCGAGATGGCCGCGTTGCCGAGGCCGTCGTTGGCGGCCAGCACCCCGTCGATCTTGCCGCGGGCCTTGGTGAACTGCTGCTCGAAGATCGTCGCGGCCTGCGCGTTGTCCCAGGCGGGCACGGAGTCATCGGCGACCTTGGTGTATTCCTTCGAGTCGAACTTCGGCTTGAGCACCGAGTCGTACCCGTTCTTGAACAGGGTCGCGTTGTTGTCGGTCGGCGAGCCGTTGAGGTAGGCGATCGACGGGTTCTTGACGCCCTTGTCGGTCAGGCACTTGCTCAGGCCCTCGCCCTGGAGCTTGCCGACCGCCTCGTTGTCGAAGCTGACGTAGTACTGGGCCGAGCCGCCCAGGGTCAGCCGGTCGTAGTCGATGGTGGCGACGCCCTGCGACTTGGCCTTGTCGAGCACGGCCTTGCCGGTGCCGGAGTCCAGGTTGACGATCATCAGCACGTTGACGCCGTTGGTGATCATCTGGTCGGCGATGGTCTGGAAGGCGTTCTTGTCGTTCTGGGCGTTCTGGATGTCCGACTCGACACCGGCCGCGTCGAACGCTTCCTTGAGGTACTTGCGGTCGGCGCCCTCCCAGCGGGCGGAGGACTTGCTGTCGGGGAGGATCACGCCGATCTTCGGCTTCTTGTCGGTCGAGCCGCCGGCCTGGTCGGAACCGCCGTTGTCACCGCAGGCGGCCATGCTGCCGGTCGCGAGAAGACCGACGGCCGCGAAGGTGAGGAAGCCCTTGCGCATATGCATGGGTCCTTTCGGGGGTTGGGGGAGTTGTGTCGGTGTTTTGTTGTGCCCGGCAACGTATTCCTCCCCTGAGGAGGCGCGCAAGGGAGCCGAGGTCAGAAGTTTGTTGGCGGCAGTAACAATTCAGCAACGCCAGTGACACCCCGCCGTCACCCGCCGAGAGCGCTCCCTCGGGGTGGCGTGCGGAAACGCTCCCAGGACGGCGCTCAGCGGGCGGCGATCGGCGCCGTGACGGCGCCGGTCAGCGCGACCAGGTCGGCCGGGGCGAGCTGGAGCTGCAGGCCGCGGCGCCCCGCCGAGACGTAGACCGTCGGATGCTCCAGCGCCGAGGCGTCGACGACAGTGGGCAGCCGCTTGCGCTGGCCGAGCGGGCTGATCCCGCCGCGGACGTATCCGGTGGCGCGCTCGGCCACCGTCCGGTCCGCCATGGCCGCCCGCTTCCCGCCGGCCGCGGCGGCGAGGGCCTTGAGGTCCAGCTCGCCGGTGACCGGCACGACCGCCACGGTCAGCCTGCCGTCGACCTCGGTGACCAGCGACTTGAACACCCGGGCCGGGGGCACCCCGAGGGCCGCCGCGACCAGGGCGCCGTAGTTCGGCGCGTCCGGCGAGACGTCGTACGGGTGGGCGCTGTGTGCGATCTTCCGCCTGGTCAGCAGTGCCGTCGCCGGAGTGCCCTGTCCCGCCATGAGCGACAAGCTAACCCGGCTCCCGCCCGGTGGGCGAGCCGGAATCACCGGCCGGGAGGAGGGCGACCGGTTGCTCCGGCCGTGCGCCGCGCCGCAGGGGCGCTCGTCAGGCCGACGCGGCCGACCGCCCGCTGCGGTCGCCGGGCCTCGTGTCGTGCCCGGGTCGGCGGGTCAGCACCCGGGGGCCGGCCTCGGTGATCGCGACGGTGTGCTCGGAGTGGGCCGTGCGCGAGCCGTCGGCGGACCGGATCGTCCAGCCGTCCCCGTCGAACCTGATCTTGTCGGTGCCCCGGCAGAACCACGGCTCGATCGCGATGGTCAGGCCGGGCCTGAGCCGCATGCCCCGGCCCGGGCGGCCGCTGTTGGGCACGTGCGGGGCCTCGTGCATGGTGCGGCCGATGCCGTGCCCGCCGAACTCGTTGTTCACCCGGTAGCCGTAGCGGCGGGCCACCTCGCCGATGGCGGCGGAGACGTCGCCGAGCTGACTGCCCACCCGCGCGGCGTCGATCCCGGCCTCCAGCGCGACCTCGGTGGCCTCGATCAGCTTCAGGTCCTCCGGTGCGGGGGTGCCGACGACGACGGACAGTGCGGAGTCGGCGACCCAGCCGTCGATCCCGACCGCCATGTCGATGCTCAGCAGGTCACCGTCGCGCAGGACGTAGGGGTGCGGCAGGCCGTGCAGCACGGCGTCGTTGACCGAGAGGCACAGGACGTTGCGGAACGGGCCGCGGCCGAACGACGGTGTGTAGTCCCAGTAGCAGGACTCCGCGCCACGTTCCCTGATCCGGCGGCGGGCGTGGTGTTCGAGGTCCATCAGGTTGACCCCGACGGCGGCGGCCGCACGCAACTCCGCCAGCAGCTCGCCGACGAACTGGCCGGTCTCGGCCATCCGGTCGATCTCCTCGGCCGACTTCAGTTCGATCACGATCAACCCTTCCCTCCGGTGCGGTATATTTATACCAGGCCGGCCGGGGCGCCCGCCGGGTCGGCTTCGCCGATCCGCGAAGGCGGATATCCTGCTGACATGGTTCGCCCACCGCTCACGCCGGAACAGATCGCCGCGGGGCAACGTCTCGGGGCGGCGCTCCGGGTCGCGCGAGGTGGCCGCAGCCTCGTCGAGGTGGCCCTGGCTGCCGGCATCTCGCCGGAGACGCTGCGCAAGATCGAGGTGGGTCGCCTTCCGGCACCCGCGTTCGGCACCGTGGTCTGCCTCAGCGAGGTCCTCGACATCGCGCTCAGCGACCTGGCCGAGGTGTGGCTGGCCGACCTGCGCGTCCGCGAAGCGTCCTGACCCCGCAGCGAGTTCCGCTCAGCCGAGCGCCGGGCGGCAGAGCAGCACGGTCGGCGCGCCGGCCACCCGGGTCAGCACCAGGCTCGCCGCCGCGTCGCCGGCCAGCTTCAGATCCCGGCGCAGCTTCTCCGGCTCCAGCGCGGAGCCGCGCTTGAGGATCTCCACCCGGCCGACCCGGCGCTCCCGGAGCAGGGCGCGCAGCCGCTTCAGCGAGAACGGCAGGACGTCGGTGACCTCCAGGCAGCGGGCGAACGGCGTCGGCCGGGCCTCGTCGCCGTACAGGTAGGCGATGCTCGGGTCGGCCAGCGTCGCGTCGAGGTCGCCGGCCAGCTCGGCGACCAGGTGCGCGCGCACCACCGCCGGGTCCGGGTCGTAGAGGAAGCGGCGGGGCCTGTCCACCGGCGCCTCGGCGTCGCCGCTGCCGGTGAGCTGGTGGGCGTCGAGGTGTCCCGGCCTCTCCCGGAGCACGGTGGCGCGGCGGGGCACCCCGGCCAGCGCGCCGCACCAGAGCGCCGCCTCGACCAGGTCGCCGTCGACGCTCACCCATTCCGCCTCGGCGCCCGCCGGGATCAGCGCGTGGTCCAACCCCGGGGCCACCTTCACCACCGTGCGCGGGACCCGCTCGGCCAGGCCCGTGACGAAGTCCCAGGGCGGCGAGTAGGCGTTCGGGTCGAAGATCCGCCGGCCGGTGCCGGCCTTCCGGCGGGCCGGGTCGCAGAAGACCCCGTCGACCCGGCTCACGTCGAACGCGGTGGCGTCCCCACACTCCACGGTGAACCGGTCGGCCAGCCCGGCCGCCTCGGCGTTCGCGGCGGCCATCGCGGCGGTCACCGGGTCGGCCTCCACGCCGTACACTCGGATGCCGGCGCGGGCCGCGGCGAGTGCGTCCGCGCCGAGGCCGCACCCCAGGTCGGCAAGCGTGGCCACGCCCGCGGTGCGCAGGCGTTCCGCCCGGCGCCGCGCCACGACACCCCGGGTGGCCTGCTCCAGGCCCGCGCGGGTGAGGAACATGCCGCGTGCCGCCGGGCCGAACTTGCCCACCGCGCGCCGGCGCAGCTCGGCCTGGGTCAGCGCCGCCGCCGCGAGCCCGGCCGGCACCCCGGCGGTGCGGAGCGCCGCCGCCGCCGTCAGCGGGTCGCCGCCGGCCACCCGCGCCGCCGCGTCGAGCGCGGCCGACCCCTCGGGGGTACGCAGGGCGGCGAACTGTTCCAGGTCCACCCGGGCATTCTCCCGGCCAGGTCCGGACGGCCGACCCGGACCCCTGGCGCGCCCCGTCGTCGGCCCCGGTTCGCCCGGGGGCCGGCGACACGAGGCGCGGCTCGTTGGCACTCTCCTTGACGGAGTGCTAGCCGAGGAATAACCTGCGATTAGCACTCTCACCCTGAGGGTGCCAACGCCCGGGCCCTGGTGTCCGGGGGTTGAGCGCCAGGCGGACCGGCACCCGCGACGACGGCCCCGCCCGGTGGCATGTGGCAGATTGACGCTGGTCGGCGTGCCGACCGGCAACGACACCAAGTACCCCAGGAGGGTATGCCCGTGACTACCGCGACCAAGGTTGCGATCAAGCCGCTCGAGGACCGCATCGTGGTCCAGGCGAACGAGGCCGAGACCACCACCGCCTCGGGCATCGTGATCCCCGACACCGCCAAGGAGAAGCCGCAGGAGGGCACCGTCCTCGCTGTCGGCCCGGGCCGGATCGACGACAAGGGCAACCGCGTGCCGATCGACGTCAAGGTCGGCGACACCGTCCTCTACTCGAAGTACGGCGGCACCGAGGTCAAGTACGCCGGCGAGGAGTACCTGGTGCTCTCCGCCCGCGACGTCCTCGCGGTCATCGAGAAGTAAGCAACCGATCAGTGTCGTTGCCCCGGTCCGGCTCGCCGGGCCGGGGCAGCGTCGCTTCGAAGGGATACAGATGGCGAAGATCCTGAGCTTCTCGGACGACGCCCGGCACCTGCTGGAGCACGGTGTCAACGCCCTCGCGGACGCGGTCAAGGTCACTCTCGGCCCGCGCGGGCGCAACGTCGTCCTGGACAAGAAGTTTGGTGCCCCCACGATCACCAACGACGGCGTGACCATCGCCAAGGAGATCGAGCTCACCAACCCCTACGAGAACCTCGGCGCGCAGCTGGTCAAGGAGGTGGCGACCAAGACCAACGACGTCGCCGGCGACGGGACCACCACCGCGACCGTGCTGGCCCAGGCCATGGTCCGCGAGGGCCTGCGCAACGTGGCCGCCGGCACCAACCCGATCGGCATCAAGCGGGGCATCGACGCGGCGGCCGCCAAGGTCTCCGAGGCGCTGCTCGGCCGGGCCGTCGAGGTGGCCGACAAGGAGTCGATCGCGCACGTCGCGACCATCTCCGCGCAGGACTCCACCATCGGCGAGCTGATCGCCGAGGCGATGGAGCGGGTCGGCCGCGACGGTGTCATCACCGTCGAGGAGGGCTCCGCCCTCAGCACGGAGCTGGAGGTCACCGAGGGTCTCCAGTTCGACAAGGGCTTCATCTCGCCGAACTTCGTCACCGACGTGGAGGGACAGGAGGCGGTCCTCGAGGATCCGTACATCCTGATCACCACGCAGAAGATCTCGGCGATCGAGGAGCTGCTGCCGCTGCTGGAGAAGGTCCTCCAGAACAACAAGCCGCTGCTCATCATCGCCGAGGACGTCGAGGGCCAGGCCCTGTCCACGCTGGTGGTCAACGCGATCCGCAAGACCATCAAGGTCTGCGCCGTGAAGGCCCCCGGCTTCGGCGACCGCCGCAAGGCGATGCTCCAGGACATGGCGATCCTGACCGGCGCCGAGCTGGTCGCCCCGGAGCTGGGCTACAAGCTCGACCAGGTCGGCCTGGAGGTGCTCGGCACCGCCCGCCGCGTCGTGGTCGACAAGGAGAACACCACGGTCGTCGACGGTGGCGGCCAGACCGCCGAGGTCGCCGACCGGGTCGCCCAGATCCGCAAGGAGATCGAGGCCTCGGACTCCGAGTGGGACCGGGAGAAGCTTGCCGAGCGGCTGGCGAAGCTCTCCGGCGGCATCGCGGTGATCAAGGTCGGCGCGGCCACCGAGGTCGAGATGAAGGAGCGCAAGCACCGCATCGAGGACGCCATCGCCGCGACCAAGGCCGCGGTCGAGGAGGGCACGGTCCCGGGTGGCGGCGCCGCCCTGGCCCAGATCCTGCCGGTGCTCGACGACGACCTGGGCTTCACCGGCGACGAGAAGGTCGGCGTCTCGGTCGTGCGCAAGGCGCTGGTCGAGCCGCTGCGCTGGATCGCCCAGAACGCCGGCCAAGACGGCTACGTGGTGGTGCAGAAGGTTGCCGCCAAGGAGTGGGGCAACGGCCTCGACGCCGCCACCGGCGAGTACGTCGACCTGGTCAAGTCCGGCATCCTCGACCCGGTGAAGGTGACCCGCAACGCGGTCACCAACGCCGCGTCGATCGCCGGCCTGCTGCTCACCACCGAGAGCCTCGTGGTGGAGAAGCCGGAGAAGGCCGAGCCGGCCGACGCCGGTCACGGCCACGGCCACGGGCACGGCCACCAGCACGGCCCGGGCTTCTGATCCCGAGCCGTACGGCCTGACGTCAGGGCACACCGCCACCCGGCGGTGTGCCCTGACCCGTATCTGCTTACGGAATGCTGACGAGGTTGGCGGTCGGCCGCTCCGACCGACGACACTGGTCGCCGTGAGCAACATGTCGCGCGGTCAGGCCGCGCTGGCCGGGGTCACCGCCGCGGCCGTCGCGATCGGCGTGGCCGAACCTGTGGCCGTCCTCACCGGCCCCCGGTCCGCCCCGATCATCGCGGTCGGCGGGCTGGTCGTCGACGTGGTGCCGGAGCCGCTCAAGCAGTTCGCCATCGCGGTCTTCGGCCGGTACGACAAGATCGCTCTTCTGGTCGGCACGGCGGTGCTGCTGGCCGCGATCGCGGCGCTGATCGGCGTACTGGCGGCCCGGCGGCTCCGGATCGGCCTGGCCGGCATCGCGGCGTTCGCCGCCCTCGGGGTGGCCGCCGCGCTGACCCGGGCCGGCGCGGACGCCTTCGACGCGCTGCCCTCCCTGGTCGGCGGACTGCTGGGGGCGGTGACGCTCTGGGCCTTCGTGGCAGGTCCGCTGGGAGCGGGCGCCGGGCCACGGACGGCGCCGGCCACGCCGGAGCCAGGGCCGGCCGGAGCCACGCCGTCCACGTTCATGCCGTCCGCGCCCACCCCGCCGCCGGCCGTGGCCGCGCTCGCGCGGGACGAGACTCCGGCCGGGTGGGAACCGCTCGACGGCGGCGACCACGAGTCGCGCCGCCGGTTCCTGCGCGGCGTCGGACTGCTGGCCGGCACGGCGGCGGTCGCCGGGCTCGGCGGGCACTGGCTGGCCGGGCGGCGGGGCGTCTCGGCGGCCCGCGAGGCGGTGCGGCTGCCCGCCCCGGCGGCGCCCGCCCCGCCGGTGCCGGCCGGCGCCGAGCTGTCGGTGAGCCGGCTCGCCCCCTTCGTCACCCCGAACCGGGAGTTCTACCGGATCGACACCGCCCTGGTGGTGCCGCAGGTCGACCCGGCCACCTGGCGGCTGCGCATCCACGGCCGGGTGCGGAAACCGATCGAGCTGAGTTTCGACGACCTGCTCGCCCGCCCGATGGTCGAGCGCTTCGTCACCCTGGCCTGCGTCTCCAACGAGGTGGGCGGCGACCTCATCGGCAACGCCCGCTGGCTGGGCGTGCCGATCAAGGAGCTGCTGGACGAGGTCGAGCCGGAGGAGGGGGCGGACCAGGTGGTCGGCCGCTCGGTCGACGGCTGGACCTGCGGCACCCCCACGGCGGTCCTGCGGGACGGGCGGGACGCGCTGCTCGCGGTCGGGATGAACGGCGAGCCGTTGCCGGTCGAGCACGGCTTCCCGGTGCGGATGGTGGTGCCCGGCCTCTACGGGTACGTCTCGGCCTGCAAGTGGGTGACCGAGCTGGAGCTGACCAGCTTCGCGGACTTCGACGCGTACTGGGTGCCGCGTGGGTGGTCGGCGCAGGGGCCGATCAGGACGCAGTCCCGGATCGACACGCCGCGCCCGCGCAACCGGCTCACCGCCGGCCCCGTCACGGTGGCCGGCGTGGCCTGGGCGCAGCACCGGGGCATCCGTACGGTCGAGGTACGCGTCGACGGCGGTCCCTGGCAGGAGGCGACCTTGGCCCCGACGGTCTCGGTGGACACCTGGGTGCAGTGGTCGTGGCGCTGGGACGCCACCCCGGGGGACCACACCCTCCAGGTCCGCGCCACGGACTCCACCGGGGAGACGCAGCCCGAGCAGCGGCGCCCGGTCGCGCTCGACGGCGCCACCGGCTGGCACACCGTGAAGGTCACCGTCGGCTGACCCGGACGCCATGCCGGCAATCCGGACATCATGGACTGATCCCCGCTAATCTCGTTCGGTGGAGTCGGGGCAGGGGCGCAGGCGCTCACTGATCCACGGCTATGGCGCGGCCCGGCGGGCGAGCTGGCTGGAACTCTTCTTCGACCTGGTCTTCGTGGTCGCGGTGTTCCGGCTCGGCCAGCTTCTGGTGAACGACCCGTCGGCGCGCGGAGTGCTGGTCTTCGCCGGTCTGCTCGGCGCGATCTGGTGGCTGTGGTTCAGCTACTCCTATTTCGCCGACCTCTTCGACGACGACCGCCCACCGAGCCGGCTGGTGCAGATGACCGCCATGCTGGGGGTGCTGGCGCTGTCCGCCTCCCTTCCCGGCGCGAGCGCCGCGGACGCGGACCGCTTCGCGGTCACCTACGGGCTGCTACTGGTGCTGCTCGCCGCCTCGTACGGCGTCGTGGGGTGGATCGACGTCGAGGCCCGGGACTTCTGCGGGTGGAACGCCGGCGGCTTCCTGGTGGCCGCCGCGCTCTGGTCCGGCTCGCTGCTGGCGCCCGCACCGGCTCGTTACGGGATCTGGGGCGTCGCGCTGGCCCTCAACGCCGCGATGTCCGGGCCTCTGGCGTACGCCCTCGCGAGCCGGGCGCCCACTCAGAAGTCACACATGCCGGAACGCTTCGGCCTGTTCACCATCGTCGTGCTCGGGGAGGCGGTCCTGGCGGTCGCGAACGGCATCGACGCCAGCGGCTGGCGACCGGTGTCGGTGGCGATCGGGGTCGCCGGGTTCGTCATCGCGTGCGGGGTGTGGTGGGTGTACTTCCTCGCCACCTACGACCGCGAGGCGGGCAACCGGGTGCTGCGCGCCGGACGGCAGGCGATCGTGCGCAGCTACCTCTACGCCTACGGGCACCTCGTGGTCTACGCGGCCATCGTGACCGCGGGGGTCGCCGTCGAACTGGCCGCGGAGGCGGCGGCCGGTCACGGCCCCGGAGCGGTGGTGGCCGGTCGGCTGCTGGGCGGCAGTCAGGTCGCGATGATGGCCGGTTGCGTCGTCATCTACCGCGGTATCAGCCTGTCGGTCAGCCGTCCGGTGGGGCTGGTGCAGGGCGGGCTGGCCCTGGTGGCGCTGGTGGTCGCGCTGGCGGGGCTGCCGCCGCTGGTGGCGGTCCTCCTCGGCGCGGCGGCCTGGGTGGTGCTGGCGGTCGTCGAGCAGTGGTCCGCGTCGGGCCGGCGGCGGTGACCGCCGGGTGGGGTGGTGCGCGTCGGGTGGACGGGCCGCGGCCCGCTCTCCCGCGAGTGCGGGGGAGCGGACCGCGGCACGGCGACCGGACGGGCTCAGACGGCGATACGGCCACCGTCGACCGGCAGGACCGCGCCGTGCACGAAGCTGGCCCGGTCGCCGGCCAGGAAGGCGACCGCCTCGGCGATCTCCTCGGCCGAGCCGGGACGCCCGGCGGGGGACATGGTCGCCAGCTGGTCGAGGTCCTCGCCCATGCCGGCGGTGCCCTCGGTCCGGGTCGGGCCGGGGCTGACCGCGTTCACCCGGACCCCCTGCGGTCCGTACTCCGCCGCCCAGGACTTGGTGAGCAGCACGAGGGCGGCCTTGCTCGCCCCGTACAGGCTCATCCCCGCCATGCCGAACTCGGCGACCATGGTCGTCAGGTTGATGACGGCCCCGTGGCCCCGCTTCGCCATCTCCGGCGCCAGTTCGGCGACCAGGAAGTACGGCACCTTCACGTTCAGCGCGAACACCGCGTCGAAGGTCTGCTCGGTCGTCTGCTCGGTGGGCCCGAACGGGTAGATGCCCGCGTTGTTGACGAGGATGTCGACCTGACCGGCCAGCTCCCGGGCCCGGGCGGCGAGTTCCCGGGCCGACGCCTCGTCACGCAGGTCGACCGCCACGAAGTCCGCCCGTCCGCCGCTCGCCCGGATTTCCCGGACCACCTGGTCGCCGCGCTCGGCGTCCCGACCGGAGATCACCACGTGCGCGCCGAGCCTGGCCAGCGCCCGGGCGGCCGCCCGGCCGATACCGCTGTTGCCGCCGGTCACCAGCGCCGACCTGCCCTGCAGTTCCGTGCTCATGCTTCACCCACTCCTGTTCCGCAACTCTGCGGCTCTGGTCGGGCCTGTCCCGACCAGTGGGTGCAAGTCGGTGGGCGGCGGGGATTTTCCCCAGCGGCTGATCGAGGAACTTATGGCCGCCATAAGCGGCCGCGGGCTACTCCGGCCCGCGCAGCTCCAGGGCGGCGACCAGTTGGCCGAGGTCGCGGCGGTGGGAACTGGCCGGCCACACCGCCCAGGTGCGCCGGACCAGGGGATGCCCGACCAGCGGCGCCCAGGTGACCGAGTCCGGAAGCGGCTGTGGCCAGCGGGGCGGCGCGAGCGCGAAGGCCGTACCGGCGGCCACGGCGGCGAGCTTGACCTCGGCGATCAGTTCCTGTCCCTCCGGTGCGGCGGGCCCGAGATCCAGGCCGTGGCTGCGCAGGATCGCGGTGAGCTCGTCGTACCAGGCGGGGCTCCCGGAGCGGGGGAAGCCGATCCAGTCCAGTCCGGCGAGCGCGTCCAGCCGGATCCCGTCCGGCCCGGCGATCGCGGCGGCCTGAGCGGTGGCCAGCAGGACGCCCAGCCGTTCCTCGACGACCGGCACGGCGTCCAGGTCGGGGCCGATCGGGTGTTCCCGCACCAGCCCCACGTCGAGCTCGCCGGCGCGCAGCGCGGCGAACTGTGCCGCGGTGGACAGGTGGCGGACCTGGACGCGGGTGTCCGGACAGGCCACGGCCAGCTCGGCGAGCGGTCGGGTCAGCAGGTCGGCGGGGAGTTCCAGCGGGATACCGAGCCGGAGCGCGCCGCCGCCGGTCGCGCCGTGCCGGTTGACCGCGGCCACGGCCTGGTCGTACCGCGCGAGCACCGCCCGAGCCTCGGTCAGCAACGTCATGCCGGCCTCGGTGGCCCGCACGCCGGTGCTGCCGCGGACCAGCAGCGGCACCCCGAGCTGCCGCTCCAGCCCGTTCATGGTCTGGGTCAGCGCCGGCTGGCTCAGGTGCAGCCGGCGAGCGGCCGCCGACAGGCTGCCCTCCTCGACGACCATCACGAACGCCCGCATCTCCCGCAGTTCCACCGGCCCATCCCACCACGCGCACCGGTGCCCTCGGCCGGGGAAGCCGGTCGTCGCGCGGTCTCGGCGGACCGGGTACGAACGCCGACGCCGCGCCCGGGGCGGGCGCGGCGTCGGATGGTCTCTGCGGATCCGGTCAGGCGACCTTGCGCTGGTCCGGGACGGCGGACTTGTGCGGCCGGCCGAGGCGGGCCTCCAGCCGGGCGACGTCCACCCGGGACTGCCGGCGGTCGGCCAGGTCCTCCCAGCCGAGGGCCAGCAGCCGCAGCCGCTCCGACTCGCTGAAGCCGCCCCACACGCCGTAGGGCTCGCGGACCGAGAGGGCGTGCGCGGCGCATTCGGCCCGGACCGGGCAGGCGCGGCAGACGGCCTTGGCGCCGGACTCGCGGCGCAGCCGCGACGAGCCGCGCTCGCCGTCCGGGTGGAAGAACTGCGCGCTGTCCCGCCCACGGCAGGCACCGAGCCGCTGCCAGTCCCAGAGGTCGACAATGGGTCCGGGCAGCCTGCGTACGTTCGACATCAGCACCCCTCCTCCCGCGCGGCACCGCGGAGAATCATCGTGGCCAGCTCCCACCGGTGCGGTGGTCCGCGCGGGACACCGTTTCCGGAGTGACCCCTCGGTACCCGGGCTTTCCCGCCCTCACACATCTGTGATCGAAAACCTCGGACACTTGGCGGCATATGCCCCATCTGCCGGAAAAGTTCGGATGATTGCCCGGAACCTCCTCCCGAGCACACCCCGTCGTGGTCTGCTCTGAGGCGGAGAGGAGACCACTGTGCGTAGCGTTCTTGTGTGCGTTCGGACACCACTCGCAGCCCAGCACCTGACCTCCGCGGCGGCGCGGCTCGGGCTGTCGGGCGTGCTCCGCACGGCCGTCTCCGACCCCGAGGTGATGCTGCGGCTCGCCGAGCGTCAGGTCGACGTGGTGCTGGCCGACACCGCCCTCACCCGGCCGGACAGCGCCGGCTTCGTCCGCCGGGTGCTGGCCCGCGCCCCGCAGGCCGCCGTGCTGCTGCTCGGCGCCGAGGAGTCGGAGGCCGCGGCGGCCACCATCAGCGCCGGGGCGCGGGGCCTCATCCAGAACGCCGACCACGACCTGACCAGCGCGGTAGCCAAGGCATTGCTGCTGCTCTCCGCGCCCGGGCGCACGAACCGGCACCGGGTCAGCGACCCGGCCCGGGACGCCGCGGCGGTCGGTGGGCCGGCCCGGTCGGCCGCGCCGGGGCGTACCCCCGCCGGGGCCGCGTGGCCGGCGGGATCGGCGGAGGGTCCCGGCGGGGGGCCCACGGTGGTCCCGGTGCAGCGCGGCGAGGACCCGGCCGACCCGGCGGCGGCCGAGGCGGAGGCCGCGCCGGCGGGCGGCCCGCAGCGGACGGCCCGCACCCCGCGCAGCGCGATCGGCCTCACGGAGCGTGAGCTTCAGGTGCTGCTCGGCATGGCCGAGGGCAAGAGCAACGCGGAGATCGGGCGGGAGCTGTTCGTCTCGGAGGACACCGTCAAGACGCACGCCCGCCGGCTGTTCCGCAAGCTCGGCGCGCGGGACCGGGCGCACGCCGTGGCCGCCGGCTTCCGCGCCGGCCTGGTCGCCTGAGCCGGCCGCTCACTCCTCGGCGGAGTCGTCCGTGCCCTCGGTGAGGGTGTCGTGCACGCCGTCGGCGTAGCCGCGGGCGTAGTCCCAGCTCACGTAGTGGTCCGGATCCGGGTCGTAGGCCGGCTCGTGCACCCGGGGCCGCCCCGAGTCGAGCAGGTGGCGCAGGTTGCCGCGGAGGAGATCCCAGTCGAAGTAGTGCGGCTCGCGGCAGTCCTCGCACTCGATGACCAGGCCGCGGACGCCGATCGGCTGGAGCAGGGCCTGGTAGATCTCCAGGTCGGCAAGATCCTCGAGGACGTCCTGCCGCTCGATCTCGGTCAGCGGGTCGAGCGGGTCGTCCTCGCGCGGGTCGTGCAGACCGGCAGCCGGATCGGCCGGGTCGCCGTTGAACGGGTCGATGGGCTCGTCGTGCACCCCCTCACCGTAGTCCCCGTCGCGCCGGAAAGTCCGCCCCGGCGACTCCCTGTGGCGCCGCCGACCCGGGCCCGCCGCTGCCGGGGGCCGCCCAGGTCAATGGGTACGATGAAGCGACGCGCCGTCTTGCCGGCGTGCGCCGGTGCCCGCGCGGCGCCGCCTCGCTGCAGCCCGTCCGACCAGCTCAGGGGAGCAATCGTGGAGAATTCGCCCAGCACCGAGATCCCGGCCGGCCGCGACGGCGGTGAGCTGGGCGGCCATCTGCCCGAGCTGCCCGCCGGCTCGGCCCGGGTGGTGCCGCTCGGGCTGACCTTCGACGACGTGCTTCTCCAGCCGGGCGAGTCGGACGTGGTGCCGAGCCGGGTGAACACCCGCACCCAGCTCACGCGCAACGTCGAGCTGACCATCCCGCTGCTGTCCAGCGCGATGGACACCGTCACCGAGGCGCGGATGGCGATCGCCATGGCCCGCCAGGGCGGCATCGGCGTGCTGCACCGCAACCTCTCCGTCGAGGACCAGGCCCTCCAGGTCGACCTGGTCAAGCGCTCCGAGTCCGGCATGATCACCAACCCGGTGACCGCCAGCCCGGACGACACCCTCCGCGAGGTCGACGCGCTGTGCGGGCGCTACCGCATCTCGGGCGTCCCGGTGGTCGACGGGCAGGGCCAGCTGGTCGGCATCGTCACCAACCGGGACATGCGCTTCGTCTCCGACCCGGCCACCCCGGTCCGCGAGATCATGACCCGGACCCCGCTGATCACCGCCCGCGTCGGCGTCGGCAAGGACGAGGCGCTGGCCCTGTTGCGCCAACACAAGGTCGAGAAGCTGCCGATCGTCGACGAGTCCGGGAAGCTGCGCGGGCTGATCACGGTCAAGGACTTCACCAAGAGCGAGCAGTACCCGGAGGCCACCAAGGACGAGGCCGGCCGGCTCCGGGTGGCCGCCGCCATCGGTGTGGGCGAGGACGCGTACAAGCGGGCCCGCACCCTGGTCGACGCGGGCGTCGACGTGGTGATCGTGGACACCGCGCACGGCCACCAGCGGGCCGTGCTGGAGATGGTCGCCCGGCTCAAGAAGGACGTCGCCATCGACATCGTCGGCGGCAACGTCGCCACCTACGCGGGCGCCAAGGCCCTTGTCGACGCGGGGGCGGACGGCGTGAAGGTGGGCGTCGGCCCGGGTGCCATCTGCACCACCCGGATCGTCGCCGGGGTCGGCGTACCGCAGATCACCGCGATCATGGAGGCCGCCCGGGCCGCCCGTCCGGCCGGGGTGCCGGTGATCGGCGACGGCGGCATCCAGTACTCCGGGGACATCGCCAAGGCCCTGGTGGCCGGCGCCGACACGGTGATGCTGGGCGGCCTGCTCGCCGGCTGCGAGGAGAGCCCGGGCGAGCTGCTCTTCATCAACGGCAAGCAGTACAAGGCCTACCGGGGGATGGGCTCGCTCGGCGCCATGCAGTCCCGCGGCCAGGCCAAGTCGTACTCCAAGGACCGCTACTTCCAGCAGGACGTGACCAGCGACGAGAAGCTGGTCCCCGAGGGCGTCGAGGGCCAGGTGCCGTACCGGGGGCCGCTCGCCCAGGTCGCCCACCAGCTCGTCGGCGGGTTGCGGCTGGCGATGGGGTACTCCGGCGCCGAGAGCATCCCCGAGCTCCACCGGCGCGGCCAGCTCATCCGGATCACCGCGGCGGGCCTCAAGGAGAGCCACCCGCACGACATCCAGATGACCGTCGAGGCGCCCAACTACCACACCCGCTGACCCACCACCCCCAACCACCTGGAGTCCCCATGCGTGACGTGGTCGAGATCGGGCTGGGCAAGACCGCGCAGCGCGGCTACCACCTTGACGAGATCGCCATCGTGCCGAGCCGCCGCACCCGGGACGTCGACGACGTCTCCACGGCGTGGCAGCTCGACGCCTACCAGTTCGGCATCCCCTGCGTCGGGCACCCCTCCGACGCGACCATGAGCCCGGCCTCGGCGGTGCGGCTCGGCCAGCTCGGCGGCCTCGGCGTGCTCAACGTCGAGGGCCTCTGGACCCGCTACGAGAACCCGGCCAAGGTGCTGGAGGAGCTGTCCGGCCTGGGCGAGGACGCCCGGGCCACCAAGCGGCTCCAGGAGGTCTACGCGGAGCCGATCCGCCCCGACCTGATCGCCGAGCGAGTCCGCGAGCTGCGCGACGGCGGCGGCACGGTGGCCGTCCGGGTCTCCCCGCAGCACACCCTGGCGCTCGCCCCGGTGATCCTCGACGCCGGCGTGGACATCCTGGTCATCCAGGGCACCATCGTCTCCGCCGAGCACGTCTCCACCACCGACGAGCCGCTGAACCTCAAGGAGTTCATCGCCGACCTCGACCTGCCGGTCATCGTCGGCGGTTGCACCGACTACAAGACGGCGCTGCACCTGATGCGCACCGGCGCGGCCGGCGTGATCGTCGGCATCGGCGGCGACGACTGGTCCACCACCGAGTCGGTGCTCGGCATCCGGGTGCCGATGGCCACCGCGATCGCCGACGCCGCCGCGGCCCGCCGCGACTACCTCGACGAGACCGGCGGCCGGTACGTGCACCTCATCGCCGACGGCGACATGCAGACCTCCGGCGACATCGCCAAGGCGCTGGGCTGCGGCGCGGACGCCGTGATGCTCGGTGAGCCGCTGTCGCTCTGCGAGGAGGCCCCGGCCGGCGGCGCCTGGTGGCACTCGGCCGCCAGCCACCCGTCCCTGCCGCGCGGCGCGTTCGAGGTGGCCGGTGAGCCGCTCGGCTCGATGGAGAAGCTGCTGTTCGGCCCGGCCGACGAGCCGGACGGCCAGCTCAACCTCTTCGGCGGGCTGCGCCGCGCGATGGCCAAGTGCGGCTACCGCGACCTCAAGGAGTTCCAGAAGGTCGGCCTGGTCCTCGACCGCTGACCGTGTGAGCGACCGGCGGCGCGGGTGGGCGATCCGGTCCCACCCGCGCCGTCGCGCGTCTAGGCTCGGCGGATGACGCGGGGCCGGCGGTGGGGCGCGGCGGTGCTCGCCGTCGCGGTGCTGGCCGGCGGCTGCACCGGGGACAACGACGGGCGGTTCCGCCCGGGCGCGGCGGACGCGGGCGACCCGTACGTGCCGGGGTCCGGCAACGGCGGCTACGACGTCGGGCACTACGCGCTGAAGGTCCGCTACGACCCGGCCGACGACCGCCTCGCCGGCGAGGCGGTCCTGACCGCCACCGCCACGATGGCGCTGTCCCGGTTCCAGCTCGACCTGGCCGGCCTGACCGTCGACCGGGTACGCGTCGACGGCGCCCCGGCGAAGCACCGGCGCGACGGGGCCGAACTGATCGTCACCCCGCCGCACGGCCTGCCGGCCGGGCAGCGGTTCACCGTCGAGGTGACGTACGGCGGGGTGCCGGAGCCACTGCCCAGCACCGAGCTGGGCGACGGCGGCTTCCAGGCCACCGGGGACGGGGCGATCGCGCTGGGCCAGCCGGAGTCGGCGAGCACCTGGTACCCGGTCAACGACCACCCCTCCGACAAGGCCACCTACGAGATCGAGGTGACCGTCCCGGCCGGGCTCGCCGCGCTGAGCAACGGGGTGCCGAAGGGGTCGGAGAGCAGCGGCGGCTGGACCACCTGGCGCTGGTCCGAGGGCGCGCCGATGGCCAGTTACCTGTCCACCCTGGTGATCGGCGACTACCGGGTCCGGACCGGCACGCACGCCGGCAAGCCGATCGTCACCGCCGTCGCCGGCAAGCTGCCCGCCGACGGGCCGGCCGCCGCCTCGGTGGCCCGCACCGGCGAGATCGCCGACTTCCTGGCCGGCCGCTTCGGGCCGTACCCGTTCGACGCGTACGGCGGGATCGTGGTGGCCGACGACCGGATCCGGTACGCGCTGGAGACCCAGTCCCGGCCGGTCTACGGGCCCGGCTTCTTCCGGGGTGCCGGCCCGAACACCGAGGTCGTCGCGCACGAGCTGGCCCACCAGTGGTTCGGCGACAGCGTCTCGGTGGCCCGGTGGAGCGACCTCTGGCTCAACGAGGGCTTCGCCACGTACGCGGAATGGCTCTGGGCGGAGCACGACGGCGGGCGCACCGTCGAGCGGGCCTTCGCCGACCGCTACGCGGTCACCGACTGGAGCAGGCCCTCGGTGGACCCGGGCCGCGCCGCGATGTTCGGCGACGCGGTCTACCAGCGCGGCGCGCTGGCCGTGCACGCGCTGCGCCGCGCCGTCGGCGACGCGACGTTCTTCCGCGTCCTGCGCGGCTGGCTGGCCGAACGCCGGAACGGCACCGCCACCACCGCCGACTTCATCGGGTACGCCGAGCGGACCGCCGGGAAGCCCCTGCGGCCCCTCTTCGACGCCTGGCTGATCGGGGCGAGCCGGCCGGCCCTGCCGTGACGCGGACGTGATCGATCCTGGGTAGGCTGCCGCGGGCGGAGCGGCCCGGGCAGGGCCGCGACGGTTCTGTTCCGGGAGGGATCGAGGCGATGGCGCGGCGCGGCGGACGACGACGGCTCGGGCTGCTGCTCTGTGGAGGGTTGCTGCTCGCCGGCTGCGGTGCGACCGAACCGGACCGGGCGACGCCGGACCCCACCTCGCCCAGCCCGACGGCCGAGCGCAGCTTCGCCCCCGGCGCGCCGGGCGCCGGCGACCCCTACTTCCCGAGCTACGGCAACGGCGGCTACGACGTGGCCCACTACACGGTGCAGGTGCGCTACGACCCGGCGACCGACAGGCTCACCGGCACCACCACGCTGCGGGCCACGGCGACCGCCAACCTGTCGGCGTTCAACCTGGACCTGGCCGGGCTGACGGTGCGGTCGGTCAGCGTGGACGGGGCGAAGGCCGGCCACAGCCGCACCGGCGACGAGCTGGTCGTCACCCCGGCCACCGGCCTCACCTCGGGCAACGGCTTCGTCGCCGAGGTCCGGTACGACGGCCAGCCGGCCGCGCTGGAGAACGACGTGCTCGGCGAGGGCGGCTGGCTGCACACCGCCGACGGGGCGATCGCACTCGGCCAGCCGGAGTCGGCGAGCACCTGGTACCCGGTCAACGACCACCCCTCCGACAAGGCCACCTACGACTTCGAGATCACCGTGCCGAAGGGGCTCACCGCGGTCAGCAACGGGGTCCCGAAGGGGCGGAGCACCAAGGGCGACTGGACCACCTGGCGCTGGTCCGAGGGCGCCCCGATGGCCAGCTACCTGACCACGGTGGCGATCGGGAAGTTCCGGATCACCACCGGCGAGCACAAGGGACGGCCGGTGTACAGCGCGGTCACCAAGCAGGTGGCCGAGGGCGCGCCCGACCGGTCGATCGCGCGGACCGTCGAGGTGGCCGACTACCTGGAGAGCATCTTCGGGCCGTACCCGTTCGAGGCGTACGGCGGCGTGGTGGTCGCCGACGACCGGATCCGGTACGCGCTGGAGACGCAGGGCCGGCCGGTCTACTCGGCCGGGTTCTTCCGGCAGGGCGACAACACCGGCGTGGTCGCGCACGAGCTGGCCCACCAGTGGTACGGCGACAGCGTCTCCGTCCAGCGCTGGCAGGACATCTGGCTCAACGAGGGCATGGCCACGTACGCCGAGTGGCTGTGGGCCGAGCACGCCGGGGAGTCCACCGTCCAGCACACCTTCGAGCAGAAGTACGCGACCGCGTCGAGCCAGGTCTGGCGTACGCCGCCGGGCCGGCCGGGGGTGGCGAACCTGTTCGGCCGGTCGGTCTACGAGCGGGGCGGGATGGCCGTGCACGCGCTGCGGGTGGCGATCGGCGACAGTGCTTTCTTCACCGTCCTGCGCACCTGGGCGGCGGAGAAGAAGCACGGCAACGCCACCACCGAGGAGTTCGTGGCGCTCGCCGAGCGGGTCTCTGGCAAGAAGCTCGGCAAGCTCTTCGACGCCTGGCTCTACGGCACCGAACGCCCGCCGGCCCCGAAGCCGCTGTGAATCAGCTCTTCACCCGCAGCGAGGGGTGCGCGGCCAGGTAGGCGTCGGCGCTGCCGCCGCGCAGGGCGACGAGGAACTGGCGGCCCGTCGGGCGCAGCTGCTCGCCCCGGTAGGACGCGCCGCTGCCCACGCCTTCGCCGGGGAGGCCGACCAGGACGAACTTCTCCGCCGGCAGGCCACCCAGGGCGTACGCGAAGTCGACCAGCCGGCGGCCGCCGCCGACGTACACCAGGGTCTTGCCCAGCGCGCCGGCCACCTGCTCGACCCGGTCCGGGTCGCGGGCCACCCCCTGGTCGAGGATCTTCCGGGCCAGCGCCCGGATGAGCTGCTGCTGGTGCCGCTGCCGGGTGTAGTCGCCGCCGGCCGTGTAGCGCTGGCGGGCGTAGTCGAGGGCCTGCCAGCCGGTCAGGTGCCGGTTGCCCGGCTGGTAGACCATCTGCGGCCCGGTGTAGGTGCTGCCGGTCCGGTCCCGGTAGCGCCCGTCGGGCCGGCGGTGGATCGAGGCGACCCGCTGGTCGACGTAGAGGTCCACGCCGCCGAGGGTGTCGACCAGCTTGTCGAACCCGCCGAAGGTGATCACCGCGCCGGCGTCGATGCGCAGCCCGGTGTACCGGCTGACCGTCGTGCGCAGCAGCTCGTACCCCTGGGCCGTGCTGGGGTGCTTCTTGTCGGCGGGGACCCGGCTGCCGTAGCTCATCGCGTGGGTGAGCTTGGTCCGGCCGCCCGGGTAGCCGGCCTTCGGGTAGGCCGGGATGTCGACCACCAGGTCGCGGGGGAGCGAGAAGAGGTACGCGCGGCCCAGCCCGGCCGGCACGTGCAGCACCAGCACGGCGTCGGCGTGCGGTTCCCAGCCCGGCACGCTGACCCGGGTGTCCACGCCGACCAGCAGGAGGTTGAGTGGCCCCTTGAGGTCGGCGCCGGGCGGCGGGGTGGGGCTGGAGGTCACCGGGGCCGGGGTGGTCGGGGCGGCGGTGGACGGGCTCGGCGTGCCCGGCCCGGCGACCGGGCCCGGCGACGGGCGGGAGACCAGCCGGGTGGTCACCACCGCGCCGGCGGCGACCAGCATCACGGCCACCAGGGCGGCCAGCCCCAGCAGCAACCGTCGACGCGTCATCGTGGTCTCCTTCCCCGTCTTCCATTCGACGCGCGACGGAGGGCCGTCGGTTGCCCGGGCGGGAATCCCGTGTGATCGAGCGCTCTGCATGATCTGCGAAAAACTCTCGCTGGCGCTATAGCTACCGGTCGGTAATGATGCGTGCATGCGGTACGACGTGGTCGTCATCGGGTCGGGTTTCGGCGGCAGCGTCACCGCGCTGCGGCTGGCCGAGAAGGGTTACACCGTCGGGGTCCTGGAGGCCGGCCGGCGCTTCGCCGACGACGAGTTCCCCCGCACCTCCTGGCAGGCGAGCCGCTTCCTGTGGGCCCCGAAGCTCGGCTGCTACGGCCTCCAGCGGATCACCCTGCTCCGCTCCGCCGACCGGAAGGCCGGCGGCGGGGTGCTGGTGCTCGCCGGCGCCGGCGTGGGTGGCGGCTCGCTGGTCTACGCGAACACGCTCTACGAGCCGCTCGACGCCTTCTACGCCGACCCGCAGTGGCGGGACATCACCGACTGGCGCGACGAACTGGCCCGCCACTACGACCAGGCGAAGCGGATGCTCGGCGTCACCACGTACCCGCTGCACACCGGGGCGGACCGGGCCATGCGGGCGGTGGCCGAGCGGATGGGGGTGGGGCACACGTTCCACTCGACGCCGGTGGGCGTGCACATCGGCCGCCCCGGCGAGCGCGTGCCCGACCCGTACTTCGGCGGGGTGGGGCCGGACCGGACGGGGTGCAGCCACTGCGGCTCGTGCATGACCGGCTGCCGGCACGGCGCGAAGAACACCCTGGTCAAGAACTACCTCTGGCTGGCCGAGCGGCTCGGCGCGCAGGTCCACCCGCTGACCACCGTGACGGCGGTACGCCCCGCCGCGGGGGGCGGCTACGCCGTGCACACCGAGCGCACCGGCGCCTGGGTGCGCAAGCGCCGCCAGGTGATCCACGCCGACCAGGTGGTCTTCGCCGCCGGCGCGCTGGGCACCCAGCGGCTGCTGCACGAGATGAAGGCGACCGGGGCGCTGCCCCACCTGTCACCCCGGCTCGGCGAGCTGACCCGCACCAACTCGGAGGCCATCCTCGGGGCGTCGGTCGGGCCCGGCCAGGCCCGGCGGCGCGGCCTGGACTTCACCGAGGGGGTGGCGATCACCAGCTCGTTCCACCCCGACCCGCAGACCCACATCGAGCCGGTCCGCTACGGCAAGGGCTCCAACGCCATGGGGCTGCTCCAGTCGCTGCTGGTCGACGGGGGCCCGCACCGGATCCGGCGCTGGCTGGGCAGCATCGTCCGGCAGCCCGGCCTGGCCGCCCGGATGCTCTCGGTGCGCGGCTGGTCCGAGCGCACCGTCATCGCGCTGGTCATGCAGTCGGTCGACAACTCGCTCACCACCCGCTACCGGCGCGGCCGGTTCGGCCGCCGGCTGGTCTCCGGCCCGGGGCACGGCGCGCCCAACCCGACCTGGATCCCGGCCGGCAACGAGGCGGTCCGGCTGCTGGCCGAGGAGATCGACGGGACGCCGGGCGGGGCGGTCACCGAGCCGTTCAACATCCCGATGACCGCGCACATCCTGGGCGGCGCGGTGATCGGCGACAGCCCGGAGCGCGGGGTGATCGACCCGTACCACCGGGTGCACGGCCACCCGGGGCTGCACGTGGTGGACGGCGCGGCGGTCTCGGCGAACCTCGGCGTGAACCCGTCGCTGACCATCACGGCGCAGGCCGAGCGGGCCATGTCGTTCTGGCCCAACAAGGGGGACGAGGACCCCCGACCGCCGCTCGGCGCGCCCTACCGCCGGCTCGCCCCGGTGGCCCCGGAGCAGCCCGCTGTCCCGGCGCACGCGCCCGCCGCGCTGCGTCCCTGAGCGGACGCGGCGCGCGACACACCGGGGCGCGGCTCGCTCCGGCGGTGACTGTCGGTAGGGTTGCTGCACATGAGCACGCCTCGCCCCGTCCTCGTGGTGGACTTCGGAGCCCAGTACGCCCAGCTCATCGCGCGCCGCGTCCGCGAGGCGAAGGTCTACTCGGAAATCGTCCCGCACTCCATGCCGGTGTCCGAGATGCTGGCGAAGGATCCGGCCGCGATCATCCTGTCCGGCGGCCCGTCCAGCGTCTACGCGCCGGAAGCCCCGCAGATCGACGCCGGGATGTTCGACGCCGGCGTCCCGGTGTTCGGCATCTGCTACGGCTTCCAGGCCATGGCGCAGGCGCTCGGCGGCACCGTGGCGCACACCGGCAACCGCGAGTACGGCGGCACCCCGCTGCACGCCCGCCCGGAGGCCGGTGTGCTGCTCCGCGACCTCCCCGACGACCTGCCGGTGTGGATGAGCCACGGCGACTGCGTCACCGAGGCGCCGGCCGGCTTCACGGTCACCGCCGAGTCGGCGGGCGCGCCGGTCGCCGCGTTCGAGGACCTGGCCGGCCGCCGGGCCGGGGTGCAGTTCCACCCGGAGGTCGGGCACACCGCGCACGGCCAGGAGATGCTGGCCCGCTTCCTGCACGACATCGCCGGCATCGCGCCGACCTGGACGCCCGAGAACATCATCGACGAGCAGGTGGCCCGGATCCGGGCGCAGGTCGGCGACAAGGAGGTCATCTGCGGCCTGTCCGGCGGCGTCGACTCGGCGGTCGCCGCGGCGCTGGTGCACAAGGCCGTCGGCGACCAGCTCACCTGCGTCTTCGTCGACCACGGCCTGCTCCGCGCCGGCGAGGCCGAGCAGGTGGAGAAGGACTACGTGGCGGCCACCGGCATCAAGCTCAAGGTGGTCGACGCCCGCGAGCGGTTCCTCGGCGCCCTCGCCGGGGTGACCGACCCCGAGCAGAAGCGCAAGATCATCGGCCGGGAGTTCATCCGGGTCTTCGAGGCCGCCGCCCGGGAGATCGCCGCACATGGCGACGTCGAGTTCCTGGTGCAGGGCACCCTCTACCCCGACGTGGTGGAGTCCGGCGGCGGCACCGGCACCGCCAACATCAAGAGCCACCACAACGTCGGCGGGCTGCCGGAGGACCTGAAGTTCGCCCTGGTCGAGCCGCTGCGCACGCTGTTCAAGGACGAGGTGCGGGCGCTCGGCCTGGAGCTGGGGCTGCCCGAGGCGATGGTCTGGCGGCACCCGTTCCCCGGCCCGGGCCTCGCCATCCGGATCATCGGCGCGGTCGACGAGGAGCGCCTCGCCGTGCTCCGCAAGGCCGACCTGATCGCCCGGCAGGAGCTCACCGCGGCCGGCCTGGACCGGGGCGTCTGGCAGTTCCCGGTGGTGCTGCTGGCCGACGTGCGCAGCGTCGGCGTGCAGGGCGACGGGCGCAGCTACGGGCATCCCGTGGTGCTGCGCCCGGTCTCCAGCGAGGACGCGATGACCGCCGACTGGTCCCGGCTGCCCTACGAGGTGGTGGCCCGGATCTCCACCCGGATCACGAACGAGGTCGCCGAGGTCAACCGGGTGGTCCTGGACGTGACCAGCAAGCCGCCGGGCACCATCGAGTGGGAGTGACGCCGGCTCAGGCCGCGGGCGGCGCCGGCGGCTGAGGCGCCGGCCGGGGCGACGGCTCGGGCGTGCCCGGCGCCGCGTACGGGTCCGGGGTCGTCGGCGGGGCCGGCGCCGCGTACGGGCCCGGGGTCGTCGGCGGGACCGGCGGCCAGCCGGGCGCGGTGCCCGGGGGATGCGGCCACGCGGGCGCGCCCGCCGGCTCCTCGGGCATCAGGAACCACATGATCGGGTACGCCAGCGCGGCGATCCCGCCGGTGAGCAGGGTGGCGACCGCGAAGGCCACCCGCACGAGGGTGGGGTCGACGGCGAAGTAGCGGCCGAGGCCGCTGGCCACGCCGGCGAGCATCCGGTCGGTGACCGGCCGGCGGAGCTGCTTGTACGGGGCCTGGGAGGGGTTCGTGGAGGTCATGTCTCCACGGTCCCCCGCGGTCCGGCGGGCGACCTCGGTGACCGCCCGGACTCCTACCCTGACGCGTCCCTGAGGCACCAGCGAAGAGTCAGGAATCTGACTCTTTTCGATGCGGGTAACCGCAGCCGGGGAGAATTTGCTCCCGTGACCACCTTGCTGGAGCCGCTCCGCAGGATCGCGGCATACGCAGTTTGTGCAGATTCAGACGGCCGAGTGTTGCTGGTCCGCGCATCGGAGCGCTCCGGCACCCCCGGCACGTGGTCGCTGCCCGGCGGGGCGGTCGACCACGGTGAGGACCCCAAGCACACCGTCGTCCGGGAGACCGCCGCCGAGACCGGCCTCTCGGTCGCCGTCGCCGCCCTCCAGGACGTCCTCGCCGACATGCGGGCGCTCCCCGAGCGCGGCATCACGATCCACACCGACCGGCTGCTCTACACGGTCTCGCTGCGGGGCGGGACGCTCGCCGACCGGGTCGACCGCCCCACCGACCTGGCCCGCTGGTTCACCCTCGACGAGGCCCGGGAGCTGCCGCTGCGCTCGTTCGCGGCGCGCGCCCTGGGCCTGCCCACCTCCACCGACGACATCGTGCCGGAGGAGGTGCCCGAGTTCCCCTCGTTCTACGCCGTCCCCGGTCCCGACGGGCTGCACCGGGCGCAGCGCTTCGCCGCGTACGCCGTGGTGACCGACCCGGAGGAGCGGGTGCTGCTCACCCGGGTCTCCGACGGCTACCCGGGCGCCGGCTGCTGGCACCTGCCCGGCGGCGGCACCGACTACGGCGAGCAGCCGGGCGCCGCGCTGATCCGGGAGCTGGTGGAGGAGACCGGGCAGACCGGCCGCCTGGTCGAGCTGCTCGGGGTGGCCAGCCACCGGGACGCCGCCTCGCTCGGCCCGGAGGGCTACCCGATCGACTGGCACGGCGTGCGCGCCTTCTACCGGGTGGTCGTCGACCAGCCCGCCCCGCCCACCGTGGCCGACGTCGGCGGCTCCACCTGCGAGGCCCGCTGGTTCCGCCGCGAGGAACTGGGCGCCCTCCCCACCGACCGCCTCACCGAGGTGACGGCCGAAGCGGTCCACGCCGCCCACCTCATCTGACCACCCCCTACCCCCACCCCGCACCGCACCGCACCGCACCGCCCGCCCGCACCGCCCGCCTCGCGCCGTTGATCATGAGGTTAACGGTGTGAAATGTCCGTCCCGGTGCCGCTAACCTCATGATCGACGGCGTTGGCGGGTGGGGAGTGGGTGCGGGAGCGGTGGAGGAGCGGCGGCGGATCGGGGCGTACGGGGTGCTGCGGGACCGGGGCGGGCGGGTGCTGCTGGCGCGGAGGTCGGAGGCCGGTCCGTTTCCGGGGGTGTGGCAGCTGCCGGGGGGCGGGATCGAGCACGCCGAGCATCCGGCGCGGGCCGTCGAGCGCGAGTTCGCCGAGGAGACCGGGCTGATCGTCGCGGCGGGCGCGATCCGGGCCGCGGTCGCCGACGTGGCCGCCTTCCCGTCCGACGGCGTCGCCGTGCACACCGACCGGCTGATCTTCGACGTCGAGGCGCGTGGCGGTGAGCTCCGCCCGGAGCCGGCCGGCGGCAGCGACGAGCTGGGCTGGTTCACCCCGGACGAGGCGGCGGCCATGCCGCTCATGCCGTTCACCGCCGAGCTGCTCGGAGTGCCGGTGTCGCCCCTGTCGGCGGGCCTGTCCCGGGCGCTGCCGCCCGCGCCGGCCGCCCCGGCCGCCGACCGGCGGCAGCGCTTCGCCGCGTACGGGCTGGTCACCGACCCGGCCGGGCGCGTGCTGCTCACCATGATCGCCGACGGCTACCCGGGTGCCGGGAAATGGCACCTTCCCGGCGGCGGCACCGACCACGGCGAGCAGCCCGCCGCCGGCCTGCTCCGCGAGCTGGTCGAGGAGGCCGGCCAGCTCGGCCGGGTGGTCGATCTGCTGGCCGTGGACAACATGCACAACCCGGCCGCGCTCGGCCCGGAGGGGCGGCCGTTGGACTGGCACGGCGTACGGGTCATCTATCGGGTCCGGGTGGACGCCCCGACCGAGGCCGTGGTGACCGAGCTCGCGGGAGGGTCCACCGCGCGCGCTGCCTGGTTCGCGCCGGACCAGGTCAGGGGCCTGCGGATGACCGAGGTGGCGGCCCGGGCAACCGGACAACGGGGTAGCTGACGCCCGCTCACCGAGCCCGCATGGGCCTCCTCCGGTACAGTCGGTGGCAGGGATTGGCCGACGAAAACGGGCGATGAGGCCCGAGATGGGAATGACTGAGCGGTTCGTGCGGTTAAGAGAGTTATAAGTACCGCCGGCAGCTATCGCCAACCCCCTATCCCCTGTGCAATGGTGTACTCCGCAAATGGGCTGCCGGGCCCGAAAGGTCCGGCACGAGACAGCCGGACACCCGCCCGCGTGGCGGTCACCCGATCCGGTGATGGAGGAAACGTGCCGAGAGCCCCATGGCGCCGGCGTCGTACGACTGACAGTCCGCGCCCCGCAGGGCGTCGCTGGGCGGGCCGGTTGCGCCGCAGCAGTACGTTCGCCCGCCAGGTGCTGCTGGTCCGGGTGGGCCGCCGGGACGGCGCCGCCGTCACCGGGACCGACCTGGTCACCCCCGACCACCGCTGGTCCGACCGCCAGCGCCGCCGCTACGGGCGGTACGAAGCCGAGGTCGAAGCCGTGATGCCGGTCAGCCCGGCGCTCGGCCCGGCCACGCCGGTCGACGAGTCGCCGGCCATGTCGATCCCGCTGCTGCCGGGCGAGCGCACCGCCGCCCGGCGGGCGAAGTTCGCGCTGGTCAACGCCTGCACACTGAGCAGCCTCGTGCTCGGCATGCTGGCGATCTTCCTGGCCATGCAGGGCGAGGTCCGGATCGCGGCGCTCTGCCTGATCGCCTGCGTCGCGTTCGACGGCCTCGACGGGGCGCTGGCCCGCAAGCTCAACGTGGCCAGCCCGTTCGGCGCGCAGATGGACTCACTGGCCGACATGTGCTCCTTCGGCCTCGCGGCGCCGGTCGTGGTCTACGCCTCGCTGGCCGGCTCGGTGCCACCGGCGGCCGCCGCGGTCGCCTGCGCCCTGGTGGCGGCCTGCGCCGCCATCCGGCTCGCCCGGTTCAACGTCTCGCCCAAGGACGGCCGGTTCTTCTGCGGCGTGCCGACCACCATGGCGGCTGCCGTGCTGGCCCTGACCGTGGCGATCGGGGTGCCGGTCTCCGGGCTGGTCATGGTCGCCGGCGTGGCGCTGCTCGCCTTCGCCATGGTCTCCAGCTTCCCCTACGCGAAGCTCGCCCGGCTGGTGAAGCTGCCGCCGTGGCTCTGGCTGGCCCCGGTGGTCGGCGCGCTTGTCGACATCCGGCTCACCTTCGCCCTCGTGGTGGTGGGCTACCTGGTCAGCGGCCCGGTGCTCTGGCTGCGCCAGCGCCACACCGCCTGACCCGCAGCACGCAAAGGGGCGCCGCTACCGCGGCGCCCCTTTTCGCGTTCCCGGATCAGCTCCAGCGGGCGATGACCGTCGACCCGCCGACCACCTTGTCGCCCGGGCCGACCAGCGGCTCGGCGGCCTCGGCCGGCAGGTAGACGTCGGTGCGCGAGCCGAACCGGATCAGGCCGAAGCGCTCGCCCCGGGCCAGCAGCGCGCCGACCGGCGCCCGCTGCACGATCCGGCGGGCGATCAGCCCGGTCCGCTGCGCCACCACCACCGTGCCGTGGTCGGTGTCCAGCACCGTGTACGCGGCCACGTTGTGCTCGGCGTCCGGCTTCATGGCGTTGACGAAGCCGCCGTCGGCGACGAAGTAGTCCACCACCTTGCCGGCCACCGGCGAGCGGTTGACGTGCACGTCCAGCACGGACAGGAAGACCGCGATCCGCAGCCACTCGCCCTCGCCGAAGCGCTCGTCGTGCAGCCGCTGCACCGACAGCACCTGACCGTCCGCCGAGGCGACCACGGCCGACGGGTCCTCCGGCACGTCCCGCTCCGGGTCGCGGAAGAACGCGGCCACCGGGGCGGCGGCCAGCGCCGGCAGCAGCCAGAGCTTCGACTTCGGCCGGGCGGCCCGGGCCAGCGCGGCCAGCCCGAGGGTGATGCCGGCCGCAGCCACGCCGTTGGAGTCGATGTGCATGCTCCGGGTCAGCGGCACGCTCGACGGCCGGTACGCCGGGGACAGCGACGCGGCCAGCGCGGCCGGCGCCGGGGTGGAGCGCAGGTGGTGCACGCGTACCGGCGAGGAGTTGCGCAGCACCAGGTCGGTGCGGACGCCGTGCAGCACCCCCTGCCGGTCCAGCTCGGCCCCGGCGCCCTCGGTGCGGAACAGGGGCGCGGCCACGCTCAGCACGGCCCCCTCGGCGAGGTACTTCGTCAGCCCGTCGACGGCGGTGCGGGCCTCCTCGGCGGTGCCGGTGAACGCCTCGGCCGCGATCACCACCGCGGCGGCGTCCGCCTCGGCGAGGGTGTCGACCACGCGTACCCGGTCGGCCACCCAGCGGCCCTGGGCCGTCACGTGCGCGCGGAGCGCCGCCGCGGAGGCGCCCTCCGCCGGCACGACCGTGAGCCGGTCGCCGGGGAGCAGCGCCTCGATCGCCGCGGCCAGCACCGCGGACTCCGGGGTGGCGCCGACCAGCAGGCCGGCCTTCGCGTCGTTACGCCGGGCGAACTCACTGACGAGGGTGCGGGCGGCGCGCTCGCCGACGCGGACCGCACCGGCGGGACCGGTGACGCGCACGGCGGGGGACTGGGTCATCTCGGACGGGCTCCTGACGAGGTAGAGACGGAAGGCGGCGGTGCCGACCCGGGCGACCCGGCCGACCGGGCGCCCCGGCCGCGACCGGGGCGCCACGGGTGGGCCGGCCGGCGGAGGCGAGATCTCCACCAGCCAGCATAGGCGGCGCCGCCGGCCACCCGCACCGTCGCGGTCAGCCCGGCCCGTCCCCGCCGGTACGCGGGCCGCCCCCCGGCCGGTCCGCCGCGTCGTCGACGGCCGGCAGTTCACGGGTGGCCGGTCCGGCCGTGCCGTCCGGGCCCTCCGTCGCGGCCGGCAGCTCGCGGGTCGCCGGCTCGACCGTGCCGTCCCGGCCGTCGGTCGCGTCCGGCAGCTCGCGGGTTGCCGGCTCGGTGCTGCCGTCCCGCTCCCCGGTCGCGGCGGGCAGTTCGCGGGTCACGGGATCCACCCGTCTCTCCGGCGCCGGCTCGACCGGGGACAGCTCGCGGGTCGCCGGCTCGCCCGGCGACCAGCGGGGCTCGGCGTCGAAGGGACGGTCCTCCCGGGCCGCGAGCGGCGCGTCGGTCACGGCGTCCGTGGCCCACTCGTCCGCCTCCTCGGTCGTTGGTGCGCCGGCCCCGCCGGCCGGCGTGCCGGTCTCGTAGGGGGCGGACACCGTCGTCTCCGCCGCTGGCGGCTCGGTGTGCCGGCCCGAGCGCAACGCGCCGACCAGGCCGAGCAGTCCGATCAGGATCAGCGCGCCGGCCAGGAACCAGCCCACCGGGGGCAGCGCCAGCCCGAGGATCCGGGCCAGCAGCCACCAGGCGGACAGCCCGAGAAAGGCCAGCCCGAAGGCGAACGACACGATGTCGGTGCGGTGAGCCTTCACCGGGTCACCTCCAGGTTTCCGGCGTTCACATGGACCAGCAGACGCAGCGTGCCTCCGCCGCGGCCGTCCGGCCCGAGGTCGGTGTTCTCCCACTGGCGGCCGTTCAGCCCGCCGGTCCGCCGGCCGAAGACGGTGGCGTCACCTGCGTTCACGTCGGCCACCGTGGTGACGTCGACGTTCGGCGGCACGACCACCGTCGCCTTGCCGAAGTTGACCTCGACGGTCACCTGGGTGTCCTTCTTGTCGAAGTCGACCGCCCGCAGGTCGAGGACGGCGTCGCCGAAGTTGTTCTCGTACCGGTCGGCCAGGTCCCGGTAGTCGGCCGGGGCCCAGGTGACGTTCCCGTCGATCCCGCGGACCCGGTCGTAGGAGTCGGCGACGGTGGCGATGCCCAGCGCCGCCGCGGTCACCAGACCGAGTGCGATCAGCCAGCGGGCCCGGCCGAACCAGGTGCCCACGAGCAGCCCGAGCCCGATGGTGGCCAGCACCGCGGCGAAGTAGCCGGCCGCGCCGACCGGGAACACGTCGAGCAGGTCGAACATCGCCACCACGCCCAGCGCCAGGAAGATCAGCGAGAACGTGACCGCGCCGAGCGCGGAGCGCTCCTTCGGCCGCTTCGGCGGCCGGGCCGGGCGGGCCGGCGCGGGCGGGGCGGGCGGGGTCGACCCGGCGTACGGGCCGTGCGGGGCGAACGGCGGCCGGTAGCCGCCCGGCGGCAGTGGCGCGCCCACCGGGGCGGGCGGCGGCACGGCGACGGGCTCGGCGTAGGGACGGCCGCTCGTCGGCGCGGCCGACCACGCCGCCGCCTCCGTGCCGGGCCACGCCTCGCCGGCCCGGCTGTCCGGGACGGCCGGCGGCCGCGCCACGGTGGGCTCCGGCTCGGACCAGGCGGGCCGGGCGACGCTCGTCGCCGGCCAGCCGGCGGCGGACACCGGCGCGGGCGGGTATCCCGGCTCGGGCCGGGCGGCCGGCGGGGCGGTGACCGGCTGTTCGCCGGACCACGGCGCTGCCGCGGCCTCGGCCGGCTCGTTCGGCCACGGCGGCGCGGCCGGCGTGCCGGGCCAGGGCGCCGACGCGGTGGCGGGCGCGACCGGCCCGGCGGCGGCCGGGACGTCGGGAGCGGGCGCGGCGGCCGGCGGCGCCGGCCAGGCCACCGGCGGGACCGGACCCGGCGGCGGGCCGGGGGGCGCGCCGGGTGCCGCCGCCCGGGTGGCCGGGCCGCGCTGGTCGCGGTTGAGCAGCAGCGCGCCGCCGATCAGGATCACCGCGCCGAGCAGGATCGCCCGGAAACCGTTGGTGACGACGTAGCCGAAGCCGACCGCGACCACGATGCTGAGCACGATCACGGTGATCGGGGACATGCTGGACCGGCCGCGGCCGAGCATCGACTCCACCGGCGAGGCGGTGTCTCCCTCGCCGGGGATGATCAGCCACGCGGTGACGTAGACCAGGAGGCCGATGCCGCCGAAGAAGCCCAGCACGGCCAGGAGCACCCGCCACAGCACCGGGTCGGTGTTGGTGGCCCGGCCGATCGCCGCGCAGACGCCGGCCAGGTAGCGGCCCTCCCGGGGGCGGACCAGCCCGTACCGGGAGGTGAAACCGGCGGCGCCGGGCGGTGGGGCGTACCCGGTGGGTGGCGGGTCGGCGAACGGCGTGCCGCCGGCGGGCGGCGGGCCCGGTGGCGGGGTGGATCCGAACGGCGGGGGCGCCGTGGCGTCGGCGGCGGTGGGCGCCGGCCCCGGCGGGGGTGGCGGTGGCCCGTCCTGTGCTGCCGCCCCGGGGCGGGGCGGACGGGCAGCGTCCTCGGTCATGACTCCGATCCTGCTGCCCGGGCCGCCCGAGCGTCCTCAGGACCCGACCCTGACCCCACCCTGAGATCCCGGGGCCGAGGATGTCCGGGGCGTCCCCGTGGTCCGGGGCGGTCCGGACGTGTGACGATCGGTTCGTCGGCCGCCGCCGGCACACCGTCCGCGACCCGGGAGCCTCCGATCAGCAGCACCGTGACCCCGCACCCCCCGCGCCTCTACCGGGCCACCGAGCACCGGCTGGCCGCGGGGGTGGCCGCCGGTCTCGCCGAACACCTGGGCATCTCGGTGCTCCGGGTCCGGGTGGCGTTCATGGTGCTGCTCGGGCTGAGCGGGCTCGGGCTGCTGCTCTACGCGGCCTTCTGGGCGGTCGTCCCGCCCCGGCCCGGCGACACCGCCGTCCCGCCCCGCCGCGACCTCGCCCAGCTGCTGCCCTTCGTGGCGATCGGGCTGGGCGTGCTGCTGCTCCAGGTCGTCGCCTTCGACTCGGTCGGTGCGGCCGGCACCGCCGGCTGGCTGGTCGCCATCATCGCGGTCGGCGCCGGCGTGATCTGGCACCAGTCCGCGCCCGAGCGCCGCCGGCAGTGGGGCGGCTCGATGGCGGTGCCCTGGCTGGGCGCGGTGGTGGAGGAGAGCGACCGGCGCGCGTTCGTGCTGCGCTTCATCGGCGGCGGGGTGCTCGTCGCGGTCGGCATCATCGGCGTGGCGGCGGTCTACTCGCCGGCGCAGAACTTCGACGCGGTGCTCAACGGCATCATCTTCGCGCTCGTCGGGCTGGCCGGCGTGGGCGTGGTGACCGGCCCGGTGCTCTGGCGCACCTGGAACCAGCTCCGCTCCGAGCGCGAGGCGCGCATCCGGGAGCAGGAGCGGGCCGAGCTGGCCGCCATGGTGCACGACCAGGTGCTGCACACCCTCGCCCTGATCCAGCGCAACGCCGCCGACGTCAAGACGGTGCAGCGGCTGGCCCGGGGCCAGGAGCGGTCGCTGCGGAACTGGCTCTACAAGCCGGCCGCCTCGCCGACCGAACGCTTCGCGGCCGCCCTGGAGCAGGCCGCCGCCGAGGTGGAGGACACCTTCGCGATCACGGTGGAGACCGTGGTGGTCGGTGACCGGGAGACCGACGAACGGGTCGGGGCGCTGGTCGCCGCGGCCCGGGAGGCGCTGGTCAACGCGGCCCGGCATGCCGAGGTACGCACCGTCTCGCTCTATGCCGAGGTGGAGCCGGAACAGGTGAGCGCCTTCATCCGGGACCGGGGCAAGGGCTTCGACCCGGATACCGTGGAGGATCACCGGCACGGGGTCCGGGGTTCGATCATCGGACGGATGAAGCGGCACGGCGGCCGGGCGGAGATCAGGTCCGAGCCGGGAGAGGGGACCGAGGTGCGGCTGATCCTGCCGATCAGCGGCTCGGGCTCCACGGCGGAAAGGGACAGATGACCATGGTCGAGCAGGGACCGGTCGAGGGCGCGGCGCCCCGTGACGGGCGGCTGCGGGTGTTCCTCGTGGACGACCACGCGATGTTCCGGGCCGGCGTCCGCGCCGAACTCGGCGCGCGCGTCGAGGTGGTCGGCGAGGCCAGCACGGTGGCGGAGGCGGTCAGCCGGATCGCGGCGATGCAGCCGGACGTGGTGCTGCTCGACGTGCACATGCCCGACGGCGGCGGCCGGGCGGTGCTGGAGGCGATGCGGCGTACGCACCCGCAGGTGCGGTTCCTCGCGCTGAGCGTGTCCGACGCCGCCGAGGACGTGATCGGGCTGATCCGGGCGGGCGCCCGGGGCTACGTCACGAAGACCATCTCGCCGGAGGAGCTGACCGACGCCATCCGACGGGTGGCCGACGGGGACGCGGTGTTCAGCCCGCGGTTGGCCGGGTTCGTGCTGGACGCCTTCGCGGCCCGGCCGGACGCGCCGGTGGCCGACCCCGAGCTGGACCAGCTGACCAACCGGGAGCGCGAGGTGCTCCGGCTGCTCGCCCGGGGGTACGCGTACAAGGAGATCGCCCGGGAGCTCTACATCTCGATCAAGACGGTCGAGACGCACGTCTCCAACGTGCTGCGCAAGCTGCAGATGTCCAACCGGTACGAGCTGTCGCGCTGGGCCGCCGACCGCCGCCTGGTCTGACCGCTCCGCCGGCGCCGGCCCGGGGCGTCACTCCGTGCGCAGCACGGTGAACGCCTCGGCCAGCCGCCCGGACGGGAGGCCGGCGTTGTCGGCCACGGTGGTGAGCCGGTCGCGGATCCAGGTCGGCACGTCCAGGTGGGCGGTCTGCGACCGGTGCGCCTCCATCGCGGCGATCTTGCGGTCGATCCGGTCGGTCACGTCGACCGCGTGGTCCGGGCCGGGCCCGCCGGCGTACCAGATCTCCCGGACCACCCACGGTTCCAGCCCCTCGTCGAGCAGTTCGGGGAAGGCGAAGGGGTTGCGCGAGTCGGGGTAGACGGCGCAGGTGGTCGCCTCGCCGACGGCCAGGTGGTCGGGGTGGCTCGGGCCGGTCAGGTGCTCCCAGCGCCGCAGCGGCGAGCTGGTCAGCACGCGGTCCGGCCGGAACCGGCGGATCGCGGCGCTGATCTGCCGGCGCAGCGCCAGGCTGGCGGTGAGGATGCCGTCGGTGTGGCCGTCGAGGAAGTCGACCCGGTGCACGCCGACCGCGGCGGCCGCGGCCCGCTGCTCCGCCTCCCGCCGGGCCGGCATCTCCGCGCGTGGCGTGTCGTCGAAGCCGCCGGAGTCTCCCCGGGTGGCGATGAGGTACGCCACCTCGATACCCTCATCCACCCAGCGGGCTATGGTGCCCGCACAGCCGAAGTCGACATCATCCGGATGGGCAAAAACTGCGAGGGCTCGACGGACGTCGGGCAGGGCTGGAGCGGACGCAGGGAAGCTCACAGCGCCGAGCCTACGCGGGTGACCTCGCCCCATCTGGCCGTGTCGTACCTGTTCAGAGCGGTCCGATCCACGCCTTTCATGATCTTTTCTCAAGTATCGGCAACGTGGCGACCAACTAACGGCTTGATAACGGCACCTTCACGCAAAGGGCCGGTGGGTGTCACAGTGGCAACACCTCACCCCCCGGTGTGAGGCACCTCGTCGGGCACGCCGACCACGTGACGCCGCCTCCAGGCGCCGGTGCGTGGCTGACGACCCTGCGCGGTGTCCTCGTCGAAGGGTGTGGCGCCCGGCGGATCGGTACCCCTGGGGGTGTCCCGAATTCCTCTGCGGTAAACCGGCGACCTGTGGTTCGGGTCGGCGGCGGTGTCACCCCCCACACGTGCGTGAAACTCACGACGGAACCAGGTTAGAAAGAGGAGGCCCCTCGGAATGAGAGTCTCGAAGCGGGCGAGCGGCGCGCTCGCGGTGGGCGCGGCATTCGCGCTCATCGCGTCCGGCTGCTCCAGCGGCAACGACGACGGTGGCGACGCCGGCGCCAGCAAGGACGGCGCGATCGTCATCGACGGCACCCAGCCGGAGAACCCCCTGGTTCCGGCGAACACCACCGAGACCGGCGGCGGCAAGGTCGTCGACTGGCTGTGGAGCGGTCTGGTCGAGTACCCCAACAACGGTGGGGCGCCGCAGAACCTGCTGGCGGAGTCGATCGAGACGAGCGACTCCAAGGTCTTCAAGATCAAGATCAAGCAGAACACCAAGTTCCACGACGGCACCACCGTCAAGGCCGAGAGCTTCGTCAAGGCCTGGAACTGGGCGGCGTACGGCCCGAACGGCGCGCAGAACGCCTCGTTCTTCTCCGACATCCAGGGCTTCGCCGACACCTACACCGAGGACCCGGACGGCCCGGACGGCCCGAAGAAGGCCGCGGAGCCGAAGGCCAAGGAGCTCTCCGGCCTCAAGGTCATCGACGACTGGAACTTCGAGGTCACGCTCTCCGCGCCGACCGCCGTGTTCCCGACCAAGCTGGGCTACAGCGCCTTCATGCCGCTGCCGGACGCCTTCTTCGCCACCACCCCGGCGGAGTTCGGCAAGAAGCCGATCGGTAACGGCCCGGTCAAGCTCGTCTCCTGGCAGGACGACGTCGAGCTGAAGCTCACCCGCTTCGACGACTACAGCCTGCGCGACAAGATGAAGATCAAGGACGTCACCGTCAAGATCTACCAGGACGACACGGCGGCCTACAACGACCTGCTCGCCGGCAACCTGGACTTCCAGCAGCAGGTTCCGGTCTCGTCGCTGGCCGGTGACAAGTGGAAGACCGACCTGGGCGATCGGGCGATCCAGACGACGATCCCGTCGTCCGGCATCATCGCCTTCCCGATCTACGACAAGCGGTTCCAGAACAAGGACCTGCGTCGCGCCATCTCCCTGTCGATCAACCGGCAGGAGGTCACCGACAAGATCTTCTTCGGTAACCGCAAGCCGGCCGACAGCTGGGCCAACCCGCTGACCCCGGGCGCCGAGCCGGGCAACTGCACCGCCTGCAAGTTCGACCCGGTCGAGGCCAAGCGGCTGCTCCAGCAGGCCGGTGGCTTCCAGGGCAAGCTGACCCTGTCGTACAACGCGGACGCCAGCCACAAGGAGTGGATGGAGGCCGTCGCCCAGCAGATCAAGACCAACCTGAACATCGACGCGGTCGCCGTCGGTGTGCCGACCTTCGCGGTCTTCCGGGCCAACATCAACGCCTACAAGATGACCGGCATGTACCGCGCCGGCTGGCAGCAGGACTACCCGGACGTGGAGAACTGGATCAACCCGCTCTACGTCACCGGTGGTTCCTCGAACGACGGCAAGTACAGCAACCCGCAGGTGGACGCCCTCGCCAAGGAGGCCTCCGCGGCCCCCAGCCTCGAGGAGGCCCACAAGAAGTTCGCCGAGGCCGTCAAGCTGATCGACCAGGACGTGCCCACGGTTCCGGTCTACTTCAGTGGCGAGCAGTCCGGCCACTCGGAGAAGATCAAGAAGCTGGAGCTGAGCAACGTCGGCGAGCTCGACATCACCTCGGTCGAGCTCTGATCCGAACGGTCTGACCCCGGGTCGGGCTCGCCTACCGGTGAGCCCGACCCGGGGCCGTTCCGCGAGGGGGTGTAAAACGAATCCCTCGCACGTTTGTCACGACGCGTGTCGGCCGCCCGGCGCGCCCCCTGTCAGGAGGACCACCCCATGGGCCGTTATCTTTTGAGACGGCTGCTGCAACTCGTGCCGGTGTTCATCGGCACGACGTTCCTGATCTACTGGCTCGTCTGGTCGGTGCCCGGCGACCCCTTCGCCGGCAAGTGCGGTGACCGTGGTTGCCCTCCGAACTACCGGGCCATGATGACCGAGAAGTACCATCTCGACGATTCGATCTGGGTGCAGTACGCCAGCTACATGAAGAACCTTTTCCAGGGCGACTTCGGTATCACGTTCGGCGGTCGCGAGATCAGCGACATCATCGCCACCTCGTACCCGAACACCCTGAAGCTGGCGGTGGTCGCGCTCGCCATCGAGGCCATCATCGGTCTCGGCGCGGGCGTGCTGACCGGTCTCCGGCGTAACGGCTTCCTGGACAACCTGGTCCTCGTCTCGTCGCTGTTCCTGATCGCGCTGCCGGTCTTCGTCATCGGCTTCGTGCTCCAGTGGTTCCTCGGCGTCAAGTGGGGCATCATCACCCCGACCGTCTCCAACGAGATGCGGTTCAGCGAGCTGCTCGTGCCGGGCTTCGTGCTGGGCAGCGCCTCGACGGCGTACATCGCGCGGGTGGCGCGGACCAGCATCGCGGAGAACCGGCGCGCCGACTACGTCCGTACCGCCATCGCCAAGGGCCTCCCCATGCGCCGGGTCGTCGGCGTGCACCTCCTGCGCAACTCGCTCATCCCGGTGGTCACCCTGCTGGGCACCGACCTCGGCGCCCTGATGGGTGGCGCCATCATCACCGAGGGCATCTTCGGCATCAACGGCATCGGCCGCCAGGTGCTCCGGGCGATCGTCACCAAGGAGAGCGCTACCGTTGTCGGCATCGTGGTGGTGCTGGTGGTCGTCTATCTCGTGATGAACCTGCTGGTGGACCTGCTCTACGCCGCCCTGGACCCGAGGATCCGCTATGAGTGACCCGAGTACCGCGTCGATCGTCTCGACGCCGCCCGCGACCATGCCGACCGAGGCCGGTTCCGGCGCGCCCGCCAACGCCGGTCTCCCGGAGAGCGCGCAGAAGCAGCAGAAGCCCCGCGGCCTGCTCGGTGACGCCTGGCGGGACCTGCGCCGCAAGCCGCTGTTCTGGATCTCGGCGGCCTTCATCCTGCTGTTCGTCGTGATGGCCGCGTTCCCGCAGCTGTTCACCTCCGACGACCCGGTCAACGGCGCGCTGTCGCGCAGCCGGGTCGATCCGTCGGCCGACGCCTGGTTCGGCTACGACGTGCAGGGCCGGGACGTCTACGCCCGGACCATCTACGGTGCCCGCGCCTCCATCGTGGTGGCACTGCTCTCCGTGATCGGCACTCTGCTGATCGGCGGCACCATGGGCATCATCGCCGGCTACCGCGGTGGCTGGGTGGACGCGCTGCTCTCCCGGATCGCGGACATCTTCTTCGGCCTGCCGTTCGTGCTCGGTGCGATCGTCATCCTGACCACGTTCAACGGGTCGGGCACCGACAACGGTGAGTGGACGATCATGGGCCTGGTGATCATGTCGCTGACCGTGCTGAGCTGGCCGGTCGTGATGCGGCTGATGCGCTCCTCGGTGCTCGCCACCAAGGAGGCGGACTACATCGTGGCCGCCCGGGCGCTGGGTGCCGGCACCGGCCGGATCATCCTCAAGCACCTGCTGCCGAACTGCCTGGCTCCGCTGCTGGTCTACGGCACGATCATGGTCGGCTCGTTCATCGGCGCGGAGGCCACGCTGTCCTTCCTGGGCATCGGCCTGAAGAGCCCGGTGGTCTCCTGGGGCATCATGATCAGCGAGGCGCAGAACTACATCCGGGTCTCGCCGTTCCTGCTGTTCTTCCCCTCCGCGTTCCTCGTCGCCGCCGTGCTGAGCTTCGTCATGCTCGGCGAGGCGGTCCGCGAGGCCCTCGACCCGAAGCTCCGATAGGGGAACTGAGTTGTCCGACATTCTCGTGTCCGAGCAGTCAGCGCCGGGCGCCGACGGATCCGGCCGCCCCTCAGGCCGCCTGCTCGAGGTCGACGGCCTGCGGGTGGAGTTCCGCACCCGGGACGGTGTCGCCAAGGTCATCAACGGGGTGACGTACCACGTCGACGCGGGGGAGACCCTCGCCGTGCTCGGCGAGTCCGGCTCCGGCAAGAGCGTCACCGCGCAGACCATCATGGGCATCCTCGACACCCCGCCCGGCTTCGTCACCGGGGGCCAGGTCCGCTTCCACGGCAAGGACATGCTCAAGATGTCCGCCGAGCAGCGGCGCCGGATCCGGGGTGAAGGCATTGCGATGATCTTCCAGGACTCGCTCTCCGCCCTCAACCCGGTTTTCACCGTCGGCTTCCAGATCGCCGAGCAGTTCCGCATCCGGCGCGGCATGAGCCGCTCGGACGCCAAGAAGCGCGCGATCGAGATGCTCGACCAGGTCAAGATCCCGAACGCCAAGGGCCGGTACAGCAACTACCCGCACCAGTTCTCCGGTGGTATGCGGCAGCGCGCCATGATCGCCATGTCGCTGGCGCTGGACCCCGAGGTGCTGATCGCCGACGAGCCCACCACCGCGCTGGACGTGACCGTGCAGGCCCAGATCATGGACCTGCTCGGCGAGCTCCAGCGGGAGCGGCAGATGGGCATGATCCTGATCACCCACGACCTCGGCGTGGTCGCCGACGTCGCGGACCGGATCGCGGTCATGTACGCCGGCCGGATCGTCGAGGAAGCCGACGTGTACGACCTGTACGCCAAGCCGGCGCACCCGTACACCCTCGGCCTGCTCAACTCGATCCCGCGGATGGACGAGAAGGGGCAGGAGCTCCGGACCATCAAGGGCCTCCCGCCGAACCTGATGAACATCCCGCCGGGCTGCGCCTTCAACCCGCGTTGCCCCATGGCGCAGCCGGTGTGCCGGGAGACGGTGCCCCCGCTGCTTCAGTTGGGTCGAGGCCGGGCCAGCGCCTGCCACTTCGCCGAGGAGCTCGTGAACCGTGACTGAGAACATCATCGAGGTCCGTGACCTGGTCAAGCACTACCCGGTGACCCGGGGCATCGTGTTCAAGAAGACCATCGGTCAGGTCAAGGCGGTCGACGGAGTCTCCTTCGAGCTGAAGGCCGGCGAGACGCTCGGCGTGGTCGGCGAGTCCGGCTGCGGCAAGTCGACGCTGGCCCGGGTGCTGATGAACCTGGAGAAGCCGACCGCCGGCCAGGTGCTCTACAAGGGCCAGGACATCTCCAAGCTCTCCGGCGGCGCGCTGCGGCGCCTGCGCCGGCAGATCCAGCTGGTGATGCAGGACCCGTACACCTCGCTGAACCCGCGCATGACGGTCGGCGACCTGATCGGCGAGCCCTTCGAGATCCACCCCGAGGTGGCTCCGCGGCGGTCCCGCCGGGACAAGGTCAAGGAACTGCTCGACCTGGTCGGCCTCAACCCGGAGCACATCAACCGCTACCCGCACCAGTTCTCCGGCGGTCAGCGGCAGCGCATCGGCATCGCCCGGGCGCTCGCCCTGCGGCCCGAGGTCATCGTCTGCGACGAGCCGGTGTCGGCCCTGGACGTGTCGATCCAGGCGCAGGTGATGAACCTGCTGGAGAAGCTCCAGGCCGAGTTCGGCCTCTCGTACGTCTTCATCGCCCACGACCTGTCGGTCGTGCGCCACCTCTCCGACCGGGTCGCGGTGATGTACCTGGGCAAGATGGTGGAGGTCGGCACCGAGGACGAGATCTACGAGCGGCCCACCCACCCGTACACCCAGGCGCTGCTGTCGGCGGTGCCGGTGCCCGACCCGACCGTGCGGGAGAGCAAGGCGATCATCCGGCTCCAGGGTGACGTCCCCTCGCCGGTCAGCCCGCCCTCGGGCTGCCGGTTCCGCACCCGGTGCTGGAAGGCGCAGGACGTCTGCGCCCAGGACGTGCCGCTGCTCCAGATCCGGCCGGGCTCGGACCACCCGAGCGCCTGCCACTTCGCGGAGAAGCGGGAGATCGTCGTCACCCACGACGCGGCCTGACCGACCACGGACCGCCTGCCGGCGTCAGCTCGACGCCGGCAGGCGGTTCGTCGTATCCGGGGACTTCGCGCCCCCGGGACCCTCACAGCGGTCCGCGGCCGGCGCGCAGCAGCAGGAGCGCGAGCTGGGTGCCGTCGGCGCCGAGCGCCTCGCGGAACCGCTCCAGGATCTCCCGCTCCCGGGAGAGCACGAGCCGGGTGCCGCCGGAGGCCATCCGGGTGGCCCCGACCTCCTGGGAGAGCGCGGCCCGCTCCTGCCAGAGCGCGATGATGGTGCGGTCGATCTCGTCGATCCGCTCCCGGATCTCGCTGATCCGCTCGGCCGCCGCCGAGTCGTCGGTGCCGGTCCGGGCCGCCGCGGCCCCGGTCGGGTCACCGCCGGCGGGCCGGCCCTGCGGCGCCAGGCTGCCGCTGGACTCCACCACGTCAGTCATCATCGTCGTACCCCTCGGGGTCTCGGGCCCGGTACCCGGATCCCGGGACGGAAAAGCCCCGGGCTCCAGGAGCCCGGGGCTTTTCGTAGGTCTGTGATCAGGCGCGACCTACGGCTGCCGGACTCCCGGTGCCGTAGTAAAAGTAGAAGCGCTGACCGAACACGCCGTCGAGTATGCCGACCCGCGGGCCGCACGCGCAAGGAAACCCGCCAACAGGTGGGACGTGACGCCGCCGTCCCGTCGGCGGCGCGCGGGCGGGAAGTGTCCGGCGGTCGGCATAGACTTCCGGTGCGATGCATCCTCTCTTCGACATCCCCGTGTCCCCGCCCGCGCCGGAGCCCGGTGCGACCCCGCCGCACCCCGGGCCCGACGACTCCAGCCCGGCGCGCCGGTCGCCGCGCCGCGACCTGAAGCCGTCGGTCCGGCCGGACCCGCAGGCCCTCCTCGCCGGCCTGAACGGGCCCCAGCGGGACGCGGTCACCCACGCGGGATCCCCGCTGCTCATCGTGGCCGGCGCCGGTTCGGGCAAGACCCGGGTGCTGACCAACCGGATCGCGTACCTGCTCGCCGCGCGGGACGTGCACCCCGGCGAGATCATCGCGATCACCTTCACCAACAAGGCCGCCGGTGAGATGAAGGAGCGGGTGGCCGCGCTGGTCGGCCCGCGCGCCCGGTTGATGTGGGTGTCGACCTTCCACTCGGCCTGCGTCCGGATTCTCCGCGCCGAGCACGAGCACGCCGGCCTCAAGTCCACGTTCTCGATCTACGACGCCGACGACTCCCGTCGGCTCATGCAGCTGGTCGCCCGCGAGCTGGACCTGGACCCGAAGCGCCACCCGGCGCGCGGCCTGGCCGCCCAGGTCTCCAACCTGAAGAACGAGCTGGTCGACCCGGAGGAGTTCGCCGGCCGGGCCAAGGGCCCCAACGAGCGGGCGCTGGCCGAGGCCTACACGCTCTACCAGCGGCGGCTGCGCGAGGCGCACGCGCTGGACTTCGACGACCTGATCATGACGACGGTGCACCTGCTCCAGTCGCACCCGCACGTCGCGGAGAGCTACCGGCGCCGGTTCCGGCACGTGCTGGTCGACGAGTACCAGGACACCAACCACGCCCAGTACGTGCTGATCAAGGAGCTGGTCTCCGGCACCGAGGGCATCCCGCCGGCCGAGCTCTGCGTGGTCGGTGACGCCGACCAGTCGATCTACGCGTTCCGCGGCGCCACCATCCGCAATATCCTGGAGTTCGAGCGCGACTTCACCGACGCCCGCACGATCCTGTTGGAGCAGAACTACCGCTCCACCCAGACCATCCTCAACGCCGCCAACGCCGTGATCGACCGGAACACGTCCCGCAAGCCCAAGCGGCTGTGGAGCGACGCCGGGGCCGGCGAGCAGATCGTCGGCTACGTGGCCGACACCGAGCACGCCGAGGCCGACTGGGTGGCCCGGGAGATCGACCGGCTGGTCGACGCCGGCGACACCCGCCCGGGCGACGTGGCCGTCTTCTACCGCACCAACGCCATGTCCCGCGTCTTCGAGGAGGTGTTCATCCGGGTCGGCCTGCCCTACAAGGTGGTCGGTGGGGTGCGCTTCTACGAGCGCAAGGAGGTCCGCGACGCGCTGGCCTACCTGCGCGCGGTGGTCAACGACGACGACACGGTCAGCCTGCGCCGGATCCTCAACACCCCGCGTCGCGGCATCGGTGAGCGCGCCGAGGCGTGCGTGGAGGCGCTGGCCAGCCGGGACCGGATCTCCTTCGGCGCCGCGCTGCGCCGGGCCAAGGACGCGCCGGGGATCTCCACCCGGGCCGCCAACGGCATCGCCGAGTTCGTCGCGCTGCTCGACGAGGCACGTGAGCTGGCCGCCACCGGCACCCCGGAGGAGGTGCTGGAGGCCCTGCTGACCCGCTCGGGCTACCTGGCCGAGCTGGAGGAGAGCCTCGACCCGCAGGACGCCGGCCGGGTGGACAACCTCCAGGAACTGGTCAGCGTCGCCCGGGAGTACACCGAGCGGATCGAGGCGCTGGGCGGGGAGGACGAGCGGGCCACCCTGGCCGGTTTCCTGGAGCAGGTGGCGCTCGTCGCCGACGCCGACCAGATCCCCTCCGACGACCCGGACCACCAGGGCGTGGTGACCCTGATGACGCTGCACACCGCCAAGGGGCTGGAGTTCCCGGTGGTGTTCCTGAGCGGCCTGGAGGACGGCGTCTTCCCGCACCTGCGCTCGCTGGGCGACACCCGCGAGCTGGAGGAGGAGCGGCGGCTGGCCTACGTGGGCATCACCCGCGCCCGGCAGCGCCTCTACCTGTCCCGGGCGGTCACCCGCTCGGCCTGGGGCGCGCCCGCCTACAACCCGCCGTCGCGCTTCCTGGAGGAGCTGCCGACCGAGCTGGTCCGCTGGGAGCGCACCGAGGGGTCGTACACCTCGTGGGGCGGTGGGGGCGGCGGCGTCGGCGGCCGGGCGGATCGTGTGCCCGGCGGGCGGGGCGGCTTCACCGGCGGGACGCCCAAGGCCACCGAGCTGGCCAAGCGGCTCGGGGTGGACGCCACCCGGCTGGCCACGGCGAGCGAGCTGAAGCAGGCGCCCAAGGTCTCGGTGGGCGACCGGGTCAACCACCAGCGCTACGGCCTCGGCCGGGTGCTGGCGGTGGAGGGACACGGTCCGGGCGCACGGGCGCAGATCGACTTCGGCGACCAGACCATGTGGCTGGTCCTCCGGCACGCCCCCATCGACAAGCTCTGAGCCGAGTGGGGACCGGCCCGGCGACGCGCCGGACCGGGCCCCTCCCTCGTGCCGCGGCCGTCAGCAGGCCACGTCGATGCCCCGGGCACGCAGGAACGGCGCCGGGTCGATCTGGTTCCACATGGCGCCCTTGTGCACCTCGAAGTGCAGGTGCGGGCCGGTGGCGTCACCGGTGGCGCCCTCGTAGCCGATGACCTGGCCGGCCTTCACCTTGTCGCCGACGCCGACGATCAGCCGGCTCTGGTGCGCGTAGTGGGTGAGGTAGCCGTTGGCGTGGTCGATGAAGACCGAGTTGCCGTAGCCGTCCCCGACGTCGCCGGCCTTGACCACGGTGCCCGCCGCGGCGGCGTGGATCGGTGTGCCCGACGGCATGGCGAAGTCGATGCCGGCGTGCAGGGTGCCCCACCGCTGCCCGTAGCAGGAGGTGATCTCGGCGCCCTTCATGGGGATGACCCAGGCCGGCGTCGGCTTGGTGGTCTTCTTCGGCTTCGGCTTCGGCTTGGCCGGGGCGGGCTTCGTCGGCTTCGGGCTGGCCGCGCTCGGGCTGGGCGACGCGGTGGCCGAGGGGGTGACCGGGGCGGTCGACTCGCGGGTCGAGCGATCGGCACGGGCGGCAGCCTCAGTGCGCGCCTGGGCGTCGAAGTCGACCGCCGCGGGGGTGGGGGCGCCGTGGTCGGCGGTGGCGACGGAGACGCCCCCGACGCCGAGGCCCAGCAGGGCCACCGCGCCGACGACGACATATGCGGTACGCCGGACCGGGCGCTGGCGCCGGTGCCGGGCGGGAGCGTTGTCCGGGGTGTTCTCGTTCTGGATAAAGCTGTCTTCCTGCACGGAAACCTTCATCAGTCGAGGGGCACGTGACCTCGAAATACTGGTGTCGGCCGGGATGGCGGCGGGTACGGGGTTCCGGAGGGCCGGTGAGGCGCGTGAGACCACCTGCCCGGGTTTGCGCCGGCCTGGGCGGTTTCCTGCTGAAAAGGATCATGCGCGGCTGTGGTGCCGGCCACATCTGCTGGTGTGATCCAGCAGACTTTGCCGCAGACGAAACCGCCCGGATCGACTGATCCGGGCGGTCAACGGGCGATACGGAGCGTCAGGAAGCGGCTACCTCGGCGTAGATTGCCTCGGTTTCGAGCTGGATGCTCACACCACGCTCATCGAGCCACGGCACCGGGTCCAGCGGCTGGCCGTTGACATGGATCTCCAGGTGCAGGTGGGAACCGTAGGAGTGGCCGGTGTTGCCGACCAGACCGAGCTGGTCGCCCGCCTTCACCTGCTGGCCCTCCTTGACGGTCACCGCCGAGGAGTGGCCGTAGATGGCCTCGCTGCCGTCCGCGTGCTGAACGATCACCGCGTAGCCGTAGCCGCCGAACCAGCCGGCCTTGGTGACCTGGCCGTCGTGGATCGCCCGGTAGGGCGTGCCCTCCGGGGCGACCAGGTCGATGCCGGTGTGCAGCTTGCCCCAGCGCATGCCGTAGGGCGACTGGAAGTCGTAGCCGTGCAGGGGAAGCAGCCAGGTGTCCTGCTCGGTGGCGGTCTTGCCGCCGGCGCGGTCGTCACGGGTGGCGCGGTTCGCGCTGTCGGTCCGGGCCGCGGCATCCTGGCTGGTGACCGACGCCTGCTTGAGCTCGTCGAGGACCGACGGGCTGACGCTCTTGGCGTCGGGAAGGGCGTTCGCGCCGAGGGCGACGATGCCGGCGCCCACGAAGGCGGTGGTGACGACCGCGGCGTAGCGGCTCCGCGGGGGGGTGGGTACGCGGCGGCGGCCGCGATATCTATCGGGCTCAGACGACAGGCGCTGGCGCACGCACACCCTCCGTTGTCGGGGATCCGATGCGACCTCGGACTGTTCGGTGAAGCTCGGTCGAACCTCCGGTGTCGCGTCGTCACCCGTCCGTGGACTTGATGACAACCGTGGACACGTTAGCCAACTGCCACTCCTGTCACAAGCTGAAGCGCCGAACTGGCGTTTCGTTCTGTCCGTTTCCATCCCCTCTTGTCACAGCTCGTGCCGCCGGTCGGGTGGCCCGGCAACCGCCCGTTCGTCGCGGACAGTGACCGTTCGGCGGAGGTGTCCGGCTTCCCGCGCGCGTGCCCGGGCGGTAAGGCGCAGCCCGGGTTTCCGGCCCCGGGCAGGGCGGGTTACCGTTCGTTCAGGTCAGGAGTGCCGGAGCCGGTGAAAGGTGTGCGCTGATGAGCTCTCGTATCCGGGTCGTCGTCGCGAAGCCCGGCCTGGACGGCCACGACCGGGGCGCGAAGGTGGTCGCCCGTGCCCTGCGGGACGCGGGCATGGAGGTCATCTACACCGGCCTGCACCAGACCCCGGAGCAGATCGTCGAGACCGCGATCCAGGAGGACGCCGACGCGGTCGGCCTCTCGGTGCTCTCCGGCGCGCACATGACCCTCTTCAAGCGTGTCCTCGAGCTGCTCGGCGAGCGCGACGCGGCCGACATCGTCGTCTTCGGCGGCGGCATCATCCCGGACGCCGACATCCCGGAGCTCCAGCGGCTCGGCGTCGCCAAGATCTTCACCCCCGGCGCCACCACCCAGTCGATCGTGGAGTGGGTCCGGGAGAACGTCGCCCAGCCGGTCGCCTGACCCTGTCACGTGACGAGCGGGTCGGTGCTTGCCTGATCGACTCGGCGCGGTCGGCAGGCTGAGCCAGCCGCGGGTCGTTCACGACATAACGTCGGCTGCGGGGCCAGGAGCTGATTCGGAGCCGCCAGGGCGGGCCGCCGATGTGCGGGCAGGGGGAGGGGCCGGACGCACCCCTCACACGCCCGGCCCCTCTATGCACGATGCCCCGCCGCCACCCCTCGACCGACAGGGCATCGGCCGCTCCCGCCGTCGCGCCTTACCAGCGCTCCGACATCAGACTCAACGACGCCCCCAACAGGGGGTTACGCCCCTTCCCGAACATCCCCCGGACGGCTGACGGCCCGCGTCCCGGGCCCTCCGGAGGGCGGGTTTCGAGGGGTCCTCGCGGCGGGGAAGACGGCCGTATGGTGTGCCTGCCGGACCGCGCCCCCCGCGGTCGACGACCCCTGCCGGGAGCCCGCCGTGACCCAGCCGCCGTACCCGCAGCCCGACCCCGCCGGCGGCCAGCCCTCGTCGCCCCCGCCTCCCGGCGGGTGGCCGGCGCCGCACCAGCCCGGCCAGCCCGGACCGGGAGCGCCGGCGCCGCAGCAACCGGGTCCGGGCGGCTGGGGTACGCCGCACCAGCAGCCCGCGCCCGGCTGGCCCGCCCCGCAGCAGCAGTACGGCGCGCCGTACCAGCCCGCGGCGGGCTGGCCGGGTGCGCAGCAGGCGTATCACCCGGGTGGTGTCGGGCCGGGGCAGCCGCCGGCCGTGCCGACCGCGAAGCGGATCCCGGAGGACCAGCCGTTCGTGGTCCGGCCGAGCCTGCGCAAGCGGGCGCTGACCCTCGGCCTGGTGACCCTCGTGATCGGCCTCGTGATGGCCTGCCCGATCGGCCTCGCCGCGTCGTCGGAGGGCGGCGGCGTCGGGCTGCTCGCCATCATTCCGGTGGTCATGCTCGTCTTCGCCGTGCCGGTCGGCCTCCAGCTCTGGCTGGTCTCCTCCGGCGGCCCGGTGCTGGCGCTCGGGACGGCCGGGCTGTGGATCAAGACGCGGCCGACCCGGGGGCAGGCGATCTGGCTGCCGTGGGAGCTGGTCGAGCGGATCTACGTGCGGCGCTGGGGCCTGGAGAAGATGGTGTGCGTGAAGCCCCGGGACCCGCGGGTCGGCAGCGGCCTGGGCGCCTTCACCGCGATCGACTCCGGGATGCAGCAGGCCTTCTTCGGCACCGGCTTCACCGCCACCGTCAACCACGCCGACCGCAGCGAGGACGAGATCATGCGAGCCGTGGTCGGGTACGCGGCCGGCCGCTGTCGGGTGGGGTGACCCCGGCGCGACGCAGAGGCGGCTGTGCATTACCGCACACCGTGCACCCGCTCGGTTGCCGCCGGTTCCCATCTCGTTAGGCTGCGGCAAATGGCCTGTCTCATCTGATGACAGGCGTCAAACTGATTTTCCAACGCTGGTGGCGGCGCGACGGCGCGCCGCGGAGACGGGACGGGACGCGCAATCGTGGACCTGTACGAGTACCAGGGGCGGGACCTGTTCGAGCGGCACGGGTTGCCCGTGCTCGCCGGCGGCGTCGCCACTACCCCGGAGGAGGCCCGCGCGATCGCCGAGCGCCTCGGCGGCCGGGTTGTCGTCAAGGCGCAGGTTAAGGTCGGCGGCCGCGGCAAGGCCGGCGGCGTGAAGCTGGCCGAGGGCGCGGAGGAGACGGTGGCCCGCGCCACCGACATCCTCGGCATGGACATCAAGGGTCACACGGTCCACAAGGTCATGATCACGGTGACCGCGGACGTGGCCGAGGAGTACTACTTCTCGTACCTGCTCGACCGGGCGAACCGCACCTTCCTCTGCATCGCCAGCGTGGCCGGCGGCATGGACATCGAGCAGGTCGCCGCCGAGACTCCGGAGAAGGTCGTCAAGGCCCCGATCGACGCCAACACCGGCGTGGACGAGGCCAAGGCGCGGGAGATCGTCAGCGCGGCCGGCTTCCCGGCCGAGATCGCCGACCAGGTGGTCGAGGTCGCGGTCAAGCTGTGGCAGGCGTTCGTCGCCGAGGACGCCACGCTTGTCGAGGTGAACCCGCTGGCCACGACCAAGGACGGCAAGCTGCTGCTGCTGGATGCCAAGGTCACCCTCGACGAGAACGCCGCGTTCCGGCACCCGGACCACGAGGCCCTGGTCGACCAGGCGTCGGTGGACCCGCTGGAGCAGGCCGCCAAGGAGAAGGACCTCAACTACGTCAAGCTCGACGGCGAGGTCGGCATCATCGGCAACGGCGCGGGCCTGGTCATGTCCACCCTGGACGTGGTGGCGTACGCCGGTGAGCGGCACGGCGGCGTCAAGCCGGCCAACTTCCTCGACATCGGCGGCGGCGCGAGCGCCGAGGTGATGGCGAACGGCCTGGAGATCGTCCTCTCCGACCCGTCGGTGAAGAGCGTCTTCGTCAACGTCTTCGGCGGCATCACCGCCTGCGACGCGGTCGCCAACGGCATCGTGCAGGCGCTGGCGCTGCTCGAGCAGCGCGGCGAGAAGGCCACCAAGCCGCTCGTCGTCCGCCTCGACGGCAACAACGCCGAGGCCGGTCGGGCGATTCTCGACGACGCGAACAACCCGCTGATCCAGCGGGTCGACACCATGGACGGCGCGGCCGAGCGGGCCGCCGAGCTGGCAGCTGCGGGGGTCTGACAATGGCTATCTGGCTGACCAAGGACTCCAAGGTCATCGTGCAGGGGATGACCGGTTCCGAGGGTTCCAAGCACACCCGGCGGATGCTCGCCGCCGGCACCAACGTCGTCGGCGGCGTCAACCCGCGCAAGGCGGGCCAGAAGGTCGACTTCGACGGCACCGAGCTGCCGGTGTTCGCATCCGTCGCGGACGCCATGAAGGAGACCGGGGCGGACGTCACCGTCATCTTCGTGCCGCCGCAGTTCACCAAGGCCGCGGTGGTCGAGGCGATCGACGCCGGCATCGACCTGGCCGTGGTGATCACCGAGGGCGTGCCGGTGCACGACACCGCCGCGTTCTGGGCGTACAACGTGGCGCAGGGCGAGCGGACCCGGATCATCGGGCCGAACTGCCCGGGCATCGCCTCGCCGGGCGCGTCCAACGCCGGCATCATCCCGGCCGACATCACCGGCTCCGGCCGGATCGGCCTGGTCAGCAAGAGCGGCACGCTGACCTACCAGATGATGTACGAGCTGCGGGACATCGGCTTCTCCACCTGCGTCGGCATCGGCGGTGACCCGATCATCGGCACCACCCACATCGACGCCCTGGCCGCCTTCGAGGCGGACCCGGAGACCGACGCGATCGTCATGATCGGTGAGATCGGCGGCGACGCCGAGGAGCGGGCGGCCGAGTTCATCAAGGCCAACGTGACCAAGCCGGTGGTCGGCTACATCGCCGGCTTCACCGCCCCGCCCGGCAAGACCATGGGCCACGCCGGCGCCATCATCTCCGGCTCGGCGGGCACCGCCGACGCCAAGAAGGCGGCGCTGGAGGCGGTCGGCGTGAAGGTCGGCAAGACCCCGACCGAGACCGCCAAGCTGATGCGGGAGATCATGTCCGGCCGCTGAGCGGTCCCGTGACGTACCGAGGGGGTCGACCCGGTCGGGTCGGCCCCCTCGTGCTTCCTATCGGTACCAGTAGGGGTTGTAGTAGTGGCCCCGGGACCGGACGACCGCGCTGGCGATGATGTTGATGACGCCGAACGCGATGGCCAGCCAGCCGAGCACCGGGGACTTGCCGAAGCGCTTCGCGTCCCGGATCGACAGGTAGCCGAAGACGATGCCCAGGATGCCGCAGCAGAGCAGGCCGGTGATGATCCCCAGGACGCCCCAGAGGGTGGTCCGGTCCCGGCCGGCGGCCGGTGGCGGCGGGGGCGGCGGATACGGAGCGTTCACGGCTTCCTCCGAGCGGTCGGTGCCGCGACAGGAAAGGTCGCGTCCTGGGCCGAGGCTAAACCGGATCCGCCCCGCCGAGCCGATGGATCAGGGAACTCGCCGCGGTCCCGGGGCGGTATCGGACTGCCGTCGCCCGCGCGGCATGCCAGAGTAGAGCCGATGTCACGCGTCACCCCTGACCAGCCCCGCCACCCCGCGGCCGAGGCCGCCGCCGACGCCCGGCCGAGCGGCCGTGCCCGGCCGGCGCCGCGGGTGCCCGCGCCCCGGTCGGGGGAGCCGCCGCGCGGTCGGGCCCCGCTGCCCGTCGCCGCCGGGGTGGCGGCGCTCTGGGCCGCCGTGACGTCGTGGCTGCCGGTCACCCTGGTGCTCGGCCTGGCCCAGCTCAGCGAGGACGCCGGCTCGCTGCCCGGCGCACTGCGTGCCGGCCTGGTCGGCTGGCTGCTCGGGCACGGCGTGCCGGTGGAGACCTCCGCCGGGCCGCTCGGCCTGGCGCCGCTCGCCCTGACCGCGCTCGCCGTCTGGCGGCTCACCCGCGCCGGCGTGCACGTCAGCCGGGCCATCGGCGCCCGGGGCAACCGCTCGCCCGGGCGCGCGCTCACCGCCGCGGTCGCGGTGGCCATCGCGTACGCGTTGCTCGGCGCCCTCGCGGCCCTCACGGTCGACGGTGGCGGGTTGCGGGTGTCCCCGCTCCGGGCCGGGCTGACCTTCGCGGTCCTCGGTGGGCTCGCCGCCCTGGTCGGCGCGCTGCGGACCACCGGCGTGTGGGTCCTGCTGGCCCGCCGTGCCCCGGCGGCGCTGCGCGACGGTGTGCGCACCGGGCTGGTCGCCGGCCTGCTGCTGTTCGGCGCGGGCGCCGGGGCGGCCGGGCTGGCCGTGGCCACCGGGGGCGGCGACGCGGCCGACATGATCGGGGCGTACCGGACCGGGGTGGCCGGTCAGGCGGGCATCACGCTGGTCAGCCTCGCCTATGCGCCCAACGCCACCGTCTGGTCCGTCAGCTACCTGCTCGGTCCCGGGTTCGCCGTCGGCACCGACACCGCGGTGCGCACCAGCGAGGTCTCCGTCGGCGCGCTGCCGGCCGTACCGTTGCTGGCCGGCCTGCCGCGGGGCCCGGTGGACGGGCTGGGCGCCGCGCTGCTCGCGGTGCCCGTGCTGGCCGCGATGGCGGCCGGCTGGCTGCTGGCCCGGCGGCTGCTGCGGCTCGCGGCCGACGACCGCGCCCCGGTCGGGTGGTCCACCCTGCTCGTCCCGGCGGCGCTCGCCGGCCCGGTCGCGGGGCTGCTGCTCGGTCTGGCCGCGGCGGCCTCCGGCGGCCCGCTCGGTGGCGGCCGGCTGGCCGACGTCGGCCCGGCTGCCTGGCCGGTGGCGGGCGTGGCCACCCTGGTGGTCGCCGTCGGCGCGCTCCTCGGCGCCGCGGCCGGCCGCAGCCTCACCCGCACCCCGACCCGCTGACTCCGCACCGGACCGCAGACGGTGAAGGGGCGCCCCGCCGATCGCGGGACGCCCCCTTTCCGCAACCGGAGCGATCAGGGCTCGGTCGGCAGGTTCACGTTGGCGACGACGGCCAGGATGAACACCAGGATGCCCAGACCGGCGCCGACCGCGCCGCAGATGAGACCGGCCTTGGCCTGGCCGGCGTTGCTGGCCTCGCCGCGGTCCGCCTTCTGCTTGGCCAGGTAGCCGGTGACCACACCGGCGATGCCGATCGGGATACCCAGGTAGAGGCAGCAGACCATCGGGATCGACACGATGCCGAGGATCATCGACACCAGGCCCAGCGTGTTGTTCTGGCCGCCCTGGCCGGTGGGGTAGCCGGCCTGCGGGTACTGGGGCGCGGCGCCGTACGGCTGCTGCTGCGCGTACGGGTCCTGGCCGTAGGGCTGGCCGGAGGTGGGCTGCTGGCCGTAGGGCTGGCCCGAGGTGGGCTGCTGGCCGTACTGCGGCGCCTGCGGCGGCTGGGCGTACGGGTCCTGCCCGTACGGCTGCCCCGAGGTGGGCTGCTGCCCGTACTGGGGGGCCTGCGGCGGCTGCCCGTACTGCGGGGCCTGCGGCTGGCCGTACGGGTCGTACTGGGGGGAGGTCGGGTCCTGGTTCGGCTGCTGGCCGTGGGGGTCCTGACCGGGGTAACCGGGCTGCATGTGCGGGGCGCTCCTCAAACTGGGGGTCAACGGTCCATGGTCGGGTTGTCGCCGCTCATCATTCCGCCCGGACACGGGACGCCGCGGCACACGGGCCCGGGACCGAGGTCAGTCACGATGCCGACGCCGGGGCCGGGCGTACGCATCGCCCCGGGCGACGGCAGCGTATCGTGCCGGCGCCACGAGGGAGATCACCAGCGGCGGCGCGGCCCGAGCGTCGGACGCCCCCGCAGGCCCGATAGGGTTGCCGCGTGACCGAGCCCGCGTCCGTCGCCCGCCTCGTCGTCCTCGTCTCCGGCTCCGGCAGCAACCTCCAGGCCCTGTTGGACGCCGCCGCTGACCCCGCGTACGGGGCCCGGGTGGTGGCCGTGGGCGCCGACCGCGACGGGATCGCGGGCCTGGACCGGGCCGCCGCGGCCGGCGTGCCGACCTTCGTGGAGCGGGTGAAGGACCACCCGACCCGGGCGGACTGGGACAAGGCGCTGACCGCCCGGGTCGCCGAGCACCGGCCGGACCTGGTCATCAGCGCCGGTTTCCTCAAGCTTGTCGGCCCGCAGTTCCTGGCCGCGTTCGGGGACCGCTACCTGAACACGCACAACACCCTGCTGCCGGCGTTCCCCGGCATCCACGGCCCGCGGGACGCGCTCGCGTACGGGGTGAAGGTCACCGGGGCCACCCTGTTCTTCGTCGACGCCGGAATGGACACCGGGCCGATCGTCGCCCAGGTCGCCGTGCCGGTGCGGGACGACGACGACGAGGAGACGCTCACCGAGCGCATCAAGTCCGCCGAGCGGCGCCAGCTCGTCGAGCAGGTCGGTCGGCTGGTTCGTGAAGGTTGGACGATCACCGGCAGAAAGGTCACCGTTCCATGAGTGCCACTGGGGACGTCCGTCGCCCGATCAAGCGGGCGCTGGTCAGCGTCTACGACAAGACCGGGCTGGTCGAGCTCGCCCGGGCCCTGCACGAGGCGGGGGTGGAGATCGTCTCGACCGGCAGCACCGCGTCGACGATCTCCGGCGCGGGCGTGCCGGTGACCCCGGTCGAGCAGGTGACCGGTTTCCCGGAGATCCTCGACGGCCGGGTGAAGACGCTGCACCCGAAGATCCACGGCGGCCTCCTGGCCGACCTGCGCAAGGACGCGCACGCCGCCCAGCTCGACGAGCACGGCATCGCCGGCATCGACCTGCTGGTCTCCAACCTCTACCCGTTCCAGGCCACGGTCGCCTCCGGGGCGAGCCAGGACGAGTGCGTCGAGCAGATCGACATCGGCGGTCCGGCGATGGTCCGGGCCGCGGCCAAGAACCACGACTCGGTGGCCGTGGTGACCGACCCGGCGGCGTACCCGGCGCTGCGGGACGCGCTCGCCGAGGGCGGCTTCACCCTGGCGCAGCGCCGGGCCCTCGCGGCCCGCGCGTTCGCGGACATCGCCGACTACGACGTGGCCGTCGCCGAGTGGTTCGCCCGGGAGCTGGCGCCGGCCGCCGACGGCTGGCCGGCGTTCGCCGGGCTGGCGTTGCGCCGCCAGGCGGTGCTGCGCTACGGCGAGAACCCGCACCAGGCGGCCGCCCTCTACGCCGACCCGGCCAGCCCGGCCGGCCTCGCGCAGGCCGAGCAGCTGCACGGCAAGGAGATGTCCTACAACAACTACGTCGACGCAGACGCCGCCTGGCGGGCCGCGAACGACTTCCCGGAGCAGCCGGCGGTGGCGATCATCAAGCACGCCAACCCGTGCGGCATCGCGGTGGGGGCGGACGTGGCCGAGGCGCACCGCCGGGCGCACGCCTGCGACCCGGTGTCCGCGTACGGCGGGGTGATCGCGGTCAACCGGCCGGTCTCGGTGGAGCTGGCCCGGCAGGTCGCGGAGATCTTCACCGAGGTGCTGGTGGCGCCCGGCTTCGACGAGGGCGCCCTGGAGGTCCTCCGGGCGAAGAAGAACATCCGCCTGCTGCGGGCCCCCGGGTTCGACCCGCTGCCGGCCGAGTGGCGGCAGGTCACCGGCGGCGTGCTGGTGCAGCTGCGGGACCGGATCGACGCCGCCGGCGACGACCCGGCGAACTGGACGCTGGCCACCGGCGAGGCGGCCGACGAGGCCACCCTCCGCGACCTGGCGTTCGCGTGGCGGGCGGTCCGGGCGGTGAAGAGCAACGCGATCCTGCTGGCCCGGGAGGGCGCCACCGTCGGCGTCGGGATGGGCCAGGTCAACCGGGTCGACTCGGCGCAGCTCGCGGTGAGCCGGGCCGGCGCCGAGCGCGCCCGCGGCTCGGTCTGCGCCTCGGATGCGTTCTTCCCGTTCGCCGATGGCCCGAAGATCCTCATCGAGGCCGGCGTCCGGGCGATCGTCCAGCCCGGCGGCTCGATCCGTGACGAGGAGACCATCGCCGCCTGCAAGGAGGCCGGGGTGACCATGTACCTCACCGGCACCCGGCACTTCTTCCACTGATCTCCACGAACCCGACGGGGGCGCGGCCGACCGGCCGCGCCCCTGTTTCATGTGTTGCCCGCCGCGGTCCGAGCGATGTCACGAGTGGACGGCTGACCAGCCGAAAGGACGACTGTCCACCATTGCCGGGTTGTGAAAGTTGTTGCTAGCGTTGTCCGGCAGCAAGCGATCGACCCTCCCCGTTCTCTGCTCGATCCGCTCCCGTCCCGCGGCCGTCGCGCCGCCCGCTCGAGCGCCACCCCCTCGGACAGGTTTGCCCATGCGCGCAGTCGACCGGTTGAGCACCGTCGTCGCCGCGGTGGCGTTCGTCCTGGCCGGCCTGGGCGCGCCCGCCTGCGCGGAGAACCATCAGCCGGGCGCGGTGGTCACCGCCGCGCACCGGTCGATCGACCACGGCGGGCACGCCGTCCTCCCACCGGACGGACGGGCCGCCGCCGCGTCCCGCGCGCCCGGCGACGCTCCGTCGGAGCTGCGGACGGAGTTCTCCGGCGGACCCTGCGGTGACCACCGCGCCGGCGTCATCGCCGGCGACGGACCGGACGACGTCCTGCCGGCCGCGCAGCAACGGGTCGGCGGCACGCCCGAGTGGGTGGCCGCCGCCATCGCCTGCCCGCAGCCGGCCCTCCCGTTGCCGCCACGCGGCACCCTGGCCACCCGCGGCCCACCGGCCTCCGCCTGACCCCGCCCGCCTCCGCCGGACGTGACCCGAGGTCCGTCCGGGCGTCCCGCCGGGCCAGGGTCCCTTGCGGACGGTGACCGTCCGACAGCGGCGGGCGCGCCACCGCGCGCCATCCGTTCATCGCCTTCCATCCCGGGCCGCGGGCCCGGTACCCCACGAATCCGGGAGGATTCACATGTCCCAGTCACGCTGGCGCAGGCCGGCGACAATAGCGGGCGCGCTGGTACTCACCGCCGCGCTCGGTGGCGTGGTCGCCACCAACCACGAGGTGCAGGAGAAACTGGGCCTGGCCGACGAGCCGGGCGCCAACATGCCGTGGCACCCCAGAGAGTTCATGGAGATGGCCGCCGGCGAGTCGTCGGAGGAGGCCGGCGAGGAGGCCTTCGAGGCGCGCACCATCGCCGAGCAGTTCGCGCAGGCCCGCTACGCGCCGGGCATCGTCGCGCCGGGGGCGTATTCCAACGCGTTGAGCCAGCTCAACGCGCTGCCGGCGACAAAGGGCACCTGGCGTGACGTCACGAAGATCAAGTACGACGGCGACGACCCGCGCTACCGCGACTACGCGTCCAACTCGTCCGGGGGTGCCGGCCTGGTCACCGGCCGGATCACGGGTCTCGCGTCGGACAACAGCGGCCACGTGTACGCGGCCGGCGCGGACGGCGGCGTGTGGCGTTCCTCGATCGGCGGCGGGAGCTGGACGCCGATCACGGATGCGCTGCCCACCCTGTCCAGCGGCGACGTCGTGCTGGCCGGCGACGGTTCGCTCTGGTACGCGACCGGCGAAGGCAACACGGGCGGCACCTCGTACGTCGGCGCCGGCGTCTACCGGCTGGCCAACCCGAAGTCCGGCGCGTTCAAGACGACCGACCGGGTCGGCGGGACCGAGCTGGAGAGCACGGTCATCAACAAGCTGCGCTTCTTCGACGGCAAGGTCTGGGTCGCCACCAACCGGGGCCTGTTCTCGCACGCGATGGGCAGCACCTCGGGCGCCTGGAAGCTGGAGTTCACGCCGAACCCGAGCTACCTGCCGGGCGGGGCGAACGCCGGTGACGCGAACGCCGCGTACAAGAACATCGTCAACGACGTGGCCCAGGACCCGCGCAACCCGAAGCACGTGGTGGTCGCCTCGGCCTGGCGGTCCGGCGACACCTACAACGGCTTCTACGAGACGGTCGACTACACGGCCGGCGGCTGGACGAAGGTCAACCCGACCGGCGCCATGCCGGCCGACGACATCGGCTACGTGACGTTCGCCTTCTCCGCCGACGGCGGCAAGCTGTACGCGATCAACCAGTCGCCGCGGCTGCTCAACAAGCCGGCCGGCAACGTGAACAGCTACCTGGACGGCATCTACGTCTCCAACACCGGCAACCCGGCCGGCCCCTGGAACAAGATCGCCGACTCGTCGAAGCTGGGCAACTCCGGCTCGGCGCTCAAGCAGACCGTGATGGGCAAGGGCTACGGTCCGGGCATCCAGGCCTGGTACAACCAGTTCCTGGCGGTGGACCCGGCCAACCCGAACCACGTCTGGGCGGGCCTGGAGGAGGTCTACGAGTCGACCGACGCCGGTGCCAACTGGAAGACGGTCGGCCCGTACTGGAACTTCAACTTCTCCTGCTGGAACATCCACGACGCCCAGAACACCTGCAACAAGACCACCCACTCCGACCAGCACTCGGTGGCCGTGGGCAACGGCTTCGTCTACGTCGGCAACGACGGCGGCGTCTACCGGCGGCCGATCAACGGAAAGACCGACAGGGACGGGCACGCCACCGACTGGCAGAGCCTCAACGACGGGACCATCGACGCGCTCCAGTACTACTCGGTGGCGCTGGGCAGGGACCCGGCCAGGGCCGGCACTGTCGTCTCCGGCGGTCTGCAGGACAACGGCGCCTCGATCCTGCGCCCCGGCGACACCCAGATGGGCTCGCACTTCGGCGGTGACGGCGGCGACTCCCAGGCCGATCCGGCGAACGGCTGCCGGCAGGTCCAGGAGTACACCAACCTGGCCATGCGGGTGACCGAGAACTGCAACGCCAACACCGGCTCGGGCACCCAGGCGGACTCCACCTCGCGGGACATCCAGCCGTACACGGGCGCGCCCGGCGACGAGCTGGCCCGGTTCATCGCGCCGTTCGCGCCCGACGACCACGACGCGAACGTCTGGGTCGCCGGTGGCCAGCACGTCTGGGTCAACACCAAGGGCTACTCGATCCAGAACGGCAAGGGCTGGACCAACGTGTTCGACCTGGGCGCCGGCCACACCGCCACCTCGGTGGCGGTGTCCGGCGGCACGGCGTACGTCGGCTGGTGCGGCCCATGCAACAACGCGGGCTTCGCCCGGGGCCTCGCGGTCGGCAAGGTCACCGACCCGTCGAGCTGGCACCAGGTCGCCCTGCCGGGTGACTTCCCCAACCGGTTCCTCCAGGGCGTCGGGATCGACCCGGCGAACCCGTCGCACGCCTACCTCGCGGTGAACGGCTTCTCCCGCCGGTTCACCGAGGGGCCGGGCGCCGGCTTCGGTCACGTCTTCGAGACCAGCGACGCGGGCGCGACCTGGAAGGACGTCTCGGCGAACCTGCCGGACGTCCCGGCCAGCTCGATCAAGGAGCTGTCCAACGGCGGTCTGGTGCTCGCCACCGACCTGGCCACGTTCTACCGCGCACCCGGCGCCACCGACTGGCAGCGGCTCGGCGCCGGCCTGCCGCTGACCGTCGGCATGGACGTCGAGTACAACGCGGCCGACAACTCGGTCTACGTCGCGACCCACGGCCGCGGCATCTGGGCGTTCGACCTCGCCCAGCTCTGACCGGGCACCCCGTGCGGAGGCCCCGTCCCCCCTTCCTCCGGGGGACGGGGCCTCCGTCGTGCTCGGGGTCAGGCGCCGGGGCGTACCTCGGCGAAGTGGCAGGCCGAGGGGTGCGGGTCGGCCGCGCGGCGCACCGTGAGCGGCTCCTGGGTGGCGCAGACCTCCTGCGCCTTCCAGCAGCGGGTGCGGAACCGGCAGCCCGAGGGCGGGTCGGCCGGGCTGGGCACGTCACCGGTGAGCCGGATGATGGTCCGGTCCTCGCGGGCGTCCGGGTCGGGCACCGGCACCGCGGAGAGCAGCGCCTGGGTGTACGGGTGGGTGGCCCGCTCGTAGATCTCCTCCTCGGTGCCGATCTCCACGATCTTGCCGAGGTACATGACCGCCACGCGGTCCGAGATGTGCCGGACCACCGACAGGTCGTGCGCGATGAAGATGTACGACAGCCCGAACTCGTCCTGGAGCTGCTCCAGCAGGTTGATCACCTGGGCCTGGATGGAGACGTCCAGGGCGGACACCGGCTCGTCGCAGACGATGATCTCGGGGCGCAGGGCCAGCGCCCGGGCGATCCCGATGCGCTGCCGCTGGCCGCCGGAGAACTGGTGCGGGTAGCGGTTGATGTGCTCGGGGTTGAGCCCGACCACGTCCAGCAGCTCCTGCACGCGCCGCTGCCGGCTGCCCTTCGGGGCCGCCTCCGGGTGGATCTGGAACGGCTCACCGATGATGTCGCCGACCGTCATCCGCGGGTTCAGCGAGGTGTACGGGTCCTGCATCACCATCTGCATGTTGCGGCGCAGCCGGCGCAGCTCCGAGCCGGACGCCTTGAACAGGTCCCGGCCCTCCAGGGTGGCCCGGCCGGAGGTCGGCGTCTCCAGGCGCATGAGCAGCCGGGCCAGCGTCGACTTGCCGCAGCCGGACTCGCCGACCACGCCGAGGGTCTCGCCCCGGCGCAGCTCGAAGCTCACCCCGTCGACGGCCTTGACCGCGCCGATCTGCTTCTTGAACAGCACCCCCTGGCTGATCGGGAAGTGCTTGACCACGTTGTCGACGGAGAGGATGGTCTCGCCGCGGACCTTGGTCGGGCTAGCGGGCGCTGTCATCACGGACCTCCTGCGCGAAGTGGCACGCGCTGGTCCGGCCGTCGCCGAGGACCAGGTCGTGCGGCACCACGTCCACGCAGACCTGCTGCACGTACGGGCACCGGGGGTGGAACGGGCAGCCGGAGGGGATCCGCATGAGGTTCGGCGGCAACCCCTTGATCGTCGACAGGGCCTGGCCGCGGACGTCCAGGCGCGGGATCGACTCCAGCAACCCCTTGGTGTACGGGTGGGCCGGCGCCCGGTACAGCGAGCGCACGTCGGCGTGCTCGACGATCCGGCCGGCGTACATGACGGCGATGCGGTCCGCGACGCCGGCGACCACGCCGAGGTCGTGGGTGATCAGGATCATCGCCATGTTCAGGTCGCGGCGCAGGTCGGCCAGCAGGTCCATGATCTGGGCCTGCACGGTGACGTCGAGCGCCGTGGTCGGCTCGTCGGCGATGAGCACCTTCGGGTCCAGGGCGAGCGCCATGGCGATCATGACGCGCTGCCGCATGCCCCCGGAGAACTGGTGCGGGTAGTCGCCGAGCCGCTTCGCCGCGGCCGGGATCTTCACGAGGTCCATCAGCTCGACGGCCCGCCGGCGGGCGTCGGCCCGGGACATCCCCTCCCGCTGGCGCAGCGTCTCGCCGATCTGCCAGCCGACCGGGAAGACCGGGTTCAACGCGGAGAGCGCGTCCTGGAAGATCATCGCGATCTCCTTGCCGCGCACCTGCCGGCGCTGCTCCTCCGACTGGGTCAGCAGGTCCCGGCCCTGGTAGAGGATCTGGCCGGAGCGGACGTGCGCCGGGGGCGTGTCCAGGATGCCCATGATCGCCTGGGCGGTGACCGACTTGCCGGAGCCGGACTCGCCGAGCACGGCCAGGGTCTCGCCCGCGTCGAGGTGGTAGCTCACCCCGTTGATCACCTTGGCCACGCCCTCGGTCGTGCGGAACTCGACGTGCAGGTCCCGTACCTCGAGCAGGTGGCCACCGGGCGGGGTGGGGGAGGCCGGCGTGGGCCGGACCGCGGACTGGGTCATGAGGTTCTCACCGCAGCTTCGGGTCGAAGGCGTCGCGGATCGCGTCGCCCAGCATGATGAAGGCGAGGACGGTCAGCGCCAGGAAGGCGGAGGGCGCGATCAGCGGGGTCGCCGCCTCACGCATGTGGATCCGGCCCGTGTCGATGTCCTGGCCCCACGAGATGGTCGGGGCCTTCAGGCCGATGCCGAGGAAGCTCAGCGTCGCCTCGGCGGCGATGAACGAGCCGAGCGCGATGGTGAGCACCACGATCGCCGGGGCGAGCGCGTTCGGCAGGATGTGCCGCCACATGATCCGGCCGTTGCGGGCGCCGAGCATCCGGGCGGCGGCGACGTAGTCCTGCTCCTTGGCGGTGATCACCGACGAGCGGACCACCCGTGCCGCGGTGGTCCAGCCGAGGACCGCCAGCACGAAGATCACCGCGAACAGCCGGACGTTGTCGCTGCTGGTGCTCAGCCGCTTGAGCAGCACGATCGCGGCGAGCAGCAGCGGGATGCCGAGCACGATGTCGATCACGCGGGAGAGCACCGCGTCCACCCAGCCGCCGAAGTAGCCGGCGAGCATGCCGACGATCAGCGCGATCACGCCGGTGGCCAGCGCGGCGAGGGCACCCACCAGCAGCGAGGCCCGGGTGCCGTAGACCGCCCGGGCGTAGACGTCACAGCCCTGGAAGTCGTACCCGAAGATGGCCCCGCCGGACGGCCCGGCGTGCTGCCGGGAGAGCAGGCAGTCACGCGGATCGTTGGCGGTGAACACGGACGGCACCGCGGCCATCGCGGTGATGAGCACGACCAGGCCCAGGCTGACCCAGAAGATCGGGTTGCCGCGCAGGTCCCGCCAGGCGTCGCCGGCCAGGCTGCGCGGCTTCTGCGCCTCCCCGACCTGGTTGGGTGCGCCCGGCTCGCCGGAGACACCCCGCCGCGCGGCCTGGTTCTCCGTCGCCGCGACGGTCTCGAAGTCGCTCATGCCCGCACCTCGCTCCGCTCGGCGCGGTCACGAGCGACCCGGCACGCTGCGTTGATGATTCGTTCGCTGCGCTCACTCATAGCGGATCCTCGGGTCGAGTACGGCGTACAGGACGTCCACCACCAGGTTGGAGATCAGGTAGACCACGACGAGCACGCTGACGATGCCCACCACCAGTGGGCCGTCCTCCGTGCGGATGCCGCGGAACAGGTTGAAGCCGACACCGGGGATGTTGAACACGCCCTCGGTGATGATCGCGCCGCTCATCAGGTTGCCCAGCTCGACGCCGAGGAAGGTGACCACCGGGATGAGCGAGTTGCGCAGCACGTGCACGCTGACGATCCGGCGCTTGACCAGGCCCTTCGACCGGGCGGTCCGGACGTAGTCGGCGCGCAGGTTCTCCGCCACCGAGGTACGGGTCAGCCGCAGGGCGGTGGCCAGCGACAACGAGCCGAGCACGATGCCGGGCAGCAGCAGCGCGTAGAAGCTCGGTTGGGTCCCGGCGGTGGGCGGGAAGAGCTGCCACTTGACGCCGAGGAAGTACTGCGCGAGCGGTGCCAGGACGATGGTCGGGATGCCCAGCACCAGCAGGGTGAGCACCAGCGTCGAGTTGTCGAAGATGCCGGCCCGCCGGATGCCGGCGATCACGCCGGCGGTGACGCCGAAGACGATGGCGACGGCGAGCGCGATGAGCGCGAGCCGCACCGTGACCGGCCAGGCCTGCTGGAGGATGTCGCCGATCTGCCGGCCGGTGAGCGACTGGCCGAGGTCGCCCTGAAGCAGGTTCTTGACGTAGTCGAGGTAGCGGTAGAAGAAGCCACCCACGCCGGTCTGGTCGAGGTGGTACTTCTGCGTCAGGTATGCCCGCTGGGCCGCCGTCACCGGCCGCTCCCCGGCGAGGGCCTGGATCGGGTCGCCCTGCCCGGCGAACATCAGCGCGTAGACGATCAGCGTGGTCCCGAAGAACGCGAGGACCATCTGCAGGAGGCGCCGCAGGATGAAGCGGAACATGCTTGCCAGTCTCTCCGGAAAAGCGCGAAAGGGGCGCGGGATGACATCTCTGGCGTACCGGAAATTGCCGGCCGGTGCTGCCCCCGGCCTGGACCGACACGTGGTCCGGGCCACCCGGGTCGCCCCGGGTGGCCCGTGCCGCGGTCAGGTCAGCTGGCCGCCTCGATCTTGACGAGGTTGACCCGCTGGAACAGGTCCATCTGGACGTTCTTCACCTTGCTGGAGTGCCCGTACACGTTCTCGCCGAAGCGGAGCGGGATCACCGGCATGTCCTTGGCCAGGATGTCCTCGGCCTGCTGGTACTTCTTGATCGCCTCTTCCTCGGTGGGCGCGGCAGCGCCCTCCTTGACCAGGCGGTCGAACTCCGGGTTGCTGTAGCCGTAGTAGTTCGACGAACCGTTGGTGCTGTACAGCGGGCCGAGGTAGTCCTCCATGGACGGGTAGTCCATGACCCAGCCCATGCGGAACAGACCCACCGGCTGCTTCTTCTCGACCTTGGTCAGCAGGTCGGCGAACTTCGGCTCGGCCGAGCCGACGCAGTCGACGCCCAGGTTGGCCTTGAGCTGGTTGCAGGTCGCGTCGACCCAGTCCTTGTGACCGCCGTCCCCGTTGTAGGAGATGGTGATCTTCGACGGGCCGCCGGCGGCCTGGTAGAGCTTCTTGGCCTCGGCCGGGTTGAACTGACCCGCGGCGCCCGTCGTGTTGTCCCGGTAGCCCGGCAGGACCGGCGAGACGAACGAGCGGGCCGACTGCTGCGAACCCTTGAAGATCGACTTGGTGATCTCGTCACGGTCGATCGCCATCGAGATCGCCTTGCGCACGTCCGGGTTGCTGTAGTCCTTCTCGAAGGTGGGGAAGGCCAGGAACTGGAACGACGACATCGGGCTGGTCTGGTAGTTGTCGCCCAGGTCGGTCGGCGCGGTGCTCAGGTTCTCGGTCGGGATCGTCGGCAGCACGTCGAGGTTGTCCGACTGCAGGTCCGAGTACGCCGCCGTGAGCTGCTGGTAGACGCGGAACTCGACGTCCTTCACCTTGGGCTTCTCGCCCGGGTAGGCGTCGTAGCGCTCGACGTCGAGCTTGCTGTCGTGCTGCCAGGAGCCCTTCATCTTGAACGGGCCCTGGCCGATCGGCGCCTGCTCGTACGAGTCGTTGAGCACGCCCGGCGCGGAGAACGCGGCCTTCGGCAGCGGGTAGAACGCGGTGTAGCCGAGCATCGACTTGAAGTCGATGTACGGGTCGGAGAGCGTCACCTGGAAGGTCAGGTCGTCGACCTTCTTCAGGCCGGACATCGTCTTGGCCTTCGGCTTCTCGCCCTGCAGGTCCTGGTAGCCCGCGATCTTCTCGAAGAAGTAGCTGCCGCCCTGGCCGTTGGGCGCGTACGCGCCGTAGTTCCAGGCGTTGATGTAGTCGTCGGACGTGACCTTCTCACCGTTGTGGAAGGTGAACCCGTCCTTGAGCTGGATCGTCCAGACCTTGTTGCCGTCGGACGGCGTCACCGACTTGGCGGCGACCTCGTACGGCTTGTTCTGCGCGTCGTAGTCGACGAGCGGGCTGAACAGGCCGGCGAGCACCTGCGAGCCGGACGTTTCGGTGGTGTTGGTGGGAACCAGATGCTGCGGCTCGGCGATCTGGATACTGACCGCCGCATCCTGGCCGCTGCCGCTCGATCCGCCGTTCCCCCCGCTGCCGCAGGCCGCCAGGCCCAGCGTCACCACGAGCGGGAGGGCGGTCCAGGCGGCGAGTCTACGAACGCGCATGAACTCTCCTCATCTCCTCACGCTGCGCAGTCGGGCCCGGCGTTGGGTGACACTGCGCAACGAGCGGCAACGGTAGGTCGCGCTCGACCCCATCGACAACGGAGGCGTTGCGAACCGGTAACGGATCGTGGTGCACCGGGTTGTCGTTGCCGGACCGGCGTGCTAACGAGATGCCACGTCAAGCCAGCAGCCAGGGCCTCTCCGCCGCCCCGCCGCGCCGTCCGGTGGGATGGCCAACCGCTCGGGCGGATGCGCCGGTGCTGTCCCGCCCGTCCCGTGCGGGCCCGGCTGTCCGTATCCCGGTGTGGCCGAATGCACATTCTGTGACTCTCCGTGACTTAACCCACGCCACGGATCGTCACCCTTCGCCGTCGTCGGCCGGCCGGGCGCGGGGCGTGAGACGATCCAGTCGTGACGGCGACGATCCTGGACGGCAAGGCGACCGCGGCGGAGATCAAGGACGAACTGCGGACACGGGTCAAGGCGCTGGCGGAGCGCGGCATCACCCCGGGGCTCGGCACCGTCCTGGTGGGCGAGGACCCCGGCTCCCAGGCGTACGTCAACGGCAAGCACCGCGACTGCGCCGAGGTGGGCATCGCCTCGATCCGTCGCGAGCTGCCCGCCGACGCCACCCAGGAGCAGCTCGACGCGGTGCTGACCGAGCTGAACGCCGACCCGGGCTGCCACGGCTACATCGTCCAGCTGCCGCTCCCGGCCCACCTGGACACCCAGCGGGCGCTGGAGATGATCGACCCGGACAAGGACGCGGACGGCCTGCACCCGGTCAACCTGGGCCGGCTCGTGCTCGGCTACGACGCCCCGCTGCCCTGCACCCCGCGCGGCATCGTCGAGCTGCTCCGCCGGCACGACGTGCCGCTGCGCGGCGCGAAGGTCGCGCTGGTCGGCCGGGGCAACACCGTGGGCCGGCCGCTCGGCCTGCTGCTCACCAGGCGCAGCGAGAACGCCACCGTGACCCTCTGCCACACCGGCACCCTGGACCTCGCGGCGCAGACCCGTGAGGCCGACATCGTCATCGTCGCGGCCGGCGTGCCGGGGCTGCTCACGGTCGACATGGTCAACCCGGGCGCGACAGTGGTCGACGTGGGCATCACCCGGGTGATCGGGGCCGACGGCAAGGGCCGCTACACCGGCGACGTCGACCCGGAGGTGGTGGAGGTGGCCGGCAAGCTGGTGCCGATGCCCGGCGGGGTCGGTCCGATGACCCGGGCCATGCTGCTGACCAACGTCGTGGAGCGGGCGGAGCGGCAGGACTGACCGCCCAGGCATGTCATAACCGTCCGCCCCTGGCCCGATCGGTGCCAGGATGGCTGATACGGTCCGGAAAACCGACTGGTATCAGGGAGTGGGACGACCATGGGTAAGAAGGTCACTGTCGTCGGGGCCGGCTTCTACGGCTCCACCACCGCACAGCGCCTGGCCGAGTACGACGTCTTCGACACCGTCGTGATCACCGACATCGTGGAGGGCAAGCCGGCGGGTCTCGCGCTGGACCTCAACCAGTCCCGCGCCGTCGAGGGCTTCGAGACCAAGGTCGTCGGCGTCACCACCGGGCCGAACGGCGAGGGCTACGAGGCCATCGAGGGCTCCGACGTCGTCGTCATCACCGCCGGCCTGCCCCGCAAGCCGGGCATGAGCCGGATGGACCTGCTGGAGACCAACGCCAAGATCGTCCGGCAGGTCGCCGAGAACGTGGCCAAGTACGCCCCGAACGCCGTCGTCATCGTCGTCTCCAACCCGCTCGACGAGATGACCGCGCTGGCCCAGCTCGCCACCCAGTTCCCGAAGAACCGGGTGCTCGGCCAGGCCGGCATGCTGGACACCGCCCGGTTCACCAACTTCGTGGCCGAGGCGCTGAACGTACCGGTGAAGTCGGTGAAGACCCTGACCCTCGGTTCGCACGGCGACACCATGGTGCCGGTCCCGTCGAAGAGCACCGTGAACGGCAAGCCGCTGCGTGAGGCCATGCCGGCCGAGCAGATCGAGGAGCTGGTCGTCAAGACCCGCAACGGTGGCGCCGAGGTCGTCGCGCTGCTGAAGACCGGCTCGGCGTACTACGCCCCGTCGGCCGCCGCCGCCCGGATGGCCAAGGCCGTCGCCGAGGACTCCGGCGAGGTCATGCCGGTCTGCGCCTGGGTCGACGGGCAGTACGGCATCTCCGGCGTCTACCTGGGCGTCGAGGCCGAGATCGGCGCCGAGGGCGTCAAGCGGGTCGTCGAGACCGACCTGGACGCCGACGAGCTGGCCGCCCTCAAGGCGGCCGCCGAGGCCGTCCGCGCCAAGCAGGCCGACGTAGCCAACATGTGACCCCGAGAACGAACCACCCCGGAGGGGCGGGCCGGCTGACGCCGACCCGCCCCTCCGCACATCCCGACCCTTTCCC
>NZ_JAMWEG010000030.1 GCF_025460765.1 Micromonospora sp. MA102
CCGCCCACCCTCCCCTTCAAGATCGGCGACAGCGTACGGCTGCTCGACCCGACCCGGCCGGCCGGCGCCCGGCTGGACGCCAGTCCGGTCAGCCCGGTCGACGGGCGGCCCGCCGCGGTGGTCAACCAACTGGTCAACCTCGGGTGGGAGTACCGCTGGCAGACCCGGTCGGCGGGGCTGCGCGACCTGGGCATGAGCCGGCCGCTCGTGCTGCGGATGGCGCCCAAGGCGCCGACCGGGCTGACCGCCACCCCGGCGCCCGGCTCGGCCACCGCGCTGCCCGCCATCGCGCTGACCTGGACCGGCAACGGCAGCCGCCCGCCGGCCTCCAGCCACCGGCTGCAACGCGCCACCGACGCGGCCTTCACGGCCGGGCTCACCGAGCTGACCGTGGCCGCCGCGGCCACCCGGTACACCGACGCGACCGTCACCCCCGGGGTCACCTACCACTACCGGATCCGGGCCGAGAACGCGGTGAGCTGCTCGGCCTGGTCGAACAGCATCCCCGCCTCGGTGCAGCTCACCGCGCCGGCCAGGCTGGCCGCCGTGATCCCGCCGGCCGCGCCGCTGCGGATCGCGCTGCGCTGGGCGAACCGCTCCTTCGCGACGGGCGTGGACGTGCAGCGGGCCACCAACCCGACGTTCACGAGCGGACCGGGGACCACGGCTATCGCGGTGGGCGAGGCCCACCTCGACCCGGTGGTCGCCCCGGACACCACCTACTACTACCGGGTTCGCACCACCTACCTGGGCGCGGCGTCACCCTGGTCAACTGTGGCCACGGTGACGACGCCGCCCCGGCCCGGGATGCCGACCGGGGTGCTCGCCACCGCCACCGCGCCCGGCCCGGACACCGCCACGGTGATCCTCAGCTGGTCGGCCAGCACGCCCACCGGGACGGGCGCCGGCTTCGTGGTGCAGCGCGCCACGGACGCCGCCTTCACCCACGACCTGGCCACGTTCAGCGTGACCGGCCGCGGCTTCACGAACACCGGCCTGACACGAGGGGCGACGTACCACTACCGCATCCGCTCGGTAAACGTCGTCGGCACCTCGGCCTGGACCGCCCCCACCCAGGTCACCACCCCCGACTGACGCGGGGAGGCGGTGGGTCAGGGGGTGCGGAGAGGCGTGTGGGCGGTGCGGAGTTCGGCCAGGGCGGACGCGACGCCGTGCAGCAGGTCGGTGGCCTCGGTGAGGCGGGCGGCCGAGGGATCCTGGGTGGCGGGGTGGGCGTCCTCGGCCACGTAGCCGGCGGCGGCCACCACCAGCCGCTCGTACGCGGCCACTCCGCTCTCCAGCTGGTCGACGAGGGTGGCGTGCGCCTCGGCGAGCGACCCGCGCGCCTCGGCGGGGGCGAGCTTCAGGGCACGTTCCACGCCGGCCACCCGGTTGGCCAGGTCACGCAGGGAGCGGTCGGCCTCGGCCGCCTCGCGGACCGCCGGCTCGGCCAGCCCGGTGAGCCGGCCGGCCAGCCCGGCCAGGGTCAGCGCGGCCCGGTCCAGCCGGGCCCACGCCTCGGCCGCGGTGGTGCCGCGCAGCGCGAGGCGGGAGCGGACGCGGCGTACCTCGGCGAGGACGCCGGGACCCACGGGCAGCCGCTCGACGGCGGCGACCAGCCGGGCGCGGGAGCGGGCGGCGGCCTCGGCCGGGTCGAGGGCCGGCGGGGCCGGTGCGGCGGCGAGGACCCTCAGGTCGGCCCAGCGCCAGACCGCGACGGCGATGGCGCTGCCGGCGGCCCCGGCCCAGGCCGCGTCGGGCAGGCCCAGCCCGGCGTACGGGGTCAGCACGGCGGCGGCGCCGCCCAGCCCACCGGCCAGGACGCTCCAGCGCCGCGCGGACCGGCGCAACCTGCGCAGCCGGCGGAAGTGCCGTGCCCGCTCGTCGACCATCGGTCTCCCCCGTCCCCTAGCTCGTGGTGCTCTCCCCGGTGCCCCGCTCCCGGCTCATGTTGGCCCGGATCTGGTCGAGTCGGGCGGCGGCCGCCGGGTCGGCGGGCTGCCCCACCGCGGGGCGTTCCTGCCGGCCGCCGAGCTGCTCGCCGGCCATGCTCGACCGGATCTGCTCCAGTCTCGCCGACCCGGCCGAGTCGAGGGTCGCCTTCTGGATCTCCATCATCCGGCCCTCGACGGAGTTGCCGGCCAGCTCGGCCCGACCCATCGCGTCGGCGTAGCGGCGCTCGATCCGGTCGCGGACCTCGTTGAGCGACGGGGTGGTGCCGGGGGCGGTGAGCGCCGACATCGACTCCAGCGAGCGGGCCACGGTCTCCTGCATCTTGGCCTGCTCGAGCTGGCTGAGCAGCTTGCTGCGCTCGGCCAGCTTCTGCTGGAGGATCATCGAGTTGTTCTCGACCGCCTTGCGGGCCTGCGCGGCGGCGCCGAGCGCCTGGTCGTGCAGGGTCTTGAGGTCCTCCATCGCCTGCTCGGCGGAGACCAGCTGGCTGGCGAGCAGCTGCGCGGACTGCTCGTAGCGCCCGGCCTCGGTCTCGTCGCCGCGGCCCCGGGACTGGTCGGCCAGGACCAGGGCCTGCCGGGCGTTGGCCTGGAGCTGCTCGACCTCGGTCATCTGCCGGGACAGCTTCATCTCCAGCTGACGCTGGTTGCCGATCACCGCGGCCGCCTGCTGGACCAGCGCCTGGTGCTGCCGCTGGGCCTCCTCGATGGCCTGCTGGATCTGCACCTTCGGGTCGGCGTGCTCGTCGATCTTCGCGCCGAAGAGCGCCATCAGGTATTTCCAGCCCTTGACGAACGGGTTCGCCATCTCCGCCTTGTCCCCTCAGTAGCGTCGCGTCGCCCGACCGGGGTCGACCGGCGAGCCGCGCGGTGTGCCTCCATCGTCCCAGTCGGACGCCAACCCGGCACCCCGTACGACCCTGATCAACACTACGACGCGGTCGCCACCGGCGGCCACGGCGCGACGGGCGGGATCAGGCGGCGCAGACCACGTCCCGGTCCGCGGGGCGGACCCGGGTGGTGCGCAGCGTCGCCTTGAGCGGCGAGTCCTGGCGGACCTGGACGGCCACCGAGCCGTCGGAGGTGACCTGGCGGACCCCCCGGTTGGTGGCCTTGCGCACGGCCGGCGTCGGCTCGATCGACTCGTCGGTCACCGGCACCAGCACCCCGGGCATCTGCTCGGCCAGGGCGACGGTGTCGCTGACCTCGCGGAGCAGCTCGGAGAGGCGGGCGCCGAGCGCGTCGCAGATCGCGGCCAGCAGCTCGCTGGACGGTTCCTTCTGGCCGCGCTCGATCTCGGAGAGGTAGCCGAGGCTCACGTTGGCGGCGGAGGAGACCTCGCGGAGGGTGCGGTGCTGCCCCTGCCGGCGCGCCCGCAGTGCGTCACCGATCACCCGGCGTAGCAGAACCATCGCACCTCCCCCTGGACGGGAACCACCATCTCCGGCCGGGCGTGCCGCGCCGGACGCGGCGGACCGCCCCGGTGCCGGCGTCGTCCGCCGGAGCCTTCCCGCAACCGTACCCGTTGGTCGCCCCGACGACATCCCACCCCGCCTCTCCAATCCTGCCGGACCGATCTCGCGGGCCGGTCGGCGGCCCCGGGCCGGCGCGGCCGCGGTCGGGCGTGTCGCGGACCGGGTCACCGCTGGCCGGCTCCGGCCCGCTCGGCGCCGTCCGCCTCGTCGGCGGACTGCGCTTCGTCGGCCTGGGCGGCGGCGTGGATCTGCTCGGCGAGCAGCCGCAACGCCTCGATCACCGCGGCCGACCGGACGTGGTCCCGGCCACCGTCGAGGCGCAGCTCACGCACCTCGCCGCGGCCGCCGGGCCCGGCGGCGGCCACGTAGACCAGGCCGACCGGCTTGCCGTCCTGCGGCTCCGGCCCGGCCACGCCGGTGGTGGCCAGGCCCCAGTCGGCGCCGCAGCGCCGCCGCCCGCCCTCGGCGAGGGCGGCGGCCACGTCCGGATCGACCGGCCCGCGCTCGGCCAGCAGGTCCTCCGGTACGCCGGCCAGCTCCGACTTCAACTCGGTGGCGTAGACCACCAGGCCGCCCCGGAAGACCCCGCTGACCCCGGCGATCTCCACGATCGAGGCGGAGAGCAGCCCGCCGGTGAGCGACTCGACGGTGGCCAGTGTCTCCTTGCGCTCGTGCAGGCTGTGCACCACCGAGGCCGCCGGACTACCGGCGGGCCGCTCGTAGTTCGCATCCGTCCCCATGCCGGCCCTCTCTTCCCGTCCCGCGGCGACCTACTCATCCTGTGCACGGTTTCGCCGATCATGACGTTGTGGGCGGCGACGCGCCGGCCGGGATCAGCGGGTGGGACGGCGCAGGCGCAGCGCCTGGGCGATGTAGTCGAAGCCGGTGACCACGGTGACCACCACGGCCGCGCCCATGATCCACGGACCGACCGGGGCCAGCGCGTCGGGCATCGGCCAGAGGTACCAGGTGATCGCCAGGATCTGCAGCGCGGTCTTGACCTTGCCGCCCCGGCTGGCCGCGATGACGCCGTGCCGGATCACCCAGAACCGCAGCGCGGTGATGCTCAGCTCGCGGGCGAGGATCACCGCGGTCACCCACCAGGGCAGCCGGTCGTACCAGGAGAGCAGCACCAGGGCGGCGCCGGTGAGCGCCTTGTCGGCGATCGGGTCGGCCACCTTGCCCAGCGAGGTGACCAGCCCGAACCGGCGGGCGATCCAGCCGTCCACCAGGTCGGTCGCCGAGGCCACCACGAAGATCACGCAGGCCGCCATCCGCCAGCCGGCGTGGCTCATGGCGGAGGCGACCACGGTGACCGCGAAGACCGGGACCAGCGCCAGCCGCACCGCGGTCAGCACGTTCGCCGCGTTGAGCAGGGGCACCGGGGCCGCCACCGTCGACTCCGCTCCGGTCATGTCCGGCACCGCCCCACGTGGCTTCCCCGTTCCGTCCGGGCCCGCCGTCACCGTGCCGCGCCGGGCGCCGCCGAGATCATCTCATCCGGTACGGCGATCAGGTCGACTCCCTCGGTCGCGGTGACCGTGGCCCGGACCAGGTCGCCCGGGCGCAGCGCGGCCAGGTCCACCCCGCCGCCCTGCGGGGCGACCAGGGTGGTCGAGCCGTCGACCTCGGGAGCCTGGTGGGCGGCCCGCCCCTCGACCACGCCGTCGGCGACCGAGTCGACCAGGACCTCCACGGTCGAGCCGAGCCGCTCCTCGGCCCGCTGCGAGCAGAGCTCGTCGGCGAGCGCGGCGAGCCGGTCGTAGCGCCGCTTGATGGTCGCGGCGGAGACCTTGCCGGGCAGGCCGGCGGCCTCGGTGCCGTCCTCGTCGCTGTAGTCGAACACCCCGATGGCGTCGAGGCGCGCCTCGGTCAGGAAACGGGTCAGCTCGGCCACGTCCTGCCGGGTCTCGCCCGGGAAGCCGACGATGAAGTTGCTGCGCGCGCCGGCCGCCGGGGCCAGCTCGCGGGCGGAGGCGAGCAGCTCCAGGAACCGGTCGGTGGAGCCGAAACGGCGCATCCGGCGCAGCACCGGCTCGCTGGAGTGCTGGAACGACAGGTCGAAGTACGCGGCCACGCCCGGCGTGGTGGCGATCACCTCGACCAGGCCGGGCCGGGTCTCGGCGGGCTGGAGGTAGCTGGCCCGCACCCGCACGATGCCGTCGATCGCGGCGAGCTGCGGCAGCAGCTTCTCCAGCGCCCGGGGGTCACCCAGGTCCTTGCCGTAGGAGGTCGAGTTCTCGCTGACCAGCACCAGCTCGCGGACGCCGGTCTTGGCCAGCCACTCCGCCTCGGCGAGCAGCTCGTCGGGGGTACGCGAGACGAACGCCCCGCGGAACGCCGGGATGGCGCAGAACGCGCAGCGCCGGTCGCAGCCGCTGGCCAGCTTGAGCGACGCCACCGGCCCGGTGTCGAGCCGGTGCCGCAGCACCTGCCGCAGGTGCGCCGGGGTGTGCTCGTCGGCCTCGGTGGCGACCCGCGTCGGGGTGCCGTGACCGGGCAGCGACACGGCCGCCTCCCGGCGCTTCACCGGGGTGAGGGGCAGCAGCTCCCGCCGGTCGCGCGGGGTGTGCGCGCCCAGCGCCTCGCCGGCCACCACGGCGTCCAGCCGGGCGGCGATGTCCGGGTAGTCGTCGAAGCTGAGCACCGCCTGCGCCTCGGGGAGGCTGTCGGCCAGCTCGCGGCCGTAGCGCTCGGCCATGCAGCCGGCGGCGACCACCTTGGCGCCGGTGTCGGCGGCGGCCAGCAGCGTCTGGATCGAGTCCTGCTTGGCCTTCTCCACGAAACCGCAGGTGTTCACCACCACCACGTCGGCGCCCTCGCCGTCGGTGGTCACCTGCCAGCCGTCGGCGTGCAGCCGGGCGGCCAACTCCTCCGAGTCGACCTCGTTACGGGCGCAGCCCAGGGTCAGCAGGGCGACGCGACGGCCGTCAGCACCGGAGGCGGTAGGGGACGACTGCTCCAGGTCGCGGCGCGGCGCCAGACGCGCCGAGCTGGAGCTGTCGGAGGGGGAGGTGGCAGACACCATCCGAGGGTACCGGGCCGGGCCGGGAACCCCACGACGGCCGGCCGGGGGCATCGGCCGGCTCACACCGGGCCGCGGGTCAGCGGGCCGCCGCGCCGACCCGGGCCAGCCGGTCGAGCAGGAACACCTCCGTGCCGGCCAGGCCGGTGGAGCAGAAGACCGAGATCTGGTCCGCGCCGGTCCGCCCCGGGTCCGTCCCGGCCAGCACCGCGCCCAGGTCGCGCAGCCGGTCCCCGTACGGCGCGACGGCGGCGAGCATCGGCGGGGCGTACGCGGCCGCCTGGGCGGGCGAGTCGGTGACCAGCAGGTCGGCGGCGGCCAGCAGGTCCGGCCCGAACTCGTGCCGGTCGACCTGCTTGAAGCCGACCGCGTTGACGTGGGTGCCGGGGGCGAGGTCGGCGGCGGCCAGCACCGGGCAGGTGCTGGTGGTGGCGAGCACCACGAGGTCCCGGTCGCGCACCGCCGCGGCGGCCGAGTCGACCGCGCGGGCCGGCACGCCCAGCTCGGCGCGGACCCGGGCGGCGAACGCCTCCCGCCGGGCCGCCGAGCGGCTGTGCACGGTCACCTCGCGCAGCGGGCGGACCGCGGCGGCGGCCCACACCTGGGTCCACGCCTGGCGGCCCGAGCCGACCACGCCGAGGGTGGCCGCGTCGGGGCGGGCCAGCGCCTCCACGGCCACCCCACCCAGTCCCCCGGTGCGCCGAGAGCCCAGTTCCTCGCCGACCGCGATGGCGCGTACCGCCCCGGTGGTGGCGTCGTGCAGCACCACGAGCTGCCCGCTCTCCGGGCGCCCGAACGTGTCGTACGAGCGGAAGCCGTACCACTCGCCGGTGAGGTGCCCGGCCGTGAGCACCATCCGGCCGCCGCCGAGCGGGGCGGACGCCCGGGGCGGGGCGATCAGCCGTCCCTCGTACGCGGCCAGCAGCGCGTCCCGCATGGCGGCGACGGTGAGCGGGGCGTCCAGGGCGGCGGCGACGTCCTCGTCGGAGTACAGCACGGTCATGCCGACCATCGTGCAACCTGAAGTTCACGTCAACTCCAGCGATGGTGGGGTTCGTCACCGTGCCGGACCGCCGACCCCGGCGGTGCTAGCGTCGGATCCGGCGGCCCCCGTGCCGCCCAGGACGAGTGGTGGGCGTACCCGGTCAGGCCAAGACGCCCCGCGTGACCGCCCGTCCCGGCCCCGGTGGCCGGGCCCGTCCCGTCAGAGGTGACAGATGGCCTGGCTCGTGCTGGTGCTCTCCGGACTGCTGGAGACCGCCTGGGCGATCGCGCTGGACCGCAGCGCCGGCTTCACCCGCCCGCTCCCCTCCCTGGTCTTCACCGTCTCGCTGGTGGCGAGCATGGCCGGTCTGGCGTACGCGCTGCGCGACATCCCGGTCGGCACCGGCTACGCGGTGTGGGTCGGCATCGGCGCGGTCGGCACGGCCCTGATCGGCATGCTGGCGCTGGGCGAGTCGGCCAACCTGCCCCGGATCGCCAGCCTGCTGCTGGTGGTGGCCGGCGTGGTCGGCCTCAAGCTCTTCCACTGACGGTCGACCCGCCGGCGTCCCGTTTGGACGTGCCGTCGGCGGGGGTATCCCCTCCTCGCTTCACCCGAGAGGAAACCCACCGACGGAGGACATCATGGCCGACATGCCCGCCAGCACCCGCCCCCGCAGCAACGCCGCCCGGATCTGCACGATCCTCGGTTTCGTCTTCGCCGTCATCGCCATCTTCGTGCCGTTCCTCGGCCTGGTCGGGCTGATCCTCGGCATCGTGGGCGCGGTGCTCGGCGACAAGCCGCTCGGCTGGTACGCCGCGGTCGCGAGCGTCGTGGGCGCCATCCTCGGCATGGTGCTCGCCGTCGCGGTGCTGAATTCCTGACCCCGTCACCAGCGCGACGAGGGCCCGCCGGATCCCGGCGGGCCCTCGTCGCGTGACACGTCCGGGCTACTCCTCGCCGCCGCGCAGGCCGACCAGGACCTCCTCCAGCTCGTCGGGCTTGACCAGCACGTCGCGGGCCTTGGACCCCTCGGACGGGCCGACCACGCCCCGGGTCTCCATGAGGTCCATGAGCCGGCCCGCCTTGGCGAAGCCGACCCGCAGCTTGCGCTGCAGCATCGAGGTCGAGCCGAACTGCGAGGTGACCACCAGCTCCACCGCCTGCACGAGCAGGTCCAGGTCGTCGCCGATGTCCTCGTCGATCTTCTTCTTGCTGTCCTGCGCGGGGGCGAGCACGTCCGGGCGGAAATCCGGCTCGCGCTGGTCCTTGCAGAACTTCACCACGTCGTGGATCTCGCGCTCGGTCACCCAGGCGCCCTGGATGCGGACCGGCTTCGACGCGCCCATCGGCAGGAACAGCCCGTCGCCGCGGCCGAGCAGCTTCTCCGCGCCGGGCTGGTCGAGGATGACCCGGGAGTCGGCCAGCGAGGAGGTGGCGAAGGCGAGCCGGGACGGCACGTTCGCCTTGATCAGGCCGGTGACCACGTCGACCGAGGGGCGCTGGGTGGCCAGCACCAGGTGGATGCCGGCGGCCCGGGCCAGCTGCGTGATCCGGACGACGGAGTCCTCCACGTCGCGCGGCGCGACCATCATGAGGTCGGCCAGCTCGTCCACGATCACCAGCAGGTACGGGTAGGGCCGCATCTCCCGCTCGCTGCCCGGCGGCGCCTTGATCTCGCCGTTGCGCACCTTGCGGTTGAAGTCGTCGATGTGCCGGACCCCGTTGGCGGCGAGGTCGTCGTACCGCATGTCCATCTCGCGGACGACCCACTCCAGCGAGTCGGCCGCCTTCTTCGGGTTGGTCACGATCGGGGTGACCAGGTGCGGGATGCCCTCGTAGCCGGTCATCTCGACCCGCTTCGGGTCGATCAGCAGCAGCCGCACCTCGTCCGGGGTGGCCCGGGTGAGGACGGACACCAGCAGCGAGTTCAGGCAGGACGACTTGCCCGCGCCGGTGGCGCCGGCGATCAGGATGTGCGGCATCTTGGCGAGGTTGGCCACCACGTAGCCGCCCTCGATGTCCTTGCCGAGCGCCACCACCATCGGGTGGTGGTCGCTCGTGGCGGCCCGCGAGCGCAGCACGTCGCCGAGCGCCACGTTCTCCGGGTCGGTGTTCGGGATCTCCACGCCGACCGCGCTCTTGCCCGGGATGGGGCTCAGGATCCGCACGTCCGGGGACTTCACGGCGTAGGCGATGTTGCGGGAGAGCTGGGTGATCCGCTCGACCTTGACGCCCGGCCCCAGCTCGACCTCGTAGCGGGTGACCGTCGGGCCGCGGGTGAAGCCGGTGACCGCGGCGTCCACGTCGAACTGCTCGAAGACGCCGGTCAGCGCGGCGATGACCTCGTCGTTGGCCTTGCTCCGGGTCTTCGGCGCGGCCCCGCTGCCCAGCATGTTGGCCGGCGGCAGGGTGTAGTCGCCGGCCAGCCCGGTGAGCGCGAGCTGCTCGGCGCGGGTGGGCAGCGGGGAGTGCTCCGGCGGCTCCACCGGCTTGCGGCTGGCCGGCACCCTCTTGCGCGGCAGCACCAGGGTGTCCTGGAGGTCGACGCCGTCGAGGTCGTCGTCCGGGTCCAGCGGGTCCAGCGGCGGCGGGAGGCGCTTGGCCGGCCGCTTGCGGGCCGGCTTCGGCGCGGCCTCGGCCTCGGCCTCCTCATCCTCCGGCGGCGGCACGGGGCCGCCGCGCAGGCCGAGCCGCTCCGGGATCTTGTTGATCGGGGTCGCGGTGATGACCAGCAGCCCGAAGACCAGCAGCAGGAGCAGCAGCGGCATGGCCACCCAGGCGGTCACCGCCGACTTGAGCAGGTCGCCCACGCCCGCGCCCAGCAGGCCGCCCGCGTAGTCACGCTGGACCTCGTCGACCGGATCCTGTCCGATGTGCAGCATGGCCGCCGTGGCGAGCAGCATCGAGCCCCAGCCGACCAGGCCGCGCCCCCGGTGCGCGGGATCGGCCGGGCTGCGCATGAGCCGCCAGGCGCCCACCATGAGCAGCACCGGCACCACGATGGCGATCGCCCCGATGAAGAGGCGGGCGGTGTCCGCGAGGTGCCGGCCCACCGGCCCCGCCCCGCCGGACCAGATGCCCACCGCGCTGAGGATGGCCAGGCCGAACAGGAGCAGCCCGGCCCCGTCGCGGCGGTGCTCCGGATCCAGCTCGCGGGTGGTGGCGGCCTGCCGGCCGGCGGCCCGGAACGCCCAGCCCACGCTGTGCGCCAGACCCATCCACAGCGCACCCAGCGCGCGGCCCGCGAACGCGGCCGGGCTCGGCCCGCGCGCCGGACGCCGCCGGGCGGCCGCCCTCGTGGCCTTCTTGGCCGGCTGGCGGGCACGGCTGTTCGTGGTTCCGCGCGGCGACGCGCCGCGCCGCCGGCTCGCCTGAGAGGTACGGCCCGCCATACAGTCACCGTAACGGCGGGACCCGGCAGATCGCCGCTTTTCCGGGTCGTGTCCGCGCGTCGCGGCAGGGATCCGCCGCGCTTTGTGTTATTCGCCTCAGAAGGGATGCCCTCATGGCGTCGCCGGAGATCGAGGACGGTCCGGACGGCCCCCTGGCCGGACACCCGCAGACGTTACGGCCGCTGACCGGCGAGCTGATCGCCGCCGTGCTGGCCAACCGGGGGTACGCGGTGACCGAGGACGCCGACGGCGACCTGGTGGGCCGCTGGGGCGACAGCCTCATCTGGTTCTTCCGGCGCGGCACCGCCGGGGAGCTGCTCCAGGTCCGCACCGTCACGGCGCACCGCTTCGGCATCGAGCAGGTGCCCGACCTGCACGCCTTCTGCAACGCCTGGAACCACGACCGGCTCTGGCCCAAGGCGTTCGTGCACGTCGCCGACGACGGGCTGGCCCAGGTGTGCGGCGAGGTGACGACCGACCTCGAACGCGGGGTCACCCCGCACCAGCTCGACCAGCTCGTCGACTGTGGCGTCACCACCGGCTGCCAGCTCGCCGCCGCCGTGGCGGACCTGCCCGGCGGGACGCTGCGATGACCACCTTCCGGGACCGGGGGCTCGCCGACGCGCTCGCCGACGCCCGGGACCTGCCCGACGGCGAGGCCCGCTGCGCCGAGCTGGAACGCATCGCCGCCCGTGCGGACGCCACCGGCGACCCGAGCACCGCGCTGGCGGCGCGGTTCGCGCTGGTCGAGGCGTACCTGCACCTGGGTGAGCGGTGGCGGACCGTGGAGCCGGTACGCCGCTGCGTGGCCACCGTGGACCGGCGGCCGGAGCTGCTCGACGGCCCCGGCGGGGCCGAGCGGTTGCGCCGGCACCAGCGGCAGGCCGTCGAGGCGCTCTTCGGCACTCCCCGGGTGGCCCTGGACCAGGCCCGCGCCCTGTTGGACGACCTCGCCGACCGGCTGGGCCCCGCCGCCGGGCCGGTGGCCGAGCTGTGCTGCCGGCTCGCCGACCACCTCGGGGACGAGCCGACCGCCCGCCGCGAGTACGACCGCTGGTCCGCCGGCGACGCCGCCGACCCGGTGGCCGGCTGCGCGGGCTGCGCGCCCGCCCGCCGGGCCGAGTTGCTGGCCGGCTGGGGCGAGCCGGCGGCCGCGCTGGCCGTGCTGGAGCCGGTGCTCGACGGCGAGCCGGGATGCACCGACCAGCCGGAGCGGGCCCTCGCGGCGGGGCTGCTGCCCTGGCTGCGCACCGGCGAGGCGGAGCGCGCCGCCCGGGCGCACGTGCGGGCGTACCGGCGGCACCGCCGCGAGCGGGCGGCATTCCCGCAGCTCGCCGCGCACCTGCGGTTCTGCGCGCTGGGCGGGCACCTGACCCACGGGCTGGACGTGCTGGCCGAGCAGCTGCCCCGGCTCGACCACCCGGCCGACGACCTGTCCGCCATGGAGTTTGCGGCGGCGGGCGCGCTGCTCTGCGGGCTGGCCGCCGAGGCCGGTCTGGGCGGGCGGCGGATCCACCGGCCCGGGCACGGGCCCCGGCCCGCCGCCGAGGTGGACGTGGCCACGCTCGCCGGTCAGCTCCAGGCCCTCGCCACCACGCTGGCCGGCAGCTTCGACGCCCGCAACGGCACCGGCCACCAGTCCGGCCGGATCGCGTCCTGGCTGGCCGAGCGGCCGCTCGCCGAGCCGGTGCCGCTGCCCGCCGAGGACGACCTCCCCGACGACGACCCGGCCGAGCCCGGCCCGCCCGGCGCGGAGGAGCCCGCCCCGCTGAGCCTGCGGATGCTCACCGCCGCCCTCGACGCGCGCGGCGACGCGTACACGGTGGAGCCCGACGGCACGGTGGTGGGGCGCTGGGGCGAGGCGGTGGTCCAGTTCCGGCGGCTCGGGCCGCAGGGCGAGGTGCTGCACGCCCGGGCCGTGGCGCTGCGCCGGCTGCCGGCCGCCCGCCGCGCCGAGGCGTACGCGTTCTGCAACGCCTGGAACCATGACCGGCTGCTGCCGACGGCGTACGTGCACGACCCGGGCGACGGGACGCTGCTGCTGGCCGCCGACGTCACCACCGACCTGGCGTACGGGGTGGCCCGTACCCAGCTCGTCGTGCTGGTCGCGGCGGCGGTCAGCACCGGGGCCGCGTACGCCGAGGCGGTCGCCGCGCTGCCCTGAGCCCGGGAACCCGCACCCCGGAGTCCGGACGCGGCGCGGCCCCCGGCCACCGGGCGGTGGTGGACGGGGGCCGCGGTCCGGTGCCGCCGGGGTGGACCCGGCGGCGGCTCAGCGGGCGGAGAACGCCAGGGTGTACTCGCCGGCGCCGGCCAGCCCGACCACCCGGTAGCGGTAGGCGCCGGCCGGGGTGTCGGCGGTGAGCCGGGCGAGCCCGTCGGCGCTGCCGGCGCGGGCCACGGTGCGGAACGTGGTGCCGGTGAAGCGTTGCAGCTCCAGGACCACGCGGGCGCCCGCCGGCGCGGACACGCACGCCTCCTGGGCGCCGCCGGACACCCGGAAGAAGCGACCGTCGGGCTGGACCTGCGCCCGGCCGGCGGCGATCCGGCCGGTCCGGCTCACCTGCCCGGTGCAGTCCGTGGCGTCGCCCGCCGGCGGGGTGGCCGGCGCGGTGCTCGCCGGCGGCGCGGTGGCCCCGCCCCCGGCGGGCGGCGCGGAGGGCTGGTCGCCCGCCGTGACCAGGGTCAGGTTGTTGCGCTGGAGGATCTCGTTGACCGGCTGGAAGAAGGTCACGCCGCCCCGCGTGCAGTCGCCGGAGCCACCGGAGGTGACCCCCTGCGCCTGGTCGCCGGAGAGCCACGCGCCACCCGAGTCGCCCGGCTCGGCGCAGACGTTCGTCCGGGTCAGCCCGGTGACCGTCCCCTCCGGATAGTTCACCGTGGCGTTCTTGGCCTGGATGACACCGCAGCGGGTGCCGGTGGTCGAGCCGGAGCGGCACACCGAGGCGCCGACCGCAGCCTCGGTGGAGCCGTTCACCGGCACCGTGCCGCCGTTGAAGTCGTTCACCACGCCCTGCGGCGTCCACTGGCCGTTCACCTCGACGACGGCCCAGTCGTCGCCGGGGAACGAGGAGGCCGCGAAGGTGCCCTGGGCGACCCGGTTCGCGCCGGCGGTCCGGTCCCCCGGGCGGCCGCAGTGCCCGGCCGTGACGAAGCCGCCGACCACCGAGAAGCCGACCGAGCAGCGGCCGGCGTCGTTGATGAAGTACGCGTCGCCGCCCCGCACGTCGAACAGGGGGCGGGGCGCCTCGTCCGCGGTCTTCACCCGTACCGCGCCGGCCGGCACCCCGCTGGCCTCGGCGAACCGGCGGCCGGCCGCCTCCGCGCCGGGCTGGGCGACCACCACGACCGAGTTGGTGGCCACGTCGACGTACCAGCCGGCCACGTCCGGGGTGGCCGCGCCGCCGGCCGCGTCGAGTCGCGCCTTCACCGCGTCCAGCTCGGCGACCCCGCGCTCGACCCGCTTCGGCACCGCGCCCGCGGCGGTCACCCGGGCCGCCTGCGCGGGATCGGCCACCGCCACGTTCAGCGTCGTCCCGTCCGCGCCCAGCCAGCTGCCGCCGTAGTCGGCGCCCAGTTCGCCGCGGAGTTTCGTGACCGTGCCGGACGCCCACCGCTCGGTCTTCAGCCGCCGGGCCGCCTGGTCCCGGGTGAGCGACAGGTCACGGCTCAGCGCGTCCAGCACCTCGGGCGCGACGCCGTCGGACGCCACCGGCGCGGTCCGCCGGGCCGGGTTCTCGCCGGCGAACGACGGCAGGGTCACCGCCGCCGCCGTGCCCGCCGCCGCCACCAGTACGCCGATGGCTGTGATCCGTCTGCGGTCCATCCGCCACGCTCCTCCCGGCTGGCGCGGGTACGCCTGCCGGAGCGGAGTACGGAGACGGGCGCCGATCGGTTGAATGGAACGGCGAGGATTCGACGCGGCGTGTCGGGACGGCTCCGGGGCGTACCCGGAAACGGCGACGCCGGCCCACCGCGGACGGTGGGCCGGCGTGCGGAGCGTGCGGCGGTCAGACCTCGACGACCGTCGGCACGATCATCGGCCGGCGGCGGTACGCGTCGTTGACCCAGCGCCCGACGGTGCGCCGGACGATCTGCTGGAGCTGGTGCGGGTCGGTGATGCCGTCCGCGGCGGCCCGGTTCAACGCCTCGGTGACCAGCGGGATGACCGGGCTGAACGCCTCCGGGTCCTCGGAGAAGCCCTTCGCCGAGAGGGTCGGCCCGCCGACCACCTTGCCGGTGACCGAGTCGATCACCACGGTGGTGGCGATGAAGCCGCCGTCGCCGAGGATCCGGCGCTCGGTGAGCAGCGACTCGCTGACGTCGCCCACGGCGAGACCGTCGACGTAGACGTACCGGCTCTTCACGTGGCCGACCAGGCTGGCCCGCCCGTCGACCAGGTCCACCACGTCGCCGTCCTCGCAGAGCACCACCCGGTCCGACGCGACGCCCGACTCGATGCCGAGGCGGGCGTGCGCCCGCAGGTGCCGCCACTCGCCGTGCACCGGCATGAGGTTGCTCGGCCGAGTGACGTTGAGCAGGTAGAGCAGCTCGCCGGCGGGAGCGTGACCGGAGACGTGCACCTTGGCCACGTCCTTGTGGATCACCGTCGCGCCGGCCCGGGCCAGCCGGTTGATCACCCGGTAGACCGAGGTCTCGTTGCCCGGCACCAGCGAGGAGGCGAGCACCACGGTGTCGCCGGGCGCGATGGTGATGTGCCGGTGGTCCCCGCTGGCCATCCGGCCCAGCGCGCTCATCGGCTCGCCCTGCGAGCCGGTGGACATGAGCACGATCTGCTCGGGCGGCAGCGCGGTGGCCTCCTCCAGCCCGACCACCAGGCCCGGCGGGATGTTGAGCAGGCCCAGGTCGCGGGCGATGCCCATGTTGCGCACCATCGACCGGCCGATCAGCGCCACCTTGCGGCCGTGCTCGACGGCGGAGTCGAAGACCTGCTGCACCCGGTGCACGTGGGAGGCGAACGAGGCCACGATGATCCGGCCGCGCGCCTTGGCGAAGATCGAGTCGAGCACCGGGCCGATCTCCCGCTCCGGGGTGACGAAGCCGGGGATCTCCGCGTTGGTGGAGTCGGAGAGCAGCAGGTCCACGCCCTCGGCGCCGAGCCGCGCGAAGCCGGCCAGGTCGGTGATCCGGCCGTCCAGCGGGAGCTGGTCCATCTTGAAGTCGCCGGTGTGCAGCACCAGGCCGGCTCCGGTGCGGATGGCCACGGCGAGCGCGTCGGGGATCGAGTGGTTCACCGCGAAGAACTCGCACTCGAACGGGCCGAGCCGCTCGCGCCGACCCTCCGCGACGGTCAGCGTGTAGGGCTGGATCCGCCGCTCGGCCAGCTTCGCCTCGACCAGGGCCAGGGTGAACTGCGAGCCGACCAACGGAATGTCCGGCTTGTGGGCGAGCAGGTACGGCACCGCGCCGATGTGGTCCTCGTGGCCGTGGGTGAGCACGATCGCCTGCACGTCGCCGAGCCGGTCCAGGATCGGACCGAAGTCGGGCAGGATCAAATCCACGCCCGGCTGCTCGACGTCGGGGAAGAGCACCCCGCAGTCGACGATCAGCAGCTTGCCGTCGTACTCGAAGACCGTCATGTTCCGGCCGATGGCGCCGAGTCCGCCGAGCGGGATGATCCGCAGGCCGCCCTCCGGCAGCGGCGGGGGCAGCTCACCCTCGATGTGCGCCTCGGTCACGCGTCACCTCATTCTGCGACGCCGTCGCGCGGCGTCCGTCGTGTCGTTCGATCATTCGGGTAGGGGAAGGCCCGCCGCGGCGCAGTCCGCGCGCAGCTGGGCCAGTTCGTCGCCGGTGGCGTCCACCAGCGGCGGGCGCACCGGGCCGGCCGGCAGGCCCTTGGCCGCCAGGCCCGCCTTCACCAGGATCACGCCCTGGCTCCGGAAGATGCCGGTGAACAGCGGCAGCAGCCGCCGGTGCAGGGTGAGCGCGGTGGCCAGGTCGCCCGCCTCGAACGCCTCGATCAGCTGCTTGGTCTGCGCCCCGGTGAAGTGCGTGGAGGTGCCGACCACGCCGACCGAGCCGACCGCCAGGGCGGGCAGGGTCAGCGCGTCCTCGCCGCAGTAGAACGCCAGGTCGCTGCGGGCCAGCACCCAGGAGGTGGCGGTGAGATCGCCCTTGGCGTCCTTGACCGCCACGATCCGGCCGTGTTCGGCCATCTTGACCAGGGTGTCCGTGGCGATCGCCGTACCGGTGCGGTGCGGGATGTCGTACACCATGATCGGCAGCCCGCTGGCGTCGGCGACCGCGGTGAAGTGACGCAGCAGCCCGGCCTGCGGCGGCTTGTTGTAGTACGGCGTCACCACCAGCAGGCCGTGCGCGCCTGCCTTCTCCGCCTGCGCGGCCAGCTCGACGGTGTGCCGGGTGTCGTTGGTGCCCACACCGGCGACGATCCGGGCCCGGTCACCGACCGCCTCCACGACGACGCGGATCAGGGTCTCCTTCTCCGCGTCGGTGGTGGTCGGGGACTCGCCGGTGGTGCCGTTGAGCACCAGCGCGTCGTTGCCCTGCTCGTCGACGAGGTGGCTGGCGAGCCGTACGGCGCCGTCGAGGTCGAGTGCCCCGTCGGCGGTGAACGGGGTCACCATGGCCGTGATCAGTCGCCCGAACGGGCGCGACGCGCCCCGGTTCGGGACGGCAGGGAGGTCGTGCGTCATGTTCACAACCTAGCGGACGACCACCGGGCCCCCGGCGGCGAAGGGCGACGACTCACTCGGCGTGCGGAGACGCCGCCACCTCCGTGCCGTCCGGCAGCGTGGAGATCACGAAGTCGGCGAAGACGTTCGGCGCGACCCCCTGGAGCTGCCGCAGGCACTCCACGGCCAGCTCGCGGATCTCCACGTCGGCGTGCTCGGTGGCGCGCATCTTGACGAAGTGCCGCCACGCCCGGTAGTTGCCGGTGACCACGATCCGGGTCTCGGTGGCGTTGGGCAGCACCGCCCGGGCCGCCTGCCGGGCCTGCTTGCGGCGCAGCGTCGGGTTCGGCTCGTCGGTGAAGCGGGCCTCCAGGCCCTCCAGCAGCTCGGTGTACGCCCGGACGGCCGCCTCGCTCGCCTCGACGAACTTCTTGTGCAGCTCCGGGTCCTCGGCGATCACCGCGGGCTCGACCATGGCCGCGTCCCGCTCCGGGACGTAGCGCTGGGACAGCTGCGAGTAGGAGAAGTGCCGGTGCCGGATCAGCTCGTGGGTGAACGACCGGGACACCCCGCTGAAGTAGAAGCTCACCGAGCCGTGCTCCAGCACGGACAGGTGCCCCACGTCCAGGATGTGCGCCAGGTAGCCGGCGTTGGTCGCGGTGGCCGGGTTCGGCTTCTTCCAGCTCTGGTAGCAGGCCCGGCCGGCGAACTCGGCGAGCGCCTGACCACCCTCCGCGTCGGTCGACCACGGCACGTCGTCCGGGGCCTGGAACTGGGTCCACGCGATCAGCTTGACCTGGGGCTGCACCATCTCCGGCATTCCTGCGACTGTAGTGGCCCCTGGGCCTCCCGCGAAACTCGGACGCGCGGACGTGAACCAGCCCACCGGCGGCGGGCAGCGGTCAGACGTAGAGCGAGGTGAACGGGGCCCAGGGCAGGTTGCGCGCGACCGAGAAGGCGAACCAGAGGGCCAGGAAGCCGCCGATCACCTTGGGGCTGATCCGCAGCTCCGGCAGCCGCCAGCCGAACGCCCGGTTCCCCGCCCAGCTCACGAAGAGCCAGGCCAGGAAGGGCAGCGAGAAGACGAAGAGGAAGTGGTGCCGGGCGGCGGCCGGGAGGTCGGCGTGCAGCACGTACCAGAGGGCGCGGGTGCCGCCGCAGCCCGGGCAGTCCAGCCCCGTGGTGAGCTTGAGCAGGCAGGTCGGGCGCGCGTCCGGGTCGCTGTGGGTGGGGTCGCTGAGCAGGGCGTAGGCCATGCCCAGGCCGACGCAGCCGAGGGCCGCGAGCGGCACCGCCCAGCGCGGGGCGCGGGCGTGCAGCCGCAGCACCAGGCGGGTGAACCGGTCCGGCTCGACCGGCGGGTAGGCCACCCCGGCGGGCCAGGCCACCGGCCCGGCGGCGTGCTCCGCGGGCGGGACCGGGTGCGGGTCGGGCGCGGCGGCCGGCCGGTCAACGCTCGTCACGCGCTCACCGTACACCGGCCACGCCCAACAGGGCGGCGGCCAGCGGGGCAGCCAGGTCGCCGGCGGCGGGCGGGGCGACCGCGTCGAGGCCGAGCCAGCCGGCGATCCGGTAGAGCTCCGCGGCGAGCGCCACGGCGGTCTCCCCCGGGTCGGCGCCGGGCTCGACCCAGGCGGCCGGCACCAGCAGGACCCCGGCCTTCCGGTCGGCCTTCAGGTCGACCCTGGCGGTGAACCGCTCGCCCTGGAGGAACGGGAGCACGTAGTAGCCGTAGACCCGCTGCGGCGCGGGCACGTAGATCTCGATCCGGTAGGTGAAGTCGAACAGCCGTTCGGTGCGCGCCCGCTCCCAGACCAGCGGGTCGAACGGGCTGACCAGCGTGTTGCCGCGCACCCAGCGGGGCAGCCGGGCCTGGGCGTGCAGGTAGGCCGGCTGCCGCCAGCCCGCCACGGCGACCGGGGTCAGCTCGCCCGCCTCGACCAGCTCGGCGATCGCCTGCCGGGCGCCGGCCACCGGCAGCCGGAAGTAGTCCCGCAGCTCCGGCTCGGCGGCCACGCCCAGCGACCGGGCGGCGATCGCCACGAGGGTGCGGTGGGCGTCGGCGTCCTTCGGGGTGGGCGCGTCGAGCACGGCGGCCGGCAGCACCCGCTCGGGCAGGTCGTAGCGGCGGGCGAACGAGGTGGTGCGGTCGGCCGCGGTGACTTCGCCGGCCCAGAACAGGAACTCCAGCGCCCGCTTGACGGTGGACCAGTTCCACCCCCAGTTGCCGGTCTCCCGGGGCGCGTCGTGCTCGATCTCGGCGGCCGTGAGCGGGCCCCGGGCGGCCACCTCGTCGCGCACCCAGGCGACCAGCTCGGGCTGCTCCTGGGCGATCCGGCGCATCCCGCCCCACGCCTCGTCGTGGGCCTTGGCCATCCGCCACCGCAGCGCCGGGTGCAGCCCCACCGGGACCAGCGACGCCTCGTGCGCCCAGTATTCGAACAGGTCGCGGGGGCGCCGGTAGGCGGCCGTGTCGAGCAGGCTGGTCGGGTAGGGACCGAGCCGGCTGTAGAGCGGCAGGTAGTGCGCGCGTTGCAGGACGTTGACCGAGTCCATCTGGATCAGCCCGACCCGGTCGAGCACCCGGCGCAGGTGCCGGCGGGTAGGCACGCCGGTGGGCGCCGGGTCGGCGAAGCCCTGGGCGGCCAGGGCGATCCGGCGGGCCTGGGCGAGGGAGAGCGATTCCGGTACGGCCATCGTCGGGGACCTTATTCCACCGGTACGACACCACGACTCCGGGTCGCGGCGCGCCGTCAGACGCGCCGAGTGGGAGTTGTCGCCGCGCGGTGGCTGGACCGACCGCCCCGCGCGGCATAGAACGGACGGGTGCGCACCATCCGCCGGGAGGAACCGGACGACGCCGAGGCGATAGCCCGGGTGCACATCCGCGGCTGGCAGGCCGGGTACGCCGGGATCATGCCGGCCGAGGTGCTCGACCGGCTCAACCCGGCCGCCTGGGCGCAGCGCCGCCGGGATCTCGGCACGGCCGACCCGGAGCACCCGTTCACCACGCTCGTCGCCGAGGTCGACGGCACGATCGAGGGGTTCACCACCTTCGGGCCGTACCGGAACAACCAGGACCGCGGCGACCTCGACCCGGCGTACGGGGAGATCCTGGCGATCTACCTGGAGCCGGCCCGGTGGGGCGGCGGGACCGCTCAGGCGCTGCTCGCGGCGGCCCGGGCCGGCCTCGCGGAGCGGGGCCTGGCGGAGTACCGGCTCTGGGTGCTCGCCGACAACGCCCGGGCCCGCCGCTTCTACGAGCGGGCCGGGCTGTCACCGGACGGGGAGGAGTCCACCTACGCGGTGCCGCTGCACGGCGGGCGGGACCCGGTCCGGCTCGTCGAGCTGCGCTACACCGCCCGGCTCGACGGCTGACCCGGCCGGACCGCCCGGCTCGGCGCGGCCGCCGCCGGCCGGCGTGGCCCAGCGCCGGATCGGCAGGGCGAGCAGCAGCGCCAGGCTGATCCAGACGTACGTGTTGCTGCCCAGGAACCCGTCCACGCCGGTGAAGTCCTTCTCCCAGGCCCAGACGATCCGGCTGGTCAGGAAGGCGTACCCGACGAGCGTGGCGGCCAGCAGCAGGCGGCGGCGGAGGCTGCGGGCGGGCGCCGCCATGCCGTTGTCGACCAGCAGGATCAGCCCCGGCAGCAGCCAGACCAGGTGGTGCACCCAGGTCACCGGGCTGACCAGGCACATGGTGGCGCCGGTCAGCGCCAGGCCGGTGGCCTCGTCGCCGGCGGCCACCGCGGCCCGGGAGCGCCAGCCCCAGACGACCAGCGTGGCGAGGACCAGCGCCAGCCAGGCGACGGTGCTCGGGTGTTCCGGATGGAGCCGGGCCACCACCCCGCGCAGCGACTGGTTGGAGACGAAGGCCAGCTCGCCCACCCGGTCGGTGTTCCACAGCGCCTCGGTCCAGAACTCCCGGGAGGCGTCCGGGAAGAGCGCGGCGGCCACCAGGGTGGCCGCCGCCGCCGCGCCGATGGCGGTGAGCGCGGCCCGCCAGCGGCCGGTGACCAGCAGGTAGACGATGAAGATGCCCGGGGTCAGCTTGATCGCGGTGGCCAGCCCGATGCCCACCCCGGCCCACCGGCTGCGCGCCGGCAGCAGCCGGAGCAGGTCCACCGCCACGAGGAACAGCAGCAGCATGTTGACCTGGCCGAAGTTGACCGTCTCGCGCATCGGCTCGTACGCGGCGGCCAGGCAGAGCGCCACCGCCAGGGCGAACCAGCGGGTCCAGCCGGCCCGCCGGGCGACCGGGTCGAGCAGCCACCAGATCACCACGGCGCTGACCACCACGGTGGCGGCCACGCTCACGGTGATCGCCGCCCACCAGGGCAGGTACGCCATCGGCAGCATGACCAGCGCCGCGAACGGCGGGTAGGTGAAGCCGTACTGGGTGCCGCCCTTGAGGAAGTCGTAGATCTCCCCGCCGTCGTGCACCCAGAAGGTCAGCGCGCCGTAGTAGACCTTGAGGTCGAAGAAGCCGTGCCGCACGGCCGCCACGGACAGGAAGGCGGTCACCGCTCCGGCGAGCGCCACCACGGCGACGACCTGCGCGATCGTCCGCCTGGCACCCTGCGCCACCGTCGCCCTCCTCGCCCTGCGTAGGCTCACGTGCCATGGCTCTCGGGTACGTCCGCCCCGCGCGTCCGGAGGACGCCGGCGAGATCGCACGCCTCCAGCTCGCCACGTGGCGGGTCGCGTACCGCCGGATCCTGCCCCGGCACGTGCTCGACAACCTGGACGAGGCGTACCTCGCCCGGCGGTGGAGCGCCGCGGTGCAGGAGCCGCCCTCGGGCGCGCACCGCGTGCTGGTCGCCGTCGAACAGGCCGAGCAATCGTATCTGGTGGGGTTCGTCGCCTCCGGTCCGGCCGATGCCGAGGCGCTCGCGCCGGGCGAGCCGCCCGAGGCCCTCGGCGACGGCGTGGTGGCGGTGACCGACCTGCTGGTCGAGCCGCGCTGGGGCCGGCGCGGGCACGGCAGCCGGCTGCTCGCCGCGATGGTGGACCACTGGCGGGAAGACGGCTTCAGCCGCGCGGTGGCCTGGGCGTTCGACGCCGACGAGGCGACCCGGAAGTTCCTCACCTCGACCGGTTGGGAGCCGGACGGCGCGGGCCGCGCGCTGGACGTGGACGACATGCTGGTCCCCCAGGTCCGCCTGCACGTCGGCGTCCCCGCCGAGCCGGCCGCTTCCTGAGTACGCGCTGTCGGGGGCACCGCCTACCGTTGGCGGCATGACGACCGCACCGGCGCCCGCTCCCCCCGACCTGGAGCCGTTCCGGGTCGAGCTGACCGGCTACGCGTACCGGATGCTCGGCTCGGTGTTCGACGCCGAGGACGCGGTGCAGGAGACCCTGCTGCGGGCGTGGCGCGGCCGCGACGGCTTCGACGGCCGGTCCAGCCTGCGCACCTGGCTCTACCGGATCGCCACCAACGTCTGCCTGGACCTGCTGCGCGGGCGCGGCCGGCGGGCCCTGCCGATCGACCTCGACGGGCCGGCCGCGCCGGTGGCCGGGTCGCTCGGCACGCCGGCCGGCGACTGGGTCGAGCCGGTGCCGGATTCGGCGGTGCTTCCGGCCGACCCGGCGGAGCTGGCGGTGGCCCGGGAGTCGGTGCGGCTGGCGTTCGTGGCAGCGCTCCAGCACCTGCCTCCCCGGCAGCGCGCCGTGCTGATCCTGCGGGACGTGCTGCGCTGGCGCGCCGACGAGGTCGCCGACCTGCTCGACGCCACCGTGCCGGCGGTCAACAGCGCGCTGCAGCGGGCCCGGGCGACCCTGGCCGGGGTGCGCGCCGAGCGGCGGGCCGGGCCGGATCTCGACCCGGTCGACCGCGACCTGCTCGACCGCTACGTGGACGCCTTCGCCCGCTACGACGTCGACGCCCTGGTGGCGCTGCTGCGCGCGGACGCCGTGCAGAGCATGCCGCCCTACCGGATGTGGCTGCGCGGCGCCGCGGACATCGGCCGCTGGCTGAGCGGCCCGGGGGCCGGCTGCCGGGGCTCCCGGCTGGTGCGGGTGGCCGCGAACGGCGGCCCGGCCGTGGCCCAGTTCCGGGTCGACCCGACCGGCGGTCACCGGGCCTTCTCGATCACCGTGCTGGAGTGCGCCGGGGGGCGGATCGCCCGGCTCACCCACTTCCTGGAGCCCCGGCTGTTCCCGCGTTTCGGGCTGCCGACCCGGCTCGATCCCGGACGCGCCGATGAGTTTGAGCCCCCCGCGCCGTCCACCCCTGGTAGGCACGACGGAGGCGACGCACCGGCGGAGTGAGGAGCGGGTCATGTTCAGGGACACGAAGGCGTTCAGCGGGTTCTCGGTGGACGACCCGGACCGCGCGGAGCGGTTCTACACCGACGTCCTGGGGTTGCGGGTGTCCCGGGACGACGCCATGGGGGGCCTGCTGACCCTGCACCTGGCCGGCGACCGGCCGGTGCTGGTCTACCCGAAGGCCGACCACCGCCCGGCCACCTACACGGTGCTCAACTTCCCGGTCCCCGACATCGACCGGGCGGTGGACGAGCTGACCTCGCGCGGGGTGCGGTTCGCACGCTACGAGGGCATGCCGCAGGACGACAAGGGGGTCATGCGGGGCAACGGCCCGTCGATCGCCTGGTTCACCGACCCGGCCGGCAACGTGTTCTCGGTGCTCCAGGAGGGCTGAACCTGGTGCGGCGGTCCCGGCACGGGGCGGGACCGCCGGCCACCGGTCAGCCCTTGTCGGCGCCCTCGTTGGCGCCGCGCACGAAGTAGCGCTGGAAGATCATGAAGAGCACCGCCACCGGGATGGTGGCGAGCAGCGCGGCGCCCAGCTTGAGCGGATACTGGGTGCCCTTGCCGAGCGACCCGCTGACCAGGTCGGCCAGGCCCCGGGGCAGGGTGAACAGGTGCGGGTCCTGCACCGAGACGAGGCTGTGCGGGAACTCGTTCCAGGAGCCCTGGAACGACAGGATGGTCAGCGTGATCAGCGCCGGCCGCGCCATCGGCAGCACCACCGACCAGAAGGTGCGGAACACGCCCGCGCCGTCGATCCGGGCCGCCTCCTCGACGCTGACCGGCACCGACTCGAAGAACTGCTTCATGATGAAGACGCCGGCCGCGTCGGCGAGCAGGGGCACCACGAGGCCCGCGTAGCTGTCGTAGAGGCCGAGTTGCTTGAGCACCAGGAACTTCGGGATGAGCAGCACCACGCCGGGCACCGCCATGACCGCGATGACCGCGGCGAACAGCCCGGCCCGGCCCCGGAAGCGCAGCCGCGCCAGCGCGTAGCCGGCGAGCGAGTCGAAGAAGACCCGGCCGAGGGTGACCAGCACGGTGACCAGCAGCGAGTTGCCGAGCCAGAGCGGGAAGTTGGTGCCCGCGAAGATCCGCTCGAAGCCGGCCAGGGTCAGCGGGTCGGGGATCGGCGAGAGCGGGTTCGCGGCCGCGTCGGGCTCGGTCTTGAGCGAGTTGCCGAGCTGGATGACGAACGGGTAGAGGAAGACCAGCCCGAAGGCGATCAGGACCGCGTACCCGAGGATGCGGTTGACCCGGGCGCGGGGCCCGCGGTCGGCGCGGCGCGCGACGGGCGCCGCCGGCCGGTCGGTGAGCACGGCCATGTCAGGACCCCTCCGGTACGCGTCGCCGCCACCACCGGGCCCGCCGGGGCTCGTCCCGGTCGGCCATCACCCGGCGCTGGAGCAGGGTCAACAGGATGATGATCAGGAACAGCACGAAGGAGATGGCCGCGCCGGAGCCGTAGTCGAAGTCCCGGAACGCGGTCCGGTACGACAGGTACGCCGGGGTGAGCGTGGTCTTGGCCGGGTCGCCCTGGCTCATGACGTACACCTGGTCGAAGACCTGCCAGGAGCCGATCAGCCCGAGGGTGAGCACCAGGAACATGGTGGGCTTGATCAGCGGCAGGGTGACGTGCCGGAAGCGCTGCCAGCGGGTCGCCCCGTCGAGGGTGCTGGCCTCGTCGAGCGTCACCGGCACGTTCTGCAACGCGGCCAGGAACATCAGCATGAAGGTGCCCGAGGTGGTCCAGATGACCAGGCTGATGATCGACACCATGGCCACGCTCGGGCCGGCGAGCCAGTCCCACCAGGTCAGGCCGAACGGGCCGCCGGAGGTGAGCGCGCCGGGCGGGTTGTCCACCCCGACCGCGCCGAGCAGGAGGTGCAGCACGCCCCGGGAGTCGGCGAACCACTCCGGGCCGTTGATCCCGAGGAGGCCGAGCAGCCGGTTGACCGCGCCGGAGTTGGCGAACAGGAACAGGAACACCACGCTGATCGCCACGGAGCTGGTGACCGAGGGGAAGTAGAAGGCGCTGCGGAAGAAGCCCTTCCCCTTGAGCATGCGGTTGTTGACCACGAGGGCGAGGCCGAGGGCGAGCGCGGTCTGCACCGGCACGACGATGCCCACGTAGTACATGTTGTTGCGGATGCTGGTCATGAAGTCCCGGCGGTCGAGCCCGTCCTCGGTGAACAGCCGGGTGTAGTTGTCGCCGCCCACGAACGGCACGTCGCCGGTGAACGGGCTGCCCTGGCCGTTCCAGTCGGTGAGGCTCACCCACAGCGCCATGAGGATCGGCAGCAGCAGGAAGAGCCCGAGGATCACGATCACCGGCGCGACGAAGAGCCAGCCGGCGATGTTCTCGTTGCCACGGATGCCGCCGCCCCGACGGCGTGGCGGCTTCGCCGGCGTGGTCGCCGGGGCGCGCAACGCTTCGGTTGCCATCTCGTCCCTCCCTCCTTGTCCGTGGGAGCCGGTGCGGAGGGGCCCGGTCCGGGCCCCTCCGCCACCGCTCAGCCGCCGAGCGCCGCCTTGGCGTTCTTGTCGAAGTTGCTCAGGACCGTCTTCGGGTCACCGGTGGCCAGACCCTGGAGGCCGGCCTCCAGGTCCCGCAGGACGCTGTCCATCTTGGGGGCGTTCACCGGGCCCTGCGCGTACGCGGCGCCGTCGATGAACGGCTTGTCCGCCGGGAAGGCGCTGGTGTACTGGTCGCGGACGGACTGCCGCGACGGCATCACGCCGAACGCCTTGGCGAAGCCCACCTGCTGGTCGCCCGCGGTCATCGCCTCGACGAACTTGATCGCCTGGTCCTTGAACTTCGACTTGGCGGCGACGCCCCAGCACTGGGTGAAGGACAGGGTGCCCTGCCCCTTCGGGCCGGCCGGCAGCGGCACGACCTTGTACTTCACGTTCGGGAAGTCGTTCTGGAGGGCGCCCTTGATCCAGTTGCCCTCGATGGTCATGACGGCCTTGCCCTTGCCGAACGCCTCCCCGGACCAGCCGGCGTCGAGCTGCTTCGGGAACTTGGCGTAGCCGTTGGTGAGCAGGGACTTCACGTACTGGAGGGCCTGGAGGTTCTCCGGGGTGTCGGCGGTGGGCTGCTTGCCGTCCTTGCTCATCAGCCAGCCGCCGTTCTGCACCATGAACGCGCCGATCCGGTCGCGGGTGTCGCCGAGGGCGAGCGCCACCATCTTCTTCGCCTTGATCTTCTGGCTGACGGCGGTGAGCTGGTCCCAGGTGGTCGGCACGTCGGCGTCGGTCAGGCCGGCCTTCGCCCAGAGGTCGGTGTTGATCTCCAGGGCGAGGGTGGAGAAGTCCTTCGGCGCGCAGTAGAGCTTGCCGTCGTAGGTGAACGTGGTACGCAGGCCCTCGTAGAAGTCGTCCTTGTTGCTGATCTTGTCGCCGTACGGCTCCAGGGCACCGACGCTGGCGTAGTCGGCGAAGCGGGTCGCGTCGACGTAGAAGACGTCCGGCGGGGTGCCGCCGGCCAGCGCCTGGCCGAGCTGCTGGGTGAGGTCCTGGGCCGGGGTGACGGTGGCCGTGTTGCCGCTGGACGAGGCCCACTTGGCGGCCGCGTCCTGCACGGCCTTGGTCTCGGCCTCGCCGGACGAGCCGATCAGGATCTGCAGGGTGGCCGGGCCGCTGGACTGCTTGGTGTCTTTCGCGGAGTCGTCGAAGCCGCTGCCGCACGCGGCGGAGCCGAACAGGGCGACGGCGGCGAAGCCGGCCACCGCCGCCCGGGTGAGGGTGCGAGGTGTCATCTGACTCTCCTGGGTGGGGGATGTGGTCACGCCGTCTGCCGGAGCACGAGCGTGGGAGTGAGCAGCACACGGTGATCGGTGGGCTGGCCGTCGAGCAGGTCGGTGAGCAGGTCGACGCAGCGGGCGGCGGCCGCGGCGAGCGGCTGGCTGACGCTGCTCAGGCCGACCGCGGCGGCCACCGGGGTGTCGTCGAAGCCGACGACGGCGACCGGCGCGGCCGCGTCGCGCGCGGCCTGGAGCGCGCCGAGGGCGAGCGAGTCGCTGGCGCAGACCACCGCGGTCGGCGGCACGTCGCGGGCGAGCAGGTCCCGCAGCTCCCGCTCGCCCTCGGCGATCCCGTCCTCGGTCTCCCGGCGCAGGCCGGCCACGTCGTGACCGGCCGCCGCCATGGTGGTACGCCAGCCGGCGCACCGGTCGTCGCCGACTCCGGAGCCGGCCGGCCAGCCGAGGAAGGCGATCCGGTGGTGGCCGGCGTCGAGCAGGTGCCGGGTGACCTGCCCGGTGCCGGCGGCGCCGTCCACGTCCACCCACGGGTGCCCGTCGAGGGCGTCCCACGGCCGGCCGAAGGTCACGAACGGCACCTCGCGCTCGGCCAGCCACGCGGTGCGCGGGTCGCCGTGCTTGGTGCCGGTGAGCACGAACGCGTCCAGGTCGTACGCGCCGAGCAGGTCGTCGTAGGTGGCCATCTCCTGGTCGTCGTCGCGGGCCGTGTAGAGCATGACCCGGTAGCCGGCGGCGTCGGCGGTCTCGGTGAGGCCGTGCAGGAAGCGGTCGAGCACCGAGCCGTTGATCCCGTCCCGGGTGGGCTCGATGCGAACGGCGATGAGGCGGGAGCGGCCGGTGCGCATCTGCCGGGCGGCCTGGCTGGCCCGGTAGCCGAGCGCGCTGATTGCCTCCTGCACCCGCCGCCGGGTCTCCTCGCGGACGATGTGCGGCGCGTTGAGCACGTTGGAGACCGTCTGCCGGCTCACCTGGGCGTGCCGGGCCACCGTCGCGATGGTCACCTTTTCAGCCACTTGATCCCTCTCGCCGCCTTGAACGATCCAACTCCGATGAGGCAGGATTAGATCGTTCAAAGTTTCTGGAATGTTTCGCACTGTGGCACCGGCCGGAGCCATCTGTCAAGACGTCGCCGGCCCACCGATCAGCACCGGGAGTTCCCCTTGTCCGAACGCCACCTGCAACCGCTGCTGCACGACCTGGTCGGCGTGGTGCACGCCCCCACGAGCGCGCTGGGCGACGCGGCGGGTCAGATCCGGCCGCACGGCGTCCAGGGCGTCTTCCACGCCGACGCCCGGGTGCTCTCCCGCGCCGAGTTGCGCCTCGACGACCGGGAGCCGGAGGCGCTGACCCGCGGGCCGGCGGGGCCGCACGGCGCCCGCTTCGTCGCCCTGGCCCGCTGGCTCGGCGATCCCACCCCCGACCCGACCGTCCGGGTCGACCGCACCCGGCAGGCCGGCGCGCACGGCGTCACCGAGGAACTCGTCGTCTCGTCCACCGCCGCCGGCCCGGTCCGCACCACCGTCAGCGTCGACCTCGGCTGCGACCTCGCGCCGATCGAGCTGGTCAAGTCCGGCGGCAGCGGCGCGCCGCTGGAGGCGAAGGCCGGCGAGCCGGGCCGGGTCCAGTGGGCCGCCGAGGGGCTCACCGTGACCGTCACCGGCGAGGCGGCCACCGTGGACGCCGCCGGTGACCGGGCCACCGCACCCCGGCTGAGCTGGCCGGTCACGCTCGCCCCGGGCGAGTCCGCGACGCTGCGCTGGCGGCTGGCCGTCACCGATCCGAAGGCGGTGGTCACCGCCGCCCCGCCCGGCCCCGGCTGGTCCGAGCCGGCCGTACGCGCCGACGACCGCCGCCTGGTCCGGCTCCTCGACCGCGCCCTGGCCGACCTGCGCGGGCTGCGGCTGGCCGAGCCGGCCCACCCGGAGGACGTCTTCCTCGGCGCCGGCGTGCCCTGGTTCCTCACCCTCTTCGGCCGGGACAGCCTCTGGGCCGCCCGGATGATGCTGCCGCTCGGCACCGACCTGGCCGCCGGCACGCTGCGCGTGCTGGCCCGCCGGCAGGGCACCCGGGTCGACCCGGCCACCGGCGAGGCGCCCGGCAAGATCCTGCACGAGCTGCGCCGGCACGAGTTCGCCCTGGCCGACAACGGACTACGGCTGCCGCCGGCCTACTACGGCACGGTCGACGCCACAATGCTCTGGGTCGGGCTGCTGCACGACGCCTGGCGGTGGGGGCTCCCCGCCGACCGGATCGAGCCGCTGCTCCCCCACCTCGAGGCGGCGCTCGGCTGGCTCGGCGAGCACGCCGACGCCGACGGCGACGGCTTCGTCGAGTACGTCGACACCACCGGCCACGGCCTGGCCAACCAGGGCTGGAAGGACTCCGGCGACGCGGTGCGCTTCCGGGACGGCCGGCTGGCCGCGCCGCCCATCGTGCTGGCCGAGGTGCAGGGGTACGCGTACCAGGCCGCGGTGAACGGGGCCGACCTGCTCGACGCCTTCGGCCGCCCCGGCGCCGACCGCTGGCGCGGGTACGCCGACCGGCTCGCCGCGCGCTTCCGCGCCGCGTTCTGGGTCGACGGCCCGCACGGCCCGCAGCCCGCCCTGGCGCTCGACCGGGACAAGCGCCCGGTGGACTCGCTGACCAGCAACATCGGCCACCTGCTCGGCACCGGCCTGCTCTCGGACGCCGAGTCGGCGCAGGTCGCCGCCCTGCTCTCGACCGAAGCCCTCGCGGGCGGCTTCGGGCTGCGCACCATGTCCACCGACGACGCCGGGTTCAGCCCGCTGTCGTACCACTGCGGGTCGATCTGGGCGCACGACACGGCCATCGTGCTCGACGGGCTGGCCCGCGGCGGGCACCGCGCGGCGGCGCTCCGGCTCGCCGACGGGCTGCTGGCGGCCGCCGAGGCGTTCGACTACCGCCTCCCCGAGCTGTACGGCGGGGACGACCGGACGGCGCTCGGCCGGCCGGTGCCGTACCCGGCGGCGTGCCACCCGCAGGCCTGGTCGGCCGCGGCGGCCGTGCTGCTCCTCCAGGCGGCGCTCGGCCTCTATCCCGACGTGCCCGCCGGCCGCGTCGACCTGCGTCCCCTGGCCGGCCCCGAACTCGGCGCCCTCACCGCCCGGGGCCTGACGATCGCCAACACCCCGGTCACGGTCACCGTCGACCACACCGGCCACCCCACGGTGACCGGCCTCCCCCCGTCCCTGACCATCCCCACCCC
>NZ_JAMWEG010000031.1 GCF_025460765.1 Micromonospora sp. MA102
CCGCGGCGGCGCCCGGCGCCGGGGGTCGGGCGGCGGCTCGGCCAGCCGCACGAGGAGGTCGGGGCGGCCCGGCGGGCGTAGGTCAGGTAGCCGAGGAAGCCGACGGCCACGGCGGTCGCGGCGGCGGTCTCCAGCCGCAGGGCGGGCGGCAGCAGGAGGAGCGCGCCGAGGATCAGCTCGACGGCCCCGAGCAGCCGGTACGCGGGCAGCGCGCGGTGTTCCCCGACCAGGCGGACGAGCGCGGACCGCCGGGCGACGGTGGCGGCGTGCCGGTCGAGGAGCTTCACGCGGGCGGACCAGATCAGCACCGCGCCGACGACCAGCGGTTGCAGCGCCGCGATCATGTCGATCATGGGTTCTCCCCTCGGGTGGGCCGACGGGTGACGCCCGGGCGGCCGGCTGGTGCGGGCCGCCCGGTGACGGCTCCAGTTCGCCGCGTCCGACGCGGCGCCGCGATCTGGAGCCGTCGGGCGTACCGGTCAGGCGGCGGCGTAGACGGTGGCGATGTCGATCTCGTTGGTGTCCGGGTGCCAGGCGCCGAGCACCTGGACGTGCCGGCCCACGCGGAGCAGGGACAGGTCGCTGATGGCCGGCGTGCCGTTGTAGACCGCGGCGGAGCGGCCGGGCACGACGTGGGCGACGATGCGCTGGCCCTTGTGGTCGAGGTGGAGCAGGTTGCGGCCGACGGCGGCGATGTGCGCGTGCAGGTTGACTATGTTTACCCACACCGAGTCGGCGGCGAGTGTGCCGTCGGGCAGGCGGACGCCGCGGGCGTAGAGCCCGTCGCCGACGGCCACCTGGTCGAACGTGGTCGGGTGCAGTTTCCAGATGCTCGTGCCGTCGGTGATCCGGATCGAGTGCAGCACGGTGTCCGATCCGGTGACCAGCAGCAGGTGGCCGGAGATCTTGCTGATCCGGCCCTCGACGAAGTTCGGGTCGGGCGCGCCGGGCTCGACGGCCGCCGGCTCGGCGGCGAAGGCCGCCTCGGGGGCGAGCGAACCGAGTCCGGTGGCGCCCACCACGCCGCCGAGCGCGGCGGTGGCGAGGAGGCGGCGGCGGTTCAGGGTCTGCGGCATGACGTTCCCTCCCGTTCAGACGGTGTCGACCGAGCAGGGCCGCAGCCCCACGGAGAGACTGCCGATCGCACTGAACGCCGCGGGCGTCAGGTCGATGATCCGGTTGCTGCCGCAGGCCGAGCCGCAGCAGGTGCGCTCGCCGCAGAACAGGTCCGTCTGCGGGCCGCAGTCGGCGATGGTGGTGCCGACCCGGGCGCCGTTGCAGCGGTTGGTGGTGTAGTGGCGGAAGCCGCAGGTCCGCCGGCTCATGCTGAGGCCGCAGGTGTCCGGGTGGGTGATGGCCCAGCACGCGTCCGAGGTGTTCGGCCAGGCGTGCTGGTAGTTGCCCGACCTGCAGGTGCCGCAGGCCCCGCCCCCGGCGGTGCCGCACGGTCCCCAGGCGGTGCCGCAGCAGAACCAGGACACCTCGCCTTGGATGGCCGCCATGGATACCTCCTTCCCGATCGTTGATCGACAACGATGGATGTCGATATAGATGGCGATTGTTATGACAGAAACCATCCACGTCAACAGGGAGGGCGAAGATTTCCTACAGGCGGGAACCGCTCAGCGGGTCACTTGCCGGCGGGCACCACGTAGGGGAAGGAGGCGGCGCGGGCGTCCTTCGCGACATCGGGGGTGAGGCCGGAGGTCATACCGGTGTTCAACACCAGGGAGAACATCACCTCGGGCACGTTGTCGGCCATGGTCCGCCCGTTGCGGGCCGCGAACCCGTAGTTCGCCGGGGTGCCGACCTGGTAGGACAGCACATCCGGGTAGAGCTCCCGGGCCACGCTCCAGCCGTACGCGCCCGGGTCCGGCGCGGTGCCGTTGGCCGCCACCACCCGGGCCACCGCCGACGCGATCTCCTCGCCGTCGGCCCGCAGGTCCTCGCAGGGGTGGCGAATGTTGGCGGGGTTCGAGAAGTCGGTGTCGGTGGGCCAGAAGACCGGCCACATCATGGGGTGGCCGGCGCGGTTGATCTGGCGCCATCCGCCGGCGTCGGTGGCGAGCTTGGTGGCCGCCCAGACGCCGATGCGGGTGCCGGCGGCGAGCATCCGCTCGTCACGGGACACCTCCAGCACGATCGAGTCGACGGTGGTGCCGGCGAAGGTGTTCTTCGCGTTCTCCGGCCGCCAGGCGGAGCGGTCCAGCCGCGCGCCGTTCTTGAAGGCGTCGTTGACCGTGGCGAGCTGGTCCAGGTCGATGTAGAAGGGGTCGGTGATCCGCCCGGCCCACACCCGGAGGTTGCTGCCGGTCACCTCCTCCCCGGTGCGGCCCTGGGCGACCACCGTGCCGGTGGCGCCGTCGTCGTAGGCCTCGGCGCCGGTGAGGGCGTGCACGGTGAGCTCCTGCCGCCCCTGGCCGTCGAGTTCGCTGAAGGACACCCGGTAGGTCAGCTCCTCCATCTCGCTGCCGTCGACGTGCACCTTGAACTCGTACCGCGCCTCGTGGTGGAAGCCGGGCTTGATGTCGGCGCGGGTCACCGAGCTGTTGACGTCCATCACCAGGACGGTCCCGCGCTCGCCGCCGAAGACGAAGAGGTCGTCGAGGTAGAGCTGGCCGCTCTGCGCGGCGAGCGGGGTGTCGAGGTGGTGCGACATGGCTGTCTCCCGGGTCGGCGGCTGGGCGCGGCAGGCCCGAGCCTATCGAGGCATACCACCGCAAATGCTCCGAACGGCAACTTTCCGCCGGGCCCCGAATGGGTTACCGTCGGCGGGTGATCCCGGTGGAGGCCACGGCGGCCGCGTACGCCCAGTGGCTCACCCCTGCCCTGCCGCTCTACGGCAACGACCACGAGCGGGCCGACTTCGCTCCCTGAGGCGCCCCGGCACCGGACGCCTCCATTCCCCCACGTCGCACCGGGAGCGATGCCCCATGTCCGTCGACAGTTCCGGGATCCGGGCGGTGCTGCGCGCACCCCAGGTCCTCCGGGTCCTCCTCAGCAGCCAGGTCGGCCGGCTGCCCACCGCCAGCGGGCCGCTGGCCCTGCTCCTCTTCGCCCGCCAGTCGCTGAGCCTGGCCGCCGCCGGCCTGCTGGTGGCCGCGTACACCGCCGGGATGGCCGTGGGCACGCCGCTGCTCGCCCGGGCGGTGGACCGCTGGCGGCAGCCGCCCGTGCTGTGGGCCGCCGCGGTCCTGTCCGGACTCGGGTTCGGCGCCGTGGCGCTGACCGGTGGGCACCTCACCGGTGCGGTGGTCGGCGCGGCGGTGGCCGGGCTCGGCACGCCGCCGTTGGAGGCGTGCCTGCGTACCCTCTGGCCCGCCCTGCTCCCGCCCGGCACGGTTCCCACGGCGTACACGCTGGACATCGCCGTGCAGGAGGTCATCTTCGTGGTCGGCCCGCTGGTCACCCTCCTCGCGGTGACCCTGGCCGGCCCGCCCGCCGGCCTGGTCGTCGCCGGGGTGCTACAGCTCGCCGGCACCGCGGCGTACGCGCTCAGCCCCGCCGTCCGCGCCTGGCGCGGCGTGCCGGCCGCGCGGCACTGGGCCGGCCCGCTGCGCGTACCCCGGTTCAGCGTGCTGATGTCCGGCGTGGTCGGCGTCGGCGCGGCGGTCGGCAGCATCGCGGTGGCGGTGACCGGCTACGCCGAGGCGGCCGGCGACCGTCGGCTCAGCGGCTGGCTGCTCGCGGCGCAGGCGGCCGGTGCCCTGGCCGGTGGCCTGCTCTACACTCGGGCCCGGCCGAGTGGGCCCGGGCGGCTGCCGCTGCTGGCCGCCGCGCTCACGGTCGGCTTCCTGCCGTTGCTGATCGCCCCCGGCCCGGTCCCGATGGCCGGCCTGCTCGTGGTCAGTGGACTCGCGCTGCCGCCGCTGCTGACCGCCATCTTCCTCGCCGCCGAGCGGCTCGCCGAGCCCGGCACGGTGGCCGAGGCGTTCGCCTGGGTGAGCACGGCGTTCGTGGTGGGCAGCGCCGCCGGCTCCGCGCTCGCCGGCCCGCTCGTGTCGACCGACCTCCGGTACGGCCTGGCGGTGGCCCCGGCCGCCGCGCTGCTCGGCACGGTGGTGCTCGGGGCCGCCTCACGCGGAGAGGGGCGGCGGCCCGAGAAGGGCCCGGAGCCCGGGGCGGAGGTCTACGCTCGGTCCTCATGACACCCGTGCGTCCGGGGCCCGGCAACCCGGCGCCGGCCGACCGGGTGACCGCCGTCGAGGTCTTCTTCGACCTCGTCTTCGTCTTCACGTTGATCAAGCTCACCGCGGTGCTGGAACAGGACCTGACGCCGGCCGGGCTGGCCCGGGCGCTGCTGCTCTTCGGCATCCTGTGGTGGATGTTCGACGGCTACGTGTGGCTGGCCAACGCCGTCCCGCCCCGGCTGGCCGCGCAGAAGCTGCTGCTCTTCGTGGGGATGGTCGGCTTCCTGCTGGCCGCGGTCGCGGTGCCGGAGGCCTTCGACCACGCCGGGCTGCTGTTCGGCGTGGGCTACCTCGTGGTGATCGCCGTGCACCTGTCGCTGTTCAGGCAGGCCGGCGTCGGTCCGGCGCTGACCCGGCTGGCCGCGTACAACCTCGGGTCGGCCCTGCTGGTGGTCGTGGGCGGTTTCGTCGGCGGCGCGGCCCGGTACGCGTGCTGGCTCGCGGCGCTCGCGCTCCAGTCGGTCGTCCCGTACCTGGCGCCCCGGTTCTCCTGGGTACGCGTGCTGCCCGCGTTCCGGCTTCAGCCGGGGCACTTCATCGAACGGCACGGGCTCCTGGTGATCATCGCGTTGGGCGAGTCCGTGGTGGCGATCGGGATGGGCGTGGACACCGACCACCTCGGGGTCGGCACGGTGGCCGTCATCGCCCTGGCGCTGGCGCTGCCGGCGGCACTCTGGTGGATCTACTACACCGACACGTCGGCGGCGGAGGAACGCCTGGCGGCGACCGGCCCGGAGCGGGCCCGGGTGGCCCTCCGGGTGGGCTTCGCCCACATCCCGCTGCTGCTGGGCGTCGTGCTGGCGGCGGCCGGCATCCACGCCGCGGTGGCCCACCCGGCGCAGCCGACCGACTGGCGCTCGGCGCTGGCGCTGGCCGGCGGCGTGGCCGTCTACCTGGCCGGGATCGTGGGCCTGCGCCACACGCTGCACTCCGCGCCCGTGCTCAGCCGGCTGGTCACCGGCGCGGCCGTGGTCGCCACCATCCCGGTCGGCACGCGGCTGAACGCCCGGGCGCAGCTCGGTGCGGTGGTGCTGGTGCTGGTCGCCATGCTGCTGCTCGACCGACGGGGGTCGAATCGCTTCACAGCCAGCCGCGGCGCTTGAACAGCAGGTAGAGGGCACCGCAGACGGCGGCCATCAGCGCGACGGCGAACAGGTAGCCGTACCGCCAGCCGAGTTCCGGCATGTGCGCGAAGTTCATTCCGTAGACCGTGCCGATCAGGGTGGGTGCGAACAGGATCGCCGCCCAGGCCGACACCCGCTTGATCTCCTCGTTCTGCTCGAAGCTGGCGGCGGTCAGGCTGCGCATCTCCTCGTTCTGCGCCTGCGAGACGAGGGTCGCGTTGACGGTGAGGATGTTCTGCAGCAGGTGCCGGAAGCCGTCCACCCGCTCGACGACCTGGGTGAGGTGGTCCGCCACGTCGCGCAGCCGGCGGCGCAGTCGCCGCCGAACACCTCGGTCTCGATCTCGTCGATGTCGTTCTCCAGCCCGGCGACCACCGGGGCGTAGCCGTCGACCACCCGATCGAGCACCGCGTACAGGACGGCCTCGGGACCGAGCGCGAGGACGGCCGGTTCCGCCTCCATCCGCCGCCGGACGCCGGCCAGGTCGGGTGCGCCGCCGTGCCGGACGGTGATCACGAATCCCGGCCCGAGGAACAGGTGCACCTCGGCGAACTCGACCTCCTCGCGCGCGTCGAGGTAGCGGGCGGCGCGCAGCACCACGAACAGGGTGTCGCCGTACCGTTCCAGCTTCGGCCGCTGGTGGGCGTTGATGGCGTCCTCGACGGCCAGCTCCGGGAGCTGGAACTCGGCGGCCAACGAGTCGATCTGCTCCGCACTCGGGCGGCACAACCCGATCCAGGCCATGGCCCGGTCGAGTTCCTGAAGGCAGGAGAACGTGTCGGCGAGACTGACCGGTGAGGCGCGCCGCACCCCGTCGACGTAGACCCCGCTGTCGACCAGCCCGGCGGGCCGCTCCGGCTCCGCCGCGCCCCCGTGGGCGGCGTGCTCGTCGAGGCGGCGGCCGAACCCCTCCGACGGCGCCGGGAACCGGTTGTCCGCCATGCCCTCCCCCGCTCCTCGGCCGGCTCGCCGAGTCCCCCGCGGCGACCGGGGCAAACACGGCCGGTTCACGGGCGGTAGCGGTAGCCCATGCCCGGTTCGGTGATCAGGTGCCGGGGCCGCGCCGGGTCGTCCTCCAGCTTGCGCCGCAGCTGGGCCATGTACTGGCGCAGGTAGTTGGTCTCGTTGTGGTATTCCGGGCCCCACACCTCGTGCAGGAGCTGACGCTGGCTGACCAGCTTGCCCGGGTGCCGCAGCAGCTTCTCCAGCATCGCCCACTGGGTCGGGGTGAGCTTGACCTCAACGCCGTCGTCGCGGGTCACCACCCGGTCGGCGAGGTCGACGGTGTGCCGGCCGATCCGCTGGGTGGCGGTGGACCCCGGGCCGGCCGCATCGGCCGGGGAGCCGGCGAGCCTCCGGGTCACCGCCCGGATCCGGGCGAGCAGCTCGTCCACCCCGAACGGCTTGGTGACGTAGTCGTCGGCGCCCGCGTCGAGGGCGGCCACCTTGTCCTCGCTGCCGGCCCGCCCGGACAGCACGATGATCGGCACGCCGGTCCAGCCGCGCAGGCCCCGGATGACCTCGGTGCCGTCCAGGTCGGGCAGGCCGAGGTCCAGCACCACCAGGTCCGGGGGATGGCCGGCGGCGGCCTTCAACGCGGCCGCACCGCTGTCGGCCACCGCCACGTCGTAGCCGCGGGCCCGCAGGTTGATCCGTAGGGCGCGGAGGATCTGCGGCTCGTCGTCGACGACCAGGATGCGGGTCATTCCTGCGGCCCTTCCGGGTCGATTCCGCCGGTGCCGGCCGGCAGCCGCAGCACCATGGTGAGACCGCCGCCGGGCGTGGTCTCCGGGGTGATGCTGCCACCCATCGCCTCCGCGAGCCCCCGGGACAGCGCCAGCCCCAGCCCGACGCCGGTCTGGTTGTCCCGGTCGCCCAGACGCTGGAACGGCAGGAAGACGTGCTCCCACTGGTCCTCCGGGATGCCCGGGCCGGTGTCGATCACCCGCAGCTCGACCTGGCCGGCGTGCGCGCTGGCGGTGATCGCCGGAGGCCGCCCGGGTGGGCTGTGGCGCAGCGCGTTGGCCACGATGTTGACCAGCACCCGCTCCAGCAGGCCGGGGTCGGCGAGGGCCGCGGGAAGGTCGGCCGGGATGTCGGTGGTCACCTCGGCCGCCGCCGGGCCCAGCTCGTCCAGGGCCCGGGGCACGGCGTCCTCCAACCCGATCGCGGTGGCGCTGACGCCGAGCGCGCCCGCCTGGAGCCGGCTCATGTCGAGCAGGTTCGCCACCAGCCGGCCCAACCGGTCCAGCGACTCGTCGGCGGTGGCCAGCAACTCCTCGCGGTCGTCGGCGTCGAACTCGACGTCGTGGCTGCGCAGGCTGCTCACGGCCGCCTTCGCCGACGCCAGCGGCGTACGCAGGTCGTGGCTGACCGCGGCGAGCAGCGCGGTGCGCATCCGGTCGGCGGCGGCGAGCGGGCGGGCGGTGGCGGCCTCCTCGGCGAGCCGCTCCTGGCGCAGCGCGACGGCGGCCTGGGCGGCGAACGCCTCGACCACGCGACGGTCCGCGGCCTCCAGCCGCCGGCCGGCGAGCACCACGCTGAGCCGGTCGTCGACCGGCACCACGGTCTCCCCGGCGCTCGGGCTGCCCGGCGGGGCGTCGCCGACGCTGGCCACCACCCGCCAGGCCGCGGCCTCCCGGTCCCGCGCCGGGCGGCCCTCCGCCTCGGCGGCGAGTTCCAGCACGCTGACCGCGCGCACCGCGAAGGTCTCCCGGAGCCGGTCCAGCAGCGCGGGCAGCGGCCGCTCGCCGCGCAGCACGCTGCCCGCGACGGTGGCCAGGGTCTGCGCGTCGGCGGAGGCCCGGGCGGCCTCGCGGGTCCGCCGGGCCGCGACGTCGACCACCCAGCTGACCGCGATGGCGACCCCGATGAACACGCCGAGGGCGAGGAGATTGTCCGCCTCGGCGATGTCCAGGGTGTGGACGGGCGGGGTGAAGAACCAGTTGAGCAGCAGCGAGCTGCCGAGCGCGGCGGCCAGCGCCGGCCAGAGGCCGCCGACCAGGGCGACCCCCACCACCCCGGCGAGGAAGAGCAGGATGTCGTTGGTCAGGGTGAGGTCGGGCAGCGTCCCGAGCAGCAGGCTGAGCAGCGGCATCCCGATCCCGGCGAGTGCGAAGCCGAGCAGCCGGCGGCGCCGGGACAGCGCCGCGGGCACGGCCGCGCCCCGGCGGCCCCGCCCCGCCTGGGCGTGGGTCACGAGGTGCACGTCGATGGCACCGGAGAGCGCGGTCGTGGTGACGCCGACCCCGCGCGAGAGCAGCTGCGCGAACCGTCCCCTCCGGCTGGCCCCGAGCACCAGCTGGATGGCGTTGACGCCGCGCGCGAAGTCGAGCAGCGCCGCCGGGATGTCGGTGCCAAGCACCTGGTGGTACGTGCCGCCGAGGCTCTCCACGAGGACCCGCTGGCGGGCCAGCTGGGCCGGGTCGGCGCCGGCCAGCCCGTCGCTGCGGGCCACGTGCACGGCCAGCAGGTCGGCGCCCTTGCTGCGGGCGGCGATCCGCGCCGCCCGGCGCACCAGCGTCTCGCCCTCCGGGCCGCCGGTCAACGCGACGACCACCCGTTCCCGCGCCTCCCAGGTGGCGGAGATGCCCTGCTGGGAGCGGTAGGCGTCGAGCTGCTCGTCGACCTTGTCGGCCAGCCAGAGCAGCGCCAGCTCGCGCAGCGCGGTGAGGTTGCCGACCCGGAAGTAGTTGCCGAGCGCGGCGTCGATCCGGTCGGGCCGGTAGATGTTGCCGTGCGCCATCCGGCGGCGCAGCGCCTCCGGCGTCATGTCGACCAGCTCGACCTGCTCGGCGGCCCGGACGACCTGGTCCGGCAGCGTCTCCCGCTGGGTGGTGCCGGTGATCTGCGCGACGACGTCGTTAAGCGACTCCAGGTGCTGGATGTTCACCGTGGTCAGCACGCTGATCCCGGCGTCGAGCAGCTCCTGGACGTCCTGCCAGCGCTTGTCGTGCCGGGAGCCGGGGACGTTGGTGTGCGCCAGCTCGTCGACCACGGCCACCTCGGGCCGGCGGGCCAGCACCGCGTCGAGGTCCATCTCGGTGAGGTCGACACCCCGGTAGCTGATCGACCGGCGGGGCACCAGCTCGAGGTCGCCGATCATGGCGGCGGTGTGCGGCCGGCCGTGCGTCTCCACGAGACCGATCACCACGTCGGTGCCGCGCTCGGCGCGGCGCTGGGCCTCCTCGAGCATGGCGTACGTCTTGCCGACCCCCGGGGCGGCCCCGAGATAGATCCGCAGTTCACCCCTGGCCACGGCACCATCTTCCCTTCATCGAGGGAGGGGACCCCGCTTATCGCCTGGCGATGTGGGCGGGGCCCCCTCTCGACCGGACGAACGGTCAGCGCGCCGGGAACTCCTCGTCCAGCGCGAGGTTCAGTTGCAGGACGTTGACGCCGGGCTCGCCCATGAAGCCGAGCGCTCGGCCGGTGGTGTGCTCCGCGACCAGCCTCCGCACCGCCGCCGGGTCCGCGCCGCGCTCGCGCGCCACCCGGGCCGCCTGGATTTCCGCGTACGCCGGGGAGATGTGCGGGTCGAGGCCGCTGCCGCTCGCGGTGACCGCGTCGGCCGGCACGGCCGGCTCGGCCGGCGCGTCGCCCCGGACCGGGGTGACGATGCCACCCTCGGCCACGTAGTCGTGGTCCGGCCGGGCCAGCTCGACCGGGACGCCCTGCCAGCTGCCCACAAAGGGCGTCGCCGGCGCGACCTGGTTGACGCTGACCACCCGGGTGATCGGGCCGGTCAGCCCCCCGGCGCGGAACACGGCCAGCACCGCGCCGACGCCGTCCGGCGTGCAGTAGGGCCGCCGCCCGTCCACACCGTCCCGCTCGCCGATCGCCCGGCTGCGGGAGCAGACCTGGGTGAGCAGGCTCGGGGTGGAGTCGTCGGGGTCGGCGGCGATGGTGTCGACCACGCTCTCCGGGCCCAGGTTGCTGGCCGAGGTGGCGGTCGGGTCGTAGCCGTCGCCGGCCGCCGACGGCCGGGACTGGAAGTAGCGCGGCACCGGGTTGCCGTCCGCGTCGGTGAAGGACTGGCCGATGAGCGAGCTGCCCACGGTCCTGCCGCTCACGCTCACCAGCGAACCGTCGGCCCGGGCGTGGAGGCCGGGGAGCCGACCGACGGCGACCAGGGCCAGCGGGTACGCGAGGCCGAGCAGGACGGTGAACACGAGCAGGGCGCGCAGCGCGGCGAGATGGTGGGCGAGCCAGGTTGGGAGGCGCATCACGAGATCCCCGGAATGAGCTGGATGAGCAGGTCGATGAGCTTGATGCCGATGAACGGCACGATGACGCCGCCGAGGCCGTAGACCCAGAGGTTGCGGCTGAGCAGCTTCGACGCGCTGGCCGGCCGGTAGCGCACGCCGCGCAGGGCCAGCGGGATGAGCGCGACGATGACGATCGCGTTGAAGACGACCGCGGCGAGGATCGCCGATTCCGGGCTGGCCAGCCGCATGACGTTCAGCGTGTCCAGAGCCGGGTAGATGCCGGCGAACATCGCCGGGATGATCGCGAAGTACTTGGCGATGTCGTTGGCGATCGAGAAGGTGGTCAGCGCGCCGCGGGTGATCAGCAACTGCTTGCCGATCTCCACGATCTCGATGAGCTTCGTGGGGTCGGAGTCGAGGTCGACCATGTTGCCGGCCTCCTTGGCGGCCGACGTTCCCGTGTTCATGGCCACGCCGACGTCGGCCTGGGCGAGGGCCGGCGCGTCGTTGGTGCCGTCTCCGGTCATCGCGACCAGCCGGCCGCCCTCCTGCTCCTTGCGGATCAGCGCGAGCTTGTCCTCGGGGGTGGCCTCGGCGAGGAAGTCGTCCACACCGGCCTCGTCCGCGATCGCCTTCGCGGTACGCGGGTTGTCGCCCGTGATCATCACGGTCCGGATGCCCATCCGCCGCATCTCGTCGAAGCGCGCGCGCATGCCGGCCTTGACCACGTCCTTGAGGTGGATGACGCCGAGGGCGCGCGCCGGCTCGCCGTCGACGTGCTCGGCGACCACCAGCGGAGTGCCGCCGGTGCCGCTGATGACGTCGACCAGTTCGCCCACCTGCTCGGTCGGGTGGCCGCCGTTCTCGCGTACCCACTTCATGACCGCGGCAGCGGCGCCCTTGCGGATCCGGCGGGCGCCGCCGTCGGCGCTCTCCGCGCCGAGGTCGACGCCGCTCATCCGGGTCTGCGCGGTGAACGGGACGAAGGTGGCGTGCGGGATGAGTCCCGGCTCGCGCTGGCGCAGGCCGAACTCGTTCTTGGCGAGCACCACGACGGAACGCCCCTCGGGGGTCTCGTCGGCGAGGCTGGACAGTTGCGCGGCGTCGGCGACCTCGGCGGCGGTCACCCCCTCGACCGGAAGGAACTCGGCCGCCTGCCGGTTGCCCAGCGTGATCGTGCCCGTCTTGTCCAGCAGCAGGGTGTTCACGTCGCCGGCCGCCTCGACGGCCCGGCCGCTCATGGCCAGGACGTTGCGCTGCACGAGGCGGTCCATGCCGGCGATGCCGATGGCCGACAGCAACGCCCCGATGGTGGTGGGGATCAGGCAGACCAGCAGCGACACCAGGACCACGCCGCTGACGCCGGCGTCGGTGATCGCGCCGGTGTCCGGTGCGGCCGCCTGGTAGCCCTTGGCGAAGATCGCCAGCGGCTGAAGGGTCACCACGGCCAGCAGGAAGATGATCGTGAGCGCGGCGAGCAGGATGTTCAGCGCGATCTCGTTCGGGGTCTTCTGCCGGTTGGCGCCCTCGACCAGGGCGATCATCCGGTCGATGAAGCTCTCGCCCGGCTTCTGGGTGATCCGCACGACGATGCGGTCGGAGAGGACCCGGGTGCCACCGGTGACCGCGCTGCGGTCGCCACCGGACTCCCGGATGACGGGCGCGGACTCGCCGGTGATCGCCGACTCGTCGACGCTCGCAATGCCCTCGACCACGTCCCCGTCGCCGGGGATGATGTCGCCGGCCTCGACCAGGACGATGTCGCCCAGCCGGAGCTGCGGCGCGGGGACCGCCTCGTCGCGGTACGCGTTCGCCGCCGCACCGGGCGTCCAGCCGACGAGGCGGGTGGCGACGGTGTCCTGTTTCGCCTGCCGCAGGGCGGCGGCCTGGGCCTTGCCCCGGCCCTCGGCGACCGCCTCGGCCAGGTTCGCGAAGACCACGGTGAGCCACAGCCAGACGGTGATCGCGCAGGCGAAGACCGACGGGTCGGCCACCGCCAGGACGGTGGTGAAGACGGCCCCGATCTCCACGATGAGCATGACCGGATTGCGCCAGAGCGTGCGCGGGTCGAGCTTGCGCAGCGCGTCCGGCAGCGACCGGAGGAGCTGCTTCGGGTCCAGCAGACCCCCGCCGACCCGGTTGCCGCGGGTGGCGGGCGTGCCGGCCACCGGCTCCTCGCCGGTGCCGGATGTCACGGGCGTGACGGACATGTCCTCGTTCCTCATGGTGGTCACAGCCCCTCCGCGAGGGGGCCGAGCGCGAGCGCGGGAAGGTAGGTGAGCGCCACGAGGACCACCGTGACGCCGACGACCATCCCGACGAAGAGCGGTCGGTGGGTCGGCAGGGTGCCCTCGGACGCGGGGGTGGGCTGCTGTCGGGCGAGCGAACCGGCCAGGGCGAGCACGAAGATGATCGGCAGGAATCGGCCGAGCAGCATGCAGAGCCCGAGCGCCGTGTCCCACCACGTGGTGTTGACGGTGATGCCGGCGAAGGCGGATCCGTTGTTGTTGGCGGCCGAGGTGAAGGCGTACAGCACCTCGGAGAGGCCGTGCGGGCCGGCGTTGAGCGCCGTGGCGCTGTTGCCCGTGGCGAACGCCGCCGCCGTGCCGCCCAGCACCAGCGCCGGGGTGACCAGGAAGTACAGCGACGCCAGCTTGATCTCGCGCGAACCGATCTTCTTGCCGATGTACTCCGGCGTCCGGCCGACCATCAGGCCGGCCACGAACACCGTGATCACCGCCAGGATCAGCAGGCCGTAGAGGCCGGAGCCGACGCCACCGGGCGCGACCTCGCCGAGCATCATGTTGCCCAGCGTCATCATCCCGCCCAGCGCCGTGTACGAGTCGTGGAAGGAGTTCACGGCGCCGGTCGAGGTGAGGGTGGTGGCCGCGGCGAAGGTCGCCGAGTTCGACACGTCGAACCGGACCTCCTTGCCCTCCAGCGCCGCGCCGACGGCCTGCGGGACGGTGCCGTGCCCGGCCAGCTCGAAGACGGTGGTCAGGGTGACGCTGGCCAGCGCGAGGACGGCCATGACCGCGGCGATCGCGTAGCCCTGCCGGTTCTGGCCGACCATCCGGCCGAAGACCCGGGGCAGGCTGAACGGGATGAGCAGGATCAGGAAGATCTGCAGCCAGTTCGTCCAGGTCGTCGGGTTCTCGAACGGGTGGGCGCTGTTGACGTTGAAGAACCCGCCACCGTTGGTGCCCAGCTCCTTGATCACTTCCTGGCTGGCCACCGGCCCACCGGTGAGGTGCTGCGTGCCACCGGTCAGCGTGGTGACGTCGGTGCCACCGGAGAGGTTCTGCACCGCGCCGCCGATCATCAGCGCGAGCGCGCCGAGCACGGCGACGGGCAGCAGGATCCGCACGGTGATCCGGGTCAGGTCGACCCAGAAGTTGCCCAGCTCGCCCGTGCGGCTGCGGGCGAACCCGCGGATCAGGGCCACCGCCACGGCGATGCCGACCGCGGCCGAGACGAAGTTCTGCACGGCCAGGCCGGCCATCTGCACGAGATGCCCCATGGTCGACTCACCCGAGTACGACTGCCAGTTCGTGTTGGTCACGAACGACACCGCCGTGTTCCAGGCGCCGTGCGGCACCACGGGGTCGAAGCCCAGCGAGAGCCAGAGCCGGTCCTGGACCCGCTGGAACAGGTAGAGGAACAGGATCGAGACGGCCGAGAAGGCCAGCACGCTGCGGGCGTACACGCCCGAGGTCTGCTCGGCGGCCGGGTTGACCCCGACCAGTCGGAAGATGGCCCGCTCGGCCCGGGACTGCCGGCTGCCGGACACCACCCGGTACATGTGGTCGCCGAACGGCCGGTGCACGGCGACCAGCGCCGCCACCAGGGACAGCAGGAAGACGACCCCGGCTGTTGTCATGGTCATCAGAAGCGCTCCGGAAACAGCAGGGCGACGACCAGGAACAGGCCCAGACCGATCGCCAGCACCAGGCCGACGGCGTTCACCGCGCTCACCGCTTCTCCACGCCCCTCACCACGAGGGCGAGCGCCGCGAACAGCGCCACCGTCACCAGCACGAACACCACGTCAGACACGGCTGACTCCTCTTACCGGACGTTGTCGGGCGACCGCCTTCCGGTCGCGCCGAGCCATCACAACGCCGGATCGGGCGCGCGGACAGGGGCTATAACGCGACCGTGACGGCCGCGGCCGGTTTCTTGACGCGCCTTTCACGCGGGGCGGCCCGCGGGGTGATCCGGGTCACCCGGCACGCGGCTCGCCGGTCCGTGTCGAAGGCGGGACGCCCTCCGGGCGGGGACATGCCATCCGTGCGCGGTCCGGCGGGCGGGCGTAGTCTTCCTGACGGGTCAAGACATGCGCCCTCCGCCCGCTCACGGCCCCGGCCGTGAGCGTCCCCGATCGTGATCATCGGAGGCGCCATGTCGGAGCACCCTCCGGAGTTCGGTCCCGACCGCCTGCCCGCCGTGTCCGGATCGTCGCGCGTGGACGCGGCCACCATGTGGCTGACGTGCACCAAGCCGGGCGCCGTCACCCGGATCAGCGTCGCCGGCGAGATCGACATGAGCAACGCCCACCTGCTCGTCGAATTCGTGGAGTCCCTCGCCCACCCGCCGCCGGTAACGGTGGAGGTGGACCTCTCGGAGGTCACCTTCTTCTGCGCCCACGGCATCACCGCGCTGCTGCGGGCGCGGCGGCTGCTGGCCGACCGGGGTGGGCGGTTGACGCTCCGGGATCCGGCGCCGATCGTCCGCCGTGTCCTCGACATCACCGACGCACAGATCGAATTGGAGATCGTCCCGGCGTCCTCCCGGCCCGGTGCCGCCGGCACGTCTGTCGGTGCGACCGCTGTCCGTGCGGCCGTCGGCGGCGGCGGCTCGGTGCGGGCACGCCGTGTCGCCCCCTGTGGCGGCGGGACGTAAAGTGGCTGTCCTGTAGTTGGCGTCCCGGGCCGGGGCGTCACGAGCGAGCGTCAAGAAGCGGCGCCGGTTCCCGATCCGTCCCGGATCGGTACAGCGGTCCGTGACCCGCGGGCCGCGCCGCCACCTGCCGTCCAACTCGTTCCCGAGTCGGCGGCGTCGCTTCGCACAAGGACGTCAGAGCTCATGCCGCAGGCCCACCTCGACCTCGCCGCAGCCTTGATCAGACTCGGGAGAATCAAGCACGACGAAGCCGACCTCGACGTGGTGTTGGCCAACATCGCCCAGGTCGCCAAGGAGGCGATCCCCGGAGCCGTGGAGGTCTCGGTCACCCTGATCCAGGGCACCGAGGCGTGTACGGCCGCCTACACGGGCGAGCTGGCGTTGACGCTGGACGAGTGGCAGTACGCGCAGGGTCGCGGCCCGTGCCTGGACGCGGCGACGACCGGCACCGCCATGCTCGTGCCGGACATGACGGCGGAGAGCCGCTGGCCGGAGTGGGCGGCCCGGGCACACGAGGCGGGCGCGGCGAGTTCCCTGTCGATCGGCCTGCCGATCCAGGAGGCGATGGTCGGCGCGTTGAACCTCTACGGCGCCGTCCCGCGGGCGTTCGACGAGCAGATCGGGCTGGCGCAGACCCTCGCCGGCCACGCCGCCGTCGCGCTCGCCAACGTGCACCTCTACGCAAGCACCGCCACCCTGGCACAGCAGATGCGGGAGGCGATGCAGAGCCGCGCGGTGATCGAGCAGGCCAAGGGCATCATCATGGGCCAGCGCCGCTGCTCGGCGGAGGAGGCGTTCGCCATCCTGGCGCAGGTGTCGCAGGACTCCAACCGGAAGTTACGCGAGGTCGCCGAGTCGCTGGTCGACCGCGCGGTGAACGGGCCACGGGACTGACCGGGGAGCCAGGGTCAGCGCGGTACCTCGCGCCAGCCGGCGCCGCTGCCGCGCCACGCCCCGGCCAGGATGCTCGCCGAACCGCGGCTCGGGCACTCCTGGATCTTCGACCGGCCGGCGGCCCCGCCGATCTGCGCCTGCACCTCCCAGCGCTGCCCGTCGGTGCGGATGTAGACGTCGCGGCGCCCACGAGGGGCGCTCACCCCGTTCCACCAGTGCTCCTCGACCATCACGTGGTGACGGTATCTCAGCACCCGACCGGCCCGCACCTGCCGGTAGGCCCGATCCCCGGCTCAGCGGCCCGGTCGTTTCCCTCCCGGTGCGCGGGGTACGCGCCGAACATGCCCGAGGGCCACCTCATCCACCGGTACGCGCGGGAGCAGCACGATGCGCTCGCCGGGCGTGACGTCACCCTCTCCAGCCCGCAGGGCCGCTTCGACCCGGCCCCGTACGCGGACCGGCCGCTGCGATCCGTCGAGGCGGACGGCAAGCACCTGCTCTACCACTTCCCCGACGCGCCCGTCCTGCACGTCCACCTCGGCATGCGCGGCCTGTTCCTGCGCTACGACGACCCGGCCACGCCGCCCCGCCCGGGCACCCGGCTGCGGCTTGCCGGCCCGGCGGTGGCGTACGACCTCATCGCGCCCATCCGCTGCGAGCCGCTGCCGGCGGACGCGGAGCGCGCCCTGCGGGCCTCGCTCGGCCCGGACCCGCTGCGCGCCGACGCCGATCCGGCAGAGGCGGTCCGCCGGCTCACCGCGACCGGCGCGCCGGTGGGCGCGGCGCTGCTCGACCAGGCCGTCTGGGCCGGCATCGGCAACGCGTGGCGGGCCGAACTGCTCTTCCTGGCCGGGCTGGATCCGGACGCCCGGTCGGTCGGCGCCGCGGCGGCGGAGCGGCTGTGGCGTCTCGCCGTCGCCCACCTCGCGCTCGGCCGGGACCTGGGCCAGGTGGTCAGCGACCCGACCGCGCCGGACGAGCGGTGGGTCTACAAGCGGGAGCACTGCCGCCGCTGCGGCAGCCCGGTGCGGACCTGGCAGGTGGGCGGCCGGACCGCGTACGCCTGCCCGGTGGACCAGCCGGCCGGCTAATTCGGTTGGCGGCCGGCGCGCCGGTGGCTAGCCTCCCGCAAACGTCACTCCGACTGCCTGAAGTGGGTGTTTCCGGTGCCCGTGCCGAACGTTTGCCACCTCGTTCCGACGTCCGCACCCTCTTCCTGGAGTGACCGCATTGGATCTGCCACGTAGCTTCACCATCCGCGAGGGCGACCTCCGGATCCTCAACCCGTTCGACGACGCCAAGCTCGCCACGCTGGGCCGGGCGATCAAGCTCCGGCCCGGCGCGTCGATCCTCGACCTGTGCAGCGGCAAGGGCGAGCTGCTCTGCACCTGGGCCCGGGACCACGGCGTCACCGGCACCGGGGTGGACATCAGCACCGCCTTCACCGCCGCTGCCCGGGAGCGCGCCGCCGAGCTGGGCGTCGCCGACCGGGTCCGGTTCGTGCACGGTGACGCCGCGACCCACGTACCGGAGCAGCGCGTCGACCTGGCCGCCTGCGTCGGCGCGACCTGGATCGGCGGGGGTGTGCCCGGGACCCTGGAGATCCTGGAGCGCGGGCTGCGCCCCGGCGGGATGGTCCTGGTGGGCGAGCCGTACTGGCGGCGCGACCCGCCCGACGAGGAGACGGTGACCGGGTGTCACGCCCGCTCCCGGGACGAGTTTCGCGACCTGCCCGGGCTGGTCGGGCTCTTCGGTGCGTGCGGCTGGGACCTGGTCGAGATGGTCCTCGCCGACCAGGACAGCTGGGACCGGTACGCCGCCGCGCACTGGCTCAACCTGCGCCGCTGGCTGGACGCGAACCCCGACGACGACCTGGCCGGGGAACTGCGCCGGGAGCTGACCGAGGACCCGCTGCGGCACGTCCGCTACCAGCGCGAATACCTGGGCTGGGGCGTCTTCGCCCTGCTCCGTCGCTGAGTGGCCGGGCCGGCTCCCGACGTCGATCCGGGAGCCGGCCCGCACCGGCTTAGCGGACGGCTACGCAGGGTAAAGCGCTGTCCATGGGACAGCTGCGCACGTCGCCACCGCCGCCGCAGGCCACCGAGCTGGAGCAGTGGGTGCTCGACACGGCCGAGGAGCTGCGGGGCCTGCGGGCGTCGCTGCGCGAGGCGCTGACCCGGCACGGCCTGGTCCAGGGCGAGGACCTCGACGAGGTGCCCCACCTGGTGGTGCTCGTCGCCACCGAGCTGGCGACCAACGCGCTGCGGCACGGCCGGCCGCCGACGATCGTCACGCTGCTCGCGGCCGACGACTGCTTCCTGCTCGACGTGGCGGACCACGACCTCGGCACCGCCCCGGGGCAGGGTGACGTCCACCCGCTCGACTCGGGCGGCCGCGGGCTGATGCTGGCCGAGTCGGTCTCGCTCGCGGTCGGGTGGTACGCCACCGACGAGACCAAGAACATCTGGGCCTCGTTCCCCCGCTGACCCGTCACGAATCGCTTAACAAATTGTTCTCCACTTAATGTGAGCTGCTTTACACCGTCCGCAGTGGACGGCTCGTAGGAACAGATGCGCAAGCTCACGCGTCCCCTCGTCCTGGCCGGCATCGCCGGCGCCGTGCTGGCCCCGTCCATCGCCCATGCCGCGACCCCGGAGCCGGCCACCACGCTGCTGGGCACGTACGCCTTCGGCCCTGCCTCGGTCATCGGTGAGGCCGGCCGGACCGCCGGCGCCTGGGAGGCGTTCTCGGTGCGCTCGGGCTTCGCCGGCGACGACCTGATCGTCACCTACCGGCCCCGCACCGAGGCCGACCCGGTGGAGAAGCAGGTCTACATGTTCGTGCGCTGACGCCGCGGGCGTCGAATTCCTCTCCGGCATTCCGCCGACCCTGGCGAATTGCACCGTGAGATTGTTCCGAAGACCGGTTATTGGAACCCCGCCACCGGGTGCGGGACGTAGGGCGCCTCCAGGGCGGCCACCTCCTCGTCGGTCAGTTGCAACTCCAGCGCGGCCACCGCGTCGGTCAGGTGGTGCGGCTTGGTCGCACCCACGATCGGCGCGGTGACCGCCGGGTTGCGGGCCACCCAGGCCAACGCCACCTGCGCCCGGGACACTCCGCGCGCCGCCGCGATCCCGGCCACCGCGTCGACCACCGCCCGGTCGTTCTCCTCGGTACGCGCGTACAGCGCACGGCCGAACTCGTCGGTCTCCGCCCGCGCGGTGCGCTCCCCCCAGTCCCGGGTGAGCCGGCCCCGGGCCAACGGACTCCACGGGATCACCGCGACGCCCTGGTCGAGGCAGAGCGGCAGCATCTCCCGCTCCTCCTCGCGGTAGAGCAGGTTGTAGTGGTTCTGCATGGAGACGAACCGGGTCCAGCCGTGCCGCTCGGCGGCCCAGAGCGCCTTCGCGAACTGCCACGCGTACATCGAGGAGGCGCCGAGGTAGCGCACCTTGCCGGCCCGGACCAGGTCGTGCAGGGCCTCCAGGGTCTCCTCGATCGGCGTGGTCGGGTCGAGCCGGTGGATCTGGTAGAGGTCGACGTAGTCGGTGCCCAGCCGGCGCAGGCTCGCGTCGATCTCGCTCATGATGTGCTTGCGGGACAGCCCGCCACGGTTCGGCCCGGCGCCCATCCGGCCGTGCACCTTGGTGGCGATCACCACCTCGTCGCGGCGGGCGAAGTCCTTCAGCGCCCGGCCGACGATCTCCTCGCTGGTGCCGTCGGAGTAGACGTTGGCGGTGTCGAAGAAGGTGACCCCCAGCTCCAGCGCCTGCTGGATGAAGGGGCGGCTCTCCTGCTCCGACAGCGACCAGGGATGCCCGCCGCGGCTCGGCTCGCCGTAGCTCATGCAGCCCAGGCAGAGCCGGGACACCTCCAGGCCGGTGGATCCGAACTTCACATACTCCATGCGGTCCATCTCACCACCGGCGGGCGCGCGGCGCAGGAAGCGGCTCAGTCGCCGTCGTCGTCGCCGTGCCCGGCGGTCGCCGCCGGGGTGTCGCCCCAGACAGCCTTCGCGCCGGAGTCGCCGACGCGGTAGACCTGCACCAGGTTCGCCGCCGCGACGACCACGGCCAGCACCGCGACCACCACGCCGGCCGCGCCCTGGCCAGAGGTACGCGGGCGTTCCGTCCCGCCCTCGGCCGGCCGGCCGGACCGGCGGTGCAGCCAGACCAGCGCGACCGCGGCGACCAGCAGCGGCAGCGCGAACCAGATCAGGGTGTCCCCCAGCTCGGCGTGCCGGCCCGGGTCACCGACCCGGCGCTCCAGGCCCTCGCCGCTCTGGGTGGCGAGCGGGACCGCGGCGGCGGCCAGCGCGGCGATCAGCACGACGAGCACGCCGAAGCGGCCCCGCCAGGAGGGGCGGACGGCCAGCGCGACCACGCCGAGCGCGGCCAGCGGCAGGAGGACCACGACGACGTGCACCACGAGCGGGTGCACCGGTAGTCCGTTGACGGTGTCGGGCACGGTCTCTCCTCGACGATCGGGGGCGTTCACTGTCCGGCCCCACAGTGCCCAGCGTTTCTTGAGAAGTTCTTGCGGCGGGTTCAGGCTGCCGGCAGGAGCAGTGTGACGGTGGCGCCCCGCCCCGGCGCGCCGGCTACCTCGACCGTGCCGCGGTGCGCCCGCGCCACGTGCTGCACCAACGCCAGGCCCAGCCCGAACCGGCGGCCGGTTCCGGCCGTGCCGTGGGCGAAGCGGTCGAAGAGCCGGTCCGCCTCGGCCGGATCCAGCCCCACCCCGTCGTCGGCGACCTCGGCGGCCACGCGGCCGTCGCGGCGGGTCACGGTCACCGTGACGTGGCCGCCGTCGGTCGTGTGCCCGACGCCGTTGTCCACCAGCGCGGTCAGCGCCCGGCGCAGGGCCGTACGGGCGCCCCGGACCCGGGCCGGCCCGGCCGCCTCGGCCCGCAGCTCGACCTGGTGCTCCTGCGCGTACGCGGACATGCTCTCCACCACCTCGCGTGCCACCTCGGCCAGGTCCACCTCGGTGTCCGGCAGCGGCTGGTGCTCGGCGGCGGCCGACACCAGCAGGTCCTCAACCACCTCGCCGAGCGCCCGGGTGTCCGTCACGAGCTGGTCGAGCTGGTCGGTGAGCCGGTCCGCCGGCTGGTTCCGCGCCCGGCGGGCCAGCAGCTGCGCTCGCGTGTGCAGCACGGTCAGCGGGGTGCGCAGTTCGTGCGAGGCGTCGGCGACGAAGCGGCGTTGCAGGGCCAGCGCGGTGGCCAGCGGCGCGACCGCCCGCCGCGCCAGCAACGCGGCGGCGACCAGCGCGCCGGCCAGGCCGGCCAGCTCGGCCACGAGCAGCGCCACGGCGAGCTGGCTCTGCCGCTGGCGCAGCGGCGCGAGATCGGCGGCGACCGCCCAGCGGCTGCCGTCCGCCCGTCGGGCGACCAGCACCCGGAACCGCTGGTCGTCCCCGGTGTCGGTTTCGTACCGGCCGGGCGGTCGCCCGATCGCGCCGTCCAGGAAACGGACCAGCTCCGGAGACGCGCTCTCGGTCACCTCCGTCGCGGCCGTGCCGGGGCGCTGCCGGGCCAGGACCTGCCCGGGCGGCGGGTCGTCGACGTCCTCGGCAGCTGCCAGCACCGCGGCCAGCCCGACGTCGAGCGCCCGGGACTCCTGGCGGCTGGTGAGCACGAACATCAGCGCGCCGACCAGCAGCAGGACGATCCCGATCACCCCGGCCGTCTGGGCCACGCTGATTCGCCGGGCGCGGTCCAGCCGGGCCTCGTCCACGCCGCTGCCCGCCTCAGCCCGGCCCGAGCCGGTAGCCCAGGCCGTGCACCGTACGGACGGCGTCCCGGCCCAGCTTGCGGCGCAGGTGGTGCACGCAGGCATCGACGGTGCCCGGCGCGTCGGCGTTGTCGAAGACGGCGCTGAGCAGCTCGGCCCGGGTGAACACCTTCGTCGGCCGGCCGGCGAGGGCGTGCAGCACGCCGAACTCGCGGCCGGAGAGCGGGATCTCTCCGGCGCCGTCGAGCACCCGGCGGTTGTCGACGTCCAGCCGGCGCCGCCCGAGCGGCAGCCAGCCCGCCACCTCCGGGTGCCGGCGGCGCAGCGCCCGGAGCCGGGCCAGCAGCTCGGCCACCTCGAACGGCTTGACCAGGTAGTCCTCCGCGCCCGCGTCCAGCCCCTCCACCCGGTCGTCGACCGATCCCCGCGCGGTCAGCAGCAGCACCGGGCAGGTCACACCGCGAGCGCGCAGCCGGGCGACCAGCGCCAACCCGTCCAGCGCCGGCAGCCCCCGGTCGACCACCATGAGCTGGTAGCCGCGGGTCAGCGCGTGGTGCAGGCCGCTGTGCCCGTCGCCGGCCACGTCGACCTCGTATCCCTCCTCGGCGAGCAGGCCGGCGAGCAGGCCGGTCAGGGCACGGTCGTCCTCGACCAGCAGCAGGCGGGGGCGGACGGTCTCCACCCGCCCAGTATTCACCCTTCTGTGACCACTCCAGCGCGGCGTGTCAGTCCTCCGCGGGGATCGGGTCGTCGTACTGGCCCGAGGGGCCGCTGTGGAGCGCGCCGTCCACCCGGGGCCAGGCGTTCGGGGTGCAGCCGTGCAGGCCGAGCGTCTGCTGTTCCATCACCGGCGCCGGGCCGCCGGCCCGGGGGCAGAGTTCGTGGCCCCGGCCGAGCCGGTGCCCCACCTCGTGGTTGAGCAGGTACTGCCGGTAGAGGCCCAGGTCGGGGAACTGCGGCACGCCGTGCACCCAGCGGGCCACGTTGATCACGACCTGGTCGCCGTTGCGGCAGGAGGTGTAGTGGTCGGTGGTGTCGGCACAGAGCCGGCCCCGGGTCATCGGCGTGGTCAGCAGCACCGTGAAGTCGGCGGGACCGTCGCGCCCCACCCGTTGCAGCCGCCACCGGCCGCCACCGGTCCAGCCGCGCGGATCGGCAAGCGTCACGGCCACCTCCCGGGCGAACCGCTCCACGTCCACGTTGTCGATGCCGCCCTCCACGGCGACCCGGTAGCGGAGCAGCTCACCGCCGCGGCCGGCCACCGCGCCGGCGCCGCTGGCGGTGCGGAACCGGCCCGTACCCCGGTCCGGATAGCCGATGCCCGGCGGCACCCGGCCGGCGGCCGGCACCGGCGGCGCGGCGGGCGTGGCCACCGCCGGGCGGGCGGGCCCGGCGGCCGGCGCGGCGGGCCGCACACCGGCCGCGACCAGCAGGTCCGGGTGACGCCGGGCCGCGTACCCGGCGAGGCCCGCCGCGACCAGCAGCACCACCAGCATCAGGACGCCGGCGCGGGACGCCCGCCGTCGGCGGTGCAGACCCCGGTCCCGCCTGCCCCGCCCGCCCACGTCGCTCTCCGTCCGTCGCGCCCGCCCCGATCCGGTCAGGAGTACGGACGCCGGGCCCGGACGGATGAACGGTGAGCGCGGTCACCGGTCGGGGCGGCGCCCGCGCCGGTACCGTTCGGTCCCGGGTGCGCGACCCGCCACCTGCCGCCAGAGAGGGAGCCACCCGTGCCGGATGCCGACCAGGTGCTCGCCGACGCCCTCGCGGCGGCCCGCGGCACCGACGTGCGCGCGGCCGAGCGGGCCCTGGACCGGCTGGTCGTCGGCGACCCGCCGGCCGTGGACGCGGCGCTCCTCACCCGGCTGACCCGCGGCGTGGCGCGGCTCTGGTCGCGCGGCTGGCAGCCCGCGGACCTGGAGCGGATCGCCACCCGCCGGCTGACCCCGCGGGGCGCTCGGCTGCTCCGGGACGTGCTGGCCGCCCAGCGGCACGCGATGCCCGACCCGGTCCCCTCCTGGTTCGACGGCCAGCTCGCCGAGCTGGGCGCGCGGTGGGACGGCGACCCGGGCTGGCTGGACCGGCGCGCCGAGGGCGACCGGATCAGCGCGCTGCGGGACGCCGTCGACGCGCTCGCCCTGGTGGCGGGGCTGCCACCGATCGCGGTGCTCCGCCCGCCACCCGGAGGACCGGCCGCCGCCGCGCGCCCGACCGCCCCGGCCAGCGGCTCGCGGATGCTGGACCGGGTACGCGCGCTGCTGGCCAAGGCTGAGTCGACCACCTTCCCCGCCGAGGCGGAGGCGCTCACCGGCAAGGCGCAGGAGCTGATGGCCCGGCACAGCATCGACGCCGCCCTGCTCGACGCCGCCGCCGAGCGCCCCGACCGGCCCGGTGGCGTCCGGCTCGGCACCGACGCCCCGTACGCCGCGGCGAAGGCGCTGCTCATTCAGGAGGTGGCGGCGGCCAACCGCTGCGAGTCCATCTGGTCCGACGACCTCGGCTTCGCCACCGTGCTCGGCTTCCCGGCCGACCTGGCCGCCGTCGAGCTGCTGCACACCTCGCTGCTGGTGCAGGCCACCGCCGCGATGCTGCGCGGCCGGGGCGAACGCCGCACGGGCAGCGGCCGGCGCACCAAGGGCTACGACGAGTCGTTCCTCAACGCGTTCGCGCTGCGGATCGGGGAGCGCCTGCGGGCGGCCACCGCGACGGCGGCGGAGGAACGGGCCGACGACCGGCTGCTCCCGGTGCTCGCCGCCCGCTCGGACGCCGTCCGGGAGCGGGTCGACCAGCTCTTCCCCGGGGTCACGCGGCACCGGCTCCAGGTCCGCGACGCGGAGGGCTGGACCTCGGGCACCACGGCCGCGGACCGCGCCTCCCTCGACGCCGGCGCCCCGGCGCGCCGCCCCTTGCGCGGCGGCCGCTGACTTTTCCTCGGGGAAGATGTCGGATCAGGCGAGCCGGCTCCGACCCGTCTGCGAGAGGCGCCACCGCCGGTGGCCCCGACCCGAGGAGTACACCGTGAAGTACATGCTGCTGATCTGGAACCGGCCCGGCTTCGTCGAGGAGCTGTCCGAGGAGGAGCGGAACGCGATCTTCGGCGAGGTCGACGTGATCATGAAGGAGCTGACCGAGTCCGGCGAACTGGTCGGCGGTGAGGCGCTGGCCCACCCGGCGCAGACCCGTACCGTCCGGCCCGCCGCCGGGGGCGGCACCGAGGTCACCGACGGGCCGTTCCTGGAGAGCAAGGAGCAGTTCGCCGGCTACCTCACGGTCGACTGCGAGACCCCCGAACGGGCCGCCGAGATCGCCGCGCGCTGGCCGGACGTCGCGCGCGGCGTCGGCGTGCTGGAGGTGCGGCCGGTGATGGAGCAGTCCGGGACGGAGATGTGACCGACCGGGCGGTCGAGGACCTGCTGCGCGCCCTCGCGCCGCAGGTCCTCGGCGTGCTCGTCCGCCGGCACGGCCAGTTCTACGCCTGCGAGGACGCCGTCCAGGAGGCGCTGCTCGCCGCCGCGACCCAGTGGCCGGCGCAGGGCGTACCCGACCACCCCCGCTCGTGGCTGGTCACCGTGGCGACCCGCCGGCTCACCGACGAGTGGCGCAGCGAACGGGCCCGCCGGGACCGCGAGGTCGCCGTGGCGGTCCGGGAACCGGCGTACGCGGCGGTCGCCCCGGCCGCCGACGAGGAGCCGCCGAGCGGGGACGACACGCTGAAGCTGCTCTTCCTCTGCTGCCATCCCGCGCTCACGGTCAGCGCGCAGGTGGCGCTCACGCTGCGGGCGGTCGGCGGGTTGAGCACCGTCGAGATCGCCCGGGCGTACCTGGTGCCCGAGGCCACGATGAGCCAGCGGATCCGCCGGGCCAAGCAGCGGATCGAGGCTGCCGGAGCCCGGTTCGCCATGCCCTCGGCGGCCGACCGCGACGCCCGGCTGGGCGCCGTGCTGCACGTCCTCTACCTGGTCTTCAACGAGGGGTACACCGCGTCCAGCGGGGCCGAGCTGCACCGGGCCGAGCTGACCGGCGAGGCGATCCGGCTGGCCCGGGAGCTGCGCCGGCTGCTCCCCGACGACGGTGAGGTGGCCGGGCTGCTGGCCCTCATGCTGCTCACCGACGCGCACCGGGGTGCGCGTACCGGCCCGGGCGGTGAGCTGGTGCCGCTGGCCGAACAGGACCGCAGCCGCTGGGACCGGGCCGGGATCGCCGAGGGCGTCGCCCTGGTGACCGAGGCGCTGACCTGGTCGGCGCCGGGCCCCTACCAGGTGCAGGCCGCCATCGCGGCGGTGCACGCCGAGGCGCCCACCGCGGCCGACACCGACTGGCCGCAGATCGTCGCGCTCTACCGGGTGCTGGCCCGGCTCGCGCCGAACCCGATGGTCACCCTCAACCAGGCTGCCGCGGTGGCCATGGTCGACGGCCCCCGGGCCGGGCTCGCCCTGCTGGCGCCGCTGGACACCGACGAGCGGACCGCCGGCCACCACCGGCTCGCCGCCGTCCGCGCCCACCTCCTCGAACTGGCCGGCGACCGGGACGGCGCGCGGGAGGCCTACCTGGCCGCCGCCCGCGCCACCATCAGCCTGCCCGAGCGGCACTACCTGGAGGTACGCGCCGGCCGGCTGGCCGGCGACCGATGAGTTACGCCGACCGGGAGAGTCCACCTGGCATGGGAGAGGTCACGAGTCAACTGTCGGTGTCGCTGGACGGGTACGTCGCGGCGCCGGGGCAGAGCCGGCAGGACCCGCTGGGCCGGGGCGGCCTGCGGCTGCACGAGTGGTTGTTCGCCAGCGAGAGCTGGCGCGAGCGGCACGGGCTGGCCGGCGGGGAACGGAACGTCGACGCCGAGGTGGTCGACGAGGTCACGGCGGGCGTCGGCGCGTACGTGATGGGGCGCCGCATGTTCGGCGGCGGCGAGGGCGGGTGGGACCTGGACTGGACCGGCTGGTGGGGTGACGAGCCGCCGTGGCGGGTGCCGGTCTTCGTGCTGACCCACCACCCGCGCGAGCCGCTGGTGATGCGGGGCGGGACGGAGTTCCACTTCGTCACCGACGGCGTCGGGGCGGCGCTGGCGCGGGCGCGCGCGGCGGCCGGCGATCTCGACGTGGCCGTGGCGGGCGGGGGCGGGACGGTGCGCCAGTGTCTGGCCGCAGGGCTGCTCGACTCGCTCTGGCTGCACGTGGTGCCGATCGTCCTGGGCGGCGGCACACCACTCTTCGACGGCCCTCTCGACGTGACGTGGGAACCGGTGAAGGTTGTCCCGGCCCCCACGGTCACGCACATCCGGTACCGGGTGCGGCGCTGACCCTCGGATCAGAACAGGCGCCCCCGGTACGGGTGGGGCCGCCCCCACCGCTCCTCCCACTGCACCAGCTCGGCCTGCCAGCCGGGCAGGTCGGGCCGGTACTCACGGATGAGATCGGGGTTCTCCGGGCGGCTCACCAGGAACCGCCAGTACGCCTCGACCGCCTCGCGCACCTCGTCGAGCGGGTACCGGCCGCCCTCGCCCGGGACCCACTCGTTCTGGAACTCGACGCCGCCGGCGGTGAAGCGGACCTCGTACTTGTCGCTGTCCCACTCGTCCTCGAGCGGCCGGCCGTGCGACACGTCGTCGACCATCGCGAGGGCGTCGAGGCAGACCGACTGGTAGACCGAGATGTCGGTGATCAGCCAGGCGCCGAGCGCCCGGTAGCGCTGATCCGTCACCTCGAACAACGGCAGGCGAAACTCGTCGAGCGAGAAGGTGATGAACGCCAACAGAGGTCCTTCGGATCAGGGGACGACCGGCCATCCGTGCGTGAAGCCGCCCGAGCCATTGTAGAAACCCTCGATCACGAGGTCCTTGTACTTACCACGCCACATCTGCGTGCCCGGCACCGGCCTCGCGCCCTGGAAGGCGCCGCTGATGGCATTGTCCACCTGGGCGGGCGTCCAGTCGTCGGGGAAGAAGGAACTCTCCCCGCCGTTGCCCTTCTTCGGCTTCCAGGCGCCGTGCGGCGGGTTCATCGTCGGGTCGAAGAACTCGGGCTTGGCCCGGTACGCCCCGGTCTTCGGATCCCGGACGACGGTGCCCGGCTGCAGCCTGCGGCCGGGGAAGTCCTCACCCCCGGGCCGGTAGTGGTAGCCGGACCCCTTGGGCATGCCCGGCTTCACATGGCCACCGAAGACATGTTCGGTGAAGTGCGGGTTCATCCGGTCGGGCCGGTTGCGCGTCTTGGTGCGCTTGAGAAAACGCAACGCGGCCCGCATCAACCGGCCGCCGGCCTTGCCTCCGCTCATGCCACGTCACCCGTCGAGGAGTTTCCAGAGCACCTCTTGGACGAGGTTGCCGACGATGGTCCGGGCCAACTGCTGGAAGATCGGGATCTCCAGGAGCGAGGCGCCGAAGGTGACCGCCGCCGTGGCGATGGCCTGGGCGATCTGGATGGCGAGAATGACCAGCTGCACGATTACGGCGATCTTCAGGGCGAGCACGATGGCCCCGCAGATGATCAGCCCGGTGCCGGTGAGCACGGCCGCGGTCACCCCGTCGCGGAGGCTGTCGGCGGGGCTGTCCTCCCGGTTCCACCAGGACTGGAAGGCCGTGATGTCCTGGCCGGTGTGGCTGGACCAGACGGCGGTGGCCCCGGTGTTCGCCTCGGCCACGACGCCGGACAGGGTGCCGGAGAAGCCGATCCAGGCGTTGCCCATCTCGAAGAGCTTGACCTCGTCCGCTTCGGGCCAGGTGTAGCCGAGGATGCCGAGCAGCGAGCGCAGCTCGCCGGGTAGCTCCAGACCCACCGTCAGCCTCCCAGCGCCTGTCGCAGCCCGTCGAAGCCCTGCGTGATGGAGGCTTCGATCTCGGCGTAGCGGGCGGCCATGCCGGTGAGGTCGGTGCCGGCGGCGGCGATCTCCTGGAGCGCGGTGTCGAAGCACTCGAAGGCGAACGCGGAGACCTCGTCGTGGGCGGCGCCGATCAGCGAACCGATGTCGTCGGAGCCCCAGGGCCGGCCGAAGGCGGCCAGCTCGGCCTGGAACGCCGTCAGGGCCTCGCTGAAGCGGGTGGCCACGTCGCCCAGCGCGCGACCGGAGCCGTCCAGCCCGTCCGGGTCGACCTCGATCGCCATCAGCGGCCGCCCTGGCCGGACAGCCGGTCCTGGGCCTGGACCAGCGCGTCGGTGAAGGTGGTGAGCTGCCGGCCGGCGTCCTCCTGGATCCGGCGCAGTTGCTCGCCGAGGGAGCCCAGGTCGACCTGGCCCGGGACGGCGGCGGTCGCCTTCTCCTGCAGGTCGGCGAGCGCGGCGTTGACCGCCGTGGCGATCTCCTCGGCCAGGGACTCGCTGGGCAGCCGCATCGCCCGGGGGTCGAGCGTCAACGCGGTGATCCGCCCGGGCGTGCCGGCGGTCACCCGGACCAGGCCGTCGGCCGCCTCGCCGACTCCCTCGGGCGGCGGGGGCGTCTCGCCGGCGGCGCCGGCGGTGAACCGCCCCAGCGCGGACATGGTCTCGGACAGCACGCGGCCGAGGCCGGATGGATCGACGGGTTGGGCCATGGGCGTAGCTCCTCCGGGGTCGAGGTCCCCCCGCATGCTACGCAGTTCGCGCCAACCGGAGTGACCCCCGGTGAGCGACTGTGGACGATCCGATGTGGAGCTGAGCGCGCCGTGGGCCCGGCCGGCAGCGCTGCCGGCCGGGCCCACGAA
>NZ_JAMWEG010000032.1 GCF_025460765.1 Micromonospora sp. MA102
GGGGCCGACGCCGTGTGCGGGGCATCACAGTTGCGGGACAGCGCCGGTTTCGCACCGGCTTCGCTGCGGGGTGGTCGGTGCCACCGTAGCGCATGACCAGCGGAGATCGTCCGGACGGGAGGCGCGGGGGGGCCCCCGCGCCCCCGGGCCCCCCCGCCGGATGGTCAGGCGGTCTGGGCGTCCCGGGCGCGGGCCTTCAGGGCCCGGGACACCCCGTCGCGGCCCTCGGCCACCAGCCGGCGCAGCGGCGCCGGCTGACCCTCCTGGGTCAGCCACGCGTCGGTGGCGGCCACCGTGTCGTCCTCGACCAGGTACGCCGGGTAGGCGAGCTGGACGAACTCCTGCGCCGGCTCGCTGTCCCGCTGCGCCCACACCTGCGCCACCGTGGCGAAGTACTTCTCCCGGTACGGCGCGGTGAGCTCCACCTGCGCCGGGTGGGTGAAGCCCTGCAGCAGCGCCCGGTTGCGCCAGTTCGGCAGCGCCTCCGGGCCGGTGAGCTGCGCCCACACCGCCGCCTTGTTCTCGGCGGTCGGCACCAGCGCGTGCGCGTACGCGGCCTCCCGTTCGCCGCTGGCGGTCCGGTCGCGGGCCAGCTCGGCCTCCACTTCGGCGGCCCCGGCCGCCCCGTTGGCCACCAGCGACTGGAGGACGGTCCAGCGCAGCTCGGTGTCGACGGTCAGCCCGCCCGGCACCTCGCCGCCGTCCAGCCAGCCGCGCAGCGCGGCCAGGTCCTCGGCCGAGCGGGCCGCGGAGGCGTACGCCCGGGCCCAGGCGAGCTGGAAGCCGCTGCCCGGCTCGGCCGCGGCGAGCGCGGTGCGGGCGGTGCGGGCCAGGTCGCCCCAGCCGGTCGGCGCCCAGGCCGGGTCGGCGTAGAAGGTGAGCGTGGTGGTCGCCTGCCGCAGGGTGGCGGTGACCAGGTTGATGTCGGTCTCCGCCGGCAGCCCGGCCAGCACCAGCGCCACGTAGTCGCGGGCCGACAGCTCGGCGTCGCGGGTCATGTCCCAGGCGGCGGTCCAGCAGAGCGCCCGGGCCAGCGACGATTCGAAGCCGGCGATGTGCTGCACCACCGTCGCCATCGACCGCTCGTCCAGCCGCAGCTTGGTGTAGGTCAGGTCGTCGTCGTTGAGCAGCAGCACGTCGGCGGCGGGCTTGCCGTGCAGCACGGACAGCTCGGTCAGCTCGCCGGTCACGTCGACCTCGACCCGCTCCCGGCGGACCAGCCGGCCGTCGGTCAGGTCGTAGAGGCCCACGCCGATCCGGTGGGTCCGCAGCGTCGGGTGCCCGGCCGGCGCCTCCTGCCGCACCAGCACCCGCTCGTACGCGCCGTCGGCGCCGATGGTCACCTCGGGGCGCAGCGTGTTGACCTGCGCGGTCTCCAGCCACTGGGCGGCGAACTTGCGCAGCTCCCGGCCGGAGGCCGTCTCCAGCTCGGAGAGCAGGTCGTCGAAGGTGGCGTTGCCCCAGGCGTGCTTGCCGAAATAGGCCCGCAGGCCGGCCAGGAACGGCTCCTCGCCCACGTACGCGACGAGCTGCTTGAGCACGCTGGCGCCCTTGGCGTAGGTGATGCCGTCGAAGTTGACCTCGACCGCCTCCAGGTCCGGCATCTCGCAGTAGACCGGGTGGGTGGAGGAGAGCTGGTCCTGCCGGTAGCCCCAGTTCTTCCGGATGGACAGGAAGGTCGTCCAGGCGTCGGAGAAGCGGGTGGCGTGGGTGTTGCACCAGTGGCTGGCCCACTCGGCGAACGACTCGTTCAACCACAGGTCGTTCCACCAGCGCATGGTGACCAGGTCGCCGAACCACATGTGCGCGAGCTCGTGCAGGATCGTGTTGGCCCGCTGCTCGTACTCGAAGTCGGTGACCTGCGAGCGGAAGATGTAGTGCGACTCGGCGTGCGTGACGCAGCCGAAGTTCTCCATGGCGCCGGCGTTGAAGTCCGGCACCCAGAGCTGGTCGTACTTGGGCAGCGGGTAGCGCACCTGGAACTTCTCGTGGAAGAAGTCGAAGCCCTGCTTGGTGATCAGGAACAGGTCGTCGGCGTCCAGGTACTGCGCCATCGAGGCCCGGCAGTAGACGCCCAGGTCGATGCCGTCGTGGCTGTCCCGCACTTCGTGGTACGGGCCGGCGCAGAGCGCCGTGATGTAGGTGCTCATCCGGGCCGACTCGGCGAAGTGGACGGTCTTGAGCGCCTCACCGGCCGGCTCCTCGCGCTCCACCGGCGAGTTGGACACCACCCGCCAGTGCTCCGGGACGGTGGCGTGCCAGGTGTAGACGCTCTTCAGGTCGGGCTGGTCGAAGCAGGCGAACACCTTCTGCGCGTCGGCCGTCTCGAACTGGCTGTAGAGGTAGGTCTCGCCGTCGACGGGGTCGGCCGTGCGGTGCAGGCCCTGCCCGCTGTTGGAGTAGCCGAAGTCGGCGTCGACCACGAGGACGTTCTCGGCGGCGAGGCCGGTGAGGGCGAGGCCCTTCTCCGCCGACCAACCGGAGAGGTCGACCGGCGTGCCGTTCAACGTCGCCGACCGCACCGACTCGGCGGCCGTCTCGATGAAGGTGCTCGCTCCCGGCTCGGCACAGCGGAACCGGACCTCGGTCACCGACCGGAACGTGCGGCCGTCGGCCTGCACCGCGGTCGACAGGTCAAGGTTGATGTCGTACCCGGTGACGTCGAGCAGGCGGGCCCGCTCGGTGGCCTCGACCTGGGTCAGGTTGCGCACTCCCGGCACTGTTCGTCTCCATCCCACTCGTCTCGCCGCGCCCCGCGGCACCGGCCTCCCGGCCCGCTCGTGACGGCCGGTCCGAAACCGAGTCTTCCATGCACGGACAGCCTTCGGTGGCCGAGGTCACGCTCTCATTCCGGTACCGGTCGATGCCGCGGGGGGTGAGGATCGGAGGGGAAGGCGCCGGAGCTCCGGCGCGTGGAGTCGTGAAGGGATGACACCGTGACCGAACGTGTCGCCGTGGACATGTGGTTCGACCCGCTGTGCCCGTGGGCGTGGATCACCTCCCGCTGGTTGCTGGAGGTCGAGCAGGTCCGGGACGTGGACATCCGGTTCCACGTGATGAGCCTGTCCGTGCTCAACGAGGGCCGGGACCTGCCGGAGCAGTACCAGGATCTGATGAAGAAGGGCTGGGGCCCGGTGCGGGTCTGCATCGCCGTCGAGCAGGCCCACGGCGGGGAGGTGCTGCGGAAGCTCTACACCGCGATGGGCACCCGGATCCACCTGGGCAAGGAGGAGCTGGGCCGGGAGATGCTGGCCGGCGCGCTCACCGACGTCGGGCTCGACCCGGCGCTCGCCGACGCCGCCGACTCGACCGAGTACGACGAGGCGCTGCGGGCCAGCCACGAGGCGGGCATGCGGCCGGTCGGCACCGACGTGGGCACCCCGGTGATCCACGCCCCGGGCCCGGACGGCGGGCAGGTCGCCTTCTTCGGCCCGGTGATCACCCCGGCGCCGAAGGGCGAGGCGGCCGGCCGGCTCTGGGACGGCGTCCTGCTGGTCGCCGGCACGCCCGGCTTCTACGAGTTGAAGCGCAGCCGGGAGGTCGGCCCGGTCTTCGACTGAGCCGCACGGAAGGACCCCTTCTCGACGCCTCCCGTGGAGCGGGGGCCCCTTCCGGACACCCCGACCCCCGCGCCGCCCTCCGACACCCGGGCGGCGCGGGGCTCGTTTCACCGGGTGTCCCAGCCGGCGGCCCTCCGGGGTCGCACCCCGGCAGCTCCTGGAGGCGTTCCCATGGGTAAGCACCGCCGCATGTCCGACGACGCGCCGGTGACGGACACCGAGGACCCCGGTCCGACGTACTGGTCCGTGGCGGAGGGCGACTGGCCGGACGTCCGGCCGTCCCTGCCGGCCGAGATGGTGGACCTGCTGGCTCCCCCGATCGTGGTCGGTGTGGCCCGGGTCGTGGCCACATCCCGGATGACCCCACCCGCCGGCGAGGGCCTGCCGCCGGCCACGCCCGGCCCGGTGCGGTCGGGTACCAGCGGCCGTCCGGTCCCGGCCGGGTCCACGACGGTACGCCTCAACGCCGGTACCGCCTCCCGCCCCGCCTCCCCGGCGCCCGGCCGGCGCCCCACCGCCGGCCGCCATCGCAGTGCCACCTCCGCCGAGCGCACCGCCTGAACGCTGACCGGCGGGGCCCGTCCTTTCATCTGGTGGACGGCGTGCGGGTCCGGCACCGGCGGTTCCGGTGGCGCGGGTAGCGTCAGCGGGCATGACGGTCGTGCATCCGATCGCCCGGGCCTGGATCACCACTGGCGGCACCGGCGCGCAGAACTACGACGAGTTCGCCGACGACGCGGAGATCACCGCGATCGTCGAGGCGAACCCGCACAGTGCCCTGGGCATCGAGATGCCCCACCGGGCGCCGGGCAGCCTCGGGAAGTCCTTCCTCGACGCGCTCCCCGACGCGGTGGGCCGCCTCGCCGAGGCCAAGGCGGACGGCAGCTACACGCCCGCCGAGCACGTCGTGGTCCTCTACCGGATCAGCGCGCCGGGCGAGGAGAGCGCGTACGGGCTGTTCGCCATGGTCGACACCGACCAGATCTCCACCCGGGCCGACGAGCCCGGCCTGGTGATCCGCAACGAGGACGTGTTCATCGCGAAGGTGCGGGAGCGGGTCGCCCTGGCCGAGGCGCTGGGTCACCTGCTCTCGCCCGTACTCCTGCTGCAGACCGGCCGCGGCGACGAGCTGCACGCGGCGCTCGCGGCGGCGACCGAGTCGGCGGGCGCCCCCGCCGCCACCGACGTGGACCAGGCCGGCCGCACGCACGCCATCTGGCTGCTCGGCCCGGGCCCGGCGCAGGACGAGCTGACCGCCCTGGCGGGCGGCGGCGAGCTGGTGGTCGCCGACGGCAACCACCGCAGCCTGGCCGCGCAGACCGGCGGCTTCCCGCGCTTCCTGTCGGTGATCACCACGCCGGCCTCGGTCGCCATCCAGCCCTACAACCGCCTGGTCAGCGAGCTGACCACCACCCCGGACGAGCTGCTCGACCGGCTCCGCGCCGCCGGTGCGGAGATCACCCCGGTCGCCGGTCCGGTCGGCGTCCCGGCGACTGGCGGCGCCGTGCACCTCCACCTCGCCGGCCAGGGGTACGCCGTCCGCCTGCCGCAGGTCGGCGGCGGCCGGCTGGAGAACCTCGACCACGCCCTGGTCGAGCGGCTGCTGCTGCGCGACGCGCTCGGCCTCGACCCGGGCGACAAGCGGATCACCTACGTGGGCGGCGACTACCCGGCCAGCTGGCTCACCGGCGAGGTCGACGCGGGTCGGGCGGAGCTGGCCGTCCTCGTCGCGCCGGTGACCGTCGACGACTTCGTCGCGGTGAACCTGGCCAGGGAGAAGATGCCGCGCAAGAGCACCTGGTTCACCCCGAAGGCGCGGGCCGGCCTGGTCGTCGCCGAACTGCCCCGGTGACCGTGTGACGAATCCGCCTCCGTGCCGCCGCCCGCGCACCGGCATGGGGGCGGGCCTGTCAGACTGCGCGGTATGCGCGTCTACCTGGGATCCGATCACGCCGGCTTCGAGCTGAAGGTGCACCTCGCCAACCACCTGGCCAAGCAGGGGTACGAGGTGGTCGACGTCGGCCCGCACGCCTTCGACCCGGACGACGACTACCCGGCCTTCTGCCTGCACACCGGCACGCGCGTGGTCGACGACCCGGGCAGCCTCGGGGTCGTCATCGGCGGGTCCGGCAACGGCGAGCAGATCGCCGCCAACAAGATCGCCGGCGTCCGGGCGGCGCTCGCCTGGAACATCGACACCGCCCAGCTGGCCCGCGAGCACAACGACGCGAACATCATCGCGGTCGGTGCCCGGCAGCACACCCTGGACGAGGCCACCGCCCTGGTCGAGACGTTCCTCAGCACGGCCTTCTCCGGCAACCCGCGGCACGCCCGCCGGATCGCGCAGGTCGCCGACTACGAGCGGAGCCGGGAGCTTCCCGCCCTGCCCGTCTGACGCGTCGCCGACGGGCGTGGCCGCCGGGTCGCGCCCGTCACCGCCCGTTGCGGGGCAGTTCCTCGCGGGGCACCCAGTTTCGGCGGACGATCACCACGCGGGCCTCGGCCTCGGCCAGGTCCTCCTCGGTCGGCCGGGCGGCGTCCCGCGCCCGCAGCGCGGCGGTCACGCTCACCTGGGAGGAACCCGAGCCGACCAGGCCGCGCAGCCCCCGCTCGCCCTCCTCGCCGGCCGGGCCCGGCCGGCGGCCCCGCGGTTCCGACTCCAGCTCGGCGCGTCGGGCGACGCGCGGCGACCGGGAGCCGTCGTCCGGATCCGGCCCGGGGCGTCTGGCAGCGCGCGGCGGTCGGGGGTCGTCGCCGTCGTGCACCCCGGCCGTGCTCGCGCTCGCGCCCTCGGCGTCCGGCGGCCCGCCGTCGCCGTGGTGCCGCAGCCGCCGCCGGCGCCGCTCCGCATCACCCATCACCCGACCGTACCGGCGCAGCGCCGCGCGCGGCAGGTGCCGGGGGAGTCAGAAGACCTCCATGGGGGCGGGAGCGCGGTGCCAGCCGAGGGCCGCGCTCACCGTCACCGCCGTCCCCGGGATCAGCTCCCGGACCCGGCCGGCGGCGACGAGCGCGACCAGGCCGGCGCCGCCCAGGTAGAGCTCGCCGAGGGCGCGCACGTCGCAGGCCAGCCCGGCCGGCGCCGAGGTGGCCGTGCACTCGGCCCCGGACGGGCCGCCGACCAGCCGCCACCGGCCGCTGTTCTCCGGCAGCAGGTCGTCGGTGACCTCGATCACCACGTCGACGTCGGTGGCGTACCGGCGCGCGGCCAGCGCGGCAGGGACATCCACGACACGGACCCACAGGGCGTCGGCGAGCCGGGCGCCGAGCTGCCGCGGCTCGTCCACCAGCCGGAACAGTGGCTCGTCCACGGCGGCGATCGAGAAGGACACCCGGCGCGTCAGGTCGATCGAGAGCAGCAGCCGCCACAGCGCCAGGTACGCCTCCGGCCGCGCGGCCACCACCTCGTCGACCCGGACCTCGGCGCGCGGGCCGGTGTCGGTCCACTCCTCCTTCGTCCGGTAGAGCGCGTACCCGTCGAGGCCGTCCGGCCCCTCGTGCAGCAGCACCCGGCGTTCGGTGGCGCCGCCCCGCAGCCCCTTCACGTCGGCGAGCACGTACGCCCACCAGCGCTCGTCGCGGCGCGACCAGCCGGGGCGGTCGGCGCGTACCCGCTCGTGCAGCCGGGCGAGTTCGGCCCGGTGCGGGTCCGGACGGTCCAGGCGGATGGTGCCCTCGGCGGGCGTCGGGTCCGGCAGGCGCAGCCCGACCGTGTCGCCCGCCAGGACGAGCCGCTGCGCGGCCAGGCCGTAGCCGAACCGGGGATAGATCCGGCCCTCGCTCGCCCAGAGGACCGCGAGCGGCTCCCGGCCGGCGTCGTGGATCTCCCGGAGCTGCCGGCGCATCAGCCCGGTGAGCAGCCCGCGCCGGCGGTGGGTCGGTGCGACCGACACCATGGTGACGTGCGCGGCCGGCAGATCGGCCCCGGGCACCGCCAGGTCGCGGCTGAACGCGCCGACGTGCGCGACGGCCGTCCCGCCGTCCCGGACCAGCAGCGACCGGTCCGGTTCGAAGATCCCGCGCTCGACCTCCAGCAGCTCGGGATCGAAGCCGCCGTGGAAGGCCAGCGTCAGCAGTGCGGAGATCTTGTCGAAGTCCTCGGCCCGGGGCACCAGCGCGTCGGTCATCCGGTGTGTCTAACCCATCACCGTCGTGGTCGGCACCCTATTTGCCGGCTCGCTACCCTCGGAACCGTGGCCGGCGTCGGTCGAGGGGGAGGACACGAGATGGCGGACCAGACACAGCCGTGGGCCGAGCGGACGGTCGAGGTGCCGCCGCAGCCCCCCGTGGTGCCGCCGCAGCGGGACGCGTTCCGGCGCGGGGTGGCGGCGGTCGGCCAGTCCCGTACGCCCCGGACCGAGCCGTTCCCCGCCGTCGACACCAGCGAATGGACCGGCGAGCCGGCCCCCCGCCGGCCGGTGGGCTGGCACGTCGCCCAGCTCCGCAGGGGCGGGGAGTGGAGCGCGGCGGCCGCGCTGTTCGCCTTCGTCTGCTGGGGGATCTGGGCCATCTCCGGCCGGGGCGACCTGACCGCCCCGCTGCTCACCTTCGTGCTCAGCCTGCTCACCGCGGCCGGCCTGTTCGCCCTGGCCCGCCTGCTGGGCCGGCTGGTCCTGGAGCGGCAGCTCGGCCGGGTGCGGCGCAGCGCCCGCGGTGCGCACCTGGTGACCGCCCTCTTCCTGGCCGGCGTGGGGGTGGCCTACCTCCAGCAGACCGAGTGGGTGGTCTCCGCCTGGAACTGGGTGACCGGCAACTGACGACCGTGGCGGCGGGCGGGGCGGCTTCCCGCCGCCCGCCCGCGCGCCCGGTCGCGGAACGCCGCGCCGCCGGTCGTCACTCCACCAGGACGGCGCTCGCATTACCCGGTCGGGCGGGGTTCATCCGTCGCCCGGTCGGTTGAGGGTCACTGACCCTCGGCGTCGGCCTTCGGGGAGGCGACCCGCGCCGCCGGGTCCTCGACGCCCGGCTCGCCGCCGCCCGGGGCCACCATCCCGTCGTAGTTGTAGACGGTGCCGCCGTCGTGCTGCTTCGTGGTGCGGATGTAGCGGTGGAACATGCCGTCGATCTCGATCTCCAACAGGGCCTGGTCACCCGCGTCCTGGCTGCTGCCGTCCCGGGGACCGCCCACCAGGTACGCCTTCGTGTTCGTCTCCATGTGCCAGCCGTACCCCTGTCGTGGCGGACGGAAACGGCGACCGCCCACCGGCCGGGCCGGGCCGTTCACCGAGCCGGGGCGCGCTTCCGGCGCACCGACCCCGGCGGGCCGTCGCGCCGGCCCGGGCCCCCGGCCAGCATGACGGGATGGGCGCGTATCGATCAGCGTACGAGCGGAGCATCGCCGACCCGGCCGGCTTCTGGCGGGAGGCCGCGGCGGACATCGACTGGCACCGGGCGCCGGATCGGATCCTCGACGACGGCGCCGCGCCGCTGTTCCGGTGGTTCCCGGACGGGGAGCTGAACACCTGCCACAACGCCCTCGACCGGCACGTGGCCGCCGGCCGGGGCGACCAGCCCGCGGTGATCCACGACAGCCCGGTCACCGGCACGGTGCGGACCCTCACGTACGCCGAGCTGCTCGCCGAGACCGCCCGGTTCGCCGGACCGCTGCGCCGGCTGGGCGTCGGCCGGGGCGACCGGGTGCTGCTCTACCTGGCCATGGTGCCGGAGGCGGTGATCGCCATGCTGGCCTGCGCCCGGATCGGCGCGGTGCACTCGGTGGTCTTCGGCGGCTTCGCCGCCCACGAGCTGGCCGTCCGGATCGACGACGCGCGGCCGACCGTGGTCGTCGCCACCTCCTGCGGCATCGAGGTGGACCGGGTGGTGCCGTACCACCCGATCCTCGCCGCCGCCCTGGACGAGGCGACCCACACCCCGGCGCACTGCGTGGTCGTGCAGCGCCCCCAGGAGCCCGCGCCGCTGGTCGCCGGCCGCGACCTGACCTGGGACGAGGCGATGGAGAGCGCCGAGCCGGTGGACTGTGTGCCGGTGGCCGCCACCGACCCGCTCTACGTCCTCTACACCTCCGGCACCACCGGCCGGCCCAAGGGCGTGGTCCGGGACAACGGCGGGCACGCCGTGGCGCTGCGCTGGTCGATGCGGAACATCTACGGCATCGAGCCGGGCGACGTCTTCTGGGCCGCCTCCGACGTGGGCTGGGTGGTCGGCCACTCCTACATCGTCTACGCGCCGCTGCTCACCGGCGCCACCACCGTGCTCTACGAGGGCAAGCCGGTCGGCACCCCGGACACCGGGGCGTTCTGGCGGGTGGTCGCCCAGCACCGGGTGGCCGCTCTGTTCACCGCGCCCACCGCGATCCGGGCGATCCGCCGGCAGGACCCGGACGGCGCGCTCCTGGCCGGGCACGACCTGAGCAGCCTGCGCACCCTCTTCCTGGCCGGTGAGCGGCTCGACCCGGACACCTGGGCGTGGGCGGGGGATCGGCTCGGCGTGCCCGTGGTGGACAACTGGTGGCAGACCGAGACGGGCTGGCCGGTGGCGGCCAACCCGCGCGGCCTGGAGCCGCTGCCGATCAAGCCGGGCTCCCCGTCGGTGCCCGTCCCCGGGTACGACGTGCGGGTGGTCGACGGCGGCGGCCGGGAGGTGCCGCCGGGCACCGACGGTTCCATCGTGATCCGGCTGCCCCTGCCGCCCGGCTGCCTGCCCACCCTGTGGGGCGACGACGAGCGCTACGTCCGCTCCTACCTGGCCGCCTTCCCGGGCTACTACCTGACCGGCGACGGCGGCCGGTTCGACTCCGACGGCTACCTGTACGTGATGGGCCGCACCGACGACGTGATCAACGTGGCCGGGCACCGGCTCTCCACCGGGGCGATGGAGGAGGTGCTGGCGGCCCACCCGGCGGTCGCCGAGTGCGCGGTGATCGGTGTGGCCGACCCGCTCAAGGGGCAGGTGCCCAGCGGCTACGTGGTGCTCAAGGCCGGCGCCGGGGCGGACCCGGAGGCGCTCGCCGGCGAACTGGTGGCCCTGGTCCGGCAGCGGATCGGGCCGGTGGCCGCGTTCCGCCGGGTGACCGTGGTGCCGGCACTGCCCAAGACCCGCTCCGGCAAGATCCTCCGCCGGACCATGCGCGGGCTGGTCGAGGGGCGGGACGAGCCGGTGCCGCCGACCATCGAGGACCCGGCGGCGCTGGCCGTGTTCCGGGACCTCGGCGCGGGCCCGGGGGCTACTCCTTGACGAACCGGTGGAGCACGAAGTCCTTCTCGGAGCCGCAGGCGATGACCTCGGTGTTCCACGAGCAGGAGTCGCCCCGGACGTCCCTCAGCTCACCGAGCTGGGCCAGCTTGCCCGAGCCGGCGCCCACGCCGGCCACGCTGCGGTCGTCCACCGAGCTGCCCAGCGCGTCGGCGAAGAGCAGCAGGTTGCCGGCGTCCACCCGCACGGCCACCCCTTCCTCGTCGTCGAGCACCCGCGTCCCGTCCGCCGCGAAGAGCGTCGCCGCCGGCTCCGGATAGGTCCGCCGGGCCAGCACCCGCTCGCCCACCGGCACGAGCTGGGTCATCCCCGGCGCCGCCCACCGCTTGGCGCCCTGGCCCTCCTGCGCGGCGACCACCACGGCGGTCTGGTCGTCGGAACCGGTCACCTCCAGCAGGCAGGCGCGGTGTTCCCCGCAGGGCGCCAGCGCCTTGGCCCGCCGGTCGTCGTCCTCGGCGGTGTGGAGCACGCTCGGCTGCGCCTGCTTCCCCAGGTCGTACGCAAGCAGCCGCCCGTCGTCGCCCGCCACGTAGAGCCGGTCCTCGTGGGCGGCGACCAGGTCGTCCGGTTCGGCCACCGCCTTCCAGCGGCGGACCTCACCGCCGGAGGCGAGGTCGATCAGCCGGACCGACTTGTCCGCGCTCACCTGCACGAGCCGCTCGACCGGGCCCTGCTGCGGGTCGCGGGGTGAACCGTCGCCGTACCCGGGGCCGGACACCGCCTCGTCGGTGGTCACCGGGTGCACGCTGTTACGGCTGTTGCCGTACTCGTCGGTCAGGTCGGCCAGCTCCCAGCTCTCGCCGCCGCCGCGCAGGTCGAGCCCCACGAGCCGCTTCCGTTCGTGGTCGGTGAGCGCCACCACGTCCCTGCCGACGAACATCTCGTCGTCCCCGTGCACGGTGTGCTGCCAGCGCGGCTTGCCGGACCCGCCGTCGAGCACCTCCAGCTGGCGGGCGGTGCTGCTGCTCGCGGCGTCGGCGAGCAGCGCCACCGCGCCGGGCAGCGCGATCACGCCGGCCCACCGGTCGGCGGTCGTGGCACTCTGACCGTGCCACAGCTCCTTGCCGGTGCCCGCGTCGACGGCCACCACCGCCAGCCGGTCGTCCTCACGCGGATAGGCCAGGTAGGCCCGGTCGCCGGCGACCGCCGTGAACATCTCGACCGGACGCTCGGCGGCGCCCGCGACCCGGATGCCCTTGCCGAACGCCTGGAAGTCCAGCTCCGGGTGGCGGTCCCGGGTGAGGTAGAGGACGGTCGCGGCGACCACCCCTACGAGGGCGGCCACCGCCCCGACCGAGATCCACAGGGCCCGCCGCCGCCGGCCCCCGCCGGCCGGCGCGGCCGGCGACCCGGGCGTCCCCTTCCCGGGTACGCCGGGCCAGCCCGACCACCCGCCGGGCTGGTGCGGGATCCCGGGCCCCTGCGGGGGTACGCCCGCAGGCAAGCCGTACGGCGGCAGGGCGGGGGTCGGCGTACCCGGGGCGGGTGAGTGCGGGGCCACGGCCGTGCCGTTCGGTCCGGCGGCGAGCCGCGTGCCGTTCGGTCCGGCGGCGAGCGGCGCACCGGCGGGGGCCGGGTGCGGCGGCCCGGCGGCGACGGTCGTGCCGTCCGGGGCCGGCGCGGCGCCGGCCGGGAGGACGGGTGTCTCCGGGTCGGCGGCGGGCGGCATCCCGGCGGGCAGTGTGCCGGCGGGGCCGAGACCGGGCCGGGTGCCGGCCGGTCCGGCGTCGGGGGTCGCCGCGACCGGTGGACCGGCGGGGGCCGCGCCGACCGGGGCCAGCGGCAGCGACGGCGCGGCCGAGGGGTTCCGCCGCAGCGGGAGGTCGGTCAGCGCGCCCTCGGCCACCGGCAGCTCGGGCTGCTCCAGCACGGTCGGCGCGATGCCCAGCTCGGCGTGGAGCAGCCGGGCCACCAGCGGGATCCGGGACGAGCCGCCCACCAGGAACAGGCCGGCGAGCCGTTCCGGGGTCAGCCCGGCCGCGGCGATGACCCGGCGGGTCTCGGCGACCGCCCGCCGCAGCAGCGGGGTGGCCACGCCCTCCAGCTCGGCGCGGGTCAGCGACACGGCGGCCGGGACTCCCGGCACCGCCACCGGCGCCGCCGTGGTGCGGGACAGCATCTCCTTCGCGCCCCGGACGTGCTCGACGAACTGCAGCCGCTCCCGCCACTGCGTGGTGTCGGCCGGCTCGCGGAGCCGCGCCCACTGCGCGGGATGCGTGGCGGCGACCCGCTCGCCGACCAGCGCGAGCAGGGCGGCGTCCAGGTCCAGCCCGCCCAGGTCGTCGAGACCGCCGCAGGAGATCACCGTGAAGCCGGAGTCACCCCACGGGTCGGCGCCCTCGTTGCGGACCACGGCGACGTCCAGGGTCCCGCCACCGAAGTCGAAGACCGCCACCGACTCGCCGACCGGAACCGGCCGGCGCAGCACCTCGGTGTAGTAGCGCGCCGCCGCGACCGGCTCGCGCAGCAGCCGGGTGCCGGGCGGGGTGGGGCCGGAGAGGGTGTGCTCGGCCGCCGACGGCCAGCCGGCCAGGGCGAGCGCCTCGGCGAGCACCTGCCGGCGGCCGGCGTCCCAGGTGGCCGGGCAGGTGACCACCGCGGGCGGCAGGAAACCGAGCGCGCCCACGGCGGCCTCGCCCACCGCGCGCAGCACCGCGCCGAGCAGTTCGGCCGGCGGGTGCCGGCGGTCGCCGAGCGGCACCTCCGCCTCGTCGACGCGGCGCTTCGGGTTCGGTTCGTACCGGTCGGGGTCGGCGTGGGCCAGCCGCAGCGCGTCCCGCCCGACGTGCAGGCGCCCGTCGGTGTCGGCGTACACACCGGACGGCAGGATCGGCTCGCCCTCCACCAGCAACGGCCGGGTACGCCCGTCCGGCCAGCGCAGCACGGCCACGGTGTTCGAGGTGCCGAGGTCCACGCCGAGGGCGAAACCGTCCCGCTGGCCTGACATCCGTGGCTACCTCCACCCGACGAGGGGATGTCCGGCCCCGCATCGTACGCAGCCCCGGCCGCCCGCCGATCCCCGGCGCGGCCGGAAGCGACGGAGCCCGACGTCGTCCTGCACCGGTCACCGTCCGGGGGAGGGTGACGTGGCCGCCGGAGCGGTAGGGTCCGGGCGCCGGGCCGAGGGATCGGCCGCGGCACCGCGGGAGATTTCTCCGCGGCCGTGTCGATCCGCGGGCCGCCCGTTCGACGTGTCGGTGCGAGGGTCGAGAATCGGCCCCGCCGGATGAGGAGAACGCGATGTCGAAGTACATGCTGATCATGCGGGGCACCGACGAGACGAACGCGGCCATGATGGCGTCGATCGACGAGGCGATGGCCGCGACCCGCCGGTTCATCGAGGACATGATCAAGGCCGGTGTCCTCCTGGCGGCCGAGGGGCTGGACGATCCCCGCCGGGGTGTCGTGGTCGACTTCAGCGGCGAGACCCCGGTGGTCACCGACGGGCCGTACGGGGAGACCAAGGAACTGTTCGGGGGCTACTTCCTGCTCGACGTCGCCTCGAAGCAGGAGGCGGTCGAGTGGGCCAAGCGGGTCCCGGCGGTCTCCGGATCCAAGATCGAGGTCCGCCGGGTGGCCGGGGACGACGAGGTCCCGCAGGACAGCGAGCGGACCGTCGAGGAACGGGCCGGGCGCGAGAGCCGGATCTGATGGGTACGGCCGACGTCGAGGCCGTCTGGCGGATCGAGTCGGCGCGGATCGTCGCCGCGCTGACCCGGTTCACCGGCGACTTCGGGCTGGCCGAGGACGCGGCCCAGGAGGCGGTGGCCGAGGCGCTGGTGTCGTGGCCGCTCGCCGCTCCGGCCAATCCGGCCGGCTGGCTGATGGCCACGGCCCGGCGGCGGGCCATCGACACGATCCGCCGCCGCACCGCCCTCCAGGACCGGTACGCCCTGCTCGCGGCCGACCCCGCCGTCGACGAGGAGATCGACCCCGACCGGATCGACGACGACGTGCTGGCGCTGATGTTCGTCAGCTGCCACCCGGTGCTCTCCCCGGAGGCCCGGGTGGCGCTGACCCTGCGCGTGGTCGGCGGCCTGTCCAGCGAGGAGATCGCCCGCGCGTTCCTCGTACCCGTGCCGACCGTGCAGGCCCGCATAACCCGGGGCAAGAAGACGATCGCGGCCACCGGGGTGCCGTTCGAGCTGCCGGCGGCCGGCGAGCGACGGGAGCGGCTGGGCGGCGTCCTCAGCGTCCTCTACGTGATCTTCACGGAGGGGTCGACGGCCACGTCGGGTGACCGGCTGCTGCGCCCCGACGTCGCGTACGAGGCGATCCGGCTGGCCCGCACGTTGGCCGCGTTGCAGCCGGACGAGCCGGAGGTGCACGGCCTGCTCGCGTTGTGCGAGCTGACCGCCGCGCGCTTCCCCGCCCGGACCGGCCCGGACGGCTCGCCGGTCCTGCTCGAGGACCAGGACCGCCGCCGGTGGGACGTCTCGGCGATCCGCCGCGGGCTCGCCGCGCTCGCCAGGGCCTCGGCCCGCGGCCTCGGCCCCTACGGCCTGCAGGCCGCGATCGCCGCCACCCACGCGGCGGCACCCTCGGTGGAGGCGACCGACTGGGACCGGATCGTGGTGCTCTACGAGGCGCTCGGCCGGGTCGCGCCCTCGCCGGTCGTCGAACTCAACCGGGCCGTCGCCGTGGCCATGGCCTCGGGCCCGGCGCAGGCCCTGGCCATCGTGGACGAGCTGATCGCCTCGGACCGGCTCCCCGGTTCGCACCTCGTCCCGACCGTACGCGGCGAGCTGCTGACCCGGCTCGGCCGGCGACCGGAAGCGCGCGCCGAGCTGGAGCTGGCGGCCCGGCTCTGCGCCAACGAGCGCGAACGCTCGGTGCTGCTGCGCAAGGCGGCCGCCCTGGGCTGACGCCTTAGGCCTTCCCGGTTGGCGGACGTGCCCGCGCCGACGTGAGCGTACGGACACACCGCTGGCAGGCGCCGCCCCCGGAGCTGGAGCTGTCCGCGCAGGCCCGGGCCGAGCTGCTCGGCCTGACCACGGCGGCCGAGCCGGCCCTCGCCGCTCGCACCGTCGAGCGGCTCACCGACTGGCTGCACCGCGGCTGAGGCTCCGCTACTTCCCTGGTGGCGTGACCAGGAAGACGATGCCGCCACCAACGGCCAGCAGGCCGACGAGCAGGAACCCGGTCCCCACGATGTACCGGCCGAGGACGAACCCGTCGCGGCGCCTGATCTCCTCTGCGGGCACCTCACGGCCCTCCACCCAGCGGGTCAACGGGCTCCGGCCGATCTGACGGGCGTGCTCGTCCACGACGCCGAAGAGGTTCACCATCTGGATGAGGCCGAAGAAGCCCAGGAGCAGGCCGAAGCCGAGGAGACCGAGCCCTTGCTGGATGTACCGGGGCATGGCGGCTCCCGAAGTGCGCGACGGAGTTCGACGACCTCGAAGCCACGGTAGGCGGTGACAACAACCGGTCACGACACGCTGCGCCGGGACGGCGTTGGCTGTCTGCCGGGCCAGGTTGACGTGGGCCGGAGTGCGGTGGAGCGGGCGAGCGTTGCACCGGTCGCGAGCCATCAACGGCTCGGCGTTCACTCCGGTGGCGGGCTGGGCCGGCGACACGGCCACGACGAGGCCCAGGCTGAGAACGGCCCGAACGAAGGGACCCACGGCGCGCACCTTCATGCCCGCACTGACGCGGTCGAATGCCACCAGGTTTCCGCCAGCCGTCGTGCGAGGTCGGCGACGGCCGGAACAGTCGGGCACCGAGCTGAGCCAGTTCGCTGGGTCCGAGACCGTCGACCAGGTGCTCGTGAAGCTCCTGCTGGATGCCGACAACACCAGTGTCGTGCAGGACACCGCGGAAGCCCTGATCAAGCGGGGCGACAGAGCAGCGCTCCGTCCGTCGGGTACGCGCTACTGCGGGAAATCGATCTCCTTTGAGCCGCCCGCGCCTTCGCTGTTCATGACGGTGAGCGTGAGGTGGCTCCCGTGTAGCTCGTGTGACGCACGAAAATGCCACTCATACAGCAACTCATGCCTCGTCCCGCCGCTGCTACCCGACTCCAAGGTGAAAGCCGTGCCCGCCTCGTCGCTTAGGCCGACCCGAAGTGCGCGGAACATCTCCTCCCCTGGCGAGCTAGGGACTGCGTCCCTGCTCTGGCCGGGGGTCCAGCCCTGCAAGGCCACGTAGTAGCTGTCAATCGCCGACTGCATCCGCTCGTTCAGCTGGCCGACCAACCGAGCCGTTACCTGGTTGCCGCTCCACAGCTCGACGGTAAGCAGATACACGTTCGTGTCCCTGAGGGCTGCGATCTGCTGTCCCGAGGCGAAGACGCGTGGGACACCTGTCATGTGATGACGCTATGGCTAGCTGGTTCGGTTAGCCAGGATGTCGCCCCGGCTGATCTCTGAGGTGGGCCGGGGCTCGGGGCGGAGCCCCGAGGTCTTCCGCTCTTGTGGCTCGTACGTGTGGCCGGCCGATGCCGGCCGGAGGTCGCCAGCAGGCCGGGGCCGGGCCAAGGCGGCCCGCTTGCGGGCCGCCTTGATCTGATAGGGCGGAATCCGGCAGTCAACCGCTACCGATTTGTGGCGTGGCACGGGACATTGGTTGACACTCGCGTCCCACCAGATGCTTGGCAGGCTCTATACCGGTTGGTCGCGTGGCTTGCTGAGCTAGGGAGTCGGTTCCGGCGGAAGGTTGGAGACATGGATGCGCTCGACGTCCTCGCAGAGTTCGGCGCAGCTGGCCGGGTCGGCCTCCTTCATCCCGGCGCCCGTCTACGGGGTGTCGCCGCTGCCTACGGGATGCCGTGGGACATCGGGCGGATCGACAAGCGCAGCAGGTGGCCGCACCTGTACTGCCCGAAACGCCTGCGGCCGGCGGCAGAGCCGAATGCCGCTCGTGCCCGCTGCGCGCCACGCTTACTGGCCCGTGGACGGCCCGGCTCGCCCTCCGCGAGGAACCTGTCCTTCAGTCGGCCTGACCGTCATCGGGAATGGAAACGAAGCCGTCGTTCCAGTGGTCCTCGTCGAGGCTGTAGCGGTTGATGTAGAAGCAGTCGGGCTCGTCGCGGAAGCCAGGCAGCTTCCTGGCTCGCTTTATCCGCTCCTCCGCTCGTGCCTCCGACGAGTACACCCCCAGAATTTTGAGGTCGTCACCGTCTTCCTCGTCGCAGACCAGCTCGCCGGCTTCGTCTCGGTGCGTTGTTGGTCGCCCGTCGAGCCACCGGGCGTGGCGGACGTGCCAGAGCAGGAAGACCTCCATGCAGCCGGAAAGATCGCTGGGGAACACCTCGTCTGCCACGTACTGCTCCTCTGCCTCAGGCCCATCTCCGCCGTGAGTCCGCACATCGGGGAGCAGGCCTGTTCGGCTTCGCCCGGACTCACGGTGGAGGGCGGCGGCCGGCAGACCCGAGCCAAGGGCGGCCCGAGCAGCTAATGGCCCACGGATGGCCCGCAAGATCGGAGCGGGGGAGTGGCCGTCCGGCCCAGGATCGGGGATGCAGCCTCTGACCTGGGCCGGAGGCCGGTGGAGCGGGCGACGGGAATCGAACCCGCACCGTCAGTTTGGAAGACTGAAGCTCTGCCATTGAGCTACGCCCGCGACCGTCCCGCTCTCGCGGGACGCGCCCGACAGCCTACCGAATCCCGGAACCGGACGCGCGGCCCCGTACCGGGTGCCGCGGCGAACCACCGGCGACGCGCCCCCGGTGACCGTCCGGCGGGCCCGGACGGCATAGACTCTTCGTCGCCACGGGGTGTGGCGCAGCTTGGTAGCGCACTCGCTTTGGGAGCGAGGGGCCGTGGGTTCAAATCCCGCCACCCCGACTGTCGTTCGCGACCGGGTCGTCCGGGAACCGCCGATTTTTCCGAGCGGTACCCGGGCGCTGCCGATGCCGCAGGCCGGCTCGCCTACACTCGATGCGCGCAAACACGCCCAGACTCAACTGAGATCCGTCAAGGAGTACGCCTGTGAAGAGCACCGTCGAGACTCTGAGCCCGACGCGCGTGCGGCTCGCCATCGAGGTGCCGTTCGTCGAGCTCGAGCCGAGCCTCAGGAAGGCGTACCGGGAGATCGGCCAGCAGGTCCAGGTTCCCGGCTTCCGTCGGGGCAAGATTCCGGCGGCCGTGATCGACCAGCGGGTGGGCCGGGGCACCGTCCTCAACGAGGCGGTGCAGGAGGCCATCCCGCAGAACATCCTGGCCGCGGTCCGGGAGCACGACCTGAAGACGCTCGGCCGTCCGGAGGTCGAGATCACCGAGTTCAACGACGGTGACTCGCTGAACTTCACCGCCGAGGTGGACGTCCGCCCGGAGATCACCCTGCCGGACCCGGCCACCATCGAGGTGACCGTCGACGAGGTCCAGATCGCCGACAGCGAGATCGACGAGCAGGTCAACAGCCTGCGGGAGCGGTTCGCCACGCTGAAGACCGTCGAGCGGGCCGCCCAGGAGGGCGACTACGTCCAGATCGACCTGAACGCGACCGTCGACGGCGAGGACGTGCCGGGCGGGCAGGCGAGCAACATCTCGCACGAGGTCGGCAGCAAGCAGCTCCTGCCGGGCCTGGACGAGGCGCTGGTCGGCCTCGCCGCCGGCGACAGCACCACCTTCTCCACCCAGCTGGTGGGCGGCGACTACGCCGGCCGGGACGCCGACGTGGCGGTGACCGTCCGCACGGTCAAGGAGAAGGAGCTGCCCGAGCTCGACGACGACTTCGCCCAGCTGGCCAGCGAGTTCGACACCATCGAGGAGCTGCGGAACGACCTCCGCGAGCGGGTCAGCCGCGGCAAGCAGGTCGAGCAGATCTACGCCGCCCGGGACAAGGCCCTCGAGCAGATGGTCGCGACCGCCGAGGTGCCGGCGCCGGAGGGTGTCGTCAAGGAGGAGGTCGAGAGCCGCAAGGCCGCGATGATCGACCAGCTCGAGCGCATCGGCGCCTCCCTGGAGGAGTACCTGGCCGCGGAGGAGAAGACCGAGGAGCAGATCGACGCCGAGCTGACCGAGGCCGCGACCGAGGGCGTCAAGATCCAGCTCCTGCTGGACACCCTGGCCGACGCCGAGGACGTCCAGGTCTCCGACGACGAGTTCGGTCACGAGATCGTCCACCGCGCCCAGCGTGCCGGGATGGCCCCGCAGCAGTACTACGACCAGCTGGTCCGCTCGGGCGCCGCGCAGGCCGTCTTCGGCGACGTCCGCCGGGGCAAGGCGCTCGCCGCGGTGATGGAGAAGATCAAGATCAAGGACTCGGCGGGCAACGAGGTCACCCTCGAGGCGCTGCGCGCCCAGAACGAGGCCGAGCACGACCACCAGCACTGACCGTCGGTGTCGGCCGCCGTCCCGCGCTCCGCGCCGGGCGGCGGCCGAAACCCTTTTCCGGGTACGCCCTGAGGGTGACTGCGCTGAGAGCGAACAGTGCCCCGACCGGGAGTACGCCTTCCGGCTGAGCGGTTAGTGTCGGGTAGGACGGTACGGAGAGCGAAGGGCTGCCATGACCGACATGCACATCCCCAAGAAGTCGCTCCGGGCGATCGAGGCCCGTGGTGGCGACTCCATTGGCAACCTCGACGACTCGGTCTACAACCGGTTGCTCAAGGAGCGGATCATCTTCCTGGGCAGCGAGGTGACCGACCAGGTCGCCAACCGCATCTGCGCGCAGCTCCTGCTGCTCGCCGCGGAGGACCCGGACCGCGACATCAACCTCTGGATCAACTCGCCGGGTGGCTCGGTCTACTCCGGCATGGCGATCTACGACACCATGCAGTTCATCGACAACGACGTGTCGACGGTGGCCATGGGCATGGCCGCGTCGATGGGCCAGCTCCTGCTCTGCGCGGGCACCAAGGGCAAGCGCTACGCCCTGCCGCACGCGCGGATCATGATGCACCAGCCGTCCGGTGGCCTCGGCGGCACCGCGTCGGACATCGCGATCCAGGCCGAGCAGATGCTCTACACGAAGCGGATGTTCCAGGAGCGGGTCGCCCACCACACCGGCCAGAGCCAGGCGCAGATCGAGGCGGATTCGGACCGGGACCGCTGGTTCACCGCCCAGGAGGCCATGGACTACGGCTTCATCGACAAGGTGATCATCGGGGCCGCGCAGGTTCCGGATGGCGCCGGGACCCTGAGCTGAGGAGCTGACGATGACCGACCTGAGCCTGCCGCCCCAGTTCGCGGCCGTGCACAACCGCTACGTGCTGCCGTCGTTCGTCGAGCGCACGTCGTACGGGATGAAGGAGTCCAACCCGTACAACAAGCTCTTCGAGGACCGGATCATCTTCCTCGGCGTCCAGGTGGACGACGCGTCGGCCAACGACGTGATGGCCCAGCTGCTGACGCTGGAGGGCACCGACCCGGACCGCGACATCATCATGTACATCAACTCGCCGGGTGGCTCGTTCACCGCGATGACGGCGATCTACGACACCATGCAGTACGTCCGCCCGGACATCCAGACCGTCTGCCTGGGCCAGGCGGCCAGCGCGGCGGCGGTGCTGCTCTCGGCGGGCACCCCGGGCAAGCGGATGGCGCTGCCCAACTCCCGGATCATCATCCACCAGCCGGCCACCGAGGGCGGCTACGGCCAGGGGTCGGACATCGAGATCCAGGCCCGGGAGATCCTGCGCATGCGGACGCAGCTGGAGGACATGCTGTCCCGGCACTGCAACCGCCCCATCGAGCAGGTTCGCAAGGACATCGACCGTGACAAGATCATGACGGCCGAGGAGTCCAAGGAGTACGGGCTGGTCGACACCATCCTGACCAGCCGCAAGAAGGGTCTGCTGGCGTCTCACGCCGCGGGCTGAGCAGTGTGCGGTCGGAGGTCGGCCGGGGCATCGTTCCTGGCCGACCTCTGACACACCCGTTTTGGGGGTCGGAGAAACCTCCGGCAGCGGGTAACGTCGGGTCTGTGCCGCTTCGTTGGGTCGGACCGGCGAGGTGGGACGACAGGACGGACGGGCGCGCGGCGCCCGCAGGTCAGGGGCCGGCGCACCGGCCGACGAGTGCAGGGAGAACGTAGGTGGCACGGATCGGTGACGGCGGCGACCTACTGAAGTGCTCCTTCTGTGGCAAGTCGCAGAAGCAGGTCAAGAAGCTCATTGCGGGCCCCGGGGTCTACATCTGCGACGAGTGCATCGACCTCTGCAACGAGATCATCGAAGAGGAGCTGGCCGAGTCCGGCGAGGTGAAGTGGGAAGAGCTTCCCAAGCCGATGGAGATCTGCCAGTTCCTCGACAACTACGTCGTCGGTCAGGAGCAGGCCAAGAAGGCGCTCGCCGTCGCGGTCTACAACCACTACAAGCGGATCCAGGCCGAGGCGGCCGGCGCTCCGGGTTCGGGCAGCGACGGCGTCGAGCTGGCGAAGTCCAACATCCTGCTGCTCGGCCCGACCGGGTGCGGCAAGACCCACCTGGCGCAGACCCTGGCCCGGATGCTCAACGTCCCGTTCGCGATCGCGGACGCGACGGCGCTCACCGAGGCGGGCTACGTCGGCGAGGACGTGGAGAACATCCTCCTCAAGCTGATCCAGGCCGCCGACTACGACATCAAGCGCGCCGAGACCGGGATCATCTACATCGACGAGGTCGACAAGATCGCCCGGAAGTCGGAGAACCCGTCGATCACGCGGGACGTCTCCGGTGAGGGCGTGCAGCAGGCGCTGCTGAAGATGCTGGAAGGCACGGTGGCCAACGTGCCGCCGCAGGGCGGGCGCAAGCACCCGCACCAGGAGTTCATCCAGATCGACACCACCAACGTGCTGTTCATCTGCGGTGGCGCCTTCGCCGGCCTCGACCAGATCATCGAGGCCCGCACCGGCTCCGGCGGCACCGGCTTCGGCGCCCGGCTCCGGTCGGTCTCCGAGCGGTCGACCGACGACATCTTCAGCCAGGTCATGCCGGAGGACATGCTCAAGTTCGGGCTGATCCCCGAGTTCATCGGCCGGCTCCCCGTGATCACCAACGTGCGCAGCCTCGACCGCAGCGCGCTGGTCCGCATCCTCACCGAGCCGCGCAACGCCCTGGTCCGGCAGTACCAGCGCCTCTTCGAGCTGGACGGCGTCGAGCTGGAGTTCGAGCAGCCCGCGCTGGAGGCCATCGCCGACCAGGCCATGCTCCGCGGCACCGGCGCCCGCGGCCTGCGGGCGATCATGGAGGAGGTCCTGCTCTCCGTGATGTACGAGGTGCCGAGCAACCCCGACGCCGCCCGGGTGCTGATCACCCGCGAGGTCGTCCTGGAGAACGTCAACCCGACGATCGTGCCCCGCGAGTTCACCGGTCGGCGTGCCCGCCGGGACCGCGAGGAGAAGTCGGCCTGACCGCCACCGCGACCGCGCCCGGGTCAGCTCGGGCGCGGTCCGCGTGACCGGGTCCGCCGGTCCCACTCGCCCGACGGGGTGACCGCCACCATCACCAGCCGCGCCGGTTCGTCGCCGGCGGTGCGGTAGCCGTGCTCCCGGTCGGCGTGGAACTCGACCGTCTCGCCGGCGCGTACCTCGTGGTCGACGCCCTCCACGGTGACCGTGACGGTCCCGTCGAGCACGTGCAGCACCTCCCGGGTGCCGCGCGGATGGTCGGGGGAGCGGTGCGCCTCACCGGGCTCCAACCGCCAGTCCCAGAGCTCGACCAGGTCCGGCTCGCCGAGCCCGCTGAGCAGCCGCGCCGTGCCGCCGTGCTCGCCCCGCCACAGCACCGGTGCGTCGCCGGCCCGGGAGACCCGTACGGTGCTCTCCTCGGCCGGCTCCAGCAGCCGGGCGATGTTGACGCCGAACGCGTCGGCCACCCGGCAGAGGGTGCCCACGCTCGGGTTGGTCCGCGCCCCCTCGATCTGCACGAGCATGCCCTTGCTCACCCCGGAGCGGCCGGCCAGCTCCTCGAAGGACCAGCCGCGGGCGGCCCGCAGCTCGCGTACCTGTCGGGCCACCGCGGAGGTCACCGCCCCCACCCGCCCTCCGGCGTCGGTCATCACACTATCCTTCGCGGTCAATATTGTGGTACGACTGCCTGATGTTCCCCATTGTGCTCGCGGCGGTCTCCGCGGTCGCGTTCGGCACGGCCGACTTCTCCGGCGGCAAGGCGTCCCGGCACGCCGACCCGGTCGCGGTGACCGTGGTGTCGCAACTGCTCAGCGTCCCGCTGCTGCTCGCGCTCGTGCTCATCGTGCCGGGCACGCCCGGCCCGCTGGACCTGGCGTGGGGGCTGCTCGCCGGCGTGGCGGGCGCGGCCGGCGTGATGCTGCTCTACAAGGCCCTGGCCGGCGGCATGATGGCGGTCGTCGCCCCGATCACCGCGATCACCGCCGCCGTCGTGCCGATCGTCGCCGGCCTGGTCACCGCCCACTCGCCGGGGGCCGTGGCGTTGGCCGGCGCCGGGCTCGCCGTCGTGGCCATCGCGCTGGTCAGCCTGGGGGAGGGTGGGGCCACCGGCCGGGTGTCCAGACGGCTGATCGGCATGGCGCTCAGCGCCGGGCTGCTCTTCGGGATCTTCTTCGCGCTACTCGGCCAAGCCGACGAGGGCGCCGGCATGTGGCCGGTGGCCGCCGTACGGGTCAGCTCGATCGCCTTCGGCCTGGCGCTCGCCGTGCGCACCGGCGTACGCCTGCGGCTCCCACCGCGGGTCCTCCGCTGGGCCGCGGCGGCCGGCCTGCTGGACTCGGCGGCCAACGCGCTGTTCCTCGCCGCCGCCGGCCGGGGGCACCTCAGCGTGGTGGCCGCCATCGCCGCGCTCTATCCGGCGAGCACCGTGCTGCTCGCCCTCGCGGTCGACCGGGAACGGCTCCGCCCGGTGCAACTGGCCGGTCTCGGGTTCGCCGCCGGCGCGCTCGTCCTGGCCAGCATCTGAGCCCTGTCGCCGTCCGCCGTCCGACCGTACGCTGAGGCTCATGCGCGTCGCCGTCTGTCAGCTCAACTCCCGTGCGGACCGCACCGCGAACCTCGCCGCCGCAGAGGCCCTGCTGGACAGGGCCGCGGCGGCCGGCGCGGATCTGGCCGTCCTCCCGGAGTACGTCGACTACCTCGGTCCCGCCGCCGGCATGCCGGCGGCCGAACCGGTCGACGGGGTGGTGGGCCGGTTCTTCGCCGACGCCGCCCGCCGGCTCGGCATGTGGGTGATCGCCGGCTCGTTCCACGAGGCCGGGCCGGACCCCGAGCACACCTGGAACACCTCGCTGGTCTTCGACCGCGGCGGCGCGCTCGCCGCCACCTACCGCAAGATCCATCTGTACGACGTGGAGATCCCCGGCCGCGTCTCCTACCAGGAGTCCGCGACCGTGGCGCCGGGGGACAAGCCCGTGGTGGTCGACGTCGAGGGCCTCCGGGTCGGCCTGTCGATCTGCTACGACCTCCGGTTCCCCGAGCTCTACCGGCAACTGGCGGTCGACGGCGGCGCCGAACTGCTGGTGGTGCCGGCCGCGTTCATGATGCACACCGGGCGTGACCACTGGGAGGTGCTGCTCCGAGCCCGGGCGATCGAGAACCAGTGCTTCGTGGCGGCCGCCGGCCAGACCGGCGACCACGAGCCGGGGCGGACCTGCTTCGGGCGCAGCATGGTGGTGGACCCGTGGGGGACGGTGCTGACCCAGGTGGCCGACGGGCCGGGTCTGGCCGTCACCGACCTGGACACGGAGCGGCTGCGGACGATCCGCGTCGAGCTGCCGAGCCTCGCCAACCGGCGGCTCTGAGGTCTCTCAGCCTTCCGAGCCCGCGTCAGCTCTCCAGGAGCACGCCGACGACGGTGAAGCCCGCGATGGCCAGCGCGGTGACGAGCAGGGCCGTGGTCATCCGCGAGGGGCCGCGCCGGACGAGACGTCCCACCGATGCCAGGACGACGGCGAGCACGAAGGCGCCGATGACCAGCTGCCAGAACGGCAGCAGGAGCCCGAGCAGGGCCTCCTCGGCGAGCGTCTCCGCCGGGAACCGGGACACGTCCATGCCGAACACTCTGGCACGGATGAGCCCGCGGTGGTCCGGTCCGAGTCCGGCCGTCTGCCGATCGGGCCCCGCGGCGCACCGGGTAACCACAGTGACGATCACTGATTTGCCTTCTCGGGGCCGTCCGCGTAACTTTCTCTCTGCACGCGGGAGGCCGGACAAGCCGGCCGAGAACGGGCGCCAGGCTGGTGGCGGCAACGCCGAGCCAGACTGAGGATCCGGGCGGTGCGAGAGACTCCGAGAGACCGGGGTTGCGATCGCGAAGCCGACCGGGTAGAGTTCGAAAGCCGGCAGGGAGCCGGGCGGGTGGCCGCGAAAGCGGCGATCGGCCGGTCCGCCGGAATCCACGACAGCAACGACCGCCGGCTACGGCGTGCGTCAGCGTGGATCGGACCGAACCAAGTTGATACCTCAAACACGAGGTTGACAGCGAAAGTCGGGCCGGGTAAGTTAGAGAGGTTGCCCCGGACGGGGTCCTGCTGATGTGGGGTTTCCGGATGGTGTGTGGTTGTTCTTTGAGAACTCAACAGGGTGCTTGATAAGCCAGTGCCAAATTGATTTATACCCCGGACTGGCAGGTCTTCTTCGGAGGGTTCTGCTGGTTGGGA
>NZ_JAMWEG010000033.1 GCF_025460765.1 Micromonospora sp. MA102
CGCTTGCACGGCGAGCTCGGGCACATCCCGCCCGCCGAACACGAGGCGCTACACGCGATGACCCACCCGGTCACCGCACCCCTAAAAACCAGCTAACCAACTCTCCATCAAACCCGGGGCTTGACACTTCGGCCGATCCACGCGTCAGTGACGGGAGAGGCTTCGGTACGCAAGACAGCGTCACGCAGTGGAATGGCCCACAGGTGTTCGAGGAGAAGGACGATAGCGCCGGTACCTGGCGAAATCCACCGCCTCAAGTGCGGGATCTCGTCGCCCTTAAACAGGTAACCCGATCCACCTGAGGTGCTTTCCCCCATCACCGCCGCCGCTCCAGACCCAAGCAGCAGTCGATCCACCAGGTCGCCGGAGTGTCTCGGACTAGCCGCCAGCAAGTCCGGGTCATGATGCTGTTCGATCGTGCGATCTCTATGCATTACGACCGTTGCGACATCGAGCACCCGCACCTGTTCATGATCAGCGAGCAGGTCTTTCATCTCCTTGCGCACTTCAGGGGGAATCCGGTCACCCTTGAAACTGATCATCAAAAGCTGCACAGGCCCTATCACGAGTTCCCCCATTCGCAGACGCGCGCAGATGGCACAAGGCACGTTCCCGGCGTACGGGCAATGAAACGCGGCCTTGTCCGTTGGTCAGCCAGCAAGATCAACGGGACCATATCGGGACCACCTGGGGCCGCAAACAGGCGTCAGGTAAGACCGCGACCTCACACTCTCCCAAGCCTCCGGAGGAGTGCCCCCTGTCTGGGGCTGGAGGTTGCGTCCCGCCGGGTGGTGTAGAAGCTGACCTGCTTCGGCGTGCCGCCGGGATAGAGGTGGGTCATCGCGTGAGTCTCTGTGTGAACGACCAAGAACACGCAGAGGACGGAGTACGCGATGACCCTGGATCAGTCTGCCTTGTTGGAGGTGCTGGATGCACTCAAGGCAGCGGAGGTGAATGATCGTGTCCGGCAGGCGGCGGAGACGATCTATCAGGCGTTGATCGAGGCGGAGTTGACCGCGGTGATCGGCGCTGCCCCGCATCAGCGCAGCGAAGCCCGGGTGGCGCAGCGCAACGGCTACCGCCCGCGCACGCTGACCACGACCGCCGGTGATCTGGACTTGCGGATCCCGAAGCTGCGCACCGGTTCGTTCTTCCCGAGCCTGTTGGAGCGGCGCCGGCGGGTGGATCAGGCGCTGTTCGCGGTGGTGATGGAGGCCTACCTGCACGGCGTGTCCACGCGCAAGGTCGACGACCTGGTCAAGGCGTTGGGTGCCGACTCCGGGATCTCGAAGTCGGAGGTGTCGCGGATCTGCGCCGACCTGGACGAGGAAGTGGGCGCGTTCCGGGACCGGTCCCTCGCCTCGGCAGCGTTCCCCTACGTCTTCCTGGACGCGACCTACTGCAAGGCCCGGGTCAACCGGCGGGTGGTGTCCCAGGCGATCGTGGTCGCCACCGGCGTGCGCGCCGACGGCTGGCGGGAAGTACTCGGGTTCGCCGTCGGTGACAGCGAAGACGGCGCCTTCTGGACCGCGTTCCTGCGCTCACTCAAAGCGCGTGGCCTCGGCGGGGTGCAGCTGGTCATCTCCGACGCCCACACCGGTTTGAAGCAGGCCATCGCCGCGGTCCTGCTCGGCGCCGCCTGGCAACGCTGCCGGGTGCATTTCCTGCGTAACGTCCTGGCCCAGGTCCCGAAAGGCAACGCCGAGATGGTCGCCGCAGCGATCCGCACCATCTTCGCCCAACCCGACGCCGCCCACGTCCGTGAACAGCTCGACGTCATCGCCGGCATGCTCGGCCGGCAACTACCCAAGGTCGAGACCATGCTCCGCGACGCCGCGCATGACCTGCTCGCCTTCACCGGATTCCCGCCCAGCCACTGGAAAAAGATCTGGTCGACCAACCCGTTGGAACGGCTGAACAAGGAGATCAAACGCCGCACCGACGTCGTCGGCGTGTTCCCCAACCCCGAAGCCCTGCTCCGCCTCGCCGGCGCCGTCCTCGTCGAAGCCCACGACGAATGGCAAACCGGCGACCGCCGCTACCTCGCCGAAGGCAGCATGGCCCAGATCAGCACCCCCGCGAAGACCCCCACCAGCGACCTCATCGCTGCCTGACCAGACCCGTTGCCAGCCCGACCGAGAACCGGAAAACTGAACAACGCACAGAGCCTCACGCAGGCGACCTACACCACGCCACGGGACGTGACCGGGGCTGGATGTGTCTAGATCAAGGCAGGAGGTGAATGCTTTGTCTCGGAACGAGCGACATGTACAGCCCAACCCGGACGGTGGGTGGGACATCACGAAGCCGGGAGCGGCGCGGCGTAGCGGCCACGAACGCACCCAGGCGGACGCCGCAGACCGTGCCCGCCAGATTGTGGGGAACACGGGCGGCGGTGAGGTGGTGATCCATGGTCGCGACGGACGGATCCGTGACTCGGACACTGTGTACCCGGGCAACGATCCGAACCCGCCTCGCGATCGCCGCTGATATAGCGGAATCAACAAAGGCCGGGTTGTCACTCTCATGGTGACAGCCCGGCCTTTGCGGGTCCAGCCGTTCTTGCGCTGCAACCCGGCGGCCAGCCCACACAGGTACTCCGTACACCGACCGCATCCGCACCCCGGGCGCCACCCCCGGCTCCGATCGGCGTCGTGGTCGGCAGCCGCACCCGAGCCCGCGGCTCCGCGCGCCGGAACCGACCGCCGATCCGCGCGTGCAACCGATCCAACTCCGCCGCCCACGCATCGACCTCGGCCATCGTCACGGCAGACATCATGCACTACACGGCATCCAAACTGCCGTTGCAGTACTAATCGCCAACGACCGGCTCCGCGTGGGTGCTCGAAGGAAGCCGGTCGCCCCTGCGGCGGGCGGATGCGCCAATGACCCCGAAGGCCCGATGCAGGCTGGCCACCTCAGAAATGACGATAAGCGCAGGCGTCCACGGAACAACGACATGTCCCAGCAACGCCAGCGCGGTCCAACGGCTCCCGAGCACCGAGCGACCACCCACCACGCCCGCGAAACACGAAAAGGCCCCGAGCCGGTGTGAACCACCAGGTCAGGGCCTTGCTCGTTGGTGCGCCGCCAGGGACTCGAACCCCGAACCCGCGGATTAAGAGTATGATCTTGGCCGAGTCATCTGGTCCAGTGGGGGCGCGTGAGTCCATCTGTTCGCGGTCAGACCCTAGCTCAGCGGGATAGCTTCCGGCTAAGTCCGTCGCGCGCCGGCCCCGTCCATCGCGCCGGAGCACCCGCGGAGCACCCTGTGACTACTGTGGCCCGGCTGAAACTGGACCACCTCGATTTGGTTGATCTTTAGTCGCAGGTTTTGGTGGCTGAGCTCACGATCCTCGATTCGGTAGCTGTCGCCCTTTCATCAAGATGACCTCGGCGTGGTGGACGAGGCGGTCGATCATGGCTGCGGCGACCACGCCGTCGCCGGACCTCGCCTCCGGCGGTCGCGGTCCTGGCTGACAGGCGAGCCCGAGGCATTGCATCGTCAGCGGCGACGCTCGTCGTAGGCGACGACCAAGTGCGCGGGTGGCATTGCTCGCAGACCCGGTAGAAACCGGTGGAGGGCATCGCTAGCCTTGCCCGAGGTGCCGATCCAGCAGTCGCGGACCAGCCGGGAGAACGTCTCAGGATCGATGCTGCGCTCCGGTGGGAAGCGCAGCATCTTGCCGCCGCCGCGCCCCTGATCCGGTTCCGCATACATCAGCTGGACCAACTCTGCGGGAAGATAATGCCCGTCGATCAGCTGATGATCGGCATGCGGCTTGGTCATCGGATGAGCGAACTTGACGAACGCGCTTGTACCTCCCAGCCGGAAGTCACCGGCTTTCGCGGGCGGGACGCCGTCCGGCCGGGTGCAGGCCAGCATCGCCTGTAGTTGGCCGAGCAGGCGATCGTTGCCATTGATCCGGTGGATCAGTCCTTGGCTGTCACGATCCAGCACCTTGTACTGCACGATTACGAAGGCGTCCGGCTCGCTGCGCCAGTAGACCAGGTCCGCGCCGGTCTGCGTCTCAGCCCGCTTGAAGTTGATGTTCTTGACCAGCAGCCGGCGCCCCTCGGACTGAAACTCCACCCAGCCGCCCTGCGACCGATGCTGCTCCCAACCCTTGAAGGGAATGATGTCGTCCTGGATCAGGTCATTCTCGTCCGTCCCAAGCTGCGCGACAAAAGCTGCCACCTCGGCTGACGGCTCGTCGGATAGCGGGACCGGCTCGAGGTCGCGCCAGTCCGGGGAGAACAGACGAGCCGCAGTCATGTTGGCGTCCCGGGCTTCCTGCACGGCAGGCCGCCCTGCGACCTCGGCGCCACCGGCCGTTACGGGTGGGAGCAGCACGGACCGGACTATCTCGTCGAAGTCGGCGATCCGTTTCCGCAGCTGGCGAAGAGTCGCCTCGTCGGTGCTGGGCGGGATCGGCCTGGCCGAAGCATGTAGATTCCGCCGCCACCAGTGGGCTTCGTTGACCGGCAGCCCGCTGATGATGGCGTCCACCGGGATTGGTGTGGGCAGCACGGTCCAATTCCGGATCTCCAGGTTGCGTACGCCGGTCGTCCCGCTGCCGAGCCTGCCGAGTGCGTGCGCTCGGGCCAGCGCTACTACCGCCCATTCGGCGCCAGGCGAGCCGGGCAGGTCGACGTTGCCGATCAGCAGTGCCAGCTCGATCGTTTGGTGCTTCCAGTACTCGGCGGCGACCTCGCGGTCTAGGGAGTCGATGCGCCGGCGAGGCTCAGCCGCTCTCCGAACCGGTGCACGGCGAGCGCGCCGTGCGCCTTCTCGTGCCGACTCGAACGACCTGACCGCCGCCATCGGCATCGGCCGGAAGGTGGCGTCGGACAGTACACCGTAGCGGACGAGCTCGACTTGCTCGGCCGTCAGCTGGATCAAGGTCGCCAACGGGGTCAACCGCCCTTCGCGAGGGTACGCCGTCTTGGTAGGAACCATACGGCTGCCATCACACGGATCATGTTCGCCTTTCGGCTGGTGCGGCAGTCGCGTCCCTCGGCGCGGCAGGCGCAGGTAATGGTGGTCATCCGCCAAGGAACGGTGCGGCTGGTGCCGCAGTACCCTGGCCGGACCGGCAGCCGCGCTCCCGCATCAGGGCGGCCCGGCTGGGAATTCTCGCCACATCATGCGACGCCTACCGGACTGGCGCGGCTTTGGTCTTGACCGTCGGCTTGGGCCCGGGCTTCGCCGGCTCGTCGCCGATGTCCTTGGTTGGCTTGAGGACTCGTACGTCGAGCATCCGGGCGCGCAGGGCCATGCTCGTGTCCATGGTCAGCAGCCGGACGGGGAGCGTTCGGGTGTAGGGCTGCAGCGCGAGTGTCCTGTCGATAATCTCGTCGTCGTTGTCGGTCAGCCGAACGTGGTACGCATCGTCGAACAGCACCTCGATGGTGACCTTGTCGTGGGGGACACCGCCGGTCTCGATGACCTCTTTGTGGTTGTCGGCCTCGCGGATCGTAACGCGCGATCGCGGGTGCTCCAGCAGCTCGTCCAGAACGCCTAGGGTGTGCGCGGCACGCCATCGGCTCTGCTGGTTGCCCGACTCCTTGAGCCGGTCCAACTCGTCGAGCACCACCCGGGGCACCACGAGGCGTACCTCTTCGTACCCGATGTTGAGCAGATCCGCGTACGCGATGTCGCGGATCTTGTCTGGGTGATGGATGAAGACGCTGGTGTCCACCACTATCACGTAGGCGTCGGAGCTCCACCTGTCGATCTCGGCCTTGAGCGCTGACCATGCCTGTTCCCACACGTCGGCCCGCTCGGTGAGCTCGGCGCTGAGCAGGTCCTGGGTGAACCGGTCACGGCGGTCGCCGATCTCGGCCAGGCGCCAGAACCGCGGCGTGAAGATGAGCCGGTCGATGTCGGTGGGCCGGATCTGGTTGCGCAGAACCCGGGCGTTCTCGTTCGCCCAGTCCAGGTACCTGGTCAGGTCACCGTGGTTATTCCCGATCGTGGCCTTGGCCCGGAACAGCAGGTCGAGCACGTGGGATGTCTGGGCGCCGGGCGACAGGGTGACGAGCATGGCGACGATCTTGCCAGCACTGTCCAACACAGCAGCAGTGACGATCGGCGGCAATCGCAGCTGACTTTCGGACAGCATTCAACATCCGGACAGCGCACGTGGCGAAGCCGGCCCTTATGGGCCGGAGCGAGCACAATGGTCAGATGACTGCAGAACCGGGAGTGTCGATCCCCTACCGCGCTGCATGGGTGCCGGACGACGATCCGGAACGAGATTGGGACACCGCCTCAGCGCTGGCCCTGCGGTGGCTGGACGCGGAAGCATCCCACTCGGGCGGCACCGTCGTTCTGGTGACCCACTCGTTCGACAACGGTGCGGGCAGCCAGGTGCTCAGCCGGTTCACCCGCGGCCGCAACCACCTGACCACGCGGTCCAGTCCGTTGCCCGGCGTCCGCGGCCCGGTCCTGGCGTACGTTCCCACTAGTGAGGTGCTCGCCCTGGCGATCGCCAGGGCGCGGGGGTCGGCGCTGTGTGTGGTGGAGAGCGTCTCCAATCCTATGCGCGGCTGGGCGATGGTCACCGGTGCCGTCAACTTGCTAACCGGGGAGACCGAGGTACTCGACGAACGGCTGCGCGAGCACCTGGACCGCTTGAAGTTCTACGGCAACAACGGCTACGGCCCGAAGTTCGATCAGGATCGCGCCCGCAATGTGTTGGACGACCTCCGCACCGATGGCCTGCTCGACGTCGATGTCATCGTAAGCGCGCTCGCCGCGCTGAATGTCTCCGTGCGGGGGCAGGAGAAGATCCGCGAACTGGCGAAGAGGTAGCGGCTCCGACTCGCGCGGAAGGTAGGGGCAGCAGGCAGCACGGGGGTGGTCCTGCTGCCCTACCTCGGCCGGATGTGGTGCCAAGACCTTGTCGTCTATGTTGAGGGGAGATCGGGGTTTCCATCCTGGCGAACCTGCGTGAAGGCCAGGTCGGCAGTGACTTCCTCGAACTGCTGATCAAGGTCATGCGGACGCAGTTGAAACGTCTTCCGATCCTGCACAATGCTCGGCGCATGGATGACGATCTTGTGGCTGACTTTGTGCAGGACTTTGCCGAGCAACGCTGGGAGCGGACGGTCACGGCGATCCTTACAGGGGCAAGCGACGACGAGTCCATGCAGCCACTGCTGTCCAAAATTGTATATAACTGGCTAGTTGACCAGGTCCGCAAGACCGACGTCGGATCGGTGCTGCGCCGACTCCGAGAGCACTTGGCCGAGGACTCGACGTTCGAGATGGTTGCCGAAGGCGAGCCGGGTGCGGGGCGGTGGCGCTTGTCAGACACCGACGGGCCGCCCTGGGGTGGGCGCATCGAGGACCTAGTTGCCGCTGCCTATCGGGTGCCTGCCCGAGCGGTTCGCTGGAGTGATCCGACCCGGCGACCTCCGGTCGCCCACGCTGCTGATTTGACGGCCATATTGCGGGAGGTGCTTGAAGCCGCCGATGGTCAGAGTGTCGAGCTGCATCAGCTCGTAGTGGTGATCGTGCAGCGCTTCCCTGCGACGCTCGACCCGGAGTCCCGTGCGATTGACGAGGAGCGCCACCCGGTCCAGGCCACCGAGCTGTCTCCGGACCTTGCATGGGAGGTTCAGCTGGAGGCGTCAGAGCAGATCGACCTCGCAGCCAGCATCTTCGCCCAGCTCACGTCCCAGGAGCGCCAGCTACTCCCTCTGCTTGTCGACGTTTCGGCCGTTCAGGCGCATCTGGGCTGTGGACGCAGCACCGCCTACACCAAGATCAAGAAGTTGAAGGTCCTGATTCAGGAGCTTACCGGCGCCTGCGACGACCCCGAGCAGATCGGGCGGGAGGTACTGGTGCTGTGTACCGGCTAATAGGTGCCCTAGAGGGGCACGCCAGCGCCACCCACTTGCTCAGGTTGGACAATCTGGCTGGTGCGCCGTCAGTTACTGGTAGAGCGTGCCCCAGCGCCAGAGGAGGTTCATGGTGACGGCCGAGCTGCCTGACCGCCTGCGCCGCCTCGCGGAGTCGCTACAGGTCCCCCGCACACTGACCACTGCGGCTGTGCGTAACCGGCTCGGCGATCCCTGCCAGGTCGAACCAGCGACCGGACAGGTGTGGCAGGCCGAATGGGACAACGTCTCGCAGCTGGTACTGCTCCTCTCTGCGGAGGGGCGGCACTGGCAGGTCGTGCCGGTGTCGGTCGAGCCGACCGGGGAAGACGAGCAAAGTCTCCTCGTTAGCCCGGACTGCACAACGCTTCCAGTTGAGGTCACAGCATGGGCAGGGCTGACCACCTCGATCCCGACCGGGACGCTTAGCCGCGCTATCGACAACTGGTCCGCCAACATCACCGCTTGGTGCGCCGACACCTTGGCCGGCACCATACGCACACCCCCTCCAGGCACCCGTCGAGGACGGCCAGCTGTCGATCCTTCCGACAGCAGTATCGCGGTCCGCGCCAGCCTGTCGGACGATCTTGAGGTCCTGGGAGCCGCGCCGCTGGTCCCGGTACAAACAGCGCAGGCCGTGAACCTTAAGTCGGCTGCCGCCCGTGCGGGACTACCTGCCGTGATCACCGCTCTCGGGCTCCCACAGCCCACCGTCATGAAAATTGTGCAGGGAAAGCAGCAGGTGACCCGGCAGCAGGCCGAGGTCCTGGCTCAACTGCTTGGCTACGCCGCCGACGAAATCATGGCGACGACGGGCGGGCTACCTGCGGACCTTGCGGTGGAATTGGAGCAGCCGCGATGGCGGACCGTATGGCGGTCGATCGCCCGCCGTTTGGGCGTTTCGGAAGACGTCGCACGGCTTCGAGCCGGGACTGGAACGTTCGCGATGGCGTTTCGTCAGACTGGCGGCGCCGCCCCGGACTGGCGCAGGCGGATCGGCCAATGGCTCGCAGCCTCCGAAACCGAGACAAGCGGAGCCGAGCATGGCGAGTAGGACAAAATCGGCCGCCGTGAAGACGCAGGCCATGGACATGCTGGACCTGGTGGAACAGCGCCAGCCCGGCGCACTTGACCGGCTGCGCGTCGATGCGCTCGCCGAGATGCAGACCTGGCCGGACGTGCAGGTGCGGCTGGTCGATGAGATCTCGCCGACCGCCGGGGAATGCTCGGTGGCGGGCAGCTACAACGACGAAGCCCAGCCGCCAACGCTCTGCGTGACCGTGTCGGCCTCCCCAGGTCGTCGTCAGTTCACCGCGCTACACGAACTCGGCCACCATCTTCAGAACACCGACACAAATCTCGGCACCAGCATCCTGATGGCCGCCGACGACCGTTTCGAGGACGACGCCTGCGACCTGTTCGCTGCCCGAGTGCTGCTGCCCGACGCGGTGGTGTCCGGCTGCTTCGGCGACCAAACGCCCACGGCCGGCGACATTGTCACGCTCTACCGCAAGTCCAGCGCGTCACGCGCCGCTTGCGTCGTCCGTGCGGCCGAACACCTTGCCAGCTTCGGCGCGGTCGTGCTCTACGACGCAGACGGCGCCGTGTCGTTCGCCATGGCCAAGGGCATCTACCCGCCGGCTCGCGGCAGCGACCAGTCCCAGACAGAGCTGGTCGCCGCCGCATTGCGCGACCCGTGGCGTGCCGACGGCGCGGCGTTCACCGCCGACAGCACCACGATCCGCTACCGCTCCGGACACAGCAGCGACCCGCTCTACGGGCAGGCCGCGTGGTGCGACGGCTACCTGATCTCCGTCCTGGTGACGGACCACGCCCCGTGGCAGACGTTCTCCCCACCCCGGACCGGCGTGCCGGCCCAGCGGCAGCCGACTGAGGCCGAGTGCGAGGTGTGCGGCAACCTCTTCGAGGTAGCCGGCCTTTGCGCCACCTGCAGCGAGCCCCGCTGTCCCTCCGGACACTGCACATGCACGCTGAAACGCGAGCGCCGCTGCGAGCAATGCATGTTGACGTACGGGCTGGCCATGTTCCCGGCCGGCGGCACGGTTTGCCGGGACTGCCTCTGACCTGCGCCTCATCGCAGGTTGGACGGATCCCGAGATGCGTCGTCAGAGGTGGATGAGGGCCACCGACGGCCCTTTAGGGGGTGTCTCAGTTGGTGATCTTTGCGAGTCGGCGGTGGCAGATGAGGATGGCGGCGAGGTCGGCGAAGGCTTGGAAATGTTCGGCTTTGCGTTCGTAGCGGCGCGCGAGGCGGCGGTTGTTGGTGATCCAGGACAGGCACGACTCGACGATCCACCGGTGCCGCCCGAGACGCTGGGAGGACTCGACGCCTTTGCGGGCGATTCGCACGACGATGCCCCGGCGGCGGACCTCGGCCCGGATCGCCTTGTGGTCGTAGGCCTTGTCCGCGTGCAGCTTGCCCGGACGACGGCGGGGCCGGCCGCGACGGCCCCGCACCGGCGTGAAGGCATCCAACAACGGGAACAGCAACTGCGCGTCCGGGGTGTTCGCGGCTGAGATCAGCACCTGCAGCGGTACGCCCCGCCGGTCGCACAAGACATGGATCTTCGAGCCTGGTTTGCCGCGGTCGACCGGGTTTGGCCCGGTCAGATCCCCCTTTTCAGCGCCCGGACACTGATCGAGTCGATCATCGCTCTGGACCAGTCGATCCCACCGGCCACGTTCAACCGGTGCAGCAGCTCGTGATGGATCTGTTCCCACAATCCGTACCGGGTCCACTCAGTGAACCGGCGGTGCACCGTCGGCCGCGACACCCCGAACAACGCAGCGGGCAGCTTCCGCCACGAGCAACCGGCCTGCACCATGTACGCAATCGCCGCCAGGACAGCCCGGTCATCAGCCCGGCGCCTCCCACCGCCCTGAGGCCGTCTCGCAGCCACCGGAATCAACGGCTGCGCAACCGCCCACAAGTCCTCCGGCGCCCAGGTCTGGACCATGTCCCCGACAACATCCGCCATAAATAGAAGATCATGCCCGAGGCCACAACCTCACCAACTGAGACACCCCCTAAGTCCTCATGTAGGGCCTTGACAGTGGGGTTGTCGAGGTAGGCGTTCACCACATCAAGATCGTTGGGGTCGAACGCGTCGGGGTCGCCGTCGGGGTCGTAGATCACCCACACATGGTGGCACGGCGAGCCGTCACCCCCGTCCGCGCCAAACTCCAGACAAGTCATCGCCTCGGGCCCAGGCGCCTGAGGATCGCCCGGAAGGAGCGCTGGTTCCCCCGCGATCGGCCGGGTCGGTTCACACGCCGAGGTGCGGGCCGAACGGTGGCTGGTTGTGTAGCCGTTATCAGGCGTCGCTGGGCCTGCGGCCAGGCGATGCCTTCTGGTTGGAAAAGCGCTGCGGGTCGTCGTGCGACCAGGCTGTATGGGCTGATGAGCGGCGCGACGGTCTCGACGAGTACGAGCTCCTAACTCTTTGACCGTTGGAGTCGGCGCCAGCAGATGATGGCGCAGGCGAGGGTGAGGAAGGCTTTGTGGATGTCGTCGCAAATCTCCCAGCGAATGCGTAGGCGGTGGAACTAATGCAGTAGGGCGATGGTCTGCTCGACGACCCACTGTCGGGTGCCGAGTCCGGAACCGTGGTCGGTGCCGCGTCGGGCGATGACCGGGGTGAGGCCCTTGGCACGTAGCTGACGGCGGTAGCAATCGTAGTCGTAGCCCCGGTCGGCGTAGATCCGCTGCGGTCGCTGCCGGGGTCTGCCTCGGATGCCCTTGATCCGGGGGACCTTGTCGACCAGGGCCATGAGCTGGGTGACGTCGTGGCGGTTGCCGCCGGGCAGCGCCGTGGCGAGGGGGATGCCGCCCGCGTCGGTGATGACGTGGTGTTTCGAGCCTGGCTCGCGGCGGTCGACCGGGCTCGGACAGGTTTTGGGCCGCCCTTGAGCGCTCGGACGTAGGACCCGTCGATCACCGCCCGGAACATGCCCAACTGCCCGGCCGTCCGCAGCCCGCCGAGCAGCACCTCGTGCAGCCGCTGCCACACGCCAGCGTCGTTCCAGTCCCGCAGCCGGCGCCAGCAGGTCATTCCCGACCCGAAGCCCAATTCCTGCGACAGGTGCTCCCACGGGATCGCGGTGTAGAGCACGAACAGGATCCCGCACAACACCTTGCGGTCACCCAGCGGTCGTGCAGGCCGCAGCGGCAGCAGCGGCGCGATCTCGGCCCACAGGTCGTCCGAGACGATCCACGGCGGCTGCTCTATCCAGTTGAGCTAGCGACCCAGATGTCGGTCATCGCACCGACTAAGTCGACATGGCCATCGACTTTCGGAGTCACTGCCGGACACGGCGGACACCGCAGCGCCGATCCCAGGCGGTACAGGCAGTGCTCGCAAGGCCATCAACCTCGAGAACTTCTACAGCTGGCGGCCGTCGAAGCGCACTCGTCCGCCGCGAGGCGCACGGTCGTGTTGATCTGCCACGAAGCCCTCGTCGCCGAGGGTGACCGTAGATGTCAGGCCAAGCGGCCGCCTCCTGGACGATCGGGTCAACGAGCTCGCGCGGCGGCAGGGGGCGAAGGTTGGCGCCTGCTCTGCGACAATCTGAGACATGCATATATCTGTGCCTACAGATGGCACGCCCAAGGCTGTCCAACAGGACCGAGAGGCCAAGGTCCAGCGGTCGGCGGGCTCGCCACGTCGCTGGTTCGCCGGCGGTGTGCTAGCGCTCATCGGTCTTGCCGTACTAATCGGCGCACCGGCAGCGTACCCCAATTTCCGCATGGTGGGCGTGCTAGAGATCCTCGGTGCAACAGCGGGGGCTACTGGCCTAATGGTCCTGTTGTGGAGTGAACGACGTCGACCGGCCGTCCTGTACCTAGCTAACGCCCTTCCGGGTTTCTTACTCTGGTGGATCAGCCTGGTGGCGAATGGGAGACTCGACATTGGCAACCATGAGGCACTAGATGTACTGCTTTCCAGCCTCCAGGCGTTCGGCCTGCTCTGGGCCGTGATTGGATCCGTGCTCGTCGTTCGCCTTGCCAGCCAGGTCGCTAAGACGTCGCCGCCAGCTCCCAGTCAGACCGCTCCGAGGGGAGATGAGCAGGAGCGGCTGACCAGATATCAGCGGTTAATGCTCCTTGCGACGGCTTCGGGTGGTGTAGCGACGGTCGCCGCCGTCTTCATCGGTGCTGCATTCAAGTAGATGGTGGCTGGGGCGACCAAGATCGTGCCTCCCGGTGGGAACGTCTCCTGTCCAACACGTGGTTGTCCATCCCCATCAGTAGCGGCTACGTCGACGGCCAGAGCGCGAACACCGACACCAAAGGCGTCGCGCGGATGACCGTCTGGCCGACCGAACCGATGCCGCTGCGTGTCGTCCCACCAGCCGGCGGCCGGCTCATCACCACCACCCCAACCATCGACCTGTCCACCAACGTCGATGTTCTTGTCGCGTACCAGCCGAATTGCACAGTCATCGTCCTGACCGGTTCGCCCGATGCCTACCAGACGTACGCGTCCAGGGGCCTGGATGACAGCGCACCCGGCGGTTGAACTCGCGTTGCTCGTCCAGTGGCTGATCGGCAGCGGCCACAGCGCCGAGCAGGCAGAAGAGTGGCTGGCGCAGATTCCCGCATGGACCGCGACCGACCGCACGGTGTTGGACGACTTCGCGTCAGAGAACGCATCGAAGTGGTCGACCAAGTCCCGGCAGAGCACCGAGAGCTGGGTACACGACCTGGCGACGTGGACCGGTGAGTGGTCGGCACACCGGACCGGCGGCCATCAGTCAGGCACGTGAGCGATAGCGGGGCTACCCTTTCGTCCGTGGGGCCAGGTACCGGTAGCTCCAAGTCCTGCGTTAGCCGGCCAGCCCGGTCGGGACCGGAAACCCGATACCGCCGCCGGGCGACCCACGGCGATCGGACACCAGAGCCGAACGCCCTGCTCCCAATCTGCTCCCAATTTAAGGGCAACAGGGCGCAAGCCCGTTACCGGCTGAACCGGCGACGGGCTTCCTACCTGCATGTATCTATGGTGGGCGATACTGGGATCGAACCAGTGACCTCTTCGGCGCCTCTCTGTGTCAAGAGAAAGTTCCGAACGAGGTGTTGGCGTCGTGGAGCAGGGTTCGATAGACCACGTCGGCGAGGCGGCGCTTCAAGCAGCGTAGTGCTTCTCGGTGACTCTTCCCGGCTTGTCGTTTGCGCTGGTAGTAGGCCCTGCCTGCGGTGTCGCCGCGGATTTGGGTGATGGCGATGACGTGCAGGGCGCGGTTGAGTTGGCGGTCCCCTGCCCGGGAGAGTCGGTGGCGAACGACGTCGCCGGAGGAGACTTCGATCGGGGCGACGCCGGCGAAGGACGCGAAGTGCGCCGAGGAGGCGAACCGGCTGACCGAGCCGGCGCGGGCGAGGACGATGGCGGCGACGATGTCGCCGACGCCGTAAAGGCGGGTCAGAGTGCTGCCGGACGCGGCGACGGCAGCGGTGATGGCGTCACCGGCCGCGCTGATGCGCCGGTCCAGGCGCCGGACCTCGTCGACGAGGTCGACCGCGATCTGGCGCTGCGTGCGGGCCAGCAGCTCGCGGGGACGCACGGTCCGCAGCAGCGCCGCCGCGCCGTCGGCCGTGAGGTTAGCTGCGGCGCCGGCGGGTAGCAGCTGAGCGAGCAGGACGTGCAGCCGGTTAACGGTCTGGGTGCGGGTACGCACCAGATCCTCACGATGCTCGGTCAACGCCCGCAGCGCCGCTGTGGTCTGGTCTGTCTCAACGCTGTGCAGGCCTTGCGCGGTCAGCGCGGCGACCGCGACGGAGACGGCATCCGCCTGGTCGTTCTTCCGGTTGTGGCCGGTGGACAACAGGCGCACCCGGGCGGCGAGTTTGGCTGGCACGTCGACCGCCCGGACGTCATCGGCTGCCAGCCGCGTCACCAGCGGCGCGCCCAGTCCACCAGCGCCCTCAATCGCCCACACCGCACGAGGGAATCGGCGGGCGAAGCGGCGCAGTTGCCGGTAGCCGTCGCGATTAACCTCTACACGCACCACAGCCAGCACCCGCTGCGAGCTGTCGACCGCCGCCGCGGTCCAGCTCGCCTTGTGCGGATCGACGCCGATGACGACCTTGCCAGCCATCCGTATCCTCTCCTCGTCCAGAACCTGTGACGAGCGAGGAGGGCACACCGACTTTCAGCAGCACAGGCCTCTCTCAAGCCACTCCCCGCCAGCGGCGATGGCCGGGACGCAGGCCGAAGAAAAGCCAGCCCGCAGGCGGCAGGTGTGAAGCGAGCGACCCCGACCACCGCCTCGAAGATCCTGGCTGCAGACCGTGATCTCCGGCCACCATGAAACAAGTCGGTGTGAAGAAAGTGCTCTCCACAGCATTGCTAGTTAACCCAGGCGCGCAGCAGCAAGCCCCGCCATCAAGCAGCGCTCGCCCATGTCGAGGCTGCCAAGGGACATGACAACCGCAGAGATGTAACGCCCGCCCTGCTCAACCAGCGGCCGGTGCCCGACGGCACCGGCCGCTTCTTCGTGCCCGCCGACCAACCGGCACACGACCAACTCTCGGAGGACCGCTCCATGACAACCCACCCATCCGCCACGGCGCGAGTCGCCGACGCATCGAGCTACAGCGCCACCACCCCGCCCGCTCACAAAGCCGCTGCTGGCATCGCCCTCCAATCCGCCCTCTTTCGCATCGGGGGCGCGGAGGCCAAGGAGCGAACGATGCACGCTCACCGACGCGTGTCTCGGCCGGGCCAACCGCCGGACGGAGGCGCATGACGCTGCCGCCCGATGACCAACATCAGCAACGCAAGGAGCCCGATCCGGCAACGGCCGCGGCACCGGGCAAGCGACTTGACCAGGCCAGCGAAGACGACGGTTCATGGACGGTCGACAACGCCGATGGCCGCGCAACGAACGGGTTCACCAAGGTGGTGGCTCCCGGCCAGCCACCCGATCTGCACCCCGGGGCAGCTGCCGCCCTGCTGAAGCTGCTCAGACGCGTCAACGACCGCCGCATGGACAACTGAACGAGGAGAACCGATGACCACCCCTCAACCGAAACTCTTCGCCTTCTACGGCCGCGTGTCGACCGAGGACAACCAGGACCCCGAATCGTCCCGGAGCTGGCAACTCACCCGGGCGACGACTCTGATCCAGCCCCACGGCGGCCGCATCGTCACCGAATACTTCGACGTCGGCCAGAGCCGCTCCCTGCCGTGGCAACGCCGAACCCAGGCCAACCAACTCCTCGCCGCGCTGCGCAACCCACGGCGCGGGTTCTCGGCCGTCGTCGTTGGCGAACCCCACCGGGCCTTCTACGGCAACCAGTTCGGCCTGACGGTGCCTCTATTCGCCCACTACGGCGTCGAACTTTGGGTGCCCGAGATCGGCGGCCCGATCGACCCCGACAACGAGGCACACGAACTCGTCATGTCCGTCTTCGGCGGCATGAGCAAAGGCGAACGCAACCGGATCAAGCTCCGCGTCCGCACCGCCATGGCCGCGCAGACCCTCCTCGAGGGCCGCTACCTAGGCGGACGCCCGCCCTACGGCTACACGCTCCGCGACCTCGGACCCCACCCCAACCCCGCCAAGGCCGCCGACGGCAAACGCCTCAAGGGCTTAACTCCCGATCAGGAGACCGCGCCGATCGTCCGGCGGATCTTCGCCGAGTTCCTCACCGGAATCGGACTCTTCGCCATCGCCGAAGGGCTCACCGCCAACCACGTACCCTGCCCGTCGGCGCATGACCGCGCCCGCAACCCGCACCGCAGCGGAATCGCCTGGTCCAAGAGCGCCGTTCGGGTCATCCTCACCAACCCCCGCTACACAGGGCGGCAGGTGTGGAACAAGCAACGCACCGACGAGGTGCTGCTCGACGTCGACGACGTGGCAATGGGCCACACCGGCGTCATGCGCTGGAACACCCGAGACAAGTGGGTGGTCTCAAAGGAGATCACCCACGAGCCGCTCATCGACGATGCGACGTTCGAGCAAGCCCAAGCAATCCTGCAACGGCGCGGACGGGGAACCGGCGGTCAGCACGTAAGGCACCGCACCCGCAACCCGTACGTCTTCCGCGGGATGATCTACTGCGCCGCCTGCGATCGACGCATGCAGGGCCAGTACAACCACGGGGACGCCTACTACCGCTGCCGCTTCCCCCAGGAATACGCCCTAGCCAACCAGGTCCCACATCCCCGCAACGTGTACCTACGCGAGGACGCCCTCACCGACCCCCTCGACACCTGGCTGGCCTCTGCCTTCACACCCCACCGCATCGAACAGACACTCACCGCGCTCGCCGACGCCCAACCCCTGAATCTTTCGCCCGCTCCGGCCACGGCAGCCCAGACGATCATCAACGAATGCGACGCGAAGCTGGAACGCTATCGTGCCGCCCTCGACGCCGGCGCCGACCCGGCAGTAGTCACCGGGTGGATCGCTCAAACCCAGACCGAACGCGCCCGCGCCGAAGCAGAGCTTGACGCGAACGCGGGCAACAGCCCACGCCGGATGAGCCGAGCGGAAATCACGGGCCTGGTGACGGCCCTCGGCGATATCGCCGCGGCCCTTCGCGACGCCGACCCCGCGGACAAGGCCGAGGTCTACCGCCAACTCGGCCTTCGGCTCACCTACCAGCCGGAAACGCAAACGGTGCGCGCTTCAGTGGATCTAAGCGCGCACCGTGGGGTAATGGTTTGTGTCCGAGGGGGGACTTGAACCCCGCAGCTCCGAGTCTCTGACCTGCGGAGATCGTATCCGCCCTGCTCAGCTTGTGTCTACTCGTGCCCCGTTGTGGCCGCTTGTAGCCCTCTGTTCCCCGCCGTGTGCCCGCCGGGAACACCGTTGATCTTGCCCAAGCGAAGGGGGCCGGCCCAGCGGACCGGCCCCCAGCTGTACGGCTACGGTCGCTCAGCAACCCCGTGCACCGTGTCGGCCGCGTCGACCGGCGCCTCTTCCCACGTCCAGTTGCCGCCCATCACAACGTACCGGCCGTGCTCGTCCGGCTCGATGCGCAGGTCCTCCTCGTCGAGGGCCTTCCGGTCGACCACGATCACGTCGCCTTCCCAGCGCATCGGCGGCACGTCCTGGTCCAGGTACCGCTCCAGCTTGTCGCCGGCCAGCCCCGAGTGCTCCAGCAGCACCCGGTTGTGCCGCCGGGACATCTCCTGGTCGGTCACCACCGCGGCGGCGACGTCGCGGGTGCAGGACCACACCGCCCAGCCGTTCCACCGGCGGACCAGCGTGCCGGCGTACGCCGACTCGAACCGGCGGCCGCCGTCGTACGGGTACTCCAGCCACTCCCCCGAGAAGTACCCGGGCTCGCCGGGCTGGAGGTGCGGGTCGAGGTCGAGCGGCACGCCCGCCTCCGGTCGAGGTCGGTCAAGAGTCAGTTCCACGTGAACTCCTTCGTCGTCAGAACAGGGTCGCTGCCGGCGTTTCGCGCCGCCGGTCCAGCTCTCGCACTTCGTGTCCGGTCTGGTCTTCCCACCACGCGGCGAACATGCGCCGGTGGCACCAGTTGTCCGGCGGCGGCACGTTCAGGTCGCAGAAGCAGAGCAGGACCAGGCGGTCACTGCCGGCCGCGTCCGCGATCTCGGCCAGCTGCTCGGAGATCAGATCCACCCCGGCGGCCTCCAGCCGCTCCAGGTAGATGTGCCGGTACGGCCCCTGCTGCATCTTCAACATCCCGTACGTCGGCGCGAGGAGCCGGGCGAACCCGGCCACGTCGTACGGCAACGGGAACCGAGGGCTGCCGACCGTCGTCCGGACCGGCGCGCCCTGGTCGGGCCTGAACCGCTGGTAGCGGTTCGTGAACAGCTTCAACTCATCCTCCATGTTGAGGCCCTTCGTGGTCGTCGTAGAGCTTCCCGATCACCGGGATCAGCTCGTCCAGGTAGGCGCCCAGCGCGTCCACGGCGGACGCGACGACCGAGGCCGGACCCCGCACGGTCAGCAGCTCCAGCTCCTGGATCCCGTCGCCGTGGGCGACGTCGGCGGGCTGGGCGTCCGGCAGCGGCGGCAGCGGCAGGACCGCCTTCGCCTCCACCATCGGCGTGTACACGCCCTCCCCGATCCGCACGATCGCAGTCACGCTGCTGCTCCCATCGCTAGTAGCCGCTTGCGGCGGCACTTCGGTCCGAGCCGTTCGGCGCGGGCCCGCGGCGTCCTCAGCGGACGTCCGCAGTCCTCGCACTCCACGATCTCCTCGGCGGCCGCCACCTGGTCAGGCATCGGCTACCTCCTCCCTCGCAGCCGGGCGGCGATCCCCCGGCACCATCCGCGGTCGACCCCGAGCCGTTCGGCCACCTCGTCGGCGCTGTAGCCGTCGACGAGGTACCTCGTGGCCAGGGTCGCCACCCGGTCGTCGACCGGCGGGGCGTCCGCCGGCGGCCGGGTCACCATCGGCCGGCCCCGGCGCGGCGGCGGCTCGGCCCCCGTCTCACGCAGGGTGGCGCGGGCCCGGGCCAGGGCCCGGTCCCGCGCCGTCTGCGGCCCGTCGGCCACTACGCCGCCGCCTTGGCCCGGTGCTGGCCCTGCGGCGGCGCCGGCATCGGCACCACCGCGACGACCTTCTGCCGCTCGGCGAGCCACTGCCCGCCGACCCGCGCCAGCCGCTCCACCAGCTCGTCGCGCAGCTTCTTCGCGCCCTCGACGTACTTCTCCAGGTCGTGCAGCACCGCGCGGGCCAGCGGGTCACCGGCCGCCGCCTTCGCCCGCGAGGGCGGCAGGAGGTACCGCTCGTGGGCGGCCAGCTCCATGTCGGCGACGTCGCAGGCGAACGAGATCCCGCGCACCTCCGCGCCCTTGTGGATCGCGTCGACCACGGCCTCGGCCAGGTCCCGGGCGTCGCGCTCGTCGAGCCGCAGCCCAATGTCCTTCCCGGCCGCGAGCAGCACGGCGGCCGCCGTCTCCCGCACCGCCAGGTAGCCCGGCAGGGCCGCCTTCACCTGCGCGGCCTGCGCCGCCTGCTGCGCCGTGAGGCTCACCGCGCCTCACCCCTCACGCATCGGAGGCCGCAGTCAACCACTGCGGCCGTACACCTTGCGGACACACGTGTCCCCTCTCCGTTCGGTTGCTCTGGCAGCTTCGCTGCCCTGACTTCCGCGACGAGCGCCGGACCGGCGTGGGTGTCGAACACCGCGCGTCGGGCGACCCGGAAGGTCGCCGGTCCGAGCGGGACCGCGTTCAGCATCCGCGCCTGCCGGTACAGCTCGGCCTGCGCCCGTCGCATCGACAGCCGGAGGCGGGCCGGCCCGGACGGCAGCGGCCACGCCCACAGGACCGTGACCACTTGCCTCGCACCGATCGCCTCCAACAGCCGGGGGTTGTACATAAACATTGTATAGGACAGACTGCGCACAGTCAAACTGCGACCGTACAGCCGGCGGGCACGGCGACGCCGCCTCTCAGGTTCAGGGCCCGCCGCTGGTCGTCCGAGAGCACCCGACGGGCCTTCTCGACGAGCGGCCCGCCGTCGCAGGCCAGGCACACCACCACCGGGTCCTTGTCGCCCCGGCGCACCCGCACCCGGCCCCGCCGGCAGATCCAGCAGGGCGTCAGGTCGATCGGCCCGATGACCGGCATCAGGGCGCTCCACGCGAACACCCGTCCACGCCCGGAGCATACGCACACCCGGCACCCCGCCGCAGGTAACGCCGGCACGGCGAACGCCCCGCGGGTCAACCCGCGGGGCGTCCACAGTCACCGTCCTCAGTGCTGGCACACCGAGCAGAAGCCGTACTCCTCCACCGCGTCGGCGTGGCCCGGCCAGTCGCAGTTCGGGTCCACCTTGATCGACCCGTCGTTGACCGGCACCGCCGGCACCGGCGCCACGTCGACCGCCTCGGCCGGCACCTCCACCACGACCTCCGGGTCCAGCTCCACCGTCACCGACGCCGCCAGGGCCTGCGCCTTGCGCAGCTTCGCCGACACCTTCCCCGCCGCCGTCCGCAGGTGGTCGACCCGCTGCCGGTACGCCGCCACGCCGCCGTCGGCGCCGGCGAGGACCTTCGCCAGGTCCTCCGCGTCCATCGCCGCCAGCTCGGCCAGGATCTCGCCGGCCGCCGCCAGGCGGTCGATCTTGCTCGTGACCTTCTTCCGCTTGGCGACGACCTCCGCCTGCTTCTCCTCGCTGTGCTCTTCCTCGTCGATCTGGAAGAACCCGGCCTGCTCCTCAGCCAACTTGCACGCCTTCGCGAACTCCTCGGCGTCCCGCGCCGACCTGAACTCTCCCCGCGCCCACTTCACCAGGAACCGCCGCTGCTGGTCGGCCGACAGCCGGCACACGTACCAGGCGACGCCCACCTGCAGCTGCCCCTTGGCAACCAGCTGCTTCGCGTCGTCGATCAGCCCGAGCAGGTCGATCCGCCACCCGATGTACGGCTGGCTCTTGCCGAACAGCTCGGCGATCGCCTCCGTCTCCCAGCCGGCCTGCGCGAGGCGCTGGTAGGCGGCGGCCTCCTCCATCGGCGTCATGTCCTGGCGGTTGACGTTCTCCGCCACCTGCGCGATGAACGCCGTCTCGTCGTCCATCTCCCACACCATCGCGTGCAGCTCCTCGATGCCGCCCTGCTGGGCGGCCCGCCAGCGCCGCTCGCCGACGACCAGGCGGTAGGTGCCCGCCTTCGCCAGCTTGCGCACGGCGACCGGCTGGAGCTGGCCGAGCTTCTGCATCGACGCCGCCAGCTCGGCCAGCTCCTCCTCGGTGAACTGCTTGCGCGGCTGGTCCGGGTCCGCCTCGATCTTGGCTACCGGGATGCTCCGCAGCACCGGCTGCTTGCCCTTCGCGGTGCGCTTCGCGGTCGCAGTCGCAGTCATCGCTTCCTCCACAGTAAACGGGTACCAAAACGTACACATTCATTGTAGTCGAAAGTCGATCTTGCCGTCAATAATCTATGTACGCTCGGCCGTGGAGCGCGTCACGCTGCCCCGCACGCGATCGAGCCGAACAGCGCCGGGACCAGGGGGCCCGCCGCCACGTAGACCGCGGTGCGGCGCACGCTGCGCACCGCCAGGCGGGCCATCGTCGCCAGCTCGACCGCCGGCTCCGGCCGCAGCACCTCCACGACCTTCTCCGCCTGCTCGTCGCTCAGGTCCGCGTCGTCCACCCGCCCCGAGGCCAGCTCGGCCTCGATCCGCCCCGCCAGCTTCTGGACCTCGATCGCGCGCTTCCTATGCAAACCGATCAGCTCCCCGCAATCCGTCTCGATGCGCCAGCCATCCCACTGCGACCCCACACCGCAGAGCGCCCGACCCGCGCCTGAGGAACGGCCCAATGCCGTGGATCATAAGCACGGCGGCACGCTCGGCAACAGATCAACTGTCGACCGTGAGAAATCTTTCGACCGAAAGACGTTACGCGGTGGTAACTAGCGCCGATGGACCACTGTGGAGGGGTCTTTCTCCCCTACTTCCACACGAACTCCAGCCGGTCGACGTCGAGCTGCACCAGGCCGGCCCGGGTCGCCGGCTTCACGATGATCCGGTCCAGGACGAGAGCCAGCAGCTCGCGGCGCCGCTCCAGCGGCGCGTCGACCCACCACTCGGCCAGGCCCTCCGGCGTCGTCGCCGGCAGCGCCTGCAACCGCGCCGCCTGGGCCAGGCGCTCGCGCACCTGCTTCTGCTCGCGCTTCGCCTCGGCCTCGATCGCCGTCAGCGTCACCAGACTGATCTCCCGCCGCGCGTACGCCTGCCCCGCCTCGGCCAGCCGGTCCTCGATCGCCTGGAGCACCCGCTCCATCGTCGCCCCGCCGTCCTTCGCCGAGCCGATCGCGCGCTCCAGCCGCGCCCGCACCTTCGGCGACGCCAGCCGCGCCAGGGCCCGGGCGGCGACCTCCTCCTCCAGGCTCTCCGCCGCGATCCGGATGCGCCCGCACCCGTAGCTGGGGCTGCCGGCCCGGCACACGTACCCGCGCTTGCCGCTGTTGCTCGGCTGCGTGTAGAGCGGCTTCCCGTCGATGTGCGTGCCGGTCCCGCTCTCGTCGGGCAGCGGGTACCCGCACACCAGGAACCCGCCGGACAGCAGGTACTTCCGCACGTTCGTCGCGTGCGGCTGCTTCCGCTCCGGCGCGTCCAGCAGCTCCAGCAGCCGCCCATGCGTCGCCCGGTCGATGATCGCCGGCCACGGGGCCTCGCCTACCACCTCGCCGTGATACGTCCTCAGGCCCGCCAACCGCGGATTGCGCAGCAGCCGCGACAGCGACTGCTGCGTCCACGGCCGGCCGGCGGACGTCATCACTCCCCGTGCCCGTAGATCGGCAACCACTGATCGCATACTGTCCCCGTCGAGGACACGCTTCACGACGTCACGGACCACCGTCGCCTCGGCGTCGATGATCTGTCTGCCTGTCTCGTCGTACCCGTAGCACCGCACCGTCTGACCCCCAGACAACCGCCGGCCTGAACTCGACCGGCCTATAAGCTAGCAGTGCAGCATCGCACCGTGCTACGTACAGGTACGTAGGAGTTACCATCGCGTGACTGTCGCGTTCCGGACACCGTACCCCCCCACCCCGACATTCATGCGAGCCCACGCGAAGAGCCCGGCACCCATTGAGCATGGGTACCGGGCTCTTTTCGCCTCTTCACCGGTACGGCCCCGGTCAGGCCTCGCTGTCCCCCGACTGCTCACCTGACCGGGCCCGCGTACCGAACGACTCCCTGGGATGGGGCCGGTCACATTCAACCACTGCGACCGGATAGCCCGCCACTACAGAGAAGCCCACCGGTCGCCGTCGCGGTACTGGATCTCGACGCAGCCGTAGTTCGGCGTGCCGAAGTCGTACAGCGGCCCGAAGTCCGCGTCGCAGCCCGGCTCGTCCTGCGTCCAGATCAGCCCCTCGTACACCACGCCGCGCTCGGCCTCGTCGACGTCCTTACCGTCCGCGATCGCGCCCTCGTCGATGTCGCCCTCGTCGAGCAGCCGGAACCGGCGGCCCTCCTTCCGGGCCCGCTCGACCATCTGCTCGTCGGCCTGCCGGGGACCGGCCGTCCCCACCTCCGACTCCGACGTGCCGTGCAGCTCGTGGTCCCGGTCCCGGGTAATCACCCAGACGTACGGGCTCGCCGGGAACTCGGCCGCCCGCGCGGCCTGGATCATCGCCATCGACACAACCATCTGTCTCTCCTCCTCTACTCGACCCCGGCGCCGACTGGCACCCGGGCGTCCTGCTGGTCGGTTTCGCCGGCGACGTCGCCGCCGGCCTCCTCCTCGGCCTGGAGCTCGCTCCGGGCCTCCTTGATCCGGTTCCGGCCCCACCGCTCGCTCCGCTTGAAGCGGTCGCCGAGCGCCTTGCCCGTCAGCGGCTCGCCGGCCGCCAGCGAGTCCCGCCACACCTTCCGCGCCGCCGCGTTCTCGTCGGCACCGTCCGGCGGCACCGGCTCCGGCTCCGGGTCCGGCGGCGGCACCGGCTGTCGGACCGGCCACGGCTCCGGCGGCACCACCACGTCCAGCGACGGCAGCGGCACCCGCGCCGACTGCGGCACCGGCTCCGGCTCCGGGTCCGGCACCGGCACGGCCTCTGGCTCGGCGGCACGCGGCTCCGGCACGGGCTCCGGCTGCGGCACCGGCACCGGCACCGGGGGCGGCGGCACCGGGCCCGCGGCGACGGCAGCCAGGAACGCCTCCCGCTCGGCGGCACGCGCCAGGGCGGCGGCACGCGCGGCGGCGTCCGCCTCGCGCCGCTGCTGGGACAGCACCACCAGCCCGATCGACGCCACGACCACCAGGCCGTCGACGGACAGCGGCAGGGTGCTCGCCGTCAGGCTGTCCTCGCCGTACTCCAGGGCCAGGCCCTTCATGTGCCGGTAGCTGGCCAGTGCCGCGACCCCGGCGACGATCACCGTGGCGACGACCTGCACCCGCCGCAGCCACTTGCGCCGCGGTGCCGGCACCTTCGTCATCACCTCCGAGCACAGCAGCAGCGCCAGCGGCGCCCACCCGGCGACGGCACGGGCGACGGCACCCGATCCGGCGTGCGCGATGTTCGCCGCCAGCGATGCCGCGATGCCGGCACCGAACGCGAACCACACGGACACCCACGCGCCCCGGCTCGGCCGCTCCGGCACGTCGACCTTCTCCACGTGAACCACGCCGGCCTACCCGGCGGCCTCGGCGGCACGGCCGCCGGTCGGCAGTGCCGGCACGTCCGGCACCGTCTTGCTCTCCATCGGTTTCCCCCCCAATAGGTCGAGGCCGCCCGGGGGTCCCGGGCGGCTCTCCTCGGTCGTCACAGGCGGGCCAGCGTCTCCCCCACCAGCTCGCCGCGCTCGGCCACCGCCGCCTCGTGCTCGTGCAGGTGGTCGGCGCACAGCAGGCGCTCCTGCGTCCACGGGTCCAGCTCCAGGCCCTCCTCCGGGTCGAACAGGCACAGCCCGCCGTCCCCGCACTTCTCGCCGTCGTGCTCGATTACCACGCGGGCGACCGCGACGCCCGCGCACGGGCCGCCGTCCTCCTCGGGCACGAACTCGGCGTTGAAGGTCGGGACGGTCACTCGCTCGGTGCAGGTCAGCTCGGTCATCTCTCTCGCTCCTCAGGTCAGGGCAGGTCGGGATATGGAAGCGGGGGGGGGCG
>NZ_JAMWEG010000034.1 GCF_025460765.1 Micromonospora sp. MA102
CCCCGGTCAGCGGGGCACCACGAGGCACATCCCACCCGCGGCGGGCCCGTCCATCGTGGTCAGCGCGTCGGGCACCTCGTCGAGGCCGATGGTCCGGGTGATCAGCTCGCCGGGGCGCAGCACCCCGGCCGTGACCAGCCGGAGCAGCTCCGGGTAGGCGTGCGCGGCCATGCCGTGGCTGCCCCGCAGCTCCAGCTCGTACGCGATCACCAGCTCCATGGGCAGCGCCGGGCGGCCCTGGGCGGCGGGGAGCAGGCCGACCTGCACGTGCCGGCCGCGCCGGCGCAGGCTCTCCACCGACGCCACGCAGGTGGCGTGACTGCCCAGCGCGTCCAGTGACAGGTGGGCCCCGCCGCCCGTCGCCTCCCGGACCGCCGCGGCCACCGCGCCCGGACCGCCGAACGTGCCGCCGTCGAGGCAGACCGCCGCCCCGCAGCGCCGGGCGAGGTCCAGCGCGCCGGGAGCGATGTCGACCGCCACCACCCGCGCGCCGCAGGCCACCGCGACCATCACGGCCGACAGGCCCACCCCGCCGCAGCCGTGCACGGCCACCCACTCGCCCGCGGCCACCCGCCCCTGGCCGACCACCGCCCGGAACGCCGTGGCGAAGCGGCAGCCGAGCGCCGCGGCGGTCGGGTGGTCCAGGCCGTCTGGGAGCCGGACCAGGTTGACGTCGGCGTGCCGCACCACCACGTACTCGGCGAACGAGCCCCAGTGGGTGAAGCCGGGCTGCGTCTGCCGCTCGCAGACCTGCTGGTCGCCGGCCAGGCAGGTGGGGCACCGCCCGCAGGCGCAGACGAAGGGCGCGGTGACCCGGTCGCCGGGCCGCCAGTCCCGGACGCCCGCGCCGACCGCCGCGACGACACCGGCGAACTCGTGCCCGGGCACATGCGGCGGGCGGATGTCCGGGTCGTGCCCCTGCCAGCCGTGCCAGTCGCTGCGGCACAACCCCGTCGCCTCCACCCGGACGACCGCGCCGTCGGGCGGCGCCACCGGGTCGGGGACGTCGCGGACCTCGGGCCGGGCACCGAACTCGTCGAAGATCACGGCACGCATGCCGGCATCCTCACACGCCACCGCCGGGTGGGCGGGGCCCGGGCTTCCGGCGGGCGGTGCGCATACCGCCGCTCCGGACAGCGGCCGGTGCCAGGATGGGAGCGTGGGGGAGCGGGGCTGGTATCTGGTGGGGGCGCCGTGGGACTGCTCGGGCCTCGGCCGGGGTGAGCGGCTCGCCCCGGCCGCCCTGCGCGCGGCCGGGCTGTCGGAACTCGTGCCCGACGACGCCGGGGACGCCCCGATCGTCGTCGACGACGACCGGCGGGACGACGCCACCGGCGTACGCGCGCTGGGCCGGACCAGCCGGGCGGCGCGGGTGCTGGCCGACTGGCTCGACGCCGCCGCCGGGCGCCGGCCCGGCCGCCGGCCGCTGGTGCTGGGCGGGGACTGCAGCCTGCTGCTCGGCGTCCTGCCCTGGCTGCGGCGGGACCGGGGTCGCGTCGGCCTCTGGTTCGTCGACGGGCACCCCGACTTCCTCGACGGCCACTCCTCACCGACGGGGGAGACCGCCGACCTGGACCTGGCCCTCCTCACGGGCACCGGTCCCGAGCAGCTCACCGCGCCGGCCGGGGTGACCGCGCCGCTCGTCGCGCCCGACGACGTGGTGCTGGTCGGCCACCGTACCCGTGATCTCGACCCGGAGGCCGCCGCCGAGGTGGCCCGGCTTCCCGACAGCATCCGGCGGTTCGACGCCCCGGCGGTCGTCGACGCGCCGCGCCGGTGCGGCGAGCGGGCCGCGGCGATGCTCGCCGACGTCGACGGCGGCGTCTGGCTGCACGTCGACTGCGACGTCCTCGATCCGGCGGACCTGCCGGCCGTCAGCTACCCGGAACCCGGCGGCCCGACCCCCGGCCAGCTCGCCGACCTGCTGGCGCCGCTGTTCGCCTCGCCCCGGTTGCTGGGCGTGAGCATCGCCGACTTTCGTCCGGACCTGGATCCGGACGGCCGCCACGCGGCGACGCTGGTCGCGCTGCTGCGCCGGCTCCTGTCCGACGCCGTCGACAATCCGATTCCGTGACCGGCGGTCAATGCGTGAGCGGTGCCGGAAGTCCCCCTTTGCCGGCTCGCGCGGTAAGGTCGTTCGCGCTGCTCATCGCGGGTGTCGCTGCGCAATCGGCGGACCGCAAATTGCAGACCGGTAAGGAATTGGCAAGACCGTTGGAACGCAATTCCCAAGCGAATTCCATTGACGTCAGCAAATCTTGACTTGAATCGTCGAGGAGTGCACCGTGAAAGGCGCCGGCACCCGACGGGTCGCCGGGTCGCCATTTCAGGAGGCGGTCATGCGGTGGAATCCGTTCGCCGGCGCGTACCTCGCCGACCCGGCGCGGCTCTGGCGGGAACTCCTCGACTCCCCGGGCGGGGTGCACCACGACGAGGACCTCGGGCTGTGGCTGATCACCCGGCACGCCGACGTGCGCCGGGCGCTCGGTGACACCCAGACCTTCGGCAACGCCCTCACGCTCACGCCGGTCTACGACGTCTGCCCGGAGGCGATGGCCGTCATCATGCGGATCGACGCCCCGCCGACCACGGCCGCCGCCGACCCACCGGTGCACCCGCGGACCCGCCGGGCGCTGCGGGCCACCTTCGCCAACACCACCGACCGGGTCGAGCAGCGCTACGGCGCGATCGTCCGCCGCCGGGTCGACGAGCTGGTCGCCCGCCTCGCCGCCCGGACCGGCCAGCAGGTCGACCTCGTCCGCGAGCTCGCCACCGAGCTGCCCCTGCTGGTCCTGCTCGACCTCCTCGGTGTGCCGGAGCGGGACATCGCCCGGGTCCGGGCCTGGGCGGACGGCCAGATCGCCCTCGTCTGGGGGCGGCCCGAGCCGGCGGAACAGGTCCGGCTCGCCCGGGGGCTGCTGGAGTTCTGGCGCTACTGCCAGGGCCTCGTGCGCGACCGGCTCGACAGCGACCGGCCCGGTGACGGCTACGTCGACCAGCTGCTCGCGTACCGGAACGGCGACGACGAGGTGCTCACGATCGCCGAGGTGTCGAGCATCGTGTTCAACCTTTTGGTCGCCGGGCACGAGACCACGGCCGGACTGCTCGCCCACGCGCTGGACCAGGCGCTCGCCGACCCCGACCGGTGGCGGGCGATGGCCGCCGAGCCGCACCGGGTGCCCGGGTTCCTCACCGAGACGCTGCGCTTCGCGCCCGCCATCGACGGCTGGCTGCGGGTGACCAACCGGCCGGTCACGCTGGGCGACGCCACGATCCCGGCCGGGGCGCGCTGCCTGCTGCTGATCGGCGCCGCGAACCGGGACCCGGCGGTGTTCGCCCACCCGGACCGGTTCGACCCGGGGCGGACCGACGGGTCCGACCACCTCTCCTTCGGGCACGGGCCGCACTTCTGCATCGGCGCGGCACTGGCGCGGCTGGAGGCCGGGCTCGCGCTCACCCGGCTCGCCGCCGCCCTGCCCGGGCTGCGGCTGGCACCCGGGCACCGCCGGTCGTTCCAGCCCAACGTGGCGTTCCGCGCGCACCGCGGCCTACCCGTCGTGGTCGACACGGCGGTGCCCGCCGCCCGGCGTCCGGCGGCCTGACCCGCGTCGCCGTGCCCGGCGCTGACCTGCGGAGGCGGTCACGGAGCGGAGTCATGTCTTCACACCCGTCGGGGAATGGGTTAAGAATTGTCCCCTGCGAATGCCCGGTCATCACCCCGCCCGATCTCATGTCGATGCCGACCCGGCGTCGCGAAGGTGAGCACATGGATCGCACGCCCCCGTCGAGCGCCGCTCACTCCGCTGCCAGCCATCGCTTCCGCGCGGAGTTGCGGCGCTGGCGGACGCGGCAGGGGCTGACCCAGCGGGCGCTGGCGGAGCGGGTGCGGTTCAGCCGGGAGACGGTCGCCGCGGTCGAGTCCGGCCGCCGGTTCGGCAGCCAGGAGTTCGCCGTCCGCTGCGACGAGGTGCTCGGCACCGGTGGCCGGCTGGCGGCGTTGTGGCCCCAGGTCGCGGCGGAGCAGCTGGCCGCGGACGGTCGCCGCGGGCCCCGGTTCGGCGAGGTGGCGCGGCTGGAGCCGGCGCCGGCCGCCCGGCGCGACGCGCGGGATCCGGAGGCGGTGGTCGCGGCCATCGACGAGTTGCGGGAGCTGATCGGCCAGGTGCTCGGCCAGCCTGAGGTCGACGGGCCGCCGCCCGCGCCGCCCTCCCGGCGCTGACGCCGGGAGGCCCGGCCGAGACGCACCGCCGGCGCTGCCAACTCTGGGTACAGATGTTGGTACGGGCTGTTTGTACCACCGTCAGGGCTGGTCTGAGCGCACGGCTTCCGGCGCAATGAAACGTGCAATCCGCAAATGCAGATTGACCGTTGTTGATGAGTGCGGGGAGTCAGCCTTGGCGTCGAGCACGAGGTCCCACGCGGCCCGACCCTACCCGACCCGCCGCCGCGGCTGGAAGATTGCCGCCCGGATGCGTCTCATCGTCGCGGCTCCGCTGGTCGCCGTGCTGGGCTTCGCCGGCCTGGCGCTCACCGAGAGCGCCCGCCAGACCACCCGTGCCAGCGACCTCGGCGTCCTGGCCCAGCTCGGCGCCGAGGCGGGCGACCTGGCCCACCGGCTGCAGAACGAGCGCATCGTCGCCGCCGACCTGCTCACCCGGGGCGCGCCGGAGCAGCAGGACGCCTTCGCCACCGCCACCACCGCCACCGACGCCGCCGTCGCCCACTACCGCCGGCAGCGCGCGAAGCTGCCCGCCGACTCCGCCGCCGACCAGGCCGTCCTGCCGCGGATCGACGCGGCGCTGACCGGGCTGCCGCCGCTGCGTGCCCAGGTGCGCACGGCGGAGCGCGCCTCGGTGTCGGCGATGACCTTCAGCTACCGGATCGCCATCGCCGACCTGCTCAGCCTCCGCGAGAGCGTCACGCTCGGCGTGGTCAACGCCCGGATCGCGGACGGCATCCGGGCCTCCGCGGCGCTGTCCGAGGTGGCCGAGGCGATCGGCCAGCAGCAGGTCGCCGTCCTGCGCGCGATCGCGGCCGACCAGCTGACCCCCGCCATGCAGCAGGACATCACCGCCGCCCGGGCCGGCTTCACCGAGTCGAGCCTCGCCTTCCTGGCACTGGCCCGGCCCGCCTGGCGCGGCTGGTGGGAGCAGGCCGCCAGCGGCGAGAGCGCGCTGCTGCTGCAACGGATGCAGGACCAGGTGTCGCGGAGCGTCGCCGGGAGCCCGCTGGAGCTGGACCTCGACACCTGGGTCACCGCCACCCGGCAGTGGTCCGTGCGGCTGGCCGAGCTGCGCCAGCGGATCGACGCGGTGGTGCTCGACGACGTCCGCGCCGCGCACGCCGAGCAGCGGGGGCGCGCCGTGCTGGAGGCGGCGGCCGTCGTGGTGGCCCTCGTGCTCACCACGCTGGTCACCTGGGCGGTGGCCCGGCAGATCACCCGGCGGCTGCGCCGGCTGCGGGACGCCGCGAACGCCGTCGCGTTCGAGCGCCTGCCCCAGGTGGTGGCCCGGCTTGAGCATCCGGACAGCACCTCGGTGGACCCCGACGAACTGGCCCGGAGGCAGGCCGGCGACGGGCTGGAGCCGTCCAGCGACGACGAGATCGGCGAGGTGGGGCAGGCCTTCACCGCGGTGCACCGGGCGGCGGTGCGCACGGCCGCCGAACAGGCGGTGATGCGGGCCAACACCGCCGAGATCTTCATCCACCTCAGCCGGCGGGAGCAGCGACTCGTCGACGCGGTACTGGCCCAGGTCGACAAGGTCGAGCGGGACGAGACCGACCCCGACCGGCTGCACCAGCTCTACACGCTGGACAACCTGGCCACCCGGATGGGGCGGATCAACGCGAGCCTGCTGGTGCTCGGCGGGGTCGGCGTCGGGCGGGTACGCCACCACGACGTGCCGCTGCAACAGGTGCTCCAGGCGGCGCAGAGCCAGATCGAGCACTACGCCCGCATCCGCCTCGGCCTGGTCGACGGCGACGTCGCCGTCAGCGCCGAGTCCGTCGACGAGGTCGTGCACCTCCTGGCCGAGCTCATGGAGAACGCCACCGGCTACTCACCGCCGGAGACCGAGACCTGGGTGACCGGCCGCAGCCTGGGTGACCGGGCGATCGTCCAGATCAGCGACGAGGGCGTGGGGCTGTCCCCGCAGCGCCGGCAGCAGCTCAACGACCTGCTCGCCCGCCCGCCCGCCGTCGACGTCGCCGCGGTACGGGCGATGGGGCTGGTCGTGGTGGGGCAGCTCGCCACGCGGCTGGGCGTGGCCGTGCAGCTCCGCCCGGGTCCGCGCCGCGGCACCATCGCCGAGGTGGCGCTGCCGGGGTCGATGATCCGGCCGCTGCCCCCGGAGGAGTTCCTGCTCACGCCCGGCCGGCCGTCCCGGCGGGCGGCGCGGACCGCCGTCGCTCCGCCCTACCGCGCGGCGCCCGAGCCGTGGGCCGGCAGCCCGCCGGCCGACCCGGTGCTGCCGGTGGCGCCCGTGTTCCAACCCGCCGCCGCACCGGACCGCGGCACCGTGCCCGCCGAGGAACTCGTCATCTACCACCAGGTCAACCACTGGTTCCAGGTCGACCGCCCGGGCGGCGACAACGGCACGCCGTGGGCCGGCCCCGCCGACGACGCCTGGCGTACGGCGTCCCGGGCCGACTCACCCGAGGTCGCCGGCACCACCACCTCGGGCCTGCCCAAGCGGCAGCCGCAGCAGCACCTGGTGCCGGGCGGCGTCACGATGCCGCGGCAGCGCTCGGAGCACCGCGACCCGGCCCGGGTGGCCACCGCGATGGCCGCGTACGCACGGGGGGTCGCCGGCCGCCGGCCCAACCTGATCACCCACTGACCGGACAGGGAGTGCACGTGACCGACCACCAGGATCTCGGCTGGCTGCTGGACGTCTTCGCCGAGCGCGCGACCGAGGTCAGCCATGCCATCGCCATCTCCAGCGACGGCCTCATGGTGGCCGCCACCCGAGGGCTCCCACCCGACCGGGCCGACCAGCTGGCGGCCACCGGCAGCGGGCTGGTGAGCCTGCTCCGCGGCGCGGCGGCCTTCTTCGACGCCGGCGCCGTGATCTCCAACGTCACCCAGCTCGAAGGCGGCTTCATGTTCTCCATGGCGTTCAACGACGGCGCCTCGCTGCTCGTGCTCGCCGACCCGCAGTGCGACGTCGGCAAGGTCTCCTACGAGATGACCGAGCTGGCCAACCGCATCGGCGACGCCCTGACCCCGGCGGCCCGCGCGGCCCTGAGCCGCAGCCGCTGACCCCGGCGCCCCCACGCCGGAACCCCACCCCCCACGGAGGAGCACACATGTCCCTCACCACGTCCCGGCGCGGCCGCGCGCACACCGCGGCGCTGCTCGCCCTCGTCCTGCTCGCCGCGCCGGCGTGCGCGAACGACGAGGGCGGCGCCGGCGCGGGCGCGCCCGTCAAGATCGGCCTGCTGGCGTCGCTCTCCGGCACCTACCAGGCGGTCGGCAAGGATATCCGCGACGGCTTCCAGCTCTATCTGTCCAATCACGACGGCAAGCTGGGCGGCCGGGAGGTGGACCTCGTGGTCGCCGACGAGGGCAACGGAGCGGCGACCGCGGTGCCCGCCGCCACGAAGCTGCTCAAGCAGGACCGGGTTGTCGCGCTGACCGGCGTCGTCGGCGGCGGCTCGGTGGCCGCCGTCTACCCGCTGCTCAACGAGACGAAGGTGCCGTTCGTCGGCTCCAACGGCCGGCCCGAGCTGAAGGACGTCTCCCGGGTCTGGCACACGTCCTACCTGTCCGACGAGCCGGGTGAGGCGATCGCGCAGCACGTGCGCGACGACGTCAAGGGCAGCGTCTACGCCATCGGCCCCGACTACCAGGGCGGCTGGGACGAGCTGCGCGGCTTCACCGAGGCCTTCGCCAAGGCCGGCGGCAGGCTGGCCAACCCGGACGGCAAGGCGACCTTCACCCCGTTCCCGGCGACCACCAACTTCACCCCGTACTTCGCGCGGATCAAGGCCTCCGGGGCGAACGCCGTCTACACGTTCTACGCCGGCAGCGCGGCCGTCGACTTCGTGAAGCAGTACGCCCAGTCGGAGGTGAAGGACCTGCCGCTCTACGCCGCCGGGTTCCTGACCGAGGGCGGGGTGCTCAACGCCCAGGGCGAGGCCGCCCGCGACATCTACTCGGTGCTCAACTACTCGCCGGACCTCGACAACGCGGAGAACCGCGCCTTCGTGGCCGCCTGGAAGGCCGAGCACGACGGCTCCCCGACGACGTACGCCATGGCCTCCTACGACGCGGCGGCCGTGCTGGACCGGGCCATCGCGGCGGCCGGTGACGAGGCGACGCCGGAACGCGTCAACGCGGCCATCGGCCAGCTCGGCCAGCTCGCCAGCCCGCGCGGCACCTGGCAGTTCTCGCCGACCACCCACGCGCCCGTGCAGAAGTGGTACCTGCGCCAGGTGCGCCAGGACGGCCGCGCGCTGTCCAACACCGTGGTGGGTGACCTCGCCACCGTCGGCGGGTGACCGCGGTGGCCGCCGGCATCCGGTTCGACCCGTACGTCGTCCCCGCCCTCGACGGGGTCGCCTACGGCCTGCTGGTCTTCGTCGCCGCCGCGGGGCTGGTGCTCTGCTTCGGCGTCGCCGGCATCCTGAACCTGGCGCACGGCACCCTCTACGCGATCGGCGGCTACACGGCGGCCGCCCTGCTGGACGGCGGCTGGCCGAGCCTGGCGCTCGCGCTGGCCGTCGGGGTGGTGGCCGCCACCGCGTCCGGCGCGCTGGTCGCCGGGCTGCTCACCCGGGTCGCCGCGCGCAGCCACCTCACCCAGGCGCTGCTGACCTTCGGGGTGGCCCTGGCCGGCGGGAGCCTGCTCGTGAGCGCCTTCGGGCCGGACGACCCGCCGGTGCGCGTCCCCGCCGTGCTGGACGGGTCGGTGGCGGTCGCCGGGCACCGCTACGCCGCGTACCGGCTGGTCTTCATCGTGGTGGCGGCGCTGCTCGCCGGCCTGCTCCACCTCGTGGTGCGCCGCACCCGGGTCGGGATGCTGGTCCGCGCCGCCGTCGACGACGCCGAGATGGTCGCCGCGCTCGGGGTGAGCCCGGCCGGGATCCGGGTCGGTGTGCTGGCGGCCGCCGGGGCGCTGGCCGGCGCGGCGGGGGTGCTCGGCGCGCCGATCATCGGCCCCGGGCCGGACACCGCCGACGCCGTGCTGCTGCTGTCCCTGGTGGTGGTCGTCCTCGGTGGCCTCGGCTCGATGGCCGGCACCCTGCTCGCCGCACTGGCCGTCGGGCAGATCCAGACCCTGGGCGTCGCGCTGGCCCCGTCGGCCGCCCCGTTCCTGCTCTTCGCCGCCATGGCGGTGGTGCTGGCGGTGCGGGCGCGGGGCCTGGCCACGGTCCGGAGGGCGACGTGAGGCGGGGAGCCGTCCGCGCGCTGCGCCGTGGCGTCGCCGCGATGGTGGTGGCCGCCCTGGTGCTGGCGCCGTGGGCGGTCGACGACTACACCGCCGCGCTGCTCGCCCGGACCCTGGCGCTCGGCCTGGTGGCGGTGAGCGTCGCGCTGCTCACCGGCGTCGCCGGGCTGCCCACCCTCGGCCAGACCGCCCCCTACGCGGCGGGCGCCTACGCCAGCGCGGTCGTCGGCAGTCATGTCTCCGACGTCGGCCTGGTGCACCTGGCCGTCGCGGCGGCGGCCGGGGCTACGCTGGCCGCGGTGACCGTGCCGCTGGTGGTCTCCGCGCGCGGCGTGGTGCTCCTGATGATCACCCTGGCGGTCGGCGAACTCGCGGTGACCGTCGTGGGGCGCTGGCGGTCGGTGACCGGCGGCACTGACGGGCTGGCCGGCGTCGTGGCGTCCCGTCCACTGTGGGGGATGCCGGTGCTGGCCACGGACCGGGCGCGCTACCTCTACACCCTGGTGGTCGTCGCGGCGCTGGTCGGCGTGGTGCTGCTGGTCCTGCGCACCCGGGTCGGGCTGCTGCTGCGGGCCGGCCGGGACGACGAGGCGCGGCTGCGGGCCGGCGGCCACCGGGTGGCCGTGCACGTCGCCGGCGTGCACGTCGCCGCCGGGGCGGTGGCGGGCGCCGCGGGCTCCCTGCTCGTGGTGGCGCAGCAGTTCGTCTCCCCGGCCGACTTCGGTTTCGACACCTCCGCCCTGCTGCTGCTCGGCGTGGTGATCGGCGGCACCGCCTCGGTCGGCGGCGCGCTGCTCGGCGCCGTGCTCGTCGTGGCCGCCCGGGACTGGCTGTTCGGCGTGCTCCCCGGGCAGGCGCCCCTGGTGCTCGGGCTGGCGTTCGTCGCCGCCGTCCACCTGCTCCCCGACGGCGGGCGCCGCCCGCCGGTGCGGGGCCGGCTGCTCCCGACCGTCCCGGCCCGCCGCCCCGCCCCGGAGAGCCCGACGCCGACGGGAGTACGCGCATGACCCCGCTGCTGTCCGCCCACGGCGTCACCGTCCGGTACGGGTCGCTGGCCGCACTCGACGGCGTCGACCTGCGGATCATGCCGGGCCGGCGGCACGCGCTGATCGGGCCGAACGGCGCCGGCAAGACGACGTTGCTGGACGTGCTCGGCGGGCGCACCCGGGCCGGCGGCGGCCGGGTGCTGCTGGCCGGGCGGGACGTCACCCGGCTGGGCTCGGCCGCCCGGGCCCGCCGGGGCATCGGCCGGATCCACCAGCGACCCGCCGTCTGGTCGACGCTCACCGTGCGGGAGAACGTGCTGGTGGCCGCGCTGCCGCGGGCGGTGCGGGCGGGCCGGTGGCACCCGTCGGCGCGGCGGCGGGCGGCCGCCCGCACGGCGGACGCGCTGCTGGCCCGGGTGGGCCTCACCGGGCTCGCCGGCGTCCCCGCCGGCCACCTGGCGCACGGGCAGCGCCGGCAGGTGGAGATCGCCATGGGGCTGGCCGGCCGGCCCCGGCTGCTGCTGCTCGACGAGCCGGCCGCCGGGCTGTCCGCCGTCGAGGTCGGGTGGCTCATGGAGTTCCTGCGGACGCTGCCCCGCGCGGTCGCCGTGCTGCTGGTCGAGCACCGGCTGGACCTGGTCTACGCGCTCTGCGACACGGTGACCGTGCTGCGCGACGGCCGGACGCTGGCCACCGGGACGCCCGCCCAGATCCGCGCCTCCGGCCCGGTCCGGGAGGCGTACGCCGAGGGGGTGGCCTGATGCTGCGGATCGACGGGCTCTGCGCCGGTTACGCGGGCGGCACCGTGCTGCACGGGGTGAGCCTCGACGTGCGCGCCGGCACCGTCCAGGCGGTGGTGGGGCGCAACGGCGCGGGCAAGAGCACGCTGGTGCACAGCGTGGCCGGCCTGGTCCGGCCGTACGCCGGCCGGATCGAGATCGGCGGGGTGCAGGTCGCCGGCCGGCAGCCGCACCGCATCGCCCGGTCCGGGGTCGGCCTGGTCCCGCAGGGCCGGCGGGTCTTCTCCCGGTTGACCGTGGCCGAGCACCTGGTCCTGGCGGCCGCGCCGTGGCGGGCCGCGACGCCCGGCGGCGAGGGCTGGACGGTGGCCCGGATCCTGGAGCTGCTGCCCCGACTCGGCAACCGGCTGCGCCACCGCGGCGACCAGCTGTCCGGCGGCGAGCAGCAGATGCTGGCCATCGCCCGGGCCCTGCTCGGCCAGCCCCGCCTGCTCCTGCTGGACGAGCCGTGCGAGGGCCTGGCCCCCGACCTGGCCGCCCGGGTGCGGGAGCTCGTCGGCACGCTGGCCCGCACCGGGCTGACCGTGCTGCTCGTCGAACAGCAGCTCCGGCACGCCGTCGAGGTGGCGGACCGGATCGCGGTGCTGGAGTACGGCCAGGTCGTCTACGACCGGCCGGTGCACGAGGTCCGGGCCGACCCGGACGTCCTGGCGGCGATGCTCAGCGTCGCCGCGGTCCCGGAGCCGTCGGCTCCCCGACCAGTGCCCGGGCTCTGGTCCGACGCCGGGCACTGACCCCGACCCGCAGCGACAGGGATGAGGAACGATGCCGACCCACGCCCGTGACACCGACTACGCCTTCGACAACGGCGCCCCGGACGCCGTGCCCCAGATGCGGGCGCTGGAGTCCTTCCTGGATCCGATCACCGCGCGCCGGATCGCCCCGCCGGTGCTCGCTCCCGACGGCGTGTGCTGGGAGGTCGGCGCCGGCGGCGGTTCGGTCGCCCGCAGCCTGGCCCGGGCGGTCGGCCGGGGCGGCCGGGTGCTGGCCACCGACCTCGACACCGCGCACCTCACCCCCGCCGGCAACCTCGACGTACGCCGGCACGACGTGCGTACCGAGCCGCCGCCCGGCGACGCCTTCGACCTGATCCACGCGCGGTTGGTGCTGCTGCACCTGCCGGAACGGCGGCGCGTGCTGGCCTCGCTGGCCGGCGTGCTGGCCCCCGGCGGCTGGCTGGTCGTCGAGGAGTTCGACTGCACGGCGCCGCTGCGGGTGCTGGCCGCGCCGAGCGACGACGCGGCGAAGCTCTTCGCCCAGGTGACCGACGCGATGCTCGACATCCTGCAGAGCCACGGCGCCGACCTGGCCTGGGCACAGGACGTCCACGGCGAGCTCGTGGCGGCGGGGCTGGTCGAGGTGGACACGGTCGTCCACGCCCAGAGCTGGCCCGGCGGCTCCCTCGGGGCGTCGCTGTACGGGACGAACTCCCGGCAGTTGGAGCCGGAACTGCTCGACGCCGGGTTGTCCCCCGGTCAGCTGGAGGCGTTCCGCCGGCTGCTGCGGGACCCGGGGTTCGCCGTGATGTCGTACCAGTTCGTGTCGACCCGGGGACGGCGGCCGGCGGCGCGGTGAGCGCCGTCCCGCCGCTACCGCCCGAGGAACTCCTCAAGCACCGTGACCAGCCGCACCGGGGTCTCGTACATGGCGTAGTGGCCCGCGTTGGCGAGCACCTCGAGCCGGGCGTTGGGGTAGTGGCGCAGCCACGTCTCGCGCATCGTGTCGGCGCCCAGCGCGGGGTCGTGCTCGCCGACCACGGCGAGCGCCGGCACCGGGTTGCCCTTCACCTCGTCGGTGAAGTCGGTCCGCGCCCACGCGGTGAGGTACGCGCCGAACGCCTCCGGAATGGAGTGGGCGAGGGAGAACCGCACCATGTCGTCGAGCCAGCGGCCGGACAGCCGGTTGCCCGTGGTGAGGTCGATGATCGCGCGCCGGTTGGCCGGGTTGGTCGCGGCCCCGTCGAACAGCGTCCAGCCCTGGAGGTCGAACGGCACGCCGCTCGCCGGGACCGGGCTGATGCCGACGAGGCGGGTCACCCGCCCGGGGGCGTCGGCGAGGACCCGCTGGGCGGCGCTGCCGCCCATCGAGTGGCCGACCACCGAGAAGGTGTCCCAGCCGAGGGAGTCGGCCAGCTCCAGGGCGTCGCGGGAGATCTCGGCGATGGTGTGCTCACCGGCCACGTCCCTGCGCGCGCCGTAGCCCCGGTAGTCCGGGAACGCCCAGGTGAAGCGCTCGGCGTCGATCAGCTCCGGCAGCCAGCCCCAGCCCTCCGCCGAGCCGAACCACCCGTGCAGGGCCAGCACCCGGTGCGGCCCGTGACCGACGGTGAGGTGGCTGATCGTCATGTGCGGGCCCCTTCCACTGATGCGGCGTGGCGACAGTGAACGACCTGACCGCCCGGCGGGGGAACACCGGCGTCGGATAGGCGACGCCGCACCGCTGCCCGAGGTGACCGCCCACCCCCGCTCGGGGATGGACGGTCACCTCGCGGTGCGACGAGGATCAGATCAGGCCGCCCATGGCCGGGTCGCTGATGCTGGGCTTGCCGTTCTCGACGTGACCGGCGTAGCGGACCGTGAACGCAGGGTCGGCGGAGACGGTCACGGTGAGGTCGTACCAGCCGTGCGCCCGCGACAGCGACCACGACGGCGACGCCGTCTCGCCCGGCTTGAGCGACAGCCGGGTCCGCCGCGACGAGTAGCGGTCCGCGACGGCCACCTCGACCCGCTTCGCGCCGCGGTTCACCAGGGTCAGGCCGACGTGGTGGTCGCGCTCGTCGTAGCTGGCCCGGACATCGATGCCCGCGCCCGCGCCGCCGGTGAAGCGGCGGAAGAAGCCGTTGGGGCCGTGCACCTCGAGGTCGTAGCCGGCGGTGGCGTCCCAGGTGTCGCTCACCTGCTTGCCCGGCTCGACGGTGTACGTGCGGGGTGCCTGCGCCGGGTCGGCCGAGCGCACCTGGAAGACGCCGGCGACGCCGCCGGAGTTGCGGAAGTCGAGCTGGAACGACGTGCCGGCGGCCCGCCCGTCCACGTGCAGGGTGTACGGGATGGGCCGTGCGGGCCGCACCCCCCGCTCCTGGCCGGGCAGGCGCTCCTCGGCCGGCGGCACCGGCACCTCGTCCGGCTGGCGGGTGAGGTCGACCGGCTTGAGGTCGGCGGTGTCCGGCAGCTTCACCCGGGGCGAGGCGTTCGGGGTCCGGAAGTCGAACGCGCTGGTGAGGTCGCCGACCACCGCGCGCCGCCACGGCGTGATGTTGGACTCGACCAGGTCGGCCCGGCCCTTGGCGAACCGGGCCTCCAGGAAGCGGATCAGTGAGGTGTGGTCGAACACCTGCGAGTTGACCCAGCCGCCCCGGGTCCACGGCGAGACGACGATCATCGGCACCCGGACGCCGAGGCCGTACGGGCCGGCGGCCCGCCGCCCGTCGCCGGGGAAGATCTCGTTGGTGGTGGGCACGGTGGACAGGCCCTCGGCGCGGCTCTGCGGCGGCGTCGGCGGCACCAGGTGGTCGAAGAAGCCACCCTCCTCGTCGTACGTGATGAACAGGGCCATCTTGCTCCACACCTCGGGGTGGCTGGCCAGGATGTCGACGACCTGCGACATGTACCAGGCGCCGTAGTCCGGCCCCCAGTTCGGGTGCTCGCTGTAGGCCTCCGGCGCGACGATCCAGGAGACCTGCGGCAGCGTCCCGTTCGCCACGTCCCGCCGGAAGTCGGCCAGCAGCGCCTCGGGGGAGCGGTCCTGCTTCGCGATCTCGGTGCCGGTCTTCGCCCGGTCCGCCAGCGGGGTGCCGGGCCGGGCGTTCTGGTACTGGTGGAAGTAGAGCAGCGAGTTGTCCCCGTAGTTGCCGATGAACGGGTCCCCGGTCCAGCCCCAGTAACCCTCGGCGGTCAGGCCCAGGCCGACGTCCTGGTAGACCTTCCAGGAGACCCCGGCGCGCTCCAGCCGCTCCGGGTAGGTCGACCAGTCGTAGCCGGCCTCGGCGTTGTCGATGACCGGGCCGCCGCCCTTGCCGTCGTTGCCGACCCAGCCGGTCCACATGTGGTAGCGGTTGGGGTCGGTCGAGGCCAGCACCGAGCAGTGGTAGTTGTCGCAGACGGTGAAGGCGTCGGCGAGGGCGAAATGGTACGGCAGGTCGCCGCGGGTGTGGTGGGTCATGGTGACCACGCCCTTGTTCGGCACCCAGCGGTCGTACCGGCCGCCGTTCCAGGCGCCGTGGGTGTCGGCCCACCCGTGCGGCGGGTCCGGCAGGAAGGTCTGCCCGAGGTCCGGCACCTCGGGCCGGAAGGGCAGCAGGTCGGCGGAGCCGTTCGGCTGGTGCCAGACGCTGCGGCCGGAGGGCAGCGTCACCGGGTGCGGGTCCGCGAAGCCCCGGACCCCGCGCAGGGTGCCGAAGAAGTGGTCGAAGGAGCGGTTCTCCTGCATGAGGAAGATGACGTGCTCGACGTCCTCGATCGAACCGGTCCGGTTGTTCGCCGGGATGGCGAGGGCCTTGCTGAAGTCCACCGGCAGGGCGGCCGCCGCCACCGGAGCACTCATCATCTTCAGGAAATTTCGACGGTCCACACTTGCCATGACAGAGCACCACCTGACTGACGCCGAACGATTGCCGGTGGCACGCTATTGGCGCCAGGTGGACCTCACGTGTCCGGAACGCGAGCGTTGCGCCAACGCCGTAAGATCCACGCACCCTGGCGAGAGTCCTCGCCTCCGCCCCCTCCGGAGCTCCCATGTCCGAGCCGCAGGACGCCACCCGCGACGTGCCCGGGGCCGGCCGGTCCCGGCGGCGCTGGCTGCTGCCGGCGGCCGGGCTCGCCGCGGCCCTCGCGGTGGCGTCCGCCGTGGTCGCCGCGACCGGGCCCGATCCGGAGCGACCGGCCGCCCGGCCCGTCGCCGCGCCGACCTCGCTGCCGCCGACCGCGGTGACCAGCACCCCGAGCGCCGTTCCGGTCCCGGTGGGTCCGCCGAGCCCCACGGTCACGCCCGCCCGCGCGTCAACGCCGACGCGGCGGCCCGCGCCGGCCCGGTCGACCACAAGCGCCGCCCCGCGGCCCCGCGCGACGACCCGGGCCCCGAAGGCGAGCTGCACGCCGGCGGGGGTGGTGGACGTGGTCCAGCTGTTCACCGACGGCGTGGTGAAGGTCGCGGCGCGGACCGACGGCGAGTGGTCCGACCAGCTCTGCCCGGGCGAGCGCATCCGGGTCTTCTGGGCCACCTACCGCCGCACCGCGGACGGCGGCGCGACGCTGTACCGGTCCGAGGTGCGCTACCTCGACCGGGCGTCGCCGACCTGGACCATGCACCTGGTGACCCCGGACACCTGCGGGCCCTGGTACGTGGTCTCCGGCGGCGCGAGCATCCCGCGGACGCTGAAGCCGGGCGTGGTGCCGTTCGGTGGCAGCAAGATGCACTGGGAGACCGGCGAGCACTGCTGACGGGGCGCCGGAACGAGGGCGTCCCGACCGTCCGGCGTCAGCGCAGCGGGCCGTCCCCGGGGCCGTTCGGGTCGTCGACCAGGTGCATGGCGGCCTCCTCGGCGCTGGCCGCGCCCCCGTCGACGCCCGCGTCCCAGGCGACCGAGTCCGCCTGCTCGTCCTCGCCGAAGCCCGCGTCGTCGGCCACCAGGCGTCCCGTCCGCGCCTCCCGCTCGTAGCCCCGGCGGGTCAGCTCGTCCTCGTCGTCGGTCGCCTCGGCGTACGGGTCGAGGTCCGGCTCCTCCTGGGCGAGCAGCTGCGCGAGGGACTCGCCGGCCCGCTCCTCGGCGGGCGTCGTGCCGAACCGGTTCGCCGCGCTCCAGTGGTCGGCGGCGGCGATGCCGGTGTCGAGGGGATCGCCGGTCCGGTCGTCGTCGAGGGTGTCCGAGGCGTCCAGGACGCCGTCGTCCTCGGCCACGTTCCACTCGTCCGCGATCTCGGTCCGCTCGGTCTGGCTCATGGCGATCCTCCCTGGTCAACGCCCCGTGCTGCCACCCAGCCTAGAACCGTCGCCCGGGCCGGCGACGACACGGGGGCCGGTCACAGCCTCCGGCCCCTGGCGTCGCGGGCGACGATCCCGTCCAGGGGTTCGCCGGGGGCGAGCACCCCCGGGTCGAACCAGAAGATCACCAGTCGGGGGTCCTCGCTCCACCGAGCCAGCCGGGCCTCGACGTGGCGGCCGTCGACGGTGCCGACGATCCGGGCGGCCGGCCCGACGAAGTACCCGAAGGTGGGCACCGGGACGGCGGAGGGCACCCGTGCCTGCGGGTCGGAGCCGATCTGGTGGAACCCCGGCCGGCGGTCGCTGCCGGACACGTCGTTGACCAGGTAGTCGGTGGTCAGCTCGCCGACGGGGGAGCGCCGGCCGGCGGCCAGGCCGATCGTCACCCCGGGCAGTTCGGGCACGTCGACCGGAACGACGTAGAACACCCGCTCGTCGCCGCCGTACCGGATGCCGCTGCCCACCACGGCGCCGACCGGTCGGGGCCGGGGCTCCACCGGGCCGGGGTCCTTGGTCGCCGTCGGGCTGGGGACGGCGGTCGCCGTGGGGGCCGCGACGGGCGCGGTGGCGGCCGGCCCGGGCTCCGGCGGCTCCGGCGGGCGGGTCCGCGCCACGGCGCCACCGACGCCGAGGACCACCGCGGCCACAGCCGCCGCCACCGCGCCGGTACCGGCGACCCGCCGGCGGCGGCGCACCCGCCGGCCCTCCCGCATGATCCCGGCGAGGTCGGGACCGTCGCGGTCGGCCCGCTCGGTCGCCCGCATGGCCCGGCGCAGCTCATCCACCTCGTTCATCGCCGCGTCCCCTGCGGCTCGCGCGCGGTGAGGCCCGCGGCGCGCAGCTTCTCCAGGGCCCGGGAGGCGGTGCTCTTGACGGTCCCCACCGAGACGTCGAGTTCGCGGGCCACCTGGGCCTCCGGAAGGTCGAGGTAGTGACGCAGGACGACGACGGCCCGCTCGCGCGGGGTGAGCGTGCCGAGGATGGCGAGCAGCCAGCGCCGGGTCGCCACCTCGTCCGCCACGTCACCGCCGTGCGGCTCCGGGAGGTCCTCGGTGGGGTACTCCCGGATCGGCCGCCGCCAGGCGTCCACGAGATGGTTCACCAGCACCGACCGGGCGTAACCGTAGGCGTCGCCGTTGCGGACCCGCGACCACGACGCGTAGGTGCGGACCAGCGCGGTCTGGGCCGCGTCCTCGGCCTGGTGATGGTTGCCCGTCATCAGGAAGGCGGCGTGCACCAGCCGCGCGGACGCCGCCGTGGCGAACTCGACGAACTCCGCGTCACCCCGGGCCATGCTCAGCCTCTCCACATCCCACCTGGTACAGGACGGGTGAGGCGGGTGAAAGGTTGAGTCCCCGCCGGATCAACCTTGCCACCGGGTCACCCGTCCTCCTCCCTGCGCACCACCCGGCGACGGCGAGGGAGACCGACGATGACGAGGACCGTGGACCGGGCTCGCGGTGGCGGCACGATGCTACTGCTGGCCACGCTGCTGTCCGGCTGCGCACCGACCGCGGCCGGCCGGGCCGCCGGCCCGCCGCCCGCCGCTCCGGCGGCCACCGCGCGGGCGGCGGCGCCGGCGTCCGCCCGGCAGCCTCCGGTCCGGATCGGCTATCCGGCGGACGGCCACGGCCGGTGGCGGTTCGCCCCCGGCGAGCCCGCGACCCCGAGGGGTACGCGCCGGCTGCTGCGCTACCGCGTCGCGGTGGAGGGCGACATCCGTGGGGTGCCGCCGGCCGACTTCGCCGCGGAGGTCACCCGCACCCTGAGCGACCCGCAGGGCTGGACCGCGGACGGCGTCCTCACCCTGCGGCGGGTCGGGCGGGACCAGCCGGCCGACTTCACCGTCTACCTCGCCACCCCCGGCACCCGGGACGAACTGTGCCAGGACCGGCCGGACGGCTACACCTCCTGCCGCCACGGCGACCGGGTGGTGCTCAACGTCGCCCGTTGGGCCGGCGGTGTGCCGGGTTACGGCGCGGGACTCGCCACCTACCGCCGGTACATGGTCAACCACGAGGTCGGCCACCGGCTCGGCCACGGGCACGAGCGGTGCCCGGGGCGGGGCCGGCCGGCGCCCGTGATGCAGCAGCAGACCCTGGGCCTGCACGGCTGCACGCCGAACGCGCTGCCCTACCCGCACGGCCGGCGGTACACCGGACCGCCGGGGACGTACGCCGACCCGGTGCCGCCCCGCGAAGACGGCCGACCCGGCTGAAACGGGACGGCGACGGCGCGTGGTGGGGGCCGACCGCCGATGGTGCTTTAGTAGACGCCATGCCCAACCCCGCGATCCTCACCGTCGACGACGACCCGGCCGTCTCCCGGGCGGTCGCCCGCGACCTGCGGCGCCGCTACGGCGACCGGTACCGGGTGGTGCGGGCCGACTCCGCCGAGGCGGCGCTGGAGGCGCTGCGCGAGCTGAAACTCCGCGGCGAGCAGGTGGCGGTGCTGATCGCCGACTACCGGATGCCGCAGATGAACGGCATCGAGTTCCTCGAGGCCGCCATGGACCTCTTCCCCACGGCGCGGCGGGTGCTGCTCACCGCGTACGCCGACACCGACGCCGCGATCAACGCGATCAACGTGGTCGACCTCGACCACTACCTGCTCAAGCCCTGGCACCCGCCGGAGGAGAAGCTCTACCCGGTGCTGGACCAGCTGCTGGAGTCGTGGACGGCCGGCGCGGCCACCGTCACCGCCGAGCTGCGTGTGGTCGGGCACCGCTGGTCGGCCCCGTCGTTCGCCGCCCGCGACTTCCTGGCCCGCAACCTGGTGCCGTTCCGCTGGGTGCTCGCCGACGAGCCGGAGGGTGCCGGGCTGCTGGCGGCGGCCGGGGTGACCGCGAACGACGTACCCCTGGTCGTGACGGCCGACGGCAAGTCGCTGGTGCAGCCGACGACGGCCGACCTGGCTGCGCAGGTCGGGTTGGCCACGACGCCGGCCGCGGACTTCTACGACCTGGTGGTGGTCGGCGCCGGCCCGGCCGGGCTCGGTGCGGCCGTCTACGGCGCCTCCGAGGGGCTGCGGACGGTGCTGATCGAGCGGCGGGCCACCGGCGGCCAGGCCGGGCAGAGCAGCCGGATCGAGAACTACCTCGGCTTCCCGGACGGCGTCTCCGGCGCCCAGCTGACCGACCGGGCCCGCCGGCAGGCGCTGCGGTTCGGCGCCGAGCTGCTCAGCGCCCGCGAGGTGGTGTCCCTGGAGGACGCCGGTGGGGCGCGGGTCCTGCGGTTCGGCGACGGCAGCAGCGTCGCCGCGCACACGGTGGTGCTGGCCACCGGCGTCTCCTACCGGATGCTGCCCGCGCCCGGGCTGGCCGAGCTGACCGGCCGGGGCTGCTTCTACGGCTCGGTGGCCAGCGAGGCGCCGAGCTGCTCGGGAGAGGACGTCTACATCGTCGGTGGGGCGAACTCCGCCGGCCAGGCCGCCGTGCACTTCTCCCGGTACGCCCGCCGGGTGCACCTGCTGATCCGCGGTGACGACCTGGCCCGCTCGATGTCCAACTACCTGATCGAGCAGATCGCCCGGATCGACACCATCGAGGTCCACCCGCACACCGAGGTGGTCGGCGGGGCCGGTCAGGAGCACCTGGAGGAGGTGACCCTGCGCGACACCCGCACCGGCGAGACGCGGCGCGTCGGCACCTCGTGGCTGTTCGTGTTCATCGGCGCGGAGCCGGGCACCGACTGGCTCGACGGCGCGGTCGCCCGGGACAGCCGGGGCTTCGTCCTCACCGGGCCGGACCTGACCCGGGGCGGCCGCCGGCCCGCCGGCTGGGCGCTGCCCCGCGACCCGTACCACCTGGAGTCCAGCATGCCGGGCGTCTTCGCCGCCGGTGACGTGCGGGCCGAGTCGGTGAAGCGGGTGGCCTCGGCCGTGGGCGAGGGCGCCATGGCGGTCTCGCTCGTGCACCGCTACCTGGAGGCACAGTGAGCGCGAGGAGTGAGCCGGGTCTGCGAGCCCCGCAGTCGCGAACAAGGGAGGCCCAGTGACCACCGACAACGACCGGCTCACCTCCGACGACCTGCGGCGCCTCTTCCTCTTCGAGTCGCTCACCCCGGAGCAGCTCGCGCACCTGACCGAGCACGGCCGGGTGGAGCGGCGCCGCGCCGGCGAGGCCGTCTACGTCGAAGGCGAGCCGGCGAGCTGCTTCTACGTGCTGCTGCACGGCACGGTGACCCTGCACCGCCGGGTCCAGGGCGACGACATGGAGGTCAGCCGGACCAGCCAGCCCGGCGTCTACGGCGGCGCCATGCAGGCGTACGTGGGCGACCTGGCCGAGCAGCGCTATCTCAACAGCCTCTTCGCGGTGACCGACTGCGCGGTCTTCGCGCTCCCGGCCCAGATCATCGCCGAGGCGATGCGCAGCTGGTTCCCGATGGCCACCCACCTGCTGGAGGGGCTGTTCATCGGGATGCGCAACTCGCAGACCATCGTCGGCGAGCGGGAACGGCTGCTGGCCCTGGGCGCTCTCTCGGCCGGGCTCACCCACGAGCTCAACAACCCGGCGGCGGCCGCGGTGCGGGCGACCTCGGCGCTGCGCGGCCGGGTCGCCAAGATGCGGCACAAGCTCGCCATGATCGCGGACGGCCGGCTCGACGGCCGGCGCCTGCACGACCTCGTCTCCCTGCAGGAGGAGGCGGTGAAGCGGGCCGGCGCCGCGCCGTCGCTGACCCCGCTGGCGGCCAGCGACGCGGAGGACGAGCTGGCCGACTGGCTCGACGAGCGCGGTGTCCGGGGCGCCTGGGAGCTGGCCCCGACGCTGGTCGCCGGGGGCATCGACACCGGCTGGCTGAGCCAGGTGGACGCCGCGGTCGGCGCCGACGACCTGGAGTCGGCGATCCACTGGATCACCTACACCATCGACACCGAACTGCTCATGGGCGAGATCGACGACGCGGTCACCCGGGTCTCCGGGCTGGTCGGCGCCGCGAAGCAGTACTCCCAGCTGGACCGGGCGCCCTACCAGACGGTCGACGTGCACGACCTGCTCGACGCCACCCTGGTCATGCTCCAGGCCAAGATCCCGGCCGGCGTGCGGGTGGTGAAGGAGTACGACCGGACGGTGCCCGCCGTTCCCGCGTACGCCGCCGAGCTGAACCAGGTCTGGACGAACCTCATCGACAACGCGCTCGGCGCGATGGGCGACGCCGGCACGCTGACGATCCGGACCGGCCGCAAGGAGGACCGGCTGATCGTGGAGATCGGTGACACCGGCGGCGGCATCCCGCCGGAGATCCGGCCGCGCATCTTCGAGCCGTTCTTCACCACGAAGCCCGTCGGTGAGGGCACCGGCCTCGGGCTGGACATCTCCTACCGGATCGTCGTCAACAAGCACCACGGGGACATCCGGGTGCGGTCCGAGCCGGGCGACACGCGGTTCGTCGTGCTGCTGCCGCTGACGCCGGCCTGACCGGGCGAGGTCGGGTCAGAACAGCGTCGACGGGGCGACCGGCGCCGGCTCGGGCAGCGGCGCGACCCCGGGCAGGCGCGCCCGGACCTGGTCGTGGAAGCGGCGGGCGAGGTCGGGCGCGTCGGCGTTGTCCGGGGTGTGCACGAACACGGTGGGGGAGCGGCCCTCGCGCAGCCAGCCGGTCACCACGTCGAGCCACGGCTGCCAGCCCTCGACCGTGCGTGCCGGGTCGTCCCGCCCGAGGTAGCGGACGATCGGCCGGTCGGTCAGCGCCCGGGTCCGCAGCGGGAGGCGCGGCTTCTTCAGCCACGCCTCCCGCTCCGCGTCGCTGGTCGGCGGGGTGCGGAAGAACGCGGTGGTGTCGAAGGGGATCCACTCCGCGTCGACCCGGGCGAGCGCGTCCTCCAGGGTGCGCGCCGCGCCGCCGTCGGTGAAGAACGCGGGGTGGCGGACCTCGACGGCGTACCGGTGGGTGGTGGGCAGGCCGCGCAGGAAGCGGGCCAGCGTGGGCACGTCGCCGGGGCCGAACGAGCCCGGCAGCTGCACCCAGAGGGCGTGCGCGCGTGGGCCGAGGGGTTCGACGGCGTCCAGGAAGGCCCGCAGCTCGGCGTCGGCGCCGGTGAGCCGGCGCTCGTGCGTGACGACCTTCGGCAGCTTGGGCACGAAGCGGAAGTCGGGCTCCGTCTGCCGCGCCCAGGACGCCACCGTCTCCGGTGACGGGGTGGCGTAGAAGGTGGTGTTCCCCTCGACCGCGGTGCACCACTCGGCGTAGGCGCGCAGCCGCTCGTGGGCCGGCAGCGGGTGCGCCAGATAGCGCCCCGGCCAGGCTCTGTGCGTCCACATGGCGCAGCCCACGTGCAGGCGCATCCGACCCTCCCACCGCTCGACGGCCCGGCGCGGCCACCCGCGCCGCGGCAACGGTATCCGGGCCCGACATCCGGGCGGATTCGACCGGGACGGCCGCCCGGGGGCGTCCGGTTCGTTCAGCCGCGACCGGTGCCGTCCGCGAGCAGCCGTCCCGCGGTCCGGCGGCGTTGCTGCTTCACGAGATAGAGCCGCTGGTCGGCGGCGTGCAGCAGCCGGTCGAGGGTGTCGCCGTCGTAGGGGGCGGTGGCCGAGCCGACGCTGACGCCGGCCAGGCCGCGTACGGCCGCCTCGATCCGGGCCGCCGCGGCCCGCGCCGACTCCCGGTCGGCGTCGGACAGCACCACCACGAACTCGTCGCCGCCGATGCGGGCGAGGGCGTCCTCGGCCCGCAGGACGGTCCGGGTCGCCGCCACCACCCTGCGGAGCAGGTCGTCGCCGGCGGCGTGCCCGAGGCGGTCGTTCACGAGCTTGAAGTCGTCCAGGTCCAGGCAGAGCAGCGACGGGCCGGGGCGGCAGCCGGCGTGGAACAGGAACGTGGCCAGCTCGGCCAGGCCGCGCCGGTTCAGCGCGCCGGTGAGCGGGTCCAGGGACGCCAGGGCGCGCAGCTGGGACCGCTGCCGGGCGAGGGCCCGGGTCTGCGTCGAGCAGACCGAGGCCAGCACCAGCATGCCGGCCAGGTAGACGAACACGTGACCGGCGGGGGCCGGCCGCCCCGCGACGGCGACGACGAGGTACGACCCGACGGTGAGCACCTCCAGCCCGACCATGAGCCGCAGGTGCGGTGTGTAGCTGGCGACGAACACGGTCGTGGTCACGAACCCCAGCGCGGCCGGCGACGTCACGCCGCCGTCCCAGTAGGCGCCGAGCGCCGCCATCACCAGCGTGATCATCAGGAGGGAGAACGAGACCCGGTAGCTGGACGCCTTGGTGGTCACCCGGGTGGCCGCCCACGTGCCGGCGACACCGGCCGCCAGACCGCAGCCGTACGCCGTGAGCATGAGGTCCCGGTTCGGCGCGCCGAGCGTCAGGAGACAGTAGGCGACGGCGACCGAGTGGGAGACGGCGTGGAGGGCCGCGCTGATCAGCGTGCGGCGGCGGCGCTCTCTCATCCCACCGTCCACCGTGCCCCCGACCGCCGGTCGCGCGCGCCCGTGCGGGCACGGCGTCGCTCAGCCGGTGCGATCGCGCCGACCGCCGGTGTGGACGCCACTCGGATGAGGCAGCTCACCACGTCGAAATTCAATGACCTGCGGGAACCGGCAGTCAAGAGACGAGTCGTTAACCAGCCGTTCATATCACGTACGGGAGCGTCCGGATCACCCTGAGCTGCGGGCGGGGGGCGGCACCCCGCCCGTAAC
>NZ_JAMWEG010000035.1 GCF_025460765.1 Micromonospora sp. MA102
ATTCCGAACCCGGAAGCTAAGCCCTCCAGCGCCGATGGTACTGCACTCGGGAGGGTGTGGGAGAGTAGGACACCGCCGGACAATCTTCCAGTCAGGGCCACCCTTCGGGGTGGCCCTGACTGCGTTTCCCGGTGCCTTTCGGCGCCCCGAGGGGCGCCGGCGTTCAGCGGCTCTGGATGCCCTCGCGGAGCTGGCGGAACAGGGCCGCCGAATCGTCCACCGCCCGGCCCGGGAACATCCCCATCACGACGCTGCCGTGGTCCGCCCAGCCGCAGACCGCGAAGTCGCCGCCGTCGCCACTGGTCGTGCCGCACTTCATCACGCCGCCCAGGTCGCCGGCGTCCACCTCGCGCAGGCCGGTCACCTTGCCGGTCTCGTCGGCCATCAGCCCGAAGAGGCTGTCCAGATCCCGCTCCGGCTGCCACAGCAGGGTGGTGCCGCCGAAGAGGAGCACCGACCGCTTGGCGTCCGCCGGGTCGGCGTAGACGGCGCCGAAGCCGCGGTCCAGATCGATGTCGGCGGCGAAACCGTCGCGCAGGTAGTCGGCCGTGCCGCGGGCCCGTTCGCTGTCGTCCCGGGTCAGCCCGGCCACGGTGGCGGGAGTGCTCAGCTTGGCGTCCTTCTCCGCGAGCACCCGCCAGCCGCCCAGCCCGAGCGCCCCGGCGCCGGCCAGCCCGACCGCCAGCGCGGCCGCGAGCACGATCTTCCGCCGCCGCGAGGCCGGGCGTCGCTCGGGCTCCAGCGCCGGGTCACGGCGGCTCAGCCGGATCGGCTCGTCAGTCAGGTCGACCGGCTCGGGACCGCTGTCGACCGGACGCTCGGTGAGGTGCGCGTCGGACATGTCCGCCACCGTACGCGAACTAACAGGTGGCGCACGTCGGGTCTCCGAAAGCGCTCCGTAGACTTTCAGGGTGACCGAGAGACTGGATGCCCTTCGCCCCGACGCCCCGACCCTTGCCGGCCAGTACCAGCCCGGCGAGGTAGAGCAGCGACGGTACGAGCAGTGGGTAGCCGCCGGCCACTTCCGGGCGTCGGCGGACAGCGAGAAGCCGCCCTTCACGATCGTCATCCCGCCGCCGAACGTCACCGGGTCCCTGCACATGGGCCACGCCTTCGAGCACACCCTCATGGACGCGCTGAACCGGCGCAAGCGCATGCAGGGCTTCGAGGCGCTCTGGCTGCCCGGCATGGACCACGCCGGCATCGCCACCCAGAACCTGGTCGAGCGGCAGCTCGCCGGCGAGGGCCTGTCCCGGCACGACCTGGGCCGCGAGAAGTTCGTGGAGCGGGTGTGGCAGTGGAAGGCCGAGTCCGGCGGCGCCATCCTGGGCCAGATGCGCCGCCTCGGCGACGCGGTCGACTGGGACCGCGAGCGCTTCACGATGGACGAGGGCCTGTCCCGGGCCGTCCAGACCATGTTCAAGAAGCTCTTCGACGACGGGCTCATCTACCGGGCCAACCGCATCATCAACTGGTGCCCACGCTGCCTCACGGCGCTCTCCGACATCGAGGTCGAGCACACCGACGACGAGGGTGAGCTCATCTCGATCCGCTACAGCGACGAGGTGGTGGTGGCCACCACCCGGGCCGAGACCATGCTCGGCGACACGGCGGTCGCGGTGCACCCGGACGACGAGCGCTACCGGCACCTCATCGGCACCGAGGTGGACCTGCCGCTCACCGACCGGCGGATCCCGATCGTGGCCGACGAGCACGTCGACCCGAGCTTCGGCACCGGCATGGTGAAGGTGACCCCGGCGCACGACCCGAACGACTTCGAGATCGGCCAGCGGCACGACCTGCCGCAGCTCACGATCATGGACGAGCGCGGGATCATCACGGCGCCCGGCCCGTTCGAGGGGCTGGACCGCTACGAGGCCCGCCCGGCGATCGTGGCGGCGCTGCGCGAGCAGGGCCTGATCGTGGCCGAGAAGCGGCCGTACGTGCACGCCGTGGGGCACTGCTCCCGGTGCAAGACCACCGTCGAGCCGCGGCTGTCGCTGCAGTGGTTCGTCAACACCGCCCCGCTGGCCAAGGCGGCCGGCGACGCGGTGCGTGACGGCCGGGTGAAGATCGAGCCGGCCGAGCTGGCCAAGCGCTACTTCGCCTGGGTCGACAACATGCACGACTGGTGCATCTCCCGGCAGCTCTGGTGGGGTCACCGCATCCCGGTCTGGTACGGCCCGGCCGGCGAGATCGTCTGCGTCGGACCCGACGAGGAGCCGCCGACCGGCGACGGCTGGCGGCAGGACGAGGACGTCCTGGACACCTGGTTCTCCAGCGGCCTCTGGCCGTTCTCCACCCTCGGTTGGCCGGAGCGCACCCCGGACCTGGCGAAGTTCTACCCGACCAGCGTGCTGGTCACCGGCTACGACATCCTCTTCTTCTGGGTCGCCCGGATGATGATGTTCGGCCTCTACGCCATGGACGGCGTGCAGCCGTTCGACGTGGTGGCCCTGCACGGCATGGTCCGCGACGAGCACGGCAAGAAGATGTCGAAGTCCTTCGGCAACGTGGTCGACCCGCTGGACTGGATCGACCGGTTCGGCGCCGACGCCACCCGGTTCACGCTGGCCCGGGGCGCCAACCCCGGCCAGGACGTGCCGGTCAGCGAGGAGTGGTGCCAGGGCTCCCGCAACTTCTGCAACAAGCTCTGGAACGCCACCCGGTTCGCGCTGCTGAACGGCGCGCACACCGACGGGCCGCTGCCGCCCGCGAGCGAGCTGTCGACCGTCGACCGGTGGATCCTCTCCCGGCTGGCACACGTCACCGCCGAGGTGGACGAGCAGTTCGAGGCGTACGAGTTCGCGAAGGTCTGCGACCTGCTCTACCACTTCGCCTGGGACGACGTCTGCGACTGGTACGTGGAGCTGAGCAAGCCGGTGCTCGCCGAGGGCGGGCCGGCCGCCGACGCCACCCGCCGGGTGCTCGGGCACGTGCTCGACCAGCTGCTGCGGCTGCTGCACCCGGTGATCCCGTTCGTCACCGACGAGCTGTGGACCGCGCTGACCGGCGGCGAGACGGTGATGACCGCCGCCTGGCCGGCGGCCGACCGTACCCTCGTCGACGACCCGGCGGAGGTCGAGGTCGGCACCCTGCAGCGGGTGGTGACCGAGATCCGACGGTTCCGTTCCGACCAGGGGCTGCGCCCGACGCAGCGGGTGGCCGCCCGGCTCGACGGCCTGGCCGGCGCGGGCATCGCGGCGCACGAGCCGCTGGTCCGCTCGCTGGTCCGGCTCAACGCGCCCGGCGACGACTTCCAGGCCAGCGCCACCCTCGCCATGCCGGGCGAGGTCAGCGTGGCGCTGGACACCCGGGGGTCGATCGACGTGGCCGCCGAGCGGGCCCGACTGACCAAGGACCGGACGGCCGCCGAGAAGGAGGCCGCGCAGGCGCGGGCGAAGCTGGACAACCCCGCGTTCGTCGGCAAGGCCCCCGAGCCGGTGGTCGCCAAGATCCGGGAGCGGCTCGCGGTGGCCGAGGCGGACCTGGTCCGGATCGACGCCGCACTGGAGGCGCTTCCCTCGTGACCGATCGCACCGAATTCGCCGAGGTGGAGGCCGCGCTCAACGCGCGCGGCTTCACCCGCATCCGCTTCGAGCTGGAAAAGATCGAGAGCCTGCTCGACCTGCTCGGCAGCCCGCAGCGGGCGTACCCGTCGATCCACCTGACCGGGACCAACGGCAAGACCTCGACGGCCCGGATGATCGACTCGGTGCTGCGGGCGTTCGGGCTGCACACCGGCCGCTACACGAGCCCGCACCTGGAGACCGTCCGGGAGCGGATCAGCCTGGACGGCGAGCCGGTGAGCGAGGACCGCTTCGTGGCCACGTACCGCGAGGTGGAGCCCCTCGCGGAGCTGGTCGACCAGCGCTCCGCCGAGCCGCTCACCTACTTCGACCTGACCACCGCGCTGGCCTTCGCCACCTTCGCCGACGCCCCGGTGGACGTCGCCGTGGTGGAGGTGGGGCTCGGCGGCGCCGAGGACGCCACCAACGTGATCCAGGCCGGGGTCGCGGTGATCACCCCGATCGGGCTGGACCACACCGAGTGGCTCGGCGACACCATCGAGGACATCGCGCTGCACAAGGCGGGCATCATCCACTCCGGCGCCACCGTGATCGCGGCGGCCCAGGAGGAGGAGGCCGCCCGGCCCATCCTGGAACGCTGCGCCGAGGTGGGCGCCACCGTCGCCCGGGAGGGCGCCGAGTTCGGCGTGCTGCGCCGCGCGGTCGCGGTCGGCGGCCAGGTGCTCACCATCCAGGGACTGGGCGGGGTGTACGAGGAGATCTTCATCCCGCTGCACGGCGCCCACCAGGCGCAGAACGCCGCCGTGGCGCTCGCCGCGGTGGAGGCGTTCCTCGGCGCGGGCGCACGGCGGCAGCTCGACATCGAGGCGGTCCGGGAGGGCTTCGCCGCGACCAGCTCGCCGGGCCGGCTGGAGCGGGTCCGCACCGCCCCGACGATCCTGCTCGACGGCGCGCACAACCCGCACGGAATGGCCGCCACGGTCACCGCGGTCCAGGAGGAGTTCGCGTTCAGCAAGCTGGTCGGCGTGCTTGCCGTGCTCGGTGACAAGGACGCGGCCAGCCTGCTGGAGCTGCTGGAACCGGTGCTCGACTCGATCGTGGTCACCGCCAACAGCTCGCCACGGGCGATGCCCGTCGACGAGCTGGCCGAACTGGCCCGGGAGATCTTCGGGCCGGAGCGGGTGCAGGCGACCGAGGGGATGCCGGACGCCATCGAGGCGGCCGTCGCCGAGACCGAGTCGGACGTGCCGGGCGAGCTGGCCGGGGTGGGCGTGCTGATCACGGGATCGGTGGTGACCGTGGCCGACGCCCGCCGGCTGCTCAAGCGATGACCGGCCCGGTGGACGAGCGCCCGCCGGGCGGTGCGGAGCAGCCGGAGCCGCGCCGCTCCGGGCTGCGCGACCCCGACAAGGCGGTTCGCGGTCTCGGCGCCGGCACCCTGGCGCTGGAGGCGCTGGTGCTGCTGCTGGCCATCCAGCCGATCCGGGTGGTCGGCGGTGACCTCAGCGGCACGGCCGTCGCCGCGATCGTCGCGCTGGCGGTCGCCTGCGTGGTGCTGGCCGCCCGGATGAAGCGGGCGTGGGCCTGGAACGCCGGCACGGTCCTCCAGGGGCTGCTGCTGCTCGCCGGGCTGCTGCACTGGTCGCTGTTCGCGCTCGGCATCATCTTCGCGCTGGTGTGGGCGTACGCGCTGCACGTGCGGCGGGTCATCCTCCGCTGAGCCGGCCGGGGGCCGGGGTCAGGCGTCGGCGAGGGTGCGCCACTGGGTGAGCGCCACGCCGTGCCCGTCCGGGTCACGGAAGGCGGCCGCCCACACCTCCAGCTTGGTGCCCCGGTTGACCACCCGCGGGGCGTACGTGAACCGCACGCCCGACTCGCGCAGCCGCTCGTAGGCCGCCTGGATGTCGTCGACCTCGAGGTTGACGTGGACCAGCCGGCGGCTGATCGGGGCGGCCCCGGTCACCCGGCGCAGCACCAGGCGGGTCGGCCCGGAGGCGAGGACGGCGTTGCCCTCGCCCCGGTCCACCTCGGCGAAGCCGAGGTCCCGGTAGAAGCCCAGGGACCGGTCCAGGTCGGCGACGAGCAGGGTGATGCCGACGCCGCTGATCGGGCTCGCCGCCCCGGCCGGCTCGTCGTCGTTGGCGGGACCGAAGATGGCCTCGTCCAGCTCCTCCGCGGTGGGCGGCGCCTCGCCGACCGGCTCGTCCAGCGGGACGTCGATCGGGTCCACCGGCACGGTGTCGAAGCGCTCCTCGGCGGGCGGTCGGGGCGTCGGGGCCCGGCGGGGGAGCGGGCCACCCGTGGTGGGCTCGACCAGCTGCCCCTCCAGCACGACCCCGCCGCCGGGGCGCTGGTGCAGCACCACCGGCTCGCGGTCCTCCGCCCGCCCGGTGAGGTCGTCGAGGAGCGGGTCCGGCGCGGGCGGGAAGTCGTCGCGGAAGTCGTCCTCGGGGGCCCGGTCGGCCCACGGCGGGGCCTCCTGACCGATCAGCACCTCGTCGACCGGGTCCGGGTCGGCGTACTCGGGCGGGAGGTCGGCCACCGCGGCGGCCGTCTCGGCGTGGGTGGGCACCTCGTCCCAGAGGACGCGGACGTGCCGCTGGTCGTCGAGGGCCACCCGGACGGGCAGCGCCTGACCCAGCGACGGCCACTTGGCGACCGGGACCCGCGGCTCGATGATCTTCTTGGACCGGGGCGGCAGGCCGGGCGCGTCGATCACCAGTTGCAGCTCGCAGCGGCCGAAGGCGTACTGGGTGGGCGGCTCGGAGGCGCTGTGCACGTGGCCCAGCCCGACCACCCAGGTGCGGCCGCCGCCGCGGACCGTGGCCAGGGCGATCGCCAGCACCAGCAGGGCGACCCCGAGCGCCACGATCGCCCAGCTCGTCATGCCCAGCCCGAACAGGGTCACGAACGTGGCCACGGTGCCCAGCACCGCGCCGATCAGCTTGCGTACCGGCGCGATGGGTCGGTTCCCGCCATTCGCCACAGTGGACCTCCCAGGGGTTCCAGGGCCAGGCTAGGCCGCCGCGGCGACCCAGGGAAGGAGCAGCCGCCGCGCCGGCGCCGGGACCGGGTCGCTACGCTGACCGTACCCAGCCCGACCCGGTTCCGCGCACAGGAGGAAACCAGCGTGTCCAGCAGCAGCCCGGACGAGCGCACGCTCGTACTGATCAAGCCCGACGCGGTCCGCCGCGGTCTGGTCGGGGAGATCCTCGGCCGTTTCGAGCGCAAGGGCCTGCGGATCGACGCGCTGGTGGTCCGCACCATGGACGGCGACTTCGCCGACCAGCACTACGCCGAGCACGTGGACAAGCCGTTCTACCCGCCGCTGAAGGCGTTCATGACCGGCGGCCCGCTGGCGGCCCTGGTGCTCTCCGGCGACCAGGTGATCGAGGTGGTCCGCGGGATGATCGGCAGCACCGACGGCCGCAAGGCCGCCGCCGGCACCATCCGCGGTGACCTCTCCCTCTCCAACCGGGAGAACCTGGTGCACGCCTCCGACTCGGTGGACAGCGCGAAGCGCGAGATCGCCCTCTGGTTCCCCGAGCTGGGCTGACCCGGCTTCCCGACGGCCCCGGTTCCCGCGTGCGGGCCGGGGCCGTCGTGTGTGCTCAGCCCGGCACGCCGGGAAGTTTGTCCGGATTGCCGATGAGGTAGACGCCGGTGATCCGGCCGTCGGCGGCCGCCACGGACAGCGTGTACCGGGGGCCGGACGGCCAGCTCAGCACCAGCGCGGGCGCGCCGTTGAGCTCCACCGGGACGCCCCGGACGTCGGGGTGGCGCTGGTGGTACAGGCCGGCGAAGAAGCGGGCGATCCGGTCCGCCCCGTGTACCGGGTTGCGGGCCGCGGAGACCCGGCCGCCGCCGTCGTTCCACGCGGTGGCGTCGGCCGCGACCAGGCCGGTCAGCCGCTCCAGGTCCCCGTCGCGCGCCGCGGCCAGGAAGGCGTCGAGCAGCCGGCGCTGCTCGGCCGGGCCGGCGGTGAACCGCCGCCGGCCCTCGGCGATCCGGGCCACCGCGCGGTGGTGCAGTTGCCGGCAGTCCGCCGCGGACCGGTCCAGCAGGTCACCGATCTCGGCGTACGGCAGGGCGAAGGCGGTGTGCAGCACGTACACCGCCCGCTCCGGCGGGGTGAGCCGTTCCAGCAGGTGCAGCAGCGCGGTGGAGAGCGTCTCCCGCTGCTCGACCGTGTCCAGCGGCCCGAACGGGGACGGGTCGGTCGGCACGGGCTCGGGGAGCCACGGCCCGACGTACGTCTCCCGCGCGGTCTGCCGGGCCCGCAGCCGGTCCAGGGCCAGCCGGGTGACCACCCGGGACAGGTAGCGGCGCGGCTCGGCCACGCTGTCCCGGTCGACGTCCAGCCAGCGCAGGTACGCCTCCTGGAGCACGTCCTCGGCGTCGTGCAGGCTGCCCAGCAGCCGGTACGCCAGCCCGAGCAGCATCGGCCGGTGCGCGGTGAGCGCACCGGCCGCCTGCGCCGCCGCCGAGGGTGAGGTCACACCTCGACCGGCGGCTCGGTACGGGTGCTCACCGAGATCCGGTTCCACACGTTGATTGTGGCGATCGCGACCAGCAGATCGGCCAGTTCCTTCTCCGACCAGACCTTCGCGGCGGCGTCCCAGACGTCGTCCGGCACGCCGTGCTCGCCGAGCTTGGTCACCGCGTCGGTCAGCGCCAGCGCGGCCCGCTCCCGCTCGTTGAAGAAGGGCGCCTCCCGCCACGCCGCGACGGCGAACAGCCGCCGGCTCGACTCGCCCGCCCCCAGCGCATCCCGGCTGTGCATGTCCACGCAGAACGAGCAGCCGTTCAACATCGACGCCCGCAGCTTGACCAGCTCCAGCACAGTGTGGTCCACGTTCTGCTGGACGTACTTCTCCAGGCCGAGCACCGCCCGGTACGCCTCCGGCGCCACCGCCGCCGTGTCCATCCGGCTCATCGCCGCCTCCTTCGGTCCGTGTCGCTTACGCCCACACGACGGATCGGGACCGGGCCGGTGTGACGGGGCGGCGCTGTGACGGTGGTCATGTGGGACCGGTGGGGCGTCTCGACAGCCGTCGTTGGGATGCGCGTCACCTCGCTCGGCGCCCCCGGTCACGTCCGCCCGGTAGACCGACGTGGCGACCTGTCGAACCGGGAGGACCCATGACGCAATTCGATCGACGTACGCTGCTGCGCGCCGGCCTGGTGACCGGCGCCGGTGTGGCCGGCGGTGCGCTGCTCGGCGCGCCCGGCGCGCTCGCGGCCCCCGCCTGGCGGCCGGCCGGGCGGCCGCTGCTCACCCACGGCGTGCAGAGCGGCGACGTGACCGCCGACTCGGCGCTGGTGTGGACCCGGGCGGACCGGCCCGGCCGGATGCTCGTGGAGGTGAGCCGCCGGCCCGACCTGCGCGGCGCGCGCGTGGTGCGCGGTCCGGTGCTCGACCCGACGGGCGACTTCACCGGCCGGGTCCGGCTGCGCGGTCTGCCGGCGGGCGAGCGGCTGTACTACCGGGTCCGGGTGGAGAGCCTGGACCGCGCCGGCCTGTGCAGCGAGCCGCTGGCCGGCTCGTTCGCCACCGCCCCGGGGCGGCACCAGCGCCGCGACGTGCGGTTCGTGTGGACCGGCGACATCGTCGGGCAGGGCTGGGGGATCAGCCCCGACTTCGACGGCCTGGCCGTCTTCCGGTCGATGCGCGAGCGCCGCCCCGACTTCTACCTGTGCAGCGGCGACACCGTCTACGCCGACGGCCCCCTCACCGAGAGCGTCACGCTGCCCGACGGGCGGGTCTGGCGCAACCTGGTCACCCCGGAGAAGAGCAAGGTCGCCGAGACCCTGGCCGAGTACCGCGGGCAGTTCGCGTACAACCTGCTGGACGAGCACCTGCGGGCGTTCGCCGCGGAGGTGCCCCAGGTCAACCAGTGGGACGACCACGAGGTGTTGAACAACTGGTACCCGGGGGAGATCCTCGACGACGACCGGTACACCGAGCGGCGGGTGGACGTGCTCGCCGCACGGGCCCGCCAGGCGTTCCACGAGTGGGTGCCGGCCCCCGCCGACGGGCCGCTCTACCGCAAGCTGTCGTACGGGCCGCTGCTGGACGTGTTCGTGCTCGACATGCGCACGTACAAGGACCCGAACGACGGCAACACCTACGCGGACCCGGGGCGTGGCCTGCTCGGGCGGGAGCAGCGGGAGTGGCTGGTCCGTGAGCTGACCCGGTCGCGGGCGACCTGGAAGGTGGTCGCGAACGACCTGCCGATCGGTCTCGTGGTGCCGGACGGCCCGGGCGCGCAGGAGGGTGTGGCGCAGGGCGACCCGGGCGCGCCGGCCGGCCGCGAGCGGGAGTTCGCCGAGGTGCTGCGGGCCGTGCACCGGGCCGGGGTGACCGGCCTCGTCTTCCTCACCGCCGACGTGCACTACACCGCCGCCCACCACTACGACCCGGCCCGGGCGGCGTTCGGCGAGTTCACCCCGTTCTGGGAGTTCGTCTCCGGCCCGGCGCACGCCGGCGCGTTCGGCCCGAACGCCCTGGACGGCACCTTCGGCCCGCAGGCCGTCTTCGTGCACGCCCCGCCCCGCGCCAACACGTCCCCGGCCGAGGGCTTCCAGCACTTCGGCGAGGTCACCATCGACGGCGGGTCGGCGGCCCTGACGGTGAACCTCCGCGACCGCGCCGGCACCTCCCTCTGGACCACCACCCTCCCAGCCCCCACCCACTGACCCCCCAACCCTGCCCCGCGTCGATCATGAGG
>NZ_JAMWEG010000036.1:0-2500 GCF_025460765.1 Micromonospora sp. MA102
GCTCACGAACGAACCCCCTGAGCATGAGCAGACAACCCCGCTCAACCGCCTCGGCCGTGGCCTGCCCTGGCTGGAGACTGGCAAGCGCCCGACGGGCCTCTGCATCGTCGTAGCGGATACGTCGGGTATGGGTGCGCAACTGGCTTCTCATCAGGGTCATGCCCGGGCATATGTAGCCCCCCAGATGCACTCCATCCGCCGCGACCAGGTCAGAGGTGACCGCGGTCCCCAGATCAATGACCAGGCAGGCCTTCTTAGCCAGGTGATGAGCCGCGACGAGGGCCAACCAGCGGTCGAGCCCCAGGCGCTGGTAGTCGAGATAGCCGTTGCGCACTCCCGCCAACTGCTTGCCGGATGATGCAACCAGCGCCGAAACCGGGAACAGCTGCTCCAACCGTGCGACCAGTTGCGAGGTTTCCTGCTCGCTGCGAACGCTCACCAGGCGACAGGCTCGCACTGGCAGCGCTTGCTGCGACGTTAACTGTTCGACCAGCGCATCATCGGACTCCGCAAGGCCACCGGCGACCGACCGTGCCGCCCCCTCGATGACCCGCCACTTGATCAGCGAGTTTCCACAGTCGAGCTCAAGAATCATTGACGCAACCTCAAACTAAGCTCCCCTCCACTGAACCCCTGCTCCACGCCATCCACCTCGAGACGCAGCGCTCCTCGGCTATCGACACCCAGCACACGACCCTCGATGGAACTCAGAGCAGTCGAGAGAATGACCTGGGCACCCTGCCAGAGATTGCAGGACTCCCACTCCTCGCGACTTGCAGCAAAGCCTTCGCGCGAATGCCTATCGAGATAATCGGCCAACTGCCGATTGAGAGCAGAAAGCAGCCGCGAACGATCCACCAGCTCCCCCAGCGCTTCGCGCAGGGAGGTCCAAGGCTGGCCGATATCAGTGGCGGTCTTCATGTTGACGTTGATCCCTATGCCGATAACGACATGACACAGATCCGCGGGGTCGCCACTCAGCTCCAGGAGAATTCCGGCGATCTTCTTGCCTCCCTGCAGAACGTCGTTCGGCCACTTCAACCCGGCGTCCCGGACGCCCAAGGACTCCAGGGCCCGGAGCACCGCGAGACCGACAACCAGGCTCAACCCTTCGAGCTCCCGAGCGCCCCCCCTGACAGTAATGGCCAGAGAATAATAGAGGTTCTCTCCATAGGGACTGACCCAGGCTCGCCCGCGACGTCCACGCCCGGCAGTCTGCTGCTCGGCGACGATAACGAAAGGCGTCGAGGCTCCAGCCGCGAGCCTGCGCATGGCCTCGCTATTGGTTGAATCGACGGTGGGCATGATCTCGACAGGCCAGAGGCTGTTGATCTTCCGCGGATCCAGGAGACTGAGGGGACTCGCCAGGCGGTAACCCCGGCCACGCACCTTGTGGAACTGCAGGCCATGTTCAGCCTCCAGGTGCTGCAAGCGTTTCCAGACTGCACTGCGACTGATGCCCAGTACCGCCCCCAACTCCTCACCGGAGTGGAATCGCCCGTCTTGAAGTAGTTTCAGCAAGGTCTGCATAGACGCCCCACACTAGCCAGGCACGCATCATATAGAGGCACTTGCGCTTTGCCTACGAAAAGCCCTGCCGTATAGCTGCCTTTCCCCGGATTTTCGCAGACTTTTCCGCGCGCAAAAGCAAAACCCCTGGTCATCGCTGACCAGGGGTTTTGGGATAGGAGCTTGACGATGACCTACTCTCACATGGGGAGACCCCACACTACCATCGGCGATGCGTCGTTTCACTTCTGAGTTCGGGAAGGGATCAGGTGGTTCCAACGCTCTATGATCGTCAAGCAATTCGGTTGGATATCCGTTCGCTTGGGCTTACGTTTATCCGAATTCAGGTATGTGATTTCAAGGTGTTTGCGGTTCATGCGAACTTTCGGTTCGTCGACTTCACCTTACAACACACAATCATCAGATTGTTTGGGTGTTATATGGTCAAGCCTCACGGGCAATTAGTACTGGTTAGCTCAACGCCTCACAACGCTTACACACCCAGCCTATCAACGTCGTAGTCTTCGACGGCCCTTCAGGGGAATCAAGTTCCCAGTGAGATCTCATCTTGAGGCAAGTTTCCCGCTTAGATGCTTTCAGCGGTTATCTTTTCCGAACATAGCTACCCGGCAATGCCACTGGCGTGACAACCGGAACACCAGAGGTTCGTCCACTCCGGTCCTCTCGTACTAGGAGCAGCCCCTCTCAAATCTCAAACGTCCACGGCAGATAGGGACCGAACTGTCTCACGACGTTCTAAACCCAGCTCGCGTACCACTTTAAATGGCGAACAGCCATACCCTTGGGACCGGCTTCAGCCCCAGGATGTGATGAGCCGACATCGAGGTGCCAAACACCGCCGTCGATATGAACTCTTGGGCGGTATCAGCCTGTTATCCCCGGAGTACCTTTTATCCGTTGAGCGATGGCCCTTCCATACAGAACCACCGGATCACTAAGACCTACTTTCGTACCTGCTCGACGTGTCTGT
>NZ_JAMWEG010000036.1:7500-9422 GCF_025460765.1 Micromonospora sp. MA102
CGTAATAAGCCGGCCCCATCGGGCTCTGCTTGAGCAGCAGGGCCACCGCCATCGGCGTCAGCCCACCGAAGATGGCGTAGGCCAGGTTGTAGGAAAAGGACAGGCCGGAGAAACGCACAACCGGTGGGAACGCATTGACCATCACGTAGGGAACGGCGCCGACGATGCCGACGAAGAAGCCGGTCAGTGCATATAAAGGAAAGAGCCAGTCCGGGTGGGCCTTGAGGTTGCCGTAGAAGCTCCAGGACACCAGCGCCAGTAGCACGCTACCGGCAACGAAAGTCAGCCCCGCGCCGAAACGATCCGCCATGCGCCCGGCGACGATGCAGCCAAGGGTCAGGCAGACGATCGCCAGGCTGTTGGCCTTGAGCGCCGTGGCGGCATCGAAGCCGTATACGCTCTGCAGCACGGTAGGGGTCATCAGGATGACCACCACGATCGCGGCCGACAGCACCCAGGTCAGCAGCATCGACACCAGGACGGCGCCACGATGATCGCGGACCACCGCTTTCAACGGCACTTCCTCTGCCAGCGCCTTGCGCTGCTGCAGCTCGGCGAATACCGGCGTCTCGTGCAGCCAGCGGCGCAGGTAGACCGAGAACAGGCCGAACACCCCGCCGAGCAGGAAGGGAATCCGCCAGGCGTAGTCCTGCACCTCTGTCGCGCTATAGAAGCTATTGATCGCAGTAGCCACCAGCGAGCCCAGCAGGATGCCCGCCGTCAGGCCGGAAGTCAGCGTCCCGCAGGCATAACCGACATGCCGTGCCGGTACATGCTCGGCGACGAAGACCCAGGCCCCCGGTACCTCCCCGCCAATCGCGGCGCCCTGGATCACCCTCAGCAGGAGCAGCGCCAGGGGCGCCCAGATGCCGATCTGCGCGTAGGTCGGAAGCAGGCCCATGATCAGGGTCGGCACCGCCATCATGAAGATGCTCAGGGTGAACATGCGCTTGCGCCCGAGCAGGTCGCCGAAGTGGGCCATGATCACGCCGCCCAGCGGCCGCGCCAGGTAGCCGGCGGCGAACAGGCCGAAGGTTTGCAGCTGACGCAGCCATTCCGGCATGTCCGCCGGGAAGAACAGCTTGCCGACCACGGTGGCGAAGAACACGAAGATGATGAAGTCGTAGAACTCCAGCGCTCCACCCAGGGCGGAGAGGGACAGGGTCTTGTAGTCGCTGCGGGTCAATGGACGCTGGGCCGGCGCCTCGGGAGCATTCGCGGATGGCATGTCGGAATTGTTCTCTTTATTCGTTCAGCAAGCATGAGCGGGGTTCGACCGGCAGGCGTGTCGACCTGCGACCCGGGGACGCAGGAGCGAAACCATAGCAAATCGACGAATGTCCACACAGTCGGTCGAAGAGAGAACCGGGCGGTCGTCGGCCGCCCTACTCCTCTATATAATGCCCGGGCGCCTCTGAAAGCTGTCCCAAGACCTTGCACCGGCAGGCGTTTTGGGAGAGTTTTCCCCTAAACCGCGCTTGAACAAGAAATCCGGGGGGCACGAGGCCCTTACCTATGATCGAGCTTGAACAAGAAGACCCCATTCCCCAGGGAGACCTGGCCTTGCAGATTACCGCGCTGCCGCGCGAAACCAACGGTTTCGGCGATATCTACGGCGGTTGGCTGGTATCCCAGATGGACCTGGCGGGAACCGCCATGGCCAGCAAGATCGCCGGCGGCCGTATCGCCACCGTCGCCATCGACCGCATGGCCTTCATGGTGCCGGTCGCGGTAGGTGCCCAGCTTTCCTTCTATACCCAGACCCTGGAAGTCGGTCGCAGCTCGATCCGCATGCTGGTCGAGGTGTGGAGCGACGACCCGTTGTCCAGCGAATGGCGCAAAGTCACCGAGGCGGTGTTCGTGTTCGTCGCCATCGATGGCAGCGGGCGCACCCGCCCGGTCCCGCCACGCCGGGGCTAGAC
>NZ_JAMWEG010000004.1 GCF_025460765.1 Micromonospora sp. MA102
GGCGGGGGCGCGGGCGGGCGGCGGGGCGGCCGGGCCCCACGAAGGCGGGTGGTCAGCTCTTGAAGGCGTCCTTGATCTTCTCGCCGGCCTGCTTGAGGTTGGCGGCCGCCTGGTCGTTGCGGCCCTCGGCCTCGAGGCGCTCGTCGTCCGTGGCCCGGCCGACGCCCTCCTTCACCTTGCCGGCGGTGTTCTCGGTCGCGTTGTCGATCTTGTCGTCGATACCCATAAGAACCTCCACTCAGCGGTTTCCGTAACGTCAGTGCAGTACCCCGGCGCCCGCCGTCCGAATCCCCGGTCCTCAGCCGACCGGGCGGAAGCGCCGCAGCCGGAGGCTGTTCGCCACCACGAAGACCGACGAGAAGGCCATCGCCGCGCCCGCGATCATCGGGTTCAGCAGGCCCGCGGCGGCCAGCGGCAGGGCGGCCACGTTGTAGGCGAAGGCCCAGAACAGGTTGCCCTTGATGATCGCGAGGGTCCGCCGCGAGAGCCGGATGGCGTCGACCGCGGCCGTCAGGTCGCCCCGCACCAGGGTCAGGTCGGACGCCTCGATGGCCACGTCGGTGCCGGTGCCCATGGCCAGCCCCAGGTCGGCCTGGGCGAGCGCGGCGGCGTCGTTGATCCCGTCGCCGACCATGGCCACGGTCCGCCCCTCGCCCTGGAGCCGCTCGACCACCGCGACCTTGTCGGCCGGCAGCACCTCGGCGATCACCTCGTCGATGCCGACCTCGGCGGCCACCGCCGTCGCCACGGTGGCGTTGTCGCCGGTGAGCAGCACCGGGGTGAGCCCCAGCTCGCGCAGCAGGGCGACCGCCGCCCGGCTGGTCGGCTTCACCACGTCGGCCACGGCGAGGACGCCGCGGGCCCGCCCGTCCCAGCCGGCCAGGACCGCCGTCCGGCCGGCGGCCTCCGCGCCGGTCACCGCCCGCACGACCTCCTCGGGTACGTCGAGACCGCGCTCGCGCAGCAGCCGGAGCCGGCCGACCACCACCTCCCGGCCGTCGACCGTGCCGGTCACGCCGAGGCCCTCGGCGTTGGCGAAGCCGGTCACCGCGGGCAGCGGCCCCGCCTCGACGGCGCCGTCGGCGACGGCGCGGGCGATCGGGTGCTCGGAGGCACCCTCCAGCGCGCCCGCGAGCCGGAGCAGTTCGGCGGGGTCCTCGCCCCCGGCGGGCAGCACGTCGACCAGCGTCATCTTCCCAGTGGTGACGGTGCCGGTCTTGTCCAGCACCACGGTGTCGACCTGGCGGGTGGACTCCAGCACCTCCGGGCCCTTGATCAGGATGCCGAGCTGGGCGCCCCGGCCGGTGCCGACCAGCAGCGCGGTCGGCGTGGCGAGCCCCAGCGCGCACGGGCAGGCGATGATCAGCACCGCCACCGCGGCGGTGAACGCGGCGGTGGTGCCGCCCCCGGTGCCCAGCCACCAGCCCAGCGTGCCGGCGGCCAGGGCGATCACGATCGGCACGAACACGCCGGAGATCCGGTCGGCGAGCCGCTGCACGGCCGCCTTGCCGGTCTGCGCCTGCTCCACCAGCCTCGCCATCTGCGCGAGCTGGGTGTCGCCGCCGACCCGGGTGGCGCGGACGACCAGCCGGCCGCCGGCGTTGACGGTGGCACCGACCACGGTGTCGCCCGGCGCGACCTCGACCGGCACGGACTCGCCGGTGAGCATGCTGGCGTCGACGGCCGAGGTGCCCTCCTCGACCACGCCGTCCGTGGCGACCTTCTCGCCGGGGCGGACCACGAACCGGTCGCCGACCACGAGTTGGTCCGCCGGGATCCGGGTCTCCTGCCCGCCGCGCAGCACCGCGACGTCCTTGGCACCCAGCTCCAGCAGGGCGCGCAGGGCGGCACCGGCGGTCCGCTTCGAGCGCGCCTCGAAGTACCGGCCGGCCAGGATGAACACCGTCACCCCGGCGGCCGCCTCCAGGTAGATGTTGCCCGCCCCGTCGGTGCGGGTGATGTCGAAGCGGAACGCGTGGGTCATGCCGGGCATCCCGGCGTCGCCGAGGAAGAGGGCCCAGAGCGACCAGCCGAACGCGGCGAGGGTGCCGAGCGAGACCAGGGTGTCCATGGTCGCCGCGCCGTGCCGCAGGTTGATCCAGGCGGCGCGGTGGAACGGCAGCCCGCCGTAGACCACGACCGGGGCGGCCAGGGTCAGCGACAGCCACTGCCAGTAGTCGAACTGCCAGGCCGGCACCATGGCCAGCACGATCACCGGCACGGTCAGCACGGCCGACACCCACAACCGGGTACGCAGCCCGCGCAGCTCGTCCACCGGCTCGGCGGGCGTCCCGGCGGCGACCTGCGCGGGCGGCGGCGGGACGACGGCCGTGTAGCCGGTCTTCTCCACGGTAGCGATCAGCTCGGCCGGGGTGACCTCTTCGGCGTACCGGACGGTGGCCTTCTCGGTGGCGTAGTTGACCGTGGCCTCCACGCCGTCCATCCGGTTGAGCTTCTTCTCGATCCGGGCGGCGCAGGAGGCGCAGGTCATGCCGCCGATCGCGAGTTCGATCAGGTGCGGCGCGACCGGCAGGGACCTGGCGGATGTCATCTCGTCACCTCCGGTCAGCTGTGCCCGTGCCCGGGAGCGCCGTGGTCGGCGTCCGGGGTCGGTGCGGTCGTGGGCGCCGGCGCGGCGGGCGCCGGCGTGGCCTGGTCCCCGGCCAGCACGGTGAACTCGGCGGTGTGCACCGCGTCGCCGTGCCGGAAGTCCAGGTAGAGACGGTACGCGCCGGACGAGGGCACCTCGGCGGCGAAGGTGACCGCCGGCCCGGCCGGGGTCCGTCCGTCGCCGGGCGCGCCCTCCGGGTGCACGTGCAGGTACGCCAGGTCGCCCTGGCGCAGCGCCACCAGGTGCCCGTACGCGCCGAGGTAGGGCTGGAGGTCGGTGACGGGCCGGCCGTCCCGGCTGACGGTCAGGGTGAGCCGGCTGGTCCGGCCGGCCTGCGGGGCCCCGGTGAGGGTGACCGTGTAGCCGTCGACCGTGGTGCGGGTCACCGGCGCGGGCAGCGGCCGGTGCTCCAGCGCGCCCGGGACGGTGACGTCGACCCCGAGGGTGAGCGGCTCACCGCCGGTCGGGGTGAAGTCGGCGAACGCCCGCCAGACGCCGGGTCCGGCGACCGGCGAGGCGACCCGCCAGGTGCCGTCGGCGGCCAGCTCCGGGTGGACGTGCCGGAAGCCGGAGAGGTCGCGGCGGGCCACGATCAGGTGCATGCGCTTGTCGTGGGCCACGTCGTAGCGGGTGACGGGCCGGCCGTCCGGGCCGGTGATCCGGAAGGCGAACTCGCCCGCGGGGGCGGTCACCGGCTGGAGCGTGTAGCTGCGGTCGGAGACGAGCAGACCGCCGGGCAGGTGGGCGGTGGTGGTGGCCGCGTGGCCCCCGTCGCCGTGGTCGGTTCCGCCGGAGTCGTGGCCGGCGTCGGTGGCGTCGTGGCGGGTCTCGGCGGCCGGGGTGACGGGGCCGGCCAGGTGGCCGACCCCGTACGCCGTGCCGAACACCGCCACGAGCCCGAGGGCGAAGCCGCTCAGCTTCGTCGCCGTGTTCATTGGGGTACCTCGGTTCCTTCGGGTCCGCGGACCCGTCACGCCCCGACGAGGTCGTAACCGGCCTCGTCGACGGCGGCGCGGACGGTGTCCGTGTCCAGCGGGCTCTGACTGGTGACGGTGACCCGGCCGGAGGCCAGGTCGACCTGGACGTCGGTGACGCCCGGCAGCGCGCTCACCTCGGTGCTGACCGAGTTGACGCAGTGCCCGCAGGTCATGCCCTGCACCTGGTACGTGGTGGTGACCATCGCGATCTTCCCTTCCGCCGCTGTCGTTACCGTTACCCGGTGGGGGTATCAGCCACGAGAGGACCGTACCATACCCCCGAGGGGTACGCTATCCTTGGCGTCATGACCGCACCGACGACCCCGACCCGGGGCTACACCGCCAGCAAGGACCAGCTCCTCGCGCGGCTCCGCCGTATCGAGGGCCAGGTTCGCGGCATCGAGAAGATGGTCGAGGACGACCGTTACTGCATCGACGTGCTGACCCAGATCTCCGCCATCCAGGCCGCGCTGGACAAGGTCGGCCTCGGCCTGCTCGACGGGCACGCCCGGCACTGCATGCACGAGGGCGCCGCCGAGGGCCGCGCCGACGAGATGGCCACCGAGATGATGGCCGCCGTCGGCCGCCTCATGAAGCGCGGCTGACCGGGACCTTCGGCCCTCGGGTCGGGGTCCATGGCCCGGCGTGGCCGGCCCGCCGCCGACGTACGTTCGAGGTGGCGACCGGGACCGGCGCCGGTGACGGCACCGGACCGGCCGACCCTCGGGATGAACGATCGGAGGGCGGCCGAGATGATGTGGAACGGCCCGATGATGGGCTGGATGTGGACCTGGTCGTTACTGGGGCTGCTGGTGCTGCTGGGACTGGTCTGGCTGGTGATCCGGCTCACCGCTCATCCCGCCGGCGCCCTGCCGTCCTCGGCCCGTCGCATCCTCGACGAGCGGTACGCCCGGGGTGAGATCGACGAGGAGGAGTACCGCCGCCGTCGCGCCGGCCTGGACTGACCGGTTCGGTGCCGGCGGCCGGACGCGCGAGGGCCCGCACCGGTGGTTGGCCGGGCGGCGCCGGGAGCACGCAGGCCGCATGGCGACACTCCGTAGCGTGACGACGGACCTCAAACGCGATCCTGGTCACGCAGGGCGAGGACGAATTCTCGCTATTGGTCGGCTTCCGGACGTAGAACACCGGGAGGACTCTCGGGTAACCTCGCTGCCGGTCACCGCCGAAGGCGCGCACCGGCGCCAGCGGTGCCGCCGCCCAATCGCCCGCGGGCGAGCCGGGGAACCAGGTACATGGGGTGAATCCGCGCGAGCGGTAGGGGCCACTTCCGTCCCGAACCCGTCAGCTAACCCGGTCGGCGGCCGACGGAAGGGAACACTGTGACGGCACCCCTGCGCCGCTGGCTGACCCCCGTGGTTGCCGTGCTGGGCGCGCTCACCGTGCTGGTGGGGCCGACCCCGGCGACGGCCGCTCCGAGCACCCCCACCCCCTCGGGGCACTCCGAGGAGGAGGACGACCCCCTCATCACCGAGGCCATCGACGCCGCCAACCGGGCCTACCTCCAGGCCAAGGCGAAGCTCGACACGTCGCGTAAGCGCCAGCTCCAGCTCGCCCTCGAGGTGAAGGCGGCGCAGAGCGAGCTCGACGCGCTGAGCCCGCAGGTGGCCCAGATCGCCGCGCAGTCCTACCGGACCGGCCGGATCGGCGCCATGGCCATGCTGATGGAGAGCAACACGCCCGACTCGTTCCTCCGGCGGGCGGCGGCCCTCGACGAGCTGAACCTGTTGAACTCGCAGAAGCTCGCCGCCATCAACGCCGCGAAGAACCGCGCCGAGCAGGCCAAGGTCGCGCTCGACATCGAGGTCCGCGAGCAGGAGAAGCAGAAGAACGCGATGGCCCGCGAGAAGGCCGAGACGGAGAAGGCGCTGAAGCTGGTCGGGGGGATCGGCTTCACCGGCGGCCTGGTCTCGGCCACCTCGCCGGTCGCCCGCATCGGCCCGGGCCGGACCTCGGACGGCGACTGGAAGCCGGAGTCGTGCAGCGAAGACGACCCGACCACCTCGGGCTGCGTCACCCCGCGCACGCTGCACGCGTACAAGGAGGTCAAGCGGGCCGGCTTCAACCGCTTCGTGGGCTGCCACCGGAACGGCGGGCCGTTCGAGCACCCGAAGGGCCGGGCCTGCGACTGGTCGTTGCAGAAGAGCGGCTTCTCCTCGTGGCGCACGAAGGACCAGCGGATGTACGGCAACAACGTCGCCGCCTTCCTCATCCGCAACGCGGACCGGCTGGGCATCTACTACGTGATCTGGAACCGGCAGATCTGGTTCCCGGCCACCGGCTGGAAGTCCTACAGCGGGCCCTCCGACCACACCGACCACGTGCACATGTCGCTGCTCTGACGACGTACGCCGAAAGGGGCCGGCCCGCGACGCGCGGGCCGGCCCCTTCGACGTTTCCTGACGGCCGTCAGTTGGCGAGCGCCGGGTCCGCGGGCGCGGCCGGGGCGGGCACCGCACCAACCGGGGCCGGGGCCTGGGCCTGGGCCACCGTGCGCACCTCGCCCGCGCTGAGCCGGTACGACAGGCCGACCACCGTGCACCGCCCGGCGGCAACCGCATCGGCGAGGACGACCGACCGGGCGAGCAGCGTCTCCACGGTCTGCGCGATGTGGATGTCGACGATCCCGTCGAGGTCCTCGACGCCCTCCCGGCCGGCCCGGAGCAGGCTGGGCGCGACGGCGTCCACCACCGCGCCGAGGTGCCCGGACGGCGACGTGCCGGTGCGGACCGCCTCGCGGGCGGCCTGGACCGCGCCGCACGAGTCGTGACCGAGCACCACCACGAGGGGGGTGCCCAGCACGGTCACCGCGTACTCGACGCTGCCGAGCACCTCGGGGCCGGCGGTGTGGCCGGCGGTGCGGACCACGAAGAGGTCGCCGAGGCCCCGGTCGAAGATGATCTCGGCGGCCAGCCGCGAGTCGGAGCAGCCGACGATCACGGCGAACGGGTGCTGGCCGTCGGCGACCGCCGCCCGGTGTCCGGCGTCCTGGTTGGGATGGCGCGGGGCACCGGTGACGAACCGGCGGTTACCGGCGTAAAGCTCGGCGAGCGCCTGCTCGGGAGTGGTCGGCGACACTGATCCTCACCTCGTCCTCGCACGGAAAAGCCCTGGTCAGCCGGCCGGCGACGGAGGCGGCCTCGGCACCCACGGTCACACGCAGTCCAAGGTACGTCAAGCTTTACGTGATACGGATTTCATACGTTGGTCCGATCTTGACGGCGGCCCCGGCAGCCGCCTCGACAGGACCGGGACACGCGGGAGCCATACCATGACCATCATGGCGACGACACCAGGTGAGAGAGGCAGCGGCCGGAACTGGACCTTCCTCACCAACCACGGGCACGTGCTCCTGGCCATCGCCCGTAACCCCACCGCCCGGCTGCGGGACGTGGCCGACGAGGTGGGGGTCACCGAGCGGGCCGCCCAGGCGATCGTCGCCGACCTGGAGGCCGGCGGCTACCTCCGCCGCACCCGGGTGGGCCGCCGCAACGAGTACACGGTCAACCCGAACGGGCACTTCCGGCACCCGGCCGAGGCCGACCAGCAGGTGGGCGCCCTCCTCGCGCTCTTCACCGCCGAGCCGTTCGCGGAGCCGGCGACCGGAAGCTGACCGCGTCCCGCGTACGCCCGTCACCGCACGGACGGCGCGGCGACGGTAATCTCACCGCGTGCGCGACAGCTTGCGGCCGGACGGGACGACGGAGCGCGTCCGGACCGGACACCGGATCCGATCCGTCCTCTCCGGAGCGGCGGTCGCCGCGCTGCTCGGCGGCGTGCTGGCGGTGCCCGCGCCCGCTGTGGCGGCGCCGAAGTGCGGGCCGCCCGGCGGCCCCGCACCGACCGAACCGCCCTGGGCGCTCAACCGGCTCGACCCGGCCGCGGCCTGGCGGGTCACCAAGGGGCAGGGAGTCACGGTCGCGGTCATCGACTCCGGCGTCTCCCCCACCCACCCGCTGCTGCGCGGCCGGGTGCTCCCCGGTGAGGACTTCAACCATCTCGACAGGTTCGACGGCCAGTGCGACCAGGTCGGCCACGGCACCCTGATCGCGGGCATCATCGCCGGCCGGGAGGGCACCGGCGCGCCGTACACCGGGATCGCGCCGGAGGCGAAGATCCTGCCGGTCCGGGTGCTGGCCGACAACCAGAAGGCCTTCGACGAGTCCATCCCGGCCGAGATCGGCAAGGCCATCCGATGGGCGGTCGACCACGGTGCCGACGTGATCAACCTGTCCCTGGTGACGCTCGACGACCCGGCGCTGCGGCAGGCCGTCGACTACGCGCTCGGCAAGAACGTGATCCTGGTGGCCGCCGCCGGCAACCGGCAGGAGAACCAGCAGGACCAACCGGCGTACCCGGCCTCGTACCCGGGGGTCGTCGCGGTCGCCGGCGTGGACGAGAGCGGCGGGCACGTCGGCAGTTCGGTCACCGGCAACTATGTGGACATCGCCGCGCCCGGACTGAACATCGTCGGCCCGGCCCCGGAGGGCACCGGCTACCGCGCCGAACCGCAGGGCGGCACCAGCTTCGCCACCGGGTACGTCTCCGGCGTCGCGGCGCTGGTGCGGGCCGCCCACCCGGACCTCAGCCCGAAGGACGTGGCGTTCCGGCTCACCCGCACCGCCGACAACCCGCCCGACGGGCACAACGCCCTGGTCGGCTACGGGGTGGTCAACCCGTACCGGGCCGTGACGAGCCTGCTGGGCACCCGCAGCGACCCCCCGCTGGGCGCGATGCCGGCGCCCGCGCCGCACGACGACCCGCTGGCCTGGCAGCGCACCGTGGCGATCTGGGCGGCCGTGATCGGGGCGGTGCTGGCCGGGATCCTGCTGGCGCTGCGGCCGATCCTGGTGCGGGGCCGCCGGCGCGGCTGGCGCCCCGGCCGGCGGGGCGCCCCGCAGGACGCCTGAGCGCCCGGGTCCGGGGCACCCCGGACCCGGGCCGGAAAAGCACCACGGCCCCGACCCCGGCGTGAGCCGGAGCGGAGCCGCAGCGGGTCGGTCGGGTCAGCCCCAGACCTTCGAGTTGCTCATCTCGGTGGTCATGTAGTTCTCGCGCGCGATGCCCACCGCGCCACCGATGTCGTTCAGGACCTTGTTGATGTCCCGCACGGCGGCGTCCCACTGAGCCTGGTGCTGCTCGTAGGCCGCGCGGTCCTGGCCCTCCCACTCGAGCTTCGTCAGCATCGAGCGCAGCGTGTCCAGCTTCTCGTCGATGGTCCGCGAGATGGCCTGCATCTGCTGGTTGCTGCTCTCGAGGACAGCGTAGTCAACCTTGATGCTCATCGATTCCTCCTCTGCCTGTCTTCGCGGATCACGGGTTGAGAGCAGAGTGGAACTTGTCCAGCATCTGCTGCTGCTCTTCGTCGTTGACCTGGTGCGTCGTGCCGGACTTGTCAAGCAGGTCGGCGATGTTGTCCATCGCCGTCAGCAGCTTGCTCGTGTCCTCGTTCCAGCGCTGCATCAGGTTCTGGAAACCCGTGGACGCCCCGCCCTTCCAGGCCATGGCCAGGTCGTCGACGACGTTCCACAGTTTCTTCAGCTCACCGTCGACGTCGCTGCGCGTGGACCGCACGTCACTCGCGGCGGTGTGCAGGCTCGCTGCACTGACCTCGAACGCCATGCTTCACACCCTTCCGTCATCTCTGTGGCGGCGGATCCGCCGCGCCCTCCCCCGCGGCAAGGCGTACACACCCCACCGACGGACACTTCAATCGAACCGTAGCGGACGACGTCCAATCCGCGCAGCCCTGCTTCCCCATGGCGCACAACGCCGTCCGGAGAACAGACCGTACGACGTGGACGGTTGCGGCCGCCAGCGGGCGGTCAGGACGGCCGTCGATACGACCGCACGTGCATCACCACGCCGAAGACCAGCACCACCGCCAGCAGCGCCACGAAAAGCCACAGCACCGGCCTGTCGACCGCCCGGTCGAGTACCACCGGGATCAGCGCCGCCACCCCGGTGAGCAACACCACTTCGCCGGCCCGCTTCGCCCACGCGGCGCGGGACAGCTGGGCGACCAGCGCCAGCCCGAGGAAGACCGGCACGGTCACCAGGAAGTACACGAAGAGCACCAAGGTCACCTCGGCACCCCCTTCCGCCGTCACTGGTAGAACTTGGAGTCCTGCACCCAGTCGATCTTGATGTCCTTGATGTCCGGGTCCTGGCCCGTGGCCGCCCAGCCGGGACGGGAATCCGACACGAAGGCGAACCGGTCGTTGCCCTGGAAACCGCCGACGACCGCGGAGAACAGCGCGCTGATGTCGCCGAAGACCAGCGCCAGGATCGCCGCGCTCGCGGCCATCCCGGCCACGCCGATCGCCTCGGCGATGGGCGCCGTCGGTGGGAACGCCTGGAGGGCGACCGAGGCGATCACCGCGATCAGGATCGGGATGAGCGCGTCGACCAGCGCGTTCACCGCGTCGTTGAAGGCGTCCCGGGCAGCGGTGAGGGTGTCCCGGTTGGCGTTGAACGCCTCCGCCAGCGAGTTGATCTCGGCCCCGAGCTTGCGGAGGAAGAGATCGAACGCGTCCCGGTCGTCGAAGTCCCACTCGGCGTCCGACGGCGGGACCTGCTCCAGCGCCGCCCCGAACTGGTCACCGCCGAGCAGCCGCGCCGCGTCGCCCCACTCCTTGATGGACTTGTTGACCTCGTCGTTGTCGAACGTCTCCAGGTAGGCGATCGCGGCACCCAGCGCCCCGGCGAAGACCAGCCACATCCAGTTGGCCCGGGCGGCCGGCAGCAGGCCGCGCACCGGCGCCGTCGCGGCCGCGACCGTGTGCGTGCCGGTCACCGTGCCGGCCGCGTTGGCGATCAGGATCTCCGACATCAGCAGCTCCCCCCGTCGCGCGCCCGGCCGGTCACTTGACCACCCAGGGCTGGTCGGACTTCTCCCAGTTCTTGGCGGTCTGCTCCAACTGCTCGGCCGCCTTGTGCAGGTGCTCGATGCCGGTCCTGACGTTCTTGAGGTGACCGTCCACCGAGGCGTTGTGCGCCTGCACGGTGCCGCCCCCGAAGAGGGTCAGCGCGCCGTCCGGCAGCTTCACGCTCTCCAGCAGCGTCTGCACGTTGCGCAGGTACTGGATCGGGCCGTCCGGAGCGTCGAGCTTCTTGCTCGCCTTGCGGATCGCGTCGACGTCGACCTTGTTCGCCACCGCGTCTCCTCCCTGGTCAGCGGCGCAGGCCGCGGGTCGGGTCGGTCAGGTCCACGCCGAACTCCCGGAACCAGTCCTCCGGGGTGAGGTTGCCCGCCTGCGCCCGGCGGACCAGCTCCGAGCCGCCGAGCACCTCGGTCATCAGCTCCTGCTGCCGCTCGGCGACGGCCGCGTACGCCGCGTCGATCGCGGCCTGGAGCGACTCGGCCAGGGTGAAGCTGTCCAGCCGCATCGCCCGGGCGTTGACGTCGATGCCACCGACCTTCATGTCACCGTCGACCGTCACGCGGACCAGGCCGTCCGGGCTCTCCCCGGTCACCCGCAGCTCGGCGCGCTGCTGCTGGAACTCCGCCAGCCGGCGCTGCTGCTCCTGCGCCTGGCGCAGCAGGTTCTCCACCGCGCCACCGGCGCCGCCGTAACCCCACGGGCTGCTCACGACTGTTCTCTCCTCAGCTCGACGGTCCGGCCGACGCTACCGGACCCGCTCCTCCGACGTCCGCCCCGTCAGGCGGGCTCCGTCCAGGCGGTCTGGATGAGCTGCTGGCCGTCCCGGCGGCGGACCAGGGTGCCCCGGCCCGGCGGTTGCGGACTCGGCCGCAGGTTGCCGAACACGGCACCCTCCTCGCGGCTGCCGGACATCAGCAGGCCCGGCGAGTCCAGCTCGCGCAGGCGCTGCAGCACCGGCTCGTAGAGGGCGCGGGCCACACCACCCACCCGGCGGGTGATGATCAGGTGCAGGCCGATGTCCCGCGCCTGCGGCAGCAGCTCGTGCAGGGCGCTGAGCGGGTTGTTGCCGCCGGAGGCGACCAGGTCGTAGTCGTCCACCAGGATGTAGAGCTCCGGCCCCTTCCACCAGCTCCGGTCGCGCAGCTGCGCGGTGGTCACGTCCGGCCCCGGCAGGCGGTTCTGCAGGGCGCTGCGGATCGAACCGAGGCCCTGGCTGAACACCTGGTTGGACGGTGCGTAGTCGAGCAGGTGGTCGCCCTCCACCGCACCCAGCAGGCCACGCCGGTAGTCGGCGATGACCAGGCGGGCCTGCGCCGGGGTGTACCGCTCGGCGACGCCCCGGGCGATCAGCCGCAGCAGGTTGGTCTTGCCGCACTCGGCGTCGCCGAACACGGTCAGGTGCGGCTCGGTCGTCAGGTCCAGGTAGACCGGGGCGAGCGCCGACTCGTTGACGCCGATCGGGATGCCCGGCGCCGACCGGTCGACCACCTTCGCCAGTTCGGCGACGGCCAGCTTGCGCGGCAGCAGCCGCACCTTCGGCGCCGGGCGGCCCGGCCAGTTGGCCGCGACGTGCCCGGCCAGGGCCACCGACGCCTCGGTCAGGTCCTCGATGTCGCGCTTACCGTCGATTCGCGAGACGCCGGTGAGGAAGTGCAGCTTGTCGCGGGTCAGGCCGCGACCGGGCGTGCCGCCCGGCACGTTCTGCGCGGCCCGCCGGTCGATCTCCGACTCCGCCGGGTCGCCGAGCCGCAGCTCCAGCTTGGTGCCGAGCAGGTCCCGCATGTTGATCCGGATCTCCGCCCACCGCACGGCGGTGATCACCACGTGTACGCCGAAACCGAGCCCGCGGTTGGCCAGGTTGGTGATGGTCTGCTCCAGCTCCTCGTACTCCTGGCGCAGCGTGTTCCAGCCGTCCACCACGAGGAAGACGTCGCCGAACGGGTCGTCGGCGAACTCCCCGGCAGCCCGGCGCCGGCGGTAACTGGCCACCGAGTCGATGCCGTGCTGGGTGAACCGGTTCTCCCGCTCGTCGATGACGGCGACCACCTCGGCCACGGTCCGGCGGACCGCCTCGACGTCGCGCCGCCCGGCCACCCCCGAGGTGTGCGGCAGCCCGTCCAGGCTGCGCAGCGCGCCACCGCCGAAGTCGAGGCAGAAGAACTGCACCTCGCGCGGGGTGTGGGTGAGCGCCAGCGAGGCCAGCATCGTGCGCAGCATGGTGCTCTTGCCGCTCAGCGAGGCGCCGACGATCACCACGTTGCCCCCGGCGCCGGCCAGGTCCACCATCATCGGGTCGCGGCGCTGCTCGTACGGGCGGTCGACGATGCCGACCGGCACGGTGAGCCGGCCCCGCCCCGGCCAGTTCGCGGTGGTCAGCCCGAACGTCGGGTGCACGGCCAGCGGGGGTAGCAGCTCCGCCAGGGCCGGCGGCTCGGCCAGCGGCGGCAGCCAGACCTGGTGCGCCGGGCGGCCCCGCCCCTGGAGCTGGTCGATCAGCACGTCGAGCATGGCCACGGCCTTGCCGTCGCCGGTCTGCTCCGGCTCGGGCGCGGTCTCGGCCGGGCTCGGCAGGGCCGGCGCCGGCACGTAGTCGATGCCGTACGGGACGATCCGGCGCTGCACCTGCGCGCGGGTGGACCGCTGCACCTGCCCCGGCGCCCGGTACGGGCCGGACACGTAGGCGGCCCGGAACCGGAGCATCGTGGTGGTGTCGGTCTTCAGGTAGCCGTGGCCCGGCGCGTTGGGCAGCTCGTACGCGTCCGGCACGCCCAGCACGATCCGGCTCTCCACCGCCGAGAAGGTCCGCAGACCGATCCGGTACGACAGGTGGGTGTCCAGGCCGCGCAGCTTGCCCTCCTCCAGCCGCTGGGAGGCCAGCAGCAGGTGGACGCCGAGCGACCGGCCGAGCCGGCCGATCATCACGAAGAGGTCGATGAAGTCCGGCTTCGCGGCGAGCAGCTCGGAGAACTCGTCACAGATGATGAGCAGGCTGGGCATCGGGTCCAGCGGCTCGCCCGCGGCCCGCGCCTTCTCGTAGTCGTAGCGCGAGACGTAGTTGCCGGCGGCGCGCAGCACCTCCTGGCGGCGGTTCATCTCGCCGGCCAGCGCGTCCCGCATCCGGTCGACCAGCGGCAGCTCGTCGGACAGGTTGGTGATGACCGCGCTGGTGTGCGGCAGCGCGTCCAGCGAGGCGAAGGTGGCGCCGCCCTTGAAGTCGACAAGGACGAAGTTGAGCTCCTCGGACGAGTGGGTCACGGCCAGCGCCGCGACGACCGTACGCAGGAGTTCGCTCTTGCCGGAACCGGTCGCGCCGATCACCAGGCCGTGCGGGCCCATGCCCTCGTGCGCGGACTCCTTGAAGTCCAGCTCGACCACGTTGCCGTCCGGCCCCACGCCGAGCGGGATGCGCAGCCGGTCCCGGTGGCTGCGCGGCCGCCAGGTCTGCTGGGTGTCCACGGTGGCCGCGTCGCCCACGCCGAGCAGGTCCGGCAGCTCCATGCTGCGGGCCAGCGGCTCCTCGGTGCTGGCGCCCTGCTGCTGGCTGAGCCGGTAGGGGGCGATCTGCCGGGCCAGCCCCTCGGCGGCCGCCATGGTGAGCCGGTCCGGCCGGCCCAGCCGGGAGGTGGCCGTGCCGCGGACCAGGTCCAGCCCGCTGCCGTTGCCGGTGTCCAGGCAGAGCAGCCAGCGGCCGGCGTCGCGCGGCACCGTGCCGGAGAGGTCGATCACGGTGGCGCCGAGCAAGCCAGGCCCCATCAGCGCGCAGGTCGACGAGACCTCGCCGCCGTCGAGCACCACCACGAGGTGCGGCGCCGTGGTGAGCGGCTTCGCCTCCGGGGCGAACCGGGGCCGGCCGCCCAGCTCGTTGGCGAGCGCCGCCTCCGCCTCGGCCAGGCTGGCGAAGACCATCCGCCGCGCGCCGGCCGCGTCCGTACGCCCCGGGTGCTGGGCGTGCGGCAGCCACTTCACCCAGTCCCACGCCGGCTGCCGGTCCGGCGCGGCCACCACGGCCACCAGGAGGTCGTCCGGCGCGTGGAAGGTGACCAGCTGGCCCAGCGCGGCCCGGGTTAGGTCCAGCACCGCCTCCCGGTCGCCGCGCAGCGCGATCCGGCTGAACGCGCGCAGCGACAGCGCGGTGGGCAGGTCCGGCACGCTGGAGTGGGCCCGGACGAACCGGCGCAGCGCGATCGCGCTCATCGGCTCCAGGTCCTCCACCGGCTTGGTCTCCGGTGGCACGATCTCCACGGCCAGCCGCTGCGGGCCGAGCGCGATCCGCACCTCGCCGAAGTCGTCCTCGGTGATCCGCCGTTCCCACAGCCGGCGCGAGGCGGCGACCGACCAGAGCGCGTCCGGCTCCGGGTGCCGCCAGGTCATCGCGGCGCGCTGCTGCTCGGCGGCGCGCCGGGTGCGCTTGCGCATCTGGGCCAGGTAGCGCATGTAGTCGCGCCGCTGGGCGTTCAGCTCGGCCTTGTCGTTGCCACCGTTGCCGAGGCTGCCGACCGCCATGCCCAGCATCGACACGCCGAACAGGCCGCCGGCCACATACGTCATCATGCCGCCGCCGCGACCGGCGTAGAGGAAGGCCATCGCGCCGACGCCGCAGAGCATCGGCAGGATCATCAGCACCTGACCCATGCCCTTGGCCTGCGGCTCCGGCAGCTCGGGCGGGGACTCCAGCAGCACCTCCCCGCGCGGCAGCGCGGGCCCCGGTTGACGCGGAAGCCGGCGGAACACCACGGTGCTCACAGCTGTCTCCTGCTTCCTACCGTGCTCATCGCTGAGCGGTTCGGATAATTCGCTCTCCGCTCGGCCATGACCGAGCTGGAGTCCTGGACCGGCAGTCTGGCCCGATGGCGATCGGTCCGCTCCTGCAGGATGTGCCTCACCCTGTGATGTGGGGTGTGCAGGGCGATGTCGGGATCGCCGGCTCGCTGCAGGATGTTGATCGCGGCGTTCACGTCGGCCTGCCACACCACCCCGCACGAGGTGCAGTAAAGCCTTTCCCCGCTGCGGCGGCCGAGCCGGCCGCAGCGGTGACAGACCTGTGAGGTGTAGGCGGCGTTGACGAGAACGAGCGCAGAACCTCTGCGCTCCGACACGTTTCGCAGTGCCTCCGCGGTGCCCCCTCTTGTCCACGCCGCGAGACGCCGGTTGACGTTCTTGCCGAGCCTCTTGCGCCCGGCGAACGGTTTGGTGAGGTCTTCGGCGATCACGGTGGCGGCCTTGTCGACCACCCGGTGGACAGCGGTGAAGATCTCCGTGCGCACCCGGGCCCGGTGCTGCGCCGCCTGCCGGTCCCGCTTCGCGGTGCCGAGGTTGTTATCTCTGATCCGGCGCGCTTTGGCGCGGTCACCACGCAGCGCGGCGGTGTTCGCTATCGAGCGCAGCTTCGCCCGCCGTCGGTTGCGTTCCTTCAACCGGTCCGATTCGCAGGTCAGCAGATTTCCGAGCCCGGTGCCATGGCGATAACCGTCGGAGTCGGTCAGCACTTCGGTATAGCCCTTGTCCACGCCGGTGACCCGGTCGCCGCCCGGTCGCTGTGACGAGCGCATCAGCGATGCGTCGAGTTGGTAGTGCACCTCCACCCGACCGCCGCGCAGGATCAGCCGAAGCGTCCCAGTCGGGGGGACAGTCGTGGACAGCGGAATCTTGACCATGTGGCGGCGTTGCAGGCCCGGGACCGCCAGCCATAACCGGCCTTGCTCGTCAACGAAGGTGTTGTACTTGTCGGCTCGCACCACGATCTGATCGTGGGTGCGATTGCGACCACGCCTCCAGTGCGTGCGCATCTGACGGGACAGGAAGGGGTCGGGAGTCCAACGGTTGGTCGCCAGTGCGGTGAACATCCGCTTGCGCTCGGCCGGGTCATTGGTGCGCCGGATGATGGCCCGCCGGACCTCGGCCTTCGCCGACGCAAGGTTGGCTGAGATGTCGGACACGGCGTCGCGGACAGTCTCCTTCCACGCATTCGCCAGCACACCAAACGATGCGTACGTGCCGTCAGCCAACCACTGATCCCGCACCTGCCGGTCCGTGAGCCCAGCGCCCACGCCTGCGATCGAGCCGTAACGCTGCCACACCTCGCTACGAACCCGACCCAGCCGGCGCGCCTGCTGCACCAGCTCTGCGTACTTACCCGCATTCAAGGCATCCGAATAAGCGATGCGGGTGACCCTCACCGGTCGCCCTCCACGCTCGTCGGCGCGACCTGCGAGGTCAGACGCCCTTCCGGAGACAACTGGTCACTCCCCTCGATCGGCCCTGCCGCATTCGCGACCGACCGGAGCTATCGGGTGGGCATCCTATGCGACCGCCATCGTAGGTAATCTCCCGAAGGCGCCGTGGACCCGTTGGGACCGACGCCGCCAGCCAAGGCACGTAGGCGAGCACGAGGAGGCCACTGTGGCGACGAAAACGGCGACCGGCGGACTGAGCCGGATCACCATCGTGGCGCCGCGGACCAGGATGGATCTGGCGTTGCCGTCCGACGTGCCGCTGGCCGACCTGCTGCCGACGCTGCTGCGTTACGCCGGCGAGGATCTCGCCGACGAGGGCGTGCGGCACGGCGGCTGGAGCCTGTCCCGGCTCGGCGGTCAGCCGCTCGACGGCGGCCGCACGGCCGCGCAGCTCGGAGTCCGCGACGGCGAGGTGCTCTACTTCAACCCGCGCGCCGCCGCCGCGCCCGAGATCGTCTTCGACGACGTGGTGGACGCGGTCGCCTCGGCGACCAACCAGCGGGCCGGCGCCTGGCAGGTCGGCACCACCCGGGCGTTCTCGGTGCTCCTCGCCGGCGCGGCGCTGGCGGCCGGCGCGGCGTTCACGCTGTTCGCGGGGCCGCCCCAGCTGCCCGGCGCGCTCGCCGCGCTGGTGGTCGCGGTCGCGCTGCTGATCAGCGCCGCGGTGCTGTCCCGGGCGGCCGGCGACAGCCGGACCGGCGCCGTGCTGGCCATGGGCGGCCTCGGCTACGCCGCGATCGGCGGCCTGCTTGTCCTCGCGGGCGACCGGCGGCTCTCCGAGCTGGCCAGCCCGCACGTGCTGCTCGCCGCGACCGCGGTCGTGCTGTTCGGCGCGGTCGCCGCGCTGGCCGTCGGGGACCGGCTGCCGCTCTTCCTCGGCGCGGTCGGGGTGGGCGTGGCGGTCGGCTTCGGCGCGGCGCTCTGCCTGGCCTTCGACATCGGGGCGGCGGCCGCCGCCGCGGTGGTGGCGACGGTGGCGTTCGGCGCCCTGCCGGCGCTGCCCATGATCTCCTACCGGCTGGCCCGGTTGCCGGTGCCGTCGATCCCGACGGGTCCGGACGACCTGAAGAGCGACACCGAGTCGGTGGACGGCCCGCAGGTGCTGCGCAACAGCGAGCGCGCCGACGCGTTCCTCACCGGCCTGCTGTGGACGGTCTCGGTGCTGGTGCTCGGCGGCGAGGTGGTGCTCGCCGACAACGGTCGGCTCCCGGCCGTGCTGCTCTGCCTGGTGCTGGCCCTGCTGGCGCTGCTGCGGGCCCGCCCGTTCCTGGGCCGCGGCCAGCGCACCCCGGTGCTCCTCGCCGGCACCCTCGGTCTGGGGTTGGCCGCCGCGGCCACCTTCGGCGCGAACCCGCTGCCGGTCCGGCTCGGGCTGATCCTGGGCGGCCTGCTGGTGGTCGCCGTGATCAGCCTGATCTACGGGCTCACCGTGGCGGGCAAGCGGATCTCGCCGGTCTGGGGTCGCACCCTCGACATCGTCGAGATCCTGCTGATCGTCGCCCTGGTGCCGCTGGCCGTGTGGGTGTGCGGCCTCTACGGCTGGATCGTCAACCTTCGGCCGTGACCGTGCCCATCGCGGTGCCCACCGGCGCGGTCGCGTAGACGGCCGGGCCGTGCTGGCCGTCCAGCGGGCGGGCCGGCACACCGGAGCGGCGGGCCACCTCCCGGACCGCCTTCACCAGCGCCTCGGCGTGACCGTCCATGGCCGCCACCCGCAGCAGCGGCGGGAGCTGCCGGCCGCCGGGGAGCACCACGGCCGCGACGGTGTGCGAGGGGGCGGAGGTGGCGGTCACCGCGTCCACCAGCGCGCCCAGCGAGCCGTTGGGGCGGACCCGCAGCGCCAGGCAGCGCTGGGTCCAGCCGCCACCGCGCAGGCTCTCCCAGCTCTCCACCGGGGACTCGGGGGCCAGATCGAGGCCGGCGCCGGAGACCACCGCCGCGTGCAGCTCGTCGCGGCCGAGCACCCGGTGACCGAGGCCGGCGGCGTTGAGCGCCTTGCCGAGCCGGCCGATGCCGGCCGCGACCGTGCGGTGCACGCCGTGCATGCCGCCGCCCCGGCTCACCGTCTCGGCGCGCGCGTCGGTGACGGACAGGCGCAGCGCCACCCAGACCGTGCGGTGCGCCGCCGGGGGCGCGCCCGGCGCCGGGTACCAGACCAGGGTGTGCGAGACGACCTGGGTCTGGGTGACCGGCCCGGAAAAGTCGGCGAGCACGGCGAGCGCCCGGTCCACCATCGCCGCCTCGATCGACCCGGCCGGCGAGCCGGGCCGGCCGGTCAGCGCGACGGCGGCGAACCAGCCCCGGTCGTCCTGCCCGATGCCGAGCCGGGTGCCGCGCTCGGTCAGCTCGACGACGGACAGGTCCGGTGCGAGCGCGGCCAGCCGCGCGTCGCCGGCCGGCGCGGCGCCCCGGGCCCGGTCACGGCGGCGGCGCAGCCGGCGGCGGAGCATGAGGTCCTCGTACCACCAGCGGCCGCCGCGCCGGGCGAAGGCGGCCACCACGGCCAGCAGCGCCAGCGCGCCGACGGTGGCGAGCAGCCAGGTCGGGCCGCCGGTGGCGAACCAGACGGCGAGCGCGGCGCACTCCAGCACCACGAGCTGGCCGACGACGACCGGGCCGAGCCGGCCGCGCCGACGCCGGTCGGCCGGGGTGACCGGTCGGTCCGCCGGCACGGCGGGGGCGGTGGCCGTACGACCGGGTGGCGCCTGGACCTGGGTCATCGGTGAGGGTCCCTTCTGGACATCCTGGGCATCCGCCGGTGCGGTGCGTCGCCGGGTGGCGGGCGGGGTCCCGGTGAACCGTCGACGGCCCCTTATCGTAGGGAAGCCCGCGGCGGAGTTCGGACCTGATCGCCGCGCGGACCCACCCCTGCCGGAGGTTAGTCATGCGGACCCGCCGCGATCAGGTGCAGGCGTACCGCTTCGTCACCCGCCGGATCGTCTCGGCGCTGCTCTCCGGCGACCCGGAGACCAACGACCTGCCGATGCGGCGGCTCGGCATGGCGGTGTTCGGCAGCGTCATCGCGGCCGCCGTCGTGCTGGGCGGCGCGGGCGCGTACGGGCAGTTCACCAGCAACTCCGCGCCGCTGGAGCCGAACACGCTGGTGATCGAGCGGGAGACCGGGGCGACCTACGTCTTCACCGACGACAAGGTGTTGCACCCGACGCTCAACTACGCCTCGGCCCGGCTCATCCTCAACGACGCCGGCGCGCCGGTCCGCACCATGTCCCAGGCCTCGATCAAGGATCGGCCGCGGGGCCGGGCGGTCGGCATCGTGGGCGCACCGGACGCCGTGCCGGACCGGAAGTCGCTGGTCGGCCTCCCCTGGTCGGTGTGCGACGTGCCCGACGCGAACGACCCGCAGCGCTCCACCACCCGGCTGGTGATCGACCGGCCGCTGCCCGGCGGCACCCCGCTCACCGACCAGGCGGTCCTGGTCAAGCTGAACGACGCGCGCTACCTGCTGACCGGCGGCGCGCGGCTGCGGGTGGTCGGCGACGAGCAGGCGCTGGTGGCGTTGAAGATGGCGGGGGCGGCCACCCTCACGGTCGGGCAGCAGTTGCTCAATGCCGTGCCGGTCGGCCCGGCGCTGCGCAAGCCGACCATCGACGGGGAGGGCAACCCCAGCGGGCTGACCGTCGGCGACCGTCCGGCCCGGGTGGGCCAGGTCTACCGGGCCGCCGGCCAGTACTACGTGCTGGCCAAGCAGGGCCTGGTGGCGATCCGCGAGGTGACGGCCCTGCTGCTGCTCGGCGGCGGCGGCCAGGTCACCGACATCACGCCGGACCAGGCCGGCCAGCTTCTCACCGACCAGCGGCTGGAGGCCGAGGGCCTGCCGGACCGGCTGCCCACCCTGCACGAGGTCCGCGCCGGGCGGACGGTGCTCTGCGCCACGTACCGCTCCGGGCCGGCCGGCCAGCCGACCACCACCCTGGAGGTCTTCGACCAGCCGCCGGTCGAGCTGACGGCGTCGACCGGGGTGGCGGCGCGGCAGAGCGACCGGGACGCGGTGCGGACCGCCGAGAGCGTGTTGCTGCCCGGCGGCAAGGGCGTGCTGGTGCAGGCCACCGCCGGGGAGACCGGGAAGGCCGCGGCCGGCGCGACGGTCTACCTGATCACCGCGCAGGGCGTCCGTTACCCGCTCGGCACCGCCTCCGGCGACGCGAAGAGCGCCCTGGGGTACGGCGACGTGACGCCGCTCGCGGTGCCCGCGTCCCTGCTGGCCCTGGTGCCGACCGGGCCGACCCTGGAGCGCGAGGACGCGATGAACCAGTTCGATCCGGGTGCGGCGCCGAGCGGCGGCGCGACCTCCGGGCCGGACGACGACGCGGCCCCTGCGCAGGGCGGATGACCGCGACGGACACGGTCCGAAGTGGATAGGGCTGAATGACGGGTCGCCCCGGCTGGCCCGGGTCGACTAACCTGAACGTGGCCAACGGTTCTCGACGATGACTACGGGGATGCAGCCATGACCGGGCGCACGACAGTGGACGTACTGTCCTTGGAGGACTTCCACCAGCGGCTCGAGCGCCGGCTGAGCGAGGCGGAGTCGGTGTTGAAGAAGCTCAACACCGAGATGCAGTGCCGGCCGCCGGCACTCGGCACGTTCACCGACGCCACCGACAACTCCCGTCGCTACTCCGAGACGCACCAGAGCTACGTCAACCACGTCGAGCGGTTGCGACGGGCGATCGTGGCCGCCCAGAAGGCCACCAAGACCATCATGACCAACTACCGGACGGCCGAGGCACGCAACGCCGCCGCCGCGGCCGACATCGTCGCCGCTCTCTCCGGGTTGACCGAGGCGATGAAGCCGAAGGGAGAGGATCCGCGTGTCTGAATACACCCAGCGCTACGAGCACGTCAGCCACAAGGAGCTCTACCAGGGCGTCAACGCCGGTGACCCGAAGCAGGTCGACGGGCTCAGCGCCCAGTGGACGTCGATGAAGGGCACCCTCGACGACCTCAGCCGGGATCTGACCGCCGACCTGGACGCGCTGCTGAAGACCTGGACGGGCGACGCCGCCCGCGAGTTCCACCGCCGGCTCAACCTGGTCGCCGACTACTCCGGCAACCTGGCCGAGGGCATGACGGGCATCCGACAGGGGCTCGACATGATGGCCAGCGAGCTGCGCGCCGCCCAGGCGAAGGCGGAGAGCCCCGAGGAGACCGACGACAACGACAAGCTGCTCTCCGGCGCCGGCAAGGGCTTCCTGGTCGGCGGTGTGCCGGGCGCGCTGGTCGGCGGCATCGTCGGCCACGAGCAGGACAAGGCCGAGCAGGAGAAGGCGCACCAGCGGATGGTGCAGGTCGTCGCCAAGCTGGCCGAGGGCTACGACTTCTCGGCCTACGGCCGGATCGTCGTGCCGGAGCCGCCGGACTCGGGGCTCCCGGGTCACGGCGACCCGACGGACCCGACGCTGAAGAGCGGCCCCTCGGTCGGCACGCCGTCGGCCGGGCCGGGCGTGGGCAGCTTCGGTCCCGCCGCGAACGGCACCGCGACCACCTCGGGCGTGCACCACACCGCCCCGGGCAGCGGCACGGTCGGCGGCACGACGGGCGGCGGTGATCCGACGGGCGGCCAGCCCGGCGCGGGCACGCCCGGCACCATCGGCGCGGGCAGCACGGTCGAGCCGACCGGCACCTCGCTCGCCGGTGCGGCCCCGCTGACCGCGACCGGCCCGACCACCGGCCTGGCGGCGGGCCCCGGGCTCGGCGGCACCAACGCGACCCTGCCGACCGCCGGGGGCGGCGGCTCGCTCTACGGCATGCCGGGCGTACTGGGCGGCACCGGGTCGCTGGCCGGCTCGGGCGGCGGCTCGGCGACCTCCGGCCGGGTCGGCGGGATCGGCGCCGAGAGCCGCTCGGCCGCCGGCACCGGCCGCCTGGCCTCCGGGCGCGGCGTGACGGTCGAGACGGAGAGCCGGTCCACCGGCAAGAGCGGCACGAGTGGGCGACCCGCCATGGCCGGCCGCAACGGTGTACTGGGCGGGCGCGGCGGCGAGGACGACGAGTCCGAGGGCCGGCTGACCTGGCTGACCGAGGACGAGATGGTCTGGTCCGACGGCGAGGCGGCCCCGCCACCGGTGCTCGGCGGCAACTGACCGCAGGCTCACGACGGCGCGGCGTCCCCACCGGGGCGCCGCGCCGTTTCGCGTCCGGCGCAGCGCCGAGCCGCCGGCGGGACCGGGTTCGTCCACAGCGAATGGTGGGACGGGTCACGTCGACCAGGAAGATCGTCGAGCTGCACGAGGCGGAGCTGACCGATAGGTTGAGACGGTGCTGCCCGTAGCGTTCGCCTCGTCCCTCTGGACGGCCACGCTGCGCAGGATCGCCCGCACGGCGGTGACCGCGCTCGCGCTCATCGCCGGCCTCACCGGCCCGGCCGCCATGCCGGCCGGCGACCACCTCCACCCGGCCGCGGCGGCCCGCCCGGCCACCGAGCTCCGGGTCGACGCTCCGGTCGCCGTTCCCGTCGACGTGGGCCCGGCCGTCCGTCCGGCCAGGGCGGCGGCGTCCGGCATCCGTTCCGTCGCCGACTCGCCCGTCCGGCACCCGCTCGCCGCACCGGCCCCGGCGGGGTCGCCGCACCGGGCCGGCGCCGACGCCCCCGCACCGGTGGTGGGCCCCGGCGTCGTGATCGTCCCCGAACCCGGCCGGGCCGCCATCGCCCGCCGCGGCCCGCCGCGCGCCTGACCGCGCCGCGCCGGGAACGCCCGGGCGCCCCTCGACCGCGCCCCCGCCGCTCCCCGTCGCGTGCCGCCGCGACCCCCCGCCCGCCGACCGGGCCCCGACCGTTGACTCCGACCGTTCCACCACGAGGTGCTGGTGATGCAGACCGTCTTCTCCACCGTCCTGCCCGACGTTCCCCGAGCCGCCGTGATCTGGCTGGCCCTGCTCGCCGTGGCGGCGCTCGTGGTCGCCGCCCTGATCGTCCGGCCGAACCGGTTCCGGTCGGTGCTGGGCGACCGGATCAGCGAGGCCGCCCGGCCGAGCAGCATCGAGCTGGCCGAGCAGGCCCGCGAGCACGCCCGGGAGCAGTCCCGGTACGCGCAGGAGGTGGCGGTTGCCGCGTCGCGGGCGGCGGCGACCGCCGAGCGGCGCCGGACCGAGTGGCTGGCCGCGCAGGAGGAGGTCGAGGAGGCGTGGCAGGCGTACGAGGCGGCGGAGGAGGACGTCCGCCGGCTGGCCGCCGCCGCGGCGCTGCCGCTGCCCCGGACCGCCCGGACGCCCGCCGAGTACGTGGACCGGGAGCGCTGGCTGCACCGGGCCGCCCTGGACGCCCAGTGGCGCAAGGAGATCACCGTGCAGCAGCTCAGCGACATCCTCGGCCACCGGGGTTGGGATCCCAGCCGGCACCCGGTCGAGCAGGAGCTGCTGCTGCGTCGGCTGGTCCGGGACAACCTCCGGGCCCGGCAGGAGGCCGCGCGGGAGCGGGAGCAGGCCGCCTGGCGGGCCGCCGAGCTGGCCGCCGCGGCCGCGCGGAGCCTGCGTGACGAGGCGTTCGCGGCCACCCGACCGGTGACCGAGCCACGGCCGGCGCTGTCCATCGTGGACCTGACCGGTCCGGAGCCCACCCGCGAGCTGCCGACCGCCACCCGGGCGGCCGAGACCACCCGCGAGCTGACCCCGGTGGCCCGGGGCCGGGCGGCCGTGCCGGCATACTGACGCGCCGGGCGGAGCTGGCCCGGCTCGGTTAGCGTGACCTCGTGTCCCGTGAAGCCTGGGTACTTGTCGTGCTCGCCGCCGTCGCCGCGCTGGCGACGCTGGTCGGAGCGGTGCTGCTCGCCGTCCGGGTGGTCCGCACCCGCCGCATGCTGGGCGCGCTCGGGGTCGGCGGCAAGGTCGCCTTCTACGGCGCACTGATCTACACGATCCTGCCGGTGGACGTGCTCCCCGACCCGATCTACCTGGACGACATGGGCGTGCTGGCCGGGGCGCTCATCTACCTGGGCCGGCTGGCCGCGAAGCACCGGGCCGCGCAGCGCGCGCTGCCCGACCGGTCGGAATCCCCGCCGGGCACGGGCCGGCAGCACCGCCCCGTGCCATGATCGGCGCGGGGCCGGCGGTCGGCCCCGCATCAGGGCAGCGAGGACGGCACATGGCGGGCGACCACCGGCTGGACCCACACGACGAGCGGGTCGCCCGGTTCTTCCGGGACCGGCATCTCGCCACCCTGACCACCCTGCGCGCGGACGGCACACCGCACGTCGTACCCGTGGGGGTCACCTTCGACGCGGACGCCGGCCTGGCGCGCGTGATCACCTCGGGCGCCTCGGCCAAGGCCCGGCACGTCGCCGCGGCCGGCGCGGCGGGCACCCCCGTGGCGGTCTGCCATCTCGACGGCCGCTGGTGGCTCACCGTGGAGGGCCGGGCGGTGCTGCGCCGGGACCCGGAGTCGGTGGCCGAGGCCGAGCGGCGGTACGCCGCCCGCTACCGCACCCCGCGTCCGAATCCGCAGCGGGTGGTCATCGAGATCGCCGTGACCCGCCTCCTCGGCAGCCTTCCCACCGGCACCGCCTAACCCGGGCGTCACGGCACCGGCAGCCCGTTCGCGCCCGGTGTCCGGTTCCCCCGTGACGGGGACCACCTGCGGAAATCGGGGCACGCACCGGCCCGTTGCACCTCCCGTACGAGCGATACGAGCGAGCGGGCGACGGGCCCGCCCGCCCCCGGTGAGCGAGCGGGGCCGCGCCCTAAAAGCGCACCGAGATCCCCGAGAGCACGCCGAGCGCCACTCCCGGTGCCGCGTCTCCGCACCCCGGAGACGTCAACCCCCGAATGGAGCTTCGACATGAACTCGATCTTCCGTAAGAGCATGCTGTCCGTCGCCGGTCTGGTGATGTGCGGCGGAACCGTCGTGGGTCCGGCCGTCGCGGCGCAGGCCGCCCCGTCGTCCGCCCTCAAGGGCAAGGGCGAGCGCAGCGCCGGCTACGAGTACGAGGCGCAGCCGAACTTCTTCTACTGCGGCCCGGCCTCGACCCGGATCGCGCTGTCGGCCGAGGGCAAGGAGGTCAGCCAGGACGAGCTGGCCGCCAAGCTGGGCACCACCGAGAACGGCACCGACTCGGCCATCGACATCACCCGGGTGCTCAACGAGTACACCGGTGGCAAGTACCGGACCACCGAGATCCGGGACGACGTGGCCACCAGGGAGCAGGTCGAGCGCCTGCGGGCCGACGTGAAGGCCGCCGTCGACCAGGACCGGCCGGTCGTCGCGAACATCCTGGGCGGCGCCCTGGACATCGACGGCGTGGAGCACAACTACCCCGGCCACTACCTGACCGTGGTGGAGTACAAGGACGACGGCAACACGGTGCTGATCGCCGACCCGGCCAGCCCGAACGAGCCGACGTACTGGATGGACGTGACCGAGCTGGCCAACTGGATCGCCGGCCGCGGTTACAGCTCCTGACCGAACCGAGCGAGGGCCGGTCTCCCCGAGCGGGAGGCCGGCCCTTTGCGTCCCCGAACCCCGGACGGCCCCGCTAGAGTCTGACCGTGCCGCGACCGGTGATCTTCGACCTGTTCCACACCCTGGTGCCCGGTGGTGACCCCGAGCGGGACCGGGTGGTCGGTGAGATGGCGCTGATGGTGGGGGTGGAGCCGGCCGCGCTGGTCGAGGCGTACCACGCCACGTGGCGGGACCGGATGACCGGTTGGGACGCCGCGGAGACCGTACGCGTCCTGGCCCGGCGGCTCGGCGGCGCGCCCACCGAGGAGCAGGTGGCCCGGGCGGCGGCACACCGGCGCGCACTGGCCCGGTGGCTGCTGGCCGGCGTCCCGCCGTCGACCGTCGCGGTGCTGGACGCGCTGCGTGCCGACGGCCACCCGATCGGGCTGGTCAGCAACGCCACCGCGGAGACCGCCGAGGCGTGGCCGTCGACCGAGGTGGCCCGCCGGTTCGACGTGGCGGTCTTCTCCTGCGACGTGGGCCTGGCGAAGCCCGACCCGGCGATCTACCGGCTGGCGGCCGAACGCCTCGGCGTCGGGCCGGCCGACTGCGTCTTCGTCGGTGACGGCGCCGACGGCGAGCTGGCCGGAGCGGCGGCGGTCGGCATGACGGTGGTGCGGACCACCGAGCACAACGACAGCGACCCGAGCTGGGCCGGCCCGGCCCTCACCGCGCTCGGCGAGCTGCCCGACCTGCTGCGCGAGCCGGCCGGGCGCTGACCCGCAGACGCCCTCCCGCCACGGGGACGGGAGGGCGCCGGGAGCCGGCGGGTCAGTGGGTGAGGGCCTGCGACAGCACGTCGTGCACGTGGGTGTTCGGGTGCTTGCCGGTGAACTGCTCGGCCAGCGGCCCGTACGCGGTCACCGGCACGTCGGCGCCGGTGTGGCCGCTGGTCGTCCAGTCCAGGTTGAAGCTCTGGCTGCTGCCCTTGATCGGGAACGGGCCGTCCTCGGCCGAGATGTCGTCACCGGACTCGTCGGAGGTGGCGGTGTCCTCGACGGTCAGGCCGCCGCACTCGTGGTCACCGGTCACCACGACCAGGGTGTCCGGGTGGTTGGCCGCGAAGTTGCGGGCGACCGCCACGGCCTTCTCCAGCTCGCCGAGCGCCTGGAGCATGCGGGTGCCGTTGTTGTTGTGGGCGAACTCGTCGATGCCCTCCTCCTCGACGAGGAGGAAGAAGCCCTTCTTGTTCGTCGACAACGTCGAGAGCGCCTTCTCGGTCATCGTGGCCAGGCTGGCCGGCGGGGCGTAGACGTCGCCCTGACCCTCGGGGCGCTGCTGGAACAGCTCCTCGTTGCCGAAGAGGCCGAGAAGCTTGTCGCCCTTGGCGGCCTGGAGCTGCGCAGCGGTGGAGACGTAGCGGTAGCCCTTGGCCTTCGCCTTGGCGATCAGGTCGCCCTTGGTGCCCCGGCTGGCCTCGGACGTGTCCTCGGCCGGCTTGTCCGGGTACGCGCCGGCGTTGCCGGCGGGCAGCCACCAGTCCTCGCCGCCGCCCAGGATCACGTCGGGGCGGGTGACGTCCAGGTACTGCCGGGCGATCTCGTCCTGCGCACCGCGGTCGGCGGTGTTGGCGAAGAACGCGGCCGGGCTGGCGTCGGTGACCTGGGCCGTGGTGACCAGGCCGGTGGACTTGCCGGCCGCCTTGGCCTGGGCGCCGAGGGTGGGCAGCGGGTTGCCGTCCACGTCGACGCTGATCGCCCCGTTGTAGGTCTTCTCGCCGGTGGCCCAGGCGGTGGCCGCCGCGGCCGAGTCGGTGATCGGCGTCTTCGGGTCGTGCGGGCTGGTGGTGAGCTGGCCGGAGTACGGCAGCTTGTCCATGGTGAGCTGGCCGTCGAGGCCGGCCAGGTAGAGGCGGGCCGCCTCGCGCTGGGCGGCGGACATGCCGTCGCCGTTGATGAAGATGACGTTGCGGGCCTTGCCCTTCGCCGCGCCGGCGTCGGCGTCGGTGATCGGGTTGGCCAGGCTCAGTCCGGCGGCGGCAACCACCCCCGCGACCACGGGGGCGAGCAGCCAGCGGCTGGAACGGAAATTCACGGGTGTCCTCCTGGCGGATGGATCGCTGGGCAGCCACCACGCAACCGCAGCCACCGGCCGGACAGTTGGCCGTCAGATTAACGGAGGGCAGCCGTTGCCGGGACTCTTGTCGCCCGGGGCAACGGCAGTTGCCTGGTTGGACCGTTCGCCCGGGGGTAGTGGCGAGACCAAGCCGTTCCGCAACCCACCGGTAAGGGGCTTTGAGATGAACGACGTACGGACGGAGCGGGACGTCGTCGACGTCCTGACGACGGACCACCACGAGGTCGAGGCGATCTTCGTCGAGCTGGAGAGCCGGCAGGGCAGCCCGGAGCACCGCCGGCAGCTCGCCGACGTGATGATCGCCGAGCTGGTCCGGCACGCGGTGGCCGAGGAGGCCTATGTCTACCCGTCCGCCCGCAAGGCGCTGCCCGACGGCGACCAGCTCGCCGAACACGAGATCTCCGAGCACGCCGACGCCGAGCGGACCATGAAGGAGCTGGAGTCGGTGGACCCCTCCGACCCCCGCTTCGACGAGCTGCTGACCCACCTCACGGCGACCATCCGGCATCACGTGCGGGACGAGGAGAACGACCTCTTCCCCCGGCTGCGCGCGGCCTGCGCCCACGAGGAGCTGGTCGAGCTGGCCGGCAAGGTGGCGGCGGCGAAGAAGTCGGCGCCGACCCGACCGCACCCGGCCGCGCCGGACCACCCGCCGGCGAACCGGCTGCTCGCCCCGGGCACCGGCCTGGTCGACCGGATGCGCGACGCGCTCAGCGGCCGGCCCACCTCGATGGCCGAGCTGCGCGAGAAGTCCTGACCACCGGCCGAGGCGGCCACGCTCCCGGCACGGGGGGCGTGGCCGCCGCCGTGTGCCGGCAGCACCACCCCGGCCCGCGCCGCTTGTTAGCGTCAGGCCGGATGTCAGTCACGGGCGGAGGCGGGTCGGCGTGGATCGGTTCAGGACGCGTTTCGAGGTGCGGGACGAGCGGTTCCGCCGGATCAACGGCGACGAGTGGACGGAGTGCCTGTGGACCGGGGGCCGCTGGCTTGAGGGTCCGGCCTGGTTCCCCGCCGGGCGTCACCTGGTCTTCAGCGACATCCCGAACGACCGGCTGCTGCGTTGGGACGAGACCACCGGCGCGGTCGGGGTGTTCCGCCAGCCGGCCGGCTACGCCAACGGGCACACCGTCGACCGGCGGGGACGGCTGGTGAGTTGCGAGCAGGGCAACCGTCGGGTCACCCGGACCGAGGCCGACGGCACCGACACAGTGCTCGCCGAGCGCTGGCGCGGCAAGCGGCTGAACAGCCCCAACGACGTGGTCGAGCACTCCGACGGGTCGATCTGGTTCACCGACCCGAGCTACGGCATCGACAGCGACTACGAGGGCCACCGGGCCGAGAGTGAGATCGGCGGCAACCACGTCTACCGGGTCGACCCGCACGACGGTGAGGTGCGCCTGGTCGCCGACGACTTCGGGCAGCCGAACGGGTTGGCGTTCAACCTCGACGAGTCCCAGCTCTACGTGGTCGACACCCGGGCGAAGCACCTACGCCGATTCGCGGTGACCGAGGGCGGCATGCTGCGCGGCGGCGAGGTCTTCGCCACCTGCGACGCCGGCTCCTTCGACGGCGTACGCCTCGACGACGCCGGCCGGCTCTGGGCGGCGGCGCACGACGGGCTGCACTGCTTCGACCCGGACGGCACGCTGCTCGGCAAGCTGCACCTGCCGGAGGTCGTCGCCAACTTCACCTTCGGCGGCCCGAAGCGCAACCAGCTCTACATCTGCGCCTCCAGCTCGCTGTTCAGCCTCCGGGTCAACGTCAACGGCGCGCGCTACCCGGGCTGGTGACCGGTCAGCCCTCCGGAGCGATCCGCCGGAGGCTGTCCACCTCGGACACGATGATCGCCTCCAGCGGGCAGGACTCGGCCGCGTCCAGCACCGACTCGTCGGCGGCGATCCGCTCGGCCACCGGCCGGGACAGCCCGTCGACCAGCACGAAGTGCCCCGGCGCCACCCCGGCGCAGATCCCCGACCCGATGCACCGGGTCGGGTCGACGTGCAGCTGCCACTCGCTCGCTCCGCTCACGCGCCCTCCTCCTTCCCCCCGGCCCGGCTCACCAGGCCACCGGCATGGCCGCCAGGCCCCGCACCAGCAGGCCGCTCTTCCAGGTCAGCTCCTCCACGGGCACGGCCAGCCGGAGCCCCGGGGCCCGGTCGAGCAGGGTCTCCAGCACCACCCGCAGCTCCATCCGGGCCAGCTGCGCGCCGACGCAGTGGTGCACGCCGTGCCCGAAGCCGAGGTGCGGGTTGACCGCACGGGTCAGGTCGAGCCGGTCGGCGTCGGCGAAGACGCTGTCGTCCCGGTTGGCCGCCGCGATGTTGACCACCACCGGCTCGCCGGCCCGGACCAGCACCCCGCCCAACTCGACGTCCTCGGTGGCGTAGCGGGGGAAGGCCGCCGTGGCGCCGAGCGGGATGAACCGCATCAGCTCCTCGACGGCGACCGGCACCAGGTCCGGCCGGTCCCGCAGGGTGTCCCAGGCGCCGGGGGTGGTGAGCAGGACGTACACCATGTTGGGGATCTGGGTCACGGTGGTCTCGTGGCCGGCGGCGAGCAGCCCGGCGGCGAGGGTGACCATCTCCTGCTCGGTGAGCCGGTCGGCGTTCTCGTCGCGGGCCCGGACCATGGCGCTGAGCAGGTCGTCGGCGGGTTCGACCCGGCGCCGGGCGACCAGCTCCCCCATGTAGGCGAGCAGGCTGTCGAAGTAGTGCCGGGCCCGCTCCGGCTCCAGCGAGGTGGTCGAGACGATCGCCTCGGACCAGGTGTGGAACCGGTCCTGATCGGACACCGGCACGCCGAGCAGGTCGCAGATCACCCGGATGGGCAGCGGCGTGGCCAGGTGCGCCACCAGGTCGGCGGGCGGCCCGGCGGCCAGCAGCCCGTCGACCAGCTCGTCGGCCACCGCCCGGGTACGTGGCCGCAGCTCCTCGACCCGGCGCGCGGTGAACGCCTTCGCCACAAGCCGGCGCAACCGGGTGTGCTCCGGCGGGTCCATGGAGAGGATCCCGGTCTCCTGCTGGAGCGGGGTGTTCCGGGGTTCGTCGCGTCCGATCGACGCGGCCCGGCTGAACCGGGGGTCGCCGAGCACCGTCTTCACGTCGGCGTGCCGGGTGGCCAGCCAGGCGGGTTCGCCGTAGGGCAGTTGGACCCGGATCAGCGGCTGCTCGCGCAGCTCGGCGTAGCGGGCGTCCAGGTCGAGCCGGACAGGGGCGTTGAACGGGTAGCGCTGCGGGATGGTCGCCTGGGATGTGTCGGTCACCGGCTGGCTCGCTCTCGTCCACGGCACCGCGGGCGGTGCGGGTCGACTCCGCACGACTCGACGCTGAGTCATGCCCCGACTGCGGATGGTAGCGAGAACGGTCGATGGAGACCAGAGGGTGGTTCGGGTTCCGACACGACGATCCCGGGCCGCCCGCGCGGGACGACCCGGGATCGGATCCCGGTCAGCGGCCGGTGTCGCCCTCGCCGGTTCGCTGCTGCGCCATGTCGACGCCCTTGTCGATCTGCTGGTCGTACTTGCCCTGGGTCCGTTTGTCGGCCATGTCGCCGCCCTTTTCGATCCCCTGGTCGACCTGCTTGTCGTGCTTGTCGGCGAAGTCCTTGGCCTTGTCCATGAAGTCGCTCATGTCGGTTCTCCCTTCGATACCGTGAATGCCTTCCCTGGGGCCGGCGGCACAAACGCTCCCTGTCCGGAGGTAGCCCGGGTGTCGGATTCACGTGCGTCGGGTACCAACGGCCACGATCGAGGAGGCGACGTGGACGAGGACGCGGGAACGCCGGAACCGGCGGCACGGAACCGGGCCGCGGGCCCGCGACAGGCCTGGGCCGGGCTGCCCTGGCCGGTACGGACGGCGGTCACCTGGGGCGCGTGCCTCGTGGTGGTGATCGCCGCGCTCTGGCTGCTCGGGAAGATCGCGGTGCTGCTGGCCCCGCTGGCCGTGGCGCTGGCCGGCACGCTCTTCCTCACCGCGCTGCTCGACCCGGTGCTGCTCGGCCTGCGCCGGCTCCGGGTGCCGCCGGCGCTGGCCGCCCTGCTCAGCGTCCTGCTCCTGCTCGGCGTCCTGGTGGGCGTCGGCGCGCTGGTGTGGAACCTGACGGCGAGCCAGTTCGGCGAGCTGAGCCAGCAACTCGACCAGGGCCTGCAACGCAGCCGGGACTTCGTCACCTCCAGCCTGCCGGTGACCGACGAACAGCTCGACCGCCAGGTCGAGCAGATCCGGGAGGGGCTCAGCGGCAGCGCCCCCGACCCGGTCGCCGGGGCACGGACGGCCGCCGAGGTGGCCGGCTCGATCCTGCTCGGTCTGGTGCTGCTCTTCTTCCTGCTCAAGGACGGCCGGTCCATGTGGCACTGGGTGCTGCGCCGGATGACCGGGCCCCGCCGCGACGTGACCGCCGAGGCGGGCCGGGCCGGCTGGCGGACGCTGGGGGCGTACAGCCGCGGCACGATGATCATCGCGGCGATCGACGCCATCGGCATCGGGCTGGCGCTGGTGGTGCTGCGCGTACCGCTGGCGCTGCCCCTCGCGCTGATCACCTTCCTCGGCGGGTTCGTGCCGATCATCGGCGCCACCGTGGCCGGCGCGATCGCGGTGCTGGTCGCCCTGGCCGCCAACGGCCCCACCACCGCCCTGCTCACCCTCGCCGCGGTCATCGCCGTGCAGCAGATCGAGGGCAACCTGCTGGAGCCGCTGGTCATGAAGCGGCAGGTCCAGCTCCACCCGGCGGTCATCCTGGTGGTGGTCACGGCCGGCACGCTGATCGCCGGCATCGCGGGCGCGTTCGTCTCGGTGCCGATCGCCGCGGTCACCTGGCGGGTGCTGGACACCGTGCAACGCCACCGCGCCGCCCTACCCGACTGACCCGCCGCGGGCGGCAGAGGCCAGGCGCGCTGTCCAGCCCGGTCCGGCCCGGTCAGGCCGGGTGCGGCTGGCGCAGGTGGGTGGTGAACCAGGTCCCGGCCTGGTCGGCCACCTGTTCGAGGGTGCCCGGCTCCTCGAAGAGGTGCGTGGCGCCGGGCACGATCCGCAGTTCGGCGATGTCGCCCAGCTCCGCCCCGGCCTGCTCGTTGAGCACGATCACCTCCTCGTCCAACCCGCCGACGATCAGCAGCGTCGGGGCGCGTACCGCCGAGAGCGAGCTGCCGGCCAGGTCCGGGCGGCCGCCACGGGAGACCACGGCGCCCACCTGATCGGGCCGGGCGGCGGCGGCGACCAGAGCCGCGGCCGCGCCGGTGCTCGCGCCGAACAGCCCGATCGGCAGCCGGCCCAGGGTCGGCTCGCCGGCCATCCAGTCCACGATCCCGGCCAGCCGCTCGGCGAGCATCCCGATGTCGAAGCGCAGCTCGGCGGTGACCGCGTCCCGCTCGTCCTCCTCCGGGGTCAGCAGGTCGACCAGCACGGTGCCCAGCGCCCGCCCGTTGAACTCGTGCGCCACCGCGACATTGCGCGGGCTGTGCCGCGAACTACCACTCCCGTGCGCGAACAACACCACCCCCACCGCCCCCGACGGCACGGTGACATCCGCAACCAACCCACCATCCACAACAGGCACAGAAACCTCACGCGCATCCCCCATACCCCCACACCTCCTCCCCAGGGGCATACCCAACACGGGCGTGATCATGAAGTTAGCGGCGAGGAGAGCGGTTTCCACCACCGCTAACTTCATGATCAGCGAGAACAGCCACCGGGGGCAGGGCGCGGGCATGGGTTGCGGGTTGCCTTGACGTCGGCGGCAAGGTTTAGCGTTTGGGCGGTCAGGGGGCGAGTGCCAGGTGGGGGTGGGTGGGATGCGGATCGGTGAGTTGGCGGAGCGGGCCGGGACCAGCACCCGGACCCTGCGCTACTACGAGTCCCAGGGGCTGGTGTGCCCGGGCCGGTCGGCGAACGGCTACCGGGTCTACGACGAGGCGGAGCTGCGCGTCGTGCACGAGATCCGGGCGCTGCTGGCGGTCGGCTTCGGGCTGGACGACATCCGGCCGTTCGTGGCCTGCCTGCGGGCCGGCAACAGCTCCGGTGACGTCTGCCCCGACTCCGTGGCGGTGCTGCGGCGCAAGCTCGCCGAGGTGGACGACTACCTCGACCGGCTCGGCGCGGTCCGCCACCAGCTGCACGACCAGCTCGCCCGCGCGATCGCCCATCGGGAGGAAACATGCCTCAGGACACGCAACAGGGCCGACTGACCCCGGTCACCGACGAGACCTTCGCGGCCACCGTGCTGGCGGCCGACCGGCCCGTGGTGGTGGACTTCTGGGCGGAATGGTGCCCGCCCTGCCGCCCGGTCTCCCGCCACCTCGCGGAGCTGGCCGAGGAGTTCGGCGACGCGCTGCGCTTCGTCACGGTCAATTCGGACGAGAACCCGCAGAGCACGCGGGCGTACCAGATCATGTCGATGCCGACGATGCTGGTGTTCCGGGACGGCGAGGTGGTCGGCTCGATCGTCGGCGCCCGGCCGAAGAACCACCTGCGGCTGAGCTTCGCCCGGCACCTGGACGGTTGAGCCCGCCGGGATCGGGAAGGCGCGGGGTGACCACGGACCCCGACGGATCGCGAGGCTCGTCATGGCGAAGCAGGACAGGTCCCGAGAGCAGGAGCTCACCGATCAGGAAAACCGCAAACAGGAGCTGAAGGGCTCGCCGGACTGGGCGGACCGCGCCTCCGTGGCACGCACCGCCGACGACGCGCGGGCGACGGCTCCGCGCGACGCCGGCGGCCGGCCGTCCAACGGCCGCCAGTTCTGAGGTACGCCGACGAAGCCCCGGCCCGCAGCACGCGGGCCGGGGCTTCGCTCAGCTCACGTTCTCGGGCAGGTGCAGCAGGGGTGCCCGCCCCGGCGGCTGTTCAAGCTGCGGCCCGGAGGGGTGCGCCGGCGGCACCGGCACGGTGACCGGCTGGGCGGCGGTGACCCGGAGCGGCTCGCCGTGGTGCCGCAGCTCCAGCACGGTGTCCGGCCCCCCGTTGCGCAGCGAGTACGTCGTCTGGTGCGGCCGGACGTCGACCCGCAGCCGCATGGAACGCCACTGGAGGGAGAACTCCAGTCGGCTGAGCCGGCTGGAGAGCCGCGGCGAGAACGAGAGCGTCCCGTCGTGGTCGCGCAGGCCGCCGAAGCCGGCGACGAGGGCGATCCAGGCCCCGGCGAGCGAGGCCATGTGCACGCCGTCCCGGGTGTTCTCGTTCAGGTCGTGCAGGTCCATCAGCGCGGCCTCGCGCAGATAGCGGTGGGCCAGCTCGGGGTGGCCCACCTCGGCCGCCATCACCGCCTGGGTGCAGGCGCTCAGCGAGGAGTCCCGCACGGTGCGCCGCTCGTAGTAACTGAAGTTCCGCACCTTCTCCGCGTCGCTGAACGCGTCGCCCCGCCAGTGCATGGCGAGCACCAGGTCCGCCTGCTTGACGACCTGCTTCCGGTACAGGTCGAAGTACGGGTAGTGCAGCAACAGCGGGTACTTCTCCGGCGGCGTGTGCTCGAAGTCCCACTCCTGCAACCGGGTGAAGCCCTCCACCTGCCCGTGCACCTCGAACTCCGCGTCGTACGGGACGTGCATCGCGTTCGCCGCGTCCCGCCAGGTGGCCGCCTCCTCCTCGGTGACGCCGAGGTCCTGGGCCTGGTCCCGGTGGCGCATCGCGCAGTCGGCGGCGGTGAGCAGGTTCCGCTGCGCCATCAGGTTGGTGTAGACGTTGTCGTTCTTCACGGCGGTGTACTCGTCCGGGCCGGTCACCCCGTCGATGTGGAACCGCCCGGTGCGGTCGTGGTGGCCGAGCGAGCGCCACAGCCGGGCCGTCTCGACCAGCAGTTCCAGCCCGATCTCCTTTTCCAGCGCCCGGTCGCCGGTGACCAGCACGTAGCGGCGCAGCGCGTCGGCAATGTCGGCGGCGATGTGGAACGCGGCCGTCCCGGCCGGCCAGTACGCCGACGACTCGGGCCCCTCGATCGTCCGCCAGGGGAAGGCGGCCCCGGCCAGGTTCAACGTCCGGGCCCGTTCCTGCGCCTGGCCGAGGGTCGAGTAGCGCCAGTACAGCGCGTCGCGCACCGCACCCGGCTGGGTGTAGGTGAGCACCGGCAGCACGAACATCTCGGTGTCCCAGAACGCGTGCCCGTCGTACCCTGGGCCGGTGAGGCCCTTGGCGGGGATGGGCCGGCGTTCCGCGCGGGCGCCGGCCTGGAGCACGTGGAACAGGCCGAACCGGACCGCCTGCTGCACCTCCGGGTCGCCCTCCACCCGCACGTCGGCGGCGTCCCAGAACTCGTCGAGGTATTCCCGCTGCTCCCGGCGCAGCCCGTCCCAGCCGTCCAGCCGGGCCGCGGCCAGCGCCGCACCGACCTGGTCGCGCAGCGCGGGCAGCGACCGCCGGCTGGACCAGCCGTACGTCAGGTACTTGACCACCCGCAGCTTCTGGCCGGGCTTGAGCACGCAGCCGATGGTGGTGCGGACCCAGTCCTCGTAGCCCTCGGACTCGATGGTGACGCGCTCCGGGGCGTCCACGTCGTGCGCCATGGCGGCGGCGACCCGCAGCCCGCTGACCTTGGTGCGGTGGATGAGCAGGCCGCCGTCGTCGGTGGTCAGCTGCTCCTCCGCCTGCAACGGCGATTCGAGTACGGCGGCGACGCGGGGATCCTTGCTCTGCGGCGGCAGGGTCTCGTTGGCCACCAGCTCGGACTGGACGATGAGCCGCAGCGGCCCTTCCAGCGCCTCGACCTCGTAGAGGATGGCGGCCACCGCCCGCTGGGTGAACGACACCAGCCGGGTGCTGCGGACCTTCACGTCCCGGCCGGCGGGCGAGCGCCAGTGCAGCTCGCGGTGCAGGGTGCCGGCGCGCAGGTCGAGGATCCGCTCGTGGGAGATCAGTTCGCCGTACCGGACGTCGAGCGGCTCGTCGTCGACCAGCAGCCGGAGCAGCTTGCCGTTGGTGACGTTGACGACGGTCTGCCCGGACTCGGGGAAGCCGAAGCCGGCCTCCGCGTAGGGCAGGGGGCGCAGCTCGTAGAAGGAGTTCAGGTAGGTGCCGGGCAGGCCGTGGGGCTCGCCCTCGTCGAGGTTGCCGCGCAGCCCGACGTGGCCGTTGGAGAGGGCGAAGACCGACTCGGACTGGGCCAGTACGTCCATGTCGAGCCGGGTCTCCCGGACGTGCCACGGCTCGACCGGGTACGCCCGTTCCCGGATCACGCGTGCGCCCCGGTCAGCAGCTCCGACAGGTCGGTGACGACCACGTCGGCGCCGTGCGCACGAAGGTCGTCGGCCTGGCCGACCCGGTCGACGCCGACCACGTACCCGAACCCGCCGGCCTTTCCGGCGGCGACGCCGGCCAGCGCGTCCTCGAAGACGGCCGCGTTCGCCGGGTCCACGCCGAGCAGCTGCGCGCCGGCGAGGAAGGTGTCGGGGTGCGGCTTGCCGCGCAGCCCGCGCTCGCGGGCGACCAGCCCGTCCACCCGGGCCTCCAGCAGCGGGTCCAGCCCCGCGGCGGCGACCACGTCCCGGCAGTTGGCGCTGGCCGAGACCACGGCGCGGCGCAGCCCGGCCTTCGCCGCCGCCTCCAGGTAGTGCACCGAGCCCTCGTAGACCTCGACGCCGTCGGTGTGGATCCGCTTGAGCAGGATGACGTTCTTCCGGTTGCCCACCCCGTTGACGGTGTCCGCCTCGGGCGGGTCGTCCGGCGAGCCCTCGGGCAGGGTGATGCCGCGCGAGGCCAGGAAGGAGCGCACCCCGTCGGCCCGCGGCTTTCCGTCCACGTACCGGTTGTAGTCCGGGCCGGGGTCGAACGGACGGAACGGCTCGCCGGTGGCCGCCGCCCGCGCCGTGAGGAACGCGTTGAACGTCTCGGTCCAGGCGGCGTTGTGCACCTTGGCGGTCTGCGTCAGCACACCGTCCAGATCGAAGAGACAGGCGGTCACCTGCGCGGGTAGGCCCAGCATTGCCTGAATCTATCCACGCCACCGGCCGGGCAAACCCCATTCGGACCTCAGCGGTTCGGGCGGAGTGTCCAGATCACGGTGAGCGCCGACGTCACGGTGCCGTCCTCGGTGCCGATCTCCACCTCGACCGGGAACTCCGGCCGCTGCCCGGCGTCCAGCTCGGCGAGCACCTCGGCCGGGGGGCGCCCCAGCCGCGCGGTGGCCAGCACCGGCCCGAGGGCGACCTTCTGGTAGCGGATGGTGGCGGTCACGGCCAGCGGTACGGCCCGGTCGAGCACCTGCCCGAACGCGGCCAGCACCACCGCCCCGGAGGCGGTCTCGCCGAGGGTGAACATGGCCCCGGCGTGCGGGCCGCCGACGTGGTTGTGGTGCTCCGGGATGTCGGGGAGCCGGACCACGGCCCGGACGCCGCCCTCGGCCTCGGGGGCGACCTCGACGAATTCGATACCGAGCGTGCGGGCGAACGGCACGGCCTCCAGCAGACCGGCCGCCACCTGGCGAGAGTCGATGGACATGCCCAGACGCTACTCGGCAGTAACTTGCCCGGCAAGGGCCGATCGGCGGGCTTGCTCGACGAAAGCGGCCCAGCTCAGCGGGGTGAAGGTCAGCACCGGGCCCCGCCGGTCCTTGCTGTCCCGCACGGCGATCACGCCGGGCAGGTTGTCGGCCACCTCCACGCAGTTACCGCCGTTGCCGCTACTGCGGATGCTCTTACGCCAGATCGCGCCGGTCAGGTCCATTGCTCTGCCGCCTTCGAGATCGCCGCCAGGGTGGCTCCGTGCGGCATGGCCTCCGCGCGCACGGACTCCCAGATCTGCCGCAGGGAGTTTACGTCCACGGTCCGCTCGACGATGGTGCCGTGCAACTGGTTATCCAGATAACCCACGTCGTCGCCGTCCGGTGGGGTGGCGAGCACGAAGGCACCGTTCAACCCCGGGTAAGCGCCCGTGCCACGCGGCACCAGGTGCAGGTGGACGCGGGGGCGCCGGCCCACCTCGACCAGTTGCCGCAACTGCTCGCGCATGACCTTGGGGCCGCCGACGGGTCGCTCCAGCACGGTGTAGTCGAACACCGCCACGAGCTGCGGCGGGCCGGGCCGGTTCAGCACCGCCTGCCGAGCCAGCCGGGCGACCACCTGCTGCTCCACCTCGTCGCCCAGGAGCTGGCCCGCCCCGTCGTAGAGCGCCCGGGCGTACTCCTCGGTTTGCAGCAGGCCGGGCACGACCAGCGGCTCGAAGCTGCGGAGCGCCGTCGCTTCCTGCTCGATGGTCACCCATTCCCGGAACCACGGCATGAGGCTCTCCCGGATGAGGGCGTCCCGGATCCGGACCAGCAGGCCACCGGCCCGCAGCGCCTCGTCGCAGCGCTGGGCGAACTCCTCCCGGGGCGGGCGGCGGCACTGCTCCACGGCCGCCACGAGCGAGGCCGAGTAGTTGACCCGTTCGCCCAGCGCCTCCTGGGACAGCCCGGCGTCGCCGCGCAGCCGGCGCAGCTCCCCGGCGAACAGTTCCAGCATCGGCATCCGGCTCATCTGCACACCTCTGCACAACGGGGGACGGCCGATCGCACGGCCGGGCTGGTGGGGAGGGAACGGCTTCCGACCCTAGCCCCAGGGTGACCAGACTGTCACCCAGCGGAGCCGCCCCACACCCGTCAAGGGCGACTCCGGGGCCCGCCCCACCCAACCCCCGAACCCGGGGCCGGCCCACCCAGCTGAAGGAGGCCGCATGGACGATCGAGCAGATCTTGGCAGGAAAGTGCCCCTGGAGGGGCCACTCCGTACCAAGATCTCACCGGGAGCGACCACAGGGGAGCGGTCGAGGGACTGTTCGGCGCACACGGCGCTCCGGCCCATGTGGTGCTGCCGGGCGTGCGGGCAGCCGTGGCCCTGCGCGCCGGCCCGCCTGGTGCTCAAGGCCGAGTACGCGGACGACCAGATCGGGCTCTCGCTCTACCTGTGCGGGCTGCTGCACGAGGCGGCGCGGGACCTCTACCGCCTGAATCCGGACGCGGGCCCGTCCCCCGCCGACCTGTTCCGGCGCTTCGTGGCGTGGGGCCCCTACCGCCGGCCGGTCGTGGACCCGTCGCAGCACTGACCGGCCCTCAGCACCAGGACCCGCCGGAGCGAAGGCGGCCGCCGGCAGGGGAATGCCGCCCGGGGGAAGCTCCTCAGCGCCAGCCGACGTCGATCCGGTCGCCGCGCTCGTCGAAGAAGTGCAGCGCGTCCATCCGCACCTGGACGGCGAGCTGGTGCCCCGCCGACACCTGCGGGTACGGGGCCAGCCGCACGGCCAGCTCCGCCGGGCGGCGGTGGTGCCGGCCCGGGTCGGGGAGCACGCTGGTCCGGCTCCCGCCGCCGCTCGGCGCGGCGGAGACGGGCGCGTCCGCCGGCCGCCCGGCGAGCCGCTGCATGACCTGGCCGAACCGGCGCAGGCCGCGCTGGCCGGGGGCGCTGTTCTCGGCCCGGCTGCCCATCTCGTCCACCACGATGGCCGTGGCGCCGATGTCGAGGAAGGCCAGCGACTCGTGGCCGTGGTGCTCGAGGTAGCGGATCCGGCCGTGCAGTACGTCGCCGGCGGTGTCGGGGGCGACCGGGGTGAGCGCCTCGGCCCGCATGCCCACCACGATCCGCTCCCCGTGGTAGTGGGCAACGGCCCGGCTGCGGATGTCGTCCCACGGCAGGTAGAGCGACTGCTCGCCGAGGTTCAGCGTGACGTACCGGTCGAGGTGGACGTAGACCGACGCCTCCAGCAGATTCATCCGCGGGCTGCCGAGGAACGCGGCGACGTAGAGGGTGGCGGGGCGCCCGTACACCTGGGTGGGTGTGCCGACGTCCTGGAGCACGCCCTTGCGCATGATGGCGACCCGGTCGGCCATGGTCAGGGCCTCGGCCTGGTCGTGCGTGACGTAGATGGTGGTGACGCCCAGCTCGCGGGTCAGCCCGGAGATCTCGGCGCGCAGCTCGGCGCGGAGGCCGCTGTCCAGGTTGGAGAGGGGCTCGTCCATGAGGAACAGGCCGGGCCGGCGCACTATGGCCCGGCCCATCGCCACCCGCTGCCGCTGGCCGCCGGAGAGCTGGCTGGGCTTGCGGGCGAGCACGTCGCCGATGCCCAGCGCGCTCGCCACGTCCTGGATCCGCTCGCCGCGCGGCCCGGGCTCGATGCCGGAGAGCCGGAGCGGGAAGCCGATGTTGTCGCCGACGGTCATGTGCGGGTAGAGCGCGAAGTCCTGGAAGACCATGGCGATCTTCCGGTCCCGGGGTGGCAGGTCGTTGGCCACCTCGCCCCCGAGCATCACCGCGCCCGAGCTGGGATCCTCCAGCCCGGCGACCATCCGCAACACGGTGGACTTGCCGCAGCCCGAGGGGCCGAGCAGCACCATGAACTCGCCGTCATTGACGTCCAGATTGATGGTGTCGACCGCGACTGTCCCATCCTGGAACACCTTGGTGACATCCTTGAGCGCGACGGTCGTCACCGTCTGCCTCCCCAGCTCTCGGCCGAACCCGGCAATGACTGTGACCAGGATCATGCCCTCCGCGCATCGGGTAAACGTGCCATGTTCGACTCGTGAAAGAACCATTAACGAGATTGGCGGTCTTCCATCAGTAAAGCGACCGCTCAGTAACTCGTTTTTCGGCCGGTTCGCCCAGAAAGACCCGGCGGACCACCCGCTCGGCGGCATGCCCGTCGTCCAGCGCGCAGAACCGGGCGCGGAACCGCTGCCGGGCCTCCTCGGCCGCCGGCCCGCGCACCGCGCCGCTGCGGAAGACGTCGAGCAGCCCGGGAAAATCGACGGCGACCGCGCCCGGCGGTTCGGCCAGCAGGTCGAAATAGACGCCCCGGGCCACCCGGTACGCGTCCCAGTCGGGGGCGTAGACCACGATCGGCTGGTCGAGCACCCCGTAGTCGAACATCGCCGAGGAATAGTCGGTGACCAGCACGTCCGCGGCGAGATAAAGGTCCTCGACCCGGTCGTACGCGCTCACGTCCAGCACCCCGTCGGCCGACGGCCCCCGCGGCCGGCGCACCCGGTCGTGGAAGTAGTGGCTGCGCATGAGCAGCCGCCCGGACGGGCCGAGCACCTCGCGCAGCCGGTCCGGGTCGAACGGCGGGCGCCAGCCCGGCAGGTGCTCCCGGTGGGTCGGCGCGTAGAGCACCACGTACTCGTCGGGGCCGATGCCCAGCCCCGCGCGGGCCTGGCGGCACTCCTCGGCGGTGGCCAGCGCCAGCCGGTCGTTGCGCGGATAGCCGACCTCCAGCGTGGTGTAGTCGGCCGGGTAGGCCCGTTCCCACATCTGCGTGGAGAAGCTGTTCGAGCTGACGCTGTAGTCCCAGCGGTCCACCCGGCGCAGCAGGTTCGCGAAGTTCATGCCCGCCGCGCCGACCGGATAGCGCTGCTGGTCCAGCCCCATCACCTTGACCGGGGTGCCGTGGTGGGTCTGGACGTGCACCGAGCCGGGCCGCTTGCGGACGAAGTCCGGGAAGTTGACGTTGTTGACCAGCCACCGGGCCCGGGCCAGCACCCGGTAGTAGTCCGGGGTGCCGGCCACCACGTACTCGACGCCCGGCGGCAGCCCGGCCACCCGGTCCCGCCGGACGATCCAGACGCCGCGCACCTGCGGGGCGAGCCGGCGGGCGGCCGCGTAGATGGCGGCCGGGTTGCAGGAGTAGCCCCGGTACCAGTACGAGGCGTAGACGGCGAGCGTCGGGTCGAGCGGGCGGAGCAGCTCGGCCCGGTAGTACTCGTGCAGCGCCGCGTCCCGGGCCCGGCGGGCGCTGCGCCGGGCGACCGGCAGCACCCGCCGCTTGACCCGCCGGGCCGAGCGGCGAGCCCGCTCCTCGGCCTGGCGGGCAGCCCGGAGCGCGCTGAACGTCCGCCACCGCCCGGCCGCCACGAGCCGGTGCTTCACCCCCTCCAGCCCGGACGGGACCGGGTAGCCCTCGGGCGGCAGGAAGCGGGCGTAGTCGGCGTGGATCTGCGCGAAGAACGGCGGCCGCAGCTCGGCGGCGATCCGCTCGCCGTTGCCGAGCACGGTCAGGTAGTGCCAGATCATCCGCTCGAAGACGGCCGGCCGCAGCCCGTTGACGACCGCCGGCCCCCACTGGTCCAGGAGCCGGAACACCCGGTGCCACTGGGCGAAGACCTCGAAGTGCCGGTCGCCCCGGGTCCGGGTGATCGCCCCGGTGCGGCGCTGCCGGTAGTTGAGGCAGACCCGGTCCAGCACGCCGATCCGCTCGGCGGCCATCAGCACCGGATAGCTGAACGACACGTCCTCGTACCAGCCGGGCGCGAAGCGCAGCCCCTGCTCGACCAGGAAGTCCCGGCGGACCAGCCGGTTCCACGCGGTGTGCAGCAGCCGCAGGGTCTCCGGCCGCTCCCGCAGCCGGAAGGTCGCCTCGCCGGGCGACTCGGGGAACACGTCCCGCATGGCGCTGCGCGTGCCGACGTTGTTCCAGTGCGCCCGCACGTGGTCGACGATCAGCACGTCCGGCCGGGTGGTGCGGAGCCGGTCGGCCACGTGCGGCAGGCAGCCGGGGACCAGCCAGTCGTCCCCGTCGACGAACCAGACGTAGTCACCGACGGCCCGGTCCAGCCCGATGTTGCGGGCCGGACCGAGCCCGACGTTCTCGGTGAGCCGGACCGGGTGGACGCGGGGGTCACGGGCCCCGTACTCGTCCAGGATCTCGCCGCTGTCGTCCGGGGAGGCGTCGTCGATCCCGATCACCTCGACGTCCTCGAACGGCTGGTCGAGGATCGAGTCGAGACACTCCCGGAGGTAGCCCTGCACCTTGAAGGCCGGTACGACGAAGCTGATCAGGGTCATCCCGGCCGGCCCTCCGTCAGCCCGGCGAGCGGTCACCCCCACGGGCGCGGGCCGGCAGGACCACCCAGGCGAGGACCACGCTCGCGACAAAAACCACGAGAAGGTACGCACCGAGTGTAGCTAGAGCGATGCTCGCAATTCCGGCGATTGACCCGATGGTCAGCAGCGCCGAACGCCCCTCCCACCCCAGCGAGGCGGGGTGCAGCGGCGGTGCGGCCTGCCGCTTCTCCAGCCGGGCGGTCAGGTCGTAGTGGTGCAGGGTCAGCACGAAGACGTACCCGAAGACGAGCCACGGCGGCACCCGCCCGGCCACCCCGACGGCGATGGCGAACAGGTACTCCCCGGCGCGCAGCACGGCCGGGACCAGCCAGTCCAGCGGTCCGTCGTGCGGGGTCCGCGCGCCCTGCGCCCCGCCCAGCAGGAGCACCAGCGCGAACGTCACCGCCCAGCCGGGCAGGTCGCGCCCGGCGTGGACCGCCAGCAACGCCCACAGCAGCAGGCCCGCCGCACCGAGCGCGCCGAGCGCCGCCGGCGCCAGTGGGCGCCGCACCACCGGCAGGATCCGGGTCAGCGGCCCGTCGTCGCGGTGCAGGCCGGTGTCGACCGTGGTCAGCACCGGCACCCGCATCCACCGCGCCCGCAGGGTGCGCAGCGCCCCCGTGTACGCGAACGCCAGCACGCCCCACACCAGCACCGCACAGAGCGCCACCAGCGGCCCGAACAGCGCGGCGGCCACCGCGATGAGCGCCCACCGCTCGCCGATCGGGAAGACCACCGTCCGCTTCAGCCAGTAGGAGACCGAGCCGGTGTCCGCCTGCACCTTGGTCGAGGCGGCGTTCAGCTTCCCGCCGATGCCGCCCGCGTCCCCGGTCGCCGCGCGCGGGCGGCGGGCCGCCTCGTCGTGCAGCACCCCGTACCAGGTGTCGGTCATGTGGCGCACGGTCTGCAGGGTCATGGCGGCGATCGCCAGGGCCCAGCCGTAGCGGAAGCCGGCGTGCGTGGCGCCGTAGCCGAGACCGGCGTAGACCAGGTATTCCTTGGCCCGGTCGGCCATCGTGTCGAGCCAGCCGCCCCAGGCGCTGAAGTGCCGGGTGTAGCGGGCCAGCTGGCCGTCCACGCAGTCGAGCACGAAGCCCAGGTAGAGCAGGATCCCGCCGGCCACCAGCGCGGGCCGCCCGCCGACACCGAAGAGCACGGCCGCGGCCACCGCGAAGGCCACCGAGATCATGGTGACCCCGCTCGGGCCCAGGCCGATCCGGGCGGCGGCCTTCGCCACGTACGGGGACCAGGTGCTGACGAAGAACGTGGTGAAGAAGTCGTCCCGTTCCTTCACCGACAGCCTCAGCTCGGCCTTGTCCTCGTCGACCGCGTCCACGGCCGCCTGCGCCGCGGCCAGCTCCGCCGGGTCGCCGACCCGGTGCGCCACGAGCAGGCGTACCCGGTGGGCGAAGACCAGCGTGCCGCAGCCGACGAGGCCGGCGACGACCCGGTCCAGGGCGGACCCCGGGCCGTCCGGGGCCGGCGCCGGGCCGGTCGCGGGCCCGCCCAGGGCGCGGGCGGCGGCGGCGAGGGCCGGCAGGTCCGCGGGGCCGACCCGCAGCGCGCCGCCGAACACGCCGGTGGCGCCCGCCGGGTCGTCCACGGCGACCAGCTGGCCGCGCTCCTCGCGGACCGTCACCTGCCCGGCGGCCGGCGGATCGGTGAGCACCAGGGCCACCGTCGGCCCCACCGGGCTGGTCGCCAGGTGCTTCAGCACGGCGGTGTGCGCCACCAGGTCCGCCCCGCTGACCAGCACCGGCCCCGTGGCGGCGGCCACCAGGTCGGCCAGCTCCGACAGGTCGCCGGCCACCCGCACCTCGTCGGCACCGGCCCGGCGCCACTGCCCGGCGAGCCGGTCGGCCAGGCGCTCCCCGGCGTCGGTGGTCAGGCCCGCCGCCGGCCCGGCGGCGAGCACGATCGCGAGCGTCACCGCTGCGTCGCGCCGGCGTACGCCTGCAGCGCCTCGTCGATCGTCCCGTCGACGGTCAGCCGCCCGGCGTCGAGGTAGAGCCCCCGACGACAGAACCGGGTGAGGTCCTTTTCGTTGTGTGACACCAGCACCAGCGTGCGCCCTTCCGCGAGAAGTCGCTCGATGGTCGCATAGCACTTCGCGCGGAACTCGGCGTCCCCGACCGCGGTGACCTCGTCCACCAGCAGCACGGGGTGCGGCAGGTGGGCGATCACCGCGAAACCCAGCCGCACCTTCATGCCCGACGAGTAGTGCCGGACCGAGGTGTCGATGGCGCGTTCCACCTGCTCACCGGCGAACGAGACGATCTCGTCGAAGTGCCGCCGCAGGTACGCCGACGACAGCCCGTGCAGCCCGCCCACCAGGTAGAGGTTCTCCCGGCCGGTCAGGTCGCCGGAGAAGCCCGCGGAGAGTTCGAGCAGCGGCGCCACCCGGCCGTGCACCCGGATCGCGCCCTCGTCGGGGATCAGCACGCCGGCGATCAGCCGCAGCAGCGTGCTCTTGCCGGTGCCGTTGCGCCCGACCACGCCGACCGTCTCGCCCGGCTCGATCCGGAACGACACGTCCCGCAGCGGCCAGAACCGGCCGGCGTCCGGGTCCCGGGAGCCCCGGTGGATGAGCAGTTCCCGCAGCCGGAGCTGCCGGCGGCGGTTGCGGACGAACCGGATGCCGAGCCCGTCCGCCTCGATGATCGCCGCCATTCACAGTTCCTTGAGCACGGCAGGTTCGAGGCGGCGGAACGCCCACCAGCCGACCGCGAACACCAGGAGGCTGCCCGCCACGGTGACGGTGAGCAGCCGGGCGTCGGGGAACTCGTCCGGATACCAGATGGCGTGGTGCAGCTGGAAGATCCCGACCAGCGGGTTCAGCTCGTACGCGATCTTCAGCCAGCCCGGCATGCCCGAGTCCCGGACCAGGTTCAGCGGGTAGATGATCGGGGTGGCGTAGAAGAGCAGCCGGATGATCAGCCGCATGGTGCGTTCGATGTCGCGCATCAGCACGTTGCCCGCCGACAGCAGCAGCGCGAGCCCCATCAGCAGGACGAACTGCACCGCCACGGCGAGCGGCAGGGCGAGCAGCGTCCAGCCGAGGTGGATCCGGCCGTGTACGACGTAGAGGACCGCGATGGCGGCCAGGATGGGCAGGCCGGCCAGGTACTCGGCGAACCGGCCGGTGACCCGGCCGATCGGGAAGACCTGCCGGGGCAGGTTCATCGTGGTGATCAGCCGCGCCTGCCCGGTCAGGGCGTTGGCCGCCTCGGTCAACGCGGAGCTGGCCCACATCCAGGCGAAGATCCCGGTGATCAGGAACAGCGGGTACGACCCGGCCGCGTCGCCCAGGTGCCGCCGGGTGGCGCCGGAGTAGAGGACGCCGAAGACGAACCAGTAGATGAGGCCCATGCCGAGGGGCTCGATGAGCGACCAGAGGTAGCCCAGCACGGACTGCTGGTATTTCACCGCGAGATCACGCCGGACCAGGATGCGCAGCGAGGTGCGGGCGGACCAGAGCGCGGCGACGCCGGACGTCACCGTCCCATCCTGGCCCGGGAGCGTCCCGGCCCGTCGTACGGACGCGCCGGGTCACCCCTTCGGGTTCAACACTCGATGACGTTGACCGCGAGGCCGCCCCGCGCCGTCTCCTTGTACTTGATCTTCATGTCGGCGCCGGTCTCCCGCATGGTCTTGATGACCTTGTCGAGCGACACGGCGTGCACCCCGTCGCCGCGCAGCGCCAGCCGGGCCGCGGTGATCGCCTTGATGCTGGCCACCGCGTTCCGCTCGATGCACGGGATCTGCACCAGCCCGCCGACCGGGTCGCAGGTGAGCCCGAGGTTGTGCTCCATGCCGATCTCGGCCGCGTTCTCCACCTGCTCGGGCGTGCCGCCCAGCGCCTCGGCCAGCCCGGCGGCCGCCATCGAGCAGGCCGAGCCGACCTCGCCCTGGCAGCCGACCTCGGCCCCGGAGATCGAGGCGTTCTCCTTGAACAGCACCCCGATGGCGCCGGCCGCCAGCAGGAAGCGGACCACACCCTCCTCGGAGGCGCCCGGCACGAACCGGGTGTAGTAGTGCAGCACGGCCGGGATGATCCCGGCGGCGCCGTTGGTCGGCGCGGTCACCACCCTGCCGCCGGCCGCGTTCTCCTCGTTGACCGCGAGCGCGAAGAGGGTGACCCAGTCCATGGCGTGCAGCGGGTCGGCGGCGTCGCCCTCCGCCTCCAGGCTGCGGCGCAGCTCGGCCGCCCGGCGGCGCACCTTCAGCCCGCCCGGCAGCACGCCGTCGCGGGCGCAGCCGCTCTCGACGCACTCCCGCATCACCCGCCAGATCTCCAGGAGCCCGGCCCGGACGTCCGCCTCGCTGCGCCAGGACAGCTCGTTGGCGAGCATCACCTCGCTGATCGACAGGCCGGTGGCGGTGGTCACCGACAGCAGCTCCGCGCCGGTGAGGAAGGGGTGGCGGACCCGGGTGCTGTCCGGCTTGATCCGGTCCGCGCCGGCCGCGGCCTCGTCGACCACGAACCCGCCGCCGACGGAGTAGTAGGTGCGGGACCGGACCTGCTCCCCGGCCGCGTCGAAGGCCGCGAAGGTCATGCCGTTCGGGTGGTACGGCAGGGATCGGCGGCGGTGCAGCACCAGGTCCCGGTCCGGGTCGAAGTCGATCTCCTGGCTGCCCATGAGGCTGAGCCGCCGCTGCGCGCGGATCCGCTCCACCCGCGGCCCGACCGAGTCGGTGTCGACGGTCTCCGGGACCTCCCCCTCCAGCCCGAGCAGCACGGCGCGGTCGCTGCCGTGCCCGTGGCCGGTGGCGCCCAGCGAGCCGAACAGCTCGGCCTGCACGCGCACGACGCCGGCGAGCTGGCCGTCGGCCTTGAGCCCGGCCACGAACGTCCGGGCGGCCCGCATCGGCCCCACGGTGTGCGAGCTGGACGGCCCGATGCCGACGCTGAAGAGGTCGAAAACACTGATCATGGCTGCACTTTCCTCGCCGTCGTCCCCGTCGTGCGGGTTCGGCCCGGTGTGTGCCGCCTCCCGGTACGGGAGGCGGCGGGCGGCACCCGGGGTGTGGGCGCCCGACCGGCGAGCCTACCCGCCCCCGCCACCTCCCGCCCGCGCCCCGGCATGCCCCCAGCCTGCGCCTCCGTCCGTCTCCCCGCCGTCACCGCCGCCTGCCGCCGGGGACCGGCGAAGCCGGCCGGGCCCGGCCGACCCGGACGAGGGTCGGGCGGGGGCCGCCGGGGTAAAGCACCTACGGGTTCCCGGGTCGCCGATCCTCCTCGGGACCGAGGGCGGGAGGCGCGTCCGTTCCTACCGTGGAATCAGCGCGGCGGATCGCCGCAGAAGTGGGAGTTCGACGATGAGTCGCAAACTGGTCCGGCCCCGCCAGGGGCGCGTGTTCGCCGGCGTCTGCGCCGGCCTGGCCCAGCGGTTCGGCATGTCGGCCGGCATGGTCCGGCTGCTGTTCCTGCTGTCGCTGCTGCTACCCGGCACGCAGGTGATCGTCTACCTGATCCTCTGGGTCCTCATGCCGAACGAGGACCGATACCTGGCCGCCGGCCGACACTGACCCGTGCCGCCCGCCCCGGGAGCACCCGGGGCGGGCGCGCCGGCGTCAGGGCGCCGTGTAGGTGACGGTCACCTTCTGGTAGCCGAGGGAGCGGAGCAGCCCCTCCAGCATCTTGCGGGTGTTCTCCTGGGCCCGGGCGGTGAGCCCGCTGTCGCGGGCCGCGGCGGTGATCCGGTCCTCGGCGAGCTGGTAGACCTGCTGCTGCCGGTTGGGATCGCCGCCGACCAGGTCGTTCAGCCGATTGATCAGACCACGCTGCTCGGCGAACACGTAGCTCTTGTCCATGTCCAGGTCGGTCTCGCCGAGCTGCGGCGCGGGCAGCTTGATCTCCACGGACTTGCCGTCGTCGGAGACCACGACCGCCCCGTCGGCGATCTTTCCGAAGTCGACGTAGGCCTCGATGCGCCCCGCCCCGACGAACAGCGTGCGCTCGTTGAGCAGGAAGTCCGGCACGTTGCGCCGGTCCTTCTGCACGTCGACGACCACCTGGAAGTTGCCCTCGGCCGCCACGTAGCGGCTCAGGTCACGGATCGACTTGAGCAGCGGCGGCTGGCTGCGGTCGGTCTGCTCCTTGGCGAACGGGTTGCGGAACTCCGGCAGCAGGCCGGTCGCCTGCACGCCGAGCAGCACCACCACGGCCAGGGCGGCCGCGCCGAGCACCCAGAGCAGGCCGCGCACCGGGCCGCCGGACGACGCCGGGGCACCGGGCCGGGGCTCGGACGAACCGTCGGACCGGGCCCGGAGGGACTCGCCGGTCGGGTATTCCGGGAACTCCCTGGTGGGCTCGTTGCTGTCACCGTCGCGGGCCATCGCCCCTCACCGTCCTCGTCAGACACATCGACTGAGAATGACGGTACGGCCACCGTGCGACAGTCGCTCGCCGAGCGACCCGATCGGGTGAATCCGCAGCTCAGGCGAACGCGGACAGCCCGGTCAGCCGCTGCCCGATGACCAGCTGGTGGATCTCCGAGGTGCCCTCGTAGGTCAGCACGCTCTCCAGGTTGTTGGCGTGCCGCATCACCGGGTACTCGCCGGAGACGCCGTTCGCGCCCAGGATGGTCCGGCACTCCCGGGCGATCGCCAGGGCCTCCCGCACGTTGTTCAGCTTGCCCACGCTGACCTGGTCGGGACGCAGCTTCCCGGCGTCGGCCAGCCGGCCCAGGTGCAGGGCCAGCAGCAGCCCCTTGTTCCACTCGACGGCCATGTCGGCGAGCTTGGCCTGGGTGAGCTGGAAGCCGGCCAGCGGCCGGCCGAACTGGGTCCGGGTGGTCGCGTAGGACAGCGCCGTCTCCAGGCAGTCCCGGGCCGCGCCGAGCGCGCCCCAGACGATGCCGTGCCGGGCCTCGGTGAGGCAGCTCAGCGGCGCCTTGAGGCCGATGGCCTCGGGCAGCCGGGCGTCCGCCGGCAGCCGCACGTCGTCGAGGGCGATCTCGCCGGTCAGCGACGCGCGCAGCGACATCTTGTGCCGGATCTCCCGCGCCGTCACGCCAGGCGTGTCCATGGGTACGGCGAAGCCGCGCACACCCTCGTCGGTGCGCGCCCAGATCACCCCGACGTCGGCGATCGGCGCGTTGGTGATCCACAGCTTGCTGCCGTTGAGGACCCAGTCGTCGCCGTCGCGGCGGGCGCGGGTGGCCATCGAGGCCGGGTCGGAGCCGTGGTCCGGCTCGGTCAGCCCGAAGCAGCCGATCGCCTCGCCGGCCGCCATGGCGGGCAGCCAGCGCTGCTTCTGCTCCTCGCTGCCGTAGCGCCAGATGGCGTACATGGCCAGCGAACCCTGGACCGACACCAGCGAGCGGAGGCCGGAGTCGCCCGCCTCCAGCTCCAGGCAGGCCAACCCGTAGGCGACGGCCGACGCGCCGGCGCAGCCGTAGCCGGTGAGGTGCATGCCGAGCAGGCCGAGCTTGCCGAACTCGCGGGCCAGCTCCCGGGCCGGGACGTGGCCGTCCTCGTACCAGCCGGCGACATGCGGGCGGACCCGGTCGTCGACGAGCTGGCGTACGACGGCGCGGATCTGCCGCTCCTCCTCGCCCAGCGAGGCGTCGATGTCCAGCAGGTCGAGAGGGGTCATGGCGTCACCTTAACGAAGACTCAGGGGCGCGTCACTCGGGCTGACCGCTGAGCACCAGCACCCGGGCGTGGATCTGGTTGCGCTGCTGGAGCGCCGCGCGCAGCGCCCGGTGCAGGCCGTCCTCCAGGTAGAGACCGCCGTTCCACTGCACCACGTGCGGGAAGAGGTCGCCGTAGAAGGTGGAGTCCTCGGCGAGGAGCTTGTCGAGCGCCAGCTCCCGCTTGGTCGTGATGAGCTGGTCCAGCCGCAGCGGGCGCGGCGGGATCTCGGCCCACTGCTTGAGCGTGAGGTTGTGCTCCGGGTAGGGACGCCCGTCCCGGACCGCCCTGAAGATCACGGCACGCTCCCCTCCCCCCGGCCGGGCTGATGATGTCGATGCCAGCCTAGCCGCACCCGCCACACCGCGTTTTACTCCCTCATGTCGGTTTCGCTACCGCCGATGCCCGGGCCGGACGCGCCGAACCACCCTCAATTCCAGCGGCCCCGCCGGACCACCTCGTCCACCGGCCGGCGGCCGCGCCGCAGCGACGGTGACCGGTGGTCGGGTGCCCGGTAACCCACCGTGACCGCGCCGATCGGGTGGTACTCCGCCGGCACGCCGAACGCCTCCCGGTACGCCCCGATCCGCTGCGGCGGGATGCCGAAGAAGCAGGCGCCCAACCCCTCGTCCACGGCGGTGAGCAGCATCAGCAGGGCGGCGAAACCGGTGTCCACATACCAGTAGGGCACCGGCCAGCGGTCCTCGGAACGGTCCGCCCAGCCCTTGTCCGGCTCGGCGTACCGGTCGAGGTACGCGGAGCGGTTGGCGTGCGGCACCACGATCAGCGGGGCCTTGCGCATCCCGGCCAGCCAGCGCTCCCGGCCGCCGCCACCCGGGGTGGCCGCTGCCCAGAACCGCTCCCGGTCCGGCGGCTCCTCCAGCACCAGGAAGCCCCAGCCCTGCGCGAACCCGGCCGACGGGGCCCGGACGGCGTGGTCGAGCAGCCGGTCCACCACGTCGGGCGGGACCGGGCGGTCCGGGTCGTAGTTGCGCACCATCCGGCGGCGCCGGACGACCTCGGCGAACTCCACGCTCAGGCCCCGGGCCGGATGCCCCAGGTGCCCCGCCAGGTCTGCCCGGGGGCCAGGGTGATCAGGTCCTTGCCGGAGCGGAACGCGTCGGCCGGGCAGGTCATCGGCTCGACCGCCACCGAGCGCCGGTGCCGCTCCCCGGTGAGGGTGTCCCCGGTGAAGACCTGCCACCAGCCGAACTCGCCGCCGGCCCAGATGTGCACCGCGGCCGAGCCGTCCGGGGCGGCCAGGGTCACCGACGAGCCGCCGTCGGCGTCCCGCGCCACGTCGCCGAAGGCCAGGTCGAGCACCGCGTCGCCGATGGCCCGGGGCTCGGTGTAGTCGTACTCGGAGCCGGCCACCTCGGTCGCGGCCACCGGCAGCAGCCGGTTGTCCAGCAGCACCCGGGTCCGTCCCGGCACCCGCAGGGTCAACTCGTCCACGCCGACCTTCGGCAGTTGCAGGTAGGGGTGCACGGAGAAGCCGAACGGGGCCGGCTCGCCGGAAAGGTTCGTCACCTCGTGGTCGGCCCGCAACCCGTCCGCACCGACGCTCCACCGGCTCCGCAGCCGCAGCGCCCACGGGTAGCCGGGGCTGGGCGGCAGCTCGTAGCCGATCGTCACGCTCTCCGGCGACTGCTCGACGAGCTGCCACCGCACCCAGTTGACCAGGCCGTGGATGGCGTTGTGCCGGGCCGGCTCGGTCAGGTCGAGCTGGAACGACCGGTCGCCGAAGGTGTAGACGCCGTCGCGGATCCGGTTCGGCCAGGGCGCCAGCACGTGGCCGGCCGACCCGGGGGCCAGCTCGTCCGCCTCGTACCCGTCGAGGTAGTCGATCCCGTCGTGGCGGTAGGTCCGCAGGCCGCCGCCGACCTCGACCACGACGGCCTCGTGGCCGCCGGCCGCGATGGTCCACTGTGCTCCGGACGGGGAGGGGCGCGCGTCGGTCTCCATGCCGGCGACCTTAGTCCGTCTCCCCCGCCCGCCGCCGGGCACGGGCGGCTTCGTCCCAGCGTGCGGCCGGTCGGCCCGGGGCGGCGGTCCGCCCCGGGCCCCGGTCAGGTCCACTCGCCGGCCCCGGCGGCGCGGTAGCGGAGCAGGGCCGGGAAGACCGCCACGAGCAGCACCGCGAGCACGGCCGACGCGAGACCGCCGCCCACCATGGCGATGGTCGTGCCGGACGCGGCGGCCATCGCGCCCGCCCGCAGGTCACCCAGGCGCGGGCCACCGGCGACCACCACCGTGTTGACGCCCTGGAGCCGGCCGCGCATCCGGTCCGGCGCGTAGATCAGCAGCATCGACTGGCGCAGGGTGGCGCTCACCAGGTCGGCGGCGCCGGCCAGGCCGAGCAGCGCCACCACCAGCCAGAGCTGGCGGGCCAGCCCGGCGGCGGCGATCGCCACGCCCCAGCCGACCACGGCCACCACCAGCACCACGCCCTGCCGGCGGACCCGGCCGATCCAGCCCGAGGTGAGGCCGCCCAGCATCGCGCCGATGGCGATCGCGCTGTAGAGCCAGCCGACCGCCGCCCCACCGCCGAAACGCTCGTGCGCCAGCTCGGGAAAGAGCGCCCGGGGCATGGCCAGGATCATGGCGATCAGGTCGATGGCGAAGGAGAGCAGCAGCACCGGCGTGGTGGCCAGGTAGCGGAGCCCGTCGACGATGCTGGCCAGCCCCGCCCTGCGCGGCGTCCCGTCGCCGTCCGGGTCCGGCTCGGGGGGCATGGCGGGCAGCCGCAGGGTGGCCCAGAGCGACACGGTGAACAGCAGCCCGTCGACCCCGTACGCGATCGGCAGCCCCACGTCGGTGCGCCAGGTGGCGAAGATCAGACCGGCGGCGAGCGGGCCGAAGACCGAGGTCGCCGTGAACGTGGTGAAGTTGAGCGTGCTGGCCGCCGGCACCAGCTCGGCCGGCACCAGGCGGGGCAGGATCGCGCTCCGGGTCGGCGACGTGACCGCGAACGCGATCGCCTGCACCGCGACCAGGGCCAGCAGCAGCACCGGGCTGCCCACCCGCAGCAGCGACTGGACCAGCAGCGCCAGCGTCGACGCCCAGAGCAGGGCGCCCCCACCCAGCAGCACCCGCCGCCGGTCCCGGGCGTCGGCGACCGCCCCGCCCCACAGCCCGAAGACCAGCAGCGGCAGGAAGCCGGCGATCCCGAGCAGGCCGACCCAGAACGAGCCGCCGGTCAGGTCGAACATCTCCACCGGCACCGCCACGGCGGTGAACTGGAAGCCGAACATCGCCACGGCGTTGCCGAGCCACACCCGGCGGTACGCGGGCACGCCCAACGGACGCAGGTCGATCGCCCAGCGGCGCGCTCCGCGCGGCCGGGCCTCCTGCACCCCCGTCACGGGGCCAGCCGCTCGGTGACCCAGGCGCCGTCCCCGGTGCGCCGGAACCGCAGCCGGTCGTGCAGCCGGCTCGCCCGGCCCTGCCAGAACTCCACCGTCTCCGGCCGCACCCGGAACCCGCCCCAGTGCGGCGGCGCGGGGATCTCGTCCACGCCGGCGAAGCGCTCGGCGGCCGCCCGGTACGCCGCGTCCAGCGCCGCCCGGTCCGGCACCACCCGCGACTGGGTGCTGGCCCAGGCGCCGAGCTGGGAGCCGCGCGGCCGGGCGGCGAAGTACGCCTCGGTCTCGGCCCGGTCGACCCGGCTCACCCGACCGGTGACCGTCACCTGCCGGTGCATCGGGAACCAGGGGAAGACCAGGCTGGCCCACGGGTTCGCGGTCGCCTCGCCGCCCTTGCGGGAGCCGTAGTTGGTGTAGAAGACGAACCCGTCCGGGTCGTACCCCTTGAGCAGCACGGTGCGGCCGCTCGGCCGCCCGTCGGCGTCGGCGGTCCCGACGACCATGGCGTTCGGTTCGGGCAGCGGATGCGCCACCGCGTCGGCGAACCAGCGGGCGAACTGGGTGTGCCAGTCCGGCGCGAGATCCGATTCGGAAAGGCCCAGGTCGGCGGCGTACTCGTTACGCATGCCGGCCGGGGCAGGTGTGTCGCCCGTCACTCTCGTCGTCCCTCTCCCGGGGATGCCGGCGTCCCCCGACGCTGGCCAGGCCCCAGCGTCCAGTCTTCTCCAGCCCGTGAGCTTGTCCACCGGCGGGGATGTCATGTGGCGCACACTCGCCGTGGGTCGCGGAGCCGGTTGCCGAGCAGGCAAGATGTTCCGAACACACCCCTGAGGGTCGCCCACGCCGCGGGCCCGTCAGCCCGCGCGGCCACCATCACCGCCGGAAGCCAGGAGACGACATGGCCGACTTCAAACCGGGCCTGGAGGGCGTCGTAGCCTTCGAGACCCAGATCGCCGAACCGGACCGCGAGGGTGGCGCGCTGCGCTACCGGGGCGTGGACATCGAGGATCTGATCGGTCAGGTCTCCTTCGGCAACGTCTGGGCGCTGCTGGTCGACGGGCGCTTCGGCCCGGGCCTGCCGCCGGCCGAGCCGTTCCCGGTGCCGGTGCACTCCGGCGACATCCGCGTCGACGTGCAGTCCGCGGTCGCCATGCTCGCCCCGTACTGGGGGCTCAACCAGCTCCTCGACATCTCCGACGAGCAGGCCCGCGAGGACCTGGCCCGGGTGTCGGTGACCGCCCTGTCCTTCGTCGCCCAGTCCGCCCGCGGCCTCGGCCTGCCGGCCGTGCCGCAGAAGGAGATCGACAAGGCGGAGACCATCGTCGAGCGGTTCATGAAGCGCTGGCGGGGTGAGCCCGACCCGCGGCACGTCAAGGCCGTCGACGCCTACTTCATCTCGGCCGCCGAGCACGGCCTGAACGCCTCCACCTTCACGGCCCGGATCGTCGCCTCCACCGGCGCCGACGCCGCCGCCTGCATCTCGTCGGGCATCGGCGCGCTCTCCGGCCCGCTGCACGGCGGCGCGCCGTCGCGGGTGCTCAGCATGCTGGAGGCCGTCGAGCGCAGCGGCGACGCCGAGGGCTACGTCAAGGGCGTCCTCGACCGGGGCGAGCGGCTCATGGGCTTCGGCCACCGGGTCTACCGGGCCGAGGACCCGCGCGCCCGCGTGCTCCGCCGCACCGCCAAGGAGCTGGGCGCGCCGCGCTTCGAGATCGCCGAGGCGCTGGAGAAGGCCGCCCTGGCCGAGCTCCAGGCCCGCCGCCCGGACCGGGTGCTCGCCACCAACGTCGAGTTCTGGTCGGCCGTGGTGCTGGACTTCGCCGAGGTGCCGGCGCACATGTTCACCTCGATGTTCACCTGTGCCCGGATGGGCGGTTGGTCCGCGCACATCCTGGAGCAGAAGACGCTCCAGCGGCTGGTCCGCCCGTCGGCCCGCTACGTCGGGCCGGGCAGCCGCAAGCCGCAGCAGGTCGAGGGCTGGGACGCCATCCCGCACGGCGTCTGATCCCGCCCCGCGTACCCCGCGGCAGGGCCCGGTCCGCGACGGACCGGGCCCTGCCGCGTGTGGCGCATCCCTCAGCCCCGGGAGTGGGACCAGCCGTCGGGACGGGCGGCGCGGGTGCGAGGATGAAGGCCGGCAGCGCCGCCGGACCGGGCTCGGACCCGACTCCGCCGCGCGCCCGCGCGTGGCCGCCGTCGCTCCGCGCCCGCTGAAGGGCCCGCCCTCGCCCACGCGGAAGGATCGAGAAGACCGTGGCTGACGCACCGACCATCCGGATTCCCGACGACATCAGGCCCGCCGACGGCCGCTTCGGCTGCGGCCCGTCCAAGGTCCGTCCCGCGGCGGTCTCCGCACTCGCCGACGTCGCCACCAGCTACCTGGGCACCTCCCACCGGCAGAAGACGGTCCGTGACCAGGTGGCCCGGCTGCGTCGTGGCATCGCCGAGTTCTTCTCCGTCCCGGAGGGCTACGAGGTGGTGCTCGGCAACGGCGGCACCACGGCCTTCTGGGAGGTCGCCGCCTTCGGCCTGGTCCGCGACCGGGCCCAGTTCGCCAGCTTCGGCGAGTTCGGCGCCAAGTTCGCCAAGTCGGTCAAGGACGCGCCGTTCCTGGGCGAGCCGACCGTGCGCAAGTCCGAGGCGGGCAGCGCGCCGACCCTGGTCGCCGAGGCGGGGGTGGACGTCTACGCGACGCCGCACAACGAGACCTCCACCGGCGTGGCGGTGCCGATCAGCCGGGTGCCGGGCGCCGACGAGGGCTCGCTGCTGCTGGTCGACGCCACCTCCGGCGCCGGGGGCCTGGAGGTCAACGTCGGCGAGACCGACGTCTACTACTTCGCCCCGCAGAAGTGCTTCGGCTCGGACGGCGGGCTGTGGCTGGCCCTCATGTCGCCCGCCGCGCTCGCCCGGGCCACCGAGATCAAGGAATCGGGCCGCTACATCCCGGCCTTCCTCGACCTGGTCACCGCGATCGACAACTCGCGGCTGGAGCAGACCTACAACACGCCCGCGCTGGCCACCATCTTCCTGGCCGCCGAGCAGACCGACTGGATGAACTCGCAGGGTGGGCTGGCCTGGGCGGCCAAGCGCACCGCCGAAAGCGCCGGCATCGTCTACGGCTGGGCCGAGCGCTCGTCGTTCGCCACCCCGTTCGTGACCGACCCGGCGCTGCGCTCCAACGTGGTCGCCACCGTCGACTTCGCCGACGGGGTGGACGCCTCGGCGATCGCCAAGGTGCTGCGCGCCAACGGCATCGTGGACACCGAGCCCTACCGGAAGCTCGGCCGCAACCAGCTCCGCGTCGCGCTCTTCCCGGCCGTCGAGCCGGCGGACGTGGAGGCGCTCACCGCGTCCATCGACTACGTGGTCGAGCGACTCTGATCGCCTGGTGACGGTGGGTGGTCGTCGGCGCTCCGGCGACCACCCACCGTGATCATCGCCGCAGCTCAGTCGCAACATGCCGGGGTGTCGCATCCCCCACCTTCGGGTAGATGAGCGTACGGTGGTTCGAGACGCCCGGGTGGCCGGCTCGTGGCGTGACGGCCAGCGAAGCGGGACGGAGGCAAGCCCATGCGCCCAGTACGCTTCGTCGCCCTCTCGGAGGACGGCCAGGCTCTGGTGCTCGCCGACGAGGTCGGGCGCCTGCTCGCCCTGCCCATCGACGAGCGCATCGCCTCGGCGCTGCACGCCGAGCCGGGCGCGGCCCCGCTGGCGGTCGTGCCGAGCGCCGCCGACCCGATCCCGTCGCTCTCCCCGCGGGACATCCAGGCCCGGATCCGCTCCGGCGAGTCCGCCGAGGACGTCGCCCGGATCGCCGGCGTCCCGGTCGACCGCGTCCTGCGCTACGCGGGCCCGGTGCTCCAGGAGCGGGCCATGCTCGCCCAGCACGCCCGGCGCACCCGACTCAAGGGCGCCGAGAAGCCGACCCCGCTGGCCGAGGTGGTCAACGGCCGGCTGGCCCAGCACGGGATCGACACCGAGAAGATCTCCTGGGACGCCTACCGCCGCGACGACGGCACCTGGCGGATCATCGCCACCTGGCCGTCCGGCAAGGCCACCGCGCAGGCGGTCTGGGATCTCGACAAGACCCGGCAGAACGTCATGCCGCACGACGACATGGCGCAGTACCTGTGCGCCGAGCGGCCCACGCCGATCCTCGGCCAGGAGCCGGCGCCCGAGCGCGGCGGCCACGCGCTGCCCGGCCCGTCGCGCGGCGAGCCGAGCCGGGGCGGGCACGGCCTGCCGTCGCCCTCCGAGCACGCCCGTCCGGGGCGGGACCCGATCCGCGCCGGCCGGGACGCGCTGCTCGCCTCGCTGGACCGGCCGCTCGGCGGCACGTCCGGTCGCGGTCTGGACACCCGTTCCCCGGCCGCGCTGGCCGGATCCGACGCCCCCCGCCAGCGGGCGGTCACCGGGGGCGCGGCCGCGCTGCTCGGCGGTGGCCAGGGCTCCGCGTTCGACGACGACTCGGACGCGCCGAAGGAGATCCCCGCCGTTCCGTCGCTGGCGGTGCTGCGGCCCCGCCGCACCGGTCCCGCGGCGGCGACCGGCGGCACCGGCAGCGAGTCCACCGAGGCCGGTGGCAAGCCGCGCAAGCGCCTGCCGAGCTGGGACGACGTCCTCTTCGGCACCGGCCCGGCGGCCCGCGAATCCTCCTGACCGACGGTCCACCCTGGGATTGCGTGAGGCACTCTAAGTGCCCGCGTGCCAGGGTGGACCCATGGAGTACACGAACCTGGGACGCACCGGTCTTTCGGTGAGCCGGCTCTGCCTCGGCACCATGAACTTCGGGCCGCAGACCGACGAGCCGGACAGCTTCGCCATCATGGACCGGGCGCTCGAGCACGGGATCAACTTCTTCGACACCGCCAACGTCTACGGCTGGAAGACCGGCGAGGGCGTCACCGAGCAGATCATCGGCCGGTGGTTCGCCCAGGGCGGCGGGCGGCGTGACAAGGTCGTCCTGGCCACCAAGGTCTACGGCAAGATGGGCGAGTGGCCCAACGAGCAGGGCCTGAGCGCCCGGCACATCATCCGGGCCTGCGAGGACTCGCTGCGCCGGCTGCAGACCGACACCATCGACCTCTACCAGATGCACCACATCTCCCGGACCACGCCGTGGGATGAGATCTGGCAGGCCATGGAGACCCTGGTCGCCCAGGGCAAGGTCCTCTACGTCGGCTCGTCCAACTTCGCCGGCTGGCACATCGCGCAGGCGCAGGCCGCAGCCGGCCGCCGCAACTTCCTCGGCCTCGTCTCCGAGCAGTGCATCTACAACCTGATGACCCGGCACGTCGAGCTGGAGGTGGTCCCGGCCGCGCAGCACTACGGGCTGGGCATCATCCCCTGGTCGCCCCTGCACGGCGGGCTGCTCGCCGGGGTCATCCGCAAGATGGCCGAGGGCGGCGCGGCCCGCGGCGCCAGCGGCCGGTCGGCCGACGCGCTCGCCGAGCACCGTTCCACCATCGAGGCGTACGAGAAGCTCTGCGCGGACCTCGGCCACGACCCGGCGGACGTGGCGCTGGCCTGGCTGCTCTCCCGCCCGGGCGTGACCGCCCCGATCGTGGGCCCGCGCACCATGGACCAGCTCGACCGCAACCTGGGCGCGCTGGCCGTGCGACTCGACGAGGCCACGCTGGAGAAGCTCGACGAGCTCTTCCCGCCGGTCGGCAACGGCGGCCCGGGCCCCGAAGCCTGGGCCTGGTAGTTCCCGCGCCGGGGTGGGCCCCGCGCCTGCCCGACGGTGCTTCGCCGGGGCGGGCCCCGCGCCTGCCCCGGCGAACCGGGTGCAGTGCACTCACGGGTCAGACGGGCCAGGCCGCGAGGCGGTCGTAGGTGGGGCGCGGGCCCGGATGGCTGCGGACCAGGACCAGTTCGTCGGCGCTCCACTCCGGGCCGAGGTAGTCGTGCAGGGTCTCCCGGTCGGCGAGCACGTCCGCCCGGTCGATCCGGTCGCCGGGGCGGGCGATGGTGAGGTGGGCCCGGAACGGCTTCTCGTCGTGCGGCACCCGGGCCCGGCGCAGCCCCGACCGGATGAGCCGGGCGAGCACGGTCAGGCCGTCGATCTCGCCGCGTACGTCCACCCAGAGCACCGTGAACCGGCCGCGCCCGAAGCTGCCCCCGCCGCCGAGCCGCAGCCTCGGGGAGCTGCCCCGGGCATCCCGGAACGTCTGCGCGGCGAGGCCGAGCGCGCTCTCCACGTCGACCAGCCGGTCGTCGGGAGTGTCGCCGAGGAAGGCCAGGGTGAGGTGGGCGTTGGCCGGGTCGGCCAGCCGGACGTTGGTGCCGGCGGCCGCCGCCGCGCCGGTGCGCAGCCGGGCCACCTGGGCGCCCAGGTCGTCGACCGCCGGCTTCGGCGGGTAGACCGCGACGAAGAGCCGCACCGGTCAGCGGTGTCGCTGATGGTGGCCGGGTCGGGCGGCGGGCAGGGTGAGCCCGGCGGCGTGCAGGAGGCCCTCGACGCGGACCCGCTCGATCTCCCGGTCGACGCCCTCCAGCTCGGCCAGGTGCTCGGCGATGCCCAGCGCCCCGCAGGCGGCTCGCAGCCGCTCGTCGTACGCGTCGATGACCGCGCCGTGCCAGACCACCGAGCGGTCGGCGGCGGCGAGCCGGTGGCCGCCGAGGCGGCGCAGGTCGATGGCGAGCTGTTCCAGCGGGCGGCGACCTTCCCGGTCGAACTCGGTGAGGTCGATGTCCCGGGTGAGCGACTCGGCCTCGATGGCCCGGTCCAGCCGCGCGATGGTGCGGCGCGCCCGCCGCCGCTCGCGCCACTCGGCCCACCCGCAGACCACCCGGTCGATGATCTCGTCGGCGCAGAAGACCAGCGCGAAGAGGGCCGGCAGGCAGCAGACGGCGAGGATCGCCAGCACCAGCAGCAGACCCCGTCCCACTCCCACATATCGACGCTAAGCCGCGCCGTCCCCGCCCGCCACCCGTTTGGCGACATCCGGACGCGAATGAACGAGGAAGGACCGGTCCCCTCGGTCGGGAACCGGTCCTTCGGGCGGTCGACGGGTCACTCCGCCCCGGGCGACACCACGTAGAAGCGCGGCATGGGCAGCACCCGCATCCGCAGCCGGGCGCCGGAGCGGCGCAGCTGCCAGGTGAGCGCCAGCAGCGCGGCGGCCAGGGAGATGAGGCCACCGGTCCAGATGCTCGCACCGGCCCCGAAGGTCTCGGCCACCCAGCCGATGATCGGCGCGCCGACCGGGTTGGTGCCCAGGAAGACGAGCACCCACAGCGCCATCACCCGGCCCCGGAAGGCGGCGTCGACGCCGAGCTGGACCCGCTGGTTGGCGGCCTGGGCGAAGAAGACCATGAAGAACCCGGTGGGCAGCAGCAGCGCCACCACCAGCCAGTAGGACCCGGCGAGCCCGACCAGCGTGCCGAAGCTGGCGCAGCCGACCGCCGCGCCGAGCACCAGCCACACGGTGGGCCGGCTGCGCCGTCCGGTGCCGGACAGGGCGCCGGCCAGCGCGCCGACCGCCAGCGCCGTGGTGAACAGGCCGAACGAGGCGGCGCCGGTGTGGAACGCGGTCTTGGCAAGCGCGGCGAGGGTGAGCTGGAAGTTGAACAGCGTCATCCCGATCACCGACATGAGCGCCATCGGCAGCAGGATGTCGGGGCGGCGCGCGACGTACCGCAGGCCGTCGACCACCTTGGCCTGATCGCGCTGGCCGGCCGGCGGCAGGTCCTTGCGGTACAGCTCGCTGGTGCGCATCCGGACCACGTTGACCAGCGGGGCGATCGAGCTGAACGCGGTGATCAGGAAGACCGGGCCGACGTCGAAGGCGGCGATGGCCAGGCCGGCGACGGCCGGGCCGAGGATCCGGGCCGAGTTGAAGGTGGCCGCGTTGAGCGAGAGCGCGTTCGGGAGCAGCGGCATGCCGACCAGCTCGGAGACGAACGCCTGCCGGACCGGGGTCTCCACCGCGTTGAACACCCCGAGCAGGGCGGCGAACGCGAAGACGTGCCAGAGCTGCACCAGCCCGGTGACCACCAGGAGGCTCATCGCCAGCGCCAGCACGGTCCAGAAGATGTTGGCGATGAAGAGCAGCATCCGCTTGTCGTAGCGGTCGGCGAGGCGACCGGAGATCAGCGTCAGCAGCAGGACGGGGGTGAACTGGAGCGCGGTGACCACGCCGAGCGCGGTCGCCGAGTTGCCGCTGAGGTCGAGGACGAGCCAGTCCTGGGCGATGTACATCATCCAGACGCCGATCAACTTGATCAGCTGCCCGGTGGCGAAGAGTCGGTAGTTACGGACCCGTAGGGACTGGAACATCGTGCTCAACTTGGCCTGCACTCTTGGTGCGCCTCCTCGCGATCATGTACGCCTCATCCACAACGGACGAAGCGGACCGCGGGACGCGGGTACCCGCTCAGGCGCGAGCGATGCCCTGGAGGATGTCGGCGGCGCGCCGCAGCGTGTCGCGTTCCTCCTCGGTCAGGGCGGCCAGCCGGCTGGCCAGCCACTCGTTGCGGGCCCGCTCGAACTGCTCGAGCACGGCCCGTCCTCCTTCGGTTGCCGCCAGGATGACCTGCCGTCCGTCGGTCGGGTGGGGGGTCCGCTGCACGAGGCCGCGGTCCTCCAGCTTTGCGACGATCTTGGTCATCGTGGGCGGCTGCACCCGCTCGACATCGGCCAGCTCCCGGGGTGTCAGGGCGCCCGCCAGATTGAGGCTGGTGAGCGCCGAGAGCTGGGTGACCGTGAGGTCGCCGACCGGTCGGGCCTGTCGGACCCGCCGGTTGAGTCGGGTGATCGCATCACGCAGCTGAGGGGCCAGCTGCGCCGGTGGCACGCGTTTCGCCGTCACCGTCCGCTCCGTCACGTTAGTTAGCTTAACTAATGAGCCTGGCTAACGACATGCGATATGACCAGGCTCACCAGGGGTCAGAGGATCACGGACTCGATCGGCCCGCGCAGGAAGTAGAGGACGAACAGCGCCGCCACCCCGTACAGCAGGGGGTGGACGTCCCGGAACCGGCCCTTCGCCAGCTTCAGCAGCACGAAGGTGATCACCCCGGCGCCGATGCCGTTCGAGATCGAGTAGGTGAAGGGCATCAGCACGATCGTGAGGAATGCCGGGATGGCGATCTCGTAGTCGGTCCAGTCGATCGTGCGGACCGCCGTCATCATCAGGAAGCCGACCACCACGAGGGCCGTCGACGCGGCCTCGAAGGGCACCACCACCGCCAGCGGCGCAAGGAACATGGCCAGCAGGAACAGGCTGCCGGTGACCAGGTTGGCCACCCCGGTCCGGGCGCCCTCCGCGACACCGGCGGCACTCTCGATGTACGACGTGTTGCTCGACACCGAGGCCGCGCCACCCGCCGCGGCGGCGATCGAGTCGACCAGCAGGATCTCCCGGGCCCGTGGCGGGGCGCCCCGGTCGTCCAGCATGTCGCCCTCCTGGCCGATGGCGACCATCGTGCCCATAGTGTCGAAGAAGTCCGTGATCAGCAGGGTGAAGACGAACATCAGCGGCACCAGCCAGCCGACCCGGGTCCACGAGTCCAGCACGTTGAAGTTGCCGAGCAGCGAGAGGTCCGGGACGTCCACCACCTTCGCCGGCAGCTCGGGCACGTTCAACGCCCAGCCCTTCGGGTTCGGCTTCCCGTCGACGAACGACGGCCCGATGTTGCCGATCGCCTCCACCACGATCGCCAGCACGGTGGAGACCAGGATGCCGATCAGGATCGCGCCGCGCACCCGGCGTACCACCAGCACCAGGGTGAGCAGCAGACCCACCACGAAGACCAGCAGGGGCCAGCTGACGATCCGGCCGCTGATGCCCAGCCCGACCGGCACCGTGGTGTTCGCCGCGTCCGGCACCCGGCGGACGAACCCGGCGTCGACCAGGCCGATGATCGTGAGGAAGAGGCCGATGCCGACGCCGATCGCCGTCTTGAGCTGGGTCGGCACGGAGCGGAACACCGCCGTACGCAGCCCGGTGAGCACGAGGATGGCGATCAGCACACCCTCGATCACCACGAGGCCCATCGCGTCCGCCCAGGTCATCTGCGGTGCGATCTCGTACGCGACAAGCGCGTTCACGCCCAGCCCGGCGGCCAGCGCGATCGGGAACCGGGCCACGACGCCCATCAGGATCGTCATCACGCCGGCGACCAGCGCCGTGGCCGCCGCCAGCGCCGGGATGGCGAGCTTGCGCCCGTCCCCGTCGACCGCGCCGCCCAGGATCAGCGGGTTCAACACCACGATGTACGCCATCGTGAAGAACGTGGCCAGCCCGCCCCGGACCTCCCGGCCCGGGGTCGACCGGCGGGCGGAGATCTCGAAGAAGCGGTCGAAGGCGTTGCGCGGATGCGCGGGATCGGGTGGGGTGCCGTGGTCCGGCGGCGGCGCGATGGCCATCGGGTCCTCACATATCGATCGACCGGTTGACGCGCGCATCGTCACAGATCACTCGCGGGCAGGGAAGGACGATCGCGTACCCTGGGCGGGTGCCCCAGGAGCAACCGCCGCGGCCCGAGCCGCTCGACCCGCCGATGGTGCCGTTCGCCCTCGCCGGGCTGGCCGCCTGGGCGGTGGTCGGGCTCGTGCTGCTGATCTTCTTCCGCGACTGGCTCACCGCGCACGGGCACCAGAACTGGCTCTGGACCTGCCTGGCCGGTTTCCTGTGGGGCTTTCCCGGGCTGGCAGTGATGATGCGGCACGACGCCAACCGGCGCCGCCGCCGGGGAGCCACCGCCCGTCAGGGCTGACCGGTCAGGGGTGGCCGTACGGCTCCGCCGGCTCGGCCGCCTCCACCGAACCCGGGGCCCGGCTCACCGACATCGCCTCGACCGCGCTGTCGTCGTAGACCGTGGGCAGCTCGTCCACCGGGCTCTCCGCCGCCTCGATCAGCGTCTCCGAGTGGGCGCCGCAGCCGTGGTCGGCGCTGACCACCCGGCCGTCGTCCGGGGCGTAGAAGTTGCCGCAGGCGCCGAAGGACTGCCGCAGCGCCCCGGCGAGCGGCAGGTAGAAGCCGCAGGTGCCACAGCGGGCGGCGGCCGGGGCGGCCACCGAGATCGCGGCGTCGGGGCCGTGGTCGCCGTCGTACCAGCGCTGGGCCGCGTCGGTGCGGCCCTCGCGGGACAGCACGCGGGCCCGGCCGAGGCCCAGCTCCCAGGCGGTCTCCTCCACGGCCGGGTCGTCGGAGAGCAGGTAGCCGGGGGCGAGCCGCTCGTCGTCCGCCGGGGTGGGCAGCAGGTCGCCGGGGCCCAGGTCGCCCGGCTTGAGCCGCTCCTGCCAGGGCAGCCAGCCGGGGGCGAGCAGCGCGTCGGCGCCCGGCAGCAGCACCGTCTCGCAGATGGTGACCGTGCGGCTGCGCGGCACCCGGGTCACCGTGACGGCCCAGCGCCAGCCCCGGTAGCCGGCCAGGCGGCACTCGAAGTAGTGGGTGACGAGCCGGTCGCCCTCGGCGACGGCCTGGAGGTGATCGCCGACGTCGGCGGGGTCCACCTCCGTGATGGCGGCGCGGGCCACATCGACGGCGGCGGCGCACACCTGGTCGAGCCGGGGAGCGCGGGCGGAGGCGGGCCTGGTCACCGGACCATTGTTCCCCATGCCTGCCGTCGGGTGACAGGCACTCCCCAGAGTCGTTCTCTCCGGGTGATGCGGCGCGCGTGGATCAGATGGGCGAGGATGGGACGCATGCCGCTGTCCTCCCGCTCCGGCCGGTCCGTCCTCGGGCGGACCGTCGGCACCGGCATCCGCGCCACCCGCCTGCTGCTCCGGGGCTCGCTGCACGGCGGGCGGTGGATGACCCGCCGGGCCGGCACGGCCCGGGCCCGCAGCGCCGGCAACGAGGTCGGCATGGTCCGCCTCTTCGACCTGCACGCCCTTTCCTGCGCCGGGGACACGCTGATCGCCATCGGCCTGGCCGGCACGATCTTCTTCGACGTCCCGCTCGGCGAGGCGCGCAACAAGGTGGCGCTCTACCTGCTGGTGACCATGGTCCCGTTCGCCATGCTCGCCCCCGTGGTCGGCCCGCTGCTGGACCACTTCCGGCACGGCCGCCGCTACGCGCTCGCCGCCACCATGCTCGGGCGGGCCTTCCTGGCGTGGCTGATCTCCGACTACATCGGCGGCTTCGGGCTCTATCCCGCCGCGTTCGGTGTCCTGGCCCTCTCCCGGGCGTACGGGGTGGCCCGCTCGGCGGCGGTGCCCCGGCTGCTGCCCGAGGGGCTCGGGCTGTCGCAGGTGGGGGCCCGGGCGAGCGTCTACGGCACGGTGGCCGGTGCGCTGGTCGCCCCCATCGGGCTGGCCGCGTTCTGGTTCGGGCCCCAGTGGCCGCTCCGGGTCGCCTCGCTCATCTTCCTGATCGGCATGATCATCTCGCTGCGGCTGCCGCCGCGGGCCGACTCGGAGCCGCCGGAGCGGGTGCCCAGGCCGTTGCGGGCGCTGCGCCGCCGGGACGGGGAACGCCCGCTGGGCCGGGGCCGGCCCGCCGGCCGGCTGGTGATCGCCACCCTGATCGGCGCGGCGGCGCTGCGCGGGCTCTACGGCTTCCTGCTGCTCTTCCTGGCCTTCGCGATCAAGGCCGGCGACCTGACCACCGACTTCTTCGGGCGGGACCTGGGCGCCCAGGGCGCGCTGGGCCTGGCCGGCGGGGCGCTCGCGGTGGGCACCTTCCTGGCCACCGCCATCGGCACCCGGCTGCGCATCCACCGCCCGGCGGCCATCCAGTCCAGCGGCACGGTCGTCGTGGCCGGGGTGGCGGTGCTCGCCGCCCTGAAGTTCTCGCTGCCCATGGTGGCGCTGCTCTGCGTGGTCACCTCGCTGATGAGCGGGATCGCCAAGCTCGCGGTGGACGCCTCGATCCAAGAGCGGATCCCGGAGCGGCTCCGGGCCAGCTCGTTCGCCCACTCGGAGACCGCGCTGATGCTGGCCTTCGTGGCCGGGGGCGGCCTCGGGCTGGTCCCGTTCACCGGCCCGGTCGGCGTGGCGATCGCCGCCTGCGTTGCCGCCCTGGTGGCCGCCCGCGGGATACTGGTGGCCACCCGGCTGCGCGGCGAGCACCTGGTCGGCCGCCCGCTCGGCGACGACGAACTGGCCACCGGGGCGGGTACGGAGTTCGACGACCCCGCCCCCACCTCGCCGGCGCCAACCCGGGCCGACCCACCGCCTCCCACCGACGACGACGAGCTGTCACCGCCCGGGTTCCACATCTACCGCCCCTCGTCCTCCGTCGGCGGGCCGGGCGGCACCGAGGAGGAGAACCGGCGGGAGCCCCGGGGACCGGTGGCGTGACCGGGTTGCTGGTGGTGACGGCGGTCCCCGCCGAGGCCGACGCGGTCCGGGCGGGCCTCACCGACCCCACGGTCACCGTCGCGCCGGTCGGGGTCGGCCCCGCCGTGGCCGGCGCCGCCACCGCACGGCTGCTGGCGCTCGCCGAGGCGGCCGGGAACCCGTACCGTGCCGTGGTCAGCGCGGGCATCGCCGGTGGCTTCGTCGGCCGGGCCCCGGTCGGCGGCACCGTCCTGGCGAACCGCAGCGTGGCAGCCGACCTGGGCGCCGAGTCCCCCACCGGCTTCATCCCGCTGGAGGAGCTGGGCATGCCCCCGGAGCTGCTCGGCGGCGGCAGCACCGTAACCGCCGACCCGGGCCTGCTGGCCGCCCTGCGCGCCGCCCTCCCGGCGGCCACCGTCGGCGCCGTGCTCACGGTCAGCACGGTGACCGGCACCGCCGCGAGCACGGCGGCCCTCGCCGACCGGCACCCGGACGCCGTGGCCGAGGCCATGGAGGGGTACGGCGTCGCCGTCGCCGCCACCCACGCCGGCCTCCCCTTCGCCGAGCTGCGCACGGTGTCCAACCCGATCGGCCCCCGCGACCGCGACTCGTGGCGCATGCGCGAGGCCTTCGCCGCGCTCACCGCGGCGGCGGCCGCCCTCCGCTGACCGGCCGGTCGAACCGCAACGCCGCCGGCCGGCTCGCCTCCACTCGAAACCCGCACGCCTCCAGGAAGGTGATCCCCGGCTGCTGGGCCAGCGCCCGAACGCAGGCGAGGCCGCCCGGAGCCAACTCGGCGAGCAGCGCCTGCACCAGCCGGCGCCCGATGCCCAGCCGGCGACACTCGGCCGCGACCAGCACACCGTCCAGGACCACCTCCCGCTCCCCCGGCCGCTCCTCGCCACCCCACCGCAGGTGCGGGCTCTGCTCGTGCGCCCGCAGCTCACCGACCAGGTCGCCGCCCGGCAGTTCCGCCACGAACCGCCAGGCCGTGGTCGGCACGGCGGGCCCGGTCACCCGCCGCACCGCCACGGACCGCCGAACCTGATCCCCCTCGCGCCCCCGGTCCCGGTAGTCCCGGTTCAACCGGTAGGTGGCCGGCGGCAGCGGCAGCGGCCACCGCTTCGGCGGCAGCGTGTACCACTCCGCCCACCAGGCGCCCGGCCAGTCCCTGGGTTCGTGGACCTCCCACACGTCCAGGTGCGCGGGATACCGCCGGCCAGCCTGGTCCCGCAGCTCCCTATGCGGCACCGGCGGCGGGCAGTCATCCTCGGCGGCCGCCCCGGCATCCAGTCGCACCCGGCCACCCGCCGCGCGGATCAGCCGCTCCACGGTCCGGTAGCGCGGGTCGGCGACCCGCCCGGACTCGATCCTCGCGACCGCGGCCTGCGGGACCCCCGCCCGGTCGGCCAGCTCCCGCTGACTCAGATCGGCCCGCCGCCGCAGCCGGCGCAGCAGATCACCCAGGTCGGTCTGGTGGTCGGTCTGGTGCTCGGTTCCCTCGTCCGTCGCAGACTCCGGCTCAGCCACATCCGGGATGCTCCCGCCTGCGCAGCCCGACCTCAACAACAAGCACCTACCTGTGGATAACCCTGTGGACATCCGCTCTCCGCGGAGTCGGCATGTGGATGGCGCGCCGCTTTCGAGCTGAGTCGTTGGTGATGTCGCAGGCACCGGCGGGAGCGCGAGCCAAGTCGCTGGCGGAGCGCGAGCCAAGTCGCTGGCGGAGCGCGAGCCAGGTCGCCGGCGGGAGCGCGAGCCAGGTCGCTGGCGTCCTCGCGAGGCAGGAGGACCCCACTCAGCTTGCCGAGCTGAGTCGGTGACGATGTCACTGGTACACCAGTCACTGATGACGACTCGTTCCCGTCACCCACCGCCGAGTCGTTCCCGACATCACCTCGACAGGCAGCGACGATCTGCAGGCGACCCCGTCGCGTCGGAAGTGGCCGGGCGCGCATCCACCCGACCACGCTGACGGGGCCACAACCGGGCGGGGTTACGGTGGGGGTGTGGCGCTCTCCCTCGCGATCTCGCCCTGCCCCAACGACACGTTCGTCTTCGACGCCCTCGTGCACGGCCGGGTCCCCGGCGCACCGGCGGTCGAGGTGACCTACGCCGACGTCGACGTCACCAACACCGCGGCCGAGCGCGGAGCGTTCGACCTGGTGAAGGTGAGCTACGCGGCGCTGCCGTGGCTGCTCGACGACTACCACCTGCTGCCCTGCGGGGGCGCGCTGGGCCGGGGCTGCGGCCCGCTGGTGCTCACCCGGGGCGACCGGACCGACCTATCCGGCGCGACGGTGGCGGTGCCGGGTGAGCGGACCACGGCGTACCTGCTGTTCCGGCTCTGGGCGGCGGATCAGGCGCCGGCCCGGATCGAGGTCGTGCCGTTCCACGAGATCATGCCGGGGGTGGCGGCCGGGCGGTACGACGCCGGGCTGGTGATCCACGAGGCGCGCTTCACCTACCCGCGGCACGGGCTGACCGCCCTGGTCGACCTGGGCGAGTGGTGGGAGGGCGACACCGGCCTGCCGATCCCGCTCGGCGCGATCCTGGCCCGCAAGGGCGCGGTCGACCCCGTCGAGGCGGCGGCCTGGATCCGCGAGTCGGTCCGGCAGGCGTGGGCCGACCCGGAGGCCAGCCGGGAGTACGTGCTGGCGCACGCGCAGGAGATGGAGCCCGACGTGGTGGACCGGCACATCGGCCTCTACGTCAACGAGTTCACCGCCGACCTCGGAGAGGCCGGTTTCGCCGCCGTGGAGGCGCTGCTGGGCCGGGCCGCCGACGCCGGGCTCGTCCCTCAGACCTCCAGCTCGCGCGCCACCGCGTGGACCAGCTGAGCGATCTTCTGCGCGGTCTTCCGGTCAGGGAAGCGGCCCCGGCGCAGGTCCGGCTGGACCTTCGCCTCCAGCACCTTGATCATGTCTTCGACCAGGCCGTGCAGCTCCTCGGCCGGTCGGCGGCGCAGCTCCGCCACCGACGGCGGCGCCTCCAGCAGCTTGACCCCCATCGCCTGAGCGCCCCGCCGGCTGTCCACCACGCTGAAATCGACCCGCTGGCCGCCCTTCAGGTCGGTGACACCCGCCGGTAGCACGCCCTTCGGCAGGAACACGTCGCCACCCTCGTCACTGGTGACGAACCCGTATCCCTTGGCCGCGTCATACCACTTCACTCGACCCGTCGGCACCTGAAAACCCCTGCTTCGCTCGGAACCTCTACCCCTCCAAGGCTAGCCCGATGATCCGGTCCAGCGCCGCCGGGAATCCAGTGAGATCATCCAGCACGACGTGCGCTCCGGCAGCGCTCAGCTCGTCCCTGGAGCAGGGGCCGGTCGCCACTCCCACGCCCGGGATTCCCGCAGCTTGCGCGGCGGCCATGTCGGCCACGTGGTCGCCCACGTAGAGGGTGGCGCCGTGCTCCCGCAGCGCGGTCGCCTTCTCCTCCGCGAACAGGTCCCCGGCCAGCTCGTCGACGGCCAGGCCGAGGTGGTCCAGGTGCAGCTTCGCCAGCCGGCCGATCTTGGAGGTCACCACCATGACCCGGCCGCCGCGCTCGTGCACCGCCCGGATCGCGGCCTCCGCGCCGGGCATCGGCAGGGTCGGGGTGATCGCGTACGCCGGATAGAGCTCGCGGTACGCGGTCACCGCCTCTTCGACCTGCTCCGGCGGGAACCAGTGCGCGATCTCGGTGCGCAGCGGCGGCCCGAGGCGGGAGACCGCCAGGTCGGCGTCGACGGGCACGCCGGTCCGCGCGGTCAGTGCCCGGTAGGCGGCCGCGATGCCGGGGCGCGAGTCGACTAGGGTCATGTCGAGGTCGAATCCGACCATCAGTGGGGGCATGCCGAGAACGTACCCGCCCAACCCGGACCGAGGCGGACGTCCGAGGGGCGGGAAAGCCCCCGGCCGGGCTAGCGTGGAACGACGATGACCACCTCATTCGCCGACCACCTGCGGACCCTTCCCGACGAGTCCCTGGCCGCCCTCCTCCAGCTGCGGCCGGACCTCGTCGTGCCCGTGCCGGCAGACGTCTCCGCCCTCGCCATCCGCGCCCAGTCGCGGGTCTCCGTGGCGCGGGCGCTCGACGGGCTGGACCAGTTCACCCTCCAGATCCTGGACGCCGCCCGGCTCACCCGGGACCCGGAGGGCGGCGGCACCGCCACCGAGGCCATCCTGGCCCTGGCCACCTCCGGCCCACACCCGCCCGCCCCGACCGCGGTCCGCGGCGCGGTGGACCGGCTCCGCGCGCTCTTCCTGCTGTACGGGCCGGAACACGACCTGCACGTGGTGGGCGGCGTCGACGAGGTGTCCCCGTACCTGGCGGGCCTGGGCCGACCGGCCGCGGAGCTGGATCCCCGGACGGCGGCCGTGTGCACGGACCCGGCGAAGCTGCGGCGGACGCTGCTGGCCGCGCCGCCCTCGGCCCGGGCGATCCTGGACCGGCTCGCCGCCGGCCCGCCGGTCGGCACCGTGCCCGCGGGCGCACTGGAGGCCCCCGCCACCGGCGAGGAGGACATCCTTCCGCCGGACCTGGTGAACGGCGGGGCAGCCACCGGCTCCCCGATCCGCTGGCTGGTGGAGCACCGGCTGCTCGTCCGGATGTCGGCCGTCAAGGGCGGCGGCACCGTCGAGCTGCCCCGCGAGGTGGGGCTGCTGCTGCGCCGGGACACCGGCCCGCTCGGCCCGCTGCGCACCAGCCCGCCCGAGGTGTCGAGCCCGCCGCGGGAGGCCAAGTCCGTCGACTCGGCCGGCGCCGGGCAGACCATGGAGGTGGTCCGGCACACCGAGGCGCTCCTGGAGGCCCTGGCCGCCGAGCCCGCCCCGGTGCTGCGCTCCGGCGGCGTGGGTGTCCGGGACCTGCGCCGGCTGGCCCGCGGCCTGGGGCTGGACGACCCGACCACCGCGCTGATCTTCGAGGTGGCGTACGCGGCCGGGCTGGTCGGCGAGCTGGACCTGACCGGGTCGGCCACCAGCCGGTACGGAGGCGACCAGCAGATCCTGCCCACCGGCGGGTACGAGGTGTGGCGGGCCGCCTCGCTGGCCCAGCGCTGGGAGCAGCTCGCCCGGGCCTGGCTGACCATGACCCGCCAGGTGGGCCTGATCGGCCAGCGCGACGACCGGGACCGGCCGATCGCGGTGCTCTCCGCCGAGGCGGAACGGGCCGGCGCGCCGGCGACCCGGCGCTCGGTGCTCGCCGTGCTGGCCGACCTGCCGCCGGCGACCGCCCCGACCCCCGACCAGGTGCTGGAGCTGCTGGACTGGCGGGCGCCGCGCCGCGCCCGGGGCCGGGAGGGGGCACACCGCGAGGTGCTGGCCGAGGCGGCCCAGCTCGGGGTGACCGGGCTGGGCGCGCTGACCTCGTACGGGCGGCTGCTGCTCGCCGAGCTGAACGACGCCGACGAGCGGGCCGACGACCCGCTCGGGCTGTACTCCGAGAGCGAGTCGGGCGAGCCGTCCACCGCCGTCCGGGCGCTGGACGCGCTGCTCCCCGCCCCGGTCGACCACTTCCTCGTGCAGGCCGACCTGACCGTCGTGGTACCCGGCCCGCCCGACCCGGCGCTCGCCGCCGAGCTGGACGTGGTGGCGGAGCACGAGTCGGCCGGTGGGGCGAGCGTCTACCGGGTCACCACGGCCAGCGTGCGACGAGCCCTGGACGCCGGCTACTCGGCCGACGACCTGCACGCGCTGTTCCGCCGCCGGTCGCGTACCCCGGTGCCGCAGGGCATGAGCTACCTGGTGGACGACGTGGCGCGCAAGCACGGCGGGCTGCGGGTCGGGTCGGCGGGCGGCTACGTGCGCAGCGACGACGAGGCGCTGCTCACCGAGGTGCTGTCCGACAAGCGGCTGGAGTCGCTGGCGTTGCGCCGGCTGGCCCCGACGGTGCTCGTCACCCCGTACCAGGTGAACCGGATGCTGACCGCGCTGCGCGACGCCGGCTACGCGCCGGTGGCCGAGGACGCCGGCGGCGCGGCCGTGCTGGCCCGGCCGAAGACCCGGCGGGCGCCGGCCCGGGTGCCGGCGACCAGCCGCAGCCTCGACCCGCTGGCGGCGCCGCGGCTGCCGATGCCGCGGCTGCTCGGGGTGGTCGAGCAGATCCGCCGGGGCGACGCGGCGGCCCGGGCGGCGCGGCGGGCCCCGGCGGTGGTCCGCGGCGGGACGGCGCGCACCGGCCCGGGGCCGGCACACACCCACAGCGACGCGCTCGCCGTGCTTCAGCAGGCGGTGCGGGACAAGGCGCTGGTCTGGGTCGGCTACGTCGACGCGCACGGGGCGACCGCGTCCCGGCTGGTCCGGCCGGTCTCGATCGGGGCCGGCTACCTGCGCGCCGAGGACGATCGCACCGAGATGCTGCACACCTTCGCGCTGCACCGGATCACCGCGGCGGTGCTGGAGGACTAGTCCCCGTTGCGGCGCAGGGTGCCGACCACCGACACGGCGAGCAGCAGGGCGAACGCGGCGCCGGCCGACTCGCCGACGGAGTCGACGAAGCCCTGCCGCTGCACCAGCAGCCCGAACAGGAACCAGCCGAAGATGCCGGTGGCGGCGGCCGCGTAGCCGACCAGGGCCGCCGGTGAGACCTCCTGCTGGTGTGCCCGGTCGTCCTCGGGAAGCACGTCGTGGTCGACGGTCATCTCCAGTCCCTCCCGCCCCGTGGTGGACCTGACCTCCAGCGTGGCACCGGAGGGGGTCACCCGGACAGGGGATAAAACCCTGAACCGGGCGGGAGGTCACGTCCGGTCGGGTATCAGGTGCCGGGCCGGCGGCCGAAGACGACCACCCGGGTGCCGACCGAGCCCAGCTCCCAGAGCCGCACGGCGTCGCGGTGCAGCAGGTTCACGCAGCCGTGCGAGCCGATCGAGGAGTTGTGCAGGTAGGTCGTGGTCTCGTGGAATCCGATCCCGCCGTTGAACCGCTGCCAGTAGGGCAGCCACACCTCGTACGGGTTGGACCACTCGCGCATGTTCTTCCCACCGACCGAGTAGGTGCCGGACGGGGTGGCGTAGCCGGCCATGCCGGTGCGGGTCACCGTCGGGCCCATGACCACCTTGCCGCCACGCATCGCCCAGACGGTCTGCCGGGTGAGGTCGACGCAGAAGGTGGTGCCGGAGCCGGCCCGGCAGCGCCGCGTGTCGGTGCTGGCCAGCCGCTTCGCCACGTCGTACGTGGTGGGTCCGGCGCGACCGGAGGCCGGGCTGATCCCGTACCGGCTCTGGAACTTCTTGATCGCGGTGCAGTCGGCGGCCGACTGCTCACCGTCCACGCTCAGCGTCCCGAAACCGCCCAGCCGGCTCAGGTACGTCTCCACGGCCCGCTGCTGCTCCCCCTGCGGGCAGCCGGCGGACTTGGACGGGCTCGGCGTGGCCGGCTTCGGCGTGGTGCGGCTGGGCTTCGGCGTGGCCGTCCGGCTCGGCTGCGTCGACGGGGACACGGCCGGCTGTTCCGGCGCGGGCGGCGCGCTCGCCCCCGATGCCCGTTCCGTCACGCCGACGGGCCGCGGGGCGGCGGCCCCGGACCCGTCGCCCTGCGGATCGAGCGCGCACGCACCGACGCCGACCAGCACGACCACTGCCAGGCCGACGGCCCGGGCGGCGAAACGGACACGCTTCATGGGCCCTCCCCCTGGACAGTTGTCCCGCTTGCTAGACGTGCGGGAGGTGTGTGCCGTTGCCTGTCCGGCGAGACTTTTTCCGGACACCCGTCGGCGTGCAACACTGGATGGTCCGCCTTCGGCAGGTCAGCTGCCGTGCGGGCGAGAATTTCCGGCACAAGGAGAGGACGCTGGCGTGAGCGGTGGACCACTGATCGTGCAGTCGGACAAGACCCTGCTGCTGGAGATCGACCACCCCGACGCCCAGGCGTGCCGGATGGCCATCGCGCCCTTCGCCGAGTTGGAGCGCTCCCCCGAGCACGTGCACACCTACCGGCTCACCCCACTGGGGCTGTGGAACGCCCGGGCCGCCGGCCACGACGCCGAGGGCGTGGTGGACACGCTGATCAAGTACTCGCGCTACCCGGTGCCGCACGCGCTGCTGGTCGACGTGGCCGAGACGATGGACCGGTACGGCCGGCTCCAGCTCGCCAACGACCCGGCCCACGGCCTGGTGCTCCGCGCGCTGGACCGCCTGGTGCTCATCGAGGTCGCCAAGAGCAAGAAGCTCGCCGGCATGCTCGGCCCGAAGCTGGACGACGACACCATCCAGGTGCACCCCTCCGAGCGCGGCCGGCTCAAGCAGGCGCTGCTCAAGCTCGGCTGGCCGGCCGAGGACCTGGCCGGCTACGTGGACGGCGAGGCGCACCCGATCGAGCTGGCCGAGGCCGGCAAGGACGGCGGCAAGCCGTGGACCCTGCGGTCGTACCAGCGGGAGGCCGTCGAGGCGTTCTGGGCCGGCGGCTCCGGCGTGGTCGTGCTCCCGTGCGGCGCCGGCAAGACCCTCGTCGGGGCGGCGGCCATGGCCGAGGCCAAGGCCACCACGCTGATCCTGGTCACCAACACGGTGGCCGGCCGGCAGTGGAAGCGCGAGCTGATCGCCCGCACGTCGCTCACCGAGGACGAGATCGGCGAGTACTCGGGCGAGCGCAAGGAGATCCGCCCGGTCACCATCGCCACGTACCAGGTGCTCACCTCCCGCAAGAAGGGCGCGTTCACCCACCTCGACCTGTTCGGCGCCCGCGACTGGGGCCTGGTCGTCTACGACGAGGTGCACCTGCTGCCCGCGCCGATCTTCCGGTTCACCGCGGACCTCCAGGCCCGCCGCCGGCTCGGCCTCACGGCGACTCTGGTACGCGAGGACGGCCGTGAGGGCGACGTGTTCAGCCTGATCGGCCCGAAGCGGTACGACGCGCCGTGGAAGGACATTGAGTCGCAGGGCTGGATCGCGCCGGCTGAATGCGTCGAGGTCCGAGTCACGCTGACCGACGCGGAGCGGATGGCGTACGCGACGGCCGAGGCCGAGGAGCGCTACCGGATGGCGGCCACGGCGCGGACGAAGTTGCCGGTGGTGCGGGCGCTGGTGCAGCGGCACCCGGACGAGCAGGTGCTGGTGATCGGCGGGTACATCGACCAGTTGCACCAGCTCGGTGAGTATCTCGACGCGCCCATCGTGCAGGGGTCGACCACCAACAAGGAGCGCGAGCGGCTGTTCGACGCGTTCCGGTCGGGTGAGGTGAAGACGCTGGTCATCTCGAAGGTCGGGAACTTCTCCATCGACCTGCCCGAGGCTGCCGTCGCCATCCAGGTGTCCGGGACCTTCGGGTCGCGGCAGGAGGAGGCGCAGCGGTTGGGGCGGGTGCTGCGGCCCAAGGCGGACGGGCGGCAGGCGCACTTCTACACGGTGGTGTCCCGGGACACGATCGACACCGAGTACGCGGCGCACCGGCAGCGGTTCCTGGCCGAGCAGGGGTACGCGTACACCATCGTGGACGCGGACGACGTGCTCGGCCCGAAGCTGCCGACGATCGACTGACTGACTCGCGCAAGTCCGCTCGGCGTGCTGCCGTTCACCAGCGCCGCCTGATCCGTTTCGGTCACATCTCGGCGAGCAATTCGGTCTAATTGGTGTAACTCAGCAGATCGAAGACCTCGCCGAAAGGCCGCCCGCGCATGAAGACGATCGTTCTCGTCCACGGCTTCTGGGTGACCCCGCGCAGCTGGGAACACTGGATCGACCGCTACCAACGGGCCGGCTACCACGTCATCGCGCCCGCCTATCCAGGGTTCGAGGTGGAGGTCGAGGCGCTCAACGCCGACCCGACGCCCATCGCGGAGGTGACGACCCCGGCGATCATCTCGCACCTGGAGTCGGTGGTCGGCGCCCTCGACGAGCCGCCGATCATCATCGGCCACTCTGCGGGCGGTGCGTTCACGCAGGTCCTGCTGGACCATGGAATCGGCGCCGCTGGCGTGGCGATCAACTCCGCGGCGACGGAGGGCGTGCTCGTCACCCCGCCGTCCCAGCTCAAGTCGACGTTCCCCGTGCTGAAGAACCCTGCGAACCGGCACAAGGCAGTCGGCCTGACGCCCGAGCAGTGGAAGTACACATTTGGCAACACCTTCACCGAGGAAGAGTCCCTCGGGCTCTACCAGCGGTATCACGTCCCGGCATCCGGGCGGATCCTGTGGGACAGCGTGCTGGCCAACTTTCAGCCCGGCCCGCAGGACATCCACGTCGACTACCACAACGACAGCCGGGCACCGCTGCTGTTCGTCTCCGGCAGCGAGGACCACCTCATGCCCCCGAGCGTGCAGCGGTCCAACGCCAAGCACTACAAGTCCTCGAAGACCATCACCGAGATCAAGGAATACGAAGGCATGGGACACCTGCTGCCCGCGCAGAAGGGGTGGGAGAAGGTCGCCGACGACGTCCTGGCCTGGGCCGTGGAGCACGCCGGCTGGCCGGCCGCGACCGGCGCCTGAGGACATCCGCATCAGACACATCGGCCGGCAAGCCCACCATGACGAAGCGGAAGGACAGCGGCATGAGCTACATCACCGCCAAGGACGGCACCGAGATCTACTACAAGGACTGGGGTGCGGGCCCGGTTGTCACCTTCTCCCACGGCTGGCCGCTGAACGCGGACGCGTGGGACGGGCAGATGCTCTTCCTCGTGCAGAAAGGTTTCCGGGTCGTCGCGCACGACCGCCGTGGTCACGGCCGGTCCAGCCAGGCCTCCGCCGGCAACGACATGAACGGCTACGCCGACGACCTCGCGGCGGTCATCGAGGCGCTCGACCTGACCGACGCCACGCTGATCGGGCACTCGACCGGCGGTGGTGAGGTCGCGCGCTACATCGGCCGCCACGGGACGGGGCGGGTCGCGAAAGCCGTCCTCATCTCCGCCGTGCCGCCGATCATGGTGCAGACGCCGGACAACCCCGAGGGCCTGCCTATCGCCGTCTTCGACGAGATGCGCGCCAACCTGCTGAAGGACCGGTCGCAGTTCTACCAGGACCTGGCGCAGATGTTCTACGGCGCCAACCGGCAGGGGGCGAAGGTCTCGAAGGGGATCCTCGACCAGTTCTGGCTGTGGAGCATGCAGGCCGGCCTGTGGAACGCGTACGAGAGCATCAAGGCGTTCTCCGAGACGGACTTCCGCGACGACCTCGCCAAGTTCGACATCCCCACCCTGGTGCTGCACGGCGAGGACGACCAGATCGTCCCGGTCAAGGACTCGGCGAAGAAGACCGCCCAGCTCATCGCGAACGCCAAGGACATCTACTACCCGGGCGCGCCACACGGCATCACGTCCACACTCCAGGACCAGGTCAACAATGATCTGCTCGCGTTCCTGAAGAGCTGACCGGGGCGACACAACCTTTGGGCTCCCGAACACGTCGCTGGCCTGGTGTCCCACCATTGACTGAGCCGCCCGCGTAGCACGGTGGGCCGCCCCGCTCGGGACGGCCCACCGTGTCGACCCCGGTCAGGAGAAGTCGACCAGGAAGTAGTAGCTCGTGGTGTCTGTCCACACCCCGTCGGCGGTCCGTCCGCGCACCGCCATGGTGTGCGAGCTGACCGACGTCGGCGTGTAGGTCACCGTGGCGACCCCGGCGGCGTTCGCCGCCACCGTCACCGGCTGCCCGTCGTCGACGGTGTACTCGAACTCGACCACGCCCGGGCTGCCCTGGGTGAAGGTGAAGTTCCCCGCCACGCCCACCCCACCGGACCACTGGCCGGCCGGGTAGGTGTCCGACGTGACCTGCGGTGCCGTGCCGACCAGGAACGGGTAGTCGGTCTGCGGCGTGTACTCGCCCGCCGCCGTGCGGCCGCGTACCGAGAAGACATTCGCGCCGTTGCGGTCCATGGTCACCGAGATGTCGGTGACCAGCGCGTCGGGCGTCTTCGGCACGCTCTGCCAGGCGCCGCCGTTGAGCTGGTACTCGAAGGCCGTCACCTCGCTGATCTCGGTGTAGACCCCGAACCTGCCGACCGCGCCGATCCCGCCCCGCGGGCTGTACTCGTCGTACGCGCTGCTCACGTTCACCCGCGGGTCGCGGACCCGGAAGTAGTACCGGCGCTCGGGGCTGACCGTCCCGTCGGCCGCCCGGCTGGTGACCGTCAACAGGGTGTACCCGGAGTGCGTCGGCGTGATCTCGACCGTGGCCTTACCGTCCGCGCCGGCGGCCACGACCTGCTCCTCGCCGCTGTACTCCAGCACGTAGCGGTACTCCGTCACGTCGGAGCGGCCCGGGTTGAAGGTGAACCGGCCCGCCTGGCCGGGCTGGCCGGCGGCGTCGTTCTCCGGGTAGTCGCTGGACGTCACCACCGGCGCGTCGCTGACCTCGAACGTGTAGGTCCGCGTCGGCGAGAACGACCCGTCCAGGAACCGGGTACGCACCGTCAGCGTGTTGCTGCCGGAGTGGTCCGGGGCGAGCGTCACCCGAGCCCAGCTGTACTCCGGGTCCACGGTCTGCTCGGGCCCGTCGTTGAGGCGGTAGAGGTAGGCGTCCACGTCCGGCATCGCGGTGTCGAAGTTGAACTCGCCGGGGATGCCCACGCCGCCCCAGGCGCCGTACTCGTAGTAGGTGCTGGAGTAGACCGTCGGCTTGGTGTCGATGACGTTGAACTGGTACTGCTCGACCTCGGAGACGGTGCCGTCGGCGCTGATGCTGCGCACGTTCAGCGTGTACCAGCCCGGCTCGGTCGGCGTCCACTGCAGCACCGCGGTGCCGTCCGCCGCCGCGTCGATGCGCCGAAGCTCGTCGTTGCCGAACGTGTACTCGTACGCCACCACGCCGGTCCGGCCGGGCCGGAAGGTGAAGCTTCCTGCACGGTCCACCACCCCGTCGTGGTCCGGGAAGGCGAAGTCGGCCGACTCCACGGTCGGCGTGTCGCGGACCGAGACGTCCTCGGTGTGCCCGCCGACGAACTCGCTGCCGACGTAGCTGCGTACCTGGACCTTGACGATGCCCGCCTGGGTGAACACCACCGGGACGTCGGTAGTGCCGTCGGCGTCCGCCGGCACCCGGACCTCGTTGTCGTCACCGATCCGGTAGCCGAACTCGGTGACCCCCTCGACGTTGGTGGAGATGGCCAGCTTGCTCGGCAGCCCGACACCACCCACCGTCACCCGCACCTCGGGTGCCGTGGACTTCACGAAGAACTCGTACTGCGTCGTCTCGGAGGAGTTCGACGCGCTGTCCACGCTGCGCACGCTCAGCGACTCGTAGAACGACGTCGGGGTGTATTCGAGCGTGACGTCCGCACCGGGCGCGGGCGCGGGGATGTAGTTGTACGTCTCGCCGTAGCGCCCCCAGTAGTAGCCGACCACGTCGGGCGACCCGTTCGCCTTGAACGTGAACGTCCCCGGTACTCCGGAACCGCCGTGCGGCTCACCGTCGTTCGGGTACTTCGTCGAGGTGATCACGGGCGTGGCCGGTCGCTGCGCGTCCACCTTCACGTAGCACGGCTTGGCCCACGCCGAGAAGTCGTGACCGTCGTACGCGCGGGCGGTCCAGGCCACCACGGTGCCGTCCGGGTACTGCGACATGTCCCAGTCGACCTTCGAGAACGCGCCCCCGTAACTCGACCCGAACTGCTCGGCACGCTGGTCCTCGTGGCCGACCGGCCAGGCGGCGAACTGCCCGTTGTAGTCGAAGTCGTTAGCGTCCGCGTCCGCGCCCTTGACCATCAGGCTGTAGTAGCGCGGCCCCACGGGCTGCGGCTTCTCCGTGGTCCCGCAGGCCCAGGAGGGGAACTCGAGGCCGATCTGACCCACCGTCGGCGCGTGGTTCGTCTCGGTGTGGATGACCGGGAACGGGCGGAGCTTCCGGCCGTGGGAGAGCTTGCTCTCGTAGCCCTGCGGCACCCGGATCTCGACGGTCAGCGTCTGGTCGTTCTGATTCGCCAGCTTCTGGAGGGCGGGCATGATGTCCCAGGCCAGATAGCCGGGGCAGGTGGCCTCCCCGCCGGCCTGGACGGTGCCGAGCAACTCGCGACGGCGCGGCGCCGAATCCCAGCTCGTCGTCGACTTGATCGGATCGGTGCGCCACAGCTCGACCGGCTGGGCCGTCGCGCAGTCCGCCGCCGACCGCTCCGCGATGACCAGGTCTGCCTTGTGGATGATGGTCTTACGGAAGCGCGAGACGTCGAACGTGAAGTAGGACCGGGACTTGTGTTTGGTGCCGGCCGCATCCGTCCAGGCGCCGATCGGCGCATCCCCGGAGGGGTTGACGAACGACTTGTTCGGCTGCTGGGAGTCCGTGTAGGCCCAGCCGGACTTGCTGACGTCCCGCCACTCGTAAGCCTGCGCCGGACTGGCGTTGACACTGATCAGGCCGACACCGAGCACAATGCTCAGTGGCGCGGCAAGCAATCTTCGTGCGCGCACGACGATGCCCCTCCCCCCGTTGTTGATGGCGTGCGTCGCCATCGAGTCGCCCGGAGCGTATCGAGAGACGGCAACGCGGCGCGTAGGCGATTCGGGTCATCCGCGACCCGCCAACCGGCCCACCATCACCTGCCCGGACACGTCGCGCTCCGGCGGTTGGCCTGGTACCGACCCGGGGTGCTGCCGATGATGCTGGTGAACGCCGCGATGAAGCTGCTGGGGTTGGTGCGCCATTCGTAGAAGGTCATGCCGAGCTCGTGGAACGTTGCCGCTTCTGTGACCGCCCACTGCCCGCTGCGCCCTACCGGTCGACCACGCCTCGCCCTGCGCGCCGCGCGCCCTGGCTCACCCGCCGCTGATCACGACCGACGCAGCCGGCCGGTGGTGGCGGAATGGCGGCTGTCCCAGCGGGTACGCGGACTGGAGGCAGGGCGGGGAGACGCTCTGTTGCGGAAGCGCCATCTCCGATCTGACCCACGGGAGAAGAGAGGCACGCGATGAAGGACAGAATTCTCACCCCGATCAAACGGGCGACAAAGACCATCCAGGTGCGCCGTAGACGGGGAGACTCTCTGATCACCAAGGCAAAGGCCACCCGGCCCGGCCGCATCTTCCAGTAAGCCCGACACCCCGGACCACCCGTCCGGTGAAGACAAGAACCGCCAGCGCGCTCGGCCTCCATAAAGGCCGAGCGCGCCCGGGGCTACGAACGGCGGCGCAGGTAGCGGGCCCGCCGGCCAAAGTCCTGGAACCCGAGCTGTCGGTACAGCCCCGCCGCCGGGTTGTTGTCGTTGACGCAGAGCCACACCTCTCGCGCCCCATCCGCCGCCAGGCCCCGCAGCGCGCAGGCCACCAGATACGCCCCGACCCGCCGGCCCCGCCACCCGGGGATCACACCGACCTGGTCGACCCAGTTGTCGATGACGTTGACGAAGCCGACTGCGCCACCGTCGGGATCGCGCGCGATGAGCGACAGGTCCGGCCGGTACTCGTCGTCCTCCCCCAGCTCACCCAGCCACTCCTCGGCGGTGGGCGAGGCGAAGCCGGGCCGGTCGGCGAACGACGCCCGGTAGGTCTCGAACAGCTCGGGCCCGAGCATCACCGGCTCGGTGGTCACGTCGACGGGCCGGGCGACCTCCGGAAGCACGCCGAGGTCGTGCCGCTGCACCCACTCGGTGAAGGTCCGCTCGTAGCCGCGCGCCGTGAACAGCGCGTCCGCGCCCACGCTCCACGACTCGGTGGTCACCAGCAGGTCCGCGTCGCCCGCCTGCGCCTCCGCCCAGCTCAGCAGCCGCCCGCCGAGGCCTCGCGCCCGCCAGTCCGGATGCACCAGGCCGGTGCTGGTGGCCGGCTGCCCGCCGAGGCCGGCCCCCACGGCCGCGACCAGGCCGCCGCCGTGCCAGGCGCCGAGGGTACGCGTCTGGAGCAGCCGCGCCCGCACCAGCGGGGCACCGGCGAACAGCGGCAGCCCACCATCGGCGGCGAGGCAGTCTTCGGCCAGCCGGGTCAGCTCCGGTAGGTGTTCCTCGCCGAACTCCTTCCAGGTCAGCGCGTCCGTCCCGGCCATCCCTACCCCCGTCATCTCCTACCACCGACCGGTTACCAGCCGGCGACAAGGCTCGGCAGGCAGTAGGCACCGCGCCCCGGGCGGGTGTCAACCAGATTCGGTGTCGTACCGGCCCGCGAGCATCGGCGCATGGCGACCTCGAAGCAGCCGGTGACCGTGCCGACCGACGCCAGCGTCGACGATTTCGGGGGCCAGTTCGCGACCTGCAACAGCGTCCGGCGAACGCCTGCGGCACGTTACGGCCCCGCCTGCGGCGGCGTCAGGACGCGTCAGTTCCAGCCGGCCGCGACGGCGGCCGCGTGGGCCGCACCGACGGCCCGACCGGCGCGGGCGGACGCCGCGCGAGTCGCCGGCGACAGCGCGTTGGTGCCGAACGCGTCCACGGACGCCTGGTCGGCGCTGATCACGTAGACACTGGCCGGGCCGAGCGCGGCGATTTCGGCGTCCAGGTCGCCCCACGGCTGCGGGGTGTCTTCGAGGGTCGGCTGGATGATCAGCACGTGGTCGGCCCCGGCGGCCAGGTCGGCGTTGGTCATGGACCGTACGCCGCCGTCGACGTAGCGGCGGTCGCCGATCGCGACGGGCGGCCAGATGCCGGGCACCGCGCAGCTGGCGGCGACGGCGTCGCGCAGGGTCACGCCGGACTCGCGGGTGAAGATCGCCTCGTCACCGGTTTCGGCATCGACCGCGGGCAGCAGCAGTCGCCGGTCGGGCCACTGCTTCACGGGGAGCCGGGCGTCGATCGCGGCGAGCCTGCGGGCCGGGTCGACGGTCCGCGCGGCGAGGGCGATCTCGCCGAAGCGGCGGCGGGCTTCCTGCGGCCCGGACACGCCGGTCAGCGCGGCGGCGTAGTCGGCGAAGAGCTTCTCCGTGTTGACGTCGACCTCGATCTCGGCGGTCTCGGGTCGGAGCTGGGCCGCGTACAGGTCGTCGAGCGCGACGCCGCTGGTGATCTGCGCGGCGACCGCGGAGCCGGCGGAGGTGCCCACGACCAGGTCGGCGGCGAGGATCCGGTCGGCGAGGGTGGGATCGGCGTCGGCGATCCCGCGCAGGACGCCCAGCTCCCAGGCAATCCCGGCCACGCCACCACCGGCGAGTACGAGTGCGTTCGTCATGATCGCAGCCTTGCACAGCGGGCGGGCACGGCGGATCCCCGTGATCCGTGACGGACGCCTCAGCGGGTCAGGTCGCGACCTGCAACACCGCGTCGGCGAACGCCTGCGGCGCCTCCTGCGGAAGGTTGTGCCCGACGCCGCCACTCACGGTCCGGTGCTCGTACCGGCCGGAGAAGCGTCCCGCGTACACGGAGGGGTCGAGGTGCGGTGCGCCGTTCGCGTCGCCTTCGAGGGTGATGGTGGGCACCTCGATGCTCGGGTTGGCGGCCAGCTTCGCCTCCACCTCGTCGTACTGCGGCTCGCCGGCGGCGAGGCCGAGGCGCCAGCGGTAGTTGTGGATGACGACGTCGACGTGGTCGGGGTTGTGCAGGGAGGACGCGCTCCGGTTGAACGTCTCGTCGTCGAAGGCCCACTTCGGGGACGCCGTCCGCCAGATCAGCTTGACGAAGCTGTCGAGGTTCTTCGCGTACCCGTCGCGGCCGCGGTCGGTGGCGAAGTAGAACTGGTACCACCAGGAGAGCTCGGCCTGGGGCGGGAGCGGTGCGCGCCCCGATTCCTGGCCGGCGATCAGGTAGCCGCTCACCGAGACGAGGCCCTGGCAGCGCTCCGGCCACAGCGCGGCGAGGATGTCGGCCGTGCGGGCGCCCCAGTCGAACCCGGCGAGGGTCGCCTTCGGCACCCCGAGAGCGTCCAGGAACGCCACGGCGTCGAGGGCCAGGGCCGCCGGCTGGCCGTTGCGCATGGTGTCGGCGGACCGGAGCCGTGTCGTGCCGTACCCCCGCAGGTGCGGCACGAGGACCCGGTGGCCGGCCGCCGTCAACCGGGGGACGACCTCGGCGAAGCTGTGGATGTCGTACGGCCATCCGTGCAGCAGGAGCACCACCGGACCGTCCGGCGGCCCGGCGTCGACGTACCCGACGTTCAGCACACCGGCGTCGACCTGCCGCAGGTCGGTGAACAACGTTGACGATCCGCTGGCGTTCATACCGGCCGCTCCTCGTGCTCGCCCCGCCGACGTCTGCACGGTAGGGCCCGGCGAGGGCCGCCGGAGGCGTTCCCGGAGAAGGCGAGCCCCGGCGACCCGGGATGGCTAGGATCGCCCGCTCCGCTGGGCAGCGGCGCGCCGGCGCGCTCCGCGCGGCGATCGCCCGCATGATCCACCCGGTCACACCACCACCCAGGGTCACAGCACCCGGGTGACCCGCTCCCCGGTGAGGCGGGCGTCGCGGTCGGCCGGGTCGAGGTTGGCGCACAGCACCACCGACGCTCCGGCGACGAGGGGCGCGAGCAGCCACTTCAGCGGCTGCTCGTGTTCGGCCACGTCGACCAGGAGCCGGTCGCCGGCGCGCAGGTCGAGCTGCTGGGCGTACTCCCGGGCCACCGCGCCCCACTCGCCGTAGCTGGTGCCGTCCGGGCTGGCCGGATCGGTAGGGCGGAGAGCGCCCAGGTCGGGAGCGATCTCGGGGTGCCGGAGCACCTCCGTCGACCAGTCCAACCAGCCCGGCGGCACCTCGTCCAGCGGGCCGGGGCCGGTGCCCACGAGGTAGCGGTGCGTCCCCTCGGGTACGTCCTCCAGCCAGTCGTCGAGCCGCTCCGGGGTGACGAACACGGCGTCGTACGGCAGGTCGGCGCCGGGTTCGAGGACCGCCAGGCCGGCCAGGGCCCGGGGCCGGAACGAGACCGCCAACCCGACCGACCAGGCCCCGATGAGCACGGCCGCGGTGCGCCAGTGCGGCGGCAGCAGCACGGCGACCCGGTCACCGGGGCGCAGCCCGCAGCCGTCCCGGAGCAGCCCGGCGCTGCGGGCCGCCCACGCGCCCAACTGCTGCGCGGTGAGGTCGGTGCGCTCGCCGGTGGCACCGTCGAGGTAGCTGAGCAGCGGCTCGTCGGTCGCGACGACGACGGGTGCGTGGTCGGCCATCGGGTGCACTCCTCCCTGGCGGTCAGCTCACCCTAGCCGGGTGAACCGGTCGACCAGGAGGGCCAGCCGCCGCTCGTGCTGCTCCCGCCGCAGCCGGCCGGTGCGCATCAGCGTGACCAGCCCGTGCATCCCGCTCCAGAAGGTCTCGGTGAACGTCTCCAGGTCGTCGTCACCGGCGAAGGGGCGCAGCGTCTCGGCCAGCTCGGCGAAGGCCCGGGCGAGCTCGACCGGCACGTCCTGGCTGGCGAAGGGCAGGCTGGTGGGGAGGATGAATATCGCGTCGTAGAGCGCGGGCCGGCGCTCGGCGAACTCGGCGTACGCCGTGGCGATGCCGGCCACCGCCTGCCGCGGGTCGGTGGCGGCGGCCCGGGCGGCGGCGAGTTCGACGGCCAGTTCGCCGCTGCCCTCGACGGCGACCGCCGCCATGATGGCGTCCTTGCCCTTGAAGTGGCTGTAGAGGACGGGCTGGCTGTATTCGATCTCGGCGGCGAGCCGGCGGGTGGTGACCGCGTCCCAGCCCTCCGACTCGGCCAGTTCCCGGGCCGCGGCGATGATCGCCCGCTCCCGTTCGGCCCGCTCCCGTTCCCGCCGCGCCTGAATCGACATGACCGGAACTCTAGCACCGCTAGCCAATCTGCCGATGCTCTGTTAGCGTCGCTCTCACATCTAGCACTGCTAGCATTCGGAGTCAGACATGCTCAGCGCCATCGCCTACGGGCTCGCCGTCGTCCTCAGCCTCTTCTGCGTCTTCATCGGCGCCCGGTTCCTCCTGGCGCCGCAGGCCTCGGCCGCCGGCTACGGCGTCCCGGTCAAGCCGGACGAGGACCCCGCCTACCTCACGATCAAGGGCCTGCGCGACCTCAGCTACGGCCTGCTCGGCCTCGCGCTGATCGCCTTCACCAACGCCGAGGCGGTCGCCTGGTACATGCTGATCGTCGCGATCAACCCGCTGGGCGACACCCTCATCGTGCTGCGCCACGGCCGGAAGGCCGTCGCCTTCGGCGTCCACTTCGCCACCGCCGTGGTCGTCCTGCTCAACGCCGTCCTGCTGTTCGCCCTCTGACCCACACCGCCACGACAGGAGTAGCGCGATGTCCCTGATCACGCCCGACTTCGACCGGTCCGTCATCGTCCGTGACGCGGACGTCGAGGTGGTGGGCCGCGCCCCCACCACGATCCGGCTGCTCGCCGACAGCAGCGCCACCGGCGGGGCCCTCTCCACCCAGCGGGTCACCCTCACCGACGGCGCGGACGGCGCCCGGCCGCACCACCACGGCAACTCCGCCGAGCTGTTCTACCTGCTCGACGGCACCGCGCAACTGCTGGAGGTGCAGGAGCTGTACGACACGTACTTCCGGAGCAGTGACGCCTGGGACGCCGCCCGTCGCTGACACCGACGACCGGACCCGCGACCGTCGACTTTGGTCGCGGGTCCGTCGGCCGATGGCCGTTTCGGTGGTCCGGGCAGGCCAGGCACGGTACGGCCATGACAGCCAAGCGCCGCAGCCTTCCGCCCGCCATCGCGCTCCTGCTGCTCGCCCCGTGGGCCGCCGAGTGTTCCTGGGGCGGCTTCACCCTCGCCGGCATGCCGTTCGTGGTGCTCGTGCTCGCCCCGATGTACGGGGGCGCCGCCCTGCTGATCCGCGAGACGGCCCGGCGGTTCGGCCTCCGCTGGCCGGGGATCGTGGCGCTCGCCGCCGCGTTCGGCGTGGTCCAGGCCGGCCTGGTGGACCAGTCGCTGTTCAACCCGGGTTTCCTCGCCGACACCGAGTTCGCCGACACCCAGCGCGTCGCCGAGGCGACGATGGTGCCCGGCCTCGGGTTCAGCGCCCGGCAGGCGGTCGACTACCTGGGCAACCACGTGGCGTTGAGCATCTGCGGGCCGATCGCGCTCGTCGAGTCCTGCCTGGGCGCGGACCGGCGGCTCCGGCCGTGGCTGGGCCGGCCCGGCCTGGTCGTGGTCGCCCTGCTCTGGCTGGGCGGCAGCCTCCTGGTCTTCGCCGACGACGGCGGCCGGAAGAACTTCCTGGCCGCTCCGGGACAGCTGGCGTTCGCCGCCACGGTGGCCCTGGCACTGATCGCCGCCGCCCTGCGGCACCGCCCGCGACCGGCCGCCGTCGCCACCGCGCCGGCGCCACCCCGGCCGGCACCCGCCGCCACCGCCGCCCCGCACCGGCCGGGCCCCCTCACCTCGCACACCCCGACCGCGCCGGACCAGCCGCAACCCGTCAGCTCGCCCGCGCCGCGCCCGGTCCGGGTCGGGCTCGTCGTGGCCGTCGCGTACGCCGGCGCGGGGCTGCTGCCGGCCTGGCCGGGCATCGGGCTCGCGCTGGGGCTGGCGGCCGTCGCCGCCGTGCTGCTCGTGCGCTGGTCCCGCCGACCCGGCTGGGGACAGCGGCACGTGCTCGCGGCCGCCTCGGCCAGCCTGCTCGTCGCGGCCGCGTACGCGTACGGCGTGCCCACCTATGCCCCGGCGACGCCAGCGGCGGCCCTCGTGGGTGACGTGGCGATCAGCGTGATCGTCCTTGCCCTGATCGGCGGCGCCGCGTGGCGGCTACGGGCGCCCTCGTCACCGGTACACGCGCCCGCACGCTGACCCGGACGACAGCCGAGCTGCCCGCAACCGTTCGGGTCGCGGGCAGCTCGTCGCCGGTGGGAAGACCGGCTACTGCTTGACCTTGACGACGTCGGTCGGGCGCTTCACCGTCACCGTGACGCCGTAGTCGAAGAGTTCGAGCGTCGAGCTGAACGTGCCCTTGTCGAGCCGGCCCTTCGCCGTCGTCTGCCAGGTGCCGGTGAGGTCCACCTTCGCGATCCGGCCGTCACGGTCGAGCGTGACGTCACCGGCCGTGGTGGTCGACCCGACCTGCTCCGACGTCGCGTACTCGAAGTGCAGCGTCCCGTCCGGCTTCTCCGCGATGGTCGCGTTCGCGCTCTTGAGCGCCTCGAACAGGGCCGCCGGGTCGGGTGCCGCAGCGCCCAGGACACTGTTCCCGTCGCCGTAGAGGGACAGCCGGTCATACCTGCCCGGGTACTGGCCGTAGCGGCCGTACGTCTCGCCCGGCCCCTCCTTGTCGGCCGGCAGCTTGCCCCGCGGGGGTTCCGCGCCCTCGTACCGGGTGCCGTTGATCAGCAGCTCGGTCATGACGGAGTCGTCCTGCGCCACGCGCACGTACCCGGTGGCCGTCCTCGGGTCGAACGCGCCCTCGTACGTGAGCCCCTGCGGCCCCGAGTTGGTCAGCCGCAGCCGGTAGCTGATGTTCTCGCTGGCCGTCACGGCCGAGACCAGCTTGATCGCCGGCGAGGCCGGCGCCGGCGGCGGCGCCTCAGCGGTGACGCCGGGACGCGCCGGCGCCGTCGCCGTCGCCACGGTCGCGGCGGTGGCGACGCCCAGCGCCAGCAGCGCGCACGTCGCACCGACCATCGTGGTCGTCCGGCGGCGGCGTGCCCGCCGGCCGCGTTCCAGCAGCGCACCCACCGGGGGTACGGAGCCCGACTCGCCGTCGACGATGTCGTGCAGCCGGTTGGCGAGCCGCTCATCGAGCGTGTTCATGACTGATCACCTGCTTACCGTGTGGGAGGGTTCGTTGAGAAAGTGGCGAAGCTTGTCCAGCGCCCGGGCGTTCTGGCTCTTGACGGTGCCCACCGAGCAACCCAGCAGCCGGGCGACCTCGCGCTCGGTCAGGTCCTCGTAGTGGCGGAGCACCACCACGGCACGCTGCTTCGCGGGTAGCGACATCAGCGCCCGGCGCAGGACGACGGCGTCGGGGCCGGCATCGCCGACCGGGGCGGCCCGCTCGGGGATGTCCGCGACGAGGCTCTCGCGGCGGCGCCGTCGCCAACCGGACGTGTGGTTGTTGACCAGGGCGCGGCGCAGGTAGGCGTGCGGGTCGTCGAGCTGGGACAGCCGCCGCCACCGCTCGTACACCTTGACCAGGCTGTCCTGGAGCAGTTCCTCGGCCCGCCACCGGTCCCCGGCCAGCAGCATGGCCAGCCGGATATGTCGCTGCCAGGCCACCTCGACGAAGGCGACGTACGACCGGTCCGCCGCGGACAGTGGTTGGGTTTGGTCGGTCACGCCCCTAACACGTGGCGGTGGCACAGAAGGTTGTCACGGGCGCCCTTCGTCAGTTGTTCACGTCTGCGCAAGCTGATGCTCCTCCACGGGTGCCAGCCTCCGTCGGGGCACGACCTACGGAGGAAGTCCTTGACAGTGAGAAGAGCACTCATCGCCGCCGGCGTGGCGGTCGCCGGCCTGGCCGTCGTCACCCCGGCGTCGGCCGGCGGGCACCACCCGGGCGGGCCGGTCGCCTTCGACCGGGTCGCCACGTACCCGGTCTTCCAGAACCGGCCGGCCGGCGAGGACCCCGCGTCCCCGACCGTCGCCGAGATCTCGGCGGTCAGCCCGGACGGCCGCACCCTGATCTACACCGACGCGCTGGCGCGCCGGATCGGCTTCCTCGACATCTCCCGCGCCGACCAGCCGCGCGGCCTCGGCACCCTCTCCCTGGCCCAGCTCGGCGACGCCGAGGACGAGCCCACCTCGGTGGCCGTGGTCGGCGGGTACGTGCTGGTGGTGGTCAACACCAGCCGCAGCTACACCGAGCCGTCCGGCCGGCTGGACGTGATCGAGCTGGCCACCCGCACCCGGGTCCGCAGCCTCGACCTCGGTGGCCAGCCCGACTCGATCGCCATCAGCAAGGACAGCCGCTACGCCGCCATCGCCATCGAGAACGAGCGCGACGAGGAGGCCACCCCGCCCGGCGGCGAGGAGGGCGACCTGCCCCAGCTCCCCGGCGGCTTCGTGCAGATCGTCGACCTGACCGGCGCCGCGCCGGCCGGCTGGCGGCTGCGGCCCGTGCCGCTGACCGGACCGGGTGGCACCGCGCTGCCCGCCCTGGTCCAGGCCGGGCTCGCCGCGCCGACCGACCCCGAACCGGAGTACGTCTCGATCAACGGCCGCAACCAGCTGGCCGTGACCCTCCAGGAGAACAACGGCGTCGCCCTCGTCGACCTGCCGACCGGACGGATCACCAAGGTCTTCTCGGCGGGCACCGCGACGATCAGCGGGATCGACACAGTCAAGGACGGCACCATCGACCTGACCGGCGGCATCACCGACGTGCCGCGCGAGCCGGACGCGGTGGCCTGGACCGACGACCGGTACCTGGCGACGGCCAACGAGGGCGACTGGCGGGGCGGCACCCGCGGTTGGTCGGTCTTCGACAGCCGCACCGGCGCGGTCGCCTGGGACGCCGGCAACACCTTCGAGCGGCTCGCCGTCACCTACGGGCTGCACAACGAGGACCGGGCCGGCAAGAAGGGCACCGAGCCGGAGGGCGTGGCCGTCGCCGAGTACGAGGGTGTCCGCTACGCGTTCGTCGGGTCGGAGCGGAGCAACTTCGTCGCCGTCTACGACCTGAGCAACCCCACGACGCCGGTGTTCCGGCAGGTGCTGCCCACCACCAACGGGCCGGAGGGGCTGCTGCCCATCCCGTCGCGCGGGCTGCTCGCGGTCTCCAGCGAGGAGGACGACGCCTCGGTGGGCGTGCGCGCCTCGGTCTCGCTCTTCCAGCTGGGCCGCGGTACACCCGGCTTCCCGAGCGTCGTCTCCGCCACCGGGGCGGGTGGCGCGCCGATCGGCTGGGGCGCGCTCGGCGCGTTGAGCGCGGTGCCCGGCAAGCCGCACCAGCTCTACAGCGTCACCGACGCGGCGTACGCGCAGACCCGGATCCTGACCGTCGACGCGCAGCGCAACCCGGCCGTGGTCACCGCCGCGCTGCCCGTCCGGGACGCCGGCGGCCAGCCGGTCGGCTACGACGCCGAGGGCATCTTCGCCCGCCCGCAGGGCGGCTTCTGGCTGGCCGTCGAGGGTGCCAAGGGACCGGAGAACAAGCTGGTCCGGCTGGACGCCGCCGGGGTGACCCGGCAGGTCGTGCCGCTGCCGGCCGAGGTGGCCGCCGGCCTGGGCAAGCAGGGCCTGGAAGGCGTCACGGCCAGCACCGACCGGCACGGCCGGGAGGTCGTCTGGGTGGCGGTGCAGCGCGAGCTGTCCACCGACCCGGCCGGGACCGTCCGGCTGGGCCGGTACGACGTCGCGGCGGGCACCTGGAGCTGGTTCGGCTACCGGCTGAACGGCACCACCGTTCCGGGTGACTGGATCGGGCTGTCCGAGATCACGGTGGTCGGTGACCGGCTCGCCGTCATCGAGCGGGACAAGCTGAACGGCCCGGCCGCCGCCCTGAAGCGGGTCTACACGGTGCCGCTGCCCGACGCGGCCGCCGCGCCCGGCACGCTCCCCGTGCTGCCGAAGACCCTCGCGGTCGACGTGCTGCCGGCGCTGCGCGCCACGCACGGCTGGACCCAGGAGAAGCTGGAGGGCCTGACCGTGGCCGGCGACGGCCAGGTGTACGCGATCACCGACAACGACGCGGTCCAGGACGCCACCGGCGAGACGGTGTTCCTGCGGCTCGGCACCAGCCGGCAGGTCTTCGGCCGCCGCTGACCCGCGCGGCCCGGCGTCCACTCCGCCCGGGGTGGGCGCCGGGTCAGCGCAGCGGCAGCTCGGGCCCGCCCTCCAGGAGGGGGGCCAGCAGGTCGCCCTGCTTCTCCACCCGCTTCAGCACCTCGGTGGCCGTGTACGGCTTCGTCGACGGCCGCTTGCCGGCCGCGCCCGCCTCGACCTCGTCCCAGGTCAGCGGGGTGGACGCCGAGGGCACGTCCTGGGCGCGCAGCGAGTACGGCGCCACCGTCGTCTTGGCCGCGTTGTTCTGGCTCCAGTCGATGAAGACCTTCCCGGGGCGCAGGTTCTTCGCCATCTTCGAGACGATCTGCTTCGGCTGCTCCTTCTCCAGCTCCTGCGCGATCCGCCTGGCGTACGCCGACACGTCGTCGGCGTCCTGCGTGCCCGCGATCGGGCAGCAGAGCTGCATGCCCTTCTTCCCCGACGTCTTCGGGTACGACTCGATGCCGTCGGCGGCCAGCCGGTCCCGCATGAGCAGCGCTACCTGGCAGCACTGCCGCAGCCCGGCCGGGGCGCCCGGGTCCAGGTCGACCACCATCATGTCCGGGTGCTCGCCGACCTTCCACTGCGGCGTATGCAGCTCCAGGGCGGCGAGGTTGGCCAGCCAGACCAGCGTGGGCAGGTCGTCGGCCACCACGTAGTCGATGGTCTCCCGCCCCTTGCTCGACCCGGGGGCGGGCAGGTTCTCGGTGCGTACCCAGTCGGGGGTGGCGGCGGGCGCGTTCTTCTCGAAGAACGAGCCGCCGTCGACGCCGTTGGGGTAGCGGATCCGGGTCAGCGCCCGGTCCCGCAGGTGCGGCAGCAGCACCGGGGCGATGCGGGTGTAGTAGTCGATCACCTCGCCCTTGGTGAAGCCGGCCTTCGGGTAGAGCACCTTGTCCAGGTTGGACAGCTCCAGCGAGCGGCCCTCCACCTCCACCTTGAGACGATCAGCTGGCATCCTCGACCTCCTCGGCCGGCTTGTCGGGGCGCAGGCGCAGGATCCGGGGGAAGCGCAGCCGGCCGTCGGGGGTGCGCTGGCCGTACTTGACCTCCACCACGACCTGAGGAGTTACCCAGTTCGCGCCGCGGGCATCCTCGCGCGGCACGTCCCCGGCGAACGGCGACCCGGCGGTGCGCAGCGGCTCCAGCTCGCGCAGCAGTTCGCGTTCGAGGGCCGCGCCGATCCCGCCGCCGACCCGCCCCCGGTAGGTGAGCCGACCGTCCGGCCGGGGCACCCCGACCAGCAGGCCGCCGACCTTCCGCGCGCCGGGCCGCCAGCCGCCGACCACGAAGTCGCCGGTCACCTCCAGCTTGACCTTCACCCAGTCCGGCGAGCGCACCCCCGGCCGGTAGACCGCGTCGACCCGCTTGGCCATCACCCCCTCCAGGCCGTGCTCGCCGGCCGCCGCGTAGGTGGCCGGCCCGTCGGCGAAGACCGGCGGCACCGCCCACCGGGCGGCCCCGAGCCCCAGGGACTCCAGCGCGGCGCGCCGCTCCCGGTAGGGCCGGCCGGTCAGGTCCGCGCCGCGCAGCCGGAGCACGTCGAAGATCATGTACGTGACGGGGACGGTCGCCGCGAGCCGGGCCGCCTTGGCCGCGTTGCGGACGTGCATCCGCTCGGCGAGCGCGGTGAACGAGGGCTGGCCGTCGGTGAACAGCACCACCTCGCCGTCCAGCAGGGCGTCGTCGACCTGCTCGGCCAAGGGGATCAGCTCCGGGTACGCGGTGGTGATCTCGACGCCGGAGCGGGCGTACAGGTGCTGGTGGCCGCGGCTGATGTCGGCGAGCGCGCGGACTCCGTCCCACTTGAACTCGTACGCCCAGGCGTCACCGGCCGGGAGCTGCCCGGTCATCGCGAGCATCGGCTTCAACGGCGCGCCGGGCACCTCATGACTGTAGTTGCGTGCGGAAGCGCGTGCGTCCCGTTCGATCATTTGCGATTCTGGTCAGAACCGGGGAGAGGAGCGCGTCATGCGGGCGATCTGGAAAGGAGCGGTGTCGTTCGGCCTGGTGTCGATCGGGGTGAAGGTCTACTCGGCCACCGAGGAGAAGGACATCCGCTTCCATCAGGTGCACCGCGAGGACGGCGGCCGCATCCGGTACAAGCGCACCTGCTCGGTCTGCGGCGAGGAGGTCACCTACGACGACATCGCCAAGGGCTACGACATCGGCGGCGGCGAGATGGTCATCCTCACCGACGAGGACTTCGCCGAGCTGCCACTGACCACCTCGCACGCCATCGACGTGCTGGAGTTCGTGCCGGCCGAGCAGGTCGACCCGATCCTCTACAACAAGGCGTACTTCCTGGAGCCCGAGGGCTCGGCCACCAAGCCGTACGTGCTGCTGCGCGACGCGCTCGCCGACTCGGAGCGGGTGGCGATCGTCAAGGTGGCGCTGCGCCAGCGCGAGCAGCTCGCCACCCTGCGGGTCCGCGAGGGCGTGCTGCTGCTCAACACCATGCTGTGGCCGGACGAGGTGCGCCAGCCCGACTTCGGCTTTCTCGACGAGGACCTCAAGGTACGCCCGCCGGAGCTGGCGATGGCCAGTTCGCTGATCGACTCGATGGCCGGCGAGTTCGAACCGGACGCCTTCACCGACGACTACCGGGCGGCGTTGCAGGAGGTCATCGACGCGAAGGTCGAGGGCCGCGAGGTGGTCCAGCCAGAGGAGGAAGAGGCCGCGCCGGCCGCCGCCGTGGACCTGATGGCCGCCCTGAAGGCGTCGGTCGAGCGGGCCCGGGCGGCCCGGGGCGAGGCGCCGGAGGGCGGGGCGGGCGAGCCGACCCCGATCTCGGCGGCGCGCTCGGCGCAGAAGGCGGCCAAGGCCACGAAGGCGCCGGCCAAGAAGGCGGCCGAGAAGAAGGCCACGGCAAAGAAGGCCCCCGCCAAGAAGGCGGCGGAGAAGAAGGCCGAGCCGGCCGAGAAGAAGGCCACGGCGAAGAAGGCCCCCGCCAAGAAGGCGGCCGAAAAGAAGGCCGCCCCCCGCAAGACCGCCTGACCCCGGCCAGGAAGGGCCCATCCGGTGCCGGAGGGGGCCGTCCTTTCCCGTCAGCCGCGGCCGAGCTTCTCCGTCGGGGTGATGCGGACGATCACCCGCTCCTCGCCGGGGCGGCGGAACGGGTAGGTCTCCTGCCCCAGGTACTTCTGCGCCATCCGGTCGATGTGCGCGTCCGCCCCCTCGGTGACGAAGTCCGCGGTGCCCTTGACCCAGAGGGTGCGGAAGTCGTCCGCCTTGTCCACCACCGACACAGCGACCACCGGGTTGCGGGCGATGTTGACGTACTTCTGGCGGCCCTTGGCCGTGTTGAAGACGATGTGCTCACCGTCGGTGTCCACCCACACCGGGGTGACGTGCGGGGTGCCGTCGACCTCGATGGTCGCCACGTGGGCGAGCTGCGGTTCGGCGAGCAGGGCCAGGTCTTCTTCGGTGAGGATCGCCATGGTCGAGAACCTACCCCCGCGGGCCCGGTCGTCACCCTTGTTCCCGCCGGGGTCGGCTTGCCGGGATCCATCCGGCCGAGGGAGCACCGCGGGCGTCCGGGCGGGTACCGTGTGCGCTGGCCTCGGCGGCGGCCCGTCGGAGGCGCACCCACCCACCCAGCAGGGAGTCGACGTGAGCGAGCGCGTGGAGAACCGGTCGGCGGGCCAGAGCCCGGGCACCAAGGCGGAGCGGCGACTGGCCGCCCAGCTGGCGGCCAAGAAGGCCGCCGAGGCGAGGCGCCGCCGGCAGTCGATGCTGGGCGCCGCCGCCGGTGTGATCGCCGTCGCGGCCCTGATCGCCGGCATCGTCTGGCTCAACAACGGCGACGACGACAAGACGGCGAGCACCTCCGCCACGCCCAGCGCGACGGTCCCGGCCGAGCCCACCGCCGCTCCGGAGCAGCAGCTTCCCGCCGACCTCGACCCGGCGCTGAAGACCAAGCCGACCGTCGAGGCGGGCAAGGGCGAGCTGACCAAGCTCGGCGTCACCACCCTGATCAAGGGCAAGGGCCCGGCGGTCAAGGCGGGCCAGCAGATCACCACGAACTACGTGGGCGTCTTCTACAAGGACGGCAAGGAGTTCGACGCCTCCTGGAACAACGGCCAGCCGGCCACCTTCCCGATCGGCGTGGGGCAGGTCATCCCGGGCTGGGACCAGGGCCTGGTGGGCGTCCCGGTCGGCAGCCGGGTGCAGCTGGACATCCCTGCCGAGCTGGCGTACGGCAAGGACGCGTCGGGCGGCCGTCCGGCCGGCCCGCTGCGCTTCGTCGTGGACGTGCTCGCCGCGCAGTAGCTCACAGAAGGCTTTCGCCCGGTCACCCAGCGGCAGTAGGTTCATGGTCACCGCGGGCGGTCCACCCCGCCCGCGGCGACCCGCCCGACGACGCGGAGGTGCACGTGGCGGCGCTGGACGACACCGGGCTGGCCCGGCTGATGTGGACGCACTTCGAGCCGGTCCACGCGGTGACCTACTTCCACCCCCGGGCCCGCTCCGCGTACGAGGCGGTCGGGTTGCGCGGCTACTGGCGGGGCTACTTCGCGGGGCGGGCTGCCCCGCTCGGTTCGGTCGGCGCGCCGACCGTGGTGGCCGCGTTCTTCAGCTTCGCGCCGTCGATGGTGGCCCGGGCGCTGCCCTCGGTGTGGCGGCTGGCCACCCCGGAGGAGGCGCTGCGCGCCCGGCTCACCGGCGCCGTGCAGGCGCTCGCCGAGTTCACCTACGAGCTGCCCGAGTCGCACCTGGTCGAGGCGGCCGACCTGCTGGAGGAGGCGGCCGCCCGGGTCGAGACGGCCGGCCGGGTGCTCGGCGCGGTCAACGCGGCGCTGCCCCGGGGCGAGTACCCGCTGGCCCGGCTCTGGCAGGCCGCCACCACGCTGCGCGAGCACCGGGGCGACGGGCACGTGGCGGCGCTGGTCGGCACCGGCCTGGCGCCGGTGGAGGTGGTGGCCTGGCGGTGCCGGGTCGACCAGTCCCGCGAGTTCCACCAGCCGGCCCGGGGCTGGACCGACGAGGAGTGGGCCGCCGCCGAGGAGCGGCTGGTCGAGGCGGGCTGGCTGACGGCTGACCGGGGGCCGACCGAGCACGGCACCGCGATCTTCCGGGCCGTCGAGGAGGCCACCGACCGGGCGGCCCTGGGGCCGTGGCGGGCGCTGGGCGCGGAGCGGACCGCCCGGCTGCGCGAGCTGCTCGAACCGATCGCGACCCGCTGCCGCACGATCATCCCGCCGCAGGCCCCGATCGGCCTGCCGGCGCAGCGCAGCGTCCGCACGGACGCGACGAGCCCCACCCGCTGAGCGACGGCGGCGTAGCCTTCCGGGCATGTGGATCGTGGAACTTGCGTTCACCGAGGCGCCGGAGCGGCTCGCCGCCCGCCCCGCCCACCGCGCGCTCCTCACCGAGCTGCACGAGAAGGGCATCGTCCGGATGGCCGGCCCGCTGGCCGGCGACTCCGGCGCCGTGCTGGTCTTCGACGTGCCCGACCGGCCGGAGCTGGACCGCCTGCTCGCGGCCGACGCCTACTTCACCACCCCCGGCGTGGAGGTCACCCGGGTCCGGGAGTGGGCGCCGTTCCTGACCTGACTCCGGGCCGTCCGGCAGGATGGGTACGTGGTGGACGCGGTGCTCTTCGACCTGGACGGCGTGATCGTGGACTCCGAGCCCGTCTGGGAGGAGGTCCGGCGGGCGTACGTGGCCGAGCACGGGGGCACCTGGCAGCCGGACACCCAGCGCCGGCTCATGGGGATGAGCACCGGCGAGTGGGCCGCGTACCTCAGCGGTGAGCTGGGCGTCGACCGCACCGCCGAGCAGGTCGCCACCGAGGTGGTGGCGGAGATGACCCGGCGGTACGCGCAGCGCGTACCGCTTATCGACGACGCCGACGCGGTGGTGCGGCGCACGGCCGCGCGGTGGCCGCTCGGGCTGGCCAGTTCCTCCCCCACCCGGCTGATCGCGGCGGCGCTGGACGCGACGGGCCTGGCCGGCGCATTCGGCGCGACCCTGTCGACCGAGGAAACCGCCCGGGGCAAGCCCGCGCCGGACGTGTGGCTGGCGGTGGCGGCGCGGCTCGGTGTCGACCCGTCCCGGTGTGTGGCGGTGGAGGACTCCTCGAACGGGGTCCGCTCGGCGGCCGCCGCCGGGTGCCGGGTGGTGGCGGTGCCGCACGGTACCTACCCCCTCGATCCGGATGCCGAGGCCCTGGCGGCGGTGCTGCTGCCCTCGATCGACGCGCTGACCCCCGAGGTGGTGGAACGCGCGGCTTGCACCTGACGCGACGTCAGGTCATAGCGTCGCCCAGGTCGCCGCAGGGCGCGGTGACGCGAGAGGGAGTGGGACGTGGCGTCCACCTGGCGGATCGGTGAGCTGTGCCGGCGTACCGGGCTGACGGTCCGGACCCTGCACCACTGGGACCACGTGGGGCTGCTGCGGCCGTCCGGCCGGACCTCGACGGGGCACCGGCTCTACGACGAGCGGGACGTGGGCCGGCTGTACCGGATCGTCGCGCTGCGCGAGCTGGGCCTGCCGCTGGAGACCATCGGCACGGTGCTGGACGGTGGCGGGAGCGGCGGGCCGGAGCTGGCCGAGCTGCTCGGCGAGCACCTGGCCCACGTGGAACGGCAGCTCGCCGCGCTGGGCGGGCTGCGGGACCGGTTGAGCGCGCTGGTGCCGGCCGTCCGCGCCGCCGGGGACGCCCCGTCCGTCGACCTGCTCGCGCTGATCGAGGAGGTGACCAGGGTGGACGACACCGTGCGGAACTACTTCAGCGAGGAGCAGCTGGCCGCGTTGGCGCAGCGCCGGGAGCGGCTCGGCGAGGACGCGATCCGCGGCGTGGAGGCGGAGTGGCCCGAGCTGATCGCCCGGGTCCGGGCCGAGCTGGACGCCGGGACGGACCCGGCGGACCCGCGGGTGCGGGCGCTGGCGGCGCGCTGGATGGAGCTGCTGGAAGCGTTCCACGGCGGGGACCCGGGGCTGCGTGACTCGCTCTACCGGATGCAGGCGGAGAACAGCGCGGAGATCGCCGAGCAGTACGGCGGCCCCTCCCCCGAGCTGATCGAGTACGTGAAGCGCGCGGCGGCCGCCGGCTGAGGGGAACGCCACGGGTGTCAGCGGCGAGGGTTGGCACCCATGGCGTTCCACCAACAGGGTCGTTGTCCGCCGACCGCCCGGTTGTACGGTTTCCGGGGCGCTGCCGATCGGAATGATCGCGAGGTGTCCGGGTAGCGCAGCCGGCAGGACGGCGGAGGGACGGCGATGAGGGCGATCGTGTACGAGAGCAACGGGGACGCCTCGGTGCTCCAGGTGGTGGACCGGCCGGTGCCGGAGCCGGGCCCCGGCGAGGTGCTGGTGCGGATGGCGGTGGCCGGGGTGAACCCGACCGACTGGAAGGCCCGCCGCGCCTGGCCGCTGCCGCAGGGGTGGCAGATCCCGGGGCAGGACGGCGCCGGGGTGATCGAGGCGGTCGGTGAGGGCGTCGACCAGATCCTCGTGGGCGAGCGGGTGTGGCTCTGGGAGGCGGCCTGGCAGCGGCCCTGGGGCACCGCGAGCGAGTACACGGTGGTGCCGGTCCGGCACGCCGTGAGCCTCGGCTCGGCCTCGTTCGACCTGGGCGCGGCGCTGGGCATCCCGTTCATGACCGCGCACCGCTGCCTGACGGCCGGCGAGTTCATGCCGGACAAGCTGCACGCCGGCGCGTTGAGCGACCACGTGGTGCTGGTGCAGGGCGGGGCGGGCGCGGTCGGGAACGCGGCGATCCAGTTGGCCCGCTGGGCCGACGCGTGCGTGATCGCCACGGTGAGCAGCCCGGAGAAGGCGCAACTCGCGGCGGCGGCCGGGGCGGGCTTCGTCATCAACTACCGCGAGCAGGACGTGGCCGAGGAGGTCCGCAAGATCGCGCCCGACGGGGTGCACACGATCGTGGAGGTCTCGGCCGCCCGCAACGCCGCCGCCGACGTGCAGGTGCTGCGCACCGGGGGCGCGGTCTGCGTCTACGCGGACGACGGCGGCGAGCAGGTGACCCTGCCGATCCGGCAGCTCATGATGCCGAACGCCCGGTGGCAGTTCGTGCTGATCTACACGGCGCCGAAGGCTGCCAAGGCGCAGGCGGTGACGGACATCGCGGCGGCGGTGGCCCAGGGCGCGGTGCGGGTGGGCGAGGAGGCCGGCCTGCCGCTGCACCACCACACGCTGGACGCGGCCCGGGCAGCCCACGAGGCGGTGGAGAACTCGGTGGTCGGCAAGGTTCTCATCACGACCAGCGACACGTGAGAACGCGAAACGTATTTCGCCATCATCGGGACAGAGACGAACAAGTTTCGCGAGAATGACATTGCGGGTCGCCCCGCATGGACGGGCGGCCCCGGCGCGGTGCGAACGCCGGGGCCGCCCTCTGGGGAGGAATGCTCCTACCCGTGCTGGCGACGGTACGCCGGAAAGTGTTACGGCGAGGTCAGTTCACGCACGTCCAGACCACCGTCCGCGTACCGGGAACGCACCACCTTCTTGTCGAACTTGCCCACGCTCGTCTTCGGCACCGAATCGATGAACGCCCACCGCTCCGGCAGCTGCCAGCGCGCCACCGACTTCGCCAGGAACTCCCGCAGCTCCTCGGCGGTGACCGAGGCGCCCTCCCGGACCACCACTGTCGCGAGGGGCCGCTCGTCCCAGCGTTCGTCCGGCACGCCCACCACGCACGCCTCCAGCACCGCCGGGTGCGCCATCAGCGCGTTCTCCAGCTCGACCGAGGAAATCCACTCCCCGCCCGACTTGATCACGTCCTTGGCGCGGTCGGTGAGCATGATGTAGCCGTCCGGCGAGAGCGTGCCGACGTCCCCGGTCCGCAGCCAGCCGTCGCGGAACTTCTCCTCGTCCGGGGTCTCGTCGCCCACGTACCGGGCGGTCACCCACGGCCCGCGGACCTCCAGCTCGCCCACGGACGTGCCGTCGGCGGGCAGCGGCTCTCCGAGCGGGCCGACGATGCGCGCGGCCACGCCGGCCGGCACTCGGCCCTGGGTGTAGCGGTAGCGCCACGCCGTTTCGCCGGTCGCGCCGGCCGGCGGCCGGGAGACCGAGCCCAGCGGCGACATCTCGGTCATGCCCCAGGCATGGATGACCTCGATCCCGTGCCGCTCCTGGAAGGCGTGCATGAGCGACGGCGGGCAGGCCGAGCCGCCCACGATCACCTCCGTCAGCGAGGAGGTGTCCACGTCGTGGCTGTCCAGGTAGGCCAGCAGGTCGGTCCAGATGGTCGGCACCGCGCCGGCCAGGGTGGGGCGTTCGGCGGCGATCATGGCGGCGATCGGCTCGGCCTGGAGGAACCGGTCCGGCATGATCAGCGACGCCCCGGAGAGGAACGCCGCGAAGGGCAGGCCCCAGGACATCGCGTGGAACATCGGCACGATGGCCAGCTCGCGGTCCTTCGGGCCGAGGCCGAAGCCCTCCGGCATGCAGACCTGGAGCGAGTGCAGGTAGATCGAGCGGTGCGAGTAGGCGACCCCCTTGGGGTTGCCGGTGGTCCCGGACGTGTAGCAGAGCGCGGCGGCGTCGCGCTCGTCCACCTCGGGCCACGCGTAGGTGTCCGGCCGGTCGGCCAGCAGGGCGTCCCAGTGGTGGACGGCGATCCGGTCCCCGGCCGCGGCCACCAGCGGGGCCGGGTCGCCGCCGCCGACCACCACGACGTGCCGCACCGTGGTCATCTCGCCGATCACCCGGGCCAGCAGCGGGATGAGCGTGGTGTCGACAAGCACCACCCGGTCCTCGGCGTGGTTGGCGATGTAGGCGACCTGGTCCGGGAAGAGCCGGATGTTGAGGGTGTGCAGCACCGCGCCCATGCTCGGCACGGCGAAGTAGGCCACCAGGTGCTCGTTGTTGTTCCACATGAAGGTGGCGACCCGCTCGTCGCCGGTCACCCCGCACTCGTCGCGCAGCGCGTGGGCCAGCCGGGCGGCCGTCCTGCCGACCTCGGCGTACGTCATCCGGCGGGGCTCGGCGCCGGTCCAGGTGACGACCTCGGCCGTGCCGTGCACGGTGGTGCCGTGTTCGAGGATCCGGGCGACCTGGAGGGGGGCGTCCATCATCGTGCTACGCATGGGTAACAAGGTAGTGTCGCCGGTCACACGAGCGGAACCCCCGGAACGGCCGAGCCGGCCGGGGAAGCTGCGTAGATTGTCCGGGTGAGCATCTCGTGGGCCGACTCGTACGTGGGGCAGCTCCGGGCCCTGGCCGGTGACCGCACCCTGATGTTCGTCGGCGCCCGCGCCGTGGTGCGCGACAACGCCGCCCGGGTGCTGCTGATCCGCCGCTCGGACAACGGCCAGTGGGCGTTGCCGGCCGGCGCCATGGAGCTGGGCGAGTCGATCGCCGACTGCGCCGTCCGGGAGGTCCGCGAGGAGACCGGCCTGCGTGCCCTGCGGGTGTGCGCGTTCGCCCTCTACACCGGCCCCGACTTCACCAGCACCAACATGTACGGGCACACCTACCAGGTCTTCACCACGGCGTTCCGGGTCGAGGAGTGGGACGGCGAGCTGACCCGGATGACCGACGAGACGACCGACGCGGGCTTCTTCCCCCCGCAGGAGCTGCCCACCCCGCTCTCCGGCAGCGTCGTCGAGACCCTCGCCGACCTGGACGTCTTCGAGCAGACGAACCGCCTCATCCTCAAGTGACGGCGCCGGCCGCCACGGGCCGCCCGTCGGAGGCCGTCCCGGCCGGGCCGGTCCGCGCGCCGGACCGTTCCGCGCCGATCCCGGCCACCACCACGAAGGCGATGCCGGCCACCGCGCCGGGGCCGGGCACCTGACCGAGCGCGACCAGGCCGACCACCAGGGCGATGGCGGGCTCCAGGCTCATCAGCGTGCCGAACGCGGCGGTGGTGAGCCGGCGCAGCGCCAGCAGCTCCAGCACGAAGGGGACGACGGGCAGCAGCACGGCCAGCCCCAAACCGGCCAGGAGCACCGGCCAGGTCAGGTCGCCGAACACCGACGGGCCGACCACCACGGTGGCGACCAGGGCGGCCACCGGCATGGAGACCGCCAGGCCGCGGATGCCCGAGACCTCGTCGCCCACCCGCTGGGTGAGCAGGATGTAGGCGGCCCAGCAGGCCCCCGCCCCGAGCGCGTACGCCACCCCGACCGGGTCCGCGCCGCCGTGCCACGGCTCGGTGAGCAGCAGCACCCCGACCGCCGCGAGCGCCGGCCAGAGCTTGGCGCCGCCCCGGCCACGCGCCACGGCCACGCCCAGCGGCCCGAGGAACTCCAGGGCGCTGGCCGTGCCCAGCGGCAGCCGGGCCACCGCCGCCATGAACAGCATGGTGACGCCGGCCGTCACCACACCGAGCGCCACGCAGGCCCACAGGGCGGAGCGGGTGAACCCCGACGGGCGGGGCCGGACCACGACCGCCAGCAGCACCCCCGCCCAGGCCAGCCGGAGCCAGGCGGCACCCTCCGGACCGACCCGGTCGAAGAGGCCCACCGAGGCGGCCAGCCCGAGCTGGACGCAGGTCATGGAGGCGACGGCCATGGCGGTGCCGGCGCGGGCCGGAGTCGCGGTGCTCATGCCGACAGTAGAACCGGTCCGGACCGCTCACGTCCACGTGCCATTCCTGGACGAACCATTCGGCAATCATGAACAATCTGCGCCATGGACCTCCGTCGCCTGCGCCTGCTGCGGGAACTGGCCCGGCTCGGCTCGATGCGCCAGGTCGCCGACGAGCTGCACGTCACCACGTCGACGGTGTCGCAGCAGCTCACCGTGCTGGCCCGGGAGGTGGGCACCGAGCTGGTCGAGCCGCACGGCCGCCGCGTCCGGCTCACCCCGGCCGGGCGCCGGCTGGCTGAACACGCCGTGACGATCCTCGCCGCGGTCGACGCGGCCCGGCTCGACCTGGACCCGCGGGCCGACCCGGCCGGCACCGTCCGCGTCGCCGGCTTCGCCACCGCCGTCCGGCGCTCGCTGCTGCCGCTCACCGCCCGGCTGGCGGCGGACCATCCCGGAGTGCGCCTCCGCATCCACGAGCACGAGCCGGCCGAGGCGTACGCGGCGCTCGCGGCCGACGACGTCGACCTCGCGCTGACCTACGACTACAACCTGGCTCCGCTCTCGCCGGACCCGGCGCTGGACGTCACGCCGCTGTGGTCGGCGGCGTGGCACCTCGGGGTGCCGGCCGGCGCGCCCCCCGGCCCGGCGGCCGACGCCCCGGCCGTCTTCGACCGGTTCCGCGACGCGGACTGGATCGTCAACTCGCGCAACACGGCCGACGAGGCCGTGGTCCGGACCATCGCCTCGATGGCGGGCTTCGAGCCCCGGATCACGCACCGGGCGGACAGCCTCGACCTGGTCCAGGACCTCGTCGTCGCAGGGCTCGGCGTCGGTCTGCTCCCCGGCGACCAGCCCACCGCGGCCGGCGTACGCCTGCTGCCGCTGACCGGACCACAGGCCCTGCTGCGCGCCCACGCGGTGACCCGCCGCGGCCGGGCGGCGTGGCCGCCGCTGGCGCTGATCCTCGACCTGCTCACCGCACCGCCGCGCGACGCCGGGTGACCCACCGCCGCGCCCGCGGGGCGCCGGTCAGAGCATCGTCTGCGACTTGGACTCCATGTCGGCGGCGGCCTCCTCCTTCGACTCCCTGGTGAGGGGCTTGCCGCCCGGGGCGGCGGCCGTGCCGCCGAGCGGGTCGGCGCCGCCCGTCGAGCCCTGCGGGCCGGCGCCGCGCAGCTGCTCGTTCGGCATCAGCAGGGTGACCAGCACGGCCAGGATGGCGATCAGCCCGGTGGTCAGGAAGACCAGGTGCAGCGACTCGACGAACGAGGCCTGGATGGCGGCCCGCACCGGCCCGGGCAGCGCCAGGACGGTCGCCGGGTCGTTGATCGAGACGTTGGCGCCGCCGCTCGCCGCCACGGCCGCCCGCTGGTCCGGCGGGAGCTGGGCGATCGCCGCCGGGAGCCGGCCGGCCAGCTCGCTGCTGAGCCGGGACGACAGCACCGCGCCCAGGATGGCCACGCCGAACGAGCCGCCCAGCGAGCGGAAGAACGTCGCCGAGGAGGTGCCCGCGCCCAGGTCGCGCGGGTCGACGGCGTTCTGCACGCCCAGGATCAGCGACTGCATGCACAGGCCCAGCCCGACGCCGATCACCACCATGTAGCCGAATGCCGCCCAGAGCGAGGTGGCCACCTGGAGCTGCCGGAACAGCAGCATGCCGGCGACCAGCACGGTCGCGCCGGCCACCGGGAACCACTTGTACCGGCCGATCCGGCTCATCGCCCGCCCGGTGAGGATAGAGGTGAAGATGATGCCGGCCATCATCGGCAGCATGAGCAGACCGCTCTTGGTCGGCGAGGCGCCCTTGACGATCTGGAGGTAGAGGGGGATGAAGATGATCGACCCGAACATCACCAGACCGAGCACGAAGCCCGCCGAGTTTGCCAGCGCGAAGGTGGGGCTGCGGAACAGCCGCAGCGGCAGGATCGGCTCGCGTACCCGGGCCTCCTGGAGCACGAACAGCACGCCGAGCACCGCCCCGGCCACGAACAGGCCGATGATCACGCCGGAGCCCCAGGCGTACTCGTTGCCGCCCCAGCTCAACGCGAGCAGCAGGCAGCTCACCCCGGCCACCAGCAGCCCGGCGCCGATCCAGTCGACGGTGTGCTCCCGCCGCTGGAACGGGACCAGCCGCATGACGTGGTAGCAGACCACGATGGCGAGGATGGCCAGCGGCACGTTGATGTAGAAGATCCACCGCCAGTTGGTCTCCGCGAAGTAGCCGCCGACCAGCGGGCCGGCGACCGAGGAGATGCCGAAGACCGCGCCGAACAGGCCCTGGTAGCGGCCACGCTCCCGGGGTGACACCACGTCCGAGATGATGGTGAACGCCAGCGTCAGCAGGCCGCCCGCGCCGATACCCTGCACACCCCGGGTGATGATCAGCTGGGTCATGTTCTGCGAGAGGCCGGCCAGCAGCGAACCGAGCAGGAACGTGCCGATCGAGAAGAGGAAGACCGGACGGCGCCCGTACAGGTCGGCCATCTTGCCGTACAGCGGCGTCGAGGCCGTGGAGGCGAGCAGGTACGCGGTGACCACCCACGAGTAGTGGTTGATCCCGCCCAGCTCCCCGACGATGGTGGGCAACGCGGTGCCGACGATGGTCTGGTCGAGCGCCGCCAGCAGCATGCCGGTCATCAGGCCGAGCATCAGCAGGCGGATCTGGCGGGCGTGCAGCACGGGACGAGCGGCCTGGGCTGTCATCCCGCTTCCTTTCCCACCGGGGGCGGATCATGCCCCCGGTGGGAGAAGAAGTCAGTGCCTTCCCTCGGCGAACTCCTCGACGATCTTGTCGCAGAAGGCCGGCAGGTCGTCCGGCTTGCGGCTGCTCACCAGGCCGTTGTCGGTGACGACCTCCTGGTCGACCCAGTTCGCGCCGGCGTTGCTGAGGTCGGTGCGCAGGCTCGGCCAGGAGGTGATCGTGCGGCCGCGCACCACGTCCGCCTCGACAAGCGTCCACGGGCCGTGGCAGATCACGCCGACCGGCTTGCCGGTCTCGAAGAACGACTTCACGAACCGCACCGCGTCCGGGTCGGTCCGCAGGAAGTCCGGGTTCGCCACGCCGCCGGGCAGCACCAGCGCGTCGTACGCCCCCGCGTCCGCTTCCTTGGTCGTCACGTCGACCGGGTACTGCTTGCCGTGGTCGAGGTGGTTGAAGGCCTGGATCGAACCGGACTCGATCGAGACCAGCTCCACCCGGGCGCCGGCGTTCTCCACCGCCTCGCGGGGCTTGACGTACTCGACCTCCTCGACGCCGTCGGCGGCCAGGAACGCGATCCGCTTGCCCTGCAGTGTCGCTGCCATGGTGGTTCTCCTCTCCGGGGTGTGTCTGCACCCGTTCCCGGGACTGACCGCCCGAAACCGGACGCCGTGGGTGGCCCGCACCGCAGGTTTGGCCGGTCCCGCTCGGGGGACCCGAAGGGGCATGGCAGCAGCAGCGGAAGAGCGCCGGCTCGCCACCGTCGTGGCCGGTTGGCAGGGGCGTCCCGTGCTGGTCGTCGGCGACGCCATGCTGGACGAGTGGCGGTTCGCGGAGTCGGAGCGGCTCTGCCGGGAGGCGCCCGCGCCGGTCCTCACCCTGCGCCGGCGGATCTCCGCCGCCGGCGGAGCGGCGAACACCGCGGTCAACGTGGCCGCGCTCGGCGGCCGGGCCGCCCTGGTCGCCCCGGTCGGCGCCGACGTGGCCGGTGACGAGCTGCACGACTGCCTCGACCGGGCCGGAGTCTGGGACCGCACGGTCAACCAGCCCGGCCGTCCCACGCCGGTGAAGCGGCGGATGCTCGCCGGCAACCAGATCCTGCTCCGCGAGGACTCCGGCGACCCGGACGACGCGCTCGACGACGACGGGGTGGCCCGCCTGCTGACCGCGCTGCACTGCGCCACGGAGGAGCTGCGTGCCGCGGCCGCCGGGCAGCCGCTCACCCTTGTCGTCTGCGACTACGGCCTGGGCGCGCTGCCCCCGGGGGTGCGCGCCTGGCTGGTCGCCAACCGGGACCGGTACGCCACCGTGGCGCTCGACGCGCACGACCTGGCCGACTGGCGCGGGCTCAACCCGACGGTGGTGACCCCGAGCTTCGCCGAGGCGACCCGGCTGCTGGCCCGCGCGGCCGCCGGCTTCGGCAACGGGCACCGGAGCGCCCCGCGCGGCGCGACCGCCGCCGACCTGCACCTGGACCACCTGGCCGACCCGGCCGACGGTCCCTCCGAGCTGGTCGTCGGTGCGGCGCCGGGCGGGGCCGGTGAACGGGAGCCGGGCAGCCCGCACCCGACCTCCGGCGCCCCCGCGGCCGAGCACGGCGGCGGGATCGCCGGCCCGACCGGCGAGCCGACGCCCGGCGAGGGACGGGTGGCGCTGACCGGGGACGGGCTCACCGTCACCGGCACCGGCGTGACCGTGAACGCGGCGGCCGGCGCCGGCGTGGACCGGGCCGTGCTGGCCGAGTCCCGCCTGGACGAACTGCGCGAGCACACCGGCGCCGACGTCGTGGCGGTGACCCTGGACACCGAGGGTGCCGTGGTCGGCGGGGCCGACGGCGCACCCCGGCGCAGCCACAGCACGCCGGTCCCGGCCAGTCACGCCGTGGGGGCCGGGGACGCGTACCTGGCGGCGATGACCCTGGCGCTGGCGGCGGGGGCGAGCCTGCCGACCGCCGCGCAGCTCGCCCAGCTCGCCGCGACCATCACCGTCTCCGACACCGGCACCTGTGTGTGCCGCCGGGAGGACCTGCTCGACGCGCTGGGCACCGGGCCGGAGGAGGTCGGGCGCCCCACCCAGGTGGGCGCCGACGAGCTGACCGCGATCGTCGCGGAGCACCGCCGGGCCGGCCGGTCGATCGTCTTCACCAACGGCTGCTTCGACGTGCTGCACCCCGGGCACGTCCGCTACCTGACCCAGGCCCGCGCGCTCGGCGACCTGCTCATCGTGGCCGTCAACTCCGACGGCAGCGTACGGCGGCTCAAGGGCCCGGACCGGCCGGTCAACCCGGTCGAGGACCGCACCGCGCTGCTCGCGGCGCTGGAGTGCGTCGACCACGTGGTGGTCTTCGAGGAGGACTCCCCGGCGAAGCTGATCGAGGCGGTCCGCCCGGACGTCTACGTCAAGGGCGGCGACTACCCGCCCGAGATGGTCCCGGAGGCGCCGCTGGTCCGCCGGCTGGGCGGCCAGGTGCGCACGCTCGGGTACGTGCCGGACCGCTCCACCTCGGCGATCATCGACCGGATCCGGTCCCATCCGGTGGTCCCGCCGGTCGGCGAGGGCAGGCCGGCGTGAACCGACCGCTCGACCCCGGCGCGCCCGACGGGTTCCGCCGCCCCCGGCAGCTCGACGTGCTGATCCCCACCCGCAACCGCCCCGCCGAACTGGCCGTCACCCTCTCCGGTCTGGCCGCGCAGGAGGGCGTACCCGACTTCGGGGTGGTGGTGAGCGACCAGTCCGACGGCGCCCCCGCGTACGCGCACCCGGCGGCGGCCACCATGGTCCGGACGCTGCGCCACCGGGGCCACCCGGTGCTGCTGACCCGCCGGCTGCCCCGGCGCGGGCTGGCCGAGCACCGGGCCTACCTGCTGGACCAGTCGGCGGCCCGGTACGTGCTCTGCCTCGACGACGACGTCTGGCTGGAGCCCGGCACACTGTCCCGGCTGGTCACCGCCATCCGCGAGCTGGGCTGCGGGTTCGTCGGCAACGCCGTGCACGGCCTCTCCTACACGGACGACGTGCGACCGGAGACGCACGGGCACTACGAGGAGTGGCAGGGCCGGCCGGTGCCCGAGCGGATCCGCCCCGGCAGCCCGGAGTGGCAGCGCGCGTCCATCCACCCGGCGGCGAACCTGCTGCACGTCACCGAGAAGCTGCGGCTGCCGGCCGGGGCGTGGCGGGCGTACAAGGTCTCCTGGATCGGTGGGTGTGTGCTCTACGACCGGGCCAAGCTGGTCGACTCCGGCGGCTTCGACTTCTGGCGCCGTCTGCCCGAGCGGCACCAGGGCGAGGACGTGGCCGCGCAGCTCGCGGTGCTGGAGCGGCACGGCGGCGCCGGCGTGCTGCCCAGCGGGGCCTACCACCTGGAGTCGCCGACCACGGTGACCGAGCGCGAGGTGGAGGCGTGGGAGGTCGTGGTCGCCGCGTCCGACACCCCGCAGCCGGCCTGAGCCCTCGTTACTCCGCCAGCAGCTCGCGGGCCGCCTCGACCACCTCGGCCACCGGCACGTCGGCCACGAACGAGTCGCGGTGCGGGCACTCCCCGCCGCCCGGCCGGTGCGGATAGATGTCCCGCGTGCAGTCGATGCCGCAGACCGGGCAGTGGATGGTCCACGAGGCGATCGGCCGGTGCCGGACGCGCAGCGGCGTCGCCCCGTTGATCAGGTTGCCGATCCAGTAGATGCCGACCGTCGGCGCGCCCACCGCGGCGGCCAGGTGCAGCGGGCCGGTGTCGTTGGAGACCACCAGCGCGCAGCCGGAGTACGCGGCGGCCAGCCCGCCCAGGCTCAGCGTGCCGACCTGCGGGCGGACCGGCACGCCCGCCGCGGCGACCGCCTCGTCCACCGTCTCCCGCTCGGCGGGGGTGCCGGTGACCAGCACCTCGTACCCGTCGCCGGCCAGCGCCCGGGCCACCTCGCCGAAGCGCTCCGGCGGCCAGCGCCGGCGGCTGTCGGTGGCACCCGGATGCAGCGCCACCCGGGGCCGGGTCGGCGCGCCGAGCACCTCGCGGGCCTCGGCCCGGTCGGCGTCGGTCACCGCCAGCGCCGGGGTGATCGTCACGGCGTCCGCCCCGACCAGGGCCACGGCCTCCAGATAGCGGATCACCTCGTGCTGGTAGTAGACGTAGCGGATCCAGCGGTCCAGCGGCGGCGCGTCCTCGGCCCGCAGGCCGGCGGTGACCCGCGCCCCCAGCCCGGCGATGACCGGGTTGGAGTTGGCGCCCCCGCCGTGCAGTTGCAGGGCAAGGTCGAACTGCTCCTTGCGGGCCGACGCCAGGAAGTCCGCCAGCTCGGCGGGCGCCTCGTCCGGGCCGGGCTCCCGGATGCCGGGCACCGGCGGGACCATCAGGACCCGGTCGACCGGGCCGGGGCGGTCGCGCCAGAGCTTCGCGTGCCACGGCGCGCCGAGCAGCACGATCTCCGCCGACGGGTACGCGGCGCGCAGCGCCTCCAGCGCCGGCAGCACGAAGATGAAGTCGCCGAGCGCGTTCGCCCGCAGCACGGCGATCCGCTCGACGTCGGGGACGCGCTCGCCGACCGGGCCGAGCACCGACGACCGCTCCAGGTCGCGGCGCGGCGACAGACGCGCCGAGCTGGCGTCGTCGGACGACGGCTCCAGGTCGCGGCGCGGCGACAGACGCGCCGAGCTGGAGTCGTCGGACAGGGTGGTCACGCGACCCCTACGGCCGGTCGATCTCGTCGGCCGTGGTGTCCGGGTGGTGCAGCTCCCGGTCGGCGGCCGGGTCGACGAAGCCCCCCGTACCCCCGGAGGTCGCCCTCGGGCCGGTGCGGCCGACCGTGATGGTGCGCGGCGCCGGCCGGGCCGCCCGGGGCAGCCGCACCCGGAGCAGGCCGTGGTCCATCACCGCGTCGATCCCGTCGGGGTCCACCCGGGACGGCAGGTCCACCCGGTATTCGAAGCCCCTGGTGGTGAAGCCGCCCGGGATGCCCTGGTCGGCGTTGACCTCGGCCTCCGACCGGGCCCGCACGCACAGCTCCCGGTCGTCCAGCTCGACGGCCACCTCCTCGGGCGCCACGCCGGGCAGCCGGACGACCACCTCCCAGCCGTCGGCGATCTCGGTCAGCTCCACGTCCGGGCTGCCACCGCGACCACCGACGAGGCGGCTCAGCTCGGCGCGCAGCGACTGAAGCTCGCCCATCGGGTCCCACCCCTGCTGGCGGCCCCGCCAACCCCGACCGCCGCCACTCTGTTCCGTCATCGCACGTCTCCGATCCGCTGGGTCGCCGAGGGGGGTCGCAGCGAGCTGGGGGCATTCAGGTCGTGCTCCGGGTCGACGCCCACGCCCAGCCGGTCCACCAGCTCGCCGCCGAGCCACGCGCTGACGCCGAGAATGGCCACGGCGACCACCTCGATGGCGATCAGCGCGCCGCCGGCGGCCCGGGAGTCGGCGTTGAGCCGGACCACCCAGACCGCGGCGAAGAGCAGGATCACCGCGACGTTGGCGGCGGCGTGGGTGAGCCCGACCCGCTTGGCGCGGGTGCCGGTGGGCAGGGCGAGCAGGTCGAAGGCACCGGCCGCCGCGGCCAGCAGGCCGCCGACCAGGCCGACCGTGATGTTCCAGTACGCGGCCTCGCCGAGGAAGTCCGGCCCGCCCACGGTGTCGATCACGTCGAAGATCACCGCGGTCACCAGGAGGGCCACCGGGAACATCACCAGCATCGGGTGCACGGGATGGCCGAGCACCTTCAGTCGGCTCTCCATCTCCGCCTCCATCGCTCGCGGCGCGCTGCGGCTCAGTCCGTACCCCCGGGCTCCGGGGGCAAACCTCGCCGTCGACGCGCTCTCCTAGGCTGACGATGGCGGAAACCGGCCGTCGCCGCGCCGGAATCGCCGTCAAGGTCAACGGACGGGGGAGGCAGACGTGACGACACGGGAGATCACCAGCCCGGAGGAACTGGCGGACCTGCTGGGCGCGCCGACGCCGCGGGCGCGGGACAAGGAGCGCACGGTGCTGCACCAGCGGGACCGGGAGTGGCTGGCCGCCTCACCGTTCTGCCTGGTCGCCACGGCCGGCGCGGACGGCAGCTGCGACGTCTCCCCGAAGGGCGACCCGGCCGGCTTCACCCTGGTGCTGGACGAGACCACCATCGCCATCCCCGAGCGGCCGGGCAACCGGCGGGCCGACGGCTACCGCAACATCCTGGCCAACCCCCACGTCGGGCTCATCTTCCTGATCCCCGGTCGCACCGACACGCTGCGGATCAACGGCCGGGCCCGGCTGGTGACCGACGCGCCGTACTTCGCCGACATGGTGGTCAAGGGACACCGGCCGGTGCTCGCCGTCGAGGTGGCCATCGAGCAGATCTTCTACCACTGCGCGAAGGCGTTCCTCCGCTCCGAGCTGTGGCGGCCGGACACCTGGCAGCCCGACGCGCTGCCCACCCGCGCCCGGCTGGTCAAGGAGGTCGAGGCGCCGACGGAGAACCTCGCCGACCTCGAACGCCACTACGGCCCGGACTACGTCAACACCATCTACACCTGATCGCGCCGGCCGCCACCGGCCGGCCGGTGGCGGCGGCGATCACTTCGACGGCGAGAAGCGCGCCGGCACGCCGATGTCCGACAGCGCCCGGGCCAGGTGCGGGGCCGTCGTCCGGACGTAGGCCGCGCCGACGTGCGAACCCCCGCGGTAGATGAGGACGTTGCCGAACACCACCGGGCACCGGTCGGTCGGGCAGATGGCGTCGAAGAGGTCGATCATCTTCACCTCGGGCATCCCGGCCACCGCCTTGCGCTGCATCAGGAAGGCGGGGTCCTGGTCGTGGCGCGCCCGGTCGAACGCGCAGGCCGACAGGTCCTTCCGGTGCTTGTCGGCGCACTGCACGATCGCCGGGCCGGGATGCGGGTTGTTGGCGAGCACGACGACCTTCGTGCCCACGGCGTCGAGCTGCTTCCACGAGGACCGCACGCCCGCGACCATCGCGTCGACCGACCACCGGCCCGCGGCGTCCAGGGCGCTCCCCGCCGACTGCGAGCTCACGACGTAGTCGGGACGTTCCTCGACCAGCCTGCGCAGCAGCGTCCTGTTCCACTCCATGCAGTCGGTGTAGATCTTCTTGGAGCCGTCGGCCATGAGGACGCGGGCGCTGGTGAACGGGCACGACGCCTTGGCGGCGATCACCAGCTTCCAGTCGTTCTGCGCGGCGAGCACCTGGAACGCCGGCAGCCACTGGTCCATCTTGGAGTCGCCCACCAGGGCGACCGTGGTGGCCCCGTTCGGGTTGCCGTAGGTGCACGACAGGACCTCGGCTCCCACGACCTGCTGGAAGCATTTGTCCCGGTTGGTGTCGGGCACATCCATGAAGCCCTGCGCGAGCTGCAGGGGGTCCGGCGTGATGAAGTCGAACCGCTCCGGGACCGGACCGATCGGGGCGGTGCCGGGCGTGGTCGACAGCAGCGCGGCGCCGGGCGCGTACCGGCCTTCGGTCGGCACCGCGGCGGCCGCCCACACGCTCATGAGGACGAGGGCGAGGCCGGCGCAGATCCCGGCCAGCGTGAAGTTGCCACCGAGGCTCAACGCGAGGCGTGGCGACGTCGAGATGGCCCGCGAGTACCGCAGCGGGTTCTCCACGAGCCGGAAGGTGATCCAGGCGGGGACCACGGAGGCGAGCGCCACGGTCACGCCGCGGGCCAACGACAGGTCCCCCCAGTACGCGCCGGCCACGATGAGCATCGGCCAGTGCCACAGGTACAGGGAGTACGAGAGGTCACCGACCCAGCGGAACGGGCGCGTGCCGAGCACCACGACCGGGCCGCGGGAGCCCGCCGCGGCCCCGGCCGCGATCACCGCGGCGGCGCCGAGCGTGGGCAGCGCGGCGGCGTACCCGGGCCACGCCGTTGCCGCGGTGACCAGCAGTGCCGCCGCCACGATCGCGGCGAGACCGAGCCACCCGAGGACGACGGCCAGCGCCCGGGGCATGCGCGCCGCGCTGGTCGCGAGCAGGGCGATGCCCGCACCGACCGCCAGCTCCCACAGCCGGGTGGTGGAGACGAAGAACGCCCGCTCCGGGGAGGCCGCCGTCTCGGCGATCGACCAGGCGAACGACGGTACCGCCAGGACCGCGAGACCGACCCAGAGGACGGGCCGCACGTTCGTCCGCCGAAGCCTGCGCGCCGCGAGGATCGCGAGGATGATCAGCAGGGGCCAGACCAGGTAGAACTGCTCTTCGACGGCGAGCGACCAGAAGTGCTGGACCGGCGAGGTGACGGCGTTGTCGGCGGCCAGGTAGTCGACGGCCCGGTCGGCGAATCGCCAGTTCACCACGTAGATCGCCGCGGCGGCGACGTCGCCGCCGATCTCCTGCCACTGGCCCCGGGGGACGAACAGCCGGACCGCCACCGCGGTGGCCGCCAGCACCACCGTCGCGGCGGGCAGGATCCGCTTGGCCCGCCGCGCGTAGAAGCCGAGCAACGAGATGCGGCCGGTGCGCTCGATCTCGCTGATGAGCTGGCCGGTGATGAGGAAGCCGGAGATCACGAAGAAGACGTCGACCCCGACGAAACCACCGGGAAGGAACGGCAGCCCGGCGTGGTAGAGCAGCACCAGCCCGACGGCCACGGCGCGGAGCCCGGCGACGTCGCCCCGGAAGCGACTCGGCGAGGGCGCCCGGCGCGGCTCGCTCCCGGTGGCGATGCCCGGCGAGGCCGGGGCGGCCACCTTCTCGATGCTGGAGTTTCCCCGGGCGGGAACTGTCGTCAACTCCGGGGAAGTCATCACGATCCTCAAGCTCGGGGGCGCCGCCCCGGAACGATAGCGGCCGCTCAGCCGGGCCGGCAATCGCGCCGGCGCAGCTCAGCCTCGCCCCCGGCACCCGAGCCTTCCGCTTCGATTGGGCCGCGTCCCCCGGGGTACGGATTCCGGTGCAGACCACTGAACGACAAGGAGTGCTCATGGCGACGAAGGTCGAGAAGTCCATCGAAGTCGACGTGCCGGTCAGCACCGCGTACAACCAGTGGACCCAGTTCGAGGAGTTCCCCCGGTTCATGGGTGGCGTGCAGGAGGTGCGCCAGCTCGACGACCGGCGGATGCACTGGGTCGCCGAGATCGCCGGCGTGAAGCGCGAGTGGGAAGCCAAGATCCTGGAGCAGGTACCGGACCGCACGGTCGCCTGGGCCGCCACCAGCGGCGCCACCAACGCCGGCGCCGTCCACTTCCAGCCGCTCGGCACCGACCGCACCCAGGTCCGGCTCTCCCTGGAGTACGAGCCGGAGGGGCTGGTCGAGAAGGCCGGCGACAAGCTGCACCTCGTGGAGAAGCGGGCCGAGGCCGACCTGGAGAAGTTCAAGTCGTACGTCGAGGGCCGGGGAGCGGAGACGGGCGCCTGGCGCGGCACCATCGACGATGGCCGTACCCTCGGCACCCCCGGCGTGGAGCACGCCGCGTCCTCGCGCGGCGACGACGGCAAGGCCGGCGTCTCGGCCACCGCGGTCGCGGCCGGCGCGGTCGCCGCGGGCGCGGCAGCGGCAGCGGCCGCCGCGGCGGCCAAGCACCGCGCGGAGACCGACGAGGAACCCACCCCGGAACCCGAGACGGAGTACGTGGTGACCGACGTCCCCGCCCAGCGGAGCGCCGCCTTCCCGCCCGACCCGGCGGACCCGCGCCGCGCCCTCTAGACCTTCCACCTCCCTGCCGGAGCGAGCCCGGTGGACCGGCCCCGAGCCGTGTCCGCCGGGCTCGCTTCGTGTGGCGCGTATCGTTGCCGGACGTGACGGACCTCGGACCACGCCAGCCGGAGCTCACCGTTGCCACCCCGGCGGACCGCGAACGGGTGGTCGACTCGCTGGTCGCCGCCTTCGCCGCCGATCCCGTGCTGACGCATCTCTTCCCCGACCCGGCCAGCTATCCCCGGCACGCCGCCGCCTTCTTCGGGCACCTCTTCGACAAGCGCGTCGGACGGAACACCGTCTGGACGATCGGCGGGGGCGCCTCGGTGGCGATCTGGGAGCCGCCGAACGGGGCGGAACCGGAGCCGGCCGATCCGCTCGCCGCCCACCTGCCCGCCGACGCGCTGGCCCGGGTGCGCGCCTACGACGAGGCCGTCCACGCCGCGCTGCCGGCCGGCCCCTTCTGGTACCTCGGCGTGCTCGGCACCCACCCCGACAGCACCGGCCGGCGCTGGGGCCACGCCGTCATGCGGGCCGGGCTGCGCCGGGCCGCGGCGGACGGGCTGCCGGCGGTGCTGGAGACCAGCAATCCCGCCAACGTCGAGGTCTACCGCCGGGCGGGCTGGCAGGTGGTCGGCCAGGTCCCCGAACCGCTGCCGACCTGGATCATGCGACAGCCGGGCTGACCGCGGTCAACGCCAGGTCAACCGGCTGATCTCCCGCTGGAACTCCCTACGAGCGACGGAGGCGGCGCACGCTCTGGTCCGTAGCCCTCGGCGAGGCGGTCCGAGCTCGTGCGTTGCAGTGCCGGCGCCGGCCTTTACCCGTCTAGGGCTGGACGTCGTTGGAAAGGTTGATCCGGATCCCCGTGTTGCGGTATCCGGCGCGACCGAAAGCGGCCGCCATAGGCGCGTTACCCATGTCGGTGGTGGCGGTGATGTGCGACTCCCCGTTGGCCGCGTGAAGGCGGGTGATCTCGGCGAGCACCTCGTCCACGTAGCCGCGCCCGCGGAACTCCGGCACCACCCCGAGATAGCCGACGTTTACGTTGTACGAGGTCGCGGAGGGAATCGCCATGCCCGCCACCTCACCCTCGCGCGTGTAGGCGATCCGCCACCACTCCCGCTTGCCCGGCGCCCCAAGATAGAAGTCCATCTCTTCGCGCGCGGTCGCGTCCACGCCCTTGGCGGCCAGGTTCGCACGGGTCTGGGCGTCCAGGCTGCCCTCGGCGATTCTCCTGAACACTGCGAGGAACTCCTCGTCGGAGGCCTCGGCGAACCGCAGCCTGCCGGCCACGGAGGGCACCCCGTCGGCGGGTGCCCACTCGAACTGCAGCCGCTCCACCTCCCGGGTGAGGCCCGCCGCGTGCGCCGCCGCCCGCCGCCACTCCACGGCCGCCGAGGTGGCTGGATCATCGCGCCAGCCACCGGTCACCTTGATCCTGTACTGCACCGGCTCCGGGAACCCGGCCAGCGCGGCCCTGATCAGCTCGGCGGCGACGGCCGCACGGTCGCCCACGGCAGGATCCACGTCGAGGCAGTCGAGCGCGACCGGATGCAGCCTGCCCTTCGGCCCCCACCACAATGCCCGTCCCACGACCCGGCCGTCGTGCTCGGCGACCCAGGTCCATTCCGGCCGGTACATGTCCTCGGCCAGTTCAGCCAGGTAACGGTCGGCGGGGATCCAACCGACGGGCTCGGTCACGACCCAGGAGGTCACGCGGTCCAGGTCTGCCGGCGCGGTAGCGCGGTAGAAGATCACGTGCAGAGGCTAGCGAAGCTCCGCATCGTGATTCCCGTCCACCTGGTCGACCAGCGGCTGTTGATCGAGGGCTTGCAATTCGCTCCCGAGGAGGTGGTGCAGCTGCGGGCAGCGTGGGCGCGACTGCGGGACCGGCGAGCCGCCCGGGGCCGATCACCGCGTAGCAGGTGAAGTGCTGGCGACGGTAGAAATGGATCTCTTCGTCGGGCAGTCTCCGACCGGCCAACCTCCCGGGAGGGTCGGGCTGGCCGGGCTGACTCCGCACGACCTCTGGCACACCGCGGCGGGTCTCGCTGTCGCGGCGGGAGCCAACGTCAAGGCGGTACAGCGGATGCTCGGGCACGCCCTCGGCGTCGATGACGTTGGACGTGTACGCGGGCCTGGTTGGTGACGACCTGGACGCGGTCGCCAACCGGCTGGACGAGGCGGTCGCGGCGCGGGAGGCGGACTGCACGACCGACGGCGCTCCTGTCGGCCTTCGGAAATGGCGAAGCCCAGGCCGATGACCTGGGCTTCTGTGCCGAGCCGCCCGACAGAATCGAACCGTCGACCTACGCATTACGAGCCGGCTCCCGACCGCTGGTCCACCGCCTGATCCCCGTGCACAACCTGGTGTCTCCGCCCGCCATCGTCCGCTCCTGCTCGCCGGCTGGCTGCTCGCTTGGCTGCCCGGGGAGGCCGCCATGGTTGCTCGCTGCTCAATGCATGTGGATTGACCCGTCAGGGGTGATCGGGTCCGACTATCCGAGTCAACTCGCGGAGGCCGGCCACCACGTCGGCGCTGGTGGGAGCCTGGTCGGGGTCGGTCAGCCATTGCGTCATCAAGCCGGACAGCAGAGCCATCTGAACGGCGCCCAGGCTGCGTGCTGCTTCGACGCCGACTGCGTCCTCTTCGACGCCGTTGAGGATGGCCGCCAGGCCCAGTCGCCCCTGGGCCTGGGCTCCGGCGAGGTAGCGGCGTAGGTCCTCGGAGTGTTCGGCCTGGATGAGTGCTTCGATCGAGGCGAGCCACAGAGTGCGATGGGTGGAAAAGGACTCGATGATCCGATCCCACATTGCCTCGTACCGCTCGGCTGGGGCGGCACCTTCCGCGCCGAAGGCAGCCAGGGTGCGGCCTGTCTCGGTGCCCCATTCATCGATGGCGTCGATCAGCGCGGCGTTGAGCAGCGCCTCACGGGAGCCGAAGTGGTAGCCGATGGCAGCCATGCTGACTCCGCCGGAGGCGGCCGTGATGTCCCGGACTGTGGTGCGCGCCCACCCCTTCTCCTCCAGGCAACGGCGGGCCCCGGCGAGCAGATCTTCACGGTTTCCCATGGCCGAAGGTTACTTGATCCTGGTGCGCATGCACGAGACGACCGCCTAATGCGGATGACTTAGGCAAGCGTCTTGCGCAAGCGCCCAATTTGGCGCTACGGTCTTCTCGATCGCAACGAGACGAAGGAGCTGTAGTGAGCGCCATCACCACAAACACCGCCGCCCGCGCCGAACTCGTCATCGACGGCCGCCGGCTGTCCTACCTCGACTTCAGCGGCACCGGCCGACCGCTGGTCGCGCTGCACGGTCACCTGTCGGAGGGGGCGACGTTCGGCCCCCTCGCCCAAGCGCTTGGCCCCGAATGGCGGCTGATCGCCCTGGACCAGCGCGGCCACGGCGAGTCCGACCGCGCCACCGACTACTCACGGGACGGGTACCTCGCCGACCTCCGGGCCGTCCTGGACCACTTGGAGCTGGACCGAGTCGTACTGCTCGGCCACTCCCTCGGCGCCATCAACGCCTACCAGTTCGCTGCCCGCCACCCCGAGCGGGTCAGTGCGCTGGTCAACGCCGAGGGTCCCACCACCTTCGGCCTCGACGGGGCGAACCCCTTGGACTTCCTGCTGAACCTGCCCTACCAGGCACCCACCCGCGACGCGCTTGTCGCGGGCCTCGGCCCGGCGGCGCCGTACTTCTCAGATCGGCTCCGGGAAAACGCCGACGGCACCTGGCGCCTGCCCTTCCACCCCCAGGACATGCACCAGTCCGAGGAGCAGGTCCACGGTGACCACTTGAACCACTGGACCGCCACCACCTGCCCAGCCCTGCTGATCCACGGCACCAAGGGCGTCATCCCGCCCGAGCAGGTCCGAGCCATGGTCGAGCGCCGCGCCGGCACCGTGTCGGCCGAACTAGACGCCGACCATTTCATCTACACCACCGCCCCCGACGCCTTCGCCTCCGCGGTCCGGGCTTTCCTCACCACCCTCTAGGCGTACTGCCCAGGCAGGTTGGTTGAGGTCGTGTGACGACACGACGTAGATAGACGTGATGACGAAGGCCTCCGGTGGTGGGGTGGAGCTGTCTAGGAACCGCTCCGGCGACCAGGAGGCCTTCCTGTCCCACGCTAACGCCGCTTTGACTCCTCGTGCACGTCTGGTGCGGAGCGACAGCGGAGTGCAGGCCGCGCGCGCATTCACATGGCGATGAGCGGTCGCCGCGACATGCGCCTCGTGCGGGCGTCAGTCGGGTGCACGTGCTGTCCGGGGTAGGACCGGGTGGAGGATTAGTGGGCAATCGCAGCCGGCAACCTGAGGGTCCTCTGAAAAGGTTGCGCGACCTCCGATGAGTTCCAGCACGGTCCCGGGTCTTCAGGTACATCCACCCTTCGCGCGCGAATCTGGAGGCATCTTGAAGCTCTTGCTCACGTCAGGCGGCGTCACGAACCCAAGCATCCACTCGGCGCTCGTGCAGCTCCTCGGCAAGCCGGTCGCCGAGTGCCACGCTCTCTGCGTCCCGACAGCACAGTGGGGTCACCCGATGTGCGGTCCGAAATCGGTGCGGGGCTTCGTAGCCGCCGAGCCCGTGTTTCAGTACCTGTCCGGCCTGGGTTGGGCGTCGCTCGGTGTCCTCGAGCTCACCGCACTGCCCACCATCGGCGCGGAGCGATGGGTCCCCTGGGTCCGGGAGGCCGACGTTCTCCTGGTCGACGGCGGCGACGCGACGTACCTGTGCCACTGGATGCGGGAGTCCGGGCTGGCCGATCTGCTGCCATCGCTGCCCGACACGGTCTGGGTGGGAGTGAGTGCCGGAAGCATGGTGATGACGCCCCGGATCGGAACGTACTTCGTCGAGTGGCCGTCCGCGCCGGACGACCGCACCCTGGGAGTCGTCGACTTCTCGATCTTCCCGCACCTGGACGCTTTCCCAACAAACACCCTGGCCGACGCAGAGCGCTGGGCCGCCGAAATCGGTGTTCCGGCCTACGCCATCGACGAACAGACGGCCATCAAGGTCGTCGACGGCTCGGTCGAGGTGGTCTCCGAAGGGCAATGGAAGAAGTTCGCGTCATAGCCGCCCGGCCTCCGTGACGGCTCACCTGGTCCGGCACCCTGAGCTGCGCACCGTGACGCTGGGGATGGCGTTCTACAACCTCGGCTACAACGTCGCCTTCGCGACGCTGGTCCTCTACGCCCAGGACGTGCTCCACGTCGGCACGCTCGGATTCGGCTTGCTGATCGCGAGCGGCGCCCTCGGCGGCATCGCCGGAGGCTGGCTCGCTCCTCGCATCGCCGCCGCACCCTCGGCACGGTCCGCCTACGCGATCACTCTCGGCGTGCAAGCCGCCGCCTGGGTCACAGTGCTGCTGGCCGGCAATCCGTGGGCTGCTGGTGTCGCATTACTGTTCGTAGGCATCGCCTCGACCACTGGCAGCGTCGTCGGCGGCTCCACCCGTCAGCTGCACACGCCCGACGAAATGCTCGGCCGCGTCGTGTCCTCCACCCGCCTCTTCGGCATCGGCTCCGCGGCTCTCGGGTCCGTCCTCGGCGGCGGCGTCGCCGATGCGGGCGGCCTCAGCGCTCCCTTCATCGCCGCAGCAGGATTGCTCGCCCTCGCCTCGCTGGCCTTCGCTGCACCCCACTCGTTAGTGCCGTGACCGCATAGGTTCACCGGCTTTGCGATCGGAGGCTCGGTTGGGCCCGAGTACTCTCGGCGACCTTGGAGGATCGTGGGCAGTACGTGAGGTACCAGCAGGACCGGGCCGTGCTGGCGTCGATCGGGGCTCATCTCGACCCCCAGGTCAGTCGGATCAGCGTGCGGTTGCCTCGGTCGGTGGCTGAGTCGGCGGTCGCTGCGTGGGATCGCGAAGAACTGGATGGGATTGGCGAGGAAAGCCGCGAAGAGTACGAGCTGCGTGACGATGCAGCCGAACTGGCCCTGATCGGCCTGGCGACCACCTCGCGCGGGGTGTGGGACGGCGAGGAGCTCGTCGTCGACCTGGATGTGGTCCAGATCGCGGCCGCCTTGCGGGCTGCGCGGTAGGAGAGGCCGCTACCAACCCGGCAAACCTTCAAGGTCAGAGCGCTAGGCACTTCCCGTCGCATCGACAGAAACGCTTGCCCTGCGCGCACGTCGCCGGAAAGCGTCGGGACCAGCTGGTGTTCACCGCTCCGAATGGCGGGCCGCTTCGCAACACCAACTTCCGGTCACGGGTCTTCGCGCCGGCGGCGGCATCGGTCGGGCTGGCCGGGCTCACGCCTCACGACCTGCGGCACACGGCGGCGAGTCGGTCCGTGGCGGCGGGTGCCAACGTCAAGGCGGTGCAGCGGATGCTCGGACACGCCTCCGCGTCGATGACGCTGGACGTGTACGCGGGGCTGTTCGGTGACGACCTGGACGCGGTCGCCAACCGGCTGGACGAGGCGGTCGCGGCGCGGGATGCGGACTATTTGCGGACTGGCACCGCCGGCGGCGAGGTTGTCGACCTCGGGAAACGGCGAAGCCCAGGTCGTTGACCTGGGCTTCTTCACCGAGCCGCCTGACGGAATCGAACCGTCGACCTACGCATTACGAGTGCGTCGCTCTAGCCGACTGAGCTAAGGCGGCAACGATCGTCAAGTGTACGGCACACCCCGCCGGACGCCGAACGAGGATCCCCCTGACCTCTGAAACGGACATCCGGGAGTTTCGGCACGTGCGCGGGAGAGACTTCGCGCTCGGTCGGGACTACCCTGCGGCGGGTGAGTGACGATCACGTGCCCCCGCAGCAGCCGATCCCCGAGGCGCACCCGGGCGAGCGGGCCAGCCGGCGCCCGCGCAGCCTCGACCCACTGGAGCTGGGTTTCACCCCGCGCAAGCCGGTGCCGTGGCTCGCGCCGCTGCTGCTCATCAGCACCGGGCTGCGGACCCTGCTGGCGATCTTGTTCGGTGCGTACCTGGACAAGCGCGAGTTGCAGAACGCGTTCGGCGACGACACGTTCCGGCAGGTGGGGCCGGACGGCGGGCTCTGGCTGGACTACGTGGCCGACCTGGGCGACGGCTTCGACGCCACGTACTCGGTGGCGTACCTGCTGGCCCGGCCGGAGCTGGAGGTGGACGGGCACCGGCTGCCCCGGGCGCAGACCCTGGTGATGGGGGGCGATCAGGTCTATCCGTCGGCGGCGTACGAGGCGTACGAGGACCGGTGCAAGGGGCCGTACCAGGCCGCGCTGCCGATCGCGCCGCCGCAGCGCCCGACGCTCTTCGCGGTGCCCGGCAACCATGACTGGTACGACGGTCTGACCGCGTTCCTGCGGCTGTTCGTGCGCTCCCGGGACCGGCACTTCGCGGGTTGGGGCACCGGCCAGTCGCGCTCGTACTTCGCCGTGGAGTTGCCCGCCGACTGGTGGCTGCTCGGCCTCGACGACCAGTCCGGGTCGTACCTGGACGACCCGCAGCTCACCTACTTCGACGAGGTGGCCCGGAAGCTCACCCCACGGTCGAAGGTGATCCTGGCGGTGCCGGCGCCGACCTGGGTCAAGGCCCACGACCATCCCACGGCCTACGACTCGATCGACTACTTCATCCGTACGATCGTCGCGCCCACCGGCGCGCAGGTGCGGCTGCTGGTCTCCGGCGACCTGCACCACTACGCCCGCTACACCGGCCCGGAGCGGCAGCTCATCACCTGCGGGGGTGGCGGCGCCTACCTCTACCCGACGCACCAGCTGCCCGAGCGGCTGGAAGTGCCGCCGCGGGACACCCTGGCCCGCCGGTCCAGCCGCACCCGCGAATACGAGCTGGCCGCCCGCTACCCGGACAAGGCCCGCTCCCGGCGGTACGGCTGGGGGATCTTCGCCCGGCTGCCGTTCCGCAACCCGGGTTTCGCCACCCTGCTGGGCACCCTGCACACGCTGCTGATGCTGGCCATGGCCGGGGTGGCGGGCAACCACGTCGGCACCACGGAGCAGCGGCTGTTCAGCGTGCCGCTGGTGATCATGCTGGCGGTGACGTTGCTGGGCGCGGCGTTCTTCGCCAAGCCGCCCAGCGCCGGCGGGAAGCGCCACGCCAGGCACTGGATTCTCGGCGTGACGCACGGGGTGGCCCACGTGGCGCTGGCCGCCGGCGGCACGTGGCTCTGGCTGCAGCTGCCGTTCTACGACTGGCCGTGGCCGCTGCCGGCGGTCGCCGCCGCCGTCCTGTACGGGCCGGTGAGCGGGCTGGTCGCCAGCCAGCTGGTGGCGCTCTACCTGCTCGTGGCGGGATCCTTCGGGGTGAACGTCAACGAGCTCTTCGCCGGCCAGGGCATCGAGGACTCGAAGTCGTTCCTCCGCCTCCGCATCGACCCGGACGGCACATTGACGATCTACCCGATCGCCGTCGACAAGGTCTCCCACTCCTGGCAGCTGAACCCCGACCAGTCCCCCACCTCGAGCTGGATCCTCCCGAAGAACCCCCTGACCGCCCGCCTGGCCGAGCCTCCGATCGTGCTCCGCTGACCGGCACCGAGCCGTCAAGCAGCGTTGATCATGAAGTTAGCGGCAGGAATTGAGATCAACTTCGCCGCTAACTTCATGATCAACGCGAAGAGGCAACGCGGGGAGGCAACGCGGGGAGGCAACGCGGAGAGGTGCGCGGGGAGGCGGGGGCGGGGCGGCGGTCAGGAGTAGTGCTGGTCGTGGGCCTGGCGGGGGGCGCACACGGACGCACGGCTGCACGAGCAGCGGGAGCCGTCGGCGTCGAGGCGCACCGTGACCGAGTCGCGGGGCACGCTGTGGCCGACAACCTTGCCCTCGCCCTCCGGCGTGGAGACGCGGCTGCCGACGGCTGGCGCGGACTCCTGGAACCGCTGGTAGAGCGGGTGCTCGTACTTCAGGCAGCACATGAGCCGGCCGCACGCGCCGGAGATCCGCAGCGGGTTCAGCGGCAGGTCCTGGTCCTTGGCCATCCGGATGGTCACCGGCTCGAAGTCGGTGAGGAAGGTGGCGCAGCACAGGTCCCGCCCGCAGGATCCGATGCCGCCCTGCACGCGCGCCGAGTCCCGGGCGGAGAGCTGCCGCAGCTCGACCCGGCAGTGCAGGGTCGCACCCAGGTCGCGGACGAGGGAGCGGAAGTCGACCCGGTGCGGCGCGGTGAAGTAGACGGTCGTGCGGTCGCTGCCGGTCTCCGGGGTGGCGAAGACGTGGTCGATCGCCACCACCTTCATGGGCAGGCCGTGCTCCCGGATCAGCCGCTTGGCGGCCACCTTGGCGTCGGCCTTCCGGCGGCGCAGCAGCTCGTCGCGGCGCAGGTCGTCCTCGCCGGCCAGGCCGGCGAGGCGGGGGAAGCCCTCGGTGTCCTCGCTGACCCACTGCGCGGCCCAGACGCACTCGGCCACCTCGGGCCCGTCGTCGGTGGGCACCAGCACCTTGTCGCCCACCTGGGGGCGCAGCTCGCCCGGGTCGAGGTAGAAGAGGCGCCCGTACCGGTTGAAACTGACCGCGCAGAGCATGCCCATGTCCACCACCCTACGACCTCCGGACGGATCCGGGCCGGCCGCCCGTCGCCGTCCGGTCACCCGCCGCAGCGATCCATGATTGTCGACTCGACCGAACCGATCCCGACCCCTCGTGTCGTTGGGCCTCGCCCGGACGGCTGAAACATGAGTCAGTTACGGGACAAACGGCGGCCGACCGCGTTGAGTGAAGCCATACCTGCGGGGGGTGCAGGGGAAGCCACGGCGTCGCCGCCGGAGCCCGGCCACGGCCGGTTCGGCGTGCGACGCCGTGGGCTTGCGCGGCTCCGGTCAGTGCCCGATCCGGGTGGTGCCCCCGTAGCGGGGCACGCTCGTGGGCCGGTCCCGCCAGGTCGTCTCGGTGAGGCTCGGCGCCCACTGCCGCAGCAGCGTCTCCGCGCCGTCGTAGGCCACGCCGAGCACGCCCAGCACCCGCGTGGCGATCTCGGCGGCCGCGAAGGCCCCGGACCGGCCGGGCTCGGCCCCCGCGCGGGTGGCGACGTGCACCGTGACCGCCTCGGCCGAGCGCAGCGCCTCGGCCAGCGCCCGGGCCAGCGCGGCCCGGCTCCCCTCCACCCAGTCGGCCAGAGCGTCGGCGTAGCCGGCGGTCGACTCCAGCCGCCCGACCAGGCTCTCCGGCCCCTCGTCGAGGTGCCGGAGCAGGGCGGTGCGGGCCTCGTCGTAGGCCGCGGCGGCCGGCCCGGACCAGGCGACCGGGTCGGCCAGAACGGCGCCGGTGTCGTCGTACCCCCGGACGAGCCGGCGCACGGCGTGGCCGGCGCCGGTCAGCGGCGCCGGGTGCAGGTCGAGGAACTCGCGCACCGCCGCGCCGGGGAGCACCCGCATCCGGCGCAGCAGCGGCCAGAGCCGGTGCCCCTCGGGCGCACCGGCAGCGAGCAGCGCGTCGACCCGGACGAGCAGGTCGAGACCCGGCTCGGCGAGGCGGTCGAGGGCGTCCATCACGCCTCCCGGGCCAGCCGCCGCGCGACGGACTCGTCGGTCGCCGGGTAGCGGTCGGCGGCGCTGCGCAGGGCGGCCGCGGCGGCGGCCAGCCGGTTGGCGGCGGCCTGCGCCTCGCGGGCCCGGTCGCCGGTGGCCTCGGTCCACTGCCGGTGCAGGGCGCGGCCGACCTCGCCGGGCCGGCCGGTGGCGTGGGCGCCGAACGCGGGGTGCGGCGGGTCGGTGGCGGTGACCGTGTGGGCCAGCGTGGCGAGGGTCGCGCCGGCCTCGTCCAGGCGGGCGGCCAGCGCGCGCAGCGTCTCCATGTCAGGCTCCCGCCAGCGGCCGGTAGGCCGCGAAGGTCTCGTTGTGCAGCTTCTCCCGGGCCCACTGCGCCGCGTCGGCGGCGGCGGTCACGGCGGCCTGCACCGAGCCGGCGACGTCCCGAGGGTTGCGCTGGTGCAGCGGGCCGAGGAAACGCACGTCGGTGATCCGACCGCCGGCGGTCACCACCACCTCGACGAGGCCGTCCGGCGAACGGACGGTGACCTCGACCGTCGCCACCGCCTGGTCGAACTCGGCCTGGAGGGTCTCGATGCGCCGGTAGCGCCGCACCGCCTCCTCGATCCAGGCTTCGTCGATCTCCCCCCGTGACATCGGCGGACTCCTCCCGGCTGACCCCGTCACTGAGCGTGCCGCCACCGTCACCGCGTGGCCACACCGGACCGTACCGTAGTCAACAAAGCCTGTCGATGCCCTGTGGACAACCTCGAACCGGCGTCTCAGCCCTTCCACAGGGCGAGCATCATGGCCTCCACCGCGATCCGCGGCTTGACGTTCGCCTCGATCGCCGCCCGGCACTCCAGCACGGCCTCCAGCCGGCGCAGCGCCCCATCGGCGTCCCACTTCTGCGCGCCGGCCGCGGCCAGCGCCGCCGTGTCGGTGTGCACGGGGGCGACCGGCGCCCGCAGCGCCATGGTGAGCGCGTCCCGGTAGAAGCCGGCCAGGTCGACCAGCGCCCGGTCGAGCGCGTCCCGCTGGGCGCGGGTGGCCCGCGACTTCTGCCGCCGTTCCAGGTCCTTGAGCTGCCCGGCGGCGCCCCGCATGGCCCCGGCCGCACCCCGGCCGGTGCCGCCCGCGCCGAGCGCGGTCTGGAGCGCGGCCCGCTCCGACTCGTCCGTCTCGGCGACCGCCGCGGCGGCCTCCGCCTCGGCGGCCTCGATCAGCGCGGAGGCGGCGTCGAACGCGGCACCGACCCCGGTCAGCCGGCGCGGCACGGCGAGCACGGCGTCACGGCGCTGCCGGGCCTCCGGGTCACGGGCCAGCCGCCGGGCCCGACCCACGTGTCCCTGCGCCGCCGCGGCGGCCCATTCGGCCACGTCGGGGGCGATGCCGTCCCGGCGTACGAGCACCTCGGCCACCGCGCCGGCCGGCGGCTGCCGCAGCGGCACGAGCCGGCACCGCGACCGGATGGTCACCGAGATGTCGTCCGGGTGGGTGGAGGGGGCGCAGAGCAGGAAGACGGTACGCGGCGGCGGCTCCTCGATGGCCTTGAGCAGCGCGTTGCCGGCGGCCTCGGTGAGGCGGTCGGCGTCCTCGATGATGACGACCTGCCAGCGGCCACCGGACGGCGTGCTGGCCGCCCGCAGCACCAGCGCGCGCATCTCGTTCACGCCGATGGAGAGCCCGTCGGGCACCACCAGCCGCACGTCGGCGTGGGTGCCGGTGAGGGTGGTGTGGCAGCCGGGGCAGTGGCCGCAGCCGGTGCCGTGCACGCACTGCAGGGCGGCGGCGAAGGCGCGCGCGGCCACCGACCGGCCGGAGCCGGGCGGCCCCGTGAAGATCCAGGCGTGGGTCATCCCGGCGCCGGGGGCGACGCCGTCCGCGCCGTCGCGCGCGGCGCCGGCGGGCTCGTCGAACTCCTCGGCGAGCGCGTCGAGGTCGTCGCCGCCGGCCGGGCCCGCTCCGCCGCTAGCCCGCGCCACCGCCGGGGCGGCGGCGCGCAGCAGGGCGGCGGCCGAGGCGGCGGCCCGCCGGAGCGTGGCCACCGCCTCGTCCTGCCCGACCAGGTCGGCGAAGACGTCCGTCATCGTCGGGGGCGCTCCATCGTCACCAGCTCCGCGTCGGATAACTCGGGCTGGATCGTGGTGTCGGGGCCCTGGGCCGGGCGCGGGTGCACGATGCCGGCCGGGTCGACGAGGAACTCCTCCACCCGCCGGGCGACCGCCGCGGCGATCTCCTCGGCCGGGCGGGACGCGTCGAGCACCAGGTAGCGCTTGGGGTCGGCGGCGGCCAGGTCGAGGAAGGCGTACCGGACCCGCTCGTGGAACGGGAGCGACTCGGCCTCCAGCCGGTCGGTGCCCTGGCTGCGGGAGTCGACGCGGGAGCGGCCGGTGTGCGGGTCGACGTCGAGGAGCACCACGAGGTCGGGCTTGAGCCCTCCGGTGGCCCACGAGGAGAGCCAGGAGACCTCCTGGACCGGCAGGGTCCGCCCGGCCCCCTGGTAAGCCAGCGACGAGTCGACGTACCGGTCGCTGATCACGACCGCGCCGCGGATCAGTGCCGGTCGGACCACGGTGGCCACGTGGTGCGCCCGGTCGGCGGCGTAGAGCAGCGCCTCGGCGCGGGGCGACGGGGCCTCGTCGCCGGAGGTCTCCAGCACCAGCGAGCGGATCCGCTCCCCGATGCCGGTGGCCCCGGGCTCGCGGGTGACCACGACGTCCCGGCCCTGCTCGCGCAGCCGGTCGGCGAGCGCGGCGAGCTGGGTGGACTTGCCGGCGCCCTCGCCGCCCTCGAAGACCACGAAGAGGCCGCTGGAGACGAAGGGTTCGGACGGCATGAGCGGGCGGCCCCGGATCGAGCCCCAGAGGTCGGCCAGGACCGGGACGCCCTTCTTGTCGTCCATCTGGCCGAAGGCGCTGATCCCGGCGAAGATGCCGGCGGCGCCCGCGGCGAGCAGCAGCAGGCGGGTCGAGGAGACCGAGATGCCCAGGTCGGCGATGGTCAGCTGGCGGGAGCCGCCGACGCCGACCAGGAGGCTGCTCAGCGCGATGGCCAGGATCAGCACCAGCCGGGTGCCGATCTGCACCACCGCGAAGACCCGGCCGCGCACCTCGTCGGCGACCTCGCCGCCGAGCAGGGTGGTGCCGGCCAGGAAGGCCATGCCGGCGCCCGCGCCGACCAGGATCGCGCCGAGCATCGCCATGGACAGGTGGATGGCGAAGGCGAGCACCAGCACCGAGGCGCTGGCCAGCACGATGCTCATGCCGAACCAGCGGCGCCGGGACATGTCCCGGACGATCATCGGCCCGAGCCCGATGCCCAGCGCCAGGCCGACGAAGATCGCGCCGAAGAGCAGTGAGAAGGCGGCGTCACCGGCGCCGAGTGAGCTGGCGAAGAACTTCGCGGTGCCGACCACGATGCCGCCGCCGGCGAAGGCGCCGAAGATGCCCAGCACGAGGCCGCGTACCAGTGGGGTCTGGCCGATGTATTTCCAGCCGTCGGCGAACTGGCGGAACATGCTCTGCTCGACGCGCTCCGTCTCGCCGCGCTGGGCCTCGCTGATCTCCTTGATCCCGAGGGCCACCACCAGCGCGGTGGCCAGCCGGGAGAAGGCGTTGAACCAGAGGGCGAGCTGGGCCGGCTCGGCCCAGTCGGGCAGCTCGCCGCCGACCGCCCCGCGGACCCCGCGGTCGAGCACGGCCAGGGCGATGGCCGCGGCCACCGGGGTCAGGCCATACGTGGTGATCAGGGTGAGCTGGTTGGCCGTCTCCAGCCGGGTGCGCGGGATCAGGTTGGGGACCGCGGCCTCCTTGGCCGGGATCCACAGCAGGGTGACCGACTCGATCAGGAACGTGGCGATCAACGCCCAGCCGACCACCAGCCCTCCCGCGGCGCCGGTGAGCGCGTAGAGCGGGATCGAGGCGAAGAGCACGAAGCGCAGCAGGTCGCAGATGACCATCGTCCACCGCCGGTCGAACCGGTCGGCGAAGACGCCCGCCACCGGACCGAGCACCAGCGCCGGGAGCAGCCGGATCGCGGTCACGCCGCCGAAGGCGGCACCCTGGGCGGTGCTGCCGGAGACCTGGGCGGCGGCGAAGAGAGCGGTGGCGAGCAGGCCGAGCCAGTCGCCGAAGGAGGCGACGCCGAGCACGATCCACAGCCGGCGGAACGGCCGGATGCGCAGCACCGACCGGATGGCGGCCGCGCCGGAGCGGTCGGCGGGCGACGACACGCCGGGCGACTCGCCGTTGTTCTGGCTTTCGATGGCCGTACCTCCACGTGCCGGCCCAGAGCTGGGCATCCCCGGTGGAACACTCTAGTCGCGGCGAGCTGCGACCCCCTCCGCGACATTCGCCTGCTCGCCGAGCCTAGGCCGCCGGGACCACCACCCGCAGCCCGGACAGACGCGAGGGTATTTCGCATTGGCGCCCAGACAGTTAGCGTGCACACGTGGCCATCGACCGTGACAAACTTCGCGATCGCCTCGATCGGGCGACCGCCCACCTCGACCCGCCGTACGCGGTGGTCGACCTCTCCGCCTTCGACGCGAACGCCGGCGCGCTGGTCGACCGGGCGGCCGGCAAGCCGGTCCGGATCGCCAGCAAGTCGGTCCGGGTCCGGGATCTGCTGACCCGGGCGCTGGCCCGGCCCGGCTGGCGCGGCGTGATGGCGTTCACCCTCCCCGAGGCGCTCTGGCTCGCCCGCAGCGGCGTCAGCGACGACGTGCTGGTCGCCTATCCGACCGCCGACCGCGGGGCGCTCGCCGAACTGGCCGCCGACCCGGCGCTCGCCGAGGCGGTGACCCTGATGGTCGACGACGCCGGCCAGCTCGACCTGATCGACCAGGTCTGCCCGCCCGGTCGCCGGCCGGCGCTGCGGATCTGCCTCGAACTGGACGCCTCCTGGCGGCCGCTCGGCGGCCGGGTGCACGTCGGCGTGCGGCGCTCACCCGTGCACAGCGCCGGGGCGGCCGGCACGCTCGCCGCCGCCGTCGCCGGCCGGCCGGGCTTCCGGCTGGTCGGGCTCATGTCGTACGAGGCGCAGATCGCCGGCCTCGGGGACGCCCCGCCCGGGAATGCGGTGCTCGGCACGGCCATCCGGGTCACCCAGCGCGGGTCGTACCGGGAACTGCTGGCCCGCCGGGCGGCCGCGGTCGCCGCGGTGCGCGAACACGCCGACCTGGAGTTCGTCAACGGCGGCGGCACCGGCAGCGTGGCCGCCACCAGCGCCGACCCCGCGGTCACCGAGGTCACCGCCGGGTCCGGCCTGTACGGGCCGACGCTCTTCGACGCGTACCGTGCCTGGCGCCCCACCCCGGCGGCGTTCTTCGCCTGCACGGTGGTCCGCCGCCCGGGGCCCGGGCTGGCCACCGTGCTCGGCGGCGGCTGGATCGCGTCGGGGCCGGCCGCGGACAGCCGGCTGCCCCGGCCGTGGCTGCCGGCCGGGCTGAAGCTGCTGGGCGCGGAGGGCGCGGGCGAGGTGCAGACCCCGCTGGCCGGCGACGCCGCCACCGCCCTGCGGATCGGCGACCGGGTGTGGTTCCGCCACGCCAAGGCCGGCGAGCTGTGCGAGCACGTCAACGAGGTGCACCTGGTCGACGGCGACAGCGTGGTGGCCACCGTGCCGACCTACCGGGGCGAGGGCCACGCGTTCCTCTAGATGGTGACGGCGGGTCCCGGCGCACCTCGGGAACCCGCCGCTCGTCTCCTGCCCGGTCGCACCCGGGCGTTCGCACCTTCAATCGTCACCGCCGGCACCAGAGCGGTGACGTCCTGCTCAACCCTGCTGGACGGCCTCGGTCCGGGCGTCGACCTGCCGGTGCAGGTACTCCCGGATGAGCGCCTTCGCCTCGACCAGCACCCGCTCGTCGCCCTCGGTCGTCCGCCGGAACGCCAGCTTGATCAGCGAGTCCGCGGCCTCCACCGCGACCTCCAGGTGGAAGCGGAGGTCGGGCACGCCGGCCAGACCGAACCGTTCCGTGAGCACCCGGGCGAGCTGATCCGCGATCACCCCGTTGTTGTCCCGCTGCTCGTCGAGCAGGTGCAGGTCGACCACGTCGCCGAAGTGCAGGGTACGAAAGCCCGGGACCGTGCGGTGCATCGAGATGTACTCGTCGATGGCCGCGTCGACGCCGTCCCACCAGTGGGTCAGGTCGGCGGAGGAGAACCTCTCGTCGAGCCGCTGGAGATAGGACTCCATCGTGCGCAGCGTCAGCGCCTGCACGATGGCCCGCTTGTCCGGAAAGAACTGGTAGACCGACCCGATCGCCACCTCGGCACGCTCGGCGAGAAGGGTCGTGGTCAAACCCTCGTACCCCACCTCGTCGACGAGCTCGGCGCAGGCGTCCAGCATCCGCTGGACACGCGCGACACTTCGACCCTGCACCGGTACCCGACGCAGCGGCCCGGTCGTGGCGGCTGGTGTGGACACTCGGCGCCACCCCCCTTCGACGGATGAACATATCTGCACGTCACGAGTCTGTGACTACCGGTACAACGAGCCGGGCTCGATTGCGGTATTTACCAGGTACAACGTTCCTGATATGAAGTCAGTTCATATTCACGTCGAGGAGCGTCCCCATGGCCGGCACGGCAGCCGCCTGGTCCAACTGGGCCGGCAACCAGCGCAGCACCGCCGCCCTCACGGTGCGCCCGCGCACCGTCGAGGAGGTCGCCGAGGCGGTGCGCCACGCCGCCGACACCGGCCGGACGATCCGGGCGGTGGGCAGCGGACACTCCTTCACCGGCACCGCCGTCGCCGACGGGCACCGGCTCGACCTCGCCGACCTGGCCACCGGGGTCACCGTCGACACCGCTCGCCGCCTGGTCACCGTACCGGCCGGAATGACCCTGCACACCCTCAACGACCTGCTCGCCGCCCACGGCCTGGCACTGCCCAACCTCGGCGACATCGACGCGCAGACCGTCGCCGGGGCGCTCTCCACCGGCACCCACGGCACCGGCGCGAAACTCGGCTGCCTGTCCACCTTCGTCACGGCGCTGACCCTGGTCACCGGCACCGGCGAGGTGCTGCGCTGCTCCGCCGACGAGCACCGCGACGTGTTCGCCGCCGCCCGGGTCGGGCTCGGCGCCGTCGGAGTGCTGGTCGAGCTCACGCTGCGCTGCGTCGACGCGTTCGTGCTCCGCGCGCACGAGCGCCCGGCGGCGCTCGCCGCCGTGCTCGACGACCTGCCCGGCCTCGTCGAACAGCACGACCACGCCGAGTTCTACTGGTTCCCCTACACCGACCGGGTGCAGGTCAAGACCAACGACCGGGTACCCGCCGACGACCGGCCGCTGCCCCGCTGGCGCGGCTGGTTGGACGACGAGTTCCTCTCCAACACCGTCTTCTCCGGTGCCTGCCGGCTGGGCCGCGCCGTGCCCTCGCTCGCCCCCGGGATCAGCGCGATCTCCGCCCGGGCGCTCACCGAACGCACCTACACCGGCCGCTCCGACCGGGTCTTCTGCACCCCGCGCCGGGTCCGCTTCGTGGAGATGGAGTACGGCCTACCGCGCGCCGCCCTGCCCACCGCGCTGGCGGAACTGCAGCGGATCGTGGACGGGCTGCCGTTCAAGGTGCTGTTCCCGGTCGAGGTGCGGTTCACCGCGGCCGACGACATCTGGCTCTCCCACGGGTACGGGCGGGACTCCGCGTACGTCGCCATCCACCAGTACGTGGGAATGCCGTACGAGCCGTACTTCCGGGCCTTCGAGGAGGTCGCCACCGACCTGGGCGGCCGACCCCACTGGGGCAAGCTGCACTGGCGGACCGCGGAGTCCCTGGCCACGGCCTACCCGAAGTTCACCGACTTCCTGACGGTCCGCAAGCACGTGGACCCCGACAACCGCTTCACCAACCCCTACCTCCAGCAGGTGCTGGGCGCCTGATTCTGAAGATCTTGGAAGGGAAGGGCCCTCATGGGGGCCGGTTCCTTCCAAGATCTCGGGGAGCCGTCAGCCGCGCCAGCCGCCGGCGTGAAGGGCGGCGCGGAGTTGGGTGACGACCGCCTCGGGGTCTACGCGCAGGGCCCACGAGGGAAACCGGAGGACGCGGCCGCCCTCCATCCAGAGGTCGTTCTGCCGGCGCATGTCCGCCCAGGCGTGGGCCGGGTCGAGATGCTGGCCACCGTCCACCTCGACGTGCACCCGCCACTCCTCGAAGTACGCGTCCAGGTAGCGGCGTCGGCCAGCCGCATCCCGCCGAACCTGCTGGCGTGTCGGTTCCGGCAGCCCGGCACGGCGGACCAGGCCCAACAGGTCCAGCTCGCCCAGCGAATGCGCGCCACCGGCGGCGTCCGTCGCGGTGGTCAGGATCAGGTGGCGCCGGCGGAGGCGCGGCATCCGGTCGATGACCTCGTGCAGGTCGTCGCCGCCCACCAACCGCTGCTGGAATGCCGCCGCTACGACGGTCCGGGCCTGCCCGTCGTTGAACGCCCACTGGGCCGCGTCGACGATCGACCGGGCGGCCGTCGTCCGCGGTGGCTGTCCCAGCGGGAGCACGTCCCGGTCGGGCAGGTGACTGGTCCGGTGCGCCCGAACACCCGTTGGCAGCGGGGCACGACGACGGGTCGCCGGCAGCAGCAGGTGCACGACCCGATCGGGGAACCCGCGCAGGCCGCCCGCCTGGGCGGCGGTGAGCCCGCCGAGCAGTGCGGTGGAACCGGCGGCCAGCACGGCGATCCATCGGAGCTGGGCCGCACCGATCGGGCCGTTGTGCGCGACGAGGACCGCACGGTGCGCCCGACGCCACCGACCGGCCGCCACCCGGTGCCGGATCGCCTTGCTGGTGAGGTGCTCCCGCGCCTGTGCCAGGGAGATCACGTCCTCCTGCCGGAAGAGCAACCACGTCAGTTCGTCCGCGTCATCGCCCGGCACCGCCCGCCGCAACCCCGCCCAGGAACTCCCCACCCACCAACCCTGCCCCCGACCCACCTCTCCTCGCCGCCCCTGTGGACAAAGAAAAGATCTTGGAAGGAAACAGCCCCCATGAGGGCCATTTCCTTCCAAGATCTCGAAGAGAGCGTTACTCCGGCGAGGTGGTCGCCTTTTTGGGCGTTGCCTTTTTGGCCGGAGTTTTCTTGGCGGTGGTGGTCTTGGCCGTCGTGGTCTTCTTGGCGACCGTGGACTTCGCCGCGGCGGTCTTCTTCGCCGCGGTCGTCTTCTTGGCCGGGGCGGCCTTCTTCGCCGCCTTCTTCTTCGGCGCCGGACCCTTCGCCCGCTTCTCGGCGAGCATCTCGGAGGCCTCCTCGAGGGTCAGCGCCTCCGGGGTCTGGCCGCGCCGCAGCGAGGCGTTGCTCTCCCCGTCCGTGACGTACGGGCCGAACCGGCCGTCCTTGATGACCAGCGGCTTCTCGGTCGTCGGGTCGTTGCCCATCTCCCGCAGCGGCGGCGCGGCGGCCCGGCGCTGCCGGGTCTTCGGGGCGGCCAGCAGGGCGAGCGCCTCGTCCAGCGTGACGGTGAACATCTTGTCTTCCGAGTCCAGCGAGCGGAACTCGTCACCGCGCTTGACGTACGGCCCGTAGCGGCCGTTGTTGGCCACCACCTCGGCGCCCTCGGGGTCGGTGCCGATCAGCCGGGGCAGGCGGAGCAGCTGCAACGCCTGCTCAAGGGTGAGGCTGTCCGGCGACTGCGAGCGCAGCAGCGAGGACTTCCGCTCGCCGCTGGCCACATAGGGGCCGAACCGGCCGGACTTGAGCAGGATCGGCTCGCCGGTGGCCGGGTCGTCGCCGAGCTTGCGCTCGCCCCCGCCGCCGAGGAACAGCTCGTGCACCTTCTCCGGGGTCAGCTCGTCGGGGGCCAGCCCCTCGGGGATCGGCGCCCGGTCGCCCTGGCTGCCGCCCTCCTCGCCCTCCGCGGCGGGCGTGGGCTGCTCGCCCGGCAGCGCCCGCTGGAGGTACGGCCCGTAGCGGCCGACCCGGACGACGACCTCGCGCCCGTCGTCCTCGGTGAAGAGCGGGATCGAGTTGACGCTGCGCGCGTCGATGTCGCTGAGGTTCTCGGTGACCAGCTTCTTCAGCCCGCCCGCGTGGGCGATGGCCTGGTCGCCGGTGCCGTTGGCGCTGCCGAAGTAGAAGGAGGTGAGGAAGTCGACGGCCGCGTGGTCGCCGCCGGCGATCTCGTCCAGCTCGTTCTCCATGCTGGCCGTGAAGTCGTAGTCGATGAGGCGCGGGTAGTGCCGCTCCAGCAGCCCGATCACCGCGAACGCCAGGAACGACGGGATCATGGCCTGGCCGCGCTTGAAGACGTACCCGCGGTCCTGGATCGTCTGCATGATCGACGCGTAGGTCGACGGGCGGCCGATGCCCAGCTCCTCCAGGGCCTTCACCAGCGACGCCTCGGTGTAGCGGGCGGGCGGCTGGGTGTGGTGCCCCTGGGGGGCCAGCTCGTCGGCGGTGAGCGGCTGGTCCTTGGTCAGGGTGGGCAGCCGCCGCTCGGCGTCCTCGGCCTCGGCGTTCTCGTCGTCGCTGGACTCGACGTAGGCGCGCAGGAAGCCGGGGTCGGTGATGGTCTTGCCGGTGGCGCCGAAGTCGGCCTCCTCGCCGGCGGAGGAGAGCGCCCGGATGCGCACCGAGACGCTGGAGCCGACCGCGTCGGTCATCTGCGAGGCGATGGTGCGCCGCCAGATCAGCTCGTAGAGCTTGAACTCCTCGGCCGACAGCTCCTTGGCCACCTCGCCCGGGGTGCGGAAGTTGTCACCCGCCGGGCGGATCGCCTCGTGCGCCTCCTGCGCGTTCTTCACCTTGCCGGTGTAGCGGCGCGGCTCCGGCGGCACGCTGCGCTCGCCGTACAGCTCGCCGATCTGCCGGCGGGCCGCCGCGATGGCGGTCTCCGACAGGTTCACCGAGTCGGTACGCATGTAGGTGATGTAGCCGTTCTCGTAGAGCCGCTGCGCGGTGCGCATCGTCTGCTGCGACGAGAGCCGGAGCTTGCGGGCCGCCTCCTGCTGGAGGGTGGAGGTGATGAACGGCGCGTACGGGCGGCGGCGGTAGGGCTTCTCCTCGACCCGGGTGACCGTGAAGGGACGGCCGTCCAGTCGCGCGGCCAGACCCCGGGCGCCGCTCTCGTCCAGGTGCACCACGCCGGCGCCGGCCCGGACCCGGCCCGTGGTGGGCTCGAAGTCCTTGCCGGTGGCGATCCGGTCGCCGCCCAGCGCGATGAGGGTGGCGTTGAAGGTGCGCGGCCCCTCGCCGGGGTTCGCCACCGCGAGGGTGGCCAGGATGTCCCAGTACTCGGCGGTGCGGAACGCCATCCGCTGCCGCTCCCGCTCGACCACGATGCGGGTCGCCACGGACTGCACCCGGCCGGCGGAGAGGCCGCTGCGGACCTTGCGCCACAGCACCGGGGAGACCTCGTAGCCGTAGAGCCGGTCGAGGATGCGCCGGGCCTCCTGGGCGTCGACCAGGTCCCGGTCGATCTCCCGGGGGTTGGCGACGGCGGCCTGGATGGCCGGCTTGGTGATCTCGTGGAAGACCATCCGCTTGACCGGCACCTTGGGCTTCAACGTCTCCACGAGGTGCCAGGCGATCGCCTCGCCCTCGCGGTCCTCGTCCGTGGCGAGGAAGATCTCGTCGACTTCCTTGGCCAGCGACTTCAGCTTGGTGATCTGCTTCTTCCGGTCGGCGGAGACCACGTAGAGCGCGGCGAAGCCGTTGTCCACGTCCACGCCGAGCCGGGCCCAGGGCTTGTCCTCGTAGGCGGCCGGGATCTCGGCGGCGTTGCGGGGCAGGTCCCGGACGTGGCCGAAGCTGGCCTCCACGACGTAACCCGGGCCGAGGTAGCCCGAGATCGTCTTGGCCTTCGCCGGTGACTCGACGATGACCAGACGGGTGGTTCCAGCGTTGCTCGGCACGTCTCTCCCCGACCTCACTCCTACGCAATGCCCGCTTCGGGGCGTGTTGCACCTTGCCGGACCACCGGCGGTCCGGATGTCCAACGTAACGCGCCGTCCGCGTTCCGGGTTTCGTGGGCGGCAAATGATCAGGTGGGCGTCGACCATCGGCCGGCACCCCGCCGGACGGCGCCACCGTACACCGTGGGTAGGGCGCCGAGCGGGTCACTGTGACGATCACGCACCCATGGCGGAGGGGGCACCGGTCGTTTTCCTGCGCAAACCTCCGCACGGTGTGTCCGGGATCGGACACGCGGCGGGCTTGCGCCGGAGGGTCAGCCGTGCGTCCCCGGCCACTCGGCCGCCGGGACGGCCCGCGGCCGGTCCCCCACCAGCTCCGCCAGCCGGTTCACGCGCCGTCGCCCGGTGATCCGGTACGCCGGCCCGCCCTCGTCCGCCTCCACGAACGCGGCCGGGAGCCCCACGGCGGCCAGCGCGGCGCGCACCGGCGGCCAGCACTCCTCGTCGGCGGGGCCGAGCCGGAGCCGGAACCCGGCCGGGTCGGCCGCCCCGGCTGCGGCGAGCCAGAGCCGCAGCCGCCGCCCGTTGAGGTGGAACGCCGCCGGGGGCCGCTTCACCGTGCCGCGCAGCCAGGCCAGGGCGAGCGGGGACAGCGTGGTGGCGTACGCGGTGCGCACCAGGTGCCGCCCGTCCCCGGTGGGCTCCCAGCTCGCCGGTATCCCCCGGGCGCCCAGCTCGGCCACCAGCACGTGCACCCGCCAGGCGGCGTCCACCACCACGGAGATCCGGGCCGTCCCACCCATCCGGACCACCTCACCAGGCCCGGCGAGCAGGCCGGCGAGGTCCGCCAGCGACGGATCGGCCGCCTCGGTGGAGAACAGCGAGGGCTGGCGGGCCGGGTTCTCCGAGGGTGGGGTCAGCGACACTCCGGGACCTCGTCGAAGGCCTTTTTCAGCTCGGGCGAGTTGAGCTTGCTGGTGTCCAGCGCGCTCGCGTCGTACTCCGTGTTGAGCGTGTCCACGGCGGCCCGCACGCCGTCGTAGAACGGGCCGGCCTGGGCGGTGTCCAGCCGGTCGATGGTGTCCCGGGCCCGCCCGTACGCGTCCCGCACCTTGCTGAGCGAGGCGCGGAACCCGAGGGAGATCTCGTCGCCGTGGTCCGTCTCCGGCACGCCCGCCTCCTCGACCTTGCGCCGGGCGGTCTCGCTGGCCTCCTCGGCCCCGGCGAAGAGCCGGACCAGGTTCTCCTTCGCCTGGGCCGGGGTGGTCCGCGCGGTCATCTGCTGCTGGGTGCTGCTGGTCAGCTTGTTGATCTCGGCCCGCCACGGGCTGAGCGCCTGGCAGACCGACGCGGCCCAGGCCTGCGGGCTGGGGCCGCCGCAGCCGGCGACGACGAGGACCAGCGTGGCCAGGACCACCGTGAGCTTTCCGGCGGTTGCCGCCCGGCGCGTACGCATGCGAAGCAGCGTACGACCTTGCGGTGGAAGTGCCACCGGTCAGGTTTCGTGCACGGGACCGCCGGACGGCACGGTTCCCGGCCGGCCGAGGCCGACCGGGAACCGTCGCGTCGTCCGGGTCAGGCGTTGACCGTCTCCACCTTCTGGTCCGGCGTGCCGGCACCGCTGTCGGAGTCGTCCATCGCGATGCCCTTGCGCTTGCTGAACACCACCGCGGCCACGATGATCAGCGCGGCCACCACGGCGACCGTGATGCGCAGCGCGGGGTTCTTGTCGTCGCCCACGCTCCAGGCCACCACGGCCGGGGCGATCAGCAGCGAGACCAGGTTCATCACCTTGATCAGCGGGTTGATCGCCGGGCCGGCGGTGTCCTTGAACGGGTCACCGACCGTGTCGCCGATGACGGTCGCGGCGTGCGACTCGGAGCCCTTGCCGCCGTACGCGCCGTCCTCCACCAGCTTCTTGGCGTTGTCCCAGGCGCCACCGGAGTTGGCCAGGAAGACGGCCATCAGGGTGCCCGCGCCGATCGCACCGGCCAGGTACGAGGCCAGCGCGCCCGGGCCGAGGCCGAAGCCCACGGCGATCGGGGCCAGGATGGCCAGCAGGCCGGGGGTCATCAGCTCGCGCTGCGCGTCCCGGGTGCAGATGTCGACGACCTTGCCGTACTCGGGGCGCTGGGTGCGGTCCATGATGCCGGGCAGCTCGCGGAACTGCCGGCGGACCTCCATCACCACGGCGCCGGCCGAGCGGGAGACCGCGTTGATGGCCAGGCCGGAGAAGAGGAAGACCACCGCGGCGCCGATGATGAGGCCGACCAGGTTGCGCGGGTTGGCCACGTTCAGCGAGTTGAGGATCTCGGTGCCGACATCGCCCACGCCCGCGTCCTCGTACGAGGAGCGCAGCGTGTCGGTGTAGGAGCCGAACAGCGCGGTCGCGGCCAGCACCGCGGTGGCGATCGCGATGCCCTTGGTGATCGCCTTGGTGGTGTTGCCGACAGCGTCCAGCTCGGTCAGCGTCCGCGCGCCGTGCTCGTCGATGTCGCCGGACATCTCGGCCACGCCCTGGGCGTTGTCCGAGATCGGGCCGAAGGTGTCCATGGCGACGATGACGCCGACGGTGGTGAGCAGGCCGGTGCCGGCCAGCGCCACCGCGAACAGCGACAGTGTGATGGAGCTGCCGCCGAGCAGGAACGCGCCGAAGACGCCGGCGCCGATCAGCAGCGCCGAGTAGACCGCCGACTCCAGGCCGACGCTGATGCCGGCGAGGATGACGGTGGCCGCTCCGGTCTGTGAGCTCTTGCCGATGTCCTGCACCGGGCGCCGGTTGGTCTCGGTGAAGTAGCCGGTGAGCGCCTGGATCGCGGCGGCCAGCACGATGCCGATGACCACCGCGCCGATGGCGACGAGACGCGGGTTGCGGTCCACGTCGGTCAACCCGCCCTCCAGCTCACCGAAGGTGGCCGGCAGGTAGGCGAACGCGGCGATCGCCACCAGCACGGCGGAGATCACGGCGGAGAGGTAGAAGGCCCGGTTGATCGCGGTCAGGCCGTTGCGGTCGCTCGTGCGCAGCCGGGTGATGAAGACGCCGACGATGGCGACCAGCACGCCGATGGTGGAGATGATCAGCGGGAAGACCAGGCCGTCCTCGCCGAACGCGGCACGCCCGAGGATCAGCGCGGCGACCAGGGTCACCGCGTACGACTCGAAGAGGTCGGCGGCCATACCCGCGCAGTCACCCACGTTGTCGCCCACGTTGTCGGCGATGGTGGCGGCGTTGCGCGGGTCGTCCTCGGGGATGCCCTGCTCGACCTTGCCGACCAGGTCGGCGCCCACGTCGGCGGCCTTGGTGAAGATGCCGCCGCCGACCCGCATGAACATGGCGAGCAGCGCGGCGCCGAAGCCGAAGCCCTCCAGCACGGTCGGGGCGTCACCCCTGAACAGGATGACGACCAGCGCCGCACCGAACAGGCCGAGACCGACGGTGAGGAAGCCGACCACGCCGCCCGTGCGGAAGGCGATCTTCATGGCGCCCTCGCGCCCGCCTTCCCGCTCCCGGGCGGCCGCGGCGACCCGCAGGTTGGCGCGGGTGGCCAGCCACATGCCGGCCCCGCCGATGAACGCGCTGAACAGCGCGCCCACCACGAAGAACGCCGACCGGCCGATCTTCACGAGGATCTCGCTGCCGTCGGTGTCGTGCACCGGCAGCAGGAACAGCAGCACGACGGCGATCACCACGAAGATCGCCAGGGTGCGGAACTGCCGCAGCAGGTACGCGGATGCGCCCTCCTGCACCGCCCCGGAGATCTCCTGCATGTTGGTGGTTCCCGTACCGGCCGCCAGGACCGCCCTGGTGAGGGCGGCCGCGAAGACGAGCGCCACCAGCGCGATGACCGCGGCGATGACGACGTACGTCACGTTGGCTCCGGTAAGGGACAGTGCGCCGCCGTCGGCGGCCAAGGTCTCGGACATCTATGTCCTCCTGTACCGAACACTCGCGCCGGCCAGTGGAGACGCACGGACCGACGCCTGGATTGCGGACTCGCAAGCGCGCGCCAACCCACCCCGGCGGACCAGCGATGAACACCCATTCCCGCTGGCTGCGAGTCGGGTCACTTGCTGACAACCCGGGTACTGTAGCCCTCCGGCGTGGTGAGGCTCACACCGAGGGGCCAGGGTGTCTCGATGATCTTCGTAACTGTGCTATGTGAGGAAATCTGATATAAGCGCCGGGCAGCACGACGAGGCCGCGCTCCCCGAGGGGAACGCGGCCTGCGGAAGGACAGGGTCAGGCGCGGCCGACCGGCCAGACCATCCGGACCTCGGTGCCGACGCCCTCGTCGACCGGGCGGACCTGGAGGTCCTCGACGAAGCCGGCGAGCAGGGCGAACCCCACCCCGGTGGTCAGCGCGTCCTCGCTGAGCGACTCCTTGGCCAGCTCGTCCGGGGGCAGCGCGGTGAGACCCACGCTCGCCTCGATCGGGGCGCGGTCGACCACCCGCACGGTGTACGACCCGCTGTCGGACATCTCCACGTAGACCGGGTCGGGCAGCCCGTACTGCCGGTGCAGCGCGACCGCCCGGGTGCACGCCTCGCCGATGGCCAGGCGCACCTCGTCGAGCAGGTCCTCGCGGACCCCGGCGCGGCGCGCCACCGCGACACCGACCAGACGGGCGGTGCGGACGTGCACCGGAGCCGGGGAGAAAGAGAGCTTGACGGTCGCCATCACGCGCCGGCGCCGGTCGGGTCGGCGTTGATCGCCGCGTCGACCGTGGGATGCAACGGGAAGACCTGGTCCAGGGCCGTGATGCGGAAGATCTTGAGCAGCGGCTCCTTGTCGCAGACCAGCGCGAACGAACCGCCGGCCGAGCGGAGCCGCTTGAGCGCGCCGACCAGCACGCCGAGACCGGTCGAGTCGAGGAAGTCCACCCGGCCCAGGTCCACCACGACCCGGCGGGCACCGCCGTCGATCAGCTCCAGGAGCCGTTCCCGCAGGCGCGGCGCGGTGTAGACGTCCACCTCACCCCCGACCTCGAGCACCGTGTGCTCCCCCACGGTGCGGGTCGCCAGCGACAGCTCCATCGGTCCCTCCTCGGTAAGCTCTTCTGGGCATCTAACCATCCCCCCGCGCGGCCACTTCCAGGTCACCGGCGAAGGCTTCCCCGTACCCAGCCCCCCGGGTTTTCAATTCCGAACACCAGTGCGAGAGTGCAGGACGTGACCTCTGACAGCTTCAGCTCGGCGCGCCTGGCGCCGCGCCGCGACCTGAAGCAGTCACCAGCGGCCACCGTATCGGCGGGCGGCGGTCCCGGCCGGGCTCCGGCGGAGCTGCTGCGCCGGCTGCGCCTGCGGCACGCCACCGACCCGGTCACCCACGTCGAGCGGGTGCCGGCCCGGACCGGCGAGCCGGCGCCGTGGCCGGACTGGGCGCCCGACGAGCTGCGGGCGGCGTTCGCGCGACGCGGCGTGGTCGCCCCGTGGCGGCACCAGGCCGAGGCCGCCGAGCTGGCGTACGCGGGGAAGCACGTCGTGGTGGCCACCGGCACGGCGTCCGGCAAGTCGCTGGCCTACCAGTTGCCGGCGCTGGGCACCCTGCTCGCCGACCCGCGCGCCACGGTGCTCTACCTGGCTCCCACCAAGGCGCTCGCCGCCGACCAGCTGCGCGCCGTCGCCGGCCTGGAGCTGGAGGGGGTACGCCCCGCCACCTACGACGGGGACACCCCGCGCACCGAGCGGGAGTGGATCCGCCGGCACTCCCGGTTCGTGCTGACCAACCCCGACATGCTGCACCACGGCATCCTGCCCGGACACGCGCACTGGTCGGGCTTCCTGCGCCGGCTCGCGTACGTGGTGGTCGACGAGTGCCACACCTACCGGGGCGTGTTCGGCTCGCACGTGGCACACGTGCTGCGGCGGCTGCGCCGGCAGTGCGCGCGCTACGGGCGTACCCCGGTGTTCGTGCTGGCCTCGGCCACGTCGGGCGACCCGGCGACGGCGGCCGGCCGCCTCACCGGCCTGCCCGTCACGGCCGTCACCGAGGACGCCTCGCCGCGCGGCGGCGTGACCTTCGCGCTCTGGGAACCGCCGCTGCTGCCCCCTCCTTCCGCTGACGAGGAGGTCGCCGACCTGATGTCCGTCCGGCGGTCGGCGCTGCGGGAGACCGCCGACCTGCTCACCGACAGCGTGATCGAGGGGGTACGCACGCTCGCCTTCGTGCGGTCCCGGCGCGGCGCCGAGGTGGTCGCCGCGAACGCCCGGCGGGCGCTCGACGAGGCGGTGCCGGGGCTCGGCGACCGGGTGGCCGCCTACCGGGCCGGCTACCTGCGCGAGGAGCGCCGCGAGCTGGAACGCGCGCTGCTCACCGGCGACCTGCTCGGGCTGGCCTCCACCAACGCCCTGGAACTCGGCGTCGACCTGGTCGGGCTGGACGCCGTGCTGATCTGCGGCTGGCCGGGCACCCGAGCGTCGCTCTGGCAGCAGGCCGGCCGGGCCGGCCGCTCCGGCGACGAGGCGCTCGCCGTACTGGTGGCCCGGGACGACCCGCTCGACACGTACCTGGTGCACCACCCCGAGGCGCTGTTCGGGCGGCCCGTCGAGGCGACCGTGCTCGACCCGGCAAATCGATACGTGCTCGCACCGCAGCTCGCCTGCGCCGCGCACGAGGCCCCGCTCACCCCGGCCGACCTGGAACTGTTCGGTGAGGGCGCGAAGGAGGCGGTCGACTCGCTGGTCGAGGCGGGTGCGCTGCGGCAGCGGCCCACCGGCTGGTACTGGCGGCACCGGGAACGCCCCGAGGTCGACCTGCGCGGCGAGGGCGGCGCCCCGGTCTGCGTGGTGGAGGAGTCCACCGGCCGGCTGCTCGGCACCGTCGACGGCGGCTCCTCGCACTTCCTGCTGCACTCCGGCGCGGTCTACCTGCACCAGGGTGTCTCGTACGTGGTCGACTCGCTCGACCTGGCCGACGGGTGCGCGCTGGTGCACGCCGAGGAGCCGGACTGGTCCACCCACGCCCGGGACGTCACCTCGCTGTCCGTGGTGTCCGTCCGGTCGTACGTGGACGCCGGGCCGGTCGGGCTCTTCCTCGGCGAGGTGGACGTGACCAGCCAGGTGGTGTCGTACCAGCGGCGGCGGATCGCCACCGGCGAGGTGATCGACACCCGGCCGCTCGACCTGCCGGCGCGGGAGCTGCGCACCGTCGCGGTCTGGTTCACGCTCTCGCCGGAGTCGCTCGCCCTCGCCGGCGTCGAGGCGGCGGACATCCCGGGGGCGCTGCACGCCGCCGAGCACGCCGCGATCGGCCTGCTGCCGCTCATGGCTACCTGCGACCGGTGGGACATCGGCGGGCTCTCCACCGCACTGCACCCGGACACCGAGGCGCCCACCGTCTTCGTCTACGACGGCCACCCGGGCGGGGCGGGCTTCGCCGAGCGGGCGTACGGGACGGCCGCCGCGTGGCTGCGCGCCACGCGGGACGCGATCGCCGAGTGCGGCTGCGAGTCCGGCTGCCCGTCCTGCGTGCAGTCCCCGAAGTGCGGCAACGGCAACAACCCGCTCTCCAAGCCGGACGCGGTCAAGGTCCTCGACGTGGTCCTCGCGAACCTGGCGGCGGCCGAGGGCGGGCGCGGGGCGGGGCTGCCTCGGCAGGAGGGGCGGGCCGCGGACTGACCTCCTGGTTCGTGGGACGGGCGCATGAGTGGGTCGGTATCGGGGCATTGATGCATGGGAGCGCTTCCATGTCCCCGAGATTCTTCGCGCCGGAGGTACCGCCGTGGCCGACACGATCGCCGAGACCGTCGACCTGCTCTACACGATCAACCAGGAGAACCTCACCCCCGATCAGCAGATCGCGCTGGGCGTCGCGCTGGCCAACCTGGCTCAGGCGGAACGCCTGGAGCAGATCAACGAGCGCCTGCGCGGCATCCACCAGGTGCTCAACGCCTGGGCCATGAAGGCGACGGTCGACGGCGGCCGATGACCGCCGGCCGGCCGCCGGCGAGCGGATCACCCGCCGGAACGCGCCGGTCGCGGGCACGCGGTGACGGCGGAGCTGTGCGAGACTCCGGCGTTTACCTCTTCAAGGAGAATTTGATGCAGCTCGACAGCTTGCAGGCCCAGCAGCGGTTCATCGTCCGGCAGCGGATCCGGATGATGGTCAACCAGTACGAGGTCCACTCGGTGGCGCCGGACGGCTCGGAGGGTGGGCTGCTCGCGTTCGCGCAGCAGAAGCGGCTCGCGTTCAAGGAGCAGGTGACCATCTACACCGACGACTCCAAGCAGTACCCCCTGCTCGGCTTCAAGGCCCGGCAGCGCCTCGACCTCGGCGCCACGTACGACGTGACGGACCACGCCGGCACCCCGATCGGCCTGTTCCGCAAGGACTTCGCCCAGTCGCTGCTGCGCTCCACCTGGCACGTCGAGCAGGCCGGCCTGCCGCAGATCACCGGGCAGGAGCGGAGCCTGCCGGTGGCCCTGCTGCGCCGCTTCGTCGACTCCCTCTCCTGGCTGCCCTACCACTTCGACTTCGTGGCGAACGGCCAGCCCGTGTTCTCGGTCGACAAGAAGTGGGGCCTGCGCGACCGCTACGTGGTCGACATCCACCACCCGCAGATCGACCGGCGACTCGTGATCGCCATGGCGGTCGGCCTGGACGCCCTCCAGTCCCGCTGAGTTCGACGGGGCGGCCGGAGTCGGGGGCGGTCTGTTTCTCCGCTCCGACACCGGCCGCACCCGTGAGGGGATGCGCTCCGGCCATCGTCGTCAGCCTCGGGTCGGGCCCGCCCGGGAGCTGGCGGTCGCCGCGCGGGCGAGCCAGGGCAGCGGGGCGACGCTCACCTCCGTCGTGACGACGACGTCGAGACCGTCGAGCCGGCAGGCCACCAGCCGGCCGCCGTTGGCCGCGGCCAGGTCGGCGGCTCGTCCACACGCCGCCTCGACGCCTTCGAGGGCCCGGCCGGCACCGGCGAGCGCCCCGAAGTCGGCCGCGTTCCGGGCCTGGTGGCGCGCGCATCGGGCCGCGCCGAGCCCGGCGCCGAAGAGCCCGACCACCACGAGCACCAACCCCACGGCGAGCAGGCACACGGTCGCCCCGCCCCGCTCGGCGTCGCGGTGGGACCGCCCGTCCGCCGCCCTCACGGCCCGTGTGCCCGCGAGCGGCCCCGGCCCGCCCGACCAGTCCCGTCCCGCGCGGTCATGGTCGTGGTCCCGGGGCACCGGGTTCGACGGCCGCCACCGCGGTGCCGGCCACGGTGAGGCGGGGCAGCCGGGCACCGAAGCTCCGGACCGGTGCCCGGACGGTGACGGTGACGCGGTCACCGGCCACGGTCACCGAGATGTCCGCTCCGGCCGGCGCGTACCGGGAGCCGGCCGTCGACCCCGGTTCGCCCCGGGCGGCCGCCAGGGCCGCCTCCCGGGCCGCGTCGACGCAGCCGGCCCGCGTGGTGACCGCGCCGACCGCGGTGAGACCGGCGAAGAGGAGCAGCATCAGCGCCGGCAGGCCGGCCGCCAGCTCGGCCGTGAACGAGCCCCGCTCTTGCGCGCCCCACGGACGCCGCCTGACGGCCCGTCCCGGCTGCCCGGTCCCGCTTTCCACGCAGGGGACCGAGCTTGGGCCGTGGCTGAGGCCAGCGCCAAGGCCACGGCCACGGCCACGGCCACGGCTGAAGGACGGTGAGCCCGGGTCCGGACCGGGTTGGCGGCCGGCCCACCGGCGACCGGTCACTTCAAGGCCCGGTCGATCACGGCGGTGAGCGCGGACTGCACGTTGCCGGAGGTGAGCACCTTCAACAGGATCCCGGCGAAGGCGACCGCCGCGAGGGTGCCGACGGCGTACTCGGCCGTGTTCATCCCGGCGTCGCCGCGCAGGCGGGTGAGGAGTTTGCGCATGTCGTGCTTCCTTTCTCCGAGGGTCACAGCACGTCGCCGAGGACGGCGACGATCACCGGCACCAGGCCGGCGAGAATGAAGGCGGGCAGGAAACAGAGCCCGAGCGGCAGCACGATGAGCACGCCGGCCCGTCGGGCGGCCGCCTCGGCCGCGGTCGAGCGGTCGGACCGCAGGTCGTCGGCGAGGCGGGTGAGCGCGCCGGCCAGCGCGGCGCCGCTGCTGGAGGAGCGGATGGCGCCGGTGACCAGACGGTCCGCCCCGGGCACGGGTCGCAGGTGCTCCCACGCCTCCGCCGCCGTGCCGCCGAGTTCGAGCGTCCGCCCGACCCGGCCGAGCCGGTCGGCGAGCGGCCCACCGAGCGCCTCGGCCACCGCCAGCACCGAGCGGTCCACCGGTGCGCCGGCCCTGAGCGCGGCGGCCAGCAGGTCGGCGGCCAGCGGAAGGTCGGCGGTCTCCCGGAGCCGGCGGTCCCGGACGGCCCGCGGCTCGACCCGGCGCAGCAGGCGATCGGCGGCTGTCCCGGCCAGCACACCGACGAGCAGACCGGGCCACCCGCCCACGACGACCAGCGCCGCCACGCCCGCCAGGCCGGCGCCGAGCCTGATCCGATCCGGCCACCAGGGCGGGCGGCTCCGTTCCGCCCGCCGGGTGAGCGCGAGACGGCGCAGCCGCCGGGCCGGACGGACCGCCGAGCGCGACGCGACCACGAGCAACGCCGCCGTGCCCAGGCAGGCTGCGGCCACCACCTGCCGCGACATCAGGCGGCCCGCCCGGGTGCCGCGCCGAGGCGCTCCGCCCAGAGCAGCCCGCCGATCTGCAGTGCCACCGCCGCCAGGGCGCAGCCGCCGCCAACCGGGGTGTGCAGGAGCACGGCCACCGGGTCGACGCCGATGGCGTACCCCAACGCGATCCCGCCGAGCGGTAGCGCGGCGAGCAGCCAGGCGGTCGCCCGGGCACCGGCCGCCTGGGCCGCGGCCGCGGCCATGCCCCGGTCCGCCGTCCGGGCGTCGGCCTCGACCCGTTCCAGCAACTCGGCCAGGGGCGCTCCGGTGCGGTCGGCCAGCCGCACGGCAGCTCGCGCCAACCGGGCGGTACGTCGCGTCCCGTCGCCGATCGCGCCAGCGGCGGGCAGCCCGGCCCGCAGGTCGGCGGCGAGCGCGCCGATCTGGTCTAGGTCGCGGCGGTGGGCCAGGTCGGTCGCCTGGCGAGCCCGCCGGCGCAGCACCGCCCGGGCGGCGAGCGCGCCGTAGGCGGCCAGGACCAGCGCGGCCACCGGGCCGCCGAGGAGCGCCCCGGCCCCGGCGCCGAGCACGGTCGCCGCCGGCAGGGCGGTTCGCCCGGCCACCGGGGCACGCGCGGCAGGACCGCTCGCCGTCGAGGCGGCATCCGATCGCCGGAACGGGAGCCCGGCGGCCAGCCGGAAGCGGTGTGCACGACCGGTGGGGACCGGAGCGGCGCCGACTCTCGGCCGGTGCGAACGATCGGTCGGGACCGGCCCGGTGGTCGGGCGCGTCGGGTCGCGCCGCCCGGGCGGGCGGCCCGGAAGGGCGCGGTCAGCGGGATGTCCGAGCAGCGTGCCGGGCGGCTGGGCGCCGGACGCCCGGACCAGCGGCCCGGGCGCCGCACCCGGGCCGGCGCACCTCGACCGGTGGCCGCCCGGACCGGTGCGACCGCCCAGGTCGAGCACGGCGTGCTGTCGCACGCGGTTGGCGCGTACCGGCCAGGCGACCGTGACCGCGGCGCCGGCCAGCAGCACGACCACCAGCCACACCTGACCGGTCACGACGGACCCGCCGAGCCGGGCCACGCCGCGCAGAGGATCGGCGGCACGGTCACGCCACGCTCGCGGAGCAGCGCGCCGAGCGGCCGGGCGGCCAGCCCGAGCCCGCGCCCGCGTATCCAGGCGGGAACCACGGTGACCACCCGCTCGGGTCCCTCGGGCAGGAGCAGACCGATCGACTCCAGCACCCGACCCTCCGTGGTCCGCCGGACCTGCAGGAGGACCTGGAGCGCGGCGGCGACCTGGGCGTGCAGGGCGGCCCGGGGCAGACCACCGAGCATCCCGAGCGCCTCCAGCCGGGCCGGCACGTCCGCCGGGGCGTTGGCGTGCAGGGTGCCGGCCCCGCCGTCGTGGCCGGTGTTCAACGCGGCGAGCAGGTCGACCACCTCGGCACCCCGGCACTCGCCCACCACCAGCCGGTCCGGCCGCATCCGCAGCGCCTGCCGGACCAGGTCGCTCAGCCCGACCGCTCCGGCGCCCTCCACGTTCGAGGTTCGCGCCTGGAGGCCGATCACGTGCGGGTGCACGGGCCGCAGCTCGGCTGCGTCCTCCACCAGCACGATCCGCTCGGTCCCCGGCACCAACCCGAGCAGCGTGTTGAGCAGGGTGGTCTTGCCGGAGCCGGTGCCGCCGGTCACCAGGTACGCCAGGCGGGCGGCCACCACGGCGGCGAGCAGCGGTGCGACCGGCCGGGGCACGGTGCCCTGCCGGACCAGCTCGTCGAGGGTGAACGGCCGCTGCCGGAAGGTGCGTAGCGACAGGTAGGGCCCGTCGGTCGCCACCGGTGGCAGCACCGCGTGCAGACGCGTGCCGTCGGGCAGCCGGGCGTCGCCGTACGGGGAGGCGTCGTCGAGCCGGCGCCCGGCGGCCGCGGTGAGGCGCTGCGCCAGCCGGCGCACGTCGTCGACGGCGCCCAGCGGCACGGCCACCTGGTGCAGCCCCCGCCCACGGTCGACCCAGACCCGGGTGCCGTTCACCAGCACGTCGGTGACCTGCGGGTCGGCGAGCAGCGGTGCGAGTGGACCGGCGCCGACGAGGTCGTCGTGGACCCGGTCGGCGATGCGGAGCAGGGCGGTGTCGCCGAGCACGGCGGCGTCCGGCTCGGCGCGTACGGCGGAGACGATGGCCGCGGGCGTGACCGGCGTGGCCTCGGCGGCGAACCGGTGCCGGACGCGGACGGACAGGTCCCCGGAGTCGGCCGGGCCGCTCACGCCGCACCCGCGGCGGGCACGTCGGTCAGCTCGTCGAGGAGTCGCTGGCAGAGCGCGGCGAGCGGGCCCTTCCCGCTGGCGGCCGGCGCCTCGCCCCGTTCCAGCCCGCGGCACAGCCCCGGCTCGGGCCGGAGCGTGCCGGCGAGCGGCAATCCGAGCGCGCGGGCCACCTCGCCGGCCTTGAGCCGCCCGGGGGCGGGGCCTCGCACGATCACCGCCAGGTCGGCGCAGTGCGGTGCGGCCACGGCGACCACGCGGGCCGCGGCGGCGGTGGCCCGCAGCTCGGCCGGCACGACGATCAGCGCCCGGTCGGCCGCCTGGAGGGCGACCACGGCCGCGTCGTCCAGGTGCCGGGGCAGGTCGAGGACGACCATGTCGCGGCCCCGGCGGGCGGCGTCGACGGTGGCGGCCATCGCCTCGGCGGGCAGGTGCCGCAGTGCGCCCCGGTCCCACGAGAGCACGACCAGGTCGCCGCGGCTGGGCAGGGCCCGGACCAGCGACGGCGGGTCCACCCGGCCGTCGGTGCCGGTGAGCCCGGGCCAGCGCAGCCCTTCCAGCTGCTCCCAGCCGAGCACGAGGTCGAGGCCGCCGCCGAGCGGGTCGGCGTCCACCAGGAGGGTGCGCAGCCGAGCCCGGGCCGCGGTGACGGCGAGGCCACCGGCCAGCACGCTCGCCCCGGCGCCGCCCCGCCCGCCGAGCACCGCCACGACCCGCGACGGGCCGCCGCCCGGGGGCTCACCCGCGCATTCGGCGAACCGGTCGACCAGCCACGGCTCGGCCGCGGGCAGGGTGGCGACGTGCTCGGCGCCGATCAGCTCGGCGATCCGCGTACCCGGATCGAGCTGGCCGGAGCGGCCGACCAGCACCGCCCGGGGCCGGCGCGGCAGCCGGGCCCGCAGGCAGGCCTGCGCCTGGTCGGCGCCGACGAGCACCAGCGGCGCCGGCGTCCAGCGGGCCCGCGCGGCGGCGGGGTCGGCGGCCAGCTCGACCTCGGTGCCGCCGGCCGCGGCGAGCCGCAGCAGCTCGTCGAGGAGGTCGCCGTCGGCGGTGACGAGCAGGGGCAGCCGGCGGTACGGCGGCAGCGGGGTACGGGGCGGCATGGCGGCCTCCAGCGGTCGGACTCGGACGTGCCGCGAAGCAGCCTGCCGCCGAACCCAGCGGGTCCTCGCCCGGTTCCGCCTTCCCTGTGGACAGCCATGGTGGTTGTGGACAGACCTCGGCCGCCGGATTGATCTGCTATGGCGCGGCCGTACGCGGTGTTCGGCCGGACCGGTCGCCTGCCACCGCCGCGAGACCAACCAGGCTCGGAGCGGTGGCAGGCGACCCGACCAGGGCGGAACCTGGTCCCCGTACCCGATGGGTCAGCCGGTCTGGCCCGGCGCGTCCACGATCCGGCCGGCGACGCGGATCAACTCGACCTCGACGTCGCCCTTTTTCAGGCTGACCCCCTCCGGGGTCGTGTGGTCCTCGACCACGACGGTCCGGCTGCCGAGGAACTCGTGGGTGGTCGGGTCGAGCAGGATGTCCTCCTGCCGCCAACCGTCCTGCACCATCCCGAGCGCGATCGCCGGGCGCCCGTCGAAGTCGACCGGCTCGCGGGACCGGGTGACACCGGGGATCAGGGCCAGTGCCCGCAGCAGGGTCGCCTTCACGCCGGGTGGCAGCACGTTGTCCCGCAGCATCGAGTCGATGAGGTTGTACGCGACCTCGTCGCCGTCCCTGCCGGACGGGCTCCGGTCGCGGAGCCGGTCGAGCAGCGCCCGCGGATCGGTGGGCAGCCCGGCCAGCGTCGGGTAGTCCTGCGGCGGCGTGACCTGCGGCAGGTCTGAGCTCTCCGTGCTGACTTCGAGCTTGCCGTCGAGCATGACGGCACTCTGCCGGCCGTCGGCGCGCTGCCACGACCGCGTGGTCTCGCGGGTGGCCTGACCCTTGTCCTGGGCGATCTTGCCACGGACGATCCGCAGCTCGACGTAGGTCCACTGGTCGGGGCGCGGTGGCGTGAACGGTTCGGTCTCGGCGTGCACGGCGGCCAGTTCGAAGGTCTGCGCGGCCGGTCCGCTCGCCACGTACGGCGCCGGGCGTGCCGGCGGAGTCGCCGGGCCGAGGTCGCCGGCCGCGACCACCCCGGCGACCAGGGCGGCCGCCCCGAGCGCCGCGAATCCCGACCGCCAGGCCCGGCCCGGCAGGCGCCGGCCGTGCCGGTCCGGGGGGCTCGGCACGGTGGCCTCGCGTTCGGCGATCCGGGCCAGCAGCGCCGTCCGGGCCCGGTCCCGGGCCTCCGGCGAGGGCGGCTCGGCCTCGCTCCAACTCTCCCGCAGCGCGGTGATGTCGTCGATCACTCGAAGTCCTCTCCGGTTGCCGTCGGGTCGGCGCCACCCAGCGCCGCCCGCAATCTGGTGCGCGCCCGGTGCAGCCGGGACCGGACGGTGCCGGCCGGGATCTCCAGCGCGCGGGCCACCTCTTCGCAGGTCAGGTCGGCCCAGGCGACCAGCAGCACCACCTCCCGGTCGGCCGGTGCGATCTCCTCCAGCGCCGCCGCGAGCCGTCCGCGTACGGCCTGGGCGTCCAGCCGTACGGCCACCTGTTCGGCCGGCCCGTCGTGGCTGTCCCGGTCGGTGGTGTTGGCGTGCTCGGCCCGGGCGAGCGCCCGGTACCGCCGCGCTTCGGCCCGCTGGTGCCCGGCGATGAGGTTGGACGCGATGCCGAACAGCCAGGGCCGGGCGCTCTGTCGCGTCGTGTCGTACCGCCGCCAGTGGTCGAACGCGACCAGGAACGTCTCCGCTGCCACGTCGTCGGCCAGGTCCCGGCCCAGCCGTCGGCTGGCATAGCCGTGGATCGCCGGGTAGTAGCGGTCGAAGATGGCGTCGAACACGGCCGGATCCCCGTGCATCCGGCTGATGATCTCCGCGTCGGTCTCCTCGGCGGCGGTGCACACGTCTCGTGTCACCACACCCATGAATTCTCCTTCTGGTCCCGCATCCCTCCTGCACGGCCGAGGGCTCACCCCTACTTCGCCGATGGCGGCGTGCGTGTTCGCGACGGGAGTCCGGCCACGCCCGCGCGGAACCGCCGCAGGGCATACTGAGTATGCTTCCCGTCGTGCGCTGTGATCATCGGACGGTGGCGCTCACCGCCGTACCGGGTGGCCTCCTGCTCGGCTTCCTCGACTTCGTGTGGATCAAGTGGGTCCCGTACCCCTTCGCCGAACTCGGCAACTCCACCGCCACCTGGGCCGTCGCGGCCTTCGCCTTCGGCTACCTGCTCCGGCCCGGCCCGGTGCGGGCGGCGCTCGGCGCCGCCGTCCTGCTCGTCGTCGCGGTGCCCAGCTACTACGTCACGGCGACGCTGCTCCAAGCCGACGACCTGGCCGTGGTGTGGGCGCCGACGTCGCTGCTCTGGATGGCCTTCGGCGTCCTCGCCGGGGTGGTCTTCGGCGTCGGCGGCGACTGGGCGCGCCGGGACGGCGCGCGCCAGATCCTCGGGACGGCACTGCCGGCCGCCGTCTTCTTCGAGGAGGCGGCACGGTTCGCCGCACGGATGGGCGACCCCGGGCAGCCAGCCGGCGCGGGGTGGAACGTGACGATCGACGTCGCGCTCGGCATCCTGGCCGTCGTGCTGGTGGGCAGATCGAACCGCCAGCGGGCGCTCGCGTTGGCCGTGGCCGCGCCCGTCGCCGTCGTCATCTTCATCGGCTTCGCGGTGGCCGCCGGGTTCTGAGCCCTTCCCCGGTCCGGATCCCCCGGAGCCGGGGTCGACACCGTCGCGATCGCCACGAATGCACACCGGAAAGACGCGGTACACGGCCTGCGCCCGCCCGTCGCGGCTGCTGGGAATCCCGATACGGCTGTCCACCGACGCGGACGTCCCCACCAATGGTGTTGTCGTTGTGACCTACAGGAGGTCATCGCTTGGATACCAGGATCCAGAACGTCCGACTGGACGCCACGTCAAACGAGCAGCTCATGGCTCTGGCAAACGCCGGGGCCGCAGCTTTCGGCCATACCGCCACACTCCAGGTGGAACGGGCCCTGGCCCAGCTTCTGCGGTTACGCGTCGCGCAGATCAACAACTGCAGCTACTGCCTTCTGGTGCACCACGCCGCTGCCCGCACCGCCGGCATCCCGCCGGCCAAGGTCGAGACTCTCACCGCGTGGTGGGAGACGCACCTGTTCACCGAGGAGGAGCGAGCCGCGCTGGCCTACGCCGAAGCATTGACCAGAGCCGCCGACGCCACCGTCAACAACCAGATCCAGGAGGCACACGACAGGATGGCCACGCACTTCACGGAGGACGAGATCCTGGAGATCGTGGCCGTGGTGATCAACATGAACATCTGGACGCGACTCAAGCTCGCCGAGGGTGCGATGCCCACGGCGGCGCCTCCCGTATGAGTTGACACCCGGCCCTGCGACAGCGCCCGGGACGACGGGAAGGAAGAGAGCCAGGTGAGTGAGGCCACCCGTCGGCAGGCTTCCAGGCTCCAGTTCCCAGCTGCCATCGTGACGTCATGATTGACAGTGAGGTGACGCGTCGCGTCGTCGGTGACTTCCTCCGGTACGTGCGCTCCGGCCGAGAGCCGCAGCGGGCGGCGGAGTTCATGGCGCCGACGGTGCGTGCCCACCAGGTGCAGTCCGAGGACCTGGCCACGGTTGAACGGACTCCGGACGACTACGCCGAGCACGTCCGGGAGATGACCGCCACCTGGGGCGCGTTCGACCTCACGATCGAGGAATTCCTGGTTGACGGTGCGCGAGCGCATGTCCGCCTGATCCAGATGGGGCACCACCTCGAGCCGGTGGATGGCATCGCGCCGACCGGTCGGACGGTCCGCCAGATCAACTCGGTCGTCTATCACGTCGAGGACGGGCTGATCACCGAGTACTGGATGCAGATCGATCGAGCAGGCCTGCTGGCCCAACTCAGGGTCGACTCCTGACGGCATCACCCAGGGCGACTGTCCGCACGCTTCCATCGACGGGCGCCCTCGTCCACACCGGTCGCCGCGGAGCATCGCTCCAAGATAGGGACGACCCCCGTCGGGGGGAGACGGGGGTCGTCGTGAGGTTCGGCTCCGGGGGGGTCGAGCCGAACCCACTCAGCGGTCACGGGGGGTGCAACCGCCGAGGGCCTTCATTGTCGACGGGACGTGAGCTCTCGTCGCGAGCACAAGCATGCCGCAATGGACCCTTATACGTCGAGTGGTGTCCACTCCACGCACCGCTAATTCATGGTACGAGTGTGTGATGGCCGTCACTCTGAGGAGTGGTGCACCCCGATCGATCCGTCCCCGGAGGCCCCGGGGACCCGACGAGCGTGCCCCGTCCGGCTAGACTTTCGCGCCGTGGGCCGAAGTGCCGCTTTCTTCGATCTCGACAAGACCGTCATCGCCAAGTCGAGCGCACTCGCGTTCGGTCGGCCGTTCTACCGGGACGGGCTGATCACGCGCCGTGACGTGGTCAAGTCGGCGTACGCGCAGCTGATGTTCCGGCTGGGCGGCACCGACGAGCAGACCATGGCCCGCACCCGGGACTACCTCGCCACGCTCTGCAAGGGCTGGCCGGTGGAACAGGTCCGCCAGATCGTCGCGGAGACGCTGCACGAGCTGATCAACCCCTACGTGTACGCCGAGGCCGCCGCCCTCATCGAGGAGCACCAGGCCGCCGGGCGGGACGTGGTGCTGGTCTCCGCCTCCGGCGAGGAGATGGTCCGCCCCATCGGCGAGCTGCTCGGGGTGACCGACGTGATCGCCACCCGGATGGCGGTCGCGGACGGCCGCTACAGCGGCGAGGTGGAGTTCTACGCGGCCGGCCCGCGCAAGGTCGACGCCGTCGGCGAGCTGGCCCTGGCACGCGGCTACGACCTCGCCGACTCGTACGCCTACTCCGACTCGTACAGCGACCGGCCGCTGCTGGAGTGCGTGGGGCACCCGACCGTGGTCAATCCGGACCGGGCGTTGCGCAAGCTGGCCGTGGAGAACTCCTGGCCGGTGCTGGAGTTCCGGCACCCCGTCCCGCTGGGCCGGCGGCTGCGGGAGCGCCCGGCCGTGCCGGTCGCCGCGGCGGCCCTCGGCGTGGGCGTGGGCGTCGCCATCGGCATCGCCTGGTACGGGCGGCACCGCCGCACCCGCGCCGCCACCCCGACCGCCTGACCGTCTCGACCGAACCAGCCGTCGCGCGACCGTGGCAGCGCGGGCGAAGCCGAAAAGGATCAGGACGCGGCGAGGATCTCGTCGCCGATGAGCGTGATCTGGTCCGCGCCGACCTCCACGGCCGCCATGTAGTGGCGCAGCCAGGAGCGCAGCCCGTCCGGGGTGCCGGTGGCGAAGGCGCCGGCTGCGCCGACGTACTCAGGTTCCCGCTCGCGGTGGCCGACGTCCACGGCGACCAGACCCCGCGGGTCGAACCCGGTGGAGATCAGCACGAGCCGGGCGGCGGCGCGTGCCACCACCCCGGACGGCCCGGCGAACGGGCGCAGGTTGAGCAGCTCACCGTGCACCACGGCGGCCAGCACCAGCGGCGGCACCTTCGTGCCTCCGGCGACCAGCCCGGCCAGCCCGTCGAGGCGGGCCGCCACCACCGGGTCGGCCACCGGGCGGCCCAGTTCCGCCTCGGCCACGACGTCGCGGGCCGCGAGCACGTGCAGCCGGGCCAGGGCCTGGCGCGGCGCCTTCGGCCACAGTTCGCTCAGCCCGGGCAGCGCCCCGGCCACCCGCAGCGCGCCCTGGAGCAGCGGATCGGTGACCGTGCCGGCGCGTACCTCCTCGCGGTCGTGCACCCGGCCCTCCAGCGCGGCGCTGGCCACGGCCGAGCGGAGGCTGACCTCGGCGGCGACCTGGCCGCCCTGGCGGCGCAGCGCGCGGTGCCGGTGGGCCCCGTCGACCCGGTCGCGGGCGCGTTCGACGGCGGGCGCGATGTCGGCGAGCGCGAGCAGCGGGGCGAGCGGGTCGGTGGTCACCCCGCCACGCTAGCGATCCCCGCACCCCGCCGGAGCGCGAGCCGCCCGGAACGCGACCGGCACCACGCCCACCGCCCGCCGACCACCCCGCGGTGCGAGGGGAACCCGGGGGTCCTTCCGGACAGCTCGGCGCGCGCGGAGGGCTACTGGGCGCGTGGTCGGTGGACGGGCGGTCGCGGCGGGGGGCGCGCCCGGACTAACCTCTCTCGGGTAGGAGACGCAGGTCACGCGATGAAGGAGTCACCGCATGAGCGAGGCATTGGCCAACTTGCTGAACGAGACGCGCCAGTTCCCGCCGCCGGCCGAACTCGCCGCGAACGCCAACGTGACCGCGGACGCGTACGCCGAGGCGGCCGAGGACCGGCTCGCCTTCTGGGAGCGCCAGGCCGGGCGGCTGCACTGGACCCGGCAGTGGGACCAGGTACTCGACTGGTCCAACGCGCCGTTCGCGAAGTGGTTCGTGGGCGGTCAGCTCAACGTGGCGTACAACTGCCTGGACCGGCACGTGGAGGCCGGCCACGGCGACAAGGTGGCGATCCACTGGGAGGGCGAGCCGGGCGACACCCGCACCGTCACCTACGCGGACCTGCACAAGCTCACCTGCCAGGCGGCGAACGCGCTGACCGAGCTGGGCGTCACGGCCGGCGACCGGGTCGCGATCTACCTGCCGATGATTCCCGAGGCCGCGGTGGCGATGCTCGCCTGCGCGCGGATCGGCGCCACGCACAGCGTGGTCTTCGGCGGCTTCTCGGCCGACGCGCTGACCAACCGGATCCAGGACGCCAGCGCCAAGGTGGTGATCACCGCGGACGGCGGCTTCCGGCGGGGCAAGCCGTCCGCGCTCAAGCCGACCGTCGACGAGGCGGTGGCGAACTGCCCGTCGGTGGAGCACGTGCTGGTGGTCCGCCGCACCGGCGAGGAGGTCGCCTGGTCGGCGAAGGACCACTGGTGGCACGAGACGGTGGAGACGGCGTCGCCGGAGCACACCGCGCAGCCGTTCGACGCCGAGCACCCGCTCTACATCCTCTACACCAGCGGCACCACGGCCCGGCCGAAGGGCATCCTGCACACCACCGGCGGCTACCTCACCCAGGCGTCGTACACCACGCACGCGGTCTTCGACCTCAAGCCGGAGACCGACGTCTACTGGTGCACCGCCGACATCGGCTGGGTCACCGGGCACTCCTACATCGTCTACGGCCCGCTCTCCAACGGCGCCACCCAGGTCATGTACGAGGGCACCCCGGACACCCCGCACAAGGGCCGGTTCTGGGAGATCGTCGACAAGTACAAGGTGACCCTCCTGTACACCGCGCCCACCCTGATCCGCACCATGATGAAGTGGGGCGAGGACATCCCCGCCGGTTACGACCTCTCCTCGCTGCGCCTGCTCGGCAGCGTCGGGGAGCCGATCAACCCGGAGGCGTGGATCTGGTACCGGCAGCACGTGGGGCGGGGCGAGCTGCCCATCGTGGACACCTGGTGGCAGACCGAGACCGGCGCGATCATGATCTCCCCGCTGCCGGGCGTCACCGAGGCCAAGCCCGGCTCGGCGATGACGGCGCTGCCCGGCATCGTGGCCGACGTGGTGGACGACCAGGGCCAGTCGGTGCCCAACGGCGGTGGCGGCTACCTGGTGCTCCGGGAGCCGTGGCCGTCGATGCTGCGCACCATCTGGGGCGACGACAACCGCTTCATCGAGACCTACTGGTCGCGCTTCGGCGCCGGGGCCAACAACGGCGACGACTGGGTCTACTTCGCCGGCGACGGCGCGAAGAAGGACGACGACGGGCACATCTGGCTGCTCGGCCGGGTCGACGACGTCATGCTGGTGTCCGGCCACAACATCTCCACCACCGAGGTGGAGTCGGCGCTGGTCAGCCACCCGTCGGTGGCCGAGGCGGCGGTGGTCGGCGCCACCGACCCGACCACCGGCCAGGCGATCGTGGCGTTCGCCATCCCGCGCGGCAGCACCGACATCTCCGGCGAGGCCGGTGAGCAGCTCATCGCCGACCTGCGCAACCACGTGGCGAAGACGCTCGGCCCGATCGCCAAGCCGCGGCAGATCATGCTGGTGCCCGAGCTGCCGAAGACCCGCTCCGGCAAGATCATGCGCCGGCTGCTGCGCGACGTCGCGGAGAACCGTTCGCTCGGCGACGTCACCACGCTCCAGGACTCCTCGGTGATGGACCTGATCTCCTCCGGCATGGGTGGCGGCAAGTCCGACGAGGACTGACGGCAGGCGTACCGCGAGATGGGTGACGGTCCGGACGGGCCGTCACCCATCGTCGTTTTCCGGCCACGCCTCGGAAGTTCGGTGGAGGGGCGGCGGGCTGAACGGCCAGAGGGGCAGTGCACCCCTGTCGGCGGGGGACCGTTCTCATCTAGGTTCAGCCGCATCGGCTGGATTAGACGGACGTCACTGCGACGGCCGGTCGGCCGGCTCTCTCCCCTCATGCCCCACGAACGGAGTGGCATGCACACATTTCCACGGAACGGGTCACGCCGACGCCTACTCGTCGCGCTGCCCGCCATCGCCCTCGCCGCCACGTCGCTGACCGTGACGGGCAGCGCGGCCGCCCAGACGTCCGGCCCCGCGCCGGTCAGCGTCGGAGCGGACGAGTACTACATCAACTACGCCGAGCCCGAGGTGCAGCCGGACACCGGCGGCAAGGAGATCAAGGGCCGGGACGGCGTCTTCACCTCGGCGGCGGACGAGGCCCGGGCCTACGACCGCAAGTACGCCGCCGGCAACCCCGTCGCCGCGCGGGAGCTGGCCCGGGTGGAGGCCAAGGCGATCCGGACGGGCCAGAGCCCGCGCCGGATCAAGCAGGCCAAGAGCACCCAGACCGCCAAGCTGCTGACCCTGCTGGTCGAGTTCAACGACAAGGCGAACGACGACTTCACCAACGTGATGGTCCCCAGGACCGTCTTCGAGGACCGGACCTGCGTCCCGGGCACGGTCCAGAACGGGCCGCGGCACAACACGATCCCCAACCCGGCCACGCTGCCGCACAAGGACAACAACTCGATGTGGGTGCCGGACTTCTCGCCGGCCCACTACGACAAGATGCTCTACACCAAGACGGGCATCACCGAGCGGGTCCGCAAGGACCTCAAGGGACCGGACGGCAAGCCGGGCATCAGCCTCGCCGGGCGGACCATGCACAACATGTACCTGGAGATGTCCAAGGGCGCGTACACCGTGGACGGGCAGGCGAGCCCGTGGATAACGGTGCCGCACTCGGAGGGCTGGTACGCGGCCTCCCGCTGCTTCCAGGACGAGAACGGCAACTGGGTCGCCGGGCGTGAGCAGTCGATGAACGGCCACCCGGACAACCCGCAGGGCGCGGGCCGGCTGGCCACCGACGCCATCGACGCGCTGGCGGCCGCGGACCCGAGCTTCCCGTGGGCCGACTACGACATCGAGGACCAGAGCGACCGGGACGGCGACGGCAACGTCCACGAGCCGGACGGCGTGATCGACCACCTGGTGCTGGTGCACGCCAACCAGGGCAAGTCCCGCGGCGGCGGCGACGTGGGCGTCTACTCGGTGTGGGCGCACTCCTCGACCGTGGCCGGCGGCTACACGATCCCCGGCACCAACCTGAAGGTGTCGAACTACATCGTGCAGCCGGAGGACGCGGGTGTGGGCGTGTTCGCCCACGAGTTCGGCCACGACCTCGGCCTGCCGGACCTCTACGACACCTCCGGCAACGCCGACTCGGACGTCGACTTCTGGGACCTGATGGCCTCGGGCTCGCACACTGGCGAGATCTTCCAGGCGCTGCCGACCCACATGGGCCTCTGGGACAAGTGGGTGCTCGGCTGGGCCGACCCGCTGGAGGTCAGCGCAGGTGACCACTCGCGGCTGGTCAAGCTCGGCCAGACGTCGCGGACGCCGGTCGGCACCGAGGACGGCATCAAGATCGACCTGCCGGACAAGGTGATCACGCTCGCGCAACCGCACAGCGGCGCCAACATGTGGTACTCCGGCGCCGACCAGGCCTGGGCGGACGTCAAGCTGAGCCGGACGGTGACCGTCCCGAACGCCGCGGACGCGAAGTTCTGGATGTGGAACAACTACGTCATCGAGGCCGACTGGGACTACGGCTTCGTCGAGGTGTCCACCGACGGCGGCAACACCTGGACCGAGCGGAAGGTGTACGACGACACCGGCAAGCTCGTCACCACCGACGACGGCTACGCCGACCCGAACGGGCGGATGGTCGACTTCGGCAACAAGAAGTACGGCCTGACCGGCACCACCGGCGGCTGGCGGCACGACTACGTCGACCTGTCGTCGTACGCCGGCCAGACCGTCCAGGTCCGGCTGCGGTACGCCACCGACGAGGCGTTCCAGGAGCGCGGCTGGTTCGTCGACGACCTCTCGGTCACCGGCGGCGGCGCCACCACGTGGAGCGATGACGTCGAGGGCGGCGCCAACGGCTGGACCCAGACCGTTGGCACCTTCACCGACACCACCGGCGCGGGCTGGCACGTCGACTCGGGCACCCAGGTCAAGGCGCACTACTACCTGGCCGAGTGGCGCAACTTCGACGGCTTCGACAAGGGCCTGAAGTACGCGTACGACACGGTCTACTCGCACGAGGCGTGGAAGGTCGACCGGATCGCGTACAACGCCCCGGGCATGCTGGTCTGGTACCGGGACACCGAGCTGGGCGACGTCAACCACGTCACCGCGCAGATGACCGCGCTGCCCAGCTACGGGGCCAAGGGCGGTCTGCTGATCGTCGACTCGCACAACGACCCGCTGCGCCGCAAGGGCGAGGCGGCCGTCAAGGACCCGTCGGTGCTGGACAACCTGCCCAGCCGCCCGCAGTCGTCCAACGCGGCCTTCACCCTGAAGCCGACGTACCCCTTCCGGGAGTGCCTGGAGGCGGCGGACGAGCCGTACAGCGAGTACTGCACGAAGTTCCCCGCGCAGGCGCCGGTGAAGGGATTCACCGACGCCAAGGGGTGGTACCCGGGCATCGAGATCCGGGACGGCTCCGCGTACGCCCGGGACAACGACGCCTCGGTGGTCGTCCCGTCGAAGGGCAACGCGCAGTACACGACCCGGGTGGTCAACCCGGACGGCACGCCGGCGACGGACTACTACGGTTCGACGCTCGGCGGCGGGGCCATCGTGCTGGGCACCGGCAACCCGCGTGACTCGGGCGTCGCGTACGGCGTCTCGATCACCATCAAGTGGGCGGCCCGGGACAACGCGTACGCCATGGTGTGGGTGACCCCACCGAAACCGTGACCTGACACGCCGAGGCGCGTCGGAACACCACGGCGGGGCCCGTCTGGAGCACACTGCTCCGGACGGGCCCCGCCCTTCTTACGCGCGGACAGTTTTTCGCTGCGGTCGTGTGACATTTTCCCGCGCCGTTGCGCTCCCCTTTGGGGACCTCATAATCGCCGTCACGCTAGGTGATCGTGGCCGAAACGTAATGTGAACCGGCAGTCGATCGCTGGACGCTTTCGCCCCGATTTGACCAGGAAAAGAAGCCGAATCATCGGGTGATTGACCGGTGACAACGATGCAAACACCTGCCATTGTGAGTGACGCATGACATGACAGTGATGGCTTTGGCTGCCTCTGTCATGTAACAGATCCACAAAGGAGGAGGACCTTTGAGGAGACGAGTCACAGTGGGCCTGGCCTCGGCTGCGGCCGCACTGCTGGCAGCCGGTGTCGTCACGACGCCGGCGTCCGCCGCCCCGGCCGCGGAGCCCACCCCCGGCGTCGAGAAGGCGAAGCACGGCAAGGACAACCTCCCGGACGCGAAGGCGGACCAGAACCGGGAGCTCCGGAAGCAGGCGATCTCCGACCTGCTGACGGGCAAGGCCAAGCTTCAGACGCGCAACGGCTCGAAGGTCATCCAGGTCAAGGACGACCTCTTCGTCGAGTACCAGCAGGCCCCGAAGACCGATCCGATCTTCACGATGCTGGTCAACTTCGGCGACAAGACCGACCCCCGCACCGGTGGAGCTGCCGGCCCGGTGGTCAACCAGATCCCCGAGCCGGACCGCAACTGGGACGGCAGCTCCACCGACGACAACAGCACCCTGTGGCGCTCCGACTTCCACCGCGAGCACTACATGGACATGTTCTACGGTGAGGGCGAGTCGTTCCGGGACTTCTACCTCAAGCAGTCGGGTGGCCGGTACACCGTTGGCGGCGACGTCAGCGACTGGATCACCGTCCCGTTCAACGAGGCGCGGTACGGCAGCAACAACATCTCCGAGGCCGACGGCTACTGGAACTTCATCAAGGACACCGCCACGTCCTGGTATGACACCCAGGCGAAGGCCGGCAAGACGCCGCAGGAGATCAAGGACTACCTGAAGCAGTTCGACGTCTGGGACCGGTACGACTTCGACGGCGACGGCAACTTCAACGAGCCCGACGGCTACATCGACCACTTCCAGGCGGTGCACGCCGGTGAGGGCGAGGAGGCCGGCGGCGGCGCCGAGGGCGAGGACGCCATCTGGTCGCACCGCTGGGCGGCGTTCCCCAACCTCGAGGGCAAGGCCGGCCCCGCCGGCAACCTGGCCGGTGGCGTCCAGATCGGCGACACCGGGCTCTGGATCCGTGACTACACCACGGAGCCGGAGAACGGCGGCCTCGGCGTCTTCGCCCACGAGTACGGTCACGACCTCGGTCTGCCGGACCTGTACGACACCGCGGGTGGCGACAACGGCGTCGGCTTCTGGAGCCTCATGTCCTCGGGTTCGTGGCTGAGCCACGGCACCGACGACATCGGCTCGACCCCGGGCTACATGGACCCGTGGTCGAAGCTCTTCCTCGGCTGGCTGAACCACTCGACCGTCGACTACGGCTCGGGCACCACCCAGGTGACCCTCGGCCCGGCGGGCGACAGCGACGGGCCGAAGGCCCAGGCGGTCGTGGTGAACCTGCCCGCGCAGACCCAGACCACGAACTACAACACGCCGTTCGGCGGGTCGTACGAGTGGTGGGGCGGCAGCGCGGACGACCTGAACTCCTCGCTGACCCGCACCCTGGACCTGACCGGCGCGACGTCCGCGTCGATCACCGCGAAGGCCCAGTGGGACATCGAGGAGGACTACGACTACCTCTACGCCGAGGTGTCGACCGACGGCGGCGCCACCTGGGCCGCCCTGTCCAACTCGCTGATCGACGCCGGTGAGACCGGTGTCGACGGCTCCACCAGCGGCAACTGGGTCGACCTGACCTACGACCTGTCGGCGTACGCCGGCAAGAGCGTGACGTTCCGCTACCGCTACGCCACCGACGGCGGCGTGCACCTGGCCGGCCCGTTCCTGGACAACGTCTCGCTGACCAAGAACGGCACGGTCGCCTGGACCGACGACGCGGAGACCCTGGCCGCGGAGTGGACCGCCAAGGGCTGGACCCGGATGGGCGGCTCCGTGACCGACTCCTACCCCCGCTTCTACATCGCCGAGAACCGGACCTACTTCGGTTACGACGACACGCTGCGGACCGGTGGGTACAACTACGGGTTCGCCAGCCGTCCGAACTGGGTGGAGCGGTTCTCCGTCCAGCCGGGCATGCTGGTCTGGTACGTGAACTACGCGTACGGCGACAACAACACGTCGGCGCACCCGGGCTACGGTTTGAACCTGCCGGTCGACGTTCGGCCGGGCAAGATCCAGGTCGGCGGCGTCGGCACCATCACCAACCGGCGCAACGGCTACGACGGCACCTTCAGCCTGTACGCCAAGCCGGCGCAGACCTTCCACCTGAGCGACGTGGCGGTCACCGTGCCGAAGCTCGACCCGACGCCGGTGTTCAGCGACAGCGGGGTCAACAAGTACTGGAACAGCAACAACCCGTGGAACTCGGTGAAGGTCGCCGGCACCGGCACCAAGATCGAGATCCTGAAGCAGGGCACCACCCCGACCAGCGACATGGTCGTCAAGATCAGCAACTGATCGGGTAGCACCACAAGGGAGGGGCCGTCGGCGGTGACGCCGGCGGCCCCTTTCGCGTACCCCGAAGCCTTTCGCCCCAGCTCATGACAGCCGATCGACCGATTCTGATGTGACGGTGCGGAGCGTTCCCGTCAAAAAGTTGCTACAAATCGACGCGTGTGTCTTCCCACGCGTCACGGGAGTGTTTATCTTCACCAGTGGTCCCACTTGTGGGACGTTCCACCGGCCCGTACCCCCGTTGGGCCGGTTCCCTCACACCGGAGGTACCACGTGCGCAAAGTCGCAGTGGGTCTGCTCGGGCTTTCGCTGACGGCGACGGGATTGGTGGCCGGCACTGCCGCCAGCGCCGCGCCGACGCCGAAGCTGCCGACTGCCGCTCCGGCGGCCGCCGAGCCGCAGGCCCCTCACGATCTGCCGGACAAGCTCGAGGACAAGCGGCGGGCACTCCGCCAGGAGGGCCTCAGCGAGGTCCTGTCCGGCCGGGCCAAGGCCCAGAAGATCAACGGCAGCACCGTCGTCAAGGTCGGCGAGACCGCCGGCGGCGCGGCGGCGGCGGCCGGCGCCCGGACCGCCAAGGCGGGCAAGAAGGACCAGTACGTCGAGCTGGCCCGGGAGCGGACCGACAAGATCTTCGTGATCCTCGCCGAGTTCGGCGACGACCGCGACCCGGCCTACCCGGACAAGGACATCAACCCGGACATCGCGGGTCCCACCGGGTACGACGGTCCGCAGCACAACGAGATCCCGCAGCCCAACCGGGCGGTGGACAACTCCACCGTCTGGCAGGCCGACTACAGCGCCGAGCACTTCCGGCAGCTGTACTTCGGCACCAACCCGGGCGACGAGTCGCTCAAGCAGTACTACGAGGCCCAGTCGTCCGGCCGCTACACCGTCGACGGCACGGTCACCGACTGGGTGAAGGTCAAGTACAACGCCGCCCGGTACGGCCGCTCGGACGACCCGAAGGCCGACGACGACCCGACGGGCGACCCGGCGGTCTGCGCGGACAACGTCTGCCCGAACACCTGGGACCTGATCCGCGACGCCGCCAACCAGTGGGTCGCCGACCAGAAGGCCAAGGGCCGCACCGACGCCCAGATCAAGGCCGACATGCAGTCGTTCGACCAGTGGGACCGGTTCGACTACGACGGCGACGGCAACTTCAACGAGCCGGACGGCTACATCGACCACTTCCAGATCGTCCACTCCGGCGGCGACCAGGCCGACGGTGACCCGCACCAGGGTGAGGACGCCATCTGGAGCCACCGCTGGGCGGCGTACAACACCTCCCGCGTGGGTCCGCCGAACTTCCCGATCGGCGGCACCCAGATCGGCAACACCGGCATCTGGATCCGCGACTACACGATCCAGCCGGAAAACGGTGGCCGTAGCGTCTTCTACCACGAGTACGGCCACGACCTGGGCCTGCCGGACGACTACAACAACATCAACGGCGGCGACAACAACAACGAGCACTGGACCCTGATGGCCCAGAGCCGGCTCGGTGGCAAGAACGACGAGGGCATCGGCGAGCGCGGTGGCGACCTCGGCGCCTGGAACAAGCTCCAGCTCGGCTGGCTCGACTACGAGGTGATCAAGGCCGGGCAGAAGCGCGACCTGGACCTGGGCCCGGAGGAGTACAACTCCAAGAAGGCGCAGGCCGCGGTCGTGGTGCTGCCACAGCGGGAGTACACCTTCCAGTACGGCGCTCCGTTCGAGGGCACCAAGCAGTACTTCTCCGGTAACGACGACGACCTGAACAACACCATGACCAGGACGTTGGACTTCACCGGGAAGACCTCGGCGTCGCTGTCCATGAAGGGCCGCTTCAACATCGAGACCGGCTACGACTACCTCTTCTTCGAGGCGTCGACGGACGGCGGCAAGACCTGGGCCGCGCTGAACGGCACGGTCAACGGCAAGCCGATCCCGCCGGTGTCCAACACCGACCCGACGCCGGGCCTCACCGGCAGCAGCGCGGGCAAGTGGGTGGACATCAACATCCCGATGGACGCGGTGGCCGGCAAGGTCGCGCAGTTCCGCTTCCACTACGTCACCGACGGTGGCGTGGCCTCGGGCGGCTTCTTCGGTGACGCCATCACGGTGACCGCCGACGGCCAGACCCTGCTCAGCGACGGCGCCGAGACCGGTGCCGGCGACTGGGCGCTCGCCGGCTGGAGCATCACCGGCGAGAGCTACACCCGGCTCTTCGACAACTACTACATCGCGGGCAACCGGTCGTACGTCTCGTACGACAAGTACCTGAAGACCGGCCCGTACTACTTCGGCTACGCGAACACCCGCCCGGACTGGGTGGACCACTACGCGTACCAGGAGGGTCTGCTGATCTCGTACTGGAACCTCCGGTACGCGGACAACGACACCTTCGAGCACCCGGGTGAGGGTCGCAACCTCTACATCGACGCCCACCCGCGGCCGATCTACAACCTGACCGGCGCCCCGTGGCGGGCCCGCGTCCAGGTCTACGACGCGCCGTTCAGCCTCAAGAAGGCCGACTCGTTCACGCTGCACATCAACAGCCAGCCGCAGTACATCCGTGGCCAGGCCGCGCAGCCGCTGTTCGACGACACCGACCAGTACTGGTACCCGGAGCTGCCGAACCACGGCGTCAAGCTCCCGGCCACCGGCGTCAAGATCAAGGTTCTCAAGCAGGACGGCACCTCGATGAAGGTCCGCTTCTCCTGAGCCGCTGATCACCGCTACACCCCGCGATGCCCGGGCAGGTCACCTGCCCGGGCATCGCCCTTTCCGGCACCCGGGCCGCCCACGGCCGGTCCGGCGATGTCCCGGAGAATCCCCTGATCCTCCGCACCTGCGGGGCTGCCTGCGCGGTGCCGGCCCTAGGCTGTGCCCCATGACCGACCAGCGTGGCGGACCCGCCGACGAGTCCTGCGTGCTCCCCGAGGGGCCGTGGACGCACCGGTTCGTGGGCGCCAACGGCAGCCGGTTCCACGTCGTCGAGGCCGGCACCGGCCCCGTGGTGCTCTTCCTGCACGGCTTCCCCGAATACTGGTACGCCTGGCGCGAGATGCTGCCGGCCGTCGCCGACGCCGGCTTCCGTGCGGTAGCGGTCGACCTGCGCGGCTACGGCGCGAGCGACAAGCCACCCCGGGGGTACGACGGCTACACCCTCGCCGCCGACGTGGCCGGGCTGATCCGCGCCCTCGGTGAACGGTCGGCCACTCTGGTCGGCAGCGGCGCAGGCGGCCTCGTCGCCTGGACCGCCGCCTCCTTCCACCCCACCCTGGTCCGGCGGCTCGTGGTGCTTGCCGCACCGCACCCACTCCGGCTGCGGGCCGCCCTCTTCGCCGACCCGCGCGGCCAGTTCACCGCGTCCACTCCCACGCTGAAGTTCCAGCTCCCCCGCTACGAGCACGTGCTGACCCGCGACGACGCCGCCGAGGTGGAGGCGATGCTGCGCCGCTGGGGCGGGCCGCGCTGGGTGAACGGGCCCGACTTCGACGCGTACGCCCGCTGCTGCCGGGTGGCCATGCAGATCCCGCAGGCGGCGTTCTGCGCCATGGAGGGCTACCGCTGGGCGTTCCGGTCGGTGCTGCGCCTGCACGGCTACCGGTTCGTCCGGCTCATGCAGAAACCGCTGGTCACCCCGACCTTGCAGCTGCACGGCGCGCTCGACCGGGCCTCGCTGCCCCGCACCGCCCAGGGCTCCGGCCGCTACGTCACCGCCCCCTACGAGTGGCGGCTCCTCGACGGCGTGGGCCACTTCCCCCACGTGGAGGCCCGGGACCTGGTGCTCGGCGAGATCCTGCGGTGGACGAAATCCTGACTCAGACCCGCTGCTCGCGCAGGTCGGTCACCTCGCTGGCGGGCGCCCAGCCCTGGTAGACGCCGAAGTCGAAGGCCTCCAGCCCCATCTTCTGGGCCACCGGCCAGCGGCCGCCCGTGTACTCCACCCGCAGCCACCCGTCGTGCTCGGCGAGCACGATGAACGGCTGCCCCTGCCAGGTGCAGGTGGTCCGCACGTACGCCAGGTTCTCGACCTCGGCCGCCGGCACCACCCGGACGTGCCGGCCGGGGCGCACCTCGGTGAAGCCCTCGCCCGGTTCCGGCTGGTACAGGCGGACGTCACCGCCGTCCGGGCTGGCCTGGTACTCCCGGCCCCGCCAGCGGGCCACGTAGCCGTCGCGGGTCACGCGTCGTCCGCCTTGACCCAGAGCAGCGCGTCGGTGTCGAGCACGGCGACCACCCGCTCGCTGCGATCCGCGTCGATCCGCCACAGCTCGGCGCCGTGCGGCAGCCGGGCGCTGTCCACCTTGAACTCGGCGACCACGTCGCTGCTCTCCCCCGGCGCGAAGCCGTTGCCGCGGAACGGCGGCCGCTCGATGACCCAGCCCTCCATGGCTCGCATCGCGGCCTCGTGCTGCCCGCCGTACGGGATGCGGTAGAGGCTCGGCCGGTAGGCCGGCCAGCGGAGCACGTAGATCTCCTCGGCGTCCCGGGAGAACGGCGAGCCGGGATGGCCGAGGCCGAGCGCGTCGTACAGCTCGGCCGGGGTGCCGAGGTGGGCCAGTTCGCTGGCCCGGTGCACGAAGCCGGAGACCCGGTCGTAGCCCCGCTCCAGGTAGTAGGCCAGCTGGCTCGGTGCGATCGCCTTCTGCATGGCCACCGGCCGCGTCGGGTCCACCGGCGGCGGGGCCGGCCGGGATTCGGCCGCCGGCGCCGGTGCGGTGGCAGGCGGCTCCGGCTCGGTCTCGGGATCGTCGCCCAACCCCACCTCGGCGGCCCAGTTGGCGAGCGCGAGAACCTGCTCCCCCGGATACGTCGCCCCGACCGGCGTGCCCGGGTTCACGGCGAACGACCAGCTCACGTCCGGCCACCGGCGGATGAGCTGGACGAACTTGACCCGTACCGTCTCGACCGGACCGCCGGCCCGATCCGCCAGGCGTTCGGCGGAGGTGTGGACGACCACGTAGGTCCCGCCGTCGATCTGCTCCGTACGCCAGACGAAGCCGGCGTCCCCCGGACGGCTGCCCGCCGCCGATTCGGGTGCGACCGGCAGCAGCACCCGGGCCAGCAGCAGCGTGGTGAGGAAGCCGTCGGTGCTGCCGCTGCCGGCCGCGGTCAGCAGTTCCTCCTCCACCTCGTTCGCCGGCACGAAGTCGGCCTCCGCGGTGCGGCCCGTGTCGCCCGCCGGGGACGGGATGCCAACCGCCGCCTTCTCCGTCGACACGGGCCCGGCGGCGGCCGTCGGCGCGAACACCGACGTGGTCGGCTCCTCCGCCGCGGTCGGCGCGAACACCGAGGTCATCGGGTCGTCGGCGGTGGTCGGCGCGAACACCGGCGGCGCCGGCTCGCCGGTGGCGGCCGGCGCGGTCGGCTCGAACAGCGAGGCGGCCGGCTCGGCCGGCGGGAACGCCGACGTGGTCGGCTCAGCCGGGGGTGAGGTCGGCGCGAACAGCGTGGTGGTCGGCTCGGGCGCCGGGGAGGTCGGCGCGAACAGCGTGGTGGTCGGTTCGGGCGCCGGGGAGGTCGGCGCGAACAGCGACGTGGTCGCCTCGTCCGCCGGCGCGACCCGGTCCGGCGAGGACGCCGCCGGAGCGTACGGCGCCTCCAGCGGCACCGTCCGCTCGTCCGGCGGCGCGCCGGCATCGTCGCCCGGGCCGGCGGGGGTGAACAGTGACGGGCGCGGGTCGTCCGCCGGGCTCGGCCCCGCCGGGCCGAACATCGGCACGGTCGGCTCGCCCGGCGCTCCGAACGGCCGCTCCCCCAGATCGGCGGGCGCGGTGGCGACACGGCCGGGGGCGGGCGAGGCGGGCGGATCGACCGTCAGCGGCAGGGTGGGGTCGGTGGGCCCGGCCCAGGGCACCGTGGGGCCACCGTCGGTCCCGGAGGCGGCCGGCGCCGCAGCCGCCATCGCGGCCGCCGCCGCGGGCACCGTGTACGGCTCGGGCGGCGCACCGACGGTGGGAGGCGGGGACGGCACGGTCAGGTCGCGGGACTCGATGACGGTGCCCTCGATGACGATCGGGGTGAAGCCCCGACGCGGCGCGGGCGGGCTGGACACCGGCTCGGCGATGGATGGCGGAAGCTCCTCGGCCTCCGCGAGGCCGCCCGGGCCGGGGATCGGTGGGGTGCGCTCGTCCGGGCCCGGTCCGTCGCCGGCGACCGCGTGCCGGCGGGGCAGCGCCTGGGTGGTCTCGGCGGGCGGGGCGGCGGGGCGGAACGGCCGGCCCGGTTCCGCCGGCCGGTGGGCCGGCGCCGGTTCGGCGGAGTCCACCCGGAACGCCTGGGTCGGCTCCTCCGGCACCGGCTCGTTCAGCGGGCGCCGGCGCGGGAAAGGCTGGCCGCCGCCGGCGAACCGGGAGGGCGGTACGGCCCGGTCCCCGCCGTGGCGCGGTGTGTCGAGCGGCGAGGGCCGCCGGGGCGAGCGGCCCGGGGTGGGCTCGAAGAAGGACCGGGCGGGTGGCGGCGCGGGCTCGGCCGGCCCAGCGTTGGCCGGCCCGGAGCGGCCGGTGTCGGCGAACGGGTCGGACTCGTCGGGGCGCCGGCGCAGGTCGGTGAGCCAGCCGGCGAGGTTGTCCAGGCCCGGATCGGCGGCGGCCGGACCCGCGGGCCGCGCGTCGTCGGGCGTACGGCGGCCGAACGGGCGGGTCGACCGGCCGTTCGCCGGTTCGGGCCGGAGGGCCGGCGGCGGGGTGGCCGGGTCGGGGTGGAGGGACGGCGGCGGGGTGGCCGGCTCGGGGACGGCGGGCCGGGTGCTCGGGGCGGGCACGGTGGGGATCGGGACGGTCGCCGGCTCGGGGACGGCCGAACCGCGTCCGGCGCGGACCGGCTCGGGCGGGGTCCGCCCGCCGGGCGCCGGCGGCGGGACGTCCCGGCCCGCTGCGGACGGGCCACCGCGGGCGGCCCGGGTGGCGCTCTCCACCCGCTCCAGGCGGGCCCGGGCGCCCATGGTCCGGCCCGGCAGCCGGACGTCACCCCGGGCGAGTTGCGCGACGAACCAGGCCGGCAGGTAGCCCTCGATCGGCAGGCCGGGGTTGACCGCGAGCCACCACTCGTGGTTGGGCCAGTCGGCGGCCAGGTCGGCGTAGGGGAGGCGGCGGGTGGCGCCGGCGTTGTCGCCCAGGCAGGCGCGCAGCGCGGCGGCGGACGTGAAGGCCAGCACGTGCGTGCGGCCGCCGGTCGTCCAGGTGCCCCAGCCCGCCGGGCCCTGCCCGGGGAGCGTCTCCGCGGCGACCGGCAGGAACAGCTCCAGGCGGGTCAGAATGCGGAAGTAGAGCTGCTGGTCCTGTGCGCGCAGCGCATCGCGCATCGCCACCTCGGCCTCGGTGGCCGGTTCCCATCCGGTCACGGCCACCTCTCCTTCCGCGAACAGGCCACAGGCATCGCCTACAACCTACAAGGTGGTAACAAGATCACAAATGCCTGGTTGGCGGCGGTCGGCCGGGGCGCCGGCAAGGCGCTAACATCCCGTTCCGGAGTCGACACGATACGGAGGCCGTCGATGTCCCGGCCCACCGCGCGCCCGGCCCTGGCCGTCCTGGCCGCCTTCCTCGTCGTCGGGTTGCCGGCCGCCCCGGCCTCGGCCCGCGCGCCCTCGGCCTGCGCCGCACCGCCCGCGCCGGCCCGTCCCGTCGCGGAGCAACCGTGGCCGCAGCAACGGTACGCGCCGGACCGGCTCGCCCCGCTCGCCACCGGCGCCGGTGTGGTGGTCGCGGTGGTCGACTCGGGGGTGGACCGGTCCCACCCGCAGCTCACCGGCCGGGTCCTCGACGGCGCCGACTTCCTCGACCCGGGCGGCGACGGCACCCGCGACTGCGCCGGGCACGGCACCGGCGTGGCGAGCCTGATCGCCGCCGCGCCCCGGCCGGGCGTGGCCTTCCGGGGGCTCGCCCCGGGTACCCGCATCCTCCCCGTACGCGTCAGCGAACAGCAGGTCGTCGACGGGCGGGAGTCGGGGCGTACGGTCGGGGCCGCCGACTTCGCCCGGGCCATCCGGTGGGCGGTGGACCACGACGCCGACGTGGTCAACCTCTCCGTCGTGCTGTACGCGGACAGTCCCGCCGTCCGAGCGGCGGTCGCCTACGCGGTGCGGCGGGACGTGGTGGTGGTGGCCGCCGCCGGCAACCTGCACGACAGCGGTGACCCCAGGCCGTACCCGGCCGCGTACGACGGGGTGCTCGGGGTGGGTGCGATCGGGGTGGACGGCACCCGGGCCGCCTTCTCCCAGACCGGCCCGTACGTCGACCTGGTCGCCCCGGGCAGCGACGTGCTGATGGCGGCACCCCGGCAGGGCCACCACCGGGCGGAGGGGACGAGCTACGCGGCGCCCTTCGTGGCCGCCACGGCGGCGCTGCTCCGGCAGTATCACCCCGAGCTGGGCGCGGCGGAGATCGCCCGGCGGATCGTGGCCGGCGCCGACCCGGCCCCGGGGCGGGAGGACGGCTACGGCGCCGGGGTGCTGAACCCGTACCGTGCGGTGACCGAGTCACCGGTCGTCGCGGCGGCTCGCCCCCGGGCCGGGGCCGCGTTGCCGGTCGACCGGCCGGACCCGGCGGAGCTGGCCCGGGAGGCCCGCCGCACCTCGGCCCGGACCCGGGCGCTGCTGGCGGCCGCCGCGACCGGTGCCACGGCCCTGGCGGTGGTGCTGTTCGCCGTGGTGCTGCCCCGGGGGGCGCGCCGCCGCTGGCGCCCGGCCGGCCCGGCCTGACCCGCGCCGCCGCGGGCACCCGGCCGGCCCGGCCTGACCCGCGCCGCCGCTGCGGCCTGCCGGCGGACAGCGAAGGGGCGGCGCGGGCCGGAGCCCGTGCCGCCCCCGGCGGTCACTGGAACAGATTGACGTTGCGCTTCTCGGTGTCGAGGTAGTCGGCCGCGGAGTCCTCCACGGCCAGCTTGATGTCGCGCAGCATGGCCTGGAGGTCCTGCGAGGCGGCCCGCCAGCGGGCCTGCCGCTGCTCGTACGCCTCGCGCGCCTCACCGGACCAGCTCCCGACCAGCGGGGCGGCGTCGCGTTCGAGCTGCCCGAGCTGGCTCTCGAGGGTGGTCAGCGCCCTCTGGATGTCGGCGCCGGCCTGTTGCAGGGCGGCGAAGTTGACGACCAGCACACCGTGGTCCATCGATCGGTCCTTCCGGTCAGAGGGGCAGCTGGATGCCGCGGTTGGTGCCCGCCACGCGGCCGGCGGCCTCGGTGTCGGACACGTCGTAGTGCCGGCCGGCGGTGCGGATCGCCGTCGCGGTCTCCCGCAGCGCCCGCTGCAGGGCCTTCTGGTCCTGCGCCCACTGCTGCTTGACCTGCTCGAAGGAGCGCCCACCGGCGCCCCGCCAGGCCTGCTGCAACACCTCCAGCTCGGCCATGAGGCCGCTGAGCATGGTCTGCAACGACTGGTCTACCTGCTCGAACTTCGCGGCGGTGTGCTGCATCACCGCGGCTTCTGCCTGAGTCTGGGACACCCCGGACGTCACCTCGTCTCCTCGGTCGTGGCTGGCCGCCGGAACGACCACCGTGGACTCGCCGGAGCGCACCACCGGAGAAGGGGGGAAGGGGACGGCCGGCGCGCTCGGCGGAACTCGTCGCTGACGGTAGCCGTCCGACTCCGGTTCTGCTACCCCTCCGGGCTCCCCTGTGGACGGCGAAGCTCTACGATGAGCCACGGCGGCGTCACCCGGCGAACGGGCGGAGGAGGTGCGGTGACCGCGACCACCGTCCGGCCGGCGTCCGCCGACCCTCCACACCGGACCCGCCGCCCGGCCTCGACCGTCCGGGCCGGGCAGGTGGTGACGGCGCAGGTGGCGGTGGCCGCGCTGGTCGCAGCCGTGGGCCGGGGCGTGCTGGCGACCGCGGCCGCCCTGCTGCTGGCGGCGGTGCTGCTGCCCGCCGCCTGGGTGCGGCTCCGGGGCCGCTGGCTGTTCGAGTGGCTCGCCGTCGGCGCGGCCCACCTGACCCGGCGGCGCGCCCTCCCGGCCACCGCCGGGCCGGCGGCGCTGCTGGAGCTGGCCCGCCCCGGCGCGGTGGTGCACGCGGCCGAGCTGGCCGGCGGCCCGGCGGCGGTGCTGGAGGACGCCGCCGGGATGACCGCGCTGCTGGAGATCGGCGACCCGGACGACCTGCTCGGCGACGGCGCGCGGGAGCTGCCGCCGCCGCTCGGCCTGCTGCCCCCGGCGGGGCCGGAGAGCCCGCCGGTCCGGATCCAGCTGCTGTTCTCCGCGTCGCCCGCGCCGGCGCCCGCCGCCGGGACGGGCACGGCCGGCACCTCGTACCGGCAGCTCACCGACGGGCGGCTGGCGGCCCGGGCCCGGGTGGTGCTGGCCGTCCGGGCGCTCCGGGCCGACGGTTGGTCCGACGACGAGCTGCGCCGGGCGCTCTCCGGCACGGTCCGGCGGATCGTGCGCCGGCTCGGCCCGCTCACCGGTCGCCCCCTCGGTGGGCCCGCCGCGCTGCGCGTGGTGGCCGAACTGGCACACCACGACGCCGGGGCGCCGGTCCGGGAGAGCTGGCCGGCCGTGACCGTGGGCGGGCTGTCGCAGACCACCTGGCGGCTGCACCGCTGGCCGGACCCGCGCACCGACGCGGCACGGCGGCTGGTGCCCCGGCTGCTGGCGCTGCCGGCGACCGCCACCACCGTCTCGCTCTGCGTGGGCCCGCGGTCCGGCGCCGACCCGGCTCCGACACCGGCCGAGCTGACCGTACGCCTCGCCGCCCACACCACCGCGGAGCTGTCGGTGGCCGAACGGGCGCTGCGCCGGCTCGCCGGGGACCTCGGTGCCGAGCTGCGCCGGCTGGACGGCGAGCACCTGAGCGGGCTGGCCGCCACCCTGCCGCTGGCGGTGGCCCGGCCGGACGCACCGCCGGTCGGGCCCGAGCTGGCCGCAATGGAGTTCGCCCTCGGCGGGTCCGGGTTGATGGTGGGGGCCAACCGGCACGGCGGCGCGGTGACCGTACGCCTGTTCCGCCCCACGACGACGCGGCTGGTGCTGGTGGGTGGGGTGCGCGCGGCCCAGCTGCTGACCCTGCGGGCGCTGGCGCTCGGCGCGCGGGTGGCGGTGCAGACGGCGCGGCCCCGCGTCTGGGAGCCCTTCGTCCGCGGGGTCGGCGCGCCCGGGGGCGCGGTGCCGCTGGTCCCGCCGGGGCGGCCGGTCGGCGGCGCACCCGGCTCCCCGCTGCGCCCCCTGCTGCTGGTGGTCGACGCGGGCCCGGTGCCGCCGGAGGTCGGCCCGGCGGCGCCCTGGCAGTCCGTCCTCGTGGTCCGCGACGAGCTGACCCCGGCCGACACCGCCGCGCTGGCCCGCGCGGACCTGGCGATCCTGCAACCGCTCGACGTCGGCGAGGCGGCGCTGGCCGGCGCGGCGCTCGGCCTGGGCGGCTCGGCGGAGTGGCTGACCCGGATCCGGGACGACATGGTGGCGGTGGTGAACCGGCGGGCGCTGCGGTGGGCGCTGCTCTCGCCGACGCCGATCGAGTCGCAACTGGTCGGTCGCCCGGCCCGCCACTGAGCCGGCACGGGTTCCGCGAGTCGACGCGGCGTGGCACGATCCCGGCCATGGATTTTCTGAAGGGTCTTCTGATCCGGCTGGGCACGACGGCCGTGGCGTTCTGGTTGGCCACGCTGCTCATTCCGGGCATCACGCTGGACTCGGATTCGGCCACCGAGACGGTGACCACGCTGGTGCTCGTCGCGGTGATCTTCGGTGTGGTCAACGCGGTGCTCCAGCCGATCATCAAGACCGTCGGCTGCGGTTTCTACCTGCTGACCCTCGGTCTGATCGCGCTGGTGGTCAACGGTCTGCTGTTCCTGCTCACCAGCTGGATCGCCGGTGAGGCCGGGCTGCCGTTCCATGTGGACGGCTTCTGGCCGGCCGCGGTGCTGGGCGCGCTCTTCGTCGGCATCGTGACCTGGATCCTGGGCGCCGTCCTCGACCGCGACTGAGCCCGCACCACCCGTCGATTCCCGCCCGCCGGCCCGGTCCAGTGGGCGGGAATTGGCTGGTGAGGGCCGCCGGGGCCGCAGCTAGGGTCGGAGGGGTGTTCACTCTGACCCACCCCGACGGCTACCTGCTCACCACCGATCCGGACCGGCTCGACCTGGACCGGGTGCACCACTGGCTCTCCACCGACGCGTACTGGGCGCTCGGGCGGGACCGGGACACCGTCGCGCGGGCCTTCGCCGGGTCGATCGGCTTCGGCGTCTACCGGCCCGGGGACGGGCGCCAGGTGGCGGTGGCCCGGGTGGTCACCGACCGGGCGACCTTCGCCTGGCTCTGCGACGTCTACGTCGACCGGGCCGAGCGCGGCCGAGGGCTGGGCACCTGGCTGGCCGGCGCGGCCCGCGACCACCTCGCCGAGTGGGGCGTACGCCGGATCGTGCTGGCCACCGCCGACGCGCACGGGGTCTACGCGAAGGTCGGCTTCACGCCGGTCGAGCCGGACCGCTGGATGAAGTACGACCAGCGCGTGACCCGGCTCACCGGAAAGGAGCAAAGCGCCGCTTCACCACTTACGGTGGAGGCGTGAACCAGACCCGTCTCGGCTACCTCTACGGCTTTGGCGCGTACCTGATCTGGGGTTTCTTCCCGATCTACCTGAAGCTGCTCCGCCCGGCCGGCCCGGTGGAGATCCTCGCGCACCGGATCGTCTGGTCGGTGGTCTTCGTGGCGCTGCTGCTGGCCGTGATGCGCAACATCGGTTTCCTGCGGGCGCTGGCCCGCCGGCCCCGCGCGCTGGCCGCCATCGCGGCCGCCGCCGCGCTCATCGCGGTCAACTGGGGCACCTACATCTACGGGGTGAACTCCGACCGGGTGGTGGAGACGGCCCTCGGCTACTTCATCAACCCCCTGGTCGTGGTGCTGATCGGGGTCTTCGTGCTGCGCGAGCGGCTGCGCCCGGCGCAGTGGGCGGCGCTCGGCGTGGGTGGCCTCGCGGTGGCGGTGCTGACCGTCGACTACGGCCGGCTGCCGTGGCTGGCCCTCGTGCTGGCCTTCAGCTTCGCCGGGTACGGGCTGGTCAAGAAGCGGCTCGGGCTGCCCGCCGCGGAGGGGCTGTTCGTCGAGTCGGCGGTGCTGGCCCTGCCCGCGCTGGCGTACCTCGGCTGGCTGGGCCGGCAGGGCGAGGCGACCTTCGGGCACGGCTCGGCCGGGCACACCGCGCTGCTGGTGCTGGCCGGCGCGGCCACCGCGATCCCGCTGCTGCTCTTCGCCGGGGCGGCCAACCGCCTGCCGCTGACCGGGCTGGGCATGTTGCAGTACCTGGCGCCGATCCTCCAGCTCGGCTGCGGCGTGCTGGTCTTCCACGAGCCCATGCCGCCGGCCCGGCTGGCCGGGTTCGGCCTGGTCTGGGTCGCCCTCGTGGTGTTCACCGTGGATGCCGTCCGCCACACCCGCCGGACCCGCGCGCGGGCGCGGGCCGCCGCCCTGGTGCCCGCCGAGGCCGGCTGACCGCGCCTCAGCGGGCGTCGAAGGCGAGGACCGGGGTGCCGTCGGCGCGCACCAGTTCGAGCCGCACCAGCTCTCCGTGGGTGAAGTGGGTGGCGCCCACCACCCGGACGTTGTCGCCGGGCGCGGCCAGCCAGGTGCCGACCTGCTCCGTCGCACCGTCCGGGCCGTGCGCCACCAGCCGGAAGGTGTACGCCTCCCGGTGACCGGCGCGCTGGTCGTACCCGCAGCGCATGGTGACCTCGGTGCCCCACCTCTTGTCGGTCAGGCCGACCTCGGCGTGCAGCGGCACCGCACCGGCGACCGGCCGCATGGCCGTCATGGTCACCGGCGCCGGGGCGGTGGCCGTGGCCGTCGGCGGCGGGGCGGCCGGCGGGCGGACCAGGGACACCCCGACGCCGGCCAGCACCGCGAGCGCGGCCGCGGCGAGCGCGGTCAGCGCGTACCGGCGGCGGGACCGGGACCGCTCTCGACGCCGGCGGTCCCGCGCGGCGTCGAGCAGCGCGGGCACCCGGGACGTCTCGGTGGCGGACGGCAGGAACTGCTCCAGCCCCGCCGGGTCGAGCCGGCCCAGCAGGCCGGGCAGCACCGCGATCTCGGCCACCGCCTCCCGGCAGGACGCGCAACCGCCGAGGTGCCGCTCGTAGGCGGCCCGGTCGGCGGGGGCGAGGGCGCCCAGGACGTACGCGCCGTCGTCGTGCTCGAACTCGCAGCGGGTCATCCGGTCACCCCCATTTCGGCCAGCACCAACCGTAGTGAGCGCAGCGCGTAGTGGGTCCGCGACTTCACCGTGCCCGGCGGCACCCCGAGCCGGGCGGCCGCCTCCGCCACCGACCGCCCCTGGTAGAAGCACTCCACCAGCACCTCGCGATGGGTGGTGCTCAGCCGGTTCAGCGCCTCTGCCACGGTCCACGCCTCCACCGCGCGCTCCGTCTCGTCGACCGTCTCGGCGGGTTCGGGCAGCTCGTCGGTGTAGACCTCGCCGACCCGGGTGGACCGCCGGCGCCAGGCGTCGATGGCCAGGTTCCGGGCGGTGGTGAAGAGCCAGGCGCGGACGGAGCCACGCCGCGGGTCCAGCGACTCGGGGTGCCGCCAGGCCCGGAGCAGCGTCTCCTGCACCAGGTCCTCGGCGCGCGACCGGTCGCCGTTGACCAGCCGGAGGGCGTGCGCGAAGAGCGCGTCGGCATGCTCGTCGTGCAGCGCGCGCAGCAGTTGGGCGTCGTGGTCACTGATGGCGGTACCTCGCTTCCGGCGGCGGGGAAACCGGCGATGCGTTCGCCCCTTGATACGTGCCGTGACGCCGAACGGTTCAGCCCCAGCTCACGCCGCACGTGTGCACGTGCGGCCGCAACGGTCCCCGCCCGGTCGGGAAGGGACCCTCAGGCCGCGCCGGATCTCAGGTGTCCGCGGCGATGCCGTCGGCGACCGCGCGGGCGACCGTGAGCAGCTTGGCCCGGACCACCCGGGCGGAGGTCATCATCTCGCTGGCCGGCAGCGCGCAGGCCAGCACGACCCGGCGCTCGATGTCCTTGTCGGGGGTGACCAGCACCGCCGCGCAGGCCACTCCCTGCCGGAACTGCCCCAGCTCCAACTGCATGCCACGCCGGTCGCCGGCCGCCAGGTCGGCCTCGAACGCCTCAACGGTGGTGAGGGTGGCGCTGGTGAACGGGCGCATGCCGTATTCGCGCAGGTAGCGGAAGCGCTGTTCGGCCGTGAGGGTGGCGAGCAGGCTCTTGCCGAGCGCCGTGGCGTGCGCCCCCTCGTCGAAGCCCGGCACCAGGTCCTCCAGGTACGGCGAGCGCGGCCCCTCGGACACCGCCGTGATCGCCACCTGGCCGCCCACGAACCGGCCCAGGTAGTGACTCCAGCCGGTGTCGGCGGCGGCCCGCCGCAGCGCCTCCCCGACCGGCGGCGGCCCGCGGAACGCGGTGACCAGCTCCCGGTAGCGGTCGGCGACCTCCAGCCCCACGATGTACGTGCCGTCCTCCCGGCGGATCACGTAACCCTCGTACGCCAGCGTGCGCACCAGGTGGTAGGTGGTGGCGACGGTCAGCTCGCAGCGGCGGGCGATCTGCTTGACGGTGAGCCCCTTCGGCGCACGGCCGACCGACTCGAGCACTCGTAGCGCGCGGGAGACACTTCGGATCAGGTCCGAAGGTTCCGCCAAGGGGTCACGCACAACCACCTCCGCCGCCGGGGACTTACACCATATGAAAATCAGGCCGAGTGCGAAATGCCTGTTCGGATCGAGGATGCCAGATCACCGGGCACAGACAGTGCACCGACAGACACGATCAGCTGCCGAAACGTGGCCGGCGTAGGTTTGCCGGACCATGACCGAAACAAAGCTGCATCCCGCTCCGCCCGCGTCCCGGCGTACCCTCCGGGTCAACGCGGGCGCGATCGCCACCACGATCGCCTGCGTCCTGCCCGTCTTCCTGGTCGGTGGCCTCGCCGTGCAGATGGGCGACGACCTCGGCTTCACCCCCGCCGGGCTGGGCCTGGCCGTCTCGGTCTACTTCGGCGTCAGCGCCCTCGCCTCGGTGCCCTCCGGGGCGCTGGTCGAGCGGTACGGGCCGGCCGTGGTGGCCCGCGCCGGCATCCTGCTCTCCGCCGGCTCGCTGCTGGCCGTGGCGGGGCTGGCCCGCTCGTACCCGGTGCTGGTGGCGCTGCTCGCGCTCAGCGCCGCCGCCAACGCCCTCGGCCAGCTCGCCAGCAACGCCGCGCTGGCCCGCCACGTGCCCGCCCACCGGCAGGGGCTCTCCTTCGGGGTGAAGCAGGCCGCCATCCCGGTCTCCACCCTGCTGGCCGGCGCGGCGGTGCCGACCGTCGCGCTGACCGCCGGTTGGCGCTGGGCGTTCGTGGTGGCCGCCGTCGCGGCGCTGGCCGCGCTGCCGGCCGTACCCCCGGCCGAGCGGGACCGGGTCCGGCCCGCCGCCGCCGGCCCGGCGGCCCGGGCCACGACGGCGCTCGTGGTGGTCGGCGTGGCGGCGACCCTGGCGGCCGCCGCGGCGAACGCGCTGGGCACCTTCGTGGTCGACTCGGCGGCCGGTCGGGGGCTGTCCCCGGCGCTGGCCGGGCTCACCCTCACCCTGGGCAGCGCGGTCTGCGTGGCGGCCCGGGTGGGCGCCGGCTGGCTGGCCGACCGCCGGGAGACCGGGCACGTCGCGCTGATCGCCGGGATGCTCGTGGTGGGCGCCGTGGGGCTGGTCCTGCTCGCGGTGGCCGGCCCGGTGCCGCTGGTCGCCGGCGTGGTGCTCGCCTTCGGCCTCGGCTGGGCCTGGCCCGGGCTGATGAACTTCGCGGTGGTCCGGCTCCACCCGCAGGCCCCGGCCGCCGCCACCTCGATCACCCAGACCGGGGTGTACGCGGGCGGCTGCCTCGGCCCGCTCGGCCTCGGCACGATCGCCGACACCCTCGGCTACCCGGCGATGTGGGGCACCGCGGCGGCCGCCATGCTCCTGGCCGCCGCCTTCATGCTGGCGGGTGCCCGCCTCCTGTCCCGCTCCCCGGCCGCCTCCCGTTGATCATGAAGTTGTTGCCATCGGACACGGCGTGTCGTGGCGACAACTTCATGATCAACGCCTCGGGGGCGGCGGGCGGGCGCCCAGGGGGTGGTCCTGGGGTCGGGGTCGTCAGCTGGTGCGGTCGGCGATGTAGTCGCAGAGGGATTCGAGGGCGCGGCGGGCCGGGCCCTCGGGGAGCGGGGCGAGGTGGGCGCGGGCGTCCTCGGCGTAGCTGCGGACGGTCTCCCGGGCGCGCTTGAGCGCCGGGGACTCGCGGAGCAGGCCGAGGGCCTCGGCGTGCAGCGCGTCGTCGACCAGCGGCCCGGTGGCCAGGATCTCCCGCAGGCGGACGCTGGCCGCGTCGGAGTCGTCGGAGGCGAGCGCGTAGAGCACCGGCAGGGTCGGCACGCCCTCGCGCAGGTCGGTGCCGGGCGTCTTGCCCGACTGCATCGACTCGCTGGCGATGTCCAGCAGGTCGTCGGAGAGCTGGAAGGCCACCCCGATGACCTCGCCGTAGCCGGCCAGCGCCTCGACGTGCTCGGCGGACGCCCCGCCGAACATGCCGCCGAAGCGGGTCGAGGTGGCGATCAGCGAGCCGGTCTTCTCGGCGATCACGTGCAGGTAGTGCGCGACCGGGTCGGTGCCGCGCGGGCCGACCGTCTCGGCGATCTGCCCGTGCACCAGCCGGGCGAAGGTGCGCGCCTGGAGGCGGACAGCCTCCGGGCCCAGGTCGGCCGAGATGTCCGCGGCCCGGGCGAAGAGGTAGTCGCCCACCAGGATGGCGACCGAGTTGGTCCAGCGGGAGTTGGCGCTCGGGGCACCCCGGCGCACGACCGCCTCGTCCATGACGTCGTCGTGGTAGAGCGTCGCCAGGTGGGTGAGCTCCATCACCACGGCGGCGGGGACGACGTTCGCGGCGTCCGGATCGCCGAACTGGGCGCCGAGCGCCACGAGCAGCGGGCGGAACCGCTTGCCGCCGGCCTCGACCAGGTGCCGGGCCGCCTCGGTGACGAGCGGGTCGGCGCTGGCCACGCTGGCGCGCAGGTGGGTTTCGACCCGATCCAGGAGGCCCAGCACGGACGCCTCGACGCGTGGATCGGCGAGGTGCAGTCCGAGCGCGCCGAACTGACCCGTGCTCTCCGGGCCCGGACGACCGCCCGGCCCGGTGGCACCTGAACGCTCGCCAGCCGGAATCACCACGCCATCAACCATGCCACACCCGTTCGACCTGCCCAGCGAGGGGGATACGGACCGGGGGCCGGTACGCCACGGCGTACCGGCCCCCCGGGGAGATCCTGGGTCATCGCACGAATTCGGCGGCGCCGTTGGCCAGGTCGAGCAGGGGCGCCGGAGCGACACCCAGGACCAGCGTGGCGAGCACGCCGATGACCAGGGCGGCCGACGTGAGCGCGCCCGGCACGGTGACCGTCGGGGTGGCGTCGCCCGGCTCGGAGAGCCACATCATCACCACGACCCGCAGGTACGGGAAGGCCAGCACCATGCTGGTCAGCACGCCGGCGATGACCAGCCAGGCCTGGTTCGCGTCCAGCGCCGGGGCGAAGACGGCGAACTTGCTGGTGAACCCGCTGGTGAGCGGGATACCGGCGAAGGCCAGCAGGATGAACGTGAAGATGGCCGCGAAGAACGGCGACCGGCGGCCCAGCCCGGCCCAGCGGGACAGGTGGGTGGCCTCCCCGTCGGCGTCCCGGACCAGGGTCACGACGGCGAACGCGGCGAGCACCGAGAAGCCGTACGCGACCAGGTAGAACATCGTGCCGGAGAGCCCGTCCTTGCTGGGCGCCAGCACGCCCACCAGCAGGTAGCCGGCGTTCGCGATCGACGAGTACGCCAGCAGCCGCTTGATGTCCGTCTGGGTGACCGCCAGCACCGCGCCGACCAGCATGGTCAGCACGGCCACCGCGCCGAGCACCGGGGTGAAGTCCCAGGAGGCGCCGGCGAAGGCCACGTGGAAGACCCGCAGCAGGGCGCCGAACGCGGCGACCTTGGTGCAGGCGGCCATGAAGCCGGTCACCGGCGTCGGGGCGCCCTGGTAGACGTCCGGGGTCCAGACGTGGAACGGGGCGGCGGCGGCCTTGAAGAGCAGGCCGATGGCGAGCAGCGCCATGCCGGCGAAGAGCAGCACCGGGCTGGACGTGGACTCGCCCACCGCGGCGTGCACGGTGGCGAAGTCGACGCCGGCGCCGCGGTTCGGGATCCCGGAGGTGAAGCCGTAGATGAGGGCCACGCCGAAGAGGAAGAACGCCGAGGCGTACGCGCCGAGCATGAAGTACTTCAGCGCGGCCTCCTGGCTCAGCAGCCGCCGGCGGCGGGCCAGCGCGCAGAGCAGGTACAGCGGCAGCGAGAAGACCTCGAGCGCGATGAACATGGTCAGCAGGTCGTTCGCCGCCACGAAGATCAGCATGCCGCCGATCGCGAAGGTGACCAGCGGGTACACCTCGGTGGTGCCACCCGTCCCCTCGGCCTGCCGCCGGTCGTCGTCGGACTCGGCGGTGACCGCGGCATGGGCCACGAAGGCCCCGCCCCGCTCCACCGCGCGCTCCCCGACGAGCAGCAGCGCCATGGCGGCCAGGATCAGGATGGCGCCCTGGAGGAAGAGCGTCGGCCCGTCCACGGCGATGGCCTGACCGGCGGTGATCAGCCGGTCGTCGGCGTTCAGGATCACCATGGTCAGCGCGGCGAGCACCGCCAGCAGGGCGAGCGTGAGCTGCACCGCGTTACGCAGGCGGCGCGGCACGAACGCCTCGACCAGGACGCCGACCAGGGCGGCGCCCAGCATGATCAGGATGGGAGCGAGCGCCGCGTAGTCGATCGACGGCAGCTTCAGTTCACTCACTTCGCAGCCTCCTGGACACTGCCGATCTCAGGGGCGGGATCGGTCTTGCCGACGTCCTGCATGGTCGCCTGGACGGCGGGGTTGATGACATCGGTGACCGGCTTGGGGTAGAAGCCGAGCAGCACGATCAGCGCGATCAGCGGGGCGACCACGACCTTCTCGCGCAGGCTGAGGTCCCGGCGCATGCCGTCGACCTCGGTCAGGGCCGGGTTGAGGGTGCCCTGGGTGGTGCGCTGCACCATCCACAGCACGTAGGCCGCGGCCAGGATGATGCCGAGCGTGGCGATCACCGCGACCGGCTTGTTCGTGGTGAACGTGCCGATCAGCACCAGGAACTCGGAGACGAACGGCGCGGTGCCGGGCAGCGCCAGCGAGGCGAGACCGGCGAAGAAGAGCACCCCGGCGAGCAGCGGCACGAGCTTGCCGGCGCCGCCGAAGTCGCTGATCAGCGCCGAGCCCCGGCGGGCGATCAGCATGCCCACCACGAGGAAGAGCAGGCCGGTGGCCAGGCCGTGGTTCAGCATGTAGAGCACCGCGCCGGTGCCGGCCTGGGTGGTGAAGGCGAAGATGCCGACGCCGATGAACCCGAAGTGCGCGATCGAGGTGTACGACACCAGCCGCTTGAGGTCGTTCTGCCCGACCGCCAGCAGCGCGGCGTAGATGATGCCGATCACGCCGAGCGCCAGCGCCCACGGGGCGAACCACCTCGACGCCTCGGGGAAGAGCGGCAGGCAGTACCGCAGGATCCCGAAGGTGCCGACCTTGTCCAGCACGCCGACGAGCAGTGCGGCCGCGCCGGCCGGGGCCGCGCCACCGGCGTCCGGCAGCCAGGTGTGGAACGGGAAGAACGGCGCCTTGATCGCGAACGCGAGGAAGAAGCCGAGGAACAGCCAGCGGGCCGTGTCGGTGGCGAACTCCGCCTGGCTGAGCGCCTGCCAGTCGAAGGTCTTCCCGCCGACCACCCAGAGGCCGATCACCGCGGCCAGCATGAACAGGCCGCCGACCAGGGAGTAGAGGAAGAACTTGACCGCCGCGTACTGCCGCTGGTGGCCGCCGTAGCTGCCGATGAGGAAGTACATCGGCACCAGCATGACCTCGAAGAACACGTAGAACAGGAAGACGTCGGCGGCGGCGAAGACGCCGATCATCGTGCACTCGAGGATGAGCAGCAGCGCGAAGTAGACCGGCACCGAGCGCCTGGACGACTCGGCGTCGTGCCACGACGCCAGGATCACCAGCGGCACCAGGATCGCGATGAGCATCAGCATGACCAGCGCGATGCCGTCCACCTCGAAGGTGAAGTTGACGCCCCAGTTCGGGATCCACGCGTACGACTCGCGGAACTGGAACCGGTCACCGTCGGCCTGGAAGGCGATCCACATGGCCACCGAGAGGACCAGCACCAGCAGCGACCAGCCGAACGCCACCAGCTTGGCCAGGTCCGGGTTGCGCCGCGGCAGCAGGGCCACAATCAGGGCACCGACCAGCGGTGCCACGGTCAGCACCGAGAGGAACGGGAAGTTGGACATTATTCGGCCTTACCTCCGTCGTGACTGCGTGGCCCGCCGGCGGGGGCGGCCGCGTTGAGGTCGATCACGCCAGCCACCCCGCCTGCACCGCCAGGAAGGCCGCCACCACGAGCAGCGCGCCGGTCAGGATCGAGGTCGCGTACGACCGCACGAAACCGGTCTGCAGCCGCCGGAGCCGGCCCGAGCCCCCGCCCACCGCGGCGGCGAGGCCGTTGACCAGCCCGTCGACGCCCCGGTTGTCGAGGAAGACCAGCGCCCGGGTGAGGAAGATGCCCGGCTTCTCGAAGACCGCCTCGTTGACGGCGTCCGTGTAGAGGTTCCGGCGGGCGGCGGTGACCAGCACGCCGGCCGGCTGCGGCTCGGTGGCCGTGCCGGTGCGGAACAGGAACCAGGCCAGCCCGGCGCCGAGCACGGTCACCAGCAGGGAGAGCGCGGTGATCAGCCAGTGCGCGAGGACGGCCTCGTGGCCCTCCTCCTGGCCGCCCAGGCCGGCGGTCGCCTCCAGCCAGTCCGGCACCGACGTGGCGAGCAGGAAGCCCGCCCCGACCGAGCCGATGGCCAGCAGGACCAGCGGGATGGTCATCAGCTTCGGCGACTCGTGCGGGTGCTCGATGTCCTCGGTCCAGCGCGCCGGGCCGTGGAAGGTGAGCACGAACAGCCGGGTCATGTAGAACGCGGTGAGCCCGGCGCCGAGCAGCGCGGCCAGGCCGAAGAGCCACGCCGTCCAGCCCTCCCGCTCGAACGCGGCCACGATGATCGGCTCCTTGGAGAAGAAGCCGGAGAACGGGAACATGCCGATGATGGCCAGCCAGCCCATCATGAAGGTCAGCCAGGTGACCTTCATGTACTTCGACAGGTTGCCGAAGCGCCGGATGTCCACCTGGTCGTTCATGCCGTGCATGACCGAGCCGGCCCCGAGGAACATGTTGGCCTTGAAGAAGCCGTGCGCCAGCAGGTGCACGATGGCCAGCGCGTACGCCGCGCCGCCCAGGCCGACGCCGAGGAACATGTAGCCGATCTGGCTCACCGTGGACCAGGCCAGCACCCGCTTGATGTCGTCCTTGGCCGCGCCGATGACGCAGCCCATCAGCAGGGTGACCGCGCCGACGCTGACCACCACGAGCTGGAGGGTGTGGTCGGCCGAGAAGATCGGGTTGGAGCGGGCGATCAGGTAGACGCCCGCGGTGACCATGGTCGCCGCGTGGATGAGCGCGGAGACCGGGGTCGGCCCCTCCATGGCGTCCGGCAGCCACGCCTGGAGCGGGAACTGGCCGGACTTGCCCGTCGCGCCGAGCAGGAGCAGCAGGCCGAGCACCAGCACGGTGGTGCTGCTCAGCGCGCCGACGCCGTTGAAGACCTCGTCGTACTGGGTGGTGCCCAGCATGGCGAACATGACGAAGATGCCGATGGCCAGGCCGGCGTCGCCGACCCGGTTCATGAGGAACGCCTTCTTGCCGGCGGTGGCCGCGCTCGGCCGGCCGTACCAGAAGGAGATCAGCAGGTACGACGCCAGACCGACGCCCTCCCAGCCGAAGTAGAGCATCACGTAGTTGTTGCCGAGCACGAGCAGCAGCATGGCGGCGACGAACAGGTTGAAGTACCCGAAGAACCGCCGGCGGCCCTCGTCGTGCGCCATGTATTCGACCGCGTAGAGGTGGATCAGGAAACCCACCCCGGTGATCAGCAGGACGAAGACGGCGGCCAGCGGGTCGAAGAGCAGACCGAAGTCCACCTTGAGGTCGCCGACCGTGATGAACTGCCAGAGGCTCTGCTCGACCTGCTTGTTCTCCAGGCCACGGAGCTGGAAGAAGTAGGTCAGGCCGAGCACGAAGGCGGCGCCGATGGCCGCCACGCCCAGCCAGTGACCCCAGCGGTCCGCCCGCTTGCCGAGCAGCAGCAGGATCGCCGCGCTCACCAGCGGGATGGCCACCAGCAGCCAGACACTGCCCAGAAGCCCGCTGGCCTGGGCGAATTCCACAGTCTCTTCCACCACGAGCCCCTCAGTACTTCAGCAGGTTGGCGTCGTCGACGCTCGCCGAGCGCCGGGTCCGGAAGATCGACATGATGATGGCGAGCCCGACCACGACCTCGGCCGCGGCCACCACCATCACGAAGAACGCCATGATCTGGCCGTTCAGGTCGCCGTTGATGCGGCTGAACGTGACAAGCGTCAGGTTGGCCGCGTTGAGCATCAGCTCGACGCACATGAACAGCACGATCGCGTTGCGCCGGACCAGCACGCCGACGGCGCCGATGGTGAACAGCACCGCCGCGAGGATCAGGTAGTAGTCCGGGGTCATTTGTCGGTCCCCTTCAGCGTGGTCTCCTCGGCGGTCAGCTCCCGCACCGGCAGGATCTCCGGGATGCTGCGGTCGGTCAGCCGGCCGTCGGGCAGGCGGGCCGGGGTGGCCACCGAGGACGACGTGGCGAAGACGCCCGGTCCGGGCTTCGGGCCGGGGTAGTTGCCGGGGCGGAACCGGGCCTTCATGGTGGCGACCTGGTCCATCCGGTCCTCCTTGCGCCGCTCCACGTGCGCCAGCACCATCGCGCCCACCGCCGCCGTGATGAGCAGCGCGGAGGTCAGCTCGAAGGCGAAGACGTACTTGGTGAAGAGCAGCCGGGCGATGCCCTGCACGTTGCCCTCGGCGTTCGCCCGGTCCAGGCCGACGGCCTGCACGCCCTCCAGCGCCCGGTAGAGCCCGGAGCCGATCAGGCCGGCGAAGCCGAGCCCGAGCACCACCGCGGCGACCCGCTGGCCGCGCAGCGTCTCGATCAGCGAGTCGGAGGCGTCCCGGCCGACCAGCATCAGCACGAACAGGAACAGCATCATGATCGCGCCGGTGTAGACGATGATCTGCACCATGCCGATGAACGGCCCGGCCTGGAGCACGTAGAACACGCCCAGGCAGAGCATGGTCAGCACCAGCCAGAGCGCCGAGTGCACCGCGTTGCGCGCCCAGACCATGCCGATGGCCCCCAGGAGGGCCAGCGGGGCGAGGATCCAGAAGGTGACCTCCTCACCCCCGGACACCTGGCCCGCCGCGGCGAGCACCGTCTGACTGGTCATGCTCCTGCTCCCTTGCCCGCCTCGGCCCGCTGAGCGGCCTGCTCGGCGCCGGGGAAGGTCACGCCGGGGTGCTCCTCCACCTGGTACCGGCCCGGGCCCATCGGCGAGTGCTCGGCGCCGGCCGAGGTGCCCGGGTTGGTCAGCCCGCCGACGTAGTAGTCCTTCTCGCTGTCGCCCAGCCGCATCGGGTGCGGCGGCTGCTCCATGCCCGGCAGCAGCGGCGCGAGCAGCTGCTCCTTCGTGAAGATCAGGTCCTGCCGGTTGTCCCGGGCCAGCTCGTACTCGTTGCTCATGGTGAGCGAACGGGTCGGGCAGGCCTCGATGCAGAGCCCGCAGAAGATGCACCGGGCGTAGTTGATCTGGTAGACGCTGGCGTACCGCTCACCCGGGGAGAAGCGCTGCTCCTCGGAGTTGTCGCCACCCTCCACGTAGATCGCGTCCGCCGGGCAGGCCCAGGCGCACAGCTCGCAGCCGATGCACTTCTCCAGCCCGTCCGGGTGCCGGTTGAGGATGTGCCGCCCGTGGTAGCGCGGCGCCGAGACCGGCGGCTTGAACGGGTAGTCGGTGGTGACGACCTTCTTGAACATGTGCGAGAAGGTGACCCCGAAGCCCTTGAACGTTCCGGTGATCGCGCCCACGTCACACCTCCCCTGACTCCGAGCCGGCGACCACGTTGGCCGGCTCCCGCTCGGCGACCACGCGCTTGGTACGCGGGCTCGGCGGAACCTGAAGATCCATCGGCGGCAGCGGGAAGCTGCCGTGCGGACGGCTGTTCACCTGCTCCTGGAGCGGCGGCTTCGGCGCCTTCTTCCGGCTCGGCCAGAAGAGCGTGGCCAGCAGCAGCACGCCCGCGCCGATGCCGGTGGCGAGCAGCCGGTCCTTGGTCTGCCAGTCCTCGATCGAGCGGAGGCCGCTCAGCACCAGGATCCAGACCAGGTTGATCGGCAGCAGGACCTTCCAGCCGAAGCGCATGAACTGGTCGTAGCGGAGCCGGGGCAGGGTGCCCCGCAGCCAGACGAAGACGAAGACCAGGGCGATGACCTTGCCGAAGAACCAGAGCATCGGCCACCAACCCGAGTTGGCGCCCGCCCAGAGCGTGATCGGCCAGGGTGCCCGCCAGCCGCCGAGGAAGAGCGTGGTGGTGACCGCGGACATGGTCACCATCGAGACGTACTCGGAGAGCATGAACAGCGCGAACTTGAGCGAGCTGTACTCGGTCATGAAGCCCGCGACCAGCTCCGACTCCGCCTCGGGCAGGTCGAACGGCGCCCGGTTGGTCTCACCGACCATGGCGATGAAGAAGATGATGAAGCTGGGCAGCAGCAGGATCGCGTACCAGCCCGGGGCCGGGATCTGCTGGCCGGCGATGGTCAGCTCGGTGGCGTCCCCCTGCGCGGCGACGATCCCGCTCGTCGACATCGTGCCGGCGGTCATGAACACCGCCACGATGCTCAGGCCCATGGCGACCTCGTACGAGATCATCTGGGCGCTGGACCGGAGACCGCCGAGCAGCGGGTACGTCGAGCCGGAGGCCCAACCGCCGAGCACGATGCCGTAGATGCCCATCGAGGAGCAGGCCAGGATCACCAGCACCGCCACCGACACATCGGTGACCTGCAGCGGCGTGTGGTGGCCGAAGATGCTCACCATCGGGCCGAACGGCACCACCGACAGCGAGGTGACGGCGCAGATCACCGAGATGGTCGGCGCGAAGAAGAAGACCACCTTGTCGGCCGTCCGCGGGAGGATGTCCTCCTTGAAGGCCATCTTCAGACCGTCGGCGAGGGTCTGAAGGAGGCCGAACGGGCCGACCTGGTTCGGGCCGGGCCGGACCGCCATGCGGCCGACCACCCGGCGCTCGAACCAGACGCCGAGCAGCGTGGCCAGCAGGCCGAAGACGAACGCGAAGACGATCTTCCCGAGGACCAGCCACCACGGGTCCTTGCCGAAGTCGGCAAGCGTCGGGTCCTGCGCCGCGAGGTAGAGGTTCACTGGACACTCCCGGTGTTGAGGAGCGGACCCGGACGGCCGGCCACGTCGGCGGCGACCGCCGCGGCCGAGACCTTGACGACCTCACCGGACGTCGCGCCGAGGCTGCGCCGGACGGTCGAGCCGGGTGAGTTGGTCGGCAGCCAGACGACCCCGTCCGGCATCTCGGTGATCGCCGCCGGCAGGGTGACCGCGCCGCGGTCGGTGCCGACGGTCACCGGGTCGCCGTCCGCGACGCCGAGCGCCTCGGCGGTGCCCTTGCCCAGCCGGACCACCGGCGGGCGGGCCGTGCCGGCGAGGTGCTCGTCGCCGTCGATGAGGCTGCCCAGGTCGAGCAGCTGGTGCCAGGTGGCCAGCACGGCCTCGCCGGCGCCGGGCTGCGGCACGGCGACCGGCTCGGCGGACGGGGCGGACGGCCGGTCCACCCGGGTCGGCGGCAGCGCGCCCAGCTCCCGGCGGACGCTCTGCACGTCGCCGGTGCCGAGCCGCACGTCGAGCTGCGCGGCGATCGCGTCGAGCAGCCGGCCGTCGGTCATCGCCCCGGTGTCCAGCACCTTCTCGAAGGGACGCAGCCGGCCTTCCCAGTCCAGGAAGCTGCCGGCCTTCTCGACCACCGGGGCGACCGGCAGGACCACGTCGGCCCGGCGGGCCACCGCGCTCATCCGCAGCTCCAGGCTGACCAGGAACGGCACCGCGTCCAGGGCCTGCTCGGCCAGGCGCGGGTCGGCCAGGTCGGCCGGGTCGACGCCGGCCACCACGAGGGCGCCGATCTGGCCGTTGACCGTGGCCGTGAGGATGCCGTCGGTGTCCCGGCCGGCCTGGCTCGGGATCACCCCGGCCGGGATGTCCCACGCCTCGCCCAGCTCGGCGCGGGCGGCCGGCTCGGTGACCACGCGGCCGCCGGGGAGCAGGTTGGGCAGGCAGCCCGCGTCGACCGCGCCGCGGTCACCCGCGCGCCGCGGCACCCAGGCCAGCTTGGCCCCGGTACGCCGGGCCACGTCCGCCGCGGCGGAGAGGCCGCCGGGCACCGCGCCCAGCCGCTCTCCGACGATCAGGATCGCGCCCGGCTGGCTCAGCGCCTCGGCCACCGTGGCGTGCTCGGCCAGCACGCTGGCCTCCTCGCCCGGCACCACCCGGGCCAGCTTGGCCCCGAGCTTCTCCAGGCCGCGGGTCGCGAACGGCGCGAGCGCGTACACGGTGAGCTTCTTCTTCAGGTACGCCTTGCGCAGCCGCAGGAAGAGGATGGGGCACTCCTCCTCCGGCTCCAGGCCGACCAGCACCACGGCGGGCGCGTTCTCCACGTCGGCGTAGGTCACGTCGGTGACCCCGGCGACGCTGCTGGCCAGGAAGTCGGCCTCCTCGCGGGAGACCGGGCGGGCCCGGAAGTCGATGTCGTTGGTGTGCAGCGCGACCCGCGCGAACTTCGCGTACGCGTAGGCGTCCTCGACGGTGAGCCGGCCGCCGGTCAGCACCGCCGTGCCCCGCTCGCCGTCCCGGGCGGCGCGCAGCCCCTCGGCGGCCCGGGTCAGCGCCTCGCTCCAGGACGCCTCGCGCAGCTCACCGGTCTTCTCGTCCCGCACCAGCGGGGTGGTGAGCCGGTCGAACGCGCGGGCGTACTGGAAGCCCCAGCGACCCTTGTCGCAGTTCCACTCCTCGTTCACCGCCGGGTCGTCACCGGCCAGCCGGCGCAGCACCTTGCCACGCCGCCAGTCGGTGCGCTGGGCGCAGCCGGCCGCGCAGTGCTCGCAGGCGCTGGGGGTGGAGACCAGGTCGAACGGGCGGGCCCGGAACCGGTACTGCGCGCCGGTCAGCGCGCCCACCGGGCAGATCTGCACGGTGTTGCCGGAGAAGTAGGAGTTGAACGGGACATCGCCCGTGTCGCCCTCCTCGCCGTACGCGTCGTCCCGGTAGATGTTGATCTCCTCGGCGGACGACCGGCCCATCAGGTCGATGAACTTGTCGCCGGCGATCTCCTCGGAGAACCGGGTGCAGCGCTGGCAGAGCACGCAGCGCTCGCGGTCGAGCAGCACCTGGGTGCTGATCGGCAGCGGCTTCGGGTACTCCCGCTTGTGCTCGTGGAACCGCGAGTCGGTGCGGCCGGTGGACATGGCCTGGTTCTGCAGCGGGCACTCGCCGCCCTTGTCGCACATCGGGCAGTCGAGAGGGTGGTTGAGGAGCAGCAGCTCCATCACCCCCTCCTGGGCCTTCTTGGCGACCGGGGAGGTGAGCTGGGTCCGCACCACCATGCCGTCGGCCACGGTCTGGGTGCAGGAGGCGACCGGCTTGCGCTGGCCCTCCACCTCCACCAGGCACTGCCGGCAGGCGCCGGCCGGGGCCAGCAGCGGGTGGTCGCAGAACCGCGGGATCTCGGTGCCCAGCTGTTCGGCGACCCGGATCAGCAGCGCCCCCTTGGGGGCGGTGACCTGGACGCCGTCGATGGTCAGGGTGACGGTCTCGGTCTGCTTGGCTACGTCGGTCATCAGTGGGCTCCCACCAGCTGCTTCTCGGAGAGCTTCGGCGCGGTACGTCCCTCGATGTAGTCGAGGTAGTCCTGCTTGAAGTACTTCAGCGACGAGGTCACCGGACTGGTCGCACCGTCACCCAGGCCGCAGAACGAACGGCCGAGGATGTTGTCGCAGGTGTCGAGCAGGGTGTCCAGGTCCTCGTGGGTGCCCTGGCCGGCGAGGATCCGCCGGTAGACCCGGACCATCCAGTAGTTGCCCTCGCGGCACGGGGTGCACTTGCCGCACGACTCGTGGTGGTAGAACTCCAGCCACCGGTAGGTCGCGTACACCGGGCAGTCCTGGTCGGAGAAGATCTGCGTGGCCGTGGTGCCCAGGATCGAGCCGGCCGCCGCCACCCCCTCGAAGTCCAGCGGCACGTCCAGGTGCTCGGCGGTGAGCAGCGGCGTCGACGAGCCGCCCGGGGTCCAGAACTTCAGGTTGTGCCCGGGCTGCATGCCGCCGGCCAGCTCGATCAGCTCGCGCAGCGTGATGCCCATCGAGCACTCGAACTGGCCCGGGTTGGCGATGCGGCCGGAGAGCGAGTAGATCATCGGGCCGGACGACTTCTCCGTGCCCATGGTCTTCCACCAGTCGGCGCCGCCCAGCACGATGTACGGCACGCTGGCGATGGTGCCGACGTTGTTCACCACGGTCGGGCTGGCGTACAGGCCGTGGGTCGCCGGGAACGGCGGCCGCAGCCGGGGCTGGCCCCGGAAGCCCTCCAGCGAGTCCAGCAGCGCGGTTTCCTCACCGCAGATGTACGCCCCGGCGCCGGAGTGCACCACCAGGTCGAGGTCGAAGCCGCTGCCCTGGATGTTCCGGCCGAGGTAGCCCTTGGCGTACGCCTCCCGCACGGCGTTGCGCAGCCGGCGGGCGGCGTGCACGGCCTCGCCGCGGATGTAGATGTACGCCCGGTTGGCGCGGATCGCGTACGAGGCGATGATGACGCCCTCGACCAGCGAGTGCGGGTCGTGGGTCATCAGCGGCAGGTCCTTGCAGGTGCCCGGCTCGCCCTCGTCGGCGTTCACCACCAGGTAGTGCGGCTTGCCGTCGCCCTGCGGGATGAAGCCCCACTTGAGACCGGTCGGGAAGCCGGCGCCACCGCGGCCACGCAGCCCGGAGTCCTTGATCAGCTGGATCAGGTCGTCCGGGTGCGCCTTGAGCGCCTTGCGCAGGGCGGCGTAGCCGTCCAGCTTCTCGTAGGTGCCGATCCGCCAGGCGTCCGGCGACAGCCAGCGCTTGGTGAGCACCGGCGTCAGCTTGGCCAGCGTCTCCGGCCGAGGAGCGGTCACTTCTGGACCCCCGTTCCGCTCGCGTCCGCCGGGGTCGTGCCGTTGCCGCCCGAGGACGCTTCGTTGAGGTTGCGCTGCTGCGCCCCGGCCTCGTCGCCGGCGGGCTTGCCGTCACCGGCCGGCGGGTTGGCCGCCGCCCCGGCGGCCTCCGCCGCCTGCGCGTCGCGGGACGCCGGCGCGGTGGTGTCCGTCGGGACCTTGGTGCCGGGTGCGTCCGGCACGGCGGTGCCCGCGTCCGGCTGCCGGGTCTCGGCGGTACGCACCTGCGGCGACTTGTCGTCCGGCGCCTTGACGTCCGGCGCGGTGCTGCCGGTGGGGGCGGATGCCCCGTCGCCACCCTTGACCGGAGCGGCGGCGGCCTCGGCCGGGGCCGGCTTGGCGGCCTCCGCCTTCGCCTTCGCCTCGGCGGCGGCCTTGTCGGCCTCGGCCTTGCTGCGGATCGGGGTGTTCGGGTCGAAGCCCGGCACCGAGATGCCGTGCTGCTCGGCCAGGCGCAGGCCGCGCAGGGTGGGCTCACCCGGCCCGCCGTCAGCCACCGCGGCGTCCCGCTCGTCGGCGAAACCGGCGAGCTGGACGGCCATCTCCTTGAGGGTGCACAGCCGGGCGCCCCGGGTCGGCATCGGCCGCCCGCCGGCCCGCAGCTCCTCCACCACGCCGAGCGCGCCCTGCGGGTCGACGTTGTCGAAGAAGTCGTAGTTGACCGTCATGACCGGGCCGTAGTCGCACGCCGCCAGGCACTCGGCGTGCTCCAGCGTGATCGTGCCGTCCGCGGTGGTCTCGTCGTGCCCGACGCCCAGGTGCTCGGCGAGGGTGTCGTAGACCTCCTGGCCGCCGAGCACGTTGCACATCGTGTTGGTGCAGACGCTGACCAGGTAGTCACCGGTCGGCTTGCGCTTGTACATCGTGTAGAAGGTGGCGACCGCGCCGACCTGGGCCTTGTTCAGGCCGAGCACCTCGGCGCAGAACTCGACCCCGGCCGGGGAGACGTACCCCTCCTCGGACTGGACCAGGTGCAGCAGCGGCAGCAGCGCCGAGCGGGACCGGTCGGCCGGGTACCGGGCGATGATCTCCCGCGCCCGCTCCCGGGTCTCTTCAGTGAAAGTCGTCATCGGTCACAACCACCCATCACGGGGTCCAGCGAGGCGCCACCGGCGATCACGTCGGCGATCAGGCCGCCCTCGGCCATCGCCGGGAGGGCCTGGAGGTTCACGAAGCTCGGCTCCCGGTAGTGCACCCGGTAGGGCCGGGTGCCGCCGTCCGAGACCGCGTGCACGCCGAGTTCGCCGCGGGGCGACTCGACGGCGACGTACACCTGGCCCGGCGGGACCCGGAAGCCCTCGGTGACGAGCTTGAAATGGTGGATCAGCGACTCCATCGACTGACCCATGATCTTGGCGACGTGCTCCAGCGAGTTGCCCATGCCGTCGACGCCGATGGCGAGCTGCGCCGGCCAGGCGATCTTGCGGTCGGCCACCATGACCGGGCCGGGCTTGAGCCGGTCGAGGGCCTGCTCGACGAGCTTCAGCGACTCCCGGATCTCGGCCAGCCGGACCAGGTAGCGGCCCCAGACGTCGCCGTCGGTGTGCGTCGGCACGTCGAACTCGTACGTCTCGTAACCGCAGTACGGCATGGTCTTGCGCAGGTCCCAGGCGAGACCGGCGGAGCGCAGCACCGGGCCGGTGACGCCGAGCGCGAGGCAGCCGGTCACGTCGAGCACCGCGACGTTCTTCGTCCGCTCGATCCAGATCGGCTGGCCGGAGAGGAGGTCCTCGTACTCCTTGAGCTTCTTCGGCATCATCTTGAGGAAGTCCCGGATCTTGACGATCGCGTCGTCCGGCACGTCCTGCGCCACCCCGCCCGGCCGCACGTACGCGTGGTTCATGCGCAGGCCGGTGATGGTCTCGAAGATGTCGAGGATGTACTCCCGCTCGCGGAAGCCGTACAACATCATGTTGATCGCGCCCAGCTCCATGCCGGTGGTGGCCAGCCAGACCAGGTGCGACGAGATCCGGTTGAGTTCCATCATCAGCACCCGGATGGTGGTGGCCCGCTCGGTCACCTCGTCGGTGATGCCGAGCAGCTTCTCCACCGCGAGCGCGTACGCCGTCTCGTTGAACAGCGGGGAGAGGTAGTCCATCCGGGTCACGAAGGTCGAGCCCTGGACCCAGTTGCGGTATTCGAGGTTCTTCTCGATGCCGGTGTGCAGGTAGCCGATGACCGAGCGGGCCTCGCGGACCGTCTCGCCCTCCAGCTCCAGGATCAGCCGGAGCACGCCGTGCGTGGACGGGTGCTGCGGACCCATGTTGACGACGATCCGCTCGTCGTTGATCGGGTCCGTGCCGGAGACGACCTGGTCCCAGTCCCCACCGGTGACGGTGAAGACCTTGCCCTCGGTGGTCTCACGCTCGGTCGCGTAGTTCGACGTGGTCACTGGTAGGACCTCCTCCGGTCCGGCGGCGGGATCTCGGCGCCCTTGTACTCCACCGGGACGCCACCCAGCGGGTAGTCCTTGCGCTGCGGGTGCCCCTCCCAGTCGTCCGGCATGAGGATCCGGGTCAGGTTGGGGTGGCCGTCGAAGACGATGCCGAACATGTCGTACGTCTCCCGCTCCTGCCAGTCGGCCGTCGGGTAGACGGCGGTGACGCTCGGCAGGTGCGGGTCCTCGGCGGAGACCGCGGCCTCCAGCCGGACCCGGCGCCGGTAGGTCATCGAGGTGAGCTGGTAGACGACGTGCAGCCGGCGCCCGTCCGCGCCCAGGTAGTCCACGCCGGACACCGAGGAGCAGAGCTCGAAGCGGAGCGCCAGGTCGTCGCGCATCACCTGGCAGACCTCGGCGATCCGCTCCGGGCGGACGTGCAGGGTCAGCTCGCCCCGGTCGACCACGACCTTCTCGATCGCCTCGCCGAACTGGGGGTACGCCTCCTCCAGCGCGTCGCGGACCTCGTCGAAGTAGCTCCCGTACGGGCGGGCGGCCTCCTCGATCGGCTTGCGCTGGCGGACCAGGCCGCCGTAGCCGGAGACGTCGCCGGTGCCCTGGTTGCCGAACATGCCGCGCCCGGCCGGGCTGGCCGGCGGGTACTCCGCCGGGGCGGTGCCGCTGGCGCCGGCCGGGGTCGTCGGGACCGGTACGCCGCCGTCGTTGTTCTTGTCGTTCGGTGCCGTCACTGCGCCTGCCCTCCGTTCGCGACTGCGGGGCTCCGCTCCGCTGCACTCCTCGCGCTCACTTGGGGCCCCCCTGCGACTGGAGGTGGTTCTGCGCCTTCATCCAGTTCTCGATCCGCAGCTGCTCCTCGCGCCCCTCGCGGACCGCCTTCGTCCACTCGGCGCGCCGGGCCTTGTCGTTGCGGTACGACGACGGCATCGAGCCGTAGGGCACGACGGGCACGTCACCGCGCTCCTTGCGGGCCTCCAGCATCTTGCGGCCGTTCGCGCCCAGCGGCTCGTACATGATCTTCTCGCGGAGCTTGAGCACCGCGTCGATGAGCATCTCGGGCCGGGGCGGGCAGCCCGGGAGGTACATGTCGACCGGCACGATGTGGTCGACGCCCTGCACGATGGCGTAGTTGTTGAACATGCCGCCGCTGCTGGCGCAGACGCCCATCGAGATGACCCAGCGGGGCTCGGCCATCTGGTCGTAGATCTGCCGCAGCACCGGGGCCATCTTCTGGCTCACCCGGCCGGCCACGATCATCAGGTCCGCCTGCCGCGGCGAGGCCCGGAAGACCTCCATGCCCCAGCGGCCCATGTCGTAGTGCGGACCACCGGCGGCCATCATCTCGATGGCACAGCAGGCCAGGCCGAAGGTGGCGCCCCAGACGGACGACTTCCGCGACCAGTTGACCAGCTTCTCCACGGAGGTGAGCAGGACGCCGGCCGGGAGCTTCTCCTCGATGCCCATCTGACGTACCTCCCTCAGTCCCAGTCCAGGCCGCCGCGCCGCCAGACGTAGGCGTAGGCGACGAAGACCGCGACGATGAACAGGACCATCTCCACGAAGCCGAAGATCGGCAGGGCGTCGAAGGAGACCGCCCAGGGATAGAGGAAGATGATCTCGATGTCGAAGACGATGAAGAGCATCGCCGTCAGGTAGAACTTGATCGGGAACCGGCCGCCGCCGACCGGCTGCGGGCTCGGTTCGATGCCGCACTCGTACGCCTCGAGCTTGGCCTTGTTCAGACGCCGGGGGCCGGCGAATCGGGCGGCGGCCACGGAGAACAGCGCGAACCCCGCGGCGAGGGCGAACAGCCCGATGATCGGTGCGTAAGGAGAGAGCGTCATCGTTGTCCCCTGCTCATCCTTCCCTGACCTCGGTCGTTGGCGAAAATCACACTATTCACGTCCCTCACGACCTCGACGGCGGGGGTCGATCTTTGTCGGTCCCGGGGGCCGGGACCGGTGGTCTACACGGCGGGTGCCACCCTCGTCATCGCGTTGATGACCCGGTCCATGGCGTCGCCGCCGCGCGGATCGGTGAGGTTGGCCAGCAGCTTGAGCACGAAGCGCATGAGCATCGGGTGCGGCATGCCGTGCTTGGTGGCCATCCGCATGACCTCGGGACGGCCGATGAGCTTCACGAAGATCCCGCCGAGCCGGTAGTAGCCGCCGAAGCGGGCCTTCAGCTCCTGCGGGTAGGCCAGCAGCGCCCGCTCCCGCTCCGCGCCGGCCGGACGGGCCAGCGCCTGCACCGCCACCTCGGCGGCCAGCTCGCCGGACTCCATGGCGTACGCGATGCCCTCGCCGTTGAACGGGTTGACCATGCCGCCGGAGTCGCCGACCAGCAGGACCCCGCGGGTGTAGTGCGGGACCCGGTTGAAGCCCATGGGCAGCGCGGCGCCGAGGATCGGCCCCTCCGCGTTGGCCTCGTCGGTCATCCCCCAGTCCTCGGGGGTGTTGGCCAGCCAGTCGGTGAGCAGCCGCCGGTAGTTCGTCTTGCCGAACGCCGAGGAGGAGTTGAGCACGCCCAGGCCGACGTTGACCCGGCCGTCGCCGAGGCCGAAGATCCAGCCGTAGCCGGGCAGCAGCGCGTCGTTGCCCTTGGCCCGCAGCTCCAGCCAGGACTCCAGGTAGTCGTCGTCGTGCTTCGCCGCCGAGCGGTAGTAGCGGCGGACCGCCACGCCGATCGGCCGGTCCTCCCGCTTGGCCAGCCCGAGGGCGAGGGGGAAGCGGCCGGAGACGCCGTCGGCGGCGACCACCAGCGGCGCGTGGAAGGTGGCCGGCTCCTTGTCCGGGCCCACCTCGGCCTGCACCCCGATCACGCGGTCGTCCGCGTCGAGCACCGGGGTCAGCACGTTGACGCTGGTGCGCAGCTTCGCCCCGGCGGCGACGGCCCGCTGCGCGAGCAGGTCGTCGAAGTCGAGCCGGGTCCGGACCAGGCCGTAGTTGGGGAAGCTGGCCAGGTCGGGCCAGTCCAGTTCCAGGCGTACCCCGCCGCCGATCACCCGCAGGCCCTTGTTGTGCAGCCAGCCGGCCTCGGGCGAGGTGTCCACGCCCATCCGGATGAGCTGCCGCACGGCCCGGGGCGTGAGCCCGTCGCCGCAGACCTTCTCCCGGGGAAATTCGGTCTTCTCCAGCAGCAGCACGCGTACGCCGTGCCGCGCCAGGTGGTACGCCGTCGCCGATCCTCCGGGACCGGCGCCCACGACGATGACGTCGGCGTCGTTCTCCACCGCGGTCATCCGCGCCTCCTCCCGCATGCTCGTGAAATGCTTCACAAGCCGATCGGGTTGGAGTCTATGACCGGCGTTACACCTGTATGCGCTGAGGGGGGCCTAACTCGCGGAAACAGGTCGGCGCGGGTGCGTCCGGAGGTCAGGAGCGGGTGGCGGTGGCCGGCCCCAGGCCGGCGTCGAGCCGGATCGCCTCCGGCAGGTGATCGCGCAGCGCGCCGCCGGCCGCGCGGTCGAGTGCGGCCAGCACCTCGGCGACCACCTGACGGACGTCGGCGGGATCCGCGCCGGCCAGATCCCGGAGCTGCGCGATCAGTTCCGCCGCGTCGTCGTCGGTGGTCGCTCGGTCGGGTCCCGTCATGGGGGCGAGCTTACGGGACAAAGTAGACCTAAAACGGATATTCACGAAAAGGACCGGCTTGCCGCCGGCCCCGACATCACTCCCGGGTCGCGCGGTGCAGTGCCACGACGCCGCCGGTCAGGTTGCGCCAGGCCACCCGGCCCCAGCCGGCCGCGCCGACCCGCGCGGCCAGCGCCGCCTGGTCCGGCCACGCCCGGATGGACTCGGCCAGGTAGACGTAGGCGTCCGGGTTGCTCGACACCGTGCGCGCCACCGCCGGCAGCGACCGCATCAGGTACGACAGGTAGACGGTGCGGAACGCCGGGTTGACCGGCGTGCTGAACTCGCAGACCACCAGCCGGCCGCCCGGCCGGGTGACCCGGGCCAGCTCACGCAGCGCGGCGTCGGTGTCGTTGACGTTGCGCAGCGCGAAGGAGATGGTGACCGCGTCGAAGCTGGCGTCGGCGAAGGGCAGCCGCAGGGCGTCCCCGGCCAGCAACGGCACCGCCGGCCGGGTGCGCTTGCCGGCGTGCAGCATGCCGAGCGACAGGTCCGCGCCCACCGCGTACGCCCCGGAGTGCGCCAGCTCCTCGGTCGAGACGCCAGTGCCGGCACCCACGTCCAGCACCCGCTCGCCGGGGCGCAGCCCCAGCGCCGCCCGGGTGGCCCGCCGCCAGAACCGGTCCTGCCCGAAGGAGAGCACCGTGTTGGTCAGGTCGTAGCGGGCGGCCACGCCGTCGAACATGGCGGCGACCTCGTGCGGCTGCTTGTCCAGGCTGGCGCGCTGGCCCTGGGGGGTACGGCTCACGCCTCCACTCTGCCAGCCGGCCCGCGCCCGACTCCTCCCGGGTACGCGAAGGGGCGGGGTGGTCACCCACCCCGCCCCTTCGGTGTCCGGGTTGGTCAGTCCTCGGCCCGCTCGTCGGTCGGCGTGACGAGGACCACCTTCCGGCGGCGGGAGAGCATCAGCAGCACCCCGCCGGCCAGCAGGATGGCCACGCCCACCCCAGCGATGAGCCCGACCTGCACACCGGTCACCGGCAGGCCGCCGCCGGCACCGCCACCCTCGGTCGGCGCGGGACTCGCCGTCGCGCCGCCGGTCGGGGTCGGCTCGGCGGTCGGCGTCGGCTCGACCGTCGGAGTCGGGGTCGGCGTGGGCTGCGTGGCCTGGTCGACGAACACGTCGAACTGGGCGGTGTTGTCGCCGTCGTCGGTCTCGGTGAAGCTGCGGCGCTGCGTCGAGGTGGCCACCCGGGGCTCCTCCTCCGGCTCGCCGGAGGCGGCGTCGAGCCCGGCGGCGTAGACGAAGCCGGGGCGGAGCACCTGCTCGGTGACGTCCGCGCCGACCTTCACCCGGACGCCGGCGCTGTAGTACTCGCCCGGCGCCAGCACCGCGCCACCGTCCTCGCAGTACGCCGTGGCCAGGCCGCCCAGCTCCTGCTCCTCGCAGCCCTCGGGCAGCTCGGCGAAGGTGACGCCGGCCGGCAGCGTGATGCCGTACGCGACGCCCGTGGCGCGGCGGCTGCCGTCGTTGAAGACGGCCCAGTCCAGCGGGGCGGTCTCACCCGGCCGCACCGGCTTCAGGCCGGACTCACCGGCCTCGTCGCCGTCGACCTGCACGTCCGCGTACACGTCCTGCACCCACGTCGTGAGGTCGTAGCCGGGCTCGGTGACGGTGATGTCGTGCTTGACGGTGTTGTTCTTCAGGTCGGGGTCGGCGGTGGCCGCGCTGATGGTGACCCGCAGGGTGCCCGCGTCGCCCTTGCCGCCGGTGGAGAAGAGCGGGATGCCGAAGTCCTCGGTGGTGCCGGCGGCCAGGTCGCCGAGCAGGCAGGAGAAGCGGGTGCCGTCGACCTCGCAGCCCTCCGGGACCACCACGCCGACCTTCCGGGGCTTGAGGCCCTTGGTCTCCACCGTGACCCGGACGCCCTTGGCGTCGACGGCGCCGCCGGTGTTGTCCACCTGGAACTTGAACGGCTTGGCCTTGGCCTCCTCGACGCCCTTGGCCAGCTGGTAGCTGAGTGGAATGAGCTGCAGGTCGGCCTGGTCGGCGGCGTGCGCCGGATCGGCGACGACACCGAGACCGCCGGCGGCCAGGAGGGTGACGACGCCGGCACGGGTCAGCGTCGATCGGTGCAGGAAAGTCATGGATCCCCCGGGGACGGGACATACCGATGGTTGCGGAACGAACGGACGCTACCGGAGCGACGTCGGGACACGCCAGAACCTGATCGATGAATTCGTCCGTCCTGTGCGGAGACGGAGACAGCAGGGGCGGGATGGTGACCCATCCCGCCCCTGCTGCTGTGCGTTATGTGAACGACCCTCGCGGGCCGATGGAGGACGCCGTCAGGCGGACGACGACAGCGTAACCGGCAGCCTCGTCGCGCGGGCCGAGGTCGCGCTGGTCGCCGCCGTCCTGTTATCTCCGAGGCCGGCGACCCGGTCGTCCGGCCGATGGAACCGGCGTCAGTTGGCCTCGACCAGCGGGAGGGACTTCCCGACACCGCCGCCCGGCAGGGCGATGGAGGAGAAGTGCGAGACCACGCGGTCGTCGCTCGGGTCGTCGGCCGGGGTGCGGTGCACCGCGAGCCGGTTGTAGAGGGTGTCCCGCTGCGCGGGGATGCGGTCCGCGGTGCGGATCATCGAGATCAGCTCGTGCAGGTTCGAGCGGTGCCGGGCGCCGGCCGAGGAGATGACGTTCTCCTCCAGCATGATCGAGCCGAGGTCGTCCACCCCCATGTGCAGGGCGAGCTGGCCGACGTCCTTGCCGGTGGTCAGCCACGACGCCTGCAGGTGCGGCACCGTCTCGAAGAAGAGCCGGGCCACCGCGACCAGCCGCAGGTACTCCAGCGTGGTCGCCTGGGTGCGGCCCTTCAGGTGGTTGTTCTCCGGCTGGTACGTCCACGGGATGAACGCGCGGAAGCCGCCGGTGCGGTCCTGCACGTCGCGGATCATCCGCAGGTGCTCGATCCGCTCGGCGTGGGTCTCGCCGGTGCCCATCATCATGGTCGCGGTCGACTCGAGGCCCTGCCGGTGCGCCAGCTCCATGACCTCCAGCCAGCGCGCACCCGACTCCTTGAGCGGCGCGATGGCGCGGCGCGGCCGGTCCGGCAGCATCTCGGCGCCCGCGCCCGCGATCGAGTCCAGCCCGGCGGCCTTGATCCGGGCGATGGCCTCGTCCAGGCTCACCCCGGAGACCTTGGCCATGTGCAGGATCTCGCTCGGGCCGATCGAGTGGATGACGAGCTGCGGGTACGCCTGCTTGACCGCGGAGAACAGCTCCTCGTAGTACTCCACGCCGTAGTCCGGGTGGTGGCCGCCCTGGAGCATCACCTGGGTGGCGCCCAGCTCGACCGCCTCGCCGCAGCGGCGCAGGATCTCCTCGGTCGGGTGGGTCCAGCCGTCCTGGTGCTTGGGGGCCCGGTAGAAGGCGCAGAACTTGCACGCCGTCACGCAGACGTTCGTGTAGTTGATGTTGCGGTCGATCAGGTAGGTGACGATGTTGTCCGGGTAGCGCCGCCGGCGCACCGCGTCCGCCGCCTCGCCCAGCCCGTGGAAGGGCGCCTCGGTGTAGAGCAGCAGGGCCTCCTCGGGCGTGATCCGCCCGCCGTCCGCGCCGCGCTGCAGGATGTCGTCGATCTCCCGGCTCACCGTCACGTACCCGAGGGTACGCCGCTGTGACGCCGACCCGGCCAGGGGTGCTCGACGGTGTGACGGCCCTCCGCCCGCCTCAAGGGCTGGCCACCGCGAGACCGAGCCTTCGCGACGTCCAACAATCGGCCGGTCGTAGGTGACGAACGCGACGAAGTCGGCGCCGGTCCGCGACGTCCACCGAACGGGACAACAGAGCCGCTGATCCTGGCCTATCGTGCGGTGCTCTCAGACTTCGATCAAGGAAGAGTCGTGACCGCACCCTTCGCCAATCCCCCGCAGGTCCCGCCCGTGCCCCAGCCGGCGGCCTGGCCCGGCGCCGCCCTCGCCTGCCGCTGCTGCGGCTCGGTCCCCGCGATCAAGGGGACGCTCCACGGGCACCAGGGCTTCCTCCTCTTCATGCGTACGCTCACCCAGCGCGGCCCGTTCTGCCGGTCGTGCGGCATCGCCCTCTGCCGGGACCTGAGCGCGAAGACGCTCTGGCAGGGCTGGTGGGGGCCCATCTCGATGATCATCACGCCGCTGGTCCTCATCGGGAACCTGGTCACCCGGGTTCGGCTCGGCCGCCTCGGCGAGCCGGTGCCGGGCGCTCCAGGCACGCCCGCGACGCCGGGCCGGCCCGTGTTCCGCCGGGCGGCGGTGTTCGGTCTCGGCATCCCCGTGGCGATCGCCTTCGCCGTCGGCTGGTCGATCTCCAGTGACCCGTCCTACGCCGACGTCGGTTCCTGCGTCAGCGCCTCCGGCCTGAGCACCGACCCGTTCGTCAACGTCGTCGACTGCGGCGACCAGTCGGCCACCTACGTCATCGTCGGCAAGGTCGAGGACACCACCGACGACGCCCAGTGCGAGCGGTTCTCCAATGCGGTCGCGGCCTACACCGAACGGGACGGGTCGGAGGAACTCCTGCTCTGCCTCGGCGCGAACCGCTGACGGTCACCGCCGCGTGCCGGTCCCGCTTCCGGGCCGGAACCGGCACGCGCGTGTCGGTCAGGCGTCGTAGTCGACCGTGAGCTTGTCGGTGACCGGGCTGGACTGGCAGGTGAGGACGTAGCCCGCGGCCACCTCGTCCGGCTCCAGCGCGTAGTTGCGAGCCATGATCACCTCGCCGGCGACCAGCTTGGCCTTGCAGGTCGAGCAGACCCCGCCCTTGCAGGCGTACGGGAGTTCGCCGCGGACCTTGAGCGCGGCGTCCAGCACCCGCTCGTCGCGGCCCATGGTGAAGTTCGACGAGCGCCCGTCCAGCACGATGGTCACCTCGGCGCCGGCGCCGGGCTCGTCCGTCGGGCGGCGGATCGGCTCCGGCGGCGCGTCGACGTGGAACAGCTCGGCGTGCACGGCCGAGTCGGGCACGTCCCGGTCGGCGAACACCGCCTTGGCGTCCACCACCATCCCGTAGGGGCCGCAGAGGAACCACTCCTCGATCGCCTCGCCGGGGACGACCGTGTCGAGCAGCCGGGTCAGCCGGTCGGCGTCGATCCGCCCGGAGAGCAGCGCCGACTCGCCCATCTCCCGGGAGAGCACGTGCACGAGGTGCAGCCGGGTCGGCCACCGGTCCTTCAGGTCGGCCAGTTCCTCGGCGAACATCACCGTGTTCGCCGTGCGGTTCCCGTACACCAGGGTGAAGGTGCTGGCCGGTTCGATGGACAGCGCGGTCGCGACCAGCGAGAGCACCGGGGTGATGCCGGAACCGGCGACCACCGCGCCGTAGTGGCGGACGCGGTCCGGGGCGAACGCCGAGGTGAAGTGGCCGAGCGGGGGCAGCACCTCGACGGTGTCGCCGCCGCGCAGGGCGCCGCAGGCGTACGCGGAGAAGGCGCCGCCGGGAACCTCGCGCACCCCGATCCGCAGCCGGCCGTGCCGGGACAGCTCGTCGGGGGTCGAGCAGATCGAGTACGACCGCCGCACGTCCGTGCCGTCCGCCCCGACCCGCCGGACCGTGAGGTGCTGCCCGGCGGAGAACGCGAACGTCTCCCGCAGCTCCTCGGGCACGGCGAAGGTGATCGCCACGGCATCGTCGGTGAGCCGGTCGACGGCGGCGACGGGCAGCGGGTGGAAGGCCGGCCGGCGACGGACCGGTCGGGTGATCGTGACAGTCACAGCGCCTTCAGGTGGTCGAAGGGTTCGGAGCAGGAGCGGCAGCGCCACAGGGCCTTGCACGCGGTGGACCCGAACCGGCTGACCTGCTCGGTCTCCGGGGAGCCGCAGCGCGGGCAGCGGACGGCCAGGGTCAGCGGGACGACGCCACCGCCCCGGGCCGCCGGCGCGGGCGGGGCGATGCCGGCGGCGGCCAGCTTGGCCCGGCCGCCCTCGGAGATCCAGTCGGTGCTCCACGCCGGGGCGTAGACGGTGCGGACCTCGGCCTCCGGGTGACCGGCGGCGGCGAGCGCGCGGCGGATGTCGGCCCGGATGACGTCCATGGCCGGGCAGCCGGTGTAAGTGGGGGTGATCGTGACGACCACCCGGCCCGTGCCGGGATCCTCGTCGACCGACCGCAGGATGCCCAGCTCGTCGATGGTGACGACCCGGATCTCCGGGTCCACCACCGCCGCCACGGCCTCCCTCGGGCTGCTCACCAGCGTGCCCCCGGGTGGGCGCGGTGCAGCACCTGCATCTCGGCCAGCAGGTAGGAGAGGTGTTCGGTGTGGACGCCGTCCCGGCCGCCGCCCGGCGCCCAGCCGCCGGCGGGCCGGGTCAGCGTCGCCTCGTCGAGCACCGCGGACACGACGGCGTCGAAGTCGGCGCGCAGGGTGGCCGGGTCGACCGGCGCCGCCGGGTCCGCGGTGAACAGCTCGTGGGTGTACGGCCAGACCTGGTCGACCGCGTCCTGCATGCGCCGGTGCGACTCCTCGGTGCCGTCGCCGAGCCGCTTCACCCAGAGCGAGGCGTGGTCCAGGTGGTACGCCGACTCCTTGCGCGCCTTCGCCCCGATCGCGGCCAGCCGCTCGTCGGCGCACCCGCTCAGCGCGGTGTAGAGCGGGAGCTGGTAGGCGGCCAGGAAGAACAGCTTCGCCATGGTCACGCCGAAGTCGCCGTTGGGCAGCTCGACCAGGAGGCGGTTGCGGAACTCCCGGTCGCCGCGCAGGTAGGCCAGCGCGTCCTCGTCCCGGCCGGCGCCCTCCAGCTCGCCCGCGTAGGTGAGCAGGAGGCGGGCCGCGCCGAGCTGGTCCAGGGCGATGTTGGCCAGCGCGACGTCCTCCTCCATCTCCGGTGCGCGGGAGGTCCACTCGCCGAGCCGCTGCGCCGCGATCAGCGCGTCGTCGCCCAGGCCGAGGGTGAAGTCGAACAGCTCGCTCGGCTCGCTCACAGGTGCGCCACCCCGTCCGGCACCTCGTAGAAGGTGGGGTGGCGGTAGACCTTGTCGGCCGCCGGGTCGAAGAAGGCGTCCTTCTCGTCCGGGCTGGACGCGGTGATCGCGCTCGCCGGCACCACCCAGATCGAGACGCCCTCCTGACGCCGGGTGTAGAGGTCGCGGGCGTTGCGCAGGGCCAACTCCGCGTCGGGGGCGTGCAGGCTGCCGACGTGGGTGTGTGACAGCCCGCGCCGCGCGCGCACGAAGACCTCCCACAGCGGTGAGTGATCCTTTGCGCCCGGCTGACCGGTTCGCTCGCTGCGCTCGCTCACGCCGCCACCTTCTCCTTGTTCCGCTGCTTCGCCGCGTACGCCGCGGCGGCCTCCCGCACCCAGGCGCCGTCGGAGTGGGCCCGCCGCCGGTGCTCCATCCGCTGCCGGTTGCACGGCCCGTTGCCCTTGATCACCTGCATCAGCTCGTCGTAGTCGGGCTGGGTGTAGTCGTAGGACTGCCGCTGCTCGTTCCAGCGCAGGTCCGGGTCGGGGATGGCGAGACCGAGGATCTCCGCCTGCTGCACGCACATGTCGACGAAGCGCTGGCGCAGCTCGTCGTTGGAGAAGCGCTTGATCTTCCAGGCCATCGACTGGGCGCTGTGCGTCGAGTCTCCGTCCGGCGGGCCGAACATGGCCAGTGACGGGTACCACCAGCGGTCCACCGCGTCCTGGGCCATGGCCTTCTGCTCGGGGGTGCCGTGGGCCATGGTGTGCAGGATCTCGTAGCCCTGGCGCTGGTGGAACGACTCCTCCTTGCAGACCCGGATCATCGCCCGGGCGTAGGGGCCGTAGGAGCAGCGGCACAGCGGCACCTGGTTGACGATCGCCGCGCCGTCCACGAGCCAGCCGATCGCGCCCACGTCGGCCCAGGTCAGGGTCGGGTAGTTGAAGATCGAGCTGTACTTCTGCCGGCCGTCGATCAGCAGCTCGACCAGCTCGTCCCGGCTGACGCCGAGCGTCTCCGCCGCGGCGTAGAGGTAGAGACCGTGCCCGGCCTCGTCCTGCACCTTGGCCAGCAGGATCGCCTTGCGCTTGAGCGAGGGGGCGCGGCTGATCCAGTTCCCCTCCGGCTGCATGCCGATGATCTCGGAGTGCGCGTGCTGGGCGATCTGCCGGATCAGCGTCTTCCGGTACGCCTCCGGCATCCAGTCGCGCGGCTCGATCTTCTGGTCCGCGTCGATCACGTCCGTGAAGTACGCCGCGAAGTCCTCGTCGGGCGCCGGTCCGCCGCGCCGGGCGCGTGCCGCCGCCTCGCGCAGCGCGGCCTCCGCCGCCTCCACCTCGCCGAGCAGGCCGCCGCCCGGGCCGTCCTCGGGCGGGGCGAAGTCGTTGCCATACATGAGGCCAGTGTTACAGCTCGCGCCCAATGACACCAGAGGGTGTAATAGGTTTCCCGCCCCACCTTCTGTCACCGACCGACCGCTTCGAGTGACAGCGCTTGACCTGCGCAAACGTTGTGACCTCGGCCACGTGCCGAAGATGAATCCCCACAAGAGCGGCATAGCGGTCCAATGTCCCGCCTTCACGGCGAGTTGCCGGGCCTGGGGATCTGGCATCCGGCCTGTCCGGAAGTAGACTTCGCCCGGCACACCGATCGGCTGCTGACGATCGCCACGGCTCCAGGCCCTCTCCCCCGGCCTCGGCGATCAGGCCGAAACACCTTCGGAAGCGCCGGTCCCCCCGGCCAGACAACCTGGAGTTCACCCACTCATGCGACCTCGCGTGACCATGGTGCTCGCCATCGTGGCGGTCCTCATCGGCGGCGGCATGCTGGTCCCCGCCGCGTACGCCAAGCTCTCCGGCGGCGAAAGCCTGGGCGGCATCGGCGGTGGTGTGGCGCAGGTTCCCGCGCCCGCGCCGACCGCGCCTCCGGAGCCGACGCTGGCCGCCGGGCCGGTCTCGGTGAATTTCAAGGGCAAGTTCTTCTCCTGGGCGCTGATGGACCGGAAGACCGGCAAGATCAGCGGTGCGCCGAACATGACCTCGACCAACTCGACCGAGTCGATGATCAAGGCGTGGATCGTCTCCGACTACCTGCGCCAGCTCCGCGACAAGGCGCCCAGCGCGGCGCGCAAGAAGCAGGCCGAGACCGCCATCCGGGACAGCAACGACATCTCGGCCGAGGCGCTCTACAACGCCGGTGGCCGCAAGCCGGTGCTGATCCGGCTGATCAAGATGTGCAAGCTGACCGACACGAAGATTGAACCCACCAAGGCCAAGTGGGCGTACACCCAGATGTCGCCGCGCGACGCGGTGCGCATGGGCGACTGCATCGGCGACGGCACCGCCGCCGGGCCCAAGTGGACGAAGTGGGTGTTGAACGAGATGGCTCACGTGCGCGGCGGCGTCAAGGACCAGAAGTCCGAGGCCGTCCAGGGCGGTCACTGGGGCATCGTCGACGGCCTGCCCGAATCGATCACGTCCCAGGGGCCGGTCAGCATCAAGAACGGCTTCACCATGCTCTGGGCCGACGGCCAGTGGCATGTCAACTGCCTCGCGGTGGCCGACGACTGGACCCTGGCGGTGATGATGCGCTATCCCGGCGCCGGCGACCCGAAGACCCCCTCGTACGGTGCGAAGGTCTGCGCCAGCGTCGCCACCCAGCTGGTGACCCCGCAGCCGGGCGCCGCCCTCAAGGTGCCGCAGCAGCCGGTCGGGAAGCTCTGATGGCGGGCAGCCGGCGCCGGCCGGGCGGCGACCACCGCACGCTGACGTACAGCGCCATCGCCGTGATCCTGGTGGGCCTGGTGCTCGTCTCGCTCCGGTTCGTGCCGGGCTCACCGTTCCGCCCCACCGCCGCCTCGCACACCGGCACGGCGAGCGGCCGGTCCGCCGGTGCGCCCACCGACCGGAGCATCCGGGCCGAGCCGTCACCCTCGCCGTCGCTGGAGCCGCTGCCGTTCAAGGCCCAGGACCTCGACGGCCTCGGCATCAAGGGCTGGTACTCCTGGGCCGTGCTGGACAAGCGGACCGGGAAGATCATCGGCTCGGCGAACATGAACGAGACCAGCACCACCGCATCAATGATCAAGTCCTGGGTTGTCGCCGACTACCTGCGCCGGAGCGCCGAGGCGGGCAAGACCCCGAGCGACGCGAAGCTGGACGACGCCACGCAGATCATCCGGGACAGCGACAACACCAGGGCGCAGGAGTTCTACGAGAGCGTGGGCGGTTCGGCCTCGATCAAGCGGCTGATCTCGATCTGCAAGCTGACCGACAGCAAGGTCGCCAGCGACGGCGGCTGGAGCCGGACGATGCTGTCGCCTCGGGACACCGCGCGGCTCGGCCTCTGCATCGACGACGGCCGCGCCGCCGGGCCGAAGTGGACCAAGTGGCTGCTGAACGAGATGCGGCTGGTCCGCGGTGACGGCGACTTCGGCATCCGCAAGGCTTTCTCGGCCGCCGAACAGAAGCAGATCGCCATCAAGAACGGGTGGATCGACCGGCAGAAGGAGCGGGAGTATCACGTCAACTGCCTTGCCATCGGCGACACCTGGACGATGGGCGTGATGGTCCAGACCCCGTTCAGCGCCGCGAGCTCCTGGCAGTACGGCATGGACGCCTGCGAGAAGATCACCGAGGCGCTGCGCGTCGACGCCACCTGATCCCACCCGCTGCGCGAAGCGGCGGTGTCCCGGTCGCCCGGGGCACCGCCGCTTCGCCGTGCAAGGGCGTCAGCCCTGGAAGAACTCCGGCCCGCCCGCCGGCAGGGCCGGGGCCTCGCCGATGGCGGCCGCGCGACGCGCGAACTCCCGCAGGCCGGCCACCTGCCGCTCGCCCAGTGAGAAGTCGAGGGTACGGAAGTAGGTCGCCAGGGTCGCCGCGTCGAACGGCTCCCAGCGGGCCCCGGCCTCGGCCACCTGGTCCAGCTCGGCCAGGCTCAGGTCGCGCGAGCGCAGGAACGCCTCGTGCACCTCCTTGACCAGGCCGGGGTGGGCGGCGGCGAAGTCGCGGCGGACCGCCCAGACGGCGAAGACCATCGGCAGGCCGGTCCACTCGCGCCAGGCCTGCCCGAGGTCGGTCACCGCGAGGCCCTTGCGCGGGGCCTCGTAGAGCGCGCGCAGCGCCACGTCGCCGATGAGCACGCCGGCGTCGGCCTCCAGCAGCATCTGGGTCAGGTCGGGCGGGCAGCGGAAGTACTCGGGCCGCACCCCGTAGCGCTCGCCGAGCAGCAGCTGGGCCAGGAGCACCCCGGTACGCGAGGTGGAGCCGAGCGCCACCCGGGCGCCGTCCAGCTCGGTGAGGGGCCGGGTGGAGACCACGTTGACCGAGAGCACCGGGCCGTCGCTGCCGACCGCCAGGTCCGGCAGGAGCAGCAGCTCGTCGGCGTGCCGCAGGTACTCCACGAGCGAGATCGGGCCGATGTCCAGGTCACCGGCGACCAACCCGGCGTTCAACCGATCCGGCGAGTCCTTGTGCAGGTCGACGTCGATCAGCGCGCCGGACCGCATGAGCCCCCAGTAGATCGGCAGGCAGTTCAGGAACTGGATGTGCCCCACCCGGGGGCGGGCGATTCGGTCGGCCATGACCCGACCGTATCCCTGCCCGGTCGGGCCGGCTCAGCGGGAGGGGAAGGAAGTGGCCAACTCCCCACGCGGCTCGCTCCCGGACCCGGCGACGGGCCGGGCCGAGCGCTCGGCGCGGACCGCCCGCCACACCGGCCAGGCCGCCGCGACGACCACCAGCACCCCGGCCACCCCGCAGCCGGCGACCAGCGGCCGGGGTGCGGCCACCTCCAGCAGGAGGCCGCCGATCAGGTAGCCGGCCATCCCCGCTCCCTGGCCCGCGGCGCCGAAGACCGCGTAGGCCCGGCCCCGGGCCGCCTCGGGCACCCGCCGGGCCAGCAACAGGTTGTTGAAGACGTTGTCGCCACCGTTGCCCACCCCGCCGACCAGCCAGATCGGCACGAGCAGCCAGGCCGACGGCACCGCGGCCGAGGCCAGCACCGCCAGGCAGCAGCCGCCGAGCAGGACCAGCCCGGCGCCGAGCAGCGCCCCGTCGTCGGTGAGCCGGCGGGCGAGCCGGGCGAACAGCCAGCCGCCGAGGACGATGCCCAGCGGCCAGGCGCCGGTGACCAGGCCGTAGACCGTGGTGGTGCTGTGCAGGGTCTCCCGGATGAAGAAGACCTCGATGACGTTGATGGCGCCGACCGCGGCGATCACCGCGGCGAGGCTGCCCACCATCACCATCAGCAGGGGATCGGCCCGGAGCCGCCACGCGGGGGGTCGGGTCACGCCGCCGGCCGCCGGCGCCGTCGACCGCCGGCCACCCCGCCGGGTACGGATGAGCAGGCCGGCCGCCACCAGCGCGAGGTAGCTGACGGCGTCGACGAGCAGCGGCACCCGGGTGCCGAACTGGCCGACGAGCAGTCCGGCAAGCGCCGGACCGGCCAGCGCGCCCAGCGTGCCGGCCGTCTGGTTCAGCGCACCGGCCCGGGGCAGGTCCTCGGCCCGGACCATGACCGGCACCAGCGCGGCGAGCACCGGCTGGGTGACCGCGAGCCCGGCCGCGAGCAGCGCCACCAGCGCGATGACCAGGGCGGGGTGCCCGGCGTACGCGAGCGCCAGGCAGATCGCGGCCTGGGCGAGCCCGGCGACCACCAGCAGCACCCGGCTGTCCACCCGGTCGGCGAGCCGGCCGGTCAGCGGGGCGAGCGCGACCAGCGGCACCGTGGCGGCGAGCAGCAGCCCGGAGACGGCGAGACCGCCGGCCCCGGCCGACTGGAGCGCCAGCGTCAGTGCGCTCGCGGCGAGGAAGTCCCCGCAGCTGGAAACGCCCCGCGCGGCGGTGGCGAGCCAGACGTCGGGCCAGCGGGACGGGCCAGATGCGAAGGACATATTTCGAAAGTAATCCTTCACACCTGTCGGCGCAACCCCGGGTCAGTCGATGGGCAGCGCCCGGTACTGCACGGCGACCGTACGGGAGCCCTCCGGCGGTTCCTTCCGCAGCCGGCGCCGGTAGGGGTCCAGCAGCGCCTGGATCGCCTGATTCAGCTCGGCCAGTTCCTCGGCCGTGACCTGGAGCAGGCTGTCGCTGAACCAGGCTGCCCGGTACCAGTCGCTCGGCTCGTCGGGGGCGCGCCGGATCCAGTCCCGGGCGCGCTGGCTGTCGCGGGCCAGGTGCGCGTCGACCAGGGCCAGCTCGGCGGCGCGGGCCTCGGAGTCGGCGTCCTGCCCGGACTCCACGTAGTAGGAGGGGCTGAACGCCTGCCAGACCCGCTCCCGGGCGTCCCCCCGGCTCGGGGCCTCCTCGATCAGGCCGAACTTCGCCAGCTCCCGCAGGTGGTAGCTCGTCGCGCTCGGCGACAGCCCGGCGATCTCGGCACACTCGGTGGCGGTCGCACCGCCCTCGACCGTGCTGAGATGCTCCATGATCGCCATACGGGCCGGGTGGGCCAGGGCCCGCATCACCTGCGGGTCGCTGATCGTCATCCGCCGCTGCTCCGGCCGCGCCTCGGTCATGCACCCATGATCCCGCCTCGGCCGGTGCCCGGGAAATTCGGTTGCCCGGCGATCCGGGCGGAGTAGGCTTTTCTGTCCCGCCTGACGGCCGTGGTGAGTAGCACCGCACAGGACGTCCCCGCGCCGACCGGAGGTCGGAAACGCGAGCGGCAGCGTTGTTCCCCGTGACGAGGAGTACGTGGATGACCCTGCACGCCCAAGAACAGACCCTGGACGACGAGCTCGTCGCCGAGCGCGCCCACCTGGACACCTCCCGCGCGGCGCTGCGCCGGATGCGCGAGCGCGCCGAGTCCCTCTTCGCCACCGGCGACAAGGTGGCCGGGGACGCGTACACCGCCGAGCAGCTCGGCCGGCACATGGCCCGACGGGTCAAGGAACTCGCCGACGACCCGACCACTCCGCTCTTCTTCGGCCGGCTCGACTTCGGTGACGTCGATCCGGATCATGCCGGCCGCGAATACCACGTCGGGCGCCGGCACGTCACCGACGAGCTGGGCGAGCCGCTCGTGCTGGACTGGCGGGCGCCCGTCTCCCGGTCGTTCTACCGGGCCAGCGCCCGCGACCCGCAGGGCGTCGCGATCCGGCGCCGGTTCGGGTTCAGCTCCGGGGTGCTGACCAGCTTCGAGGACGAGCGCCTCGACCGCGGCGAGGAGCTGGGCACCGCCAGCCGCATCCTCACCGCCGAGATCGAGCGCCCCCGCGTCGGCCCGATGCGGGACATCGTCGCCACCATCCAGCCCGAACAGGACGAACTGGTCCGGGCCGACCTCGCCGACTCGATCTGCGTCCAGGGCGCGCCGGGCACCGGCAAGACGGCGGTCGGGCTGCACCGCGCCGCGTACCTGCTCTATGTGCACCGCGAACGGCTGCGCCGCTCGGGCGTGCTGATCGTCGGGCCGAACCGGGCGTTCCTGTCCTACATCGCGGCGGTGCTGCCGGCGCTCGGCGAGGTTGAGGTCGAGCAGGCCACGGTGGAGGACCTGGTCGCCCGGGTGCCGGTCCGCGCGGTCGACGACCCCGCCGTGGCCGCCCTCAAGCACGACGTCCGGATGGCCGAGGTGCTGCGCCGCGCGGTCGACGCGCACATCGGCACGCCTACCGAGCCGATCATGGTCTCGGACGGCTCGTTCCGCTGGCGGATCGGCCTCGACCCGCTGCACCGGCTGGTCGAGGAGACCCGCCGCGAGGACCTGCCGTACGCGACCGGCCGGGACCGGGTACGCGCCCGCGTGGTCGGGCTGCTGCAACGCCAGTCCGAGGCCCGCCGGGCCGAGTCGCCCAGCGACGCCTGGTTGCGCCGGATGAGCAAGGCGAAGCCGGTCACCGAGTTCCTCGACGCGGTCTGGCCGGCGCTCACCCCCGACGGGTTGCTGCACCGGCTGCGGACCGACCCCGACGCGCTCGCCGCCGCCGCCGACGGCCTGCTCACGGCCGAGGAGCAGGAGCTGTTCCGGTCGGGCCCGGTCGGTCGCACCCCGAAGGCGACCCGGTGGACCGCCGCCGACGCGGTGCTCATCGACGAGGCCGCCGGGCTGCTGGAACGGCCCGCCGGCTTCGGGCACGTGGTGGTCGACGAGGCGCAGGACCTCTCGCCGATGCAGTGCCGGGCCATCGCCCGGCGCAGCGAGCACGGCTCCATCACGCTCCTCGGCGACCTGGCCCAGGGCACCGCGCCGTGGGCGGCCACCGACTGGCGGGAGTCCCTGGCCCACCTGGGCAAGCCGGACGCGGCCGTGGTGCCGCTGAGCATCGGTTTCCGGGTGCCGGCCGCCGTGGTCGCCTTCGCCAACCGGCTGCTGCCGGCGCTCGCCGTCGACGTGCCCCCGGCGGAGTCGCTGCGCCGCGACGGGTCGCTCGACGTGCGTACCGTCGAGGACCTGACGGCCGCGACGGTGGCCGAGGTGCGGGCGGCGCTGGCGCACGACGGCTCGGTCGGCGTGATCGCCGCCGACGAGACGGTGGACCGGCTCCGCGCGGCCCTCGCCGACGCGGGCGTCGAGACCGCGACCGCCGACGACGTGGAGGCCGCGGCGCGGGTCACCGTCGTCCCGGCGACCCTGGTCAAGGGCCTGGAGTACGACCACGTGGTGGTCGTCGAGCCGGCCGCGATCGTGGCCGCCGAGCCGCGCGGCCTGCACCGCCTCTACGTGGTGCTGACCCGGGCGGTGTCCCGCCTGGCGGTGCTGCACCGCGAGCCGCTGCCCGCCCCGCTGGCCGGCTGACCGACGGCCGGGCGCACGCGGCGGCTCAGGCGGACAGGGCGGCCGCGACGTCCCGCAGCGGGCGGCCGGACTCGGCGATCGGCACGGTGAAGGCGAGCCAGGAGCCGTCGGCGAAGTCGAGGCGCAGGCGCTTCGGGTTCAACCGGTGCCAGCCCACCCGGGCCGACGCCACCTCCGCCCGCGACGCCGACCAGGCGATCCCGGTCTCCGCCACGGACCGCTCGTCGTCCGCCCGGCTGGACAGCAACTTCCTCGGCCCGCTCACACAGACCAGCAGCCGCCGGTCGGTGGCCACCAGCAGGGTGTCCCGCACCGCCAGGTCCGGGCCGGGCGGTTGCAGCGCGTGGCGCAGGCGGGAGGCCGCCGAACCGGGCGCGCCGCGCCCGGCGATGCCCCAGACCACCCGGTCCACGAGCCGATCGCCCCATGCCCAACTGACCAGCGGCGAGATCACGTTGAGCAGCACGGCCCCGATGCTCACCCGGCCGGCGGGCGCCTCCGGCTTCGCCGCCTCGGGCGGCGGAGGCGGAGGCGCGCCGTTCGCCGCCTCGGCCTCCGCGTACGCCAGCACCCGCTCGCCCGGCTCGACGAGCTGGCCGATCCGGTCCCGGTATGCGGTCTGATCCATCGGCTCAGTATCGGTCGTGGCCGTAGCCGTCGTCGGTGCGGCGCTCCGCGGCCGGCGCGTTGCCCATCACCTCGCCGACGATCTCCCGGACCCGGGCGGCGGCGGCCTCCTGGGCCCGGTTCGCCGCGGCGGTGAACTCCTCGGCGAGGGTGTAGGAGTCGAGGCGCATGGCCCGCGCGTTGATCTCGGTGGAGAGGATTTTGCCGTCGGCGGCCGCGGTGACGGTGACCAGGCCGGAGTCGCTCACCCCCTCGGCGCTGCTCTGCTCCAGCTCGGCCATCCGCGCGCCGAGTTCGCGCTGCCACCCGTCCAGGTTGCGGGCCAGCGCCTCGATCCGGTCCAGGGCGGGGAAGGTCATGGCTGCCTCTCAGTTCACGATCGAGTCGAAGACGTTCTGCACGCCCTTGGTGTACGGCCCCAGGTCCTCCGAGTAGGTGCCGTCCACCAGGTAGTTGCGGTCCTTGTGGCCGTCGGAGACGTCGTGCAGGCCGACCCCCGTGTCGAGCAGGGCACCGCCGATGCCGTTCACGTTCACCGGCGAGGCCTGGTTGATCGCGAACTTGCCGGGGAAGAGGATGGCCGTCCGCTTCGCCATGAACGAGAACGCCTCTTTGCCGTAGCCGGACTTGTTCCAGAGCCGGTACGCCTTCTTGGCCTTCTTCAACTCCAGCACCACTCGGCGGTACTCCATGAGCAGCTCGGCGACCCGCTCCAGCTTGGTGACCAGCTTCGTGAGGATCTCCGCGAACCGGGCCACGATCTTGACCATGCGGCCGACCGTGGTGGCCAGCCGGGCCAGCACCCGCACGACCGTGGCGGCCAGCGTCACGCCCGCGCTGAGCACGGCGGCCACCGCGGCGATGATCACCTCGGTCAGGAACCAGAGCAGGAACTCCAGGATCAGCTCGACCAGCAGGTTGAACGCGTCGACGGCCGCGTTCGCGGCGTCGACCAGCACCTCCTTGGTGCCGTCCAGCCCCTTGGCCAGCTCCTCGATCGCCTCCTCGACGGACTCCATCGAGGCGTGGAACTTCTCCGCCGCGTCGCCGTCCCAGGCGCCGCGCAGCCGGGCCCGGTCGGCGATCTGGTCGCCGGCGATCTGCCGCACCGCCTCGCCGGTGGTGAGGGCGAGCTGGGCCGCCTTCATGAGGTCGTCGGGCTCGCCGGCGACCAGCTCCAGCAGCTGCTCGAACGGCCAGAGCACCGCGTTGGAGAGCGGCTTGAACGGGTCGGGCGTGCCCGAGACGATCTGCTCGAAGTAGGTCTTGTTGCGCTGCAACGCCTCGGTGCTCATCGGTCGGCCCTCACGTGCCCGGGGTGAACATGTCGGTGGTCGCCACGTCGGTGCCGGTGTAGGCCTCGGCGGTGTCGCTGATCCCCTCGGCGATGTCAGCCATCACCTCGGCGCCGTCCTCCAGACCCTGCAGGCACGCCTCGAACTGCTCGGCGTACGCGGCGGCGAGGCCGAACGACGCGGGCATGATGCCGAAGGCGTGCCGGGGCACGTGCCCGTCGTGGAAGATCCGGCGCAGCTCGCGGAAGCGGCCGGCCCGGTCCCGGGACGCGGCGGCGAAGGCGGTCAGCGCCTCCGGCTGGACCTCGAGGTTCCTGCTCGGACTCGTCACGGACCCTCCCCAGTGTCCAGTCGACAGTCACCCGTCGCCGGCACGGCCGGGCAACGGGATTACCACAGTAGGCGATCAGCGCCCCTTCGCGTGGGGCAGTGCGACTCGCGCCGACACGGTACACAGATGTAGGCACGCCTCCGCCCGGGACCGCAACCCTTGAGGAGCACGAGATGATCCTGGCCCGCGCCGACCAGGTCAGCCGCCGCTACGGCGCGGTGCTGGCACTGGACCGGGTCGACCTGACCGTCCGCGCCGGGGAGCTGGTGGGCCTGCTCGGGCCGAACGGCGCCGGCAAGAGCACCCTGCTCAACCTGCTGGTCGGGCTGCGCCGCCCCACCTCCGGCCGGGTCGAGCTGCTCGGCGGCGACCCGCGCGACCCGGCCAGCCGGCGGCAGCTCGGGGTGACCCCGCAGGAGACCGGGCTGCCCGGCACGCTGCGGGTCGGCGAGGTGGTCGACTTCGTCTCCGCGCACTTCCCCGACCCGGTGCCCCGGGGCGAGCTGCTCGACCGGTTCGGCCTCAGCGACCAGGTGCGCCGGCAGACCGGCGGCCTCTCCGGCGGACAGCGCCGCCGGCTGGCCGTGGCGCTCGCCTTCGTCGGCCGGCCCCGCCTCGTGGTCCTCGACGAGCCCACCACCGGGCTGGACGTGGAGGCCCGGCGCACCCTGTGGGAGGCCGTCCGGGCCTTCCACGCCGAGGGCGGCACGGTCCTGCTGAGCAGCCACTACCTGGAGGAGGTGGAGGCGCTGGCGGAGCGGGTGGTGGTGATCGGGCACGGGCGCGTCCTCGCCGACGACTCGGTGGCGGCGATCCGCGGCATCGTCGGCGTACGACGGGTCAGCCTGATCGCCGACGACCTGCCGCCGCTGCCCGGCGTGGTGGCCGCCGAGCATGCCGAGGGGCGCACCCACCTGCTCACCACCGACGCCGACCAGCTCGTCCGGGACCTGGTCACCGCCGGGGTGGCGTTCCGCGACCTGGAGGTCCGGCCCACCTCGCTGGAGGAGGCGTTCCTCACCCTGACCGCCGGCGACCGGCCCGCACCCACCCCCGCCTAGGAGACCTCCGTGCCGCTCGCCCTGGTCCACGCCCGCTACCAGCTCCTGGAGATCATCCGGATCCCGGTCGCGATCTTCGGCAGCGCGTTCTTTCCGGCTGCCACGATGCTCTTCTTCGTCGTGCCGTTCGCGGGCGACGATGCCACCGCCGCCACCTACGCCACCGCAGCGATGGTCACCTTCGCCGTGATGAGCGCCAACATCTTCCAGTACGGGATCGGCGTCGCCGAGGACCGCGACCAGCCGTGGAGCTCGTACAGCCGGACCCTGCCCGCCGGCCCCGGCCCGCGCTTCGCCGGCCGGATCCTGGCCGGTCTGACCATCACCTATTTGTCCATGCTCCCGGTGGTGGTGATCGCGGCGGTGGCCACCGCGGCCCGGGTCACCCCGGCGCAGTTCCTGCTCGGCGCGGTCGGGGTCGCCCTGATCTCGGTGCCGTTCACGCTGCTCGGGCTGGCCATCGGCTACTCGCTGCCGAGCAAGGCGGCGATCGTGGTCGCCCAGCTCATCTTCTTCCCGCTCGCCTTCGGTGGCGGGCTGCTCTTCGGTCCGGACAACGCGCCCGGCTTCGTCGACGCGATCGCGCCCTACCTGCCCACGCGCGGTGCGCTGGAGCTGATGTGGGCGGCCGTGACCGACTGGCAGCTGAACCCGATCTCCATGATCATGCTCGGCGTCTGGATCGTCGTGCTCGCGGCGGTCGCCGGGTGGGCCTACCGGCGGGACGAGGGACGCCGCTTCACCTGACCTTTTGTCCCAATCCGGCCCGGTGGCCGGTGGGACGGTGCCACGATGCCGGCAGGGCGTGCCAGCGGGGCCGCTCCCGGCGAGAGGGGTCAGCGTGGACGGCGTGGAGCCCGGCACGCCCTGCTGGGCCGACCTGGCCACCCCCGGGTTGGACGACGCGAAGCGGTTCTACCCGGAGCTGTTCGGCTGGACCGGCCGGGTGTCGACGGAGCCGGGCGCCGGCGGCTACACCACGTTCCTGAAGGACGGCCGGGCCGTCGCCGGGGCCGGGCCGCCCGCCGCACCGGACCAGGTGCCGGTCTGGTCGACGTACGTGGCCACCGACGACGCGGACCTGGTCGCCACCCGGGTGGAGGCGGCCGGCGGCCAGGTGGTGGTCTCCCCGTTCGACGTCTTCGGGCTGGGCCGGATGGCGGTCCTCGCCGACCCCGCCGGTGCGGTGTTCAGCGTCTGGCAGCCCATGGCGATGCGCGGGGCGGAGTTGTTCAACGCCCCCGGCTCGCTGTGCTGGAACGAGCTGGTCACGCCCGATCCCGAACGGGCGAAGGAGTTCTACGCGCTGGTCTTCGGCTGGCACCCCGAGGAGCAGGCGTCCGGCCCGGTCACCTACACGGGGTGGCGGTGCGGCGCCCGGATCGTCGCCGGCATGATGCCGCAGCTGGAGCCGCTGCCCGACGACCTGCCGGCGTACTGGACGGTCTACTTCGCGGTCCAGGACGCGGACGCCACCGCGGCCCGCGCCGCCGAGCTGGGCGGCACCATCCTCGTCCCGCCCCGGGACAACCCGGCCGGCCGCGGCGCCGCGCTCCGCGACCCCCAGGGGGCGCTCTTCTCGGTCACGGCCCTGCGCTGACCCGGTGTCAGGAGGGGCCCTCCGTTCAGCGGGGGCGGACGGGGACCACCAGGGGGCCGTGCTCGCCGGGGATGACGCGGATGTTGGCGCGGTAGTGGCGGGCCAACAGGGCCTCGGTGAGGACCTCCTGCGGCGGACCGGCCGCGGCGACCCGGCCGTCGGCGAGCAGGACCAGGCGGTCGGCGTACTCGCCCGCGATGGAGAGGTCGTGCATGGTGGCGAGCACGGTCAGCCTGTGCTCGCGGCGGAGCTGGTCGACCAGCTCCAGCACCTCCTGCTGGTGGCCGATGTCCAACGCGCTGGTCGGCTCGTCGAGCAGCAGCAGGGTGGCGCCCTGGGCCAGCGCCCGGGCCAGGAAGACCCGCTGCCGCTCGCCGCCGGAGAGGGTGGCCAGCTCGCGGCGCCCGAACGCGCCCAGGTCGAGCCGGTCCAGCACCTCGTGCACGGCCGCCAGGTCGGCGGCGGACTCCCGGCCCAGCGCCGGGATGTACGGGGTGCGCCCCAACAGCACGTAGTCGAGGACCGACATGCCGGCCGGCACCACCGGGGACTGCGCCACGGTGGCCACCACCCGGGCCCGGTCGCGGCGGCGGAGGGAGTTGATCGGCGTACCGAAGAGGGAGACCGCGCCCGGCGCGGGCAGCAGGCCGCCGACGGCGCGCAGCAGTGTCGACTTCCCGGCGCCGTTCGGGCCGATCACGGTGACCCACTCGCCCACCGCGACCGTGAGTTCGACGCCGGCCAGGATCGGCGTGCCCCCCAGGTCGATCCGCAGGTCGCGCAGCTCCACGGCGGGTGCGCTCATGTCAGCACCCGGCGGGCGGTGCGCAGGACGAGCACGAAGAACGGTCCGCCGAGCAGCGCGGTGACCACGCCGATCGGGACCTCGGCGGGCGCGGCGGCGGTGCGGGCGACCACGTCGGTCAGCGCCAGGAACGCCCCGCCGAACAGCATCGACAGCGGCAGGATGACCCGGTAGCTCGACCCGGCGAGCAGCCGTACGGTGTGCGGCACGATGATGCCGACGAAGCCGATCAGGCCGGAGGCGGACACCGCGGCGGCGGTGCCCAGCGAGGCGGCGGCGATCAGCAGGTAGCGGGAGCGCTGCGGGTGCAGCCCGAGGCTGGCCGCCTCGTCGTCGCCGACGGAGAGCACGTCCAGCTCGCGGCGGTGCAGCAGCACCACGACGGCGGTGAGCACGAAGTACGGCAGGACCAGCCGGACGTCGTGCCAGCCGGCGGTGGCCAGCCGGCCGAGCAGCCAGGAGTAGACCTGCTGGATGCTGTCGGAGTGCCGTTGCAGCAGGTACGTCTGCCCGGCGGAGAGGAACGCCGAGACCGCCACCCCGGCCAGGATCAGCGTGGCCGGTGACCGGTTCCGGCCGCCGGCCGCGCCGAGCCCGTACGTCATGGCGACCGCGCCGAGCGACCCGACGAACGCGGCGAGCGGGATGGTGACCGGCAGCCCGGTGATCGCCCCACCCGCTCCGGCGCCCAGGGTGATGACCGCGGTCACCGCGAGCCCGGCGCCGGCCGCCACGCCCAGCAGGTACGGGTCGGCGAGGGGATTGCGGAAGACGCCCTGGTAGCAGCCGCCGGCCAGGGCGAGCAGGGCCCCGACGAGCAGGCCGAGCACGACCCGGGGCAGCCGCAGCTCGGTGATGATGGCGATCTCCCGCTCGCTGAGCCCGCTGTCCAGGTGCACCCCGGGCAGCAGGTTGAGCAGTTCGGCGGCGACGCTGCCCGGCGGCAGGCTGACCGGGCCGAGCGAGACGCCGGCCACCAGCGCCACCAGCACCGCGCCGATGCCGGCGAGCAGCCAGCGGGTGCGCAGCCCGGCCGGCCGGACGGACGCACCCGGTGCGGCCGCCCGCTTCCCGTCGCGGGTCACGGGCGTGCCCGGGTCGTCCATGCCGGGCACCCCGGCGGGCCGGGACGCGTCGGGCGTCCCGGCCGGCCGGGACGCGTTGTCCGCCGGTCGCACGGTCACCGTCAGGCCGGGACCTTGGCGGTGGCGTCGACGATCACCTTGAGCAGGTCGACCACGCGCGGGCCCCACCGGGAGGCGATGTCGTCGTCCAGCGCCACGATCTGGTTGTTCTTCACCGCGGTGACGCCGGCCCAGCCGCTGCGGGCCTTGACGGTCTCCGCGGTCTGCTTGCAGCACTTGGTGTCGGCCAGGAAGACGAAGTCGGGGTTCGCCTTGACGATGACCTCCTGGGAGAGCTGCGGGTAGCCGCCGTTCTTCCCGTCGGCGTCCGCCGGGTCGGCGATGTTCTGCAAACCGGCCAGGGCGTAGATCGAGCCGATGAAGGTCTTGCTGGTCGCGCTGTACAGCTCCGGGCCCAGCTCGTGGTAGTAGGTGAGCTTCCTGGCCCGCTGCGGCAGGTCCTTGGTGATGGCGGCGACGTCGTCCTTCATCTTCTTCGTGACGGCGTCCGCCTCGGCCGGGTGGCCGGTGAGCTTCCCCAGGTCGGTGATCTGCTGGTAGCTGTCGTCCAGTGTGGTCGCGGCCGGGGTGAGCAGCACCGGGATCTTCAGCGCGGTGAGCTGGTCGACGATCTTGTTGGTGTCGTTGGCGAGCACCACCAGGTCGGGGCTCCGCCCGGCGATCGCCTCGGCGTTCGGCTGGTAGCCCGAGAGGTCGCTCTTCGGCGCCTCCGGCGGGTAGTTCGACTGGTCGTCGACGGCGGTGACCTGCTTGCCGGCGCCGACGGCGAAGAGCATCTCGGTCGCCGAGGGCGACAGCGAGACGATCTTCTCGGGGCGCTTCTCCAGGGTCAGCTTGCCGACGGTGACCGGGAAGGCGGCCGCCGCCGAGCTGCCGCCGGCCGCGGGGGTGTCGTTCGAGGTCTTCTCGGCGCAGCCGCCGAGAAGCAGCGCGCCGACCGCGAGCGCGGCGGCGAAGAGCCGGGGGGTACGTCTGGACATCGGTCCTCCTGTCGGTCGAGGAGTGTGGTGCTTCGCCGACAGGGACCTGGGCGGGCCCGTCCGCGAGGCGCCCTTCCTCGAGAGCGCGTGTCGCGACCGTGCCGCAGGCGACCTGGCTCGTCCCCCCACAGGTGTCGGCGCCGGCTCGGGGCCGACGCCGTGTGCGGGGCATCACAGTTGCGGGACAGCGCCGGTTTCGCACCGGCTTCGCTGCGGGGTGGTCGGTGCCACCGTAGCGCATGACCAGCGGAGATCGTCCGGACGGGAGGCGCGGTGGGACCCCGGCGACCCGGGCCCACCGCGCCTCGTGGTCAGCAGTACTGGCTCTGCTTCCCGATCGCCCGGTACGGGCAGTCGGCGTACTCGGAGAGCAGCAGCACGGCCTCCCGGTTGCGCGAGGTCTGGGCGGGGATCACCTCGTCGGGCGGGTAGAAACCGCCCCCGGAGGCCGACCCGGGATACATCTCGAAGGTGTACGCCCAGATCTTGTGGGCCCCCACATCCAGTCGATGCTGGTGCCGTCGGCGATGTAGAGGTCGCTGGACTGTTCCGGGGTGTAGCCGTTGCTGGACGCCATCTGCCGGCCGATGGTGGCGAAGGTGTTGTACTGGTCGGCGCTCATCCCGGTGATTCATCACTATGTGCTTCCATCCCGGCCGCATCCTCACGCCGGCAATGATTTTCCATGCCTGAACCTCTGGCGAAACTTCCCTCCAGGCGCGACAGTGAACGGCAACGATGCGGTTCACCTGGAGGAGCTGCCATGGACCGGACATCCCTGCGCACGGCCGCCGTGGCCGGCGCCACCACACTCGCCCTCCTCGGCACCACCGCCCCGGCCGGCGCGACCACGACCGTCACCCACGACGAGCAGATCACCTGGCAGGGCTGGTCCGGCCCGGCCTGGTCGACCGGGACCGCGGCCGGCACGGCCGGCACCGCCGCCGGCCTGACCCTGACCACCCCGGTCGGCACCATCCTCTACAAGGACCCGCACAGCAACACCCGGCGCACCTGGGCGTACGGGACGTGGACCTCACCGCTCACCCAGGTCGGCTTCTCCGCCACCGAGCTGGTCACCTCGTGGAACGCCGACACCCCGGCCGGCACCTGGGTCCAGGTCGAACTCCAGGGCACCTACACGAGCGGCACCCGCACCCCCTGGTACGTCATGGGCCGCTGGGCCTCCGGCGACGGCGACATCCGGCGGACCAGCGTCGACCGGCAGGGCGACAAGACCTCCAGCGTCCTCACCGACACGTTCGCCGTCACCAACCCCGCCGCCGGAGTGCTGCTGCGGGCGTACCAGCTGCGCGTGACCCTCTACCGGGACCCGGCGTCGACCGTCACGCCGGTGCTGCGGTCCGTCGGCGCCATGAGCTCGAACGTGCCGGACCGGTTCACCGTCACGCCGAGCGCCGGGCACATCGCCTGGGGCACCGAGCTGGCCGTGCCGCGCTACTCCCAGAACATCCACGCCGGCCAGTACCCGGAGTACGGCGGGGGCGGCGAGGCGTGGTGCTCGCCCACCTCCACCGAGATGGTGGTCGAGTACTGGAGCCGCAAGCCCTCCCCGGCCGACACGTCCTGGGTGGACCCCGGCTACGCCGATCCGACGGTCGACCACGCCGCCCGGATGGCCTACGACTGGCAGTACGGCGGCACCGGCAACTGGCCGTTCAACACCGCGTACGCGGCCAGCTTCCCCGGCCTGGAGGCCAAGGTGACCCGGCTGCACTCGCTGGACGAGCTGGAACACTTCATCGCCGCCGGCATCCCCGTGGTGACCAGCCAGTCCTTCCTCGCCAGCGAGCTGGACGGGGCGGGCTACGGCACGGCGGGGCACCTCATGGTGGTGGTCGGCTTCACCGCCACCGGCGACGTGATCGCCAACGACCCGGCCTCGCCCAGCGACGCCGCCGTCCGGCACGTCTACCGGCGCGACCAGTTCGAGCAGATCTGGCTGCGCACCCGGCGGACCACCGCGAACGGCGGCACCGGCGGCGGCTCCGGCGGCGTCGTCTACCTCATCAAACCGACCGAGGTGGCCTGGCCCTCCGTGGCCGGTTCCACCAACTGGTGACCCATCCCTTCCCACCCAACGGAGTGCACATGGTCAGACCAGCCCTGCGCGCGGTCGCCCTCGTCGGCGCCGCCGCGCTCGCCCTCGTCGGTGTGACGGCGCCCGCCCACGCCGACAACAATCTGCCGACCGGCGCGCACGACGAGCAGATCACCTTCCAGGAGTGGTCCAAGTACCCCGACTGGCGCGGCGGCACCCACGACGGCACGTACGCCATCCCGGGGGACCGCACCGGCATCACCATCGGCCAGCCGGCCGGCACCACCGAGTTCACCGACGAGCACACCGGCACGACCCGGACCTGGGAGTACGCGACCTGGACCTCGCCCGAGCGGCAGGTCGGCTTCGACGCCAGCGAGCTGGTCGCGTCGTGGAACGCCGCGACCCCGGCCGGCACCTGGATCCAGGTCGAACTGCACGGCACGTACAACACCGGGCAGCAGACTCCCTGGTACGTCATGGGCCGCTGGGCCTCGGGCGACCAGGACATCAAGCGGTCCACGCTGGACGGCCAGGGTGACCCCTGGTCGACCATCTGGACCGACACGTTCTCGATCGACGACGCCAAGGCCGGGGTGCTGCTGCGGTCGTACCAGCTCCGGCTGACCCTCTACCGCGCACCGGGGCAGACCGCCTCGCCGCGGGTCTGGATGCTCGGCGCGATGAGCTCCAACGTGCCGGACCGGTTCACCGTCGCCCCGAGCAAGGGCGGCATCGCCTGGGGCACCGAGCTGGCCGTGCCGCGGTACTCGCAGAACGTCCACGTCGGCGAGTACCCCGAGTTCGACAACGGCGGGGAAGCCTGGTGCTCCCCCACCTCCACCGAGATGGTGGTCGAGTACTGGGGCCGCAAGCCCTCGGCCGCGGACACCGCCTGGGTCGACCCGAGCTACGCCGACCCGACGGTCGACCACGCCGCCCGGATGACCTACGACTACGAGTACGAGGGCGCCGGCAACTGGCCGTTCAACACCGCGTACGCGGCCAGCTTCCCGGGCCTGGACGCCCGGGTCACCCGGATGCACTCGCTGGACGAGGTGGAACGGTTCATCAAGGCCGGCATCCCGGTGATCACCTCGCAGTCCTTCCTGGCCAGCGAGCTGGACACGGCGAACTACGGCACCTCCGGGCACCTGTTCGTGATCGTCGGCTTCACCGCCGACGGTGACGTGATCGTCAACGACCCGGCCTCGTCGTCCAACGACGCCGTGCGCAACGTGTACAAGCGGGAGCAGTTCGAGCAGATCTGGCTGCGCACCAAGCGGTACCGGGCGAACGGCACGGTGGCCTCCGGCTCCGGCGGCATCGCGTACCTCATCAAGCCGACCGACAAGCCCTGGCCGGTCGTGCCGGGCTCGACCAACTGGTGAAACGCCCCGGGCCCGGCGCGTTCCCCGTCCGGGGGATCGCGCCGGGCCCGGGTCTGGTCAGACGGACGGGGCGAACGAGGCCGGCGGGGCCGTGGGCTCCTTCGCCCGGCGGCGGTTCCGGATCGCCCGCACGATGATCCACACCCAGGCCACCAGGGCGGCCACGCCGGCCAGGGCGAGCCCGGTGACCAGCAGGTAGGTCGAGCCGCCGGCGGTGGAGAAGACGCCCTTCCGGGCACCGGAGTCGAGCGCCGGGGCGGTGGCCCCCGCGGTCAGCTCGTCCGGCGCGTCGTAGAGGATCACGTCGGCGCGCTGGGCGCCGCCCTCGGTGGCGACGAAGGTCCCGTGCCACTCGCAGTTGCGCCGGCCGCATTCCTCGTTCACTGCGGTGAAGGTGCCCGGCGTTCCGCCACCGTTCTTCGCCTCCCAGGCCGGGGCGAGGTCGGTGACGCTCAACATCAGTCCGATGGCGGCGATGACCGGCAGGCCGATCCAGACGAAGACCTTGGTCCGCCACCCGTTGATCGTGTTCAGGAAACTCACGGCCGCCGACCCTAGCGGCCGGCGCCGTCTCCCGCTGCCCCGTCCCGCGAGGTCAGCTCTCGCGGCGCTCGTCGGTGCGCTCGGCCTGGTCGTCCCCGGCCAGGGCGGAGCGCAGCCGCTCCTTCTCGGCGCGGCGCCGCTCCGACGCCTCGGACATCTCACCGGCCATCTCGTCCCGCCAGCCGCGGAGCAGGAAGAACGACAGCGCGGCGGAGAACACCAGCGCCAGCATCAGCCGCAGGAACATGTTCATCTCGACGAACCAGAGGGCCGCCAGCACGCCGACGAACAGCCCGATCCGGCCCAGCGTGTACTTGACCGCCGCGCTCACCGCGACGCCCCAATTCGCGACTGCGGGGCTCGCAAACCCGGTTCGCTCCTCGCGCTCACGCCCGCACTTCCTTCTCTCTCACGCCTCAACCCGTCCGCCGGGCCAGCCAGTGCACGCCATGAAACCAGACCACCGCGTAGACCACGGTGAACACCGCCGCGGCCAGCGCGCCGGAGAACAGCGCCGGCAGCCCGGCGGCGAGGCCGGCCGCCAGCAGCCCGGCGAAGACGCCGAGCACGAGCCCGGCCAGCGCCGCGAGCACCCGGGACGCGCCGAACTCCCAGGCCCGGAAGTCGTCCCAGAACAGCCACAGCGGAAGGATCACCGCCAGCCAGCCGTTGGTCCGCCCGAACCGGCCCGCGCCCATGGTGGCGAAGGCCCACTCGAAGAGCACCAGCGCCAGCACCCCGATCACCAGCCCGGCGAGGCTCACCCCGAGCAGGTCACCCAGGGTGAGGATGCGCCCCTCGGCGTCCCGCCGGGGGAAGGTGCGCTGCTGCTCCTCGGTGCTCATCGGCGTGCGGTCAGGCCCAGACCTGCTGCGGCTCGGCGCGGCGCTCGGCCAGCGACGGGGCCGCGTCGTACTCGCGGACGATCTCGTAGCGGGTGTTCCGCTCGACCGGGCGGAAGCCCGCGTCCCAGATCAGGTTCAGCAGGTCCTCGCGGTGCATGGTGTTCGGCGTGCCGTACGAGTCGGCGTCGTGCGTGATCTTGTATTCCACGACGGAGCCGTCCAGGTCGTCGACACCGAAGTTCAGCGACAGCTGCGCCACCGAGAGGCCGTGCATCACCCAGAAGTTCTTCACGTGCGGCACGTTGTCGAAGAGCAGCCGGGAGACGGCGAACGTCTTCAGCGACTCGGCCGGTGAGGCCATCGTGGTGCGTGCCTGGATCTTGTTGCGGATCTTGCCGTCCGCCGAGTCCACGAAGTCGTGCTGGTAGCGCAGCGGGATGAAGACCGCGAAGCCGCCGGTCTCGTCCTGCAGCTCGCGCAGCCGCAGCACGTGGTCGACCCGGTGCCGGGGCTCCTCGATGTGGCCGTACAGCATCGTCGCCGGGGTCTGCATGCCCTTGCTGTGCGCCAGGGCGTGGATCCGCGACCAGTCCTCCCAGTGGCAGGCGTGGTCGACGATGTGCTGCCGGACCTCCCAGTCGAAGATCTCCGCGCCGCCACCGGTCAGCGACTCCAGGCCGGCGTCCATCAGCTCGTCGAGGATCTCGTCGGCGCTCAGGCCGCTGATCTTCTCGAACCACTGCACCTCGGTCGCGGTGAAGCACTTGAGCTTGACGTTCGGCAGCGCCGCCTTGAGCTCGCGCAGCACCTTCGGGTAGTAGCGCCAGGGCAGGGTCGGGTGCAGGCCGTTGACGATGTGCAGCTCGGTGAGCTGCTCGTCCTCCATCTCCTTGGCCTTGCGGACCGCCTCGTCGATGCGCATCGTGTAGGCGTCCTTCTCGCCCGGCTTGCGCTGGAACGAGCAGTACGCGCACGAGGCGGAGCAGACGTTCGTCAGGTTGAGGTGCCGGTTGACGTTGAACATCACCCGGTCACCGTTCATCTCGGTGCGCTTGTGGTGGGCCAGTCGCCCCAGCCAGGCGAGGTCGTCGCTCTCGTAGAGGGCGATGCCGTCCGCGCGGGTGAGCCGCTCCCCCGCGTAGACCTTCGCTTCGAGCTCGCGCTTGAGTCCGGCGTCCATCGAAAGCCACGTCCCTTCCACCTGCGGTCCCGGTCGAGCGTACGTCGCGCGCCCGACGACCCGGCGACCCGGTCAACCGCAGCGGCCGACTTCACCGGACTCCCGGCCGGCCGTCACCCTCCGCACATCGACATAGCTGCGTTGGTGAGGTAAGACAGGATGGGGCGGAACACACACCGGTACCGTCCTGGCCCAGCGCGCCCACCTCGCGCGGAAGGCACCAGATGACGGGGAGCGGAATGGTCGAGAGCACCCAGGGCCGAAACCGACGAAACCGGATTCCGGTGATCTCGCCGGTGCTGCGCCCGGCGCTCTGGTCCGCCCTGCTCGGGGCGGTCGCCGCCGCGGCGCTGGCCACCCCGGCCTGGGCCGACCCGCTGCCCGACACCGTCCCCGACACCGGCTCCCGTCCCCGGGCCGCCGGCACCCTCCAACTTCCCTCGGCGCCCGGCGCCGTCCCGGGGCTGCCCGGCACGGTGACCGGCGTGCCCGGCACGGTGACCGGCCGCCCCGGCACCACTCCGGGCCTCCCCACCGGCGTCACCAACCCCGCCGACGGCCCGTTGATCGCCCAGATCAACCAGGTCGACGCCCAGGTCGCCCAGCTCGGCGACACCCTGCTCAGCATCAAGGGCGAGCGGGACACCGCGCAGGCCGACCTGGCGCTGGCCGCCGCCCGGCTGAAGGAGGCCCAGGAAGCGCTCGTCCGGGCCCAGGAGAACGCGAAGACCGCCGCCGCCGACGCGGTCAAGGCCGACGCCGCGCTGCCGCCCGGTGAGTTCGGGGCCAGCCTGCGCGACCTGGCCAACCTCCAGCGCATCACCCGGGGCGACAAGGCCGAGGGCGCCACCACCGCCGTCACCGGCGAGCTGACCCGGGCCACCACCGCCGAACAGGTCGCCCGCCAGGCGCACGCCTCGGCCGAGCGGCGCGCGGCCGAGAAGACCGCGGAGTACACCCGGGTCGAGACCGACCTGCACAAGCAGGAAGCCACGCTGCTCAAGCTCCGCAGGGACAACGCCGCCAAGCTGCGGGAGATCGAGCGCCGCGAGGACGCCGCCGAACAGCAGATCGGCAGCTCGTACGTCGTCAACCAGAGCGTCAGCGGGCGGGTCGCCGACCCGCGGGCGCTGGCCGCGGTGCGCTACGCCCTCGCCCAGCTCGGCGACCCCTACCTCTGGGCGGCCGAGGGGCCGGACCGGTTCGACTGCTCCGGGCTGATGCTCGCCTCCTACCAGGCGGCCGGCTACCACGGCCTGCCCCGCGTCTCCCGGGACCAGTACTACGCCACCCGGTCCCGCACGGTCGACCCCAACGCGCTCCTCCCCGGTGACCTGCTCTTCTTCGCCTCGGGCAGCAGCTGGACGAGCATCCACCACGTCACCATGTACATCGGCAACGGCAAGATGGTCGAGGCGCCGCGGACCGGCGACGTCGTCAAGATCTCCGTGGTCCGTTGGTCCCGGCTCTACGCGGCCACCCGGGTGATCGGCGCGGTCCCCGCCCCGGCCACCCCGGCACCGGTCCCGACGCCGCCGACCACCCCGCCGAAGCCCAGCGCGACGCCCAAGCCGACCCGGACGCCCACGCCGAAGCCCACGACGCCCAAGCCGACGAAGACGGCCACGCCGAAGCCGACGCCGAGCACGTCCAGCCCGACGCCCACCCCGTCGACCTCGCCGAGCACCTCGCCGTCGCCCACGCCGAGCCCGTCCGACACGTCCAGCCCGTCGCCGACCAGCACCGGGAGCGCGGACCCGACCGACGGCGCCGCGGACCCGACCGGCAGCACGGCCGGGAGCACCTCGGCGAGCGCGAGCGCCACCGACTGACCCAACCGTCCGCTCCGGCTGTGCTCCCGGGCCGGAATGTGGCACGGTGAGATCCAGGCACGCCCGGCCGGCGCCACGGTCGGGGGCGAGCGTGGGCGCGGAGGGGCGAGATGGGCGAGCAGGACGTTCCGGCGAAGACGGTCCACCCCGGATCCGCGCCCGAGGCCGCCGACGACCGGCCGGCCGACCCCGCGGAGGAGCGGCCGGGCCAGGACGCCCCGGTGGCCGTCGCCCGGGCCCGGGTGAGCGTCGCCGGCGCCGCCGTGCCACCGCAGGCCGAGGAGCGGCCGAGCACACCGGCCAGCGCCACCACGTACCGGGCGGGCGGCCCGGCGGAGTCGGTCCCGGCGCTCGACCGGCGCCAGCCCGGCGCCTCCGTCCCGCCGCCGTCGACCTGGTCCGCCTTCACCGCCGCCGAACGCCCCGGGGCGCCGGCGTCCGGGCCCGCCCAGCCGCAGGCCGCGAAGACCGCCGTCCCCGCTCAGGCGCAGGCACGGGCCAGCGCGTCGGTCCCCGGGCTGACCCGGGCCTCGGCCGACGAGGTCGCCGCCGCGGTCGCCGGGACGTCCGGCAGCGCCAAGGTCTACCGGGCCGGCCCGGTCAATCCCGAACCGCCGGAGCCGGCCCAGCCGCCGGAGCCGGCCCAGCCCCCGACGCCGCCCGTGCCGGAGCCCGAGCCGGCGCCGACGCCCGTACCGGGTCCGAACCCGCCCTCCCCGGCGCCGCCCGGGCCGGCGCCGGAGCCCCCGTTCCGGCCGGCGCCCCCGGTGCCCGCACCGCCGCCGGGCCCGACCCCGCCGGGACCGGTGCCCCCGGTGCCGGGGCCGCCGGTGCCGCCGCCGGGACCGCCGGTGCCGCCGCCTCCGTCGCCACCCGGCCCGATGCCCGCGCCGCCGTTCCCGCCGCCGCCCGCCATGGCCGGCGTACCGGGGTCGACGCCGCTCGCGGGCTCCGGGGAGCCGGAGGTGCCCGCCACGCCGTGGGCCGCGGGGCCGTCCGCCGCGCCACCGCCGCCCAGCGCGCCACCGGTGGTGCCCGCCCCGGCCCTGCCGGCCTGGCCGTCGTCGACCAGAGCCACCGGGTACGGGTCCGCCGGCCACATCCCGGGGCCGGCCGCCCCGGCGAACGGCCCCGCCGGCAGCGTGTACGGCGGCGGCACCGAGGGGCCCGGCTTCGCCACGGTCTCCTTCCCGCAGGGCAACCCGCTGGAGAACTCCGGCTCGCTGACCGGGCACATCCTGGCCCAGGGCTGGACCGAGGACGCCCCGGCGACCCGGTCGAGCAACACCAGGGTGGTGATCGTCCTGGCCGGCGCGCTGGCGCTGCTGGTCGCGATCAGCCTCGTGGTGGTCTTCCTGGCCAACGACGCGCTCAGCGGGATCACCGGCGCCGCGCTGACCAGGTGATCGGGGTGAGCCCGCCCACTACGTCCTCGCGGCGCGGTGGCGGGTTCGCCACATCGCCGTACACTTGTCGAGATCACTGACCTGGCGCGCCCGTTGCGCGCCCATGGGCGATCTTGCGGGCGAATCGGCGGCGTCACGAAGCCGCGGCGGCCATCGCGAAGATGCGCCCCGCTCGAAAGGCATTTCTTGACCACGTTCGCTGCCACCGGCACGTCCCCGTCCGCCGACCCCACCGTCGACACCCCTGACTTCGCCGCCCTCGGCCTGCCCCGCCAGCTGGTCGAGGCGCTCGCCCGGCAGGGCATCACCACCCCGTTCGAGATCCAGCGGGCCACCGTGCCGGACGCCCTCGCCGGGCGTGACGTGCTCGGCCGCGGCCAGACCGGCTCGGGCAAGACCCTCGCCTTCGGCCTGCCGGTGATCGCCCGCCTCGCGGAGCGCAACCGGGCCCGGCCGCTGCACCCGCGTGCCCTGGTCCTGGTGCCGACCCGCGAGCTGGCCATGCAGGTCAACGACGCGCTGGTGCCGCTCGGCAAGGCGGTCGGCATCTTCCTGAAGACCGCCGTCGGCGGTGTCCCGTACGACCGGCAGATCGACGCGCTGCGCCGCGGCGTGGAGATCGTCGTGGCCACCCCCGGGCGGCTCGGCGACCTGATCGAGCGGGGCGTCTGCAGACTCGACGACGTCGAGATCACCGTGCTGGACGAGGCCGACCAGATGGCCGACATGGGCTTCCTGCCCGAGGTCACCAAGCTGCTGGCGAAGACGCCGGCGGACGCCCAGCGGCTGCTCTTCTCGGCCACGCTGGACAACGACGTCGACAGCCTCGTCAAGCGGTTCATGACCGACCCGGTCACCCACTCGACCGCGCCGGCGACCGCGGCCGTGTCCACCATGGACCACCACCTGCTGCTGATCCCGCCGCACGACAAGTTCGCCGTGGCGGCGTCCATCGCGGCGCGCGAGGGTCGCACGATGCTCTTCGCGCGTACCCAGCTCGGCGTCGACCGGCTGGTCGAGCAGCTCGCCGCCGTCGGCGTGCGAGCCGGCGGCCTGCACGGCGGCAAGACCCAGCGGATGCGCACCCGCACCCTGGCCGAGTTCCGCGAGGGACGGATGAACGTGCTGGTCGCCACCGACGTGGCGGCCCGCGGCATCCACGTCGACGGCGTGACGCTGGTGCTGCACGTGGACCCGCCCAAGGACCCGAAGGACTACCTGCACCGGGCGGGTCGCACCGCGCGGGCCGGTGAGTCCGGCGCGGTCGCGACGCTGGTGCTGCCGAAGCAGCGCCGGACCACGCTCGCCATGCTGGAGAAGGCGGGCGTCGAGCCGGCCGAAGCCCGGGTCCGCGCCGGTGACGAGGCGCTGGCCGAGCTGACGGGCGCCCGCGAGCCCAGCGGCGTGCCGGTCCGCGAGGAGCCGGAACCCCGCCGGGGCGGCCCGCGCCGCTTCGGCGACCGGGACGGGCGCGGCGAGCGGCGCTTCGGCGACCGGCCGACCGGCCGCGGTTTCGACCGGGGCGAGCGCCGCCACGACGACCGCCCGGCCGGCGGCCGCGGCTACGACCGGCCCACCGGCGAGCGGCGCTTCGACCGCGACGACCGGGGCTTCGGCGAGCGGCGCCAGGCGGACCGGGGCGGATTCGACCGGGACGCGCGCGGGGACCGGCGCTTCGGCGACCGCGACGAGCGCGGCTCCGGCCGGCCCTCGGGCGACCGCCCCTTCGCCGAGCGGACCGGGCGCGACGAGCACCGGCCGACCGGCGCCGGTCGCGGCTACGACCGGGACGCGCGCGGCGACCGGCGGCACGACGACCGGCCCAGCGGCGGGCGCGCCTACGGCGACCGGGCCAGCGGCGGCGGGTACGGCGACCGGGACGGCGCACGCCGCTACGGCGACCGGCCGACCGGCGGCGGTTACGGCGATCGGGACGGCGCACGGACCCACAGCGACCGGCCCACCGGCGCGCGCGGGCACGGCGACCACGGCCGCCGCTACGAGGACCGCCCGCAGGGCGAGCGTCGCTTCGGCGAGCGGGGCGAGTTCCGCCCGGCCGAGCGCCGGGGCGGCTTCCGGCCGGAGGCCCGGGGCCGGGACGACCGGCCGCGCGACGACCGGCGCGGCTTCGGCGGCCGTGCGCCGGCCCGCACCCACTGACCGGAGCCGCCACACTCACGCGAACGCCGCCGTCGAGCCACCGCTCGGCGGCGGCGTTCGCGCATCCGCTGCCGGTGTCCGCCCGCTCGCGTAACGTCCGGTTCATGCCGACCATGCCGAAGTCGCTGTTCTGGACCCGGACCGACACCGCCGGCTCGGAGCACGTGCTGCTCGACGACCGGCAGGGGCTGACCGCGCAGGGCGTGGCGCTGGCCGTCGATCCCATCCCGTACACCTGCCGCTACCAGCTCACCGTGGGCGCGGACTGGTCGACCAGCCGGCTGGAGGTCACCGCGGAGGGCGCGGGCTGGTCGCGGAGCGTACGCCTGGAACGGGGTGGGGACGGGTGGCGGGTGCGCACCGGCGAGGAGGGTGACCTGGACGCGGCGTTGCGCGCGGCCGGTCATCCGCCGGCCGGGTTGCCGGGCACCGACGACCCGGGCCGGCTGGACGCGGCGCTCGACGTCGACCTGGGCGGCTCGCCGCTGACCAACACCCTGCCGGTCCGCCGGCTCGACCTGGGTCGGGCCCCGGCCGACCAGCCGCGCACCGTGACCGTCGCGTGGGTGCTGCTGCCCGGCCTGGCGGTGCTCCCCGCCGAGCAGGTCTACAGCTCGCTCGGCCCGGGCCGGGTCCGCTACGCCAGCGGCTCCTTCACGGCCGACCTGGACGTGGACCAGGAGGGTTACGTGGTGCGCTACCCGGGGCTGGCGGAGCGGATCGACCCGCGCTGACGGCTCAGGCCGGCCAGGCGCCGGTGGCCAGGAAGCGGTCGATGGTGGCCAGGTGCGGGGCGAGGTCGAGGCCCTGCGCGGCCACCCACCCGTCGTCGTAGTAGGTGTGCGCGTAGCGGTCGCCCGGGTCGCAGATCAGGGTGACCACCGAGCCGGTCCGGCCGGCGGCCAGCAGCTCCGCGATCAGCGCGAAGGCGCCCCAGAGGTTGGTGCCGGTGGAACCGCCCACCCGGCGGCCGAGCACCGCCGAGCCGGCCCGCATGGCGGCCAGCGAGGCGGCGTCCGGCACCTGCATCATCCGGTCCACCACGCTGGGCAGGAAGGACGCCTCGACGCAGGGCCGGCCGATGCCCTCGATCCGGGAGCCCTTGTCGGTGCGGACCGACCAGTCGCCGGCCTGCCACGCCGGGTAGAACGCGGAGTTCTCCGGGTCGACCACGCAGAGCTTGGTGGGCAGCCGGCGGTAGCGGGCGTACCGGCCGATGGTCGCGCTGGTGCCGCCGGTGCCGGCGCCCACCACGATCCAGGCCGGCACGGGGTGCCGTTCCAGGGCGAGCTGCGCGTAGATCGACTCGGCGATGTTGTTGTTGCCCCGCCAGTCGGTGGCCCGCTCGGCGTAGGTGAACTGGTCCATGTAGTGCCCGCCGCTGTCCTCGGCGAGCCAGCGCGCCTCGATGACCACCTTGGCCGGGTCCCGTACCAGGTGGCAGCGGCCGCCCTGGAACTCGATCTGGGCGATCTTCTCGGGCGACGTGGTGGCCGGCATGACCGCGATGAACGGCAGCCCGAGCATCCGCGCGAAGTACGCCTCGGAGACCGCGGTCGAGCCGGAGGACGCCTCGACGACTGTGGTCTCCGGGCCGATCCACCCGTTGCAGAGCCCGTACAGGAACAGCGACCGGGCCAGCCGGTGCTTGAGCGAGCCGGTGGGGTGCACCGACTCGTCCTTGAGATAGAGGTCGATGCCCCACTCCCGGGGCAGCGGGAAGGGCAGGAGGTGGGTGTCGGCGGAGCGGTTGGCGTCCGCCTCGACCGTGGCGATGGCCTCGGTCACCCAGCTCCGGCTGGCCTCGTCACACCGGTCGAGATGAGTCACGCCGGCAACGTTACAAGCGAGGCCCGCTCGCCTCGGGACCCGCCCGGCGCGCCTGCCGGCGCTGGCCGGCCCGGCCGGCGGCCCGGACCACCGGGGTGAGGGCCAGGGCGAGCCGGGGGAAGGCGTCCAGGAGCCGCACCTGGGCGCCGCGCCAGCGCGGCAGGCTGACCACCGGCCGGGGTCGCCGGGCCAGCCGCACGGCCCGCGCGGCGACCCGCTCCGGGGTGAGCAGCGACCCGGTGAAGGACGCCAGGGCTCCCGGGTCGTCGAGCTTGTCGTGCAGCATCGGCGTCCAGATCCCGTCCGGGCAGAGGCACGACACGTGTACGCCCCGGACACCGGCCATCCGCAGGTCGGCGAGGGTGCCGAGGCTGAACGCCAGCAGGGCGTGCTTGCTGGCCGCGTAGACGGTCTCGCCGGGTGCGGCGATCAGCCCGGCCAGCGAGACGACGTTGAGCACGTGGCCGTGGCCCTGCGCCCGCATGACCGCCAGGGCCGCGTGGGTGCCGTTCATCGCACCCAGCGCGTTCACCTCGACGAGCCGGCGCCGGGTCGCCGCGTCGTGCGTCCAGGACGGCCCGGTGGCCAGGATGCCGGCGTTGTTGACCCAGAGCGCGAGCCCGCCCGGCACCCCGGCCGCCTCGGCGGCCACCGTCGCGCAGGCCGCCTCGTCGCGGACGTCGAGCGGGCGGGACCAGCCACCGAGCGGTGCCGCCGCGGTGGCCACGGCATCGGCGTCCAGATCGGTGAGCAGCACCGGCCAGCCGTCGGCGTGCAGCGCGGCGGCGATCGCCCGGCCGAGGCCGCCGGCCGCCCCGGTCACCACGGCGGCGCCCCGCCCCGGAGTCGTCATCGGCGCACGGTAGCGCCCCGGGGGCGGCCGGGACCAGAGCGAGCGGTCAGGAGGCGGCGGACTCGAGCGGCTGGGGCCGGTTCTCCCACTTCGTCGACAGGGCGATGCCGGTGCGGGTGGAGGCCACCCCGGCGGTCCGGTTCAGCCGGACGATCAGCTGTTCCAGCTCGGCGATGGTGCCCACCCGGGCCTTCAGCAGGAACGATTCGACGCCCGCCATGAAGTAGCAGGACTCGATCTCCGGGATCTGCCGGAACGCCTCCAGCACGTCGTCGGTGTCCGCGTTCGAGTCCTCCACGATGCCGATCAGCGCGGTGACGCCGAGCCCGATCGCCTCCGGCTCCACCTCGGCCCGGTACGCGCGGATGACGCCGCTCGACTCCAGCTTGCCGACCCGCTCGTGCACGGCCGGGGCGGAGAGGCCGACCTGGCGGGCCAGCTCGGCGTACGACAGGCGGGCGTTGCCCCGCAACAGCTCCACGAGGCTCAGATCGATCGCGTCCACGGAGAGTGACCCTATCCTTTCGGGCGTAACGCCCGACACCGGGCATCAGTTGAACATGACGTCACGTTGCCGTTCACAAACGTGCAGTCACGGGGGTTCTTCACCGGTAGCATTTACTAACTTCTCACTGTGTGCGTTTTTCGCGTTTGGCGGACACGCCAGGTCGCTGGTGCTGTAATTGCCATACGTCCCTCATGACGGCTCTGGGCTCGCACCGGCCGGGGGCAGTGTGTTCAGCCGGGGGCTTCGTCGACGCGAGGAGGGGGCTGTGGACACTGGAGATCGCCTGCTGACACCGGGTGAGGTCGCCGCGCTGTTTCGGGTTGACCCGAAGACCGTCACCAGATGGGCAGCGGCCGGCCGGATCGGCAGCATCCGGACTCCAGGCGGGCATCGCCGGTTTCGGGAATCCGAGGTGCGGGCCCTGCTTGAGGGGGAGGGCATGCTGGACGAGGCGGAGGACATGGGCAAGGCACGGAACATGGGTCCGACCGCCTCGACCGGCCCAGGGCCGGCGAACGCCGGAATGTACTGAGGCGACGCCGATCGGGGCGCGGTCCGGCTCGGTCCGCGTCCCGATCCGCGCCGTCAGGCCGGGTCCACGTCCCGGCGAGCGGCGGCCAGCTCACCGGACCAGCGGCGGAACAGCGTGTGCGGCACGCCGAGCGCGTCCAGCACCTTCCCGGCCACGAAGTCGACCAGTTGCTGTGCGGAGGCCGCCGCCCCCGCGCCGTAGAAGCCGGGGCTCGCCGGCAGGACCACCGCGCCGGCGTCGTGCAGCGCGATGAGGTGCTCCAGGTGACTGCGGGTCACCGGCGTCTCCCGGGGGACCACCACCACGGGCCGCCGCTCCTTGAGGTTCACCTCGGCGGCACGCTGCAACAGGTCCTTGGACAGCCCGATGGCGATGCCGGCGCAGGCCGCCGTGCTGGCCGGGACGACCGCCATGCCGCGTACCCGGTAGGAGCCGCTGCTCGGGCCGGCGGCCAGGTCACCGGCCGGCCAGTGCCGTAGGTCCGCGTCGGCGAGATCGCGGCCCAGCCAGGCGGCCAGGTCCTCGGCCCAGTGCCCGTCGCGGAACGCCCGGCCGGTCTCGTCGAGGATGGTCAGCCGGGCGGCCCGGGAGACGATGAGGTCCACCGCCTGGCCGGCGTCGAGCAGGCCGCGGACGACCGCGGCCGCGTACGGCGTGCCGGAGGCGCCGGAGACGCCGACCACCCATGGTTCGCGCATGCCGTCCAGACTGCCTGGTCGACCCGGAGGCCGGGCGCCCACCCCGGCGGTGTGTCCCGCTTGTCCGCCACCAGCGGCGTTGTCCGGCGGGTCGGCGGGCCTGCCGGGAACGTGGGATTCTTCCCTGGGCGATCCACGTCCATGGAAGGGACCGGTGATGACGGCGGCGGTGCTGCGGGCGTTGCGGTCCGACTGTCCGATCGCGCCCCGGCTCTCCCCGCACGCCGACGCGGTGCAGGAGTGGCTGGTCGGCCAGCTCGACCGGCTCGGCCTGCCGCTGGATCCGGCCATGCGGGAGCGGCTGGCCCGGGCGGGCTTCGCGCGCTACGCCGGCCGCCTCTACCCGGAGGCCAGCGAGCCCGACCTGCGGGCACTGGCCGCCCTGTTCACGTGGTTCTTCCTGGTGGACGACGCCTGCGAAGGGCCGGACCGGCTCGCTCCGGCGCAGATCCGGGCGCTGCGCGACGGGGCGCTTGCCCTGCTCCGGGAGGGTCCGCGGGCCCGCCATCCCGGCTTCTCCGGCCCGCTGCGCCGGCTGCTGGTCCAGGCGTGGCGGGAGCCGCGGCGCCGGATGCCGGCCCGTTGGCGGCTGCGCTTCGCCGACGCCGTGGCCGACCACCTCGACGGCGCCTGGCGGGAGGCGGTCGCCACCGTCGCCGGTCGGCCGCCGGGCGTCGACGAGTACGTGGAGCTGCGCCGGGCCACCTCGGCGGCGTACGTGTCGTACCCCTTGATCGAGTTCGCCGCCGGGCGGCCGCTGCCGGACGCGGTCTACCACCATCCCGCGCTGCGCCGGCTCGCCGACCTCGCCAACGACCTGCTGTCCTGGTACAACGACCTGGCCTCGCTGGAGCGCGACCGGGCCGGCGCCGGGGGTCACAACCTGGTGCTGGCGGTGGCCGCCGAGCGGGGCGTGCCGGTGCCGGCCGCGGTGGACGTGGTCGCCGCGCGCTGGCGCGCGGAGATGGCCCGCTTCGTGGCGCTGCGCGCCGCGGTGCCGTCGTTCGGGCCGGCGCTGGACGAGGCGGTCACCGCCCACCTCGACGGGCTGGCCAACGCGGTCCGCGGCACGATCGACTGGACGATGGAGAGCGCCCGCTACCCGGTGGCCGGGTGACGCCCGGTCAGGGGCGCAGGTCGAGGCGGACCACCAGGTCCAGCAGGGCGAAGACGAACAGGGCGATGCCGACGAAGCCGTTGGCGGTGAAGAACGCCCGGTTGACCTTGCTCAGGTCGGTCGGGCTGACCACCAGGTGCTGGTAGCCGAAGGCGACCGCGGTGAACGCGAGCCCGATCCACCAGAGCCAGCCGAAGCCGACCAGCGCGCCGAACCAGATGAACAGCGCGAAGGTGATCACGTGCGCGACGGTGGAGGCGTGCAGCGCGAAACGCCGGCCGTAGCGGGCGGGAACGCTGTGCACCCCGATCTCCCGGTCGATCTCGGAGTCCTGGCACGCGTAGATGAGGTCGAATCCGCCGATCCAGAGGCCGACGGCCGCGCCGAGCAGCCAGGCCGGCCCGGAGCCGGCGAGGGTGCCGGTGACGGCCAGCCAGGCGCCGACCGGGCCGACCGCCTGGGCGATCGCCAGGATGGCGTGCGGCCAGTTGGTGAACCGCTTGCCGTAGGGGTAGACGACCAGCGGCACCACGGCGAGCGGGGCGAGCGCCAGGCAGAGCGGGTTGAGCAGGGCGGCGGCGGCCAGGAAGACCACCAGGGCGACGGCAGCGCCGGTCCAGGCCGTCCGCACGCTCACCGCCCCGGTCACCAGCTCCCGGTTGGCGGTACGCGGGTTCCGCGCGTCGATCCGCCGGTCGAGGATCCGGTTGGCGGCCATGGCGAACGTCCGCGCGCCGACCATCGCCACGGTGATCAGCAACAGGTCGAGCCAGCGCACCCGCCCGCCGTCGACCTGCATGGCGGTCAGCGCCGACAGGTACGCGAACGGCAGCGCGAAGACCGAGTGCTCGATCGTGACCAGCTTGAGGAAGGACTTGACCCGGCCCGGACGCTCCACGGGGACCTCGGCGACGGTGGCCATCAGATGCCGTACTCCTTCCAGCGCTTGTCGACCAGCGAGACCACCTCGGGCGACATGGTCATCTCCTCGGGCCAACCCCGGGTGTAGCCCTCGGTGGGCAGCTTGCGGGTCGCGTCGAGGCCCGCCTTGCCGCCCCAGAACTGCTGGTACGAGGCGTGGTCCAGGTGGTCCACCGGGCCCTCGGTGACGAGCAGGTCCCGGGCGTAGTCGACGTTGCCGAAGGCGCGGAACGCGACCTCGTTGTAGTCGTGCACGTCGCAGTCCTCGTCCACGATCACGATGAGCTTGGTCAGCGACATGAGGTGCGCGCCCCAGATCGCGTTCATCACCTTCTGCGCGTGTTTCGGGTAACGCTTGCGGATGGAGACGATCGCGCAGTTGTGGAAGACGCCGGCGGCCGGCAGGTCGTAGTCGACGATGTCCGGGATCATCAGCTTGAGCAGCGGCAGGAAGATCCGCTCGGTGGCCTTGCCGAGGCCGTGGTCCTCCTGCGGCGGCTTCGAGGTGATGATCGAGTGGTAGACCGGGTCGCGCTGCATGGTCATCGTCTCGACGTGCAGCACCGGGAACGGCTCGACCGGGGTGTAGAAGCCGGTGTGGTCGCCGAAGGGGCCCTCGGGCAGCCGCTCGCCGGGCTCCAGGTAGCCCTCCAGCACGATCTGCGCGTTCGCCGGCACCTGCAGCGGCACGGTCAGGCAGTCGACCATCTCGACCCGCTCACCGCGCAGGAAGCCGGCGAACAGGTACTCGTCGATGTCGCTGGGCAGCGGCGCGGTGGCGGCGTACGAGACGACCGGGTCGCAGCCGATCGCGATGGCGACCGGGAGCCGCTGGCCGAGCCGCTCGGCGACGGCGTGGTGGGCGGTGGAGTCCTTGTGGATCTGCCAGTGCATACCGAGGGTGTTCCGGCCGTGCTGCTGGAGCCGGTAGAGGCCGAGGTTGCGCTTGCCGGTCTCCGGGTGCTTGGTGTGGGTCAGCCCGAAGTTGTGGAAGATCCCGCCGTCGCCGGGCCAGACCTGGAGGCCGGGCAGCCGGTTCAGGTCGACGTCGTCACCGCGGTAGACCACCTGCTGGCAGGGGGCGGTCTTGACCTTCCGCGGCGGCAGCGACTTGAGCTGCATGACCTTGCCCAGGCCCTCGCGGATGCCGGACCAGCCGACGGGCAGCTCCGGCTTGATCATCGCGCCGATCCGCTCGCCGATCTCGTCCAGCGTGTCGACGCCGAGCGCCATGGCCATGCGCTTCTCGGTGCCGAACAGGTTGATCGCCACCGGCATCTCGCCCCGGGTGGGCCGCTCGAAGAGCAGCGCCGGGCCGCCGTCGCGGACGGTCCGCGTGACCACCTCGCTGATCTCCAGCGTGGGGTCGACCGGGACGCTCACCCGCCGCAGCTCGCCCGCGGCCTCCAGGGCCGCGAGGAAGTCCTTGAGATCGGTGTACGGGAAGCCACGAGCCGCCATGCCCGCCAGTCTCCCGCACCGGTGTTCGCACCGTCCAAGCCGGGTGGTGTGAGCTGAGCCGCGGCGTCGGGCGAGCGCGCCCGGCGCGGTCGGAGGGCCCGGCATGGCTCTCCACTCACCGGGTAGTCGAGCCGCCGGACAAGAGGGGGCGTCGATGGGCGAAGGACGGGTCCCGGCAGGGTTCACCGAGCAGCGGACCCGGGTCGGTGACGTGGAAATCAACCATGTCCGCGGCGGCCGCGGGCCCACCCTGGTGCTGCTCCACGGCTACCCGCAGTGCTGGCGGATGTGGCGGCACCTGCTGCCGGTGCTGGCCGAGTCGTTCGAGGTGGTCGCGCCCGACCTGCTGGGCTTCGGCGACAGCGACGCCCCGACCGACGGCTACGACAAGAAGAGCGTCGCCGCCGCCCTGCACGGGCTGCTGACCGTGCTCGGCCGGGCCGAGGACATCCGCCTGGTCGGTCACGACCTCGGCACGATGGTCGCCTACGCCTACGCCGCCGCCCATCCCGACCGGGTGTCCCGGCTGGCGCTCACCGAGGCGCCGATCCCCGACGAGGGCATCTACACGATTCCGGCCCTCACCGCCGCCGGCCCGGCCGTGTGGAACTTCGGCTTCTTCAATCTGACCAACGGCCTGCCGGAGCAACTCGTCAGTGGCCGGGAACCGCTCTGGGTGGACCGGTTCACCGACTCGATCATGGTCAACAAAGGCAGCATCGGCCCGGAGGAGGCGGCGGAGTACGCCCGGCACCTGCGGGACCCGGCCCACCTCCGGGCGAGCTTCGCCTACTTCCGGGCGTTCGGGCAGGACGTGGCGGACAACGCCGCGTACCGGGCGACGAAGCTGCCGATGCCGGTCCTCGCCGTCGGCGCCCGGGCCAGCCTCGGTGAGCAGGTGGCCGAGCAGGTCCGCCAGTACGCCGACACGGTCACCGGCGAGGTGGTGGAGGAGTGTGGCCACTGGCTCTTCGAGGAGCGGCCGGCGGAGCTGGCGGACCTGCTGCTGCCGTTCCTGCGGAACTGAGGCCGCCGGTCAGGCGGCCGGCGCCCACGCGTAGCGGGCCAGTGGCGGGTCCAGCGGGGCGTCGGTGAGCCGGTTGGCGAAGGTCGAGATCGTGTACGTGCCGACGCCGAGCACCACGTCGAGGGCGTGCCGGGGCTGCCAGCCGGCGGCCAGGAAGGCGTCCAGGTCGTCGTCGGGGACGGCGCCCCGGTGGTCGAGCACGGCGACGGTGAACCGGCGCAGCGCCTCCAGGCGCGGGTCGGGCAGCGCGGCGCCGGCCCGGAGCGCCTCGATCAGCGCGGGTGCCGCGCCCTGCCGGGTGAGCGTCGCCGTGTGCATGGCCACGCAGAGGTGGCACTCGTTGCGGGTGGCCACGGTCAGCACGACCACCTCGCGGGCGAGCGGGTCGAGGTCGGTGGATTCGAAGACGGCGTTGGCGGTGAGGAAGCCCTTGAGCAGCTCGGGCGACTCGGCCATGAGGGCCACCGCGCCGGGGAGGTGCCCGAACTTGCGGTGGATGTTTGTCATCGTGGGACGGGCGGCGGCGGGCGCGGTGTCGGGGGTGTGTGCGGTGAAGACCGGTCGGGACATGACGGGTACCCCTCGGATAAGATAGTCAACGTGGTTGACGAAATAGTAAACGAGGTTGTCGAACATGGCAACGCCTGACCGCCCCGGCTTCGTACTCCCGCTGCTGCTGCTCGCCGGCTTCCGCACGCTCATCGACGACCTGCACGCCGAACTGGCCCGGCAGGGGCACACCGAGCTGCGTCCGGCCCACGGCTTCGTGCTCCAGGCCGTCGGCCCCGCCGGCACCACCGCCTCCGACCTGGGCCAGCGCCTCGGCGTCTCGAAACAGGCGGCCGGCAAGACCATCGACCGCCTGGTCGCGCTCGGCTACCTGGAACGCGCCGACGACCCGGCCGACGCCCGCCGCAAGCTGGTCCGGATGACGGCGAAGGGCCACGACGGGCTGCGCCGCTCGGCGATCGTCTTCGACGAACTGCGCGACCGCTGGGCAGCGGCCCTCGGCGCCGACCGGGTCGCGGCCATCGAGGACGACCTGCGCCGGATGGTCCCGGCCGACGTCTTCCGGCTCGACGTCCCCGGCTGGTTCGGCGCGTGACAAACATCGTCGGCCCTTGACCCACCGGCCGGGCCGGGAGCCACCATGTCGGCATGGACGACGCGTACGTGGAGGGCGACCCGGACGGGCTCAGCCCGTTGCAAACCGAGATCCGGGACGCGGTGGCCCGCGAGCTGCACGCCCAGTTCGCGCTGCGCGCCGACCGCCTCGACCTGGCCGACCTCCCCGAGGTGGCCTACCAGATCACCCTGCGCGTCGACGGGGTGCTGACCGGCCGAAAGCGCGCGGGTCAGACGCCGGCGTAGGAGTGCAGGCCGGTGAAGAAGAAGTTGACGCCGAACAGGTTCATCAGCATGGTCAGGAAGCCCACGACCGAGATCCAGGTGGCCACGTTGCGCTTGACGCTCGGGGTGGCCCGGGCGTGCAGGTAGCCCGCGTAGACCACCCAGGAGATGAACGCCCAGGTCTCCTTCGGGTCCCAGCCCCAGGCGCGACCCCAGGCCGCCTCGGCCCAGATCGCACCCGCGATCACCGCGAAGGTGAAGACCGGGAAGGCGAAGGCGTGCAGCGTGAAGGTCAGCCGCTCCAGGCCGGCCGCCGCCGGCAGCCGCCGGGCCAGGGTGTACGGGAAGCTCCGCTTCCCCTGCTCCCAGCCGGCCCGCATCAGGTACCCCACGGCCGGCACCACGCCCAGCAGGAAGATGCCGGAGGCGAAGATGATCGTCGACACGTGGATGACGAACCAGTAGGACTGCAGCGCCGGCATCAGCGGCACGACCTGCACATAGAGCTTCAGCTCGGCGAACGCCAGCAGCAGCACCATGACCAGGGTGAGGAACAGCCCGAGCCGGCGCAGCGACGGCTGCTTCCAGAGCACCGCGAGCCAGGCCGCCGCCCCGATCCAGGTGACGGTCAGCACGAACTCGTACATGTTGCCCCAGGGCATCCGCTCAGCGGCGATGCCCCGGGTGACCACCGCGCCGAGGTGCAGCGCGGCGGCGAGCACGGTGATCCAGGCGGCGATCCGCCCGGCCAGCGCGGCCCGCGCCGCGGAGCGATCCGGCCGGGTCGCGGCCGGGGTGGCCGGCTCCTCGACCGTCCCACCGGGGCCGCCGACGCCGGCGCCGACCAGCTCCCGGGCCGGGGCCGCCGCCGGCACCTTCCGGGCGTTGCCCACGGCGTACTCGACGGCGTGGCTGACCATCGCCACCAGGTACGCCAGGATCGCGAACGTGACCAGCTGGTCGGAGAGTGCGGACATCACTCGTCTCCTTCTCGCGCCCGCGGGTCGTCCCGCCCGTCGTCGCTGACCGCGGCGACGAGCTGTGCGAACTCGTCGGCGAACCCTGGATGCTCGGTGCGCGGCAGCCCACCGGCCTCCACCAAGCTACTACCGCTCGTCGGAGATCCATCCGCCGGGGGCGTCACCCGGAACCAGACCCGGCGCCGCCGGGCGAACAGCGAGCCCATCAGCCCGAGGAGCAACGTCACGCAGGCGACCAGCATCAGGGTCTGGCCGGGGGCGTGCCGGACCGAGATGGTGATGTACGGCTTCGTGCCGACGAACTCCAGCGTGCTGCCGTCGTCCAGCGTCCACTTCTCGCCGGGGCGCAGCACCTTCTCGCCGATTTGCTTGAGCTTGCCGTTGGCGACCTGCCGCTGGTCGAGCTTGTAGACCGAGCCGGGGATGCCGGCGTCCAGCCCCAGGTTGCCCCGGTACGCGGCCAGCACCACCGCGGGGTTCCGCTCGGCGGGGAACTGGGACGCGACGAACGGCGCGCGGTCCGGGGCGGTGGGCAGGTAGAGCCCGTCGAAGGCGACCTGCTGGTCCGGGGCGCGCCGGCCGGTCTTCGGGTCGATGTTCGCGTCCGGGAAGGCGGCCACGCCCTCCTCGGTGGCGTTCTGGTCGCCGCTGCGCAGGAACGGCTCGTCGCTGGTCTGTGTGCGGCCGTACCGGTCGGTGTACTTGAGGATCGGCGCGTACCCGTTGCCGAGCAGGTAGACGTTTGCCGAGCCGAGCCGCAGCGGCGAGTTGACCGAGAAGCCCGCGGTGCGCGTGGACCCGTCGTCCACGTGGTCCACGGTCACCGTGGCCCAGTAGCGGGAGGCCTGCCCGGACGCCAGGTAGTCGGCCTCGAACCGGTCCAGGGTGAGGCAGAACGGCGGCAGGTCGGCGCTGTCGACGCGCGGCCCGAGCGATGCCTCGGCGTACTGCTGGCGGCTGTTGCAGAAGGCGTTGTCCGCGCCGGCCGTCAGCAACTTGTTGCCGTGCCAGCCGTACCAGGAGCCGAGCGCGACGCCGAGCAGGAGGGCGACCAGCGAGACGTGGAAGAACAGGTTGCCGGTCTCCTTGAGGTAGCCCTTCTCGGCGGAGACCTCGTTCCCGCGGACGGTGACCCGCCAGCGTCGGCGGCGCAGCACCGCCGCGATCGCCTCGGCGTCGGCGGCGGCCGGGGCCTCCAGCACGGCGTGCTGGGGCAGCCGCTCCAGGCGCTTCGGCGCGGCGGGCGGCCGCATCCGCAGCGCGCGGACGTGGTCGCGGGCGCGGGGCAGGACGCAGCCGACCAGCGAGGTGAAGAGCAGCAGGTAGATGGCGGAGAACCAGACCGAGCCGAAGACCTCGAACATGCCGAGCTGGTCGAGCCGGGGCGCCAGGTCGGGGTGGTCGACGAAGTACTCGTTGACCTTCTCCGGGCTGACCCCGCGCTGCGGCAGCACCGAGCCGGGGATGGCGGCGATCGCCAGCAGGAAGAGCAGGATCAGCGCGGTACGCATGCTGGTGAGCTGCCGCCACGAGTTGCGCAGCAGGGCCAGCACCGGGTTGGCGCGTCGCCGGGGGGCGCCGGAGGGCGGCGCGGCCGGCCGGTCGTCCACGGTCGTCATCAGATGCTCACCTCGCCGACGCCCACGTGCGTCTGCAACCAGATCACGAAGTCCTGCCAGCCGCCGGTGACCAGCGCCACGCCGATCAGGATCAGCAGCGCGCCGCCGATCCGGGTGACCCAGCGGCTGTTGCGCCGGACGGCGCGGAACACCCCGAGGAGGCGGTGGAAGCCCAGCCCGAAGACGACGAACGGTACCCCCAGCCCGAGGCAGTACGCCACGGCGAGCAGCACGGCCCGGTCGGTCCGCCCGTCGACGGTGGCCATGCCGAGCACCGCGCCGAGCGTCGGGCCGGTGCACGGCAGCCAGCTCAGCGCGAAGACGGCGCCGAGGACCGGGGCGCCGAGCAGCCCGGCGGCCGGGAGCCGCCGGATCCGGAACTCGCGCTGCATGCCGGGGACCACGCCCAGGTAGCCGAGGCCGAGCACCACGACGAGGGCGCCGATGACGATCTCCAACGTGCGCTCGTACTGGAAGAGGAGCTTGCCGACGCCGGAGAAGAGGATCGCGGTGGCGGTGAAGACCGCCGTGAAGCCGGCGATGAAGAGCATGGTGCCGGCCAGCACCCGCCCCTTCACGGCGGCGACCGGCCGTGCCGCCGGGGGCGCCGCGACCGCCACGCCGCCGCCCGGCTCGTCCGCGACGGCCGCGGGGGCTGCCGGCCGGACCCGGCCCTCCAGGTCCGCCCCGGCCAGCCCGGTGACGTACGACAGGTAGCCGGGCATCAGCGGCAGGACACACGGGGACAGGAAGCTGACCAGCCCGGCGAGCGCCGCGGCGCCGACGGCCAGCAGGAGCGGGCCGGACTCGGCGAGCTGGCGGAAGGTCTCGCCCATCAGCGGGATCCGGACGCGGGCTGCTCGGCCGCGATCCGCTCGACGACGGGCTGGAGTTCGTCCCGGGTGATCGCCCGGCGGATCACCACGGCGACCCGGCCGTCGCGGTCCAGGACGACGGTCGCCGGCGTGGTGTTGGGCGGGATGTCGAAGTTGAGCGCCTGCCGGCTGGCCGGGTCGAAGAGGCTCGGGTAGGTGACCCGGCCCTCCTCGAAGGCGACCGCCTTGTCCTTGCTGTCCTGTACGTTGATGCCGAGGAAGGTGACGCCGGACGCCTTGGTGGCCTGGTGCACGGCCTCCAGGTCGTCGGCCTCCGCCCGGCAGGGGGCGCACCAGGAACCCCAGAAGTTGACGACGACCACCTGGCCGCGGGCCTCGGCGAGGTCGTAGCTGCCGCCGGTGAGCAGCTCACCGCTCACCTTCGGGGTCTTCGACCGCTGGTCGGGGGCGCAGGTGATGGTGACGCCGTCGCTCGCGCAGCGGCTCTCCTCGCTGCCGGAGGAGCAGCCGACCAGCGCCGTCCCGGCGGTGACGGCGGCGAGCAGGGCGGCGACGAGCCTCCGGCTGGGCATCAGGCTCCCTTGGCCGTCCGGGCGGTCGGCGAGATCGAGACCAGGTGGGCCGCGGGCTCGGAGTAGCCGATGCCGACGATCTTGGCACCGTCGAAGTGGAACGAGGTGAGGCTGGCCAGGCCGCACTGCCGCCTGCGCGGGTCGTGCCAGAGCCGCTTCCGCTCGACGTAGCGGCGCAGGGTCCAGATCGGCAGCTGGTGCGAGACGAGCACGGCCTCCCGCCCCTCGGCGGCGATCCGGGCGGCGTGCAGCGCGCCGAACATCCGCTCGGCGATCACCCGGTAGGCCTCGCCCCAGGACGGGGTGACCGGGTCGCGCAGCACCCACCAGTTGCGCGGGTCGCGGAAGGAGCCGTCGCCCGGGGACACCTTCTTGCCCTCGAACCAGTTCGCGCTCTCGATCAGCCGCTCGTCCACCCCGACTGGCAGCCCGAACTGGGCGGCGATCGGCTCGGCGGTCTGCTGGGCACGTTCGAGCGGGCTGGCCACCACGTGCACCACGGTGCGCTCGGCGAGCGCCTGGGCGGCCGCCTTGGCCATCTGGACGCCCAGCTCGGAGAGGCGGAACCCGGGCAGCCGGCCGTAGAGGATGCCGTCCGGGTTGTGCACCTCGCCGTGCCGCAGCACGTGGACCACCGTCTCGCTCACGCTTGCTACCCCCCGTGTCCTGCCGCCGCCGCTGCCGTCGCCGCCTCGGGCAGGGCCGCGGCGATCTGCTCCAGGGCGGCGTCGTCGATCGCCGCCGACACGAACCACGACTCGAACGCGCTCGGCGGCAGGTAGACGCCGGCCGCGAGCATGGCGTGGAAGAACGCCTTGAACGCGGGCACCTGCTGGGTGCGGGCGCTGTCGTAGTCGGTGACGTCGGCGTCGGTGAAGAAGATCGAGAACATGTTGCCCGCGTACGACAGGCGGTGCGGGACCCCGGCGGCGGCCAGCGCCTCGGTGGCGAGCTTGCCCACGGCGGCGGCCGTCTCGTCGAGGCGGCGGTAGAGCGCGTCGTCGGCCAGCCGCAGCGTGGCCAGGCCGGCGGCGCACGCGAGGGGGTTACCGGAGAGGGTGCCGGCCTGGTAGACCGGGCCGGCCGGGGCCAGCTTCGCCATGATCTCGGTGCGCCCGCCGAACGCCGCGGCGGGCAGGCCGCCGCCCATGACCTTCCCGTACGTCCACAGGTCGGCGTCGGACGGGTCGAGGCCGTGCCAGCCGGCGCGGGAGACCCGGAACCCGGTCATCACCTCGTCGACGATCAGCAGCGCGCCGTGCGCGTGGGCGATCCGGGCGAGCTGCTGGTTGAAGTCGCCGCGCGGGGCGACCACGCCCATGTTGCCGGCGGCCGCCTCGGTGATGATCGCCGCGATGTGCGGGCCCTCGGCGGCGAAGGCCTCCTCGACCGCGCGCAGGTCGTTGTACGGCAGCACGATGGTGTCGCCGGCGGCCGCCCCGGTGACACCGGGCGAGTCGGGCAGGCCGAGGGTGGCCACGCCGGAGCCGGCGGCGGCGAGCAGCGCGTCGGAGTGGCCGTGGTAGCAGCCGGAGAACTTGACGATCTTGGCCCGGCCGGTGAAGCCGCGGGCCAGCCGGATCGCCGACATGGTCGCCTCGGTGCCCGAGTTGACCAGGCGGACCTGCTCCACCGGGGTCCGCGCGACGATCTCCGTGGCCAGCTCGACCTCACCCGGGGTGGGGGTGCCGAAGCTGGTGCCGAGCGCGGCGGCCTCGCGCAGCGCCTCGACCACGGCCGGGTGGGCGTGACCGAGGATCAGCGGGCCCCAGGAGCAGACCAGGTCGACGTAGCGGCGACCGTCGGCGTCGAAGAGCCAGGGACCCTCCCCCCGGACCATGAAGCGCGGGGTGCCGCCGACGGCACGGAACGCGCGCACGGGTGAGTTGACCCCGCCGGGCACGATGGCCTTGGCGCGGTCGAACAGGGCCTCGGAGGCCGGTGCGTCGGCCGGGTAGCGGCCGGATCCGGCGGAAAAGGTATCGGTCACGATGCCGCCATTGTGTCAGCGCCGGGCGGCTGATCGGCAGGCACCCCGCACCGAGGGTTACCGGGCTCACGCCCCGCGGGTGCGGCACGGGCCAGCGGCCGGCGGGTCGCTCGACGGGCCCGCGGGTTGAGATCGCGATAGGGTGACCGGGTGGATCGTGCCGAACTGTCCATCACGCTACAGCGGACGGGTGACGAAGCGGTGCTTCGCCTCGCCGGTGAGATCGACATGCTCACGGCCGCCCAGCTGTCGACAGTCGTCAACGAGGTGCTGGCCGACCCCCCGCCGCGCATCGTGCTCGACCTGGGCGGGGTCACCTTCTGCGACTCGCAGGGCCTCGGGACGCTCGTGGTGCTCAGCCGCAAGGCCAGCCACGCCCAGAGCCTGCTGGTCCTGAGCAACGTCGGCGACTTCCTCCTGAGGGTCCTGGACATCACCGGCCTCCGCTCGGCCCTGATGATCCGCAACGAAACCGCTCCCTGAGGCGCCACCCTCTCGCGTCGATCATGAAGTTGACGGCGATGTGGATCTCCACGGGTGCCGCCAACCTCATGATCGACGGGTCGAGGGTCAGGTGACCGGGACGTCGCGGCGGCGGAAGGCCGTCAGACCCGTTGCCGTCAGGGCCAGCGCCACGGCGGCCAGCGCCCAGAGCGGGGTGGCGCTCCAGGTGTCGCGGAGGACCTGGGGGGTGTGCGTGAACGGGGACAGGTCCAGCAGCCACTGGTCGAGTTCGAGCACCGCGCCGAGCTGGCCGAGCAGCACGCAGACCGCCAGCACCGCCCAGGACACCGAAGCGAGCCGGGGCAGCAGGCCGTAGAGCAGCACGGCGAGCCCGGCCAGCACCCAGGCGGCGGGCGCGTGGGCCAGCCCGGCACCGAGCATCCGGGGCAGCTCCCGCGGCACGTCGTGCACGCTCAGCCCGTACGTGAGCCCGGTGGCCAGGCCGGTCACGGCGAGCACCACGGCCGGGCCGACCAGCGCGAACACCACGTGCGACAGCAGCCAGGTGGAGCGGTGCGCGCCGGTGGCGAGCACCGGTTCGGCGTGCCCGGCGGACTCCTCGGCACGCATCCGCAGCGCGGCCTGGATGCCGTAGCCCGCGGCCGCCAGCCCGGCCAGGCTGAGCGTGGCACCGAGATAGGCGTCGGCCAGGCCGGAGGCCCCGCCGATCCGGGCCATGATCTGCTCCAGCTCCCGGTTCCCCTCGACCGAGCGGCCGGCCGCCTGCGCGGCGCCGCCGAGGATCAGCCCGAGCAGGCCGAAGCCGACCGACCACCAGAGGATCTGCCCCCGGTGCAGCCGCCAGGCCAGCCCGAACGGGCCGGCGAGCCCCCGGCCGGCGGCGGCCGGCCCGAGCCGGGGCGGCAGCACCCCCGCACCCAGGTCGCGGCGCACCGAGACCGGGTACGCGACCGCGGCGAGCAGCGCCGACGCGACCAGCGGCAGCGCCAGCACCCACCAGCGTTCCCCCTCGAACGGCCGGATCCGGGGCGCCCAGCCCAGCGGGGAGAGCCAGCTCGGCCAGTCGTTCGCGGCGGTGTCCCCCACCATCCGCAGCGCGAAGGAGGCGCCGAGAACGGCGATCCCGATGCCCCGGGCCCCGCCCGCGGTCTCGGTGAGCTGGGCGGTCAGTCCGCCGAGGGTGGCGAAGACCACGCCGGTGAGAGCCGTGCCGAGGCCGTACGCGTACGAGCCGGCGGCGGAGAGCCCGGTGGACGCCAGGCCGGCCGCGGTGAGCAGGCCGAGCAGCACGTCGGCCGCGTACGTGACGAGCAGCGCGGCGGTCAGCCCGGCGTGCCGGCCCAGCACCCCGCCGCCGAGCAGCTCCCGCCGGCCGGCCTCCTCCTCGACGCGGGTGTGCCGGACGACGGTCAGCAGGCTGGCCAGCGCCACGATGACCAGCAGGAAGCCGCCACGCTGGGCGGTCAGCGCGCCGACACTGTCCCCGTAGATCGGGCCGAGCAGCGCGATGATCGAGGGGTTGCGGGCGGTCCCGGTGACGTACGCGGCCCGCTCGGCGTCGGTCGGGAACAGCTCGAAGAAGCTGGTCGCGTAGGTCGTCGGCAGCACGGCGAGCAACAGCACCCAGAGCGGGAGCACGAGACGGTCCCGGCGCAGCACGAGCCGGGCCAGCTGCCAGGTTCCGGTGAGGGTGCTCATCGGGTCAGCTCCTCGGGGACCGCCTCGTAGTGCCGCAGGAACAGCTCCTCCAGCGTCGGCGGCGTGCTGACCAGGCTGCGGACGCCCAGCTCGGTGAGGCGCCGCAGCGCGACGTCCAGCGCGGCGGTGTCCACGTCGAACCGCACGCGGTTGCCGTCCACCCGCAGGTCGTGCACGCCGGGCAGGTCGGCAAGCCCGTCCAGCGGGGCGGTCACCTCGGCGTCGATCGAGGTGCGGTGCAGGTGGCGCAGCTCGGTGAGGGTGCCGGACTCGACGGCCCGGCCGTTCCGGATGATCGTCACCCGGTCGCAGAGCGCCTCCACCTCGGCCAGGATGTGGCTGGAGAGCAGCACGGTGCGGCCGTCCTGCTTGGCCCGGCGTACCCAGTGCTGGAAGACCTCCTCCATGAGCGGGTCGAGCCCGGAGGTCGGCTCGTCGAGGATGAGCAGCTCGACGTCGGACGCGAGCGCGGCCACCAGGCCGACCTTCTGCCGGTTGCCCTTGGAGTAGGCGCGGCCCTTCTTGCGCGGGTCCAGCTCAAAGGATTCCAGCAGCTCGGCCCGGCGCTTCGGGTCGAGCCCGCCGCGCAGCCGGCCGAGCAGGTCGATCACTTCGCCGCCGCTCAGGTTGGGCCAGAGGGTGACGTCACCGGGAACGTACGCGAGCCGGCGGTGCAGGGCGACGGCGTCCCGCCAGGGGTCGCCGCCGAGCAGCCGGACGGCCCCCGCGTCCGCCCGCAGCAGACCGAGCAGCACCCGGATGGTGGTCGACTTGCCGGAGCCGTTGGGGCCCAGGAAGCCGTGCACCTCGCCGGCGCGGACGGTCAGGTCGAGTCCGTCGAGCGCTCGGGTCCGGCCGAAGGTCTTCACCAGGCCGGACACTTCAATGGGAGTTTCCATACTTCGGAAGCTACGCTCGTTTCACAAACTTGTGAAGACAGTGAGATCTGAGAGACGATCGGATGCGATGAGCACGGAGGAGACGATGTCGATGACCCAGTCGCCCCGCCCGGACGAGGAAGAGGTCCACCGCTTCGTGGAACGGATGGCGATGGCCTTCGCGGACGTCGGCTTCCCCCGGATGGCCGGCCGGGTGCTCTTCACCGTGATGAGCGCGGACGAGCCGCTCACGGCCGGCGAGATCGCCGAGCGGCTGGGGGTCAGCGCGGCCGCCGTGTCCGGCGCCGTGCGCTACCTGACCCAGTTCGCCATGCTGGTCCGCGAGCCGGTCAAGGGCTCCCGGCGCGACCGCTACCGGATGCCGGTCAACCCCTGGTACGAGGCCACCATCACCAAGACGAACCTCTACAAGAACTTCATCGACATCGCCGGCGGTGGGGTGGAGGCGCTGCGGGGGCGAAGCACCCCGGCCGGCGAGCGGGTGGCCGAGATGCGGGACTTCTTCCTCTTCGTCCAGGAGGAGGTCGACGCGCTCGGCGAACGGTGGCGGGCCCGGCGCGCCGCGACGGGACACGGCGACCGGGCGGACGCCTGAACGCTCAGGTGTTGTTGCCCCAGCGGGCCTGCTCCAGCAGGTCCACCGCACGCTCCCGGGACTCCGCGTCGTCGTCGGCGCGCAGCAGCGAGGTCGCCTCGTCCACCGCGTCGGTGAGCACCCGCCACTGGGCGTCGCGCTCCCGCACCAGATCCGACTGGGCGGCGAGCTGCCGCGTCTTCACCCACAGCTCGACGAAGACCGACACCTTCGCCCGCAGCACCCACGGGTCGAAGGGCTTGGTCAGGTAGTCGACCGCGCCGACCGCGTAGCCCCGCAGGGCGAGCTGGGCGTCCTTGTCCGCGGCGGTGAGGAAGATGATCGGCACGTGCCGGGTGCGCTCCCGCCGCTTGATGTGCGTGGCGGTCTCGAAACCGTCCATGTCCGGCATCTGCGCGTCCAGCAGGATCACCGCGAAGTCGTCCACGAGGAGCTGCTTGAGCGCCGCCTCGCCGCTCTCCACGGCGACCGACTGCACCGGAAGCCCCTGGAGGATCGCCTCCAGGGCCATCAGGTTCTCCCGCCGGTCGTCCACCAGCAGCGCCTTGGCCATCTGGGTCACGGAGTCTCCTCGCCTCGGCTCCGGCCGATCCAGGACGCCATCAGCTCGATCAGCTCGTCCAGGTCCACCGGCTTGGTGATGTAGTCGCTACCTCCGGCCGCGATCGCCGACTCCCGGTCACCGGGCATCGCCTTCGCGGTCAGGAACACGATCGGCAGGTCCGCGAACCGATGGTTGCGCCGGATCTGCGCGGTCGTCTCGTAGCCGTCCTGGTCCGGCATCATCGCGTCCATCAGCACGATGTCCACCTCCGGATGCTCGGCCAGTTGGCGGACGCCGTCCGCCCCGTTGTCCGAGTACAACACGGTCATACCGTGGAGTTCCAACGCGGAGGTCAGCGCGAACACGTTCCGGACGTCGTCGTCGATGATCAGAACGGTCACGCCCTCCAGCCGGCGGGTGGCCGGAGTCTCCTGCGGCTGCGGCAGCTCCATGGGCATGAGCAGGGACGACGGCAGGCCCGCGCGCTGCGGCGAGGGCGGCGCGGGCGCCACCACCGCGTCCGGCGCCAGCACATCCGGTACGAAGAGAGTGAACGTCGACCCCTGCCCGGGCGCGGAGGACACGGTGATCGTGCCGCCGAGCAGGCGGGCCAGGTCGCGGCTGATCGACAGGCCCAGGCCGGTGCCGCCGTAGCGCCGGCTCGTGGTGCCGTCGGCCTGCTGGAACGCCTCGAAGATCAGCGAGAGCTTGTCGTCCGAGATGCCGATGCCCGTGTCGATCACCGTGAACGCGATGACCTGCCGGGCGTTGGTCAGCGCCGGCACGTCGAAGACCGCGTTCTCGGCGGCCGGCGCGATGCGCAGGGTGACCGCGCCGTTGTCGGTGAACTTCACGGCGTTGGAGAGCAGGTTGCGCAGGATCTGCTGGAGCCGCTGGGCGTCGGTGACCAGCGCCGGCGACAGGTCCTTGCTGATCCGCACCTGGAAGTCGAGGCCCTTGTCCTCGGCCTGCGGCGCGAACGCCTGCTCGACGTAGCCGCGGATCTCCGAGAAGTGGATCTCGGTCGGCTCCACGTCCATCCGGCCCGCCTCGATCTTGGACAGGTCGAGGATGTCGTCGATCAGCGAGAGCAGGTCCGATCCGGCGCTGTGGATGGTCCGGGCGAACTCGATCTGCTTGGCGCTCAGGTTCTGCTCCGGGTTCTCGGCGAGCAGCCGGGCCAGCAGGAGCAGCGAGTTCAACGGCGTGCGCAGCTCGTGGCTCATGTTGGCCAGGAACTCCGACTTGTACGCCGAGGCCCGGGTGAGCTGCTGCGCCTTCTCCTCCAGGCCCAGCCGGGCCAGCTCGATCTCCCGGTTCTGCGTCTCGATGTTCGTCTTCTGCTCGGAGAGCAGCTTCGCCTTGTCCTCCAGCTCGGCGTTGGTGCGCTGGAGCTCCGCCGACTGCTCCTGCATCTCGTGCGCCAGCCGCTGCGACTGCGCGAGCAGCTCCTCCGTACGCCGGTTGGCCTGGATGGTGTTGACCGCGACGCCGATGGTGAGCACGAGCCGCTCCAGGAACGCCAGGTGCAGCTCGGAGAAGGTGGTCACGCCGGCGAACTCGATCACGCCGAGCAGCTCGCCCTCGAAGAGGACCGGCAGCACCACGAGGTCGGCCGGGGGCGTCTCGGCCAGGCCGGACCGGAGCACCAGGTGCCCGTCGGGCTGGGTGTTGACCCGGATGGTCCGCCGGGACAGGGCGGCCTGCCCGACCAACCCCTCGCCCGGCCCGAAGGTCACGTCGTGCCCGCGGGCGACGTATCCGTAGGAGGCGGTGAGCCGCAGCCGCATGCTGCCGTCGGAGCTGTCCGCCAGGAAGAACGCGCCGAGCTGCGCGTCGACCAGCGGGGTCACCTCCATCATGATCATGCGGCAGACCTCGCCGAGGTCCCGCTGGCCCTGGAGCAGGCCGCCGATGCGGGCCAGGTTCGAGTCGAGCCAGCCCTGCTCGGCGTTCTTCTTGGTCGTCTCCCGGAGGGTGACGATCATCTGGTTGATGTTGTCCTTCAGCTCGGCGACCTCGCCCTGCGCCTTCACGCTGATCCGCTGGGTCAGGTCGCCGCGGGTCACCGACGTGGAGACCTGGGAGATCGCCCGGAGCTGGGTGGTCAGGGTCGAGGCGAGCTGGTTGACGTTCTCGGTGAGGTCGCGCCAGGTGCCGCTGACCCCCTTCACCTGGGCCTGACCGCCCAGCTTGCCCTCGATGCCGACCTCGCGGGCCACCCGCGTGACCTCGTCGGCGAACGAGGAGAGCTGGTCGACCATCGTGTTGACGGTGTTCTTCAGCTCCAGGATCTCGCCCTGCGCGTCCACCGTGATCTTCTGACCCAGGTCACCCTTGGCCACGGCCGTGGTGACCGAGGCGATGTTCCGCACCTGGCTGGTCAGGTTCGACGCCATCGAGTTCACGTTGTCGGTCAGGTCGCGCCAGGTGCCGCTCACGCCCTTCACCTGCGCCTGGCCGCCCAGCTTGCCCTCGGTGCCCACCTCGCGGGCCACCCGGGTCACCTCGTCGGCGAACGACGACAGCTGGTCCACCATCGTGTTCACGGTGTTCTTCAGCTCCAGGATCTCGCCCTGCGCGTCCACCGTGATCTTCTGCGAGAGGTCGCCCTTCGCCACCGCCGTGGACACCTGCGAGATGTTCCGCACCTGGCTGGTCAGGTTGCCGGCGAGCTGGTTCACGTTCTCGGTCAGGTCGCGCCAGGTGCCGGAGACCCCGCGCACCTGGGCCTGACCGCCCAGCTTGCCCTCGATGCCCACCTCGCGGGCCACCCGGGTCACCTCGTCCGCGAACGACGACAGCTGGTCCACCATCGTGTTCACGGTGTCCTTCAGCTCCAGGATCTCGCCCTGGGCGGCCACGGTGATCTTCTGGGAGAGGTCGCCGCGGGCCACCGCCGTGGAGACCTGGGCGATGTTGCGGACCTGGCTGGTCAGGTTCGACGCCATCGAGTTGACGCTGTCGGTCAGGTCCTTCCAGGTGCCGGCCACGTTCGGCACGTCCGCCTGGCCGCCGAGCTTGCCCTCGGTGCCCACCTCGCGGGCCACCCGGGTCACCTGCTCGGCGAAGAGCCGCAGCGTGTCGGTGAGGGAGTTCATCGTGTCGGCCAGCTCGGCCACCTCGCCGCGCGCGCCCACCGTGATCTTCTGCGACAGGTCGCCCTTCGCCACCGCCGTCGCCACCTGGGAGATCGACCGCACCTGACCGGTGAGGTTCGACGCCATGGTGTTCACCGAGTCGGTGAGGTCCTTCCAGGTGCCGGCCACGCCCCGGACGTCCGCCTGGCCGCCCAGCTTGCCCTCGGTGCCCACCTCGCGGGCCACCCGGGTCACCTCGTCGGCGAACGACGACAGCTGGTCCACCATCGTGTTCACGGTCCGGCCGATGCGCAGGTACTCACCGCGCAGCGGCCGCCCGTCGATCTCCAGCGCCATGTGCTGGGACAGGTCGCCGTCGGCCACCGCCACGATCACCCGGGCGATCTCCGTGGTCGGGCGGCCCAGGTCGTCGATCAGCGAGTTGACCGCCCGCTGCCCCTCCGCCCACGAGCCGTCCAGGCCCTCGTCGTCGAGCCGCTCGGTGAGCCGGCCGTCGCGACCGACCACCCGACTGATCCGGCGCAGGTCCAGATGCTGCCGCTCCTGCAGCGACACCACGTCGTTGAAGGAGTCCGCCACCTCGCCGGCCAGACCGGCCCGTCGGGGCAGCCGGACCCGGAGGTCACCGCGACGGACCCGTCGCAGCGCCTCCACCAGCTCACCGAGGAGCACCTCGTGGTCGTCCCCGGCTACCGATTGTTTCGCCGTGGTCATCAGTTCCTCGCTCAGCTCGGGGGCCATCAGGCTCGTGCCGACACGCGGCCATCCCACCATTCTGCCGCGTGTCACGTCGAGGCCACGGGCTCCGGGCGCCCGCCACGCCCGATCTGTCCCCCACCGACCGGATCGGCGGACCCGCTTGGCACCCGGGGCGGCGGCGGTGGAGGATACGGAGGTGCCAGCGGAGACGGGGCCGGCGATGAACGGCGGCTCGGACGAACACGTCCGGCGGGTCCGCCTCCCCGCGGACCGGCGCACACCCGCGGCGGCCCGGGCGCTGGTGCGGTCCGTGCTCGCCGAGGCGGACCTGGACGAGCTGCTCAACGAGGCGCTGCTGCTGACCACCGAACTCACCACGAACGCGGTGGAGCACGCGCGCACCGAACTGGACATCGAGGTCGAAGCCGACCCGGCGGGGCTCACCGTCACGGTCACCGACTTCGCCTCCGGCCCGGTCGACGAGCTGATGATCGGCGTCCGGAACACCACCTCCGACATCACCGAGGTCGCCGAGCGCGGGCGTGGGCTGCTGCTGGTCGACCACTTCGCCAGCCGGTGGGGCACCACCTACCTGCCCACCGGGAAGGGCGTCTGGTTCCGGCTCGACCGGCCCGGCCTCGGTGCGGCCAGCCGGCCGGCCGAGACCCGCGCCACACTCGCGGCCACCGAGCCGGCCGACGGTGGCACCCCGAGCGCCGCCGCGATGAGCGAGCTGATGCAGACCACCCCCGACCCGTACGCGGACGACCCGCTGCCCGAGTTCGCCGCCGGGCTGCTCACCCGGGTCGCCGAGATGGTCGGCGCGGCCGGCGGTGTGGTGCGGCTGGACCGTGGCGACGGGCAGGGCCGCCAGGTGCTCGCCCGCTACGGCCGGCAACCCCGGGAGGGCAACGAGCTGCTCCGCGTCCCGCTCGCCGTGCACCGCCCGTACGCCGGGGAGTTGGAGCTGGACGCGGCGCCCTCCGCGTACGCCCGGCCCCTCGCGGTGCTCGCCGCCGAACGGCTCTCCCTGCACCTGGAGAACGACCGGCTGCGCCGCGCCGACGTCCGCCGGTCGGCCTGGCTGACCTTCCTGGCCGAGGCCAGCGAGCTGCTCGCCCAGTCGTTGGACGTCGAGCTGACCATGGCGCTCGTCCCTCAGCTCGTGGTGCCCCGGCTCGGCCAGTGGTGCGCGGTGCACACCAGCGACGAGTGGGGGCGGCTGCGGCTCGCCGCCGCCAGCCACGCCGACGAGTCGGTGCTGCCGCAGCTGCACCGGGTGCTCCAGGAGACCGGGCCCGACTCGATCCAGGCCCGGCTGCGGGAGGCGTCCCGCAGCGCCGCGCAGGTGCCGCTGAGCGGGCCGATGGAGGGCTTCGCCGTACCCCTGATCGCCCGCGGGCAGCGGCTCGGCACCCTGGCCGTGGGCCGCCACCAGCGGCACCGGCACGACCCCGACGAGGTCTCGGTGCTGGAGGACGTGGCCCGGCGGGCCGCCCTGGCCATCGAGAACGCCCGGATCCACGCCGAGCGCCGGCGCGTCGCGCAGACCCTCCAGCAGTCGCTGCTGCCGCCCGTGCTTCCGGTGGTCGAGGGCATCGGCTTCGCCGCCGAGTACGTCCCGACCGGCGACGACGCCGAGGTCGGCGGCGACTTCTACGACGTGGTGCCACTGTCGGACGGCCGGTGGCTCGTGGTGATCGGCGACGTCTCCGGCAAGGGCGTCCAGGCGGCGGCCGTGACCGGGCTGGTCCGGGACGTGATCCGGGTGCTGGTCGGCGACGGCAAGCCGCTGCCGGAGGTGCTCGGCCGGCTCAACGAGACGCTTGTCGAGCGGGGTGGCGGCCGCTACTGCACGCTGGCGCTGGCGGCGGTCGGTCCCGGCGACGGCGACCAGCTCGACGTCTCCCTGCACCTGGCCGGGCACGACCGGCCGGTCCTGCTGCACGGCGGCGGCGGTGCGGGCTTCGTCGGCACCGGCGGCACGGCGCTCGGGCTGCTCGACGCGATCGCCACCCCGACCGCCGAGATCGCGCTGAAGCCGGGCGACGCGCTGATCTTCTACACGGACGGGGTCACCGAGCGGCGGCGCGGCCGGGAACTGTTCGGCACCGACCGCCTGCGCGAGGCCGCCGCACCCCTGGCCGGCTACTCGGCCGACGTGGTCGCCGCCCGCCTCCGCGCCACCACCATCGCCTTCAGCGTCGAACCCCCACGCGACGACATAGCGGTCCTGGTCCTCCGCAACGACGCCCTGTAACCCCGCCCCGTCCCCGACGCCGGCGGGCGGGGTTACAGGCCGCCCGGGAGGCGGCCGGGGGACAGGCGGTGGTGCGGGTCCAGGTGGGCCTTGGCCGTGCGGAGGCGCGGCAGGGTGGGCAGCTCGCCCCAGAGGTCGACGGCCCGGCGGACCGGCGCGGGAGCGGAGACCACCACGCAGCGGCCCTGGCGGGCGAGGAGCACCCCCCGGACGGCGGCGAGGATCGAGGCCACCCGCTCGGGCGGCAGCGAACCGGGCAGCGCGGCGTGCACGGCGCCGATCCCGGCCGAGCCGCGGACCGGCACCGGGGTGCCGGCCGCGTCGCGCAGCGCGTAGACGGCGGCGTGCAGGTCGTTGATCGGCACCTCGATCCGCAGGGCGGTGTCGCCGGGCGCGAACGGGTAGCGGCCCCACCACTCGGGGGCGGCGTGGTTGACCACGGCCTCGGGGCCGAGCAGCGCGGCGAGCCGGTCGGCGCGCTCCGCCACGTCGGCGGGGCCGCCTTCCAGGAGCACCACCAGGCTGCCCGCGGCGGCCGGCCGCCCCGGACGCCCGGTCACCGCCGGATGGTCGGGCCGGTTGGCCACGGACGGGTGGGAGACGGGGATCCGCCGGCGCGGCAGCGACACGGGCACCGGCAGGTCCAGCTCGACGGCCGCCGGGTCGAGCCGGGCGGCGAGCACCGCCCGGACCAGGTCGTGCACCTCCAGCGGGGTCCACACGGGACGGGACACCCAGACCCGGCCGGCCGGCACGGCCTGCACCCGCATGGTGGCCGAGACCAGCACCCCGAGGCCGCCCTGCGAGCCGCAGAGCAGCCGGGCCACGTCGAGCCCCGGCACCTCGGCCGCGCCGAACAGCGCCGCCGCGCCGCCCCGCGCCGGCCCGGCCCGGCCGAGCAGCACGGTGCCCGGCTCCCCCACGCTGACCAGTTCGCCGTCGGCGTCGAGGTAGCGCACCCCGACGAGCTGGGCGCACGGGCTGCCGTGCCGGTGGCGCAGCGGGCCGGACTCGTCGGCGGCCAGCACCCCGCCGAGGGTCGCCCCCGGGGAGGGCGCGTCGACGGGGAGGCGCCGGCCGCTGCGCTCCAGAGTGGCCTGGACGGCCCGCAGCGGCGTGCCGGCGCCGATCTCGGCCACCGCGGAGGCCTGCGGCTCGTGCCACACCCCGGCCAGCCGGCCGGTGTCGAGCATGATGTCCACCTGCTCCGGCGCGGCGCCCCAGTCGATCTTCGTGCCGGCGCCGCGGGGCACCACGGTCAGGTCGTGCGCCGCGGCCAGCCGGAGCACCTCGGCCGCGGCGTGCGGGCCGCCCGGCACCGCGACCCAGCGGGCCGTCCGGCCGGCCACCTCGTCGGCCGGGCCGGCGAAGCGGGCGAACGGCGGGCCGCAGATCTCCGCCAGCTTCCGGGTGATCTCGAGGGCTCCGGGTCGGTCGGTGGAACGCGCTGCAGCCGCCATGGCGGTTATCGTACACATGTTCGAACGCCGCGCCGGCGAGTCGCCGCACTTCGGCGGCGCGCGGACCTGAGGGCGGCCCACCGCCGGTAACGTGGCGCCCGTGACCACCGAAACCCCTGCGCCCGTCGCCAAGCGCGTTCCGGCCGAGCGGACCCACCACGGCGACACCGTCGTCGACGAGTACGCCTGGCTCGCCGCCAAGGACGACCCGGAGACGATCGCCTACCTGACCGCGGAGAACGCGTACACGGAGGCGCGCACCGCCCACCTGGCGGGGCTGCGCGCGGAGCTGTTCGAGGAGACCCGCCGGCGCACCCAGGAAACCGACCTGTCGGTGCCGACCCGCAAGGACGGCTACTGGTACTACACCCGCACGGTCGAGGGCCAGCAGTACGGCGTGCAGTGCCGCCGGGCCGTCCGCGACGGCGAGACCGCCCCGCCGGTCAGCGCGGACGGCGCCCCGCTCGACGGCGAGGAGGTGCTGCTCGACGGCAACCAGCTCGCCGAGGGGCACGACTTCTTCGCCCTCGGCGCGTTCGACGTCAGCCCGGACGGGCGCTGGCTGGCCTACTCCACCGACTTCTCCGGCGACGAGCGCTTCACCCTGCGGATCAAGGACCTCCAGACCGGCGAGGTGCGTCCCGACGAGATCCCGGACACCTTCTACGGCACGGCCTGGTCGAGCGACGCCTCGACGCTGTTCTACGTCACCGTCGACGACGCCTGGCGGCCGAACCGGGTCTGGCGGCACACCGTGGGCACCCCGTCGGCCGAGGACGTGGTGGTGCACCAGGAGGACGACGAGCGGTTCTGGGTGGGCGTCGAGCTGACCCGCTCCGAGCGCTTCGTGCTGATCGACATCCACAGCAAGATCACCAGCGAGGTACGGGTCATCCCGGCCGGCAACCCCACCGGCGAGCCGGCCGTCGTGGCGCCCCGGCGGCAGGGCGTCGAGTACGCGGTGGAGCACCACGGGCACCGCTTCCTGATCCTGCACAACGACGGTGCGGAGGACTTCGCGCTGGCGTACACCTCGGCGGACGCGCCGGGCGACTGGACGCCGCTGATCCCGCACACCCCCGGCACCCGGCTGGAGGCCGTCGACGCGTTCGAGAACCACCTGGTCGTCTCGCTGCGCAGCAACGGGCTGACCGGGCTGCGGGTGCTGCCGGTCGGCGGGGGCGACAGCTTCGACATCGACTTCCCCGAGCCGATCTACAGCGTCGGCCTCGACGCCAACCCGGAATACCGCACGGCCGAGGTGCGGCTGCGCTACACCTCGCTGGTCACCCCGGACTCGGTCTACGACTACGACCTGGTCACCCGGCAGATGGTGCTGCGCCGGCGGAAGCCGGTCCGGCCCGGCCCGGACGGGCGCGAGTACGACCCGGCCGACTACGAGCAGCACCGGGACTGGGCGCTCGCCGACGACGGCACCCGGGTGCCGATCTCGCTGGTGTGCCGCACGGGCACCCCGCACGACGGCTCCGCCCCCGCCGTCATCTACGGCTACGGGTCGTACGAGGCGAGCATGGACCCCTGGTTCTCGATCGCCCGGCTCAGCCTGCTCGACCGGGGCGTGATCTTCGCGGTGGCGCACATCCGCGGCGGCGGTGAGCTGGGCCGGCGCTGGTACGACGAGGGCAAGCTGCTGGCCAAGAAGAACACCTTCACCGACTTCGTGGCCTGCGCCCGGCACCTGGTCAAGGCCGGCTGGACGGCCAGCGACCGGCTGGTCGCCCGGGGCGCCTCGGCCGGCGGCCTGCTCATGGGCGCGGTGGCCAACCTGGCCCCGGACGCGTTCGCCGGCATCGTCGCGCAGGTGCCGTTCGTGGACGCGCTCACCTCGATCCTCGACCCGTCGCTGCCGCTGACGGTCACCGAGTGGGAGGAGTGGGGCAACCCGCTCGACGACCCCGAGGTCTACGAGTACATGAAGTCGTACACGCCGTACGAGAACGTGGCCGCGGTGGACTACCCGGCGATCCTCGCGGTGACCAGCCTCAACGACACCCGGGTGCTCTACCACGAGCCGGCCAAGTGGATCGCGCGGCTGCGGGCGGTCGCCCCGCAGGGCGACTACCTGCTGAAGACCGAGATGGGCGCCGGCCACGGCGGCCCCAGCGGCCGGTACGACGCCTGGCGCGAGGAGGCGTTCGTCAACGCCTGGACCCTCGACCGGCTGGGCCGCGCCTGACCCGCCGGGCTGGGGGGCGGCGCCCGCCCCTCAGCCCAGCAGCGGGGCCAGCACGTGCGGGTCGGCGTTGCCGCCGGTGACCACCGCGACGGTACGCCCCGGCGGCAGCTCGTCGCGGTGGAAGAGCCGGGCGGCCAGCGCGACCGCGCCGCTCGGCTCGGCCACCAGCCGGGCCTCCCGGAGCAGCCGCCCGGTCGCCGCGAGGATCTCGTCCTCGGTGACCGTGACGATGCCGTCGAGCCGGTCCCGCAGGTGGGCCAGGGTCAGCTCGGACAGGTTGGTGCGCAGGCCGTCCGCGCAGGTCCGGTAGGTGCGTTCGACCTCCCACACCACCACCTGCCCGGCGGCCAGGGAGTCGCGGGCGTCGGCGGCGAGCAGCGGCTGCACCCCGATCACCGCGGCCGACGGGCGCAGCGCCTTGACCGCCGTGGCCACGCCCGAGGCGAGCCCGCCGCCACCCACCGGCACGAGCACCACGTCCACGTCGGGCAGGTCGGCGACGATCTCCAGGCCGACGGTGCCCTGGCCGGCGATGATCCACGGATGGTCGAACGGCGGCACGAGCGCGGCCCCGGTGTCGGCGACGATCCGCTCGGCCTCGGCGAGCCGGCGGGCCGGCGGCACGAGCCGCACGTCCGCGCCGAGCGCGCGCATCCGGTCCACCTTGATCCGCGGCGCGCCCTCGGGGACGACCACGGTGCACGGCACGCCGAACGCCCGGGCCGCGTACGCCAGGGCCTGCCCGTGGTTGCCGGAGGAATGGGTCACCACGCCTCGGGACCGGGCGGCGGGGTCCAGCCGGGCCACCGCGTGGGTCGCCCCCCGCAGCTTGAACGAGCCGACCGGTTGCAGGCTCTCCGGCTTGAGCCACAGCTCGTCGTCCCAGAGCGTCGGCAGCAGCGGGGTGCGCACCACGGTGCCCGCGACGTCCTCGGCGGCGGCCCGGACGTCGGCGATCGAGACCAGCTCCATCGCACCATCCTGCCGCGCCGTGGGACCGGGCGCCGCCCCGCGCCGGCCGCCTAGACTGCCCGGGTGAGCGAGGACGAGCAGCGGGCGGAGGGCGGGCCGGGACCGGCCCGGCGCGCACCGGTCTGGCTGATCCTCGGTGTGGTCGCCTCCGCCCTGGTGGTCTGCTGCTGCTCGGCGCTGATCGGCGTGGCCGTCGCCTGGTCCGCCGGGCTGTTCGACCCGCGCTGACTCAGCGGACCGGGGCCCCGCCGACCAGCGCCGCCGCCTCCCCGGTGCGGACCATCCGCTGCCAGCGCAGCCGGTTGCCGACCACCGCGGTCACCACCGACTGCACCACCACGAGGTACATCACCTGCCGGTAGACGAGCTGCTGCAGCGGCAGCGTCCAGAGCGGGCCGAACCGCTCCCGGTCCAGGCGCAGCGCGTACGCGGCGGTGCCGCCCTGGAGCAGGAGCAGGCCCAGCCAGGCCAGCGCCAGCTCGGACCAGGGCAGGAAGAGCAGCCCGTAGAGGGCGAAGATATCGACGGCCGGCGCGGCCAGCGGCAGCACGATCTGGAACACGGCCAGGTAGGGCAGGCCGCGCCGGCCCAGCTTCCCGCCGGCGCCCGGCTCGCGCAGCGCGTGGCGGTGCTTCCACATGGCCTGCATGGTCCCGTAGCACCAGCGGTAGCGCTGCCGCCACAGCTGGCGCAGCGACGAGGGCGCTTCGGTCCAGGCGATGGCGCTCTCCTCGTACACCACCCGCCAGCCGGCCCGGAGCACCTTCATGGTGAGGTCGGTGTCCTCGGCGAGGGTGTCGGCGGGCACGCCGCCGACCCCGAACAGCACCTGGCGGCGGAACGCGCCGATCGCCCCCGGGATGGTGGGCATGCACTCCAGCATGTCGTACATCCGGCGGTCGAGGTTGAAGCCGATCACGTACTCCAGGTGCTGCCAGCGGCCGAGCAGCCGGCGCCGGTTGGCCACCTTGGTGTTGCCGCTGATCGCACCCACGGTCGGGTCGGCGAAGCCTTGGACCAGCCGGTACACGGTGTCCGGCTGGAAGACGGTGTCCCCGTCGACCAGCACCAGCAGGTCGGCCCGGGCGGCCCGGATGCCGGTGTTCAACGCGGCCGGCTTGCCGGCGTTGGCCTGCCGGATGACGCGTACCCCGCGCAGTCGCATCCGTTCGACGATGTCGGCCGTGCCGTCGCTGGAGCCGTCGTCCACCACGATGACCTCCAGCGCCGGGTACGCGCTGGCGACGAGGGACCGCACGGTGGCGGCGATGTTGGCGGCCTCGTTGTACGCCGGCACGATCACCGACACGGGCGCGACGACCTCGGGCAGCCGGTGGCGGGGCCGGCGTACCCGGCGGACGTGCCGCTGGGCGCAGACCACCTGCACGGCGAGGCGGACCACGCCGAGCACCAGGGCCACCGCGAGCAGCACGTTCATGGCCGAGGCCAGCCAGTCGGCGCCGGTCTGCGCCCCGCGCAGCGCGGTGCCGCTCAGTCGGGCGCCGGTGGTGGCCGGGACCATCGAGTCGGGCGCGCCGATCCCGGCGGAGACGGTGGTGAACCGGTAGCCCTGCGCGGCCAGCCGGGGCAGCATCTGGTCCAGGGCGGCCACGGTCTGGCCGCGGTCCCCGCCGCCGTCGTGCATCAGCACCACGGCGCCGGCGCCCCCGGCCGGGGTGGCGGCCCGCACGATGGCCGGCACGCCGGGCCGCTGCCAGTCCTTGGCGTCCCGGTCGGCGAGCACCGCCACGTGCCCGCTGCCGGCGGCCGCCCGCAGCGTCCGGTACTGGGCGTCGGTGACGGCGTCCGTGGTCGACGAGAAGGGCGGCCGGAACAGGGTCACCTCGCGGCCGGTCACCCCGGCGATCGCGTTGCGGGTCCAGGAGAGCTCGACGCCGGCGCGCCAGCCCGGCGCGGTGGTCAGGTCGGCGTGGGTGAAGGTGTGCGAGCCGATCTCGTGCCCCTCGGCGAGGATCCGCCGGACCAAGTCGGGGTGCTCGTCCACCCGCGCGCCGACCACGAAGAACGTGGCGTGGGCGTGGTGCCGGCGCAGCACGTCGAGGATCTGCGGCGTCCAGCGCGGGTCGGGGCCGTCGTCGAAGGTGAGCGCCAGGGTGCGCGCGGGCAGCCGCCGGCTGACCGGCGCGGGGCCGTCCAGCCGCAGCACCGGCCCGCCGGTGGCGACCGCGCGTGGTGGGGGCGAGGCGGGCGCCTGGTCCGGGCCGGCGCCGCCGCCGACGGCGCTGACCAGGCCGTGGAAGCTCAACGCGGCGAGCAGGGCGACGAGGCCCAGCAGGAGCAGCACCCAGTGTGCCCGGGGGTCGGGGCGGGCGACGTGTCGCGCCATGGTCAGGGCTTGCCCGGCCGGCTCGGCCGGGCGCTGTTGCGCCGCTCGTCGCCCTGTCCGGGCACGCTGGTGGTGGGGTGGGGCGTCGCCGAGGTGGCGGCCCGGGTGGGAGCGGTCGTGCGGCTGGCGGCCGGCGCGGGCGCCGACGGGCTGGTGCTGGTCACCGACGGGGGCCGTGGGCTCGGGCTGGTCGGCTTCCCGCCCCGCGGCGGAGCGTCGACTCCGGCCTCGATCGGCGGCGGTTTGTCGGACCAGCCGGGCAGCGGCACCGACGAGTCGAAGAACAGCCCGGCCAGGATCAGGCCGAAGCTGGTGAGCAGGCCGAGGCCCATCGCCACGCCGGCGATCACGGTCAGCCGGCGGCGCCGGCCGGTCCGGTCGACGAACACCGGCGGCGCGGCGCCCGGCTGGTTCGGCATGGTACTGGTCTCCCGCTGTCGCTCCCGCCGGCCCGGTACGCCGGCTCGGGAGGCCATCCCGGCCTCCCGAGGCAAACAGCGCCGGTGGCACCCGTGGCGTCACGTCAGGTCGTGCGCAGCTCCTCGACCGTCGTGCTGGCGCGCAGGAAGAGCAGGCCGACGCCGACGGTGAGCAGCACCGCGGCCAGCCCGGCGGCCGCGAACCAGGCCAGCTGCTCCCACGGCACGTGCGGCGGGACGGTCACCTCGGGCACCCACTCGGTGCGGGTGTACCGGGCCCGGGTGGCCGGATCCCCGCAGAGCCGCTCGCCCGCGTCGCAGACCTCCTGCGCGTAGCCCCCGTCCCTCGGCGCGGGGAACACGCCCCGGACCAGCAGGTAGCCGACGGCCAGCGCGAGGCCGATCGCGGGCACCGCCGGGGCGAGCGACTGCCAGAGCAGCGAGCGGCCGATGGTGGCGCGGGGCACCCCGGTCGCCACCAGCGCCGCGTAGGCCCGGCGCCGGGTGGTGATGCCCTCGACGACCGCCACCAGCAGCCCGCCGGCCGCGATCGCCACGGAGACGGCGACGGCCAGGTCGACCAGATCCATCGCGCCGAGATAGAAGGAGTCCGAGCCGGCGAGCCCCGCGCCGGTCCGGCGGTTCAGCTCCATCCGGGCCAGGAAGTCGGCCCGGACGGCGGCGGCGCCCGCACCGAAGATCAGCGCGGCCAGCAGCGCGGCGAAGGTGCGGCTGCCCGCCCACGGGTCGGCGGTCAACCGGCGGGCGGCGAGCAGCGCGGCCGGGCGGCGGCCGTAGCGGTGCAGCAGGCGGCCGGCGAGATGGGAGAGCCAGCCGGTGCCGGCGATCACCCCGACCATGGCGGCCAGGGCCCCGAGGATCAGCAGCGTCGGCAGCAGCCAGGGCGGCGGTTGGGCGTGCCGCCGCTCGTACCAGAGGCCGACCGGCCGGAACGCGGCGAACAGGGCCAGCCCCACCAGGATCAGCAGGCCGGGCCAGGGCCAGGGCGCCCGCGTGCGGACCCGACGGACCACGCCGAACGGGGTGGTGGTGACGCGGCGCAGCAGCACCGCGCTGACCAGGGCGGTGAGCAGCGGCAGGCCGAGCACCACGGCCAGCATGGCCGGCTGGGCCGGTTGGACGTCGGTGGGCAGCGGCAGCCGGCCGTCGGTGCCGGGCCGGTGCAGCAGCCGGTGGCCGGCCAGGAAGGCGGCGAGGCCACCGACGGTCCCGAGCAGGCTGGCCAGCCCGGTCTCCGCGGCCGCGATCCGGGTGACCTGGTGCGGGGTCGCCCCGGCCAGCCGGAACGCGGCCAGGCGGCGGTCCCGGGCCGGCGCGCCGAGCCGGGCGCACTGCCCGGCCAGCCCGAGCACCGGCACCACGAGCAGCAGCAGGCCGAACGCCAGCCCGCCGCGCAGGCCCGGCTCGCGCAGCAGCCCGTTGGTGTATTGAAGGGACCAGCGGACGGAGTCGCCGTCGGTGGCCGGTGGGGTGGGTATGGCCAGCACGGTGAGCGCGGCCAGCCCGACCAGCGTGGCCAGGGCGGCGCTCAGCGCGGTCAGCGCGACCCGGGCGGCGTCGGTCCGGGTGCCGGCCCGGGCGAGCCGGAACAGGGTGCCCGGGCTCACCGGTGCCCGCCGGACACCGGCACGTCGAGACCGAGGCCCGACTGGTCGACCACCCCGTCGCGCAGGGTCACCTCGCGGTCGGCGTACGCGGCGATCCGCGGCTCGTGGGTGACCAGCACGACGGCGGTGCGCTGCTCCCGGGCGAGCCGGACGAGCTGGGTGAGCACCTGCTCGCCGGTGAGCGTGTCCAGCGCGCCGGTGGGCTCGTCGGCGAAGAGCACCCGAGGCTCGGTGACCAGGGCCCGGGCCAGGGCACACCGCTGCTGCTGGCCGCCGGACATCTCGCCCGGCCGGGCGTCGGCGACCTCGGCCACGCCGAGCCGCTCCAGCCAGGTGACCGCCGCCGTCCGCGCCTCTCGCCGCCCCGTGCCGGCGAGAAGCAGCGGAAGGGCGACGTTCTCCGCCGCGGTCAGCTCGGCGACGAGCTGGCCGAACTGGAAGAGCACCCCGAACTCGGTGCGCCGCAGCCGGGACCGGGCCGACTCGGACCACTCGTCGATCCGCTCCCCGCGCCAGGTGACCTGCCCGGCGTCCGGGCGCAGGATGCCGGCGAGGCAGTGCAGCAGGGTGGACTTGCCGCAGCCGCTCGGGCCGGTGACGGCGACGATCTCGCCCGCTGCCACGTCGAGCGTCACGCCGCGCAGGGCCGGCGTCGGCCCGTACGCCCGGACCACGCCGCGCGCCTCCAGGAAACTCACGAGTGCACCTCCCGGTGCCAGTCGGCGACCCGTTCGAGGGTGGTGTGCAGCCACCGCAGGTCGGCGTCGAGATGGGCGATGGCGAAGTCGGCCGCGATCACGTCGTCGAGGCCGGCCGCCGGGGCGGTCTTCACCGCGGTCAGCTCGCGCAGCCGCTCGGTGTGCGCCCGGCGCTGGGCGATCAGGTAGGCGCGGGCCCGCTCGACGTCGGCCACCATGAGCGCGACCACCACCTTGGCGAAGAGGGTGCTCGCCACGTACGGCATCGGCGGCTCGACGGTGGCCAGCCACCGGTCGAGCGCGGCGCGCCCCTCCCCGGTGAGCGCGTAGGACGTCCGGTCGGGTCCGCCCTCGCGGGCCTGCCCGGCCGGTGCGACCAGGCCGTCCCGCTGGAGCCGGGCCAGGGTGGCGTAGACCTGCCCGAAGGCGAGCGGCCGGGCCCGGGGCAGCCGCTCGTCGTGGGCGCGCTTCAGCTCGTAGCCGTGCCGGGGGCCGCGCGCGAGCAGCCCGAGCAGTACGTGCTGAGTGGACACGCCCACACTATTCATCGAGCGAATAGTGGTGTCAAGACCGGCCCGTACGGCGGGTCGCCGCACGGGCCGGTCGGGTCAGGGGGTCCAGGAGGGGTCGCGGCCGGTCCGCCCGAGAAGGGCGTCCAGCGTGGTCGGCTCGGCGCTGGTCGGGACCGGCTCCCCGAAGGCGCCCATCTTCTGCCCGGTGTCGCCCATCCGGTCCATGAAGCCGTGCCCCGCCGCGAGCACCGCCGGGTCGACCTCCAGCCGCTGGCCGGTCGCGCGCGCCAGGTCCCAGCCGTGCACGGTGAGGTCGATGAGGGCCATGTCGCCGACGGTCTCCTGCGGCAGGCCCATGCCGGGCGAGACACCCTCCAGCGCCGCCGGGTCCGACCAGGCCCGCGCCAGGCGGTCGGCCTCGGTCGCGAACCGGTCCCGCCAGCCCTCGGTGAGGTGGTCGGTCTTGGCCGACCAGTCGACCTCCCGCCGGCGGGCCAGGTCCTGGAAGTTGACCACCACGTCGAAGAGGTGGTTGAGCAGGTCGCGCACCGTGTAGTCCGGGCACGGGGTGGGCCGGCCGAGCTGGTCGTCGGAGATGCCCTGGACCACCGTCGCCGTCCGGGGCGCCGCGGCGGCCAGCAGCTCACTAGTCTTCGTGCTCATAGGGACCAGCGTATGAGGGCGGTCTTGAAGAAATGCGACACGAACCGCGGCGGGACACCCGGGGCATCCTCGACCCCGGCCTGCTCCAGCGGCGGGTCCGCTTCCGGCGCCGGCTGCCCGCCCCGGCGCTGCGCCCCTGGGTCGAGCACTACTGGCTGATCGACTGGGCGCTCACCGAGCCGTTCGACCAGCGGCTCGTCCCGCACCCCGCGGTCAACGTGGTGTTCCAGGTCCAGGCCGGCGAGCCGGAGCACGGCGAGATCGCGGGCGTGGACACCGGCCTGTTCACGGTCACCCTGCACGGCACCGGCCGGGTCACCGGCGTGCAGTTCCGCCCGGGCGGTTTCCGCCCCTTCTGGCGCCGCCCGGTCTCCGAGCTGACCGGCCGGCGCCTCCCGCTGCCCGCCGGGCCACCACCGGCCGGCCCGGCCCCCGCCGCGCCGTTCGCCGCCGGGCCGGTCTGCCCGGGCACCGACGAGCAGCGGTGCCGCCGGCTGGACGACCTGCTCACCGCCTGGCAGCCGGCGCCGGACCCGCTCACCGCCGAGGCCACCGCCCTGGTCGAGGAGATCCGCGCCGACCGGAGCGTCCTGCGCGTCGACGACTTCGCCCGGCGGCACGGCGCCTCCACCCGGCGGCTCCAGCGGCTGTTCCTGGACCACGTCGGCGTCGGTCCGAAGTGGGTGATCCGCCGCTACCGGCTCCAGGAGGCCATCGAGCAGGCCGCCGCCGGGCCGCTGGACTGGTCGCGGGTCGCCGCCGATCTGGGGTACGCCGACCAGGCCCACCTGGTCCGCGAGTTCACCGCGGTGGCCGGGGTGTCGCCGGCCGCGTACGCCCGCTCGCTGGCGGCCTCGCGCGGCCGGTGACCCGGAAGGGGCTCAGCGGCGGCGGACGGCGACCACCGCGACGTCGTCGTGGATCTCCGGCGGCGCCAGCTCGACCAGCAGCCGCCGGCAGAACTGGTCGAGGTCGTCGTCGACCCGGGTGGCCACCGCGGCGAGCGCGGCCATGCCCTCGTCGATGGTGGCGTCCCGCCGCTCGATCAGCCCGTCGGTGTAGAGGACCAGCGTGGCCCCGGCCGGCAGCACGAACTCCAGGTCCGGCGGGCGGGGCGCGCGCACCCCGAGCAGCGGCGCCGACTGCTGCACGAACTCGGTCCGCCCGTCGCCGCTGACCAGGGCCGGCAGGTGCCCGGCGCTGGCCAGCCGGATCAGGCCGCTGCCCGGATCGAGCAGCAACACGCAGATGGTGGCCAGCTCGGCCGGCAGCAGGGTACGCATCAGCTCGTTGACCCGGTCCAGGATCACGCCCGGCGGATGCCCCTCGACCGCGTACGCGCGCACCGCGTGCCGCAGCTCGGCCATCACCGTGGCGGCGTGCAGCGAGTGCCCGGCCACGTCGCCGATGGCCACCAGCAGGTGACCGTCGAGCATCACCAGCTCGTAGAAGTCCCCGCCCACCTCGGTGTGGGCGCTCGCCGGCTCGTAGCGGACGGCCAGGTCGAGGCCGGCGACCTCGGGCAGCCGGCGGGGCAGCAGGCTGCGCTGGAGGGTCACCGCGATGCGGTGCTCCTGGTCGAAGGAGCGCTGGGCCTCGACCGCCGAGGCGACCGCCTGGGCGAGCTGCACCAGCACCGGGGTCCGCACGGTCTGGGTGGCGGTCGGCACCACCACGTAGAGCGGGGCCCGGTCCTCCCGCAGCCGGGCGGCGGCCACGGTCACCGTGTCGCCGGCGGGCCAGGCGGTCAGGTCCCAGGCACCCGGTTCGTCGACCCGGACCCGGGTGCCGGTCGGGAGCCCGGTGTCGTCGACCGTCCACGGCACGATCACCGGCTGCGCCTCCGGGCCGGCGGCCACCCCGGCCAGGCAGTCGCCGTCGAACGTCTCCGCGACCACCGCGGCCGGGCTCTTGAAGATCCGTGCCGCTCCGGCCGCCGCCGCCTCCAGCAGCCGGACGAAATTCGACGCGGCGTGCATCTCCACTGTCGCGTCGGCCAGCGCGGCCAGCCGCTCGGCGAGCAGCTCGGCCCGCTGCCGGGCCTGGTAGTAGCGGAGCACCGCGTGCGCGGTGGCGACCAGTTCCTCCGGCTCGATCGGCTCGGCCAGGTAGGCGTCCGCGCCCCGGGTCAGCCCCTGCGCCCGGTCCACCACGTCCACCGCGTGCGCGGAGACGTGGATGACCGGGGTCGATGGGTTGGCGCCCTTGATCAGCTCGCAGACCTCGAAGCCGCTCATGTCCGGCAGCCGGACGTCGAGCACCACGAGGTCGACCGGCTCCTTGCGCACCCGGTCCAGCGCGTCGGCGCCGTTCTCCGCCTCGATGGTCGCGAAGCCGGCCCGGGTCAGCCAGCTCACCAGCAGGTACCGCTTGGGACTGCTGTCGTCGACCACCAGCACGGTCGCCGGACCGCCCTCCACCGTCAGGCTCCGCCCGCGGGAAGGTGCACGGTGAAGGTGCTGCCCCGACCGGGTTCGCTGGTCAGCTCCAGCGTCCCGCCGAGCAGCGTGACCAGCCGGCGCGCGTACGGCAGGCCGAGGCCGGTGCCGCCGACCCGGGTCGTGCCGGGCACCTGGTAGAACTCCTCGAAGATCCGCTCGTGCAGCTCCGGCGGGATGCCCGCGCCGGTGTCGCTGACCGACAGCGACCAGCGGTCGCCCCGATGTTCCGCCCGCAGCCGCACCTCGCCCCGCTCGGTGAACTTCAGGCCGTTGTGCAGCAGGTTGCGCAGCACCTGGGCGAGCAGCACCTCGTCCGAGCGGAGCGTCGCCGGGGCGGGCGGCTCCTCCACCACCAGCTCCACGGCCGGCCGGGTGGCCAGCGCCCGCAGGGTGCCGCGGAGCTGCCCGAAGATCGCGCGCAGGTCCACGTCGGCCCAGTTCGGCTCGAGCCGGCCCGACTCGGCCTTGGCCAGGTCGAGCAGCTCGTTGACCAGGCCGAGCAGGTCGGCCGCGGAGGACCGGATCAGCCCCACCTGCCGGGCCTGTTCGGCGGTGAGCGGATCGGAGGCGGAGTCGCCGAGGAGGCGGCCCAGCCCGATGATCGCGGTGACCGGGGCGCGCAGCTCGTGGCTCACGTTGGCCAGGAACCGGCTCTTCGACTCGCTGGCCGCCCGGAGCTGCGCGGACTTCTCGTCCAGCTCGGCGTAGAGCGCCACCACACCGCGGTTGGTCTCCTCCAGCTCCTCGGTGAGCTGGTTGTAGAGCGCCATCACACCGCGGTTGGTCTCCTGGAGCTCGGAGTTGAGCACCTCCAGCTCGTCGCGATGGCTGCGCACCTCGTCGAGGGCGGCGATGAGCTGCGTGTTCTGCGCGGCCAACTCGTCCAGGGCGGTGCCCGGAGCGCTGGCGGCCAGCTCGGTCCGGAGCTGGTCGAGACGCTCCGGCGTCAGCGGCGGCGCGTGGGCCGGGACTCGTCGGGACATCCTCACGACCGTATCCCCCCCGTCGGTCACCACGCCCAGCATGTCCACGAGACGCGCCACCGCGCCGGACTGCGGCTCGTACCGGCCGCCGGGCAGGGGACGGGCCGGGGCCAGGTCGAGCCGGAGCGTCGGCTGGCCGGTGTGGGCGTCGGCGGCGACCGCGAAGGTGACGTCCGCGCCGCCGACCGCACCCAGCAGGTCCCGGGCCACCTCGCTGAGCGCGGTGGCCAGGCGTACCTGGTCCTGGTGCTCCAGCCCGACGGCGGCGGCCACCTCCCGGCCGCGCTGCCGGACCAGGAAGATGTCCTGCTCCACCCGGAGCGCCATGTGCAGCAGCGGGTCCGCGGCGCCCGGTCGGGTCACGGCTCCGCCCGGGCGACCAGGACGCAGGCGTCGTCGCGGCGGATCCCGGCGTCGCGGAGCAGGGTGGCGGCGACCAGCAGCGGCGGGCGGCCGGGCAGGCCCGGGTAGTCGGCCAGGTCCCAGCGGTCCACCACGCCGTCGCTGTGCATGACCAGGGTCGCCCCGGCCGGGAACGGGTAGTCGTACTCCCGCACCGAGGGGCGCTGGTGTCCGGCGATGCCGGGCAGCGAGACGAGCCCCCGCCGCCGCTCACCCACCGCCACGATCATGGCTGCGATGTTGCCCAGCCCGGCGTACCGCAGCAAGCCCGACACGGGGTCCGGTTCGGCCACCGCCAGCGCGGCGCCCCGGGTGTGCCCCATGGTCCGGTGCAGGTGCTGCACCACGGTGCCCGGCGAGCCGGCCGGCGCGGCGCGGAACGCGGCGACCGCGGCCCCGGTCGCGGCGGCGGCCAGCGGGCCGTGTCCCAGGCCGTCGCAGACCAGCACCTGCCGCCGGCCGTCGACCATCCGCACCGCGTAGCCGTCGCCGCTGACCTGCTCACCGGTGATCGGCCGGACCAGCGCACCGGCCCAGTCCGGCTCGGGCACCGGACCGTCCCAGACCTGGACGGCCAGCACCGTGCCCCGGCCGGGCAGGGAGTAGCCGTCGAACCGGCTCGCCTGCCGCACTATCGCGCCCAGGCCGATGCCGAGCGTGCCGGTGGTGGAGTGCCCGTCCGCGGAGGAGAGCGCGAGGTCGGCCATGCCGGGACCGGAGTCGATCGCCACCAGCTCCACCCCGGCCCGCCCGGCCCGGCGTACCGGCCGGAGCAGCAGGGTGCCCTGCTGGGCGTGCTTGGCCAGGTTGGTGGTGATCTCGGCGGCGACGATGGCCAGGTCGGCGACGCGCTGCTCGCCGAATTCCAGCTGCCGGCCGAGCCGCTCCGCGGCCCGCCGCACGCTGCTCGCCGTGGCGCCGCTCTCGATGCGGAACCAGAGACCGTGGTCGGTGACCACGTCGGCGTTCATCGGGACCACTTGGTGACGGTGATCCGGGTGCCCTCACCCACGGCGGTCCAGATGTCGAAGTGGTCGACCAGCCGGCGGGCGCCGCTGAGCCCCAGGCCCAGCCCGCCGCCGGTGGTGAAGCCGTCGGTCAGGGCCGCGTCGAGGTCCGGGATGCCCGGCCCCTCGTCGGCGAAGACGATGCGGACGCCGCGCCGCCGGCCGTCCTCGACGGTGGTCACCTCGGCGCTGCCCCCGCCGCCGTAGATCAGCGTGTTGCGGGCCAGCTCGCTGGCGGCGGTGACCAGCTTCGTCTGGTCGACCAGCGACAGCCGGACCGCGACGGCGGTGGTACGCACCAGCTGCCGCACCCGGACCACGTCCTCGTCGCTGCGGATCGCCTGGGTCGCCGGCACGCCCAGGTCGACGCCGGCGGTCATGACGTGGCCGTCGTCTCGGCGTCCTCGTCGCCGTCCACCTCGTCCCACTCGTCGGCCCGGCTCGCCGCGATCAGCTCCATGCCGCGCTCCACGTTCAGCGCGGTACGGATGCCGTTGAGCGACAGCCCCAGCTCGACCAGGGTGATGGCGACGGCGGGACGCATCCCGACCACCACCGTCTCGGCGTCGAGCACCTTGGAGATCGACGCGATGGTGGAGAGCATCCGGCCGACGAAGGAGTCGACGATGTCCAGCGCCGTGATGTCGATGATCACGCCGTGGCAGCCGGTGGCGACGATCCGCTCCGCGAGGTCCTCCTGGAGCTGGATCGCCGTCTGGTCGGACATGTCGACCTGGATGGAGACCAGCAGGATGTCGCCGATCTTGAGGATCGGCACCCGCTCCATCAGGACTCCCGGCGGGCGCGGCGGGAGGTCGTCTCGACGCCGGTCAGGCGCAGCACGTGGCGCAGCGCGTCGGCCAGGCTCGCCTTGGTGGCGATGTCGCCGAACTCGATGCCGAGCGCGACGATCGTCTGCGCGATCTGCGGCCGGATGCCGGAGATGATGCAGTCGGCGCCCATCAGCCGGGCGGCCACCACGGTCTTGAGGATGTGCTGGGCGACCTGGGTGTCCACGGCCGGCACGCCGGTGATGTCGATGATCGCGTACGGCGAGCCGGTGTCGACCAGGGTCTGGAGCAGCCGCTCCATCACCACCTGGGCGCGGGCCGAGTCGAGGGTGCCGACCAGCGGGACGGCGACCACGCCCTCCCAGAGCTTCACCACCGGCGTGGACAGCTCCAGCAGCTGCTCCGCCTGGTCGGCGATCAGGCCCTCGCGGGTGCGCACGAAGCTCTCGAAGGTGAACAGCCCCATCTGGTCGATCAGGGCGGAGAAGGCGACGAAGTCACGGAGGGTGCCCGCGTCCTGGTCCTGCTCCATGAGCTCGAGCAGCACGTCCTTGATGGCGAACACGCTGATCGCGGTCTCGGTGGCGCTGAAGCCCTGCCGGGCCCGGTTCGTGGACAGCTCGGCCAGCACCGCGCGCAGCTCGCCGCCGTGCTCGTCGGCCAGGTCGGCGAGCCCGTTCCCCGCCGCGTCGGCCATGCTCCGGTGCAGCTCCCGCACCTGCCGGCTCAGCTCGGCCTGGCTGAGGCGACCGCGCAGCGAGCCGACGACGATCTCCGTCCAGCGCTCGGTCAGCCGGTCGGCGTGCTCGGTCAGCAGGCGGGCGAGCCGACCACTCTGTTCGGCGCTCAACGCCATCGTGACCTCCCTGGACTCTGGACTGGCGGACTCTATCACCGGGGTCTGCGGCACTAGTTGTCGCGTAGCAACGGAATGAACGACGGCACCCTTCTCGGCTCCCGTTCTGCACGTTGCCAGCTCCGTGGGTTACCGTTCCACCGAACACAGGAGGTCGGCGAATGTCCCTGACGGTGCACACGGAACAGCGCGGCGACGTGGTCGTCGTGTCGGTCGCGGGCGAGCTGGACATGGCGACGGCACCGCAGCTCCAGGACCAGATCACGGACCTGCTGGACAAGGGGCGCAACCGCCTCGTGTTCGACCTGGCCGAGGTGTCGTTCTGTGACTCCACCGGGCTGTCGGTGTTCGTGCGCGCCAAGAACAGCTGCGACGAGGCCGGCGGTGTGGTCCGGCTGGCCGCCCCGCAGCGCGGCGTGCTCCGCATCCTCGAGGTGAGCGGCCTGGTCGAGGTGCTGCACACCTACCCGACGGTGGAGCAGGCCGTGGCGGGCGACCCCACGCCGGCCTCCTCCTGACCGTCTCCCCTCAGCGCTCGTCCTCGATGTGCCGGGGGCGGGCGATCACCATGCCCGCCGCCGTCTGCACGGCGAGCGCCACCAGCAGGAAGCCGATCGGCGCGGTCCAGCCCCCGGTGGCCTCGTAGAGGATCCCGACCAGCAGCGGGCCGAGCGCGGCGATCACGTAGCCGGTGCTCTGCGCGAAGGCGGAGAGCGCGACCGTGCCCTCGGCGGTCCGGGCCCGCAGCCCGATCGTGGTCAGGATCAGCGGGAACGCGCCCTGGCCGAAGGCCAGCAGCAGCACCCAGAGCGGCGCGAGGCCGTGCGGCGCGAGCGCCAGGCCGACGTACGCGGCCGTGGAGAACGCGGTCAGCGACAGCACCAGCGGGCGCAGCGTGGGCAGCCGGCCGGCCAGGGCCGGCATCGCCAGGGCCACCGGCACGCCGAGCGCGGTCACCCCGGCGAGCAGCAGGCCGGCCGCCTCGGGCGCGTACCCGGCGTCCCGGAAGAGCTGCGCCAGCCAGCCCATGATCGCGTACCCGCTGAGCGACTGCGCCCCGAAGTACACCGCCATGGCCCAGCCGAGCCGGGTGCGCGCCGGCCGTACCCGAGGCGGCGCGGCGGCGGCCACCGCCGGGGTCGCCGTCCGGCGCGCGGCCCGGGTCCGCAGCGCCAGCGGCACCCACGGGAGTACGGCCACCGCGGCCAGCCCGGCCCACACGCCGAGCCCGGCCCGCCACGAGCCGAAGGCGTGGGCGACCGGCACCGCCGAGGCCGCGGCCACCGTCGTGCCCACGGTCAGCGCCACCGTGTACGCCCCGGTGACCAGCCCGGTGCGGTGCGGGAAGTGCTGCTTGACCAGCATCGGCAGCAGGATGTTGGCGACCGCGATGCCGGCCAGCGCGAGCGCGCTGGTGAGCACGAAGACCGCCGCCGAGTCGGTGACGACGCGGAGCACCTGCCCGACGGTCAACGCGACCATGGCCACCACCAGCACCCGCGCGGCGGGCCAGCGGCGGACCAGCCACGGGGTGAGCGCGCCGAGACCGGCGAAGGCGATGGTGGGCAGCGTGGTGACCAGGCCGGCCGTCGCGCCGGAGAGGCCCAGCCCGTCGCGGATCTCGTCGAGCAGGGCGCCCAGGCTGGTCACCGCGGCGCGCAGGTTGACCGCGACCAGCAGCATGCCGACCAGGACCAGGAGGCCGCCGCGCGCCGGGGTGGCCGGTGGCGCGGGGGCGGCGGCCGGGGCCGGCCCGGGGGTCACGTCGGTGGTGGGCGCCTCGGTGACGGGGGCCCCGGTGGGCGGTGGTGGCGGGGTCATGACCTCGAACCTACAATCATGGGATGAATTTCGGCAGGAGGTGTAACCGGTGACACCCGCCGTCGATTCCGTCGCCGTGCCGCCACGCGGCCACCGGGTGCGCCAGACCATCGAGCAGCTTCGGGGCCGGATCCTCGGCGGCGAGTGGCCGGTGGGCGCGAAGATCCCCACCGAGCCGCAGCTCGTCGCCGCCCTGGGCGTCGGGCGGAACACGGTCCGCGAGGCGGTCCGGGCGCTGGTGCACGCCGGGGTGCTGGAGTGCCGGCAGGGCTCCGGGACCTACGTGGTGTCGACCGACGAGCTGGCCCCCGTGGTGGCCCGCCGGCTCACCGACGACCGGATGGCCGAGGTCATCGAGGTCCGGCGCGCCTTCGAGGTGGAGGCGGCCCGGCTCGCCGCGCTGCGGCGTACCCCCGAGGACCTGGCGGCGCTCGACGGCGCGCTCGCCACCCGGGAGGCCGCCTGGCGCTCCGGCCGGGTCGGCGAGTTCGTCGAGGCGGACGCCGCGCTGCACACCGCCGTGGTGGCCGCCGCGCACAACGCCATGCTGGCCGAGCTCTACGCCTCGGTCGGCACCGCGCTGCGCAGCACCGTCGCCCAGGCCATGGGCGAGACCCTGGAGCCCGAGCGGTACGTGGACCACGGCCGGCTGGTCGAGGCCATCCGGGACGGCGACCCGGCCCGGGCGGCGATCGAGGCCGGCGCTTTCCTCGAGGCCCCCTCCCGGGCATAGGTTGTGCCGGACGGAAATTCGGACAGCACGGGAGTGCGGATGCTCAAGGGCTTCAAAGACTTCATCATGCGCGGCAACGTCGTCGACCTGGCGGTCGGCGTCGTCATCGGTGCCGCCTTCACCGGGGTGGTCACCCAGCTCACCAAGTCGTTCCTGGACCCGCTGATCCGGGTCTTCGTGCTGCTGATCACCGGCAGCGACAAGGGTCTGGCCGGCACGGCGCCGACCTTCCGCGGCATCGCGTTCGACTGGGTCGCCTTCCTCAACGCGGTGATCACCTTCCTGCTCACCGCGGCGGCGCTGTACTTCCTGGTCGTCTACCCGATGAACCGGCTCGCCGAGCGGCGCAAGCGCGGCGAGGAGCCCCCGCCCGCCGCTCCCAGCGAAGAGGTCAAGCTGCTCACCGAGATCCGGGACGCGCTGCTCGCCGGCAACCACGGCACCCCGGCCCAGCGCGGCGCGCTGGACGACGTGCTCGGCCGCCGCCAGGAGCCCCCGGCCGCGCGCTGACCCCATAGCCGATCGGCCCCCGTGGGAATCCCGCGGGGGCCGACGCGTGTCGTACACATGTTCGATAGAGTCCCGGCATGGAGCAGCGCAGGCACTGGTGGAACGGGAAATGGGGGCGGCTGGCCCGGCGGGACGTCTTCCTCCGGGTCGACGGCGACCGCTGGCACGTCGAGCAGCGGGCCGGCGGCGCCGAGGGGGTCTCCCAGTTCTACGAGTACGCCAGCGTCGAGGAGGCCGAGGAGACGGTCCGGGCGCTGCTCGAGGGGCCGGACACGTGGCGCGAGCTGTCCCCCCGACCGCCGAGCGGCTGGGCCCCGCCCGTTTAGCGCCCGCGCGCCTCGGGAACCGCGCCTGTATGAGCCAGCAGCAGGACACCGTCTCCCGGGTCACCACCGGCATGCGGGTGGTCGACTCCACCGGCGTGGAGGTGGGCACCGTGGATCTCGTCCAGCGCGGCGACCCGACCGCCGTGACCGTGCAGGCGCCCGCCCCGGTGGACCCGGGCAGCAGCCTGGACGAGCTGATCGGGTCGGCGGCCGCCGAGGAGCCGGACGTCCCGGCCGACCTGGCCGCCCGGCTGCTGCGCGAGGGCTACCTCAAGGTCTCGACCGAGTTGGCCCGCACCGGCGCGGTCTACGTGCTGGCCGACCGGATCGCGGCGGTCACCGACGACGGCGTACGCCTCACCGTCCCCGCCGGCGAACTCCCTCCGGAGGAATGACCCCCCGCCTAGGGTGGGCGGCATGTGGATGGTGATCGGAGAACAGGGCGGCTCGCCGGCCGAGGCGGCGGCACGGGCTGCCCAGTTCGCGCACATGGCCGAGGTGACCCGGCAGAGCCCCGGCTTCGTCCGGGGCTGGTGGGGCGCCGACGACGACGAGCCCGACCTCAGCCACGCGCTGGTCGTCCTCGACACGCTGGAGCAGGCGCGGGCGCTCCGGCGGATGGTCGAGGAGAACGTCACCGGCGCCCGCGTGCGGATCATGGAAATCGGCGTCGAGGCGGAAGGCGTCGCCTGATCAGCCGGCCCGGGCCGGGGCCGCCGGCTCCGGGGCCGGCTCGGCCACCGGTGGCACGGCCGGGCGTCGGCGGCGGAACAGCAGGAGCATCAGCCAGCCGGCCACCAGCCCCCAGAACGCGCCACCCACACCGAGCAGGCTCACCCCGGAGGCGGTGACCACGAGGGTGACCACGGCGGCCTCCCGGGCGTCCGGCTCGGCGACCGCCGCCGCGACCGCGCCGGCCAGCGCGCCGAGCAGCGCGAGCCCGGCCACCGCCTCGACCAGGACCGGCGGGGAGAGCAGCACCAGGGCGGTGGCCACCCCGGCACCCAGGCCGAGCAGCGCCAGGCCGATCCCCGCGGTGACCGAGGCGATCCAGCGCCGCTCCGGGTCGGGGTGGGCGTCCGGGCCGGCCGCCAGCGCGGCGGTGATCGCGGCCAGGTTCACCGCGTGCCCGCCGGCCGGCGCGCCGAGCGCGGTGGCGAGCCCGGTCACGCGGAGCGCCGAGCCCAGCGGGGCCCGGTAGCCGTAGCCGGCCAGCACGGCCGTCCCCGGCACGTTCTGCGCGGCCATGGTGACCAGGAACAGCGGCAGCGCCAGCCCGACGATCGCGGGCAGGGTCCAGGCCGGGGCGGTCAGCGCCACGGCCGGGGCGGCGTCGATCCGGGCCGGCCCGGACGCGGTCAGCGCGATCGCCACCACCGCCACGGCGAGCGCGCCGGGCACCGCCCAGCGGCGGGCGAACCGGTGCAGCAGCAGCCAGGCGAGCACCACCGGCCCGGCCAGCCCGGGCACCTCGACCAGGGCCCGGACGGGCGCGGTGCAGAGCGGCAGCAGCACTCCGGCGAGCATGGCGCTGGCGATCGGCGCGGGGATCGCGGCGACCGCCCGACCGAGCGGGGGAACGAGCCCGGCCGCGGCGATCAGCAGGCCGGTGAGCAGGAAGGCGCCGACCGCCGCGGGCCAACCGCCGGGCACCGGCCCGGTGGCGACCAGCAGGGCGGCGCCGGGGGTGGACCAGGCGATGGCCAGCGGCAGCCGGTGCCGCAGGCCGAGCCAGACCGCGCAGGCGCCGCAGGCGACGCAGAGAGCGAGCAGCCCGGAGGCGGCCTGCGCCTGGTCCGCACCCACCGCGCGGAGCCCGGCGAGCACGACCGTGAACGAGCTGGCGAAGCCGACCAGGGCGGTCACCACGCCGGCCAGGACGGGTTGCAGTCGACCGGCCATCGCACTCCCCTCACCACCGTTCCGTTTACGGAACGGACCGATGTAGCACGATAGCCCCCATGGCAGCTGCCCCACCAGCCGGTGACCGGACCGCCACGGCCGTCGGCCGGCGCATCCGCGCCCTCCGGGAGGAGCGGGGGATGTCCCTGTCCACGCTCGCCCGGCTGGCCGGCGTCGGAAAGGCCACCCTCTCCGGGCTGGAGAACGGCACCCGCAACCCCACCCTGGAGACCCTGTACGCGATCACCGCCCAGCTCGGCGTGCCGCTCACCGCCGTACTCTCCGGGCCGGCGGAGACGCCGACCGTCCGCGGCGCCGCCGTCGGTGCCACCCTGCTGGAGGTCTTCCGCGACACCGACGCGACCTACGAGCTCTACCGGATGCGGGTCAGCCCCGGCCCGGCGCAGCTCTCCCCCGCGCACCAGGCCGGCGTCACCGAGCACGTCACGGTCTTCGCCGGCGTGCTCCGCGCCGGCCCGGTCGACGCACCGGCGACCGCCGGCCCCGGGGAATACCTGCGCTGGACCTCCGACGTGCCGCACAGCTACGCCGCCGTCGGCGACGAGGAGGTGCGGGCGAGCCTGCTGCTGCGCTACCCGCGAACGACCACAGTGGATGACTGATACATACCGCGTGTGCAAGCCGGCGACATTTCTTTCAGCAGACCCAGCAGTGCGTAGAGACGCGGGGCCGATGTTCTTGGCAAGCTTGTCTCCATGACGCTGATCCTCCGCTCGGCCATCCTGAACGACGTCGGCCTCGTCCGGACCAACAACGAGGACTCCGCCCTCGCCGGTGACCGCCTCGTGGCGGTGGCCGACGGCATGGGCGGCCTCCCCGCCGGCGAGGTGGCCAGCGAGATCGTCATCCGCATCCTGGACGAGCTGACCCCGCCGACCGCTCCCGACGAGGCGGCCGACGCCCTCCGCGCCGTGGTGAGCACGGCCAACCAGCGGATCCGCGCGGCCATCACGGTCGACCCGGCGCGCGACGGCATGGGCACGACGCTGACCGCCGCCCTGCTCGCCGGTGACTCCCTGGTCCTCGCCCAGGTCGGCGACTCCCGTTGCTACCTGCTGCGGGACACCGAGCTGACCCAGCTCACCCGGGACGACACGTTCGTGCAGGCCCTGGTCGACCAGGGTGCGCTCTCCCCCGACCAGGCCCGCCACCATCCGCAACGCTCGCTCGTCACCCGGGCGGTGCAGGGCTCGGACGCGCCACCGGCCGTCGGGGTGCTCACCGTGTTCGCCGGCGACCGGCTGCTGCTGTGCAGCGACGGCCTCTCCGACTACGTGGAGGACGCCGCCATCACCTCGGCGCTGGTCACCTACGGTGACCGGCAGCAGTGCGGCGAGCAGCTCGTGAAGCTCGCCCACCAGGCCGGCGCGCCGGACAACGTCACCGTGGTGGTGTCGGACGTCACCGAGGCCTGAGCCCGCCCGATTCCGGTTGCGCCGCCGGGTGGGTCGGGTTGGGATGGGCGGATGCGCATTCGCCCCTTGGCCGCCGAGGAACGCCTGACCACCAGCTTCCCGCTCCAGGCCTACGCCTTCGAGACATCGCCGATGGCCACGTCGCGGACCGAGGAGTTCCGCCAGTACCTGCCGTACAACGCGGGCAACCGGACACTGATCGTCGAGGAGGACGGGGTCACCACGGCCGCCGTCTCGGCCGTCCCCATGCGGCAGAACCTGCGCGGGGCCGTGCTGCCGATGGCCGGCGTCGCCGGGGTGGCCACCCACCCGCTGGCCCGCCGGCGCGGGCACGTGCGCACCCTGCTGCACCAGCTCCTCGACGAGATGCGGGACGAGGGGCACCCGCTGACCGCGCTCTACCCGTTCCGCGCCTCCTTCTACGAACGCTTCGGCTACGTCGGGCTGCCCCGGCGGCGTACCGCGGTCTTCTCCCCCGCGGACCTGGCCCCGCTGCTCCGCGCCGAGCTGCCCGGCGAGGTGAGGTGGGAGCGGATCGGTGCCGGCTACGAGCGGTGGCGGGCGTACACCGAACGCTGCCTGCGCGAGCGGCACGGGTTCGCGTGCTTCCCGGACTTCCGGGCCGTCGGGCTGCGCGACCGGGACGACCGCTGGCTGCTCACCGCCGTCCGGGACGGCGAGACGGTCGGCGCGGTCACCTACCGGATCGACGACCACGGCGGCGCGCTGATCGCCGACGACCTGCTGGCCAGCGACCCGTACGCCCGGGCGTCGCTGCTCCAGTTCTTCGCCCGCCACGTCGACCAGGTCGAGCGGATCAGCGTCGACCTCCCCGCCGACGAACTGCCCGAGCTGTGGCTCACCGACCTCGCCGTGCACGTCGAGGCGCGGGTGTCCCGGCCCGGCTCGCCCGCCCCGATGGCCCGGCTGCTCAGCCTGGACGCGCTCGCCGACCAGCCGGTCGGGACCGGCCGGGTCACCGTCGAGCTGGTCGGCGACCGCTGGCTGACGGGCACCCACCTGCTCGACGGCACCACCGGCACGCTGGAGGTGCTGCCGGCGGACGCCGCCGCGGCGGGCACCGTGCCGGCCGCGCGGCTCACCGCCGCCGGGCTCTCCGCCCTGGCGTACGGGGTGCTCGACCCGGCCGAGGTGGCCGTGCGCGGGCTCGGCGAGGTGCCCGTCGACGCGGCCGCCGAGCTGCGCCGGATCTTCCCGCGGGAACTGCCGTACCTGTTCGCCGACTTCTGAGCCCGTTTCCGGTTCCGGGCCGGGGGTAGGGTCCTGCGGGTGCCGGAGTGGTTGGAAGCGGGATTCTGGGGACTGCTGGCCGGATCGGCCCTGCTGATCGGGGCGGCCGCCGGGTTCTTCGCGCGGGTGCCGCGCCGGGTCATCGCCTCGGTCATGGCGTTCGGCGCGGGCGTGCTGCTCTCCGCGGTCTCGTTCGAGCTGATCGCCGAGGCCCACGAGCAGGGCGGGCTGACGCCGGTCGTGATCGGCTCGACGTTCGGGGCGCTCGCCTACACGGGGGCGAACATCCTGCTGGCCCGGCGCGGGGCGCGGCACCGCAAGCGCTCCGGCGACGAGCAGCCCTCCGAGCAGGAGCAGCCCGGCTCGGGCACGGCCATCGCGGTCGGCGCGCTGCTGGACGGCATACCCGAATCGGTGGTGATCGGCGCGAGCCTGCTGGCCGGCGGCCCGGTCAGCCTGATCACGGTGCTCGCGGTCTTCCTCAGCAACGTGCCCGAGGGCCTGTCCAGCGCGGCCGGCATGCGCCAGGCGGGCCGGACCCGCCGCTACGTCTTCCTGCTCTGGACGGGGATCGCGGTGGTCTCCGGCGTCTCGGCCCTGGCCGGGTACGCGCTGCTCGGCGGCGCCCCGCCCGCGCTGCTGGCCGGCATCACCGCGCTGGCGGCCGGCGCGATCCTCGCGATGATCACCGACACCATGGTTCCGGAGGCGTACGAGGACGCCCACCTGCTGGTCGGCCTGATCACCGTCCTCGGCTTCCTGGTCGCGTTCGCGCTGTCCCACGCCTGACGCCGGCGCGGACTCCCGGCCCCGCGGCGGCCGGTTGGCTTAGCGGCGGGTTAAGGATCCGGTCCGGAGTCGTGCGGCGGCGGGCGGTCCTCCTAGCATCGGGCGGTGCGTGTGAAGTCCGCTGTCACCCTCCTCGTCCTCGGTCTCGCCACCGCGGCGCTGCCGGCCTGCGGAGGTGACCAGCCGGCGGGCTCGCCCGCGCCGGTCGCCGCCACCACCGGCGCGGCCGCTGGTGCGACGCCGCCCCCGACCGGCGCCCCGAGCGCCCGGGCCGGTCTGGGCACCGCCAAGCCCAGCGCGACCCCCGCAGCGGTCGCGTTCCGGGCCGGCAACCCGGACGGGCGCGCCACCGTCCCCGTCGAGGCGCGGGCCGTGGACACGTCGCGGCCGACCCGTACGGTCGGCACCGGCACCCCGGCCAGCTGCACCTCGGCGGCGGTGGTGAAGGCCGTGGCGGCCGGCGGCATCATCACCTTCAACTGCGGCCCGGCCCCGGTGACCATCCGGATGACGGCGACCGCCAAGGTGGTCAACTCGCACGGCCCGCGGGTCGTGCTGGACGGCGGCGGCAAGGTCACGCTGAGCGGCGGCGGCCAGCGCCGGATCCTCTACCAGAACACCTGCGACCAGGCGCAGGGCTGGACCACCTCGCACTGCCAGAACCAGGACCACCCGCAGCTCACCGTGCAGAACCTGACCTTCGCCGACGGCAACTCCACCGGCGACCGGACCGAGGGGGGCGGGGGCGGCGCGATCTTCGTGCGCGGTGGCCGGCTCAAGGTGGTCAACACGCGCTTCGTGAACAACCGCTGCGACCGGACCGGCCCGGACCTGGGCGGCGCCGCGCTGCGCGTGCTCAGCCAGCACGACAACAAACCGGTGTACGTCGTGAACAGCACCTTCACCGGCGGCGTCTGCGCGAACGGCGCGGCGACCAGCAGCATCGGCGTCTCCTGGACCGTGCTGAACAGCGTGTTCCGCGACAACCGGGCGGTCGGCAGCGGGGCCAACCCGTCCCGGTCCGGCACCCCGGGCGGCGGCAGCGGCGGCGCGATCTACTGCGACGGCAACGAGTTCACCGTCCGGATCGCCGGCACGATCATCGAGAACAACACGGCGAACGAGGGCGGCGGCGCCGTCTTCTTCGTCAGCAACAACCGCACCGGCACCATGAAGATCGAATCCTCGGCCCTCCGCCACAACCCCAGCAAGGGCTTCGAGACACAGGGCTATCCCGGCATCTTCTTCCTGGGCGCCCACCCACCCACGGTGTCCGGCTCCCGCCTCACCCGGTGATCATGAAGTTGTCGCCACCGCCGTCGGCGTGTCGCGGCAACAACTTCATGATCAGCGACCTCAGTAGGGGTTGCTGTGGCCGGGGAGGCGGGCCTTCAGGAGGGCCGTCGGGCGGCCGGGGAGGGTCGGGTCCGGGGACATCGGCGGGGAGGTGGTGCCCGTACCGTCGGACATGCCCTCGAACAGCTCCCGGAGCGCCGTGACGCTGTCGATCCTCGGGGTCCAGCCCAGTTCGCGTTCGGCGCGCTCACTCGACATGAGCGGGGCGTTCAACGCCAGGTCCACCCAGCCGGTGTCGACCGGCTGCAGCCGCGCCCGCCAGGTCAGCGCCGCCGCCGCGCGGAGCACCGGAATGGCCACCGGCACCGTCCAGCCGTGGAAGTGCCGGGCCAGCAGCTCCGGGGTCAGCGCCGGATCCGCGGCCACGTTGAAGGCGCCGCGCGCGTCACCCAGCACCGCCCGGGCGTACGCGTCGGCCACATCGTCGGCGTGCACCGCCTGCATACGCAGCCGCCGGTGCGTCGGGACCAGCGGGATCCGGCCGTACCGGAGCAGCCGCACCGGCGCCAGCGGCCCGATGAAGTAACGCCGGATCTCCGTGCCCGCCTCCCGCTGGAAGGTCAGCCCCGGCCGCAGCCGGACCACCCGCAGCTCCGGGCGCTCCCGCTGCACACCGTCCAGCAGCGCCTCCACCTCGGCCTTGTCCCGGCTGTACGACGACGTCTCCACCCCGGTCGCCGGCCAGTTCTCACTCACCGGGTGGTCCTTCGGGCCGGGCGCGTAGGTGCCGACCGACGAGGCGTGCACCAGGGCGGGAACACCGGCCCGGACGGTCGCCTCGAACACCGCCCGGCTGCCGCCCACGTTGGTCCGGTGCAGGGTGCGCTGGTCGTGGCTGGGCTGGATCTGCCAGGCCAGGTGCACCACGGCCCGCGCCCCGGCGAAGGCCGCGGCCAGCTTCTCCACCGCGTCCGGCGCTCCCACGTCGCAGGAGTGCCACTCCACCCCGTCGTACGGCTCACCGGCGTCCGGCCCGGGCAACCGGCGCGCCACCCCGACCAGCTCCGCCCCGGACTCCCGCCGCAGCCGGCGCAGCAGCGCCGTCCCCACGTTGCCGGTGGCCCCCACGATCACGATGCGCATACCGGTGCCGTACCCGCTGAAGCGGACAGCAACCGCTCACGGACGGGGGTTCGTCCGCGCCCAGCTCTTCTCGCCCTCGCGCCGCCCCTGCGTGGCGGCCAGGCAGCGCGGGCAGACGTAGCCCTCCGGGTCGGCCTCGGTGAGCACGTCGGTGTCCGAGTAGTCGAAGGGCACGTGGGGAAAGCGACGCAGCCGGGTGCGGCTGAGCTGGAGCCCGCAGACCGTCTGGTTCTGGCCCGGCAGCCAGGCGTGGACCTCGCCACCGGGACGGCGCACCCCGTCGTCCCCGGCCACCTCGCTGGACGCCGCCACCGCGGCGGTGCTGCTCACCCTCATGCGTATCCGGTTCCCCACCGGGGCGTCGTCATGCCCGGCGGTCGCCGGCGCGGAGTCTGAAGATCGACAGGTGGCGGAAGCCGGAAGCCCCGCGCGGGCGGGTTCCGGTAGCCTGGTCGGACGGGCCGCTAGCTCAATGGCAGAGCTGTGGACTTTTAATCCATAGGTTCAGGGTTCGAGTCCCTGGCGGCCCACTCCTCCGCAGCTCAGCGGCCCTTTGTAGGGCCGCTGTTGCCGTAGTTCCGACCGGTACCGCAGCAAAGTAGTAGGCCGGCTGGTGCCGTGACCAGGAACGTTCACGGTGTTGGCTGACACGGTCTGGCCGGTTGGTCGGGCGGCGTCGTGGCGGTCAGGCTGTGTCGGTGGCAGATCTTGTACGGGTGCGGCGGCTCATGTGATCAGGGCGCGGCGCGAACCGCCGAGACGAGCCCGCCCGCGCCCTCGTCCTGCTGCGGCGGGGTGAGCACAGGACGCCCGTAGGCCTCGGCGCGCTCACGCAGGGTGAAGGTCTCCGCCTCCCAGCCGAGGCCGTCTAGCCAGCCGACCGGGTCCTCCGGCATCTCCCAGACCCACATCGACGCTGCCGATCCCGAAGCGGCATCCCCGCGGAAGCGTTCGACCACACCGCGCGAGCCCAGTGTGAGGCCCATCCTGCTGCCTGCAGCGGACAGCGCGCCGACCCGTTCGAGCAGCGACTCCACTGCGTCCTCGGGTAGATAGATCAGCAGTCCCTCGGCGATCCACACCGTCGGCTGCGCCGGATCGTGCCCGGCCGCGGCAAGGGCGCCGGGCCAGTCCTCGCGTAGGTCGACCGGGACGGTGATCCGCTCGCAGCGCGGAACGGCACACTCCTGACGCAGCACCGAGGCCTTGAAGCCAAGCGGTTCGGCCGTGTCGACCTCGAACAACCGCGTACCCGCAGGCCAGTCCATCCGGAAGGCCCTGCTGTCCATCCCGGCTCCGAGCAGCACGACCTGCCGGACGCCGGACGCGACCGCCCGATCCAGCAGGTCGTCCAGGAACTTCGTCCGGATGACGATCGAGAAGGCCACACCGAGCCAGCGGCGCCGCGCCGCCTCGTCCGCGCGCGGGGGCGGCGGCGTCCCGGGGCCTCTCCCGCCGGCCGTGGCGAAGGCCAGCGCCAGCGGGTCCCGGAACAGCGGCTGCTCGCGTGCCGTCTCCATTGCCCTCACCCGGGCCACGCCCACGGCTGTGGCCCACACCCCGGACGGCTCGATCGGTCCCGCCGCATGAGTCATGCGTTCAGCCTAGCCAGGCGGCGTGTCACCCAACGCCGTGAACGTTCGTGGTCACAGCGCTGGCTGCTAGCGCCCGACGCGGATGCGGTCGGCGTGGTACAGCTCGCGGGAGCCGTCGGCGCGGAAGACCACCAGGACCGGGACGCCTTCGCCGATGTCCAGCTGCTTGCGCAGGCCGGATGATCTCGCACAACACTCGATCCGGCCGGCTCGCCGGCAATCCATAGGTTCAGGGTTCGAGTCCCTGGCGGCCCACTCCTCCGCAGGTCAGCGGCCCCGATCGGGGTCGCTGTTGCCGTGATGGGCCGGGACAGCAGCGAAGTACGGCAGTAGCCTTCAGCGGTCCCACTGTTGGTCTGCCCCTCACGCCGGCTATCGGCAGAGAGAGCCGATCAGTTCTTCGAAGCCGGGGAACTCCTCCCGCGCTGCGGCAATGACCTCACTCGCCGGCTTGCGATGCGACGGTGCCCACCGTTGGGCGATCTCCGCGAGCCGGGCATCCGTGCGGGGCTCATGTTCGTGGCTGGGGTATGCCGTCGCCTCCCAGGGACCGAACCCGTCAGCCAGAAGCCACAAATAGGCCCACAGGTTCTGCGCTACGACTCCCATCTCACCCTCCGAACCGAGAAACACCACCGGTTGCTGCTCGATCGGCTTGCCATCACGCACCAGCCAGAAGGCGGCGAGACCACCAGTGCCGTCCTGCCCGAAAACCCGGAACTCGGATCCGTCAAGCTCGGCGTTTCCCGTCCAGGCCCGCCACCACTCGGCAATCTCCCCCGAGTCAAGGAAGTGGGAGTACGGCTCGAAGTCAACGCCGGCCCCGTCCCTGTAGTCGAAGCCGACCTCATGAGCTTCGGACAGCGGAGCCGGCAAGGTACGGCCATCCTGATCCACGGCAGCACCCTAGCGAGGAGTACCGACGGAACCGCCGACAGCGGATCGCTGAGGGGTCCTTCCACCGATCCAGCGCTTGGCCGAGCCGCTTGAGCGCGTCGCGGGTGGTCGCCGACGACACGACCGTGTAGGTCTCCATGGTGATGGCGAACCGCGCGTGCCGGAGAATCCGCATCGCCACCCGGGATGCACATCCAGGCCAGCCAGAAGCGAGGCGCAGGCCCGCGTCCCAAGCGACAGTCGTTCCGCTTCAACATCAGATCTTCGCCATCCGTAGGGTCACAGGCGTCGTGAGGTGTCCGCATCGTTCACGGGAGGCGGCGTGCAGGGAGAGAAGGCCCTCGCGGAAGTCGAGAGGGCGCTAGGCGTCCGATTCCCTTCTGACTACCGGACCTTCATCGTCAGCAGTGGTGGCGTTGACGAGTTCGTCGGCCCGGCAGGGGACTTCCTGAGCATCTACGCACCGGACCGCCTGATTGAAATGAACGAGGCGGCGGATGCGGCAGAGCGCTTCCCCGGTGGGGTGATCATCGGGGGCGACGGTGGCCGGGAGATGCTCACCTACGACTTCCGCCGACAGCCACCGCCGTTGGTGCTGCTCGACATCACTGCTGAGGGTTGGGACGCAGCGATTCACCAGGCCCCGAGCTTTGCCGCCCTGATGGCCGAGTTCCCGAGGACAGGTTGGCGCTTCGACGCAGCGGACGACGCCGCCCCCCGGCGAAGGTGAGCGACAGCAACCGTGCCGGACGCCGCCACGCCGACGAGAGCTGACGTGGACGAATTCAGCCAACGCATTCACAGAAGGCACTGGACGCCATGAGACGATCGGCACCGATGCCGACGGAAGGCGCGTGATGACCGCCTCGACACGCCGGGTGGCCGTCTTCGACCTCGACGACACCCTGGTACGCGGAGACTCGTTCGCCCAGTTCACCCGCCATCTGCTGTTCCGCCAGCGGTGGCGCGCGGCAGTGTCGCTCGTACTCGCTCCGCTCCTCGCACCGATGCTCTTCCTGTCACCCACGCGACGGGTGGCCATCACCGGCTTCCTCTGGCTTGCGTCGGCTGGTCTCTCCGAGGCGCAGTTCACCGCCCTGGCCGAACAGTTCGCCGCAACCCACGCCCAGAGGCGCATCACGGTCGCGCTCGACCGGCTCCAGCACCACCTCGCGACCGGCGACCGCGTCATCATCGTCACCGCATGTGCCGACCCGCTCGCCACCGCCATCTGCGCCAAGCTGGGCCTGGGCAAGGTGGAGGTCATCGCTGCCCGACTCCGCGCCGGCCGCACCGGCATGTGGCCCGTCCTCGGCTGCCAGGGGCCGCAGAAAGTGCAGCGACTCCGCGACGCCGGGGTCACGCTGCCCATCCACTCTGCCTACACCGACAGCTTTTCCGACCTGCCCCTCCTGCGCGCCGCCACGCACCGCTACCTCATCGAGCCGTCCACCCAGGACCTGGCCCGACTGCAGGCGGCCTCGCCCGGCGCAGTCACCGTCCTCCGGACGTCAGCCGAGTGACGGCGAACCGCCGCTGACGTCCACGACCGTCGACCCGGCTCGGCGAAAAGGCCCGGTTAACGGCCTGGGTGTCGCCGTTCCCAAGGTCAACAACCTCGCCGCCGAGCGTGTCAGTCCATAGATAGTCCGCATCACGCGCCGCGACCGAGGCCCTGGCCGTCGGCTGTTGCGATCCGCCCGGGCCCCGCTTGAAGCCCACCGGGCTCGGTCGGGCGACCGTCTGGGATATCGTGCGCTGCCGAAGACGTGAGACGAGGGTGTGCAGCATGCCGGGCAGAAGGTCGAGCGGCGCCGGACGGCGCGCGGCGGGTGTGGGTGCGCTGGTCCTCGCGAGCCTACTTTTGGCCGGCGGCTGTTCGCGAGCTGCCGACACGGCGGAGCGGGGGGCGGAAGCGCAGTCGTCGCCGTCACCGGTCGTGGCGATGCGTCTGGAGAAGCCGGAAAAGTTGCTGAGCGGTTGGCCTGAGTCGATGAGCCGGACGTTGCGCGAGCCGGCCCAGAAGAACATGGGCAGCTTCAAGGAGCTTCTCGACGGGGAGCCGACCAGCGCGGTCGGCACCGCCTACACGGCCGCCGACGAGCAGTACACGGCCCTCGTCAGTGGGGTGTCCGGGAAGGTAACCGATCCGAAGGCGACGCTGGACAGGATCTTCGCCACCCTGCCGCGGCTGTCCGGTGTCAAGCCAACACGACCGGGCCCGATGGGCGGTGAGGCTCGCTGCGGGAAGGGCGAGACCCAGGGCGTCAACGTGGAGGTCTGTGCGTGGGCCGACCACCACAGCATCGGCATGGTGACCTTCCTCGGCTTCCCGAAGTCCGGCAGCGCGGACAGTCTGTTCGTGCGGGCGCGTTCCCAGCTGGAGCACCCCGTCACCTAAGGCAAGCCCCGGCAATCCGAACGGCCGCCGCGCAGCCCGTTGAGCCGCTTCCAGAGCGGTTCAACCGAATCCCGACGTTGACCTAGGCTGCGCGGGTGGGTTACTGGGGCACGGTGGTGGTGGCGCGGCCGCAGGGGTTACTGGTCGACCAGGACGGCATCAGCGGGTTCGGTTACCGCCATCAGTGGTTGCGCGAGCTGGGCGACGGGTGGCAGCTGGTGGAGACCCAAGGGTGGAATGATCCGCCGGATCTGCTCGGGCCGTCCGAGGCGGTTGCGGCGTCGACGGGTTTTCCGGTCTTCGCCGCGTACGTCAGCGACGGGGACTGTGCGGTGATGTGCGCGGCGGTGCCGGGTGCGGTGGGGCAGTTGACCCACCTGTGGGACGTCAGCGGGCCGTGCGGTGTGTACCGGCATCAGCCGAGGGGCATGCCGCAGCCGGTCGGCCGCGGCGTCGACGAGGTGGTCTCAGAGTTGAGCGACTGGTCTGCCTCGGCTGGTCTGCGAGCGGACACCTCGGCGCTGCGCGCCTTGATCAGTCACGACCGGACCCCGGGTTGGCAGCCGGCGGATGATCTGTTGTTCGACCTGGTGAAGGCGCTGGGGGTGGCCCGGATCGGTCGAACGCTGCCGTGGGCGTTCCCGATCGACCGTCGACCGTTTGCTGTGATCACGGACTTTATGGGCCTGGCGACCAGGGCACGGTCGAGGGCGGTGTACCGGCGGGCCGAGGAGGAGAACGGCGAGGCGCCGGAGCCGGCGCAGCCGTGGGAGACAGCCGCGATCGCACTGGAAGAGGAGTTGTGGGCGGCGCTGTACCGCCCCGGCGTGGACATGCCGGCGTTGGTGCGCCGGGTGGCTGAAGTACAGGCCGCGTACGACGCGGCAAGCGAGGACCGGGCAGGACGGGCCGCGGTGGACCCCGACCGCTTGTTCGAGTCGCTCTTCGCCGGACTGGTCGACGGCACCGTGCAACCGGATGACCCGGAGGACTCCGGCCGCCTGTGGGCGGACGAGCGGGCGACCGGGTGACGGGCCTGACGGGACCTGACATCAGCGGTTGACATCGACGGTGGTGGCCGCAGCCGGACGAGTGCGGACCGGCGCTGCTTGGGACCCGAACCCCGTGGACGTCAGCACCGCGAAGGCCGGGACCGATGAGATCGCACGGCCTCGCCGGTCTACCTCGTGTCCACAGCGAGCCGAGGAGAAGGCCGGAGTGATGCGTGTCGGCCACTCACCGGCGGCGAACTCGTTATCGGAAGGATTCAGCTGATGCCGCGAAAGGAGTTCCCCATGCGGATCAACGTCAACGACGTTGAGCTGTGCGTCGAGACCTTCGGTGACCCGGGGGACCCGCCGGTGCTGCTCATCGGCGTCACCATGATGAGCTGGCCGGACGAGCTGTGCACGAAGCTGACCGGGCGCTATGTGGTGCGCTATGACCTGCGAGATGCGGGCCAGTCGGCGTTCGTCGATCCTGACGCGCCCGCGTACGACCTGCGTGATCTGGTGACCGATGCGGCGGAGCTGCTGGGGGCGCTGGAGTTGCGGAGTGCGCATGTGGTCGGGCTCGGCGTCGGCGGCTTCGTCGCGCAGTTGCTTGCGCTGGACCACCCTGATCGGGTCGCGTCGCTGACGCTGATCTCCACCCGGCCGGTCGCTCCTGGTCCGGTGGATCCGGACCTGCCCGACCACGCGCCGGAGCTGACGGCGGAGCTGTTCGGCCGTCCGCAGCCGGACTGGACCGATCGTGACAGCGTCATCGATTACCTGGCCGGGGCCGCAAGGCTGATGTCCGGCACGCGAGGATTCGACGAGGCGGACGCACGCCTCGCTGCCGGGATCGTCTTCGACCGGGCGGCACGGACGGCGAAGGCGCAGCGCGCCAGCCACTTGGGCACCATGTTCGCCGCCATCGACTGCCAGCCCCGGTGGCGTGAGCGGTTGGGCGACATTGCCGCACCGACGCTTGTCATGCACGGCGACGAGGATCCGTTCTTCCCGTACGGGAACGGCGTGGCGCTGGCCAAGGAGATCCCTGGCGCCACACTGCTCCCGTTGCGCGGCATCGGTCAGGGCCTGCCGCGGGCGGCCTGGCCGGTGGCGGTGGACGCCCTCCTGCGCCACACGTCCTGAGCCGGCTTGCCGTGCCACGGCGGCGCCGGCTGGGCCTCGATCCTTGCCGGCGGAGCAGCGCCCGGGCGGCCGCTCAGGCCGCCTCGGTCGTCGTGATGGAGAAGGTGGCGACGTTGTCGGCCGGGTCGGAGTCCGGGTATCCATCCCGCCGCACGGCGCTCACCTCGACGCCGGCCTGCCCCAGGTCGCCGACCGGCGTGTCCGCCGACGCGGAGAAGTACAGGTCGAACGTCCGCTGCTCGCCCTCCATGAACTCCCCGCCGGGCACGCACTCGTGGCTGCACTCGAGGGACCAGGGGTATCCGAAGGTCGCCGGCAGGTTCACGCCGACGATGGACATCATGCCGTGCGGGGCGTCGCTGTCGTAGCGGACGGTCACGGGCAGGTGGCCCTCGAAGTAGCCCTCGGGCTGCCGTACCAGGGTCAGGTCACCCGAGACGGTGACCGCGGCGTCCGGCTGCCGGTCCTGGACGTAGCGCTGGGGGTTGGCGAGCGAGCCGGTGGTGGACCGGAACCGGGTCGTGAACGTCTCGTCGGTGACCTTCGTGCCGTCGACCTTGATGACGGCCTCGCCGTTGCCGGCCTTCATGGCGTAGGGCTGGACGGTGGTCAGCACCTGGAAGTCGATGGTGAAGGCGCGCTGCTCACCCGGGCTCAGTTCACCGCCCGGCACGTCGCACTCCACCCGGATCCGCCCGTCAACGCGGCGGCCACGCCGAGGACGGCAGCGAGCACAGTGGACTGTGTCGTACGCAAGAGATCTCCCCCGATTTCCGTGCGTCCGCGACGGGCGTTCCATCGCGGTGCTCGCGGGCGTGCAACGTGCCGGCCTCCACGAACGGCGTCAATGGTCGCAGGTTCGGACACTCCCCGCTGCCCCGCGAACACCGCCCGCTGTCGCTCCGCACGTGGGTGACGACGCCACCGATTCGGAGCTGGTGACGGCGTACCGGCATGAACCGACGCTGCTCACCGGGAGCGAGGGGAGCAAACCCTCCCCGCTTCGTCACCTGTCGCCCGGGCGCCGTCCCTGGTTTTCTCTCTGCCGACGGGATCTCGAGAGAAAGCAGGGTTTCCATGTCGTTGCTCCGCCGTACCCTCGCCACCGCGGCCGTGGCCCTCGCCGCCGGCGCCATCGCCGTGGTCGACGCGTCCCCGGCGCTGGCCAGCACGCCGGCGAGCTGCTCCAGCGTCCGCCAGATCGGCACGACCCGCGTGCTCACCGTCGGCGGCGTGCAGGCCGCCTCGGTGAAGCAGTACTACGGCTGTGGCTACAACTACGCCTACATCTACGTGTGGGAGCAGTACCGGGCCAACCACTCGAACTGGGACCTGTACGTCCATGTCATCGACGAGTCGGACAGCGGCACCGACTACGGGGTGGGCGAGCTGAACAACACCACCCGGGCGGAGCTGTGGGGCAAGCCGGCGAACACGGCCGCGCACTGCACCCACGTCACCGGCTACCTGAACTCGACGGGCGGCTCGACCAGCACCGTCTGCTGACCCCCGCCCGCACGGCGTCCCGGGTCGCGCCTGGGGCGGCCCGGGACACCCCCGGCTCCACAACGATCACCGATCCGCCGAAGGGGGGCGGGGCCGGCCGGCCACACGTCCGGCCCCGGTGGCGACACTCGACGGTCCGTGCCCTGCTCGGGGCACGGACCGTCGGCGTCGGCGCCGACGGGTGCACCCGAGCGTCGGAGGCCGTTCCGACCCGTCGGTAGCATTCAGCGGCGATGGTCCACAGCGAGCAGCCGGTGACGCACCGCCCCGAGCCGGGCGCCGGCGTCGATCTGGGGATCGCCGGGTGCACCGACGCCGTGGAGGTCGGGCGGGGCGGGTTCGGCGTCGTCTACCGGGCCTGGCAGGCCGACTACTCCCGCTGGGTGGCGGTGAAGGTGCTCGCCGCCGACTGGGCCGGGCCGTCGCGGGCCCGCTTCGAGCGGGAACTGCGCGCCCTGGGCCGGCTCTCCGACCATCCGCACATCGTCACCCTGCACCAGGCCGGCCGGACCGCCGCCGGAAACCCGTACCTGCTGATGGCGTACGAGGAGGGCGGCTCGCTGGGCGACCGGCTGCGCCTCGGCACGGCGGGTGACTGGCGGGCGGCCGTCGCCGGCGGGATCGCGGTGGCCGGCGCGCTGGAGACCGCGCACCGGGCCGGGGTCCTGCACCGCGACGTGAAGCCGGAGAACATCCTGGTCTCCGGGTACGGGGAGCCGAAGCTGGCCGACTTCGGCCAGGCCCGGGCCGGCGCGGACCGTCCCGGCACGCGGGGCACGGTCACCGCGAGCGTGCTGCACGCCGCCCCGGAGGTGCTGCGCGGCGAGCCGGCCTCGGTGGCCGCCGACGTCTACGCGCTGGCCTCGACCGTGCTGCACTGGATCCGCGGCACGCCGGCCTTCGCGCCCGCCGCCGGGGAGTCCACCGACGCCCTGCTGCGCCGGATCGCCGCCGACCCGGTGCCGGACCTGCGCCCGCTCGGCGTACCCGACGGGGTGTGCGCGGCGCTGGAGCGCGCGCTGGCCAAGGATCCGGCGCGGCGGCCGGTGTCGGTCGCGGAGTTCGCGGCCGAGCTGCGGGCCGCCCAGGCCGCGGCGGGGCTGCCGGTGACCCCCTTCGTCCCCGGCGACGTGGCCGCCGACGACGGGGTGCGGACGGCCCCGCCGGCCGGCCCGGCGCCGTCGCTGTCGGCCCGCCGCCGCGCGGCCCTCGCCCTCTCCGCCACGGTGGCGGGACCCTCCCGGGTACGCCGGCACGCGCTGCGCCGCACCGTCGGCCTGGCCGTGGCGGTGGCGGCCGTGCTGGCCACCGGGTACGCGCAGGCACCGCCCCCGCCCGCCCCGGTGACCCTGCCCGAGCGGGTGGAGCTGGGCGAGCTGACCCTGCACGCCGAGTCGGCGGAGCGGCTGGTGCGGGTGCGCAACCGCGCCGACCACCCGGTGACCGTGGGCGGGGTGAGGGTGGGTGGCCCGTCCGGGGGTGAGCTGCGGATCGTCGAGGACGGGTGCGGGTCGCGGCGGCTCGCCCCGGGGGCCGCCTGCGACGTGGGGCTGGTCGTGGTGCCCCGGGTGGTCGGGCCGGTCCGGGCGGTGCTGGAGCTGACCGTGGCCGGCCGGCGGGTGAGCACGACGCTGGCCGGCACGGCGGGACCCCGCCGGGCGGCCCAGGACGACGCCCCGCCCGGCCGGTGCTACGCCGACGCCTACCAGATCGGCGCGTCCGCCTACGGCTACGCGGGCGGGCTGCGCGCCATCTCGGTGAAGCAGTACTGGTCGCCGAGCTGTCGCGCGGCGATGGCGTACGTCTGGGTGTGGAAGCAGTACCGGGACAACGTGTCGACGGGCGGCGGCACCTGGACCGTCGACCTGGCGGTGCGGGCGGACGGGCCGCGGGCGCGGCAGCGCGCCACCGGCCAGCCGTACGAGCTGTGGACCGAGCCGTGGCCGTCGGCGGGGCGGTGCGTCACCGCCACGGCGACGGTGACCGTCATCCACTCCGGCGCGGTGACCTCGGCGACCACCGAGCCGTGGTGCGACCGGTGACCGGCGGCTGGTTCGAGGTGCACGGCACCGGGCCGGTGCGCCTCGTGCCGCTCAGCGTGGACACCCTGACCATCGGCCGGGCCCCCGGCAACGAGCTGCCCATCGACAGCCGGTTGGTCTCCCGGCTGCACGCGCTGGTGGAGCGCTTCCCGTCGGGCTGGATCATCCGCGACCTGGGCAGCACCAACGGCACCACGGTCAACGGGGCGCCGCTGCGCGAGGCCCGTACCCTGCACGACGGCGACCGGGTGGAGGTCGGGCCGGCGCGGCTGGTGTTCCGGGCCCCCGGGCAGCACACCGGCACGCGTACGGTCGGCGTCGAGGCGCCGCCCGCCCCGCCGGCGCTGACCCGCCGGGAGGGTGAGCTGCTCGACGCGCTGTGCCGCCCGTACCTGGCCGGGGGCGACACCTTCCCGGAGCCGCCGGCCGTGCGGGTGCTGGCCGGCACCCTGGGCGTCAGCGAGAGCGCGGTGAAGAAGCACCTGACCCGGCTTTACGACAAGTTCGGCCTGGTCAGCAACGACGACCGCCGCCGGGCGCGGCTGGCCGCCGAGGCGGTCCGCCGGGGCGCGGTGAGCTGACGCGAGGCCGTTCACCTGGTACGACGGTGGGACCAGCCGAGCCGAGGAGGTACCGATGACCGGTGGACGGGAGACCGTGGAGGTCGACCCGGTGGTGTTCCGCGCCGTCTACGACTCGCCCGCCTCGCTGCCGGGCCGGCACCGCTGGACCACGCCCGAGTCGGACGTGCGCCGGTTGGAGAAGCTGCTGAACATGCCGGCGCGGAGCATCGGCGCCCCGCTGTGGGTGAGCGGCGACGAGCCGGACTGTCCGAAGTGCGGGCGCCGGGTGAACTGGTACGACATCGTCTCCTCCGCCCTGCACGGGGTGCACGACCGGGGGATGATCGCGCGGGTGATCCTGGGCGAGCGCAAGTACGTCAACACCGAGGTGCCGGACGCCATCCCCGGCGTGCACTGCGCCGACTGCCGCACCGCGATCGAGGGGCTGCGCAGCTTCAAGTGCCACAACTGGGCGTACGCCTTCGAGGAGCTGGAGGAGATCGTCGGGCGGATGTCGGGCGTGCCGAGTCAGCCGGCGCCGCCCACCTCCGCCTGAGCGCGCCGGGCCGGCCGGCGGCCGGGTGGCGACGGCGGCTCGGGCCCGGGGTCCGGCACCGGCGGCATGGGCCGGGTGACCGGCGCCGCCCCGGTCACCCGGAGCCGTTCGCCGTGGTGCCACAGCTCGACCGCGTCGGCCGGGCCGGCGTCGGGCAGCTCGTAGCGGGCCGTGTCCGGGGTCAGGGTGACCCGCAGCCGGTGCCCGTGCCAGCGCAGGTGGAAGGCGAGCCGGGTGATCCGGCGGGGCAGCCGCGGCTCGAAGGAGAGCACGCCCCGGTCGTCGCGCAGGCCGCCGAAGCCCTGCGCCACCACCAGCCAGGCGCCGGCCAGCGAGGCCAGGTGCAGGCCGTCGGCGGTCTTGTCGCCGAGGTCCTCCAGGTCCTGCAACGCCGTCTCGGCGAACAGGTCGTACGCCAGGTCCAGGTGGCCGACCTCGGCGGCGAGGACCGCCTGCACGGACGCCGACAGTGACGAGTCCCGGACGGTCCGCGCCTCGTAGTACGCGAAGTTGCGGGCCTTCTCCTCGGCGGTGAACTCGCCGGGGCAGCGCAGCATGGCCAGCACGAGGTCGGCCTGCTTGACCACCTGCCGGCGGTACAGCTCCAGGTAGGGGAAGTGCAGCAGCAGCGGGTAGTCGTCCGCCCGGGTGTTCGGGAAGTCCCACTCGGGCTGCTCGGTGAAGCCGGCCGACTGCTGGTGCACCCCGCGCTTGCCGTCGTAGGGCACGTGCACCGCGTCGGCGGCGGCCCGCCAGCCGGCGACCTCGGCCGGGTCGACGCCGAGCCGGGCGGCCGCCTGCGGGAGGCGCTCGGCGGCGTCGGCCGCGCCGCGCAGGTTACGCCGGGCCATCAGGTTGGTGAAGAGGTTGTCATCGACCAGCGCGGAGTACTCGTCGGGGCCGGTGAGCCCGGTCAGGTGGAACACGCCGGTGTCGGACCAGTGGCCGTACCGGTGCCAGAGCCGGGCGGTCTCCACCAGCAGCTCGACGCCGCACCCGCCGAGGAACTCGGTGTCGCCGGTGGCCGCCACGTAGCGCAGCACCGCGTCGGCGATGTCGGCGTTGACGTGCAGCCCGGCGGTGCCCGCCGGCCAATAGCCAGAGCACTCCCGGCCGCCGAGGGTCCGCCACGGAAAGGTGGCGCCGGCCAGCCGCAGCTCGGCGGCGCGGTCCCGGGCCTCGGGCAGGTGGGCGTGCCGCCAGCGCAGCGCCGACCGGGCCAGCCCCGGCGCCAGGTACGTCAGCACCGGCAGCACGTAGCCCTCGGTGTCCCAGAGCACGTGGCCGTCGTAGCCGTTGCCGGTCAGCCCCTTGGCCGGGATGGTGCGGTCCCCGTCGGACCGGCCGGACTGGAGCAGGTGGAACACCGCGAACCGGAGTGCCTGCTGGAGTTCCGGGTCGCCGTCCAGCTCGACGTCGGCGGTGGCCCAGGCGGCGTCGAGGGTGGCCCGCTGCGCGTCGAGCAGGGCGGCGAAGCCCTCGGTCCGGGCGGCGTCCGCCTCGGCGACGACCAGGTCGGCCAGCTCGCCGGCCGGCGTGCCGTCGACGTGCGCGCACTCGTACGCGGCGAACTTCGTGACGTGGATCCGCTCGCCGGGGCGCAGCGGGCCGGTGACCGCCAGCCGGAACCGGTCGGCCGTCAGCTCGGTGTCGGTCGCGGCGGTGTCCGGCGCGTCGACCCGGTGGGCGACCGCGACGGCGACCCGCTGGGCGCTGCGCCCGGTCCGGTGCACCAGCACTGCGTCGGTGCCGTCGTGCCGGCCGGTCTCGGCGATGAGCGGGTCGTGGATCACCGAGGCGGCGCGCGGGTCGTCGGCGCGTTCCGGCACCCGTTCGTTGGCGAGCAGGTCGGCGTCAACACGCACCTCGACCGGGCCGTCCAGCGGCTCGACCTGGTAGTCCACCGCGGCGACCGGTCGGCGGGGCAGCGAGACGAGCCGCGTGCTGCGTACCCGCACGCCCTGCCCGCCCGGCGAGATCCACTCGGTCTCCCGGCGGATCACCCCGGCGCGGAGGTCGAGCACCCGCTCGTGCCGCCGGACCGTCCCGGTCCGCAGGTCCAGCGGCTCACCGCCGACCCAGAGCCGGACCAGCGCGGCGTTCGGCGCGCTGATCACGGTGTCGCTGTGCTCCGGGAAGGCGTACCCGCTCTCCGGGTAGCTCACCTCGCGCTGCTCGTGGAACCCGTTGAGGTAGGTGCCCGGCATCTCGTACGGCTCACCCTCGTCGAGGGTGCCGCGCCAGCCCACCCAGCCGTTGCCCAGCGCGAAGATCGACTCGGTCTCGCCGAGCCGGTGCAGGTCCGCCCCGGTGCGGCGGATCCGCCAACTCTCGTCGCCCTGAGGGCTGTGCGGCACGGGTCCTCCCGAGGTCGGTACGCCGCGGCCACCGAATCAGACCCGGCTGAGAGGCGCCTGAGACTTCGGTGCCCCGACAGTCATTCCCCCACCACCCTCAAGGTGAACGGAGTATGAACAGTTGGTGAGGTGATGCATGACCGACGCCCTGGTGACAGACGTTCCCGATGTCAGTACCGACTGGTACCACGACATCGTCGAGTTCGCCGACCGCACACCGGAACCGGTGCACTGGTTCGCGCTGCACTTCACCGAGGGGGCGATCGTCCTGCTCGGGATCCTGCTGGTGCTGGCCGCGCTGACCCGGCTGGTCGGCGGCGACCTCCGGGGCCGGGCGCTGGCCCTGGCCGCCCCGGTCGCGGTCGTCTGCGCGTACGCCTCCAGCGAGGGGTTGAAGACCCTGATCGCCGAGGACCGGCCCTGCCGCAGCCCGGCCGACCTGGTCATCGTTGCCGGGCACTGTCCGCCGGCCGGCGACTGGTCGTTCCCGAGCAACCACGCCACCATCGCGGGCGCGCTGGCCGCCACCGCACTGCTGCTGCACCGCCGGATCGGCCTGGTCGCCGCCCCGCTCGCCGTGCTGGCCGCGTTCTCCCGCACGTTCGTGGGCGTGCACTACCCGCACGACGTGGCCGCCGGCCTGCTGCTCGGCGTGCTCGTCGGCACCGTGCTCACGCCGGTGCTGGCCCGCCCGGTCGCCGACGTCCTGCGCCGCCGGGTCCGCCGGGCCGCGGCCCGGCCGGCCGTCCGACCCGCCCGGCGCTGACCCGCTCGCCGCCGCCGGCGCTCACGTCGTCAGGACGAGGGCGACGGCGGTGCCGAAGATGAGGAACGGGCCGAAGGGCAGGTGGCTGGACCAGCGGACCCGGCGGGCCGCCAGCAGCGCGAGACCGGCCACCGCGGAGAGCGTGACCGCGAGCACCAGGCCCGCCACCAGGACCGGCCAGCCGTACCAGCCGAGCAGCGCACCGGCGCCGAGCGCCAGCTTGGCGTCGCCGAGACCGAATCCGCGCTGGCCGAGCAACAGGGTGGTCGCCGCGAATCCCGCGCCGAGGGCGAGCCCGGCCGCGGTGGCCCGTAGCCAGGGCGCCGGGCCGGGCCCGGCCAGCGCCGCCACCCCGAGCAGTGCCCACACCCCGGCCGCCGCCGGCCAGGTCAGCCGGTCCGGGAGCCGGTGCGCCGCCGCGTCGACCAGGGCCATTGGCACCGCCCAGGCGAGCCACCAGGCGACCACCGCCCGCGTGCCGGCCGGCCCGCCGGTCAGCGCGACGGCCGCCACCGCCGCGACCAGGGCCACCTCCACCACGAGCGGCGCCGCGCCGACCCGCGCCCGGCAGGACCCGCAGCGGGCCGCCGGGCCGAGTGCCGGCAGCGGCCGGTCCAGGCCGATGGGGACGCCGCAGCGGTCGCACCCCACCCGGTCGGGCACCCCGGGGGGTACGGCGTACCGCGCGACCGCCAGCCGCAGGAGCGGCACGACCGCCAGGGCGGCCAGCAGCCGGACGCCCGGGCGGCGGTCGAGGGCCGCCGGTGCGGGCCCACGGACCCGTTCGGCGGTCACGCCGGCTCCCCCGATCGGTCACGCCGGCTTCCACTCTGGAGCACGCAGAGTGAATCCGGACCGCTCGCCGTGTCACGGATGGCGCGGAAAAAGGCGTCCCGCGGAGGGGCGGGCGGGTCCGGGCGGGTGACAACCGGCGGCCGGCGGGCGCTCCGGAGGCCGGGGGGACGGATCGGACCAGAGGGACGCTTGCCCCCCATTCCACCGCCCGGTGACCCGCGCCCGGGACACCGGTTGTCGCGTGCGGGTGAACGCACTCCTGCCACCGGCCGACCCGCCCGCGGGCCGTTGGTCGCCGTCCGGACACCCACCGGTCGCCACCACCTGTCATCACTCACAGTGTTCACGTGAATTGCCTCTGTTGCATCGGCGGACGTCAGCCTATGCTCGCCCCTTGGGTACGACGCAACCCCCGAACAATTGGCGTCGGAGGCCGACCGGAGACATCACGTTTCGAATTCGTTAAAGATCAGTACAGGTAAATGCAGCGGTAGCAGTTGTGGCCCGGCCGCACACATCCGGGCGCGCTTCCGCATGCCCGGAGTGCGTCGGCGCGACCACTCCGGGCCGCCACCGAGGAGGGCCCGGCGTTGCGCACACGGCAATCCCGCCGATGGGAAATCTGCCTGCTCAGCCTTGCTCTGCTGGCCGCGGCCGCCGGTTGCGGCGACGAGCCCGAGGCGGCGGCCCGCCCGCTGACCGCGGGCGCGGCGGCACCCGCGGCGCATTCCACCGCTGAGGAGGAGGCGGCCGGAAAGGCCGCCCTCACCGCCTATTCCGGCTATCTCGACGCGTCCCAGGCGGCGAGCGCACGCAGCGATCCCGGGCATCCCGCACTCGCCCGATTCGTCGCGGATCCGCTGCTGACTCGGGTGCGGATGGCAATTCGTGACGCGAAGGAGCACGGCGCGATGCGTACCGGGAAACTCGTGTCCGACCCCACCGTGGTGTCGGTCGACCTGGCGGCCAGACCGCCCACCGTGGAGATCCAGGACTGCCTGGACGCCACCGGCTACCGCCTCGTCTACGCCAAGGACCGCCGGGTCGTCCCCGGCACCCGCGGCGGGCGCTACCTGGCGACCGCCACCGCCACCCGCTACCCCGACGGCCGCTGGCTGATCAGCGCCGGCGCCGGACACCAGGACCAGCCGTGTTGACCTGGGGAGGAAGGGGTGTCCCGGCCCGCCCGACCCGGGCCGGGACGCCCCGGCGGCTGCTGCTCACCGCCGGCCTGGCGCTACTGCTCGCGCTGACCGGCGCGCCCGCCCTGCTGTTCACCGGCACGCCGGCCCGGGCCGGCGACCCCGGCGGCGAGTGCCCTCCCGGGCAGAACGACTGCAACGTCTGGGACGACGAGCCCGGCACCCCGGGCGGGCCGGGCGGTGGCGGCAACCCCGGCGGTGGCGGCGGGGACGGCGGCGGTGGCGGCGCGAAGTGCCAGTGGAACGGCCGGGTCGTCCCCTGCTACGACGACGTGCTCGGTTGGTTCAACAACGGCGACGGCTGCTACTACAAGCTGGCCGAACCCCAGCCCGAAGCGCCCGAGGGCAAGCAGTGGTACGTGCAGACCTGCAACGGCGGTGACCTGGGCGCGCAGACCGTGGTGCTGCGCGACGGGCCACCACCCGGCTACGGCGCGCCGCCCGACCCGGAGGAACTGGCCCGCCGCGCGCTCGCGTCCATCTCCCTGTTGCCGCCCCGGGTCGCGGTGGCGCCCCGGCGCAGCAAGGGTCCCGGTCTGGTGGGGCTGCCCGTCTGGATGTGGGCGAGCGACGGGGCGTCCTACTTCGGGCCGCTGCACGCCTCCGCCTCGGACCGCGACGTGACCGTCGAGATCACCGCCCGGGTGACCCGGATCGTCTGGAACATGGGCGACGGCACCGAGGTCACCTGCACGGGACCGGGCACGCCCTACACCGCCGACGGACCGCGGGCGGGGCTGACCTCCCCCGACTGCGGCGACGACCTCGGCTACGCGAAGGCCGGCACCTACCAGGTCAGCGCCACGACGTTCTGGACCGTCGAGTGGACCGGCGGCGGCGAGAGCGGCGAGATCGCCCAGAGCCGGGGCAGCGGGACTGTTCCGGTCCAGATCAACGAACTTCAGGTGGTGACGCGATGAGTGTGGCGACGCGGAACGGCACCCCCCTGGACGCGCCCGTGGCGCCGCCCAAGGTGGTCCGGCAGCGGCGGATCCGCCCCGGCCTGCTCGGCCTGGCCGTGCTGCTCATCGCCCTCGGCGGCCTGGGCGCGGCGTTCGCGGTCACCTCGGTCCGCTCCACCGGCAGCTACCTCGCGGTGGCCCGGCCGGTCGAGGCCGGCCGGCAGCTCACCAGCGACGACCTGATCCCGGTGCGGGTGTCGGGCGGGCGGGAACTCCAGCCGGTGCGGGCCGACCGGATCAGGGAGGTGCTCGGCCTGCGGGCCGCCGTCCGGCTCACCCCGGGCACGCTGCTGACCCCGGCCCAACTCACCGACGCGCCGCTGCTCGGCCCCGGGCAGCAGCAGATCGCGCTGGGCCTGGAGCCGACCCAGGTGCCCGCCCGCAAGCTGCACCCCGGCGACCGGGTGCTCCTGATCAGCACGCCGGACAACAGCACCGGCAGCGCCGGCGGCACGCGCGGCGGCGGCACCCGGTTCGAGGCCACGGTGATCGACACCGCCACGCCGGAGAACAACGACGTGGTGGTCTACCTGGCGCTGGCCGTCCGGGACGTGCCGGCCGTGGTGGCGCTGGCCGCCGACGACCGGATCGCGCTCGTGCTCACCGGGGCGGCCTGATGGCGGTCATCGCCCTGGTCTCGGCGAAGGGCTCGCCGGGCGTCACCACGGCCGCGCTGGCCGCCGCGCTGAGCTGGCACCGGCGGCTCGTGCTGGCCGAGTGCGACCCGTCGGGCGGCTCGGTCCTGCCCGGCTACCTGGGCGGGGCGCTCGACGGCCCGCGCGGCCTCGGCGAGCTGGCCGTCGGGGAGCTGCGGGACGGCAACCTGGAGAGCGCGTTCTGGTCCCAGCTCGTCGACCTGGACGCGCCGAAGCGGGAACGGCTGCTGCTGCCCGGCGTCGTCGACCCGGCCCAGGCCGGCAGCGTCACCCCGCTCTGGCAGCGCTTCGCCGACTTCTTCACCAGCCTGGAGAAGGGCGTCCCGCCGTACGACGTGCTGGTCGACTGTGGCCGGTTGCAGGTCGGCGGTCCACCGTGGCCGGTGCTGCGGGCCGCGGCCGTGGTGCTGCTGGTCACCCGGGCGCACCTGCCCGACCTGTCCGCCACCCGCGCCACGGTCAAGGCCATCGAGCGGGACTTCGCCGATCACCGGGTCCCCCCGGGCACCCTGCGCCTGCTCGTGGTCGGGGACGGGCACGGCAGCAGCGAGATCAGCAAGGCGCTGCGGCTGCCGGTGATCGCCCGGCTGCCGCACGACCCGCGTACCGCCGCGGTGCTCGCGCACGGCGGCACCGTACGCGCCAACCGGCCCCTCCTGCGCGCGGCCGGCCAGTTGGAGGTGCCGGTCCGGGCGCTGCTGGACCGGCGACAGGCCCGGCTGGCCTGGCCGGGCGCCCCGGCCCCGCGCGCGGTGACCACGCCGAGCACGCCGGGGGTGTCCGGTGCGGTTTGAGCCGGTCTCGCACGACCCCCGGGGGCAGCAGCCCGGCGCCACGTCGACCGTGCCGCCGCTGGTCCCGCCGAACGGGCGGCACCACGTGCCCCCGCCGCCCGCCGCGCCGGTCGCGCCGGCGGCCCCGCCGCCCCGTCCCCGGGTCGACTTCGCGGTGGTCCGCGAACTGCGCCGGGAACTCAGCGAACGGCTCACCCTCTGGCAGCGCGGCCGGGAGTTCGACGCAAACGCCGAGGAGGTCGAGCGGGCCAGGCTGGCCGTCGCGGTGGTCTCCGCGTACGCGGATTCGGTGCGCCGGGCCGGCACACCGATGGCCGCCGACGAGGAGCGCCTGCTGCTCGACCAGGTGACCGCCGAGCTGGTCGGCCTGGGCCGGCTCCAGACGCTGCTGGTCGACGACACCATCGAGGAGGTGCACATCCTCGGCTGCGACCAGGTGCGCATCACCCGGCACGGCGGCGGCGTCGACTGGGCCGAGCCCATCGCCGACAGCGACGACGAGCTGGTGGAGATCCTCCAGGCGGCGGCCCGCCGGGCCGGGGCGACCGAACGCTCGCTGTCCACCTCGAAGCCGACGCTCGACCTGCAACTGCCCGACGGCAGCCGGCTCGCCGCGGTCTTCCTGGTCAGCCACCGCCCGTACGCGGTCATCCGCAAGCACAACACGCTCGCGGTGAGCCTGGAGGACATCGCCGGCGGCCGGCCCGACCTGGACGAGATGATCGACCCGCTGCTGCGCGACTTCCTCCGCGCCGCCATGCGGGCCGGGCTGAACATCATGGTGGCCGGGCTCGCCGGGGCCGGGAAGACCACGGTCATCCGGGCGCTGATGGACGAGATCCCGGCGGACGAGCCGTACGTGCTGCTGGAGGAGAGCCGGGAGCTGCTGCCGGCCCGCCACGGGCACAAGCACCGGGCGGTGATGAGCTTCGAGTCGCGGGAGGGGCACGGCGAACGCGGGCTGGACGGTCGACCGGCCGGTGAGGTCAGCATCGCCGACCTGATCCCGGTGTCGCTGCGGATGGGCGTGCTGCGGATCATCGTCGGCGAGGTGCGGTCCCGGGAGATCGTGCCGATGCTCCAGGCGATGACCACCAGCCGCGGGTCGATGTGCACGATCCACGCGCGTACCCCGGCCGGCGTGGGCGAGCGGATCATCGAGCTGGCGCTGGCCCACGGCCGGGAGATGACGGTCGACCAGGCCCGCCGGATGGCCGGCAACGCGCTGGACCTGATCGTCTACGTCACCGTCGAGGACGAGACCGCCATCGGCGGCCGCAAGCACCGCTTCGTGTCGCACGTCGAGGAGGTCATCGGCGTCGGCGAGGGCAACCGGATCACCACCACCAGCGTCTTCGGCCCGGGGCCGGACGGCCGGGCGGTGCCCCGCCACCTCCCCGAACGGATCCGCGACCAACTGCTGCGGGTCGGCTACGACGCCCGGCTGCTCACCCGGTTCATCGAGGCCGGCACGGGCGCCTGGCGGCGTCCCCGGCGCACCCGGCTCGGGCGGCGGTAGCTCATGGCGACGATCGAGCTGATCGCGCTGGTCTCCGGCGCGGCGTGCGTGGCCGGGCTGGTGCTCACGGTGGTCGCGCTGGTCGGCACCCGCCGGCCGGCCGGGTCGACCCCGGGCGCCGGGCCCGGGCTGAGGCGGCTCTGGACCGGCACCGGGGCCAGCCGCCGGGAGCAGCACCGCTACCAGCTGCTGCTCGGCGCGGCCGTGGTGGTCGGCGCGCTGGCCTTCCTGCTCACCGGCCTGCCGGTGGTCGGCCTCCTGGTGGCGCTCGCGGTGCCCGGCGTGCCGTGGCTGTTCGCGGTGGGCCGGGCCGAGCAGCGGGCCATCGCCCGGATCGAGGCGGTCGGCGAGTGGACCCGGCGACTCAAGGACATCTCCGGCACCGGGCAGGGCCTCCAACAGGCCATCATCGGCACCATCGCCACCGCACCGGAGGAGATCCAGGAGGAGGTGCGCACCCTGGCGGCCCGCCTCCAGGCCGGCTGGTTGGCGAGGTCCGCCCTGCTCGCCTTCGCCGACGAGATCGCCGACCCGGTCTGCGACCAGGTGGTGGCGGCGCTGATCCTGCACCTCACCGACCGGGGCGAACGCCTCGGCGACGTGCTCGGCTCGATCGCCACCGCCGCCTCGGCCGAGGTGGCCACCCGGCGGGAGGTGGAGGCCAAGCGGACGCAGCCCCGGTTCGCGGTCCGCTTCCTCACCGGGATGACCCTGGCGACGCTGGCGTACGGGCTGGTCAACAGCGACTACGTCCGGCCGTACGGGACGGTCTTCGGTCAGCTCGTCATGGCGGTGCTCGGTGCGGCCTTCGTGGGGCTGCTGGTCTGGGTGCGGTCGATGAGCCAGCCGCCCCGCCCGGCGCGCTTCCTGCCGGCGCCCGACCCGGAGGAGGCGATCGCGTGAGCGCGAGGAGTGAGCTTGCGAGCCCCGCAGTCGCGAACGGAAGGCGGGCACGGTGATCCTCAACTGGCAGCTGGCCGTGGCGGTGCTGGGCGGGGCGGCCGTCGGGCTCGGCCTGTTCCTGGTGGTCCGCGAGGCGCTGCCGGCGACCCCGGCGCTCGGCCCGGCGCTGCGCCGGCTGCACCAGCCACCCGGCCAGGCCCCGGTGGCCGGGAGCGGGCCGGACTGGCTCGGCGGCGTCTCCCGCTGGCTGCGACCCCCGCACCGGCAGCTCGCCCTGCTCGACCGGACCCCCGAGCAGTACGCCCTGTCCGTGGTGCTCTCCGCGCTGGTCGGGTTCGCCACCCCGGCGGTCGCCTCGGCCGTGCTCTTCCTGGGCGGGGTGGCGCTGCCGCTGGTCGTACCGGTGCTCGGGAGCCTGGGGTTGGCGCTGGTCGCCGGCCTGCTCGCGCACCGCGCGGTGCTGGCCAAGGCGGACACCGCGCGGGACGAGTTCCGCCAGGCCGTCTGCACCTACCTGGACCTGGTGGCGTTGCAGCTCTCCGCCGCGCACGGGCCCGTGCAGTCGCTGGAGCGCGCGGCAGCGGTCTGCGACGGCTGGGTCTTCGAGCGCATCCGGGAGGCGCTGCGGATCGCCCAGCTCCAGATGCACTCCCCGTGGGACGAGCTCCAGGAGCTGGCCGAGCGGATCGGCATCCCGGAGCTGGGCGACGTGGGGGCCATCATGCGCTCCTCGGGCAGCGAGGGTGCCCAGGTCCACGAGACCCTGCGCAGCCGCGCCGACTCGCTGCGCGACCAGATCCGGACCGACAACCTGGCCCGGGCCGAGGGGGTGACCAGCAAGCTCGACATCCCCGGCTCGCTGCTGGTCTTCGTCCTGCTCGGCTTCGCCGTCTATCCGTTCCTCGCCCGTCTGTGAACCCACCCCGAGAAGGAGAAGACCATGCACCTCTACGCCTACCTCTACGCCGCGGTGAGCAGCCGCCTGGCCGAGCTGCGGCGGGACACCGAGCGGGGTGACAGCCCGGTGCCGACCGCGGTGATCATCTTCGGGCTGGTCGCGGTGGCCATGGCGGTCACCGGGCTCGCCCTGGCCAAGGCCAACAACTGGATGAACGCCATCCCGAACAACACGGCGCCGAAGGCCCCCTGATGCGCGGCCCCGCCCGTACGGACCGGAGCCGGCCGGCACCCGCCGGCCGGCCCACCGGCCGGTGCGGCCCGGGGCGGATCACCACCGTCCTGCGGGGACGCCTCACCGCGGGCGGGTCCGAGCGGGGCGCCAACCCGGTCGAGTTGGCGGTGGTGATGCCGGCGATCCTGGTGCTGCTCTTCGCCTCGATCCAGCTCGCCGTCTGGTTCGTCGCCCGCTCCACCGCCCTCAACGCGGCGCAGACCGGCGTGAACGCCCAGCGGGGGCTCGAGGCCCCGCCGGACGCGGGCCGGGACCGGGCCACCACCTTCCTGCGGGCCGCCGGCGACTGGCTGGTCGACTGGCAGAACCCGGGCCCCACCTGCGAAATCGTTGCTACCGGGGGCACTCCCACCGAGGTCACCTGCACGGTCAGCGGACGCTCCCTGTCGGTGATCCCCGGGGTCGACTTCCCGGTCCGGCAGACCGCGCACGGCACCGCCGAACGCTGGACGACGGGGTGAGGCCGATGGCACGGGACCGGGGTTCCGTCTCGATCGAGGTGGCGGTGCTCGCCCCCGCCTTCATCGGGCTGATGGTGCTGGCCGGGGTGGCCGGCCGGACGGCCGTCGCCGACGAGGCGGTGGAGTCGGCCGCGCACGACGCGGCCCGCGCCGCCTCGATCGCCCGGGACGACCGGGCCGGCCGGACCGCCGCCACCGAGGCCGCGCAACGCCAGCTCGACTGGTCGGGCCTGCACTGCGCCGCGCCACCGGCGTTGGCCCTCAGTGGGTCGCTGGCGGGCGCCCAGACCAGCTTCCGGGACGCGTACCGCGGGGCGCCCGGCGTGCCGGCGACCGTCACGGTCACGCTGACCTGCACGGTCTCCTTCGACGACCTGCGGGCGCCGGGGCTGCCCGGCGTGCCGGGCGGCAAGATCGTCTCGGCGAGCTTCACCTCGCCCCTGGACACCTATCGGAGCCGCGGATGACCGGGCGGCGCGCGGCGGAGAGCGGCCGGGTGAGCCTCTTCCTGGCCGTGGCGATGATCGGCGTACTCGTGATCATCAGCCTGGCGTACGACGGCGCCGGGCAGCTCCGCTCGTTGCAGCGCGCGGACAACCTGGCCGCCGAGGCGGCCCGCAGTGGCGGCCAGATGATCGACCGGGCCAGCGCCATCGAGGGCGGCCCCAAGCAGATCGACGAGGTGGCCGCCCGGCAGGCCGTCGCGGCCTACCTGGGCGCCGCCGGCGGGGTCCGCGACCACGACGTCAGCTTCCCGGTGGTCGCCGGCGAGCGGCAGATCCAGGTACGCGTCCGCATCACCTACCGGCGGGACCTGCTCGGTCTCTTCGGCTTCCAGAACACCGCCACCGTCACCGGTGAGGCCACCGCGCGGGCGCTCACCGGAGCCCCCTAGGGAAGGGAAGGCAGCCATGGGTGCCTCGCAACGCTCGGCCGTCCGGCGGACCGGCCAGGTCCTCACCGGGTTCGGCGCCCTCGTCGTGCTCTGCGCGGTGCTGGCCGGTGGGCCGGTCGCCCTGCTGGCCTTCGCCGGCAACCCCCTCCCCGACCACCTGCCCACCCTGGCCGAGGTGGGCACGGCGCTGACCAGCCGCGACGACGGGCAGCTCTTCCTGCGGGCGCTGGCCGTGGTGGGGTGGTTCGGCTGGGCCACGTTCGCCTTCTCCGTACTCGTGGAACTCCTCGCGGCGACGCTGCGCCGGCCGGCGCCCCGGCTGCCCGGGATGCGCCGCCAGCAGCGGGCCGCGGCCGCGCTGGTCGGTTCGGTGGCGCTGATCCTGGCGGCCAGCCCGGCCGCCGCGAGCGCCGCCACCCTGGCCGCGCCGCCGCCGGTCGCCGCCGCGCCGGCGGCGGTCACCCCGCAGGCCGGCCCCGCGCTCGCCGCCCCGCCCGTCCACGCCGCCTCGGTGACCACGGACCCGGCGGTGTACCGGGTGGCGAAGGGCGACTACCTGGGCGAGGTGGCCGAGCGGTACCTGGACGACTTCGACCGCTACCGCGAGGTGGCCCGGCTGAACCGGCTCGCCGACCCGGACCGGATCCGCCCGGGGCAGCTGCTCAGGCTGCCCGAGGGCTCGGTGGACGCGGGGGCCCGCCGGCACGCGACCGGACGGCTCGTGGTCACCTCGACGGGCCCGTCCCGGACGGCGCCCGGCACGGCGGTGACGCCGGGTGGTGGGGGGTCGTCCGCCACGCCGAAGGGCAGGCCCTCCCCGCACCCGGCCGGACGGGACACCACGCCCACCGTCGAGGCGCCGGCCGGACAGCAGCCGGCGATGTCGGCGGGGGCCTCCCGGGCCACCCCCGAGGACGGGATCAACCGCCCGCTGGCCATCTCGGCGGTGCTGTCCGTGGCGGCCATCGTGGGCGCGCAGATCGGCGCGGTCCTCGGTCTCCGGCGCCGGCCGGTCTCCGGCGTGCGGGCCCTCATGAGCGGCCGACACCGCAGGGACTGACCAAAATCGACCGCGGACGGCAGCGGCCCCACGGGGGACCGCTGCCGTCGAAGATTCCGCCGTCAGGGGAGGCGGGCCTCCAGGCGGCCGTTGACCACGCGGGTGGGGAGGACGACCTGGTCGTTGCCGGACGGGCCGTGCACGACCTCCCCGCCGTTGAGGCGGAAGGTGCTGCCATGCCAGGGGCAGACCACGCAGGCGTGGCCGTCGATCTCCTGCACCTCGCCCTCACCGAGCGGGCCGCTCTGGTGCGGGCAGCGCTCCAGCATCACGGTGACGTCGTCACCGTGCCGGTAGAGGATCACCGAGACGTTGTCGATCTCCCGGGTGAGGAGCTGCCGCTGCGGCAGGCTCGACATGTCGCCGAGCGGGTGCCAGCCCTCGCTCACCAGGTGCAGCTCCGAGATGCTCTGGCTGACCTGCGCGCCCTGCTTGTACGCGAGGTGCCCACCCAGGTACGCCCCGGCGCTCGCCGCCGACAGCCCCAGGTAGGCCAGCGCCCGGCCCATGTTGTGCCGCCCGTTCAGCCGGGCCGCCAGCGAGCCGGCATAGAGCGTCACGCCGATGGTGTTCGCGGCGGCGTGCACGAGGCCGATCCGGCGCTGGTCGCGGGAGAGGGCGGCCCAGTCGTTGAGCCCGGCCACGGCGGCCGGCAGCGCGCTGAGCGTACCGACCCCGACGAGCGCGGTCGCCGCCCGGCGCTGACCGGGCATCAGGTCCACGACGGCGGCCGAGATCCAGGCGCCGACCGGCACCTGCACCATGGCCGGGTGCAGCGGGTGCCCCAGCCACACGCCGTGCAGGAAGTCCCGCACCCGCTGGGGACGCAGGGTGCCCTGTACGGCGCGCTGCAACCGGTCACCGACCCGGTCGAGTCGGGTGTTCTGCTCGATCTTCGTCAATAGTTCGCGCACGTGGTCCGACTTCCCGGCAGGAGAGGTCCCAAACCGGGCGGCGACTACGGATCACCCCATCGGGTGGTTCCCGTCCGCCCGCCAGCGGTCGGCGTGCACGGCGGCGGCCAGCGCCGACTCCAGCACTCCACCGGCTTTCCGGTTCTGCCCGCGCACGCCGGGCTCCTCGCATGATCATTACCGCCGCCGATGCCACCGACGGCGGGGCCGCCGACGTGTGCGTGGCCCGGCGCCGAAAGTCAGGCGGGTGGGGCGAGTTCGCGCAGCACCTCGCTGAGCCGGTCGATGCGGGACTGGGCCTCGGTACGCAGCCGCTCGGCGAGCGCGTCCCAGTCCTGAGAGGTCGGCGCCTGCCCCGGTGGCAGCGCCGCGAGCGCCCGGCCCACCTCGGCCAGGGTGAGGCCGACCCGCTGGCACGCCTCGATCATCGCCAGGCGGCACATCACGTTGCCGTGGTAGCGGCGCTGGTTGCCGGCCGTGCGGTCGCTGCTGATGAGGCCCTGCGCCTCGTAGAACCGGATCGCCGACGCGGAGACCCCGCTGCGCCGCGCGACCTGACCGATCGTCAGGCCGGGCTCGTGCCAGTCGAAGGACGTGTCCTGCTTCACGCCCCGAGTATGCCCATCGAGCATTGACCTCAACAATTGTTGAGGTTCTACGGTCGGCTCCATCGAGTTCACGAGAATTCCCTGGAGGAGACGATGATCCTGGTGACCGGTGCGACCGGCAACGTCGGGCGGCGCGTGGTCGAGCGGCTGGCTGCCGCGGGCCACGGCGTACGGGCCGTCACCCGCGACCCGGGCCGCGCGAGTCTGCCGGCGGGCGTCGAGGTGGTGGCCGTGGACCTGGCCGATCCGGAGACGGTCCGCCCGCACCTGGACGGTGTCGAGGCGGTGTTCCTGATCTGGCCGTTCGTCGATCCGGGCCGGACGGCGCAGCTCGCTCCGCGCGTCGCCGCCGTGCTGGCGAGCGCCGGGTCGCCCCGGGTCGTGTACGTGTCGGCCGCCTCAGCCGAGGCCGACCCCGGCTCGTTCTGGGCCGTGGTGGAACGCGCCGTCGTCGCGTCCGGCCTGCCCTGGACGATGCTGCGCCCCACCGGAATCGCCACGAACACGCTGGGATGGGCCGAGTCGATCCGCACCGAGGGCGTGGTGCGCTGGCCGTACGGCGCGGCGGCCCGCTCGATGGTCCACGAGGACGACATCGCGGCGGTGGCGGTCGAGGCGCTGACCACCGACCGGCACGACCGGCGGACCTACGTGCTCACCGGCCCCCGGACGGTCACGCAGGCCGAGCAGGTGCGGATCATCGGCGCGGCGATCGGCCGCGACGTGCGGTGGCAGGACGTGCCCGCCGAGGCGGTACGCCCGATGCTGGTCGCCGCGATGGGCAGCGCCGCGTTCGCGGACGCGGCGCTGACCGGCTGGGCCGCCATGGCGGAGACTCCGGAGCAGGTGACCGGCGACGTGGCGGCGGTGCTGGGCCGGCCCGCCCGGACGTTCGCCGACTGGGCCGCCGACCACGCGGCGGACTTCGCCTGACCTGCCCTGCCGCACGTCCGGAAAATGCCTGGCGGTGGGCGCCGTCGCCGCTCATCGTGTTCCGGATGTACGCCCACACCTCCCGCGCCCCCTCGGGCGTCCCGGCGGCCCGGCTCGTCGCGGCGCTGGGCCGGCCCGAGGCCGTGCCCCCGCCGCTGCTGATGCTGCTCGGCATGGTCTCCACCCAGGTCGGCGCGGCGGTGGCCAAGCAGCTCTTCGTCGCCAGCAGCGCCGGCGGTACGACCACTCTCCGGCTCGGCCTCGGCGCGCTGGTGCTGCTGGCGGTCACCCGCCCGACCCGCTGGCCCGGGTGGCGGGCGGCCGGCGTGGTCGTGGCGTTCGGGGTGGCCATGGCCGCCATGAACCTCGCCTTCTACGCCGCGCTCCAGCGGGTGCCGCTCGGGGTGGCCGTCACCGTCGGCTTCGCCGGCCCGCTCGTCGTCTCGCTGCTGGGCAGCCGCCGGGTGGTCGACGTGCTCTGGGCGCTGCTGGCCGGCACCGGCGTGCTGCTCCTGGCCGGGCTCGGCGGCACCGGCGTCGACCCGCTCGGCCTGCTGCTCTGCGGGCTCATCGCGGTCGGCTGGGCCGGCTACGTGCTGCTCGGCAAGGCCATGAGCGGCCACCTGCCGGGCACCCGCGGGCTCGCCCTGGGGATGGCCGTCGGCGCGGTCTGCGTACTCCCGTTCGGGCTGGCGTCGGGCGGCGCCGAGCTGCTCGACCTGCGCATCGTGGCGCTCGGGCTGGGCGTGGCGCTGCTGTCGTCGGTGCTGCCGTACTCGGCGGAGCTGGCCGCGCTGCGCCGGATGCCGGCGCGGGTCTTCGCGGTGCTGCTCAGCCTGGAGCCGGCGGTGGCCGCGCTGGTCGGCGCGCTGCTCCTCGGTGAGCTGCTGGCCTGGCCGCAGCTGGCCGGCGTGGCCTGCGTGGTGGGCGCGGCCCTCGGCGCCACCCTGGCCCGGCGGCGGGCGGGATAGCGGGGACCTGGCGCGGCGGCAGCCGTCGAGGGCATGCTGACCCGATGGGGGTACGCGTCGAGCACGCCGGACCGGTGACCACGGTGATCCTGGACCGGCCGGAGGCCCGCAACGCCGTCGACGGCCCGACCGCCCGGGCCCTGGCCGACGCGTTCCGCGCCTTCGAGGCCGACCCGGACGCGGCGGTCGCCGTGCTCTGGGGCGCGGGCGGCACGTTCTGCGCCGGCGCCGACCTGAAGGCCATCGGCACGCCGCGCGGCAACCGGGTCGAACCCGAGGGTGACGGCCCGATGGGCCCGACCCGGATGCGGCTGTCCAAGCCGGTGCTCGCCGCGATCTCCGGGTACGCGGTGGCCGGCGGCCTGGAGCTGGCGCTCTGGTGCGACCTGCGGATCGCCGAGTCGGACGCCACGCTCGGGGTGTTCTGCCGGCGCTGGGGCGTGCCGCTGATCGACGGCGGGACGGTGCGGCTGCCCCGGCTCATCGGCGAGAGCCGTGCCATGGACCTGATCCTCACCGGCCGCCCGGTGCCCGCCGACGAGGCGTACGCGATGGGTCTGGTGAACCGGCTGGTCGCGCCGGGTGCGGCCCGGGCGGAGGCCGAGCGGCTGGCCGCCGAGATCGCCCGGCACCCGCAGACCTGCCTGCGCAACGACCGGGCGGCGGTGCTGTCGGGCGCCGGCCTGCCCGAGCCGGAGGCGCTGGCCACCGAGCTCGCCTTCGGGATGGAGTCGCTGGTCGCCGACGGCATGCACGGCGCGAACCGGTTCACCGCCGGCGCCGGCCGGCACGGCACGCCGGTGGACTGACGGCTACTTGAGGTTGCGCAGGGCGTCCTCGATGGCCCGGTGGAAGGTCGGGTACGCGTAGATCATGTGCCGGAGCTGGCTGATCGGGACGGCCGCGTGCACGGCCACCACCAGCGCGGACAGCACCTCGCCGCCGGCCGGGCCGACCGAGGTGGCGCCGACGAGCACGCCATGGTCGGCGTCGGCGACCAGCTTGATCAGGCCGGCGTTGCCGGCCTTGTGGATCCACCCACGGGTGGACGAGGTGAGGTCGGTGCGGCCGACCTGGACGTTGATGCCGCGGGCGCGGGCCTGCTGCTCGGTGAGGCCGACCGCGCCGACCTCCGGGTCGGTGAAGGTGACCCGGGGCAGCGCGCGGTAGTCGGCGACCGGCACGCTGCCCGGCGCGACGGTCGAGCCGCCCGTGCTCATGGCCCCGCCGACCGCGCTGACCACGCCGGCCGCACCGCCGACCACGCTGGCGGTGCCACTGGCGTCCGGACCGCCCTTCACCCGTCGCATGTGGTCGAGGACGTCGGCGACGACGATGCCCGCCTGGTACATGGCGATGTGGGTGAAGGCGCCCTCGCCGGTGAGGTCGCCGACCGCCCAGATCCCGTCGGCGGCGTGCATCCGCCCGTTCACCGGCAGGTAGCGCTGGGTGCAGTCGATGCCGACCGAATCCAGGCCCAGCTCCTCCAGGTGCGCCCGGCGGCCGGTCACCACCAGCAGCTTCTCGCCGCTGAACGCCCGGTCGCCGGCGTGGACGGTGAAGCTCGTGCCGTCGTGGGCGACCCGCTCGGCCTTGACCCCGGTGTGGATCTCCACCCCGTCGGCGCGCAGCGCCGCGGCGACGATCTCGGAGGCCTCCGGCTCCTCGACGGCGAGCACCCGGTCGGCCGCCTCGACCACCGTCACCCGGACCCCGAACCGGGCGAAGACCTGGGCCAGCTCCAGCCCGATCGCGCCACCGCCCAGCACCAGCAGCGACGCCGGCAACTCCTCGACCTCGATGGCCTGGTGGTTGGTCCAGTACGGGGTGTCGGCCAGACCGTCGATCGGCGGCACCGAGGGGCGGGTGCCGGTGCCGAGGACGACCCCGTACCGGGCCTCGAACACCTGGTCGCCGACGCGGACCCGGTTCGGGCCGTCGAGCCGGCCGCTGCCCCGGACGAACCGGCCGCCCTTGCCGGTGAACCGGTCCACGGCCACCCGGTCGTCCCAGGTGTCGGTGGCCTCCTCGCGGATCCGCTTCGCGACCGGCGCCCAGTCGGGCCGTACCTCGGCGCTGCCGGCCAGCTCGTTGACGCGGCGCGCCTCGGCGAGGGCGTTGGCCGCCCGGATCATCATCTTGCTGGGGATGCAGCCCCAGTAGGGGCACTCGCCACCGACCAGGTCGCGCTCGATCCCGACCACGGTGAGGCCGGCCTCGGCGAGTCGCCCGGCCACCTCCTCGCCGCCGACGCCCAGCCCGACCACGACCACGTCCACCAGTTCCGACTCCGCCACCCCGCCAGCATTCCGCACTGCCGGGCCACCGGCCACCGCGTCGGGCCGGAATTCCCGCGCCGGTGATCATCACCACGGCCTACGGTGGCCGGATGCACGCACGCTTCGCCCCGGTCCGGGACTGCTTTCACGACCTGTTCGCCGCCGGCCGGGAGACCGGCGCGGCGCTGGCCGTCTGGTACGACGGCGCGCCGGTGCTCGACCTGGTCGGCGGCACCCGCGCCACCGTCCCGCCCGGCGTGGCCGTCCCGGCCGTCGGGGCCGGGGCGCCGTGGCGGCCGGACACCCTGGTGAACGTCTACTCGGTGGGCAAGCCGGTGGTCGCGCTCTGCCTCCTGCTCCTCGTCGACCGGGGCCGCGTCGACCTCGACGCGCCGGTGTCGGCGTACTGGCCGGGGTTCCGTGCCCCGGCCACCGTGCGGCAGGTACTCGCCCACACCGCCGGGCTGCCCGCGTTCCCGGTGCCCCGGCCCACCGCGGCGATCACCGACTGGGGGCTGCTCTGCGCCGACCTGGCCGCCGCCGAGCCCGAGTGGACGCCGGGCAGCGTCGCGGGCGAGCACGCCTGGACGTACGGGCACCTGGTCGGCGAGCTGGTCCGCCGGGTGGACGGGCGGCCGGTGGGGCGATTCCTGGCCGAGGAGATCGCCGGGCCGTGGCGCCTCGACCTGGCCTTCGGCCTGGACGCGGCGGCCCAGCGGCGCTGCGCCGACGTGTCGTACGCCGACCCGGACTGGCCGGTGCGGATGCTGGGCGAGCCGGGGTCGCTGCGTGCCCGCGCGGTGGGCAACCCGGCCGGCGGCCTGGACGTGGCGGTGGTCAACGCCCCGCTCTGGCGCGGCACGGAGTTCCCCGCGGTGAACCTGCACGCCACCGCGTCCGCCCTGGCCCGCCTCTACGCCGGACTGCTCGCCGGCGGCGCCCTCGACGGGGTACGCCGGTTCAGCCCCGAGCTGGTCGCCGAGGCGACCCGGGTGCAGTACGACGGGCCGGACCTGGTGCTGGACCGGCGGGCGTACTGGACGCTGGGCATGCAGTGGGAGCCGGACGGGAGCTGGGGCATGGGCGGGATCGGCGGCAGCAGCGCCTGGGCCGACCCGGAGCGCGGCTACACCTTCGCGTACGCGACCGCGCGGCTGGCCGACCACGACCGGGTGGAGGATCTGGTGGAGGCGCTGCACTCCTGTCTCTGAGGGGATCCACAGCGGGTCCGAGCGGTGCGGATGATCAAATTGACGCCGCCAGGGCCGGCCGGAGCGCCGGGCCGGGGATCCGCACCGGCGCGCCGGCCGGGGTGACCAGCGCCTGCGCGGCCACCGCCATCCGCCGGCGCCGGGGTACGCGGGCCCGCCGGGCGAACACGTCGAAGTCCTGCGCGGCCACCTCGTCGAGGATGCCGCCGTAGAGCGCGTACGCGGTGCGCATGCAGGCCTGCGAGGCCGGGGCGAGCAGCGGGATGCCGGGCGCGGCGGCCTCGTAGTGTGCCTGGGCGCGGGTGACCTCGTACGCGATCAGCTCCCGCAGTCGCGGGGTGCCGCGGCCGGCGGCCCGGGCGGCGAGCAGGTCCTCCCGGGTGACGTCGAACGCGGCCAGGTCCTCGTCGGGCAGGTAGGTGCGCCCCCGGTCCAGGTCCTCGGCCACGTCCCGGATGAAGTTGGTGAGCTGGAAGGCGAAGCCGAGCTGGCGGGCCGGCTCCCGGGCGGCGGCCGGGTCGGAGCTGCCCAGGATCGGCAGCATCATGGTGCCGATGACCGCCGCCGACCCCTCCATGTAGTCGAGCACGTCGTCGTAGGTGGGATACGACAGGACCGTGAGGTCCATCGTCATGCTGCGCAGGAACGACGCGAAGTCGTCGCGGTCCAGGTCGAAGACGGCGATGGTGTGCAGCACGGCGGGGAGCAGCGGGTCGTCGACCGGCTCGCCGTGCAGGCCGGCGACGAACCGGGCGGACCACTCCGCGAGCCGGGCCGCGCGCTCGGCCGGCGGAAGGTCCTCGGTGCGGTCGACGATCTCGTCGGCGTAGCGCGTGAAGCCGTACAGGGCGTGTACATGCCGCCGTTTCCAGGCGGGCAGCAGCCGGGTGGCGAGATAGTAGGTACGGCCGTGACGCCGGTGCAGCTCGCGGCAGCGCTCATAGGCAGCGGTGAGATCCGTGTCCACCGGCCCTCCTCCAGATCCGACGCAGCAATCGACGCAACTCGTAACCCTAGGGTACGCTCGCCCACATGGCCAACGACGCAGTTGCCGGTACTCCGCCCCGCTTCGTCGCGCCGGCACAGCCCGGCGCGACAGACGATCCGGTCCGCGGTGTCCTGGCCGCGTTCACACAGGACCTGGTGACGGCCGTCGACGAGACCCTCACGGCGTTCCTGTCCGCCGAGGTCGACGCGCTCGCCGACATCGACGTGGCGATGGGCGGGTTCGCCGCGACGGCCCGCGACTGCGTGCTGGCCGCCGGCAAGCGGGTCCGGCCGACCTTCGCGTACTGGGGTTGGCGCGGAGTGGTGGGCGGCGACGCGCCGCTGCCCTCGGTGCTGCCGGCGCTCGCCGCGCTCGAACTGCTGCACACCTTCGCGCTGGTGCACGACGACGTGATGGACGCCTCCGACACCCGGCGCGGCCGGCCCACCGCGCACCGGGCCGCCGCCCTGCGGCACCGGGCCGCCGGGCACACCGGTGACCCGGAGCGCTACGGCGAGGCCGTCGCCGTGCTCATCGGCGACCTCTGCCTGGTCTGGGCCGACCGGCTCATGACGCACGCCGCCGTGCCGCCGGCCCGGCTGCTCGACGTGCGCCGCTGCTACGACCAGATGCGGGTGGAGACCGTCGCCGGGCAGTTCCTCGACGTGCTCGGCGAGCACGACGCGGCGAACTGGTCGGTCGACCGGGCGCTGCGGGTGGCCCGCTACAAGACGGCCGGCTACACCGTCCAGCGACCGCTGCTCTTCGGCGCCGCCCTGGCCGGTGCCGAGGCGGACACCCGGCTGATCGCCGCCTACACCCGCTACGGGCTGGCCGTCGGGGAGGCGTTCCAACTCCGCGACGATCTGCTCGGGGTCTACGGTGATCCGGCCGCCACCGGCAAGCCGGCCGGGGACGACCTGCGGACCGGCAAGCCGACCGTGCTGCTGATGCTCGCCCGGCAGCTCGCCACTCCGGCCCAGCGCCGCGCCTTGGAGCGGGCCGGCACGGTCACCGGGGCGGGCGAGGTGGCCCGGCTGGCCGACCTGGTGCGCGACACCGGGGCGGTGGCCCGGGTGGAACGGATGATCGCCGACCGGGTGACCGAGGCGCAGGTGGTGCTCGACGGCGCTCCGATCGACGGCACCGCGCGCACCGCGCTGACCGGCCTCGCCACCGCCGCCACCACGCGGCGGGCATGATGGGCAACTTCACGAACAAGGGAGCCGGAATGCGCACCGTGAGCGGGCGTACCGACCGGGTGGTGGTCGTCGGCGCGGGGCTGGGCGGGTTGGCCTGCGCGCTGCACCTGGCCGGCAGCGGCCGGCAGGTGACCGTGCTGGAACGGGAGCCGGTGCCCGGTGGGCGCGCCGGCCGGCTCGGCGTCGACGGGTACGAGTTCGACACCGGACCGACCGTGCTCACCATGCCCGACCTGATCGCCGAGGCGCTCGGCGCGGTCGGCGAGGAGCTGAGCGACTGGCTCGACCTGACCCCGCTCGACCCGGCCTACCGGGCCTGGTATCCGGACGGGTCGACGCTGGACGTCATCACCGACACCACCCGGATGGCCGCCGAGATCGCCCGGGTCTGCGGGCCCCGGGAGGCGGACGGCTACCTGCGCTTCGTCGACTACGCGCGCGACCTGTGGCGCTGGGAGCGGGCGGACTTCATCGAGCGCAACCTGGACGCGCCGACCGACCTGCTCACCGGCAACCTGCTCAGGCTGCTGGCCAACGGCGCCTTCCGCCGGCTCCAGACGAAGATCAGCCAGTTCTTCCGGGACCCGCGTACCCAGCGGATCTTCTCCTTCCAGGCCATGTACGCGGGCCTCGCCCCGCACGACGCGCTGGCCATCTACGCGGTCATCGCGTACCTCGACTCGGTGGCCGGGGTGTGCTTCCCGCGCGGTGGCATCCACGCGGTCTCCCGGGGGATGGCCGGCGCGGCGGAGAAGCACGGCGTCGAGATCCGCTACGGCACCACGGTGACCCGGGTCGAGACGGCGCACGGCCGGGCCACCGGCGTGGTCACGGCCGACGGCGAGTTCGTCCCCGCGGACGTCGTGGTGCTCAACCCGGACCTGCCGGTCGCCTACCGGGACCTGCTGCCGGCCAGCCGGCAGCGCAAGCTCACCTACTCGCCCTCCTGCGTGGTGCTGCACGTCGGTTCGACGCAGGGCTACAGCCGGATCGCCCACCACAACATCCACTTCGGGCGGTCCTGGAAGGGCACGTTCGACGAGGTGATCCGGCGGGGCGAGCTGATGACCGACCCGTCGCTGCTGGTGACCAACCCGAGCCGGACCGACCCGTCGGTGGCCCCGGCCGGCCGGCACACCTACTACGTGCTCGCGCCGGTGCCGAACCTCCACCGGGCGCCCTTCCACTGGCCGGGCGACCTGACCCGCCGCTACGCCGACCAGCTCGTGACGACGCTGGAGGAACGGGGCTACGTCGGCTTCGGCGACGGCATCGAGGTGCTGCGCGCGGTGACCCCGGCCGACTGGGCGGCGCAGGGCATGGCCGCCGGCACCCCGTTCGCCGCCGCGCACAGCCTCTTCCAGACCGGCCCCTTCCGCCCGCCGAACCTGCACCGGACGCTGGGCAACGTGGTCTTCGTCGGCTCCGGCACCCAGCCCGGCGTGGGCGTGCCGATGGTCCTCATCAGCGGCAAGCTCGCCGCCTCGCGGATCACCGGGAGGACGTCTTGACGGCCCGGGAGAAGCACCTCGTCGAGCTGGTCGACGACGGCGGGCGGGTGCTCGGCGAGACCACCGTGGCCGCCGCCCACCAGCCACCCGGCCGGCTGCACCGGGCCTTCTCGGTGCTGCTGGTCGACCCGCGGGGGCGGATCCTGCTGCAACAGCGGGCCGCCGTGAAGACCCGGTTCCCGCTGCGCTGGGCCAACGCCTGCTGCGGCCACCCCCTGCCCGGCGAGTCGCTGGTCGAGGCCGCCAACCGCCGGCTCGCGGAGGAACTCGGCGTCGAACCGGTCGACCTCACCGAGGTCGGGGTCTACGTCTACTACGCCGAGGACCCGGCCACCGGTCGGGTCGAGTTCGAGTACGACCACGTGCTGCGCGCCGACGTACCGGCCGACCTGCCCATCCGGCCCGACCCGGACGAGGTGGCCACCCTGCGCTGGGTCGACCCCGGCGAGCTGGAGACGGAGCTGGACGTCGACCCCCGCGCGTACGCGCCCTGGCTCGGCGGGGTGGTGAACCGGCTGCTGCGGCCGGCCCGTCCCGTCGCCGACGTGGCCCGGACGGGCGCGCCGGCCGACAACGCACCGGAGCGGTCGGGTGGCGGATGAGGCGCTGAGCGCGGGAGCCGTCGCGCGCCGGCTGGGGGTCGCCGTCACCACGCTGCGCACGTGGCACCAGCGCTACGGCCTCGGCCCCAGCGAGCACGTCCCGGGACACCACCGGCGCTACACGCCGGCGGATCTCGCGCGCCTGGACATCATGCGCCGGCTCACCGCGGAGGGCGTCGCCCCCGCCGAGGCCGCCCGCTGGGCCCGGCAGGCACCGGCCGTCCTCCCCGCCGAACGGCCCGGGCCGAACCGGCGGGCCACGGCGGTCCGGGACGGCGGCGGAACGACCATCCCGGTCGGGCGCGCCGGACCGGCGGCCCGCGGGGTGGCCCGCGCCGCCATGCGGCTGGACTCGGTGGCGATCGGCCGGGCCATCGCGCACGCCCTCGCCACCGACGGCGTGGTCCCCACCTGGGACGGGCTGCTGCGGCCGGTGCTCGCCGGCATCGGCGAACGGCACGCCGCCACCGGCGGGCTGGTCGAGGTCGAGCACCTGATGTCCCGCTGCGTCTCCGAGGCGTTCGCCACCGTGGCCCGGGCCCACCCAGCCGCCGGGCCGGCCCGGATCCTGCTCGCCTGCGCCGATGAGGAACAACATTCCCTTCCGCTGGAGGCGCTGGGCGCCGCCCTGGCCGAGGTCGGGGTGGGCTACCGGATGCTGGGCGCCCGGGTGCCGGTGCCCGCCCTGGTCGAGGCGGTCAACCGCACCGGCCCGGCGGCCGTGGTGCTCTGGTCGCACACCCGCGCCACGGCCGATCCGGACCAGCTCACCGCGGTGCTCACCGCCCCGCGCCGCCCCCTGCTGGTGCTCGCCGCCGGGCCGGGCTGGCGGGCCGACACGCTCCCGGCCGGGGTGGTCCGCCCGGTTGACCTGGCCGAGGCGGTCTCCCTGGCGGTGGCCGTACGGGATTCGCTGGACCAGTCGACGGCGGGCTGAGGGGCCGGCCCCTCCCGATTCGGCGCGACGTCCACTACGGTCGGAAAGTCCGCCCGACCCCACCCCCTCTCGGAGCGACGATGCGTCCACGCGCCGTGCTGGCGTTCGCCCTCGGCCTGGTCCTCCTCGTGGCCGGCTGCGGCGAGCCCGGCAAGACCCCGTCCCAGTCCAGCGCCTCACCGGCCGCCCCGACTGCCCCGACGCCGTCGCCCACGCCGAGCCCACGGCCCAGCCCGAGCCGCACCACGCCGCCGAAGCCGAAGCTGCGGCCGGTGCCGAAGACCCTGCCCGCCGGGCTGCACCGCTCCAGCGGCAGCCAGGGGGTCGCCCTCACCTTCGACGACGGGCCGGACCCCCGGTACACGCCGCAGATCCTCGACCAGCTCCGGGCGGCCCACGTCACGGCGACCTTCTGCCTGGTCGGCAAGCAGGCCAAGCGCTACCCGCAGCTGGTGGCCCGGATCGCCCGCGAGGGGCACCAGATCTGCAACCACAGCTGGCGGCACGACATCAACCTCGGCCGACGGCCGCTCGCCGAGATCCGGGCCGACCTGGTCCGCACCAACCAGGCCATCCGGGCGGCCGCGCCGCGCGCCCCGATCACCTGGTTCCGCCAGCCCGGCGGCCGTTGGACGGCGGAGGAGCTGACGGTGGCCCGCCAGCTCGGGCTGCGCCCGCTGCACTGGAGCGTCGACCCGCAGGACTGGGACCACCCGCCGGCGAAGACGATCGTCAAGCGGGTGACGGCCGCGACCCACCACGGCTCGATCGTCCTGATGCACGACGCGGGCGGCGACCGGACCCAGACGATGGCCGCCTGCCGGCACCTGATTCCGGACCTCAAGCGGCGGTACGGGATCTCCAGGCTGCGGTAACACCGCCTCTGACCTGCGGTTTCGCCCGGCTCTGTGCCCGTGGCCATACCGGTTTGGCCGGCCGAGGAGGCATGGCATATGCTTCTCATGCCTCCGGCGGGGCCGGATGGGAGCAAGTCCGCTTGAAGTTGCGAGTGTGCAATGATGGCGGGGCCGCCCTCATCGTCTAGCGGCCCAGGACGCCGCCCTTTCAAGGCGGTAGCACGGGTTCGAATCCCGTTGGGGGCACGGTCCGGCTCAGGCCGGATGCAACACCAGCTAGGTCCTGTGGAGCAGTTGGAGTGCTCGCCGCCCTGTCAAGGCGGAGGTCGCGGGTTCAAGTCCCGTCAGGACCGCAAGCGCTGACGCCGCGCCCTTCATGCGCGGCGTTCTGCGTATCGGCCTGTGCGGTAGCATGAGCCGGACAGCACGGCCAGGTAGCTCAGTTGGTACGAGCGTCCGACTGAAAATCGGAAGGTCGGCGGTTCGACCCCGCCCCTGGCCACATAGCCTTTCGCCGGGCTACAGAGATCCCCACCAGCGGAAACGCCGGTGGGGATCTTGCTGTTGGCACCCGCCGGCAGGTGGTCAGGGGCGTGGGTCCGGGTCGGGCCGGGGTTGGTCCCGATGGTGTCTCGGGTGGAGCCGGGCGAAGACTGAGCCGCATGACGAGAGAGAAGCGGGACATCTTCGCGCCCTGGCGGTTCACCTACGGGGCCGAGAGCCGGCGACGGCTCGCCTCGTCGGTGGTCGCCGTGCCCCGGGCACTTGGCGCACTGGGCGCGTCGGTGCGGCGGCCGGGTCGGCTGCGGGGACTGGGCGCTGCCCTGCTCGCCCTGCCGGTCGCGGTCGCCTCCACCGCGCTGACCGCGGTGCTCGCCTACCTGGTGCTGATCAACGTGCTGGCGTACCCGTTCCGCCCCTGGCTCGGACTCGCCGAGCAGACCGGCACCGCCTGGTACGCCGACGCCTGGGGCGGCCCGACACTGGCCGGCGCATGGGCGACCCACACGGCCCTGGTCATGTTGCTGGTCGTACCGCCGGCGGTCTGGGCCGTCCGAGGACTCACCGCCCTCCAGGGGCGGCTGACCGGCCAGCGCCCGACCGTCGCGCCGTCCCCCGCGGTCAGCATCGGACCCGCCGTCGCCGAGCCGGCGGCCGTCCGGCCGGCACCGCCACTGCCCGTCGCGGTGGTCACCCGGCCCGTGCGGCAGGGCGGTGCGGCGAAGCGCGGCGGGCGCGGGCGTCGCGTCGGGGCCACGCTCGCGGCCCTGGGGCTGCTGGTGGCCTGCTCGCTCATCGCGCACGCCAACGGGATCGGCGACAACCTGATCTGGACGCCGCGCGACCTGACCAGCGGCGTCGCCCTCGCCGTGACGCTCACGCCGGTCGCGGCGTTGCTGCTGCTCCGGCGTACGGGCTGGTGGCGGTCCCCGGCCCCGCTTAGCTGAGACTGCGCGACTACCGCTTCGGTCGGTGCTGGCTCATGCCGTTCTGGATGGCCTCCCAGACGCTCCGGCCGGCCTGCAACAGCGTCTCCCCGGCCTGGCCGGCGAGCTGGGCCGGTCCGGGCGGGCCGCCCGGCTCCTTCTTTGCTTCCTCCTCCGGCTTACCGCCGGCCGCCGGCTTCGCCTGTTCGCCAGCCTTCCCCGGCTCGGCCGCCTTCCCGGCGGCGGATGGCCCTCCGGCCCCGCTGGGTGCCTGACCGGTCGGCGGCCGGCCAGCACCTGCATCGGAGGGGCCGCCGCCGGGCTGCCCACTCTCCCGGCCGGGCTGCCCGCCTGCGCCGGTCTGGCCGCCCCCGCCGCCCGGTTGCCCGCCTGGACCGGTCTGGCCAGCTCCGGCGCCCGGCTGCCAACCCTCGCGGGACGTGCCGCCGCCCTGACGGCTCGCCGGGCCGCCTTCGCGGGTGGCACCGCCGCCGCCACGAGTGGACGGCTGCTCGCCACCGCCGGCTGGCGGAGCGCCGGTCCCCCTGCCCCCGGCCTCCGCCTGCGCTTTCGGCTGCCCCTGGTCGCCCGCCGGCGGCTTCGGCCGCCCCTGGCCCGGGGACGGTGCCGGGTGTGCCTGCTCGCCGATCGGGGGCTCGGGGGCACGGGCCGGGCTCGGCACTGCCGGGGACGGCGGTGCCAGCCGGCCGACGCCCTCCCGCAGTGGCCGGTCGGCCACCGCACCGACCGTCCCGATCCGCTGCCCGCTCTCGTCGCGGACGGGCGCGCCCGCCAGCTGCCGGGCCACCCGGTTGACCTCCTCGACGTCGGTCACGGCCACGCGGGCCAGCGCCTCGATGAGGTGCGGGTTGCGGTCGATGCTGGTGAGCGCGCGGTCCAGGATCTGCACCAGCTTCTCCAGGCGCACCTTGAGCAGCACCTCGGCGCTGACGCCGGTGACGTCCAGTTCCACGTCGTCCAGATGCACCCGGACCCCGGCGTCGAGCTGCAGCAGGTTGGCCAGCCGGGCGCGCAGCGACAGGTCGGCGTCGAGACCTCGGACGGAGAGCCGGATCTGGTCGACCGTCACCTCCGGGATGTCGAGCAGGACGTCCGGCTCGGACTGCCCGCCGTCCTGGCGGGCGGGCCGCCCGCCCTTCTGGTCCGGCTCCCGCTCGGTCGCGCCGTTCTCGCTCATGCTCCCCGCTCCCCGCTGGCCCGTCGGCCGGGCCGAATCAGCGGCGGTTACCCGGTTTCCGGCGGGGCATCCCTGGTGGCCCCGTACGCCCGTGAACAGCGGCGGTGCGGACGGCCCGGCACTGTCGGGAATGGGAACTCCCGCTGTCCGGAAGCGGGCGAAGATGAAAGCTGCACAGCGGGGCATGAGCCGGTATGGTCCGGGCCTATGGGACAGGGGATGGCCGATCCGGATGAGGTCCACCAGGAATTCGACCGATTCTCCCTCCGCAGCACACTCTTCGCCCCCGCCTCCGCCGACCGGGCGTTCGCCGTGTTCACCGGCTCGCTGACCGACTGGTGGGTGCGCGAATACACCTGGTCGGGGCCGGAGGCGCTGGCCGAGCTGGGCATCGAACCGCGGGCCGGCGGCATGCTCTACGAGATCGGCCCGTACGGCTTCCGCGGCGACTGGGGCCGGGTGCTGACCTGGGATCCGCCCCGCCGGCTGGTCTTCACCTGGCAGCTCGGGCCGGACCGGGTGCCGGTGCCGGATCCGGCGCGGGCCAGCGAGGTCGAGGTCCTCTTCCAGCCCGAGGGGCCGGAGCTGACCCGGGTCGACGTCGAGCACCGCTACTTCGACCGGCACGGTGAGGCCGCCGAGGGCTACCGCAAGGCGCTCACCGCCGGCTGGCACGAACTCCTCTGCCGCTACCTGGCGACGGTCGCCCGCACCACGGACTGACCACCGGCGTCAGCGGTCGATGCCCCGCGCCGGGGACCGGGCGCCGCCCACGCCGGTGCCGCCGAGGTCGGCGCGGCGACCCGCGGCCGCGCCCGGACCGAAGCCGCTGCCCGCCAGCCGGCGGCGCGGGGCGGTACGCAGCCGCGGGTACACCTCGGCCACCCGGCGCTGGACGCGGTCGGAGCGGTCGGCGAGCACCAGCGCCACCGAGGGTGCCCCGGACCCGGCGACCGCGCCGGCCTCGGCCGTCCGCAGCCGCTCGGCGACCGCCTGCGCGAAGCCGGCCAGCCAGGTACGCCGGAAGGCGGCCGGATGCTCCCCGGCCGGTACGGCGGTGCCGGCCAGCCCGTGCGCGGCCTGCACGAGCAGCGAGGTGAAGAGCAGCTCCACCCGTTCCAGGTCACTGGCGAAGCCGAACAGGTGCAGGTCGAAGCCGCTGCCCTGCCGGCGGCGTACGCAGCGGCAGCGCAGCGGGTCGGCGACCGCGGCGAGCAGGGCGGCCTTGTCCCGGGCGTACGGGGCGACCACCTCGACCACCCGGTCGCCTACCGGGTCGGTGCCCGGCTCGCGGGCGGCGAGCAGCGCCCGGTCGACGCCGTAGCGGGCGATCAGCTCGGTGGCCTTGGCCATGAAGGCGGCCGACTCGGCGGGCGTGCAGGCCGCGTCCTCCGCCTGGGCGAGCAGCTTGCGGACCTTGCTGAGCATCGCCTCGGACATGCACCAGAGCTATCACAGGCCGGGGCCGGGACGGGCGGTCAGCCCGCCCGGCTGCGCAGCGTCGCGACCGTCGAGCCGGCGAGGGTGAGCAGGCAGTCGGGCAGCAGCCCGTCGGCCGCCGCGGCCCCGAACAGCGCCTCGCCGGTGTCGGCGTCGTGGTTGGCGTACGCGCTGACGAAGCGGGCCACCCACCGGGTGTCGTAGTCGGCCTGGTCGATCCCGGGGAAGTCGAGCGCGGCGCCGCCCGTGGGGGCCTCGTCGCCGACCATGGTGGCGGCCAGGCACCAGGCCACCCCGTACGCCCCGGCCAGCCCGGAGCGGTCCACGACGGCGTCGAAGGTGCCCACCACGCCGTCGCCGTCACCGGCCAGCGCCGAGCGGAGCACGGCGGTCGCATCGTCCAGCGTCTGCTGTGCTTCGTCGGTCACCTGCGGAACAGTAGTTCGGAGGGTCAAGCCGTGACCCCGGAACGGCCCGGCCGTCACTCACAGTGATACCGGCAGTCGGGGTGCCGACGGACCGACCTCCACGGTCCCGCTCTCCGCGCCGGCACGCTAGTGTGCGCAGCGGACCCTCGCCGGAGGAAGGACGACAATGCTCAGATCTCGCGCGTCGCGTACGGCCCTGTCCACGGCCTGCGCGGCGCTCCTGCTCGCCACCAGCGCCTGCGGGAGCGACAAGCCCGAAGAGGCCACCACCACCCAGGTGCGCCTCTACGGCACCGACGGCAACATGCAGAACTCGTACGTCGACGAACTGAAGGACCGCGCGGACCTTCTCAACGGCATGAAGGGCACCACCCCGCTCACGCCGCTGCCCGAGAGCTTCAAGGAACGGCTACGCACCGTAGATCCGAAGCTGAAGGACTACCTCTACTCGGCGGAGACCTACGACGCGATCGTGATCAGCGTGCTGGCCGCCCAGCTCGCCGGCACGACCCAGCCGACGGAGATCGCCCAGCAGATCGTCGGCGTGACCACCGGCGGCCAGCGCTGCGACGAGGTCGCCACCTGCCTCCAGCTGGCCCGGGCGGGCCAGGACATCGAGTACCGCGGGGTGTCGCTGACCCGCGCCGGGTTCACCGACGTCGGTGAGCCGGCCGCGGCCAGCTACGCGACGCTGCACTTCGGTGACCACCAGCTGGACGACGGCAAGACCGAGTTCGTCGGCGCCGGTGACGAGTCGGGGGCGAGCACCAAGAAGCCGCCGCGGGGCAAGAAGTCGCGTCCGGGCAAGTCCTACAAGGAGGACGGCTCCCCGCTGGTGCTCGGTGGGCTGCTGCCGAGGACCGGTGACCTGGCCCTGGCGTACCCGCCGATGGCGGCCGGCGCGGCGCTGGCGATCCGTGAGATCAACGCGGCGGGCGGCGCGCTCGGTGAGCCGGTGGTGTGGATCGACGGCGACGACGGCACCGACCCGAAGATCGCGAAGGCGACGGTGGCCTCGCACGTCCAGCAGGGCACGCACGTCATCATCGGCGCCGGCGCCTCGGGCATCTCCCGGGCCGTGCTGCCCGACGTGGTGGCCGCCGGCCGGATCCTCTTCTCCCCGTCGAACACCGACGCGGGGCTGAGCACCGTGGACGACAAGGGCCTCTACTTCCGCACCGCCCCGCCGGACGGCCTTCAGGGTCGGGCGCTGGCCGACGTGATAATGCGCGACGGACCGCACAAGATCGTGATCGTCGCGCGTAAGGACTCCTACGGCGAGGGCCTCCAGGAGAACGTCCGCTCCGAGCTGGAGCGGGCGGGCATGGGCGCCGACAAGGTGAAGCTGCTGTCCTACGTGCCCCCGGAGGGCGCGTCGCCTCCGCCGGTGGACTTCTCCGCCGGCGCCAGGGAGATCAAGGACTACGGGGCGGACGCCGTGCTGGTGATCGGCTTCGGTGAGTCCGCGCGGGTGATCACCGCGCTGGCCGACGCCGGGGTGCAGATCCGGCACTGAGACGACGACGAGGGCCGCACCGGGCGAACCGGTGCGGCCCTCGTCGTGTCCGCGGTCAGCGGGAGCGGCGCCGCTCCAGGAACTCGGTCATCCGCCGGTGCTTCTCCTCGTCCTCGAAGAGCACCGCCTGGCTGAGCAGGTCGAGCTGCGGGTGGGCGGCCGCCGGGGCGTCCACCGCCAGCTTGGTGAGCCGCAGCGCCAGCGCCGAGCCCTTGGCCATCTCGTCGAGCAGGCCGTGCGCGGTGGGCAGCAGCTCCGCCGGCTCCGCCACCACCCGGTTGACGAGCCCGATCCGCAGCGCCTCGTCGGCGTCCACCCGCCGGCCCGTGAAGAGCAGCTCCTTGGCCCGGGCCTCACCGATCAGGGCGGGCAGCCGGTAGGTCGCGCCGGCGCCGGCCAGGATGCCCAGCCGCACCTCGGGCTGGCCGAACACCGCCCGCGCCGTGCACACCCGCAGATCGCAGGCGTACGCCAGTTCGGCGCCGCCGCCCAGCGCCGGGCCGTCCACGGCGGCCACGGTGGGCATCGGCAGCGCCCGGATCCGGGCGAAGGCGGCCTGGTTGATGGCCGCCAGCGCGTCCAGCCGGCCGCGTTCGCGGAGCTGGGCGATGTCCGCGCCGCCGGCGAAGATGCCCTCCGTGCCGCCGGTGAGCAGCAGCAACCGGGGCCGTGCCTCCAGCTCGGCGCAGACGGCGTGCAGCTCGCCGATCAGGTCCGCGTCGATCGCGTTGCGCTTCTCCGGCCGGTCCAGGGTGACGACGAGCCGGTCCGGCAGTTCCTCGATCCGCAGCCCGCTCATCGTGCCCGCCCTCCGCTCGCGACCGTGGGGCTCGCAAGCGCACTCCTCGCCCTCACTGCTTCACCCCGCCTTCCCAGGTGTAGAAGCCACGGCCCGACTTCTTGCCCAGCCGGCCGGCCGCCACCATCTCCTCCAGCAGCGGCGGCGGGGCGAACCGGTCCCCGTACGCCGCCTGGAGGGTGCGGGCGATGTCGAGCCGGACGTCCAGCCCGACCAGGTCGGTCAGCTCCAGCGGGCCGACCGGGTGCCGGTAGCCGAGCACCATGGCCTTGTCGATGTCGGCGGCGCTGGCCACCCCGTCGGCGACCATCCGGATCGCCTCCAGGCCGAGGGTGACGCCGAGCCGCGAGGTGGCGAAGCCGGGCAGGTCGCGTACCACGACGGGGTCCTTGCCCAGCCGGCCGGCGAGCGCGACGGCCGCCTCGGTGGTCTCCGGGGCGGTGGCCGGGCCGACCACGACCTCGAGCAGCGCCATGGCCCAGACCGGGTTGAAGAAGTGCAGGCCGACGAAATCGGCCGGCCGCTCCAGCCCCTCGGCCAGCTCGGCGATGGGGATGCTGGACGTGTTGCTGCCGAGCAGGGCGGGCCGGCGGCTCTCGGCGTCGGCGAGCACGGCCCGCTTGAGGTCGAGCCGCTCGGGGACCGCCTCCACGATCACGTCGGGGCCCTCGGCCACCTCGGCGAGGCCGGCCCGCAGGGTGACCCGCTCGCGGTTCGCCGTCGCCGCCTCGGCGGTCAGCTTGCCGCGCTGCACACCGCGCTCCCACAGCTCGCCGAGCCGCCGCACCGCCTCGGCGCCGCGCGCCGGGTCCACCTCGACCAGCTCGACCGCGTACCCGGCGCCGGCCGCCACGTACGCGATGCCGAGGCCCATGGTGCCGGCCCCGACGACCACAAAACGACCACTCATCGATGTCCCTCCGCCGCGGCCTCACGACGGGCGGGGTCTCCGCCGCGCCGGGTGGGTCCGCTCGCTCGATCCTGGGTGCGACCCTATGCAGGGCCGGCCCGCGGGCATGAGTGGGGGCGCGTCGGATCGGGTACAGACGGCCGTCAACGCCGAGGGAAGGATCGAAATGAGCCAGGCACCGGAGAGCGCCGACAGCACCGAGACCGTGGAGACCCGCGGCGACGAGCGGGTGGACCTGCTTCGCGCGGACACCAACAACGACGGGAAGACCGACGTCTGGGTGGTGGACACCGACGGCGACGGGAAGGCCGACCTGTTCCAGTTCGACACCGACGGCGACGGCAAGGTCGACATCACCATGGTCGACATCGACGAGGACGGCACGCCGGACGAGGTGGTCGACGGCGACGGCGGCCTCCCCCCGGAGGAGACCACCCCCACCGTGCAGGTCTGACCCGGTACGCCGGCGGGCGCCCGCGGGTGCCCGCCGGCGTCAAGCCAGCCGCAGCGTGGCCAGGTAGTACGGGTGGTCCCGGTCGTCCACGTCGACGAGGCGCCACGGCGAGCCCTGGACCAGCTCGGCGAACTCCTCCACCGAGCACACCAGATAGTCGAACCATTCGGTGCCGAGCAGCCGGTAGCGCAGCCGCAGCCGGAGCTGCCCGCCCAGCCGCCCCCGCCGCCGGTTCCGCTCGTGGTAGCCGGTGTGCACCGGATCGGTCGTGCCGTACGGGTCGGTGCCGTGCGCGATGACCTGGGCTCCGGGGCGCGCCAGTGCGGCGAGCGCGGCCAGCAGCGCCGGGGCCCGCTCCCGCCCCTCGAACAGCCCCAGGTTGTTGCCGAGCAGCAGGAACGTGTCGTAGCGCCGGCCGTCGGCGACGTGCTCGTCAACGGTGCCGAGCACCAGGTCGCGTACGCCCCGGTGCCGGCTGACCCGCAGCGCACCGATCGAGGTGTCCAGCCCGGTGACCGGCACCCCGCGCTCCTGGAGGTGCAGCGCGATGCGGCCGCCACCGACGCCGATGTCCAGCACCTGCCCGTGCACCCGGTCGACGGCCCGGTGGTCGTACGGCTGCCACCGCTCCGGCGGGTCCAGGTAGTGCTCGGTGGGTGCGCCGTTGACCAGCCCGTCGTCGCGCTCGATGATCTCGATGACCGGCCGGGGCAGCCGCCCGCCGACCAGCGGCCGGGGCCCGATTCCGGTGCTGACCGCGTACGCGTCGCGGATCATCTCGCCGAACACGTCGCCGATCGTGGGTTCCCCGCTCACGGCGTTGACGCTATCCGGGCTCGGCCGGTGCGTCACGGCCGTATCCTGAGCGGCGTGACAGACCTGGACCGCCTGGCGGCGGAGAAGTACGTGCTGCTCACGACGTTCCGTAAGGACGGGCGGGCGGTGCCGACTCCGGTGTGGGCGGTGCGCGACGGCGAGGCGCTGGCGGTGTGGACCGTGTCGGACTCCGGCAAGGTGAAGCGGATCCGGCGCGACGGCCGGGTCACGGTGGCACCGTGCGACGTGCGCGGCCGGCCGCACGGCGAAGCGGTGCCGGGGCACGCGACGGTCAGCGGCCCGGAGTCGACCCGGCGGATCCGGGGGCTGCTCAAGCAGAAGTACCGCCTGATCGGCCGGCTGAGCCTGCTGGGCAGCCGGCTGCGGCGGGGCGAGAGCGGCACGGTCGGCCTGCGCATCGTTCTCGACTGAGCCGGCCCCGGAAACGACTGAGGGCGGCGGATCGTCGCTGTCGCGACGTCCCACCGCCCCTGATCGGAACGCCTGTGAATCGTCCGGGTCGTCAGTCCCCCTGGCGCTGCTGGGGAATCTGCCCCTGCAGCAGGGCCCGGACCTCCGACTCGCGGTAACGGCGGTGGCCGCCCAGGGTCCGGATGGCGCTGAGCTTGCCAGCCTTGGCCCACCGGGTCACCGTCTTCGGGTCGACACGGAACATCGACGCCACCTCGGCCGGTGTGAGTAGCGGCTCTGGTTCGTGCGTTCGCGATGCCATCGGGTCACTCCTCCACATGTATAGACATCGGCCGGGGTCCCGCCGGCCGACGCGCCTCCCATGGTCCGGCTAGTCCCCGATGTCCGACATGGGCCGAACGGCTGAAGGTCCCTAGACGGACGGATGAACCATGCCCGATTTTTACGACTTTTATGCCGCAGAAACTACCTTAATGGGACTCATGATCACGGTTCGTGATGCGTCAACTACGAGACACTCTCGCATCGAGAGACCACAACCCGGGCAAACCCGGCCCTAGTTGCAACGCTCCAGCAGCTGCACGGCGCGCCAGCGGGCGACCAGCTTGTCGTACGCCGCGGAGGCCTCCTCCGCCTCGCCCCGGGAGAGCCCGGCCAACCCCGTCGCGACCAGCTCGGTCGAGTCGTCGGCGGCGAGCATCTCGTCGGGCAGCAGCTGCACCAGGCCGCCGTAGTCGAGCTCCACCACCGAGCGCGGGTGGAACTCCTCCAGCCAGCGGGCGGCCTCCTCGACCGCCTCGGTGATCGGGGCCTCGCCGACCGACTTGCGCAGCACCGACAGCGCCCGGGACGACCGGCGGCGCGCCTTGGAGATCTCCGTCCGGTAGCGCAGCGCCCGCCGCTCCGGCTCGGTGACCAGGTGCCGCTCCTGCGCGTCGAAGAGCACGAACCAGCGCAGCGGCACCCCCCAGGTGGCGATCTGCTCGTGCACCCGGGGCACCCCGTGCTCCAGCACCCGCGCCCCGCTGCGCCAGTCCTCCACCACGGCCTTCGCCTGGCCGGCCAGGACCGGCGGGACGAACGCGTCGGCCAGCACCGAGGGCACGCCGTCGCGGGCGCTCAGCGCCGCCTCGGCGACCCGGATCCGCAGGTTCCAGGGACAGACCAGCAGCGTGTCGTCGGTCTCCAGCACGTACGCCTCGTCGGGCAGGTCGGGCAGCCGGGTCCAGCCCGCGCCCAGCGCCTCGATCACCGCCGTCCGCTGCCGGACCGGCCCCTCCAGCGGGGCGACCGCCCGACCCTCGTTCACGTAGCGACGCCAGAACGACTGGCGGTCCCGATCGAAGGCGGTCAGCGGCTCGTACACGCGCAGGTATGAAGCGAAGAGCGACGGCACGGCGCGATCCTCCCACGAGACGGGACTTCCCCGCCGCCGCCGTCACGAGGCGTCGTGACGTGCGCGACAGTACGGCTGCGGCCGATATTAGGCTCAGCAGCACCGGCACCATCCCGCCGGCGTGCCAGCAGGGTCCGCGCCCCACAAGGGCGCACACCGACACAGGAGTCAGCCATGGGCGTATTCGCCAGCACCGACGACCCGGGATCGACAGGTCACGAACAGGTCGTGTTCTGCCAGGACAAGCAGTCCGGGCTGAAGGCGATCATCGGGATCTACTCCACCGCGCTGGGCCCCGCGCTCGGCGGCACCCGGTTCTACCCGTACGCCAGCGAGGCGGACGCCCTCGCCGACGTGCTCGACCTCTCCCGCGGCATGGCGTACAAGAACGCCCTGGCCGGCCTCGACCTGGGCGGCGGCAAGGCGGTCATCTGGGGTGACCCCGAGCAGATCAAGAGCGAGGCGCTGCTGCGGGCCTACGGCCGCTTCGTGGAGTCCCTGGCGGGCCGCTACTACACCGCCTGCGACGTCGGCACCTACGTCGCCGACATGGACGTGATCGCCCGGGAGACCAGCTACGTCACCGGCCGCAGCGTGGAGCACGGCGGCGCCGGCGATTCCTCGGTCCTGACCGCCTGGGGCGTCTTCCAGGGCATGCGGGCCGCCGCCGAGCACGTCTGGGGCAGCCCGACGCTGGCCGGCAAGCGGGTCGGCGTGGCCGGCCTGGGCAAGGTCGGCAAGTACCTGACCGGGCACCTCCTGGAGGACGGGGCGGAGGTCGTGGCGACCGACGTCAACCCGAAGGCCCTGGAGTGGGTGCGCACCACCCACCCGCAGGTCACGCTGGTCGACGACACCGCGGCGCTGGTCGCCTCCGACATCGACGTGTACGCCCCGTGCGCGCTGGGCGGCGCCCTGAACGACGACACGGTGCCGGTGCTGCGCGCGAAGGTGGTCGCCGGAGCGGCCAACAACCAGCTCGCCCACGCGGGCATCGAGAAGGTCCTGGCCGACCGCGGCATCCTCTACGCCCCGGACTACGTGGTGAACGCCGGCGGCGTGATCCAGGTCGCCGACGAGATCGAGGGCTTCAACTTCGACCGCGCCAAGCTGCGGGCCACCCGGATCTTCGACACCACCCGCGAGATCCTGCGACTCGCCGACGACGAGGGCGTCCCGCCGGCGGTGGCCGCGGACCGGCTCGCCGAGCGCCGGATGGCCGAGGTCGGCCGGCTGCGCACGATCCACCTGCGGTGAGCGTCACCCGGGGGCGGTGCCACCGGCCCGCCCCCGGACCGCCGCGCCGGTGGCACCGGCGTTAAGCTGGATGTTGGGGTGATTCGTGCCGATCTGACCGCTGTCACGGCCGCTCCCGCTGTCCGCTCCTTACCGGGTACACTTTGTGACGACCGGCTCACCGCGACGCGCAGGGCCGGTTGACGGTAACCCGAGGTGCCGAACGGTGGCATCCCCATGTACCGTAAGAGCCACGAGAGATGCCTGACGTCATCGGGGCCCGCCTTCGGGCTGCCCCGCATTCTGTGCGAGGGGGTCGAGCCATGGGGCGCGGCCGTGCTAAGGCCAAGCAGACGAAGGTGGCCCGGGAGTTGAAGTACCACTCCCCGAACACCGACCTCACCGCCTTGCAGCGCGAGTTGGCGGGTGCTGGTGGGAAGTCTGAGCAGCACTTCGACGACGACTACAAAGAGTATGTCGACGATGATGATGAGGATCACGCGGACGACGACCCGGACACCTGGGTCCGTCCGACCCGCTGACCTCCGGTCGCATCTGAGCACGCGGTGACTCTCCGCGTGCTCACGCATGTGCCCTTCCAGTGCGGCGCACCGACGATCAGGGGCCACGCCCTCCCGGAGCCCTCCGGCCGACCGGCGGGCCCCTGATCGCGGTCACGCATACCTCAGCGGGGCCGGTTGTTCCAGTTGTAGAACGTCGGGATGTTCTCGAAGTGGTTCCAGGCGCACACTGCGCTGGCGCCGTCGCCGCCCGACACCTCCGCCCGCAGCAGGCGCGCGGCCTCGGCCTCGTGGAGAAGTGCGGTCAGTCCGCCGGCAGCCTCCCGCACCCGGTCCGCGACCGGATCGGGCTCGGCTCCTCCGACACGCTCAGGCTGCCGGTGACTCGTGGTCTCGGGCATGCTCCAACACTCCCTCCAATAGGCGGATCTTGCTGTTGCGGCAGTGCTCGGTCTCCGTACCGTCGAAACGCCCCAGCTCGAAGTAGCGGTTGGCCGCGTGGCCACCGCCGCAGAAGCCGAAGTAGGGGCAGGACGACCGGCACGCCTCCACACCGGTGAGGAACTCGCCCACCCAGGGCGTCCGCCCGGCCCCGGCCAGAATCTCGGCCAGCGGGGCGCTCAGCACGTTGCCGCTGCTGAAGTCGCCGTAGTGCGGGTCGGTGAAGCCGGCCAGCTCCGGTGAGAGCACCACCACCGAGCCGTCCTGGGCGACCGTGGGGATCGGGTCGAGCCGGCGGGGCAGCAGGTCGTCCGCCGTGCCGGCCAGGACGGCGCCGGCATAGCGCAGCGACCACTCGATCTCGCGCAGGTGAATCCGCGGATCCCGGCGCCAGGCGCCCACCAGCTCCGCCCAGAACCCCGTCACCGCGCCCGCGTCCCGCGCGTTCGTGCGGGTGTTGACGCCCTCGGTCTCCTCGATGTTGATCCCCAGCACGTCACAGCCGAGGTCGAGGAAGTAGTCGTAGAGCTCGGTGGCCAGCCCCGGCTCCGGCCGGGAGACCACGGCCAGCGCCGAGAACGGCAGCCCGTGCCGGCGCAGCGCCGCCACCCCGGCCAGGATCCGGTCGTACGCCGGCCGGCCGCCCCGGGTGACCCGCTCGCCGTTGCGGTCCCGGGGGCCGTCCACGCTCACGCTGACCCGGATCCCGTGCTCGGCGAAGAATGCGCACCAGGCGTCGTCGATCAACGTGGCGTTGGTCTGGACGTGGTGCTCCACCTCCGGCCCGAACGGGGCCAGCAGCGCCGCCAGGTGCTCCCGGCCGGCCGCGAGCGGCTCCCCGCCGTGCCAGACCACCGAGAAGCGGCCGGCGGCCGCCCAGGGGTTCACCGAGGCCGCCACCGCCTCGGCGACCGCCACGGGCATCCGCCGGTCCACCGCCCGCAGCGGCAGGTAGCAGTAGACGCAGTCGAGATTGCAGAGCGTGGTCGGCTGCATCACCACGTACGAGGGGACGGCGGCGATGCCCCGCATTCCGGTGTGCGTACGCGCAGCCATCACCCCTCCCCCGCCGGCCCTGAACTGCCCTTCAGGCTAGGCGGCGGTGGCTACTCGGGTGAACCCCCGATCAGGTGCTTGGATGATCACCGGAGAGTGATCACCCGCGCGTGTGCTGACCGATCATCTGCACGTTGCCCGAGCCCTCGATGATCTCGCCGGCCTGCCAGGCGTCGACGCCACGGCCGGTCAGGGTGGCCAGCGCGCGGTCGGCGTCCTCGGCGGAGACGATGGCGAACATGCCGACGCCCATGTTGAACGTCGCCTCCATCTCCGGGTCCTCGATCCGGCCCTTGGACTGGATCAGGTCGAAGATCGGCTGCGGCTTCCAGGTGGAGCGGTTGACCACCGCGTCGACGTGCTCGGGCAGGATCCGGACCAGGTTGCCCGGGATGCCACCGCCGGTGACGTGGGCCAGCGACCGCACCTCGGCCTCGGCGATGAGCTTGAGGCAGTCCTGCGCGTAGATCTTGGTCGGGGTGAGCAGCTCCTCGCCGAGGGTCCGCTGCCGGCCGAAGTCGTCGATCACCACGTCCAACCGCATCCGGCCCGCGCCCAGCAGCACGTGCCGGACCAGCGAGTAGCCGTTGGAGTGCAGGCCGGAGGAGCGCATCGCGATGACCACGTCGCCCACCTCGACGCGGTCCGGGCTGAGGATGTCGCTCTCCTCCACCACACCGACGCCGGTGGCGGAGATGTCGTACTCGTCGGGGCGCAGCACGCCCGGGTGCTCGGCGGTCTCGCCACCGAGCAGCGCGCAGCCCGCGTAGCGGCAGCCGTCGGCGATGCCCGCGCCGATCTCGGCGACCTTGTCCGGGACGACCTCGCCGGTGGCGATGTAGTCGAGCAGGAACAGCGGCTCGGCGCCGCAGGCCACCAGGTCGTCGACCACCATGGCGACCAGGTCGATGCCGACCGTGTCGTGGATGTCGAGCTGCTGGGCGATCACCAGCTTGGTGCCCACGCCGTCGGTGGAGGAGGCCAGGATCGGGTTCTTGTACTTCTTCGTGTCCAGGCGGAACAGGCCGGCGAAGCCGCCCAGGTCGCCCATGACCTCCGGGCGCCGGGTCTGCCGGACCTTGGACTTCAGCAGCTCGACCGCGCGGTCGCCCGCCTCGATCGACACCCCGGCGTCGGCGTACGAGACCGAGCGTTTGCGCTGCGTACGGCCGGTCCCCGCCGACCAGGGCTGGCGGTCGCCGCCGGCGCCCGTCGGGCTGGATCCTGCGCCGCTGCGCTCGGACACGTGGGTCACGGTTCTCCCCTTTGTGGTTCCCGCGGGCCGACCGGAGGGCCCCCGCGTCGGTGGTGCTACGGGCGGTGGGTGGCTGCGCCGCCCGGAGTGGCGGCCGACGGCGTCAGGTCGGGGCGCGGCGTCAGACGCGCCGAGCTGAGGTTGTCGTTGAGCGGGGCGGTGGGCTCGGACGCCTCGGCGGCGACCCGACGGCCCACCCCTTCGAGCACGTGCTTGCCGATCAGGTTCCCGGCGGGCAGCTCGATCGGGTATTCCCCGTCGAAGCACGCCCGGCAGAGCCGGGTCTTCGGCTGCTCGGTGGCAGCGATGAGACCGGGAAGCGATACGTAACCCAGCGTGTCGGCTCCGATCGACCGCCGGATGCCCTCGTTGTCCAGCCCGTTGGCCAGCAGCTCGGCCCGGGTGGCGAAGTCGATCCCGTAGAAGCAGGGCCACCTGACCGGTGGGGACGAGATCCGGACGTGGACCTCCAGCGCCCCCGCCTCGCGCAGCATCCGCACGATCGCCCGCTGGGTGTTGCCCCGCACGATCGAGTCGTCCACCACCACGAGGCGCTTGCCGCGCACGTTCTCCCGCAGCGGGTTGAGCTTGAGCCGGATGCCGAGCTGACGCAGGGTCTGCGACGGCTGGATGAAGGTCCGCCCGACGTACGGGTTCTTCATCAGGCCCTGGCCGTAGGTGATGCCGGACTCCTCGGCGTAGCCGATCGCCGCCGGCGTGCCGGACTCCGGCACCGGGATGACCAGGTCGGCCTCGACCGGGTGCTCCCTGGCGAGCTGGCGGCCGATCTGCACCCGGGCGGAGTGCACGTTCCGACCGGCGATCGTGGCGTCCGGGCGGGCGATGTACACGTACTCGAAGAGGCAGCCCTTGGGCTCCGGCGCGGCGAAGCGGCTGGACCGCAGGCCGTCCTCGTCGATGGCGATCAGCTCGCCGGGCTCCACCTCGCGGACCACGCTCGCGCCGACGATGTCCAGCGCCGCGGTCTCGCTCGCCACCACCCAGCCGCGCTCCAGCCGGCCGAGCACCAGCGGGCGGACGCCGTGCGGATCACGCGCCGCGTAGAGCGTCGACTCGTCCATGAAGACGAAGCTGAACGCGCCGCGCAGCTGGGGCAGCACCTCCAGGGCGGCCGCCTCCACGGAGAGGTCGGGGCGGCTGGCCAGCAGCATGGTGACCAGCGACGTGTCGTTGGTCGAGCCGTCGGAGTCCACACCCCGCTCGGCCACCTCGCGCTTCAGTTCGGCGGTGTTGACCAGGTTGCCGTTGTGGGCCAGCGCGATCGTGGTGCCCGCGGTCGTGGCCCGGATGGTCGGCTGGGCGTTCTCCCAGGTCGACCCGCCGGTGGTCGAGTAGCGCGCGTGCCCGATCGCCAGGTGCCCGCGCAGGCTCGCCAGGGTGGGCTCGTCGAAGACCTGGGCGACCAGGCCGAGGTCCTTGTAGACCACCACGCCCGACCCGTCGCTCACCGCGATGCCCGCGGCCTCCTGGCCGCGGTGCTGGAGGGCGTAGAGCCCGAAGTAGGTCAGATTCGCGACCTCTTCCCCTGGCGCCCAGACACCGAAGACGCCGCACGCGTCCTGGGGGCCGGGTCGCTGGGGATCAAGGTCGTGGCTCAGCCGGCCATCGCCTCGGGGCACCTGCCGCTCCCTCTTGCTGGGGTCTGGGACTGGCCTGGCGGAGGTCGGGGGGCAAGCTCCGCACCGTGGGCCGGGGACCGTCGTCGCCTCACAGTGTACGCGAACAGCGGTCGATACCGACAGTCACGGGATGCCCGCTGAGCGTGATCGCGAACCGCGTTGCGCCGCAGCTAGAGCGGAAGGTGCTCGGAGAGATCCGCCCGGATGCCCGACACCCGTACGCGACCCTCGGTGACGGCCTCGGCCCACCCGAGGCGGCCGGTGGCCAGCGCCAACCAGGTCGCCGGGTCCATTTCCACCACATTCGGGGGCGTTCCACGGGTGTGTCGCGGCCCCGCCACGCACTGCACCGCGCCGTAGGGTGGGACCCGCACCTCCACCGATCGGCCGGGGGCGCGCTCCGCGAGGGCGGCCAAAAGGGTACGGACCGCCTCCCGGTACACCGGCCGATCGGGCGTACGCCCCTCATCCAGCGCTGTCAACGTCGCCGCTACCGCGGCCGAATAAGTGTGCGGAGAGGACACGACGGGACGATACGACCCTGCCGCAACGCGCTCGACGCTGGCCCTGGGTAGAGATAGCCCCGCCGGACAAGGCATAGTTGCCGACGGCGTATTCGTACCGTGAGTGATCACCCGGCCGGACCGGCCGGCGGGGAGATCAGACCCGGAAGGCGGTGGACGTGTCAACACACCGACGTGCCTGGAAGCAGCGGGCCGGTGTGGTCGTGGCGCTGGTCTTCGGCGCCCTGCTCGCCGTCCCCGCCACACCCGCTCTGGCCGCTCCCGACGTCAGCAACGTGTCCGCCTCACCGAACTCGGTGGAGGCCGGCGGTTCGGTCAAGGTGACCTACAGCCTCGACTTCACCGACCCGCTGTCCAGCGCCGACGTCTCGGTCACCTCCAGCAACCCGAAGCTCAGCTGTGTCGACGGCTGTTCCCGGGGCCGGGTGAACCAGGACGGCACCTTCGACGCCACCTTGCGCGCCGCCTCCGACGCGCCGAACGGCTCCGCCACCATCACGATCAAGGCGACGGATTCCAACGGGCCGAACAAGCAGGAGCAGTCCGCCACGGTCACGGTGACCCTGGTCGCCAAGGCGCCGCCCCCCGAGCAGACGCAGACGGTCAAGTCGATCTCCGGCAAGGTCGTCGTCGCGGACAACGGCGATCCCGTCGAGAACGCTCTCGTCATGCTGCGGGACAGCAAGGGCAAGCAGCGCCAGACCAACACGGACGGCAGCGGCAACTTCCGCTTCACCGGTTCCACCTCGGACCCGATCGCGCCGGGCCGGATCGACCTGGGCGCCACCAAGGGTGACGCCAACCCCGGCACCAAGTCGATCAACGCGTCCGCCGGCCAGTCGGTGACCGGCGTGCGGATCAGCGTGCCGATCAAGGTGGCGGCCTCGCCGAGCCCCAGCGCCTCGGCCAGCGAAGAGGCCCTGCCGAGCGAGGAAGCCACCGACGAGGCGACCGACGAGGCGGCCAGCGATGCGCCCGCCGCCCAGCAGCCGGCCGCCAACGAGGATTCGGGCGGCTTCAGCTCCTGGCTGCTGATCCTGCTCGGCGGCCTCTTCGTCGCCGTCGGCGTGGGCACCATCGTGCTGCTCTACATGCGGCGCAAGAACGAGGACGGCGACGGCGACGGCGACGGCCCGAACGGGCCGACCGGCCCCGGTGGCCCCGCTGGAGCAGTCGGCGTGCCGGGCGCCCGGGGCGCCTACCGGGGCGCGGACGACCAGACCCGGGTGGTGAACGGCATGGGCGCCGGGCCGGCCCCGACCATGGCCGGCGGCCCCTCGCTCAGCGACGCGCCGACCATGATGCACCGCCCGGTCGTGGACGACGTCCCGCCGGACCCGTACGGCGCGCCTCCCGGCCCCTCGTACGGCGTCGGGGCGGGGCAGCCCGGCTACGGCGGCTACGGCGACGAGCCTGCCGGTCCGGGCGGCTACGGCGCCGCCAACGGCTACGGCAACGCCCCCTCCTCGGGCAGCGGCTACGGCAACACCCCGTCCTCCGGTGGCGGCTACGGCAGCCCCGAGTACGGCGCCGGCGCCGCCGGCTACCCGCCCGCGCCGGCCGGCGGCTACGGCAACGAGCGCTACGACGAGCCCACCGGCCGCTACACCGGTGACAGCACCCAGTACGCGCCGCCGGCCGACCCGTACCCGACCAGCACCTACCAGCCCGAGCAGGGCCGCGGCTACGAGCAACCCGGCCCGGGCCAGTACGGCCGCGGCGCGGAGCAGGACGCCTACGGTGCCGGTGGCGGCTACGGCGCCCCGGCCGGCGGCTACGACAACGGTCCCGCGGGCGGCTACGACAACGGCGCGGCGGGCGCCTACGACGGCGGCCCGAACGGTGGCTACGACAGCGGCCAGACCGGTGGCTACGACAACCGCCAGGGCGGCTACGACGGTCGCCAGCAGGCCGGATACGACGCCGGCCAGCCGGGCGGCGCGTACGACGCCGGCCAGCCGGGCGGCTACGCCGGTTACGACCAGCGCGGCGGCTACGGCGGCGGCGACGGTTACGGCCAGCCGGCGCAGGGTGGCTACGGCCAGCAGGGCGGCTACGGCCAGGAGCAGCCGCCGCAGCAGCGCGGCGGTGGCTACGACAACCAGGGCTACGACCAGGGCGGCGGCTACTACGCCGACCCGGCCGAGGCCGGCCGGGCCCGACCCGACGCCCCGAAGGACCGCAGCGGTCGCCGCCTGGACTGGCTGGACGACTGACGCCCGGGGCGCGAGCGCCCCCCCACCGCGTACGAGGAGAGTGGCCGCCCGGCTCAGCCGGGCGGCCACTTCACACCGGCGACGACACACGCTGCCACGATCAGCGGGCCGCCAGGTCATCCGCGCACCACGGACCGGACCACCCGCCCACCGTTGAGTCGCTGAGGTCATCAGCTCGACAGCCGCGCAGGAAACTCCCGAGTTCGACCGCCGGGCGGTCGATCGGGGACGACTCAGGCGGCGGCGAAGTAGCCCCGGCGGAGCACCGGCACCACGTCGGAGACGCCGACTTCGATGGCGACTGCCACGTCCTCGGCGAAGCCACCCTCGACGAGTTCCCGGCCGGAGACGCAGCCCCGTACCGCGGCCGGCACGTCAGGCGTGCTGGCCAGGGCGGCCAAGGCCATGGCGGCCTCCACCGAGAGCCCGCCGGGGACCCCGGAGAGGGCGTCCAGCACGCTGGCCGCCCCGAGCTGGTCCTCCACCCCGGGACGCAGCGACCCGTCCGGCCAGCGTTCGCCGGCGGCCACCACCCCCACGGGGGCGTCGATCGAGCCGTACCCCTGGGCCCGGAGCCAGCGCCCGACGGCGGGGGCGTTGCGCAGGCACGCGGCGACCACCGGCACGCCGGTGGCGCTCGCCGCGGCGCTGATGGCCGAGCCGTTCGGCGACGGCAGCACCAGGTCGGCGACGACCGGCGCGGTGCGCAGGGCCGCCGGGGAAAGCGACCACGGATGCTCCGGGGTCGTCCTCCGGCGACCCACCGCCGCGACGGCGCCGACCCGGCGGGCGTATTCGGCGGCCTGCTCGCCCCACGGGAACGGGTGTACCCGCATGCCGCGGCTCACCGCCACCTCCACGGCGGTGGTGAACGAGAGCACGTCCACCACCACCAGGGCGGCGCAGACCCGGCCGAGTTCCGCGGCCCCGCTCAGCCCCCAGTCGAACCGGGCGCCGGCGCCGGGCTGGGCGAAGACGGCCAAGGCCAGGGCCTCAGTGCTGATCCGGCGCGGGGCGCTGGTCCGGGTCACCGGCGGCCGTCGCGGAGCGGTCCGGGTCGGACGCCGCCTCGGGACCATCGGTCGTGGTGTCGGCCTCGTCCGCCGGAGCCTCGTCGGCCACCGGAGCGTCCGCGACGTCCGCCGGCGCGGTCGGCCCGACACCGGTCTCGGTCTCGGTCTCCGCCGCGGCGGTGCCGGCCTGCGCGATCGGCTCGGCGGCGACCTCGGCCGGGTCGACGCCGACCGGCTGCTCGGCGGTGGCCGGCAGGACGGTGGTGGTCCCGGTGCGGGTGGCCTCCACCTCCACCCGGGCCGCCTCCGCGCCGCCGAAGAGGCGCGGCAGGGTGGCGGTGTGCGCCTCGCGCAGCTCGTCGAGGCCGATCCGGAACTGGCCGTGCACCTCCAGGGCGCCGCCGGCCGGGTCGGTGGCCCCGATGAACTCCCACGGCACCCCGCGCTCGGCGCAGAGGGCGGTGAAGGCCTTCTCGTGCCCGCGCGGCACCGACACCAGGACGCGGCCGGCGGACTCGCTGAACAGGAAGACGAACGGCATCGAGCCGCCGGCGAAGTGCTCCGGCAGCACGACCCGGGCACCGACGCCGCGCCGCAGGCAGGACTCGACCAGGCTCTGGGCGAGGCCACCGTCGGAGAGGTCGTGCGCGGAGCTGAGGTGCCCGACCCGGGCCGCCTCGGCGAGCAGCTCGGCGAGCTGCCGCTCACGGGCCAGGTCGACCTGCGGCGGGATGCCGCCGAGGTGCTCGTGGGTCACCCACGCCCACTCCGAGCCGGAGAGCTCCACGTGCGTCTCGCCCAGCAGGAAGAGCTGGTCGTGGTCGCCGGCCGGCCGCGGCACGAAGCCCATCGGCACCCGTTCCGCGACGTTGTCCAGCACGCCCAGCACGCCGACCACCGGGGTCGGGTGGATGGCCGCCGCGCCGGTCTGGTTGTAGAAGCTGACGTTGCCGCCGGTCACCGGGATGCCCAGCTCCAGGCAGCCGTCCGCCAGGCCGCGCACGGCCTCGGCGAACTGCCACATGACGCCCGGGTCCTCCGGGGAACCGAAGTTGAGGCAGTTGGTCACGGCGATCGGCTTCGCGCCGGTCACCGCCACGTTCCGGTACGCCTCGGCCAGCGCGAGCTTCGTCCCGTGGTACGGGTCGAGGCGGGCGTACCGGCCGTTGCCGTCGACGGACAGGGCGACGCCCAGGCCGGTCCGCTCGTCGATCCGGATCACGCCGGAGTCCTCCGGCTGGGCGAGCACGGTGTTGCCCAGCACGTACCGGTCGTACTGCTCGGTGACCCAGGTCTTGTCGGCCAGGTTCGGCGACGCGATCATGCGGAGCAGGGTCTCCCGGAGCGCGTCCGGGTCGCTCGGCCGGGGCAGCGTCTCGGCCCGGTCGGCCTGGAGCAGGATCAGGTCGGCCGGCTCGCGCATGGGGCGGGCGTAGACGGGGCCGTCGTCGACCAGCGAGCCCGGCGGCACGTCGACCACCATCTGGTCACGCCAGGTGATGAGCAGGCGGCCCGGCTGCCCGTCCGGCGACGGCGCGGTGACCTCACCGATGGCGGTGGCGAGCACGCCCCACTTCTCGGCGGTCTTGAGCACCGCCTCCAGCTTGTCCGGCGTAACCACCAGCAGCATCCGCTCCTGGGACTCGCTGGCCAGGATCTCGTGCGGCTCCATCGAGGGCTCGCGCAGCGGCACCCGCTCCAGCCAGACCCGCATGCCGGTGCCGGCCGCGGCGGCCGTCTCGGTGAGAGCGCAGGTCAGGCCGGCGCCGCCGAGGTCCTGGATGCCGACGACCAGCTCGGCGTCGTACAGCTCGAGGCAGGCCTCGATGAGCAGCTTCTCGGTGAACGGGTCACCCACCTGCACGGCCGGGCGGCGCTGCTCGCTGCCCTCGTCGAAGGTGGCGCTGGCCAGCACCGACACGCCGCCGATGCCGTCCCGGCCGGTCTTGGCGCCCATCAGCACCACGACGTTGCCCGGCCCGGCTGCGGCCTTGTTCTGCAGCCGGGACACCGGCAGCACGCCGAGGCAGAGCGCGTTGAGCAGCGGGTTGCCCTGGTAGCTGGGGTCGAAGACGAGCTCGCCGCCGATGTTGGGCAGGCCCAGGCAGTTGCCGTAGCCGCCGACGCCGGCCACCACGCCGGGGAGCACGCGGGCGGTGTCCGGGTGGTCCGCCGCGCCGAAACGCAGCGGGTCCATCACGGCGACCGGGCGCGCGCCCATGGCGAGGATGTCCCGGACGATGCCGCCGACGCCGGTCGCCGCGCCCTGGTACGGCTCGACGAAGCTCGGGTGGTTGTGCGACTCGACCTTGAAGGTCACCGCCAGCTCGTCGGAGACCTGGACGACGCCGGCGTTCTCGCCGATGCCGGCCAGCAGCCGGTCACTCGGCGGGGCCTTCTCGCCGAACTGGCGCAGGTGCACCTTGCTCGACTTGTAGGAGCAGTGCTCGCTCCACATGATCGAGTACATGGCCAGCTCGGCCTGGGTGGGCCGGCGGCCGAGGATGTGCCGGATGCGGTCGTACTCGTCGTCGCGGAGGCCCAGCTCGGCGTACGGCTGGAGCTCCTCGGGGGTGCCGGCGGCGCGGGGCACGGTGTCCAGGCCCAGGGCCCAGTCGTCGGCCGGGCCGGCCTGCGGCACCACGCCCGGCGTCTCGCGCAGGGCCGGGTCCGGATGGGTGGTCATGACCTCTCCTCGCTGCGCTCGCCGCCGTGGCGGCGGGTGAGCCGACCGATGATCCCGCCGCGCACGGTCACGCCGGGGCCCCGACCAGGTGCTTGAGCACCGAGGTGAAGAAGCCCAGGCCGTCCAGGGAGGGGCCGGTGAGCGCCTCCACCGCGTGCTCGGGGTGCGGCATGATGCCGACCACGTTGCCGGCCTCGTTGGTGATCGCGGCGATGTCGCGCTGCGATCCGTTGGGGTTGCCGCCGACGTAGCGGGCGACCACCCGGCCCTCGGCCTCCAGCCGGTCCAGCGTCGCCGGGTCGGCGACGTAGCAGCCCTCGCCGTTCTTGACCGGGATGAGCACCTCCTGGCCGGGCTGGAACGCGTTGGTCCAGGCGGTGCCGACGGCCTCGATCCGGAGGACCTGGTCCCGGTTGCGGAAGTGCAGGTGCTGGTTGCGGGTGAGCGCGCCGGGCAGCAGGTGGGCCTCGCAGAGGATCTGGAAGCCGTTGCAGATGCCGAGCACCGGCAGGCCGCCGCGGGCGGCGTCGACGATCGAGCCCATCACCGGGGCGAACCGGGCGATCGCCCCGCAGCGCAGGTAGTCGCCGTAGGAGAAGCCACCGGGCAGCACCACGGCGTCGACGCCGTGCAGGGCCGGGTCGTCGTGCCAGAGCCGGACCGGTTCGGCGCCGGCGATCCGGACGGCCCGGGCCGCGTCCCCGTCGTCGAGCGAGCCGGGGAACGTCACCACACCGACCCGCGCGCTCACGAGCGGGCGTCCGCGGTCTCGTCGGCCTCGACCAGGCGGACGGTGAAGTCCTCGATCACCGGGTTGGCGAGCAGCTTGTCGGCGATCTCCCGGGCCCGGTCCAGGTCCGGTTCGCCGGTGAACTCGATCTCGATCCGCCTGCCGATCCGAACCGAGGCGACGTCGCTGACGCCGAGCCGGGGCAGCGCGTTTGCGACGGCCTGGCCCTGAGGATCGAGGATCTCGGGCTTGAGCATGACGTCGACGACGACGCGAGGCACGGGGCACTCCTGACTGTGTACGCAGTTGGGTGCCGGCCCACTACGGGCGAGCGCAGCCAGCCTACCTGGCAGATGCCGTCCCGCCCGCACCGGCCGGTGCCCGCTCAGGCAGTGATCGGCGTAACCGGCCGCCCGGGCGGAGGGCCGATACGCGTTCGTTGCGGCGTCGATATGAATTCGTTGCCGGCGGTGGCGGGCAACTTCGGGCGCCAGGGCTCCCACCAGGCATTTCCCCGCGGATGCCCGCCGGTCCGACCGGTTTCCGACAGGCGGGAGGGCGGATCGCCCCCGACGCGCCGTAACATCGCTGGATTTCGATTTAACTCTTGTGACGGACATCGGCCCGCCCTTAGCATGCATCGTCCGACGTCGATGAGTTAATCGGCTCCGACCGCCGGGTCCACCCCGCCCGGCGGTCACCACCTGCCCGGCGACCCCGGGCAGCCCTCTCCGCAGAAGGAGTCCCCCGAGATGCGTCTCCGTCCCCTGCTCGCCGTGCTGACCACCACCCTCGCCGGGGTGCTCGCCACCGCCTCCGGCGCCACCGCCGCGCCGGCCGGCCCGCAGCCGATCATCGGTGGCAGCACCGTCTCGTCCGCCCCGTGGGCCGCCGCCGTGTTCAGCAACGGCTCGTTCACCTGCTCCGGCAGCGTGATCGCGTCCCAGTGGGTGCTCACCGCCCGGCACTGCGTCAGCGGCACCATGTCGGTGCGGATCGGCAGCGTCTACCGCGCCTCCGGCGGGGTCACCCGCACGGTGAGCGCCTCCTACACCCGCAACGACCTCGCCCTGCTCCGCCTGTCCAGCGCGGTCAGCACCTCCACCGTGACGTTGGCCAGCAGCAACCCGCCGGTCGGCTCCACCAACTCGATCTACGGCTGGGGCATGACCTGCTACAGCGGCTGCAGCGCGTCCAGCCAGCTCAAGACCGCCAACGTGCAGGTGACCAGCACCAACGCGACCGACGCCTACGGCGGCCAGGCGATCCGCAGCACCCGGATCAACGGCAACGCCTGGCGGGGCGACTCGGGCGGCCCGCAGTTCTACAACGGCCGGCAGGTCGGCGTGGCCTCGACCGCCGACGGCTCCAGCATCCAGAACTACGGCAGTGTCGCGTACAACCGGGCCTGGATCACCTCGACGGCCGGTGTCTGACGGTTAGCGCCGGTGCGGCGCGGATGGGTCGGTGGCACCCCGACCGTCCGCGCCGCGCCGTTTTGCAGCATCCGATCAGGTGAACACGGCTCACGAACCGGCCGCCCGACGGCTGACAGCATCGGAACCGTGCTGGTCGTGACGACGGATCAACTGCCCGGCTACGAGATCCGCCAGATCCTCGGCGAAGTGGTCTCCTCGATGGCGCGGACCCGCAACCCGTACCGCGAGGGGGTCAAGAACCTGCGCGGTGGCGCCTACGACCCGATGGCGCCGGACAACCTCACCCGCTGGCGTACCGACTCCGTGGCCCGACTCGGCGAGGAGGCCATGCGGCTCGGCGCGAACGCGGTGATCGGCATGCGCTTCGACAGCCGGGACTGCGGCGAGATGTGGATGGAGATCTGCGCGTACGGGACGGCGGTGATCGTCGTACCCAAGACGCCCGACGTCATGCCGCCGGACCAGCCGATGATCGCGGCCGAGACCGCCCACGACCCGGAGATCGCCTCCGCGCCCGGCGGCATCGCCGAACCGGCCAGCGCCCCCAACCTCCGGACCGCCGGCGAAACCCCCACTCCCGGCTCCTGACCTCCCTCAGAGGATGGGGGGCGGTGAGTAGGCGGCGGCCTCGGGGTGGGCTTCCACGATCTTGGCGATGCGGGCGGTCACCCGGTCGACCTGGGCGCCGGCGGCGCCGACGAAGGCGTTGCGGTCGGCGACGAGGGCGTCGATCTCGGCCCGGCTCAGGCCCAGCCGCCCGTCGGCCGCGAGCCGGTCGAACAGGTCGTTCTCGGCGGCGCCCTTCTCCCGCATGGCCAGCGCCACGGCGACCGCGTGCTCCTTGATCACCTCGTGCGCGACCTCCCGGCCGACGCCCCGGCGGACCGCCGCGACCAGGATCTTGGTGGTCGCCAGGAACGGCAGGAACCGCTCCAGCTCCCGGTTGATGACCGCCGGGTACGGCCCGAACTCGTCCAGCACCGTGAGGAACGTCTGGAACAGGCCGTCGGCGGCGAAGAAGGCGTCCGGCAGGGCCACCCGGCGGACCACCGAGCAGGAGACGTCCCCCTCGTTCCACTGGTCGCCGGCCAGCTCGCCGACCATCGACAGGTAGCCCCGGATGATCACCGCGAAGCCGTTCACCCGCTCCGACGAGCGGGTGTTCATCTTGTGCGGCATAGCGCTGGAGCCCACCTGGCCCGGCTTGAAGCCCTCGGTGACCAGCTCCTGGCCCACCATGAGCCGGATCGTGGTGGCCAGCGACGACGGCGCGGCGGCGACCTGGGCCAGCGCGGAGAGCACGTCGAAGTCCAGCGAACGCGGGTAGACCTGGCCGACGCTGTCCAGCACCCGGGCGAAACCCAGGTGCTCGGCGACCCGGCGCTCCAGCTCGGCCACCTTTCCGGCGTCGCCGTCGAAGAGGTCGAGCTGGTCGGCGGCGGTGCCCACCGGCCCCTTGATGCCCCGCAGCGGGTAACGGTCGATCAGGTCCGTCAGCCGCTCGTACGCGATCAGCAGCTCCTCGGCGGCGGACGCGAAGCGCTTGCCCAGCGTGGTGGCCTGCGCGGCGACGTTGTGCGACCGGCCGGTCATCACGAGGCCCGAGTACTCGTGGGCGTGCCAGGCCAGCCGGACCAGGGTGGCGACCACCCGGTCCCGGATCAGCTCCAGCGAGGCCCGGACCTGGAGCTGCTCGACGTTCTCGGTGAGGTCCCGGGAGGTCATCCCCTTGTGCACGTGCTCGTGACCGGCGCGGGCGCTGAACTCCTCGATCCGGGCCTTCACGTCGTGCCGGGTGACCCGTTCGCGCTCCGCGATCGAGGCCAGGTCCACGTCGTCGACCACCCGCTCGTACGCCTCGACCACCCCGTCCGGCACCGGCACGCCGAGGTCACGCTGGGCCTTGAGCACGGCGAGCCAGAGCCGCCGCTCCATGCGTACCTTCTCCTCGGGCGACCAGAGGGCGACCAGCTCGGGCGAGGCGTAGCGGTTGGCGAGCACGTTCGGGATCGTCACGGGCCCATTCTCCCGTACCCGCCGACCAGCGCTCCCGCCGGCCCACGAGCCGGATCAGGCGGGACGGGGCGGCCGGTGGGGGCGCGGTAGAGCCCGGCGGAGGCCTCCTCCCGGTGGCGAAGTCCTGGCGGACATCGGGCGGTTTCGTCCACCTGGAAATCCGCCGCCCGTTATGCCGGTCGGGACAGCGGGAGACCTGCCGACCAGCGAAGATCGTCGCTGACCCCTCCTGGGTCCCCCTTCCTCCTCCTCGAACCGAGGATCAGCATGCGTAAACCTCTTCTCGCCGGGCTCGCCGCAGCCGCGCTGGCCGGTGGCTCACTCCTGACCCTCGCCGGCCCCGCACAGGCCACGGACGGGACCACCCTCTACGTCCGGCCGACGGTCACCACCTGCTCCGACACCGGGCCCGGCACCTACGACCAGCCGTTCTGCTCGATCGGCGCCGCGGCGTCGGTCGTCTCGGCCGGGCAGACCGTCGAGATCAGCGGAGGCGTTTACCAGGAACACGTCACGGTCACCCGCTCCGGCACGCCGGACGCGCCCATCGTCTTCCGGGGCGGTCCCTCCAGCTCGCAGCTGAGCGGCCCGGCGGCCGGGATCACCATCGACGGCCAGCACGACATCACGATCGAACGGATCCAGGTCCCCGGCGCGGTCGACGGCCCCGCACTCGACATCCGCAACGCCGCCCGCATCACGGTCGAGGGCGGCGGCTACTCCCTGACGGGCGGTGTGACCGGCACGGTCGTGCGCTTCTCCGGTGTCACCGACTCGGTCCTGAGCCGCTCTTCCGTCTCCGGCAGTTCGCTGACCACCGGCGTGTTGCTGGACGACACGACCTCCGGCGTACGCCTGTCGTCGGTGAACGTCATCGGCAACCCGAACGACCCCGTCGAGCAGAGTGTCGGGATCCGGGTCGAGGGCGCCGGCAACACGATCGTCGGCAGCTCCCTCGATCGCTTCACCGGAGCCGCCGTCAGTGTCGCGTCGAGCGCGCGCGGGACGACGGTGGTGAACAACGAGATCGGACTGGGCGCCGGCCACGGCATCCACAACGCCGGCGCCGTCGGTACGGCGATCACCAACAACACGCTCACGGACCGCTGCCTGGACAGCATCCGCGTCGACGGAAGTTCCTCCGGCGTCTCGGTGCAGAACAACCGGCTCGTCAAGACCGGCTCCCAGGTGTCCTGCTCGTCGCCCTCCGGAAGCGGGGCGGAGATCGCCGTCGGCGGCGGCGCCACCGCCGACACGGTGGTCGACTACAACCTCGTCGAGAGGTACACCGCCGGATCCTCGACGATCTACGACTGGAACGGCGCCCGGATGGGCCTGGCGGCGTTCCGCGCCGCCTCCGGCCAGGCCGCCCACGACCTGGACACCCCGGGCCCGACGGGCGGATACGACTCGGCCAACTCGGCCGCCCCGGGCTTCCCGGCGACCGACCGCAACGGCACCGCCCGGGTGGACGATCCGGCGGTGCCGAACACGGGGGCCGGGCCGCTGCCCTACGCCGACCGGGGGGCGGTCGAGACCGTCCGCGGCCCGGACACCCGGTTCGCCCTCACGCCGGACCTCGACACGGGCTCGGTCACCGTCGACGCCTCGGCCACCGTGCCGGGGGTCGCGCCGATCGCCACCTACCGGTTCGACTTCGGCGACGGCACGGTCGTCACCCAGGACACGCCGGTGGCCACCCACCGGTATGCCACCCGGAACACGTACAGCGTCTCCGTCCGGGCCACCGGCACGGACGGGCGCAAGGACGACACCACCCACGGGGTGAGCGTGCTGCCCCGCACCGGCACCGTCGGTCTGCTCACCACGTCCGCCCTCCGGTACGTCGCCCCGATGGCCAACGTGCCGTGGCCCTCGCTCGGGGCGGACCGGTCGGATCTCGGCCCGGCCGCCCGGCTCGACCTGGTCGATGCCGGCAACGGCAAGGTCGCCCTGTTCCTGCGTTCGGCCGGCCGCTACGTCACCGCGGACACGGCCGGGGTGGCGGCGCTCACCTACCAGACCGTGGTGGTCGGCGACACCGAGCGGTTCACCCTGGTCAGCAACGCGGACGGAACGATCAGCCTGCAGTCCGTCGCCGGCGGCAGGTACGTGACCGCGACCGCGAACGCGACCACGCCGCTGATCGCCAACGGCAAGACCATCGGCACCGAGCAGAAGTTCTACCGGGTTGACGTCGCCAACGTGGGGCGCACGCTGAAGGCGGGCGCCAACGGCCGCTTCGTCACCGCGGACAGCGGCAGCGTCAAGCCGCTGATCGCCAGCGGCACCAGCGCCGGCACCGCGCAGCGGTTCGACGTGCTCGACCTCGGCGGCGGCAAGGTGGCGCTCCTGGCCTGGGCCAACCGGCTGATCGTCAGCGCCGACGGCACCGGCACCAAGCCGCTGATCGCCAACCGGACCAGCGCCGGCGCCTGGGAGAAGTTCACCCTGATCCGCAACACCGACGGCACGGTCAGCCTCAAGGCGGCGGTCAACAGCCGCTACGTCACCGCCGACAGCGCAGGCACCGCACCCCTGATCGCCAACCGCACCGCGATCGGCCCGTGGGAGAAGTTCACCCTCGGCAGCTGACCGGAACACCGGACGCCCGCCCGGGTCCATCCACCCGGGCGGGCGTCGGCGTCAGCGCTCCAGGATCGCGGTGACGCCCTGCCCACCGGCCGCGCAGATGGAGATCAGGCCGCGCCCGCTCCCCTTCTGGTCGAGGAGCTTGGCCAGGGTCGCCACGATCCGGCCGCCGGTGGCCGCGAACGGGTGCCCGGCGGCCAGCGAGGACCCGTTGACGTTGAGCCGGTCGCGGTCGATCGCGCCGAGCGGCGCGTCCAGGCCGAGCCGCTCCTTGCAGAACTCCGGCGACTCCCAGGCGGCCAGGGTGGCCAGCACCTGCGAGGCGAAGGCCTCGTGGACCTCGTAGTAGTCGAAGTCCTGCAGGGTCAGCCCGGCCCGGGCCAGCATCCGGGGCACCGCGTACGCGGGGGCCATCAGCAGGCCCTCGTCGCCGTGCACGAAGTCCACGGCCGCGGTCTCGGACCAGGAGAACCAGGCCAGCACCGGCAGGTGGTGCTCCCGCGCCCACTCCTCGGACGCCAGCAGCACAGTGGACGCCCCGTCGGTGAGCGGCGAGGAGTTGCCGGCGGTCATGGTGGCCGCCTCGGCGTCCGGGCCCTTGGCGCCGAAGACCGGCTTGAGCGAGGCGAGCTTCTCCAGGCTGGTGTCCGGGCGGAGGTTCTGGTCGCGGGTGAGCCCCAGGTAGGGGGTCATCAGGTCGTCGAAGAACCCCTTCTCGTACGCGGCGGCGAGCCGCTGGTGCGAGCGGAGCGCCAACTCGTCCTGGGCCTGCCGGTCGATGTTCCAGCGCAGCGCCGTCTTCGCGGCGTGGTCGCCCATCGACAGCCCGGTGCGCGGCTCGGCGTTGCGCGGGATCTCCGGCTTGAACGGCTGGAGCGGTCGGAGCTTGGCGGCGAGCTTGAGCCGCTCGCCGAGGGCCCGGGCGGAGTTGAGCTGGATCAGGGTCCGGCGCAGGTCCTCGTTGACCGCGAGGGGCGCGTCGGAGGTGGTGTCGACGCCGCCGGCGATGCCGACCTCGATCTGCCCGAGGGCGATCTTGTTGGCGACCAGGATGGCGGCCTCCAGACCGGTGCCGCAGGCCTGCTGGATGTCGTACGCCGGGGTGTGCGGGTCGAGCCGGGAACCGAGCACCACCTCGCGGGTGAGGTTGAAGTCCCGGGAGTGCTTGAGCACGGCGCCGGCCACCACCTCGCCGACCCGCTGCCCGGCCAGCCCGAACCGGGCGACCAGCCCGTCCAGCGCCGCGCCGAGCATGTCCGCGTTGGACGCGTGCGCGTAGCGCGAGTTGGAGCGGGCGAAGGGGATGCGGTTGCCGCCGATCACCGCGACCCGCCGGACACTCTGCACGATCGGCCTCCTCGAAGCTGTTGCCCGAACCCTACTCGCCAGTAGGCTACGCCTATGACCGACAGGTACGCGAGCTTCGTCCAATCGGGGGCCGGCCGCGCGCTGGTCAAGCGCCTCGGGCTGCCCGACCCGCCCCGCCTGCGCCGGCACACGCCGGGCGACCCGCTCGTCCCCGGGCCGGTCCTGCTCGGCTCGTCGACCGGTGGCCGGCTCGCCGAGCCGGTGGGCAAGGTGCTGACCGCCGCCGGGGTCGAGCTGGTCGACCCGGCCGCCGTCACCGACGCCACCGCCGGCTTCGCGGCCCTGGTGTACGACGCCAGCGGCATCGCCGACTCCACCGGCCTGCGCCAGCTCTACGACTTCTTCCACCCGCAGGCCCGGGCGCTGCTGCCCAGCGGCCGGGTGATCGTGCTGGGCACCCCGCCGGCCGAGTGCGGCTCGCCCCGGGAGGCCACCGCCCAGCGTGCGCTGGAGGGGCTGACCCGCAGCATCGGCAAGGAGTTCGGCCGTGGTGTGACGGCCCAGCTCGTGTACGTCACGAAGGACGGCGACGCCGGCACCCCGGTCAGCCTGGAGTCCACCCTGCGCTTCCTGCTCAGCGGCCGGTCCGCGTACGTCTCCGGGCAGGTGATCCGGGTCGGCGCCGGGACCGCCGCCGCGCCGGCCGACTGGGACCGGCCGCTGGACGGCCAGGTGGTCCTGGTCACCGGGGCGGCCCGGGGCATCGGCGCGGCGCTGGCCCGGGTGCTCGCGCGGGACGGCGCCTCGGTCGTCGCGCTGGACATCCCGGCCGCCGGTGACGAGCTGGCCGCGGTGGCCAACGAGATCGGCGGCAGCGCCGTGCAGCTCGACCTGACCGCCGCGGACGCACCGACCCGGCTGGCCGAGCACCTGGCGAGCCGGCACGGCCGGGTCGACGTGGTGGTGCACAACGCCGGCATCACCCGGGACAAGACGCTCGGCCGGATGGACGCCGACCGCTGGGACTCGGTGATCGACGTGAACCTCTCCAGCCAGGAGCGGATCAACGACGTGCTGCTGGAGCGGGACCTGATCCCGGCCGGCGGCCGGATCGTCTCGGTCTCCTCGATCGCCGGCATCGCGGGCAACCGGGGCCAGACCAACTACGCGACCAGCAAGGCGGGGGTGATCGGCCTGGTCGACTCCCTCTCCCCGGTGCTGCGCGAGCGGGGCATCAGCCTGAACGCGGTCGCACCCGGCTTCATCGAGACCCGGCTGACCGCCCGGATCCCGCTGATGATCCGTGAGGCAGGCCGGCGGATGAACAGCATGGCCCAGGGCGGCCTGCCGGTGGACGTGGCCGAGACGATCGGCTGGCTGTCCTGGCCGGCGAGCGGCGCGGTCACCGGCAACGTGGTCCGGGTCTGCGGCCAGAGCCTGCTGGGGGCGTGATGGCGCGGCGGAAGCAGCGGCCGGAGGAGCCGGCCGAGGAGCTGTCGGTGCACGAGCTGATCGAGGGCCCGACCCAGGACCTCACCTCGGCCCGCGCGGCGCTCGCCGCCCGGGACGCCCCGGAGCCGCCGGTCGAGGCGACCCAGGACCTGTCCGCGCTGGCCCCGGACCGCACCCAGGACCTGTCCGCGCTGACCCAGGACCGCACCCAGGACCTGTCCGCGTTGGCCGACGACCGCACCCGCGACCTGTCCGGCGCGGCCACCGCGGTCACGTCGGGCGGCGCGGCCACCCTGGTCGCTCCGGAGCGCACCGGGCCGGACGGCCGCCTGCGCCTGGACCTGCCGCGGCTGCCGGCGCCGGGGGCGCTCTACCGGCGGGCCCTGCTGGGGGCGCTGCCCGGCATGGGTGGCCGGCGCCGGCCGGACGTGCCCGCCGTGGAGCTGGCTGTCTCCGGTGTGCCGGTCGACCCGGCCCACCTGGCGGACTACGACCGGGTCTGCGGGTTCCGGCTGGCCGACCGGCTGCCGGCGACGTACCTGCACGTGCTGGGCTTTCCGCTGTCGCTGCGGCTGATGACCGCGCCGGAGTTCCCCATCCCGCTGACCGGGGTGGTGCACGTGGCGAACCGGATCATTGTGCACCGGCCGGTCGAGGTCGGCGAGACGGTGGACTTCCGCACGTACGCCGAGAACCTGCGCCCGCACGAGCGGGGCCGGCAGCTCGACGTGGTGCTGGTCGGCTCGGTCGGCGGGGAGGAGGTCTGGCGCGGCGTCTCGACGTACCTCGGGAAGCAGCGCACGGCGGGCGGCGGCCCGCGGCCCGACCGGGGTGACCGCCCGACCCCGCCGGCCGCCTCGGCGCACTGGCGGGTGACCCCCCGGGTGGGCACCGACTACGCGCGGGTCTCCGGCGACCACAACCCGATCCACACGTCCCGGCTGGGCGCGCGGCTGTTCGGCTTCCCACGCCCGATCGCGCACGGCATGTGGAGCAAGGCGCGCTGCCTGGCCGCGCTGGAGAGCCGGCTGCCGGAGGCCTACACGGTGGAGGTGGCGTTCAAGCTGCCCGTGCCGCTGCCGTCCACGGTGGCCTTCAGTGCCACGGCCACGGGCCCGACCTGGGACTTCGCGCTGCACGACGCGCGGCAGGGCCGGCCGCATCTGGTGGGCACCGTCCGCTGAGGAAAGAGGGGCTTGAGGTCCCCTCTTTCGTGCGCTAAGTTGTTCTCGGATTGAGTTGTTCTCAAGATGAGAGAGACGGGACGCCGTGAACGAGCAGGACTTCCTGGCCGCGTACGACCCTCGGGACTACCCGGCGGTCGCCGTCACCGTCGACGTGGTGGCGCTGACCATCCGCGAGGGCGCTCTGCACGTGCTGCTGATCCGCCGGGCCGCCCCGCCCTACACGGGGCACTGGGCGCTGCCCGGCGGCTTCGTCCGCCCCGACGAGGACCTCGCCACCGGCGCCCGCCGCGAGCTGGCCGAGGAGACCGGGCTCGGCGGCGAGCGGCTGCGCCGCGTCCACCTGGAGCAGCTCGCCACCTACGGCGGGCCCGACCGGGACCCGCGGATGCGGGTGGTCTCGGTCGCCCACCTGGCCTTCGCCCCCGACCTGCCCGACCCGGTCGCCGACACCGACGCCGACGACGCCGTCTGGCTGCCGGTGACCGCGCTGACGAGCCGGCAACTCGCCTTCGACCACGGCCGGATCATCGACGACGGGCTGGAGCGGGCCCGGTCCAAGCTGGAGTACACGCCACTGGCCACCCGCTTCCTCGAACCCGAGTTCACCATCACCGAGCTGCGGGCCGTCTACGAGACGGTCTGGGGGCACCCGCTGCACGCCGGCAACTTCCACCGCAAGGTGCTGTCCGTGCCCGGCTTCGTGGAGAGCACCGGCGCCAGCACCGAACGCGGCGGCGCGCGCGGCGGGCCCCGGGCCAAGCTCTACCGGGCCGGCGACGCCCGGCTCCTCCACCCGGCGCTCCTGCGCCCCGCCCGGGAGGAGACGGTGCGGTGAGGACCGAGGAGGCCATCCGGCTGGTCGCCACCGCGCGCGGCGACGCCGACCTGTTCGGCACCGACGCGCCGGCCCGCCGCTACCGCGAGCTGGTCACGGCCCTGCACCCCGACCGGCTCGGCGCGCTCGACCCGGGGGTACGCGCCGCCGCCACCGACGCGCTGATGACGGTGACCGCCCGCTGGCGGGGCGGCCGCGACGCCCACCTCGGCGACTACGCGTTGCGCCGGATCGCGTACGTCGGGGACCTGGCCGACCTCTACGACGTCGGGCGTGACCGGCTGCTCAAGCTGCCCCGCGATCCGGCCGACAACGACCTCATGGCCCGCGAGGCGCGCGCCCTGCGCCGGATCGCCGAGCGGGGCGACCCGCGGCACCTGCCCTACGTGCCCCGGCTCGTCGACCACCTGCCCGTCCAGGACCCGGCGACCGGCGCGGAACGGCTGGTCAACGTGGTGGCCGCGGCACCGGGGCTGCACAGCCTCGACGAGGTGCGCCGCGCGTACCCGGACGGGGTGGACCCGCGCGACGCGGCCTGGATGTGGCGGCGGCTGCTGGTCGCCCTCGGCCTGGCCCACCGGGCCGGGGTGGTGCACGGCGCGGTGCTCCCCCGGCACGTGCTCATCGAGCCGGACGCGCACGGCGTGGTCCTGGTCGACTGGTGCTTCGCGGTGGTCGGCGAGGGCGCCGTCCCGGCGCTGGTCCCCGGGCACGAGGAGTGGTACCCGGCCGAGGTGACCGCGCGGCGGCCCGCCGGCCCGGGCACCGACCTGGCCATGGCCGCGCGCTGCATGACCTGGCTGATGGCCGACCGGGCCCCGCGCGAGCTGCGCGCCTTCGCGGCCGGCTGCCGGCGCCCGAAGCTCGCCGCGCGTCCCGACGACGCCTGGCGGCTGCTCGGCGAACTCGACGAGGTGCTGGAACGCCGCTACGGCCCCCGCACCTTCCGACCCTTCACCCTCAATCCCTAGGGAGGCTGCCATGGGCAGCGGAATCTGGTCCACCGACGTGTACGACGCCGCCGACCGCTACCGGCGGGCCACCGGCGCGAGCGCCTTCTCCTACAGCGACAGCGGGGCGCGCACGGTGCACCCCGCGCTCGACCCGCGCGGCGCGGTCCGCGAGAGCCGCGACTCGGACGAGCACCCCCGGTCGACGCCCATCGCGGTGCTCTTCGACGTGACCGGCTCGATGGGGCACGTGCCCCGGGTGCTCCAGAGCAAGCTCCCGCAGCTGCTCGGCCTGCTGCTCCGGCAGGGGTACGCCCGCGACCCGCAGCTGCTGTTCGGCGCGATCGGCGACGCCACCTGCGACCGGGTGCCGTTGCAGATCGGCCAGTTCGAGTCCGACAACCGGATGGACGACGACCTCGGCCGGATCGTGCTGGAGGGCGGCGGTGGCGGCCAGATGACCGAGTCGTACGAGCTGGCGCTGTACTTCATGGCGCGGCACACGGTCACCGACAGCTGGGCGAAGCGGGGGCGGCGCGGCTACCTGTTCATCATCGGCGACGAGCTGGCGTACCCCCGGGTGGACCGGCGGCAGGTGGCCCGGCTGATCGGCGACGACCTGCGCGAGAACGTGCCGCTGCGGCAGATCGTCGACGAGGTGACCCGGCGCTGGGACACCTACTACCTGCTCCCGGCCGGCAGCGCGTACGCGGGCAGCCGCAAGGTGCTCGACTTCTGGCGGGACCTGCTCGGGCAGCACGCCGTCGAGCTGGACGACCTCGACGCGGTCTGCGAGACCATCGCGCTCACCGTCGGCCTCGGCGAGCAGGCCGTCGACCTGGACACCGGGCTGCGCGACCTGGACCGGGCCGGGTCGACGGCCGGCCCGACCGTCTCCCGGGCGCTCGCCCGCCTCGGCGGTGACCGGCGCGCGGTGGCCACGCTGCCGTTCGCCCCGACCGACGGCAGCGGGGTCACCCGGCTGTGAGCCACGTGATGGTGGTCGACCTCGGCTACGGCGACGCCGGCAAGGGCACCGTCGTCGACTGGCTCTGCGCGAGCCGGCCGGTGCACACGGTCGTCCGGTTCAACGGGGGCGCGCAGGCGGCGCACAACGTCGTGCTGCGCGACGGGCGGCACCACACGTTCGCGCAGTTCGGCTCCGGGACGTTCCGCCCCGGCGTCGGTACGCACCTGTCGCGGCACGTGGTGGTGGACCCGCTGGCGCTGGCCGCCGAGGCCGACCACCTCACGGCGGTCGGGGTGCCCGACGCGCTCGACCGGCTGACCGTGGACGGGGAGGCGCTGCTGGCCACCCCGTACCACCGGGCCGCCAACCGGGCGCGGGAGATCGCCCGGGGAGCCGACCGGCACGGCTCCTGCGGGCTGGGGGTGGGCGAGGCGGTCGCGTACGGCCTCGCCCACCCCGACGAGGCGCCCCGGGTGGCGGACTGCCGCCGCCCGGCGGTGCTGCGCCGGCGGCTCACCGCGCTGCGGGACCGGCTCACCGCCGAACTCGGCCCGCTGGACGCCCCGCCGGTCGAGGACTGCCTGCCCGCGTACGCCGGGTTCGCCGACCGGGTGGCGATCGTCGAGCGGACGTGGCTGTCCGGGGCGCTCCGGGCGGGGACCTGCGTCTTCGAGGGGGCGCAGGGGGTGCTGCTGGACGAGTGGCACGGCTTCCACCCGTACACCACGTGGAGCACCACCACCTTCGCCAACGCGGAGGCACTGCTCGCCGAGGCCGGGCTGGCCGGGAGCGGGCAGCGGCTCGGTGTGCTGCGGGTGACCACCACCCGGCACGGCCCCGGGCCGCTGGTCACCGGGGACCCGGCGCTGCCGTTCACCGATTCGCGCAACCCGACCAATCCGTGGCAGGGCCGGTTCCGGTTCGGCCACTTCGACGCGGTCGCCCACCGCTACGCGCTGGAGGTGGCCGGCGGGGTGGACGGGCTGGCCCTCACCCACCTCGACCTGGCCGGTCCGGCCCTCCGGATCTGCCGCCGCTATGAGACCGCCGACCGGCTCGTCCCGGGCCCGCCCGGTGACCTGGACCGCCAGGCCGCGCTCACGGCCCGGCTGCTCCGGGCCCGCCCGGTCCTCGACGAGGCGCCCGCCGACTGGCCGGCGGCGGTGGCGGCCGAGCTGGGCACGCCGGTGCTGCTCACCTCGCACGGGCCGACCGCCGAGGACAAGCTGCCCGCTCTGGCCGGAGCCGTTTCCGCACCCCGCTGACACCCCACCACCGAGCATGGGTGCATGGGGGACGTGCTCGACCTGCTGCACCAGACGGTGACCTCGCCGTGGGCGTACCTGGTGATCATCGTGGTCACCGCGGTCGACGCGTTCTTCCCGGCGGTGCCGGGCGAGACGGTGGCGATCACCGCCGGGGTCTTCGCGGCCGGCGGGGAGCCGAACGTGCTCGGCGTGATCGTGGCCGCCGCCTTCGGCGCACTGCTCGGCGACAACATCTCCTACGCCATCGGGCGCGGCGGGGGCGCGCGCCGGCTGGCCCGGCTGCCCGTCGACAGCCGCCGCCGGGCGAGCTCCGAGTGGGCGCGCCGGGCGGTCGACCGGCGCGGCGGCGTCATCCTGACCACCTCCCGGTACGTCCCGGGCGGCCGGACCGCGGTCACCCTGACCATGGGCGCGGTCCGCTACCCGTTCCGCTCCTTCCTCATGTACGACGCGCTGGCCTGCGGCACCTGGGGCATCTACTGCGGCCTGCTCGGCTACTTCGGCGGGCTGGCCTTCGCGCACAACCCGGTCCAGGGCCTGCTCGCCGGGGTCGGCATCTCGGTGGCGGTCACCGGCCTGTTCGAGCTCGCCCGCTGGGCACGCCGCCGCGCCCGCGCCCGGGCCGCCGCCCGCCACTGAGCGGCGCCCTACTCCTCCAGCAGGTCGGCGTCGTGGACCAGGATGGCGAGCTGGACCCGGTTGGCCACGTCGAGCTTGGCCAGCGCGCGGCTGACGTGGGTCTTCACGGTGGCCTCGCTCGTGCCGAGCCGGCGGGCCACGTCGGCGTTCGCGTCGCCGCGGGCCACCTCCCGGACGATCGCCGCCTCCCGGTCGGTGAGCCGGGCCAGCCGCTGCCGGGCGGCGTCCCGCCGGGCCGGGCCGCGCTCCGCGAACGAGCTGATCAACCGTCGGGTCACCGTCGGGGCGAGCATGGCGTTGCCGGCCGCCACGGTCCGCACGGCGGCTGCGAGTTCCCGGGGCGGGGTGTCCTTGAGCAGGAAACCGACCGCGCCGGCGCGCAGCGCGCCGTGCACGTACTCGTCCTGGTCGAAAGTGGTGAGCATGACGACCTTCGGGCCCGCGGCGACGATCAGCGGTGCGGCGGTCAGCCCGTCGGTGCCGGGCATCCGCACGTCGAGCAGCACCACGTCGGGACGCAGCCGCACGGCGGCGGCGAGCGCCTCGGCCCCGTCGGCCGCCTCGCCCACCACCGCGATGTCGGGTGCGGCCTCCAGGATCAGCCGCAGACCGGCGCGGACCAGCTGCTCGTCGTCGGCGATCACGGTGCGGATCATGTGGGGTCCTCCAACGGCACCAGCGCCCGCAGCAGGAAACCGCCGTCGTCGGTCGGGCCGGCCGACAGCCGCCCGCCGGCCAGCTCGACCCGCTCGCGCAGCCCCACCAGGCCGAGCCCCGCGCCGGGCAGGGCGGTGCCGGGCCGGGCGGACGGCCCGTTGCGGACGGCGGCCTCGATCCCGTCGGGCAGGTGCCGCAGGCGGACCGTGACCGCCGCGGCCGGGGCGTGCTTGCGGACGTTGGTCAGCCCCTCCTGGACAACCCGGTGCACGGTCCGGGCCACCCCGCCGGGCACCGGCTCGGGCGTCCCCTCGTCCCGCCGGTCCACCCGCAGGCCGGCCGCCCGCGACTCCCGGATCAGCTCGTCGACCGCGTCGAGGCCGGTCGGCGGAAGCGGGGTGCCGTCGCCGGCCCGCTGGCGCAGCACGCCCAGCACCTCGCGCAGGTCGGTGAGGGCCGCCCGGCCGGTGGAGCGGATCAGGGCGGCCGCCTCGACGGTGGCCGGCTCCGCGGCGGTCACCTCCAGCGCCCCGGCGTGCACCACCATGAGCGAGACGCGGTGCGCCACCACGTCGTGCATCTCCCGGGCGATCCGGGCCCGCTCCTCGGCGCGTACCCGGTCGGCGCGCGCCTCCTGCTCGCGTTCCAGGCGTTCGGCGCGGTCCCGCAGGGCGGCCAGCGTGTCCCGCCGGGCGCCGATCCACAGGCCGGCGACCAGCGGGAAGACCACCACCCAGGCGAAGAGCACCGCGGCGTTGGCGCCGGTGGCGGTGGTCAGCCGGCGCTCACCGCCGACCGCGATGCCGACGGCCACCCCGAGCAGGGCGACTCCTCCCGCACCGAGCAGGTACGCGGCGAGGCGCCGGCCGCGCAGCGCGACCCCCGCCCGCCAGGAGGCCAGGACGGCGGCCGGGGAGGCGGCCAGAACGAGCCAGCCGACCGCCGCCGCGGCGACCAGCGGCCAGCGGCGGGCCGCGACGGCGGCGGCGCCCGACACCAGCGCCACGACCAGAATCAGCAGGCGGGGCAGCGGCGAGCGGACGCCCAGGGCGCCGGTGGCCGACGCCCAGGTGCTGGCGGCCACCAGCGCGGCGAGCAGGAGCGGCGTGTGCCGCTCGGCCCGCCGCAGCAGGGCGACGCGGGTGGTCACCCGGCGAGCCTAGGCCGGGCGGGCGCGCGCCGGGGCGTACCTCCGGGAGGGTTGGGGGCCGACCCCGACGGCCCCTCGGGGTACGACGCGACGAAAGTAACCGTCGCCGGGCGACCGATGGCAGATGGCCGGGACGGCCGGCGCGACCAGCATCGGGGCCATGGATTCCGTGCTCGACCTGCTCCACCAGACCATGTCCTCGCCCTGGGTCTACCTGGCGCTGTTCGCCGTCGCGGTGGTCGACGGCTTCTTCCCGGTGGTGCCGAGCGAGACCGCCGTGATCACGGCCGGGGTGTTCGCCGCGACCGGCCAGCCCGACCTGCCGCTGGTGGTCGTGGTGGCCGCGTTGGGCGCACTCGTCGGCGACCACGTGTCGTACGCGATCGGCCGCCACGGCGGCGGCCGGCTGCTGGCCCGGCTCCCGGCGCCCGCTCGCGGCGCGGCGTCGGACGAGTCGGGCCGGCACGGTCGTGGGAGCCGGCGGCGGGCCGCGGTGGAGCGGGCCAGGCGGGGCATCGCGGCGCGCGGCGGACTGATCCTGGTGGTGGCTCGCTACATCCCGGGTGGACGGACGGCGGTCACCCTGACCATGGGCGCGACCCGGTTCCCCCGGCGGCGGTTCCTCGCCTTCGACGCGCTGGCCGCGCTCTCTTGGGGCGTCTACTCGGCGCTGGTCGGCTACCTGGGTGGGCTCGCCTTCGAGCGGGACCCGGTCCGCGGGTTGCTGCTCGGGCTGGGGCTGGCGCTGACCCTGACCGCCGTCGTGGAGTCGGTGCGCTGGGCGCGCGGCCGGCGGGTGCGGTCCCGGGTCAGCCGGCCGGCGGGTGCCAGGTGACGCCGCGCAGCAGCTGGTCGGCGCCGAGCCAGGCCACGTTCATCATCCGGGTGGCGGTCTTCTCCGGGTCCGCCTCCGGGTGGTCGGCCAGCCAGTCGGCCAGCGACTCGGTCGCACCGACCAGGGCGTACGCGACGACCTCCAGGTCGGTGGCGCCGACCTCGCGGCCCTTGGCGCGCAGCGCGTGGTCGAGCATCCCGGCGACCACCTCGACCAGCCGGCCGCGCATGGTGGCCAGCTCGGCGGCGAACGGCTGCTCGCCGCGGGCCTGCCGGTAGAGCACCGCCCAGCCGTCCCGGTGCGCGCCGACGAAGCCGAAGAAGGCGCGCAGCCCGCGCCAGAGCCGCTCGTCGGCGGGCAGGTCGGGGGCTGCCGCCCCGGCGATGGCCTCCATCATCCGGGTGCCCTCCCGGTGCAGGCAGGCGACGAAGAGCTCCTCTTTCGTGCCCAGGTACGCGTAGACCATCGGCTTGGAGATGCCGGCGTCGTCGGCGATCTCGTCCATGCTGGCCGCGTGGAAGCCCCGGCGGGAGAAGACCTTGACCGCCGCGTCGAGCATCTGCTGCTCGCGCACGGCGCGGGGGAGGCGCTTGAAGGTCGGCGTGTCGGACACCCTTGCGAGCATACCTACTCGTGCGTAGGGTTACGCCTGAGTAACCAAAGTCGGCTCGCCCGAGAGGTGCATCCCCCATGAGTGACTTCGACCCGGCCAACTTCGCGAACGTCGGCCCGAAGGAGTTCGCGCAGCTGGTCAAGTCCACCCCCGACGACAAGCTCGCCGAGATCATGTCCGGCGACCTGCGCGGCAAGATCCTCAGCGAGGTCTTCAACCGGATGCCGTCGCTGTTCCGGGCCGACCGGGCGGGCTCCACCAACGCGGTCATCCACTGGAACATCACCGGTCGCCCCGACGGTGGCACCGACACCTACGAGATCGTCATCGAGAACGGCACCTGCGCCGTCTCGGAGACCCCGACCCGGGACCCGAAGCTCAGCCTCACCATGGGCCCGGTCGAGTTCCTGAAGATCGTCTCCGGTGGCGGCAACCCGGTCATGATGTTCATGACCGGCAAGCTGAAGGCCAAGGGCGACCTGGGCCTCGCCGCCAACATCGCCAACCTGTTCGACATCCCCAAGGCCTGACATGGCCGAGTTCTCGCTCGACCTGAACGAGGAACAGCGGGACCTTCGCGACTGGGTGCACGGCTTCGCCGCCGAGGTCGTGCGCCCGGCCGCAGCCGAGTGGGACGCCCGGGAGGAGACGCCCTGGCCGATCATCCAGGAGGCGGCGAAGGTCGGCCTGTACGGCTTCGAGTTCCTCGCCACCTGCTGGGCCGACCCCACCGGGCTCTCCCTGCCGATCGCCAGCGAGGAGCTGTTCTGGGGTGACGCCGGCATCGGCCTGAGCATCTTCGGCACCTCGCTGGCCGTCGCCGCCATCTACGGCGCCGGCACCCCCGACCAGCTCGTCGAGTGGGTGCCGCAGTGCTTCGGCGACGTCGACCAGCCGGCGGTCGCCGCGTTCTGCACCACCGAGCCGGAGGCCGGCTCCGACGTCGGGTCGATGCGCTCCCGCGCCGTCTACGACGAGGCCACCGACGAGTGGGTGCTGAACGGCCAGAAGGCGTACGCCACCAACGGCGGCATCGCCGGCGTGCACGTGGTCACCGCCTCGGTCGAGCCCGGCCTGGGCTCGCGGGGGCAGGCCGCGTTCGTCGTACCGCCCGGCACGCCGGGGCTCACCGCCACCCGCAAGCTGCGCAAGCTCGGGCTGCGCGCCTCGCACACCGCCGACGTCTTCCTCGACGACGTCCGGGTCCCGGGGCGCTGCCTGCTCGGCGGCAAGGAGGCGCTCGACGAGCGGCTGGCCCGGGCCCGCACCGGCCAGCGGGCCTCCGGCCAGGCGGCGATGCGCACGTTCGAACTGTCCCGCCCGACCGTCGGCGCGCAGGCGCTCGGCGTGGCCCGCGCCGCGTACGAGTACGCCCTCGACTACGCCAAGGAACGGGTCCAGTTCGGACGGCCGATCATCGAGAACCAGGCGGTCGCGTTCGCGCTCGCCGACATGAAGATGGAGATCGACGCGGCCCGGCTGCTGGTCTGGCGGGCCTCCTGGATGGGTCGCAACAACCGGCCGTTCACGGCGGGCGAGGGCTCGATGTCCAAGCTCAAGGCCGGCGAGGTGGCCGTGTCCGTCACCGACCGGGCGGTCCAGCTCCTCGGCGGCGCCGGCTTCCTGCGCGACCACCCGGTCGAGCGGTGGTACCGGGACGCCAAGATCTACACCATCTTCGAGGGCACCTCCGAGATCCAGCGGCTGGTCATCTCCCGGGCCATCTCCGGCATGCAGATCCGCTGATCGCCGGCGGACCCCGACTCGACCCGCGACGGCACCGCCGTGCCGGGCGTACCGCCGTCGCGGGTCGGGCCGCCGGCCCCCGTTCCGGATCCCGACGGGCTGCGCAACTGATCACGTGAGCTGGGCGCCGAGCCGCGGCGGGTGCATGATCGGAAGAACACGAACGCGAAGGAGGGTTGCGACTTGGACCTGCCGTTCATCGTCGCCACGCTGACCCGACGCGGACTGCTCAACCCGGGCCGCCCCATCCGGGTGGCCACTCAGCTCAACGCCCTGCGCCGGTGGGGCTGGAGCCTCGCCGGAGAGCTGCGCCAGGCCGCCGCGCGCGACCCCGGGCGGACCGCCGTCGTCGACGAGCACGGCGCCTCCCTGACCTACCAGGAGCTGCTGGACCGGTCGGAACGGCTGGCCCGGTCGCTGCGGGCCGGGCTCGGCGTGCAGTCCGGCGACCGGGTGGGCGTGCTCTGCCGCAACCACCACGGCCTCATCGAGGCGATCGTCGCCGCGATGCTGCTCGGCGCCGACGCCGTACTTGTCAACACCGGCCTCTCCGCGGCACAGCTGGCCACCGTGGCCGAGGAGCAGGGCCTGCGCGTGCTGGTGCACGACGCCGAGTTCGCCGAGCGGGTCCTCGGCCTTCCCGCCGATCTGCACCGGGTCGACGAGCGCGGCCAGGAGGAGCTGATCGCCGGCGCGCTGCCCGGAGACCAGCTCAAGCCGCCGGAGCGGGACGGCCGCACCATCGTGCTCACCTCCGGCACCACGGGCGCCCCCAAGGGCGCCCGCCGGCCCACACCGCACGGCTTCGGCCCGCTGGTGTCCATCATCGACCGGATCCCGCTGCACGTTCACGACACCGTGCTGATCGCCGCGCCGATCTTCCACACCTGGGGGTACGCCGCCCTCCAGGTCTCGTTCGCGCTGCGCGCCACGATCGTGCTGCACCGCCGGTTCGACCCGGCCGCCACGCTGGCCGCACTGGCCGGGCAGCCCTGCGACGCGCTCTTCGCCGTACCGGTGATGCTGCAACGGCTCATGGAGGTGCCGCCCCCCGAGCCCCGGCCACCACTCAAGGTGGTGGCGGTCAGCGGCTCCGCCCTTCCGGGCGGCCTGGCCACCGCCTTCATGGACCGCTTCGGCGACGTCGTCCACAACCTCTACGGCTCGACCGAGGTCTCCTGGGCCTCCATCGCCGGCCCGGCCGAGCTGCGCGCGGCCCCCACCACGGCGGGCCGCCCGCCGCACGGCACCCGCGTCGAGATCGTGAACGACGCCGGCGAACCGGTCCGGGACGGGCGGGTCGGCCGGATCTTCGTGGGCAACGAGATGCTCTTCGAGGGCTACACCTCGGGGGACGGCCGGGAGCGCCGCGACGGCCTGCTGGACACCGGCGACCTGGGCCGCATGAGCCCGGAAGGGCTGCTCTTCGTCGACGGGCGGGCCGACGACATGATCGTCTCCGGCGGCGAGAACGTCTTCCCGTCCGAGGTGGAGGATCTGATCGCCCGGCTGCCGCAGGTCCGCGAGGTCGCCGTGATCGGCGTCCCGGACCCGGAGTACGGCCAGCGGCTGGCCGCGTTCCTGGCCCTGCACCCCGGTGAGGCGCTCGACCCGGAGGCGGTCCGGGAGTACGTCCGGCACTACCTGGCCCGCTTCTCCGTGCCGAGGGACGTGGTGTTCGTGAAGTACCTGCCGCGCAACGCCACCGGCAAGGTGCTGGGCCGGGAACTCCGCCGCTACTACGCCTGAGCGGTCCCACAGGGGACAGACGGAGCCCCCCGGCCGGTGGTACTTTCCGTGCGCCGGCTGCCCCGGCAGTGACTCTCATCCCCTCCGGGAGCTGCGCATGGTGCGACTCCGTCGGCGCTGGGCCCTGGGCCTCCTCCTCGGTGGTGTCTCCGCCACCGCGCTCGGCGCCGGCGAGCCCGTACTGAGCCAGCGCCGCACCGGCCCGCCCACCCGCCGCCAGACCCCACCCGTCCCGGTGGAGAACCGCGCGGCGGGCGAGCCCTGGTGGCCGCGGGGCGACATCCGGTCCGCCGACGACCGGCAACGGCAGATACAGGGGTACGCCTCGACGACCAGCCTCGCCCCCGGCGAGTCCGTCGACTTCCACGTCGCGGTCAACCCGGCCTGCCCGTTCCGGATCACCGTGCACCGGCTCGGCTGGTACCGCGGGGCCGGCGCCCGGACCATGCTGACCAGCCCGGAACTCGACGGCACGCCGCAGCCGGTGCCGCCCGCCGACCCGGCCACCGGGGCGATCGCCTGCCGCTGGCCGGTGTCCTGGACCCTCCGCATCCCCGAGGACTGGACCTCCGGCCTCTACCAGGCGGTCTTCACCTCCACCGACGGCTGGCGCGCGTGCACCCCGTTCGTGGTGCGCGACGACCGGCGGGCCGCCGCGCTGTGCGTGGTGCTGCCGGTGACCACCTGGCAGGCGTACAACCAGTGGCCGCTGGACGGGCGGGCCGGCAAGAGCCTCTACAACGGCTACACGGCCAGCGGGCGGCGCGCCCCGGCCCTGCGGGCGCGCGAGGTCTCCTTCGACCGCCCGTACGCCGACGCGGGCCAGCCGACCCAGTTCAGCCGGGACCAGGACGCCGTCCAGTGGCTGGAGCGCGAGGGCTACGACGTCAGCTACGCGACCAGCTTCGACCTGCACTCGGGGCGGCTCGACCCGTCCCGGCACCGTGGGCTGGTGTTCTGCGGGCACGACGAGTACTGGTCGGCGGAGATGCGCCGGGCCGCCGAGGCCGGGCTGGCCGGCGGCACCAGCCTCGCCTTCCTCGGCGCCAACAGCGTCTACTGGCACATCCGGGTGCGCCCCTCGGCCCACGGCTGTCCCGAGCGGATCGTCGCCTGCGCCAAGACCACCCCCGACCCCGGCGAGGACGCCGCCGGGCCGACCGTGACCTGGCGCGACCTGGACATCCCCGAGCAGGCCCTGCTCGGCGTCCAGTACAACGGCATCGTCGCCGCCCCGCAGCCGCTGGTGGTCCGGTCCGCCAGGCACTGGGTGTGGGCCGGCACCGGAGTGGCCGACGGCGACCGGATCCCCGGGGTCGTCCAGGGCGAGGCGGACGGCGTCAACTCCGCCGCCGCCCGGCCCGGCGGGCTCCACGAGACCCTGCTCAGCGGGTCGCCGTACCCGGCCCGGCAGGGCGGGCAGCGGACGCAGAGCACCCACGTGTACGAGACGCCCCAGCGCGCGGTGGTCTTCGCCACCGGCACGCTCGGCTGGACGATGGCGCTGAACCGGCGCGGGCACCGCGACGAGCGGATCCAACGGGCCACCGCCAACGTGCTCGACCGGATGGTCGGCCGCACACCCGTCCGCCCGGCCTCGCCGGGCAGAACCGGCATGGAGACGGCGGGTCAGCCGGCGGTCTCCCCCGGCGCGACGAACCGCTGACGCCCGGGCCGGCGGCTCGGTCGCGGCCCCACCAGCCCTGCCCGGCCCGGCCGATGGTCGTTGGCTATCCGGTCAGGCGGGAAGGTCGATCCGGCCGTCCACGGCGGCGGCGGCGATGTCGGAGCGGTGGTGCGAGCCGGCCAGCTCGATGCCGCGTACCAACTCGTAGGCGGCGTCCCGCGCGGCGGCCAGGGTCGGGCCGGTGGCCGTACCGCAGAGGACCCGGCCTCCGGCGGAGCGCAGGCTCCCGTCAGGGTCGCGGCGGGTGCCGGCGTGGATGACCCCGGCGCGGTCCGCGCCGGTGATCACGTCACCGGTACGCGGCGCCGCCGGATAACCCTCGGCCGCCACCACGACGGTGACCGCCGCGCCGTCGCGCCAGCGCAGCGGCGGGTGCGCGGCCAGCGTGCCGGTGGCGGCGGCGTGCAGCAGCCCGGCGAGGGGCGTCTCCAGCAGGGCGAGCACCACCTGGGTCTCCGGGTCGCCGAAGCGGGCGTTGAACTCGATCACGCGCGGGCCGGCGGCGGTGATCGCCAGGCCCACGTAGAGCAGGCCGGCGAACGGGGTGCCCCGCCGGCGCAGCTCGGCCAGCGTCGGGTGCACGACGTCGCGCATCACCTCGTCGACCAGGCCGGGCGGGGCCCAGGGCAGCGGCGCGTACGCGCCCATGCCGCCGGTGTTCGGCCCGGTGTCGCCGTCGCCGACGCGCTTGAAGTCCTGGGCGGGCAGCAGCGGCACGGCGGCCTCGCCGTCGGTGACCACGAAGAGGGAGACCTCGGGACCGGCCAGGTACTCCTCGATCACCACCCGGCCGCACTCCTCGGCGTGCCGCTCGGCGGCGGCGCGGTCGTCGGTCACCACGACGCCCTTGCCGGCGGCCAGCCCGTCGTTCTTCACCACGTACGGGGCGCCGAACTCGTCCAGCGCCCGGCCGACGCTCTCCGCGTCGGCGCAGGTGTACGCCCGGGCGGTCGGCACGCCGGCCGCGGTCATCACGTCCTTGGCGAAGGTCTTCGAGCCCTCCAGCCGGGCCGCCTCGGCCGACGGACCGAAGGCCGCGATGCCCTTGGCGCGCACCGCGTCGGCAACCCCGGCCACCAGTGGCGCCTCCGGCCCGATCACCACCAGATCCGCCGCCACCTCGACGGCGAGCGCCGCCACCGCCGCCGGATCGGCGCCGTTCACGTCCCGCAACTCCGCCACGCCCGCGATCCCCGGATTACCGGGAGCCGCGACCAGCGCCGAGACAGAGGGATCGCCGGCCAGTCCGAGCGCGAGCGCATGCTCCCGCCCTCCACCACCCACAAGAAGAACCCGCACGACCCCGCATCCTACTGACCACCCCGCCCGCCCCCGTCGATCATGAGGCGCCGCGCCCGGATGGTGGTCTCCGCGCGTTGACGGCCTGTCGGACCACCCAGGGGATGTAGTCGGGGCGGAGGGTGTCGGCCCAGGTGAAGCGCAGCACCGTCCAGCCGGCGTTGACCAGGCGATTCTGCCGGTGCCGATCGGCGTAGAGCGCGGTCGGCCCGCCATGCGCCCGTCGGCCGTCCGCCTCGGCGATGACCCGGGCGGCGCGCCAGGCCAGGTCACCGAGGCCCAGCAGGTAGCCGTCGCCGTCGCGGACCTCCACCTGAAGGGCGTCCGGCGGGATCCGGCCGTCAACGCAGCGAAGTCGGGTACGCGTCTCCAGCGGCGACTGGGCCAGGCCGTTCGCCTCGGCGAGGTAGCCGCGTGCGGCGACTGCGCCACGTCGCCCGCGGAGCAGCGACGGGATCAGTTCGAGGTCGCCCGGCTCGAGCAGGTGTCGGTTCAGGGCGGAATCCAACAGCGAGACTGCCTGGTACCGGTCCTTCCGCAGCACGAGATCTGCCACCGTGCGCAGCGGACTGGTCGCCATGACCCCGGCCACACACCTGATCTGGCCGGACCCGATGACACACTGGTGCACGACCACCTCGGGATGGGACGCACGGGCCGGTCGCGCCGCAGCTCCCGGCACCGACAGGTGGATCACGTCGCTGCGCGGCAGTCCCTCGATGCGGTGCAACTCGGCTGCGGTGCCGAGCACTGCCGTGGCGCCCGGACCGAACGAGGCGACTGCCGCTCTGATCCGCGCACGTCGGGGGATGTCGTCGTAGGCGTCCGCGTCGACCAGATAGCCGCCACGGGCCAGGGGCCGCCACCGACCCGCCCGGCACATGCGCTGCACCTCGTGCACGCTGAAGCCGGCGGCACGCGCCTGAGCCAGCGTCACCACACCGTCTCGAGCCGCGGCCACTCGCCGCACGATCGCCAGAGCATCCACAACCCGGCAGGATCCACCGCCCCGCCGGAACTTACGACCCCTGTGGACAACCCTGTGGACACAGACAACATCCGGCAGGGTTGATCATGAAGTTATTGCTACCGATTTCGGCGTGTCGGAGCAATAACTTCATGATCACCGGGGCGACGGCGGCGCGGGAGGGCCTGGTGGGTGGGTTACGGGAGGAGGGGGTGGCGGATTACGTTTTCTTCGCGGCCCGGGCCTACGCCTACGATGCTCACCTTTGTGCCGCAGAGTTCCTCGATGCGGGCGATGTAGCGGCGGGCGTTCTCCGGGAGCTCCGCCTCGGTGCGGGCCTTGGTGATGTCTTCCCACCAGCCGTCGAGCTCTTCGTAGACCGGGGTGGCGTGGTGGAACTCGGTCTGCGTCATCGGCATGTCGTCGAAGCGCTTGCCGTTGATCTCGTAGCCGACGCAGATCGGCACCTTGGGCATGCCGGTCAGGACATCCAGCTTGGTGATGACCAGGTCGGTGACGCCGTTGAGGCGGCACGCGTACCGGGCCACGACGGCGTCGAACCAGCCGGTGCGGCGCTCCCGGCCGGTGGTGGTGCCGTACTCGTGGCCGACCTTGCGCAGGTGCTGGCCGTTGTCGTCGAACAGCTCGGTCGGGAACGGGCCGGAACCCACCCGCGTGGTGTACGCCTTGCTCACCGCAATGACCTTGGTGATCGCGGTCGGCGGGATGCCCGCGCCCACGCACGCTCCGCCCGCCGTCGGGTTCGACGAGGTGACGAACGGGTAGGTGCCGTGGTCCATGTCGAGCATGGTCGCCTGGGCGCCCTCCAGCAGGACCGTGTCGCCGCGGTCCAGCGCGTCCCAGAGCATGACCCGGGTCTCCGCGATGTACGGCCGCAGCCGCTCCGCGTACCGGAGGTATTCCTCGACGGTCTCGTCGACGTCGATCGCCTTGCGGTTGTAGACCTTGAACAGCAGCTGGTTCTTCTCGCGGAGCGCCAGCTCCAGCTTCTTGCGCAGGATGCCGGGGTCCAGGAGGTCCTGGAGCCGGATGCCCATCCGGGCGACCTTGTCCCCGTACGCGGGGCCGATGCCCCGGCCCGTGGTGCCGATCCGCGAGCTGCCCAGGTAGCGCTCGACGACCCGGTCCAGCGCCCGGTGGTGCGGCATGATGAGGTGCGCGTCACCCGAGATCCGCAGCCGGGACACGTCCACGCCCCGCTCGGCGAGACCGTCGATCTCCTCCAGCAGCACCTTCGGGTCGACCACGACGCCGTTGCCGATGACGATCATCGCGTCCGGCGACAGCGCGCCGGACGGCATGAGGTGCAGCGCGTACTTCTGGCCGTCCGGGGTGATCACCGTGTGGCCGGCGTTGTTGCCGCCGGAGTAGCGCACGACGTAGTCGACCCGCTCACCCAGCAGGTCGGTAACCTTGCCCTTGCCCTCGTCGCCCCACTGAGCGCCGATGAGCACGATCGCTGGCATCTTTTCCGCCTCCAGAAGGCTCGGGTGCCAGGTGGCGACCGGTCGGCGAGCCCGGGGTGTCAGGCTAACAAGTAGTGACGGCGGGACCGGCAGGGGTTCGTCGAGAAGCAGGAGGCTCCTTCGTGTACGACGTGGTGCTGCTCACCCTCGGCTCGGAGCGGGACGCTCCCGGTGGAGGCTGCGGCAGCGGTGGAGCCTGCTGCGGTGGCGCCTCGGAGGCGGCCGGCGAGCAGCCGGGGGAGCGGTGCGAGACGCCGCGCGTACCGGTGCTGGCCTGCGCGGACGCGCTCACCGCCCGGGGTGCCCGGGTGGAGACGGTGACCGCCCGCTCGGACGCCGAGATCGACGAGGTGCTGGCCCGCCTCGACGGCCCACCCCGCGCCGACGGCCTCACCTGGCCGGACCCCGACTCCAAGACCCGGCTGGTCGTCGCCACGGCCAGTGACGGGCAGTTGCGCGCCGTGCTGCGCCGGCTGGTGCGGAGGTACGCTCCGCCGCCCAGCCGCCGCCCCGCCGACCTGCCCGACAACCGGACGGTGCCGGACCTGCCGCCGGTCGGCGTACTTCCGCTCGACCCGGCCCGGTCCGGGACGGCGCGGGATCTGGCCGCGCAGCTCGGCCTGCCCCGCGACCCGGCGGCGGTGGCCGCCGCGGTGCTGGACGGCACTGCCCGCCGGCTCGACCTGCTCCGCAACGACGGTGGCTCGGTCACGCTGGACGGCGCGCTGCTCGGGGCGGCCGACGACGCGGGCCGGCCGCTGCACTGGCGGGCCCGGATCGAGGTCGACGGCACGGTGCTCAGCAACGGCGAGGAGCCGATCATGGCGTGCGCGATCGGCAACGCCGGCGGGTACGCGCGCCTGGACGACGTGGTGCTGCTCGCCGACCCGGACCCGTCCGACGGCCGGGTCCAGGTGGCGGTCGCCGTGCCCGTGGTCACCCGGTCCGCGCTGGGCCGTAAGAGGGTACGGCTGGAGGTGCGCCGGGCGCGTGGCCGGGCGGCGGCGGTCGTGCCCCGCGACAAGAAGCTGCCCTTCCTCGACGACGGCGTCGAGGGCGAGCTGAGCCGGAAGCGGTCCTGGTGGACCGAGCCGGGCGCCTGGGCGGTCTGGACGGCCTGACCTCCGTCGATCCCCCCGCTCGGGCCACCCGGCTGACCGGACGGCCTATCCTCGGCGGGAGGAATGGGGAGGAACCGTGGTGCACGAGAACGCCGACCGGGCCCACGTGCCAGGTCAACCGCAGGTGCCGGAGCGGGACGTCGAACCGCTCTGGCCGCCCGAGCAGACCGACGGGGGCGTGACCGCTCCGCCGTGGGCGGCCCCGGCCCAGCCCAACGTGGCGGCCTGGCCCGTCCCGCCCGCCTGGCCCACGCCGTCCCCGGCCGAGCCGGCGCCCTCGACGGCCGACGGCACGGAGGTCGGGGCACCGGCGGGCGACGCGGTGCCCGCGCCCCACGCGGCGCGGGCCCCGGTCGACCTGGATCTCCCGTTCACCCTCGACCAACCGGCCGCGGCCGCCCCCGGGGTCCCCGCTCCTCGGACGGCCGCCGCCCACCCGGGCGACCCCGCCGGCGCGGATGGTGCGGCCGGCGCGGACGCTGCGGCCGGCCCGCAGGCCGGTGTCGGGACGGACGCCGAGGCCGCCCCCGTGCAGGCCGCCGCCCCGGATGGCCCCGTCGAAACGGCCAACACGGACGGCGCATCCGGCGCGCCGGAGACCACGCCGGAGACGGCGGGTGCGACCTCGGCGGACACCTCGGCCGGCACCGACGGGACGCCCGGCGAAGCGGACGCGACCTCCGGCGAGCGCCGGGCGGAAACGCAGCCGATCGGCCGGCCGGAGTCCCCCTGGGCTCAGCCCCCGCAGCGCTCCACCGCAGACGCGTCCACGCCGCCGGCCCACCCCGGGCCGGTCCCGCCCACCCAGGCCGCCGCACCGGCGACCCCGGTCCACCCGCCCGAGCCGCCTGCCACCACTCCGTCGACCCCGGCCCACCCCGTGCAGCCGCAGGCCACGGGCCCGGCCCACCCTGGGGCCACCGACCCCGCCACCCCCGTTCACCCGGGGGAGCCGAACCACAGCACCCAGGGACACGCCGGGGAGCCGGACAACCCGACCGCCGCAGCGGCAGCGACCGGCACCGCCGACCCGGCGCAGCCCGGCCCAACCGCGCCCGACCCGGGGCAGCCTGCGGTCGGGACCGCGCAGGTCGGTCCCGACCGCCCGGCCGAGGGTTCGCCGCCGCGGCTCGGCCCGTTCCCACCCTCGCCGGGCGTACCTCTCCAGCAGCCCTACGGCGACGGGACGGGGTACCCGCCGGGTCCGGTCGGCTACGGGCAACCGGCGCCCCAGGCCGGCGCACCGGGCTGGTACCCGCCGGCCTGGCCCCAGCAGGCCGGCCCGCCCCCGCAACCGGGCGCACCCCAACAGCCGCCCGTACCCCCACAGCCCGGCCCTCAGCAGCCCGGCCCGCACCAGGCCGGGCCGCAGCAGCCCGGCGCGTACCCGGAGCAGGTCTGGACCCCGGCGAGCGGTGCCCCACCGACGGCGGAGGACTTCGCCCGGCGGCGGCAGGCCCGGCCGGTCGACCCGGTGGCGACCATGGGCGTCCGGGCGGTGGTCAACAAGATCGGGCTGGTCCGGCTCGCGCCGGGGCGGCAGGAGCAGGAGATGCGGCGCGACATCGAGATGGTGCGCCGGAACTTCGGCGGCCTGCGCCAGGTGACCGTTGTCAACCCGAAGGGCGGCGCCGGCAAGACGGTCGCCATCCTGCTGCTCGCCATGACCTTCGGCCAGAAGCGCGGCGGGTACGTGCTGGCCTGGGACAACAACGAGACCCAGGGCACCCTCGGGATGCGGGCCCAGCAGGACTTCCACTCCCGCACCGTGCGGGACATGCTGCGTGACCTGGGCCAGTTCCAGGGGCCCCACGGCCGGGTCGGCGACCTGTCGCAGTACGTCCGCTCGCAGGGCGAGGGCATGTTCGACGTGCTCGCCTCGGACGAATCGGCGACCGGCGGCGAGATGCTGACCGCCGCCGCGTTCGCCGAGATCCGCGAGGTGGTGAGCCGCTTCTACAAGCTGATCTTCGTGGACACCGGGAACAACGTCCGGGCGCAGAACTGGCAGGCCGCCATGGACGCCACCGACCAGCTGGTGGTGACCATGTCAGCGCGCAACGACTCGGCCGAGACCGCCGCGCGGATGCTCGACCACCTGGAGCAGAGCGGCCGGCAGCGGCTGGTCCGGCAGGCCGTGACGGTGGTGTCGATGCCACCGTCCCGCAAGGAGATCGACCTGCCGGCCATCCAGGAACACTTCGCCGCCCGAACCCGGGCGGTGCTGCTGGCACCGTACGAGCGGCTCATCGACACCGGCGAGCCGATCCGGTACGGGCAGCTCTCCTCGGCCACCCGGGACGCCTGGCTGAAGATCGCGGCGTCGGTGGCGGAGGGGCTGTAGCGCGAGCGTGACGGCCGGCTCCCGCGCGGAGAGCCGGCCGTCGCCCGCGTCAGTGGCTGGCCAGGGCGTCTCCGGCGGCCGGGTCGCAGTCCCGGAGGAACTGGGCGCAGCGCGCCGCCTCGTCCGCCTCACCGATCTCGCCGGCCGCCCGGGAGAGCACGTAGAGGCAGCGGAGGAAGCCCCGGTTGGGCCGGTGCGACCAGGGCACCGGGCCGTGGCCCTTCCAGCCGCTGCGGCGGAGCTGGTCGAGGCCCCGGTGGTAGCCGGTGCGGGCGTACGCGTACGCCGGGATGACCTGGCCCGCGTCGAGCGCCCGGGTGGCCAGCGCCGCCCAGCCCGCGCTGTAGGTCGGGAAGCGGGCCGCGACCTCGGCGTACGCCTCGTCGGTGTCCTGCTCGGCGGCGGCCGCCAGCATGGCGTCGGCCTCCTCGTGTGCGGGGAGCAGGGTGGCCGGTGGCTCAGGCAACAGGTTCTGCATCGCCCCATTCAACCCGCTTCGCCCTGGGGTACGCGAGGGGGTCCGGCCAGCCGGTCGGCTGAACGGCTGAGGGTTTCGTCACGCCTGCGGTGTGCCACCCACGTACCCGCGGCCCATGCCGGGGCGCGGGTTTTTCCACTACAACTACAGATCCGGAGCCTCCCCAGGACCGGGTAGTGCAGGAGCCCGGCGGCCTGGCCACCGGGCTCCTGTCCGTGCTCCCCACGTTTGCCGGCTTGCCGCCCGGGGGCAGGATGGTCGGGTGCCGACCCCACCACCCGCGGACGTCATCGAGCCGCACGCCACCCGCACCGACGAGATCGAGACCCGGACCGAGTTCGACCGGCGGCTGGCCGAGGGGACCCTCGCCGGCGTGACCGTCCAGGGCCTCCGCCTCGACCTGGACCCGGTCCCCGACCTGCGCGGCGCCGAGGTCGCCGGCACGCTCTTCGTGGGCTGCCGGTTCGCCGACCGCGAGGTCGGCGCGGACCTCGTCCGCCGGGGCGCGAACGTCGTCCCACCTTTCTCCGGGCTGCCCTACCCGACGCAGCCGTCCCACCTCTACACCGCCGACGACCTGGCCGCCGGCTTCGCCGAGGGCGGGTTCGCCGGGATGTACGACACCCGGGTGTACGCGCACTTCCGGGCGCACGGCGGCGCCCTGCCCGACGTGCGGGAGGCGCTCGGCCAGCGGCTGCACGACCACGGGGTGGACAACGCCCTGGCCGACGCCACCCGGGCCTGGCTGGCCGTGCACGGGCCGCAGTCGGTGGTGGGCGTGATGGGTGGGCACGCGGTGCCGCGCGGCAGCGCCGCGTACCGGATGGCGGCCGTGCTGGGTTGGGAGCTGGCGCGGGCCGACCGGCTGGTGGTGACCGGCGGCGGCCCCGGCGTGATGGAGGCGGCGAACCTGGGCGCGTTCCTCGCGGCCTGGCCGGCGGAGGATCTGACGGCGGCGATCGACCTGCTGGCCACCGCGCCCGACTTCAACGACCACGACCGCTACACGGCCGCGGCGCTGTCGGTCCGGGCCCGGTACGCGGCCGGCCCGTCCCTGCCCACGCCCCGCCCGGCGGCGCCTGGCACCGAGTGGGCCCGCTCGGGCGGCCTGGCCATCCCCACCTGGCTGTACGGGCACGAGCCGGCGAACCTGTTCGCCGGCCGGATCGCCAAGTACTTCTCGAACGCCATCCGGGAGGACACCATCCTGCGGCTGGCCCGGGGCGGGATCGTCTTCGCGCCCGGCCGGGCCGGCACGGTGCAGGAGGTGTTCCAGGCGGCCACGAAGACCTTCTACGGCACCGACGGGGCGAGCGGCGCGTACGTGTTCCTGGACCGGACCTACTGGACCACCGAGCTGCCGGTGGAGTCGCTGCTGCGGCCGCTCTTCGCCGCCTCCCCGTTCGGCGACCTGTCGGCCACGATCCACCTCACCGACGACGCCCGCGAGGCGGCACGGATCCTCACCGCGTGAAAGGAGGGGCCCCCTGTCGACGACAGGGGGCCCCTCCTCAGCAGGTCAGGTCACTTCATCCTGGTGCCGGTGGAGCGCAGGTGCTCGCAGGCCTCGACCACGCGGGCGGCCATGCCGGCCTCGGCGGCCTTGCCCCAGACGCGCGGGTCGTACATCTTCTTGTTGCCGACCTCGCCGTCGACCTTCAGCACGCCGTCGTAGTTGCGGAACATGTGGTCCGCGACCGGCCGGGTGAAGGTGTACTGGGTGTCGGTGTCGATGTTCATCTTCACCACGCCGTAGTCCAGCGCCTCGCGGATCTCGGACAGCAGCGAGCCGGAACCGCCGTGGAACACCAGGCTGAGCGGCTTGTCCTTGCCGTACTTGGCGCCCACGGCCACCTGGATGTCGTGCAGCACCGCAGGGCGGAGCTTGACGTTGCCCGGCTTGTAGACGCCGTGCACGTTGCCGAAGGTCAGCGCCGCCATGTAGCGGCCCTTCTCGCCGAGGCCGAGCGCGTCGACCATGGCCAGGCCGTCCTCGACGGTGGTGTAGAGCTTCTCGTTGATGGCGTTCTCGACGCCGTCCTCCTCGCCGCCGACGACGCCGACCTCGATCTCAAGGACGATCTTGCCCTTGGCGGCCTCGGTGAGCAGCTGCTCGGCGATCTCGAGGTTCTCGGCCACCGGCACCGCCGAGCCGTCCCACATGTGCGACTGGAAGAGCGGCTCCTGGCCGTTCTTCACCCGCTCCTGCGAGATGGCCATCAGCGGGCGGACGAACTTGTCCAGCTTGTCCTTCGGGCAGTGGTCGGTGTGCAGCGCGATGTTCACCGGGTACTTCTTGGCCACCTCGTGCGCGTACGCCGCGAACGCCACCGCGCCGGTCACCATGTCCTTGACGGACGGCCCGGACAGGTACTCCGCGCCACCGGTCGAGACCTGGATGATGCCGTCGCTCTCCGCGTCGGCGAAGCCCTTGAGCGCCGCGTTCAGCGTCTGCGAGGAGGTCACGTTGATCGCGGGGTACGCGTACCGGCCGGCCTTGGCCCGGTCCAGCATCTCCGCGTAAGCCTCGGGGGAAGCGATGGGCATGTCGAACGCTCCTTACTTACCGCTCTCGGCCGTGCAGGCCGCTGTCTTCCTTGGGTGCGCCGGACCGCGCTGTCCACCGCCGGAAGTATCCCGTAGGAGCGCGCGGCGGACACAACCGACCCGGGAACCGCTCACCGCTTCCCCAGCCTGTCCGGCACCACGACGCTGATCAGCCAGCTCACCACCGCCATCACGATGGCGCCCCAGAAGGCCGCCCAGAAGCCGTCCACGTGGAACGGCAGATCCAGCCCGCGGGCGATCCAGTCGGTGAGCAGGAACAGCAGGGCGTTGACCACGAGCGCGAACAGACCGAGTGTGAGCAGGTAGAACACGCAGCCGAACACCTTGATGACCGGCTTCAGCACGGCGTTGACCACGCCGAAGATGAGCGCCACCACGACCAGGGTGAACGCCGTGTTCGCCCCGTTGCGGCCGGTCACCTCCACGCCGGGCACAATGAGCGTGGTGATCCACAGTGCGATCGCGGTTATCGCCAGCCGGATCAGGAACCCCACGCCATCATCCTGGCACCGGGTGCTCGCCCCGGAGGGGACAATCGCCGACTCCACCGTTCCACCCGCTCCCGAGCGGGGACCCGGGTCAGCCCGTACGGTGTGGTGGGAACTGCCCGCACCGAGATCCAGGGAGGGAAGATGGGTCAGCCCGACGAGGACTTCGCCCCGAGCGACCACCTCGCTCCGGAGGAGCGGGACCTGGAGGCGGAGCCGGCCGACGCGGTCGAGCAGGCTGCGGCGGTCACCCCCGACGACGCCGACGGCGAGCCGCACCGGGGGCTGGAGGTCGGCGACTGGGATGCCATGGAACAGGCCCGGGTGGTCACCGCCGACGAGGACGACTACCGCTGAGCCAGGCGGGCGGGGCCGGCGGCCCCGCCCGCGTCAGCGCAGCGCGGTGACCTGCTTCGGGTACGCGGCCGTCCACTCACCGAGCCGGTCGCCCCGCAGCGCGTCGAGGAAGCCCGGTGCCAGGGCGGGGTCGAGGCGGAACCCGAACGGTTCCTTCTCCGTGTAGCGGACCGGCAGGCCGACCACGACCGGATCGACGGTGGCCGCCTTCCCGGCCACGGAGAGCAGCGTCAGCAGGGACGTCTCACCGGTGTCGGTCACCAGGCCCGAACCGGCCTGCGAGACCAACCGGTTGAGCAGCACCGGGTTGGTCAGCACCCCCTCCTCCCGGATCCGGGTGAGCAGTCCGGCCGCGTACCGGCCGGCGTTGCGGTCCCGGTCCAGTCCGCCGTCCCGAAGGCCGTAGCGCTGCCGCAGCAGGTCCACCGCCGCGGTGCCGTCGAGCTGCTGGCAGCCGGCCGGGAACCGCCGCCCGGTGTGCACCGAGCGCACCGCCGCCGGCAGGCAGACCGGCACGCGGCCGACCGCGTCGGTGAGCTCCCGGGTCGCCCGGTAGGTGAGCACCGCGCCGGCGTCGATCCGTAGGCCGGTGAGCTGGGCGACCACCTGCCGGGTCGACTGGTATCCGGCGGCCAGGTCCGTTCCGGCCGGCCCGGCGCCGGCGGTGAAGGACGCGTTGAGTTTCTCGGTCCCCCGGCCGGAGAGGGGCACCAGCAGGTCGCGCGGGAGCGAGACCAGGTAGAGCCGGCTGCGGTCCGCCGGCACGTGCACCAGCAGCACGGAGTCGGCGCGCCGCCCCCCGCCGGCCTGGTCCAGGCCGAGGAGCAGCACGTTCAGCGCCCCGCTGGGTGGCGGGGTCGCCGGCGCGCCGAGCTGGTTCGCGGTCTCCGGCGGTCGCGGCGCGATCGCCGTGAAGCCGGCCAGGGCGGCGGCCACCACCGCCAGCGCCGTGCCGGCGAGCCGGAGCCGGAGCCGCCGGCGCCGGCGGCGGACCACGGCCCGGTCGATGGCGAGCCGGACCGGGCCGACCGCCGGGGTCAACTCCTCGCACCGCGCGAAAGCGGTTCGCAGGTCGTCCTCGATCATCAGCAGACCTCCACGTACTCGGCTCGGAGGGTGGCCAGGGCGCGGGAGATGCAGGAGCGGACGGTGCCGACGGCACAGCCGAGGATCTCCGCGATCTCCGCGTCGGGCAGGTCCTCGTAGTAGCGCAGCACCAGCGTGGCCCGCTGCCGCCGGGGCAGCCGCGACAACCAGGACCAGAGCTGGTCGCGGTCCACCGCGGACTGCGCGTGGTCGGTCGGGGCCGGCACCCCCTCGTCCGGTTCGCCGCGCAGCAGCACCCGGCGCGCCCACGAGCCGCGCCGCCAGTCGATGAACTGGTTGGTGAGCATCCGGCGCACGTACCGCTCCGGCGCGTCGCTGCGGGCTACCCGGCGCCAGTTGAGCTGGACCCGGACCATGGTGTCCTGCACCAGGTCCTGGGCCTGGTGCGGATCCCCGGTCAGCATGACCGCGTACCGCAGCAGGGCGCCCAGCCGCGCGTCGGCGAACTCCTCGTACGTCACTGCACCTCCCGGTGTCCCGCCCTGTTGACGGGTACGGGCCGGCGGAACATTGCACCACCGCCGATCAACCGTTCGGTCAATATCTGCCGTCCGGCGTCACCCGGGACAGCGCGGCGACTTAAGGGTTCTTTAAGCTCCACGGGCTCCACCTGATCAACCCCCCACGGAGGAACCCCCACCATGTTCACCAACTCCACCCGGCGCTGGCTCGCCGGGTTGGGCGTCGCAGGCGCGTTCGTCGCCGCCTCCGCCACTCCCGCCGTCGCCGGCGAATCCCAGATCAAGCTGGGCCTCTACTTCAGCGACACCACGATCGCCACGAACTCCGACGGCAAGATCGGGGACACCAGGATCTTCAGCTCCGCCCCGACCGTGCTGCACGACGTCGCCATTCGCTACGACTTCTCCGACCTGGCCGGCAAGGTGACCGTCGGCGAGGAATCTGGCAGCTACTGCAGCACGCCGTCGGAGTACGTACTGCTCTGCACCAACCCGTTCGACGTCGAGGTCTACGAGTGGGGCTCGACCGGCTTCTTCGACGTGCAGCTCAAGACCACCAGCAAGGCGAAGGACGGTGACGCCGGGACGCTGAAGGTCACCATGACCGCGGCCGGCCAGGACCCGATCTCGCACGACGCGAAGATCCGGGTCGGCGAGGGTGTCGACCTGGCCGCCGGTCCGGAGACCACGACGTCGGCCGCCCCCGGTAAGAGCTTCACCGCTCCGGCGACGGTCAGCAACGCGGGCGAGACCGCCGCCAAGGGTGCCGTCGCGATCTTCTTCAACGACTACGGCATGAACGCGGCCAAGCACTTCAGCAACTGCACGTACGTGGGCGACGAGCTGCGCACCTGCACGTTCGACGAGGAACTGGCCGCGGGCAGCACCTTCAGTGCCTCGCTGCCGTACACCCTCGGCGCGGACACCTACGCCCCGAGCGCCAAGTACGGCGAGATCATCTGGATGACCCCGGCCGAGTTCGAGGACTTCCAGAACGACATGGACTTCTACGAGGAGACCATCGGTAAGCCGGGCACCGACGGCGAGCTGGCCCTCACCCAGGTCCCCGGCAAGGCGGCCGCCCAGGGCTTCCAGGCCGACCGGCAGCCGGACAACAACGGCACGATCGTCACGGTGAAGGCGACCGGCGAGAACGGCACCGATCTCGAGGCGCTCGGCACCTCGGTCACCGGCGCGGCCGGCGCCACGGTGAAGGCGACCTTCGGGCTGCGCAACAACGGCCCGGCGACTCTCGACCACAACCGGGCGGGCAGCTCCGTCACCTACCTGACCTTCGACGTGCCGCAGGGCACGACGGCGGTCGCGGTTCCGGAGAACTGCATCACCAGGAACGGCGACGAGTGGGGCGAGCCGGGCCAGCCGGGCCAGCGCAACTACTTCTGCTACTTCGGGACGGTGCTGAAGGCCGGCGACTCGGAGATGCTGGACTTCTCGCTCCGGATCGACAAGGTGATCGCCAACGCGACCGGGCCGGTGAAGATCAATGCCACCTGCCAGTGCGATGGCGGCTTCACCCGTGACCTGAAGCCGGCCAACGACACCGCCAAGGTCGTGGTGAACGCCGCGCCGGGCGGCGACGGCGGCCAGGGTGGCGACGGCGGCCAGGGTGGCGGTGGCGAGGGTGACGGCGGCACGCTGCCGATCACCGGTTCCTCCACCGCTCTGATCGCCGGCGTCGGCGCGCTCCTGCTCGCCGCCGGCGCGGCCGGCTACGTGGTGTCCCGCCGCCGCAAGACCCGCTTCGTCGCCTGACAAGAGCACCAGAAAGGTGCCCCGCCACCCACCCAGGGAGGCGGGGCACCTTCGTCTCCCGGTCACCCGGACTGGCCGCCGGGCCGGTCGACTCGCGGCGGTGACCCGTACGCCCGGTCCGGCGAACCACCGGACCCGGCCCGGGTACCCTTTGTGGCCGTGGACACAGCAGAGAAGACCCGGATGCTCTCCGAGAGCGTGGCTTTGAACCCGCTCGACCCGAAGGAACTCATCCACACCTTCGGGATGGTCGGCGTGTGGGCGATCCTCTTCGCCGAGACCGGCCTGCTGGTCGGCTTCTTCTTCCCGGGCGACTCGCTGCTCTTCCTGGCCGGGGTGGCCGCCTCGCCGGTGGCCGACGCGATCTTCGGCGACGGCACCCGGCTCTCGCTGGCCGGTCTGCTGATCGGCGGCCCGCTCTGCGCGATCGCCGGCGCCCAGCTCGGGCACTGGCTGGGCGGGCGCTACGGCAAGCGGATGTTCGACCGCCCCAACTCCCGGCTGTTCAAGCGGGAGTACGTCGAGAAGGCCGAGTACTACTTCCAGAAGTTCGGCCCGGCGAAGGCCGTGGTGCTGGCCCGGTTCATCCCGATCGTGCGGACGTTCCTCAACCCGGTGGCCGGCGTGCTCGGCATGCCCGCCCGGCAGTTCCTCCTGTGGAACGTGGTCGGGGCGATCCTCTGGGTGGACGGCATCCTGCTGATCGGCTACCTGCTGGCCCACCAGATCTACGACGCGATCGGCGACAAGATCGACCGGTACATCCTGCCGGTGGTGGCGATCATCGTCCTGATCTCGGTGCTGCCGATCGTCTTCGAGTTCCTCCGCGACCGGCGGGCGCGCAAGCGCGGTGAGGCGGTCGCGGTGGTCGCCGCGGCCAGCGCGGCGGGCGCGGTGGACGCGGTCCGGGACGCCATCGACGGCGACGACGACCAGCAGCACCGGCGCGGCGGCCAGCACCGCCGCTGACCCCGGACACACCGAAGGCCGGCCCCCTCGTGGGGGCCGGCCTTCGACTACGACCTGTCGACCTGCGGGTGGCACGGATGACGGGAGCCGTCACCGTCCGGTGGTGGCGCCACCCCTGGCACGCCACCCATCGCCGCCGCACTCAGTGCGGGCGGCCACCCCGGACCCGAACACGTCCGGATTCAGCGGGCCTTCTTGGTGGCCCGCTTCCGCGGCGGGGTCAGCAGATCCGCGATCGTGGCGATCGCGGTCGGCACCAGCCGGTAGTACGCCCAGACACCGCGCTTCTCCCGCTCCAGCAAGCCGGCCTCGGTGAGGATGCGCAGGTGGTGGCTGACCGTCGGCTGCGAGAGGCCGAGCGGCGCGGTGAGGTCACACACGCACGCCTCCCCCTCGGGAGCCGACTGGATCAGGCTGAGCAGCCGCAGCCGGGCGGGGTCCGCGAGGGCCTTGAGGACCCCCGCGAGCCGCTCGGCGTCGGCACGTTCGATCGGCTCGCCGGCAAGCGGCGAGATCTGAGGCATGGTCATTTCAGCCAACGCAGTTCCCACGTTTTCCATCCTTCCACCAGCAGCATCGATCCGCCTGCATATCAGCAGATCCGAATCGGCAGACTTTTACGCCACAAGGCCGAGGTCAGCCAACGTATAGGCCGCCCGATAAGGCAGTCCGGCGGCTCGCACCGCGTCGCCGGCACCTCGATCAACAATAACCGCCACACCCACCACCTCGGCCCCGGCCTCACGCAACGCCTCGACGGCGGTCAACACGCTGCCGCCCGTCGTCGAGGTGTCCTCGACCGCCAGGACCCGGCGGCCGGCCACGTCCGGCCCCTCGATCCGGCGCTGGAGGCCGTGCGCCTTGCCCGCCTTGCGGACCACGAAGGCGTCCACCGGGCGGTCGCTCCCGGCAGCCGCGTGCAGCATCGCGGTGGCCACCGGATCGGCCCCGAGGGTCAGCCCGCCCACCGCGTCGTAGGCCCAGTCGGCGGTGAGGTCGCACATCACCCGGCCGATCAACGGCGCCGCCCGGTGATGGAGCGTGACGCGACGCAGATCGACGTACCAGTCCGCCTCCCGACCCGACGAGAGCACCACCCGGCCGTGGACCACAGCCAGGTCAGTGATGAATTTACGCAGGTCGTCGTGGTCCCCCATGGCGATAGAGGGTACTTCGCAAGTCTGGGAGCCGAGCGTGGGGTCCACCCGGGTCAACCCTGCGGGCGACCGACGGGTGGCGACAGCCGACTACGCTGTGCGACCGTCCATCCCGGTCGGCGGGCGGGCATCCCGGCGACGGGACCTCCGCCGGGCCGGCCCGTGGTCAGCCGCCGGGGCGGCCGACCCGCCCGCGGGTGTCCCGCGAGACGCCGCGCAGCAGCCGCCGGGGCGCGTGTCGGAGCCCGGCCACGGCCAGCTTGTACTTCCAGCTCGGCACGCTCACCAGCTTGCCTTTGCGCAGGTCACGCAGCCCTTCGTCGACCACGTCCTCGGCCCGCAGCCACATCCACGCCGGGGTGCGCGACATGTCGATGCCAGCCCGCTCGTGGTAGCCGGTGCGGGTGTAGCCGGGGCAGAGCGCCATCACGCGTACGCCGAGCGGGGCGACTGACTGGCCGATCGATTCACTGAAATTCGTCACCCAGGCCTTGCTGGCCGAGTAGGTCGATCCCGGCATGGGGACACCGAAGCCGGCAACGGAAGAGACATTTATCACTGCCCCGTGGCCGCGCTCGGTCATCGGACCGAGGGCCGCGTGGGTCAGCCGCAGCACGGCCAGCACGTTGAGCCGGACCAGTCGGGCCTCGTCGGCGACGGCCGACCTGACGAACGGGGTGTTGAGGCTGATTCCCGCGTTGTTCACGAGAAGGTCCACCGGCGGCTCGGCGGTCAGCCGGCCCTCCACGGCGGCGCAGCCGTCGTCGGTGGACAGATCCGCGGCGAGGGTCTCGACCCGGTGGCCGTGCCGGCCGGTCAGCTCGGCGGCCAGGCCGTCGAGCCGGCCCGCGTCCCGGGCCACCAGGACGAGGTCCCAGCCGTCGGCGGCGAGCCGGCGGGCGAACGCCTCGCCGATGCCCAGGCTGGCGCCGGTGATCAGGGCCCGGCGCGGTGCGGGGGATGGTGCGTCGGTCACGGGCGGTCCTCGGGGGGTGGGGTCGGCCCGGGCGGGGCCGACGGCGGCGGGGTCGGGGGCGTGCCGGGCGGGGGCGGCACCGGTCCGGCCGGCGGCCCCCAGGGCGAGGAGTGCCCGTGGGCCGGGGCGGGGGCACCGGGTCCCGAGGCGGGCGGACCGGCCGGCGGGAAGGGCGGCGGGCCGTACCCCGGACCGGCCGGGACCGGAGCGGCCGGCGGAGTCGGCCCGGCCGGCGGGCGCGGCGCGCGGCGGTGGAGGAAGGCCCCGGCCGACGGCAGGGTGAGCAGCGCGGCCACCACCAGGTAGCCGAGGATCTGCGCCACCGACAGCGCCGCGTTCACCGGGATCCACCAGCCCGGGTAGGCGTCGCCGACCAGGGCCAGCAGGTCGGCGGTGACCCGGTCGTCGGCACCGAGCCGCAGCGGCGCCGTCCGCTGCCCGACCAGCACCGCCAGGCCACAGCAGCCGCAGAACAGCCCCAGCCCGGCGACCACCCAGGTGGCCACCCGGGCGCCGGCGCGTCCGGCGAGCAGCCCGAGGGCCAGCCCGACGAGCAGCAGCGCGACCAGCACGCCGAGCACCGCGGAGAGCACCGTCGAGGCGCGCAGCAGCGACGCCACCCCGTCGATCTCGCCGACGCCCGCGTCGGTCGCCCGAGCCGCCTCCCGGAAGCGGTCCACCGTGCCCGCCGTGACGAGCAGGTTGGTGACCGCGTACGCCACGGCGCCCACCGCCATCAGCAGCAGCAGCGCCGCCGCCGAGACCACCGCGCCCGGCCGGCGGGGCGGTGCCTCATGGGGGTACGACACGACGAATCCCTCCGGTAGGCGTCGGCTTGCAACCTACTCGGAGGGATCGTCGGCGTCGCTCTTATCCGGACGTCAACTTGCCGTCGGCGGCTCGCCGTCCCGGCGCTCCCCGGACTCCGGCGGAGGACCGGCCTGGCCCGGCTGCCCGGGAGCCGACTGGCCGGGATAGCCGGGGGTGGCCGGGTAGCCCGGGGCCTGCGGGTAGCCGGGCTCCGCCGGGTAGGCGGCACCCGGGACCGGGGGCTCCCAGCCCTGCTTCGGCTTGCGGAAGAACTCGTTGGCCCTGGGCAGCGCCAGCAGGATCAGCGCGGCCAGCAGCGAGATCAGCCCGAGCACCCCGAGCGCCGTGCTCAGCGGCTGGTACCAGGACGGCAGGGCGTCGTTCAGGCTGCGCTGGATCTCGTCGGCGGAGGGCGCGTCGCCGCCCCCGGTGTTGCCACCGACGGCCCCGGTGGCGCCGCTGATCAGGCTGCCACCGAGGCAGCAGATGAGAATGCCGCCCAGCACCCAGGTGGTGATCCGGGTGCCGTTCTTTCCCCGGTTGTTGAACAGGCCCAGGACGACCAGGGCCAGCGCGAGGACGAGCAGCAGGACGGCGGTCCCGATGGTGAACGCGACGACGAACGTGCCGACGTCCTGGGCACCCGTCGTCCTGCCCTCGAACGCCCGCTCGAAGCCCTCCTTCAATCGGCTGCTGACGGCGACGGTCGCGATCAGACCGATCAACTGGGTGAGCGCGAAGAGCAGCAGCAGATAGAAGGATGCCGCCACCACGCCCGGACGCGCTCGGCCCGGCGCCGGGGAGGAATCGGTCATTGACTCTCTCCTTCTCTAGATCAGGCCCACACAGTAGCGGCCCCGACCCATCGATGCCGCGCGCCGAAGGTCAGCTCGTGGGCCCCTCCCCGGCCTCCCGCTGCAGCCGGCGGTACTCGGCGGTCACCACCGCGAGCAGGAAAAGATCCACGCCGAGCGCGAAGACCGCGCCGAACTGGTTGACCGTGAAGCTGAAGATCTGCCCGAACAGCAGGTCCACGAGGAGCGCGAGCTTGAACAGCCGGAAGGCCCGGATCTGGTCGCTGGGCAGCAGCAGGGCGCCACGGATGCTCAGCACCGCGGTGATCAGCGCGGAGACCGAAACGCCGAGCAGCGCACCCCATTCGTCCTGGTCGGGCAGTTGGCCGGTGATCGCGTCGAGCAGGACCCGCAGCACGACGACGAACGGCTCGCCGACCACGTAGAGCACCACCAGGGACACCACCCAGCGGTGCGTCGTGATCCAGACCAGGGCGCGGCGGGCCAGGCCGACCCAGCGATGCCAGAACCGGGGCGCGGGAGTCGCCCGCCGGGGCACCACGTCCAGCAGCCGGGTGACCGCCTCCTCGACCTCCGGGCCGCAGCCCTGGACCATGCGCAGCACCGCCGCCCGGCGCCGGGCCGTGAGGCCGGTGGTGAGACCCCCGACGACGGTGTACAGGGCGTTCGCCGTGCGCTCCGGGCCGGAGAGCCGGGTCCGGCCGCGCAGCGCCTGGGTGAGCACGACCAGCAGGGCGAAGGCGACGTAGATGATGCTGGCGGCCGGGGCGTAGAAGTAGTCCGTTCCGGCGGTGACGAACTTGCCGACCTCGTCGATGAAGAGCCCGAAGCCCATCCCGCCCAGGATCGCGCCCAGGACGCGCGCCGCGCTGCCCAGGAAGATGAGCCCCACCGCGAGGCCGGCGGTCATCAGCAGGCCACCCCAGAGCACGTGCGCGATGTGCAGCCCGCCGCCGCCGAGCTGCGGAAACCCGGTCGCCCGGAGGTAAGCCCGGGTGAGCAGCACGGTCACCACCCCGGACAGCACGAACGCCTGAAGGTACGACGGCGCCTCCAGTGCCCGGGGCGGCCTCGACCAACGGGAGGGACGGGCGGGCATGGCTACGACGCTAGTAGCCGCGCCACTCCACGCGGGCGTACTCCAGCACCCTGGGCTGCAGCAACGTCGAGGCGGGCACGTCCACCCGGGCCCGGTCGGCGGGGAAGGTGGCCGCCGCGGCGAGCACCGGCGGGGTGAGGAAGCGCAGCGGCGGCGCGTCGGCGGGCAGCCCCAGCTCGGGTGCCGTGCCGCCCGGCGCGGCGAGCACGAAGCCCCAGTCGCCGAAGCTCGGCACGTCCACGTGGTACGGCACGGTGGCGAAACCCGCCTCCCGGATCGACCGCTCGATCGACCAGTACGACCGGGGCGCGAAGTACGGCGAGCCGGACTGCACCACGAGCCGACCGCCGGGGGCCAACGCCGGCCGGATCAGCGCGTAGAACTCGACCGTGTAGAGCTTGGCGGTGGCCGTCTCGTCCGGGTCGGGCAGGTCGGCGATCACGACGTCGAAGCGTTCCGTGGCGGTCCGCAGCCAGCCGAACGCGTCGACGTTCAGCACCCGGACCCGGGGGTCGGCGAGCGAGCGGTGGTTGAGGTCCCGCAGCTGCGGCTCGGTACGGGCCAGCCGCACCACGGCCGGGTCGAGGTCGACCAGGGTCACCTGGCGCACGTCCGGGTACTTGAGGATCTCCCGCAACGCCAGCCCGTCCCCGGCGCCCAGCACCAGCACGTCGCCGTGCGGCCCGCGCATCGCCGGGTGGACCAGCGACTCGTGGTAGCGGTACTCGTCGACCGAGCTGAACTGGAGGTCGCCGTTGAGGAACAGCCGCAGGTCGGTGTCGGCGTGGCCGACCTCGCGCACCGACCGGGTCAGCACGATCTCCTGGTAGCGGCTGCGCTCGGCGTGCACCACCGGGTCGCGGTAGAGCTGCTGCCGTGCGGTCACCTCGAAGTCGTGCGCGGTGACCCAGGCGTACCCCAGGCAGAGTGCGACCACGACGGCGCCGGCGCCGAGCGCGACCCGGGACCGGCGGCCGAGGTCGGCGCGGAAGACCGTGCAGACCAGGGCGAGGCCGGCCACGGCGTTCACCGCACCCACCACGAGGGCGCCCTTGAGCTGGCCGAAGACGGGCATCAGCAGGAACGGGAAGGCCAGCCCGCCGAGCAGCGCGCCGACGTAGTCGGCGGCGAAGAGGTCGGCCACGGCGCTGCCCGCGGACTGCTCCCGGATGCGTTGCAGCAGCACCATGAGCAGCGGGATCTCGGCGCCGATCAGCAGGCCCAGCACGAACGCCGTGCCGACCAGCGCCGGCCCGTAGAGGTCGAGCCAGGCGAACGCGGCGTAGAGGCCGAGCACGGAGAGGCCGCCGAGCAGGGCCAGGGCCAGCTCGATCGCGGCGAACGCGGCCGCCGCCCGGGGCTGGAACGGCTTCGCGACCAGCGCGCCGACGCCCATCGCGAAGACCATCACGCCGAGCACGATCGACGCCTGGCCGACCGTGTCGCCGATCAGGTAGCTGCCGAGCGCGACCAGGGCCAGCTCGTACACCAGGCCGCAGGCCGCGCAGACGAAGACCGCGAGCAGGACCGCCGCGCGGGCCGGGCGCCACCGCGGCCGTGCCGGCGCGTCGGTGGTCATGCCTTCTCCCGGGTACGCCCGGCGGCGCCCGCCCCGGCGCGCTGCGCGGGCACGCCCACCCGGCGCTTGCCACCACTCCGGCTCGGCGCGTCTGGCGCCGCGCCGCGACCCGGAGCAGTCGTCCGCCTGCGCTGCACCGCGCCCACGGTGACGAAGAGCGCGGCGAGCAGGAGCAGCCCGACGGTGGCGAGCAGCCAGCCCCACCGGTCCCGCAGGTAGTCGCTGCCGGCGTCGGGCAGCGGGGACGGGCTGGCCGCCGCCGCTACCGGGGAGTCGGCGGGCTCGGCAAGGCCGGCCTCGACGGCGAGCAGCGGCAGCATGACCGCGGCCCGGGTGACCGCCCAACCGGGGTCGTCGACGAAGACGTCCTCGGTGAGCCCGAGCCGCTCCAGCCCGCTCTCCATCTGCCGCAGGTCGGCGGAGTCGAGGTCCGGGGAGCCGGTCACCGCGATCCGCGCGAAGTCGTTGCTCTCACTGCTCTCCGAGACGTAGCCGATGTTGGCCGTCACCTGCACCCAACGCGGGCAGGCCGGGTTCTCCTCGACCGCGACCCCGTCGCCCAGGTTGGAGCCGACGTTGCGCGGGGCGGCACCGTAGTCGTAGTAGTCCACCAGCTCCCAGCCGTAGCAGAGGCCCTGCTCGGCGCTGCTGCGCTGGAGGATCGCCACGCTGTCGGCGCGTTCGTCGGCGGCCGGCGCCGGCACCGTGGTGTCCCCACCGGTGTGGAGCACCCCCACCACCACGCAGCCGGCGACGACCAGGGCGACGGCCAGCCAGGCGACCCAGGCGGTCTTCTTCCTCGCCGCCCGCTTGCCGGCTGTCATCAGCTGATGGCGGCGGCGATGATCGCGCCGGTCGCCAGGTGCACGACTGCGGAGACCCAGACCGCGGGGTGCGGCTCCGGGTCGACCAGGATCTCGCCGAGCTTGCCCGGGGTGGCCATGTCCAGCAGCAGGAACGACGCGGCCATGATGACCAGCCCGAGGATGCCGTACGCGGCAGCGCCCACCAGCCCGAGCGCGAAGTCGTCCGCGCTGGCGGCGATCGCGGCCACCACGATGATGCCCACGCCGGCCAGGTTCGAGGCGAGCAGCAGCGCGGCGTTGCGGTTGCGCTCGGCCCAGATCAGCTCGTGCAGCTTGCCCGGAGTGGCGACGTCGACCAGCACGTAGCCGATGGCCATCAGGGCGACGCCGACCACGCCGTAGGCCAGCGTGACGAGCAGGTCGGTCAGCAGGGTCTGCACAGGGGACTCCAGGATTCGTCGGGAGGGGTCAGGTCACTTGCCGGAGCCGGGTCCGCCGCCGCGGACCGTGCTGCCCCGCCCCCAGCCCCAGTGGCTGCCCACCCGGGAGTGGTAGCGGGGGTACGCGGTGGTCATCCGCTCCAGCAGGATCACCGAACCGGCGGCGAGCGGCAGGATCACCACCGAGTCGTCGTCGTAGCGCAGGTAGACCCCGCTGCCGTCGACGTACTGGTCGGCCGGCTGCCAGGCGTCGGTGATCTCCTTCGACACCTGGCTGGGCGTCCGGTTCGACGTGTACGCGATCGCGTCGGAGCCGAGGTCCCGGCTGGTCGCCCGGTTGTAGCGGTCCTCCACGTAGCCGCGGGGCGAGAAGTTGCCGTAGAAGATCGCGAAGGCGGCGACCACGGCGCCGATGACGGCGAACGCCACCCCCACCACGAACCACCGTCGGTACGTCACCGCACTCCCTCCGTTCGCGACTGCGGGGCTCGCAAACCCGGCTCACTCCTCGCGCTCACAGCTGCACCACCGTCTCGGTCAGGACCAGCTCGTTGGTCTGCGGATACGCGTGCCAGGTGCGCCAGGCCACCGAGCCGGCCGGCGGCTCGGGGCGGACGGCGAGCGCGGTGACCGCGTCCTCGTCGCCCGGAAAGACACCGACCAGCGCGTACGGGTCGTCGGCCAGGTCGGCGCGGAGCGCGGCGACCCGGGTGCGCAGGCCGTCCCCCGCCGGCCGGAGCACCGTGGCGGTGAACCGGTAGCCGGCGGTCTCGTCGTGCAGGGCGTCGGGCAGGTGCGGGGGGCGGCCGGGCAGGCAGGCGACCGTCTCGGTGAGGTCGCCGCAGACCACCTGGTGCGAGGCGCCGAGCAGGCGCAGGCTCAGCCGCAGCCCGCCGGGCAGGGTCAGCTCGCGCACGTGCAGGGCGGGGCGCGCGGGGCCGCCGAGGGCGAGGCTCAGGTCGGCGGCGCGGGTGTCGACGTACGGGGCGTGCAGGGCGACGAGCACGCTCAGTCCACCTGCTCCGGGCCGCCCTGCGGGTAGATCATGACCTCGGCGCGGTGCACCTGCTCGCCGAGGTTCACCTCCCAGCCGGCCTCCCCGTACGCCTCGAAGGAGAGCCGCGCCCCGCCGGGCGCCTGGTAGTCGTAGTAGCGCATGGTGCCGCGCGGGTCGAGGCCGGTGCCCTCGGTGGCCGTGTACTTCGCCTGCCCGGACTCGTCCCAGTTGTAGCGCCGGCCGGCGATCTCCAGCGTCGGCGCGCCGGGGGTGACGGTGGCCGACGGCTCGCTGGTCCAGAGCACCAGTTCCAGGTCGGGCTCCGACTCGACGGAGAGCCAGCGCTTCACCCCGCCGGCGTCGTCGAGCAGGTGCTCCGCCCAGCTCCAGCCGCCCTCGACCAGGTGCACCGAGCCGCGCACGGTGTAGGGCACCGAGCGGATCTCCACGATGTCGCCGGGCTTGAGCGCGCGGGGGTCGCCGCGCAGCGCGTCGGCGTCCCGGTCCCGGAACGGGTCACCGGGGGCGGCCTTCGGGCGTGGCGCGGACCGGGCCTTACGCAGGGCGATCACGGCGATCACCACGCCGGCCACCCCGACCAGGCACCCCAACGCGGTCACCACGTACGCCAGCGAACCGTTCACGGCCGTCTCCCCCCAAGGTGCATCGGCGGAGACGGTAACAACCCGACGCACGCGCGCCGAAGTGCCGTTCGTTGAGTTACCGGTCAGCTACGGTCAGCCGCCGGTGAGGCGTTCGGCGGCGTACTCGCGCAGGGTGGCGCGGCCCATGAGGCACCCGCTGAAGGTGGTGAACTCGCCGTCGTCGGTGCGCAGCCGCTCCCAGGCGGCCCGGCCGGCCGCCGGGTCGACCGTGTCCAGCAGCGTGGCCGCGTACGCCTTCCCGGCCGGCGACCCGTGCTTCAGCAGCCGGTCGACCTTCTTCAGGGCCGCCTCGGGGTGCTCCTGCAGGGCCCGTTCCACGTGCCGGTACGCGTCGGTCGCCGGCAGTATCTGACCGGCGATGCCCACCCCGCCGAAGGCGACCGTGTCCGCGCGGCCGAGTTCCTCGACGGCAGCGTCCAGGTCCCGGTCCTTCTTCCCGATCCCCAACATGCCCTCACTATTGCCCCGGCCGGCCGCCGTCGACGCTGTCGATCAAGAAATGGATCGGCCCGGCCGGCCCCCGCTGGGGAGGCCGGCCGGGCCGGGAAGGTGCTCAGGCGGCCGTGACGGCCAGCGCGTCCTTGCTGTCGGCCAGGTCGACCCGCACCGTGTCGCCGTCGCGGATCTGGCCGGCCAGCAGGGCCTTCGCGAGCTGGTCGCCGATCGCCGACTGCACCAGGCGGCGCAGCGGGCGGGCGCCGTAGATCGGGTCGTACCCGTGCTCGGCCAGCCAGGTGCGGGCGGCGTCGCTGACGTCCAGCGCCAACCGGCGGTCCGCGAGACGGGCCCGCATCCGGTCGAGCTGGATGTCGACGATCGCCCGCAGGTCCCCGCCCTGGAGGGCGGCGAACACCACGATGTCGTCGAGGCGGTTGAGGAACTCCGGCTTGAAGTGCGACCGGACCACCGCGAGGACGCCCTCCCGGCGCTGCTCCTCGGCCAGCGTCAGGTCGCTGATCACCGACGACCCCAGGTTCGAGGTGAGGATCAGGATCGCGTTGCGGAAGTCGACGGTGCGGCCCTGGCCGTCGGTGAGCCGGCCGTCGTCGAGCACCTGGAGGAGCACGTCGAAGACGTCCGGGTGGGCCTTCTCCACCTCGTCCAGCAGGATCACCGAGTACGGCCGGCGGCGCACCGCCTCGGTGAGCTGGCCGCCCTCCTCGTAGCCGACGTAGCCGGGCGGGGCGCCGACCAGGCGGGCCACGGAGTGCTTCTCGCCGTACTCGCTCATGTCGATGCGGACCATGGCCCGCTCGTCGTCGAACAGGAACCCGGCGAGCGCCTTGGCCAGCTCGGTCTTGCCGACACCGGTCGGGCCGAGGAAGAGGAAGCTGCCGGTCGGGCGGTCCGGGTCGGCGACGCCGGCCCGGGCGCGGCGGACCGCGTCGGACACCGAGGTGACCGCCTCGGCCTGGCCGACGACCCGCGAGCCCAGCGTCTCCTCCATCCGGAGCAGCTTGGCGGTCTCGCCCTCCAGGAGCCGGCCGGCCGGGATGCCGGTCCAGGAGGCGACCACCGCGGCGATGTCGTCCGCGCCGACCTCCTCCTTGAGCATCGCGCCGTCGGCCTGGAGCCGGGCCAGCTCCTCCTCGGCCTGCTTCAGCTCGACCTGGAGGGCGGGGATCCGGCCGTAGCGCAGCTCGGCGGCGCGCTCCAGCTCACCGTCGCGCTCGGCACGCTCGGCCTCGCCGCCGAGCCGCTCCAGTTCCTCCTTGGCCGTGGAGAGCTTGGTGATGTGGCTCTTCTCCAGCTGCCAGCGCTCGGAGAGCGCGGTGAGCTGCTCGCGCTTGTCGGCCAGCTCCTTGCGCAGCCGGGCCAGCCGCTCCGCGGAGGCGGCGTCCGGCTCCTTGGCCAGCGCCATCTCCTCGATCTCCAGCCGGCGCACCGCCCGCTCGATCTCGTCCACCTCGACGGGACGGGAGTCGATCTCCATCCGGAGCCGCGAGGCGGACTCGTCGACCAGGTCGATCGCCTTGTCCGGCAGGAACCGGTCGGTGATGTAGCGGTCGGAGAGGGCCGCGGCGGCCACCAGCGCGGCGTCGGTGATCCGCACGCCGTGGTGCACCTCGTAGCGCTCCTTGAGGCCGCGCAGGATGCCGATGGTGTCCTCGATGGTCGGCTCACCGACCAGCACCGGCTGGAAGCGGCGCTCCAGCGCCGGGTCCTTCTCGATGTGCTCGCGGTACTCGTCCAGCGTCGTGGCGCCGACCATCCGCAGCTCGCCGCGGGCCAGCATGGGCTTGAGCATGTTGCCGGCGTCCATCGAGCCCTCGCCCTTGCCCGCGCCGACCACGGTGTGCAGCTCGTCGAGGAACGTGATGACCTGGCCGTCGGAGTTCTTGATCTCCTCCAGCACCGACTTCAGCCGCTCCTCGAACTGGCCGCGGTACTGCGCGCCGGCCACCATGGCGCCCAGGTCGAGCGAGACGAGCTTCTTGTCCCGCAGCGACTCCGGCACGTCACCGGCGACGATCCGCTGGGCCAGACCCTCGACGATGGCGGTCTTGCCGACGCCCGGCTCGCCGATCAGCACCGGGTTGTTCTTGGTACGCCGGGACAGCACCTGGATCACCCGGCGGATCTCCGAGTCGCGGCCGATGACCGGGTCGATCTTTCCCTCGCGGGCGCTCGCGGTCAGGTCGACGCCGTACTTCGCGAGGGCCTGGTAGGTCTGCTCCGGGTCGGCCGTGGTGACCCGCCGGTCCCCGCCGCGCACGGTCGGGAAGGCGGCGACCAGGTTCTCCTCGGTGGCGCCGGAGTTCTTCAGCGCGACGGAGACCGCGCCACCCACCCGGGCCAGCCCGGCCAGCAGGTGCTCGGTGGAGGTGTACTCGTCGCCCAGCGGCCGGGCGATCTGCTCGGCGGCGCCGATGGCGTTGACGAACTCGCGGGCCAGGGTGGGCTCGGCGATGCTGGAGCCGCGCGCCGCGGGCAGGGCGTCGACCGAGCGCTCAGCGACCCGGCGCAGCTCGCCGGGGTCGGCCCCGACGGCGCGCAGCAGGCCGGCGGCGGTCGAGCCCTCGGTGTCCAGCAGCGAGAGCAGCAGGTGCCAGGGCTCCACGGTGGCGTGGCCGCGCTGGTTCGCCAGCGCGACGGCACCGGTGATGGTTTCGCGGCTCTTGGTGGTGAGTCGTTCGGTGTTCATGGGCTCCCCTGGATCGGCGTGTCCACTGGGAAGGACACAACCAGAGTTGAGTCTATTCCGCTCAACTCCATCGGTGTGACCCGGCTCACTCCCGGCGTTTCCAGCGCCAGTCGAACTCCCCCGCGGCGGGCGGCGGCCCGGGCAGCGGCGGCTCGGCCTGCGCGAGACCGGCCAGCAGCAGCGCCAGGTGGCGGCGGCGCAACTGCCGGGTCCGCTCCGGATCGGGTACGCGAATCGCGGCGCACCCCTCGAGCAGCAGCCCGACGTCCTGCGCCACCACGTCCGGCCGGAGCCGCCCCGCCTCGCGCGCCCGCTCCACAAGCCCCTCGACCAGCTCGTTCGCGCGTATCGCGGCCCGGCTCATCTCCTCGGTCGGGCTGAAGGTGCCGGCGAGGTGCACGGTGAGGGAGTGCACGTCGGCGTCGACGACGCGCGCCAGGAAGCCGGCGAACGCCGCCCACTCGTCCGGCTCGGCGGCGGCCTCCTCGCCCGCCGCGATGAACCGCCGCAGCCCGTCGTCGCAGAGCTTGCGCAGCAGGTCCTCCTTGCTGGCGTACCGCCGGTAGAGGGCGCTGATGCCGACGCCGGCCCGCTCGGCGACGGCGGCGATGGGCGCCTTCGGGTCATCGAGGAAGACGGCGCGGGCGGCCTCCAGGATCACCGCGTCGTTGCGGGCCGCCTGGGCACGTCGGCCGGCGAGCGGCGGAGGGTCGGTCGGATTCGGCATGCACCGAGACTAGCACTGGAACGGATCGTTCCGCTCCGATGCAGTGGAAACGGAACCCGGCTCCAGGCGACGGACCGTCAGCCCTTGTCCAGCACCACCCGGACCCAGCGCCGGTTGGCGGTCCAGCCCGTGCCCAGCACCACGTCGTCCGGGGCCCGGGCGAGGATCGTGCCGTCGCCGAGCACCGTGAGGTGGTGCTCCCCGGTGAGCGGCCAGTCGACCCGGTAGTAGCGGCCCCCGGCCACCACACCCACACCGTCCGGGCTGGTCACCGCCACCAGTTCGGCCCCGAGCGGCGCCACCGAGCGGGCCTGCGCGGGATGCCCGACCGCGCGGACCGGCGCCCACTCCGGGCCACCCACCAGCCGCCAGAGCGCCGGGAAACCCACCCGGTCCGGGCGCTCCCCGACCAGCCAGGCGCCGCCGTCCGGGGCGATCACCACCCGCAGCACTCCCACCTCGTCACCCCGCCAGGACAGCGGCGTCGGCACCCAGTGCCGGCCACCGTCCCGCGACACCGCAGCCGAGGGCCGGCCGTCGCGCGCGCCGGCCGCCACCACCAGGTCACCCGAATGGCCGACGGTGTTCAGCCCGGGTACGGCCGGCTGGGCGGGCAACGGCCGCAGGGTGGCGCCGTCCCACTCGGCCACCACACCGAGCCCCTCGGCCACCTGGAAGCGGCCCCGGGCCGCCACCAGAGCCGCCGGCTCCCCGCCGGTGGTGTGGGCGAAGGTGGCCCCGCCGTCGGTCGAGGTGTACCAGCCGTACGGCTCGGCGAACAGCACCAGCGCCCCCGGCACGGCGTAGAGCTGCTGGTTCACCGCCACCGGACGAGGGTGGCGCAGGGCCCGCCACGTGCGGCCACCGTCCACGGTGGCGTACAGCAGGGCGGCGGGGCACCCACCGGCGGGCGGCGGATCGTCGCAGGCGGCGACGAAGAGGGCGTACCCGTGGTCGGCGTCGGCGAACTCCACGAACGGGCGGTCGTACCGGCGGTCGACGGCGACCCGGACGTGCCGTACCTCGTCGAAGCCGATCGGCCGCGACGGCACCGGCGCGGTCGGCGCGGGCCGTGGGGACGCGGACGACCGGTCGGGTGGGGTCCGGCGGACGTCGCCGATCGAGCAGGCGGCCAGGGCCGGCACCAGCAGCAGACCGGTGGTCCGGAGCACGCGGCGACCGATCATGGTGACCCTCCTCCGCGACGGTAGCCTTGCGCGGGTGCGAGTACGTGTTGAACAGACTGCCCTACCGGGGATCGGCGTCCGTCACGATCTGATGACGGAATCCGGCCGCCGACTCGGCGTGGTCTCCCACCGCAATGGCCGCCGCGACCTGGTCCTCTACGACCCGGACGATCCCGACTCCTGCCAACACGACATACCGCTGACCGACGACGAGGCGGAGGCGCTGGCCGACATCCTCGGCGCGTCGCTCATGCTCGGCCAGCTCGCCGGGCTGCGCGAGCAGGCCGCGGGGCTGCTCACCGAGCAGATCGTCATCCCGGCCGGCTCCCGCTACGTCAACCGGCGGCTCGGCGACACCAAGGCACGGACGCGCACCAGCGCCTCCATCGTGGCGGTGCTGCGCCAGGGCGAGGTGATCGTCTCGCCCGACCCCACCTTCCGGTTCGCGGCCGGTGACGTGGTCGTCGTGGTCGGCACCCGGCAAGGGCTCGACGGGGTCACCGCGATCCTCGCCGAAGCCGACCCGGACGGCTGAGGCGCGGATGCACGAATCCACCACCCTGCTCGTCGAGGTCGGCGCGCTGCTGCTCCTGCTCGGCCTGCTCGGCCGGCTCAGCCGCCGCGTCGGTGTCTCGCCCATCCCCCTCTACCTGCTCGCCGGACTCGCCTTCGGCCACGGCGGCCTGCTGCCGCTCAACGCCAGCGAGGAGTTCTTCGCCGTCGGTGCGGAGATCGGCGTCATCCTGCTGCTCGTCATGCTCGGCCTGGAATACAGCGCCAACGAACTGGTGGGCAACCTCCGCTCGGCCGCGCCGGCCGGCCTGATCGACGCGGTGTTCAACGCGCTGCCCGGCTTCGCCTTCGCCCTGCTGCTCGGCTGGGGCTGGGTGGCCGCCGTCGTGCTCGCCGGCGTCACCTGGGTCTCGTCGTCCGGCGTGATCGCGAAGGTGCTCGGCGACCTGGGCCGGGTCGGTAACCGGGAGACCCCGGTGATCCTCTCCGTCCTCGTCATCGAGGACCTGGCCATGGCTCTCTACCTGCCGCTGGTCACCGCGCTGCTCGCCGGGGTCGGCCTGGTCAAGGGCGGCATCGCGCTCGCCGTCGCGGTGCTCACCGTGGTCGTCGTGCTGGCCGTCGCCATCCGGTACGGGCACCTGATCTCCGCCGCGCTCTCCGCGAAGGACCCCGAGGCGCTCCTGCTCGGGGTGCTCGGCCTGACCCTGCTGGTCGCCGGGGTGGCGGCCAAGCTCCAGGTCTCCGCCGCGGTCGGCGCGTTCCTGGTCGGCATCGCCCTGTCCGGGCCGGTGGCGCACCACGCCACCCAGCTGCTGTCCCCGCTGCGGGATCTCTTCGCCGCGGTCTTCTTCGTCTTCTTCGGCCTGGTCACCGACCCGCTGGACATGCCGCCGGTGCTGCTGCCGGCGCTGCTCCTGGCCGTGGTGACCATGGGGACGAAGCTGGCCACCGGTTGGCTGGCCGCCCGCCGGGCCGGTATCGCCGAGCCCGGTCGGTGGCGCGCCGGCTTCGCGCTCACCCCGCGCGGCGAGTTCTCCATCGTCATCGCCGGCCTGGCCGTCGCCGCGGCGTACCCGGTCGAACCCCGGCTGGCGGCGCTCGCCACCGCGTACGTGCTGATCACCGTGGTGACCGGGCCGATGCTGGCCCGCCTGCCCGACCTGCCCTGGTTCAAGCGCTGGCTGCGGCGGCGCAGCGCCGCCCGGCCGCCCGTGCCGGTGGGAGCGGCCGACTGACCTCGGCCGGGCCGGGTCGGCCGTACGGTGGACCCGGCCCGGCCAACGGTTGCCGAATTGATTCCGGGAAGGTCTACCGCCACCCGGCGAAACCGCGTTAACGTGTCGCCCCAGCAGCCAGGGTCCGCGGGTGGCCGGTGCCCCCGCCAGCGCAAGCGGAAGGTCGGCCGGTGAGCGTGCAGGAAGAGACGTTCCACGGCTTCGCCAACCCCGTCGACCCCTCGCCCGCCGAGCTGAGGTCGTGGGCCTACCAGCCGGATTCCGTCCCGCTGACCTCCATGCCGCCGGACTGGGACCTGCTGGTCGCCGGTGACCACCTGGTGCAGACCCTCTTCGACCTGGCCATGGACCCGGCCTGTCCGGCCCGCCGGTTCGCGCTGCACTGCCTCTACATCTACGCCGCCGACGGCATCCGGACGAACTTCCGGGCCCACCCGAAGCGCCGCTTCCGCAAGCTCGTGGAGCAGGCCGAGCGGGCCGGCGACGAGCTGATGCGCAACTGGGCGCACAACAGCCGCGTGCTGCTCGCCCGGCCGGACCTCTTCGTCTACCGGGACTGGTGCGAGGGCGGCCTGGTGCGGGAGAACCGGCGGCTCTAGCACTCCCCGCGTCGACGCCACAGCGTCCCAGGTCGCGCGTCACGACGCGAACGGGCCGGGACCCCCCGTGGGTCCCGGCCCGCACGCCGGCGGATCGTTCAGCCGGTCGATCCGCCCTGCTTCCTGCGCCGCTCGTCGTCCCTGGCCCGGTCGACGCCATGGTCCACCTGGTCGGCGAAGCGCCCTTCCCGGATCTTTTCGGTGAAGCGACCGTCGGTGATCCGGTCGAATCGCTCCCGGACGTTCTCGGCCACCTGCTCCAGCCGTTCCTCCGCCCGTTCCGCCACCTTCTTCGCCGATTCCGCCATGGCTCCCCCTGCCAGTTCGGAGTCCGAATTGAGTCGGTTGGCCGTATTCACAGGCTAGCGAAACCGGCCCTCCCGGACCCCGCATTCCCCCGAACCGCGCCGCCTGCCGCCGGGATGGAATGCGCGAAGGCCGGCGCCGCCCGGGTGGGCGCGCGCCGGCCTTCGCGGCGGGGAAGGGATCAGCGGTCGGGGGTGCGGCGGGGACGCCAGACGACGAGCGCGGTGGAGGTGCGGTTGGTGGGGACGAGGTCGCCGCGGGCGAAGCCGCCCAGCGACTCCAGCTCGGCGATCCGGCGGTACGCGGCGTCCAGTTCCGCCTCCAGCCGGGCCACCCGCTGCTGGGCCTCCTCCAGCAACCGCTCCAGGTGGATGATCCGCTTGACCCCGGCCAGGTTGATCCCGTCGTCCTGGCTGAGGCGCTGCACCTCGCGGAGCAGCACCACGTCCCGGACGCTGTACCGGCGACCGCCGCCGGCCGCCCGGCCGGCCTGCACGAGGCCCAGCCGGTCGTACTGGCGCAGCGTCTGCGGGTGCATCCCCGCCATCCGGGCCGCCACCGAGATCATCAGAACCTTGGCCTCGTAGGCAGGGTCACCCGAGCCGACGAACTCCTGTGACATCCCCGCTCACCTCCGCTGCCTCGTCACCCGGTCAACTGAATCGACGCACCCGCGCGTCGAGATGTTCCCGCGCGGCCGGCGGGGTCTGCTCGGCGAACGTCTCCAACGCCGCCCGCGCCTCGTCCGACAGCGTCGCGGGGACCACCACGTCGAGGGTGACCAGCAGGTCACCGGCGCGGCCGTCCCGGCGTACGACGCCCTTGCCCCGGGCACGCAGCACCCGCCCGCCGGGCGTGCCCGGCGGCACCCGCAGGGTCACCGTGCCGTCCAGGGTCGGCACCCGCAGGTCGGTGCCGAGCACCGCCTCCGCGAACGTGATCGGCACGGTCAGGGTCAGGTCGTCCCCGGTGCGCCCGAACAGCTCGTCCGGGCGGACCTTGACGTGCACGAACAGGTCACCCGCCGAGCCGCCCCGCTCGCCGGGCTCGCCCCGCCCGGCCAGCCGGATGCGCTGGCCGTCGGCCACCCCGGCCGGGAAGCGCACGTTCAGCGTGCGGGTCTTGGTGACCCCGCCGGTGCCGTGGCACTCCGGGCACTTCTCCTCGACGATCGTGCCCACGCCCTGGCAGTTGCGGCACGGCTCGGAGAAGCTGAACGACCCCTGGTTGCGGGTGGTCACGCCGGCGCCATGGCAGACCGGGCAGGCCACCGGCTGGGTGCCCGGCTTCGCCCCGTTGCCGTGGCAGGTCTCGCAGACCCCGGGGGCGCGCAGCGTCAACGGCAGGGTGACGCCGCGGACCGCGTCGGGGAAGTCCAGCGCCACCTCGGTCTCGACGTCCCGGCCCCGGGCCGGGCCGCGCGGACGGGCCGCGCCACCGGCGCCCCCGCCCGTGAAGATCGAGCTGAACAGGTCGCCCAGACCACCGCCGCCGAACCGGGCCTCGCCGCCGCCGCCCGCCCCGCCGAACAGGTCGGACACGTCGAACGGCATGCCACCGGGCTGGCCCGCGCCGCGGGCGTTGCGCCGGAAGGCGCCGGAGCCGAACAGCGACCGCATCTCGTCGTACTCGCGGCGCTTCTTCTCGTCGCCCAGCACGGCGTACGCCTCGGAGACGGCCTTGAACCGCTCCTCGGCCTTCGGGTCACCGGGGTTGTGGTCCGGGTGCGACTCCCGAGCCAGCTTCCGGTACGACTTCTTGATCTCGTCCGAGGAGGCGGACTTCTCCACGCCCAGCGCGGCGTAGTAGTCCTTCTCGATCCAGTCCTTGGAACTCACCGGTCCACCCCCTTCCACGGGACGTACCCCGGTCGTCCCGCCCGCCCGGTGTGGGCGGGCGGGACGTCACGGGTCGGCACTACTCGGGCTCGGCGACCGCGACCAGGGCCGGCCGCAGCAGCCGTTCGCCGAGCTGGTAACCCCGGCGCATGACCTGCACGCAGGTCGGCTCGGTCACGTCGGCGGAGGTCTGGTGCGCCACCGCCTCGTGCCGGGTCGGGTCGAACGGGTCGCCCTGCTCGCCGAACGCGGTCAGGCCGAACTTGGTCAGCGCGGCGGTGAGTTGCTCGGCCACGCTGCCGAACGGGCCCACCAGGTCGCCGTGCTCGCGGGCCCGGTCCAGGTCGTCGAGGATCGGCAGCAGCGCGGTCAGCACCGTGCCGGTCGCCTGCTCCTGGACCAGGCTGCGGTCCCGGTCGACCCGCTTGCGGTAGTTGGCGTACTCCGCCGACACCCGCTGGACGTCGCGGGTCCGCTCGTCCAGCTCGGCCCGGAGCGACTCCACCTCGCCGCCGACCGGCGCCTTCTCGGTGGTGGACTCCTCGCTCGGCTGGGCCGGCGCGTCGACCACCGGTGGGCCGGGGACCGAGGCCTCGGCCTCGCCCTCGATCTCGTCGACCACGACCTCGGTCTCCTCGACCAGCCCCTCGGCGGGCGCGTCGGCCGCGGCGTCGGCGGCCGACGTGTCGGTCACCGCCTGCTCGGTGGTCTTGCTGATCTTGCGCTTGTCACGGATGACGACGCGCGGCTCCTCGCCGGCGCCCTGACCGGCGGTCGCGGAGCCACCCGGCGCCGACCCCGTGGAGCCGGGGTCGGCTGCTCGTGGCTTCTCCGTCATGCGGCTACCTCATCCCTCTCGCGGCGAGAAACGTGTCCGGGACCGAAGGTCACTTCTTGTCCTCGTCCACGATCTCCGCGTCGACCACGTCGTCGGGGCCGCCGGCCTGGGGACCGCCGGTCGCACCGGCGCCGGCGCCCGGCCCGGCCTCGCCCGGCCCGGCCTGCTCGCCCTGCTGCTGCGAGTAGAGCAGCGAGCCGGCCTGCTGGGAGACCTGCGCCAGCTTCTCGTGCGCGGCCTTGATCTTGTCGATGTCCTGGCCGCCGAGGGCGCTGCGCAGCTCGCCGAGGGCCTCGTTGAGCTGGTCACGGTTCTCGGCGGGCAGCTTGTCGCCGCTCTCCGCGAGGAACTTCTCGGTCTGCCACTGGAGCGCCTCGGCCACGTTGCGGGTCTCCGCCTCGTCGCGGCGGCGCTTGTCCTCGTCGGCGTGCTCCTCGGCGTCCCGGCGCATCCGCTCGATGTCGTCCTTCGGCAGCGAGGAGCCGCCGGTGATCGTCATCTTCTGTTCCTTGCCGGTGCCCAGGTCCTTGGCGTGCACGTTGACGATGCCGTTGGCGTCGATGTCGAAGGTGACCTCGATCTGCGGCACGCCGCGCGGCGCCGGCGGGAGGCCGGTCAGCTCGAAGGTGCCGAGCTTCTTGTTGTAGGCCGCGATCTCCCGCTCGCCCTGGAACACCTGGATCAGCACCGACGGCTGGTTGTCGTCCGCCGTGGTGAAGACCTCGGAGCGCTTGGTCGGGATGGTGGTGTTGCGCTCGATCAGCTTGGTGAAGATGCCGCCCTTGGTCTCGATGCCCAGGCTCAGCGGGGTCACGTCGAGCAGCAGGACGTCCTTGACCTCACCCTTGAGCACACCGGCCTGCAGGGCGGCGCCGACGGCGACGACCTCGTCCGGGTTGACGCCCTTGTTCGGGTCGCGGCCCGTGAGCTGCTTGACCAGGTCGGTCACGGCCGGCATCCGGGTCGAGCCGCCGACCAGGATGACGTGGTCGACGTCCGAGATCTTGATCCCGGCGTCCTTGACGGCCTGCTCGAACGGGCCCTTGCAGCGGTCCAGCAGGTCCTGCGTCATCCGCTGGAACTCGGCGCGGCTCAGCGTCACGTCGAGGTGCAGCGGGCCGGCCGAGCCGGCGGTGATGTACGGCAGGTTGATGTTGGTGGTGGTGGCGGCGGACAGCTCGATCTTGGCCTTCTCGGCCGCCTCCTTGAGCCGCTGCATGGCCATCTTGTCCTGGGACAGGTCGATGCCGTGCTCGCCGCGGAAGGTCTTCACCAGGTGGTCGATGATGCGCTGGTCCCAGTCGTCACCACCGAGGTGGTTGTCACCGCTGGTGGACTTGACCTCGATGACGCCCTCGGCCAGCTCCAGCAGCGAGACGTCGAAGGTGCCGCCACCCAGGTCGAAGACCAGGACGGTCTGCTCCTTGGAGCCCTTGTCGAGGCCGTAGGCCAGCGCCGCCGCGGTCGGCTCGTTCACGATCCGCAGCACGTTGAAGCCGGCGATCTCACCGGCCTCCTTGGTGGCCTGCCGCTGGCCGTCGTTGAAGTAGGCCGGCACGGTGATCACCGCGTCGGTGATCTGCTCACCCAGGTACGCCTCGGCGTCCCGCTTGAGCTTCATCAGCGTGCGCGCCGAGATCTCCTGCGGGGTGTACTTCTTGCCGTCGATGTCGACGGTCCAGTTGGTGCCGATCTCCCGCTTGACCGAGCGGATCGTCCGGTCCGGGTTGGTCACCGCCTGGCGCTTCGCGACCTCACCGACGAGCACCTCGCCGTTGCGGGCGAACGCGACGATCGAGGGGGTCGTCCGCGAGCCCTCCGCGTTGGCGATGACGGTGGGCTCACCGCCCTCGAGAACGCTGACGCAGGAGTTCGTCGTGCCGAGGTCGATGCCGACCGCACGTGCCATGTTCGCTTCCTCGCTTCGTAACGGTGAGCAGGTCAACGGGCCTGCCCGGCGGGTCGCCCGCAGCGACCGCACCACAAGTTGAGTGAACTTGACTCAATAGTGCCACGCCACGGGCAATCCGCAAGTCCAGGTTGAGCCGACCCGACGCAACCTGACCGTTATTACCGTCCGGTTGTCTTACCTTGCGTCGGTCGGGCACGCTTTAGCGGTGACGACGCACGGCGATCCCGCCACCCATGCCGGCGCGCCCGCCGTCGCTGCCCGCACCGGCCCCGACGACGGCGGCGGGGACCGGCCCGCCGACGCCGCGGAAGGCCTGCCCGCCGCACTCACCGGCCTGCGGGCCGCGATCGCGGCGGCCCGGTTCCCGCTGGCGCTGCCCTCGGCCGAGCCCGCCCGGCGCACCGCCACCGGTCTCACCGACCAGCTCGACGACTACCTGCTGCCCCGCCTCGCCCGGCTCGACGCCCCGCTGCTCGTGGTGGTCGGCGGCTCGACCGGCGCCGGCAAGTCGACGCTTGTCAACAGCCTGGTCCAGGCGCGGGTCAGCGCCGCCGGGGTGCTCCGCCCCACCACCCGCTCGCCGGTGCTGGTCTGCAACCCCGCCGACGCGGCCTGGTTCCGCCAGGGCGAGCTGCTGCCGGGCCTGACCCGCACCACCGAGCCGAGCGAGAACCCGGGCACCCTCCAGCTGGTCACCGCCCCCGCGCTCCCGGCCGGGCTGGCCTTCCTCGACGCGCCCGACATCGACTCGGTGGTCGACGCCAACCGGGCCCTCGCCGGTCAGCTGCTGGCCGCCGCCGACCTCTGGCTCTTCGTCACCACGGCCGCCCGCTACGCCGACGCCGTCCCGTGGGAGCTGCTACGCAGCGCCCGGGCCCGGGGCGCCGCCGTCGCCATGGTCCTCGACCGGGTCCCCCCGGAGGCGGCCGACGAGATCGCCGCCCACCTGTCCGAGATGCTCGCCGCACAGGATCTCGGCGCCGCGCCGCTGTTCGTCCTGCCGGAGACCTGGGTGGACGGGCAGGGCCTGCTTCCCGACCGGGTCACCGCCCCGCTGGCCGGCTGGTTCGCGCGGCTCGCCGCCGACGCCGAGGCCCGCTCGGCGGTCGTCCGGCAGACTCTCGACGGCGCGCTGGCCAGCCTGCACCCGACCGTGGACGCGCTGGCCGACGCCGCCGACGAGCAGGCGGCCGCCGCCGACGCGCTGGACGAGCGGGTCCGGGCGGCGTACCGGGGGGCGGAGCGGACCGTCGACCAGGGGCTCAAGGACGGCCGGCTGCTCCGCGGCGAGGTGCTGGCCCGGTGGCAGGAGTTCGTCGGCACCGGCGAGCTCTTCCGCAGCCTGGAGGCGCGGATCGGCCGCCTGCGCGACCGGGTGGTGGCCGCGGTCACCGGCCGTCCGGCGCCGGCCGCCGAGCTGCGGAACGCCATCGAGTCGCAACTGGTCACGCTGCTGCGCGGGGTGTCCGCCGAGGCCGCGGAGAACGCCTACACCGGGTGGAAGGCGCACCCGGCCGGGGCGGCGCTGCTCGAACCCGAGCTGGCGCACCCGTCGGCCGATCTCGCCGAGCGCGCCGAACGCCTGGTCCGCGACTGGCAGCGCGGCGTGCTCGAACTGGTCCGGGCCGAGGGCGGCGACCGCCGCTTCGTGGCCCGCACCGCCGCGTACGCGGTCAACGCCACCGGCCTGGCCGTCATGATCGCGGTCTTCGCGGCCACCGCCTTCATCCCGACCGGGCTGGAGGTCGCCACCGGCGCGGGCACCACGGTCGCCGCCCAGGCGGTGCTCCAGGCGATCTTCGGTGACCAGGCGGTCCGCAACCTGGCCAGCAAGGCGCGGGTGGACCTGCTCGACCGGATCGGCGCGCTGCTGACGGAGGAGGCCGACCGGTTCCTCGCCCGCACCGCCGACGCGCGCCCGGCCAAAGACACCGGCGCCGCCCTGCGCCGGTCGGCCCGCGAGGTCGAGAAGGCCCGGCACCGCGCCGGTCTCTCCGGCACGTCGGGCGCGACACTGCCCGCCGCGGACCAGGGTGGGCGCGCGTGAGCAACATCGTCGGCCGGATGCGGGAGACGTTCCGGGGCGGGCAGCGGGTCGACCCCGACGTCCTGATCGCGCGGCTTCAGGCCCTCCAGCGTTTCCTCGGCGCGGTCGACGGCCAGGTGCCCGACGCCGAGCTGGTCGCCGCGCACACCGTCGTCGAGCGGGCCGGCACCCGGCTCGCCCTCTCCGGCCACCACACCGTGGTGGCCCTGGCCGGGGCGACCGGCAGCGGCAAGTCGAGCCTGTTCAACGCCCTGGCCCGGCTGGACCTCTCCCCGGTCGGCGTCCGCCGGCCGACCACCGGCGTGGCGCACGCCTGCGTCTGGGGGCAGCTCGACGGCGCGTCCCGGCTGCTCGACTGGATCGGGGTGCTGCCGCGTCACCGGTTCGTCCGGGAGAGCCCGCTGGACGGCGACGACGAGTCCACCCTGCACGGCCTGGTCCTGCTGGACCTGCCCGACTTCGACTCGGTGCAGCGGACCCACCGGCTGGAGGTGGACCGGCTGCTCGGCCTTGTCGACCTGGTGGTCTGGGTGGTCGACCCGCAGAAGTACGCCGACCGGGTGATCCACACCAGCTACCTGCGCGAGTTCCACCGGCACCGGGACGTGACCGTGGTGGTGCTCAACCAGGCCGACCGGCTGCCCCCGGCCGAGCTGCCCCGGGTCCTCGGCGACCTGCGCCGGCTGCTCGACGCCGACGGGCTGGAGGGGGTGCCGCTGCTGCCCACCGTGGCGGTGGACCCGGCGGGGTTGGACGGGCTCCGCGCCGAACTGGAGCGCACGGTCGCCGAGCGGCAGGCCGCGCTGCGCCGGCTGGCCGGCGACGTCGACGCCGTGGTGGCCGGGCTCGACCCGTTGGTCGGGCCGGAGCCGCCGCGCACCCGGCCGGGTGACGCGTCGGCACGGGAGCTCACCACGGCGCTGGCCGGAGCGGCCGGGGTGCCGACGGTGGCCGAGGCGGTCGAGGGGGCGTACCGGCACCGGGCGGTGGGCAGCACCGGCTGGCCGCTGGTCCGGGGCTGGCGGAAGCTGCGGCCGGACCCGCTGCGCCGGCTGCACCTGCCCGGCGGGGGCGCCGACGCGCCCGCGGAGAGCCTGGTCGCGGCCACCTCCGTACCCGATCCGACCGCCGCGCAGCGCTCGGCGCTCAACCTGGCCATCCGCGCGGTGGCCGACCGCTCGGCCGCCGACCTGCCGGCGCCCTGGCCGGCCGCGGTGATCGCCGCGGCCCGGTCCCGGCTGGCCGACCTGCCGGACGCGCTGGACCACGCGGTGGCCGCCACCGACCTGGGCATGGACCGCCGGCCGACCTGGTGGCGGGTGGTCGGCGCGCTCCAGTGGCTGGTCACCCTCGCCGCGCTTGGCGGCCTGGCCTGGCTGGTCCTGGGCTACGCGCTGCGCATCCTGGGCCTGCCCGCCCTCGACTACCCGGAACTCGGCGAGGTGCCCTGGCCCACCGTGCTGCTGCTCGGCGGCCTGCTGGCCGGGCTGCTCGTGGCGGCGCTGACCCGGCCGGTGATCCGGTGGGCGGCGCGGCGCGCCCGGCGCCGGGCCGAGCACCGGCTGCTCACGTCGGTGGGCAGCGTCGGGGAGAAGCACGTGCTGAACCCGGTCTGGGCGGTGCTGGCCCGCTACGGCGAGGCGCGCGAGGCGCTGCGGGAGGCGGCCCGGGGCTGAGCCCGGCGCGGATGCCCGGCGTGCTGACCGTCGTCCGGGCGGGCCGGGCGGCGTAGGGTCGGTGCATGGCCACGCCACAGACCCCCTACGAGGCGGTGCTGCACGCCGCTCGCGACGTGACGAGGCTCGACTCCGCCCTGGACGCGGAGATGCTCGGCGCCGCGCTGCTCGGCAGTGTCTACGCCGTTGCCGAGACCGATCGGGACAACGCCGTCCGCGAATTCGTGGGCGGCTTCCTCACCGCCACCTCGCGCCGCCGCAGCGCCGCCGCGACCACCATCCGCGCCGTCTTCGCCACGCTGGTGCCCGACGCCGAGGGGGCCGGCCGGGTCCGCCCCGGCGCCTACGCCCCCGCGTGGGCCGGCCAGCTCGGCCGGGTGCACCTCACGGGCGCCTGGTCGTACGGCGACGTGTACGGCGACCAGACCTCCTACCTGGCCACCTTCGCCTACGACGACGACGAGGGCGGCCCGGAGCACGCCCTCGTGGCGCTGGTCGACCACAACATCGGGATCACCAAGGACGTGTTCGTGGGCGGCCCGGCCGCCCGGATCGTCGAGCAGGCCCGGGAGATCTGCACCCAGGACGAGTTCACCTGGTTCCGCACCGAGGACCCGGCCCGGATGCGCACCGAGGTGGGCCGCCACCTGGCGATCACCGACGACCTCGGTGAGCTGCCCGCGCAGGGCTCGCTGGCCACCGACCGGGCGCTCGTGGGTGCGCGGCTGGCCGCGCTGCCCGGCCCGGCCCCGGCGGCGGCCGACGTCCCGCCGCTGACCGACGAGGCACGGACCGGGCTGGTCCGCGCCTTCCTCGGCTCGCCCGAGGCGGTCCGCTTCGGCCTGGACCGGGTGGCCGACGGGGAGCTGGCCTCGCTGCACTTCTGCCTGGGGCTGCTGCTGGACCACGCGGCGAGCTTCCCGGACGCCGACCCGATGCGGTGGAGCCCGACGGTCGCGGAGCTGTTCCTGCTCGACTGGGTGCACCGGCGGGCCGTGCTGGACATGGACGACGCCGCCATGCTGCCCCGGGTGCTGCGCGGCTGGGCGGCGTACGCGGCCCGCCAGCGGGGGCTCGCGCCGGCGGCGGCCGCCCGCACGGACGAGGCCATCCAGGAGATGGTTCCCGAGTTCGCCCGGCTCTACAGCACGGGCGAGCGCCGCAGCCCGGCGACGGCCGCCGTCGCCCAGCTCATGGCGGACGGCGTGAACCCGGACGATCCGGCGGCGCTGGACGCCTGGATCGAGGCGAACCGCCACCGCCTCACCGACGACCCGGCCTGACCCGCCGAGAGCAGCTCAGGCTCGCGGCGCGGTCGGGGCCGTGGTGCCCGACGCCGTGGCGCTCGGGTGCGGGTCGTCGCGCGGGCTGAGCGTCGGGGTGGGCGACTCCTCCGGCGGCGTTCCGGTCGGCGACGGTGTGCTGTCGGGCGGCTCGGTCGTCGGGTCCGGGTCGTCGGTCGGCGACGGCCCGGACGTCGGGGTCGGCTCGGTCGTCGGGTCCGGGTCGTCCGTCGGGATCGGCTCGTCGGTCGACGACGGCCCGGCGGTCGGGGTCGGCTCGGTCGGGCTGGAGCTCGGGTCCGGGTCGGACGGCGACGGTGACGGCACCGGCGAGGGGCGCGGCGGGCCGGCCGGCGTGGTCCGGACGGGGCGCGGCGTCGGCACCGGCGCGGCCGGGTGGGACCGGTGGCGGGAACCGAGGTCGCTGTCGTCGGGCAGGGCCGGGGCGGCCGGGAGCACCGGCGCCGGGGGCGGCACGGTGGTGGCTCCGGCGACCGGCGACGGGGTGGGTAGCAGCGGCGTCTGGGTCCCCTCGGGCAGCGGGATCACCACCGGGCCGACCGAGGGGGTCGGGATGAACGGGGTGCTGCCGTCCGGGAGGGCGCTGTTCCCCACGGTGGCCGACCCCGCGCTGATCGCGGCGAGGATCGGCATGGAGGCCGTGCCGGCCAGCAGCGCGACGGTGAACAGGTAGCCCCGGCTCGGGCCGCCCAGGCCCTGCGCGCGGTGCGCGCCGACCACCGGCCGGTAGCCGGACCGCGGCACCGCCCGGTGCCGGCCGAGGAACGGAGCTCCCGGAGGACCCTCTGGCGGCTCGGACACCGGCACACTCCTCGTACGCGTCGACAGGGCGGGATCCCGGCGCAGGCTAAACGGACAAATGCCGCGCGGGGACCACCGTCAGCTTGAACCAGTGACGCTCAGTTCACCAGCCACCACAGCGTGTCGACACACAAATTGTCCGTCCCGCGACGGTGCCGCACCAGACAAACGTGTCAATGCATCGCGAACACGACGGAACGTCACCGGTGGAGGAGGCCGTACTGTGGGCCCGCTCACCTCCTCTGCAATCATTCAGGCACGACGGCAACGCAGCCGCCACCTCCGCGCACCCCGCGGCTGGTGCGGTACGGCGCCGGCGCTCCCGGGTCGGGCTCCTCAACGGGACCCGGCTCACGCCGCGCGGCAACCCTCACCGGGGCTAGGCGCGGCCGCCAGGGACCGGTCCGGCACCAGCCGGGTCGGGCGCACGATGTGCGCGGCACGGGTCACCCCCCGGCGCCGGCGCAGACCAGACAGGGAGAGACGGATGGCAAAGGGCGATCCCGGGGCCGCCACCCGCAGCAAGCGGGCCGCACCCCGTACCAAACGCGCCGCCGCCACGGGCGAACCGGAGCTCGTGCAGCTGCTCACGCCCGAGGGCGAGCGGATCGAGAGCGCGCTCGGCCCGGACGGGACCGAGTACCGCGTCGACTTCACCGACGAGGAGTACCGCGGGCTCTACCGCGACCTCGTGCTGGTCCGGAAGCTCGACGCCGAGGCCACGGCGCTCCAGCGCCAGGGCGAGCTGGGCCTCTGGGCCAGCCTGCTGGGCCAGGAGGCGGCGCAGGTCGGCTCCGGCCGGGCGCTGCGTACGCAGGACATGGCCTTCCCGACCTACCGGGAGCACGGTGTCCTCTACTGCCGGGGCATCGACCCGATCATGCCGCTCGGCCTGTTCCGCGGCGTCGACCAGGGCGGCTGGGACCCGAACGAGTTCAAGTTCAACATGTACACGATCGTCATCGGGGCGCAGACCCTGCACGCGACCGGCTACGCCATGGGTGTCGCCATGGACGGCAAGACCGGCAGCGACGAGGGCGAGGCGGTGATCGCCTACTTCGGCGACGGCGCCACCAGCCAGGGCGACGTGAACGAGGCGTTCGTCTGGGCCAGCGTCTTCAACACCCCGCTGGTGTTCTTCTGCCAGAACAACCAGTACGCCATCTCCGAGCCGCTGGAGCGGCAGACCCGCGTCCCGCTCTACCAGCGGGCCGGCGGCTTCGGCTTCCCCGGCGTCCGGGTGGACGGCAACGACGTGCTCGCGTCGTACGCGGTGACCCGGCACGCGCTGGACAACGCGCGGCACGGCCAGGGCCCGAGCCTCATCGAGGCGTACACCTACCGGATGGGCGCGCACACCACCTCCGACGACCCGACCCGCTACCGGATCGCCAGCGAGGTCGAGGCCTGGCAGGCCAAGGACCCGATCGCCCGGATGAAGGCGTTCCTCACCAAGCAGCAGATCGTCGACGAGTCGTTCTTCGCCGAGGTCGACGAGCAGGCCCGCGCCGAGTCGGTGCACCTGCGCGAGCGGGTGCTCGCCATGCCCGACCCGGAGCCGGTGACCATGTTCGACCACGTCTACCCCAACGGGTCCCCCGAGCTCGACGAGCAGCGGGCCCAGTTCAGCAAGTACCTGGAGTCGTTCGAGGGGAGCGCCCACTGATGGCCACGGAGACGCTCACCCTCGGCAAGGCCCTCAACGCCGGCCTGCGCAAGGCCCTGGAGAACGACCCGAAGGTCGTCATCATGGGCGAGGACGTCGGCAAGCTCGGCGGCGTGTTCCGCATCACCGACGGCCTCCAGAAGGACTTCGGCGACCAGCGGGTCATCGACACCCCGCTCGCCGAGTCCGGCATCATCGGCACCGCGGTCGGCCTGGCCATCCGCGGCTTCCGGCCGGTCTGCGAGATCCAGTTCGACGGCTTCGTCTACCCGGCGTACGACCAGATCGTGTCGCAGGTGGCGAAGATGCACTACCGCTCGCAGGGCAAGGTGCGGATCCCGATGGTCATCCGGATCCCCTACGGCGGTGGCATCGGCGCGGTCGAGCACCACTCGGAGTCGCCCGAGGCGTACTTCGCGCACACCGCCGGCCTGAAGGTCGTCACCTGCGCGAACCCGCAGGACGGCTACTCGATGATCCAGCAGGCCATCGCCTCCGACGACCCGATCGTCTTCCTGGAGCCGAAGCGGCGCTACTGGGAGAAGGGTCCGGTCGAGCTGGACGCCCCGCTGACCGACGCGTACCCGCTGCACGCCGCCCGGGTCGCCCGGCCGGGCACCGACGCCACCGTGCTGGCGTACGGCCCGATGGTGCGCACCGCCCTGGACGCGGCCACCGCCGCCGCCGAGGACGGCCGGGAGCTGGAGGTCATCGACCTGCGCACGCTCTCCCCGCTGGACCTGACCGCCGCGTACGAGTCGGTGAAGCGCACCGGCCGCTGCGTGGTCGTCCACGAGGCCCCGGGCAACCTGGGCCTCGGGTCGGAGATCGCCGCCCGGATCACCGAGGAGTGCTTCTACTCCCTGGAGTCCCCGGTGCTGCGGGTCACCGGCTTCGACACCCCCTACCCGGCCGCCCGGGTGGAGGAGGAGTACCTGCCCGACCTCGACCGGGTGCTCGACGCCGTCGACCGCACCTTCGGCTGGTGAGCGGCATGTCACGGATCAAGGAATTCAACCTCCCCGACCTGGGCGAGGGCCTGACCGAGGGCGAGATCCTCGCCTGGCTGGTCAAGGTGGGCGACGACATCGAGCTGAACCAGCCGATCGTCGAGGTGGAGACCGCCAAGGCCGCGGTCGAGATCCCGGCGAAGTGGGCCGGCCGGGTGCAGGCGATCTTCCACCCGGAGGGCGCCACGGTCGAGGTCGGCAGCCCGATCATCGCGATCGACACCGACCCGAACGCCGGGCCGATCCAGCAGTCGACGACCGGTGCGCCGGCCGCCGACCTGCCCACCCCGTCGGCGGCCTCGCTGGCCGCCGTCGAGGTCGCGCCCGAGGAGGGCATGGTCGAGCCGGGCCTGATCGGCGGCGTGGCGCCGGGCGGGCGTACCGCCGTGCTGGTCGGCTACGGCCCGCGGAACGCGCCGGCCAAGCGGCGGCCGCGCAAGGGCGGGGTCCCGGCCCAGGCCGCGGCGGCCCCGGCCGCCCCGGTCCAGCCCGCTCCGGCACCGGCTCCGGTGGCCCCGGCGCCGGCCGCCCCGGCGGTCAACGGCAACGGCCGGGTGACCGGCGCCGTGCTCGCCAAGCCGCCGGTCCGCAAGCTCGCCAAGGACCTGGGCGTCGACCTCGCCACGCTGACCGGGTCGGGCCCGCTGGGCTCGATCACCCGGGAGGACGTACAGCGGGCGGCGGCGGCCCCGGCGGCGGCCGAGCCGCTGACGGTCGCGGCGCCGGCCACGGCGGCCGCGAGCTTCGGCGCCGACCGCGAGCAGCGCATCCCGGTCAAGGGGGTACGCAAGCTCACCGCGGAGAACATGGCCCGCTCGGCGTTCACCGCCCCGCACGTCACGGAGTTCCTGACCGTGGACGTGACCCGGGCGATGAAGGCCCTGGACCGGCTCCGCGAGCGTCGCGAGTGGCGGGACGTGCGGGTCTCGCCGCTGCTGCTGGTCGCCAAGGCGGTGCTGCTGGCGGTCAAGCGCCACCCGATGGTCAACTCGACCTGGGCCGGCGACGAGATCGTGGTCAAGGACTACGTGAACCTGGGCATCGCGGCGGCCACCGAGCGTGGCCTGATCGTGCCGAACATCAAGGACGCCGGCCGGCTCTCGCTGCGCGAGCTGGCGGACGCGATGACCGCGCTCGTCCAGACGGCCAAGGCGGGGAAGACCTCTCCGGCCGACATGTCCGGCGGCACACTGACCATCACCAACGTCGGCGTCTTCGGCGTCGACACCGGCACCCCGATCCTGCCTCCGGGCGAGTCCGCGATCCTCGCCTTCGGCGCGGTGCGGGAGCAGCCCTGGGTGCACAAGGGCAAGGTCAAGCCGCGCCTGGTCACCACGCTGGGCCTCTCCTTCGACCACCGGATCATCGACGGTGAGCTCGGCTCGAAGTTCCTCCGCGACATCGGGGACTTCCTGGCCGATCCGGAGGCGGCGCTGCTCGCCTGGACCTGACGGTCGCATCGCACCAGGCCACGGCCGGTGTGCACGGGTTAACGCCCGGCACACCGGCCGTTGCCATTGGGGAAAGGAAACGTCGGCCCGGCGGGGCTCCTGGCCTACGATCCTTAGGCACGTGGCTCAGCTCACCTAAGAATCGATGGAAGTTCGCGGCGTTCTGGGGTTCAATAGAGACATCAAGGGGCTGACAACCGAATAGCCAGGAGGAGAGACCCAGATGAGCATGATCGAGCGAATCCGCAACCGCCGCGACGCCAACCGCCGCGCCCGTGCCATCGAGCACGCGCTGCGTTCCGCCAACTCGCCGGCCGTCCGCGAGGAGCTTCTCGCCATCGCCCAGCGTCACCTCAGCTGACGCTCCCCTACTTTCCTCACCTCCTCCAGTTCGAAGACCCGCCCGGGCAACCGGGCGGGTCTTCGGCGTTCCAGGTCGATTGACACCGGGATTCCACCTCGCCGCACCGCCCGGTACGGTGGGGCTCGGTCGCCAACCGCCCGCCTCCGGACCGATCGCCTTCGAGAGCAACCGATCGATACCGTCCGGTGACGTTCGGTGACGGCCCGTGCTCCCCCGGGCGCCTCCGGGCGGCCACCGGATACGGTGCGGGGAGCCCGCACGGCCGGTACCTGCCGGCGACTCCGGCAGCGATGCCGACGGTCCCGATCGGCATCGGCGGCCGACATGTGATGGAGGAGGCGCACCCATGACGTCCGAGGCCCCGCACCGCCCCGGCCAGGAGCCGGGCGAGGTGTCGCCGGGCGCCGGCGGACCGGTGCCGTACGGCGACCGCCCGGCGCAGCAGGACAACGGGTACGGCGCACCCGACCTCGGCTGGGCCCCGCCCCCGCCGGCCGGTCGGCCCGCCCAGCCGGCCCCCGCCTGGGCCGCGGCCGACGACCAGCCCCCCGCGTGGACACCGCCGGGCGGCCAGCCCGCCGCCGGCCGGGCCACCGCGCAGGTGCCGCCGCCCGCCGAGCCGGGCGGCTGGAGCCCCGCCCCGCAGCCCGCCTGGGGCGCTCCGGAGCAGTCCGCCCCGTCCTGGGGCGGGCCGGACCAGGGAGCACCCGCCTGGGGCGCGCCCGAGCAGGCCGACACCCACCGCGGCGGCGAGCCCGGCCCGTCCACCTGGGGCGCCGCCCCACCGAACAACCCCACCGAGTCGACCCCGCCGGCCTGGGGCGCCCCGGCCCCGTCCGGCGAGCAGCCGGCCTGGGCGCAGGCCGGCGACCCGGGTGCCCGTGCCGCCGCCCACGTGCCCGCGCCCGCCACCGTCCCGAACGAGTCGTGGGCCACCCCGGCCGGGCAGGACGACCCGAACCGGTCCGGTGGGTGGACCCCGGCGACCGGTCAGCAGGACGACGACCCGGGCCGCTCCGGCGGCTGGCGCGCGGCGCCGGAGGACAACTCCGGCGGTTGGGCCGTCGGGGCCGCCGCCCAGCAGCAGGACGACCGGCCCGCCTGGGGCCAGCAGGGTGAGCAGGGCGCTCCCGGCTGGACGCCGGCCGAGCCGACCGCCCGCGCGGCCGCCAAGGTCTCGGTCCCGGGCGCCGTCCGCCCCGAGGGCGCCTGGTCCACCCAGGACAACCAGGGTCAGGCCGCGGGCTGGCAGAACGGCCCGAACGCGACACAGGGCGACGACCAGGGCCAGGGCCCGAGCTGGCAGAACGGCCCGAACGCCACGCACGCCGACGACCAGAGCCACGCACCGAGCTGGCAGAACGGCCCGAACGCCACGCACGGCGACGACCAGGGCCGCGCCGGAGGCTGGCAGAACGGCTCGGCGACGCAGGACGACGACCCGGACCGCTCCGGCGGGTGGGCCGCGGGCCGGTCCGCCGGCGGCTCCGAGGCGCCGCAGCCGGCCGCCTGGGGCGCGCCGGAGGAGCAGCGCCCGGCCGCCGCGTGGAGCGGCGCCGCGGCGGTGCCGCAGCAGCGTGAGCCGGAGCGGCCGGCGGACGAGCCGGCGCAGCCCGGCTGGGGTTCCGCGGCTGTCCCGGCGCCGGCCGAGGCGCCGGCCCGGGCCAGCGCGTCCGTCCCGTCACCCGACTCGCCGCCCGCCTGGGCCGGCAACCAGGACAACCCGGGGCAGTGGACGCGCGACCGTCCGGCCATCCCGGAGGCCGAACCGTGGGCACCCGGCCAGGCCTGGGGCCGCGCCGCCGAGGCCCAGCCCGAGCAGCCCGCGTCGCCGGGCTGGGAGCCGACCCGCGCCGACGACGGACCGATCTACCAGCCGGCGCCGGGACCGGGGATCTCCCCGGCCAACGCGGTGCCGCTGCCCCCGCAGGAGCAGCGGGTGCCGGGCGCCGCCCTGGCCGCCGCGCCGCCCACCGACTACGCGTCGTTCGGCCCAGGTGGCGAGCCGGGCGACCGCAACCCGCAGGCGTACGAGCCGGAACCGGCCGCCGACGCCGGTTGGGGTACGCCCGCACCGGCGCACGACGAGCCGCAGTCACCGGCCGGGCCGGTGGTGCCCGGTCCGCGTACCTCGCCGGAGGCCGGCGCGGGCGGTGCCGTCTCGGCCAGCGCCTCGGTGCCGATGACCAGCCGGGTCACGCCGCCGGCCGACCAGCCGCTGCCCACGGGCGGCACGCCCGTCCCGCAGCCGCGCGTCTACGGCCGGCCCGCGCGTCCCGAGCCGGAGGAGGCACCCGGGCAGGACGGCCCGAACGGCTTCGCCGAGCCGGGCCCGCACTCCCGGGCGGACGAGTCGGACCGCCAGCACGGATACGCCGAGGCGCCTCCGGTGCACTCGGCCCCGCCGTCCTCGCCGGCCGCCCCGCCGCCGTTCCCGCCCGGCGTGCCGTCCTTCATGGACCCGCCGGGCAACAGCCGGCCGGTCAACGGGGTGCACCCGCACAACGGCGAGCGCCCCGGCGGGCCGCACGATCCGTTCGGTGGCCCCGGCGGCCCGCACGAGCCGTTCGGCGCGCCCGCCGGGCACCAGGACCCGTTCGGCCCGCCCAACCGCGACCAGTTCGGCGGGCCCGGGGGCGGTGACCCGTTCGGCGGGCCGGCCGGCGGCCGCGCCTCGGTCGCCGCACCGGGGCAGGGGCCGATGGGCGAGCCGGGCGGCTTCCCGCCCGCGTTCCCGCCGCCGCCGCAGCAGGGCCCGCCGGCCTGGCCGCAGGCGGGTCAGGGCGACGCGGACCAGGGCCGCTTCGAGGCGTTCAAGCCGGAGGCGGAGCCGAAGACCGAGGCGCCGACGCCGAAGGTGCGCAACGGCCGGGTGCTGGCCGCGGTGCTGATCGCCGCGGTGCTCATCCTCGCCGTGCCGCTCGGCCTGCTCACCCTGCTCGGCAAGATCGGCGGGGACGAGAAGCCGGCGGGCTTCGACCCGGCGGTGGGCTCCTGCGTCAAGCAGTCCGACACGACCGCCGTGGCGGCCGAGTGCGGCGAGCAGGGGGCGTTCACCGTGGTGTCGAAGGTGGACAGCAAGGACAAGTGCGCCGACCCGGCGCAGCCCCAGGTGGTGCTTCCCGGCGACGGGGCCAACCGGGTGCTCTGCCTCAAGCCGGCCGGCCAGTAGCGACTCCCACGACGGCGGGGCCACGGTGATCCGTGGCCCCGCCGTCGTTTCGTCACCGCTGCCAGTGGGGGTCGCGACCGAGGTAGGCCAGCAGGGCGGCGACCGGGTCGGCACCGGGCTCCGTGGGCAGCGCGGCGGCGTACGCGAATCCGCGCAGCGGCTCGGCGGTCGCCCGGGCCGCCGGCATGAGCTGTGCGGCCAGCTCGGCGGTGAGGGGCGCCGGCTGCCCGGTGGCCACCGCCACGTCCCAGGCGTGGATCGCGGCGTCGAGCGCGCAGGTCGCGGCGGCGAGCTGGGGTTCCATGGTCGGCACGGGCGGCAGCGGCGTGCCGACCGGACCGGCCGCGGGGTCGACGCCCGCCCACGCCGCGGTGGCGGCCTCGACCGCGCTCCGCACGACACTCTGGACGCCCTCGTCGTGGCCGCGCGGCGGGTCGAACGGGTTGTACGCCGGCATAGTGCCGGCCCCGACGGACGCCGCCCACGCGTGCTGGTCGCCGGCCGCGTGCATGAGCACCTGCCCGACGGTCCACCGGTCGCACGGGGTCGGGTCGTCGAGCCGGTCGGCCGGCACTCCCTCGGCGGCGCGGCGCAGGAGGTCGAGAGCGGTGGTGAGCACGGGAAAGCTCACGGGCCGGTCCTTTCAAGAACGGAATGCTTCGTTCCGCTTCAGTATAGCAGAACGGAACGATCTGTTCCACTCCTTCTCGGCCGATCCGGCGATCACCGTGTCGCGCTTCACCGCCCCATCGGGCCGGCCGCCGCCGGCGGTGCGGCACGATGAGGGCATGAGCGCACGAGTACGGGCACCCGAGCTGCGCGGCCGGGGCTGGCTGAACACCGGCGGCAAGGACATCACCCTGGCCGACCTGCGCGGCAAGATCGTCCTGCTGGACTTCTGGACCTTCTGCTGCATCAACTGCCTGCACGTGCTCGACGAGCTGCGCCCGCTCGAGGAGAAGTACGGCGACGTCCTGGTCGTGATCGGGGTCCACTCGCCGAAGTTCGAGCACGAGAAGGACGCCGCGGCCCTCGCCGCCGCCGTCGAGCGGTACGGCGTGCACCATCCGGTGCTCGACGACCCCGAGATGGACATGTGGCAGCAGTACGCGGCGAAGGCCTGGCCGACCCTGTCGGTGGTCGACCCCGAGGGCTACGTGGTCGCCACCATGGCCGGCGAGGGGCACGCCGAGGGGCTGGCCCGGCTGATCGACGACCTGATCGCCACCCACGAGGCGAAGGGCACCCTGCACCGGGGCGAGGGCCCGTACGTGCCGCCGGCCGAGCCGGAGACGGCGCTGCGCTTCCCCGGCAAGGCCGTGGTGCTCGACGGCGGCAACCTGCTGGTGTCGGACTCGGCCCGGCACTCCCTGGTCGAGCTGGCCCCCGACGGGGAGACCCTGGTGCGGCGGATCGGCACGGGCGGCCGCGGCCACGCCGACGGCCCGGCGGATGCTGCCACCTTCTCCGAGCCGCAGGGGCTCTGCCTGCTGCCCCCGCACGTGGCCGAGGTGGCCGGCTACGACCTGGTCGTGGCGGACACCGTCAACCACCTACTGCGCGGCGTGAAGCTGGACACCGGCGAGGTGGTCACGGTCGCCGGCACCGGGCGGCAGTGGCGCTCGACGGTCGACGACCACGCGCACGACGCCGGCTCCGTCGACCTGTCCTCCCCCTGGGACGTCGCCTGGTACGACGACCGCGTCATCGTGGCCATGGCCGGCATCCACCAGCTCTGGTGGTTCGACCCGGCGAAGCGGACCGCCGGCATGTACGCCGGCACCACGGTGGAGGCGCTGCGCGACGGCCCGCTGCCGGACGTGTGGATGGCCCAGCCCTCCGGCCTCTCCGTCTCGGCCGACGGCGCCCGGCTCTGGGTCGCCGACAGCGAGACCAGCGCGATCCGCTACGTGGAGAACGGCGTGATGGGCACCGCGGTCGGGCAGGGCCTCTTCGACTTCGGCCACGTCGACGGCCCGGCGGATCGGGCGCTGCTCCAGCACCCGCTGGGGGTGTGCGCGCTGCCGGACGGCTCGGTGCTGATCGCGGACACCTACAACGGCGCGGTGCGCCGCTTCGACCCGGAGACCGAGCAGGTCGCCACGGTGGCCGACGGCCTGGCCGAGCCGAGCGACCTCGTGCTCACCGCCGAGGGCGAGGTGCTGGTGGTCGAGTCGGCCGCGCACCGGCTGACCCGGCTGGCCCCGGGCGCGTTGACCGCGGCGGGCGCGAACACCGTGGACGGGCCGCGGCACAAGCTGGAGCGCAAGCCCACCGACGTGGCGGCCGGCGAGTTGACCCTCGACGTGATCTTCACGCCCGCGCCCGGGCAGAAGCTGGACGAGACGTACGGGCCGTCGACCCGGGTGGTGGTCTCGGCGTCCCCGCCGGAGCTGCTGGTCGAGGGGGCCGGGACGAGCACGGACCTGTCCCGCCGGCTGGTGCTCAGCGGCGACGTGGCCGAGGGCGTGCTCCAGGTGACCGCCCAGGCGGCCACCTGCGACGCCGACGTCGAGCACGCGGCCTGCCATCTCACCCGCCAGGACTGGGGCGTCCCGGTCCGCGTGGTGGCCGGTGGGACGACCCGCCTGCCGTTGGTGCTGCGCGGCCTGGACGCCTGAACCTCTCGCGTCGAGAAGAAGCCCTCCACTCGCGGAGGCGTCGGGGCCTTTCCGTCAGGCGAACGAGGTAGGAATGACCCCGGCGTCGATGAGGGCGGCCCGGACCATTTCGGCGCAGCGCACCGCGCCGGGGGTGTCGCCGTGGAGGCAGATCGACTCGACCGGGGTGGGCACCACGCTGCCGTCGACCGCCACCACGGTCCTCTCGGTGGCCATCCGGACCGCCCGCGTGGCCACCTCGTCGGGGTCGGTGACCAGCGCATTCGCGGCGCTCCGGGGCACCAGCTGCCCGTTGGGCAGGTAGTTCCGGTCGGCGAAGCCCTCGGCGACCACCCGCAGGCCCGCGCCCACGGCGAGCTGGGCGAGCACGGAGCCGGGCGGGCAGAGCACGGGCAGCTCGTGGTCGTACCCGCTGACCGCGGCGACCAGCGCGGCGGCCTGGGCCTCGTCGCAGGCGGCCGCGTGGTAGAGCGCGCCGTGCGGCTTGAGGTAGCGCACCCGGGTGCCGGTGAGCCGGCAGAAGGCGTCCAGCGCGCCGAGCTGGTAGATCGTCTCGTCGCGCAGGGCGGCGAAGTCGTAGGCGATGTGCCGCCGGCCGAAGCCGGCGAGGTCCCGGTAGCCGACCTGGGCGCCGACGGTGACCCGGCGCCGCGCGGCGCCGGCACAGATCCGGTGCATGGTGGACGCGTCACCGCCGTGGAAACCGCAGGCGACGTTGGCGGAGGTGACCAGCCCCAGCAGCGCCTCGTCGTCGCCGAGCCGCCAGATGCCGAATCCCTCACCGAGGTCAGCGTTGAGGTCCATGGAACGTCACCGTAGTCCCTGGGCGGCCCTGCGCGAGCGGGGTCACGTCCTCCACCACCCCGATGACCGGGTATCCGCCGGTGGTGGGGTGGTCGGCCAGGAAGATCAGCGGTTGGCCGTCCGGCGGCACCTGCACCGCGCCGAGGACGAGGCCCTCGCTGGGCAGCTCGCCGGCCACCGCGCGGGGCAGGGCCGCGCCGACCAGTCGCGCGCCGACCCGGTTGCTGGCCGGGCTGATCGCGTACGCGGTGCGGAACAGCAGGTCGAGTGCCGCGGGGGTGAACCAGTCCTGCCGGGGGCCGGGGTGCAGGGTCAGCCGCAGTTCCGCCGGCACGCCCGGGGCGACGGTGAGGTCCACCGGGGCCGGCGGGCCGGTCGGCGTCCCCACCGGCAGCCGGTCGCCGTCCCGCAGCGGGGGCGGGCCGAGCCCCGAGAGCGTGTCGGTGGCCCGGCTGCCGAGCACCGGCTCGACCGCGATACCGCCCGAGACGGCGAGCCAGCTGCGCACCCCCGCGCGGGCCGGACCGACGCGCAGGGTCGCCCCGGCGGGCAGCGACAGTGGCCGGCCCATGTCGCCGGGGCGGTGCCCGGCCGGCCGGGCACCGCCGGGCGGGTGCTCGACCAGCAGGTCCACCTCCGCGCCGGTGAGCGCCACGGTGACGGCCCGGGTGAACCGCAACTCGGCCCCGGTCAGGGTGAGCTCCAGGCCGGCCGCGTGTTCGGGGTTGCCCACGAGCCGGTTGGCCAGCCTCAGGGCGGCCGGGTCGAGCGCGCCCGAGCGGGGCACGCCGAGGTGCGCCCAGCCGGGGCGGCCCTGGTCCTGCACGGTGGTGAGGGCACCGGACCGGAGCACCTCGATCACGCGCTGACCAGCCGGACGCGGGTGCCCGGGGTGAGCCGGGCGGGCGGGTCGGCGCGCACGTCGAAGAGGTCCAGGTCGGTCCGCCCGACCAGCAGCCAGCCGCCGGGCGAGGCGGTCGGGTAGATCCCCGCGTACGGGCCGGCCAGCGCCACCGAGCCGGCCGGCACCCGGGTACGCGGGGTGGCGAGCCGGGGCACCGCCAGCTCGGCCGGCAACCCGGTGAGGTACGCGAACCCGGGCGCGAAGCCGCAGAACGCCACCCGGAACTCGGTCCCGCGCAGCCGCTCGACCACGGCGGGCACGTCGACGCCCCAGTGCTCGGCGACGGTGGGCAGGTCCGCGCCGTCGTACACCGTGGGGACCCGGACCTCGGCGGCGCCGGCGGCGATGGCCACGTGTTCCGGGCTCCACCCGGCGATCCGCGCGGCGGCCGCCGCCCGGTCCGGCACGCCGTCGACCAGGACGGTGGCCGCCGCCGGGACGATCTCGACGGCGCTCAGCTCGCCGGCCGCCCGGCGGCGCCACAGCTCGGCCCGCCACGCCTCGACCTGCTCGGGGCCGTCGCAGTCGAGCAGCAGGGCGTGCGCGCCGACGGGCCGGATCCGCATCCCGTCATCCTCGCCTCGGCGGCCGTGACAAGCCACACTACTTGCAAGTAACCTACGGTGTCGTAACCTGGTTGACGTGACCACCTCCGCACCGCTCCGGCTCAAGCCGGCCGAAATCGGGAAACCCCGCATGCGCGGCTGGCTGCACACCTACGCGTTCTTCGCCGCGCTGGTCTGCGGCCTCGTGCTGTGCTCCGTCGCCGCCGTCCGCCCCGGCTGGGCGCCCCTGGTGAGCTGCGTGATCTACAGCCTGACCGTGTGCGGCCTGTTCGGCACCAGCGCGCTCTACCACCGCCGGGTCTGGTCGGAGCGGGGCTACCAGATCATGCGCCGGCTGGACCATTCGATGATCTTCTTGTTCATCGCCGGCACCTACACACCGTTCTGCACGCTGCTGCTGGACACCCGGCACGCCACGATCATGCTCTGCCTGGTGTGGGGCGGGGCGCTCGCCGGCGTGGCGATCAAGCTGATCTGGCCGCACGCGCCGCGCTGGGTCTCGGCCCCGCTCTACCTGGCGCTCGGCTGGGTCGCCGTCGCGATGCTGCCGGAGATCCTGCACGCCGGCGGCGTCACCGCCCTGGTGCTGCTGACGGTCGGCGGGGCGATCTACAGCGTCGGCGCGGTCTTCTACGCGCTGCGCCGGCCGAACCCGTGGCCCACGGTCTTCGGCCACCACGAGTTCTTCCACGCCTGCACGCTCGTCGCGGCCATCTGCCACCACATCGCGATCTACTTCGCGCTGTTCTCCTGATCGCCGGGGCGCCGGTCCGGAAGACGGGCGAGGGCCCCGCGCCGTCGCGGGGCCCTCGACAGTTCGTGGCGCCGGGTCAGACCGGGTAGCCGGAGCCCGGGCGGCGCACCTCGCGGTACTCCTCGCGCACGACCCGGTCGTCCTGCACCGGCACGACCGGCTCGGCGACGACGCGCTCCCGCACCGGGGCGGCCACCACCCGGCGGCGGCTGTTCCAGAAGTAGAGCGTGGTGAGCAGGCCCGCCACTCCGGCGAGCATGAGCACCCAGCCCACCACGTTCAGGTTCAGCCATCCCAGGTTGGCGTCGATCGCGAACGCGAAGATCGCACCGAGCGCGATGAGAAAGATGCTGGCACCGATGCCCATGACGTCGCCTCCTTGGCGTCCTGCTGGCGTTTCCTGCCGGCCGCGGCCATGGAATGAGGTAGCGGCACACATCGACATACCCAGGCGCCGAGATCGCCAATCAGGCAAGCTGAGCGCATGACCGACGGCAGGAACCAGCAGCGGACGTTGGTGCTGTTGCGACACGCCAAGGCCGAGCAGTCCGCGGAGATCCCGGACGAGGAGCGGCCGTTGACCGCGCGCGGCCACGCCGACTCGGCCGCGGCCGGCGCCTGGCTGGCCCGGCACGCGCTCCTCCCCGACGTGGTGCTCTGCTCGACCGCCCGGCGGACCCGGCAGACCTGGCACGGGGTGGCGCTGGGCGCGACGGGATCCCCGCCGGAGGGAGGTCCGGCCGGGTCGGCGCCGGTGGTCCGCTACGAGCCGGCCGCGTACGACGCGCACCCGGACGTGCTGCTGGACGTGGTCCGGGAGGTCGACCCGAAGGCCCGCTACGTGCTGCTCATCGCCCACAATCCGGGCATCTCACTGCTCTCCGCGCTGCTCGACCCGGAGCGGGCCGATCCGGACGGGCTGCGCACCACCGACCTGGTCGTGCACCGCCCGACCGCGCGATGGGTCGAGCTGGGGCCGGGCGGGGCGCCCATCACGGCCCGGCACACCGCACGCGGCTGAGCCCGCCGGGCGGCGGGCTCAGCGGTCAGGACGGCGGGGCCGTGGGCGGCGGCGGGTCCGGCGGCGGCGGCATCATCGCGGTCGGGTGGGAGAGCCGGTTCTCCTCGACGATGAGCGTGCGTGCCCGCTTGCGGCGGTCCTGCCAGAACCAGAGCGTGGTGAGCAGGACGCCCAGCCCGGCCAGGATGAACACCCAGCCGACCGCGCGCAGGTCGATCCACCAGACGTTGGCCCGGATGGCGAAGGTCATGATCGCGCCGAGCGCGATGAGAAAGATGGCGCTGCCAATGCCCATGTGCGCTGCACTCCCCTGTGCGGTGGCCCTTGGGCGTGCCCTGTCGTGGTCCGCGACGGTTACCCGCCAGGGGCCCGGCCTATCGGTCGGGGGAGGAAAACACGGCGGCGGGGG
>NZ_JAMWEG010000037.1 GCF_025460765.1 Micromonospora sp. MA102
ATCCCGACGGGCCTCGACCGCCAACCGGGTCGCACGCTCACGCAACTCATCGTTGTACTTCTTCGGTGCGGGCATCGCCGGTGTTCCTCCCAGGTTTCGATGTCTCCATCAAACCCGGTGCGGAACACGGTGTGGCTGGCCGGGTCGTTGCTTGCCGGCCCGCTGCTCGGACTGCTCGGTCACGCAGTACGCGCCAACACCACCCGCCGCGCCGCCGTCGCCGCCGGTATCGCATGCGGGCTGCTATCAGCCGAGGGCTGGCACGCCATCGTGCAGGCGCCGCCTTGGCGCCTACTCGCCCTTGATGATCCATTCTTCTACGGCGTCGCGTTCGGCGAGATCGTGCGAGTGGTGCTGCCGCTAGCTGTCCTGGCGTGGCTGATCGCGGCACACCGCCTCGGCCGGGCCTGGCCGACGCTGCTCGCCGCCACCGCCGCGGCCGCGACGGCCGGCACCCTGCTGTGGTACGCCCTTGGGCTGGTCCAGGGTGCTTGAATTGCAGCGCGCTCCGGCCCGTACGGCCACGGAAATCGACTACGACGAGGTCCTAGTACTGCAACGGCAGTTATGGCGGGTAGCCGCGGTGGCGGTAGTGGCTGGTGCGGGCTTGGTGTTGGCGTCGCCGGCGCCAGTGTGACCAGGCCCAGATGCGGGCTGGGCAGGGTGGGGTGGTGAGGATCAGGGACACCATGAGTCGGCGGATCTCCGGTACGGTGTAGCCGATCATCATGCCCTCGCCGGTGCTGGTTCCCCTTTTGCAGCAACGGTTCTCGCGACGGCGAGCCAGGCGTGGGTGGCCATGGCGAGGGTGATGTGGGCGTGCCAGGCTCGCCAGTCACGGACCTGGTAGTCGTCCAGGCCGGCTTCTTGTTTGGCCTGCTGGAAGCACTCCTCGATGGCCCAGCGGCTGCCAGCGATGCGGGCCAGGTCGATCAGGCGGGTGCGGCGGGGTCCGTAGCAGACGTAGTAGGCGATCTCGCCGGTGGTGATGCTGCGTCTGGCGAGCAGCCAGTGCCCACGGCCAGGCCGCCAGCAGATGCGTATCGGCATGCGGGCCCAGTCGTAGTCGCGGGGGCCGTGGGCGCCCGGGCCTGCGGACAGGCGGCACCACGCCTGCCCGGGTAGGGCGGCGATCAGCTCGTCGGCCCGGCAGGTGCCCATCGTGGTGGTGATCATGTCGTCGTTGCGGCGGGTGGCCAGCACATAGCCCACGTCACGCTCTTCCAGCCAGACCCGCAGGCCTTTGACCTGCCCGTAAGCCTCGTCGGCGGTGACCCACCCGACCGGCACCCCGGCATCCAGGGCCCGGGCCAGCATGGTCTTGGCGATCTGCGGCTTCGTCGCGAACTCGACGTCGTCCGGGATGCCCGCAGCTCGGCAGCGTTCACGGTTATCGGTCCACGCCGCCGGCAGATACACCTGCCGGTCGATCAGCCCGTGGCCCTTGGCGGACCGGTAGGCCAGGAACACCCCGACCTGGCAGTTCTCCACCCGGCCGGCGGTGCCGGAGTACTGCCGGGCCACCCCGGCCGACCGCACGCCCTTCTTGAGGAACCCGGTGTCATCGACGATCAACACGCCCTGCGGGTCGCCGAGGTGCTCAATCAGGTAGTCCCGCACGTCATCACGGACCGCCTCGACGTCCCAGTCCGCCCACCGCAACAACCGCTGCATCCCGTCCGGCGACACCTCACCCGCACGCTCCGCAAGGGTCCAGCCGTTCTTGCGCTGCAACCCGGCAGCCAGCCCACACAGGTACTGCCGCACCCGAGCCCGCGGCTCCGCACGTCGGAACCGGCCTGCGATCCGCGCGTGCAACCGATCCAACTCCGCCGCCCACGCATCGACCTCGGCCACCGTCACGGCAGACATCATGCACTACACGGCATCCATAACTGCCGTTGCAGTACTAGGGCTGGCGGGCGGCAAGGTAGCCGGACCAGTTATCGCCGGACGCCGAGCAACCCGCCGGCCTTGGCCATCGCCGACCGGCACGTGTTCCTGACGCCACCCGACCATGACCGGCGCCGTTGTCGCCCTGATTTGGAGGCGGCGAGAGGCGGAAGTTGACCGCCACCTATGCTCGCCGCCATGGTCCGACGTCTCGCCGCTTCGGTCGCTCTCCTCGCCATGCTCGCCCCGACCTCCGCCTGCGACCCGGCGCCCGCCACAGGCGAATCGACGCCGACACCGCCCGCCACGGCCCTGGTCGCACCCTCACCCACGGATGGCGGCGCCGCGCGAGGACTGCGAGACCGCTACGCCGCCAGCCAGCGCCTGGTCGGACTCGCCGAAAATCCTGCCTACAAGGACGAAAAGCTCGACTCCGACGGGGTGGCCTGCGGCCGACCGCTACCGCTGCTGGACCGACGCCTGGTCGCAGTGGCGCACGTCTTCGGCACCCCGGACGGCACCGCACCCGAGGAATTCGTTGAGGTCACCCAGGAGACCGTGGTCTACCCCACCGACACGGTGGCAGCCGACGCCGTACGGCGACTCTTCGATCTGCTGGAGACCTGCGACCGGGACGTAGAGGCGGGCCAGGTGACCGACGGGCACGCCGCCGCCGACCTGCCGGCCGCGGCCGGTGTGCGCGGCCGAGCGGTAACCGCCACCATGACCTTCCTGACGGCACCCCATTCCCCCACCGCTACGGCTGCCTGCACCACGGTCGCGTGGTGCAGTGCGTCGCGGTCTGGACTCGCTCAAAAGAGAACACCGCATCGTGGTTCGAGAAGGCGATCAGCGCAACCGGAGAGGGACTGCGCGCCTGAGGACCTCCCTGGGGACGGAGCGCACTGGCAGGCAGCGGCGGCAACCCCGGCCAGCAGACCGGCGAGGTCGGCAAGCTCCTATCGTTACCGGGAACACGGCTCGAACGTAATGACCATTATTGCTACAGCTCCGAGAGCGTCAGCCAACTGCCATTGTGGCGCCATGCGGTACACGGTGGTCCCGGCGGTGGTGCTGCGCCCGGTCATGGCCCGGGTGCGCCGCACCGTCTTCGTCGACGGGGCGCCACAGCTGCGCGACGAGTGGGAGCGGCGGGTGCGGCGCACCCTGCTGGTCGGCGAGGACGGCCGTCCGGTGCTGGTGGCCGCCGGCGACCAGCTAGGCAAGGTGCCGGTGGCCTTGCTGCGGCTGTGGTGCGCCGACCGGCGCGACGCATTGTGACCTGGCTCCCCGCTGCCGGCAGACGACGTGACGTCGATAGTGGTGTGGGTGCGCGACCGGCTGCCGAGGCCATCGTCCGGTTCGATCCCATCGCCGACTTCGCCGGGGAGGTGCGGGTACTCGCCGGCCGGATGCGCGCCGCGCTGGGCGATTACCAGCCGCGGCCGCAGCCGCTGCTGGGGGTGCCGTGCCAGCGCTGCGACACGCGCAGCCAGATCGTGGCGCACTCCGACGGGTACCGGGAGTGTGCCGGGGAGCTGGGCTGCGGGAAGCTCTACAGCCCGCGGGAGTGACGGGAGTGGATGGCCAGCAACGAGGTGGGGCGGCTACTGCCCGGCGGCCGTCCGGGGGATCGTCGCGGCGCCCGCTAGGCGCGATCCTGTCAGCATGGCATCAGTACGCGGGCCCATCGACGGCTTGGTCAGCCCGGAATGGCTGCAGTTCGCGTCGCCGGCGGTGGCCCTAACTTGATCTTTAACCTGTTCGGCGTGGACGGGGATTCGCGGTCTTCGTTTTCTTGATGCCCGGTTTGTTGGTCTTCTTGGTGGTCGCGATGTGGACGTCGTGACGCGGGGTGGGCTGGGTGTTGCGGCGGCCGGGTGGCCGTCCAGGTCCTGGTCGGGAGGGTTTCGGTGCGCCGGCGGGGCAGGTGGTCTTCGCGCGGAGGTGTCGAAATCCCCGCCGGACGCGGGCGGGTGACAGGCGCTGCGGTGGTGCTGGTTTCTCCCAGGGACGGCGCAGGTCGGTGGCCAGGGCGCGGGCGAGGCGGAGCTGGGTGTAGGCGGCGAGGATCAGCCAGGTCCATCGGTCGGCGGCCTGCGGACCGCGGATCTTCGGGCAGGTCCAGCCGAGGGTCTGTTTGAACAGGCGGAATGTGTGCTCGATGTCGAAGCGGCGCAAGAACGTCTGCCAGAGCCGGTCGACGTCAACGGCGGTGGGGTCGACGCCGGACCACCACAGCCACACCGGTTTCGGGGTCGCGCCGCTGGGCAGGTGGCCGACCTCCAAGCGGATGACCGTTCCTTCGATGACCGGCAGTGTCTTGGCTGAGTTGGTCCAGGCGTTTCGGTGGGTCAGCCGGGGGTGCAGCCGGTTCCAGGCCCGGGCCCACGCCGTGCCGTAGAGGCGGGTGTCGGTGACGGTGGCCGCGTCGGGTTCGCCCCAGGTGGCGGGATCACCGAAGACGAACTCGCCGCCGTGACGTGGCGGCCGGCCGATCGTCCCGGGCTGCCGGGGTGGCGTGGCTCGGCGGAGTACCCGGTCCGAGCGCATCCGCGCGAGTACCTGTACGGGCAGGTCGGCCAGGAGGAACGCCAGGCGGGGCGCGTCGTAGCCGGCGTCGGCCACGACCAGGATGTCCGGATCCCCGGCCTGCCACTGCCCGGCCGTGACCAGTCGCCCCACGATGTCCCGTAGCTGCCCGGCGGTGACCGTCGCGGCGTCAGCACCGGGCGCCAGCCGCACCGCGTCCAACGGCGCGGTCCATGAACTGCGGCCCGGCTCCAGCGCTACGACCATGGAATACGGCCAGCCTGGGACCATGATCGTCTGGTCCTTACCGCGGCCATAGGTGTGGCACAGGATCCGCTGCGGCGAGGTGTGCGCGTCCGGCCGCAGCCAGCAGGTGATGTCCACCGCCAGGACGAGACGCCCGTCGGCCGCCCGCGGCAACGGCACGCCCGCGAGGGCGGTACGCAGCCGGTCGATGTCCAACCGCCCGCACGCGAGGGCGTCGTACAACGCCCCGTGACCACGACGGTGCTCACCCACCAGCGACAACTCCACCAGCGACCGCACCGGCCCATCGGCGCACAACACCGCGTCCGTCAGGTCGAACAACGCGTCCGCACGCGCGGTCAAGCAGGCGTAGAACACTCGCCGGAACCTGTCCAGGTCCCCGACGGCATCAGCCGCACAACGGTCATGCACACTGGTCACCAGAACAGCCCTTGGTTATCGATGTTCTTCCCTAGACAAGAAGATCATCGACCAAGGGCTGTTTCCGTGGTCGGTCAGGGTGGGACTATCTCGCTAACGGTGTTTCCGGCGATCTTGGTTAGTAGGTCTCAGCGGCCGGGAAGCGGTCGCTGAAGGTGATGGCGAAGGCGTTCAACGCGGGCTTCCAGCGCATCGTCCATCGGGTCCTGCCGGTTCCGGTCGGGTCCAGGGACCGGGTCACGAGATACAGGCACTTTAGCGCCGCCTGCTCGTTGGGAAAGTGGCCGCGGGCCTTGACCGCCCGCCGGTAGCGGGCGTTCAACGACTCGATCGCGTTGGTCGAGCAGATGACCTTGCGGATCTCCACGTCGTAGTCCAGGAACGGGATGAACTCCGCCCAGGCGTTATCCCACAGGCGGATCACCGCCGGATACCGCCCGCCCCACTTGTCGGCCAGGTCGTCGAACGCCGCCCGGGCGGCGGTGGCGTTGACCGCGGTGTAGATCGGCTTGATGTCACGCTTCAACTCGTCCCAGTACTTGCGGGAGGTCAGCCGGAACGTGTTGCGGATCAGATGGATGACGCAGGTTTGCACGACGGTCTGAGGCCACACGTTCGTGACCACATCCGGCAGGCCCTTGAGGCCGTCGCAGACGAGGAAGAACACGTCCTTGACACCGCGGTTGCGCAGGTCGGTCAGCACGCTCATCCAGAACTTCGCGCCCTCACCGCCGGCGCCGGCCCACAGCCCGAGGATGTCCTTCTCGCCCTCGAGGCTGACCCCGATCGCGGCGTAGAACGGCCGGTTCGCCACCTGCCCATCCCGCACCTTGACCACGATGGCATCGATGAACACGGCCGCGTAGATGGCGTCCAACGGCCGATGCGACCAGTCGGTCATCTCCTCGATCACCTTGTCGGTAATCCGGGAGACCGTCTCCCTACTGACCGAGGCGCCGTAGATCTCGGCGAAGTGGGCTGAGATCTCCCCGGTCGTCAGGCCTTTGGCATACAGCGACAACACGACCTCGTCGACCCCGACAGGCGGCGCTGCCGCTTACGGACGATCTGCGGCTCGAACGTCCCAGCCCGATCACGCGGCACGTCGATCTCGACATGACCAGTCGCCTCGGTCAGCACCGTCTTGGACCGGGTGCCGTTGCCGATGTTGCCCGACCCCGCGCCGGCCGAATCGTGTGTCTCATAGCCCAGGTGCTCGGTCATCTCCTCGTTCAACGCGGTCTCGAGCACCGACTTGGTCAGCTGCTTCAGCAGCCCGTCCGGGCCGGTCAGCGACAGACCCTGTTCCTTGGCCAGCCGGACCAGCTCGACGGCGGCCTGCTCTTCCGCCGACGGCTCAGGCTTCTTCTTCCGTGGGGTCACATCGTTCAGTGTCGCGGTCATCACGGCACCTCCCTCGCCGGGCACCACGCCCGGCGGGTCAGGCCGGAAACACCAACTTGTTGGATTGGTGGCGGAGATCAGGGTCTGCAGCCATGATCTTCGAGGTTGTGGTCGGGGTCGCTCGGGAAACACCTGCCGCCCACGGGCTGGCCCTCGAACGGCCTGCGCCCCGGCCATAACCGCCGGCGAGAGTGGCTCGAGAGAGGTCTGTTAAGCCCGAAGTTGGTCTGCCCTCCTCGCCGGATCCCCCCTTTTCCGGTCCTGCAAGGAGAACCAGTGCCCGCCGCCGCGTCGTCAACACCATCCCGGGTCGTCATCGCGATCGATCCCCACAAGGCCTCCTGGACCGCCGTCGCGGTCGACAACCGACTCCAGCCTCTGGCCGCGATCCGCGTCGAGGTCAACCGTGACGGCTATCGGCAGTTACGTCGCTTCGCCGGCCGCTGGTCGCATGCCGTCTGGGCGGTCGAAGGTGCCACCGGCCTCGATGCCACGTTGACCTCTCGTCTGGCAGCCGACGGCGTCGACGTCGTTGATGTGCCCGCGAAGCTCGCCCGCCGCGTTCGGATGCTGTCCACCGGGCACGGCCGCAAGACTGACCAGGCCGACGCCCTATCGGTCGGGATCGCCGCGCACACCGCTGCTCGGCTCAACACCGCCGTGGTGGATGAGGCGATCGCCGCCCTGCGATGCCTCACCGAACACCGCGATGATCTCGTCCGCAGCCGCACCCAGATCGTCAACCGGCTGCATGCGCTGCTGGCACAGCTCGTTCCCGCCGGCCTGTCCCGCGGACTGACCGCCGATAACGCAGCCGCTGCGCTGCGCAGCATCCGCCCACGGGCGGTGCTGGCCCGCACCATGCGCCAGGTCGCCGTGGAACTGCTCGGCGAGCTGCGGCGCCTCGATAGGCGCATCGCCGAGGCGACAGCAACGCTGTCCGCTGCGGTCGCAGCGTCTGGCACCACCTTGACCGATCTGCACGGCATCGGCGACGTCACCGCCGCGAAGATCCTGGCCCGCTCCGGCGCCGTCAACAGGTTCCGGTCGGAGTCCGCGTTCGCCTCGTACTGCGGCGTCGCACCGATAGAAGTGTCATCCGGTGACGTCCAACGCCACCGCCTCTCGCGCGCCGGCGACCGGCAGCTGAACTACGCCCTGCACGTTATGGCCATGGCCCAGATCAAACGAGCGACCCCGGGCCGGGACTACTACCAGCGCAAACGGGCCGCAGGCAAAACTCACAAGGAGGCCATGCGCTGCCTGAAGCGGCGCTTGTCCGACGTCGTCTACCGCACCATGATCAAAGACACGGAGACCTCTCTGTTGCCAACGCCTTGACACAGAGAGGTGCCGTTAGATCCACACTCCCGAACAGACCTGTCCCGCGGCGTCAACACGGTGTCATGTGTTGACGCCGGGGGACAGGCCCGTTCCACGATGTGTGCGGACTCACGGCGGAGATGGGCTTTTGGGGGGAGGTATTACGCGCAGTCGGCATCTGGTTCGCAGGAGGCCGGTGAACGGCAGGCTAGCGGTGGCGCTAACCCTTAGCTGGAATGAGTTCCAGTCTTTGCAGGGCACTTTGTTCCGCACCGGGTTTGATGGAGACATCGAAACCTGGGAGGAACACCGGCGATGCCCGCACCGAAGAAGTACAACGATGAGTTGCGTGAGCGTGCGACCCGGTTGGCGGTCGAGGCCCGTCGGGAT
>NZ_JAMWEG010000038.1 GCF_025460765.1 Micromonospora sp. MA102
GATGTGGGGTTTCCGGATGGTGTGTGGTTGTTCTTTGAGAACTCAACAGGGTGCTTGATAAGCCAGTGCCAAATTGATTTATACCCCGGACTGGCAGGTCTTCTTCGGAGGGTTCTGCTGGTTGGGATTCCTTTGGCAACACTTTTGTTGTCAGGATGATTGTTCAGCAAAGATTTTTGTTGGAGAGTTTGATCCTGGCTCAGGACGAACGCTGGCGGCGTGCTTAACACATGCAAGTCGAGCGGAAAGGCCCTTCGGGGTACTCGAGCGGCGAACGGGTGAGTAACACGTGAGCAACCTGCCCTAGGCTTTGGGATAACCCCGGGAAACCGGGGCTAATACCGAATATGACCTCCGGTCGCATGACTGGTGGTGGAAAGTTTTTCGGCCTGGGATGGGCTCGCGGCCTATCAGCTTGTTGGTGGGGTGATGGCCTACCAAGGCGACGACGGGTAGCCGGCCTGAGAGGGCGACCGGCCACACTGGGACTGAGACACGGCCCAGACTCCTACGGGAGGCAGCAGTGGGGAATATTGCACAATGGGCGGAAGCCTGATGCAGCGACGCCGCGTGAGGGATGACGGCCTTCGGGTTGTAAACCTCTTTCAGCAGGGACGAAGCGTAAGTGACGGTACCTGCAGAAGAAGCGCCGGCCAACTACGTGCCAGCAGCCGCGGTAAGACGTAGGGCGCGAGCGTTGTCCGGATTTATTGGGCGTAAAGAGCTCGTAGGCGGCTTGTCGCGTCGACTGTGAAAACCCGCAGCTCAACTGCGGGCCTGCAGTCGATACGGGCAGGCTAGAGTTCGGTAGGGGAGACTGGAATTCCTGGTGTAGCGGTGAAATGCGCAGATATCAGGAGGAACACCGGTGGCGAAGGCGGGTCTCTGGGCCGATACTGACGCTGAGGAGCGAAAGCGTGGGGAGCGAACAGGATTAGATACCCTGGTAGTCCACGCTGTAAACGTTGGGCGCTAGGTGTGGGGGGCCTCTCCGGTTCCCTGTGCCGCAGCTAACGCATTAAGCGCCCCGCCTGGGGAGTACGGCCGCAAGGCTAAAACTCAAAGGAATTGACGGGGGCCCGCACAAGCGGCGGAGCATGCGGATTAATTCGATGCAACGCGAAGAACCTTACCTGGGTTTGACATGGCCGCAAAACTCGCAGAGATGTGAGGTCCTTCGGGGGCGGTCACAGGTGGTGCATGGCTGTCGTCAGCTCGTGTCGTGAGATGTTGGGTTAAGTCCCGCAACGAGCGCAACCCTCGTTCGATGTTGCCAGCGCGTTATGGCGGGGACTCATCGAAGACTGCCGGGGTCAACTCGGAGGAAGGTGGGGATGACGTCAAGTCATCATGCCCCTTATGTCCAGGGCTTCACGCATGCTACAATGGCCGGTACAATGGGCTGCGATACCGCGAGGTGGAGCGAATCCCAAAAAGCCGGTCTCAGTTCGGATCGGGGTCTGCAACTCGACCCCGTGAAGTCGGAGTCGCTAGTAATCGCAGATCAGCAACGCTGCGGTGAATACGTTCCCGGGCCTTGTACACACCGCCCGTCACGTCACGAAAGTCGGCAACACCCGAAGCCGGTGGCCCAACCCTTGTGGAGGGAGCCGTCGAAGGTGGGGCTGGCGATTGGGACGAAGTCGTAACAAGGTAGCCGTACCGGAAGGTGCGGCTGGATCACCTCCTTTCTAAGGAGCACCTTCACCTGAAAGGGTGCAAGGAGCCCACGCCACCCGAATGCGGTGGTGGGGTGCTCAATGGCGGAGACACTGGCGAGTTCGTCCTCGGCAACGGCCGGGTTCCTTCTAGTACGGCCATCTTCGGGTGGTGTGGAACGAAGTCCTGGTGCGGCTGGGAACGGATGTAGAGCACCCTGTTGGGTCCTGAAGGAACAACCCTCGGTTGTCTTTCAGAACCTTGCTCCTGCCCGTGGTGGTGGGAGACGGTTGCCAGGCATGGCCTGGCCTCGCATACCGCCGGCGTTGGTCGGGTTTGGTGTGGGGCGGATCGGGTTGTGGGTTGGTCGTTTGTTGAGAATTGCACAGTGGACGCGAGCATCTTTGTGGTCAAGTTGTCAAGGGCGAACGGTGGATGCCTTGGCACCAGGAGCCGATGAAGGACGTGGGAGGCCGCGATAGGCCTGGGGGAGCTGTCAACCAAGCTGTGATCCCAGGGTGTCCGAATGGGGAAACCCGGCACCAGTCATGTGGTGTCACCCACACCTGAACACATAGGGTGTGTGGAGGGAACGCGGGGAAGTGAAACATCTCAGTACCCGCAGGAAGAGAAAACAACAAGTGATTCCGTGAGTAGTGGCGAGCGAAAGCGGATTGAGGCTAAACCGGCTGCGTGTGATACCTGTCAGGGGTTGCGTGGTCGGGGTTGTGGGACCCTGCTGAACAAGCTGACACTTGTTCGAGAAGTTACAAAGTCAGTGGCTAGTCGAACAGTCTGGAATGGCTGACCGTAGACGGTGATAGTCCGGTAGGTGAAAGTTGCTGACCTTCTGTGGGTGTTCCCGAGTAGCGGCGGACCCCTGAAATCTGCCGTGAATCTGCCAGGACCACCTGGTAAGCCTAAATACTTCCTGGTGACCGATAGCGGACGAGTACCGTGAGGGAATGGTGAAAAGTACCCCGGGAGGGGAGTGAAATAGTACCTGAAACCGTTCGCCTACAATCCGTCGGAGCCTTGCGGGGTGACGGCGTGCCTTTTGAAGAATGAGCCTGCGAGTTAGTGGCATGTGGCGAGGTTAACCCGTGTGGGGGAGCCGTAGCGAAAGCGAGTCTGAATAGGGCGTTTTCAGTCGCATGCTCTAGACCCGAAGCGGAGTGATCTAGCCATGGGCAGGCTGAAGCGCGGGTAAGACCGCGTGGAGGGCCGAACCCACCAACGTTGAAAAGTTGGGGGATGACCTGTGGTTAGGGGTGAAAGGCCAATCAAACTCCGTGATAGCTGGTTCTCCCCGAAATGCATTTAGGTGCAGCGTCGCGTGTTTCTTGCCGGAGGTAGAGCACTGGATGGTCTAGGGGGCCCACAAGCTTACCGAAATCAGCCAAACTCCGAATGCCGGTAAGTGAGAGCGCGGCAGTGAGACTGCGGGGGATAAGCTTCGTAGTCGAGAGGGAAACAGCCCAGATCACCAGCTAAGGCCCCTAAGCGTGTGCTAAGTGGAAAAGGATGTGGGGTCGCATAGACAACCAGGAGGTTGGCTTAGAAGCAGCCACCCTTTAAAGAGTGCGTAATAGCTCACTGGTCAAGTGGTTCCGCGCCGACAATGTAGCGGGGCTCAAGCACACCGCCGAAGCTGTGGCATTCACATTTTAACCTCGCTTGGACTTGATTCCTTGTGCAGGTGTGTGGATGGGTAGGGGAGCGTCGTGCCGCGAGTGAAGCAACGGGGTGACCCAGTTGTGGACGCGGCACGAGTGAGAATGCAGGCATGAGTAGCGAAAGAAGGGTGAGAAACCCTTCCGCCGGATGACCAAGGGTTCCAGGGCCAGGCTAATCCGCCCTGGGTGAGTCGGGACCTAAGGCGAGGCCGAGAGGCGTAGTCGATGGACAACGGGTTGATATTCCCGTACCCGCGAAAGAGCGACCCTGACGAACCTCGTTGTGCTAACCACCCGAACCGCCGGCGACCTTCGGGTCAATGGTGGGGAGCGTGGGAACCTGGCGGGTAGTAGTCAAGCGATGGGGTGACGCAGGAAGGTAGCTGAGCCCGGCCGGTGGTTGTGCCGGGGTAAGCGTGTAGGCCGTGCCGTAGGCAAATCCGCGGCGCATATAGGCTGAGACGTGATGCCGAGCCGATTCAGGTGAAGTCAGTGATCCTATGCTGCCGAGAAAAGCCTCTAGCGAGTTCTTAGCGGCCCGTACCCCAAACCGACACAGGTGGTCAGGTAGAGAATACCGAGGCGATCGGGCGAACTGTGGTTAAGGAACTCGGCAAATTGCCCCCGTAACTTAGGGAGAAGGGGGGCCGGAGACGTGAAGCCCCGCGCGGGTGGAGCGTTGTATGGCCGCAGAGAGCAGGGGGAAGCGACTGTTTACTAAAAACACAGGTCCATGCGAAGAAGTAATTCGATGTATATGGACTGACGCCTGCCCGGTGCTGGAACGTTAAGGGGACCTGTTAGCTCTTCGGGGCGAAGCGGAGAACTTAAGCGCCAGTAAACGGCGGTGGTAACTATAACCATCCTAAGGTAGCGAAATTCCTTGTCGGGTAAGTTCCGACCTGCACGAATGGCGTAACGACTTCCCCACTGTCTCAACCACAGGCCCGGCGAAATTGCACTACGAGTAAAGATGCTCGTTACGCGCGGCAGGACGGAAAGACCCCGGGACCTTTACTATAGCTTGACATTGGTACTTGAGTTAGCTTGTGTAGGATAGGTGGGAGCCGGTGAAGTCCATACGCCAGTATGGGTGGAGGCAATCTTGAAATACCACTCTGGTTGATTTGGGTATCTAACTTCGGACCGTTATCCGGTTCAGGGACAGTGTCTGGTGGGTAGTTTAACTGGGGCGGTTGCCTCCTAAAGGGTAACGGAGGCGCCCAAAGGTTCCCTCAGCCTGGTTGGCAATCAGGTGTTGAGTGCAAGTGCACAAGGGAGCTTGACTGTGAGACTGACAGGTCGAGCAGGGACGAAAGTCGGGACTAGTGATCCGGCACTGGCATGTGGAAGCGGTGTCGCTCAACGGATAAAAGGTACCCCGGGGATAACAGGCTGATCTTCCCCAAGAGTCCATATCGACGGGATGGTTTGGCACCTCGATGTCGGCTCGTCGCATCCTGGGGCTGTAGCAGGTCCCAAGGGTTGGGCTGTTCGCCCATTAAAGCGGTACGCGAGCTGGGTTTAGAACGTCGTGAGACAGTTCGGTCCCTATCCGCCGTGCGCGTAGGATACTTGAGAAGGGCTGTCCCTAGTACGAGAGGACCGGGACGGACGAACCTCTGGTGTGCCAGTTGTCCCGCCAGGGGCACGGCTGGTTAGCTACGTTCGGAAGGGATAACCGCTGAAAGCATCTAAGCGGGAAGCTCGCTTCAAGATGAGGTATCCCACCCACTTTGTGGGGTAAGGCCCCCAGCTAGACGACTGGGTTGATAGGCCGGAAATGTAAGCCCGGTAACGGGTTCAGTTGACCGGTACTAATAGGCCGAGGACTTGACTACCAAGCTGCTACGCGTCCACTGTGCAACTCTGAACGAGCGAACAACCACGGTTGTTTTGACATGTTCATAGAGTTACGGCGGTCATGGCGGAGGGGAAACGCCCGGTCACATTCCGAACCCGGAAGCTAAGCCCTCCAGCGCCGATGGTACTGCA
>NZ_JAMWEG010000005.1 GCF_025460765.1 Micromonospora sp. MA102
GGCGCCGGCACCCGTCGGGTACCGGCGCCCGCCCGCCCGGTCACCGCCGGGCCTGTTGCTTCGCCATCTGCGGCTGTTCACCCTTGCCGACCCGCCGCAACGCGTCGCGCAACTGCTGCTCGGTCATCTTGGAGTTCCCCTCGATGCCCGCGCTGTGGGCCTGCTGCCGCAGCTCGTGCAATCGGTCACGGTCACCCATGTCGAGCCTCCTCCGTGGGCTGGCGCGGGCGGCTCCGCGCGCCACTCCGTCGTCGGCTTCCCGGGCGGGTCGGGAACAAACGGCTTCAATCCCGGCCGCGCCGACCGTCGCGAGGAATGACGCCGAACTGGCCCTGGGACTCCATCCGGACCTCCATGACGTCGGTGAGGTGCTCGATGCCCTGCTGTCGGAGCTGGGTGTTCCGGCGCAGCATGCGGCCGTCGCTCACGCGGTGCGCCTCCCCGGCCGGTCCGTCGCTGGACCGTCCGTCCCGCCGGCGCCCAGCGCCTCCGGACCGTCGGTCAGCGGGGGCAGGTCGCCGGCGGCCAGGTCGAGCCGGGGTCGCAGGTGCCGGACCCGGTGCCGCCAGCGCCCGTGCTCGTACGCCGTGTCGGCCTCCACCTCGACGACGAGGTCCTGGCGCACCGGCGTGTACGGCAGCGGCGGCGCCGGGTTGAGCTGGCCGGTCCACCCGCCCGGCAGCGGCTGCGGCCAGGGGTGATCCGGCGCGGCGGCCGGCTCGAGCAGCCCGGCCAGCTCGCGGCGCTGCTGCCGGCGCAGCGGGTGGGTCCGCCCCAGGTAGCGCAGCCGGCCCCGCTCGTCGCACCGGCCTATCAGGAGGGTGTCCGGGTCGGTCACCGGGCCGGTGACCCCGCCGACGAGGGTCTCCACGGTGTGGTGGGCGCGGACCTTCTGCCAGCCCCGCCGCCCCGGCTCGTACCGGGCGTCGCACCGCTTGACGACGATCCCCTCGACGCCCGCGTCGGTCCAGGTCCGGAGCCACTCCCGGGCCTCGGCCGGGTCGCCGGTCTGCGGGCAGAGCACGAGCCCCGCGGGTGCGTCGCCGAGCAGCGCCGCCAGCCGCCGGCGCCGCTCGGCCAGCGGGACGTCGAGCAGCGGCTCCCCGTCCGGGCCGCCGAGCAGGTCGAAGGCCACGAAGTGCGCGGGATGGCGGTCGACCAGCGCGGCCAGCCCACGCCCGGCGGTCACGCGCCGCTGGAGCAGGGCGAAGTCAGTGCGGCCCCCCGCCCACACGATCAGCTCGCCGTCGAGCACCGTGCCGGCGGGCAGCGACCCCAGCGTCCGGGCGACGTCCGGGAAGTAGCCGGTGAGATCACGGCCGGCCCGGGACTGCAGCCGCACAGCGGCATCGTCGCGGAACCCCAGGGCCCGCCAGCCGTCCCACTTCGGCTCGTACGCCAGCTGCCGGCCGGTGGGCAGCTCCGCGACCGGCGCGGCGAGCATCGGGGTGAGCGGTGGACGCAGCATCGGGCCTCCGGCGCGCGGAACCGCCCGGCGGTCGAATACCGGGCGCGGGGCCGGTGCGGGCCCCCGGTCGGCTCCGGCGCGCTTACCCGGGCGGCCGGCGGGCGAACGTCCGGCCCCCGGACTGGCGCCACCGGACGGCGTGGCCCGGGACGCTCCCCCCGAAACCACCCGTCGTGGCCGGTCAGACGCCGGACGGCCAGGTCTCGGCCTCGGCGGGCGCCGGGCGGATGGGCAGTGGCCGGACCGCCCGGGAGGTGTCGAACCAGCAGAAGGCGTCGTAGCGCTCCCCGAGCACGGTGGGCACGTAGTTGCCCGGACTCTCCCGCCCCGACCGGTAGACCACGCCGATGGCCCGGTGGTCGATCTCGTGGGTCAGCAGGTCGGGCCGGCCGTCGCGGGGGAAGACCAGCAGCGCCCGGTCCGGGGCGGCGGCGTGCAGGGCGTCCTCCAGCGTGTGGCGGCGCGCCGGGGGGACCGTCATCGTCTCCATGGGCGCGCCCCAGGCCGTGCCGGCCGTCACCGTGCCGGAGTGGGTGCCGAACCCGACAAGCACCACCTGCTCCGGCCCGTACCGTTCCCGGGCCAGCTGGCCGATGTTGACCTCGCCCGCATCGGCCATGTCGGTGGCCCGGGCGTCACCGACGTGGGTGTTGTGCGCCCAGACCACGGCCCGCGCGCCCGGGCCGTAGTGGTCCAGGAGCCGGTCGAGGGTGTCGTCCATGTGCCGGTCGCGGACGTTCCACGACTCCCGGCCGCCCCGGACCATCGCCCGGTAGTAGCGCTCGGCGCCGGCCGCCACCTCGGCGTTCTGCCAGGCGCCGAAGTGATCCGGCCCGTCCGCCGCCGCCCGCTCGCGGAGCCCGGCCAGCAGCGCGACGACCTCCTCCTCGCAGCGGTGCGGGACCAGGCGGGTGGCCAGGGCGTACCGCTGGGGATCCTCGTCGTACGGCTCGAAGCAGCGGTACGCGGTCAGCGCGGCCGGCACCTGGTCGGGGTCGTGCTCCCGCAGCCAGGTGAGGATCTCCCGGAGCGACTCCCAGAGCGAGTAGACGTCGAGGCCGTGGAAGCCCACCCGTTCGGCCTCGTCCACCCGCGCGTTGTGGTCCCGCAGCCAGCGGGTGAAGTCGGCGACCTCCTCGTTCGCCCACATCCAGGTCGGCCAGCGCTCGAACGCGGCCAGCGCCGCGCGCGGGTCGGCGGGGGCCTCGGGGCGGCAGCGGACGCTGCGGTCCACCCGGTCGCAGTCGGGCCAGTCGCCCTCGACGGCGACGAACGAGAACCCCCGCTCCTCGACGAGCCGGCGGGTGACGGCCGCCCGCCAGGTGTAGAACTCGTGCGTGCCGTGGGTGGCCTCGCCGAGCATCACCACCCGGGCGTCGCCGACCCGCTCCAGCAGCGCGTCCAGGCTGCCCGGGCCGGTCAGCGGGGTCGCCAGCGCGGCCACCTCGTCGTCGTAGCGTCCCATCCCGCCGCCGTACCCGTTGCCGCTCGCGCCATGCCCCGCCGTGGGTGCGCGCCGGCGTCCCTGCGGGAGGCGGGCGCCGATCCCACGCTGGACGGGCCCGGTCGGGCGACGATGAGCGGAGGGCGGCCAGGAGCGGAACGCGGCCGCCCGCCCGCCCGAGCCGCCGTCGCCGGCCCCCGGGACGCGCCGGCGCTCCCGCGACGGCGGGGCTCGGATCCGCCGGGAAAGCTGGCTAGGCTGCCGGCATGGCAGACGACACCCTGCCGCGCGTGGCCGCCGAGCCGGCCGCACTGTCGACCGTCGGGCCGTCGGCCCCGTCGACCGCCGACTCCGTGGTGGCGGCGGTCCGGCAGGTGCTCGCGACGATCCCGGCGGGCTGCACCTGGCTGCTGCCGGTACGGGCACCGGACGGCACGGTGGTCGACTTCGTGGTGGCCGCCGCCAGCGCGCAGGGGCGCGACGTCCACGGGCGGGGCGCCGGGCGGGTGGGCCAGCCGCTGAGCACGCTGTATCCCGGGATGGTCGCCGGCCCGCTGTGGCAGGCGTACCAGGAGGTGCTGGCCACCGGCGAGCCCGCCCACCTGCCCGACTTCCGCTACGCCGGCCACGGCGCGGGGGTCGTGGCCGACTCGGTCTTCGACGTGAGCGTGCACCGGGTGCTGGGCGGCCTGCTGGTCTGGTGGCAGCGGCTGGACGAGCACCGGCTCCGGCTGGCCCGCACCGAGCTGCTGGGCAGCCTGGGCTGGGCGGAGTACGACCTGGTCACCGGCGGCACCGAGTGGTCACCGGGGATGTACCGCATCTTCGAGCGGGATCCGGCGCTGGGCCCGATGTCGCGGGCCGATCAGCGCGCCGCGCTCCTTCCCGCCGACCAGGGTCTGCGCGAGGCCGCCTGGCAGATGCTGGACAGCGGCGCGGCGTCGGACGTCACCGTGCGGTTCCGCGCGGGCGGGTCCGTCAAGCACCTGCGGATCCTGTCCGACGTGGCCCGCGACGAGGGCGGCGCGCCGGTGAAGGTCTACGCGGTGGTCCAGGACGTGACCGCGCGGGAGGACTCGCGGAGCGCCATCGAGCAGCTCCGCGACCAGCTGCGGACCCGGGAGACGACCGCGCTGGCCGAGCACCGCCTCGCCGGGCAGCTCCAGAACCTCATCCAACCGGTGCCCCGCGAGCCGGTCGCCCTGGCCGGGCTGGAGGTGCTGGTCGGCTACCTGCCCGCGGAGAGCGCGCTGCGGGTCGGTGGCGACTGGTACCACGCCGAGACGATGCCGGACGGGTCGGTCGTGCTGGCGGTCGGTGACGTGGCCGGCCACGGGCTGGAGGCGGCCAGCGGGATGGCCCACCTGCGCTTCGCGCTGGTCGCCTGGCTGTCGATCGGCATCCGCGACCCGGCGGTGCTGCTCGGGCACATGAACCGGCTCTGCGGCCAGCTGGAGATCACCGCCACCGCGGTGCTCGCCGTCTTCGACCCGGCGACCCGGCGCCTGGCCTGGGCACGGGCCGGGCATCCGCTGCCGCTGCTGTCGCGGGCGGGCACGACCGGCGACCTGGGCCGGCCCGCCGGGATGCTGCTGGGCGCCGACCCCGCCGCCCGCTACCCGATGCTCACCACCGAGCTGCGCGGTGACGACGTGCTGCTGCTCTACACCGACGGCCTGACGGAACGCCGCGTCGGTAACCCGGAGGACCAGGTGGCGGCGGTGCGTGCGGCCCTGTCGGATTTCTCGGGCCGGCCGGGGCCGCGACACCTCGCCCGGCTGCGCGACGCCCTGCACCGGCCCAGTCCGGACGACGACACCTGCACCCTGGCCGTCCGCGTGCTGCCCTGAAGTCCTCGTCGCGGGTGTCTCGGTGCGCCCGCGGTCAGCCGGTCGCGTCGCCGGGATGCCGGAGCAGGTCGCCGACGCCGGTCAGCTCCAGCAGGGTGGCCACCGCGCCGGTGGCGTTGACCAGGTAGAGCCGGCTGTCCGCCGCCCGCGCCCGGTGGTGCGCCGTCACCAGCGCGTGGATGCCGGTGGAGTCGAGGAACTCCACCGCGGCCAGGTCGACCACCACGACCGGGGCGTCGTCCACGGCGCCCAGCAGCGTGCCGGTCAGCCGGTCCCGGGCGGCCAGGTCGCACTCGCCGGCCAGCCGGACCACCGTCCGTCCCGGCTCGCGGGAGGTCCTCGCCTGGAAGGACGCCATGGGCAGCCACGCTTTCTCGCCGGCACCGGCCTGGTCGGCGCCATCATGTCACCTTTCGGTGTGCCGGTCGCCAACCCGGGGGATGGCGTCGACCGCGGCGACGCGGCGTCGACCCTCATCGACATCCGGTCGCCGCCTCCATAGACTCCGCTCTTTCTGGTACCACGAGTCCAGGGAGGACCCACGTGTCGAGCGAAACCCGACCGCACGCCGCATCACCACTGCTGGCCCGTCTCGCCGGGGTGGCGGTGGTCTCCGCCGCGCTGGTCGCCACCGGTGGCGTCGCCGCCTCCGCGGCGCCCGCCCCGCCGGCGCCCACGAAGGGCCCGTGCGCGTACACGCCGACGCCGGACGAGCCGGCCGCCCGGCCGGTGCCGCTGCCGCCGGACCCCCGCCGCACGCCGGACCGGGGCACCGTCCGGGTGACGCTGCGGACCAACCAGGGGCCGATCGGGCTGACCCTCGACCGCGAGCAGGCCCCGTGCACCGTGCAGAGCTTCCTGCACCTGGCGCGGCACCGGTTCTACGACCGGACGCCCTGCCACCGGCTCACCGCGTACCCGACGCTGAAGGTGCTCCAGTGCGGTGACCCGTCCGGCACCGGCGAGGGCGGGCCGGGCTACCGGTACGCCGACGAGCTGCCGACGGACCTGCCGCCGGCGCCGACCGACCCGACCGGGGTCCGCCGTCTCTACGCCCGGGGCACCCTGGCCATGGCCAACGCCGGCCCGGACACCAACGGCAGCCAGTTCTTCCTGGTGCAGTCCGACTCGGCGCTGCGCCCCAACTACACCGTCTTCGGCTCGATCGACGCGGCCGGGCTGGCCACCCTGGACCGCATCGCGGCCGGCGGGATCGCCGCCACGCCGGAGGACCCGGCGCCGGTCGACGGTGCGCCGGCCCTGCCGGTGGAGATCTGCAAGGCCACCCGGGGCCGCTGATCCGCAACCCCGGCGGGGCGGTGCCGCCAGCGCCCCGCCGGGTCCCCGGTGGACGCCTGAACCGGGACCGCCCGGCCGGGGCGGCTGTCCGCCGCCCCGGCCGGGCGTCCTGGTTGCGGTCGGTCAGCGCTGGGCGCCCGCGGTGGCGGGGGCCGGCCAGCTGCCGGTGAAGATCTGCGGCGTCGTCGCGTTGCGGGCGGCGGCGAAGCCGAACAGCTGGTCGACCCGGGCGGCCTCGGTGGTGCTCGGGTACGGGTTGGTGCAGCTGGTGCCGGCGCTGCCGCCGGACATCAGGATGGCGCAGTTCCCGTTGTAGTTGTCGGGCAGGCCGAGGATGTGCCCGATCTCGTGGGTCATGATCCGCAGCGGCGAGTACTGCTGCGCCTGGTAGTAGTCGATGACGACGCGGCCGTTGCCGAGGCTCGTGCGCTGGGCGTACGAGCCGCCGCCGTAGGTGTAGTAGATCATCAGGTTCGAACCGCACTGCGCCATGTTGATGTTGTTGGTGCGGTTGTTCCAGATCGAGGCGGCCTGGACGGCGTAGCTGGCGAACGGCCCGGCCTGGCTGGTGTTGTAGCAGACGTTGCGGACGGCTGCGGCGGCCGGCGCCGCGTCGACGGTGACGGTGCCCACCGCCGCCAGCGCCGCGGTGGCGACGGTGGCGAGGAACCGGGTGACCTTGGGTAGACGCATCGCTCACTCTCCTTGTGGGACGGGGTCGAGCGGGGACCGGCACAGCCTATATATCGGCTACCTTCGATATCAAGCATCGACGGAAATCACTCCCGTAGACCGTCCGCGCGCCGGAGCCGGTAGCCTGCGTCGATGACGCACGAGCGGGAGATCACCGAGCCGGTGGACCTGTGCCGGCCGGACGGACGGTTGAACCCGGCGGCGATGGGCTGGAGCCGCCGGCCGCTGCACCGGGCGAACCTGCGTGGCTGGGGCCGGGCCAAGCGCTGGGAGCACTGGGGCGTCGTCACACCGACGCACATCGTGGGACTCGTCGCGTCGTCGCTGGACTACGCGGGCGTGCACAGCCTCTACCTGCTCGACCGGCGCAGCGGGATCGAGCGGACCACCGAGGCGGTCGTCCCGTTCGCCCGCGGCGCGGTGCTTCCACCGGTCAGCGGCGCGGGCGCCGTGCGGGCCCGCGGCGGTGGCCTGGTCGTCGAGATCGACCAGCGCCCCGACGGCAGCACCGTCCGGGCCACGGCGCCCGGCGTCGAGGTGGACCTGGTGGTGCCCCTGCCGCCGGGGCACGAGTCGCTGGGCGTGGTGGTGCCGTGGAGCACCCGGCGGTTCCAGTACACGCACAAGGACGTCGGCCGGCCGGTGCGCGGCACGCTCCGGGTGGACGGCACGGCGTACCCGGTCGACACCGAGTCGTTCGCGGTGCTCGACCACGGTCGCGGCAAGTGGCGGTACGCGGTGAGCTGGAACTGGGCCGCCGGGTGCGCGCCGGGCCGGGCCCTCCAGCTCGGTGGCAGGTGGACCGACGGGACCGGCGCGACGGAGAACGCCCTGTTCCTCGACGGCCGGCTGCACAAGATCGGCGCGGACCTGGCCTGGAGCTACGACCGCGCCGACTGGCTGCGGCCGTGGCGCGTCACCGGCGACCGCGTGGACGTGAGGTTCCACCCGTTCCACGAGCGCGTCGCGCGCACCAACCTCGGCGTGGTGGCCGGGGAGACCCACCAGTGCTTCGGGCACTTCTCCGGATGGGCCGCCACCGACGACGGCGAGCGGGTGGACCTCGACGGCCTGGTCGGCTGGGCGGAGGAGGCCCGCAACCGCTGGTGACGGCCGAGCCCCGCCGCGCCGGGCCGGCGCGGCGGGGCCACGGTCGCGGTCAGGCCGGCAGCCGCCAGACCTGGTTGGCGCCGCCGAAGCAGTCCCAGATCTGCAGCCGGGTGCCGTTGGCGGAGCTGTTGTCGGTGGCGTCCAGGCACTTGTTGGACTGCGGGTTGCGCAGGGTGCCGTTGGACTGGGCCTGCCAGACCTGGGCGCCGGTGCCGTTGCAGTCCCAGAGCTGCACCTTCGCCCCGTTGGCGGTGGAGCCGCTGGTCACGTCGGCGCACTTGCCCAGCGCCCGGAGGGTGCCGTCGCCGGCCACCGTCCAGCTCTGCGCGGCCGTGCCGTTGCAGGTGTAGAGCTGTACCGCGGTGCCGTTGGCGCTGCTGGCCGCGGCGACGTCGACGCACTTGCCGCCGATGCCGGTGATCGGGCCGGTCCGCCCGCTCGGCGGCGGCGTGCCACCGCCCATGACGGTGTCGTAGATCGCGCTGACCAGCGAGGTCGCGCCGGTGGTGTCCTGCGACAGCTCCCAGTTCATCATCCCGCCCGCGTTGGCCAGCGCCCACTGGGTCTTGCGCTTCACGGTCGGCACGCCGTTGTAGCACTGCTGGGCGCCGCTCACCGTGGTGCAGTCCCGGTTGGCGTTGGCCGGGTCCATGCCGACCAGGGCCGAATAGGTGTAGTAGCCGGGCCGACTGTAGAAGGGCACGCCGAGCACCGCCTTGGCGGCCGGCAGGCCGCGCGACTTCCACAGGTTGACGCTGTTGATCGACCAGTCGTAGTTGGCGTGCGGGCTGCCGCCGTCGTACGCCATGATGTTCAGCCAGTCGACCGAGCCGAAGACCGCCGGCGGCACCCCGTCGACGTAGTAGCCCTCGGAGACCACGGCGGCGGTGAGCAGCTTGCCGCGGCTGTGCAGGGCGCTGCCGAGCTGCTGCATGAGCGCGGTGTAGTTGCTGGCCGAGGCGCCCGGGTCGGGATATTCCCAGTCGATGTCGACGCCGTCGAGGTTGTACTGGTTGACGAAGTTGACCACGTTGGTGACGAAGGCGCCACGGGCGCCGGAGTTCGCGGCGAGCGCCTCGAACGCGGAGTCGTTGCCGTCGTTCCAGCCGCCGATCGCGATCGACACCTTGACGTTGTTGGCGTGCCCGAGCGACACCAGCGAGGAGAGCTTGCTGGGGTTCTCCACCGGGCGCAGGCTGCCGTCGTTGTTGGGCAGCGCGAACGCGTAGTTGATGTGGGTGAGCTTGCCGTACTGGATGCTGTTGACGCTGCCGCTCCAGGACGGCATGTAGCCGACGCTCTTGAAGTTGTTCGGCAGGACGACGGCCTCGGCGGCGGCCGGCGTGAGGGCGAGCGTCGCGGCGGCGGTGGCGAGCGCGAGCAGGCCGGCGGCCACGGGGGAACGGCGGCGGAGGCGCGGTGCGGACATCGAGGGCCTTCCCGGTGCAGGGGGCCCCGCGCCGCCCGGCCGGCGCTGGTCGGGACCTGCGCGGCCGAGCGGTACGGGTCGGACGGGGGATGGTCTTCCTCGAGGTAGGCCAAATATTAAAGAGTATTAACTAAGCCGTCAACGATGTCTTTCGATGGCTCAGCCGGAGTGGACCTCCAACTGGGCGAGCTGCCCGGCCGGCCAGCCGGTGTTGCCGGTGAAGCGGACCTGCACGTACCGGGCCGGGGTGGCCGGGAAGGTCAGCGTCACCTGGTTGCCGGTCGCCGGGTCGAACACCCGGCCGGCGGCGGCGACCAGGCTGCTCCAGCCCCCGCCGTCCGTGCTGCCCAGCACCGAGAGGGTCTGGGTCCGCGCCTGCCAGGCCGCCGACGGCGGGAGCCGGAGCACCACCCGCCCGACCGGGGTGGCCGCGCCGAGGTCCACCTGGACCCACTGCGGGAAGGCGTTGTTGGCGCTCTCCCAGTAGGTGTCGGGGTTGCCGTCGACGACGTTTCCGCTGCCGTAGCTCTGGGTGTGGCTGCTCTCGGTCGTCGGCCGGCCCCGGGCCAGGTCGGTCGGCGCCGCCGGGTCGGTGGTCACCGTGACCGCGTTCGAGGGCGCCGAGACGGCGCCGGTGGTGTCCCGGGCGACGACCGTGAAGGTGTACGTGGTGGCCGGGCTGAGCCCGCTGACCGTGGCCGCCGTGCCGGTGACCGAGGCGACCGTGCTTTCGCCCTGGCGTACCTGGTAGCCGGCGATCCCGTCGGCGTCGGTGGCGGCGGTCCAGGCCAGCGACACGCTGGTGGCGGTCCGCCCGGTCACCGCCAGGCTGCCGGGGGCGGTCGGCGGGGTGGACGTGCCGGTGGCCGCGTACACCTCGACCTGCGCGAGTTGGGCGGCGGGCCAGGCGGTGTTGCCGGCGACGGCGACCCGGACGTGGCGGGCCGTGGTGGCCGGCACGGTGACGGTGGCGGTGTTGCCGGACGTCGGGTCGAACCGGACGCCGGCCGACGCGGCCAGGGTGGTGAAGGTGACCCCGTCGGTGCTGCCCTGCACCGACAGCGTCTGGGTCCGCGCCTCCCAACCCGGCGGCACGGCGAGGACCAGGCGGGCCACCGGGTGGGCGGCGCCCAGGTCCACCTGCCACCACTGCGGGAAGGCGCTGCCGCCGGACTCCCAGTAGCTGCCCCGGTCGGCATCGACGGCGTTGCCGGCGACGAACGGCCCGTTCTGGCTGCTCGCCGACGCCGGCCGGCCGGCGGCCAGGTTGCCGCCCGGCGGCTGGCCGCCCCCGGCGACCGGCGGGGTCGGCCGCACCGCGGTCAGCGCGAGCTGGCCCTTGAGCATCCGCCCGCCGTCGGCGGTTATCCGCAGGTAGTAGTCGGCCGAACAGAAGGTGCCGTCCTCGTCGAGCGCCCGGGTGCCGGCGCCGGCCGGGGTCGTCGCCGCCGTCTCGCTGGTCTTGGCGATCTGGTTGCCCTCGTTGAACTCGTCGAACATCGACACGTAGAGGCCCTGCGCGCCGAGCCGCACCATGTTGTAGAGGTGCCGCCAGTAGAAGTCGCCGTGCCGGCGGTGACCGGCGGACAGGTCGCCGGGCATCACGCAGGGCTGGTAGTCGATGCCGTGCGCCACGCAGTCGGCCAGGTCGGGGACGTTGACGTTGGTGTGGAACCAGTCCAGCCCGTCGAGGGTGCCGGTGCGCCCGACCATCCACGGCGAGAGCATGTGGAAGGCGTGGTAGACGTCGGCGAAGCCGGGTCGGGAGTCGTTGATGCCCTGCCGCCAGTAGGTGGGCACGCCGCCGATGACGTAGCACCCCTGCGCGGTGAGCCACCGCACGACGTCCAGGCAGGCCGCCGGGGTGAACGGGCGGGCGTCGTCGTTGAACCCGAAACCCCAGACGCAGACCACCGGCCGGCCGTTCTGCCGGGCGTACGCCGGTGAGGCGGTGTGCGCCGACATCCGGGTCGTCCAGTCCTCCTTGAGCTGGGACTGCATCGCCGTCCAGCCGGTCACGTCGTACATGACGTAGAACTTGCGGCCGAACCGCTCGGCGGCGGAGCGGACCTTCGCCGCCATCGCGTCGCGGGTCGGTCCCTCGTCACCGAACGGGTTGAACCGTTGCAGCGCCGCGGTGTCGCAGCCGTACTCCTGCATCCAGCGGAAGTGGGTGTCCACGGTCTGCTGGTCGTAGGAGGAGAAGAGCGTGGCGGGCTGGCCGTTGCCCAGGTTCGGGTAGGCGGTGGAGTAGCCGCGCGCGTACTCCCGCATGTCGGGCCAGGACACGATCGTGGTGTTGGCCGGGGAGGGGGACTGGAACCGGTCCCGGCTCCAGTGCCACCAGCCGCCGATCGGCGCGCCGTCACCGGGGCAGCTGAACCAGCCCTGGTAGCCGACGGAGACCTTGCCGACCACGTCGCCGGGAGGACTGGCCGCGGCGGCGGCCCGGGTGAGGGTGGGCACCAGGTCGGGGAGCGCGGCGAGGGCGGACCCCGCCGCCACGGACCGGATCAGGGTACGGCGGGTGAGCGCCATGCGGACCGCTCCTTCGGGGAAGGAAGAAATTGACGGTCATCATGGCAGTGCGCGACACTCGATCGCAATACTTAAACAAATCGATGAAAAGTCAGCGCAGCCGTACCGGTCCGGCGTCGATGCGCACGCGGAACAGGGCGTACGGCTTGCGCCGCAGGTCGGTGCCGCCCTGGTAGTTCGCCTGCCGGTGCAGCTGGTTGGCGGTGACGTAGAGGTGGCCGTCGGCGGCCACCGACATCGTGTCGGGCCAGAGCAGCCGCGGGTCGTGCACCACGGTCTCGAACTCGCCGTCCGCCCGGCGGCGCAGCACGGCGTTGTGCTCGTAGGAGGTCAGGTAGAACGCGCCCGAGTCGTCGGTCTCCAGGCCGTCCGAGCCGCCGCCCTTGTCGCCCTCGTCCACGACCGTGGCCGCCACCTGCTCCTCGCGCAGCGCCCGGTCGGCGAGCGCGTCGGTCGCCACGCTGTACCAGCGGCGCGAGGCGAGCGGGCAGTAGTACAGCCGGGAACCGTCGGCGGAGATGGCGATGCCGTCCGAGCCCATGGCGACGGGCTTCGGCGGCCCGTCGGCGGGGCGCTCCAGGAACGGCCGGCCCTCGACGACCGGCCGGAACGAGTCCAGCGGCTCCGCCTTCGTGGACGGGTGGTCGTGCAGCCGCCGCCACGACGCGCCCGTGGCCAGGTCCACCACGACGATCCCGTTCGGCCCCGAGCCGGAGGAGTCGGTGAGGTACGCCAGGCCGGCGTCACCCCGGCGCAGGTCGAAGCGCACGTCGTTGAGGTACGTGGTGGGCAGCACCACGTCGGTCGGGAAGGTGATCACCTGCCCGACGGTGTCGGTGTCCAGGTCGACCCGCACCAGCTTCGGCCCGCCCGGCTTCGTCGGCTGGAACATCGGACTGCCGGTGTCCACCACCCAGAGCCGGTCCGCCGGGTCCACCACGATGCTCTGCACCGAGACGAAGGCGTGCCCGTCGTCGTCCCCGGACGGGCTGTTCCAGGACTCGTCCGGGAAGGGCGCCTCCCGGCCGTCGCGCAGCTCGACGACGGTCGCCGGCACCTCGTCTCCCCACTTGGGGAAGTTCACGAAGACCCGGCCGGTGTGCGACACGCTGACCCCGGTCGGCATCGGCCCGGTGAAGGTGTGCACGAGTTCCAGGTCACCGACCGGCTCGCCGCCCATGGGTCCGTTCATCCGCCGCTCCTGACTGTGAGGCCCCCGTCCTTCCCGCCGAACCGGGGCGCAAACACCGGTGCCCACACGGCCGGAGGGGCGGCCCCGTCCGGGGCCGCCCCTCCGGCGCCTGCTCAGGAGACCGAGGCGGGGAACCGCTCCCAGACCCGGTGCGCCGCCATCAGCTGCTGCACCGTGCCGAAGACCTCGGCAGCGGAGTCGCCGGTGACCACACCGGGCGTGCCCGCCACGCCGGCCTGGCGCAGCACCTCGGCCCCGGCGCCCCAGGCGCCGATCGCCTTGGCGTGCCGCCAGGCCTCCTCGACCAGCAGCAGCACTCGGGGGTCGACGGTGGCGGAGCCGGCCGCGCCGGCCTTGGCGTCCCGGGCGGGCAGCGCGTCCGGTGCGGGCGCCGGCGCCGCGGCCAGCAGGACCGCGTCGAACTCCACCGACCGGCCGGTGGCGAAGGTGCGCTGCACCGGCAGGTCGCCGACCAGGCCGCCGTGCGCGGCGATCAGCAGCGGCACCATGCCGGCGGCGAACACCGCCCGCCGGACCTCGCCCACCCCGTCGAGGTCGCTGTCCGCGTCCACCACGATGCCGACCATCCGGCCGTCCGCCGGCCACTCCCGGCCGACCTGCGACAGGGCCGTGCTCGGCTGCACCTCGGCCAGCGGCACGGTGGGCTTCGGCGCCGGCAGGCCCAGGCCGGTGGCGACCTGCTCGCACAGCACGGGGTCGATGTTGGCCAGGCACCGGAGCTGGCGCTCCTTGATCGCCTGGTGGTAGCACTTGCCCAGCTCGAAGGTGTACGCCCGGATGATGTGTTCCTTCTCCACCGGCGACATGCTCAACCAGAACAGCCGTACCTGGCTGTAGTGGTCGTCGAACGAGGCCGGGGCCGCGCGCACCTTCGGGGCCTCGGCGACCGTGACCGGCGTGTCGACGAACGCGTTCTCGCGGTCACCGGCCGGGAAGGGGTTGCCCCCGTCCAGCGAGTTCGGCCGGTAGGGCGCCACGCCCGCGTGCACCGCGTGCTGGTGGAAGCCGTCCCGGAGCATGTCGTTGACCTCGGCGTGCGGCCGGTTGATCGGGATCTGGGTGAAGTTCGGCCCGCCCAGCCGGGTGAGCTGCGTGTCGAGGTACGAGAAGAGCCGGCCCTGCAACAGCGGGTCGTTGGTGACGTCGATGCCCGGCGGCAGGTGCCCGAGGTGGAAGGCGACCTGCTCGGTCTCGGCGAAGAAGTTCCGCGGGGTCTGGTTGAGGGTGAGCCGGCCGACCGGCTGCACCGGCGCCAGTTCCTCCGGCACGATCTTCGTGGGGTCGAGGAGGTCGATCCCGGCGAAGGTCTCCTCGGGGGTGTCCGGGAAGACCTGGATGCCCAGCTCCCACTCCGGGTACGCGCCGGCCTCGATGGCGTCGTAGAGGTCGCGGCGGTGGAAGTCCGGGTCGATGCCGCTGATCAGCTGCGCCTCCTCCCAGGTCAGGGAGTGCACGCCCAGCTTCGGCTTCCAGTGGAACTTGACCAGCACCGTCGTGCCGGCCTCGTTGACCAGCCGGAACGTGTGGACGCCGAAGCCCTCCATGGTCCGGTAGGAGCGGGGGATGCCGCGGTCGGACATGTTCCACATGGCGTGGTGCTGCGCCTCGGTGTGCAGGGAGACGAAGTCCCAGAAGGTGTCGTGGGCGCTCTGCGCCTGCGGGATCTCCCGGTCCGGGTGCGGCTTGCCGGCGTGGATGATGTCCGGGAACTTGATCGCGTCCTGGATGAAGAACACCGGCATGTTGTTGCCGACCAGGTCGAAGGTGCCCTCGTCGGTGTAGAACTTGGTCGCGAACCCGCGGGTGTCGCGGACCGTGTCCGCCGACCCGCGCGAGCCGAGCACCGTGGAGAAGCGGACGAAGACCGGGGTCTCCCGGCCCTTCTTCAGGAAGGCCGCCCGGGTGACCTCCTCGGCGGTGCCGTAGCCGACGAAGACGCCGTGCGCCCCGGCGCCGCGCGCGTGCACGACCCGCTCCGGGATGCGCTCGTGGTCGAAGTGGGTGATCTTCTCGCGCAGGTGGTGGTCCTGGAGCAGCACCGGGCCGCGCGGACCGGCCTTGAGCGAGTGGTCCGTGTCGCGCAGCCGGGCCCCGTTGGCGGTGGTGAGGTAGGCGCCCTGCTGTCCCTTGGCGATCTTCGGCACGCCGGTTTCCGCGCCGGTCGGGGTGCGCGTGTCCGGGGCGCCCTGTTCCTCCTTCGGCGGCAACGGACCGTGCGGCGTCGTCGGCTCCTCGAGAGACGGTGGGGCGCTGCCCGGCGCGCCGGGCACCTCCGGGGTCAGGACGTCGGCGACCTTGCCGGCCGCGGCCTCCACGACATCCTTGACGACCTTGGCGGGCTTGCTGGAATCCATCAGGACCTGTCCTCCATGCGGGGTAAACGACCAGGCCCTCAAGGCCCTACCCTGGCCTCAGGTGGGCAAACTCGGACCACTCGGGCAGGTGAGAGCGTTCGCTCACGGCCCGGCGGCCGCGACCCGGTCAGGGCTGCCGGGGCACGGCCACGGCCGTGATCACCAGCCCGCCGGCGACCAGCCACCGGCCGCGCAGCTCGGCCAGCGGCGGGCCGCCGTCGACGCGGGTGGCGTCGACGAGCACCCGGGCCGTGAAGCGTCCCCCGGCCGGGTCGACGGACAGCTCGGCGTCCTCGAAGCCGAGCCAGCGCCCGGTCAGCGGGTACCACGCCTTGTAGACCGACTCCTTGGCGCTGAACAGCAGCCGGTCCCAGTGCACGGCCGGGTGGGCGGCGCGCAGCCGGGCCAGCGACGCCGGCTCGCCGGCCGTGGTGACCACCCCGGTCACGCCGTCGGGCAGCGGCTCGTGCGGTTCGGCGTCGATGCCGAGCCCGGCCAGCGCGGTGTGCCGGGCGACGGCCGCGGCCCGGTAACCGTCGCAGTGCGTGATGCTTCCCACCACGCCGGCCGGCCACCGCGGCTCCCGCTTCGGGCCGGGGCGGATCGGCGCCGGGGCGTACCCGAGGCGGGTCAGGGCCTCCCGGGCGCAGCGGCGGGCGGTGACGAACTCGCGGCGGCGGGCCTCCACGGCCCGGGCGAGCAGGTCCGCCTCGCCGGGGTGGGGGACCTCGCCGGGGATGTCGGCGAACGCCTCGACGGCGACCGCCGACGGTGGGAGCAGCCCTTCGATCACGCGGCGCCGCCGAGGACCCGTCGCATCGGCCGGGGCTCGCCGCCCCGGCGGCCCCACTCGCGCGGGTAGCCCAGCGAGACCTCCTCGAAGCGGACCCCGTCGTAGTGGGTGGTCCGGGGGATGTGCAGGTGCCCGTAGACCGCCACGGCGGCGCGGTACCGCAGGTGCCAGTCGGCGGTGCGGTCGGTGCCGCACCACTGGGCGAACTCCGGGTACCAGAGCACGTCGGTGGGCTGGCGGACCAGCGGCCAGTGGTTGACCAGCACGGTCGGCAGCACCGGGTCGACGGCGGCCAGCCGCCGCTCGGTCGCGGCGATCCGCTCCCCGCACCAGGACTCCCGGTCCGGGTGCGGGTCGGGGTGCAGCAGCATCTCGTCGGTGCACACCACTCCCGCCGCGTACGCCGCGCGCAGCGACTCCTCCTTCGTGTCGGTGCCGGGGGCGCGGAACGAGTAGTCGTAGAGCAGGAACAGCGGCGCCACGGTGACCGGCCCCTCCGGACCGTGCCACACCGGATAGTCGTCCTCGGGAGTGAGCACGCCCAGGTCGCGGCACATCGCGACCAGCGCGTCGTAGCGGGCCTGGCCGCGCAGGGTCACCGGGTCGGCCGGGTGGGTCCACAGCTCGTGGTTGCCGGGCACCCAGACCACCCGGGCGAACCGGTCCCGGAGCTGCCGCAGCGTCCGCTCGATGTCCGCGAACACCTCGCCGACGTCGCCGGCCACGATCAGCCAGTCGTCCGGCGACTCCGGCCGCAGGCCGTCCACGACCGCGCGGTTCTCGGCGTACGACACATGAAGGTCACTGACCGCGAACAGCGCACCCGTCACCCGGCCGATCTTGCCAGCGCCGCCGCCCGTCCGGTAGGCGCGGACGCGGCGGTGTCGGAGGTCCGACGCGGGACGCTCAGGTGAGCAGGTCGGCGAAGTGGTCGGTGGCGCGGAGCAGTTCCCGGGCGATGCCCGGCTCGGCGGCCGAGTGGCCGGCGTCGGGCACGATCCGCAACTCGGCCTCCGGCCAGCGCCGGGACAGGTCGTACGCGGACACCGGCGGGCAGCACAGGTCGTAGCGGCCGTTGATGATCACGGCGGGGAGGTGGCGGATCCGGTCCACGCCGTCGAGCAGTTGCGACTCGGTGAGGAACCCGCCGTGCACGGCGTAGTGGGAGAGGATCCGGGCGATCGGCAGCGCCTGCTCCTCGGCGGTGAAGTGGGCGAGCACCCCCGGGTCGGGGCGCAGCGAGGAGTTGACCGCCTCCCAGCGCCCCCAGGTGACCGCGCAGGCCCGGGCCTGCGCCTCGTCCGGCCCGTGCAGCCGCCGGTGGTACGCCGCCAGCACGTCGTCGCGCTCGGCGGCGGGGATCGGGGCGACGAACCGCTCCCACTCGTCCGGCTGGAGGTGGCGCAGGCCGCCCTGGTAGAACCAGTCCCGCTCGCTGCGCCGCAGCAGCAGCACCCCGCGCAGGATCAGCCCGGTCACGCGCTCCGGGTGGGTCTGGGCGTACGCCAGGCCCAGGGTGACGCCCCACGACCCGCCGAACACCAGCCAGGAGTCGATCCCGAGCCGCTCCCGGATCGTCTCCAGGTCGGCCACGAGGTGCCAGGTGGTGTTGCCCCGCAGTTCACCGAACGGGGTGCTGCGCCCCGCGCCGCGCTGGTCGAACAGCACGGCGCGGTAGCGCAGCGGATCGAAGAACCGCCGTGCCGCCGGCACCAGGCCGCCGCCCGGCCCGCCGTGCAGGAAGACCAGGGGTACGCCGTCCGGCCGCCCCACCTCCTCCACGTACAGCTCGTGGCCGTCACCGACGGCGATCCGGTGGGTGGCGTACGGCTCGACGGGCGGGTACAGGCGCGGCTCGGTCATGCCGGACCATCCTGCCCCCTCGGGGCGGGCCGTGCGGGGACGGTCAGCAGGCGACGCTGCTGCCGAGGTTGTCCAGCAGGGCGTCGGCGACCCAGCCGGACACCCCGGTCGTGGTGTCCCTCAGGTAGGTCCAGGTGTAGGTGGTGTGGCCGTTGGCGCTGACCCGGTCGCCGTTGGTGTAGCAGTGGAAGTCGACGCTGTGGCTGAGCTGGCCGTAGCCGAGCGAGCCGCAGGTCGTGTGCGGACCGGAGCGGATGTTGACGTTGGTGGCGTTGAAGAGCGTGCCCAACTTGGTGTCGATGTTGGAGTGTGCGTGGCTGCACGTCGCGCTCGCCGGGCCCGCCGCGCTCACCACCGCCACACCGGTGCAGCCCAGCGTCAGCGCGATCGCCGCCGCCATCGAGGAAACCTTTCGCATGCCGATCAACCCCCGAACGTGAGAACCCCCACACGTACAGTGATCCGAATATTTGCATCTTTCACGGTCGAGGGCAAGGGCGCCTCAGCGGGCCAGCAGCGCGCGCAGCTCCTTCGCCACCTCGGCCGGGGCCTCCTCGGCCATGAAGTGCCCGTACGACACCGGCACGTGCCGCAGGTCCGGCGCCCAGGCCCGCCAGCGCGCCGCCGCGTCGAAGCCGAGCGCCGCGCCCCAGTCCTGCTGGAGCACGGTCACCGGCATCCGCAGCACGGTGCCCGCCGCCCGGTCCGCCTCGTCGTGCGCGATGTCGACGCCGGCCGAGGCCCGGTAGTCCGCCACGATCGAGGGCACCGCCGACCGGCAGGCCCGCAGGTACGCGGCCCGCACGTCGGCGGGGATCGCGTCCGGGTCGCCGGCCCAGAGGTCGAGGAAGTGGCCGAAGAACTCGTCCGGAGCGGCGCCGATCAGCCGCTCGGGCAGCCCCGGCGGCTGGGCCATCAGATAGAGGTGGAACCCGACCGCAGCGGTGACGCCGTGCATCACCTCCCAGGTGTCGAGGGTGGGCAGCACGTCCAGCGCGGCCAGGTGGGTGACCGCCCCGGGGTGGTCCAGGCCGGCCCGGATCGCCACCAGGGCGCCCCGGTCGTGCCCGGCCAGGGCGAACCGGTCGTGCCCCAGCGCCCGGGCCAGCGCCACCACGTCGGCGGCCATGGTCCGCTTGGCGTACGCCGTGCCGTCGGTGTCGGCGGGCTTGTCGCTGTCGCCGTACCCCCGCAGGTCGGGGCAGATGACCGTGTGGTCGGCGGCCAGGTCCGCGGCGACGTGCCGCCACATCAGGTGGGTCTGCGGGAAGCCGTGCAGCAGCACGACCGGGCGGCCGCTGCCGCCCACCGCGGCGTGCAGCGCCACGCCGTCGGCGACGGTGACGCGGCGCGACTCGAATCCGTTGATCATGAGTGGTCCTCTCCGGGTGTGATCGGGTCCCGTCGAGCCTGCCCGGCGCCGGTCAGTGGCCGATCAGCATCGGATGAGTGCCCTGGCCGGGCCGCCGGTGCGCGCGCACCGGGCTGCCTAGAGTGGGCGGGGTGACCAGCCCGCCGCGCGTTCCCGGAATGACGTTCGGGGTGCTCGGGCCGCTGGTGGCGACCGGCGATCGGGGCCCGGTGGCGCTGAAGGGCCCCCGGCAGCGGGCCGTGCTGGCCCGCCTGCTGGTCGCCCGGGGCCGCGTGGTGCCGGTCGACCGCCTCGTCGGCGACCTGTGGGCGGAGCCGCCGGAGGGCGCCGTCGGTGCGGTGCGGACCTTCGTGGCCGACCTGCGCCGGGCCCTGGAGCCCGACCGGCCCCCACGGCAGCCGGCCCGGCTGCTGGTCACCGCCCCGCCCGGGTACGCGCTGGCGGCCGCCCCCGAGGCCGTCGACGCGGGGCGGTTCGAGGCGGCGGTCGGTGCGGCGGGGGAGTCGCTCGCGGCCGGGCCGGCCGGCCCGGCGCTGGCCGCCCTGGACGGCGCGCTCGCCCTCTGGCGCGGCCCCGCCTACGCCGAGTTCGCCGCCGAGCCGTGGGCACGGGCGGAGATCGACCGGTTGGACGAGCTGCGGATGCTCGCCGTCGAGCGGCGCGCCGAGGCGCTGCTGGCCCTGGGCCGGGCCGCCGAGGCCGCCGGCGACCTGCGCGCCCAGGCCGCCGCGCAGCCGCTGCGGGAGGAGACCTGGCGGCTGCTGGCGACCGCCCTCTACCGGGCCGGCCGGCAGGGCGACGCGCTCGCCGCGCTGCGGGACGCCCGGGCCGTGCTGGTCCGGGAGCTGGGGGTGGATCCCGGCCCCCGGCTGCGCCGGCTGGAGGCCGACATCCTCGCCCAGGCCCCGCACCTCGACCCGGCCGCCGCCCCGCCGCGGGCCGGGGGAGCGGCGGAGGAGCGGCGCCCGTTCGTGGGGCGCGAGGCCGAGCTGGCGAGCCTGGTGGGACTGGCCGAGGAGGTGGCAGGCGCCGGCCGGCCCGCCCTCGCGCTGGTCTCCGGCGACGCCGGCGCGGGCAAGACCGCGTTCGTCGAGGCGCTGGCCGGCCGGCTCGCCGCCGCCGGCTGGACCCGCGCCGTCGGCCGGGTCCCCGAATACGAGGGCGCCCCGGCCGCCTGGCCGTGGACGCAGCTCGCCGCCGCCCTGCCCGACGCCGGGGGACCGGCGGCCGGGCCGGCGCTCCCGGACGGCGGCGACCCGGCCGTGGCCCGCTACCGGCTGCACCGGATCGCTGGCGCCCGGGTCGGCGCGGCGGCGCGGCGCGGGCCCGTGCTGCTCGTCCTCGACGATCTGCACCGGGCCGACGAGGACACCCTCGACCTGCTGACCGCGCTGTTCACCGGCCCCGAGCCGGTGACCGGGCCGGTGTTGGCGGTCGGCACCTACCGAGCCACCGGGATCACGCCTGCGCTCACCGGGGCCCTGGCCCGGCTCGCGCCCACCGAACCGGTCCGCGTCTACCTGGGCGGGCTCACCGAGGCCGAGACGGGCGACCTGGTCCGGGCCGTGGCCGGCGCGGCGGACCCCGACACCGTCCGGGTGCTGCACCGCCGCAGCGGCGGCAACCCGTTCTTCGTCCGGGAACTGGCCCGGCTGCTCGCCGCCGAGGGCGCCGCCGCGCTGGAACGCGTCCCGGCCGGCGTGCGGGATGTCATCCGCCACCGCCTGGCGCGGCTGCCCGAGCCGACCCGGGCGGTGCTGGCGCAGGCCGCCGTGCTCGGCCGCGACCTCGACGCCGACGTGCTGGCCGCGCTGGCCGGCGAGGAGGCCACGCTGGACGCCGTGGACCGGGCAGCGCAGGCCGGTTTCCTCACCCCCGACGGCACCCGGTTCGCCCACATCCTGGTCCGCGACACCCTCTACACCGACCTGTCGGCGCCGCGCCGGGCCCGCTGGCACGCCGCCGTCGGGGCGGTGCTCGAACGCCTCCGGCCGGACGACGTCACCGCCCTGGCCCACCACTTCGGACACGCTCCCGGCCCGGACGCCGCGACCCGGGCCGCCCGGTACGCCACGGCCGGCGCCGAACGCGCCGAGCGGCGCTGCCACCCGCACGAGGCGGCACGGCTCTGGCAGCAGGCCGTCGCCGCCCACGACCGGGCCGGCGGGAACGACGTACGCGGGCGGCTCGCCGCGGTCATCGGCTGGGGCCGCGCCCTCGCCGTCACCGGCCACCTCGACCGGACCCGCCGGCTGCGGGCCGAGGCGGTCGCCACCGTCGAACGCCTCGCCGACCCGGGGCTCACCGCGGACGTGCTGGCCGCGTTCGACGTGCCGGCCGTCTGGACCCGCAACGACGACGAGGAACTGTCCCGACGGATCGTCGCCGCGGCCGGAGCCGCCCTCGCCGCGCTCCCCGGCGACCAGGCGGCCCGGCGCGGCCGGCTGCTCTGCACCCTGGCCCTGGAACTGCGCGGCGACACCGGCGACCGGGGCCGGCGGGCGGCGGCCGAGGCGGAGGAGATCGCCCGCCGCGTCGACGACCCGGCCCTGCTGGCCCTCGCGTTCAACGCCCGGTTCATGCACACCTTCGACCGCGCCGGCCGAGCCCCGGAACGCGCCCGCATCGGCGCCGACCTGGTCGACCTGGCCGCCCGGCACGGGCTGGTCACCTTCGAGGTGCTCGGGCACCTCGTCGCGCTCCAGGCGCACTGCGCCCGTGCCGACCTGGCCGCCGCCGACACCCACGCGGCCGCCGCCGACCGCCTTGCCGCCCGCTACGAACTGCCCCTGGTCGGCGTCTTCACCGACTGGTACGCCGCCCTCCGGCTGGCCGTCACGGGACGCGGCGCCGAGGCCGATGCGGCGTACCGGGCGGCGGCCGTGCGGCTCGACGCCGGGCAGATGCCCGGCATGGCCGCCGGACTGCTGCCGTTCGCCCTGCTCTGCCGGCGGTTGTCCACCGGCGACGACCCCGGGCCGGCGCTGACCGACGCCGCCCACGCCGGCCCGTACGCGCCGTGGGTCCGGCCGCTGGCCCTGCTCGCTGCCGGGCGCCGGGACGAGGCGGCCGCCGCCCTGCGCGCCCTGCCGCCCTCGCCGCACGACCTGCTGCGCGAGGCCCGGCTCTGCGTCGCCGCCCGGGCCGCCCTCGCCCTCGACGACCGCCCCACCATGGCCCGGCTCCACGCCGCCCTGCTGCCCGCCGCCGACGAGCTGGCCGGCGCCGGCAGCGGCGTGCTCACCGTGGGGCCGGTGGCCCGGCACCTCGCCGACCTCGCTGCCGCCCTCGGCTGAGCGCGGCGGCGGGGGCGGGTCAGGCGTTGGCGGGGACCCCACCCTCCGGACCGGCCGCCGGCTCCCCGGTGACCTCCGCCCCGGGGGCGGACCGCTGGGCCGGGGTGCGCACCGCGAACGCGTCGAAGCTCGGCCGGTCCAGGGAGGCGCGCTCCAGGAACGGCTCGGCGGTGGGCCGCTCGCCGTCGGCCGGCTCACCGGGCTCCGGGTCGGCCGGAGCGGCCGGCACGACGGGGACGGCCACCAGGGCCGGTGCGGGCACCACCACCGGGGTGGCCTCCGCGGGCGTCGCGGCCGGACGCGGCGCGACCATCGGGTACTCGGCCGTCTCCACACCGCCCGCGGCGGCCGCCATCACCGCCGCGGCGGCCAGGTCGGCGACCCGCTTGGCCTCCCGCTGCACCCGGGCCCGGGTGTCCTTCGCGTGCTGCTCGGCCAGGTCCGCCGCCCGGCGCGCGTCCTCCAGGCGCTTGGTCTCCGCGGTCAGGTCCCGGCGTACGGCGACCAGCTGCTCCTCCAGCGCCGCGCCCTCCTGCTCGACCGTGGCGATCTCCCGGCGGGTGTGCTCCAGCTGCTGGCCGACCGTCTCCAGCTCGGCCTGGAGCTGGGTGAGCGTCTCCTGCCGCTGCTGGATCTCCTGCTGCACCGCACCGAGCTGCTCCTGGTGCGCCGCGTTCTCCTCGTCGGCCCGCTCGCGGACCTCGGTGGCGTACTGCTGGGCCTCGGCGACCAGGGCGGCGATGTCCCGCTCGGCGGCGCTGGCCCGGTCGGCCAGCTCCTGCTCGGCCGCGGCCCGCTGCTCGTCCAGCTCCCGGGCCATGGTGGCCTGCCACTGGGCCAGCTCCTGCTGGGCCTTGCTGCGGTTGGCCTGCACCTCCTGCTGGATCTGCGTGCGCGCCGCCTTCACCAGCGCCTCCGACGCGGAGCGGGCCTGCTCGACCTGCTGGGCGCTCTGCTCCGCGAGCCGCTGCGCCTCCTGCTGGGCGCGGTCGTGGGCGGCCTGCCCCTCGGCCCGCAGCTTCTCGGTCAGCTCCCGGATCGCGGTCAGCTCCGCCTGCGCGGCGGCGTGCTGCTCCTCGTCCGCCCGGTCCTGCTCGGCCCGGCGGGTGGACAGCTCCTCGGCCAGCTCGCGCCGCTCCCGCTCCGCCTCGTCCCGGGTGGTGGCCAGCACCTTCTCCGCCTGCGCCTGGAGGTCGGCGGCGCGCTTCGTGGCCGCCTCGGTGATCTGCCCGGCCTGCTTCTCGGCCAGGTCGAGGATCTGGTCGACCATCGGGCCGAGGTCGCGGAAGGACGCGCGGTCCACCTGCGTGGGGCGCTGGCGCAGCTCGGCGGCCTCGGTCTGCGCCCGCTGCGCCTGCGCGGTCAGCTCCCGCATCTGGGCGTACGCGCGGTCCCGGTCGGCGGTCACGGCGGTCAGCTCGCCGTCCATCTGCTCGACGTACCGGTCCACCTGGCGTTTGTCGTAGCCGCGCAGCGCCTGGTCGAACCTCGGCCGCGCGGACACGTCGTCGTGGGGTGCGAACGGTTCCTCGCCGTTGGACATGCGCCATCCTCCGTCGGTTCGCCAGCGCCAGGCCGGCGGATGACCGCCCCGCAGGGCATGATGAGGCGCAACGGTACCGCCGTCGGCGCGCGGGTTCCGCCCCGCCCCGCCCACGACCGCGAATGCGATCCGACTCAGACCGGGAAGTACGGATTTCCGGCGGTCAGGCGGATGGTGAAACCGTCGGTGTCCCGGTGCAGCGCCACGTGGTTGCACGACTGGTGGCTGATCCACAGGCCCAGGCCGCCCGCCGCGCCGTTCCCCGCGGGCAGCAGGCCGGCGTAGGGGTCGCGGGGGCCGGGACCCCGGTCGTGCACGGTCACCACCATCCGGTCCGGTGCGCTCCACAGCCGCATCCGCACCGGCGGCGCACCGTGCCGCAGCGCGTTGCTCACCACCTCGCTGACCGACACGACCAGGTCGTCGAGGTGGTCGACCGGGAGCTGCCCCCGGTAGGCGGCGCGGACCGCGTCGCGCGCCTCGGCCGGGCTCGGGTCGACCAGCTGGACCGCCGGTGCCGTCCGCTGCACCGGGTCGGGGAGCATCGGGCGGTGCTCGGCCAGGTAGCGCGCCGGTTCGGTGTAGACGTCGGTCGGCACGTGGCTGCCGTCCGGCAACGCCACCCGGGGGTGGGTCCGCGCCACGTCCGCCAGCACCCGCGCCGGCGTGTTCCGTGTGTCGTACGCGCACATGCTCCACAGCGGGAAGTCGTCGTAGGCGTGGTTGATGGCCGACTCGTAGCGGGCCCACCAGTCCCAGGTGGATCCGAGCACGGCCGGCGGCAGCTCGCCGACGATCCGGATCTGCCGGGCGCCGTCGGCCACGTACGAGCCCAGCAGCTTCCGGTAGGAGCGGATCGCCGGGGTGGGGCGGGCGTAGACGTCGCCGCCGGGCAGGAAGGTGACCCCGGAGCCGGCGGGGAGGGCGCGCCGGACCAGCTCCGCGTTGCGTCCGCCGAAGCCGACCACGGTCGGCTCGCCGGCCTCGACCCCGCCGAGCAGGAACGGCAGCACCACGGCGAGCAGGTGCTCGTCCGAGTCGTAGAGGATCGCCTCGTGGTAGTAGCCGACGTGGCCGGCCGCGGCGCCCGTCCTCACCGGACCACCTCCACCCGCACCTCGGTCAGGTCGAGCAGCTCGACCAGCCGGGCCGCGGCGGAGCGCGAGGTGCGCAGCACGGCGGTGGCGTCGTGCCGGCGGGCGAGGTCGCGCAGGTGCAGCAGGCAGCGGTGGTCGACGAAGCGCAGCCCGGTGGCGTCGAGCACCAGCCGGCCGTCCGCCGGTCGCGGGTCGGCCCGGTCCAGCGCGGCGGCGAAGAGCCGGTGGTTGGACGGGTCCAGCTCGCCGCCCAGCTCGATGATCGCGTCGCCGCCACCGGCGTGCAGCCGGAACAGCACGTCGGCGTTCGTCTCGGGGTGCATGCAGGCCAGCTCGGCGATCGCCGCGTCGCTCAGCTCGCGCCGGTCGTAGGCGCAGACCGCCGACATCGGGTGGTGACGCATCCAGCGGTCGATGAGGTGCTCGTACCGGGCGAAGGCCTCCCGCTGGGCGGGGGAGCGGACCAGCGTGGTGGCCTCGGCCACCACCCGCAGGCCGGTGTAGCCGGCGGCCAGCGCGTCGCCGGTGGCCGCCGCGTACGCCCGGACCTGCTTGTCCGGATCGACGATCTCGTCGTGGCGGTAGGCGTCCTCGACCGAGAGCAGCCGGAGCGCGCGCCGGCCCAACGCGGCGTCGAGACCGGGGAGACGGTCCAGCCGGCGGGTTAGGGAGTCGCGGTCGCCGGGGGCGACCAGCCAGACCTGCTCGCCGGCCGCGAGGCCCGCGGCCAGGTGGGCGACCGCCCGGGCGTCGAGGACCGCCGGGTCGTCGTAGGCCAGGCAGGTGTGACCGTATGTCATCGACGGCGCGCTCGCGCCGGTCACTCTGCCTCCCTCACCGGGCCAGTCTAGGTCCACCCGGCGCCCGGCCGCCTCTCGGCCGCCGCCCGGCCCCGGCCCGCCGGGGCCGGGCGGCGGGGAGGGTCAGCGACGCGTGTCGGGACGGCAGGCGTCCACCCGCCGTCCTCGGCGGCCAGGACGGCCCTGACCCGATCCGTTGCCAGCTTGTGCCGCCCCGCGGCATGGCCGGCGGCGGCAGATGGCGCAGGACCCGGTGCCGGCCGCATCCTGGACGACGTGAAGATCACCGTCCGGGAGCTGGCCGGGTCGGACTGGCCGCGGCTGTGGCCGATGCTGCGCGACATGGGCGTCGGGGACGAGCCCGCCGAGGTCCACCGGGAGCGGTTCCTGCTGCTGCTCGCCGACCCGCGGTGGGCGCTGCTCGGCGCCGTCGACGACGAGGGGCTGAGCGGGTACGCCGCAGCCCAGGACCACGGGCCGCACCTGCGTTCCGGCGACGCGCACCGCACGGTCCGCCTGCACGACCTGCACGTACGTCCGGACCGGCGCCGGCGCGGCGTGGGCCGGGCGCTGCTGGCGGCGGTGTCGGAGTGGGCGGCCGGGCGGGCCCGTCACCTGGAGTGGCAGGCCCACCGGGAGCGGGCCGCGCCCTTCTACGAGCGGCTCGGCCACCGCGGCGACCCCTGTCCACAGCCCGACTACCTGACCTTCCTGGTCGACTTCGGGCCGCGCTGACCGGCGGCGGGTCAGCCGAGGGGATGGGAGATGCCCCGGGCGTGGTCGGTGACGGCGGCGCCGACCACGGTGGCGGTCACCGGCAGCACCTCCAGGCAGCGGCGCACCGCCGCGGCCATCAGCGCGTTCGGCACCCGCATGGACAGCGTGCAGTGCGGCACCCACCGGCCCGGCTGGTAGTGCTCCACCAGGTCGATGCCGGCCCGGGTCAGCCGCTCGTGCACCGCGCCGTGGTGGGCCAGCAGCTCCGGCGTGGGGGCCGGCCCGAGCCAGAGCACCCGCCCGACGAACTGCCCGGCGTGCTGGAACTCCAGCCGCAGCGGGGCGGCCACCACCATCCCGGCGAGCGCCTCGGCGACCCGGTGCGGGTCGAGACGCGGCGCGACGGCCAGCGAGACGTGCGGCCGGTGCCGCTGCTCCAGCAGCGACCTCATGCTCTGCACGCCCTCGGCCTCCAACGCGTCCCAGAGCACCCGGATCCGCCGGGTGGCGTCGGTGTCGAGATACATCTCCAGCGCCGCGACCACGCGATCAACCCTAAGGGGGTGAGGTTTGCCGCCCGTCCTGGGCGGTACTGCCTCCGGTGGCACCGACGGCGGAGGAGGGTGGGACGCGTGGACGTGAACGACCTGCTGACCGAGGCGTACGGCCGGCTGCCCGACCTGGTGGCGGGGGCGCTGGACGGGCTGAGCCCGGAACAGCTGCGACAGGCCCCGGCCGACGGGGCGAACCCGGTGGGCTGGCTGGTCTGGCATCTCACCCGGATCCAGGACCAGCAGGTCAGCGACGTGCTGGGGGAGGAGCAGCTCTGGGTCGGCGGCGAGTGGGCGGGGCGCTGCGGGTTGACCGCCGACCCGGACGACACCGGCTACGGGTACGGCCCCGAACAGGTCGCCCGCGTGCGGCCGGAGAACGGCGGAGTGCTGCTGGACTACCACCGGGCGGTGGTCGACCGGACCCTGGCGTACCTGCGCGGGCTGCGCCCGGCCGACCTGGACCGGGTGGTCGACGAGAACTGGGACCCGCCCGTCACGCTCGGCGTGCGGCTGGTGAGCGTGCTGGACGACGACGTCCAGCACGCCGGCCAGGCCGCGTACGTGCGGGGGCTCATCCGGCGCGGCTGACCGCCGCCCGGGCGCGGCCCAGCGCGGCGTGCCCGAGCAGGTGGAACGCCTGCGCCTCCGGGGAGGTGCCCGGCGCGGTGAAGTCCGGTGCGCCGCTGACCCCGGTCACCCGCCCGTGGCGGTCGACCCGCCGCCCGGCGGCGGCCAGCAGATCCGCGCCGGTCGCCAGCCAGGACGGCGGCAGCCAGCCGTCGGCCACCCCGGTCAGCGCCGCGTACGCGAGGAGCTGGGCGATGTTCGCCTCCCGGAACGAGCCCGGGTCGTCGAGCACGTCGGGGAAGAGCCCGTCGTCGGTCCGGTACGCCAGGCAGGCGTCCAGCACCGTGCGGGCGTGCCCGGCCAGCTCGGCGCGGGACGCGGCCGGCCAGTCCGGCGCGAGGCGCAGCGCCCGGGCGATCCCGGCCACCACCCAACCGTTGCCGGTGCCCCACGGGTGCGGCTGGACCAGCTGGCCGCGGTCCTCGTCCCAGCGGGCCGCGTAGAGGCCGGTGCGCGGGTCGAACAGCCGGCGGCGGTGCCCGTCGAGCTGCCCGGTGGCCAGGTCGGTCCGGCCGGCCAGCGCGAGCAGCGGCACCACCATGTAGACGCTGTCCGCCCACACCTGGCGGCTGTCGAGCAGGTGGAACAGGGTGCCGTCGGCGGCCCGGGGCGCCCGGGTGACCAGCCAGTCGAGCTGCGCGTCCAGCGCGGCGGCGTAGCGCGGGTCCCCGTCGGTCGTGGCCGCGTGGTGCACCGCCTCGCCGCAGGCCGCGCCGTTGACCGCGCCGGCCTCGCCGGACACGTCGCCGAGCCGCCCGTCCGGGTGCTGCCGGGTCACCGCGGCGTCGGCGACCAGCAGGGCCAGCTCGCCGAGCCCGAGGTCGAGCAGCGCGTGCCCGGTCACCCCCTGCTCCCAGGACTGGCGCTGCATGGTCAGCAGCGCGGTGAGCACCCGGTCGGTCGTGGCGTCCCCGGTCATCCCCATTCCTCCGCAGTACCCGACCTCCGCCCGGGCGCACCAGCCGGGCTCACCCCGACGGGGTGAGTTGGGGTCACCCGACCGGCGGGGACCCTGCGGGAGCGGGCGGAGCTCGCCCGGCGACCGGCTGTGAACGACCGACAGGGGGGAGGGACCCATGAGCGCCTCGGCGGCGGAGTACCTGGCCCGGCACGTCGCCGGCCAGCACCCCGACCTGCCGGAGACCACCGGTGGCACGGTCCGGCTGGACCTGCGGGAAGGCGCGCGGACCGAACACTGGTACGTCACGATCGACCGCCAGGAGGTCCGGGTGGCCCGCCTCGCGGACGACGCCGACCTGGTGGTCCGTGCCGACCGCGAGGTGTTCGACCGGATCGCCGCCGGCCGGCTGCACGTGGCCGCGGCGTTGCTGCGCAACGACCTCACCGCCCAGGGCGACCTGCGCCTGCTGCTGTCGCTGCGCCGGCTCTTCCCGGGCCCGCCCGACGCCCGGCATCCCCGCGAGCTGGGTTGCGCCGGGGTGGGGACCCGATGAAGAAGCTGGTGCGCGTCCTCGCCGGTAACGCGTTCGCGCTCAGCGACGCGCAGGGCGACATGGAGGTCGAGCCGTACGCCCCGATCGGCCTGTTCTCATTCGACACCCGCTTCCTGTCCCGCTGGGTGCTCACCGTCGACGGCGAGCGGCTGGACGCCCTGTCCCGGGACGAGCTGGCCTACTTCGAGACCCGGTTCGTGCTGGTTCCCGGCACCGCCAGCCACTACGTCGACGCCGACGTCTCGGTGCTCCGGCACCGGTCCATCGACGACAGCTTCAACGAGCGGCTCACCGTGCTGAACCACGCCCCCGAGGCCGCCGAGTTCACCGTGCGGATGGAGATCGGCAGCGACTTCGCCGACACCTCGGAGATCCTCCGGCCGGCGCCGCGCCGGCCGGTGGTCGTGGCCGACGCGGAGCACCGTCAGCTGCGGATCCGCCACCAGCGGGACCGGTTCACCCGGGAGACCGTCGTCTCCAGCACGGCACCCGTGGAGGTCGACCAGCGGGGCATGACCTTCCGGATCCGGGTCGCTCCGAACGGAACCTGGCACACCGACCTGCACGTCGGAATGATCATCCACGGTGCCGGCGGGCGCGACCTGCGCTCCAGCCTCGAGTCCCACCGGCAGCACGTGCACCACGACATGCGGGAGGACCTGTCCCGCTGGTTCGACCACGCGCCGCAGCTCGTCGCCGAGCGGGAATCGCTGACCATGGCGTACCGGCAGGCGCTGACCGACCTGGCCTCGCTCCGGTACGTGCCGCTGTCGTTCGTCGACCGGGTGCCGGTGGGTGGGCTGCCGTGGGCCATGGCGCTGTACGGGCGGGACGCCATCCTGACCTGTCTGGAGACGCTGCCGTTCACCCCGGAGCTGACCCCGGCGACGCTGCGGCTGCTGGCCCTGCTGCAGGGCGGGCAGCTCGACGACCACCACGACGAGGAGCCCGGGAAGATCCTCTCCGAGCTGCGGTACGGCGAATCGGCCGCCTTCGGGGAGCAGCCCACCGCGCCCTACTACGGCGCGGCCGACACCACACCGCTGTTCGTGATCCTGCTCGACGAGTACGAGCGCTGGTCCGGCGACGCCGACCTGGTCCGGCAACTGCGTCACCCGACCCGGATGGCGCTGGACTGGCTCGACGAGTACGGCGACCTGTGCGGCGACGGCTACGTGCGCTACCAGCCGCGCAACACGGTCAACGGGGTGGCCAACCAGACGTGGCGCAACTCGCCGGAGGCCATCGTCGACCGGCACGCCGTCGCGCCGCCGTTCCCCCGGGCGACCTGTGAGCTGCAGGGGTACGCCTACGACGCGAAGATCCGGGGCGCCCGGCTGGCCCGGGAGTTCTGGGGCGACCCCGCCTACGCCGACCGGTTGGAGGCCGAGGCCGCGCGGCTGCGCGAGCGGTTCCACCGGGACTTCTGGCTGCCGCACCGGGGCTACTACGCGCTCGCCCTCACCCCCGACGGGGAACCGGTGGACGCACTCACCTCCCACCTCGGGCACCTGCTCTGGAGCGGCATCGTCGAGCCCGAGCGCGCCGACGCGCTGGCCGCCCACCTGTGCGGCCCGGAACTCTTCTCCGGTTGGGGGGTGCGCACCTACGCCAGCGGCCAGCGGCCGTACAACCCGCTCGGGGGGCACCTCGGTGCGGTCTGGCCGTCGGACAACGCGCTCGTCGCGGCGGGCCTGCGGCGCTACGGGTACGACGCGGAGGCGGCCCAGGTCGTCGCCGGCATGTTCGCCGTGGTGGAGACGCTCGGCGGTTCGGTGCCGGAGGTGATCGCCGGCTACCCGCGCGGCGTCACCAAGTACCCGGTCCAGCTGCCGGTGGCCGGCCGCCCCCAGTCGTGGGCCTCCGGCGGCCTGCTCATGCTGCTCGCCACCATGCTCGGGCTGCGCCCGTGTGGGGACAACCTGCTGGTGAACCCGTACGTCCCCGAGGGCTACGGCCGGATCGAGCTGCTGGACGTGCCGGGCCGCTGGGGGCGCGCCGACTCCTACGGCCGCGACCGCACCACGGGCCGTCGGATCCGGGTCGGCGGCGCGGACGGCGAGCGGCGCGGCCCCGGGTGGCCGGCGACCGGGTGACGCCGCCGGTCAGCGGGGCCCGGCCGCGGTCTCCTCGGGCGCGACGGCCGGCGCGGGCGGCACGCCGCGGGCCCGACCGGCGAGGCCCCGGTCCACGCCGACGAAGAGGAGCCCGAGCAGCCAGAACGCGACGGCGAAGGCGAGCGCGCTGAACCCCACGCCCCCGTAGCCGAGCCGGCCGACGTCGAGGAACGGGTACGGGTAGCGGTGCACGACCAGCCCCCGCACCAGGACGAAACCGAGGTACGCGACCGGGAACGCCAGCCACCACGCGGCGTACCGCGGGCGCAGCCGGCCGCGCCGGTCGAACAGTGCCCAGTCGGCGATCGCGAGCAGCGGCACCACGGTGTGCAGGAGCTGGTTGCCCCACCACTCGCCCGGCCCGCGGTGCGGCTGGACCATCGCGAACGGGCTGGCCGGGTTGGCCAGCACCAGGTGGTAGACGGTGCCGGTGATCGTGATGTAGAGGGTCACCGCCCCCTTGAGCGCGCGCGGCGGCTCCGGGCGGCCCTGCCAGGCCCGCCAGGCCGCGTACCCGGCGAAGACGGCGACCGCCACGTTGCTCTGGATGGTGAAGTACGGCAGCAGGCCGCTCACCGTGGCCGGGCCGAGCGCGGTGAGCACGATGCCGGCCACCACGCCGAGGACGACGGCCAGGCGGAAGGGGATCGCCAGTCGGCGGCGCCGCGGAGTCACCGGCGCACGCTACCAGCCCGTCCGGCGTCGACCACCGGCCCGCGCGATCGCTGCGCGGTGCTCGGGGTGAACGGCGCCGGCCGGGCCGGTGCGGCCCGCCCGGCCCGGATCCGCCACGGGCCGGTCAGCGCCGGGAGGGGCGGACCGAGGCGGTCTTCGACGCCGGCGGCTTGGCCGGAGGGGTCGTCGTCGCGAGCCGGACCTCCGGGGTGCCGGGTGTGGCCTCCGGCTGGCCGGTGACCCGGGCGGTCGGTCCGACGCCGGGCCGTGTGGTGGGGACGGCGCTCGGCTGCGGCGGTGTCCCGTGGGAACCGGTCGGCTTGCCGTGCCCGGTGAGCAGCGCGTCGCAGTAGCCGGGAACCTTCTCCCGACCACCGGCCGCCGCGACCAGCTCGGCGAAGGGCGGGGCCTCCAGCGCCCGGCCCCGGTCCGCGTCGTTCTTCGCCCGGTAGACGGTGCAGAGCCCGGCCAGGGCGGCGGGGCTGCCCGGCCGGCCGGTCGGAGGGGCGGCCGGGGTGGTCGCTCGACCCGGGTCGACCGTCGGCGTGGCCCGCCCGTCGGTGCTCGGGTGGGGGGACGGCGTGAGGGAGGCACCACCACCCCTGCCCGGCGGGACCGGCAGGTTGCCGGTGACGGCGGCCAGGGCCACACCGCCGGTGACGGTGGCGAGCAGGGCGGCCAGGGCGACCTTGGCGCCGAACAGCCCGGCGTGCAGCCGTCGCGGGGGACGGGACACTGCCACGGGGACCGCGCCGCCGGCCCGCGCCACCCGGAACGCCTGGAGGGCCGCCCCCTCACCGGTGAGTTCGTGCGGGCGGGGAGCGGCACGGACGGCGGCCAGGAACCCGACGAGCACCTGCGGACCGTCCTGAGCTTCGGTGAGGGTGCCGACGAGCAGGCGCTCGGCGGTCTCCTGGTCCATGCGGTGTTCGTTCATCTCGTGTCCCTCAGCGCCGCCACCAGCCGTGGCGTCACACCGGAACCCGCCACCCGCCCCGTTCGGGTGGGTGATGTCGGTCACCGCGTGCCGGTCAACCCATGGTCTTCGTCCCGTCGATCGACTCCCGGATGATGTCGGCGTGCCCGGCGTGCTGCCCGGTCTCGGCGATGAGGTGCAGCAGCACCCGGCGCACCGACCAGCTGGCGCCCGGCTCGAACCAGGGTGCGCTCGGCAGCGGATGCGCGGCGTCGAGGTCGAGCGTGCCGACCAAGGCGTCCGTCTCGACGGCCACCCGGTCGAACTCGGCGAGGAGCCCGGCGAGCGTCTCGCCCTCGGTCATCCGGAACTGGCCGGCCCAGTCGACGGGCTCGCTCTGCATGGCCTCGGCGCCGCCCACCGCGAACCGCATCCACCGGTGCTCGGTGAGGGTCACGTGCTTGATCAGGCCGCCGAGGCAGAGCTCGCTGGCCGTGCTGCGCCGGGCGGCCTGCTCGTCGTCGAGCCCCGCCACGGTCTGCCGGAGGAAGCCGCGGCGCAGCTGGAGGGCGGCGAGCAGATCGGCCCGCTCGCCGGTGAGGACCTGGTCGGAGACGCTCATGCCGCCCGCCTTTCGCTTGAGGACCGGGGACACCGTACGACCCGCCACCGACACTTTCCCGGTTCCACACCGGACCGTCCCGAGTTGCCGTTTCGTCCGGATCGCGGTGCACTGAATTACATGGGTGTCATCAAGGTGGGCACGTCCTCCTGGGCCGACCAGATGCTGGTCCGCTCGGGCTGGTATCCCCGTGCGGTCAACACCCCGGCCGGCCGCCTCGGCTGGTACGCCGAGCGGTTCGGTCTGGTCGAGGTGGACACGTCCTACTACGCGATCCCGGCGCCGGAGACCACCGCGGGCTGGGCGGCGGCCACCCCGCCGGGCTTCACCTTCGACGTCAAGGCGTTCCGCCTCTTCACCGGCCACCACACCCCGGTCGACGCGTTGCCCCGGGACCTGCGCCCGGCCGGCGGCCCGACCCGGATCCGCTGGCGGGACCTGTCCGCCGGGGCGTACGACGCGCTGTGGGACCGGTTCCACGCGGCGCTGGCGCCGCTCGCGGCGGCCGACCGGCTCGGCGCCGTGCTGCTCCAGTTCCCGCCCTGGCTGGCCCGCGGCGAGGCGGCCCGGCAGCGGATCCTGTCCGCGGCGCGGCGCTGCCGGCCCTGGCCGGTGACCGTCGAGCTGCGACACTCCTCCTGGTTCGCCGCGGACGCCGTGGTCGAGACCGTGACCTTCCTGCGCGAGCACGGGCTCGGCTACGTCTGCGTGGACATGCCCCAGGGGCACGCCTCCTCGGTGCCGCCGATCCTCGTGGCCACCGCCGACCTGGCCGTGGTGCGGTTCCACGGGCACAGCACCGCCTGGGAGAGCGGCGACAAGCAGGAGAGGTTCCGCTACGCCTACGGCGAGGAGGAGCTGCGGCGCTGGTCCGTGCTGCTGCGTGAACTCGCCGACCAGTGCGCCGAGCTGCACGTGCTGCTGAACAACTGCTGCGGCGACCAGGCCCAGCGGGACGCCGCCCGGCTGGCCGGACTGCTCGGCGTCACGCCCGCCACCACCCCCGCCTGAGGTTTCCGCCGGTACGTCCCGGGTACCGGCGGTGCCGAGGACCGACAGCGAGGGGGACGCGTGGACGAGCGACGGGACGAGCCCGGCGGCCTGACCCGGGACGGCCGGGATCCCCGGGCGACCCGGGAGGCCGAGGAGGCGCACGGCGGCAGCATGGCCCCGGGCCTGGTGGACGACACCGGGCACCCGGTGGCCGAGCCGTCCGTGCCGGACAACGAGCCGTCGGCCCTGGGCCGGCCGGGGGAGGAGGACGGCACCGGTTCCTGACCGGCGCGTCGACGCCCGGGGCGGTCGCCCCGGGCGTCGGTCAACCGCGGATCACCTGCCGGCCATGGCCATCGGTCGCTTGTTCGCGCCCATCCCGGCCATCTTGCCGATCGCCATCGGGGCGCTCGCCAGCCCGCCGGCCCGGCCGAGCAGACCCCGCAGCACCTGTCCGGGCTTCTGCTGCTCGCCCATGTACGCGGACACCACCACGAGGGCGCCGGTCATCGCCGGGATGGCCCACTGGAGCAGCTTCATCTGCCGCTGCGAGGAGGCGACATTCGCCGGCGTCTGGTAGCTCGGCTCGGTGGCCCCCTCGACGGGCGGCCCGCCCGCCTTCTGCAGCCGCATGCCGAGCAGTCGGCTGTAACCGGTCACCGCCAGCGCGCCCACGGTCAGCGCGGTCTTCAGCGTGCTCATCCTGGCCACGCCGGCCTGGCTGGCCACCCGTGGGCTCTCGGTCACCAGCTCGCCGACCGCGCCGGCCAGGTGCGCGCCGATCGCGGCCGCGTTGACCGGAGTCCAGCGCGCCCAGCCGGCCGAGGCGACCGGCAGCCGTTGGGTCGAGTCGTCGATCTTCGCCGCCGCGCCGTTGACGCCGAGCGCCCCCATCAGTGAGCCGCCAAACCAGGCCGCCAGGCCCAGGTCGTGCATCGAGCGCAACGCGGTGTGCCGTTCGGACATCTGATCCCCCTCCGCCGTGTTCGGGCGGTGCGGCTTACCCACCTTTCGCGCGACTACGCACCCGTTTTCGGCCACGGCGGGGTCGGCCCGGTCGCCGGGACGGCCGGGGTCACCGGGGCAGCGCGGCGGCGAACGCGGCGACCCGCGCGGCCAGCGGGGCGGCGGCGCGGACCCAGGTGAAGTGGTCCAGCGGGGCGCCGGCCTCGGCGACGGTGTACCGGTGCCTCGTCACCGGGGCGGCGGCGAGCTTGGCACAGAGGTGGTCCATCGTCTCGTGCGGCGTGTACTGGTCGTCGTCGACGCTGACCGCGAGCACCGGGGTGCGGACCCGCCGGACGGCCGCCTCGGCGTCGACCCCGTCCAGCACCGGGAAGCGCCCGGTCCGCGCGGTGTGCGCCCAGTCCCGGATCACCCCGCGCGCCTGCCGGCCGCCGAACCCCCAGCCGGGCCACACGCCGAGCAGCCGGGCCACCGCGGCGATGCCCTGGGTGTACGGGAGCACACCCCAGCCGCGCAGCCCCGGGTACCCGCGCCACCAGGGGATGCCGACCGCCACCAGGGCCAGCCCGTCCACCCGGTCGGCGTCGTGCAGCGCCTGGTGCAGCACCGCGACCTGCCCGCCGAGCGAGTGCCCGAGCAGCAGCCGGGTCCGGCCGTCCAGCCGGGGCTTGAGCGCGTCGAGCACCGCGCCGACGTCGGTGGCCAGCTCGGCGTAGCCGTACCGGCAGCTGCGGGCGGGGGACGGCGTGCTCTCGCCGGTGCCCCGCAGGTCGGCCACGACGACGGCCAGGCCGGCGTCGCGCAGCGCGGCGGCGAACGGCCGGTAGTAGCGGGCGCGGACGCCCATGGCCGGCCAGATCAGCACGACGGGCGCGCCGGGCGGCCCGTCCGGCTCCGGGTAGACCTGCACGCCGATGCGCGCCCCGTCGACGTCCACGAACTCCTGCGTGTACTCCCCGCTCACCGGCTCAGCCTACGGCCGGAGGCTACCGGTGGGTAGCAAGGGGGTGGCCGGCCGCCTGCGCCGGCACCCGGCGGCCGGCCACCGACCGCGACCGGGCGGCCGCGGTCACCCGGTCCACCGCCGCCAGCACCGCCGGCACGTCCAGCTCGGCCAGCGCCGGGTGCACGGCCCGGCCGTCCCCGGCCGGGATCGGGCCGGCCCACAGCGCCTCGTGCCACGGCCGGTCCGGCGGCGGGCCCCATGCGGCGGGCGGCACCGGGCCGAAGAGCAGCACCGACGGGGTGGCGTAGGCGGTGGCCAGGTGACCGATGCCGGTGTCCCCGCAGAGCACGAGGCGGGCGTGGGCGACAAGCGCGGCCAGCTCGCCGACGTCGGTCGCGCCGGCCAGCACCGCGTCGGCCGGCAACCCCGCCCGGCGGGCCACGTCGGCGGCCAGGTCCCGCTCGCCGGGACTGCCGGTGACCACCACCCGGTGACCCCGGCCGGCCAGCTCCCGGGCCACCGCCGCGAAGCACTCCGGCGGCCAGCGCCGCTGCGCCGCCTTGGCGCCCGGGTGCACGATCGTCACGCCGGTCGGCAGTCCGCCGGGCCCGGGGCGGCGCAGCGCCAGGTCACCGCGGTCGGTGCGGATCCCGTACCAGCCCAGCATCCGGCACCACCGGTCCACCTCGTGCTCCTCGGCCCGCCACGGCGGACCGTCGTGCCACCCGGCCTCCGCGTTGGCGAAGGCCAGCAGCCGCCGCGGCCGGACCCCGGCCAGCATCCGGTGCGACTGCGGCCCCCGGCCGTGCAGGTTCACCGCCACGTCGGGCGGCGGGCCGGACCACCCGAGGCGGCCCAGCCCGTCCGCCACGACCTGCCGGTCCACGCCACCCACCAGCTCGACCAGCGGGGTCAGCCAGCGCGGCGCGACCAGCGCCAGCTCGCTGCCCGGGTACGCGGCACGCAACGCGCGCAGCGCCGGCACCCCGGTCGCGAGGTCGCCGACGCCGAGCGCCCGGAGCACGAGGATCACGGGTACGAGGACTCCTGCTCGGCGCAGACCACCAGCTCGCGTACGGCACAGCCGGGCGGCTGGGCCAGGGCGAACATGACCGCCTCGGCGGTGTCCGCCGGGTCGTTGAGGATCGCGTCCGGGCCGGGCTTGTACCGCTCGTCCCGCTCGTCGAAGAACGCCGTCCGCATCCCGCCGGGGATGAGCAGCGTCACGCCGACCGTGCCGGCCAGCTCGGCGGCGAGCGCCCGGGTGAAGCCGACCACCCCGAACTTCGCCGCGCAGTACGCGGTCGCGTCGCTGACCGCCTTGACGCCCAACGTGGACGCCACGGTCACCACGGTGCCGTGCGCCCGCTCCAGGTGCGGCAGCGCGGCCCGGATCACCGCGGCCGTGCCGAGCAGGTTGATCGTCACGATCCGGTCCCAGGTCCCGCCGTCGACGTCGGCGAGCCGACCCGGCACGTCCATGCCGGCGGCGGTCACCAGGCCGTCGAGGCCCCCGGCCTGCTCGGCGATCTGCCGGGTGGCCGCCTCGGCCGCCCGGGTGTCGGCCAGGTCGCACTCGACCCACGGCACCCCGTCGGCCGGCGCCTGCCGGTCCAGCACGTACGGCCGGCCGCCGGCCTTGGCCACGGCGGACACCACCGCCGCGCCGAGCCCGCTCGACCCGCCGGTCACGAGGACGGCCCGTCCGTTCAGGTCCCTGCTCATGCCGGCACCCCGCTCCGCTGCGGGGCGCCCTGAGCCGACGGTGCCCTACGTGGACGATTCGCGTGTTGACGCTCGCTCATACCGCTCCCTTGACGAGGTGGAGACCGCGCTGGCGCGCGGCCGTGATGGTGCCGGTGGTGGAGCGCCCGGTCAGGAAGGGCACGGTGACCACCCGCCCGCCCCAGCGGCGCACCAGCTCCGCCTCGGGCAGCTCGGGCGCGCCGTCGCCCGCGTAGTCGCCGCCCTTGACCCAGACGTCCGGGCGCAGCCGGGCGAGCACCTGGTGCGGGGTGGGCTCGTCGAAGACCACCACCGCGTCGACGCAGTCCAAGGCGGCCAGCAGCCGGGCCCGGTCCTGTTCCGGGTTGACCGGGCGCTGCGGCCCCTTGAGGCCCCGGACGCTCCGGTCGGAGTTGAGGCAGACCACCAGGCAGTCGCCGAGGCGGCGGGCCGCCTGGAGGGTGGCCAGGTGACCGGCGTGCAGGATGTCGAAGCAGCCGCCGGTGGCGACCACCGTGCCGCCGTCGGCGCGTACCTTCGCGACGAGTTCCTCGCCGGTGCGGCCGGCGAGCCGGTGCTCGGGCTGCTCCGGTGCCCGGTGCAGGCCGGCCGCCCCGCCGGCCGCCACGTACGCGGACGCGGCACCGACCGCCGCCTGCACCGCCTCGGCGACCGACGCGCCGTCGGCCAGCGCCAGCGCGGCGGTGGCGGCGAACCGGTCCCCGGCGCCGCAGGTGTCCTCGACGTGCGCCACGGTGGACGGCGGCGGCACGACCAGCGGCGCGGTGCCGGAGTGGCAGAGCACCGCCCCGTCCGGTCCCGTGGTCACCGCGACCGCGCCGACCCGCCACCGGCGGCGCAGCTCCTGCCCGGCCCGGGTGGCGGTGGAGAGCGCCGAACCGGCACCGGCGTCGCCGGTGAGCTGCCGCAGTTCGGCCAGGTTCGGGGTGGCCAGCCGGGCCCCGGGCACCGCGGCGGGGCCGCGCGGGTGCGGGTCCCAGACCACCGGGGCGGTGGCGTCGGCCAGCGCCGCGCGCAGCGTCGGCTGGCGGACCAGCCCGCGACCGTAGTCGCTCACCAGGATGGCCCGGGCCCGGGACAGCAGCTCCAGCACCGCCTCCGTCGGCTCGCCCGCCGGCTGGGGGTCACCGCCCCGGTCCAGCCGGAGCAGGGTCTGCCCGCCGGCCCGGAGCCGGATCTTCTCGGCGGTGGCGCCGGGCAGACGGACCGGAAAGAGCTCGACGCCCGCCTCGGTCACCAGCTGCGCCAGCCGGGCCCCGCCGGCGTCGTCGGCCAGCCCGGTCACCAGCGCCACCTCGGTCTCCTGCGCGGCGGCGAGCAGCGCGGCCAGCCCGGCCCCGCCCGGTCGCTCGGCGGTGGACCGTTCGTCGAGCACCGGCACCGGCGCGTCCGGGGCGACCCGGCCGACCACGCCGGTGACGTCCCAGTCCAGCAGCGCGTCGCCGACCACGACCAGCGGGCGGGTCACGACCGCACCGATCCCGCGCCGGCGGACCCGTGCCCGTCGGCCGGCTGCCCGGCGAAGCCGTGCCCGTCGGCGGAGTGTCCGTTGTGCCCGTTGACGCCGTGCCCGTCGGCCGGACGGTGCCGGCGGGCCCCGTCCCGGGCGTGCCCGTCCAGCGCCCGGCCGACGCCCAGGTGCGGCCCGGATCCGACCCCGGCGAGCAGGTGGCGGTCACCGCCGTCCCGGTCACCTCCGGCGGGGCCGGACGGGGCTGCCCAGCGGGCGACGGCCCCCGCCCGCGGCGCGGGGACGGGCGCGGTGGGGAGCTGCCGGATCAGCGGCAGGGCCTGGTCGACGTACTCGCAGAGCAGGTGCGTGGAAACCAGGTGCAGCTCCTGCACGACCTGGCTGTCCGGGGACGGCACGGCGAGCACGTCGTGGCACTCCTCGGCGAGCGGGTTGGGGGCGGGGCCGGTGAAGGCCCAGCAGCGCAGGCCGGTGTCGTGTGCGGCGCGGGCGGCGGTGAGGAGGTTGGTGCTGGTGCCGCTGGTGGACATGAGCAGGAGGATGTCGTCGGGTCGGCCGTGGGCGCGGACCTGGCGGGCGAAGACCTCGTCGTAGCCGTAGTCGTTGCCGATGGCGGTGAGGGCGGAGGTTTCGGCGTGCAGGGCGATGGCGGAGAGGGGTTCGCGGTCGTCGCGGAGTTTGCCGACGAGTTCGGCGGTGAGGTGCTGGGCCTCGGCGGCGCTGCCGCCGTTGCCGGCCACCAGCAACCGCCCGCCCCGGGCCAGCGTCCAGGCCAGCTCGGTGCCCCAGCCCGCCAGCCGCTCGGCCTCCCGCCGGTACGGCAGGAGTGCCGCGGCCAGCCCGGAGAGGTGGGCGTCGAGAGCGTCGTGCCGGGTCATCACGCCACCGCCGACGCCGGCCGGGACGCCGTGGTCAGCGCGGCGTAGACCGCGCCGAGCTGTTCGGCGCAGCGCTTCCAGGAGTACCGGCTGCGGATCCGGTCCAGCGCCGCCGTGGCGTACGCGAAACGGCGGACCCGGTCCGTGAGGAGCCGGCGCAGCGCGGTGCCGAGCGCGCGGGGGTCGCGCGGTGGCACGAGGTCGCCGGTCAGCCCGTCCACGACGCTGTCCGCGATGCCGCCCACGTTGGTGCCGATCACCGGCACGCCGCAGGCCATCCCCTCCAGGGGCGTGAGCCCGAACGGCTCGTACCAGGGGGCGGCGACCAGCACGTCCGCCGAGCGGTACCAGGTGGGCATCTCCTCGCGCGGCACCGCGCCGACCAGCTTCACCCGGTCGGCCACACCGCACGACTCGGCCAGCGCGGACAGCCGCCGGGCGAACGTGTCGGCGGGGAGCAGCTCGGCCGGCGGGCCGCCGACGACCACGCACTCGGCGTCCGGCACCGCGGGCAGCGCCCGGACCACGTCCAGGAAGCCCTTCCGCTCCACCATCCGGCCGACGGTGAGGATGCGGGGGCGGGCCGGGTCGCGGGGGGCGACCGGGCCGTCGGGGCGGAACACGGCCTGGTTGACGCCGGACGGCACCAGCGCCATCCGGGACCGGGGCACGCCCATCCGGACCAGCTCGGCGACCTCGTCCGCGCACTGCACGATCACCCGGTCCACGGTCCGGCCGATGGCCCGCTCGTAGCCGACCCGCCCTGGTGGACTGGTGTCCCGCGCGCCCTGGTGCCGGCGCTTGACCGTGCCGAGCGCGTGGTACGTCAGCACCGTCGGCACCCCGGTCCGCCGCCCGGCGTGCACGGTGGCCAGGCCGCTCATCCAGAAGTGCGCGTGCGCCACGTCCGGGATCCAGCTGCCGCGCCGCCACGAGTCCGCCAGCCAGCTGCCGAACTCACCCATGTACGGCAGCAGCTCGTCCTTCGGCACCCGCTGCGCCGGGCCGGCCGGCACGTGGCACACCTGGTAGCCGTCCGGACTGGACACCATCTCGGCCAGCGCGGCGGAGTCCCGGCGGGTGTAGACGCGGACGTCGTGCCCCTCGCCGACGAGCGCGGCCGCGAGTTCCGCCACGTGGGTGTTCTGCCCGCCCGCGTCCTCCTCGCCGAGGGCGGCGAGAGGGCTGGCGTGCTCCGAAATCATCGCGATGCGCATGTCTCCTCCTCCATGAGCCGGTCCCAGTCGGCGAGGAACCGGTCGAGCCCGAAGCGTTCCTTCGTCACCTCGCGCGCCCGCGCCCCGAGCCGGTACGCGGCGTCGCGGTCCTCGGCCAGCCAGCGGGCCGCCTCGACGAGCGTGTCCACCCGGGTGGAGAGCACCCCCGCGTCGGGTGGCACGGCGTCCACGGCCTCGGTGGTGGCCAGCGCGACCACCGGCATGCCGATGGTCATGGCCTCGATGAGGCTCAGCCCCAGCGACGTCCAGCGGCACAGGTGCAGGTACGCCCGCCGCCGCGCCACCTCGGCGTGCATGGCGTGCTGCGGCGGGTCGTCGTGGACGGCGAGCCGGTCCGCCGGCAGGCCGAGCCGGTCGGGCAGCCCGGCCACGCCCATGCCGAAGACGTCCAGCGGGGCGACCGCGGCGAAGCGCGGCATCAGGTCGGTGCCGGTGACCCGCCAGCGGCGGACCGGCTCGTTGGTGACCACGGCGAGGCGGTCCAGCTCGCCGGTCCACTCGACGGCCGGCGGCACGATGCCGTGCTCGACGACGGCGGTGCGGGTGGCCCCGTTGTCCCAGAACAGCTCGTTGAAGTGGGTCACGTGGGTGAGCAGCAGGTCGTCCCGGTCGGCCATCGGGTGGCGGGTGTCCGGCACGTCGCCCTTCGGGGTGTTGTGCTCGACGTAGATCGCCGGCACGTCGCGGCCCGGCCGGCGGCCCAGCCACCGTTCGGCCAGGTCCAGCTCCTCGGGCCGTTGCAGGAGCACCAGGTCGACGTCGGCCCGCCCCAGCTCCTCCGGGGTCACCTCGACGGCGTTCTCCGGCCAGGCGTAGGTCCGCGCCCGGCCCCGCCCGTACGGGCCGCGGTCGGGCGTGACCGGCACGAGGTACCGGTGTCTCCCGTGCACGAAGGACGTCGTCCAGGAGCCGTGCACGTGCCACAGCAGAACGTTCATCTCTCTCCTCGTCGGCGACGGTGCGGGGGCGGGCGGTGGGTTCAACCGGGGACGAGCCGGCGGACGGCGGCGACCACCCGGGCCGGGTCGAGGCCGTTCAGGCAGGGGTGTCCGGCGACCGGGCAGACGGCCGCCCGGGTGTCCCGGCAGGCCGCTCCCGCGTCGCCGAGCCGGACGGTGGGCACCCGGTAGGGCGCCCACTGCCCGAACGGGACGGTCGGGGCGAAGAGGCTGACCACCGGGGTGCCGACGGCGGCGGCCAGGTGGGCCGGTCCGGTGTTGCCGACGACGAGGCAGCGGGCCCCGGCGAGGATCCGGGCGAGCCCGGCCAGGTCGGTGGCGCCGCCCAGGTCGGTGCCGCCGGCCGCGGCGACGTGGGCCGTCAACTCCCGTTCGCCGGGACCGCCGGTGACCAGCACCCGGTGCCCGTCGGCCGCGAGGGCGGCGACGATCTGGGCGCAGCGGTCGGGCGGGCAGGCCCGGGCGGGCGCCGACGAGCCGGGGTGCACCACCAGGTAGTCGCCGGCGGGCAGGTCGACGGCCGGCGTGGGCAGGTCGGCGCGGAGTCGCAGCCCCGGTTCGTCATCGGCGGGCAGCGCGAAGCCGGCCGCGGCGGCCAGCGACAGGGCGCCGTTCCGGTTCGGGCACTCCGACCGGCACCCGGTGCCGGACGTCGAGCAGAGACCCGGGGTAGTCGTCGCTGATGGCGCTGATCCGGGGGACGCCGGCCATCCGCAGCAGCAGGGCGAGGGGGAGCGGTGACTGGTGGAACGAGGTGAAGACGACCGCCTCGTCGGCCCCCACCGCGGCCAGCCGGCCGGTGAGCCGGCGCATGTCGTCGGGTTCGACCGGCCCGGGGGAGCCGTCGATCCAGGGCAGCCGCCACTCGATCAGCTCGTCGACGCCGGGCAGCAGCTCCGCGGCCGCCCGGCCGCGTGGCCCGCAGAGCAGCACCACCCGTTCCGCCCCGGCCGCCACCGCGCGGATCCCGGGGCCGGTGACCAGCACGTCGCCGGCCGAGTCGCTGCGCACCACCAGCACCGTGCCGGCCCGCCCGGCGCGCGGCGCACCCGGTCGTACCGCCCGGTCCCGGCGCAGGATCTCGGCCACCGCGCCGGGCAGGTCCCGGGCGACGGCCGGCGCCTCGGTGACCTCCTCGGGGCGGGTGACCGGGGTGGGCACGAGGATCCCGGTGGCACCGGCGGCCAGCGCGGCGGCCATGTCGCGGCCGATGTCGCCGACCACCACGCACCGCCGGGGCGTGGTGCCCAGCGCCCGGGCCGCCTCGTGCACCAGCCCGGGGGCCGGCTTGCGGCAGGCGCAGCCGTCGGTGTCGTCGTGCGGGCAGATCGCCCAGTGGTCGAAGGGGCCGAGCAGCTCCTCGATCCGGGCGTGCACGGCGTGCATCTCCCGCTCGGTGAAGTGACCCCGGGCCAGCCCGGACTGGTTGGTCACCGCGGCCAGCCGGAGCCCGGCCGCCCGCAGCCGGTCCAGCGCCGCCCGGGCGCCGGGCAGCGGCCGTACCTTCTCCGGGTCGCCGTTGTAGGGCACGTCCTCGACCAGCGTGCCGTCGCGGTCGAGCAGCACCGCGTCGTAGAGGGCGGGACCGGACGGATTCATGGCCGGACAGTTGCCCTGGGACAAGGAACTAAACATCACCGTCCCGCCCCGGGGTCGCGCGCGGCGACCAGCGCCCCGGCGGGGACGGCGCGGGCGCGCCACCAGCCCCGGACAAAATGGACGACGGCGAGCGGCGGGATGAGCGCGCTGGTCACCAGCATCGTGGCGACCTCGTCGGGGGTACGCGGGCCGGGGGCGACGCGGGCCCGGGTGAACTCGGCGGTGCCGGCCGCCCAGGCCAGCGCGGCGAGTCCGCCGGCCACGCCGACCGCCCGCCGGGCGCGGACGCCGCGCAGGGGAGCGGCCCGCAGCGCCGCGGCGGCCAGCGCCACGGCGCCGGCCGCGGCGACCGCCACGTGCCGGGGCCGCCGCCCCGGCGGCAGGTTGAGCTCGGCCCGCCAGCCCGGGCCGTACAGCCGGCGCAGCAGCGCGTCGTCGGCGTTGCCCCGCTGGGTGCGCAGGCTGACCCAGCGGCTCTCCGGGCGGACCGGGTGGGTCACCCGGCGCCGCCCGCGGGCCAGGTCCCAGCCGGCGCGGCGGACCCGGTGGGCCAGCTCCGCGTCCTCCCGGTAGGCGCGCGGGAAGCGTTCGTCGAACCCGCCGACGGCGGCCAGGGCCCCCCGGCGGTAGGCCATGTCCGCCGTGATCCACCGCCCCTCGGCCAGGCCGGCGGTGCCGCGTTCCCAGTCGGTGGGGCGCCGGTGTGCGGGCAGCGGCACCTCCACCACGCCCTGCACGCCGCCGACCCGGCCGGCCACCGCGAGGTCGGCGCGCAGCCGCCGGGCCCAGTCCGGCGCCGGCACCACGTCGTCGTCGAGGAAGACCACCCACTCGCCGCGGGCGGCCCGCCAGCCCAGGTTGCGGGCGGCCGCCGGGCCCGCGCCGCGCCCGGTCAGCACCTTCGTGTACGCGGCCAGCGCCCCCGGCACCGCCAGTTCCCCCGTGTCGTCGCGCCGGTCGTCGACCAGCAGCACCTCGACCCCGGGCAGCTCGTCGAGCTGGCCGGCGAGGGCGTCCAGCAGAGTGGCCAGGCTCGGCCGCCCCAGCGTGGGCACGACCACACTGATCACCGGGCACCACCGCCCAGGGCGCGGCGGTGCACCGCGAACGGGCCGAGGGCGAGCAGGTCCACCGGGGCGGAGCCGAACAGCTCCATGGCCTCGCGCGGGGTGTCCACCATGGGCCGCCCGGCGGTGTTGAGCGAGGTGTTCACCACCACCGGCAGCCCGGTGCGCCGCTCGAACTCGGCCAGCAGCTCGGCCACCAGCGGCTCGGTCTCCGGGTGCACGGTCTGCACCCGGGCGGTCCCGTCGACGTGGGTGACCGCCGGGATCCGGTCCCGCCACTCCGGCTTCACCCGGTGCACGAACAGCATGTACGGGCTGGGGTAGACCCCGTCGAACAGGTCCGCGAAGCGTTCCGCGCGGACCATCGGGGCGATCGGCCGGAACTGCTCCCGGCCCTTGACGTCGTTCATCCGGCGGGTGGTGTCCGGGTCGCCGGGGTGCGCCAGCAGCGACCGGTGGCCGAGCGCCCGCGGGCCGTACTCGCTGCGCCCCTGGTACCAGGCCACGATGCCGTTGTCGGCCAGCACCCGCGCGGCCTCGGCGGCGATCGACGCCGGCCGGGTGTACGGCAGCGCGGCCCGCCGCAGCTCGGCCTCCAGTTCGTCGTCCGACCAGCCCCGGCCCAGGTCCGCCCCCGCCATCGGCGTGGAGCGGTCGCCCAGCTCGCCGGCCACGTGCAGCGCCGCGCCGAGCGCGGTGCCCGCGTCGCCGGCCGCCGGCTGCACCCAGACGTCCCGGTACGGCCCCTCGGCCGCGAGCCGGGCGTTTGCCACGCAGTTCAGCGCCACACCGCCGGCCATGGCCAGGGTGCGGGCCCCGCCGGAGGCGTCGTACAGCCAGCGGGACAGGTCCAGGATGACCTCCTCCAGCCGCGCCTGGACGCTGGCGGCCAGGTCGGCGTGCTCCTCGGTCAGCTCGCCGCCGGCGGCGACCGTCTTGGCCAGGCCGGCCCAGTCGATCCGCTCGACCTGGAAGCCGCCGTCGTCGGTGGCCCGGACCAGGTCGCGGAGCACGCCCAGGTGCTTCGGCCGGCCGTAGGAGGCCAGCGCCATGACCTTGTACTCGTCGCTGGAGTGCAGGAAGCCCAGGTGCCGGGTGAGGTCCTCGTAGAGCAGGCCGAGCGAGTGGGGGAGCTGCTGGGAGTGCAGTGGTGCCAGCCGGCCGTCGCGGTAGACGCCGGCCAGGTGGCTGGCCACCTCGCCGCGACCGTCGAGCACCAGCACCGCGGTGTCGTCGCCGGCCGGCGGTGCGGCCAGGCCGGCGGAGGCGGCGTGCGCGACGTGGTGCGGCACGAACCGCACCCTGTCCGGGTCGAGGCCGGGCAGGGCGGCGGCGAGGAACTCTGGAGCCCGCCGGGCGTAGTCGACCCGCAGCCAGTCCCACGGGTCGCTGAGGCCGAGCTCGGCGGCGTCCCGGCAGAGGCCGGGGTCGAACGAGTACGCCACCGCGTCGAGGCCGTCCACGTCGATCCCGGCGCTGGCCAGGCACCACGCGGCGGACAGTTCGGGCAGCTCCCAGGCGGAGAAGGGGACCGGGCGCTTGCCGTGCTTGCGCCGGCTGAACCGCTCCTCCTCGGCGGCGGCCACCACCCGGCCGTCGACCACCAGGGCGGCCGCCGGGTCATGGAAGATGGCGTTGATTCCAAGGACGCGCATGCGTGGTCCCTACCCCGGCGATCAGGGCCTAACCTGTAGATCATCGACTTCTCCGAGAAGTCGAATCTCCGTTGTGGACCTGCCGATTTCGGGACCAAAGCCCCTGGTCGGGGCGGCGGCACGTGGCGAAGCTGGGCAAAGCGGCGCGGTCTGCTCCGGGCTCCCCGGCGCCGCGCCACCCGATCCGGAGGTGTCCCGTGTCCCCGTTCGCACTGTCCCTGCTCGCCGACGAGCAGCTCGCTCTGGCCCGGACCACCGGCAGCGGGCGCAGCGCCCGGACGCTGCTCGGCGGCCCGGCCCGGCTGCGCCAGACGCTGGTCGCGCTGATGGCCGGCCACGCGCTGGAGGAGCACGCCAGCCCCGGCGACGCGACCCTCCAGGTGCTGCGCGGACGGGTCCGCCTGGTCGTCGAGGGCCGCTCCTGGCCGGGTTCGGCGGGTGACCTGTTGGTCATCCCGGACGCCCGTCACGCGCTGCACGCCGACGAGGACGCGGTGGTGCTGCTCACGGTCGCCCGCGGATGACGGCACTCCGACCGCGGGCCGGTCGACCGGCCCGCGGTCGGGCAGCCTCAGCGCAGCATGCCCGGCCCGAACACCTCGTACGCGATCCGCTCGGCCGGCACGCCCCGGCGCAGCAGGCCGCCCCGGACCAGGGCCATGAACGGCACCGGCCCGCACAGGTGCACGTACGCGCCGGGGGCGAGCGGAACCAGCGCCGGGTCGACGAGACCCTCGGTGATCTCCGCCTTCACGCCGGCCAGTTCGCCGCCGGCGGTGTCCTCGTACCAGAGGTGGACGGCGAGGTTCGGCAGCCGCTCCTGGAGCGCCGGCAGCTCGTGACGCAGCGCGTGCGCGGCGCCGGTCCGGTCGGCGTGCACGAGCGTCACCGGCCGGTCGGGCTCGGTGGCCGCCAGGTGCGCGAGCGCCGACATGGCCGGGGTCAGCCCGATGCCGGCGCTGACCAGCAGCAGCGGCTGCCCGTCGCCGAGCGCGCTGACCTCGCCGAACGGCGGGCTGAGCCGGAGCGTGTCGCCGACCGCGACCCGATCGTGCAGGAAGCCGGAGACGATGCCGTCGGGCGTGCCGGCGGTACCGCGTACCCGCTTCACGGTGATCCGCCAGTGGTCGGCGCCGGGCCGGCCGGAGAGGCTGTACTGCCGGATCTGCTGGCCGCGGCCGCCGTCCAGGTCGACCGCCACGGAGGTGTACCGGCCGGCGGTGAAGCCGGGCACCGGCCCGCCGTCGGCCGGGACCAGCGTGAACGACACCACGTCCGGGGTCTCCGCGGTCTTCGCCGTGACCCGCCACTCGCGCCACACCGAGCCGTTCTCCGGCACCCCGGCCTCGGTGTAGAGGCGCGCCTCCCGGGCGATCAGCTCGCAGGCCAGCAGCCAGTACACCTCGTCCCAGGCGGCCGCGACCTCCGGGGTGACCGCCTCGCCGAGCACCTCGGCCACCGCGGCCATCAGGTGCCGGCCGACGATCGTGTACTGGGTGGCGGTGATCCCGAGGGAGACGTGCTTGTGCGCGATCCGGTCCAGGACCGGCCCCCAGGGCACCGCGCTGCCCCCGGTCAGGTGCCCGGCGTACGCGACCACGGCGTCGGCGAGCGCCGCCTTCTGCGTGCCGGTGGCCTGGTTGCTCCGGTTGAAGATGTTGAGCAGCTCCGGGTGGGCGGCGAACATCCGCTGGTAGAACCGGCCGGTGATCGCCTCGCCGTGTGCCTGCACGGCGGGCAGCGTCGCCGTCACCACGGCTGCGGAGGATTCCGAGAGCACGACTACTCCTTCGGGTGTCGAACGGGTCGATCACCACTGAACAGGAATGGCAGATACCTCTTCAGGGCCGAAGGTCCCGGGACCCGCGTGGCCAGCGTCACGGCCGCGAACGGGCTGGCCGGCCCGTGTCGCGGCGGGCGCGCTCTGGCTAGGGTCGAGGCGTGAAGCTCAACCGGTCGACCGACATGGCCCTGCGGATCGCCATGCTGACCGCCGCGTCCCCGGCCCGGACCACCGTGGACGAACTCGCCACCCAGCTGGCGCTGCCGCGCAGCCACGTGGCCAAGGTGGTGCAGCGCCTGCAGCGGCTCGGCGTGCTGGTGACGATCCGGGGCCGCTCCGGCGGGGTGGCCTTCGCCGAGCCCGCCGGGGAGCTGACCGTGGGCCACGTGGTGCGGGCCTTCGAGGGCGACGACGAGGTGGTCAACTGCGAGCAGCCGGCGTGCCCGCTGGTCGCCGGCTGCCGGCTGCGCGGCGAACTGCGCCGCGCCCAGGCCGCCTTCCTCGCCGTGCTCGACGGGGTACGCCTCGGCGACCTGGTCGACGGCGCGGCCGGCCCGCTGCTGCTCACCCTCGGCGTTCCGGCGGTTCGCACCTGATGGCCGTCTCGCATCCGATCTTCGCCCGGGTCTTCGCCCGCGCCAGCGTCGCCATGGACCGGGCCGGTGCCGCCGCGCACCGGCGCCGCCTGGTCGCCGGGCTGAGCGGCCGGGTCGTCGAGGTGGGCGCCGGCAACGGGCGGAACCTCCCGCACTATCCGCCGACGGTGACCGGAGTGCTCGCCGTGGAGCCCGAGCGGCGGCTGCGCGCCCTCGTCCGGGCCGCCGCGCCCGACGCCCGCGTTCCGGTGACGGTGGCCGCCGGCCTGGCCGAGGCGCTGCCGGTCGCCGACGCGAGCGCCGACGCGGTGGTGCTGTCGCTGGTGCTCTGCTCGGTGCCGGACCAGGCGGTGGCGCTGCGCGAGGCGCGCCGGGTGCTCCGCCCGGACGGCCAGCTCCGCTTCTACGAGCACGTCGTGGCAGAGACTCCCGGGCTGCGCCGCGCCCAGCGCTTCGCCGACGCCACGCTCTGGCCACTGTGCTGCGCCGGCTGCCACACCGCCCGGGACACCGTGGCGGCGATCCGGGCCGCCGGCTTCACCGTGGTCGAGCTGGACCGGTTCCGGTTCCCGCCGTCCGGGATGCCGGGGCCGGCGTCGCCGCACGTGCTCGGCGCGGCCGTCCGCCCCTGACTGACCCACCGCGGGGCGCCCCCGCTCGGGACGCCTCGCGGTCGTGGCGGGTCAGCCCACCGTGATCGTGCCGTCCGGGGCGCGGACGCAGGAGACCGCCCGGGACCCCGTCGTGGCGGCGCCGGCCAGGCAGCGGCCGAGCACCCGGTGGCCGGCGGCGCTCGGGTGCCAGGACTCCTGGCAGGTCTGGAAGTAGGTGCCGCAGGCGTTCGCGATCCGCTGGATGTCGAGCTTGTCGTAGCCGGAGAGGCTGGTCACGAAGACGCCGGTCGGGCCGTCCATGAGCCGGATCGGGGTGGCCAGGGCGTTGCCGGGGCTGCCCGCCGACTCGCAGAGCCGGGCGCCGTCGAAGGCGCGCTGCACGTTGAGGTAGACCAGGTCGTCCTGCGGGAACTCGGCGGCCAGGGTGCTCCGGACCGAGCTGACCAGGGTGCCGAGACCCTGCGAGAAGCGCTGGCCCGGGGCGAGACTGCCGCGGTGGATCGGGCAGCCGGCCGCGTACCGCTCGGCGCCGAGGGCGCGGAACTTGTCCCGGGTGTCGTCCCGGTCGTCCTCGCTCCAGTAGCCCGAGGCCAGCTCGGCGGGGAGCGGGTTCGTGTAGTCCTGGAACACCACCCGGTGCTGGCCGTCGGCGTCGATCTGGTCGAGCGTGGTGAGGAGCTGCCGGACCGCCGCGGTGGTCTCCGCGGTCGCGGCGGCGAACTGGGCGGCGGTGGCCAGGTCGGCGTCCGTGCAGGGCTCCTGCTCGACCGGCCCGCCGAGGTACGCCCAGAACTCCCACCAGCCGGTCCAGGCGTCGGCGATGAACCGGTTGGCGCACTTCTCCGCCACGCTGCCGAAGGTGAACGAGCTGTTGTTCGAGCCGAGACCCACCAGCACCAGGTCGATGTCGTGGGTGCGCGCCACCGCCCGGAGCTGGTCGAGCTGGGCGCCGACCTGCCGGCCCTTGGCGCGGCTCGCGGAGGCGGCGGCGATGTCGTAGGGCTGCCCGCCCGAGCAGGCCAGGTTGAACCGGGCGGCGATGCCCGGCAGGTCGGCCTGGAACAGCGAGGCGTTGGGCGAGCGGTGGCAGAAGTAGGCGTTGCTGTTCGGCGCCGACCAGCCGGGGAAGCCCTGGGCCACCCCGTTGACGTCGACCACGGGCGCGTACGCCCCGGCGCCCTCGCCGCTGATGAAGCTGTCGCCCAGCGCCACGGCGGCGGTGGGCAGGGCGGCCGCGGCGGGCCCGGCGGGCGCCACGGCGGCCGGCAGCGCCACCGCGGCCACGGCCAGCGCCGCCGCGAGCGCGGCACGACGGAACAGGGACATGGGCCGACCCCCTCACACATCGAAATGTGAAAGATCCTCTGAGGAGGCGATCAGATCACGCAGGTGTGACGCACGTCAATGGATGGTTGTCCCGGTGTCCGCTCCCGCGGCGCCCGGTGGGAAGACACCGGCGGGGCACGTCGTTGCTTCGCAGGGACGCCTCCTCGCCTCCGCGGCGCCGGCCGACCGCGCCGCACCGCACCGGGTGCCACGGGTCTGTCGGAGTGCCGGGCTAGGCTCGCTCCGGCGCGCCGCGCCTGGCGATCGACGTGGGGGATCGCACGGTGAACGGCACCACACCGCCGAGACCTGGGAGTACGACCAGTTGACCGCACAGCCTGAGACCCTGTACGGGGCCGACGACCTGACGCACCTGGAGGGCCTCGACGCCGTCCGGAAGCGCCCCGGCATGTACATCGGCTCGACCGACAGCCGTGGCGTGGGTCACCTCGTCAACGAGATCCTCGACAACTCGACCGACGAGGGTGTCGCGGGTCACGCCAAGAAGGTCGACGTCATCCTGCACGCCGACGGCTCGGTGCGGGTCGACGACGACGGCCGCGGCATCCCGACCGACGTGCACGCCAAGTCCGGGATCTCGGGCGTCGAGCTGGTGCTGACCCGGCTGCACGCGGGCGGCAAGTTCGGCGGCTCCGGCTACAAGACCTCCGGCGGCCTGCACGGCGTGGGCGCCTCGGCCGTGAACGCGCTCTCCCGGCGGTTCGACGTCACGGTCCGCCGCAGCGGCAAGATCCACTCGATGTCGTTCCGGCACGGCGTACCCGGGATCTTCGACGGCGACGGCCCCGACGCGCCGTTCACGCCCGGCCCCGGGTTGCAGGTCGTCGGCGCCATGAAGCGCGGCCAGCGCACCGGCACCTCCATCCGCTGGTGGCACGACCCGCGCTACTTCGAGACCGGCGCGGCACTGGACACCGAGGCGGTCCGGCTCAAGCTGCGCAACACCGCCTTCCTCGTCCCCGGCGTGGCCTACCGGCTGCGCGACGAGACCGGCGAGAAGGCCGTCGAGGAGAGCTTCCACTTCCCCAACGGCCTCACCGACATGGTGGATTACCTCGCCCCGGCCGGCGACCGCCCGGTCTCCGGCACCCTGCTGGTCACCGGCGAGGGGACCTACCGGGAGAACGCCGCCGACGCCAACGGCGTCATGCAGTCCAACGTGCAGCGCCGGGCCGAGATCGAGGTGGCGTTCCGCTGGGGCACCGGCTACGAGCGCACCGTCGAGTGCTTCACCAACACGATCCGCAACGCCCACGGCGGCACCCACCGCAAGGGCTTCGAGCGGGCCCTGGCGCGCACCCTGGCCGAGGCCGCCCGCAACACCCGTGGCCTGCTCAAGCCCAAGGAGGATGCGCCCACCCTGGACGACGTCCTGGAGGGCATGACCGCGGTGGTGCACGTGCGGATCCCCGAGCCGCAGTTCACCTCGCAGACCAAGGACGAGCTGTCCACCGCGGGCATCACCAAGGTGCTCCAGGGCCTGGTCGAGGCGCACCTCAAGGCCTGGCTGGAGGACCGGCGGACCAAGGCCGAGGCCCGCACGGTGCTCCAGAAGATCGTCGACGCGGCCCGGGTCCGGCTCACCCAGAAGCAGCAGAAGGACGCCGCTCGGCGCAAGACCGCCCTGGAGGGCGCGTCGATGCCGGCCAAGCTTGTCGACTGCCGGGCCACCGGGGTGGACCGCAGCGAACTGTTCATCGTGGAGGGTGACAGCGCCCTGGGCACCAGCCGGATGGCCCGCTCCTCGGAATACCAGGCGCTGCTGCCGATCCGCGGCAAGATCCTCAACGTGCAGAAGGCGAACCTCCAGCAGGTGCTCGACAACGCCGAGTGCGCGGCGATCGTGCAGGTGCTGGGAGCCGGCTCGGGGCGCACCTTCGACCTCTCGGCGCTGCGCTACGGCCGGGTGCTCATCATGGCCGACGCGGACGTGGACGGCGCGCACATCCGGACCCTGCTCATCACGCTCTTCGCCCGTTACATGCGGCCGCTGATCGAGGCGGGCCGGCTCTATGCGGCCATGCCGCCCCTGCACAAGATCACCACGAGGGGGCGCAACCCGCAGACCGTCTACACCTACACCCAGGCCGAGATGGAGGCGACGGTCCGCAAGCTGGAGAAGGCCGGCAAGCAGATCGTCACGCCCATCCCGCGGTTCAAGGGTCTCGGTGAGATGGACGCCGACGAGCTGTGGGAGACCACCATGAACCCGGCCACCCGGGCGGTCCGCCGCATCACCCTCGACGACGTCGAGGCCGCCGAGCGGATCCTCGAACTGCTCATGGGGGAGAAGGTCGAGCCCCGCCGCAACTGGCTCATCGACTCGGCCGACCGGGTCGACCGCGACGCCATCGACGCCTGACCACCGGGTTCTTCGAAGGGAAAGCTGAACCATGGCACGCCGCAAGGACGACCGCGCCAAGGCGGATCTCTCCGCCTTCGACCAGGCCGGCGCCCGGGTCTTCGACAACCCGCTGGTCACCGAGGTGTCGGACTCCTACCTGGAATACGCCTTCTCGGTCATCCACTCGCGGGCCCTGCCCGACGCCCGGGACGGGCTCAAGCCGGTGCACCGGCGCATCCTCTGGTCCATGTACGAGCAGGGCCACCGCCCCGACCGCGGGCACGTGAAGTCGGCCCGGATCGTCGGCGACGTCATGGGCAAGTACCACCCGCACGGCGACGCGGCGATCTACGACGCGATGGTCCGGCTCGCCCAGGACTTCTCGCTGAACGTGCCGCTGATCGACGGGCACGGCAACTTCGGCTCGCCCGACGACGGCCCGGCCGCCGCCCGCTACACCGAGGCGCGCATGTCCCGCGAGGCCATGCTGCTCGTCGGTGAGCTGGGCGAGGACACCGTCGACGTCGAGCCCAACTACGACGGCTCGCTGACCCAGCCCACCGTGCTGCCGGCGGCCTTCCCGAACCTGCTGGTCAACGGCGCGTCCGGGATCGCGGTCGGCATGGCCACCAACATGATCCCGCACAACCTGGCCGAGGTCGTCCACGCCGCCCGCTGGCTGATCAACCACCCGGACGCCACGCTCGACAAGCTCATGGAGTTCGTCCCCGGCCCCGACCTGCCCACCGGCGGGCTGCTGCTCGGCCTCGACGAGGTGCGCCGGGCCTACGAGACCGGGCGCGGCGTGGTGCGGATGCGGGCCCGGGTGCAGACCGGCCCGCTGGAGGGCAGCCGGGGCCGGCAGGCCATCACGGTCACCGAACTGCCCTACGGGGTGGGCGCCGAGAAGGTCATCGCCGCCATCACCAACGAGGTCAACAAGACCAAGCGGCTGACCGGCATCGCCGACGTCAAGGACCTCACCGACCGGGAGAACGGCACCCGGCTGGTCATCGAGTGCAAGGTCGGGGTCAACCCGCAGGCGCTGCTGGCCGACCTCTGGCGGCTCACCCCGCTGGAGCAGTCCTTCGGCGTGAACAACCTGGTCCTGGTCGACGGCCAGCCGCAGACCCTGGGTCTCAAGCAGCTGCTGGAGGTCTTCCTCGCCCACCGCTACGAGGTGGTCACCCGGCGCAGCGCGTACCGCAAGCGCAAGCGCGAGGAGCGGCTGCACCTGGTCGACGGCCTGCTGATCGCCCTGCTCGACATCGACAAGGTGGTCAAGCTGATCCGGGCCAGCGACGACGCCCAGGCCGCCAAGGACGGCCTCATGCAGAAGTTCAAGCTCTCCGAGATCCAGGCCACCTACATCCTGGACACCCCGCTGCGCCGGCTCACGAAGTACGACCGGCTGGAGCTGGAGGCCGAGCAGGAGAAGCTGCGCGGCGAGATCGCCGAGCTGTCGAAGATCCTGGACGACCCGAAGGTGCTGCGGAAGCTGGTCTCCGACGAGCTCGGCGCCGTGGTCAAGCAGTTCGGCGCCGACCGCCGCACCACGCTGGTCGACGGCGACCTCAAGGAGGTCCTGGCGGCCTCCGTGCCGGCCGGCCCGCTGGAGGTCGCCGACGACCCCTGCCAGGTCATCCTCTCCGCCACCGGGCTGGTCGCCCGCACCGCGGCCGAGTCGGAGGAGGCCGCCGAGGCGCGCCGGCGCAGCGGCCGGGTCAAGCACGACGCCGTACGCGCGGTGGTGCACTCGACCGCCCGCGGCCGGGTGCTCCTGGTGACCAGCGCCGGGCGGGCCTTCAAGATCGACGTCTTGCCGCTGCCGGTGCTGCCCGAGCAGTCCGGCACGGTGTCGTTGCGCGGCGGCATGTCCGCCGCCGAGCTGGTGCCGCTGGAGCAGGGCGAGACGGTCGTCGGGCTGGCCCCGCTCGGCCCGCCCGCCGAGGGCTCGCCCGGCCTGGCGCTCGGCACCCGGCACGGCGTGGTGAAGGTCTGCGCGCCCGAGTGGCCGGTCCGCTCGGACGAGTTCGAGGTGATCTCGCTGCGCGACGGCGACGAGGTGGTCGGGGCGACCTGGCTCACCAACGGGGCGGAGACCCTGGCGTTCGTCTCCTCGGAGGCGTCGCTGCTGCGCTTCGCGGCGTCGGTGGTCCGGCCGCAGGGCATCAAGGGCGGCGGCATGGCCGGCATCAGCCTGCCGGCCGGGGCGCGGGTGGTCTTCTTCGGCGCGATCCGCACCGACGACCCGGGCCACGGCGAGCCCATGGTGGTCACCTCGACCGGCGCCACGGTCAAGGTGACGCCGTTCAAGGCGTACCCGGCGAAGGGCCGGGCGACCGGCGGTGTGCGCGCCCAGCGGTTCCTCAAGGGTGAGCTGGACCTGGCCGTGGCCTGGATCGGCCCGCGCCCGGTAGGGGCCACCGCCACCGGCGACCCGGTCGAGCTGCCCCCGGCCGACCCCCGCCGCGACGGCTCCGGCTTCGCGGTGATGCTCGGCCCCACGGTGGTCGGCCACCAGATCGACCGCGACTGACCGTCGCGCGAAGGGGCCCCGCGGCATGGCCGCGGGGCCCCTGCGCACACCACCCGCGCACCCCACCCCACCCCTCCCGGCGTTGATCATGAAGTTGTTGCCCTCGGGCCCGGCGTGTCGTGACAACAACTTCATGATCAACGGCGCGGGGGCCGGCGGCCGGGGCGGGGCGGGGAGGGTGGTCAGAGTTCGGGTTCGGGGCCTTGGCGGGTCGTCGGGGTGGTGCCGCGGAGGTGGGCGATCAGGCGCATGCCGTGGTAGATCACCAGGGCGGCGGCGGTGCCCAGGGCGATGCCGTTGAACGAGAGGTCGCCGGCGGTCAGCGTGTAGTTGGCGGCGCCGACGATCACGGCGACCGCCGCCGTCATGAGGTTGACCGGGTCGTGGAAGTCCACCCGGTTCTCGATCCAGATGCGGGCGCCCAGCACGGCGATGAGGCCGTACAGGGCCGTGGTGGCGCCGCCCAGCACCCCGGCCGGCACGGTGAGGATCAGCGCGCCGAACTTCGGGCAGAGCCCGAGCAGCACCGCCGCGAACCCCGCCACCCAGTACGCCGCCGTCGAGTAGACCCGGGTCGCCGCCATCACGCCGATGTTCTCCGCGTACGTGGTGGTGCCGGAGCCGCCGCCGGAGCCGGCCAGCACGGTGGCGATGCCGTCGCCGAGGAACGCCCGGCCCATGTCCCGGTCCAGGTTCCGCCCGGTCATCGCGGCGACCGCCTTCACGTGCCCCGCGTTCTCCGCGATCAGCACCAGGATCACCGGGATGACCAGCACCACGGCGCGCAGGCCGAAGCTCGGGGCGTGGAACTGCGGCAGGCCCACCCAGGCGGCCTCCTTCAGCGTGGTGACCGCCGTCGAATCGAGCTGGCCGAGCAGCGCCGCCAGCACCCAGCCGACCACGACGCCGACCAGGATCGACAGCCGGGCCAGGAAGCCGCGGAAGAGCACCGTGGTGACCAGGATGGCGACCAGGGTGATCACCGCGATCAGCGGCTGCGCCTTGACGCCGGTGCCGCTGCCGCCGCCGTCCCAGGCCACGGGGGCCAGGTTGAGCCCGATGAGGGCCACGATGGCGCCGGTCACCACCGGCGGCATCAGGGCGTCGATCCAGCGCGCCCCGGCCAGTTGCACCACCACGCCGACCAGCGCCAGCGCGACGCCGGCGACCACGATGCCGCCGAGCGCCGCGCCGATGCCGCCGTCGGTCTTCGCGGCCAGCACCGGGGCGATGAAGGCGAACGACGACCCGAGGTACGAGGGCAGCCGGTTGCCGGTGATCAGCAGGAACAGCAGCGTGCCGAGCCCGGAGAAGAAGAGCGTGGTGGCCGGCGGGAAGCCGGTGATCAGCGGCACCGTGAAGGTGGCGCCGAACATGGCGACCACGTGCTGCACGCCGACCCCGACGGTGCGCGGCCAGGACAGCCGCTCGCCGGGGTGGACCACGTCGCCGGGGGTCACGGAGCGGCCGTCGCCGTGCAGGGTCCAGGGGGACCAGCGGGAGGTGGGGGACTGGGTCATGGCAGCCCTTCGCGTCGTCAGGTGACGGGGGCGTGATCGACCCTGAGAGTTGTTTCTAGCACGGCCCCGGGCCGGGCCCGGGGCCGGCTCGGCGTCAGGCCACGCCGGCGGGGCGGAACTGGACGCTGACCCGGGGGCCGACCGGCCGGGCCGTCTTCGGGACGGCGTGCTCCCAGGTGCGCTGGCAGGACCCGCCCATCACCACGAGGTCGCCGTGGCCGAGCGGGAAGCGCAGGCTGGTCCCCCCGCCGCCGCGGGGGCGCAGCAGCAGCGGCCGGGGCGAGCCGAACGAGACGATGGCCACCAGGGTGTCGGTGTGCGCGGAGCGGCCCAGGGTGTCGCCGTGCCAGGCCACGCTGTCCCGGCCGTCCCGGTAGAGGCACATGCCGGCCGTCACGAAGGGCTCGCCCAGCTCGGCCGCGTAGTGCCGGGTGAGCGTGTCGCGCGCCGTGGTGAGCACCGGATGCGGGAGTTGCCGGCCGGCGGCGTACCAGCAGAGCAAACGGGGGACGTCGACCTCGGCGTCGTACATGGTGCGGCGCTCGGCCCGCCACGGCACCTCGTGCAGCAGCGTGTCGAGCACCGCGTCGGAGCCCGCCACCCAGCCGGGCAGGTGGTCGACCCAGGCGCCCCGGCTCAGCTCGTGCCGGCGCACCCGGCCGGCGAGCGGGCCCAGGGTGGGACCCTGCGCGGCGAAGTCGAGCATCGAGGGCTGGTACGCGACGTCGGACACGCGCCCGATCCTACCCTGCTCTCGAACAGGCGTACGAGGAATGGCGGGGTTGGCCGGGAACGGCGGCCCCCGTCGCGCCGGGGGGCGCGGATCCGGACACCGGGTAGGGTGCCCGGCGGTGGCCCGGCCCGCGGGCGCCGTCGCGGGAGGCCCTCCGGCCGCCCGCCGACACCCCCGAGGAGGAGCTGTGCCGGTGACCCTGCGGATGGCCGGGTCCCCGGCGTGACCAGTGCTCCGGCCGCCCCTCGCGCCACCCGCCTGCCGTCGCTGACCGGCCTGCGCTGGATCGCCGCCCTGCTGGTCTTCGCCTTCCACGTCGGCACCATGGGGATCGTCGCCCAGCCCGACCTGAAGGCCTTCGTGGGCACGGCGTTCGGCCTCGGCCTCTCCGGGGTGGAGTTCTTCTTCATCCTCAGTGGATTCGTGCTGGTCTGGTCGTACCGCGACGGCGAGCCCCGCCGCACCTTCCTGCGCCGGCGGCTCGCAAAGATCTACCCGAACCACCTGGTGACCTTCGTGGTGGCGCTGGCCGTCGCGTTCTGGTTCGCCGACCCGGTCGCCCCGTGGGCCGCGGTCGGCAACCTCTTCCTGTTGCAGGCCTGGATCCCCCTGGACGGCTACTTCTACAGCGTCAACAACGTGAGCTGGTCGCTCTCCTGCGAGCTGGCTTTCTACCTCTGCCTGCCGCTGGTGCTGCCGTGGCTGCGCCGGGCCCGGACCGGCGCGCTGTGGGCGGTCGTGGTCGCCGTGCCGCTGCTCATCCTGGCACTCTGGCCCGCGCAGCTCCTGGTGCCGGAGGAGAGCCGCTGGTGGTTCACCCAGATCTTCCCGGTCACCCGCTCCTTCGAGTTCTGGCTGGGTGTGGCGGCCGCCGAGCTGCTGCGCCGGGGCCGCTGGCGCGGCCCGAACCTGACCGTGGCCAGCCTGCTCTTCGTGGCCACCTGGGTGGTGGCCGCGCTGTGGATCCGCGCCGAGTTCTGGGCGGCCCTGCTCGCGGCGGCCTACCTGCTGGTCATCACGGCGGCGGCGGACGCCGACGTGCGGGGCCGGCCCACGCCGTGGCGGTCCCGCGCGATGGTCTGGCTCGGCGAGGTCTCCTTCGCCTTCTACCTGGTCCACGTGCTGGTCATGAGGACCGTGCTGCGGCTCACCGGCGACTGGGGCACCGGCCTGGGCGGCTGGTGGGACCCGCTCGTGGTGCTCGGCTTCCTGCTGCTCAACCTCCTGCTCGCCGCGGCCCTGCACCGCTGGGTGGAGATGCCTTTGACGCGCCGCCTCGGGCCGTCGCGCCGGGCCCGCCGGGCGCCGGCCGCCGCCGCGCCGGCGCCGCGCGTTCCCGCCCCCCGCGCGGCCCCCGAGACCCCGGCCAGAAGCGTCGAGTACGCCGGGCGGCGCGACCCGGGCTGAGCCGGTGCACCCGCCTCGGCGCCGCCGTCCCGGCCGGACCGGTCGACCGCTCCGGCGGGGGTTGATGCGCGGCCGAGCACACCACCGCGGGTCCGCCCCGGCTGCGCCCGCCGCCGTCCCCGGCGCCCGCGCCGTCCACCCTGGCCGGTGCCGCGTGCCGGCGCCGCGACACGCCCGCGCGACGGTGCGATGTGGCGTCATCGGCGGTAGTTTGTACCCGTGCTGCCGATCGCGCTCACCTGTCCCGTGTGGTGGGTGGCGCGCTGGACCGCCCGGACGCTGGCCACTCTGGCCGTGCTCGTCGCCTGCTCGTTCGGCGCGGCCACGCTGCCGCTCGGCGGGCCCGCGACCGCGCCGGTGGCGGCCACCGTGGTGGCCTCCGCCGAGGGTCTGCCCCTGCGTGCCGACGCCGCCGGGCAGCTCCGGGCCGCAGCCGACCCCGCCACCGCCGGCACCGGGCAGGACGTCCGGGGCGAAGCCGTCGACGCGCCGGCCCTGCCGGCGGGTCAGCCCTGGCCGGCGGCGCCCGCGGCCGTGACCCGCGCGGCGGGCCGGTCGCTCGCCCTGACCGGGCTGGCCCCGGCAACCGTCGGCTCCCGGGCCCCGCCCGCCCGCTGACCCCATCCGCGGGCCGACGGCCTGCGCCCGCCGCACGCACCGAACCTCACCCCCGCACCCGCCCGCAGGGCGGCCCGGCGGCACCCGTTGCCGCCGCGCCCGCCGCCTCCACGGGTCGTGCGGACACCTCTCCGCCACGTTCTCTCCCGTGAGGTGCCGACCATGCCGCAGACCGTTCTCTACCATTTCCTGACCGAGGTGCCCGAGGCCGCCGCCATCTGGTCGGCCCTGCTCCTGCTCGCCCTCGGCCTGCTCGCCGTGCTGGTCGCCCGCCCGGAGCGGGACGGCGCCTCCGATCCGGCCCCGGACCCGGCCGTGGAGGCGGCCGCCCGCCGGGCCGACCTGCGCCGCTACGCCGACGAGGTGGCGGTGGCCGCCGCCGGTGCCGCGCAGACCGCCCGGCGGCGCCGGGAGCAGTGGGTCACCGCCCAGGACGAGGCCGACCGGGCCTGGCGGGCGTATGACGAGGCCGAGGCCGCCGCCCGCCGCCTGGCCCCGGCCGCCGCCCTGCCCGCGCCGCACACCCCGCGCACCCCGGCCGAGTACGCGGCCCGGGAGCGCTGGCTGCACCACGCGGCGATGACCGCGCACTGGCGGGGCGACCTGAGCGCCCGGCAGCTCGCCGACGTGCTGGCTCACCGCAACGGGTGGGACCCGCGCCGGCACCCGGCCGAGCAGGAGATCGTCCTGGCCCGCGCGGTACGCGAGAGCCGCCGGGCGGCCTGGGCGGCGACCGCGGAGCGGGAGCGGCGGGCCTGGCGGGACGCCGAGCTGGCCGCCGAGGCGGCACGAACCCTGTCCGCCGAGTCCTACGCGGCGGCCACCGCGCTCAGCCCCGGCCGCGCCGAGGACCCGGCCGCGGCGGTGGAGGGCCGTGACGACGCGGCGACGACGCGGCTTCCGGTTCCGGCGTCGGCCGCGGTGCCCGGCGCCCGCTGGCGCCCCGCCCGGGCCGGCTGACCCGGACCCGCTCGCGGCACCACCGGCTCCGGCGGGCACGCCCGTCCCGCCCGTGCGGAGCGGGGTCGACCGAATTGTTATCCGAAATGTGGTGAGCCCGGTCACGGGCACCCGGAAACGGTCATCGGGGACAGGGCGGCCGATCGATGGCCGCAATTTCGGGACGGCCGCCACCGGATGTCCGCTTTCCGCCGCGCGGCGCCACCGCAACTGCTCGTCCCATTGAGTGAAGTGAGTGACGACTGTTCCGGTATCAGTAGTCGTGCACGAGGTTTACGCAGGTGGGAGTGCTTGGCAGGAGGGGTGCCCACCGGTAGTGTCGGCGCGTCCGGTGCGGTTTCCGATCGCAAGTGGCGACGCCGTGCCGACCCGCCTAATCGTGCTCACACGAACCGGGGACCCACAGCAACACCGGGGTGAATCCGCAAGCCACGGCCTGCGGTAGGGCCTACTTCCCGCCCGAATCCGTCAGCTAACCCGGTCGGCGGCCACGGAAGGAGTGCCATTCCTCGTGCTCACCACCCCCCGCTCGTCTCCCCACCTCCACGGCATCGTGGTGCCGGCGCTCGCCTGACGGCGACCTGACCCGGCCACCCCCCGACCGCCCGGCCCCCGGGCGCTCCCCTTCCGCGGCGACCCGCCGCCCCGCCAGCGCGCGTGAGAGCTCCTCCGTGCGTGGGGCCGGTGTGTGCCGCGCACGCTCCGTGGAGGAACCCGTGAAGCATCACCTGAAGCGTCAGCTGCGGCGTCTCGTGACCGAGCGCCCGTACCAGATTCTCGCCGGCTCGGCCGCCGCGCTCGTGCTGGCCGGCGGCGCCGGCGCCGCCCTCACCGCCACCGGCGAGGCCCCGGTCCACCGGGAGAACACCGCCGCGGTCGCCGAGCTGGGCTCGCGGCTCGGTGAGGTCGCCAGCCGGGGCGAGGCCCGGGTCGCCGTCCCGTCGCCGTCCGCCTCGCCGAGCGCGTCGCCGTCGGTCGCGAAGGCCGCGGCCAAGGCCACCACCGACCCGGACACCACCCCGAAGGCGAAGCCGAAGCCGCCGTCGACCAAGGTGCTCGACTACACCTACGAGGCGCAGACCGCCTACTGGAACTGCGGCCCGGCCGCGGTGCGCAACGCGCTCAGCGCGAGCGGCGTCGAGACCACCCAGGACGCGATGATCGCCCCGCTGAACGCCGGCGAGAACGGCACCAACTCCGCCGAGGACACCACCCGGGGCCTGAACCAGATGGTCAAGGGCAACCCGTACCGGACCCACATGTTCGGCGGCTCGGCGAGCCCGGCGGAGATGGACCAGCTCCAGGCGGACGTGGTCAAGGCGATCACCGACGGCCGGGGTGTGGTGGTCAACATCGCCGGTGACGCCACCGACACCGACGGCGGCTGGCATTCGTTCCCGGGCGGCCACTACATCGCCGTGGTCGGCTACAAGAACGACGGCCGCACGGTCCGGATCGCCGACTCGGCGAACGCGGCGCTGCCCGCGTACTGGATGAGCACCATCGATCTGGCGAACTGGGCGGCCACGCGGGGCTACTCCGCCTGATCGCAGCTCTCCCGTCGGGCACCGGCTCCACCGAGCCGGTGCCCGACGTCGTCTTCCTGCTGCTCTCGCGCGTCGTGTCCGTCCGGTGGCACACTGCGCCCTATGGGCGACGAGACGGGTACCCGCCAGCTGCTGCTGCTGCACGGCATGGGCGCCACCGGTGAGGTGTGGCTGCCCTGGGCGCCGCTGCTGGAGCGCCACTGGGCGGGGCGCTGGCTCGCCCCCGACCTGGCCGGGCACGGCTGGTCGCCCCCGCTACCGGAATACTCCTTCGAGGCCCTGGCCCGGCGGGTGGTCGAGGGGTTCGGCCCGGTGGCCGAACGGCTCGGTCCCCGGGACCGGCTCGTGCTGCTCGGCCACTCGCTCGGCGGGGTGGTGGCCCTGGCGCTGGCCGCGCGGTCGCGGCGCCTGCCGGTCGACGCGGTGGTCGGGCTCGGCATCAAGGCCGTCTGGTCCCCGGCCGACCTGGAGAAGACCCGCGAGCTGGCCGCCCGGCCAGTGACCTGGTTCGCCACCCGGGACGAGGCGGCCCGCCGCTACCTGCGGGTCTCCGGGCTGGCCGGGCTGTTCGCCCCCGACCACCCCGTGGTGGAGGCGGGGCTGCGCCGCGAGGACGGCCGTTGGCGGCTGGCCATGGACCCGGCCGCCTTCGCGGTGGGGGAGCCCCGGCTGCCGGCGCTGCTCGCCGCCGTCGACGTCCCCGTGCTGCTGGCCCGTGGGGAGCAGGACCCGATGGTGACCGACGCCCAGCTCAAGGAACTGGGCGTCCCGGTCGCCACCCTGCCCGGCCTGGGCCACAACGCGCACGTCGAGGATCCGGCGGCGGTGCTCGCCCTGCTCGACGCGTACCTCTGACCGCCGGGTCAGGCGGCGGGGGAGGGGACCGGCGAGCCGTCGCGCGGGGCGGGCGCGGTCGGGGCCGGCGCGAGCTGCCGGCGGGCGGCGTCGAGGAAGACCTCGGCGTACGACTCGGCCGGGAAGTCGCCCAGGTAGCGGGCCCGGGTGGCCCAGCGCGCCGCCGCCTTCGGGTCGGTGTCCAGCAGCCCGGTCAGCACCTCGTCCACGTTGGACATGTCCCGGCGCAGCACGTAGCCGGAGCCGGCCAGCGGGAACCGCGCGACGAAGTCCTCCCCGTCGACGCCCATGTCGGTGACCGCGTACGGCTTGCCCGAGTAGAGCCAGTCGGAGATCACCCCGGAGACGTCCGAGACCAGGGCGTCGGCCCGGTTGACGCACTCGGTCAGGGTCAGCTCGCGGCTGGCCGCCGCCCCCCACAGGTGCGCCCGACCGGTCCGGGACCGGTCGGCGGCGAGCAGCTCGGTGAGGCGGGCCAGCTGGCGCGCCGAGGCCGGGTTCTGGGTGGTGTACGGGTGCGCCCGCAGGATCACCGTGGCCCCCCGGTCGAGCAGCCGGCGGATCAGCGTCTCGGCCACCGGCAGCGAGCAGTAGTCGGCGTCGGCGTGGTGCCCGGTCCAGGTGGGGGTGTAGAGCACGGTCGGGTGGGGGAGCCCGGTGACCGGCTCCCGGCGTACCTCGATCGCCTCCACCTGGGGCCGGCCGACCACGACGAACTTCTCGGCGGGGATGTCCACGCCGGCCCGGGCGTACCGCTCGATGGCCGCCGGCCCGGCCACGAAGATCTTGTCGAAGATCGCCGAGACCGGGTTGGCGCTGGGCGCCTTGTCGCTGTCGCCGTGGTGCAGCTGCACGTGGGTGAGCTGGGAGAAGCGGATGCAGTGGCTGTTCTTCGCGCCGTGGTTGACGTAGAAGGCCGCGCGCAGGCTCGGCACCAGCGCCTCGTCCATGGTCTTCAGCGTGGGGCAGAAGACCACGGGCGCGCTGGTGGCCGCGGCCACGGTCGGGAGGAACTCGGGCTCGCGCAGCAGCACCAGGAACGGCCGGCCGATCCGCTCCAGGTAGGGCAGCCACATGGTGACCTGGTACTCGGAGCCGGGCGGGGCGGAGAAGTAGAGCAGGAACTCGGGCTGGTGCCGGCGCAGCGCCCGGCCCACCGGGCCGCCGCCGGCCGGCGGCCGGAACCGGCGCCGGGCCAGGTCGAGGCCGACCGCACCGCTGCCCGCCCCCACCAGCAGAGCGGCCACCAGGGCCACCCAGGCGGGCAGTGCCAGGCCGGCGGCGAGTGCCACCAGGGCGAGCAGCACCAGCAACGCGTCGCCGAGCCGGGCGGCGACCAGCGGCGTCCAGGACCGGACCGGCAGGTTGGCCGCCCGGATCTCCAGCGCGCCGGCGTCGCGCAGCGGCCCGACCAGCAGCACCAGGCCGAGCAGGACCAGCGCGGTGGCCGCCAGCGCCGGGTCGAAGCCGGCGTCCAGCCGGCGGGCATAGCCGACCAGGATGCCGGCGGCGACCAGCACCGACTCGGCGAGGCCGTCGGCGGTCGGCCGGACCCGGCGCTCCCAGGCGGCGGCGGCGAGCGCGGCGACCGCGACCGTCAGGCCCCAGCCGGTGGCCCCGGTGAGCGCCACGACGAGGAAGGCCAGCACCGCCAGCCCGGTGGTGAGCACCCGGGCGAGCAGCTTCCGGACCAGGTCACCGCGCATCTGGTTCGTCCCGTCCCGCGGCTCAGGCGTCGATGCCGGTGGGCAGCGCCGACAGGTCCAGCTCGGCGTCGCGCGCCGCCGGGGAGTCGTCGTCCGAGGAACGCGGCGCCGGCTGGGTGGGCACCGCGGCCACCGGCTCGCCGGGCGCCCGGCGGACGTCGATCACCTGGCCGGTCAGCTCGGAGATCAGCACGTCCAGGGAGGCCTGGGCGACAGCCTCGGCGGAGAGCAGCGTGTGCTCCGGCTCCTCGCCGAACGCCTTCGTGCGCATCGGGGTGGCGGTGCGCTCCGGGTTGACGCAGTTGACCCGTACGCCGAACTCGGCCCACTCGTCGGCGAGCGCCTGGGTCAGGTTGACCAGCGCGGCCTTGGTGGCCGAGTAGAGCGCGTAGCGCGCCCGGCCCCGGGTGTAGGAGCTGGAGGTGTAGAGGAGCAGCTGGCCCTTGGTCTGCTGCAGGTAGGGCAGCGACTGCCGGGCGATGGTGACCGGGCCGACGAAGTTGACGTGCAGGAGACGGTCCATCGTCTCCTCGTCCATCTCCGCCAGGGCGCCCTTCTCCAGGATCCCGGCGGTGACCACCACGTGGTCGATCCGGCCGGTCGCCTCGAAGGCGGTCTTCAGCGCGGCCGAGACGTCCTCGGCCCGCTCGACGTGGGTGCCGGTGGTGGAGCGGCTGAACGGGAAGACCTGGGCACCGTAGCGGCGGGCCAGCTCGGTGAGGTCGTGGCCGATGCCGTAGCTGCCGCCGAAGACCACGATGGTCCGGCCGGTCAGCTCCTCGGTGTAGCCGCGGTGGTCGCTGACCTTGGGCACCTGGGCGGCGGCGAGCTGGAAGAGCTTGTCCGCCAGGTGCACGTCGACCGGGTGGGTGACCTTGATGTTCTCGTCCGAGCCGTCGATCACCTTGATCGGCGTGCCGGGCAGGTAGCGCAGGACCACGCCGCAGTCGTCGGTGGCGGCGAAGTCCGGGTCGCCCTCGGCCCGCCGGTACGCCTCACGGATGGTGCCGGAGCGGAACGCCTGCGGGGTCTGGCCGCGCCGCAGGGTGGCGCGGACCGGGATGTCGGTGATGCACTCGTCCTGGTCGACCTGGATGATCGTGTCGGCGGACGGGATGGCCACGTCCACGGCCGAGTAGCTCCAGAGCGCGTTCGCGCACTCGCGCACGATCCGGGCGCTGACCAGCGGGCGCACCGCGTCGTGGAAGAGGATGTTGACGTCGCCCTCGCCGACGGCGTCCAGCGCGATCCGGGTGGTGTCGTTGCGGGTGTCACCGCCCTCGATCACCTTGCTGACCTTGCGGAAGCCCGCGTTGGCGACGATCCGCTCCGCGTCGGGCACGTGGCCGGCCGCCATCAGCACGATGATCTCGTCGATCTCCGGCGCCGACTCGAACACGGCCAGGGTGTGCTCGATGATCGGCTTGCCGGCGATCTTCAGCAGCTGCTTCGGGATGCCCAGCCCCAGACGCGTCCCGGTTCCCCCGGCGAGGATCACGGCCACCGTCCGCGAGGGGCGCCAGGGAGCCGGGCTCGCCGGCGCGGCGTCCGGTGCGGGGGTGCGGTCCTGCGTCATTGCCGTTCCTCACTTCTGCGGGGGGTTTGGGGTTCGGTGACCGGGTGGTGAATTTTGGCCGTCGCCGAGGGAAACCTTAACGCGTACGACGGAGCGCACCGACCCGGGCGACCCCGGGACCGGTGCGCTCCGGACGGCTACTTCTGGTTCTCGTAGGCGTCGCAGACCTCCTGGGTGGGGCCGTCCATCTTCAGGACGCCGCTCTCCAGCCAGATGGTGCGCTCGCAGGTGTCCCGGATCGAGCCGATGGAGTGGCTGACCAGGAAGACGGTGCCGGCGCTGTCGCGCAGCTCCCGTACCCGCTGCTCGCTGCGGGCCCGGAACTTGCGGTCACCGGTGGCCAGCGCCTCGTCGATGAGCAGCACGTCGTGCTTCTTCGCCGAGGAGATGGCGAAGCGCAGCCGGGCGCCCATGCCGGAGGAGTAGGTGCGCATCGGCAGCGAGGCGAAGTCGCCGCGCTCGTTGATCCCGGAGAACTCGATGATCTCCGGCGCCAGCCGCTTGACCTCTTCGGGCGACATGCCCATGGCCAGGCACCCGAGCACCACGTTGCGCTCGCCGGAGAGGTCGTTGAGCAGGGCCGCGTTCACGCCGAGCAGGGACGGCTGGCCCTGGGTGTAGACCGCGCCCCGGGCCGGCGGGAGCAGGCCGGCGATGGCCCGCAGCAGGGTGGACTTGCCGGAGCCGTTGCTGCCGATCAGGCCGATGGCCTCACCCTCGTACGCGGTGAAGCTCACCCCCTTGACCGCGTGCACCTCACGGATGTTCGGCGCGTTGGTCCGGGACACGATGCGCTTGAGGGCGGAGACCGGGCTGGTGCCGCCGGTGGCGCCCTTGTGGATCCGGTAGATCACGTGCACGTCGTCCACCACGACGGTGGGAATGCGTCCCGAGTCCACCACGGCGGCGTTGCCCGCCGGAGACGTGAGGTCAGCCACGGCCGTACTCCTCTTCTCCGCGCCAGAAGTAGACGAACCCGCCGATGCCCATGACGACCGCCCAGGCCACGGCGAGCAGCCAGAGGCGGGCGGGCGAGCTGACCAGGTTCTGCTGGTTGGACTCCAGCAGCGCGTGCCGGGCCAGCTCGATGAAGATCAGCGGGGGGTTGCACTCCAGCAGGCTGGCCGCCCAGGAGGGCAGGTGCTGCCGGAACAGCGTGACCGGGTAGAGCACGCCCGAGGCGTAGAGCCAGGTCCGCATCACGAACGGCATGACCTGCTTGAGGTCGGTGACCTTCGAGCCGAGCCGGGCCATCACCATGGTCAGACCCACGTTGAAGATCGACTGGAGCAGCAGCGTGGGCACGATCAGGAACCAGCGGAAGGTCAGCGGCTCACCGGTCAGCAGCACGATGCCCGCCAGCACCACCATCGACATGAGCAGCTGCTGGAACTGCACCAGGGTGACCGTGACCGGCAGCGCGGCGCGGGGGAACTGGAGGGCCCGGATGAGGCCCAGGTTGCCGGTGATCGCGCTGGTGCCGTTCTGCACCGCGGTCTGGGTGAACATGAAGATGAACACGCCGGTGCAGAGGTACGCGATGAAGTTCGACATGTTCCGGTGCTGCGAGAGGATCACGCCGAAGATCAGGTAGTAGACCGCCGCGTTGGTGAGCGGGGTGAGCACCTGCCAGAGCTGGCCGAGCTGGGTGTTGCTGAACGAGGAGGCGACCTTCGCCCGCGAGTACGCGGTCATGAAGTGTCGGTACGCCCACAGCCGGCGGGCGTACTCGGCCAGTGGCGGGCGTTCCCCGGCGACCCGGAGCCCGTACCGCTGGGCGAGCTGGGCCCGGGTCAGCCCGGATTCGGGGTCGGCCACCGCGGTGTTGGCCATGGTGAGGCGCTCCGATCTTTCGTGCCGATGGGGAGCAGGGAAGTGTGTGTCGCGGCGTGAAAATCTAGCGTGGCCGGGCGGGAAGGTGCCTCGCTGATGCGTGGAAGGTAGTCGAAAACACGTCGGGACGCAACCGTACCGTCGTTGCGCTACATTGTCCCACGTGACGACCGAGAAGAGGCGTGCCCCGGCCGGCGCGGCGGTGCTGCGCGGGGAGATCACCAGTGCCATCCGCGCCGCCGTGATGCAGGAGTTGGCCGAGGTCGGCTACGGCCGCCTCTCCATCGAGGCGGTGGCCCGCCGGGCCGGGGTCAGCAAGACCGCGATCTACCGCCGCTGGCGCTCGAAACTCGACCTCGTGCTGGACATGGTCTCCGCGGCGGCGGGCCGTAACCTGCCGCTGCTGGACACCGGGAGCCTGCTGGGCGACCTGGAGATCCTGCTCCACGTGATGGCCCGGGCGCTCCGTCACCGCCTGGCCTCGCAGATCATCCCGGACCTGCTGGCCGAGGCGGCCCGCAACCCGCAGATCGCGGAGAAGCTCCAGGCGGCGCTGGACGACTACCAGCAGGCCGTCGGCCGGATCCTCATCGGCCGGGCGGTCGAGCGGGGTGAGCTGTCCCCGGACACCGACCGGCGCGCGGCGGTGGACCTGATCGTCGGTCCGGTCTACTGGCGGCTGGCCATCTCCCGGGCGCCGTTGGATCTCGACGAGGTGCCCCGCCTGGCCTCCGCGATCGTCGCGGCCCTCCGGGTAGCATGCTTGGGGCCTGTCCGCGGCGAGGTGGAAGTGTGACCCCCGGGTCCCCGTCCGCGACCCGCCAGTCGATCATGAACACCAGGACACAACTGGTCGGACAATGGGTGCGACCGGGTTGTTTTGAGCATCAACCGCTACCATCCCCCGAAACCGTCCCCCACGTGAGAACCCTGTCGACAGGAGGAAGCCCCATGGTCGGGCCGCATCCAGAGTTCATTCCCCCAGCACGACCGATCATCGGTGAGGCCGAGATCGAGGCGGCTGTCCGGGTGCTGCGGAGCGGCCGGGTCGTGCAGGGCCCCGAGGTCGCGGCGTTCGAGGAGGAGTTCGGCGAGCTGGTCGCCGGGCGGCACTGCGTGGCCGTCAACTCCGGGACGTCCGCGCTCCAGCTCACCCTGATGGCGCTCGGCTTCGGCCCGGGTGACGAGGTCATCGTGCCCTCGTTCTCCTTCGCCGCCAGCGCGAACGCGGTCCGGCTGGTCGGCGCCGAGCCGGTCTTCGTGGACATCGAGCCGGGCAGCTTCTGCGTCGACCCGGAGGCCGTCGCCGCCGCCGTCACGCCGCGCACCGTCGCCATCATGCCGGTGCACCTCTACGGTCACCCGGCGGCCATGGACCAGATCATGGCCATCGCCGAGCGGCACGGCCTCGCCGTGGTGGAGGACGCCGCCCAGGCGCACGGGGCCGCCCTGCACGGCACCCCGGTCGGCGCCTTCGGCACCGCGGGCTGCTTCAGCTTCTACCCCACGAAGAACATGCACGCCCTGGAGGGCGGCATGGTCACCACCGCCGACGCCGAGCTGGCCCGCACGCTGCGGCTGCTGCGCAACCAGGGCATGGAGCAGCGGTACGCCAACGAGATCGTCGGCGCCAACATGCGGATGACGGACGTGGCCGCCGCGATCGGCCGGGTGCAGCTCACCCAGCTCGCCGAGTGGACCGAGCAGCGCCGGGCCAACGCCAAGTTCCTCGACTCGAAGATCACCGGGATGGTCACCCCGCCCGTGGCGGACGCCGCCAAGCACGTCTACCACCAGTACACGGTGCGGGTGCAGGGCAACCGGGACGCGGCCATGGCCCGCCTCACCGAGCTGGGCATCGGCAACGCGGTCTACTACCCGACCCCGATCCACCGCCTCAAGCCCTACCTCGACTCCGAGGGCAAGCCGGGCCCGTGGGACCTGCCGGAGACCGAGCGGGCCGCCGCCGAGGTGGTCTCGCTGCCGGTGCACCCGTCGCTGAGCCCGGCCGACCTGGAGCGGATCGCCGAGGGTGCGAACCTCGCCGGGGGTGCCCGATGAGCCAGGCCCGCAAGCTGCGCGCCGGCCTGATCGGCCTGGGCGCGATGGGGCGCAACCACGCCCGGGTGCTGTCCAACCTCGACGGCGTCGAGCTGGTCGGCGTGGTCGACCCGGCCGGCGACGTGACCGGCACGCTCCGCGCGCCGGTGGTCCCCACGCTGGGTGACCTGCTGGCCATGGGCGTCGACTACGCGGTCGTCGCCTGCCCGACCGCCCTGCACGAGCAGATCGGCCTGGAGCTGGCCGCCAACGGTGTCTGCGCGCTGATCGAGAAGCCGCTGGCCCAGTCCGTCGAGGCCGCCACCAGGCTGGTGGAGGCGTTCGAGTCCGCCGGTCTGGTCGCCGGCGTCGGCCACATCGAGCGCTACAACCCGGCGCTGCAGAGCCTGCGTACCCGGCTGGAGGCCGGCGAGCTGGGCGAGGTGTTCCAGGTCGTCACCCGGCGCCAGGGCCCGTTCCCGCACCGGATCGCCGACGTCGGCGTGGTGATGGACCTGGCCACCCACGACATCGACCTCACCGCCTGGGTGACCGGCAGCGAATACCGCTCCGTGTCGGCCCGGACGGTCTCGCGCAGCGGCCGCCTGCACGAGGACATGGTCGCCGTGGTGGGCCAGCTCGCCGACGGCACGATGGTCAACCACCTGGTCAACTGGCTGAGCCCGCTCAAGGAGCGGTCCACCGTGGTCACCGGCGACAAGGGCTGCTTCGTCGCCGACACGCTCACCGCCGACCTGACCTTCTACGCCAACGCCGCCATCGACACCGAGTGGGAGGCGCTGCGCGCGTTCCGCGGCGTGGCCGAGGGCGACATGGTGCGGTACGCGATCCCGAAGCGGGAGCCGCTGCTGGTCGAGCACGAGCGCTTCCGGGACGCCGTCGAGGGCAAGCAGAGCGACATCGTCACCCTGCGGCAGGGCCTGCGTACCGTGCAGGTCGCCGCCGGCCTGCTGGAGTCCGCCTCGGACGGCAAGGTCGTGTCCGTCGCGTCCAGCGGCAGCGGCGTGGAGCCGGCACTGCGATGAGCCCGGCGCCCGTGCGGCGGACGGTCTCCGCGGTGAAGCGGCGGCTCCCCCGGCGGTGGCGCATCGCGCTCCGCCGGGCCGCCGCCGGCGACCGGCCCTGGGAGACTCCTTCGGTACGTGAGCTCTGCGAGCTGCCCACCACCGTGCCCCTGCTCGTGCACGCGGGCGGGGTCACGGCGGACCGGGCGCTCGGCGGCATCCTCGCCGCCCTGGTCCGCCTGCCCCAGTTCCACCTGGCCCTCGTCCGCGCCGAGACGGAGCGGGCGGCCGTGCGGGAGCTGATCCGCCGCGCCGGCAAGGCGGGCCGGCGGGTGCACGAGGTGCCCCGCCCCGCTCGGCTGACGCCGGCCTTCCTCGCCTCGGCCGACCTGGCCGTGCACGGGTTCACCGAGGAGGCCGGCGACGCGTCGCCGGCGCCCGCCGTGCTCGACGCCTACCGGGCCGCCGGGCTGCGGATCGTGGCCGGCAACGCCCGGCCGGTCCGCGAGTACCTGGCCCGGCACCACACCGGCGACCTGTTCGCTCCCGGCTCGGTGCCGTCCTTCGTGAAGGTCGTCGAGCGGGTGTGGGAACACGCGCCCGAGGCGGCCGGTGCGGCGGAGACGCCGGAGGCGGCCGTCGCGCCGGTCGAGGCCGGCACGCCCGGTCCGTGGCGGGCCCTGGGCGCCGGTCCGGTGCGGCTCGGCCTGGGCACCGCCAACTACGCCGGTCAGCTCTCCGCGCTGGCGGCCGCGATCAGCGCCGCCCGCCGGGACGTGAGCGTGGAGCTGGTCATGGCCAAGCCGCCGGCCACCTACCGGTACCCGGCGGACCGCTACCTCCACTTCCCGGCCGAGCACCAGCTCGACGTGCAGCTGGAGCAGGCCCGGCGGGTGCTCGGCGCGTACACCCACCTGATCGTCGACGCCTTCCGTCCGGTGCTCGGCCGGCTCAACGGCGACGACATCGGTGCCGACCTGCCCGCCCTGCGCCGGGCCCGGATCAAGGTCGCGCTGCTCGCGCACGGCAGTGAGATCCGCCACCCGGGCGCGCACCTGGAACGGCACGCCGAGTCCGCCTTCCGGGACGCCCCGGAGGACCTGCGGGAGCGGCTCACCACGGTGGCCGAGCGGAACCGGCGCATCGCCGAGGAGAGCGGCCTCCCGCTCTACGTGACCACCCCCGACCTGCTGGACGACGTGCCCTTCGCCACCTGGGCGCCGCTCGTGGTCGACGTCGACGGCTGGCTCTGCGACCGGCCGGTCCTGGAACGGGCCCGCCCGGTGGTGCTGCACGCGCCGTCCAACCGCTGGACGAAGGGCACCGACCGGCTGCTGCCCGGGTTGCAGGAGCTGCACGACCGACGGATCATCGAGTTGCGCCTGGTGGAAGGGTTGCCGTACAGCGAGATGCGCCGCCTGGTGCAGGATGCCGACATCGTCGTCGACCAGCTCGTCATGGGCACCTACGGCACGTTCTCCTGCGAGGGGATGGCCGCCGGGAGGGCGGTGGTGGCATACCTCAGCGAGGGGGTGCACCGCGCGGCCGGCATCCAACCACCGATCGTGAACGCCACGCCCACCACCCTGGTGAAGGCGATCGAGTCGCTGCTCGACGACCGTGCCGCCGCGGCGGCGCTCGCCGCCGAGGGGCCCGGTTACGTCCGCCAGCACCACGACGGTCGGCGGACCGCCGAGGTCTTCGACGCCTTCCTCCGGTGACCCCGCGCCGGTCGTCCCCGGACGACCGGCGCAGGGTCACCGGACCGACCGTGTCAGACCCGTCAACGAGGAGAAGCACCCCATGCGAGCTGTGCCGTCCACCGACGCCCCACCGACCCGGGGGCGGGTGGTGATGCTGGTCGACAACGGGGTCCACGGCGACTCCCGGGTGCAGAAGGCCGCCCGGTCGGCGGCGGAGGCCGGCTGGGAGGTGATCCTGGTCGGCATCCTGAAGGGCGCCGGCGCCGAGGAGAACTGGCGGATCGGTGACGCCGAGGTGCGCCTGATCCGGGTGCCCCGGCGGCTGCCGCACCCGGTCACCTACCGCCGGGCGCTGCTGCGCCGCCCGCTGGCGTACCGGCCGGGGCCGGAGTCGAAGCGGAAGCAGAACAAGCTCAAGGCCCGGCGGGACGACCTCAACTTCCGGCTCTCCGAGATCAAGGTCCAGCGGCAGGCCGGCGGGCCGCGCTGGGCCGAGCTGGCCGGCAAGGCCCGGCTGGCCGCGCCGTACTTCGTCAACAAGGCGACGATGCAGTGGGTCAAGCTGCGCTCCCGCGAGCTGAAGCGCCTCCAGGAGCACCAGCAGGACCCGAACTCCCGGCTGGACCGGGCGGCCCTGCGATTCTGGCAGGCCCTCCAGGGTGACCGGGCCTGGCGCCGCCTGGACCCGGAGCTGTGGGACTTCGAGCTGGCCTTCGCGCCGGTCGTGGACGAGCTGGAGCCGGACCTCATCCACGCGCACGACTTCCGGATGCTCGGCGTCGGCGCGCGGGCCGTCATGCGGGCCCGGGCCGGTGGCCGGGACGTCAAGCTGGTCTGGGACGCGCACGAGTTCGTCCCCGGCATCATCGGCCGGCCCACCAACCTGCGCTGGCTGCCGGCCCAGATCGCGTACGTGCGGGAGCACGCGCCCTACGCCGACGCCGTCATCACCGTCTCCTCGACGCTGGCCGACCTGCTGCGGGAGACCCACGGCCTGCCCGAGCAGCCGGCCGTCGTGTTGAACGCCCCGCCCGCCGCACTGACCCCGGAGCAGCGGGCCGTGCCGGTGCCGGACATTCGGGCGATGTGCGGTATCGACGCCACCACCCCGTTGCTGGTCTACTGCGGCGGCATCAACCCGTCGCGCGGGGTGGACATCATGATCCGCGGCCTGACCCGGATGCCCGACGCGCACGTGGCGCTGGTGTCGGTGCACCCGAACGGCCGGGTGCCGATCATGTACGAGCTGGAGGAGCTGGCCGCCGAGCTGGGCGTCGCCGACCGGGTGCACCTGTTGCCGTACGTGCCGCACTGGCAGGTGTCCGCCTTCGTGGCCCCCGCCGACCTCGGCGTCATCCCGATCCACCACAAGCCGAACCACGAGATCGCGCTGATCACCAAGTTCTTCGAGTACGCCCACGGCCGGCTGCCCATGGTGGTGAGCGACGTCAAGACCATGGCCGAGGCGACCCGCGCCACCGGCCAGGGCGAGGTGTTCCGGGCCGAGGACCTGGACGACTACCTGCGCGCGGTGCGGGCGGTGCTGGACGACCCGCAGCGGTACCGCGCCGCGTACGACCGGCCCGGCGTGCTGGAGCAGTGGACCTGGGAGGCGCAGGCCCGGGTGATGGACGACGTCTACGCCCGCCTGCTGCCGAACCACCCGAAGGCGGTCACCCCGGCGGACGCCGCTCCGTCCGTGCCGGCACAGCGGTCGGCCGTGCCGGTCCGCTGACCACCGGAGACAGACGAGAGGGGCCCGGCCGACCGGCCGGGCCCCTCTCGTTCGCTCGGTGCCGCCGCGCCCCGCGGGCGGAACGGCTCAGTCGTCCAGCAGCAGCCGGTCGTAACCGGACTGGGTGACGGTCCAGTCCCACGTCTTGAGGACGTGCTCGGACGCGGCCCGACCGGTCTCCGCCCACCGCTCCTCGGTGGCCGTGGCGGCCAGGATCCGCTCCGCGGCCTCCTCGGGAGTGGCCGCCACCCAGTCGGCGGGGAACAGGGTGCGGGCGCTGTGCGGCTTCCCGGCGAAGAACGGCCAGTCCCGGACCACCGGCACCGCCCCGCTCGCCGCGCCCTCCACCAGACCGCAGTGGAAGCTCTCCCGCACCGAGGCGCTGAGGATGACCCCCACCTCCTGAAGCGCGGTGGGGACGTCGTCGGTCTGCCCGTACCGCCGGACCGCGCCGAGCGGCTCCAGCTCGGCCAGGTCCCGGCTGAACAGCTTGCCGTAGTCCTTGGCCGGCTTGCTGGTCCGGTTGTTGAAGTCGCTGCCGATGAGGATGAGCCGGTAGCGCTCGTCCCGCTCGCGCAGCCTCCGCAGCACCTCGATCGCCCAGCGCGGGTCCTTGGCCACCGAGCTGAACCCGACCATGCCCAGGGTGAACCGGGCGTCCGCCGGCTTCGAGCGCGGGTAGCGCTGCAGGTCCATGGCGTTGTCGATAACCCAGAGGCGGGGGCCGTCCGCCTCGGTGAGCTGGGGCAGCACCGCGGTCGACAGGTCCTTCAGGTGCTCGGAGACGAAGACGACGTCGTCGACCCGGGAGAAGTCCACGAGGTGCGGCCAGAAGTTGAACGCCTCGAAGCTGTGCAGCCGCACGATGATCCGGGCGGTGCCCGGGTCGTGCAGCGTGAACAGCGCCGCGGTGGCCTGGCACCAGTCGACGAAAATGGTGTCCGCCCAGTCCAGGTGCGGCCGCAGCCACTCCTCGATCTTGGCGCCGTACGACGACTCGCCGGCCAGCAGGTGCTCCATGACGGCGCTGCCGCTCAGGGCCAGCGGGCGGGTCGCCGGGTCGTCGTAGAGGTCCAGGAACCGGACCTCCACGTTCGGCATCGCCCGGTAGCGCTCCAGGATCTCCTGCAGAAAGTTGTCGTTGATCAGCGTGGTGACCAGCAGGCGCAGCGGCCGGTCGGTGGGCGCCGGAGCGGCCGGTGCGAGCCGGCCACGCTTCGCCGACAGCTTCCGGGCCGCGGTGCTCTCCCGGAACGGCGCCAGGAACCCGCCCGGGTCGTCGCTCATGGGCGAGGAGAGCCGGTCGAAGTGCAGCACCCGGTTGGAGGCCAGGCTCCACGCCCGGGACACCGCCGCGGCGGCCTTCTTGCTGTCCTTGGGCAGCCGGCTGTCCGCCAGCGCCAGCTGGGCCCGGATCGCGTCGTGCAGGCCGGTCGGCACCCGGCCGGCCGACAGCTCCGCCTGCGCCGCCTTGGTCAGCACGTCCGCGCGGGTGCCGGCGCTGGTGATCCGGTTCACGGCGGCGGACGCGGCGCGGGCGGCGACGGCCGGCCGGCCCGCCTTCACCGCGCTGTCGTGCAGCCGGACGGCGAGCTTGCTGCGCAACCGGTCCGGCACGCGGGGAGCCGCCACGGCGCGGGTCCAGAACCAGGCGCCCGCCGGGTTGCTCATGACCGTCTGGCCGGTGGCCTTGCGCAGCGTGGTCCGGACGGTCTGCACGGCCGCCCGCCGGGCGCCGCGGGCGCCGATGCCCGCCGCCGCGGAGACCTGACGCTCCAGCCGCCGGCCCATTGACTCGGTCCGTCGCGCGTCGAGCGCCTTCTGCGCCGGCACGAGCCCGTAGCAGGCGCTGGCGCCGGTGTTGCGCTGCGCCATCTCCCACACCGTGTGCACGGCGCGGGCGTCGAGCGCCACCAGCACGTCCGCCTTCCGGTAGCGCTGCCGCAGCCACGGGTTGCGCCGGGCGTGCAGCCACACCTTCCGGTTGGCCGGCGCGCGGCCGAGCGCCTTGCGGAGCCGGGCGTCCCGCTTCTCCCCGGGTACGGCGAAGGTCCGCACCTCCGCCAGCGCCGGGTCGACCGGCAGGTCCGCGCTGTTGAAGAAGCAGGCCACGGTGACGCTGGCGCCCTTGGCGCGGAAGCGTTCGAGCGCCTCGATCAGGACGGCCGGCTGCTTCGGCGCGGTGGCGGCCACGATGAGCACGGTGGTCACAGCTGGACATCCTCCGTCGAAGCGGCCGGTGCGGAAGCGCCGGCCGTGGTGGGCTGGACGAGCTCGGTGAGGTGCCGGACGGCGGGGCCGAGGACGGCCGGCCGGGCGAACCGGCGGGCGAGTTCCCGGGCGGTCGTCCGGTCGGCGTCGGTGGCCTTCAGGGCCATCCGGGCCGCCTCGCTGAACGAGTGGGCCAGGCGGTGCGGGTCCAGGCCGACGGCTCCCGTCCACAGCGGATGCCCGGCCAGGATGTTCGTCGCGTCGTGGTCGACGTCGTGGGCGGAGAGCACCGGCAGGCCGGTGGCCATGAACTCGTAGACCTTGCCGGAGGTGACGAAGCGGCCGCCGACCAGCATGAGGACCAGGGCGTCCCACGAGCCGTAGGTCGCCGCCAGGTCGGCCTTCGGGACCGGGCCGCCGAAGCTGACCCCGTCGGCCGCGGCCTCCTTGAGCAGGTCCATGTGGCGGTTGGCCTCGCGGGCGGGACCGGCGCCGATGTGGCCGCGCACCTCGAACCGGGATCGCGCCACCACCGGGTCGTCCCGCCGGGCGATCCGCCAGCCGTCGAGCACCGACTCGAGGAAGGCCGGCGTGAAGTTGACCGAGCCGAGGTAGCCGAAGGTCAGCCCGGCGGCCGGATCGGGCGACCGGCCGCTGACGTCGGGCAGGCTGTCCTCGTCGTAGCCGTTGCGCACGACGTGCACCCGGTCGGCGAGGTGCGGGTACCGCTCGCGGTAGAAGCCGGCGATCGGGTCGTTGACACACCACACCGCGACGGCGTGTTCGAGCACCTTGGACTCCCAGCGGCCGGAGACCGAGTCCCGGGTGAACGCCTCGCCGCCGCCGATCACGTCCAGCGACCAGCCGTCCCGGAAGTCGACCGCGTAGGGAACCTTGTGCTCCTCCCACAGCTTCCAGGTGGCGGCCAGGTTCACGTAGGGGGCGCAGGAGGCGAGCAGGAGGTCGGCGGGGTGTTCCCGGTGCACCCGCAGCACCGCCTGCTCCAGGTCGTACCGCCACCCGCCGAAGACCGGCTCGGGGAAGGCCTTCTGCTCACGCTGGCGCAGCCGCTTGATCCACCCCGCCGGGTCCAGCGAGCGCTCCTCCGAGAAGGCCCGGATGTCGGTCTCCAGGTCCTCCCGGATCAGCGGCAGCTCGACCACCTTGACCCGCGGGTCGACCTTCTCGGAGAGGGTGTGGTCCAGGCCGTACTCCCGCTCCCAGGCCTCCTGGCAGATGGTGATGACGGTGATGTCCCAGCCCAGCGCGACGAACTGGTTCGCCGTCTCGCGCAGCCGGTAGGCGCTGCTCTTCGCCGCGGGCGGAAAGCCGATCGCCAGGTAGATGGCGTGCGGCCGCCGCCCGCCGCCGGACCGGGGGAGGGGGAGAAGTCGATTGCTCATCGCAGGTAGCCGATCGTGAAGAGGGGACGCGCCGTCATGCCAGGTGCCGGCGCAGCGTCTCGGCGACGCGGTGGGCCGCCCGACCGTCGCCGTACGGGGTGCCGCGGGACGCCTCCGGGGCGGGCCGGGTCGCCGTCGCCGCCCACCGGGCGCCCAGCTCGCGCGGGTCCGGGACCAGCACGTTCCAGCCGTCCGCGAGGGTCTCCACCCACTCGGTCTCGGTCCGCAGCGTGGTGCACGGGCGGTCGAGCAGGTAGGCCTCCTTCTGGAGGCCGCCGGAGTCGGTGACCACGCCGACCGAGCCCCGCACGGCCGCCACCATGGCGGCGTACGGCAGCGGGCGGGCGGCGTGCAGCGAGCCCCGGGACAGCTTCAGGCCGTGCTCCTCGGCCCGGGCGACCAGCCGCGGGTGGGCCAGCAGCGCGACCGGCACGGGCAGGTCGGCCAGCGCGTCGAGCAGCGCGGCGAGCCGCTGCGGGTCGTCGGTGTTCTCGGCGCGGTGCAGGGTGGCCAGCAGGTACGGGGCGTCCGGGTCGACACCCTCGGGCAGGGCCGGCCGGGGCAGGCCGCCGCGCGCCACCTCGTCCCGGACCCGAAGGCAGACGTCCACCATGACGTCGCCGACCAGCTCGGAGCGGGACGCCAGGCCCTCCGCCGCCAGGTGCCGCATGGCCTCCTCGGTGGGGGCGAGCAGCAGGTCGGCGGCGTGGTCGGTGAGCACGCGGTTGTGCTCCTCCGGCATGCGCCGGTTGAACGAGCGCAGCCCGGCCTCCAGGTGCGCCACCCGCAGGTGCTGCTTCACCGCCGACAGGGTGCCGGCCAGGGTCGAGTTGGTGTCGCCGTAGACCAGGACCCAGTCCGGCCGCTCGGCGGCGAGCACCGGGTCCAGCGCCGCGAGGGTGTTGCCCGTCTGCACGCCGTGGCTGCCCGAGCCGATGCCCAGGTGCACGTCCGGGTCCGGGATGCCGAGGCCGGAGAAGAACACGTCGGACAGGTCGGCGTCGTAGTGCTGACCGGTGTGCACGATCACGTGCTCGCACCCGTCCTCGGCGAACGCCGCGGCGATGGGCGCCAGCTTCACCAACTGCGGTCGGGCGCCGACAATGCTGACGACCTTCACTACGTGACTCCTCGTGATCTGCGACGGGGACGACGGGTGGATTGGGCGCCGCCCCGGCGGTGGGGCCGGGGGCCGTGCTCACCCCGACCGGCCGGTCGCGGAGGCCCGGGTCGTGGGCGGGCGGCCCTAGGAATAGTAGTGCCCCGGCCGGTGACGGACGACGGACGCGGTGGCGGTCGGCGGCGAATCGTGCGCAGCGCCACCGGGCGGTTCCGGTCATCGGCGCCGGAGCAGGGCCGATGGCGACGAGCGGCGCGGCGCGGGACACAGCGCACCACCCTAACCGACGGTGCCCGCCGCCGGCCCGCACCGGCCCCGTGGCGCCGGGCGGGATCCGGCCGCAGGGGCCGATCCGCCGAGGTGGGACGGGCCGGGCGACGGGCTCCGTTCGCGGTCCCGACGGCGGATCTTCGTCGACCGTTCACGACCCGCCGGTCGGTGCCGCGCCACGCCGGGACGCGCGGTCCCGCGTGGCGATCCTGGCCAGGGGCGTCCCGGCGCGTGCGTAAACTACGGCGCCATGACCGCTCCGGGCCCCGACATCCGTACCCGCGCCTCCGCCGGCACCGAGCCGGTGACCGCCGAGGCCGCCGGGCGGACCGAGCCGCCGGTGGACGCGGCCGAACGCCCGGACGGCGGCACCCGCTGGCGCCGGCTGCGCCCGGACCTCCTGGCCGCCGCGGTCTTCCTGGCCGGCGCCTTCTGGGTGACCGCCCGCGGCTGGCGCGACCCCGCCGGCCAGCTGCTCGGCAGCCGCCCCAACGACCAGGGCTTCAACGAGTGGATGCTGGCGTACGCGGCGCACGCGGTCAGCCACCTGGAGAACCCGTTCTTCACCACGCTGCAGAACGCCCCGAGCGGCGTGAACCTGATGACCAACGTCGGGATGCAGCTGCCCGGCCTGGTGCTGGCACCGGTCACCCTGCTGTTCGGCGCCTCCTTCTCCTACCTGCTGTTCATCACGCTGAACCTGGCCGGCACCGGGTACGCCTGGTACCACGTGCTCTCCCGGCACCTGGTCCCGTCCCGGGTGGCGGCGTTCGCGGGCGGCCTGTTCTGCGCCTTCGCTCCGGCCCTCGTCTCGCACAGCAACGGGCACCCGCACATCACCGCCCAGTGGCTGGTGCCCTTCATCGTGTGGCGGGTCGTCCGCCTGGCCCGCGACGGCCGCCCGGTCCGGGACGGCCTGGTGCTCGGCGGCCTCGTGGTGGCGCAGTTCTTCGTCAGCCTGGAGATCCTCTTCCTGCTGGCGCTGGGCTGTCTCATGCTGGTGGTCGGCTACGTGATCTTCCGGCCCCGCGAGGCGCTGCGGCGGGTCCGGCCGGTGCTCGGCGGGCTCGCGATCACCGGCGTGCTGGTCGCCGCGGCGGCGGCGTACCCGCTCTGGATGCAGTTCGCCGGGCCGCAGCACCGGGTCGGGCACCCCGGCGACCCGGACGACTACGCGCTGACCCTCGGCTCGTTCGTGCGCTACGCCACCGAGTCGGTGGCGGGCAGCCCCACCAGCGCGCTGCACTGGGCTCCGAACACCACCGAGCAGTCGAGCTTCTACGGCTGGCCGGTGGTGGTCCTGGCGCTTCTCGCCTGCTGGTGGCTGCGCCGGGAGATCGCCGGCCGGGTGCTCGGCGTGGTGATCGCGATCTCCGCGCTCTTCTCGATCGGCACGACCTGGACCTGGGGCACCCGGCGTACCGCTGTCCCGGCACCGTTCGCGCTGGTGAGCGAGCTGCCGGTGTTCGACTCGGTGGTGGTCTCCCGGTTCGCGCTGATCACCACGGCGGCGCTCGGCGTGCTGTTCGCGCTCGCCGGGGACCGCCTCGTCCGGATGCGGGCGACCGGCGCGGGCAGGGCCCGCCTGGTTCCCTGGCTGGCCGCCGCAGTGGCGCTGGCGGCGCTGCTGCCGGTCCTGCCGACGCCGCTGGAGGCCCGCAGCCGGGTCCCCGCCCCCGACTTCGTCTCCAGCGGCGCGTGGAAGGACCACGTGGCGCCCGGCCGCACCCTGGTGCCCGTCCCGGTCAACCAGATGACCTCGGTGTACTGGAGCTCCGCCGGGCTGGTCGGCTTCGCCGTCCCCGAGGGCTACTTCCTCGGCCCGGTCTCCGCGACCGACGCCACCGGCCGGTGGGGCGTCGAACCGCAGCCGACCGCGAAGCTGCTCACCGCCGTCTCCCGGGGCGAACGGGACACCCGGGTCGACCCGGCGGAGATCGCCCAGGCGCGCGCCGACGTCCGCTACTGGAAGGCCGACGCCGTGGCGCTGCCGGTGGGCGCCCGGCGGCACGACAACCTGAGGAGCGTGCTGGACGCCCTGTACGGCCCGGGGCGGCAGGTCGACGACGTCTGGCTGTGGGACGTGCGCCCGTTCACCCGGTGACGGGCGTCCCCGCCCGCACCGGGTGACCGGTCACGGCGACTTCGTCCAGATCAGCAGCAGGTATCCGCCGAAGTAGGCGGAGAAGATGGTGGCCGCCACCAGCACGGTGACCGCCCGGGCCCAGCCGGCCCGGGCCAGACCCGCCGCGACCGGGAGCAGCAACGCGAACGCCGGCAGCAGGAACCGCGCCTTGGCGTGGTAGTAGCCGGCGGCGCCGAGCGTGGTGACCAGGAGCAGCCCGCTGTAGAGCAGCAGCTGCCAGGGCTGCCGGTCGAGCAGGCTCAGCACGAACAACATCACCGCCAGCAGCGACACCACGCTCACCACCAGCATCTGCGGCGTGGTCGTCTCGGCGAGCACCTCCTGGCCCCGGCGGACGGTGTACGCGCCCAGGTCGAAGGTGCTGCCCCAGCCGGCGGACTGGATGTGGAACCAGCCGTCCGGCCGCCCGGTCTGCGTGCCCACCCAGGCCAGGTAGCCGAGCCAGCCGGCGGGGGCGAGCAGCATGGCGACCCAGGGCCGCCAGCCGTCCCGCCGCCGGACGATCGCCACGAGCGCGGCGAGCCCCACCACCGGGATCAACGACGAGGCGGTCGGCCGGGTCAACCCGGCGAACAGGCACAGCACGCCGGCGGTGAGCCACTGGTTGCGCAGCAGCGCGTACAGCGTCCAGACCGCCAGGGCCGTGAACAGGCTCTCGCTGTAGGTCATCGACTCGACGATGGCGTGCGGCAGCGCGGCCCAGAGTGCGGCCAGGATTACACCGGTGCGCCGGTCGTGCAGGTGTGCCCCGATCGCGAAGAGCCCCCAGGCGGCGGCGAGCCCGGCCAGCCACGCCACGATCAGCGCCGCCTCGCGGGGGCTGAACGGGCTGATCCGGTCCAGGACGCCGGTGAGGCCGGGGTAGAGCGGGAAGAACGCCATGTCGCTCTGCGTCTTCACGTACCCGTCGTAGCCGTGCTGGGCGATCGAGAGGTAGTAGGTGCCGTCCGACTTGCTGAGCCGCTGCTCGGGGGAGAGCCCCAGGTTGCGGGCCCAGACGTACACGGTCAGCACCCCGACCAGACGGATCACGGCGTAGGCCGCGAGCGCGGGCAGCGCGGCCCGGCCGGCCGCCGTCAGCCGGCGGCCGAGGCGGGGACGATCCGGGAGGGGGCTCGCCTGTGTGGCCGAAGGGGGCGGCGTCGGCCGGCTCGGCTCCTCGGTTGTCACCATGTCCATACTGCGATCCTGTCCGCGCTGAGCTGGGGTGATCCGACGGCGGGCGCGGCCCGTCGGAGAGGCTCGACGCCGGCCCGGCCGGGGAACTGGCGAGGTCGCCGGTCGTTGAACAGCATGGAGGGTAGCAATCGGCGCCGGAGGCCGCGGACCGCCGACGGCGGCGGGCGTTTCCCGCGGACCCGTTGTCGTAGACTCGCTCGGGTCCGCGGGTGCGGTGCTGGTGACAACGGAGACGGGCAGGAATGGGATCTGACGGCACGACCGCCCCGGCGGCCACCCGGGGACGGGTCGTCATGCTGGTGGACAACGGGGTCATCGGTGACTCCCGGGTACAGAAGGCCGCCCGGTCGGCGGCCGAGGCCGGCTGGGACGTCGTCCTCCTCGGGCGCGCGCCCGTCGGGCAGCCGCAGCGCTGGCGACTCGGCGACGCCGAGGTCCGCCTGATTCCGATGCCCGAGCCGCTCGCCAAGCGCCGGCACGAGTTCCGGCGGGTGTGGCTGCGCCGGCCGTTCGCCTACCCGCCGTCCGGCATCGCCGCCCACCGCTCCCAGGCCGTGAGGGCCTGGCGGGCCGACCTGGCGGTCCGGCGGGCGGCGCTGACCACCGCGGCCCGGGAGTCCGGCGCCGGCCGGCCCGGCGGGCTGCCCTGGGCCGCGCTGCGGGCCGAGGAGAAGCTCGCCGGCCTGACCCGCAAGTGGGTGGGCTTCCGCAACCGGCAGCTCAACCAGGCCCGGAAGAGCCGCAAGCTCGACGGCCCCTGGGACCGGGCGTACACGCTGTTCTGGCAGCGGCTGCGCGGCGACGGCGCGTGGCGCCGCCTCGAACCGGGGCTGTGGGACTACGAGCTGGCCTACGGCCCGGTCGTCGACGAGCTGGCCCCGGACCTGATCCACGCCAACGACTTCCGGATGATCGGCGTCGGCGCCCGCGCGAAGGTCCGGGCCGCCGCCAAGGGCCGCCGGATCGCGCTGGTCTGGGACGCCCACGAGTACCTGCCGGGTGTGCAGCCGTGGCGGGACAACGCCCGCTGGCTGCCCGGCAACGTGGCGCACGAGCGCGAGTACGTGCCGTACGCGGACGCCACGATGACCGTCTCCGGCGGCCTGGCCGACCTGCTGCGCCGCGAGCACGGGCTGGCGGAGCGCCCGGCCGTGGTGCTCAACGCCCCGGCCGTGGACGAGCTGCCGGCCGACGCGGGCGAGCCGGTGCCGGACATCCGCGCGCTCTGCGGCATCGGCCCGGACACCCCGTTGCTGGTCTACAGCGGGGTGGCCGCCGTCAAGCGCGGCCTCGGGGTGATGGTCGAGGCACTGCCCCGGCTGCCCGGCGCACACGTCGCGTTCGTGGTCAACAAGCCCACCTCGGCCTACGTCAAGGGCCTGGTCACCCGGGCCGGCGAGCTGGGCGTGGCGGACCGCGTGCACCTGCTGCCCTACGTCCCGCACCACCAGGTGGTCCGGTTCCTGTCCGGCGCGCAGGTCGGCGTCATCCCGATCCAACACTGGCCCAACCACGAGATCGCGCTGATCACCAAGTTCTTCGAGTATTCACACGCCCGCCTCCCGCTGGTCGTCTCCGACGTACGGACGATGGCGGACACTGTCCGGGAGACCGGGCAGGGCGAGGTGTTCACGGCCGAGGACGTGGCCGACTTCGTCCGGGCGGTCACCGCGGTGCTCGCCGACCCGGCGCGCTACCGCGCCGCGTACGACCGGCCCGGTCTGCTGGCCGGCTGGACCTGGGAGGCGCAGGCGCAGGTGCTCGACGGCGTCTACTCCCGGCTGCTGCCCGACGCCCCGTCCCGGCCGGCCGGCGACCCGGTCCCGACCTCGGTGGGGGCCGGCGCGTGAGCCGTCAGCCGGACGTGACGGTGGTCGTCGCCGTCTACAACACGATGCCGTACCTCACCAGCTGCCTGGAGTCGCTGGTCGGGCAGACCATCGGGCTGGACCGGCTGGAAATCGTGGCGGTCGACGACGGCTCCACCGACGGCAGCGGCGCCGAGCTGGACCGGTACGCCGCCCGCTACCCGGAGACGGTCCGGGTGCTGCACCAGGCCAACTCGGGCGGCCCGGCCGCACCGAGCAACCTCGGCCTGGACCACGCCCACGGCCGGTACGTCTTCTTCATCGGCTCGGACGACCACCTCGGCCCGGAGGCGCTGGAGCGGCTGGTGGCCGCCGCCGACCGGTGGGACTCCGACGTGGTGCTCGGCCGGATGGTCGGCACCAACAAGCGCTACGTGCACCAGGCGGTCTACGCGAACACCCAGGAACGGCTCGACCTGTTCGACAGCGCGCTGCCCTGGTCGCTGTCGAACACCAAGCTGTTCCGGCGGGCCCTGGTCGAGCGCCACGGCCTGCGGTTCCGCACCGACATGCCGATGGGCAGCGACCAGCCGTTCACGCTGGAGGCCTGCTTCCGGGCGGACAAGATCTCCGTCCTCGCCGACTACGAGTACTACTACGCGGTCAAGCGGGAGAACGCGCAGAACATCACCTACGCCAGCCGCTTCGAGGAGCGGCTGCGCTGCGCCGAGGAACTGGTCGGTTTCGTGGCCGGGCTCATCGAGCCGGGCCCACGCCGGGACGCGGTGCTGCTGCGCCACTTCAGCTGGGAGGTGGCGAAGCTGCTCCGGGCGGAGTTCCTGGGCCTGTCCCCGGACGTCCAGCAGCACGTCCACGACCGGATCCGCAAGCTCGCCGAGGCGTACCTGACCGAGGGCGTCCTGGCCCGGATGGCACCCGCGGAGCGGCTGCGGCTCGCCGTGGCGCGCGACGGCGACCTGGCGCAGCTGCGCGAGCTGATCGGGCAGCAGGCCGACAAGGCGCTGCCCGAGGTCACCATCGCCGACGGCCGCTGGTACGCCCACCACGTCGGCTTCCGCGACCCGGCGTTCGGCTACCCGGACGACTGGTACGACGTCACCGACCGGGCCGGCAAGGTGCTGGCCAGGCTGACCGCGACCGAGCTGGCCTGGGGCCGGGACGCCAGCGGCGCCCGCGCCCTGGTGGTCACCGCGGGCAGCCCCTGGGCCGTGCTGTCCGAACTGGCCCCCGGGGCGGTCCGGGTCAGCGTGGGCGAGGTGGCGGGTGTGACGTCGGTCGCGCCCGACGGCACCGGTACCGTCGTACGGACGGACTTCGCGGTGGACCGGCTGCTCGCGGTCGCCGCGGCGAACGGGGAGCGTCGGGTGGTGCGTGCCGAGGTGACCGCGCTGGGCGGGGTCGCCTCGGCGCCGCTCCGGACGGACCGCCGCGTCGCGGCGCCCCGGCGGCTGGCCCGGCGCGGCGTCCGGCTCCACCTCGTCACGCCCACCACCAATCACAAGGGCCAGGTGATCGTCGCGATCACGCCGGTGACCCCCGGTCGGTTCCTTGCCCGCCTGCGCCGAATGCGGCCCTCTGGAGGAAAGTAGTTTCATGAACATCTGCGTCGTCGCGCTCGGCAAGATCGGTCTGCCGCTCGCCGTGCAGTTCGCCTCGAAGGGGCACCGCGTGATCGGTGCCGACGTCTCGGAGCGGGTCGTCCAGCTGGTCAACGACGGCGCCGTGCCGTTCCCCGGCGAGACCGACCTGGACGTCAAGCTGAAGGAGGCGGTCGCCGCCGGGCTGCTGTCGGCCACCACCGACACGGCCACCGCGGTCGCCGAGTCCGAGGCCGTCGTCGTGGTCGTGCCGCTCTTCGTCGACGCCGAGGGCGTGCCGGACTTCGGCTGGATGGACGACGCCACCCGGGCCATCGCCCGTGGCCTCAAGCCCGGCACCCTGGTCAGCTACGAGACCACCCTGCCGGTCGGCACCACCCGCAACCGCTGGGCCCCCATGCTGGAGGAGGGCTCCGGCCTCACCGCCGGCCAGGACTTCCACCTGGTGTTCAGCCCGGAGCGGGTGCTCACTGGCCGGGTCTTCGCCGACCTGCGCCGCTACCCCAAGCTGGTCGGCGGCATCGACGAGGCGTCGGCCGAGCACGGCGTGCGCTTCTACGAGGCGGTGCTCGACTTCGACGAGCGGCCCGACCTCGACCGCCCGAACGGCGTCTGGGACCTCGGCTCGGCCGAGGCCTCCGAGCTGGCCAAGCTCGCCGAGACGACCTACCGCGACGTCAACATCGGCCTGGCGAACCAGTTCGCCCGCTTCGCCGACACGGTGGGCGTCGACGTCACCAAGGTCATCGAGGCCTGCAACACCCAGCCGTACAGCCACATCCACTCGCCGGGCATCGCCGTCGGCGGCCACTGCATCCCGATTTACCCGCGGATGTACCTGTGGAACGACCCGGCGGCCACCGTGGTCCGCTCGGCCCGCGAGGCCAACGCCGCCATGCCGGAGTACGCCGTCGACCTGCTCGCCGCCGCGTACGGGGACCTGACCGGGGTGGGCGTGCTGGTGCTCGGCGCGGCCTACCGGGGCGGCGTCAAGGAGACCGCGTTCTCCGGCGTCTTCCCGACCGTCGAGGCGCTGCGCGCGCGGGGCGCCGTCCCGTACGTCGCCGACCCGATGTACACCAATGAGGAGCTGGCCGCGCACGGCCTGCCCGGCTACGAGGGCGAGCCGGTCGGCGCGGCGGTCATCCAGGCCGACCACGCCGAGTACCGCAACCTCACCCCGGCCGACCTGCCGGGCGTGACGGTGCTGGTCGACGGCCGCCGGGTCACCGACCCGGCGCGCTGGGCCGGCGTCCGCCGCGTGGTCATCGGCGGCTGACCCTTCCGCGATTTCGGGCCCCGGCCGTGTGACGGCCGGGGCCCGCTCGCGTCGCGGCGCCGCCGCGCGCGCTCAGCCCTGGTGCGGCGGGTTGTCGACGTCCCGGGAGACGACCTCGCCCTTCTCGTCGACCCAGCCCTTCGGCCGGGCCGGGTTGCCGGCCACCAGCTGGTACGGCTTGACGTCGCGGGTGACCACCGAGCCGGCGGCGATCATCGCGTACTCGCCCACCTCGATGCCGCAGACCAGGGTGGCGTTGGCGCCGATCGAGGCGCCCCGGCGGACCATGGTCGGGGTGATGGTCCAGTCCGGGTTCTGGGCGCGCGGGCGGAAGTCGTTGGTGAACACGGCGCAGGGGCCGACGAACACCTCGTCCTCGATGGTCACGCCCTGGTAGACCGAGACGTTGTTCTGGATCTTCACCCGGTCGCCGACGGTGACCTGCGCGTCGACGTACACGTTGCGGCCGATGACGCAGCCGGCGCCGACCTGCGCGCTCGACCGGATGTGGGCCAGGTGCCAGACCTTGGTGCCGTCGCCGACCGTGGCGCCGTCCTCCACGTCGGCCGTCGGGTGGACGAAGACGGAGGCGGGCCGGTCGTTGGTGTCAGTCATGTCAACTCGCATCGTGGCAGGGCGCGTCGTCGCGCCGTCGGTGCCGGACGGCCGCGCCGGCTGACCGCCGCGCGCCCGGCCGGGCCAGGGCCACCCGGCCGCGCCGGGCTCCCGGAGCCGGCGGGCGGGCACGTCGCAGCATAGCGAGCCGTCACGCCACCAGTTCGGCCACCGCGTCGGCGGCGGGCCGGTCGGCGGGCAGGGGATGCGCGGCCACCACCGCGTCCACCGGCAGCGCCGCGTAGAGGTGCGGGAAGAGCGCGCCGCCCCGGGACACCTCCCAGCGCAGCGCGTCGCCGAGCCGCGTCTCGTCCACGGCGAGGACGGTGAGGCCGGTGACCCCGGCGAAGACCCGGCGGGCGGTCTCCACCACCTGGTCCGCCGCGGACAGGTGGATGTAGCCGTCCTGCCGGTCCATCGCGGTGCCGGTGAACCGCCCGTCCGCCCGCGCCTGCTCCCACTCGCTGTCGGTCAGAATCTTGTAGATCACCACCGCAGCCTAGAAGCCCACCGGGCCTCCCGTCCCGCCGCGTCGTCTGCCACCATTCGCAGGGCAGCACGTCGAGCGGATGGAGGCACGGGTGCGGATCCTCCTGGTCGAGGACGATCGTCGGGTGGCCGCCGCCCTCTCGTCGGCGCTCACCCGCCGCGGGTACGAGGTGGAGCACGCCGCCACCGTCGAGGCCGCGCTCTCCGCCGCCCCCTGCGACCTGGTGCTGCTCGACCTGACCCTGCCCGACGGGGACGGCACCGACCTGTGCCGGGAGCTGCGCCGGCGCAGCAGCCAGCTCGGCATCATCGCGGTGACCGCCCGGGGCGAGGAACGCGACCGGGTGCTCGGGCTGCGGCTGGGCGCCGACGACTACGTGGTGAAACCGTTCTCCATGGTGGAGCTCCAGGCGCGGATCGAGGCGGTGCTGCGCCGGGCCGCGCACACCGCGCCGGAGCGGAGTCTCATCGAGGCCGGCGCCGTACGCATCGACGTGGGTGGCCGGACGGTCACCGTGGCCGGCCGGCCCGTGGCGCTCACCCGCAAGGAGTTCGACATCCTGCTCTCCCTGGCCCGCCAGCCCGGGGTGGCCGTACCGCGGGACCGGATCCTGCTCGACGTCTGGGGCACCACCTGGGCCGACCGGCACACCGTGGAGGTGCACGTCGGCTCGCTGCGCGGCAAGCTCGGCGACCCGACGCTTGTGGAAACCGTCCGCGGGGTCGGCTACCGGCTCCGCGGCGAGTGAGGAGGCCACGTGCGTCGCCGGCTGGTGATCAGCTATCTGCTGCTGATGGTGCTGGTGCTGCTCGCCCTGGAGACCCCGCTGGCGGCCACCCTGGCCACCCGGGAGACCGACCGGGTGCGCGCTGACCGGCTCGCCGACGCCACCCGGTTCGCCTCGCTGGCCGGTCCGGCGCTGCGCGGCGGCACCCCCGGCCCGCTGGACGCGGAACTCGCCGCCTACGACGACCTTTACGGCATCGGGGCGGCCGTGGTCGACCGGGACCGCCGCACCGTGGTCGCCTCGACGCGCTGGGAGTTCGGCGCGGGCACCGACCTGGCCCTGGACACCGCGCTGTCCGGGCAGCAGTTCAGCCGGCCGGAGGCGGTCCGACCCTGGGTGGACGGGCCGCTGGTGGTGGCGGTCCCGATCAACGACGGCGGCGAGGTGCTCGGCGCCGTGGTCACCACCACCCCGGCGGCCAAGGTGCGCCGCACCGTCACCGCCTGGTGGCTGCTGCTCGCCGGGATCGGCCTGCTCGCGGTGCTGGCCTGCGTCTCCACCGCGTTCGGGCTGGCCGGCTGGGTGCTGCGCCCGGTCACCGAGCTGGACGCGGTCACCCACGAGATCGCCGAGGGACACCGGCGGGCCCGGGTCCGCCCCCGCCTCGGCCCGCCCGAGCTGCGCCGGCTGGCCACCAGCTTCAACGCCATGGCCGACGCGGTCTCCGACGTGATGGACCGGCAGCGGGCGTTCGTCGCGCACGCCAGCCACCAGCTGCGCAACCCGCTCACCGCGCTGCGGCTGCGGGTGGAGGAGCTGGGGCCGAGCCTCACCGACCCCGACGGCCGGGCCGAGCACCAGCTGGCGCTGGAGGAGACCGACCGCCTGGCCACCGTGCTCGACGCGCTGCTCACGCTGGCCCGCGCCGAGCGGGAGGAGAACCAGCGGGTCACCGTGGACGCCGCCGGAATCGCCGCCTCCCGGGTGGCGGCCTGGCTGCCGCTCGCCCGGCACCGGTCGGTCACCCTCGCCCTCCACGGCGCCGGCGCGCCGGCGTACGCCCGGACCGTGCCGACCGCCGTGGACCAGGCGCTCGACGCGCTGATCGACAACGCGGTCAAGTTCAGCGGCGCCGGGGGAGCGGTGACGGTGACCGTACGCCCGGCCGACGGCGGGATCGCGCTGGAGGTGCGGGACACCGGCCCCGGCATGACGGCCGGCCAGCTCGACCAGGCCACCGAGCGGTTCTGGCGGGCGCCGGACGTGCAGAACGTCGACGGCGCCGGGCTCGGGCTGACGATCGTCGCGGTGCTGGTCGACGCCTCCGACGGCCGGCTCACCATGCGTCAGGGCGAGCCACGGGGGCTGGTCGCGGAGGTGTGGTTCCCGGCGCCGGACGACGAGCCCGTCGAGCCGGACGAACCCGCTCCGGTGCTCGGCGACGACCCGGTCGACGCGGTCGGCTCCGACGCCGGGCGCCGCTGAGCGCGCCTCAGGGCTTGGTGGCGCGGTACCAGTCGGCGGCGCCCGGGTGCAGCGGCAGCGGGGTGGTGACGATCGCCGCCCGGGGGCTCATCCGGCCGGCCGCCGGGTGCGCGGCGGCCAGCTCCTCCCGGCGCTCCATCAGCAGCCGGGTCACCTCGCGCACCAGCGCCGCCGGCAGGTCGGCGCGGGCGATCAGGTAGTTCGGGTTGGCCACGGTGCTGACCGGGTTCGCCCCGTAGACCGAGCGGGGGATGTCCCGGGTCACGTAGACCTGCCCGTACCCGCGGCGCAGCGGCTCGGTCCAGTCGCCCAGGTCGACCATGCGCAGCGAGGTGCTGCCGGCCAGCTCGGTGACGCCGCGCACCGGCAGGCCGCCGGAGAAGAAGAAGGCGTCGATCTGGCCGGCGCGCAGCGCCGCCACCGAGGCGTCCAGGCCGAGATGCTCCTGGTGGACCTGGTCGCCGCCGAGTTGGGCGACGGCCAGCAGCCGGCTGGCGGTGACCTCGGTGCCGGAGCCGTCGGCGCCCACCGACACCCGCCGGCCCCGCAGGTCGGCCAGGGTGCGTACCGGACCGCCGGCCGTGGTGACCAGGTGCAGCAGGTCGTCGTAGACCCGGGCCACGGCGAGCACCGTGGGGTGCTCCGGCGCGCGCGGCGGCAGCACGTCGGCCTGGGTGAAGCCCAGCTCCGCCTGGCCGGAGCCGACCAGCCGGACGTTCTGCGCGGACGCCGCGGTGACCTCCACGCTGGCCTGCACACCGGGCAGCTCCCGGTTGAGCAGCGCGGCCAGCGACTGGCCGAAGGCGTGGTAGACGGCCGTGGGGCTACCCGTGGCGATCCGGATCCGCACCGGCTCGGTCGGCTCGTCCCGACAACCGGCGAGCCCGGCGAGTGCGGACACCAGCAGCAGCACGAGCGCCATCGGCGCGGCGGCCCGGCGTCGGCCGGGCACGGGCCAGTGTCCGTTCACGGGCTGCACTGTGCGCCGTGCACGGCCCGCCGCGCAAGCCCGCCGGGCCGGCGGCGCGGCGGCCCGGTGGGGCGGAGCTGACGGCTCCGCCCCACCGAACCTGGTATCAGCGCGTCACTCCCAGAAGTACTGCGTGGTGGAGGCCAGATGTCCGGGGACCACCTCCCCGTTGATGGCGAACTCGGTGTACGCCCAGTACTCGACGTTCTCCTCCAGCGGAGCGTTCGGTCGGAGCTTGTACGACGGGGTCGTGCCCCGTTCCACCCTGGCCGGCAGCTCCAGCGTGGCGGGGGCGTAGTGGCCGTCGCGGCCGAGGATCACGTGGCCGAGCCGGTAGTCGACGACCGGGCCGCCGGAGGCCTGCGCGAAGACGTACGCCGTGTAGGTGCCGGCTTCCGGCATGAAGGCCCAGGCCCGCTCACTGCTGTGCCAGTCGGCGGCACTCCGGTACACGAGCTTGTCACCCTTGTACAGCCACAGGTCGAGATTGGTGTTCGGGTCGTCGGTGGCGGTCTCCACCACGATCCCGGCGCTGCCCGCCGGCACGGTGAAGGTGTGCGCCCGCACTCCGAGGGCCTCCGGGTCGAAGACGCCGCCGTTGACTCCCGCCGGCATCGAGTACGAGTCCCATTGGATGGGGGTGTAGCCGGTCGACCGGCCGGAGATCTTGCCGGTGAAGCCCGGCTCGAGCAGCCCGTAGGCGCCGTTGACGAGCCGGCCGAACTCCTCCAGGTTGTCGTCGTAGATCCGGGGGGAGATGCCCCACGGGCGCGCGGCGACCGGAATCCGTACCTCGTGGGCAGTGCTGCGCCAGGTGATCGCGCCGGTGACATAGCGGTCCCACGGTGCGCTGCCGCGTCGCAGCGTGATGGTGACCGTGGCGGTCTTGCCCGGTGGCACCGTCACCGCCTTCGGCGACACGCTGACCTGCATGCCCGGCAGCCCGGTGACCGAGGCCTGGTACGTCTCCTGCCTGCCGCCGACGTTGGTCAGCTTGCGGGTCAGCGTCACCGACCTGGTCCCGTCGTACTCGCGCAGCGAGATCGACGGCAGGTTCAGGTCCCGGCCGTCCGGCTGCGCCGCCGCGGCGAACGCGACCAGGTCCGCGGCGGCCGGCTCGATGACCAGCCCCGGGTCGTCGGCCCGGTCCGGGGCCAGCATGCCGCTGCCCTGGGCCAGCGGGTTGTCGGTGCCCACGGTGTCGGTGGCGGTGGTCCGCAGCGCCGAGGCGACCGCCCCGGGCGACCAGTCGGGGTGCTCCGCCCGCAGGATCGCGGCCGCGCCGGCCACCTGCGGTGCCGCCATCGAGGTGCCGGAGTACGCATCGTACTGCCGGCCGAAGTTACCGGGCGGGGAGACCGCCGCGATGATGTCGCTGCCCGGCGCGACCAGGTCGGGCTTCATGAGCCCGGTGTGCGTCTTGTCCGGCCCGGTGGACGAGTAGTCCGCGACGCTCGGCACGCCGGGGACGCTGGAGCCGTCACCGCCGGAGGTGACCAGCGCGGTGCCGTCGGTGGCGTGGCGCATCAGGTAGTTGAAGAGCTTGCCGGACTGCTCCCTGGTGTTCAGGTAGAGCACCGGGAAGTCGTAGATCGAGTTGACCCGGAAGTTGCCCCAGGGGTCGAAGAGGACGACCGCCGCGGCGCCGTTGGCCTTGGCCTCCGCCACCTGGCCGTACGGGTAGTCCAGGGCGCAGGCGACCACCTTGTCCTTGACCTTCGCCGGGTCCAGGCCGTAGCAGTACGCCGAGCCGTCCGCCAACGTGCCGGCCTGCTCGCCGAAGACCAGCGGGCGGGGCTTGCCACCGGGGAGGACGTCCAGCGAGGCGCCCACGATCCTGGTGCCGTTGCCGAGTTGGACCGTTCCCTCGTTCACGTTGGTCACCGCCGCGCCGACCGTGGTCACCCACGGCTGGGCGTTGCTGATCGCGCCGCTGAAGCCGTCGTTGCCGGCGGACGCCGAGACGAAGACCCCGGCCAGCGTGGCGTTGAGGAAGGCGGTGCCGATGGGGGTGTTCGGTTCCCAGTCCCCCAACTGCTTCCCGATCGAGTAGTTGAGCACCTGGACGCCGTCGGCGACCGCGGCGTCGATGCCGGCGATGATGTCGGCGTCGTACCCCGAACCGCCCCAGAGGACCTTGTAGACGGCGATCTGCGCGTCCGGCGCAACGCCGGAGATCGCACCGAAGTCCCGCCCCGAGATGGTGACGTGCTCGACCGGCAGTCCGGCCGCGGTCGACGCGGTGTGCGTACCGTGCCCGACCATGTCCCGGGGGGACAGGACCTCGCCCTCCGGCAGCGCGCCCGCAGCCGCGAGGTACGTGTCGGCGAAGTACCGGGCACCGACGATCTTGCCGTTGCAGTGTTCGACCACGAAGGCGTACCCGGTCTGGCAGGTGCCGTGCCAGCCTGCCGGGGCCGGCATGGTCCGGGCGAACGACGGGCTGTCCGGCCAGATGCCGGAGTCCAGGACGCCGATCACGATCCCGGCGCCGGTGCCGCTGCCCGGCTTCGCAGGCGTCTGCGCACCGGCGGTCGTGGCGCCGGTGGCCGCGTCGCCGGTCGGTGCGGCGGTCGTCGGTGCGGCGGTCGTCGGGGTGGGCGTGGCCTCGCCCGGCGTCGCCTGGTTGATGCTGAACGACTGGGAAGCGGTGACCGAACGGACCCGCTTGTCCCGCTTCAACGCGTCGACCTGGGCGGGGGTCAGCGTGGCGGAGAAGCCGTCGAAGGCGGTGGTGTAGACCTGGTCGACCTTGACCTTGGCCGCCTCGGCCACGGCACTGCGCTGGATGTCCAGGTGCTGCCGGTACGCCTTGGCCGCCGCCGAGTGCGGCTCCAGCCGCCTGCCGGCTGACGGGCGGGTCCGGGCCAGGCCCGAGATCCCGCCGGTGTACGTCGTCACCGGATCCTCAGCCAGTTCGACCACGTACCGCGCGGGACCGGTGGGCGTGCTCTTCGGCTTCGTGTCGGGCTTCCCGGTCCGGCCCCCGCCGCCGGTCAGATCCACCCGGTCACCGCTCCTGGCCGGTCCGAAGTCGAGGCCGCTGTCCGCCACCCGGCCCGGCCCGGTCGATGCTGCCGACGCCGTGCCCGCGGTGGCGACCGTGCCGGCGCCAGCCAGGGCGAGAACCAGCAGCGGAACCGCCAGTCCTCTTCGGTGCCGGGTACTACTCGTGCTCGTAGCCACGAGGCTCCTTCCAGAACTACTGCTTGGAAGCGCTCCCAAGCGTGGATGCACCCCTCGATCCGGAGGAGATGCCGACGCCACCCGACCGGTTCGGTTCACCACCACTGGTGGGCTGCGATTCGTCGTCAGCAACCTGGATGACGTTCAAGGAGACGCTAAGGTCGACGACCGTGGTCGACCAGGCAAGATCACCGGCAATTTGCCGTATCGAGGCCCGGTCGGGGGTCGAGCAGCTGCCGGGCCCGAGCCGCTCGCGCCTGGTCGCCGTCGGCCTCGAAATCCCGTACCGCGTCCAGCAGCACCCGCTTCCCGCGGGAGTCCCCGGCCCGCAGCAGCACCTCGGCGAGGCCCAGCGCGGCTTCACCAGAACCGTACGGGTCGCCCCCGGCCGCGAAGTCGGCGGCTGCCGCCTCCATCGAGGCGATCGCCTCGGGCCACTGCTCCAGGTCCGCGTGGGCACGTCCGAGCCGGTGGTGGATCCACCCTGTCAGGGGGCGACTGGCGAGGTGGTGGGCCGGCTCGTCCACCATGGCGGCTCGCCAGTCGTCGAGTGCGCGCCGCAGGTGGGTGAGCGCGGCAGCGGGTTCGCCGCGCTGCCGCCGGATGTCGGCCAGCGTGTACGACGTGATGATCCGCCCGGTCAGGTCTCCCGCGTCGGTCAACTCGCGCAGCGCCCGAGCACAGGCCTCGGCGGCGCCCGCCAGGTCGCCGGCGCGGTAGCGCTCCCCGGTGAGGTAGAAGCACGCCCAGCCGAGGTTGCGCCGGTCGCCTGCCGCGGTGGCCAGGCGGAAGGCCTCGCGGTGCTGCTCGGCCGCGTTCGCCGGCCGGTCGAGCACCATGGTCTGGGCCCAGCCCAGGGCGTTGCGCTGCGCGGCCTCGGCCATCGTGTCGCCGCTGGCCTGCGCCGCGGTGACGGCGAGGCCGAAGAGCTCCGGCCAGTCGATCACGTGGTGGTAGCGGTCCGAGTACCAGTAGAGCCCGTCGGCGGCCGCGATCACGTCCCGGTGCCGCCCGGCCGCCGCGGCCTGCCGCACGGCCCACCACCAGCCGTGCCGCTCGGCGCTGAGCCACGCCACGGCGGCATGGACGCCGCCGAATCCGGTGCCGGCGGCCGGTTCCCGCCTGGGGTCGGGGTCGAGCCATCGGCCGGCGGCCTCGACCATCCCGAGCAACCACGTCCGGACCCGCGCGACGGCCTCGTCGCGATCCGCCGGCGGTTCCTCGGCGGTGAGGCGCTCGGCGGCGAAGACGCGAAGCAGATCGTGCAGCAGGTAACGGTCGGGCGCCGCCGCCGGTGACAGCAGACTCGCGTCCGCCAGCGTCTCCAGCGCCGCCTCGGCCGCGCCGACGTCGACCCCCAGCAGCTGCGCCACCGCGCCGGCCGAGTAGTCCGGCCAGGGCAGCGACGCGAGCCGGCGCAGGGCCCGCCGCGCGATCTCCGGCAGCTGGTCGTACGACAGGCTGAACCCGGCCCGGACCCGGGTGTCGCCGGGATGCAGCAGGTCGAGGCGGCCGGTCTCGTCGCGGATCCGCTCGACCAGCCAGCCGATGCTCCAGGACGGTCGGGAGGCGAGCCGGTTACCGGCCACCCGCAGGGCGAGGGGCAGTCCGGTGCACAGCCGGACGAGTTCCGAGGTGGCTTCCGGTTCGGCCGACACCCGGTCGGCGCCGACGATCTCCTCGATCAGCCTCGTCGCGGTGGCCTCGTCGAGGTCCGTCAGGCGCAGCCGGCCGGTGCTCTCCAGCCCGCTGAGGCTGAACCGGCTGGAGACCAGCGCCAGCCAGCCGGGACCCGTCGGGAGCAGCGGCCGTACCTGCTCCTCGGTGGCCGCGTTGTCGAGCACCAGCAGCCCGGGACGGGTGGCGGTCAGCATCCGGTAGAGGGCGAGCCGTTCGCCCGGCCCGGGCGGCAGCGGCCCGCGCCGGCCGCCCCTGAGGGTGGTGAGGAGCTGTTCCAGCGCCTGGTCGGCCGAGAGCGGCGCCAGGTCCATGCCGCGCAGGTCGACGTGGCACGCGACACCGGGTATCTCCGCCGCGAGGGCGTGCGCGGCCCGCACGACCAGGCTGGTCTTGCCGACGCCCGGCTGCCCGCTGATCACGACCGTGGCGTTGCCCGGCTGGCGGGTGAGGCGCCGTGCCTGCGCGACCAGCTGGTCCAGTTCGGCCTGCCGACCGACGAAGTCGGGCACCACCGGGGGGAGGCTGCTGTGCTGCCAACCGGGCGCCGGCGCGATCCCGTGCACCGTCCGGAGCAGGCGGTCGCGCGGTTGGCCGGTCAGGCCGAGCGCGTTCGCGAGCTCCTCCACGGTCCGGCGACGCGGCCGGGCGATCCGGGAGCTTTCCAGGTTGCGTACGGTCCGCACGGCGACCCCGGCCGTCTCCGCGAGCGCTTCCTGGCTGAGCCGCGCCGCCATCCGGTGCTCGCGCAGCAGGGCCGCCAGCTGCCGCACGTCACCGGTGTGCCACCCCGGTGCGGGCGGTACGGCATGGTCAGCGCTGGGGCGAAGCAAGCTGGATCCACACTCCCGACGTGTCGGCCCGCGGGTCGCGGCGCAACGACTGGACGCTAGCCGGGCGCTGTTGCGCCCATGTTGCCGCGGTAGGCAGCCGCCGTGCTTGTCGCCGCTGGGCGCCGACCGGGGGATGCCCGGGTCGGCGGACGACCGGCGGGCGGCTCAGCAGGCCGCCGGGGCCAGCGCGGCGCTCTCGACGATCCGCGCCCGGTGCGCGCCGTTGGCCACGCTCACCAGGAAGCAGCCCGCCCCGGGGCGGAGCACCGCGGGGACGTCCAGCAGCGCCGCGCCCCGCACCAGCACCGCGGCCAGGTCCCGGTCGGCCAGCCGGATGCCGAGGCTGTGCCGGCGTACGTGCCGCCCGCCGGCCAGCAGCGCCGCCCGCCACGCCGCGGCGGCCAGCCGGGGCCGCCACACCCGGCGGGCCGTGGAGGCGCCCGGGACGGGACCGCCGAGCAGCTCCCGGCGACCCTGCCGCCAGCCGGCCTCCAGCAGGGCCGCGTACGCCGGCCGGTGCTCCCGGGGCACCGACAGCCGGTGCAGCTCGTACCGGCGGCGCAGGCCGCCCGTGGTCAGCTCGTGCTCCACCGGCACGTCCAGCCGCCGCAGCAGCTGCCGCATCCGCTGCGCCGCGTCCTCGCGGTTGAACTCGGCGATCCCGCCGCGGTGCGTGCCGGCGTCGACCCGGCGGGCGTCGGTGGCCGGCGGCGGGGTGCAGCGCACCAGGCAGGCGACCTCGAAGGCGTCGGCCAGGGTGAGCCAGTCCAGTGGCGGGGGCGGCGACGGCTGGCGGGGCCGGTCGAGCAGGGTGGTGGACTCGGGGGCCATCGGAACAGCTCCTTGGTCGGAATCGGGGTGCCCTAACCGTGACCCCCGTCGTCCGCGCCGCGAAACCGCTGCGGCCGAGCCTTGAGCAAAATTTGCGGCAACCCGCCCTCAGAGCTCGGTGACCACCACGTCGAGCTGGCGGGGCCGGCCGGCCGCCCGCGGCTGCTCCTCGACCGCGTACTTCAGCTCGCGCAACGCCCCGACCAGCGCGTCGGCGGTACGCGGGCGGGCGCCGGCGGTGAGCAGGTCGCGGACCAGCCGGCCCTTGGTGGCCTTGTTGAAGTGGCTGACCACCGACCGGGTCGGCACCCCGTCCACCTCGCGCTCGTGCAGCACCCGCACCGTCACGGTGCGCTCGGCCACCGTCCCGCGCGGCGCCCAGGTGGCCGCGTACGCGCCGGAGCGCAGGTCCAGCACCGGGCCGGTCCCGGCGGCCGTCGCCATGACCTCCGCGAGCGCCCGGCGCCAGTACGCCGACAGCGCCCCGATCCCCGGCAGCCGCGCCCCGATCGGGCAGCGGTAGGGCGGGATCCGGTCGGTGAGGCGGACCGCGCCCCAGAGGCCCGAGCTGACCAGCACCGAGCGGCGGGCCAGCCGCTCCGCCGCCGGCGGCAGCGTGGCCAGGTCCAGGGCCTCGTAGAGGACGCCCGTGTAGATCCGTCCGGCCGGCGCGGTGGCCGCCGCCCGAAGCCGCGCGTTGCGCCGCAGCTCGCCGCGCTGCCCCTCGCTCAGGCCCAGCGCGTCGCGGGCCGCCCCCTCGTCCGGGCCGGCGCAGAGGTCGACCAGGGCGGCCAGCACCTCCTCCCGGGCCGGGTTCAGCTCCGGCAGGGAGAGCTTCGACAGGTCCAGCCGCCGGCCGGTGCCGGCCTCGGCCTTCCCCTCCGACGGAGGCAGCAGGATGAGCATCGGCACAGCGTACGGCGCGGGTTCAGCGCCACGGCCGCACGGCGGCATCCGGGTGGTACACGCGATAGCCGCCCACCTCGGCCACCACCGCCGCGTCGGCCCGGTCGCCGAGCAGCCGGCGCAGCGCGCGCTCCGCCGACGAGCCGACGGCCACCACGTAGCCGGGCCGGGCCGCCCGCCCCACCCGCTTCCAGTACGCCGGATAGCGGTTCTGCCCGGGGCTCAGGTCGCCGTCGAGCACCCCGCACACCACCGCCTCGCCGGTGTTGAAGATCAGCCGGTTGCAGGTCCAGTAGTCCCCGTACACCTCGCGCAGGCCGGCGCGGCGCACCGTCTCGGCCAGCTCCCGGGCCTGCCGCTCCTCGGCCCGCAACGACGGGGCGTCCCGCACGAACGCCACGGTGCCCGCGACCGTGGCGGCCACCAGCGCGGCCAGCACCAGGCCGGCCAGCGCCCCGGCGCACCGCGCCGCCACGCCAGCCGTGGCCCGGACCGCGTGCGCGGCGGCCCGCCACAGCGGCCACAGCACCGCCGGCAGCGAGATCTGGAGCACCGACAGGTAGCGGGAGTTGCCCAGCGGATCGGTCGCGGCGAGCGGGCTGCGCGCGTACGCCAGCAGGGTCAACGCCGCACCGACGACCAGGGCGAGGATCGCCACGGCCCGGAGCCGCGCGGCCGGGTCCGCGGCCCGGCGGAACGCGACCAGCCCGAGCACGGCGGCGGCCACCAGCAACACCGGGTAGAGCAGCCCGAACCACTGGGCCCAGCGGGCGCAGCCGTCCATCGGGCAGAGCCCGGAGGCCAGCGGCACCCCCTCCAGCAGCCCGCCGTGCAGCCGCTCGGACACCGACGGCGTCACCCCGTCCTTGGTGCTGATCTCCCGGAACACCGACAGCGAGTCCTGCCCGTCCGGGGCGACCAGGTTGTCCTTGACCACCGGTGCGACACCGAGCACGAAGCCCACCACCAGCAGCACCCCCGGCCAGCCCACCAGGTCCCGGGGCGCGGCCCAGACCAGCACCAGGCCGGCCACCGCCAGGTAGGGCACGATCAGCCAGTCCGACCACAGCGCCAGCCCGGCCAGCAGCCCGAACAGGCCGGTGGCCAGCCAGCGGTGCCGGACCCGGCGCTCGCCGAGGGCGAGCGCGATCAGCAGCATCGCCAGCACCGCCGGCTTCACCTCCGGCCGGCCGCCGACCACGGTGAGCTGGTCCCGGACGACCCGCTCCGAGCCGAGCGCCAGCAGGCCCACCACGAAGGCGGCGAGCCACGGCGAGAACAACCGGCGGGTCAACCGGTACGCCAGCCACAGGAACACCGCGAACAGCGCCAGCAACGGCAACCGCAGCAACGGCCAGCTCGCCCCCGCCCAGCCGACCAGCGGCGCCGCCAGGTAGGACTCCAGCACACCCATGTAGCGCTGGCCGTAGAGGAAGACCGGCCGTTCGTCGCCGGTGGCGATGTGCAGCGCCGCCAGCCCGAACGTCGCCTCGTCGCTGTTCGAGGTGGGCAGCGTGAGCAGCGTCAGCACCAGCCGGTAGCCGACCCCGGCCGCGCCGAGCAGCAGCGCCACCAGCGCCGGCCGGTCCAGCGCCGGACGCCACCGTCCCGGGTCCCGCTCTGGTGTCGACACGACCAACGCCCCCGTCGTCGCCTCGACCGCAGTCTGTCACGGGGGTGCCGGGCGGCGGGGTGGATCGGCGCAGACCACTCGCGTGGCCGGCCCGCGTGGGTTGTGGCAGGGTGACAGCGTGCCACCCACACCACCGGACCAACTGGCCGTGCCGCAGCTGCACCGGGCCGCACGCATCGAGGACGCCCTGCACGGCCTCGTCGAACGCCGGCTCCGGCGCACCGGGTGGCAGGCCAACATCATCGCGTACGCCGGGTACGGCGCACCCGGTTGGGCGCGAGTGCTCTGCCGGGTGCTGCTCGGCCGCCCCGACACCCGGCAGCGCGGCCGGCTGGAGAAGGTCCGCGGCTGGCGCAGCTTCACGACCCTGCCCGCCAAGTACGCGAAGGTCACCATCGAGGCCGGCGGGGAACGCCAGGAGGCGACCGCGGACCGCAGCGGCTTCGTGGACACCGTCGTCAAGGCCGACTTCACCCCGGGCTGGGGCTGCGTGCGCCTCAGCGTGGCCGACGCCGAACCGGTGGAGGCGCTGGTCCGCATCCTCGACCCGGAGGTCCGGTTCGGCATCCTCTCCGACATCGACGACACGGTCATGGTGACCGCGCTGCCCCGGCCCCTGCTCGCCGCGTGGAACACGTTCGTCCTCGACGAGCACGCCCGGGCCGCCGTTCCCGGCATGGCCGTGCTGTACGAGCGCCTGGTCACCGCACACCCCGGCGCCCCGGTCTTCTACCTCTCCACCGGCGCCTGGAACGTCGCGCCGACGCTGACCCGGTTCCTCTCCCGGCACCTCTACCCGGCCGGGCCGCTGCTGCTCACCGACTGGGGGCCGACCGCCGACCGCTGGTTCCGCAGCGGCCGGGAACACAAGCGGGCCACCCTGGCCCGGCTGGCCCGCGAGTTCCCCGACGTCCGCTGGCTGCTCATCGGCGACGACGGCCAGCACGACCAGGAGATCTACCGCGAGTTCGCCGCCGCCCACCCGGACAACGTGGCCGGCGTGGCCATCCGCCGGCTCTCGCCCACCCAGTCGGTGCTCGCCGGCAGCCTGCCCACCCCGGCGGGCCGCCCCTCCGCCGGCCCGGTGGGCCAGAAGTGGCTGGCCGCCCCCGACGGCGCCGGCCTCTGGAAACTCCTCCGCGAAGCCGGCCTGGTCTAGCTCCGCCCCTCGGCCCCAGCCGACCTTCCGGACCGACCGTCTCGGCCGGCCTTCCCGGCCGGTCATCTCGGCCGGCCATTTCGGTCGATCATGAGGTTGACGGCGAAGTGGATCTCTCTTACTGCCGCCAACCTCATGATCGACGGGGTGGGTTGGTTCTGGGTGGCGGCCGGGGATGGGAGGCGGTCGCCGGAGGGTGGCGTTGTGGCAGGAACGGCGACCCGGCCGTGGAGTCGGTCCGGCGGGTCGCCGTTACTGCCGGTGGATCGTGGGTCACGTCCGTTCCCGGGTCCGTGACCTGCAGGTGCCGGTGGTCAGTTGGTGTTCGGGCCGGCCTCGTTCATGTCGGCGTCGCCCGTGCCGGCGGCGGCGCCGGTGTCCTTCATGCCAGCGCCGGTGTCGGCTGAGTCGGCGGGGTCGCTGCCCTTGCCGTCGGCCTCGCCCTCCTGCTGGTTGGCGCCGGTCGCGTCGTCCTGCTTCCCGGCGTCGGCGTTGCCCGCGCCCTGGCCCGCGTCGCCCGGGGCGCAGCCCGGCACGCTCGGGTCGGCCACCATGTAGATCTCGCTCTGACCGGCCTGGTCCATGCCCTGGCCGGCCTGGTCGTCCATGCCCTGGCCCGCTCGGCCCTTCATGCCCTGGCCGGCCTGGCCGCTCTTACCCTGGCCGGCCTCCTGGCCCTGGCCGGCGCCCTGGCCCTGGCCCGCGCCCTGGCCCTGGCCCGCGCCCTGGCCCTGGCCGCCCTGGTCGCGTGCGGCCTGGCGGGCGGCACGGATCTGCTTGACTATCGCCCGGAGCTGCTGGATGCGTGCCCTGATCTGCTGAAGCCGATCCGCGACCCGCTTCCCGGCCTGCTGTCCGTCTGCGGCCTGGTCACCGTCTGCGGCCTGCTCACCGTCTGCGGCTTGCTCACCGTCTGCGGCCTGACCGGCGTCCTGTTGCCCGTCCGCCGCCTGATCGTTCTGCTGCTCGGCCGCGCCCTGCTGGTCCGCTGCCGCGCCGCCGTCGCCGTTCTGCTGGTCCGCGCCCTCCTGGCCGGCGGCACCCTGCTCGCCACCCGCCTGCTGGTCGTCCTGGGCGTCGCCTGCCTGCTGGCCGCCGTCCGCCTGCTGTTGGGCCGCCTGAATGATCGCGGCGATCTGCTGCAGCACACCGCCGATCGCGTTGATGATGTCAGCGGCCCGCTCGGCGCCACCGGCCGCGCCGCCGGCCTCGGCCGCACCGGCCCCGGAGGCCCCAGCCGCACCGGCACCGGAGGCGTCGGCCCCACCGGCACCGGACGGCCCGGCCCCAGCGGCACCGGCCCCGGAAGCTCCGCTCTGATCGGCCCCCGCCCCGGAGGACTCGGTCCCGCCGGCAGCGGCCCCGGGCGCCCCGGTCCCGCCGGCCCCCGCCCTGGATGCCTCGGCTCCGCCGGCCTGTGCCTTCCGGGCGCCCTGCACGATGTCGCGGACCCCGCTGAGGAGGCCGGCGAGCCGTTTCACCCGCGCCTCGGTCAGTCGCGGGTCGACGAGCTGGCCGGAGCGTTCGCCCCGCATCTGCCCGGTGACCGCCCAGGCCCGGTCGAGCTGTGTGCCCATCGCCTGTTCCCACGGCACCTCTGGGCAGGCCGCGCCGGCCACCTCGACGGTGCCGGTGCAGCCGGCCGTGGCCCGGCGCTGCTGGATGAGGTCGGCCACGGCCTGCCGGTTGGCGATCCGGGCGGCCGAGTTGGCGTCCGGGTTGCGGCGCTGGTCGGCGATGAAGGTCAGGTTGTTGCGCAGGGCGGTGTCCAGGCCCTGGCAGTTCTCGGCGGCCTGGCCGGTGCCGGTCGCGACCGCGAACGCCGCCCCGGCCGTCAGTGCCAGCGCCACGCCGCCCGCGATCTTCCGGTTCCGGGACGGGCCCGCCGTCGTCCGTCGCCTGGTTGTGCCTCTGCTCCACGCCATTGAAGCTCCTCCGCCTCGTCTGTCACGGGTTCCGGCATCCGTTCAGCGGTACGGAGGGTGATGCACGTCCGTTCAGGTCGATCGCGGCTCCGCGCGACATCTCCACGCAGCGTAGGGATTGCGGCCATTGGCGCTACTCTCCGCTCACGTCGTGCGTGGTTCTCCGAGATCTTGGCGCGTTACCGTCCGCCACGAACGGCAGCTCTCCAAGATCAGGCGCCAGGCAGCGAACGACGAACGGCATGCAGCGACCACCGACTAGCAAGCAGCGATCAGCGACTAGCGACCAGCGACCGGCGAGCAGCGACCAGCGACCGGCGAGCAGCGACCAGCGACCAGCGAGCGGCAAGCGACAAGCAGTGAGCGGCGAGCAGCGCGAAGGCGGCAGCGGTGGCCAGGTCTCAGGCCGGGCGGAGCCAGAGCACCCCGAGCGGTGGCACGCGCAGCGCCGCCGAGGCCGGCATCCCGTGCCACGGCACGCTCTCCGCCTGCACCGTCCCGAGGTTGCCCACCCCCGACCCGCCGTAGTGCTGGGCGTCGGTGTTGAGCACCTCGGTCCAGGTGCCGCCGGCCGGCAGGCCGACCCGGTAGCCCTCCAGCGGGGTCGCGGAGAAGTTGGCCACGCAGACCAGGGTCTGGCCGTCGGGGGCGATCCGGATGAACGAGACGGTGTTGTTGGCGACGTCGTCCCCGGCGATCCAGCGGAAGCCGGCCGGGTCGGTGTCCTGCGCCCAGAGCGCCGGGGTCTCCCGGTAGACCCGGTTCAGGTCGCCGACGAGGCGTTGCACGCCGGCCCGCGCCGGGTCGTGCAGCAGGTACCAGTCGAGGCCGCGCTCCTCGCTCCACTCGCGGTCGTCGGCGAGTTCGCAGCCCATGAAGAGCAACTGCTTGCCGGGATGCGCCCACATGTACGCGAGCAGCGCCCGCACGTTGGCCAGCCGCTGCCACGTGTCGCCGGGCATCTTGCCGACCAGCGAACCCTTGCCGTGCACCACCTCGTCGTGGCTGATCGGCAGCACGTAGTTCTCGCTCCAGGCGTACGCCAGGGAGAAGGTGAGCTGGTGGTGGTGGTGCTGCCGGTAGATGGGGTCCTTGGAGGTGTAGAGCAGCGTGTCGTGCATCCAGCCCATGTTCCACTTGAAGCCGAAGCCCAGCCCGCCCTCGGCGGTGGGGCGGGTGACGCCCGGCCACGCGGTGGACTCCTCGGCGATCATCACCACCCCGGCGTGCTGCTTGTAGACGGTGGCGTTGACCTCCTGGAGGAACGCGATGGCCTCCAGGTTCTCCCGGCCGCCGTGCACGTTGGGCGCCCACTGGCCCTCCTGGCGGCTGTAGTCCAGGTAGAGCATCGAGGCGACCGCGTCGACCCGGAGCCCGTCGACGTGGAACTCGTCGAGCCAGTAGAGGGCGTTGGCGACCAGGAAGTTGCGCACCTCGCGGCGGCCGAAGTCGAAGACGTACGTGCCCCAGTCGGGGTGCTCGCCGCGGCGCGGGTCGGGGTGCTCGTAGAGCGGGGTGCCGTCGAAGCGGGCCAGGGCCCACTCGTCCTTGGGGAAGTGCGCCGGCACCCAGTCGAGGATGACCCCGATGCCGGCCCGGTGCAGCCGGTCGACGAGGTGGCGGAACTCGTCGGGGTCGCCGAACCGGGCCGTGGGGGCGTAGTAGCCGGTGACCTGGTAGCCCCAGGAGCCGCCGAACGGGTGCTCCATGACGGGCAGGAACTCGACGTGGGTGAAGCCCAGCTCGGTGACGTACGCGGTGAGCTGCTCGGCCAGCTCCCGGTAGCCGAGGCCGGGGCGCCAGGAGCCGAGGTGCACCTCGTACACGCTCATGGGTTCCTGGTGCGGCGCCCGCCGGGCCCGGCGGGTGAGCCAGTCGGCGTCGCCCCAGGCGTACCGGGAGTGGTGCACCACGGAGGCGGTGGCCGGCGGCACTTCGGTGCGGGCCGCGAGGGGGTCGGCCTTGTCCCGCCAGTGCCCGTCGGCGCCGAGGATCCGGTACTTGTATCGGCTGCCGACGGTGGCGCCGGGCACGAAGATCTCCCACACCCCGCTGGACCCGAGCGAGCGCATCGGCCAGCCGTCGTCCGGCCCCCAGCCGGTGAAGTCGCCGACCACGCGGACGCCGCGGGCGTTGGGCGCCCAGACGGTGAACGCCACGCCCTCGTCGAAGACCCGGGCGCCGAGCGCCTCCCAGAGCCGCTCATGCCGGCCCTCCCCGATGAGGTGCAGGTCCAGGTCGCCGAGGGTGGGCGGGTAGCGGTACGGGTCGTCGTGCGGCGCGCCGTCCACCTCGATCCGGTAGTCGAGCACCTCGCCGGGCAGCACGGCCTCGAAGACGCCCGCGTCGTGCATCCGTTTCATGGGGTGCCGCTCGTCGCCGGCGAGCACGGCCACGTCGGTCGCGCCCCGGCGCAGGGTCCGGATGGTGGTGCGCCCGCCGGCGGGGTGCGCGCCGAGCGTGGCGTGCGGGTCGTGCGCCTGGCCGGCGATCAGCTGCTCCATCGTGCGTCGTCCTTCGCGGCCGGTGCGGTCGGGGCGGTGCCGCCGGAGAGGTCGGCGGGTACGTCTTCGACGGTCAGGTCGGTCGTCGCGGGGGCCGGCGGCGCGGCGTCGGGCTCGGCCGGTGCGGCGGGCCGCCGCACCGTGAACACGTGCGCGGGCTGCAGGTACGGGTCGAGCCGCACCGCGTTGCGCTGCCCCCAGTCGTAGTCGGCGCCGGTCAGCTCGTCGTGCACGGTGAACCGTTCGTGCCAGTCGAAGCCGAGCGCCGGCATGTCGAGGGTGGTGTTGCCCCACTGCACGGCGCGGGAGTCGAACGAGCAGACCACGATCACCGTGTTGCCGGTGTCCGGGTCGTGCTTGGACCAGCAGAGCAGCGCCGGGTTGTCGATGTCGTGGAAGCGCAGGTTGCGCAGCCGGTGCAGGGCGGGGTTGTCGCGGCGGACCCGGTTGAGGGTGGCGATGAACGGGGCGAGCGAGCGGCCCTGCTCCTGCGCGCCGGCCCAGTCGCGGGGGCGCAGCTCGTACTTCTCGTTGTCCAGGTACTCCTCGGCGCCGGGGCGAGCGACGTGCTCGAACAGCTCGTAGCCGGCGTACATGCCCCAGGAGGGGGAGAGCAGCGCGGCCAGCACCGCCCGGATCTTGAACATCGGCGGGCCGCCGTGCTGCAGCGATTCGTGCAGGATGTCCGGGGTGTTGGGCCAGAAGTTCGGTCGCATGTAGTCGGCCGCCGCGACCAGCTCCGCGCAGTACTCCCGCATCTCGGCCGCGGACGTGCGCCAGGTGAAGTAGGTGTACGACTGGGTGAAGCCGATCTTCCCGAGCCCGTGCATGATCGCCGGGCGGGTGAACGCCTCGGCCAGGAACAGCACGTCCGGGTCGACCTTCTTGACCTCCCAGATCAGCCAGTGCCAGAAGTCGAACGGCTTGGTGTGCGGGTTGTCCACCCGGAAGATCCGGATGCCCTCGCCGACCCAGTGCAGCACCACCCGCAGGATCTCCGCCCGGATGCCCTCCGGGTCGTTGTCGAAGTTCAGCGGGTAGATGTCCTGGTACTTCTTCGGCGGGTTCTCCGCGTACGCGATGCTGCCGTCGGCCCGGGTGGTGAACCACTCCGGGTGCTCGGTCACCCACGGGTGGTCCGGGGCGCACTGCAACGCCAGGTCCATGGCCACCTCGAGGCCCTGCTCGGCGGCCGCCGCGATGAAGTCGCGGAAGTCCTCCGGCGTACCCAGGTCGGGGTGGATGGCGTCGTGGCCGCCCTCGGCGGCGCCGATCGCCCACGGCGAGCCGACGTCGTCGGGCCCGGCGGTGAGCGCGTTGTTGGGGCCCTTGCGGTTGACCCGGCCGATCGGGTGGATCGGCGGCAGGTAGAGCACGTCGAAACCCATGGCCGCGACGCCCGGCAGGCGGTCCAGGGCGGTGACGAAGGTGCCGGACCGGGCGGGCGCGTCGACGGTGGCGGGGATCGCGCCCTCGGAGCGGGGGAAGAACTCGTACCAGGCGGAGAAGAGCGCCCGCGGCCGGTCCACCCAGAGGGTGTGCTCGTCGCCGGTGGTGACCAGCTCGCGGACCGGGTGGTCCCAGAGCAGCGGGGCCAGGTCGAGCGCCGGGCCGACCCGGCGGGGCAGCTCGGCGTCCTCGTCGCGCAGCGCGGTCACCGCCGCCCGGACCCGCTCCCGGTCGCCGGCCGGCACGAGGTCGAGGGCGGCTTCCAGCACCCGGGCGCCCTCGGCCAGGTCGTTGGCGAGCTCGGCCGGGCCCTGGCCGGCGGCAACCTTCTTGGTGACGGCGTTCTGCCAGGTCAGGTACGGGTCCTGGAACGCCTCGACGGTGAACCGCCAGAGGCCGACCGCGTCGGGGCGGATGGTGGCGTGCCAGCGGTCCTGGCCGGGCTCACCGGGGCGCATCCGGGTGAACGGGCGGGCGGCGCCGTCCGGGCCGAGCCAGACCACGTCGCACCCGAGCGCGTCGTGGCCCTCGCGGTAGGCGCGGGCCGACACGGGCACGATCTCGTCGACCACCGCCTTGGCCGGGTAGCGACCGCAGGCGACGACAGGGGAGACGTCTTCGATCGGGAACCGTCCAGTCACCGGTTCAACCTACTGCCCGAGATCGCTTCGCGCTCAAGTCAGCCGGCGGCGCCCACCGACCGGTACACCTCCAGCGTCCGCTGGGCGATCGTGTCCCAGGAGAAGTGGTCGACGGCCCGGCGGCGGCCGGCCAGACCGAACTCCGCGGCGCGCTTCTCGTCGGCCAGCAGGCCGTTGATGGTCGCCGCCAGGTCGGCCACGAACCGCTCCGGGTCCAGCGGCCGGCCGCTGCCGTCGCCGGCCTGCTCGATGGGGACGAGCAGCCCGGTCTCGCCGTCGGCGACCACCTCGGGGATGCCGCCGGTGGCGGTGGCCACCACGGCCGTCTCGCAGGCCATGGCCTCCAGGTTGACGATGCCCATCGGCTCGTAGACGGACGGGCAGACGAAGATCGTGGCGTGGGTGAGCACCTGGATCACCTCGTGCTTGGGCAGCATCTCGGCGATCCAGACCACGCCCGAGCGGCCGGCCCGCAGCTCGGCGACCAGGCCCTCCACCTCGGCGGCGATCTCCGGTGTGTCGGGGGCGCCGGCCAGCAGCACGAGCTGGGTGTCGGCGGGCAGCTCCCGGGCCGCCCGCAGCAGGTACGGCAGGCCCTTCTGCCGGGTGATCCGGCCCACGTAGACCACGCTGGGCCGGGTCGGGTCGATGCCCAGCCGCTCCACCACGTCGGTGCCCGGGTCCGGGGTGTACTGCGCCGTGTCGATGCCGTTGTGGACGACGCGCACCTTGTCGGGGTTGACCTCCGGGTACGCGGTCAGCACGTCCCGCCGCATGCCGTCGCTCACCGCGACGATCGCATCGGCCGCCTCGAACGCGACCCGCTCGCACCACGACGAGAGCGCGTAACCGCCGCCGAGCTGCTCGGCCTTCCACGGGCGCAGCGGCTCCAGGCTGTGCGCGGTCACCACGTGCGGCACGCCGTGCAGCAGCTTCGCGGTGTGCCCGGCCAGGTTGGCGTACCAGGTGTGGCTGTGCACCACGTCGGCGCCCGCGGTGCCGGCGGCCATCTCCAGGTCGACGCCCATGGTGCGCAGCGCGGCGTTCGCGCCGGCCAGCGCCGCGGGCTCGGCGTACGCGGTGACGCCCGGCTCGTCTCGGGGCGCGCCGAAGCAGTGCACCCGCACGTCGGCGAGGCGGCGCAGCTCGCGCGCGAGGTACTCGACGTGCACCCCGGCGCCGCCGTAGACCTCCGGCGGGTACTCCCGGGTGAGCAGGTCGACGCGCAGCCGTGCGGAATCGCTCATGACCGGCACCCTAGCGCGCTTTCCAGCCCGGCACCGGGTGCGGAAACGTGCCCGTACGAGTGGTGAAGTCGGTGCGGTATGGATAGCGTCTGAGCATGGCTGCCAAGGTGCTCGCGATCGTCCTTGCCGGCGGGGAGGGCAAGCGCCTCATGCCCCTCACCACCGACCGGGCGAAGCCCGCCGTCCCCTTCGGCGGGATGTACCGCATGGTCGACTTCGTCCTCTCCAACCTGGCGAACGCCGGCTATCTCAAGATCGTCGTGCTGACCCAGTACAAGTCCCACTCGCTGGACCGCCACATCACCCAGACCTGGCGGATGTCGACGATGCTCGGCAACTACGTCACCCCGGTGCCGGCGCAGCAGCGCCGCGGCCCGTGGTGGTTCGCCGGTTCGGCCGACGCGATCTACCAGAGCTTCAACCTCATCAACGACGAGCAGCCCGACCACGTGATCGTCTTCGGCGCCGACCACATCTACCGGATGGACCCGCGGCAGATGGTCGAGGACCACATCGCCTCCGGCGCGGCGGTCACCGTGGCCGGCATCCGGCAGCCCCTGTCGATGGCCGACCAGTTCGGCGTCATCGAGGTCGGCGAGGACGGCCGGCGGATCCGCGCGTTCCGCGAGAAGCCCACCGACGCGGTGGGTCTGCCCGACGCGCCCGACCAGATCTACGCCTCGATGGGCAACTACGTCTTCAGCACCAAGGCACTCTGCGAGGCGGTCGAGCGCGACGCCGAGGACAAGACCAGCAAGCACGACATGGGCGGCAGCATCATCCCCATGCTGGTCGAGCGCGGCGAGGCCAACGTCTACGACTTCAAGGACAACGAGGTGCCGGGCAGCACCGACCGGGACCGCGGCTACTGGCGGGACGTCGGGACGCTCGACTCCTTCTACGACGCCCACATGGACCTCATCAACGTCCACCCGGTGTTCAACCTCTACAACTTCGACTGGCCGATCTACAGCAACCAGCCGCCGTACCCGCCGGCCAAGTTCGTGCACGCCTGGGGCGAACGGGTCGGCCGCGCGGTCAGCTCCATGGTGTCGCCCGGCTCGGTGATCTCCGGCTCGCTGGTGGAGAACTCGATCGTCTCGCCGAAGGTGAAGGTGCACTCCTGGGCGCACGTCGACGGCGCGGTGCTCATGGAGGGTGTCGAGATCGGCCGGCACGCGGTGGTCCGGCGCGCGATCCTGGACAAGAACGTCTACGTTCCGGAGGGCGCCGAGATCGGCGTCGACCTGGAGAAGGACCGCCAGCGGTACACCGTCTCCGACAACGGCATCGTCGTCATCGGCAAGGGCCAGCGCGTCGAAGCCTGATCCACCCGCACCGTCCCAGGAGGTTCCCACCGTGGCCCACCCACGTGCCGGCCAGCCCGCCGAGCCCGCCGACCTCGTCGACGTGCCCCGCCTGGTCACCGCCTACTACGCCGGGCACCCCGATCCGAGCGACCCGGCGCAGCAGGTCTCCTTCGGCACGTCCGGGCACCGCGGGTCGAGCCTGCGCAACGCCTTCAACGAGGACCACATCCTCGCCGTCACCCAGGCGCTCTGCGACTACCGGCGGGAGCAGGGCCTCGACGGCCCGCTGTTCCTGGCCCGGGACACCCACGCGCTCTCCGCCCCGGCCGAGGCCAGCGCGCTGGAGGTGCTCGCCGCCAACGACGTCACCGTGCTGGTGGACAGCCGCGACGGCTACACCCCCACCCCGGCGCTGTCGCACGCCGTCCTCACCCACAACCGGGGCCGCACCGCCGGGCTCGCCGACGGCATCGTGATCACGCCCTCGCACAACCCGCCGGACGACGGCGGCTTCAAGTACAACCCCACCCACGGCGGGCCCGCCGACAGCGACGTCACGAAGTGGATCCAGGACCGCGCGAACAGCATCCTCGCCGCCGGGCTCAAGGAGGTGAAGCGCATCCCGTACGCGCGGGCACGCGCCGCCGACACCACCGGGGGGTACGACTTCCTCGCCCGCTACGTCGACGACCTGCCGGCCGCCCTGGACATCGCCGCGATCCGGGACGCCGGGGTCCGCATCGGCGCCGACCCGATGGGCGGGGCGAGCGTGGCGTACTGGGGGGAGATCGCCGAACGGCACCGCCTCGACCTCACGGTGATCAACCCGACGGTCGACCCGACCTGGCGGTTCATGACCCTCGACGGCGACGGCAAGATCCGGATGGACTGCTCGTCGCCGAACGCCATGGCCTCGCTGATCGCGGCCCGCGACCGGTTCCAGATCTCCACGGGCAACGACGCCGACGCCGACCGGCACGGCATCGTCACGCCCGACGGCGGCCTCATGAACCCCAACCACTACCTGGCCGTGGCCATCGGCCACCTGTTCCGTACCCGGGAGCAGTGGGGGCCGGCGGCGGCCGTCGGCAAGACCCTGGTCTCCTCCTCGATGATCGACCGGGTGGCCGCCGACCTGGGCCGCCCCCTGCTGGAGGTGCCGGTCGGCTTCAAGTGGTTCGTGCCCGGCCTGCTCGACGGGGCGGTCGGCTTCGGCGGCGAGGAGAGCGCCGGCGCCTCCTTCCTGCGCCGCGACGGCGGCGTCTGGACCACCGACAAGGACGGCATCCTGCTCTGCCTGCTCGCCTCGGAGATCGTCGCCACCACCGGGAGGACGCCGAGCGAGCACTGGGCCGAACTGGCCGAGCGCTTCGGCGCGCCCGCGTACGCCCGGATCGACGCCCCCGCCAGCCGGGAGGAGAAGGCGGTGCTGGCCAAGCTGTCGCCCGAGCAGGTGACCGCGACCGAACTGGCCGGGGAGCCGATCACCGCCACCCTGACCACCGCGCCGGGCAACGGGGCGCCGATCGGCGGGCTCAAGGTGACCACCGCCTCGGGCTGGTTCGCCGCCCGGCCGTCCGGTACCGAGGACGTCTACAAGATCTACGCCGAGTCGTTCCAGGGCTCTGAGCACCTCACCCGGATCCAGGAGGAGGCGCGGGCGCTGGTCTCCGAGGTGCTCCAACAGGCCTGACCGGACCGGTCAGCAGGGCGGTTCCAGCTCCCGCTGGTCGCGCTCGCGCCGCAGCTCCTCGGGGAGGAGCTCGCGGAGCTGGTCGGGCAGGAACGGCAGGTCGAGCAGGCTCAGCTTCAACTGGTTGCGCTCCTGGTAGCGCTTCGGGTCGAAGCGGACCACCAGGCCGGCGTTCCGCCGGTAGCGGATCTCCACCGCCCCCTCGGTCGCCGCCTCCTTGATCACCAGCCCGTCCATCTCGACGGCGACCGCCGCCGAGTGCGGCTGGAGGTCCAGCCGGATGCCCTCCTCCGGGGCGAGCACCACCGCCCGGGAGATGCCCGCCATCGGCGCCGACGGGGTCACCACCACGGCGTCCGCCGCCGGCGAGATCAGCGGACCACCCGCCGCGTAGCTGTACGCGGTCGAGCCGGTCGGCGTGCTGACCACCAGCGCGTCGCAGCGGTAGTAGCCGTACCGCTGCCCGTCCACCGCCAGGCTGGCCGTGACGAACCCGGAGCCCGGCTGGCGGACCAGGGCGATGTCGTTGAAGGCCACCACGTCGTCGCCGCACACGTCGCAGGCGAGGCAGGCGTGCGACTCGACGGTGAAGTCCTTCGCCGCGAGCCGGCTCAGCGCGTTCGGCAGGTCCGGCGGCTCCACCTCCACGAGGAAGCCGAGCCGGCCCAGGTGCACGCCGAGCACCGGCTTCGGGTCGCGCACCGCCATGCGCAGCGCGCCCAACATGGTCCCGTCGCCGCCGATGCTGATCAGCGCGTCCGCCCGGACGGCCAGCTCGTCGGCGGGAACCGGCTCGACGCAGGACGGCACCCGGTGCTCGTCCTCGCTCCGGACCAGCAGCGTCTTGCGGTGGCCCGACGCCCACCGCTCGATGATCCCGACCACCTCGGAGACGTCCCGGGTGGGGTGCAACACCAGACCCAGCCCCGCCACCCGTACAGCTCACCACATCCCAGGTCGGTCGGCGTGGTGTACGGGCGGGCAGGCCGGCATGGAGACTGACGCCGGCCTGCCCGATGGCATCTCGGGGATCAGCCGGTACAGCCCCCGCATCACCTCGACCTGGCGCGACCACAGCTCGGAGTTCTCGATGAAGGACCGGTTGCGCTGCTGCTCCTCGGGTGAAAGCGGCCCGGCGGTGCGCAGCCGGTCGGCGAGTCGGTCGGCCAGCGGCTCGCCGAGCAGTTCGGCGACCAGCCCGTCGGCGATCATCTCCCGATACGGCGGTAGATCGGCCAGGAGCAGCCGGCATCCCGCCAGGGCCGCCTCCAGCACGGCCGAGCTGCGCTGGTCCCAGCTCGGCGTCGAGACGGCGACGTCCGAGGCGCGCATCAGCCGGAACACGTCGGCCGGTGGCAGCGTCCGGTCGACCAGGGTGATCCGGCCCGGCAGCGCGGCCACCGCCGCCCTGACCCGGCTCAGGCACTCGGCCCGTGCCGAAGCCGCCGCCGCGTCGGCCGGCTCGTGTCCGGCGAGGACGATCAGGTGCAGGTCCGGCTGGTCGGCTGCGGTGACGGCGTAGGCCCGCAGGATCTCGTCGGTCCGGTAGACCTGACCGGCGCCCCGCATCGAAAGGACCACGCGCGCGTCCGGCGGTACACCCAGGCCCGCCCGCACCGCCGCCGGGTTCACCGAATCCCGCATCCGCAGGAAATCGTCGTCCACACCCCAGGACACCGTGACCGTCCGGCTCGCCGGAACCCCATAAGTGTCGACCACCTCCCGGGTGACGGACCGGGAGGTGGGCACCACCAGGGCGGCTCGCCGCAGCGCGCTCCGGGCCACCTGGGCGCGCCACCGGGACCGCGCGGCGAACCGCAGCTCGCTGCCCCAGGGCGTGACGACCCGAGCGGTGGCCCGGGGGACCGCCAGGGAGAGCAACCCGGCCCGCCCCACCGAGTGGACGTGGACGACGTCCGGAGCGATCCGGCGGATCTCCCGACGCAGCCACCGGGCGGTGCGCAGCATCCGCCAGACCCGCCCGGCCGGGCCACCGAACCGGTCCACCGTGCCGGGGCTGCGGATGTCGACCTCCGGCAACGGATCGGCCGGCAACCACGTGGTGACCACCACCCGGTGACCCCGGGCGGCCAGGGCGCTGGCCCAGCGGCGCACGTGCACGGACTGCCCGGCGCCGAGCAGCACGACCGTACGTGGTTCGCCCGCCCCCCGGTCAGCCACGCTGATGCCTCCAGATCCCGGTGGCCTTGACCAGCCGCGCCCGCAACCGGTGTCGTGGGTTCCGCAGCGTCCGGGCCCAGCGCGTCGACATGTCGGTGAACGCCGGGGTCGCGGTCAGCCGGCCCAACGCCGACAGCAGGGCGACGTGCAGCGCGTGGTAGTTGACCGTCGCCGGCCACGGCCAGCGCAGGTCGTAGCGGGACCAGTACCCGAGGTCGAACTGGGGCAGTTCCTCGGCGAGCCGGGCCTGGGCGGCCAGGTGTGCGGAGCCGCCCAGCCGGTGCTGGTGCTCGATCAGGCCGAAGAGCGCGAATACCGCACCGTTGAGGATGTGGTTCGCCGGCTCGGCCGGGCACTCCTCCAGGAACGGGCGACCGGTCCCGTCGTAGTGGGCGCAGCCGCCCGCGCTCGCGGGCCGTAGCAGCAGCTCGACGGCCCTGTCGGCGGCATCCAGGTAGGAGCGGTCCCCGGTGAGGTCGGCGGCCCGCAGCAGCACCGAGGTCGCCATGCCCTGGGCCATCCCGGAGTACCAGCCGGCCGCAACGCCGTACCGAGGTGCCGGCACCGGGTAGCGCCAACCACCGGAGCGGTCCTGGTGCGCGCGGAGCCAGGCCGCCTGGGTGAGCAGCGGACCATCCGCCCGCGGCTCGGGCCGCCGTGCGGCGACCACCCGGTTGTGCCGGCCGAGCGCGTACAGGCACATCGAGACCGGATTCGGGTACCAGCCGCCGTCCGGGCGTGCCGCCTGCACGACCCCAGCCGGATCCAGCCGTGTGCCGTGCGGCAGGTGGTCCCAGAACAACGGGTACGGTCCGCGTCCGTCGGGCCGGGCATCGGCGGCCACCGGGTAGTCACGGACCTGCAGGTCGCGCAGTCCGTGGGCGACGAGGGTCCGCAGCCCGGTCATCGGCCGGCCCTCGCCCACCCGGCGAGTGCGGACCGGTAGATGTTCTCCACCTGGGCCACGGTCTGGGAGATGTCGAACTGGGCCAGGCAGCGGGTGCGGCCGAGCCGCCCCATCTGCCGCCGCCGATCCGGGTTAGACAGCAGCTCGGCCACCGCGGCGGCCAGGGCGTGCGGGTCGGCTGGTGGCACGAGAAGGCCGGTCTCGCCATGCTGCACCGTGTCCGGCAGCCCGCCGACGTTGCTGGCCACCGCGCCCTTCTCCATCAGCAGCGCCTCCACCATCGCGTAGCACGCGGATTCCTCCAGGGACGGGCTGACCAGCACGTCCAGACCCGCGATGACGTGCTGCTTGTCGGCCCGGTGGCCGGTGAAGTGCACCCTGCCTTCCACGCCCCGCCGCCGGGCCCGTTCCTCGAGCGACCGCCGGTACGCCCCATCGCCCACCAGCTGGTCGCCGATCACGAAGACGTGCACGTCGGGCACCCGGGACAGCAGTTCCGGCACCGCGTCGATGAGCACCTCGTGCCCCTTCACCCCCACCTCGCGGTACGCCCGAATTCGGCTCGGGTACATGTGCGCCACCATCCCGACGGTCGGGGTGTCCGCAGCCAGCCCGAACTCCTTGCGGAACGGCTCCCCGGAGGCGGTCGGGTCGAGTGCGTGCACGTCGCAGCCGTAGTAGCTGACCGCGACCTCCCGCGCCCCGAAGGTCCGGTAGCGCTCGGCGAACGCGCGGCACGAGGTGATCAGCACGTCGGCACGGGAGAGCGTCGTCACGTCGATCCGGCGCAGCCACGGGCTGTGCAGATGGATCATGCCGGTGACTTGGTTGACGTGCAGTGGCCGGCCGGCGAGCAGGCTGGCCACCCGGCAGGCGACATTGGCCTTGAGCAGGTGGGCGTGCACCACGTCGGGCCGGAACTGTCGGATCAGCCGGACGAGCCGCAGCTCGGCTGCGGCGACCCGGGGCAGCTTGTGCGGGTGCCAGCCGGCGAGCGGGACCATCCGCAGCGGTACGCGCGCCTGCCGGAGCCGGGTGGCGAGCGGACCCTCGCCGGGCACCACGGCCAGCACGTCGTGCCCGCGGTCGCGCAGCCCGGTTACCTGGTCGAGGAACCAGTCACCTCCGGTGGGCGTGGTGGTGACCTGGAGGATGCGCAGGGGCCGGTCGTCGGCCGATGCTCGGGTCGTCATGGTGTACTCCGGGTAGCGGTGCTGAGCAGCAGCAGAAACGGGACGAGGACCGCCGGCGCCAGCAGTGGCTCGCCGGTCAGACTGGCGATCCCGACTCCCAGCAGGGCGAGCAGTGCTGCCTCGGCGGTCCACTCGACGCGGGCGCGATAGCGGCGCCAGACCGACCTCACCGTCAGGACGAGGAGGCCACCGACGAGCAGCGTGCCGACGAGGCCGGTCTCCGTCAGGAGCATCAGGTACTGGTTGTGCGGGTGGGCGAGTTGACTCCACTCCAGGCCGGTGTACGCGTGCGCGTCGGTCTGGGTGGGGACGAAGTACTCGGCCAGCCGGGTGTTGAAGTTGAGATACCCGACCCCGAGGACAGGGTGGTCGGCCGCCATCCGCAGCGCCGCCGTCCACAGATCGAGCCGGATCGACGAGGAGAGGTCGAGGGTGTCGCCGGTGGCGGTTCCGGTGATCCGGTCCACGATGGTGGACGGCAGCAACGCACTGGTGACGCCGAGGGCGAGCGTGACGGCTGCTACCAGGCCGGCCCACGCGACGCTGCGGGCCGGCCGGCGCAACGCGAAGCACACCAGCACGGCCAGCGCCCCCAGGTACGCGGACCTGCTGTACGAGTAGCCGGTCGATACGAGCGTCAGCAGGACCGCGGCGAGCGTCAGGGCGCGCAGCGGTGGTCGGCTCGTCCCGGCGAGCCGGGCCAGTAGCACCGCCAGTGCGATTACCAGGAGACAGCCCCAGGCATTGTGGTTGTACGTGGGCGCGTCACCGGCCAGCGGACCGGCCGACGCGAGATCGCCCTCGCGGGCGACCGTCACCAACCGCACCAGTCCGACACCGGCCGTCGCGAACGCGAAGGTGAGCATCACCCGCCCGCCGAGGCCACCCTCGGGAGCCACCAGTGGGAGCACCACCAGCGGCAGGGCCACCACCGCCACCACCGAGAACGCCCGGGGCAGCGTGACGTCGGGATTGATCATGGTGATGCTGATAAGCAGCCAGCTGACCAGGGCTACGAGGAGCGCGGCCGCGGTACGGTTGCGGACCGGAAGCCGCCGCCGCAGCACGGTGCCGAACAGGCAGCAGAGGCCGCACACCAGCATGGCGGGAATGGCCGGCAGCGGGAGCGCGGGCAGTTGGCTCAGCGGACCCAGCAGCGCCAGCCCGTACAGGCCAACGCTGGGCAGGAGTGTCGCGAGGACAGCGACCACGACGGCGCCGACGAGCTGCGCGGTCGAGAGCGGCAGGCCGGGGCCGAGGGACACGGCGACACTAGCCACCGCCCCGCCAATGACGGCCAGCACCAGCGCCAGGAACCATCCGTCCCACGAGCCGTGCGGCGGTGTCGTGCCTCGACGCGGCGTACGCCCTCCGGTGGGTCTGGACTCGCCGAGGGTCGTCCCTGGGGTCGTCGCCGTGACCGCGCGGCGAGCCGGGTTCAGCCGGAGGAAGACCGCCGCGATGACCGTCGCGTAGACGACGAATCCTGCCGAGGCCGCAACACCCGCACCCACCGGGCCGAACCGCGGCACCAGCGCGACCATCAGGCCGCACCCGACGACCGACGCCGCGACGGCGGCGACCAGGGTGCCGGCGGGCCGGTCGGTCGCGGTCAGATAGCTCTGCGCCACCCTCGCCAGGGCGAAGATGACGACGCCGGGCAGAAGCGCCCACAGGACCGGAACGGCAGGGGCGAAACGATCGCCGTACAGGGTGGCTACGAGCAGCGGACCGGCGGCGGCCAGCGCCGCGGCACTGAGCACCGTGACGACCAGCGACCGTCCGGCGAGCCGGGCGACCTGATGCCAGTCGGCGTGCCCGTTGGCCACCGTGGGGACCAGGATCAGGCTCAGCGCGATCGGCACGATCAGCAATGTCTCGGCCAGCGCGAGGGCCACCGAGTAGACGCCGACAGCGCTCGCCCCGATCAGCACCTGCGTCAGTGGCACCTGCACCCGCACCATGCTGAAATGGGCGACGTTTGGGGCGAAGCCCCGGCGCGCCGACGACCAGTACTCCCGGCGGGTCTCCGCGGCGGGACGGGCCAGGTGCCGGCTGCCGACGACCTGCCGCAGCAGCACCACCAGCCCACCGACCTGGCCGAGCAGGTAGGCGCCTAGGACCGTGGCGGGGTTCGCCCGGTCGACCGCCACCAACAACACCAGAGCCGCCAGGTACGCCACGAGCGAGCCGATGACGGTGAGGTTGTACGTGGCGGCCCGTCCCCGGCCGATCTCTGCGGCGCCGAGCAACGCGGCCAGCAGGACCACCGGACAGAGCGCCAGGGTCAACCGGAAGGTCGCGGGGTCGAGTCCGAGCCGCGCCGTGGGGCCGCCCAGGTAGCCGACCAGCCCCCACACGGTGCCGGCCGCCACGCCGAGCGGCAGCGCGTAGCGGACGCTGGTCAGGGCCGCGTACCGGTGCAACTCGGCCGAGCGACCGGCCAGCCGGAGGTTCGCCGTGTCGATGCCGAGCGCGAACATTGTGCTGAACACCGCGGACGAGGCGATGGCGACGGCCAGCAGCCCCCGGTCGTGCGGGCCGAGGGCGCGCGCCGCGACCACGCCCGCGACGAGGCTGACCAGAAGCGTGCCGATGCGGGTGCCGGCGGTGCCGGCGGTGGCGCTGACCAGCGCACGGGTGCGGGATCCGCCGTCGGCTCGCGTGGTCGTGGGAGCGGCGTGAAGGGCGGTGCGGCGGACCCGCCCGGAGGTTCCGCCGAGTGCGCCGGACGCCGTGTATCCGGTGCTCATCGGGCCGGCACCCCCTTCACCACCGTCCCACCCGGCACGTCCCGGACCACGCAGGCGCTGGCCCCGACGGTGGCGCCGGCGCCGACCCGCCGTCCCTGCAGGACGGCGGCGCACGTGCCGACCAGGACCGCCTCGGCCAGGTGGCAGTCGCCGGAGACCGCCGCCGACGGATTCACCGACACGTAGTCGTCCAGCAGCGAGTCGTGGCCGACCGTGGCGTTCTGGTTGAGGTGGACGTGCCGGCCCAGGGTCACGTTCGTGGTGACCCGCGCGCCGGGGAAGACCACGAGCCCTTCGCCGTGCACCAAGTCCCGCCCCAGGGTCGCGTCCGGGTGGACGACGCTGAGCGCGGGCAGGCGATAGTCGCCGACCCGCCGGCCGAGCCGCTGGCGGACCGCCGGGTGACCGACACCGAGCAGCACGTGGGTGCCCGCCGGCGCGGTCCGCAGCCAGTCGATGCGACCGAGGTACGCGGCGTCCAGACGCTGCACCAGCTTGAGGTTGCGTTCGGACGGCGCATCGTCCACGAAGCCGAGCACGCGGACCGGCTCCCGGTCGCCGCCGGCCTGGTTGACGGCCTGGATAATGCTGAACACCTCACGTCCGTGGCCGGAACAGCCCACGATCACGACATCCGTGCTCATGCCTGGACGCCCTCCGATCCGCGAGCCGTCGGTGGCGGCACGGCGCGACCGTCCGCACAGGGCCCAGGGCGGAACAGGAGTTGCGCGAATGTGGTCATCGGCCTTCTTCCGGACGGTATGGCGGGGCCGGCGGGAGCCGGCCGGTCAGCGGGACGCGTCCTCCAGTTGCCGGACCGGCGAGCCCGAACCGTGGAACTCGTGGGCGGTCCGGGTGCCGGCGGCGGCGACGCCCCGACGGGTCAGTACGGTGGCGACGGTGGCGAGCAGGATGCGCAAGTCCAGCCGGAAGGAGCGGTTGTCGACGTACCAGGTGTCGTAGGCAAACTTCTCCTCCCAGCTCACTGCGTTGCGGCCGCTCACCTGGGCCAGCCCGGTGATCCCCGGCCGCACGTCGTGACGCCGGGCCTGTTCCGGTGAGTAACGATCGAGGTACTCGGGGAGGAGCGGTCGCGGACCGACCAGGCTCATGTCGCCCTTGAGCACGTTCCAGAGCGAGGGCAACTCGTCCAGGCTGGTGGAGCGGAGCAGGTTCCCGAACGGGGTGAGCCGCTGCTCGTCGCCGCTCGGCCCCACGACGGAATCGTCGATCCGCATGGTCCGGAACTTGACCATGAGGAACGGCCGTCCGTGCCGCCCCGGGCGGATCTGGCGGAACAGCACGGGCCAGCCGAGCTTCAGGGCGACCAGCGCCGCCACCAACGCCACGAGCGGCGCCAGTACGACCAGCAGCACCGCCGCGACGAGCACGTCGAACAGTCGTTTGCCCCGTTCGTAGCGGGCGCTGGAGCGGTCCACCGGGACACCAGCCAGGACCGCGGTCGAGGGCATCATCATCAGGACCTCCGGATGGTGGTTCGGGGAGGGTGTGGCCGGCGGCCCGGGTCGCCGGCCGGAAGTCAGCGGGTGCCGAACGTCATGCTCTCGAGTTCCGCCGGGAGGCCGGCCGGCTGCCGGCAGAGCCACGCCAGCCGCTCGATCGTCTTGTCGGGGTCGTCGTACGGGTCGAGCGTGGTCGTCTCGACCGGGTCCAGCGGCGGCACCACCACGTGGGAGATCAGCGGGTGCAGCGGCCGGACGTCCGTCTCGTCCCGACCCAACAGGTCCTCGTGCAGCTTCTCGCCGGGGCGCAGCCCGGTGTAGACGATCCGGGCTTCGCCGGGGGACTGCGCGGCGATCTGGCGCGCGAGGTCGTCGATGCGGACGGGCTCGCCCATGTCCAGCACGAGCGCCTCGCCGTCCCGCCCGATCGCGGCGGCCTGCAGGACCAGGTGCACGGCCTCCTGCACGGTCATCAGGTACCGGGTGACCTCCGGGTGGGTCACCGTGATCGGGAGACCGGCCTCGACCTGGGCCCGGAACGCCGTGACCACCGAGCCCCGGCTGCTGAGTACGTTTCCGAAGCGCACGCTGAGGAACGTCCCGGGGTACGACTGTGCCGCGTGCGCGGTCAGCCGCTCGGTGATCCGCTTGGAGTACCCGAGCACGCTGACCGGGTCAGCGGCTTTGTCGGTGGAGATGTTGACGAACTTGGCGACATCCCGGCACGCATCCAGGACGGACAACGTGCCCCAGATGTTGGTCTTGACCGCCTCGCCGGGATGCCGCTGCAGGAGGGGCAGGTGCTTGAGCGCGGCAGCGTGGAAGATGACGTCGGGACGGCGCTCCCGGATGATTCGCCGGATACCCTCGTCGTCGCGCAGGTCGGCGAGGATCAACTCGTTGCCGTCGAGCAGCGCCCGGCCGTTGAGCGACAGTTGCAGGGCGTGCAGGGCGGACTCGTCGCGGTCGAGCATCATCAGCTCACCCGGCTCCGCCCGCATGATCTGTCGGCACAACTCCGAGCCGATCGAGCCGCCGGCCCCGGTGACGAGGATCCGCTGGCCGCGCAGCCCTCCGTCCGTCGCCAGGTCGGCCACCACCTGCCGACGTCCGAGCAGGTCCGCGATGTCCGGGGTGCGCACGTCGGTGACGGTGATGCGGTGGTCGACCAGTTCGCGTACGGGCGGGAGGACCTTGAAGTCGGCGCCGGTGGCGACGGCCAGGGCCCGGACCTCGCGGATCTCCTCGGCGCTGGCGGTCGCCACCGAGAAGATCACCGTGGTGGCGCCGGTGCCGCGCACGGCCGCCGCGATGTCGTTCCGGTCGCCCAGCATCCGCACACCCATCACGTGCAGGCCGCGCTTGGCGGGGTCGTCGTCGAGCAGCCCCACCGGCAGGTAGCGCCCCTGCGGGTCGCTGAGCATCGCCCGGAGCAGGGCGTGCCCAGCTTCGCCGGCCCCGAACAGCAGCACCGGTCTGGCCGTCTGCGGGTCGGGACGCAGGGTGCGGTCGCGGCGGTTCCGGTGTGCCCAGCGGGCGGTCAGCATGCCCACGAGGGCCACGGCGGCACCCAGGATCGGCGCGCTGGCCGGCACCGGGCGGCCGGGCAGGGCCAGGTCCACCACCGTTCCAACCACGGCGACGACGCCTGCGATGTAGGCCAACGACCGGGCGTCCTCCAGGCTGCCGACCGGGTGGCGGCCCCACCGCAGCCGCCGGTACCACCCGAACACCTGGTGCAGCAGGGCCAGGAGAAGTCCGAATCCGGCCGCTCCGAGGATCTGCGCCGCGGTCAGGTCGAACTCGTAGCGGGCCCAGGTGGCGACCGTGACGCCGACCAGCCACGCCGGGGCGTCGGCCGGGGCGAAGCCGGTGGCTCCGTCCGGCCATCTGCCGGCGGTGGTCTTGGTCGAGGCGGAATTACCGGCGCTGAGCGGCATGGAGGCTCCTTGCTGGAAGGGCTTCGAGTACGAGCGGCGGCGATGAACGCCCCAACCGTTATAAACGGTCAAACATGCTTAAAGGTGATATTTCACGTATTCAGGACCGAACGGCTGGAACATCATCCACGAGCGTGTCCAGCACTCGCTGCAACTTCGCCGCCACCACCGTCCGGGACCGGTTCTCCTCCACATACCGGCGACCACGCCGACCCATCGCGGCGAGCTTCTCGGGCTCCAGAGCGGCAAGTTCCCGCAGGCCAGTGGCGAGGTCGGCGGTCGGGACGGTGAGCCCCGCATCAGCGGCCCGCAGGATGTCCTCGGGCTCGCCGGGGCAGTTGTTCACCACTGGCAGGCCGGCGGCGAGGTAGTCGTACAGCTTGTTCGGGCTGGCGCCCAGGTCGTAGACGGGGCTGTGTGCGAGCACGTGGATGCCGATGTCGGCGTCGCCGAGGATGCCCCGCAGCTCCTGCTTCGGAACCCGGTCGAGGAAGTGCACGTTGGTGAGGCCTTCGGCCGCCGCGCGGGCCACCAGCGCGGGCTTCTCCAGGCCGTCGCCGATGAGGACGAAGGTGTGCTCCGGCACCTGGGCCACGGCGTCCAGCAGCCGGTGCAGCCCGTTGATCGCACCGTGCGAGCCGGCGAACACCAGCAGCCGACCGCGTACCGGAACGCGCCGGCGCAGCGGTTGGTACCGGTCTGGGCGGAGATCAAAGTCCCCCGGCTCGGCGCCGTTGCTCACCCATTCCAGCTTCTCGGCCGGCACTCCCGCCTCGGCGAAGTAGGCGCGCCAGCCGGCGGCGACGATGACGATCCGGTCGGCCCGTCGGTAGAGCCACCGTTCTAGCGCCCGCAGGAGCCGGTGGGTCGGCGAGTTCCGGCGGAGGAAGCCGGTGCTCACCATGGCCTCGGGCCACAGGTCGCGGATCTCGAGCACGAACCGGGACCGGCACAGCCGGGCGGCCAGCCATCCGGCCACCGGGGTGAGCAGGTGCGGGGAGGAGGCGTACACGACGTCGGGGCGCGGCCCGCGCAGGACCGCCCGGCACGCGTTGCGGGCGTAGGTGAGCCAGCTCAGCACCCGCCGGTGGTCGTTGCCGGTGTAGCGGGTCACCGGGACCGTGACGAAGTGCGGGTCGTCGGCGCTGAGGTCGCTGTGACTGAAGTGGTCCCAGGCCGCCGCGACGATCGACCAGTCCCAGCCGTGCAGGCGGCCGAACAGCTCGACGTGCCGGGTCCCCCCGGCGCGTGACAGGGGCTGGGCGTACTGGTTGAGGACGACCACCCGCCGACGGCGCTGTCGGGTGTCCATGGCAGAACCTCCGGAGGTAGATGCGGAGACGGCGGCGAACGGTGTCCCGGGGCGCTCAGGAGGTGGAGAGCGCGGAGCCGACCGACTCGGCGTCCTGGGCCGGCCGGACCCCCGGCAGGTTCCTGTTCCTCGCCGGCCGGGAGCGCAGGAAGTCGCCGATCCGGGCGCAGACCCGGTCCAGCTGTTCCGGGCTCATCCCGGAGCCGCTGGGCAGGGTCAGACCGGTCGCGAAGAGCCGTTCGGCGGTGCCCGTCAGCAGCGCGCGGGCGCCGGCGAAGACGGGCTGCAGGTGCATCGGCTTCCAGACCGGCCGGGTCTCGATGTGCGCCCCGGCCAGGTGGGCCGCCAGTTCCCCGGCCTGCCAGCCGGTCGCCTGTGCGTCGACGACGATGCTGGTCAGCCAGCAGTTGGCGGTCGGATCGCCGGCGCTGAGCAGGCGTACACCCGCGGTCTGCGCAAAGAGCTCGGCGTAGCGCGACCGGTGGGACCGGCGCCGCGCCATCATCGAGTCGAGCCGGCGCAGCTGGGCGCGGCCCACGGCGGCCAGCAGGTTGCTCAGCCGGTAGTTGTAGCCGGTGTCGGTGTGCTCGTAGTGCGGCACGGGCTGGCGTGCCTGCGTGGAGAGGTAGCGGCAGTGGTCGACCAGAGCTCCGTCGTCCGAGACCAGCATGCCGCCACCGGAGGTGGTGATGATCTTGTTGCCGTTGAAGGACAGCACCCCGGCCCGGCCGAAGGATCCGGCGGGCCGGCCGTCGCGGGTCGCGCCCAGTGCCTCGGCGGCGTCCTCCACCACCGGCACGCCGGCGGCGGCACAGATCGGCAGGATGCGGCCGTAGTCGGCGCAGGAGCCGAACATGTCGACGGGCAGCACCGCGGCGACCCGGCGGCCGGCAGCGCGAAGCTCGTGCAGGGCGCGTTCGAGCAGTTCCGGGTCCAGGTTGCCGGTGTCGGGCTCGCAGTCGACGAAGACCGGCTCGGCGCCGGTGTAGACCACCGCGTTGGCGGTCGCCACGAAGGTCAACGTGGGGACGATCACCGCGTCTCCGGGCCGGACGCCCAGGGCGACCAGGGCCAGGTGCAGCCCGGCGGTGCCGGAGGACAACGCGACCGCGTGGGCCGTACCCACCCGCTCGGCGGCTTCGCGTTCGAAGGCGTCGACCTCGGGGCCGACCGGCGCCACCCAGCCCGAGCGCAGCGCGCGAAGCAGGTAGGACTCCTCCAGCGGCCCGACGTCGGGCGGCGAGAGCAGTACGCGCTCGTGACCGCCTTCGGTCGGCCGCTGAGTGTCGTCCTGTCCGCCTGCCGCCATCCTCAGCCCCCGGGTCTGTCGGCGGGAGTCGTCCCGCTGTCTCCGGGAAGGTCAACGAGGCACCTGATCGGCGGTGTTGCCCTAATACCAACGAAGATCCCTTTCGCGTTTCTCGCCCGCTTCCCTGCGGCGGCCGGACCGGACCGGTAAAGTGCGGCGGCCGGCGGTGCTGGGCCGCCGCAACGGCAGCAGGAGGTGGCCGGTGCTGCACCTGCGGGTGATCGCGCCCCCGGATCGGTCGAGCGCCGTCGTCGACCTGCTCGCGGCCGATCCCGGCGTCACCCACCTCGTCGTGCTGGCCGGGGCCGCCCGCCAGCCGGCCGGTGACTACGTCACCTGCGACGTGGTGCGGGAGAGCGCCGACGGCGTGCTGCACGCGCTCCAGGAGCTGGGCGTCGAGGCGCACGGGGCGATCGCCGCGGACGACGTCGAGCTGACCTTGTCCGCCGCGGCGGACAAGGCCGCGAAGGACGCCCCCGGGCACGGCGAGGACGCCGTGGTCTGGGACGAGATCGCCGCGAAGACCGGGGAGCAGACGGTGCTCACCGGCACCTTCCTCGCGCTGATCATCGTGGCCACCATGATCGCCGGCATCGGCGTGCTGCTCGACCAGCCCATCCTGATCGTCGGCGCCATGGTCGTCGGCCCGGAGTTCGGCCCGCTCGCCGCGCTCTGTGTGGCGCTGCTGCGCCGGCAGCCGCGCATCATCGGCCGGTCGGTGCAGGCGCTGGTGGTCGGCTTCCTCGCCGCCATGCTGGTCACCGTGCTGAGCACCTGGGCTCTCACCGCCGCCGGGCTGGTCGGCCGGGACATGCTGCTGGCCGACCGGCCGCTCACCGACTTCATCTGGCGCCCGGATGCGCTCTCCTGGGTGGTCGGCCTGCTCGCCGGGGTCGCCGGCATGCTCTCGCTGACCTCGAAGAAGTCCGGCTCCCTGGTCGGCGTGCTGATCTCGGTGACCACCGTGCCGGCGGCGGCGAACGTGGCGGTCGCGGCGGCCTACGGGGTCTGGCACGAGGCGGCCGGCTCAGCCCTCCAGCTCGTCATCAACCTGGCCGCCATCGTGCTGGCCGGCCTGCTCACCCTGGTCGTGCAGCTCTGCTGGTGGCGGCGGGTGCAGCGGCGGTCGGCGCGGGGCGTGCCGCGGCAGCGGGCCGATCGGCCCACCCCGGTCAGCGCCAGTCGTCGCCCGCCTCGAGACGCACGCTGAGCAGCGTCGCCAGGGGCACCGACTCGCCGTCCCGGCCGCCCCGCCCGACCACCAGCGGCGGCGGGGCGGGCTCGGGGTCCGCCCCGAACAGGCGCGACCGCAGGCCGGGCGGCACGGTGAGCAGGTAGAAGCGGCCCTCGGTGTCCACCGCCCGGCTGTGCGCCCGATCCACGTACCAGCCGGTGAGCCGGGTCCGGTAGCGGCCCCGCCCGTCGTAGCCGGCCGCCGTCAGCCGCTCGGTCCGCAGCCCGCGCCGCAGCGCCTCGGCCGCGAACCGGGCCACCAACTCCGCGGCCTGGCCCTGCTCGGCGGCGCGCTGCCGGGCGTCGGCCGCCGCGTGCGCCCGCACCGCGCGGCGCTGCCGCTCCCGCCACTCCAGGCCGTCGTCGCCACCCACGTCGGCGAGGGTACGCGCCCGGCCCCGCCCCACCACGTCCACGCTGTCGGCCTGAGTCGTCGGTGACGTCACCACACCGTTGTGGTCGGTGAGGTCATCGCGCCGAGCCGTCAGTGACGTCTGCGCACCCAGGCGTCGGTGAGATCACCGCAGAAAGTCCTTCCTGATCCCAGCTCGACAGCGCCGGAAGACCCGGGGCGGGACCGGCGCAACGCCGTCGTGCGCACTCGCGCTGGTGGCGGGAGGCAGCAGCACTGCTGCCTCCCGCCGGCGAAGAGGCGCAACTCTCCAAGATCCGAAAGGTGCACGGAACGGCCCCGAGTGGGTGCGCCGTCGAGCCGAGTCGTTCGTGACGTCAGCTCGACAGCGGCGCGTGACCTCAGGCCAGCCCGGCGCGGCGCAGCGCGTCCGCCATGGCGTCGTTGGCCGGTGCCGGCGCGCCACCGCCGCGCCCCTGCCGCTGCGGCCCGCCGCGCGAGCCGCCCCGGTCGCCGCGCTGACCGCCGCCCTGGCCACCGTCGCCCGGGCCGCCGCGCCGTCCGCCGCCACCCTGGCCGCCACGGCCTCCCTGACCGTCGCCGCGCTGACCGCCCCGATCGTCACGACCGCCGCGCGACCCGCCGCGGTCGCGGCGCCCGTCGCCGCCCTGCGGGCGTCCGGCCGGCGCCTCGTCCTCCAGCCGCAGCGTCAGCGAGATCCGCTTGCGGGGCACGTCGACGTCGAGCACCCGGACCCGGACCACGTCGCCGGACTTCACGACGTCGCGCGGGTCCTTGACGAAGGTGTGCGACAGGGCCGAGACGTGTACCAGGCCGTCCTGGTGCACGCCGACGTCGACGAACGCGCCGAACGCGGCCACGTTGGTGACCACGCCCTCCAGCACCATGCCCGGGGTGAGGTCGCTGATCTTCTCCACCCCCTCGGCGAAGGTGGCGGTGCGGAACTCCGGGCGCGGGTCGCGGCCGGGCTTCTCCAGCTCGGCGAGGATGTCGGTGACGGTGGGCAGGCCGAAGGTGTCGTCGACGAACTCGGTCGCCCGGAGCCCGCGCAGGATGGCCGACTTGCCGATCAGCGCGCGCAGGTCCTGGCCGGTGTGGGCGAGGATCCGGCGCACCACCGGGTACGCCTCGGGGTGCACGCTGGAGGAGTCGAGCGGGTCGTCGCCGCCCGGGATGCGCAGGAAGCCGGCGCACTGCTCGAACGCCTTCGGCCCGAGCCGGGCCACCTTCTTCAGCTCGCCGCGGGTGCGGAACGGCCCGTTGGCGTCGCGGTGCAGCACGATGTTCTCGGCCAGTCCGGCGCCGATGCCGGAGACCCGGGTGAGCAGCGGGGCGGAGGCGGTGTTCACGTCGACGCCGACCGCGTTGACGCAGTCCTCGACGACCGCGTCGAGGGAGCGGGACAGCTTCACCTCGGACAGGTCGTGCTGGTACTGCCCGACGCCGATCGAGCGCGGGTCGATCTTCACCAGCTCGGCGAGGGGGTCCTGGAGGCGGCGGGCGATGGAGACCGCGCCACGCAGCGAGACGTCGAGCCCGGGCAGTTCCTGGGAGGCGTACGCGGACGCGGAGTAGACCGAGGCGCCCGCCTCGGAGACCACCACCTTGGTCAGCTTCAGCTCCGGGTGCCGCTTGATCAGGTCACCGGCGAGCTTGTCGGTCTCCCGGCTGGCGGTGCCGTTGCCGATGGCGACCAGTTCGACGCCGTGCGCGGCGGCCAGGGTCGCCAGCGTGTGCACGGAGGCGTCCCACTGCCGGCGCGGCTCGTGCGGGTAGATGGTGTCCGTGGCGACCACCTTGCCGGTGGCGTCGACCACGGCCACCTTCACGCCGGTGCGCAGGCCCGGGTCGAGGCCCATGGTGGGGCGCGCGCCGGCAGGCGCGGCCAGCAGCAGGTCGCGCAGGTTGGTGGCGAAGACCCGGACGGCCTCCTCCTCGGCCGCCTGCCACAGTCGCAGCCGCAGGTCGGCGCCGAGGTGGATGAGGATCCGGGTACGCCAGGCCCAGCGCACCGTGTCGGTGAGCCAGCGGTCGGCGGGCCGCCCCCGGTCGCTGACCCCGAACCGGCCGGCGATGGCCGCCTCGTAGCGGGTGGGGCCGGTGACCACGGCGTCGGAGTCGCCGTCGGCCTCCGGGTCCATGGTCAGGTCGAGCACGCCCTCCTTCTCGCCCCGGAACATGGCGAGGATCCGGTGCGAGGGAAGCTTCGGGTACGGCTCGGCGAAGTCGAAGTAGTCGGCGAACTTGGCGCCGGCCGTCTCCTGGCCCTCGCGTACCCGGGAGACCAGCCGGCCCCGCGACCACATCTGCTCCCGCAGCGTGCCGATGAGGTCGGCGTCCTCGGCGAACCGCTCGATGAGGATGGCCCGCGCGCCGTCGAGCGCGGCGGCGGCGTCGGCCACCCCCCGGTCGGCGTCGACGAAGTCGGCGGCCGTGGCGCGGGGGTCCCGCGTCGGGTCGGCCAGCAGCGTGTCGGCGAGGGGCTCCAGCCCGGCCTCGCGGGCGATCTGCGCGCGGGTCCGCCGCTTCGGCTTGTAGGGCAGGTAGATGTCCTCCAGCCGGGACTTCGAGTCGGCCGCCATGATCTGCGCTTCCAGGGCCTCGTCGAGCTTGCCCTGCCCGCGGATGGACTCCAGCACCGCGGCGCGCCGCTCGTCCAGCTCCCGCAGGTAGCGCAGCCGCTCCTCCAGGGTGCGCAGTTGCGCGTCGTCGAGCAGGCCGGTGGCCTCCTTGCGGTAGCGGGCGATGAACGGCACGGTGGCACCGCCGTCGAGCAGCTCGACGGCCGCCCGCACCTGACGTTCGGCGACGCCGAGTTCCTCGGCGATCCGCTGGTGCACAGACTGGGTCACGATCTGATCCGCCTTCTCGGGTGGGTTCGGCAGTCATTGTGCCGGTCGCGTCGCGGCTGGCCGCGCGGCACCCGCCGGACCCCATCCGTCCCACCGGCCCCAGGGGGTGTCCGGAGCATCGCGACCGGCGGTGCCCTGCGCTAGCGTGGCGATCATGGAACAACCTGCGGATCCGCGGGCCCGGCGGCTCTTCGGAGGCAGCGCCCGGGCGCTCGGCGACCTGGCGGCCAGCCCGTTCCGGGCCGACCGTGACCGCATCGTGGGGTCACCCTTCTTCAGCCGGCTGAACGGGGTGACCCAGGTGATCAGCCCGGGCGGGTCGGGGCTGCTCGTGCACAACCGGCTCACCCACAGCCTCAAGGTGGCGCAGGTGGCCCGGGCGGTCGCCGAGCGGCTGACCGCCGACCCGGCGCACCGTGACCTGCTGGAGAAGCTGGGCGGCTGCGACCCGGACGTGGTGGAGGCCGCTGCGCTCGCCCACGACCTCGGGCACCCGCCGTTCGGGCACCTGGGGGAGCGGGTGCTGGACCGGCTGGCCCGGCAGCGGCTGGGGCTGGCCGACGGCTTCGAGGGCAACGCCCAGTCGTACCGGATCGTCACCAGCACCGAGATCCGCGGCGCGGCGACCACCGGCCTGGACCTGACCGCGGCGGTCCGGGCCGCGATGCTGAAGTACCCGTGGACCCGGCTGGACCACCCGGACCCGCACCCGCGGCACCTGGACCCGGCCCCGCGCGGCGCGGCCGGCCCGCCCGACGACCCGGAGAGCGGGTCGGTGAAGTTCGGCGCGTACCGGACCGAGCTGGACGACCTGCGGCAGGCCCGGGAGCCGTTCGCCGGCCGGATCCCGGACTGGCAGCAGACCCCCGAGGCGTCGATCATGGACACGGCCGACGACATCGCGTACGCCATCCACGACGTGGAGGACTTCTACCGGGTCGGTGTGCTCCAGCAGGGCGCGGTGGCCGCCGAGCTGTCGGCCTGGCAGCGCGAGTGCGGGCACTTCCGGGCGATCACCGCCTCGGCGCTGGCCGCGGCGGGCCGGCGCCCCGGTGCGGCCATCGAGCGGCTGCGCCGCCAGTTGCACCGCAAGGACGCCTGGATCGCCGACGACGAGGCGTTCGCCGCCGCCGTCGAGCACGTCCGCGAGGAGCTGGTGGAGGGGCTGCTGGCGCTGCCCTTCGACGGCTCGATCGAGGCCGAGCAGTACGTGGCCCGGTTCTCCGCCCGCTGGTCCACCCGGTTCGTCGACGCCATCACGGTGACCCCCGAGCCGGACGTCCGGTCCGGGTACGTGCTGCTGGCCAAGCCGCAGTGGCACGAGGTGCAGGTGCTCAAGTTCGTGCACCACCGGTTCGTGCTGGCCCGCCCGGACCTGGCGCTGCACCAGCGTGGTCAGGCGCGGCTGCTCGGCACGCTGGTGGAGGCGCTGTGGGAGTGGCTGCTCGACCCGGAGGAGGAGTCCCGGCTGCCCCGGCGGCTGCACGACCTGGTCGAGCTGGCCGAGGCGGAGCTGCACCCGCGCACGCCGGACCGGATCGGCCGGGCCCGGGGGCGGGCGATCGTCGACTTCGTCGCGCAGCTCACCGACGGGCAGGCGGTGGCGATGCTGGACGCGCTCTCCGGCCGCTCCGGCGCCCTCTGGACGGACGCCTTCGTGCTCTGAGGCGCGGGCTCAGGCGACCGCCTGCCACCAGCCGTCCACCGCCGGCGGCTCGTCCACCACCACCCGCTCGCCGGGACGCGGCACGGCCAGCCGGACGTCCCGGGCCTTCGCCTCGGCCCAGAGCCGGTCCACCGGTTCGGACCAGTCGTGCAGGGCCAGGTTGAAGGTGGCCCAGTGCACCGGCACGAACAGCCCGCCGCGCAGGTCGAGGTGGGCGGCGACGGCCTCCTCGGGGAACATGTGGATGGTCGGCCAGGCGCGGTCGTACGCGCCGATCTGCATGAGCGTCACGTCGAACGGGCCGTGCTCGGCGCCGATCTCGGCGTAGCCGTCGAAGTAGCCGGAGTCGCCGGTGTAGAAGACCTTCCGCTGCGCGCCGGCCACCACCCAGGAGCTCCAGAGCGTGCCGTCGCGGCGCAGGCCCCGCCCGGAGAAGTGCTGTGCGGCGGTGGCGGTGAGGGTCAGCCCGCCGACGCGGTGGCTCTCCGACCAGTCCAGCTCGACGATCCGGTCCTCCGGCACGCCCCACCGGTCCAGGTGGGCGCCGACGCCGAGCGGCACCAGGAACGGCGCGGTCTGGTGGGCGAGCAGCCCGCGGACGGTCGCCAGGTCGAGGTGGTCGTAGTGGTCGTGCGAGATGAGGATGGCGTCGAGCCGGGGCAGTTCCTCGAGGCGGACCGGCGGCTCGTGGATGCGGCGCGGGCCGACCAGCGCCGACGGGGAGCAGCGGTCGCTCCAGACCGGGTCGAGCAGCACCCGGTGCCCCTCGATCTCGACCAGCGTGGAGGCGTGGCCGTACCAGACGACGTTCAGCTCGCGGGCCGGGTCGGCCGGCGCCGGGTCGGTCGGGCGCAGCACCGGCACGGCGCTGCCCGGCCGCCGCTTCTGCTTGCCGAAGATCAGCTCCTTGACCAGGTTGCGCCCGGGGTCGGCGACCATGGTGCTGCGGGTGCCCGACGGGTTGTGGAAGGTGCCGTCCCGGAAGCGCGGCGAGCGGGCCGCCCGTTCCGCGCGGGCGCCGGCGAGCCGGCCGCCGAGCTGGGCGGGCACGTCCCGCGCCGCCCAGGCCAGCCCGGCCACCGCGGCCAGCCCCGTCAGCCGCCACAGCCGCCCGCCGACCGCCCGGTCCAGTTCCCGGTCCGCTTCCCGCATGTCCCGTCCCTCCGCCGTGTCCCGCAGTACACGGTAGCCATCCGCCCGCCACCCCGCGCGGGCGACGACGCACCCCGCCGGCGCCCCGCTCAGCGCAGCCGGCGCAGCAGCGCCGAGCCGGCCGCCGCGGTCGCCCCGCCCACCGTCCGGACCGCCCGCGACACGTCGGGCAGCCAGCCGCCCCGGACGGCCTCGCCGGCCGGGTTCGGGTCGAAGATGATGCCCGGGTGGGGTGCGATCGGCTGGTTGGTCAGCCCGGCGAGTCGCATGAGCGGCCCCACCAGCACGTCGTACACGCCGGGGAGCACGGTGAAGCCGAACCGCATGACGACGTTGAGCCGCCCCACCGACACCTCCCGGCGGGGCCGGTCGACACAGTCGACCATGGCCCGGGCCACCCGCTCGGGCGTGGTGACCGGCGGCGGCGGGCGCCCGACGCGGCCCAGGTAGTTCGCCGCCTGCCGGTAGACCGGCGTGTCGACGCTGCCCGGGTTGACCAGGCAGATCCGCACGCCGGGGGTCTCCCGGGCCTCCTGCTGCAGCGCCCGGGCCAGCCCCTGCAGGCCCCACTTGGCCGCCACGTAGCCGCTCATGTAGGGCGCGGTGATGTGCCCGAGGACCGAGCCGGTGAGGACCAGCGTGCCGGCCGAGGCGGCCCGGAAGCGGCGCAGCGCCACCCGGGCCACCTCGCTCGCGGCCAGCAGGTCGGTGCGGACGACCTGGTCGAAGACCTCCGCGGGGGTCTCGTCGAAGCGGCCGTAGGCCATCACGGCGGCGGTGTGCACCCAGGCGTCGATGCGGCCGAACTCGGCCTCCGCCGCATCGGCCAGGGCGGCCACCGCGCCGGGCGCGGTGACGTCCAGCGGTACGGTCAGCACCTCGGCGCCGGCCGCCCGGCACTCGTCGCGTACCTGCGCCAGGGTGGCGGGGGAGCGGGCCGCGAGGACCAGACGGTCCCCGCGGCCGGCGAACTCCCGGGCCGCCGCCCGGCCGATCCCGCTGGTCGCGCCGGTGATGACCACCGTACGGCTCACGGTTGGAGCACGACCTTGACGCAGCCGTCCTGCTTCTTCTGGAACATCTCGTACGCCTGCGGCGCCCGCGCCAGGGGCAGCCGGTGGGTCCGCAGGTCCTCGACGCCGAGCGGGTCGTCGTCGCCGGCGAGCAGCGGCATGATCTCGTCGACCCACCGCTTCACGTGGCACTGGCCCATGCGCAGTTGGACGCCCCGGTCGAACATCTCCATGAGCGGCATGGGGTCCTGCTCGCCGCCGTACACGCCGGAGATCGACACGGTGCCGCCGCGCCGGACCGCCTTGAGCGCGGCGTGCAGCACGACGAGCCGGTCCACGCCGGCCTTGTCGGTCATGGTCTGGGCCAGCTTGTCCGGCAGCAGGCCGGCGGCCGCCTGGGCGACCTTGCCCAGCGGCGCGCCGTGCGCCTCCATGCCCACGGCGTCGATGACCGCGTCCGGGCCGCGCCCGTCGACCAGGTCGATCAGGGCGCCGGGCACGTCGTCCAGCTCGCTGACGTCGAGCACCTCGATGCCGTGCCGGCGGGCCATCTCCAGCCGCTCCGGCACCAGGTCCAGCCCGATCACCCGGTCGGCGCCGAGGTGCCGGCCGATGCGGGCGCAGAACTGCCCGACGGGGCCGAGGCCGAACACGGCCAGGGTGCCGCCGCGCGGGGTGTCGGCGTACTTCACGGCCTGCCAGGCGGTGGGCAGGATGTCGGAGAGGTAGAGCCAGCGCTCGTCGGGCCCGGTCTCCGGGATCTTGATCGGGCCGAACTGGGCCTGCGGCACCCGCAGGTACTCGGCCTGCCCGCCGGGGACGGAGCCGTACAGCGAGGTGTAGCCGAACAGCGCGGCGCCCTTGCCCTGGCTGGTCACCTGGGTGGTCTCGCACTGGGCGTAGAGCTGGCGGTCGCACATCCAGCACGAGCCGCAGGAGATGTTGAACGGGACGACCACGCGGTCGCCGGGCTTGAGCCGGGTCACCCCCGGACCGACCTCCTCGACGACGCCCATCGGCTCGTGCCCGAGCACGTCGCCGGGCTTGAGGTACGGCCCGAGCACCTCGTACAGGTGCAGGTCGGAGCCGCAGATGGCGGTCGAGGTGACGCGGATGACCGCGTCGGTCGGCTCCTCGATCCGGGGGTTCGGTACATCCTCGACGCGGACGTCACGCTTGCCGTGCCAGGTCAGTGCCTTCATGCCTGAATGTCCCCTCTCGGTGCCGTCCATCGGACTGCTACCCGCGGGAGAGGGGTTGAACCGGCGGCGCTGCGGCCCGCGTCGCCCCGGAAAAGGGCGACCGCCGCGCCCCGGGTGGGGGCGCGGCGGTCGGGTGGGTCGGACGGCGGGCGGCTCAGGACCCCGGGGTGCCGGCGCGCTTGGACGTCGCCTTGAGGTAGTCGCGGTTGAGCCGGCCGATGGTGTTCAGCGGGATGCCCTTCGGGCAGGCCGCCGCGCACTCGCCGATGTTGGTGCAGCCGCCGAAGCCGGCCTCGTCGTGCGCGTCCACCATGCCGATCACCCGGGTGTACCGCTCGGGCTGGCCCTGCGGCAGCAGCGAGAGCTGGGTGATCTTGGCGGCGGTGAACAGCATGCCGGAGCCGTTCGGGCAGGCCGCCACGCAGGCGCCGCAGCCGATGCAGGCGGCCGACTCGAAGGCCGCGTCGGCGTTGGCCTTGGCCACCGGCGTGGAGTGCGCCTCCGGGGCGCTGCCGGTCGGCGCGGTGACGTAGCCGCCGGCGGCGATGATCTGGTCGAAGGCGTTGCGGTCGACCACGAGGTCCTTGACGACCGGGAAGGCCCGGGCCCGCCACGGCTCGATGTCGATCGTGTCCCCGTCGGAGAACTGCCGCATGTGCAGCTGGCAGGCGGTGGTGCCGCGCTGCGGGCCGTGCGCCTCACCGTTGATCATGAGGCTGCACATGCCGCAGATGCCCTCGCGGCAGTCGTGGTCGAACGCGACCGGCTCCTCGCCGTCGAGGATCAGCCGCTCGTTGAGCACGTCGAGCATCTCCAGGAAGGACATGTCCGGGGACACGTCCTGCACCGGGTAGGTCACCATCTGACCCTTGTCCTCGGGGCCCTTCTGGCGCCAGATGCGCAGGGTCAGGTTCACTTGTAGCTCCGCTGCGTGGGGTGGACGTATTCGAAGGTCAGGTCTTCCTTGTGCAGCACGGGCTGACCGGTGCCGGTGTACTCCCAGGCGGCCACGTAGGAGAACCGGTCGTCGTCGCGCTGCGCCTCACCGTCGGGGGTCTGGTGCTCGGCCCGGAAGTGGCCGCCGCAGGACTCCTCGCGGTGCAGGGCGTCGATGCACATGAGCTCGGCCAGCTCGAAGAAGTCGGCCACCCGGCCGGCCTTCTCCAGCGACTGGTTGAGCCCCTCGCCGTCGCCCGGGACGCGGACCCGCTGCCAGAACTCGTCGCGCAGGGTGCGGATCTCGTCGATCGCCTTGCGCAGCCCGGCCTCGGAGCGCTCCATGCCGCAGTGCTCCCACATGATCTGGCCCAGCTCCCGGTGGAACGAGTCCACCGTGCGGTCGCCGTTGATCGCCAGCAGCCGCTGGAGCCGCTCCTCGACCTCGGTCCGCGCGGCCACCGCCTCGGGGTGGCTGGCGTCGACCTTCTCCAGCGCGCCGGACGCCAGGTAGTTGGCGATGGTGTTCGGCAGCACGAAGTAGCCGTCGGCCAGGCCCTGCATGAGCGCCGAGGCGCCGAGCCGGTTCGCGCCGTGGTCGGAGAAGTTCGCCTCGCCGATCACGAACAGGCCCGGGATGGTCGACTGGAGGTCGTAGTCGACCCAGAGGCCGCCCATCGTGTAGTGCACGGCGGGGTAGATCCGCATCGGGACCTCGTACGGGTCCTCGCCGGTGATCCGCTCGTACATCTCGAAGAGGTTGCCGTACTTCGCCTCGATGGCCTTGCGGCCGAGCCGGTTGATCGCGTCGGCGAAGTCGAGGTAGACGCCGAGCCCGCCGGGGCCGACACCGCGCCCCTCGTCGCAGACGTTCTTGGCGGCGCGGGAGGCGATGTCCCGGGGGACCAGGTTGCCGAAGGAGGGATAGATCCGCTCCAGGTAGTAGTCCCGCTCGTCCTCGGGGATGTCCTTCGGGCTGCGGGCGTCGCCCTTGGCCTTGGGCACCCACACCCGGCCGTCGTTGCGCAGCGACTCGCTCATCAGGGTCAGCTTCGACTGGTGGTCGCCGGAGACCGGGATGCAGGTCGGGTGGATCTGCGTGTAGCAGGGGTTGGCGAAGTACGCGCCCTTGCGGTGCGCCCGCCAGGAGGCGGTGACGTTGCAGCCCTTGGCGTTGGTGGAGAGGTAGAAGACGTTGCCGTAGCCGCCGGAGGCGAGCACGACCGCGTCGGCCATCTCGGTGCTGATCTCGCCGGTGACCAGGTCGCGGACCACGATGCCGCGGGCCTTGCCGTCGACGATGACCAGTTCGAGCATCTCGTGCCGGGCGTTCATCTCCACGTTGCCCAGGCCGATCTGCCGCTCCAGCGCCTGGTACGCGCCGAGCAGCAGCTGCTGGCCCGTCTGGCCCCGGGCGTAGAAGGTGCGCTGCACCTGCGCGCCGCCGAAGGAGCGGGTGTCGAGCAGGCCGCCGTACTCGCGGGCGAACGGGACGCCCTGGGCGACGCACTGGTCGATGATGTTGACCGAGACCTCGGCCAGCCGGTGCACGTTCGACTCGCGGGAGCGGAAGTCGCCGCCCTTGACGGTGTCGTAGAAGAGCCGGTGCACCGAGTCGCCGTCGTTGCGGTAGTTCTTGGCGGCGTTGATGCCGCCCTGCGCGGCGATGGAGTGGGCCCGGCGCGGGCTGTCCTGGTAGCAGTAGGACTTCACGTGGTAGCCCTGCTCGGCCAGGGTGGCCGCGGCGGAGCCGCCGGCCAGGCCGGTGCCGACCACGATCACGGTCAGCTTCCGCCGGTTCGCCGGGTTGACCAGCTTCATCTCGAACCGGTGGCGGTCCCAGCGGGTCTCGATGGGGCCGTCGGGAGCCTTGGTGTCGGCGATCGGGTCGCCGGTGGTGAAGAGATCCATGTCAGGCCACCAATCCGGTGAGTACGGCAAACGGGACCACGAGGTAGCCGACGCAGAGCGCGACGGCGAAGACGAGGGCCGCGGCGCGCGCCCGGCGCTCGCCCTTCGGGGTCTGCTGGCCGAGGCTGCGGAACGCGCTGAACGCGCCGTGCCGCAGGTGGAAGCCGAGCGTGACGATCGCCAGGGTGTAGAAGAGCGTGACGTACCAGCGGTCCGCCGCGAAGTCCTGGACCACGTTGCCGTAGGGGTTGGCCGGGTCGCCCTGCGGGTTCAGGTGACCGGTCGTCAGGTCCAGGATGTGGTAGATCACGAAGAGCAGGATGATCACACCACCCCAGCGCATCGTGCGGGCCGCGTAGTTCACGTGGATCTTCCTGCGGTGCGCGTACGCCACCGGGCGGGCGGCCCGGGCACGCATCGCGAGCACGGTGGCCGAGACGATGTGCGCCACCACCGCCACGGTGAGCACGGTGCGCTGGATCCACAGGTACCAGGTCGACGGCAGCAGCGGCGTTCCGATCTCGCGGAGCCAGTGCGCGTAGTGGTCGAACGAGGTCTCGCCCGTGAAGATCTTCAGGTTGCCGAGCATGTGCGCGATCAGGAACAGCACGAGGATGATGCCCGTCACCGCCATGACGGCCTTGAGGCCGACGTTCGAGCGGATGGGCGACCGAGTTTTCGTGATTACCACGTGACCGACGCTAGGAGCAGTTTGATCAGTCGTCCAATGCATCGACCTCGCAGTCTTGATAGCCATAAGCTATACAGATGCAGCTCCATCAGCTCCGGTACTTCGTCGCGGTCGCAGAAGTACGACATTTCACCCAAGCTGCTGATCTGGTGGGCATCACGCAGCCCTCGTTGAGTAAGCAAATTCACGCCCTGGAGGCCGACCTGGGGGCTCCGCTGTTCGAGCGGGTAAGGGGCAACATCGCCCTCACCGCGGCCGGTGAGGTGCTGCTGCCGTTGGCCAAGCGGATCCTCGCCGACGTCGAGACCGCCACCCGGGAGGTGCAGGAGCTGGTCGGCCTGCGGCGGGGCCGGGTCCGGCTCGGCGCCACCCCCAGCCTGGCCACCTCGCTGGCGCCCCCGGTGCTGCGCCGGTTCCGCGACGCCCACCCCACCGTCGACCTCCGCGTGGAGGAGGGCGGCTCGCAGGACCTGGTCCGCGACCTGCTCCGCGGCGACCTCGACCTGGCGCTGATCATCATGCCGTCCGCCGGCACCGACCCGGGGCTGCGCGCCGACCCGATCCTGCGCGAGAGCCTCGTGGTCGCCTCGGTCGACCCGCTGCCGGCCGCCTCCGACCGGGGCGAGGTGCGCATCACCGACCTGCGCGACCAACCGCTGGTGATGTTCCGCCAGGGCTACGACCTGCGCGACGCCACGCTCCAGGCGTGCCGGGCGGCCGGCTTCGAGCCCACCCTGTCGGTGGACGGCGGGGAGCTGGACGCCGTGCTCAGCTTCGTCGAGGCCGGCCTCGGCGCCGCGCTGGTGCCCGGCATCGCGGTCACCCGCCGCCCCGGCATCCGGGTCACCCGGCTCGCCCCGCCCGGCGTCCGCCGGACCATCGCGGTGGCCCGCCGCCGCGACGTGGTGCCCACCCACGCCGGCCGCGAGCTGCGCCGCATCCTCCTGGAGTACGTGCACGACGCCACCGCCGCCGACCAGCTCCCGGCCGGCGTGGAGCCGCTCTAGCGGCCCTCGGCGTCGTCCATGGCGCGGTAGATGCGCTGCTCGGAGACCGGGTACGGGGTGCCGAGCGCCTGGGCGAAGACGTTCACCCGCAGCTCCTCGATCATCCAGCGGATCTGCCGGACCGCGGTGGACTGCCGCTTCGACGGGGGCAGCGCGGCGAGCAGGTCCTGGTACTCCTTCTGCACCACGGCGATCCGGTCCTGCTGCTGTTTGTCCCGCTGCGGGTTGCCGGGCAGCCGGTCCAGCCGCCGCTCGATCGCGGTCAGGTAGCGCAGCAGGTCGGGCAGGCGGGCGTACCCGGCCTCGGTGATGAAGCCCTTGTGCACGAGGCCGCCGAGCTGATTGCGGATGTCGGCCAGCGCGGCCACGACGGCCAGGTTCCGGGTGGCGCCCAGTCGCTGCTCCACCGCGTACGCGGCGGCCAGCACCTGCCGGACCCGGCCCATCACCTCCACCACCGTGTCGACCAGGTCGGCGCGGACCCGCTCCCGCAGGGCGGCGAAGCCCTCGGCGTCCCAGGCCGGGCCGCCCGCGTCCGCCATCAGCTTGTCGATGGCCGCGCCGGCCGCGTCCTCGATCAGCGCCGGCACCCCGCCGTGCGGGTTGCGGGACAGCGCCAGCTTCGCCTCGTTGCTGAGCCGCCCCTGGAGGAACTTCGCCGGGGAGGGCACGGTCAGCCGGAGCAGCCGCCGGGTGCCGGCCCAGTGCGCGGCCTCCTGCTCGGCGGGGGAGTCGAACACCTTCACCCCGACGGTCGTGCCCTCGTCGACCAGGGCCGGGTACGCGGTCACCGCGTAGCCCGCGCGGACCTGCTCGATGGTGCGCGGCAGGGTGCCGATGGACCACTCCGTCAGGCCGGTGCGGGCCACGTCCGGCGCGGCGGCGGCGACGACCTGGCGTACCTCCTGGCGCAGCTCGCGTTGCAGGGCCGGCAGGTCCTTGCCCTCGGCGACCGGCTTGTCGTCCTCGCCGAGCACGCGGAAGGTGACCCGCAGGTGCGGCGGCAGCCGGCCCGGGTCCCAGGCGTCCGGCGGGACGGTCACCCCGGTCATCCGGCGCAGCTGCCGGGTGAGCGCGGCGAGCAGCGGCTCCTCGCCGGGCGTGATCGCGGCGAGGGCCGCCCGGGCGTAGTCGGGCACCGGGACGAAGTTGCGCCGGATCGCCTTGGGCAGCGACCGGATCAGCGCGATCACCAGTTCCTCGCGCAGGCCGGGCACCTGCCAGTCGAAGCTCTCCGCCGGCACCTGGTTGAGCAGCGGCAGCGGGATGTCCACCGTGACGCCGTCGGTGGGGGTGCCCGGGTCGAAGGTGTAGGTGAGCGGCAGGGCGACCCCGTCGGCCCGCCACTCGTCCGGGTAGTCGGTCTCGTCCAACCCGCCCCGCCCGGAGTTGACCAGCAGCTCGCGGGTGAAGGTGAGCAGGTCCGGCTGCTCCCGGCGGGTCTTCTTCCACCAGGTGTCGAAGTGCCGGCCGGACACCACGTCGGCGGGGATCCGCTGGTCGTAGAAGTGGTAGATGGTCTCGTCGTCGACCAGGATGTCCCGCCGGCGGGCCCGGTTCTCCAGCTCCTCCACCTCGGCCAGCAGCCGCTGGTTGTCCGCCCAGAACTGGTGGTGGGTCTGCCAGTCGCCCTCCACGAGGGCGTGCCGGAGGAACAGCTCCCGACTCAGCACCGGGTCGATCCGGCCGAAATTGACCTTGCGGGAGGTGACCAGCGGGATGCCGTAGAGGGTGACCTTCTCGTAGGCCATCACGGCGGCCTGCTTCTTCTCCCAGTGCGGCTCGCTGTAGCTGCGCTTCACCAGGTGCTGGGCGAGCGGCTCGACCCACTCCGGCTCGACCCGGCCGGCCACCCGGCCCCAGAGCCGGGAGGTCTCGACCAGCTCGGCGGCCATCACCCAGCGCGGCGGCTTCCGGAACAGCGCCGAGCCCGGGAAGATCGCGAACTTCGCCCCGCGTGCCCCCAGGTACTCGTGCTTCTGCGCGTCCTTGAGCCCGAGGTGGGAGAGCAGGCCGGGCAGCAGGGACTGGTGCACCTTCGGGGTGTCGATCTCCTCGGGCAGGTCCGCGCCGGCCCCGCGCCGGCCGTCACCCTTGTCCGAGGTACGCAGCACCTGGCGCAGCTGGCTGACGATGTCCTGCCATTCGCGCACCCGCAGGTAGTTCAGGTATTCCGCCTTGCACATCCGCCGGAACGCGCTGGAGGACAGGGCACGCTGCTGCTCCCGCAGGTAGCGCCACAGGTTCAGGTACGCGACGAAGTCCGACTCCTTGTCGGCGAACCGGGCGTGCGCCTGGTCGGCCTGCGCCTGCCTGTCGGCGGGCCGCTCGCGCGGGTCCTGGATGGACAGCGCCGCCGCGATCACGACGACCTCGGTGGCGCAGCCGTTGCGCTCGCCCTCCAGGACCATCCGGGCCAGCCGCGGGTCGACCGGGAGCTGGGCCAGCCGCCGGCCCAGCGGGGTGAGCCGCTTCGCCGGGTCGGTCTCGGCCGGATCCAGCGCGCCCAGCTCGTGCAGCAGGTTCACGCCGTCGGTGACGTTGCGCCGGTCCGGCGGGTCGATGAACGGGAACGCGGCGATGTCGCCCAGCCCGATCGAGGTCATCTGGAGGATGACCGAGGCCAGGTTGGTGCGCAGGATCTCCGGGTCGGTGAACTCGGGCCGGGAGGCGAAGTCCGACTCGTCGTAGAGGCGGATGCAGATGCCGTCCGACGTGCGCCCGCAGCGACCCTTGCGCTGGTTGGCCGACGCCTGGGACACCGGCTCGATGGGCAGCCGCTGCACCTTGAGCCGGCTGGAGTAGCGGGAGATCCGGGCCGTGCCGGGGTCCACCACGTACTTGATGCCGGGAACCGTCAGCGAGGTCTCCGCGACGTTGGTGGCGAGCACCACCCGGCGCCCGGCGTGCGGGGCGAAGACCCGGTGCTGCTCGGCCGTGGAGAGCCGGGCGTAGAGGGGGAGGATCTCGGTGCCCAGCAGCGAGCGCTTCTTCTGCACCAGCTTGCCGAGCGCGTCGGCGGTGTCCCGGATCTCCCGCTCGCCGCTGAGGAAGACCAGGATGTCGCCGGGCCCCTCGGCGGCCAGTTCCTCGACCGCGTCGCCGATGGCCTGGATCTGGTCCCGGACGTTCTCCTCGTCCCCGTCGTCCTCCTCCTCGCCCTCGACGACCTCGACCAGCGGGCGGTAGCGCACCTCCACCGGATAGGTCCGGCCGGACACCTCGACGACCGGCGCCGGGTTGCCCTCGGCGTCGGCGAAGTGCTTCGCGAACCGGTCGGTCTCGATGGTCGCCGAGGTGATGATCACCTTGAGGTCGGGGCGGCGGGGCAGCAGCTGGCGGAGGTAGCCGAGGATGAAGTCGATGTTGAGGCTGCGCTCGTGCGCCTCGTCGATGATCAACGTGTCGTACTGGCGCAGCATCCGGTCGGTCTGCAGCTCGGCAAGCAGGATGCCGTCGGTCATGAGCTTGACCAGGCTGTTCTCGCCGACCTGGTCGGTGAAGCGCACCTTGTAGCCGACCACGTCGCCCAGTTCGGTGCCGAGTTCCTCGGCGATCCGGTCCGCCACCGTCCGGGCGGCGAGCCGCCGGGGCTGGGTGTGGCCGATCAGCCCGGTGACCCCGCGGCCCAGCTCCAGGCAGATCTTGGGCAGCTGGGTGGTCTTGCCGGAGCCCGTCTCGCCGGCCACGATCACCACCTGGTGGTCGCGGATGGCGGCGGCGATGTCGTCCTTGCGCTCGCTGACCGGCAGCTGCGCCGGATAGGTGATCGTCGGCACGGCGGCCCGCCGGGCGGCCAGGCGGGCCTCGGCCCGGGCCACGTCGGCCGCGATCTCGGCCAGCGCCGACTCCCGCCGCTGCGGGTCGCGCAGCTTCCGTACCCCGTCGAGCCGCCGCTGGAGCCGGCGCTGGTCGCGGAACATCAGGGCGGGGAGGCGGCGGTGCAGGTCGCGGGCGGTCTCGGGTACGGCGGGTGCGGCTGGATTCTGCATGACGTCGCCAAGGATAGGCAGGCGTGCGGCGGAGCGCCCCCGGGTTACCGGCGACCGCGGCCGTCCGCGCGCCCTCCCAGGTGGGAACGGGTGGCCGGGCTAGAGTTTCCGCCGAGGCGAGGTCGACGACGGGACGGGATGATCATGCGGGACACCGACCGGGCGCTGGTGCAGGCCGCGATGGCCGTCGCCAAGCTGCGCTGCCGCAGCGACAACCACACCGTCGCCGCCGCCGCGCGGACCACGGACGGCCGGGTCTTCAGCGGCGTGAACGTCTACCACTTCACCGGCGGCCCGTGTGCCGAGGTGGTGGCCATCGGTGCCGCCGCCACGCAGGGCGCGGGGGACCTGGAGACCATCGTCGCGGTGGGGGACCGGGGCCGGGGCGTCATCCCGCCGTGCGGCCGGTGCCGGCAGGTGCTCCTCGACTACTTCCCGTCGATCCGGGTGATCGTCGGCCCGCCGGACGCGCTGCGGGCGGTCCCGGTGACCGACCTGCTGCCGGAGACGTACGTCTGGTCGGACCACCAGGTGGAGGTGCCGGTCGGGCCGCCGCGCACCGGGGTGTGGCCGATGCCGGTGGTGCCGGGCAGCCGCCAGGCCGCCGAGGACTGAGCCCGCTCGCACGGAGCGTCGTCGCCCGGTCTTGCGAGGCTTCTACAACGTTGTAATACTCGGGTCGTCCCCCCGACGAGGAGGCCCGATGACATCCCAGCTGACCGAGGACGAGACCCCCGTCGAGGCCCTCGGTGACCTCTACCGCGACGGCATCACCGCCTGCCGTGGCGCCTTCGGAGTCGACTGGGTCGCTCGGGTCGACGAGGACATCGACGCCGCGTTCCGGGAGGCCCGGGCCCGCCCCGACGGCGCGGTCGGCCGCGGCCCGGAACGCTGGTACGTCGAGATCCACCCGGAGCAGCTGCGCGGCTTCGTCGACCTGGTCACCCACCCGTGGGTGGTGTCGGTGTGCCGCGCGGTGCTCGGCCCCGACTACGAGATCGTCGAGCTGGGGTTCGACATCCCGTTCCCCGGCGCGAAGACGCAGCCGTGGCACCGGGACTTCCCGATGCCCGAGGAGACCCGCCTGCGACGCCGGCTCACCTCGCTGGCCTTCAACCTGACCACTGTGGACACCGTCGAGGAGATGGGGCCGTTCGAGATCGCCCCGGGCACCCAGTGGGACGACGGCCGCGACTTCGACCACGAGATGTTCCCGCCGAAGGACCGGTACCCCCGCTACGAGGCGCGCGCGGTCCGCAAGTACCCGAAGCGCGGCGACATCTCGGCGCGCTCCGCGCTCACCATCCACCGGGGCACCCCGAACGTCAGCCGGCTGGCCCGGCCCGTGCTGGTGCTCGGCGTCGACGCGCCGGGCGCGGGCAACGCCGCCCACCACGACATGGCGGTAACCCGGGGCTACTGGGCGGGCCTGCCGGAACCGGTCCGGGCACACCTGGACTGCCCCGTGGTCGACACCCTCGTGCCGATCCGCCAGAAGCACACCATCGAGGGGCTGGTGATGGGCGCCGAGTGAGGGCGCCGGCGAGCGGTCAGTCGCCGGCCGCCGCCTCCAGCATCGAGCGGGGCACCGGCACCTGCTCGAAGCGGACGTTGCCCTCCGGCACCATCCAGCTCAGCACCTGCGCCTCCAGCCGCCCGGCCCGGACGGCCGGATCGTTGGCGTAGAGGTCGCGGGCCATCTGCGGGTCGACCGAGAGCACGGCGATCCCGCGGATCCGCTCGTCGTCACCACCGAGGAAGGGGCCGGCCGCGAGCACGGCCCCCTGCTCCACGAGCCCGGCCTGGTGGGCCAGGTGCGCGTCCTGGAGCCGGTCGAGCGCGTCCTGAGGCAGGTCGGGCGCGTCGTCCGGCCGGACCAGGAGCACCACGGTGTGCTGGTCGAATCGCATGCCCTCAGGGTAGGGGCTGCCGGGCCCGCAGCGCCCGGATCGACCAGTCGAGCACCGGGGTCAGGCTCTCCACCGGCGGCCAGCCGTTGACCACCGAGAGCAGGCTCAGGTACCGCTCCCGGCGCGGGTCGCCGGCGGCCTCCAGCCGGTCCAGCAGCCGCCGCCGCAGGTCGGCGTCGTCCGGGTGGCCGCACAGCCGCGCGTACCGGCTCGCGGCCGCGGCGACGACCGGGTCGGCTCCGGGCGAGACCGGGTCGACGCCGGCGGCCAGCGCCGGGGTGACCTCCTCCCGGACCACGGCCACCGCGTCCCGGCGGACCCCCGGCGCGCCGGCCCGGTCGGCCGCGTGCTGCTCCGCCAGCCGCCGCAGGCCGGCCCGGAAGCCCGGGTCCAGGGCCAGCTCCGCCAGCTCCACCCACGCCTCGACCTGCTCGTCGGTGGGGTCGTCGGGCAGTTCGGGGGTGAGCGAGCGGCGGATCCCGGCGAACCCCGGCTCGTCCAGGCCGGCGAAGGCGGCGTCGAGGAACTCGTCGACCAGCCGCCGCCGTTCCGCCGCGGCCAGCCCGGCCAGCCGGTGCAGGAGTTCCGCCTGGGCGGCGGTGGACCCGCGCCGGGCGACCACGGTGAGCACCGCGCGGCGCAGCCGCAGCACCCGGATCTGGGTGGCCAGGGCGTCGGCGTGCGCCGCGGCGACCTCGGCCAGCCCGACCTCCCGCTCCACCACCCGGCGCACCGTCGGCAGGTCCACGCCCAGCTCACGCAGCGTCCGGACCAGTTCCAGGCGGGCCAGGGCGTCCGCGCCGTACCGGCGGTGACCGGTCGGGCCGCGGTCGGTCGGCGGCACGATCCCGCGGTCGGACCAGAAGCGGATGGTCTTCACCGGCAGCCCGGTCCGCCGGGCCAGGTCGCCGATCGAATAGCGCGTCACACCGTCCATGCCGCCCACCCTGCCGCCTCCCCCCGGTGGAGGCGCAACCGCGCATCGACGAAACCGAGTTAGGCCTGCCTAACCAGCTCGGTTAAGGTAAGGCGTACCTAATCCGAGAGGCGAGCACCCCCTGTGACCACCGTCGCCGTCCGGTCCGCCCGGACCGACGCCCCCACCCGCCGCGGCACGCCCCGTCGACTCGCGGTCACCGTGGCGGCGGCCCTCCTGCTCGTCGCCGCGCTGCTGGCCAGCCTGGCGCTCGGCAGCCGCCACCTCCCCGTCGACCAGGTCTGGCACGCCCTGGTCGCCCCGGACGGTGGCGACGCCACCACCGTGGTCCGCGAGCTGCGGCTGCCGCGGACCGCCCTGGGGCTGGTCGTCGGGGTCGCCCTGGCCCTGGCCGGCGTGCTCTTCCAGGCCGTCACCCGCAACCCCCTCGCCGAGCCGCGCATCCTCGGGGTCAGCGCGGGCGCGTCGTTCGGTGTGGTGCTGGCCATCGCCGTGTTCGGCGTGAGCACGCTCACCGGGTACGTCTGGTTCGGCATCGCCGGCGCGCTGCTCGCCGGGCTGCTGGTCTTCGCCGTGGCCAACCGCACCCGCGAGGGCGCCAGCCCGGTCACGCTCGCGCTGGTCGGCGCGGCGCTCGACGCCGGTCTCGGCGCCGTCGTGTACGCGCTGCTCAGCATCGACGCCCGCACCTTCGAGGAGTACCGGTTCTGGGTGGTCGGCGGCCTCACCGGCCGGGACGTCGGCGTCGCCGGGCAGGTGCTCCCGTTCGTCCTGGCCGGCACGGTTCTCGCGGCGCTGGCCGCCCGCGGGCTGGACGCGCTGGCCCTCGGCGACGACGTCGCCCGCGGCCTCGGCCACCGGATCGCCCTGGTCCGTCTCGCCGCCGGGGTCGGCGGGGTGCTGCTCACCGGCGCCGCGGTGGCCGCCGCCGGGCCGATCGCCTTCGTCGGGCTGGCCGTGCCGCACCTCGCCCGGGCCCTGGTCGGCGCCGACCATCGGTGGACCCTGCTGGTCGCCGCGCTGCTCGGTCCGGCCCTGGTGCTCGGGGCCGACGTGGTCGGCCGGCTGGTCGCCCCGCCCGGCGAGGTCCCGGCCGGGATCATCACGGCGCTGGTCGGCGCGCCGCTGCTGGCCTTCCTGGTCCGCCGCGCCAAGGTCGTGACGGCGTGAGCGCCGGGAGTGCGCCGGGCCTGCGCGCCCCGCGGCCGCGAACGAGGGAAGCGCTGCGTACGTCCAGCGCCCTGGCGGGGCGGTCGCTGCTGCGCGTCGGTCCGGTGGCCGTCCCGGTGCGCCGCCGGCCGGTGCTGGTCGCCGTCACGCTCGTCCTGCTGCTCGCCGCCGCCATGGTGGTCAGCCTCTCGCTCGGCACCCCGTACGTGGCCCCGGCCGACGTGCTGCGTGCGCTCTCCGGCGCCGGCACCCCGTACGACCTCGTGGTGCTCGACCTGCGGCTGCCCCGCGCGGTGCTCGCGGCGCTGGCCGGGGCCGCGTTCGGCGTGGCCGGCACCCTGATCCAGAGCGTGGCCCGCAACCCCCTGGCCAGCCCCGACGTCATCGGGGTGACCCAGGGCGCCGGCCTGGCCGCCACGGTGGCCCTGACCGGCGGCGCCGCGGCGGTCCTGGTGGCGCCGGCCGCCCTGGTCGGCGGCCTGGTGGCGGCCGTCCTGGTGTTCGCCCTCGGCGCGCGGCACGGCCTGGCCGCGCAGCGCTTCGTGCTGGCCGGCGTGGCGGTGGCGTTCGCGCTCCGGGCGCTGACCGAGGTGGTGATGCTCTCGGCCGACCCGATCGACGGGCTGCGCGCCCAGCTCTGGCTGATCGGCACGCTGGCCGGCAAGGGCTGGACCGAGGCGGCCTGGATCGCCGGCACGCTCGCCGCGCTGCTGCCCGTCCTGCTCTGGGCGGGGTGGGCCCTGCGCAGCACCGCGCTGGACGACGACACCGCCCGGGGGATCGGGCTGCGACCGGTGGCCCGCCGGGTCGGACTGGCCGCCACCGGCGTGCTCGCCGCCGCCACCGTCACGGCCCAGGTCGGCGCGGTGGACTTCGTGGCGCTGGTCGCCCCGCAGGTGGCCCGGCGGCTGGTGCGGGCGGAGCGACCGCCGCTGCTCTGCTCCGCCCTGCTCGGCGCGCTGCTGCTGGTGCTGGCCGACCTGGCGGGCCGCCGGCTGTTCGCCCCGACCCAGCTCCCGGCCGGCGTGCTCACCGCGGCGATCGGCGGCCCATACCTGATCTTCCTGTTGCTGCGGACCCGAGGGAGGCGGTCGTGACCGCGCTGCTGTCCACCCGCGACCTGGTCGTCGGCTACGAGTCCCGGACCGTGCTCGACGGGCTGGACCTCGACCTGCCCGCCGACGCGTTCACGGTGATCGTCGGGCCGAACGCCTGCGGCAAGTCCACCCTGCTGCGGACCATGGCCCGGCTGCTCACCCCGCGCCGCGGCGCGGTGCTGCTCGACGGCACGGCGATCCGCGACGTGCCCACCCGCGAGGTGGCCCGGCGGCTCGGCGTGCTGCCGCAGAGCCCGCTGGTGCCCGAGGGGATCACCGTCGCCGACCTGGTCGGTCGCGGCCGCCAGCCCTACCAGCGGTGGTGGCGGCAGTGGTCCGCGGAGGACGGCCGGGCCGTCGACGAGGCCATGGCCATGGCCGATGTCGCCGAGCTGGCCGACCGGCCGGTGGACACCCTCTCCGGCGGCCAGCGGCAGCGGGTCTGGATCGCCATGACCCTGGCCCAGGACACCGACGCGCTGCTGCTGGACGAGCCGACCACCTTCCTTGACCTGGCCCACCAGGTGGAGGTGCTGGACCTGCTGCACCGGCTGCGCGCCGAGCGGGGCCGGACCGTGGTCGCCGTGCTGCACGACCTCAACCAGGCCGCCCGCTACGCCGACCACCTGGTCGCCATGCGGGCCGGCGCGGTCGTCGCCGCCGGCCCGCCGCGCGAGATCCTCACGGCCGACCTGGTCCGCGACGTCTTCGGGCTCGACTGCGTGGTCGTGCCCTGCCCGGTCACCGGCGCCCCGCTCGTGGTGCCGGCCCTGACGCACACCTCGGCCACTCCGGCCGCCACGCCGGCCCCGGCCGGCGCCTCCGCCGGCGACGCGTGACCGCGCGCCGGCCCGTACCCGTCATGAAAGGACCCTTGATGCGTCGTCTCGCCGTCGCTCTCACCGCGGCCCTCGCCCTCGGGGTGGGCCTCACCGCCTGCGGGGAGAGCGATCCCGTCTCCGGCACCAGCGCCGGGGAGACCCGGGAGATCACCCACGCCATGGGCACCACCAAGGTGCCCGCCGAGCCGAAGCGCGTCGTGGTGCTCGACACCGACAAGATCGACACCGCGCTGTCGCTGGGTGTCACCCCGGTCGGCGCGGCCACCGCCGGCGAGGCGAAGAGCTGGCCCACCTACTTCGGCGCGGAGAAGCTGGCCGGCATCAAGGAGGTCGGGGTGCTCACCGAGCCCGACCTGGAGGCGATCAACGCGCTCAAGCCGGACCTGATCCTCGGGAGCAAGTTCCGCCAGGAGAAGTTCTACGACGAGCTGTCCGCCATCGCCCCGACCGTGTTCACCGAGAAGGTGGGCATCACCTGGAAGGAGAACTTCCTCCTCGACGGCAAGGCCCTCGGCAAGGAGCAGCAGGCCAAGGACCAGCTCGCCGCGTACGAGAAGCGGGCCAAGGAGTTCGGCGCGAAGCTCGGCGACGCCTCGTCGCGGAAGATCTCCATCGTGCGCTTCATCCCGGGCAACATCCGGGTCTACGGCCCGGACTCGTTCTCCGGCATCGTGGTCGGCGACACCGGCCTGGGCCGCCCCGCGCGGCAGCTGCTGGAGGGCAAGGAGGACAAGCGCTTCGACCTGGTCAGCCCCGAGCGGGTCAACGAGGTCGACGGCGACGTGGTCTTCGTGACCGCGTACGGCGAGAAGGCCGCCGCCGAGCAGACGAAGGTCACGGCCGGCAGCCTCTGGCAGGGCCTGTCCGCGGTGAAGGCGGGCAAGGCGCACGTCGTCTCCGACGAGGTCTGGATGACCGGCATCGGTGTCGGCGCCGCCAACAAGATCCTGGACGACCTGGAGAAGTTCCTGGCCGCCTGAGCCACCGACGACCGTCCGCGCCCGCCCGGCCCCGTGCCGGGCGGGCGCTGTCGTCCTCAGGCCGGGAGCGGGTGGGCGGCCTCGAACCGGTCCCGGGTGAGGAAGGCGAGCCGGGCCCGCTTGTCCGGCATGTCGATCTCGGCGTCGAAGGTGAAGCCGCCCCGCTCCAACCGGCGCAGCGCGCGCTCGTTGCGCACGTCCGGCTCGACGACGATGCGCTGCCGCGTCGGGTCGGTGAAGAGGAAGCGGGCCAGGGCCGGCCCGACCGCCGAGGTGAGCCCGGGGAGCTGCCGGCCGGGCACGAGCAGCAGGTGCATCCCGACGTCGCCGGCGCGGACCGGGTAGCGCTCACCGACCGGGTCGGCCTCGGGCTGGTAGGTCTGGAACAGGCCGACCGGCGTCCCGTCCAGGGCGATCAGGTACGCGTGGTGCGTGGTCAGCCCGTCGAGGAACGTGTAGACCTCCCGCACCTCCACCTCGGTGTGCTCGCCCATGCCCCAGAACCGGGCCCAGGGCTGGGTCACCCAGCCGTGCAGCAGCGCCGCGTCGGTCGCCGGCTCGACCGGGACGAGCCGCAGCTCGCCGAGGCCGGGCAGCTTCTCCTGGTACGTCATGACGGGTCTCCTTCTCGCGTGAGGTCCGCGTCGGGCACCGGGATCAGCTCGCCGGCCGCCCAGCGCGGCAGTTGGTCGTCGAAGTGCGGGTCGCCGGCGCGGCCGGAGGCGCCGAACGGCACCACCCAGCGGCTGCGCGATCGGTCGGTGAGGTCCCAGACGTAGCGGGCCACCGGCCCGCGCCAGCACGCGTCGGAGACCCCGGGGACGCTGGAGGTGGCGAGCACGCAGTCGGTGTCGCCGCCGAGGGTGACCCGCTCGCGCATGGCCGCCACGGCGGTGTCGACCTCGGGGGCCGCCCCGAGGTGCACGGGGTGCAGGCGGTGCCGCGCGCCCCACGCCGGGGCCGGGCCGGCGGCCGCCACCTCGGCCAGCGCCGCCGTGGCGACCGCGTCGACGTCCACCCCGAGCCGGTCCGCCCCGGCGACCAGGCCGTCGAGGGCGTGCCCGAGCCGGGCGAGGGGGTCGGTCCACGGCGCGAAGAGCGCGTCGTACCGGACCGGGGTGCGCAGCGGGCGCACCCGGGGGTGCTCGTGCAGCCGGCGGACCAGCGCGCTCCGCCAGGCCGCCCAGGCGCCGGCGTCGGTGCTGTCGGCGGCCATCCGGCCGTCCCAGGCGCGCAACCGGTCCCGCAGCGTCCGCGTGGCCGGGTCGAGGGCCGCCGGGTCGAGCCGGTCGAGCACCGCCCGCAGCGGGCCGGCCGCCAGCCGGGTGTCGACGTGCACGGCGTCGGAGGGCACGTCCGCGGCGAGCAGGTCCCGGATCCGCGCGGCGCGGTGCGGGGGCGCGAAGTCGATCCCGAGGTCGGCCACGTCGTCGCGCCGGTCGTTGGCGCAGACCGCCACGCCGGCCACCTCGACCGGCTTGGCCTCGGCGTACCGGCCGGACCACCGGTAGCGCGGTTCCCAGCCGGGCACGGGCACCCACCGGCAGCGGTCGTCGCGCAGCGGCACCAGCCCGGCGACGAGCTGCCGCACGCCGCCGTGCCGGTCGGCCACCAGCACGCTGTTGACCGGCTCGACCCAGCCGCGCAGCGCCTCGGTGACGTCGTCCACGGTCCGCGCGCGCAGCAGCGGCAGCAGCGCGTCGAAGCCGAGGTCCGCCTCGACCCGGGCGGGGGTCCGCAGGCTGAGCGCCTCGCCGGTGTGCCGGTCGTGGTCGACCACCGGGCCGCGCGGGGTCTCGATCACCTGGACCGGCTCGGGGGCGGCACCGCGGACCCGGATCCGCTCGACGTGGTGGCGGGCCGGCAGCCAGCCCTCGGCGTCCCGGACCAGCACCCGCCCGCCGTCGCGGCGCAGCCGCTCGCGGTAGACGTCCTGGTAGTCGGCCATCGCGTTGGTGACCGCCCAGGCCACCTCGCCGGCGTGGCCGAAGTGGGGCAGCCCCGGCACGCCGGGGAAGGCGAACCCGAGTACGTCGAACTCGGGGCAGGCCAGCCGGACCTGCTGGTAGATCCCGGGCAGTTCCAGCACCCGGTGCGGGTCGCCGGCCAGCACCGGCCCCCGGCCGGCGGCCGGGTCGCCGGGCACCACCCAGGCGTTGCTGCCCGACCCGCCCGGTCCCTCGACCGCGAACAGGCCGGTCGCCGCCGGGCCGAGGGTGGCGTCCACGTGGGCCCGCCAGAGCTTGTTGGGGAACGTGCCGAAGAGGATGTGCTGGACCAGGAAGACGCCGAGCGGGGACCACGGCCGCCACCGGCCGGGGGCGCAGCCGGTCGCCGCGAACTCGGGGGCGCCCGCGGCGCCCTCGGCGAGCCCCGCGTTCACCCCGTCGACGTAGGCGGTGACCCAGCGGCGGGTGGCGGGGGAGAGCCGCCGGAAGCAGCGGGCGGCGGTGTCGGCGAGGCGGGCCCGCCGGGCGAACCGGTCCCAGCCCAGTTCGGCGGGGCCGAGGTGTTCGGCCAGCCGGCCCTCGGCGCGCCACCGCTCGACCTCGATCTGCCAGGCCCGGTCGAGCGCTGCGGCGCGGCCCTGGAGCCGGGCCAGCTCCTCGACGGTGTCCCCCCACAGCTGCGGCACGCCCCAGGCGTCACGCCGGGTGCCGGTCACCGGCCGGCCGTCGCGGACACGTCACCGGCCGGCCACGTCATGAACATCAACTTAGGTTACCCTTCCCTAACTAATCCAGACCTTACTGGAGGGGTCACGTGAAGCGGAACTGGGAAGCGGTCGTGCTGCGCGTCATGGGCGGGCGGAACTTCCGGCTCACCGTGCTCGACACCGAGCCGGTCGGCGACCGGTACCGGCGGCTGCTGATGGACGGCGGCGACCTGCTGGACGCCTGCGGTGTGCACCCCACCATGTGGATCCGCCTGTGGTTCGACAACGACGGCAAGCCGCACCAGCGGGCGTACACCCTTGTCGACCCCGACCCGGCCACCGGCCGCTTCCACCTGGAGTTCGCCCTCCACGACGGGTGCGCCGCCCGCTGGGCGGAGACCGCGGCCGTCGGCGACACCATCGAGGCCACCGTCCAGGGCAGCGCCTTCGCCCTGCCCGAGCCGGCCCCGCGCCACCTCTACCTAGTCGGCGACGCCGCCTCGCTGCCGGCGGTGAACAGCCTGCTCGACGCCGCCGCCGACGTGCCCGCGACGGTCTGGCTGGAGTACGCCCACGACGGCGAGCGGGCGCTGGCGCCGCGCGCCCGCGAACACCACGAGGTCACCTGGATCCCGCGCGGCGCCGATGGCGAGGGCCTCGTGAAGATCGTCCGGGACGCGCTGCCGGCCGCCGACGACGCGCACTACTGGGTCGCCGCCGAGGCGGCCAGCACCCGGGACATCACCCGGCACCTGCGCCGCACCCTCGGGGTCGGGAAGCACCAGGTGACCTCGCTGGGCTACTGGAGCGTCCGGTGACCGGTCGCCTGGGCACGCTGCCCATGGGACCCGCGTGTCGCCACCCGGCCTCTTGACCCTCACAAGTTAGGTTAGGGTAACCTAACTTAGCGATCACTTCCGGACCGCGCGGGATCGCGAGGCGCCGTCGCGCCGTCGCCGCCGGGTCCGCTTCCGACCACTGAGGACTGCCCATGAGTCTGCCCGGAGCAACCGTTCCGGCCCCCTCGGCCGGCGCCGGCCCGGCCGCCGCCCGGGACCACCTGTTCACCGCGCGCTCGGTGGACCGCTACCGCGGCGTGCTGGCCGAGGGGATCGAGCGGGTGGCCCGCCGGGTGGCGAGCGCCGACCGGCCGTTCACAGGGGTCGGCCCGGACGACCTGGCCCCGCGCGTCGCGGCCGTCGACCTCGACCGGCCGCTCGGCGACACCGGCGCGGCCCTCGACGAGCTGCACGACGTCTACCTGCGCGACGCCGTGTACTTCCACCACCCCCGGTACCTGGCCCACCTGAACTGCCCGGTGGTGATCCCGGCGCTGCTCGGCGAGGCGGTCCTCAGCGCGGTCAACTCCTCACTGGACACCTGGGACCAGAGCGCCGGCGGCACCCTCATCGAGCGGCGCCTCATCGACTGGACGGCCGAGCGGATCGGCCTCGGGCCCGCCGCCGACGGGGTGTTCACCAGCGGCGGCACCCATTCCAACCTCCAGGCGCTGCTGCTGGCCCGGGAGGAGACGCGGACGCGGGCCGGGCTGCGGCCCGGGCCGGAGGCGCTGTCCCGGCTGCGGGTGGTCACCTCCGCCGCCGGCCACTTCAGCGTGCAGAAGGCGGCCCGGCTGCTCGGCCTCGGCCCGGACGCGGTCCGCACCGTCGACACCGACGCGCAGCGGCGGATGCGCCCCGACGCGCTGGCCCGGGAGATCGCCCGCTGCCGGGCGGACGGGCTGCTGGTCATGGCCGTCGTGGCCACCGCCGGCACCACCGACTTCGGCAGCATCGACCCGCTGCCGCAGGTCGCCGACATCTGCGCGGCGGCCGGCGTGTGGCTGCACGTCGACGCCGCGTACGGCTGCGGGCTGCTGGTCTCGCCGACCCGCCGGCACCTGCTCGACGGCATCGAGCAGGCCGACTCGGTGACCGTCGACTACCACAAGTCCTTCTTCCAGCCGGTCAGCTCCAGCGCCGTGCTGGTGCGAGACCGCCGGACGCTGCGGCACGCCACCTGGCACGCCGACTACCTCAACCCGGCGCGCGCCGTCGAGCAGCGCATCCCCAACCAGGTCGACAAGAGCCTCCAGACCACCCGCCGCTTCGACGCGCTCAAGCTCTGGCTCACCCTGCGGATCATGGGCGCCGACGCGGTCGGCGCGCTCTTCGACGAGGTGGTGGACCGGGCCGGCGAGGCGTGGCGCCTGCTCGACGCCGACCCGCGCTTCGAGGTGGTGACCCGGCCGACGCTGAGCACCCTGGTGTTCCGCTGGCGGCCCGCCGGACTGGCCGCCGATCTCGTCGACGACGCCAACCTGTACGCCCGCGAGGCGCTCGCCGCCTCCGGCGCCGCGCTCGTCGCGGGCACCCGGGTCGACGGCGCCCACCACCTGAAGTTCACCCTGCTCAACCCCGAGGCGACCGGGGAGGACGTCGCCGCGGTGCTCGACCTGATCGCCGAACACGCCGGCTGGTACGCCCGCACCCGCACCGCCGACGAGCTGTCCTGCCCGGTCGGCTGACCGGCCCGCCCTGGAGAACCCCATGTCGACCCACGACTTCATCGCCGTCGGGCTGGGCCCGTACAACCTCGGCCTGGCCTGCCTGACCGCCCCGATCGCCGACCTCGACGGCCTCTTCCTGGAGGCCCGCGACGACGTCGACTGGCATCCCGGCATGCTGCTGGAGACCGCCCACCTGCAGACCCCGTTCCTCGCCGACCTCGTCACGCTCGCCGACCCGACCTCGCCGTTCTCCTTCCTCAGCTACCTCAAGGAGACCGGCCGGCTCTACCCGTTCTACATCCGGGAGAACTTCTTCCCGCTGCGCAGCGAGTTCGACGCGTACTGCCGGTGGGCCGCCGCGAAGCTGCCCGGCGTCCGGTTCGGCCACGAGGTCACCGCCATCGAGTACGACCCGACGGACGACCGGTACGTGGTGCACGCCCGGGTGGACGGCCGCGAGGTCACCCACCGGGCACGGCGGCTGGTGCTCGGCACCGGCACCCCGCCGCACGTGCCGCCCGCGTGCGCGCGGCTGGGCGGCGACGTGATCCACAACTCGCGGTACCGGGAGCACCGGACGGCGCTGCGTGGCAAGCGGAGCATCACCGTGGTCGGCAGCGGGCAGAGCGCCGCCGAGATCTACCACGACCTGCTCGCCGACATCGACACCCACGGCTACCAGCTGAACTGGGTCACCCGCTCGCCGCGCTTCTTCCCGCTCGAATACACCAAGCTCACCCTGGAGATGACGTCCCCGGACTACGTGGACTACTTCCACGCCCTGCCCGAGCCGACCCGTTACCGGCTGGAGACGGAGCAGAAGGGCCTGTTCAAGGGCATCGACGCCGAGCTGATCAACGCGATCTTCGACCTGCTCTACGTGAAGAGCATCGGCGGCCCGGTGCCCACCCGGCTGCTCACCAACACCGAGCTGACCGAGGCGGCCCACGACCCGGAGCGCGCGACGTACACGCTGGGGCTGCACCACGTCGAGCAGGGGCGTGACTTCACCCTGGAGACCGAGGGGCTGGTGCTTGCCACCGGCTACCGCTACCGGGTGCCCGCCTTCCTCGACCCGATCCGGGACCGGATCCGCTGGGACGGCCACGGCCGCTTCGACGTGGCCCGCAACTACAGCGTCGACCACACCGGACGGGGCATCTTCCTGCAGAACGCCGGCACCCACACGCACAGCGTCACCTCGCCCGACCTGGGCATGGGTCCCTACCGCAACTCCTGGATCATCCGGGAGCTGACCGGCCGCGAGCACTACCCGATCGAGAAGAGCATCGCGTTCCAGGAGTTCGGCGCGCCGGCCGGGGTGGCCTCGTGACCCCGCGGTCGCGACCGGAAGGTGGCCCGTGACCACGCCCGCTCACCGCCGGCACGATCCGCGCCTCGGCGAGTTCAGCCTCCGCCCGCTCGACCCGGACGCCGACGCCGTGCTGCTGCACGGCTGGGTCACCCACCCCAAGGCGGTGTTCTGGATGATGCAGGACGCCGACGTCGCCCGGGTGGCCGCGGAGTACCGGCGGATCGCCGCGCACCCGCACCACGACGCGTACCTCGGGTTCTGGCAGGACCGGCCGGCGTTCCTCGCCGAGCGCTACGACCCGGCCGAGGTCGAGCTGGTCGGCCTCTACGACCCGGTCGAGGGCGACGTGGGGATGCACTTCCTCTGCGCGCCCGCCGGGGCGCCGGTGCACGGCTTCACCCGCGCCGTGCTCACCACGGTGCTGGACTGGCTCTTCGCCGACCCGGCCACCCGCCGGGTGGTGGTCGAGCCCGACGTGCGCAACACCGCCGTGCACGCGTTGAACGCGGCCGTCGGCTTCACCGTCGTCGGCCCGATCACCAAGCCCGAGAAGACCGCCCTGCTGAGCGTCTGCACCCGCGCGCAGTTCCTGGCCGCCACCCGTTGAGAGGTACCCGCGTGACCACCCCCTCCGCCGCCGTCGACCACCTCACCCCCGAGCGGTGGGCCGCCGCCAACCGCCACCTGGTCCGCAAGGCCCTGGCCGAGTTCGCCCACGAACGGCTCGTCACCCCCGAGCCCCAGGGCCCCGGCCACTACCGGGTACGCAGCGACGACGGCAGCGTCGAGTACCGCTTCGCGGCCCGGCAGCTCGCCCTGAACCACTGGTGGATCGACCCCGCCGGCCTGACCCGGCACGTCGACGGGCGGGCGGCCCCGCTCGACGCGGTCGACCTCTGCCTGGAGCTGCGCGGCGCGCTCGGCCTCACCGACGCCGTCCTGCCCGTCTACCTCGAGGAGATCACCTCCACCCTGGCCGGGCTCGCCTACAAGCTGGCCCGGCCCGAGCTGACGGCGGCCGAGCTGGTCGAGGCGGACTTCCAGCGGATCGAGACCGCGATGACCGAGGGCCACCCGTGCTTCGTGGCCAACAGCGGCCGGATCGGCTGGGGCGTGCACGACCACCACCGGTACGCCCCGGAGGCCGGCCAGCCGGTCCGCCTGCTCTGGCTCGCCGCCCACCGCGACCACGCCACCTTCACCTGCGCCGCCGACCTGGACTACGACACCCACGTCCGGGCCGAACTCGGCGAGGAGACGCTCGCGGGGTTCGCCCGTACCCTCACCGGGCTCGACCTCGACCCGGCCGACTACCTGCTGCTGCCGGTGCACCCCTGGCAGTGGTGGAACAGGCTGGCCGTCACCTTCGCCGGCGAGGTGGCCCGGCGGCACCTGGTGCCGCTGGGCGAGGGACCGGACGAGCACCTGGCGCAGCAGTCGGTGCGCACCTTCTTCAACGTCACCGACCCGAACCGGCACTACGTGAAGACCGCGCTCTCGGTGCTCAACATGGGCTTCATGCGCGGGCTGTCCGCCGCGTACATGGAGCACACCCCGGCCATCAACGACTGGCTGGCCGGCCTGATCGCCGCCGACCCGGTGTTCGCGCGGACCGGGCTGTCGATCATCCGGGAGCGGGCCGCGATCGGCTACCGGCACCGGCAGTTCGAGGCGGCCACCGACCGGTACTCGCCGTACCGGAAGATGCTCGCCGCGCTCTGGCGGGAGAGTCCGGTGCCCGGGCTGGGGCCCGGCCGGCGCCTGGCCACCATGGCGTCGCTGCTGCACGTCGACCGCGCCGGCCGCTCGTTCGCCGGCGCGCTGATCGCCGGCTCCGGGCTGGCCCCCGCGGACTGGCTGCGCCGCTACCTGGACGCCTACCTCGTGCCGGTGCTGCACGCGCTGCACGCGTACGACCTGGCGTTCATGCCGCACGGCGAGAACGTCATCCTCGTGCTGCGCGACCACGTGGTCGAGCGGGTGGTCTTCAAGGACATCGCCGAGGAGATCGTGGTGATGGACCCGGCGGCCGACCTGCCCGAGGCGGTGAGCCGGATCCGGGCCGCCGTGCCCGAGGACGAGAAGGTGCTCGCCGTCTTCACCGACGTGTTCGACTCGTTCCTGCGCCACCTCAACGCCATCCTGACCACCGAGGGGATCCTCGACGAGGAGGGCTTCTGGCGGACCGTGGCCGAGTGCGTCCGGGCGTACACGGCGTCGGTGCCGCACCTGGCCGACCGGCACGACCTGTTCGCCCCGGAGTTCGCGCTGTCCTGTTTGAACCGGCTGCAGCTGCGCAACAACCAGCAGATGGTCGACCTGGCGGATCCCTCGGCGGCGCTCCAGTTCGTCGGGACGCTGGCCAACCCCCTCGCCCCGTACGCCACGCGGCCGTGAGTGCCCTCGCGGCGCCGGCCGCCCCGGTCGGGCCGGCGGTGCTCCGGCACCGCTGGTGGATCCTGGCCGTGCTCTGCCTGGCCCAGGTGACCGTGGTGCTGGACAACACCGTCCTCACCGTGGCGGTGCCGGTGCTCACCACCGAGCTGAACGCCAGCACCAGCGACATCCAGTGGATCATCAACGCGTACGCCCTGGTCCTGTCCGGCCTGCTGATCAGCGCGGGCAGCGCCGCCGACCGGTACGGCCGGCGGCGGATGCTGCTGGCCGGGCTGGTGCTGTTCGGGGCCGGGTCGCTGGCCGCCGGGCTGGCCACCACGACCGGCCAGCTCATCGCGGCCCGGGCCGGGATGGGCGTGGGCGGCGCGCTGCTGGTCACCGCGACCCTCGCGGTGGCCGTGCAGGCCTTCGAGGGGCCCGCGCGGCAGCGGGCCATCGGGGTCTGGGCGGCGACCAGCGCGCTCGGCTTCGCCGTCGGGCCGCCGGTCGGCGGGACGATCCTGGCCCACCTGCCCTGGCAGGCCATCTTCCTGGTGAACGTGCCGGTGGTGCTGGTCTGCCTGGTGGCCGTCCGGCTGCTCGTGCCGGAGTCCCGCAAGGCCGTCACCGGCCGCCTGGACGTGCCCGGCGTGCTGCTCTGCACGGCCGGGCTCACCGGCGTGGTGTGGGCCATCACGGCCGGGCCGGAGGAGGGCTTCGCCGCTCCGGCGGTGCTCGCCGCGGCCGTGGCCGGCCTGCTGCTGCTCGGCCTCTTCGTCGCCTGGGAACACCGGGTCGCCGACCCGATGCTGGACATGGGGCTGTTCCGCGACCCCCGCTTCACCGGCGCGGTCTCCGGGGTCGTGCTGATCACCTTCGGCGCGACCGGCGCGCTGTTCCTGCTCACCCAGCACCTGCAGTTCGTTCGCGGCTACCCGGCCTGGGAGGCCGGGCTACGGTTGGCGCCGTTCGCGCTCTCCATCGTGGTGCTCAACCTCACCGGGGTGGCCGCCGCGCTGATCCGCCGCATGGGGCGGCCGGCCGCGGTCGCCGTCGGGATGGCGCTGCTCGCCGTCGGGTTGCTGGCCGTCACGTACACCGCGGGCGACGGCTATCCGGTGCTGCTCGGGGGCCTGCTGCTGATGGGCTCCGGCTGCGCGCTGGCCAACCCGGCGATCGTCGAGGCGGTGGTGAGCGCGCTGCCGCCGGAGCGGGCCGGCGCCGGGGCGGGTGTCGACGGCACCATGACCGAGGTCGGCGGCAGCCTCGGCGTGGCCGTGCTCGGCGCGGTGCTCAACGCGCGCTTCACCGCCCTGCTGCCGGCCGCGCTGGCCGGGGCCGGCTCGTTCCCGGCGGCGCTGGCCGCCGCCGGCACCGACGGTGAGCGCGTCCTGGTCCGGGACGCGTTCCGGGTGGCGCTGGAGACCGGGCAGACGGCCGGGGCGGCGGCCGTGCTGGCCGGTGGCCTGGTCACCGCGTACCTGCTGCACCGCGCCCGGCAGCGGTGACGGCGCCGGGCCCGGCCGGTCAGGCGACCAACTGCCAGAGCAGGAACAGGTTGAGCGCTACCACGAGGGCGGTGATCACCGACGCGACGGCGGTGGTCGCCGGGCGGTTGACCAGGCTGCCCATGAGGTCCCGGCGGCGGGTGAAGGCCACCACCGGGATCAGCGCGAACGGGATGCCGAAGCTCAGCACCACCTGCGACAGCACGAGGGCCCGGGTCGGGTCGACGCCGACGGCGAGCACCAGCAGCGCGGGCACCAGGGTGACCAGCCGGCGCACCGCCAGCGGTACGCGGCGGCGCAGGAAACCCTGCATGATGACCTCGCCGGCGTAGGTGCCGACGCTTGTCGAGGCCAGCCCGGACAGCAGCAGCGCCACCGCGAAGCCGAGCGCCGCCACCGCGCCGAGGCTGCCGGCCAGACCGGCGTGGACGCCCTCCAGCGTGTCGGTGCCGGGGATCCCGCTGCCGTGGAAGGTGGACGCCGCGACGAGCAGCATGGCCAGGTTGACCGCGCCGGCGGCGCTCAGGGCGAGCAGCACGTCGGTGCGCAGGCCCTTCGCCACGATCCGCCGCTCGGCCTCGTCGGCCGCGGGGATGCGGTTCGGGGTCAGCGCGGAGTGCACGTAGATGACGTGCGGCATCACCGTCGCGCCGAGGATGCCGGCGGCCAGCATCATGCTGTCGGTGCCCTGCATCCGGGGCAGCAGCCCGCCGGCCGCGGCGGGCACGTCGGGCCGCGCGCTGAGCAGGTTCACGGCGAAGGCCAGGACGATCACGCCGAGCAGCACGGCGATCGCGATCTCGAAGGCCCGGAAACCCCGCGAGCGCAACGCGAGGACGGCGAACGCGGCCGCGCCGACGATCAGGCCGCCGGCCAGCAGCGGGATGCCGAAGAGCAGGTAGAGGGCGACGGCGCCGCCGATGACCTCCGCCAGGTCGGTGGCCATGGCCACGAGTTCGGCCTGGACCCACATGACCCGGTTGACCGGCCGGGGCAGGTGCTCACGGCACAGCTCGGGCAAACTGCGGCCGGTCGCCAGGCCGAGCTTGGCGGTGAGCGTCTGCACCAGCATGGCGGCCAGGTTCGCCGCCACGACGACCCAGACCAGCAGGTACCCGTAGCGCGCGCCGGCGGTGGAGTTCGTGGCGAAGTTGCCCGGGTCGACGTAGGCGACCGCGGCGACGAAGGCCGGCCCGAGCAGGATGAGGCGGCCGCGTACCCGGCCCCGGGCGCGGGCGGTCTGCAGCGGTGACGCGATGGTGACGTCGTTCGTGACCACGGTGTGCTCCTTGACCGGCCGGGCGATCAGACGGGTTCGCGCTCGGGCGCCGGCCGGCGGGCCGGCCGCGCCGCGGCCTTCCGGTCCAGCGCGTCGGCGACCGGGATGAGCGCCGTGACGGCGGCCAGCGCGAGGACCGCCGGCAGGGCCGTGCCGGCGCTCGCCGCGCCGACCGTGAGCAGGGCGAAGACGGCCAGCTTGGTGCGGTTGGCGGTGGACATGTCACCTCCCGGATCAGGCGGCGGTCCAGCGGCTCGCGAGCGGGCCCGGTCGGCGGGCGGCGGGCACACGCTGAGGAACTCTCATGAGTCCAGCTTCCCGACATCAGCTCACAGATGCCACGGATCTTCCCGAAAGAGGGAGAAACGGATCGCAGAGACGATCATCCGGGCTGAGCATGCTGGTCGACCAGCCGCGGACACGGACGAGCGGCCGCCCGGGGAGGGGCGGCCGCTCGTCGGGGCGGGCCGGGTCAGGCGGCGGTGGACCAGATGGCGCGGAACGCCGCGGCCTCACCTGCCAGCCACTGCTCGACCTGCTCCGGCTTGACGTCGGCGGGCATCCGGTAGGACTCGCCGCGCCGCACGTCGACCAGCACCGGCTCGGCGTGCGGCAGGACCGCGTCCATGTGCCGGGCCATCAGGTGCAGGGTCGCCAGGGTGGTCTCCTCGCTCGGCGGGGCCTCGTCGAAGTGCAGCCGGATCGCCTCGGCGCGACCGTCGGCGTAGCGCACCCCGAACTGCGGGTTGATCTTCACGGGCAGGTCGCCCAGCATGGCCAGTGCGTCGCGGGTCTGGGCCAGGTCGACGTTGGCCGGCTCGCCGAGCGAGTGCAGCCAGGTGGTCGCCCCGGGCACCAGCGCCTCGTAGAGCGGGCGCCAGCGTGGCTTGACCAGGTCGGCGATCTGGGCCAGGTGCGTCCCGCCGGTGTGGAAGGCCACGTCGGCCTTGAGCGCCTTGACGAACTGGCCGTGCGGGTTGAAGCCGTGCCGGCTCGCCCGCTGCTTGCGCAGGCCGCCGACGAAGGTGGCCTTGGTGGGACCGGTGCGGTCCACGTAGCGGGTGAACCCGAGGAGGGTGGCGTAGGGGGTGACGGGGGCGGCGGAGGTGGGCGCAGTCACGAGCATCCTCCCAGGTCAAAAGCTCGATTAGTACATACATTCTAATCGACGACCCTGACATCGCCCAGGGTGCGAAAAGGGCCGCCCGGGCATTCCGGGCGGCCCTTTTTCGCGAAGTCCTACAGCTGGCCGACGTCGGTGATCCGGACGACCGCGGCGCCCGCCTCGTCGGAGGCCGCGAGGTCGATCTCGGCGCTGATGCCCCAGTCGTGGTCGCCCTCCGGGTCGTCCAGGATCTGGCGTACGGTCCACCGCTCCCGGCCCTGCTCGATCATCAGCAGGGCCGGCCCGCGGGCGTCCGGCCCCACCCCGATCGAGTCGTACGCCTCGAAGTACGGCTCCAGCGCGTCCGCCCACGCGTCCGCGTGCCAGCCGTGCTCGGCGTCCAGTTCCCCGAGCAGGTCCCAGCGGCGCAGCGCGGCCAGCTCGACCCGGCGGAACAGCGCGTTGCGCACCAGCACCCGGAACGCCCGGGCGTTGCGGGTGACCGCCGGCGGCCGGTCGTCCAGCGAGGCGGCCACCTCCGCCACGTCGGACGGGTTGCGCAGCCGCTCCCACTCGTCGATGAGGCTGGAGTCGACCTGGCGGACCAGCTCGCCCAGCCACTCGATGAGGTCGACCAGCTCCTCGGTCTTGGCGTCCTCGGGGACGGTCTGCCGCAGCGTCTTGTACGCGTCCGCGAGGTAGCGCAGCACGAGGCCCTCGGAGCGGGACAGGCCGTAGAACTGGACGTACTCGGTAAAGGTCATGGCCCGCTCGTACATGTCCCGGACCACGGACTTCGGGGAGAGCTGGTGGTCGGCGACCCACGGGTGCCCTTGCCGGTACATCTCGTACGCCGACTCCAGCAGCTCGGCGAGGGGCTTCGGCCAGGTCACCTCGTCGAGGAGTTCCAGCCGGGCCTCGTACTCGATGCCCTCGGCCTTCATTGCGGCGACCGCCTCGCCGCGGGCCTTGAACTGCTGCGCGGAGAGCACCTGGCGCGGGTCGTCCAGGATCGACTCGATCACGCTGAGCACGTCCAGCGCGTACGCCGGGGACTCCCGGTCGAGCAGCTCGACGGTGGCCAGGGCGAGCGGGGAGAGCGGCTGGTTGAGCGCGAAGTCGAGCTGGAGGTCGACGGTCAGGCGCACCCGGCGGCCCTGCTCGTCCGGCTCGGGCAGCTCCTCGACCACGCCGCCGGCCCGCAGCGCACGGTAGATGGCGATGGCCCGGCGGATGTGCCGGCGCTGGGCGGCCGGGTCCTCGTGGTTGTCGGTGAGCAGGTGCCGCATCGAGGCGAACGCGTCGCCGGGACGGCCGATGACGTTGAGCAGCATCGAGTGGCTGACCTGGAAACTGGAGGTGAGCGGCTCCGGCTCGGCCTCGACCAGGCGCTGGAAGGTCGGCTCGCCCCAGCCGATGGAGCCCTCCGGCGGCTTCTTCTTCACCACCTTGCGGCGCTTCTTCGGGTCGTCGCCCGCCTTGGCGAGGGCCTTCTCGTTCTCGATGACGTGCTCGGGGGCCTGCACCACGACCCGGCCGAGGGTGTCGAAGCCGGCCCGCCCGGCCCGGCCGGCGATCTGGTGGAACTCGCGGGCCTTGAGCAGCCGGGTCCGGGTGCCGTCGTACTTCGACAGGCCGGTGAAGAGCACGGTGCGGATCGGCACGTTGATGCCGACGCCGAGGGTGTCGGTGCCGCAGATGACCTTGAGCAGCCCGGCCTGGGCCAGGGTCTCCACGAGGCGGCGGTACTTGGGCAGCATGCCGGCGTGGTGCACGCCGATGCCGTGCCGGACCAGCCGGGACAGCGTCTTGCCGAAGCCCGAGGTGAACCGGAAGTTCCCGATCGCCTGCGCGATCATGTCCTTCTCCGCGCGGGTGCACACGTTGACGCTCATCAGCGCCTGGGCACGCTCCAGCGCGGCGGCCTGGGTGAAGTGCACGACGTAGACCGGGGCCTGCTTGGTGGCCAGCAGCTCCTCCAGGGTCTCGTGCAGCGGCGTCAGCGCGTACGAGAAGAGGAGCGGGACCGGCCGCTCGGCCGAGCGGACGACGGCGGTGGGCCGCCCGGTGCGCCGGCTGAGGTCGTCCACGAAGCGGGTGGTGTCGCCGAGCGTCGCGGACATCAGGACGAACTGGGCCTGCGGCAGCTCGATGATCGGCACCTGCCAGGCCCAGCCCCGGTCCGGCTCGGCGTAGAAGTGGAACTCGTCCATGATCACCTGGCCGACGTCGGCCCGGGCGCCCTCGCGCAGCGCCAGGTTCGCCAGGATCTCCGCGGTGCAGCAGATGATCGGGGCGTCGGCGTTGACGCTGGCGTCGCCGGTGAGCATGCCGACGTTCTCCGCGCCGAATACCTCGCAGAGGGCGAAGAACTTCTCCGAGACCAGCGCCTTGATCGGCGCGGTGTAGAAGGTGGTCCGGTCGTCGGCCAGCGCGGCGAAGTGCGCGGCGATCGCCACCAGGCTCTTGCCCGAGCCGGTCGGCGTATTCATGATCACGTTCGCGCCGGAGACGATCTCGATGACCGCCTCCTCCTGGTGGGGGTAGAGGTCGAGGCCGCGCTCGGACGCCCAGCCGGCGAACGCGTCGTAGAGGGTGTCGGGGTCGGCGCTCTTCGGCAGCACGGCGGTGAGAGTCATGGCGGTTCCCATCGTGCCTGGATCATGGGTCGCTGCGCCAACCGGGTTCAGCGCCGCCGGTGGACCAGGTCGAAGATCTCCCGCCCGGCGGTCAGCGCCCGGCGCTCGAACTTGGTCACCGGCCGGTGCTCCAGGCGGGGCGCGAAGCCGCCGTGCACGTCGACAAGCTCCGGGTCGGCGGTGAGCGTCTCCCGCATCGACTCGGCGTACTCGGCCCAGTCGGTCGCGCAGTGCAGCGTCCCGCCGGGGACCAGCCGGGAGCGCAGCAGCGCCACGTGCCCCGGCTGGATGATCCGCCGCTTGTGGTGCCGGGCCTTCGGCCACGGGTCGGGGAAGAAGACGTGCACCGCGTCCAGGCAGCCCTCCGGCATGGCCCGCACCAGGTCCAGCGCGTCGCCCTTGGCCACCCGCACGTTGCCCAGGCCGTGCCGTTCGACCAGGTCGAGAAGGTTGGCGATTCCGGGCGTGTGCACCTCAACCGCCAGATAGTGTCGGTCCGGGTCGGCGGCCGCCATCGCCGCGGTGGCGTCGCCCATGCCGGAACCGATCTCCAGCACCAGCGGCGCCCGCCGTCCGAACAGCGCCGCTGGATCGCACGGCCCGTCCAGGTCGTCGATCTCCAGGCCGTACGCGGGCCAGAGCCGGGCCAGCGCGTCGCGCTGCCGGTCGCTCATCCGCCCGCGACGCGGGTGGAAGGTGCGGATACGGGCGGCGTGGGCCGGCGGCGCGGCGCTGAAGTCGGTGGAGGTCACAGCGACCCGAGCGTACGCGACCGCCGGAGCGGATCGGATGTGATGGGCGGCCCGGGGTGAGAGGATTCATCCCGTACGGCAGGACGGGTGGCCCGCCGCCCGACCCCGACGCCGGGAGGGGGCATGGTGTCAGTCACGGGACGTGCGGCGCTGCTGGTCGCGGCCGCCGCGTGCACCGCCCCGCTGGTCGGCGCGCTGCCCGCCCAGGCCGCCCCGGGGCTCGCCGCGGCGACGGTGCGAGCGGCCGCCCCCGCTGCCGAGCCCGTGCCCGACCAGCCCGGCACGCAGCCCCCCGCCGACCTCATCTTCGTCGAGGTGACGCCGAGCACCGTCGAGGCCGGCTTCCTCGTCGGCATCCGGGCGAGCTGCCGCGACAACTCGGTGCCGGCCACCGTGGTGTCCGACGCGTTCGGCCGGGTCCAGGTGCAGCCGCAGCGCGGCCTGCTCACCGCCTCGCCGATGGTCCGGGACCGCACCCGCCCCGGCAACTACCGGGTGAAGCTGGAGTGCCCGAGCGGGCAGACGGCGTCCACCATGCTGCAGGTGGTCAAGCAGGTGCAGCCCAGCCGCGGGCCGGCGACCGGCTTCGGCGGCACGGCCGGCGGCGGGCTCGGCGGTGGGCTGCTGGTGCCGGTCGGGTTGGCGCTGACCGTGGCCGGCGCGGTGGTCGGCGTGGCCGCGTCCCGCCAGCAGCCCCGTAGCCTCCGTGGCGCCGCCCGGCGCTGAGCCCCGCCATGGCCGCGAACCCCACCCCCCAGCCCAGCCCCCGGGCCACCGGCCGGAGCCCGTGGTCGGTCCCGCTCGCCGTGCTGCTGGTGCTGGTCGGGGTGTTCGCCACGGGCGCCGGGCTGGGCCGGACCGCCGGGCCGTTCGACTGGGCCGACGCGGCGACCGGGTCGAGCCACCGCACCGCGGAGCCGACCCGGGCGCGGGAGCCGACCAGCCTTCCGGTCCGCCTCGCCGTGCCGGCCATCAAGATCACCGCCCCGGTCACCCCGGTCGGTCAGGCCCGGGACGGCTCGATCGCGGTCCCGCCGCTGACCCAGCACCACCAGACCGGCTGGTACGACCGCGGGGCGGTGCCCGGCGACCCGGGTCGGGCGATCATCGTCGGGCACGTGGACACCAAGAGCGGGCCGGCGGTCTTCTACCGGCTGCACGACCTGAAGCCGGGGGACCGGATCGAGGTGACCCGGGCGGACCGCAGCGTGGTGACCTTCAAGGTCGACACCGTCGAGTACTTCGACAAGGCCAACCTCCCCGCCGACCGGGTGTACGGCGACGCCGGGCCGGCCGAGCTGCGGCTGATCACCTGCGGTGGCGAGTGGGTGGGCGGCCACACCGGCTACCAGGACAACGTGATCGCCTTCGCCTCCCTCCTCGGCACCGCCAACCCCTGACACCGCGGATCCCGCGCGCCGGGCCTGCGACCGGCGGCGCCTTGGACGGCGACATCAAGTTCGTGGGCCCTGGCGAGGGAGCGGCGCGCGCATCCGCGAACGCCTTGGAGCTGACGTCAGCAATGACTCAAGCCAGGAGTGTTCGGCTGCTCCGCCTCGGCGACGAAGATGCCCTGGCCCTGCTGGCAGCTCATGGCCGACGTGGCGCGGACCATATGTCAGCGGTAGGAGGGGTCAGCCCTTCGCGGGGACCTGCTGGACGACCTCGAACTCCAGCAAGGTGGCGCCGGTGGAGACCGGCTTGCGCGGCTCGCCGCCCTGGCCGCCGGCGTGCGCGGCCCGGGACGGCCCCTGCGCCCACGCCTGGTAGGCCTCCTCGGTCTCCCAGCGGGTGTAGACGAAGTAGCGGCTCTCCCCGCCGACCGGGCGGAGCAGTTCGAAGCCGAGGAAGCCGGGGGAGTTCTCCACCGCGCCGGCCCGGGCCGCGAACCGCTTCTCCAGCTCCTCGCCGGCGCCCGGCGGGACGTCGATCGCGTTGATCTTCACGACTGCCATGGCTCCACCCTAACGAGCCGGGTCAGAACGACTCGACAGCTGGCACCAGGTCGGCGTCGACCACGATCGGGGCGTGGTCGGAGGGGCCCTTGCCCTTGCGGGCCTCCCGGTCCACGTACGCGGAGGTGACCGCGCGGGCGAACGGCGCCGTCGCGTAGACCAGGTCGATCCGCATGCCCTTGTTCTGGTGGAACATGCCGGCCCGGTAGTCCCAGTACGTGTAGGGGTGCGGCCCCTTCATGGGCGTCGGCACCACGTCGCTGAGGCCGAGGTCGCGCAGCGCGGCCAGGGCGGCCCGCTCGGCCGGGGTGACGTGGGTCGAGGTGACGAAGAGCTTCGGGTCCCAGACGTCGGCGTCGGTCGGTGCGACGTTGAAGTCCCCGCAGACGGCGACGGGCAGCCCGCAGGCCACCTCCGGCTCCAGCGCGTCGCGCAGCGCGGCGAACCAGGCCAGCTTGTACGCGTAGTGCGGGTCGTCGGGGGAGCGGCCGTTCGGCACGTACACCGACCAGACCCGCAGGCCGGCGCAGGTGGCCGAGATGGCCCGGGCCTCCGGCAGGGGGAAGCCCGGCTCGCCGGGGAAGCCGACCGCCACGTCGGCCAGCCCGACGCGGGACAGGATGGCCACCCCGTTCCACCGGCCGTCGCTGTGGCTGGCCGCCTCGTAGCCCAGCTCGCCCACCTCGGCGACCGGGAAGGCCCCGTCGGGGCACTTGGTCTCCTGCAGGCAGACGACGTCGGGCTTCGTGGTGGCCAGCCAGTCGAGCAGGCGGGGGAGGCGGGCCTTCACCGAGTTGACGTTCCAGGTCGCCAGGCGCATGTCTCCAGCCTGCCGCATCGGCGGTCACCCCGCCGGGTCAGCCCGCGGGGTGTCGCGCCGTCGCCTCCCGGGGTGCCGCCCCGACGCGGCCGTCGGTCAGCGTTCCGGGGTGTCCCCGGGCCGGGTCTGCTCGGCGAGGAAGCGTTCCAGCTCGGCGCCCAGCTCGTCGGCGGTGGGCAGCGGGCCGGTCTCCGGGGCGAGCAGGCTCTTCTCGCCGCGCCCGCGGGCGAACGCGTCGTACTGCTCCTCCAGGGCCTGGACCAGGGTGGCCGCCTCCTCGGTCTGGGCGACCTGGCGGTCGATCTCCACCCGCACCACCTCGGCGGCGGCGCGCAGGCCGTCGCGGGGCAGCAGCAGCCCGGTGCTGCGGGACACCGCGGCGAGCAGCGCCTCGGCGGCGGCCGGGTACTCGGTCTGGGCCACGTAGTGCGGCACGTGCGCGGCGAAGCCGAGGGCGTCGCGACCCCGCTCGCCGAGGCGGTATTCCAGCAGGTGACCCACGCCGGCGGGCACCTGGACCTTCTGGAGCCAGGGCTCGTACCCGGAAATCAGCTCGCGCCGGGTGGCGTGCGCGGTGACGCCGGTGGGCCGGGTGTGCGGGACGGCCATCGGGATCGAGTTGAGCCCGACGGTGAGCCGGACCTCGAGCCGCGCGGAGAGCGCGGCCACGGCGGCCACGAAACGTTCCCACTGGACGTCCGGCTCGGGGCCGGTGAGCAGCAGGAACGGGGTCTCGTCGTCGTCGTGCAGCAGGTGCAGCTCCAGCGCGGGGGCGTCGTAGTCGGCCCAGTGGTCCTCGACGAAGGTCATCACCGGCCGGCGGGAGCGGTAGTCGAAGAGCTGGTCGACGTCGAAGCGGGCGATGGGCCGCGCCTCCAGGGAGGTGAGCAGCTGCTCCCGGGCCAGCCGGGTGGCGTTGCCGGCGTCGACGAAACCGGTGAGGGCCTGGATCAGCACCGGTTGGCCGAGATCGGGCAGATCGTCGGTGAGTTCGTAGAGCTCGTGTGGGTCGAGCACCGGTTCGGACCTTCCTGTCGACGCGTACGGGGTGGGCCGCGCGTACGGGGCACCCCGTTCGGCCAACGTACCGGCCGCCGTGGTCCATTCCGTTACGGGCCGACCGATGATCACAATTCGGCGACGGCACGCGATTCGCTCCTCCTCCCGGTCCGGGTGCGGGTCCACCGAAAGGACGAGTTAGTCGATCACTGGGCAGGCACGGGAAGGCTGCGAGGTTCCTGCCCGGGGCGGTGCGACCCGCGCCACACCGGAGGTTTTCCCGGGTCGCGAGGTCCGTCACCGGCCGGCCCGGGGCGGCGACGGCTGTCCGGTTTCGCGGGCGCAGAGTGTGGCGAGGGCCACCCGATGGGCCTGGGTGATCCCGGTTTGCCCTGTCTAGCCTCGTCGAATGCGTGACGACGGCACCCTCGACGACCAGTACGGCCTCGACGGCTCGGCTGACCGTTCGGACGATACCCCTTCGACCGAACAGTTGACCGCTTGCGCCGAGGCATCCACTGCCCGCGGTTCCCTGCGTACCCGCTTCACCGCCCTGATGAACCCCCTCGCCGCCCGGCCCGGCCGGACGAAGATGGCCATGGCCACCGGCGCGGTCTGCTGCCTCGGCCTGGTCGGCGGCTTCAGCCAGATCGGCGCCCGCCCGGCCGGTGACACCCCGAACCCCGCCGCCTCGGCCGAGGTCGCCCAGCGCGCGGCCGTCGACGCGGCCTCCCGCGGCCTGACCCGGGAGAGCACCGCCCCGGCCACCCCCGCCGCCGCAGCCCCCTCGGCCAGCCCGTCGGCGACCACCAAGCCGAAGCCGAAGGCCAAGCCCAAGCCGCGCCGGATCGTCCCGGTCGCCGGCCTGGACCAGACCCAGATGAACAACGCCAAGAAGATCGTGCAGGCCGGCCGGGAGATGGGCGTGCCGCGTCGCGGCCTGGTCATCGCGGTGGCCACCGCCATGCAGGAGAGCACCCTGCTCAACTACGCCAGCGCCGTGCTGCCCGAGTCGCAGAACTACCCGCACCAGGCCATCGGCTGGGACCACGACTCGGTCGGGCTGTTCCAGCAGCGGCCGAGCAGCGGCTGGGGCACCGTCGAGGAGCTGATGGACCCGGAGTACGCCACCAAGGCGTTCCTCTCCGCCCTGGAGGAGATCCCCGGCTGGCAGGACCTGCCGCTCACCGTCGCGGCCCAGGCCGTCCAGGTCTCCGCGTTCCCCGACGCGTACGCCCAGCACGAGTGGCGCGCCAACACGGTGGTCAAGGAGATCCTGGGCTGACGCTCCGCCGGGGTTGCCGCGGGGCCGGCCCGGGTACCAGAGACTTGCCGGTCCCGGGTACAACATGAGGGGGGCCGCGGACAGGAGGACGTCATGGCGCTGGTGCAACGACTCACCGCCTTCCTGCGATCGCCCCGCGGTCAGCAGCTGGTCGACCGCGGCCGGCGCGAGCTGGCCAAGCCGGAGAACCAGGCGAAGCTCAAGCAGCTCGCCACCCGGCTGTCGTCCCGCCGGCGCTGACCGCTCCGCCCCGCAGCAACGACCCCCGGGAGCCCCCTCGTGACCGACTCCGCCCCCGTCGACGGCGAACCCACCCTCCCCCCGAAGCCGGCCGCGCCGGTGGAGGCGCCCGAGGGGCCTCCGGCCCGGCTCTGGGACCGGATGCGGGACGACCCGCAGTACGCGCCGGAGCACCTGGCCCTGGAGGCGGTGCGCCGGCTCGGGCCGGAGGCGGCGCAGTGGGCCGAGCGGGAGCGGGCGCAGCATCCGGACGTCCCCGCCGACGAGCTGGCCGACCAGGCGGTGCGCAAGTTCGTCAACCACGCCCGGCTCTCCGGCGCGGTCTCCGGCGCGGCCGGGCTGCCCGGGGCGGTGATCGACGTGGGCGTGCTCGCGTGGACCCAGGCCCGGCTCGTGCTGCACGTGGCCGCCGCGTACGAAGTCGACCCGGTCCACCCCGACCGGGCCACCGACCTGCTCGTGCTCCAGCGGGTGCACAAGGTCGCCGAGAGCGCCCGGCTCGCCCTCGGGGTGGCCGCCGGTCGGGAGCGGGCCGGCGCGCTGTTCGGCATGGGCGGGCAGCGCCCGCTCGGCCGGGTGATGCTCCAGCTCGGCGTCCGGCTGGCCCGGATGGCCGGGGTGCGCGCCGCCAAGCGGATGTTCGCCAAGGTGATCCCCGGCGCCGCGATCATCCTGGGCACCTGGGCCAACTCGTCGGCCACCCGGGACCTCGCCGACCGGGCCCGCGCCCTCTACCGGGGCGGCCCGCGCCAGCTCCCCGGCCCGCGCCGGCCCTGACCGCCGCGCGCGGGCACCGGCCTGCGGCGGTCAGGGTGCCGCCGGCCGGCCCCCGGTCAGTCCGCCCAGCCGGAGGCGTCCCAGGTGACGTCGGCGAGCCAGTCCTGGCCGGCGGCGTTCGGGTGGAACCAGTCCAGCGCGTTCACCTCGTCCAGGCCGAACCGGGTCCGGTGGACCGCGCCACCGTCCCACCGGCAGCGCGACCCGTACGCGCGGCAGGCGGCCCGCAGCTGCGCGTCGTAGGCGTCGATCCGCTCCCGGAACCGGGCCCGGCGGGCCACCGCGGCCGGCGCGATCGACGTGGCGTCGGCCAGCAGGGCCGGGCATACGCCGCGTGACCAGGCCCGCACCGCGCGGTGCTCGGTGTGCCCGAGCTGCCAGAGCCGGTGCAGGTCGGGCAGGCTGACCACCAGCACCCGGGCCTTCGGTCGGCCCCTGCGCAGCACCGCCAGCGCCGCGTCGACCTGTCCCCGGAAGGTGGCCGGCGCGGTCATGTCGTCGATGTCGTTCCGGCAGGCGTCGTTCGCCCCGATCAGCACCGTGACCAGGTCGGCCCGGTCGCGTACCGCCGCCCGGGCCTGGTCGGTGAGGCCGGCCGCGCGGGCGCCCGGCACCGCCCGGTTGTGGGCCCGCAGCGCCGGGTTGTCCTCGTGCAGCCGCCGGTAGAGGCTGCGCACCCGCAGGCCGTCCCCGCTGGACCAGGAGTTGCGTTCGCAGCTCACCAGCACCAGGCAGGAGCCGAAGCCGCTGGTGATCGAGTCGCCGAGCGCGGTCAGCACCGTGGCCGTGCCCGGGGGCGCGGAGCCCGACGGGCGGGGCGACGCCGAGCCCGAGCCGTCGCAGGCGAGCGCGACCAGCGCCGCGAGGCAGGCCAGCGTGGCGATCCAACGTCGAGGCATACCGTCCCTCCCCCGTCCGGCGGCAGAAGCGGCGCGTCGACCCTATGCGCCTCGGGCGTCCGGGCGGGGGCCCTGTCGCCCTTCCGGCATCGACAACCGTCGTTCACATCGGCGTGTTACGGCCGGGGGACCTGGTTAGGCCGGGCCGTGCCGGGGTAGCCCGGGGGAATGACGCGATCACAGCCCCGGCGTGCCCGTGGCACGGTCGGCCACGCGTACAGCGCGCTGAACCTGCGGCTCGCCCTCGCCCTCTTCGGCCTCGTCGTCATGACCGTCTTCGCGGTGCTCGCGTTCGCCGCCGGCGTGACCTGGCTGGGCGTCGTCTGCGCGATCCTCGCCGTGGTGGCCGTGGTCGACCTGGTCGTCATCCAGCGCCGCCGCGCCGCGCGCCGCAGCGAGGAGCCGGGCGTGCGGCACTCGCTGTTCGAGTGACAGGAGTACGACATGCCCATCGCCACCACCAATCCCGCCACCGGACAGGTGCTCAAGACGTACGACCCCATGTCGGACGAGCAGATCGACGCGGCGATCGAGCGGGCCGACCTGGCCTTCCACCAGCTGCACGGGACCACGATCGCCGAGCGCGGCCGGTGGATGATCGCCGCCGCCGAGCTGCTGGAGGCCGAGCGGGACGAGACCGCCCGGCTGATGACCACCGAGATGGGCAAGACCTACGCCGCGGCGAAGGCCGAGGTGACCAAGTGCGCCACGGCCTGCCGCTTCTACGCCGCCAACGCCCCGAAGATGCTCGCCGACGAGCCCGCCGACGCCGCCGCGGTCAAGGCCAAGCGGGCGTACGTCCGCCACCAGCCGCTCGGCCCGGTGCTGGCCGTGATGCCGTGGAACTTCCCGCTCTGGCAGGTGATGCGGTTCGCCGCGCCGGCCCTGATGGCCGGCAACACCGGGCTGCTCAAGCACGCCTCCAACGTCCCGCAGACCGCCCTCTACCTCGAGGAGCTGTTCCGCCGGGCCGGCTTCCCGGAAGGCGCGTTCACCACCCTGCTGGTCGGCTCCGAGAAGGTGGACCGGATCCTCAGCGACCCCCGGGTCCGGGCCGCCACGCTCACCGGAAGCGAGGGCGCCGGCCGCTCGATCGCCCAGATCGCCGGACGGGAGCTCAAGAAGACCGTGCTGGAGCTGGGCGGCAGTGACCCGTTCGTGGTGATGCCCTCGGCCGACCTGGACAAGGCGGCGGAGGTGGCCACCACGGCCCGCTGCCAGAACAACGGCCAGTCCTGCATCGCCGCCAAGCGGTTCATCGTGCACACCGACGTCTTCGACGCCTTCGCCGAGAAGTTCGCCGCCCGGATGTCGGCGCTGCGGGTGGGCGACCCGATGGACGAGAACACCGACGTGGGCCCGCTGGCCAGCGAGGGCGGCCGGGACGAGATCCACGCCCAGGTGCGGGACGCGGTCGACAACGGCGCCACCGTGCTGTGCGGCGGTGAGAAGCCCTCCGGCGACGGCTGGTACTACCCGCCGACCGTGGTCACCGACCTGCGGCCGGGGATGCGCATGTGGTCCGAGGAGGTGTTCGGGCCGGTCGCCGGCCTCTACCGGGTCGACTCCTACGAGGAGGCCATCGAGGTCGCCAACGGCACCAACTTCGGCCTCGGCTCCAACGCGTGGACCGACGACCCGGCCGAGCAGGAGCGCTTCGCCGTCGACCTGGACGCCGGCAACGTCTTCATTAACGGCATGACCACGTCCTACCCGGAGCTGCCCTTCGGCGGGGTGCGGAACTCCGGGTACGGGCGCGAGCTGTCCGCCGTGGGCATGCGGGAGTTCTGCAACACCAAGACCGTCTGGGTCGGCGAGGGGGAGGCCGGCGCCGGGGCCGGGGCGCACTCGGAGTAGTCGCGATTGACCGGACGCCGTCATGGGTAGGAGGTGCGCCCATGACGGTGTTCGGCTTCCACGCGTCCCACGAACAGATCCACCCGGCCCACCTGCTGGCGGCGGTGATCCACGCCGAGCGGGCCGGCTTCGACGCCGCCATGTCCTCGGACCACTTCTCGCCGTGGAGCGCCCGGCAGGGCCACTCCGGCTTCGCCTGGTCCTGGCTCGGCGCCGCGCTCCAGGCCACCAACCTGCCGTTCGGCGTGGTCAACGCGCCGGGCCAGCGCTACCACCCGGCCGTGATCGCGCAGGCCATCGGCACCCTGGCCGCCATGTACCCGGGCCGGTTCTGGGCCGCGCTCGGCACCGGTGAGGCGAGCAACGAGCACATCACCGGCACCGGCTGGCCGCGCAAGGACGTCCGCGCCGCCCGGCTGCGCGAGTGCGTGGACGTGATCCGGGCGCTCCTCGCCGGCGAGGAGGTCAGCCACGACGGCCTGGTCACCGTGGACCGGGCGAAGCTGTGGACGCGGCCCGAGCAGCCGCCCGCGCTCATCGGCGCGGCGGTCAGCGTCGAGACCGCCCGCTGGTGCGCCGAGTGGGCCGACGGTCTGATCACCGTCAACGCGCCGGTGGCCCACCTGCGGCGCATGATCGACGCCTACCGGGACGCCGGCGGGCGCGGGTCGCTGCACCTCCAGGTGCACGTGAGCTGGGCGCCCGAGCAGGCCGAGGCCGAGGCCATCGCGTACGACCAGTGGCGCAGCAACGTCTTCGCCCCGCCGGTCTGCTGGGACCTGGAACTGGCCGACCACTTCGACGCGGTCAGCGAGGACGTGCCGATGGAGCGGGTCACCTCGGTGGTCAACGTCTCCGCCGACCTGGGCCGGCACGTCGGCTGGCTGGAGGAGTACCTCGCCCTGGGCTTCGACCAGATCGCCCTGCACCACGTCGGGCAGGAGCAGCGCGCCTTCATCGACACGTTCGGGGCCGAGGTGCTGCCGAAGCTCCGTACCGCCTCGTGATCACGTCGGGGTCGCCGGCCGCCTAGGCTCGTAACCCATGGAAGCTCTGATCGAGGTCGTGGCCTTTCTCGCGATCGCGACCTTCGGCGCGGCGCTGGCCCGGCGACTCGGCCTGCTGGCGCCGATCCTGCTGGTCGTGCTCGGCCTCGCGCTGTCCTTCGTGCCGGGCTTCCCGCAGGTCCGTCTCGACCCGGAACTGGTGCTGGTGGGCATCCTGCCGCCGCTGCTCTACGTGGCCGCGCTGAAGACGTCGGTGCCCGCGTTCCGGCTCAACCTCCGGCCGATCCTGCTGCTCGCCGTCGGGCTGGTGCTCTTCACCGCGTTCGTGGTGGGCACCGTCGTCCACCTGATCCTGCCCGGCGTCCCGTACGCGATCTGCCTGGCGCTCGGCGCGGTCGTGGCGCCGCCCGACGCGGTCGCCGCCACGGCGGTGGCCCGGCGGGTGGGCCTGCCCCGGCGGATCGTGACGATCCTGGAGGGGGAGAGCCTGGTCAACGACGCCACGGCGCTGGTGCTGCTGCGGGTGGCGGTGGCCGCGGCCACCGCGGCCGGCGGTCACGTCGGGGTCGGCGCGGTGGCCTGGGAGGTGCTGGTCTCCGCCGGCGGCGGCGTCCTCGTCGGGCTGCTGGGCGTGGTGTTCTTCGGCTCCCTGCACAAGCGCATCACCGACCCGGTGCTGGACAACGCGCTGTCGCTGATCGTGCCGTTCGCGGTGGTCTTCGCCGCCGAGGAGATCCACGCCTCCGGGGTGGTCGCCGTGGTGGTCACCGGGCTGGGCATCGGGCACAAGCAGCCGCTGCTGATGTCCGCCGCGTCCCGGCTCCAGGTGGGGGCGTTCTGGCGGCTGATCCAGTTCCTGCTGGAAGGGCTGGTCTTCCTGCTGGTCGGCCTGCAACTGCCCGAGGTGGTCCGGGACCTGAACGAGCCGGTCGGCCGGCTGGTCGGCGTCACCGCCGCGGTGCTGGCCGCCGTCGTGCTGGCCCGGTTCGTCTGGCTCGTCCCGGCCACCTACCTGGCCCGGCTGGTGCCCCAGGCCCGCCGCCGGGAGGCGCCGACCCCGGTGCAGGTCCCCTTCGTCATCGGCTGGGCCGGGATGCGTGGCGTGGTCACCCTCGCCGCCGCGCTCGCGCTGCCGCTCACCCTGGCCAACGACCGGGCGTACCCGCGGCAGCTGTTCATCTGGCTCGCGTTCGCGGTGATCGTGGTGACCCTGGTCGGGCAGGGCGCCACCCTGCCAGCCGTGGCGCGGGCGGCGAAACTGCCGCCGGACGATCCGGTGCAGGACGCGCTCTCCGCCGCCGCCGTGCAGCAGCAGGCCGGCCGGGCCGCCCGGGAACGGCTTGAGGAACTGGCCGGCGGGGCGCCGGACGCCGTCGTGGAACGGCTGCGCGGGCTGGTGCAGAGTCGTACCAACCTGGCGTGGGAACGGCTCGGGGGTGACACGCGGGAAACCCCCTCGCGGGCGTACGGTCGACTGCGGCAGGAGATGATCGACGCGGAGCGGGAGGTGTTCCGGGCCGCCCGCGACTCCGGGAAGATCCCGGAGGAGGTGCTGGTCCGCGCCTACCGCGACCTGGACCTGGAGGAGTCGTTGCTGCGACAGGAGACCGACGAGTGAGCTGCCAGCACCTGACCGAGGCGAGCGACGCCGAGCCGACGACCACGACCGAGTGCCCCGACTGCGTGGCCATCGGCAACGACGACTGGGTGCACCTGCGGGCCTGCCTGGCCTGCGGGCACGTGGGCTGTTGCGACTCCTCGCCCTACCAGCACGCCACGAAGCACTTCGAGTCCAGCGGGCACCCGGTGATGCGCTCGATCCAGCCCGGCGAGACCTGGCGCTGGTGCTTCGTCGACGAGGAGATCGGCTGACCGCTCAGCCGAGGCGGCGTTCCAGCACCTGGCCGGGCCACGGCGGCCGGCCCGGGCGCTCGACGGTGAACCGGTCGGTGGCGGTGAAGCCGCAGCCCTCGTAGAACCGGACCAGCGCCCGGTCGTCCCCGCCGTAGCAGTCCACCCGGAGCAGCCCCAGGCCACGCTCCCGGGCCAGCTCCGCCGCGTACGCGAGCAGCCGCGCCCCGATCCCGTGGCCCGCGTACGCCCGGTCGGTGACCAGCAGGTTGACGAACAGCTCCGGTTCGGTGGCCGGCGGCACGTACGCGGTGGCCGACCCCACCACCAGGGCGCCCACCGCGACGTCGCCGAGCTGGGCCAGGTACAGCCCGCCGCCGCCCGCCCACGCGTCGGCCTGCGCGATGCGGCGCGGGTCGGTCGAGGCCGGCTCGGTGCCCCACTGGCCGGTCCGGCCGCGCGCCGCCAGCCAGGCGGTGGCGCTGTCGAGCAGCCGCAGCACGGTGGCGGCGTCGGCCGGTCCGCCGGGGCGGATCGCGATGGTCTGCTGGTCGGTCATGCCGCCATGCTGCTACACGGGCGCGGCCGGACGGTCGCCGGCCGGCGACCGGGCCGGCTCCCGGTTCGCCAGCGCCCACCGGGTCAGCGCCGGGGCGGCCAGGCCGACGCCGGCGAAGAGCGCGCCGAGCGCCAGCCAGCCCGGCACCCCGCCGTCGAGCACGAGCAGGGTGAGCAGGGCCGGGCCGACCGCCCGGGCCAGTCCGGCGAGCAGCCCGTCGGCCCCCTGGTAGGCGCCGATGGCGTCCGGCGGGGCCAGGTCGTAGGCGAGCCCCGCCCCGGCGGCGGCGTGCCACAGGTCACCGAACGTCCAGACCGCCGTGGCGGCCAGCAGGAGCACGACCGCCGGGACGGTGGGCAGGCCCGCGGTGACCGCGTAGAGCGGCGTCGCCGCCGCCAGCACCAGGCCGGCCCGGCGGAGCTTCCGCGCGGCGGGAGCGGCGGTGTCCGCGCCCCGGCTCAGCCGGACGGCCAGCAGCACGGTGAGCACCGTGTTGGTCAGCAGCACCGCCGACACCACCGGCGGCGGCGCGCCGGCCCGGGTGACCGTCCAGAGCGGCACCACGAGCGTGAGCACGGTCAGGTGCAGGGCCAGCACCGCCGACGCGCCGCTCACGGCGAGGAATCGCCCGTCCCGCAGCGCCCGCGCCCGCCGCGGTCGGCCGGCCGCGGGAGCGCGGGGCGCCGGCGGGTGGGCCGGCAGCCGCATCAGCAGCACCGCCGACAGCAGGTAGGTGGCCGCGTTCCCGACCACCAGCACCTGGTACGCCCGGTGCGTGTCCACGGCCAGGGCGGACCCGGCCAGCGCGGCGCCGGCCGCGATGCCCAGGTTGGCCACCGCGCGCAGGGTGGCGAAGGCGTGCACCCGGCCCCGCGGGCCGGCGACCGCCGCGACGAGCGCCGCGCGGACCGCCAGGTTGCCGGAGGCCAGCAGGGTTTCGACGATCGCGACCGCGAGGAACACCGGCATCGACCCCACCAGCAGGTACGCCGCCGCCGCGACCGCCTGGCCCAGCTGGATGGCGGCGCGGAGGGTACGCGGGTCGCGTCGGTCGGCCAGCGCGCCGAGTGGCACGCTGGCGGTCAGCCCGACCAGCCAGGCGACGGTGAGGCCGGCGCCGACCGCGGCGGGGGAGAGCCCGACGTCACGGGTCAGGTACAGGGCGCCGCCGGCCAGCCAGAGCCCGGAGCCCACCGTGTTGGCCAGGGTGGCGAGCGAGAGCGTGCGCAGCGTGCCCGGCGGCGGGATCGGCGAGAGCCGACCCATCAGCGGCGTGTGGGCAGGGCTGCGGAGACCTCGGTGATCAGCTCGGCCACCCGGTCGCCCCAGTGGGAGGCGATGACCAGCTCGCGGGCGGGGTCGACCCAGAGCAGGTGCCGGCCGCCGTTGCCCCGCGCGCAGCGGCCCGTCCGGGGCGCGCCCGGCTGCACCCGGTTCGACTCGTTGCGCCACCAGAGGTAGCCGTAGTCGGGGTTGAGCGGGCACGGCGCCCACGTGCGGCGGATCCACTCCGCGCTGAGCAGCCGCCGGCCCTGCCACGTGCCGCCGCGCCGGTAGACCTCGCCGAGCAGGGCCAGGTCGGCGGCGGAGATCCAGAGCCCGCCGCCCCAGTGCGCGCCGCCGCTGACCACCGGCACCCGGATTCCGTCGAGCTCGACCAGCGAGTCCGCGTACCCGTGCCAGGACCAGGAGGAGGAGGCGCCCAGCGGGTCCAGCACGGCCTCGTGGAGCACGTCGCCGAGCGGACGGCGGAACAGCAGGGTCAGCGCCAGGCAGAGCAGGTTCACCCGTACGTCGTTGTTGGCCCACCCGGTGCCGGGCGCGCCCTCCCGCTCGAAGCCCTCGCGACGGCTCTGCGCGTCCGCCCCGGTCGGTTTGCCCCACAGCTCGCCGGTCCAGCCGCTGGTCTGCTGGAGCAGGTGCTCCCAGGTGATCCCCTCGACCCCGAGGCCGGTGAGGAACGGGTGGTCGACGCTGTCGCGCACGTGCGCCGCCGGGTCGAGCAGGCCCTGGTCGAAGGCCACCCCGGCAACCGTGGCGACGACGGCCTTGGTGCCGCTGAACAGCATCTCCGGTGTCGCCGGGTCGCCCCAGGTGCCGATCACCTCGCCACGGTGGCGGATCACGCCGCTCGCCCCGGCGCCCGGCAGCAACGGCCCGGTCACCTCGCGGTGCGACTCGTCGGCCACCTGCGCCGCGAGGTAGTGGTCCATGTCGGCGATACCCTCGGTCACCCGCGTGGCCTGCCGGGCGACGGCGGCGCGCACCGCGCCGAGATCGACGCTGACGTCTTCGTTGACGGTCATGACCTCGACCCTAGGGTGGGCGCCGCGGGGTCGATCGCCCCGCGTCACGCGACCCCCGTCACACCGGCGCCTCCCGGAAATCCCCTCGCGGGCGCGGTGCCGCTCTGCCAGGGTCGGGGCCGTGACGCGCAGCAGGACCGCCCGGGCCGACGAGGTGACCGAGGTGCAGCGGATCGAGGTGGCCTCCGGCGCCCCGTTCCGGGAGATCGGCATGGTCGACGTCGCCGACATGCCGCCGCTGCCGCTGGACGTGCTGGCCGCCGCCCAGCGGGCCGGCCGGCTCCGGGTCGCGGTCGACGCCGCGGACCGGCCCGTGGCCTTCGCCGTGGTCGACCTGGTCGACGGGTGTGCGCACGTGCATCAGCTCAGCGTCGATCCCGGGCACGCCCGGCGGGGGATCGGCCGGGGCCTGCTCGACGACGTGGCCGGGTGGGCCGCCGGGGTGGGACTGCCCGCCCTGACCCTGACCACGTTCCGCAGCGTGCCGTGGAACGGGCCGTACTACGCGCGCTGCGGGTTCCGGGAACTGACCGGGGTCGAGGTGACCCCGGGGCTGGCCGGCCTGCTGGCCGCCGAGGCGGCGCTCGGGCTCGACCCGGCCGACCGGGTCGCCATGCGGCGGCCGGTGGCCTGACGCCGGTTCAGCGGCGGACGTTCGCCGGGTTTCGGTGTCAGTGCGCGCCGCCGAGGTTGAGCACGACCACCCCGGCGATCACCAGGCCCGCGCCGGCCACCTTGGCGACCGTCAGCGGCTCGCCGAGGAAGGCCGCGCCGATCGCCATGATGGCGGCGGTGCCGAGCCCGGACCAGACCGCGTACGCGACGCCGACCGGGATGTCCCTGACCGTCAGGGAGAGCAGGCCGAACGACGACAGGTACGCGACCGCGACGCCGAGCGTGGGCCAGAGCCGGGTGAAGCCGTCGGTCGCCTTGAGCAGGCTGGTGCCGATCACCTCGGCGGTGATCGCGCCGAGCAGTAAGAGGTACGCCATGCCTCCATGATCACGCCTGCCCGGCGATCCGGTGGCCTCCCGCCGGGCGGGAGGCCACCGGTCGGTCAGGAGATGGTGCAGGCGGCGCCGTTGAGGGTGATCAGGTTCGGGTTGGGGTTCGGGCCGCCGGACGTGGAGCCGTTCAGCCCGAAGGTGACCGTGCCGCCGGGGCCGATCCTCGCGTTCCACGACTCGTTCTTCGCCGTGACCGTGGCGCCCGACTGGGTGACCTTCGCCGACCAGTAACCACTCACCTTCTGGTCACCGACGAACGCCCACCGGAGGCTCCACCCGGTCACCGCCGAGCTGCCGGTGTTCCGCACCGTCACCTGGGTGGTGAAGCCGTCCGGCCAGCTGCCGTGGGTGGTGTACGTGACCGCGCAGGTGGGCGCCGGTACGGCCGCCGCGTCACCCTGGTCGGCGAGGAACGACGCCAGCCAGGCCAGCGCGGAGTTCCAGTTGATCGCCACCTCGTTGGTCGCGTACGAGTTGATGTCGTCGACGTAGCAGAACATCGGCGCGCAGCCGGCGAGCAGGTTGGCCGCGTACGGGTCCTGGAGGGCGGCGTTCGGGCCACCAGCGAGGGAACCGGCGGGCGGGTTGGGCAGGTCCGCGTCGAGCTGGTGGGCGAAGATGCGGCTGTGCTGGTTGCGCGCGTGCTGCTCGCCCCAGCCGGTCACGTAGGACATGTTCAGCGCGTTGCGGCCGAGCAGGTAGTCGGCGCTCTGCACGGCCCCGTCGCGGTACTTCGCGTCCCGGCTCAGGTCGAACGCGGTGGCCAGCACGACCGCGTTGTTGACGAGGTTGCTGTTGCTGCCCCAGACGTACGCGTCGGCCCCGCCGGGCAGCGGCAGCCCGTACGCCTGGTCCCGGGCGGTGGCCAGGTAGCGGTCGGCCGCCGCGGTGACCGAGGCGCGGATCCGGGTCCGCTCGGCGGCCGGCAGGCCGTTGGGGACGGTGGCCAGGTCGAGCCGGCCCAGCGCGGCCACGCTCTGCCAGCCGAACGCCCCGCCGGTGGCGAAGACGTCGGCGGTGTGCAGCGGCGAGGCCGTGAGGTCGGTCAGGTACGCCGCCGCGCCGGTGGTCAGCCACAGCTCGACGGCCGCCCAGTAGAACTCGTCGGTCACGTTCGTGTCGTCGTAGGCGCCGCCGCCGGTGCCGTCGGCGGCCGAGGCGTAGACCGCCGGGTGGGCCTTGGCCGCCGCGTACGCGGTCTTCGCGGCGGTGCCGCAGCGGGTCGCGAACGCGGCGTCGGACGGCGCGTAGAGGCGGGCGCACTGGGCGGCCACGGCGGCCAGGTTGAGCGTGGCGGCGGTGGACGGCGGGTGCAGCTCGCGGGGCTGCGGGTCGTCCTGCGGGGCGAGCGGCAGCCCGGTCCAGTTCCGGTCGTGGATCTTGTGGTGGACCATTCCGGCCAGCGGTTGACCGGCCGGCACCTGCATCCGCAGCAGGAACTCCAGCTCCCAGCGGGCCTCGTCGAGGATGTCCGGGACCTGGTTGCCCCGCTCGGGCACCCGCAGGGTGGCGTCGCCCAGTGCCGTCCCGCCGCCGGCGCTCTCGGCGGTCCTGGTGCGTTCGAAGGCGTTGAGCAGCTGGTAGGTGGCGATGCCGCCGTTGACCACGTACTTGCCGTGGTCGCCGGCGTCGTACCAGCCGCCGCGCACGTCGAGGGAGTAGTCGCAGACGCCGGGCTGGCAGGGCACGTCGGTGTCGCCCTGGTTGGGCGCCACGCCGAGGTGGCCGGCCGGGCGGGCGTAGCCGGCGCCGATCAGGTCGCCGTCGATCGGGGCGCCGCTGCGCTGGGCGTAGAAGAACTGGAGCGAGTCGGCGCGCAGCCGGTCGTAGAGGGTGCCGGAGATGTCGAACGGGTGGCTGGTCTCCCCGTCGACGACCAGCGTGTAGCCGGTGCCCGGGGTGCGGTACGCGGAGAAGTCGACCGTCTGCACCCGCTGCCCCGACGCCGCGTCGACGCCGCGCGGGGTTGCGGTCCCGTCGGCCACCACGGTCCCGGCGGCCGAGCGGAGCTGCCAGGGCAGCGCCTCGGCGGCGTCGGTGACCACTGTCGCGTTCTTCGGCCCGCCGGGCAGGTAGCCCACCTGGTTGACCCGCACCCGCGGCCCGGTGTCCGGCTCGTACGGCGGGGCCGCCTCGCCGCCGCGCAGCGAGACATCGTCCAGGCAGAACGTCTGCGCCTCGGCGCTCCCACCGACCTGGAAGATCAGTTGGGCTCCGGCGTTGTCGGCCGGGGCGGTGAACGTCGTGGTGACGTGCCGGGCGGCGGCGGTCGCGGTGGCGTCGACGCTCGCGTAGGTCGTGTAGGGGGCGCTGCCGAGCTGGAGCACCGCCCGGACGGCGGCCCCCGGGGTGGCGGAGACGTCGAAGGAGAGTTCGTACTCGGCGCCGGCGATCAGCGGCACGGCGTCCTGCCCGATGCCGGCGTCCCAGGGGTTCGCCAGGCCGCCGGCGACGGTGGTGCAGAGCCGGCCGTCGGTCACCCCGAGGTCACCGGTGCCGTAGGAGAACCAGGGGGACGTGCCGGCGCTGAAGTCGCCGTTGCGCAGCTGTTCGGGGGCGTCCGGCGGCACCTCGGCGCGGGCCGGGCCGGCGGTGCCGCCGGTGAGCGCCAGGGTGGTGGCCGCGGCGAGGGCGGCGAGCCGACGTCGGGGTGGGGTCACGGAGGTTCCTTCCGTGCGCAGGGGGACGGGGGTCGGAGCTGGGAGCGCTCCCAGTACCAGGCAGATGTTTCCAGCGCGTTCCCCCGCTGTCAATCGATCCGGTCCGATGGCTCCCGCGCCGCCGCGGACAGTGAGATTCACCGCGCCACGTAGCATGGTCCTGATCTCCTAGAGACAACCGAGCCCTACAACTGGCAGGCTGCGTCCCATGACCCTGAAGCTTCGTTCCGTCGGGGCGAGCGACCGTGGGCTGATCCGTAGTGGCAACCAGGACGCCCAGCACGCCGGCGACTGGCTGGTCGCCGTCGCCGACGGCATGGGTGGCATGGCCGCCGGTGACCTGGCCAGCCGGATCGCGATGGACGCGTTCGCGCCGCTGGACGTGGAGACACCGGAGGACGCGCTGGTCGCCGCCCTCCAGGGCGGCATCGAGCTGGCCACCGCGCGGATCCGGCAGGCGGTCGAGGAGGATCCGGAACGCCAGGGCATGGGCACGACCCTCACGGCGCTGCTGTTCGCCCGCACCGGCAGCTGCCTGGCGCTGGCCCACGTCGGCGACTCCCGGGCCTACCTGTTCCGGGAGGGCGTGCTGAAGCAGGTCACCCGGGACGACACCTTCGTGCAGATGCTGGTCGACCAGGGCGTGATCACCGCCGAGCAGGCGAGCAGCCACCCCCGCCGGGCCGTGGTCACCCAGGCGTTGCAGGGCGACGAGATCTCCCCGACCTACGCGACGATGGTGCCCTGGGCTGGCGACCGCTGGTTGCTGTGCAGCGACGGGCTCTCCAACGTGGTCCGCCCCGACACCCTCGCGGAGGTGCTCGGCGGCTACCCGGAGCGGGAGGCGTGCGCGGCCAAGCTGATCGACCTGGCGCTGCGGGCCGGCGGCCCGGACAACGTCACCGTGGTGATCGCCGACGTCGTCGAGGAGTAGCCGGGGTCAGCGCCGGCGCGGGCTGGCGCGACGGGTCGGCTCGGCGCTGGTCGGGTCGTCCGGCCACGGGTGGCGGGGGTAGCGCCCGCGCAGCTCCGCCCGCACCTGCGGGTAGCCGGTCCGCCAGAACGAGGCCAGGTCGGCGGTGACCGCCACCGGCCGGCCGGCGGGGGAGAGCAGGTGCAGCAGCACCGGCACCCGGCCGTCGGCGATCCGGGGCGCGGCCGCCCAGCCGAACGTCTCCTGGAGCTTCACCGCCAGCACCGGGGCGGCCGGGTCGGCGTAGTCCAGCCGGATCCGCGATCCGCTCGGCACCGGGAGCCGCTCGGGCGCCACCTCGTCCAGCCGGGCCGCCTGCCGCCAGTCCAGCAGCCGGCGCAGCGCCGCCGCCACGTCGATCCGGGCCAGGTCGGCCCGGCGGCGCGCGCGGGACAGCTCCGGGCCCAGCCAGGCCGGTGCGGCGGCGAGCAGCGCGGCGTCGGAGACGTCCGGCCACTCGTCGCCGAGCGCCTGCCGGCAGAACGCCAGCCGCCGGCGCAGGGCCGTGGCCTCGGGCGTCCAGGTGAGCAGGGCCAGGCCGTCCTGGCGCAGCCCGGCGAGCACCGCCTCGGTGAGCCGCGCCGGCTCGGGCGCGGCGAGGGGCCGGTCGACCAGCTCGATCGCCCCGAGCCGGACCACCTCCCGGGCCACCACGTCGCCGCCGGACCAGCCGACCTCGCGGTCGGCACGCAGCAGCGGCCCGCCGGCCTCCCGGGCGGTCGACTCGTCGACGGGGGTGGCCAGCCGGACCCGGGCGGTCGGCGCGCCGGGGGAGCGGTCGGCCACGGCGATCGCCAGCCACGCCGACCCGGCCAGCCCCGACCCGGCGGCCAGCTCCGCGGCGGTCCCGCCGGCCATCAGGTACGCGGACCCGCCGGCCCGCCGCACCCGCGCCAACCGCTCCGGGTACGCCAGCCCCACCAGTAGCCCCGCCGCCAGGTCGTCGGGCAGGCGGTCCCGTCCGGAGCGCCCCGAAAGCCGGTCGGGTCCGGCGTTCCCGGAGGTCCGGTCGCCGGGCCGGCGGTCCCGCCCGGAGCGCCCGGAGGCCGGGCCGTCGGGCAGGGCGCTGCGCAGGCGGCGTACCTCGGCCCGCCAGCGGGCGGTGGCGGCCGGGTCGGCGCCGGTGCGCAGCCGGCGCCACAGCGCCGTGAGGTCGTCCCCGGCACCGCCGAGTGTCTCCTCGGCGAGCAGTGCCACCACCTCGGCGGCCCCGTCGGCGCCGACCCGCTCCGCGCCGTCGAGCAGCGCGCGGGCCAGCCGGGGATGCGCTCCGGCGGCTGCGATGGCCCGCCCGCGCGCGGTGATCCGGCCGTCCTCGTCGACCGCGCCGAGCGTGGCCAGCGTGTCCCGGGCGACGGCCAGCGCGGCGGGCGGCGGGGGATCGGGCAGGGCCAGGCCGGCGCCATCCGGGGTGCCCCAGGCGGCCAGCTCCAGCGCGAACCCGGTCAGGTCGGCGGAGGCGATCTCCGGCTCGGGCTGCGGAGCGAGCCGGGCGTGGGTCGCCTCCGACCAGCACCGGTAGACCGCGCCCGGCGCCTCCCGCCCGGCCCGGCCGGCCCGCTGGGTGGCGGCCGCCCGGGACACCGGCACGGTGACCAGGGCGCCCAGCCCGCGGGCCAGGTCGGTGCGGGCCACCCGGCTCAGCCCGGCGTCCACCACGACGCGGACCTCGGGCACGGTCAGGCTGCTCTCCGCCACGGCGGTGGCCAGCACCACCCGGCGCCGGCCGGGCAGCGGCGCGAGCGCGGCGTCCTGCGCGGCGCCGGGGAGCCGGCCGTGCAGGGGCAGCACGGCGACCGCGTCCCGCAGGTCGGCCAGGCGGCCCGCGACGGCGGCGATCTCGCCGGCGCCGGGCAGGAACACCAGCACGTCCCCGGCCCGCTCGCGCAGCGCGCGGCGCACCGTCGCCGCCACGTGGTCCAGCAGCGCCGGGTCGACCCGCCCCGCGCCGGGCGCGGCGACCGGGCGGGACGGTGGCACCCAGATCCGGTCCACCGGGTGCAGGGCGGCCTCGGCGCGGATCACCGGCGCGGCAGCGGCCCCGCCGAGCAGCGCGGCGAACCGGTCCGCCTGCGGGGTGGCCGACATGGCCAGCAGCCACAGGTCCGGCCGGAGCGTGCCGCGGGCCTCCACGGTGAACGCCAGCGCCAGGTCGGCGTCGAGCTGGCGCTCGTGGACCTCGTCGAGCAGCACGGCGCCGACCCCGGGCAGCTCCGGGTCGTGGTGCAGCCGGCGGACCAGCAGCCCGGTGGTGACGACCTCGATCCGGGTCCGTGGACCGACCCGGCGCTCGCCGCGCACGGCGTACCCGATCCGCTCGCCGACCCGCTCGCCGAGCAGCGCGGCCATCCGGTGCGCCGCGGCCCGGGCGGCCACCCGGCGGGGCTGGGCGATCACCACCCGGCCGGGAACCTCGTCGGCGACCGCGAGCGGCGCCAGGGTGGTCTTCCCGGTGCCGGGAGGCGCCACCAGGACCGCCGCGCCGGCCGCGTCCAGCGCCTCGACCAGCGTCGGCAGGACCGGCCGGACCGGCAGGTCCAGGGAGACGTCGGAGAGCACGGACCCACTCTCGCACCCCCGGCCGGGCGGCCGGCGCGGGGTCCTGTTCGACTTCTCACATTGACCGTGACCGCTTCCTCGCGTGGAGTGAGGGTCATGGCGATGATGGCGTACGACGAAGCCTCGGCCGCCGCCTTCGCGGCCACCCGGCACCTGCCGGCCGACGGCCTGGCGAGCTGGCGCGCCGCGGTGTCCCGGCACCTGCCCGTCGGACCCGGCGACCGGGTGCTCGACGTGGGGGCGGGCACCGGCACGTGGGCCGCCGCCTTCCGGGCCTGGTACGGGGTGGACGTGGTGGCGGTCGAGCCGGCGGCGGCGATGCGGGCCCGCTCGGCGTACCCGGGGATGGTGGCCGGGCGGGCGGAGGCTCTGCCCCTCGCGGCGGCCGGCCTGGACGGCGCGTGGATCTCCACGGTGGTGCACCACCTGCCCGACCTGCCGGCGGTCGCCGCCGAGCTGCGCCGTGTGCTGCGTCCCGGCGCGCCGGTGCTGATCCGGTCGGTCTTCGCCGGCCGGGGCGGCGGCGTCTCGCTGTTCCGCTGGTTCCCGGAGGCGTTGCGGGTGGTGGAGGGCTATCCCTCGGTGGCCGAGGTCTGCGCGGCGTTCGAGCCGGCCGGGTTCGCCCCGGTGGCGCTGGAGTCGGTGCCGCAGGTCAGCGCCCGCTCGCTGCGGGCGGCGGCCGACGGGCTTCGCCGCGCCGCGCACACCCCGCTGGCGCTGCTCGACGACGCCGACTACGAGCGGGGGGTGTGCCGGCTGCGCGCGGCGGCGCGGCGGACCCCGCACGCCCCGGTGGTCGATGCGTTGGACCTGCTGGTGCTGCGCTGAACACGGAGCGGCCCGGCCGACGCACCGCCGGCCGGGCCCGAGTGGTCGTCAACGGTGACCGGGCCCGCCGACCCGGTCACCGCCGCCACCCCCTAGTACGTTCCGTCGAGCTGCCCGCGCAGCTTCGTGAGCGCCCGGGCCAGCAGCCGGGACACGTGCATCTGCGAGACGCCGATCTGCTCGGCGATCTGCGACTGGGTCAGGTTGCCGTAGAAGCGCAGGGTGAGGATCTTCTGCTCGCGCTCGTCGAGCGTGGCCAGCGCCGGCCCGAGGGCGACGCGCAGCTCGGCCAGCTCGAACTCGCCGTCCTCGCCGCCGAGCATGTCGCCCAGCTCGGTGGCGCGGTCGCCGTCGCCGGTCGGGGTGGACAGCGACACCGCGTTGTAGGCGCGGGCGCCCTCCAGGCCCTCCAGGACCTCTTCCTCGGTGAGGTTGAGGTGGGTGGCGATGTCGGCGACCGTCGGGGAGCGGCCGAGGGTCTGGAGCAGCGTGCTGTTGGCGTCGGAGATGGCCAGCCGCAGCTCCTGGAGGCGGCGCGGCACCCGGATGTCCCAGGTCCGGTCGCGGAAGTGGCGCTTCAGTTCGCCGATGATGGTCGGGATGGCGTAGCCGGCGAAGTCGACGCCGCGGGACGGGTCGAACTTGTCGATGGCCTTGATCAGGCCGACCGCGGCGGTCTGCGCCAGGTCGTCGGTGGGCTCGCCCCGGCCGCTGTAGCGGTGGGCGAGGTGGTTGGCGAGAGGCAGCCAGGCCTCGATCGCCCGGTCGCGCAGCGCGGCGCGCGACGGGTGGTGGGCGGGGAGCGCCGCCATCGCGTTGAGCAGGTCCGCGGCGCTGTCGGTGAGCGCCCGCGGGTCGAGCTTCTCGGAGGTGGACGGCGTTCTCGTCGCCGGCTCGCTGATCGTGTGCGCGGTCATGGGTGGTCCTCCCTGCACCTCGTCCGCGAAACAAAAAGACGTGACGCTTCGGTTTAGCTTCAGTTAGGCCGTTCGGAAGTCACCTTAGCCTGATCGGCCCGACGAAATCTAGCCGAAAGTACGATGTACTTATGTCGTGTCCTGGCATGAACGGTCTGAACCGGGGCAGAAACCCTCGGATGGCCGGTGCTGCGGTGGACCGAGGCGGCCGGACCCGACTGACCGGACGGCCGATGTCCGAGGCCGACCGGTCAACGTGAAACCCGACAGTTGGCTCACACTGTCGCCTTTCCGTCGTTGTCCCGCAGACGGGACCGCCCGTAGCGTCCAGGTGTACACGTCTACGGAGGCACCGTGCTGGATCCCGCCGCTCCGCAACTCGTCGTCAACGCCCGGACCCTGCTGCTCAGCTGGCTCCCGGCGGACCCCGACGCGGTCGCGGCGCTCGTCCCGGCCGGTCTCCGCCCGCATCCCGATCGCCAGGTGTTCCTCTGCCAGTACGTGGTGGACGACGAGACCCAGACCTCCGGGTTCGGCGCGTACTCGCTCACCTTCCTCGGTGTCTCACTCGCGGACATGGCTCCCCCCGACGGCGATACGCCGGGCGGCTGGTGGACCCACTACCTCGCCTCCAGCCCGCGGGTCCGGCAGTACGCCTCGGCGCGGGGCGCCCCGGCCACGGCCGGGGAGACCCTGGTCGACGTGCGGGGCGGGCGGCTCGCCACCGAGACCTGGGCCGACGGGCGGCCGCTCATCCAGGTGACCGCCGGGGTGGGGCACACCGGCACCGAGGCGCACAGCGGCCACCACCGCTACCTCACGGCCCGCGACGGCGAGCTGATCGTCGCGGACTACCCGTACGTGGCCGAGCCGGTGTCGCCGTTCGAGGTCGAGTCGGTGGAGTTCCTGGCCCCGGAGCACCCGGTCTACGCGCTCCGGCCGGCCAACCCGCTACAGGTCTGCTGGGGCTACTACTCGCCCCGGGTGTCGTTCGCGTACCCGGCCCGACCGAACGCGCTGGACGAGCCGCTGCCCAGCGGCGACCCGGTCGCGGCGGCTCACCAGGTGCCGGCGCGCCGGGCCCGCAGCGGCCTGCCGTCCGGGTCGTAGACCAGCCGGTACGCCGGCAGCGCCCACAGCCGGGTGCGCCAGGGCAGCCGCTCCGGGCGGTGCGGCCGCAACCGCCCCGGCGGGCGGGGCCCGGTGCGCCCGGACTCGTGCCACCGCTCCAGCTCCGCCGCCGCCGAGGTGATCGCCGCGACCGCGTCCGCCGGGTCGAGCAGGTCGTGGTCGTCCCCGCCGTCCGGGTCCCGGTCCAGGTGTTCCCGCCACAGCCGCAGGCGCAGGTCGCGGGCGAACACCCGGGCGCCGTCACCCAGCCCCGCCGGGTCGGTCGGGGCCCGCTCGTCCCGGGTGTCGTCCAGCACCGCGCAGGACAGCTCGCTGTCGTGGGTCCACGAGCGGCGGTTGAAGTTGTCGCTGCCCACGCTGGCCCAGACGTCGTCCACCACGCAGACCTTCGCGTGCACGTAGACCGGGGTGCCCTCGTGGTTCTCCACGTCGAAGACGTGCACCCGGTCCGGGGCGGCCCGGTGGCAGAGTTCGAGGGCCTGCGCGCGGCCGACCATGTTCGGCGGTAGCGCCAACCGGCCGTCCACGTCCGGGTGCCGGGGCACCACGGCCACCAGGTGCAGCTCCGGCTGCTCGCGCAGCGCCCGGGCGAAGAGGTCGGCCACCTCGGTCGACCAGAGGTACTGGTCCTCCAGGTAGATCAGCCGGCGGGCCCGGCGGACCGCCTTGGTGTAGCCCCGGGCCACCGTCCGCTCGCCGTCCGGGGCGAACGAGTAGCGCGGGCGTACCGCCGGGTAGGTGCGCAGCACCTGCACGTGGTGCGGCCCACGGGGCGGCGGGTCGGCGGGCTGGTCGGGCAGCGGGTCCGGGCTCAGGTCCGCGCCGCGCAGCCGATCCCGCAGGTAGGCCATCGGGTTCTCCGAGTCCAGCGGCATGGGGTCGGTCCACCGCTCCCGGAAGGTGGTGTCCAGCGCGCCGACCACCGGCCCGCGGAGCGCGAGCTGCACGTCGTGCCAGGGCGGGTGCGGGCCGTATCGCGCGGACATGGCGACCGGCTGCGGGTCGCCGCCGTGCGCCGCGTCGTCCCGCCGGCTGTGGCAGAGGTCGATCCCGCCGGCGAAGGCGATGTCCCGTTCCGGGTCGCCGGGGCGGCGCAGCACGACCAGCTTCTGGTGGTGCGAACCGCCGCGGCGGACCCGCTGGTCGAGCAGCACCTCCCCGCCGGCGGCGCAGATCACCTCGCTGAGGTCGCGGTTCTCCTTCTCGCTGTAGGAGAGCGCGTCGAGGTGGGAACGCCAGATGAGCCCCTTGACGATCACCCCGCGCTGGGCGGCCCGCGCGAACAGCTGCACCACGGTCGGCCCGTCCGGCCGCATCCGCTCGTCCGGGTCGCCGCGCCAGTCGGTGAAGAAGAGGTGGTCACCGGCCCGGAGGTGTTCCACCTCACTGACCAGCCGGTCGAAGTACGCGCTGCCGTGAATCAACGGCTCGACGAGGTTTCCGCTCGTCCAGACGGGTAACTCTGACCGTGGGTTGGCGCGTTCCTGTGCGGAGAGGAACCAGTCCCGCATAGCCACGTTCCAGCCTCCCGAGGTCGACATCGTCCTCACGGTAGGACCCCCGGCACGGCCCCGCACGCCGACCGTCCCCGGTCGGCCGGGTGTTCGCGTGGGGGTGCGCCGGACCCCTGGATCGCGAAACCGAGGAGGCCCCAGCATGCCCGCCGAGACGCCGAACACCGTGACCGAGTACCGCGAGCAGGCGGTGGAGGGTGAACGGGGTGCGCTGGTGGCGGTCCTGTTGATGGTGATCCTCGGGGTGGCCGGGATCTTCGCCGTCTCCTGAGACCGGCGACGGGCGCCCCGGTGGACCGGGACGCCCGTCGGACGGAGCGGGTCAGGGGCGGTCGCCCTCGCCGCCGCTGTGCGGCAGCCGCTCGGCCGGGATCACTCCGAGCCGGCCGGCCTGGTAGTCCTCGACCGCCTGGACCAGCTCGGCGCGGGTGTTCATCACGAACGGGCCGTAGTGCGCCACCGGCTCGCGGATCGGCTGGCCGCCCATGATGTAGAGCTCCAGCGCCGGGGTGTTGGCGTCCTGCCGCGCGTCGGCGGTGACCCGCAGCGCGTCGCCCGGCCCGTGCACGGCGAGCTGGCCGAGGTGGACCGGCCGCCGGTCGGTGCCCACGGTGCCCCGGCCGGCCAGCACGTAGACCAGCGCGTTGAAGTCGGGCCGCCAGGGCAGGTTCAGCTCGGCCCCGGGCTGGAGCGTCACGTGCGCGATGGTGATCGGGGTGTGGGTCGAGCCGGGGCCCTGGTGTCCGGCGATCTCGCCGGCGATCACCCGGATCAGCGCGCCGCCGTCGGGCGTGGTCAGCAGCGCCGACTCCTTGCCGCGGATGTCCTGGTAGCGCGGCGGGTTCATCTTCGCCACCCGGGGCAGGTTGACCCAGAGCTGGAGGCCGTGGAAGAGGCCGCCGCTCATCACCAGGTGCTCCGGCGGCGCCTCGATGTGCAGCAGGCCGCGACCCGCCGTCATCCACTGAGTGTCGCCGTCGGTGATGGTGCCGCCACCGCCCTGCGAGTCCTGGTGGTCCATGATCCCGTCGATCATGTAGGTCACCGTCTCGAAGCCGCGGTGCGGGTGCCACGGGGTGCCCTTCGGCTCGCCCGGCGCGTAGTCGACCTCGCCCATCTGGTCGAGGTGGATGAACGGGTCCAGCTCGGTCATCGGGACCCCGGCGAAGGCCCGACGGACCGGGAAGCCCTCGCCCTCGTAGCCGCTGGGCGCGGTGGTCAGCCGGCGGACCGGCCGGTAGGTGGTGGACTCGGCGAGCTCCGGCAGGCGGGGCAGGACGAGGACGTCGTCGACGGTGATCGCGGGCATCGCGGGTCTCCTTACTTGTCGGCCGGGGTGGACGACGCGTCGCGGTCGGCGCGGAGGCGCCGGCCGAGCCGCTCGAAGACCCGGGTGAGGCAGGCGACCTCGGCGTCGTCGAGGTCGTCGATCAGGTGGGTGCGCGCGGAGCGCCGGTGGTGCGGCGCCGCCTCGCGCAGGGTCAGCAGCCCGGCGGCGGTGAGCACCGCCTCGCTGCCGCGCCGGTCGTCCGGGCACGACTCCCGGGCCACCAGGCCGCGCTTCTGCATGGAGGAGATCTGGTACGTCAGCCGGCTGGGCGAGAACACCAGGCGCCCGGCCAGCTCGCCCATCCGCAGCCGCTGCCCGGGCGCCTCGGAGAGCAGCACCAGCACGTGGTAGTCGGCGAAGCTCAGCTCGCTGTCGGCGCGCAGGTCCTCCTCAAGCTGGGTGAACAGCCGCTGGCTCGCCTCGATGTAGGCGCGCCAGCAGGCCAGCCGCTCGGGGTCCAGGCTCTCCGTCATGGCCATGACAGTAGCACTATTTAAAATTTAAACAAGGTCTCCGTCGCCGTAGTGACCCGCGCGACAGTGATGTCGTACGGCGGTGATTTTCGAATCTGAACCACAGCGTCGGGCTAGGGTCGGGGGGTGGATGATCTCGACGTGCAGGACTGGCGTGAACGGGTGGCGCGGCTCTACCTCTCCGACCTCGACCTGGCCGGCTTCCGGGCCGCCCGCGACGAGCTGTTCCGCACCCACCCCAGCAGCCCCCTGCCGCCGGCCGACCGGCCCGGCTTCACCGGGCTGCGCTGGTTCCCACCCGACCCGGCGGCCGTGGTCGAGGCGCCCCTGCGCCCCGCCTCGGGCACCGAGAGCATCGACACCGGCGGGCCCGACGGGGTGGTGCGGTACCGGCGGGTCGCGGTCGCCGAGACGCCCTGGGGGCCGCTCACCCTGTGGTGGATCGAGGCGTACGGCGGCGGGCTGTTCCTCCCGGTGCGCGACGCCACCTGCGGGGCCGGGGCGTACGGCGGCGGGCGCTACCTCACCGACACGGTGAAGGGGACCTTCGGGCGCGGCCTGACGGTGCTGCCCGGCAACCGCGTCCGGCTCGACGCCAACTACCTCTACAACCCGAGCTGCGCCTACGACGACCGGTGGGCCTGCCCGCTGGCCCCGCCGGAGAACCGGGTCGACGTCCCGATCCGGGCCGGCGAGCGGTCGTACCACTGACGGCCTGACGCCCCGGCGCGACGGTGCGCCGGGGCGTCGGGAACCGACCGGTCAGCGGGCGGTGGCGCCGGTCGGGGTCAAATGCATCCGGCCGAGCAGCTGCCGGGCCTGGTCGGCCAGCTCCGCGTCCACGGTGACCGCGTACTGGCTGGCCCGCAGCGAACTCGCCGAGGTGAAGTCGCGCTGACCCCCGGTCATGGCGTGGGCCACCGCGCCGAACACGGCGCCCCAGATCGCGCCGATCACCAGGCCCACCACGATCACCGCGAGCCAGTTCCCCGCGGTGAAGATGCCGAAGAGCAACCCGATGAACAGGCCGAACCAGGCGCCGGTGCCCGCGCCGACCAGGGCGGCCCGGCCCGTGGTCAACCGGCCCATCACGGTCTCGACCAGGGTGAGGTTCGTCCCCACGATCGCCGTGCGTTCCACCGGGAACCGGTTGTCGGCCAGATAGTCCACCACCCGCTGCGCGGACGGATAGTCCGGGTACGACCCGATCGTGACGGTCGGCGGGCCGGCCTGCGGCCCGTGCCCGTCCCCGCTGGGCGGCGACGGGCGGCCGCTCGGACCGGACGGGAGGTTGTCGCTGCCCGGCATACCGGGCCGCCAGGCCGCGGTCGGACTCGAGGAACTGGTCATGAGCATCCTCCTTCGTCAACCCGCCGCGTTCCCACCCGCGTCGGGCGGTAACGCGGCCGTCCGGACCGATGCCGGCGCATGGCGGCCGCCGGCTCGGGTAGCCAACCCCGTGCGGACCGGACGGATCAGCGAGCACGGTTTCCTCGCCGACGGGCACAGCGCCGCCCTGGTCGACCAGGCCGGCGCGGTCAACTGGTGGTGCCCGCCCCGCTTCGACGCGCCGTCGGTGTTCGGCCGTTTGCTCGACGACGCGGCCGGGCACTGGAGCATCCGTCCCGTGGGCGGGTTCACGAGCACACGGTCCTACCTGGACGACACGCTCGTGCTGCGTACCGTCTTCACCACCGCGACCGGGACGGCGGCCGTCACCGACGCGTTGGCGCTGGAGCCCGGCGCACGCGGGCACCGGATCGGGCTGCGGTCACCGCGGGTGCTCGCCCGCGTGGTCGAGGGGCTCACCGGCGAGGTGCCGATGCGCGTCGACTACGCGCCGCGCTTCGAGTACGGCCGGGTCACCGCCTACCTCACCGACACCGACGGGGTGATCGCGGCGACCGGCGGCGCGGACCGGCTGGAGCTGCGCGCCAACGTGCCGTTGACCTGCGGCGAAGGTTCCGCGTCCGGGCGGTTCACCGCCCGCGCCGGCAGCACCCACCACTTCACCCTCGGGTACGCCCCGACCTACCAGGGTGGCGCTCCGGCGCTGCCCGACGCCGACCAGGTGCTGGCCGACGCCATCGCCGGCTGGCGGTCCTGGGCCGCCCTGCACGACTACCACGGCGACTACCACGACCTGGTCCGCCGCAGCGCCATGGTGGTGCAGGGGATGACCTACGGGCCCAGCGGGGCGGTGGTCGCGGCGGCCACCACCTCGATCCCGGAGGAGCTGGGCGGCGACCGCAACTACGACTACCGGTTCGTCTGGCTGCGCGACTGCAGCCTCACCCTTCAGGCGCTCTGGCTGGCCGCCTGCCCCGACGAGGCGGACCGGCAGTTCAGCTGGGTGGCCCGGGCCGTGGGCCGGACCGGCGACGAGCCGGTGCCGATCATGTACGGCGTCGAGGGCGAGCGGGACCTCACCGAGCACCCCCTCGACCACCTCGCCGGATACGCCGGCAGCCGGCCGGTCCTGGTCGGCAACGACGCCTGGCGGCAGCGGCAGAACGACGTGCTGGGCGAGGTCCTCGACGCGGCGTGGCTCATGCGGTACTACCTCGACCCGATGTCCGCCGAGGTGCGGCAGTTGCTGCACGCCCTCGCCGACCAGGCGGTGGGGGAGTGGCACCGGCCCGACGCGGGGATGTGGGAGGCGCGCGACGGCGAGCGACACTATCTGTCGTCCAAGGTGCAGTGCTGGACCGCGCTGGACCGGGCCGTCCGGTTCGGAGCCCGCATCGGTGAACCCGCCGACGTGGCGCGCTGGGCGGCCGCCCGCGACGAGGTACGCGCCGTGGTGCTCCGCCGGGGCTGGAACGACCGGGTCGGCGCGTACACCGGCGCCTTCGACTCCGACGAGCTGGACGCCTCGGTGCTGATCATGCCGCTGGTCGGCTTCCTGCCCGCCCGGGACCCGCGGATGCGCGCCACGATCGACCTGCTGGAGCGCCGGCTGTCCCGCAACGGCCTGCTGCGCCGCTGGAACGACGACCCGGCGGGCTTCCTGATCTGCTCGTTCTGGCTGGCGGCCTGCCTGGCCGAGGCCGGCGAGCTGGACCGGGCGCGGCGGCTGTTCGCGCAGCTCGCCGCACAGGTCAACGACCTCGGCCTCCTTGCCGAGCAGATCAACGAGAACACCGGTGAGCAGCTGGGCAACTTCCCGCAGGCGTTCTCGCACATCGGCCTGATCAACGCCGCGGGCCGGATCACCGCGGCCGCCGGGCGGCGCGGCGGCCAGCCGGCCGCGCCGACCGTCCTCATGGAGGACCAGGGGGGCTGAGCCGGAGCGCCCGGGTCCGGTGCCGGCGCCACCGCGACAGCGGGACCGGCGGGGGGCAGGATCGGGGCATGGAGCTGGTCATCATGGCCGACACGCACGTGCCGAAGCGGGCGCGGGACCTGCCCGCGCCGCTCTGGGCGGCGGTCGAGGCCGCCGACGTGGTGCTGCACGCCGGCGACTGGGTGGACGTGTCGCTGCTGGACGCCCTGGAAGCCCGGTCCCGCCGGCTGGTCGGGGTGTACGGCAACAACGACGGACCGCCCCTGCGCGCCCGGCTGCCGGAGGTGGCCCGGGTCGAGCTAAACGGGCTGCGGGTCGCGGTAGTGCACGAGACCGGACCGAAGACCCGCCGGGAGGAGCGCTGCGCCGCCGCGTTCGGTGACTGCGACCTGCTGGTGTTCGGGCACTCCCACATCCCGTGGGACAGCGTGGCCCCGGGTGGCCTGCGGCTGCTCAACCCCGGCTCACCCACCGACCGGCGGGCCCAGCCGCACGCCACCTACCTGACGGCGCGGGTGGCGGCGGGGCGGCTCGACGGGGTCGAGCTGCACCGCCTGTCCCCGCGCTGAGTCACCGGCCGCGACCGGTCTCCGCCTGGAGCTCGTCGATCCGGCGGGACGCCTCGGCCTTGGTCAGCCCGTCCGGCACCTCCTCGCCCGCCTCCCGGGCCAGGGTGTGCAGGTACGACTCCTGCGCCGCGGTCGGCGGCTCGTCGCCGGTGACCCAGTCGTCCGGGTCCTTCACGGCGGCGTCCGGGTTGACGTTGTCCTTGCTGCCGCTGCTGCGGTCGGCCATGGGTGATCACCTCTCCTCGAACAGGTGTTCCACTACCCCCGTCGCGCGGTCTTCATGCCGGTCGCCCCCTACGATCATTCGATGACTGCGGACCGGGCGGGTGTGGTGGTGGTCGGCGCGGGCGTCGCCGGGGTGGCCTGCGCGGCCGAGCTGTCCCGCGCCGGCATCCCCGTCCGGATATGCGAACGGGCCCGGGTGACCGGCGGGCGGATGGCCAGCAAGCGCTTCGAGGGCCGCCCCGTCGACCTGGGCGCCGCCTACTTCACCGTCGACGACCCCGACTTCGCCGCCGTGGTCGAGGGGTGGCGGGCCGCCGGCCTGGCCCGGGAGTGGACCGACACGTTCGTCGCGTACGGGCCGCGGGGGCGCGAGGAGGTGGCCGGCCCGGTGCGCTGGGCCGCCCCGCGCGGGCTCCGCTCGCTCGTGGAACACCTGGCCGGGGACCTGCCGGTGGCGCACAACCGGCTGGTCATGACCGTCGAGCCCGGTCCCCGCGTGGACGGGCGGGCCGCCGAGGCGGTCGTGCTGGCCATGCCGGGCCCGCAGGCCGCCCTGCTGCTCGACCCCGCGCTGGCGGCGGCCACCCGGGCGGTGGCGGCCCAGCGCTGGTCCTCCGCGCTGGCCGGGGTGCTGCGCTTCCCGGCCCGCCGCTGGCCGGACTTCCGGGGCGCGTTCGTCAACGACCACCCGGTGCTGAGTTCGGTCTGCGACGACGGGGACCGGCGCGGCGACGGCGCCCCGGTGCTGGTCGCGCACACCACCGCCGAGTTCGCCTCCGGGCACCTGCTCCAGCCCACCGCCGCCGGCCCCGCCATCGAGCAGGCCGTCCGCGACCTCCTCGGCCTGCCCGAGCCGGCCGAGCTGACCCACGTGCACCGCTGGACGTACGCCAAACCCGCCGCCGGCGGCGACGGCCCCTACCACCTGGACGACGACGGGATCGGCCTCGCCGGCGACGCCTTCGGGCGGCCGCGGGTGCAGGGCGCCTGGCGCTCCGGCCGGGACCTGGGCCGTGCCCTGGCCGCCCGGCTGCTCGCGGAACGTGGCTGACCGGTGCCACTGCGCGCAGGCGACCCGTCACCCACGGGTATCCTTCGGCGGGGAGGTGCAGGGGCAGTGAGCGGTGCCGGCGGTCGGCCGCGGGACGGCAGGGCCGGCGTCGACCGGTCGCCGTTCCCGGAGGACGGGCTGCGCCACGAGGCCCTGTTCTACACCGACGACCGGGACTACCACGCCGCCGTGCGCAGGTTCGTCGAAGCCGGACGGGCCGCCGGTGAACCGGTGCTGGTCGCCGTGCCCACCGATCGGCTGCGCCTGGTCCGGCCGCTGCTCGACCCGCTCGACGATGTCGACCTGGCCGACATGGCGGTGCTGGGGCGCAACCCGGCGGCCATCATCGCGACCACGCTGGGTGACTTCGTCAACCGGTTCCCCGGCCGCCGGGTCCGCGTCGTGGGCGAATCGCTGTGGCCCGACCGGCGGCCGGCCACCCACCGGCACTGCGTCGAGCACGAAGCCATGATCAACCTGGGTCTCGCCGACCGGCCACTCACCATGCGCTGCCTGTTCGACCGGTCCCGGCTGCCGGCGGCGACGCTCGCCGACATCGCCCGCACCCATCCCTGGCTGGTCAGCGGGGGAGTGGCCCGGCCCAGCGCCGGTTACCGGCCGCCCCGGGCGGTGCTGCGCCGCTTGGCCCGCCCGCTGCCCCCGCCACCCGACGGCGCGCACGCCGAGCCGGTCCGGCCGGAGGGCCTCGGGGCGCTGCGCGCGGCGGTGGCGGCCGTCGCCGAGGCCGCCGGGCTCACCGCGGAACGGATCGACGACCTGCGGATCGCCGTCACCGAGCTGGCCTCCAACGCGCTCACCCACGGCGCCGGGCCGGCCATCGCCCGGTGCTGGGCCGCCGCGGGCGACCTCGTCTGCGAGGTCAGCGGCCCGGGCGAGCTGGCCGACCCCCTGGCCGGCCGGATCCCGCCGCCGGTGACCGGCGTGCGCGGCCGGGGGCTGCTGCTGGTGCACCGGCTCTGCGACCTGGTGGACGTGCACGTCGCCGACGGGGTGACCACCGTGCGGCTGCACCTGGAGCTGCCGGCCGCCCGGCTGGTGCCGGCGCCCCGGTCAGCCCCGGACGCCGTCCAGGGCGGGTTCGTCCGCCCGGCCCCCCTCTGAGGCCTCCCGGGTCCGCTCGCCGGCCCGGTCCAGCAGCTGCATGACCGGGGTAGCCGCGATCCCGTGCACCACCACCGAGATCATCACCACGAGGCCGACCGTCGCCCAGATCAGCTCGGCCTGCGGAAACTCCGTCTTGCTGGTGGCGTACGCCAGGTAGTAGAACGAGCCGACGCCGCGGATGCCGAACAGCGAGATCACCCAGTGTTCGGCCGGACGGCCCGGCGCGCCGCGCAGCGACAGCCAGCCGGCCAGCGGCCGGATCACGAACACGAGGGCCAGCCCCACCAGGGCCGCCGGCCAGGTCAGCGGGGCGAGCAGCCCACCGATCACCGCGCCGCCGAAGAGCAGCAGCAACAGCACGGTGAGCAGCCGCTCGACCTGCTCGGCGAAGTCGTGCAGCACGGAGTGGAACTCGTGGGTGCGTTCCGCCGCGCGAATCGCCCGGGCCGCCACGAAGACGGCCAGGAAGCCGTACCCGCCGACCACCTCGACCAGCCCGTACGCCAGGAAGGTCGCGGCGAGGGCGAGGAAGCCCTCGGCGTGCCGGGCCAGCCGCAGGTCGCTGGGGGCCCGGAAGAACAGCTTGCCCAGCAGCCAGCCGACGAGCAGGCCGCCGCCCACCCCGACGGCGAGCTTGTAGAGCACGTCGACCGCGAGCCAGTGGGCCAGCCAGTCCGCCGGGGCAAGACTGGTGGTGGCGATGGCGATGGCCGCGTAGACGAAGGGGAAGGCCAGGCCGTCGTTCAGCCCGGCCTCGGAGGTGAGCGCGAAGCGCACCTCGTCCTCCGAGTCCTCCACGTCGGTCGGCTCGCCGACCTGCACGTCGGAGGCGAGCACCGGGTCGGTCGGGGCGAGCGCGGCGCCCAGCAGCAGCGCCGCGGCCGGCACCAGGCCGGCCCACCACCAGCCCAGCACCGCCACCGCGGCGATGCACAGCGGCATGGCGACGGCCAGCAGCCGCCACGTCGACGACCAGCGGGCCCAGCTCAACGGCCGGTCGATCTTGAGGCCGGCGCCCATGAGCGCGACGATCACGCCGACCTCGGTGAGATGGGTGGTCAGCTCCGGCCAGCGCAGCGGGTCCGGTGTCGGCAGGCCGGTGGGCAGCACGAAGACCAGCATGCCGAGGCCGAGGAACGCGATCGGCATCGACAGCGGCCGGCGTTCCAGCACCCGGGGCAGGATCCCCGCCAGCAGGGCGCCGACGCCCAGCAGGGCGAACGCGACATCGACCGGTTCCACGGCACCACCCTTCCGCCGCCCGGCGGTACGGGCAGGTGGTCACCAGTGCCCCGAAGCGGTCCCGGCTATGCCTCCGTGTCCGTCTTCTCGCCCGTGGGACCGGTCACCGTGTCGCCGGCCCGGCGCGGAGCGCGAACCGACCTGCCCGGGTCGGTGAGGGCGGCGATCGCGCTGTCGGCGAGGCCGTCCAGCAGGGCGGCCGGGTCGTCGTAGACGGCCACCGCTCCCGAGCCGGCCAGCTCGCCGCGGCTGGTGCCGCCACAGGTGAGCCCGATGCAGGGCACGTCCAGCTTGCCGGCGGCGGCGACGTCCCAGACCGAGTCGCCGACGAACACCACGCGCTCGGCGGCCAGCCCCGACTGGGCCAGCGCGGCCGCCAGGATGTCCGGCGCCGGCTTGCTCTCCTCCGCGTCCGCCGAGGAGGTCACCGTGTCGATCACGTCGTCGGCGTCGAGGGCGGCCCGCAGGGCGGCCACCTCGTGCTCGGCCGCCGACGTGGCCAGCACCACCCGCAGACCGCGGGCCGCGCACGCGCGCAGCAGATCCACCGCCCGGGGCAGCGGCACCAACCGCTCCCAGTACTCGGCGTACAGCGCGTCGTGCGTGTCGCGCAGCTTGCCGTCCGCGTCCCGGTCTCGTTCCGCGCCGAGCAGGTGGTCGAGGAGCTTGTCCGAGCCCATCCCGATGGCCCGGTGGATCCGCGCCATCGGCACCCGGTGGTCGCCCTGGCGGAGCGCCTCCCACCAGCTCACCGTGTGCAGGTACGTGGTGTCTACCAGGGTGCCGTCCACGTCGAAGAGGACGCCGCAGCGGTTGTCGTCAGGCATGGCACCCCTCCTACCCGTCCGGGCCGGCCCCGACGCGCGGTCACCCCGACGGGATGAGGATTTCGAACCAGACCGTCGAACCGCGCACCGTGGGGTCGGTGCCCCAGGCGTCGCTCAGCTCCTCGATGAGCCCCAGCCCGCGGCCCCGGCTGCTCAGCGTGTCGGTCTGCGCCCGGGTCACCTGCCCCCGGGTGCCGGAGTCGGCGACCGAGACCAGCAGGCGTTCCGGGCTCAGGTCGATCTCGACCCGGGCGGCGGTGCCGGCGTGCAGCAGGGCGTTGGTGGTCAGCTCGCTGGTGCAGAGCACCGCCGCGCCGACCACCGCATCGGGCACCTGCCAGTCGGTGAGCTGGGCGGTTAGCCAGTGCCGGACCCGGCTCGGCGCGGTCGGCTCGGCCGGCACCTCCATGCGGGCCGACCGGCTCGGCTTGACCGCGTGCTCGACGGCCAGCACGGCCACGTCGTCCTCGGTGGCGCCCGGAACCGCGGCGGTCGCCACCGCGCAGAGCGCCCTCGGGTCCCCGCTGCTCGCGGCGGTCACCGCCGAGCTCAGCCCGGTCAGGCCCGCGGTGAGGTCCTGCCAGCGCCGCTCCACCACCCCGTCGCTGAACAGCAGCAGGGTGTCGCCGGGGCGGAACGGCACGGTGACCGTCCGCGGGCGGCCGCCCAACCCCAGCGGTGGGGCCGGCGGCACCTCGACGTACTCGGCGACCGGGTCGCTGTCGGCAGGGCAGCGCCGGATCAGCGGCGCGGGGTGGCCCGCGCTGGCCAGCGTGACCTGCTCCCGGTCGGCCTCGATCACCCCGAAGACCACGGTCACGAAGAGCTCCTGCGTGCCGCCCTCGGTGCCCAGGCTGGCGACCAGCCGGTCCAGGCCGCCGAGCACCGCGTCCGGCCGGGGATCGGAGAGGGCCAGCGCGCGCAGCGCGGCGCGTACCTGGCCCATCCGGGCGGCGGCCTGCACGTCGTGCCCGGCCACGTCGCCGAGCACCACGCCGAGCGCGCCGGTGGGCAGCACGAACGCGTCGTAGAAGTCGCCACCGGCGGCGTTGCCGTCGACGCCGGGGTCGTAGCGGGCGGCGATCCGCAGCCGGGGCAGGTCGGGCAGCTGCTCCGGGAGCATGCTGCGCTGCAGCAGCTGGGCGGTGCCGTGCTGGGTCTCGAAGCGGCGGGCCCGCTCGGCGGCCTGGCCGACCAGCTCGGCCGAGGCGGCGAGCAACGCCCGTTCCGCCGGGGACCAGGGGTGCGCGGCCTGGTAGCCGACGGTCAGCGCGCCGCGGATGACGGTCGAGCGCAGCGGCAGCGAGGCGATCGCCCGGATCTTCTCGTCGTGCCGGTCCGCCGCGTTGTCCCGTAGCGGCCGGCCGTCGCCCACGAACGACGACACCCCGCTGCGGGCGGTCACCGCGATCGGGATGGTCGAGTCGGCGGGCAGCCGCCGCCACAGCGGCGGCAGCCGCTCGTCGGCCTCGTCCAGCAGCTCACCCCGGACCCGGCGGACCATCCGCCAGGCGGAGCCCTCGTCGACGACGAACGAGACCCGGTCGGCGTCGAAGGAGTGCAGGCAGTAGCGCAGCGTGACCCGGGCGACGTCGTCCAGGGTGAGGGTGCCGGAGAGCGCCGCCGCGAAATCGCTCAGGCTCTGCAGCTGCTGGGTGACCTGGGTGGTCTGGGCCGCCACGGTGAGCACGCCGATGATCTGCCCGGTCGAGTCGCGGACCGGGGAGTAGCCGCGGGTGAACACGGCGGGCTCGGCGTGGCCGGCCTGGTGCCGGTCGACCGGCAGCACGGCCTCCCGCTCCAGGTAGGGCTCGCCCCGCCGGTAGACCCGGGTGACCACCTGCCCGGCGGCGGGGTCGTGCCAGAGGTCGGCGAACACCTCCGCCGCCGGCTGTCCGAGCGCCGCCGGGTGCCGGTCGCCGATCAGCTCCGCGTACCCGTCGTTGTAGAGCAGGACCAGGTCCTCGCCGTAGAGCAGGGCCATCGGCACCGGGGAGGCCAGCACCAGGTCGACCACGGCACTGACCGCCGGATCCCAGCCGTCGGGCGGACCGAGCGGCGTGTCCGCCCACGGGTGGGCCAGGACGGTCGCCGCGCCGGACCCGGTCGCGTCCGCTCCGGCGCTCGCTCCCGGGTTGGGGGCTGATGGCGTGGGGACCCGCCCGACGGTGCCTGGCATGACCGCAGCCTAACCGGAGGCTGACGGTCAGGTTTCGAGCGTGCGCGGGCGTCGGCCGCCAACCGACCCGATCGCGGGTGTTAGTGCAGGTCAGGGGCGGTTCGCCCGGTCATGTCGGGAAATTGCCCCGGGTCGGCTCGGAGTGCTGCCGACGCGACCGGGTATGCGGGCGGCGCAGTTCACGCGACAGGAGGGACAACATGCCGAAAACCCTCGCGGTCGGGCAGGCCGACATCGGTGACGCCCTGACCGATTTCTGGAGGTCGGTGCTGCTCTTCATCCCGAGGGCCATCGCGTTCATCGCGATCCTCGTGGTGGGTTGGCTCATCGCCCGAGCCGTCCTCAAAATCGTGGACGCGGCACTGGAACGGGTGGGATTCGACCGCGCCGTCGAACGCGGCGGCGTCAAACGCGCGCTCGAACGCACGAGATACGACGCCAGCGACATCCTGGCCAAACTGGCCTACTACGCGGTCCTGCTGTTCACCCTGCAGTTCGCCTTCGGGGTGTGGGGACCCAACGCGATCAGTGACCTGATCCGGGGGGTGGTCTCCTGGCTGCCGCGGGCCTTCGTGGCGATCGTCATCGTGGTCATCGCGGCCGCCATCGCCAACGCGGTGCGGGATCTGGTCTCGGGCGCCCTCGGTGGGCTCTCGTACGGCCGGGTGCTGGCCGACGTGGCGGCGATCTTCGTCCTGGCGCTCGGCATCATCGCCGCGCTCAACCAGGTGGGCATCGCCACCACGGTCACCACGCCGGTGCTCATCGCGTTCCTCGGCACCATCGCCGGCATCCTGGTGGTCGGCGTGGGCGGTGGTCTGGTGAAGCCCATGCAGGCGCGCTGGGACCGGTGGCTCGACCGGGCCGCCGCGGAGTCCCGGGCGATCCAGCAGCAGCGCCAGGCGCAGGGCGCCGGTCGCAGCGACTACGAGCGGCAGATGGCCGATCGGGGCGGCCAGCCCGCCCCGGCCACGCCGCAGTCGTCGATGTTCGGTGCGCAGGGCACGTACCGCTCCGGCACCGCCGGGGACGAGACACAGCAGTTCCGCCGGCCGAACGGCTGAGCGACAACGGGGCGACGAGGGTGTCCGCGGGGCGATCGCGGGCACCCTCCGCCGTGTCTCAGGCCAGGTCGCGAGGGTCCAGCACGCGGGTCAGCAGGCAGACCGCGAGCAGGCGGGTGAGCACCCAGTCCGGCTCGGACCAGTCGACCGGCTCGACCGGCGGCTCCCAGCCGTGCTCCCGCGCCGCGTCGCGCACGCCCTCGGCGTATCCGGCGAGCGCCGCCACGGTCAGCGGCCGGCGGTCGCCGTCCAGGCTGTCGCGTACGCCCGCGGCGTGCTGGTCGACCGCGGCCAGCAGGCCGGGGTTGGCGGCGGCCGCGGCGAGGCCGGCGGTGCCGACGGCGGTGGTGAGGGTGGTGAGGCTGGACCTCGCGGCCAGCGCCGCGGATCGGGTCGCCACCCGGTTGTTCGGCACGCGCATGGTGACCGAGGCTAGCCCCGCCGGGAGCGGGGCGGCCTCGGCCGACCGGCCGATGCCCGGGTCCTCCGGGCGATGCGGTGCCCCGCCCGGCGGGATTGAGCCGCGCGCCGCGGGGCAGAAGGGATACCGCGCAGACCGCGCAGCAGACCCCGCGGAGGAACGGAATGGGACAGCAGGTGGACGGGCCGGACCAGGCGCACCGCCGGCCGGCGGGTGTGAGTGACGCCACGGTCGAGGCCCTGGGCAAGCTCAGCGAGGCGCTGGAGTGCGTCGAGCGGGCCCGTGGGCACCTCTACTCGCTGCACCAGCTCATCGGGCACGCCGACCTCATGCTCGACGACGCCGTGGAGCTGTTCCGCTCCGCCGGGCACCCGGATCTGGCCGCACGCGTGGAGGAGGACCTGCTCGGGCGCAACGTCATCGCGGGACGCTGGACCTTCCAGATCGTCGAGGACTTCGACGACGGGTACTACGCGCTCTTCCGGGAGCTGGACCGGCGAGCCCGCGACGAGCTGGTCGGCGGCCGGCGGCACCTCTACGAGGCGGAGATGAAGGAACGGCGCCGCAGCCCGGGGCGGCCGGGGCACGAGGCGCGCCCCGCCGAGGGCTGATCAGTCGGAGGAGCGGGCCTGCGCCGTGCGGCGTACGCCGTCGTCGGCGATGATCACGGTCGCCACCATGAGCGCCACCACGAGGCTGAACAGCCAGGAGCTGTCGTCGACGAGCCGGGCGGCGACGGGGGCCTGAACCGCGGCGAGCAGGAAGCCGAGCCAGGCAAGGCGGCGCTGACGCTGGGAGAGGAAACCGGAGCCCTGTTGCATCCCGAAAGTGTTACGCGGGGCAGGGGCATCGCCGTCAGCCGTTCGGCCGATTCTGGATGGGCTGTCCGTTTTCCTACCCGTCCGTATCGCACTTTTTGTCGTTTCGGCTGAGCATAACTCTCACCGGGGCGCCCGGCCCCGGTCGGTCCCGGCCGGCGGCGGCTGGGCAGGATGGGGCCTCGTGTCCCGCGTCCCCGCTCCGCCCCGCCCCGCCCTGCTGCTCCTGGCCTACCTGGCCTTCGTCAGCCTCGGGCTCCCCGACGGCCTGATCGGGGTCGGCTGGCCGTCCATCCGGTGGGACCTGGGCGTGCCCACCGAGGCGGTCGGGGTCGTGCTCACGGCGGGCACGGTGGCCTACCTGACGTCCAGCGTGCTCGCCGGGTTCACCCTGGCCCGGCTGGGCGTCGGCTGGCTGCTCGCCGGCAGCACCCTGCTGGCCGGCGCCGCCCTGACCGGGTACGCGTCCACCCCCGCGCTCGCCGTCATGGTCGGCTTCGCGTTGGTCCTCGGGCTCGGCTCCGGGGCGATCGACGCCGGCCTCAACGCGTACGCGGCCGCCGCCTTCGGTCCCCGGCACATGAACTGGATGCACGCGTTCTTCGGGCTCGGCGTGGCGATCGGTCCGCTGATCATGACCGCGGTCCTCGGCGCCGGACTGAGCTGGCGCTGGGGGTACGCGCTGGTGGCCGCCGCCCAGCTCGTCCTGGCCGCCGCGTTCGCGTTCACCGTGCGGCTGTGGCGCGGCGACCCGCCGGCCGGCGCGACCCTGCCACCGGACCCGGTCGCACCGCAGGTGGTGCCCGGCGAGCCGGCCGGCGCGGGGCCCGCGCGGCGGACCTCGATCGGCGCCACGCTGCGGCTGCCGGCCGTGTGGCTCGGCGGGGCCGCCTTCGCCGTCTACGTGGCCGTCGAGGTGTCCACCGGCCTGTGGGCGTTCCTGCTGCTCACCGAGGGGCGGAAGCTCTCCGCCGCGGTGGCCGGGCTGTGCGTCTCCGGCTACTGGGGGAGCCTCTTCGTGGGGCGGGTGGTGCAGGGGGTGGTGGCGGAGCGGCTGGGCACCGCCCGCGTGCTGCGCGGCAGCCTGCTCGGCATGGCCGGGGGAGCCGTCCTCATCGCGCTGCCCGCGCCCGGCTGGGTGACCGTCGCCGGCCTGCTGGTGGTGGGCTTCGCGGCGGCGCCGGTGTTCCCGCTGCTCACCCTGACCACGGCGGAACGGGTGGGCCGCGACCACGCGGACCGGACCATCGGCCTGCAGATCGGCGCGGCCGGCCTGGGCGCCGCCCTGGTGCCGGCCGCGGTGGGGGTGCTGCTGGCCAGGGTCTCGGTGGCCGCGCTCGGCCCGACCCTGGTCGTGCTCGCGGTGGCGCTCGTCGCCCTGCACGCCGCCGGCGCCCGCCCGGCCGCCCGGGGATCCCGGGCCGGCTGAACCCCGGGGCGCGCACTCCGGGCGCCCCGAGGGCGACTCACCCGTTGTCCGGGCCGGTCCGCCCGGTCGTCGACGGCCGGTACGCCCGGTCCGCGTCGGTCATCTCCCGCCGCTCGGCCTCCGGGCCGGCGCCCCGGTCCACCGCCTCCGGCCCGTGGCCGAACGCGGCCTCCTCGCCGGCGTCGTTGCCCGTGACGTCGTCCGCCTGCCCGTCGAGGCTCGACCCGGCGAGCGCGCGGTCCAGTTCGCGCAGGGGAGTGCGTTCCTCGTCGCGCCACACGTGGCTGTCGTTGTCGGTCATTCCCCTGCGGTACCCGGGCCGGATGATCGCAAACGGCCCCCGGACGCGGCGATGGCCGCCGGAGCGCCGGCGGCCATCGGGGTTCGCGTTGTCCGGGGGGTCGGCGACTCAGGGGGTCGGCCGGTCGACCTTGCCGCGCCAGGCGCCGGTCTCCTGACCGCGCCGCTCGATGTACTGCTTGAACCGCGCCAGGTCGCCCTTGGCCCGGCGGTCGACCACGCCCAGCTTGTCGCCGGCCTTCTCGACCGCGCCGTGCGGCTCGAACTCCAGCTGCAGCGTGACCCGGGTGTGCCCCTCGTCCAGCCGGTGGAAGGTCACCACACCGGCCTGCTGGGTGCCCCCGGTGGAATGCCAGGCCACCCGCTCGTCGGGCAGCTGCTCGGTGATCTCGGCGTCGAACTCGCGCTTGACGCCGGCGATCTCCACGGTCCAGTGGGTCATCGTGTCGGAGAGCTGCCGGACCTCCTGGACGCCCTCCATGAAGTGCGGAAACTCCTCGAACTGCGTCCACTGGTCGTAGGCGGTGCGGATCGGGACGGACACGTCCACGTGTTCCATGACTCCGCTCATGTCGGTGTTCCTCCTGTTCCGCCGGTGACTGCTCGCGGACCGTGGGCCGGTCCGCTCACCAGCGCGTCGTCTCGTTCTTGTGCCCGAGGGCGGCCCACACCTCGGACACCGTCTGGTACCGGGTGCCCTCGGGCAGGCCCTGCAGCGCCGCCACGATGTCGTCCGGCGCCTGGTTCTCCCGGGCGTTGGCCACCAGCGTGTCGCGGTCGCCGGGCAGGGCGGTCATGGTGATGAACCGGCCGAGCCGACTGCGCGCCTCGACGTCGTCCATGCTCATTCCCTGCGGGTTGCCGCCGCGGCTGGCGCCGGCCGTGAGCGTCTTCGGCTCCGGCTGGTCCTCGCCGGCCGGCTCCGGCTGGCGGGACTCGTCGACGCGGGAGCCCCCGGCCCCCGGGCCCTGGACCAGGCCACTGACGTCCTGAGCCATGTTGTCGTCAACCCTGGGCGAGTGCTTGCTGCTGACTCGTTCCATGCCGACAGACATGCCCGAGGGGGCCGCAGGTAAACCGACGGCGGCCGGCCGATCCGGTCATCCGCCGCCGAACCGGGCAAAGTCGGTCAGGAATCCGGCGTCGCGCGGGGCGCCAGCACCGGCTCGTCCGGATGCTCGACGCCGGCCTGGATCATCCGGCCCCGCTGGAGTTCCGCATTGACCTGCACGCCCAGCATGAGGGCGCAGTTGGACAGGTAGAGCCACACCAGGAAGGCGATGACCGCGCCCAGGCTGCCGTAGGTCACGTCGTACGAGCCGAAGTTCGCCACGTAGAGGCCGAAGCCGAAGGAGGCGAGCACCCACGCCAGCAGGGCCAGCGCGCCGCCCGGGGTGAGCCAGCGGAACCGGGGCTGCCGCACGTTCGGGGCGATCCAGAACAGCAGGGACAGCAGGGTCATCGCCACCAGCGCGAGGACCGGCCACTTCGCCACCGTCCACACCTGGCGGGTGAGCCCGCCGGCGTGCAGCCGGTCACCCACGAAGTCGGTCACGGGGCCGCTGACGATCAGCGCCAGGGCCACCACGGCGAACAGCACCAGCGACACCGCGGCGAGCCCGATCTGGATCGGCCGGAGCCGGTAGAACGGCCGGCCCTCCTCGACCCCGTAGATCGCGTTGGAGGCCCGGGTGAACGCGCCGATGAAGCCGGAGGCCGACCAGAGCGCGCCGAGCAGACCGAAGCTGAGCAACGCCTTCGCCGGGCCCTGCTGCTCCACCACGCCGCGCACCACCGTCACGAACGCGTCGTTGCCGACCACCGAGCCGGCGCCGATCTCCCGGGCCAGGTCGATCACGGTGTCCACGGTGCGCGGCCCGTCCGAGACGAGCCCGACCAGGGCGACCACCACGATGGTCGAGGGGAAGAGCGCCAGCACCCCGTAGTAGGTGAGCGCGGCGGCCCAGTCGGCGCAGTTGTCCTTGACGAAGCCGCGCCCGGCGCGGACCAGCACCCCGCGCCAGGTGGCCCAGCTCAACTGGCGTACCCGGCGGGGGATCCGGGCCCGCGGCCGGCCGCCGGCCGCCGCGTCCGTCGTCGCCGTCATGACCGCCTCCTCCGCGCCGCCGGGCGCACCCCCGGCAGGTGGCCCGGGCGGTACCCGGTGGGGGATGTCGACAAACCGGTGCCGGTTTGTCCTGGACGGCGGGGGGAATCGGTAGAGGATCCCACGGAGACGGAGGAGGACGAGATGCCCGGGCGCGAGGTACTGCCCAGCACGCTGAAGCGCTCCCCGGACAAGGCGCAGCGGACCTGGGAGAAGACACACGACTCGGCGGTCGAGACGTACGGCGAGGGGGAGCGGGCGCACCGCGCCGCCTTCGCCGCCGTGAAGCACGAGTTCGAGAAGGTCGGCGACCACTGGGAGCCGAAGGGGCGCAAAGGCCCGAGCGACCGGCAGGCGGCCGGCGGCGGGCCGGCCCGGCGGGCCCCCACGGCCGGCGGGGTGGACGCCAACGCCAAGAAGGAGCACCTCATGGAGGTGGCCAAGAAGCTCGACGTGCCGGGCCGGTCCCGGATGACCAAGCCGGAGCTGGTCAAAGCGATCGAGAAGGCGAACAACAACGCCACCCGCAAGGCCCGCGGCGGCCGCTGACCGGCCGACCACGACACGGGAGCCCGGGACCAGCCTGGTCCCGGGCTCCCGTCGTGCCGCTCACCAGTGGCCGCCGCCCGGCGCCTCGATGTGGACGGCCTTCACCGTGCTGAACTCGTCGAGCAGCTCCGGGCCGTACCCGAAGCCCTGCCCGCTGCCCCGGCGCGGCTGCGCGGCGCCGCCCGGCGCGCCGCCGAACACGGCGTTGACCTTGACGGTGCCCACCGGCAGCTCCCGCCAGGCCCGGTGGGCGTGGCTCATCGAGCCGGTCAGCACCGTGGCGGCCAGCCCGTACGGGGAGTCGGCCGCGCAGCGCAGCCCCTCGCTGAACGAGTCGACCACGACCACCGGGGCGACCGGCCCGAAGGTCTCCTCCCGGACCAGGGTCATCTCGTGCCGGCAGTCGCTGACCACGGTCGCCGGGTAGAAGGCCCCTGGTCCGTCCGGCACGCCGCCGCCGGTGCGCAGCCGCGCGCCCTCGGCCACCGCAGCGGTGACCTGCCCGTGCACGTGGTCCCGGTGCCGCTTGTCGACCAGCGGCCCGAGCTGGGTGTCCGGGTCCCGGCCCGGGCCAACGACGAGCGCCTCGGCCCGCTCCACCAGCGCGTCGACGAAGTCCTCGGCCACGTCCCGGTGCACGTAGATCCGCTCCACCGCGACGCAGATCTGCCCGGCGTTGGCGAAGCAGCCCAGCGCGGCCTGCTCGGCCGCCCAGACCGGGTCCACGTCCGCGTCCACCACGAGGGGGTCGCTGCCGCCGTTCTCCAGCAGCACCTTCGCGCCGGTGCGCGCGCCGGCGGCGGCGATCGCCCGGCCGGTCGCGGTGGAACCGACGTGGGCGACCACGTCCACCTCCTGCCCGGCCAACGCCGCGCCCACCTCGGGGCCGCCGGTGAGCAGCGACAGCACCCCGGCCGGCAGCGCCGAGTCCAGGGCGCGGGCCAGCAGCCAGCCGGTCGCCGGGGTGCGCTCGCTCGGCTTGTGCAGGACCACGTTGCCGGTGACCAGGGCCACCCCGAGCAGGCCGCAGGAGACGGCCACCGGGTCGTTCCACGGGGTGATGGCGGCGACCACGCCGCGCGGCTCGGGCGCCATGAAGTCCAGTGCGGAGGTGGCGCCGTGCAGGGTGCGGCCGCCCCGCACCGGGCCGAGTTCGGCGTACTGTCGCAGCGTGCCGATGCCCGCCGCCACGCCACCGCGCGCGTCGTCCAGCGGCTTGCCCATCTCCGCCGTGGTGGCCTGCGCCAGCTCGTCGGCGACGGCCTCGACCGCGTCCGCCGCGCGGTGCAGCGCCGCCGCCCGTTCCGCCGGGGCGGTCGCCGCCCACTCCGCCGCCGCGCCCCGGGCCGCCTCGACGGCCTTGGCCACCTCGTCCGCCGTCGCCACCGGCACGGTGGTCACCGGGGAGCCGTCAGCCGGATCGTGTACGACCAGCTCGCCCCCCGAACCCCCGGCACCCCAGACTCCACCTATGAGCTGTGCAACCGTGTACATGCGGCAGTGGATGCCCCGACCCGGGCCAGGCAAACGCGTTTCGCCCGGTAACCGGCCGGGTAGGCGGGTCGGATGATTTCCACCGCGGACGCCGTCGTCATCGGGGCCGGCCACAACGGGCTGGTGGCCGCGAACCTGCTGGCCGACGCGGGCTGGGACGTGCTGGTGCTGGAGGCGACCCAGGCCCCCGGCGGCGCGGTGCGCTCCGCCGAGGTGACCGCCCCCGGTTACCTCAGCGACCTCTACAGCTCCTTCTACCCCCTCGGCTTCGCCTCGCCGGTGCTGGGCAACCTCGACCTGGAGCGCCACGGTCTGTCCTGGACCCACGCCCCGGACGTGCTGGCCCACCTGCTGCCCGACGGCCGCGCGGCCGTGGTCAACCGGGATTTGGACGCCACGGCCGCCTCGCTGGAGGCGTTCGCGCCGGGCGACGGCGACCGGTGGCGGCAGGCGTACGCCGACTGGTGCCAGGTGGCCGAACCGATGCTGGACACCATCACGAGCCCGTTCCCGCCGGTGCGCGGCGGGCTGGCCCTGCTGCGCCGGCTGAAGGTCTCCGGCGCGCTGCGGCTCGCCCGCCGGCTCGTCGTGCCGGTGCGCAAGCTCGGCGACGAACTCTTCGCCGGTGAGGGCGGGCCGGCGCTGCTGGCCGGCTGCGCCCTGCACACCGACCTGTCGCCGGAGGAGGCCGGCTCCGGCGTGTACGGCTGGCTGCTCGCCATGCTCGGCCAGCAGGTCGGCTGGCCGGTGCCGGTCGGCGGCGCGCAGCGGATCACCGACGCGCTGGTCGCGCGGCTCGTCGAGCGGGGCGGCCGCATCGAGTACGGCGCCCGGGTCGAGCGGGTGCTCACCGCCCGGGGCCGGGCCATGGGTGTGCGCACCGCCGGCGGAACCGACTGGCGGGCCCGGCGGGCGGTCCTCGCCGACGTGCCCGCCCCGGCGCTCTACCTGGACCTGGTCGGCCCGGCCGCGCTGCCGCCCCGGCTGGTCGAGGACCTGGCGCACTTCCGGTGGGACGGCTCCACGCTCAAGGTGGACTGGGCGCTCTCGGCGCCGGTGCCGTGGAAGAACCGGGCGATCGCCGGCGCGGGCACCGTGCACCTGGGCGCCGATCTGGACGGGCTCACCGCGTACGCCGGGGAGCTGGCCCGCGGCGAGGTGCCCCGGGATCCGTTCCTGCTGGTGGGGCAGATGTCGGTGGCCGACCCGAGCCACTCCCCGCCGGGCACCGAGTCGCTCTGGTCGTACACGCACCTGCCGTTCCGCCGGCACTGGCGGGCCGAGGACGTCGCCGGGCACGTGACGCGGATGGAGGAGGTGCTGGAGGAGGCCGCCCCGGGCTTCCGCTCGCTGATCGTCGGGCGGCACGTGGCCGGTCCCGCCGACCTGGAAGCGGCCGAGCCGAGCCTGGTCGGGGGCGCGCTCGGCGGCGGCACCGCGGCCGCGTACCAGCAGCTCTTCCTGCGGCCGATCCCCGGCCTGGGCCGCGCGGACACCCCGGTGGACCGGCTCTATCTGGCCAGTGCCTCGGCGCACCCGGGCGGCGGGGTGCACGGCGCGCCCGGGGCGAACGCGGCCCGGGCCGCTCTGGCCCGCGACCGGGCGCTCACCGGCGGCGTGTACGCGGGCGTGATCGGCGCCGCGCACCGGACCGTCTACCGCTGACCGGCCAACCGGCAGGGTCCACTCGTCGCTTCCCCGTCGACGTCGCTGACCGGTGCCCGCGGGCCGGCATCCCTCCCGTACCGCCTTTGCTCTGCAGCCGCATAGGCGGCGGTCACGCAAGGTGTCCGGCCGGCGCCGGCTCGGCGGCCGAGCGGTTCCTCGCCGCCCAGGTGGGGAGGGTGCTGCGGCGATGGCTGCAGAGCAAGGGCGGCGGGAGATCGAGGCGGCCATGACGACGAAGCCTCACGCTGCGTCGTCATGACGCAGCGTGAGGCCAGTGTCCGTGCGAACGGCGAGCGCGGGTCAGGTGTCCAGGTTGCGGTGCCGGGTCCGCAGCTTGAACGGCATCAGCGCGCTCTCGATCTTGGTGGCGGTGGTCATCTTCGAGGCGCCCTCACGGCGCTCCTCGAAGCGGATCGGCACCTCCAGGATGGTGTGCCCCAGCTTGGTGGCCAGGTAGTGCATCTCCACCTGGAAGCTGTAGCCGTTGGACTGCACCCGCTCCAGGCCGATGTCGCGCAGCGCGTCGGCCCGCCAGATCTTGAAGCCGGCGGTCAGGTCGCGGATCCGCACCCGCAGCAGCGTGTGCACGTAGAGGTTGGCCCAGCCGCTGAGCGCGCGCCGGTAGAGCGGCCAGTTCTCGTCCAGCTCGCCGCCCGGCACGTAACGCGAGCCGATGACCACGCCGGACTGGGTGGAGAGCAGCGCGCCGAGCATGCCGGGCAGCGCCTCCGGCGGGTGCGACAGGTCGGCGTCCATCTGCGCCACGTACTCCGCGCCGTCGTCGAGCGCCCGCCCGATGCCGTCCACGTACGCGCGGCCGAGGCCCTCCTTGCCCGGGCGGTGCACCACGAGCACCCGGTCCGGGTGCTCGATGGCCAACTTGTCGGCGACCTCCCCGGTGCCGTCCGGGGAGTTGTCGTCCGCGACGAGCACCTTCAAGCCCGGCAGCGGCAGCGCGAGGAGGCGCTCGACCAGCACCGGGAGGTTGCCCGCCTCGTTGTAGGTCGGAACGACGACGGTCAGGCGTGCGTCGCGCCACGGGGAGGGCAACTGCACGGGTTCGATCATCACGGACATCCTCGGTCGGCCGACAGGTTCACCTGAGAGGGTAGCCAGTACCCTCCGCGCGGTCCGCACAGACGCCCGCCCGGAGGATTCCGGACGGTTCGCCGGCGTGGGCGGTCAGCGTAACCGGCGGGCCAGCCCGCCGGCCGCCGTGAGCAGCCCACCGATCGCCAGCACCGACACCGTGGGCTTGTGCGTGCTCACCCAGAGTGCCGCCGAGCGCCGGCGGGCCGAGTCGGCGAAGACACCCTCGGCGCCCCGGTCCCGGTCGTCGTCGCCCGGCCGGTCCAGGTTTTCGCGCCAGGTCGCCGGGTCGATCGGCGCGTCGGTCTGCTGGCTGTCGTAGCCGTCCCGGGCCAGCTTCCGGTCCAGCAGCCCGGGGAAGAGGACATTGCCCAGCCGGGCCCGCCAGGTCGGGCCGCCCACGTTCAGCTCGCGCGGCCCGTGGTCGGCGGCCCAGAGCACCGCCCGCGCGGCCACCTCGGGCGCGAAGATCGGCGGCACCGGCTGCGGATGCCGGGGCAGCCGGGTGCGTACCCAGGAGAACTGGGGGGTGTTGACGGCCGGGAGCTGCACCATCGACAGTTTCACCCCCGGGCAGTCGTGCAGCAGTTCGGCCCGGAGCGAGTCGTTGAAGCCCTGCACCGCGTGCTTGCTCGCGCAGTACGCCGACTGCAGGGGGATGCCCCGGTAGGCCAGCGCCGAGCCGACCTGCACGATCGCCCCGCGCCCGTGGGCGCGCAGGTGGCGCAGCGCGGCCAGCGTGCCGTGCACGGTGCCCAGGTAGGTGACCTCGGTGACCCGGCGGAACTCGGCGGCGGTGATCTCCCAGGCCGGCGCGAAGACCGACACCATCGCGTCGTTGATCCAGACGTCGAGCCCGTCGTAGTGGTGCGCCACGTCGTCGGCGGCCGCCTGCACGGCGCCCGCGTCGGCGACGTCCACCCGGTAGGTGCGCACCTCGGCGGCGCCGAGCCGGCGGCAGTCCCGCTCGGCGGCGGCCAGCCCGGCCGCGCCCCGGGCCAGCAGGGCCAGCCGCGCGCCGCGCGCCGCGTACGCCCGGGCCACCGCGCGCCCCACGCCCGCGCTCGCCCCGGTGATCACCACACGCTGGGTCACTGGTCCGCCTTCTGTCGGGTGGCGATGTCGGCGAGCCGGGTCAACGTCTCCTTGTTCCGCTGGTGCAGCACCAGGTCGTTGAGCTTGGTCCGGACCCACCGCAGCGGCCCGGCGGCGAAGTCCTCGCCGATGGTGACCCGCGTCCGGCCGTCGGCCAGCGGTTCGAGCCGGAACACCACGATCGCCTCACCGGCCGGCCACAGCCCGGCCCGCACCACGAACCGGTGCGGGGCGTCGCACTCCAGCACGGTGGAGGTGTCCTGGAGCGAGAACGGCCACGGGCCGGCCTTGTGGTGCAGCCGGCTGCCCACCCGGGGCCAGCTGTCGTCCACGTCCCGGACGTGCACGGTGCCCACCACCCAGTCGCTGTACGTCCACCCGTCGGCGAGCACGTCGAAGATCCGCTGCGGGGGCGCGTCGATCACTTTCTCCACAATCGCCACCCCAATCCCATACCCCCGCCCGGACCTCCGTAACGAGCGGCCGGGTTAGCTTCTCGGGCGCGGCGGGTAACGCCGGACCGGGCCGGCGGCAGCGCGGTGCGGACCGGCGTACGGCGCCGACGGGGTCTGCTCCGCCGAAGTTGATGTTTACTCCTCGGGGGGTCGGGAACCCGCCGCCCGTGCGACGGGACCACGAGCGGGATCAGTGCAGGTCAGCCCGGGTTGACCCGGGTGCTGGCCGGTTCCCGTCCGGCCTGTACGACGCGGTGCTGCTGGACCGGGACGGCACGCTGATCGAGGACGTTCCCTACAACGGCGACCCGGAGAAGGTCCGGCCACTGCCCGGCGCCCGGGAGGCGCTGGACCGGCTGCGCGCGGCCGGGCTGCGCCTGGCGGTCGTCAGCAATCAGTCCGGCCTGGCCCGGGGCTACTTCACCGCCGACGACCTGCGCCGGGTGAACGCCCGGGTGGAGCACCTGCTCGGCCCCTTCGACTGCTGGCAGATCTGCCCGCACGGCGAGCCGGACCGCTGCGCATGCCGCAAACCGGCGCCCGGGCTGGTGCACGCCGCGGCCCGGGCGCTCGGCACCACACCGGCCCGGTGCGTCCTGGTCGGCGACATCGGCGCCGACATGGCCGCCGCCGCGGCGGCCGGGGCGGCCGGCATCATGGTGCCCACCGCGGCCACGCGGGCCGCCGAGGTCGCCGCCGCGCCGACCGTCGCCGCCGACCTGCCGGACGCCGTGGGCACCATCCTCGGCCGGATGCGGCTGGTGGCCGCGCCGGAGCCGGCCCCCCGGCGGGGCACCGTGCTGGTGGCGCGCAGTGACGCGGCCGGCGACGTGCTGGTCACCGGCCCCGGGATCCGCGCGGTGGCGGCCGGGGCGGAACGGGTGGTGCTGCTCTGCGGGCCACGCGGCCGGGCGGCCGCGGAGCTGCTGCCCGGCGTCGACGAGATCATCGAGTGGCCGCTGCCCTGGATCGACGCCCCGGCCCCGACGGTCGACCCGGCCGGGATGCGCGCACTGGTCGACCGGCTCGCGGCGGTCGGCGCGGAGGAGGCGGTCGTCTTCACCTCCTTCCACCAGTCGGCGCTGCCGCTGGCGCTGCTGCTCCGCATGGCCGGGGTGCCGCGGATCAGCGCGATCAGCGACGACTATCCGGGCGCCCTGCTCGACGTGCGGCACCGCGTGCCCGTCGGGGTGCCCGAGCCGGAGCGGGCCCTGTCGCTGGCCGCGGCGGCCGGCTTCGCGCTGCCCGCCGGCGACGAACCGGGGCTGCGGCTGCGCGCCGACCGGCTGCCGCCCGCGCCGGCCGCCGGCGAGCCGGGCTACGTGGTGCTGCACCCGGGCTCCTCCGCGGAGACCCGGGCCTGTCCCTTCGAGCTGGCCACCCGCATCGTCCGGGTGCTCAGCGCGGCCGGCTACCGGGTGGTCGTCACCGGCGGGCCCGACGAGCGGGAACTGACCGCGCAGGTCGCCGCCGCGGGCGGTCTCGACCTGGGCGGGCGCACCGGCCTCGACGAACTGGCCGCGGTCATCGCCCGGGCCGGCGCGCTGGTGGTCGGCAACACCGGGCCGGCGCACCTCGCGGCGGCGCTCGGCGTGCCGGTGGTCAGCCTCTTCGCCCCGACCGTCCCGTTCGGACAGTGGGGGCCCTACCGGGTGCCCACCGTCCGGCTCGGCGACGCCGGGGCGGCCTGCCGGGACACCCGGGCCACGCGCTGCCCGGTCCCCGGCCACCCCTGCCTCTCAGCCGTCGAGCCGGGCCGGGTGCTGGAGGCGCTGCGGCTGCTCGGGGTACCCGCCGACGCGCCGGAGCCGCTGGTCACCGCCCCCGGCGGGGTGGTCGGATGAACGTCCTGGTCTGGCACGTGCACGGGTCGTGGACCACGTCGTTCGTGCACGGCAAGCACCGCTACCTCGTGCCGGTCACCCCGGAGCGCGGCCCGTACGGGCTGGGCCGGGCACGGACCTACCCGTGGCCGGAGAACGCCGTCGAGGTGACCCCGGCGGAGCTGCGCCGCGCCGACGTGGACGTCGTGCTGCTCCAGCGGCCCGAGGAGTTCGACCTGGCCTGCGAGTGGCTGGGCCGGCGCGTCGGCCGGGACGTGCCGGCGATCTACGTCGAGCACAACACCCCGAAGGGCGACGTGCCGAACACCCGCCACCCGATGGCCGACCGGGACGACCTGCTGCTCACCCACGTGACCCACTTCAACGAGCTGTTCTGGGACAACGGGGGCACCCGCACCGCGGTCGTCGAGCACGGGGTGGTCGCCCCGGCCGTCGAGTGGACCGGCGAGCTGGACCGCCTCGCCGTCGTCATCAACGAGCCGGTCCGCCGCTGGCGGGTCACCGGCACCGACCTGCTGGCCCGCTTCGCCGACCTCGCCCCGCTGGACGTCTACGGCATGAAGGTGGCCGGGCTCGCCGAGCACCTGGGCCTGCCCCCGGACCGGCTGACCAGCCACGACGACGTGCCCCAGCACGCCATGCACGCCGAGCTGGCGAAGCGGCGGGCGTACCTGCACCTGTGCCGCTGGACCTCGCTCGGGCTGAGCCTCGTCGAGGCCATGACCATGGGCATGCCGGTAATCGCCCTGGCCACCACCGAGGCCGTGGAGGCGGTCCCGCCGGCCGCCGGCGCCCTCTCCACCCGGGTCGACACGCTGGTCGACGCGGCCCGGGGCCTGCTGGACGACCCGGCGGCGGCCCGCCGGGCGGGCGCCGCGGCCCGGACCGCCGCCCGCGACCGCTACGGCCTGGAGCGTTTCCTCGCCGACTGGGACCGGCTGCTGGAGGAGGAAGTATGCGCATCGCGATGATCTCGGAGCACGCCAGCCCGCTCGCCGTCCTCGGCGGGGAGGACGCCGGTGGCCAGAACACGCATGTCGCGGAGCTCTCCGCCGCGCTCGCGGCCGCCGGCCACGACGTCCGGGTGTACACCCGGCTCGACGCGGTGGACCTGCCCGTGTCGGTCCGCGCCCCGGACGGGTACGAGGTGGTGCACGTGCCCGCCGGGCCGGCCGAGCCGGTGGCGAAGGACGACCTGCTGCCGTACATGCCGGCGTTCGGGGAGTGGCTGGCCGAGCGGTGGCGCACCGGCGACTGGCAGCCCGAGGTGGTGCACGCGCACTTCTGGATGAGCGGGCTGGCCGGGCTGGCCGCCGCGCGGCGCACCGGGGTGCCGGTGGTGCAGACGTTCCACGCGCTCGGCACGGTCAAGCGGCGGCACCAGGGCGCGCAGGACACCAGCCCACCGGGCCGGGTCGCGCACGAGCGCCGGCTGGGCCGCTCCGTCGACCGGGTGGTCGCCCAGTGCCAGGACGAGGTCGCCGAGCTGGTCCGGATGGGGGTGCCCCGGTCCCGGATGACCGTCATGCCGTCCGGGGTGAACCTGTCCACCTTCGCGCCGCTCGGTCCGGTCGCCGACCGGGACGGGACCCGGCCCCGGATCCTCACCGTGGGGCGGCTGGTCGAGCGCAAGGGCTTCCAGGACGTCGTCCGGGCCACCGCGCTGGTGCCGGACGCCGAGTGCGTGGTGGTCGGCGGCCCGCCGGCCGGGCTGCTGGAGACCGACCCGTACGCGCTGCGGCTGCGGGCGCTCGCCGCGTCCCTCGGGATCACCGACCGGGTGAAGCTGATCGGGGCCGTGCCCCGGGAGGAGATGGGGCGCTGGTACCGGTCGGCGGACGTGCTGGTGGCCGCACCCTGGTACGAGCCGTTCGGGCTCACCCCGCTGGAGGCGATGGCGTGCGGCGTACCCGTGATCGGCACCGCCGTCGGCGGGCTGATCGACACGGTGGTGCCCGGCCGGACCGGTGACCTGGTGCCCGCCCGCGACCCGGCGGCCCTCGGCGCGGCGATCCGCGGGCTGCTCGGCGACCGGATCCGCCGGTTCGCCTACGCCACCGCGGCCCTGGAGCGGGCCCGCACCCGCTACTCCTGGTCCACCACGGCCGACCGGCTCGCCGAGCTGTACGCCGAGGTGGCCACCGTGCGCCGGCCCACGCGGGTGGTCGCCTGATGGCGGCGTCCACGCCGGCCGCCGGCGGGACGGTCCTGGAGGACCACCTGACCCGGCTGGCCGCCGCGCTGCTGCCGCTGCGCGACGCCGAGCTGCTGCTGGCCCGCTGGGGCGGGGAGCTGGCCCACCGGCTGGCCTCCGGCGGCCGGCTGCTGGTGGCCGGCAACGGCGGCAGCGCCGCCGAGGCCCAGCACCTCACCGCCGAACTCGTCGGCAAACTCCGCGACGACCGCGAACCCCTCTCCGCCATCGCCCTGCACGCCGAAACCTCCGCCCTCACCGCCATCGGCAACGACTACGGCTACGACGAGGTCTTCGCCCGCCAGGTCCGCGCCCACGGCCGACCCGACGACATCCTCCTGCTCATGTCCACCAGCGGCACCAGCACCAACCTCCTCACCGCCGCCCGCGCCGCACACGACACCGGCCTGCGCTGCTGGGCCTTCACCGGCCCCGCCCCCAACCCGCTCGCCGAGGAGTGCCACGAGACGCTCGCCATCGACTCGCCGGACAGCCAGGTGGTCCAGGAACTGCACCTGGTCGCCACCCACGTGCTCTGCGAGTACGTCGACCGGGCGCTGCCGGCGGCGCTCGCCGCCCGCGCGGCGGGCACGACGCCGGCCGACACGGTGCGCACCGGCGTCGAGGTGGTGCTCGGCGACGGCCCGGACGGGAAGGTGCAGGCCCGATGAGGAGGTCGAGCATGACGGGACCCGTGGTGGTGCTCGGTGACACCCTGCTGGACCGGGACGTGGAGGGGGTGGTGAACCGGCTCTGCCCGGACTCCCCGGTGCCGGTGCTCGAGGAGACCACGCACGTCGACCGCCCCGGCGGGGCCGGCCTCGCCGCCGTCTTCGCCGCCGCGCAGGGCGCCGAGGTCGCGCTGGTCACCGCGGTCGCCGACGACGCCGGCGGGGCGCGGCTGGGGACCCTGCTCGCCGCCGCCGGCGTGCAGTTGTACGCGCTGCCGCTGGCCGGGGCCACCCCGGAGAAGATCCGGCTGCGGGCCCGCGGCCGGGTGCTGCTGCGCCACGACCGGGGCGGGCCGGCCGGTGAGCCGGGCGAGCCGAGCGAGGCCGTGCTGCGCCTGCTCGCCACGGCCTCCGCCGTGCTGGTCAGCGACTACGGCCGGGGTGTCGCCCGGCATCCCGCCCTGCGAGCCGCGCTCGCCGCGACCCGGGCGCCGGTGGTCTGGGACCCGCACCCGCGCGGCCCGGCCGCGGTGCCCGGGGTGAGCCTGGCCACCCCCAACGAGTCCGAGGCGCGGGAGCTGGCCAAGGCGCCACCGGGCGCGTCCCGGCTGGTCACCGCGTCCCGGGGCGCGCAGGCGCTGCGCCGGCGCTGGCAGGCCGGCGCCGTGGCGGTGACCCTGGGCGGGGACGGCGCGCTGCTCTGCCACGCCGGCTCCACCCCGCTGGTGGTGCCCGCTCCGGCCGCCGAGGGGGACACCTGCGGCGCGGGCGACCGGTTCGCCGCGGCGGCCACCCTGGCCCTGGCCGGGGGCGCGCTGGTCTCCGAGGCGGTGCAGGAGGCGGTGGCCGAGGCGTCCGCGTACGTGGCCGGCGGGGGAGTGGCCACCGCGCTGCCCGCCCCGGTGCGGACCGCCGCCCCGGCGCTGGTGGTCGGCGGCGGGGACCGGATCGGCGCCGCCGCGGCCGGCGAGGTGGTGTCCCGGGTACGCGCGGCCGGCGGCACGGTGGTGGCCACCGGCGGCTGCTTCGACCTGCTGCACGCCGGGCACGTGGCGACTCTCCAGGCGGCCCGGCAGCTCGGCGACTGCCTCGTGGTCTGCCTGAACTCCGACGCCAGCGTGGCCGGGCTGAAGGGGCCGGAGCGGCCGGTCGTGCCGCAGGGCGACCGGGGTCGGCTGCTGGCCGCGCTGGGCTGCGTCGACGCCGTGCTCATCTTCGACGAGGCCACCCCGCGCGCGGCGCTGTCCTGGCTGCGCCCGGACATCTGGGTCAAGGGCGGCGACTACGCCAGCGGTGGCGGCGCGGAGACCCTTCCCGAGGCGGAGATCCTCGCCCGCTGGGGCGGGCACACGGTGGTCGTGCCGTACCTGGACGGCCGGTCCACCACCGACATGATCGCGGCGGCCCGGGCCGGGCGCGGCTGGCCCTCGGCGGTCACCGGGCCGGCCCGGGAGACGGTCGTCCGGTCCACGGCGGAGGGAGCACGATGAGCGACAGCCCACCCGGGACCGGTACCACCGTCCTGGTCACCGGCGGGTCGAGCGGGCTCGGCGCGGCGGTGGTCGCTGCCGTGGCCCGGGCCGGCGGCCGTCCCCTGGTGCTGGACCGGCAGCGGCCCGCCGACGGCGTGCCCTGGGTCGAGTGCGACCTGGCCGACACCCGGGCCGCCGAGGCCGCCACCCGGGACCTCGCGGAACGCTCCGGGGGGCTGGACGCCGTGGTCACGGCGGCCGGCATGGACGTGCCGGGCAAGCTCGTCGACGTGCCGGCGGAGACCTGGGAGCGGATCGTCACGGTGGATCTGCTCGCCACCGCCGCGGTGATCCGGGCCGCGCTGCCCTACCTGGAGGCGTCCCGGGGCAACGTCGTCACGGTCGCCTCCACGCTCGGGGTGAAGGCGGTCAGCGACGCGACCGCGTACTGCGCGGCGAAGTTCGGGGTGGTCGGCTTCACCCGGGCGCTCGCCGCCGAGCTGGCCGGCACGGTCGGGGTCACGCTGCTCATCCCCGGCGGCATGCGCACCGCCTTCTTCGACGAGCGGGACGCCCAGTACCGCCCCGGGCCGGACGCGGTGCTCAACGAGCCGGCCGACACCGCCGCCGCGGTGATGTTCGCCCTCTCCCAGCCGGCCGGCTGCGCCGTACGCGAGATGGTGGTCTGCGCGCAGCAGGAGTCGTCGTACCCGTGATCCTGGTGCTGCGGGCGCTCGGGGTCGGCGACCTGGCCACCGCGGTCCCGGCGCTGCGCGGCCTGCGCGCCGGCCTCCCGGGCCGGGAGCTGGTGCTGGCCGCGCCGGCCTGGCTGGCGCCGCTGGCCGCGCTGACCGGGGCGGTCGACCGGGTGCTGCCGACCACCGGGCTGGCCGACCGGCCGGCGTGGCCCGGCCCGCCGCCCGAGGTGGCGGTCAACCTGCACGGGCGGGGGCCGGATTCGCACCGGATGCTCGCCGCTGTCCGGCCGGGCCGGCTGCTCGCCTACCGCAACGCCGAGGCCGGGCACCTGACCGGCCCGACCTGGGACGACGACGAGCACGAGGTGCGCCGCTGGTGCCGACTGCTGCACTGGTACGGCCTCCCGGCCGACCCCGGCGACCTGGCACTGCGCCGCCCGCCCGCCGCCGCCGACCCGGCCGGGGCCACCGTGCTGCACCCGGGCAGCAAGATCCCCGCGAAGCGCTGGCCGGCGGGCCGCTTCGCCGCGCTGGCCCGGATCCTCACCGCCCGGGGACACCGGGTGGTGCTCACCGGCTCGACCGACGAGCGGGACCTGGCCGCCCGGGTGGCCCGGGACGCGGGGTTGCCCCCGGACGCGGTGCTCGCCGGCCGGACCGGCCTGGCCGAGCTGGCCGCCCTGGTGGCCGGCGCCCGGCTGGTGGTCAGCGGGGACACCGGCATCGCGCACCTGGCCACCGGCTACGGCACCGCCTCGGTGGTCCTCTTCGGGCCGGTGCCGCCGGCGCACTGGGGCCCGCCGCCCGACCGGCCCCGGCACCGGGTGCTCGGGTGCACGCCCCGGGACGGGATCGACCGGGATTGGGTTGGTTCCGGCGGGGTAGGAACCCACCCGACGTTGACGGCCATCGAGGTCGACGAGGTGGTGGCCGCCGTGGACGAGGCGGAACGGGCGGTGCGGGTCTCCGGTGCGATTGCGGCGTAGTGATCCGGGCAGGCCGGGCTACGGACGCCGGCGGCGCGGCAAGGGCTGGCTCTTCGTCGACGCGAAGGGCGAGGCGGTGCGCGACCCCGACGAGCTGGCCCGGTTGAGCGAGCTGGTCATCCCGCCGGCCTGGCAGGACGTGTGGATCTCGCCGCACGCGAACGGGCACATCCAGGCCACCGGGATCGACGCGGCCGGGCGCAAGCAGTACCTCTACCACCCGAAGTGGCGGGAGAAGCGGGACGAGGCCAAGTTCGACCACGTGCTGGAGGTGGCCCACCGGCTGCCCGTGCTGCGTGACCGGGTCGGGCACGACCTGGCGCTGCGCGGCCTGCGGCGGGAGCGGATCCTGGCCACCGTCGCCCGACTGCTCGACATGGGCATGTTCCGGGTCGGCAGCGACCAGTACGCCACCGGTGAGGACGCCACCTTCGGCGTCTCCACCCTGCGACCCGAGCACGCCCGTTCGCGCGGCGGCTGCGTGGTCTTCGAGTTCCCGGCGAAGGGCGGCATCGAGCAGGTCCGCCGGATCGAGGACCCGGAGCTGTGCCGGGTGCTGACCAACCTGCGCCGCCGGCGGCGGGCCGAGGAGCGCCTGTTCGGCTACTGGGACGGCCGGACCTGGCGGGACGTGCGCAGCGACGAGGTCAACGACTACCTGCGCGAGGCCAGCGGCGGGGAGATGACCGCCAAGGACTTCCGCACCTGGCACGCCACCGTGCTGGCCGCGACCGAGCTGGCCACGGCCGGCCCGCAGCGTTCCACGACGGCCCGCCGGCGGGCGGTGGCGGCGGTGATGCGCTCGGTCGCCGAGCTGCTCGGCAACACCCCCACCGTGGCCCGTACGTCCTACGTGGACCCCCGGATCGTCGACCTCTATCACGACGGGGTGCTGGCCCCGGTGCAGCCGGACATGCCGCGCGAGGCCGTGGAGAAGGCCGTCCTGGTGCTGCTGGAGGAGGAGGCGGGCTGACCGGCCCCGCCGTCGGTCCTGGGGGGAAACACGACGGGGCCGGAAACCGATGTGGCCGCCGACGGCCGGTGCCGCACGGGGTGCCGCCACCGGGCGGCCGCCCGCGGCGAAATCGCCGCGGGCGCCTCGCCGCGGCCCCCCGATACCAGTGGGCCGCGCCGGTCGCCCGGCTGCCGGCCCGCACTCAGTATGTCCGGCCGGAGTTGACTGCGGACGCCGCCGTGTTGACGATCCGTGCCGCGTCCAGGTGGCGCGCCCGGTACGCCTGCGGGGTCTCCCCGTACGCGGCCCGGAACGCCCGGCTGAAGTGGGCCTTGTCGCGGAAGCCCCAGCGTCCGGCGACGAGCTGGATGGGCCGGTCGGCCAGCGCCGGCTCGGCGAGGTCCCGACGGCACCGCTCCAGCCGCTCGTCCCGGATGTACGCCGCCACCGTGGTCTCCTCGGCCTCGAAGAGCCGGTGCAGCGACCGGACCGAGACGTGGTGCGCGTCGGCGATCGACTGTGGGCTCAGCGCGCCGTCGCCGAGGTGCTGGCGGACGTGCGAGCGCACCTGGGCCAGCAGGGCCCGACGACGTACCTCGGTGGGCACCGCGTCCTCGGAGACCAGGTGCCGGCCCAGCATGGTGGAGATCAGGTCGAGCCCGATGGCGCCCAGCCGCTCCGCGTCGGCCGCGTGGTACTGCTCGGGATGGCTGGTGAGCCGGATGAGGTAGTCGGCCAGCAGGGCCCCGATCCCCTCGGCGCCGGACATCCGCCCGGCGAACAGGGGGGCGAGCCGGCGGTTCGCCAGCGGCAGCGCCTCGTACGGGATGAAGGCCACGACCGAGCTGACGGGCTGGTCCCCGTCGTCGCCGTGGTGACTGAGCTCCTGCGGCCGGGCACAGTCGTAGAAGGTGAAGTCGCCGGCGGGGCAGATGCCCCGCTGCCCGTCCTGGTCCGCGATGCCGGTGCCGGCGAGGGTCAGCGCGAGCACGTAGTAGTCCGCGTCGGAGCGTTGGATGAGCTTCCGGGTCCGGATCCCGTCCAGCGAGGGGTAGCGGTGGCGGACGAGCTGCATCTGACCCAGGTCGAGGAACTCCGAGCGGGCGACGAAGTTGTCGGCGTGCTCGGTGCGCACCCGCATGAGCCCGGGCGTGTCGGCGAGCATCTCCAGCCACAGTCCGAAGCGCTCGGCGGCGGGAACCTGTTCCGTGTCGAAGACCTGCCGCTTGAGTTCCGTGTCCATGCCCGACCCCCGTGGTTCGTCCAGCCGTCGTGAAACAGGACGCCCCACGAGGCCGGGAATTGGCACCCGTGGGGCGTGACATATCCGTCATTGACGGACGTGAAACGATCTGTTAACTGTCCGGTCAGTCGTTGAGCACGGTGGCGAGCCGGTCCCGGAAACGCCGCTCCGAGTCGCTCACCACGTCGCCGCCGAGGCCCAGGATGCCGCCCGTGGACGCGGCGCCGACCACCTGCTCGGCGATCTCCACGAGCCAGTGCCGGTAGGCGCCCGCCTGCCCCTCGTCGATCCTGGCGGACAGCAGCGCGGAGGCCTCCCCGGCCCGGCCCAGCACGTCCTCGATCATCGCGTGGGGGTCGTCGGGGGTGATGACCGGCAGCTCCTCACCGGCCTCCGGGTCGCCCACCCGGGAGACGATCTCGCCGGCGACGGCGGCCACCAGCGGGCTGGCCGATTCACGGCCCGCGGCGATCGTCTCCAGCCCGGCGGCGTTCTCGGCCATGGTGCGCCGGGTGCCGTCGGACTCGGCCGCGGCGGCCGCCGCGAGGACCGACTGCGGCAGACCGACCAGCAGCCCCCACTCCTCGTCGGAGAAACCGAACCCGGTGTACGCCGGCTGCTCGATCACGATCAAGCCCCTTTCGCCGTGGTCGTCGTTGTCGACGGGCGCCGCCACCGCGGCGCCCGGGTCAGGCTAGTCCAGCTCCAGCAGGCCCTGTTCGGACACCACGCGGACGGACAGCGTCTTGTAGCCCACCTCGTCGAAGAGCACCGTCATCCGGTCCTCCTCGTAGCTGAGCACCAGGCCGGCGCCCCACTCGGGGTGGCGCACCTGGCTGTGCACGGGGAACGGCCCCACCGCGCCGTCGGACGCGACGCTCGTGCCGGCGTGGCAGTTGTCGCAGTGGCCGCAGACATCGCTCATCTGCTCACCGAAGTACGCCAGCAGCGCCTGCCCCCGGCAGCCCGTGGTCTCCGCGAAGGCGCGCATCATGTCGGTCCGCGACCGGGTCACGGTCTGCTGCCGCTCCGCCTCGGCCAGCGCGGCGCGGCCGGACTCGGCGGCCGCCGGGGCGTACCGGGGGGCGGCGAGCCGCTGCCGGGCCCGGGGTTCCGCGGCGCCCACCTGCTCCAGCAGGGACAGGTACTGGCCGAGCTTGCGCGGCCCGAGGCCGGTCAGCTCGCGCAGCTCCTTCTTGGTGCGGGGCTGCTTGCGCAGCAGGGCGGCGAGCTCGGCCAGCTCGTTCTCGTCGGGCAGGCCGCCGCTGAAGTAGCGCTGGAGACCGACGTCCTCGGCGCGCCAGAGCAGCAGCACCCGGGCGGGCGCGCCGTCCCGGCCGGCCCGGCCGATCTCCTGGAAGTAGCTGTCCGGCGAGTCGGGCAGCGCCATGTGCACCACCCAGGCGATGTTCGGCTTGTCGATGCCCATGCCGAACGCCGAGGTGGCCACCATGATCGGCACCTGGTCGGCGAGGAACGCCTCGTGCAGCTCGTTGCGCGCGCCGGTCGGCATCCCGCCGTGGTAGTACTGCGCCGGGAAGCCGGCGTCGGTGAGCCGCTGGGCCAGTTCCTCGGCCGTCCGCCGGGTCGGCACATAGATGATGCCGGGCCGCTCGTCGTCGCGGAGCAGGGCGAGCAGCCGCCGCCACCGGTAGTCGTCGGTGGGGCAGTGCGCCACCTCCAGGAAGAGGTTGGGCCGGTCCAGCCCGGACACCACCACCTCGGGGTCGCGCAGCCGCAGCCGGGCCACGATGTCGTCGCGCACCGGCGGGGAGGCGGTGGCGGTCAGCGCCACCACCGGCGGCCGGCCGATGCCCTCGATGAGGTGGCCGAGCGCCAGGTAGTCCGGGCGGAAGTCGTGCCCCCAGGCGGAGATGCAGTGCGCCTCGTCGATCGCCACGAGCGCCGGCTTGAGCGCGCGGACCTCGGCCATCCGCTCCGGGTTGCTCAGCGCCTCCGGGGTGATGAACAGGAACTCGGCGCGACCCGCCCGGATCTCCTCGATCGCCTCGGCCTGCTGGGCCGCGCTCTCGTCGGAGCTGATCCGGACCGCCCGCAGCTCGGGCCGTTGCCGCTCGTTGAGCGCGGCGATCTGGTCCTGCTGGAGGGCGAGCAGCGGGGAGATGACCACCGTGGGGCCGGGGATCAGGCTGGCCGGGATCTGGTAGATCGCCGACTTGCCGGCGCCGGTGGGCAGCACCACCAGGGCGTCGCGGCGCTTCATGACCGCCCGCATGGCGGCCAGCTGGTTGGGCCGGAGGGCGGTCCAGCCGAAGAGGCTCTTGGCCGCGCGGCGCAGGGTCGTGGAGTGCGTGGTCAGTCTCATCAGTGGCCGCAGGTACCCCTGGCGATCACCGCCGAAACCGGGCGGCCCCGGCTCAAGGGAGCCGGGGGAGGACCTCGCGCTGGTAGAGGTCGAACAGGCCCTGCCAGTGCGGGCCGGTGTTGGCCACGTAGATCTCGTCGAAGCCGGCCTTGGCGTACTTGTCGATCATCTCCAGGTGGGCGTCGGCGTCCCGGCCGCAGACGAACGACTCCTTCATCATCTCGGGCTTGACCAGCTGTGCGGCCTGCTCGAAGTGGCGCGGTGACGGGAGCACCTGGGACAGCTCGCCCGGCACGCCGGCGTTGGGCCACCGCTCGTACGCGATCCGCACGCCCTCGTCCTCGCTGTCGGCGTACGCGGCCTTGAACCCGGCCTGGCAGGGCTTGTCGCCGCCGCCGGAGTCGCGGAACCGGCGCACCATGTCGGCGTCGGGCATGGTGCTCACGTAGCCGTCGCCGATCCGGGCGGCCAGCTCGATCGACTTCCCGCCGAAGCCGGAGACGTAGATGGGCGGGGGAGTGTCGGGGCGGGTGTAGATGCGGGCGTGCTCCACGGTGTAGTGCTTGCCGTGGTGGTTGACGAAGTCGCCGGTCCACAGCTCCCGGATCACGTCGATGGCCTCCTCCAGCATCTCCAGCCGGACGTCGGCCTGCGGCCACGGGTCACCGAAGATGTGCTCGTTCAGCGCCTCGCCGCTGCCCACCCCGAGGACGAACCGCCCCTCGTGCAGCACCGCGCTGGTGGCCGCCGCCTGGGCGATCACCGCGGGGTGGATGCGGACCGTCGGGCAGGTGACCGCGGTGGTCACCGGCAACCGGCAGACCTGGCTGAGGGCGCCGATGGTCGACCAGACGAAGGGGCTCTGGCCCTGCGCGTCGACCCAGGGGTGGTAGTGGTCGGAGATCCACAGTGCCTCGAAGCCGGCCCGCTCGGCGCCGCGCGCCTGTTCCAGCAGCTCCGCCGGGGTGTACTCCTCGCTGGACAGAAAACAACCGATCTTCATGGTTCCCCCTCGCCGCATCCCGCGTGCCGGGCGCACGCGACGGACAACGACAGCCCTACCCCGGGGAGACGGGATCCGAACGCCGCGGGTCAGCGGCGGAACATCGCCCGGATGGCGATCAGCAGGAACAGGCCGCCGACCACCAGGCCGAGCAGGCGTACGCCGGGGATGTCCGCGGCGCTGGTGGCGTCGGCGAGCAGGGCGGGAGGCATGTCCGCACTCTCCCACGGGCCGGTCGGCGGTGCCAGCCGCTAACAGTAAGGATTGTTGACTATTTAGGGACGCGGTGTGACCATGTCAGCACCGCCGGGCGGCGGGCCGTGGGGAAGACGGGGGTACGACAGCGCATGAGTGAGCGGACCGTGGGAGCGACCGGAGACCTGGCGGCCCTGGCGGCCGCCGTCCTGCAACCGGGGTTCGTCGGCACCACACCGCCGCCGTGGGTCTGCCGCTGGCTCGCCGAGGGGCTCGGGTCGGTGGTCCTCTTCGCCCGCAACGTCGTCGACCACGGGCAGGTCGCCGCCCTGACCGCGACCCTGCGCGCCGAGCGGCCCGACGTGATCGTCGCCATCGACGAGGAGGCCGGTGACGTCACCCGGATCGAGTCCGTCCGCGGCAGCTCCCGGCCGGGCAACCTGGCCCTCGGCGCGGTCGACGACCCGGCCCTGACCGAGGCCGTCGCCCGAGACCTGGGCGCCGAGCTGGCCGGCGTCGGCGTCACGCTCAACTACGCCCCGGACGCCGACGTCAACTCCAACCCGGAGAACCCGGTGATCGGAGTCCGCTCGTTCGGCGCCGACCCGGCCCTCGTGGCCCGGCACACCGCCGCCTGGGTCCGCGGCCTGCAGGCCGGCGGCGTCGCGGCCTGCGCCAAGCACTTCCCCGGGCACGGCGACACCCGGGTCGACTCCCACCACGACCTGCCCCGCATCGGTGGCGACCGGGCCCGGCTGGACGCCGTCGAGCTGGCCCCGTTCCGGGCCGCCGTGACGGCCGGGGCGCAGGCGGTGATGACCGGTCACCTGCTGGTGCCGGCCCTGGACCCCGACCTGCCGGCCACCCTCAGCCCGCGCATCCTGGGCCGACTGCTCCGCGAGGAACTGGGCTTCGGCGGCGTGGTGGTCACCGACGCGGTGGAGATGCGGGCCGTGGCCGACCGGTACGGCTTCGCGGGGGCGGCGGTCCGCGCGCTCGCCGCCGGGGCCGACGCGATCTGCGTGGGCGGGGAGCGGGCCACCGAGGCCGACGCCCGCGAGCTGCGGGACGCCATCGTGGCCGCGGTCGTCGCGGGCGAGCTGCCCGAAGAGCGGCTGGCCGAGGCGGCGAAGCGGGTCGGGCAGCTCGCGGCCTGGACGGTCGCCGCCCGGTCCGGCCGGTCCGGCGCCCGGCCGGGCGACGACGGCTCGGCGATCGGCCTGGCCGCCGCCCGCCGGGCCCTGCGGGTGGTCACGGCCACGGGCGGGCTGCTGCCGCTGGCCGGCCCGGCCCACGTGGTGGAGTTCGCCCCGCCGCACAACCTGGCCATCGGCGACGAGACCCCGTGGGGGATCGCCGCGCCCCTGGCCGACCTGGCACCCGGCACCACGACCGCCCGGTACGCCCGGGACGAGGTCCCCGCCGACCCGGCCGCCGCCGCGGCCGGCCGCCCGCTGGTGCTGGTGGTGCGGGACCTGCACCGGCACGACTGGATGCGGGACGCCGTGTCCCGCGCCCTGGCCGCCCGGCCGGACGCGGTGGTGGTCGAGCTGGGCGTGCCCGAGCTGGTCACCGGCGCGGTGCACGTGGCGACCCACGGCGCGACCCGGGCCTCCGCCCTCGCCGCCGCCGAACTGCTCGCCGGCGTCCGCTGAGCCGACCGGTGCCGGGCCGGCCCCGGTCAGGGCTCGGCGACCACCAGGTCGGCGTACTCGGGGTGGCGCTGGATGAACCGGGTCATGAACTCGCACTGCGTCACGACGCGGCCGCCGCGCTCGCGGATCTGGTCCAGTGTGCCCCCGATCAGCGCCGAGCCCACCCCCATGTTCTGGTAGCGCTCGTCCACCTGGGTGTGCGTGAAGACCAGCACCTCGCCACGCGCCACGTATTCCGTGAAGCCGGCCAGCGCGTCGTCGACCAGGATCTCGAAGCGGCGCTGCGCGGGGTTCTCCTCGACCAGGAAGCTCACCCGGCCATTCTCTCCCCGGCGGCGACCAGCCGGTCGAGTTCGGCCAGCAAGCGGTCCACCTCCTCGACGGTGTTGTAGTGGTAGACGCTCGCGCGGACCGCGCCGCCGCTGTCCCGCAGGCCCATCGTCCGGAAGTACTCGTAGGCGTAGTAGTCGCCGGAGGAGAGGCAGACACCGGCCGCGCCGAGCGCCGCCGCGGTCTCCGCCGGGGTCGACCCGGCCACCCGGAAGGACACCGTCGGGCAGCGCCGGGCCGGCGAGCCGTAGACGGTGACGAAGGGGCGGGCGGCCAGCCCGGCGAGCAGCCGCTCGAAGACGGCCTCCTCGTGGCCCTGGGCCGCGGCCAGCCCGGCCCGGAGCCGGTTACGGCGGTCGCCGGACGCGGCCGGATCCAGGGTGGCCAGGTGCTCCACCGCCGCGACCACGCCGGCCAGCAGCGGGAAGCTCGGGGTGCCGTACTCGAACCGGTCCGGGACCGCGTCGGAGGAGGGGAGCAGCTTGGCGGGGCGCAGCGACGCCCAGCGGGCCGGGTCGGCGGCCATCGCGGCCAGGTGCGGCCCGGACCACTTGTAGGCGCTGGTCACCAGGAAGTCCGCGCCGAGCGAGGCCAGGTCGGTGGGGCCGTGCGGGACCGCGTGGACCCCGTCCACACAGACCAGCGCGCCCGCCGCGTGCGCGGTCTTGGCGATCGCCGCCACGTCCGGCACGGTGCCGGTCGCGTTGCTGCCGGCGGTCACCGCCACCAGCCGGGTGCGCTCGGTGACCAGGTCGGCGTACTGGCCGGCGGGCAGCTCGCCCGTCGCCGGGTCGAACTCGGCCCAGCGCACCCTGGCCCCGGCGGCCTCGGCCGCCTGCACCCACGGCCGGACGTTGGCGTCGTGGTCCAGCCGGGAGACCACCACCTCGTCGCCCGGGCGCCAGCCCGCGCCGAGCGTCCGGGCCAGGGTGTAGGTCAGCGCCGTGGCGCTCGGGCCCAGCACCACGCCACCCGGCTCCGCGCCGAGCAGGTCGGCCACCGCGGCACGGGCCGCGGCCACCAGGTCCAGCGACCGTCGGCCCGGTACGAACGCGGTGCTCCGGTTGCCGGTGGCGGCGGTCATGGCGGCGGTGACCGCCTCGATCACCGGCCGGGCGGTCTGGGTGCCGCCGGCGCCGTCGAAGTGGGCGAAACCCTCGGTCAGGGCGGGGTAGGCGGCCCGGGTGCGGGCGATGTCGAAGGGCATGCCGGGACCCTAACCCCCGCCGGAACGATCACCGGTGGGTGGCGGTGTGGCCGTCGTCTCGTACCCTTGGCGGGGTGACGAACCGACGCGTTTCCCCCTTCCTGACCCCCACCCGCCGGGCCGCCGGCCTGCTCGCCGGCCTCGCGCTCGGCGCCGCGCTGCTGGCCGGGTGCAGCTCGGAGAACGCCTCCACCGACTGCGGCCTGGACGCCTGCACCGTCACCTTCCAGCGTGGCGTCGACGCGAGCGCCACCATCCTCGGCGTCGAGGCGAAGCTGGTCGGGGCCGAGGGCGACCAGGTCACCGTCGAGGTGGCCGGGGAGCAGCTGTCGCTCACCGTCGGGCAGCAGGCCGCCCAGGCCGGCGGCTTCTCGGTGACCCTGGACAGCGTCACCGATCAGCAGGTCGTCGTGCGGGTGGCCCGCGACCCGAACGGCTGAATCGCCACGCCGGGCGGCGGTGGCCGACGTTTGGAAAACCTCGCACCAGGAGATTGAGGCGCCATGTCTCTCACCCGGAACGCCGGAGCCACCGCCGCCCAGGCCGCGAACAGCAGGTGGCTCGAACTGTTGACCCGGGCCGGTTTCATCGGCTACGGGATCGTGCACCTCCTCTTCGCCTGGCTGGCCGTGCAGATCGCCTTCGGCAAGTCGGGGGAGGAGGGCAACCAGAACGGTGCCCTGCGCACCCTGGGCGCCCAGCCGCTCGGCAAGTTCCTCCTCGTCGCCATCGCCATCGGGCTCTTCGCCATGGCGATCTGGCAGGCGTTCGAGGCGGTCATCGGCCACCGCTTCCTGCGCGGCAAGGAGAAGCTGTTCGAGCGGATCGCCTCCGTCGTCCGCGTGATCGTCTTCGTCTGGCTGGGCTGGACCGCCGTCAAGGTCTTCCAGGACGCGAGCAGCAACGCCGCCGACCAGCAGCAGCAGTTCACCGAGAAGCTGATGGCCTCCGAGGGTGGCCGGTGGCTCGTCGGGCTCGCCGGTCTGGTGCTCGCCGCGGTCGGCATCGGCATGGTGATCTACGGGCTCAAGAAGAAGTTCGAGCGCAACCTGAAGACCGGCGAGATGAGCCCGAAGACGCACACCCTGACCCGCCGTCTCGGCATGGCCGGGTACGCGGCCCGGGGCGCCGTCTTCGCCATCGCCGGCGTGCTCATCGTGACCGCTGCCGTGAAGTACGACCCGGAGAAGGCCCGTGGCCTGGACGCCGCCCTGCGCACCCTCCGCGACCAGTCGTACGGGCCGGTGCTGCTCGCGCTCATGGCGCTCGGCATCGCCGCCTTCGGCATCTACTGCTTCCTCCAGTCGCGGTACCGCCGGGTGTGATCCTGGTCGATACGCGATAGTCCGGGCACCATTGGGCCTTTGCCCGATTCGCGCCCGGCCGGAGGGAGACACCGAACGTGCAGACCTACCTCGTGACCGCCGTCGCCGCGCTCGCCGCGGCGGCGGTCGCGCTGTTGCTGGTCGAGGTGGTGCACCGGGCCACCCGCCGGCTGGGCCGGCGCTCGCTGCTGATGACCGAGCTGACCGATCACTCGCACCGCTCGTTCCAGCTGGCCGCGACCGTGCTCGCCGTCCAGCTCGCCGTACGCTTCACCACCCTGTACGCGGTGGGCAGCCCGTGGCGGCAGCTCGTCCTGCACGCCCTGGTGCTCGCCCTGATCGCCGCCGCCGCCTGGCTGGTGGCCTCGCTCCTGGTGGTGGCGGAGGACACCGCGCTGGCCCGGTTCCGGGTGGACGTGCCGAACAACCGGCACGCCCGCCGGGTGCGTACCCAGGTGGTGCTGCTGCGCCGGCTCACCATCGCGGTGATCGTGGTGCTCGCCCTCGGCGTGATGCTGATGACCTTCCCCGCCGTCCGCGGCATCGGCGCCGGCGTGCTGACCAGCGCCGGTGTGGTCGGCGTGGTCGCCGCGCTGGCCGCGCAGAGCCTGCTGGGCAACGTCTTCGCCGGCCTCCAGCTCGCCTTCAGCGACGCCGTGCGCCTCGACGACGTCGTGGTGGTCGAGGGGGAGTGGGGCCGGATCGAGGAGCTGACCCTCAGCTACGTGGTGGTGCAGGTCTGGGACGACCGCCGGCTGATCCTGCCCACCTCCTACTTCACGAGCACCCCGTTCCAGAACTGGACCCGCACCGAGGCGGCGGTGCTCGGCACCGCCGAGTTCGACCTGGACTGGGCCATCCCGGTGCAGGCCATGCGGGAGGAGCTGCGGCGCCTCTGCGAGGGCACCGAGCTCTGGGACGGCCGGGTCTGCGTGCTCCAGGTCACCGACGCCACCGGCGGCATGGTCAAGGTCCGGGCCCTGGTCAGCGCGGCCGACGCCGGCAGCCTGTGGGACCTGCGCTGCCTGGTGCGCGAGCACCTCGTGGCCTGGGTGCGCGACCAGCGCCCGACCGCGCTGCCCCGGCTGCGCGCCGAGGTGGGCGACACCGCCGGCTCGCTGCCCTGGCAGGTTGTGCAGCCGCGCCGGCCGGCCCGCCGGCGGCCCGACACCGAGGTCCCCGACGACGCGCGCGTCTTCGGCGGCAGCGACGACGGCGAGGCCCGCAGCGAGGCGTTCGTCGGCCGCGAGGACCACGCCGACGCCCGACGCTGACCCGTACCCCTCGGAACCCCCGGCGGCCCGCGCGGCGCCGGGGGTTCCGCGCGCCCGGCCCCCGCTCGTGACCTCGGCCCCGGCCCGCCCGTTGCATCTGCCGGATGCCGGTGGACCGCGACAGGTGGGTGCGACCGCGTTTGATCGGCCCGTTCCGGGGGACCTGCTGCGCACGCCCCGGATCCGGCCGCCGCCCGGCGGCCGGGCGAGGACATGGTGTGCGGCCGGGTCGACCGGCCGCTCCGCGCAGGATTGACGGGCGGCGACTCCGGGCATACAGCGCGGTGATGATGAAAGGAGGACAGCATGGCTGACGTCGCGAGTCGCAGCGCGTCCCGGACCGGGCAGGAGCCGTCCACCGCGGAACTGGTGCAGCGGGCCACCGAACAGGTCACCCGCCTGGTGCGGGACGAGCTGGCGCTGGCCCGGGCGGAACTGACCCAGAAGGGCAAGCACGCCGGGATCGGGATCGGTCTGTTCGGCGGCGGCGGGGTGATGGCTCTCTACGGCGCCGGCGCGCTGGTCGCCACCGTGATCCTGTTGCTGGATCTGGTCATGCCGGCGTGGCTCGCCGCGCTGATCGTCGCGGTGGCGCTCTTCCTGCTCGCCGGCGTCCTGGCGCTGGTCGGCAAGAAGCAGGTCAGCCGTGCCGTCCCGCCGGTGCCGGAGGCGACGGTCCGCAGCGTCCGGGCGGACGTGGACACCGTCACCGCCGCGGTGAAGGACGGGAGGCGGGGATGACCGGCAACGGAACCGGGGACGTGGCGGCACTCCGGGAGGAGATCCGCCGGACCCGGGTGGAGTTGGGTGAGACGATGGAGCTGCTCGCCGCCCGGGCCGACGTCAAGGCCCTGGTGCGGCACTCCGCCGAGCAGGCGAAGGTGCGGATGCGCGAGCAGGCGGCGGTGACCGTGGCCCGGGTGCGCGGGCGGGCGGCGGAGAAGGCCCGGCTGGTCCGGGCGCAGGCGCACGAGAAGGGTGGGGCGGTCGGGCGCAACCCGGTGCCGTGGGCGGCCGTCGCGGCCGGCGCGGTGGCCACCGCGGTGGTGCTGCTGATCGTCCGTGGGAGGCGCAGGTGAGCAAGGGCATCGGCAGGGTTGTCTACAAGCCGGTCGGGGTGCTGATGGGTCTGGCAGCCGGCACCGTCGCCGGTGTCATCTTCCGGCAGGTCTGGAAGATGACGGCCGGCGACGGCGAGGCGCCCAGCGCGACCGACGAGGACCGCCGCTGGGGCGAGATCCTCGCCGCCGCGGCCTTGCAGGGGGCCATCTTCGCGGTCGTCCGAGCCGCCGTGGACCGGGGCGGGGCGGTCGGCGTACGCCGGCTCACCGGCAGCTGGCCCGACTGATTCCATACGCACGAAAGGCCCCTTTCCACCTGGGTGGACAGGGGCCTTTCGCACGGCCCGAGCGGCCCGGCCAGTGGATCTACCGCATCCGTCAGGTCACATGTCGGAGAATTTCGTCCGGTAGGCTGTGCGAAGTTTTTGCGTACGTGGTTTGCTGTCTCACGCTGTTGAGAGACGCGTGGGTTGAGAGAAGTCTCCTTCATTGGGGGCCGCCTCAGGCGCCGCTGCTCGAAAACGGCCAATCGGCCGCACGGCGTGCTCGGCCGCCAGTTTTAGAAGGAGATACACATGGCGCAGGGAACCGTGAAGTGGTTCAACGCTGACAAGGGCTTCGGCTTCATCACCGTCGACGGCGGGGGTGCTGACGTGTTCGTCCACTTCTCGGCCATCCAGTCCAGCGGCTACCGCACGCTGGAGGAGAACCAGCGGGTGGAGTTCGAGATCGCCCAGGGTCAGAAGGGTCCGCAGGCCGAGCAGGTCCGCCCCATCTGAGCTGTCGGAGCACCGGCCGCGCCGGCCGGTGTGCAGAAGCCCCGCGTCCCTTCCGGGAGGCGGGGCTTTTCCGCACTGTGGACCCGCCGGGGCTCAGCCGCGCCGGCGCCGGGCCCGCATCCCGAACCACAGCGCGACGAGTCCGATGAGGACCAGCACCGGGCCGGCGACCGCCCAGATCCGGTGACCGGTCAGGACGCTGCCCTCGACGCGGCCCAGGCCCGTCACGGTCCACAGGGCACCGAGCACCACGGCCAGCAGCCCCACGGTGAGCCGGAACCAGCCCCTCATCGTTCCCCCTCCGCAGACGTACGCCCGGCTCCAGCATGCCCGCGGCCGGCGGCCCGGGGCGACGCCGCGCCGACGGGCCGCCGGTCCGGGGTCACCACCGGTCGTGCACCTGCGGCCGGATCAGCTCGTCGTAGGTGGCGCGGACGGCGGCCAGCTCCACCTCGGTCAGCGGCGGCAGGTCGGCCGCGGCGGCGTTGCGCCGGGCCTGCTCGGCGGTGCGGGCACCCGGGATGACCACGGTGACGCCGGGCTGGTCGAGGATCCAGCGGAGCGCGAACTGGGCCATCGTCCGGCCCTCGCCGACCAGCGGCGCGAGCCGGCGCACGGCCGACAGGCCGAGGTCGTAGTCGACGCCGGAGAAGGTCTCGCCGACGTCGAAGGACTCGCCGTGCCGGTTGAAGCTGCGGTGGTCGTCCGGCGCGAAGGTGGTGTGCTCGTCGTACCGGCCGGAGAGCAGGCCGCTGGCGAGGGGCACCCGGGCGATGATGCCGACGCCGGCCTTCGCGGCCTCGGGCAGCACCCGCTCCAGGGGCTTGTGCCGCACGGCGTTGAGGATGATCTGCACGCTGGCCACGCCCGGCCGGGCGATCGCGGTGAGCGCCTGGTCGGTGGTCTCGACGCTGACCCCGTACCCGGCGATCCGCTCCTCGGTGACCAGGGTGTCCAGGGCGTCGAAGACCCGGTCGTCGGCGAAGACCGCGGTGGGCGGGCAGTGCAGCTGCACCAGGTCGAGGGTGTCCACGCCGAGGTTGGCCCGGGACCGGTCGGTCCAGGTCCGGAAGTTGTCCAGGGTGTACGCCTCCGGCGCCTGCGGCACCCGCCGGCCCATCTTGGTGGCCACGGTCAGCCCGTGCCCGGGGCGCGCCCGCAGGAACCGGCCGATCAGCTGCTCGCTGCGGCCGTCGCCGTACACGTCGGCGGTGTCCAGGAAGGTGACCCCGGCGTCGACGGCGGCGCCCAGGACGTCGAGGGCCGTGCTCTCGCTGACCTCGCCCCAGTCCGCGCCGAGCTGCCAGGCGCCGAGTCCGATGATGCCGACGTGCCGGCCGAGCCGGTCGAAGCTGCGCTGTTCCACCCGGTCGAGCCTAGTGAGCCGCTTGCCGGGGCGCCCGCCGGGCCGTACCGTCTAGCAAGACGTACGTACGGTTTGGAGGCTGTCATGTGGGACCCGAGCACCTACCTGCGCTACGGCGACGAGCGCTCCCGCCCCTTCCACGACCTGCTCGCCCGGGTCGCGGCGGAGCGGCCCCGCGCGGTCGTGGACCTGGGCTGTGGCCCGGGCACCCTGACCACGACCCTCGTCGGCCGCTGGCCGGGAAGCCGGATCGCCGGTCTGGACTCCTCCGCCGAGATGATCGCACGGGCCCGCGCCCTGGGGCGGATCGGCAGCCTGGCCAGGGCCGGCGTCCTGGCCGAGCCGGTCTCCTTCACGGTCGGGGACGTGCGCGACTGGCGTCCGGAGCCCGACGTCGACGTGGTCGTCTGCAACGCGGTGCTCCAGTGGGTACCCGGCCACCAGGCGCTGCTCACCCGCTGGGCCGCCACCCTGCCGACCGGCGCCTGGCTGGCGTTCCAGGTGCCGGGGAACTTCGCCGCCCCGTCGCACCGGGCGCTGCGCGAGGTGGCCGGGCGGGACCGGTGGCGGGACACCCTCGCCCCCCTGCTGCGCGAGGCGCCCGTCGAGGACCCCGTCGACTACGCCGCGCTGCTGGTCGGTGCCGGCTGCGCCGTGGACGCCTGGGAGACTACCTACGTGCACCTGCTCCCGGCCGCCGGCGGCGACCACCCGGTGCTGGCCTGGATGGAGGGGACGGCGCTGCGCCCGGTCCGCGCCGCGCTCGACGCCGCCGGCTGGGCCGACTTCCGCGCCGAGCTTGGGGTACGCCTCGCCGAGGCGTACCCGGTGCGGCAGGGTCAGGTGTACTTCCCGTTCCGCCGGATCTTCGTGGTGGCCCGCACCGGCGCCCGCGCAGAGGAGAACCTGTGACCGACCTGCCCACCTTCATCGCCGGACTGCCCAAGGTGGAGCTGCACGTGCACCACGTCGGCTCCGCCTCGCCCCGGATCGTGGCCGAGCTGGCCGCCCGGCACGAGGGGCGCACCCCCGTCCCGGCCGACCCGGAGGCGCTCGCCGACTACTTCGCGTTCCGCGACTTCGCCCACTTCATCGAGGTCTACCTGAGCGTGGTGGACCTGATCCGGGACGCCGACGACGTCTGGCTGCTCACCCACGAGGTGGCCCGGGAGCTGGCCCGCCAGCAGGTCCGGTACGCCGAGCTGACCGTCACGCCCTACTCCCACGTACACCGGGGGATCCCGGCGCCGGCCTTCTGCGAGGCTATCGAGGACGCCCGCAAGCGGGCCGAGGCCGACTTCGGCATCGCGCTGCGCTGGTGCTTCGACATTCCCGGCGAGGCCGGGCTGCCGGCCGCCGAGCAGACCCTGCGGATCGCCCTCGACGAGCGGCCCGACGGGCTGATCAGCTTCGGCCTGGGCGGCCCGGAGATCGGGGTGCCGCGGCCGCAGTTCAAGCCGTACTTCGACCAGGCCCGGGCGGCCGGCCTGCGGTCGGTGCCGCACGCCGGCGAGACCACCGGCCCGGAGACCGTCTGGGACGCGCTGCGCGAGCTGGGCGCCGAGCGCATCGGGCACGGCATCTCCGCCGCCCTCGACCCGGCGCTGCTCGCCCACCTGGCCGAGCGGCGGATCCCGCTGGAGGTGTGCCCCACCTCCAACGTGCGGACCCGGGCCGTGGCGACCATCGAGGAGCACCCGCTGCCGCAGCTCGTCGAGGCCGGCGTGCTGGTCACCGTCAACTCCGACGACCCGCCGATGTTCGGCACCACGCTCAACGACGAGTACGCGGTGGCCGCCCGGCTGCTGCGCCTCGACCCGGCCGGGGTGGCCGCGCTGGCCCGCGACGCGGTGACGGCCGCGTTCCTGGAGCCGGGGGAACAGGCCCGGATCAGCGGCGAGATCGACGCGTACCTGGCGACCGCGACGCGCTGACCGGACGGGACGGCACCGGCCGCCGGGACACCCGCAGCGGCCGGCGCCGCCCGGCCAGGGCCAGCCCGAACCCGACCATCGCGGCCAGGGCGACGGCGGCGCCGGGCAGGTCGTCGGCGGACCGGCCGGGGCCGTCCGCGTGCACCGGGTCCTGCCAGGCGGCGAGCGTGAGGGCGACGCCGAGGCCGATCACGGCGGCCCAGCGGAGCAGGCGGCTGACGGTCGGCGTCATCACGGTCACCTCACGCCCGGGGTGCGGCTCGACGGGAGAAGCGGCGCGCGGCGGGAGCGAGGTGTGGGGGGACCGAACTCCCGCCGCGCGCACTGCTCCGCCGACCGGAGGTGTTACGGGGCGTTCCCGGGCGGCGGAACTGATGGGTTCGGTCCTGATCCTGACAGCCCGGCCCGGCCTCGTGGCCGCCGTTAACCGACACCTAAGGAAGACTTGCGGCGGCCCACAGCCACCGGCTCAGCGCGGCCGCGGCCAGCGTCGGCCGGTCCGCGGCTCCCGGGCGTCGCGGGCCATCCGGCCGACCAGGCCGAACCGGTTGACCTGCCGGGGCGTCGCCTCCGGGTCGGCCAGCAGCATCACCACGCTGGCCCCGCCCAGCCGGGCCCGGTCGATGCTCACCGAACCGTTGGCCTGCAAGGCGACCCGCTTCGCGATGTCCAGCCCCAGGCCCGTGGAGCCCTGGTCGCTGGCGCCCCGGCGCAGCGCCCGGTCCGGGTCGGTGATCCCCGGGCCGGCGTCGTCGATCCGGATCGCCACCCAGCCGTCGCGCCGGCTCACCGCCACCTCGAACGCCGTGCCCTGCGGGGTGTAGCGGAAGACGTTGCCGATGACCGCGTCCAGCGCGGCGGCCAGCTCGGCCCGGGGCACCGGCGCCGGGATCCGCAGCTGGGCGCCCACCACCCGGTGCGGCCGGTTCTGGTCGCCGGCGAGGGCCGACCAGAAGACCATCCGGTCCCGGACCACCTCGCTGACGTCGCAGGTCGCCGGCCCGGTCTCCTGGCTGACCGCCTTGCGGGTGGTCGTGATGAGCTGGTCGACCTCGCCCTCCAGGGTCACGATCGCCTGCCGGATCCGCCGGATGCCACGGCGGCGGTCCAGCTCCGCCTCGCTGAACGTGCCGATGCTGGTGTCGTCGGACTCCAGCGCCTCGGCGTCCAGGCGCAGCGCGGTCAGCGGCGTGCGCAGCCGGTGCGACAGGTCGGCCACGAGTTCCCGCTCGTCGGCGCGCAGCGCGACCAGCCGTTCCGCCATCCGGTTGAACGCGTGCGCGGCCTCGGCCAGCTCCCGCGGCCCGGTCGGCTCGACCCGGACGCCCAGCTCGCCGTCGCCGACCGCGAGGGCCGCCTTCACCAGGTCGCCGGTCGCGTCGACGGCCCGGGCGGCCACCCGGTCCACCACGATCACCGCGGCGCCGACCAGCGCCAGCGCCACCGCGAGCAGCAGCAGCCACCGCCCGCCGCCGCCGGCGTCGAGCACCTCGTCCGGAACGAAGACCTCCACCACGGCGACCCGGTCGCCGAGCACCACCGGGTCCAGCCGGAGGACGCCGCCGGGCACGTCGCTGACCACCGAACGCCGCCCGGCGGCGGCCCGGTCCAGCGCCGCCGCGTCGGCACGGCCCGCGCCCTCGTCGACCCCGATCCCGTGTACGACGGGCCGCAGCGCCGGGTCGTCGCCGCTGGCCGCCACGGCCCGCCGGACGATCTCCGGGTCGGTGCTGACCGCGAGCGCCCCGGTGACCAGCGCGCTGCGCCGGGCCGCGTCGGCCAGCTTCTCCTCCCGCGCCTGGTCGGACAGGGTGATCCCGAGCGGGATCAGGAAGGCGAGCGCCACGAGGCTGCACATGCCGGCCGTGAGCCAGGCCAGCGCGGGCCTCAGTCCGGCGCCACCAGCCGGAAGCCGACCCCCCGCACGGTGCGCAGGTAACGCGGCTTCGCCGCGGACTCGCCCATTTTGCGGCGGAGCCAGTAGAGGTGAACGTCGATGGTCTGGTCCTCGCCGACCGAGGGCTGCCGCCATACCTCCTCCAAGAGTTCCCGCCGGGACACTACCCGGCCGGGACGTGCGGCGAGATACGCCAGCAGGTCGAATTCCTTGCGGGTCAGGGCCAGGGGTTCGCCGTCCAGCACGGCGCTGCGCTCGCCGACGTCCACCCGCAGGCCGCCGACCGTGTGCACGGCCGGCTGGACGGTGCGGCTGGCCCGGCCGGCCCGCCGCAGCACGGTGGTGATCCGGGCGTCCAGGTGGGCGCCGGTGAACGGCTTGACCATGTAGTCGTCGGCGCCCGCACGCAGCAGCCGGACCACCGACTGCTCGTCGTCCCGGGCGGTCGCGATGATGATCGGCACGTCGGTGATGCCGCGCAGCATCCGCAGCGCGTCGGAGCCGTCCAGGTCGGGCAGGCCGAGGTCGAGCACCACGAGGTCGGGTGTCTCGGCGGCGACCCGGCGCAGCGCGTCCAGCGCCGTGCCGACGGCGTGCACCGCGTGTCCCCGGTCGGTCAGGGACCGCAACATCGCACCGCGTACGACGTGGTCGTCTTCGACCAGGAGGACGGTTGCCACGTCAGCACCGTACTCGGCGTGGCAAGTTGATCGCGTTGCGGCGCTCCCGCGAACCGGGCAAGCTGGGACGACGATGGCGTTCACTCTCTTCCCCGACACCCGCCTCACGCTCGCGCGCGACGCGCTGGCCGGCCTGTCGGTCGGCGACGCCCTCGGCGCGCGGTTCTTCGTGCCGGGCCGCGCGGTCGCCGCCTGGGCCGACGCGCTGCCGCACGGCCCGTGGCCGTGGAGCGACGACACCGAGATGGCCTGCTCGGTGCTCACCGTGCTGGCCGCGCACGGACGGGTGGACCGGGACGCCCTCGCGCTCGCCTTCGCGGCGCACTACGACCCGGCCCGCCGTTACGGCGCCGGCGCCGTGGAACTGCTCGAACTGATCCGCGCCGGCACGCCCTGGCCGGTGGCCGCCGCATCCGCGTTCGACGGTCAGGGCTCCTGCGGCAATGGCGCGGCCATGCGGGTGGCCCCGCTCGGCGCCTGGTACGCCGACTCCACCCGGCGCGCCGCCGACCAGGCCCGCGCCTCGGCCGAGGTGACCCACGCGCACCCGGAGGGGATCGCCGGTGCGGTCGCCGTGGCGGTGGCCGCCTCGCTGGCCGCCCGGGCCCGGCTGGACGGGGACCGCCCCGAGCCGGCCCGGCTGCTCACCGTGGTGGCCGGCGCGCTCGACCCGGCCGGCGAGGTGCACCGGGGCGTACGCCGGGCCGCCGCGCTGCTCGGCCATCCGGCCGGCGAGGTCGCCGAGGCGCTGGGCAACGGCTCCCGGGTGACCGCGCAGGACACCGTTCCCTTCACGCTCTGGGTCGCCGCCACCCACCTGCACGACTACCCGGCGGCGATCCGCGCCTGCGTCGAGGCGGGCGGGGACGTGGACACCACCGCGGCGATCGCCGGCGGCGTGGTGGCCGCCCACACCGGGGTCGGCACCCCCGGCGGGGTCCCGGACGGCTGGCTCGCCGCCCGCGAGCCCCTCCCGGACTGGCTCACCACTCCCGCCTGACCGCCCGTCCGGCGTTGCGGGTCCCGGATCCTGGCGAGTTGTCGTTCGCCACGAACGGTAGGTCGCCACGATCTCCGCGGGCGGAGCGGTCAGCGGGAGGCCGAGGGGGTCAGGGGCGCCGTTCCGGTGGTAGCGGGGCGCGGCCCGGCAGGGTCGCCCCCGGGGGTGTCGCCATCGGGGGTGGGGTCGCCCCCGGTCGGCGCGGAGGAGCCGGACGGCAGGGTGAGGGTGGTGCGGCGGCGGCTCAGGAGCCAGCCGATCGCCGCGCCGCCGGCCAGCCCGGCGAGCAGCCCGCCGCCCAGCAGCAGGTCGGCGCTCGGTCCGTCATCGGCGGGCCGTGCCGGGGTGGCCGCCTCGGCCGGCGGTTCGGCGGCCGAGTTCCCGTGGCCGGCGTGGCCGGCCGGCTCGGCGGCCGGGTCGCCGTGGACGGCGGCGCCCGCCAGCGGGGGCAGCAGGGTGACCGTCGGGGCGGGGTGCGCGCCGCCGGGCGGGTCGGCCCAGCGGACCACGGTGCCGTCGGTGTAGGTCTGGATCACCGTGAAGGTCAGCCGGTCGGTGGCCGGCATGGGGCCCATGCCGAGCGAGAGCCGGGCCGGCCTGGTGGTGCCCGGCACGCGGATCCAGGTCACCGCGTCGGTCACCTGGTTCAGCTCGGAGGAGTGGATGCCGGCGACCGGCTGGTCCAGGGTGCGGGTGGTGATGGTGGGCGCCCAGTCGGGCACGGAGAGCGGGTAGACCTCGCCGATCGGGGCGTCCACGGGCATCCGCAGCTCGATCCGGCTGGTCCGGCTGCCGGCCCGCTCCTCGGGCAGCACCACGGCCAGTTCGATGGCGTCGCCCTGGTGCACCTGGGCGGGTGAGGTCGTGAGGATCACCTCGGCGGCGCTCGCGGCGCCGGGCCAGCCCAGCGTGCCGCCCACCGTGGCGGCCAGCAGCGCGGCCGCCCACCACCGGCCCCGACGGATCATCGTCATGGTCCTCCCCATCCGTGTCGACGCGGCCGGCAACCGGCTCCGGCCCCACCCGGTAGTTCGGGCGGGACGGCGGAAAGGTTCAACGCGGGACGGAACTGCCCGGACGGGGGAGCGCGGCGTCGCCGACGGCGCGGGTCCGGGCGACCGATAGCATCGCAGGAGCCGGTACCCGGCACGTTCGCACCCGTTCGACGACAGGAGTCACCGTGTCCGCACCCCGTACCCCCGTCGTGGCCGACCCCGTCGTCGTCGCCGCCGGGACGACGGCGGCCGACGCGGTGGCCGCGGCCGGGCTGCCGATGAGCGGCCCGAAGGCGATCGTGGTGGTCCGCGACCCGCACGGCGTGCTGCGCGACCTGGACTGGAAGCCGGCCGAGGAGATCGCCGTCGAGCCGGTCGCCCTCGACAGCCCGGACGGGCTGAACGTGCTGCGCCACTCCACCGCGCACGTGCTGGCCCAGGCGGTGCAGGACGTGTTCCCCGAGGCCAAGCTCGGCATCGGCCCGCCGATCGAGAACGGCTTCTACTACGACTTCCAGGTGGCCAAGCCGTTCCAGCCGGACGACCTGGCGAAGCTCGAAAAGCGGATGCAGGAGATCGTCAAGTCCGGCCAGCGGTTCCGCCGGCGCCGCTTCAGCAGCCTCGACGAGGCGCGCGGTGAGCTGGCCGCCGAGCCGTTCAAGATGGAGCTGATCGAGGTCAAGGGCGAGGGGCTGGACTCCTCCGAGGTGATGGAGGTGGGCGGCGGCGAGCTGACCATCTACGACAACCTCGCCGCCAACGAGGACAAGGTCTGCTGGTCGGACCTGTGCCGCGGCCCGCACCTGCCGAACACCCGGCTGATCGGCGCGTTCAAGCTGATGCGCTCGGCCGCCGCCTACTGGCGGGGCTCGGAGAAGAACCCGCAGCTCCAGCGGGTCTACGGCACGGCGTGGCCGACCCGGGACGAGCTGAAGGCGTACCTGCGGTTGTTGGAGGAGGCCGCCCGTCGCGACCACCGCAAGCTCGGCGCGGACCTGGACCTGTTCAGCTTCCCCGACGAGATCGGTTCCGGCCTGGCGGTCTTCCACCCCAAGGGTGGCGTGCTCAAGCGGGTGATGGAGGACTACGTCCGCACCCGCCACATCGAGGAGGGCTTCCAGTACGTCGGGACCCCGCACATCTCGAAGGAAGGGCTCTTCCACACCTCGGGCCACCTACCCTACTACGCCGACGGCATGTACCCGCCCATGGAGCTCGAGGGCGCGGACTACTACCTCAAGGCCATGAACTGCCCGATGCACAACCTGATCTACCGGTCGCGCGGTCGGTCCTACCGCGAGCTGCCGATGCGGCTGTTCGAGTTCGGGTCGGTGTACCGGTACGAGAAGTCGGGCGTGGTCCACGGGCTGACCCGGGTGCGCGGCCTGACCCAGGACGACTCGCACTCCTACTGCACCCGCGAGCAGGCGCCCGCCGAGATCAAGCACCTGCTCAACTTCGTGCTGAGCCTGCTCAAGGACTTCGGCATCGACGACTTCTACCTGGAGCTGTCGACCCGCGACGAGGCCCGGCTCGACAAGTTCGTCGGGTCGGACGAGGACTGGGCCACGGCCACCGCCGTGCTGGAACAGTGCGCGGTGGAGACCGGGCTTGACCTGGTGCCGGACCCGGGCGGCGCGGCCTTCTACGGCCCGAAGATCTCCGTGCAGGCCAAGGACGCCATCGGCCGCACCTGGCAGCTGTCGACCATCCAGTACGACTTCAACCAGCCGAAGGGCTTCGGGCTGGAGTACCAGGCGGCCGACGGCACGCGGCAGCAGCCCGTGATGATCCACTGCGCCAAGTTCGGGTCGATCGAGCGGTTCATCGGCGTGCTCACCGAGCACTACGCGGGCGCGTTCCCGGCCTGGCTCGCCCCGGTGCAGGTGGTCGGCATCCCGATCCGCGAGGACCACACCGACTACCTCCAGGACTTCGTCACCACCCTGCGCAAGCAGGGCATCCGGGCCGAGGTCGACGCGGGTGACGACCGGATGCAGAAGAAGATCCGCAACGCCCAGCAGCAGAAGATCCCGTTCATGGTGATCGCCGGGGACGACGACGTGGCAGCCGGCACGGTCTCCTTCCGCTACCGCGACGGGTCGCAGCGCAACGGCGTGCCGATCGAGGAGGCGGTGGCCCACGTGCGGGAGGTCGCCGAGTCCCGTACCAACTCGGGCCCGTCGGCGGAGGGCACGCCCAACACCTGAGCCGCCCGTCGCGGGCCCGTCCGGCCGGGTGGGTTCCGCCGCGGTGACCGTAGGATCGGCGTGTGACTGGGGCGGAACGGCACTTCGACGGCGCCGGCAGCGGCGGCGACAACGGTCTGGCGGACGGGCTGGAGCGGCTCTGGACGCCGCACCGGATGACCTACATCTCGGGCGAGGACCGGCCTGAGGGCGGGTACGAGAAGCCGACCGGCTGCCCGTTCTGCCTCGCCCCGGGCCTGCCGCCGGACGAGAGCCTGGTGGTGGCGCGGGGCGAGCACGTCTTCGCCGTGCTCAACCTCTACCCCTACAACCCGGGTCACCTGCTGGTGTGCCCCTACCGACACGTGGCGGACTACACCGAGCTGGACGCGCCGGAGACCGCCGAGCTGGCCGCGTTCACCAAGGACGCCATGCGGGTGGTCCGGCACGTGTCCAGCGCGCACGGGTTCAACCTGGGCATGAACCAGGGCGGCGTGGCCGGCGCGGGCATCGCCGCGCACCTGCACCAGCACGTGGTGCCGCGCTGGGGCGGCGACGCGAACTTCATGCCGGTGATCGGCCGCACCAAGGTGCTGCCGCAACTCCTCGCCGACACCCGGGACCTGCTCGCCAAGGCCTGGCCGGCCTGACGGCCGGGGGCGACCGCGGCCCGGCTCCGACAGTACGATCTTGGGCATGGCCCTGCTGCACCGCGCGGAACTGCGCCCCTCCAAGCTCGACCTGCTCGCCGCCTGGCTGCCCGGCCGGCCCTGGTTCGCCGGCACCCCCGGCGCCGAGGTCACCCGCGTGGCGACCTTCCGGTTCGACGACCCGGCCGGCGAGGTCGGCATCGAGACCATGCTGGTTCGGGTCGGCGACGGTCCGGTCCTCCAGGTGCCGCTGACCTACCGGGGCGCGCCGCTGGCCGGCGCCGACCGGTGGCTGGTCGGCACCACCGACCACTCCGCGCTCGGCCCGCGCTGGGTGTACGACGCCTGCGGCGACCCGGTCTACGCGCCGGCCCTGGCCGCCGCCGTCCTGGCCGACGCCGGCCAGGCGGAGGAGTACTTCGAGGTCGACGGCCGGCGCGAGGTGCGCGCCCCGAACATGACCCTGGCCGGCACCCGGACCGGCGCCCTGCCGGCGCTCGGCGCCGTCGACGAGGTGGTCGACGGCGACCCGACGCTGATCCGGGCCGGTGACGTCGAGCTGGCCCTGGTCCGCCGGCCGGCTCCGGCCGACGCCCCGGCGCCGGCCCGGCTGACCGGCGCCTGGGCCGGGCAGGCCGACCCGGTGCTGCTGGCGTACGCCCGCTGACGGTCCGCCGGCCGGCCGGGCACCCGGGGTGAGGAAGCGGCCCACGGGTGCCGGGAAGGTGGCAGGATGCGGCGATGGCAGTCACCACGCGGCCGTTGGGCCGCAGCGGCATCGCGGTCAGCGCCCTCGGCATGGGCTGCTGGGCGATCGGCGGACCGTGGGCCGAGGGTGCCCGGCCGCTGGGCTGGGGCGTCGTGGACGACGCGGAGTCGATCCGGGCCGTCCGCCGCGCCCTCGACCTCGGGGTGACGCTCTTCGACACCGCCGACACGTACGGCGCGGGGCACGGCGAGCGGATCCTCGGCCGGGCCCTCGCCGGCCGGCGCGACGAGGCGGTGATCGCCACCAAGTGGGGCTACACCTTCGACGAGCGGACCCGGCAGGCCACCGGGGAGGACGCCTCACCCGAGTACCTGCGGCGGGCCGTCGTCGACTCGCTGCGCCGGCTGGACACCGACCGGATCGACCTCTACCAGCTGCACCTCGCCGACCTCCCGGTGCCCCGGGCCGAGGCGCTGATCGGCACCTTGGCGGACCTGGTCGCCGACGGACTGGTCCGGGCGTACGGCTGGAGCACCGACCGGGCCGACCGGGCGGCCGCCTTCGCCCAGGTCGCCCGGGGCGCCGCCGCCGTGCAGCACGGCCTGTCGGTGCTCCGGGACGCCCCGGCCATGCTGGCCGTCTGCGAGAAGCACGACCTGGCCAGCCTGGCCCGGGGGCCGCTCGGGATGGGGCTGCTCACCGGCAAGTACACCCCGGAGTCGACGCTGCCCCGCGACGACGTGCGCGGCACCCCGCCGACCTGGCTGGAGTGGTTCCGCGGCGGCCGGCCCGCCCCGGAGTGGCTGCGCCGGGTCGCCGCCGTCCGCGGCGCGCTGACCGCCGACGGCCGGACCCTGGCGCAGGGCGCGCTCGGCTGGATCTGGGCGCGCAGCGGCCGGGCCGTGCCGATCCCCGGCGCCCGCACCGTCGCGCAGGTGGAGGAGAACGCCGCCGCGCTGGACCGCGGCCCGCTCGCCCCCGACCAGTTCGCCGAGGTGGAGCGCCAGCTCGCGGCCCTGCGCGCGGCCGCCCTGCGCGACGCCGACCGCCCGCACTGGCCGATGCCGCCCGTCCCGGCCGCCCGGCCCTGACCCGCCGCACCCGCCGCCCGCGACCGGTCCGGGACGGGCCTGGGCGGCCCGGGGCGGTCAGGCCCGCCCGCCGGCCTCCTTGCGGACCTGCTCGGCGAGGTGGGTGGGCATCGGCTCGTAGCGGGCGAACTCGCGGCGGAAGGTGCCCGTGCCGGCGGTCATCGAGCGCAGCTCGACCGCGTACCGGAGCAGTTCGGTGGCGGGGACCTCGGCGCGGACCAGGGTGCGCCCCTCGGCGTCCGGGTCGGGCTCGGTGCCGAGCACCCGGCCGCGCCGGCCGGACAGGTCGCCCATCACGGCGCCCACCGACGCGTCGGGCACCCGCACGGTCACCTCGTCGACCGGCTCCAGCAGGGTCGGCTGTCCCTTCTCGGCGGCGTCCCGCAGGGCGAGCGCGCCCGCGGTCTGGAACGCCGCGTCGGAGGAGTCGACGCTGTGCGCCTTGCCGTCGAACAGGGTCACCCGCAGGTCCACCACCGGGTAGCCGCCGACCAGGCCGCGTTCCATCTGGGCCCGGACGCCCTTCTCCACGGAGGGGATGTAGTTGTGCGGCACCGCGCCGCCGACCACCTTGTCCACGAACTCGAAGCCGGCGCCCCGGGGCAGCGGCGTCACCTCGATGTCGCAGACCGCGTACTGGCCGTGGCCGCCGGACTGCTTGACGTGCCGGCCGTGGCCCTTCGCGGCGGCCGTGAACGTCTCGCGCAGCTCCACCCGGACCGGCTCGGTCTCCAGCTCCACACCGCCGGCGCGCAGCCGGTCGAGCACCACGTCGGCGTGCGCCTCGCCCATGCACCAGAGCACCAACTGGTGGGTCTCGGCGTTGCGGTCCAGCCGCAGGGTCGGGTCGCCGGCGACCAGCCGGGCCAGGTTGCGGGCCAGGGCGTCCTCGTCGGCCCGGCTCTTCGCCACGATGGCCACCGGCAGCAGCGGCTCCGGCATCTCCCACGGGGCGACGAGCAGCGGCTCCTCCTTGGCGGAGATCGTGTCGCCGGTCTCCGCGCTGCCCGACTTGGTGATCGCGCAGATGTCACCGGCCACCGCGGTCGGCACCTCCCGCAGCGTCGCGCCGAGCGGGCTGTAGATGTGGCCGACCCGCTCGTCGGCGTCGTGGTCGGGGTGACCGCGTTCGGCCATGCCGTGACCGGACACGTGGACCACCTGGTCCGGGCGGAGCGTGCCGGAGAAGACGCGGACCAGGGAAACGCGCCCGACGTGCCGGTCCACCGTCGTCTTGACCACCTCGGCGACCAGCGGGCCGTCGGGGTCGCAGGCCAGCGGCGGCCGGGGCGAGCCGTCCACCCCGGTGACCGCGGGCAGCTCGTGCTCCAGCGGTGACGGGAACGCCGCCACGAGGCCGTCCAGCAGCGCGTCCAGCCCGACTCCGGTCTCCGCGCAGACCGGCACCACCGGGTAGAAGTGGCCGCGGGCCACCGCCGTCTCCAGGTCGGCGATGAGCACCTCGGTGCCGATCTCCTCGCCGCCGAGGTAGCGGTCCATGAGGGTCTCGTCCTCGCTCTCGGCGATGACACCCTCGATCAGCTCGTTGCGGGACTCCAGGATGGCCGGCAGGTGCTCCGGGTCCGGCTCGCGCACCGCCGCCGGCAGGCCCTCGGAGTAGTCGAAGACCCGCCGCGTGATCAGCCCCATGAGGCCGGCGACCGACTCGCCGTCGTCGCCCAGCATCGGCAGGTAGAGGGGGAGCACGTTGTCGCCGAAGACCCGCTGGCAGAGGGCCACCGCCTCGTCGAAGTCCGCGCGCGGGTGGTCCAGCCGCGTCACCGCCACCGCGCGCGGCATGTCCACCGCGGCGCACTCCTCCCACAGGGCGGCGGTGGCGGCGTCCATGCCGTCGACAGCGGAGACCACGAACAGCGCCGCGTCGGCGGCCCGCAGCCCGGCGCGCAGCTCGCCGACGAAGTCGCCGTACCCGGGGGTGTCCAGGAGGTTGACCTTGACGTCGCGGTGCAGCAGCGGGGCGCAGGCCAGGCTCACCGAGCGCTGCTGGCGCACGGCGGCCGGATCGTGGTCGCAGACGGTGGTGCCCTCGGTGACGCTGCCGGCCCGGCCGATCGTGCCGCTGGCCGCGAGCAGCGCCTCGACCAGGGTGGTCTTGCCCGCTCCGGAGTGCCCGACGAGCACCACGTTGCGAACCCTGCCGGGCTCGGTCACCACCGGCGCGCCGCCGGTGACACCCTTCTCCTGATTCTTCTGCGCCATCGCGGCGCACCTCCCTCAACCGGTGGTGGTGGCGACCGCCGCGCGCGACGGGGAAGCGGCCCGGGCGGGCACCGCGGCGATATCTTCCGGTGATCTCCTGGACGACGGGTAGGCGGACGGGTGGTCCGGTGAGCTGGCTCACCTCCCACGCTCGATCTCACACCGGTAACCGGGTCGACACAAGAGCGCCAGGCGGGTCGGGACGACCGGCTGTGTCGCCGGCCGCTGCCGGCCGTTATCGTGGGACCGCCATGGCGAAGATCTTCCAAGTGACGGCCCGCGCGGGCATGACCCGCGTCGTGGAGCCGCTCGCGCGCGGCCTGCTCCGCGCCGGTGTGTCCCCCAACGCGGTCACCGTGACCGGAACCCTCGGCGTGCTCGTCGGCGCCCTCGGCTTCGGCGCTCGCGGTCATCTGGTCGCCGGCGCGCTGATCGTCACGGTCTTCGCGCTCACCGACCTCCTCGACGGCACGATGGCCAGGATGAGCGGCGGCTCCACCCGGTTCGGGGCCTTCCTCGACTCGAGCATGGACCGGATCGCCGACAGCGCCGTCTTCGGCGCGGTCGCCTACTGGCTGGCCACCGAGCACGACTACTCGGCGGTGGCCGCCGCGCTGCTCTGCCTGGCCGCCGGCGGCCTGGTCTCCTACGTCAAGGCCCGTGCCGAGGGGCTCGGGATGACCTGCAACGTGGGCATCGCCGAGCGCACCGAGCGGCTGCTGATCGTCGGGGTGGGCGGCCTGCTCACCGGCCTCGGCGTCGACCCGGCCCTGGAGATCGCCCTCTGGCTGCTCGCCGCCGTCTCGATCTTCACGGTCGGGCAGCGGATGGCCCACGTGTACCGGCAGGCGCAGCTGGTCGGCCGGGAGTGAACCTCACCGAGGCGGGCTACGTCGCCGGCTGGCGGCTGGTCCGCGCGCTGCCCCGGCCCGTGGTCGCCGCCGCCTTCCGGGCGGGCGCCGACCGCGCCCACCGCGGCGACGGCAGGGGTACGCGGCGGCTGCGCGCCAACCTGCGCCGGGTGGTCGGCCCCGACCTGCCCGAGGCGGAGCTGGAGCGGCTGGTCCGCGACGGCCTGCGGTCGTACGCCCGGTACTGGCTGGAGGCGTTCCGGCTGCCGAGCCTGAGCCGGCCGCAGATCCTCGCCGGGTTCCACCTCGACGGCCAGGAGAAGCTCGCCGCCGACGTGGCGGCCGGCCGGGGCGCCGTGGTCGCGCTGCCGCACGCCGGCAACTGGGACGCCGCCGGCGCCTGGGTGGCGGCCAACGGCTGGCCGATCACCACGGTCGCCGAGCGGCTCAAGCGGGAGGGCCTCTACAAGCGCTTCCTCGCCTTCCGGCAGGCCCTCGGCATGGAGATCCTGCCCACCTCCGGGGGCGACCGGCCGGCGTTCGACGTGCTGGTGGACCGGCTGCGGGCGGGCGCCGTGGTGCCGCTGCTCGCCGACCGGGACCTCTCCGCCCGGGGCGTGGACGTGGAGTTCTTCGGCGGACCGACCCGGATGCCGCCCGGCCCGGCCCTGCTGGCCATCCGCACCGGCGCGCCGCTCTACGTGGCCTCGCTGTGGTACGAGCCGGACGGCGCCCGCGCCGCCATCGAGGGCCCCCTGGAGCTGCCCGCGGAGGACAGCGCCCCGCTGAACGCCCGGGTGCGCACGGTGACCCAGCGGATTGCCGACGGTCTGGCGGCGGGCATCGCCCGGCATCCGGAAGACTGGCACATGTTGCAGCGGATGTGGCTGGACCAGCGCTCCGACGGCACCATGTCGCAGCCGCCGGCCACCACCGGGACGATCTGAGGGAGCGGGGCGCAATGCGGATCGGCATCGTGTGCCCGTACTCCTTCGACGTCCCCGGCGGGGTGCAGAACCACGTCATGGACCTGGCCGAGGCGCTGCTCGGGCTCGGCCACGAGGTGAGCGTGCTCGCGCCGGCCGACGAGGACGCGGCGCTGCCGCCGTACGTGGTGTCGGCCGGCCGGGCCGTGCCGCTGCCGTACAACGGCTCGGTGGCCCGGATCGCCTTCGGCCCGGTCTCCACGGCCCGGGTGCGGCGCTGGATCACCCGGGGCGACTTCGACGTGCTGCACGTGCACGAGCCGCTCACCCCCAGCCTGTCGATGCTCGCCGTGCTCTGCGCCCGGGGCCCGGTGGTGGCGACCTTCCACACCGCGATGACCCGGTCGCGGGTGCTGTCCGCCGCGCAGGGGGTGCTCCAGATCCTGCTGGAGCGGCTCACCGCCCGGATCGCGGTGAGCGCGCTGGCCCGCAAGGTCCAGGTGGAGCACATGGACGGCGGCGCCGTGGAGATCCCCAACGGGGTGGCGGTGGCGAAGTTCGCCGGCGTCGAGCCGCTGCCCGGCTGGCCGGGGGAGTGCGCGCCGGGCACCGGCGGGACGCTCGGCTTCCTGGGCCGGTTCACCGAGCCGCGCAAGGGCTTCCCGATCCTGCGGGACGCCTTCGTCGCGCTCGCCCCGCACCGGCCGGGCCTGCGCCTGCTGGTCGCCGGGCCGGGCGACGCCGAGGACCTCTACGGGCAGTTCCCGGCCGAGCTGCGGGACCGGGTCACCTTCCTCGGCATGGTCTCCGAGGCCGACAAACCTCGTATGCTGCGCAGCCTGCACCTCTACGTCGCACCGAACACCGGAGGGGAGTCCTTCGGGATGATCCTCACCGAGGCGCTCGCCGCCGGCACCACCGTGGTGGCCAGCGACCTGGACGCCTTCCGCCGGGTGCTGGACGGCGGGCGGGCCGGCCGGCTCTTCCCGACCGGGGACGCGGCGGCGCTGCGCGGCGCCCTGACCGAACTGCTCGATGACGCGGGACAGCGGGCCGGGCTGACCGCCGCCGGCGACCAGGCGGTGGCGAATTTCGACTGGCCCGTGGTTGCCCGGCGGGTTCTGGAGGTATACGCAGCGGCGATCGAGGCCACCGACGGCCGGGTCATGGACCAGGAATGGGCGGGGCTGGGCTGAACCCGGTGGCCGGTGGGGCCGCTGTGACGAGCGCGTCGACCGGTGCCCGCGCCGGCCGGGCGGGATGAGGAGCAGCACTACGATGCCGGGCATGTGGTGGGTGGTGGGCGGGGCGCTGGCGCTCGGGCTGGTCTCGGCGTACCTGATCTGGACCGCCGGCCGGGTCGAGCGGCTGCAGGCCCGGGCCGAGTCGGCGGCCCGGGCGCTCGACGCGCACCTGCTGCGCCGCGCGGCCGCCGCCGCGGTGCTGGCCGAGCAGCGCTACGGCGTCGAGCTGTACTCCGCCGCCCGGATCGCACTGGACGCCGTCGGCGAGGAGCGGGAGGCCGCGGAGAACGACCTCACCCGGCAGCTGCGCACGGTCGACCTGGACCCGGCGGACCCGGCCTGCGAGGCGGTGATCGCGGCGAGCCGGCGGCTGGCCCTGGCCCGGCAGGTGCACACCGACCTGGTCCGCGACGCCCGGGCGGCCCGCGGCCGCCCCCTGGTACGCCTGCTGCGGATGGGACGCGGGCGGGAGTGGCCCCGCTACTTCGACGTCGACGACCCCACGCTCATCCCGAAGGCGGACGTCACCACGGGCTGAGCGGGCGGTGGCCCGGGCTCCGGTGACGCCGACCACAGAGCAGGCCACCGGGGGTCTGATTGGCTGTCGGACCGGCGTTGACACCGTCGTAGCCTGTGCGCAGCCACCCCCCGAGCACGTCCAAGGAGCGATGACCCGTGCCCGAATCCACCTCCCCGAACACCAACGCCAACCCGGTCGTCGGCACCGCCCGCGTCAAGCGGGGCATGGCCGAGATGCTCAAGGGCGGCGTGATCATGGACGTGGTCACCCCCGAGCAGGCCAAGATCGCCGAGGATGCCGGCGCCGTCGCCGTCATGGCGCTGGAGCGGGTGCCCGCCGACATCCGTGCCCAGGGCGGCGTCTCCCGGATGAGCGACCCGGACATGATCGACGGCATCATCAACGCCGTGTCGATCCCCGTCATGGCCAAGGCCCGGATCGGCCACTTCGTCGAGGCGCAGGTCCTCCAGTCCCTCGGCGTCGACTACGTCGACGAGTCCGAGGTGCTGACCCCGGCCGACTACGAGAACCACATCGACAAGTGGGCGTTCACCGTCCCCTTCGTCTGCGGCGCGACCAACCTGGGCGAGGCGCTGCGCCGGATCACCGAGGGTGCTGCCATGATCCGCTCGAAGGGCGAGGCCGGCACCGGCGACGTCTCCAACGCCACCACCCACATGCGGAAGATCCGCAAGGAGATCCGCCGGCTCCAGTCGCTGCCGGCCGACGAGCTGTTCGTGGCCGCCAAGGAGCTTCAGGCGCCGTACGAGCTGGTCAAGGAGATCGCCGAGACCGGGAAGCTGCCGGTCGTGCTGTTCACCGCGGGCGGCATCGCCACCCCGGCCGACGCGGCCATGATGATGCAGCTCGGCGCCGAGGGCGTCTTCGTCGGCTCGGGCATCTTCAAGTCGGGCAACCCGGCCCAGCGCGCCGCCGCGATCGTGAAGGCCACCACCTTCCACGACGACCCGGACGTGCTGGCCAAGGTCTCCCGCGGCCTGGGCGAGGCGATGGTCGGCATCAACGTCGACGAGATCCCGCAGCCGCACCGGCTGGCCGAGCGCGGCTGGTGACGGCGACCGGACGGGGCCCGGCCCGGGCCCCGTCCGACGAGCGGAAGGAGCGAGGAGTGACCGCACCCGTCATCGGTGTGCTCGCCCTCCAGGGCGACGTGCGCGAGCACCTCGCCGCCCTGGCCGGGGCCGGCGCGGACGCCCGTCCGGTGCGTCGGCCGGCCGAGCTGGACGCGGTCGACGGCCTGGTGGTCCCGGGCGGCGAGTCGACCACCATGAGCAAGCTCGTCGACATCTTCGAGATGCGCGAGCCGATCGACAAGCGGATCGCCGGCGGCATGCCGGTCTACGGGTCGTGCGCCGGCATGATCATGCTGGCCGCCGAGGTGCTGGACGGCCGCCCCGACCAGCGCGGCTTCGCCGGCATCGACATGACCGTCCGGCGCAACGCCTTCGGCCGGCAGGTCGACTCGTTCGAGGCGCCGGTGGAGATCACCGGGGTCGGGGACCCGCCGTTCCACGCGGTCTTCATCCGCGCCCCGTGGGTCGAGCGGGTCGGCGCGGGCGTCGAGGTGCTCGGCCGGGTCACCGACGACGACTTCAGGTCGCGGCGCGGCGTCCCCGAGCTGGAGTCGTCGTCCGGGCCGGCCGCCGACCGGATCGTCGCGGTGCGGCAGGGCCACCTGCTGGCCACCTCCTTCCACCCGGAACTCACCGGCGACCTGCGGCTGCACCGCTACTTCGTGGATCTCGTCCGGGCCGCCGCCTGAGCTGTCGCGGCACCGCCCCCGGTGCGGGTGTGACATGCGGGGACGCGACCTCGGTAGGATTGCGGCGGTTCGGCAGGGCTCACCGCCCGCCGCCGCCCCCCAGCCGACCGCCCGGCGGTCCCGGTTCGGCGCGGGCGCGGACAGTCGACGCAGGCGTGGGTCAACAGACGGAGGTATGAGATGTCCGGCCACTCAAAGTGGGCGACCACCAAGCACAAGAAGGCCGTCATCGACGCCAAGCGCGGCAAGATGTTCGCCAAGCTGATCAAGAACGTCGAGGTCGCGGCCCGGACCGGCGGCGGGGACCCCGCCGGTAACCCGACCCTCTACGACGCCATCCAGAAGGCGAAGAAGAGCTCGGTGCCGAACGACAACATCGACCGCGCCGTCAAGCGCGGCTCCGGCCTGGAGGCCGGCGGCGCCGACTGGCAGACCATCATGTACGAGGGCTACGGCCCGAACGGCGTGGCGATGCTCATCGAGTGCCTCACCGACAACCGCAACCGCGCCGCCACCGAGGTGCGCACCGCGCTGACCCGCAACGGCGGCTCGCTCGCCGACGCCGGCTCGGTGTCGTACATGTTCTCCCGCAAGGGCGTGGTGATCGTCCCCAAGGAGGGCACCACCGAGGACGACGTGATGATGGCCGTGCTCGACGCGGGCGCCGAGGAGGTCAACGACCTCGGTGAGGCGTTCGAGGTGGTCTCCGAGCCGACCGACCTCATCCCGGTCCGCACCGCCCTGCAGGACGCCGGCATCGAGTACGAGTCGGCCGAGTCCTCCCTCATCCCCAGCGTCAACGTGCCGCTGGACGAGGAGGGCGCGCGCAAGATCTTCAAGCTGATCGACGTCCTCGAGGACTGCGACGACGTGCAGAACGTCTACGCCAACTTCGACGTCTCCGACGAGGTCATGGCCGCCGTCGGCTGACCTCCACCGCACGTACGCGCGCTTCGCGCCGGGTGACCTGGTCGCCCGGCGCGAAGTCGTCTCCCGGCCCGGTCAGCAGGACGTCCCCTGCCGGAAGGCCCGCTCGACGTGGGACGCCGCGCCGGCCTCGTAGAAGCCGACCCCGGGGCGGATCGGGTGACCGGTGAACAGCTCGACGCGGGACCCGAACCGGACCAGGTACGCCTCGGCGTCCCCGGCGTCGTTGCGGATCAGCGCCCCGCGCCGCCCGTAGATGCGCTCCAGTTCGGCGAAGGACATGCCGACCGAGGCGCCGGCCGGGGAGCGGGGCGGGACGGTGGCCGTACCCACCGACACCAGCCGGCCGTCCCGGAAGGCCAGCAGGACCACCCCGGCCCAGGCCCCGGTGGCGCCGGCGTGTCGCACCCCGGCGCACCCGGCCGCCGTCCAGTCGATCAGGCCGGCCGCCGCGAGCCGGTCCAGCCGGGCGCCGATCCGGTACGGCCCGGCGCCGCGGACGCTGAGCACCTCGACCTCCGCGGCGGAAGCGCCCATCCGGGCCGCCGGTGCGGGGTCGGCGGCCGCCCGGGCCGCCGGCACACCGGCCGAGGCCGGGGCGGCGGTCACCGGGGCGACGGTGGCGAGGGCCAGCAGCCCGGTGAGGATGGTGGGCCAGAGACGGTTCATGGCGGTTCTCCTTCTGTTCGGTTCTCCTGCCCTGTTGGTCTCCGGCCCGGCGGGTTCGGTTCGTCGGGTTCCCGACCGCCCGGAGGAACGGCGGGGGAGGCCGCCGGGAGTGCCCCCGGCCGGTCACGGCGTCTACCGTCGAGGGAACGGCGGCCGGGGTGGTGATGCGATGACGGCGCCGACACGGATCGGGGCCTACCGGGTGGAGCGGCTGCTCGGGGCGGGGTCCTTCGCCACGGTCTGGCTCGCGTACGACCCGGTGCTCGACGGCCGGGTGGCGGTCAAGGTGCTGGCCGAGAACTGGAGCCACGACCTGCGGGTGCGGGAACGCTTCCTGGACGAGGCCCGCCTGCTGCGCCGGCTGGACCACGACCGTGTGGTCCGGGTGCACGCCGTGGGTGAGCTGCCCGACGGCCGCCCGTACGCCGTGCTGGCCTGGGCGGACGGCGGCAGCCTCCGGGACCGGCTGGCACGGGGCCCGCTGCCGGTGGCCGCGGCCGTGACGCTGCTGGACGAGATCGCGGCAGGGGTGGCGGTGCTGCACCGGCACGGCGTGGTGCACCGGGACCTGACGCCGGGCAACATCCTGTTCCGGTCGGGTCCGGGCCGTGAGCGGGTGCTCATCGCCGATCTGGGGCTGGCCAAGGCGCTCGCCGCCGCCTCCGGGCTGACCGCCCGCGCGGGCACCCCCGGCTACATGGCGCCGGAACAGGACGACCCGCTCGCGGTCGTCGACACCCGGGCGGACGTGTTCGGCCTGGGCCGCCTCGGCCTCCGGCTGCTCGGCGACGCCGCGCCGACCGGTGCTTCCCGGCCCGGCCGGGCACCGCCGGGACTGCGGGCCGGCGTGCCGCCCGCGGTCGCCGCGGTGCTCCGGACCGCCACCGCCGTACGGCCGGCGGACCGCTACCCGGACGCGGCGTCGTTCCGGGCGGCCCTCCGGCGAGCCGCCCCGGGCGTCGGCGGGCCGGCTCCCGCGGCCCGCGCCGAGCCCGCCGCCGGGCCCCCCGCCACCTCGCCGCTCCGCCGGCGGTGGCTCGCCGTCTCGGGCGCGGTCGCGGTGGTGCTCGTCGCCACGGGTGCGACGGCCGGCGACGCCGCCGGCCGCACCGGGACCGGCGCCATGGGCCGCAGCGGGCCGCTGACCGTCACCCTGCCGGCCGGCTGGCGGGCCGACGGCACCGGCTGGAGCGGGCAGTACGGCGACGACGGCGAGCTGGAACCGGCGCTGGTAATGTCCCCGGACCCGGGCCGCTGGGCGGCGGACCCGAGCGTGCCCGGCGCCTTCGTCGGCCTCTCCGCCGGCACGGCCCGCCGCACCACCCCGGAGGGCTTCCTCGCCGAACGCCCGCACGCGGACTGCGCCGCGGCGCCGCTGCGGCACACCCGGCAGGGCGGCGTGGACTGGGTGGTGGCCGCGTTCGCCTGCCCGGCCGGCCGGCCCGTGATCGTCGAGGCCGCCGGGCGGGCCGCCGGTCCGGCCGGCCTGCTCTACGTGCAGCTCACCCCGCCACCGGGCGGTGGCCCGGAGTTCGTCGACGCCCTGCTCGCCGGGGTGCGGGTCCGGTAGGCCGCCGGGTCAGACCACCACCACCGTGATCGGGTACGTCCGGCCGTCCTGCGGGATCGTCACCACGATGGTGCCGGTCCGCACGAACCGGATGTCCACCACGCCGGCCTCGTAGCTGCGAGAGACCAGGTCCTCCCGGTCCACGGTGACCTGACCCGGCCCGATGCCCCGGATGCGCAGCACCCCGCCGGTGGCGAAGCAGAGCGACTTCAGGAGCGCCAGCTCGGTCTCGGCGAGGACCAGGTCGTAGCGGACCGCGCCGAGACACGCGTCCGGCCGCGCGGTCGACGCGGTCGGCCGGGCCGGCCGGCTGCGGCTCGGCGCGGGCGGCGCGGGGCGCCGGCTCGGCGGCGTGACTGTCGACGGCTCCGGGGCGGGTGCGGTGGGGGTGGGCGGCGCGGTGGCGCCGACGGTGCTGGTCGCCGGGGTGGGCGGCCGGACCGGTAGCGGCGCGACCGGGCGGTCGGTGGCGCAGGCCGGCACACCCGCGAGGACGGCGAGGACGGCGAGCGCGGCGGGGCGCCGGCGGCCACGGCGGCACGGCTCACCCATCGGACATCCGCCGCCGGACCTGCCGGCGGGCCTCGTGGATCCGGGACTTGACCGTCCCCTCCGGCACGTCGAGCAGGCCGGCGATCTCGCGGTAACCGAGCCCGAGCACGTCCCGCAGGGTCACCGCCTCGGCGAGGTCGGGCGCGACCGCGTCGAGCGCGTCGAGCAGGTCGAGCCGGGTGCCGGCCACCACGCTGGTCCGCCGGGGGTCGGGCGGGTCGGGCAGCGGCACCCCGCCGGCCTCCAGTTGCCAGCGCCGGCGCAGCACCCGGTAGGTGGAGCGCGCCCGGTTGGCGGTGAGCCGGTAGAGCCAGGTGTGGAACGACGAGCGCTCCTCGAACCGGGTGATCCCCCGGGCCAGCGCGAGCAGCGCGTCCTGGCAGGCCTCCTCGGCGTCCTGCCGGTGGGGCAGCAGGCGGGCGCACTGGCGCAGCACCTCGGGCCGGACGGCGACCAGCAGCGCGTCGAGCGCTCCCGGGTCGCCGCGCGCGGCCGACCGGGCCAGCTCGTCGGTACCGTCCGGGAGAGGCATCAGCTCGTCCAGTGCTCGCCGGTGGGCCGGGATTCCAGGCTATGCCCGCCGCCGCCCGGAGGCCCCGGACGAGTCCGGCAGCCGACGCAAGGTCCCCGGGCGGTCCCGGTCCGACGGGGTCACCGGGAAACCGGGCTGACCTGCCGGCCCGTGCCCCGTACCCTGCCGGCATGCTCGTTCCCGACCTGCCGCTGCGCACCGAGCGCCTGCTCCTGCGCGCCTTCACCCTCGCCGACCTGGCCGTCCTCCGCGACTACCGCGGCCGGCCGGAGGTGACCCGGTTCCTCTACCACGAGCCGTACACCGACGCCGCCGCCCGGGCCGCGGTCGACCGGATGGTGCGCCGCACCGCGCTGCGCCAGCCGGGTGACGTGCTCAACCTGGCCCTCGTCCTGGCGGAGACCGGCGAGTTCGTGGGCGACGTGCTGCTCAGCTGGACCAGCGGGGAGCACCGGCAGGGCGAGATCGGCTATGTCGCCCATCCCGATCACACCGGCCGGGGGTACGTCACCGAGGCGGCGCGGGAGATGCTGCGGCTCGGCTTCGACGGTCTCGGGCTGCACCGGATCGTCGGCCGGCTGGACGCCCGCAACACCGCGTCCGCCCGGGTGCTGGAGCGCCTCGGCATGCGCCGCGAGGCGCACCTGCGGGAGAACGAGTTCGTCAAGGGCGAGTGGACCGACGAGGCCGTGTACGCCCTGCTCGCCCGGGAGTGGCGGGCGCTGGCGGCCAACGTCTGAGGCCGGCCGCGCACGAGCCCGGTCGCGCCTCCGTCGGGAGGGCGCGACCGGGCGGGCGGCGGGTGTTCAGTCGGCGGCCTTGCGGGCCTTCACCGTGCTGTCGATCACGGCCCAGACCACGACCGCGGCGGTGACCACGGCGGCGACGCGGGTCACGTCGTCCGCACCGCCCTCGCGCAGCCAGGCGAACCGCTCGATCAGGGCCGGGTTGAGCAGCCGGTCGGTGAGCAGCAGCCAGATCAGCGGCACCGCGAACGCCAGTTCGAGCACGGCGTTGACCGCGACCAGCCGCCAGGTCCACCGGCCGGCCCGGTACTTCGCGATCTCCAGGCCCACGCTGGCGACCAGCACCACGATCAGCGCCGGCAGCCACAGGCGCCAGAGCGCCGGGTCGAGCATCGGCAGCCGGGAGCCGTCCCCGGACAGCCACGGCTGGAAGTGCTGCCACGGCAGGTACGCGATGGTGACGACCAGGAACACGACCGAGGCGCAGGTGTCGACCAGGGTGACCTGCCGCTCCCGGGTCTCCTCGGGCAACTGGTCGACCGTCCACTCGGGCAGGTTGAGCGAGGTGTCGGTGCGCTCCAGCACGGCGAAGCAGAGGGTGACCCAGAACGCGATCTGCACGGCGGTCTGCAGGCCGCTCGCGATGCCGGCGCCGATCGCCGCGCCCGGTTCGCCGCCGACCGTGGCCTTGACCACGCCGGTGACCACGCCGACGATCGCCGGGATGAAGGTGAGCAGCAGCCGCAGCACCCGCCACCAGACCAGGTAGTAGCGCGGGCCGATGAGCTGGAGGCGGCGGTCGGTGTAGCGGGCGGCGAGCTGTTCGGGGTTGCCCAGCTCGGTGAGCACCTCCCGCTCGGCGGTGTCGCGCTCCTGGCCGCCGCCGGTCCGGTCGTCGATCATGTCCTCGATGGAGGCGCGCAGCTCGTCGGCGAGCTCCGTCCGGCGCTGCTGCGGCACGGCCCGCAGGGTGGCCGCGAGGTAACGGTCGGTCAGGGAGCTCATCGTCCCACTCCTTCGATCAGCTGGGTGACGGACGTCTGCACCGCGGCCAGGTCGTCGAGGAGGCGGCCCAGCACCGCTTCACCGTCGTCACTGGTGCGGTAGAACTTGCGCGGCCGGCTCTCCTCGGTGTTCCACTCGCTGGTCAGCAGCCCCTGCTCCTCCAGCCGCCGGAGGAGGGGATAGAGGGTGTTGGCGTCGACCGGGAAGCCGTGCGCGGCCAGCCGTTGCAGCAGCGCGTAGCCGTAGTCGGGTCGGCGCAGGGCCACCAGGCTGGCCACCACGACGGTGCCGCGTCGTAGCTCCTGGAGATGGGTCCGGAGGACCTCGTCGCTCACCATGCATCACACGATAGTGTGTGTCACACACTATGAGCAAGAGGCACACCATCGTGTGCGCCACCACCATCGGAACGGAGAGACCCGGGACACCCCCGGCGCGGACGGTGGAGCCGGTCAGATCGCCTCGGTAGGGTGGGTCGGTCGACTCCGACGTAACCTTGATCCACACCCCGGGGGGCGCCACGCATGGGCGATTCGTTCGCGCATCTGCACGTACACACCGAGTACTCGATGCTGGACGGGGCGGCCCGGCTCAAGGACCTGTTCGCCGAGGCCGCGCGGCTCGGCATGCCGGCGGTGGCGATCACCGACCACGGCAACATGCACGGCGCGAACGACTTCTACAAGCAGGCCATGGCCGCCGGGGTCAAGCCGATCCTCGGCGTCGAGGCGTACGTGGCGCCGGAGTCGCGCTTCCACAAGCAGCGGGTCAAGTGGGGTCGCCCGGAGCAGAAGAGCGACGACGTCTCCGGCAACGGCGCCATCACCCACATGACCATGTGGGCGGCGAACCGGGACGGCCTGCACAACCTCTTCAAGCTCAACTCGCGCGCCTCGATGGAGGGCCACTACGTCAAGTGGCCCCGGATGGACATGGAGCTGATCGCCGAGCACGCCGAGGGCATCATGGCCACCACCGGCTGCCCGTCCGGCGCCGTGCAGACCCGGCTGCGGCTCGGCCAGTTCGACGAGGCGCTCAAGGTCGCCGCCGCCTACCAGGACATCTTCGGCAAGGACAACTACTTCCTGGAGATCATGGATCACGGCCTCGACATCGAGCGCCGGGTCCGGGACGGGCTCACCGAGATCGCCCGCAAGCTCGACATCCCGCCGGTGGTCACCAACGACTCGCACTACACCCACGAGGCGCAGGCCGAGGCGCACGACGTGCTGCTCTGCGTGCAGACCGGCAGCAACGTGGCGGACCCCAACCGGTTCCGCTTCGAGGGCGGCGGCTACTTCGTGAAGTCGGCCGAGCAGATGCGCGCCGTCGACTCGTCCGAACTGTGGCAGCAGGGCTGCCGCAACACCCTGCTGGTGGCCGAGAAGGTCGACCCGGCCGGCATGTTCGAGTTCCACAACCTCATGCCGCGGTTCCCGATCCCCGAGGGCGAGACCGAGGAGTCCTGGTTCCGCAAGGAGACCTTCGCGGGGTTGAAGCGCCGCTACCCGAACGGCATCCCCGAGGGCCACGTCGTCCAGGCGGAGTACGAGCTGGGCGTCATCATCCAGATGGGCTTCCCGTCCTACTTCCTCGTGGTCGCCGACTTCATCCAGTGGGCGAAGAGCCAGGGCATCGCGGTCGGTCCGGGCCGTGGGTCCGCCGCCGGCTCGCTGGTCGCGTACGCCCTGGGCATCACCGACCTGGACCCGATCCCGCACGGCCTGATCTTCGAGCGGTTCCTCAACCCCGAGCGCATCTCGATGCCGGATGTCGACATCGACTTCGACGAGCGCCGGCGCGGTGAGGTGATCAGGTACGTCACCGACAAGTGGGGCGAGGACAAGGTCGCCCAGATCGCCACCTTCGGCACCATCAAGGCGAAGGCCGCGATCAAGGACTCGGCCCGCGTGCTCGGCTACCCGTACGCCGTGGGCGACCGGATCACCAAGGCGATGCCCCCGGCCGTCATGGGCAAGGACATCCCGCTCTCCGGCATCTTCGACCCAAAGCACCCGCGCTACGCGGAGGCGGGCGAGATCCGCGGCCTCTACGAGTCCGACCCGGACGTCAAGAAGGTCATCGAGACGGCGAAGGGCATCGAGGGCCTGATCCGGCAGACCGGTGTGCACGCCGCCGGCGTCATCATGTCCGCCGAGCCGATCATCGAGCACATCCCGCTGATGCGGCGCGACGCCGACGGCGTCATCATCACGCAGTTCGACTACCCGACCTGCGAGTCGCTCGGGCTGCTGAAGATGGACTTCCTCGGCCTGCGCAACCTCACGATCATCGACGACGCGGTCAAGAACATCCAGCTCAACCACGGCAAGGAGCTGGACCTACTGGGCTTGCCGCTGGACGACAAGCCGGCCTACGAGCTGCTCGCCCGGGGCGACACCCTGGGCGTGTTCCAGCTCGACGGCGGGCCGATGCGCTCGCTGCTGCGGCTCATGAAGCCGGACAACTTCGAGGACATCTCCGCCGTGCTGGCGCTCTACCGGCCCGGCCCCATGGGCGTGGACTCGCACACCAACTACGCGCTGCGCAAGAACGGCCTCCAGGAGATCACACCGATCCACCCGGAGCTGGAGGAGCCGCTGCGGGAGATCCTCGCCCCCACCTACGGCCTGATCGTCTACCAGGAGCAGGTGCAGCGCGCCGCGCAGATCCTCGCCGGCTACACCCTCGGCCAGGCGGACCTGCTGCGCCGGGCCATGGGCAAGAAGAAGAAGGAGATCCTCGACAAGGAGTTCATCCCGTTCCGGGACGGCTGCCGCGAGCGTGGATACTCCGACCAGGCCATCCAGGCGGTGTGGGACGTCCTCGTCCCGTTCGCCGGCTACGCGTTCAACAAGGCGCACTCCGCCGCCTACGGCCTGGTGTCGTACTGGACCGCGTACCTCAAGGCGCACTACCCGGCCGAATACATGGCGGCGCTGCTCACCTCGGTGGGCGACGACAAGGACAAGATGGCGCTCTACCTCTCCGAGTGCCGCCGGATGCGCATCCAGGTCCTCCCGCCGGACGTCAACACCTCGGCCGGGCCGTTCACCCCGGTCGGCGAGGACATCCGGTTCGGCCTGGCCGCCGTGCGCAACGTCGGCGCGAACGTGGTGGCGGCGATCATGCGGTGCCGCGAGGAGAAGGGCGAGTACGCCGACTTCTACGACTTCCTGTCCAAGGTGGATGCGGTCGCCTGCAACAAGAAGACCATCGAATCGCTGATCAAGGCGGGCGCCTTCGACTCGCTGGGGCACAGCCGCAAGGGCCTGCTCGCCGTGCACGCCGACGCCATCGACGCGTACGCCGACGTCAAGCGCAAGGAGGCCGTCGGCCAGTACGACCTGTTCGGCGCCGGCTTCGGTGACGCGGACACCGGCGGCAGCACCACGGTGATGCCGGTCATCGGCGACAGCGAGTGGGACAAGCGGGACAAGCTCGCCTTCGAGCGCGAGATGCTCGGCCTCTACGTCTCCGACCACCCGCTCTTCGGTCTGGAGCACGTGCTCGGCGCGGCGGCCGACACCACCATCGCCGCCCTCTCCGAGGAGGGCACCGTGCCCGACGGTGCGGTGGTCACCCTGGCCGGCATCCTCTCCGGCGTGCAGCGCCGGGTCACCAAGCAGGGCCGGGCCTGGGCCTCGGCCACCCTGGAGGACCTGGCCGGTGGGGTGGAGACGCTGTTCTTCCCCAACACCTACGAGGTGATCGGGCAGTACATCGCCGAGGACGCCATCGTCGTGGTGAAGGGGCGGGTCGACCGCCGCGACGACACGCCCCGGATCATGGCGATGGACATGCAGATGCCCGACATCAGCAGCAACCCGGCGAACAAGCCGGTCACCCTCACCATCCCGGTGCACCGCTGCACGCCGCCGCTGGTGGAGAAGCTCAAGGAGACCCTGGTGCTGCACCCGGGCGACACCGAGGTGCACGTCAAGCTGCTCAACGGCGGCAAGACCACCACGCTGCGCCTGGGCCCGTTCCGCGTGGCCGCGACCACCGCGCTGATGGGCGACCTGAAGAGCGTCCTCGGCCCGGCCAACGTCAGCTGACAGGATCGGCCGGTGGATCATGAGCTGTCGCCGTCCGCCGGCCACCTGCGGGACCACCTGCGGGCGCGGTTCCCCACCCGGGCGCTGGACGTGCTGCCGCCGGCCGTCGGGCCGATCCACGGCCGGGTACCCGCCTTCCACGTCCTCCGCCTCTCGCCGGGGCCGGGGGAGGGCGGCTGGCTGTACGTGAGCGCCGGCCTGTGGGACGTGACCCAGCACCACGGACACGGTCTCGAATTCGTCCTCTACACCGCCGAGCCGTCCGACCAGCACGTGGAGACGGTCACGATGAACGCGTACTACCACGCGGCGGGCGGGCGTAACGCGCTGGACGTGGGACACACCGTGCCGATCGGTCGTCCGTGGACGCCCGGGTCGAGCTGTGACCACCTGCTGGTGAGCCTCCCGTACCTCTGGGGGCCCGACCTGGAGGTGTGCGCCTTTCCCGAGGGGCACATCCGGGTGCTCTGGCTGCTGCCCATCACCGGGGCCGAGAAGACGTTCCGCCACGCGCACGGTCTCGAGGCGCTGGAGCAGCGGCTGGAGGACGCCGGCATCGACCCGGCGGATCCGGCGCGGGCCTCGGTGGTGGAGGACTGACCCGGTCGGCTGCGCCGGCTGCCGCGGCGACGCGGCCAGGACGGGCAACTCAGAGCCGGTGGCCGCCCAGGACGTCCGCGGCGGCGTCGGCGGTCTCCAGCACGACCGTGTGGTAGCTCTCGATGCGGGACAGGATCGCGTCGCGGGGGCCGTCCCGCCAGGCGTCGCTGCCGTAGAAGGCCTCCTCCTGCTCGTCCCGCACCGCCAGGGACGGGAAACCCCGGATCAGGTACGCCTCCTCGTGGCCGTCCTCACGGGCCAGCGACGCTCCGGCAGCCACCACCCGGATGCCGAAGTGGCCGAGCAGGGGCGCGGCCTCCTCCCGCATCACCCGCACGAACTCGTCGACCGTGCCGGGCTTCAGGCGATAGGTGCGGATCTCGAGAATCATCGACGACCTCCGGAGTGGCTGCGAGGCTGACGCTATCCGTCCCCGCGCCGCCCGATCCACCCCTGTCGTCAGGTCGGCCGGTACTCCACCTCGGGGCGGCCCGGCGTCCCGTAGCGGGGCACCCGGACCGCGCGGTCGGCGGAGACCAGGTACTCGAGGTAGCGCCGGGCCGTCACCCGGGACGTCCCGGTGCGCCGGCCGACCTCGGTGGCGGACAGCCCGCCGTCGCCGAGGGCGGCCAGCACGGTGTGCAGCGTCTGCTCGTCCAGGCCCTTGGGCAGGGTGTGCCGGGTCGTTCCGCGCAGCGTGGCGAACATGCGGTCCACCTCGTGCTGGGCGGCCACCTCGCCGTCGGCGAGGGCCTGCCGCCGGTAGTCGGCGTACCGCTCCAGCTTGTCGCGGAACGCGGCGAAGGTGAACGGCTTGAGCAGGTAGTGGGTCACGCCGAGGGACACCGCGGTGCGGACCACCGCGAGGTCCCGCGCCGAGGTCACCGCCAGCACGTCCACGCTGCTGCCGGCCGCCCGCAGGGCCCGGCACACGTCCAGGCCGTGCAGGTCGGGCAGCCGGAAGTCGAGCAGGACCAGGTCGACGTCCGCGCCGCCGTGCTGGCGCAGCGCCGCCATGGCGTCCCGCGCGGTGTGCGCGACGCCGACCACCACGAAGCCGGGCACCCGTTCGGTGTACGCCCGGTGCGCCTCGGCCAGCAGCGGCTCGTCCTCCACCACGAGCACCCGGATGTCGCTCATCGCGCCTCCCGCGGGACCGGCAGCCGGACGGTGAACACGGTCTCCCCGTCGTCGGTGCGGACGACCCCGGCGGCGCCGCCGTGCCGGCGGACCACCTGCCCGACCAGCGCCAGGCCCAGCCCCCGGCCGGCGCTCTTGGTGGACCAGCCGCGCCGGAACGCGTCGGCCACCCGGTCCGGGTCCAGCCCGGGGCCGCTGTCGCCGACCCGGACCACCAGTTCGTCGTCGACCGTGCCGACGAGGACGCGGACCCGGCGCGGCGGCGGGGTGCCGGCGACCGCCTCCAGGGCGTTGTCGAGCAGGTTGCCGACGACGGTGAGCAGGTCCGTGGTGGGCAGCGGGCTGTCGTCGAGCCGGCAGTCCGGCTCGATCACCAGGTCCACGCCGCGCTCACCGGCCTGCGCCGACTTGCCGAGCAGTAGGGCGGCCAGCGCCGGCTCGGTCACCGCGCCGACCACCCGGTCGGTGAGCTGCTGGGCGAGCGCCAGGTCGCGGGTGGCCAGCCGGACGGCCTCGTCGGTGCGGCCCAGCTCGACCAGGGTGAGCACGGTGTGCAGCCGGTTCGCCGACTCGTGGGTCTGCGCCTGCAACGCCTCGGTGAGGGCGCGGACCGAGTCCAGCTCGCTGGCCAGGTTGCGCAGCTCGGTCTGGTCGCGCAGGGTCAGCACGGTGCCGAGCACGGCGCCCTCGAAGCGGGTGGTCCGCTGGTTGGCCACCAGCACCCGGTCGCCGGCCAGGATCGGCTCGTCGTGCGCGTCCCGGCCGGAGCCGAGCAGCTCGGCCACCGCCGGGGGCAGGTCGATCCCGGCGACCGGCCGGTCGGTCACGGCCGCGTCGTCGGCCAGCCCGAGCAGGCGGCGCCCCTCGTCGTTGACAAGCGCCACCCGGCGGTCCCGCGTCAGCACCAGCAGGCCCTCGCGGACGGAGTGCAGGACCGCGTCGTAGTACTCGTACATCCGGGTCATCTGGTTCGGTCCGAGGCCGTGGGTCTGCCGGCGGAGCCGGCGGCTGAGCAGCCAGGATCCGGTGGCCGCGAGGGCCAGGGCGGGCGCGGCGGCGCCGAGCAGCACCGGCACCTGGGCGAGCAGCTTCCGGTTGATCGCCCGGGTGGTGATGCCCACCGAGACCAGCCCGATGATCCGGTGCCGGTCGTCGTACACCGGGACGACCGCGCGCACCGACTCGCCGAGCGTGCCGACGTTGGTGACGGTGAACGGCTCGCCGGAGAGCGCCGGGCCGATGTCGCCGATGAACGGCTGCCCGATGAGCTCCGGGCTCGGGTGCGAGTAGCGGGTCCGGTCCGGGGCCATCACCACGACGAAATCCGTCCCGGTGGCGACCCGGGTCGCCTCCGCGTACGGCTGGAGGGTGGCCGGCGGGTCGGTGCTGGTGAGGGCCGCCCGGACGTTGGGGGAGCCGGCGACGGCCTGCGCCACGGCCAGCACCTCGTCCTCCGCGGCCTGGTGGGAGTCGCTGCGGGCCAGCCAGACGGCGCCGGCCGCGCCGGCCAGCACGAGCAGCGTCACCACCACCGCCTGGAGGGCGAAGAGCTGCCCCGCGATGCTCCACTGCCGTCGGGCCACGTTCCCCTCCTCCCGCCGCCGGTCGTCGGCAAGTCTGGCGCACCCTCCCGGTGCGCTTTCGGCCGTCCGCTGCGCGGGTGAACAGAATGAACGCAAGCGTGCCCCGCGGTGAGACCTGCCTCACATTGTCGGCATGGACATCACCACCCCACCCACCCCCGCGGCCGCCCGGCCCGCCCGCCGGGACCGGACCCGGTACCTCTACCTGGCGGTCATCCTGGCCGTCGTCGCCGGCATCGTGGTCGGCCTCGCCGCGCCCGAGGTCGGCAAGGAGTTGAAGCCGCTGGGCACCGGCTTCGTGAACCTGATCAAGATGATGATCAGCCCGGTCATCTTCTGCACGATCGTCCTGGGCGTCGGGTCCGTGCGGCAGGCGGCCCGGGTCGGCAAGGTCGGCGGCCTCGCGCTCGGCTACTTCCTGCTCATGTCCACGGTGGCGCTCGCCATCGGCCTGGTGGTCGGCAACATCGTCCACCCCGGCGCGGGCCTGAACCTCGGCCCGGAGGTGGCCGACGCGGGCAAGTCCGCGGCCGGCGGGGAGAGCGGCGACACCGTCGAGTTCCTGCTCGGCATCATCCCCACCTCGCTCTTCTCCGCGCTGACCGAGGGCTCGGTGCTCCAGACGCTGCTCGTCGCCCTGCTGGCCGGCTTCGCCGTCCAGGCCATGGGCCGGCGCGGTGAGCCGGTGCTGCGGGCCGTGGAGCTCATCCAGCGCCTGGTCTTCAAGATCCTCGCGATGATCATGTGGGTGGCGCCGATCGGCGCCTTCGGCGCGATGGCCGCGCTCGTCGGGGCGACCGGCGTGGACGCGCTGACCAGCCTCGCCCAGATCATGCTCGGCTTCTACGCCACCTGCCTGATCTTCGTGATCGTGGTGCTCGGCACGCTGCTGCGCCTGGTGTCGGGTGTCTCGATCTTCGCCCTGCTGCGGTACCTGGGCCGGGAGTTCCTGCTGATCCTGTCCACCTCGTCCTCGGAGTCGGCGCTGCCCCGGCTCATCGCCAAGATGGAGCACTTCGGCGTCAGCAGGCCGGTCGTCGGCATCACCGTGCCGACCGGCTACTCCTTCAACCTCGACGGCACGGCGATCTACCTGACGATGGCCGCGCTGTTCATCGCCGACGCCCTGGGCAAGCCCATGGCGATCGGCGAGCAGATCGGCCTGCTGGCCTTCATGATCATCGCTTCGAAGGGCGCCGCCGGGGTGACCGGCGCGGGCCTGGCCACCCTGGCCGGCGGTCTCCAGTCGCACCGGCCGGACCTGGTCGACGGCGTCGGGCTGATCGTGGGCATCGACCGGTTCATGTCCGAGGCCCGGGCACTGACCAACTTCGCCGGCAACGCGGTGGCCACCGTGCTGGTCGGCACCTGGACCGGCGAGTTCGACCGGGCGCAGGCCCAGGCCGTGCTCAGCGGGCAGCGCCCGTTCGACGAGGCGACCATGCTCGACGACGAGGACGCGGACGACGAGGCTGCCGAGCCGGCCGGGACCCCGGCCGCCCTGGCCGACCGGACGGCCTGAGCCGACCCGCGCCCCGGGCCTGCCGGCCCCCCGGGTCCGGCAGGCCCGTCCGGCACACCCCTGGCGGCGTGGCCGGTGGCCCCCGGCCGCGTGGCCGGAGGGGACCACGAGGCCGGGATTGGCCGTCCCGGTGGCCGGCGGTGATCGTTAGCGTCGGTGGCATGGACGTGGAGCAGGCACAGAAGCTGTGGCAGCCGGAGCCCGGCTGGCTGAACACCGCCAGTTACGGGCTGCCGCCCGAGCCGGCCTGGCAGGCGTTGCAGGACGCGCTGGCCGACTGGCGGGTGGGCCGGATCTCCTGGGAGGGCTGGGGTGAGGCCGCCGAGCGGGCCCGCGCCGGGTTCGCCCGGCTGGTCGGGGTGGCCCCGGCCGACGTGACGATCGGCAGCACGGCCTCGCAACTGCTCGCCCCGGTGGCCGCCGCCCTGCCCGCCGGCGCGACGGTGGTCGTCCCGGAGGTGGAGTTCACCTCCAACCTGTTCCCCTGGCTGGTGCAGCAGGAGCGCGGCGTCCGGGTCCGGACCGTGCCGCTCGCCGGCCTGGTCGACGCGATCGACGGCGACACCGACCTGGTGGCGTTCAGCCTCGTGCAGTCCGCCGACGGGGCCGTGGCCCCGTACGGGACGATCGTCGCGGCGGCCCGGGCGCACGGCGCCCTCGTCGCGGTGGACGCCACCCAGGCGGCCGGCTGGCTGCCCTTCGACGCGGGGCTGGCCGACGTGGTGGCGGTGGCCGCGTACAAGTGGTTGATGGCGCCGCGCGGGGCGGCCTTCGGCTACCTGGCCCCGGCGCTGCGCGAGCGGCTGCGGCCGGACGCCGCCGGCTGGTACGCGGGCGCCGACCCGCACGCCTCCTACTACGGCCCCCCGCTGCGGCTGGCCGACGACGCGCGGCGCTTCGACATCTCGCCGGCCTGGTTCAGCTACGTAGGGGCGGCCCCCGCCCTGGAACTGCTCGCCGAGATCGGGTTGCCCGCCGTGCACGCCCACGACGTGGCGCTGGCCAACCGCTTCCTCGCCGGGCTGGGCCGGCCTCCTGGCGACAGCGCGATCGTGGCCGTCGAGGTGCCCGGGGCGCAGGAGAAGCTGGCCCGGGCCGGGGTGCGGGCGGCGGTCCGCGCCGGGCGGGTCCGGGCCGCGTTCCACCTCTACACCACCGAGGAGGACGTCGACCTGGCCCTGGCGGCGCTGACCGGCTGAGGCGTGGCGGCGGTGGCTCCCGCCCCCGGACCGGGCGGGAGCCGCGCCGGCTCAGGCCAGGTGGCCGCCGATCTTCGTGTAGCCGCGCAGCAGGTCGCGGGAGATGATGAGCCGCTGCATCTCGTCGGTGCCCTCGAAGATCCGGTACAGCCGGACCTGCCGGTACCAGCGCTCGATCGGCAGCTCCCGGGTGTAGCCCATGCCGCCGTGGATCTGCAGCACCCGGTCGACCACCCGGTTGACCATGCCGGCGCCGTAGAGCTTGCCCATCGACGAGGCGTGCCGCGGGTCCAGGCCCTGGTCTACCGTCCACGCCGACTTCAGCACCAGCCAGCGGGCCGCCTCCAGCTCGGTCTCCGAGTCGGCGATCATCCACTGGATCGCCTGGTTGGTGCCGATCTTCGCGCCGAAGGTCTCCCGGGTGTTGGCGTGATCGATGGCCATCTGCAGGGCCCGCTCGGCGATGCCGATGGCGTGCGAGGGGATGGTGTAGCGGCCCTTGCCGATCCACTCCATGCCCAGCGTGAAGCCCTGGCCGATCTCGCCGAGGATGTTGCGGTGCGGCACGCGTACGCCGTCGAAGATCAGTGACGCGGGCCCGCCCTCGCCCATGGTCTGGATGAACTCCGACCGCCAGCCCATCGCCCGGTCCACCAGGAACGCGGTCGCGCCGCCCTTGCGGGCGCCCTTCTCCGGGTCGGTCACCGCCACCACGATGGCGAAGTCGGCGTCGTTGCCGTTGGTGATGAACGTCTTCTCGCCGTCGAGTACCCAGTCGTCGCCGTCGCGGCGGGCCCGCAGCTTGATGTTCGCCGCGTCCGAGCCGGCGCCCGGCTCGGTGATCGCGAAGCAGGAGATCCGTTCCCCCTCGATGGTGGGGAGGAGGAACTCCCGCTTCTGCTCCTCGGTGGCGTGGAACAGGATGTTGTCCGCCTCGCCGCCGAAGCGGAACGGCACGAAGGAGCGGCCCAGCTCGGTCCAGATCAGCGACTGGAGCACCGCGGGCAGGTCCATCCCGCCGTACTCCTCGGGGGTGGCCAGGCCCCAGAAGCCGAACTTCTTCGCCTTGAGCTGCAGCTCGCGCAGCTCGGAACGGTCCAGGCCGGGCTGGTGGGCGCGCTCGCGGCGCAGCACCTCCTGCTCCAGCGGCAGCACCTCGCGGGTGACGAAGGCGCGCACGGTGTCCCGGACGGCCCGTTCCTCGTCGGACAGTGCGAAGTCCACGATGCTCCCTCGGTCGGCGTTACGGTGGACCGCTGCGGGCGGCGGTCGCCCTTTAAACTAGCGGTGTAAGTTTTCATCCGTCCAGACCCCTCCTCCGGCCGTCGCGGTGAGGCTCCCCGGCCCTGCCCCGGTTAGGGTGCGTGAGCAGGTGTTCCGACGGGGGAGGCGGCGTGGCGGGATTCGACCGGCGAGGGGCGTGCGGTGCGGGCCCGGCGGAAGTGGGCTGAGGTGCCCCGTCCCCGCCAGGCCCTGCTGAACCGGGACCGGATCGTCGAGACCGCGCTCGCGCTGATCGACGCCGACGGCCTCGGCGCGCTCTCCACCCGCCGGCTGGCCGCCGCGCTGAACGTGCAGGGCCCGTCGCTCTACAACCACTTCGCCACCAAGGACGAGATCCTCGACGCGGTGGCGGACAGCGTCACGGCCTCCGTCGACGTCGGCGTCTTCGACCGGTACGACTGGGTCGAGGCGCTGCGCCGCTGGGCCCGGTCCTACCGCGAGGCCCTGACCGTCCACCCGAACATCGTCCCGTACCTGGCGCAGGGGCCGGGGCGCCGGCCGGCCGCGCTGGCCATGGCCGACGCCGTCTACGGCGCCCTGGTCCGGGCGGGCTGGCCGCCGGCGCGGGCCACCCACATCGGCGCCGCGATGCGCTACTTCGTGGCCGGCTCGGCGCTCGGCTCGTTCGCCCGCGGTTTCGTCGAGGACCCGGAGTTGTACGCGGCCCACCCGCACCTCAACCAGGCCCACCGGCTCCGCGGCCACCAGCGCAGCGTCGACGAGGGCGCGTTCACCCTCGGCCTCGACGCGCTGCTGCACGGCCTCGCCGCCGAGTACGCCCGAACGGTGACCCCCCTGGAACGCGGGACCGGTCCGGGGTAGCGTCAAAACTCCCACTGCTAGTTTCCCGCCCCCCGAAGGGACGCCATGGATCTCGCCGACGCGCCCCCCGCCCTGCTGGTCCGCCGCCATCTGCACGTCGCCGGGGACTGGGTCGACCCGGCGGACGGCGGGACGATCCCGGTCGAGAACCCGGCCACCGGGGAGGTCCTCGGGCAGGTCCCCGCCGGCACCCCGGCCGACGTGGACCGCGCCGTGGCCGCCGCCCGGGCCGCCTTCCCCGGCTGGGCCGCCACCGCCCCCGCCGAGCGGGCCGCCCACCTCGACCGGCTGCACACCGCGCTCGCCGCCCGGGCCGACGACATCGCCCGCACGGTGGCCCTCGAACTGGGCACCCCGCTCAAGCTCGCCACCCGGGTACAGGCCGGCCTGCCGCTGGCCGTGCTGCGCGGCATGGTCGACCTGGCCGCCCGCCCGTTGGCGGAGAAGACCGTCGGCAACTCCCTCGTGGTCCGCGAGCCGGTCGGCGTGGTCGGCGCGATCACCCCGTGGAACTACCCGCTGCACCAGGTGGTCGCCAAGGTGGCCCCGGCCCTCGCCGCCGGCTGCACGGTGGTGCTCAAACCCAGCGAGCTGACGCCGCTCACCGCGTACCTGCTCTTCGACGCGATCACCGAGGCCGGCCTGCCGCCCGGGGTGGTCAACCTGGTGCCCGGCACCGGGCCGGTGGTCGGCGAGGCCCTGGCCGCCCACCCCGACGTCGACCTGGTCTCGTTCACCGGTTCCACCGCCACCGGCCGGCGGATCGCCCACCTGGCCGCCGACCGGATCGCCCGGGTCGCCCTGGAACTCGGCGGCAAGTCGGCCAACGTGATCCTCGCCGACGCCGACCTGCCCACCGCCGTGAAGGTCGGGGTCGGCAACGCACTGCTCAACTCGGGTCAGACCTGCACCGCCTGGACCCGCATGCTGGTCCACCGCGACCGGTACGCCGAGGCGCTGGACCTCGTCGCGGCGGCCGTGGCCGGATACCGGCCCGGTGACCCGTTCGACCCGGCCACCCGCCTCGGCCCGCTGGTCTCCGCCGCCCAGGCGGAGCGGGTCCGCGGGCACGTCGACCGGGCGCTCGCCGACGGCGCCCGCCTCGTCGCCGGCGGCCCGGACGCGCCGCTGCCGCCGCGCGGGCACTTCGTCGCCCCCACCGTCTTCGCCGACGTGCACCCGGACAGCGCCCTCGCCCAGGAGGAGGTCTTCGGCCCGGTGCTCGCGGTCATCCCGTTCGCCGACACCGACGAGGCCGTCGCCATCGCCAACAACTCCCGGTACGGGCTGGCCGGCGCGGTCTGGTCCGCCGACGAGGAGGCGGCGCTGGCCGTGGCCCGCCGGCTGCGCACCGGCCAGGTGGACGTCAACGGCGGGGCGTTCAACCCGCTCGCCCCGTTCGGCGGCTACAAGCAGTCCGGCCTCGGCCGCGAGCTGGGCGGCCACGGCATCGAGGAGTTCACCGAGCTGAAGGCGATCCAGCGGTGAGGGCGCTCGTGGTCCGCGGCCGGGGCGCCACCCCGGCCGTCGAGGAGGTACGCCTGCCCGACCCCGGCCCCGGCGAGCTGCGGGTGCGGATCCGGGCCGCCGGCATCTGCCACTCCGACCTGGCCATGGTGGACGGCACGGTGGCGCCCGCGTACCCGCTGGTGCTCGGGCACGAGGCGACCGGCGTGGTGGCCGAGGCCGGCCCCGGCACGCGGCTGGCCGTCGGCACGCCCGTGGTGCTCAACTGGGCCCCCGCCTGCCGCGCCTGCTGGCACTGCCGGCACGGCGAGCCCTGGCTCTGCACGGCCAACACCGGCGCCTCGGTGGCCCGGGGCGAGACCGCCGACGGCGGCCCGCTCCAGGTCACGCTGGGGCTCGGCGCGCTCGCCGAGGAGGTGGTGGTGCCCGAGCGGGCCGCCATCGAGGTGCCGGCCGGCCTGCCGCCGGAGCAGGCCGCGCTGCTGGGCTGCGCGGTGCTCACCGGCACGGGCGCGGTCCGCAACACCGCCCGGGTCAACCCCGGCGAGTCGGTGGCGGTGATCGGCCTCGGCGGGGTCGGCCTCGCCGTGCTCACCGCCGCCCGGCGGGCCGGCGCGGCCCCGATCCTCGCCGTCGACGTGGCCGAGGCGAAGCGGGACCTCGCCCTCGCCGCCGGGGCCACCGACTTCCTCCACTCCGACGACACCCTCGCCAAGGAGGTCCGGGCGCGCACCGAGGGGCGCGGCGTCGACCACGCCTTCGAGTGCGTCGGCCGGTCCGTCACCATCCGGGCCGCCTGGCGGGCGACGCGACGCGGGGGAGCGGTCACCGTAGTCGGCATGGGCGCCAAGGACGACCTGCTCAGCCTGTCGGCGCTGGACATCTTCCACTCGGCCCGCACCCTGCGGTCCTCGGTCTACGGCTCCTCGGACCCCGATCGGGAGGTGCCGGAGCTGGCCGTCGCGCTCGCCGACGGCAGTCTGGACCTGGCGCCGCTGGTCAGCGGGGCCATCCCCCTGGACGAGGCGCCCGCGGCGCTGGACCGGCTGGCCCGGGGCGAGGGCGCCCGCTGGGTGGTCACCTTCCCGGACTGACGTCGCCCTCGATCAACGTGGCGACGCCGTCGAGCAGCCGGCGCAGGCCGAAGTCGAAGACGGTCTCCAGGTCGAGGTCGACTCCGCCGCTGGTCAGGGCGTCCATGGTGGCCAGCCCGCCACCGGCCATCACCTCCTGGAACGTGGCCTGCTGCCGGTCCACCCACTGGTCGTGGGTGAGGCCGGTGTCCTGCACCGCCTGCGCGCCCATCTCCAGGTTGGTCGCGATGCCCTTCACGTAGGCCATCAGGGTGATCGCCACGTGCCAGCGCGCCTGCCGGTCCAGGCCCAGCCCGGCGGTGGCCCGCAGGGCCATGTCGGTGTGCGCCATGCCGTGCGGCAGCGGCTGCGGCCGGGCGATCGAGATGACGTGCGGCACCCAGCGGTGCCGCCGGTAGACCGCCCACTGCGCCCGCGCGAGCACGTCCAGCCGGGCGCGCCAGCCGGCCGGCTCGGTGGCCGGCAGCGGGGCGTCGGCCAGCACCGCGTCGGCCATCGCCAGGATCAGCTCGTCCCGGCCGCGTACGTGCCGGTAGAGCGACATGGTGGCGACGCCCAGCTCGGCGGCGATCTGGCGCATGGACACCGCCGCCAGGCCGCCCTCGTCCGCGAGGTCGATCGCGGTGCGCAGCACCCGCTCGCGGCTCAGCTCCGGCTCCGCGCGCCGCGACTCGGGCCGGGGCGCGGCGACGACGGTGCCGGCGCCGGGCCGGGTCAGCACCAGTCCCTCGGCGCGGAGCAGGGCGAGCACCCGGGTCGCGGTGGCGATGGCCACCCCGTGCTCGCGGGTGAGCTGCCGGGCCGAGGGCACCCGGTCACCGGGTCGCAGCTCGCCCAGGTCGATCCGGCGGCGGATCTCCGCGGCGATCCGCCGGTACGGCGGTTCCTGGCCCTGACCGTGCGGCGACATCCCGGCAGCGTACTAGTACACCGGCGCCACCGGGCACCCCGGAACGGGCAGCGTACTAGGTCGCCGGGGGCGCGCGGCTCCGCACGGACCTAGCGTGACGCGCAGTGCCCGGCCCGGGCCGGGTGGACGGTGTACGCGCGATCTCAGGAGAACACCATGAACGACAGGACCGTGCTCATCTCCGGCGCCGGCGTGGCCGGCCCGGCCCTCGCCTTCTGGCTGCGCCGGCAGGGCTTCGCCGTGACCGTGGTGGAGAACGCCCCCGGGCTGCGTCCCGGCGGGCAGACGGTCGACGTGCGGGGGACCGCCCGCCAGGTGGTCGACCTGATGGGGCTGACCGACCGGATCCGGGCCGCGACCGTCCGGGAGCAGGGCATGGCGTACGTCGACGGGCGGGGCGAGACGCGCGCCCGGCTGCCGGTGCACGCCTTCGGCGGGGAGGGCATCGTCGCCGACATCGAGATCGAGCGCGGCGACCTGGCCCGGCTGCTCTACGAGGCCACCCGGGACGACGTCGAGTACGTCTTCGACGACTCGATCGAGACCCTGGACCAGACCGGGGACGGCGTGCGGCTCACCTTCACCCGCTCCGCCCCGCGCACCGTCGACCTGGTGATCGGCGCGGACGGCTCGCACTCCCGCACCCGGGCGCTCGCCTTCGGCCCCGAGTCGGCGTACGTCCGGCCGCTCGGCGCGTACCTGGCCTACTTCTCCACGCCGTACCGGGACGAGACCGGATGGTTCCTGCTGCACAACGCGCCGGGCGGCCGGGTGGTCGGCACCCGCCCGACCCGGGACGGCCGGACCGCAGCCTTCTTCAGCTTCCGCTCCGGCGAACTCGACGTGGACCGCCGCGACCGGGCCGCCCAGCAACGGCTGCTCGCCGAGCGTTTCGCCGACGTCGGTTGGCGCGCCGCCGACCTGCTGGCCGCCGCGCCGGCCGCCGGCGACTTCTACTTCGACCGGTACGGCCAGGTGCGGATGGACTCGTGGAGCGCCGGGCGGGTGGCGCTGCTCGGCGACGCCGCCTGGTGCCCGTCCCCGCTCACCGGGCAGGGCACCAGCCTCGCGCTGGTCGGCGCGTACCTGCTGGCCGGCGAGCTGGCGGCGGCGCGGGGCGACCACGCGGTGGCCTACCGCCGCTACGAGGAGCTGCTGCGCCCGCACGTGACGCGCAGCCAGGAGCTCCCGGGCGGCGGCATCTCCGGTTTCCTGCCGGCCAGCCGGGCCGCGATCCGGATGCGCGACCTGTCGATGCGGGCCATGACCTCCCGCCCGCTGCGCGGGCTCGCCACCCGCCTCTTCTTCAGCAAGGCCGACGGGATCGACCTGCCGGAGTACGCGGCCGCCCGCTGACGGTGGCGCCACCACATGTCGACGGCCGCCGATCAGTTCGGTTGGCGGTGGACGGGCCCGCCCCCTATGGGGAGCGGGCCCGTCCCATGGGGGGTGAATGTGTGGAGGATCGACATGGCTCGACTCCGCCGGTGCGCCGTAGGTTTCCTGCACGCGACGGCCCTGTGACCCCGGTCACCGACCTGGCCGGCGCGATGGTGGACCTGCGGAGGGTGAGGCGATGGCCGGGCAAGCGATCCTGTCGGCCCGAGGGCTGACCCGGGACTTCCGGGGCTTCCGGGCGGTCGACGGGGTCGACCTCGACGTGGCGCCGGAGACCGTGCACGCCCTGGTGGGGCCGAACGGCGCCGGCAAGACCACCCTGTTCAACCTGCTCACCGGCTTCCTCCCGCCCAGCGCCGGGCGGATCGAGCTGGCCGGCCGGGACGTCACCGGCCTGCCCCCGGAACGGGTCGCCCGGCTCGGCGTGGCCCGCTCCTTCCAGATCACCAGCCTCTTTCCGCAGTTGGGCGCGCGGGAGCACGTCGAGCTGGCCCTCCAGGCTCCCAGCGGGCTGGGGTGGCGGTTCTGGCGCTCGGCGAAGCTCATGCGCCGCTACCGCGACCGGGCCGACGAGCTGCTCGCCATGGTCGGCCTCGCCGAGCTGGCCGAGGCACCGGCCGAGGCCCTCGCGTACGGGCGCAAGCGCGCCCTGGAGCTGGCCATCGCGCTCGCCCTCGACCCGAAGGTGCTGCTGCTCGACGAGCCCACCGCCGGGATGGGGCTGGAGGACGTGGACCGCACCGTCGACCTGATCGCCCGGGTCCGCGCGGGCCGGACCGTGGTCATGGTCGAACACAACATGAGCGTGGTCGGCCGGCTCGCCGACACGGTCACCGTCCTGCAGGCCGGCAAGGTCCTGGTGGAGGGGCCGTACGAGCAGGTCCGCGCCGACGAGCGGGTCATCACCGCCTACCTGGGAGCCGCGGATGCTGCGCATTGAGAACCTCTCCGCCTGGTACGGCGAGGCCCAGGTGCTGCGGGAGGTGAGCCTGGAGGTGGCCGCCGGCGAGGTGGTCACCCTGGTCGGGCGCAACGGCGCCGGCAAGTCCACGCTGCTGCGCTGCGTCATGGGACTGCACCCCGGCCAGCGCGGCACGGTCAGCTTCGCCGATCGGGACGTCACGAAGCTGCCCGCGTACAAGCGGGCGCGGCTGGGGCTCGGCTGGGTCCCCGACGACCGGGGCGCGTACGCCACCCTGACCGTCACCGAGAACCTGACGCTGCCGCCCCGGGTCGGCCCGGACCCGTGGCCCCTGGAACGGGTCTACGAGGCGTTCCCCGCCCTCTACAGCCGGCGGGACTCGGCGGCCACCATGCTCTCCGGCGGCGAGCAGCAGATGCTCGCGCTGGCCCGGGTGCTGCGCATGGGCGCCCGGCTGCTGCTCTGCGACGAGCCCACCGAGGGCCTGTCCCCACTGCTCGTGCAGCAGGTCGGTGACCTGTTGCGCGAGGCCAAGAGGCACGGCGTGACCGTGCTGCTGGTCGAGCAGAACCTGCACTTCGCCACCGGCGTCGCCGACCGGCACTACCTGCTGGCCGAGGGACGGATCGCGGAGGCGATGGACAACTCCGAGGTGCGCTCGCGGGAGCGCGAGCTGCTCGCGTACCTCGGCATCTGAAACGACGGCTGACCCGCGTGGACCGCGCGGTACGAAGGGATTTGGACATGCGTAGAAGCGTGGGTGTGGCCGCCGCGTCGGCGGCGGCGCTGCTGGTCGCGGGCTGCGGTGGCGGTGGCCCCCAGTCCGGTGGCGACTCGAAGCTGACCGGCGACAAGATCGTGCTGGGTGTCCTCAACGACCAGTCCGGGGCCTACTCGGAGCTGTCCGGGCGGAACTCGGTCAAGGCCGTGGAGATGGCGATCGCCGACTTCAAGGCCAAGTACGGCGACAAGGCGGTCACCAAGAACATCAGCGTGGAGACCGCCGACCACCAGAACAAGCCGGATGTGGCCAACAGCAAGGCCCAGGAGATGTACGACCGCAAGGGCGTCGACGCCATCCTCGACGTGCCGACCTCCTCGGCCGCCCTCAAGGTCGCCGACGTGGCCAAGGAGAAGAAGAAGCTCTACTTCAACATCGGCGCGGCGACCACCGACCTGACCGGCAAGAGCTGCAACAAGTACACGTTCCACTACGCCTACGACACCTACATGCTGGCCCACGGCACCGGCACGGTGACCACCCAGCAGGTCGGCAAGAACTGGTACATCCTCTACCCGAACTACGCGTTCGGGCAGGACATGGAGAAGAGCTTCTCCGCCGCCATCACCGCCGCCGGCGGGCAGGTGGTCGGCAAGGACGGGGCGCCGTTCCCGAACACCAGCGGCGACTACTCCTCGTTCCTGCTCAAGGCCCCCACGCTGAACCCGAAGCCGCAGGTGCTCGGCACCATGCAGGCCGGCGCCGAGCTGGTCAACGTGGTGAAGCAGTACAACGAGTTCAAGCTGCGGGACAAGGGCGTCGGGCTGGCGGTCGGCCTCATGTTCATCACCGACATCCACTCGCTCACCCCGGCCGCGCTCGCCGGCACCACCTACACCGACGCCTGGTACTGGAACTTCGACCAGCAGAACCGGGAGTGGGCCGACAAGTTCCAGTCCCAGACCGGCACCCGGCCGTCCTTCGCCCACGCGGCCAACTACTCGGCGGCCATGCAGTACCTGGAGGCCGTGCAGGCCGCCGGCACCGACGACGCGGACACCGTGGTCAAGGGCCTGGAGGGCAAGGAGGTCAACGACCTCTTCCTGCGCAACGGCAAGATCCGCGCGGAGGACCACCGGGTCATCCACGACGCCTACCTGGCGCAGGTGAAGCCGCAGGCCGAGGTCGGCGAGCCGTGGGACTACGTGAAGATCCTCAAGACCATCCCGGCGGCCGAGGCGTTCCGCGCCCCGTCGGCCGACTGCAAGATGTGAGCGCGAGGAGTGAGCCGGTTTTGCGAGCCCCGCAGTCGAGAACGGAGGAAGGCGAGGTGACGAGCTGATGTCAGGGTTCCTGCAGAACACGTTCAACGGGCTGGTGGGCGGGGCGTTCTACGCCCTGCTCGCCCTCGGGCTCGCGGTCATCTTCGGCATGCTCCGGGTGGTGAACTTCGCCCACGGCGCCTTCTACATGCTCGGCGCCTTCGGGGCGTACGTGCTGCTCGCCGAGGCGGGCGTGCCGTTCTGGGCCGCGTTGGTGATCATGCCGCTGGCGCTGGGCCTGCTCGGCATGGTGCTGGAGCGGGCGGTGATCCACCGGCTGACCCGGCTCGACCCGCTCTACAACTTCCTGCTCACCTTCGGCCTCACGCTGATCCTGCAGGACCTGGTGAAGTCCCGGTACGGCGTGCAGTCCAGCCCGTACGCCACCCCCGCCGAGCTGAGCGGGACCGTCGACTTCGGACTGTTCGACTTCCCCACCTACCGGGTCTTCATCCTCGGGTTCACCGTGCTGCTCTGCGTCGCGGTCTGGTGGGTGCTCGGCCGGACCCGGGTCGGCATGGTGGTCCGGGCCGCCACCGAGCGTCCCGAGCTGACCCGGGCCTTCGGCATCGACGTGGGGAGGTGGGTCACCCCGGTGTTCGGCTTCGGCATCGCCCTGGCCGGGCTGGCTGGGGTGCTCGCCGCCCCGATGCGGGCGGTGAACCCGCTCATGGGCGCCGACCTGATCATCGTGGTCTTCGCGGTGGTGGTGATCGGCGGGCTCGGTTCGATCTTCGGCTCGGTGGCCGCCGGCTTCGGCATCGGCCTGATCCAGGCGTGGGGCGAGGCGTACCTGTCGGACTTCCCGATCGTGTCGCAGACCGTCGTGTTCGTGGTGATGGCCGCGGTGCTGCTCTGGCGGCCGGCCGGCCTGTTCGGCCGAGAGGAGGCACCGGCATGACCAGTGCTGTCGACACGCCCGCCGAGGAGTCGGCCCGGCCCGCCCCGCCGTCCGGGCTGCTCACCGTGGCCCGGGCGCCCGGCTGGGTCCGGTACGCGCTGCTCGCCGCCGGCCTGGTCGTGGCCATCTGGCTGCCGAACGGGCTCTACCCGGCGGTGGCCGTGGACATCCTCTGCTGGGCGCTGTTCGCCGTCTCGGTGGACCTGCTGCTCGGCTTCACCGGGCTGATGTCCTTCGGGCACGCCGCGTTCTGGGGAACCTCGGCGTACGTGACCGGCCTGGTGGCGATCCACGCCGGCCTGCCCTTCCCGGCGGCCGTGCTGGCCGGGGCGCTGGCCGCGGCGCTGCTCGCGCTGCCGATCGGCTACCTCGCGGTCAAGCGCACCGGCATCTACTTCGCCATGGTCACCCTCGCGTTCGCGCAGATGGTCTACTACGTGGCCAACGAGTGGCGCTCGGTCACGCAGGGCGAGAACGGCCTCCAGGGGGTGCCCCGGGAGTTCTTCGGCGCGGACCTCACCGACGACTACTACTTCTACTACGCGATCCTGCCGATCGTGCTGCTCGGCCTGCTCGCCGCCTGGCGGATCGTGCACTCGCCGTTCGGACGGGTGCTGGTCGGCATCCGGGACAACCCGGCCCGGGCCCGCGCGCTCGGCTACCCGGTGCACCGCTACAAGCTGACCGCGTTCGTCCTGTCCGGCTTCCTGGCCGGGCTCGGCGGCGGGCTCTTCGCGGTCGGCCACCGGTTCGTCTCGCTGGACGTGTTGCACTGGACCACCTCCGGCAAGGCGGTCATCGTGGTGGTGCTCGGCGGCATCGGCACCCTCTGGGGCGGCGTGCTCGGGGCGGCCCTGGTGGTCCGGCTGGAGGACTGGCTGTCGTTCTCCGGCTTCGAGGCCATCGGCCTGGTCACCGGCGGCATCTTCGTCCTCGTGGTGCTGCTGTTCCGGCGCGGCATCTGGGGCACGATCGCCCACCTGGCGCGGCGCCGGGGCGCCGCCCGCCGCGGTTAGTTCGCCGCGGAGAGCGCGGGGTGACCGTGGTCGGGCGTGGCTTGCCTTGCGCGCCCGTCACGGCCACCCCGCGTGCCCGTGTGACGGTGGGCGGTCCACTCGCTACGGTAAGTCACCAACCGCCCGAGGGGGCGTTACCCGCGGTGAGCGCGATCCGGGCTAGGATTCGGCCCACTATGGTCATCCAGCGCATCCGCCGGTTCGCCGCCGGCGCGGCGGCCGATCATGCCGCCCGCCCGCGCACCCCGGTGCCGAACTGGCTCCTCGTCCCTGGTCTGGCCGTACTGGCCGTCTCGCTCGCGGCGTACATCGCGTTCCTGCGGGAGTACCCGTTCGCCGGGACGGACTTCATGATGTACCTCGGGGCCGCCCACGCGTTCCTCGACGGGCAGCCCGTCTACCAGCTCGGGTACACCACGCTGAACCTGCCGTACACCTACCCGCCGATCACCCTGCCGTTCCTGGTCCCGCTGACCTGGTTCGACCCGCGGGTCGCCCTGAACCTGATGAACGCGGCGGGTGTCGCGGCGATGCTCGCCGCCCTGTGGTTCACCACCAGGATGCTCGGCTACGAGGGCACCCGTGGCCGCCTCGGTGTGGTCGCCGCCATCGGTGGCGTGTTGATCTGGACCGAGCCGCTGCAGCGCAACCTCGGGCTGGGTCAGATCAACATCCTGGTCATGCTGCTGGTCGTCGCCGACCTCGCGCTGTCCGACCGCAGCCGGTTCAAGGGCATCGGGATCGGGGCCGCGACCGCGACCAAGCTGCTGCCCGGCCTCTTCGTGGTCTACCTGCTGCTCACGCGGCGGATCCGGGCCGCCGTCGTCGCGGCGGTCACCTTCGTGGGCCTCACGCTGCTGGGCGCGATCATCCAGCCGGGCGGGTCGTTCGACTACTGGCTGGCCGGGCGGGCGTTCGACTCGCACCGGGTGCTGATGATTCTCGGCCCCCGCTACGGCGGCAACCAGTCCCTGCAGGGCTTCACGGCCCGCCTGCTCGAGACCGACGAGCAGAACACGATCTGGTGGATGCTGTCCGTGGTCGTCGTGACGGTCGCCGGCCTCGCCCTCGCGACCGCGCTCCAGCGGCACGGCGAGGAGGCCATGGGCATGGTCGTCGTCGGCCTCACCACGCTTCTCGTCTCGCCGGTGAGCTGGTCGCACTACTGGATCTGGATCGGCCCGATGGCGGTGGTGCTCGTCGACGTCGTGCGCCGCTCGCACGGCACGGCACGCGTGCTGGCCGGTGTCGTCGCGGTTGCCGCGATCCTGCCCTTCCTCATGTGGCCGGGGCCCGCCCGGACCGGCGAGATCATCCCGAGGGGCCTGATCTGGAAGGCAGGCTACCTGCACGGGCTCGCCCAGCGGCTCGCGGTTGACGCCTACGTGCCGACGGTGCTGGTACTGTTCGCGCTCGCCGCGCTCTGGCTGCTCTACCAGTGGCGGCGTGCCGGACAGGCGGTCACCCCGGCGGAACGCGTCCCGGCATGACGAGGTCCCTCCGGCCGAGTTCCACCGCCCCGACCCCGAGGAGTCGTCGATGACGCAGGCGACGGACGAACGCGACGCGCCCGCCCCGACCACCGAGCCGACGCGCTCCGACCCGCAGGTGGCGCTGCCCCGGCAGGGCGGCGGCCCGGCCCCGGCGGTGCCGACCCCGTCCGGCGCGCGGCGCCCCCGCCTGCTGGTGCTCGACGGGCTGCGCCTCGGCGCGGCGATCATGGTCGTCGCGTACCACCTCGTGGGGGACAAGCTCGGCGCGTGGCGGAACCCCTCCGCCGCGGCCCTCTTCGGCCCGCTGCACTCCGCCGCCGCGTACGGCTTCCTCGGGGTTCAGCTGTTCTTCATCATCAGCGGCTTCGTCATCTGCATGAGCGCGTGGGGCCGGCCCGTCGGTGACTTCTTCGTCTCCCGCGTGGTGCGGCTCTATCCCGCGTACTGGTTCGCGGTCCTGGTGTCGGCGGGCGTGCTCCTGGCCGTGCCGGTCACCCGGGAGATCCAGGCCCGTGACGTGCTGGCCAACCTCACGATGATGCAGGACTTCCTGGGCGTTCCGCGTCTGGACATGTCCTACTGGACGCTCACCGTCGAGCTGATCTTCTACCTGCTGTTCGCCGTGGTCGTCGCCCGCGGTCTCAGCTACCGCCGCGTGGTCACCTTCTGCGCCGTGTGGACGGTCGCCACGCTCGTCGTGCCGAACTTCGACAACCAGTGGCTCGTCGAGGTCACGGCGGCCAGCCACGCCAGCTACTTCATCGCGGGCGTGGCTCTCTACCTCATCCACCGCTTCGGCCAGAACCTGCTGCTCTGGTCGATCGTCGGGCTGTCCTGGCTGATCTCGCTCACCCGGCTGCTCGGCCTCGCCAAGGCGCGCGACGTCTCGTTCGCGCCGGCGGCCGTGATCGTGACGGTCTTCTTCCTCGTCATGGCGGCGGTCGCGCTCAACCGCTTCGGATGGGTGCGGTGGCCCTGGGTCGCGACGGCCGGCGCCCTGACCTACCCGCTCTACCTGGTGCACCAGACGGTCGGGGTGGCCGTCATCAAGAAGGCCCAGACCCACTTGCCGCCGTGGCTGCTGCTGGGCGCGCTGTTCGCGTTGCTGCTGGTGGCCGCGTGGCTGATCCACCGGTTCGTCGAGCGACCCGTCGCCCGGTGGATGAAGGGGCAGCTCAACCGGTCACTGCGCCAGGTGCGCGAGATCAACTGACCCTCGCGGGCTCACTCGAACGGGGGTGACCTGGGACACAAACGATACGGACCGGTTCCGTATCGAAACGCTCTCACCTACGCTCGACTCCGTTACGAGTCTGTCCCGTATCGTATTTTGACGCGGGTGAGCCGGGGGGAGAACCCGAGTGGAACCGCACGAGAACACCGGACACCCGAGGAGGTGGGCGATCCTGGGAGTGCTGGTGATCAGCCTCCTCGTGGTCGTCCTCGACAACACCATCCTCAACGTCGCCCTGCGTACACTCGCCGACCCGGTGCACGGCCTCGGGGCCAGCCAGGGCGAGCTGGAGTGGGCGATCAACTCCTACACCCTGGTCTTCGCCGGGCTGCTCTTCACCTTCGGCGTCCTCGGCGACCGCCTCGGCCGCAAGCGTTTCCTGATGGTCGGCCTGGCCCTGTTCGGGCTGGCCTCGCTGCTCTCCGCGTACGCCCAGGACCCGGGCCAGCTCATCGCCACCCGCGCCCTCATGGGCGTCGGCGGCGCGGCCATCATGCCGGTGACCCTGTCGATCATCTCCAACGTCTTCGACCCCCGGGAGCGGGCCAAGGCGATCGGCGTCTGGGCCGGCGCGGTCGGCCTGGCCGTGGCCATCGGCCCGGTGCTCGGCGGCGCCCTGCTGGAGCACTACTGGTGGGGCTCGGTCTTCCTGATCAACGTGCCGGTGGTGGTGCTCGGCGTGGTGCTCGTCGCGACCCTCGTCCCGGAGTCGCGCGACCCCCGGCCCGGCCGGGTCGACCTGCTCGGCGTGCTGCTGTCCGTGGTCGGCCTCGTCGCCCTCACCTACGGCATCATCGACGGCGGCGAGCACGGCTTCGACCGGGCGCGGGTGTGGGTCGCGATCCTCGGCGGGCTCGCGGTGCTCGGCTGGTTCGTCGCCCACGAGCTGCGCAGCGACCACCCGTCGCTGGACGTCCGGCTGTTCCGGGTGCCCCGGTTCGCCGCGCCGGTGGCGCTGGTCGGCCTGGTCTTCTTCGCCGCCATGGGCGTGATGTTCTTCGGCGCGTTCTACCTCCAGCTGGTCCGCGGCTACAGCCCGCTGGAGAGCGGCCTGCTCTTCCTGCCCTTCGCCGCCGCGCAGCTGATCTTCGCGCCGCGCAGCGCCGCCATGGTCCGCCGCTACGGGGGCCGGGCGGTGGCCGGTGTCGGGCTGCTGCTCACCGCCGCCGCGCTCGGCGCGTTCGTGCTCATCGACGCCGACACCCCGATCTGGATCTTCTCGGCGCTGGGCTTCGTCCAGGGCGCCGGGATGGCCAACATCATGCCGCCGGCCACCGAGTCGATCATGTCGGCGCTGCCCCGGGAGAAGGCCGGCGTGGGCTCGGCCGTGAGCAACACCGTCCGTCAGGTGGCCGGCGCGCTCGGCGTGGCGGTGCTCGGCTCGGTGCTCTCCGCGGTCTACCGCAACGACGTGGCGTCGACCCTGTCCGGCCTGCCCGCCCCCGTCCGCGACGCGGCCCAGGAGTCGATCTCCGGGGCGTACGCGGTCGCGGGCCGGCTCGGGACCGGCGCGCCCCGGCTCATCGACGCGGCGAACGACTCGTTCGTCTCGGCGATGCACTGGGCGGCGGGGATCTCCGCGCTGGTGGCGCTGCTCGGGATGGGCATCGTGCTGCGCTGGATGCCGGGCCGCCCGGTGGTCGAGACCGAGTCCCGGCCGGCCGCCGAGCCGGAGTTGGCCGGGACCGCGTAGGTTCGGCGACAATGTCTGACATGACTTCCATGGCTGATGCTCCGCGGTCGCCCGGGCGACCGCGGAGCGTCCGCGCGGACGAGGCGATCGTGGAGGCCACCCTCGACCTGCTCGCGGAGGGCAGCACGCTCGAGGCGCTCTCCATCGAGGCGATCGCCGCCCGCGCCGGGGTGGGCAAGGCCACCATCTACCGCCGCTGGTCCGGCAAGGACGCGTTGCTGATGGACGCGCTGGGCCGGCTCAAGGGGGTGCCGCCCCAGCCCGCCGGGCGGTCCGTCCGCGACGACCTGGTGCTGCTGGTCGGCGCGGTCGGCCACAACGTCGACCCGCGAGCCGCGAAGATCATGCCGTGCCTGGTCCCGGAGGTGAACCGCAGCCCCGACCACTTCCAGCTCTACCAGAACATCGTCGCGCCGCGGCGGAAGCTGATGCGGGAGGTGCTGCGCCGCGGGGTGGACAGCGGCGAGCTCCGCGCCGACCTCGACGTCGAGCTGGCCACGGCGCTGCTGACCGGCCCCATGCTGATCCAGCGGGTGCTGCGCTGGCACCCCGAGCTGGACGACCAGATCCTCCCCGAACGGGTCGTGGACGCCGTCCTGGAAGGCCTCCGCGCCCGCTGACGACCCCCGGCCGGGTCAGGCGGCCGGGGTGCGCAGCCGGTGCAGGCGCAGGGCGAGCTGCACCTCCAGGGCGCGCTCCGGCTTCTGCCAGTCCGCGCCGAGCAGCTGCCCGACCCGCTCCAGCCGCTGGGTCACTGTGTTGACGTGCACGTGCAGCAGCTCCGCCGCCCGGGCCAGGCTGCCACCCACCCCGAAGTACGCCTCCAGCGTCTTCACCAGCGCGGTGCCCCGCCGCGCGTCGTAGTCGACCACCGGCCCCACCGTCGCGGTGAGGAAACCCGCCACGTCCCGGTCGCCCGAGTCGCCGACCGCGCCCAGCAGCAGCCCGACGAAACCCAGCTCGGCCGTGCTCGCACCCTGCCCGGCCCGCCCCAGCGCGCCCAGGGCGGTCAGGCACCGCTCCGCCTCCGCGAACGTGGCGGCCAGCGACGCCGGGCCGGTCGACGGCCCGCTCGCCCCGGCGGTCACCGGGCGCCCGGTCACCCGGGACAGGTCCCGGGCCACCGCCCGCGCCGCGCCGCCCGCGTCCCGGCCGGGCAGCATGAGCACCACCCGCCCGTCGCGCGCCGCGGCCAGGCCGCCCCGCGTCGAGGCGTACGTGGTGGCCCAGGAGAGCACCCGCTGCCGGGCCGAGCCGGTGGCGGCGATCGCGTCGTCGCCGACCGCCACCAGCACGTGCGGGGAGTCCAGGTCGACACCGAGCCGGCGGGCCCGGCTGCGCAGCGCGTCGGTGTCCCGCAGCGGCCGGGCGATCAGGTCGTCCAGCAGCTCGCCCCGGACCCGCCCCTCCGCCTCGGCCACCGTCCGGCGGAACAGCAGCAGCAACGCCGTGACCAGCGCGGCCCGCTCCAGGATCCGCTGGTCGGCGTCGACGAGCTCGCCGTCCGGGCGCAGCACGAGGGCGCCCAGGTTCTCGGCGCCGGCCACCACGGCGGCGTACCAGAGCGGACCCCGGCGGACGCTGCGCCCCTCGGTGCGGGACGCGGCCACCGCCTCCACGATGTCCGCCCGGTCCGGCTCCTCGATCTCGCCCACCCGGGCCAGCCGCCGCCCCTCGGCGTCCAGCGCCAGCAGCGCCCCGCCGAGCACCTCGGTGACCGCCGAGGCCACGTCCTCCATCCCGCCGCCGCGCACCACCAGGGCGGTCATCCGGTCGTGGGCGGCGGCCGCCCGCTCCACCGAGCTGCTGTGCGCCCGGATCGTGCTGTTCGCCGCCGACAGCTCCTCCAGCGCCGACCGGGTCTCGGCCAGCAGCCGGGCCGTGTCGATCGCCACCGCGGCGTGCGCGGCCAGGGAGACCAGCAGCGACACCTCCTCCCGGGCGAACGGCCGGGCCGAGCGGTTGGCCGCGTACAGCACGCCGATCACGCTCGACCCCAACCGCAGCGGGACGCCCAGGATGGCCACCAGGCCCTCCTCACCCACCCCGCCGTCGATCTCCCCGGTGTGCCGGAACCGCTCGTCCTCCTGGTAGTTCGAGGTGACGTACGGGGTGCCGGTCTGCGCCACCAGGCCGCCCAGGCCGTCGCCCATCTCCAGCCGCAGCCGCTGGAACCGCGCCGAGATCGAGCCGTCGGTGACCCGCATGTACGTGTCACCGCGCTCGTCGTCGTTGAGCGTCATGTACGCCACGTCGGTGCCGAGCAGGATCCGCGCCCGGTGCACGATGGCCCGCAGCACGTCGTCCAGGTCGCGCAGCCCGGCCAGGTCGCTGGCCGTGTCGTACAGGCCGGACAGCTCGATCTCCCGGCGGCGCCGCCGCTCCAGCAGCGCGCGGACCCGCAAGGCAACCAGCTTCGCCTGCTCCAGCTCGGCGAGGCGCTCGGCGGGCAGGCCGGCGGCGCGGGCGGCGACCAGCGGGCCCTCGAACTCGACCGCGGCGGCCTCCCGCGCCAGCAGCTCCAGGAACTCGACCGGCGACGACATGACCGACATTGTGCGCGAGGCCACTAGTTGGCCGTCCAGCCCCCGTCGAGGGCGATCGACGCGCCGGTGATGAACGCGGCGGGCGGCGAGCACAGGTACGCGACCAGCTCCGCCACCTCCTCCGGTTCGATCAGCCGCTTGATCGCCGCCCGGGCCAGCATGATCTTCTCGACCACCTCGTCCTCGCCGATGCCGTGGCTGGCCGCCTGGTCGGCGATCTGGCTCTCCACCAGCGCGGTCCGCACGTACGCCGGGTTGATGCAGTTGGCCGTCACCCCGTGCGCGGCGCCCTCCAGCGCCACCACCTTCGACAGCCCCTCCAGGGCGTGCTTCGCCGAGACGTACGCCGCCTTGAACGGCGAGGCGCGCAGCCCGTGCACCGAGGAGATGTTGACGATCCGGCCCCACCCGTTCGCGTACATCCGCGGCAGCGCCCGGCGGATCAGCAGGAACGGCGCCTCCACCATCACCCGCTGGATGTACTCGAAGCGCTCGACGGGGAACTCCTGCACCGGCGCGACGTGCTGCAGGCCGGCGTTGTTGACGACGATGTCCACGTCGACGTCGAGCCGGTCCACCGCCTCGGGGTCGGCCAGGTCCACGCCCTCCGCGCGGCCGCCCGCCTCGGCGGCCACCGCCTTGGCCGCCTCCACGTTGCGGTCGACCACCAGCACCGCCGCGCCGGCCGCCGCCAGCCGCAGGGCGCAGGCCCGTCCGATGCCGCTGCCACCACCGGTCACCAGCGCGGCGCGACCGGAGAGGTCGACGTTCACGACGTGGGGGACCGCCACGGGTTCTGCCGTCATGGCGCAAGAAGTTACGAGCTGTGTGGCCGGCGGCACATGGGGCGGCGACACATACTCGACCGCTTCAGTGTGTGGCGCGGATCGTGTCCGCCGCTCCCGGCGTGTCCGCCCGGCCGGGCGTCGGGGCGCACCAGTAGGGTGTCGAACACACGTACTGCCGGTGGATCGGGGAGGAGGCGGCGTGCGCGTGCTGGGCGTCGACCCGGGCCTGACCCGGTGCGGGGTCGGCGTGGTCGAGGGCGTGCCGGGCCGTCCCTGCACCCTGGTCGCCTACTACGTGGTCTACACCGACCCCGCCGACGACCTGCCGCTGCGCCTGCTGCACCTGGACCGGTCGCTCACCGATCTGGTCGCCGAGCACCGCCCCGACGCCGTGGCCGTCGAGCGGGTCTTCAGCCAGCACAACGTCCGCACCGTGATGGGCACGGCCCAGGCCAGCGGGATCGCCGTGCTCGCCGGGGCGCGGGCCGGCCTGCCCGTGCAGACCTACACGCCGAGCGAGGTGAAGGCGGCGGTCACCGGTTCCGGGCAGGCCGACAAGGCGCAGATGACCGCCATGGTCACCCGGCTGCTGCGGCTGCCCGAGCCGCCCCGCCCGGCCGACGCCGCCGACGCCCTGGCCCTGGCCATCTGCCACATCTGGCGCGGGGGCACCCGGTCCAAGCTGGCCGCCGCCGCCGAGCGGGCACGACGAGGAGGAGCGCGATGATCGCCAGCGTGCGCGGCACGGTGACCGCGACCGGTCCGGACCACGCCGTGGTGGAGGTGGGCGGCATCGGCCTGGCCGTGCAGTGCGCGCCCGGCACCCTCGCCGACCTGCGGGTCGGCCAGCCCGCCCGGCTGGCCACCAGCCTGGTGGTGCGGGAGGACTCGCTCACCCTCTACGGCTTCCCCGACGACGATGCCAAGCAGCTCTTCGAGCTGCTCCAGACCGCCAGCGGGGTGGGGCCGCGGCTGGCCCAGGCGGTGCTCGCCGTGCACACCCCCGACGCGGTGCGCAAGGCCATCGCCAACGCCGACACCGCCGCGCTCACCCGGGTGCCCGGCATCGGCAAGAAGGGGGCCGAGCGGCTCGTCCTCGAACTGCGCGACCGGGTCGGCCCGGTGCCGGTGGGCGTCGACGGCGCGGCCGGGGTGACCGCCGGCGCCTGGCCGGACCAGGTCCGCCAGGCCCTGGTCGGGCTCGGCTGGAGCGCCGCCCAGGCCGAGCAGGCGGTGGCCGCGGTCGCGGAGACCGTCGAGGGGGAGACCCCGCCCGTGCCGGTCCTGCTCAAGCAGGCCATCCGCCTCCTGGGCCGCACGCGATGACGAGCGCGAGGAGTGAGCCGGGTTTGCGAGCCCCGCAGTCGCGAATGAAGATCAGCTCATGACGGGGGACAACCTGGTCTCGGCGTACGTCAGCGACGCGGAACTCGACGCGGAGGCCAGCGTCCGGCCGAAGCGGCTGGAGGAGTTCATCGCCCAGCACCGGGTCCGCGACCAGCTCGACCTGCTGCTCAAGGGGGCGATGCGGCGCGGCTCCCCGCCCGACCACATCCTTCTGTCCGGGCCGCCCGGCCTCGGTAAGACGACCCTGGCCAACATCGTGGCCGCCGAGCTGGGCTCGGGGATCCGGGTGACCAGCGGGCCGGCGATCGAGCGCTCCGGCGACCTGGCCGCCATCCTGACCAGCCTGGCCGAGGGTGACGTGCTCTTCATCGACGAGATCCACCGGATCGCCAAGCCGGCCGAGGAGCTGCTCTACAGCGCCATGGAGGACTTCCGGGTCGACGTGGTGGTCGGCAAGGGTCCGGGGGCGACCGCCATCCCGCTCGACGTGGAGCCGTTCACCCTGGTCGGCGCGACCACCCGGTCCGGCCTGCTCACCGGCCCCATGCGGGACCGGTTCGGCTTCGTCGCGCATCTGGACTTCTACTCCCCGGCCGACCTGGAGACGCTGCTGCACCGGTCCGCGCGGATCCTCGGCGTGCCGATCACCGCCGACGGGGCGGCCGAGATCGCCGGCCGGTCCCGGGGGACGCCCCGGATCGCCAACCGGCTGCTGCGCCGGGTCCGCGACTTCGCCGAGGTCCGCGCCGAGGGGGTCGTCAACCTGGAGACCGCCCGGGCCGCCCTGACCGTCTACGACGTCGACGCGCTCGGCCTGGACCGGCTGGACCGTGCCGTGCTCACGGCCCTGGTCGACTCGTTCCGGGGCGGCCCCGTGGGGCTCTCCACCCTCGCCGTGGCGGTGGGGGAGCAGCCGGACACGGTTGAGGAGGTGTGCGAGCCCTTCCTGGTCCGCGCCGGGCTGCTGGCACGGACCCCGCGCGGCCGCGTCGCCACCGCGGCCGCCTGGCACCATCTGGGGCGTACCCCGCCGAATGGTACATTTGGCACGGATGCCCCTCCGGCGCCCGATCTGTTCTCGGCCCAGACCGATCAGCCGTGATCCGAACGTGATCTGTGCCGCATTCGGTGTTCTCAGGTGCAGGGATTAGACTTCGCCGCGGTTTGTACAGGACGTGAGAAGTCGCCTCCGCTCCGGCACCCCACCGGGTGGGAGTGGAGGCCAATGGGAAGGTCGACAAGCGTGCAGAACCTTGCAGCAGGTGGCGGAGGAGCCGGCGGTCTGACGCCGATCCTCATGATCGCTCTGCTCTTCGGCGTCATGTACTTCATGATGATCCGCCCTCAGCAGAAGCGTCGCCGTGAGGCCGAGCAGATGCAGTCCGCGCTCGGCGTGGGCGACGAGGTCGTCACCATCGGCGGGCTCTACGGCACGGTGACCGGGGTCGAGGACGAGACCGTTCTGCTCGAGGTGGCCCCGGGCGTGCAGACCCGGTACGCCCGCCCGGCGATCGCCCGCGTGGTCAAGCGGGTCGAGGTCCCGGAGGCGGAGACGATCACCGAGGAAGCCGAGTCGGTCAAGGAGTGACCACCGGCCCCTTACGGGGCAGCGGATTCACTCACACAAGTGGATAGTTGGGTCGGCGTCCGACGCCGGCACGCGGGGACCCCGCGCGACGCCGCCGCGTCGTGCGCCGGGTAGGCGTGCCGTCCGGCGGCGCCGGCCCCCGGAGCAGTCGGGCGGACACCCCCGGCCCGACAATCCCGCCGCTGCCGAAGCGGCGCGACCGTACAGGGAGACAGGACAGCCGTGGCACCACCTCAGGGACAGATGCGCCCCGGACGGCAGCTCGCCGTACTCGGGTTCATCTTCGTCGTCCTCTATCTTTTGGTGTTCTTCTCGGGCGGCGCCAGCGGTGGCTGGAAGGATCGGCTGGAGCCCCGGCTCGGCCTGGACCTCGTCGGCGGCACCCGGCTGACGCTCGAGGCCACCAACACCGTGGACGGCAAGCCGCCGACCTCCGCCAACCTGGAGGAGGCGCGCCAGATCATCGAGAACCGGGTCAACGCCTTCGGCGTGGCCGAGGCCGAGGTGGTCACCGAGGGCAACCGGAACATCGTCATCTCCCTGCCCGGCCAGAACCGGGACCTCACGAACGTCGGTGAGGCCGCCGAGCTGCGCTTCCGCAAGGTGCTCAAGGCCACCGACGGCAGCGGCGCCGCCGCCGCGCCGGCGCCGACCGCCAGCGCCACCCCGGCTCCCTCGGGCAGCGCCACCCCGGCCCCCTCCGGCAGCGCGACGCCGACGCCGTCCGGCAGCGCCGCGCCGAAGCTGACCCCGAGCGCCGGAGCCAAGGCCACCACGTCGCCGAGCGCCGGCGGGCAGGGCGGCATGGCCCCGACGCCGAGCGCCAGCGCCGCCGCGCCGACCCCGTCGGCGACGCCGAGCGCCGCCAGCCCGAGCCCGAGCGCCAGCGCCGAACCGGTGCCGCAGAGCGTCGAGCAGCAGCGCAAGGCCATCGAGCAGAAGGTGGGCGCGGCCGCCTGGGCCGCCGCCTCGGGCCTCCAGGCGCCGGCCGACCTGACCGCCGACCCGTCGCTGGCCGACAAGCTCAAGCCGTTCGGCACGCTCTCCCCGCAGGAGATCGCGGTGCTGCCGGTCGGGATGCAGTTCAACGTCCCGACCATCACCTGCGCCCAGCTCGACGACCGGCCCGCCGCGTCGATCAAGGACGAGAACCAGCAGGCGGTGGCCTGCGAGTCCGGCGCCAAGTACCTGCTCGACAAGGCCAAGGTGCTGGGCACCGACGTCGACGACGCCAACGCCGTGCTCGACCAGACCAGCTCCTGGGTGGTCAGCCTGAACTTCACCGGCAAGGGCCAGGAGAAGTGGACCGCGCTGACCCGCGAGGCGTTCAACAACGAGGGTCAGGCCTGCGACCAGACCGCGCTCGGCCAGGACGGCAAGTGCCGGGTCGCCGTGGTGCTGGACAACGAGATCGTCTCCTCCCCGGAGATCCAGGGCGTGCTGACCGGTGACTCGCAGATCACCGGCAGCTTCGACAACAAGAGCGCCAACGCGCTGGCCAGCCAGCTCCGCTACGGCGCGCTGCCGGTGACCTTCGAGCCGCAGGAGCAGCAGAACGTCACTGCGACGCTGGGTGACAGCCACCTCAAGGCGGGCCTGCTGGCGGCCGGCATCGGCATGCTGCTGGTCATCATCTACTCGTTCTTCTACTACCGGCTGCTCGGCTCGGTCATCTTCCTGAGCCTCGTGCTCTCGGCGCTGCTGGTCTTCGGCGCACTCGTGGTGCTCGGCCGGTCGATCGGATTCACCCTCACCCTCGCCGGCATCGCCGGCATGATCGTCTCACTCGGTGTGGCGGCGGACTCGTTCGTCATCTACTTCGAGCGGCTCAAGGACGAGATCCGGGAGGGGCGCAGCCCGCGCAGCGCGGTGCCGCGGGCGTGGATCCGGGCCCGCCGGACGATCATCTCGGCGAACGCCATCACCCTGATGTCGGCCGTGGTGCTCTACATCGTCTCGGTCGGCGCGGTGAAGGGCTTCGCCTTCGCGCTCGGCCTGGCGACCGTCCTCGACCTGCTCGTCGTCTTTCTCTTCCGTCACCCGATCATGACGATGTTCGCCCGGACCCGGGCGTTCCTGTCCCCGCGGGTCAGCGGTCTCGGCCGGGCCCTGCCGGCCCGGTCGGCCGAGTCGGGCTCCGCCCGCAACCCGCGCGTCAAGGAGGCCTGAGATGGCTAAGAGTGGTCTGGCCGCCCGGCTCTACCGGGGCGAGGCCGATCTCAATATCGTCGGGAAGCGCAAGCTCTGGTTCGGCGTGGCCGGTGTGCTGGTGCTCATCGCCGTGCTGAGCTTCGCGATCAGCGGCTTCAAGCTCGGCATCGAGTTCGCCGGTGGCAACTCCTTCCAGGTGCCGGCCAGCGTCGGCACGCTGGAGCAGGCCGAGGCGAAGGTCGACGCGGCGCTCGCGGCCAAGGGCGGCGGCGCCGAGGTGGTCACCGCGCAGAAGGTCGGCAGCACCAGCGGCGAGTACTACGAGCTGCGCACCGGGCAGCTCACCGCGGAGCAGGCCAACCAGGTCAAGACCGAGATGGCGCAGTCGTTCGGCATCAACGCCGACCAGATCAGTGGCAGCCAGGTCTCCGAGGCGTGGGGCAGTCAGGTGACCTCCCGCGCCCTGCTCGGCCTGGTGATCTTCGTCGCGGTGGTGGCGATCTACCTGATCCTCCGCTTCGAGTGGCGGATGGCGGTCGCCGCCATCGCGTCGCTGTTCACCAACCTCGTGCTCACCGCCGGCATCTACTCGCTGGTCGGTTTTGAGGTCACCCCGTCGACGATCATCGGCTTCCTGACCATCCTGGGCTTCGCGCTCTACGACGTGGTGGTGGTCTTCGACAAGGTCCAGGAGAACACCCGCGGCATCACCGCGAACAACAACCAGACCTATGGCGAGGCGGCCAACCTGGCGTTGAACCAGAGCCTCATGCGGTCGCTGAACACCTCGGTGGTCGCCCTGCTCCCGGTCGGCGGCCTGCTCTTCATCGGCGCCGGCCTGCTCGGCGCGGGCACCCTGAAGGACCTGGGTCTGGTGCTCTTCGTCGGTATGGCGGTGGCCTTCCTGACCTCGATCCTCCTGGCCACTCCGCTGCTGGTGCTGCTCAAGAACCAGGACCCGCGGATCAGCGCGCACAACAAGCGGGTGCTGGCCCGCCGGGGCGCCATCGCGCGCGGCGAGGTCACGCCGAAGGGCGCGCCGCGGGCCGCGGCGGCCACCGCGGACGAGACCATCGACCCCGAGGCGGCCGCTCTGGCCGGCGCCGCCCCGAAGGTCGGCGCCCGGCCGGCCGGCAAGCGCCCCAGCGGCGCCCGCGGTGGGCGTCCGGCCGGCGGCGGGGGCAACCGGCCCGGCGGCGCGAAGCGCCGCTGACCGCCACCCGGTAGGGATCGACCCGGCGGCGTCCGCCATGCTGTGAAAGCGGCATGACGGACGCCGCCGTCGTTCGAGAGGACATGGGACGCACCGTGACGGAGACCCACACCACCGGGGTACGGGGAGACAGCGGCCCGGAGGTCGCCCAACTGGTCGCCAGCCGGGTGCTGGACGTGCCGGACTTCCCGAAGCCCGGGGTCATGTTCAAGGACCTGATGCCGCTCTTCGCCGACGGCACGGCCTTCCGCGAGGTGATCGACGGGATCATCGCGTACCACGGGCGGGACTCGTTCGACGCGGTGGTCGGCATCGAGGCGCGGGGGTTCGTGCTGGCCGCGGCGGTCGCGTACGCCACCGGGGTCGGCGTGGTGCCGGTGCGCAAGGCCGGCAAGCTGCCCCGGGCCACCCACTCGGCCTCCTACGCCCTGGAGTACGGCGAGGCGACCCTGGAGGTCCACCAGGACGCCTTCACGGCCGGCCACCGGGTCCTGGTCCTGGACGACGTGCTCGCCACCGGCGGCACCGCGGAGGCCACCCTGGACCTGGTGGAGCGGGCCGGCGGCACCGTGGTCGGCTTCACGGTCCTCATGGAGCTGAGCTTCCTCAAGGGGCGGGAGCGGCTCGCTCCGCGTCCGGTCCATGCCCTGCTGACCGTTTGACCCCGCCGGCCCGCCGGACGGTCCTGGCGCGGTCCGTCCGGCGGAGCGGCGGCGTACCCTGCGTACGGGTAGCATTGCCCTTTGCTTGACCGGACGGGTGACCGTCCGGCGGCGCGGGGCTGCCGGGGCCGCGAGGTTCCGATGCCCGGCGCGGAACAACTCCGGCCCCTCGGCCGGTTGGACAGGACGTCGGCCGGACGGCCGGCGCTTCCCGGCGAGCGGTGAGGAGGCCGGTGTCCCACGATGTCGTCCCTCCGGTGGAGGGCACGGTGCACCCGACAGGCGACGCGGACGGCTCGGTGACCGAGCGCAGCGGCAACCCGCCGGCGCGAGTGACCGGCACCGGCGGTGGGCCCGACGGGAAGGCGGACGGCGGGGCGGTCGTGGTGCCGTTCCCGACCGACGCCGCGGCGGATCCCACGCCCGGCGCCGGCTTCGCCCTTTCCAACGCGCCGACCGGCCGCAGGGTGCGCGCCCGGCTGGCCCGCTTCAACGCGCCCTGGCAGACCTCGCAGGTCAGCGAGGTGCTGGAGCCGCTGATCGCCACCCACCGCGAGAACCACCCCAAGGCCGACGCCCGGCTGCTCCAGCGCGCCTTCGACACGGCCGCGCGCTGGCACTCGGGTCAGTACCGCAAGTCCGGTGACCCCTACATCACCCACCCGCTCGCGGTGGCGACCATCCTGGCCAACCTCGGCATGGACACCACCACCCTGGTCGCGGCGCTGCTGCACGACACGATCGAGGACACGGAATACACCCTCGACCAGATGCGCGCCGACTTCGGCGGCGAGGTGGCCCTGCTGGTCGACGGCGTCACCAAGCTCGACAAGGTCAAGCTGGGCGACGCGGCCAAGGCGGAGACGATCCGCAAGATGGTCGTGGCCATGGCGAAGGACCCCCGGGTCCTGGTGATCAAGCTGGCCGACCGGCTGCACAACATGCGCACCCTGACCTTCCTGCCCCGCCCCAAGCAGGAGCAGAAGGCCAAGGAGACGCTGGAGATCCTCGCCCCGCTGGCCCACCGCCTCGGTATGAACACGATCAAGTGGGAGCTGGAGGACCTCGCCTTCGGCACGTTGTTCCCGAAGCGGTTCGAGGAGATCAACCGGCTGATCGGCGAGCACCAGCCGCAGCGCGAGGCGCTGCTGCGCCAGGTGACCCAGAAGGTGTCCACCGACCTCAAGGCCGCCAAGATCAAGGCGGAGACCACCGGCCGGCCGAAGCACCTCTACTCGATCTACCAGAAGATGATCGTGCGGGGGCGCGACTTCAACGACATCTACGACCTGGTCGGGGTGCGGATCCTGGTCGACACGGTGCGGGACTGCTACGCGGCGCTGGGTGTCATCCACGCCAACTGGCAGCCGGTGCCGGGCCGGTTCAAGGACTACATCGCCATGCCCAAGTTCAACATGTACCAGTCGTTGCACACGACGGTCATCGGGCCCACCGGCAAGCCGGTGGAGATGCAGATCCGCACCTACGCGATGCACCGCACCGCCGAGTTCGGCATCGCCGCGCACTGGAAGTACAAGGAGCACAAGGGCACCCCGGTGGTCGGCCCGCCGGCGCACATCGACGAGATGACCTGGCTGCGCCAGCTGCTGGACTGGCAGCGGGAGGCGGCCGACCCGAGCGAGTTCCTCGACGCGCTGCGGTTCGACCTGTCCAGCCAGGAGGTGTACGTCTTCACCCCCAAGGGTGACGTCATCCCGCTGCCGACCGGGTCGACGCCGGTGGACTTCGCGTACGCGGTGCACACCGAGGTCGGGCACAAGTGCATCGGCGCGCGGGTCAACGGCAAGCTGGTGCCGCTGGAGTCGACGCTGTCCAACGGCGACGTGATCGAGATCTTCACGTCGAAGTCCGACACGGCCGGCCCGACGCAGGACTGGTTGGGTTTCGTCAAGAGCCCCCGCGCCCGCACCAAGATCCGCCAGTACTTCAACAAGGAGCGGCGCGAGGAGGCGATCGAGGCCGGCAAGGACTCGATCGTCAAGGCGATGCGCAAGCAGGGCATGCCGTTGCAGCGGATGCTCACCTCGGACGCGCTCATGGCGATCGCCCGGGACCTGCACCTGGCCGACGTGGCCTCGCTCTACGCGGCGGTCGGCGACAGCCAGGTCTCGGCCCAGTCGGTGGTGCAGAAGCTGATGGCCGCGTACGGGGGCGAGGAGGGCGCGGCGGAGGACATCGCCGAGACCGCCGTCGCCACCCGTCCGCCGCGCAGCCGGCAGAGCAGCAGCGACCCGGGCGTCGTCGTCCGGGGCGTCAGCGACGTCTGGATCAAGCTGGCGCGCTGCTGCACGCCGGTGCCGCCGGACGCCGTCTTCGGCTTCGTCACCCGCTCCGGCGGGGTGAGCGTGCACCGGGACGACTGCGCCAACGCCGAAGACCTGCGCGCGCAGAGCGAGCGGGTGGTCGAGGTGAGCTGGAAGCTCACCTCCGCCTCGACCTTCCTGGTGGCCATCCAGGTGGAGGCCCTCGACCGGCACAAGCTCCTCGCGGACGTGACCCGGGTGCTCTCCGACGAGCGGGTCAACATCCTCTCCGCGACGGTCACCACCACCCGGGACCGGGTGGCGGTGAGCCGGTTCAGCTTCGAGATGGCCGACCCGAAGCACCTCGGGCACCTGCTGGCCGCGGTCCGCAAGGTCGACGGCGTCTTCGACGCCTACCGGGTCACCTCCGGCGCCTGACCGCACGACGAGAAGCGCCCGCCGGCTCCGAGCCGGCGGGCGCTTTTCGTTGCGGGGGCTGTCAGCCCTGGATGTCGCTCATGCTCAGCTTGTTGATGACGATCTCCTTCTTCGGGTGACCGCCGCCGGCCTGCTGGGCGAAGGCGCCGTCGTCACCGGCCGCGGCCACCTGCTTCACCAGGTCCATGCCGCCGGTGATGGTGCCGAGCACCGTGTAGTTCGGGTCGAGCTGGGAGTCGCCGTAGACGATGAAGAACTGGCTGCCCGTGCTGCCCGGCTGGCCGGAGTTGGCCATCGCGATGACGCCCTCCGGGTAGGGGGGCCGCTTGTTGGTGGGCAGGTTCTCCTCGGCCAGGTTGTAGCTCGGGCCGCCGGTGCCGTCGGTCTCCCGCCAGCCCTTGCCGGTCGCGCTCGGGTCGCCGCACTGGAGCACCTTGATGCCCTGGGTGACGAGCCGGTGACACTTCGTGTTGTCGAAGAAGCCCTTGCTGGCCAGCTGGGTGAAGCTGCCGGCGGTGCAGGGCACCAGGCTGCGGTCGAGCTTCGCGGTGATCGGGCCCAGGTTGGTGTCGATCGTCATGGTCTGGGTGCCCTTGTTGGCCTGCTGGGCCGGGGGCAGCCCGACGTCCTTGATCTGCTTCGGCCGCCCCTCCTTGGGGACCTCGGTGAACGCGCACTGCACGTTGCCCGTCGTGGCGGCGGTGTTCTGCTTCTTGTCGTCACCGCCGAGCGAGGTGGCGAGCCAGACGGTGCCGGCCACGACGAGCACCAGCACGGCCGCGGCGCCGACGATGGCCTGGGTCTGCCGGCGCTTGCGGGCCTTGGCGGCACGCTCGGCCATCTCCCGCTCGAGGCGGGCCCGCGCCGCCGCGCGCTGCCGCTCTCTCGTGGACGTCACGGTCACTCCTCACATGCTTTTCGGGTGCGGCGGTGCTCGCCGCTGCTCAGGGTGGGGCGGCCGGGTCAGCCGGCGCTGGGGCTCGCCGCGGGCGCGCTCGTGGCGGCCGGCGCGGCGTTCGACTCGCCGACGGTGAGGCTCTGGATCACCACGTCCGTCTTCGGCTTGACCTTGGCCCCACTCCCATTGTCCACGGTCGGCAGGGCGCCGATCTTCTCCACCACGTCGAGGCCGCCGGTGACCTTGCCGACGACGGTGTACGCCGGCGTGGCCGGGTTGAAGTCCTTGAAGAAGATCAGGAACTGGCTGCCGTTGCTGCCGGGCGGGTTGCCGATCATGGCGACCGTGCCCTTCGGGTACGCCGGGGGCTGCGCCGGCGCCGGCGAGGCGGACGGGCTGGCCTCCGGCGCGGTGGGGACGTTCTCGTTGTAGAACGAGTAGGACGGGCCGCCCATGCCGCTGCCGCTCGGGTCGCCGCAGCGCAGCGCCCCCTCGGTGGTGATCTCGTGGCACTTGGTGTTGTCGTAGAACGACTTGCCGGCCAGGAACGAGATGCTGGCGGCGCCGCACGGTGCAGCGGCCAGGTCCAGGTCGGCGGTGATCGGGCCGCCCTGGTTGGTGGTGACCGTCATCGTCCGGGTGCCCTGGGTGGGCAGCCCGGTGGTGGCCGGCGTGCCCACGTCCTTGAGATTGGTGTTGGCCGTGGCGTCCTGCGGCGTCCAGAGGCAGGTGTCCTCGGCGGCCTGCTTCTTCGGGTCGGAGTCGAAGGCGCCGAGCGCCCAGGCCGAACCGACCACGATCAACGCGAGCACCACGGCGGCGCCGACGCCGGCCTGGATCTGCCGGCGGCGCTTGGTGGCCGCGGCCCGCCGGGCGAGCTGCCGGTCGAGCTTGGCCCGCGCCAGTTTGCGCTGCCGGTCCCTGCTGGAAGCCACCCGTGCTCCCCTTCCTCTACCCTGGTCGTCGCCGGCGCCGGGCGCTGCCCGCCCGCTGTTGCGGGGGTGCGCCACGCCACACGCCCGCCAGAGTGTACGGGTACCGGCTGGGAAAGTGGTGTACGAGGTCCGGCCTCGGTTTATCGGGCGTTGTCACTGTGCCTGGCGGGGCGGCTGGGGCCGGTGGTCGGCGAAACCCGGTCGCCCGTGCGGCTAGGCTGCTGACAGGGACGACGACCGGACGGAAGGGGAGCGGACGTGCTTGTGGCCGGCTTTCCCGCGGACGCCTTCGGCACCAACTGCTACGTGGTGGCGACCGCGCCGGGGGAGCAGTGCGTGGTGGTCGACCCCGGCATCGGGGTGCTCGACCGGCTCGACGCCGTGCTCGCCGAGCACCGCCTGCACCCGGCCGCCGTGCTGCTCACCCACGGCCACCTCGACCACACGTTCTCGGTGGCCCCGGTCTGCGGCGCGCGGGGCATCCCCGCGTACGTGCACCCGGAGGACCGGGAGCTGCTGGCCGACCCGGCCAAGGCGCTCTCGATGGACCTCACGCAGCTCTTCGGCGGGCGGCTGCCGTACGCCGAGCCGGAGGACGTGGCGGAGCTGACCGACGGCGCGACGCTGTCGCTGGCCGGGTTGGAGATCACCGTCGACCACGCCCCGGGCCATACCGGCGGGTCGGTGCTGTTCCGGATGCCCGGCGCCGGCTCGCCCTGGGAGGCCGACCAGATCTGCCTCTCCGGTGACGTGCTCTTCGCGGGCTCGATCGGCCGCACCGACCTGCCGGGCGGCAGCATGCCCCGCATGCTGGACAGCCTCCGGGAGAAGGTTCTCCCGCTGGCCGACGACACCGTCGTCCTGCCCGGCCACGGCCCGCAGACCACCATCGGCCGCGAGCGCGCGACCAACCCGTACCTCGTCGAGGTGTCGGGCACCGGCGGCGCGCGCCCGGCCGCGCCCACCCGCGGCCTGTAACCCGGCCGCGACCCACGACCTCACCGCGCGGTCCCGCGCGGCGCCCAAGGAGTACGCGATGAGCAAGCCCACGCCCATCTCCGGTTTCCCGGAGTGGACGCCCGCCCAGCGGATGATCGAGCAGTTCGTGCTCGACCGGATCCGCGCCACCTTCGAGCTGTACGGCTTCGCGCCGCTGGAGACGCGCTCGGTCGAGCCCCTCGACCAGCTGCTGCGCAAGGGGGAGACCTCGAAGGAGGTCTACGTGCTGCGCCGGCTGCAGGCCGACGCCGACGGCCCGGCCGGTGACGACGCGCTCGGCCTGCACTTCGACCTGACCGTGCCGTTCGCCCGGTACGTGCTGGAGAACGCCGGCAAGCTCCAGTTCCCGTTCCGCCGCTACCAGATCCAGAAGGTGTGGCGGGGCGAGCGCCCGCAGGAGGGTCGCTACCGGGAGTTCCTCCAGGCCGACATCGACATCGTCGACCGGGACACCCTGCCGGCCCACTACGAGGCGGAGATGCCGCTGGTGATCGGCGACGCGCTGCGCTCGCTGCCGATCCCGCCGGTGCGGATCCAGGTCAACAACCGCAAGATCTGCGAGGGCTTCTACCGGGGCATCGGGCTGACCGACCCGGAGGCGGCGCTGCGCGCGGTCGACAAGCTCGACAAGATCGGCCCGGCGAAGGTCGCCGAGCTGCTGGCGGAGACCGCCGGGGCGAGCGAGGCGCAGGCCAAGGCGTGCCTGGCCCTCGCCGAGATCTCCGCGCCGGACGCCTCGTTCGCCGACGCGGTGCGCGCCCTGGGGGTGACCGACCCGCTGCTGGACGAGGGCATCGCCGAGCTGACCGCCGTGGTGGAGACCGCCGCCGCGCACTCGCCCGGCCTCTGCGTCGCCGACCTGCGGATCGCCCGCGGCCTGGACTACTACACCGGCACGGTCTACGAGACGCAGCTGATCGGCTACGAGCGGTTCGGCTCGGTCTGCTCCGGCGGCCGGTACGACAACCTGGCCAGCTCCGGCGCCACCCGCTTCCCGGGGGTGGGCATCTCGATCGGGGTGACCCGGCTGCTCGGCCTGCTCTTCGGCTCGGGCGCGCTGTCGGTCTCCCGGGACGTGCCGACCTGCGTGCTGGTCGCGGTGACCGCCGAGGAGGAGCGGGCGGCCAGCAACCGGGTGGCCGAGGCGCTGCGCTCCCGGGGCATCCCGACCGAGGTGTCGCCGAGCGCGGCCAAGTTCGGCAAGCAGATCCGGTACGCCGAGCGGCGCGGCATCCCGTACGTGTGGTTCCCTGGAGCCGAGGGCGACGAGGTGAAGGACATCCGCTCGGGTGAGCAGGTGGCCGCCGCGGCGGGGGAGTGGACGCCGCCCCGCGCCGACCTGAAGCCGCTGGTGGGGCCGGTCACGGCTGGCGCCTGACGACGATTGGACCTACGGTGGCGTAAGTTACGCCACCGTAGGGAGATCGCCGTGACCGTGCTCAGCCAGACCGCTCTGCTCCTCGAACTCGAACCCGTGGTCGAGAAGAACCTCGACCGGCACCTGTCGCTGGCCAAGGAGTGGTTTCCGCACGAGTACGTGCCGTGGAGCGAGGGGCGGACCTTCGACGGCCCGCTCGGCGGCGAAGCCTGGACCGAGGGCGACTCGACCATTCCCGACGTGGCCCGGACCGCGCTGATCGTCAACCTGCTGACCGAGGACAACCTGCCCTCGTACCACCACGAGATCGCCACCCTGTTCGGGCGGGACGGCGCGTGGGGGACCTGGGTGCACCGGTGGACCGCCGAGGAGGGGCGGCACGGCACGGCGATCCGCGACTACCTGACGGTGACCCGGGCGGTCGACCCGGTGGCCCTGGAGCGGGCCCGGATGACGCACATGTCGGCGGGCTACGTGAACACCCACGACGACGAGGTGCTGCACTCGCTGGCGTACGTCTCGTTCCAGGAGCTGGCCACCCGGATCTCGCACCGCAACACGGGGCGGGCGACCGGCGACCCGGCCTGCGAGGCGCTGCTGGCCCGGGTGGCGGCCGACGAGAACCTGCACATGGTCTTCTACCGCAACCTGCTCGGCGCCGCCCTCGAGCTGGCCCCGAACCAGGCCATGCGGGCCGTCGCGGACGTGCTGGCCGACTTCCAGATGCCGGGCGTGGGCATCGACGGCTTCGCCCGCAAGTCGGTGGCGATCGCGCTGGCCGGCATCTACGACCTGCGGCAGCACCGGGACGAGGTGGTGGTCCCGGTGCTGCGCCAGTGGAACCTCTTCGAGGCGACCGGGCTGGACGCCGACGGCGAGGCCGCGCGCGACCAGATCGCCGCCCAGCTGGAGACCCTGGAGACCCAGGCGTCCCGGTTCGAGGAGAAGCGCGCGGCCCGCGCCGCCCGCCTCGCCGCGGCCCGCTGAGGGCAGCGCGCCGGGCGGGTTCAGGCGGGCTGGTCGAGGGAGAAGATCAGGCAGCTCGACGTGGCGTGCGCGACCAGCCGGTCCCGCGCGTCGGTCAGCCGCGCCTCGGCCAGGGCTGTGCGGCGGCCCCGCTGGAGCACGGTGCCCTCGCAGCGCAGGGTGCCGCTGGCGACCGTGACCGGGCGGAGGAACTTCACGTTCAGGTCCAGCGAGGTGTAGCCGACGCCGGCCGGCAGGGTGGTGTGCACGGCGCACGCGGCGGCGGTGTCCAGCAGCGTGGAGAGGACCCCGCCGTGCACGGTGCCCAGCGGGTTGTAGTGGAACTCCTGGGGCACCAGCTCGACCGCGACGCGGCCCTCGTCGGCCTCCATCCGGGACATGTCGATGAGGTGCATGACCGGCGGCGCGGCCAACTCGCCGGCGATCATGGCGCGCAGCAGCTCCAGGCCGCCGCGCCGGCCGATGTGCGCGGCCCCGGCGACCGGGTCGGACCAGGTGAAGGTGCGGGTGCGCCCCTGCGTCTGTGTCATGGACGCAGCCTCGCAGCGCGTTGCTGAGTCTGTCAATCAGACCTAGCCTGTCGGCATGAGACCCGCGGCACTGGACTGGTCGGTCGAGAACTGCACGATCGCCCGCGCCATGGAGATCCTCGGCGAGCGCTGGACCCTGGTCGTGCTCCGGGAGGTCTTCAACGGCGTGCGCCGCTTCGACGACATGCGGGTGCGCACCGGCATCCCCCGGCAGGTGCTCACCAACCGGCTGGCCATGCTGGTCGAGCAGGGCGTGCTGCGCCGGGAGCCGTACCGGGAGCCGGGCAGCCGGCTGCGGCACGAGTACCGGCTCACCGGCAAGGGGCTCGACCTCTGGCCGGTGCTGGTGGCGGTGCTCGGCTGGGGCGACCGCTACCTCGCCGACCCGGAGGGCTCGCCGCTGACCGTGGCCCACCGCGACTGCGGCGCGGAGGTGCGCGTGGCGCTGAGTTGCGCCGAGGGGCACGAGGTGACCGACCCGCGCGAGGTGCTGCCGCGCCCCGGCCCGGGCGCCCGCCGCCGCGGCTGAACGGACCGCCCGGCTCTGACAGCCGATGTCGATGATGTTGCTTCGCGGTTACATCGCGCGGCCCTGCGAATTCGGGCAAAGGCATGTCTTGCTTAGGATCTTAAATATGTGAATACTTTGGTGGACCCGGCCGGTTTCCCCAGGTCGGCCGGGTTGTCCCCGGGCGCGTCCACATGACAGTGCCCGTCACCCCCATCCGGAGGTTGTTACATGCGACCCACGAGGTCCACACTCCGCCGCGCCGTCGCCGTCGCGGTGGCCGGCACCCTGGTCACCGGATCGCTCCTCGGCGCACCCGCTCAGGCGGCACCCGCCTCGCCCGCCTCGCCCGACGCCGCCGCCGCCCTCGCCACGAAGCTCGGTGACCGCGCCGCCGGCGCGTACGCCGACAGCAGCGGCACCATGGTCGTCGCGGTGACCGACGCCGCGGCCGCCCGCCAGGTCCGCGCCGCGGGCGCCACCCCGAAGCTCGTCACCCGGGGCGCCGACAAGCTCGCGGCGGCCACCAACGAGCTGGAGCGGTCCGCCAAGATCCCGGGCACCGCCTGGTGGACCGACCCGGCCACCAACCAGGTCGTCGTCTCCGTGGACAGCACCGTCACCGGCGCCAAGTTGGAGCGGGTCAAGGCCGCCGCCGCCCGCACCGGTGGCGCGGTCCGGATCGAGGCTGAGGCCGGCGTGCTCAGCACCCGGATCTCCGGCGGCCAGGCCATCTACACCGGTGGCTACCGCTGCTCGCTGGGCTTCAACGTGCGCAGCGGCTCGACCTACTACTTCCTGACTGCCGGTCACTGCACCAACCTGGGTTCGACCTGGTACTCGAACTCCGGCCAGACCGCCGTGTTGGGCACCCGTGCCGGCACCAGCTTCCCGGGCAACGACTACGGCATCGTGCGGCACAGCAACTCGGCCAACGCGGCCGGCAACGTGTACCTCTACAACGGCAGCTACCAGGACATCACCACGGCGGGCAACGCCTACGTCGGCCAGTCGGTCCGGCGCTCCGGCAGCACCACCGGCGTGCGCAGCGGTTCGGTGACCGCCCTGAACGCCACCGTCAACTACGCCGAGGGCAGCGTCTCCGGCCTGATCCGCACCACGGTCTGCGCCGAGGGCGGCGACAGTGGCGGCTCGCTCTTCGCCGGCAGCACCGCGCTGGGCCTCACCTCCGGTGGCAGCGGCAACTGCTCCTCCGGCGGCACCACCTACTTCCAGCCGGTCACCGAGGTGCTGAGCCGCTACGGCGTCAGCGTCTTCTGATCGATCGCACGCGCACGGGCCGCCGGGACGACCGGCGGCCCGTCCGCGTTCGTGGATCACCGGACTGACCGCCGCCGGGCGGGGTACGTTCCGCCCGGTGAGCAGCCCCGCGACCGTCCCGCCCGCGCAGCCGGCGTCCGCCTGGGCGCCGCTGCGGATCGCCGCGTTCCGCAGCCTCTGGCTGGCTGTGCTGGCCAGCAACGTCGGCACCTGGATGCAGACCGTCGGCGCCCAGTGGCTGCTCGTCGACCAGCCCAACGCGCCGACCCTGGTCTCCCTGGTGCAGACCGCCAGCCTGCTGCCGGTGCTCCTGCTGGCCCTGCCGGCCGGCGCCCTCGCCGACACCTTCGACCGGCGGCGGCTGCTGATCGCCGTGCAGTGCTTCCTGGCCGCGGTCGGCGTCCTGCTCACGGCGCTGACCGCGGCGCACCGGATGCCGCCGGCCCTGCTGCTCACCCTCACCTTCGGCCTCGGCGTCGGGCAGGCGCTCACCCTGCCCGCCTGGCAGGCGGTGATCCCGGAACTGGTGCCCCGGGCGCAGCTCGTCTCCGCCTCGGCGCTCGGCTCGATCAGCGTCAACCTGGCGCGCTCGGTCGGGCCCGCGGTGGCCGGCGTGCTGGTGGCCCGGGCCGGCGTCGCGGTGGTCTTCGCGGTCAACGCCGTCTCGTTCGCGATCTTCGCGCTGGCGCTGCTGCGCTGGCGTCCCGACCGGCCGGAGACCGAGCCGGTGCCGGAACGGTTCACCGCGGCGCTGCGGGCCGGCGGCCGGTACGTCCGGCACTCCCCGGTGGTGCGCCGGATCCTGCTCCGGGCCACCCTGTTCGTGGCGCCGGGCAGCGCGCTGTGGGCGCTGCTGCCGCTGGTCGCCAGCCGCCGGCTCGGCCTGGGCGCCGGCGGGTACGGGGTGCTGCTCGGCGCGCTCGGCGTCGGCGCGGTGGCCGGCGCCCTGGTCCTGCCCCGGGTCCGCCGGGTGCTCTCCAGCAACCGGCTGCTGCTCCTCGCCGGCCTGCTCTACGCCGGGGTGCTGCTGGTGCTCGCGCTGGTGCCGGAGCCGGCCGTGGCGGTGGCCGCGCTGGTGCCCGCCGGGCTGGCCTGGATGACCGTGCTGTCCAGCGTCAACGCCGCCATGCAGCTGTTCCTCCCCGGCTGGGTACGCGCCCGCGGCCTGTCCGTCTACCAGATGTTCTTCGCCGGCGGGCAGGCGCTCGGCGCGGTCGCCTGGGGCGGGCTCGGCGAGGTCACCGGCCTGGTCGGGGCGCTCACGGCGGCCGCCGTGGTGATGGCGCTCGGCGCGCTCAGCGTGCTGCTCTGGCCGCTGCGGGAGACCCGCGGCGTGGACCGCGACCCGGCGATCTACTGGCCCGAGCCGAACCTGGCCCTGGAGCCGCAGCCACGCGGCGGCCCGGTGCTGGTCACCGTCTCCTACACGGTCCACCCCGAGCGGCAGACCGAGTTCGTCGAGGCGATGCGGGTGGTCGGCCGGTCCCGGCGGCGGACCGGGGCGATGCGCTGGGGGCTGTTCCGGGCCGGGGAGCGGACGCACGGCTTCGTCGAGGTCTACCAGGTGCCGTCCTGGGAGGAGCACCTGCGCCAGCACGGCGGCCGGCTCACCGGGGCGGACCGGGCGGTCGAGGAGCGCGCCCGCGCGCTGGCCGAGGGCGACGTGCGGGTCAACCACCTGCTCCCGGCCGACCCGGACTGACCGGCGGCCCGTCCGGCCGGGCCGGGTCCGCCGCCGGTGGTTCCGGTGAATGCGCGAGGAAGCGGCGGTGCGCCCGGCGGGCGGACAGGACCGCGGCCAGCGGCCAGAGCGCGACCGCCAGCGCGGCCACCCGTTCGGCCAGCCCGGTCCGCGACCCGCCGGTCACCTCGACGACGAACCAGCCGAAGAGGACCAGCAGCAGCGCGGTCGCGGCCAGCGCCACCGGCCGGCGGAACGCCCACGGTGGCGTGCCGGCGGGCGAGGCGGCCACGCCGCGCCGGACGGCCCGGGGCAGCCGCAGCGCCGACCCGGCCGGCCAGAGCGACAGGGCGAGCACCGCGATCGTGGCCACCGTCCCGTGTGCCGGCGACCCGCCGACCTGCGGCCGCGGAAAGGCGATCAGCGCGATGGTGGCCGTCCCGCCGAGCGCGAGCAGGAACCGGCTGGGCAATCCGGCCGCGTGCAGGACCAGCGCGGTGCCCAGGTAGCAGCAGCCCAGCAGCGCCAGGCAGCCCGCCATGAGCCACGAGTCGGTCGCGCCCTCGCCGGCCAGCTCGCTGATCGTGTCCCGCACCGGGTCGTAGCCGGGCGGCTGCCGGGCGCCGGCCACCGTCCAGCCCGCCACCAGCAGGACGGGCGCGGCCGCCGCCGTGGCCACGGCCCAGCTGGGTACGGCACGCACCCGGCCACGGTAACCGCCCGGCCCGGCCCCGGTCCGGGGTTCGGCGCGGGCCCGGCCTGGCGGGTGCCCGGGAGCCGGCCGGCCCGCCCTGACAGAATGCGGGGAGCAGACGTGGACCAGATGAGGAGACGCAAGCCGTGATCCGTACCCACAACGCCGGAAGCCTGCGCGCGGCGGACGCCGGCTCGACGGTGACGCTCGCCGGCTGGGTGGCCCGCCGGCGCGACCACGGCGGTGTCATCTTCGTCGACCTGCGCGACGCCTCCGGTGTCGTCCAGGTGGTCTTCCGCGAGGAGGACGCGCACGCGCTGCGCAACGAGTTCTGCGTGAAGGTGACCGGCGAGGTGACCCGCCGCCCCGAGGGCAACGAGAACCCCGACCTGCCGACCGGCGAGGTCGAGGTGACCGCCACCGCGCTGGAGGTGCTCTCGGAGGCCGCGCCGCTGCCCCTTCCGGTCGACGACCAGATCGAGGCCGGCGACGACATCCGGCTCAAGTACCGCTACCTCGACCTGCGCCGCGGCGGCCCGGCGAAGGCCATGCGGCTGCGCTCGCGCGCCAACCAGCTCGCCCGCTCGGTGCTGCACGAGCGGGACTTCCTGGAGATCGAGACCCCGACGCTGACCCGCTCCACCCCGGAGGGCGCCCGCGACTTCCTGGTCCCGGTCCGGCTCCAGCCGGGCAGCTGGTACGCGCTGCCGCAGTCGCCGCAGCTGTTCAAGCAGCTGCTCATGGTCGGCGGCATGGAGCGCTACTACCAGATCGCCCGCTGCTACCGCGACGAGGACTTCCGGGCCGACCGGCAGCCCGAGTTCACCCAGCTCGACATCGAGATGTCCTTCGTCACCGAGGACGACGTGATCGACCTGGGCGAGGCGATCGTCGCCAAGCTCTGGTCCGACCTGGCCGGCTACGAGATCCCCCGGCCGATCCCGCGGATCACCTGGCACGACGCCATGTCCCGCTACGGTTCGGACAAGCCGGACCTGCGCTACGGCGTCGAGCTGACCGAGCTGACCGACTACCTGCGCGGCACCGAGTTCCGGGTCTTCGCCGGCGCGATCGACGCGGGCGGCTACGTCGGCGCCGTCGTCATGCCGGGCGGCGCGAGCCAGACCCGCAAGGAGCTGGACGGCTGGCAGGACTGGGCCAAGGCGCGCGGCGCGCGGGGCCTCGCGTACGTGGTGCTCGACGCGGAGACCGGCGAGGCGCGCGGCCCGGTGGCCAAGAACCTCTCCGAGGCGCACCTGGCCGGCCTGGCCGACGCGGTCGGCGCGAAGCCCGGCGACGCCGTCTTCTTCGCCGCCGGCACCGACGCCCGGGAGGCGCAGGAGCTGCTCGGCGCCGCCCGGATCGAGATCGCCAAGCGGGCCAAGCTGGTCGACGAGAGCGCCTGGGCGTTCTGCTGGGTGGTCGACGCGCCGATGTTCGAGAAGACCGACGAGGGCGGCTGGACGGCCGTGCACCACCCGTTCACGTCGCCGAACGCCGAGTGGGTGGACCGGTTCGAGGAGGCACCGGACCGGGCGCTGGCCTACGCGTACGACATCGTGTGCAACGGCAACGAGATCGGCGGCGGCTCGATCCGTATCCACCGGGGAGACGTGCAGCAGCGCGTCTTCGACCTGCTCGGCATCACCGCCGAGGAGGCGCAGGACAAGTTCGGCTTCCTGCTGGAGGCGTTCAAGTACGGCGCTCCGCCGCACGGCGGCATCGCCTTCGGCTGGGACCGGGTGTGCATGCTGCTGGCCGGCGCGGACTCGATCCGCGAGGTCATCGCCTTCCCGAAGACCCGCGGCGGCTTCGATCCGCTGACCGGCGCGCCCACGCCGATCACCGGCCAGCAGCGCGCCGAGGCCGGGATCGACGCCAAGCCGAAGGCGCCGACCGGCCCGCACGCCGGCACCGCCGGCCCGGCCGCACCGGTGGCCGACCCGACCTGATCCGCCGCTCCTCGCCGTCGATCATGAGGTTGGCCCGGGACCGCTCCGGCGTGTCGCGGCCGCTGGCCTCATGATCGACGCGTACGAGGGGTGGGTGGAATGACGCAGCGACGCGCTCAGGTGCTGCGCAGTCGAGGGGCGGTGAGCGCCCGGTAGCTCAGGATGGCCGGCGTGCGGCGTGGGTCCGGACGAGTCCCTCGACGCCGTGGAGGAAGGTCTCGGAGATCAGCGCAGGGTCGAAGAGGCAGCCGGCCGCCATGGCACCGTCGCGGAGCATCACGAAATGCCGCGCGGCGGACTCGGCGTCGCTCTCCTGGATGCTCGCCAGCAGGGTGTTGACCGTGTCGAGGAACCACTGCCGATGCGCGAGGACGGCTTGGTGCACGGGATGGTCGGGGTCGGGATACTCCGCAACGGCGTTCAGGAAGGCGCAGCCGCGGAAGCCGGGGGACCGGATGTCCCGGGCGATCGACTCCGCAACGGCCCGGAGGGCGTCGGGCGCCGGCAGGGCGGCGGCGAAGGCCGTGTCCACCTGGTCGCGGATGGCTTGGTCGGCCGCCTGCAGGTAAGCGAGGACGAGGTCCTCCTTGCCGGGGAAGTGCCGATAGAACGTGGCCCGGGTCACCTTCGCCTCGGCGATGATCAGGTCCACGCCGACCGAGTGGATCCCCTCCGCGTAGAAAATCCTGGTCGCGGTGGTGAGGAGCCGCTGTCGCGCCTCGGACGGCCGGACGCCGGTTTCGCTACGCGCCATGAGCCCCAGCTTAACGGACAGAACGTTCGGTCCCGGTGTTCCGACCACCGGGTCCGACCGCTGCGGACAGGTGGATAGAACGTTCGGTCTTGACGGGGCGGAGCGCGGCCCGTTACCTTGACGATCAGACAGAACGTTCGTTCTACAGGGCGGCGTTCCGGCCGGGTGCCCCTGCTGGTCGCGGTCCCCCTCAGCAGCCTCGAAAAGGATGGCCATGACCACCGTTGCCTCCCCCGGCATCTCGACGACCGCGTCCGCCCTGCGGCGGCTGTACTTCGTCCGCTTCGCCTTCGCCATCGTCTGGGCCGGCGTGGCGTTTGCGATCGCCGGAAACCTCACCTCTCTCGCCGTCACGCTCTTCGTGATCTACCCGCTGTTCGACGCGGCCGCCGCCGTCATCGACGCCCGCGCGTCGCGCGCCACCGCATCACCCACCCTGCTGTACGTGAACATCGCGGTCAGCCTGCTCGCCGCGATCGGCCTGGCCGTCGCCGGCACGTCCGGTATTCCGGCGATGCTCCAGGTGTGGGGTGCCTGGGCGATCGTGGCCGGGCTGGTGCAGCTGATCGTGGGTGTGACCCGCCGCAACATGGGCGGCCAGTGGCCGATGATCATCAGCGGTGGCCTCTCCGTGCTCGCCGGCGGATCGTTCGTCGCGGCCGCCGCCGCGGACGACCCGGCGCTCACCAACGCGATCGGCTACGCCATCCCCGGCGCCATCTTCTTCCTCATCTCGGCCGTCCGCCTCGGCCGCGCCGCGAAGGCGTACTGACCTGCAGAACACGACCTACGACTGGTCGTCATCGGCTCGGGACCGCGTCGCCGAGATGTCGCCGCTGATGGCGTCCGGTCACGCCTCGGAGTCGCGATCGCCGGATGCCTCCCGCGCGATCGGCGCGGCGGAAGACTCCAGCGGCCCTTCCCGGGTCCGCAGCGCGTCGAGTAGCGCGACCAGGGCCAGCACTCCGGCCACCACGCTCAGCCCGACCATCGGTGCCCAGCGGGCCAACGCCGGCGTGAACAGCAGCAGGGCCACCAGGCCGATCACCCGGGATCGGGATACCCGGCCGAAGATCTCGTACTCCAGCAGCGTACGGGCGACGAGGAAGAGCACCGGACCGCCTACCACGAACAGGAGCCAACCGGGCCGCGGCGGCCCGTACGGATGATCGATCACCAGCTCGTAGCCGACCGCGGTGACGAGCACGCCGAGCACGATCAGCAGATGCATCCGTTCCGACACGGTGCCCAGCCGGCCGGGCATACCCGCCCGACCCAACGCCTCGGTCAGCAGCAGACCGGCACGGTGGAAGTAGATCCGCCAGAGCAGCGCGCTGGTGGCGAACGCGACCCCGAAGGCCGCTGCCCGCACCGAGGAGTAGTGCGTGCCGCCGAAAGCCGTGCTGATCACCAAGATCGTCTCACCGAGCGCGACGAGGAACATCTGCTGGTGGCGGTCGGCAAGATGCGTCCCGGCGATCCGCCAGCGGTGCACCGCGGCGGCCCCGAGCCGCGGCAGCGGCCAGCCCAGGGCCCAGGCGAGGTAGTCGACAGCGAGGGCGGCAGCCCACAGCGGCAGGCGAAGTGGTTCGGGGCCCCACGCGCCGACCAGCCAGAGCGGCGCGCTCGCCGCAGCCCACGCGGCGAGCCGGAGCGGCACCAGACGTCGCGGATGGCCATGCAGCGCGGCGGCGATGACCAGCGGCCGCACCACCATCACCAGCAGGCACGCGGCCGCGAACGGCAGCGCTCGCTCCTCCATCGCGCGTGGCAGTGACACCGCCATGACCAGGCCGGCGAGCATGGTGCCGACCACGACGGCCTGGATGATCGACCGCTCCGGTTCGTAGCGACTGGTGATCCAGGTGGTGTGTGACCAGATCAGCCAGAGCGCCAGGAAGAGCAGCAGGGTACGACCGAGCCCCGCGACGAGCGCCCAGCCGGTGTCATCGCTCAGGTCGACGAACCGTTGCGTGACCCGGGTGAGGGCCACAACGAAGGCCAGGTCGAAGAAGAGCTCCAGGAACGTGGCGCGACCCGAGCTCAAGGGAGGGCGCAGCAGGCCGGCACCGCGTCCCGCCGCCATCGTCCGCCTCCGTCCACCCTTCGTCGCACCAACGAGCGAGCCGCCGCAGACGTCGCGTCAGCCTGGCCGCCCCCGGTGGCCGACCCGACCTGATCCTGAGTCGACGAAAGGCCGGCGTCATGATGGCGCGGGCCTTTCGACGTCTGGAGGACGGGATGAATCTGCTCGTGGTGGGGGCCAGCGGCCTCCTGGGCGCCGAGGTGTGCCGGCAGGCCGTCACGGCCGGGCACCGGGTGACCGGCACGTACCACTCGGCCGCCGTCGCGGTGCCGGGCGTCGCGCCGCGACGGCTCGACGTCACCGACCGCGCCGCGGTCCGCGCGCTGCTGACCGAGGTACGCCCCGACGCCGTCGTGGCCACCCCCTACCGGTACGACGACTGGCGGGTCACCGCCGACGGGGCCGCCCACATCGCGTGCGCCGCCGCCGAGGTGGGGGCGCGGCTCGTGCACCTGTCCAGCGACGCGCTGCACGCCGGCCGGCCGACGCCGTATCTGGACGACGACGTGCCCACGCCGGTGCACCCGTACGGGGCGGCGAAGGCGGCCGCCGAGACGGCGGTGCGGGCGGTCGATCCGGGGGCGGTGCTGGTGCGGACCTCGCTGATCGTGGGGGAGGGGAGCAAGCAGATCCAGCTCTGCCGGGACGCCCTGGCCGGGCGGGCCGTGCTCTTCACCGACGAGGCCCGCTGCCCGGTGCACGTGGCCGACCTGGCCGCGGCGGTGCTGGAACTGGTGCCCTCCGACGTGGCGGGCCCGCTCAACGTGGCCGGTCCGGAGGCGGTCAGCCGTGCCGAGATGGGGCTGCTCGTGGCCCGGCACGAGGGCCTCGACCCGGGCGGTCTGAAGACGGCCACCATCGCCGAGTCGGGCCTGCACCGCCCCGCCCAGGTCCGCCTCGACTCGTCGCGGGCGGCCGGCCTGCTGCGTACCCGGCTGCGCGGCATCACCGAGGTGCTGGCCTGATTCCCCTCTTGCACAGTTTCTGTGCACAACTCTTGTGCACGGAAACTATGCACAGATATTGTGCATGGCATGGAGAACGAGAGGTCGCGTCCGGAGCCGCGCGAGGTGCGGCTGGACCACCGACAGGTGCGGGTGCTGGCCCACCCGCTGCGGATGCGCCTGGTCGGCGCCCTGCGGGTGAAGGGCCCGGCCACCGCCACGACGCTGGCCGAGCTGCTCGGCACCAACACCGGGGCCACCAGCTACCACCTGCGCCAGCTCGCCGAGGTGGGGCTGGTCGTGGAGGACCCGGACCGGGGGACCGGCCGGCAACGCTGGTGGCAGGCCGCGCACGACGTCACCAACTGGGAGCCCACCGACTTCGACGACGATCCCGACGCCCGCGCGGCGATCGACTGGATCCAGGGCGACCAGGTGCGCCTCCTGGCCCAGCACGCGGAGCAGTGGTTCGCCACCCAGCAGGAGTGGGCGCCGGAGTGGCGGGACGCCTTCGGCATGAGCGACATCTTCATGACGATCCCGACCGCCCGACTGGAGGAGATCAAGGCCGAGGTCTGGGCGCTGCTCGAACGCCACCGGGCCGAGGCCGACCCGGCCGAGCCCGGCGCCCAGCCGGTCCAGATCTTCCTGGCCGCCTACCCGATGCCGAAGGAGTTCCGGTGACCGCCCTCTCCGTACGCCAGGTCCGGTTCCGCTATCTCACGCTCTACGGGCTGCGCTGGCTGCCCACCGGCCTGCTCACCCCGGTGATGATCCTGTTGATGCAGGAGCGCGGCCTGTCGCTGTCCCAGATCGGCCTCGTGGCCACCGCGCAGGGCCTGGTCGTGCTGGCGCTGGAGCTGCCCACCGGTGGCCTCGCCGACGCGCTCGGCCGCAAGCCGGTGCTGCTCGTCGCCTGGGCGGTCTGCCTGGTCTCGCTGGTGCTCTTCGTCGTCGCCGACTCGTTCTGGATGTTCTTCCTGGTCTGGGCGCTGCAGGGGATCTACCGGGCGCTCGACAGCGGCCCCCTGGAGTCCTGGTACGTCGACGCCACCCTGGCCGCCGACCCGAAGGCCGAGTACGAGCGCGGCCTGGGCTGGGCCGGCACCGTGATCGGCGTGGCCATCGGCGCCGGCGCGCTGCTCGGCGGCGGCCTGGTCGCGCTCGGCCCGGTCGGCCCGGTCAGCGCGCTGGCCCTGCCCGTGCTGGTGGCCATCGCCCTCCAGGCGCTCGCGCTTGTCGCGCTCACCGTCCTGCTGGTCGAGCACCGTCCGGCCCAGGGTGCCGCCGCGGTGCGGGCCTCAGTGGCCGAGGCGCCCCGGATGGTCGGCCAGGCGCTCGGCCTGCTGGGCCGCAACCGGGTGCTGCTCGCCCTGGTCGCCGTCGAGCTGTTCTGGGGCTTCGGCATGGTCACCTTCGAGTCCCTGCTCCCGGTGCGCCTCGCCGAGGTGATGGGCGACAGCGACCGGGCCGCCGCGCTGCTCGGCCCGGCCAGCTCGGCGGCCTGGCTGGCCAACGCGGCCGGCGCCGCCCTGACCCCGCTGATGCTGCGCCGGCTGGGCGCCGCGCCCGCCGCGGCGCTCATGCGGGTGCTCCAGGGCGTCACCGTGGTCGGGATGGGCCTGCTCGCGGGCCCGATCGGGGTGCTCATCGCCTACCTGGCCTGCTACACCGTGCACGGCGCGTCGAACCCGCTGCACATGGGGCTGCTGCACCGGCAGGTCGACGGGCCGTTCCGGACCAGCGTGCTCTCGCTGAACTCGATGATGGGCCAGCCGGCCGGCGCGCTCGGCGCGGTGGTGCTGACCGCCCTGGCCGACGCCACCAGCATCACCGTCGCCATGCTGGTCGGCGCGGTGGTGCTCGCCGTGGCCGCCCCGCTCTACCTGCCGGCCTGGCGGGCGGGGTGCCGGACGGCGGCGGCGGAGCCCGCCGCGGGCGAGCAGCGGCCCGGTGACTCAGCCTCCGGGCCGGGCCACCCCGGCCCGGCACTCGACCCCGCCGGCCCGGTCGACCCGGTCCCGGCCACCGCCTCGGCGCCCGCCCGGTCGCACTGAGCGTCCCGTGCCCGACCCCGCCGCTCCGGCCCGGCCTCGCCAGGTCGGCGAGGTGGCGGGGTCGGGGCGGTGGGTGGGCCGCCGGCTCGGCGAGGCGGCCGGGCCAGGCGAACGGGGAAGCCGGCGGGAGGTGGTAGTGGTGGGTGGATCAGCCCAGGTGGACCGAGGTACGCGGCTCGGTGCCGGTGTAGCCGAGCCGGCGGTAGAGCCGGATCGCCCCGACGTTCGCGGTGTAGACGCCGAGCGCCACCTGGTCGTACCGGGCCAGCAGGGCGCGGGTCATCCCGGCGGTGAGCGCCGCGCCGAGCCCGCGGCCCCGGCGGTCGGGCGCCACGGTCAACCCGGCCAGGAAACCGATGTCGCCCCGGCTGCGGTCGGCGCCGCAGGCCACCAGGCGGTCGCCGTCGCGGATGCCGTACCAGTCGACGATCCGCGGGTCGCCCGGGCGGGACGTCGTGCTGGGGAACGCCTCGTCGATCAGCGCGGCCAGCGCGGGGTGGTCGGCCTCGGTGAGACGGGCGACCCGCTCCTGCTCCGGCTGCTCCGGTGGCGCGGTGGTGGTCCAGAGGAAGTCCCACTCGTCGAGGCGCGCCACCGTGAACCGGTCGGCCACCTCCGCCGGGTTGGTCCGGGGCAGGTGCAGCCACTGGCCGGTGTGCAGCGTCCCGTCCGCCACCAGGCCCGCGAAGACGTCCAGCGCCGGCCCGGCCGCACCGAGCGCGCCGCCGGCCGGCCCCTGCCCCGGCGGCAGCAGCCAGCCGACCGCGCCGTCCCGCCGCCAGCCCCGCGCCTCCCGGTCGCGCCAGAGCGCGTGCCGGGCGTACGGGTGGTGACCGGTGGCGGCGAGCAGGGTGTCCCGGCCCAGCAGGACCTGGTCGGCAGCGATCATGCGGCCAGCCTACGAGAGGAGAACTCGTGACCCCCATCCACTCCGTACGGGCTGTGCGCCTGACCGGGCCGGGCTTCGTGCTGCGGGAATGGGCCGACGACGACGTGCCCGCGCTGCACGCGCTGCTGACCGAGCCGCGGGTGCTGGACCGGGTGCTGGACGAGCGGGCGCCCACCCCGGACGAGGTGCACGACGCCGTGTCCACCTGGCATGAGGAGGCGGGCGGCGAGCCGCGGCCGGCGTACCGGCTGGCCGCCGTCGACGGCGACCGCCTGCTCGGGCTGGGCACCCTCACCGTGGAAAGCGTGCCGCACCGGCGCGGCGAGATCGGCTACGTGGTGCACCCCGACCACTGGGGCCGCGGGCTCGGCACCGCGATCGCCGGGCTCCTGCTCGACCTGGCGTTCGGGCCGGTGGGGCTGCACCGCGTGGAGGCGACGACCCGGCCGGACCACGTCGCCTCGCGGCGGGTGCTGGAGAAGGCCGGCCTGCGGTGCGAGGGCATCAGCCGGGACCACCTGCTGGTCCGGGGCTCCTGGTGGGACTCCGTCCGGTACGCGATCCTCGCCACCGACCGCTGACCGGAAACACCTGCCCCCGGCAGGGGCGTTCCACGGTGGAGATTGACGAACAGACCGATTGGGTACATCCGTCGCCGACCTACTGGGACCCCCCACCGGAGGAACGACCATGCTCGCCATTCTCGCGGCCATCGTGTTCGGCTTCGCCCTGTTGATCGACTTCCTGAACACGAACTTCGGCGCGCCCGACCTGTTCAACACCCACACCCTCATGCTCATCGGCTTCCTGCTGCTCTCCCTCTACCTGGCCGGGGTCGGGTCCGGCCCGCGCGGCGGTGGCGGCGGCCGCTGGTACCGGGGCCGGCGTCCGGGTCGCGGCTGACCGGAAACGACCATCCCGGCCGGGCGGCGGCGCGATTCCAGCGTCGTCGGCCCGGCCCGGTACTGTTCTCGTGATGGAATCCGACGCCCTCTTCACCCTCGGCGAACCCGCCGGAGCGCCCAGCGCCCCCGCGGGTTCCGGCGGCGTCGACGGGTTCACCGCCGCCGCGGCGGATTCGCCGCTGCCCGTCCGGATGCGGCCGGCCAGCATCGACGAGCTGGTCGGTCAGGACCACCTGCTCGCGCCCGGCGCCCCCCTACGCCAACTCGTCGAGGCCGCGGCACCGATGTCGGTGATCCTCTGGGGGCCGCCCGGCAGCGGCAAGACCACGATCGCGCACCTGGTGGCCCGGGCCACCGACCGCCGCTTCGTCGCCATGTCGGCGCTGACCGCCGGGGTGAAGGACGTCCGCGCGGTCATCGAGACCGCCCGCCGGCAGCGCCGCGCCGGGGGCCCGCCGACCGTGCTCTTCATCGACGAGGTGCACCGGTTCAGCAAGACGCAGCAGGACTCGCTGCTCGCCGCCGTCGAGGACCGCACGGTCACGCTGCTCGCGGCGACCACCGAGAACCCGTACTTCTCGGTCATCTCGCCGCTGCTGTCCCGCTGCGTGCTGCTGACCCTCCAGCCCCTCGACGACGACGCCGTCCGCGGCCTGCTGCGCCGCGCGGTCGCCGACCAGCGCGGGCTGGGCGGCGCCCTCACGCTGGCGACCGACGCCGAGGACCACCTCGTCCGCCTCGCCGGCGGCGACGTCCGCAAGGCGCTCACCGCCCTGGAGGCGGCGGCGGCCACCGCGACGGCCCGCGGCGTGGAGCGGATCGACCTCGCCGTCGCCGAGCAGGCGGTCGACGTGGCGGCCGTCCGCTACGACCGCGACGGCGACGCCCACTACGACGTGACCAGCGCGTTCATCAAGAGCATGCGCGGCTCGGACGTGGACGCCGCGCTGCACTGGCTGGCCCGGATGCTGGTGGCCGGCGAGGACGCCCGGTTCATCGCCCGGCGCATGGTGATCTTCGCCAGCGAGGACGTCGGCATGGCCGACCCCACGGCGCTGACCGTCGCGACCGCCGCCGCGCACGCCGTCGAATACGTCGGCCTGCCCGAGGCCCAGCTCAACCTGGCCCAGGCGGTCATCCACCTGGCCACCGCCCCGAAGTCCAACTCGGCCACCACCGCCATCGGCGCGGCCATCGCCGACGTGCGCGCCGGTCGCGGCGGGGCCGTGCCGCGCGGGCTGCGCGACTCCCACTACGCCGGCGCCCGGGGCCTCGGCCACGGGGCCGGCTACCGCTACCCGCACGACGACCAGCGCGGCGTGGTCACCCAGCAGTACGTTCCGGACGACCTCGTCGGGACCGACTACTACCAACCCAGCGGGCACGGCGCGGAGCGGGCGGTGGCCACCCGGCTGCCGTTGCTGCGCCGGATCGTGCGCGGCCTGCCCGCGCCGCCGGCACGGGTCGAGGCGGCGGTGAGCGGTGGCCGCCCGGCGGACGCCGCGCGGGCCGACGGCGCGAACGAGGGCGGCAGCGACGCCGTGGGGGAGGGTCAGCAGTGATGGCGCGTGGTCCGGAGCAGCCGGCGGACGGCCCCGACGAGCGGCGGGACCCGCGTGCCAAGGGCCGCCGGTGGGGGCGGGGCAAGGCCGACGCCGAGCCCGCCGAGGCGGCCGCCGGCGAGGAGTTCGGCTGGATCGACGACCTGCGGACGGCCAAGCAGCAGCGCAGTGACCTGGGCCCGGACGGGGAGGCGCCCGGCGCCGTGCCGCCCGCGCGGGGCGGGCTGCCGCCCGCCGCTCCGGGGCCCCGGCCCGGTCCGGCCGCGCCGGAACCGCCCGGGGCCGCCCGCCCGGGCGCGGTGCCGCCGCCCCCGGCCGCCCGACCCGGGCCGGAGACCCCAGCCGCCCGCCGTGGCCCCGAGGCCCGCCCGGCGGGCCCCGCCATGCCACCCGCCCGCCCCGGCGGCCCCGAGGCCCGCCCGGCCCCCGCCATGCCACCCGCCCGCCCCGGCGGCCCCGATCCGGCGGCGCCCCGCCCCCCCGTCGACGGTCCCTGGCCCGGCGCACCGGACCCGGCCCGGCGCCCCGCCGCGCCCACCCGTGGCCCCGGCGAACCGTCCCGCCCGCCCCGCCGGAGCCCGGACGGGCCGACCGGTCAGCAGCCGCCGGCTCCCGGTCGGATGAGCGGCCCGCCCGGCCCGCGCGTCGCGCCCCCCGCCGGCCCGGTTCCCGGTCGCGCCGGTCAGGGCGCCGGTTCCGCCCCCGACCGCGGTCACGGTGGCCCGAATCCCGGCCCCGCCTGGCCCGGCCCCGACGGCGCCCGGAACGCGGTTCCGCCCACGCCGCGCGGCCGGCACGGCGCCGAGGCGCCCGCCGGCCCGGCCGGCGGCCCCCGGCCGGGCGGCGTCGACCCGGCGGTCGGGCCCGCCCCCGGCGGCGGCCGGCGGGCCCTGCCCGACGGCGCCGACCCCGGCGTCCGCCCGGTCTCCGGGGCCGGTCGCCGGCCGGCCTCCGAGGGCGGCGCATCCGGCCGTCGCGGTGCACCCGACCTCGCTCCCGGCGTCCCCCCGGTCACCGGCGGTCACCGGCGGGCCGTGCCCGACGGCGCTCCGCCCGCCACCGGCCGGCGCGCCCCCGCGGGCCCGGCCGACCCCACGGTCCAGCCCGTCTCCGGTGCCGGCCGGCGCGCCCCCGCGGGCCCGGTCGACCCCACGGTCCAGCCCGTCTCCGGTGCCGGCCGGCGGGCCGCCGTGGATCCCGGCCGCACCGGCGTGCCCTCGGCGCGCGCCGCCGCGCCCGGCGTCGGCCGGCCCACCGACCCGGTGACCGGCGGGCCGCAGCCGGGCGAGCCCGAGCCGCGTCGTGGTCGCGCCCCGCAACGCCCCGAGCCGTCCAACGCCGGCGTGCCCACCGTGGACGGTGGCGCCGGTCGGAGCGCTGGCCGTCGTCGCGCGGGGGAGCCGGACCACCCGATGGTGCCGCGCACCGGAAACGCCCCGCAGGTGCCCGGCGCCGGTCCCGACGTCGAGCGTCGGCCGGACGGAGCCGCACCGACCCCGCGCCGCACCACGGCCGGCGCCGCACCCGGCCCCCGGCCCGGTGCCGACGTCCCACCGACCGGCCGGCGAGCCGGTGCCGTCCCGGCGTCCGCGCCCGGCGGCCGTGCGGCTCCCGACAGCCCGGCGACCGCGTCCGGCCACCGTGCCCCCGACGACGCCCCGCCCGCGTCCGGCCGCCGCGCCGCCGCCGACGGGCCGGGTGGACCCGGTGCCACCGGCGGCGGTCCGGCCCCGCGCCGCGCGGCCCACGACGCCGCCGACGAGCCGCGCCCGCAGCGTCCCGACCGTCCCGCCGACTGGCTGCGCCAGGCCGGCCGCACCTCGCACAGCGACCCCGCCATGCCGGCGGTCCGCCGCCCCGGCGGGCCCCCGGTGGACGAGCCGGCCGCCACCCGGCGCGGTGGCCCGACCGCCCCCGACCGTGGCGCGACCGGCCGCGTCGGCGCGGCGGTGCCGCCCCTGAAGCCCGACCAGGCCGGCCCCACCCGGGGCCCGGCCCGGCCCGCCGGCCCGGCCGCTCCCGGCGACGGTGCCCGTGGCGCCGCCCGGCCGGACAGCGACGGCACCGGCGGCCTGCCGCCCGGTGGCCCCCGGCCCGGCGGGCGCCCGCCCGCCGACGATCCGGCCCGCACGGGCGGTTTCCCCGCCGGCGGTGATCCGGCCCGCACGGGCGGTTTCCCGGCCGGCGGTGATCCGGCCCGGTCCGGCGGTGTGCCGGTCGGCGGACGAGGCCGGGGTGGCGATCCCGGCCGCACCGGCGGTGTCCCCGCCGGTGGTGACCCGGCGCGCACCGGCGGCCTGCCGACCGGCGACCGTCCCGGCGGGCGCGGTCCGGCCGGCGACCCGTCCCGTACCGGTGGCTTCGCGGCCGGCGACGCACGCGGTCCCGCCAGGGGCGCGGCCCGCCCGGACGGCGGAGTCCCGGCCGGCGAGCCGCGCGCCGCGGCCGGTGGCCCCCCGGTGGCCCGGGCGGCCGCCTCGGTGGCCCGCCCCGCGGGGCCGGACGAGCGGCCGGCCGGCCGGGCGAACCCGCTCGCGCCGGAGCCCACCCGGCCCGGAACGGGTGGCCCGGGCGCCGTACCGCAGGGGCCCGGCGCGCCGGCGGTGGCACGGGCGGCCGCGGTCGTACCCCCCGGGGAGCCGGCGGTGGCGCGGGCCGCCGCGGTCGTGCACCCGGCGGAGGCGCGGCCGGGCCCGGAGGACGGCGCCGGACCGGCGCTGCGCCGGGCCGAGACCGCGCCGGGGGACGCCGACGACTCGGCGGGCGGCCTGCGGGGCGCCCGCTCGGAGCTACGCCGGCAGATGCGCGAGCGGCGGCGGCTGCGGATGGGCATCCTCGCCCTGGTCAGCGTGGTGCTGCTCGGCGCGTTGCCGCTCTTCTTCGGGCTGCGCACGCTGAGCCACGACCCGGTCTTCGACACCCTCGACGCGTTGAGCGTGCCGTCCTGGGCGGCGACGAAGACGGTGGACAACGTCAGCGGCAGCCGCTGGTGCCTCCAGGACTGCCGGCTGCGGGAACGCACCGTCGAGTCGCAGAAGGCCTGGAAGGAGACCGCGCAGGCCTACGAGGCGGCGCTGTCCCAGGACGGCTGGCAGCGGTGGAAGGTGGACCGCTGCCCGGAGCAGAAGGTCAAGGGCAGCTACACCTGCTGGCGCCGGGACGAACTGACCCTCGACCTCTGGGTGCGCGAGCCCACCTGCGTGCCGCCAGCCGTGGCGGGCGAGCCGGCGCCGTCTCCGGTGCCCGCGCCCGCAGCGGGGGAGTGCACCGGCTCGTTGGTGTCGGTGAAGGTGCGCAACGCGATCGACGACGAGCGGACCGGGCCGCAGCCGACCACCGATCCGTCACTCACCGGCGAGGACCCGTACCCGACCCTCACCGACGACCCGCTCGGTGAGCCGGCACCCTCACCGTCGTGAGCCGGTTTCCATCACGGACGGTAGGGTCTGGGGCTGGCGGGGCCCGTCCGCCCCGTTGACCGGTCACGGGTCGGCGTGCGACGGACCGGCCAGGTACGGTCGCGCGTCCCGGGGCGTCGGGTCCCGGGACACTGCTTGAGGAGGACATGGGCGTGAGTGGTGGAGAGATCGCTGCGCTGATCGCGGCCGGCGCGTTCCTGATGCTGGTGCTCGTGCTGGCGGTGCCCATCCTGCGGCTGCGGCACACCGTCGACGCGACGACCCGCATGATCGCCGACCTGAACGACCGCACGGCGCCGCTGCTCGGTGACGTGAACACCACCGTGAAGAACGTCAACACGGCCCTGGAGCAGGTGCAGACCTCCCTCGACGGGGTCAACCTGCAGCTGGCCAAGGTGGACACCATGACCACCCACGCGCAGAACGTCACCGCGAACGTCGCGAACCTGGCCGCCGTGGTCTCCGCCGCCGCCGCGAACCCGCTGGTCAAGGTCGCCGCGTTCGGCTACGGCGTACGCAAGGCCGCCGCCGCGCGCCGGCACGCCGAGACCGAGCGCGAGGTGCGCGACACCATCAAGCAGCAGCGCCGGGCCGCCAGGCGCGGCAACCGCTGACCCGGCCGGCGAACAGCGGGAGGATGAGAGCATGAGGCGGTTGTTCTGGCTGGGCATCGGCCTGGCCGTGGGCGTGCTGGTGGTCCGCAAGGCCACCCGGACCGCGCAGGCGTACACGCCGGCGGGGATCGCCAGCGGGCTGTCCGAGTCGGCCGGCGGTCTCGTCGAGTCGGTCCGCAGCTTCGTGGACGACGTCCGGGCCGGGATGGCCGAGCGCGAGCAGGAGATTCACGAGGCCTTCGCCCGCGGCGAGGCGTACGACGACGAGTTCGCCGAGCTGCGGGAGGACCCGCGGATCGGTGACCGAGAGATTTTCCCGGAGGAGCACCAGCGATGAAGACGGCGGAGATCAAGCGGCGGTACCTCGCCCACTTCGAGGCCAACGGCCACGCCGTGGTGCCGTCCGCTCCGCTGCCCGCCATCAGCGACCCGAACCTGCTGTTCGTCAACGCCGGCATGGTGCAGTTCGTCCCCTACTTCCTGGGCCAGCAGACCCCGCCGTACCGGCGTGCGGTCAGCGTGCAGAAGTGCATCCGGACGCCGGACATCGACGAGGTCGGCAAGACCAGCCGGCACGGCACGTTCTTCCAGATGAACGGCAACTTCTCCTTCGGCGACTACTTCAAGGACGGCGCCATCCCGCTGGCCTGGGACCTGGTCACCAAGCCGGTCGAGGCGGGCGGCTTCGGGCTGGACCCGGAGCGGATCTGGCCGACGGTCTACCTGGACGACGACGAGGCGTTCCAGCTCTGGCGGTCGGTCGGCGTGCCCGCCGAGCGGATCGTCCGCCGGGGCAAGGCGGACAACTTCTGGTCGATGGGCATCCCCGGCCCGTGCGGCCCGTGCTCGGAGCTGTTCTACGACCGCGGCCCGGAGTACGGCCGCGAGGGCGGCCCGGCGGTCGACGAGGACCGCTACATGGAGTTCTGGAACCTCGTCTTCATGCAGTTCGAGCGGGGGCCGGGCACCGGCAAGGAGGACTACCCGATCCTCGGTGAGCTGCCGGCGAAGAACATCGACACGGGCATGGGCCTGGAGCGGATGGCCTCCATCCTCCAGGGCGTCGACAACCTCTACGAGATCGACGAGGTCCGGCCGATCCTGGCCCGGGCCGCCGAGCTGACCGGCAAGCGTTACGGCGCGCACTCCGGCCACGTGGCCAGCGAGTCGCACCCGGACGACGTGCGGCTGCGGGTGATTGCCGACCACGTGCGCACGGCGCTCATGCTGATCGGCGACGGGGTGACCCCGTCGAACGAGGGCCGCGGCTACGTGCTGCGCCGGATCATGCGCCGGGCCATCCGCGCGGTCCGCCTCCTCGGTTACCAGGACCGGGCGCTGCCCGAGCTGCTGCCGGTGGCCCGGGACTGCATGGCCCCGTCCTACCCGGAGCTGGCCGAGGACTTCGGCCGGATCTCCCAGTACGCGTACGCCGAGGAGGACGCCTTCCTCGCCACCCTGCGGGCGGGCACCACGATCCTGGACACCGCCATCGCGGAGACCAAGTCGGCCGGGCAGGCGTCGATCTCCGGTGACAAGGCGTTCCAGCTGCACGACACGTACGGCTTCCCGATCGACCTGACGCTGGAGATCGCGGCGGAGCAGGGCCTCCAGGTCGACGCGGAGGGCTTCCGCCGGCTGATGGCCGACCAGCGCAGCCGGGCCAAGGCCGACGCGCAGGCGCGCAAGACCGGGCACACCGACGTGTCGGCGTACCGGTCGGTGCTCGACGGCGGCGGGGCGGTGGAGTTCACCGGCTACACCGAGCTGACCCGGGAGTCCCGGGTGCGGGCGCTGCTGGCCGGCGGCGCCCAGGTGGCCGCGGCGGTCGAGGGCGACACGATCGAGCTGGTGCTCGACACCACGCCGTTCTACGCGGAGGGCGGCGGCCAGCAGCCCGACCAGGGCCTGATCACGGTCGGCGGCGGCCAGCTCGAGGTCTTCGACGTGCAGCAGCCGGTGCCGGGGTTGATCGTGCACCGGGCCAAGGTGCTCCGCGGTGAGGTGCGCGCCGGCGAGACCGGCTACGCCGAGATCGACGTGTCCCGGCGGCGGGCCATCTCCCGTTCGCACACGGCCACCCACCTGGTGCACCAGACCATGCGCAACTTCCTCGGCGAGTCGGCCACCCAGGCGGGTTCGCTGAATGCGCCGGGCCGGCTGCGGTTCGACTTCAACACCCCGACGGGGGTGGCGCCGAGCGTGCTGCACGACGTGGAGCAGCAGGTCAACGAGGTGCTCCTGGCCGACCTGGAGGTGCACGCCTTCATCACCAGCCAGGAGGAGGCGCGCCGGATCGGCGCCATGGCGCTGTTCGGCGAGAAGTACGGCGAGCGGGTCCGGGTCGTCGAGGTCGGCGACTACGCCCGAGAGCTGTGCGGGGGCACGCACGTGGCCCGCTCGGCCCAGCTGGGCCTCGTCAAGATCCTCTCCGAGGCGTCGGTGGGTTCCGGGGTGCGCCGGATCGAGGCGCTGGTCGGCATGGACGCCTTCGGCTTCCTGGCCCGCGAGCACCTGCTGGTGTCCCGGCTCGCCGAGCTGTTCCGGGTGCCGGGTGACCAGGTCGCCGACCGGGTGGAGCAGACCGTCACGCAGCTCCGCGACGCGGAGAAGGAGCTGGAGAAGCTCCGCGCCCAGCTAGTGCTCGGCGGGGCCGCGGCTCTGGCGGCGCAGGCGAAGGACGTCCGCGGCGTCGCGTACGTCGGCACCGAGGCGCCCGAGGGCGCGGCCGGCAACGACGTGCGGACCCTGGCCCAGGAGATCCGGGGCCGGATCGACCCGGTCCGCCCGGCCGTGGTGGCGGTGGCGGCCCGGGCGAACGGCAAGGCGTCCCTGGTGGTGGCCGTGAACCAGGCCGCGCGCGGCCGGGGCCTGACCGCGAAGGACCTGGTGAAGGCGGCCTTCTCGGGTCGCGGCGGTGGCAGCGACGACCTCGCTCAGGGCGGCGGCCTGCCCGCCGCGGAGGCGCCGAACCTGCTGGCCACCGTGGAGAAGGCGATCGCCGACGTCTGATGTGCGCACCGATGGAAGCCAGGGCGGGCCGCCGGGTCCGCCCTGGCCCGTACCGGAGGGGAAGTGTCCGGTAGATGGCTGAACTGTCCCGTGGTGTCCGGCTCGGCGTCGACGTCGGCCAGGTCCGGGTCGGGGTGGCTCGTTCCGATCCGCACGGCGTCCTGGCCACCCCGCTGGTCACCCTGGCCCGCGATCTGACGACCGGCCCGGACGCGGTGCCCACCGACATCGCCGAGCTGGTCCGGCTGGCCGCGGAGCACGAGGCGGTCGAGATCGTCGTCGGCCTGCCGGTCAACCTCGCCGGAAAGCATGGTCCCGCGGCGGCGAACGTCTCAGCGTACGCTGCCCGGTTGGCCGATGTAATGGGGTCGATTCCGGTGACGCTGACGGACGAGAGGATGTCGACCGTGGTCGCGAGTCGTAGGCTGGCCGAACGGGGCGTCCGGGGAAAGCGCCAACGGGCGGTGGTCGACCAGGCCGCCGCGGTGGAGATTCTGCAGAGCTGGCTGGACGCGCAGCGGAGGCGGACGCAATGATCGACGATCTTGATCTGGGGTTCGACGAGGCGGAGAGGGGGGAGAAGGGCCGGCACCGGCGCAGCGCCGTGCGCAAGCGCAACGGTGGTTCGGGTGGCGGCCGGGGCAAGACCATCTTCGCCCTGCTGATGGCGATCGTGCTGCTGGGCGGCATCGGCGGCGGCGCGTACGTAGGCTTCGACCGGATCCGCAACCACTTCGTCACCCCGGACTACGACGGGCCGGGCACGGGCGAGGTGCTGATCGAGGTGAAGGCCGGCGACACCCTCACCGACATGGGGATCACCCTCTACGACGCCGGCGTGGTGAAGAGCACCAAGGCGTTCATCGAGGCCGCCGACGCGAACTCGCGCAGCAAGAACATCCAGGTCGGCCGCTACAAGGTCCGCAAGCAGATGAAGGCCGCGGACGTGATCACGCTGATGCTCGACCCGAAGAGCCGGGTGGTCAACGGGGTGACCATCCCCGAGGGCACGATCAGCGTGAACATCTACCAGATCCTCTCCAAGCAGACCAAGATCCCGGTCAAGGACTTCCAGACCGCCGCGAAGGACCCGGTCAAGCTGGGCGTGCCCGCCTTCTGGTTCAACCGGGAAGACGGCAAGAAGGGCCCGAAGAGCATCGAGGGCTTCCTCTACCCGTCCACCTACGAGATCCCGCCGAAGGCGACCGCCGAGCAGATCCTGTCGATGATGGTGGACCAGTTCCTGACCGTGGCCCAGCAGCTCGACTTCGTCGACCGGGCGCAGAAGGAGCGGAAGATCTCGCCGTACGAGGCGCTGATCACCGCCTCGATCGCCGAGGCCGAGTCGGTCAACGCGGTGGACCTGCCGAAGGTCTCCCGGGTGATCTACAACCGGGTCTACGCCGGCAAGATCGGCTGCAAGTGCCTCGGCATCGACAGCGGCATCAACTACTACTTCCGCCTGCAGGGCAAGGACCCGAAGGACTCCGACGACCTGCTGCAGAGCGAGATCAACGACCTGAAGAACCCGTACAACACGCACAACGTCGCCGGCCTGCCGATCACCCCGATCAGCAACCCGGGTGAGGCCGCGCTCAAGGGCGCCCTGGAGCCGCCGCCCGGCGACTGGATCTTCTTCATGACGGTGGACCAGAAGGGCACCATGGGCTACGGCTCGAACGACGCCGACTTCCGCAAGCTGCAGCGGCAGATGTGCGACAACAAGGTGCTCACCGGGGAGAACTGCACCTGATGAAGGCCGCCGTGGTCGGCCGGCCGATCGCCCACTCGCTCTCCCCGGTGATCCACAACGCCGGGTACGCGGCGGCCGGGCTGACCGGGTGGTCGTACACCCGGATCGAGTGCGCGGCCGACGAGCTGGCCGGCCTGGTCGCGGGCCTCGGCCCGGAGTGGGCCGGCCTGTCGGTCACCATGCCGGGCAAGGAGGCGGCGCTCGCGGTGGCCGACGAGGCCTCGCCGATCGCCGCCGCGGTCGGCGCCGCCAACACGTTGGTACGCCGGCCGGACGGCACCTGGTACGCCGACAACACCGACGTCGCGGGCATGGTCGACGTGCTCACCGGCGCCGGCTGCGCGGCCGGTGCCACGGTCACCGTGCTGGGCGCGGGCGGCACCGCCCGGGCGGCCATCGCGGCGGCGGCCCGGATCGGCGCGGCCGAGGTGACAGTGGTGGCGCGGCGGCCGGAGGCGGTGCGGGAGCTGGGCTCGACGGCCGAGGCGGTCGGCGTTCCGCTGGCCGGCGCGCCCTGGGACGGCGCCCCGGCGCACGCCCGGGCCGACCTCGTGGTCTCCACGGTGCCGAAGGGCGTGGCCGACCCGCTCGCGGACAACTTCGACTGGCGGCCCGGGACGGTCTTCTTCGACGTGGTCTACGACCCGTGGCCCACACCGCTCGCCGCGGCGGCGGTCGCCGCCGGCTGCCGGGTGGTCTCCGGGCTGGACCTGTTGCTGGCCCAGGCGGTCGGCCAGTTCGAGCAGTTCACCGGCGTGTCCGCGCCCCGCGACGCGATGCGCGCCGCGCTGGCCGGGGCCCGCGCGGAGGCCTGACCGCGCGGTCACCGCCCGCCGGGCGGACGGCCGCGTCCGCAGGGCGGGACGCGGCGGGCGGGACGATCCGCTGGACACCGGGCGTGACAGACTGACCGCTGTGTTGCGCTGGCTGACTGCAGGTGAATCGCACGGACCCGCCCTCGTCGCGCTGCTGGAGGGGGTGCCCGCCGGCATCGAGGTGACCACCGCGGAAATCTCCGGCGAGCTGGCCCGGCGCCGGCTCGGCTACGGCCGGGGCGCCCGGATGTCCTTCGAGCAGGACGAGGTCGAGGTCATCGGCGGGCTCCGGCACGGCGTGACGCTCGGCAGCCCGGTGGCCATCCGGGTGGGCAACTCGGAGTGGCCGAAGTGGCGCACCGTGATGGCCGCCGACCCGGTCGACGCGGAGGAGCTGGCCGGGCAGGCCCGCAACCTCCCGCTCACCCGCCCCCGCCCCGGCCACGCCGACCTGGCCGGCATGCAGAAGTACGGCCACACCGACGCCCGGCCGATCCTGGAGCGGGCCAGCGCCCGGGAGACCGCCGCTCGGGTCGCCGTGGGCACGATCGCCAAGGCCCTGGTGCAGCAGGCCCTCGGCGTCGAGATCGTCTCCCACGTGGTGGAGCTCGGTCCGATCGGCGTCAAGCCCGGCCTGCGCCCGACCCCGTCCGACGCCGCCCGGATCGACGCCGACCCGCTGCGCTGCCTCGACCCGGAGGCGAGCGCCCGGATGGTCGCCGAGGTCGACGCCGCCAAGAAGGCGGCCGACACGCTCGGCGGCGTGGTCGAGGTGCTGGCGTACGGGGTGCCACCGGGCCTGGGCAGCCACGTGCAGTGGGACCGCAAGCTCGACGCCCGGCTGGCCACCGCGCTGATGTCGATCCAGGCCATCAAGGGCGTGGAGATCGGCGACGGTTGGACGCAGGCGCGCTCGCGCGGCTCCGAGGCGCACGACGAGATCCTGCCGACCGCCACCGGGGTGCGCCGGGTGACCGACCGGGCCGGCGGGCTGGAGGGCGGCATCACCACCGGCGAGCCGCTGCGGGTGAAGGCGGCCATGAAGCCGATCTCCTCGCTGAACCGGGCGCTGTCCACGGTCGACGTGCTCACCGGCGAGCCGGCCACCGCCATCAACCAGCGCTCGGACGTGTGCGCGGTGCCGGCCGCGGCCGTGGTGGCCGAGGCCATGGTGGCCCTGGTGCTGGCGGAGGCGGCCGTGGAGAAGTTCGGCGGCGACTCGGTCGCCGAGATGCGCCGCAACCTGTCCGGTTACCTCGACGCCCTGGTCATCAAGTGAGCACCCGGCCGGTCTGCGTGCTGGTCGGGGCGCCCGGCTCCGGCAAGACCACGGTGGGGCGCGCGCTCGCGGCGGCGCTCGGCGTCGGGTTCCGGGACACCGACGGCGACATCGAGCAGCTCGCCGGCAAGCCGATCCCGGAGATCTTCGTGGACGAGGGGGAGGAGCACTTCCGTACCCTCGAACGGGCCGCGGTGGCGGCGGGACTGGCCTCACACGCGGGCGTGCTCGCCCTCGGCGGCGGCGCGGTCCTGGCCGAGGAGAACCGCGCCGCGCTGGTCGGGCACACCGTGGTGCACCTGTCGGTGGAGCTGTCCGACGCCGTGAAGCGGATCGGCCTGGGGGCCGGCCGGCCGCTGCTGGCGCTGAACCCGCGCGCCACCCTCCGGCACCTCATGGAGCAGCGCCGCCCGCTCTACGCCGAGGTGGCCACCGCGACGGTGCTGACCGACGGGCGTACCCCGGAGGAGATCGCGACCGAGATCGCGGCCCTGCTCAAGCCCTGACCGCCACGGGCCGGGGCGCCCGCTCCGGCCGCCAGGTGACCAGCAGGGCGAGGGCCAGCAGGATCTCGGCCAGGTCGCCGCCGTAGTACATGACCGTCGCGCCGGCCCGCAGCTCGTCCCCGGTCGCCGGCACGTCCACGAGCAGCCCGGCGTAGAGGAGCTGGGCGAGCACGGCGTGCGCCGCCACGCCCAACCCGAGCACGACCAGCCGGACCGGGACCCGGGGCCGGTGCGGGCCGGGATCCGGCCCGGCGATCGACCAGGTGAACAGGTAGCCGCTGAGCACGAAGTGCAGCAGCACCAGCCCGTGCAGCGCCGGGTGGGTCAGGGTGGCCCGGTACAGCGGGGTGAGGTACAGCAGCCAGAGCCCGCCCGCGGTGAGCAGCAGCCCGGTCACCGGGTGGGCGAGCACCTGGAGGGCCGGGTGGCGCAGCAGCCGCAGCGCCGCGCGACCGGCCCGCCGGTCCACCGTCCGCAGGGCCAGCGTGCCGGGTGCGCCGAGCACCAGGGCCAGCGGCGCCAGCATGCCGAGCACCAGGTGCTGCGCCATGTGCCCGGGCAGGTCGGCGGCGGTGAGCAGCAGGCCGGCGGCGAGCAGCGCCGCGCCGAGGCCGAAGCTCGCCGTCCGCCGGTGGTCCCACCCGGGCCGGCCCGGGTCCCGCTGCCGCAGGGCCGCCGCCAGGTAGACCCAGAACAGGACCGGGGGTACGAGCGCGGCGGCCGGGAAGCCGCCGGCGGCGTGCCCGGCGTGGGCGAGGCTCACCGCGGCTCCGGCCCGCAGAGGTCGACGGTCGAGGCGCGCCGCTGCACCGCCCAGCCGATCACGACGAGGACCACACCGAGGGCCAGGAAGCCGAGGTCCCACCAGAGCTGGTGCGGGCCACCGCGCACGTGGTGGATGCCGAGGATCTGATGGTCGACGATCCCTTCGACCAGGTTGAACAGGCCCCAGCCGACCAGGGCCCAGCCCCACAGCGCGGGGGAGCGCCACAGCCGCCCGCGGGACCGGGTGACCCGGGCGTAGAGCAGGGCCAGGCCGGTCAGCACCGCCACCCAGGTGGCCGTGTGGAACAGCCCGTCCCAGAGCGTGTTCATCCTGAGCCCGGCCACGGTGTCCACCGGGTAGTACCTGACCCCGATCCGGTCGGTGTTCGTGCTGCTCAGCATGTGGTGCCACTGGAGCACCTGGTGGAGCAGGATGCCGTCGACGAAGCCGCCGAGGCCCACGCCGAGGATCGTCGCCGGCACCCGGATGTCCGCGCCGTCGATGGTTGGTCGGGTCATGCCTGCACCTCCGCCGTCGGGGGTCTCGTCCCCCCGTTACTGCCCGCTCCTGTCCGGTCAAACGTCGGGGACGGCGGATCGGCCACGGAGTGGACAGTCGCCGCCCCGACGCCGCCGGCTCGACTAGGCTGCCCGCGATGGACGAGGTGACCCGGATCCCGGTCGGCGGCGACCGACCGTACGACGTGCTGGTGGGACGCGACCTGTTGGACCCGCCGCCCCGGCTGCTGCCCGACGCCGAGCGGGTGGCCTTCCTGCACGCGCCGCCGCTCAAAGGGCTGGCCGAGGAGCTGGCCGGGCGGGTGCGCGAAGGCGGGGTGACCCCGCTGCTCATCGAGGTGCCGGACGCCGAGGCGGGCAAGCACGTCGACGTGGCCGCGGCATGCTGGGACCGGCTCGGCGAGGCGGGCTTCACCCGCAGCGACGCGGTGGTCGGGGTGGGCGGCGGCGCGGTCACCGACCTGGCCGGGTTCGTGGCGGCCACCTGGCTGCGCGGGGTGCGCTGGGTGCCGGTGGCGACCTCCCTGCTCGGCATGGTCGACGCCGCCGTCGGCGGCAAGACGGGGATCAACACGGCGGCCGGCAAGAACCTGGTCGGCGCCTTCCACCCGCCGGCCGGGGTGATCTGCGACCTCGCGACGCTGGACAGCCTGCCGCCGGCCGACCTGGCCGCCGGGATGGCCGAGGTGGTCAAGTGCGGGTTCATCGCCGACCCGGTGATCCTCGACCTGGTGGAGCGGGACCGCGCCGCCGCGCTGGACCCGACCGGGCCGGTGACCCGCGAGCTGATCGAGCGGGCGGTGCGGGTCAAGGCGGACGTGGTCTCCGGTGACCTGCGCGAGTCCGGGGTGCGTGAGGTGCTCAACTACGGGCACACGCTGGCCCACGCGATCGAGAAGGTGGAGGGCTACCGCTGGCGGCACGGGCACGCCGTCGCCGTGGGCCTGGTCTACGCGGCCACCCTGGCGCGGCTGGCCGGGCGGCTGGACGCGGCCACCGCGGAGCGGCACCGGGCCGTGGTGGCGGCGCTCGGCCTGCCCACCGGCTACCGGGCCGACGCCTGGCCGGAGCTGCTGGCCGCCATGCGGGTGGACAAGAAGGCCCGGGGCAGCCGGCTGCGCTTCGTGGTGCTGGACGGCCTGGCCCGCCCGGCGATCCTGGAGGGGCCGCCGGACGAGCTGCTGGCGCGGGCGTACGAGGAGATCAGCTCGTGAGGGTCTACGTGCTCAACGGGCCGAACCTGGGCCGGCTCGGCACCCGCCAGGTCGAGGTCTACGGGGTCACCAGCTACGCCGACCTGGTGACCATGTGCGAGGAGACCGGCCGCGAGCTGGGGCTGGACGTGGTGGTCCGGCAGACCGACGCCGAGCACGAGCTGCTGGGCTGGCTGCACGCGGCCGCCGACGAGGGCGCGGCCGTGGTGCTCAACCCGGCCGCCTGGTCGCACTACTCGATCGCGGTCCGGGATGCCTGCGCCCTGCTGCGCGGCCCGCTGGTCGAGGTGCACATCTCCAACATCCACGCCCGCGAGGAGTTCCGGCACCATTCGGTGGTCTCCGCGGTGGCCACCGGGGTGATCTGCGGGCTGGGCGTGGACGGTTACCGGCTGGCCCTGCGCCACCTGGCGACCCGCGGCGCGTGACGTTCGGCACGTCGCCCGGGGGCGTCGCGCGGGGCGGCCGCCGGGGTGGCGCGCAGCGCGGCGGCCCCGGTTCGACACAGCTAGTAGACTTCGTGGGTCTGTCCGCCAATTGAAGATCAAGGCAGGAAATGGCCTCCACCAACGACCTCAAGAACGGCCTGGTTCTCAACCTCGACGGCGAGCTGTGGGCCGTCGTCGAGTTCCAGCACGTCAAGCCCGGTAAGGGCGGTGCGTTCGTGCGTACCACGCTGAAGAACGTGCTGTCCGGCAAGGTGGTCGACAAGACCTTCAACGCGGGCACCAAGGTCGAGACCGCCACCGTCGACAAGCGCACCATGCAGTACCTCTACGCCGACGGCGAGGACTACGTCTTCATGGACCTGGAGACGTTCGACCAGATCACCGTCCCCGGCGGCACCGTCGGCGAGGCGGCCAACTACCTCCTCCCGGAGGCCGAGGCCACCGTCGCCACCCACGAGGGCCTGCCGCTCTACATCGAGCTGCCGACCTCCGTCGTGCTCGAGATCACCTACACCGAGCCGGGTCTGCAGGGCGACCGGTCGACCGGCGGCAACAAGCCGGCGACCGTCGAGACCGGCGCCACCGTCCAGGTGCCGCTGTTCATCACCACCGGCGAGAAGATCAAGGTCGACACCCGCGACGGCCGTTACCTCGGCCGAGCCTGATGGCCGAGGGTCCCAAGCAGCAGATGCCGGCGCGCCGCAAGGCGCGCAAGCGGGCGCTGGACGTGCTCTTCGAGGCCGACCTGCGGGACCGGCCGCCCGTCGAGGTGCTCGCCGGCTACCTGGAGCGGATCGAGAAGCCCCGACCGGAGCACGTCGGTTACGCGGTCGGCCTGGTCGAGGGCGTGGCCGCGCACCTGGACCGGATCGACGAGGTGATCGCCAGCTACGCCGAGGGCTGGACGCTGGACCGGATGCCGGCGGTCGACCGCAACCTGGCCCGGATCGCGGTCTACGAGCTGCTCTACGTCGACGAGATCGACGACGCCGTGGCGATCAGCGAGGCCGTCGAGCTGGCCCGGCAGATGTCCACCGACGACTCGCCGCGCTTCCTCAACGGCATCCTCGGCCGCATCGCCGAGTACGCCACCCGCTGAGGCTTCGACAGGACAAGAAAAGGGCCCGCGCCGGACGGCGCGGGCCCTTCGTCGTGCTTGGGTCAGGACGCGAAGAACGCGCGGGGGTCGGCGACGAGCACACCGTGCTCGGTGAGCCGCTCGATCAGACCCGACGGCGAGGCGTCGTAGACGATCGCGAGGGCGCGCAGGTCGTCGGCGCGGATGGAGAGCACGCGGCCGTTGTAGTCGCCGCGCTGCTGCTGGATGGCGCGGGCGTACCGGGCGACGTAGGCCAGGTCCTCGGAGGCCTCGTCGTAGAGCCGCTCCAGATCCAGAACGATCTTGCTGGTGGGCTCGTGGCGCACCCCGCTGCCGTCGGGCAGCAGCTCCGAGACGGGAACTCGGTAGAAGTCGGCCAGCTCCGCCAGGCGGGACACGGTGACGGCGCGGTCGCCGCGCTCGTACGAGCCGACCACCACGGCCTTCCACCGCCCGTTCGACTTCTCCTCCACCCCCTGCAGGGACAGGCCCTGCTGCTGGCGGATGGAGCGCAGGCGGGCGCCCAGCGACTTGGCGTATTCAGAGGGCATTCGGACACTCCCAGTGCTGCTCGGGGTTCTCCCAGCTATCGCTACGGAGCGTGACGGTACGGGGATTGCGACACGCGGTCAAGTGTTCGTGACGACCCCGGTCGGCCCGGTGTGCGGGTTGTCCCCATTTCTCCACGCTGACCCGCTGGTCAGTCCCGGCGGCGGCCGACCCGGTGACCGCTGGTAACGTGGCACGAAGCCCCGGTCCGGGCCCGCCACGGCCTGCCGGAGCCAACCAGACGTCCTTTAACGACCCGTCCCGTGAGGCGGGGAAGGAGGTCCGCCGTGGCCTACCCACCGGCTGCCCACCCGTCGCCGCCGCGACAACCCTCGGTGAAGGTGATCCTCGCCGCGGCCGACGTGTCGCGGGTGGTCGACCGCATCGCACACCAGATCCTGGAGAAGACCCAGGGCGCCGCCGACACCGTGCTGCTCGGCATTCCCACCCGTGGGGTCCCGCTCGCGAAGCGGCTCGCCGCCCGGATCAGCACCTTCGAGGACGTGACCGTCCCGGTCGGGGTGCTCGACATCACGCTCTACCGCGACGACCTGCGCCGGCACGCCACCCGCGCGGTCGGCCCCACCGACCTGCCCCCGGGCGGGATCGACGGGCGACGGGTGATCCTCGTCGACGACGTGCTCTTCTCCGGCCGCACCGTGCGGGCCGCCCTCGACGCGCTCAGCGACGTCGGCCGCCCGGCGTCGGTGCAGCTCGCCGTCCTGGTCGACCGGGGGCACCGCCAACTGCCGATCCGCGCCGACTACGTCGGCAAGAACATCCCCACCGCGCTCGCCGAGAGCGTCAAGGTCACCCTGGCCGAGACGGACGGCGCGGACGAGGTCCGGCTGCACGGAGGCGCCTCATGATCCGTCATCTGCTCTCCGGTGCCGACCTGGACGCGGCCACCGCCACCGAGATCCTGGACACCGCGGCCGAGATGGCCACGGTGGCCGGCCGCGAGGTCAAGAAGCTGCCGGCGCTGCGCGGCCGGACCGTGGTCAACCTCTTCTACGAGGACTCCACCCGCACCCGGATCTCGTTCGAGGCGGCCGCCAAGCGGCTCAGCGCCGACGTGATCAACTTCTCCGCCAAGGGTTCCAGCGTGGCCAAGGGCGAGAGCCTGAAGGACACGGCGCTCACCCTCCAGGCCATGGGCGCCGACGCGGTCGTCGTCCGGCACCCCGCCTCCGGCGCCCCGCACCGGCTGGCCAACTGGGTGGACGGCTCGGTGGTCAACGCCGGCGACGGCACCCACGAGCACCCCACCCAGGCGCTGCTCGACGCCTACACGATGCGCTCCCGGCTGGGTCGCCTGGACGGCCTGCACGTGGCGATCGTCGGCGACGTGCTGCACTCCCGGGTGGCCCGCTCCAACGTGCTGCTGCTCTCCACCCTCGGCGCGAAGGTCACCCTGGTCGGCCCGCCCACCCTCATCCCGGTCGACATCTCTCCCGCGCTGGCCCCCGGCACCGATGTCTCCTACGACCTCGACACCGTTCTTCCCGGTGTGGACGTGGTGATGATGCTGCGGGTGCAGCGGGAGCGGATGAACGACTCCTACTTCCCCTCCGCCCGCGAGTACGCCCGCCGCTACGGGCTGGACGGGCCGCGGATGCGCCGGCTGCCCGAGCACGCGATCGTCATGCACCCCGGCCCGATGAACCGGGGGATGGAGATCACGCCCGAGGTGGCCGACTCGCCCCGCTCCACCATCGTCGAACAGGTCGCCAACGGGGTCTCCGTGCGGATGGCCGTCCTCTACCTGCTGCTCGGAGGGAACAACCGGTGACCGCGTACCTGATCCGGAACGTGAGTGTGGTCGGCGGCGCGCCGACCGACCTGCTGATCCGCGACGGCGTCGTGGCGGAGACCGGCGCCGGCCTCGCCGCGCCGGACGCCACGGTGCTCGACGCCACCGGCCTGGTGGCCCTGCCCGGCCTGGTCGACCTGCACACCCACCTGCGTGAGCCGGGCCGGGAGGACGCCGAGACCGTGGAGTCCGGCTCCCGGGCGGCGGCGCTGGGCGGCTACACGGCGGTGTGCGCCATGGCGAACACCTCGCCGGTGGCCGACACGGCCGGCGTCGTCGAGCAGGTCTGGCGGCTCGGCCGGGAGGCCGGGCTGGTCGACGTGCAGCCGATCGGCGCGGTCACCGTCGGCCTGGCCGGCGAGCGCCTGGCCGAGCTGGGCGCGATGGCCGACTCGGCGGCCCGGGTGCGGATCTTCTCCGACGACGGGCACTGCGTCGCCGACCCCAAGCTGATGCGCCGGGCCCTGGAGTACGTCAAGGCGTTCGACGGGGTGATCGCCCAGCACGCCGAGGAGCCGCGGCTCACCGAGGGCGCGCAGATGCACGAGGGCGAGGTCTCCACCCGGCTCGGGCTGACCGGCTGGCCGGCGGTCGCCGAGGAGGCCATCATCGCCCGGGACGTGCTGCTGGCCGAGCACGTCGGCAGCCGGCTGCACATCTGCCACGTGTCCACGGCGGGCAGCGTCGAGGTGCTGCGGCACGCCAAGGCGCGGGGGGTGAAGGTCACCGCCGAGGTGACCCCGCACCACCTGCTCCTCACCGACGAGAAGGCCACCACCTACGACCCGGTCTACAAGGTCAACCCGCCGCTGCGCACCGCCGCCGACGTCGCCGCGCTGCGGGCGGCCCTGGCCGAGGGCGTGATCGACATCGTCGCCACCGATCACGCGCCGCACGCCGTCGAGGACAAGGAGTGCGAGTGGGCGTACGCCCGGCCGGGCATGCTCGGCCTGGAGACGGCGCTCTCCATCGCGCTGGACGTGCTCGGGCCGCAGTGGGACCTCATCGCCGAGCGGATGTCCCGCGCACCGGCCCGGATCGCCGGGCTGGACGGGCACGGGCTCGACCCGGCCCCCGGCGTGCCGGCCAACCTGACCCTGGTCGACCCGGCCGCCCACCGCGTCGTCGAGCCGGCGGAACTGGCCAGTCGCAGTCGCAACACCCCGTACGCCCGCATGACGCTGCCGGGTCGCATCGTGGCGACCTTCCTGCGCGGCGAGCCGACGGTCCTGGACGGAAAGGCAGTTCGATGACCAAGCGGAGGCCCGCGATCCTCGTCCTGGAGGACGGGCGCACGTTCCACGGCGAGGCGTACGGCAGCGTCGGGGAGACCTTCGGTGAGGCGGTCTTCAACACCGGCATGACCGGCTACCAGGAGACCCTCACCGACCCCTCCTACCACCGGCAGGTCGTGGTGCAGACCGCGCCGCACATCGGCAACACCGGCGTCAACGGCGAGGACGACGAGTCCGGCCGGATCTGGGTGGCCGGCTACGTGGTGCGCGACCCGGCCCGGATCGGCTCCAACTGGCGGGCCACCGGCGGGTTGGAGGACCGGCTCGCCGCCGAGGGCGTGGTCGGCATCAGCGGCCTCGACACCCGGGCGCTCACCCGGCACCTGCGCGAGCGGGGCGCCATGCGGGTCGGCATCTCCAGCATCGGCGACGACCCGGCCGCCCTGCTCGACCGGGTCCGCCACGCGCCGCAGATGGTCGGCGCGGACCTGTCCGCCGAGGTGACCACCGCCCAGCCGTACGTGGTGCCGGCACAGGGCGAGCACCGCTTCACCGTCGCGGCCCTGGACCTGGGCATCAAGCGCAACGTGCCCCGCCGGCTCGCCACCCGCGGCGTCACCACCCACGTGCTGCCCGCCGGCTCCACGATCGAGGACCTGCTGGCCACCGGCGCGGACGCGGTCTTCTTCTCGCCCGGGCCGGGCGACCCGGCCACCGCCGACGGGCCGGTCGCCCTGGCGCGCGAGGTGCTCGGCCGGCGGATCCCGCTGTTCGGCATCTGCTTCGGCAGCCAGATCCTCGGCCGGGCGCTCGGCTTCGGCACCTACAAGCTCGGCTACGGCCACCGCGGCATCAACCAGCCGGTGCTCGACCGGGCCACCGGCAAGGTCGAGGTGACCAGCCACAACCACGGCTTCGCCGTCGAGGTGCCGGGCGCGGCGCACGGCGTGGTCGTCCCCGACCAGGTGATCGACACCGAGTTCGGCGGCGTCCAGGTCTCCCATGTCTGCCTCAATGACAACGTGGTCGAGGGGCTGCGGGCCAGGGACGTGCCCGCCTTCACCGTCCAGTACCACCCCGAGGCGGCGGCCGGCCCGCACGACGCGGACTACCTCTTCGACCGTTTCGCCGAGCTGATCGAGGGCCGCGGCCCCGACCGGAAGCAGAGTGAGGGGCGCACGGATGCCTAAGCGGACCGACCTCAAGCACGTCCTGGTGATCGGCTCCGGGCCGATCGTCATCGGCCAGGCCTGCGAGTTCGACTACTCCGGCACGCAGGCGTGCCGGGTGCTGCGCAGCGAGGGGATCCGGGTCAGCCTGGTCAACTCCAACCCGGCGACGATCATGACCGACCCGGAGTTCGCCGACGCCACCTACGTCGAGCCGATCACCCCGGAGTTCGTCGAGCTGGTCATCGCCAAGGAGCGCCCCGACGCGCTGCTGCCCACCCTGGGCGGGCAGACCGCGTTGAACACCGCGGTCGCCCTGCACGAGGCCGGCATCCTGGAGAAGTACGGCGTCGAGCTGATCGGCGCCAACATCGAGGCCATCAACCGGGGCGAGGACCGGCAGCTGTTCAAGGAGATCGTGGCCAAGGCCGGCGTACGCCTCGGCATGGACGACCCGTCGTCGCTGGTGCCCCGTTCCCGGGTCTGCCACACGATGGACGAGGTCCGCGAGACCGTCGGCGAGCTGGGCCTGCCGGTGGTGATCCGGCCGTCGTTCACCATGGGCGGGCTCGGCTCCGGCATGGCGCACACCGACGAGGACCTGACCCGCATCGCGGGGGCCGGCCTGGCCGCCAGCCCGGTGCACGAGGTGCTCATCGAGGAGAGCGTGCTCGGCTGGAAGGAGTACGAGCTCGAACTGATGCGCGACCGCCACGACAACGTGGTGGTGGTCTGCTCGATCGAGAACCTCGACCCGATGGGCGTGCACACCGGCGACAGCGTCACCGTGGCCCCGGCCATGACGCTCACCGACCGGGAGTACCAGCGCCTGCGTGACCTGGGCATCGCGGTGCTCCGCGAGGTCGGTGTCGACACCGGCGGCTGCAACATCCAGTTCGCGGTGAACCCGGCCGACGGCCGGATCGTCGTGATCGAGATGAACCCGCGGGTGTCCCGCTCCTCGGCCCTCGCGTCGAAGGCCACCGGCTTCCCGATCGCCAAGATCGCCGCGAAGCTGGCCATCGGCTACACCCTCGACGAGATCCCCAACGACATCACCCTGAAGACCCCGGCGGCGTTCGAGCCGACCCTGGACTACGTGGTGGTGAAGATCCCCCGGTTCGCGTTCGAGAAGTTCCCCGGCGCGGACCCGGAGCTGACCACCACCATGAAGTCGGTCGGCGAGGCGATGAGCCTCGGGCGCAACTTCACCGAGGCGCTGAACAAGGCGATGCGCTCGATGGAAACCAGATCATCGGGTTTCTGGACCACTCCGGACCCGGAGGGGGCCACCAGGGAGAACACCCTCGCCGCGCTGCGGATGCCGCACGACGGCCGGATCTACACGGTCGAGCGGGCGCTGCGACTGGGCGCGTCGATCGCCGAGGTGGCCGAGGCGTCCGGCGGGATCGACCCCTGGTTCCTGGACCAGATCGCCGCGCTCGTGGAGCTGCGGGCCGAGATCGTGGACGCCCCGGTGCTCGACGCCCACCTGCTGCGCCGGGCCAAGCGGGCCGGCCTCTCCGACCGGCAGCTCGCCGCGCTCCGCCCCGAGCTGGCGGCCGAGGACGGCGTCCGCACCCTGCGCCACCGGCTCGGGATCCGGCCGGTCTACAAGACGGTGGACACCTGCGCGGCCGAGTTCGAGGCGACCACGCCGTACCACTACTCCACGTACGACCAGGAGACCGAGGTCGGGCCCTCGGACCGGCCCAAGGTGCTCATCCTGGGCTCCGGGCCCAACCGGATCGGCCAGGGCATCGAGTTCGACTACTCCTGCGTGCACGCCGTGCAGGCGCTGCGGGCGGTCGGCTACGAGACCGTCATGGTCAACTGCAACCCGGAGACCGTCTCCACCGACTACGACACCGCCGACCGGCTCTACTTCGAGCCGCTCACCTTCGAGGACGTGCTGGAGGTCTGGCACGCCGAGGACTCGTCCGGCAAGGCGGCCGGCGGCCCCGGCGTGGTCGGGGTGATCGTGCAGCTCGGCGGGCAGACGCCGCTCGGGCTGGCCCGGCGGCTCAAGAGCGCCGGCGTGCCGATCGTCGGCACCTCCCCGGAGTCGATCCACCTGGCCGAGGAGCGCGGCGCGTTCGGCGCGGTGCTGTCCCGGGCCGGGCTGCGCGCCCCGGCGCACGGCATGGCCACGTCGTACGACGAGGCCAAGGCGATCGCCGACGAGATCGGGTACCCGGTGCTGGTCCGCCCGTCGTACGTGCTCGGCGGCCGGGGCATGGAGATCGTCTACGACGACGCCACCCTGCGCGACTACATCGGCCGGGCCACCGACATCTCGCCGGACCACCCGGTGCTGGTGGACCGCTTCCTCGACGACGCCATCGAGATCGACGTGGACGCCCTAGTCGACGCCGACGGCGCGGTCTACCTGGGCGGCGTGATGGAGCACATCGAGGAGGCCGGCATCCACTCCGGCGACTCCTCCTGCGCGCTGCCGCCGATCACCCTGGCCGGCTCGCACCTGGCGCAGGTGCGCCGCTACACCGAGGAGATCGCCCGCGGGGTCGGCGTGAAGGGCCTGCTCAACGTCCAGTACGCGCTCCAGGGCGACACGCTCTACGTGCTGGAGGCCAACCCGCGCGCCTCCCGGACGGTGCCGTTCGTCTCCAAGGCCACCGCGGTGCCGCTGGCCAAGGCGGCGGCCCGGATCGCGCTCGGCGCCACCATCGCCGAGCTGCGCGCCGAGGGGATGCTGCCGCCCACCGGGGACGGCGGGACGATGCCCGCCGACGCCCCGATCGCGGTCAAGGAGGCGGTGCTGCCGTTCAAGCGGTTCCGCACCCCGTCCGGCAAGGGCATCGACGTGCTGCTCGGCCCGGAGATGAAGTCCACCGGCGAGGTGATGGGCATCGACACCAACTTCGGGCACGCCTTCGCCAAGTCGCAGTCCGCCGCGTACGGGTCGCTGCCGACCGCCGGGAAGATCTTCGTCTCGGTGGCCAACCGGGACAAGCGCGGCATGATCTTCCCGATCAAGCGGCTGGCCGACCTGGGCTTCGAGATCGTGGCCACCACCGGCACGGCCGAGGTGCTGCGCCGGCACGGCATCGCCTGCGAGCAGATCCGCAAGCACTACGAGTCGGGCGAGGGCGAGGACGCCGTCTCGCTGATCCTCGGCGGCGACGTGGCGCTGGTGGTGAACACCCCGCAGGGCTCCGGCGCGAGCGCCCGCTCCGACGGCTACGAGATCCGCAGCGCCGCCGTGACGGCGGACATCCCCTGCGTCACCACGGTGCCCGGCGCGGCAGCGGCGGTGATGGGCATCGAGGCGCGGATCCGGGGCGACATGCGCGTCCGCCCCCTCCAGGAACTCCACGCCGCCCTCCGGGCCGGCGAGTGACAGCGGTGCCAACCGCGCAGCCAACCGCGTCGATCATGAGGTTGGCGGCACTTAGGGAGATCGACTTCGCCGTCAACCTCATGATCGACGGGGCGGGGCGGGGGCGGGGCGGGGGCGGGGGACGGGTCAGGTCAGGCGGGCGTCCAGGAGGTCCAGGGCCTGGGGGATCGTGTCGGCCACCAGCAGGAGGTCCAGGCCGGCGGGTTTGAGGAAGTGCTGTCTCGCCAGGGAGCGCAGCCAGTCGAGCAGGGGGCGGTAGAAGCCGTCGGCGTCGACCAGCACCATGGGCTTGGCGTGCATGGCCAGGGTGGCGGTGGTCCAGACCTCGAACAGCTCGTCCAGGGTGCCGAGCCCGCCGGGCAGGGCCACGAACGCGTCCGACTTGTCGATCATCAGGGTCTTGCGACTGGCCATCCCGTCGGTGACCAGCAGCTCGTCGGACGCCAGGTCGGCGACCTCCAGGTCGACCAGGGCCTGCGGGATGACGCCCAGGGTCCGGCCGCCGGCCGCCCGCGCCCCGTCGGCCACCGCGCCCATCATTCCCACGCACCCGCCGCCGCTGACCAGCGTGTGCCCGCGCCGGGCCAGCTCCGCGCCGGTCTTCGTGGCGAGGTCCAGCCAGCGGGCGTCGAGGGTACGCGAGGACGCGCAGAACACGCAGACGTTGGCCACGGTCAGCCCTGCTCCGCCGGCCCGTCGGAGGTGGCCTCGGCGGCGGCCTGCTGGTCGGCGCCGAGGCGGGCGACGGCCTCCTCGCGGACGGCCTCCTGCTCGGCCGAGAGCACCGCCTCGGCCTCCACGATGTGCCGGACCGCCTCGTTGACGTCGTCGGTGAGGCAGATCAGGTCCAGGTCGGTCGGGCCGATCTTGCCCTCGGCGGCCATGCTGCCCTGCAGCCAGTCGAGCAGGCCCCGCCAGTAGTCGACGCCCATCAGCACCACCGGGAAGCGGGTCACCTTGCCGGTCTGCACCAGGGTGAGCGCCTCGAAGAGCTCGTCCATGGTGCCGAAGCCGCCGGGCAGCACCACGAAGGCCTGGGCGTACTTGACGAACATGGTCTTGCGGGCGAAGAAGTAGCGGAAGTCGATGGCCAGGTCGACCCAGTCGTTGATGCCCTGCTCGAACGGCAGCTCGATGCCGAGCCCGACGGAGAGCCCGCCCGCCCCGCTGGCGCCCCGGTTGGCGGCCTCCATCACGCCCGGCCCACCGCCGGTGATCACCGCGTAGCCGGCCCGGGCCAGCGCGCCGCCCAGCTCCTCGGCCAGCCGGCACTCGGCGCTGTCCGGCTTGCTGCGGGCCGAGCCGAAGACGCTGACCGCGGGCGGCAGGTCGGCGAGGGTGTCGAAGCCCTCGACGAACTCGGACAGGATGCGCAGCGCCCGCCAGGCGTCCCTGGTCTTCCAGTCGCCCCGGCCCCGGGAGTCGAGCAGCCGCTGGTCGGCGGTGCTGGTCGGGATGGCCTGGTTGCGCAGGGTCACGGCGCCCCGGTGCCGCACCCCGCTCGGCCCGCGGCCGGGTGGCCGCCCGTTGCTCTGGCTCATGGGGCCACCGTAGTGGAGCCGGGGCGGCGCGGTGCGGAGGCGGGCGACGCGGAGAAATTCTTCGTGATCATGGGCAACTAAATGGCTCGCTCGTACGTCTTACTATTCACATACCGGGTATGCCCGGGCGACGCGCCTTCGGGGGAGGAGCCAGCGTTGATCAGCAACAGCGAGATGATCCGGATCCGCCGGCAGATGCAGCGGCGGATCCGTGACGTGGTGGCCGAGCGCCGCCGCGCCCGGATGATGGAAGCCCACCACACCGACCTCACCGGCGAGACCGCCGAGACGGACGCCCCGCTGACGACCACGCTCTGATGGTCCGGCCGGGGGCCCGCGTCGGTGACGCGGGCCCCCGGTCGCGTACTCAGGACGGGGCGAGCCAGCGGTGCAGCGTGGCCGCGCCGTCGCGGATCTTCGTCAGCTCGACGTGCTCGTCCTTGTGGTGGGCCAGGTTGGGGTCGCCGGGTCCGAAGTTCAGCGCCGGGATGCCCATGGCGGCGAACCGGGCCACGTCCGTCCAGCCCAACTTGCCGATTGGGGCCGCGCCGACCGCAGCCACGAACTCCTGCGCCGGCGGGTTGTCCAGGCCCGGGGCCGCGCCGGCCGCCGCGTCGGTGACCGTCAGGTCGAAGCCGGCGAAGACCTCGCGCAGGTGCTCCTCGGCCGCCGCCGGGTCACGGTCCGGGGCGTACCGGTAGTTGATCTCGATCTCGCAGCGGTCGGGGATGACGTTGCCCGCCACCCCGCCGGTGATCCGCACCGCGTTCAGGCCCTCGCGGAAGTCGCACCCCTCGATGGTGACGCGGCGCGCCTCGTACGCGGTCAGCCGCCGCAGCACCTCGCCGGCGCCGTGGATGGCGTTCACCCCGTGCCAGGACCGGGCCGCGTGGGCCCGCTCGCCGTGCGTGGTGACGATCGCCCGCATGGTGCCCTGGCAACCCGCCTCGACGATCCCGTACGTCGGCTCCAGCAGCAGCGCGAAGTCGGCCGTCAGCCACTCCGGGTGCGCCTGGGACACGAGGGTGAGGCCGTTGTACCTCGACTCGATCTCCTCGGCCTCGTAGAAGAAGTAGGTCACGTCGTAGCGCGGGTCGGGCAGGCTCACGGCCAGGTGCAGCGCGAAGGCCACGCCCGACTTCATGTCGGAGGTGCCGCAGCCGTACATCAGGTCGCCGCGCATGGTTGACGGGAAGTTGTCGTTGAGCGGCACGGTGTCCAGGTGGCCGGCGAGCACCACCCGGCGCGCCCGGCCCAGGTCGGTGCGCGCCATCACGGTGTTGGAGTGCCGGTAGGTGGTGAGGTGCGGCACGCCCCGCAGCACCTCCTCGACGCAGTCGGCGATCGCCTTCTCGTTGAGCGACACGGACTCGATGTCGACCAGCGCGCGGGTCAGCGCCACCGGATCGGCCAAGACCTCGGGGGTCAACGGGTTCTGCATGTCTCGCACGGTACCGTCAGCACCGTGACGACCGCACAGTCTGCCTGGGGCATCGGCCTGGCCACGATCACCGCTGACGACCAGGTCCTGGACACCTGGTATCCGACCGGCAAGCTGGGGCTCGGCGAGCTGCCGCTGGTCGCCGGTGAGGACGAGGCCGACGTGCTGGACCTGCCGCCCGGCGCGGTCGGCGAGCGGGCGCTGCCCGGCCTGCGCACGGTCCAGGTGGTCACGGTGATCGGCTCGCTGGACGATCCGATCAAGGAGGCCGCGGACGCGTACCTCCGGTTGCACCTGCTCTCCCACCGCCTGGTGCGGCCCAACGAGCTCAACCTCGACGGCATCTTCGGCAAGCTGGCCAACGTGGCGTGGACCTCGGCCGGGCCGTGCCCGCCGGAGCGGGTCGACGAGCTGCGGGTCATCGAGCGGGCCGCCGGCCGCCACCTGTCCGTGTACGGGGTGGACAAGTTCCCCCGGATGACCGACTACGTGGTCCCGGCCGGTGTGCGGATCGCCGACGCGGACCGGGTCCGGCTCGGGGCGCACCTGGCCGCCGGCACCACCGTGATGCACGAGGGCTTCGTCAACTTCAACGCCGGCACGCTGGGCACCTCCATGGTCGAGGGACGGATCGTGCAGGGCGTGGTGGTCGGCGACGGCTCGGACATCGGCGGGGGCGCCTCGATCATGGGCACCCTCTCCGGCGGCGGCACCGAGAAGGTGCGCATCGGCGAGCGCAGCCTGGTCGGCGCGAACGCGGGCGTGGGCATCACCCTGGGCGACGACTGCGTGGTGGAGGCCGGCTGCTACATCACCGCCGCCTCGAAGATCACCCTGCCGGACGGGCGGGTGGTCAAGGCCCGCGAGCTCTCCGGGGTGGACGGCCTGCTGTTCTGGCGCAACTCGGTGACCGGCGCGCTGGAGGCGAAGCCGCGCACCGGCCGGGGCATCGAGCTGAACGCGGCGCTGCACGCCAACGACTGAGCGACGGCGCGGGACAGGCCGGAAGGCCCCGCCCCGTCCGCCGTGGGGGTCTGTCCGAGGCAACCGGTCCCGCGGCCGCCACTCCGCGGGGCATGATCGCCCGGTGACCGCCATGAAGGACCGCATGCTCGCCGGCGAGCCGTACATCGCCGACGACCCGGAGATCACCGTCGATCTGGACCGGGCCGCCCGGCTCAACGAACGCTTCAACCGCAGCTCCGCCGACGACCCGGAGGGCCGTCTCGCCGCCCTCCGCGAGCTGCTCGGTACGGTCGGCGAGGGCGCCTGGGTGCGTCCGCCGCTCTACTGCGACTACGGCCACCACACCCACATCGGGCCGCGCAGCTTCGTCAACTTCAACGCGGTCTTCCTCGACGTCGCCCGGATCACCATCGGCGCCGACGTCCAGATCGGACCGAACGTGCAGCTCCTCACCGCCACCCACCCGGTCGAGCCGGCGGCCCGGCGGGCGAAGTGGGAGGCGGCCCAGCCGATCACCATCGGCGACAACGTCTGGCTCGGTGGCGGGGCCATCGTGTTGGCCGGGGTGACCATCGGGGACAACACCGTGGTCGGCGCGGGCGCGGTGGTGACTCGGGATCTACCCCCCAACGTGGTGGCCGTGGGTAACCCCGCTCGTCCGGTTCGGAGCCTCGAAGAGACCATCTGACCTGCTGAAACGATGCTTCGGCGGGGTGCGGATTCCGGCCCGAGGGTGCACTCTGGGTAATGACCGGTTCACCCAGGGGGCGTCATGGAACGGGTGCTCGAACTGCGCGTGCACGGGGTGTCGAACACCCCACCCGACCAACTGCTCGGGCTGCGCCCCGCCCCCGGCGGCGACGGCGCGCAGCCCGACCTGGTCGCCGGCGGCGCGGTCACCGGCTTCTACCGCGCCAGCACGGCCGGCCGGGACGACCCGATCACCGTCGAGGCGTACAGCTGGGGGCAGTTGACCTCCGGCGCGCGGACCCGGCGCGACGTCGAGCGGGCCCTGTGGACGCTGCTGCTCCCCTTCACCCTGGCCAACGTGGCGCTCTACGCCCGCACCGGCATCCCGCCGGACCCGGACCAGGAACGCTGGGCCAGCCGCTCCGGGATCACCGCCTGGCTCATCCGGCTGTTCTGCCTGAGCCTCACCGGCACCCTCGTGATCACGGCGACCGGGATCGGGGTGGACCTGATCGGCTGGCAGTGCGTCGGCCTGGACTGCCTCGGCCACCTCCCGGGCCCGATGGAGTTCCTCGGCAACGCCTGGTGGCGCCAGGACACCCGGGCGCTCGCCGCGGGCCTGCTGCTGCCGCTGCTCCTGCTGGCCGGGCTCGGCGGGGTCGCCTGGCGCACCTACCAGTACGAGGCCGAGATGCCCGCCGAGCCGCACCCCCGCCCCGCGGCGCGGCAGGACGGCCCGCCGGCCGACCCGCCGGACCGGCCGGAGCCGCTGGAGAACCCGCTCCAGGACCCGACCTTCTGGAACGGCGAGGGGCAGTTGCGCCGGGCCGCCGTGCTGCACCTGTGCACCGGGGCGGTGATCGCGGCGGCGGTCCCGGTGGCTGCGGTGCTCCTCATGGACCCGCCGCGCGGGCTGCGGGCCGCGGTCGCCTGGCCGACCGTCGGCCTGCTCGCGGCCGTGGTGGCGATCGCCGTGGTGGCGTTGGGCCGGCCCTGGCTGACCCGGCGGCAGGGCGCCACGCCGCTCGGCCGGTGGAGCGCGACCGTGGCGCTGCTCACCGGGCTGGGGCTGGCCGGGACGTTCACCCTGCTCCTGCTGCCCGACGGGCCCGCCGGCCGGCCGCTGTCCACGTACCGGCCGCCCATCGGGTGCGTCGCCGATCCGGGCATCGCGGGCTGCCGCACCGACCGGTCGCTGCCCGGCTACGACGCCGCGGTCGCCTGGCTCGCCACGTACCAGGCGCTGCTGCTGGTCACCATCGGCGCGGTGAACCGTTCCGGGCGGCGCGCCCTGTTCGGGCCGGTGGCCGGCGGCCTGCTGCTGCCGCTCGGGGTGGCCTGGACCGAGCGCGGCCTGCCCGGCCTCCCGGACGCGCCGGACGCCCTGAGCAGCTGGACGCTCGCCGGGCCGGCCATCGCGATCGCCGTGACCGGGCTGCTGCTGCCGCGGACCCGGCCGGCCGTGCCGGTGCAGCCGCTCGGCGCGCACACCGACCTCGCCTGGGGCGGGCGCGGCCCGGCGCTCATCGCCGGCTTCGGGTGGATGATGGCGGTCGCCTACTGCGCCGGTCTCCTCTACTGGGTCAGCGACCGGCTCGACAGCCGGGCCGACCCGAGCGGCCACAGCCGGGTGGTGCCCCCACTGGCGGTCTTCTGGGCCGGGCTGGCCTGCGTGGTCGCCCTGCTCGCCCTGCTCGCGATGCTGGTCCGGGCCGCCGTGCTGCTCCAGTCGCTGCGCCGGGCCGAGTACGCCGCCCTCACCGCCGACGGCGCCAACCTCTCCGCGCACGACCTGCGCCGCTGCCGCGACGTCAGCACGTTCCGGGCGCTGCACCGGCTGGTCGGCGAGCACGCGATCCGGCTGGTCGGCTGCTACGCGGCCGTCTCCGTGGTGCTGGTGACGCTCTGCTGCGCGGCCGCGCTCTCCCGCAGCCGGCCCAGCCCGCTCTCCCCCTCCGGATGGCCGGCCGCCATTCACTGGACGGCCAACCGGGGCGACACCATGCTCGGCTGGCTGCCCGTGGTGATGAGCGCGCTCGGGCTGCTGGTCTACCGAACGGACACGGTGCGCCGCTCGGTCGGCGTCATCTGGGACGTCGGCACCTTCTGGCCCCGCGCCGCACACCCGCTCGCCCCGCCCAGCTACGCCGAGCGTGCCGTGCCGGAACTCCAGACCCGGGTCGCCGGGCTGCTCGCGCTTCCCCCGCTGCACCCCGACCGGATGGACGGGGTGATCCTCTCCGGGCACAGCCAGGGCACCGTCATCTGCGCCGCCATGCTGCTGCAGCTGCCCCGCCGGTGGCGACGGCGGACCTGGTTCTTCTCCTACGGGTGCCAGCTCACCCGCCTCTACGGCCGGGTCTTCCCCGCGTACTTCGGCCCCGAGCGGCTGCGCACCCTGGCCCGGGCGCTCACCTGGCCCGGCGGACACGTCTCGTGGACCAACTTCTGGCGCGACACCGATCCGCTGGGCTGGCCGGTCACCGCCGGGGAACGGGACGTGCCGGTGGTCGACCCGGAGGCCCTGCACCCCGCCGGGGGCGAGGTGGCCGACCCGCCCATCCGCAACCACAGCGGCTATCCGGAGGCGGCCGAGTTCACCCGGGAGCGGGCCGTGGTGGCGCGGCTGCTGCGCCGGGCCGTGCCGTCACCCCGGCAGGGGGTCGGCTAGCCGGACCACCAGGTCGGCGTGTTCGGCGGTGCCGGCGACGAGCCGGGCGTTGGCCTCGTCGCTGCCGAGCGCCCAGGCGCGGGCCTGCTCCGGCGTCTTCCCGTACGCCTCGTGCCGGGCGGTGAGCCGGCGCAGCCGCAGCTCGGCGTCGAGGTCGAGGAACCAGACCTGGTGCAGCAGCGTGCGGACCTCCTCCCACGGCTCTTCACGCACCAGCAGGTAGTTGCCCTCGGTCACCACGAGTCGCACCTCGGGCGGCACCTCGATCGCTCCGGCGACCGGCTCCTCCAGGTCGCGCCGGAACGCCGGCGCCCACACCGAGGTCGGCTCCAGCCGGCGCAGGCGGCGCAGGGTGGAGACGAACCCGTTGGCGTCGAACGTGTCCGGCGCGCCCTTGCGCGCGTCCCGGCCCAGCCGGGTCAGCTCCGACTGGGCCAGGTGGAAGCCGTCCATGGGCACCAGCCGGGCGGTCGGACCCACCTCGGCGACGATCCGCTCGGCCAGCGTGGACTTGCCCGCTCCCGGCGCGCCGGCGATGCCGAGCAGCTGCCGCGGGCCGTCCCCGGCGAGGGCCCGGGCCCGGGCCAGCAGCTCGCCGAGCGGCAGCACCTGCGCGGGGGCCATCAGCCGAGCACCGGTTCGCTGATGGTGAACCGGGCCTCGACCGCCGCCTGCACCGGCTGCGGCTGCGGATCCAGCTCCAGCTCGGGGGCGGCCTCCCCGGCCCGGCCGAAGCCCGCCTTCGCCATCATCGCCGGGGCGGCGGCCAGGCCGGTGTCGGCCAGCTCCAACAGGGCGGTCACCCGGGCGCCGAGCGCCTCGGCGTATTCCCGGGCGCGGGCCAGGGCGTCGGCGATCGCCGCGTGCCGGGCCTCCCGGTACGCCGGGCTGTCCGGCCGCAGCGACCACCACGGACCGGCCACCTCGACCTGCTCCTGGTCGGCCAGGCGCAGCATCAGCTCGCCGAGCGCGGTGAAGTCGACGACGGTGACCGTGGTGGTCACGCTGCCGTGGTAGGCCACCACCCGCTCACCCGAGCGCTTCGTCTCCGGCCAGACCCGGAGCTGGCCGGTCTCCCGCCGGTCCACGGCGGGCTCGGCCGCGTCGAGCAGCACCCGCACGGCGGCGGTCCGCTCGGCCAACCGGGCCAGCGTGGTCTCCCGGTCGCGGTCCCGCGCGGTCGCGGTCACGGAGAACCGGGCCAGCTCGGGGGCCACCTCCCGGTACGCCTCGCCGCGTACCGCCACGACCGGTGCGTCCGCCATGCGGCTCAGCCTAGTGGCGGGGTGGCCGGAAGGTGACCCGTGTAGGTGACCCCGCCCGCCGCCACCCGGCAGCCGGTCAGGTGGCCGCCGGCCGCGCCCAGCTCCCGCAGGTAGGCCAGCTCGCCGGCGTGGTCGGCGGCGGCCGGGAACTCGCGCCGGTGGGCGGTGAACGCGCGGCCGCGCAGGGCCGCGCGGGCGGTGCGGCCCTCGGCGAGCCGGCCGGCCAGCTTTCCGGGGTCGCCGGCCCGCAGCGCCTCGGCCAGCTCGTCGAGGTAGGCCCGGACCGCGTCCAGCTCGGCCAGCACACGCTCCCGGTTACCGAGCAGCATGTTCGCGGTCCGCTCGGGCGGCCCGCCGGCCACCCGGGTGCCGTCGGAGAAGCTGCCGGCGGCGAGCGCGAGCACCGCGTCGCGCAGCGCCGAGCGCTGCACCGTGCCGGCCAGCGCGCCGGCGAGCAGGTGGGGCAGGTGGGAGGCGAGCGCGGCGGCGCTGTCGTGCTCCGGGGCGGACATCGGCACCACCCGGGCGTGGAAGACGTCGATGAGCAGCGCGGCGAGCGACCGGAACGCGGGCATCCCGGTCGGGCCAGGGCAGAGCACCCAGGCGGCCCCGTCGAGCAGCGCCGGGCTGGCCGCGTCGAGGCCGGCCCGGTCGGCGCCGGCCATCGGGTGGCCGGGCACGAACCGGTGCCCGAGCCCCTGCGCGACGGCGGCCGTGGCCACCTCGGCCTTGGTGCTGCCCACGTCGGTGAGCACGCACCGGTCGTCGGTGGCCGCGGCCACCGACGCCACCGTCGCGGGCAGGGTGGGCAGCGGGCCGCACAGGAACACGACGTCCCGGCCGGCGACCGCCTCCTCGACCGTGTCGGGCGCGGCGACGCCCTGCTCGCGGACCCGCCGCCGGGTCGCCGGGTCGGGGTCCCAGCCGGCCACGTCGAGCCCGGCGTCGCGCAGCCGGAGCAGCACCGACCCCCCGATCAGGCCGGTGCCGACCACCGCCGCGCGCGCCTGCCCGCCGGCCCCGCCCACCATCGGCCCACCTCGGCGTTCCGTAGTCCGGAGCCGGCCCCGGCCCCGCTGGAAGTCCCGCCGAGGATACCGCCCGCGGCTCAGGCCTGGCGTTCCGTCACCGTCCGCCGCCACCGGGCGTACGCCCGGCCCGGGTCGCCGAAGTACGTCCACGGCAGCTCGGTCACCAGGTCGCCGAGCGCCTGGAAGCGCTCCGCGGCGGCGTCGTGGTCGCCGCCCACGGCGAAGCACATCGCGAAGTTGTTGTGCGGCTGCGGCCAGCCCGGGTAGTGGCCGTGCTCCGGATGGCGCACCGACTGGTCGGCCGCGGCGCGCAGCTCGGCGAGCACCCCGGGGTCGCGGAGGTGGGCGTCGTCCTCCCCGGAGGGCAGCTTCAGCCACATCTCCAGGTGGGCCGCCGCGACCAGGTGGGCCAGGCCGCTGGCGGCCGGCGCCTTGGCCGCCGCGGACCGGGCGAAGTCGAACATCTCCTCGTCGCTGCCGAACCACTTGGCGCACCGGTACTGGAGCATCTGGACATGGGCCAGCCGGTGCCACGGGTGCCGGGCGACCACGTCGGCGAAGCGCCGCGCCGCCTCCTCCCGGTCCACCTGGCGGCCCCGCGCCGAGGTGACCAGGAAGGCCCGGGCGGTGGTGTCGTCGGGGTCCCGCGCGGCCACCTCGTCCAGCAGGTTCTCGGCGAAGGTCAGCCGCTTGCGGAACTCGCGGAACTGCTCCTGGCTGGTCAGCGAGGAGGAGGCCCCGCCCCGGGCCTCCCAGGCCCAGTGCACGGCGTGGGTGCCCCGGACCAGCAGCGGAAGGGTGGCGCGCGGCTCGGCGTCGGCCCACTCGCCGATCCACTCCTGCACACCCGGCACCCGGCCGGCGGCGGAGAGGCAGAACGCCTGGTGGTCGGGGTCGGTGACGGTGACCAGCACGTCCCGGGCGGTCCGCCAGTCCCGCCGGGCCAGCGCCTCGGAGAGCGCCGCGGCGGCCGGGTCACCCATCGTCGGGTCGACCGGCAGCCCGGGTCCACTCTGCTGCTTCGTCCTCCGCCGGAACGGCCACATGTCCTCGTCCTCCCCCGTGCGCGTCGACGGAGATCGTAGGGGCCGCCGGATGGGCACGGAAGGGGGTTGTCCGAGCCGCGCTCGCGTCGTACGGTCCCCCGGCGGCCCGACCGGACGGGCCGGTCTCAACGGGGAAAGGAAGCACATGTCCGCCACGTACCGGGCGCTCGCCTCGGTGGTCATGTTGATCGGTTTCTACGTCGTCGCGCTGCTCCAGCTCGCCGCCGTGGCCGCGCTCGGCGTCTGGCTGTTCAGCCACACCAGCGGTGTGATCACCGGCAAGCTGCTGTTGCCGCTGGTCGTCGCCCTCGGCGCCGTCGGGGTGGGGCTGTGGAAGGCGATCCGCACCAAGAACGAGCCGGCGCCCGGCCTGATCCTGGACGAGCGGGCGGCCCCGTGGCTCTGGGCCACGGTGCGGGAGCTGGCCGCCGCGGTCGGCACCCGCGCGCCCGACGAGATCCGCCTGGTGCCCGAGGTGAACGCGGCGGTCGGCGAGCAGAGCCGCCTGCTCGGCCTGATCGGCGGGCGGCGGACCCTCTACGTGGGACTGCCGCTGCTCCAGGCCATGCGGATCGACCAGCTCCGCTCGGTGCTGGCGCACGAGCTGGGCCACTACTCCGGCCAGCACACCCGGCTGGGCGGCGTCGCCTACCGGGGACGGCTCGCCATCGAGGAGACCGTCGAGCGGATCAGCCCGCGCAACCCGGTCGGCTGGATCTTCCGGGGCTACGCGAAGCTCTACCTGATGGTCGACAACGCGGCCTCGCGCCGCCAGGAGCTGGAGGCGGACCGGTCGTCGGTGGCGCTCGCCGGCACCGAGGCGGCGACCTCGGCGCTGCGTACGCTGCCCGCGCTCGACGCCGCCTGGGGCTTCTACATGCGCCGCTACGTCGAGCCGGGCTGGTCCGCCGGGCTCGCGCCGGACGACCTCTTCGGCGGGTTCGCCATGCTGCTCCAGGCCCGCCGCGAGGAGATCGACGAGCTGCGGGAGAACGCGCCGGAGCCCGAGCCGTCCCGCTGGGACACCCACCCCCCGATCGGCGTACGCGTCGCCGCGATGACCGCCACGCCCGGCGCGGTGGTGGCGCCGGACGACCGGCCGGCCTGGACCCTGCTGGCCGACGTGGCCGGCGCCGGGCGGCAGCTCCAGGGCCTGGTGGTCGAGCACGGCGGCCGGCGGCTGCTGCCGTGGGCCGAGTTCGTCGCCGAGTCGGTGGCCGCCTCGGTGCAGCGGCAGGCGGACGGCATCTACCGGGCGGCCGGGCGGTTCACCGGCACCCCCACCCCGGGCCTGCCGATCCTGCTGGACCTGGTCCGCGCCGGCCGGCTCGGGGAGTTCGCCGAGCAGTTCTTCAGCGGCGCCACCCGCAGGGAGGCCGCCGCCGCCTTCGCCGGGCCGATGGAGACCCTGCTGGACAACGCCGCGGTCCGCTCCGGGCGGGCCCGCTGGCAGCTCTCCTGGTCGGGCCCGGCCCAGCTGGTCGGCCCGGCGGGCGAGCCGCTGGACCTGGCCGGCATCGCCAAGCTGGCGGTCGCGCCGGAGACCCTGGACGAGGCGCTGGCCCGCCTCGCCGAGCTGGGTGTCGACGCCGCCCACGCCACCGTGGTGCAGGCCCGGGCCTCGGCCCGCAACGCCGACCTGATCGGCGGGCTCGCCAACATCAAGATCGACGGCCGGGAGCACGACATCCTCGTGCTCGACAACGGCCTGGTCCTGATCCCCGACCCGGGCAAGTCGAGCGAGGGCGAGAAGCGCCTCGTGGCGCTCGTCGGCGCGGTGCCGGTCGCCGACCTGGCCGCCCGGCACCCGTACCTGCCGTACGAGGAGATCACCTCGGTCGAGGTGAAGCGCGAGGTGCCGCTGAAGGCCACCCTCACCCTCTTCGACGGCCGGACCGTGTCGGTGCAGGAGCTGATGGCCAGCGAGTTCCTGGAGAAGCGCAGCCGGGACACCCTGCTGCGGGTGTTCCAGCGGATCAACGGCTGACGCGTCCGCGGCGGCCGGACCCTACGAGGGCCGGCCGCCGCGGCACGACGGTCAGGGCTGGGCGAGCCGGCCGGCGACCGCGTCGACGTGCTCGTCGGACTCGGTCAACGCCACCCGGACGTGCCGGGAGCCGGCCGGGCCGTAGAAGACGCCGGCCGCGACCAGGATGCCCCGGCGGGCCAGCCAGTCGACGGTGTCCCAGCAGTCCTCGTCCCGGGTCATCCAGAGGTAGAGCCCCGCCTCGGAGTGCTCGACGGTGAAACCGGCGCCGGTGAACGCGGCGTGGAGCTTCTCCCGCCGGGCCCGGTAGCGCTCCCGCTGCGCGTCGGCGTGCGCCTGGTCGCCCAGCGCGGCCACCATGGCGGCCTGCACCGGGGCGGGCACGATCATGCCGGCGTGCTTACGGACCTTGAGCAGCTCGGCCACCAGCGCCGGGTCGCCGGCCACGAAACCGGCCCGGTAGCCGGCCAGGTTGGAGCGCTTGGAGAGCGAGTGCACCGCCAGCACACCCTCGTACGACCCGCCGCAGACCTCGGGCGAGAGGACCGAGACGGGCTCGGCGTCCCAGCCCAGCGGCAGGTAGCACTCGTCGCTGGCGACCACCGCGCCGCGCTCCCGCGCCCAGTCCACCACCTTGCGCAGGTGGCCGGCGGGCAGCACCCGCCCGGTCGGGTTGCCGGGCGAATTCACCCACACCAGCCGGACCCGCGGGTCGGGGCCCAGGGCGGTCAGCGAATCCGTGCGCACCGTGGTGGCACCGGCCAGCCGGGCCCCGTCCTCGTACGTCGGGTAGGCGATGGACGGCACCACGACCACGTCACCGGGACCGACGCCGAGCAGCGTGGGAAGCCAGGCGACCAGCTCCTTGGAGCCGATGGTCGGCAGCACCCCGAGCCCGTCGACGCCCGCACCGCAGGCGCGCGCCACCCAGGCCGCGATGGCGGCCCGCAGCGCGGGCGTGCCCGCGGTCAGCGGGTAGCCCGGCGCGTCCGACGCGTCGGCCAGCGCCTGCCGGATCAGCGCGGGCACCGGGTCGACCGGCGTGCCCATCGAGAGGTTGATGAGACCGTCCGGGTGCGCCGCGGCCGTCGCGGCCGCGGCGTCCAGGGAGTCCCAGGTGAACTCGGGCAGCCGCGACGAGACCGGCGCGGACCGGTTCAGTGGCCCTCTCCGCGCGGCGGCTGCGCGGCCACGAAGGTCGCGTCCTTCTCCACCTTGCCGATCTTGGAAGCGCCGCCCGGCGAGCCCAGGTCCTCGAAGAACTCGTAGTTCGCCCCGGTGTAGTCCTTCCACTGCTCCGGGACGTCATCCTCGTAGAAGATCGCTTCGACCGGGCAGACCGGCTCACAGGCACCACAGTCGACGCACTCGTCGGGGTGGATGTAGAGCATCCGGTTGCCCTCGTAGATGCAGTCGACCGGGCACTCCTCGATGCATGCCTTGTCGAGCACATCCACGCACGGCTCGGCGATGATGTAGGTCACCGGTCTTCTCCTCCGCAAGACTCGCCGCGATCATCCGCGACGGTAAGAGCCTAGTATCTCGCCGGGGAGGGGGTCGATCGTGCTCCGACAGCAGGACGTGGGACACCGGATCGTGGTCCGGCGGATTGTGGGGATTCGCGAAGGCCGGCCGCTCTTCTCCGACGCGCTCGGCGAGCTGGTCGAGCTGAGCGAGACCCACATCACGCTGTCCACCGACCGGGGGCGGCTGCGGGTCCCGGTGGACGAGGTGCACCGCGCGAAACGGGTGCCGCCGGCCCGCCGGCCGACGGCCGCCGCCGTGGTCGCGCTAGAACTGGCCGCCGACGAGGCGTGGCCCGCCCCGGTACGCGGGCGGCTCGGCGACTGGCTGCTGCGCGGCGCCGAGGGCTGGACCGGCCGGGCGAACAGCGCGCTGCCGGTCGGCGACCCGGACCGCCCGCTGCCCGCCGCGCTCGACGCCGTGGAGCGCTGGTACGCCGAGCGCGGCCAACCCGCCATGGTGAACACCCCGCTGCCGCTGGCCGCGCCGGTGGGCGCCGAGCTGGACGCGCGCGGCTGGACCGCCCGGCCACCGGTGCTGGTGCAGACCGCGCCGCTCACCGCGTTGCCGGCGGATCGCCCCGACCTGCCCGCGGTCGGCCTCTCGACCACGCCCTCGGCCGAGTGGCTGGCGGTGGCCGCCGGCCGCAAGGGCGGGCTGCCGGACGCGGCCCGGCACGTGCTCACCGCCGTGGACCGGATCCGCTTCGCCCACCTGCACGTCGACGGGCGGCTGCTCGCGGTGGGCCGGGGTACGGTCACCGGCGGGGGCCGCTGGCTCGGCCTCACGCTCATCGAGGTGCTGCCGGAGGCCCGCCGGCGCGGGTTCGCCGGCGCGGTCATCCGGGCGCTGGCCGACTGGGGCCGGGCGGAGGGCGCCACGCGCGCCTTCCTCCAGGTGGAGCAGCACAACGCCCCCGCGGTGGCCCTCTACCAGCGGCTCGGCTTCACCACCCACCACACCTACCTGACCCGGGTCGCCCCGGCCTGATCAGCGGCGGACGACCTTGCGGGGCTTCGCGGCCTTCAGCTCGGCGTAGCGCTTGAGCTGCCGGGAGCGGTGGTCGCGGCCCAGCGCGGTGAGGACCAGGTAGCCGGCCAGCACGCCGGCCACGGTGGCCGCGAGGTAGAGCCAGATCTGGGCGAAGAAGAGGCCGGCGCCGCCCTCGAACGGGTTCTCGCCGACCAGCAGCGGGCCCACGAAGACGGTCAGCGCCAGCGCGGTGACCACCGCGACGGCCAGGTCGCCGGTCCAGTGGCCGGCCGGCCGGTCCGCGCCCCAGCGGAACGCCGTGGCGGCCAGGATCAGCCCGATGACCAGGAACATCACCAGCGAGACCCGGCCCGCGGCGGTGTCGTCGTCCGGGTAGGCCAGCTTGATGACCACCCGGGCCGCCACGTTGACCACGAACAACGCGGCCGCCAGCACGCCGACCGCACGCCACCGCTGGAACATCGCACGCCTCCCGCCGTACCGCCCGCCCCCACCGGGTGGGCTCCTGGCAGGAATACTTACCACCGCAACCTGTGCGGCGTCTGCACCCTCAGCGGACGGCCGGCGGCACCACGAGCTGCCGGAAGCCCAGCACCGCGAAGGTGACCGCGCCGGCGACGATCAACGCGAGGCCGAGCACGTTGTCGCCGCTGAGCGCGAGATCGCCCTCGACCGTGCGGAAGCCGCCCGCGACGATCACCACGAACCAGGGCAGGGCGGCCAGCGCCGCCGCCCAGCGGGTGCCCACCGCCCGGTGGGCGAACCCGCTCACCAGCACCGTCAGCACCACCACCGCGGCGATCCCGCCCAGTGCGAGCGCGAGCCCGACCAGGGCCTTGCCGGCACCTCCGGGGCGGCCCTTGACCACCTCCCAGGCCCAGGTGGCGTAGAGCAGGTCGAGCACCGCGACGAGCACGCCGGCCCAGACCGCCACCACCCCGCCGGCGACGCGCAGCGCGAGGTCGACCGCCCGGCCCGACGGCTCGGGCGGCGCGGCGGGCTCCTGCTCGGGGGCGACCGACATGGGTACGGCGGGCAGCGTCACCGGAGGCCGGCCGCCGCCGTGACCGGGGACCGGTCCGGCCGCTCCGGCGCCAACCCGGCGAACAGGTCGTCCTCCCAGCCGTACGGGCCGCTGCCCGGCCCCTTCTCGCCGACCGCGAGCGTGAAGTACTCGACCCCCATGAACTCGGCGCCGAAGTTGCCGGCGATCGAGTAGAGCCAGGAGGTGGCCGGGATCTGGGTGGCGTGGGCCCGCATGGCCGCCTCCTTGGCGGCGTGCTGGTCGGTGGCGTCGATGCGCGCGGCGATCCCCTCGTCGGGGGTGCCGAAGGGCAGCTCGTCGATGCTGTCGATGCCGGCGAAGGGGTTGTCCGACGACTCGGTGAACGCGTCCAGGCCGGCCTCCAGCACACCGCGCGGCATCGCCGTCCAGTAGACCTTCGCCGGGGCGATCCCCTCGGCGGCGGCCAGCTCCACGCCGCGCATGGCGACCCGGTGCGCCTGGATGTGGTCCGGGTGGCCGTAGAAGCCGTTCGGGTCGTACGTGATCATCACCTGCGGGCGGACCTCCCGGATGATCTCCAGCAGGTGCCCGGCGGCCTCGTCGAGGTCGGCCTGCCAGAACGCGCGGGGGTGCTCGTTGGTGGCCAGGCCCATCATCCCGGAGTCGCGGTAGCGGCCCGCGCCGCCGAGGAAGCGGTGGTCGGTGACGCCGAGCGCGGCGCAGGCGGCCGCCAGCTCGCCGATCCGGTAGCCGCCGAGCTGGTCGGCCTCGCCCGCGCCGAGCTGGGCCAGCGCCGGCACGTGGATCTCGCCCTCCTCGCCCAGCGTGCAGGTCACCAGGGTGACGTGGGCGCCGGCGGCGGCGTAGTGCGCCATCGTCGCGCCGGTGCCGATGGACTCGTCGTCGGGGTGCGCGTGGACCAGCAGCAGGCGTCGGTCGGGCAGCGTCGTCACGCCCGTCACTCTAACCGGCGGTCCTGCCCGCCCGATGCTTACGCGTCCGCCCAGGTCGGCCACATCACGCCCGGCCCCGGCCTACTCTCTACAGGCGTGGACTTTCCCGAGCTGGCCGCCCGCACCCGTCGGTTCAGCCATGGGGCGCCGCGCTCCGTCTCCGTCGCCGACGACGGCTCCCGGGTCATCTTTCTGCGCTCGTCGGGACCGGAGGACCCGGCCGACGCGCTCTGGCTGCTCGACGTCGCCACCGGCGAGGAGCAGCTCGTCGCCGACCCGGCGGTGCTGCTCGGCGCGGACGGCGAACCGGCCGCGCTGGCGCCGGGCGAACGGGCACTGCGCGAGCGGCTGCGGCTCAGCGCCGCGGGCATCGGCTCGTACGCCCTGGACGGCGCCGGCCGGGTGGCCGCGTTCGCGCTGGCCGGCCGGCTGTTCCGGGCCGACCTGGTGCACGGTGACGTGGTCGAGGTGGCCGCCGTCGGCCCGGTGATCGACCCGCGTCCGGACCCGACCGGCGAACGGCTGGCCTACGTCACCGACGCCGCCGAGGGGGTGCGCCGGGGCCAGTTGCGGGTGGTCGAGCCGGACGGCACCGACAACCTGCTGGCCGGCGAGGACAGCGGGGTGACCTGGGGGCTGGCCGAGCACATCGCGGCGGAGGAGTTCGGCCGGTTCCGCGGCTACTGGTGGTCCCCGGACGGGCGCTCGGTGCTGGCCGCGCGCGTGGACGAGTCCCGGCTGGACCGCTGGCACCTGCACGACCCGGCCGACCCGGCGAGCCCGCCGACGTCCGTGGCGTACCCCCGGGCCGGTGGGCCGAACGCGGAGGTCAGCCTGCACCTGCTGGACCTCGACGGCGGCTGGGTCGACGTGCACTGGGACCGGGAGACCTACCCGTACCTGACCTCGGTCGACTGGGCGGACGGCGGCCCGCTGATCACGGTGCTGCGCCGGTCGCAGCAGCACGGGCTGGTGCTGGCCGTCGACCCGCGTACCGGCGAGACGCAGGTGCACGCGGAGCTGGCCGACCCGCGCTGGGTGGAGCCGATCCCGGGCACCCCGGCGCACCTGCCCGACGGGCGGGTGCTGGTCGGCGGCGAGCTGGCCCACGACGGGTACGACGCCCGCTGCCTGTTCGCCGACGGCACCCTGCTCACCCCGCCCTCGCTCTACGTGCGGCGGGTGGTGGGCCGGCTGCCGGCCGGGCCGAACTCGGCGTCGGACCTGCTGGTCGAGGCGAGCGAGGGCGAGCCGAGCCAGCGCCACCTCTACCGGGTGCGCACGGCGATCGGGGGTGGGGTGGACGCCCGCCGGATGGGCAGCGACCCCGGCTGGCATACCGCCGCGATCGGCGGCAGCACCCTGGCCGTGGGGGCGGCCTCGCTGGAGCACCCGGGCACCCGCTGGCGGGTCTGGCACGACGACCGCGAGGTGGGCGAGCTGGCGTCGCGGGCCGCGACCCCGCCGTACGCGCCGCGGCCGACGCTGGTCCGGGTGACCGACCGGCGGCTGCCCAGTGCGGTGCTCTACCCGGGGGAGCACGTGAAGGGCACGAAGTTGCCGGTGCTGCTGGACATCTACGGCGGCCCGGGCCACCAGGAGGTGATCGCGGCGCGGGGGGCCTGGCTGGAACGGCAGTGGTGGGCCGAGCAGGGCTTCGCGGTGGTAACCATCGACAACCGGGGCACGCCCGGCATCGCCCCCTCCTTCGAGAAGGCGATCCACCGGCGGGTGGCCGACGTGATCCTGTCCGACCAGGTGGACGCGCTGACCGCGCTGGCCGGCAAGCACCCGGACCTGGACCTGGAACGGGTGGCCGTGCGCGGCTGGTCGTTCGGCGGCTGGCTGGCCGGGCTGGCGGTGCTGCGCCACCCGGAGCTGTTCCGGTGCGCGATCGTCGGCGCCCCGGTCACCGACTGGACGCTGTACGACACCGCGTACACCGAGCGCTACCTGGGGATGCCGGACGACGGGATGGACGTCTACGCCCACCACTCGCTGGTCGAGCTGGCGGCCGAGCCGGTCGGCGACCCGGCGCAGGCCCGGCCGATGCTGCTGGTGCACGGCCTGGTCGACGACAACGTGCTGGCCGCGCACACGCTGCGGCTCTCGGCGGCGCTGCTGGCCGCCGGCCGGCCGCATGCGGTGCTGCCGCTCACCGGGGCCAGCCACATGGCCGCCGGCGGGGTGGCCGAGCGGCTGCTCCGCCTGGAGCTGGACTTCCTCCGCCGGCACCTGTGAACGCGCGAAGGCCCCGGCCGGATCGGACCGGGGCCCCCGCGGGGTCAGGCTGTCACTGCTTGACGTAGGCGTTCACGAAGCTGGGCCAGCCGAAGATGCTGCCGATGAAGAGGCCGCCGGCCTTCTCACCGTGCGCGACGGAGACGACCTCGTTGTACAGCGGCACCGCCGGCGCCGACTCCTTCATGAGCTTCTCGTCGAGCGCGCTCCACTCCTCGGCCTGCTTGGCCGGGTCCTCCGCGAGCACGCGGTCGAACTCGGCGTTGATGGCGTCGTTGTTGAGCTGGGAGGTGTTGCTGTTGCCCTCGGCCTTGATGTTGCGGCCGTCGAAGAGCACCGGCAGGATCGACGCGCCGCTGGGCCAGTCCGCCGCCCACGAGTCGACCCAGATGTCCCACGGGTTGCTCTTCTTCTTCACGAAGTCGAGGTAACCGTCCTCGGGGATCGGCTTGATGGTGACGGTGAAGCCGGCCTTCTCCAGGGCGTTCTTGACCTGGGTGGCGGTCTCCTGCGAGGGGGTGTCGTCGGAGGTGCCGAGCACCAGGTTCACCGGCTTGCCGGCGAGCAGCTCCTTCGCCTTGTCCGGGTTGCCACTCTCCCCCGCCGGGTACGCGTCGAACTGCTTGTAGCCGAGCGTGGTGGGCGGCAGCAGCGTGGTCAGCGGCACGGCGCCGTACGGGCCGCCGAGGTTCTTGGTGATGCTGCTGCGGTCGATCGCGTAGTTGATCGCCTGCCGCACGGACAGGTCGGTGACCCGCGTCGTGTTGATGCTCAGCCGGTAGGCGTTCGGCGTGGCGGCGACGATCATCCGCTCCTTGAGCTTGGCGTCGCCGGTGACCTTCGCGATCAGCTCGGACGGCACACCGCCGGTGCCCACGGCGGCGGCGTCGTTGCCGGTGCCGGCGAGCACCCGGTTGGTCTGGGTGGCGTTGTCCGCACCGAACGACCAGATGAACTTGTCCGGGTAGGCGTGCCGCACCGGGTCGGTGGCCGGGTCCCAGTTCTCGTTGCGCTCGAGCACCATCTCCACGCCGGGCTGGTGCTTGGTGATCTTGTAGGGCCCGGACGAGAACGGCTGGTTGTCCAGGTTGACGCCGGTGTCCTTGTCCGCCGGCAGCGGCGCGGTGGCCGGCAGCGACACGGCGAACGGCAGGTCACAGCGCGGCTTGCTGAACTCGAAGCGCAGCGTCTGCGCGTCCGGGGTGCTCAGGCCCGGCGGCAGCGAGGTCTTGTTGGCCTTGAAGTTCCACTTGGTGTCGTACTGCGGGCTGTCGACCAGCCACTCCTGCAGGTAGGTCGGGCCACCGGTCAGGTCGGGGTCGAACGAGCGGGCGATGCCGTACGCGATCTCCTTCGAGGTGATCGGCCGGCCGTCTTCGAACTTGACGCCCTGCTTGATCTTGAATTCCCAGACCTTGCAGTCGTTGTTCACGTTCTTGCCGGGGGTCTCGGCCAGGTCGCCGACCAGGGTCACGTTGCCCTTGCCGTCGTCCTTGAACGTGGTGAGGAAGCGCGCGTAGAGCTGGCTCCCCATCAGGCCGGCGAACGAGTAGACCCGCTGCGGGTCCAGGTGGGAGATCTTGTTCTCGCGCAGGATGTAGAAGGTCCCGCCCTTGGCCGCGCCGGGAACGTCCGCCGCCGGGCCGAGCGAGTCCTTGGGGTCGGTCGCGATGGCGCCGCTGCGGGGCTTGTTGCTGTCCACCTTGTCGGCGTTGTCGCCGGTGTTCTTGCTGCATGCACTGAGGGCGACCACCAGTGCCATCGCACCGCCCATGGCGGTGGCGAGTCTTGCTCGCATACTCACTCCTCCGGGTCCGATGAAGGAAAGCTTCGCTTAGGTTTCATCCGCGGTAAATTTCGAGCAGATAACGAATCGACTGCGACCTGCCAGCTCAGCCGAGACGCACCCGTGGATCGATGAACGCGTAGAGCAGGTCGACCACGATGTTCGCGACGACCACGAAGAGCGCCGAGATCAGCACGGTGGCCATGATGGTCGGCAGGTCACCCTGGCGGACCGCCTCCACGGCGGTACGCCCCAACCCCTGGATGCCGAACGTCGTCTCGGTGATGACCGTGCCACCGAGCGCCGCGCCCACGTCCAGACCGGCGATCGTCACGATCGGCGTGATCGCCGCCCGCAGCGCGTGCCGGCCGTAGACCTTCCGCTTCGCCACGCCCTTGGCCCGGGCGGTCCGGACGAAGTCCTCGGAGAGCGTCTCCAGCATCTGCGCCCGGGACAGCCGGGCGTAGATCGCGGAGAACAGCAGGGCCAGCGTCACCCAGGCCAGCACCAGCCCGCGCGCCCACTCGACCGGGTTGTCGAGGAAGGGCACGTACCGCGGCGTCGGCAGGATCTTCAACGAGTACACGAAGATCAGCAACAGCACGGCGCCGACGAAGTAGAGCTGCAACGAGGCGAAGGTGAGCGTGAGCCCGATCGAGACGCGGTCGAGCAGCGAGCCCCGGCGCAGCGCCGATATCATCCCGAGCCCCACCCCGAGCGCGAGCCAGAGCACCGCCGCGGGCAGCACGATGTTCAACGTCACGGGCAGCACCCGGGCGAAGGTGTCGCTGACCGCCTCGCTGTTCACGTACGAGTAGCCGAGGCAGGGCGCCTCGCACTCGCCGCCCTGCGCGCTGCCCAGGTCGCGGCCGACGAAGATGCCCTTCATGTAGTTGGCGTACTGCGTCGGCTTCGGGTCGTTGAGACCCAGCTCCGTCCGCACCCGCTCCAGGCGCTCGGCGTTGCAGTTCTTCGGGCACATGCCGGTGACCGGGTCGCGGGGCAGCGCGAAGAACATGAGGAAGCTGACGATGCTCACCGCGAGCAGCACCGAGACCGCCAGCAGCACTCGCTTCAGCAGGAACCGCACCATGGCGCCGAACCCCTTACCGTGACGACTTCGGATCGAGCGCGTCGCGCAGCGCGTCGCCGAAGAGGTTGAACGCCAGCACGAGCGCGAAGATGGTGATGCCCGGGAAGAAGACGTACGCCGGGTCGGTCTGCAGGTAGTCGATGCTGCGGTAGATCATCCGGCCGAAGCTCGGGACCGACTCGGGCAGCCCGACGCCGAGGAAGGACAGCGCCGCCTCACCGGTGACGTACGACGGCACCGCGAGGGAGAACGCCACCAGGATGGGCGCCCAGATGTTCGGCAGCAACTGCCGGAAGAGCATGTGGCCGAGCCCGGCGCCGCTGGCCCGGGCCGCCTCGACGAACTCCCGCTCGCGCAGCGACACCACCTGCCCGCGGACGAGTCGCGCCGTGCCGGTCCAGCCGAACGCGGCGAACACCACGATCAACGTGGTCACCGCGAACCAGGTGGGCACCGCGTCCCGGGGGCCGTAGAACCGCAGGGAGAACGTCGGGACCACGGCCAGCGCGAAGATGAGGAACGGCATGGCCAGCGCGACGTCGGTGACCCACATGATCACCGAATCGACGACGCCGCCCAGGTAACCCGCGACGATGCCCAGCACCACCCCGATCGCCGTGGTGACGACCGCGGCTCCCAGCGCGATGAGCAGCGAGGTGCGGATGCCGTAGATCATCCGGATGAAGATGTCCCGGCCCAGGCCGGGTTCGAGCCCGAACCAGTGGTCGCCGCTCACCCCGCCCACGTAGCCGAGCGGCATGCCGGTGGAGTCCAGCAGGTCACCGAACTGCTGGCTCGGCGACATGCCGTAGAGCCGCTGGAGCAGCGGCGCCGCGACCGCCGCCACGATGAACACGGCCAGCACGATGCCGCTGATCAGAGCGGTGCGGTCCCGGCGCAGCCGGTTCCAGACCAGCTGGCCGGGCGAGCGCCCGACGAGCCCCTTCTCCTCGGGGCCCGCACCGGTGGACTCGATTTCGGCAAGCGCCACGCCCTCGACCGGGGACAGGCTCATTTCGACACCTCCTCGGCGGTCGCGGCGGCCGGTCCGGCGCCCTGGCTGATCGTTCCCGTCTCCGGGAAGTGGCAGGCGGTGGCCTGGTTGCCGCCGTCCCGGGGCACCAGCGCCGGCTCCTCGGTGGCGCACCGCTCCTGCGCCTTCCAGCAGCGGGTGCGGAAGCGGCAGCCCGACGGCGGGTTGAGTGGGGTGGGCACGTCGCCGGTGAGGCGGATCCGCCCGGCCGGCCCGAGGGCCGTGACGTCGGGGATGGCCGACAGCAGGGCCCGGGTGTACGGGTGCTGGGGTCGTTGGTAGATGTCGTCGCGGTCGCCGATCTCGACGATCTTGCCGAGGTACATGACGGCGACGCGGTGGCAGAAGTGCCGGATGACGGCGAGGTCGTGGGCGATGAAGACGAACGCCAGGTCGAGGTCGCGTTGCAGGTCGCGCAGCAGGTTGATGACCTGGGCCTGGATGGAGACGTCCAGGGCCGAGACGGGTTCGTCGGCGACGATGAGTTTCGGGCGCAGCGCGAGGGCGCGGGCGATGCCGATGCGCTGGCGCTGCCCGCCGGAGAACTCGTGCGGGTAGCGGTTGTAGTGCTCCGGGTTCAACCCGACCAGTTCCAGCAGTTCCTGCACGCGCTTGCGGATGCCGCCCGGCGGGTTGATGCCGTTGACCTGCAACGGCATGGCCACGATCCGCCCGACGGTGTGCCGGGGGTTCAGCGAGGCGTAGGGGTCCTGGAAGATGATCTGCAGGTCCTGCCGCAGCGGCCGCAGCGCGCCGCGCCGGGCGTGGGTGATGTCCCGCCCGGCGAACTCGATGGTGCCGGAGGTCGGCTCCAGCAACCGCACCAGCATCCGACCCGTGGTGGTCTTCCCGCAGCCGGACTCCCCGACCAGGCCGAGGGTCTCCCCCGGCCGGACGTCGAAGTCCAGGCCGTCGACCGCCCGGACGGCGCCCGTGGCGCGGAAGCCCTCGCGCACCGGGAAGTGCTTGGTCAGCCCCCGCACGCGCAGCAGCGGCTCGGTCTCGGTGCTCATCGGGCCACTCCCACCTGGGCGATGTCCTGCTGGTAGAGCCGGGTGCGCTCCTCGGCCGGCAGGTGGCAGGCGACCAGGTGGCCCGCCTCCCCGGCCGCCCGGAGCTGGGGCACCTCGGTGCGGGAGCGGTCGCCGTTACGGCCGGCGTACCGGCAGCGCGGATGAAACGCGCACCCCGACGGCAGGTTGATCAACGACGGGGGGTTGCCCTTGATCGGCACGAGGTCCGCGTCCGCGTCACCGTGCAGCGACGGCACGCTCGACAACAACCCCCACGTGTACGGATGCTGCGGCCGCCGCAGCACCTGCTCCACACTGCCGTGCTCGACCGCCCGCCCCCCGTACATGACCAGGACGTCGTCGGCCACCTGGCTGACCACACCCAGGTCATGCGTGATCAGGATGATCGCCGACCGGAACTCATCCTGAAGATCACTGAGCAGATCCAGGATCTGCGCCTGCACCGTCACATCCAACGCCGTGGTCGGCTCGTCAGCGATCAACAAATCCGGGTCGTTGACCAGGGCCATCGCGATCATCGCCCGCTGCCGCATACCCCCGGAGAACTCGTGCGGATACTGATCGAACCGCTTCCCCGGCTGCGGGATCCCCACCCGGCCCAGCATGTCCACCGCCCGGGTCCGCGCCTCCCGCTTCCCCGCCCGCGGATGATGCACCCGGTACGCCTCCGCGATCTGCCTGCCGACCGTGTAGTACGGGTGCAGCGCCGACAACGGATCCTGGAAGATCATCGCCATGTCCCGGCCCCGCAGCCGCCGCACCTCCTCCTCCGGCAACCCGACCAACTGACGACCACCCACCGAGATCTCCCCCGAAATGGTGGCCCGCTTCGTGTTGTGCAGACCCAGGATCGCCAGCGACGTGACGCTCTTCCCCGAACCCGACTCCCCCACGATGCCCAGCGTGCGACCGCGCTCGACGGCGAACGAGACCCCGTCGACGGCCTTCACCACGCCGTCCTCGGTCTCGAACCGCACCCGCAGGTCCTTGACCTGCAGATAGGGGCCCTCGCCGGTGCGCTGCTCCGGCACCTCGGGGCGGTCCGGCTCCCCGGACGGCGTTGTCTCCGACCTGCCCATGACCGCCTCCCTCTGTGACGAAGAGAACTTACAACAAACTTCTGGAGGCGAAAATAAGCTACAAAACGCGGCCTGTCAGCGGCCCGAGCGTAACGACTGGGTTTCCAACCTGAACAGCCCTCACCTGGACATTCATGGTTGCGACTGGGCAACGCCGCCTCGCCGTCGCAGGCGAGGCGCGACCGGAGATGCGGCGATCCACCCCGAGGAACTGCTCGGCTGACGCACGTCGGTCGGTTCGCCTAGGGTCGGGCGCATGACCGGATTCGACGCGGCCACCGCCGCTGTCCAGGCAGCCCTCGACGCCGGAGCGCGGTACGCGGACGCCCGGGTGATGCACCGCCGCTACGAGTCGATGTCGGCCCGCAACGGCGACATCGAGGAGCTGACCCAGGACGAGAGCATCGGGCTGGGCGTGCGCGCCCTGGTCGGGTCGAGTTGGGGCTTCCACGCCGTACCCGAGCTGTCCGACGCCGCGGCCCGCGACGCCGGCCGGCGCGCCGCGGCCATCGCCACCGCGAGCGCGCGGGTCCCGGGCCCGCCCATCGACCTGCTCCCGGCCGAGGCGACGGTGGCCAGCTGGGCCTCCGCCTGCGACGTGGACCCGCTCGGCGTGCCGCTCTCCGACAAGGGCGACCTGCTGGCCCGCGCCACCGCGACGATGCGCGAGCACGGCGCCGACCTGGCCGAGGGGCTCTACCAGATCTGGGACACCGCCAAGTGGTTCGTCTCCAGCGAGGGGCACCGCATCGACCAGCGCATCCGCGAGTGCGGCGGCGGCATCTCGGCCACCTCGATCGGCGACGGCGAGACCCAGCGCCGTTCCTATCCGAGCTACCGGGGCCAGTACGGCACCACGGGGTGGGAGCTGGTCACCTCGCTGGACCTCGCCGCGCACGCCGCCCGGATCGCCGAGGAGTCCCGGGAGCTGCTCACCGCCCCGGAGTGCCCGTCCGGCGAGACCGACCTGATCCTCGGCGGCGAGCAGCTCGCCCTGCAGATCCACGAGTCGGTCGGGCACGCCATCGAGCTGGACCGGATCCTCGGCTGGGAGGCCGCCTTCGCCGGCACGTCCTGGCTGGACCTGACCCGGCTCGGCGCGCTGCAGTACGGCTCCGAGCTCATGAACGTCACCATCGACCCGACCATCCCCGGCGCGTTGGGCAGCTTCGGCTTCGACGACGAGGGCTCCCCGGCGGTCAAGCGGGACGCGGTCCGCGAGGGGCGCTGGGTGGGGGTGCTCGCCGGCCGGGACTCGGCCGCCGTCGCGGGCCTGGACTACGGCGGCAGCGTACGGGCGGACGGCTGGGCGCGGCTGCCGATGGTGCGGATGACCAACGTGGGCCTGGAGCCGGGCCCGCACACCCTCGACGAGATCATCGCGGCCACCGACGACGGAGTGCTCATGGACCTCAACCGCTCCTGGTCCATCGACGACAAGCGACTCAACTTCCAGTTCGGCTGCGAGGTCGGCTGGGAGGTGAAGAAGGGCCGCCGGGGGCGGATGCTGCGCAACCCCACCTACACCGGGATCGGGCCGGTCTTCTGGCGGTCCATGGACATGCTCTCATCGGAGATCGTGCCGTGGGGCACGCCGAACTGCGGCAAGGGGCAGCCGGGCCAGACCGGGCACACCGGCCACCCGGCCGCCCCGGCCCGCTTCCGCAACGTCCGGGTGGGGGTGCGGGCATGAGCGAGCTGGACCTCGCCGGCCGCGTGGTGGAGCTGGTCCGGCGGCTGGCCGGGCCGGACGCCCAGGCCGAGGTGGTGGTGACCCGGGCCGACCTGGCGCTGACCCGGTTCGCCAACTCGTTCATCCACCAGAACGTCGCCGAGTCGGGCACCGCGGTCCGGCTGCGGCTGCACGCCGACGGGCGGACGGCGGCGGGCAGCGGCAGCCTGGTCGACCCCGACGGGTTGACCGCGCTGGTCGAGCGGACCCTGGCCGCGACCCGGCTCGCCCCGCCCGACCCGGCCTGGCCGGGGCTCACCCCGCCGGCGCCGGTCCCGTCCGGCGCGCCCGTCGACGAGGCCACCGCGGCGGCCTCACCCGACGAGCGGGCCGCCCGGGTAAGCGCCTTCGTGGACGCGGTCGAAGGGCTGGAGGCGGCCGGCTACTGCCGGACGGCCCACCGGTCCGGGGCGTTCGCCAACTCGGCCGGCCAGTCGGCGGTGGGGCGGTCGGTCGAGGCGGCCATGGACGGCATCGCCCGCGCCGGCGGCGCCGACGGAGTGGCCCGGCACGCCGCCGACCGCCTGGCCGACCTCGACGGCGGGGCCCTCGGCGCGCGGGCGGCGGCGAAGGCCCGGGCCGCGGCGGACCCCGTCGAGCTGCCCCCGGGGCGCTACGAGGTGGTGCTCGAACCGGCCGCCGTGGCCGACCTCCTGCAGAACCTTTCCTGGTACGGCTTCAACGGCAAGCGGCACGCCGAGCGGCAGTCCTTCGCCGAGCTTGGCGCGGCCCAGTTCGACCCGGCGGTGACCCTCGTGGACGATCCGCTGCACGCCTCCGGGCTGCCGTACGACCTGGAGGGCACGCCCCGCCGGCCGCTGACCCTGGTCGAGGCGGGCACCACGGCGGCGGTGGCGCACGACCGGCGCAGCGGCGCGGAGGCGGGCACCGGGTCCACCGGGCACGGGATGGTCGGCGCGTCCACGTTCGGTCCGCTCCCGCGCAATCTCCGCCTGCTGCCCGTGGGCGGCCCGGCAAAGGTGGCCGCCGGGCAGCTCAGCGCCGGGGTGACCGGCGCGGTGGCCGACCCGGACACCGCCGGCCTGGTGGCCGGGATGGCGCGGGGCCTGCTGGTCAGCGACTTCTGGTACACCCGGGTGCTCGACGCGAAGCAACTGGTGGTCACCGGGTTGACCCGCAACGGCGTCTGGCTGGTGGAGGACGGGGTGCCCACCCGGGCCGTCCGCGACTTCCGGTTCACCGAGTCCTACCCGCGGGCGATGGGTCCGGGCCGGGTGCTCGGCCTGGGCCGCGTGCCGGTCCGCCAGCCGGACCGGATGGACGGCTTCTGGTGGGAGGCCCCGGCGCTGCGGCTGGCGTCCTGGAACTTCACCGGCGGCGCGTCCGGCTGACGGTCCAAGATATTGATCTTGGTACGGGTCTTTCCAACCTCCCGGACACACGGGACACTGCGTTGCGCGGCCGGGCCGCGAAGATCGGCGTAACGTGTGTCATTTAGCTGCACCGGTTCGCCGGTGCGGTCTGTGCGTGCGCAAGACGTGGCAGTGGACGCGGTCTCGCCGGTCCGCTGACCGGTACGGAAGGTGTGATCCGCCGCCCCCGCGAGGGCGCCGTCAGGGAGACGACTCGAATGACATCAACGGCAACGAGGCCGCGGGGGGCGCGGGGGCGCGCCGCCATCGCGGCGAAGACGTTGCGAACGGACCGCTGGTGGTTCGCGCCACTGATCACCGTCGTCGGGCTCAGCGCCTGGGTCATCTACGCGACGGTCCGGGTCTTCATGCACAAGTGGTACTGGGTGGACCAGTACCACTACCTGACGCCGTTCTACTCCCCCTGCGTCACCGAGCGGTGCGTCGAGGGGTCCTCGCACTTCGGCAGCTTCCTGCCCGGCTGGTGGATCATCCCGGACGCGGCGCTGACCCTGCCGTTCCTGCTGCTGTTCCGGCTCACCTGCTACTACTACCGCAAGGCCTACTACCGGTCGTTCTGGCTGTCGCCGCCGGCCTGCGCCGTGCCGGACGGGCACCAGGCGTACGGCGGTGAGACCCGGTTCCCGCTGCTCGGCCAGAACCTGCACCGCTACTTCTTCTACGCCGCCGCGATCATCTCGCTGATCAACACCTACGACGCGATCTACGCGTTCCACTCGCCCAAGGGCTTCGGCTTCGGCCTGGGCAACATCGTGCTGCTGGTCAACGTGGTGATGCTCTGGGCGTACACCATCTCCTGCCACTCCTGCCGGCACATCATCGGCGGGCGGCTCAAGCACTTCTCCAAGCACCCGCTGCGCTACCGGGCGTGGAGCGGGGTGTCCTGGCTGAACGTCCGGCACATGCAGCTCGCCTGGATCACCCTCGGCACCCTGGCGCTGACCGACTTCTACGTCATGGCGGTCGCGGCCGAGTGGTTCCCTGATCTGCGGTTCATCAACTGAAGGCCCCTGACATGACTGAGACGCGAATCGAACGACACCACTACGACGTCGTCGTGATCGGGGCCGGCGGCGCCGGCCTGCGCGCGGCGATCGAGGCCCGGCTGGCCGGCAAGAAGACCGCGATCATCTCGAAGTCGCTGTTCGGCAAGGCGCACACGGTGATGGCCGAGGGCGGCGCCGCGGCCGCCATGGGCAACGTGAACTCCCGGGACAACTGGCAGGTGCACTTCCGGGACACCATGCGCGGCGGCAAGTTCCTCAACAACTTCCGGATGGCCGAGCTGCACGCGAAGGAGTCGCCGCAGCGGATCTGGGAGCTGGAGACGTACGGGGCGCTCTTCGACCGGACCAAGGACGGGAAGATCTCCCAGCGCAACTTCGGCGGCCACGAGTACCCGCGGCTGGCGCACGTCGGCGACCGGACCGGCCTGGAGCTGATCCGCACCCTCCAGCAGAAGATCGTGTCCCTCCAGCAGGAGGACAAGCGGGAGCACGGCGACTACGAGGCCCGGATCAGGGTCTTCTCCGAGACCACCATCACCGAGCTGCTGCTCGACGGCGACCGGGTCGCCGGCGCGTTCGGCTACTACCGCGAGTCCGGCGAGTTCATCCTCTTCGAGGCCCCGGCCGTGGTCCTGGCGACCGGCGGCGTCGGTCGCTCCTACAAGGTCACCTCGAACTCCTGGGAGTACACGGGGGACGGTCACGCCCTCGCGCTGCGCGCCGGGGCGACGCTGATCAACATGGAGTTCCTCCAGTTCCACCCGACCGGCATGGTCTGGCCGCCCTCGGTGAAGGGCATCCTGGTCACCGAGTCGGTCCGCGGCGACGGCGGGGTGCTCAAGAACTCCGAGGGCAAGCGGTTCATGTTCGACTACGTCCCGGACGTGTTCCGCAAGCAGTACGCGGACAACGAGGCCGAGGCGGACCGCTGGTACAAGGACCCGGACAACAACCGGCGCCCGCCGGAGCTGCTCCCCCGCGACGAGGTCGCGCGCGCCATCAACAGCGAGGTCAAGGCCGGTCGGGGCACGCCGGCCGGCGGTGTCTTCCTGGACATCGCCTCCCGGCTGCCGGCCGAGGAGATCCGCCGCCGGCTGCCCTCGATGTACCACCAGTTCAAGGAGCTGGCCGACGTCGACATCACCAAGGAGCCCATGGAGGTCGGCCCGACCTGCCACTACGTGATGGGTGGCGTCGAGGTGGACCCGGACTCCGGTGCGGCGTACGGCACGGTGCGCGGGCTCTTCGCCGCCGGTGAGGTCTCCGGCGGCATGCACGGCTCCAACCGGCTCGGCGGCAACTCGCTGTCCGACCTGCTGGTCTTCGGCAAGCGCGCGGGCGGCCACGCCGCCTCGTACGCCGACCAGCTCACCTCCCGCCCCGCGGTGGCGGTGGCGGCGGTGGAGGCTGCGGTGGAGACGGCGCTGGCCCCGCTCCAGCGGGACACCGGCGAGAGCCCGTACGTGCTCCAGCAGGACCTTCAGGCGGTGATGGGTGACCTGGTCGGCATCATCCGCCGGGAGGGTGAGCTGGTCGACGCGCTGAGCCGGCTGGCCGAGCTGCGGGAGCGGGTGGCAAAGGTGAGCGCGGCCGGCGGCCGGCGCTACAACCCGGGCTGGCACCTCGCCCTCGACCTGCGCAACATGCTGGTCGTCTCCGAGTGCACCGCGAAGGCCGCCCTGGAGCGGCGGGAGTCACGCGGCGGGCACACCCGGGAGGACCACCCGGCCATGGACCCGAAGTGGCGGCGGGTGAACCTGGTCTGCTCGCTCGACGGCGACACGGTCCGGCTCGACCGGAAGCCGCTGCCGAAGATGCGCGCGGAGCTGATCTCGCTGTTCGACCGGGCCGAGCTGGCCAAGTACCTGACCGACGAGGAACTCGCCGAGTTCGACGCCCTCACCGAGGGGGAGCGCTGAGGTATGGCAACTGACAAGACGCAGGCGACCGGCCAGCCGGGCACGAAGCGGCCCTTCCGCATCTGGCGGGGCGACGAGAGCGGCGGCGAGCTGCGCGACTACACCGTCGAGGTCAACGAGGGCGAGGTCGTCCTCGACGTGATCCACCGCCTCCAGGCCACCGACGCGCCGGACCTGGCGTGCCGGTGGAACTGCAAGGCCGGCAAGTGTGGCTCCTGCTCTATGGAGATCAACGGCAAGCCCCGGCTGAGCTGCATGACGCGGATGTCGACGTTCGAGGAGGGGGAGACCGTCACGGTCACCCCGCTGCGCACCTTCCCGGTCATCCGGGATCTCGTCACCGACGTCTCGTTCAACTACGAGAAGGCGCGGGAGACCCCGGCGTTCGCGCCGCCGGCCGACGTGGCCCCGGGCGACTACCGGATGCAGCAGGTGGACGTCGAGCGCTCGCAGGAGTTCCGCAAGTGCATCGAGTGCTTCCTCTGCCAGAACGTCTGCCACGTGATCCGCGACCACGAGGAGAACAAGCCGGCCTTCTCCGGTCCCCGGTTCTTCATCCGGGCCGCCGAGCTGGACATGCACCCGCTCGACGCGAAGACCGACCGCAAGGAGTACGCGCAGTCCGAGATGGGGCTCGGCTTCTGCAACATCACCAAGTGCTGCACCGAGGTCTGTCCCGAGCACATCAAGATCACCGACAACGGGATCATCCCCATGAAGGAGCGGGTCGTCGACCGCAGGTACGATCCCCTTGTGTGGCTTGGTAGCAAGATCTTCCGGAGGGGTCAGGTGCCTCAGACCAGCGTGACCAGCGGGCATTCGAGTGGCGCGGTGGCCGCCGGTGCGGCACACGGCGGGGTGCACTCGCACGCGGGCGGCTCGCACGACACGGCGGCCGAACGGCAGGCGCAGCAGGGTGTCAACTGGCACCGCGAGGTGCCGCACCCGACCGCTCCCGCGGTCGACGTCAACGGCAAGCTGCCGCTGACCGAACTGACCTTCGACCGGGCCGCCGCGCCGTCGCCGTTCGGTGACGACGTGACCTTCCCGCTGCCCCCGGAGCACCTGAACTTCGCCCACCCGCAGCAGGACGAGCCGAAGCACTGAGCAGCACGCTGACAACGACGACGGGGGCCGCGGCACATGCCGCCGGCCCCCGTCCCGTTTCCGTCCCGGTGTCCGAGTCCGTCGATCAGGAGCCGGCCAGCAGCGGGGGCAGGGCGGCGACGATCGGCACGTCGGCCGGCAGCCAGGGGACGGTGTCGAGTTCGCCGGCCGCGAGCCAGCGCAGCTCCAGGTGCTCCAGGGCCTTCGGCTGGTCGTCGTGGAGGAGGCGGGCCACGTACACCCGGAGGACGGAACGGCCGTGGGCCATCCGCACGTCGCGGCCGACCCGCGCGCCGATCTCCACCCGGACGCCGAGTTCCTCGGCGCACTCGCGGGCCAGCGCCTCGGTCTCGGTCTCTCCCGGCTCCACCTTGCCGCCGGGGAACTCCCAGCGCCCGGCCACCTCCGGTGGCGCGGAGCGCGCGCAGGCCAGGACCCTGCCGTCCGCGATGATCGCCGCCCCGACGACCACCCTGGGCTCCCGCCGGTCCTGCCCGTTCCCGCTAACCCATTCGGTCCGCACGGGCGTCCAGCGTGCCAGATCAATCGGCGGTTTGGGTAGCTGAGTCGACCGTCAGGTCAGCAGAACACGGAAGTGTGGGCGTGGACACACCATCTGTGCGACGACAGACTAGAGGGCGTCGACTGGGACACGGGATGGCGACGATTTGGCCACAAGCCGGGAACGACGCCCTGGAGGTGCGGTGATGCGCGTGCTGTTCAACGGCCGGGCGAAGCACGACTACCTCAGCGACGCGCTCGCCCTGCTGTCCGGCTGGACGCGGGAGGGCGAACAGATCCGCCGCACGCTCGTCATCGACGACACCCAGCACGCCGCGCTCACCGAGCGCGTCGCGGTGGTCGCCGACGCGCTGCGCCTGCGTCCGGAGATCAGCCGCCGGGCCGACCGCACCCAGATCAGGGTGGGTCACGGCGACGGCGAACCGCTCACCGAGGGCGAGGTGCTGCTGGCCGCGCGCATCGAGGACGCGGTCCGCGCGGTCACCGATCTCTGAGCGTCCTCCTGAAAGATCCCTGATAGTTTCTTGTTAGCAACTAAATCCTCCGGGGTAGGACATCCGGCACCAGGGAACCGCAAAGGCTCCCGAAGACGACGGAACATGCCAAACCCCTTGAGGAGCTGACCATGACGACGCCCACGGCCACCAACCGGGCCACCGACCACGTCGAACGCGACGTCCGGCACCCGCACCGGCACGGCGAGGAGACCAAGCCGGCGTGGAAGACCACCGAGCTGGCGGTCTACCTGCTCGCCGTCATCGGCGTCCTGATCGCCTCGAACGCCGTGGGCGACGGTGCCGCGAACAACGGCGGGGACTACTTCGCCGCCGACAAGGCCTGGTGGTACATCACCCTGCTGACCGTCGGTTACCTGATCAGCCGGGGCCTGGCCAAGGCCGGCAGCCGCAGCCGTGACCACGACCCGCGCGTCGACCACTGACCCCGAACCCCGGCAGCCCCCGTCCCGGAGGACGGGGGCTGCCGCCGTCGGTCACCGGGGCGCCGGCCGGCTGGCGAGCCCCACCTACCGTCGAGGGCATGGCCGATCCGACGTATGACCGCAAGGAACAGTTCCAGCAGATCCAGAGCGGGCTCCTGCCCGGCGAGCAGATCATCGCCGTGTACGACGCGGTCGGCACGGGCACCGGGTTCATCGGCCTGACCGACCGGCGGGTCGTCATCCAGGACCGCTCCTTCGTCGGAAAGCGGTACGCGATCACCAGCATCCCGTACGCGAAGATCACCAGCGTGAGCGTGGTGAGCAACAAGTCGTGGGGCGGCTCGTTCTTCTCCAGCGGGGCCATCGCCATCCACGTCGGCACGCACACCTACGAGGTGGAGTTCCGGGGCGCGCAGAAGAGCCACCACGTGCACAACGTCATCCTCCACCACATCTCCTGACGTGCCGGTCGACCTGCCGGCGCTCTACGACGCGGACAACGCGTGGGGGCGCGACGACGACTTCTTCCTGAGCTTCGTCGGGCGGACGCCCGCCCGGGTCCTCGACCTGGGCTGCGGCACCGGCCGGCTCACCATGGCCCTGGCCGCCGCCGGCCAGCGCGTCACCGGCGTCGACCCGGAGGCCGCGTCGCTCGCCGCCGCCCGGGCCAGACCCGGTGGCGACCGGGTCACCTGGCTCCCCGGCACCGCCGCCGACCTGCCCGACGCGGCGTACGACGTGGCCGTGCTGACCAGCCACGTGGCGCAGGAGATCCGTGACGACGGGACGTGGGCGGACACCCTCCGCCACCTGCGCCGGGCCCTGGTCGACGGCGGCCGGCTGGCGTTCGACTCCCGCGACCCGGCCGCGCGGCGCTGGGAACGCTGGAACCCCACCGACTCGCTTCGCCGGCTCACCCTGCCGGACGGCACGACGGTGGACGCCTGGACCGAGCTGACCGCCGTACGCGACGGCCTGGTGAGCTTCCTGCACCACTACCTGCTGCCCGGCGGCGCGGAGCTGCGCACCCCGGGCACGCTGCGCTTCCGCACCGAGACGGAGCTGCGGACCGCCCTCGCCGGGGCCGGCTTCACGGTCGAGCGGGTGCTCGGCGGCTGGGCCGGGGAGCCGGTCGGCGCCGGCGACGACGGAGAGCTGATCGTGCTCGCCCGCGCGGCACGGTGACCCCGAGGGTCAGCGCCGGTACGACAGCTTGAAGTCGAGCGTCCAGTCGGCGCCGTCGGCGGACCGCTCCCAGCGGCCGTCGATGGCGGTGCCGTCCTCCCGCAGCGTCCCGATGAACCGCTGGTGGAAGCCGGGCACGTTCCGCCACATCCGCCAGACGCCGTCGGCGAACGTCATCCGGTAGACCCGGTGCACGCCGCGGGCGTCGGCGTACAGCACCGCGAACTCCTCGTCCGAGTCGTCAAGGCCGATCAGCTGGGTGGTCGGGAGCGGGTTGTTCTCCCGCCAGGCGAGCGGCGCCGTCTCCGGCACCGGCTCGGCGTCGCTGTGCTGGCGGAGGAACCGGCCCCCTTCCACCCAGGTGAACTCCGTCCAGCCGGCACCGAGACCCTCGACCTCCGGATGCACCGTCCACCGACCGACCAGCACGTCGAGCCGCGCGAGCGCCGGATGCCGCTTCCCCATCGCCGTCCTCCTGCCGCCGGGAACCCGGTGGGCGCCGCCGCCTGACAGAATCGCCCGCATGCGGGGGCTGTTCGCGAGGGTCAGGGGATGGTGCACCGACCGCAGACCGACGGTACGCCGGATCCGCCGTACCGTGGCGGTGGTCGTGGTGGGCGCGGCGCTGGTGGCCGCCGGCACCGCGGCCAGCGTGGCGTGGGTCCGCGGCGGCGCGAAGGGCCACCTGTTCACCGAGGCCGACGTGCCGGAAGCCCCGGTCGCCCTGGTCCTCGGCACCAAGGTGAAGGCCGACGGCACCCCGTCGCCGTTCCTCGCCGCCCGGCTGGAGATCGCGCAGCGGCTCCTCGCCGCCGGCAAGGTCCGGGTCATCCTGGTCTCCGGCGACCACATGAACGACGACTACGACGAGCCCGACGCCATGCGGCGCTGGCTCGTCGACCGGGGCGTGCCGGCCGGGAAGGTGGTGCTCGACCACGCCGGCTTCGACACCTACGACTCCTGTGCCCGGGCCCGGCGCGTCTTCGGTGTGGAGCGGGCGACCGTGGTGACCCAGTCCTTCCACCTGGCCCGGGCCGTGTCGCTCTGCCGGCACCTCGGCGTGGCCGCCAACGGCGTGGGCGACGACACCGCCCGGCGGTACGCGCAACGCTGGCGGGTCAGCGCCACCCGGGAGTACGGGGCCTGCGTCAAGGCCACGCTGGACGTCCTCTCCGGCCGGGATCCGGTGCACCTGGGGCGCCGCGAGACCGGGGTGGACGACGCCCTGCGCGCGGGCTGAGGCGCGGCCCGGCCGTCGGGGTAGGGTCGCGGCGTGGTGAAGCTGGCCGAGGAGACGCTGGCGGCGGTCGGTCGGATGACCGTCGCGGCGACCGAACTGGAGCATGTGCTGTCCCGGCTCGGCGCGGGTGAGGCGGACCCCGACGAGATCTTCGCGCGGGCCGGGGCGCCGCTGCTCGCGGCCCGTGAGGCGGCGCGGTCCGCCCCGCCGCCGATCCGGGCGGACTACGCCAGTCTGGTCGAGGGGGCGGCGACCCAGCTGGCCGTGGGCCAGGCCGCGTTGCGGGCCGTGTGGCGCGGTGGCCGGACCGATCCGGCGCTGTTCGACGAGATCACCGCGCGGCTGCTGCGCTGCCGGGACGTCCTGCACGACCGGCTCCTCGCGCCACAGGGGACCGACTAGCGGGGCACCTGGCTGCCCGGCGGCCGTCCGCGGCCGGCGCTATCGTTGCCGGATGCCCGCGCTGATCGCGCCCACCGTCCGGCTGCACTCCGCCCGGCTGGCGGCCCACCGGGAGTGGGGTCCCGGCCGCCACGAGGACACCGAACTGGGCACCGCCCGGCGTTACTGGATCGCGCTCCGGGCGCCGCTCACGCGCCCCCACCCGGGCTGACGGTCCTGGTAGATTTCGCGCTTCGCCTCGATGGAATGAGGAACTGCGCATGACCGGCACGGGGGCCGAATCGGGCGCGGGACCGGCGATGGAGCCGGCACCGGGCACAGGACCAGCCGATCCTTCGGCACCTCACCCACTCGGGCCGCCGCCGCCCGGATACGGACCGCCGCCGTACGCGCCACCGGCGGTCCCGTTCGGGCCGCAGCCGCCGGCGCCGTGGGCGCCGCCGCCCGGCCCGCGCAACCGCACCCTCGTCGTCGCCGCCGTCATCGTGGGCGTGGTGCTGCTGGTGGGCTGCCTCGGTCTGACCGGCGGCGTGCTCCTGCTGCGCTCCGCGACGACCACCGCGTCCGGACCGGCGCGGGAGGCGCCCCCGCCGCCCAGCACCGGTCACAGCCCCGGGGCGACCGCCGAGCCCGACGTGAGCGAGGAGCCCGTGCAGCAGGGGCCGCAGGCCAGCCAGTACCCGGCCGAGGAGATCTCCGACCTGAACCGGGTGTGCGACGACGGCGTCTACTACCCGCAGTCGCCGAAACGCGCCGGCAAGGCGCCGCACCCGCTGGTGCTGCTCATCGGGGACGGTTCCGGCCTGCGCTACCAGAACGGCACCTACTACTTCTCACAGGGCCTGTCGAAGAAGGTGGAGCAGACCTGGGCGGCGGAGTCGCCCACGAAGGTGCAGATGGTCGCCTGCCTCGACCGGGTCAGCAGCGGTGCGACGATCCGCCGCTGCAAGTACGACGACCCGAAGCCGCTGACGTTGACGCTGCTGCGGGCGAGCTGGCGCCTTCGGGTGTACGAGGTGTCCACCGGCCGCAAGCTGCTCGACAAGGCCATGACGGGCGACGACCAGGCGTGCCCGTACGTCGTCCTGGCCGGCCCGGACAAGAAGATCTACGCCGAGGTCAGCGACCGGGCCGCCGTCGCCGCGCTCCGCAAGCTCGTCAACGGGTCAGCCTGAACCAGCCCCGCGTGCCTCCAGCACGGCCAGGTCGCGCTCCGCGTAGAGCCGGTGCTCCCACTCCTCGTTGAGGACGACCAGCAGGCACTCCCGGATCGGGTAGCTGCGGGGTCGCGGCCAGCCAGGGCCCTCCACCGGCTCGGTGCGGCCGTCGAGTGACTCGGGGGTCAGCCGCTCGATGACCTCGCGCACCGTGGACATCCGGTCGCGGCGCAGCGCCAACACCGCGTCGAGCGGGGGCCGCGCGTCCCGGTCGCGCGGCACACCCGGCGTGTCCGGCATCTCGTCCCACGGCAGGTCGAGGGAATCCCACGGCGACGGGTCGCCGAGCACCGCCCGCCCGATCCACGCGTCGGTGGCGAAGACCAGGTGCCGCAGCGTCTCGATGAACGACCACTCACCGTCGACCGACTCGTGCAGCAGCTCGGGCCGCAGCCGGCCGGCCCGTTCGACGGTCCCGCTCCAGAGCCGCTCCAGGATGTCCCACGCCGCGCGGAAGCCGGCCGGGTCGGTCGGGCGCATCCTGGCCCGGTCCGGGTGCCGCCGGTCCAGCTCCGCCTGGATCAGCGGCCCGACGTCGACGCCGTTGATCGTCAGGTTCTCGATCTCACCGTGGATGTCGACGCCGACCAGCTCGACGCCACGCATGCTGGCCCCGCTCAGGTCGACGCCACGGAACCGGGCACCGGACAGGTCGACGGCGCGCAGCTGGGCGCCGCTGAGGTCGACGTGCTCGAACCGCGAGCCGCGCAGATCGGCGGCAGTGAATTCAGCCACCCCAGCAGGCTAGCCGCGACGCCCGGCACACCGCGCCCCCGGAAGAGTCGGCGGCGCGGCCCGGCCGGCGGGCGAAATGACTTGCCGGAGGGTCGGCCGGCTGCGACGCTCCGACCGTGATCGACAAGCCGGATGTCGACGAGCGGTTGCTGGCGGCCGAGGTGGCCGGCGCCTGGGGCGTGGACATCGTCGGCCTCGTCTTCATGCCCGTCGGACTGGACGGGGACGCCTGGGCGTACCGGGTGGACACGTCCGACGGCGGGCGCTACTTCCTGAAGATGCGCCGCGGCGAGTACACGCGGGCCGCCGTCCTGCTGCCCGGTTTCCTCCGCGCCCAGGGCGTCCGGCAGGTCGTCGCGCCGATCGACCGGCCGGACGGCGGGGTCGGTCGCCGGTTCGGCGACCACCGGCTGCTGCTCTACCCGTTCCACGACGGCGGCAGTCTGTGGGGCCGCGGCCTCACCGACCGCCAGTGGATCGAGTACGGCGAGTTCCTCGGTCGGCTGCACGCGGTCACGCCGAGCGCCGACATCGCCGCGGTCCTGCCGGTCGAGACCTGGCGGTCGAGCGCCGGCGATCGGCTCCGCGCCCTCGGCGAGCAGGCCGCCGCGAGCGAGATTCTCGCCGCCTTCTGGGGCCGGTACGGTGCCGCGCTGCACCGGTTGTCGGAAACGGTCGACGACCTCGCCTCCCGGGTGACGCACGGTCGGCACGTCGTGTGCCACGCCGACATCCACCCCGGCAACCTCATCGCCGACCGCGACGGCCCACTGCACGTCGTGGACTGGGACGCACCGATCCTCGCGCCTCGCGAGCGGGACCTGATGTTCGTCTTCAGCCGGGACTTCGGCGACCACCCGATCAACGCGCGCCGCGCCGAGCTCTTCCGCCGGGGCTACGGGCCGCTGGAACCGGACCGGACCACGCTGAGCTACTACCGCAGCGAACGGCACCTCGACGACGCCGCCGTCTTCCTGAGGAGCATCCTCCACTCCGGGGCCAGTCCGGAATCCCGCGCCAACGACCTGCACTGGCTGACCCGGATCGCCGAGACCGTCGCCGACCCCGGCTACACGGCCTGACGTCGCGACACCAGCCCACCGTCCGAACACGATCCCGTGGCCGGGACAGCGCCGAGCGGTCCGGACGCGAGAAGATGACGGAACGGCAGGACGGGGGCAGGGACGTGAGCGAGCACACTGTGGACACCGACGACCAACCGGCCGCACTGGCCCCGGCGACTCTCCGTGCGCTCCGCCGTTCGGTCGGGACGCGGCCCCGGGGGTGGCTGATCGCGATCACTCTGCTGCTGGGCCCGCTGGCCGCGATGGCGATGGCCGCCGCCGAGCAACCCGGCGACCTGACCTTCGCCACCCTCTCCGATCCGGTGCAGAGCCTGATGTCCGTGACGGTGCCGTTCCTCGGCGTCCTGCTGGCCCAGGACCTGCGCCGGGCACCCCGCACCACCCGGTTCGCCCCGACCCTGCTGGCGGCGACGCTCCTGGCGGCCGCTGTCGGAGCCTTCGGAGGCCTGGTGTCCGCCGCCGCTGTCGCACTCGCGCCGTCGGGCACCGCCCCGGACCCCTGGCGCCACGCCGCCACCATCGTGCTGGGCGGCGTGCTCGTGCAGATCGTCGCCCAACTGGTGGGCACCGGGCTGGGCCTGCTGCTGCGGCCCGCCGTCGTCGCGTGCCTCGCCACCATCGTGCTGCCGCTGGGCACGTGGGCCGTGCTGGGGGCGGTCGACCTCCTCCAGCCCGCGCAGGCATTCACCCCCTACGCCACGGTCCGGCACCTGCTCTCGGGCCGGATGAGCGCGGCGAACTGGGCCCAGTGGCTCGTCGTGCTCCTGATCTGGGGTGCCGGTCCGAACATCGTCGGCGTGGCCCGGCTGAAGCGGCGGAAGCCGGACGGCGACCCGACGCCGGACGCCACCGCGCGCGATTCCGCCCGGGCAGCGTGACCGCGCTCGCTGGTCCCCCATTGCCGGGCGTGGTCCGCAACCCGTCGCACAAGCCTGTCACCCGCCGTTACCAATGGGCGGCCCGAAGTCCGGCCGGATCCGAGGTCGGGTACTCAGCGCCTGGTCTCGTACCTGGTCAGGACCACGCCGCCAGGGAACGTCCGGGTCTCCACCAGGGTCAGGTTCACCCAGTCGTCCAGGGCCGCGAAGAACGGCGTGCCACCACCGACCAGGACCGGATGGGTGACCATCGCGTACTCGTCGATCAGCCCGGCCCGCATGGCCGCTGCGGCGAGTGTGGCGCCGGCGATATCCATGGGGCCGCCGTCCCCGGCCTTGAGCCGGGTGATCTCGGTGACCGCGTCGCCGGTGACCAGGCGGGTGTTCCAGTCGACCGTGCTGGTCGTCGAGGAGAACACCACCTTGGGCATGTCCCGCCAGCGGCGGGCGAACTCGATCTCCGCCGGTGTGGCGCCCGGCTGCTGGTCGGCGGTCGGCCAGTGGGAGCTCATCGTCTCCCACAGTCTGCGCCCGTACAGCGCCGTGCCTGTCGACCCCACCCGGTCGGACCACCACTGGAACAACTCGTCGCTCGGCACACTCCACCCGAGGTCGTCGCCGGGCGCGGCGATGTAGCCGTCCAGGCTCAGGTTCATGCCGAAGGTCAGTTTTCGCATCGTGTCAGCCTCCCGTGAGTCGGTACTCGACGTACAGACCAGCACGGCGCGGAAGAATCACCGGTCAGGCCAACGCCGCCGGAAGGACGAGGAGGGCGAAACGGAACACTCGCCCGAGTAGGCACGCGACGGCGAACTCCCAGTGTCGAAGGCCCGCGGTGCCGGCGGCGAGGCTGACTCCGGCCAGCGGTGGAACCCCGACTGCGGCGGAGACGAGCACCGTCGGCAGGGCGGTGCGCCGGCGGGAGAGCCAGCGCTGGATCCGCCCGGCCCAACGGGCGCCCCTGGCCGCCGCGCGACCCGATCGGCTCCGATGCGCGAGTTTCTGGGCCAGCCGCCCCGTTCCGCGACGCGCGGCTTCGAACAGGAGCAGCTTGCCGGCGGTCTGCCCGACCGCCAGGGCGAGGACGGCGACCAGAGCGTGGCCGCCACGGTGTCCGGCGACTACGGCGTAGGCCTCGGCGTTGACGATCGGGACGAGGGCCGAGGCGAGACCGTACCCGAGCGCCAGTACCGCCTCGGCGAGGCTGCTCATGCCCGGCCGTCCCGTTCGAGCAGCCGGACCATCGCCGCGGTCGACCACAGCTTGACCGCAACGACGGCGACGGCGACGGCCAGCGCGAGCCGGTACTGCCCGAACGCGATGGCGCCGACAACCCCGGCGGTGTTGGCGGCCTTCGCCATGGGCGACCAGTTCAACGCCCATACCCGCCGGTCGACCAGAAAGAAGTAGTTGGGGCTGATCACGGGCCAGCACAGGAACGCCAGCGACAGCATGGTGTCGAGCACCAGGAACGAGAGCAGAAACACCAGGGCCACGACCGCGACGTCGGGCACGAGTGAGACCAGACCCACGCAGAGCACGGCGGTGCACGCGCGGTCGCTCACGATATCGAGGACGGCCCCGGCCCGGGTCTCCTGTCCGAGCCTGCGGGCGGCCCAGCCGTCAAGCACGTCGCCGAGCCAGTAGATGCCGTACGCCACCGCCAGCAGTACGACGGATCCGGCGACGAGGGCGGCGACACCGACGGTGACAGAGACGACCGTGCGGATGGCCGTGATGTAGTTGGGAACCGTACGGAGAGGGCCGACGGTGACAGCGGTGCGGGGGTCGACAAGAGTCACCTCTGCAGCGTCGTGCGGTGAGCGTTCCGGGCGGAACGTGCCGAGGTGCCGATCGAGGTCGCGGGGGCGGCACCGGGGTGCCGGCCGATCTGGTACCGGGGTACCTGGCCGGCTTCCGGGCTGATCGCCGAGACTGTGCAGGTGAGGACCAGAATCCGGGAAGGGCTGCGCGGCCCGGGGCGGGTGCGCCGGCTCGCGTACGGCGCGGCGGGCTTGATCGTCGCCGTCGTGGTCACGACCGTCGAGGGGGGCCTTTCCGTGCCGGCGGGCTGGGCGCGGCTGGTGCTGCCCATCGGCCTCGGGGCCGTGGCGCTGCGGCCGCGCTACCGGGCCCTGGTCTTCGCGCTCTGCGCCGGGTTCGTGGCGATGGTGAGCACCGGGGAGTCGGTGCAGCTGGGCCTCGCTGCCGCCGGCCTCGTGTTCGTCTCGACCTGCGAAGACCCGGCCCGACGCCCGTGGCTGGGGTGGGTTGTCGGGCTGACCGGTGCCGCCGGCGCCCTCGCTGTCGCGCAGCTCGACCAGCGTGGGCTGTACGAGCAGCCGATCGTCTTCGTGACGGCCGGCTACCTCCTGGCGATCCTGTTCCGGTCGTGGTCACGCGGCTACGCCCTCACCCGGGAGGCAGGCGAGCTGCGCGGCCAGGCAGCCTGGCTGGAGCAGCGCACGAACCTGGCCCGCGAGCTGCATGACGTGGTCGGCCACCACGTCACCGCGATGGTGGTTCAAGCCGAGGCGGGCCAGCTCAGTGACGACCCGGGGGCGGCGCTGCGGGCGATCGCGGACAGCGGACGCACCGCACTGGGCGAGCTCGACACGCTCGTCGTGCACCTGCGCGACCCGGACGCGGCGATCGCGGTGAGCGCGCCGCCGCGCCTGTCCGACATCGACGAGCTACTCGCGGAGCCGCTGCGCCAGCAGGGCGTGGCGGTGCAGGTACGTCTGGACCCTGAGCCAGGCCTGGACGAGATCGGCGTGTTGACCGTCTACCGCATCGCCCAGGAGGCCCTCACCAATATCGCCCGCCACGCGAAAGCCACGGCCGCCTGCGTCGAACTGGTCCGCATCGGCGACCGCACCCGTCTGCGGGTCAGCGACGACGGCATCGGGCCGCCCCCTGCACCCACGCGCGGCTCGGGCCTACTCGGCATCGAGGAGCGCGTGCGCGCTCGCGGTGGGAGCTGGGAGCTGAGTCGGCGACCTGGCGGCGGCACCGTCGTTCAGGCCAACCTGCCGGTGGCGAAACCGTGATCCGTGTGGCGATCGCCGACGACCAGCAGCTGGTCCGCGACGGCTTCAGCCTGATCCTGCGTTCCCAACCCGACATCCACGTCGCCGCTGAGGCCGCCGACGGTCGGCAGCTCCTCGACGCCGTGCGTCACGACTCCCGCATCGACGTCGCCCTGGTCGACATCCGCATGCCGGTGCTCGACGGCCTGCAAGCCACCCGCGAGCTGGCCACGATCCCGCACGCCCCGGCCGTGATCGTCGTGACCACCTTCGACGACGACGCCTATGTCCTGGACGCCATCGCCTCCGGCGCGCGCGGATTCCTGCTCAAGCGGGGCAGCGCCCGCGACCTGATCGCCGCAGTGCGCACCGTCGCGGCCGGGGAGGCGATCCTCTCCGCCGAGGTCACCGGCGCCGTCCTCGACCGGGTACGCGCGACCGGGCCGGCCACCCGCGTGGAACTGGCGGCCTACCAGCTGACCGCTCGGGAGACCGACGTGCTCGCCCTGATCGGTGCCGGACTCAACAACACCGAGATCGCGGAACGTCTCTACCTCTCCATGAGCACCGTCAAGACCCACGTCACCAACGTGCTGGCCAAGACCGGCAGCCGCGACCGCGTACGAGCCGCCATCCTGGCGATCCAGGCCGGCCTCTCACCCTGACAAGGATGGAGCGAGCTTGTCCTATCCCTGTGTTCTGATCCCGTCATGGATGTCGTCGTCACAGGTGCGCTCGTTGAGAGCGGCAAGGTCCTGCTCGTGCACCGCAGGCCGACCAAACGGGTGTACCCCGATGTCTGGGATCTGCCCGGGGGGCAGGTCGAGGCGGGTGAGTCGGAACTACAGGCCCTCGCGCGGGAGATGCACGAGGAGCTCGGTGTTCGCATCGTGGCGGAGTCCGCTTCACGGTTGGGCGTCCTGCACGCCGGCAGTGGTGAGGACGCCGTTCACGTGGGCGTCTGGCAGATTGAAGACTGGGTCGGCTCTCCGACCAACCGCGCACCTGAGGAGCATGACGACATCGCCTGGGTCGGGGTCAGCGAGCTGGGCGACCTTCCCCTCGTGCATGGCGTCCTGGCGGCAATGGTTCGTTCTCTACCTGAGTTCGAGTGCGCCCAGGACGACCGCGGAACCACGGCCGACTGTCGGGCATGTGCGGGGGCGGAGGCCTCTTCCTGACCTGGTGCGCCAGGATCGGTCGCTCGCCGTCAGGGATGGTCGCGCGGATGCTCCGGGGGCGTTGGCTCGTCCGGTGGTGGCGATGGTGGTTGCTTCCAGCCGGACCCGTAGACCACAACCCAGTACACGACGAACGCCCCGAGGATGATGGCCAGAAAGACGCATGCGATTCCCCCGATGATGCCCATATCGTCAAATTATCGTGTTGGCACAGCGGGCGACTCCGTTTCGAGACCTGCTCGATCAGGCGGGCGACCACCCTGCGGGCCGTACGTTTGTTCGACTGGATGACGGGGCCTCTTCACGACCCGCTTCGCCGGCCCCTACCGGCACGACTACTACGGCACGCTCATCGTCGGCGCGGCCGTGCGGAAGGCGGGCCCGCCGGGGAGCGTCACGTCCCTGAGCTGCGAAAACAGGTCGGGCTCAGACGTTGAAGCGGAACTCCACCACGTCGCCGTCCTGCATGACGTACTCCTTGCCCTCGATCCGGACCTTGCCGGCGGCCTTCGCCGCCGCCATCGATCCGGCCTCGACCAGGTCGGTGTAGGAGACCACCTCGGCCTTGATGAAGCCGCGCTGGAAGTCGCTGTGGATGACCCCGGCGGCCTCCGGCGCGGTGGCGCCGACCGGGACGGTCCAGGCCCGCGCCTCCTTGGGGCCGGCCGTCAGGTACGTCTGGAGGCCCAGCGTGCGGAAGCCCACCCGGACGAGCTGGTCCAGCCCCGGCTCGGACTGCCCGATCGATTCCAGCAGCTCGCGGGCCTCCTCCTCGGGCAGGTCCACCAGCTCGGACTCGATCTTGGCGTCCATGAAGACCGCCTCGGCCGGGGCGACCAGGCCGCGCAGCTCGTCGAGGAACTCGGCGTTGCCCAGCTCGGCCTCGTCGACGTTGAAGACGTAGAGGAACGGCTTCGTGGTGAGCAGGTGCAGCTCGCGCAGGTGCTCCAGCTCGATCTTGGCGGCGGCGGCGCCCGCGTACAGGGTGGTGCCCCCGTCGAGGACCTCGACGGCCTTCTTGGCGGCCTCGACGGCGGCGGCCCGGTCCTTGCGGAGCTTGGCCTCCTTCTCCAGCCGCGGCAGCGCCTTCTCCAGGGTCTGGATGTCGGCCAGGATCAGCTCGGTGTTGATCGTCTCGATGTCGTCGGCCGGGGAGACCTTGCCGTCGACGTGCACCACGTTCGGGTCGGAGAAGGCCCGCACCACCTGGCAGATCGCGGAGGCGTCCCGGATGTTGGCCAGGAACGCGTTGCCCCGGCCCTGCCCCTTGGAGGCGCCCCGGACCAGGCCGGCGATGTCGACGAACGAGACCGGCGCCGGCAGCACCTTCTGCGAGGAGAAGATCTCGGCGAGCTTGGCCAGGCGATCGTCGGGAAGCCCGACCACGCCGACGTTCGGCTCGATGGTGGCGAACGGGTAGTTCGCCGCGAGCACGTCGTTCTTGGTCAGCGCGTTGAACAGGGTGCTCTTGCCCACGTTGGGCAGGCCGACGATGCCGATGGTGAGACTCACGACGAGCCAGCTTACGCGCTTCGCCGCCGGGCCCGGTCAGGCGGGCCGGGCGGGCAGCAGCCGGGGTTCGATCCGGGTCTCCCGCACGGTGCCGTCCTCGGCGCGCGCCAGCTCGTACGCGGCCACCCCCTCCCGGTCGGCCACGGCCTCGGCCAGCCGGGTGCCCCGGTAGATCAGCCCGACCCCGTCGTCGGTGCAGTGGCTGGTCGGCAGCGTGCGGTCGGCGACCAGCCGGTGCATGAGCGGCCGGCGCTGGTCCTCGCTGTCGTAGTGCACGCCGTTGCCGTACGGGAGCCAGCCCAGGCCGTCGGTGAACGCTCGCAGGGTGGGGCCGTAGCTGTCGGTGGCGCCGCCGAGGTGCCAGCAGATCGAGCCGGCGGAGACCCCGCCGAGCACCACGCCGGCCTGCCAGCACTCGTGGAGGATGTCCGGCAGGCCGTGCACCCGCCACACCGCGCAGAGGTTCGCCACGCTGCCGCCGCCCACCCAGATGATGTCCTGGGCGAGGAGGTGGGCGCGGATGTCCTCGACGTTGGGCATCGGGTAGAGCGCCAGGTGGGAGGGGCGGAACCGGGTGCCGGCGAATGCGCCGTAGAAGACGGTGAACGAGGTGGGCTGGTCACCGACCGCCTGGTTGAGGTAGCAGACGCGGGGCGCGTCGCCGGCCTGCGCCAGCTCGGCCATCAGGTCGAAGAGCTGGCTGGGCCGGGCGTCCCACGGGCCCCGGTGCCGGCTGAAGAAACCCATGCTGGTGGCGACGATGGTCGGTTCACTGGCGGGCATGGCCGTCCTTCCGGTCGGTGCTGATGGAGATCATCCTGCCGGATCCGGCGGCTGCGCCTCGACCGCGGCCAGCAACGTGCGCAGCAGATCGGCCAGCCGGTCCTGGTCGGCGGGGGGCAGCGCGTCGAGGATCCGCCGCTGCACCTCCAGCCCGGCCTCGGCCGACTCCTCGATCACCCGGCGGCCGGCGTCGGTGAGGGTGACCCGCAGCGCCCGCCGATCGGCCGGGTCGGGCGAGCGCCGGACCAGCCCGGCCCGCTCCAGCCGGTCGAGCCGGCCGGTCATCCCGCCGGAGGTGAGCATCAGCGAGGCGGCGAGGGCCTTCGGCGCCAGGGTGTACGGCGCGCCGGACCGGCGCAGCGCGGCCAGCACGTCGAAGTCGCCCCGGCCGATGCCCCAGCCGGCGTACACCTTCTCCTGGCGGTCGCCGACCAGCCGGGCGAGCCGGTAGATGCGGCCGAAGACGGCCATCGGCTCGGGTCGCATGCCGGCCCGCTCCCGGCGCCACTGCTCGACGATCACGTCCACGTCGTCGGTTGCCACGGCTGTCGATTGTGCCGCATCTCGCACTTCCGCTTTCACTCGGTACTCATTAGCTTAGTACTAAGCTACTTAGTATCGAGGAAAGAGGTCGTCGTGGCCCGTCGCTGGACCGACATCGCGCTCACCGCCGTCGCCCCGACCGTCTGGGGCACCACCTACCTGGTCACGGCCGAGCTGCTGCCCGCCGGCCGGCCGCTCTGGTCCGGCGCGATCCGCGCCCTGCCGGCCGGCCTCCTGCTGCTCGCCGCTGACCCGCCGGCGGCCGCGCGGCGTCTGGTGGGGCCGGGCCGCCCTGCTCGGCGCGCTCAACATCGGGGCGTTCTTCCCGCTGCTCTTCGTCGCCGCGTACCGGCTGCCCGGCGGCACCGCGGCCGTGCTCGGAGCCGCCCAACCGCTGCTGGTCGCCGCGCTCACCGTCGCCCTGCTCCGGGACCGGCCCGGCCGGCCGGCGCTGCTCGCCGCGCTCGCCGCCCCGGCCGGGGTCGCCCTCGTGGTGCTCCGGCCGGGCGCCGGCCTCGACCCGCTGGGCGTCGCGGCCGGCCTGGCCGGCACCGCGGCGATGGCCGCCGGCCTGGTGCTCACCCGCCGCTGGGGCCGGCCGCCCGGTGTGGGCACCCTCGCCGCGACCAGCTGGCAGCTCGTCGCCGGCGGCCTGCTGATCGTGCCGGTCGCCGCCGCCGTCGAGGGCGCGCCGCCCGCACCCGACGGGCCGGCCCTGCTCGGGTACGCGTGGCTCGGGCTGGTCGGCACCGCGCTGGCGTACGCGCTGTGGTTCCGGGGCGCGGCCCGGCTGCCGGTCACCCGGGTGTCGGTGCTCGGCGCGCTCAGCCCGCTGACCGCCGCGACCCTCGGCTGGCTGGTGCTCGGCCAGGCGCTCAGCCCGACCCAGCTCGCCGGCTTCGCGGTGGCGGTCGCCGCCATGGCGCTCGGCCAGCTGCCCGGACGGAGCGCGCCGGGCGAGCGGAGCGGCCAGCTGGCAGGCGCGCCGGGCGTCGGGAGCGGTCAGCCGGCGTTGACCGGCCCGCCCGCCCGGGCGGCCGGGCCCGGTGGCGGCGCCCGTCAGCCGGCGCGCAGCCGGCGCCAGTCGTCGACCGAGACGTCGGCGGCCACACCCTCGGGCAGCGCCCCCGGCGGCAGGTCCGCCGCGGCCGCGAGCGGCAGGGTGAACCGGTGCGCCGCGGACGGCGCGGCCGCGTGCGACTGGTCGAGCAGCCAGCGCACCTCGTCGACCGTCCAGCCCAGCCCGGCCCGGCCGGCGAGCTCCCGGACCAGCCGCAGGCCCACCCGGGTGTCGTCATCGTAGAAGCGCATGCACCAGTGGTGGGCCCACATGCCCAGCGCGCGCAGCCCGGGCGCGTCGAGGGAGCCGACCAGCCGGCCGCACGCGGTGTCGGCGAAGGCCCGCCCCGGGTCGTCGGCCCGGTCCCGCTCGATCGCCCCGTACGCGGCCGGGGCCACCACCCGCATCCGGTCGTAGAAGCCCTGCACCACCGCCGCGTCCAGCCGTGCCCGCCCCGACCGCATCAGCGGACACCCCGCCCGGCCACGCTCGCCATGCCCCAGCACCTTTTCTTGAGTTGGTGGCGCGACGGTACCGACCACTACCGACACTTTCGTCGGCGGAATCCGTTGCCACGCCAGGGATAGCTGGCGTGAGCTGGGGCGTCTGTATTGGTGACGACGACGAGCGGGAGGGTGGGTGGACGAGGACGACCGGGTCCGGCTGGCCGAGTTCGTGACCAGCCGCACGCCGGCGCTGATGCGGGTCGCGTACCTGCTCACCGGCGACCGGCACGCGGCCGAGGACCTGTTCCAGTCGGCGCTGGCCAGAACCATCCCGAGGTGGCGGACGCTGCGGCACGCCGACCCGGAGGGCTACCTGCGCGCGGTCATGTACCGGGAGCAGGTGAGCTGGTGGCGGCGGCTGCGGCGACGCCGCGAGACGGCGCTCACCGGGGCCGACGAGGCGGTCCAGCCGGACCCCAGCGGCGGCACCGACGTACGCCTGGCGATGCGCGCGGCGCTGCGGCTGCTGCCGCCGGCCCAGCGCACGGTGCTGGTCCTGCGCTACTACGAGGACCTCACCGAGACCCAGGTCGCCGAGGCGCTGGGCTGCTCGGTCGGCACGGTACGCAGCCGGACCCACCGGGCGGTGACCCGGCTGCGCCAGCTCATGCCGGACGTCGAACTGCTGGAGGTACGGCGGTGACCACGCCCTTCGAGGACCTCCTCCGCGCCACCCTCTCCGACCTTGCCGAGGAGGCACCCAGAGTGCAGGACCAGTTGACCCCGGCGGAGCGCCGGTTCCGGAACCGCCGGCGGACCACGGTGACGCTCGGCGCGGCGGGGGTGGTGGCCGCCGTGCTGATCGGCGCACCGATCGCGCTGGCGGCCGGCGGCGGGGACGCCCCCCGCCCGGCCGCCCCGTCGGCGCCCCCGACCCCGGCGGCCCCCACCCTGTCCCCGTCCCCCGCCGAACCGACGGCGGTCCCGTCGCCCAGCGGGCCGCCCACCGCCGTGCCGAGCCCGCCCGGCGACCCGACGGCCGGGCCCGTTCCCAGCGCCTCGCCGCCGGGCCGGCCCGGCCGACCCGTGCCGAGCCCGAGCCGGCCGGGCGAGCCCACCGCGGTGCCCTCCCCCGAGGGCCCCGGGGGCGGCCCCGGCCCCTTGCCCACCCCGTCCCCCAGCCCACGCCGCTGAGCCCGACGACCCGGCGGGCGCCGTCGCTGCCCCATCAGGCGGCGCCCGGCCGGGTCGACCCGATCCCCGCCTGATGCGCGGCGGCCCGGGTCCCCCGGCGGGAGGCGGCCGCGCAACGCCTCCCGGGTCCCGGTTTCGAGCGCTCGCGGCGGTCGCGCACGGCCGCGTCCGAATCCCGCCAGCCGAAGGCCCGACCTGCGAGGCAGGATCGGTGTCATGGAACTCGACTTCGAGCGGTGCTACCGGGCCGTCGACAGCCGCGACCAGCGGTTCGACGGCTGGTTCTACACCGGCGTGACGTCGACCGGGATCTACTGCCGGCCGTCCTGCCCGGCGACGACGCCGAAGCGGCAGAACGTCCGGTTCTTCCCGTCGGCCGCCGCCGCGCAGGGCGCCGGGCTGCGGGCCTGTCGCCGCTGCCGCCCCGACGCCGCACCGGGCTCGCCCCAGTGGGACGTCCGGGCCGACGTGGTCGGGCGGGCGATGCGGCTCATCGCCGACGGGGTGGTCGACCGGGACGGCGTACCGGGGTTGGCGGCCCGGCTCGGCTACACCGAGCGGCACCTGCACCGGATGCTCCGGGCCGAACTGGGCGCGGGACCGCTGGCGCTGGCCCGGGCGCAGCGGGCGCAGACCGCCCGCATCCTCATCGAGACCACCGGGCTCGGCCTGGCCGAGGTGGCGTTCGCCGCCGGGTTCGGCAGCGTCCGGCAGTTCAACGACACCGTCCGCGAGGTGTACGGGGCCACCCCGTCCGAGCTGCGGGTGAGCCGGGGCGGCCGGCGGGCGGCCGGCGGGGCGGGCACCATCACGCTGCGGTTGGCGTACCGGCCGCCGTTGCACGCGGGGGCGCTGCTGGACTTCCTGGCGCTGCGCGCGCTGCCCGGCGTCGAGGAGGTCCGCGACGGGGCGTACCACCGGGGTTTGCGGTTGCCGCACGGGCCCGGCACCGTGTCGCTGACCCCGGCCGACGGGCACGTGGCCGCCACCCTGCGGCTGGCCGACATGCGCGATCTGGCGCCGGCGGTGGCCCGCTGCCGGCGGCTGCTGGACCTGGACGCCGACCCGGCCGCGGTCGACGCCACCCTGGCGGCGGACCCCACCCTGGCCCCCGCGGTGGCCGCCGAACCCGGCGTCCGCCTCCCGCACGCCGTGGACGGCTTCGAGATGGCCGTCCGCGCCATCACCACCCAGCAGATCTCCCTCCGATCGGCGAGAACAACCCTGACCCACCTCCTGGCGGCCACCACCACCCCGCCCGTCGATCATGAGGTTGACGGCGAAGTCGATCTCCAAAACAGCGGTCACCCTCATGATCGACCGCCGAGGTTGCGGACGTTCCCGACCGCGGAGGAGGTGCTCGGCGTGGGTGACACGGCCTTCCGGATGCCGGGGGCGCGGCGGGAGACGATCCGGGCGGTGGCGCGGGCCGTCGCCGCCGGGGAGCTGGACCTGGCACCCGGTGGAGACCGGGAGGAGGCGGTGCGGCGGCTGGTCGCGCTGCCCGGGGTCGGGCCGTGGACCGCGGGCTACGTGGCCATGCGGGCGCTCGGCGACCCCGACGTCCTCCTCCCCACCGACCTGGGCGTACGCCGGGGCGCCGCCGCGCTCGGGCAGCCCGACGACCCGAAGATCCTGAACGCGTACGCGGACCGCTGGCGCCCCTGGCGGTCCTACGCGGTGATCCGACTCTGGAGAGCGGCATGACCACACTGGACAGCACCGTCATCGACACCCCCGCCGGCCCGCTGAGCGTGCTCGCCGGCCCGGACGGGGCGGTACGCGCGGCCGGCTTCACCGCCGACCCGGCGACCCTCGTACCCCTGGTCCATTCCGGACTGCGCGGCGCGCTGCGCGAGCGGGCCGACCTCGGTCCGGTGACCGCGGCCGTCCGCGCCTACCTGGCCGGGGACCTGACCGCCATCGACACCGTTGCGATCGAGCAGCGGACCGGCGGCGCCTTCATGGCCCACGCCTGGGAGGTCCTGCGCGATGTGAAGCCGGGCGACCCGGTGACGTACACGGGTTTCGCGGCGCTGGCCGGGCGGCCGGCGGCGGTCCGCGCCGCCGCGGCGGCCTGTGCCCGCAACGCCGCCGCGCTCTTCGTGCCCTGCCACCGGGTGCTGCGCACCGACGGCACGCTCGGCGGCTACCGCTGGGGGCTCGACGTGAAGAAGTGGCTTCTCGGGCATGAGGGACGGGTGACGGCTAGCTGACAGCGGTGATGTCGCACCCTGCCGCTACCGTCGGGTAGTGCCTGCGCAGAGCGACGGCAACCCCACGGCGTGTCCCGACGCCCGTCCCCACCCGCTGCGCAACCTCTGGCGACTGCGGCCCTACCTGCGCCCCCACGCGGCCGAGTTCGCCTGGCTGCTGCTCGCCGCGCTGACCGCCACGGCGGCGAGCCTCGCCGTGCCGCTGGTGGTGCAGCGGGTGGTGGACGGGCCGGTGGCCCGGCACGACGAGGCCGGGCTGCTCCGGCTCGGCGCCCTGGCCCTGCTGCTCGGCCTGGCCGAGGCGGTGCTGATCTTCATCCGGCGGTGGACCCAGTCCTCCTCCTCGGTCGGCATGGAGGCGGCCATCCGGGCCGACATCTACGCCCACCTGCAGCGCCTCCCGACCGACTTCCACGACCGGTGGCAGTCCGGCCAGCTGCTCTCCCGGATCACCAGCGATCTGTCGGTGATCCGCCGGTTCCTCTCCTTCGGCCTGCTGTTCCTGGTGCTCAACCTGATCACCTACGCCGCCGTGGTGGTGCTGCTGATCCGGCTGCACCCCTGGCTCGGGCTGCTGGTGGGGGCCAGCGCCGTCCCGCTGTTCCTGATCAGCCGCCGCTTCGCCCGGCACTACCACGCGGCGTCCCGGCGGATGCAGGACCAGCAGGGCGACGTGGCCACGCTGGTCGAGGAGACCGCGCAGGGCCTGCGCACCATGCGGGCGTACGGGCGAGGGCCCGAAATGGGTGCCCGGTTCGCCACCGGCGCGCGCCGGCTGCACGACACCGGGATCGGCAAGGCCCGCCTGCTGGCCCGCACCTCCGCCCTGTTCGACCTGGTGCCCAACCTGATCCTCGCGGTGGTGCTGGTGGCCGGGGCCGCCGCCGTCGCCCGGGGCGGGCTCAGCATCGGCGAGCTGGTCGCCTTCGTCAGCCTCCAGCTCATGCTGGTGTGGCCCGTGCAGTCACTCGGCTGGATCATCGCGAACGGGCAGGAGGCGGCGACCGCCGCCGACCGGATCCAGGAGGTGCTGGACACCCGGCCGTCCATCATCGACGCTCCGCACGCCCGCGCGCTGGACCGCACCGAGGTGCGCGGCCGGCTCCGCTTCGAGCGGGTGAACTTCCGCTACCCCGGTAGCCCGGCGCCGGTGCTCCGCGAGATCGAGCTGACCGTGGAGCCGGGCGAGACGCTGGCCCTGGTCGGTGCGACCGGCTGCGGCAAGAGCACCCTGCTGTCCCTGGTCCCCCGGCTGCACGAGGTGACCGGCGGCCGGATCACCCTGGACGGGCACGACCTGCGCGACCTGCGGCTCGGCTCGCTGCGCCGGCTGGTCGGGGTGGCCTTCGAGGAGCCGACCCTGTTCTCCATGTCGGTCTGGGAGAACCTGACGCTGGGCCGGCCGGAGGCCGGTGAGGAGGAGGTCCGGGCCGCGCTCGCGCTGGCCCAGGCCGAATTCGCGTACGACCTGCCGTGGGGCCTGGGCACCCGCGTCGGCGAGCAGGGGCTCTCGCTCTCCGGCGGGCAACGCCAGCGGCTGGCGCTGGCCCGGGCGGTGCTCGGCCGGCCCGCACTGCTCGTGCTCGACGACCCGCTCTCCGCGCTCGACGTGCACACCGAGGCCCTGGTCGAGGCGGCCCTGCGCCGGGTGCTGCGGGACACCACGGCGCTGCTGGTGGTGCACCGGCCGTCCACGGTGGCGCTCGCCGACCGCGTGGCGCTGCTCGACGGCGGCCGGATCGTCGCGGTCGGCACCCACCGGGAGCTGCTGGCCGGGGTCCCGGCCTACCGGGCGGTGCTCTCCGCCGAGCCGGATCGACGGGCGGACGGCATCGGCCTGGTGCGGTCGTGACCGGGGCCGCCGGGCGACGCCGGATACCCCGGCAGCGCGGCGACCCCGATGCTTCTCGACAGCGCGGCGATCCCGACCTCGACCTGTCCCGGTGGCGCGGGCGGGCCACCGACCCCGACGCCGACCGAAGCCGGGCCGAGGACTCGTCGCCGGAGGCGGTGGCCCGGCTCCGGGCCCGCAGCCGGGCCCTGCTCCGCGACCTGCTCCGCCCGCACCGGGCCCGGCTCGGCCTCGCGGTGTCCCTGCTGCTGGCCCAGAACGCCGCCGCGATGGCCGGCCCGTACCTCGTGATGCTCGGCATCGACCGGGGCATCGCGCCGCTCCGGGCCGGCGACTCCGGCCCACTGGTCGCCGTCGCCGCCGCGTTCGTCGTCGCCACCGCCACCGAGTACGCGACCCGGCGCGCCTTCCTCACCCTCGCGGCCCGGATCGGCCAGGCCGTCCTGCTCGACCTCCGCAACCGGGTGTACGGCCACTTCGTCCACCTCGACGTCGGCTTCCACGAGCGCTACACCTCGGGCCGGATGGTGTCCCGGCTGACCAGCGACCTGGACTCGATCGCCGAACTGGTCGACGGCGGGATCGACAAGCTGGTGATGGCCGCGCTGTCGGTGCTGTCGGTGGCGGGCATCCTGCTCTGGCTGGACCTGCCGCTGGCCGCGGTCACCCTGCTGGCGTTCCCGTTCCTGTTCGGGCTGTCCCGGTGGTTCGCCCGCGCGTCCGCCGGGGCGTACCGGCGGACCCGGGAGGCGGTGGCACTGGTCATCGTGCACTTCGTCGAGTCGCTGCGCGGAATCCGGGCGGTGCAGGCCTACCGGCGGGAGCCCCGCAACCAGCGCATCTTCGCGGCGGTCAACGACGACTACCGGCAGGCCAGCCTCCGCGCGTTCCGGCTCATCGCGGTCTACTCGCCGGGCATCCGGCTGATCGGCAACCTGACCGCCGCGGCGGTGCTCGGCTACGGCGGCTGGCGGGTGCTGGGCGGGCGGACCGAGGTCGGGGTGCTCGCCGCGTTCCTGCTCTACCTGCGCCGGTTCTTCGAGCCGATGGAGGAGCTGAGCCAGTTCTACAACGCGCTGCAGTCGGCCACCGCCGCGCTGGAGAAGCTGGCCGGGGTGCTCGACGAGCGGCCGGCCGTGGCCGAGCCGGAGCGGCCGGTGCCGCTGCCCGCCGGCCCGGGGCGCGGGGCGGTGGTGTTCCGCCGCGTCCACTTCGGCTACCGGCCCGACGCGCCGATCCTGTCCGGGCTGGAGCTGACCGTGCCGGCCGGGCAGACCGTCGCGCTGATCGGGCCGACCGGCGCCGGCAAGTCCACCATCGCCAAGCTGCTGGCCCGGTTCCACGACCCGGCCTCGGGCACGGTCAGCCTGGACGGGGTGGACCTGCGGCACCTCGCCGACGCCGAGCTGCGCCGGGCCGTGGTGCTGGTCACCCAGGAGAACCACCTGTTCAGCGGCTCGGTCGCCGAGAACATCCGGTTCGGCCGCCCGGACGCCGACGACGCGGCCGTGGAGGCCGCCGCCCGGGCCATCGGCGCGCACGACTTCATCGCCGCGCTGCCCGACGGGTACGCCACCGACGTGCACCGGCGGGGCGGCCGGCTCTCCGCCGGGCAGCGGCAGCTCGTCGCGTTCGCCCGGGCGTTCCTGGCCGACCCCCGGGTGCTGATCCTCGACGAGGCGACCTCGTCGCTGGACGTGCCGACCGAGCGCCTGGTGCAGCGGGCGCTGCGCAGCGTCCTGCGGGACCGCACCGCGCTGGTGATCGCGCACCGCCTCTCGACCGTGGAGATCGCCGACCGGGTGCTGGTCCTCGACGGCGGGCGGATCGTGGAGGACGGGTCGCCGGCCGAGCTGGCGGCCGCCGGCGGCCGGTACGCCGCCCTGCACCGCCAGTGGCGCGACTCCCTGATCTGAGCCCCCGACTCCCGAGGCTCGACGCGCCCGGAGCTCTCCGCCGTCGCCGTGGCTTCGCGGCGACCACGACCACGACCTCGTCTCGGCTGGCGGGCCACCCCGTTCATGCCGCCTGCCTGGCGGCCCCGTGGAACGACTCCCGGGATCTTGGAGAGTCACCGAGGCGAACGACAACTCTCCAGGATCGCGCTTGTCCGGGGAGAGTTCGAAGGCAGGACGTCGCCGACTCGCCCGGCCGCGCGTCAGTCGCCGCGCGGTCCTTCCCTTCCCGCCGGCCCGGCCTCCTCCGAACCCGGCCCGGACGTGCTGGCGCCCTCCGAGCCCCGCCCGGACGTGCCGGCCTCCTCCGGACCCGGCCCGGACGGCCCGGCAGCCTCCGAGCCGGGCGCGGGCGGCCGGGCGGCATCCGAACCCGACGAGGACTGGGAGCTCGGCGACGTCGCGGCGGCCGGTGTCGGGGCGTGGGCGGTGACCAGGGCGGCTTCGACGCGCAGGTCGCGCCGGATCCGGTCGACCGCCCGGTCGAAGCCGAAGAGCAGCACCAGGACCAGCGCGGCCACCGCGGCGAGCACCGGGACGGTCAGGGCCGGATTGCCCAATCGGTCGGTGCTCAGGCCGCGGACCAGCGGCGGTGCCAGCGCCACGGCGGAGAGCACCAGCGCGGCCACCCCGAGCGCCAGCATGCCGGCCGTCCGCCCGTCCTCCGCGTCGCCGTCCGGTACGTCGCGGGCCGGCACGCCCCCGCGGGTCGCGCGGGTCGCCGGTGCGCCGGCCGCGGGCGAGGTGGCGGCGAGCACCAGGCCGAAGCCGACGGCCAGGCCGAGCCCGACGGCGGAGAGCAGCGCCGGCACCTGCCCGGTGCCCTGCAGCTCGGCGCGGACCACCGGTGCGGCGAGCGGCATCGCCAGCGCGGCCAGCAGCACGCCGGCCGCGTCCCAGGGCAGCAGGCCGGGCGTGAAGCGGGCCAGCGCCGCGCCGGCGGCGACCGCCACCAGGCCGGCCAGCGCCACGAGGTAGGCCTGCGCCCGATCGCCCAAGAAGGTGAGCTGCGGCCCGACGAGCAGGAGCGGCCCCGCGGCGAAGCCGAGCACCACCCAGCGGGCCGCCACCGCCCGACCGGTCCGGTACGCGTAGCCGAGCAGGACCAGCGCGGCCACGGTGGCGACGGCCACCGGGAAGAAGTAGGCGAAGGATTCGACGAAGCGCTCCCGGCGCGGCCCGACCAGGCCGTCCTGGCTGACGCGGAACACGTCGACCACCCACCAGCGGAGGGCCAGCCCGCCGACGGTGACCAGTGCCGCGACCGCGGTCGCCACGAGCGGGCCGATCCGGGGGCGGCCGGACGGCGCGGAGGCTGGCCGGTCGAGGTGGGCGAGCACCGCGGCGACGACCAGGACCAGCACTGTCACCCCGACCTGGGCCGGCCAGGCCCGGCCGCCACTGTCCGGGTAGTCCCCTCCCGTCAGCAGGCGGAACAGGTCCTCGACGGCGGAGTACAGCACCAGGCCGGCGGCGAGCCCGGCGACGAGCGGCCAGCGCAGCGACCGGGCGGGCCGGGACACCGCCAGCAGCGCCCCACCCAGCGCCAGCCCCGCGCCGAGGGCGGCGGCCAGCACGGTCAGCACCTGGCCGACGGTGGGTGACTGGTGCGGCACCAGCCCGACGCCGTGGTCGGTGGCCAGTTCGCCGGCCAGATAGTCGAGCGCCAGGCCGACCACGGCGACCGGCCAGCCGGGCAGCCGGCCGAACGCGGCGACGCCGGCCAGCACGACGGCGAGCAGCGTGCCGCCGGTCAGCGCGACAAGCGTGACGGTGAACGCCGACGGCCCGAACGGGAAACCCTGGGTGAGGTCGGCGAAGCCGGTCTGCCGGGCCAGGGTGAGCCCGCGTGACCCGAAGAAGGCGCCGACGGCGACCGCCGCGACCGTGCCGGCCAGTATGGACCGCATCGCCGACGGCGTGCGCGTGCTGTCGTCCATGGTGGTGCCTCCCCCGCGTCCGTGGACGGGCAGATGCTGTCACACGCCGCGTCGCCCCGCTGCCCCCTGCCGAGCGGTGGGGACGTCACGGCGCCGGACCCCGCCACGAGGCCGAAAGTCGTGGAGCGGCCGGTGTCGGCTGCCTACGATCGGCAGATGACCGATACGGCGAGAACGGCCCGCGCCGGCGTCCCCGAGCGTCCGACCCTGGACGGCATCGAGGAGACCTGGGCGCGCCGCTGGCAGGAGGACGGGACGTACGCGTTCGACCGCTCGAAGGAGCGGCAGGACGTCTACGCGATCGACACCCCGCCGCCGACCGTATCGGGCGAGCTGCACATGGGGCACGTCTTCTCCTACACGCACACCGACACGGTGGCCCGGTTCCAGCGGATGCGTGGCCGGACGGTCTTCTACCCGATGGGCTGGGACGACAACGGGCTGCCCACCGAGCGGCGGGTGCAGAACGTCTACGGGGTGCGCCCCGACCCGGCCCTGCCCTACGACCCGGGCTGGCAGCCGCCGGCCACGCCGGTGAGCGAGGCGGCCCGGAAGGACCCCGCGACGATTTCCCGGCGCAACTTCATCGAGCTGTGCGAGGTGCTCACCGCCGAGGACGAGAAGGTCTTCGAGGCGCTGTGGCGGCGGCTCGGGCTGTCCGTGGACTGGTCGCTGACCTACACGACGATCGGGCGGGTGGCCCGGGCGACCAGCCAGCGGGCGTTCCTGCGCAACCTGGCCCGGGGCGAGGCCTACCAGGCCGAGGCGCCGACGCTCTGGGACGTCGGCTTCGCCACCGCGGTGGCCCAGGCCGAGCTGGAGGACCGGGAGCGGCCCGGCGCCTACCACCGGCTGCGCTTCCACGGGCCGGGCGGGCGCGAGGTGCTGATCGACACCACCCGGCCGGAGCTCCTGCCGGCCTGCGTGGCGCTGGTCTGCCACCCCGACGACGAGCGCTACGCGGGCCTGGTGGGCACCTTTGTGCGTACCCCGGTCTTCGGGGTCGAGGTGCCGGTGCGCGCGCATCCGCTGGCGGACCCGGCCAAGGGCACGGGCATCGCGATGGTCTGCACCTTCGGCGACCTGGCCGACGTGACCTGGTGGCGGGAGCTGCGGCTGGACACGCGGGTGGTGATCGGCCGGGACGGGCGGCTGCTGCCGGAGCCGCCGGCCGGCGTGCCGGCCGGGCCCTACGCGGCGCTCGCGGGGCAGACCGTGAACGGCGCCCGGCGCACGATCGTCGAGCTGCTCGCGGACGCGGGTGACCTGGTGGGCGAGCCCCGCCCGATCACCCACCCGGTGAAGTTCTACGAGCGCGGCGACCGGCCGTTGGAGATCGTCTCGACCCGGCAGTGGTACCTGCGCAACGGCGGCCGGGATCTCGACCTGCGCGAGGAGCTGCTGACCCGCGGCCGCGAGCTGCGCTGGGTGCCGGAGCACATGCGGCACCGCTACGAGAACTGGGTGGGGGGCCTGACCGGTGACTGGCTGGTCAGTCGGCAGCGCTTCTTCGGTGTGCCGGTGCCGGTGTGGTACCGGCTCGACGACGCTGGCGAGCCGGACTGGTCCCAGCGTCTCACGCCGGACGAGTCGATGCTCCCGGTCGACCCGTCGAGCGATCCGCCGCCGGGCTTCGAGGAGGCGCAGCGTGGGGTGCCGGGCGGTTTCGTCGGCGACCCGGATGTGCTGGACACCTGGGCCACCTCGTCGCTGACCCCGCAGATCGTCGGCGGCTGGGAGACCGACGAGGACCTGTTCCGGCGGGTCTTCCCCATGGACCTGCGCCCGCAGGGCCAGGAGATCATCCGGACCTGGCTCTTCGACTCGGTGGTGCGGGCGCACCAGGAGCAGGGGGTGCTGCCCTGGCGGGACGCGGTGCTCTCCGGCTGGATCCTCGACCCCGACCGGAAGAAGATGTCCAAGTCCAAGGGGAACGTGGTCACCCCGATGGGGTTGCTGGAGCAGCACGGCTCGGACGCGGTCCGCTACTGGGCCGCCAGCGGCAAGCCCGGCATGGACCTGGCCTTCGACCCGGCGCACATCAAGGTGGGTCGCCGGCTCGCCACGAAGCTGCTCAACGCCTCGAAGTTCGCCCTGGGCCTGGGCGCCGGGGACGCGCTGCGGGCTCCGGCGACGGCACCCTTGGACACCGCCATGCTCGCCGAGCTGTCCGGCGTGGTCGCCACGGCGACCGCCGCCTTCGACGGGTACGACCACACGGCGGCGCTGATCGCCACGGAGGCGTTCTTCTGGCGCTTCTGCGACGACTACATCGAGCTGGTGAAGGAGCGCGCCTACGGCACCGGGCCGGGGGCGGACTCGGCCCGGGCGGCGCTGGCCACCGCGCTCTCGGTGCAGTTGCGGCTGTTCGCCCCGGTGCTGCCCTTCGTCACCGAGGAGGTCTGGTCGTGGTGGCGCTACGGGTCGGTGCACCGGGCGCCGTGGCCGACCACCTACGAGGTGGGCCGGGCGGTCCAGGGGCCGGGTGACCCCGAGCTGCTGCGGCTGGCCGCGGACGCGCTGAGTCAGGTGCGCCGGGCCAAGTCGGAGCGGAAGCTGTCGATGAAGGCGGAGGTGCCGCTGGCCGAGGCGCTCGGGCCGGCCGCCCTGCTCGACCGGCTCACCCTGGTGGCCGACGACGTCCGGGCGGCGGGGCGGATCGCCAAGCTCGATCTGCTCCCCGACCGCACCACCGAACTCGTCATCGCCTGCGCGTTCTGAGCCGCGCCGACCGGCTCGACGGGGAGGAGTGGCTGTCGCCTCGCGAACAGCCACTCCTCCCCGGCGCGATCCGGCTCAGGTGGCCGAGCAGGCGGTTTCGAGCTGCTTCACGGCCTTGGTGAGTGCGGTCTTGCTCGGTGCCTTCTTGGGCGCCGTCGCCCACGTGTCGGCCAGCTCCGACATCTCGGTCGCCACGTCCTTCACGGCGTCGTTGACGGCGGTGCTGGTGGTGAACGCGTTCGCGTAGAGCGAGGCCGCGCCCGCGGAGTACTGGGCGCTGACCGCGGAGTGCCCGGCCGGCGGCCCGATCTTCTCCGCCGAGGCGACCTTCTTGAGCGCGGTCTGGATGTCCTTGTCGATGGTGGCGCAGGCGGACTTCGTGGCGGCGTCCATGCCCGGAGCGGCGGTCGCCGTGGCGCTCGGCACGGCGGCCGGCGCCGTGGTCGCCGTGCCGGTGCCACCGGACGCGGCCGGCTTGTCGCCGTCGTCGCAGCCGGCCATGACGAGCACCGCCACGGTGGCCGGAATCAGCAGTGCGAGCCGAGTTGAGCGCATCGTTTCTCCCCGTTGTCTCGTGCTTTCGCCCGCCGGAAGCTACCAGAGGTGGGCGTCATCCCGGGCGGGTGACGCCGGCGGCCCGGGGCCCGCTGATCCACCTCGGACACCTCCCCGGGCACGGGCCGGCCCCGCCCGGCGCGCCTGGGTCGGCGGCGCCGGGCGGGGCCCTGTGGTCCGGGTCAGCTGGTCTCGCCGGCCACGCTGAACGAGCGGAGACGGTCGATCGCGAGGGCGGTGAAGCCGACCGCGATGAGCGCGCTCATCACCGACGCGACCGGCACCGACACGTCCGTGGCGAGCAGTTCGGTCGGCGCGATCCGGTCGGCGAGGGCGATCACGTACTGCTGGATGGAGAGCACCTTCGTGCCGCTCACGAAGTTGCCGAGCAGCCCCTCCCAGATCAGCACGTAGACGAGGCCGAGCAGCACCGGCCGCCGGGTGAGCAGGCTGAGCGCCACGAAGAACGCGCAGTACGCCAGCGCACCGATCGACGCGGCGGCGGCGAGCGCCAGGCCGAGGCGTACCGAGTCGGCGAGCACGCCCGCGACGTAGAGCGGCACGGCGACGGTGACCGCCGTGACGCCGGCGGCCACGGCCAGCTTCGGCAGGATGATCTGCCAGCGCGGCAGCGGCTTGGTGAGGATGTGCACCACCGTGCCGTCGTCGATCTCCGCGCCGAGCACGCCCGTGCCGACGATCAGCGCGACCACCGGCAGCACGACGGCCAGGCCGAGCCCGACCAGCACGGCCGGCCCCCACTCGCCCGGGTCGACGCCCAGCGAGCGGGAGAGGATGGCCAACACCAGCAGCAGCAGGGGCAGCGGGAGCAGCAGCAGGAACCGGCGCCGGCCGAACAGGCCGCGCGCGGTGATCCAGGAAACGGTCGACATCGTTCAGCTCCCCACCAGGTAGGAGAAGACGCTCTCCAGCGATTCGTCCTCGGGCGTCAGCGACCGGACCCGGAGGTGCCGGGCCAGCGCGATCTTCGGCAGCGCCCGGGTGAAGGCGCCGTAGTCGCCGGCCCGCACGGTCAGCCCGTCCCGGCCCAGTTCCACCCCGGTCACCGACTCCTCGGCGATCAACGCGACGGCGAGGGCGCGGTCGTCGGTGGAGCGGACCCGGAAGACGTGCGGCCGGTTGGTCATCAGCCGGCGGATCGTGCGGTAGTCGCCGGAGGCGGCCAGCCGGCCGGCCACCATCACCTGCACGGTGCCGGAGACCTGCTCGACCTCCTCCAGGATGTGGGAGCTGAACAGGATGGTCCGGCCGGCGTCGCCGAGCCGGTGCAGCAGGGCCATCATGTGCAGCCGCTGCCGCGGGTCCATCCCGTTGAACGGCTCGTCGAGCAGCAGCACCTGCGGGTCGTGCACCAGGGCGGCGGCCACCCGGGTGCGCTGCCGCATGCCCTTGGAGTAGGTGCCGATCTTCCGGTCCTGCGCGGATTCCATCTCCACCAGGGCGATGGCCCGGCGGGCCGCCGCCTCCGGGTCGGGCAGCCGGTGCAGCTTGGCGCTGGCCAGCACGAACTCGTACGCGCTGAGGAACGTGTGCACGGCCTCCCGCTCGCTGACCAGGCCCAGCCGCCGGTAGACGTCGGGGTGGCGCCAGGTCGGCATGCCGTCGAGGGTGACCTCGCCCCGGGACGGGGAGAGGAAGCCCGCCATCATGTGCAGCAGGGTGGTCTTGCCGGCGCCGTTCGGCCCGAGCAGGCCGGTCACGCCCGGCCCCAGCCGCATGGTGACGTCGTTGACCGCCACCACGTTGCCGTACCAGCGGGAGACGCCGGCCAGGTCGAGGGTGGAGGCGGGGGTGGCCGGGGCCGCCGGCTCCGCGCTGATCGTGGTCATCGGGCGGCCACCTTCCGGTATCGCAGCAACAGCAGAGCGACGCAGCCGGCCACCAGCAGCGCGGCGACGGCGACGTAGACCGGCCCGAAGCCGCCGATCTGATCCTCGGTCTGCCCACCGGGTACCAGCAGGTCGCCGAGGGTGTACTGGCCGACAGCATGGACCAGGGCGGTGGGCGAGCCGAGCATCGCCAGCTCGTTGACCGTGCGGGACGGCATGATCGACAGGATGCCGACGATCGGGGCGGTCATCAGGAACACCGCCACGATGCCGCCGGCCGCGAAGGCCCGCTTGCCGGTGAGCGAGGCGATGAGCAGCCCGACCGAGGCGAAGACCACCGCCCAGAGCGCCGCGTAGAGCAGGCCGGGCAGCAGGTCGAGCAGCTCGTCCCAGACCCCGCCCAGCCCGTCCTTGGTGGTGAACGCGGCGCCCAGGAACATCACGAGCTGCGGCGCCCCGAGCAGCAGCCAGAGCGCGGTGCCCAGCGACCCTAGCTTGGCCAGCGCGTAGTCGCCGCGCGGCAGCGGGCGGGAGAAGTAGAGCGGCAGCACACCGCTGTGCAGGTCGCGGGAGACCAGCTCCGGCCCGACCACCGCGACGAAGAAGATGACCAGCCAGCTCATCGCGTCGGCGAACTGGGCGTACGTCATGACGACCTGGCCGGTCTGGGTGCGTACCGCGGTCAGCCCGGCGGCGACGATCAGCACGATGCCCATCACCAGCCAGGGGAAGATCTTCGCCTTGGCGGAGCGGCCCAGCCCGAAGGCGGTGCGCAGGCCGTGCAGGTAGAGCGCGCCGAACACGTGCCGGCGGCCGAGCCGCGGGCCGGTGTAGCGCTGATAGCCGATGTCGTGGATGACGCCGGTCGGCTCAGACATGGCTGGGCTCCCTCGTGGCGAAGAGTTCGGCCACCCGGTGCCGCCGCTGGTCGAGCCGGTGCAGCGGCAGGTCCAGCTCGGCGACCGCGCCGATGATCAGGTCGTAGGTGGCGTCGTCGGCGAGCGGGACGAGCAGCAGCCGCCCCTCCCGGGACACCGGCAGGTCGAGCGCGGCGAGCCGGGCGGCCAGGTCGTCCGTACCCTCGCTCACCTCGACGGCGAGCACGTCGATGGCGGAGGTCATCGCGGAGATCCGGTCGGCGCGCAGCAGCTTGCCGCCGTCGATGGCGACCAGGGTGTCGCAGATCCGCTCCACCTCACCGAGCAGGTGGGAGCAGACCACCACCGAGATGCCGAACTCGGTGCCGATCCGGTGGATCAGGTTGAGCATGGCGTCCCGGCCGGCCGGGTCGAGGCCGTTGGTCGGCTCGTCGAGCAGCAGCAGGTCCGGGTCGTGCACCAGGGCCTGGGCGAGTTTCACCCGCTGCTTCATGCCGGTGGAGTAGCCACCGACGGCCCGGTGCCGCTCCTCGTGCAGACCGACGTGGCGCAGCGCCTCGGAGGCCCGCTCCCGGGCGACCGTGCGGGGCAGCCCGCTGATCCGGCCGAGGTGGGTGACCAGCTCGGCGGCGGACAGGTCGGGCGGGAGGGCGTCGTGCTCGGGCATGTAGCCGACCCGGGCGCGGACGGCCGCCGGGTCGGTGGTGGGGTCGAGGCCGAGCACGGAGACCCGACCGCTGGTCGGGGCGAGCAGGCCCAGGAGGATCTTGATCAGGGTGGACTTGCCGGCGCCGTTCGCGCCCACCAGCCCGATGATCCCCGGCTCGACCGACACGGTGAGGTCGGCCAACGCGGTGACCCGGCCTCCGTACGTCTTGGTCAGCGACTCGGTCGCGAGCAGTGTCACGCGGCAAGCGTAGGGAGCGGGGACCGCTCCGGGTATCGGGAAACGCTCGGGGTTGCCCCTGATTCCGCCCGGACGCTGACCGACCGGACGGTCCGGACCGGTCCGTCCGGCCGGTGCACCGCCCGGGACGGCGGCCGGACGCCCCGGGACGGCCGGTTTGCCGGCCGGTGACCGGGAGGTGGAGTGGCGCTCTCGACCGATCGCCGGTGGGCTGAGAAACTGTGTGCCGGCCGGTGAGTTGGGGGTTTCATGAGCAACGGGTGGGTGCTGCCCGAGGACGTTCTGCGGGATGCGCCGGCGTACGCGCCAAGGCCCGGTGAGCTGGCCGATCTCGGATTGCTGCTGACCGGGGCGTACGCCCCGCTGACCGGCTTCATGACGCGGGCCGACCTGGCCTCGCTGGGCCGGCGCGGCCGGCTCGCCGACGGCACACCGTGGCCGGTGCCGGTGACGCTGCAGGTGCCGGCCGCGCTCGCCGACGGGCTGGCGCTGGACGACCCGCTGCGCCGGGCGCTGGTGCTCACCGACGGCGAGGGCGCACCGGTGGCCGCCATGGACGTCACCGACGTCTGGCCGGTCCGCGAGGGCACGGCCGGCGTGGGCGGCCCGGTGCGCCGGTTGGGCGACGGCGGTCACGGGCCGTTCCAGCGGCTGCGGCGCAGCCCGGAGGAGGTCCGGGGGCTCCTGCCCCCGGGGCGGGTGCTCGGCGTCTTCGCCGACCGCCCGCTGCACCGGCCGCAGCTCGCGCAGATCGCGCACGCCGCGCGGACGCTCGGCGCGCACCTGCTGGTGCTGATCCCGGTGGGTGAGGAGGCGACCGGCGGGCTGCCGGCCGAGGCGCTGGTACGCAGCGTGTTCGCCGCGCGGGACCGGATGCCCCCGGCCACCCTCGTGGCGGTGCCGCTGGCGAGGCGGCGCGACGAGATCAGTGACGCGCTGCTCCGGGCCCGGGTGGCCGCCGCCTACGGGGTCACCCACCTGCTGTCCACCGAGGGCATGCTCTCCGGGGCGGGCCTGCGCGTGCTGGTGCCCCGCGAGCTGGCCTACGACAGCCGCGACGGGCAGTGGCGGTGGCGGGAGGACATCCCGCCGCGCAACCGGAAGCTGGCGCTCAGCCAGGAGGAGATCGACGACCTGCTGGACCGGGGCTTCCCGCTGCCCGAGTGGCACACCCCGCCGGCGGTGGCCAAGGAGCTGGCCCGGGCCCGCCCGCCGCGCCGGCACCGCGGTCTGGTGATTTTCCTGACCGGTCTCTCCGGCTCCGGCAAGTCGACAATCGCCCGGGGGCTGGCCGACCATCTGCGCGAGGGCGGCGACCGCACCATCACCCTGCTCGACGGGGACATCGTGCGCCGGGAGCTCTCGGCGGGGCTGGGCTTCAGCAAGGCGGACCGGGATCTCAACGTGCGCCGGATCGGGTGGGTGGCCGCCGAGATCGCCCGGCACCGGGGCGTCGGCATCTGCTGCCCGATCGCCCCGTACGCGGCCGCCCGGGCCACCGCCCGGGAGATGGCGCACGCCGCCGGGGCCGGCTTCCTGCTGGTGCACGTGGCCACCCCGCTGGAGGTCTGCGAGCAGCGCGACCGCAAGGGCCTGTACGCGCGGGCGCGGGCCGGCCTGATCACCGGGATGACCGGGATCGACGACCCGTACGAGGAGCCGACCGACGCCGACCTGGTGGTGGACACCACCGACATGACCGTCGAGGAGGCGGTCCAGCGGGTCATGGAGCACCTCACCGAGACCGGATGGGTGGAGCCCCGCCTCCAGCCGGCCTGATCCCGGCACGTCCAAACCGCCGCCGCTCCCGCCCCGGGACGGCGGCGGTTCCGCGTCTGCTTCCGTTGCCCTCCGCTGCGCGGTAGTGTTTATCTTTGTTGGAACACGTTCGACCGCGTGGAGACGGGTCGACAGTCGGGAGGTGACGGCGGGGTGCTGGCGCGACAGCGGCAGGCGGTCATCCTGGAACGGGTCCGCGCCGCCGGTGGCGTCCGGGTCACCGAGCTGGCCACCGAATTCGGCGTCTCCGACATGACCATCCGGCGCGACCTGGAGACCCTGCACGACCGGGGCCTGCTCGCCAAGGTGCACGGCGGCGCGACACTGGCCGGCCCCGGCTCGACCGACGAGCCCGGGTTCCACGCCAAGCTGGTCCGCCAGTCCGTCGAGAAGGCCGCCATCGCCGGCCGGGCCGCGCAGCTGGTCCGCCCCGGCGCCGCGATCGCGCTCTCCGCCGGCACCACCACCGCCGAGCTGGCCCGCCGCCTGACCGACGTGCCGGGCCTCACCGTGGTGACGAACTCCCTACCGGTGGCCGAGATCCTGCACGTCGGCGGCCGGCCGGACCAGACCGTGGTGCTCACCGGCGGGGTGCGCACCCCCTCGGATGCGCTGGTCGGCCCGCTGGCCGTGGCCGCGATCGGCGCGCTCCACCTGGACCTGCTCTTCCTCGGCGTGCACGGCATCAGCGAGCGCGCCGGGTTCACCACCCCCAACCTCATGGAGGCGGACACGGACCGGGCCCTGGTGGCGGCCGCCGACCGGCTGGTGGTGCTCGCCGACCACACCAAGTGGGGCACGGTCGGCATCTCGTCGATCGTCGGCCTGGACGCGGCGGACGTGCTGGTCACCGACGACCAGTTGGGCCCGGATGCGCGACGGGTACTCGAGGACAGGGTTGGCGAACTGGTGATCGTGCCAGGCCCGAAGGGAGCGGAGTGAAGCGTACGCAGATCGAGCTGGCGGACGGCCGCGAGTTGATCTACTTCGACGAGCGGGACGACGCGGTCCGCGACCAGCCGGACCGGCGGGAACTGCCGCCGCCCCCGCACGCGTCGCAGCTCCGCTACGACCCGCTCACCGACGAGTGGGTGGCCGTCGCGGTGCACCGGCAGACCCGGACCTTCCTCCCCCCGGCCGACCAGTGCCCGCTCTGCCCGTCCCGCGGCGACCGGCTCAGCGAGATCCCCGCCCCCGACTACGACGTGGTCGTCTTCGAGAACCGGTTCCCGTCGCTCAGCCAGCGGGTCGCCGAGGAGCCGGACGAGATCACGCCGTTCACCCCGGTCCGCCCCGGGCGCGGCAAGTGCGAGGTGGTCTGTTTCACCGACGACCACAACGCCTCGTTCGCCAGCCTCTCCCCCGGCCGGGTGCGCACCGTGCTAGACGCCCTCGCCGACCGCACCACCGCGCTGAGCGAGCTGCCCGGGGTGGAGCAGATCTTCCCGTTCGAGAACCGGGGCGTGGAGATCGGGGTGACGCTGCACCACCCGCACGGCCAGATCTACGCCTACCCGTTCGTCACGCCGCGGACCCGGACCATGCTGGCCGCCGCCCGCCGGCACGCCGACCGCACCGGGGGCAACCTCTACGCCGACGTGCTCGCCACCGAACGCGCCGCCGGCGACCGGGTCGTGGCGAGCAACGAGCACTGGACGGCGTACGTGCCGGCGGCGGCCCGCTGGCCGTTCGAGGTGCACGTGGCCCCGCACCGCCCGGTGCCCGACATCCCGGCGCTGGACGACGCCGAGCGCGACGCCTTCGGGCCGCTCTACCTGGACGTGCTGCGCCGCTTCGACGGGCTGTTCGACCTGCCGATGCCCTACATCGCCGCCTGGCACCAGGCGCCGGTGCACGTCGACCGGGAGCTGGGGCACCTGCACCTGCAGCTGTTCAGCATCCGGCGCGCCAAGGACAAGTTGAAGTACCTGGCCGGCTCCGAGTCGGGGATGGGCGTGTTCATCAACGACATCGCCCCCGAGCGGGCCGCGGAACTGCTCCGGGCCGCCTGACCTCCCGCCCCACAACAGGGCGCGGGGGGCCCGGGACAGGGCCCCCCGCAAGGGAAGGGACGGGCTGGCTGTGCGCGACAGCCGGGAAGGCTGGCTGATCGGCACTCAAGCCGCGAGGCGACCGCGGTCAACCTTCCTGGACGGGACTGGCATCACGTCCACCCTGCTCAACGAGGCGTGCCCGCGACGGGTGACGCCCCAGGGACGCGACGGAGCCCGCCGGCACAGCCGGCGGGCTCCGGGGCGAACGGTGACGGTCAGGCCGACAGCTTGCGGGCCAGGTTCTCGTCGAGCGCGTTCATGAACTCGTCGGTGGTCAGCCACGGGGCGTCCCGCGAGATGAGCAGCGCGAGGTCCTTGGTCATCTGGCCGCCCTCGACGGTGTCCACGATGACCTGCTCCAGGGTGTTGGCGAACTCGGTGACCGCGGGGGTGCCGTCCAGCTTGCCCCGGTGGGCCAGGCCCCGGGTCCAGGCGTAGATCGAGGCGATCGGGTTGGTCGAGGTCTTCTCGCCCTTCTGCCACTGCCGGTAGTGCCGGGTGACCGTGCCGTGCGCGGCCTCGGCCTCGACGGTGCGGCCGTCCGGGGAGAGCAGGACGGAGGTCATCAGACCCAGCGAGCCGAAGCCCTGCGCGACGGTGTCGGACTGGACGTCACCGTCGTAGTTCTTGCAGGCCCAGACGTAGCCACCCTCCCACTTGAGCGCGGCGGCGACCATGTCGTCGATGAGCCGGTGCTCGTAGGTGATGCCGGCGGCGTCGAACTCGGCCTTGAACTCGTTCTCGAACACCTCGGCGAAGATGTCCTTGAACCGGCCGTCGTACGCCTTGAGGATCGTGTTCTTGGTGGACAGGTAGACCGGGTAGCCGCGGTCCAGGCCGTACCGGAACGAGGCCCGGGCGAAGTCCCGGATCGACTCGTCGAAGTTGTACATGCCCATGGCGATGCCGCCGCCGGAGAAGTTGGCGACCTCCATCTCCATCGGCGCGCCGCCGTCGGCCGGGGTGTAGGTGACGGTCACCTTGCCGGGGCCGGGGACGACGAAGTCGGTGGCCTTGTACTGGTCGCCGTGCGCGTGCCGGCCGATGATGATCGGCTTGGTCCAGCCGGGGACGAGCCGCGGCACGTTCGACATGATGATCGGCTCACGGAAGACGACGCCGCCGAGGATGTTGCGGATGGTGCCGTTCGGCGACCGCCACATCTTCTTGAGGCCGAACTCCTCAACCCGGGCCTCGTCCGGGGTGATGGTGGCGCACTTGACGCCGACGCCGTGCTCCTTGATGGCGTTGGCGGCGTCGACGGTGACCTGGTCGTCGGTCTCGTCGCGGTGCTGGATCGACAGGTCGTAGTAGTGCAGGTCGACGTCGAGGTAGGGCAGGATCAGCTGCTCCCGGATCTGCTTCCAGATGATCCGGGTCATCTCATCGCCGTCGATTTCCACGACCGGGTTGTTTACCTTGATCTTCGCCATCGGCCGGCGCTCCTCTCGGGGGACACGTGCTCAAGCAGTACGAGCGTACTGCAAACTGACCGGGGCTCCCCAGCCGGCCTCACCCCGCGGATGACGGGGTCGCCCGGGACGGGCCGCGGTGGCATCCTTCCCGGATGCCGCTGACTCACACGGTCGGGTCTATCACGGTCACCGCCCTGCTCGACGGGGCGGGTCCCTTCTTCCAACCGCGCGCCGAGGCGTTCCCGGACGCCACCCCCGCGCAGTGGGAGGAGGCCGACCGGCGGGACCCGGACACGGTCACCCCGGACGGGCGCTGGTGGCTGCCGTTCCGGGCGTTCGCGCTGCGTACCGGGGACGGGCCGGTCACCCTGGTCGACGCGGGGATCGGCCCGGCCGACGCGCTCGCCGCGAGCTGGGCGCCGGTGCCCGGCAACCTGCCGGCCGAGCTGGCCGCCGCCGGCATCGACCCGGCCGACGTCCGCACCGTGGTGCTCACCCACCTGCACACCGACCACATCGGCTGGGCGGGCCCGCTCTTCCCGAACGCGGACCACCTGGTGCAGGGCGCCGAGCTGGCCGCGCTGGCGCTGTTCCACCCCGAGCTGCCGGCCCGGCTCCTGGGGCCGTTGCGCGCCGCCGGCCAGCTCCGGGTGGTCGACGGCGACACCGACCTCACCCCCGGCGTACGCGTGCTGAGCACTCCCGGACACACCCCCGGCCACCAGTCCGTGCTGGTCGACGACGGCGACGACCGACTCCTGGTGACGGGCGACCTCCTGGTCCACCCCCTCCAACTGCTCGACCCCACCCTCGCCTACGCCCACGAGGAAGACCCCACCCAGGCAGCGACCACCCGCACCACCCTCCTGCGCTCCCTGACCCCAACAACCCTGGCCACCCCCCACCTGGGCCAACCCTTCAC
>NZ_JAMWEG010000006.1 GCF_025460765.1 Micromonospora sp. MA102
CTGCTCTCCTCGAACCGATAGGGACGGCGAGGTGGGCAGTGCTACTACGAGCTGGGCAGTCCCCTCTTGAGCCACGCCTCGTCACGGTGCCCGGCGAAACGCAGTCCAGATGAGAGCCACACCCAAAGCTGAGTGAGCAGCCGCGATTGAGAGCGTCCCGCCAGACACCTGGATCGAGTCTGGCCAGACACCGATCCTGCGTGAAGTCTCTTAGTAGCCGCGATCCGAGTGCCACGGATGGTGACCACCTGCGTCCGGAGGGACGTCCGGACATGTCGATGAGCGTCCGGCCGGTCCGGCCCGTAACGCAGGACGGGGACGGGCCCGGCGCGGAGAGCGGTCCTCCGCGCCGGGCCGCGAGATCGGGTGGGGTCAGCTGGCCGCGCAGGTGGCCGTCGCGCCCGGGCCGGTGCCGGTGCCCTGGAAGCCGAAGTTGGTCGACTGCCGAGCGCCGACGTGTCCGTTGTAGCTCACGTTGGTGAACCGAACGGTCCCGCTGGCGCCGCTGGCCTGGGCGTTCCAAGCGCCGGTGATCGCGGCGCCCCCGGGCAGCGTGACGGTGACCGTCCAGCCGTTGATGTCCGCAGAGCCGGCAGTGACCGTCACGCTTGCGGTGAAGCCGCCGGACCACTGGTTGACCGCCACCGACGCGGAGCAGCCGTTACCGACCGGCGGCGTGGTGGTGGGGGGAGCGGTGGTCGGCGGCGCGGTCGTCGGCAGGGCCGTGGTCGGGGGAGTGGTGGTCGGCGGCGTGGTGGTCGGCGGTGCGGTGGTGGGTGGGTTGGGCGCATCGTTGGCCAGGCTGTAGGCCAGGTCGGGCTGGAACGAACCGGCCGTGTACCGGCAGCCGTCCGCCTCCCCCGGCGGCTTCACCCAGAGGTACGCGTCGATGTTGCTGTCGCCGGTGTTGGTCGTCGGGTACGTCCCGATGCGCCGGTCGGTGTTGTCGTCGGCGCACCAGTCCCCGCTGGCACCCCCGTTGCGGCTGGTGTCGATGACTTGGCGCTTGCCCGGGATGCCCATGCCGGAGAGGGCGGAGATGACCGCCCGGCCGAAGTTCGCCTCGCCCGAGGTGGAGTTGAAGTTGGACACGTTGGTGAAGAAGCCGTCGGCGTACTGTACGCCGGCTGCCCGGAGCCGGTTGGCCTGCTCGCTCGCGCTGTTCCAGGTGGAGTGGCCGCCGTCGAGGTACACCTTGGCGTTGGGGTTGGCCGACTTGATGGTCTGGGTGGCCGTCGTGAGCGCCTGGTTGCGCGCGCTGATCTCCCCGCTGCTCAGGCACGTCTGCAGGGCGAGCGAGTCGGTTTCCAGGATGATCATGACAGTCTGGTTGCCGAGTCCTCTGGCGAAGTTGGACACCCACGTCTGGTACTGGTTGAGGTCCGGCGCCCCGCCTGCGCTGGCCCCGCCGCAGTCCCGGTTGGTGATCTCGTACACCGAAAGCACGGGGATCTGCTGCGCCGCGTTGGCGGCACTGATGAACCCGGAAACCTCGGACTGCACGGTCGACGGGTTGAAGTTGGCGAACCAGCGGGCCTGCGGCTGACTCGCGATCTTGTCTCGGATGACGGCGGCACGCGAGTCGCCGGGATTGGCGGCGACCCAGCGGACAACGGCCGAGCTCGGGTCGCGGTAGAGCGACCCGGACACCGTGCCGGCGGAGGCGCCGCCCACCGCGAGGCCAACGCCGGCGGCGGCGATGCCCGCGATTGCCGCCACACTGATGGCCGCCGATCTGCGGCGCCGGGGGGAGAGGATAGCCACGACGTGTTTCCTCCTGATCACATAGATGCATCTAAGTCGGTGGGAGCGTTCCCATGGACGGTAGCGGAGGTGCGCCCCGCTGCCAAGATGTGAAGACTCGTCGATGAGGCAGCGACCGGCTGCCCGGGCGAACGGTGCAGACAATGCCGTCGTGAGCCCAGGCGTACCGTCGCTGCGCCCAGCAGGGTCGCGGCGGCCAGCGGCAGCCACAGCGCCGCCGCGCCCAGGCTGAGCAGACCGGTGACGATGATGGGATCGACGGCCCGGGCCAGGCCGTAGCTGAGCTGCCAGCGGGCGAGCGCGCGCCCCATCAGGTGTGGCGGTGCTGACTCGATCACCAGCGGAACACTGCTGCCGGTGTAGAGAATTTCACCCAGCGTGTAAGGCACGACGGCCAGCGCGACGAGCACCGTGCCGGGGCGGGCTCCGGTCGCTCCGCCGAGCCAGAAGGCGAGGTAGGAGGCGGCGAGCAACAGGCCCGACCAGAACAGCACGGTGCGGTGCGGCCACTTCGCCAGGCGCACTACCACGACCAGTTGCAGCGCAATCACCATGACGGTGTTGGCGACGAAGATGCCCGAGGACCACGCCAAGGACGCGTGCAGGCCCTGCACCAGCAGCAGCGGCAGGGCGATCTCGAGAATGTCGGCGTGAAACGCGTACGGAATGCCGGCCAGGGCAAGGGTGGTAACGGTGCGTAGGCCGGCGCCGCGCGCTTCCGTCGTTGCCGCAGCCGGGGCGGGGGCCGGAACATCGTGATGGGGCAGCGGCACCCGGGCGATCACCGCCGCGCCGAACGCGCACCCGAGCGCCGTCGCCAGCGCGAGCCAGCGGAGGACCTCCGGCCCGGTCGTGACCAGAATCGTACCGAGCAGGGCGCCGGCGCCCAGGCCGGCGTTGCGCAGCGAGCGGCCCGCGGCCAGCGCCGCCGCACGCTGGGCCGGGCCGGCGAGCGCGGCGACAAGCGCGGAGTTGGTGGGTGGAGCGATCTGCGTGCCGACGCCGATGAGCACCGCGCCGGTCGCGAATCCGGCAATGCCGGGTACCAGGGCGAGCAGCAGCGACCCCACCGCTCGCACCAGTAGGGCGGCGACGGCGGGGGCACGCCGCGCCCCGCGGTCGATCCACCATCCGGCGAGCGGGACGGCGCCGAGGCCGGCCAGCATGCCGACGGTCAGTGTCATTCCGGCCTGGGGCCCGCTGAGCCCGATCAGCACGGCGTAGATGACGATGAACGGGCGCAGCATCCCGGAGGTCGCTGCCTCGACAGTGGCGCTGAGCGCATAGCGGCCGCCGCCCGGGATGCGGACCAGTTCACGAAGCGTCGTACGGGTGGTCGTCACGGCTCCGATCGTCCGGCCACACGGCTGCCGAGGGATTCAGGTTGGCCAGCGTCGTGAATCCACGGCTCGTCGATTGACAAACGACGTCAATCGGTCTGCCCCGGCGCGCACCCCTGCCATGATCGGTACCGTGGTCACCTCGGTCGACATCGCCGGCGTACCAGCCGATCGGATCCGGATAACGCCGTCGCCGCTCGCGGAGCTCGGCGCGGTGCTGCACGTGCTCGCGGAGCCGCAGCATCATCCGGACACCGCCGCGGCGGTTGCCATGATGGCGGCTGCCCTTCCCGCAGAGCTGGCTCCGGAACTCGAGGAATTCGGTCTGCTCTGGCACTCCGGCCGGGCCGACTTTCTCTTCCCGTCCGATCCACGACCGAGCCTGCGCGAGGAACTGGACGACGTCGACCGCCTGGACGACGAGCGCTGGGTCGCTGCGGCGCTCGCCGCCCATCGGGCCGTCTCACCGGCGCCGCGAATGTGGTCGCCGCTGCGTGACCCGATCGTGCGGCAACGGGCGCTGGCCGCGGCCCGCGCCCGAGGGCCGCGGCAGGCGGCGTGGGCCGAGCGGGTGCTCGCCGATCCGGCCGCCGAGCGTGAGCGGGTACGACGCTTTCTGCTCGCCTGCGAGTCCGCCTTCTTCGGCACGGTCTGGAGACGCGTCCGCCCAGCGCTCGCCGAGGAAGCCGACCGTCGACGCTTCGACCTGGCCCGCGAGGGTATCGGCGCCCTCGGCCGGATCTCGCACGCAATCGGGGTCGACACCGAGCGGGGCGTTCTGACAATCGACAAGCTGCAGGACCAGACCGCAGACGGTCGCGGCGGCGGGATGACGCTCATCCCGAGCGCGTACGGCGCACCGCACATGACCGTCGTGTACGCGCCCGGCTGGCTGCCCGTGCTGCAGTACCCGGCACCGGGCTGGGACCCGCGCCCGGTGTTGCGGGTGGCCGAGCTGGATGCTCGGCTGACCGCGCTTGCGCACCCGTTGCGGTTACGTTTTTGCCGCACGCTCGCCCGAGGTCCGCACACGACCGGCGAGCTGGCCGACTTTTGGCGGGTCACGGCGCCGGAGGTGTCCAGGCACCTCGCGGTGCTGAAGGCCGCCGGGCTGCTGATCTCGGCGCGCCGGGGGCGCTACGTGACGTACCGCCTGGACATGGAGGCCTGCACCGGACTGGGGCAGCAACTGGTGGACATCCTCGGGCGCTGAACATCCTGCTCGCAGCCTCCGGCCAGCCGGCCCGGCGGGGGAGTGCCGCGGTCCTGCTCCCGACACCAGCCGGCAACATCCGCGCAGCAGACGATCAACCATCTGCACGACCTCCGGCTCCGAGTCGAACTCCCAGCGCAGCACCTTGCCGGCCTCGACCGCATGCAATCGCCTGCGCCTCGCCCGGAACTGGGCGCCGCGCGGACCCGCAGATCAGCCGACCGTGCTCCGGGATGAGGCGGTGCCGTAACTCTGGATCGCAGGCCGGCCGGAACCAACGACAGCCCGCCAGGGTGGCAGATGGCCGATATGCGCATGCCTGGATGCTCTCAGTGGGAAGATGCAGACGTGCGAAATGCGTCGACTGGAATGACCATGCCTCAGATCTCGCCGCTTACCGGCGAGCCGATCAAACGTGCCGACGCCGAGCGGCTCGCGGGGGTCCTCAAGGCCCTCGCGGACCCCGCCCGGCTGCGCCTGCTCAGCCTGATCCAGTCGTCCCCCGAGGGGGAGGCGTCCGTCTCCGATCTGACCGCGCCGCTCGGGCTCTCGCAGCCCACGGTCAGTCACCACCTGCGCATCCTCACCGAGGCCGGCTTGCTGGAGCGGGAGAAGCGCGGTGTCTGGGCGTACTACCGACTGGTGCCGGCCGCGATCGCGATGATCGCGGATCTGCTGACTCCGCCGCGGAAGCGAGCGGCGCGGAAGACCCGCTGACGCTTCACCGATCTGACCGGCATCGGCCTCCGAGGTCTTGCGGCCCCACAGCCTCTCGCGACGCGCGTCTGCGACCGGCACGAGGGGCAGCGCCTGTTCCGGCGGCCGTGGGCGCGGTACGACGGAACAGGGGCAACCGGCAGATCGCCCACGCGGTCGACCGCGTGCTCCGCCCGATCGACCTGCGCGGACCCGGTCTGGTCGGCGCCCGGCGCACACGCCGGCCGCGGACCCACGACCGCGACGCGCGCCGGACCGGGTCAGCGGAACTGGAGCCGGTTGACCGTGTCGAAGAACCGGGCACCGAGCGGCGGTGACCAGGTAGCGGGTGCGGGGCCGGCGGGCGGTCACGGCCCGCTCGATCACTCGCGCCACGGTGTCCGGCGTCGCCGACAGAAGCTTGTTCTCGGCACCTCCACCGTGCTGACATGCTCGGCAACCGCGTGGCCCCCGGGCCGCTCGACCGGTACCTGGCCCGCACCGGATGCGAGTCCCAGCAGACGGGCCACCCCGCCGACCGCGACCATTCTCATTGCTGGCCGGGCTGGGGCGTGGGTGCTGCCGTCAGACTCGTGGTCATCATCGTGACAACTTTCTGATGGCCTAGCAGGCCGCGCCGTGGAGCCGCCTCACGGTAAAGGGGCGCCTAACCCGGTGAACCATCGCTCGGCATCGGGCTCATTGTTCAGCCCGACAAGGCGGGACGTTGTGCAGGTACGCGATGCCGCATGCCTCACCGCCCGATGTGCTCTCATGTCTGGGGCGGCATCTTGGGTCGCCTTCCTCACCTTCGCGTTGAGTGCCTGCACCGAACGGAGATGGTTGTGCAACCGACGTGGCTCGTGATGCTTGCGTGGGCCTCGCTCCTTGTGGTGTTGGCCAGCACCGCCGTTGTCGCTGTTGACCAATTTGTTCTCGGATATCGTCAGCCGGTCAAGATCATGGAGATAGTCTGGCCGGCAACCGCCCTCTACCTCGGCCCGGCAGCCGTCCTGAGCTACCGAAAATGGGGTAGACCCCAGTCTCCCCGGTGGTTGGATCGGCACGGCAACCCGCCCCCGGCGTCGCGACATGCTCCCACGACAATCCAAACTTATCATTGTGCAACGCACTGCACTCTGGGTGTCATCATTGCTACGCCTATCACCTACGGCGTGGGCATCGAAATATTCGGCAGCACCCTGTGGCCCGAAGTCGTCGGCGATTATGTAGGCGCAGTGGTCATCGGTGTTGCATTTCGCTACTCTACTGAGGCTCACACGGGTGGTCGAAGGGCATGGGCCGCAATGCGGAAATTTCTCCGAGGCGACCTGCTGACCGTGTCCGTCTTCGAGTTCGCCCTATTGGTTTGGCTGGCGCTGATGCATCTCCGTGTTTTCCACGAGACCCTGCAGCCCAGTAGTCCGGTTTTTTGGCTCATTATCCAGGTCGGGTTGATCATCGGCTTCTTCGCCGCTTGGCCGCCAACCTGGTTGCTGATCCGCCGCGGCATCAAGACGGAATTGCTGGGCACGCCGCAGTAGGTGGTAATGCGCGCCATGAGCCGGAGGGGGCACGTTGAGCCAACGGGCGATGTTGAGAACCTCAATGGCCAGGTGATCAGCTGGCTGCCCCGCCGCTCATCGCGATGTCGCCGTTGAGACCAGAGGGGTAGAAGCCCCCGGAACTCGCCGGGCTCGCGTTGAGGTAAACGATATTCAGGATCGCCTCGGCCGAGCGGCCGTAGGCGATGCCGTTGGCGTCCGTCGGGATGAGGTTCGCCTCGGTGCTGGTGCCGATGCCCTGGTCGTCGTCGACCGGTCCGTCGAGACTGTTGCGGGCGTCGGAGAGCTTCTGCACGCCCGCGAAGACGGCATCGTCGATCATGCCTTCGTTGTAGAGCGCGGAGCGGACGATCCCGGCGTGGTACGCCTCCGTAGCGAGCAGACCCGCGGCAGCGTCCAGGTAGGTCTTGTTGGACAGCAGCGGTGCCGCGCCCTTGAAAGCGGAGACGCCGACGTCTTCGAACAGGAACGCGGCGAACAGAAAGTTGAGATCGTTGGCGTACGGGTCGAACATCTCGCCCGACTTGATGAGCCCGGCCGCGGTGGCCGCCGCGGTGAAGCTCGTGTCGAGGGAGATCTTCGGACGGGAAACGGCGTGCTCCCCGAGGGCGGACCGCAGGAAGGCCACATGCTGCTGCTCGTCGGAGGCGATCTCTCGTGCGAACTTGCGCACTGTCGGGTTGCTGAAGTTGACCATGCCCCCGCCGCTCACCTCACCCCGGGTGCCGGTACCGGTTGTCATCTCGTCCGGCAGTCCCTGCCCGGTGGTGGCGCGAAGGTAGAACTCGGCTTCGAGGTATTCGAGGTTGAGGGCGAAGTTCAGGATCGTCGCGTCACTTGGCCCCGAGCCATCCGGCGATTGCGCTGCAGGATTCGTCGGGTCTGTCATCGACGAGAGCTTCTGTCGATCGTCATCCGACTCCGCACTGCGCGACACCGCCTCTTTGATGAACTTCTTTACCATGGAAGTCGACCCCCGTTCCGATCCACGACACGCCGGATGTTCCATCGATATGTGGCCGATGCGCCGCGCGCTGAATGCCGTCGCCGCTGACGCTAGTGCGTGGCTGTGTCGGCCGTACTTCTTCCGAAGAACCTTCATCCTTGGGAGGTGCACGGCGGGGATGGGCGGTCGTCGATGTGACTGAGAGAGGCAGCGTGAACTGATTCAGGTGGTGTCCAGGTGACCACGCTGGTGCAGGACGAACAGCAGCGCCATGGCCGGCACGACGAGCAGCAGCGCCGCGGCGGCGACAAGGGTGAGCGACGCCAGGGTGGCGTCGGGAGCGGCGGCCTCGTCGATGCGGAGGTGGGTGCCCAGCAGGTACGGGTACTGCGCGACACCCCAGCCCGCCACCACCGTGCCGGCCGCGCCGACGGCGAGCGCCTGCAGCAACCGCGGCGCCGCCCGATGCAGCAGCGCGATGCTGGCCAGCCCGCACGCCGCGGAGATCAGCACCAAGGGCAGGCCGCGGCTGGTCAGCCCGTCGAACAGGCGGCCGGCGTCGGCGTGCAGGATGGCGATCCCCGCCAGCGCCACGGCCCCGGTCGTCACGGCGCTGGCCTGGGCCCGACGGCGGAACCAGCCCTCCAGGCGGGCGTCAGCGCGCGTGCGGGCTTCGGCGGTGAGGAACACCGCGGCGACGAACGCGCACACCCCGACCGCGAGCACCCCGCCGAGCAGCGACGTCGGGTTGACCCAGCTCGTCACGGGATCGCCGTGCCCGTCGGCGGGCACCCGCCCGGAGGCGATTCCACCGGCGACCGTACCGAGGAAGAACGGCGTGATCACCGACGAGGCGGCGAACGCCGCCCCGGTCGCCCGCTGCTGGTCGGTCTTCACCACCACCTTCCGGAACGCGAACCCGCTGCCGCGGACCACGATGCCCAGAGCGGCGAGGCCGAGCGGGATGTAGAGCGTGGTCATGATCGCGGCGAACGCGGCCGGGAAGCCCGTCCATAGCATCACCAGGCAGAAGATCAGCCATACGTGGTTGGCCTCCCACACCGGCGCCAACGTCTGATCGATCAGGTGCCGTGAGTTTCGCCCGCGTCCCGCACCACCGGCGGTGAGATCCCAGAACCCGGCACCGTAGTCCGCGCCACCGAGCACGGCGTAGGCGGTGACGCCGATGAACAACACGACGGCGGCGAACGTACTCATGCATGACCTGCCGCCGGCGTGGCCTCCGGGCCCCGGGCCGGGCCGTAGGGCACGTCCGTCTCGGTCGCCCCGCCCTGGTCGCGCCAGCGGCGGCGCAGTAGCCGCAGGACGTACACGGTGGTGGCGCCGACCGCGACGTACAGCGCCACGGTGGCGGTGAAGAACAGCCACAGGTTGCCGGACGTGGTGACCGCGTCCCGGGTGAGGAGGTGACCGACGACCGTCCACGGCTGCCGGCCGACCTCGGTGACCACCCAGCCCGCCTCCAGCGCCACCACCGCGAGCACCCCACTGATCGTGGTCGCCCGCAGGAACCACCTGCTGCGCGGCAGGTCACGGCGTCGCCACCAGGCCAGGGCGTACCAGGCGGAGAGGCCCAGCAACGCCGTGCCGATACCGACCATCACGTCGAAGCTCAGGTGGACGATCGCGACCAGCCGGTCCGGCGGCCGCACCTCGGCAGGGATGGCGTCCAGTCCCTGGATGCGGGTGGACGGCGAGTAGCCGGACAACAGCGACGCCCCCGAGGGAATCTTGATGCCGCCGTGCACCTTCCCGTTCGCGTAGAAGCCGCCCAGCACCTCCGGCACGTGGGTGCCTGTGGTCGGTACGGCCTCGATCGCGGCGAACTTTGCCGGTTCGTTCCGGTAGACCTCGCGCGCGGCGAGGTCGCCGACGAAGATCTGCACCGGGGTGACCAGCGCCGCGACGGTCAGCGGTATCGCCAGGCCGAGCCGGTGGTACCGGTCGCGGCGGCCGCGCAGCATCCCGGCGGCGTACACGCCGGCGACGACGAACCCGGCGACCATGTACGCGGCCAGCAGCATGTGGAGGGCCTCGTACCAGAATGCCCCGTTGAAGATCACCTCCAGCGGGCGGACCTCCACGATCTTGCCGTCCCGCATGGTGAATCCGCCCGGCTGGTTCATCCACGCGTTCGCCGCGACCACCGACAGCGTGCCGCCGATCCCGGACAGGACCACCGGCACACCGGTCCAGAAGTGCGGCCACGGCCGCATCCGCCGCCACCCGAAGACGTAGATGGCGACGAAGATCGCCTCCAGGAAGAAGAACAGACCCTCGATCGCGAACGGGATGCCGAACGCCGCGCCGTAGGCGCCCATCAGACGCGGCCAGAGCAGCCCGAGCTCGAACGACAGCACCGTCCCGGACACCGCGCCGACGGCGAACAGCACCGCCGCCACCTGCGACCAGCGGCGGGCCAGCAGCAGCGCGGTCTCGTCGTTCCGACGAATGCCCCGGGCGTTCGCGATCAGCATCAGGAAGGTGAAGGCCACCCCGAACGGCACCAGGATGATGTGGAAGCCGAGAGTGAAGGCCATCTGCTCCCGGGCCGGCAGCAGCTGCGCCGGATCGGCCGGCACCAGAGCGGCGCCGACCGTCACCAGTGACAGACCAGCCATGGCCCGTGCTACCCGGTCACGGCTGCCGCAAACGTACCGATGGGGTGAGGATCGGGCAGAGCGCAGGGTAACGGGCGGCCCCCGGGGGCCCGCAGCCGCAGTGCCTAGTCAGCGACGTGGATGACGATCTTCCCTCGGCGTTTGGCCGTCTCAAGCGCCTCGTAACCTGAGCGCGTCTCGCTGAGGGGCACCACCCTGTCCAGCACCGGCCTCAACTGACCGTTGTCGACGAGCTCGGCGATGGAACGCAGCGCGTTCCGGTCGGGCTCGACGATGAAGTACACCCCGCGTACGCCATGCCGGGCTGCTTCCTGCTGGTCGGGTGGGGTCACGAGGGTGACCAGCACACCGCCCGACTTCAGGACCGACCAGGACCGCGACTGGGTGGCTCCTCCGACGAGATCAACGACCACGTCGACGTCGCGAACGTGATCCTCGAAACGGTCGTGCGCGTAGTCGATGACCTGCTCGGCACCCAGACCCTTGACGAATTCCACGTCGGCCGCCGCCGCCGTGGCGCTGACGCGAGCACCGAGACCGGCCGCGAGTTGCACCACGTAGATCCCCACGCCGCCGGCGCCGCCCTGCACCAGCACGTGCTGACCGGCCTGCAGGTCGGCGTGGTCCACCAGCGCCTGCCACGCTGTCAACGCGGCCAAGGGGAGCGCTGCGGCGTGGTCGTGATCAACGCTGGCGGGTTTGGCCGCCAGGACGGCCGCGGGCAGGGCGACGTACTCGGCGGCAGCGCCATCGCTGGTGAAAGGGATCAACCCGTAGACGGCCTCTCCCTCGGCGGGGCTCTCCACCCCCGCCCCGCACGCCGCGACGACGCCGGCGAACTCATGCGACGGGATGATCGGAGTGCGCTCAGGCCCTGACCCGTCCGAGCTGTGCGTCCACGTCTGCGGCCAGGTGAGCTCAGTGGGTGTCATGGAGGCAGCCTTCACCGCCACCAACACCTCACCGGGCCCCGGCTCAGGCCGCGGCGCCTCCTCGTACACGAGCTGCTCCGGCCCGCCTCTGGTGTGAGCTCTCACGGCGTGCATCGTGCTCATCCGACGACTGCCCCCTCCCGGCCACATGTTGATCGGCCCGCCGGCCGCCGCTGGGGACAAGCCGGAGGCCAACTCCCGCATTATCGGGCGGTTCGGCAGCGCGGCGGTGGGACTTCCGTAACCCTTGCCCCTTCGGTTCAGATGCGCGGAATCAGGGACGTCGTACGCGATCTAGCGTCCGCTCCGGCCGGTGGGACGTCAGGGCGGTGAGGTGCGCGCGCCCTCGGTGCGTGTGGCGGGTTCAAGCGGGTAATGGTCCCCAGCACGCCGACCGTCGACACAGCGACTAGGAGCGAGCGATGGGCACACGACACGCCTCGGCCGATGACGTCGCTTCCGTAGGCCTCTCGGTCCTGCGCTCCGCACTGGCGGCGAACATCCTGTGGATCGGTGCCCTCAAGTTCAAGCAGTACGAGGTCGAGAATGACGAGCCCCTGGTCACCTCGAGTCCGCTGTTCTCCCGGTTCCGCGCGAAGCTGGGCGCCCGAAAGCTCAACCGACTCATCGGGGTCACGGAGATCACCGTAGGCTCCCTGATCGCCGCGAAGCCGGTGGCGCCCAGAGCGTCGGCGATCGGTAGCTTCGGGGCGGTCGGGATGTTCCTCACCACCCTCAGCTTCCTGGCCACGACGCCCGAGGCTCGGCAGGAAGGGCAGGGAGTCTTGAGTCTTTCCCAGCTGGGCCAATTCCTGTTGAAGGACACAGTGCTCCTCGGTGCCGCCCTCATGACAGCTGCCGAGTCGCTGCGCGCCGCCCGCTCCTGCTAAGCCTCTCGGCGAGCGCCCGATGCGTACGGTTCTGAACTCGCCATGCTGGCTCTGCCGGCCGTGCCGATGTGCGGGTTGCGGGCAGCGAGGACAGTGAGCAGGGCGGCGACGATGGCGAGTCCGCCGTATCCGAGGACGATTTGCGATAGCGCGAAGGTCTTCGATAGTTCCCCGGAAATGAGGCTGGGGAAGGCGGCGCCGCTGTAGCAGAGGACGTAGATCAGGCTGAAGATCGGTGCCCGGTCGGCCAGGCTGCTGTCGTGCAGCAGGCCGCGGGTGGCGGCGCTGATGGCGATGCCTTGACCGGCACCGGCGACGACGGTTGCGGCGACGAACAACGCCAGGGTGCCGATGGTGATCGCGGTGATGATGCCGATCCACCCGGCCAGGAAGATGATCATGCCGATGCGTTGGGCCGCCGCGGATTTGAACCGCCCGCCGAGGGGAGCGCCGAGAACGCTGGGGGCCATGTAGGCGGCGAACACCAGTCCGAGGACGAGCGGGCTGTGAGTGTGGAGCTGATCGTCGACCAGCGCGGGCACGAAGGCCTGGTAGAAGGCCCCGGTCGCCCAGGTGGCCAGGAACACCGCCGCCGCGACAGGGAGCAGATGCCTGACCCGGGCCGGTACGCGGACCCGCGGTGACAGCGATCGCCACGCGCCCGCCGTTGGCCTTGCGGTTTCCGGGCTGATGACGATGAGCGCGGCGGACAGTACGAGGAGACCGGAGCAGACCAGGTAGATGAGGTCGCGTGGCCAGGGACCGAACTGGACCAGAGCGCCGGAGGTGATGGCACCGAGGGTGAGGCCGAGCATGGGTCCCTGGCTGGAGGCGACGGCGGCCAACCACTGCGGCCTGTTGGGTGCGGCGTCGACGATGTAGGAGGTGAGGCTGCTGCTGGCCAAGCCGGTACCCACCCCCATCAGCAGCCGACCGGCCAGCAGGGTGCCGATGTCGTGTACCTGCAGCAGCAGCAGACAGCCCAGCAGGAGCAGGCCGAGGCTGGCGATCGCGGTGCGCCGTCGACCCAGATGATTGGACAGTCGCCCCAGCACCAACAGTGCGGCGATCGTGCCGACGGCGGTGGTGACGACGGCCATCGAGATGCCGGCGTTGGTGAACCCGTCCTCAGCCCGGTAGACGTTGAAGAGGGGGATCGGCGCGGCCGACGCGGCAAACGTGGCCACCAGGGAGACCACCGCAGATGAGAACGCCAGCCGGAGCGTCCCGCCCCGGCCAGCCGGGTTGATCACTGGTGCCATGCGTTGCATCGATACGTGCCTTCTCCTTGGTCTGAACCGGCCCCAGAGTTTCTGGAGGCTTCGGGTGGATGCGCAGACACTCGACCGGTCCGCTGAGGTGTGCCCTACGAGTCGTCCGACCCCGACCACGTCGCTGACGTTCATGCAGGAGGGCCTGATAGCTGGCCCCGAGTCATGGACGAACGCGGATGACCGTCTTCCCCTTGGTCCGCTCGGTCGGGTTGAGAGCGGCGACGGCGTCGTCGAGGGCGGCCACGGTGCCGATGTTCGTCCGCACGCGTCCGTCCCGGACCCGCCGGACGATCTCACCCAGCTGGGCGCGGTCGGACACGACGACGAAGTCGATCGCCAGGCCCTCAGCGGGCCGCGCCTCCGGCGGGCCGGTGACGGTCACCAGCGTCCCTCCGGCTCGAACCAGACCCGCAGACCGCTTCTGGATGTCGCCGCCGATGACATCGAAGACCAGATCGACTCCGCCGACGTCTTCCAGGGTGTCGCTGTCGAGGTCGACGAACTCGTGCGCGCCGTAGTCGACTGCGGTCTGCCGGCCGCTGGCACGTCCGGTGCCGATGACGTAGGCGCCGGCCTGACGGGCGAGTTGCGTCGCCATCGAGCCGACTGCGCCGGCCGCGCCATGCACCAGGATGCTCTGCCCCGCCAGGAGGTGGCCGTGATCGAACAGCCCCTGCCACGCGGTCAGGCCCGCCATCGCGACGCCGGCGCCCACCGTGAAGTCAACGTCGCCGGGCAGCGGCGCAAGGTTGCGCGCCTCGACGACGACATACTCCGCCAGTGTGCCGTCGCGAGTCCAGTCCGTCAGGCCGAACACCCGCTGTCCCACCGACAACCCGGTTGTTCCATAGCTGAGAGCGGTGACCACCCCCGCCACCTCGTGGCCGGGGATCGACGGCGTCCGGTCACGGCCGAGGCGATCGATCCAGGTCGAGGGCCACTCCAGCTCATTCCCGGTGAATCCCGATCCATGAACGGCAACGACGACATCGCCGTAGTTCGCGCCCTCAAGGCTGGCCAGCGCTGCCGCGTCCGGCTCGGGCCGCTCCACGAGCCTCATCCCCGCCGTTCCCGCGGCCCGGTCCGTCACCACGATCGCTTTCATCCGACTACCTCTCTCAGTAACGGTCCTGGTCTGTCCGCGCCCTTGCCGATGGCCCCGGATGATCTTCTTGCCCCTGGTCGTTCGGTCGCCTTGACGGCGGCGTCGCCATCGTCGAGGGCCGCGACGGCGCCGGTGTCGGTCCGCAGCCGACGGTCCCGGACCTGCCGGCGGCTCGAGCGGTCTGCGATTGCGCCGGTGGGCGGGGCCACCCAGGCCGTCAGCAGGCGGGTTCAGGACACGTGGGTGTGTCCCTGGGCTGCTCCCGGGTGCTCGGGGTCGATGAGGTCGGCGTACGCGGGGTTGTGGTCGATGAAGGTGCGCACGACCGGGCACATGATGGTGACCGTCTTGCCTCGCCCACGCACGTCGTTCAAGACGCGTCGGATCAGCTCGGTGGCGATGCCCTGTCCGCGGAATTCGGGGATCACCGACGTGGCCAGCAGCACGAGCCGGTCGTTGCCGGCGACGTTGTAGGGCAGCCCGGCCACCTCTCGGTCCCCGACGGTGGCGCCGTAGATGCCGAGTTTCTCGTCGTTGACGACGTGCAGGTCGAACGCGGGGGCGTGGGGCTCGCCGATCACCTCGTCGATGAGGACGGCCTGGTCCTGGTGGAGGGTGCCGTCCTCGTCGGGGTGTCCGGCCTCGTCCGGGTACGCGAAGGCGTAGTGGGCCGGCTCGGCAGCGTCGGTCATGGAGAGTTCGCCTTCGTTGATGGTCATCAGATCACTTCCGGGTCGTGGCGGTAGTCGTGCTCGCCCAGCCGCATGTCGTCGAAGGGGAGGCGAAAGCCATCGACGCACCTCGCGCTCCTGAGTCCTTACGGGCGAACGCGGATGATCGTCTTTCCCGTCATCCGCTCGGTCCGGTTGAAGGCGGCGACGGCGTCGTCGAGGGCCGCGACGGTGCCGATGTTCGTCCGCAGCCGGCCATCCCTGATCCGCTGGACGACCTCACCCAGCTGCGCGCGATCGGCCTCGACAACGAAATCAACCGTCAGGCCGTCCGCCGGCTGCGCTTCGGGCGGGCCAGCAATGGTCACCAGCGTTCCTCCCGCTCGGACCAGGCCCGCGGAGCGCTTCTGGATGTCGCCACCGATCACGTCGAAGACCAGATCGACGCCGGTGACGTCTTCCAGGGTGTCGTTGTCGAGGTCGACGAACTCCTGCGCGCCGAAGTCGAGCGCGGTCTGGCGGTCGGCGGCCCGTCCGGTGCCGATGACGTAGGCGCCGGCCTTTCTGGCGAGCTGGGTCACCATCGAGCCGACTCCACCGGCCGCACCATGTACGAGGACGGCCTGCCCCGCCTGGAAACGGCCGTGCACGAACAGTCCCTGCCACGCGGTCAGGCCTGAAATCGGCAGGCTCGCGCCCACCGTGAAGTCGACGTCGCCGGGCAGCGGCGCGAGGTTGCGTGCCTCGACGGCGGCGTACTCCGCCAGGGTGCCGTCGCGGTTCCAGTCCGTGAGGCCGAACACCCGCTGTCCCACCGACAGTCCCGTCGTGCCATACCCGAGGGCGCTGACCACTCCGGCCAGCTCGTGCCCGGGGATCGACGGCGTCCGGTCCCGGCCAAGCCGATCGGTCCAGGTCGAGGGCCACGTCAGCTCACCCGGAGTGAATCCCGACGCATGAACCTGGACAACGACGTCGTTCAGCGCCGGCTTCGGGTCAGGCCGCTCCACCAGCGTCATCCCGGCCATTCCCGCTGCCTGGTCCGTCACGACGATCGCCTTCATGGGAACTGTCTCCTCGGTCATTTGTCTCTCTGGTGCCGATGCGGCAGGCGGGGAAAGCCCGTTTCGGCGTCTGATGGCCAGGGGTTACCGGGACGCAGCCGGCCGGTCTGGCCAGCGCCGGCTTGCCACGTGCCTCGCTGAACACGCGTCGCTCACAGCGGACGCGAAGGATCGTCTTGCCAGTCGGGCGCCCCGAACGTAGCTGCGCGAAAACTGGTCTGTCAAGTCCAGTTGAGGGGCAGCAGGATGCTATAGTGAGGGCGATTCAACGCAGGTCATACGGTACGACTGAGGCACCCAGTCGACCAGTCCCGGACATTGTTTCCGGACTCCGCAGTCCAATTCCGAGCGGTCGGCGGTTGCAACCCGCACATTAGGTGCATTTCGCCTGATCCCGTAGCTTCGCACCCAAAGGGCGGGAAGTGAGAGCTGTGCACCAGCGGGCCCTGGAGAACGCCGGGTACGGCGAATGCCGCACGCTGTTCATCGAGTGACACCAACGACAAGTAGGGAGACGACGTGACCACCGAAAAGGCGATCCTCGCAGGCGGCTGCTTCTGGGGGATGGAGGAGCTGTTCCGCCGCCAGCCCGGCGTCGTTTCCACGCGCGTCGGTTACAGCGGCGGAGACGTCCCGAACGCCACCTACCGCAACCACGGAACCCACGCGGAGTCCATTGAGGTCGTCTACGACACCGAGAAGACCGACTTCCGCGCGCTGCTCGAGTTCTTCTTCCAGATCCACGACCCCTCGACGAAGAACCGCCAGGGCAACGACATCGGCACCAGCTACCGCTCGGCGATCTTCTACACGAGCGACGAGCAGAAGCGGGTCGCCGAGGACACGATCGCCGACGTCGACGCCTCGGGCCTGTGGCCCGGTAAGGTCGTCACCGAGGTCACCCCGGCAGGCGACTTCTGGGCGGCTGAGCCCGAGCACCAGAACTACCTGCAGACCTACCCCAACGGTTACACCTGCCACTTCCCCCGCCCCGGGTGGAAGCTCCCGAAGCGGGCGACGGCCTGACACCTCCGGCGCGCGGACCCCGGGTCCGCGCGCCGGCCGGGGCCAGGTGCCAGCGACAGGATGAGGACCGAATAGTCCGGGAAAGCCTCACCCTGTCGATGATCGCGGGGACCTGGCACCCGTTCGACCCAGATGGCCGCGCGCTTCATCATTCACCAGGACGCGAATGCGGCATGCCGCCGAGCGGACTTCAAGGTCCCATTTTCCAGGGATTATCTGGCGCGCTGGATACACTTGGCCGATGAGCGACGAGCAGGTGGCCGCGCCGACGAGTCGGCGGAGGATCAGCCAACGGGGCCTCGCGACGCGAGAGCGGATCCTCGAGGCGGCGAACCGGCTGATGTTCGTACGCGGAGTGAACGCGACGACCCTTGACGACATCCGCGAGGCAAGCCAGACCAGCAAGTCTCAGCTTTATCACCACTTCGCCGACAAGCAGGAGCTCGTGCGAGCGTTGGTCAGATATCGGGGCGCGCTTGTGCTTCAGCGCGAGCGCGGAGGGCTCGAACGGCTGAGATCGTTCTCGGGGCTGGTCCGGTGGCGCAACGCGTTGGTCCAGGCCAACTCGCTCAACAACGGCAGATACGGGTGCGGCCTCGGGTCGATGGCGGTCGAGCTGTCCGATCAAGATGAGCAGGCTCGATCGATGCTGCTGGAGACGTTCGCGGAGTGGGAAAAGCTGATCAGCGATGGTCTGCACCGGATGCGGGACAGCGGCGCCCTGCGCCAGGACGCCGACCCGGAGAAGCTGGCCACGGGGTTGATGGCGGCTTTGCAGGGCGGCTATTTGTTGGCGAACGCCGCACACAACGTCGCACCCATGGAAGTCGCGCTGGACATGGCGCTGGACCACATCAAGTCCTACCTCTCGGAGCCGTCCGGCGAGCCGACCCGCTGATCGAGCCCTTGTCAACGCCTGACGAGCGTCGACTGGTCAGGCGCCGGCAGCTGGCAGGTAAGTCGTCATCCTGAGGCCTGAACGACCGAAATCTTACCGGACTAACGAGTCCAACTGTGAGATTGGCATTGATTGGTCCCCAGCTGGGAGTATCTTGGCCCTAGCCGCCTTCCAGTGCAGCTTAACACCCCCGATGATGGCTGTTGAGGGCTGGGCGGCTCTGGCGATGAGCGGTCAATTGGACTATCCGGTCCGCCCGAGGCTAGCCTTCGGAGGTACCCGGTTGCGGGACCATGCGCCCGGCCGCAGCCCCCGCTCAGACTGCGGCTCGGCTGCTGCTGGATCCGCGTACCTGGACCGTCACTATCAGGATCTACAGGAAGGCGCGGCTGGTGGAAACCAATCAGGATCGTGTCGTCGCATCCGCCCGAGCTGTCCTCCCGGCCACCGAGCGCCGGCGCACGGACGTGACCACCGGCGGCTTCACGTTCGTCGCGGATGAACCGCACAACGGCGCGCTCGGCGACGGCCCGACGCCGACGGAGTACCTGTTGATGGCGCTCGCGTCGTGCACTGCTCAGACGCTCCGGCAGTACGTCGACTACAAGTACGACACCGCGGGTGACATCACCGTCGAGATCGACTACCACGAACCCGAGCAGGAGGGCGCAGAGCGTTACCTGCAGCGCACGATCACGCTGAGCGAAGAGCCTGACCCCGACGACCTGAAGGTGATGCATGACATTGCCGAGAAGTCCCCGGTGACCCTGCTGATCCAGTTCGCCTGGAGCGTGCGGACCGAGTTCGTCGGGCCGCGCTGAGATCAGGCCCGCCCACTGCTCGGCGATCACGGCCGAGCAGCACCCGGCTGTCGGTCCGCCCCTGGGGCGGCGACAGTGTTCATGAGCCGGCCGCATCCGGAAGGGCATCGGCGGGCCGTGTCGCTCGCTCCACACCCGGCCACAGATGGGCAGCGCGATCAGTACTGAAGCGGGCGGTCGCGTGCCCGCAGCGCGGCACGTGATCTAGCTATCCATGCTGGCACGGCCAGCGCGCCCGGAGGTGACGTGTGACCGAAACCAAGATGAACGGCCGAACGGCCTGGAAGCCGAGTCTGGCGGCCCCGCTGCGAGCCTTTGTGCGGACCGAGGCCGGCAGCGCCGGCGTGCTCGTGGCCGCCATCATCGCCGCACTGCTCTGGGCCAACATCGACCCCGGCTCCTACGAAGCCATCTGGCGCACCCCACTGTCCCTACGCCTCGGGCACCTCGAGCTCTCCCGCGACCTGCACACCTGGATCAACAGTGGCTTGATGACGCTGTTCTTCCTGGTCGTCGGCCTTGAGACACGGCGCGAGTTCGACCTCGGCGACCTACGCGACCGGCAACGTTTCGTGCTGCCCGCCGTGGCCGGCGTGATCGGCATGCTGATCCCGGTGCTGATCTTCCTGGTGATCAACCATGGCGGGCCGGGCGCGCACGGCTGGGGCGTGGCCATGTCGACCGACACCGCCCTCGCACTGGGCCTGCTGGCACTGCTCGGCCGGGGCGTGCCCGACCGGGTCCGGATCTTCCTGCTCACCGTGTTCGTGGTCGACGACCTGATCGCACTCATCGTCATCGCCCTGGTCTACAGCGACGACATCAAGCTGATGCCCATCGTGGTGGCCGTAGCGGCGTTCGCGGTCATGCTGGCCATCCGCACAGCCGGCGTCCGACGTGGCTCGGCGTACGCGCCGGTCGCCATCGTGATGTGGGGCGCGCTGCTGGTCAGCGGAGTCGACCCGGTGGTGGCCGGACTCGCCATCGGGTTGACCGCGTTCGCCTACTCTCCCGGCCGAGCTGAGCTCGAGCAGGTCAGCGGGCTGTTCCGGTCGTTCCGTGAGCAGCCGACGCCCAAGCTCGCGCGTACGGCGTCGATCGGCCTCGCGAACACGCTGTCGCCCAACGACCGCCTTCAGCGCATCTACCACCCCTGGTCCAGCTACGTCATCGTGCCGCTGTTCGGCCTGGCCAACGCTGGCATCAGCATCGACGGCCCGTTCCTGGCCCGGGCGTTCGCGTCACCGGTCACCTGGGGCGTGCTGCTTGGATACGTCGTCGGGAAGCCGCTCGCCGTGATCGGCACCTCGGCCGGGCTCACCTGGATCTCACACGGTCGCATCCGGCCGGCCGTGGGCTGGGCGGGCGTGCTCGGCAGCGGCACGATCGCCGGTGTCAGCTTCACGGTGTCGCTGCTGATCGCGAGCCTGGCCTTCACCGGCGACCAACTGGCCGAGGCCAAAGTCGGGGTACTCAGCGCCGCGATCGTAGCCTCAGCGCTGACCTGGACCGCGTTCCGCGTCACCAACATGTTGCCCAGGGACAAGCGCATCCGGGCGCTCTTCGGCGACATGACGGAGCTCGTCGACCTCATCCCGGACGTCGACGAGAAGCGGGACCACGTCCGCGGCCCCGCCGATGCGTCGGTGACGCTGGTGCAGTACGGCGACTTCCAGTGCCCGTACTGCGGGATGGCCGAGCCGGCCGTCCGGCAACTGCTGGGCGACTCCGACCTGCGATTCGTGTGGCGCCACCTGCCTCTGCCGGACGTGCACCCGCAGGCCCGGCTGGCAGCCGAGGCCGCCGAAGCAGCGGCGGCCCAGGGCAAGTTCTGGCAGATGCACGACCTGCTGCTCGACCACCAGGACAAGCTGAACCCCACTGATCTGATCAACTACGCCGGTGACCTCGGCCTGGATCAGGAACGCTTCCACGAGGATCTGACAAGTCACGCCCATGCCGGCCGCATCGAAAGCGACATCGACTCGGCCGACAACAGCGGAGTGTCCGGCACCCCGACGTTCTTCATCAACGGCCGCCGGCACTACGGCGCCTACGACATCACGACGTTGACCGCCGCCATTCATATGGCGCGAGCCCGGGCCCGCCTCGGCCGCAGGGCACCGGCAACCCGCAGATGGGCGCATTCCCTTGACTCGACAGCACGCCGGTAGGCCGTCAGACGGCCTCGGACTCGGCGACCGCGGCGGCGGTGTCGGTGGCGCGGCGGTTAGGCTGTGTGGATGCAGGAGGCGGTGTCCGGGAACGACCTCGATGGCTGACGCGGACGATATCCGTCACCTGGCGCTGGCGCTGCCTCACGTGGTCGAGATCGACAGTGACGGCTTCGACTTCCGGGTCGCCAACAAAGGGTTCGCCTGGTCCTACCCCGAGCGCAGACCCGGTATGGCGCGCCGCATCCGGACCGACATCGCGGTTCTGTATGTGGGCGACGAAGCGGAGAAGCAGGCGTTGCTCCTCGGCGAGCCCGAGGTCTTCTTCACCACGTCCGCGTATGACGGGTTGCCCCTCGTCATGCTGCGGATGGCGCAGGTGAGCGTCGATCGTCTGAAGGAGCTCGTCACCGACGCGTGGCGCATGCGCGCCCCAGAATCGCTCGTCGGTGACCTCGATGACGGCAGTGGTGACCCGTCACCGTGATCGGGCGCCCACGCCGTCACTGCCGCACACGCTCGCCGGACAGAGTTCCGGCAGGGCTCAGAGCCAGGGTGGTGGGCCCTCGAAGGTGAGGGTGTGCACGTCGAACAGGACCGCCGCCTCCACGCCCAGCGCCGGCCCGCCCTGGCGGGCCGCCCAGGTCAGGAACGGCCCGGGTTCAGGTCCGGCCACACCGAGGCCCTGGGTGTATTCAGCGTGCGCGGCCAGCGAGGCGATGCCGCGCCGCAACGGTTCACCGGTGACATCCACGCCGTGCGTGGGGCGTTCGGCGCCGCCGAAGCAGACGTAGCGCACGCCGCCCCAGGGCGGCAGCCCTTCGTCCACCAGTTCCGGGAAGATCCACCGGTTGCCCGCGTCGCGGGCGGCGTCCAGCGTCGCGAGTCCCACTGCCCGGTGGTCGGCCTGGTTGGTCATACCGCCCACCATGCGGACGGTGAACGCGCCCGAGACGATCACGTCGGGCCGGTGGCGGCGGATCACCCGCACGATGTCGCGGCGCAGGTCCGGACCGTACTCGACGACGCCGTCGCGGTGGTCGAGGAACTCCACGACGTGTACGCCGACCTCGCGGGCCCCGGCGCGCTCCTCCGCCTCGCGCAACGGCGCCGCCTGGTCCGGGTGTATCGCGTCGATCCCCGCCTCGCCCCGGGTCGCCAACAGGTAGGTGACCTGCTTGCCCTGAGCGGTCCAGCGGGCGATCGCCGAGGCCGCACCGTACTCGATGTCGTCGGGGTGTGCGGCCACCGCGAGACAGCGGTCCCAGTCCTCCGGCAGTGCCGGCAGAAGCTCGTCCACGGTTCCGACCGTAGCGGCCTTTCCGTCCGTCCGGCACCGCCGTGTCGGCAACACTGACATCCGCCGGGCCGGTGATACTGGCCGGGTGGACCCCAGCCGGCTCCACCCGCAGGCGCGGGCGGCGATGCAAGTCCAGCAGCGTGTCCCGCTCACGCGGGCGAACCTGCCGGCGGCACGGCTCAGCATGGTCCAGGCGACTCCCGCCGAGGTGGGCAGCGGACCGGCGATCCGGTCCGTGATGACCGTCGACCCCGGTGGCGTTTCCGCCCGCCTCTATCGCGACGGCGGTGACGACGCGAAGCCGGTGGTCATCTACGCGCACGGCGGAGGCTGGGTGATGGGCGGCGTGGACACCCACGACGGTTTCTGCCGGCACCTGGCGGCCACGTCCGGCTGGGCCGTCCTCTCCGTGGACTACCGGCTCGCGCCCGAGCATCCATACCCGGCCCCGGTGGACGACATGGTGCGCGCGCTCACCTGGCTGCGCGGGCCCGAGGCGCCTCGGCACGGCCTCGATCCACGCCGGACAGCCGTGGCCGGTGACTCCTCGGGAGGGCACCTGGCGGCGGTGACCGCCCGGCGTGCCCGGGACGCCGGGATCCGGCTTGCGGGACAGATCCTCGTCTGCCCGGTCATCGACCCCGTGGCCGACTACCCGGCGCTGGACGAGTACGGCCTGGACCGGGACGAGATGCGGTTCTTCTGGGACGCGTTCGCCCCACCCGGCGTGGACCGTACGCAGCCGGATCTGGACCCCCTGCGGGCCGACCTCACCGGCCTGCCGCCCGCCGTGATCATCACCGCCGAGCTCGACCTGTTGTCCGCCGAGGGGGAGCGGTATGCCGCCGGGCTGCTGGCGGCGGGCGTTCCCGTCACCGCAGTCCGGTACCAGGGACTGATCCACAATTTCCCGCGGAAGCTGGCACTGTTCGACGCCGCGCATGTCGCCCTGGCCCAGGTGGCCGCTGTGCTGCACCGTTGGTCAGAGGAGGAAGCAGGAGCACCACCGGACGGCGCGGGCCGGTGACGGCGGCCACTCGGATCAGCGCTTCCTCGGCGAGCTTCCGACTTGTGCAGATGCGCAAAGTCGTCCTTGTGTCAACGATGACATCGCGGTGAGGGTGAGCGAACCCCGTGCCGCAAGGAGTCGGCCGGGCGCTGGACACCTTGCAGGAGCACAGATGCGCAGACTCAAGGCACCACCGGCTCTCGCCCTCCTGGCGGCGGCCGCCCTCCTCGGCACCACCGCCCAGGCCGCGAACGCGGCGACCCGTTCGCCGACGGGCACGACGACGGCCGCGGAGGCCTCCGTCCCGGTCACCGTGGCGCCCGCTACGGACACCCCCGCGCTCGTGGACGACCTGGCCGAGCCGGTCGACGCCACCATCGCACCGGACAAGGCCGCCAAGACCCACCTCGCGGGCCACAAGGACCGCTACAAGATGGCCGACCCGGCCGGCACGCTCACCACGGCGAGCGTCGACACGCGGGGCGCGCGGGAGACGGTCCGGCTGAACCAGAAGTACAAGGGCCTGCCCGTGTTCGGCGCCCAGTACGTGGTGCGGATGGAGAAGAAGGCCGGCAAGCGCATCGTGACCGGCACATCGGGCAGCTACTTCACCGACCTGGACGTCGACACGACGGCCACCCCGATGCCCGCGGACGTCGCGATCTCCCGCGCGGTCGAGGACGTGCGCAGGAGCCTGCACCCCGGTGCGGCCGTCGTGGCCGGCGCCCCGCGGCGCGGCACGAAGCCCGACGCTGCCCACGCCGACCTCAGTGGCACCGACCAGGGACTCGTGGTCATGCCGACCGGCACCGGCGTGCTCGCGCGGCGCGTGCTCGTCAAGGGCAAGGACGTCGTCACGGGCCAGCCCGTGCTCCGTGACGTGTACGTGGGCGCGACGAACGGGGTGACGCTGCTCAGCGTCAGCCGGATCAAGCCGTTCGCCACCGCGCAGCAGGCCGCCGCCCTGGCCGCCGGCGGGACCGCCGTCGCGCCGCAGCCGGCGACGGAGCCGCCGGCGTCGGGCAACGGTACGACGCCGGTCGTCGGCGAGGGCAGGAGCCTGCACGGTGCCACCGTGCCGGTCCCGCTGGTCCGGACCGACGACGCGAACTCCTACCTCATGATCGACCAGACCCACACCCTCGCGGACGGCCGGACGGTGCCGATCACCACCTGGGACGCTCGGGGCCGGGACTACTACGAGCTGCTCGACGGCGAGTTGCCCGAGGGCGTCGGGCCGTTCGCGTCGCCGTCGAGCACGCTCGGCGCGGACCTCACCGACGCCGGCGCCGTGGACGCGGCCTGGGACGCCGCGAAGGTGTTCGAGTGGTTCCAGACGAAGCTCGGGCGCAACAGCCTGGACGGCGACGGCATGCCGATCAACTCGATCGTCGGCATCACCTACGGCGGCTACCCGTTCGTCAACGCCTACTGGGACGGCACCCGCATGGTGTACGGCAGCGGCGACGACGAGTACCTGCCGCTGGCCGCCGACCCGGACGTCGTGGGCCACGAGATGACGCACGGCGTGGTGGAGAACTCCGCGAGCCTCGTCTACGCCGGCCAGCCGGGCGCGCTCAACGAGGCCATCGCCGACTACTTCGGCAACGCCATCGACCTCGACGCGGCGGGCACGTCGATGTCCGACCCCGAGGCGAGCCTGATCGGCGGCGACCTCTGCCGCACCCTGGCGCCCACGAAGTGCGCGCTGCGCAACCTCGACGACGGCGCCACCACGGCGGACTTCCAGCACCTCATGGACACGCCGCAGATGGACGACGGCGGCGTGCACCTCAACTCGACGATCGTGTCCGGGGCGCTGTGGGACCTGCGTCAGGCGTTCGGCGGCCCCGTCGCCGACAGGATCGTCTACCGGGCGCTCACCGACTACCTCACGCCCATGTCCGACTTCGTCGACGCCCGCGACGCGGTGCTCGCCTCCGCCAAGTCCTTCGGCCTGAGCAACAAGGACTACAAGGTGGTGCAGGCGGCGTTCGACTCGCGCGGGATCACCGCGAAGTGGAAGGCGAGCCTGTACGGCAAGAACACCGACCTGCTGGTCGACCGGCTCAACACCGGGCTGTACATCGACATGAAGGCGAGCATGGCCGGCGGCTGGTTCACCGTGCCGCGCTCGGACGCGAACCACACCCAGCCGCCGTCGATCTGGGTGGGCCGCACCGACGGCAAGGTGGCGCCGTACCGGATCTCCCCGGACGACGGGAACACGCACGGCTTCCCGCACACCGATGGCAAGCGGGTCGTGTGGCTGTCGATCGCGGACAACCCCGACTCGCCGACGTGGGAGACCAACCGCATCCTGTCGGCGCCCGTCGGTGGCGGCGACGTCGAGGAGCTCTACAGCTCCCCGTACCGGATCGACGGCCTGGGCTTCGACGGCGACGTCCTCGCGTGGAGCCAGTACGACCCGGCGCAGGGGTACCTCGACGTCGTGCGCTACCTGCAGGGCAGCTCGCGGACCGTGCACACCCTGGCGCACCCCGACTGGGTCGGGAACGCGACGGCACCGAGCGTCAAGAACGGGAAGATCTCCTACGTCCGGTACGAGGACTACGCGCAGCCCAACCCCGACGGCACCTGGTGGTCGCTGGGCGTCGAGGTGTACGACGTCGCGAAGGGGACGACGACCTTCGCCGGCGGTGACCCCGGCGCCGAGACGATGAGCTACCCCGAGGTGTCCGCCACGGGCGTTGCCTGGGTGACCAACCGCGACTACGGCCGCTACGTCGACGGCGAATGGAGCCAGGGGACGTACCACGACTCCGTGCGGCTGTTCGACTTCGCCACCGGCACGAGCCACCTGCTCTTCGAGGAGAACTCACCGCAGGCGATCCGTGCCGACGTCCTCACGCTGTCCGACACGACCCTCACGGTCACCGAGGAGGCCCCCGTGGACCTCTGGCTCGCGCACGGCGGCTACCCGGACAACTCGCTCAACCCGAAGCTCAAGCAGTACACGTTCGACGGAAGCTCCGTCGGCCCGGCGTCGTGCAGCCCGGGCGCGCAGATGTTCGCGACGGCGGGCACGGGGCGCGAGGTGATCTTCATGGACTCGTCGGCGGGCGGTTTCGGCCTGGCGTACGCGACGGGAGCCAAGTCCTGCAAGTGAGCCCCTGCTAGAGGCGCTGGCGCGCCGGGACCCCTGAGAGCGGTCCCGGCGCGCCGTCATATGCGGCATCCCGTCCTCACCTACGCCTTCAGCCACCCCCGCTCCGCCGCCAGCAGCGCGATCTGGAAGCGGGTCCGGGCGCCGAGCAGGGAACCCGCACCGCTGACATGTTTCTGCACGGTACGGCGGCTCACCTTGAGCACGCGGGCGATCGCCTCGTCCTTCATCCCGGTTGCCATCATGTGCAGGATCTCCAGCGTCCGCCGATCCGGCCCCTCGGCTGCCGGACTGCCCTTCGGGGCCGGCCCATCGTGTCGGCTCGCCAGCGACACCGGGTCGGCGCGCTCCCAGACGCTCTCGAACAGCGCCACCAGCGCCACCACCAGCGCGGGGGAGTGCACCACCAGTGAACCCGCCGCCGGGCGGTCCCCGCGCACCGGCAGCAGAGCCGCCGCCCGGTCGAACACCACCAACTTCACCGGAAGCCCGGACGCCAGCCGCAGTTCCCCGCCCTGACCCGTACCGCGCAGGGCCGTCTCGAGCGACACGGCGTCGGTGAAGCCCTCCGTCTCGTACACCGACCGCATCCGCACTCCGGGGGCAATCCCCGACTCGCCGACGGGCGCCTGCGCGGCCGTCACGTACGGCGGCTTGGCCAGATGCAGTACCTCGACCGAACTCCCCTTCAGCAGCTGACCGTAGCGCGCCGGCACCTCGTCCTCGCGCTCCAGCACCTCCACCAGGTGCGCGGCGCGTGGCCCGGACACCGCCTCGTACACCTCGTGAAGCCGCTCCACGATGCCCTCGACGTGGGCCAGCTCGGCCCGCCGCCGGGCCAGCAGGGCGCTGAGCGACGGCCGTGGGGGACCGGCCGCCCAGCGCGGCGCCGCGCCCTCGATCCGCAGCACCAGCGCGGACTCCGCAAGGTGCCGCAGTGCTCGTTCCGCCTCCGCCGGGGACACCCCGACCACCGCCGCCACCTCGGTGACGTCCGCCGACGGCACGGTGACCAGGTGCTCCAACACCCGCCCGGCCAGTGGATCCAGACCGGTTGCCGCCCACGGGCTGCCTGCGGTTCCGTCCATACGTTCCGGCACTCCTAGGGTCGAGCTTGGTCCGCTTCGGCGGACACCATCGGTGTGGTGGTCGGGCCGCCGGGGCGGCGTCGTGGTCGGCGGGACTGCGGTGGCCCGGGCTGCGATGCAGCCGGTGCATGTTCTACCAGCCGCAATGGCAACCGAGGACGCCCGTACCAGCCGATGGGTGTCGAGGCCCCCGCTCCCGCACCCGCGCACACACTGAGATCAGCGGAGCCGGGCGGCAGCGGATGGGTGTGCGGCCGACGGCAGTCCTGCGCACCGGATCAAGCCGGGTTCCGGGACCGGCCGGCTTGGCACGTGGCGTTCGGCCGGACGACGACCACATGGTCTGCCGCTGCTCGTCGGACGGCGCCGGCGCGCCCTCGACGGGATGCGCGGAGAGTAGCTGGTGCCTCATGACGGTCCTGCGACAGCTCATGCCTGGAATGGCGACGGGTCAGGCGGTCAGCCGGCGCGCGACTGCGGGGATCACGATGGCGGCGGCGACCAGGTGGGTGAGCATCAGCAGCACCCTGGTGGCCGCCCCGGCGTCGACGATCACGTCCGGCACCAGCGACAGGACGGTCAGCAGCACCGTCGTGCGGACGAACGTGGGCCGCGGACGCCGGGCGAAACGGGACAGCAGCGCGGCGATGAGCACGCCGATCAGCGAGAAGACAGCGGTCAGCACGCCGAACCCCGCGACCGGGATCGGGGCGCCGGCCAGGTCGAGGCTGACCCCTGCCGCGTGGCCGGCGGCGGCGACGGCCATGGTGGCGGCGCTCGCGGCGGCCGCGGCGACGACACCGCTCCGGATCAGCGCACCGACGGTCGAAGCGGTGGCGTGGGTCGTGTTCGCGGTGGTGGTCATCGTGCCCTCCGGTGGGTTTATGGACCGGCTCGGTGCCGGGCTCTCACCACGACGACGAACAGGCCCAACCCCAATCGACAGGCACACCCAGATCTTTTCGGAGACACTCGCCCCCGGTGCGGCAGCTCCCGGGCAGCCCTGCCGCGCAGCCCGTCGACCCGGTGCGCTCTCGTTGGCCGTTCCGCCGTTGACTGCCGGGCTGGCTCCGGCCCGGAGCATCCTCATCTCCGCCGCCGACACAAGAGGCGTCAGAGGAGAAGGCGGTTCGTCTCGGCCCTGCCGATCTCCAGGCCATCGCGATACAGCACCGCTCGGGCGTAGGTGGTCGAGCCGCCGGTTACCAGGATGTCCGACCAGTGGACGTCAAAGCAGTACCGACAGTGGAAAACCTGCTCCGCCCCGTCATCGACACGGTGAACCGAAACGGCGACGTCGATCGATCGGGCGTTCTCGACGTTGTCCAGCGCCGCCGTCCCGGTGAAGCGCCCCCACACCGCCGAACGGCGGGGTGAGTACCGCAGCTCGACCACGCCGAGATGAACGTTGCCGTAACCGGCGGGGACGTGACTTGTCCAGATCAGCTTCCGGGCGTGCATGGTGCGCTTGTCGGGCACGCAGCCACACCGCTCCGGATCGGCGCCGTCGACCACCGGCTCCGGCGGCAGCGGTGAGTCCGGATGCGAGCCGCCCGGACCGGCCCCCTCGCCCTCCCATCGGGACCGCCAGATGTCCGGGTCATCGCCGCACACCTGAGTGAACGCCTCGACCAGCGTCCAGCTGGGATACCGGCGACCGTTCTCGACCATGGACAACGCGGCGATCGAGTAGCCGGACCGTGCGGAGAGCTGCCGAAGGCTGAGCCCGCTGCGATGGCGCAGATCCCGCAACCCGAGGGACAGCGTCGGCGCACCGTCGTTGGAGGGTCGCCGCGCCCCGCCCCGATCACCCACGATGAACCAATCGCTCGTTGTCAGCCCGGCGCCGTTCACTCCTGTTCACATCGCCAGGGCAACCCTTTACCGGTCGAATCCTAGTGCGCGAACCTGATCCGGCAGGCGACGCCCAGCAGCAGGAGCATCGATGCCATCAGCCCACCGGGACCGTGCGGGCGTCCGCGCCGAACAACCCTGGAGAAGCCGGTGAACACCGAACCTGAACCCCACCCGGACGCCACGCGTCTCACCCGCACCTACGACGCTCCGGCAGAGCTCATCTGGGAGCTGATGACCACCGCGGCCGGTCTCGAAAAGTGGTGGGCCCCGGATGGCTTTGACATCCGCGTCAGCGAGGTCGAGCTCAAGCCCGGCGGCCGGCTGCGATACACCATGACCGCGACCGCGCCGGAAACGATCGCATTCGTCGAAAGCACCGGCAACCCGGTCTCGGTCGAGCTGTGTAAGACCTTCACCGAGGTCACCGCGCCGGCGCGCCTGGCCTACCTGTCACTCATCGACTTCGTACCCGACCAGGAGCCGTACGAGCATCTGACCGTCATCGACATCGAGCCTGCCGGTGACCGTACGAACGTGATCATGACGCTCGACCCGCTGCACGACGACACCTGGACGCAGGGGTACCGCGCCCACCGAGGCGAGGAACTCGGCAAGCTCGAGACGCTGCTCAGGCGAGTCCCGGGCTAAATCGCATGGCACGAGGGACCCGGATGACTCGACGGCGATCAGCAGAGGACCGACGTTCAGCTGCTCAAGGTGAACCCCCGCCCAGGCTGAGTCCGGCCTGGTTGGCCGAGGGCTACCGGCGGTATGGCGTGATCGGGGCCGTCGTCGCGTCATCACTCATGATCGGGGCGGCGGTGGGTAAGGGTGCGCTCGACGCGATCAGCGACAAGTCGCGCCAGGCCGTGACCTCGACGCTCAACAAGCCGGCTCAGCGGAGCGCGCCACAAGACCCGCTGCGGATCTCGGTCCGCACGGCAGCGGGCGACGTCGAGTGCCCTCGGACCAGCTTCATACTGCCAAGCCTCGCCGCGCTGCGCGGCTCACCGTCTCCGTCGTCCGAGTACGGCTCGGAGGAGTGGGTCCTCTCCCATGGCGGTGTCCCGGCCGTCGGCGTCGTCTACTTCACCGTTCAGACACCGTCGGCCAGTGCCGTGCTGCTCACCGGTATGCGCGCGGTGGTGGACCGCCGGCAGCCGGCCAACGGTGTCCGGGCAGGCCTCACCAGTCAATGCGGCGGCGAGGTCGACAGCCGGTACTTCAGCGTTGACCTCCAGGCAGCCAAGCCGAGCGTGACTGCGCAGCCAGCGGTCGACGGCTACACCGGCACGACGATCGCCCCCGCGGTCACCTTCCCCTTCAAGGTTTCCGCCAGCGATCCCGAGGTGTTCATCGCCAACGTCGGCGACGCCACCGGCGACCTGGCCTGGCACCTGGAGTTGGACTGGGTCGCCGACGGCAAGCCGGGCCATTCCCGCCTGCCCGACCACGGTGTCTTCCGCACCAGCTCCGCCCCGCAGACGAACGTCGACCGACTCGAACAGCTGCTCGACAGGAGCTGAGCACGCCGCGGGCAGCCAGGCCGCCCGGGCCGCCGCGGGTCCAGCACCTCGGCGAGTGCGTCCGGCGCCGCTATCGGCCGTGACCGTCATCTCGTCCGGACCGTGGGCGTCATGGGTAAGCCACCTACCGGTTCCGGTCGACCTGGCATCCTGGGGGGATGTGCAGGAACATTCGTGTGCTTCACAACTTCGAGCCGCCGGTGACCGACGATGAGATCGAAGCCGCCGCCATCCAGTACGTGCGCAAGGTCAGCGGCACGACACGGCCGTCCGCGGCGAATGAGGAGGCGTTCGGCGAGGCGGTCCGCGCTGTCACGGCAGCCACCCGAACCCTGCTGGACAGCCTCGTGACGAAGGCGCCGCCCCGCGACCGCGAGGTGGAGGCGGCAAAGGCCAAGGCGCGCGCCGCCGAACGGTACGGTCTTCGAGAGACGACATCGGGCTGACGCGCCCGGTCCAGCCCACCCTCGGTAGGGCTTCCTGCTCGGAAACCTGAACCGGGCGGCTACCCGAAGCGATCGGCCAGCTTCGTCAGCTTGGCGACGTACGCCGGCCAGTCGTGGCCGTGCGGGATGTTGGTGGTCTCCCGCCGCAGGCCGATCGCCGTGTCGTGCTGCTCGCGCATGATGTCGGCGTGACCGGCGTGACGAGCGAGGTCGCAGGTCACGTGGACGATGATCCTCTGCAACGTCACGTCCTGCTCACCTGGCCGCCACCACGACACCCGCCCCGGCGCGTCCAGCGGTAGCTGCTCGATCGTCTGATCCGCGAACACCCCGACCCGGCGATACAGGTCGATCAGCCCATCCTTCGTCTCGTCCTCCCGCGCGAACCAGTCTGCCTGCGGGTCCTCCTCGAACGCCTGCATCGGGACCAGTTCCTCCGGCGTCGGGAACTCGCGGCCGAAGGTGGGCCCGAAGTAGCCGGCCTCGACATTGAGGCAATGCTTGACGATTCCCAACAGGTTGTTGCCGGTCGCCGTGCGGGGCAGTCTGGCGTCGCGTTCGCTCAGCCCGTCGAGCTTCCAGATCAGGTCTTCGCGGGTCGCCTGCAGGTAGTGGTGCAGGGCAGCCTTCGCATCGCCCAGGTCAGCCATGCCCGCCAGTCTTCCTCATCCGCCCGAGCATCGTGCCCCGTGTCGCCTGCAAGATCATCCCCGGCTGGAGCGGTCGGTTGCCGGCGCGGCGTTGCCTGGAGCCGGACCCTGATCCAGCGGCGGTTCAGCACCGGTAAATGACGCGAAAAGTACCCGCGATGTTACGAGGATGTTTCCAAGATTGCCGGCAGGTAAAACGTTGTCCCGCAAGATCGCCACCGCTCCTACATTTCGGCCACCGCCACCCCGCCGTGGCGGCCGGCACCGAATGTGGAGGACGACGTGCCACGACCGAAGACACCCCCGCTCGGACGGATCAGGCGCGCCCCGGTGAGCGTGCTCGCCACCGCCGCGCTGATCGCCGCGGGGCTGGCGACCGCGCCGGCCGGCGCCGCAGCGGCGGCACCGCCGTCCGGCAGCGGAGCGACCGCCCGCTACCTCGTACAACTCGCCGAGCAGCCGTTGGCCGGCTACACCGGCGGCGTACCCGGACTCGCCGCCACCAAGCCGACCGGCGCCGGCCGGCTCGACCCGAATTCCCGCGCCGCCACGGCGTACCGGGAGCACCTGCGTCGGCAGCGCGGCACGGTGCTGGCCAGGGTGAACATTCCCACCAGCCAGGCGCAGGCCACCTTCGACACCGCCTTCAACGGCTTCGCCGTGGAGCTGAACCGCTCGCAGGTGGCCCGGCTGCGCGCCACCCCCGGCGTGACCGCGGTGTACGCGGACCAGAAGGTGCACGCGACCACCTCACACACTCCCGACTACCTCGGTCTGACCGGGCAGGGTGGGGTGTGGCAGCAGCAGTTCGGCGACGTGTCCCACGCCGGTGAGGGCGTCATCGTCGGGGTCATCGACAGCGGCTTCTGGCCGGAGAGCGCGAGTTTCGCCCCGCTGCCGACCCCGCGCCCGGATCAGGCGACCATCGACGCGAAGTGGAAGGGCACCTGCGACGTCGGCACCGAAGCGCCCATCACCTGCAACAACAAGGTGATCGGGGCGCGCTGGTACAACGACAGCAGGTTGGCCGACGCGTTCGCCGACGAGTACCACTCGCCCCGCGACCGCAACGGTCACGGCACCCACACCGCGAGCACCGCCGCCGGCGACCACGGCGTGCCGGCCTCGATCGGCGACCAGTCCCTGGGGGCGATCTCCGGGATGGCGCCGGCCGCCCGGCTGGCGATCTACAAGGCGCTCTACGACACCGGCGCCGGCTCGGCGGCGGGCAGCAGCATCGACATCGTGCACGCCATCGACGACGCGGTCGCCGACGGCGTCGACGTGATCAACTACTCGGTCGGCGACGACATGGAGAACTTCGGCGCGATCGAGCAGGCGTTCCTCAACGCCGCCGCCGCCGGGGTGTTCGTCTCGGCCGCGGCCGGCAACGCCGGCCCCGAGGCCGGCACCGTCGACAACTCGACTCCCTGGGTGACCACGGTCGCCGCGAGCACCACCGACCAGCAGTACAGCCGCACCCTCACCCTCGGCAACGGCACCACCATCATCGGGGTGGGTGTGGGCGGCACCGCCGTCGGGCCAGCACCGCTGGTCTCGGCGAAGTCCAGCGCGCTGCACCCCGACGACACGCAGAACGCCGAACTCTGCGCCGAGGGCGCCCTCGACCCGGTCAAGGTCAAGGGGGCGATCGTGTTCTGCCGGCGCGGGGTCATCGACCGGGTGGCGAAGAGTGCCGCCGTGGCGAAGGCCGGTGGCGTCGGCATGGTGCTCTACAACGACACGGTCAACTCCCTGGACCCCGACCTGCACGCGGTGCCCACCGTGCACATCTCCGACACCGACGCCCCGGCCGTCGCGAACTACCTCGCGGCGGGCCGCGCGACGGCGACGATCTCGGCGGGCATCCTGACCGCGGTCGAGGCGCCGCAGGTCGCCGGCTTCTCCTCGGCAGGGCCGTCGTACTTCAACGGCGGCAACCTGCTCAAGCCGGACATCAGCGCGCCCGGCGTGGGCATCGCCGCGGCGTTCTCCCCGGCGATCGGCGGGCAGAGCTTCGCGCTCGAATCGGGCACCTCGATGGCAGCCCCGCACATCGCCGGCATCGCCGCGCTGCTGCGGGCCCGGCACCCGGGCTGGTCACCGATGGCGATCCGGTCGGCGCTCATGACGACCGCCGTGGACACCACGGACAAGGGCAACGCGATCAAGCTGGGGGACACCGACGCCACGCCGTTCAACTACGGCGCCGGCGAGGTCCGCCCGGGCGGAGCCTTCGACCCGGGCCTGGTCTACGACTCCAGCCAGCAGGATTGGCAGCGGTACCTGTGCGGGCTGGCCGCGAAGGGCAACCAGGTACCCGCCGACGACTGCGCCACGACCGGCGCGATCGAGACGAGCCAGCTCAACTACCCGTCGATCGCGACGGGCGACATGGTCGGCACCCAGACCATCACTCGCACCGTCACCAACGTCAGCGACCGCAAGGGCACCTACAGGTCCTCGGTGCAGGCACCCGCCGGTTACGCGGTCGAGGTCACCCCGGCCAGCCTGACCGTGCTCCCGGGACGGACCGCCACCTTCACGGTGAAGATCACCAACAAGGCCGGCGCGGTCGACGCCTGGGCCGACGGCTCGTTGACGTGGCGGGACGACTCCGGGCACCAGGTCAGGATTCCGCTGGTCGTGAAGAACAGCGGGCTGATCGCGCCCGACAGTATCGCCGGCACCGGCACCTCCGGCAGCGTCACGATGACCGCGCAGGCCGGGTACCGGGGCACCCTGGCCGCGCAGCCGATCGGCCTGACCGCCGGCACCAGCACCACGGCCACCCTGCGCGGCGACGCGCCCTTCTGGGACTGGAACTCGCCGGACAAACTGCCCGACCCGCTGCCGGCATCGCTTCACCGGGGCGCGGTCCACGTACCGGCCGGCACGGTCAATCCGCAGGTCGTCGTCACCGGGGAGAAGCCGCTCTGCGTCGACATCGACTGGGGTGCCGACCCGCTGCCCCCGTGCGCCGACTTCATGTTCTACGTCTACGACAGCACGGGCAAACTCGTCGAGTACAAGTACGGCACCGCCGCCGGCGCCAACGTGGTGCTGCCCGGCGCCGGCGACTACACCCTGATCATCGAGCAGTTGTACACCCTGAACACGCCGGCCGGTCAGGAGGTCAACACGTACACCATCACCACCCTGCTGCCCGGCGTGCCCGGCACGTCGGCCGGGAAGCTGACCATCAGTCCCAAGCAGGTCAGCGTGATGGCCGGCGCGAAGGTGAACCTGACGCTGCGCTGGTCCGGGCTGACCCCCGGGCGCCGGTACATCGGCGTGGTGGTGCTGAGCGACGGTAAGGATCAGTTGAAGACCCTGCCGATCACGGTGCGGTCGTAACCGCCGATCCCCGTGGCCGGGTGGGCCGGCGGTGTGCCACAGGTCACCGCCGGCCCGCCCGGCCGTCCGCCGGATCAGGCCCGGATGATTGGCTGCCCGCGCGAGCGGCGACGGGCGGTTTGACGGTCACGACACGCGGGGCGGGTTCGAGTCCCTGGTCCGCCCTGGACGCCTGCGCGGACCCATCCAGTTCGTCGGCCGGGCGGCCGAGCTGGCGATGTTGCGCCACCTCGTCGAGACGCCACCCTGTCTGGTCCTGCTGGAGGGCGAGCCCGGCATCGGCAAGAGCCGGCTCGTCGCGGAGCTGCTCGCCGGCTCCACCCGCCGCCGGTTGGTCGGCGAGTGTGACGACGTGCCGGAGCCATTCCCGCTCGGTGCCCTGCTCGACGCCATCCGTACCGGCGCCGACGAGCTGGGCCCGGTCAACCCGGTAGCCGGCGCGCTCGCCCCGCTGCTGCCCGAGCTGGCCGACCGGCTGCCGCCCGCACCGCCCCCGCTGAACGACCCACCGGCCGAACGGCACCGGCTGCTCCGTGCGGTGGCCGCGGTGCTCACCGCGCTCACGCCCGCCGTGCTGGTGCTCGAAGACCTGCACTGGGCCGACCCGGCGACCTGCGAGTTCCTCGCCTACCTCGGCGCCCACCCGGTCGCCGGCCTGGCCGTCGTGCTCACCGCCCGGCCCCCGGCCCCCACCGGCGGCACGCCCATCCACGACGCGCTGGCCCGCACCCCACCGGGGGCGGTGCGGCGGATCGCGCTGCCACCACTGGGCGCCGGCGACGTGCGCGAGCTGGCCGCCCGCACGCTGCGGCTCGCCGACCCGCCGGACCGGCTCACCACCGCGCTGCTGGACCGCACCGCCGGCATCCCGTTCGTGCTGGAGGAGGTGCTGCGCTCCCTCGCCGAACGGGGCGGCGACCCGCTCGCCGACGACACGGTCCCCTTCGTGCTGCGGGACGTGCTGCTCTGGCGGCTGCGCTCGCTCGACGAGTCCACCCGCGAGGTGCTCGGCGCCGCCGCCGTGCTCGGCCTCGTGCCGAACCGTCGTATCCTCGCCGCCATGCTCCGCCTCCCCGGCGACGCGGTCCGCGCGGCGTTGGACGCGGCGCAGCATGCCGGCCTGCTGCACGAGGCCACCGACGGGCTGCGGTTCCGTCACGACCTGGCCCGTCAGGTGGTGTACGACCTGCTCTCTCCTGGCACTCGGCACTGGCTGCACCTGCGTGCCGCCCGGGTACTGGAGCAGTCGTTGCCCCGGCCGGTGGCGCAGCTCGCCCACCACTACCGGCTGGCCGGCAGCAGCGCGGACTTCGTCCGCAACGCCGAAGCCGCCGCCGACCTGGCCACCGAGCGCGGCGACGACGCCACCGCCGCCCGGTTCCTGTTGCAGACCATGGACCTCGCCGAGCTGCCTCGTCCGGTGCGGGTCCGGCTCGCCGCGAAGCTGGGCCGCGCCGCCATCGACGGCCTCAGCCAGGCGCCCGTGATTCCAGTCCTGCAGCGGCTGCTCGCCGACCGGCGCCTGCCGCCGGGCGCCCGCGGCGAACTGGGCCTGGTGTTCGGGCGGATGCTGCGGCAGCAGGGCGAGGCGCTGCGCGGGTACACCGAGATCGAACGGGCCGTGCCGTACCTGCGCGCCCCACGACGCCGGGCCCAGGCGCTCGCGGTGCTGGCCGCGCCGGACACGGTGGTCGGCCGGCACGTGCGCGACCACCTGGCCCGTTGCGCGGCGGCCGAGGAGGCCGCGGCGGCCAGCGGCGACCCGGTCGCCCACCTGGAGGTGCGGATCGCCCGCGCCTCGCTGCTGCTGGAGCTCGGTGACCCGACGGCCTGGCTGGTCATCGACGAGATGCGCGCCTCGCCGGTCCTCGCCGACCAGCCCCGCGAACACGTCCGCGCCTGCCTGAACTGGGCCCAGGGCGCCCTGCACGCCGGGCACCTGGACCGGGCCGCGGCCCTGGCCTCGGCCGCCCGGCGGCTGATGGAGGCGAACGAGTACGAGCGGCTGCTCGGCCTCGTGGAGGTGACCGAACTGGCGCTCGACCGGGCCGCCGGGCGGCTCGACGGGCTGGCGGACCGCCTCGCTCGGCTGGCCGCCACCCCGGAACGTATCCCGTTCGCCGGGCTCGACGTCCGCGCCGAACTCGCCACGGTCCTCGCCCGCTCCGGGTCGCCGGCCGAGGCGGAGCGCCAGTTCCGGGACGTGATCGCCGAGGCCCGGCGGGTCGGCGCGATCCTGCCGCTGGTGCAGGCCAACTCGGGGCTGGCCCGCCTGCTGCTGCCCGACCGGCCCGACGACGCGGTGCGGCACGCGCGTGACGCGGTCTCTCTCGTCCGGGACAAGGGCATCTGGGCCTGGGCGGCGGAGGCGGTCCTCGTGCTGGCCGAGGCCGCGGTGACCGCGGGCGAGCCGGGACGGGCCGCGCCGATGGTCGCCGAACTCGGCGCCGGCATCGAGGGCCGTGACGCGCCCGTCGCCCTGAGCACCCTGCGCCGCTGCCGCGAACTGGTGCCCGCCTGACCCGGCGCCTTGAGAAGTTCGCACCGGATGAGTTGGCCGCGTAAGAGCCGGGTGGGCGTGCCACTATCGTTCTGGCGTGCACATCCGTTTCGACGTCCCCGCCGATCCCGCCTACCCGGGCCGGGTCGCCGCTGCGCTGAGCAGTGTCCGGCTGCGCAAGTACGGCTATATCGGCGCGGTGCTGGCGGCGGTCGGGGTGATCGGCTTCGCCGTCTCGCGGGGGGTCGCGTGGGGCGACCGGATCTCGTCGCTGTGCGTGGTGCTGATCGTGGCTGGGCTGCTGTCGATGCTGTACTCGCCGTGGGTACGGTGGCGCGCCCGGCGCCGCTCCGGTCGCTACGCCGTCGAGGGCGCCTACGACATCACCGACGACAACATCATGATGCGCAGCGGCTCGGAGTCCGGCGGCATCGCCTGGGACGGGGTCGCGCAGGTCAGGGACACCCCCGAGTTCTGGATCGTCTACGTCGGCCGGATGCCGGCCACCGTGATCCCACGCCGTTTGATGTCTGCCGAGGACGCCGAGACGTTGCGAGCCTTCATGACCAAGCGTGGGCTGCTTCAGCGTCGCTGAACTCACCCGCCGCGAAGTGCGCGGTCGGTTCTGCCGGCCGATCTCCGCTGGTCCTCGAAGTGGAACGCGAAGGCGCCCGCCTCGACGCGGTGGATGAGTTCGGCAACACTGCCGGCTCGCGCTGTCCCATCCGCTGCTGGTGATGTCGCCCACCAGCGCAGGAGCAGGGTCCCTGCGATTAGGGTCTGCGCATGGTGGACGACATCGTTCTGCGACTCGACCGCGCAACCGCCGAAGATCTCTACGTCACGCTGTACGAGGTCGGAGAGCACATCGCGGCCGGCGCAGCCATCACTCCGCCCACCGCCGCCGAGGTGGACCGCCTGGGCACTCTTCTGCGGGACCTGGGCCACGCCCTTGGCCGTTCCTGCTCTCCCTACTGCGACCACCTCTAGTTCGTGAGGGCCGAGCGGCGCCGGCGTTCACCTTCGCCGCCGGGATCGGACCGGCCTCGACCCTCGTTCTCGCCCGGCCACGAGCGACCGCGCCCGGATCGCCGCATGGTGCCCTCCGAAGCGGGGCCACCGTTCCTGCCGCCCGGGCTCCGGTCCATGCCGGCGGCTCACGGCAGAACCCCCGAGAAGTCCCGGCGAGTTCTGCGGTTCAGCGGAATGCCGATCGTGACCCGGCGAACGCGGCTGGCGCCCAGCCCTTTGGGGGAGGAGCCGTTCGGCGCGGGCGAACCGGTTGCACCGGGCGATCAGCGGGTCGACAAGGGCGCGGGCGACGAGGGGAGAGGCGCTCTTCAGGAGGATCGGATCCAGGTACCGGACCGGGACGGGATCGTGAACGGTGTGTGCGCTGGTGCGGTCGCCGGAAGCACAGGCGACCAGGAGCCAGGAGTCGAGGAATGTGCCGTCGGCACTGACGCCGAACGGACCGCCGCCGGCGCTGGCTGGGCCGGCGTGGCCGTGGACGCAGGGGAACGGGAGCAGGGCAAGGCGCGCGCGCCAATTGGCCCAGGACAGCAGGATGTGAGGACGCGTAGACATGAGCTCTCTCAAGACCTGACGGAAGGCACGGGAAAAGAGCCGACGGCGACGTCGGCGACCGATGCGGTGAACGTGTCAGGTCTAAAGAGCAGGCGGGGTCACGCGGGGTGAAGTCCTCTCGTGAGTGGGTCGGAGAAGAAGACCCACCGACACGGTAGGGCGGGGCGGGAGGGCGAGGCCAGCCATTTTGGCTGGGTGCCGAGCACCGAGGGACGGGGTCGGCCAGCGGGGCGTCGGCCACGCGGCGGTCGCCCCGGTCCGGCCGGCCATCGGGACGGCTCCAGGGACGAAGGTCAGTTCCGCAGTGTGCGCACGGCGGTCGACGACACCGCGGCCAGTTCGGGCCGCGCAGGCAGAAACACCGTGGGAACACCCAGCGACTGGTTCATCGCGGCGAGCTGGTACTCGGCTTGAAGGTCGCTGGTGTTACGCACCCCGCGGACGATCACCCCCACGTCGTGCTGACGGCAGTAGGCGGAGGTCAACCCGCTCCACGCCGCAACGGTGACCGAGGTCCACCCGACCGGCAGGATGGCCCGAACGGCGGCCGCCCGCGCCTCCTCGTCGGTGCCCGGACGCTTGCTGCTGTTGACCGCGACGAGCACGACCACTTCGTCGAAGAGCTCGCGCGCCCGTTCCACCACATTCACATGCCCGGGGGTGAAGGGATCGAAGGTGCCGGGGTAGACGGCGCGCACACGTACACGACCGGGGGTGCGTGCTGTCGAGCGTGGCCCTGCCGGCGGTTCGGGTGTCACGGCCGCAGGACCCGCTGCGCATCGCGGATGACCTGCTCGGAGGCCAGTGGGGCCCAGGAGGCGAACAGCTCCCGGAAGTAGGCGCCGTGCCGGTCCGCCACCGCAGGATCGTGCTCGATGACGTCCAGCTCGTTGACGATGCTCAGGTCCACCAGCGACCGGAGTTGAGCCGCGTCCGGCGTTCGCACCTGACCGACGAAGCGGTCGAAGACCTGGCCGGTCTGAGCCAGCTCCCGCCAGCTGCGGTCACGGTCGCAGGCGCCGTACAGATAGACGAGCTCCTCGGCGTCGGGCCCGACGAGATCCCGCAGCACCGCACGATCGGCCCGGTCGAGCAGGGCGAGGTCGAACCCGTCGGTGCCGTAGACGGCGTGGGTGAGGCCGGCGGCCTGCACGTCACTGCCGCAGCCGAGCACGGCGAGTCGTGCGCTGACGCGACAGAGGTGGGCGTACAGGGTGCCCCCGGGATGCGCGATCTGCTCGGCCCCCTGCCGGCGGAGCCAGACCCGCACACCTTCGTCGGTGCTCATGTCCCGACTGTAGGTATCGGTTGCCGGATTCGCGGGCCCCGGGGAGTGCGCAACATGTCACAGCGCCCGGCATGCCGCCCGGTCGGCCCCGATGGTCGGACCGGGTCGTCCGCGCCCCGGCGGAGCGGTGGGGGATGCTGGGTCGGTGCACATCACGATCCTCAGCCCGCTCGCCGTCGACGGCCGGCCGGTCCGGGGCGACCGGCTCGCGACGGTGATCCGCGTGCTCGTCGACGCGCGTGGGCGGGCGGTCTCCTCCGCGCTGCTGGTGGACGCCGTGTGGGGCGGCACGCCGCCCGACGACGCGACCGGCGCCGTCCAGGCGCTCGTGTCCCGGGTACGCCGGCTCGGGCTGCCCGTGGTCGCGGGTCCAGGGGGATACCGCCTGCCCCTGGAGGAGATCACCGTTGACGCCGTCGAGGCGCGGGCGCTCGCCGAGCGGGGACGTGCCGCACTCCGGACCGGTGACCTCGCGGCCACCCGCAGCTCGGCCGACCAGGCCCGGGCCCTGTTCCCCGAGGTCCCCGAGCTCGTCACCGCCGCGGAGACGCGCCTGTTCGCGGACGTCACCGCGCTCCGCGCGGAGGCGGCACTCGCCGGTGCGGGGCCGTTCGACGAGGCTGACCTGCGCCGGCTCGTCGCCCGCACGCCACCGGACGAGCCGTCGGCCGCCCTGCTCGTGCGCGTGCTCGCCGCCCAGGGCCGGGACGCCGAGGCGCTCGAGGTGATCGACGGGCTTCGTGCCGAACTGGCCGACCGGTACGGCACCGACCCGTCGTCCGTGGTCACACAGGTCCACCTGGCGCTGCTGCGCGGCGAACTCACCACCCCGGCTGTCGCGACGCCGCCCCGGCAGCCGACGCGAACCGCCCTGCCCGCCGCCTGGCGCCGACCGGTCACCGCCCTCGTCGGTCGGGAGCGGGACGTCGAGACCGTGAGCGAGGCGCTCACCGAGGCGGCCCTGGTGACGATCGTGGCCACCGGCGGCGCCGGCAAGACCCGGCTCGCCGCCGAGGTGGCCCGCCGCGCGGCGGCGGCCGGGCAGCCGGTCCGCGTGATCGAACTCGCGGGTCTGCGCGCATCCGACGAGGTGCTGCCCACGGTGCTCGCGGCGCTCGGCGGCGGGGACACCTCGACGACCGGAGGCAACCTGGGCCTCGAACGGAGGGTCCTCAGCCCCGAGGAACGGCTCCGCGCCGCAGCGCCCGACCTCGACGGGCTCGTGGTGCTGGACAACTGCGAGCACGTTCTCGACATGGTGGCCACCGTCGTCGCGGACCTGGTCGCGGTGACCTCGCCGGAGGTCACGGTGCTCGCGACGAGCCGGGCCCCGTTGGGCCTGGCCGGTGAGCGGGTCCACCGGCTGACCGCGTTGCCGGACGCCGATGCACTCGGGCTGCTCGAATCCCGGGCGCGGGCCGGCGGCGCCGTGCCGACCTGGGACACCGCACGGGCGCTCGCGCTGTGTCACCGGCTCGACAACCTGCCGCTGGCGCTCGAACTGGCCGCCGCTCGACTGCGGCACATGCCGATCGACGACGTGCTGGCCGGGCTGACCGACCGGTTCGCGCTCCTCGACGACGCGCTGCGGGGCCTGCCGGAGCGGCACGCGAGCCTGTGGGCGATGGTCGACTGGAGCCGGGAACTGCTCGCACCCGACGACCGCGCGCTGCTGCAGCGGGTCGCGGTCATCCCCGCGCCGTTCACCGCGGACCTCGCCGCCGCGGTCGCGCAGACCCCCGACGTACGGCGCGGCCTGGCGACGCTCGTCGAACAGTCCCTGCTGACCCTCGTCGAGGGGGACGGCCCGCCCCGCTACCGGATGCTCGAGACCGTCCGCGAGTACGGCGAAGCCCGCCTCGGCGCGGCCGGCGACCGCGATCGGGCCATGGCCGGCCTGGTCGGTTGGGCCCGGGAGCAGGCCGTCGTCCTCGCCGACCGGTTCATCGGGCCCGGCCAGATCGAGGCCCTCGCCCGCTGCGCCGCCGAGCAGGACAACCTGGTCGCGGGCCTGCGCTGGGCTTACGGCCTCGACGACGAGCCGGCCACGATCGACATCGCGACCGCGCTGTTCCACCTCTGGTCGGTGCGCGGCCTGCACCTCGAGGTCGCCGGCTGGGCGCGGGGTCTGCTGCACGCCGAGGACCCGGACCGGCGGCGAGCATCGGCGATCCTGCGCGGCCGGGCCGCCGGCCGGCCGCTGCCCGACGCCGACCGGCTCGCCTGGACCTGCCTGCTGATCGGCGTCAACGCCGGCATCAGCAACGAGCTCCGGCTCGCCGTGCTCGCCCGGCGCGCGCTGCGGACGCTCCTCGCCGAGCGGCCCGCCGAGGTGTCGGCCCGGCAGACCGTGCTCGCGTCGGCGATCCCCGAGTTCGACGCGTCCGACCTCGACGGGAGCATGAAGGGCGCCGCCGAGATGATCGCGCACCCGGACCCGTACGTGCAGGGACTCGGCCTGTTCGCCCGCGCCGCCATCCGGGAGAACGGCGGCATGCCCGAGGCCTCGATCGTCGACGCCGAGCAGGCGTACCGGCAGTTCGAGATCGCCGGTGACCACTGGGGCATGGCGATGGCGGCGGGCGCCGTCGGTCAGTTCTTCCTCCCGGGCGGTGACGCCCGCTCGGCCGACTGGCTGGCGCGCAGCGTCCACCACATGGAGCTGGTCGGCGCGACGCAGGACGCCCGCTCGATCCGGGTACGGCTGGACGTGCAGCGTGCGCTCACCGGCGACCCGGAAGCGGAGCGGCGGCTGCACGAGACGGCGAGCCAGGCTGAGGAGGTGGACATCGCGCAGGCGCGCCTCGGGCTGGCCCACCTCGCCTGGCAGCGCCAGCGCTACGACGACGTGCTCGCCCACGTCGACGGGGTGACCCGGACCCTGGCCGGGTGGACCGGGCCGCCGCCGCAGCCGCGGGTCATCCTCCGGGTCGCGGCGGCGGTCCTGCACCTGCGGGTGGCCGAGGCGCGGCGGGCGTCGGGAGACGCCGCCGACGCCCACGCGGCCGCGTTGCTGAGGCTCGCCCGGGACGAGGCGCTGTCCTCGCGGGACCTGCCGGTGATCGGGGCCCTGGCGGTGGGCGGCGCCGAACTGGCGGCCTACCGCGGTGACGCCGGAACGGCCCGCGAGCTGTCCGCGCTCGGGATCCGGATCGGCGCCCACGACATGACCTTCTTCCCGCCCGGAGACGGCGAACGGCTCAACGCCGCCCTCGGTGACGAGGGGCAGCGTGAGCCGTTGCTGGCCGCGTGGCGGGAGCGGCCCGTCGCCGCGACCACCGCCCGGATCCGCGAGCTGATGGACGACCTGCTCGGCTGAACTCAGATCTTCCGGCGGTACGCGCGCAACGCCAGCGGCATGAAGACCGCCACGAAGCCGGCGCACCAGGCGAGCGTCCACCACACGTGCGAGCCGACCGGGGTGCCGAGGAACAGCCCGCGCACCGCCGCCACCAGGTGGGTCATCGGGTTGACGTCCACGAAGGCCTGCATCCAGCCCGGCAGGGTGTCGGCGCTGACGAACACGTTGGACGCGAAGCTCATCGGCATGATCAGCGCGAACATCAGGCCCTGCACGGCGCCCGGGGTGCGCACCTTCATCCCCACGAGAACCGGCAGCCAACTCAGGCAGAGGGCGAACAGCACCGCGAGCAGGCAGCCGGCGATCGCCCGGAGCGGATCGGAGTCGATCCGGAAACCGAGCACGTAGCCGATCGCGAGAGTCGAGATCGTGACGATCACGTACCGTACGACGTCGCCCAGGACCGCGCCGACCAGCGGCGCAGAGCGGGGGACCGGCAGCGAGCGGAACCGGTCGAAGATGCCCTTCGCGATGTCGGTGTTGAGGTTGACACCGATCGCGATGGCGCCGGTGGCGATGGTCTGCGCCAGGATTCCGGGCAACAGGAACTGCAGGTAGTCGTGGGTGGATCCGGCGACCGCGCCGCCGAAGATGTAGACGAAGATGACGAGGAACAGCACCGGCTGCAGCGTGACGTCGATGAGCGCCTCGGGCGTACGCCAGGTCTTGATGAGGCTGCGCTTGGCGAGCGCCAACGAGTGCCGGGCGAGCCGGAACGGTCGTGGTGTCGCCGCGACCGCCGACAGCGGGGAACTCGCCCGGGACGGTGTGTCGATCACGGTGCTCATGCCACGACCTCCATGGGACGGGTGGTCTCGTCGTCGGATGCCGTACGCCCGGTGAGCGTGAAGAACACCTCGTCGAGGCTCGGCAGGTGCAGGGACAGTTCGGTGACCGCGATGCCGGCGGCGGCGAACCGCGCGACGCTCTCGGTCAGGGCCGCGTCGTCGGCGACCGGCACCGCGAGCACCCCTTGCGGATCTCGTCGGCCTGCGCGCCGGAGCCGACCTCGGTCAGGATCGCCGCGGTCCGGGACAGCTGTGCGGGATCGGACGGCCGGACCTCGAGGGTCTGGCCGCCGACGACCCGCTTGAGCCCTTCGGGTGTGTCGTGCGCGATGACCCGCCCGTGGTCGATCACCGTGATGGCGTCCGCGAGCGCGTCGGCCTCCTCCAGGTACTGCGTGGTGAGCAGTACGGTCGAGCCGTTGGTGACCAGCGACCGCACCACCTCCCACATGTCCTCACGCTTGGCCGGGTCGAGCCCGGTCGTCGGCTCGTCCAGGAAGATCACGTCGGGGGAGCCGACGAGGCTGGCGGCCAGATCCAGCCGCCGCCGCATGCCGCCGGAGTAGGTCTTGGCCTGCCGGTCGGCGGCGTCGGTCAGGTCGAACCAGTCGAGCAGTTCGGCGGCCCGCCGGCGCGCGCCGGCGCGCCCCAGCTCCAGCAGGGTGCCGAACAGCTCCAGGTTCTGCCGCCCGGTCAGGTCCTCGTCGACCGAGGCGTACTGGCCGGTGAGTCCGATGCTCTGCCGGACCCGCTCGGCGTCGCGGACGACGTCGAAGCCGCCGATCCGGGCGGTGCCGCCGTCCGGGGTCAGGAGCGTGGAGAGGATGCGTACGGCAGTGGTCTTGCCGGCGCCGTTGGGGCCGAGCACCCCGAGCACCGTCCCCCGGGGCACCGCGAGGTCGACGCCCTGCAGCGCCCTCGTCTTCCCGAAGGTCTTGACGAGGCCCTCCGCCTCGATCATCAGGTCAGCTGTCATGCGAGACAGCGTGCGCCGGCCGCCTGACACGGAGCTGACACGGCACCGACACGCTCACCGAGGGCGGGCGGACCGCCTCGTTGATCAGGCCTGGTTGCCCCCTCCGGTGGACCGGAGGGGGCGGCAGCGGCGGCCTCCGCGGGACCCCACCGACGTCACCAGGTCGTGGGCTTGCCCTTCTGGAACAGCCAGACGTCGAAGAACGCGCCGAGGTTCTGCCCGGATTCCCGCTCGGCGAGGGCGATGAAGTCGGCCGTCGCGGCGTTGCTGTGCCGGTGGCTGGCCGCCCACTCACGCAGGATCCGGAAGAAGGTGGCGTCGCCGACCTTGCCGCGCAACGCGTGCAGGGTCATCGCCCCCCGGTTGTACGGGATGTTGCTGAACATGTCCTCCGGGCCGGGGTCGGCGAGGACGATCTGCCAGAACGGCGACGACGCGGCCCGACCGTAGTTGCTGCTGCTGGTGAAGGTCTGGTTGACCGACGCGCCGCCGTTGTACTCGGTGTACATCCACTGGGCGTAGGTGGCGAAGCCCTCGTTGAGCCAGATGTCCGACCACCGCCGCGGGGAGACGGAGTCGCCGTACCACTGGTGTGCCAGCTCGTGCGCCATCGTGCCGACGCTCGGCGCGCTGGAGAAGATGGGCTTGGTCTGGGTCTCCAGGGCGTAGCCCACGTCGGGCGCCCGGTCGATGATCGCGCCGGTCGAGGCGAACGGGTACGGGCCGAACGTCGCGGAGAAGAAGTCGATCATCTTCGGGATCTGCGCGACCGCGGCGGCGGACCCGGCGACCTGCCGCGGGTCGATCGCGACGTACACGGGGATCCCGTTCGGCGTGGTCGACTCGGTGACCACGAAGTTGCCGATGGTGATCGTCGCCAGGTAGGTGGCCATCGGTTCGGTCGAGTCCCAGGTGAAGGTGGTCCAGCCGTCCCGGGTCCCGGTGGACAGGAGTTGGCCGTTGCCGACGGCGGTGAGCCCCTCCGGCACCTTCGCGGTGAACCGGAAGGTCGCCTTGTCGGTCGGGTGGTCGTTGGTGGGCAGCCAGGCCGGGGCGCCCTGCGGCTCACCGGCGACGAAGGCGCCGTCGTCGGTGGGCACCCAGCCTTCGATCGACCCGTCCGGGTCGGTGATCGGGCCCGGTACGCCGGCGTACTTCACCACCACGGTGAAGGCCTGCCCGGTCTTGAGCTTCGGGCGGGGCGTGACGACCAGTTCCTGGCCGTCACGGACGAAGCCGTCCTCGTGCCCGTTGACCGTCAGCGACGAGATGTCCGGACCGCGGAAGTCCAGGTTGAACCGGTCGAGATCCTGCGTGGCGATCGCGCTGATGGTGGCGGTGGCGGCCATGAACCGGGTTGCCGGGTCGTAGGAGAAGTTGATGTCGTAGTGCTGGACGTCGTATCCGCCGTTGCCCTCGTCGGGGAAGTACGGGTCGCCGACGCTCGCGGCACCGGCCGAGTAGCGCGGGGCCCCGGGCCTGCCAGGTGCTGCGCCGGCCGCGTCCGGTACCACCATCGACCCGACGGTCACCATAGCGACCGTGGCCAGCGCGGCACCGCGCAAGCGTGGGACTGTCATGTGAATCCTCCCCGTTGGACTGCCCTGGCACCCTGGCCGCCGGACGTGTAACCCCAATCCACCAGCACCGACCGGGCATCGTCAAGGTCTACTGGCGAGCTATCGCAGCGTGGCGAGGGTATCGGCGGTCAACTGGTCAGCCGGACGAACTTCTCCCAGGGGCCGATGGCGGTGCGGTTGGCGATCAGTGGCCGGGTGCCGGCCTGTTCCGCGGTCACGTACCGGTTGTTCGCGTTGGCCAGCAGGCTGGCCGTGCCGTCGGTGTTGGTGATGAGGCGGAACTTCTCCCAGGACCCGACGGCGGTGCGGTTGGCGACCAGCGGTGAGGCGCCGGCGTTCTCCGCCGTGACGTACCGGCCGTTGACTCGGGCGCGGAACGCCACGAACCCACCGCCCGCATCGATCTGGTCGAACAGCTGGGATGGACCGGTCACCGTCCCGTTGGCGATCAGGACTGAGGCGCCGTCGTTGTCCGCCGCGACGTACCGGAGGTTCACGTTGGCTAACAGGCTGACAAGGGCCGGCGGTGTGACGGCGCGGAACTTCTCCCAGGGGCCGATGGCGGTGCGGTTGGCGATCAGTGGCCGGGTGCCGGCCTGTTCCGCGGTCACGTACCGGTTGTTCGCGTTGGCCAGCAGGCTGGCCGTGCCGTCGGTGTTGGTGATGAGGCGGAACTTCTCCCAGGACCCGACGGCGGTGCGGTTGGCGACCAGCGGTGAGGCGCCGGCGTTCTCCGCCGTGACGTACCGGCCGTTGACCCGGGCGCGGAACGCCACGAACCCGGCCCCTGCATCAATCTGGTCGAACTGCTCCCAGGGACCGATCTCGGTCCGGTTGGCGATCAAGGCCGAGGAGCCGGCGTTCGCCGCAGTCACGTAATGGTTGTTGATGGTCGCCAGCAGGCTGGTCGCGGGGCCGCCGAGCAGTCGGCCCAGGGAGGCGTGGTCGCCCCTGAAGACGTCCAGATCGGCCGAGGAGAAGTCGGAGGCCGGGATGGCGGCGCCCGCGGCGTGCTGCCAGATGGTGAACGACGACCAGCCGGCCGGCAACGGCGGCGGGTTCTGAGAATAGTTGGCGATGAACAGCGGGTTCGCCGCGAAGCTTTGGCTGCCGCCCGTGCAGGGATTCCACCAGTTCGTGTTGGTGTAGATCATGGCCTGCCGACCGGTGCGCACCGCGATCTCGGTGACGAAGTCCCGGACCCAGGCCACCAGTTGGGCGGGTGTCATGTTGTAGCAGTCGTTCAGGCCCCAATCGGTTCGGGGCCACTCGATGTCCAGCATCGGCGGGAGGCTGCGTCCATCGGCGACGTAGGGGGCGAAGCCGAGCAGGACGTCCGCCTGCTGCTTGCCGCTGCTCAGGTCGGGGCGGGCTCGGTGGTACGCCCCGGTGTACAGGCCGTTGGCCCGGGCGCCGGCATGGTTGGTGGCGTAGAAGGGATCAGGATTGTTGTGCGGGACCGCTCGACCGTCCTGCTCGCTGACCCGGATATAGGCGAACTTAGCACCGCCCCGGGCTGCCGCGGCCCAGTCGAACGATGGTCCCTGGAAGTAGGACACGTCAACGCCGGTAATCGAGTATCCGCTCGGGGTCGGCAGCGCCTGGGCCGGCGAGGCGCCCCCGACCAGCCCCACGAACCCCAACGCCGCACCCAGCAGCACAGCCAGACCTCTGCGTACCATGGCTCGCCTCCAGACACCAGCCAAGGCGCAACGCCGCGTCCGTACAGAGCGTAAGCACGTTACGGGACGCGCGGGTATGGGTCACATGTCCATAGCTGGCGCTCGTCCGGCCGGGCTGGCATGTTCGGCTGCGGGCTGACGATCTGGCACCCCTCTGTGTCAACAGGCTGCGGCGAGGGTTGTCCTAGGCTGGGGTGTGGCGGGTCCGGGAAGTGACTTTTCCGAAGTGTCGATCTCGGGGTTCAGGTCGGCCGCGCTGGATTGCAGAGTCGCCCCCATGTGTCCTCCCGGGCCCGTCCTGACCAGCTTCGCGTCGGCCACCATCTGGCGGTAGACGATGTCGGACAGCCGCCGCTTCAGTGCCCGTAGGGCCTCCATCGGTGTCTTGCCCGCGGCCAGTCTGCGTCGGTAGTAGCGGCGTCCTTCGGTGTCACGGCGCAACTGGACGATGGCCATGATGTGCAAGGCCCGGTTGATGCGCCGGTTCCCGGCACGAGACAGACGATGGCGTTGCTGGTCGCCGGACGAGGCGTCGATCGGTGCGGTGCCGTTCCATGAGGCGAAGTGGGCGCGGCTGGTGAACCGGGCGATGTCTGCGATGTCGCCGAGCAGGCGGGCCGCGCCGGACGGTCCGATGCCGGTCAGGTTCATCAGCCGGCTTCCGGTGCTGTTGACCAGGTCGGTGAGCTCCTGTTTCGCGATCTTGATCTTCTTGTCGATGACGACGAGCTCGCCGATCAGCTCGCAGGCCAGCCGGCGGCGGGTCTTGCCGACCACATCGCGCGGGCGGACGGTGCCGAGCAGGGCGCGGGCCTGCTGGGCGGACAGGTCCTTCTTCGCGCCGCCGGGCACCAGTTCGAGCAGCAGGTGATGCAGCCGGGAGACCACTTCGGTGCGGGCCCGGCCGAGCTGGTCACGGCGGTCGACCAGCAGCCGTAACGCGACCGTGGTGTCGTCGGTGACGACCTGCCGCAGGCCTTCGGTGCGCAGGGCGACCACGGCGACGCTGCGGGCGTCGACCGGGTCGGTCTTGCGGCCCTGGCCGGTGGCGAACACGCGGGCCCGGGCGGACAGCTTCGCGGGAACGTCCACGACGGTCTCACCGTCGGCGACCAGGCGTTGAGCGACGTGCCGGCCGATGCCGTTGCAGCCCTCGACCGCCCAAACGCGGTCTTTGTGCTTGCGGCCGGCGGCGAGCATGCCCTGGTAGCCGTCGCGGTCGGTGCCGAACCGGCCCTGCCCGAGTGCCTTCTCCCGCGAATTGATGATTTCGATGGTGGCGGAACGCTTGTGCGGGTCCACGCCGATGATGACCTGAGCCATCGTGTCCTCCCTCGATCCGACAGTGTTCGTCGACGGGAGGGCAGCGCTACCTCGAGCCGGGCAGTCCCCTCTTGAGCCTCTCACCGCCGCGGTGACCGGCGGGGCGCACGCCAGATGAGAGCCACACCAACCTACGGTGGGCAGCCGCGATGAGAGCGACCCCACCGGTCACCTCGACCAAGCCTGGCCGGGCTGCGGTCGTACCACCAGCTAATAGGTAGCCGCGAAGTGCGCGCCACGCTTCCAGCCTTCTGGTGGATATCGGCGCCGAGCGCTGCCGTTGCCGAGGTGGGTCATCTACTGGACGGCTCCCATGTCTCCGCTCCTCACGTCCATGCGGTACGCGAGCACGTCGGCAGCGCGAGGCAGCAGGATCGGAGGGTCGGCTTGTCGCATAGCAAGAATCGCGGCTAAAGCCCCACGGGTCAGCGCCGAATCGATCGTCCGCTGCGTGGTGGTGGGAAGGGACTTCCAAGTCGCCCTGGCAGCGCAGAGGGAGCAGGGCACGTCGACGTGTTCTGGCAGACCGACCGCGCATCGCCGGCCACAGCCCGGGCACAGATAGTCGATCACGACGCGATTCTCAGCTCTGGCGTACCTTCCCGCCAGCCGGATTTCGGGCACGCGCTGAGTCCCCAAGTGGCCACCTGCTCATGGCCTGAGAGCGCCGGAAGCCCACCGACCGCCATCCCGTGGCAGGTGGTGCGAAGGGCCGCCGCAATGTGGTCACCGGTCCAGCCGCACCGCGAGCGGCCGGACCGGTGAAGCTACCTGCGTTTCCCATCGTCCTGATCGTGGTCACCAAGGGGAGCTTCTCATTCTTCTCCTGGCTCCGGTGCGCCCCAGCCGTCGGGAACGGACAGGCCGGCCAGCCGTCGGGCCAGGACGGCGGCGCCGACCTGTGCGGCCTGGGCGCCGAAGGCCGAGCGCAGCACCGGGGGCGGGGTCCGCCAGGCGAGGGCCGCGCGCAGGGCGTCGCGTACCGGATCGAAGAACAGCGCACCCGCGTCCGCCAGCCCACCGCCGAGAACGATGCGGGCCGGGTCGAGGGTCAGGGTGAGGGTGGCCAGGGCGGTCCCCAGCGCCAGGGTCGCGTCGTTCCAGACGGCGGCGGCGACCGGATCGGTGGCCACCGCGTCGGCGATGGCCCGGCTGTCCGAGTCCGGGGTGCCGCCGAGTCGGGCGTAGCGGCGGGCCAGCCCGCCGGCGGAGGCGTACACCTCCAGGCAGCCCCGCTGCCCGCAGCTGCACGGCTCTCCGCCGGGGTGGACCGGCATGTGGCCGACCTCGCCGGCCGAGCCGGTCGCGCCGGGCACCGGCTCGCCGTGCACCACCACCGCCGCGGCGATGCCGGTGCCCAGCGGCAGCAGCAGGAAGTTGTCGAGGCCACGGGCCGCCCCGGCCACCGCCTCGGCGACGCCGGCCGCCCGCGCGTCGTGCCCGACCGCCGCCGGGAGCCCGAGGTCGTCCCCGACGAGGGCGCGGAGCGGCACGTCGCGGAACCGGAGGTTGGCGGCGTACCGCACCACCCCGTTCGTCTCGTCGACGAGGCCCGGCGTGACCACGCCGATCGCGGCGGGTGTGGCGCCGAGATCGAGCGCGTCGTCGCGCAGCCGGAGGCACAGGGAGCGGACCGCCTTGACCGGGTCGTCGTCCGCGCGTGACGGCACGGTCAGCGTGTGCCGGCGCCGGCCGTCCTCGCCGACCACGGCCCCCTTGATGGTGGTTCCGCCGACGTCGACGGCGAGGACGGACTGGCCTTCGGGTCGGGTCACGCGATCACCCGGTCACCACGGCGAGGTCCGCGGTGAAGTCGCGGTCCAGGGGAAACACCGGTCGCACCACATTCCGGTACGGCAGCCGCGCGAGGTCCTGGTCGACCCCGCCCGGGGTCAGGGCGAGCAGCCAGTCGCCGGCCGCGTCGAACAGTTCGGGTTCGAGATAGCCGATCTTCACCACGACGAGATCCATCTCGTCGACCTTGATGCCCAGCCGGGCGTAGGACTCGAGCAGGCGGTACTGCATCCGGCGGGACGTGACGAGGACGCTGAGCCCGCCGACCCGTACGCTGACGCACCGCCCGCCGTCGGGATCGTCGGCGACCGCCTCCAGGATCCCGTCCAGCGCAAGCGGCCCCGGGTCCCGGGAGTCGATCCGCCCGCCCACGGTCACCCGGACCGGTGAGCCGAGCGGCCGGTCGGCGACCTGCGCCACGGCCTGCGGGTCGACCAGCGAGGCGAACACGGCACGGCGGGAGCCGTCGCGGATCTCGGGGCGGGCCAGCATCCGTGCCGCGGCGAAGGTGACGTCGTCGGCGCCGCCGGCGCCCGGGTTGTCGCCGGAGTCGCTGATGAAGAACGGTCGGCGGGCCGGATCGGCGACCGCGGCCAGGGCGGTGTCGAGGCACTCGTCCATCGAGCCGGTGGGTGCGACGAAGGCGAACTCGTCGCGGGCCGCCCAGAAGTGCCCGCCGAGCTCGCGGGCCGCGTCGGCGGTGGCCGTGGCGTCGGTGCCGGTGACGACGACCGCGCCCCGGCAGCGGGGCTGGTCGGCCCAGGCGAACCCGATCCAGATCGCCGCGTCGATGACGCCGTCGCGGGCCTCCACCTCGGGGATCCGCGCGTAGAGTCCGCGGGCCGGCTCCTCGCGGGTGCTGGTCATCTCGCCCGGCAGCAGGATCGGCACGTGCACCAGAGCTTTGTGCGGGCGCTGCTGCCGGCGCAGCGCCTCGACCAGGTTCCGGGCGGCGCGTTCACGGGTCTCCCACACGTCGACGTGCGGGGCGGTGCGGTAGCAGGTGAGCAGGTCGCAGGCGTCGAAGAGGACCCGCGAGACGTTGCCGTGCAGGTCCATCGCGGCGGAGACGAACGGCTCCGGCCCGAGTACCGACCGGATGGCGGTGACGAGGTCACCCTCCGCGTCGTCGCGTCCGACGACGGTCATCGCGCCGTGGATGTCCAGCAGCATGCCGTCCAGGGGGCCGGCCGCGCCCAGCTTCTCCACCAGCTCGGTGGCCCAGGCCTCGTACGTCGCGGCGTCCACCGCTCCGCCGGGCAGGGCCCGGGCGTGCACGAGCGGGATCCACTCGACGTCGGCGGCCCAGGGCTGGGCGGGGGAAAGCCAGTCGTAACGCGCCAGCAGGGCATCGCCCCGGGTGACCTCGAAGTCGTCGGCGGTGCTCAGGTGCGGCGAGAACGTGCTGGACTCGATGTGGATGCCGCCGATGGCGACGCGGAGGGGACGGGGCACGGGTGTTGCTCCTCAGGAGGGTCGTACGTCGGTCGTCGTGCGCAGCAGGTGCCCGAGGCCGACCAGGGCCGCATCCGGGCCCGCGACGCTGGCTTCGATGGTCAGGGACTGGGTCACGGGCGGTAGGCAGCGCTCGTAGAGCATCCCGCGGGTCGCGGCCACGTAGACGTCGAGACTGGACAGTGCGCCGCCGATGACGACGGCGTCGGGGTTGAGGAAGTTGACCAGGCCGGAGAGGGCGACGCCGAGCAGCCGGCCGGCGTGGCGCACCATCGTCACCACGGTCGGGTCGGCGTCGCTGACCGCCGAAACGATCTCCCGGATGCTGGTCGCCGGGGAGCCCTGCTCGGCCAGCTGGCGGGCCAGGGCGGCCCCGCTGGCAACGGTCTCCAGGCAGCCCCGGCTGCCACAGGAGCACTCCCGCTCGCCGCTGTCCGCCACGCGGACGTGGGTGACGTCGCCGCTGAGGCCGCGCCCGCCCCGGTAGATCTGACCGGCGCTGACCAGGCAGCCGCCGATGCCGGTGCCGGCCTTGACGTAGATCATGTCGCCGAACTCGTCCCGGCGGGTGACGTACTCGCCGATCGCCGCCGCCTTGGCGTCGTTGTCGACGACCACCGGCACCGGGAAGCGCTCGGCGAGGCGGGCCCTCGCGTCGACGCCGCTCCAGCCGGGCATCCGGGCTGGGCCGATCAGCCGCCCACCGGGGAACTCGACCGGACCCGGCAGGGCCATGCCGACCCCGAGCAACTCCTGGCCGGCGGCGGTCGCCGCCTGCAGCCGGTCGAACGTCGCGGCGACCACCTCGAACACCTCTGCCGGTCCGGCCGCGATGTCGATGGCCACTTCTTCGGTGGTGCGCAGCCCGCCGTCGGGCGCGCACAGCCCCACCCGGGCGTGCCGGCCGCCCAGCTCCGCGACGGCGAGGATCCCCTTGGTCTCCCGCAGGCGCAGGATCCGGGGGCGCCGTCCCCCGGTGGACCGGCCCACCCCCTCCTCGAGGATGACGCCCTCCTCCAGCAGCCGGCGCACCACGCTCGTGACGGTGGAGGGGGCGACCTGCAACGCCTCGATGAGGTCGGCGCGCGAGGTGACCGTGCCGCTGGCCAGCAGGCTCAGGGTCTGGTCTCGCAGCGTGGCGGAGATCGATGGTTCCAAGGGTGCCTCTCCTTGTTCGGGCGGTCCTCCGGCGCCGCCTCAGTGTCGCAGTGCCCGGCGGGGTACGCGCCGGAGCCCACGCGAAGAGTATCGGTCGATGCTTCGCCGACTTAGATCGTACCCTGGCCGAAGTGGCCGAATAAAGAGGGTAAGTTTCGTTGACTCGCGACTTCGGCCCGGATACATTCTCCGCGTCGAACGTCGAGGAGCAGCACCGTCGGCCGAACGCGTGGCACCGCCGGTAGCGCCCGGAGACGCGGGGCAGTGCACATCAATCGAGGAGATTCATGAGGAGCAGATTTCCCCGGCGAGCCCTCCGCGGCGCGGTGGCGGTGGCCAGCGCGGTCGCCCTCGGGGCGGGCCTGGTCGCCTGCGGCGGCGGCAACGACTCGTCGAAGGACGGCGGGAGTCAGGGCAAGGACACCGCGACCGTCGCCTTCCGCACGCCCAACTGGATCCTGCCGATCTCGGCGCCCGGCTTCACCCAGGGCGAGAACGCCATCTTCGGCCAGGCGCTGTACCGGTCCCTCTACCAGTACAAGCTGGACGGCTCGGCGCAGTACAACATCGACCCGCAGCGCTCGATGGCCGAGCCGCCGGTGGTGAGCGACGGCGGCAAGACCCTGACCATCACGTTGAAGGACAACACCTGGTCCGACGGCAAGCCCGTCACGACCAGGGACATCCAGTTCTGGTACGACCTGGTCAGCGCGAACAAGGACAAGTGGGCGTCCTACCGGGCCGGCGGCCTCCCGGACAACATCGCCCAGTGGTCGGTCAAGGACGACAAGACCTTCTCGATCACCACCACGAAGGTCTTCAACACCGCGTGGTTCGTCGACAACCAGCTCAACAAGATCACCCCGATGCCGCAGCACGCCTGGGACAAGGACTCCGCCACCGCGGCGGTGAGCAACCTGGCCAGCACGCCGGCGGGCGCGAAGAAGGTCTTCGACTTCCTCACCACGGCCGCCAAGGACCCCAAGACGTACGACTCGAACGAGCTGTGGAAGGTCACCAGCGGCCCCTGGAAGCTGGCGAAGTACGTGCCGAACGGCGAGGTCACCCTCGCCGCGCAGCCGAGCTACTCGGGTGTGGACAAGCCGAAGCTCGCCAAGATCGTGCTGCGGCCGTTCACCGGCGACGACGCCGAGTTCAACGTGCTGCGTGCCGGTGACATCGACTACGGGTACGTGCCGGCGGCCAACCTCTCCCAGGAGGGCTACCTCAAGTCCAAGGGCTACACGGTCTCGCCGTGGTACGGCTGGTCCGTCACCTACCTCCAGCTGAACTTCAACAACCCGAAGACCGGGGTGCTGTTCAAGCAGCCGTACCTGCGGCAGTCGCTGCAGATGCTCATCGACCAGCCGACGATCAGCAAGGTGATCTGGTCCGGCACGGCCGCGCCGACCTGCGGCCCGGTGCCGGCCAAACCGGGCACCAACGGCGCCGACGCCGCCGGCTGCGCGTACTCGTTCGACCCGGCCAAGGCGAAGGAACTGCTGGAGAGCCACGGCTGGAAGGTGACCCCGGACGGGCAGACCACCTGCCAGACGCCGGGCAGCGGGCCGAACCAGTGCGGTGACGGCATCGCCGCCGGCACGCCGCTGAACCTCACCGTGACCAGCCAGACCGGTTTCGCCGCCACGACGAAGATGTTCGCCGAGATCAAGTCGCAGATGGCCAAGCTCGGCATCCAGCTGACCATCAAGGAGGTGCCCGACTCGGTCGCGGTCACCCCGGCTTGCAAGCCGACGGAAGCCACCTGCTCGTGGGACATGTCCTTCTTCGGTTCGCAGGGCAGCTGGTACTACCCGGCGTTCGCCAGCGGCGAGCGGCTCTTCGCCACCGGCGCCCCGGTGAACCTGGGCAGCTACAGCAACCCCGAGGCCGACAAGCTCATCGAGGCCACCCAGTTCTCCGGCGACGAGAGCGCCCTCAAGGCCTACAACGACTTCCTCGCCAAGGACCTGCCGGTGCTCTGGATGCCCAACCCGGTGTTCCAGATCTCGGCGTACCGCTCCGGTCTGCAGGGGGTCGAGCCGCAGGACCCGATGAACTTCATGTACTTCCAGGACTGGTCCTGGAAGTAACCGATCACTGATCGTCCCGGCCCCGGCGGCGCCCACCGCGCCGCCGGGGCCCCGACCAGGGAGGAGGCACGGCCCAGGTGGTCCGGTACCTCATCACGCGCTTGGGTCAGGCCCTCGTCGTCGTCGTGCTCGTCACGGTGATCGCGTTCCTCATCCTGCACCTGCTGCCCGGGGGCGCGGCGCGCGCCACCCTCGGCAAGGAGGCGACGCTGGAGCAGTTGGCGGCGTTCAACCACGACATGGGCTACGACCGGCCCTGGATCCAGCAGTACGGCATGTACGTGCAACGCCTGCTGCAGGGCGACCTGGGCTACTCGTACCAGCTCAACCAGTCGGTCGTCGAGGCGATCAGCCAGCGGCTGCCCAAGACGATGGTGCTGTCGCTGCTGTCGACCGTGCTCGCCATCGTGCTGGCGATCCCGCTCGGGGTGATCCAGGCGGTACGCCGCAACCGCTGGCCCGACTACGCCATCACCTCGCTGTCGCTGCTGGCGTACGCCACGCCCATCTTCTTCATGGGCCTCATGCTGATCATCCTGTTCTCGCAGGTCTGGCCGATCCTGCCGCCCGAGGCGCCGCAGGGCTTCACGGTGGCGGAGGTGCTCGCCGACCCGGCCGGGCTGGTCCTGCCCACGATCACCCTGGCCATCGTCACCATCGCGGTCTACTCGCGGTACGTCCGCTCCGCCATGGTCGACAACCTCAACGAGAACTACGTGCGCACCGCCCGCAGCAAGGGCCTCTCCGAGCGGCGGGTGGTGCTGCGGCACACGCTGCGCAACGGGTTGTTCCCGGTCATCGCGCTGCTCGGGATGTACCTGCCCGCGCTGTTCAGCGGGGCGTTGGTCGTCGAGTCGCTGTTCAACTTCCCCGGCATGGGGCAGCTGTTCTGGCAGGCGGCGCTCAAGCGTGACTTCCCGATCCTGCTCGGGGTCACCGTCATCATCTCGATCGCGACGGTGGTCGGCGCGCTCGTCGCCGACCTGCTCTACGCCGCCGTCGATCCCCGGGTCCGACTCCAGCGGAGCGCGTCATGACCACACTCTCCGAGGGCGTCCGTCCAGGTGCCGTCCCCGACCAGCCGGCCGACGCCGAGGCGCCGGTGCGCGGCCTCTGGCGGCAGGGACTTGTCGTCTTCTGCGAGAACCGGCTCGCCCTGGTGGGCCTGGGCCTGTTCGTCCTGCTGGCCGGGATCTGCTTCCTCGGTCCGCTCTTCTACCACACCGACCAGGTGCACACGGACCTCACCGCGGTCCACCTGGCCCCCGGTCAGCAGGGGCATCCGCTCGGCACCGACGGGGTCGGCTACGACCAGTTGGGGCGGCTCATGCTCGGCGGGCAGACCTCGATCATCGTCGGGCTCGCCGCCGGGATCCTGGCCACCGCCCTGGGCACGATCTGGGGCGCCGTCGCCGGGTTCGCCGGCGGCTGGGTGGACTCCGCGATGATGCGGGTGGTCGACGCGATGATGTCGATCCCGTCGCTGTTCCTCTTCATGCTGCTCGCCGCCATCGTCACACCGAGCGTGTCGATGCTCATCGTCATCATCGGCGCGTTCGCCTGGCTGGGACCGGCCCGGCTGGTCCGGGGTGACGCCCTGACCCTGCGCTCCCGCGAGTACGTCCAGGCCATGCGGGGGATGGGTGGCACCGGCGGCCGGGCGGTGCGTCGGCACATCGTGCCGAACGCCATCGGGACGGTGATCGTCAACGCGACCTTCCAGGTCGCCGACGCGATCCTCTACGTCGCGTACCTGTCCTTCCTCGGACTGGGCGTCCCCCCGCCGGCGGCGAACTGGGGCGGGATGCTCTCCGACGGCCTGGCGGACACCTACAGCGGCCACTGGTGGCTGCTGTACCCGCCCGGCATCGCCATCATCCTCATCGTCCTCGCCTTCAACTTCATCGGCGACGGGTTGAGGGACGCCTTCGAGGTCCGCCTCCGGCGACGCTGAGCAGGAGCAGAAAATGAGCGAATCGACCGTCCGACACGCGCCGGCAGGGGGCCAGCCCCTGCTGGAGCTGCGCGATCTCGACACCGACATCGCGCTGCGCCGCGGCACGGTGCACGCCCTGGACGGGGTCAGCCTCCAGGTCATGCCGGGGGAGACCCTCGGCGTGGTGGGGGAGTCCGGCAGCGGCAAGACGATGACGGCGCTCTCCGTCATGGGCCTGCTGCCGCCCGGCGGCCGGGTGTCCGGGGGGCAGATCCTCTTCGAGGGCCGGGACCTGCGAGCGCTGCCGACGGACGAGGTACGCCGGATCCGTGGCGTCCGTATGGGCATGGTCTTCCAGGACCCGCTCACCTCGCTCAACCCGACCATGCGGATCGGCGTCCAGGTCGGCGAACCGCTGCGGGTGCACGAGCGGGTCGGCCGGGCGGAGGCCCGGGAGCGGACCATCGAGATCCTGCGCCGGGTGGGGATGCCGCGCCCGGAGCGGATCGTCGACAACTACCCGCACGAGCTGTCCGGCGGGATGCGGCAGCGGGTCGCCATCGCGATGGCGCTGATCTGCTCGCCCCGCCTGCTCATCGCCGACGAGCCGACCACGGCGCTGGACGTCACCACCCAACGGCAGATCCTCGAACTCATCGACGACCTGCGGGAAGAGTTCGGGATGGCCGTCATCCTGGTCACCCACGACCTCGGGGTGATCGCCGGCCGCGCCGACCGGGTCGCCGTCATGTACGCCGGACGGGTGGTCGAGACCGCCGCGACCGGAGAGCTGTTCCGCTCGCCGCGGCACCGCTACACCGAGGCGCTGATGGAGGCGCTGCCCGAGTCGGCGATCCGGGACTCCGGTGAACACGCCCGGCTCTACAGCATCCCGGGCCTGCCGCCGGACCTGTCCCGGCCCCTGACCGGCTGCCGCTTCGCGCCACGCTGCCGGCACGCCACCGACGACTGCCGGAGCACCGACCCCACCCTGTCGACCGGCGGGCACCAGCACGCCTGCCTGCACCCGGTGCCCGCCGCACCGGTCACCCTGCCGAACCCGGTGCGGGGCGAGCCGGAGCCGACCGGTGCGACCGCCGCTCCGGCACGGGTCGCGGCGGCGTCGGAGCCGGCCGCCTCGACGGATGGCGCGGGGGAGCCGGCCACGACGCCCGTCCTGTCGGTGCGGGACCTGGTCAAGAACTACGCAGCGCACGGCCGTGGGCTGCTGCGCCGGACCGCCGGGCAGGTGAGCGCCGTGGCGGGTGTGTCGTTCGACGTCGGCCCGGGCGAGACGTTCGGGCTGGTCGGCGAGTCCGGCTGCGGCAAGTCCACCGTGGGCCGGCTGGCCGTCGGGCTGGAGCAGCCGAGCGCCGGGCAGATCATGCTGGACGGCACGGACATCGCCGGTCTGGCCGGACGGGAGCGCCGCCGGATGCACCGGCACGTCCAACTGATGTTCCAGGACAGCTACGCCGCGATGAACCCGCGGATGCGCGTCGACGCCATCCTCGCCGAACCCCTGGAGATCCAGAAGGTGGGCGGCCCGGCGGCGCGGCGGGCGCGGATCGCGACGCTGCTCGACCAGGTGGGGCTGTCGCGGCGGGTCCTGGAACGCTACCCCCACGAGTTCTCCGGCGGTCAGCTGCAGCGCATCGGGCTGGCTCGTTCGCTGGCCCTGCAACCGCGGCTGATCGTCGGCGACGAGCCGGTGAGCGCGCTGGACGTGTCCATCCAGGCGCAGGTGCTCAACCTCATGCGGGACCTGCAGCGGGAACTCGGCCTGGCGTACGTCTTCATCAGCCACGACCTGTCCGTCGTCGACTACATGGCCGACCGGATCGGCGTCATGTACCTCGGCAAGCTCGTCGAGGTCGGGCCCGCGCGGGACGTGGTCCGGGCCGCCCGGCACCCGTACACGCAGGCGCTCATCGACGCCGTCCCCTCCGTCACGCCGAACCCCGCTGCCGCGCGCGACGGGATGACCATCCGGGGCGAGCTGCCCAGCGCGCTGAACCCGCCCACCGGGTGCCGGTTCCGGACCCGCTGCCCGCTGGCGCAGGAGGTCTGCGAGACCGAGCCGCCGCTGGCCGGCGACGCGCACCAGGTGGCCTGCCACTTCCCGCTGCGTCCGGAGTCGACGGCGGCGTCCGCCCGGGCCGGAGCGGCCGCGTGACCACCGTCGAGATCTGCGTGAGCGACGTGCCGACCGCGCTGGTGGCCGAGGCCGCCGGAGCCGACCGGCTGGAGCTCTGCGCCGACCTCGGCCAGGGCGGCACCACCCCGAGCCCGGGGACGGTCGAGGTCGCGCTGCGGACGTTGCGCCGGGTGGGCGTACGGGTCATGGTCCGTCCCCGTGGCGGCGACTTCCGGGTGAGCGGGATCGAGGAGCAGGTCATGCTCGCCGACATCGAGGCCATCCGCGGTCTGCCCAATCCGCACGGTCTCGCGGTCGGGGTGGTGGTCGGTGCCCTCACCGCCGACGGCGGCCTCGATCTGCCCGTGCTGCGGCGCCTCATCGAGGCGGCGGGACCGCTGCCGGTGACGGTGCACAAGGCCTTCGACGAGGTCGGCGACCAGCTGCGGGCGATCGAGGAACTCGTCGACCTCGGGGCCGACGCGGTGCTCACCTCCGGCGGGGCGCCGACCGCGCTGGCCGGTGCCACGCGGATCGCCGCCCTGCGGCAGCGGGCCGGCGACCGGCTGCGGATCATCGCCGGCGGCGGCATCCGGTCGCACAACGTCCGGCAGGTGCTCGCGGCCACCGGAGCGCGGGAGGTGCACCTGCGGGCGCCGGTGCGGCGCGACGGACGCGAGGCCACGGACGGCACCGAGGTACGCCGGGTCGTCGAGGCCACGCGTGCGCAGACGGATCCGGCCCAGAGGAACAGCTCTCTTCGTCGGGAGTAGCGGATCGTCCCGTGTCGCGTCGTCGCCAGGGCCTGGCCGACCGCATGCACGCCGAGGTCACGTCGGGCTGAGCTGGGATTCGGTGCCGGTCGGGCAGATCCAGTGTCACCGTGCCCGCCACCGGCGCAACGTAGAGGCCAGCGCTGCCCGGGAACAGGGCGGCCGCGGGGCGGAATATCGGGGCGAAGCCATCCCGGCGTCAGGGCGGCGGCCGCCCCGCTTCGGCCGCCGCAGGGTCGCGGCTCACCGTCGTACGCGACGCACTAGACGTGCGTGATGACGTTCTTGCCGTACGCGGTGAGGGTCTTCTCCTTGTCGTCATGCATGAGGTAGAGGGCGAAGTTGTGGACCCCGATTTCCTTGAGCTCCTGCAACCGGTCGACATGGGCCGACTCGGGGCCGAGCAGGCAGAATCGGTCGACGATGGCGTCGGGGACGAAGTCGGTGGACGGGTTGCCGGCGCGGCCGTGGTGTGCGTAGTCGTAGCCCTCGCGGCCGGTGATGTAGTCGGTCAGCGCCTTCGGCACCACGCCGGAGTCGCCGTAGCGGGCGACCAGGTCGGCCACGTGGTTGCCGACCATGCCGCCGAACCAGCGCAGCTGATCCCGTTGGCGTACGAGGTTCGTACCCACATAGGCGGGGGCGGCCACGCACATGGTGATCGCGTCCGGATCCCGGCCGGCGGCGCTGGCCGCGTCGCGTACCGTGCCGATCGTCCAGCGGGCGATGTCCGGGTCGGCGGTCTGCAGGATGAAGCCGTCGGCCTGCTCGCCGACCAGCCGCAGCGCCTTCGGGCCGTAGGCGGCCATCCAGATCTCGAGCTTGCCGTCACGCACCCACGGGATGCGCACCGGTGTGCCGTGGTGTTCGACCTCGCGTCCCTCGGCCAGTTCCTTGATCACGCGCATGGCGCTTCTGAGGGTGGCCAGACTCGCCGGCGGTTGGCCGATGACCCGGCGGGCCGAGTCGCCGCGGCCGATCCCACAGACGGTCCGGTTGCCGAACATGTCGTTGAGGGTGGCGAAGAGGGACGCGGTGACCGACCAGTCGCGGGTGCTCGGGTTGGTCACCATCGGTCCGACGATCAGGTGCTTGGTCGCGGCGAGGACCTGTGAGTAGATGACGAACGGCTCCTGCCACAGGACGCAGGAGTCGAACGTCCACCCGTAGCGGAACCCGCTGTCCTCGGCGGCGGCGAGGCCCGCCACGACGTCGCGAGCGGGCGGGTCGGTCTGCAGTACGACACCGAAGTCCACGGTCAGCTCCTCGTCAGACCAGGTACTGGCTGAGGTCGCGCTTCAGGAACGTGCCGTGCCCGGCGGCGCCGTGGAAGGCGTTGTCGTCGACGACGATCCGGCCGCGCGACAACACGGTGGAGACCTTCCCGGTCAGCCGCATGCCCTCGTACGCGGAATAATCCACGTTCATGTGGTGGCTGCCGGCGGAGATGGTCTGCTCGGCCGTCGGGTCGTACACCGTGATGTCGGCGTCCGCGCCCGGGGCGATGACGCCCTTGCGTGGATGGAGACCGAACATCCGGGCGGGCGTGGTCGAGCTGATCTCGACCCAGCGCGGCAGGGTGATCTCGCCCTTCACGACGCCCTGGTAGAGCAGGTCCATCCGGTGCTCGACACCCGGCATCCCATTGGGGATCTTCGAGAAGTCTCCCCGGCCCAGCTCCTTCTGGTCCTTGAAGCAGAACGGGCAGTGGTCGGTCGACACCAGCGACAGGTCGTTGGTGCGCAGGCCCCGCCACAGTTCCGCCTGGTGCTCCCTGGGCCGCAGCGGGGGAGAGGCCACGTACTTCGCGCCCTCGAAGTCGGGCCTCGCCAGGTCGTCCAGCGACAGGAACAGGTACTGCGGGCAGGTCTCGGCGAACACGTTCTGCCCGGTGTCGCGGGCCTGGGTGACCGCGTCGAGGGCGTGCGCGGCGGACAGGTGCACGATGTACAGCGGTGCGCCGGTGACCTTCGCCAGGGTGATCGCCCGGGAGGTTGCCTCGCCTTCCAGCTCGGGCGGCCGGGTCAGCCCGTGCTGTACGGGGTCGGTCCGCCCACTCGCCAGTGCCTGCGCGACGAGCTGGTCGATGGCGATGCCGTTCTCCGCGTGCATCATGATCATCGATCCGGTGTCCCGGGCCTTCTGCATCGCCCGCAGGATCTCCCCGTCCGTGGCGTAGAAGACACCCGGGTAGGCCATGAACATCTTGAAGGTGTTCACGCCGGCGTCGATGCAGGCCTCCATCTCCTTGAGCGACGTGTCGTTGACGTCCGAGACGATCATGTGGAACCCGTAGTCGATCGCACAGTTGCCGTCGGCCTTGCTGTGCCACTTGTCCAGCGCGGACAGCAGCGACGTTCCCTTGCCCTGCACGGCGAAGTCGATGATCGTGGTCGTGCCGCCCCAGGCCGCCGCGATCGTCCCGCTCTCGAAGGTGTCGGCCGAGAAGGTGCCCCCGAACGGCATCTCCATGTGGGTGTGGCCGTCGATGCCGCCTGGCACCACGTACTTCCCGGCGGCGTCGATCACTCGCTCGGCGCCGGATGCCCACTGCTCGGCCAGACCTGAGTCCGGCGCGGCGAGCGCGGCGATCCGCTCGCCCTCCACCAGCACGTCCGCCAGGTACTCCCCGGTGGCGTTGACGACTGTTCCGTTGCGGATGACGATGCTCACGGCGTCACCAGCGATTCGTAGGTCTCCGGCCGGCGGTCGCGGTAGAACGCCCACAGGTCGCGCACCTCGGCCAGCCTGTCCATGTCGAGATCGCGGATGACGACCTCTTCTTCGGTGTCCGACGCGGCGTCGCCGACCAGTTGTCCCCGCGGGTCCACGAAGTAGGACTGGCCGTAGAAGTCGTTGTCGCCCAACGGTTCCACGCCGACGCGGTTGATCGTGCCGACGTAGTACTCGTTGGCGACCGCGGCGGCCGGCTGCTCGAGGCGCCAGAGGTACTCCGACAGGCCCCGGCTCGTGGCCGAGGGGTTGAAGACGATCTTCGCGCCGGCCAGCCCCAGCGCCCGCCAGCCTTCCGGGAAGTGCCGTTCGTAGCAGATGTAGACGCCGATGCGGCCCACCGCGGTGTCGAACACCGGATAGCCGAGGTTTCCCGGCCGGAAGTAGAACTTCTCCCAGAACCCCTTCACCTGCGGGATGTGGTTCTTGCGGTGCTTGCCGAGGTAGGTGCCGTCGGCGTCGATCACCGCCGCGGTGTTGTAGTAGACGCCCGGTTGTTCCTGCTCGTACATCGGCACGATCAGCACCACACCGTGCTGCTCGGCGAGCTCACGCATCAGCGCGGTCGTCGGCCCGTCGGGGATCGCCTCGGTGTACGAGTAGTAGTCGGCGTCCTGCACCTGGCAGAAGTACGGACCGTAGAACAACTCCTGCAGGCAGACGACCTGTGCGCCCTGCGACGCGGCGCTGCGGATCGCCTCCACCGCGTTCGCGATCATCGACTCCTTGTCGCCGGTCCACTTCTGCTGCACCAGCCCGGCTCGGACGATGTTGCTCACCTGATTTCCTCCTTCGCGTGGCTGCCGCGCGGCGGCATCGACAGCGCCAGGTAAACGACGAACGCGCCGACCAGACCGGCGACCCAGCTGTAGTCGTAGAGCGGCTTGAGCCACGGGATGAACCCGTCCTCGGGGAACGGCCCCTTGCCCGGTGCGGAGTAGGCGCCACCCACCGCGAGGACCGCGCCGACGACCGTGGCGACGATGGCCGCCCAGTTCCAGCCGCCGGAGAACCAGTACCGGCCCTCGGGACGGTAGAGGGCGGGCAACCGGAGGCGCGTGCGGCTGCGGACCCAGTAGCCGGCGATGAGCACCCCGGCGACGGCGCCGAGCAGGCCGCCGTAGAACCCGAGCCACACGAAGATGTAGATGTTGGGGTCCTGCACCAGCCGCCACGGCTGGATCAGGATGCCGAGCACGCCGGTGATCAGGCCCCCGGTCCGGAAGTTGACCAGCCGGGGCGCGGCGTTGGAGAAGTCGTACGCCGGGCTGACCGTGTTCGCGGCGACGTTCACCGACAGCGTCGCGACCACGACCGTGAACAGGCCCAGCGCGACGACCAGCGGGTTCTCGAACTTGGCGGCGAGCTGGATGGGGTCCCAGATCGCCTCGCCGTAGATCACGGCCGTGCCCGAGGTGATCATGATCGACAGGATGGCGAAGAACGACATCGTGGTGGGTAGGCCGAGGACCTGGCCGTACGCCTGCTGCCGCTGGCTGCCGCCGAACCGGGTGAAGTCGGGGATGTTCAGCGACAGGGTCGCCCAGAAGGCGATCATCCCCATCAGTGACGGCGCGAACAGCTTCCAGAAGTCGGCGCCCCAGCCCAGCTTCGACGGCTCGGACAGGATCGGGCCGAGCCCGCCCGCCTCGACCATGACCCAGATCAGCAGGGCGACGGCCACCACGATGACGAACGGCGCGGCCCAGTTCTCGAAGCGGCGCAGGGTGTCCATGCCCCGCCAGATGATCGCCATCTCGATCGCCCAGAACAGGAAGAAGGAGGCCCACAGCGTCCACGGGTAGTCCATGATCCGCGCCGCGTCGACCCACCAGGAGCCCAGCAGGTTCCCGGCGATCGCGTAGATCGCCTCGCCGCCGATCCAGGTCTGGATGCCGAACCAGCCGCACGCGATGAAGGCGCGGAGCAGGGCCGGGAGGTTCGCGCCGCGGACTCCGTAGAACGCCCGGGCGAAGACCGGGAACGGAATTCCGTACTTGGTGCCCGCGTGGCTGTTCAACAGCATCGGGATCAGGACGAGCAGGTTGCCCAGCGTGATGGTGAGGAACGCCTGCACCCAGTTCATACCGAGCTGGATGAGCCCGGCGGCGAGCAGGTAGGTGGGGATGTTGTGCGCCATGCCGATCCACAGCGCCGCGAAGTTGTACGTGGTCCAGGTGCGCCTCTCGATGGGCACCGGGGCGAGCTCTTCGTTGAAGTAGCGGCTGTCGGCGATCGTGGAGAAGTCACGCAACTCGACTCGGCCATCCGGATGGGTGATCTGCGTTCCGGGTTCGACCGCGGTGGTTTCGGCCGGGGGCAGGGGTTCGACGGTCATCGGTCACCTCCTGTTACGGTGCCGCAACACTGGCCGACCAACCCGGCTCACGCGCTCCTGGTGGGCGGTTCAGCGCGATCTTTATCTGGGAATGGTGGGTGTCGCGAGCCCGCCACGGGCAGCGGCAAAGTGTCCACGCTTGCCGTGATCGGGGCACACTCTGTCCACGGCATGCCCGCACCCCACCTGTCAATCAGTACGGTGGGTGGATTAGCGCTGCGAGGGTCCTACGCGTCGAGTTCGTGCACCAGGAGCGCGACGTACAGCGACAGCACCGACTCCGGGTCCTCCAGCGACACCCCGAGCACCTGCGCGATCCGCGACAGCTGCTGGTAGTAGGCCGTACGCGACAGGTGCGCCGCGGCGGCCGCCGCCGACTTGTTCCCGCCCTGCTCGCAGTAGCAGCGCAGCAGCTCCACCAGCCGGCTGCGCTGGTGGGCGTCCCGCGCCAGCAGCGGGCCCAACTCCCGGTCTGCGAACGCCTGGACCCGCTCGTCCTCTCGCAACAGATGCAACAGGCCGCGCAGGCGCACGTTGTCCAGCTTGTGGTAGAGCTGCGCACCGGGGGTGCGGAGGGCCGCCCCCGCGACGTGGGCGGCCTCACCGAGGCTGCGGCGCACCTCGGCGGCGTGTGACACGGTGGTGCCGACCGCTACCAGCACCGGGCCGGCCGTCGAGCGGTGTACCTCCTCGGCCAGCCGACGCAGTACCGCGTCGACCCGGGCGTGGGCGGGCAGCGACAACAGCGCCCGTACGCTCGTGTCGTCCACGACGCCCACCAGGGCGGGTACCGACACCCGCCGTGCGGCCGACGCGGTCACCTCGGCGAGGTCGCGCAAAACCTCCTGAGTGGCCAGCGCAGGCGCGCGTGGCGTCACGTGCCCGGGCCGGATCGCCACCCCGACGAGCTGCCGCCGTTCGAGGCCGACGCCCAGCGCGGCCGCCCGGGCGGCCAGATCCGGCGGCGGTACCGCCTGACCGAGCAGTTGCGCGAGCAACATCCGATGCGTCTGGCGTTCCAGGCTCTCCCGATCACGCGCCACGAGCCGATGCACCGCCAGCGCCGACGCGGCCCGCTCCGCGACCACCATGTGCCGGTGCGGCGGAGGGTCCGGCGAGAGCAGCACCAGGCGTCCCCAGTCGGCGCCCTGCGCGCCGACCACCGTGACCAGCCAGCCGGCCTCCTCGTCGTAGGCCGTTCGCTCGGGCACGGCCACGGACCGGGACCGCTGACTCCAGTCCGCGAGCAGCTCGGTGGGGTCCTGCCCAGCCGCGTCGTACGCGAGCACCTCGTGCCCCAGCGTCTCCAGCACGACGGGCAGCCCGGAGATCCTGGCCACCTCGCGCAGCACCTCCGCGGGCTCGGCCCCGGCCACGGTGAGGGAGGTGAACGTCTCGTGCACCTGCTCGGCGGCCCGCAGCTCGGCGAGTTGGGCGTCGACGATCAGCGCCACCACCGCCTCGGTGACGGACACGAACCGCGTCTCTTCCGCGAGCGTGATCAGGGGGAGTCGGTGCCGGTCGGCCGCCGTCACGAGCGCCTCGGGTACGTGATCGTTCCACCGGCGGACCAACTCGATGACCAGTCCCGCCGCGTGGACCGCGGCCAGGTCGTCCACGTAGCCCGTGAGCGCCGCCGGCTCCTCGGGCAGCGCGATGCCGGTGGTCAGTACCAGTTCCCCACCGCGGAGCAGGTGCGCGATGTCGGCGACCTCCGCCACGTGGACCCAGCGCACCCGGCCCTGCATCCCCGCCGACCCGGCCACCACCTGCGGCCTCGCGCGCCGGAACACCGGCAGCGCGACAGCTTCTGCGACGGAGGGATACATCGCGACCTCCCTACTGCCGGGATTGCACACAACGTAATGGCAGCGGCTGCAGAGCGGTACAGGTTGCACATAGCGGTTGGACAACGAATGCCGCCACACTCGGCCTACCGGCGGAGATACGGAGGACGCGATGGCGCACCGCGAGCTGCTGACCAGACACCGGTCCGTGATGCCGAAGTGGCTGGCGCTGTACTACGAACAGCCGATCGAGTTCGCCAGCGCGTCCGGTCGCCGGGTGACCGACCGGGAGGGACGCACCTACCTCGACTTCTTCGCCGGCATCCTCACCAACGCGATCGGCTACGACGTGGCCGAGATCAGCGACGCGGTCCGGTCGCAGATCGACACCGGCGTGCTGCACTCCTCCACGCTCTACCTGATCCAGTCGCAGGTCGAGCTCGCGGAGAAGATCGCGGAGCTCTCCGGGATTCCGGACGCCAAGGTGTTCTTCACCAACTCGGGCACCGAGGCGAACGAGACCGCGCTGATGCTCGCCACCCAGTACCGGCGCAGCGAGCAGGTGCTCGCCCTGCGCAACTCCTACCACGGCCGCGCGTTCGCCACCGTCGGCATCACCGGCATCCGCGGCTGGTCGGCCAGCGCGCTCAGCCCCGTCAAGGTGAGCTGGGTGCACGGCGGCTACCGCTACCGCAGCCCCTTCCGGGACCTGTCCGACGCGGACTACGTCCGCGCCTGCGTCGCCGACCTGCGCGAGATCATCGAGACGACGACCGCGGGTGACGTCGCGTGCATGATCGTTGAACCGATCCAGGGCGTCGGCGGCTTCGCCACCCCACCAGACGGGCTGTTCGGCGAGTTCAAGAGGGTGCTCGACGAGTACGGGATCCTCCTCGTCTCCGACGAGGTGCAGACCGGCTGGGGTCGCACCGGCGAGCACTTCTGGGGCATCCAGGCGCACGGCGTCGTACCCGACGCGATCACCTTCGCCAAAGGCCTGGGCAACGGCCTGGCGATCGGCGGAGTCATCGCCCGGGCAGACCTCATGGACTGCCTCGGCGCCAACTCGATCTCCACCTTCGGGGGCAACCCGCTCGCCACCGCCGGCGCTCTGGCCTCGCTCAACTATCTCCTGCAGCACGACCTCCAGGCCAACGCCGCAGACCTGGGTGCCCGGCTGCTCGACGGCCTCCGTGCGGCCGCGCAGGCGCATCCCGTGGTCGGCGACGTCCGCGGCAAGGGCCTGATGATCGCGCTGGAACTCGTCAGACCCGACGGCGCGCCCCACCCGGCGGCCGCCGCCGCACTGCTGGAGGAATCCCGGGAACGTGGACTGCTCGTCGGCAAGGGCGGCCTGTACGGCAACGTCATCCGCCTGGCACCACCGATGACGCTGACCCGGGCCGAGGCGGACGAGGCGCTGGAGATCCTCACTCAGTCGATCGAGGCCGTGGCCAAGGAGGTGCAGCAGCGATGAGGACCACCCACTGGATCGGCGGCAAGCCGTGGAACGGCGTCGCCGAACGCGCCGGCGACATCTACGACCCCGCCACCGGACAGGTCGCAGGGCACGTCGACTTCGCGACCGCCGCGGTCGTCGACCAGGCCGTCGCCGCCGCCGGCGAGGCCTTCACCCGCTGGCGTACGGCTTCCCTCGCCCAGCGGTCGAACGTGATGTTCGCCTTCCGGGAACTGCTGAACGCCCGCCGGCCCGAACTAGCCAAGATCATCACCGCCGAGCACGGCAAGGTGCTGTCCGACGCCGCGGGGGAGATCCAACGCGGGCTGGAGAACGTGGAGTTCGCCTGCGGCATCTCGCCGATGCTCAAGGGCGGGTTCAGCGAAAACGCCTCCACCCAGGTCGACGTGTACTCCATCCGGCAGCCGCTCGGCGTGGTCGGCGTGATCACCCCGTTCAACTTCCCCGCCATGGTGCCGCTGTGGTTCGCGCCGAACGCTATCGCATGCGGCAACAGCGTGGTCCTCAAGCCGAGCGAGAAGGACCCGTCCGCGGCGAACTTCCTCGCCGAACTGTTCGCCGAGGCCGGGCTACCGGACGGAGTGTTCAACGTCGTGCATGGCGACAAGGAGGCAGTCGACCGTATTCTCGAACACCCGGCGGTGAAGGCGATCTCCTTCGTCGGCTCCACCCCGATCGCCCGCTACGTCTACGAGACCGGCACCCGCAACGGCAAGCGTGTGCAGGCGCTCGGCGGCGCGAAGAACCACATGGTCGTCCTGCCCGACGCCGACCTCGACCTTGCCGCCGACGCCGCGGTCTCGGCCGGCTTCGGCTCGGCCGGCGAGCGCTGCATGGCCATCTCCGTCGTCGTGGCCGTCGACCCGGTCGGCGACGCGCTGGTCGGCAAGATCAGCGAGCGGATCGCCGCGCTCCGAGTCGGCGACGGCCGTCGGCCGGGCTGCGAGATGGGACCGCTGGTCACCGGCGCCCACCGCGACCGGGTGGTGTCGTACCTGGACGCCGGACGGGCCGCGGGGGCCGAGCTGGTGGTCGACGGGCGAAGTCACCCGATCGACGGTGAGCGGGCCGGCTTCTGGCTCGGGCCGACCCTCTTCGATCACGTGGACACCGACATGTCCATCTACACCGACGAAATCTTCGGACCGGTGCTCTCGGTGCTGCGCGTGCCCAGCTACGACGACGCCGTCGAGGTGGTCAACACCAACCGCTACGGCAACGGCACCGCCATCTTCACCAACGACGGCGGGGCAGCCCGGCGCTACCAGAACGAGATCGAGATCGGCATGGTCGGAGTGAACGTCCCGATCCCGGTCCCGGTCTCGTACTACTCCTTCGGCGGGTGGAAGGACTCCCTGTTCGGTGACGCGCACGCGTACGGGCCGGAGGGAGTGAGCTTTTTCGTCAGATCCAAGGTGGTCACCAGCCGGTGGCTCGACCCCTCCCACGGTGGCGTGAACCTCGGCTTCCCACAGAACAGCTGAGCACCAGAACCCCGGCAGGTCCGATCATCACGGGCCGCTCGTGGTAGCCGTTGATCAGTTGAATTTCGGCTGCCCCTGCGCGTGGCGGGTCGGTGCCATTACGCTTCGCAGGGCAGTCCAGCAGGGGAGTGCCCGTCCACATGAGCGGGAGTCAGCGACGGTGCCGAAGGCCTACTGGATCACCACCTACCGGTCCATCAGCGACGACGAGAAGGTCGCCGCATACGCGGAACTGGCGGGGCCGGCGCTGCGCGCCGCCGGCGGCACGTTCCTTGCGCGCGGCCTGCCGGCGCACGCGTTCGAGTCCGGCGTGCTGGAGCGCACGACGCTTATCGAGTTCGACAGCGTCGACGCCGCGCTCGCCGCCCACGAGACCCCCGCCTACCAGGAGGCGCTGCGGGCGCTCGGCGACGGCGCCGACCGCGACCTGCGCATCATCGAAGCGACGCCGTGAGGCCGGCCGACGGGCGCGGGTGGCAAGGACGGGCCGCCGCAGGCCAGCACGAGGGACGGCCAACCGCGCCAGGGCAACGAAACGTGCCGCCGACCAGGCGATCCGCTCTGGCGGACCGCTGCCGGCTGATCGCCGACTCGCCCGCCTTCGACGTGGGCACGGCCGACCGGGCCAGCATCGCGAGCGTGCGGGCTGAGGGTGGCAATCGACCGACCGGCCGCGCCGGCGACCCAGCGCCGGCGCGACCGGTGGCCGGTCAGGACAGTTGCAGCCGCGGCTCCAGGATCACCTCGAAGAGGCGGTCCCACGGCAGCTCGACGCGCGCCGACTCGAACCGCGCCAGGGTCGCCGTGAACGTCTTCGCGCCCCGCCGCCCCAGCACGATGCGGTGCCCCGCGAAGTGGTCGGCGAAGTACCGCTCGGTCAGCGGCACCAGCCGTTCCCGCACCCAGCCGTCGAAGTAGGTCTTCTGCTCGGGCGTGAGCGCGAGCGGGTCCCAGCCCTGCGCCCGCGCGTGCGCGTACGCCTCGACCTGCACGATGTTCTTCCACGGGTCGTCCTTGACGAACCGGTAGAGCAGGTACTCGGCGTGCGCCTGGCCCGGCCCGCGCAGCTCCGGCGCCCCGAAGCCGCTGCCGGAGGAGCGCAGGTACGCCCACCGGGCGGTGCCGTGCCCGAGCGCCAGGCCGAGGGCGTTGCCGCCGGTGTTCCACCCCGAGTACGACAGCAGCGCCGCGAGGTCCAGCCGGCTCTCCATCCGCGCCACCAGGTCATGGTCCGCCTTGTTGACGATGAGCGGGTCCACCACGATGACCGGGGTGCCGGCGGCCAGCAGGTCGCCGACCCGCCCGACGAAGGCGTCCAGGTCGGCGGCCCGCTGGGCCGGCGCCGCCGAGGGGGTGTTCACGGCGAGCACGATGTCCGCCTCGCCGCCGACGACGCGCCCGCCCACGGCGGCCACGTGCCGGCGGATGTTCTCCGCGAACGGGATGCCCTCCAGCTGGGCCGTCCAGTTCTCGCCCGAGACGCCGGCGTACTCGACGCGGTAGGTGGGCGTCCGGCCGGCCGCGATGACGCGGGCGACCAGCAGCGCGTCGACCTCGTCGGCACCGGGGAAGATCTCCACCCGGTCGCCGACGCCGAGGTGGGCGACCAGATCCTCCAGCTCCACCCGCTCGGCCCGGGCCAGGCCGACCGGCGCGGTGTCGTCCTCGGAGAGCACGAGGTGACTGATGGTGCCGTCGGCGACCCACTCGACCATGAGCCGGTTGACCTGGTGGTTGCGGGCCCGCGCGGCGAGGTAGTCCTCGACGACCTGGTCGGGAATCTGCGCCCGGACGGCGTCCAGCTGGGCCCGCAGCTCCTCCTGCCCGAGGTTCACCACCTGGTCGTAGAGCTTCGCCCAGCTGACCAGCGCGTCGCGGTACCGGTCCAGCTCGGTGCCGGTGCTGGTGATCGCGAGGCGCTGGATGGTGTCGTGCACCTCGATCACCGCGTCCGGCCGGGTCGCGCGCAGGTTCCGGACGGCGGCCAGGTTGTCCAGCGCGGCGGCCAGGGTCGGTGCGGCGGTGCGGGAGGCGATCAGGCCGCCGTAGGCGAGCATGCTGACCGAGATCACGTACCCGTCGGCGCTGTCGGTGGTGCCGAGCCAGCGGGCGATGGCGGCCCCGTCGCCGGGGGTGAAGAAGCGGCCCAGCAGTTCCCGTGGCGGCAGCTGCACGCGGGTGCCGGCACTGGCCGCGGTCATCTGCGGGGCGTACGTGTTGACCGGCCGGTCGTCCAACGGCACCAGTGCCACGGTCGGCTGCCGCCCGGCGGGCCCGGCGAGGGCCGGTCGGCCGATGGCCGCGGTGGCCAGCCCGGCCACGCCGGTGGCCAGGAGGGTACGTCTTCTCATGCTCACTCCCTCTTCTCCGGTGCGCTCGCCGCGCGGGGGGTGGCCGGCACGAGCCGGCGGGTGATCCACAGCGGTGAGGTGACGGCGTTGCCCATCACCACCGCGTGCGCACCCGCGTCGAAGGCCTGGCCGATCTGTTCCGTGGTGCGGTACCGCCCTTCGGCGATCACCGGCACGGACAGCTGTGCGGCGAGTCGCGCCACGAGCCCGAGGTCGGGCCCGTCAGTCGGTGGGCTGGCCGGGGTGTAGCCGGACAGTGTGGTGGCGACGGCGTCGGCGCCGGCCTCGACGGCGGCGACGCCCTCGGCCGCGGTGGCGACGTCGGCGAGGATCAGCACGTCGGTCCGTTCGCGGATCAGGCGGACCGTTTCGGCGAAGGTGCGCCCGTCCGGCCGCGGGCGGTCGGTGGCGTCGACCGCGACGATGTCCGCGCCGGCCAGCGCCACGTCGAGGGCGTGGGCCGCGGTCGGGGTGATGACCACGCCCTCGGTGCCGTGCTTGTAGAGCCCGATCACCGGGACGTCGACGACGGGGCGCACCGCGGCGACGTCGCCGGGCCCGTTGACCCGGACCGCCACCGCGCCGCCGCGCACCACCGCGGCCGCCACCCGGGCCTGCACGTACGGGTCGCGCATCGGGTCGCCGGGGTCGTCGGGCAGCGGCTGGCAGGACACCACCAGGCCGCCGGCCAGGTCGTCGAGCACGTTCACGCGGTGGTCCTTTCGAAGTCGAGGCTGTCCATGGCCAGCCGGGCCGCGCCGACCACGACGGCGTCGGCGCCCAGGGTGGCGGGCAGCAGCGGGACGCCGGCCCAGCCCGCGGGCAGCTCGGCCGAGTAGGCGGCCGACGCGGCGGGCAGCAGGGCACCGCCCGCCCCGCCCGCCACGAGGACGGCGTCCGGGTCGAGCAGGGCCACCAGCCCCGCCAGGGCCGCGCCGAGGGCGGTGCCGGCCCGGTCCACGACCCGCCGGGCGGCCGCCTCGCCGGCTGCAGCGCGCTCGGCGACGGTCCGGCCGGTGACCCGGCTTCCGGTCTCGATGGCGTACGCGGCGGCCAGCCCGCTGCCCGAGGCGATCGCCTCCAGGTGCCCGTACCGGCCGCACCCGCAGCGCAGCCGGTCGGCGCCGGGTGCCGGCAGGTGCCCGACCTCGCCGGCGGCGCCGCGGGCGCCCCCCTCGACGCGGCCGTGCCGGACGACCGCCCCGCCCAGCCCGGTGCCGACGGCGACCAGCAGCACATGGGCGCGGTCCCGTCCGGCGCCGGCCCAGCATTCGCCGAGCGCGGCGGCGTTCACGTCGTTGGTGACCCGCACCGCTCGGCCCAGCCGGGCGGCCAGCGCGTCGGCGACCGGGGTGCCGGTCCAGCCGGGCAGGCTGTCGGTGGCGTACCGGATGCCGCCCGTCGTGGGGTCGACCGTGCCGGCGGTGCCCACGCCCACCGGCCCGGTGGTCGCGCCGAGCAGGACGGCGGCCAGCCGGGCGGCGGCGTCCAGCACGGCCTCCGGCCCGGACCGGGCGGGCGTGGGGACCTCGCGGCGCTCCCGCACCCGCCCGCCCCGGTCGACCAGTGCGGCCGCCGTCTTGGTGCCGCCGATGTCGATGCCGACGACCGGTGTCGTCATCCCTTGAGGCCGGTGTGCGCGAGGCCCTCGACGAACTGCTTCTGCGCGATGACGAAGACCACCAGGACCGGCAGCGCGGTCATCGACGCGGCGGCCAGCTGGACGTCCCACATGGGGCCGCCGTAGGCGTCGACGAACTGGGTGAGCGCCTGGGGCAGGGTGAACTTCTCCGGCGAGGAGAGGAACACGATCGGCTCCAGGTAGAGGTTCCAGCTGTGCAGGAAGGTGAAGATGGCCACCGCGCCCAGCGCGGGCCGCGACAGCGGCAGGGCGATCCGCCAGAAGGTGGCGAATCGGCCGAGCCCGTCGACCCGGGCGGCCTCCTCCAGCTCGCCGGGGAGGCTGATGAAGAACTGCCGCATGATGAACGTCGCCAGCACGCTGGGCGCGCCGAAGATCGGCACCAGGATCAGCGGCCAGTGGGTGTTGACCAGGCCGAGCTTGAAGAACATCTGGAACAGCGGAACGATCGTCACCTCGCTGGGAATGAGCAGGCCCGCGAGGACGACCAGGAACAGGACGTTCTGGCCGCGGAATCGGATGCGCGCGAAGGCGTAACCGGCCAGCGCCGACACGGCCAGGGTGCCGACCGTGACGAGCAGCGCGATGTAGAGGCTGTTCAGGTACTGCTGCCCGAACGGCTGCAACTCGAACACCCGCCGGTACGCGTCGAGCCGCGGGTGGGTCGGCAGCAGGTCCGGCGGGAAGGCGAAGATGTCCGCCACCGGCTTCAGCGACGAGGTGACCATCCACCAGGTCGGGAAGACGAACGGGATCGACAGGACCAGCAGCACCCCGTAGAGCACCAGCTTGGTCCGCCGCGACAGGTCACGACTCATGGAAGACCCACCTCTTGCGCATCTGCCACTGCAGCACGGTGAGCGCGAGCACGATGGCGAACAGGACGATCGACAGCGTGGCGCCGTAGCCGAAGTGATGGAACTGGAAGGCCTGCTGGTACAGGTAGTAGACGAGCACGGTCGTCGACGTGCCCGGCCCGCCCTGGGTGAGCACCGCGATCTGTGCGAAGACCTGCAGCGACCCGACCACGGTGATGATCGACGTGAGCAGGATCGTCGGGCTGATGAGCGGCACCGTGATGCGCCAGAACTGGCGCAGCCGGCTCGCCCCGTCCACCTGCGCGGCCTCGTACAGGTCCGCCGGCACGCCCTGCAGGGCGGCCAGGAACAGCACCATGTTCAGGCCGACGTTCTTGAACACCTGCACGACGATGACCGACACCATCGCGGTGCCCTCGCCGCGCAGCCAGTTCGGCCCGTCGATCCCGACGGTGTCGAGCAGGCTGTTCAGCCCGCCGTTGTCCTGCAGCAGGAAGCCCCACACGATGGTCCAGGCCACCAGCGAGACCACGACGGGAGAGAAGAACAGCGTGCGGAACAGGATGGTGCCGCGCAGCCGCTGGTTGAGCAGGACGGCCAGCAGCAAGGCCAGGCCGAGGTTGAGCACCACGAGGCCGACGGAGAACAGCCCGGTGGCGCGCAGCACCGCGCCGAGGTTGGGGTCGTCGACGAGCGCCTGGTAGTTGTCGGTGCCGACGAACTCGAACGTCCCGGCGAGCACGTTCCACTCGTGCAGGCTGTACCAGACCACGAGGATCAGCGGCAGGATCACGAAGACGGCGCTGCCGAGCAGTTGCGGGGTGATGAACAGGTAACCGGCAAGGTGGTCCCGGCGGCGGGTGGTCCAGAACGGCCGGGCCGGGCCCGGGGCGGGCCCGGCAGCAGCCGGGCCCACCCTGGTGTCCGTCTGGGTCATGATCGTCAGCCCTACTTCGCCAGCAGCGGCTGGATCTTGGTGCAGACGCCGTTGAGCACGGCCTTGACGTCCGCGTTCGGCTGCCACAGCGGGTCGAGGCCGGCGCGGACCTGCTGGCTCAGCTCGGCCTGGCCGGCGTGGCTGGGCTTGACCACGCCGTTGGTGATGCCGTCGATGACGACCTTCTGCAGCTGCTCCGGCTTGAGCTTCGGGTTCGTCTTGGCGAGCGTCTCGGCGGTCAGCTGGGACTGCCGGGGCGGCGGGAAGAACTGGGCGAGCTTCGCCGAGTTGGTGGGGTTGGTGAAGAAGGCCAGGAAGTCGGCGGCCTGCTTGGCGTGCGGGCTCTTCTTCATCACCCCGAGGCCGGCCTGGCCGACCACCGCGTAGTTCCCCTTCGGCCCGGCCGGCAGCGGCACCAGGTCCCACCCGAAGCCGCCGTCCTTCAGCAGCGACGCGCGGGAGATCTGGGTGACCGTCATGGCCGAGTCACCGGCGAAGAAGTCGGCCGTCGTGCCCGGACCGGGCAGCGCCTTCTGGGTGAAGGTGGCCTTGTGCAGGGTGGTCATCGCGTCGACCATCTCCGGGCTGTTGAAGCCGCAGGTCTTGCCGTCCTCGCTCCACGCCCGGGCGCCCCACCCGGTCCAGAAAGTGGACAGGTTGTCCCAGCCCTTGTAGTCGAAGTCCCGGATGACCAGGCCGGCCTTGCCGGACCTCGCCGCCGCCGCGGCGGCGGTGGTCAGGGCGTTGTCCCAGGTCCACTGCCCGGACGCGATCAGCTCGGCCGGGGTCTTCTGCCCGGCCTTCTTGATCATGTCGGTGTTGACGAACACCCCGAACGGCGAGGTGGAGAAGGGGTACGCGAACAGCTTCCCGTCGTTCTGCCAGAGCTTGAGGGTGGCGGGGGAGAGGTCCTCGTACTGGTAGCCCTCGGCCTTCTTGAGGGTGTCGTCCAGCGGCGCGAGCGCGCCCGAGGCGACGAAGTCGGGGGCCGAGTTCTCGAACACCCAGGCGAGGTCGGGCGCGTTCCCGCCGGCGATCTGGGTGGTCAGGGTCGTGGTGTAGTTGTCGAACGGCAGCGGGTCGAACTTGATCTCGGCGACGTCCGGGTGGCTCTTGCGGTACTCGTCGGCGATCTCGTTGAACAGCTTGAGGTGCGCCTCGTTGGCCGACCAGACGGTCATCCGCAGCTTCGCCGGGCCGCTGTCGGCCGACTCGCCACCGCCGCCGCAGGCGGTCAGGGCGAGCGCGCCGGCCAGCGCCACGGCGACGCCGCGCAGGGCCTTTCCTGCTCTCACAATTTTCTCCTCACCGGGGGTGTGTGTTCAGTAGCCCGCGATCCGCGGCCAGCGCTGTTCCACGCCGGCCGCGGTGAGGCGGTCCTGGAAGTCGGCCAGCAGACGGGGGGTGTTGCGGACCGCACGCGGGGACTCGCCCCGCGCCAGACAGAAGTCGGCGAGCAGGCCGGCGACCTCGCCGACGTTCCACTCGACCGGGTGCAGCCGGTAGCTGCCGTTGGTGACGTGGGTGGTGCCGATGTTCTTGCCGGCGGGCAGCAGGTTCTCCATCCGCCGGGGGATCAGCGCGCCGAGCGGGATCTCGAACGGGCAGGAGCCGACGTCGATGTAGTTGTCGCCGCCGGTCGACGGGTGCAGGTCGATCCGGTACATGCCCACGCCCACCGCGTCCGGGTACTCGACCGCGCCGTGCTCGCCCCGGACCGCCAGGGACAGATCCTGCTCGGCGACGGTGTACTCGGCCCGGATCCGGCGGGACTCGCGGATGTACGGGGCCTGGGCCAGGCCGTCGGCGCTGCCGGTCACGTCGCCGCGCAGCCGCAGGCCGGGGAAGCCGGTGCCGCCGTCGGGCCGGGGCGCCTCGGTCTGCAGCCAGTAGAGCACCGAGTACGACAGCTCGCGGGCCTTGGCCAGGTGCCACGACGCGTTCGGCACGTCGATGACCGGGCCCTCGAAGTAGTCGATCATCGGCCAGTTCACCAGCGTGATGTCGCTGCCGTACGCGCCGTCGGTGAAGTTGCGGCGCGCGGCGATCCGCCGGAACGTCCACAGGTTGCCGTCACCGGGGTTGACGCGCTGGTCGGCGTTGACGCTCAGCGGGTCGTCGTCCGGGTTGGGGGTGAAGCTGCGCTCGACGATCTCCAGGGTGCGCGGGTGCGGCGACTTCCAGGACAGCAGCCGGTCACCCCAGAAGTCGGGCTTGTAGTCGCGCCAGAAGTCGTATCCGGCGGGCCGGTCGATGGTGTGGTCGCCGTCGACGTGGTCGATGGCGAAGCAGACGGACACCGCCTGCATGTTCATCGGCTGGGCCTCGGCCGGGGCGCTCGGCTCACCGGTCTCCGCCCGCGACTCGAACCCGGTGACGTACTCGGTGCCGGTCAGCGGCAGCAGCTCGCCGGTCTCGGTGGCGTCCAGCACGTACGGGGCGACCACGTCGATCCGCTCGTCCCGGTCGCGGTGCGCGAGGGTCACGCCGGTCACCCGGTCGCCGTCGGTCTCCGCGGCGACCGGCCGGTACGGCTGCAGCACCCGCAGCCGGCCCGAGCCCCGGTACGGGGCGAGCATCTCCTCGATGACGGCGACGGCCACCCGCGGCTCGTGGCAGAGCCGGCTCACCCAGCCCGCACCGGGGTTGAGGTCGGTCCAGGCCCGGGACCGTTCGGTCAGCGGGTAGTGACGGCGGTAGTAGCCGCGGATGCCGTTGCGCAGCGCCCGGTAGCTGGCGGTGGCGCCGAACTGCTCGATCCAGGAGTGCTCGTCCGGTGGGACGGCCTGGCTGGTGAGCTGCCCGCCGAGCCAGTCGAACTCCTCGGTCAGGATGACGGACCGGCCGGTCCGGGCCGCGGCGAGCGCCGCGGCGACACCGCCCAGTCCGCCCCCGACGACGAGGACGTCCGCACGCATGATGACCACTTGCTTCCTTCCAGTTGCGCGGCCGGCCGCTCAGCGGCGGTCGACCGCCGGATCAGGGGTGCCGAGGGTGCTGCCCTCGACGAGTTGGCAGGGGAGAAGTCGCTGCTGGAGGCCGCCGGCGCTGCCGTCGATGACGCCGGTGAGCACCTCGACCGACTGCCGGCCCATCTCCTCGCGGGGGATGCGGAACCCGGTGAACACGATGTCGGTGGGGACGGGGACGGTCGGGTCGCCGAGGGTCACGATCGACAGGTCGCCGGGCACGGTGAGGCCGCGCCGCCGGGCGGCGGACTCCAGTGCCACCGCCGTGGCGAAGTCCTCCACGAACGCCGCCGTGCTCCCGTCGGCCAGCAGATCGTCGAGGGTCGCGTCGGCCGCCCCGGCCACCGCGGACACCTGGCGGGCGCTCTCCGCGGTGCTCGCGGCGGCGACGAAGCCCTGGCGGCGGTCCTGCGAGGACTCGGCGGTCGACCCCATGCCCACATACGTCAGGCGGCGGTGGCCGTGCCGCAGCGCCGTCTCGACGAGCCTCGCCACCGCCGAGGCGTAGTCGGCGCCGACGTAGGGGACCGGGCCGCCGGCGTCGTCGCGGCGCCCGACGGCGACGTACGGGTATCCGTCACCGTTGAGCCGCTGCAGCTCCGCGCCGTCGATCTCGCGCCCGAGCAGGATGCACCCGTCGGCCAGCCGCAGCCGGTTGTCCTGGTGGAAGATGCGTCGCCGGCCGTCCACGACCGGTGCGCTGGTGAACAGAAGCAGGTCGCAGCCGACCCGCTCGGCGTACTCCTCGATGCCGAGCAGGAACGGGTGGAAGAAGTCCCGGCTGCCGCTGGGGAAGGCGGGCTCGTACGTGAAGACGCCGATGATCCGGTTGAACCGCGAGGCGAGGCGGCGGGCCACGGGGTCGGCGGCGTAGCCGGTCTCGGCGATGACGCGCAACACCCGGTCCCGGGTCTCCGGGGCGATGCGCACCTCGGCGTCGGTCCGGTTGTTGAGCACCAGCGACACGGTCGCCTGACTGACACCGGCCATCCGCGCGATGTCACGCTGGGTGACGCGTCGGGGGGGAGCGGTCACGTCGGGTCCTTCCGGTGCGGCTAATGCGTATTAGCCTCGGCGTTGGGAAGGAGCCTGGCGTCTGGCCCGGCGTGTGTCAAGAGGTGAGCGCAAGATTTCGCGGCGATGAACCTGCTGGAGTAATGCGCATTAGCCGAATGGTCCGGCCGGTGGACCGCGCGGATCGGCGCGGCGTCGGACACCTCTTGACAGGAGCGCCGCCGAGCGAGCAACATTCGAGAAACATAGATGCTAATACGTATTAGCACGGCGACGCCAGGGCGCGTCAGCCGGTCGATGTCCCCTGTGTTCTCACTGAGAGTCACCCCCGCGCCGCTCGCGAACCGTCACCGCGTCCGATCGCACCGACCGAAGAGGAAGCCGCATGACGAAGCCACCCGTTCCGTCGTCTCGACGCGCCGCCCTGGCCACGGCCAGCGCCGGCCTGCTCGTCGCCGCCCTGGCCGGCGCCGCACCGGCCGCCGCGGACCCCGGCCTCGACTTCCCGCACTTCACCTACCAGGGCACCGCCTTCGACAAGAGCGCCCTCGCCTACAACCCGACGAACGAGTTCATCTTCCCGAGCGTCATCCGGGCCGCCGACTACTTCCCCCACCCGCTCGGCACCTACTACCTGTACTACGCGCCGCACGAGCGGCCCGGCGGGATCGCCCTCGCGTACGCCGACTCGATCGACGGCCCGTGGACCGAGTACGCCGCCAACCCCCTGATCAGCAACACCTGGCTGCCGTACTACGCCACGGTCAGCCACATCTCCTCGCCGCACGCCGTGTGGATCGAGGGGGAGCGCAAGCTCTTCCTCTACTTCCACGGCGAGAACTCCATCACCCGGTACGCGACCTCCGACGACGGCATCCACTTCGACTACGGCGGCACCGCGGTCAGCCGGAACGAGACGACCGGCGGCGAGACCTCCTACGCCCGGGTGTTCGAGCAGTCCGTGCCCCGCCTGGGAACCCGGTATCTGATGCTCTTCATGGACAACCCGACCGCGGCGCTGCCCGGACCGACCGGGCCGGTGTCGCGGCGGATCCGCTGGGCGGTCTCCAACGACGCGCGGACCTGGACCATGCAGCCCGAACCGATCGTGACCCCGCAGGGCGACGAGGGCCCGAACGCCTCGGGGCCGTTCTTCCTGCGCTGGAACGACCGCAACCTGGTGATCTACCACGCCGCCGACGGCAACATGCACGCGGTGGACGTGGGGGAGGGCTTCGACCAGGAGATCCACCTCGGCGTCGTGCACGACTCGATGACCGCAGCCCCCGACCTCGGCCGCTCGGCCGCGCCGACGTTCTACTTCGACGGCCGGACCGCGCACATGTACTACGAGGCCGGCGCCCGGCTCACCGCGACCATCGGGCACGCCACCGCCACCCTGGCGAACCCGCTGCCGGTGCGGCAGCTCGACTGCGCGGTGGACCGACCGGTGCTGTGGCCGCCGGACCACGAGCTGGTCGACGTCGACGTGACCGTGGACCTGCGCGACGGCGTGCTCGGCCCGAACGCGTTCGCCCTGACCGGCGTGACCGGGGGTGCCGCCGCGGACGTCAGCGACTTCGTCACCGGCACGGCGGACACGAGCGGCAAGCTGCGGGCCGAGCGGGCCGGCGACGGCGGTGACCGGGTCTACCAGCTCACGTACGCCGGCCACGACGAGATCGGCCGGCCGGTCGGCTGCACCGTCACCGTCACCGTCCCGCACGACCAGGGCGCCAACTGATCGTCCCGCCCGGCGAAGCCGGCCGGCACCGCTGGGTGCCGGCCGGCTCCGGTGGCCGGTGCACCCGGGACTGCGGTGGACGCGGCCCGGCGTGGAGAATGCGCCACGTGCTACGTGATCTGGACAGCATCGACTGGGCGTCGTTGACGCACGCCTACGGAAGTGCCGAGGACGTGCCTGGCCTCATTCGCGATCTGCGGTCATCCGACGCCGAGGTCCGTAGGGCGGCAATGTACGAGCTGTACGGCAACATCTACCACCAGGGCTCCCGCTACGAGGCCACCGCATACGCGGTCCCGTTCCTGCTGGAGCTGGTGGCCGACCCCGCCACGCCCGCCCGGCACGAAGTGATTCAGCTGCTCTCCTGCCTCGCTGTCGGCTACACGCCCTACGACATACCCGCCAAGGGCTTCCCCATCGCCGAAATCCGCAACGATGTGGCCCAGGTCCCCGAGGAGACCTGGCGCCGCTGGTCGCAGGCGATGATGGATTGGTACGAGGTCGTCAGTACAGGGCAGAGGCAGCCTTTTCCGCTTACCAAGCCCGAGGGGCGCCTGCTCGAGCGCCGGCACGTGCTTGCCGCGTACGACGCGGTCCGGGCCGGCGTCCCGCTGCTGTTGACCTGCCTGGATGACGCAGACGCCGAGGTGGTCGGGGAGGTGATCCATGCCTTGGCCTGGTTCTCGGAGGAGTCGGCGTCGATCCGCCCCCGTCTGCTCGCCATCGCCTCCGACGACCAGCGCCCGGCGTCGACCGTGGGAGGGGCGCTGATCGCGCTGGGGCTGGTCGGCGGTGCGGTGACGCAGCCGCTCGCGGACCTGCTCGACCGGAACCTGGCCGGCCCAGATCCCGACCGGAGATGGGCGGCCGCTGTGGCGTGGGCGCAGCTCGCCGGTGACCAGGTGCCGGGCCCGGCGATAGCCGAGCTACGCCGGTGGGCGGCCATTCGCAACCCGGACGCCGCAGAGACGATCTGGGGTGCGAGCCCCAGCCACGTGGCACTCGACGTGCTCGACGCCTTCGCCGCGCCGGTGGCCGAGGAGGTGCGGTCGGACCTCGTTGCGGCGGTGCTCGCCGCTCAACCCACGTCGAACTGGCACAACCACTTCAACGGGGTGCTGGGGTGCGCGTTTCCGCAGATGGAATCGGATCACGGCCGCGGCTTCGAGGAACTGACGGCGGCGCAGCGGGCGGTGGTCGCCTGGCTCGTCGACAACCCCCATGTGTTCGGCTCTTCGGGGCCGCAGGGCCCGCTCCGCCAACACGGCCTGCCGACCACCCACGAGGCGCTACGGGCCTACGCCGGCCTGGACGGGTGACAGCCACCGCAGGGGGTTGGTCGGTCCGCGGTCTTGATCGCTCCGTGCGTCCGAGGCCCGGGACCGTCCGGCGTTCATCGAGCTGCTGGCGTCGCCGGAGGTGCACACCTACCTCGGCGGCCCCCGCCCGCGTGAGCAGTGGCTCGGCCTGCGGCCCCCGGTCTCCCGGTCCGTGTGAGCCCGGTGCCTTGCCTATGATCGTCGGCGTGACGACGCGGCTTGTGCAGATCAACATGAAGGCTCGGGACGACTCCGCGCTGGGCGGTTTCTGGGCGGAGGTGCTCGGCTGGGGAGTCGCCAGCGAGGAACCCGGCGTGACGAACCTCGAACCCGACGGCTTCGTCTACCCCGACCCCGTCGCCGTCTGCATCGACCTCGTCGTCTCCCCGGAACCCAAGACGGTGAAGAACCGCGTGCACGTCGACCTCGCCACCACCTCGACGGCCCATCAGGCGGAGCTGATCACCCGTCTCAAGGATCTCGGTGCGACACCCGCCGACGTGGGCCAGGGCGACGTCCCGTGGACGGTCCTGGCCGACCCGGAGGGCAACGAGTTCTGCGTGCTGGACCCCCCGCCGCTCCACCGGGACACCGGACCGATCGCCGCGGTCGTGGTCGACTGCGCGGATCCGCGAGCCATGGCCCGCTTCTGGGGCGAGGCCATGGACTGGACCCTGCACGAGGTGACCGACCACCACGCGGTGCTGCGCTCCGCCAAGGACGTCGGCCCATACCTGCGGTTCGTCCGCACACCCGACGTGAAGACCGTGTGGAACCGCGTCCATCTCGACGTCCGCCCGTACCCGGGTGACGACCTGGCGGCCGAGGCGGCCAGACTGCGCGCTCTGGGCGCCACCTCCGTCGACCTGGACCGGAGCATCCCGTGGACGGTCCTGGCCGACCCCGAAGGCAACGAGTTCTGCCTCCTCACCCCGGCCTGACCCGGCCTCCGCGCCCTGGGGCGGCGCGGGATGTCAGTCCAGGACCGTCGCCGAGCATCCTTCGTCAACCGCGTACGCGCCTGCCGAGATCGCGCCGAGGCTCGTGGGGTGGAGAGTCAGCGAGACGACGCCGCCGGGCAGTACACGCGAGCTCTCTTCGACGGTTGCGAACGTCGCGGGCGTCGACCCGTCCGGGAACAGGCGCTTCCCCGTGCCGACGACGACCGGGTACTGGAGCAGCCGGTAGACATCGACGAGGCCTGCCTGGTGCAGCGTCTGCACGAGTTTCCAACTGCCGTGCACCTGGAGTTCCTTGCCGGGGAGCTCCTTGAGGCGGCGTACCTCATCGGCCAGGTCACCGCGTAGGACCGTCGTCGGGCTCCAATCGGCCTCATCGTCGGTCAGCGTAGAGCTGACGACATACTTCGGCAGCGTGTTGAGCTTGGCGGCGATCAGGTCGTCAGGGTCGGTGACCTTCGGCCAGTACCCGCCGAGCAGGCCGAAGCTGGTGCGGCCGAAGAGGAACGCATCGGCCTCACGGAACCAGCTCTCCACCACCTCGTCGGTGTGCGTCGAGGCGTGCGGCACGAGCCACCCGCCCCGGTCGAAGCCGCCGGAGCGGTCCTCGTCGGGGGCTCCGGGTCCTTGCATGACGCCGTCGAGACTGACGAAGGTGTTGACGCTGAGCAGCACAGTTCTCCCCCTGAAATTCGCGTCGCGGACAGCCGGCCGGGGCCGGTCGGCAGATGGACGCTAGCTGCCGGGCCCAGGGTGGGTCTTGTACAGGAACGACATCGCGGCGAAGTGGCCCGCCTGCAGCTCGCGTGCGGTGCACCCGACGTAGCGACGCAGCGCATGCGCGAGATGGGCCTGGTCGAAGTACCCCAACGTCTCGACCACCGCGCGCCAGTCAAGGCCGTCGCGCAGCATCGTGGCTGCGGCGTTCGCGCGGTCGATCTGCCTTACGGCGGTTCGCGACAGCCCGGTGACCGCTCGGTAGCGACGCTGCAGGGTTCGCTCGGTCGGGCCGGCTTCGGATTGCTCGGTGACCTGCTCCCCGTCTCCGAGATGCGATCGCACCAGCAGACCCGCGTCCTGCAAGCGCCGGACGAAGTGCTCGACGTTCTCAAACGTCGGCGCCTCCCATCCCTCGCCGGCGATGACGATCCTGCCCGATTCCGTCACTGGGAACGACACGTATCCATCGACGACCGAGGCGGCCGGGTGCGGCCGAAGAACCGCGCCGAATGCGAACCGGACGCCGAGGAACTCGGTGTCCGGCGGGACCAGCGCGGTAGTCGCCCTGGTCTCCGGCCCGCGCAGGCTGGCGAGGAGGCGTCCCTGCGTCCGCGAGAGGATCAGATGCCAGCAGGTGCGTGCCGCCGACGTCATCGTTCCCTCCGCGTCAGAGCGGGTGCGCCAGACGCGGTCGACAAGGCTCACGTCGATCTCGGTGTCGCGATGCTCGAACCGCAAGCCCACGGCCTCCTCCGTCTTCACCAGCCGAGGTTCCCTGCCGAGGCTACCGACGTCGACCATCAGGACCGCCACGACCACGAGCGACTCTGACCGGCTTCGATGCGGGCCCTAGCCGGACCACACCTCGTCGAGCGGCACGTCGGGGTCGGCGAGCCGGTCGAGGTCGACCGGGTCGGGCGAGGTGACGAGGCGCCGGATCGACGGGACGACGTCCCACACGTTGACGTTCATGCCGGCGAGCACCCGTCCGCCCGCGGTCCAGAAGGCGATGAACTCCCGCTTGGCGGCGTCGCCGCGCACGACGACCCGGTCGGACGCTCCGGGCGGGGCGTGTCCGACGTACTCCATGCCCAGGTCGTACTGGTCGGTGTAGAAGTAGGGCAGGTCGTCGTAGCTGACCGGCTGCCCGAGCATGCCGCGCGCCGCCGCCGGGCCGCTGTGGAGCGCGTTGGCCCAGTGCTCGACGCGCAGGTGCCGGCGCAGCAGGGGATGGTAGGCGTTCGCGACGTCACCGGCCGCGTGGATGTCCGGGTCGGCGGTGCGCAGGGCCGCGTCGACGACGATTCCGTTGTCGACGGGGAGGCCCGCGTCCGTCGCCAGCTCGGTGTTCGGCCGCACGCCCACGGCGACCACGACGGCATCGGCGGGCAGCTCGGTGCCGTCGCCCAGCAGGACCGAGGAGACGCGACCGGCGCCGCGGATCTCGCGCACCTCGGCGTCGAAGTGGAAGGTGACGCCGTGGTCGCGGTGCAGGTTGGCGAACACCCGGGCGATCTCGTCGCCGAGCACCCGGCGCAACGGCAGCGCCGCGGTCTCGACGACGTCGACGGTGGCGCCGCGCTGCCGGGCTGCCGCGGCGACCTCCAGGCCGATCCACCCCGCCCCGACGATCACGAGGTGCGCGCCGTCGACGAGCGCCGCGCCGATCCGCCGGCTGTCGGCGAGGGTACGCAGCCGCAGCACCCCGTCGAGGTCGACGCCGGGCGCCGCGAGGTCGCGAGGCGTGGCGCCGGTGGTCAGCAGCAGCTTGTCGTACCGGATGCGCTGGCCGTCGGCGAGCCGGACCTCCCGGGCGGAGCGGTCGACGGCGACGGCGCGGACGGCGGTGCGCAGGTCGACGTCGTGCTGGGCGTACCACCCGGCCTCGTGCACGTACACGCTGTCGGGTTCGGCGCCACCGGTCAGCAGCCCCTTGGACAGTGGTGGCCGCTCGTACGGTCGCTCGGGCTCGTCGCCGATCACGACGACGCCGCCGTCGAAGCCCTCCTCCCGCAGCGTCTGCGCGGCCCGCGCGCCGGCGAGCCCGGCGCCCACGATCACGAACGTGTCGCTTGTCGACATCGGTCCAGCTCCTCTCGGGGTACGTGATTCAGCGGGGGCCGACCCCGGTCAGGGTGAAGAACTCGGCGCGTGAGCGGTGGTCCTCGCGCAGGGTGCCGAGCAGGGTGGAGGTGATGGTGCTGCTGCCGACGGCCCGGACGCCGCGCAGCGTCATGCAGAGGTGTTCGGCTTCGATGACCACGCCGACCCCGCGCGGGCGCAGGTGGCTGGTCAGCCAGTCGGCGATCTGTTTGGTGAGGCGTTCCTGGACCTGGGGGCCGTGGGCGAACAGCTCGACCACCCGGGCCAGTTTGGACAGTCCCAGGATGCGCTCGCCGGGCAGGTAGCCGACGTGCGCCACGCCGACGAACGGCAGCAGGTGGTGTTCGCAGACCGACCGGATCGGGATGGCCCGGGCCAGCACCAACTCGTCGTAGCCCTCGTCGTTGTCGAAGGTGGTCAGCTGGAACTCGCGTGGGGTGAGCAGTTCGGCGTAGGCGCGGGCCATCCGGCCCGGGGTGTCGGCGAGCCCGTCGGCGGAGAGGTCGACGCCGAGCGCGGTCAGGAACTCCGCGGCCGCCCGTTCGGCGGCGGCCGGGTCGCGGCGGGGGCGCTGGTGCTGCACCCGGAGGGCGGTGACGCCCACCTCAGCGACCTCCCACGCCGAGGGCCGCGAGCGCGGCCAGGACCAGCGTGGCGGCGGCGAACAGGCCGTGGCCGACCACCACCGGCACGGGGAACCGGGACTCGGCGGTCCCGGAGCGGCGGGCGGGGATCCAGCGGGCCAGCATGGTGAACCCGAGCAGCGCCACCGGCACGAGCGCCCCGAACGCGACCCACGCGAGCAGGTCGTTGTCGACGGCCAGGTAGGCGATCCACAGCACCAGCCCGATCGCGGCCAGGGCGGCGTGGCCGAACACCAGGCCCGGCGCCAGTCGGCTGCCGCTTCCCGGCCGGTGGCCGCCCCGGCTGATCCAGGTGCCGAGCATGACGAAGCCACCGGCGGCCGTGATCAGCCAGGTGACGAGTGCGGCGATGCCCATCAGGAGTTCTCCTTGTCTGCGTGGTGGTAGCCCCGCGCCTGGGTGGTCTCGTCGGCGACGCGCACGCCGTACCGGTAGGCCAGTTCGCCGCCGAGGTAGCCGGCGACGGCCAGCCCGGCGAGGCTGAGTGCCGAGAGCACGAGCGGCCCCGCGGCCACCGGACCCGGCGGGTCGTCGGCCCGGAGGGCGAAGTTCACCGCGTACGCGCCGGTGACCGCGAGGGTGGTCGCCATGTGCGTGAGCGCGGTGCGGTGCACGCGGGTCCCGGTGGGGATGGCGAACAGGTCCAGGAAGCCGGCGAGCGCGGCGGCGAGCGCGCCGAGGACGCCGAGGCCGATGAGCCACCGTGCGCCGTCGGCCAGGTCCGGTGACCCGGGTAGGAACCGGGTGGCCAGGTCGAAGGCGAAGCTGGCCACCCAGGCGCCGATCGGCACCGCCACCAGCGCGGGATGAAGCGGGTGGCCGTAGCGACCGGCCAGGTTGGTCACCGGGTGCTTGGCCTGATCCATGGGTCGCACGGGAACCCCCAGGTGATTTTCACCAACGCTCATTGGTGATAGCGATCATGCTGCCCCAGCGCGCCGAGAATTTCAATAGCCTTCGTTGGTGATAACCTCGGGACCGTGAGCACGGGGGAGCGCTGGAACGCGATGGCCGCGCTCGTCGACCGGTCCCGACGGGCGCTCTACGACTACGTGTGCCGGGCCGATCACCCGGTCACCCGCGAGGAGGCGGCCGAGGCGCACGGCATGTCCCGCAACCTCACCGCCTTCCACCTCGACAAGCTCGTCGAGTCCGGGCTGCTGCGGACCCACTACCAGGCGCCGGCCGACCAGCCCCGGGGCCGGGGCCGGACGCCGAAGGTCTACGAGGCGGCCGGCGACGGCGTGACGATCACCGTTCCCGAGCGGCGCTACGAGCTCATCGCCGAGATCCTCGCCGACGCGGTCGCCGACGACCCCCACGACGCCCCCGAGGCGGCGCGGCGGCATGCCCGGCAGCGCGGCCGGGACATCGGCGCCCGGGTACGCGACGCCGGAGAGGACCTCGTCGCCGTGCTGGCCGGCCTCGGCTTCGAACCCGAGACGCTCGGCGACCAGGTGCTGCTGCGCAACTGCCCGTTCCACGCCCTGGCCAGCCGGCAGACCGCACTGGTGTGCGGGCTCAACCACGCGTTCCTCACCGGCATGGTCGACGCTGCCGGCCGGGCCGACCTGCTGCCCCGGCTCGCGCCACGCCCCGGCGCCTGCTGCGTCCGGTTGGACGCCGTCCCCGAGCGGTAAATCCTGCTCCAACGCCTGCCGCACGACCGAGGAAGCGCGGCCCCTCCGGTGTGTGGCCCGGCCAGCCGGGTACCCGCAGGGCCCGTGAACCGGCTCAGGGGGAGGCGCGCATGAGCGACGTGACCGGGCATTCGGGCCGCGACGGACGAAGCGGCAGCCCGACCGACCGTCTGGCGCAGGACGTGGCGGACGTCGTCCGCGAGGAGATCCGCGACGTCCGCGGGCAGTTGACCGAGGCCGCCCGCCCGGCCGGGCTGGGCATCGCGCTGCTGGCCACCGCGGGCGGTTGCCTGGTCCTCGGCGCCGGTGCGGCCTCCACCACGATCCTGCGCCTGCTGGAGTCCTTCCTGCCGCGCCGGCTGGCATCCGCGGGCCTCACCGCCGGCTACCTGGCCACCGCGGTGGTCCTCGGCGGGATGGGGCTGGAGCAACTGCGCGCGGCCGGTGGCAGCTCGGCCCGGCTCGCCGACGAGGTGCGGGACATGGTGTCCGCGACCGCCTCCCGGGTGGTCCCGGCCGGCACCGACGCCGCCCGTGACGAATGGGGCCGGTAATCGGGTTCGGGGGGGGAGGACGTCATGCCGGACAAGCACGAGCAGGCCGAGCAGATGCGCGACGACGTGCCGTCGACCGTCGCGCGTTCGGACGACAAGGCGGTCCGCACGTACAAGAAGACGCTGGAGTCGGCCGAGGAGACCTATGGCGACGGGGAGCGGGCGCACCGCACGGCGTTCGCGTCGTTGAAGCACACCCACGAGAAGGTCGGCGACCACTGGGAGCCCAAGGAGCACAAGGGGCCGTCGGACCCGCAGGCGGCGCTGGGCACCCCGGCCTCCCGCGACCGGGCCCGCCCGACCGCCCAGGGGGTCGACGCCAACGCCAGCAAGGGGCACCTCGAGGAGGTGGCCCGCCGGGTGGGCATCGACGATCCGGCGAGCCTGGACAGAGACGCGCTGGTCCAGGCCATCGAGAAGGCCAACGCCCGGGCCACCGCCCGCGCCCGGCGGAGGTGAACCGACGGCCCGGGGCTTCCGTCTGACTGCGCGCACGCAGCGGGCGCCGCCCGTGCCGTCCTCCCCGCCGAACGTCCTCCGGGCGCCACACCTGCCCCAGCGGCGCTACCGTGACCCTGACGGAAGGTGCGATCCGCTCCGCGAACCGGGGGACTGCCGATGACGGGCGCTGCGGGCTCGGAGGTGGAGGTGCTCGTGGTCGGCGCGGGGCCGACCGGCCTCACCATGGCCGGGCAGCTCGCCCGGCACGGCGTGCGGGTACGCCTGGTCGACCGGGCATTGGACCGGGTGCACGAGTCGCGGGCGCTGGCCGTTCAGCCCCGCACGTTGGAGGTGCTCGCCGGTACCGGGCTGGCCGACGAGATGGTGGCGGCCGGCAACCCGGCGGTCCGGTTGACCCTGCACGCGGGGCGACGGCAGCGAGCCGCGCCGCTGTTCGACCTGGGCCTGCCCGACACCGCGTACCCGTATCTGCTGTTCCTGTCGCAGGCGGAGACCGAACGGCTGCTCGGCGAGCACCTCGCAACCCTCGGGGTCGGCGTCGAACGCGGCGTCGAACTGGTCGGGCTCGACCACTCCGACCGGGCCGCCGTCGCGACGCTGCGCCACCGCGACGGCCGCGAGGAGCGCGTGTCCGCCCGGTACGTGGTGGGTTGCGACGGCGCGCACAGCGCCGTGCGGCAGTTCGCCGGGATCGGCTTCGAGGGCGGCGCGTACCCGCAGACGTTCGTGTTGGCCGACCTGGAGGTCGACGGTGTCGACCGCGACGCGGCACACGCCTTCCTCGCCGGGCGCGGGCTGCTGTTCCTCTTCCCGCTCGGCCACCCGACCAGTTGGCGGATGGTGGCCATGCGACCCCCCGACGACCCGACCCCGGCCGGCGCGCCGGTCCACCTCGCCGAACTGCAGGCGCTTGCCGACGCGTACGCGGGCGGCGCGCTGCGGTTGCGCGACCCGGTGTGGGCGACGAACTTCCGGCTGCATCACCGGGCCGCCACCACCTACCGGGCCGGACCGGTCTTCCTGGCCGGCGATGCCGCGCACATCCACAGCCCGGCGGGCGCGCAGGGCATGAACACCGGCATCCAGGACGCGGTGAACCTCGGCTGGAAACTCGCCCAGGTGCTGCACACCGACGCCGACCCGGCGCTGCTGGACAGTTACCACGCGGAGCGGGCACCGGTCGGCCGGATGGTGCTCCGGTTCAGCGACCGGGCCTTCACCGTCGCCACCTCGACCAACCCGCTGGTCCGCTTCGCCCGGACCCGGCTGGCTCCCGCCCTGCTGCCAGCGGTCCTCGCGCCCCGCTTCGTGCGAGCCACGGCCTTCCGCACGGTCGCTCAGCTCGCGATCCGCTACCCGCGCAGCCCGCTGTCCACCGACGGGTCCCAGGCGCCGCGCGGCGGTCCGCGAGCCGGGGACCGGCTGCCCGACGCCCCGCTGGTCGACGGCGGGTCGCTGCACCGGCTCACCGCCGCGCCCGGCTGGCACCTGCTGCTCTGCGGACCGCCCGAGGGCTGGCCCGCGCACGAGATCGACGACCTGACCCGGCGCCACCGTGGCCACCTCACCGCACATCAACTGGCCGGCACGAGCGGGTCGGGCCCGGAGGCCGGTGCCCAGGTGCTGCGCCGGCTCGGCATCACGTCCGGCGCGCACGCCGCCTATCTGGTGCGGCCGGACGGGCACGTCGGCTATCGCGCGGGCGGCACCGACCTGACCGGCCTGCGTGCCTACCTGCGCCGCTGGCTCGGGCGCGGCCGTCAACCGTAGTACTCGACCAGGCCGAACTCGTGGTCCTCCGGGTCGGCCATGTCGACGACCACGCCCTCCTCGTGGTCGTGCCGCTCACCGGTGAACCGGCCGGGAACATCGAGGGCCCCACAGAAGTGGATCTCTGCCGTAAGGTGCGCTGATGCGTCGCCACGTACCACTGACCCTGCTTCTCGCACCGCTGCTCGTCGCCGCGTGCACCACCGATCCGGCCGCCCCGGCCCCCGGCTCCTCCGCCCCCACGACCACGCCGAGCCCCACCGCCCCCGCCGTGGACTACACCGCCTGGCAGGCCGGGCGCTCGACCCCGGTCGCCGACAAGGTCTACCCGGCCCGGGGCACCGACGCCCTGGACGTCCTGCACTACGACCTGGCGCTGGACTGGGCGCCGGCGACCAGGACCCTCACGGGCACGGCCACCCTGAGGATCCGGCCCACCAAGGACGCTCCCGCCCTCGTCCTGGACTTCATGCCCTACCAGGTCGACGGGGTGACGCTGGACGACACGGCGGTCACCGGCACCGTCGCCAAGGAGAAGCTGACCGTGACCGCGCCGGTCGTCGCCGACAAGCCGGTGACGCTGGTGGTCAAGTACCACGGCAAGCCGAAGACGACGCCGATGCCCTCGCACCGCAAGGACGTGGAGGACCTGGGCCTCACCGTCACCAAGGAGGGCGGCCTCTGGACGATGCAGGAGCCGTTCGGGGCGTTCACCTGGTACCCGGCCAACGACCAGCCGTCCGACGAGGCCCTCTACGACATCCGGGTGACCGTCCCGGCGGGCTGGTCCGCGATCGCCAGCGGCACCCCGGCCGGGCAGTCCGGGACCACGTTCACCTACCGCAGCGCCGACCCGGTCGCGACGTACCTGACCACCCTGGCGGTCGGGAAGTACCAGAAGCTGACCGTCAAGGGGCCGCGCGGCATCCCGCTGACCTTCTGGTACCGCAAGGGCGCCGACGACAAGCTGCTGCCGTACCTCAAGAAGTCCCCCCAGTATCTGACCTGGCTGGAGAAGAAGTTCGGTCCCTATCCGTTCCCGTCCGGTGGCGTCGTGGTGGTGGACTCGGCGTCCGGCATGGAGACCCAGCAGATGATCACCATGGGCCGCAAGATCGAGAACACCAAGGCCCGCCGCGACCGCTGGGGAAGCGACCTGCTGCACGAGTACGCCCACCAGTGGTTCGGCGACTCCGTCACGCCGACCACCTGGACCGACCTGTGGCTGAACGAGGGCTGGGCCCAGTACGCCCAGGACCTGTACACCAAGGACACCCTGCACCTCAGTGACGCCAGCCTGGACCGGTACCTGCGCGACGCCGATACCGCCATGCGCAAGAAGCTCGGCCCGCCCGGCAAGCCCAACCCGAAGAACTTCGCCGAGGGCAACGTCTACCTCTGCCCCGAGGCCATGCTCCACGAGATCCACCGGAAGCTGGGTGACAAGGCGTTCTTCGCGCTGGCCCGCGCCTGGGTGCAGGAGCAGCGCAACACCCAGCAGGACCGGGCCTCGTTCATCGCCTTCGTCAACAAGCAGACCGGCCGCGACTTCACCAAGCTCATCAACACCTGGCTGGACTCGAAGACCACACCGAAGACCGTCGCCGTCGCGTGAGGCGGTGTCGGTCCGCGGCCGGCCCGCGTCAGGTGGCGCAGCTGGCCGGCGTCACGGTGACCGTGCTGGCGTTCGACATGGCGGGCGACCGGATCAGGCGCATCTGGGCGGTCCGCAACCCCGCGAAGCTCCGGCCGTGGACGACGGGCTGACCCGCGGGCGGAGCGGGAGCTGAGCCTCGGGTGAGCTTGCGGAAGTCCTCTATTCTGCGGCCATGACACGTCGAGCAGCGGCGGCCGCCATCGCCGCGGGAGCCCTGCTACTCCTGGGATGCTCGGCCGGCGCGCGGACGGAGAACGAACCCGCCCCGGCGCCGACCGTCAGCGCGCACGCCACCACCACCGCCACGGCGATCGAGCTGCTGAGGTCGGGCACGGCGTTCATCGATCAGACGAGCTTCCGCGCCGACGTCGACATCGCGAGTCAGGTCACCACGCTGTCGCGCAACGACAACGTCAACAAGCGCGCCGTCGCCACGATCTCGGCGCTCGGTCGGGTCACCGAGATCCGGATGATCGGCGACGACGTCTACCTGAGGACCGAGCTGGACCTGCCCGGTGTCGGCCACGAATGGCTGACCCTCGACCCGGCCCGGGTGCCGTCGGGCTTCGCCGTCAGCTTCGCCCCGGGCCGGAACGACCCCGGCGGCTCGGCGCGCCTCATCGACGCGATCGTCACGGCCCGAGCGGACGGCCCGCACATCGTCGGAACGATCGACCTGACCAGGATCGGCAGCGGCAACGGGATCAGCCTCCGCCCCGGTCCGGACGGCTTTCCCGACAGTGCGCGCAGCAACCCGTTCCAGGCCTCGCTCGATGCCGATGGCCGGCTGGTCAGTTTCTCGATCCCCGCCGCCAACGGCATGCCGAACGCGTCCCTGCGCTACAGCGACTTCGGCGCGCGGGTCGACGTCACCCGGCCGCCCGGAGCGGTCGCCGCCCCCGACGCCCTCTATCCCCAGCTCGGCCTGGGCGGCTGAGACCGGAAGGTGCGCCGGTACGCCGACGGGCTGACCCCGACGAGTTCCTTGAACCGGTCGCGGAACGTGGTCGTCGAGGCGAAGCCCGTCACCTGCCCCACCCGCTCGACGGGCAGGTCGCTGGTCTCCAGCAGGTGTTGCGCCCGCCGCACCCGATGGTGGGTGAGCCACCGCATCGGCGTGGTCCCGGTCTGGGCACGGAAGCGCCGCAGCAGGGTGCGTACGCTGACGGCCGCCTCGGCTGCCATGTCGTCGAGGTCGATGTCGCGCACGGCATTGCTGGCCAGCCAGTGCATCAGCGGCGCCAGGGAGCCGCTCGCGGTCGGTGGTTCGTGGGTGATGAACTGTGCCTGGCCGCCGGCGCGTTCCAGCGGCATCACCGAGGCGCGGGCGACCTCCGCCGCGACGGCGGCCCCGTGGTCGCGCCGGACCATGTGCAGGCACAGGTCGAGCCCGGCGGCCGCCCCCGCCGAGGTGAGCACGTCGCGCTCGTCGACGTAGAGCAGGTTCGGCTCGACGGTGACGGCCGGATGCCTGCGGGCCAGCTCCGCGGCGGCGGCCCAGTGGGTGGTGGCCCGGCGGCCGTCGAGCAGGCCGGCGTCGGCCAGGATGAAGGCGCCCACACAGATCGACGCCACCCGGGCGCCCCGCGCGGCCGCCGCCCGCACGGCCGCCAGCAGTGGCGCCGAGGCCGGCGCTGCGAGGTCCGCGACGCCGGGCACGATCACCGTGTCCGCTTCGCGCAGGGAGTCGAGACGCCAGGGCGCCCGCAGCACGAAGGAACCGGCGTCGACCTCCCGGCGCTCGGCACACACCTTCACCTGGTAGGCCGGCGCGCCGTCCGCCAGCCGCGCCCTGCCGAACACCTCGAGCGCGGTCGCCAGGTCGAAACCGACGACCCCGTCGAACGCCGCCACCGCCACCGTGTGCACCCGTCGAAGGTACCGCCGTACGCCGTGGCGCTGAGCCGTCGATGGTTGGCGCTCGCGCCACTGTTCGCTCCGCTGCCCCGGTCGTAGGTTCGCTGCATGATCGTGATCGCGCCCGTGCTGATCGGGCTGGCCTACGCCGCGCTGAACTCGTTGATCCCCGCCGTGCACCGCCGACCCGTCAACGCGATCATGGTGGCCGGCGCCGGTGCCGCCTACCTCAGCGGCGGCTTCGGGGTCTGGGAATTGCTGTTCACCGCGGCGATGACGTACGCCGCCTTCCGGGGGCTGCGATCCTGGCGGTGGATCGGCGTGGCGTGGCTGATGCACACCGCCTGGGACCTGCTGCACCACCGGTACGGCGAACCGATCCTGCCGTTCGCGGCGCACTCCTCGCTGGGCTGCGCGATCTGCGACCCGGTCATCGCCGCGTGGTGCCTGGCCGGCGGCAGGTCCGTGCCAGAGCTGTGGCGGTTCTGGACCCACCCGACGGCGGGCCGCCGCACCGCCACCGGCGACGCCGCGTAGACACCGGACACGGCCGTCGTTCCCACGACGCACACGCCCGGATGCCACAATCCCGGTATGCCGTCGGACGCCTGGGCCGCGTTGGCGAACCCGTTCGTGGAAGGTGCGTACGCCTCGGTCAAGGGGCGGGTGCGGACGTACGTCCTCCACCACCAGCTGCTGCGGCACCTTCCCGAACCGCCGGCGAGCGTCCTCGACGTGGGCGGCGGCGCGGCCCACCAGTCGTTGCCGCTGGCCCGACTCGGGTACGACGTGACCGTCCTGGACCCGTCGCCGGCCATGCTGGCCAAGGCCGAGCAGCGGCTCCGGGACGAGCCGGACGACGTCCGGCGGCGGGTCCGGCTGGTCGAGGCGCCCGGCGAGCAGGCCGAGGCGGCGACCGGTGGGCAGCGGTTCGCCGCGGTGCTCTGCCACGGCGTGCTGATGTATCTCGAACGACCCGAGCCGCTGGTCTCCGCGCTGTGCCGCTGCGCGGCGCCCGGAGGTGTCGTCTCGGTCATGGCGCTCAACGCCCGCACGCTGGCCGTCCGTCCGGCACTCGACCACCGCTGGGCCGACGCCCTGGCCGCCTTCGACGCCGCCGGCGAGGTCGGGGTGCTCGGTGTCGACACCCGCGCCGACACCGTCGAGGACCTGTCCGTCCTCCTGCGGCGGGGCGGGGTGGACCCCGAGGAGTGGTACGGCGTCTGGCTGTTCTCGGACTGGCGGGACCTGCCGGCCGACGGCACGGATGTGGCGGCCGTGGCCGCCGTCGAGTTCGAAGCGAGTGTCCGGGACCCGTACCGGCAGCTCAGCCGGGTGTTCCACCTGATCGGGCGGGCCCGGGCACTGGCGGACGGCGATAAAGCCTGACTAAAGTCAGGCATATGAACTCGGAGCTCATCGCCACCGTGCGGCGGTTCAACCGGACGGTCACCCAGCGGGTCGGCGCGCTCGACGACCAGTACATGTCCCGCGACCGGCCCCTCGCGCAGGCGCGGCTGCTGTGGGAGATCGGCCCCGACGGTGCCGAGGTCGCGGCGCTGCGCGCCCGGCTCGGCCTGGACTCCGGGTACCTCAGCCGGCTCCTGCGCACCCTGGAGGGCGACGGACTCGTGCGCGTCGGCCCGGCGGGCCGGGCCGGCGGCGACGGGCGGGTGCGAGTCGCCGTCCTCACCGAGGCCGGGCGGTCGGAGTGGGCCGAGCTGGACGAACGGTCCGACGAGCTGGCCCGGTCCATCCTCGAACCGCTCGGCGACCAGCGCCGCGAGCGCCTGGTCGCGGCGATGGCCGAGGTGGAGCGCCTGCTCGTCAGCTCGATGGTGGTCGTCGAGCCGTGCCCACCGGGAGATCCCCGGGCTCGGGCCTGCGTGCGGGCCTACGCCCACGAGGTCGCGCAGCGCTTCGACGACGGATTCGACCCGGCCCGGAGCAAGCCGGTCCGCGACGAGGAACTCATCCCACCCGCCGGCGTGTTCCTGCTCGCCACCCTCAACGGCGAGCCGGTCGGCTGCGGCGCGATCAAGCTCCACGCCGACGCGCCCGCGGAGATCAAGCGCGTCTGGGTGGCCGACGGCGTCCGGGGGCTCGGGGTCGGGCGACGCCTGCTGGCGCAACTGGAGCGGTACGCCGCCGAGCGCGGCTGGACCGCCGTCCGGCTGGACACCAACCGCAACCTGACCGAGGCGATCGCCCTGTACCGCGCGGCCGGCTACCGGGAGGTCGCGCCGTACAACGACGAGCCGTACGCGCACCACTGGTTCGAGAAGTCCCTGGCGCCCGTGACGTGACGGGTCTGCATACCGGCGCGGTACGACCCGAAGAGTATGGTCAGCAAATCCATTGATCTCAATATGCTGTCCGCAGTCTCGAATCAGGTGTGCCCACAAGGCGCGCCGGTCCTGATGCGGAGGAATACATGGTTCGCTGGCGCACCCTCACCGGCCTGTTGGCCACCGCGTTGGCCGCGGTGACCGCGGGCAGCCTCACTCTCGCCGCACCCGCCGTCGCCGACCCCACACCGATCACGCCGAACGTCGTCGGCGGCACCCGCGCCGCACAGGGCGAATTCCCGTTCATGGTGCGTCTCTCGATGGGCTGCGGCGGCGCGCTGTACAGCCCCCGCCTGGTGCTCACCGCCGCGCACTGCGTCGGGCGTACGGGCACCAACACCAGCATCACGGCGACCCTGGGCGTGGTCGACCTCCAGTCGTCCAGCCGGATCACGGTGCGGTCGAACTACGTCTACCGGGCCCCCGGCTACAACGGCAGCGGCAAGGACTGGGCGCTGATCCGCCTGGCCACCCCGGTCAGTGGGCTGAGCACCCTGAAGATCGCCAACACCACGACCTACGACAACGGCACGTTCACCATCGCCGGCTGGGGCGCGGCGACCGAGGGCGGCGGGCAGCAGCGGTACCTGCTCAAGGCCACCGTGCCGTTCGTCAGTGACGCCATTTGCAACGCCAACTACGGCGGCGACCTCATTCCCGCCGAGGAGATCTGCGCCGGGTACGCCGGCGGCGGCGTGGACACCTGCCAGGGCGACTCGGGCGGGCCGATGTTCCGTCGCGACGCCGCCAACGCCTGGATTCAGGTGGGCATCGTGAGCTGGGGCAACGGCTGCGCCCGCCCCAACTACCCCGGCGTCTACACCCAGGTGAGCTACTTCTCCTCGGCCATCGCCTCGGCCGCGGCGAGCCTCGGCGGCTGACCACGCGGCCTGACGGGCGGCCCGGCGTACGACCAGCCGGGCCGCCCTCGTGTGCGTCGCGTTCGCAGGGCTCGGGTCAGGCGTAGAGCGGCTTGCCCGTCTCCAGCAGCGACTTCAGGTCGCTGAGGACCTCGGCCCAGCCGCCACCCGCGCTCTCGATCTCGCCGTTCACCTGGGCCAGGGTCTGCGGCGCGCCGGCCAGCTCGTGCGTCACGGTGAGCGAGCTGACGCCGTTGCCCCGCTCCGCGATCTCGTAGGTCAACCGGGTGGCCGGCTCGTCCAGCCAGGTCGGCCGCCAGGTCTGCACCAGCCGGACCGGCGGGTCCACCTCGATCACCTCGCCCTCCACCGGCACCTCCGGCATGCCGGCCTCGCGGTGCTCGGGGATGGACAGGGCCCGGTAGGTGCCGCCGGGCCGCAGGTCGTATTCGACGATGCCCTGGTAGCCGTACTGCCGGGTCCACTCCGGCTTGGTGATCGCGTCCCAGATCGCCTGCGGGGTGGCCTTGATGTAGACCCGGTAGACCTTGGTCGTCCCGGTCGTCGTGGTGGTCATCGCTTCTCCTTCGGGTCGTCGCGTTCGAGTTCCGCCTTGAGTTCCAGCAGCGTCGCGGTGTGGTGCGCGGTGTACTTGTCGATCCACCGGTCGTGGATCAGCCGGATCGGCACCGGGTTGAGGAAGTGCAGCTTCTCCCGGCCCTGCCGGCGGGTGACCACGAGACCGGCGTCCTCCAGCAGGCGCAGGTGCTTCATGACACCGAAGCGGGTCATCGCCAGCTCCGACTCCAGCTCCGTCAACGTCTGGCCGTCGCGGACGAAGAGCCGGTCGAGCAGGGCGCGTCGGGTCGGGTCGGCGAGCGCCTTGAACACCAGATCGTCGTCGTCGCTCACAAGACGAGAATAGGTGACCAGATGGTCACATGTCAACGGCGGCGAGGGGTGGTCGTGGTCGTACCCGCCTCCTAGTCTCGGCTGGTGACCGTGCACGAGCTGTCCCGCGGCGACGCCCGCCGCCTCGCGGTGCGCGCCCAACTGCTGGCCGCCGACCGCCCCGGCGGGATGTTCGACGTCGTCCGCCGGTTGACGCTGCTGCAGAACGACCCGACGTCCGCCGTGGCGCCCAGCGCCGACCTGGTCCTGTGGAGCCGCCTCGGCTCCTCGTACGCTCCGGCGCAGCTGCGCGACGCCCTCGACGAGCAGACCCTGCTGGAGCTGCACGGCCTCATCCGCCCGCCGGAAGACCTCGCGCTGTACCGGGCGGAGATGGCCGAGTGGCCCGGCCGTCCGCCGCTGCGCGACTGGCAGGAGGGCCTGCGCGACTGGGTGGACGCCAACCGGGGCTGCCGGCTGGACATCCTCGCGAGGCTCCGCGCCGACGGCCCGCTGCCGGCCCGTGAGCTGCCGGACACCTGCGAGGTTCCCTGGCGTTCCACCGGCTGGACGAACGACCGCAACGTCCGCAAGATGATCGACTTTCTGGTCCAGCGCGGCGAGGTCGCGGCCGCCGGCCGGCGCGGCGCCGACCGGCTGTGGGACCTTGCCGACCGGGTCTACCCCGACGAGGTGGTGCCCTACGAGGAGGCGCGGCGGATCCGCAACGAGCGGCGGCTGCGCGCGCTCGGCATCGCGCGCGCCCGTGCTCCGGAGAGCCCGGGGGAGCCGAACGACGTGGGCGCGGCGGGCGAGTCCGCGGTGGTCGAGGGCGTGAAGGGCCAGTGGCGGGTCGACCCGGAGCTGTTGGACCAACCGTTCACCGGCCGTGCCGCGTTGCTGTCCCCGCTGGACCGGCTCGTCTACGACCGCCGGCGGCTGACCGAGCTGTTCGAGTACGACTACCAGCTGGAGATGTACAAGCCGGCCGCCAAGCGCCGCTGGGGCTACTGGGCGCTGCCGATCCTGTACGGGGACCGGCTGGTCGGCAAGCTCGACGCCACCGCCGACCGCAGGGCCGGTGTGCTCCGGGTGGACGCGATCCACCAGGATGTCCCGTTCACCAGGGCGATGACGAACGCGGTGCGGCACGAGATCGAGGACCTGGCGGACTGGCTCCGCCTGACCCTGGCCCTGGCGTCCTGACCCCTGCTCCCCGGGACGTCCGGGTCGACGCGCCGGGGGTCAGGCCCGGTCGGCGACCAGCACCCGGCCGTGGCGGAGCGACCTGGCACGGGACACCGGCAGGGCGAGCGTCCGCGCCGTGTCGAGCAGGCTCTCCTCCCGGGTGACGCGGTAGCCCTGCCGGGTGAGCAGGGCGGCCAGGGCGGCGGGCGTCCAGGTGGAGCGCCACGGCTCGTTCGCCCAGACGCTCGACCGGCCGGCGGAGGCCGTCAGCAACCGAGCGACCACCCGGCCCAGGGTGGCGGAGACGGCGGGGCTCTGATAGTTGACGACCAGGCGACTGCCCGCGGCGGAACAGGCGGCGAGCTCGGCGACCGTGGCGGCCACCTCTGCTCTCGTCAGGTACGGCACGACGCCCTCCCAGAGCCAGGTCGTGGCGAGGTCGGCCCGGTGCCCGTGCGCCGCCAGCGTCCCGGCCAGCCGGTCGCGGCTGAAGTCCACCGGGACGAACGTGGGCGGCGGGCCGGGCAGGCCCGCGGCGCGGTCGCGCTTGTCCTGCTGGGTGGCCGGCTGGTCGACCTCGAAGACCGTCACCCCGGCGAGTTCCGGCATCCGCCAGGCGCGGCCGTCCAGCCCGGCGCCGAGGATCACCAGCTGCGGAGACGGGTGGGCGCGGATCGCGTCGTCGATGGCGATCGTGCGGGGTGCCATCAGCTCGGCGGTCGCGCGTACCGTCTCGTAGTCGAGCCGCTGCTGCCACGCCGCGGGTGGGGCGCCGGCCCGGACCCACTGGACCGCCTCCCGCTCGTCGGGACGCAGCAGGGGCAGGGCGGTCGGGTCCGCGAAGCGGCCGGGAGCGACCAGCCCGTCCGCCGCGGCGCGACCCTGGCACACCAGCACTGCCGTGCGGCTCGCCCGCGGCGTTCTCGACATCGCGTCCTTCTCTCCCGCGGGGACGTCGGCTCCGCGGCCGACGGTAACGTCGGGCACGGCCCGGCGCCGCTGACATTTGTCACGGGCGTGGCCGTCCGCCCCCGGCGGATCCGTCAGCCGTCGATCCGGGTGATGTTGCGGATCTTGTTGGCGGCGTCCAGCGCCGCCACCTTGTACGCCTCGGCCAGCGTCGGGTAGTTGAACACCGCGTCCACCAGGTAGTCGACGGTGCCCCCGCAGCCCATCACCGCCTGCCCGATGTGGACGATCTCGGTGGCCCCGGTGCCGAACACGTGCACGCCGAGCAGCCGCCCGTCGCCCGGCGAGACGAGCAGCTTCAACATGCCGTACGAGTCACCCACGATCTGGCCGCGGGCCAGCTCGCGGTAGCGGGCGATGCCCACCTCGAACGGGGTCGAGCTGTCGGTCAACTCCTCCTCGGTCCTCCCGACGAAGCTGATCTCGGGGATCGTGTAGATGCCGATCGGTTGCAGCTCGGGCATGGCGCGCACCGGCTCGCCGCAGGCGTGCTGCGCGGCCAGCCGGCCCTGCTCCATGGACGTGGACGCCAGTGCCGGGAAGCCGATGACGTCGCCGACCGCGTAGATGTTGTCGACCGCCGTGCGGTAGGTCGCGTCGACCTGGATGCGGCCCCGGTGGTCCGCCGCCAGCCCGGCCGCCTCCAGCGCCAGGTCGTCGGTCTGGCCCTGGCGGCCGGCCGAGTACATGACCGTGTCGGCGACGATCTTCTTGCCGCTCTTCAGGACGCACAGCGCGGCGGTCTGGTGTTTCTCCACCGCGGCGACCTCCTCGCCGAAGCGGAACGTCACGGACAGGTCCCGCAGGTGGTACTTGAGCGACTCGACGATCTCCTCGTCGCAGAAGTCGAGCATCCGGTCGCGGCGCTCCACCACGGTCACCTTGGTGCCGAGCGCGGCGAACAGGGACGCGTACTCCATGCCGATCACGCCGGCGCCGACCACGACCATGCTGCGGGGCACGGCCTGGAGGTTGATGACCCCGTCGGAGTCCACGATGGTCCGGTCGTCGAAGTCGACGCTGTCCGGGCGGGCCGGCCGGGTGCCGGCGGCGATGACGATCTTGTCGAAGGTGACCCGGGACTCCCGGCCGGAGCCGCCGTCGACCCAGACCGCGTGCGCGTCGGCGAACCGGCCGGTGCCGGTGATCATCGCGACCCGGTTGCGGGCCAACTGGTTGCGGATGACGTCCGTCTGCCGGCTGATCACGTGCTGGGTCCGGGCGGCCAGGTCGCTGACCGTGATCTCCTCCTTGACCCGGTAGCTGCTGCCGTAGAGGTCGCGCTGGTTCAGGCCCGTGAGGTAGAGGACGGCCTCGCGCAGCGTCTTCGACGGGACGGTGCCCGTGTTGATGCACACCCCGCCGATCATGTCGCGGCGGTCCACGATGCCGACCCGCCGGCCCAGCTTGGCCGCGGCGATCGCGGCCTTCTGACCGCTCGGTCCGGAGCCCAGCACCAGCAGGTCGTAGTCGTACACAGTCGTCAGCCTGGCAGCATGTGCCGGCCCGCGCCAGAGCTGCCCGACGGCTGTCCCGGGCCCGACGGCTCGGCCGGCCGGTCGACCAGCGCGGCCAGCTTCTTCGGTGCCCGGACGCAGTAGCTCTCGGTGAGCAGTTCGCCGACCTCGTCCCAGTCGGTCCGGTCGTCGAGCACCATGCCGACGACGTCGGCCCCCCAGTCGGGCTTGAAGAACGGGTGCCCGCCGGCGAGCAGCCCGGCGATCTCGTCGCCGGGGGAGCGGAACGTGAGCACGCAGATCGGCTCGTCGCTCGCGGCGGCGCGGGCGGCCTGGTGGTCGGGGCCGACGGTGGTCACGTGGGCGAAGGTCCGCTTGCGGATCCGCCACCGGGTGCCCACCCACGCCGGTTCCTCGTAGGTCTCCGGCAGGCCGAGGCAGACGGGCCGGAGTCGGTCGAGGATCTCGGGTGGGACGTCGCCGGGATCGGTCACGCGCGGGACGCTACGCCGTCCCTCCGACAGTTCCGCGCGGTCGCCGTGCCCGACCGGTCGCCGGCGCGGGCGGTGGGTGCCGGACACCGGGGCCGACGATCGGCGGGCTCCCGTCGAACCGGACGTCGGCTCCGGTGTCCGGCGGCACTGCGCGGGTCAGAACCGCAGCCCGCGCAGGTAGCGGTAACCGACCTCGGCGGTCTGCTGCGGCGTCACGTCCGGCGTGTCGTTCTCGACGATGTACTCGAGCACGGAGTGCTTCCGGAAGATCCGGGCGAAGTCGATGGTCCCGGTGCCGAGGTCGGCCATGTCGCCGGTGGACCCGTCCCGGTCCTTGACGTGGTACTGCAGGACGCGCTGCGGCGCCGAGCGGATGACGTCGAGCGTGAAGCCCTCGGGGTCCGCGACCCCGTCGCCGGAGTTGATGCCGCCGGTGACCGCCCAGTAGAGGTCGACCTCCAGGTGGACGAGCCGGGGGTCGAGTTCCCCGGTCAGCACGTCCCAGGGACGCCGGCCGTTGCCGAGGTCGATGGTGAACTCGTGGGCGTGGTTGTGGTAGCCGTAGCGCAGGCCGGCCGCCCTCGCCGCGGCGGCCTCCACGTTCATCTGCTCGGCGCAGCGCTTCCACTCGTCCGCGTTCTCGGAGTACAGGTACGGCACCACCAGAAACTGTTGCCCCAGGGTGACCGCGTTCTCGATCTTCTGCTCCAGCTCGGCGGGACTGGCGCTGATCCCGTCGTGGCTCGAGCTGGCCCTGATGCCGATGCCGTCGAGGAACCGGCGCAGCTGGGCGGCGGTGCGCCCGAAGTAGCCGAGCGCCAGCTCCACGCGCGGGTACCCGATCCGGGCGAGGTGGGCGAGGGTGGCGTCGTAGCCGGGCGGACCCGACAGGGCGTCGCGCACCGTCCAGAGCTGAATGCTGATCAGGCCCGGGGGCACGTGGCCCCGCCCGGTCTCGTGACCGGTGGCGGCCGCGGCCGTCGCGCCGATGCCGGAGGACGCGAGCCCGATGCCGGCGAGGGTGGCCAGCGAGCCGCGCAGCAGGCTGCGCCGGTCGACGGAGCGCCGCAGCGCGGCCATCCCATCATGTCCGTAACACATGGCGTCTCCTTGTCGAGGGTTACGCGCATCGTGTACGTGGCCGACGCTACAAAAGGGAATTGCGAATGTCCATAGCTTTCATCGATGGCGGCGAGACTTTCGCCTCGGTGCGACGAAAGTGGTTGGTCAGTCCAGCACCTCGACGGCGTCACCGACGCTGACCGTACGACCCGCGGGGGAGGACCCGCCCGGTTCGGCCCGCACCACCATCTGCAGACCGAAGAGGAGCTTCTGGCCGACGTTCCGCCGGGCGGCGAGCATCCGGAGCGGCTCCCGCCCCCGCTCCCCGGTCTCCTGGTCGATCGTCGCGACCAGACAGCGGTCACACTCGTCGACGCCGTGGAACTCGGCCCCGCCGATCCTGATCCGCCGGCCGACCCACCCGGCTTCCGCCCATGGCGCGGCACCGCTGACCACCAGGTTGGGGCGGAACCGGCTCATCGGCAGCGGGCCCTCGGGGCTGCCCGACTCCCGCAGCCAGCCGTTGAACGCGTCCAGCGACGCGGTGGTGGCCAGCAGCAGCGGGGTGCCGTCGGCGAAGCTCAGTTCGGCGCCGGTGCCGGCCGGAACCGGCCAGGGAACGCGGTTGCCGGCCGGGTCGCCGAGCCAGACCAGCCGGGCGGCGCGACGCAGCAGCCGGTGGAGCCAGTCGTCCGCCTCGGGGCCCGCGGCGCGTGCCGGCGCGGGTGGCCGCCCCCGGAACACCCGGACCCGGATCGCCGCGCCGCCGGCCGGTTCGGCCAGATCGAGCGGGGACAGCCCCGGCGCGTCCAGGGTCAGCCCGCCCGGCCGGGACACCGCCCGCACGGTCACCAGTTCCCGGTGCTCGCGCTGGGTCAGGCCGACCCCGTGGTCGTCCACGATCAGCCAGCGCCGGTCGCCGTCCAGGCCCCACGGCTCGACCCGCACCGTGTCGCGGTCCATCCGGCGGCACCCCTTCACGGGGTACGTGTGAAGCGAGGCGACCCGCATCCGGCCAGGATGACACGACGCGGCGCGCGGCCGCTACGACCGCTCATCGGATGGGCGGTCCACGCCCCGGGCCAGCTGGTCGCGGCGACGGACGAGGTACGCCACCTCGGCGGTGTTGCCGGCCAGCCCGATGGCCCGGTCGTACGCGGCCCGCGACTCCTCGCTGCGGCCCAGCCGGCGCAGGAGGTCCGCCCGGGTGGCGTGGAAGGCGTGGTAGCCGTCCAGCGGCAGACCGTTCACCTCCGCCAGGGCGACCTCCGGACCGTCGAGTTCGGCGACCGCGATCGCCCGGTTGAGCCGCACGATCGGCGAGGGGTCGAGGCGGACCAACTGGTCGTAGAGCGCGACGACCTGCGACCAGTCGGTGTCGCGGACATCGGGGGCGTCGGTGTGGAGGGCGTTGATCGCGGCGAGGATCTGGTAACGCCCCGGCGCCTGGCCGGAGGCGAGGCGCGCGCGGAGCAGGGCGTGGCCCTCGGCGATCAGCTCGCGGTCCCAGGCGCCGCGGTCCTGTTCGGCGAGGGTGACGAGTTCACCGCTCGCCGACACCCGCGCGGCCCGCCGGGCCTCCGTCAGGAGCATCAGCGCCAGGAGTCCGGAGACCTCGCCGTCCGCCGGCATCAGGGCACGGACGAGTCGGGTCAGCCGGATCGCCTCGGCGGTCAGGTCGGCGCGGACCGCCTCCTTCCCGGGGTCCGAGGCCAGGTAGCCCTCGTTGAAGATCAGGTAGAGGACGGCCAGCACCCCGGTGACCCGGGCCGGGAGGTCCTCACGCAACGGCACGCCGTAGGGGATCCTCGCCGCCTTGATCTTCGCTTTCGCGCGGGTGATCCGCCGGCTCATGGCGGTCTCCTGGACGAGGAACGCGCGGGCTATCTCGGGCACGGTGAGCCCGCCGACCATCCGCAGGGTCAGCGCGATCCGTACCTCCATGGCGAGTGCGGGGTGGCAGCAGGTGAAGACGAGGCGGAGCCGATCGTCGTCGATGGCGCCGAGCGGCTCGGCGGCGGCGGACAGCATCAGCGCCTCCCTGTGCTTCTCCTCGCGCCTGACCTCGCGCCGGAGCCGGTCGATGGCCTTGCGGTGCGCGGTGGTCGTGAGCCACGCGCCCGGACTCGGCGGGACCCCGTCGACCGGCCAGCGCTCGACGGCGGTCGCGAACGCCTCGGCGGCCATCTCCTCGGCGATGTCGAGGTCGCCGAAGCGCCCGGCCAGGGTCGCGACCACCCGGGCCCACTCCGCGCGATGGACCTGGGTGATCAGCTCGCCGACGTCGCTCATCAACCCAGGAACGGTCGGAGCTCGACCCTACGGTTGCAGTGCCTGGACCCCAGGGCGGCGAGCCGGAGCGCCAGGTCGAGGTGGGGAGCCTCGATGATCCAGAAGCCGATGACATGTTCCTTCGACTCCACATACGGCCCGTCGGTGAACACCGGCTCCCCGTGCCGGCCGTCGACGACGGTGGCCGTGCCGGGCGCCGCCAGACCGCCGGCGAAGACCCAGTGGCCGTCGGCCTGGAGCTGCGTGTTGAAGGCGTCGATCGCGGCCATCTCCTCCGCGGTGGCGAGGTCGGTCGTGTCGTGGAGCACGGAAATCAGGTACTGCGCCATCGGGGTCATCTCCTGTCGTCCGGTGTCCGCCCGTCGGGGCGCCTCACCCCTGCTACGAACGCCGCCGCCTCGATCCGACACGTTCCACCGAGAATCCTGACGGATTCCGGTGCGCCGGCGGTCTCCGGTCTCACGCCGGAGGCGTCTCGCCCGTGCTGGTCAACGGAGTGCCGTCCAGAGCCGTGTCGGTCAGGGTCATCCGCAGGCGTACATTGATCTCGGTCCTGCTGTGCGGCCAACGGGTGAGCTGGAACAGGATGAACCCGCTCCGCTGCTGCCCCCGCACCATCTCACCCATCGGGCGGCTGTCGATCCCCTCGAAGAGCCAGGCGTACACACCCTGCAGGTCCGCCTCCCGCCAGCCCTGCAGATCGGCGGCGTGCGCCGCCAGGGCGAGTTTCTCCGCAAGGTACGGCGGATCGGCGACGCTCCGGAACTCGACATCCAGGCGGTCGAACCGGTGTCCCTCGCCGAACTGCCAGTGCGCGACGACCTGGCTGACCCCCTGCGCCACCGGCCGGGCCTCCAGGATCCACGCGTACTCGTCCAGGAACGGGGCGTGCCGCTCCAGCCACATCCGCTCATCCGCCCGCCGCACCACCCAGGGGAGCGGGATCTCGGCGAATTCGGGCCACTCGACCTCGGGGCAGTCCCAACCGCCGATCCACGACCTGACCTTCTCCCGGTTGGCGAGGAACCTCGCCCTGAGCGCGGCGACGTCCGGTCGCTCCGATCGGCGAAACATCACGCTGCCTCCTCCGCGACCCGGTGCCGCCCGGCACACCGCTCCGGTCTGCAGTCTGGCAGCCATCGGCGACGGTCTCAGTCCCGTGCCGAGCGGCGGCGGTGGTGAGACGCCTCTGCAGAGAGATGTCTGCCGGCGGTGCGGACCTGGCGTTTCCGGACCGGCCACAGGACGGCGGTGATGATCAGCAGCAGCGGTGGCCCCTGAAGGAAATGGGCGAGCCACGCGCCGGGCAGACTCGGCCCGCCCCACGACTGGGCGAGATGATCCGCGCCGAAGATCGGGTAGAGCACTCCGCGCGCGATGAAGACGGCCCACGCCGGGGCCAGCAGCGCGAAGGACACGATCTCGAAGGGCAGCGCGACCAGGCGGTACCGCACGGGCACCCGGGCGTCCGCCCCGCGCGGTGCGCCGACCTGGACGCGGAGCAGCCGCGTCGCCAGCTCGCGCGAAATCCGGCCCGTGAACGCGGCGGCGCCGAACGGCCCGCAGACGAGCCCGAGGATGGTCACGGGCAACGCCACGACGGCGTACGCCTGGTAACCCAGCACGGCGGCGATCCTGCCGCGCCGGTCCGTCCGGCCGCCCTGGCCGGAGGGTGGGTGGTGCGGCGACGTGGTGGTGCTGGCTGGCCACATGGGATCTCCCGACTCGACAGGTCACGTTTCGAGGGCGGCGCTGACGCCTCCACCGGACAACCACCATGCTCGTGGCGGCGCCGGCCGCGGATCATCGGCGGCGAGCCCGGAAAACGGGATCGGCCGAGCGCCCGACGGGATCGCCCGGCTACGCCTGGAGGCGGAGGCGTGACCCGGCCCGACGATCGATGGCCGGCGCTCCCCGCGCGGGTACCGTCGCGGCATGAGCCACAGCGATCTCAGGGACGCACCGACGGTGGCGCTGCCGCTGGCCGGGAAGGCGGCGCTGCTGCTCCGCGGACTCGGGCCGGTGGCCTGGCAACGCGTCGACACCGTCGTCGCGGTGGCACTCCTGGTGGGCCTGACCGGGCCGCAGCTGCTCGGCGCCCGCCCCGGCGACGATCCGCCGCTGGCGATCCTGGCCCTGGGCGCGGGCGCCTCGCTTCCGCTGGCCTTCCGGCGACAGCGGCCCGTGCCGGTCCTCGCGATCACGGTGGCGTGCGCGGTGACCGCCAGCCTCCTCGGCATCGGGTACACCCCGTTCGGCAGCAACGCCGGGCCCGCCGTGGGCCTGGCCATGTACACCGTGGCCGACCGGATGAGCCGGCGGGTCTCGCTCGGAGCCCTGGCCGGCGTGGTCGCCGCGACCTTCTGCTCCGCGTGGGTGGCGACCTGGCTGCACGGCGGTCAGGAGAACGCCGTCCACGTGGTCGCGGCGGCGGTCGGCTGGCTGGTCGGCGACACGGTGCGCACCCGCCGCGCCTTCCGCACCGAAATGGCCGTCTGGCAACGCCGGGAGCTGGCCGAGCGCACCCGGCTCGCCATCGCCGAGGAGCGGGTCCGGGTCTCCCGGGAGGTCCACGACGTGATCTCGCACAATCTCAGCGTCATCGCCGTACGGTCGGGCATCGGGCGCCTGCTGTTCGACACCCGGCCCGACGAGGCCCGCACGGCCCTGGCCGAGATCGAGACGGTCAGTCGCAAGGCTCTCGGCGAGGTGCGCCGGCTGCTCGGCGCGGTCCGCGGTGAGGGCCACACCGCCCCGGCGCCCACGCTGGCCGACCTCCCCGCGCTGGTGGCCGAGGTGACGTCCTCGGGGGTCGAGGTGACGCTGGAGCGGGCCGAGCTGCCACCCGTCCTGCCGTCGGCGTTGGAGCTGACCGTCTACCGGATCGTCCAGGAGGCCCTGACCAACGTCGTCAAACACGCGGGCCGCACCCGCGCCCGGGTGGTCGTCTCGTACGCCGACGAGGTGCTGCTGGTCGAGGTCTCCGACGACGGATCCCGGGATGGCGAGGGGCGGCAGGCCGGGGAACCGGGATGGGGCCTGGTCGGTATCCGGGAGCGCGCGGCGCTGTTCGGCGGCACGGCCGAGACGGGGCTGCGCCGCGACGGTGGTTTCCAGGTGTCCGTGCGGTTCCCGGTGTCCGTGGAGCCCGAGCGTGGAGCGGACCGATGAGCGTCCGGGTGCTGGTGGTGGACGACGAGGCTCTCATCCGGGCCGGGTTCCGGGTCCTGGTCGACTCCGACCCTGACCTGGCCGTGGTGGGCGAGGCCGCCGACGGCGCGCAGGCCATCCGGATGGTGCACGCCCTGCGGCCCGACGTGGTGCTGATCGACATCCGCATGCCCACCATGGACGGCCTGGAAGCCACCCGGCGCATCGCGCACGACGATTCGGCGTCCACCACCCGGGTGCTCGTGGTGACCACCTTCGACCGCGACGAGTACGTGTTCGAGGCGCTGCGCGCGGGAGCCAGCGGCTTCGTCCTCAAGGACACCCCGCCCGAGCATCTCATCGAGGCGATCAAGGTGGTGGCCGCCGGGGAGGCGCTGCTCACGCCCACCCTCACCCGCCGGTTGATCACCGAATTCGTCCGGAGCGCCGTCCCGCCCCGGCCGCCGGCGCCGGCCGCTCTGGCCGGGCTCACGCAGCGGGAACGCGAGGTGCTCGTGCAGGTCGCGGCCGGCCGGTCGAACGCCGAGTTGGCGCACGTCCTGCACATCAGCCGGGCAACGGCGAAGACCCACGTCAGCAACCTGCTGTCGAAGCTGGACGCCCGCGACCGCGTTCAGCTGGTCGTCCTCGCGTACGAGTCCGGCCTCGTCAACCCCGGTGCCGGCCCGGTCCCGCCTCCCGGATGAGGCGTGCCGGTCACCGTGCGACGAACTCGTAGGTGGTGGTCAGGCCCTCGGGCAGGTCCGGAACCAGGGCGTTGGTGCCGTCGACGGTCTGGACGTAGCGCCGACCCTGGAAGAGCGAGTACGTCCCGTCCGGGACCTTCTCGATCCTGAAGAGCTGCTTCTGCTCGGCGGGGTCGCACTCCCGTGCGCGGACGCTGCCCGGCGCGGCGTCGTGCACGACGGTCATGCAGACCCGGCCGGCGGCGCCCGGCGTGGCCAGCATGATCTGGAACTTGTCGCCCGCGGGGCGCAGCACCCACACGGCCCGGGCGTCGATGCCCTGCTCGGTGGTGGCCCGGACCCGGTCGCCGTCCCGGTCGACGGCGAGCGCGGCCCCGCCCATGCCGGGCACCACGATCAGGGTCTGCCGCCGGCCGCCGAGGATCTCCTGTTCCGTCGAGGCGGTCCCGGACGGCACGACCGACGCCGGCGCCGGGCCCACCGAGCCCACCGGGCCGGCAGGCTCGTCCGGTGTCTCGACGTGGTCCCGCGTCTGCAGCAGGGCGGTGCCGGCGGCCGCCACCAGCACGGTCAACGCCGCCCCGGTGACCGCGGTGCGGCGCCGCCGCCGGTCGCTGCGACGGCGCAGGCTCTCTGCCGGCGGCAGCGTCGTGACACGCCGGACTCCGTCGGCGATCGCCCTGAGGTCGTCGCGAGGATCAGCCATGGTGGGTCTCCTCGGGGTACGTCTCGGTCAGCATCTGCGCCATCGCTCTCCGGCCTCGGGCGAGGTATGTCTTGACGGTTCCGACGGGCGCCCGCATCTCGGCGGCCACCTCGGCGACGCTGAGATCGTTCAGGTGGTAGAGCACCAGGGCGCGGCGCTGGTTGGCGTTCAGCCGCCGCAGCGCCTGCAGCAGGGCGACGTGGTCCTCGTTGAGCCCGGGCACGATCTGGTCGGCCGCGGCCCGGCGGTGCGCGCGGATCCGGTTGAAGGTCTTGCGCCAGCTGCTCACCGCGATCCGGGAGGCGACCCGGCGGACCCAGGCCTCCGGGCTGTCCGCCTCCCGCACGGTCCGCCAGCGCTGCCAGGCCCGCATGAAGGCCTCGGCGACGGCGTCCTCCGCCTCGCCGCGGTTGCCGGTCAGCATGTAGACGTGACCGACGATCCGTCCCGCGCAGGCCGCGTAGAGGGCGTCGAACTCTTCGGCGTCACCCATCTGGCCTGCCCCCGAGCCTCGTACCGTCACCGCGGCATGCAACAGGGGAGCGTTGCCGGGTCGCGCCGCACGGGCCGAGATTGTGACCACGATCACAGGGGGGATGATCAACCCGTCGGCCCGACCAGGCGTCATCGTGCCGTCCCGGGAGAGGCCCGGGGCGGAGAGGACGATGTGCGACGACGGCAACGACGCGCCCTGACGGCGGGGGTGCTCGCGACCGCGCTGGCGGTGGCGGGCCTGACGGCCCCTTCCGCGGACGCGCAGGAGAGGCCCGCGCCCACGGCCTCGGGCACGAGCACGGGCGGCACCTTCACCCTGATCACCGGGGACCGGGTGTCGCTGGGCGCGGACGGCCGCCCCGACATCCAGCGGGCACCCGGGCGGGCGGACATGCGGTTCGTGAGCACCCGGGAAGGGGGCCACCAGTACGTCGTCCCGGTGGACGCGGTGCCGCTGCTGCACGACGGTCGACTCGACCGGCGGCTGTTCGACCTCACCACGCTCGGCGAGTTCGGCTACGACGACCGGACGCCGGAACTGCCGCTGCTGGTCGCGTACCCGGAGGACGCCGCGGCGCAGGCGCGGTCCGCCACCGTCGGGGGTGCCGGGCGGGTGCGGGCCGACCTGCCCGCCGCCCACGCCCTCGCCGTGCGCGCGGACATCGACGACCGGGTCACGCTCTGGTCGTCACTCACCCGCGGCACGCCGTCGGAACGGACCCTCGCCGCCGGGGTCACCCACGTCTGGCTGGACGGCAAGCGCCGGGTGTCCCTGGAGCACAGCGTGCCGCACATCGGTGCGCCCGCGGCCTGGCAGGCCGGCTTCGACGGCACCGGCGTCACCGTCGGGGTCCTGGACACCGGAATCGACGCCAACCACCCCGACTTCGCCGGACACCTCGCGGAGGTTCGGGACTTCACCGGCGGCAACGATCCCGCCGACAACGTGGGTCACGGCACCCACGTGGCCTCGACCATCGTCGGCAGCGGAGCCGCCTCCGGCGGCAGGTCCCGCGGCGTGGCCCCGGGCGCGAAGCTGCTCGTCGGCAAGGTCTGCGCCACCTACGACTGCCAGGACTCGGACATCATCACGGCCATGCAGTGGGCCGCGCCCATGGCCCGGGTCGTCAACCTGAGCGTGGGCGGCACCGACACCCCCGGTCTCGACCCGCTGGAGACCGCGGTCCAGGACCTGAGTACCCGGTACGGCACGCTCTTCGTGGTCGCCGCCGGCAATGAGGGGAAGCCGAAGTCGGTCTCCTCGCCGGCCACCGCGGACGACGCCCTCGCGGTCGCCGCCGTCGACGCCGACGACCAGCGGGCCTACTTCTCCAGCAAGGGTCCCCGCCTCGGCGACAACCACATCAAGCCGGAGATCAGCGCGCCGGGCGTGGACATCGTGGCGGCAGCCCCCGGCGGTGACTACGCCTCCATGTCGGGCACCTCGATGGCGACTCCGCACGTGGCCGGTTCCGCCGCGATCCTCGCCGGACAGCATCCCGACTGGTCCGGGCCGCAGCTCAAGGCCGCCCTCATGGACTCGGCCCAGCCGGCCGCCGAGAACACCCTCTACGAGGTGGGCGTCGGCCGGGTGGACATCGGCCGCGCCGTCGCCCAGCCCATCGCCGCGGAGGTCGGCGCCATCGACTTCCCGGTCCAGCGCTGGCCCCACGCCGACGACACCCCGTTCACCCAGGTCGTCGGCTACCGCAACACGGGCACCGCGCCGGCCACCCTGGCGCTGAGCATCGCCTCGGCGCCGGCCGGGATGGTCACCGTCAGCCCGGCCAACCTGATGGTGCCGGCCGGCGGCCGCGCCGAGGCGACGATCACCGTGGACACCCGGGTGGACGCCGCCGACGGCGTCTACCAGGGCGCGCTGGTCGCCACCGGCGCCGGCGACCTGCGGGTACGGACGCCGTTCGCGCTCAACCGCGAGATCGAGAGCTACGACGTCCGCATCGACCAGACCGGACGCGACGGCGGACCGGCCACCGAGTACCAGACCGTGGCGGCGAACCTGACCACGGGCGAGTTCACCACCCTGGCCGGTCAGCCGGGCGGTGGGATCCTGCGGCTGCCCAAGGGCCGGTACGCGCTGTACAGCACCATCCACGAGGGCGACGTGTCGACCCTGCTCGTGCAGCCGGTCCTGGACGTGCACGGCCCGGTCACCGAGGCGCTCGACGCCCGTACCGCCAAGCCGATCGCGCTCACCGTGCCCCAGCGGGACGCCGCCCCGGTTTCGATCAACGTGAGCGCGAACTGGAACGACGGACTTCGCTACCCCGGCGTCCAGCTCAGCGGGGTGTCGTTCGGGGAGATCTTCTTCGGCCGGATCGGCCCCGCCGTGGCGGCCCCCGAGTTCACCGCGACGCTGGGGGTCGGGCTCGCCCGCCCGGGGCCCGACCGGAGCTTCCGGAACAGCCCCTACACGTACGACCTCGCGTACGTCCGCCAGGGCGACATGTTCACCGGCCTCGCCCGGACGCTGTCGCCGAAGAACCTCGCCACCGTGAAGGCGACCTACCGGAGTCAGTCCAGCACGGCGACCGCCGTCCGGTTCCACCGCGCGGCGTCGCCCGACGGCCCGGGGCCGGTCGGTTCGAGCACGTCGTTCGACCTGCCGTTCCGGGCCACCGAGTACTACAACACCGACGGCGGCATCGTCTGGACGTCCACGTTCGTCGAGGGCGACAACCTCACCACCGAGGAGTCCACCTTCACGCCGGGCAGGACGTACACCCAGACCTGGAACGCCGCCCCCTTCGGGCCCACGATGGGCCGCGCCCCGGCCCTGGCGCCGCTGGCGTACGCGGGCCGTGACGGCGACACCATCTCGGTGGCGTCGCCGCCCCTGTTCGGCGACGCGACCGGCCGCCCCGCCAGCCGCGACGACCTGGCGGTCCACCTCCGGCTGTCCCGCGACGGGACGGAGATCGCCACCGCGGACAGCCCGTACGCGGACTTCCCGGTGCCTCCCGGCAGAGCCACCTACCGCCTGGAGGCGACGGTCACCCGCGGCGCGCCGGACACCCTGTCGACGTCGGTCTCCGTGGCGTGGACCTTCACCTCGGCCCACACCGCCACGCCGGAACGGCTGCCCCTGACGACGGCCCGGCCGATGCCCGACCTCGACGACACGAACACGGCCCGGGCCGGCACGACGATGGCCCTGCCCGTGGCACTGGACCGGCTGGCGGGCTCCACGGCCGCACCCAACCGGACGCTCGCCGTGTCGGCCTCGTTCGACGACGGGCGGACGTGGGTCACGCTGCCGGTGCACCGGGATGTCGCCCTCGTCAAGCACCCGCGACGGCCCGGCTTCGTCTCGCTGCGCCTGACGGCCACCGACACCGCCGGCAACTCGGTGACCCAGACGATCCAGCGGGCCTACCGGATCGCCTGACTCCCGTCCGGGTCCGGGGCGGCGGCCGTGACGGCGCCGCCCCGGACCCTGCCTCCGCTGATCAGCCGCATCCCCGAGCGCGTTCCGTGGGCGCCGTCCGAGGCCCACCTGCCGTACCGTGACGGCCATGACGGAGGCAGCGGCCAGAGCCCACGTCGCGCGCTTCAACACCGCGGTCACCAGCGGTGACTGGGCGCCGTTCCTCGACGCCCTGCATCCCCACGCGATCATGACCTTCGTCGGGCGGGCCGTCGGACCACAGCGGGGACGCGACGCCATCGCGATCGCCTACGCCGAACAGCCGCCCGACGACACCATCCGGGTCAACGGCATCCGCTCCGACGGCGACCGCGACGTCATCACCTTCGCCTGGTCGCGCGGCGGCACCGGCACACTGACGCTCGGCTACAGCGGCGGCCGGGTCGCCGAGCTGATCGTCCAGTTCGACTGACCGCCGCCCGCCCCGGGGTGGGTGTCGAGCTCAGCCGTTCCTACCCGGCGGGGCGGGGTTCCAGGACCACCACGGCGGTCTCGGACGACCGGAGCGCCGCCTGCGCGTCGAGGTTCGCCTCAATCTCGCGCCAGCGGGCCCACAGCCGCGACCGCTCGTCGCCCGTCGCGGCGCGCCCGCGGACGAGCCGCCGCCCGCCGACCAGGTCGACAGCCGCCTCCGGATGCGCCTGCAGGTTGAGCCACCAGGCGGGCTCGCCCTCACCCCAGCCGTTCATCGCCAGCGTGAACAGATTGGGCCCGTCCTCCAGGTACGCGACGATGACGCTGCGCTGCTGGCCGGTGCGGCGCCCGGTCGTGGACAGCCGCAGGGTGCCCCAGCGGTCGGCCCGCGGCCGCCAGAGGACCCGTCCCCGGAAGGCCCGGTACAGACCCCGGTGCACCGACCAGGCCAGCCGGATGAACCACCGCGGCGGAAGCTTCGGCTTCCCTGCCCGATCCTCGACCGACATGACGACCTCCAACGCCGACAACGGCGATGGTACGAACAGGACGCCACCCGCGGTACCGGGCGGACCGGCGGCGTCGGGTGACCGGTCGTCCACCGCGCCCGTGTGGCGTCAGCCGATCAACGGGCGGCTGACGACGCTGTCGGTGCGGCCGCTCAGCTCCCGGTCCAGGGTCTCCTGCGCGTCGCGCATCGCCTCGGCGTACCGGGGTTCGGCGAGCCGCCGCATTCCCACCTCGGGTGCGACGTCCTCGACCACCGCGCTGATCCACCAGATGTTGCCGAACGGGTCGCGCACCCGGCCGCCCCGCTGGCCGAAGGCGTGGGTGGCCGGTGCGGTGACCACGCGGGCTCCGGCGGCGATCGCGCGCTCGGTCGCGGCGTCGGCGTCGGCGACGAAGACCCGCAGCAGCGACGGCATGGCCGGCCAGTCCGGTTGCTGGTCGAAGGCGAGCAGGATGGTGTCGCCGACGCGGATCTCGGCGTGGCCGATGGTCCCGTCCTCCAGCCGTACCCGCGCCAGCTCGACCCCGCCGAACACGGCGGTGACGAAGTCCAGCAACTGGCCGGTGTCCGGGGTGACGATCCACGGCGCGGCGGTCGTGTAGCCGGCGGGTGCGGTGCTGCTCATGGTGAATCTCCTCGTGTCGAAGCGAACTGCGCCCACCGTAGATCGCGTATAGGTCAGTTTCCGTCCTAGTCGAGCGGCACAATGGCGGCCATGTCCGACGCGCGTGCCCGCCTGCTCTCCCTGCTGTCGCTGTTGCAGACCCCCCGGCTGTGGTCGGGGAGTGAACTGGCGGGGCGACTCGGGGTGTCCGGCCGCACCGTGCGGCGCGACATCGACCGGCTACGCGAGCTCGGCTATCCGGTGCACGCCGAGCAGGGCGGGATGGGCGGGTACCGGCTGACCGCCGGCGCGGCGATGCCGCCGCTGCTGCTGGAGGACGACGAGGCGGTCGCCGTGGCCATCGGGCTGCGCACGGCCGCGGCGCAGCCGGTGACCGGCGTGGACGAGGCGGCGGTGCGCGCGATGGGCAAGCTGCTCCAGGTCCTGCCGGCCCGGCTGCGGCGCCGGGTCGACACGCTGACCACCTCCACTGTGACCCACCCGTTCTCAGTCGCCGGGGAGGCGGTGGACCCCGACGCGCTGGTCGCCGCCGCCGCGGCGATCGCCAACCACGAACGGCTGCGGTTCCGGCACCGCGACGAGGGCCGGCACGTCGAGCCGCGCGCCCTGGTCACGGCGGGCCGGCGCTGGTACCTGCTCGCGTTCGACCTCGACCGCGACGACTGGCGGACCTTCCGGTTGGACCGGGTCACGGCGGTGGCCGCGACCGGTGCCCGGGCGGCCACGAGGGACGTACCCGGGGGAGACGTCGCCGCGTTCGTCGCCGAGCGGACCATGCGGATGGCCCCGACGTACCGGGCCGACGTCGTGATCCACGCGCCGGCCGCCCAGGTCGTGGACCGGCTGGGTGGGCCCCCGCCGGGCACCCTGAGCGACCAGCCGGACGGCACCTGCCGGTGGCTCGCGCCGCCGGACACCCTCGAATGGCATGCGCTCCGGTTGGCGTCGATCGGGCTGCCGTTCGACGTCGACGGCCCGCCGGAGCTGGCCGATCACCTCCGGTCGACGGCGGCGCTGTTCCAGGCCGCCACGGCCGGACCCAGTCGGTCCGGGTAGCGCGCCAGGCTGCTCGGACGCCGGGTAGCTTTCTGTCATGAGTGAGGACACCTTCCGCTCGGTGGAGATCGAGCGCACCAGCATGGGGAAGTACGTCGCGCGGAACATCCGCGGCGGGTCGATGGCGATGGGCACGGGTGAGGACGGGGACTTCACGCCGGTGGAGCTGCTGCTGGCCGCCATCGGCGGCTGCACCGCGATCGACGTGGACTACATCACGAGCCGCCGCGCCGAACCGACCCGGTTCACCGTCGACGTCACGGGCGACAAGATCCGGGACGAGGCCGGCGGCAACCGGATGCAGAACCTCAAGGTCGAGTTCACCGTGACGTTTCCGCCGGGCGCCGACGGCGACAAGGCGCGCGAGGCGCTGCCCCGATCGCTGCAGCAGTCGCACGACCGGCTCTGCACCGTCTCCCGTACCGTCGAACTGGGGACTCCGGTCTCGACCGTCGAGGCCGCCGGCTCCGTCGAGGACTGAGGTTTCCCCAGGTTACCCGCGGTGCAGGCGGCCGCCTGGAAGCCCGCGTCCGATGGCCGAACGGTTCATTGCTGCCGCGCTCCCAGGGGCGTAGAGATGGTGACAGAGTCGTCACCAGCATCCAGAGGCCATCATGATGCGCAGAGCCGGCACCTTCCTCGTGGTCCTCGTCGTCGCCCTCGGCCTCGCTGCGCCGGCGCTGGCCGCGCCGTACCCCTCCCCGCCGCACGACTTCTCCCACCCCGGTACCACGCACGTGAACCGGCCCCTGTTCAGTCATGCCGGTGGCCAGGCGGACCGGGCCCTCCTCGTGATCTACATCCGCTGGGACGACGTCGACTACCCGAGCGGCTTCGACGCGACGACGGTGGCCCGGCGCTACTTCGGCACCGGCTTCCCCAGCACCACCTTTCCGAGCGTCGGGGACTTCTTCCGGCGGTTGTCGTTCAACGACCTGTTCGTCTTCCCGGCCTCGGAGTCGCAGGGGATCGCCCAGGACGGTGTCGTGCAGGTGCACTATCCGGGGACGAAGGCGCAGTTCCTGGCCAGCTCGATCCCGCAGCGCAACAGGACGTTGCTCGAGCTCGCCGACCCGTTCTTCGACTACTCGACCTACGACGTCGACGGGAACGGCCGACTCGACAACCAGGAGATCATCGTCAACATGCTCGAGGCCGAACCCAGCCTCCCCCTGGGGCAGGGCTGCGGGCTGAACAGCGGCGTCGCCGCCGTCACGCTGGACGGCACCAACCTGAACGCCCTGCAGGTGCCGTTGGTCAACACCGCGACCAACCTGATCACGATCATCCACGAGAACGGCCACGCCCTGACCGACATGGCGGACCTCTACGGCTTCGGCGCCGGGCGGCTCGACTTCGCCGGGCCGACCTGCAGCCTGCCGGACACGACCCTGTTCGCACCGAATTCCTGGACGAAGATGCACCTGGGCTGGACCACGCCGGCCGTGGTGGAGACCGACGGCTTCTACGACATCCGGCGGGCCGACACCACGGGGGACTCCTTCATCCTGTACGACCCCGCCGACGGCACGAACGACTACTTCATGGTGGAGAACCGCGAGCGGACGCCGGGCACCTACGACCAGGGCGCGAGTGACTCCGGGCTCGTCATCTGGCGCGTCAACGACAACTCGTTGGGCGTCGCCAACGGTCTGCGGCCGATCGAGCCGATGCTGCCCGACGGCACGACGACCCCCACGAACAACTACGGCGGGTCGAGCCGGGACGCCTGGGATCCCTCCGACCCGGACACCCCGCAGCGGACGATGGCGCGGGAGTGGGCCGATGGCACGCCGTCGGGTGTGGCGGTCCGTGCGATCGGGCCCAGGGGCGAGACGATCCGGGCGTACTTCGACGTGCCGGGTCCGGGCGTCCTGGTCGACACCTACCCGCTGGACCGGGCCGGCCCGGTCCGCGCCGTCGCGGCGGGCAGCCGGACGATCGACGTGCCCATCATGAACACCGCCGAGTCCGGCTGCGACACGTTCTTCGTCGAGCCCGTGAACCTGCCGCCCGGCTGGACGATGACCAGGGGCGCGCGGATCCTCTGCGCCGGGGAGACCGCCCTCGCCCGGACAACCCTCACCCCGGACGCCGGCGCGGCCGTCGGGACGTACGACATCGCGATCCGAGGCTGGAGCCAGACCAACTCCGCCGTCGTGACGACCTCCCCGTTGACGGTCGAGGTCGCGCTCAGAACCACCCGGCTCGACCTCGCCGGAGTGCTCGCGCTGGCGCCGGCCGGCGCCACGCCCACCTTCTCCGCCAGGCTCGCGCCCGAGGACGACGCCAGGGTCGGTGTCGCGGGAGCCAGCGTGACGTTCACTCTCACTCACGAGGGCGTCGTGGCGTTCACCGCCATCGCCACGACCGACACGACCGGCACGGCGACGGTCACCGCTCCGCCGGATCTGCCTGCCGGCACCTACCAGCTCACCGTCGAGACCCAGCGCGTCGGCCAGTTCGCGCCCGCGACATCGACGGTTCCGGTGGTGATCCGTCCGCCCGCCGACCTGATCCAGGACATCGCCGACCAGCTCACCGCCATGCTTCCGTCCGCCACGCCGGCGGTGCGGTCAGCCCTGCTCTCGGCACGCGACGAGCTCATCGGCAACCACGGCGGCGCCGCACGCAACGGTGCCCTGGACGCGTTGCTGGCCGGGAACGCGGTCGCCGCCGTCACCAAGCTCGGGCATGCGACGTCGCACCTGCTCACCGCGCAGTCGCGGGGCGCGTCGTCGAGCACGCAGCTGCAGCAGATCGGGCTCACCGGCGAATCGATCGCCAGGACCGAACTGGCGCGGGCACAGGTGGCCAGCCCGGAGTCGACCACGGAACTCGCGAGGATCGCCGGTCTGATCGCCGACGGCCGCGACCAGCTGCGGACGGCGAACTACGACGAGGCGCTCGCGAGCTTCAAGCAGGCGGTGGTCGGGGCCGCGAGCCTGCTGCGGTGACCGGGTGTGCCGGCGGAGGGCCGGCACGCCGTACCACCGCACCGCGGAGCGGCGACCGCGCCCCGGTCAGCGGTGCCGGCGGATGCGGTCCCAGGTGCCGGGGGCATCGAGCCGTACGCCCGACTGGAGCGGGGTCGTGACGGGCTTGCCGCCGCCGGCGGCGGCGCTGACCCGGCCGTGTGCGGATCCGGCGGGCAGCTCGGCCGGCACGGCCGGGATCTCGGTGGCCAGCTTGACCCGGAGGCCGGGCCAGCCGACCACGGAGAGGTCCTTCGTGGCGGTCAGCGTGGTCTCGGCACCGAACGGCCCGCGGACCGTGGCGACCGGATCGCCGGCCCGGACGGCCGGGTACAGCTTGATCGCGGCGTTGACGCTGCGGATCAGCGAGCGGGTCACCCGGAAGACCCGCTCCAGCTGCACCGGGGTGTCGGCGCCGGGCTGCCCGAGGACGGCGCCCACGACGGTGATCTTCCGGCCGCCCACGGTGACGACGAACGCGAAGGACAAGCAGCCGCCGGCCTCGTCGGTGGACCCGGTCTTGATCCCCACGACGCCGTCCCGGCCCACGAGCGAGTTGTAGTTCCGCACCTCGCCGGCGACGGGCAGGGTGGCCTTCTTCTGGGCCACGATCTCCGCGAACGCGGGCAGCGCCATCGCCTTGCGGGCGACGATCACCTGGTCGGCGGCGGTGCTGACGGTCTCCGGACTGAGCCCGGACGGATCGGTGTAGCGGGTGTTCTTCATGCCGAGCTCGGCGGCCGTGTCGTTCATCTTGTCGACGAACGCGCCGATGCTGCCGGCGTCCCAGGCGGCGAGGATCCGCGCCATGTTGTTCGCCGACGGCAGCAGCACCGCCTGGAGGGCCTGGCGCTCGGTGAAGACGGCGCCCGCGGCGACCCGGACGAGGGACTCGCCGCGCGCCAGCTCGCTCGGGTAGGCGGCCGCCTGCGCCGCGCTGACCGTGAGTTTCGGCCCGTGCTCGCCCCGGTCGAGGGGGTGTTCGGTCAGGATGACGTAGGCGGTCATCACCTTGGCCACGCTGCCGATGGGCAGCGGCTCGTCGCCGCCGGAGGTGCCCAGGGACCCGACACCCTCCACGAAGAGGGCGGCCTGCCCGGACTGCGGCCACGGCACCCTGGGCGCCGTGCCGGGGATGACCGTCGACGCGGCCAGCGTCCGCGTGACGGTCGGCGCGGGCAGCGGGTGGCGCAGCGGTTCGACCGCCACCAGCACGACGGCGGCCAGGAGCAGGGTCGTCAGGATGCTGACCAGCACCGGGAGTCGCCGCCGCCGGGGGCGGGGCGGCGGCGGTACCGCTGGGATCACCTGGGTCGTCGCAGAGTCGAGCATGCTGATGTTTCTCCCCCGTGTGGTGCTGCGCGCGGCTCGGCGGCCGCCGGCGTGCTGATCTCGGTATCACCACTGCCGTCGCCGGGTCAAGCCGCCGGCAGCACCTGATCGGCGCGCTGTCACCGCCGCCGCGGCGCGATGAGCCCCGACTCGTACGCCCACACGACCAGCTGGGCGCGGTCGCGGCAGTGCAGCTTGGTCATCGCCCGATTGACGTGGGTCTTGGCGGTCAACGGGCTGATCACCATGCCCTCGGCGATCTCGTCGTTGCTCAGCCCCCGGGCGACGAGCGCGACGACCTCCTGCTCCCGGGCGGTCAGCACGTCGCGGCCGGCCGCCGGGTCGGCCGGTCGGGGGCCGGCCACGAACTCGCTGATCAGCGAACGCGTGACCGCCGGGGCGAGCAGCGCGTCGCCGCGGGCCACGACGCCGACGGCCTGCAGCAGGTCGGCGGGGTCGGCGTCCTTGAGCAGGAACCCGCTGGCGCCCGCGCGCAGGGCGGCGAAGACGTAGGAGTCGAGCCCGTAGTTGGTGAGGATGAGGACGCGGACCGCGGTGAGGTCGGGGTCGGCGGCGAGGCGCCGGGTGGCTTCGATGCCGTCGAGGCCCGGCATCTGCACGTCCATCAACACGACGTCCGGCCGCAGGCGCCGGGCCAGGTGGACGGCCGAAGCGCCGTCGGCGGCCTCGCCGACGACCTCCAGACCCTCCTCGGCGTCGAGCAACGCCCGGAAACCGGCCCGCATGAGGGCCTGGTCGTCGGCGAGCAGGACCCGGATGATGCCGCCCCGATCCGGGTCGGACCGGGCCGTCGGCACCTCGTGCGCACGCTCGGTCATGCCGGCTGCCCGCTCCGGTCGGAGCCGTCACGACCCGTGGCGGACCGGGCCGGTGGGACCGGTCCGCCCAGCGGGAAGGTGGCCCGTACCGTGAACCCGCCGCCGTCGCGGGCGGCGGCTCGCAGCGTGCCGCCCAGCCCGGTGACCCGTTCCCGCATGCCGCTCAGGCCCACCCCCGGTGTCACCGGCCGGACCGGCGACGCCTGACCGTCGTCGGTCACCGAGACGGTCAGCTGCGCCGGGGCGTACTCGACGTGGATCTCGGCGCTGGCCGGGCCGGCGTGGCGGGCCACGTTGGTCAGGGCCTCCTGGACGACGCGATACCCCGCCTGGTCGACCTCGGCGGGCAGTTCCCCGGGCTGACCGGTGACGGTCAACCGCACCGGTACGCCGGCCGCGCGGGTCCGCTGGGCGAGTTCGTCGACCCGGGCCAGCCCGACGGGGTCCCCGTCCGACGGTGCGCGCAGGACGTCCAGTGTCGCCCGCAACTCCCGCATCGCGGCGCTGCTGGCCTCCTGGATCGCCAGCAGCGTGGACGACGGTTCCTCGCCGTGCTTGCGGGCCAGGTGCACGGCGATCCCGGCCTGCACCTTGATCACGGAGATGTTGTGGGTCAGCGTGTCGTGCAGATCGCGGGCGATGCGCAGGCGCTCCTCCCCGGCGCGGCGCAACGCCATCTCCTCGCGGGTGCGTTCCGCCTCGACGGCCCGCTGCTCGACCTGTTCCAGGTACGCCCGGCGCTGCCGCGCGACGAGCCCGGCGACGTTGGCCGCGACGAACCAGCCCAGCAGCAGGGCGGTCCGCTCGGCGATCAGCTGGCCGGGCCGGCCGGCGGGCGCGACCGACATGTCGCGGGCCAGGAAGCCGCCGAGGAAGACGACGCTGGCCAGGGCGGCGACCGACCGGTGTCCCCGCCAGGCGGCCACGTAGACGACGCCGAGGACGGGGAACGCCGCGGACACCCCGGAATGGACCCGGACGTGGAGGGCCAGCATGGTGGCGGTCACCAGGCTCACCGCCACCACGGGGTGCCGCCGGCACACCGCCAGGGCCGCCGCCATGACCAGGACGAGGGCGACGTCGGCCACCCCCACCGGCGCGGCGTCCGGCGCGATCGCGGCGTTGCCGAGCAGGAGGGCCCCGAGGGCGAGGCCGCTGAGGGCGTACGGCAGGTCGCGGCGCATGGTCGAACTGTAGAACGGCGGTCGGCGGGGGAGCATCCCGCTTCCGTGGTAGACGGGGCGTACCGCGGGCGTGGTATCGACGGCCGGGCAAGTGCCTGCGGCGGCACGACGCTTTCCCGCCCTGCCGGGACAAGCATCGAACGCATGACATACCGCTTCTTCACCCCCGAGAAGGCGTCGGCCGCGACGGGTCTCACCGCGGAGGTCTACCGCCAGCTGCGGGACGAGTTCCTCGGGCCGGTGCCCACCTTCCAGGCGCTGTCGGTCGTGCCGGAGCTGCTGGCCGCGACCTGGGCGCTGATGCGCGAGGCCCTGCTCGCCGGTGACGCGTCCCGGGTCGACCGTGAGCTGGTGGCGTCCGCGGTGTCCCGGGCCAACCGCTGCCGGTTCTGCGTCGACGCACACGTGATGCTGCTGCACGCGCTGGGCGAGCACGCGCTGGCCGAGGTCATCGCCCGGGGCGGGACCCCGCCGGAGCCGGGGCACGCCGCGCTCGCCCGCTGGGCCGAGGCCAGCCGCCACCCGGCGGCGGCCGACTGGACCGGCCGGTACGGCCCGGAACTCACCGGCACCCTGCTCGCCTTCCACTTCATCAACCGGGTCGTGTCGGCGCTGCTCGATCCGGATCTGCTGCCCGGCGGCCTGCAGCGTTCACCGGTGGTGCGGTCGGTGGGTGGCCGGCTCTACGCCCGGACGGCCCGCGCGGGGCGGGAGCCCGGCCGGGGTCTCCCGCTCGTCGACGCCGGCTCGGCGGCGCCACCGGCCTGGGCCGGGGACAGCCCGGTCGGCGTGGCGTACGCGTCGCTGCGCAACGCCGCCCTGCGCGGCGGGGACCTGCTGGGGGACGTGGCCCGCCAGACCGTCGCCGCGACCGTGCGCTGGGAGGACGGACGGTTCCCGGAGCGGCCCGCCGACTGGGCCGTCGACCTGGTCCGGGACGTGCCCGGGGTGGACCGCGTCGGGACGCGGATCGCGCTGCTCGCGGCGTTCGCGCCCAGCGCGATCAGCGTGGGCGACGTCGCCCTCTGGCGGCTGTCCCATCCGGGCGACACCGACCTCGTGCGACTGGTCGCGTACGGCGCGATCACGGCCACCGATCACGTTGCCCGGGCACTGACCTCGGCTCGTCTCTAGAGGAGATCACCATGCGCAAGGCCTTCGTCATCACCAGCAGCCTGTTGCTCGCCGCGTTCGCCCTGCAGTTCGTGTTCGCCGCCGTGGGCGCGTTCACGAAACCCGGGGGCGAGGGCGCCTTCGCGCTGCACAGCGCCACCGGGATGGCGGTCATCCCGGTGCTCAACCTGCTCACCATCGGCTTTGCCGCGCTGGCGAGGGCGCCGGGCCGGCTCGTCGGACTGACGGCCCTGCCGCTCGGCCTCGTCATCCTGCAGGCGCTCCTCGCCGGGCTGGCCAACGGACTGACCGACGGCGCCGGCGTCAGCACGCCGTTCGGCCTGACCGTCGCCGGGTTGCACGCGGTCAACGGGATCGTCGCGGTGCACGTGGTGGTCGGCGTGGTCCGGGGGGCGCGTGGGCTGGGCCGCCCGGCGCCGGCCGAGGCCGTCCCGGTGACCGTCCGGGAAGGAGAGCCGGCATGACCGTCGGTTCGCTGCTCGCGGCCGACCTCGTGATCGCGGTCCTCGCGGCCGCCGGGTGGCTGGGCGGCGGCGCCGCGTCGGCCGCCCGGCGCCGCCCGCTCGCGCTCGGCCTGGCGGCACTCGCGCTGCTCGCCACGCTCGCCCGCGCCATCACGATCACCGCGCTCGCGCGCGCCGGCTGGTGGTTCGCGGCGGAGAAGGTCCTCATCGCCGCGCCGCTGTCGCTCGCGGCCGTGCTCGTCGCCGGGCCGCGGCTGCTGCGGGTCCCGGGCGACATCCGCGCCGTCGCGGTCCCGCTCCTGTTCGCCGGGTACGCCGACAGCGCCGCGCTGTTCGTGACGGTCCTGCACGGCTATCCCGCGTCGGCGGGCGCGGGGCTGCTCGCGGTCGCCGGGGTCGTCACGGCGACCGCGGTCTCGTGGCGCTTCCTCGGCGCGCCCCCGTCGCGGACGGTCTCCCGGGTGGCCGTCGTGGTGGCGGTCGCGGCGCTGCTGACCGGGACCGGGCTGGCCGCCGCCCCGGCCGCCGCTCCCGGCGTACCCCATGATCACGGACCGGGGGAGGCGCGGACCGTGGGGGAGCCGACGAGGCGGTTCACCCTGACGGCCGGGACGGCGACGGTACGCGTGAGCGGCCGTGACGTGGCGGCGTGGGCGTTCGACGGGCAGGTTCCCGGGCCGGAGCTGACCGCCACGGTCGGCGACGTCCTGGAGGTGACGCTGCGGAACCGGGACATCGCGCGCGGCGTCACGCTGCACTGGCACGGGTACGACGTGCCGAACAGCCAGGACGGGGTGCCCGGCATCACGCAGGCGGCGGTGCTGCCGGGGCAGGAGTTCGTCTACCGGTTCCGCGCCGACCAGGCCGGGACCTACTGGTACCACACGCACGCGGTGTCCGACCTCGGCGTGCGGATGGGGCTCTACGGCGTCCTCGTGGTGCGCCCGGCGCCGGTGACCGGCGTCGACGTCACGGTGCCGGTGCACACCCTCTCCGGCCGTCCGCTGCCCGCGCCGAGAACCGAGTCGGTCGGGGCGGGGACGCCCGTGCGGCTACGGTTGATCAACACCGACAGCACGACCCACCGGTACGCCCTGGCCGGCACACCGTTCCGGGTCGCCGCGATCGACGGATCCGACCTGCGGGGCCCGACGTCGATCGAGGACACCGCCGTGCTCATCCCGGCCGGGGGACGCTACGACCTGGTGTTCACCGCGCCCGCCACGCCGGTGGCGCTGTTCGTCGACGGACGGGCCGTCTACTCGACCGGACCGGTGTCGACGGCGACCGGCGGGTGGCCGGTGCTGGATCCGCTCGGCTACGGCGCGAGCGCCCCGGTGCCGTGGTCCCGCTTCGACCGGACGTTCACCCTCGTTCTCGACCGCGGTCTCGACCTGCACGGGCTGCTCCCGCGCTACGCCCACACCGTCAACGGCGCCGCCGACCCGGACATCCCGCCGCAGGTCGTTCGCTTCGGCGACACCGTCGAGTTCACCATCGTGAACCGGTCCCAGACCGTGCACCCGTGGCACCTGCACGGCCATCACGTCCTGGTGCTGTCCCGCGACGGACGGCCGGCGACCGGGAGCCCGTTGTGGCTGGACTCCTTCGACGTGCGCCCGGGCGAGGTGTGGCGGGTGACGTTCCGGGCCGACAACCCCGGCATGTGGGCCAACCACTGCCACAACCTGGCGCACGCCGACGCCGGGATGACGCTGCACCTGATGTACTCCTGATCCTGCGCCGCGGCCGACCACGTCCTCGATCCCTGAACGAGGGTCCGGCGCCCGGCCGCACGGTCCCGGCGGGGCGCAGCCGCGCCGCGCCGGGACCGGCGTCCGCCGGGGCGTACACTGGCGCTGGTTTCGCGACGGGTGGGCCCGGTGCCGTGCCGGGGCTGCCGGGGCGTGGCGGTCGTAGGCCCGTGGGGAAGGGTGAGTGCCGTGCGTGGTCCCGCGATGACGGATGTGGCCCGGCTCGCGGGGGTTTCCCACCAGACCGTGTCCCGGGTGCTGAACGGGCATCCGAATGTGCGCGAGCAGACGCGCCTGCGGGTGCAGGCGGCGATCGTGGAGCTGGGCTACCGGCCCAACCGCGCGGCTCGCGCCCTGGTGACCGGCCGCTCCCAGGTGATCGGGGTGGTCGCCCAGAACACCACGTTGTACGGCCCGGCGTCATTGCTGGCGGCGCTGGAGCAGACCGCCGCCGAGGAGGGCTTCGCGGTCACCGTGGGCAGTGTGCGGGACCTCGACCAGGTCTCCATCTCGGAGGCCGTGGAGCGGCACCTGGCGCACCGGGTGGCGGGGATCGTGGTGATCGCGCCGGTGGAGTCGGCCGGGGAGGCGCTGGAGCACCTGCCCAAGGACGTGCCGCTGGTGACCGTCGACGGTGATCCGCGCCGGCCGGTGCCGTTGGTGACGGTGGACCAGGTGGCCGGTGCGCGGGCGGCGACGCAGCACCTGCTGGACGCGGGGCACCGGACGGTCTGGCACGTCTCGGGGCCGGCCGACTGGTTCGACAGCGCCGGGCGCATCGAGGGGTGGCGGGACGCCCTGCGGGCGGCCGGCGCCGAGGTGCCGCCGCTGGTTCCGGGGGACTGGTCGGCCGCGTCGGGCTACCGGTGCGGGCAGATGCTGGCGCGGATGCCCGAGGTGACGGCGGTCTTCACCGCCAACGACCACCTGGCGCTGGGCGTGCTGCGGGCGCTGCACGAGCACGGCCGCCGGGTGCCGGACGAGATCAGCGTGGTGGGCTTCGACGATGTGCCGGAGGCGGCGTACTTCATCCCGCCGCTGACCACCGTGCGGCCGGACTTCGCCGCGGTGGCCCGGGCCAGCCTGGACCTGTTGCTGGCGCAGCTCGAGTCCGACACCGTCGGGCAGCTGCGGCAGACCATCGCACCGACCCTGATCTCCCGGCGGAGCGTCGCCGGCCCGCCGGCCTGACCGGCCGCCGTGCGTCCGCGAGGGCGCACCCTGTGACCGTTAACAGCGCGTGACTCCGGCACCGGGCGACCGCCCGGTTCGTGGTGTTCGCCGCGGACGGCCCGCACGCCTGCCGGCGGGCGCCGGCTGCGCTCGCCGCACGTCTCCACAGTGACTCCGGTGGTTACCGGACTGTTGCACGGACATCTTGACCGACTCAGATGTGAGCGTTAACAATGTGGGCCACGGCACAGCATGTGGAGGTGGTCGGGGTGGCCGGACCGGGGGACCGGTACGTCGTCGGGGTCGACTTCGGAACGTTGTCGGGCAGGGCGCTGGTGGTCCGGGTCGGGGACGGCGCGGAGCTCGGCACCGCGGTCCACGAGTACCGGCACGGGGTGATCGAGTCCACGCTCCCGGACGGGACACCGCTCCCGCCGGACTGGGCGTTGCAGGACCCGGAGGACTACCGGGACGTGCTGCGGCACGCGGTGCCCGCCGCCGTGGCCGCCGCGGGGATCGACCCGGCCCGCGTCGTCGGCATCGCCACGGACTTCACCGCCTGCACGGTCCTGCCCGCACTGGCCGACGGCACCCCGCTCTGCGAGGTGCCCGAGCTGCGCAGCCGGCCGCACGCCTGGGTGAAGCTGTGGAAGCACCACGCCGCGCAGCCGCACGCCGACCGCATCAACGCGCTCGCGCACGAGCGGCGCGAGCCCTGGATCCACCGCTACGGCGGGAAGATCTCCGCCGAGTGGCAGTTCGCCAAGGGCCTCCAGATCCTCGACGAGGACCCGGAGATCTACGGTCGGGCCGCGCGGTTCGTCGAGGCGGCCGACTGGATCGTCTGGCAGCTCTGCGGCGTGGAGACCCGCAACATCTGCACGGCCGGCTACAAGGGCATCCGCCAGGACGGGCGATACCCGTCCCGGGACTTCCTGGCGGCGCTCGACCCGGGGTTCGCCGACTTCGTCGCCAAGCTGGACGGGCCGCTGCTTCCCCTCGGTGCCCGGGCCGGCGTGCTCACCGCCGAGGCCGCCGCGTGGACCGGGCTGCCCGAGGGCATCGCGGTCGCGGCCGGCAACGTCGACGCCCACGTCACGGCCGCCGCCGCGCAGGCGCTGGCCCCCGGCCACCTGGTCGCCATCATGGGCACCTCGACCTGCCACGTGGTCAACGGCACCGAGCTGGCCGAGGTGCCCGGCATGTGCGGCGTCGTCGAGGGTGGACTCAGCCCCGGCGCCTGGGGCTACGAGGCCGGCCAGAGCGGCGTGGGCGACATCTTCGGCTGGTTCGTCGACCATGCGGCGCCGGCCGGTGTCGACTCGCACGAGCGGCTCTGCGAGCTGGCCGCGGCGCAGCCGGTCGGCGCCCACGGGCTGGTCGCGCTGGACTGGTGGAACGGCAACCGGTCCCTGCTGGTCAACCACGACCTGAGCGGTCTCATCCTGGGGCTGACCCTGGCCACCCGGCCGGCGGACGTCTACCGGGCACTGCTGGAGGCGACGGCCTACGGCACCCGCATGATCATCGAGGCGTTCGTCGAGGCGGGGGTGCCGATCCGGGAGCTGGTGGTGGCCGGCGGCCTGACCGCCAACCCGCTGCTCATGCAGATCTACAGCGACGTCACCAACCGGCCGCTGAGCCTGATCGGGTCGGCGCAGGGGCCGGCGCTGGGCTCGGCCATCCACGCGGCGGTCGCCGCCGGCGCCTATCCGGACGTCCACGCCGCCTCGGCGGCGATGGGCCGGGTGGACCGCGACGCCTACCGGCCGGACCCCGAGCGGGCGCGCGCCTACGACGCGCTCTACGCCGAGTACCGGTCGCTGCACGACCACTTCGGACGCGGCGGCAACGACGTCATGTCCCGCCTGCGCGCGATCCGCAACGCCGCCGTCGAACGACCGGCGGCACAGATCGACACGCCCCTGGAGGTGGTCGCGTGAGCGCCGAGCCCGGTCAGCAGATCCGGCGGCTGCGGGAGAGCGTCGCCCGGTTGCACGTCGAACTCACCCGCTACCGGCTGGTGGCGTGGACATCCGGGAACGTCTCGGCCCGGGTGCCCGGACAGAACCTCATGGTCATCAAGCCGAGCGGCGTCGACTACGACGACCTCGCCCCGGAGAACATGGTCGTGTGCGATCTGGACGGCACCGTGGTCGAGGGGGACTTCGCCCCGTCGAGCGACACGGCCGCCCACGCCTACGTCTACCGCGCACTGCCCGAGGTGGGCGGGGTGGTGCACACCCACAGCGGGTACGCGACGGCCTGGGCGGCCCGGGGCGAGTCGATCCCGTGCCACCTCACCGCCCAGGCCGACGAGTTCGGCGGTGAGATCCCCATCGGCCCGTTCGCCCTGATCGGCGGCGACGACATCGGCAAGGGGATCGTGGCGACCCTCGCCGGGCACCGTTCGCCGGCCGTGCTCATGCGCAACCACGGCGTGTTCACCATCGGCCGGGACGCCCGCGCCGCCGTGAAGGCCGCGGTCATGTGTGAGGACATCGCCCGCACGGCGCACCTGACCCGGGCGCTCGGCGCGCCGCTGCCGATGGCGGCGGCCGATGTCGACGCCCTGCACGACCGCTACCAGACCGCCTACGGACAGCGGCCCCCCTCACCGGCGAGCCCCTGACGGCCGCCCCCGATCGCGCGGCCGTCCCCCCGGACCGGCCGCGTCGCACCACCCGGAAGCACCACCACCAGCGCAGGCCGTGCGCCAACGGGCGCGGGGCCTCCCGGAACGTTTACCCCCGAGGAGATTCGCGGTGAAGAGAATGAGGACCCACCCGCCGTCCCGCAAGATCATCGCGGTGCTCGCCGCCGCGCTGCTCGCCACCGGCGTCGCAGCCTGCGGCAACAGCGACACGGGCGGCAGCGGCGGCAGCGGCGGCGACGACGGCACGATCACGCTCGGCTTCTCCCAGGTCGGCGCGGAGAGCGGGTGGCGCACGGCGAACACCACCTCGATCAAGGAGGCCGCGACCGAGGCCGGGATCGAGCTGAAGTTCGACGACGCGCAGCAGAAGCAGGAGAACCAGATCAAGGCCATCCGCAACTTCATCCAGCAGAAGGTCGACGTGATCGCCTTCTCGCCCAAGGTGGAGTCCGGCTGGGACACCGTGCTCAAGGAGGCCAAGGACGCCAAGATCCCGGTCATCCTCACCGACCGGGCGGTCGACTCCGCCGACAAGTCCCTCTACAAGACCTTCCTCGGGTCGGACTTCGTGAAGGAAGGCCGGCTCGCCGGGGAGTGGCTGGTGGAGCAGGAGAAGGCGGCCACCGGCCCGGTCAACATCGTCGAGCTGCAGGGTACGACCGGCTCGGCGCCGGCCAACGACCGGAAGAAGGGCTTCGCCGAGGCGATCGGGGCCAACCCGAACCTCAAGATCATCGCTTCGCAGTCCGGTGACTTCACCCGCGCCGGCGGCAAGCAGGTGATGGAGCAGTTCCTGAAGGCCAACCCGAAGATCGACGTGCTCTTCGCGCACAACGACGACATGGGCCTGGGCGCGCTCGAGGCGATCACCGCGGCCGGGAAGGTGCCCGGCAAGGACATCAAGATCATCACCGTCGACGCGGTCAAGGACGGCATGCAGGCCCTCGCCGACGGCAAGTTCAACTTCATCGCCGAGTGCAGCCCGCTGCTCGGTCCCCAGCTGATGGACCTGGTCAAGAAGGTGAAGAACGGCGAGACGGTGCCGGCCCGGATCGAGACCCAGGAGACCACCTTCACCCAGGAGCAGGCCAAGGAGGCGCTGCCCAACCGCAAGTACTGACCGGACCGGGGGGATTCACCCCCTCGACATCCGACGCGGCGGCCGGGCCCGAGGCCCGGCCGGCGCGCAGGCCCGAACGACCGGGCCTGTGATCGACCCGAGCGGGCCGCGTACACCGCGCGCCTTCCGCACGAACCGCAGGAAAGGTCCGATGGCATGACAGGGAGCCATCCAGTCCTGACAATGACGGGGATCAGCAAGTCCTTCCCCGGGGTACGCGCGCTCGACAACGTGGACTTCCGCCTCTTCCCCGGCGAGGTGCACGCGCTGATGGGCGAGAACGGCGCCGGCAAGTCCACCCTCATCAAGGTGCTGACCGGGGTCTACGGCACCGACCACGGCACCGTCACGCTCGGTGGTGAGCAGGTGTCGTTCAACGGTCCGATGCAGGCCACCGCCGCCGGGGTGAGCACCGTCTTCCAGGAGGTCAACCTCTGCACCAACCTCTCGGTGGCGGAGAACATCTTCATCGGGCGGGAACCGCGCCGGCTGGGCGCGGTCCGGTGGGCGGAGATGCGCCGCCGGGCTCGGGCCCTGCTCAAGCGGCTCGACCTGGACATCGACGTCAACGCGCAGCTCGGCAGCTACTCGCTGGCCGTGCAGCAGATGGTGGCGATCGCGCGCGCCATCGACATCAAGGCCCGGGTCCTGGTGCTGGACGAGCCGACCTCCAGCCTCGACGCGGGTGAGGTCGCGCAGCTGTTCCGGGTGATGCGGCAGCTGCGCGACGACGGCATCGCGATCCTCTTCGTCACCCACTTCCTCGACCAGGTCTACGGCATCGCCGACCGGATCACCGTGCTGCGCAACGGCCAGCTCGTCGGCGAGTACGCGACGAGCGAGCTTCCTCAGCTCAGCCTGGTGGAGAAGATGATCGGCAAAGAACTGCAGGTCCTGGAGCGCCTCGACGAGCAGTCCCGGCACGACGTCGCGGCGCCGGCAGCCGGCGCGCCGCTGCTCGACGTACGCGAGCTGGGACGGCGCTCGGCGGTGGCGCCCTTCAGTCTGACCGTCCACGAGGGGGAGGTGGTCGGCCTCGCCGGCCTGCTCGGCTCGGGGCGTACCGAGGTGGCGCGGCTGCTGTTCGGCGCCGATCGCGCCGACCACGGCAGCGTCCTGGTGCACGGCTCGCCCGCGTCGTTGCGGACCCCGGCGGCCGCCATTGGCCACGGCTTCGGCTTCTCCTCGGAGAACCGGCGAGCCGAGGGCATCATCGCGGAGCTGACCGTGCGGGAGAACATCATCCTCGCCCTGCAGGCCGCCCGGGGCTGGCTCCGGCCGATTCCTCGGCGCCGTCAGGACGAGCTGGTCGAGCGGTACGTGCGGGCCCTGAGCATCCGACCGGCGGACCCCGACATCCCGGTCGGCAACCTCTCCGGCGGCAATCAGCAGAAGGTGCTGCTCGCGCGTTGGCTCATCACCGAGCCGCGCCTGCTGATCCTCGATGAGCCGACCCGGGGCATCGACATCGGGGCGAAGACCGAGATCCAGCGGCTGGTCGCGCAGCTTTCCGACGGCGGAATGGCAGTGCTGTTCGTCTCCGCCGAACTCGAGGAGGTGCTCCGTCTCAGCCACAAGATCGCCGTGATGCGTGACCGGGAGATGGTCACGCAGCTGAACAACGACCAGAGCGTGGACGCCGACCGGATCATGCAGCACATCGCGGCCGGCGCGGGGCACGAGGGGGTGCCGTCATGAGTGACCGAATGGCCCGCTACCGGGCGCTGACGACCCACCGGCTCTTCTGGCCGGTCGTCGTCCTCGTCCTCATGCTGGCCGCCAACACCGTCTACCGACCGGGCTTCCTCTCGGTGCAGATGAGGGACGGTCACCTGTACGGCAGCCTGATCGACATCCTCCGGCTGAGCGCGCCGCTGATCCTGGTCGCGCTCGGCATGACGCTGGTGATCGCCACCGGCGGCATCGACCTGTCGGTCGGCTCGCTCTGCGCGATCAGCGGCGCCATCGCCTGCCTCTACATCAGCCGGCAGCCCGACCAGAACAGCCTCGGCGGCGTGCTGACCGCGCTGGCCCTGGCGCTGGGGGCGGCCCTGGTGCTCGGTGCGTGGAACGGCGTCCTGGTCGCCGTCATCGGCATCCAGCCGATCATCGCCACGCTGATCCTCATGGTCGCCGGCCGGGGTCTGGCCCAGCTGATCACCGAGGGGCAGATCCTGACGATCAACTCCGGTCCGTACAAGGCGATCGGCGTCGGTCACCTGCTGACGCTGCCGCTGGCCATCTTCCTGGCCCTCGCCGCGGCCCTGGTCATCGCCGCGGTGACCCGGCGAACCGCCCTCGGCATGATCATCGAGTCGGTCGGTGGCAACGCCCAGGCCAGCCGCCTGGCCGGTATCCGCTCCGGGCGGATCACGTTCCTCGTCTACGTGATCAGCGCGGTCTGTGCCGCGATCGCCGGCTTCATGATGACGGCCAACGTGTCCAGCGCCGACGGTAACGCCGCCGGCCTCTGGGTCGAACTCGACGCGATCCTCGCCGTGGTCATCGGCGGCACCTCGCTCGCCGGTGGCCGGTTCTCCCTGAGCGGCACCATCCTCGGCGCGCTGCTCATCCAGACCCTCACCACCACGGTGTACGCCATGAACATCTCGCCCCAGACGTCCCTGCTGTTCAAGGCGGTCGTGGTCATCGCGGTCTGCCTCATCCAGGCACCGGGCTTCCGGGCCCGGTTCGCCCGGCGCCGGGCCCCGGCGGACGCCGCCGTCCCTGCCACGGAACAGCCGAAGGAGCAGGTGCCCGCATGACCACCCTGTCCCTGATAGCCACCCGCACCTGGTCGCGGCTGCCCCGGCGGCACGTTCCGGTCCTGGCCACCCTCGCCCTGCTGCTCGTCCTGTACGGCGTCGGGGTCTCGCAGTACCGCGCGTTCTCCAACATCCAGGTCATCTTCAACGTCTTCATCGACAACGGGTTCCTGCTCGTCGTCGCCGTCGGGATGACCTTCGTGATCCTCACCGGCGGGATCGACCTCTCCGTCGGCTCGGTCGTCGCGATGACCGCCATGGTGTCGGCGTTCCTGCTGCGGGAGGGGCTGCCGGCGGCGCTGGTGCTGCTCGTCGCGCTGCTCATCGGGCCGACGCTCGGCTTCCTGATGGGCTGCGTGATCCACTTCTTCGACATCCAGCCGTTCATCGTCACCCTCGCCGGGATGTTCTTCGCCCGCGGCATGTGCACCTTCATCAGCGGCTCGTCCATCCCGATCACCGACGGGTTCTGGACCAGCATGTCCCAGCAACGCATCGGCAACCCCAGCGGCAACTTCGTCTCGATCAGCGTGCTCATCGCCTTCGCCGTGGTCGCCGTCGCCGCGTACGTGCTGGCCTACACCCGGCTGGGCCGCAACGTGTACGCCATCGGCGGCAACTCGCAGTCGGCCCTGCTCATGGGGCTGCCGGTGGGGCGGACCCGGATCGCCGTCTACACGATCAGCGGCCTCTGCGCGGCGATCGGCGGAATCCTGCTGTCCTTCTACACGCTCTCCGGCGCCCCGCTGATCGGCGTCGGCATGGAACTCGACGTCATCGCCGCCGTGGTCATCGGCGGGACGGTGCTGACCGGCGGCTCCGGCTACGTCTTCGGCACCGTGCTCGGCGTGCTGGTCCTCGGGGTCATCCAGACCCTGATCACCTTCGACGGCAGCCTCAACTCGTGGTGGACCAAGATCGTGATCGGCGGCCTGCTCTTCGCGTTCATCCTGCTCCAACGTCTGATCGGAATCCGCTACAAGTGACCGACCAACTCGCGGAAGGCAACTCCATGGCATCGCACGCTGAGCCCGAGATCTGGTTCCTGACCGGCAGCCAGGCCATGTACGGCGAGGACACCCTTCGCCAGGTGGCCGACCAGTCGCGGCAGATCGCGGCGGCGCTCGACGGCTCGCCGCACATCCCCGCCCGGGTCGTCTGGAAACCGGTCCTGACCACCAGCGGCGACATCCTGCGGGTCTGCCGGGAAGCCGCCGCGCACGGGGCCGTCGGCGTGATCGCCTGGATGCACACCTTCTCACCGGCGAAGATGTGGATCGCCGGCCTGGACGCGCTGCGGACGCCGCTGCTGCACCTGCACACCCAGGCCAACGTCCTGCTGCCCTGGGACGAGATCGACATGGACTTCATGAACCTCAACCAGGCCGCACACGGCGACCGGGAGTTCGGCTTCATCCAGACCCGCCTCGGGGTGGCCCGCAAGACCGTCGCCGGGCACGTCAGCGACCCTCGCGTGGTGTCCCGGGTGGGCGCCTGGGCGCGGGCGGCGATCGGCTGGTCGGCCATGCGGTCGCTGCGGCTGGCCCGCTTCGGCGACAACATGCGCGACGTGGCGGTGACCGAGGGCGACAAGGTGGAGGCGGAGCTGCGCTTCGGTGTCTCCGTGAACACCTACGGGGTCAACGACCTCGTCCACGCCGTCGGCGAGGTCACCGACGCGCGGGTGGACGACCTGGTCAAGGAGTACGACGACAGCTACCGGCTGGTGCCCGAGCTGCGCACCGGCGGCGACCGCCACGAGTCCCTGCGCTACGCCGCCCGGCTGGAGCTGGGCCTGCGGGCCTTCCTCGACGCCGGCGGGTTCCGTGCCTTCACCACCAACTTCGAGGACCTCGGCGGGCTGCGCCAGCTGCCCGGCATCGCGGTGCAACGCCTCATGGCCGACGGCTACGGCTTCGGCGGCGAGGGCGACTGGAAGACGTCGGTCCTGGTGCACACCCTCAAGGCGATGGCGGTCGGGGTCGACGGCGGCACCTCGTTCATGGAGGACTACACGTACGACCTCACCCCGGGCCGGGAACTGGTCCTCGGCGCGCACATGCTGGAGGTGTGCCCGAGCATCGCCGCGGACACGCCCTCCGCCGAGATCCACCCGTTGAGCATCGGCGGGCGGGAGGACCCGGTCCGGCTGGTCTTCGACGCGGCGCCCGGCCCGGCGGTCGTGCTGGGCCTGGCCGACATGGGGGAGCGGTTCCGGCTCGTCGCCAACGAGGTCGACGTGGTGACGCCGCCACATCCGCTGCGCCGGCTGCCGGTCGCCCGGGCCGTCTGGCGTCCCCGCCCGCACCTGGCCGGTTCCGCCGAGGCGTGGATCACCGCCGGGGCCCCGCACCACACCGTGCTCTCACAGGCTGTGGGGGTGGAGGAGCTGCACGACCTGGCCGAGATGAGCCGTACCGAACTGGTCGTCATCGACGCCGACACGAACCCGCGCCGCTTCGCCGAGGAGATCCGCTGGAATCAGGCGTACTACCGGCTCGCCCGGGGGCTCTGAACCGACGGGCGGCCACCGGTACCGGTGCGGCCCGGCCGGCGGTCACCGCCGGCCGGGCCCGGTGCGCCGGGGTCAGCAGGTGGAGTTGGTCTGGGTGAGCAGGCCGAGCCGCCAGGGCAGGCTGTTGTAGTCGCCGCCGGCGGCGGGGTCCATGCCCTGGTAGAGGTAGCGCAGGTTGCACGGGTCGACGGGGAGGGTCTGGTCGTTGCCACTGCGGATCATCTCACCGTGGCTGATGTCCCGGGTCCAGACGCCGCCGGGGAACGTGACGTTGTTGGCCCGGGCGAACGGGTTGCTCTCGGTGTCGGCCAGGGCGGTCCACGGTCCGACGACGGCCGGGGCGGTCCAGGAGCGGAAGTACCGGCGCCCGTCGCTGCCGATCGCCTCGACGAGCAGCAGGTACCGGTCGCCGACCCGGTAGACGTTGGACGCTTCGAACAGCCGGTTGCGGTCGCTGTCCTGCATGGCGATGACCGTGTCGGTCATGCCGTTGGGGAAGTTCGCCAGCGTCGTCCGGGACCGGTACAGGTGCCCGTTGTCGTCGGAGGAGAACAGGTAGCAGTCGGTGCTGTCGCAGATCACCCACATGTCGACCCAGTAGCCGTTGCCGATGTTCTGCTGGATGATGTCCGGCATCGACGGGTAGAAGTTCTTCGGCGCGCTCCACCCGGCCGGGTTGCCGATGTCGGGGTTGGTGGAGTACGACGCGTTGCCGGTCTGGTAGACGAGGTACCACAGCCGCTGTGGCGCGAAGTAGAACACCTGTGGGGCGGCGCGGTAGCCGGCGCCGATCGGGGTCTGGTCGAGGTAGGTGAACGGGGCCGCGGCGGCCTGGGACCAGTCGGTGAAGCTCGTGTAGACCAGGTTGTAGCCGTCGGCCTTCGCGGTGCTGGCGAAGACGTGGTAGCGGCCGTTGTGGTACACGACCGAGGGGTCCTTGATCCCGGCGATGCCGCGGCCGTCGTTCTTCGGGCCGATGAGCACGCCGCTGGAGTTCCACCGGAAGGTGCTCGGCAGGTTGCCGGTGGGCGGCGGTGAACTGGGCGGCGGTGTCGTGGTGGGCGGCGGAGTGGTCGTGCCGCCCGTGCAGGTGGTGCCGTTGAGCGTGAAGCTGGTCGGCGCGGGGTTGCTCCCCGTCCACGAGCCGTTGAATCCGAACGACACGCCGGCGTTGGTCCCGATGCTCGCGTTGTAACTGGCGTTCGACGCCCGCACCTGGCCTCCGCTCTGCGTGATGGCGGCGTTCCAGTACTGGGTGACCTGCTGCCCGGCCGCGTAGCTCCAGGTGAGCGTCCAGCCGTTGACCGGGTCGCCGAGGTTGGTCACGGTGACGCCGGCGTTGAAGCCGCCGGGCCACTGCGAGGACACCTGGTAGGTGACCGAGCAGCCGGCGGCGGCCGCGTCGGCGGGCAGGGGCACGGTCGCGGCGGCGGTGATCAGGCCCGCGGTGGCCGCGAGCGTCGCCGCCCGGACTGTCCACGTGGTGCGCATGGAGGATCCTTCCGGTGGTGGGGTGCCGGCCCGGGCGGCGAGAGAGGGGAAGCGCTGGCGGGGAGCTGCGCCCTCGGGTGCGTGGCCGGTCCACCGCCGCCGCCACCGCCCCGGTTCGGCCGGTACGGCCGTGCCGGGGCGGTTCGATGGCGGGGTGGGGGCCGGTGCCGGTGCCGCTCACCACACGTCGACCCGGAGGTGTCCGGTGCCCTTCGACGGCCGGTGCTCCCGAGCGGGGCGCTGCCCTCGGCTCCTGAGCGCCGAACATAGCATGTTATCGATAACAGCCTCAAGGCTGGACCTTCTACCGGGCCGGCCTTCGTGCTCCGCCGAACTGACGACTGGTACGCGAGCAGTGACATCGACCGATTGACCCTGACCGATGTCTAAAGGCTCCTGGCGTCCATGCGCCGACTCGCCGTCGTCCCATCGATGACGCTTTCCCGCACACCAATTGATGGCATGGCGGGCTGACCCGTGCCCGGCCGCGGGCTAGGCCCGGTTCCACCGCTGGTTGGCCCCGCCGTTGCACGTCCACAGCTGGACCTTCGCCCCGTCGTTCGTGGCCTGGCCGTTGACATCCAGGCAGAGCCGGGACTGGACGCCGAGGACGGTGCCGTCGGCGGCGAGCATCCACTTCTGGTTGTCGCCGCCGTTGCAGTCCCAGAGCACCACCGCCGTGCCCGCCGCGGTGCCCCGACCGTAGGCGTCCAGGCACTTGTTCCCGTACACCCTCAGCTCGCCGGCCGGGCTCGGCGCGAAGGTCTGGTCCGCCGTGCCGGTGCAGGCCCGGATCTGCGCCGCCGCACCGTTGGCCGGCGAACCGTCGGCGATGCCCAGACAGCGACCGGACTGCGCTCCGACCAGCCGGGTGGCCGGCAGGGCAAGTGATCCGCTCGCCGTGTCGACGTCCCATGAGCTGAACCAGCTCAGCGCGGCGGTACCACCGGCGGTGAGGGTGATCGGCAGCCAGACCGGCAGCGAGGAGTTCAGGTCCGACGGGTTCCACCGGTCGCCGAGGTACACGTAGCTGGTCCCGGAGCTGCCGCTGACCGGCAGCAGGAACGACGTCTGCGAGTCGTAGGTGCGGCTGCCGGCCGGCGCCACGTTCCGGAACTCGTTCCACGGCCCCGCCGGCGACAGCGCCGTCGCGTACACGTTGTCGTTGGTCGACCACCCGGTCAGGTGCGAGGCCAGCAGAAAATAGCGATCACCGACCTTTGCCATCGCCGGCGACTCCAGGTCCGCGAGGACCGCGACCGGGCCGACCACGCTGGTGTAGTCGGCGGAGAGTCGGTCGATCCGCAGGCCGTGGTCGCGGTCCTCGGTGAGCAGGTATTCCGTGCCGTCGTCGTCCTTGAACAGGCCCAGGTCCCGGCTCAGGAAGCCGAGCGGCCGGCTGGAGCCCAGGTAGGTGTAGGGGCCGCACGGGGTGCTGCTGACCGCGACCCCGGCGCGCGCGTCCCCGTAGGAGCTGGAGTCGATGTGCATCCACATCACGTAGCGGCCGGTCGCGCTGTTGAAGACGACCTTCGGCCGCTCCACGATCCGTCCGGCGGAGAGATCCCCGCTGGCCTGCCGGGAGAGCGCGTCGGTCTGCCGGGTCCAATGCGCCAGGTCCGTCGAGGAGTAGCAGGCGACCGCCGTGAAGGTGGCACCCGCGCTCTTGTCCTCGCCCACCAGGTAGTAGGTGGAGCCGACCGTGAAGATGCCGGCGCCGTGTGCCTGCAGCCGCCGGCCGGCCGTGTCCGTCCATGGGGTGCCGGGCGTGATCGTGGCGGTGGCCGCGTGCGCGGGAGAACCGATCCCCACCACGGCGAGGGTGCCGGTCACCGCCAGCACCAGTGCCAACAGGGTACGCCGGAGTCTCTGCTGCATGACGTCTCCGAGGTTCGAGGGAATGCGCGCTGCCCGGTAACGCCAGCAGATTGCCAGAATCGTCAGACCAGTTCAAGAGGCAGGGAGCGCTATTGCGTCGACCACGGGCGGGGATCCGCCATAACACTTTTCCCATGAATCTGAAATAGATGCCTTTCATTGCGCAGGGCTCCTGTTATCGCTAACATCACCGCTGTCGGGCTGGGCGGAGGCTGGGAGCCGGGCGACCCCAGCGCCCGCTCGGCCCGGGCTGCCTGGCTCAGCGGAGCCGCCATCGACGGTCGCGAGCCGTACCCCGCATTGCTCGCAGGCCAGCCCGGCGTGCCGACGCCACCGGCGCCGACCCGCCGACCCGGCGCGGTCCTCCCACGGCGCGTGTCCCTCCGGAAAGGAGTGGTTGATGACGGTGACAGCTGCGACTCGGCTCGGACATCGCTGGCGGTCGGCACTGGCCGCCGCCGCGGCGGCGCTCCTCGCGACCGGTGCGCTCGTGACGGTGCACGCCGCGCCCGCCGCGGCGGCGTCGGTGGACACGAGCGCCTGGTACGTGCTGCTCAACCGCAACAGCGGCAAGGCCCTCGACGTCTACGGCGCCGCCACCACCGACGGCGCCCGCATCACCCAGTGGACCCGCAACAACGGCAACAACCAGCAATGGCAGTTCGTCGACTCCGGCAACGGCTGGTACCGCCTCAAGTCCCGCAACTCCGGCAAGGTCCTCGACGTCTCCAACCGCGCCACCACCGACGGCACCCCCATCATCCAGTGGACCGACGCCAACGCCACCAACCAACAATTCCAACTCACCGACACCACCGGCGGATACATCCGACTCATCAACCGCAACAGCGGCAAAGCCGTCGAAGTACAGAACGCCACCACCACCGACGGCGCCAACATCGTCCAGTACACCGACTGGAACGGCACCAACCAGCAATGGCAACTGGTCATGGTGTCCGCCGGTGGCGGCACCGGTGGGGGGTGCGGCAACCCGCCGGGGCTGTCGAACGGCAGCCACACGATCCAGAGCGGTGGCAAGAGCCGCAGCTACCTCCTCCGGCTTCCGGCCAACTACGACAGCAACCGCCAGTACCGCCTGATCTTCGCGTTCCACTGGCGGGGTGGCACCGCCAACGACGTCGACTCGGGTGGCACAAGCGGGGCCGCCTGGTCCTACTACGGTCAGCTGGAGCAGTCGAACAACAGCGCGATCCTCGTCGCACCGCAGGGCTTCGACAACGGCTGGGCCAACTCCGGCGGGGAGGACGTCACGTTCGTCGACGACATGATCCGGCAGATCGAGGGCGCCCTCTGCGTCAACACCCGACAGCTCTTCGCTCTCGGATTCAGCTGGGGTGGCGGCATGAGCTACGCGCTGGCGTGCGCTCGGGCGAACGTCTTCCGGGCCGTCGCCGTCTTCAGCGGCGCGCAGATCAGCGGGTGCAGCGGCGGCACCCAACCCATCGCGTACTTCGGGCTGCACGGCATCACCGACAGCGTGCTGAACATCTCCCAGGGACGGGCGCTGCGCGACACGTTCGTCCGGAACAACGGCTGCACCCCGCAGAGCCCGCCCGAGCCGGCGTCCGGCAGCCGGACCCACATCACCACCGCCTACTCCGGCTGCCGCAGCGGCTACCCGGTGCAGTGGGCGGCGTTCGACAACGGCCACATGCCGGGCCCGGTGGACGGCACCTACGCCGAGAGTGGCGTCACGACGTGGACCAAGGGCGAGGTCTGGCGGTTCTTCGTTCAGTTCTAGCCGAGCCGCGAGGCCCCGCCTGGACGCCAACGGCACGGTGACCGGCGCGAATCAGCAGGGGGCCTGCGCTCCTGAGGACGGCTGGGCCGCCGCAGCCAGCCACCATTGAGAGGACTCAGATGGGAACGCATGACCACCCGGTCCACCGTCGAACCCTGTTGCGTGCCGCCGGCGTCGTGCCGGCAGCCATGGCCGTGGGCGCCACGGCGCTGCCCGCGTCCCGGGCCGAGGCGGCCGTCGCGCCCGCCCGCCCCGACCTCGGCGTCTCGGCGTACCCGTTCGCTCCGGGCCAGGTACAGCTGACCGCCAGCCGGTGGCTGGACAACCAGAACCGCACGCTGAACTACCTGCGCTTCGTCGACGCCGACCGGGTGCTGTACAACTTCCGCGCCAACCACCGGCTCTCCACCAACGGTGCCGCGGCGAATGGCGGCTGGGACGCGCCGAACTTCCCCTTCCGCACCCACATGCAGGGGCACCTGCTCACCGCGTGGGCCCAGGCCGCGGCCGTACTCGCCGACACCACCTGCCGGGACAGGGCCACCTACGTCGTCGGCGAACTGGCCAGGTGCCAGGCGAACAACGGCGCCGCCGGCTTCACCGCCGGCTACCTGTCCGGCTTTCCCGAGTCCGATTTCACCAGCCTGGAATCGGGCTCGTTGTCCAATGGCAACGTGCCGTACTACGTCATTCACAAGACCATGGCCGGCCTGCTCGACGTCTGGCGGTACCTCGGCAACACGCAGGCCCGGGACGTGCTGCTCAACCTCGCCGGCTGGGTGGACTGGCGGACCGGGCGGTTGAGCTACAGCCAGATGCAGTCGGTCCTGAACGTCGAGTTCGGCGGGATGAACGCGGTGCTGACCGACCTCTACCAGCAGACCGGCGACGGGCGCTGGCTGACCACCGCGCAGCGCTTCGACCACGCCGCGGTCTTCAATCCCCTGGCGTCGAACCAGGACCAGCTCAACGGGCTGCACGCGAACACGCAGGTGCCGAAGTGGGTGGGCGCGGCCCGGGAGTACAAGGCCACCGGCACCACCCGCTACCGCGACATCGCCGCCAACGCCTGGGCCATCACCGTCGGCGCGCACACCTACGCCATCGGCGGAAACAGCCAGGCGGAGCACTTCCGTGCCCCGAACGCCATCGCCGGGTACCTCAACCGGGACACCTGCGAGCACTGCAACAGCTACAACATGCTCAAGCTCACGCGGGAGCTGTTCACCCTCTACCCCGGCCGCGTCGACCTGGTCGATTTCTACGAGCGGACGCTGCTCAACCACATCATCGGGGCACAGAACCCGGCCGACAGCCACGGCCACATCACCTACTTCACCCCGCTCAACCCGGGTGGCCGTCGCGGCGTCGGCCCGGCGTGGGGTGGCGGCACCTGGAGCACCGACTACAACTCCTTCTGGTGCTGCCAGGGGACGGGAGTCGAGGCCAACACGGCGTTGATGGACTCGGTCTACTTCTACTCCGGCACGACCCTGATCGTGAACCTGTTCATGCCGTCCGTGCTGACCTGGGCCGAGCGGGGCATCACCGTCACGCAGACCACGAGCTACCCGGTGAGCGACAGGACCACCTTGAAGGTGACCGGGGCCGCCTCCGGGCCGTGGGCGATGCGATTGCGCATCCCGGCCTGGACCAGTGGGGCGACGATCAGCGTCAACGGCGTGGCGCAGGACATCACCCTCGATCCCGGCAGCTACGCCACCCTCAGCCGATCCTGGACCTCGGGCGACACCGTCACTCTCCAGCTGCCCATGCGGGTGGCGACGCGAGCGGCCAACGACAATCCCAACGTCGCCGCGGTCACCTACGGCCCGGTCGTGCTGGCCGGCCACTACGGTGACGCGAGCCTCTCATCGCTGCCGTCGTTGACCGCCTCCTCGGTCACCCGGTCCAGCACCTCGTCGCTCGCGTTCACCGCCAGCGCCAACGGCGCCGCGGTGAACCTGGCTCCCTTCTACGACGCGCAGGGTTACAACTACACCGTCTACTGGAGCCTCGCCGGGGGCTCCACGCCGACCGGGTACGTGAAGATCGCGAATGTGACGACGGGTCTGGTGTTGGACAGTGGGGGGAGTGTGGGGTCGGGGTCGGTGGTCAAGCAGTGGAGTGATGTGAGCAGCCCGAATCTGCAGTGGCAGTTGGTGGATGCGGGTGGTGGTTACCACCGGGTGGTGAATCGGGCCAACGGGATGGTGGTCGACAGTTGGGGCAACGCGACCAACGGGGCGAGCGCGTTGCAGGCGCCGTGGAACGGCGGCGTCAACCAGCAGTGGCGGTTGACCAGCGTGGGTAACGGTCGTTATCAGCTGGTCAACCGGGGCACCGGCACGGCCCTTGACGGGATGGGCAACGCCACCGTCGGGTCGACGGTGTGCATGTGGGCGCCCAACGGCAGCACGAACAACCACTGGACCGTCACCGCTCTCTGACCCGACCCGGTCGCGCGGCCCGGGGCGCGTGAACTCGCCGCGCGCGGCCTACCGGGACGCCACGGGCCGACCCCTGCCCCACGCCCTGTCAGCGCCGGCGAGCGGCGAGGGTCTCCTCGGCGTACGCCCAGAGCCGGTCGGCGGCGTCGGGGTCCACCGAGTGCTCGGCCACCCCGGTCATCGGGTCCGGGCCGCCGGGGACCACCTCGGACTCCTGGTTGTCCTCGAAGTAGCGGCCGGTGACGCCCTCGACCAGCGGCGACGCGGCCAGCAGCACGGTGGTGGCGGCGCCCTGCGCCGGGGTCTTGTAGTGCGCCGGCACCGTCACGTTGCCCGCCTCGTCGGTGGTCACCCCGAAGGAGCGCAGCGTGTCCTCGCCGAGGTGGCGTTGCAGGTTCGTTCTGATGAAGCCCGGGGCCAGGGCGTTGGCGGTGATCCCGTCGGCGGCCCAGCGCCGGGCGATGCCGACGGCCAGCAGGACGTCGGCGGTCTTGGACTGGCTGTACGCGGTCCACGGGTCGTACGGGCGCCGGGCGAAGTGGGGGTCGTCGAAGTCGACGCCGGCGCGCAACTGCGCACCCGAGCTGACCACGACGACCCGGGCGGAGCCGGCGGATCGGAGGTTGTCGTGCAGGCCCCGGGCGAGCGCGAAGTGCCCGAGGTAGTTGGTGGCCAGCTGCAGTTCCCAGCCTTCCGGGGTCAGCTGGCGGTGCGGCAGCGCCATGATTCCGGCGTTCGCGATCAAGGCGTGCACCGGCCCGGTCCAGCCCGCGACGAAGGCGTCGACGGAGTCGAGGTCGGCCAGGTCGAGCGCGACGGCCCGCACCGTGCCGGGGCCGGGTCCGGGGAACTCGGCGACCAGGTCGTCCGCGCGGGCGGGGTCGCGCGTCGCCACGGTGACCTCCGCGCCGGCGCGGGCGAGAGCGCGGACCGTCTCCAGGCCGATGCCGGAGGCGCCGCCGGTGACGATCATGCGGCGCCCGGTGAGGTCGACGCCGTCGATGACGTCGTGGGCGGTGGCGCGGGCGGTGAATCGGGTGGTCAGGCGTGTGCTCTCGGTCATGGCAGCAACGCTACGGCCGCCGGACCTGGACGGCCTATAGTTCGACGTCCGGGAAACTTCAGCCAGCGTCCGAGGGGGTGTGCGTGGACCCGTTGGAGGACGTTCTCTCGCTGATCGGCGCGACGAGTCACCTTTCCGCCGGTATGTCGGCCGGCGGAGCGTGGGCCGTCCGGTTCGAGCCGCCCGCCGGCGTGAAGTTCAACGTCGTACGCCGGGGTGCCTGCTGGCTGCGGGTGGACGGGGTGCCGGATCCCCTCCGGCTCCGCGCGGGCGACTGTTTCCTGCTGACCCGACCGGTCGCGTTCACCCTGGCGAGCGACCTGGGTCTGCCGACCGAGCCGGCCGGACCCCTGTTCACCGCGGCCACCGACGGCGTGGCCCGCGCCGGCGCCGGCGACGAGGTGTTCCTCATCGGCGGCGCGTTCTCCTTCACCGACCGCGCCCAGGCCCTGCTGCTCGACGGCCTCCCGCCGGTCATCCGGGTGGCGGCGGAGACGCCGGAGGCCGCGACCGTGCGGCGGGCGGTCGACGAGATCGACGCGGAGTTGCGGCAGGACGCCGCGGGGGCGCGGCTCGTCGCCGAGCACCTGGCCGTCGTCATGCTGGTCCGGATCCTGCGCCTGTACCTCACGCGGGACGCCGGTCACACCCGCGGCTGGCTGGCCGGCCTGAACGATCCCACCGTGGCGACCGCCCTGCGACGGATGCACGCCCGGCCCGCCCACCCCTGGACGGTCGCCGAGCTGGCCCGCAGCGCGGCGGTCTCCCGCTCCACCCTGGCGGCCCGGTTCAAGCAGGTGGTGGGGCAGGGGCCGCTGGAGTACCTCACCGCGTGGCGCATCGAACTCGCCGCCGACCGCATCCGCCGCGGTGACGGCACCGTCGCCACCATCGCCCGCGACGTCGGGTACGGCTCGGAGAGCGCCTTCAGCGTCGCCTTCAAACGCGCTGTCGGTCTCTCGCCGCGCGCCTACCGCGCCGCCGTGGCACGAGCGGCGTAGCGCGGCTCAGTCCACGAGCACGCCGGGGTTGAGGATGCCGTGCGGGTCGAGCGCGGCCTTGGCGGCACGCAGGGCCAGGGCGAACGGTTCCGGACGCTGCCGGTCGTAGCCGGGACGGTGGTCGCGGCCGACGGCGTGGTGGTGGGTGATGGTGGCGTGATGGCGGTGCAGGACGTCGGTCGCCACGTCCTTGAGGTGGTCCCACACGGCGACCTCGTCGCCGGGCCGGCCCCCGGCCAGCACCGTGAAGTAGGGCGCCGCTCCGTCGGGATAGACGTGGGTGAGGCGGCAGTTGACGGCGGCGGGATGGCCGGTGGCCTCGCGCGCGGCGGCGCCGACCTCGGCCCGGACGGCGTCGATCAGAGCGGGAAGCCGGTTCCAGGTGGCGGCCGTCTCGAAGGTCTCGACGACGGCCCCCATCCGGGCCAGGCCGTCGCGCAGGTAGGGCATCCGGAGGAACGCCGAGCGCCACGCGCCGACCGCCTCGTCGCCCCGGCGGCCGGCGCCCGGGGATGGTGTTCCGCCGTGTGCCCGGGCCAGGTCCAGCGCCTGGGCGAGCTCGGCGGCCATCGGCACGGCGGCCGACTCGAAGCCGAGGACGAGGACGGACGAGCCGTCTCGGGCGGCCCCGGACAGGGCGGCCTCGCCGGCATCGAGCAGGCGGCAGTTGGCCGGGGAGAGGCCGGACTGGGCGATCGCGCGGACCCCGCGCAGCGCGGCGCCGAAGTCGGCGAACCGGACCGACGCGGACGCCCTGTGGAGGGGGCGGTCCTGCAGGCGCATCCACGCCTCGGTGATGACCCCCAGGGTGCCCTCGGAGCCGAGGAACAGCCGGTCGGGAGACGGTCCGGCCCCGGAGGCGGGCACCTGCCACGACGTGCCGGCGCCGGCCGGGGTGACCAGCCGCAGGGCCTGCACGAAGTCGTCGACGTGCGTGTGCACCGTGGCGTAGTGACCGCCCGCCCGGGTGGCGAGCCAGCCGCCGAGGGTGGAGAACTCGAAACTCTGCGGGAAGTGCCGCAGTGTCAGGCCGTGCGGCCTGAGCTGGTCCTCCAGTGCCGGGCCGAGGACGCCGGCCTGGATGCGCGCGGCGCGGCTGTCGGTGTCGACCTCCACCACCCGGTCCATCGTGGTCAGGTCGAGGGACACCACGGCCCGGTGCGCGTCGCCGCGGTACTCCACGCCGCCGGTCACCGAGGAGCCCCCGCCGTAGGGGATCACCGCCACGCCGCGGTCACCGGCCCAGTCCAGGAGGTCGGCCACGTCCCGGTCGTCCGCCGGCCGGGCGACCAGATCGGGTATCCGCCCGGGACGGCCGCGCAGCGCGCGGATCACATCCCGGTACGCCTTGCCCATGGCGTGCGCGGCGCGCGCCTCGGGGTCGGCGGTGACCAGGTGCGCGAGACCGCGCGGCGGTTCGACGGCGGGCCGGGCGATCCGCAGGTCGGCGACCCGAGGGACGGGCAGCGGGCGGGGGAGTGTACCGGGGAGGAGTGCTCCCAACGCCGCGCATTCGGCGTCGTCGGGGTGTTCGTCCGCCCAGCCCCAGCCCCACCAGGAGCGGGTGCGGGCGGTGGGGCGGGCGGTTGCGGCGTCGGCCATGGCCATGACGGTATCCATCGATCACCGGAACCGCCGGACGTTGACCGCCCGTCGGGGCACCGACGACTACGATGACGTCATGGCCGAGACCCTCGCGTTGACGTTGACCTTGGAGCAGCGCGGTCCGGCGGGAGCGTTCGTGCTCTCCGACGAGCAGGTGTCCGTGGTGGGGGAGGGGCGTCGGACGTTCCCCGTACGCGTGAGTGTCAACGGGGTGACGCTGCCGCTGCGGCTGGCCCGGATGGGTGGGGAGAACCTGATCGGGTTGTCCCGGGCGGCGCGGACACAGGCGGGGGTGAGCATCGGGGCGACGTACGAGGTCGCCGTCGCCCTCGACGCGGAGCCCCGCGGCGTGGAGGTGCCCGAGGACCTGGCCGCCGCTCTCGCCGGTGACGGCCCGGCGCAGGCGGCGTTCGCGGCGCTGGCCCCCTCGCACCGCAAGGAGTTCGTCCGCTGGGTCACCGAGGCCAAGCGGGAGGCCACCCGGGCGCAGCGGGTCACGGAGACCGTCGAGATGCTCCGCGCCGGCCGGCACCGCTGAGCGCCCGAACACCACGGCAGCGGTCGGGGGGGACGCGTAGACCGACGCGTCCCGCCCGGACCGCCGTGTCTAGCGGCGCGGCCGCTGCGGAATGCGCGGCAGGACGTAGGGCGGGCCACTGTAGATCAGGTCCGCCTTCATCAGCTGGTACGCCCGCTTGGGCTGGTAGTTCTCGTCGTAGATGGTGGCCAGGCCCTCCGGCGGGTCGGAGAACCAGCCGGGCACCCAGGAGTGCTTGTCGGTGAACCCCCAGACGGTGAACGACAGGCAGTGCCGCTCGGCCAGGCAGGCCTGCAGCAGCACGTCGAAGTTCGCCGCCGCGGCCTGCAGCCGCGGGTTCACCTCGTTCGAGTCGCCCGCCTGGACTCCCTCGGTGAGCTGGCTGCGCACGTCGACCTCGGTGAACGCGGTGGCCAGCCCCAACCCGGCGAACTTCCGCAGCGCCTCGGCGACCTGGAAGGTGTCGAAGTTGCCGTACTGGGTGCCGAGGTGTCCCTGACTGCCGATGCCGTCGATCGGCACGCGCTGGGCCAGCAGGTTCCTGGCCATGTCGTACACGAACTGGGTCTTGTCGTTCGCCGGGTCGCGCGAGCCGAACGCCTCGATGTTGTAGTCGTTGTAGAACAGCAGGGCGTGCGGGTCGGCCGCGCGGGCCCAACGGAACGCATCGGCGATGTAGCCGGGACCGAGGTGCTCGGCCCAGAATCCCTTGTAGTGCAGGGTCGACGGGGTGTCCCAGGGGTCGCTGACCGCCTCGTTGACCACGTCCCACTGCCAGATCCGGCCCTTGAAGTGGGTGACCACGGCGGTGATGTGCCGGCGCAGGATGTCGCGCAGCTCGGTGTTGCTGATGGAGCCGTCGGCCACGCCGGCGGTCAGCCAGCCGGGCAACTGGTTGTGCCAGACCAGGACGTGGCCGCGGACGCGCTGGTTGTTCTGCTTGGCGAAGGCGAGGAGCCGGTCGGCCGGCTCCCAGTTGTAGGTGCCGCGGGTCGGCTCCAGGCTCTCCCACTTCATCACGTTCTCCGCGGTGACCGTGGAGAACTCCGACGCCGCGAGCTGGCGGTACCGCGGGTCGGCGGGGTCGTCGAGGGCGGCCATGTCGACGGCCGTGCCGACGGCGAGGCCGTGGCGCAGCGCGAGGTTGCGCAGGCTCTGGTCGGTCGGATCGTAGGGGCGGCCGGCCGTCGCCGGCGGGCTGCTGAGCGTGGCGGCGGCGGCCACGGCGACCGCGCCGGCGGCTATCCATCGTCGCAGTTTCATGGGCTTCTCCGGTGTGCGAACGGGTCGACCGGCGCGTCGACCGGGAGGGCGCCTGGTGCGCGGCAGGAGACCCGCCGGGACGCCGATCAGGGGACGGTGCGGGAAACGGTGGTTCGAGACCGAGCCGATACTTTCGAGCAAATTCCCGGTAACTGAGCCGGAACAATACGAGCGTCGATCCCCCTCGTCAACCGTCGGAGACCCGGCGGCGACGCCGGAGCAGCGGCCGCGGTAGCCGCAGCCCAGGCCCGGTCGGGCCTTGACCCGCATCGCATCAGGTCATAACGTGCCCTCAAGCGATCGGAAGTACCGGCATCCCACCGAAAGTCCCGGGGCTCCGAGCAGGCTGCCGGCCCGGGAAGGCTTCCCTTCGTTCGCTCGAGCGATGACGAAAGGGCGACAGGTGGCCGCGGACGATTCCCGGAAAGTCACCATCGCCGCGATCGCGCGGCTGGCCGGCGTGTCTGTGCCCACCGTGTCGCGGGTCGTCAATGGCCGTTCCGACGTCGCGCCGCGAACCCGGGAGCGGGTCGAGGAGCTGCTGACCCGGCACGGCTACCGCCGCCGCAGGCCGAGCGCGCGGCCCAGCTCGGGCCTGATCGACCTGGTCTTCAACGACCTGGACAGCCCCTGGGCGGTCGAGATCATCCGGGGGGTCGAGGACGTCACGCACGCGGCCGGCATCGGCACCGTGGTCTCCGCGATCCACCGGCGCAGCTCGTCGGCCCGCCAGTGGCTGAACAACCTGCGCACCCGCTCCACCCAGGGAGTCATCTTCGTGACGTCCACCCTGGAGCCGCCGCTGCAGGCCGAGTTGCGCCGGCTCAACATTCCCGTCGTCATCGTCGACCCGGCCGGGGTGCCCCCACAGGAGGCGCACACCATCGGCGCGACCAACTGGGCGGGCAGCCTGCGCGCGACCGAGTACCTGCTCGGCCTCGGCCACCGGCGGATCGGCTTCGTCGCCGGGCCGCCGCAGTTGATGTGCAGCCGGGCGCGTCTCGACGGCTACCGGGCGGCGCTGGAGACCGCCGGCCTGAGTGTCGACGAGGAACTGATCTATCCGGGCAACTTCTACCACGAGGCCGGCTTCGCCGCGGGCAACCATCTGCTGCGCCTGCCCGAGCCGCCCACCGCGATCTTCGCCGCCAGTGATCAGATGGCCCTCGGTGTCTACGAGGCCGTGCGGCGACGCGGCCTGCGGGTGCCCGACGACGTGAGCGTCGTCGGCTTCGACGACCTGCCGGAGGTCCGGTGGTGCTCCCCGCCGCTGACCACCGTCCGGCAGCCCCTTGCGAAGATGGGCCTGCTCGCCGCCCGCACGGTCCTGCGCCTGGCCCAGGGTGAGCGAATCGAGAGCCCGCGGGTGGAGCTGGCCACCCAGCTCGTCGTCCGCGACAGCGCAGCCCCGCTGGCCGGCTGACCGCCACCGGCGTCCGATCCGCTGGGAGTGGCCGCGGCGTCAGCGGTAGGGGCGGCAGGAGGCCCGCACGACCAGCTCGGTGGGGAGCCGGATGTGGATGTCGCGCTCGACGCCGGCGATCAGGTCGATGAGCAGGCGCAGCGCCTCGGCGCCCATGCGCTGCAGCGGTTGCATGATCGTCGTCAGCGGGGGATTCACCAGCGCCGACTCCGGGACGTTGTCGAAGCCAATGACGGACAGGTCGTCGGGCACGGCGAGGCCCATGTTCCGGGCAACGTCCATCGTGGATATCGCCGAGAGGTCGTTTCCGGCGAAGATCGCGGTCGGTCGGTCCGGGAGCGAGAGCAGTTCCGCGGCCGTACCGGCGGCGCTCTCGGTGCGGAACCCGCCGACGCGCACGATCCGCTCGTCCACGGCAACGTCGGCGTCGGCCATGGCCTTGCGGAAGCCCGCCTCGCGCAGGCGCGCCGATTCGAGGTCGGGGCGTCCGCTGATGTGCCCGATGCGGCGGTGGCCGAGCGACAGCAGGTAGTTGGTGGCGAGCACGGCCCCGGCGAAGTTGTCCGAGTCGACGGTGGGCAGACCGGACGGGCCGGTGTGCGGGTCGACGGCAACGACATGGAAGCCGTGCTTGGTCTCGATCACGGTCGGCGTGACGATCACGGCGCCGTCGATGAGGGTCCCGGACAGGCGGGCCAGCGAGCGCCGCTCCCAGCCGATGGCGGCGCCCTCGCCGTCGCCGCTGGAGTAGGCGAGCAGCTGGTAGCCGCTGCCGGCGACCTCCCGGGACGCCCCCTTGAGCAGTTCGGTCGAAAACGGCTCGAACTCGGCGACCAGGATGCCCAGCACGTTCGTGCGGTGGCTGCGCAGGCTCTGCGCGCCCAGGCTGGCCTCGTAGCCGAGCTCGTGGATGACCTGCTGGACGCGCTCCACGGTCGCCTGGGCCACGCCGTACCGCCCATTGACCACCTTCGATACCGTAGCCACCGAGACGCCGGCGGTACGTGCCACATCCGACATCTTGACGCGCTCCGGGAACACCACCCGACGATGATAGAGCCGCTGCTCGGGCCCCGTCACGAGGGACTCGAAAACGTTATCGATACCGATTGACACCAAGTTTCACGGCTGTAAAACTCCCCCGCAGGCCGAGTACCGCGACTGCCTGACGGAGGAGACATCGATGGCGACGAAGCGCCGTGCGGGTGCCGCTCTGGCACTACTTATGACAAGCGCTCTCGTCGTCGCTGGTTGCAACAGCGGCGGCGACGACGAGACGTCCAGCGAGAGTGAGCTGTACAAGAACCCGGTGACCCTGACCTGGTGGCACAACGCCCCCCAGGACGGGCCCGGCAAGGTCTACTGGGAGAAGGTCGCCAAGGACTTCTCCGCGCTCCACCCGACCGTCAAGATCGAGATCGAGGCGATCGAGACGAACCAGCTGCAGCGCACCCGCATCCCCGCCGCCCTGCTGAGCAACGACCCGCCGGACATCTTCATGTCGTGGGGCGGCGGCGAGCTGGTTGAGCAGGTCGAGGCCGACTACCTCAAGGACATCACCGACCAGACCAAGACCGAGGTTGCCAGCATCGGCAGCGCGGCCGAGATCTGGCAGGTGAACGGCAAGCAGTACGGCCTGCCGTTCCGGATGGGCATCGAGGGCATCTGGTACAACAAGGACATGTTCGCGCAGGCGGGCATCAGCGCGCCGCCGACCACGTTCGAAGAGCTCAACGCCGCGGTCACCAAGCTCAAGGCCATCAACGTCACCCCGATCGCCGTGGGCGCCGGCGACAAGTGGCCCGCCGCGCACTGGTGGTACAACTTCGCGCTGCGCGCCTGCTCGGTCGACACCCTGAAGAAGGCGTCCAAGGACAAGGTCTTCGACGACCCGTGCTTCGTGAAGGCCGGCCAGGACCTCAAGGCCTTCATCGACACCAAGCCCTTCCAGAACAACTTCATCGCCACGCCCGGCCAGAACGACCCGACCAGCGCGAACGGTCTGCTCGCCAACGGCAAGGCCGCGATGGAACTGATGGGCGACTGGAACCGGGGCACGCTGGACAACGTCGCCACGGACAAGGCCAAGCTCGCCAAGTTCCTCGGCTGGTTCCCCGTGCCGGCGATCTCCGGCTCCGCCGGTGACCCGAAGGCGGCGCTCGGCGGCGGCGACGGGTTCGCCTGTGCCAAGAAGGCCCCGGCCGAGTGCGTCGAGTTCCTCAAGTACATCGCCAGCCCCGAGGTGCAGAAGGGCTACGCCGAGACCGGCACCGGGCTCCCCGTCGTCAAGGGCGCGGAGGCCGGCATCAAGGACCCCGCGCTGAAGTCCATCCTGCAGGCCACGGCCGAGGCGAGCTACGTCCAGCTCTGGCTGGACACGGCCTACGGCAGCACCGTCGGCACCGCGATGAACGACGGGATCGTCGGCATCTTCTCGGGCAAGGGCACGCCGGAGAAGGTCGTCGCGGGGATGAAGGCAGCCGCGAGCAAGTGACCTCCACCGACCAAACCCGGTTCCCCGCCGGCGGCGTTTCCGCGCCGCCGGCGGGTCGCCGGCCCGCCGGGCGCTCGTCCTCCCGCCGGGCCGAGACCCGCCGTAAGTGGTACGAGATCATCGGGCTCACGACGCCGGCGCTCGTGGTCTACGTGATGTTCGTGCTGGTGCCGATGGGCTTCGCGGTCTACTACAGCCTGTACCGATGGCGGGGGATCGGACCCCCGACCGAGTACATCGGCTTCAAGAACTACACCCTCGCGTTCCAGGACCCGATCTTCCGCGACGCGTTGCGCAACAACGCCATCATCGTGTTCGGGTCGCTGCTGATCCAGGGCCCCATCGCCCTCGGCATCGCCCTGCTGCTCAACCGCCGCTTCCGTGGGCGCGCCGTGTTCCGCCTGCTGGCGTTCGTGCCCTACGTGCTCGCCGAGGTCACTGTCGGCATCATGTGGAAGCTGATCCTGGCCGAGGACGGCACGGTCGACGCGCTGCTGCGGTCCGTGGGACTCGGCAGCCTGGTGCAGGCGTGGCTCGCCGACCTCGACGTCGTCATCTGGACCCTGCTCTTCGTCCTCACCTGGAAGTACGTCGGCTTCGCCATCATCCTCCTGCTCGCCGGCCTGTCGAACGTGCCGCACGAGCTGACCGAGGCCGCCGCGATCGACGGCGCGAGCTGGTGGCAGACCCAACGCCACGTCACCCTCCCGCTGCTGGGGCCGACCATCCGGATCTGGATGTTCCTGTCGATGATCGGTTCGCTGCAGGTCTTCGACGTCATCTGGGTGACCTCGGTGCCCGCCATCCGGTCGCTCGGGGCCTCCGGGACCATGGCGACGTACATGGTGGACAACGGGTTCTTCGCCCGGCTGTGGGGCTACGGCAACGCGGTGGCCGTGATCCTCTTCGTCATCTCATTCGTCGCGGCGCTGCTGTTCCAGCGCTTCATCCTCCGTCGGGACCTCGAGGGCGCCATCACGAGAAGGGCGAACTGATCATGGTCACGAACCCCGTCCATTCTCCGTCCGCCGGGCGCCGGCCGGTCTCGTGGGGCACCCCGCTGACATACGCGCTGGCACTCGCGGTCGCGGCCGTGTCGATCGCGCCGATCCTCTACGTGATCGTCGGCGGTTTCCGCACCACTCCGCAGATCGTCGCGGACCCGGGCGGCCTGCCCGACCCGTGGGTCTTCGACAACTACACCCGGGTGCTGACGCAGGGCAAGTTCTGGCAGCAGGCGTTCAACAGCGGGGTGATCGCCCTCGGCACCACGCTCGGCGTCGTGGTGCTCGGCCTGGCCGCCGCGTTCGTGCTGGCCCGGTACAGCTTCCGCGGGCGTGAGGGGCTCTACACCTTCTTCACGCTCGGCCTGCTCTTCCCGGCCGGGGCGGCGATCCTGCCGCTCTACCTGATGCTGCGGGATCTGGGCCTGGTCAACTCCTACTACGCGGTGATCCTCCCGCAGGTCGCCTTCCAGTTGCCGCTGACGATCGTGATCCTGCGGCCCTTCCTGTCCGCCATCCCGAGAGAGCTGGAGGACGCCGCCGCCATCGACGGCGCCGGTCGGCTCGGCTTCCTCTGGCGCATCGCGCTGCCGCTGTCGCGGCCCGCGCTCGTCACCGTCGGCGTCCTCGCGTTCGTGGCCAGTTGGAACGCGTTCCTGCTGCCGCTGCTCGTCCTCGGCGATGTCGACCTGCACACCCTGCCGCTCGGGGTGCAGAACTTCTCAAGTCAGTTCTCCACCGACACCGCCGGCGTCCTCGCCTTCACGTCGCTGGCGATGCTGCCGGCACTGTTCTTCTTCACGCTCGCGGAGAAGCAGATCGTCGGTGGCCTGCAGGGCGCGGTCAAGGGCTGAGCGGCAGCGGTACAAGCACAACCAGAGGAAAGGCACAGCATGACTGAGGTCCACGCGGTGGTGGACGGGCCGGTACCGGCCCAGACGGCTCCCGACCACGACCGGTCCGACGGCCACACCGGCGAGGCGCGCGTACGTGAGCTGCTCGGCCGGATGACGATCGAGGAAAAGGTCGCCCAGCTCGTCGGCTTCTGGGAGAAGGAGGACGGCGAGGCGGTCGCACCCATGCAGGGCGAGTTCGGCGACGACGTCAAGCTCGAGGACTTCGCCCGGCACGGCCTCGGCCATCTCACCCGCGCCTACGGCACCCGCCCGGTCGACGCCGCGGTCCGCGCGGCCTGGCTGTGGAAGTTCCAGCGGGAGCTGGTGACGGGCACCAGGCTGGGGATACCGGCGATCGTCCACGAGGAGTGCCTGACCGGGCTCTCGGCGTGGAAGGCGGCCACCTTTCCCACCCCGCTGAGCTGGGGCGCCGCCTTCGATCCCGAGCTCGTCACCGAGATGGCCGCGGCGATCGGGGCCTCGATGCGGGCGCTGGGCATCCACCAGGGTCTCGCCCCGGTGCTCGACGTGATCCGGGACCCGCGCTGGGGCCGGGTCGACGAGTGCATCGCCGAGGACCCGTACCTGGTCGGCACCATCGGCACGTCGTACGTGCGCGGCCTGCAGGCGCAGGGCGTGCACGCCACGCTGAAGCACTTCGCCGGCTATTCCGCCTCGCGCGCCGGGCGCAACTTCGCCCCGGTGCACGCCGGTCCCCGGGAGCTCGCCGACGTGCTGTTCCTCCCGTTCGAGATGGCGATTCTCGACGGGAACGCCCGCAGCGTCATGCACTCCTACACGGAGATCGACGGAGTTCCCGTCGCGGCCGATCCGGGGATGCTGACCGGCGTGCTGCGGGACGGGTGGGGCTTCGACGGCACGCTGGTGTCCGACTACTACGGCGTCGCCTTCCTGAACCTGCTGCACCACGTCGCGGCCGACCACGCGGAGGCGGCCGTGCAGGCGCTCACCGCGGGTGTCGACATCGAGCTCCCGACGGGCGACGCCTACCTGGCCCTGCCGGAGCGGGTGCGGGCAGGTGAACTCGACGAGGCGCTCATCGACCGGGCGGTGCTGCGGGTGCTGCGCGAGAAGCAGGAACTCGGGCTGCTCGACGCCACGTTCACGGACGAGCCGCCGCAGTCGGTCGACCTCGACTCACCGGAGCACCGGTCGATCGCCCGCCGCCTCGCCGAGGAGTCGGTTGTGCTGGTCGCCAACCAGGGCGTCCTTCCGCTGCCGGCGGGCCGGCGCGTGGCGGTCATCGGCCCGAACGCGGACCGGCAGGCCGCCCTCTTCGGCTGCTACTCCTTCCTCAACCACGTGCTCGTCCAGCACCCCGGCGTGGAGACCGGCATCGAGGTGTCGACCGTCCTCGACGCGGTGCGCGGCGAGTTCGGCGCCGACCTCGTCACCTGGGCGGGTGGCTGCGACGTGGACACCGACGACCGGTCCGGTTTCGCGGCGGCCGTCGCCACGGCAGCCGCCGCGGAGATCGCCGTGCTGGTCGTCGGTGATCACGCCGGCCTCTTCGGGCGCGGCACGGTCGGCGAAGGCTGCGACCGGGAGGACCTGGAGCTGCCCGGCGTCCAGCGCGAGCTGGTGGAGGCCGTGCTGGCCACCGGCACGCCGGTCGTGCTCGTGCTGCTCACCGGGCGCCCGTACGCGGTCGGTTGGGCGCTGTCGCGCTGCGCGGCGGTGGTGCAGGCGTTCTTCCCCGGTGAGGAGGGGGCCGGCGCGATCGCGGGTGTGCTCTCCGGGCGGGTCAACCCGTCGGGCCGGCTGCCGGTCAGCCTGCCCCGCTCGGCGGGGGCCCAGCCGTACTCGTACCTGCATCCCACGCTCGGCGAGGGCAGCGAGGGGACCAACCTGCCGGCGACGCCGGTGGCCGCGTTCGGCCACGGCCTGTCCTACACGACGTTCGCGCACACCGACCTCTGCGCCCCGGCGACGGCGCCGACCGACGGGGCGCTGCACGTGACGGTGCGCGTGACCAACACCGGCGCGGTGGCCGGCGACGACGTGGTGCAGCTCTACGGTCGCGACCTGGTGGCGTCGGTGACCCGGCCGGTGGCGCAGCTGCTCGGCTACCGGCGGGTCCACCTGGATCCGGGCCAGTCGGTCACCGTCGAGCTGACGGTCCCCACCACCCGCCTGGCCTTCTCCGACCGCACGCTCACCCGCGTCGTGGAGCCCGGCGAGGTCGATCTCTGGGTCGGCACGAGCGCTCGGCGGGACACGGAGGCGCTGACCACCCTGGTCGGTGACACCGTGCCGGTCACCGCCGACTCTCCGCGCTGGACGACGTCCGAGATCAGGTGAGGCCGGTCCGCCGGGCGTCCCCGTGACGCCCGGCGGACCAGCACCGATTCAGTGGAGGGGCCTTCCTCGGGCGTCGGGGACCCCGACTTGCGGAAGAAGTAGGCGTTGACCTGGTCCCGGTGGTCCTAGCGTGCCGGGAGATCGCGGCACTGTTCCGGAAATTCTCGGCGCGGCCCCGGCCGGCTGTTCCGCGCACCCCGACGAGCTGAGAGGCGGCCGTGTACACCGACCAGCCCGAGGCGGAGCTGCGCGCCCACCGCAGCGACCTGCGCGAGCCGCCGGACTTCGACGCATTCTGGGCCGACACCCTCGCCGAGGCCCGGTCCTGCGGCGAACCGGTCGAGGTGACCGCGGTGACCACTCCGCTGGTCGGCCTGGACGTCTTCGACGTCACCTTCCCGGGCTTCGCCGGGCAGCCGGTGAAGGCGTGGCTGCGGGTGCCCCGGGACGCGTCCGGACCGCTGCCGGCCGTCGTGCAGTACGTCGGCTACGGCGGCGGACGCGGCCACCCGCTGGAGAACCTGCTCTGGGCGGGCGCCGGGTTCGCCCACCTCCAGATGGACACCCGCGGCCAGGGCTCCGGCTGGAGCCGGGGCGACACCCCGGACATCGCCGGGGGCGGCCCGCAGGCCCCCGGGATGACCACTCGCGGCGTCGAGGACCCGCGCCGGTACTACTACCGCCGCTTCCTCACCGACGCGGTCCGGGCCGTCGACGCGGCGCGCCGCCTGCCGGCGGTCGACGCCGCCCGGGTCGCGGTGCTCGGTCACAGCCAGGGCGGCGGCGCCGCGCTCGCCGCCGCCGCCCTCGTGCCGGACCTACGCGCGGCGGTCGCGTACGTGCCGTTCCTCTGCGACATGCCGCGTGCCGTGACGATCACCGACGCCGCGCCCTACCGGGAGATCCGGGACTACCTGGCGGTTCATCGCGACCGGGAGGAGCAGGTGCTGCGCACCCTCGGCTACGTCGACGGGGTCGCGTTCGCCCGCCGGGCCACCGTGCCGGCCCGCTTCTCCGTGGCCCTGATGGACGAGATCGTGCCCCCGTCCACGGTCTTCGCCGCGGTCAACGCCTACCGGGGGCCGGCCGAACTGGCGGTGTGGCGGTACAACGGCCACGAGGCGGGCGGGATCGACGACGACGCGGCAGCCCTCGACTTCCTCCGTACCGCCCTCGACGGCTGACCTCCCGGAGAGATTCCGGAAGCACCGACCGGTCGGTGGCCGCCGTCACCGGGGTCCGGACCGTCACCCGCGGAGCGTCGCTCCCTGCTGACCTGGCTTGAGCAGCAGTGACGCCCCGTGCCGGGTTCCTCCGCCGGGGCCGATGGTCCGCAACTTTTCCGGAAGTTGTTGACAGTGCCCCGCCGTGCGGCCGATGCTTTCGCCGTCGAGACCCATTCATCACCGCCGATGCCGACCGTTCGTGACCCGCTCCTCCGGTGGCGGTCACGGGCCGCCGGCAGCTGCCGCCGGGTCGCGCCGCGCTGCTGGCCTCCGCCAGCCGTCGAGAGAGGAAGCACGCACATGACCGACGCCCCCGTCCCCGCGAGGACCACCAGACGTGGCCGCCTCCGAATGCTCATCGGCGGCGCCTGTGCCGCCGTCCTGGTCACCGCCGGCGCCACGGCCCTGCAGTCCAGCCCCGCGCACGCCGAGACCGTGACCTCGAACTCGACCGGGACGAACAACGGCTACTTCTATTCCTTCTGGAAGGACAGTGGCAACGTCTCCATGAACATGGGTAGCGGCGGCCAGTACAGCACCCAGTGGAGCAACGTCAACAACTTCGTCGCCGGCAAGGGCTGGAATCCCGGCGCACGCCGGACCGTGACCTACTCCGGCACGTTCAGCCCGTCCGGCAACGCCTACCTGACCCTCTACGGCTGGACGAGGAACCCGCTCGTCGAGTACTACATCGTCGACAGCTGGGGCACCTACCGGCCCCCGGGCGGCCAGGGCTTCATGGGCACGGTCACCAGCGACGGCGGCACGTACGACATCTACCGGACGCAGCGGGTCAACGCGCCCTCCATCGAGGGCACCCGGACCTTCTACCAGTACTGGAGCGTCCGGCAGTCGAAGCGGGTGGGCGGCACCATCACCGCCGGCAACCACTTCGACGCGTGGGCCCGGTACGGCATGAACCTGGGCAGCCACGACTACCAGATCCTGGCCACCGAGGGCTACCAGAGCAGCGGCAGCTCCAACATCACGGTGGGCGGCGCGGCCCCCGGCCCGACCACCCCGCCGCCCAGCGGCGGCGGCTGCTCGGTGAGCGTCAGCCGCGCCGACGAGTGGAGCGACCGGTTCAACGTCAACTTCTCGGTCAGCGGCAGCAGCAACTGGGTCGTCACCATCCGCACGAACGGCGGTCAGACCCTGCAGAACAGCTGGAACGCCTCGATCAGCGGCACCAGCGGTACCCTCACGGCCCGGCCGAACGGCAACGGCAACAACTTCGGCATCACGCTCTACAAGAACGGCAACAACACGACGCCCACCGCGAGCTGCGCGACCGGCTGACCTGAGGCGCGGGTGGGACGCCGCCGACGTGTCGGCGCCCCACCCGCCCGACCAGGGTCGGCCGGGCACGGCCGGTCGTTTGCCGGGAGGCGGGGCGGGTAGGCCGCGCCATGGCAGCCGCGCCGGTCACGCACCGCACCGTCGACGTGGACGGCATTCCGACGTTCTACCGGGAGGCCGGCGCGGCCGACGCCCCGATCGTGCTCCTGCCGCACGGCTACCCCTCGTCGTCCTTCCAGTTCCGCCACCTGCTGCCGGCCCTCGGCGACCGGTGGCGGCTGCTCGCCCCGGACCTGCCCGGATTCGGCTACACGCGGGCGGACGAGGAGCGGTTCGCCTACACCTTCGACGCGTACGCCGACTTCCTGCGCCGGTTCACCGAGGTCCTCGACATGCGGCGGTACGCCATCTACCTCCAGGACTACGGCTCGCAGTTCGGGCTGCGTCTGGCACTGGGCGCGCCGGAGCGGGTCGCCGCCCTGGTCATCCAGAACGGCGACATCTATCCCGACCAGCACGGACCGACGTACGCGCCACTCAAGAAGATGTGGGCCGAGCCGTACCCGCAGGCACTGGCGACGGTGGCCCCGAACGTCTCGGAACGGGGATTCCGCGACGAGTTCGTGGGCGATCTGCCGGAGGAGATCGCCCAGCGGGTCAGCCCGGACCTGTGGGTCCTGTCCTGGGCGCAGGTGGGCCGCCCGCCCGGCCCGCGCAACCTCGCCCGGCTGCTCGCCGACCAGCGCACCACCGTCGACTGGTTCCCGCGCCAGCAGGCGTACCTGCGCCGGCACCGGCCACCCACGCTCATCCTCTGGGGGCCGCACGACGGCTACATGCCCGCGGACGCGGCGCGGGCGTACCTGCGGGACCTCCCCGACGCGGAGCTGCACCTGCTCGACGGGGGCCACTGGCTGCTGGAGACCCATCTCGACGAGGTGGTGGCGCTGATGCGCGACTTCCTGGGGCGCGTGCACCGCTAGCGCCCGGCCGCCTCCGGTGGCCGGGCCGGCCCGGGGGATAGGGTGCGGCGGTGGAGGATCTCAGGCACCTGTTCCGGCTGGCCGCCGACCACGCGGCGGATTACCGGCGGTCGTTGCCCGATCGGCCGGTCGGCGTGCCGGTCGACCAGGCTGCGGTGACCGACGCGTTCTCGGGCCCGTTGCCCTCCGGCCCCCGCCCGCCCGAGCAGGTGCTGGCGGAGTTGGTCGCCGCGGCCGAGCCCGGCCTGGTCGCCAGCGTCGGCCCGCGGTACTTCGGGTTCGTGGTGGGCGGCGCGTTGCCGGCGGCGACCGCGGCCGACATCCTCGCGGCCGGTTGGGACCAGCTCGCGTTCAACGCGGTCACCTCGCCGGCCGCCATCGCCGCCGAGGCCGCCGCCGGCGGCTGGCTGAAGGAGCTGCTGGGGATTCCGGCGGCGGCATCGGTGGGCTTCGTCACCGGCGCTCAGGCGGCGAACACCGCCGGGCTCGCCGCCGCCCGGCACCAGGTGCTGGCCGACGCGGGTTGGGACGTGGAGCGGCGAGGGCTGCTCGGGGCGCCGCCGATCCGGGTGATCGTGGGGGAGGAGCGGCACGGCACGATCGACCGGTCGCTGCGTCTGCTCGGCCTCGGTACGGACGTGCTGGAGCCGGTGCCCGCCGGGCCCAACGGCGCCATCGACCTCGAAGCGCTGCGGGCCGTGCTGCGCGCCGGCGCCCCGGGGCCTACCGTCGTGTGCCTGCAGGCCGGCAACGTGAACACCGGCGCCTGCGACGAGCTGCGCGAGGCGTGCGAGCTGGTCCACCGGCACGGTGGGTGGGCGCATGTGGACGGGGCGTTCGGACTGTGGGCCGCGGCGAGCCCGACCACACGGCACCTGGTGGACGGGATGGAACTGGCCGACTCGTGGGCCTGCGACGGCCACAAGTGGCTGAATCTTCCGTACGACTCGGCCTTCGCGTTCTGCGCCCGTCCCGACACGCACGCGGCGGCGATGTCGTACGCCGCCGCGTACCTGGTCGGTTCCGGCGGCTCGCCGGCGGGCGCGGACCTCACCGCCGAGTCCTCGCGCCGGGCGCGCGGGTTCGCCGTCTGGGCCGGTCTGCGGGAGCTGGGCCGCGATGGCGTCGCCGCGGTGGTGGATCGCTGCTGCGCGCTGGCCCGCCGGTTCGCCGAGGGCCTGACCGCGGCCGGGTTCGAGGTGGCGAACGAGGTGGTCCTCAACCAGGTGCTGGTCGGCTTCGGCGACGACGCGCGCACCGACCGGGTGGTGGCCGCGGTGCAGGCGGACGGCACCTGCTGGGCGGGCGGGACGACGTGGCGCGGGCGACGCCTGATGCGCCTGTCGGTCTCGAACGCCGCCACGACCGAGGCGGACGTGGACCGCTCGATCGCCGCGATCACCCGCCTCGCCGCCTGACACCGATGCCGCGGGGCCGGCCACCCCTCCGGTGGCCGGTCCAGCCGGTCAGCCTGCGCGACGCAACCGTCCGAGCATGCCGGCGAGGTCCTGAACGAACAGTTCGTGGCGGAAGTAGTGGCCCCCGGGAACCTCCCGCCACTCGTGCGGGATGCCGGCCTGGCCGAGCGCCGCCCGGAACTCGCGCTGGCCGGCCAGGACCTGGGTCTCGTTGACCGTGTCGAACCAGTTGACCGGATCGGGTGAGGTGCCGGCCGCCAGGAAGATCCGCTTGTTGTGGTAGCTGCCGATGCGCTGGACCGGGTTGTCGGCGCTGACCCGTGCCTCGTCCCACAGCGGCGCGCCGTCGGTGAGATTGATGATGTCGTCCTGGAGGTGGAAGGTCCGGAAGTCGGCGTTTCCGCCGTGCAGCAGGTACAGCACCGGATAGCGCCGGCCGCTGGTGTGGTAGCCGTCGGGCAGCAGGACGTTGACTGCCGGGTCCCACTGGATCGCGTCGGTGGCGAAGCGGTAGTACTGGAGGCGGCCGCCGTTCTCGTTGCGGTCCACGATGCGCAGGCCGTACCCGTCACCGGCGGCGCTGGCCATGGACGGCGCGGAGAAGGCGCCGCCGTACCTCGCGACCACCGGATACCAGGCGGTGACCCGGCTGCGGTCGGCTGCCGTCAGCCCTTCGGCGTCGGCGAGCTCGCGCAGCACGGCCGCGCCGCCGCGGATGTTCGCCGGGGTGACGGTCTTCAGCCGCGCGACCGGCTCGCCGGTCAACCTGGCCGCCCGTTCGAGGCTCTGCTGGGTGGGATTGCTCACCAGGTGCATCACGCCGTAGCCGTTGGCCTGGCTGGGCTTGCCGTCGTGGCCGTCCAGCCGGGACTCGCCGTAGCCGACAGCGACCAGCACGTCCCTGGGTACGTCGAACTCGGTCGCCGCCCCCAGGAAGGCCGAGTCCAGGGCGTTGGGCGCGCCACGGCGTCGTCGCGCCGGCCCAGACGCCACCCCCGCGTCACCGTGTTTTCCAGCCGGTGCATGCTGGGCGCGCCTGGTGAACGGATTTCGATCCCCTGTGGAGCGAGGACGGACGGCATGACGGCACCACGCCTGCACTCCCGCTACCCCTCGGTCGCGCCCCGACTGCCGTTCCTGCCGCTGGGCACGGGCCCGACCCCGGTCCGCCGGATCGACCCGCACGAGCTGTGGATCAAGGACGACAGCCGGTACGGCGACCGGTACGGCGGCAACAAGGTCCGCAAACTCGAGTGGAGCCTGGCGGACCTGCTCCGGCGACGGTGCGGTGTCGTGGTGACCGGGGGTGGCACCGGAAGTCACCACGCGGTGGCGGTGGCCCGCTACGCCGCGGACACCGGCATCCGGGCCCACGTCGTAGCCGTCGAGCAGCCGTCCGACGAGCACGTCGAGGAGCAGATCGCCGCAGTCCGGGCGGCCGGCGCGACGATGCACCGGGTGGACACCGTGGCCGGGGCGTACGCGACGGCGGGCCGGCTGCTGGTCGGCGCGGCGCTGCGCGGGCGGCGTCCCGGCCTGCTGCCGGTCGGCGGGTCGAACGCGCCCGGCTGCCTGGGCTTCGTCGAGGCGGCCCTCGAACTCGCCGAGCAGGTCGCGGCCGGCGAGCTGCCCCGGCCCCGGCGGATCGTCGTCCCGGTCGGCTCGGGTGGCACGGCCGCCGGACTGGTCCTCGGGCTGGCCCTCGCCGGGCTCGACAGCGAGGTGGTCGGAATCCTCGTCAACGACCGGACCCGGGTAGGTCCGGCCCAGGTCCGCCGCCTGGCCATGCGGACCGCGCGACTGCTGCGCCGCCACGGCGCGCCGGTGCCCGACACGGTGCCCCTCGCGCCGTTCGACCTGCGCCGCGAGTGGCTCGGGCCCGGGTACGGGAAGCCGTCCGGGCCGAGTGTCGCGGCCGCGGGGTGGCTCCGGGATCAGGCGGGGCCGGTGGCCGCTGATCCGAGGGTCAGCCGCAGCGGACGGCCGGTCGGCACCAGCGGGTCAGCTCATGTCGACGGCGTACGCCTCCTCGCGCACGTCGGCGTCCGGGTGCCGGCGCAGCTCGATCAGCAGATCCCGCCACGGCGACTTCCACCCGAAGCCGGCACCGTGCCGGACGAGCGCCACCGCGATGAGCCCGCCGGCGAGGTCGCCGCGCCCCGCCAGTCGCGCGACGGTGCCGGTGAGGATCGCCGGGTCGGGCCACTCGCGGAGGCCGCGCAGCCGGGTGCCCGCGCGTTCGGCGAGGCGGATCGCGAGGACGGGCCGATCCGCACACAGCCCGGCGATCTCATCCAGGTTGTCCAGCCGGCCGAGGTCGACCAGCAGCGCCGTGGCCGTGCCGGTGAAGGCGGGGTGCCCGGCGAGCCACCGCGCGGCGTCGACCAGGGCGGTGCGGTCGGCGTTCGCCGGCCGGCTGCCGGACCGGAGGGCCGCGCCGTCGGCGAGGAGTTCGATGCGCCGTCGGGCGGGGCGGTCCGCGGCCGGGCCGCCCGGATCGTCGTCGCCGGCATCGCGGTCGACGAGTCGGGCCAGCGCGGCGCGGAGGGCCTCGTCGCCGCCGGCACTCAGCAGGTTGGCGACCTCGATGTGCGCGATGGACTCGCTGAGGTCGGTGAGCCGGTCGACGACCAGTCCGGTGATCCCGGCCAGCCACGGCGACCATTCACCGAGCTGGGCGAACGCGGCACGTCGGACCTCCCGGTCGGGAGCGCGGCAGGCCTCGACGACGAGCGCGCCGTAGCGGGGGCGGTGGCGTTCGGGGATCGTGTACGGGTGGGCGTTCAGGACGGCGCGGCGTTCCTCCCGGCTGCCGTCGACGGCGGTCCGCAGGATCGTCCAGCTCGCCTCGGTCTGCAGGCGCTGCCGGGCGGCGGAGACGATCGCCGCTCGCACGTCGCGGTGCGCGTCCGGGTCGGTGTACACGTCGAGCAGCGTGGCCATCGCCTGCGGCGGACCGAGGCGGGCCAGCAGCCGGGCGGCCTCCTTCCGGCTCGTGATCTTCGCGGGGCCGGTCACCACCTCGCCGAGCGCCTGGGCCAGCCGGGACGGCGGGATGTGCCGGGCGGCCCGGCCGGCCGCGTACATCGCGACCCGCGCCCGGTCGCCGTCGGCGTACCGGAGCAGCACCGGCAGTGCCTCGTCGGGCCGGTCCGTCCAGACCAGTGCGCCCAGCGCCGCCTCGGCGATCGCCACCTCGGGGGCGTCGAGGTGGCGGGCCACCAGTTCGCGGCCGGCGGTGCCGACGCCGGCGGCGGCGCGGATCGCCGCCGCGCGCCGCCACACCCCCTGCTGGGCGTCGGCGCTGACCGACTGCTGCAGCTCCACGAAGCGGGCCTGCTGGCGAGGCAGCCAGCGTTCGGTGTGCCACGCCCAGGCGGGCACCCATCGCGTGCCCGCCTCCACGAACCGGCCGCGCGGGCGGCGGTCCAGCACCCGGTCGAGCAGGTCGGTGCGGGAGGAGCAGAGGGTCGCCCACACCGGGTGGATCGTCACCGTGCTCGGATCGGTGTCGAGCACGTCGGCCACCCGCGCCGAGCGCGTACGCGGGTCGTCGAGCCACAGCCGGATCGCCGACCGGGCCACCGAGGGCAGCGTGTGCCGGCCGGCCGCCCGGCGCAGCAGCTCCTGCAGCTCGGGCAGCCGCCAGGCCCGCCTGCCGAGCGCGTGGGTGAGCGCGAAGAGCGGGCCGTACCGGCCACGGGCGACGCCGGCCTCGACCCAGCCGCGCAGCCGCGCGAAGACCATCGCCTCCTGCCCGGCGCGCAGCACCGTGTCGAAGCGGCGCAGCACCGGCGTGTGCGCGCCGGTGCTGACCAGGTCGATCGTGAGCAGCGCCCACTCGCGGAGCTGCGCCACGGCGACGTGGTGCTGCAGCACCTCGGCGGCGAGGGAGCTCAGCGCGGTCGTGGTGGCGGCGGAGGCGTCACGGGCGTCGACCGCGTCGGTGGTCAGCTGCGTGAGCCCGTCCGCCGTGTCCTCGGTGAGCAGCGGCGCCACCTTCGCCAATGCGGCGAGCGCGGCCGCCCGCACCGGATCCTGTTCGTTGCGCAGCCGCCCGAGCCGGACGATCACCTCGGCCACCGCCTGCGGGTCGCGGGACCGACGGGCGGCCGCCACCAGCAGCGCGTAACCCTGCGCCCGCTCGTCGGCGTCGCCCGAGCGCAACGCCACGTCCAGCGCCGCGGACGCGTCCGGCCAGGCCAGGTACGCGCTCCAGCAGCGCACGTCGGCTTCCCGCTCGCGGATCCTCGCCAGGCCCAGCACCCGGGTCGCCTCGCGGACCCGCACCGCCGCCGGCAACACCTCCATCACGTCGGCTGCCGGAACCTGCGCCGCCGTGTCGACCTCGGCCAGGGCGCGGTCGTACAGCTCCCCGCGCCGGTGCGGCGCCACGGCGTCGAGCAGTGCCGCGAGCGCTCGGCTGTGGTCCCGGAACCGGCCGGCGACCGGCGCCAGCTCGTCGTCGGTCAGCGCCGCGAGGCGGCGCAGCAGGGCCGGCGGCAGCACGGTCCGGGTCAACCAGGCCGCGCGGCCCGGCGTGGTGAGCAGGCGGGCGACCCGACCCGCGTCGTGGGACGCGAGCCTCCCGTACGCCGCCAGCGAACCGGGCAGCGACTCGTCGGGCGCGTACCGTTCGAGCAGGTCCAGTGCCTGCGCCGGGTCGCATCGCAGCACGGCGCCGGCGGCGGCGCCCCAGACCCTGCCACGCAGCTCGGGCGGAGCGGCGGCCAGCCGCTCACGGACCCGGTCCAGCAACGGGCCGGGGTGCCGCCGGACCAGCCGCTCGAGGTTGAGCGCGTGCTCCAGCTCGGGCAGCAACGCGCGTACCGTCTCCGCGCCGCAGGCCGGCAGCAGCGCGGCGGCCTCCTCGTCACCGAACTGCGCGCGTACCTCGCTCATCAGCGCGTCGGCGACGGCCGGCGCAGGTCGACGGCGCAGGGCCCGGTAGACACGCCGCCGCTCCGCCGCGGGCCGCTCGCTGAGAGGCCCGGCCGGGAGGCCCGCCCGCAGCGCCGCGGTGAGCGCGGCGACCCTGATCGACGGCTGCGGGTCCCGCGTCGCGGCGGCGATGCCGTCGGCGTCCTGGGCCACCATCGCGGCGACCAGGGCCAGCCGCCGCTCGTAGGGGCCCTGTTCTCGCAGGTCGGCGCAGACCCGGGCGCGGTCGGGGAAGGTGCGCGCCCAGCCGGCGAGGCGGCTCATCCGCTCCCGGTACGGCAGCGGATCGAGCGACGTCAGCAGGGTGCGGGTGGCGGCGAGCACGGCGTACATTGTGCCCGCGGGCCCGCCGGAGCGAGATCCCTTATTCCCGCGCCCGGCGGATCCGGTCGGCTCACGCCGCGTCGCCGCGCCGGGCGTCCTTGACGAACACGATCCCGTCGGTGCTGGCCACGTGGGCCGGATCGAGCGGGGCGTAGCCGAACCAGGGGGACACCCGGGCGGCGGGCGCCACGTCGGCGAGGACGGCGGCCAGCCGGCGGGCGTCGACGATCGCGCCGGCGCTCCACCACTCCACCGGCCGGCCGCCCGTCCGCATGAAGCTCCTGTTCCGCTGGAGGTGACCGTTGTGGGCGTTCACCAGCGTCGGCCCGCGTTCGGCGAGGGCGAGCAGGTTGGCGGCCATCATCGAGTCCCGCACGCCGAGCAGCCGCGCCAGACGGTTCGGTGACGGGTCGGCCATCGCGACGTGGTAGCGCAGCAGCCCGGTGGCGGTACGCCTGTACAGGCGTGCCCGGTCCCAGTCCTCCCGCGAGGACGCCGCGACCAGGTGTGGTGTCTGCACGGGTGACGCCACCCGGCCGGCGCCGCGGCTCACCCGGTCGATCTACTTGCGCGGTCTGTTCCGGCAAGCCACCCGGAGCCGAGGTCCGGTGGGCCTACGGTGGAGACCGTTGCGCGGCGGGCTCCGGGCCGGGCCGCACACGACCTCGTGGGGACAGCCGGAAGGCATCGATGGCCGAGACAACCGCGCCGAGCCGCGTACGGAACGCCAGGGCGTGCCCCGGCGGCCACCGCTGAAATGGACTGGGCCGGATGGGCAGTGTTCGGGTTGGTGGCCACCGCGGCACTCACCGCGGCGATGATCACGGCGCAGATGGCCGGGTTCACCCGCCTGGACCTTCCCCTGGTGCTGGGTGCCGTCGTCACCGACGACCCCGACCGGGCCCGGATCGTCGGCTTCTTCATCCACCTGCTCGCCGGTCAGGGCTTCGCCCTGGGGTACGCGGCCGCGTTCGCCGTGTTGCACCGCGCCACCTGGTGGATCGGTGCGCTGTTCGGCGGGCTCCACGTCGCCATCGCGTTGACGGTGATCCTCCCGCTCCTGCCGGGTGTCCATCCCAGGATGGCCTCGCAGCGGGCCGGCCCGTCCAGCACGGCCGTGCTGGAGCCGCCCGGCCTGTTCGCCCTCAACTACGGCGTGCAGACGCCCGCCGTCGCGGCCGTCGTCCACGTCATCTACGGGAGCGTCCTCGGACTGCTCCTCCGGGCCGGTTGAGCCGCACCGGCCCTCGGCGTGCGGCGCGACCCGTGGGCTCCCGGCGGCCGGCGGGCCGGCCGTGACCGGGCCCCGTCCTGCGGCGCCGATCAGCGACTACGGGCTGCTGGGCGACACCCGCACCGCCGCCCTCGTGAGCGGCGACGGCGCGATCGACTGGCTCTGCGTACCCAGGTTCGACGGTGAGCCCCTGTTCGGACGCCTCGTGGGCGGCCCGGAGGCGGGGACGTTCCGGGTCGGCCCGGCCGCGCCCGCCCCGGTCGTCGAGCGGCACTACCGGCCGCACAGCGCGACGATCCGGACGACGTGGGCGGTGGGCGACCGCCGGCTCACCCTCACCGAGTCCATGGTCGCCGAGGTGACCGGACGGCTGCTGCCCGCCACGCTGCTCGTGCGGCGGCTCTCGGCCGAGGGGGGAGCGGTCGACGCCGTCGTCGACTTCGACCCGCGTCTCGGCATACGGCACCGGCGGCCCCGCGTCCGCCGCCGCGGCGGAGTGCTGGTGTGTGAGTGGGGGGCGCTGGCGGTGTCCCTGAGCTGCGCGCCCGACATCGCGGTCGAACCGGGCCGGCCCACCTCCGTCGCGGTGGCGCCCGGCCGTCCGGTCACCCTCGTCCTGGCGGTGGCCAACCGCGAGCCGCTGGTCGACGTCGAGCCCGAGGCGGCCTGGGACGCCGTCCTCGGCGACGAGGCCCGCTGGCGGGCCTGGACGGCCGAAATCGAGGGCTCGCTGCCGTTCCGCGAGGACGTCGTACGCAGCCTGCTGACCCTGCGGTTGTTGACCTACTCCCCGTCACAGGCCCCGGTCGCGGCGCCGACGACGTCGCTGCCCGAGGATCCCGGCGGGGGCCGGAACTGGGACTACCGCTACGTCTGGCCGCGGGACGCCAGCATCGGCGTGAACGCGTTCCTCGGCGTCGGCAAGCTCGACGAGGCGCACGGTTTCCTCGCGTGGCTGCTGCACGCCAGCCGGCTGGACCGGCCGCGCCTGCCGGCGCTGTTCACGCTGACCGGCCGCCGCGTGCCACCGGAACGGGAGCTGGCCGGCTGGCCGGGCTATCTGGACAGCGTGCCGGTGCGGTTCGGCAATGCGGCCGCCGACCAGCACCAGCTCGACGGCTACGGCTGGGTGGTCGACGCCGCCTGGGTGTTCGTCCAGGCTGGACACCGCCTCTTTTCCGAGACGTGGCGGGCCGTGCGCGGCTTTGCGGACGTTGTCGCCGGCCGGTGGGGGGAGCCCGACGCCGGCATCTGGGAGGTCCGCGAGGCCGGTCAGCATGTGCACTCCAAGCTCATGGGCTGGCTCGCCCTCGACCGGGCCCTGCGCATCGCCGAAACGCACCCGCTTTCCGCCCGGCAACGTCGACGCTGGCAGCAGGCCCGGGACGCCATCGCCGACGATGTGCGGGCGCGCGGCTTCGACCCGGCGCAGGCGAGCTACGTCCGCAGCTACGGCGCCGAGGACCTGGACTCCTCGCTGCTCGTCCTTCCACTGCTCGGCATCGACGGCATCGAGTCCGCCCGCGTGCGCGGCACCATCGACGCCATCCGCGAACGGCTCTCCGCCGGCGGGCCGTTGCTCTACCGCTACCCGCCCGGACGCGACGGTCTCCCGGGGGCCGAGGGCGCCTTCCTGCCCTGCTCGTTCTGGCTCGTCCAGGCCCTCGCCAGCACCGGGCGACGCCACGAGGCCGAGGAGCTGTTCCGGGCGCTGCGCGACCACGCCAGCCCGCTGGGCCTCTACGCCGAGGAACTCGATCCCGCGACCGGCGCCCACCTCGGGAACTATCCGCAGACGCTGACCCACGCCGCGCTCGTCCAGGCGGCACTCGCGATCCGGGACAGCCCCGGTTGAGGTGGCGGCGCGGCCGTCGCCCCTACCGGCGTCCGCGTCCGAGGACCCGCCGGGCGGCCAGGTAGGCGACCCCTCCGGCCAACAACCAGGGCGCGGCCACGACGACCGGGTCGAGCGGGTGGTGCACGCGGTCGACGCGCCGGCCCCGCAGTCGCGAGGCGAGCCCGTGGTGCGTGAACTCGCTGAGCACGCCGGTCTCGGCGACCGGGTCGGCGGGGTGGCGGCTCAGGAACGACCCGAGGATGCTCTCCACCGCGTCCACTCGGTCCGCCGCCGACCGGCGGGACCAGCGGCGCGCGCAGGGACGCCCTCACGCGCGCAGGCCCTGCCCGGTGGCGATCATGGCGGCGAGCACAGGCGAATGATCACCCTCCCCGGTGCTGGAGTGGCGGTCCCGAAGGCGGGCCGTCCCACCTCGCGAGGGGATCAGGTCGGGCCCCGGTGGGAACCTCGGCCGTCGCCGCTGGAGGTTCACGGCGGTCGGTCTCCGGGCTCGCGCCCGCCGCCTCCCCGGCGGGTCAGCGGTCGCCGCAGGTGTGGTGGGCCTCCCGGGCCCCGCCGTCCCCGGGCGCCGTGGCCCGTGGGGCCCGGGCTCGGCCGCTCCGTCCTGCGGGCCCGACAGGTGGTGCCCGATCCGGACGCGCCGAGGCCCGCCCGGCGAGGGCGCGGACGGCCGGCGGCGGTGGTGGGGACCGTCCGGACCGGGGCCGCCACCGGCGGGTCGGCCGGCACCGTCCGCGTCGCCACGTCGTGCACGTGGCGCGCGTGCCGCAGCGGGGACAGCAGCAGCGGGAGGGGCGCGAGGGTGAGGCCGGCGCCGATGACCAGCAGGGTCGAGCGGACGCCGATGACCTCGCCGAGCGCGCCGCCGAGGAGGCCGCCCAGCGGCAGCGCGCCCATGACCAGGAACCGCATGGTGGCGTTGACCCGGCACTGGAGTCGCGCGGGCACGGTGGCCTGCCGGTAGGTGGTCTGCGCGATGCCGTAGACGACCTGGCCGATGCCGCTGCCGAGGAGGCCGACGACGAAGAAGGCCAGGCCCCAGCCGCGGCCGGTCAGGGGGACCAGCAGGTTGAACGGGCTGCTCACCACGGGGGCCAGCCAGATGGCGCGGGCCAGGCCGATGCGACGGGCGAGCCGGCCCGCCGTGACGGCGCCCAGCAGTGCCGCGGCGGGGGCGGCGGACAGCAGCACGCCGACGGCGCCGGGGGAGACACCCACGGTGTCGACCAGGAACAGGATGATCAGGGCGGTGGCGGCGGTGAAGAGCAGGTTGACCAGGGCGCTCGTGGCCGCGATGGCGCGCAGCACGGGATCACCGAGGACGAAGGCCAGGCCCTCCCGGGCCTCGTGCGTCGTGCCCACCGGGGCGGGCCGCCGGGGCACCGGCTCCGGGGCCCGGATCCGGGCCAGGCACACGGCACTGACCAGGAAGCTCACGGCGTCGACCAGCAGGGTGTTCGTCGCGCCGACCAGCTGGGTGAGCCAGCCGCCGAGGCTGGGGCCGGCGACCTGCCCGGAGGAGCGGACGGTCTCCAGCGTGCAGTTGCCCCGCAGCAGGTCCGCCCGGTGGAGCAGCTTCGGCAGGTACGACTGGTGGCCGATGTCGAACAGCACCCGCATGACGGCCAGGACCGCGGCCGCGGCGATCAGCAGCGGCAGGGTGAGCCGGCCCAGCGCGGCCGTCACGGTGACCGCCACGAGCGCCGCACACCGGACCAGATCGGTCATGATCAGCACCGGCCGGAGCCGGCGTCGGTCCAACCAGACGCCGGCCGGCACCCCGAGCAGCAGGAACGCGCCGTTCTGCACGGCCACCAGGACGCCCAACTGCACGGGTGTGGCGTGCAGGACCAGCACGGCGATCAGCGGGAACGCGATCGCCGTGACGTCGGTGCCCAGTTGGGTGGCCGTCTGGCCGGCGACGAGCAGCCGGAAGTCGGCGGACCGCCCGGGCGGGCCCGGAGGTCGAACTGTCATCTGTGCCCTCGCACGTGCGGTGACCCCCGGCGCGTCCGTGGGCGGCGATCCGGGCGTCGACCGGCCGGCGGGGCGGGGACGGCGCGTGCGGGTCGCCGTGGCGGGACGGCGGGGTGGAGGCGGACCGTCGGCGGACACCGCCGCGGGGGAGCCGGCCACCGGCCCGCCGGTCGGCGGCGGGCGGGAGCGTGCGAAGAGCGGCTCGGGGCGTTGGGGGAGACCCGCGGCCCTCGGTCAGAGGTTAGCCCAGCGGCCTCGGGGTGCGCGCCCGATCGTGCACGGTGCCCGCACCTGACGCGGGGCCCCGCGCGCCTGCGGGGCCCCACGCGGCCTCAGCGGCCCTGGAGTGCCTTGACGTTGTCGCCGAAGGTCCAGCCCTTCGACCCGTCCCAGTTGACCGACCAGGTCATGAGCCCCTTGAGGCCGCCCCGGTAGGTGTTCCACGCCTGCGCCACCAGCGCCGGGCTCAGGTAGCCGCCGCCGGCCCCGGTCTGGGCGGGCAGGCCGGGGACCTGCTTGTCGTACGGGACGCGGATGGTGGTGCCCTGCACGACCAGGCCGGTGTTGAGGCAGTCGGTCTGGACGACGAAGCCCTGCACGGTCCCGGCCGGGTACGAGTCGCCGGCACAGCCGTACATCGAGCCGTTGTAGTACTGCATGTTCAACCACCAGAGCCGGCCGTTGTCCGCGTACCGCTTGACGATGGGCAGGTAGGCGCCCCAGATCGAGCCGTAGGTGACGCTGCCGCCGGTGACGTACGCGGTCTCCGGGGCCATGGTGAGCCCGAAACCGGCGGGCATCTGGGCCAGCACCCCGTCGATGATCCGCACGAGGTTGGCCTGCGAGGTGGAGAGCTGGTTGATGTTGCCGCTGCCGGTCAGCCCGGTCTCGATGTCGATGTCGATGCCGTCGAAGTTGTACCGCTTGAGGATCGGCACCACGGTGGCGACGAACCGGTCGGCCACGGCGCTGGAGCCGAGGTCGATGCCGGCGGTGGCGCCGCCGATCGACAGCAGGACGGTGAGCCCGGCGGCCTTGGCCTGGCACACCTCGGCGGCGGTGGGCACCTTCACGCCGGCGTCCATGCCGTTCTCCCAGAGCACGGTGCCGTCCGCGCGGATCACCGGGAACGCGGCAGTGATCACGTTGTAGCCGTGGGCGGTGATCCGGGAGTCGGTGACGGGGATCCAGCCCATGCCGGGGTGCACGCCGTTGGCCGCGCCGTCCCAGTTCTCCCAGTAGCCCTGGAGCACCTTGCCGCTGGGCCGGGACTTCAGCGCGCAGGTGGTGCCGCCGGGCGGCGGCGTGGTCGGGGTGGTCGTGGGCGTCGCGGTGGGGGACGGGGACGACGTGGGCGTGGGGGTGGGGGAGGGCGGCTTCGTGGTGGGGCTGGGGGTCGGGGTGCCGCCGCCGCAGGCGCCGAGGTCGGACCAGAGGGCCGGGGTGGCCGGCGGGGTCCAGCCGGCGCCGGCCGGCGGGGTGTGGGTGACCAGCGCCTGGTAGAGCCGGCCGGCGTAGGTGGCCCGGGTGCCGGCGGTCCAGGTGACCCCCTCGGCCCAGGCCGGGACGCCGGTGCAGGCCACCAGCGCGGTCTCGCCGGCGGTCGCGGCGATCCCGGTGGCGGCCGGCAGGGTGGCGGTGGCGGCGAGCAGGGCGGCGCCGCCGAGCAGTGCGGTCAGCCCGCGTCGAAGTCGCATGACATACCTCCTCATCGATGCGCCGGAGGTTATCAATTAACTTTGTTAAATGTAAATGCCCGGCCGGCTCAGGAAGCCACCGCCGGGCACCCGTGCTGCCGGCGGACGAACTCGGCCGTGGCGACGCCGACGGGCGGGCGGCCCGCCTCCTTCACTGCTTGGTTCATCGCATTAACCTTGGGTGACGTATCCGGGGTGAGCCGCCGCGGGTGGTGACAGGGAAGGTAGGCGGACATGGACGCCAGACGCACCACCGTGCGCGACATGAGACGTGCCAACCGGTCGGTCCTGCTCACCCGGATCTGGCTGGACGGCCCGCTGAGCCGGCACGAGCTGGGGCAGTCCACCGCGCTCAGCCTGGCCAGCGTGAGCAACCTGGTCGGCGAGATGATCACCGAGGGTCTGGTCGAGGAGGCCGGCTCGGTCGAGTCCGACGGCGGCCGTCCCCGGGTGCTGCTCCGCGTCGCGCCCGCCTACGGCTACCTGGTCGGCGCCGACGTCGGCGAGACGCGCGTGCAGGTCGAACTGTTCGACCTGGCGATGACCGCCCTGGCGAAGGCGGAGTACCCGATCGCCGGCGCCGAGCCCGACCCCCGGCAGGTCACCGACCACCTGCTGCACGGCCTCGCCGCGGTGGTCGAGCAGGCCGGCGTCGACCCGAAGGCGGTGCTCGGCTTCGGCGTCGCCGTCTCCGGCACCGTCGAGCGCGCCGCCGACGCCGTCGTGCACGCGCAGACCCTCGGCTGGGACGGCGTCCCGCTCGGCGCCATGCTCCGCGCCGGCACGGACATCCCCGTGCACATCGACAACGGCGCGAAGACCCTCGGTCAGGCCGAGATGTGGTTCGGCGCCGGCCGCGGCGTCCGGCACGCGGTCGTCGCCCTGGTCGGCTCCGGCGTCGGGGCCTGCGTGGTCGCCGACGGCGTGGGCTACCGCGGCGCGCACAGCAGCGCCGGCGAGTGGGGGCACACCACCATCGTGTACGGGGGCCGCCGCTGCCGCTGCGGCAACCTCGGCTGCCTGGAGGCGTACGTCGGGGCGGAAGGGGTGCTCGACCGGTTCCGGCAGGCCAACCGGGGCCGCCCGGCGGCCGGTGGCGACGAGGAGAGCGCCTTCGGCGAGCTGTTGCGCGCCGGCAGCCGCACCGCCGCCAAGGTGCTCGACGAGACGGTCGGCTACCTCGGCGCCGGGGTGGCGAACCTGGTGAACCTGTTCAACCCCGAGCGGGTGGTGCTGGGCGGCTGGGCCGGCCTGGCCCTGGGTGAGCGCTACCTGCCGCAGATCCGCGATGCCACCGCACGGCACGCGCTGCGCCAGCCGTACGCCCAGACCTCGATCGAGCTGTGCCGGCTCGGACCTGACGCGGTCGCGATGGGCGCGGCCACCCTGCCGATGGCCCGGCTGCTGCGCGACGGCGGCGTGCCGCGCGAACCGGCCGCCCGGCTGGTGCCGGCGCAAGCGCGGCCGGCGCGGCGGCCCCGCTCGCGCACCCGCTGAGCCACCGGGCCGGCGGCGGAGGCGCCGCCGGCCCGGCCCCGGCTCAGGACGGGAGCGTCCACTTCTGGTTGGCCGCGCCCGTGCAGCTCCAGATCTGCGTCTTCGTGCCGTCGGCGGAGGTGTTACCGGTGACGTCCAGGCACTTGTTCGCCTGCGGGTTCACCAGGTCCCGCCCGGCCGTCCAGGTCCACCGCTGGGCGGCGCTGCCGTTGCAGGTCCACAACTGCACCTTCGTGCCGTCGGCGGTGCCGCCGCCGGCCACGTCGAGGCACTTGCCCAGCGCCCGGATGGTGCCGTCGGCGGCCCGGGTCCACTGCTGGTTGGCGCCGCCGGTGCAGCTCCAGATCTGCGCCGGCGTGCCGTCGGCGCTGCTGTTGTCGGTGGCGTCGAGGCACTTGCCGCCGATGCCGGTGATCGGGCCGGTCGAGGTGCCACCTCCGCCGCCGCCGGACTGGGTGCCGGCCCAGGTGAACGTGGCGGTGGTGCGGGCCGGCAGGGTGTAGGTGAAGGACTGCCCGCCCCAGACCACCTTGACCGACTGGGCGGAGCCGCCGCCGTTGTGCGCGAGCAGCGCCTTGGTCCCGTCCGGGTTCCGGTACGCGACGTTCTGCACGGTGCCGTTGGCGGTGGAGTCGATGCGGACGGCGCCGGGCCGGACGAACTTCGTGAGGTGCCCGGTGGTGTAGTACTCGATCGTGTTGTCGACCTGGCCGGCGCGGGCGCCGCCCTCCTGCACGGTGATGAGGCCGGTGCAGGTGCCGCAGCCGCCGTTGTGCGGGCCCATGAACTGGTTGACGGCGAGGCTCCACTTCACCACGCTCCGGCTCCAGTTCCGGGCGTAGTTCACGATGTCGGCCATGTCCTCGTTGTGCTGGTTGCCGATCCAGGTGCCGCCGGAGTGCTCGGTGCTGAACTGCGGCACGGCCGGGTACTGGCCGTGCACCTGCGTGCCGACCGCCGGGTCACCCCAGTAGCCGTGCCAGGCGATGCCGCCGAAGAGCGGGTCGGTGCGCACCGAGCTGTCGGCGAGCAGCCCGGAGCCGATGGTGCCGTAGTCGCCGTAGTTCCAGTCGTGCACCAGCACCTTCGTGGTGATGCCGGCGGCACGGAACGCCGGGTAGACGAAGTTCTTGGTCAGTTCCCCGAGGCCGGAGGAGTTCCAGCTCATCCCCGGGTAGTCCATGGCCGTGGGGTTGCCGGACTGGCAGCAGTTCGGCTCGTTCTGCACCGAGAGGTAGTCGACCTTCACGCCCCGGGCCGCGTACGCCTGGATGGTCTTCACGAAGTACTGGGCGTAGGTGGCGTAGTACTCCCACTTGAGCCAGCCCATCTGGTCCATCCGGCCGTTGTCCTTCATCCAGCCGGGCGCGCTCCACGGCACGACCATGACCCGCAGCGCCGGGTTGAGCTGCCGGGCCTGCGCGGTGAGCAGTTCGACGTCGGTGTCATACCCGTTCGCGCCGAAGTCGTTCAGGTCGCAGCAGGTGTCGTCGAGCGAGACGTTGCCGGGCCGGGACAGGTCGGAGGCGCCGACCGGGTTGCGCACGAAGGACAGGCCGATGCCGTCGGTGGGGCTGAACAGCCGGCGCATCACCTCGTCCCGCGTGGCGGCGCTGACCGGACCGCCGCGCAGCAGGTACGCGGTGGTGTCGGTGATGGACGCCCCGGCGCCGTCGAACGGCTGGTAGCGGGTGTTCTCGTCGACGGTGATCGTGTGCGTGGCGGCCGGGCTGGTGGCGGCGAAGGCCAGGGGGCTCTGCTGTTGCAGGCCCCGGGTGACCGTCCGCCCGCCGGAGTCGGAGGTGGTGGTCAGCCAGAGATTGACGGTCTCGCCGGCGGCCTGCGCGGCCGGCGGCGGGGCCAGGGCGAGGGCGCCGGCGGTGAGGCAGAGCGCCAGGACGGCGCGGCCGGCGAGCCGGGGAACGGTGGTGGGGGACACGGATGCTCCTTCCGGATAAATCGACATCCGCGAATGAGAAAACCCCTCGCAACTGCTTATGTCAAGACATGAAAAAAGCGCCCGGGCGGGTGCCCGGGCACGGCGGAGCGGCCGCCCGGGAGGGATCCCGCGCGGCCGCCCCGAGCGGACGGTTCAGTGCTCCCCGCGCACCCGCCGGATGGTGTCGCGGTACCAGTGCGCGCTGCGCTTCGGCGTGCGCCGCTGGGTGTCGTAGTCCACCCGCACGATGCCGAACCGCTTGTCGTAGCCGTACGCCCACTCGAAGTTGTCCAGCAGCGACCAGGCGAAGTAGCCGCGCACGTCCGCGCCGGCCTGCCGGGCCCGGGCCACCGCACGCAGGTGCTCGGTCAGGTACGCCACCCGGTCGTCGTCGGCCACGAACCCGTCGGCGTCCGGCTTGTCGTCGAAGGCCGCCCCGTTCTCGGTGATCACCATGGGCACGCCCGGGTAGTCCCGGTGCAGCCGGACCAGCAGCTCGGTGAACGAGTCCGGCACGATCTCCCAGTCCATCGCGGTGCGCGGCAGGTCCCGGCGGATCACCCGGCGCACCGGCCGGCCGTCGTCGTCCCGGTCGCGGCCCTGCTCGTCCACCCCGGAGTGCACCTGCCCGAAGTAGAAGTTCACCCCGAGCACGTCGATCGGCGACGAGATGACCTCCAGGTCGCCCTCCTGCACCGGGATGCGCACGCCCTCGGCGGCCAGGTCGGCCACCACGTCCTCCGGGTAGGCGCCGCGGAGCACCGGGTCGAGGTAGAGCCGGTTGCCCAGCCCGTCGGCGGCCCGCGCCGCGTCCCGGTCGGCCCCGCTGTCGGAGGCCGGGTCGGCGGTGGACAGGTTGACGGTCAGGCCCAGCTCGATCGGGTTCGCCGCCGCGGCGCGCAGCCGCTGCACCGCCAGCCCGTGCCCGAGCAGCAGGTGGTGGGCGGCGGCGATCCCGTCGCCCAGGTTCCGCCGGCCCGGGGCGTGGTTGCCGTACGCGTACCCGAGCATGGCCGAGCACCACGGCTCGTTGAGCGTGGTCCACGTCTTCACCCGGTCGCCGAGCGCGGCGAAGACCAGCTCCGCGTAGTCGGCGAACCGGTGGGCGGTGTCCCGGTTCGGCCAGCCGCCCGCGTCCTCCAGCTCCTGCGGCAGGTCCCAGTGGTAGAGCGTCACCCACGGGTCGACCCCGCGGCCCAGCAGCTCGTCCACGAGGCGGTCGTAGAAGGCCAGCCCGGCCGGGTTCGCCGGCCCGCGCCCGCCCGGCTGCACCCGCGGCCACGCCACCGAGAACCGGTAGGTGTCCAGGCCCAGGTCGGCGATGAGCGCGACGTCCTGCGGCATCCGGTGGTAGTGGTCGCAGGCCACGTCGCCGTGGTCGCCGTTGGCCACCGCCCCCGGCACGCGGCAGAAGGTGTCCCAGATCGACGGTGTCCGGCCGTCCTCGGCCACCGCTCCCTCGATCTGGTACGACGAGGTCGCCACGCCCCACCGGAAGGTCGGCGGCAGGGTGTCGATCGGGTCGGCCTGCCCCGTGGTGGCAGCCGGGCGGGTGAGGTCGGTGTCCATGGTTCTCCTCGCGGTAGCGGGTCGTTCGGTCGGACGGGGAGCGGAGGTCAGCGGGGGGCCGCGGCGGCGACCGGGTGCAGCCAGCAGGCGACGTCCCGGCCCGGTTCGGCGGCACCCAGTGCCGGCACCTTCTTGTCGCACGGGTCGAAGGCTTTCGGACAGCGCGGGTGGAACGCGCAGCCCTCCGGCATGGCCCGCAGGTCCGGCGGGGAGCCGGGGATGCCGGTCAGCTCCCGGCGCGGTCCGCGCAGCGCCGGGAAGGAGTGCAGCAACCCCTCGGTGTACGGGTGCAGCGCCTGCCGGTACAGCTGCGCGGCGGGCGCCTCCTCGACGATCCGGCCGCCGTACATGATGGCGATCCGGTCGGAGAACTCGACAAGCAGCGACAGGTCGTGGGTGATGAACAGCACCGCGAAGTCGAGGCGCTCCCGCAGCTCGGCGAGCTGGCCGAGGATCTGCCGCTGCATCACCACGTCGAGCGCGGTGGTCGGCTCGTCCATGATGACCACCTGCGGCTCCAGCGCCAGCGCCATGGCGATCATCACGCGCTGCCGCATGCCGCCGGACAGCTGGTGCGGGTAGCTGTCCAGCCGGTCGGCGGCGATGCCGACCAGGCGCAGCAGGTCCCGGGCCCGGGCCAGCCGGCCCGCCGCCGTGCTGGTCGGCTCGTGCGCCTTGATCACGTCGAGGAGCTGGGTGGAGACCTTGTGCACCGGGTTCAGCGAGTTCATGGCGCCCTGGAAGACGATCGAGGTCTCCGCCCAGCGGAACCCGCGCAGCTGCGCCGGGCTGAGGGTCAGCACGTCGACCGGCGGGCCGTCGGCCGGGTGGTAGATCACCTGGCCGCCGCTGACCACGCCGGGCGGCGGCAGCAGCCGGGTCAGCCCGTACGCCAGTGTGGACTTGCCGCTGCCGCTCTCGCCGGCCAGCCCCAGCACCTCGCCGCGGTGCAGCGTCAGGTCCACGTCGCGTACGGCGTGCACCGCCGCGTCACCGAGCCCGTAGTCGACCCGCAGTCCGCGGATCTCCAGCACCGGATCACTCACTTGAGCCTCCCTTCGTTCACGACTGCGGGGCTCCGCTTCGCCGCACTCCTCGCGCTCACGGTGTGACCTCCTCGCGGGGGACCGGCACCGTACGCGGGGTCGGGGCCAGCACGGGGGTGAAGCCGACCCGCATCCGCACGCTGCGACCGTCGGCGGTGCGGATCCGGGTCTTGCCGGCGCTGCGCAGCCGGGGGCTGACGAACTCGTCGATGCCGAAGTTGATCAGGGCGAGGGCGGTGCCGAGCAGCGCGATGGCCAGCCCGGCCGGGACGAACCACCACCAGGCGCCCTGCGCGAGGGCCTGCTGGCCCTGCGCCCAGAACAGGATGGTGCCCCAGTTCCACGACGAGATCGACGAGATGCCGATGAAGGCCAGCGTGATCTCCGACATGACCGCGAAGATGACCGTGCCGACGAAGCCGGACGCGATGATCGCGGTGAGGTTGGGCAGGATCTCGAACAGGATGATGCGCCAGGTCCGCTCGCCGGTGGCCCGGGCGGCCTCGACGTAGTCACGGCGCCGCAGCGACAGCGTCTGGGCGCGCAGCACCCGCGCCCCCCACGCCCACGAGGTGAGGCCGATGATGAGCGCCACGAGGGTGTCGCTGGCCTGCTCGACGATCGACGTCACGATGATGATCAGCGGCAGCGCGGGGATGACCAGGAACACGTTGGAGACTGCCGACAGGCCCTCGTCGGCCGCCCCGCCGATGTAGCCGGCCGTCACGCCGATGAGGATGGACAGGATCGTCGCCAGCACGCCGGCGAGCAGGCCCACCACCATGACGCTGCGCGCGCCGACCAGGATCTGGCTGAAGATGTCCTGACCGAGGTGGGTGGTGCCGAAGAAGTGCCGGGTCGACGGCGCCTGGAGCACGTCGGCGCTGCGTGCGTCCGGGTTGTACGGCGCCACCCAGGGCCCGATGACCGCGAACAGGCAGTAGACGGCCAGGATGATCAGGCCGGTGGCGGCCTTGGCGTTGGCGACGAACCGGAACCGGCGCCGCTTGGCGCGGCCCGGCGCGGCCGACGGCTGGGCCATCGCACCCTGACCGGGGATGACCTGCTCGATGCTCGACGGTGAGATGGTCATCGCTCAGCTCTTTCGGGTCCGCGGGTCGAGAAGCAGGTACGCGACGTCGGCGAGCAGGTTCGCCACCAGCACGGAGATCGTGATGATCAGGAAGATCCCCTGCATGAGCGGGTAGTCCTTGTAGCCGACCGCCTGGAAGAGCTGGTAGCCGAGACCCGGGTAGGAGAACACGATCTCGACGAGCAGCGTGCCGCCGACGATGAACCCGAGCGACAGCGCGAAGCCCGAGACGTTCGGCAGCAGCGCGTTGCGGGCCGCGTAGCTCAGGGCCACCCGGCGCTCCGACAGGCCCTTCGCGTGGGCGACGGTGATGTAGTCCTCCGACGAGACGGTCACCATCATGTTGCGCATGCTGAGGATCCAGCCGCTCATCGAGGAGACCAGGATGGTGGCGGCGGGCAGGACGCTGTGCTTGATCGCGCTCGGGATGAAGTACCCGTCGAACGCCGGCACGAGGCCCGCCTCGTAGCCGCCGGAGGACGGGAAGAAGCTCCCCGGCCCGGTGAACACGGCGATGGCGACGAGACCCAGCCAGAAGTACGGGATCGAGGACAGGAACGTCGTGGCCGGCAGCAGCCCGTCGACCCAGGAGCCGCGCCGCCAGCCGGCGCCGACGCCGAGCCCGGTGCCGACGAGGAAGCTGATGATCGTGGTGATGCCGACCAGGCCGACCGTCCACGGCAGGCTGTCGCCGATCACCGTGGACACCGGCGTGGGGAAGAAGGTGAACGACAGCCCCAGGTCACCGTGGAGCAGCTGCCGCCAGTAGTCGAGGTACTGCTGCCAGATGTTCTCGTGCGCGTCCAGCCCGAACAGCACGCGCAGCGACTCGATGGCGTCGGCGCTGATCCGGCCCTGGTTGCGCGAGATGAGGGCCTGCACCGGGTCGCCCGGCACCAGCCGCGGGATGAAGAAGTTGAGCGTGATGGCCGCCCACGCCGTGAACAGGTAGAAGGCCGTGCGCTGCAGGAGGAATCTCATCGTGGCTCCCCCAGGGTGGCGGTGTCCGTCCGGTCGAGCGCCGCCGCGGGCGGTGGCACGGCCGGGTCGGCGTCGGGCGCGGCCGAGCCGGGGGCGTCGGCGGCCACGGTGTCCGGGTCGTAGAGCCAGCAGGCCGCCCAGTGGTCGGGCCGGTCGCCGATGGTCAGCCGCGGCGGCAGGTCCACCGTGCAGCGCCGCATGGCGTGCGGGCACCGGGGGTGGAACCGGCAGCCGGCGGGCGGGGCGATCAGGCTCGGCGGCTCGCCCTGGCCGCGGTCCTTCCCGGCGGCCGCGTCGACCGCGGCGCCGCCGCCGGTGATCCGCTCCGGGTCGGGCGCCGAGTCGGTGAGCAACCGGGTGTACGGGTGGGCCGGGTTCTGGGTGACGGTCTCGCTGTCGCCGCCCTCGACCATCCGGCCGGCGTACATGACGATCGTCTCGTCGGCGAAGTAGCGGGCCGAGGCGATGTCGTGCGTGATGTAGAGGATGGCGATGTTCAGCCGGTCCTTGAGGTCCTGCAGCAGGTTGAGCACGCCGAGGCGGATCGAGACGTCGAGCATGGAGACCGGCTCGTCGGCGAGCAGCACCTCCGGGTCGGCCCCGAGCGCCCGGGCGATGGCGACGCGCTGCCGTTGGCCGCCGGACAGCTCGTGCGGGAAGGCGTCCAGGTAGCGCTCGGGCGGGGTGAGGCTGACCCGGGTGAGCAGCTTGGCGAGGGCCCGGTCCAGGTCCTCGGCGCCGCGTCCGGCGTTGCCGTGGATCCGCAGCGACCGGGTGAGGTGGTAGCGGACGGTGTGCACCGGGTTCAACGAGGCGAACGGGTCCTGGAGGATCAGTTGGACCCGCCGCACGTACGACCGGAACGGCCGGCCGCCGCGCACCCTGGTCGACGTGCCGTGCAGGCGGAGGTCGCCGGCCGTGCGGGGGTAGATCTGGGCCAGCAGCCGAGCCACCGTGGACTTGCCGGAGCCGGACTCCCCGACCAGCGCGGTCACCCGGCCGCGACGCAGCGCGAACGATACGTCGTCGACTGCGTGCACGACGGCCGGCGTCCGGGAGAAGAGGTCACGCAGCCGCCTGCGGACGGGGAAGTGCTTGGTCAGGCCGACGGCCTCCAGCACCACCTCGTCGGCCGGCGCCGCCGCGCTCTCGCTCAACGTCATGCCGAGTTCCTGTCTGAGCGTGGGGTGCGCCTCCCCGGCCGGCCGTGAGCCGGCCGGGGAGGCGGTTGGCGAGGTCAGCCGTTGGCGGGCTTGAGGTGCAGGACCACGTCCAGCGCGTTGGGCTGGGTGGGCTGCATGGCGCCGTACGGGTTCGAGTCGTCCGGCCAGCCGGTCCAGTTCTTAGTGCTGTACGCGCCGCCGATGTTGTCCGCGCCGACCGGGATCATCGGCATCTGGTCGACGAAGATCTTCTGCAGCGTGTTCATGGCGGTGGTGCGCGCGGCCTCGTCGGTCGCGTTCGCGTAGGCGACCAGGGCGTCGGTCGCCTCCTTGTTGTTGAAGCGGCCGAAGTTGCCGGCGGGGGAGGCGGTGCCGATCGGCTTGAGCTGCCGGCCGTCCATGATGGTCCGGTAGATGTCGTACGGCGTGGCGCCGCCCTCGGTCCACCGGAAGGTCGCCTCGAAGTTGCCCTGCTCGACGTTGCGGAACCAGGCGTCCTGGTTGGCCTTGTCGACCGTGGCGGCGATGCCGATCTTCGACAGGTTGTCCTTCACGATCTCGAGGCTGGTCTGGTAGTCCGACCAGCCGGCCGGGTCGGTCAGCTTCAGCGTGACGGCCTTGCCGGTCTTGTCCTTGAGGGTGTTGCCCTCGAGCTTGTAGCCGGCGCCGGTCAGCAGCGCCTTGGCGCCGTCGACGTCGACCTTGTGCTCCTGGCCCTTGAAGTCCGGCGCGACGAACGAGTCACCGGCCGGGCTGGGCAGGCCGGTCACGCTCTTCACCTGCGGGTGGAAGTAGCCGGCTTCGGCCGTGGTGAAGATGTCGGCGCGGTCGATGACCATGTTCATGGCGCGGCGCAGCGCCGGGTCGTCGAACGGCTTCTTCGTCGTGTTGAGGTAGAGGCCGTGGATGCCCAGGATCGCCGGGGCCCACACCTTGTGGTGCTCCTGGTCCTTGGCCACGAAGACGGCCTGGTAGTTGGGGATGAAGACGAAGCTCCACTCCGACTCGCCGTTGGCCAGGGCGGTGGTCTGCGCGCTGTTGTCCGTGTAGGAGGTGTAACGCAGTTCCTTGACCTTCGGCAGGTCCTGCCAGTAGCCCTTGTCGCGCACCGACAGCGTCATGCTGGCCGGGGTGAAGGACTTCAGGGTGTACGGGCCGCTGCCGACCGGCTGCTTGACGGTGTCGGTCGTCGGGTCGCTGATCTTCTCCCAGATGTGCTTGGGCACGATCGGCACCCGCCACAGCACCTTCTGCTGGTTGACGAACTGCGGGCTCTCCATCTTGATGGTGACCTCGTTGCCGCTGGCCGTCGCGTCCGTGTAGGGCACGCCCTGGTCGTTCAGCGCCGGGTACTTCTTCACGAGGTTGTAGGTGAAGGCGACGTCCTCGGCGGTGACCTTCTGCCCGTCGGACCAGGTGGCGTTGTCCCGGATGGTGACCTTCACCGAGGTGTAGTCCGACGACCACTCGGCCTTGGTGGCCAGCCACGGCTTGAACGGGTCGGCCGGCTTCACCGGGTTCCACATCATCAGCGGCTCGTAGATCTGCCAGCGGTAGCCCAGCGACGCGGCGGCGGACGTGGTGAGGAACGGGTTGTTGTTCTCGGCCTGCGGCCCGTTCGGCATGCCCACGTTGAGCACCGTGGCCGCCTGGCCGTTCTTCTTGTTGGCGTTCGGGCTGTCGCCGCACGCGGCGACGCCGGTGGCCATCGCGCCGGCCAGCGCGACGGCGAGGAGTTGCCTTCTTCTCATGGAGGTCTCCCTCGGTGCTCCCGCAATCCTGGGGCGGCGGGATGTGGTGGATGGAGGGTGTGCGGTGTTACCACCGGCGGACGGGACGCCCGCCGGTCCGGGTGGAGCTACATCGGTGGCGAGGTCAGGTGATGCCGGTCGAGGCGCGGACGGTGAAGCTGGTGGGGATGACGGTCGGGGCGTGGGGCAGCGGCGTGCCGGCGAGGTGGGCGATGAGGGTACGGGCGGCGACCGCCCCCATCTCGCGCAACGGCTGGCGGACCGAGCTCAGCGGTGGGTGGGTGTGCCCGGCCAGCGGCAGGTCGTCGAAGCCCACCACCGCCACGTCCTCCGGGACCCGCCGGCCGGCGTCCCGCAGCGCCTGGAGCGCCCCGGCGGCGGAGAGGTCGTTGTGGGCGAAGACGGCGTCGAACGGCACGCCGTCGGCGAGCAGGCCTTCCACCGCGGCCCGCCCGCACTCGAAGGTGAAGTCGCCCTCCACGACGAGGGCGGGGTCGATGGGCAGGCCCGCGTCGGCGTAGCCGTCCGCGAAACCGGCGAGCCGTTCCCGGGTGCAGCCGAAGCGGCGCAGGCCGGTGACGACCAGCGGGCGCTTCCGGCCGTGTGCCAGCAGGTGCGCGGCGGCGGCCCGCGCACCGGCCTCGTTGGTGGTCCGCACCGACGGGAAGCCGGGCTGGTGGCCCCGGTCGTCGATGAGGATGACGGGCAGGCCGCGCTCGTGCAGCTCGGTGATGTAGTCGAGGGTGCCCTCCGGCTCGACCACCAGCAGGCCGTCGAAGGACTTCGCGGAGACCTGGGAGGCGAACCGCCGCATCGACTCGTCGCCCTGGGTGCAGGTGAACAGCAGCATGCCGTAGCCCTCGGCCTCGACCACGTCGGCCGCGCCCTGGAGCACCTCGCCCATCCAGGGCCAGGTCAGGGCGGGCACGAGCATGCCGACCACCCGGGTACGCCCGCGGGCCAGGCCGACCGCGCGGGCGCTCGGCACGTATCCCAGGGCGTTGATGACGGCGCGGACCCGGTCGGCCGTGCGGACGTGCACCTCGCCCTTGCCGTTGAGCACCCGCGACACCGTCGTCTTGCTCACGCCGGCGCGGGTGGCGACGTCGGCGATGGTGATCGGCACGTGACGCTCCCGGGTCGCAGGGGTGAGGCGGATGTTTCGGAACCGGTTGCGGAAGCGGTTCCGTCGCAGTCAACCGAAGTGGCGCCAGTCACGTCAATAACGGCCGGGTAACGAAACATGGCTAAGTTCGCAACGTGAAAAAAGCCGCCGTGAGTGGCGCGGTCGATCAAGGGTGTGAGCAGCGTCGATGTGAGCCGCGGGCCGGTTCGGATCGTGGTCCTGGCCCGGGGACTGGGTGGTGGCCAGCTCAGTGGCGGGTGCGGGCGTAGACGTCGCCGGAGTTGGCGTCGTGCGGCAGCGCCCGCAGGTACGCCGCGACCTCGTCCGCCGGCCGCCAGCCGGGCAGGGCGAACGCCATCTCGTCGCCGAGCGCCACGGTGAACGAGGTGAAGCCCAGCCCGGTGAGCCGGTCCAGGCAGCGCGCGGCCAGGTCACGCTCGATGGTGGTGAACTCGAACGACAGCGCCGGCAGGGGCCGGCTCAGCCCGGCCAGCACGGCGTCCTCGAAGCCCTCCACGTCGATCTTCACGAAGGCGGGTACGCCGTGCGCCGCGACCAGCGCGTCCAGCGTCGTGCCGGCCACTTCGATCTCGGCGTCCCAGACCTCGTGCGCCCAGCCGCCGGCCCCGTGCGCGGCCCGCAGGAACCCCGTGGACGCGGTGGAGATCGTCGGGTTCGCCGAGTTCACGTGCAGCCGTACCGGCCCGGTCCGCGCCCCGCACGCCGCCTCGACCACGGTCACCCGCTCGTCGTCCGCGTACAGGGCGCGCAGGGCGCGGGTGCAGAGCGGCTGGGGCTCCACGGCGACCACGCGGGCGCCGAGCCGGCGGAAGCTGCCGAGCCGGTCGCCGACGTGCGCGCCGACGTCGAACACCAGGTCCCCGGGGCGGACCAGGGAGGCGTAGAAGGCGTCCATCGCCGCCTCGCGGGCCGGGTCCCCGTAGTACGCCTCCAGGGACCGGCGCAGGCCCGACATGGTGGGATCTGCCTTGAGTGCCTCGATCACCCCGATATGACCGCCCACCATGCCGACGCTAGCCGCGCCCACCCGTTCATGAGCCCCTTTCGGATGACCTCGCGGCATTCCACAACCCAGCCTCCTAGGACGCCTTAGAGAGAGTGAGCCGACCCGGCGACACAGGGTCGGTGGAACGCCATGGGAGTTTCAGTCCTGGGGAGACACCCGTGGCGTTCCACTCACTACGGCCGGGCCGCCGGCGGTGGAAGCGTCAGCGGCGCATGGCCAGCATTCGTCCGGCGCGGGCCGGGGAGGGATTCACGCTGTTTCGACGACCTCCTGGCCGAGGGGCCAGAGCGCCGCGGGGACGAGCTTGAAGTTCGCCACCCCGAACGGGATGCCGATGACCGTCACGCAGAGCGCCACGCCGGCGAGGATGTGCGACAGGGCCAGCCACCAGCCCGCGAGCAGCACCCAGAGCACGTTCGTCAGGCCGGAGGCGACGCCGGCACCGGGCTTCGGCACGAGGGTGCGGCCGAAGGGCCACAGCGCGTACGAGGCGAGGCGGAGCGAGGCCACCCCGAACGGGATGGTGATCACCAGTGCGAAGCAGATCAGGGCGGCCACGCCGTAGCCGAGGGCCAGGACGAAGCCGCCACCGAAGACCAGCCACAACAGGTTCAGCAGGAAGCGAATCACGCTCCCATCGTGGCCACCCCCCGCAACGACCCGTCGCCGGCCGGCATCCGCGCCGCTGTGACGACGAGGATCATGGACCACCGGTACGACATCACGGACCGCCGAGCCGGTGGCGCAGCGCGAGGTGGAGCACCAGCCGCCGGTCGGGGTCGTCGAGGGTCTCGCCGAACAGGTCGCGCAGCCGGCGCATCCGGTAGCGCACGGTCTGCGGGTGGGTGCGCAGGTCCTCGGCCACGGCGATCACCTGCCCCTGCCGGCGCAGCCAGCCGTGCAGGGTCTCGGCCAGGGCCCGCCGGGCGGCCGGCCGCAGGCCGGCGAGCGGCGCGAGGCAGGCGTCGGCGAGGTGGTCGGCCAGCCCCGGCTCCCAGCGCAGCAGCAGGGTGAGCAGGTGCTCGTCCCCGGCGGCCGGGTCGGCGGCCAGCACGCCGTCGCGCCGTAGCGTCAGGACCCGCCCGGAGATCCGGTACGACAGCCGCGCACGGCTCAGCGCCACGCTCGGGCCGAGCCCGGCCCGCCGCCCCACCAGGGCCTGGCGGGCCCGGTCGAGCCGTCCGGGCGTGGCCGGGTCGGGCAGCACGATGCGTACCACGTCGTCGATGACCGTGGCGATCGCGCCGCCGCCGATGGTGCGGCCCAGGTGCTCGGCGTCGTCGCCGTCGACGCTGAGCACGGCGACCGTGCGGGGCAGCGGCCAGCGGGCCGCGTCGGCGGCGGCGCGCAGCGCGGCCTCGGCGGGCGGTTCCGGCTGCACGAGCAGGGTGATCAGCCGCCGCCGGGTGGTGGCCCAGTCCTGCGCGGCGTCGCGCTGCTCGTCCAGGTAGCCCTCGGCGGCGGCGCCGGCCAGCGCGTCGACGTAGCCGAAGAGCGCGCCGGCGACCACGTACAGGTCGGCGGGGGCGGGGCCGGCGGCCGTGGTGTGCGCGACGAGGAAGGCCCAGATCTCCCGGCCGCCGAGGGTGAGCACGGCGCGCAGCGCGTCGACCCGGTGCCCCTCCCGGTATTCGGTGCGGCCCAGCGCGTGGAAGACGGCCCGGGTGGCGGCCAGGTCGCGGGCCGGGTCGGCGACCGCGTCGACGAACGCGTCCACCGCGGTACGCACGCCGAGGGCCAGACCGCGCCCCTGCCCGCCGCTGAGCGAGCGGCCCTGCGCGCGCATGGCGGCGCGGACGGTCTCCAGGATCCGCTCGTGCAGCGGGGCGCGCAGGCCGCGCAGCTGCACGCCGACCGCCGGCGCGAGGTGCGCCAGGCCGGGCTCGATGTCGAGCAGCGTGTCGGCCATGGTCGGCTCCTTTTGTCATCGCGGTGACAAACGCGGTGGCGGATCTCGCACGTCCCGACCAAGGATTTTGGCATCCGGCTACGTACCGTCGGTGCCGTGGATACCGATGTGATCGTGGTGGGGGCCGGGCTGGCCGGCCTGGTCGCCGCCGCCGAGGCCGCCGACGCGGGCCGCCGGGTGCTGCTGCTGGACCAGGAGCCGGAGCAGAACCTCGGCGGGCAGGCGTGGTGGTCGTTCGGCGGGCTGTTCCTGGTCGACTCGCCGGAACAGCGCCGGATGGGCATCCGGGACTCCGTCGAGCTGGCCTGGCAGGACTGGACCGGCAGCGCCGCCTTCGACCGCCCGGAGGACCACTGGCCGCGCCGGTGGGCCGAGGCGTACGTGCACTTCGCGGCCGGCGAGAAGCGCGCCTGGCTGCGCGGCCTCGGCCACCGGGTCTTTCCCGTGGTGAGCTGGGCCGAGCGGGGCGGGGGAGCGGCGCACGGCCACGGCAACTCCGTCCCCCGCTTTCACGTCACCTGGGGCACCGGCCCGGGCGTGGTCGAGCCGTTCGCCCGGCGGGTCCGGGCCGCCGCCGAGGAGGGCCGCATCCGGCTGCTGTTCCGGCACCGCGTCGACGAGCTGGTCACCAGCGGCGGCGCGGTCACCGGCGTACGCGGCGCGGTCCTCGCCCCGGACGACGCCCCGCGCGGGCGACCCACCTCCCGGACGGTGGTCGGCGACTTCGCGTACGCGGCGCAGGCCGTGATCATCACCTCGGGCGGCATCGGCGGCGACCACGACCTGGTGCGGCGGGCCTGGCCGGCGCGGCTGGGCACCCCACCGGCCCGGATGGTCACCGGGGTGCCCGCGTACGTCGACGGCCGGATGCTCGCCGTCACCGAGACGGCCGGCGGCCAGGTGATCAACCCCGACCGGATGTGGCACTACACCGAGGGGCTGCGCAACTGGGACCCGGTCTGGCCGGGGCACGGCATCCGCATCCTGCCCGGGCCGTCCTCGCTGTGGCTCGACGCGACCGGCGAGCGGCTGCCGGCGCCGCTCTTCCCCGGCTTCGACACCCTCGCCACGCTGCGCCACCTGCGGGCCACCGGCCACGACTACAGCTGGTTCGTGCTCACCCAGAAGATCCTGGAGAAGGAGTTCGCGCTCTCCGGCTCGGAGCAGAACCCCGACCTGACCAACCGCAGCGTGCGGCAGGTGCTCCAGCGGGTGCGCCCCGGCGCACCCGGGCCGGTGGAGGCGTTCAAGCGGCACGGCGCGGACTTCGTCGTCGCCGACGACCTGCCGGAGCTGGTCGACGGGATGAACAAGCTGGCCGCCGAGAGCGGCGGGCCGCAGCTCGACGCCGTGGCGGTGCGCCGGCTCGTCGAGGCCCGGGACCGGGAGATCGCCCACCCGTTCGGCAAGGACGCGCAGCTGCACGCCATCCGGGGGGCCCGTCGCTACCGGGGCGACCGGCTGATCCGGGTGGCCACCCCGCACCGGCTGCTCGACCCGGCCGCCGGCCCGCTGATCGCCGTGCAGCTGCACGTGTTGACCCGCAAGACCCTCGGCGGCCTGCACACCGACCTGTCCGGCCGGGTGCTGCGCCCCGACGGCGAGCCCCTCGCCGGCGTGTACGCGGCCGGTGAGGTCGCCGGCTTCGGGGGCGGCGGCATGCGCGGCTACAACGCCCTGGAGGGCACCTTCCTCGGCGGCTGCCTCTACTCCGGCCGCACCGCCGGCCGGGCCGCCGCGGCTGCGGTCGGGTAATCCGTACGCCGGCCGGGACCGGTCGTCGACCGGCTCACCTCAGCGCCCAGCAGGTTCGCGGCCCGTCCCGAGCAGCCGCCTGATCTCCGCGGCGGCGGGGTGCGCCGGTGCGACGGCCAGAAAATGGCGCAGCGTGTCTGCGGCCTCGACGGACCGGCTGTTGCGCTGCGCGAGCCCCAGCACCAGCAGGCCGTCGGGGGAATCCGGCTCGCGGGTGAGCACGTCCCGGGCGGTGCGTTGCGCGGCGGCGCCGTCACCGGCCCGGAGCAGCGCGAACGCGAGTCGCAGCCGGACGCCGTCGTCGGGCCGGTCCCGCAGCGCCTCCTGGTACATCTGCGCGGCGGCGTCGTAGCGGTCCTGCGTCTCCAGGTCGTGGGCGAGTTGGAGGGCGACCGCGACCGGGTCGGCCGGCGCCGGCCGGGCGGGCGGGTCGAGCCGGTCGGCGACGATCGCGACCGACGCCACGAGCGCCACCACGCCCACGGACGCCACCCGCCACGCCCGCCGTGCGGCCCGAGCGTCCGGCGTCCGGGGTGCGGCGGAACCGGTCCGGGAGGCACCGGGTCGCAGCGTCCGCAGGGCCGCGTAGCCGCCGGCCAGCAACGCCAGCACCGGTACGGCCCAGAGCAGCAGCCGGACCCCGCGGGCCGGTGGGTCGGTCAGCACGTCGGCGCCGTACCGCTGGACGAACCACCGCCGGATCTCGGTCCGGTCCCGCCCCTGGGCGAGCTGGTCCGCCACCACCTGCCGCATCGCCGCGGCGATCGGTGACCGGGAGTCCGCCACCGACTCGCCCTGACAGGCCGGGCAGCGCAGCCCGGCGGACACCGCGCGTACCGGGTCCTGGCGGCCGGGGTCGCCCGCCGACCGGGCCAGCGCCGCGCCGGCCGCCGCGGCGAGCGTGACGAGCACGAGCGCCACCATGGCGCGCCGCCACCTCATCCGGCCAGCAGCGGTGCGATCCGCTGCTCCAGCCACTGCCGGGTCACCACCCCCTGCCGCCGGTCGACGAGCCGGCCGTCCCGGCCGACCACGAAGGTTTCCGGCACGCCCCGCACGCCCCACTCGACGGCCCGCGTCCCGTCGGGATCGGGCACCACGGTCAACCCGGTGGCACCGGTCTCGTCGAGCAGCGCCCGGACCGCGTCGGCGCCGTCGCGGATGTTCAGCCCGACCAGCTGGACGCCGCGCGGGGACCAGCTGCGCTCGGCGTCCACCAGCACCGGCAGCTCGTCCCGGCACGGCCCGCACCAGGAGGCGAACACGTTGACCAGCACCACCTGGCCCCGGGCGTCGGAGAGCGCGAAGCGGCCACCGTCCAGGGTGGCGCCGGCCAGTGCCGGGGCGGGTCGGCCGGCCACCGCCGTGGCCCCGGCGGGGTCCGGCGTGGCGGGTGCGCGCAGGCCGAGGGCGATCAGGGCGCCGACGACGACGGTGAGCGCGAGGACCGTCGCCGGTCCGGCGCGCAGCCATCCGGGGCGCCGCGCGGCAGGCCGCCTCACGTCGCGGCTCCCGGTCCGACGGCCACCGGGGCGGGCCGGGGTCGGTCCGCGCGGGCGGCCCGGCGGGTCCGCGGGCGGGCGGTGGCGGCGGCCGCGAGCAACCCGCCGACGGCCGTCAGAGCGCCGCCGGTCCAGATCAGGCCCACGAGCGGGTTCACGGCGAGCCGCACGGTGGCGGTGCCGCTGTCCTCGCTGACGGCGAGCAGCGTGACGTACGTGTCGCGCAGGGGGCCGGCGCCGATCGCGGGCACGGTGACGGCGGTGTCCCGGGCGGCGTGGTAGCGCAGCGCCGGCGTGATCGTCCGCGCGGTGTGGCCCGACGCGGTGAGCGCCAGCCGGGCCTGTACCGCCATGCTTCCGCCTCCGCCGCCGGTCCGGTCCACCCCGACCAGTCGGACCGCGACGTCGCTCACCCGCAGCGTCTCGCCGACCCGCAGCGTCCGTTCGGCGTCCCGGCCGTACGCCGAGGAGCCGGCGACGCCCACCGCGACCAGGGCGAGACCGGCGTGCGCGACCAGCCCGGCGAGCCGGCCGGGCCGTCCGTGCGGACCGGACCGGCGCAGCCGGTGGGCCAGGTCCCCCGCCAGTCCGGTGAGGACGAACCCGGCCGCGCCGAACGCGGTGAGCGCGGCCGGGCCGGGGCGGCTGAGCAGTCCGGCCAGGGCCACCGTGGCCAGGCCTGCGCCGGCGGGGACGACGAGCCGCCACAGCGCCGCCGACCGGTCCCGGACCCGCAGGGCCGGCGTCACGCCCATCACCAGCAGCACGACGACCGCCAGGGGCACCGCGGTGCGCTGGTAGTAGGCGGGGCCCACCGAGGAGCCGGTCCCGCTCAGCGGGGCGGTGAGCAGCGGCAGGATCGTGCCGACCAGCACCACCGCGGCGATGGTCACCAGGAGTACGCCGCGGACCAGCACCAGGGTGGCTCGGGACAGCACCCGGGGGCGCGAGGGGCGGGTCGGCTCGGGGGCCCGACGGCCGGTCAGGACGGCCGACACCACCACCGCCAGCAGCACGAAGCCGAGCAGCATCGGGCCCAGCGGCGAGTCGGTGAAGGCGTGCACGCTGGTCACCGCACCCGATCGGGTGAGGAAGGTGCCGAGCAGCATCAGCAGGAAGCTCGCGCAGGCGAGCGCACCGTGCCAGGCGACCCGCCCGCGGACCAGGGTCGTGTGCAGGAACGCGGTGGCCGTCAGCCAGGGCAGCAGGGAGGCGTTCTCCACCGGGTCCCACGCCCAGTAGCCGCCCCAGCCCAGCACCGCGTACGACCACCAGGCGCCCATCCCGATGCCGGCGGTCAGCGCCGCCCAGGCCACCAGCGCCCACGGGCGCGCCATCCGCACCCAGCCCGGTCCGTCCCGTCCCGCCAGCGGCGCCGCCAGCGCGAACGCGAAGGGTACGACCAGACCGAGGTAGCCGGCGTAGAGCAGCGGCGGGTGCACACCCATGGCCGGGTGCTGCTGGAGCAGTGGATTCGGTCCGGGGCCGTCGATCGGCACCGGGCTCACCGAACGGAACGGGTTCGCGGCGAAGGTGGACAGCGCGAAGAAGAACAGCATGACCACGCTGACGACCACCATCGCGTACGCGTGCAGCCGCGGCGGGTACGCGCGCCGGGCCAGCAGCGCGGCGTAACCGCCGAGGACCAGCAACCACAGCAGCAGCGACCCGTCCAGAGCCGACCAGAGGCTGGTGAGGGTGTAGTAGAGCGGGACGTCCCGGCCGCCGTTCTCGGCCACGAACCGGACGCCGAAGTCGTGCCGCAGCAGCGCCGTCTCCAGCAGCGCGCAGGCCAGGGCGGCGGCGGCCAGGGTGGCGGCGGTGCCGTGCCGGGCGGTGCGGACGGCCGCGCCGAACAGGGCCACCCGCAGCCAGAGCAGGGCGGTGAGGGTCGCGCAGGCGAGCCCGACGGCGAGGCCGGCGGTGCCGAGGTCACCCAGCATCGACCGGAGCCGCGGGGGAGGACGAGGGCCGGTACTCGTTGCCGTGCCGGACCACCACCTGGTCTGAGCGGAACACGCCGTCGGGGGACAGCGTGCCCTCGACGACCGCCCCGGTGCCCTCGCGGAAGGTCTGCGGGGGTGCGCCGCGCTGCTCGACGGTGATCTCGTGGCCCGCCTCGGCGAGGCGGAACACGACGAGCGCGCCGTCCTGGCGCAGCGATCCGGGCACGACGTCGCCGCCGAGGCGGACCCGGTGGCCCGCGAGGCCCGGATCGTCGAGCAGTTCGCCCGGGGTCCGGTAGTACGTGACGGTGTCGCGGAGCGCGCTGGTGACCAGCAGGCCGCCGGCGGCGAGCACCACCGCGACGAGGGCCACCCGGCCCGCCCGGCGAGGCATCATCCGACTCCGGCCGGCGTGCGCTCGGCGGCGGGGGAGGGCTCGGGGGCCAGGCGGCGTTCCAGGTGGCGGACCCGGTGTAGCAGGAGGCAGAACGCGGCGAGGGTCGCGGCGGCCACGGCGAGGAGCAGCGCGGTGGCCATCCGTGGGTCGATCGGCGGCCGCTGGGGGGCCAGGACCGTCGCCTGCTGGTGCAGCGAGCGCCACCAGACCACGGAGAAGTGCACCACGGGCACGAGGAGGAAACCGGCGACGCCGGCGATCGCGGCGGGCCGGGCCACCCGGTGATCGCCGCCGTCGCGCGCTCCCCGGTGCTCGGCCAGCGTCCGCCGCAGGGCGAGGTAGCCGGCGTAGGCGAGCAGCAGCAGGGCGGTGCTGACCAGCCGGGGATCCCACGCCCACCAGGTGCCCCAGACCAGGTGCCCCCAGACGGAGCCGGTGCCGATGGCGGCGGCGGTGAGCACCACCCCGAGCTCGGCCGCCGCCCGGGCGAACCGGTCCCAGCGCAGGTCACCGCCGATCAGGTACGCCCCGCTGGCCGCGAGGACGACCGCGAACGCGGCGTACGCCACCCAGGCGGCGGGGACGTGCAGGTACATCAGGCGCTGCGCGTCGCCCTGGAGTTCGTCGGGGGGCGCGAGCCATCCTCCGGCCACGGTGGCCGCGGCGGCGAGCCCGCCGGTGGCCCAGGCCATCGTCCGGCGCGCCGCGGCCGCTCTGGCGGTGTCCGTGAGGAGGTCCACGGTGGAGGCTTGCATCATCTCCCTGTCCGCGTCCCTGAGGCGCTTGACCGAGAAGGTGGGAACTGGACCCACCATAGGGCGGTCCGTACCCCAGATGCCGTCGTTCGGGATAAAAGGTATGAACGCCGGAAACCGGCACTAAGGTCCTTGCCGGTGAAGACGACAGCGCAGACCACCTCGCGTCCGGTGCGGCGGCAGCGCCGGCCGCGCTCGGTGCTGCCGCTGCTGTACGGCCCGCTGCTGCTCGCCGGCTGCTCCGGCGGCAGCCCGTCGGCCCTGAATCCGGCGGGGACCGGGGCGGCGCGGGTCAGCGGCCTGTGGTGGTTGTTGTTCTGGATCTCCATGGCGGTGTTCGCCGAGGTCATGGCGCTGCTGGCCTGGGCGCTCGTGTTCCGGCGGGGCGCCGCCCGGGTGCGTCACGGCCAGCCGTTGCGCTTCGTGACGATCGCCGGGGCCGGGCTGCCGTTCATCATCCTTGTGGCGGTCTACGGCGTCGGGCTGCGGGACCTCGCCGCGCTCGGCGCCGGCCCGGGCCGCGACGCGCCCACCGTGGAGGTCACCGGCCACAAGTGGTGGTGGGAGGTGCGGTACGCGGGCGCCTCCGGCGCGACCGCCAACGAGATCCACGTTCCGGTGGGGGAACGGGTCCGGATCCGCCTGCGCACCGACGACGTGCTGCACAGCTTCTGGGTGCCGCAGCTGATGCCGAAGATGGACCTGATCGCCGGCGAGACCCGGGAGACCTGGGTGGAGGCCCGGCGCGGCGGCAGCTACCGCGGCCAGTGCGCCGAGTACTGCGGCACCCAGCACGCCCACATGGCGTTCCTCGTGGTGGCCGAACCCCGCGCCGACTTCGACGCCTGGCTGGCCCGGCTGGACGCCCCCGCCCGGGCGCCGCGGACCGAGGCCGAACGGCGCGGCCAGCAGACCTTCGTTCAGGGCACCTGCGCCGCCTGCCACACGGTCCGCGGCACCGGCGCGCAGGGGCAGGTGGGGCCCGACCTGTCGAACCTCGGCCCGCGGTGGAGCATCGGCGCCGGTGCGGTGCCCAACGACGCCGGACACCTCGGCGGTTGGATCGTCAACTCGCAGACCGTCAAGCCGGGCAACGCCATGCCCCCGCAGCCGGTCGACGCCGCCCGACTGCCCGACCTCATCGCCTACCTGCGGTCACTGGAGTAGGGGCCGCCATGTCCTCGACCACCAGCACCGCGCCCGGCGTGGGCCGGGACGACCTGGCCCGGCTGGCCGAGCACTGGGCCGAGCCCCGCTCGCTGCGTGCCTGGTTCACCACGGTGGACCACAAGAAGATCGGCCGGCGCTACCTGGTCACCGCCGCGTTCTTCTTCGTCCTCGCCGGGCTCAGCGCCCTGGTGATGCGCACCCAGCTCGCCCGGCCCGAGTCCGGCGTGGTGTCGCCGCAGGAGTACAACCAGCTCTTCACCATGCACGGCACGGCGATGATCTTCCTGTTCGCCACCCCGATGCTCTTCGGCTTCGGCAACTTCCTGGTGCCGTTGATGATCGGTTCCCGGGACATGGCGTTTCCCCGGCTGAACGCCTTCGGCTACTGGGTGTTCCTCTTCGCCGGCCTGTTCATGTGGGCCAGCCTGCCCTTCGGGGCGGCGCCCAACAACGGCTGGTTCGCGTACGCGCCGCTGAACCAGGTGCAGCACAACCCGGGCCTGCACATGGACGTCTACGCCCTCGGGCTGCTGTTCCTCGGCATCTCCACCACCTCGGGCGCCATCAACTTCATCGTCACCGCGCTCAAGCTGCGGGCGCCGGGGATGTCGCTCAACCGGGTGCCGCTGTTCGTCTGGGCGATCGTGGCCACCGCGTTCATGGTGGTCTTCGCCCTGCCGGCGCTGAACGCGGACAACGCGATGCTCTTCTTCGACCGCCGGTTCGGCACCCACTTCTTCGACCCGTCCGGCGGCGGGAACGTGCTGCTCTGGCAGCACCTGTTCTGGATCTTCGGACATCCCGACGTGTACATCATCGTGTTGCCCGCGCTGGGCATCGTCTCCGCGGTGCTGCCCGCGTTCACCCGCCGGGGCGTGGTCGCCTATTCGCTGATCGTGCTCTCCATCGTGGCGATCGCGATCATCTCGTTCGGGGTCTGGGTGCACCACATGTTCGCCACCGGGCTGCCGCAGCTGTCCTACAGCTTCTTCAGCGCGGCCAGCACCGTCATCACCATCCCGTCCGGGATCCAGATCTTCGCCTGGCTGGCCACCATGCTGCTCGGCCGGCTGGTGCTGCGGGTGCCGCTGCTCTTCGTCATCGGGTTCCTCGTGACCTTCGTGCTCGGCGGCGTCACCGGCGCGATGTTCGCGGTCACCGCGTTCGACCAGCAGGTCACCGACTCCTACTTCGTCGTGGCGCACTTCCACTACGTGCTGATCGGCGGGGCGGTCTTCCCGATGCTCGCCGGCATCTACTACTGGCTGCCCAAGATCACCGGCCGGATGTACCACGAGGGGCTCGGGCGGTGGGCGTTCGCGCTGACCTTCGCCGGCATGCACGTCACCTTCTTCCCGATGCACCTCACCGGCCTGTTCGGCATGCCCCGGCGGATCTACACCTACGGCAGCGAGCCGGGCTGGGACGGGTGGAGCCTGGTCAGCACGGTCGGGTCGTACCTGCTGGCGCTCGGGCTGCTGCTGGTGCTCGTCGGCGTGGTGCACGCGGTGTGGCGCGGCAGGCCGGCGCCGGCGGACCCGTGGGAGGGCGACAGCCTGGAGTGGTCGACAGCCTCGCCGCCCGAGCCGTACAACTTCCCGGTCATTCCCCGGGTGCACAGCCTGCACCCCGCCTGGGACGCGCGGACCACCGAGTCGACCACCACCGGCGCGAGCGCGGACCGCGTCCTCAGCGATGGCCGGCGCACCCTGTTCACCAGCGAACTGGACGCCCGCACCGAGCGGGCGGTGGAGATGCCCGAGCCGTCGTTCAAGCCACTCGTCCTCGCCGGCGCGCTGCTGGTCTTCTTCACCGCCATGCTGCTGGCCGCGTACCCCGTCGCGGTCGTCGCCGTGCTGGTGGTGGCGGCGACGATCGCGGCCTGGCTCTGGCCGCCGCGCCGCCCCGACGAGGAACTCGGGGTGGCGTCATGACGGACCGGGGCGGGGTCGTGGCCGCGGCCACCGGCGTCACGGCGCTGACCACGGAGGAGCCGGTCGGCCGGCCGACCGGCTGGTGGGGCATGGTGCTGTTCGTGGCCACCGAGGCCACCCTCTTCGCCTGCCTGCTCGGCAGCTACTTCTATCTCCGCTTCCAGTTCGGTCCGCAGTGGCCGCCGGGTGGCGTCGACAAGCCGAAGCTGCTCCTCCCGCTGCTGATGACCGCGGTGCTGGTGCCCAGCAGCCTGCCCGTCGTCTGGGCCGAGCACGGCATCCGGCGCGGCCGGCGCGGGCGGCTGCGCGCCGGGCTGGCCGCCACCCTGGTGCTCGGGCTGACCTTCCTGGCCCTGCTGGCCGTCGAGTACGCCGAGGACCTCAAGCATTTCACCATGACCACCGATGTCTACGGCTCGCTGTTCTATCTGATCACCGGCTTCCACGGGCTGCACGTGCTGGTCGGGTTGACGATGATCGGGTGGCTGCTCGCCGCCTCCCTGCGCGGTGGCAGCTTCGGGTCCCACCGCCACGAACGCGTCCGCAACGCCGCGATCTACTGGCACTTCGTCGACACGGTGTGGGTCGCCATCCTGTTCACCATCTACCTCTCCCCGAGACTGTGATGACCGCCGGACCCGGCCCGCACACCCGCCTGGCCGGCGGGCTGCTGCTCTGGTACGGCGTCCTCGGCGGGGCCGTGGCCTGGGCCGCGCACCTGCTCGTGGCCTGGCCGCTGGACGAGCTGACCTGCGCCGCGGGCCGCGAGCGCGTCTCCGCCGTGCCGCTCTGGCTGGCGGTGTGGCTCGCGGTGGTGATCCCGGCCCTGGTCACCATCGGCTCGCTGCTGGTGGCCACGCTGGTGTGGCGGCGCACCGCCCGGGCGTCGTCGGCCGGCGCCGAGGACCGGGCCGTCGACCGCTCCCGGATGCTCGCCGTGGTCGGCGTCTGGGCGAACCTGCTGTTCCTGACGATCATCGTGCTCGGCGGGGTCGCCGTGCTGGTCTTCCCGCCATGTCAGGGCTGACCGTCTACCGGGCCCACGGGTCCGGCCCGGGCGACGTGACCGACGGGTTGCTGGCGATGGTGTCCGTGGCCGTGGTCTGCCTGCTCGCGGCCGGCTACGGCCGGGGTGTGCAGGAGCTGTGGGCGCGGCGCGGTCGCGGCCGGGTGGTGGCGGGCCGGCGGGTGGCGGCGTTCGGCGCCGGACTGGTGGTGGTGCTGGCGGCCGACCAGGGGCCGGTGCACCGGCTGGCGGAATCCTCCTACGCCGGACACATGGCCCAGCACATGCTGCTCCTGCTGGTGGCGGGCCCGCTGCTCGCGGCCGGTGCGGCCGGACTGCCGCTCACCCTGGCCGCGCCCCACCCGCTGCGCCGCCTGCTGGCCCGCGTCCGGGCCGCGGCGCCGGTGCGCCGGCTGCGCCGCCCGGCCGAATACGCCCTGCTGGCCGCGGCGGCGCAGACCCTGGCCCTGTGGCTGTGGCACCTGCCGGGCCCGTACGTCGCCGCGGTGGACCGCCCGCTCCTGCACGCCGCCGAGCACCTGAGCCTGGTGTCGGCGGCCTGGCTGCTGTGGGCGCCGGTGCTCGGCCCGGCCCGCCACCGGACGCCCGCGCCGGTGTCGCTGCTGCTGCTGGTCGGCACCATGCTGCCCGCCTCCGCGCTCGGCGCGATCCTCACCTTCGCCCCCGAGCCGGTCTACCCCTCGCGGGTCCTCGGCGCCGACCCGCTCGCCGACCAGCAGCTCGCCGGACTGCTGATGTGGGCGCCGATGGACCTGGTGGTCCTGGTGGCGGCGCTGGCGGTCTTCCTCGGCTGGCTGCTGCGGCTGGACCGGGAGCGGCCCGCCCGCCTGGTCCCGGCCCGGCCGGGCCGGCCCGGCGCGCCGCCGGCGAACGGCGCCCCAACCGAAGGGATGGTGCGATGAGTCGTCGTCTCTGGGTGCTGGCAACGGTGCTGGCGGCGCTTCCGGTCGTCGCCGTGTCCGGCTGCGCGTCGACGTCGCCACCACCACCGCCCGAGTCGCGGGCCGGGCGGCCGGACCGGGGCGCGAAGCTGATCGCCCAGTACGGGTGCGGTTCCTGCCACACCGTTCCCGGCGTCGACCGGGCCGGTGGGCTGGTCGGCCCGCCCTTGACCCGGTTCGGCGCCCGGTCGTACATCGCCGGTGAGCTGCCGAACAACGCGGACAACCTGCGGCGGTGGATCACCGACCCGCAGGCCGTCGAGCCGGGCACCGCCATGCCGAACCTCGGCGTCAGCGCGATCGACGCGCAGGACATCGCCGCGTACCTCTACACGTTGGACTGAGGATGCGGCGACCACGAGCGGTGACCCTGCCCGCCCCGCACCCGCGCCGGGCCCTCGTGGCCGGGTCCGTGCTGGCGCTCGCCGTAGGCCCGGTGGCCTTGGCGCCCGCGCCCGACCCCACGCCGACCCCGGCCGCCACCACCCCCGCCGGCGACCGCGGCACCCAGCTCTACCTGCAGCAGTGCGCGAGCTGCCACGGCGTGCGCGGGCAGGGGTCGCAGCAGGGGCCGTCCCTGGTCGGCGTCGGGCCCGCCGCGGTGGACTTCCAGCTCTCCACCGGCCGGATGCCCGTGTGGGGCGAAGTCTCCCAGCCGCGGCGCCGCGAGCCCGTCCTCTCCGCCGAGGACATCTCCGCGCTGGTCGACCACGTCGCCAGCTTCGGCGGCGGCGGCCCGGGGATCCCCCGGGTCGCCCCCGGCCACGTGGTCTCCGGCCGGGACCTCTTCGCCGCCAACTGCGCGCCGTGCCACGGGGCTACCGGTTCGGGGGCCGTGCTCACGAACGGCTGGAGCGCCCCACCGCTGTACGACGCCTCGCCCACCCAGATCGCCGAGGCGGTCCGGGTCGGGCCCGGGCTGATGCCGGCCTTCCCCGGCCAGGTGCTCACCGATCAGCAGGTCGACGACCTGACCAGCTACGTGCGGCGGCTGCGCACCGAGCGGCTGGACCCGGGCGGCAACCCGCTCGGCCGGCTCGGCCCGCTGGCCGAGGGCCTGCTCGCCTGGCTGGCGGTGCTCGTACTCCTGGTGGCCGGCGTGCGCTGGCTGGGCCGGAGGGCGGCGGAGTGAGGCGCCCGCCCCCGTCGCCGGCCGAGGAGTCCGCGAGCCGCCGGATCGTCGGCGCGTTCCTGGTGAGCGCCGCCGGTGCGGTCGGCTTCGCGGTGACGTACGGGCTGGGCGGCGACACCCGGTGGGAGGGGGTGAGCCTGGCGGTCGCGTTCGCCGGCCTGGCGGTGGGGCTCGCGATCTGGGCCCGGCGGCTGGTCCCGGTCGGCGGGTACGTCGAGGAGCACGAGGGCTTCACCCCGCCCCCGGCCGAGCAGGCGATGACCGCGGCGGAGTTCGCCGCGCCGGACAGCCCGACGCGCCGGTACGGTCTGCTCGCGGCACTCGGGTTCGCCCTGACCGCCCTCGGCGTCGCCGCGCTGTTCCCGCTGCGCTCCCTGCTCCCCTGGGACCGGGTGCGCCCGCCCCGGGCCCTCAAGGACACCCCCTGGGGGCCCGGCGTACGGCTGGTCGACGACACGGGACGACCCCTGCGGCCGGACGACGTGCCCGCCGAGACGATGGTGGCGGTCTTCCCCGAGGGGGACCCCGACGCCGGCGACGCCCCCGCCTTCGCGGTCCGCCTCGACCCCGAGCGCTTCTCCCACCCACCCGCCGGCGGTCACCTGGGCGGCCTGGTCGTCTGGTCGATGCTCTGCACCCACGCGGGCTGTCCGGTGCGGCTCTACCTCAAGGGCACGGGCCGGGTGCTCTGCCCGTGCCATCAGTCGTCATTCGACCTGCTGGCCGGGGCCCGGGCGGTCGCCGGTCCCGCGGCGCGGCCGCTGCCGGGACTGCCGGTCGAGGTCGGCCCGGACGGCTTCCTCCGGGCCACCGGCGACTTCACCGCGCCGCCCGGCGCCGGCTTCTGGAGCCGGCCATGATCATGAACCGGCTGGCCCGCGCGCTGGACGACCGGCTCCGGCTCTCCCCGATCACCCGCCGGGCGCTGGCGAAGGTCTTCCCCGACCACTGGTCGTTCATGCTCGGCGAACTCGCGCTCTACTCGTTCGTGGCGCTGATCCTCACCGGCGTCTACCTCACCTTCTTCTTCGACGCCAGCTCCGCCGACCGCGTCTACCAGGGGTCGTACGCTCCACTGGACGGCAGCACCACCTCCGCCGCGTACGCCTCGGTGGTGCGGCTGAGCTGGGACGTGCGCGCCGGTCTGCTGATCCGGCAGACCCACCACTGGGCCTCGCTGGTCTTCGTCGCCGCGATCGTCCTGCACCTTTCGCGGATCTTCTTCACCGGGGCGTTCCGGAAGCCGCGCGAAATCAACTGGCTGATCGGCGTCACCATGCTGACCCTCGCGCTGGCCAACGGCTTCACCGGCTACTCCATGCCCGACGACCTCCTCTCCGGACTGGGCCTGCGGATCATCACCTCGGTGGTGGAGTCGATCCCCCTGGTCGGGACCTGGCTGGCCGCCCTGGCTCTGGGTGGCGAGTTCCCCTCCGACGAGATGATCCCGCGGATGTTCGTCACCCACGTGCTGCTCGTGCCGGCCGTCCTCGTCGCCCTCATCTCCCTGCACCTGGGCATCCTGGTGCGGCAGAAACACACCCAGTTCCCGGGCCCGGGCCGGACGGAGCACAACGTGGTCGGGTCCCGGCTGTGGCCGAGCTACACCCTGCGCTCGCTCGCCCTCTTCGCCTGGGTCCTGGCGGTGCTGTTCGCCCTCGGCGGCCTGGCCCAGATCAACCCGGTGTGGCTCTACGGACCGTTCGAGCCGGCCCAGTCCACCTCGCCGGCGCAGCCGGACTGGTACGTCGCCTGGGGTGACGGCGCACTGCGCCTGTTCCCGCCCTGGGAGTTCCGCATCGGCGGCTACCTGGTGCCGGCGCCGTTCTTCCCCGGCGTCGTGCTCGGCGGGCTGACGTTCCTGGCCCTCTACCTCTGGCCGTTCGCCGAGCGGCTTCGCACGCGCGACCGCCGTCAGCACCACCTGCTCGACCGGCCCCGGGAGCACCCCGTGCGGATCGGTGTCGGTGTGGCCGCCCTGACTTTCTTCGCGGTGCTCGTCGTCGCGGCGGGCGACGACCTCCTGGCCCGGCTGCTCGGGGTGCCGGTCTACGACCTGCTGTACCTCTTCCGGGTCCTGGTGCTCGCCCTGCCGATCCTGACCGGCGCCGTCGCGTTCCTGACCGCGCGGGCGCTGCGCCGCGGCGACGCGACCTCGCTCGGGGACCTCACCCGGGCCGACCTGCGGCGTGCCGGCCGTCCCTCCCGCCGGCCCGTCCCGGGCGACGACGAACCCGAGACCCCCGCGCCGGACCGGCCGGGGGAGCGGATCGAGCTGTGGCCGGAGGGGGAGGTGTGGCGGTGGCGCTACCGCGACGAGGCCCGGCGGATGGTGCTGACCGTCAACCGCATCGCCGTGTCGGAGGAGGAGGCGGTCGAGGCCGCCCGCCTGGCGTACCCGGGCGTGGACCGCGTCGTGGTGCCGGGGCCGCCCCCACCGCCTCCGCCCGGGCCGGTCCGGGCCGCCCTGCGCCGGTGGGGACGGGCGGCAGCCGCCGGTGCGTTGCTCGTCGCGGCGCTGGTCGGGCGCCGGCGCGACCGTCGCCGGCAGCGCGCCGGCGACGGAGCCGATCCGCCGGAGAAGGTGGACGCGGGTGGCCGCCGGTAAAACGGGCAATCCTCCTCTTTCCGGGAGGAAATGTGTTTAGCTTCGGGAGAGAGCGGTGCTCGGTGCCGGGAGGAGTGGCATGCACGGACGTGAGCTGCGCGGCCTGCTGCCTCCGCTCCTCCTGCTCCTGATCTTCGAGCGGCCCGGCCACGGATACGACCTGATCGACCGGCTCGGCGCGATGGGGCTGCCCGATGTGGAGCCCGGCCAGGTCTACCGGGTGCTGCGCGGCCTGGAACGCGATCGCTCGCTCATCTCCGTGTGGGAGACCGCCGGGGCGGGGCCGGCACGCCGGCGCTACGAGCTCACCACCGAGGGCCGCCAGGCACTCCGGACGTGGACGGTCCGACTGGCGCAGCTCGACCAGATCATCGACGCCTGTCTGCGACGCACGACGCGCGCCTTCGCGGGGACGCGGGTCGCCCCGGCCGGCCGGTACGCCCCGTCGGGACGCTGAAGGAGGACCATGCCGTCGCCCCTCATGCCGCCAGTCGACCGGGCGTTCGCCCGCCGGGTGGCACCCGCCGAGGCGCTCGCCGGCGACGCGGCGCGCATCGCGCGGGCCTGCTACGAGATGGCCGTACGCTTCCATCGCGGCGGAAAGCTGATCGTCTTCGGCAACGGGGGGCCGGCGACGGACGCCCAGCACGTGGTGGTGGAGTTCGTCCACCCGGTCATCGTGGGCAAGCGGGCGCTGCCCGCGATCTCGCTGACCAGCGACGCCGCCACCCTCACCGGCATCGCCCGGGCGGAGGGCTTCGACGAGGTCTTCGCGGCTCAACTGCGCCTGCTCGCCGCCCCGGAGGACATCGCGCTCGGCCTGTCCATCGACGGCCGGTGCGCCAACGTTCGGCGGGGCCTGACGACGGCCCGCGACCTCGGTCTCCTCACCGTCGGGCTGCTCGGCGGCGACGGGGGCGACCTCGCTCGGGATGCCGTCGCCGACCATGTCGTCGTCGCCCGCTCCGAGGACCCGTGCATCGTGAAGGAGGTGCACGTGACGATCTATCACATCCTGTGGGAGTTGGTGCACGTGTTCTTCGAGCAACCGGGACTGCTGGAGCCGGAGGCCGTCCGGTGACGCCGCGGCCGGTGCCCGCCACCCGGGCCGTACCGGAGTGCCACGACGACGTGTGCCTCACCTGTTCCGACGTGGCGGTGGCCGTGCGGGTGCGGGAACTGATGGCCGACGGTCTGGCCGTGGTCGACACGGACGCCGGACCGGAGGAGGTCAGTGTGGCCCTGGTGGAGGCGGAACCGGGCGACGTCGTGCTGGTCCACGCCAAGGAGGCCATCGCCGTCGTGGAGAAGCGGTCGTGAGCGCCCGGGTCGAGGGCGCCGTCGGAGCCCTGTACCCGTTCCTCGACACCCGGCCGACCGACGTGGACGCGGTGCTCGCCGAGGTGGCGAGGTCCACCGCGGAGAAGTCGGCGGAGATCGTCGCCCTCCGCGCATCCCTGGTGGCCGAGCACGGGCAGCGGCTGGTCGACTGCGCCCGCCGGTGCGCCGCGGCCTTCCGAGCCGGCGGCACGCTCTACGCGTTCGGCAACGGCGGAAGCAGCACGGACGCACAGGACGTCGCCCAGTTGTTCCTGCACCCGCCGAAGGCCGCCCGCCCCTTGCCGGCCATCTCGTTGACCCACGACGTCGCCGTCATCACGGCGCTCTCCAACGACGTCGGGTTCGAGGTGGTCTTCGCCCGGCAGGTGGCGGCGTTCGGCCGTGCCGGGGACATCGCGGTGGGGCTGTCCACCAGCGGAGGGTCGAACAACGTCCTGCGGGCGTTCGAGGAGGCGTCCCGGCGCGGCATGCTCACCGTCGGGTTCGCCGGCTACGACGGCGGCCGGATGGCGGACTCCGAGTTCCTCGACCACCTCTTCGTGGTGCCGTCGGCGTCGGTGCACCGGGTCCAGGAGGCGCAGACGACGGTCTACCACGTGCTCTGGGAACTCACCCAGCAGGCGTTGGCCGACTCACTCTGACCGGCTGCCGTGGATCTGACCAGTGTGCGACGGGTGCACGTCCGCGTCGAGGGCATCGTGCAGGGGGTCGGGTTCCGACCGTTCGTGCACGCACTGGCCACCGAGTACGAGCTGGCCGGGTTCGTCGGGAACGACAGCGCGGGCGTCTTCGTCGAGGTGGAAGGGGTCGGCGACCGGCTGACCGCCTTCGTGGCCGACCTCAGCCGGCGGGCACCGGCACTCGCCCAGGTCGACCGGCTCACCGCCGACGCGGTGCCGCCGACCGGCCGGCCCGGCTTCACCATCGTCGCCAGCGTCACGGGCGCGGGCCGGGAGGCCCTGATCTCCCCGGACACCGCCACCTGCGCGGACTGCCTCGGGGAGCTGTCCGATCCGACCGACCGGCGGCACGGTTACCCGTTCACGAACTGCACCAACTGTGGCCCGCGGTTCACGATCGTCGAGGACGTCCCGTACGACCGCCGTACCACCACGATGGCCGAGTTCCCGCTCTGCGCCGACTGCGCCGCCGAGTACGCGGACCCGGCGAACCGTCGCTTCCACGCCGAGCCGGTGTGCTGCCCCGCGTGCGGTCCGGCCCTCCGGCTCCTCACCGCCGACGGCATCCCGGCTTCCGGCGAGCCCCTGGACACGGCCGTACGGTGGCTGCGGGACGGGCGCATCGTCGCGGTCAAGGGTCTCGGCGGCTACCACCTGGCCGCCCGGGCTGACGACGACCGGGCCGTCTCGACGCTGCGCGCCCGCAAGCACCGCGAGGAGAAGCCGTTCGCCGTGATGGCGGCCGACCTGGGGTCGGCGCGCGCCCTCGTCGACGTGGCGCCGGCGGCGGAGCCGGTGCTCACCGGCGCCCGCCGGCCCGTGGTGCTGCTGCCCCGCCGCGCCGACGCCCCGGTCTGCGAGTCGGTGGCCCCGGGCAACCGCGACCTCGGTGTGCTGCTGCCGTACACGCCGCTGCACCGGCTGCTGCTCGGGCGGCTCGGCATGCCGATCGTCCTGACCAGCGGCAACGTCTCCGACGAACCGATCGCCCATCGCGACGACGACGCCCGCCGGCGGCTGGCACGCATCGCCGACGGTTTCCTGGTCCACGACCGGCGGATCCACGTCCGCACCGACGACTCGGTGGTACGCGTCTTCCGGGGCCGTGAACTGCCGATCCGGCGCTCCCGTGGCTACGTTCCCGCGCCGATCACGCTGCCCTGGCGGTTCGCGCGGCCGGTGCTCGCGTGCGGCGCGGAGTTGAAGAACACGTTCTGCGTGGCCAAGGGACGGCGCGCGTTCGTGTCGCACCACGTCGGCGACCTGGAGAACTACGAGACGCTGCGGGCGTTCACCGACGGGATCGCGCACTTCACCCGGCTCTTCGACGTCCGGCCGGAGGTCGTCGCCCATGACCTGCATCCCGAATACCTCTCCACCAAGTACGCCCTGCAGCTCGACGACGTCGAGCTGCTCGGGGTCCAGCACCACCATGCCCACATCGCGTCCTGCCTGGCCGACAACGGCGATCCCGGACCGGTCATCGGCGTGGCCTTCGACGGTCTCGGGTTCGGCCCGGACGGCACCCTCTGGGGCGGTGAGCTGCTCGTCGCGGACCTCACCGGGTTCGAGCGTGTCGGCCATCTGGGCTCGGTGCCGATGCCGGGCGGGGCCGCGGCGGTACACGAGCCGTGGCGGATGGCCGCGTCCTATCTGGACGAGATCTACGGCGACGCCGTGCCGGACCTGCCGGTGCGGCGCCGGCACGACCGGCACTGGCCCGCGGTCGTGGCGCTGGCACGGCGCGGGACGAACTCGCCGCGTACCTCCAGCGCGGGCCGGCTGTTCGACGCCGTCTCGGCGCTGCTCGGCCTCCACGACCGCGTCACCTACGAGGGGCAGGCCGCGATCGCCCTGGAGCAGCGGGCCGATCGCGACGAGCGTGGCGGCTACCAGGTCGAGGCGGCAGGCCCCGTCCCGCTCCTGCACGCCGGACGCGGACTGGTCCGGTGCGTGGTCGACGACCTGCTCGCCGGGGTGGACCCCGGCCGGATCGCCGCGCGCTTCCACCACGGCCTGGCTGACGCCGTGGTCGGGGCGGCGGGAGCCGTCCGGGAGCGCACCGGCCTCGGCACGGTCGCCCTCTCCGGCGGGGTCTTCCAGAATGTGCTGCTGCTCGACCGGGTGGTGAGCGGGCTGGAACGGGACGGCTTCCGGGCGCTCGTGCACTCGCGGGTGCCGCCCAACGACGGCGGCGTCTCCCTGGGTCAGGCCGCGGTGGCCGCGGCCCGGGCCGCCGCCGCCTCCTGAACGGGAGCCGCCGTCAGCAGATGCGGGGGAGCGGGTCCCCGACCAGCATGTCGACCACGCGGGTGCCGCCGAACGCCGTGTGGAGCAGCACCATCCCGGGCGGGTCGGCGGTGACCCGGCCGATGATCGCCGCGCCGTCGCCGAGCGGATGGCCGCGCAGCGCCGCCACGGCGGCCTCCGCCTGCGTGCCGTCCACCACCGCCACGAGGCGGCCCTCACAGGCCACGTAGAGCGGGTCGATGCCGAGCAGCTCGCACGCGCCGGTGACAGCGGGACGCACCGGCACCGACGCCTCATCGACGACGACCGCGACCTCCGCCGCCTGCGCCACCTCGTTGAGGATGGTCGCCACGCCGCCGCGGGTGGCGTCCCGCAGCAGCCGCACCCCGGGAGCCGCGTCCAGCAGCCTGTCCACCAGGCCGGGCAGAGCCGCGGTGTCCGAGGCCAGGTCGGCGGCGATGTCCAGCTCGCCGCGGGCGAGCATGATGGTGACGCCGTGGTCGCCGATCGGCCCGGAGACGATGACCGCGTCGCCCGGGCGGACCTGCGCGGTGCCCAGGGCCACCGGTCGCTCCAGCACGCCTACGCCGGCCGTGTTGATGTAGCAGCCGTCGGCCTTGCCCCGCTGCACCACCTTCGTGTCGCCGGTGACCACCTGGACCCCGGCGCGCCCCGCCGCCGTGGCCATGGAGGTGGCGATCCGCCGCAGGTCGGCGACGGGAAAGCCCTCCTCCAGGATGAATCCGGCCGCCAGGTACAGCGGTCGGGCGCCGCTGACGGCGAGGTCGTTGACGGTGCCGTTGACGGCGAGATCGCCGATGTCCCCGCCCGGGAAGAACAGCGGCGACACCACGTACGAGTCGGTGGTGAAGGCCAGCCGCGTGCTCCCAACGGTGAGCACCGCGCCGTCGTCGAGCTCCTCCAGCGTCGGGTTCCGGAACGCCTCGACGAACAGCCCCTCGATCAGGTTGTGCGTCGCCTTTCCGCCCGCCCCGTGCGCGAGCGTGATCCGGCTCTCCCTGACCTTCGGCGCGCGCCGGCGGGCACGTTCGATGCGCTCCAGCACCTGCTGCTCCGGCGACAGTCGCCCCGGCTCGTCGGGACCGGCCGCGGCCGCGGCCTCGGCCACCGCGCGCTCGGCCCAGCCGGCGGTGCTTGCGGTCGTCATACGCGGGTCGCCTCCGTGAGCCGCTGCCGGGTGAAGCGGCCGAAGTTGTAGTAGGCCGCGCACGCGCCCTCCGAGGAGACCATGCACGTGCCGATGGGCGTCTCCGGCGTGCACGCGGTGCCGAACACCTTGCACTCCCAGGGCTTGAGCACTCCCTTGAGCACCTCGCCGCACTGGCAGGCCTTCGGGTCCGCCACGCGCACCCCGGGCACGTCGAAGATCCGCTCGGCGTCGTACGCCGCGTACTCGTCCCGCATCCGCAGGGCCGAGTGCGAGATGAAACCGAGGCCGCGCCACTCGAAGTACGGGCGCAGCCGCATGACCTGGCCGATCGCCTCCAGGGCCCGCAGATTGCCGTCCCAGGGCACCACCCGGGTGTACTGGTTCTCCACCTCGCAGCGTCCCTCGGCGAGCTGTGTGAGCAGCATGAAGACCGACTGCAGGAGGTCCAGTGGTTCGAAGCCGGCGCACACCAGCGGCTTTCCGTGGTCACGGGCGATGAACTCGTACGGCCGGCAACCGATGACGGTGGAGACGTGCCCCGGCCCGAGGAATCCGTCGAGACGCAGGTCCGGTGAGTCGAGGATGGCCTTGATCGCCGGAAGGATGGTGACGTGGTTGCAGAAGACCGAGAAGTTGTCGATGCCCTCGGCGGCCGCCCGCAGCACGGTCATCGCCGTCGACGGCGAGGTGGTCTCGAACCCGATCGCCATGAAGACCACCCGGCGGTCCGGGTTGGTCCGCGCGATCTTCAGGGCGTCCAGCGGCGAGTAGACCATCCGGATGTCCGCGCCGGCCGCCTTGGCGTCCAGGAAGGAGCCGCTTCCGCCCGGGACCCGCATCATGTCGCCGAACGCGGTCATGATGACGCCCGGCTCGTTGGCGATGGCGATGGCGTCGTCGACCCGGCCCATCGGGATGACACAGACCGGGCAGCCCGGCCCGTGCACCAGCGAGACGCTCTCCGGCAGGTAGTCCTCGATCCCGTGCTTGTAGATGGTGTGGGTGTGGCCGCCGCAGACCTCCATGAACTTGTACTGCCGCCCCGGCTCGCACAACGCGGCGATCTGGGTCGCCAGCGCCTGGGCCTTGTCCGCGTCGCGGTACTCGTCAACGAAACGCATCTGATCTTTCCTAGGTGATGTCGGATTCGGCGAGCGCCTGCAGCTCGTCGGTGTAGGCCTGCCCGAGGCCGTTCAACATGGCCAATGTGGCGGCCGCCTCGGCCTCGTCGATCTTCGACATGGCGAAGCCGACATGGACGAGCACCCAGTCGCCGATACCGATCTGGTCCGGGCCGAGCAGGCCGATGTTGATCGCGCGCCGGACGCCCACGACGTCGACGATGGCCAGATCCTCGTGGCCCGCCTTGATTTCGACGATCTCGCCCGGGATGCCAAGGCACATCGCGCTACTCGTCCTCTCCGGTCACATCTTCTCGATCTTGATGTAGCGCCGCAGCGCGGGAAGTTCCTTCCAGAACATCCCCACCACGGCCGCGCCGGCCAGCAGCACCAACAGCTTCCGCACAGCTCATCTCCTCGGGTCCACGCCGGGCCGGCTCAGCCCGGCGGCAGGTTCGGCATGATCGGCAGGATCGGGTCGTGCTTCTTCGGCCGGATGCCGGTCGAGCGGTGCGCGTCCACCGTCCCGTCATCCTGATGGCCCGACTGCTTCCTCCGCCGCGAGTTGCCCTCCTCCACACCCTTCGTGTGCGCCGGGGCGTCGAGTTCGACATCGGGATCGCCCACCCGGATCTCGCCCATTGCCGCCTCCTCCATCAGTGGTTGCCGGACGGCCGGTCGTGTCGCCGGCCGAGTTCGTCGAAGAACCGGGAGATCTCCCGCCACACGGCGCTTCCCCCGGACATGCCCGTCCAGTGCCGGCGGATGAGCGCGACGAGCCGGAAGCAGTCGTCGACCGGCACCACCCACTGGCTGCCGCCGTCGCGCGGGTTGCCCGTCCAGACCAGGAAGGCCTCGACCCGGGGCAGCAGCGCGGTCAGCTCGGCTGATCGCGCCTCGACGGCCCGCCAGGCGCCGGCATCGACCTCCGACTCCGTCGTGCCGAGCGGGCTCGGGTAGTGCCCGAGCACGCGGCCGTCGCGCTGCTTGACGAAGAACACCAGACCGACCGGCACGCCGAGTTCGGCGGCGGACAGGTCCGGCAGCCGTCTGCCGCGGGTGGGGACGAGCTGGTACCGGCCGGCGCCGGCCGCCTCGCGTTCGAACAGCAGGGAGCACGGCGTGCAGGCGCACATCAGCTCCCCGTCCTGTTCGTCCCACACGTGCCGGTGTTCCGGGCCGACCCGCCCGGCGCACAGGCCGCACCGCTCGACCGCCGCCGCGCGCTGCCCCGCGCGACGGATCGCCCGCTGCAGGGCGCCCGCCGTCATGCCGTGCCGTCCAACGCGAGCGGCCCACCGGCCTGCTCCGCCACGCCCGTCGGCGGCCCCGCGGTCCGGTCCGGCCGCTGCCACAGGGCGGCGACCGGGATCAGCGCCGGCGCCGGCGCGGGCGCCGCCACCTCGACCGCGGACAGCTCCGGCGCGAACGTCAGCACCTGGTCCCGCACCAGGTCACCGAGCGCCGCCGCGCTACCGCCGCACGAACTCGCCGACAGGCTGATGCGCGCCACCTCGTCCTGGACACCGACCAACGCGATCTCGGCGCCCTGCGCGCGCAGCTGCGGCCGGAGGTCGTCGACGGCACGGGCCACCCGCCCTTCCAGCGGATCCGGGTGGATGCGGTGCAGCAGCAGCAGGTGCCGCAGCAGCTCGTCGTCGGCGAGCCGGTCGAGCGCGCCGCCACTGTCGGCGGCCAGGTCGGTGACTCGGGCCAGCGCCTCGCCGTACACCTCGGTCAGGACCTCGACCGCCTCCAGTGCCAGCTCGGCGGTGCGGCCGGGGGTCTGCTCGAGCTGGCCGAGCACGGCGTCCAGGCGGGCCAGCCGTGGCTCGACGGCCGCGTCGTCGAGCCGTGGGACGTCCGGCTGCTCACCCATGGGACGCGCCGAACATCGCCGAGTGGATCTTCTTGAGGGTGCGACCGCCGCCGACGTACATGTGCACCCCGCACGGCAGGCAGGGATCGAAGCTGCGCACCGCGCGCATGATGTCCACGCCCTTGAAGTTGTCCGGGCCGTTCTCCTCGAAGATGGGCATGTCCTGGATCGCGTCCTCGTACGGACCGGGCGTGCCGTAGCTGTCGCGGGGACTGCCGTTCCACGGCGTCGGCGGGTACGGGTGGTAGTTGGCGATCTTGCGGTCCCGGATCACCAGGTGGTGCGACAGCGTGCCCCGGACGGCCTCGTGGAAGCCGCAGCCGATCGCCTCGTCCGGCACGTCGAACTCGGTGAAGACCCGCATGTCGCCGCCGCGCATCCGCTCCATCGCCCGTTCCAGGAAGTACAGCGACATGGCCGCCGCGTACGCGATGAAGTAGGCCCGTGAACGGTCCCGCTCCAGCGCGTTCGACCAGCGCGGGATCTTCCACTCCAACGTCATCTCGGGCAGCTTCTGGCTCTTCGGGAGCGAGATCAGCACGCTCTTCCCGGTCGACTTGACATACGGGGTGTCGACCATTTTCGCCAGCGCGGTGGTATACAGCCGGGCAAACGGGCCGCCACCGGTGTCCAGCGCCAGATGCTCTCCGCTGTTCTTGTCGAACCAGCGGGGGCTCATCACCCAGCTGTACTTGTCGTCGAAGTTGCGCTTCTGCGGATCCGGCAGCGTGGTCTGGTTCCAGGGATGGCGGATGTCGACCGGGTTGCCGAGCGGGTCGTACTTGACGAACGGGTCCTCCTCGCCCGCCCAGTCCTTGTAGTACGAGCTGCCGAGCAGGATCCGGATGCCGAGGTTGATGTCCACGAGGTCGGTGGTGAGCAGCTTGCCGTCGACGACGATGCCGGGCGTGACGTGCATGGCCCGTCCCCAGTTCGACATCGTCTCGTACCGGTAGTCGACGACGTCCGGATCTTGGAACGCGCCCCAACAGCCGAGCAGGACCCGGCGGCGGCCCACCTCCTCGTAGCCGGGCAGCGCCTCGTACCAGAAGTCGAAGACGTCGTCGTTCATGGCGACGGCCTTCTTGACGAAGTCCAGGATGCTGATCAGCCGGCTCAGGTAGTCGGTGAACAGCGTCGGCTGGGGCATGGTGCCGACGCCGCCGGGGTAGACCGTCGACGGGTGGACGTGCCGTCCCTCCATGAGGCAGAACATCTCCCGGGTCGTCCGGCTGACCTTCAGCGCCTCCTTGTAGACCTCGCCCTCGAACGGGTTGTAGGCCCGCATGATGTCGGCGATCGTCCGGTAGCCGTGGATGTCTCGCCCAGGTGCCGCGGTGGCTTCCGCCCGGGCGAGCACACTCGGATTGGTCTGCTTGACCATCGCCTCGCAGAAGTCGACGAAGACGAGATTGTCCTGGAACAGGGTGTGGTCGAACATGTACTCGGCGGCCTCGCCGAGATTGATGATCCACTCCGCCAGCGGCGGGGTCTTGATGCCGTAGGCCATGTTCTGCGCGTAGACCGAGCAGGTCGTGTGGTTGTCGCCGCAGATGCCGCAGATCCGGCTGGTGATGAAGCCGGCGTCGCGGGGGTCCTTCCCCTTCATGAACACCGAGTAGCCGCGGAACAGCGACGACGTGGTGTGGCACTCGGCGACGACGCGGTTGGCAAAGTCGATCTTCGTGTAGACGCCGAGGTTGCCGATGATCCGGGTGATCGGATCCCACGCCATCTCCACCAGCTCGCCGGGCTTCTGGCCGGTGGCCGGCTTCGGCTTCGTCGCGGTCACGGTGTGTTCCTCTCGATTGCCGCCTGTCGACGGGGATCCGCCGGACCGTACGGGCGCCACCGGGGGTTGTAGCCGCTGGTGAGCTCCGGTCCGTTGTGGTGCCACTTCGGTTCCCGGTTGGCGGTGGCGTTGGTGATGCCACGCAGGCGGCGGATCACGGCGCCGTACGGCTTGATGAGCAACGTGGACAGGCTGCCGCCGGGCGGCATGTCCATGAACGGCATGAACTTGTCGGGGAACCCCGGCATGGTGCAGCCGATGCAGATGCCGCCGACGTTCGGGCAGCCGCCCACGCCGCCCATCCAGCCGCGCTTCGGGACGTTGCAGTTGATGACCGGCCCCCAGCAGCCGATCTTCACCTGGCACTTGGGCGAGTTGTAGTCCTTGGCGAAATCGGCCTGCTCGTAGTAGGCGGCCCGGTCGCAGCCCTCGTGCACGGTCTTGCCGAACAGCCACTGCGGCCGCAGCATGTGGTCCAGCGGCGGGGGCGGCGCCGAGCCGGCGGCGTGGTAGAGGACCCAGGTCAGGGTCTCCATGAAGTTCTCCGGCTGGATCGGGCAGCCGGGCACGTTGACGATCGGCAGGCCACCCTCGGAGCGGAAGTCCCACCCGAGATAGTCAGCCAGTCCCATGCACCCCGTCGGGTTGCCCGCCATGGCGTGGATGCCGCCGTACGTCGCGCACGTGCCGGCCGCGACCACCGCCCACGCCTTGGGCGCCAGGCGGTCGATCCACCAGTTCAACGTCAGCGGCTCGCCGGTGTTCTCGTCATTGCCGAACGACGTCCAGTACCCCTCGCCGTTGATGTTCTCGTTCGGGATCGAACCCTCGATGACGAGGATGAACGGCTCGGTCATCTCCCCACGGGCGGCCCGGCGATACGGCGCCAGGAACTCCTCGCCGCCAACCGTCGGCGACAACACCTTGTTGTGCAGGTTGACCTTCGGGAGCCCGGGAATGAGCCCGAGAACGATGTCCTCGATCGCCGGCTGACCCGAAGCGGTCATCGACACGGAATCGCCGTCACAGCTCATGCCCTCGGAGATCCACAGGATGGTGACCTCGTCGAACCCGTTCTCCCGGGGAATCACCGCGGTGTCGCGACTGCTCTGCGTCATGTGCGTGGCCTCCCTTGCATCCGATCCCGCAACCGGTCGTAGATGGCAGCCAGCGGCGCCGCGAGGGCCAGCGCCGGGGGCTTGTCCGGCGCGTGCGGGTGCGGACGCGTCGGGGCGCGCTGCTTGCCCTGGTCGATCTCCTGGCCCAGTTCGCGGAGGGCCTGCTCGTCGGCCCGGCCGCACAGCAGCGGCATGAGCTCGTTCTCGTCGTCGCGCACGTGCCGGGCGACGGCGGACGCCAGCCGCTCCATGAGCCCGTCCTGTGCGCGGTCGCCCACCGGGCAGCGGTCCAGTTCGAGGAGCAGCTCCTTGATGGGCGCATGCCCGGCGAGGTGTCGGTCGACCTGCCCGTCGGCCAGGACTCGCGCGGCGAACGGGTAGAAGAGGACCTCCTCGAGCGCGGCGTGCTTCGACAGTTCGCGGACGAGGATCTCCACGACCCCGCGCCGCTGCGCGTCCGATGCGGCCGCCCGGTAGTCGCGGAACAGTTGTTCGACCACGCGGTGGTCGTGCCGCAGCAACTCGGTGGCGTCCATCAGACCGCTCCCACCGTGGGGGCGGCCAGCGTGATCGACTCCAGGACGACGTCGTCGCTGCCGCCGACCTCGATGTCGATGCCCCCGCACCGCGGGCAGGCCACCATCGCCAGGTGGTCGCGAACTGGTTCGTTCCGGCCGCACTGGTGGCACCGCACGGTCATCGGCTCCAGCACCAGGTCGACCGCGGCGTCCGCGACGACCGTGCCGGCCGCGGCCACCTGGATGCCCTGCGTGACGACACCGGGGTCGATGGCGTGGCCGCCGATCCGGACCCGCAGGCCGGTGACCCGCCGCCCGGCGGCTCGGCGTACCGCCGCCGCCACGATCGCCTCGGACAGGCCGGTCTCATGCATCGGCGCCCACCCCCTCTCGGCTGCCGCTCGCCGCGGCCTCTGCGGCTGCTCGACCAGCGAGCCGCGCGGCTTCCTCCTGGGCGATCCCGACCACCATGCGGACCGCCTCGTCGATCGCGGCCGCCACCGGAGCCGACAGCCCCATCCGCTCGTCCAGGACGGCGGGCCGGCAACCCACCACCAACACCCGGTCGACCGTGCCGCCCAGGCTGCGCAGCAGCCGCAGCACCGACTCGGGGTCCATGCCGTGGGCGTCGGCGACCGGCGCCTCCAGCACGTCGGCCGGGCGCAGCGTCCATCCCGGGTCGTCGAGGTCCACCTGGATGACGGCCAGCGTCCCGGGCGGCTCGTCCAGCGGCAGGGCGTCCACCAGAACCAGCACGTGGTGGCGGCCGTCCAGCAGATCGTAGGCCAGATGCATGCCGCGGATGCCGTAATCGGACACATCCACGGCCGCGGGGAGGACCGCGTCGCGGAGGCGCCGGACGACCTCGACGCCGAACCCGTCATCGCCGAGGAAGATGTTGCCGATGCCGGCGACCAGGACGCGTCCGCCGTCGGGGTTGCTCACGGCGCCGTCACCTCTCCGGCCAACGGTTCCACCTCGTCCGGTCGGAAGTGGCGCAGCCGCCCGTACCACTGGTGCAGTTCCGCGCCCGGGTCGTCGTCCACGGTCACCGCCAGGAACCGCGTTCCGTCCACGTCGAGCAGCACCTGCTCCACCCGGCCGGTCCGGCCCGCCAGGAACATGTCGTGGGCGTCCGTGCCGCGCCGCCGCGGTCGTAACCGGACGCGGCTGCCCCGCGCCAGCACCGTCCCGCCGACCAGGACCGTCCCGGTGTCCGGGGCGCCCTCCGCGTCGCCGTCGGGCGTGCACCACGGCCGTTCCGGGTCGGTGGCGGCGTCGCCGACCGGGCACACGGGCTCCAGCGCCCGAATCGCCCCGTGCAGGCGTTCGAGCACCTCGGGCGGCATCGCGTCGACCCGGTCGAGGATGGCGGCGGCACGGGGGTCGGTGGCCCGGGCCTCCCGTTTCTCGGCGTCGGACAGCGTGAGGGTACGTAGCGAGAGGATCTCGTCGATCTCGGTCGCGTCGTGCAGGTCGCCCGGGCTCTCCGGCGCGATCTGCGGGTGGTCGTAGAGGATGATGGGTGACGAGAGGAGCACGTCGGCGCTGCCGGGCTCGCCGGCCAGCACCGGAAACGTGTGCACGTTGCGGCACTCCCGCGCGGCCGGCGCCGCCCACTCGGGCGGGTCGAGCAGGGACAGGAACCGCCCCCGGCTGACGGTGGCCAGCGTGTGGGCAGCGAGCAGGCAGCAGCGCAACGCCTCGTCCCGCGGGCTGTCCGGCGCGGTCGTCCGGTCCGTGTTCTCGACCCGGATCTCGAGCCGCAGCAGGCGGAAGGGCGTCTCGCACGGGACGGCGGAGGCGGTGACCGAGGCGGACAACGGCCATCGCCGGCGGACCACCCGCCCGACCGGCTCGCCGCGGCCGTCGACCAGCGGCTCGACGTCCTCCCCGCCCGGCACCCGGACGTCGAGGCGGCGGCCGTGCCGCAGGTCGCCGACCGTCGCCTCGATGTCGAACTCCCGCGGCACCGCCTCGTCGAAACTGAGCTCCGTGCGGCCGGCGACCTCGATCCGGTCTACCGGCCGGTACCCGCCGTCGGCCGTGCGTCTCTCGGCCACCTTCCGTTGCAGGTGCAGGAACCGCAAACGGATCCGGACGCTCGCCGTGTCCGGCGCCTCCACGAGGCACGCGGTCCGCTGCCACGGCGACTCCGCCGAGCCCGCCACGCCGCTGTCGACGAGGCCCTGCGCCGCTGCCCAGGCCGGGGGTACCAGGACCCCGAACTGCCAGCGGACCCGGTTCTTGGTCGACGATCGCCGGTAGGGGTAGAGCAGGTAGCCCTCGTACAGGATGGCGTCGGCGACCGCCTCGGCGCCGTCGAGACGAGGGCTGGGGCAATCGGTCCGCACGGTGGTCGACCCCCTTCAGGGCAGCCAGGAATCCGCTCCGGCAAGCGGTCACCCCGGTCTACCCCGTCCGGTCGCCGCACCGTAAGTGCGCGCCCCCGGTAGGTGGCTGACGCACTCACCGGACCGGGTGAACGGACGCCTGGTGCCCCACCCGGGACGGGCGGGGCACCAGGCGTCGGCTGGTGGTCAGGTCTGGTTGCCGGGCACGTTCTTGTAGTCCTGCGGGCTGACGCCCTTCGGACGCGGGTCCTTCTGCCGCTGGCCGCCGCCCTGGTTGGCGTTGGCCGACCCACCGAGTTTCTGGATCATCTCGCCCTTGTTCATCTGGTCGACGTTGCGCATTCCGGCGCGTTCCGCCTGCTTGCGCAGCTCACCGGTCTTCATCTGGGCGGGATCGCGAGCCATCGTTCCTCCTTCGGTAGGCGGACGAACGGGGGACCCGGTCGGCGTCCGCCGGGTCGAGGGCCGATCGTGCCGGTGACGGCGTCACCGCACCCTTTGGCCGCTGTCGTCCGTCTCGCCACTTCCTGGTTGTGGCGGTTCACGGTCCCGGCTCGCTTACCCGGCGATGGGCCGCACCAACGTCGGTGGGCGCCGGTCCGGGCGGGGTCGTCGATCAGCGCCGGCCTCCGGGGACGGCGGGGGTGGGCTCTGCGTCGGCGCCGGGTCGCCGGACCGCCGGCAGTACGAGTGGCGTGCCGGTCTCCGGGTCGTCGATGATGCGGCAGGGCAGGCCGAACACCTCCTCGACCAGCTCGGTGGTGACGATCCGCCGCGGGTCGCCGGCGGCGACGACCCGCCCGTCGCGCATGGCCACCAGGTGGGTGGCGTACCGGGCGGCCTGGTGCAGGTCGTGCAGCACCGCCACCAGGGTGCGGCCCTGCTCCTCGTGCAGCCGGGCGCAGAGGTCCAGCACCTCGACCTGGTGGGCGATGTCCAGGTAGGTGGTCGGCTCGTCGAGCAGCAGCAGCGGCGTCTGCTGGGCCAGCGCCATGGCGATCCAGACCCGCTGCCGCTGCCCGCCGGACAGCTCGTCGACGGGCCGGTCGGCCAGCTCCGCGACGCCGGTGTCGGCCATCGCCCGGTCGACCACCCGTTCGTCCTCACGGGACCACTGGCGCAGCAGGCCCTGGTGCGGGTAGCGGCCTCGGGAGACCAGCTCGGCCACCGTCAACCCGTCCGGGGCCACCGCCGACTGCGGGAGCAGCCCGAGGGTACGGGCCACCTGGCGGGCCGGCCGGCGGTGGATGTCGGCGCCGTCGAGCAGCACCGTGCCCCGGGCCGGTCGCAGCAGCCGGGCCAGGGCGCGCAGCAGCGTCGACTTGCCGCACGCGTTCGGCCCGATGATCACGGTGAAGGACCCGTCGGGGACGGCGACCGTGAGGTCTTCGGCGACGGTGCGCCGGTCGTAGCCGAGGGTCAGCGCCTCGCCGACCAGCCGGGGGGTGTCGGGCCGCATCAGGGTTCCCTTCTCGTCGGGGCCGGTCATCGCCGGCCCCCGCGTTCGCCGGCGAGCAGCCAGGCCAGGTAGCCGCCGCCGAGCACGCCGGTGACCACCCCGACGGGCAGTTGCCGCCCGGCCACCGCGTGCTGGGCGAGCTGGTCGGCGGCGAGCAGCAGGGCCGCGCCGACGACCGCCGACGGCAGCAGGTTCGGTCCGGGCGCGCGGGTGAGCCGCCGGGCCAGGTGCGGCGCGGTCAGCGCCAGGAACGACACCGGCCCGGTGGCCGCCGCGGCGACCGACACGAGCAGCACGGCCGAGCCGAGCGCGGCCGTCCGGACCCGGCGTACCGGCACGCCGAGGCCGGCCGCGGAGTCGTCGCCCATCTCCAGCAGCCGCAGCGCGGGGGCGCGGGCGAGCAGCACGGCGGGTAGCAGCACCGCCAGCGCGCCGAGCACCGGCAGCGCGTTCGCCCAGCCCCGGCCGTCCAGGCTGCCGGTGATCCAGAGGGCGGCGCGGGCGGCGTCCATGAGTGGGGCGCGGGTGAGCAGCCAGCCGTTGACGCCGGTGAGGACGGCGGTGACGCCGATGCCCACGAGCACCAGCCGGTGCCCGCCGACGCCGTGCCGGCCGGCCAGCGCGTAGAGCAGCAGGCCGGTGGCCAGTCCGCCGGCGGCCGCGGCCCCGGCCAGCGCGGCGCTGCCGCCGCCGACCACCACGACGGTCAGCGCCCCGGTGGCCGCGCCGGAGGTGACCCCGAGCACGTCCGGGCTGCCCAGCGGGTTGCGGGTCAGCGACTGGAAGACCGCGCCGGCCAGCCCGAGGGCGGCGCCGGCCGCCAGGGCCGTGGCGAGCCGGGGCAGCCGCAGCTCGGTGACGATGAACCGGTCGGCGGGGCTGCCGCCGCCGGCCAGCACGCGCAGCACGTCGGCGGGGGCGATCGGGTAGTCGCCGGCGCCGACGGCCAGCACGGCGAGGGCGAGGGCGAGCAGCGTGCCGGCCAGGCCGACGACGAGGGCGCGGGGGCGCAGGCGCAGCGACAGCCCGCCGGGGAGGCGCAGCACGATCACAGCCGGCCCACCCGTCCGCGCCGGACCAGGTGCAGGAACAGCGGCCCGCCGAGCACGGCGGTGACCAGGCCGACCTGGAGTTCGCCGGGGCGGCCCAGCAGCCGGCCGGCCACGTCGGCGGTGAGCAGCAGCACCGGCGCGATCACCGCGCACCAGGGCAGCAGCCGGCGCGGGTCGGGCCCGGTGAGGGCGCGCACGAGGTGCGGGGCGAGCAGTCCGACGAAGACGATCGGCCCGCAGGCGGCGGTGGCCGCTCCGCAGAGCAGCGTGACGGCGACGATCACCGCGCCCCGGACCAGGCCGGGCCGGGCGCCGAGCGCCCGGGCGGAGTCGTCGCCGAGGGCGAGGGCGGCCAGCGGGCGGGTCACCAGCAGGGCGACCAGCAGTCCGGCCAGGACGAACGGCAGCAGGCTCGGCACGGTGTCGGTGCGCGCCCCGGCGAGGGACCCGACGGTCCAGAACCGCATCCGCTCGAGCGAGGTGCTGTCGACCAGCATGACGGCGCTGACGTAGGAGTAGAGGGCCGCGTTGAGCGCGGCCCCGGCCAGGGCCAGCCGGGCCGGGGTGGCCTGCCGGCCGCCGGCGATGGTGTGCACGGCCACGGTGACGGCGGCGGCGCCGAGCAGCGCGTACCAGACCTGGTGGTCGAGGTCGGCGACGCCGAGCAGCACGGTGGCGGTGGCCACCGCGGCCGACGCGCCCGCGTTGATGCCGAGCAGGCCGGGGTCGGCGAGGGGGTTGCGGGTCAGCGTCTGCATGGCCGCGCCGGCGACGCCGAGCGCCGCGCCCGCGGCGAGGCCGAGCAGCGTGCGGGGCAACCGTCCCTGGTGCACCACGGCGTACTCGGGGGAGGCCGGGTCGGTGAGGCCGTGCCACACGTCGGCGAGGGGGAGCGGCTTCGCGCCGAGGGCGAGGCTGAGCACGGCCACCGCGGCGAGCAGCAGCACGCCGAGGGCGAGCCCGCCGGTCCGGAGCCGGCGGCGTCCGGGCGCGGGGGCGGCGACGGCGCCGCTTCGGGGTGGGGTGATGACGGACAGCGTGGGCTCCGGGGGCAGGAAGAACCTTGACGGGAACGTCAGTTAGGTTAGCCTAACCTCGCCTGTCCATGGTCGTTCGCAGACCCGTATCGAAAGACTTCGCCATGCCCGACATCGTGTCCAGCCGCGGGCTCTCCCGCCGTGGCCTCCTCGCCGCCGCCGGCGCCGCCGGCCTCGGCGCCCTTCTCGCCGGCTGCGGCAAGGACGGCGGCGACGCCGCCACCGGCGCCGGCGCGACCGGTGGCCCCTGGTCGTTCACCGACGACCGGCCGCAGAAGGTCGACGCCGCCGCCCGACCGTCCCGGATCGTCGCCTTCACCGGGGTGGCCGCGGCTCTGGTCGACTTCGGACTCGACAAGCAGATCGTCGGTGTGTTCGGCGAGACCAGGAAGGCCGACGGCAGCAAGGAGCCGCAGGCCGGCGACCTGAACGTCGAGCAGGTCGAGATCCTCGGCAACGCCTGGGGCGAGTTCAATCTGGAGAAGTACGCGGGGCTCCGCCCCGACCTGCTGGTCACCCACATGTACGACCCGGGCGCGCTCTGGTACGTCCCGGACGAGAGCAAGGCGAAGATCCTCCCGCTGGCGTCGAGCGTCGCCATCACCACGGCCCGCGTCCCGATGACCAGGCCGATCGAGCGGTACGCCGAACTCGCCGGCTCCCTCGGCGCGGACCTCGGCGCGAAGAAGGTCACCGACGCGAAGGCCCGGTTCGCGGCCGCCGCCGACGCGGTGCGCCAGGCGGTCAAGGCGAACCCGGGGATCAAGGTGATGGCCGCCTCCGGCAGCCCCGACCTGTTCTACGTCTCCAACCCCAAGGTCAGCACCGACCTCATGTACTTCGCCGAACTCGGCGTCGACATCGTGGTGCCGACCAAGCTCGAACAGGGCGACTACTTCGAGGCGCTGAGCTGGGAGAACACCGGCAAGTTCCCGGCCGACCTGATCCTGCTGGACAACCGTCCCACCGCCCTGCAGCCGAAGGACCTCGCCGCCAAGCCCACCTGGGCGCAGCTGCCCGCCGTCAAGGCCAACCAGGTCACGCCCTGGGACGCGGTGCCCCGCTTCTCGTACGCCGGTGCCGCCCCGCTGCTGGAGAACCTGGCCACCGCCATCCGGGGCGCGAAGAAGGTCACGGCGTGACCACCGCCGTCGCCCTGCGGTACCGGTTCTACGCCGCCCGGGTGGTCGCCACCCGGGCGGTGGGTGACTGCCTGGTGAGGGTCACCTTCGGCGGCGACGACCTCGGCGAGTTCGCCGGCGGCGGCCGGGACCAGAGCGTCTCGGTCTTCCTGCCGCAGCCCGGCCAGGACGCCCCGGTCGTCCCGGTCGAGGCGGGGGAGGACTGGTACGCGGCCTGGCGCGGCCTGGACCCGGCCGTCCGCGCCGTGATGCGCTCCTACACGATCCGGGCGCAGCGCCCCGAGCTCGGCGAGCTGGACATCGACTTCGTCCGGCACGGCGACACCGGCCCGGCCACCCGCTGGGCCGGCCGGGCCCGCCCGGGCGACCGGGTGCTGCTGCTCGGTCCGGCCGTGCCCGACGAGCGCACCGTGCGCTTCCAGCCGCCCACCGGCGCCGACTCCGTGCTGCTGGTCGCCGACGAGACCGCCCTGCCGGCCGTCGGCGGGATCCTCGACTGGCTGCCCGCCGGCACCCCGGTCCGGGCCTTCGTCGAGGTCCCCGCTGCCGGCGACATCCAGCCGCTGCCCAGCGCCGCCCGCGCCGAGGTGACCTGGCTGGTCCGGGGCGTCACCGCACCGGGCGGCAGCCTGCTGGCCGACGCGCTGCGCGCCGCCCGGCTGCCCGGCGCCGCCCCGTACGCGTGGATCGCCGGCGAGGCCGGCATGGTCCGGGCGGTCCGCCGGCACCTGGTCGGCGAGCGCGGCCTGGACCGCCGCCGGGTCACCTTCGCCGGCTACTGGCGTCGCGGCGCGTCGGAGGAGGACCTCCGGGCCGAGGCCGCGAGCGCCTGAGCGGCCCGGCGGGACTACCGGAGCGCCGCCGGGGTAGAGGAAAGCGTGACCGCGCCCGGGCCGTGCCGCCGGTGGCGCCCGGACCGCCGGGACGCGCCGTGACCGGCGTGGTGGCCGTCGCCCGGCGGCACGCGCAGGAGGCGTACGAGCGGCTGCGCCGGTATTTCATCGTGGCCCTCCAGGCCGGGCTGGCGGCCGGGTTGTCCTGGTACATCGCGAACACCCTGCTGCACAACCCGCAGCCGCTGTTCGCGCCCGCCGCCGCGGTCGGCACCATCGCCGCGGCGATCGGCAACCGGGTACGCCGCACCGCCGAACTGCTCGGCGGGGTGATCCTCGGGGTGCTCGTCGGTGACCTGATCATCCAGGTGATCGGGAACGGGCCCGTGCAGACCGGGCTGGTCGTCGCGCTGGCCATCTCGGCCGCGGTGGTGTTCCGTGGCAGCGGGGCGGTCATGGTGCAGGCCGGCAGCACCGCCGTCCTGCTGGGCACCGTCGAGCCCAGCGGGCCGGACCTCGCCGTGCCGCGGACGGCCAACGCGCTGGTCGGCGGCGGGGTGGCCGTGGTGGTGGCGCTGCTCCTGCTGCCACTGAATCCGGTCCGGGTGGTGCACCGCGCCGCCGGCGCCAGCCTCGACCTCTTCGCCCACCAGTTGACCGTCACCGCCGAGGCGCTCGCCGACGGCGACGCGGGACGGGCCGAGGACGCGTTGCAGCGGCTGCAGACCGCCGAGGCGGAGCGAAGACAGACCACCGAGATCGTCGCGGCGGCCGCGGAGGTGGCGTCGCTGTCCCCGTGGCGGTGGCGGCGCCGCTCCCAGCTGCGCCGCTACGAGCATGCGGCCACGCACCTGGAGCTGGCCTTCACCAACAGCCGCAACATGGTCCGCCGGGTGGTGGCGCTGCTCGAGGCCCGGGAGCCGGTCCCGGCCGACCTGCCGGCCGCCATCGAGACCTTCGGGCAGGCGCTGCGGCTGCTGCACCGCGACTTCCTGGCCGGCCGGACCCCCGAGATCGCCCGCGCCCAGGCGTTGCGCGCGGTCGGGACGGCGCGGCGGGCCGGGGCGCAGGGGCTCGGCTTCTCCGGCACCATCGTCGCCTCGCAGGTGTTCATCGTGGTCGCCGAGCTGCTCCAGGCGTCCGGGCTGACCAAACCCGAGGCGGACCGGATGGCCGGGGTCTGAGCGGCGACCGGGCTCCCGCCATCGCCCAAACGACCGTTAAGCTCTGGGGGTGGGAATCGACGAGCTGTACCCGGCCGAGCGGCTGGTCGCCGCCCAGCGCGCCACCGCCGCCGCGGGCCTGGACGCGCTGCTGCTCACCCCCGGCTCCGACCTGCGCTACCTGACCGGCTACGACGCCCACGAGGGAGAGCGGCTCACCTGCCTGGTGCTCCCCGCCGAGGGCGAGCCCAGCCTGATCGTGCCGGTGCTGGAACGCCCCGGCGCCGAGGCCGCGCCCGGCGCCGGCTACCGGATCGTCGACCACGCCGACGGCACCGACCCGTTCCCGCTGGTACGGGCCGCGCTGCCCGGCCCGGCCGCCGCCGTCGGCCTGAGCGACCGGATGTGGGCCGAGCACGTGCTCGCCCTGCGCGCGACACTGCCCGACGCGGCCCAGCGGCTCGCCTCCGAGGTGCTGCGCGAGCTGCGGATCCGCAAGTCGCCCGCCGAGGTGGCCGCCCTGGCCGAGGCGGGCGCCGCGATCGACGCGGTGCACCGGCGGATGGGGGAGTGGCTGCGCCCCGGCCGGAGCGAGGCCGAGGTGGCCGGCGACATCGCCGCCGCCATCCGGACCGCGGGTCACGTCCGGGTCGACTTCGTCATCGTGGCCGCCGGCCCGAACGGCGCCAGCCCCCACCACCTGACCGGGGACCGGCCGATCGGGGCGGGCGAGCCGGTGGTGGTCGACATCGGCGGCACCATGCCGTCGGGCTACCGGTCCGACTGCACCCGCACCTACGTCGCGGGCGGCCCCGCCCCGGCCGAGTTCGTCGACTACTACGCGGTCCTGCACGAGGCGCAGCGCGCCGCCGTGGCGGCCGTCCGCCCGGGGGTGACCGCCGAGGCCCTCGACGCGGTCGCCCGGGAGATCATCGCGGCCGCCGGTCACGGCGACGCGTTCCTGCACCGCACCGGCCACGGCATCGGCCTCGACACCCACGAGGACCCGTACGTCGTGGCCGGCAACCCTCGGCCCCTGGAGGCCGGCATGGCGTTCTCGGTCGAACCCGGGATCTACCTCGCCGGGCGGCACGGCGCCCGGATCGAGGACATCGTCGTCTGCACGACGGACGGCGGGCAGCGGCTCAACACCACCCCCACGGAGCTCATCGCGCTATGACTGTCGACCGGATCCTCCCCACCGACGAGGCCCACGACCTGCTGGACCTCGCCACCGAACTCGCCGACCGGGAGCTCGCACCCAGGGCCGCCGGCTTCGAGGAGCGCGGGGAGTTCCCCCGTGACGTGCTGCGCACCCTGGGCCGGGCCGGCCTGCTCGGCCTGCCGTACGCCGAGGAGCACGGCGGCGCCGCCCAGCCGTACGAGGTCTACCTCCAGGTGCTGGAGATCCTCGCCAGCCGCTGGCTCGCCGTCGCCGAGGCGGTCAGCGTGCACACCCTGTCCTGCTACCCGGTCGCCCAGTTCGGCACGGACGCCCAGCGCAAGCTGCTGCCCGACATGATCGGCGGCGAGCTGCTGGGGGCGTACTGCCTCTCCGAGCCGCAGGGTGGCTCCGACGCCGCGGCGCTGACCACGAAGGCGGTCCGCGACGGCGACGACTACGTGGTCTCCGGCACCAAGGCGTGGATCACCCACGCCCGGGTCGCCGACTTCTACAACATCTTCTGCCGCACCGGCGGCCCCGGCCCGAAGGGCATCTCCTGCCTGCTGGCCGACCGGAACACCCCCGGCATCCACCCGCAGGCCGCCGAGCGCACGATGGGCCTGCACGCCTCCCCGGTCGCCCAGATCGCCTTCGACGAGGCCCGGGTGCCGGCCGAGCGGCTCATCGGCGGCGAGGGGGTGGGCTTCACCATCGCCATGTCGGCGCTGGACTCGGGCCGGCTCGGCATCGCCGCCTGCGCGGTCGGCCTGGCGCAGGCCGCCCTGGACTACGCCATCGGCTACGCCCGGGAGCGCCGGCAGTTCGGCCGGTCGATCATCGACTTCCAGGGGCTCGGGTTCGCCCTGGCCGACCACGCCACCCAGATCTCCGCGGCCCGCGCCCTGACCCTGGCCGCGGCCCGGCTGCGCGACGCCGGCCGGCCGTACTCGATCGAGGCGGCGAAGGCGAAGCTGTTCGCCACCGACATGGCCATGCGGGTGACCACCGACGCGGTGCAGGTGCTCGGCGGCGCCGGCTACGTCGCCGACCACCCCGTCGAGCGGTACATGCGCGAGGCGAAGGTGCTGCAGATCGTCGAGGGCACCAACCAGATCCAGCGGCTGGTCATCTCCCGGGCGCTCGCCAAGGGCTGATCGACGCGGTGCGCGACGCCCGGCCCGCGCAGCGTCACGGCGGCGGGCCGGGTGCGGCGTGGGAGCGCTTTTCCAGGTAGGTTGCACCGCGTGGAGGAGATCGACCGCGCCATCGTCGCCGCTCTGACCGGAGACGGTCGGCTGTCGTACACGGACCTGGCCGAGAAGGTGGGGCTGTCGGTGTCGGCCGTCCACCAGCGGGTCCGCCGGCTGGAGCAGCGCGGCGTCATCAAGGGGTACGCGGCCCGCGTCTCCTTCGAGGCGCTGGAGCTGCCGCTGACCGCGTTCGTGGCGATCCGGCCCTTCGACCCCTCGCAGCCGGACGACGCCCCGGAGCGGCTCGCCCACCTGCCGGAGATCGACTCGTGCTACTCGGTGGCCGGGGAGGACTTCTACCTGCTGCTGGTGCGGGTGGCCAGCCCGGCGGACCTGGAGCGGGTGCTGCAGGAGATCCGGACGGCGGCGAACGTCACCACCCGGACGACCGTGGTGCTCTCCACACCGTACGAGCATCGGCCGCCGAAGGTCGGTCCGGACCCGGTGGACCAGCAGCGGCTCCGTGGCGTGCCGGCCGGGTCGGCGGGCTCGCAGCCGGGTTGACACACCCGAACGCGCGAAGATCACCTTTTGCGCCGGCCCGGCCCTGACCTCGGGCGGGCCACGGTGGATGAGTGCGCGCGTGCGCCGGTGGGCGGCCGGGATCGGGGCGATCCGCGACGTCCGCCTACGCTTTGAACCATCGTTCGCCGAGCCGCGAGGGCCCGGTGAACGGGTGAGCACGTTGGAAAAGGAGTTGGCGTTGCGACAGAAGTTCCTGGCGACCTGCCGGCGTGGGGCGAGGCGGCTGCGGTGGACCAGCGCCTGGTCGGCGGGGAGCGGGCGATGACGGCCTCGAAGCCGGGCCGGTCCCGGATCAGCGGACTGCTCGCGCAGGCGCGGGCGTCGGCCGCCGGTACGCGGCTGCCCGCCGCGGCGGTCGAGGTGGCGGCCCTGGCCGCGCTGCTGCTGGCGGCGGTGGGGAACTCCCGCCTCTGGGCGCTGCCCCCGGCCGTTCTCGCGCTCGCGCTCCTGGCCTGGACGTGGCGTGGCGGTGCGGCGGCCGCCGGGACCGGCGTGGTGGGTCGCGTCCTCCTGCTCGCCTGCGCGTACCTGCTCGGCGCGGTGCACGGCAGTCTCGACCCGGCCCTGGCCGTCGGGGTGGCCGTCGCCGGCCTGGCGATCCTCAGCGAGCCGCTGCTGGCCTCCGTGTCCGAGGCGGTCTACCCGGTCTCGGCCAACCTGCCCGGAATGGGCGCGCGGGGGGACCGCAGCCCCAACTCCGCCCGGGTGGCGCTGGTCAACGGCGCTGCCGTGCTCGCGGCACTGGTCTGCGCGTTCACCGACCTGGTCGGGTGGGTCGCGCTGGCGGTGGGGGCCGTGGCGCTCGGGTTGACCCTGTTCACCACGGTGCAGGCGCTGCGCCGGGTGCGGGCGCGGCGCAGCCGGGAGGCGAAACTCCTCGCCGCGCTGACGGCCTACGAGCCGGTCTTCCTCGTGCACTGGAACGCGCCCGCCGGCACGGCGTACCAGCTCGCCATGTGGCTGCCCTACCTGGAACGCCTCGGCCGGAAGTTCTTCGTGCTGGTGCGCAACCAGACCAACTTCCAGGAGGTGGTGGCTCTCACCAAGGCGCCGGTGGTGCTGCGGATGGGGCTGAACCAGATCGACGACGTCATCGCCCCGTCGCTGCGGGCGGCCTTCTACGTCAACACCGCGACGATGAACAACCACGTCATCCGGTACACGAACCTGAAGCACATCCAGCTCAACCACGGCGACAGCGACAAGGTGCCGAGCCACAACCCGGTCTTCCGGATCTACGACAAGAACTTCGTCGCCGGGCAGGCCGCGATCGACCGTTTCGCGGCCAACGGCGTGAACATGCCGGCGGAGATGTTCACCATCGTGGGGCGCCCCCAGGTGGAGAACGTCGCGATCGCCACCCAGCCGATCGCCTCGATCGCCAACCCCCGGGTCCTGTACGCCCCGACGTGGGCCGGCTTCTACGCCGACTCCAACTATTCGTCCCTGCTCGTCGGCTACGACATCGTGAAGGCGCTCGTCGCCCGCGGGTGCAGCGTCGTCTTCCGGCCGCACCCGTACAGCCGGCGGTCCCCGGCGCTGTCGCGGGAGTGCGACCGGATCCGCACGCTGCTGGCCGACGACCGGCGGACGAACGGGCGGCCGCACGTGTTCGGCGCCGAGGCCGAGGTGTCGATGTCGGTCGCGGACTGCTTCAACGCCTCCGACGCGATGGTGTCGGACGTGTCGAGCGTGGTGGCGGACTACCTGTACTCGGAGAAGCCCTTCGTCATGGTCGCCGTCTCGGTGCCGGCGGCCCGGTTCCCGGAGGCGTTCCCGCTCGCGCGGGCGGCCTACGTGATCGACGCCCACGGCGGCCGGTTGCAGGGGCTCGACGCCGTCCTGGACGACTTCCTCGGCGACGACCCGCTGGCCACGGCCCGCCGTGACCTCAAGAAGTACTACCTCGGGGACATCCCGGCGGACCGGTACGCGCAGCGCTTCCTCGATGAGGCCGCGCGTTACCTCTGACCGCGAGCGGCACGGGCCCACGATCGGCTCCGGTTCGGCAGGGACGCTGAACCGGAGCCGATCGTCGTCCGGTCCCGGCCCGCTCTCCGCCGCGGCTGGCGTCCACGCCCCCGGCAGGTCAGTGCCGCGCCGCCCGGTCGGCGTCCACGCTCTGCGGTACCGGCTGGTTCCAGCGCTGGATGACCCGCCGGCCGTGCTCGTGGCCGAGCACGCTGACGGTGGCGGTGTCCAGCCGCAGCAACCCGCCTGCGGACGGGGGGAGGCCGATCCAGCGCGCGCCGAGCACCCGCAGGCTGTGCGCGTGGCCGACCAGCGCGACGCTGCCGCGCTCCAGCAGCGGGGCCACCCGGTCGAGCACCCGGTCGACCCGGGCGCCGACCTCGGCGGGGGACTCCCCGTCGGGGCAGCCGTCGGTCCAGATGTTCCACCGCGGGTTCTCCTCGTGGATGTCCACGGTGGTGCGCCCCTCGTAGGCGCCGTAGTTCCACTCGGCCAGGTCGGGATCGGTGGCGTCGACGGTGAGCCCGGCCAGGTGCGCGGTGCAGGTCGCGCGTTGCCGGGGGCTGGACAGCACCCGGACGAAGCGCCGGCCGGAGAGCGCCACGGCGAGCGCCTGGGACTGCCGCTCGCCGTCGGGGGTCAGCTCCAGGTCGGTGTACGAGGTGTGCCGGCGGCTGGCGCTCCAGGTGGTCTCGCCGTGCCGGATCAGCAGGATCTCGCTCACCCGCCCAGTCAACCACGGACGCGCGGTCCGGGCCGGCGGGTGGCAGGTCAGCCGCGCAACGACTGGGTGCCGAGCACGGTGAGCAGGGCGAGGCGTTCGGCGTCCGGGCTGCCCGGTTCGGCGGTGTAGACCATGATCCGCAGGTCGCTGCCGGCGACGGTGAGCACGTCGCAGTCGAGGGTCAGCGGTCCCACGTGCGGGTGGTCGACGGTCTTGCGCGCGGCGGCGTGCCGGCCGACGGTGCCGGCGTCCCACAGCTCGGCGAACCGAGGGCTGTGCTCCCGCAGTTCGGCGAGGAGCCGGCCCAGCCGCGGGTCGGCCGGGTAGCGGGCGGCGGCGGAACGGAGGTCGCCGACCAGCGCGGCCTCGAACCCGCGCCGTTCCTCGGGGCCGAGCCGGACCCGCGAGCCGGGGCCGAGGAAGTGCCGCCACACGCCGTTGCGCTCGTCGCCCCGCCACCCGGACGGGTCGCCCATCAGCGCCGCGTACGGCGGGTTCGCCACCAGCAGCGTCCAGGTGGCGTCGTAGACCGCCACCGGCGTGCCCGCCAGCCGGTCCAGCAGCCGCTGCACGCTCGGGGTGACCTCGGTGGGCACGGCCTGCGGGCCGGGCGGCGCGAGCCCGGCCAGCCGGTAGAGGTGGGCCCGTTCGGCGCCGGAGAGCCGCAGCGCCCGGGCCAGCGCCGCGACGACCTGCGCCGACGGGTGGGCCGCGCGGCCCTGCTCCAGGCGGGTCAGGTAGTCGACGGAGATCCCGGCCAGCAGCGCCAGTTCCTCCCGGCGCAGTCCGGCCGCCCGCCGCGACCGGCCGGTTGGCAGCCCGGCGGCCTCGGGCGGCACCCGGTCGCGCCACCGGCGTACCGCCTGCCCGAACTCCGCCTCCGCCACGCCCACCAGTCTGCCCCGCGGCCGCCCTGGGTGGCCCTGGGTGGTCCTGCCGGTCCCAGGAAGACGGGACGCCTGGCTGGCCACCGGGCGCCGACGGAGCCTGGTGACATGACGACGACACTGATCACCGGAGCCAACAAGGGGCTCGGTTTCGAGACCGCCCGCCGGCTGGTGGCCGCCGGGCACACCGTCTGGATCGGCAGCCGGGACGCGGAGCGCGGCCGCCGGGCCGCCGAGCGGCTGGGCGCGCGTTCCGTTCCGCTGGACGTCACCGACGACGCCTCGGTGGCGGCCGCGGCGCGCACCGTGGAGGCCGGTGGGGGACTGGACGTGCTGGTCAACAACGCCGGTATCGAGGGACGGACGGCGGACAACGGCGTGGTGGGCGCCGCGGAGGTGACCGCCGAGGAGATGCGGACGCTGTTCGAGACGAACGTCTTCGGCCCGGTCCGGGTCACCCACGCGTTCCTGCCGCTGCTGCGGCGCTCGGCCGCCCCGGTGGTGGTGAACGTGAGCAGCGGCCTGGCCTCCATCACCCGGCTCGCCGACCCGGCTGACCTGGCGTACGGCTACCCCGGGGTGGCGTATCCCGCCTCCAAGACGGCGCTCAACATGGTCACGGTGCAGTACGCCAAGGCGTTCCCGGACATGCGGATCAACGCCGTGGAACCCGGGTACACGGCGACGGACCTGAACGGGCGGACCGGCACGCAGACCGTCGAGGAGGGCGCCGAGATCATCGTCCGGATGGCCCAGCTGGGCCCGGACGGCCCGACCGGCGGCTACTTCGACGTCGCCGGCACGCTGCCCTGGTGAGCTCACCTATCTTCCTAGGATGCCCTACGCGACGTGCGCCAGCCCACAGCGTTTGCGGAGACCGGCACCGGGGACGCAACCGGCGGAAGCCCGAACGAGCCGAGGAGGCGCAATGAGCTTCACCGACAAGGCCAAGAGCCGGGCCCAGGAGATGGCCGGCGCGGCCAAGGAGCGGATCGGCGACGCCACCGACAACGAGCGGTTGCGGGCCGAGGGCGCCAACGAGCAGAGTGCCGCCCGGGCGCGGCAGGCCGGGCAGAACGTCAAGGAGGCCGGACGCAACGTCCGGGACGCCTTCGACAAGTGACCGGCACGCGGCGGGCCCCCGGACAGCCGGGGGCCCGCCGCCGTTGCGCGTGCCGTTCGGAGGTCGGGGGCTGGTTAGGGTCGCGGGGTGACGATCCTGCGTTCCCTGGTGTTGTTCGTGCTGGCCGCGGTGGCGGAGATCGGCGGCGCGTGGCTGGTCTGGCAGGGCTGGCGCGAGCACCGGGGGCTGTGGTGGGTGGCGGCCGGTGTGCTGGCGTTGGGGGCGTACGGCTTCGTGGCGACGTTCCAGCCGGACCCCAACTTCGGCCGGATCCTGGCGGCGTACGGGGGCGTGTTCGTGGCCGGGTCGCTGGCGTGGGGTGTGCTGGTGGACGGGTTCCGGCCGGACCGGTGGGATCTCACGGGCGCGGTGATCTGCCTGGCCGGGGTCGCGGTGATCATGTACGCGCCGCGGGGCTGACGGTCGTCGCCGAACACGCCGCCGGGCGGCGCACGCCGACAGGGTGTCGGAGTGCGCCGCCGTCGGGGCGCGCGGGTTACCTCGGGTCGCGGTTGAACTTGGACGTGGACCAGAAGTAGCCGAGCACGGCCAGTCCCAGGCACCAGAGGACCGCGAGCCACCCGTTGTGGCCGATTCCGCTGCCGAGCAGCAGGCCGCGCAGGGTCTCGATGGCGGGCGTGAACGGCTGGTACTCGGCGATCGGCTGGAGCCAGCCGGGCATGGCGTCGACGGGGACGAAGGCGCTGGACAGCAGCGGCAGCAGGATCAGCGGCATGGCGTTGTTGCTGGCGGCCTCGGCGTTCGGGCTGACCAGGCCCATGCCGACCGCGATCCAGGTGAGCGCGGTGGCGAAGAGCACGAGCAGCCCGAGCGCCGCGAGCCACTCCAGGACGCCGGCGTCGGTGGACCGGAAGCCGATGGCCACGGCGACGGCGCCCACGAGGACCACGCTCAGGACCGACTGCAGCACGCTGCCGACGACGTGGCCGACGAGCACCGAGCCGCGGTGGATGGCCATGGTGCGGAAGCGGGCGATGATGCCCTCGGTCATGTCGGTGGAGACGGACACCGCGGTTCCGATCACGGTGCTGCCGATGGTCATGAGCAGGAGGCCGGGGACGAGGTAGGCGATGTAGCGGGAGCGGTCCGGGCCGCCGCCGATGCCCGCGCTCATCGTGTCGCCGAAGACGTAGACGAACAGCAGCAGCAGCATGATCGGGGTGAGCAGCAGGTTGAGGGTGAGGGACGGGTAGCGCCGGGCGTGCAGCAGGTTGCGGCGCAGCATCGTGGACGAGTCGCGTACGGCGAGGGAGAGGGTGCTCATCGGAGGGCCTCCTTGGGCTGGGTGGGGATGCGGGCGCCGCCGGTGAGGGCGAAGAACACGTCGTCGAGGTCGGGGGTGTGGACGGTGAGGGTGTCGGCGTGCACGTCGGCGTCGTCCAGGCGGTCGAGGATGGTGCGCAGTTCGCGCTGGGTGCCGGCGCTGGGGATCTGGAGGGTGAGCGCCTGGTCGTCGCGTACGGTGTCGCGCAGCGCGGCGGTGGCCCGCTCGTAGGCGGCGGGGTCCTCGAAGCGCAGTTGGACGTGTCCGCCGGGGATGAGCCGTTTGAGTTCCGCGGCGGTGCCTTCGGCGGCGATCCGGCCGTCGTTGAGCACGGCGATGCGGTCGGCGAGCTGGTCGGCCTCCTCCAGGTACTGGGTGGTGAGGAAGACGGTGACGCCGTCGGCGACGAGTTCGCGGATGATCTGCCACATGTTGTGGCGGCTGCGGGGGTCGAGGCCGGTGGTGGGTTCGTCGAGGAAGATGATCCGCGGGTTGCCGACGAGGGTCATGGCGAGGTCGAGGCGGCGCTTCATGCCGCCGGAGTAGGTGGACGCGGGCTTGCCCGCGGCGTCGGTGAGGTCGAAGCGTTCCAGCAGTTCGGTGGCGGTGCGCTGGCCGTCGCGCTTGGACAGGTGGTGCAGGTCGGCCATGAGGAGCATGTTCTCCGCGCCGGTGATCAGGCCGTCGACGGCGGAGAACTGGCCGGTGACGCCGATCGCTTCGCGGACGGCCCGGGGGTCGGTGGTGAGGTCGTGGCCGCCGACGCGGACGGGTCCGGAGGTGGGGTCGGGGGAGATGAGGGTGGAGAGGATCTTGACGACGGTGGTCTTGCCGGCGCCGTTGGGGCCGAGCAGGGAGAAGATCGTTCCCTGCGGGACGGTCAGGTCGACGCCGTCGAGGACGACCTTGTCGCCGTAGGACTTGCGCAGTCCGTTCGCCGCGATGGCCAGGTTGGTCATGGTGGGTGCTCCTTCTACAGGCTGCGGGCGTCGATGTCGCCGAGGGCGGTGGTGGCGTGGATGGTCAGGCCGGCGGCGGTGCCGCCGGTGTTGGTGAGGGAGTTGTGGATCCGGCCGTGGGTGGTGCCGGCGTCGAGGGAGGCGGAGACGCCGTGGGCGGCGGCGACGGAGATGTCGCCGGCCTGGGTGCGCAGCACGACGGTGCCGCGGGCGGCTTCGGCGATGCGGATGTCGCCCTTGGCGGTGGTGATCTCGGCGGGGCCGTGGAGGCGGCCGACGGTGACGTCGCCGGCGGCGGTGGTGAGGCGGACGCCGGCGGCCTCGTCGATCGTGAGGGCGCCGTGTGCGCCCTCGAAGGTGACGTCGCCGAACCGGCCGGCGGCCCGGAGGTCGGCGCTGGCGGCCTTCACCTGGACGCGGGAGCCGGCGGGCAGCTGGACGGTGACCTCGATGAATCCGGAGCTGCCGAGGATCTGGTTGCGGGCGGTGGCCTCGATGCGCAGGACGCCGTCGGCGTAGTGGATCCTGGTTTGTTCCGCCACCTTCACGTCGCGGCTCTTGGCGGCGTCGGCGGGCCGGACGTCGACGGTGGTGTCGGCCCGGTCGGCGGCGATGAGCTGGACGCGCCCGGCGGGGATGTCGAGGACTGCGGTGATCGGGGTGGGGGTGTCGAAGGTCTGCATGGTTTCTCCTGCCGCGCGTGTCGTTTCTGACATCGGAAACGCTACGTTGCGTTCAAAGGTTCAGCAACAAGCCTGTTGCGGAAAACCAGCATCAGCGCAGCTAGGGGGCAGATTATCGTTGCAACCGGAGTGAATCTAACGCAACGCGAACGGCTCCGTCCGTTGCATTGGGCGACGACTGAACGCTATGCTGGCGGCATCGGACGACCGTGGAGGGGATATCGCGATGCCGGGAGGCAGGCTCACCCAGCAGGAACGCCAGCAGATCGCGCTGGGGGTGGCCGACGGCCTCGCCTACGCGGAGATCGCCAGACGTCTCGACCGTCCCACCTCCACGATCACCCGTGAGGTGATGCGCAACGGCGGCCCCACCGCCTACCGCGCGGACCTGGCCCACCGCGCCACCGAACGCCGCTCCCAGCGGCGCAGGCAGGCCCCCGCGCGGGGGCCGCAGGCGCCGTCGCAGGCGCACGGGCGCGACGCCGAGGCGGTGCGCGAGTACGAGGAGATGTTCACGACCCTGCTCATGCAGCAGGGTCTGCCCAAGATGATGTCCCGGGTGCTGACGTGTCTCTACACGGCCGACGCGGGCAGCCTCACCGCGTCCGAACTCGTCGGGCGCCTCCAGGTCAGCCCGGCGTCGGTCTCCAAGGCGATCACGTTCCTGGAGAGCCAGGGTCTCATCCGCAGGGAACGCGACGAGCGCCGCCGCGAGCGCTACGTCGTCGACGACGACGTCTTCTACCAGGGCACGATCGCCGGCGCCCGGGCCAACGCCCAGCTCGCGGAGGTGGCGCGGCAGGGCGTCAGCGTCCTCGGTGCCGGCACCCCGGCCGCCACCCGCCTCGAAAGCATCGCGCGGTTCGTCGACTTCATCGCCGAGAGCATCAGCCGCGCCGCGGAGCAGGCCCGCGAGATCCTCTACACGAAGCCCGAGGCGGGCTCGGGCGGCGCCGCCGCACCGCGGTCGGATCGCAGCGCCGGCTGATCCGGCCCCGCCGGCCGGCGGGGCCCGAACAGACCGCCGCCCCCGCGGCCGGGTGGCTCGTGGGGGCGTCGGGGTGCTCGCGGGTCAGTCGTCGCGGTGGGCGGTCCACCAGGCCTGGCCGGTCTCCGGCAGGGTGTCGATCGGGTCGTAGTAGGCGTAGCGCTTGTTGAGCGCTTCCAGGTCCGCGGACTCGATCGAGGTGCGGTAGTTCTTGGTCCAGTAGGAGATGCCGCGTTCGCGGTCGTACTCGGTGAGCATGTGCACCCAGCGCTTGCCGACGAAGGGGACGTCGCAGACGATGCGCGGGGTGGCGTAGCCCGGCAGGTAGCCCATGATGTCGTGCTGGAGCTGCTGGGCGTGCCAGACGGGGACCCGCCAGTGCTCGGCGTTGGGGATCATGTCGCACATGTAGAAGTAGTACGGCAGGATGCCGGCCTCGCCCTGCAGCGCGAAGCAGAGGTCGAGCAGGTCGGCGCTGGTGGCGTTGACGCCGCGCATGAGCACGCCCTGGTTGCGGACGTCGCGGACGCCGACGTCGAGGGCGGTCTGGGCGGCCTTGGCGACCAGCGGGGTGAGCGACTGGGCGTGGTTGACGTGGGTGTGGATGGCGAGGTTGACGCCGCGGCGGGAGGCGGTGCGGGCGACGCGTTCCAGGCCCTCGACGACGTCGGGCTGGAGCCAGTGCTGGGGGAGGCCCATGAGGGCCTTGGTGGCGAGCCGGATGTCGCGGACGGTCTCCAGTTCGAGCAGCCGCATCAGGTACGACTCGAGGTTCTTCCACGGCACGTTGGCCACGTCGCCGCCGGAGACCACCACGTCGCGGACGCCGGGGTGGGCCTTGAGGTAGGTGATGTGGGCGTCGTAGCGGTCGACGGGCTTCAGGGTGAGCTTCAGCTTGTCGACGGCGGGGGTGGAGTTGCCGACCAGGTCCATCCGGGTGCAGTGGCCGCAGTACTGCGGGCAGGTGGACAGCAGCTCGGCGAGGACCTTGGTGGGGTAGCGGTGGGTGAGCCCCTCGGCGACCCACATGTCGTGCTCGTGGAGGCTGTCGCGGCTGGCGTAGGGGTGGGAGGGCCAGTCGGTGCGCCGGTCGGAGGCGACGGGGATCATGTAGCGGCGGATCGGGTCGGCGAGGAACGCCTCGGTCGTCATGGGCTCGAACGGCACCATGGTGTTGACCATCTGCGGGGGCACCAGCATCGACATGGTGGCCAGGGCCTTCTGGTCGGCCTCGAGGTCGGCGTAGAAGCTCTCGTCGACGAGGTCGCCCAGGACGGTGCGCAGCTGCTTGATGTTCTTGACGCAGTTGACCCGCTGCCACTGGGCGTTCTCCCACTGCTCCCGGGTGACGTGGCGCCAGCCGGGGAAGCGGGTCCAGTCGGGTTCGACCAGGGGGCTGCGGCGGTACTCGTACGGCTGCCCGGCGGTCGGAACGGCGACCGGGGCGTGACGGGGTTGAGGGATGGTCTCAACCGGTTGGGTCTGGGTCACGGCCCCTCCTGACATGTGGTGCGGGTGATCAACGATCCCGAAGGTTACTGGAAAATATCCGGTGAAGAAATTAGTCTGCCGTAAGTTTTCCCGCGACGCGAGCCCTGGCCGGGGTTTCGGGCGGCTGGACTTAGGGGGTCGGCGTGACGTCACCGGTGGGTCTGCACCGAGTCGTGGAACCGGCGGGGGTGCTGCCGCAGGCGGCGTGGCGGTTGGACGCCGATCCGCGGATCGCCGCCAACGAGGTGCGGATCCGGGTCGAGCGGCTGAACCTGGACGCGGCGAGCTTCCGGCAGCTGTCGGAGAAGCACGGCGGCGACGGGGAGAAGGTCCGCGCCGAGGTGCTGGAGATTATCTCGACCCGGGGGAAGATGCAGAACCCGGTCACCGGCTCCGGCGGCATGCTCATCGGCACGGTGGAGGAGGCCGGGAAGCGGTCCCCGCTCGGGCTGCGGCCCGGCGACCGGGTGGCCACCCTGGTGTCGCTGACGCTGACCCCGCTGACGATCCTCGACGATCTGGCCCGCTGGGACGGGCGCAGCGAGCAGGTGCCCTGCGACGGCTACGCCATCCTGTTCGCCCGCTCGATCGCCGCGGTCCTCCCGGACGACCTGCACCCGGAGCTGTCCCTGGCCGTGCTCGACGTGTGCGGGGCGCCGGCGCTGACCGCGCGGGTGGTCGCCGAGCAGGTGGCGCGGCGCCGCCGCGAGGAGGACCCACGCCCGGTGACCGTGGCGGTGATCGGCGGCGCCGGCAAGAGCGGCTCGCTGTCCCTGGCCGCCGCGCGGCGGGCCGGCGCCGGCCGTACCGTCGGGGTCGTGCCGGTGGCGGCGGAGCGCGACGCGCTCGACGCGGCCGGCCTGGCCGACGTGGTCGCGCTGGCCGACGCCCGCGACCCGGTCGGCCTGTCCACGGCGGTGACCACGGCGCTGAACGCCCCCGCGGACGTCACGGTGGTCTGCGTGGACGTGCCGGGCTGCGAGCACGGGGCGGTCCTCGCCACCAACGACGGCGGCACGGTGATCTTCTTCTCCATGGCGACGAGCTTCGCGGCCGCCGCGCTGGGCGCCGAGGGCCTGGCCGCGGACGTGACCATGCTGGTCGGCAACGGGTACGTGCCGGGGCACGCCGCCCTGGCGCTGGACCTGCTGCGCGGCGAGCCGGGGGTGCGTCGTCTGTTCGAGGCCCGGCTGGCGGCAGACTGAGCGTCATGACGAACCCCTCGACCCTGTACCGCGGCGGAGTGCTGCACTGTCCGGCCGACCCGAGCGCGACGGCGTTGCTGGTGCGCGACGGGCGGATCGCCTGGCTGGGCGCCGACGCCGACGCGCCGGCCGCCGACCGGGTGGTGGAGCTGGGCGGGGCGCTCGTGACGCCGGCGTTCGTCGACGCGCACGTGCACGCCACCGACACGGGCCTGGCCCTGTCGGGGCTGGACCTGTCGGCGGTGCGGTCCGCGACCGGGCTGCTGGAGGCCCTGTCCGCGTTCGCCGCCGCCCTGCCGTCCGACGCGGTGGTGCTGGGGCACGGCTGGGACGAGTCGTCCTGGGCGGAGCCGGCCCTGCCCGACGCGGCGGCGCTGGACCGGGCGGCCGGGGGCCGCAAGGTGTACCTGTCGCAGGCGTCGATCCACTCGGCGCTGGTGTCGGCGGCGCTGCTGGCCGCCTGCCCGGACGCGGCGACCGCCGCCGGCTACGACCCGTCGGGCTGGCTGCGCCGCGACGCCCACCACGTGGTGCGGGCGGCGGCGCTGGGCTCGGTGACGGCGGCGCAGCGGGTGGCCGCCCAGCGCACCGCCCTGCGGCACGCCGCGTCGCTGGGGATCGCCGCGGTGCACGAGTGCGGCGGCCCGGGCACCTCCGACGAGAGCGACTTCACCGGCCTGCTGGCGATCTCCGGCGACGGCGTGCCCGAGGTGTACGGGTACTGGGGTGAGCTGCTGGGCGCCGCGAAGGCCCGGGAGCTGGGCGCGGTCGGCGCCGGCGGTGACCTGTACGCCGACGGGGCGCTCGGGTCGCGCACCGCGCACGTGTCGGCGGCGTACCTGGACGGGGAGCCCGGCGCCTGCGGGCACGGCTACGTCACCGCCGAGCAGGTGCGCGACCACCTGCTGGACTGCGCGGCGCACGGGCTGCAGGGCGGCTTCCACGCGATCGGCGACGCCGCCATCGGCACGGTGCTGGACGGGTTCGCGCAGGCCGCGCGGAAGGTGGGCGTGGACCGGCTGCGGGCGGCCCGGCACCGGGTCGAACACGCCGAGATCATGAGCAAGCGGCTCATCGCCGGGTTCGTGGAGTACGGCATCGTGGCGTCGATGCAGCCGGCGTTCGACCGGCTGTGGGGCGGCGCCGGCCGGATGTACGAGTCCCGGCTGGGCCTGTCCCGGTCGCTGGAGTCCAACCCGATGGGCGCCATGCACGGGGTGGGGGTGGCGCTGGCGTTCGGGTCGGACTCGCCGGTGACGCCGCTGGACCCGTGGGGGTCGGTGCGGGCCGCGGCGGCGCACCACAACCCGGCGCAGCGGATGAGCGCGCGGGCCGCGTTCGCCGCGCACACCCGCGGCGGGTGGCGGGCCGTGCACCTGGACAACGAGGGGGTCCTCGCCCTCGGCGCGCCGGCGACGTTCGCGGTGTGGGACACCCCGGCCGGGGTGGAGCGGGGCCTGCCGGTGCTGCAGGCCGAGGACCCGGAGGCGCGCGGCGCGGACGACCCGACGCCGCTGCCGGTGTGCCGGGCCACGGTCCTGCGCGGAGACGTGATCTATCAGGAAGGGGCTTCGTGAGCGTGCGGAGCATCGGCACAGACAGGGGCGCGACGGCGTGACAGGCAAGCTTGGGCTGGATCCGGCGCTGGTGGCGCGGGCGCGGGAGTTGGCGCGCCGCGCCGGGCAGCCGGTGGTGGATCTGGCGCGCAGCCACACCACCGTGTCGGTGGAGCGGGCGGTGCTGCGGCTGGCCGGGGTGACCGGCGCCGACCCCGACGGCATCCCGTGGGTGAACCGTCTCGTCGACGCGGTCGTCGCCGACGTCGGTCTCGGCCACGGGGTGGCCGCGCCGGTGTTCGACGCCCTGGCGCGGGAGCAGATCGCCGACGTGACGCTGCTGGCGCAGAAGGCCGCCGCCGGGTCGGTGCGGTTCACCCAGCCCACCGGCAAGGCCGCCACGGCCGCCCGGCGGGCCGCCCGGAAGGCGGTCGCCGCGGGTGTGCGGCAGATCGACCGGCGCCGCGCCGAACGGGAGCGGCTGGTGAAGCGGTACGGGGACCCGAAGCAGCGGCCCTGGATCTACCTGATCGTGGCGACCGGCGACATCTACGAGGACATCCCGCAGGCGCAGGCCGCGGCGCGGGCCGGGGCGGACATCATCGCCGTGATCCGCTCCACCGGGCAGTCGCTGCTGGACTACGTGCCCGAGGGCGCCACCCGGGAGGGCTTCGCCGGCACCTACGCCACGCAGGAGAACTTCCGGCTCATGCGGGCCGCGCTGGACGAGTCGTCGCGGGAGTTGGGCCGGTACGTGCGGCTGACGAACTACGCGTCGGGCCTGTGCATGCCGGAGATGGCCACCCTGGCCGGCCTGGAACGGCTCGACATGATGCTCAACGACTCGATGTACGGGATCCTGTTCCGCGACATCAACCCGATCCGCACGTTCGTCGACCAGCGGTTCTCCCGGCAGGTGCACGCCCGCGCCGGCATCATCATCAACACCGGCGAGGACAACTACCTCACCACCGCCGACGCGGTCGACGAGGCGCACACGGTGACGGTGTCGCAGCTGCTCAACGAGTACTTCGCCCACGAGGCGGGACTGGCCGACTGGCAGCTCGGCCTGGGCCACGCGTTCGAGATCAACCCGGACCTGCCGGAGTCGTTCCGGCTGGAGCTGGCGCACGCGCTGCTGGCCCGGGAACTGTTCCCCGACGCGCCGCTGAAGTGGATGCCGCCGACCAAGCACATGACCGGCGACGTGTTCCGCGGCAACCTGCTCGACGGGTTCTTCAACCTGGTCGGCACCATGACCGGGCAGGGCATCCTGCTGGTCGGCATGATGACCGAGGCGGTGGTCACCCCGTGGCTGTCCGACCGGGACATCGCCCTGCAGAACGTGCGGTACGTGCTGGGCGCCGCCGGCGGCCTGCACGAGGACTTCGTGCCCGCACCCGGCGGGTTCATCCAGCAGCGCGCCCACCGGGTGCTCGGCGAGGCCGTCGACCTGCTGGAGCGCATCGGCGACCAGTCGCTGCTCACCGCGATCGCCGAGGGCACCTTCGGGATCATGAAGCGGCCCGCCGACCGGGGCAAGGGCCTCGACGGCGTCGCGAAGCACGAGGCCGACTACTACAACCCCGCCACGGACATCCTGGAGCAGGCGGCATGACGGAGAAGAAGATCGTCCGGCCGTACGGGGACACCACCGGCGACGGCATGGTGCAGGTGTCGTTCACGCTGCCGGTGCCGCACGACAAGCGCGCCGAGGGCGCCGCCGTGCAGCTGGCCAACAAGATGGGCATGGACCCGGCCATGCTGGTGCACGCCAAGCAGATGGGCGACGGATTCACCTTCTTCGTCGTCTACGGCCGGGTGAACCACCTCGTGGACCTGGACAAGGTGCAGGTGGTGGAACGGGACTTCCCGCTGCTGTCGGCCAAGGAGGTCAACACGGTGGTGAAGCAGCGGCTGCGGCGCAAGCTGTCCGTGGTGGGCGCCTGCATCGGCACCGACGCGCACACCGTCGGCATCGACGCCATCCTCAACGTGAAGGGCATCGCCGGGGAGAAGGGCCTGGAGTACTACCGCGAACTCAAGGTCACCAACCTGGGCGCGCAGGTCAGCGTCCCCGAGCTGGTCGAGGCCGCCCGGCAGGAGAAGGCCGACGCCGTGCTGGTCTCCCAGGTCGTCACGCAACGCGACGCGCACCTGCACAACACCCGGGAGATGTCCGCCGCGTTCCGGGAGGCCATGCCCGCCGGCAGGCGGCCCCTGCTCATCGTCGGCGGCCCCCGCTTCGACGAGACCATGACCGGGGAGCTGGGCGTCGACCGGATCTTCGGCCGCGGCACCACCCCCGGCGAGGTCGCCAGCTACCTGGTCCACGCCCTGATCACCGAGAAGAAGGCGAGAGCATGAGTGACCCCCGGGTCGGCCTGACCGTCACCCACCGCCGGTACGTGCCGTACTCCCACGCCCACTACGCCGGCAACCTGGTCGACGGGGCGTACGCGCTGGGCCTGTTCGGCGACGTCGCCACCGAGGTGTGCATCCGCACCGACGGCGACGAGGGTCTATTCGCCTCCTACTCGGACGTGCAGTTCAAGGCGCCCATGAAGGCCGGTGACGTGCTGGAGGTGACCGCCACGGTCACCCGGGTGGGCACCCGCAGCCGCACCATCGACTTCGCCGCCCGGGTGGTGTGCCGGGGCCGCCCCGACAAGGGCGAGTCCGCCGCCGAGGTCCTCGCCGAGCCGATCGTCGCGGTCACCGCCACCGGCACGGTGGTCGTCCCCCCAGCGGCGTGAGCGCGAGGAGTGGGCCGGGTTTGCGAGCCCCGCAGTCGCGAGCGAAGGACAGCTCCGCGTGAACCTCGCCGTCTGCGCTGACGTCGGGTCGACGTACACGAAGGCGGCGGTGGTCGACCTCGACGGCGGCCGGCTCGTCGCCGCGGCGGCCGCGCCCACCACCGTCGGCACCGACGTGCTGCACGGCCTGGACACCGCGGTCGGCGCCGCCACCGCCGGGCTGGCCGCCGGTGACCTGCCCTGGTACGTGTGCTCGTCGGCCGGCGGTGGCCTGCGGCTGGCCGTCATCGGCTACGAGCCCCTCGTGACCGCGCAGGCCGGCCGGCGGGTCGGGTTGTCCGCCGGGGCGAACGTGGTGCACGTGGCCGCCGGGCGGCTCGGCGCGGCCGAGCTGACCGCGCTGCGCGCCGCCCGCCCCGACGTGGTGCTGCTCGTCGGCGGCACCGACGGCGGCGACGCCGACACCCTCACCCACAACGCCACCCGGCTGGCCCGGGCCCGCTGGCGGGTGCCCGTCGTGCTCGCCGGCAACGCCGACGTCCGCGACGACCTGCACGCCCTGCTCGCCGCGGCGGGAGTGCCGGTCACCGCCGCCGACAACGTGCTGCCGCGCATCGGGGTGCTCGCCCCCGCGCCGGCCCGCGCCGCGATCCGGCAGGTGTTCCTGCGGCACGTCATCGGCGGCAAGAAACTGTCCCGCGGCACCCGGTTCGCCCGCCTGGTGCGGGCCGCCACCCCCGACGCGGTGCTCACCGGGGTGGAGGTCCTCGCCGACGCCCTCGGCGGGGACCTGGCCGTCGTCGACGTCGGCGGCGCCACCACCGACGTGTACTCGGTGCTCACCCCCGACGAACGCGACACCGGCCCCAGCCAGGAGGTCACCGGCACCCTGTGGCGGGCCCGCACCGTCGAGGGGGACCTCGGCATGCGGTGGAGCGCCCCCGGCGTGGTCCGCGCCGCCGCCGAGGAACGCCTCCTCGCGCCCGGCGAGGAGGACGACCTGGCGGCCGCGGCGGCCGTGCGGGCCGCCGAGCCCGGCTTCCTGGCCGCCGGCGACGCCGACCGGGCCGCCGACCGGCGCATCGCCGCGCTCGCCGCCACGGTGGCGCTGCGCCGCCACGCCCGCGGCGCCGCCACCGGCGAACGCGCCGGCCGGGACCTGCGCGACGTCAAGCTGATGGTCGGCTCCGGCGGGGTGCTGCGGCACGCGGCGCCCGGCGACGCCGCCGAGGTGCTCGCCGCGGTCCTCGGCGACCACGCCGGCGGGTGGCCGCTGCCCCGCGCCGCCCGCCCCGTCGTCGACGTCGACTACGTCCTGGCCGCCGGTGGGCTGCTCGCCGCCGACCACCCCGGCGCGGCGGCCGCGCTGCTGCGCCGCCACCTCTCCGGGGCCTGAGCGCCACCCGGCGGCGAGCTTCGCGCGTTCCGCCACCGTCAAGACGCCCGCAAGCAACTTCACCGGGGACGTCTACCTCACCCCTGTCTACACCGGCACGGAGCCGTCACGGATGACCGTCGCCCTCGTGCGGTTCACCCCGGGCGCCCGAACCCACTGGCACTCTTACGCCGTGGGGCAGACCCTGCACGTCACCGAAGGGGTGGGCCTGGTCGGCACCCGCGACGGCACCGTGCTGCGCGTGCGTGCCGGCGACACCGTCGTCTGCCCGCCCGGTGAGGAGCACTGGCACGGCGCCACGCTGACACGTTCATGAGCCACCTGGCCATGCTGGAGGCGCTGCCCGGCGGGCAGGACCCCACCACCTGGCTGGAGCCCCTCCCCGACGAGCGGTACCGGGCCGCGCACCAGCGCGACACCTGAGAGCCCCGCGCCCGGACCTTCGCAAAGCGTCGGGAAACCGGCGTTCGCATCGAGACGCGCCGACGCGACACGCCGTGTCGCAACACACGACAGGCCCGGGTGGGTTGACAGCGGCGGGGGTGCACGCCGTACCGTCTTTGAGTCCTACCACGGGAAGCGGCTGTTGTTCGCTTCGTCCCTTCGTCCGCTGGCCGAGCGACCGGAAGGTTGCGGCGGCCAGGTCCAGCGGGCGGGGGTCGGCGGGGCGGCGCGAACCGGCCGCGGTTACCGGTGTACGGGCAGGGTGAAAGGCACGGCCAGTAGACAACGGCCGGGCGGGGGCAGCCAGTCCACGTCAGGTCGGTCCGAAGGTCGGCGCCGATCGTCCTCGCCCCACCGGCCGGGAAGGGCCTGGGAGCATCGGGGCGCGGCGCGAGCCGCGCCCCGATTTTCGTGCCCGCTTCAGGCCCCGGCCAGGCCGGTGCGACCGGTTAAGCTGTGCGGTATGACCGGAGCGGTGCGGAAACTGTCGATCTCGGTCCCGCCGGACGTCGCCGAACGCCTCGAACGGGAACCCAACGCCAGCGCCTTCCTCGTGCACGCCGCGCGGTCGCTGATGCGCCGGGAAGCCCTCGACGCCGAGCTGGCCCACCAGGGCGTCACCGTCACCGAGGAGGGCATCGCCCGGGCGCGGGCGGCGCGCGCCGCCGTGGACGTGGCCTGGCCGGCCGAGCGCTACCAGGCGATCCGGGAGCGGGCGCGGCAGGCCGCCGCCGACGGCGAGGACCGCACCTCCCGGGTCACCGCCGCGTGAGCGACCCCGACGACGGCCCACCCGTGCGGCTGGTCCTCGACCGCTCGACGCTGCTGGCGTACCTGGCCGGGTCGGTGCACGTGGGGGAGACGCTGCACGAGGTGATCGCCGACGGGGTGCGCTTCGGGGTGACGGCGGTCGCCGCCGCCGAGGCGTACGCGGCCGTGGACGACCCGAAGGACCGGGCGGCGCTGCGCCGGCTGCTCGCCCTCGACGCCTGCGCCGTCCTGCCCACCGACGGCGGGGCCTGGCAGGAGCTCGCGTACTGGCGGGCCTTCACCGGGCGGGTCGACCTGGCCGCCACCGTGCTGGCCTGCCTCGACCACGACGCCCCGATCCTCACCGGCGAGGGCCGCTACGGCACCGACGAGCTGCCGGTCATCCGGCTGCCCGAGTGACCGGCCCGGACGGGCCGGCGGGCGGGTCCGCCGGGTAGCCTTCGGCCCGTGATCGTGGTGAGGTGCCGGTGACGACGCTCGACCGGGAAGAGACGCAGGCCACCGGCGGGGCACGCCCGGGCGCCGGCGGGGGACCGCTGCCGCTGAAACTGGCCGTCCCGGCGGCCCTGCTGGCCGGTCTGGCGCTGCTCGCCGCCTTCCCCCCGTACGGGCTGTGGCCCCTCGCCCCGGCCGGTGTGGCGCTGCTCGCCGCCGCGGCGCACCGGCGGCGGGCGCGCGCCGGCGCCGGGCTGGGCTTCCTCGCCGGGGTGGCGCTGTTCGCACCGCTGCTGGAGTGGACGAACCTGCACACCGGCTACCTGCCGTGGCTGCTGCTGTCCCTGCTGCAGGCCGGCTACCTGGCGCTGCTCGGCGCCGCCACCGCCTGGGTGTCCCCGCTGGTCGACCGGCACCGCGCGGCGTGGCCGCTGGTCACCGGGGTGCTGTGGGTGGGGCAGGAGGCGCTGCGCGACCGCACCCCGTTCGGCGGCTTCCCGTGGGGGCGGCTGGCGTTCAGCCAGGACACCTCCCCGCTGCTGCGGCTGGCCGCGCTCGGCGGCGCCCCGCTGGTCACCTTCGCCGTGGCGCTCGCCGGCGGAATCCTGCTCACCCTCGCCTGGCGGGACTGGCGCCAACCCGCCGGGCTGTGGCGGCCCGTGGCCGGGCTCGCCGCCGCCCTGGCCGCGGTGGTGGCCGCCGGCCCCGCCGTGCCGGTCGGGGTACGCGGCGGCGGCGACACCGTCACCGTGGCCATCGTCCAGGGCAACGTGCCCCGCCTCGGGCTGGACTTCAACGCCCAACGGCAGGCGGTGCTGAACAACCACGTCGACGCCACCCTGAAACTGGCCGAACAGGTCGCCGCGGGCACACAACGCCACCCCGACCTGGTGGTGTGGCCGGAGAACTCCAGCGACATCGACCCGCTGCGCAACCCCGGCGCGGGTGAGCGGATCTCCCAGGCCGCCGACACGATCGGCGCGCCGATCCTGGTCGGCGCCGTGCTGCTCGGCCCCGGCGAGGGCGAGGTGCGCAACGCCGGGCTGCTGTGGCGCCCGGGCAGCGGCGCCGACCTGGACCAGCTCTACACCAAGCGGCACCCCGTGCCGTTCGCCGAGTACGTGCCGCTGCGCGAGATCGCCCGGATGGTCAGCTCCGAGGTCGACCGGGTCCGCTCCGACTTCATCCCCGGCAGCACCCCCGGCGTGCTCGACACCGGTGTGGCCACCCTCGGCGACGTGATCTGCTTCGAGGTCGCCTACGACGGCATCGTCCGGGACACCGTGACCGGCGGCGCGCAGCTGCTGGTCGTGCAGACCAACAACGCCACCTTCGACGCGGCCGAGGCCCGCCAGCAGCTGGCCATGGTCCGGCTGCGCGCCGTCGAGCACGGTCGCGCTGCCCTGATGGCCTCCACGGTCGGGGTGTCCGGGTTCGTTTCCCCGGACGGGCGGGTAGACGGTGCGACCGGGTTCAACACCGCCGCGGTGGTGGTGCGGCAGATGCGGCTCGGCGACGGGCGTACCCCGGCCACCACGGCGGGGGTGTGGCCGGAGGTGGCCCTCGCGGCGCTCGCCGTCGCGGCCCTGGCCGGCGCGGCGGTGCTGCGCCGGCGCCGGGAGGTCGACCCGGCCTAGGACGACGAGCGGGAGGCGGTACACGGTGGGCGTGGTAGCCGACAGGCGCACGGTCGGCCATCCCGGGGTGGGACGGGTCCTCGTGGTCATTCCCACCTACAACGAGGCCGACAACGTCGACCGGATCGTCGCCCGGGTGCGGGAGGCGGCGCCGGGGGTCGACGTCCTCGTCGCCGACGACAACAGCCCCGACGGCACCGGCGCCATCGCCGACGGCCTGGCCGGCGCCGATCCGCACGTGCACGTGCTGCATCGGCCCGGCAAGGACGGGCTCGGCGCCGCCTACCTGGCCGGGTTCGCCTGGGCCCGGGAGCGCGGCTACGACGCCGTGGTGGAGATGGACGCCGACGGCTCGCACGCCCCGGAGGACCTGCCGGCGCTGCTGGACGCCGCCCGCGACGCCGACGTGGTGATCGGCTCCCGGTGGACCCGCGGCGCGCGGGTGCTGAACTGGCCGCTGCGGCGGCTGCTGCTGTCCCGCGCCGGCAACCTGTACGCGCGCCTCGCGCTGGGCGTGCCGGTCTCCGACGCCACCGGCGGCTACCGGGTGTACCGGTCGGCCGCGCTGGACGCCATCGACCTGGCCTCGGTGCGCTCCCAGGGGTACGCGTTCCAGGTGGAGCTGTCCCGGTTGGCGCACCGCGCCGGGGTGCGCATGGTCGAGGTGCCGATCACGTTCGCCGAGCGGGAGCACGGCGACAGCAAGATGAGCCCGCTCATCGTGGCCGAGGCGCTGTGGCGGATCACCACCTGGGGGCTGCGGGACCGGCGGGCGGCGGCGCGCCGCCCCGACGCGCTGGCCCGCTGGCCGTGAGCGCGGGCGTGTCATGCTGGAGGGGCGTGATGACACCCGCGGGCGGATGAGGTGAGATGCGCCGAGGACTGAAGTACCTACCACCGGCCCTGCTGCTGCTGGCGCTGGTGGAGCTGACCGTGTTCGTCCTGGTCGGCCGGGGCATCGGGTTCGGGTTCGCGGTGCTGCTCGTGTTCGCGGCCTCGCTGCTGGGCCTGGTGCTGCTGCGCCGCGAGGGCATGCGGGCCTGGCGCGGCTTCCGGGCCGCCGTGGAGTCCCGGCAGCCGCCGGGTCAGCAGGTCACCGACGGCCTGGTGGGCCTGCTGGGTGCGCTGCTGCTGGCGCTGCCCGGCCTGGTCAGCGGCCTGGTGGGGCTGCTGCTGCTGGTGCCGCCGGTGCGGCGGCTGGCCCGCGCCGGGGTGCGCCGGGCCACCGAGCGCCGGGTGTCGTCGATGGTCGCCGGTGACCTGTTCGGTCCGCGTCGGGTCCGGGTGCGCCGCGGCGCTGCCCAGCCGACCCCGGCGCCGCAACCGCCGCCGGTGACCGAGCCGGGCCGCGCCATCGAGGGGGAGATCGTCGAACCCGGCCGGTGAAACCGGACAGACATGACGAAGCGCCCCCGGGGTGATCCCCGGGGGCGCTTCGGTCGTTTCGGGTGCTCAGGCGCGACCGCGGCGGGTGCGGACCTCCTGCAGCCGCTCGGCCAGGATGTCCTCCAGCTCGGCGATCGAACGCCGCTCGAGCAGCATGTCCCAGTGGGTACGCGGCGGCTTGGCCTTCTTCTGCTCCGGCTCGCTGCCGTCGACCAGGCGGGCGACGCTGCCGTCGAACTTGCACTCCCAGGTCGTCGGGACCTCGGCGTCGACGGCGAACGGCACCTCGAACTGGTGCCCCTTCGCGCAGAGGTACTCGCGGGTCTGACGCGGCGCGAGCTCCGTGTTGCGATCGGATTCGTAGCTGACTGCGCCCAGTCGGCTACCGCGCAGCATACGCTCGCCCATGATCGACTTCCCCTCGTTCGTGGTGCTGGTCTTCAGGTGTAACGGTCCGTCACCGCCGCCCCATTCCCGGCCACGCTGACGACCCGGCGCGCGGTCGGGATCCTCAAGAGTAGCCGGTCATGACAGCTGCCCGGCGGGGTCGTCCCCGGCCGGGCCGAATCAGTGGAGTGTTTCGACTGTCAACGGGGATGTTATCCGCCATCACGTGGTGCGGAGGTGACGATGACCGGTGACGCGCCGGCCGAGGCCCGGGCGCCCGGCGGGAAGACCTTCTTCGGCCACCCGCGGGCGCTGTCGACGCTGTTCCTCACCGAGATGTGGGAGCGGTTCAGCTTCTACGGGATGCGGGCCATCCTCGTGCTGTACCTGACCGCGTCGGTCGCCGACGAGGGACTGGGTATCGGGGAGTCCACCGCCAACGCCGTCTACGGCACCTACAACGCCATGGTGTACCTCATGGCGCTGCCCGGCGGGTGGGTGGCCGACCGGCTGATCGGCGCGCGGCGCAGCGTGCTCTGGGGCGGCGTGGTGATCGCGGCCGGGCACTACGTGATGGCCGTTCCGGCCCGGTGGAGCGTGTTCGCCGGCATGGCGCTGATCGTGCTCGGCACCGGCCTGCTCAAGCCCAACATCTCCACCATGGTCGGGGACCTCTACGACCGGGACTCCCCGCGCCGCGACGCCGGCTTCTCGATCTTCTACATGGGCATCAACCTGGGCGCGTTCATCGCCCCGCTGATCACCGGCTTCCTCGGCGAGAAAATCAACTGGCATCTGGGCTTCGGGGCGGCCGCCATCGGCATGACCTTCGGCGTGATCCAGTACGTGCTGGGCCGGCGCAACCTCGGTGACGCCGGCGCCCGGCCGGCCGACCCGCTGCTCGGCGCCGACCGGCGGCGGGCGCTGACCCGCATCGCCGTCGTGGCCGTGGTGGTGCTCGTGGTGCTGGCCATGCTGGCCCTGATCGGGCTGTTCACCGTCGACACGGTGGTCAACCTGCTCACCCTCGTCACCGTGCTGGTCACCATCGCCTACTTCGCCCGGATCCTGACCGACCGCGAGATCAGCGGCACCGAGCGCAGCCGGATGAAGGCGTACCTGTGGCTGTTCGTCTTCGCCGCGGCGTTCTGGCTGATCTACGACCAGGCCGGGTCGGTGCTGAACATCTTCGCCGAGGACCAGACCGACCGGACCGTGGGCGGCTTCACCTTCCCGGCGTCGTGGCTGCAGTCGGTGAACCCCATCCTGATCATCATCGGGGCGCCCCTGGCCGCCTGGCTGTGGCTGAAGCTCGGCCACCGGGTGTCCACGCCCATGAAGTTCGCCGTCGGCCTGGTGCTCAACGGCCTGTCGTTCGTGCTGATGGCCGCCGCCGCGCAGGCCGCCGTCGGCGGCGACCTGGTCTCCCCGTGGTGGCTGGTCGCCGTGTACGCGATCCAGGTCGCCGGCGAGCTGGCGCTGAGCCCGGTGGGCCTGTCGGCCACCACGAAGCTCGCCCCGGTCAAGTACGCCAGCCAGATGCTCGGCCTGTGGTTCCTCGCCACCGCCGTCGGCGACGCGATCGGCGGTCAGGTCGCCCGGCTCGCCGACAGCTGGTCCGAGTCGACGTACTTCCTGACCTTCGGCCTGGCCTCGGTGGTGCTCGGGCTTGCCGCCGTGATGTTCACCCGGCAGATCCGGCAGCTGATGGTCGGCATCCACTGACCGACCCGGGCGTCACCGGGCCGGGGTCGGCGGCAGCGGCAGCGGCAGGCCCGGCAGCCCGTCGATGCTGGTCGCCACGTGATCCTTGCCGGCGAAGTACGCGCTCAGCGACGCGTCGTCCTCCCGGGCGAACCGCCGCCCGTGCAGGTCCCGGTCGGCCTCGTAGGTCATCAGCGGAACCGCGTAGCCGCAGGTGTCGCGGATCAGCTCGGCACGGACCACCACGATCGCCCGCAGGCCGTGCAGGCTCGGGTCGATGTCGGGGAAGTGGCCCGTCAGCTCCGGCCAGCGGGGATCGTCGCGGAACACCGGCTCGCCCCGCCCGTGCACCCGGACGATGTTCGGCGGGCCGGTGAAGGCGCACCACATCAGGGTGATGCGGCCGTTCTCCCGCAGGTGCGCGACGGTCTCGGCGTTGCTGCCGGCGAAGTCCAGGTACGCGACCGTCAGCTCGTCGAGCACCGCGAAGGAGCCGCGCAGACCCTTGGGGGAGAGGTTGATCGTGCCGTCGCCGGCCAGCGGAGCGGTGGCCGTGAAGAACATCGGCTGCGCCTCGATGAAGGTGCGCAGCCGCCCGTCGATACGTTCGTACGTCTTACCCACGCCCTGATCATCCTCGCCGGAGGCCGCCCGGCGCTGACCGGTCCCCGCCCGTCCCAGCCCGTGGCCGGCGGCCTCAGCCGGAACGGGAGCCCAGCCGGGCCAGCGCGCTGGCCAGATCGCTGACCTGGTCGGCGAGCTGACCGGCCCGCCGCTGGGCGGCGTCGCGGTCGGTCTCGGCGGCGGCCACCCGTACGGTGAGCTCGGCCAGCCGGGCCTCGACGGCGGCCGCGGCCTGCCGCGCGGCCGCCAGGTCGCCGGCGAGGGCGTCGCGCTCGGCGGTCCGGGCCGCCACCTCCTCCCGGGCGGCCGTGGCGACCGCCACGGCCTCCGCCCGGCCGGCCTCGGCCCGGTCCCGGGCGGCCTGCGCCTCCGCGGCCTCCGTGCGGGCCTGCTCGGCCGCCTCCTGCCCGGCCCGCCGCGCCGCCTCGGCCTCCGTGCGGGCCCGGTCGGCCTCGGCGCGGGCCGCCTCGGCGTCGCCGCGGGCCCGGTCGGCCTCGGCGCGCAGCCGCTCGGCCCGGTCGAGGGCCTCACCCGCCGAGCGGGTGGCCCGCTCGGCGTCGGCCCGGGCGGCGTCCCGTTCGGCGGTCAGGTCGGCGACCAGCCGGCGCTCACCGTCGCGTTCGGACCGCACGGTGCGCAGCTCGTGGCGGGCGGCGTCGCGGTCCCGCTCGGCCTGCACCCGCAGCGCCTGCGCGGCGCCGGCCTCGCCGCGCGCCTCGTCCCGGGCCGCCTCGGCGTGCCGGGCCCGGTCGGCGGCCGCGGTCGACGCGGCCTCGGCGCGCTCGGCCCGCTCCCGGGCGGCGTCGCGGTCGGCCAGCGCCGCCTGCGCCTCCTGGCGGGCCCGCGCGGCGGCCGCGGCGGCGTCCTCGGCGTCCCGGCGGGCGTCGTCGCGTTCGGTGTGCGCCGCCGCCACCTGGGCGGCCGTCTCGGCGCGGACCTCGGCGAGCTGCCGCTCCACCCCGGCCGGGGACAGCTCGGCGTGCAGCGCCTCGGTGAGGGTCTCCACGATCTGGTCGAGCCGGTCCACCGCCTCCCAGGTGCGGGCCACCTGCCCCGGCAGGCCGGGGGCGGTGCGGTGGCGCATCCGGGAGTTGCGCGACGCCCGCTGGCAGGCGCCGTCGTTGTCCCGGCAGTACCGGAAGGGCCGGCCCGCGCCGACGCGCTGCGGCACGTCCCGTCCACAGTGGGCGCAGGGGCGGGTCTCGGGGGTGGTCTGGGCGTCCATCGGCGGCGAAGTCTAGTTGCCGGAGGTCACGACGGCGGCGCCTACCCGTCGCCGCCGGCGTCGGCGCGGGCCGCCCGGTCGAGGGTGTAGCGGCGTTGCAGCAGCACCGCGACGACCATGAGCGCGGCCGGCAGCAGGCCGAAGCCGTACCGGATCGCGGTGAGCGCGCCCGCCGACTGGGTGACCGCCTGCCCGGCGGCGGAGGCCACGAAGCCCCCGGCGGCCAGGCAGAGGGCGTAGGCGTAGGGGCCCAGCGCCGCGCCGGTGGCCTCGGTGGCGGTCCACACCCCGGTGTAGGTGCCGGCCCGGTCGGTGTCGGCGGCCCGGATCACGTCGGGCAGCATCGAGAAGGGCAGCAACTGCATCCCGGCGAACGCCACCCCGAGCACCGCCACCGCGCCGACCAGCACCGGCAGCCCGGCCGGCCGGCCGACGGCCAGCACCAGCGCGCCGACGGCGAAGGCCACCTGGCCGGCGAGCAGCGCCGACTGCTTGCCGACGCGCCGGGCCACCGCCAGCCAGGCCGGGGTGACCAGCAGCGCCGGGGCGACGAACGCGGCGACCAGCACGGTGGTCAGTTTCGGGCGGCCCAGCTCGTACTCGGCGTAGTAGGGCACCCCGGCGAGCACCAGGTGGGTGGTGGTCGACATGGCCAGGTATGCGCCGACCAGCCAACGGAACTGCCGGTCGCGCAGGCTCGCCGCCAGGGTCGCCCACCCGCCCGCCGGGTGCGGTGGCGAGGGCGCTGCGGCGGTGCGGCGCAGCCGGTCGATCCCGGCGACGCCGACCACCATGGCCGCGAGCATCCCCACCGCGAGCAGCGCCGCCATCCGCAGGTAGCCGGCGCGGGTGGCGGTGTCACCGCCGGCCAGCAGCGGCGCGAGCAGCCCGGAGACCAGGATGCCGAGGGTGAGGACCACCATCCGGAAGGCCATCAGCCGGGTGCGCTCGTGGTAGCCGATCCGCAGGTCCGCCGGGGTGGCCAGGTAGGGCACCTGGTACGCGGCGAAGAGCAGGTTCCCGGCGACGAAGAACAGCGCCACCCAGGCCGCCGCCCGCGCGCCGCTCAGCTCGCCGGGCACCGCGAACAGCGCGGCGAAGGCCGGCGGCAGGGCGCAACCGGCCAGCAGCAGGCGCCGTCGGTGGCCGCGCCGGGCCTGCTCGACGTCGCAGCGGTGCCCGATCCAGGGGTGCAGCAGCACGTCGGCGATCTTCGGCAGCAGCAGGGTCAGCCCCGCCAGCCACGGGGCGACGGCGAGGACGTCGGTGAGGAAGTACAGCAGCAGCAGCCCGGGGACGGTCACCCAGACGCCCATGCCGAGCGAGCCGGCGGCGAAGCCGGCCAGCGGGCCGCGCGGCAGGACGGCGGCCCGCCGTCGCTGGTCGAGCGTCATCGCCGCCTCCTCCTCGGGGCACGCCGACCCCAATCCAACGGATGCTGGATTGTAGGGGGAACAATGGCGGGATGACCATGCCTCGCCGGCGACCGGGCCGGCCCCGCCGTGGCGACGAGCGCCCCACCCGGGAGCTGGTGCTCGCCGCCGCCACCGCGCTCTTCGCCGAGCGGGGCTTCGACGCGGTCGGCCTGCGCGACGTGGCCGCCGCGGCGGGCGTCGACGTGGCCACCGTCGCCCACCACACCGGTACGAAGGCGGAGCTCTACGACGCCTGCTTCGCCCGGGTCTTCGCCGCCGAGCGGGAGGTCCTCGAGGTGGCCGGGCAGCGCGCCCGGGCGGCCCTGGCGGCCGGGCGCGCCGACGCGCTGCGGACGCTGCACGACCTGGTCGACGTGTTCGTCGACTTCCTGGAGGACCGGCCGGAGACGACCGCGCTGTGGCTGCGGCGCTGGCTGGAGCCGCACCGGCACGCCGACCTGGACCAGCGCTACGCGGCCCCGCTCTACACGCTGGTCGAGGAGTTGCTCGCCACGGCCGCCGAGGGCGGCGCCCTGGTCGAGCCGACCCCGCACGTGACCGTGCGCAGCCTGGTCTGGGCGGTGCACGGTCACGTGGTGGCCCTCGCCGCCGGCACCGGCTCCGGCGCCCGGGAGCGGCGCGAGTTCCGCGGCTTCGTGCACCGCTTCCTCGACGGGCTGTACCCGCCGGCCAGCCCTTGACGGGTCGCCGCCCGCCGGGGATTATCCAGCGGTCGTTGGATTAAGGAGGCGGGCATGGCGGCACCACCCCGGGTCGCGGTCATCGGCGCCGGCGCGGCCGGACTGGCCACCCTCAAGGCGCTCGCCGACGCCGGCGTGCCGGCGGTCGCGTTCGAGGCCACCGACACCGTCGGCGGCCTCTGGGTGTACGGGTCACCGGGCTCGCCCGCGTACCGGACGCTGCACCTGAACACCAGCAAGGGGCGCACCCAGTTCGCCGACCACCCGATGCCGGCGCACTGGCCCGACTACCCCGACCACAGCCGCATCGCCGGCTACCTCGCCGACTACGCCGACCGGTTCGGGCTGCGCGACGCCGTGCGGCAGCGGCACACCGTCGAGCGGGTCACCCGGGCCGCCGGCGGCGGCTGGACCGTGCACGCCACCGGACCCGACGGACCGGTCCGCCTCGACGTCGAGGCGGTGGTGGTGGCCAACGGGCACAACCGGGTACCGAAGTGGCCCGACCCCTACCCGGGCGGATGCACCGCGGAGCAGCTGCACAGCCACGACTACCGGGGCCCGGAGCAGCTGGCCGGCCGGCGGGTGCTGGTCGTCGGCGGCGGCAACTCCGCGATGGACATCGCCGTCGACGCCTCGTACGCCGCCGCGCGCACCCTGCTGTCGCTGCGCCGCGGGGTCTGGGTGGTGCCCAAGTACCTGCTCGGCCGCCCCTCCGACACCCTCAACGGGGCGCTCGCCCGCCGGCTGCCCTGGCGGCTGCGGCAGCGGATCAGCCAGACCATGCTCACGGCCACCGTCGGCCCACCCGCCCGGTACGGGCTGCCCGCCCCCGCCCACGGCTTCCTCCAGGACCACCCCACCCTCTCCGACGGGCTGCTGTCCCGGCTCACCCACGGCGACATCCAGGCCCGTCCCGGGATCGCCCGGTTCGCCGGCGACCGGGTCGAGTTCACCGACGGCCGCGCCGACGAGGTGGACCTCGTGGTCTGGTGCACCGGCTACCGGGTGGAGGTGCCCTTCCTCGACGCCGAGCTGCTCGGCGACGGCGCCGACCGGCTGCCGCTGTACCGTCACGTGTTCCACCTGGACGCCCCCGGGCTGGCCTTCGTCGGCCTCATGCAGTCCACCGGGGCGGCGTTCCCGCTGGTCGAGGCCCAGGCCCGGCTGGTCGCCGGCTGGCTCGCCGGCACCTGGACCCCGCCCGACCCGGCCCGGCAGGCCGCCGCCTCCCGGGCGGAGCTGCGCGCCGCCACCACCCGGTGGGGGCAGCGCCGGCCGCACATGCGGGTCGACTTCGATGCGTACCTGAACGAGCTGGAGCGGGAGCTGGCCGCCGGGCGCCGCCGGGCGGGGGTGCGGCGGTGAGCGCGCTGGTTGGACGGCGGGTGCTGGTCACCGGCGCGCGGGGCACCTTCGGCCGGCACCTGTGTGCCGCGCTGAGCGCGGCCGGCGCCCGCGTCGTCGGGCTGGACCTGCACCCCGACGAGGACGGCGGGACGCCGGTGCTCGGCTGCGACCTGACCGACCCGGCCGCCGTGCCGGCCGCGGTGGCCGCCGCCGTGGACCGGCTCGGCGGCCTGGACCTGCTGGTCAACAACGCCGGCGTCGGCGGACCCGCCCCGGCCGAGCTGCCACCCGACGAGGTGGTCCGGCGGCAGCTGGAGGTCAACCTGCTCGCCGCCTGGCGCACCACGGCGGCGGCGCTGCCCGCCCTGGAGGCGACGCGCGGCCGGGTGGTCTTCGTGGCCAGCCGGATGGCCGTGCTGCCGCTGCCCCTCGCGGCCGCCTACGGGGTGAGCAAGCGGGCCGTCGTCGCGTACGCCGACGCGCTGCGCCACGAGGTCGGCACCCACGTCGGGGTCAGCGTGGTCTACCCGAGCATGGTCGCCTCACCGATCCACGACAGCACCGCCGAGGCCGGGCTGTCGCTGAGCGGGGTGTCCCGGCTGGAACCCGTCGAGGGGGTCGTGGCCGCGATCCTGCGCGCCGCCACCGCCCGCCGGGCACCCCGGGACGTGGCCACCACGGCCCGGGGCCGGCTGGAGCTGGCCCTGGCCCGGCACGCGCCCGCGCTGGCCGACCGGCTGGTGCGACGTACCGTCGCCGGGCGGGTCGCCGCCGGAGACCTGGACGCCGCGCCCCTGGCCGCCGGCATGGTGCGGCGGCACCGGGAGGCCCGCCGGTAGGGTGCCGCCATGCCTGTCTCGCCCTACATCGCGCGGATGCGCCGGCACATCGGACACGACCTGCTCATGCTCTACGGGGTCAGCGCCGTGGTGACCGACGAGGCGGGGCGGGTGCTGCTGGCCCGGCGCGGCGACAACGGCCGCTGGTCGGTGCCGGCCGGCACCGTCGACCCCGGCGAGCAGCCCGCCGACGCGCTGGTCCGCGAGGTCCGCGAGGAGACCGGCATCGAGGTCGAGATCGAGCGGATCGGCGGGGTGGCCACCCACCCGGTCGTCTACCCCAACGGGGACGCCTGCGAATACCTCAACGTCTGGTTCCGCTGTCGGGCCGTCGGCGGCGTGCCCACCGCCGACGGCGACGAGTCCCTCGCGGTCGGCTGGTTCGCCCCCGCCGAGCTGCCCGAACTGGACGAATGGTCCCGACTGCGGATCACCACGGCGCTGCGCGAGGACCCCCGACCCTGGTACGCCGCGCCCGGCGAGCACCACCCCGCCCTGCACCAGCCGGACAACCTCTGACCCTCGCCACCCGCCGGCTCCGGCGGGGTGCCGGTCAGGGGGTGGCGACGGCGGCCCGCGAGCGGTCGGCGGCGATGCGCACCGCGAGGCCGGCCAGCACGCTGCCCATCACGTAGCGCTGGGCCCGCGCCCAGGCGGGCCGCCGGGTGAGGAACGCCGACACGGTGCCGGCGGTGAGCACGATCAGCCCGTTCACCGTCAGCGCGATGCCGATCTGGGTCAGCCCCAGCAGCAGGCTCTGCACCGCCACGTGCCCGCGCGCCGGGTCGACGAACTGCGGCAGCAACGACACGTAGAGGATGGCGATCTTCGGGTTCAGCAGGTTGGTGACCAGGCCCATGGTGAACAGCCGTCGCGGACGGTCCGGTGGCAGCGGCGCCGGGGTGAACGCCGACCGCCCGCCCGGGCGCAGCGTCTTCCAGGCCAGCCACAGCAGGTACGCCGCGCCGGCCAGCTTCACGGCCGTGTACAGCGGCGGGACCAGCACGAAGACCGTCGCGATGCCGGCCACCGCGGCGGCCAGGTAGATCAGGAAGCCGACGGCCACACCAAGCAGCGACACCAGCCCGGCGCGCCGCCCCTGGGTGACCGAGCGGGACACCAGGTAGACCATGTTCGGGCCGGGCGTGAGCACCAGACCCAACGCCACCAGGGCGATTCCCACAAGCGCGCCGACCGTGACCACGCGACCTCCCCGCCGTCCGTCCTGCCCGGACCCTACGCCGGGGCCACGACGCCGGGCGGGCGGGCTCGCGGCGGGGCGGCGTGAGGGGCGACACTACCGGGATGCCGATCGTGCTCCACGCCGCCGCCACCCCCTCCGCCCCCGGCCTGCTGCTGCGCCCGTGGCGCGACGACGACGCCGAGGCGCTGCTGGCCGCGTACCGGGACCCGGTGCTGCGCAACTGGACCTCGTACCCGGTGACCACCCGGGCGGAGGCCCGGGCGTTCCTGCGCCGCAGCCGGCAGGGCTGGGCGTCCGACCACCGGTTCAGCTTCGCCGTGCTGGAGACCACGGGCGAGGGGGAGCGGCTGGTGGCCAACGTGGTGCTCAAGGAGGTCACCCCCGGGCGCCCGGCCGCCGAGGTGGGTTACTGGACGGCCGCGCCGGCCCGGGGCCGCGGGGTCGCGCCACGTGCCCTGGAGGCGGTCACCGGCTGGGCGTTCGCCCGGTTCGCCGCGGCCGGCCTGACCCGCCTGGAACTGCTCCACCAGATCGACAACCCGGCCTCCTGCCGGGTGGCCGAGAAGAGCGGTTACGCCTTCGTGGAGGTGCTGCCGGCCCGGCCGCCATTCCCGCGCGACGGCCACCGGCACGTCCGCCTGCGGCCCTGACCCGCGGCCGCGCGTTCAGCGCTCGGCCGGCTCGGTGCCGGCCGCGCGGCCGGTGGGCTCCGGACCGAGCAGGCGCAGCAGCAGCCGGGGCTCGCCCGGCCAGGCGTCGAGCAGCACCTGCCGGGGGACCTGCCGGCCGGCGTACCGCAGCGCGAGCGCCACCACCACGATGTCGTCGAGCGGGCCGATGACCGGCAGGAACTCCGGGATCAGGTCGATCGGGCTGGCCAGCCAGAGGCCGGCGAACACGACCGCGACCCGGGCCCGCCGTGGCACCCGGGGGTCGCGGCGCAGCCGGCGCACGGTGGTCAGGCAGTCCGGGATGAAGGCGGCCAGGTCGCGCAGGATCCCCGGCGGCAGCCGCCGGGCCAGCAGCACCAGCAGCGCCCAACTGGCCAGGAGGCAGGCCACCGCGACGCCGAGGCCGATGAGCCAGTCGCGCACGCCGGTGGTCCCTCCCTGCCGGGGGTACGGGTCGCCCGCCGACCCACCCCGGAATGTACGCCGCATCGCGCTCCGCCGGCAGCGCCGGATCACCTCGGAGTTTCCGCCCGGTTCCGCGCCGCGCTGTGGCCGGTGTCTCACCCGTACCCCGTCGGGGGCCGCCGGGGCGGGAACAGGCCGGTCGCGGCCGGCGCTGAACCGGGTCGGTGACCGGCGGATACGGTGGGAACGGGAGGTGACGGCGGTGACGACAGGCTGGGAGGCCGCGGTCGAGGCGCAGATCCGCTCGGCCCAGCAGCGCGGCGAGTTCGACAACCTGCCCGGGGCCGGCAAGCCGATCCCCGGACGCGACCTGCCCTACGACGAGGGCTGGTGGATCCGGAGCTTCCTGGAGCGCGAACAGCTCCCCAGCGACCTGCTCCTGCCCACCCCGCTGCAACTGCGCCGGCGCATCGAGAAGCTCCCCGAGGAGGTCCGCGACCTGCCCACCGAGGAGTCGGTGCGGGCGTACGTGGCCGCCCTCAACACCGAGGTGGTGGCCTGGCTGCGCGCGCCCACCGGGCCGCGCGTGGTGGTGCGCCCCGTCAACACCGACGGCGTGGTCCGCGACTGGCGGGCCGCCCGGGAGCGGGCCGCGGCCGAGCGGATGCCCGTGGCCCCGGACCCGGAGCCGGTGACCGTTCCCGCTCCGCCGAGGCGCCGCTCGTGGTGGCCCTGGCGCCGCCGCTGATCCGCCCCCGCCGGGAAACCGTGTCGGTTCAAGCCCTCGCCGAGCCGTCCCCGCGCAGCATCATTATCGGATTGCCGTTAACAGTAATCCGATAATTAGTCGCCACAAAAGGGGCAGAACGCCACCACACCATAATGACGCTTTTGGTGTATCAGGTGTCCGTCACTGCCCCAGGCGGCAGTGCGGGAGCGCGTGGGCCGGCGCTCGCCTGGCCCGCGCCGCGTTGTTGGCCAGCGCGACGTCGAGGAACGCACCGACCCCGACCTCGGTGACCTCGGCGAGCCGCGCGATGAGCAGCAGTCGCCGCCGCAGCGCCTCCGGCTCGCCGGCCCCGTACCGCGCCGGTCGCCGGCCACCCGGGTACGGCGACGCCCGGCGCCGGGTCGCCGCGTCGGCGGGAGCGTCGTCGTCGAGCTGCGCCGCGAGCAGCGGCCACACGTCCTGCCCGTCCGGGTCGAGTTCCTCGACGAGCAACGCGGCGGTGTCGCCGAGCACGTGGTAAGCCCACGGTTGGGGCAGTCGCGCCAGCCGGTCCACCGCGGCGTCGACGCCGGCGAGGTCCGACTCGTCGGCGGCTCGCACCCCGGCCGCCACCGCGTTCCACAGCTCCTGCTCCGCCGGGGTCGGCGGGTGCCGCATCGCCATCTTCGCTCCGCTTCTGACCTGCGAGGGGTCAGGCGTCCAGAGTTCGGGGCGGCCGGTGCGCCGCCCGGGTCGGGGTGGCCGGCACGGGCCCGTAGGAGGGCGAGACCCGTGCCGGCCGCGGTGATCACCCCAATCACCGCCTTGGCGTCGCCGTGGGCTGCCGCCCCGCGGTGACGTCGTCTCCGAGGTGAGGCGGGTCGGATGCGCCCGCCAACCTGAGTCAATTATCAGTCATATTCGCCTGGTTATGACGATTTGAACGTTCGTGTTGCACGTGTTCACGTCCGCATCGGGGTCGTCTCGCGTCCCACCGTTTGCACGTGTTCACGTCCGCATCGGGGTCGTCTCGCGTCCCACCGTGGCGGGGCGCGTGACCGGAGGTTCCACGGGGTGCCGGCCGCTCGTGGGGCGGGGCCAGGGCAGCAGTCGCGGTGGCCGCCGGGCGCTGAGGTCCTCGATCCAGCCGAGAGCCAGCACCACGCCGATGAGCAGCATGAGGGCGACCGCGAGGTAACCCACCTGGCCGACCCGCCAGAGACCCATCGAGTCGCCCACGGCGAAGCAGACGGCGATGGCGGCGTTGTGCCAGAGGTAGATGGTCAGCGCCCGGCTGTTCAGCGCGGTCACCAGCCGGTCCAGCGACCGGAGCCGGGACAGCCAGCCCATCGGCGGCGCGACGCGCAGCAGCACCAGCACGAACCCGAGCGACCAGAACGCCTGCGCCACGGGGATGTCGTTGAGGTCGCCCCCCGCGTCGGGATGGGTGGCCAGCCAGCCGACCGCCGCGCCCAGGCAGAGCACCGCCAGGCCCAGCAGCGCCGGCACCGGGAGCCGCCGCAACCGGCGGTCCTGGTGGGCGAAGCCCACGAGCCAGCAGGCGGCGAACGTGACGAGGTCGGTCAGCACCGACTCCACCGGCCCGTCGAACCCGGGCGCCGCGGTCTGGAGCAGCACCACGCCGGCCAGTGGCACGAGCACCGACCACAGCGGCCACCGCCGGTGCAGCGCCAGCATCGCGGGGGAGAGCAGCACCAGCCAGAGGTACGTCACCAGGTACCAGAGCACTCCGGTCACGTCCGCGGCCCACTCGCTGCCCGGCGGCTGCACCAGGGGCACCGCCCAGCTCAGCAGCGCCGGCCAGGCGGGCCGGTCGGACCAGCCGTGCCACAGCATCAGCGGCACGAGCACCAGGGCCAGTGCCCACAGCCCCGGGAGCAGCCGACGCAGCCGGCCGCTGACCGCCCGCTCCGGCGTACGGTCCAGCGAGCGGGCCATCAGCGAGCCGCCGAGGGCGAACATCACCCCCATGGCGGGGAAGGCGAAGCTGAGCCAGGCGGCCCCGAACATGTGGTACGCGATGACCCGGCCCAGGGCGAGAGCCCGCAGGGTGTCGAACCAGCGGTCCCGGCCCGGCCGCGTCCCGGCCGCCGGTGCCACGGGCGTCTTCTCGACCGCCTCGCCGGCCCGCTTGACCCGCCGCCAGCCCAACCGCGCGCCGGTCAGCGCGGTGACCACCGACCGGGCCAGCACCAGGTACATCAGCTGGCGGTAGGCGAACTGCTGGATGGGCAGGGTGAGCAGCGGCCGCAGCGGCTCCCGGTCGAGTTTGAAGGCCACCGCCGCGGTGAGCAGTTGCACGGCCAGCATGACCAGCCAGGCGATCGCCGTCTTCGTGGTGTCCAGGAAGAACAGACCGTAGACGGCGAGCAGGTCGAGCACCGGCCCGAGCAGGGGAAGCAGCACGCCGAACAGGGCGAGCATGGGCAGCCCGAACCGGCCGAAGCGGGCGCCCGCACCCCGGTCGCGCAGGGCGCCGCGGTGCTTCCACATCGACTGGAGGGTGCCGTAGCTCCAGCGGTAGCGCTGCCGCCACAGGTCACCCACCGACGCGGGCGCCTCCGTCCAGGCCCGGGCGCGGTCCTGGTACACCACGCGCCAGCCCGCGCGCAGGACGGCCATGGTGACGTCGGTGTCCTCGGCCAGGGTGTCGCCGCTCATCCCGCCGACCCCGGTCAGCGCGCGCCGGCGGAAGGCCCCGACCGCGCCGGGCACCGTGGGGATGCAGCCCAGCTTCTCGTAGAACCGGCGGTCCAGGCTGAAGCCGATGACGTACTCGATGTGCTGCCACTTGCCGAGCAGCCCGTGCCGGTTGGTGACCTTGACGTTGCCGGCCACCGCGCCGATCCCCGGGTCGGTGAACGGCTCGACGAGCCGCCGGATCGCGTCAGGCTCGAAGACGGTGTCCGCGTCGACGGTGACGATGATGTCGTGCGAGGCGTACAGGAGGCCGGTGTTGAGGGCGGTCGCCTTGCCGCCGTTGGGTTTGCGGATCACCCGGACGCCGGGCAGGCCGAGCGAGTCGACGAGGTCGGCGGTGCCGTCGGTCGACCCGTCGTCGACCACGATCACCTCGATCCCGGGGTGGTCGTTGGCGACCAGGGACCGGACGGTGGCGACGATGCCGGCCCGCTCGTTGTAGGCGGGCACGATGACCGAGACCGGCGCGTCCGTCACGCCCCAGGGCCAACGGTGGGCCCGTCGGCGCCGGGCCAGCCGGCCGGCCAGCAGGAGCAGCAGCAGCGTACGGGTCAGCATGAGCAGCCCGACCACCACGAAGACCAGGCCGAGGCCGCGCAGGATCCCGTCGGCCAGCCGGATCGCCCAGCAGAGCGGGGCGGCCCGCCAGCGGTCCCCGGTAGACGCCGCGACGTTGCCGGCGAACGCGGGCGCGTCCGGCCGGGCCCGGTTCATTCCCCCGCTGATCGTGGTGAAGGTGTAGCCGCGGGCGCGCATCAGCGGGATGAACCGGTCCAGGGCCGCGATCGTCTGCGACCGGTCCCCGCCGGCGTCGTGCAGCAGCACCACGGCGCCGTCGTCGCCGGGCGGCGTCAGGTTCCGCACGACGGCGTCCACTCCGGGCCGCGCCCAGTCCTCGCCGTCGAGGTCGTTGACCACGCTCAGGTAGCCCTGTCCGGCGGCCTGCCGGATCACCGGCCAGTTGGCGTCGTCGACGGCGCTGGGCACCGAGGAGTACGGGAAGCGCAGCAGGCTCGTCCGGACCCCGGTGGCGTGCACGATCGCCATCTGGGTCTGCGCGTACTCCATCCGCTGCCGCCATGGGGGCAGCAGGCTCACGTCTGGGTGGGTGAAGGTGTGCACGCCCAGTTCGTGGCCTTCGGCCACGGCGCGCCGGGCCAGGTCGGGGTGGCGGGCCACCTCCGACCCGATGACGAAGAAGGTGGCCGGGGCGTGGTGCCGGCGCAGGACGTCGAGGACCCGGGGGGTCCAGGTCGGGTCCGGCCCGTCGTCGAAGGTGAGGGCGATGGTCCGCGCGGGCAGCCGGTAGGTGCGGGGCTGCGCGCCGCGGGCGTCGAGCACGGGCCCGCCGTCCAGGATCTCCGTGGGCACGGTGACCTGGTCCTCGGCGTCGCGGACGTGGTCGGGGCGGAAGCGGGCGTTCGCGTAGGCCTCGACCAGCAGCACGGACCCGACCACCAGGGCCAGCGAGGCGACGACGAACCGGCCGGCGGTGCGACGACTCGGGAGCGTCATCCGACGACCTCCGGATCGATCAGCGGCAGGGTCGGCGGGGTCGTGGCGGGCTCGGTGGTCGCCGCGGGTGTCGGGGTGACCGACGGCGTCGGGTCCGCCGGTGGCGGGGTCGGCGCCGGGGCCGCGGTGGTGGGCCGGTCCGCCGGCGGCACGGCGTCCCGGGTCGGGTCGACCTGCCGGGGCGCCGGTCGCGCGGCGCGGGCCGGGCGTCGCGCGGCGGCCGGCTCCGGTCGCGGGTCGGCCGCTTCCGTCCGCGGCGGAACCGGGCGCGGCGCCGTGATCCCGGGCGAGGGAACCAGGACGGGTGGGCGGCTGGCTCCGCCGCTCGGCCCGCCGCCGACCGAGATCGGGCCGGGCAGCATCGGCGTCGCCGGGCCTGGGAGCAGGGCGGCGGCGGCCATCGGCAGGTAGAACAGCGAGGCCACCGCGACGAGGACTCCCGCGCGCCGGAGCCGTCGTCGGCGGGCGCCGGTGGCATCGACGAAGACCGGGCGGGCGGGGCGGGGCGGGACTGTCGTCGTCGGAGGATGGGGGCCGCCGGGGAGCCGGTCGAACGAGATGCGAGATGCCACCGGCTGAGGCTATTGGGGAGGTTGTGAGCGTATGTCCCGATTCTAAGGTGAGGATCCGAGGCGAACTTTCACCATTAGCATATCCGGAAGGAAAGGCATATTCGCCTCAGACGGAGCAGACGGGCCTTGAGTGGCGAAACAGGATGAAGGTCCACAATGCTCCGCGAGCCACCCCCGCGGCAGGGGGTGGCTCGCGGTCCGTCGGTCAGGGTTGGGTGCGGTCGTCGATCTCGGTGCCGGACTCCCCGGGCCGGGCGCCGATCGCCTCCTCGGCGGCGCGCCCGCCGGTGCTCTCGTCACCCAGGTCCAGGCTGCTGCGCGGCAGCCCCGACAGCCCGGCCGGATCCTGGCTGTCGCCCCGTACGCCCCGTACGCCCCGGTCGTCCTCGGTGCGGTCGTCGATCTCGGTGCCGGATTCCCCGGGCCGGGCGCCGATCGCCTCCTCGGCGGCACGCCCGCCGGTGCTTTCGTCACCCAGGCTCAGGCTGCTGCGCGGCAGCCCCGACAGCCCGGCGGGATCCTCGGTCGGCTGGTCCGGCCAGTCGGCCGTCTGTGCGCCCGCGCCACCGACGGACTCCCGCCGTCCGACGCCCTGCGCGTGGTACGCGCCGGGCACACCGGGGTCACCCGGATCGGCCAGGCTCGTGTCGACCGGCCGGGCGTCCGGGTCGGCCAGCCCTGCGCGGCGCAACATGTCGACCAGCTCGTCGTGCGGCATGCGCTCGGTGTCCGTTATTCCGGCCCCGCGCGCGATGGACCGCAGGGTGGTCAGGTCCTGATCTGCGAAGGTCTCGGCCATGCCGGTGCCTTCCCGGCGCCCGAGAGAAGGAAACCTGTCAGGCCCGTGCGCCACCCAGTCCCAGCAGCACGGCCAGGCCGAGCGCGCTGCGCGGGGCGTACGGCACCCGCCACAGGCCGCCGTGCGCCGCCGCGTACGCCTCGTCCCGCCACGGGTGGTCCTGGCCCGGACCGCCGCCGGTGCGCAGGTCGTGCACGAGCAGCGCGGCCATCAGGGTGTTGCTGGTGGCCGGCTCGAACACCTCGATGCCGAACCGGTGCGCCCCGGCGTACGCGGCCGCGAGAGCGCGGTTGCGCAGCACCGAACGGGTCCGGGTGGGCGGCGCCACGGTGAACGACACGGTGGCGCCCGCGTCCCGCGCCACGGCCGCCCGCCAGCGTTGCAGCCGCTTGGCCAGGGCGTAGTTCGGCCCCTGCTGCGGCACGAGACTGTCGTTGATCCCGGGATCGGCGCCGGGCGGGTAGTTGCGGTGCAGCAGCCGGCCGCCGGAGAGCAGTCGCAGGGACCGGCGTGCCAGTCCGCGGGCGGCGTACCCGCGTTCGGCGTGGGCCACGGCCTCGGCGGGCACGGCGTACACGTCGGTGGGGGTGGCCAGGAAGGCCAGCGCGGTGTCCGGGCGGCGGCGACCCAGGTGGACGGTGAGCGCGTCGACCGCGGTGGCGACCCGGACGTTCGTCGCGCCGTCGGCGTACACGTAGTTGCCGAGCACGAGCCGGCCGTCCAGGCCGTCGAGCCAGCGGGCGGCCTGCGGCAGGCGGTGCAGCAGGTCGGCGCCGGCGCCGGCGGCGAGGGCGGCGTCGCCGTCGCCGGTGCCGGGCCGCACCGGCAGGCGCAGCCGGCCGCCGTGCCGCTGGGCGGTGCGCAGCAGCCGGCGCCAGATCTCCGGCCGGGGCAGGTCGACGGCGACCACGTCGCCGCCCCAGCGCAGCACCGACGGCAGCGGGCCCATCTCGGCGCCCGCGCCGAGCACCACGATGCGCAGGTCGCGCAGGTCCAACCAGTCCGGGTTGGCCTGCACCGCCCGGACGGCCTCGGCGAAGCTCGGCTCGACGACGCCCGCGTCCACCCAGGCGTCGAGGCGGCGGCTCAGGTCGTCGCCGCGCAGGCGCTGCCCGCGGTACGGCACGGACAGCTCACGCTCCACCGGGCCGGCGCCGGTCACGGTGGCGGTCTCCAGCGGCGGCTCCCGGTCGGGCAGCGCGAACGCCTCGTCCAGCGCGACCTCGGCGCCGTCGGCGGGAACGTAGCGCATCCGGGCGTGCAGGCCGGCGAGCCCGTCCCGGGCGACGGTGAGCGCGGCCTCCCGGGAGAGCAGGCCGGCCTCGACGAGCCGGCGGAAGTGACCGAGGTAGCCGTGCCGCCAGTCGGTCTCGTGCTCGGCGGAGCGGGCGCCGACCGGGTCCACCGCCCGCAGGGCGTCGGCGACCACCTCCCGGCCCAGCACGGTCGTGCTGCGCCGGCCGTCGCCGGTCGCGGGGAACACCACCCCGGTCGGGCCGTCCACGGCTCACCTCCTGCTCCCACCGGCCACCGCCGGCTGTGCGCCCACTCTGCCGCATGGAGGGCGCGGCCGCCCGCCGGGCCGCTCAGGTAACGGCCCGCGCACGGAACGGTCACGAGGGTCGCGCTTGGGTATCGGCTCGGCCACGGCGGGATCCGCCGCGTCGTCGCCCTGCGTCAATGGCCATGACCCGTCCCAAGCCCCTTGGAGGAACCATGGTCCACCTGAGACGGTCGGTGCTGCTACTGGCGGCGCTGGCGACCACCGTGACGGCCGGTGCCTGCACCGCCGACGGCGGCGGACAGCGCAGCGACGCGGCCCACGGGCCGGTCCGCCCGGATTCCGGCGCCCCCTGGTCCGGTGACGAGACCCGGGCCTCCGACGATCCGCTCTCCACCTTCGCCGTCGACGTCGACACCGCGTCGTACGGCTACGCCCGCCGGCTCATCATGGACGGCCGGCTGCCGGAGCGCGGCACGGTGCGACCGGAGGAGTTCGTCAACTCGTTCCGGCAGGACTACCCGCAGCCCGCCGGCGACGGCTTCGCCGTGCACGTCGACGGCGCCCGCCTGCCGGAGACCCACGAGGCCGGCGGCGACGAGCGGCTGCTGCGCGTCGGCCTGCAGACCCGCGCCGAGGACGAGGAACGCCGCCCCGACGCGGCGCTCACCTTCGTCATCGACGTCTCCGGGTCGATGGGCGAGCCGGGCCGGCTCGACCTGGTCCGCGACGCCCTGCACACGCTGGTGGACCAGTTGCGTCCCACCGACTCCATCGCCGTGGTCGAGTTCAGCGACGAGGCCCGGGTGGTGCGGGAGATGACGCCGGTCGCCGACGCCCGGCCGCTGCACGCGGCGATCGACTCGCTGCACACCAGGGACAGCACCAACCTGGAGGCCGGCCTGGTGCTCGGGTACCGGGTTGCCCGGGACGGCTTCCGCTCCGGCCGGACGAACCGGGTGATCGTGCTCTCGGACGGGCTGGCCAACGTCGGCAGCACCGAGGCCGAGCCGATCCTGCGCCGGGTACGCGCCGAGGCGGAGAAGCAGATCGCCCTGCTCGGCGTGGGCGTCGGCAGCAGCTACGGCGACGAGCTGATGGAACAGCTCGCCGACCGGGGCGACGGCTTCGCCGTCTACGTCAGCGAGCGGGAACAGGCCCGCGAGGTGTTCGTCCGGCAGTTGCCGGCCACGCTGAGCGTGCGGGCGCTGGACGCCAAGGTGCAGGTGACCTTCGCGCCGCAGGCGGTGCGCTCCTACCGGCTGGTCGGCTACGACAACCGGGCCGTGGCCGACGAGGACTTCCGCGACGACCGGGTCGACGGCGGCGAGGTCGGCCCCGGACACAGCGTCACCGCGCTGTACGCGGTCCGGCTCGCCGAGGGCGCGGCCCCCTCCGACCGGATCGCCCAGGTGCAGGTGCGCTGGACCGACCCGGCCGACCGGACCCCGGCCGAGACGTACGGGTCGGTGACCGTCGCCGACGTGCAGCGCGGCTTCGCCACGGCGTCGCCACGGCTGCGGGCCTGCTACGCGGCGGCCTGGTTCGCCGAGACGTTGCGGGGTGCGGAGTCCGACGGGCCGGTCCGGCTGACCGACCTGGCCGCCATCGCGGACGGGGCGGCCGCCGCCACCGAGGACGCCGAGGTGCGGGACCTGGCGCGGGTGATCCGGTCCGCCGACGAGCTGCGCTGAGCGGTGGGGGGCCGGCGCCGGGCAGGGGAGGCGCCGGCCCTCAGCGGCGGGCGGGTTTCGGCTCCGGGGCGGGGCGGTTGCGTTCCGGGTCGACTCCCACCTGCACGGCGAAGCCCGGGTCGACGGCGAGCAGCGGGCGCGGCCCGAACAGCGCCATCGCGGTCAGCAGCTGGTCGGCGCCCCGCTCCCGCCAGGTCGGCCGCCGCTGCGGGTCCAGCTCGGCGTGCTCCCGGCGCTGCCGGCGCAGCAGCCGGCGGGCGGCCGCGCCGGTCTCCGGCACCTCGCACAGCCACCAGCCGCCCAGCGCGGTGGCCAGGCAGCACAGCAGCAGGCCCACCACGGAGGCCGGGCCACCGGCGTCCCGACCCTCGACGGCGCTCTCCACCAGCCGGGTCACCCCGACCGCGGCGACCGCGAACAGCGGCAGGGTGCCCAGCGCGATGCGTCGCCGCTGCGCCGGGGTGAGCAGCCAGCCGTCGCGGACGAGCCGGCCGACCAGCCGGCGCAGGGCCCGGCCGACACCGGGGTCGGCGAGCACCGCGGCCCAGGTCTGCGGCCGGCGCAGCGCGGCGTGCAGGGCGCGGACCAGCGCGGGCGAGCGGGGCGGCGGCGGGCCGTCCACCGACAGGGTGGCCAGCTCGCCGAGGCGTACCACGCCGGCGCGGTGCAGCGCGGCCACGCCCACCTGGCAGGCCAGCAGGGCGCGGTCGGTGAGGTAGGCCAGCTCGACCGCGTCCGGGAGGTCGCCCCGGGCCCGCCGGCCGGTCAGCTCCCGCGCCGCCAGCGCGACGGCGACGGCCACGGCGACCGCCGCCAGGTAGTCGAGGAGGAAGAGCGGTCCGCTGACACCCCAGAGCATGGCGACAAGTATGGCCCGGCCCCACCGGTCGCCCGGCGGCCGTGCGCCCGCCGCTCAGGAGGCGTGGCTCACCTCACTGTCCCAGATCTGCGACCAGGGGCGGCGCAGGCCGCGGCAGACGAAGATCGGCCCGCCGTTCTCGTCGTTGTCCACGTCGACGCGCTGGTCGACCCGGCCGGCCTCGGTGACCTCGGTGAACCAGGCGCGCAGCGGGTCGGGGCGCTCCCAGCCGACGACGATCACCACGTCGGCGTCGTCGGCCGGCCGGCCGAACCCGGCCATGCTGTTGTGCCCGGAGTAGGCCCGGGGCAGGCCGCGGGCCGGGCCGTAGCGGGCCAGGGCGCCGGCCTCGCCGTAGTTGCCGGTGAGCACGATCGCCCGGTCGCGCTCCCCGGGCGGCAGGCTCCGGTGCACGGCGGCGACCGAGTCGGCGAACGCCGGCCAGCCGATGGTCTCGCCCGCGTCGTAGTTGACCTCGACCACGAAGCCGGGCAGCCGGTCGGCGGGCAGGGTGGGCAGCAGCAGAATCGCGCTGCTGGCGACCATCAGGGCGGCGGCCGTGGCGAGCAGCGCCTGCCGCGTCCGGGCCGCGCCGCGCCGCGCCCAGTCGGCGGTGACCACCGTGCCGGCCGCGGTGAGCACCAGCAGCAGCGGGGCGTCGTAGTAGCCCTTGCCGCCGGCGAGCACGACGATCGCGAACACCACGATCCAGGCCCAGCCGAGCGCCCGGTACGCCGCCCAGCCGGGCCGGCGCAGCAGCGCGACGAGGCCGGCGATCCACACCGGGGTGGCGAACGGGCTGATGATGAGCATCTGGAGCACGATCGCGTCGACCCGGCCGCTGTAGGAGCTGTCGCCGCCGGCGATGGACGAGGCCACCGAGAGCTGGGGGAAGCCGTGCGCGGCCTGCCAGGCGAGGTCGGGCACGGCGAGCAGGACGGCGACGCCGGCGCCGGCCAGCACCCACCGGTCGCGCAGCAGCCGGCGCGGCCCGGCGATGAGCACCCCGGCCAGCAGACCGACGGCGAGCAGTCCGGGCAGCAGCTTGTTGAGCATGCCCACGCCGAGCGCCAGGCCGATGCCGAGCGCCCAGCGGCTGTCGCCGGTGCGCAGCACCCGCACTGCGCACCAGGCCGCGACCAGCCAGACCAGCAGGTCGACAGTGGTCGTGCTGAGCAGGTGACCGGCGGCCAGCACCACTCCGGCCGCGGCGGCCAGCACGGCGGCGGCCAGCTGGGTGCCGCGGCCCGCGCCGAACTCCCGGGCGATCGCCGCGACCAGCACCACGGCCGCGCCGGCGATCAGCGCCGACGGGGTGCGCAGGAGCACCAGGTTGCCGGGCGCGAGGGTGTCGGCCAGCCGCGCGAGGGCGGGCACGAGCGGGCCCTGGTCGACGTAGCCCCAGTCGAGGTGCCGGCCGCAGAGCAGGAAGTAGAGCTCGTCGCGGTGGTAGCCGTAGCGGCCGGCGAGCAGCAGCAGCACGGCGGTGACGGCCCCGCCGACCAGCCAGGGCGCGGCGGTGCGCGGCCCGGGTGGCGGGGTCGTCGGCGCGGCGGACGCCCCGGCGTCGGGGCGGTCGAGGTCGGTGACGGGTTCGGCCACCCGTCCATGATGGTCCCGCCGTGCCATCTCGCGCTGCCCCGCGCCGCCGGACGGAAATCCGGTGTCCGGCCGCCGGGCGCCCGGCTACCGTGCGCGGGATGCGCATCCGGGAGTACGCCGAGACCGACTGGGACCAGGTCCGGCCGATCGTCGAGGACGTCATCGCCGCCCAGGAGACCTTCCCCTACGACCCGGCGTGGCCGGCCGAGGTGGTCCACGAGGTGTGGGTGGAGCGGCCGCCGGGCCGCACGGTGGTCGCCGAGGAGGACGGCACGGTGCTCGGCACCGCCAAGATGGGCGCCAACCGGCCGGGGCCGGGCGCGCACGTGGCCACCGCCAGCTTCATGGTGGCCGCCGGCGCCCGGGGCCGCGGGGTCGGCCGGGCGCTGTGCGAGCACGCCCTGGACTGGGCGCGGCGCCAGGGCTTCGTCGCGATGCAGTTCAACGCGGTGGTCGAGACCAACACGGTGGCCGTCGCGCTGTACCGGCGGCTCGGCTTCACGGTGGTCGGCACCGTGCCGGAGTCCTTCACGCACCCCACGCTCGGGCGGGTGGGGCTGCACGTCCTGCACCGTCCCCTCTGAGCGGCGGCGCTGCGCGAGGATGGGCCGATGAGTTCTGAGCCGATCGAGCTGGCCGCCGCCCTGGCGCGCTTCGACCAGCTGTGGAGTCCCCGCATCGTCACCACCGTCAACGACTACGACGTCCGGATCGCCAAGGTGGCCGGCGAGCACGTCTGGCACGCCCACGACCACACCGACGAGTTCTTCCTGGTCCTCGACGGCGAGCTGCGCATCGCCCTGCGCGACGGGGCGGGCGGCGCGGAACGCGAGGTGGTGCTGCCGCGCGGCGCGGTGTTCGTGGTGCCGCGCGGGGTGGAGCACCGGCCGTCCGCGCCGGACGGCGCGTCGATCCTGATGTTCGAGCCGTCCGGCACGTCCAGCGTCGGGGAGCGCCACGACGCGGTGCCCGGGCACGTGGACGCCACCACGGGGCACCGGCTCTGACCGGTCCGCCTCAGCGCCCCGCCGGCGCGGGCTCCGCGGCGGCCGGCGGGGTCGGGGCCGGCCAGCCCAGCCGGCGTACGCCGGGGACGGCGGCCGTCCCGAGGCAGGCGACCAGGACCAGCATCCCGGCCACGGCGAGCGGGACGGGGGCGCCCCAGGCGTCGGCGGCGAGCGGGGCGATTGCGTACCCGAGCGGCATGGCGCCCAGCGACATGAGCCAGTCGTACGAGGTGACGCGCGCCAGCACCTCGGGCGGGAACTGGCCCTGCACGACGGTCTCCCAGACCGGGTTGAGGAAGCCGAGGGCGATCAGCGCGAGGCAGTAGGCGGTGATGGTCACCGGGGCGGGCGCGGCGGCGGCGAGCAGCAGCAACGGCGCCGCGTACGCGGCGAGGGCCAGGTTGCCGAGCAGCACCGGGCGGCGGGGGCGGGCCCGGGCGGCGAGCAGCGACCCGGCCAGCAGGCCGATGGCGCCGGCCTGCTGGAGCAGCACCCAGACGCCCTCGCCGCCGAGGCGGTCCACGGCGACGACCGGGCCGAGGGTGAGCAGCACCGCGGCGGCGCCGTTCCAGACGCCGTGGGCAAGCAGGCTGCTCCAGTACCAGTCGCGGGAGCGGACCTCGCGCCATCCGAACAGCAGGTCGGCGCGCAGCGACCGGTGCGGTACGGGCACGTGCCGCACCCGGATGACGGCCAGCAGCGCGGCGCTGAGCGCGAACGAGGCGGCGTCCAGCACGAACGCCCACCCCGGTCCGGCGGTCCAGACCAGCAGCCCGGCCAGGGCGGGGCCGGCCAGCCGGCTGGCGTTGCCGGTGGCGCCCATCAGCGCGTTGGCCCGCTGCCGGCCGTCGGCCTCGACGGTGCCGGCGACCAGCGGGGACGAGGTCGGCATGGCGAACGCCGAGGCCGCGCCGCCGACGGCGGAGGCGACCGCGAGGTGGGCCAGGGTGGGTGCGCCGCCGAGCAGTTCGATGCCGACGACCAGTTGGGCGACGCAGCGCACCAGGTCGGTGCCGAGGGCGACGCGGCGGGCGTCGAAGCGGTCGGCGACCACGCCGCCGAGGGGGAGCAGCAGCAGCCGGGGCACCATCGCGCAGCCGAGCACCAGGGCGAGGGCGGCGGTCGAGCCGGTGGCCCGGAGCACGGCCAGGGCAAGCGCGGTGGGGACCACGGCGTCGCCGACCGCGGAGACGGTGCGGCCGAGGAACAGCAGTCGGAAGGCGGGGAGCCGGAGGGGATGCGTCACTCGGGAAGACTACTTCGACGTCGAATATTTAGACAACGAATATTTCGTCGTCGGCGTACCGTTGCTCGCGTGACCCACCGCGATCCCGTCGACCAGCACATCGAACGCTGGCTGCCCGTGGTGCCCGACCTGGACCCCGACGTGGAGGGGGCGGTCGTCCGGATGCTGCTGCTCAGCCGGCACCTGCGCGAGGTGAAGGACCGGGCGCTGGCCGAGCTGGACCTCCAGGAGAAGGAGTACGGCACCCTGCACGCCCTCGCCGGCCGGGGCGGCCGGGCGGCGCCCTCGGAGATCGCCGGCGACCTGCGGATGGCGCCCGCCTCGATCACCGCGCGAGTCGACGCCCTGATCCGCCGGGGCTTCGTCCGGCGGATCCCGTCGGAGGTGGACCGTCGCCGGATCGACGTGGAGCTCACCGACGCCGGCCGGGCCGCCTGGCAGCGCGCCATGGGGGTGGTCGGCGACGAGGAGCACCGGGTTCTCGGCGCGCTGACCCCGGACGAGCGCCGGGTCCTGTCCGACCTGCTCCGCCGGGTCACCCTGGCGGCCGAGCCGCAGCCCGGCCGGATCTGACCGGCCGGAATGTCGGTGGGCGGGGCTAGGTTGGTCACCACCAGCCCACACCCGTCCGGGAGGCGCCATGAGCACGCTCGTCGACCGACCGCACGCCGCCCTGCTCGTCATCGACGTGCAGAACGGCGTCGTGCAGCACGCCCATGACCGGGACCGGGTGGTCGGCAACATCGCCGCCCTCGTCGACCGGGCCCGCGCCGCCGGCGTCGAGGTGGTCTGGGTGCAGCACCGCAGCGAGGACCTGCCCACCGGCAGCGAGCAGTGGCAGTACGTGCCCGAGCTGGTGCGCCGCGACGGCGAGGCGCTGGTGCACAAAGCCTGGGGCGACTCCTTCGAGGAGACCGACCTGGAGTCGGTCCTCGCCACGCGCGGCGTCGGCCGGCTGGTCGTGACCGGCGCGCAGACCGACGCGTGCATCCGGTCCACGCTGCACGGCGCGATCACCCGCGGCTACGACGCGACGCTGGTCGCCGACGCGCACACCACCGAGGACCTCTCCGCCTACGGCGCCCCACCGCCGGAGCAGGTCATCGCCCACACCAACCTCTACTGGCGCTTCCACTCCGCGCCCGGCCGCACCGCCGGCACGCTCGACACCGCCGACGTCGACTTCGCCGCGCCGGTCCGCGCCTGACCCGGTCCGCCCCGCCGCCGCGGCTCCCTGGTGGACGCGGCGGGACCGGCGGAAAACCCGTGGCCGCTCGGAGGCGGGCGCTGGCAGGCTGCCCATCATGAGTGCACAGGCCCTCGCGGGGGCGCTCGCCGACGAGCGCCGCCGCGCCGTCTTCGCCGCGATCGTGCTCGGCGCCGCCGACATCCCCGCCGTCGTGTCCCGGACCGGGCTGTCCGCCCGGGACGCCGCCACCGCCGTCCGCCGGCTCACCGACGTCGGCGTGCTGGCCGACGACGGGACCGGGCTGCGGGTCGACGGCCAGCGGCTGCGGGACTTCGCCCGCGCCGGCGGCCCGCCCGCCCCGGCGCCGGCCGCGAACCCCCGCGAGACGATCCTGCGCACCTTCCTGCGCGACGGCACGCTGACCCGGCTGCCCGCCCAGCGGGGCCGCCGAAGGGTGCTGCTGGAGCACATCACCGAGCGCTCCTTCGAGCGGGGTGTGCGGTATCCGGAGCGGGCCGTGGACGACGCGTTGCGCCGGTGGTGCGAGGGCGGCGAGGCCGATCACGTGAGCCTGCGCCGCTACCTGGTCGACGACCTGCTGCTCACCCGCGAGCAGGGCGTCTACTGGCGACCGTGAGCGTTGACCAGGCCGGCTACGAGAACGGGGTGCTGACCCTGCGCGTCCCGATCTCCGAGCGGGCCGAGCCGCCCCGGATCGCGGTCATTGGCGGCGGGCAACGGCCGCCGCGTGATCAGCGCCTGACGGCGGCGTGCCGGGGACGATGGGCGCGCGAGGCCGTCAGGGTGCGGTCGGAGCGGGGGTGGCCGGAGACACGGCCGCCCCCGCCGGCGCCGGTGGGGCCGGCGGGTAGAGCCGGGCCAGGGCGTGCGCCGTGGCGGTGAGGCGTTCGCGCAGCTCGGCCGGCGCCAGCACCTCCACCTCGGCGCCGAGCTTCAGCAGCTCGGTGTGGGCGTGCCGCACCGACTCGATCGGCACGGTGGTCTCCAGCCAGCCGTCCGGTCCGGGCTCGCCGGCCGCCGCACGGGCCGCCCGGCTCATCTCCGGCGGGAAGACGTACGGCATGAACTCCAGCGCGGCCACGGTCAGCCGGATCCGGGCCTGGTCCCGGTAGACGTCCCGCTCGTAGCGCTCGGTCCACTCCCGCCAGTAGTCGGCCAGGTCGAAGTCGGCGGGCCGCTCGTAACGCTCGTCGCGGATCACCACGTCGAGGACCGCGCCGACCCGGTACGTGCGCAGCTGCTCGTCGCAGCGGGCCACCAGATACCACCGCCCCGCCTTGAGCACCACACCCAGCGGGGCGACCACCCGGGTCACTTCGCGCGGCGCACGCCAGCGCCGGTAGCGCATCTCCACCAGCCGGTCCTCCCACACGGCCCGGGCCAGCGCGGTCAGGTGCGGGGTGGGTTCGGGGTGCCGGAACCAGCCGGGCGCGTCCAGGTGGAACCGCTGCCGGGCCCGGCCACCCCGGTCGGCCAGTTCGTCGGGGAGCGCGGCGAGCACCTTCAGCTCGGCGGCCGCCACCACCGGCCCGAGGCCCAGGTCGGCGGCCGGACCGGGCATGCCGGCCAGGAACAGCGCCTCGGCCTCCGGCGCGGTCAGCCCGGTCAGGCGGGTCCGGTAGCCCTCCAGCAGCCGGTAGCCGCCGGCCGGGCCCCGGTCGGCGTACACCGGGACGCCGGCGGCGCCGAGCGACTCGACGTCTCGGTAAACGGTCCGGACCGACACCTCCAGGGCGTCGGCGAGCTCCTGGGCGGTCATCCGGCCCCGCGTCTGCAGGAGCAGCAGCAGGGAGACCAGGCGGCTGGCACGCACGCCGTGACGGTATCCCGGTCCGGTGGGCTGCCGGCGCGCCGGCCGGCCGAAGCCGCCCGGGTCGCCGCGGAGAGGCCGGCCGGTGGAGGCGGCGGGAGATCGTCGGGCGCGCCTCGTCGCGAATCGCCCGGCGGGCTGAGAGCCTTTCTCACATGCTGCGTCCCGAGGTGCTGCCCCGCGGGTCGGTCCCCGCCCTTGAAGGCGGGCCGACCGACTTCACCGAGGCGTGGCTGCGCAACCGGAGGCTGTCCGAGCACACCCGGGACGCGTACCGGCGGGACGTCGCCGGCTGGCTGAGCTGGTGCGCCGGCCGGGGCCTCGACCCGCTGCGGGCCAGCTTCCTCGACGTCAACGCCTACGGGCGGGAGCTGGAGTCCACGCCGTGCGGGCGGGGCGGTCGGCCGCTGACCCCGGCCACCGTGGCCCGCCGCCTGTCGGCCCTGTCGAGCTGGTACGACTTCCTGGTCAAGCTGCGGGCCCTGGAGGCCAACCCGGTCGCCGCCGCCGACCGTCCCCGGGTCGACCGGGACCACTCGGCCACGATCGGGCTCACCCCCGACGAGGTGGACGCGCTGCTGGCCGCCGCCGACGCGGACACGGGTCCGACGGCCGCCCGCAACCGGGCCGCCATCGCGCTCCTGGCCGACCTGGGGCTACGGGTCGGCGAGCTGGTCTCGCTGGACCTCGCCGACCTGGGCGCCGAGCGCGGGCACCGCAGCGTCCGGTTCGTCGGCAAGGGCGGCAAGGTCCGCCGGCGCGCGCTCACCCCCGGCACCGCGTACGCCATCGACGCCTACCTGGCGGCGCGCGCCGCGGCCGAGGGGGTGAGCGTGCCGGAGCTGACCGGTCCGCTGCTGGCCACCGCGACCGGCGGGCGGCTGGACCGGCACGCGGTGTTCCGGTTGGTGCGCCGGCTCGCCCAGGCCGCCGGGATCCCCGCCTGGGCGAAGCTGTCCCCGCACTCGCTGCGGCACGCGTTCGCCACGACGGCCCGCGCCGAGGGGGTGCCGCTGGAGGACGTGCAGGACGCCATGGGGCATGCGGACCCGCGCACCACCCGCCGCTACGACCGGGACCGGCACAACCTGGACCGTGACCCGGCGTACGCGATCTGGGCCGCCCGCGCCCGCCGGCGCGGATAACCGCTTGACGGAGTGAGTACTCACTCCGCATGCTGTCCGGCATGACCGATCCACAGCCACCCCGGCGCCGCGCCCCCGGCATGAGCCCCGACGAGCGCCGGGCCATGATCGTGCGGGCCGCACTGCCCCTGCTCGCCACGCACGGTGCGGCGGTCACCACCGCGCAGGTGGCCCGCGCCGCCGGCATCGGCGAGGCGACCGTCTTCCGTGCCTTCCCCGACAAGGACGCCCTGCTCGACGCCGCCGTCGCCGAGGCGTTGCGCCCCGACACCGCGCTCGCCGAACTGGCCGCAATCCCGCTGGACCAGCCGCTGGCCGAGAGGCTCACCGCCGCCGCCACGGCGCTGCTTGCCCACCTGGACCGGCTCGGCGCGGTGCTCGCCGTCGCCCACACCGCCGGCCGCCCCGGCCGGGCCCGCCGCGCCGCGGCCGGGGACCAGCCGCCGCCCGACGGCGCCGCCCGCCAGGAGTCGGCTACCGCCACCCGGGCGGCGGTCGCGGCCCTGTTCGCCCCGGAAGGGGATCGGCTGCGGCTGCCGGCCGACCGGCTGGCCGCCCTGTTCCTCGCCGTCCTGCTGCCCGGCCGCCCGCCACTGGCGGACGACCGGCCCACCCCGACCGAGCTGGTCGACCTGTTCCTGCACGGCGCGCTCGCGCCGGCCGCTCCGGAGGAGAGTCGATGACCGTCACCCTCAACCACACCATCGTCCCGGCCCGCGACCACCACGCCGCCGCCCGGTTCTTCGCCGACGTGATGGGTCTGCCGGTCCTGCCGCCCGCGGGCCGGCACGGCCACTTCGCCCCGGTACGGGTCAACGACCAGCTCACCATGGACTTCATGAGCGTTCCCGCGCCGGAGGGGCACCACCTGGCCTTCGACGTGGACCCGGCCACCTTCGACGCGATCCTGGCCCGGCTGCGCGCCGCCGGTGTGCCCTACGGCAGCGAGCCGGGGGAGCCGGACAACGGTCGCACCGACCATCCGTTGTGCGCCCGGGGACTGTTCTTCCGCGACGACGCGGGCAACCTCTTCGAGGTGATGTCCCCGGCCTGACCGTCGCACCCCGGCCGTAGGGTGCCGGAATGCGGCACGGGCTGGAGATCTCCTGCGGAGGCGCCTCGGTGACGGTGTCCGACCTGGTCGCGCTCGGCGAGCTGGCCGAGCGGGCCGGCTGGGACGGGGTGTTCCTGGAGGACTACCTCATCCACCACGCCGGGGACGACCCGCCGACCTGGGATCCCTGGCTGGTGCTGGCGGCGGTGGCCGGCCGCACCGACCGGGTCCGGCTGGGCACCACGGTGACCGCGCTGCCCCGGCGCCGCCCGGCCAAGCTGGCCCGCGAGGTGCTCACCCTCGACCACCTCTCCGGCGGGCGGGCCGGGGTCGCGGTGGGTGTCGGCGACCCGGCCGACCGGGGGCTCGCCGCGTTCGGCGAGCCGACCGACGTGAAGACCCGCGCCGCGATGCTCGACGAGGGCCTCGACCTGCTGGTCGGGCTGCTCGGCGGCGAGCGGGTCACGCACCGGGGCGCGCACTACCGGGCCGACGGGGTGGCGTTGCGGCCCGCGCCCGTGCAGTCGCCCCGGGTGCCGGTCTGGGTCGGCGGCAGCCTGCAGGCCGGGGCCGTGCTGCGGCGGGCCGCCCGCGCGGACGGCATCGTGCCCTACAAGCTGACCGACACGGCCGGCTGGTCCGACGTCGCTCCCGACGAGGTGCGCGACCTCGTCGCCGCGCTGCCGGCGACCCGCGCCGACGGCCAGCCGTTCGACGTGGCGATCGGTGGCCGGCGGCGGCGACCCGACGAGCGGGCCGAGCGGGCCTACCTGGCGGAGCTGGCGGCGGCCGGCGCGACGTGGTGGCTGGAGTACGTCCCGGCGGGCGATCCGGCCGCCATGCGCGCGGCGGTCGCCCGAGGTCCCCTGCGCTGACCGTTCAGCGCCCGCGCGACGGCCGCTGGCGGGCGTCGTAGTCCTGGCGGGCCTGCTCGACCCGGTCGAGGTGGCCGGCCGACCACTGCGCCAGGTGGGCGAAGAGCGGGGCCAGGCTGCTCCCCAGCTCGGTGATCTCGTATTCCACCCGGGGTGGGACCTCGGCGTGGTAGGTGCGCCGCACGAGGCCGTCGCGTTCGAGTTGCCGCAGCCGCTGGGTGAGCACCTTCGGGGTGATGGTGGCGAGCCGCCGTTCCAGCTCGACGAAGCGCTGCCGGCCGTATTCGTGCAGGGCCCAGAGGATCGGCGTGGTCCAGCGGCTGAAGACGAGGTCGACCACCGGGGCGATCGGGCAGGCCTGTTCCGGGTCACCGCCGGTCCGGGGCTGCCAGGTGGTGCTGCTCACAGTTCCTCCCGAAGCCGTTACTTTCCTCTAGGTACCTACTATACGCAGGAGATTAACGTGCTCGGTGTTCACATCTGACACCGAGAGGGGCACCTCATGATCGTGGTTACCGGCGCGACGGGGAACGTCGGACGGCCGCTGGTGCGGGCGCTGGCCGGGGCGGGTGAACCGGTGACGGCCGTGTCCCGGCGCGTCGCCGCGGCGGATCTGCCACCGGGCGTACGGGCGGTCCGCGCCGACCTGGCCGACCCGGCCGGGCTGAAGACGGCGTTCGACGGCGCCGAGGCGTTGTTCCTGCTGTTCACCGGCGGGCAGTTGACCGGCGGCGCGGACCCGGGCGCCATCCTCGACACCGCGCGGCAGGCGGGCGTACGCCGGGTGGTCCTGCTGTCCTCGCAGGGCGTCGCCACGAAGCGCCACCCACCCGAGCAGGAGGAGGCGGTCCGCGCGTCCGGGCTGGAGTGGACGGTGCTGCGGCCGGCCGGCTTCCACTCCAATGCCCTCGCCTGGGCGCCCGGGGTGCGCTCCGGGCGGATCGTGCACGCGCCCTTCGGCGACGTGGCGCTGCCGAGCGTCGACCCGGCCGACATCGCCGAGGTCGCGGCGATCGCGCTGCGCGACAGCCGCCACGCCGGCGGCACCTACGAGCTGACCGGCCCTGCGGCGGTCTCGCCCCGCGAGCGGGCGGCGGCGCTCGCGGCGGCGCTCGGCGAGCCGGTCCGGTTCGTCGAGCAGACCCCGCAGGAGGCGCGGCAGCAGCTGCTGGCGTTCATGCCGGAGCCGGTGGTGACGGCGACCCTGGGCATCCTGGGCACGCCCGCACCGGCCGAGCAGCGTGTCAGCCCGGACGTCGCGCGGCTGCTCGGCCGGGAGCCACGCGGCTTCGCCGACTGGGCGGCGCGGCACGTCGCCGACTTCCGTTGACGGCCCGCCGGCCCGCCGAACAACCCCGGCGGGCCGGCGGGGGTGGTCAGCCCTGCGGCCGGGGGCAGAGGCAGAACGGCTGGCCGATCGGGTCGAGCAGCACGGTCCACCGCTCGCCCCCCGGCTGGAACTCCGGCCGGGTCGCGCCGGCCGCCACGAGGTCCTTCTCCGCCAGGGCCACGTCGTCGACGTAGAGGTCGAGGTGGTAGCGCTTGCCGGCCGTGTCGTCCGGCCAGGCCGGCGGCGCGTACCCGGGTACCAGGCCGAAGCCGATCGAGGTTCCGTCCTTGCTGATCATGGCGTATTCGGCCTGGCTGTGGGTGACCTCCCAGCCGAGGGCGCGGGAGTAGAACGCGGCGTGGGCGGCCGGGTCGGAGCTGTCGAGGTTGACCATCGCGAGGTCGGCGTGCTCTGTCATGCCGGCAGTCTGCCGAAGGTACCTGCCATCTTCTGTCAGGTTCGTCCGGCGGATCGCCGCCGAGCGACCCGTCGGGCCGGGCCGTCACAACTTCCTGCGGACCGGCCCGCCAGTCTTTACCGTCGGTGGTGATGGGCAGGGAACGGGCGGGGAGCCGGCCGGCCCGGCGCCGCCGCCGGCCGGTACGCGCCGGTGCGCTGGTCGCCGTCCTCGGGCTGGGCACCTGTTTGGTCGGGGTGGCCGGCCTCGGCGTCTGGAACGTGCAGGTGGTGCTGCAGGCCAACGGCCCGGTCCGGGACACCGCCGAGGCGTTCTTCCGCGAGGTCGCCGCCGGGGACACCGACCAGGCGTACGACAAGCTGTGCCGGGAGGCCCGCGGGAAGTGGAGCCAGGTCGGCTTCGGCAGTTGGGTGCGCACCCCGCCGCAGGTCAGCGGCTACGAGATCGTCGACGTGGCGGTGCAGACGCGGGGCGGCCGGCCCCGCGGCACGGTGACGGTGCGGCTGACCCGCGACGGCGGCGGCAGCGAGGAGCGGGAGCTGCCGATCGTGCAGGAGGACGGGAAGTGGCGGGTCTGCGGCGACCCGTTCTGACCGCGGTCACCCCAGCTTCGGCTCGATCCAGGCCGCCGCGTCGTCGCAGGACGTGAGCCCGACGCTCTCGACCTTCAGCACCAGTCGGAGCTTGCCGGCTACCGGCACATCCACCTCGGCGACGTCCCCGAGCCCCAACTCCCGGCGGAAGGCCACCTCGCCGTCGACCAGCACGGTGAACCGGGTGCGGTAGTCGCCCGGCGCGGTGTCGGCCACGCCGGCCCGGGCCTGGAACCGGGTGAAGCCCGTGCCGAGGTTTAACGACGCCGTCTCGTCGTTGGTGGCGAAGCAGGTGGACGCGACGAGGCTCTGCTCGTACCGGTGGCCGGCGACGGTCGCGGGGCGGTGCCGCCAGCCCTCGCCGCCCTCGACGGGAGGCAGGTCGAACAGCCAGGCCCGGGACCCGGCGGGCGGCGGTGGCGCATTCGTGGTGGCGGGGCCCGGTGTCGCCGCCCCGTCCCGCGCCATGCCATCCTGCGCCACGGCGCCGGCCTGGGGATCCGGTGCGGGCCGCGCGGCGTAGCCGAAGATCGCCGCGCCGGCGACCGCGACGGCCAGGCCCAGCAGCGCGGTCCGGTCGACCGGCTGCCCCAGGCGGCGTACCAGGAGGTAACCGCCGGCCAGGACGGCGCCCGCGCTGGCCGCCAGGACGATGGGCCGGCCGCCGCCGGCGAGCAGCGCGGCCACCGCCGCCACGTCGGCGACCACGCCGACCCCGTGCGGCAGCAGGCGCGCGCGTCGGCCGTCGTCCGCTGCCGTGGTGATGACCTCGGTTCGCACGCGCCGTTTGTACCAGGCGCGCGCCCGTCAGGCGCGCGGGCCGAGGTCGCCGGAGCGGTAGTGGCGCCGGCACAGCACCTGGTAGCGCACGTCGGCGGTGTCCACGGTGTCGCCGATGACGACCTGCTCGCCTTCGCGCACCACCCGGCCCTCGACGACCCGGGCGTTGAGCCGCCCTTCGCGGCCGCACCAGCAGAGCACCTCGACCTGGATGCGGGCCACCTCGTCGGCGAGTTCGAACAGCCGCTGCGCGGCGGGGAACAGGCAGGAGCGGAAGTCGGTCGCCAGGCCGAAGGCGTACACGTCGACGTCGAAGTTGTCGACCAGGTCGGCCATCTGCTCGATGTGGGCCAGGTCGTAGAAGGACGCCTCGTCGCAGATCAGGTAGTCGACGCGGACGCCCTCGGCCCAGGCGTCGCGGACCAGGTCGCGCAGGTCCAGTTCGTCGGTCACCTCGACGGCGGAGTGGGCCAGCCCGATGCGGGTGGTGACCTGCGGGCCGAGCGAGCGGTCGATGCGGGTGGTCACCAGGCCGCGCCGGCCCTGCCGGGCGTGGTTGTAGTTCATCTGCAGCGCCATCGTGGACTTGCCGCAGTCCATCGGCCCCCAGAAGAACTTCAGCGCGGCGGCGTGCAGGGGCCGGCCGTTCACGGCGCGGGCGGCGGCGCAGCCGCCGGCACGGTCGTCGCCGGGGCCCGGAAGCGGGAGGGCCAGGCAGATCGGGGCGGCAGCGGCGTCGTCGGTCACGTCGGGGCAGCCTAGCCCATCGATCCGGAAGGATCTTGCCCGCGCACGGCGCGGGTGAACCTCACAGCACCCGGGGCGGGGTGTTGCCGGCGGCGACGATGGCCCGGCGGATCGGCACGGCGGCCAGCAGCGCGAACCCGACCACGAAGAAGATCAGCAGTGAGACCAGGCCCACCCGGTAGGAGGAGGTCAGCTGGAACACCAGGCCGAAGGCGAGCGGCCCGAGCCAGCTGGTGCCCTTGTCGCTGATCTCGTAGAAGCCGTAGTACTCGCCCTCCTTGCCGGTGGGGATGAGCTGGCTGAACAGCGACCGGCTCAGCGCCTGGCTGCCGCCGAGCACCAGGCCGATGCACCCGCCGAGCACCATGAACGGCACCGGCGCCTCGGCGGGCAGCCGGAACGCCGCGATGATCACCCCGGTCCAGAGCACCAGGGACAGCAGCACGGTCTTCCAGGCGCCGATGCGTCGGGCCAGGGCGCCCAGCGCGAGCGCGCCGCCGAAGGCCAGGAACTGCACCAGCAGGATCGTCACGATCAGCGTGCTCTGTTCCAGCTTCAGTTCCTCGGTGCCGTACTGGCTGGCCAGGGTGATGACGGTCTGGATGCCGTCGTTGTAGACCAGGAAGGCGAGCAGGAAGAACAGCGTCAGCGGGTAGGCCTTGATGTTGCGCAGGGTGTGGCCGAGCTGCCGGAACCCGTCGGTGAGCACGTTGCCGCGGCCGACCCGGGCCGCCGCGGCGGCGGCGGGGTGTTCGCGCAGCCAGCGCAGCGGCAGCAGGGTGAACGCCGCCCACCAGACGCCGGCCGAGACGATCGACCAGCGGGCCAGGTCGAGGGTGCGCTGCGGGTTGCCCTCCTCGCTGAGCAGGGTGACCGCGACGAGGTTCAGCGCGAGCAGCAGCCCGCCGCCGAGGTAGCCGATGGCCCAGCCGCGGCTGGAGATGGCGTCCCGGTCGTCGGGGCCGCCGAGCTGCGGCAGGAACGAGTTGTAGACCACAACGGCGGCGCCGAAGGAGATGTTGGCGACCAGGAACAGCGCCCCGCCGAGCAGGTAGCGGTCGCCGGTGACGAAGGCGAACGCGATGGTCGCGCCGGCGCCGGTGAACGCGGCGAGGGCGAGCAGCCGCTTCTTGTGCGCGGACCGGTCGGCGATCGCGCCGACCACGGGCAGCACGAACACGGTGAGGAACACCGACAGCGAGATCAGGTACGGGTAGAAGGAGCCCGCGGCGACCCGGATGCCCAGGGGGTGCACGACCCCGTCGCAGCTGTCCGCGCCCAGCTCGCAGCCGGCGGCCAGCTCGGTGACGGTGGTGAGGAACGGGCCGAGGAAGACCGTGATCACCGTGGTCTGGAAGGCGGAGTTCGCCCAGTCGTAGAAGTACCAGCCGGTGCGTTCCCGGCGGGTGCTGCCCGGGCGGGCGGGCTCGACGGTGGGGGCGACCGTATCGGCCATCGGGGTCCTCGAGGTTCAGGCGGCCCAGTGGCCGCGGCTGCGGTAGACGTCGCGCAGCACGCCGACGTGATCGGTCATGATGCCATCCACACCAAGATCAAGTAAGTCGTGCATCTCGGCGGGTTCGTCGATCGTCCAGACGTGCACCTGCAGGCCGATCCGGTGGCAGTAGTCGAGGAAGCGCCGGTCGACCACGGGCAGGCGTCCGTACCGGACGGGGACCTGGGCGGCGACCACCGACGGGGGCAGCCGCATGGGTCGCCCGTGCAGGGAGGCCATCCGCAGCCGGGCCACCCCGCGCATGCCGAGGCCGGTGGCGACCTTCGACCCGGCCAGCGCCCGCAGCCGGGCCAGCCGGGCGTCGCTGAACGAGGCGAGCAGCACCCGGTCGCCGGCCCCGGTGCGGGCCACCGTGTCGACGGTCGGGACGACACCGCCGTCGGCCTTGACGTCGACGTTGAAGCGGACCTCGGGCCAGGCGCCGAGGACCTCGTCGAGGCGGGGCACCACGGCGGCGCCGCCGACGCGTACCGAGGCCAGGTCGGCCCAGCGCAGGTCGGCGATGCGGCCGGGCTCGCCGGTGACCCGGCGCAGGGTGGTGTCGTGGAAGATCACCGGTACGCCGTCGGCGGTGGCGTGCACGTCGGTCTCCACGTAGCGGTAGCCCAGGGCGATGGCGCGGGCGAACGCGGCGGCGGTGTTCTCGTCGCCCTCGGCCGCGCCGCCGCGGTGGGCGAAGGCCAGTGGCGCGGGGGCGTCGAGGTAGCCGTGACGGGGCTGCACGCCGGAAGTATGCCGGGCGTGGGTGGCGTACGGGTGACCGGCTGGGGTCGGGGTAACAAAGTTCCCTATCGCGCCCTGTTAGCGCTAGCATGGGGAACGATGGGGAATGGCATGTACTCGGTCGAGCAGGTGGCGGAGCTGCTCGGGCTGCACGTGCGCACCGTGCGCGGCTACATCCGCGACGGCCGGCTGCGCGCCGTGCGGATCGGCAAGCAGTACCGGATCGCCCGCGCCGACCTGGACGCGCTGACCGGCCGGCCCGCCCCGGCGGCCGGGCCGCCCGCGGTGGAGGTGTCGAGCATCGTGCAGGTCGACGGGGTCGACCGGGCCGCGGCCGACCGCCTGGCCACGCTGGTGCTGGCCGGTGTCAACACCCACCACGACCCCGCCCGCCCGCTGCGCGTGCAGACCGTCCACGACGAGGAACGCCACCGTATGAAGATCGTGATCCTGGGCGACGCCGCCGCCACCGCCGACCTGCTGCGCCTGGTCGACGCCGTGCTGACCGGCGACAACGACCTGCTCATCGGGACGGAGACCGGCGATGCCTGACGTGCTGGAGGAGCGGGCCGGGGTGCCGGTGCTGGTCTGCGACCCGGCCGGCCCACCGGTGGCCACCACCGAGGCGGCCCTGGACCTGATCGGCGCGGCCTTCGGCGGCGCCGAGGTGGTCGCCGTGCCCGCCGGCAGGCTCGACCCGAGCTTCTTCTCCCTGGGCACCCGCTTCGCCGGGGACGTCATGCAGAAGTTCGTCAACTACCGGATGCGGCTGGTCGTCGTCGGCGACATCTCCGCGCACGTGGCGGCCAGCGGCGCGCTGCGGGCCCTGGTGGCCGAGTCCAACCGCCACGACCACATCTGGTTCGTGCCGGACCTGGCCGCGCTGGACGCCCGACTGGCCGCCGCCGGCTGAGCCTCAGCGCACCCACCCGGAGGTCAGCGCGGTCACCCCGAGCCCGTCGGGGTCGGCCAGCTTGACCCCGACGAACTGCCGGGCGGCCGCGGAGGTCTGCACCCGGGGCGCCGGCTCCGGGTCGATGAGCGTCGCCACCACCGCGGCGGCGGCGTCCGCGGGCGACTGGGCGGCGGCGAACGCGGCGGCGGTGCGGTCCAGGTACGCGCGCAGCGCCGGCCCGTACACGCCGGCGGCGGCCACCGCGGCCTCGGCGTCGAGGCCGACGTTGGTGACGAACTCGCTGGCCACGGCGCCCGGCTCGATCACGGTGACGCTGACCCCGAGGGTGGCGGCGACCGGGGCGAGGCTCTCCATGAAGCCCTCGACGGCGAACTTCGCGGCGCAGTACGCCTCGTTGAACGGCTGCCCGATGACCCCGCCGACGCTGGTCACGGTGATCAGCCGTCCCCGGGTGGCGCGCAGGTGCGGCAGCGCGGCCCGGGTGACGTGCAGGACGCCGAAGAAGTTGACCTCCATGACGGCCCGGACGACGTCGACGGTCTCCCGTTCGAGGGTGCCGACGTGCCCGGCACCGGCGTTGTTGATCACCGCGTCGAGCCGCCCGTGCCGGGCGACCACCTCGGCCACGCAGGCGGCCGCCTCGGCCTGGTCGACGACGTCGAGCCGGCGTACCTCCAGCAAATCGCCGACCCCGGCGGCGTCGGCGGCCGCGCGCAGCCGGTCGGCGCGGGCGGGATCGCGCAGGGTGGCGACGGTGCGCCACCCGGCGCGGGCCGCGCCCACGGCGGTCTCCAGGCCGATGCCGGTGGACGTGCCGGTGATCAGGACCGTCGGTGCGCTCATCCCCGCCTCCGCCGTCGGCTGCCGCCTTCCGCTCGCAGGGTCGCACCGGGCGGCGGGTCGGCGCAGCGGAACGCCCGACGTGAGCGTGTCAGCCCGGCTGCCGGCTCGGGCTGACCCCGGCGTCGCGGGTCTGCGGCGGCGGGTACGGCTGCTCGGCCAGCAGCCGCGCCAGGTGCGCGCTGTTGAGCGCCAACGCCGAGGTGGTACGGCCGGTGGTGTCCGGTTTGGGGCGGGCATCGATGTAGTCGGTCGTGTGCAGCGCCTCACCGACCCAGTAGGTGGCTCCGGCGGCGGGGCAGGTGAAGCCGACCTCGTTGAGCGCCTGCTGCACCTGGCCGATGGTGTGGTGCGCGCCGTCCTCGTTGCCGACCACGGCGACGCCGGCCACCTTGCCGTACGTGCGCAGCCGGCCCTCGGGGTCGGTCTCGGACAGCTCGGCGTCCAGCCGTTCCAGGACCATCTTGCAGACCGCCGACGGCTGGCCCAGCCAGATCGGGGTGGCGAGCACCAGGATCTGCGCGGCGAGGAGCTTCGCGCGGATGGCCGGCCACCCGTCCCCGTGACCCTCGTCCGTGGAAACCCCGAAGCGCACGGAGTGGTCGACGACCCGGACCATCTCCCCGGAGACCCCCTGGCCGGCCAGCGCGTCGAGCACCTCCTGACCGAGCACCCCCGAGCTGGACGGGGCGGGGGACGGCTTCAGCGTGCAGTTGAGCACCAGGGCCCGGATGGACGCCACGGTCGTTTCCTCTCAGCCGGCTGGGGTGACCGTGTCGCATACCCCGGCCGGTGGCCGGCGAAGCCTGCCCGGTCAGCGCGCCGGGCGGGGGCGGTGCGTCCGGGTGGTCTCGGTGGGCCGGCCGGGATCGACGTGGCGGGGCCGGTCCGGCTCGTCGGGACGCAGCGGCGCGAGGTCGTCGGTGATCGCGTCGATGATCCGGTCGGTGGCCCGCCGGGCCGCGCCCGGGGTGCCGGGGTGCAGGTCACGCAGCAGCACCGGGGCGCCGAAGCGCACCCGGATGACCGGCCGCCGCAGCACCGCCCGCGCGAGGCCGCGCAGCATGCCCTTCGGCGCCCGGTAGGGCAGCACCTCGTGCGAGCCCCACTGGGCGACCGGGACGACGGGAGCGCCGCTGGCGAAGGCGAGCCGGGCGGCGCCGGTCTTGCCCCGTTCGGGCCACATGCCGGGGTCCAGGCCGATGCGTCCCTCCGGGTAGACCAGCACCACCGAGCCGCCGGCCACCGCGCCGGCGGCCATCTCCAGCGAGTGGTGCACGGAGCTGGTGCCGCGGTCGACGCGGATGTGCCCGGCGCGGCGCATCAGCGACCCGATCACCGGGGCGCGGAACAGCCCGCCGGTGGCCATGATCCGCGGGCGGATGCCGCGGACCTGGCAGGCCGCGGCGAGCACCACGGGGTCGAAGGGGCTGATGTGGTTGGCGGCCAGGATCAGCGGCCCGTGCCGCAGGTCCTCCGGCACGTCGCCGGTGACCTCGAGGCGGCCGAGCAGGCCGACGAGGGCGCGGGCGGCCAGTTGCGCGGCGCGCCACAGCAGGGGCGCCCGCCAGTGGGTGGTCGGGGTGTCCATCAGTGCTGGATGGTCGCACGCGCCGGGGTGAGCGAGGCGACCGATCCCGGGTACGCCCCGGCGGCCGGTGTCCTCCACGGCGGCGGAGGACACCGGCCGGCCGCGCTATTCGGCGTAGGGCTGGTTCTCGCCCTGGGCGCTGTAGCCGAGGCTCCAGATGTAGCCGTCCGGGTCGGCGAAGGTGCCGCCGTACCCGCCCCAGGGCAGGGGACCGGCGGGCTTGAGGATCGTGGCGCCGGCCTTCTCGGCCTCCGCCATGACCTCGTCGATCCGCCCCTCGCTGCGGACCACGTAGGTGAGGACCAGGCCGCTGAAGCCGCCGCCCTCGGGGCTGGCGCCCACCTGCTCGGCCAGGCCGTCGCGGCCGTAGAAGCCGACGGGCGAGCCGCCGTCCGGCGCGAAGAACACCGAGACGCCGTAGTCCTGCGCGATCTTCCAGCCGAGACCCTCGGTGTAGAACCGCTTGGCGCGCTCCATGTCCTTGACGCCGAGGAGGATCGAGCTGACGTGGGCCTTCATGCGTTGTCCCCTTCTCCGTACCTGCTGATCAGGTGCACGCCGGTCACGCTACGGAGCGGCCGCGGGCCGGCGCTTCTTGAATCCTGACCGGTTTCCCGGGGTGATCAGGGTCATTGGTCCCGGGCCGGATCGGGCCCTGTGGCCCTGCACGTCCTGCTACGACGCCGAGTAGTATTTACTACGTCTCGTAGTATGCACAGCTGGGGGTTTCAGGTGGACGCGTTGGACGTCGCCCGCTGGCAGTTCGGTGTCACCACCGTCTACCACTTTCTCTTCGTGCCCTTGACCATCGGCCTGTCCGTGCTGGTGGCCATCCTGCAGACCCTGTGGCACCGCACCGGCAACGAGCGGTACCTCAAGCTCACCAAGTTCTACGGCAAGCTCTTCCTCATCAACTTCGCGATGGGCGTGGTCACCGGCATCGTCCAGGAGTTCCAGTTCGGCATGAACTGGTCGGACTACTCGCGCTTCGTCGGCGACATCTTCGGCGCGCCCCTGGCGATCGAGGCCCTCGTCGCGTTCTTCCTGGAGTCCACCTTCATCGGCCTGTGGATCTTCGGCTGGGACCGGCTGCCCAAGCGGTTGCACCTGGCCGCCATCTGGGCCGCGGCGATCGGCACCAACCTGTCCGCCTACTTCATCCTCGCCGCGAACTCGTTCATGCAGAACCCGGTCGGCTACCGGATCAACCCGGACACCGGCCGTGCCGAGCTGACCGACTTCGTCGCGGTGCTCACCAACAAGGTCGCCCTGATCACGTTTCCGCACACCCTGTCCGGCGCGTTCCTGGTCGCCGGGTCCCTGATCGTGGCCGTCGGGCTGTGGCACGTCATCCGCGGCTCCGGCGCCGACACCGACGCCTACCGTTTCGCCACGAAGTTCGGCTCCTGGGTGGTGCTCGTCTCCGCGGCGCTGGTGCTGTTCACCGGGGACATCCAGGGCAAGATCATGACCCAGGTGCAGCCGATGAAGATGGCCGCCGCCGAGGGCCTCTACACCACCGAGAGCCCCGCCTCGTTCTCCGTGCTCACCGTGGGCAGCCTCGACGGCAGCCGGGAGATCTTCGCCCTGAAGATCCCGTACCTGCTGTCCTACCTGGGCACCGGCGACCCGAACGGCACCGTGCACGGCATCAACGACCTCCAGGCCCAGTACGCCAGCCAGTACGGCGCCGGCAGCTACACCCCGATCATCCCGGTCACCTACTGGAGCTTCCGCTTCATGATCGCGCTCGGGATGGCCGCCGCCGCGATCGCCCTGATCGTCCTCTGGACCCACCGCAAGGGGCGCACCCCGTCGAGCCGCTGGCTGCTGCGCGCCGGCCTGGTCATGCCGGCCCTGCCGCTGCTGGCCAACTCCTTCGGCTGGATCTTCACCGAGATGGGCCGCCAGCCGTGGATCGTCTTCGGCGAGATGCTCACCCGCAACGGCGTGTCCCGCAGCGTCTCGCTGACCGAGGTGCTCACCTCGTTCACCGCCTTCACCCTGATCTACGCCACCCTCGCGGTGATCGAGTTCAAGCTGCTGGTCAGCTACGCGAAGGCCGGCGTGCCCGACGTCACCCCGCAGCCCGCCGAGGACGACACCGACGACGCCGAGCGCCCGCTGGCGTTCGCCTACTGACCCCGGAGCCCACCGTGGAACTCACGACCATCTGGTTTCTCCTCGTCGCCGTGCTCTTCACCGGCTACTTCGTCCTCGAAGGCTTCGACTTCGGCGTCGGCATGCTGCTGCCCGTGCTCGGCCGCGACGACCGGGAACGCCGCGTCCTGATCAACACCATCGGCCCAGTCTGGGACGGCAACGAGGTCTGGCTGATCACCGCCGGCGGCGCCATGTTCGCCGCCTTCCCCGAGTGGTACGCCACCCTCTTCTCCGGCTTCTACCTGCCGCTGCTGCTGATCCTGCTCGCCCTCATCGCCCGCGGGGTGGCCTTCGAGTACCGGCACAAGCGCCCCGAGGCGGCCTGGAAGCGCCGCTGGGACCGGGCCATCTTCTGGGGTTCGGCCCTGCCCGCGGTGCTGTGGGGCGTCGCCTTCGCGAACATCCTGCGCGGCGTGCCGCTGAGCGCCGACCACGAGTACGCCGGCGGCCTGCTCGACCTGCTGCACCCGTACGCGCTGCTCGGCGGGGTGACCACCCTGGGCCTGTTCCTCACCCACGGGGCGGTGTTCCTCGCCCTGAAGACCGCCGGCGACATCCGGGAGCGGGCCGGCGCGCTGGCCGTCAAGCTCGGTGTCGGCACCGCCGTGGTGGCGGTGGTCTTCCTGGCCTGGACGCTGAGCATCCGCTCCAGCGCGGCCGCCGTCGTGCTCGCCGTCGGCGCCGCCCTCGCCCTGCTCGCCGGTGTCGCCGCCGCCCGGGTGCGCCGGGAGGGCTGGGCGTTCACCGGCACGGCCGTGGCCATCGCCCTGGCCGTGGCGACCCTGTTCGCCGCGCTGTTCCCGAACGTGCTGCCGTCCACCCTGGACGCCGCCGGCACGCTGACGGCGACCAACGCGGCCTCCACCCCCTACACCCTGAAGATCATGACCTGGGTGGCCGTGGTGTTCACCCCGATCGTGCTGGCCTACCAGGGCTGGACCTACTGGGTGTTCCGCAAGCGGATCGGGGTACAGAACATCCCGCAACACTGAGAGACCTGTGGGCGCGGGTGACGCCGGGGCCGGTGCGAGGGGGTCGCACCGGCCCCGCGGGGCGTCTCACACCAGGTCGATCCGCTCCCACTCGACCGGGTAGCCGGCGCGGGCGAAGGTGGCCGCCATCGGTGTGTTGCCCTGGTCGGTGGCGGCGCCACGATCCGCGCAGCGGCGCCGCGCGCAGCAGCTCCACGGCCGCCTGCGCGTCGGTGAAGTCGAACCAGTCCAGGGCACGCCCCGCGCCCCGGCCGGGGCGTCTACCCGGCCGGGGCGCGGGGTGCGGCTCAGCGGGCCTCGCGCAGCTCCGCCAGCCGCGCCTCGATCTCGGCCAGCTCGGCGCGCAGCTTCTCCGCCTGCTGCTCCGCCTCGGCCCGCTCGGCGGCGAGGATCTGCTCCACCGCCTCCTGCACGCCGGGCACGTCGACCAGCGCCACCATCCGCAGCGCCTCGGCCGGCTTCACCACGTACGGCTTCGCGAGGGCCTTCGTGCCCTGCTGCGCCGCCACCGTCCACTCGCCCTCGGCGTAGGCCAGGGTCACCGTCAACCCGGCCGGGTTCTTCGGCTTGACCGCCTTCACGGCCCGCCGCGCCGGCTTCGGCTCCGCCTGCTGCTCCACCCTCGGCTCCTCCCGCCGCGGCGCCGGCACCGGCGGCGCGTCCAACACGAACTCCGGCTCCGCCGGCGCCGCCTCGGCCGGGGGCTCCGGCTTCGGCTCCGCCGGCCGCCGCCCGGCCCCCTTCGGCGCGATCGCCACGTCGGTGGGGGAGAAGGGCAGCTCGTCGCGGCCGAACCGCACCACCACGAACTCCTCGGACACCTCCGGGTCGGTCAGCTCCACCACCTGCCCGAGCTGGCCCGATATCTGCCCGGCCGCCGCCGTGAACACCACCCTGGGCCTGCGGCCGGCCGCCAGCGCCTCCCGGATGCCCTGTACCTCGTCAGTGGACAAACCCTGGCCCGCCATCACAGCCCTCTTCCGTACCCGTGTCTGATGCCTGCCTTGATACCAGCCGGCACCGACACCCGGAAGATCAACCCCCGGCGGTCCAGACGGCCGACACCTCCTCGGCCACCGCGGCGGCCTGCGCGAACCCGGCCCGCGCCGACGCGGCCCGCCGCGCCGGGTCCAGCACGTTGCGCCCGATCGCCGCCCGCGCCGCCCGGTCCGGCGACACCACCGCCACCTCCGCGCCCGCCGACCGCAACTGCGCCACCTGCGCCGACAGCCGCGGCATCGGCCCGAACCCGGCCCGCGTCGGCGCCAGCACGACCACCGCCCGCGCGCCGGCGGCCAGGTCCGCGTTCACCGGCGAGCGCACCCCACCGTCGACGTACCGCCGGCCGCCGATGGTCACCGGCGGCCACACCCCCGGCACGGCGCAGCTGGCCCCCACCGCGTCCGTCAGCGGCACCCGCGCGTCGGCGTCGAAGACCACGAACTCGCCGGAGGCCGCGTCCACGGCCGTCACCAGCAGCCGCCGCGCCGGCCAGTCCCGCGCGGGCAACCGCGCCGCGATGACCGCCCGCCGCGACTCCTCGGACGGGGTACGTGCCGCCAGGGCCATCGCGCCGACCCGGGCCCGCGCCCGCACCTCGTCGCGGCCGCGCGCGCCCGCCCACGCCCAGCGGGCCAGCACCGCGACCCCCAGCCGGGCCGGCAGCTCGCCCCGGGCCGGGCGCAGCTGCGCCGCGTACAGGTCCTCGACCGGTGTGCCGGAGCACACCTGCGCGCCGACCACCGAGCCGGCCGAGGTGCCGACCACCAGCTCCGCCGCGGTCAGGTCCAGCCCGCGCGCCGCGAGCCCGGCCAGCAGCCCCAACTCCCAGGCCACGCCGGTCACCCCGCCGCCACCCAGCACCAATGCCCGCGTCATGTGTGACCGTCCTCTCCACCGGGACCCGCGCCGATCACGGTAACGTCACCGGCACCGCCAGGGCAGGGGAGAGAACATTGACCTCCGTCACCATCGTCACGGGTGGGGGGCGCGGTATCGGCGCGGCCACCGTCCGCCGTCTCGCCGCCGCCGGCCACGACGTGGTCATCGGCTACCGCAGCGATCACGCCGCCGCCGACGCGGTCCTCGCCGACGTGCGCGCCGCCGGTCGCCGCGGTGTGGCCGTCGCCGCCGACACCGCCGACCCCGAGCAGGTCCACCGGCTCTTCGACGCGGCCGCGACGCTGGGCCCGCTCACCGGCCTGGTCAACAACGCCGGGATCACCAGCCCGATCGGGCCCTTCGCCGACCTGCGCGTCGAGGACCTGCGCCAGGTCGTCGACGTCAACCTCGTCGGGTACGTCCTCTGCGCCCAGCAGGCCGCCCGCCGGATGGCCCGCGGCGGCGCCATCGTCAACGTCTCGTCCGCCGCGGCGACCCTCGGCAGCCCCGGCGAGTACATCCACTACGCCGCGGTCAAGGCGGCCACCGACACCCTCACCGTCGGGCTGGCCAAGGAGCTCGCGCCGCAGGGCATCCGGGTCAACGCCGTCGCCCCCGGCATCATCCGCACCGACATCCACGCCCTGTCCGGCGCGCCCGACCGCCCCGACACCGCGGCGGGCCGCGTCCCGCTGGGCCGCGCCGGCGAACCCGACGAGGTCGCCGGCGCCGTGGCGTTCCTCCTCGGCCCCGACGCCTCCTACACCACCGGCGCCGTCCTGCGCATCGCCGGCGGCCTCTGACACCACGGCGGCCCGGGGGAGTTCCCCGGGCCGCCGGTGTCTTCCCGTCAGTGGGTGAACAGCTTCGCCGCCGTGATCACCGTCTGCACCACCCCGTACCCCAGCAGCGCCGACACCACCACCCACGACACCACCAGGCGGACCCGCTGCCCGCCACCGGCCTGCTCGTTCACGACCCGCTCCTCTCCGCCGTCACCGGCTGCGCACCCTCGACACCGTCCGGACCCGGCGCCGGCTCGTGGAACCGCTCCGGCACCGGCCGGATCAGCAGGTTCGCCACGAACCCGACCGCCAGCACCCCGACCATCGTGAACAGCGCCGGCCGGTACGCCGCGGCCGTCAACGTGCCCGGCTTGCCCTGCGCGTCCAGGAACGCGTTCACGATCAGCGGACCGGCCACCCCGGCCGCCGACCACGCCGTCAGCAGCCGGCCGTGGATGGCGCCCACCTCGAACGTGCCGAACAGATCCCGCAGGTACGCCGGCACCGTGGCGAACCCGCCGCCGTAGAACGACAGGATCACGCACGCCAACAGCACGAACAGCGCCGTCGCCGTCTGCCCGAACAGGGCCAGCAGCACGTACAGCACCATCCCGACGCCGAGATACAGCAGGTAGATCGGCTTGCGGCCGATCACGTCCGACGTCGACGACCAGACGAACCGGCCGGCCATGTTGAACAGCGACAGCAGGCCCACGAACCCGCCGGCCGCCGCCACCGACACCGCCGACGTGCCGTTGTCCCGGAAGAAGTCCTGGATCATCGGGCTGGCCTGCTCCAGGATCCCGATGCCCGCCGTCACGTTGCAGAACAGCACCACCCACAGCAGCCAGAACGCGCGGGTCTTCACGGCGTTCGCCGCGGACACGTTCGCCGTGGTCACCAGCGGTTTCGCCGCCACCCGCGACGGGTCGAACCCGGCCGGCCGCCAGTCCGCGGCCGGCACCCGCACGTTGAACACCCCGAACATCATGATCACGAAGTAGCCGACGCCGAGGGTCAGGAACAGCCACACCAGGGCGCTGCCCGACGCCGTCGAGCCCGCGTTCGCCGGGTCGTACCCCGGGTCGTAGAACGACAGCAGCTGCCGGGACAGGGGAGAGGCGACCATGGCCCCACCACCGAAGCCCATGATCGCCAACCCGGTCGCCAGGCCGGGCCGGTCCGGGAACCACTTGATCAACGTGGAGACGGGGGAGATGTACCCGATCCCCAGCCCGATCCCGCCCAGCACGCCGTAGCCCAGGTACAGCAGCCACAGCTGCTTCGTGGCGATGCCCAGCGCGCCGACCAGGAATCCGGCCGCCCAGAAGCACGCCGAGACGAACATCGCCTTGCGCGGCCCGTTCGCCTCCACCCACGTGCCCGCCACCGCGGCCGACAACCCCAGCATCACGATCGCGATGCTGAAGATCACCCCGATCGCCGTCTGCCCGGTGTCGAAGTGCGCGATCAGGGAGTTCTTGTACACGCTGGTCGCGTAGACCTGCCCGATGCAGAGATGGATCGCCAACGCCGCCGGGGGTATCAGCCAACGGCTGTAGCCCGGCGGCGCGACGGTGTGCCGACGATCGAGTGCGGAAAGCATGCCTGCTTCCTCTCCGGAGAATGGCGAGAATCCCACCTGTTCATGCCCCCGCCGCACGCCGCGCCGAAACCCGCCACGCGCCGGACGGTCGAAACCCTGAGCCGAACGGTCACCGCAGCTCCCGGCCCCGCACCCGCCGTCGCCCGACGGTCACCGCCGGTCGTGGCGGATCATGACACCCATGCCGCTGCTCACCACCCCCGCCCTGCGCCCCGGCGCCCTCGCCGGCCAGCCCCAACCCGACCTGGACGCCGGCAACCTGCTCCTGCGCCCGTGGCGCCCCGACGACCGGCCCGCCGTCCTCGCCGCGTACGCCGACCCGGCCGTGCGCCGCTGGCACTGCCGCACCATGACCGACGACGAGGCCCGCGACTGGATCGACTCCTGGTCGCGACGGTGGCACCAGGAGACGGACGCCAGTTGGGCCGTCACCGACCACGCCGGTGTGCTCGGTCAGATCGGTCTGCGCGCAGTCGACCTCTACGAGGGTGAGGCCGCGGTGTCGTACTGGGTGCTGCCCGCCGCCCGCGGCCGGCGGGTGGCCGCCCGCGCCCTGACCGCGCTCACCGCCTGGAGCCTCGATGAGCTCGGCCTGCATCGCCTCGGGCTGCGTCATTCCACGGCCAACGTCGCCTCCTGCCAGGTGGCGCAACGCGCCGGCTTCCACCTCGAGGGCACCCACCGCGGCGCCGCCCGCCACAGCGACGGCTGGCACGACATGCACGTGCACGCCCGCCTGCGTACCGACACCTGACCGGCGCCGCCGCCACGGATGCGACGATGAGCCGGTGAAGATCCTGTCCATCCAGTCGTCGGTCGCCTACGGGCACGTCGGCAACTCCGCCGCCGTGTTCCCGCTGCAACGGCTCGGCCACGAGGTCTGGCCGGTGCTGACCGTGCACTTCTCCAACCACACCGGCTACGGGGCCTGGCGCGGCCCGCTGCTGCCCCCGGCCGACGTCGCCGAGGTGATCGCCGGCATCGAGGACCGCGGCGTGCTCGGCACGGCCGACGCGGTGCTCTCCGGCTACCAGGGCGACCCGGCGATGGGCGCGGTGATCCTCGACGCGGTCGCGCGGGTGAAGGCCGCCAACCCGGACGCCCTGTACTGCTGCGACCCGGTGATGGGCGACGTCGGCCGCGGCATGTTCGTCCGGCCGGGCATCCCCGAGTACCTGCGGGACACCGTCGTGCCCCGCGCGGACATCGTCACCCCGAACCAGTTCGAGCTGGAGTTCCTCGCCGGCCGCAGCACCGACACCCTCGACGACCTGCTCGCCGCCGTCGACGTCGTCCGCGCCACCGGACCCCGGCACGTGCTGGTCACCAGCGTCCTGCACGGCGACCTTCCCACCGGTTCGCTGGAGGTCGTGGCCGTCTCCGACGACGGCGCGTGGGCGGTCACCACGCCGCTGCTGCCGATCACCCCCAACGGCGGCGGCGACGTCACGGCCGCGCTCTACCTCGCCCACCTCGCGAGCACCGGGTCACCGGAGACGGCACTGGAGCGCACCACCAACTCCATCTACGCGGTCCTCGAGGCCACCCTCGCCGCCGGCACCCGGGAGCTGCAGCTCGTCGCCGCCCAGGACGCCATCGCCGACCCGCCCACCCGGTTCGGCGCCCGCCGGCTGCGCTGAGCCGACCCCGCAGCGCCGGCCGGGGGACTTCACCGGACCACCGTCCCCCGACCGGCGGCTCGGCCTAGGCTCGGAGGCGACGCAGTCCGCCGCCGCGCCTGCGGGCCCGACGCGGAGGACGCCGGATGGAGGGAACCACCTTCGCGGCACCGGCCTGGGCCTGGCTGGCCGTCGGCGCGGTCATCGCCGCCATGCTCGCCGTCGACGTGTTCTCCCACCGCGACCACCACGTCGTCGAACTGCGCGAGGCGCTGCTCTGGAGCGCGGTCTGGATCACCGCCGGGATCACCTTCGGGCTGGTGATCTGGCTCTGGCGCGGCAGCGGGCCGGCGGTCGCCTACTACTCCGGGTACCTGCTGGAGAAGGCGCTGTCGGTCGACAACGTGTTCGTCTTCGCGCTGCTGTTCGGATACTTCCGGGTGCCCCCCGCGTACCAGCACAAGGTGCTCTTCTGGGGGGTGCTCGGGGCGCTCGGCTTCCGGCTCGTGTTCATCTTCGCCGGCGCCGAACTGCTGGACCGGCTGACCTGGGCCGGTCTCGTGCTCGGCGCCTTCCTGATCTGGACCGGCTGGCGCCTCGCCGTCCGCGGCGAGCCCGACGTCGACCCCGACCGCAACGTCGCCGTCCGGCTCTTCCGCCGGCTGGTGCCCACCGAGTCCCGCTACCACGACGGCCGCTTCACCGCCCGCGTCGACGGCCGCCGCAAGGGCACCGTGCTGCTGGTCGCGCTGGTGGCGATCGAGGCCACCGACGTCGTGTTCGCGATCGACTCGGTCGCGGCGATCCTGGCCATCACCACCAACACGTTCCTGGTCTGGACGGCGAACGCCTTCGCCGTGCTCGGGCTGCGCAGCCTGTACTTCTGCCTGGCCGGCCTGCTGCGGCACTTCGGCTACCTGCGCTACGGGCTCGCGGTGCTGCTCGCGTTCGCCGGAGTGAAGTTGATCCTCGCCGAGACCCCGGTGGGCAAGCTGCCGGTCTGGCTCACCCTCGCCGTGGTGGTGCTGACGCTCGCCACCGCCATCGGCTGGAGCGTGGTGGCCGCCCGCCGGGACACCCGGGCCCGCTGACCGGCCGCGGCACGCGTCGCCACGACCCGGAACGCGGTGGGCAACCCCCGCCCCGCGTGGCACCATCTGGCAGGTGACCAGCAGTTCCGACCCGGCGCAGCACCTGCGCGACCTCGCCCGGCTGCGCCGCGTCCGCGACCGCATCGACCGCGAGTACGCCCAGCCGCTGGACGTCGAGGCGCTCGCCCGCGGCGCGCACATGTCGGCCGGCCACCTCAGCCGCCAGTTCCGGCACGCCTACGGCGAGTCCCCGTACGCCTATCTCATGACCCGGCGCATCGAACGGGCCATGGCACTGCTGCGCCGTGGCGACCTCAGCGTCACCGACGTCTGTTTCGCGGTCGGCTGCTCCTCGCTGGGCACCTTCAGCACCCGCTTCACCGAACTGGTCGGCATCCCGCCGAGCACCTACCGGGCCCGGGCGGCGGCCGGCGGCGCCGCCGAACTGCCGCCGTGCGTGGCCAAACAGGTGACCAGACCGATCAGGAATCGAGAAGCGCCGGCCGTCACGCCGCACCTAGCCTGACTGCCATGGACATCACCATCAACACCACCGTCCTCCCGCACGACGACCCGGACGCCTCCCTGGCCTTCTACCGCGACGTCCTCGGTTTCGAGGTCCGCGCCGACGTGGGGCAGGGCCGGATGCGCTGGATCACGGTCGGCCCACCCGGGCAGCCCGACACCTCCATCCTGCTGGCGCCGCCCGCCGTCGACCCCGGGGTCACCGACGAGGAACGCCGTACCATCGTGGAGATGATGGCCAAGGGCACCTACGGGTGGATCCTGCTGGCCACCCACGACCTCGACGGCACCTTCGACAAGCTCCAGGCCGGCGACGCCGAGGTGGTCCAGGAGCCGATCGAGCAGCCCTACGGCGTCCGCGACTGCGCGTTCCGCGACCCCGCGGGCAACCTCATCCGCATCAAGGAGCTGCGCTGATCTGTCGTACGGACCTGATCAGATCGAGCCAGCCGACGCCGGACGGGGCCGCGACCACGGCCCACGGGACAGATGGAGACACGATGAGCACGGCCACGAGGACGGACACCCCGTCACCCGCGCAGCACGTCGCCGACACCCATGAGCTGATCCGCGTGCAGGGCGCCCGCGAGAACAACCTCAAGGACGTCAGCATCGAGATCCCGAAGCGCCGGCTGACCGTGTTCACCGGCGTCTCCGGCTCCGGCAAGAGTTCCCTGGTGTTCGGCACCATCGCCGCCGAGTCGCAGCGGCTGATCAACGAGACCTACAGCGCCTTCCTGCAGGGCTTCATGCCGACCCTCGCGCGGCCCGAGGTCGACGTCCTCGACGGGCTGACCACCGCGATCATCGTCGACCAGGAGCGGATGGGCGGCAACCCCCGCTCCACCGTCGGCACCGTCACCGACGCCAACGCCATGCTGCGCATCCTCTTCAGCCGCCTCGGGCAGCCCCACATCGGCTCGGCCCAGGCGTTCTCCTTCAACGTCGCCTCCATCAGCGGCGCGGGCGCCGTCACCCTCGAACGCGGCGGCCAGACCACCAAGGAGCGGCGCAGCTTCAGCATCACCGGCGGCATGTGCCCCCGCTGCGAGGGCACGGGCTCGGTCACCGACTTCGACCTGACCCAGCTGTACGACGACAGCAAGTCGCTCAACGAGGGTGCGCTCACCATCCCCGGCTACAGCATGGACGGCTGGTACGGCCGCATCTTCAGCGGCTGCGGCTTCTTCGACCCGGACAAGCCCATCCGCAAGTTCACCAAGCGGGAGCTGCACGACCTGCTCTACAAGGAGCCGGTCAAGATCAAGGTCGAGGGCATCAACCTCACGTACGAGGGCCTGATCCCGAAGATCCAGAAGTCGATGCTGTCCAAGGACGTCGACTCGATGCAGCCGCACATCCGCGCCTTCGTGGAACGGGTCGTCACGTTCACCACCTGCCCCGACTGCGACGGCACCCGGCTCAGCGAGGCCGCCCGCTCGTCGAAGATCAGCGGCATCAGCATCGCCGACGCGTGCGCGATGCAGATCAGCGACCTCGCCGCCTGGGTACGCGACCTCGACGAGCCGTCGGTGGCGCCGCTGCTGGCGAAGCTGCAGCACACCCTCGACTCCTTCGTCGAGATCGGGCTCGGCTACCTCTCCCTCAGCCGGCCGTCCGGCACGCTGTCCGGCGGCGAGGCACAGCGCACCAAGATGATCCGCCACCTCGGCTCCTCGCTCACCGACGTCACCTACGTCTTCGACGAACCCACCATCGGGCTGCACCCGCACGACATCCAGCGGATGAACGACCTGCTGCTGCAACTGCGCAACAAGGGCAACACCGTCCTCGTCGTCGAGCACAAGCCCGAGACGATCGCCATCGCCGACCACGTCGTCGACCTCGGCCCCGGCGCCGGCACCGCCGGCGGTGAGGTCGTCTTCCAGGGCACCCTCGCGGGACTGCGGGCCAGCGGCACCCTCACCGGGCGGCACCTCGACGACCGGGCCCACCTCAAGCCCGCCGTACGCACCCCCTCCGGGGCGCTGCAGGTCCGCGGCGCCAACACCCACAACCTCCAGAACGTGGACGTCGACATCCCGCTCGGCGTGCTCGTCGTCGTCACCGGCGTGGCCGGCTCCGGCAAGAGCTCCCTCATCCACGGCTCGGTGTCCGGGCGCGACGGGGTGGTGACGGTCGACCAGGGCGCCATCCGCGGCTCCCGGCGCAGCAACCCGGCCACCTACACCGGGCTGCTCGACCCGATCCGCAAGGCCTTCGCCAAGGCCAACGGTGTGAAGCCGGCGCTGTTCAGCGCCAACTCCGAGGGCGCCTGCCCCACCTGCAACGGCGCCGGCGTCATCTACACCGACCTGGCCATGATGGCCGGCGTCGCCACCACCTGCGAGGAGTGCGAGGGCAAGCGGTTCCAGGCGTCGGTGCTGGAATACCGCTTCGGCGGCCGCGACATCAGCGAGGTGCTCGCCATGTCCGTCACCGAGGCCGAGCAGTTCTTCGGCGCCGGCGACGCCCGCACCCCGGCCGCCCACAAGATCCTCGGCCGGCTCGCCGACGTCGGCCTCGGCTACCTCACCCTCGGCCAGCCGCTCACCACCCTGTCCGGCGGCGAGCGCCAGCGCCTCAAGCTGGCCACCCGCATGGCCGACAGCGGCGGCGTCTACGTCCTCGACGAGCCGACCACCGGCCTGCACCTCGCCGACGTCGAACACCTGCTCGCCCTGCTCGACCGGCTCGTCGAATCCGGCAAGTCGGTCATCGTCATCGAGCACCACCAGGCCGTCATGGCGCACGCCGACTGGATCGTCGACCTGGGCCCCGGCGCCGGCCACGACGGCGGCCGGATCGTCTTCGAGGGCACCCCCGCCGACCTCGTCGCGGCCCGCTCCACCCTCACCGGACAACACCTGGCGGCCTACGTCGGCGCCTGAGCGCGGCGGCATCGGGACGGAACGGCCCCCCGCCCCGATGCCCGGGCCCGCCGGGGGAGCACCCCCGGCGGGCCCGGCACCCGCCAGGCGCTCAGCCCAACGCGGCGGCGAACATGCCCGGCTCGTACGAACCGCCCCGCTGGTGCACGATCACGGCCATCCGGTTGGCCGCGTTGATCAGCGAGACCAGTGCCACCAGCGCGGCGATCTGGTCGTCGTCGTAGTGCTTGCGCACCGCCTCCCACGTCTCGTCCGACACCCCCTGGTGGGCGTCGGCGAGCCGGGTGCCCTCCTCGGCGAGCGCCAGTGCCGCCCGCTCGGCCTCGGTGAACACGGTGGACTCCCGCCACGCGGCCACCAGGTTGAGCCGGACGGCCGTCTCACCGGCGGCCGCCGCCTCCTTGGTGTGCATGTCGATGCACCATCCACAGCCGTTGATCTGGCTGGCGCGCAGCGACACCAGCTCCTGCGTGGAACTCGGCAGCGGCGACTGGTGGATCACCATTGCGGCGTTGGCGAACCGCTTGGCGAACTTCACGGCGATCTCGTTGGCGAACATGTCGAATCGAGCATCCATGGCTCGGCCTCCCTCGTGGTGTCGCATCGGACGACCATGAGATGCCGGGCGGCCCGTCCCCGTGACAGGGCGGCCACGTGACGCACCGCACACCCGTCCCGGTGTCACACGACGGCCCGGCCCGGCATCTGATGGGGGACACCATCGACACCGAACAGGAGCCACCCATGGCCGGCACGGCGCAGAGCGCACCCGACGACCGCCCGGACCCCGCCACCGAGGTGTTCCTCACCCACCGCAACCTGCTGTTCACCGTCGCCTACGAGATGCTCGGCTCGGCCGCCGACGCCGAGGACGTCCTCCAGGAGACCTGGCTGCGCTGGGTGGGCGTCGACCTCGACACGGTGCGCGAACACCGCGCGTACCTGGTCCGCATCACCACCCGCCAGGCGCTCGCGCGGCTGCGCACGCTCGGCCGCCGCAAGGAGTCCTACGTCGGCCCGTGGCTGCCCGAGCCGCTGCTCACCACGCCCGACGTGGCCGAGGACGTCGAGCTGGCCGACAGCGTCTCCATGGCGATGCTGCTGGTGCTGGAGACGCTCACGCCCACCGAACGGGCCGTGTTCGTGCTGCGCGAGGTGTTCGACCTCGGCTACGACGAGATCGCCGAAGCCGTCGACAAGAGCCCGTCGGCGGTCCGCCAGATCGCCCACCGGGCCCGGGAACACGTCGCGGCGCGCCGGCCCCGCGGGTCCGTGTCCGCCGCCGAGAGCCGCGACGCGCTCGCGGCGTTCCAGCGGGCCACCGAGACGGGCGACCTGCAGGGCCTGCTCGACATCCTCGCCCCGGACGTCGTCTTCCTGGGCGACGGCGGGGGAGTCCGCCAGGCCGTCCCGCGGCCCGTCGTCGGCGCCGACAAGGTGGCCCGGCTCCTGGCCGCCGGGCTGGGCCGGATCGCCGAGCTGATGTCGCTGCGACCGGCACAGGTCAACGGCTTCCCGGCGCTGATCATGGAGCAGGGCGACGAGATCGAAGCCGTCCTGGCCGTACGCATCGACGACGGGCTCGTCACCGGGCTCTACGCCGTACGCAATCCGCACAAGCTCTCACACATGGAGCGAGAGGTCAGCCTCAGCCGATGAACGCGCCTGCCGTGACCACCAGTTCCGTCAGTTGCGCACCGCCGACACCGGTCACCCGTCGAGGGTCACCGGATGGCGCGGCGCCGTCGGGTGAGGAGCAGCAGCACGCCGCCACCCACCAGCAGGGCGAGGCCGGTCCCGGCGGTCAGCCCGGCCCGGGACCCGGTGATCGGCAAGCTGCCGCCACCACCGCCGGCGCCGCCACCACCACCACCCGCGCCACCACCGTCACCGGGGTCGCCGCCGCTTCCTCCGCCGTTGCTGTTCGCGACCACCACGACGGCGAACCCGTCCTGGTTGTCGCTGTCGTCCACATCGACCGCCCGTACCGCGACGGCGTTCGCGGGAAGCGCGCTCCGCGCCGGGCCGGAACGGTCCGATTGAGCGTCGCTCAGACCCTCGACCCGGACGGTCCCGTCTCGCAACGTGACCGGCGCCTTCGTGGCGGCCGAGACTGTCACCAGGTGGTACAGCTCGACGGCGGAGTGGCGCTGGTCGTTCGGGTCGGTGTCCTGGTCGACAGGCACGAGGGCCAGCCGGTCGTAGGTGCAGACCGCCGCACGCCCGGCGTCACCGAGGACGCACTCACCCGGCGGCCTGGTGAACGTGGCACCCGTGGGCAGGCGCAGCTCGACCTTGACGCCATCCACCGGCTTCCGCCCCTGGTTGGCGATCGTGTAACGCACCGCGCCCGTCTCGCCCGGATTCAACGTCCCGGTGGATGTGAGGCTGCCGTCGGCAGCGATCCGCACCGACTGCATCACGTCCGGCGCGACCACCGAAAGGTCGGCTTCGGCCTGATCCACCACCTCGATCGGGAACCACTTCGTGTTGTCGGCCGGATTCGTGTCGACCGGTTCGACCTCGACCGTCACCTTGATCCGGCCCGCGAAGGGCTCTGCGGTCTGGACGGTGGCGAGAACGGGAAGCTCCACCGTCTCGCCCGGCCCCGGAAGCTGATCCGGCAGCAGGTCGCAGTACCAGCCGGAGAAGTCCCCGTCGCACTCACCCAGCCCGCCGGTCGGCCAGAGCATGATTCGGAAACTCGAATCATCCAGCTCCGACGCGTCGACCCGGACGACGACCCGGGTCGGGGTCGCATCGCCCCGGTTGCTGATCTTCAGGTGAAGCGTCTTCTTCGTGACCCCCAGCGGAATCGTCCCGCCGGCCAGGTCGACGGTGACGTCCGTACCCGCCGGCGCCGCCGAGGCGGACGCGCCGGGCGCGCCGACCCCTCCCAGAAGAAGCAGCACGGTGGCCACCGTTCGGGGCAGCCACGGAAGTCCGAACCTCATGACGGAGCCCTCCGGATGAACGGACGGTGCGATCCGTGGACACTATCGGCAACCGGCCGGGTTCGGTAGCCCCGGCGTGCCCGTGTCGGCGGCACCTGCAAGCTGTCGCACATGGAGCGGGAAGTCAGCCTGAGCCGCTGAACACGGCCGGGCACGGCAGCATTTCATCCCAAGGAGAGGCAGGAGAACATGGCGGACGAAACCAGCATCCGGCAGCAGATCGACGCGATCGTCGAAGGACTGCGGAACAAGGACCTCGAGGCCCTGCGAAGGCTCTACACGACCGACGTGGTGTCCTTCGACGTCGAACCGCCACTGCAACACGTTGGGATCGACGCCAAACTCAAGAACTGGGCGAACGTCTTCGCGTTCTTCGACACCGTGTCCTACGAGGTCCGAGACCTGACCCTGACCGTCGGCGACGACGTCGCATTCGGACACGCGTTCGGCCGGCTCAGCGGCACACTGCACGACGGGACCGCGACGAACGGGATGTGGGTCCGGGCCACCTTCTGCTTCCAGAAGATCGACGGAACCTGGCTGATCGCGCACGACCAGGTCTCCGTACCGCTCGACATCCGCACCGGCAAGGGAGTGGTCGACCTCCAGCCCTGACGGCGGCCCGAGGCCGGTCGAGCCGGAACCGCGGGGCATCCGCCCAGCCAGAGACCGTGATAGACACCCTGTTGTGGGTGCACTGCGCGACCTCGGAATGTCCGACCTGACCGAACGCGCCTACCTTGCCCTCCTGCAGGGAGGTCCTCCACACCGCGAGAAACTCGCCGCACGGCTCGGCATCGACGTGACCGCTGTCGACGACGCCCTCGACGAGCTGGCCGGCCTCGGCCTCGTGGAGCCCGACGGGGACAGGTGGGTCCCCCTGCCGCCCCGGCTCACCCTCGAGGTCCTCGCCGAACAACACCTGCGAGCCGCCGCGGCCGCCCGCCAGGGCTCCGAGGCCCTGGGGCGGCTGTGGGCGGAGCAGTCACCCCTGCCCGACTACCTGGAGGTGCTCACCACCACCGACAGCACGGTCGCGGCCCAGGAAAAACTGCACCGCGAGGTCCGCACCCAGGTCATGGCACTGTCCGTCGGGCCCGTCGGCGACGGCGCACCCCAGCTCGCGCAGGCGCCCGGGTCCGCCGAGGCGATGCACCGCGGCGTCACCTACCGTGTGGTCTACAGCACGCACATCCTGCGGCAGCCCACGGCGATGGCGCTCGTCCAGCAGGCGATCTCGGCGGGGGAGTCCGCCCGGGTCTTCCCGAACGTCCCCTGCAACCTCATCATCGCCGACAGCCGGTGGGCGGTGCTCACCGCGCCCATGCCCGGCGCCGAGCGCCTGCACGGGCTGGTGATACTCGGCGGCGGCTTCCTCGACGCCATGATCGGCGTCTTCGAATCGTTCTGGGCACTCGGCGTGCCCATCTCCGCCATACCCCTGGACGGCGCGCCCGACGGTGGCCCCAGCGAGTCGAACCGGCACCTGCTCACCCTGCTCGGCGCGGGCCTCACCGACGAGTCGATCGCCCGGGAGCTGGGAGTCAGCGAGCGTACGGTCACCAGGAGGATCGCCGCCCTGCAGAAGTCGCTCGGCGCCCGCAGCCGGTTCCAGCTGGGCGTGCAGGCAGCACGCCGCGGCTGGCTCTGAAACCGCCGCCGGTCGCAAAACCGGGCCGGCCATCCACGGGGGACAGCCGGCCCGGCTTCAGCCGCGTCGGATCACCCGTTCGCGTCCGGCGCGACGAACACCGGCAGCTGCTGCTCGAACCTCACGTCGAGGGTGGCCGTCGGCAGGATGTGACCCTGCTTCTGGGCGCCGTCGGCCAGCTCCGCACCCCAGGTCGAGGCCCGGAGCCGCTGGTTCGGGGTGCCGTGGTGGCCGTCCGCGGTGAACGAGCAGTCGCCCACCTCGTAGAAGGCCTGCTCCGCCTCCAGGACCCGGCGGTCGTTCAGGGCCAGACCACGCGCGTGGGTGACGAAGTAGGTGCCGAAGGCGTCGGCCATCAGCTCGGTGCGGCGGGTGGCCTCGGGACCGGTGAGCGGGCTGTCGAACAGGCCGGCCTCGTACTGGACGTGGTGGGCCATCTCGTGACCGAGCACCGCGCGCGGGCCGGCGTCGCTGATGCCCAGCACCTCCAGCGCGGTGAACATGCCCTCGCCGAAGACCATCTTGTCGGGCAGGCCCGCGAAGGGCGGCCCGGTCTCGTCCGCCGCGCTGAACGCGAAGGCGTTGAGGGTGAACAGCGGGCTGTTGCCGCCGGCCAGGCCCGGGTCGGAGTTGATGATGTCGACGAGCTGCTCGGCGATGCTGCGCGCGTCGTCACCGGTCAGGCCCAGGAAGAGCGTGACCATGCGGGCGACCCGCTCCGGATCCTGCAGCATGTCGTTCTGCATGGCGAAGAAGTCGACGTCGCCGAGCGGGACGTCCCAGAACTTCTGCGCGGCCTGGAAGGCCCGCGACATCGAGTTCTGGTACTCCGCGGGCAGGCCGTAGTCGGTCTGGTCCGCCGACGAGCCGTACAGGACCGCGTCGTAGGTCGGGTAGTCGAGGACGCCGAAGATGACCAGGACGAACAGCGTGCCGATGTCGATGCCGCCGATCATCTGGTCCACCCAGGCGCTGAACGCGGTGTCGCCGCACTCGTAGTCGCCGGGGTCGATGGCTGCCGCGATGGCGTTCCGCAGGCCGGAGGGCTCGACGCCGGACGCCGCCCGCACGGCGGCGAGCCGGGCACGCCAGTCCGCCGGCAGCTGCGCGGCGATCCTGTCGATCTTCGCCTGGGTCACCGGGTCGCTCGTGGTGCCGGTGGCGAGGTCGTAGGTGTAGGTCTGCGACGCGGTCGTCGCGAGGGCGGGTTCCGCCGCGGTGGCCGGCAGTCCAGGTCCCACGATGAGGGCCATGGCGGAGACTGCGGTGACCAGCCGAAGGGCGCTCTTCCTCATGCACGCTCCCTGGGTTGTTCGGCCGGGAGCCGTCCGCGGGCGGAGGGCTCCGGTGCAGTCAGCATCGGATCCGGCTTGAGGAAACGACAGGGCCCTCAGGTGGCGGGAAGTCGCCATGGCCGAATCCAGCCGCGCACGCTGCCGCAACGCTAAAGTCGATAATGCACATTATGTAAAGTAGACAGGTTCCGGGGCCTCCCCGGCGTCAGTCCACCACCGGATCGGCGAGGACCGACGCCAGGACCTGCACCTGCTCCTCGTGCCGGCGGCCCGGACCCGCCAGCTGGATGAGCGCCTTCCACAGCGCCCAGCCGCGGGCGCGCCGCCACGCGTCGTCGGGCAGGCCGGCCGCCTCCCGGAACAGTTGCCGCTCGGGACCGGCGAACCAGGTCCACGCCGGCACCAGGTCGCAGGCCGGATCCCCGACGCCGCAGGTGCCGAAGTCGATGACCGCGGCCAGCCGCCCACCGGAGACGAGCAGGTTGCCGACGGCGACATCCCCGTGGAACCAGACCGGCGGCCCCTGCCACGCCGACACCAGGGCCCGCGCCCAGACGTCCCGGCAGGCCGCCGTGTCCACCCGCCCCCGCAGCACGTCCAGAGCGTCCTCCACCTCGTCGCCGTAGACGCTCGGATGGCAGCCCCGGAAGCTCGAGTGCCTACCGGCCACCGGGCCGCCGGCCGACGGCGCCCGCCGCAGCGCGGTCAGGAACGCCCCGAGGTCACGCGCCAGGCCCGGCCGGTCGACCTGCGCGGCGGCCTCCACCGTCTCGCCGGGCAGCCAGCGCCGCACCGACCAGGGGTACGGGTAGCCGGCGCCGGGCCGGCCGGTGGCGAGCGGTTCGGGCACGGGCAACGGCAGGTGGCGGGCCAGCGCCGGCAGGCAGCGGTCCTCCTTGGCGACGCCCGGCACGTAGCCCTCGGCGCTGGGCAGCCGCACGACGAGGCCGTCCCCGAGGCGGAACGTCCGGTTGTCCCACCCCTGCCGGTCCACCGCCGTGACCGGCAGGTGCGCCCAGTGCGGAAACTGCGCGGCGACGAGCCGGCGTACGAGTTGTTCGTCGATGTCCACCACTGAGCCAGTCTGGGTGCCCGCGACAAGTGAATTTCCCGGGTCGCTCCCCTGCGCCGGGCACTGGCGGGAACGCGAAAATCATGCATAATATGCCTTATGCATGACAAACCGGACGAACCGGTAGGCCGGTTGATCGAGGAGTTCCTGACCGCCCGGGCCACCCGCAAGCCCTCCCCGCACACCCTGGCCGCATACCGGAGGGACCTCACCACCGTGTCGGGCCTCGTGGCAGCCGAGGACGGCACCACTCCCCTCCCCCTCGACCGACTCCCGGTCACCGCCCTGTCCCCCCGGGTCATGCGCGCGGCGTTCGCCCGCTTCGCCGCTCCCCGCGCCGCCGCGTCGGTCCACCGTGCCTGGTCCACCTGGAACAGCTTCTTCACGTTCCTGGTGGCCGAGGGTGTCGTACCCGGAAACCCGATGCCCGCCGTGGGGCGTCCCCGGACCCCGCTCCCCCAGCCCAAGCCGCTGCGGGGCGAGAACACCCCGGAGGAGCTGCTGGCCGCGGTGGCCCGGGAGGACGGCCGGCAGCGCGACCCGTGGCCGGAGCGGGACCTGGCGGTGCTGGCGCTGGCGCTCTGCGCGGGCCTGCGGCTGTCGGAGCTGCTGGCGCTGCGGGTGGCGTCGGTGGCCGGCCGGGACGGTGAGCGCCGGGTGGACGTGGCAGGCAAGGGCGGCCGGCCGCGGACGGTGCCGATCGAGGCGGGCGTGGACGGGGTGCTGGCGGACTACCTGGACAGCCGGCGGCGGCGGTTCGGGGCGCGCAGTGTCCGGCCGGACGCGCCGCTGCTGGTGGACCGGCGGGGTGAGCCGCTGCGCCGGGGCGGCCTGCAGTACCTGGTGGAGTCGTGTTACCGGCGGGCGGGCATCGGTGACCGGGTGCCGCGGGGCGCGCGGTTGCACGCGTTGCGGCACACGTTCGCGACGCGGTTGGCGGAGGACGGGGCGAGCGCGGCGGAGATCATGCGGTTGCTGGGGCACGCGTCGTTGGCGTCGTCGCAGACGTACATCGAGGTGACGGCGGGTCAGCAGCGCGCGGCGGTGCGGTCCAACCGGACCAACCAGGCGCTGGCGAAGCTGGTGCGTGGCGGCTGATCGAGCGGATCAGGGGGTGCCGGCGCGGACGGCGGTGGTCGCGAGAGTGGTGTAGTGCATCGTGAAGCGGCCACCCAGTGCGTCAATGGCGTCCCCCACCGCGCCCAGTATCTCGGTCAGCTGGTCGGGACGAAGCCGGGTGAGGCCGCCGGTGGTGGGAAGCAGGTTCAGCCATTGGTCGCGGGTGTAGGACTGCTTCCAGTCGAACTGCCACTGCTCCAGGTCGTTGAACCGCTCCGTCTCGCGGATCCTGTCGGCGATCTGCGCGTACCCCGCTCGGTATGTCTGCAGTGGACGTTGCGCTGGCTGGTTGCTGAACGGGGAGTCGGGCGCCACCCGCCGGTAGGCCGCGGCAAAGGGCTCGGCCACCTCGGCGGGTGGTTCGAATACGTGGCCGAAGATCGCCAGACGCCCGTTCGGGCGCAGCACCTGGGCTGCCTTCGCGGCGCCGACGGCGGGATCCACCCAGTGCCACGACTGGGCGGCGATCAAGGCGTCGAACATTCGGCCGGCGGGCTCCCAGGCTTCGAAGGTCGCCACCTCGACCTGCAGGCCGCGGGCCTGCGCGAGGTCGGCCATCCGTGCATCCGGCTCGATGCCGAGCACGGCGCAGCCGGCGGCCTGGAACTGGCGGGCCGCGATGCCGGTGCCGCAGCCGACGTCGAGCAGGTCAGGCCCGGGGCTGCCGGCGACGATCCGCGCCACCAGGCCGTCGGGGTAGCCGGGTCGGGCTTGGTCGTAGCGTTGCGCGTCCGTGCCGAACGATTCGGCCGTCTGCCGAGCCTGGTGTGGCTGCGCCGATTCTGGTTGCTCCCGCGGCTTCGTGGGCATGCGCCCACTATAGTGGGCGCATGCCCACTGGGTAACGGATGCCCGGCGCCGGGCATGCGAGAGGATCTGGCAGTGCCAACCGGGACGCACCTTCGCGACGCGCGGCGGCAGCTGTTCGACGCCGCCGAACGCGTGCTGCTGCGCGCTGGCCCGAACGGGCTGACCAGCCGCGCCGTCACCGACGAGGCGGGCTGCGCGAAGGGCGTCCTGCACCGGCACTTCACCGACTTCGACGCCTTCCTCGCCGAGCTGGTGCTCGACCGGGCCGCACAGCTCGACAGCCAAGCGCATGCGCTCCGCGAGGCCGCCGGCACCGGCACGGTGGCCGGCAACCTCACCGGCGCGCTGACCACCCTGTTCGGACCGGTTCCGGTGGCGATCATCCCGCTCATCACCTTCCGGGACGAGCTGCGCGCCCGGCTGCGGCAAGCCATGCCCGGAGGCGGCGTGGCGATCCTCGCCCAGGTCACGACCGCGGTCTCCGCCTACCTGGCTGATGAGCGCGAGATGGGCCGCATCGTGGCCGATGCCGACGTCGACTCCCTCACCCTCTCCCTGGTCGGAGGCGGGCATCTCCTGTTCGCCGACCGCGACCCGGGCCCGCCGACCACGGCAACCGTCAACAAGCTCGTGACCACGGTGCTCGCGGGCGTCCTGCCACAGCGGCCACGCCGAGCTTGACGGGTAGCGAAACCACCGCGGCAGTCCCCGCCGACGGGATGCGGGTGGGTACGGGGCGGGCGGTGGCGGCCGGGTGGGTGCGGGAGGCGATGCGCCGGGACCCGTCGATCGGGGGCGCGTTCTTCAGCGGGTCGACGGTGGGTCTGCCGGACGGGGCGGAACTGCCGGCGTCCTCGGATGTCGACGTGCTGCTGGTGCGGGACGCCCCGGCGGCGAAGGTGGGCAAGTTCCGCCACGGCGGGGTGCTCCTGGAGGTCTCGGCGCTGACGTGGGCGGAGCTGGGGTCGCCTGAGGAGGTGCTGGGGTCGTGGGTGTTCGCGCCGATGTTCCGCACGGACACGGTGATCGCGGACCCGTCGGGCCGGCTGGCGGTGATCCGGGACCGGGTGGCGGCCGGGTTCGCGGATCCGGTGTGGGTGCGTCGCCGGTGTGCCGGGGTGCGGCGGCGGATCGAGGGCGGGTTGGCGCGGCTGGACGGGCGCGCGCCGCTGCACGACCAGGTGCTGGGGTGGGTGTTCCCGACGTCGCTGCTGGCGGTGCTGCCGGCGGTGGCGGGGTTGCGGGATCCGACGGTGCGGCGGCGGTACCTGCGGGCGCGGGAGGTGCTGGCCGGGTACGGGTTCGCCGACCGGTACGAGGAGTTGCTGGCGTCGTTGGACGGCGGTGGGGTGGGTCCGGGCCGGGTGCGGGAGCACCTGGCGGGGTTGGCGGTGACGTTCGACGAGGCGGCGCGGGTGGCGCGTACCCCGTTTCCGTTCGTGGCGGACCTGTCGGCGGCGGGGCGGCCGGTGGTGCTGGACGGGAGCGCGGAGCTGGTGGCGGCGGGCGCGCACCGGGAGGCGATGTTCTGGGTGGTGGTGACGTACGGGCGGTGTCACGCGGTGCTGGCGGTGGACGCGCCGGAGCGGGAGCGGGTGTTGCGCCCGGCGTTCGAGGCGGCGTTGGCGGATCTTCGGGTGGCGTCGGTGGCGGAGCGGCGGCGGCGGGCGGCGGCGCTGCTGGGGTCGTTGCCGCGGTGGCAGGCGGTGGCGGATGCGGTCGTGGAGCGGGCTGTGGCAGGCTGAGGGGTGAACGCGACTGGCGGCACGGGGATGGGCAACCATCGGGGAGCTCGGCGCGGGGGTCGACCGCCTGGGCCTCCGTGGGCGGGGTGCGGCATGTCTTCTTCGGGTACGACGACGGCACGGTTGCTGCCGGGTGCGCCGGTGGCGGCGCAGGTGTTGGCGGAGGTCGCCGAGTCGGTGGTGGCGTTGCGCGCGGCGGGGGTGACGCCGGCGTTGGCGACGGTGCTGGTGGGCGACGACGACGCGAGCGCGGGTTACATCCGGATCAAGCAGCGGCAGGCGGCGGAGCTGGGTTTCGTGTCGCCGCACGTGCATCTGCGGGCGTCGGCGTCGCAGGCGGATCTGCACGCGGTGCTGGCGGATTTCAACGCGGACAAGGCCGTGCACGGGGTGCTGGTGCAGTATCCGATTCCGGGTCACCTGGACTATGACCGGGCTCTGGCGGAGCTGGACCCGGACAAGGACGTGGACGGGATGCATCCGGTGAACATGGGCCGGTTGGCGTTGGGGTTGCCGGGTCCGTTGCCGTGCACGCCGGCGGGGATCGAGGCGTTGCTGGCGTTCCACGGGGTGCCGGTGGCGGGCCGGGAGGTGGTGATCCTGGGTCGGGGCGCCACGCTGGGCCGGCCGTTGGCGATGTTGCTGGCGCAGAAGCGGCCGACGGCGAACGCGGCGGTGACGGTGGTGCACACGGGTGTGCCGGACTGGCCGCGGTACACGCGGCGGGCGGACATCCTGGTGGCGGCGGCCGGGGTGCCGGGGATCATCCAGCCGGAGCATGTGCGTCCGGGTGGTGTGGTGGTCGGCGGCGGGGTGCGGTACGAGGGGCGGCGGTTGCTGCCGGACGTGGACGAGTCGTGTGCCGAGGTGGCGGGGGCGATCACGCCGCGGGTCGGCGGGGTGGGTCCGACGACGGTGGCGATGTTGTTCCGCAACGCGGTGCGCGCGGCGGAGCGGGCGTCCGGGCTGGGCTGACGGCCCGGCGGGTCAGCCGAGGTCGACGATGAGCGGCCGGTGGTCGGAGATGGTGGACAGCGGGGTGTGCACGGCGGTGACCGGGGGCAGCCGGTGCAGGCCGCGCCGGTCGGCGAGGATGTGGTCGAGCTGCACCCGGGGTTGACCGGCCGGGTAGGTGGACCGGCGGCCCAGGGGTCGCCAGCGGGTCAGCAGCGCGGCGGGTCCGGCGGGCAGGTTGAGGTCGCCGAGGAGGATCCGCGGGGCGGGCAGCGCGCGGAGGGCGCGCACGACGCGGCGCAGTTGCAGCATGTTCCAGCCGGGCACGAAGGACAGGTGGGTGGCGGCGACGGTGAGCGGCCCGTGCGGGGTGTCGAGGACGGCGGCGAGGACGACGCGGGGTTCGTCGCGGAGCAGCACGAGCCCGCCGCCGGGGCCGGGGACGTAGATCGGTGAGCGGACGGGGGCGGGTCGCAGTCGGGTGACCTGCCAGGAGCGGACCGGGTGGCGGCTGACGAGGCCGACGCCGTAGAGGGGTTCGCCGTGGCCGTCGTCGTCGTGGGTCAGCGGGCGGAACTGTTCGCCGGGGGTGCCGACGACGGCGGCGGCGAAGCGGTGTTCGGGGGCGTCGAGGGCGCGGGCGGCGATGGCGGTGAGGTCGAGGCGGCCGCTGCGGGTCTGGTCGCGGTCGACCTCCTGCAGGGCGAGGACGTCGGCGTCGAGTGCGGTGACGGCGGCGGCGAGCCGGTCGGGGTCGACGAGCCCGTCGGTGAGGGACCGGCCGTGCAGCAGGTTGAAGGTGGCCAGGCGCACCTGCACACCCTACGTCCGCGTGGCAGGCTTGCCCGGTGCTGAAGGCGTTGCTGTGTTCGATGCTGGTGTTCGTGACGGTGGCGTCGTTGGGGTTGTGGCTGCGGCGGCTGCGGGGGCGTTGAGCTGCGGTGAGGCTGGCCACACGCCCGCCCGCCGCGGTGCCGGGGTGGGCAGAATGGCGGCCCGTGGATCCTGTGTCGCTGACGACCCTGTTGACCGCGGCCGCTCTGGCGGGCTGGGTGGACGCCGTGGTGGGCGGCGGTGGCCTGTTGCTGTTGCCGGCGTTGCTGCTGGGCGCGCCGGGGGTGCCGGTGGCGACGGCGTTGGGCACGAACAAGCTGGCCGCGATCTTCGGCACGTCGACGGCGGCGGTGACGTACGCGCGGCGCACGAAGCTGGACTGGGCGGTGGCGGGTCCGGCGGCCGGGTTGGCGGTGGTGACGGCCGGGGTGGGCGCGGCGCTGGCGGGTGCGGTGCCGGCGGGGGCGTACCGGCCGGTGGTGCTGGCGGTGCTGGTGTCGGTGGCGGTGTTCGTGTTGACCCGGCCGCGGCTGGGGGTGGTGTCGTATCCGGCGCGGCGCACGCCGGTGCGGGTGGCCACGGCGGTGGCGGTGGCGGGTCTGGGCATCGCCCTGTACGACGGGTTGATCGGCCCGGGCACGGGGACGTTCCTGGTGGTGGCGTTCACCGCGCTGGTCGGGGCGGATTTCGTGCACGCCTCGGCGATGGCGAAGGTGGTCAACGCGGGCACGAACCTGGGGGCGCTTGTGGTGTTCGCGGCGACCGGGCACGTGTGGTGGCTGCTGGGCGCGGCGATGGCGGTGTGCAACGTCGCCGGGGCGGCGGTGGGCGCGCGGATGGCGTTGCGGCGCGGGTCGGGTTTCGTGCGGGTGGTGCTGCTGGTGGTGGTGCTGGCGCTGGTGGGCAAGCTGGGCTACGACCAGTGGGTGGCGGCGTGAGGCGCTGACCGGCGGCGTGTGATCATCGGCGGGTGGCTGTCCGCGCCGAACACGACCGTGCCGTCCTCGCCGAGCTGCTGGACCGGGATCCGGTGTTGCACGCGTACCAGTTGGGCGACCTGGACGACTTCTTCTGGCCGTACACGTCGTGGTTCCGGCGGGGTGACGAGGTGGTGCTGCTATACCACGGTGTCGAGCTGCCCACGCTGCTGGCGTTCGCGCCGCCGGAGCGCGCCGGGGACCTGGCGGCGCTGCTGGCCGAGGCGGCGCCGGTGCTGCCGGCCCGGCTGTGGGCGCACCTCTCCCCCGGCCTGGCCGCCACCCTGTCCCGCTGGTACGCGGTGTCCGACGCCGCCGCGCACCACCGGATGGCGTTGACCGACCCGGCGCGGCTGGCCGCGGTGGCCCCGGCCGGGGAGCCGCTGGGCCGCGCCGACCTGCCGGAGCTGCGGGAGTTGTACGCGGCCGCGTACCCGGGCAACTGGTTCGACCCGCGGATGCTGGACACCGGCCGGTACGTCGGGGTGCGGGAGGGCGGCCGCCTCGTCGCGGTGGCCGGGGTGCACGTGTGGTCCCCGAAGTGGCGGGTGGCGGCGCTGGGCAACGTGACCACCCACCCGGACGCGCGGGGGCGGGGGCTGGCCGGGGCGGCGGTGGCCGCGGTGTGCGCGGGGCTGCGGGCCACCGTCGACCACGTCACGCTCAACGTCCAGGCGGACAACGCCGCGGCGGTGCGCCTCTACGCGCGGCTCGGCTTCACCCGGGTGGCCGATTTCACCGAGTGCGCGCTGCGCCGCCTTCCGTGACCGGCTGACCGCTCAGTCTGTGCTGTCCAGCCGCCACGCCGGGTCAACAACCCGACCCTGACCTGGGCTTGTGTCTGACCGGCCCGGCGCGGCCCAGCCCCTAGCGTCTGCCTTCGAGGCCGCGCCCGGGGCGGGCGCGGCGGAGCTGAAGGAGACACGATGGGTTTCACGACAGTGCCCCGGGGGCGAAGAACGGCGGTGACGGTGGCCGCCGCGGTGACCGCGTTGGTCACCGTGGTGGCCACGCCCGCCTGGGCGGCGCCCGGCGTCGACCCGGCCACCGTGGACCGGTCCGCCGATCCCGGCGCGACGATCCCGATCAGCAAGGTGGTCTCGACGCCGCCGATCCCACCGAACCCGGACGTGGTGCTGCTGGTCGACACGACCGGCAGCATGGGCCCGGCGATCGCGAACGTCCGCACCAACCTGCAGCAGGTGATCACCAACGTGCGGGGGGCGCAGCCCAGCGCGCAGTTCGCGGTGGCCTCCTACCGGGACGAGGGCGACGGCGCGGAGCTCTTCCGGGTCCGGCAGAACCTCACGGCCGACGCCACCGCGCTGCAGGACGCCGTGGACGGTCTGGCCGCGGGGGGCGGCGGGGACGTCCCGGAGGCGTGGGTGAACGGGCTGTTCCAGGTCTCCGACGGGGGCATCGCCTACCGCTCGGGCAGCAGCCGGATCGTGGTGCTGGTCGGCGACGCGCCCAGCCACGACCCGAGCGCCGGGCACACCCTGGCGCAGGCGACCGCCGCGCTGCTGGCCGACGACGCCCGCGTGCTGGCGGTCGACGTCACCGGCGGTGGCGGCGGCCTGGACGCGTCCGGCCAGGCCACCGACGTGGCGGCCGCCACCGGCGGGCAGGTGGTCGGCAGCGCCCCGGACACGGTCACCGCGGCGATCCTGTCCGGGCTGCGGGACCTCGACGTGACCGTCACCCCGCAGATGGCCTGCGACGCGGGCCTGTCGGTGGGCTTCGACGCGCCGTCGAGGACCCAGCAGAGCGGCACCGACGTGCCGTTCGCCGAGACCATCACGGTCGCCGGCGACGCCCCGCAGGGCGCCACCCTGCACTGCACGGTGGACTTCCTGCTCAACGGCCTCTCCGGGGGGCCGGCGTTCGTCGAGCACATCACGGTGACGGTCAACGACGTGACCCCGCCGACCGTGGTCGTCGACGACCGGACCGTGGAGGCGACCAGCCCCGCCGGCGCGGTGATCAACTACCCGGCGAGCGCCACCGACAACGTCGACGGCCCGCTCACCCCGACCTGCGCGCCGCCGCCCGGCAGCACCTTCCCGCTGGGCGCCACCACGGTCACCTGCACCGCCACCGACGCCGCCGGCAACACCGGCAGCGACACCGCGGTGATGCGGGTGGTCGACACCACGGCGCCGACCACGCAGTGCGTGCCGACCAACAACCCGAGCGGCGGCACCATCCCCGGCTCGTACAACCCGGACGGGTTCTACCAGCTGACCTCGACGGACATCGTCGACACGGCGGTCCAGGTCTACATCGCCGACGCCGCCGACCCGTCGGTGCGCTTCGGCCCGTTCCCGGCCGGCACGAAGATCAAGCTGGTGCAGGCGCCGGGCGCGCAGTCCCGGGTCAAGGACGGCACCGGCGACATCGACTACAAGGTGACGCTGCGCGGCGACGCGATCATCACCGGCGTGGACGACTCCGGTAACACCTCGACCGCGACCTGTCTGGTGGCCCCGCCGCCGAAGTGACCCGTCGCGACCGAACGTGCGGGGGTGGCCGGCGTGCCGGCCACCCCCGCACCTCGCGGTCAGCGGCCCCGGCTGGGCGAGTCGAACCGGCCGGCGCGGATCTCCCGCAGCGCCCGGCGGCGGGCGTCGCCGCGCAGCGTGTCCACGTACAGGCGGCCGTGCAGGTGGTCGGTCTCGTGCTGCAGGGCGCGGGCCAGGAATCCGCTGCCGGCGATGGTGAGCGGCTGGCCGTGCTGGTCGAAGCCGCGGGCGGTGGCGTGCATGGCCCGCTGGGTCGGGAAGTACAGCCCGGGGATGGACAGGCAGCCCTCGTCGTCGTCCTGGCGCTCCTCGGACAGCTCCAGGGTGGGGTTGACGAGGTGGCCGCGGTGCCCGTCGGCGTCGTAGACGAACACCTGCGCGTTGACCCCGATCTGCGGGGCCGCCACGCCGGCCCGGCCGGGCGCGCCGAGCAGCGTGTCCATGAGGTCCTGCACGAGCGCGCGCAGGTCGGCGTCGAAACTGGTCACCGGCTCGGACGGCGTGCGCAGCACGGGGTCGCCGATGATCCGGATCGGGCGCATAGTCATGCCCGGAAGGCTAGCCGCCCGTTACCCCGGCGGGTGCGGTACCCGCCCGGTCGCGGACCAGGACCTCGACGCCGTCGAGCAGGCGGGCCAGCCCGAACTCGAAGGCAAGGGCCGGGTCGCCGGTGGCCTGGTACTCCTGCCCGGCGGTGGTGCCGATCCGGGCGGCGAGGGGGAACCGGTTCGGGTCGAGGACCTTCTCCAGGTACGGGGCGTGCGCGTGCCACCACTGCTGCTCGGTCATCCCGGTGTGCCGGGTGGCCTGGGCGGCCTCCACGGCGGGGCGGGCGGCGCCGTGGACGTAGCCGGTGACCAGGGTGATCACGGCGTCCATCTCCAGGTCGGTCAGGCCGATGCCGTCGACGGCGCGCAGTTCGTACTCGTACTTGGCGATCAGGTTCGGGCCCAGCGGCGGGCGGGTGGTGGCGACCTGCAGCAGCCACGGGTGGCGCAGGTAGAGGGCGAAGTTCTCCCGGGCGATCTGCGCCAGCCGGCCCCGCCAGCCGCCCGGGACCTGCTCGGGGCGGGCGGTCTCGCCGTAGACGGTGTCGAGCATGACGTCGAGCAGTTCGCCCTTGCCGGGCACGTGCGTGTAGAGGGTCATGGTGCCCACCCCGAGCCGCTCGGCGACGCGGCGCATCGACAGCGCGGCCAGCCCCTCGGCGTCGGCGACCTCGATGGCCGCGCGCACGATCCGCTCCACGGAGAGGTCGCCGCCCTTGCGGCTGACCTTCTCCCGGGTACGCCAGAGCAGGGCGAGGCTGCGCGCCGGGTCCCCGGTGCCGCTGTACTCGGTGGTCACTCGCCGACTGTACCGACCCTCTTGTCGTATGGTGTACGGTACGCCGTACCGGACGAGGAGCGGAGGGACCATGCGACGGGACGGACCGGCGATCGAGGCGGAGGGCCTGCGCAAGCGGTACGGCGAGGAGGTCGCCCTGGACGGCGTCGACCTGACGGTGCCCGCGGGCACGGTCTGCGCGGTGCTCGGGGTGAACGGGGCCGGCAAGAGCACCCTCGTGCGCATCCTCACCACCCTGCTGCGCGCCGACTCCGGGGCGGCCCGGGTGGCCGGCTTCGACGTGCGGCGGCAGGCCGGCCGGGCCCGCGCGCACCTGGGCCTCGTCGGCCAGCACGCGGCGGTCGACGAGATCCTCGGCGGCCGGCAGAACCTGGTGCTGTTCGGCCGGCTGTACCACCTCACCCCGGCCCGCGCGGCGGCCCGCGCCGACGAACTGCTGGACCGCTTCGACCTGGCCGGCGCCGCCCACCGCCCGGTGGCCGGCTGGTCCGGCGGGATGCGCCGCCGACTCGACCTGGCCGCCGCGCTGATCGTCGACCCCCCGGTGCTGTTCCTCGACGAACCCACCACCGGCCTGGACCCGCGCGCCCGCAGCGACGTCTGGGACGCCGTACGCGGCCTGGTCCGCGCCGGCACCACCGTCCTGCTGACCACCCAGTACCTGGAGGAGGCCGACCGGCTCGCCGACAGCGTGCGGGTGCTCCACCACGGGCGGGTGACCGCGGCCGGCACCCCGGAGGAGTTGAAGTCGACCCTCGGCGGCGACCGGATCGACGTGGTGCTCGACCACCCCGACGACCTGGCCACGGCCGCCGCGGCGGTCACCGCCGCCACCGGTGTGCCGCCCACCGTCGACCGCGCCGCGCTGCGGCTCAGCGTCCCGGTCACCGACCGGGTCGCCGCGCTCGCCGCGGTGCTGCGCGCCGTGGAGGCCGCCGGCCTTCGCGCCGGCGACGTGGCGGTGCGCCGCCCCACCCTCGACGAGGTGTTCCTGCGCCTCACCGACTCGCGCACGGAGGTGCCGGCGTGACCGTCCTGCCGCTGTCCCGGGCCCGCTGGGCCGCCGCCGACACCGCCGTCCTGACCCGCCGGACCCTCGCCCACTGGGCGCGCCGCCCCGGCGAGGTGCTGTTCGGCCTGCTGTTTCCCGTCCTGCTGCTGCTGATGTTCGGCTACCTGTTCGGCGGCGCCATGGCACTGCCCGCCGGCGGGGGCGGGACGCCGTCCGACGGCGCCGACTACCGGGAGTTCCTGCTGCCCGGCATGGTGGCCATGACCATGCTCTTCGGCGTGGAAACCACGTACACGGCCGTGGCGGTGGACACCGCCCGGGGCGTGACCGACCGGTTCCGGTCGTTGCCGATGAGCCGCGCCGCGGTGGTCACCGGCCGGGCCGTGGCCGACCTGCTGCATTCCGCGGTGGCCCTCGCGGTGGTGCTCGGCTGCGGCGCCCTCGTCGGCTGGCAGCCGCACCGGGGCCCCCTCGCGGCGCTGGCCGCGGTGGCGCTGCTGCTGCTCCTGCGCTTCGCGATGATCTGGCTCGGGGTGTACCTGGCACTGCTGCTGCGCCGCCCCGAGACGGTCGCCGTCCTGCAGATCCTGGTCTGGCCGCTGGGATTCGCCTCCAACGCGTTCGTCGCCCCGGCCACCATGCCGGGGTGGCTCGCCGCGGTCGCCGCGTGGAACCCGCTGTCGGCCACCGTCGCGGCCACCCGGGACCTGTTCGGCAACCCCGGCTGGGGCGCCGGCTCCTGGCCCGCCGAGCACGCGGTGGCCCTCGCGGTGCTCTGGCCGCTGCTGCTGGTCGCCGTGTTCCTGCCGCTGTCCGTGCGCCGCTGGCAACGCCTGGGCCGCTGAGGCCGGCGGGCCCGGCTCAGGCCGGCGGTCGGGCCGGCGCCAGGCCGGTGTCGGCGATCCGGTCGCGCAGCGGGCGGCGCCGCAGCGCCGCGAGCACCGCATACAGCTCGTTGGCCAGGGGTACGGGCAGCTCGGCGTCGAGCCCCCGCATGGCGGTGGTGGTGGCCGCCCACTCGGCCTCGATCGCCGGCAGCAGGGCGCGCGCCCGGTCGGCGAGGGTGACGATGCGCTGCCGGGCGTCCGCGCCGGGAGCCAGGACGACCAGCCCGGCGCGGGCCATCTGGGCGACGGTCTGGCTGGCCGCGGAGTGGGTGACGCCGACCCGGGCCGCCAGGTCGCGGATCGCGAGGGGACCGTCGGCGACGAGCACCCGCACCAGCGGTGAGAAGCGCGGCCGGTAGTCGGCCAGGTCGAGGCCGGCGTAGACGGCGGCCACGTCACCGTCGAGCAGGTCGAGGACGTGGCGCAGCAGGGTGCCGAGGGCCTCGCGGTCGGGGATGGCGGTCACGTCCGCTAATGTAACAGTGCTGTTGTATCCGGGCCGTGGGAGGGGAACCCGATGTATCCACCGATCGAGCCGTACGCGCAGGGCCAGCTCGACGTGGGCGACGGCCAGCGGATCCACTGGGAGACCTGCGGCAACCCCGACGGCCGCCCGGCCCTCGTGGTGCACGGCGGCCCCGGCTCCGGCGCGGGCGCCTCCTGGCGGCAGCTGTTCGACCCGGCCGCCTACCGGATCATCCTGTTCGACCAGCGCGGCTGCGGCCGCAGCACCCCGCCCGCCAGCGACCCGGCCACCGACCTGTCGGTCAACACCACCGCGCACCTGCTGGCCGACATGGAACGGCTGCGCGCGCACCTGGGCGTCGACCGGTGGCTGCTCTGCGGCGCCTCCTGGGGCTCCTCGCTGTCCCTGGCGTACGCCCAGCGCCACCCGGAGCGGGTCACCGCGCTGGTGCTGTTCAGCGTGGTCGCCAACACCCGCCGGGAGATCGACTGGGTGACCCGGGACATGGGCCGGATCTTCCCCGAGGAGTGGGCCCCGTTCCGCGACGGCGTGCCGGCGGCCGAGCGCGACGGGGACCTGTCCGCCGCGTACGCCCGGCTCGTGAACGACCCGGACCCGCGGGTGCGCGACCGGGCCGCCCGGGACTGGTGCGCCTGGGAGGACGTGCACGTCTCCCTGGCCGGCGGGTTCAAGCCCAGCCCCCGCTACGCCGACCCGGTGTTCCGGGCCGGCTTCACCCGGCTGGTCACCCACTACTTCAGCAACCTGGGGTTCCTGCCTGACGGGCAGCTGCTGCGCGACGCCGGCAAGCTGGCCGGCATCCCGGGCGTGCTGGTGCAGGGCCGCCTGGACGTCAGCGGCCCGCCGGACATCGCCTGGCAGCTCGCCCAGGCATGGCCCGACGCCCGGCTGGAGATCGTCGAGTCCGGCGGCCACGGCAGCGGCCACGGCGTGGGCGAGCGGGTGGTGGCCGCCCTGGACGCCTTCGCCCGCGCCTGAGACGGATCAGGCGGCGGCGAGCAGCGCGCGGACCGGGGCAGCCTTCGCGGCGGCCTCGGCGACCTCGGCGGCCGGGTCGCTGTCCCAGGTGATGCCACCGCCGGCCCACAGGTGCAGCCGTTCGGCGTCCGCGGCGGCGGTGCGGATGGTCAACCCCAGGTCGACGCGGCCCGGCCCGACCCAGCCGAACGCGCCCATGCTCGCGCCACGGCCGACCGGCTCCAGGGCGGCGATCTCGTCGAGCGCGGCGAGCTTCGGGGCGCCGGTCACCGACCCGCCGGGGCACACCGCGCGCAGCAGGCCGGCCAGGCCGAGCCCGTCGGCGGGCGCCGCGGACACCGTCGACTCGGCCTGCCACAGGTCGCACCACCGGCGTACGGCGAACAGCTCGTCGACCCGCACCGAGCCGGTGCGGGCCACCCGGGCCAGGTCGTTGCGTTCCAGGTCGACGATCATGACGTGCTCGGCGCGTTCCTTGGCCGAGGCGAGCAGCTCCCGGCGGCCGGCCGGGGTGGCCGGGCGGGTGCCCTTGATCGGCCGGGTGACCAGGCGGCCGTGTTCCACCGCGACGAGGGTCTCCGGGGAGGCGCAGCCGATCGCCCAGCCGAGCCCGGACAGGGTGCCGCCGTAGCGGGCGCCGGGCAGCGCGCCCAGCCGCGCGAGGGCGGGCAGCGGGTCACCGGCGTACCCGGCGGCGGCGTGACCCACGACGTTGACCTGGTAGACGTCGCCGCGCCCGATGGCCGCCCGGACCGCCGTCACGGCCTCGGCGTGCGCGGCGGAGGTCCAGCTGTCCCGCCAGGGGCCCAGCCACCAGCCGCCGGGTCCGGGGCGGGTCGGCGGGGCGGGCCGGTCGGCGTGGCCGTAGACCACCACCGCCAGGTCCGGCAGCGCCGGCACCGGCGTGGGCGCGCCCGCCGCGCCGCCGGCGGCGCGGGCCCCGGCCGCGGCGGACAGGAACAGGGCCGCGCCGCAGGTTCCGTGCGGGTCGTGCGTGGCCGGCCGGGCCAGGTCGGACAGGGCCACACCGTGCGCGGCCAGGAAGTCCTCGGCCAGCGCGGCCGGGTCGCCGCCGTCGGCGAGCCACCATTCCAGCCGGGCCCGTTCCACGAGCCGGTCGCGGCATTCCGGCGGGGCTCCCGGCACGTCGACCCCCATCTTTGGGAGCGCTTCCACGCCGTCCGGCCGGTTCGCACTCATCCGTTCAGCCGATTTCGGGTGAACAAGACGCATCCTTGCTCGATAGCGCGCGCTTCCGCTTGGTACTGTGCGTCACTGGTCATGTGAACCATGACACAGTGCCCCCACAGTCCGGAGAACCCGATGTGCCAGCACCTACCCCACTGCCCCTCCGCCGAGGCGACCGATCGCGAAGCCGCTCGCGTCATCGCCTGCTTCCCTGAGCAGGGCTGGAGCCTGCTCTGCAACGGTGTCATCGTCTTCGAGGACACCGGTGAGCTGCTTCCCGACGGCAGCACCATCGCCCCCCACCGCGGCCCCGCCCGGCACGCCCTCGTCGCCTGACCGATCACGCTCCGTCAGGGAGCGTACGCGCCGACCGACCGGTCGACGCGCCGGCCGGGGCGGCGGCACTGCACCGCCCCGGCGAGCTGCGCCTCAGCTCTCGAACGCCTCCGGCGCCGGACACGAGCAGACCAGGTTCCGGTCGCCGTACGCGCCGTCGATCCGCCGCACCGGCGGCCAGTACTTCCCCGCCCGGTCCACCCCGGCCGGGTACGCGCCCACCGACCGCGGGTACGGGTGGGGCCACTCGTCACCGGACACCATCGCCGCGGTGTGCGGCGCGTTGGCCAGGGGGTTGTCCCCCGCCGGCCACTCCCCCGAGCCGACCTTGTCGATCTCCGCGCGGATGGCGATCATCGCGTCGCAGAACCGGTCCAGCTCGGCCAGGTCCTCGCTCTCGGTCGGCTCCACCATCAGCGTCCCGGCCACCGGGAACGACATCGTCGGCGCGTGGAAGCCGTAGTCGATCAGCCGCTTCGCCACGTCGTCGACGGTCACGCCGGTCGCCTTCGTCAGCGGCCGCAGGTCCAGGATGCACTCGTGCGCCACGAGGCCCTTGTTGCCGGCGTACAGCACCGGGTAGTGCTGCCGCAGCCGCGCGGCCACGTAGTTCGCGGCGAGGACCGCCACGCCGGTGGCCCGGGCCAGCCCTTCGGCACCCATCATCCGCAGGTACGCCCACGGGATCGGCAGGATCCCCGCCGACCCGTGGTTCGCCGCGGAGATCGCCGGCCGCCCGTCGACGTGCGCGCCGAGGGGGTCGCCGGGCAGGAACGGCGCCAGGTGCGCCCGCACCGCCACGGGGCCCACGCCGGGGCCGCCGCCGCCGTGCGGGATGCAGAACGTCTTGTGCAGGTTGAGGTGCGACACGTCCGCCCCGAACCGGCCCGGCTTGGCGAACCCGACAAGCGCGTTGAGGTTCGCGCCGTCGACGTACACCTGACCGCCGGCGTCGTGCACCTTCGCGCACAGCTGCGCGATGCCCGTCTCGTACACCCCGTGGGTGGACGGGTAGGTCACCATGATCGCGGCGAGCGCGTCCCGGTGCTTGTCGATCTTCGCGTCGAGGTCGACCAGGTCGACGTTGCCGTCGTCGTCGCAGCCGACCACCACCACGCGCATGCCGGCCATCACGGCCGACGCGGCGTTGGTGCCGTGCGCCGACGACGGGATGAGGCACACGTCGCGGTGCGCCTCGCCGCGCTCCCGGTGGTAGGCGCGGATGGCCAGCAGCCCGGCCAGTTCCCCCTGCGACCCGGCGTTGGGCTGCACGCTGACCGCGTCGTAGCCGGTCACCTCGGCCAGCCAGCCCTCCAGCTGGGCGATCAGCTCCCGGTAGCCGGCGGTCTGCTCCGCCGGGGCGAACGGGTGCAGGTGCGCGAACTCCGGCCAGGTGACCGGCTCCATCTCGGTGGTGGCGTTCAGCTTCATGGTGCACGACCCGAGCGGGATCATGCCCCGGTCGAGGGCGTAGTCGAAGTCCGACAGCCGCCGCAGGTAGCGCAGCATCGCCGTCTCCGAGTGGTGGGTGCGGAACACCGGGTGGGTGAGGAAGTCGCTGCCGCGGGCCAGGTCGTCCGGCAGCGCCGCGTCGACCTCGCCGTCGACGCCAGCCACGCCGAACGCCGCCCACACGGCCGCCAGGTGGGCGGGAGTGGTCGTCTCGTCGCAGGAGACGCCGACCCGGTCGGCGTCGACCAGCCGCAGGTTCACATTGCGCGCCGCGGCGGCGGCCACCACCTCGGCGGCGCGCCCGGGCACGGTCGCGGTGACCGTGTCGAAGAACGCGACGTCCGCGACCTGCACGCCGCCGGCGCGCAGCCCGGCCGCGAGCCGCGCCGCCGCCTCATGGGTACGCCGGGCGATGGCCCGCAGCCCGTCCGGGCCGTGGTAGACGGCGTACATGCCGGCCATCACGGCCAGGAGCACCTGGGCGGTGCAGATGTTGCTGGTCGCCTTCTCCCGCCGGATGTGCTGCTCGCGGGTCTGCAACGCCAGCCGGTACGCCGGGTTGCCGTCGGCGTCCTTGGACACCCCGACGAGGCGGCCGGGCAGCATCCGCTCCAGCCCGGACCGGACGGCCAGGTAGCCGGCGTGCGGGCCGCCGAAGCCCATCGGCACACCGAAGCGCTGGGTGGTGCCGGCGGCGATGTCCGCGCCGATCTCGCCCGGCGGGCGCAGCAGGGTCAGCGCCAGCAGGTCCGCGGCGACGGTGACCAGCGCGCCGGCGGCGTGCGCGGCCTCCACCAGCGGCGTGTGGTCACGGACCGCGCCGGACGCGCCCGGGTACTGCAGGTGCAGGCCGAAGAACTCGGCGGGCAGCGCGTCGTGCTCCACGTCGAGCACCCGCACGTCGATGCCGAGCGGCTCCGCGCGGCTGGTGATCACGGCGATGGTCTGCGGCAGGGTGTCGGCGTCGACCACGTACACCGGGCTCTTGGTCTTCGACGCGCGGCGGGCCAGGGTCATGGCCTCGGCCGCGGCGGTGCCCTCGTCGAGCATGGAGGCGTTCGCGGTGGCCAGCCCGGTCAGGTCGGTGACCATGGTCTGGAAGTTCAGCAGCGCCTCGAGGCGGCCCTGGCTGATCTCCGGCTGGTACGGCGTGTACGCGGTGTACCAGGCCGGGTTCTCCAGCACGTTGCGGCGGATCACCGCCGGGGTGTGCGTGCCGTGGTAGCCCAGCCCGATCATCGACACGGCGACGGTGTTGCGGGCGGCCAGGGCGCGCAGCTCGGCGATGGCCTCCCGCTCGCTGGCCGGGGCGGGCAGGTCCAGGGCGCCGTGCCAGCGGATCACCTCGGGGATCGCGGCGTCCATCAGCTCGTCGATGGAGCTGTGACCGACGGTCTCCAGCATCCGGCGCTCGTCGTCCGGGCCGGGGCCGATGTGCCGGTCGGCGAACTGCTCTGCGGTCATGCGCTGCGCTCCTTGCGGGGGCGAGGTCGACGGGTCGGCCTCCCCCTGAGTCGCGCTGACGCGCTCCACAGCGCCTGCCCACGTGGTCCTTTTGCCTGAGAGGTTCCGGGGAGAATCTGCCCCTTCGGCGCCGTCCGGGTGGTTCCCGGGCGGTCTCTCCCACGTGGGTGGTACCGGCATGGTCAACGCTACCAGCGACCATGTTTCCGGCTCATGTCGTACCCCGCCGGGGGGTCGGTCACACGGCGGCGGGGACCGGACCGGCGGCGACCCCGTCGGCCAGGGCGGTCAGGGTCGCGCCCAGCGGCGCGTCGAGGGTGAGGGTGGCGTGCCCGTCGCCGCGGGTGGGTCCCTGGTTGACGATGGCCACCGGGATGCCGAGCTTCGCGGCGCGCAGCACGAACCGGCGCCCCGACATGACGGTCAGGGAGGAGCCGAGCACCAGCAGCGCCCGGGCCCGCTCGACCAGGGCGAAACAGTCGGCGACCCGCGGCGCCGGCACGGTCTCCCCGAAGAACACCACGTCGGGTTTGAGCATCCCGGCGCCGCAGATGCCGCAGTCGACGGTGCGGAACCGGGCCACCGCCTCGTCCGGCAGGTCCACGTCGCCGTCGGGGTTGACGTGCGCGACGTGCGCGTCGAAACCCGGGTTCGCCTCGACCAGCCGCCGGTCCAGCTCGTCGCGGGAGGTCAGGTTGCCGCAGTCCAGGCAGGTCACCTCGTCGAGGCGGCCGTGCAGCTCGATCACGCCGGTGGCGCCGGCGGCGGTGTGCAGGCCGTCGACGTTCTGGGTGATGATCCCGCCGAGCAGGCCGGCGCGTTGCAGCCGGGCGACCGCCCGGTGCCCGTCGTTGGGGGCGGCCCGGGCGATCAGCCGCCAGCCCAGGTGGCTGCGCGCCCAGTAGCGCCGCCGCGCGTCCGGGTCCCGGGTGAACGCCTGGTAGGTCATCGGGGTGTGCCGGCGGGCCGCGCCGGAGGGCCCCCGGTAGTCCGGGATGCCCGACTCGGTGGACAGGCCGGCGCCGCTGAGCACCACCACGTCCCCGGCGCCCACCAGCCGGGTCAACGCGTCGAACGTCTCGGTCACGGCGTCCATGCTGCCTCGCCCGACCCGCCTCCGGCGAACCCGGGCCGCCCGCTCACCCGGTGCGGGTCCGGTCGCGACGCTAGGTTGAGGGCATGCGCGTCGTCATCGCCGGAGGCCACGGGAAGATCGCCAAGCTGCTGGAGCGGGAACTCGCCGGACGCGGCGACACCGCCGTCGGTCTGATCCGCAACCCCGGGCACGAGGCCGCGCTGCGCGCCGCCGGCGCCGAACCGGTGGTCTGCGACCTGGAACACACCGACGTCGACACCCTCGCCGGGCACCTGGCCGGTGCCGACGCGGTGGTCTTCGCCGCCGGCGCGGGCCCGGGCAGCGGCGCGGCCCGCAAGGACACCGTCGACCGGGCCGCCGCGGTGCTGCTCGCCGACGCCGCGCAACGTGCCGGGGTGCGCCGCTACCTGCTGGTCTCCTCGATGGGCGTGGACCGGCCCCCGACGGCCGGCACCGACGAGGTGTGGGCGGCGTACCTGCGGGCGAAGAAGGCCGCCGAGGACGACGTCACCGGCCGGGACCTCGACGTGACGGTGCTGCGCCCCGGCCGGCTCACCGACGACGCGCCGGTCGGCCGGATCACCCTGGCCCGGCACGTCGACCCCGGGCCGGTCACCCGCGCCGACGTGGCCCGGGTCCTGCTCGCCCTGCTGTCCGCCCCGCACACCGCCGGGCTCACCCTGGAACTGGTCGGCGGGGAAACCCCGATCGCCGAGGCGGTCCGCGCCGCCAGCTGAGCGCGTCCCGCCCCGGCTGCCGTTCAGTGGCGCAGCCCCGCGTTGAGCCGTGCCGCCTGGCGGGTGAGGTGGTCGCGTTCGGGCAGGCTGTGCGCCGACCGGGCCGCCTCCGCGTACAGCCGCGCCGCCGTGACCGGGTCACCGTCACGCTCGTGCAGGTACGCCGCGACGGCGGTGTGACGCGGCAGGTCCGGGTCGAGCCCCGCCAGGGCGGCCAGGCCGGCGCGCGGGCCGTCGGCCTCCCCGACCGCCACGGCCCGGTTCAGGCGGGCCACCGGGCTGTCGGTGAGGCGCACCAGCTCGTCGTACCACTCGACGATCTGCACCCAGTCGGTCTCCTCGACCGTCCGCGCGTCGGCGTGGAGCGCGGCGATGGCCGCCTGGGCCTGGAACTCCCCCAGCCGGTCGCGGGCCAGCGCCGCCTGGAGCACGTCGACGCCCTCGGCGATCAGCCGGGTGTCCCACCGACCGCGGTCCTGCTCGGCCAGCGGCACGAGCCGCCCGTCCGGGCCGGTCCGCGCCGCCCGCCGCGCGTGGTGCAGCAGCATGAGCGCCAGCAGGCCCGCGACCTCCTCGTGGTCGATCCGCGCCGCCAGCTCCCGGGTGAGCCGGATCGCCTCCCCGGCGAGGTCGACGTCACCGGAGTAGCCCTCGTTGAACACCAGATACAGCACGCGCAGCACGGTGGCGACATCACCGGGCTGGTCGAACCGGACATCCGAGACGGTCCGCTTGGCCCGGCTGATCCGCTGGGCCATGGTCGCCTCCGGCACCAGGTAGGCGCGCGCGATCTGACGCGTGGTCAGGCCGCCGACCGCGCGCAGCGTCAGCGCGACGGCCGGCGCCGGCGTGAGCGACGGGTGCGCGCACAGGAAGTACAGCTGCAGCGTGTCGTCGGCCGCCTCCCCCGGCCTGGGCGCGGGCTCACCCTCGACGCGGGCCTCCCGGTGCCGCCGGGACGCGTCGGCGCGGACCGCGTCGAGGAACTTCCGCCAGGCCGCCGTGACCAGCCAGCCCTGGGGGTCGCGCGGCGGGTCCTCCGGCCACACCCGCACGGCCTCGACCAGGGCGTCCTGGACGGCATCCTCGGCCGCCGCGAAGTCGGCTCCGCGGCGGACGAGGATCCCGATCACGGTGGGGGTGAGAGCCCGCAGCAGAGCCTCATCCACCGTGCGTCACTCCGTGATGGTCGGGGCCTCGCCCAGGAACGGGCGCACCTCGAGCCACTCGTGGATCGGCTTCCCACCCGCACCCGGGGCCGCGGACAGCTCCCCGGCCAGCTCGACCGCCCGCTCGTAGGTGTCGACGTCGATCGCCATCCAGCCGGCGATGAGGTCCTTGGTCTCCGCGAACGGGCCGTCGGTGACCGGCGGCCGCCCCGCACCGTCGTAGCGGACGAACGTGCCCTCCGGGGACAGCGCCTGAGCGTCGACGAACTCGCCGGTGCCCTCCAGCCGGGCGGCGAAGTCCTGCATGTAGCGCACGTGGGCCGAGACCTCCTCCGGCGTCCACTGGTCCATCGGCACGTCGTTGACCGCCGCGGGCGCGCCCCGGTAGTGCTTGAGCAGCAGGTACTTGGCCATCATGTTCTCCTCGGTGCGGTACGGCCATTGTTGCCGTGTTCGCTCCGGGGACGGAGCCGCACCCCGGTTCTCGACATCCCACCGCGACTTTTTCCGGCCGACTTTTCCGCACGCCGCGTCGTGGCCGTCGGCGCCCGGCCCACCGGGGTCACCCCGGTGGGCCGGGCGCCGTTCAGCGCTGGTGGCGGGGCAGCGCCACCTGCGACTGCCCACCGGCCACCGCGGGCACCTCCCGGGCGATCCGCTCCATCGTCCGCGACAGCTGCTCGCTGCCGTCGTCGAGGTGCCGGGCCGCCGCCTGCATGTGCGAGATCATCATCTCGCCGAAGATCCGCAGGGCCTCCCGGGTGGCCACCGAGTCGTCGAAGTTGACCCCGGCGGTGCTGCGGTACTCCGTCACCGCCCGCTCGGCCTCCTGCTTCGCCTCCTCCGCCGCGGCCTGCATGTAGCTCTCGTACTGCATCCGGGCGTACTCGGCGACCCGCCGGGCGTAGTCGTGGGCCTGCGCGATGATCTGCTCGGCCTCCCGCTGGGCCGCCGACAGCAGGTTCACCTCCTTCGCCGCGGGCACCGCCGCCGCGTTGTCGGCGCTCGGGATCACCCCGTGCCGGTGCAGCTCCAGATGGTCGTTGAGCCGCTCGTTCTCCGCCCGCAGATTCGCCAGCTGCGTGGCCAGCTGGTCCAGCTCGTCGGCCACCTGCATCCGGAACCGGTCCACGTCGGCGTGGTCGTAGCCGCGGCGGGTGAACGACGCCGACCCGAACTCCCACCGGCGCACCCGGTCGGCGCTGAGACGCACCTGCACCGCGCCACCGGTCACCTGGCCCTCGTACCTGCTGATCGGGCTCGCGCTCACCGGGCACCACCTCCGGAATCGTCAGGGGCCGTCGTGGTCCGGAAGGCCGGCCCGTACCAGTGCTTGCCGAAACCCTCGTGGTGCAGCTGACCCGGCTGGTAGCCGGCACCGGTCAGCGCCGCCACCGAATGGCTCACCATCTCGTCGGATCCGCACACGTACACGTGCCGGGACCGCCAGTCCCCGTCGGCCAGGGCCTGATCGGCCACCTGCACGAACTCACCCGGCCGCCGCGGGTCCGAACCCGCAACGTACGTCACCCGCAGCCACGGGTACGACGCGGCGAACTTGTCGATCGCCTCGCTGTCGTAGAACTCCAACCGGGACCGGGCCCCCACGTACAGGTCGACCCGGCGGCCCACACCCTCCGCGGCGACCTGCTCCAGCAGGGACTTCACCGGCGCCCAGCCGGTGCCACCGGTCAGCAGCAGCAGATCCGACGACCCGGCCTGCCACAACGTCAACCGGTCACCCACCGGCGCGGCCAGGTGCACCTGGTCGCCCACCGCGCACCCGTACACCAGCCGCGACGACACCGCGCCACCCGGCGCGGCCCGCACGTGCAGCTCCAGCGTCCCGTCGGGACGGGGCGCGTTCGCCGGCGAGTAGTACCGCCACGACCGCACCGCGGGGTGCGACACCCCGATCGACTGGCCCGGCGTGAACTGCAGCAGGTACTGCGGCCGCAGCGTCAGCACCGCCACGTCGAACGTGCGCCGCTCGTGCCCGAGGATCTCCGCCACCCACCACGGCGGGGACTTCGCCTCCGCGGCCTGCGCGGCGTCCATCATCACCTGCGCGACCAACCCGTAGGCGGCCGCCCAGTCGGCCGCCAGTTCGTCGGTCCACGCCTCACCGGAGAAGTGCCGCAGTGTCGCCAGCAGCGCCTCACCGACGGCCGGGTAGTGCTCGGCGCGCACCGCGAACTTCCGGTGGTCCGCGCCGAGGTCCTGGAGGAACCCGACGAGCCGGTCCACCTGGTCCACGTGGGACACGATGTGCCCCAGCGCGTTCACCAGGCGGTCCCGCTGCCCGGCCATGTTCGTGGGGAACATCTGCCGGGTCTCCGGGTGCGCCAGGAACAGCGTCGAATAGAAGTAGAGCGGCACCTGGTCGCCGTGCGCGGCGACCAGTGACCAGCTCTGCTTGAGCCGCCCTGCGTCCACGCTCAGGCGTTCCCCGACGACACGACCTGGTCCTGGACCTGACCCAGCACGACGTGCACGTCGGCGATCACGTCGGCCGGCACCCCCAGCTCGACCAGCGTCGCGATCAGGTGCTCGCCGACCTTCACGTAGTGCGCCACCGGGATGTTCAGCGGCTGGTGCGCCTCGGCCAGGCCCCGGCCCGCGTACTCGTTCGGGCCGCCGAGCACCACGGCGAGCATCAACGCCAGGTGCCGCCGCTGCTCCGGCATGTTCACGTCGGTGAAGTAGCCGGCCAGGTCCGGGTCGGCCAGCACCTTCTCGTAGAACAGCTCCACCGCGGCCTTCACCGCGGCCGCGCCGCCGATGCGCTCGTAGTGGGAGATCGGGGTGGTCTCTTCGGTCACCGTCATGGTGGATCCTTCCGGGAGGGGGGCAACGCGACCAGCGCCGCGGAGGGGCAACCGGCAGCTCACGCGCGTCGCGCCGGCTCCACCGAACGGTCACGCGCAAGCGACCGTGTCGGACCATAGCGTGCCCGCCGAAACGGTTCAGCCCTGCCCTATCCGATTCCCGACATCCGTCGACCACGGACAGTCAGCGACCGCGGCGGATCGTTCGCGGGACGCGAGCACACCGACACGCTGGGTGGATGCCTCCGGCACCGGGCACCCTCGACGGTCCCTTTCGGACAGCGCCCGCCGACGATCCACCCGACCGCCGTTTCCGCACGTCACACCCGTTCCGCCTCGCGACGGCCCACCGCCACCGGCGGCCCCCGGCGCCCGGCCGGCCGCACGACACGCACGGTGATCAAAAAAGAGGACCACGCGCTGCCCGTTCTGGGCGTGGCGTGGCCCCGCTAACACTGAGCGGCGGCTCAGCCCGCCCGACGGCGCGCACGCCGCGCCGCCAACTCGTCACCGACCGACTCGGACTCCGCCTCCACCGGCGGCGCGGCCGGCTGCGGCTGCCCACCCACCGGCTCCGCCGGCAGATGCGACAGCGAACCCTGGATCTCCTTGAACGCGCCGCCGATCGCGATGCCGAACACACCCTGGCCGCCCTGCAACAGGTCCACGACCTCCTCGGGCGACCGGCACTCGTACACCGTCGTCCCGTCCGAGATCAACGTGATGCCCGCCAGGTCCTCCACCCCACGCGACCGCAACGCGTCGATGGCCTTCCGGATGTTCTGCAACGACACCCCGGCGTCCAACAACCGCTTCACGACCTTCAACACCACCAGGTCGCGGAAGGAGTACAAGCGGGACGTCCCCGAACCCGACGCGTCCCGCACGCTCGGCACCACCAGACCCGTCCGGGCCCAGTAGTCCAACTGCCGGTAACTGATGCCCACCGCGTGACACGCCGTCACACCCCGGTAGCCCACCTCACCGTCAACGACCGGGTCGGGCTGCTGCTCCGTCGTCGGACCAGGATCACGCGGCTCGTGCATCCGGACAACCTCCCCGCCCGTGCGGTGTCACGCCGTCTCCCCGTGCGCGCACCCCTCGATACCGCAACCCTAGCCCCGCCACCGGGAGTTACCCCGCAGGAGACACCACGACACGCCGCACCGCCACCCGGAAGATCACCGACGGCGGCAAGCCGTCACCCACCGTGACCACCGCCGCCGCATCGACACCGGCCCACCGGCCGGACACCTCAGCCCGCGAAATCCTCCGGACGCACCTGCTCCAGGAACTCGCGGAACTTCTCCACCTCGTCCTCCTGCTCGTCCGGGATCACGATCCCCGCCTCGGAGAGGACCTGCTCGGCACAACGAATCGGCGCACCGACCCGCAACGCCAACGCGATGGAATCGCTCGGCCGCGCCGACACCCGAACGCCGTCACCGATCAACAGATCGGCGTAGAAGACGTTCTCCTTCAACTCGGTGATCTCCACCGCGTGCAACGGCGCCTTCAACGCCGCCAGCACATCCCGCAGCAGATCATGCGTCAACGGCCGCGCCGGCTTGACACCCTGCTGCTCATAGGCGATCGCCGTCGCCTCGACCGCGCCGATCCAGATCGGCAGATAGCGGTCCCCCTCGACCTCCCGCAGCAGGACGATCGGCTGGTTGCTGGGCAGCTCCACCCGAACTCCGACCACGCTCAGCTCGCGCACCGCCGCCTCCGTGTCGTTGTCACCTACGCCCGCACCGCGCCCTTCCCTGCACGGTACACGGACCGCGACACGGGAGTCCCATCCGCTACGTGCACCACGCCTCGCCGCAACGGGTTACCCCGGCAAGCCTACGACACGCTTCCCGACCCAGATCTTTCCGCGCCCCGCGCCCGGCACGCGGCCCGCCCCGGTCGCCGCCGCCCACGGCAAAGGCCGGGCGCCCCCACAGCACCCGGCCCCACCCACCTCACCGACCCAACGTCGACCGCAGCCCCACCCGCACCAACGCCGCGTGCAACTGCTGCGACAACGCCACCAACTCCCGCGCCGTCTCCGCCGCCCGCGCCCGCGCCGCCGGATCCGACTGCCGCGCCAACGGCGCCACCAACTGCGCGAACAGACCGACCTCCCGATCCGCCGCCGTCCGGTACGCCCGCAGGTGCCGCGGCTCCAACCCGTACGCCGCCAGACCCGCCACCGCCCGCGCGATGATCAACGCGTCCGCGTCGTACCAGCCCGGCGGATCCGACACCAGCACACCGAGCCGTTCCAACTCGGCCAACGTCGACTCGTCGACGCCGCTGCGGGAAATCAACTCCGCCCGACCCAGCCGCATCTCCGACGACTCGGCGGGCTCCGCCGCCTCCCGGCCCGGCACCTCACCACCGGGACCCACCGCCACCAGATTCGGCCGCTGCCGCGCCGGCCCCGCACCCGACGAGTCCCACTCCGCCAGCTGGTCCCGGATCACCCGCAACGGCAGGTACTGGTCCCGCTGCGCGGTCAGCACGAACCGCAACCGCGCCACATCGTCCCAGCTGAACTTCCGGTACCCCGCCGGCGTCCGCTCCGGCTCCACCAGGCCCTCGGCCTCCAGGAACCGCAACTTCGAGATCGTGACGTCCGGAAACTCCACCCGCAACTGCGCCAACACCTCGCCGATGCTCATCAGCGGCGTCGCGGACGAGCGCGGCGGATCGTTCGCCGCCCCGGGCGACGTCGAAGCCGCAGGCCCGCTCACCCCCGGCCGGCCTCCTCCTCCGGACGCGGACCGGCGATGAACACCACCCGGAACTTGCCGATCTGCACCTCGTCGCCGTTGCTCAGCGTCGCCGCCTCGACCCGCTCCCGGTTCACGTACGTGCCGTTCAGGCTGCCCACGTCCCGCACGGTGAACGTGCCACCGTCCCGGTGGAACTCCGCGTGCCGCCGCGACACCGTCACGTCGTCGAGGAAGATGTCGCTGTCCGGGTGCCGGCCACTCGTCGTCACATCGTGGTCCAACAGGAACCGGGCGCCCGCGTTCGGACCCCGGCGAACCACCAGCAACGCCATCCCGGGCGGCAACGAACCGGACATGCGGCTCGGCACCACATCGGTGTCCGGACCCTCCAGCACTTCGTCGAGCGAACCGAGATTGAGCGTCGAAGTGACGTCGAGCGGGGGGAACTCGTCGTCTGGGCGCGTCATGGGGACCACCTCACGGATCTGTTTCGGTCGGCGTCGGGCAATGGCGGGTCTGGCCGCCGGGCGGAAACACACCCGGCGGCTGGCTCCCCGTGCCGGGAAGGCGCATTCCGCAACGCTCAAACTATTGGTTCTCGGTCAACTGGGCGAGCCTAGCCAGCGCCGAAAAACAGGGCAACCGGACGCGCGGACAGGAGCCCGCCGCCCGGAACGCACGAACTCAACTCTCGGTGAGCTCGCGGTACGCACCAGCGGTCAACAAACCCTCGACCGCCGCCGGATCATCCGGGGTGATCTCCACCAACCACCCCGCACCGTACGGATCCGTGTTGATCACCTCAGGGGTGTCGGCCAACGCCTCGTTGCGCGCCGCCACCGTGCCGCTCAACGGCGCGTAGATCTCCGACACGCTCTTCGTCGACTCGATCTCGCCCAGCGACTCACCCGCCGCCACCACCGCGCCCTCGTCCGGCAACTGGACGAACACGATGTCACCCAGGGCGTCCTGCGCGAAGTGCGTGATACCGATCCGGACGGCACCGCCGTCCCCACCAGCCACCCACTCGTGCTCGGCGGTGTACCGCAGATCCTCAGGAATCACCAGCTGCGTCCTTCGTCATCGGTGCACCGGGGAAAACCGGCGCGGCCGCGACCGGTCAGGAGACCGGCCGGGCGTGTTCCAGCTTGATCGGCGCGTGCAGCTGCGAAACCTCCACAGCCTCACTGTCCTCCGGCGTCACGTTACCGCCGGCCTCCTCCACCGATGCGACCACCCCGCCGGGAATGTTCAACGCCGTACGCAGCGTCGCCGGATCACCGATCACCAGGATCGTGTACGGGCCGTTCAACCGCCGCCCGTCCACCACCAGGCCACCACTGGGCCCGTCCACGAAATACGTCGACGCGATGACCCGCACCGCCGTCCCGTCCGAGCCCGCGACCTGCATCGCCTCCGCGCCCGCGCCCCGCAGCTCCTGCACCGCGTCCAGGATCCGCGCCGCCGAGATCGCCTTGTCCGGACCGTCGAACCGCACCGACAGGCCCGGCCCCACCGCCGGCAACGTGCCCGCCAGGATGCCCAGCTCGTCCGCCCGCCGCGTCGCCTCCTCCAGCGCCGCCTGCCGACCCTGCTCACCCGAACGCAACTGCCGCTGGCTCTCCTCCAGCGCCTCGATGTCCTGCCGAAGCCGCCGCTCCCGCGAGTCCAGGTCCGACGAGATCCGGACCAGGTCCTCCTCCCGCGTCGCCGCGAGAGTCGGATCCGTCGACGTCGTCTTCAACTGCACCACCAGGGTGAACCCCAGCAACGCCAGCAACACCGCGATCATCGCGCCCGCCGACGTCAACCGCCGCGACACGGGCTTCGCCCCGGCCGGCGACGGCTCCTCCGCCGGCCCCGGCTCCTCGGCTGCCGCTCCCGGCTCCTCGGCCGGCGGCGGCACGTCCTCCTGCTCGACCGGCGCCACCGGCGCCAACGGGCTCAACTCGTCCGGATCGGGCGCGTCCGGACGCGGATCCGGCTCACCGGCCGGACCCGCCGGCCGCTCCGGCTCCGCCGGCTCCGGCCAACCCGTGCCCGTCTCCCTGTGCTCCTCGCTCATCGCCACAAACCTACGCCCGGAACAGGTGCCGGCGGATCGCCGCCACGTTTCCGAAGATGCGCACCCCGAGCACGACCACCACACCCGTGGACAACTGACCGCCCACCCCCAACTGGTCACCCAGGTAGACGATCAGGCCCGCCACCAGCACGTTCGAGATGAACGACACCACGAACTGCTTGTCGTCGAAGATCCGGTCCAGCTTCGCCCGCACCCCACCGAACACCGCGTCGAGCGCCGCCACCACGGCGATCGGCAGGTACGGCTGCAACGCCGCGGGCACCGTGGGATCCAGGTACACCCCGAGCACCACACCGGCGAGCAACGCCAGCACCGCGATCATCGGCCACCTCCGGAGGGGCGAGGAGAGGAACCCGAGCCGGACGGCTCGGGACTGGTCGAACCGGCGACACCCGAACCCGACGGGCTCGGACTCACCGAAGGCTCGGCGTAGCGTAGCCGCGGCTGCGGAGCGGCCGGCAGGGTGAGGTTGTCCGCGTCCCTGACCTTGAACGACAGGCCCGTCGTCCGCTCCACGTCACGCATCAGGTCCGCCGCCCGGCTGTCCTCGAACCGGTCCCGCATCGACCCCGGCCCGATCGCCGACACCTCGTACGGGCTCGTCACCGGCCGGTAGTCCACCAGGATCGCCTCACCCGCCTGACGGATCGTCGACGTGGCCGTCAACCGCTGGCCGTTCACCGCCACCGCCTCCGCGCCCGCCGCCCACAGCGCGTTCGCCACCTTCTGCAGGTCGGAGTAGAGCACCTGCGACGGCCCCGCCTCCGCCCCGGTCACCGCGTCCTTGTCCCTCGGCGCGTCCGCCAGGCGCACCACCACACCGTCACCGCGCACCCGGCCCAGACCGGTGCCCGCCTCCAGCGTGCGCAGCCGCGACGCCTGCGAACCGCTCAACGCCGCGTCCCGCTGCCGGCTGACCTCCTCGCGCAGCTGGTCCGCCCGCGCGGTCAACCGGTCCGTCTCCGCCTCGCGCTGCTTGATCTCGGCGATCAGCCCGGCCCGCGCCTTCGCCCGACCCGGCTCCTCCGCCATCGTCTCCCGGTAGGCCACCGCGAACAGCAACCCGATCACCAGCAGCACCACCACGCTCACCGGCCGGGCGAGCACCCGCCGCAGTCGCGACGGCGGCGCCACCGCCCGCCGGGCCGCCGCGTCGGCGTAACCCGGATCGAGCGGGTTGCGGAACAGCTCGGTGAGGAAGTCCGGGGCGTACACCCGCGCCGACGGGTCACGGCCCTTGTCCTGGGGCGGCACCGCGGTCACGCCGCCGCTCCCGCGCGCCGCGCCCGCATCGCCCGCACCAGGCGGTTGGCCTGCACCACGTACATCGCGCCGGCCACCCAGTAGAGCACCAGGCCCCACCAGGCCAGCCCCCAGCCGATCGCCCCGGCCGCGTCGGCGACGCTGTCGACGGCGGACGCCAGCAGCAGGATCGGGAACGCGGCCAGCAGCAGGAACGTGGCGGTCTTGCCGACGTAGTGCACCGGCGGCGGGCCGTAGCCGTAGCGGCGCAGCACCCCCAGCGAGCCGAGCAGCAGCAGCTCGCGGGCCAGCAGCGCCCCGGTGAACTGCCACGGCACCACCTCGCGGGCGGTGAACGCCAGCAGCGTGGCCAGGATGTAGAGGCGGTCGGCGAGCGGGTCGAGCAGCTCGCCCAACCGGCTGACCTGCTGGAGGCGGCGGGCGATCCAGCCGTCCACCCAGTCGCTGGTGCCGCCGATGGCCAGCACCACGATGGCGGCCACGTCGGCCTTGACCACCAGGAACAGGTAGAGGAAGAGCGGCACACCGACGAGCCGGACGAAGCTGATCAGGTTCGGCACGGTGAGGACACGGTCCCCCACGACCTCCGCCGCACCGCCGGTAGCCGGGTGCTCCGATGGAGCCGGCCGACGCGACACCGAACCTCCCTTCGCAGCACGGTCCGGCGGCCGAGTGAACGGCCGCCGCGAGAACGTGCGCGTTGCCGGCCGGTCAGACGCCGGCGCCCTCTCTGCGATCCCGGGCTGGGACCTCCCCCTCGCGGCCCAGGATCGCGTCGATCATGGGCCGGCCAGTTGCGCTGCCACTATATCGGGCTCGCCCGACCCGCTCCGGGCCCCGCGCTGCGCCGGTGCCCAGGTTCGGACTGTGTGCGGCGCCACACCACCGCTAAGGCGTCCTAGGACACTAGTTGAATGCCATGCCCGCCGGGCCACTCGGCGCGGTATTGAGTCAGGCCGTGCGGGCGGTCGAGTCGGCGGCGGCCTGGGGAGCGTGCATCGACGCCGCCTGGCCGAACGCGACAAGCGCCAGCAGCAGCTCGTGCTGCACCCGGTTGGGCATCCGGTCCAGCACCGCCTGGACCGCCCGGTGCCGCCGCTCCGCGAGCTCACGCAGCAGGGTCTCCGCCGCGGCCGTGGGGATCAGCCGCACCTCACGCCGGTCGCGCGGGTCGGCCACGCGGCGCAGCAGGCCGACGGCCTCCAGCCGGTCGCACAGCCGGCTGGCCGACGAGGGCACCACGTCGAGCAGCTCGGCCAGCCGGTTCACGTTGGTGCGCGGGTGCGCCATGATCAGCGACAGGACCCGCAGCTGGGTCGGCGAGACGCTGACGGTGTGCCGCGAGGTGGCGGAGTCGAGCACACCGATGAGCGCTTCGGCGGCCGCATCGATGGCCGCGGCAAGATTCGGAGGTCGCTCCACCCGGTGTCCCCTGCGATCGTCCCGCTCGTGTTCGCTCCGCCGGTCCGTCACCGCCCGCCGACGTCACCGTCCGGCGGGCGGGAACCGCGCCAGTCCAGGCAGACGACGACCGCGTCGTCGCGGAGATCCGCCTCGACGTGGTACGCGTGCAGTTCGCGCATCACCGTACCAACTGCCTCGGTCGCCGGCTGCAACCGAGTGGACCGCATCGCACGCGCCATGGCCCGGTCCCCGTACGGCTCCCGGCCGGCCGGCTCGGCGGCGTACACCCCGTCACTGACCACGAAGAGCCGGTCCCCCGGCTCCACGGTGAACTCCTGCACGTCGTAGCGGGTCTCGGCGAACATGCCCAGCGGCAGTTGCTGATCCAGCGTGATCGGCGTGACCGTCCCGCCGCGCAGCCGCAGCACGTGCGGCGAGCCCGCGTCCACGGCCCGCACCACGCCCCGCCCGCTGTCCAGCTCCAGCAGCAGCGTGGCCACGTGCCGGCTCCCCCGGTGCTGGTAGAAGATGGTGTCCGAGGCCAGCTCGGCCTGCTCCACCAGGCTGCCGCCCGAGCGTCGCGCGTTGCGCATCGCGTTGACCGTCACCGCGGTGAGCAGCGAGGCGGCCAGGCCGCTGCCGGCGCCGTTGAGCACCGTGACGGTGAGCCGGTCGCCGTCGACCGACCAGTCGAAGTGGTCGCCGCCCACCGTGTACGCCGGTTCGAGCTGCCCGGCCAGCACGAAGTCGCCGTGCGTGACGCTGCGCCCGGGAAGCAGGTCCCACTGCATCTCGGCGGCCATGGTGAGCCGTTCCCGCCGGCGGGCGCGGCGGTACCGGTCGGTCTCCCGGTCGGCCGCCCGCAGCGCCACCGCCAGCTCCCCCGCGGCGTCCCGGGCCGCCGCCACCGTCGCGGCGTCCGGTGCGCCCGGCAGCTCGACCATCAGCACGCCGAGCCGCTCCCCCCACGCGGACAGCGGCAGGTAGGCGCGGCACCGGCCGTCCTCCCCGGTGTCCAGCACCGGTTCCTGGCTGCTGAAGCAGCGCTGCGCGACACCCTGGCAGGCGAGGAAGCCACCCTCGGGCAACTCCGGGTCCAGCACCGGCCAGAGCCCGGTGAACCGGTAGTCGGCCACGAACACCTCGGTCCGCGACGCGCCGAACACCCGGCGGACCGCCGCGTCCGCGGCCTCCGCCAACTGGTCGGGGGGCGCGGCGCGCAGTGCGCGCGACACCGCTCCGGACGCGTCCGGCATGCTGACATCCTCCGATGACGACTATTGCTGTAGGGCAAGCATCATACGGAGGCCCGCCGACACCGGCACGACCCGGCTCCGGCCGGCGCCGTTCGCGGTGGACGGTCCCGCCTCAGCCGGCCGGCTTGGTGGCCAGCGCGCCGTAGAAGGCGTCCGGCACCGGCTCCGGGGCGCCGGCCGGCCGCCACCGCGCCACCGGCACGATCCCGTCCGCCGTCGGCTGCCAGCGGCCCAGCAGCGGCGCGAACCGCGCGGGCGCCCGCATCCGGAACGCGGGCCCCATCAGGGCCAGCGCCTCCGGGTACGCGGCGAGTTCCTCGCTGTCGAAGTCGATCGCCAGGAAGCTGCCCGGCGCGACCGCCTCGTACAGCTCGTCGAGGGTGCGGGCGAGGGTGTCGTCGTCGAGGAACGCGGCCAGCCCGAGGAAGACCACCCCGACCGGCTGCCTGCCCCACCCCGGCACGAACCGGTGCAGCTGGGCCGGGTCGACGGTGCCGATGTCGGTGGCGTCGCCGTAGCCGTAGCCGGCCCGGTCGCTGTCGGCCAGCAGGCGCTGGCCCAGCCGGATCGTCACCGGGTCGACGTCGGTGTAGAGCACGGTGGCGTCCGGCGCCACCTCGTGCACGTTGCCCCGCGTGGGCACGCCCGCCCCGAAGACCAGGAAGCTGTCCACCCCGGCCTCGGCGATCGAGCGGACGGCCCGGCCGAGGAAGTCGCGCAGCGAACGGAAGATCTCCGCACACGGCCCGTAGGCGCCCTCGAAGGCGCCCGCCGCGGCCACGTCGACCGGGTAGTGGTGCTCGCCGCCGAGCCAGTGGTCGATCATGCGGGAGGTGCTCGGCTGGTCGGGCTCGGCCATCGACGACGCTCCCTCTGTCCGGCGACGGTCGCCAGCGTACCCACGGGTCGGCTCGCGCGGTATCGCCTCGGCGACGGCCCGGCGGCCGCGATACTGGCCGCGGGCGCCCACGGCGAGGAGGTACGCGTGAACTCGGCGAACGGCGCGGCGGTGGTGGTCGGGGTCGACGGCTCGGAGCCGGCGCGCACCGCCGTGCGCCTGGCGGCGCGGGAGGCGGCCCTGCGGCAGCGCCCGCTGCGGGTGGTGCACGGCTTCATCTGGCCGCTGCTGCGCGTACCCGTGTCGGCACCGGCCGAGGGACCACCCGGCGGCGGCCTGCGGCACCAGGCCGAGGAGCTGGTCGCCGAGGCGGTCGCCGAGGCCGAGGCGGCCGCGCCCGGGCTGCGGGTCTCCGGCGAGATCATCGACGGGGAGGCCTCCGCCGTGCTGCTCGGCGAGTCCCCGACCGCCGCGATGATCGTCCTGGGCGACCGCGGTCTCGGCGGATTCGCCGCCCTGGTCCTCGGCTCGGTCGCGATCCAGGTCGCCTCGTACGCCGACTGCCCGGTCCTGGTCGCCCGCGGCGCGGCCCGCACGGCCGGCCCGGTGGTGGTCGGGGTCGACGGCTCCACCCTGTCCCGCGCGGCCGTGGACTTCGCCGCCGAGGAGGCCGCGATCCGGGGCACCCGGCTGCACACCGTGCACGCCTACACCCACCCGGCGTCCGCCGGCCCCGGCGACATGCAACCCCTGGTGTACGAGGAGAGCGACCTGCGCGACGAGGAGGACCGGGTGCTGGACGAGTCGCTCGGCGGGCTCACCGAGCGCCGGCCGGAGGTGCCGGTCACCCGGGCCGTGGTGCACGCCCGGCCGGTCGCCGCGCTCGTCGAGGCGTCCCAGGAGGCCCAGCTCCTGGTCGTGGGCCGGCGCGGCCGGGGCGAGCTGACCGGCCTGCTGCTCGGCTCGGTGAGCCAGGGGGTGCTGCACCGCGCCGACTGCCCGGTGGCCGTGGTCCGCGCACCGGGCTGAACGGTTGGCCCCGGCCACGGCGGGTAGACCGTACGGTCAGCCACAGCGACCGGAGGAGGCAGCGATGCCAGGACCACGGCCGGGCAGCAACGCGTACGACAAGGAACGGGCGCGGCTGCGCGATGTGATCGAGCAGTCCGGGCGCGCCGCCGACCAGGAGGCGAACCAGGTCGCGAACCGGATCCTCCAGGACGACCGCGGCCAGCGGGGCGTGGTGCGGGGCGAACGGACGTTCGGGCCCAAGGGCGAGCGCGAACCGGGCGACCCGAAGTGAGGGCCGCTCCCGTGGTCGACGGCGCCATCGCTGGCGCCGTCGGCAGCGCCGCGTTGAACGTCGTGAGCTACCTGGACATGGCGGTGCGGGGGCGGCCGGCGAGCAGCACGCCGGAGCAGACCGCCGGCAGGCTGGCCGACGCGGCGCACGTGGACCTGGGGCCCGAGGCGAAGGCGGCGAACCGCCGTTCCGGCCTCGGGCCGGTCATCGGTTACGGCACCGGCATCGCGGCCGGCGCGCTGTTCGGTCTCCTGGCCGCCCGCCGCCGGATCCCCGTGCCGGTGGCCGTGGGGCTGCTCGGCGGCGGCGTCATGGCCACCTCCGACGGCTCCATCGCGGCGCTCCGGATCAGCGACCCGCGGACCTGGGGCAGGGCCGACTGGCTGTCCGACCTGGTGCCGCATCTGGCGTACGGAGCGGCGGCCGCAGCCACCTGGCGGAGGCTGCGGCCGCCGGCACGGCGGGGCTGACTCAGCCCCGCCGGTCGCTCTCGTCCTCGGCCACCGGCTGGCCGGCCGGCCCGTACGGCGACACCTGTCCCTTCGGGACGGGTCGCCCGACGTCCGCGTTGGAGCTCCCACCCTTGCCGTGCGGCCCCTTGCTCCCGCTCTGTGGAATGAGTTCCCGGCTGTCCTGGCTGGTCGCGCCCTTGTCGTTGCGGCGCAGTTCCTCCTGCTGCGGCTTGACCACAGGTCTCTCCCTCCGCTGGCGGCGCACGGTTGGACCGCGCACCTGAGCTGGGTACCCGCCGCCGGGAGACGCATTCGGGCTGGGCCGCGGGCGTCTGGTCGGCCGCCGGGCGGGTATCACCGAGGGATGCCAGACGATCGGAACGTGGCGCGGGCGCTGCTGGACCGGCAGTCCCGGACCTACGCGGAGGAGGCCGGGATCGCGCTCGCCGACCGGCCGGGCCCGCTCTATCAGCTGCTGGTGCTCACCACGCTGCTGAGCACCCGGATCCGGGCGTGCGTGGCGGTCGCCGCGGCGCGGGAACTCTTCGCCGCCGGCTGGCGCACCCCGCAGGCCATGGAGGCGGCGAGCTGGCAGGACCGCGTCGACGCGCTCGGCCGGGGCCACTACCGGCGGTACGACGAGCGGACCGGCACCATGCTCGGCACCGGGGCCCGGCTCTGCCTGGACCGGTGGCACGGGGACCTGCGCCGGATGCACAAGGAGGCCGACGGCGACCGGACCGTGCTGCGCCGGCTGCTCACCGAGTTCCCCGGCATCGGCCCCACCGGGGCGGACATCTTCCTCCGCGAGGCGCAGGCCGTGTGGCCGGACGTGCGCCCGTACGCCGACCGGCGCACCCTGGCCGGCGCGCGCCGGCTGGGCCTGCCGGCGAACCCCGGCGGTCTGGCCGGGCTGGTCGGCGAGGCCGACTTCGGGCGGCTGGCGTCGGCGCTGGTGCGGGTGGCGCTCGGCGAGGAGTCGGCCGGCGAGATCAGCCGGACCGCGGCGGCCCGCTGAGCCGGCCGCGCCTCACTTCGCCGGGCCCGGTTTGGTCAGGTTCCAGGCGAGCGCCGAGGCGAGCAGGGCCAGCAGCACCACGCCGCCGGAGATGCCCCCACCCTCCTCACCGCTGCTGCGATGCCCGGTGGCGCCGAAGTAGATCACGGCCAGCCCGGCGAGCACGGTGATGAACGTCCGCAGTCCTCGGTCCTTCACGTTCCGGACGGTACGGCGCCCCGGCGCCGCGGAAGGCCGGTTTGGCGTGCCTGTCCCCCGGTCGGGTCATTCGGCCCGGCAGCCGGCGGCCGGGCCGCGCAGCCGCACCCGGCGGATCGTCCGGTCGGACACCTCGACCACCTCGACGGTGAGCCCGGGCAGCCGGATCCGCTCCCCCGGTCCGGTGGGCAGGTGGCCCAGCCCGGCCAGGACCAGCCCGGCGACGGTGGTGTACTCCCGGGTCAGCGGGAAGGTCACCTGCACGCCGGCGTCGGGCAGGTCGTGCAGCGGGAAGTCGCCGGGGAGCAGCAGCGCGCCGTCGGGCTCCCGGACCGCCTGGTGCACGTCCCGGTCGGTCTCGTCGTACAGCTCGCCGACCACCTCCTCGAGCAGGTCCTCCATCGTGACCAGGCCGTCGACCCCGCCGAACTCGTCGATGACCAGGGCGAGCTGCTCGCGGCGCTGGCGCAGCTGCCGCATGGCGTCGGCGACCGGCAGCGTGCCGGGCAGCAGCACCGGCGGCCGGGCGCGCTGCCCGACCCCCGTACCGTCGGCGTCGACCAGGTCGCGGATGTGCACCACCCCGCGCACGTCGTCCAGCCCGCCGGGGCCGGTCACCGGCGCCCGGGAACGGCCGGTCACGGCCAGCCGGCGCATGGCGTCCGCGGCCGACAGCTCCACCGGCAGCATCGTCACCTCCCGGCGCGGCACCAGGATCTCCCGCAGGGTCCGGCCGGCGATGTCGAACGCCCCGGACAGGATCTCCCGCTGCTGCGCGGAGAGCCCCCGCTGGCTGACCAGCATCTCCCGCAGCTCCTCCTCGGTCACCTCCTGCCGGTTGGCCCGGGGGTCGCCGCCGGCCAGCCGGACCAGCAGGTCGGTGGCCCGGCTGAGCAGCCACACCGCCGGGCGGGACACCCGGGCGAGCAGGTCCAGCGGCGCGGCGCTGAGCAGCGCCCAGCGTTCCGCCGACTGCATGGCCAGCCGCTTCGGGGCCAGCTCGCCGACGACAAGCGTCACGAAGGTCAGCGCCACCGTCACCAGCACCACGGCCACCGGGTTCGCGGCCCGGCCGAGGAAGCCCAGCGGGCCGACCAGCGGCTCCGCCAGGGACACCGCGGCGGCCGCCGAGGCGAGGAACCCGGCCAGGGTGATGCCGAGCTGGATGGTGGCCAGGTAGCGGTTCGGCTCCCGGGCCAGCCGGATCAGCCGCGCCCCCCTGCGCCCGGTCCGGCCCAGCCGCCGCAGCTGTGCCTCCCGCAGGGTCACGATGGCCATCTCGCTGCCGGACAGCGCCGCGTTGATCAGCACCAGGACCAGCACCAGGACCAGCTGACCGGCCATCAGTCGGTCTCCAGGTCGTCCAGGGAGATCGCGTGGGTCATGAGCCACCGGGCCAGCGCGCCCATCCCGAACAGCCACAGCGGCGCCGACTCGGTGGTGCCGTTCGTGGCGAAGATGGCGAACCGCAGGTCCGGTGCCCGGTACGCCTCGATGCGCCACCGGTGGTTCCTGTCCCGCCAGACCGCGGAGGGGTCCATGGCGTCACGGTAGGTGACCGGGTGGGGCCGCCGGTGCCGCTTGGCTCACCCGCCCGGGCGGACCACCTCGCGGACGTCGTCGGGCAGCCGCCGCGTGGCGCCCCGCCGGTCGAGCAGCTCCAGCAGCGGCACCGCCACGCGGCGGGTGGTGTCCAGCGCCTGCCGGGCGGCGCTGAGCGTGAACGGCTGCGGCAGCCCGGCGAGCACCCGCACCGCGTCGTCCAGGGCGCCGGGCAGCAGCACCACGTTGTCGGCGAGCCGGAGCAGGGCGCCCGCGCGCACGGCCGCCCCGATCTCGCGGGGGCCGAGGCCCAGATCGGCCAGGCGGTGCGCCTCGGGGGCCTGGAACGGGCGGTCGCCGTACTCGGCGCGGACCCGGGCCACCGCACGGGCCACCGGTTCCGGCAGCGCGTCGCCGGCGGTGGCGGTGACCCGGCCGGCGCGCAGCCGCAGCGGCGGGCGCAGCAGCGCCTCCACGAGCGCCCGGTCCGGCAGGTCGAGCCGGTGCCGGAGCACGTCGACCGGCACGCCGGCCGCCAGGGGCTGCTCGCGGGCGTACCGGGCGACCTCCTCGGCGAGCCGGCGGCCCAGCTCCCGCCAGTGGTCCGGGTCGGCCAGCCAGTCCCCGGCGACCGGGGCGGCGTCGGCCGGCACGCCCATCCGGGTCAGGTCACCGGCGCGGACCAGGCGCCGCCGCCGCAGCTCCCCCGCCAGGTCGGGCCGGCCGTCCAGTCCGGCCAGCACGCTGGCCCGGGCGGCGGCCGCGCCCCGGCGGCGCAGCGGCGGCGGGTCCACGTCCAGCACGGTCACCCCGCCGCTCACGTGGTGCCGGCCCGGGTCGCGCAGCAGCGCCCGGTCGCCGATCAGCAGCGGCAGCGGGCGGGAAAGCCGGAGCCGGACGGTGTCCGGGCCGAGCGGGCGGACCCGGGCGGGCACGGCGGCCGAGCCGACGTGCAGGGTGAGGGTGGGCGGCAGGTCGGCCGCCGGATCGCCGGCGAGCCGCACGTCGAGCAGGTCGGTGGCCCGGAACCGGCCGGGACTGAGCAGGGCGTCCCCGCGGGCCACCCGGTCGCGGGGCAGGCCGCGCAGGTTCACCGCCACCCGGGCCACCGCGTCGACCTGGGCGTGGGCGGTGTTCAGCGCGTGCAGGCCACGGACCCGGACCGGTTCCCCGGTGGCGGCGAGTTCGAGCGTGTCGCCGACGCGCAGCCGGCCGCCGCCGAGGGTGCCGGTGACCACCGTGCCGCTGCCCCGGACGGTGAACGAGCGGTCCACCCACAGCCGGACCGGGGCGTCGCGGGCCGGGTCGGGCAGCCGGGCGGCCAGCCGGTCCAGCGCTGAGCGCAGCTCGGGCAGGCCGGCGCCGGTCACCCCGCTGACCGGCACGGCCTCCACCTCGCCGAGCGAGGTCGCAGCGATCTCGGCGCGGGCCCGGGCCATGGCGGGGCCGGGGTCGGCCAGGTCGGCGCGGGTCACCGCCAGCAGCCCGTACGACACCCCGAGCGCGTCCAGCGCGGCCAGGTGCTCGGCGGACTGCGGCATCCAGCCCTCGTCGGCGCCCACCACGACGAGCGCGGCCGGGACGGGCCCGACGCCGGCCAGCATGTTCGGCACGAACCGCTCGTGCCCGGGCACGTCGACGAACGCCATGGTGCCGCCGGAGGGCAGGGTGGTCCAGGCGAAGCCGAGGTCGATGGTCATCCCGCGGCGGCGTTCCTCCGCCCACCGGTCGGGCTCCATCCCGGTCAGCGCCCGGACCAGCGTGGACTTGCCGTGGTCGACGTGCCCGGCGGTGGCCACCACCCACACGGTCAGGCCCCGACCCGCAGGATCGCCGCCCGCACGTCCGGGTCCGCGGCGGCGGGCACGCAGCGCAGGTCGAGCAGGAGCCGGCCGTGCAGCACCCGGCCGAGGATCGGCGGCGCGCCGGTGCGCAGCGGCTCGGCGTACCGCTCGGGCAGGCTCAACGCCCACGAGTCGAGGTCGACCCCGGGGGCGCCGCCGCCGCCGACCACCGCCACGCTGGGCACCACCTCGGCCTTGCAGCCGTCCTCGCCGAGCCGGTCGCGGAGCCGCTCGGTGCGGGCGCGCAGCGCGCCCGGCTCCGCGTGCAGCGCCTCCCGGGTCGGGGTGGTCGGCGCGTGCAGGGTGGCGGCGAGCGCGGCCAGGGTCAGCTTGTCGACCCGCAGCGCCCGGGCGAGCGGGTGCCGGCGCAGCCGCTCGACCAGGTCCGCCGCGCCGAGCAGCAGCCCGGCCTGCGGCCCACCGAGCAGCTTGTCGCCGCTGGCCGTGACCAGGTGCGCGCCGGCGCTCAGGGTGGTCGCGGCGTCCGGCTCGTCGGGCAGCAGCGGGTCGGGGGCGAGCAGCCCGGAGCCGATGTCGGCGACCACCGGCACGCCGAGGGTGGCCAGCTCGGCGACCGGCACCGCCGAGGTGAAGCCGGTGACCCGGAAGTTCGACGGGTGCACCTTGAGCACGAACCCGGTGCGCGGCCCGACGGCGGCGGCGTAGTCCGCGAGGGCGGTGCGGTTCGTGGTGCCCACCTCGCGCAGCCGGGCGCCGGTGCTCTCCAGGAGATCGGGCAGGCGGAACCCGTCGCCGATCTCCACGAGTTCGCCGCGGCTGACCACGATCTCCCGGTCCGCGGCGAGCGCGGTGGCGGCCAGCACCAGGGCGGCCGCGCCGTTGTTGACCACATGCACGCCCGCCGCGCCGGGCACGGCGGCGGCGAGCGCGTCGAGCGCCTCCCGGCCGCGCCGGGCCCGCCGCCCGGTGCGCAGGTCCAGCTCCACGTCGGTGTGCCCGGCGGCGGCCACCAGGGCGTCGACGGCGGCAGCAGCCAGCGGGGCCCGGCCCAGGTTGGTGTGCAGCACGACGCCCGTGGCGTTGAGCACCGCCCGCGGGGCCGGCGCGGGCAGGTCGGCCAGCGCGGCCTCACGTACCTGCTCGGGGGTGAGCTCGCCGGCGCGGGCCCGCCGCTGCGCCCGGACGATCGCAGCCTTGACCCGGTCGCGGCCGAACGTGCCGGCCGCGGCGGCCAGCGCCGGATCGGCGAGCAGCGCGTCGGTCCGCGGCACCCGCCGCCGCGGGTCGACGTCACGCATCGGGTCTCCCAGGGAACGGCTTGGCGGAGACGGACGGGAATCGAACCCGCCTGGCCCGGGTCCCGGACCACACCGGTTTTGAAGACCGGGAGGGGCACCAGCCGCCTGAACGCCTCCACGAGCACTTAACCACACCTGATCTCGGGCCGCCCGGGGAGGACCGGATCAGGGCCCCGGCGTCTGGAAGTGGGGCCGTGGCTCGCCGGGAGCGGTGGGCAGGCGCGTGATCGGCGGAAGCACCAGCGCGACGAAGGCGAGGATGCCGATCACCGTGAACGGCAGGGTGTAGCTCTTGTCGCTGGCCTCGTAGAGCAGCGAGGTGAGCAGCGGACCCACCACCCCGCCGATGCTCCACGCCACGATCATCGCCCCGTAGATGGCGCCGGCGTTCGGTGTGCCGAAGTAGTCGGCCGCGGTCGCCGGCATGGTGCCGAAGCCGCCGCCGTACGCCAGGTAGACCAGGGCGGCGAGGACCGCGAACAGCCAGAACGCGGAGGCGTGCGGCAGGATCAGGAAGCAGACGCCCTGCAGGACGAGCATGCCGATGAAGGCGGTCATCCGGCCGATCCGGTCGGACAGCCAGGCCCAGGCCACCCGCCCACCACCGTTGAACAGGCCGAGCACGCCGACCATGCCGGCGGCGGTCGCGGCGCTGACTCCGGCGATCGCCTGGGCGGCGTCCGCGGCCTGGGAGATCAGCGCGATGCCGCAGGTCACGTTGAGCGTGAGGATCAGCGTGAGCAGATACCACTGCCGGGTGCGCAGGGCCTCGCCGAAGGTGTAGACCCGGGTGCCGGCGACGGCCCGGCCGCCGACCGCCGGGGTGAAGCCCGGCACCTGGTAGCCGGCCGGCGGATTCCGGAAGAAGGACGCCCCCAGCAGCACCGCGACCAGGTAGGCGAGGCCCAGCGGCAGGAAGACGCTGGTCTTGTGGTCGGTGCCGTTCAGCAGCGCCTTCGCCACCGGCGCGGTGATCACCGCGCCGAAGCCGAAGCCGGCGACGGCGATGCCGGTGATCAGCCCGCGCCGGTCCGGGAACCACTTGCTGAGCATGGCGATCGGCGTGATGTACGCGGCGCCGAGCCCGATGCCGCCCAGCACGCCGTAGGTGAGCAGCAGCAGCCACAGCTGGTCGCTCGACGACACCAGCGACGCCAGCATGGTCCCGACGGCGTAGAGGATCCCGCCGCCCAGCGCCACCGGCCGTGGCCCGCGCCGGTCCTGGATCCGGCCGCCCACCAGGCTGCCGATGAAGATGGTCCCGATCGCCACCTCGAACGGCAGCACCACCTCGGCCTTGCTCCACCCGAACTCGGCCTGGAGCGGCTTGTTGAACACGCTCCAGGCGTACACGGCGCCCAGCGCGAGCTGGACGAGCACGGCGGCGACGACGAGACCCCAGCGGCCCCGCGTCGGTGATCGATCTCCCCGCGAACTCGCGGCTGTTGTGGCCATGAGCGGTACCCCCGTATCGGCTCATGGGCCGGCGCCTGTCCTGCCTATCCCCCGTTCGGGCCGGCGCCCGGCCCGCTGATGTCTGTTCCCGGGCTCTCCCGTCGCCGGGCCCGTTCCCGCTGTGGCACCACGGTGTACTTCGGGTCCCGCGCCGAGGCGACCCCGCCGTGGAAGATGCCGAACCGGGTGCAGACCGACGCGGCGAGCAGCGCGCCGCCGGAGAGCCCGGAGAGCACCCGGCTGCGGCGCCCGGCCAGCGCGCCGAGCACCCCGGCGGCGGTGAGCGCCCGCCCGGCGCGCAGCAGCTTCCCGGCCGTGCCGGTCGCGTAGGGCTCGCTGAGCAGGCCCAGCCGGGTCTCCACCCGGTGTGAGCCCCACAGCTCCAGCGCCGCGCCGGCGACCGCGAGACGCCGCGCCGGCCCGGCCTGCCGGGTGGGCGCGGCCAGCAGCCCGACGCCGGCCCCGCTGGCCAACGCGCTGCCCGCGAAGATGACCGGCAGTTCCGGGTACGCCTCGTGCCAGGACGGCACCGCCGTGTCGGCGAGCAGCACCCCGGTGTACGTGGCCAGGGCCGGGGCGGTGACCGCGGCGGCCAGCCCGGCGGCGTTCCCGGCCGGCGGCAGCAGCCTCCGGCCGAGCCCGAGCACGCCCCGCTCCGGCAGCCAGCGCGCGGCCTCGGCGACCGCCGCGACACCGGCCGCCGGGCCGAAGACGCTGAGGATCCAGGTGCCCATCGACATCGGCGAGGTCGGCTTCGCCACCCGCAGCATGTGGTGGAACCGGGCCGGCCGGCCCAGGTCGTGGATGAGGAAGTACGTGCTGGCGCTGACCGCCGCGAGGGCGGTGACCCGACCGGCCCGGCGCAGCGCCGGGCGGTCGGTGAGCTGTCCACCGGCCGCCAGCAGCGACGACCCGGCCGCGAGCCCGCCGGTGAACAGGTACGCCGCGATGTCCCACTTCCACACCGGCGCCTTCAGGATCGGCCGCCCGTAGTACGAGGTGAACTCGGCGGGCGGCACGGTGAGCTGCTCCCCGCCGCCGCCCCCGCGGCGACGCCGGCGCCGTTCCGCCGGCGGGGCGTCGCGGGGTGGCTGCGGCGCCAGCCGCGCGTCGGCGGCCCCCGCGTCGGTGCGGGCCACGCCGGCCCCGGTGCCGGTCGCCCGGCTCCCGTTCGCGCCCGTCTTCGGGGCGTGGCCACCCGGCTGGCCGGGGCGGACCGGCCCCTCGGCGGCGAGCCGCTCGCGGAAACGGCGGAACAGGTCACCGACGGCGGGGCGGTCCGGACTCACGATGAACCTCCGACGAACGCGGCGACGGCCGCCGCCGCCATGGCCAGGGCGGCCAGCCCCGCGCGCTTCCACATCCTCGGCAGGTCCCGCGTGGTGACCACCGGGTCCGGCGGCAGGCCGTACACCTCGGGCTCGTCGAGGAGCAGGAAGAACGCGCCGTCCCCGCCGACGCCGTCGGTCGGGTCGTGGCCGTAGAGGCGGGCCTCCGGCACGCCGTGCTCGTGCAGCTTGGCGACCCGCTGCGCGGCGCGTTCCCGCAGCTCGTCCAGGGGGCCGAACTGGATCGACTCGGTGGGGCAGGCCTGCGCGCAGGCCGGCGTCTTCCCGGCGCCCAGGCGGTCGTAGCAGAGCGTGCACTTCCATGCCCGGCCGTCGTCCTTGCGCTGGTCGATCACCCCGTACGGGCAGGCGGAGATGCAGTAACCGCAGCCGTTGCAGATGTCCTCCTGCACCACGACGGTGCCGAACTCCGTGCGGAACAGCGACCCCGTGGGGCAGACGTCCAGGCAGGCGGCGTGCGTGCAGTGCTTGCAGACGTCCGACATCATCAGCCAGCGGAAGTCGGACCGGGTGTCGGCGCCGGTGGCCCGCCCGGGCGGCTGGGCGCCGGGCATGCCGAGGAACTCCGGGCCGGCCGCCATCCGCGCCGCCGCCTCCGGCCGGCCCGGCGGCAGCCCCGGGTCGGTGCCGGTGTCGGTGGCCGTGACGGCGGCGGTCGCCGCGCTGCCCGCGCTGCTCGGCGGGCCGGTCGGGTTGTCCGCGAACGCTGGGGTGCCGTGCCCGACGGGGCGGGGCTGCTCGATGAACGCGACGTGCCGCCAGGAGTTGGCGGTCAGCGCGCCGGTGTTGTCGTAGGACATGCCGAGCAGGTCGAAGCCCGAGTCCGGGACACCGTTCCACTCCTTGCAGGCGACCTCGCAGGCCTTGCAGCCGATGCAGACGCTGGTGTCGGTGAAGAACCCCATCCGGGGGCCGGCCTCGACCCAGCCGGCGTCCGGGGCCGGGTCGAGCGGGCCGTAGAGGCTGTTGACGTCAGGCATCCCCGCCCCTGTCCCGCGCCGCGTCGGCGGACCGCTCGTCGGTGCTGCCGGCGGCGTCGTCCCCGCCCGCCGTGCCGGTGGTGACCAGCGGCACCTTCCGGCCCGGCGTCAGCCCGGCCCGGCGCTGGTAGTCGGCGACCAGATCGAGTAGGGCCGGCCCGGTGGGCCGGCGGCCCGGCCGCACGTCGCAGGTGCCCACCTTGCTCTCCTGGATGAGCACGTTCGGGTCCAGGGTGATGCCGAACAGGTCGTTGGCGGAGTCGCCGGTGACCAGGCCCTCGCTGCCGAAGTGGTACGGCAGCCAGAGCTGGTGGATCACCCGGCCGTCGACCCGCAACGGGGTGAGCCGGTCGGTGACCAGCACCCGCGCCTCGATCACCGCGCGGCCGCTGACCAGGTGCGCCCAGCCGAGGTGCGTCAGCCCGACCTCGGCCGCCAGCTCCGGGGACACCTCGACGAACATCTCCGGTTGCAGCTCGGCCAGGCGCGGCACGGTCCGGCTCATCCCGCCGGCCGTGTGGTGCTCGGTGAGCCGGCTGACCGAGAACACGTACGGGAAGACCTGGCTGTGCGCCTCGGGCGGGCTCGGGTTGACCGAGTTCACCGGGTGCTCGTACACCTTGCGGGTCGGGTTGGCCTGCTGCCCGTAGAGCGGGTTGCGCATCGGGGACTCGGCCGGCTCGTAGTGCGTCGGCAGCGGCCCGTCGAGCACGCCGGTGGGCGCGTACAGCCAGGCCTTGCCGTCGCCCTGCATGACGAACGGGTCGTCCCCGGCGAGGGCTGCCGGACCCGCGGCACCCTCCGGGGGCCGGTAGCTCGGCGGTTTGGTCTTCTCGAAGTCCGGCACGTCGTAGCCGGTCCACTCGCCCTTGTCGGCGTCCCACCAGACGTACTTCTTGCGCTCGCTCCACGGCCGGCCCTCCGGGTCGGCCGAGGCGCGGTTGTAGAGGATGCGCCGGTTGGCCGGCCAGGCCCAGCCCCACTCGGCGGCCACCCAGTCCTGCTCGTGCCGGGACTTGCGGCGGGCCGCCTGGTTGACGCCGTCGGCGTAGACACCGGTGTAGATCCAGCAGCCGACGGCGGTGGAACCGTCGTCCCTGGCCTCCGGGAAACCGCCCAGCAGGCGGCCGGTGGCCACCTCGTAGCCGTTGATCTCCTTGAGCACCGCCTCGGCGCTCGGCTCGGCGTCCGGGCCGTGCGTCGGGTAGTCCCAGGCCAGGTCGAGCAGCGCCCGGTCACGGGGCTTGGTGGAGCCGGCCAGCTTCTCCCGCAGCACCCGGCCGAGGTGGTAGAAGAACCACAGCTCGGAGCGGCAGTCGCCCGGCGGGTCGACGGCCTTCTCCCGCCACTGGAGCAGCCGCTGGGTCTGGGTGAAGGTGCCGTCCTTCTCCACGTGCGACGCGGCGGGCAGGAAGAACACCTCGGTGCGGCACTCCTCCGGCACGATCTCGCCGGTGGCGATCTCCGGGCTGTTCCGCCAGAAGGTGGCGCTCTCGATCATGAACAGGTCGCGGACGACGAGCCAGTCCAGGTTGGCCATGCCGAGCCGCTGGGCGCGGCCGTGCGCGGAGCCGACCGCCGGGTTCTGCCCGAGCAGGAAGTAGCCCTTGATCTTGCCGTCGATCATGTTGAGCACCTGCTGGTAGGTGCCGTGGTCGCCGGTCATCCGGGGCAGGTAGCCGTAGCAGAAGTCGTTCTCCGGCGTCGCCGCGTCCCCCCAGTACGCCTTGAGCAGGCTCGCCGCGAAGGCCCGCGAGTTGCCCCAGAAGCCCTTCTGGCCAGGGTGCCGGATGCTGTCCACCCACTCGTCGAAGGTCGGGTGGTCGGCGTGGTGCGGCATCGGCAGGTAGCCGGGCAGCAGGTTGAACAGGGTCGGGATGTCGGTGGAGCCCTGGATGCTGGCGTGCCCGCGCAGCGCCAGGACGCCGCCGCCCGGCCGGCCCATGTTGCCCAGCAGGGTCTGGATGATGGCGCCGGTGCGGATGTACTGCACGCCGACGCTGTGCTGGGTCCAGCCCACCGAGTAGACCAGCGCCCCGGTCCGCTCCCGGCCGGAGTTCTCCGTCCAGGCGCGTGCCAGCTCCAGGAACTTCTCCTCGGGGATGCCGCAGACCCGGGCCACCATCTCCGGGGTGTAGCGGGCGAAGTGCCGCTTCAGGATCTGGTAGACGCAGCGCGGGTGCTGCAACGTCTCGTCGCGTTGGGTCTGCGCCGGCACGGGCATGCCGTGCGACTCGTGCCGCAGGCCGGCCGCGCTGTCGCGCTCCTTGCCGGTGCCCCGTTCCGCGGACTCGCTCTCGTGCCCCTCGTACTGCCAGGTGGTCTGGTCGTACGAGCCGGTCTCCGGGTTGTAGCCGGAGAAGAGCCCGTCGAGGTCCTCGGTGTCGGCGAACCGCTCGCTCACGACGGTGGCCGCGTTCGTGTACGTCAGCACGTACTCCCGGAAGTCCAGCTCGTTGTCCAGGATGTACCGCACCACGCCGCCGAGCAGCGCGATGTCGGTGCCCGCCCGGATGGGCAGGTACGTGTCGGCGAGCGCGCTGGTCCGGGTGAACCGGGGGTCCACGTGGAAAACCTTGGCGCCACGCTTCTTCGCCTCCATCACCCACTGGAAGCCCACCGGGTGGGCCTCGGCCATGTTGGAGCCCTGGATGACGATGACGTCAGCGTTGACCAGGTCCTGCTGGAAGTCCGTCGCGCCGCCGCGACCGAAGCTGGTCCCCAGACCGGGGACGGTGGCGGAGTGTCAAATGCGGGCCTGGTTCTCGATCTGGAGGGCCCCCATCGCCGTGAACAGCTTCTTGATGAGGTAGTTCTCCTCGTTGTCCAGCGTCGCCCCGCCCAGGCTGGAGATGCCCAGCGTCCGGTTGAGCGGGCGGCCCTGGTCGTCGACGTCCTCCCAGGTCTCGTCGCGGGCGGCCAGGATCCGGTCGGCGATCATGTCGAGCGCGACGTCGAGATCCAGGTCCTCCCACTCCGTGCCGTACGGCCGGCGGTAGCGCACCTTGGTCTGCCGCAGCGGGCTGGTCACCAGGCTCTTGCTGGCCGAACCCTTCGGGCAGAGCCGGCCGCGGGAGATCGGGCTGTCCGGGTCGCCCTCGATCTGGGTGACCTGCCCGTCCTTGACGAAGACGCGCTGCCCGCAGCCCACCGCGCAGTAGGGGCAGACCGAGCGGGCCATGCTGTCGGCGGTCTCGGTGCGCGCGGTCAGCGCCGCCGAGCGGGCCGACTGCGCCGCGGCGCCCCGACCGAGCGGGTCGGTGCCGGTGAGCTGCCGGTAGACCGGCCATCCCTGGATGAAGGTCTTCACACCCATCGCGGCGCACCTCCTCCCCCGTTGGTGGAAGCTGACGTTGTCGACACTAGGCCAGCAGCCGGGACGGCGCGACTCGAGCGGCCGATCGGACCGGTTCGGGGGACCGGACGGCGCCGCCTGCGTCCACATCACGGTGGAACGTGAAATGAGGTGCGTTTCAGTCAGGCATCCGACAGCGCCCACGGGTGCCGCGGGTTGATCATCGACGGATCCGGTCCCGGGGGAGGTCGTGGTGGCAACCGAACTGATGCGCGTACGCACCGACGACGGCGAGGAGGTCTTCTTCGAGATCCGTCGCCAGGAGTCTGGATTCGGTGAGGCTGGCCTCGACGACGAGAAGATCGTCGAGGCCCGCAAGCGCTTCGAGACCGGCCTGCGGGAGATCAACGTGGCTGCGCAGAAGGCGTTGGCCACCTTTCGCAACGCTGTGCACCGTCCGGACGACATCGAGATCGAGTTCGGGGTGAACTTCACCGCCGAGGCGGGCGCGGTCTTCGCCAAGACTGGGATGGATGCCCATCTCACGGTCAAGCTGACCTGGTCCGCCGCGTCAACTCCGGGTGAGGCCGCGGGGCGGTGAACTTCGAACCGGAATGGCACGCCAGGATCGCTGCCGCAGCCAGCGGCAGCGGTTTCCTCGTCGACGACCTGCACGTGCTGACCTGCGCGCACGTCGTCGGCGACCGACCGGACGCCACCGTGTCGTTCCTGGCCCTGGGGCGCGACCACGCCGTGCCGGGGACGGTGGTCTTCCGCGGTCCGTGGCGGCCCGGAGACGGGGAGGGCGACGTCGCGGTGATCCGACTCGACGAGGCGGTCCCGGTGGCCCCGGCTCGGCTAGCGCCACTGCACGGGGTGGACATCTTCGACGGGCACGACCTGGCCGCCTTCGGTTTCCCCAGCGGCTACACCGCGACCGGCCAGATCTCCTACTTCCACGCCGACCCGCAACCCCGTCTCGCCGGCCGGGCCTGCCAGACCCGCGCGCTCGACCGCAGGGGGTTCGTCCTGCGGGAGGGCTACAGCGGCTCGGCCGCCTACGTCACCGGCTCGTACGAGGTGATCGGCATGGTGATCTCCGCCGACCGCGCCGGGCCGAACGGTAGCGGCAGTGGGGTCATCCTGCCGGTCGACGAGCTGAACCGGCAGTGGCCGCAGCTCGCCGAGCGGATCCCGCTCGGGCCGTTCGGGGCCGGCCCGTACCGGGAACTGCGCGACATCCTCCAGGACGTCGATCTCCCCGACGCGCACACGCTGCGTCTGAGCGTCTTCTCTGGGCCCGACGCGCCACCGATCCACCGTCGCCCCCTGCCGTCGGTGCTGGCCGTGGTGGAGTCCGTGGCGGTGCTCACCACGCACAGCAAGGAGCGGGTCTCCGAGCTGGTCGTGCAGTTGCTGCGGGAGGTCGCCAAACGGGCGCCGCACCGCCGCAACGACCTGCACGACTGGACCGGCAGGCACGGCTGGGGCATCGACCCGGCCGTGACCGGCGGATCGTCCGTTGACACCGTCGCCCGGCAGGCGTGGGTGGTGGTACGGGTCGCCTCGACTGGGAAGTCCCGCCGGCTGCACACGCTGACCATCTGGACAGCGACGGGCCCCGAAGGCGAACTCGACGAACTGGTCCTCGACAGCATGGAGGTCTCCCGGGCAAAGGTCCAGAGCCTGGTACAGGAGAAGCTGCCACTGGCCTACGCGCGGATCCCCCGCTCCTGCGAAACGATCGGCGTCGAGTTCGTCCTGCCCCGTGGCCTGCTCGGCTGGGACGTGGAGAACTGGGTCGCCAAAGGTGACCCCGTACCGTTGGGGTGGAAGGGACCCGTCGTGGTGCGGGACGTGGACTGGTTCGACTCGGCCGCGCCGCACGAGATCCAGAAGCGCGCGCGAAAGCTCGGCGAACACCCCGGCACGCTGGACACCACGATGCGCTGGCTGGACTGTGCCAGCACCGAACCCGAGCCGGACCGGTTCACGCCCTGGTTGTGGCTGGACGACACACCGGTCGCCCTCGGCCTGGCCGGACGCTGGGCCGCTGAGCAGCACGTGCACCAGGCGGTGGCCAGCGGGGTGCCGGCGCTGCTGTGGCGCCGGACCGCGTGCGACCCGCACCCAGAGCCGACCACGACGTGCCCCGGCAGCCGATTCCACCGGGACATGGCCGAACGCCTGCGCAGCCTACGCAGCGACCAGCTGCCCGGGCAGATCCGGAAGCTCCGGGTGGAATCTGGACTGAACGACGATCCCGAACACTGTGGACGGCACGTGACACTGCTGTGGGACGAACCGCGACGACGGCCGGTCCAACTGGGCGTGGCGGAGTAAGGAGCAGACGTGTCCGAGCGACCGGGCTGGTGGATCTACCAGGGAACGGGCATCCCGCACGACGGCATCGACCGGCTGCCCGAACCGCCGCCATGGCGGCTGTTCGACGAGCACGCCACCCCGGTCGCCCCCCGGGTCGAGGAGACTCCGACCGACGTCCGACGCGGCCGGAACTACCGGCCCGACCGGGAGACCGTCGAACTGGTCAACGCGGCCATCTACCTGCGCCGCCCGCTGCTGGTCACCGGACGCCCCGGCACCGGGAAGTCCACCCTGGCCTCGGCCGTCGCGCACGAATTGCAGCTGGGCCGGCCACTGCGGTGGAACATCACCAGCCGGGTCAGCGTCAAGGACGGCCTCTACCAGTACGATCCGCTGGCCCGGCTCTACCAGGCGAAGCAGGACGGGGGCACGACCGGGGACGACGCGAGTGAGGACGTCGGTCGCTTCATCCGCCTGGGCCCTCTCGGCACCGCCTTGCTGCCGGCGGACCGCCCCCGCGTGCTCCTGATCGACGAAATCGACAAGGGCGACCTGGACCTACCGAACGACCTGCTCACCGTCTTCGAGGACGGCTCGTACGAGATCCCGGAGCTGGTGCGGCAGGCGGACCGGTCCGCCGACGCTCGGGTGATGACCGCGGACAGCACGGTCCGGGTTCCCATACACCACGGTCAGGTACGCTGCCGGACCTTCCCGATCATCGTGATGACCAGCAACGGCGAGCGGGATTTCCCGCCCGCGTTCCTCCGCCGCTGCATCCAGGCGACCCTGCCCGAACCCGACGCCGACAAGCTGACCCGGATCGTCGACGCCCACCTCGCCGAGCTGGCCCCGAGCAGCGGGGAGCTGATCCGGGCCTTTCTCGCCCGCCGCGACGAGGGCGGCCTCGCGACGGACCAGCTGCTCAACGCGATCTACCTGACCGACCAGGCGGGACGGTCCGCCGGGGTCGACCGGGACCAGCTCGCCGAGAAGGTCATGGCCCATCTGGCCCACCGGCCCGATGACGATTGACCGGCTCCATCGGGCGATCACCGCGGGCGGTGGGGACCCCACCGCCCGGGACCTCGCGGAGGCGCTCTGGCTGAGCCTTCACCTGGGTGCCGGGGCACCCGCCCCGGCACCCCCCGACCCCACGGACGACCCGCAGGACGTGGCGCCCGCCTCGGTCGAGCCCGATCCGCCGGTGACCGCCGGGCCACCGGAGCCGCCACCCCCGGACCCACCCCCACCCCGGACCGTGTCCAACCGACTGTACGTGCCGCCGGCATCACCCGGCAGCGTACGGGCCGACGAGATCGCGGTGCCGCGGTCGGCCGCGCTGTCCGACCGCCTGGGCCTCCAGCGGGCGCTGCGCCCGCTGATGCGGCGGGTGCCGTCCCCGCGGGAGCGGGTCCTCGACGAGGAGGCGACCGTCCGCGCTGTCGCCGAGCATGTGCTGGCCGACCGGCCCTGGCCCGCGGTCATGGTGCCGGCGACCGAACGGTGGCTGGAACTGGCGGTGGTGGTGGACACCACGGCGTCGATGACCCTGTGGCGGGAGCTGGCCACGGAGGTCGTGGACACTCTCTCCGGCTCGGCGGCCTTCCGCCGAGTCGCCCGTTGGCGCCTCGACCGAGACGGCGCCGGCCGGGCGGCACTGTCGACCTGGCGCGACGAAGCGCGTCCCGGGCCCGAGCTGGTGGACCCGAGCGGCCGGCGGGTTGTCCTCGTCGTCAGTGACTGCGTCGACCCGATCTGGCGCACCGGTGCCGCCGGCGCCCTGCTGCACCGGTGGGCGCGGCACGGGCCGGTGGCCATCCTCCAGCCGCTGCCCGAGAGGATGTGGTCACGCACTGGCGCCCCGACAGTGGCGGGCCTGCTCAGCGCGCCCCGACCCGGCTCGCCCAACACCGACCTCAGGTTCGACGCGTTCGACGGATCACCGGCGCCGCGGGGCACGATTGTGCCGGTCCTCGAGATCGACGCCCAGTGGGTCGGCCGCTGGACCCGGCTCGTGGCCGGGGCTCCGGCGGTCACCGGGGCCGTCACCGCGGTCACCGATGCGCGGCCGACCACCGCTCCCGTCCGGCGCGGCCAGTCACCCGAGCCGCCGCAGCGGGTCCGGCAGTTCCGCGCCTCGGCGTCCCCCGATGCCTTCCAGCTCGCCGCCTACGTCGCGATGAGCGAGCCGGTGCTGCCCGTCATCCGCTACATCCAGCAGGCCATGTTCCACCGGTCCACGCCGTCCCAGCTCGCCGAGGTCGTCCTCAGCGGGCTGCTGCGGGTGGTCGAGGCGCGCACCGGCCGGTACGAGTTCGTCGACGGGGTGCGGCCGCTGCTGCTGGACGCCCTGACCCGCCCGCAACTGTTTCGCGCTGGGGAACTGCTGGAACAGCTTTCCCGCACGGTCCAGGCCCGGCTGGGCGTGGCCCGGGACCACTTCACCGCGCTCACACCCGGCCCCGGCCGTCCCGGCGTCGCCGCCGACAGCCGCCCCTTCGCTGTCATCAACCGCACCGGCCTGGCCCGACTCGACCGGGTGGGTGCTCTCCCGGCGGACACCTCCACCGGGCCGCCGGACGACACGCGCGCGCAGGCCGGGCCCGACGACCAGGACGGGACACCCGGCGGACCCGGCGACGACGAGACCGAGGGCCCGGTCGCGGCGAGCGCCGCTCCGGCGGACCTGCTCTCGCCGTGGCGACGGGTGGTGCGCTGCACCGGTCGCCGGCGGGAGCTGGCCGAGCTGCGACGGTGGCTGGACGCACCGGGCCCGTCGTTGCGGGTGCTGACCGGTGGGCCGGGCGTCGGCAAGACCCGGCTGGTGGCCGAGCTGCTCGCCACCGAGCTCGCCGGGACCGACGAGGAGCTTCACCTCACCCTCCCGCTGGCCACGGGGGGCGAGCTAGTCGTGATCGACCGGGCCGAGACCCGCCCGGGCGCGGTGCGACGTGAGCTGGCCCGGGCCGCCCGGGGGGAGGAGGTCCGACTGCTGCTCGTCGCGCGCTCCACGGGCGACTGGTGGCAGGAACTGCGCCGCACCGGCCCGACGGACCTGGTCCACGGCGCGACGATTGACCGGCTGGCGCCACCCTGGCCGGCCGGCGAGGAACGGCAGGCCGCGCTGCGCGATGCCCTGACCGACCTCGCTGCAGCGCTGGACACGCTCGCCGGCACGCGACGCTGGCGCCCGCACGCGGAACGGATGCGGCTGCCGGACGTGGGCGACGACCGGTACGCCGCACCGATCTCGCTGCACCTGACCGCCCTGCGCATGCTCGTGCGCACCTTCCGGGGACCGGCGCCGGTGACCGCGCAACGCCTGCTGGTACGGCACCTGGCGCGGGAACGCCGGTACTGGGAGGCGACCGCGGTCGCCGCGCAGATCTCGTACGCCCGTCCGGGGGAACTCGACGAGTACGTTGCCGCCGCCACGCTCTATGGCGCCGACAACGCCCGCGACGCCCACGAGGTGATCGCCCGGCTACGGCTGGACGAGACCGCCGACCGGCAAACCCTGCACCGGGTGGCGAACTGGCTGCACGAGCTCTACCCCGATGGCGACAGCCGATACTGGGCACCGCTCAACCCGGAGGATCTCCGCTCCGAGATCGTGGTACCCGCGGTCCTGGCCCACCCCGAGCTGGTCACCGACATCCTCGCGGATCGTCCGGCCGACCAGCTGCGGCGGGCGATGAGGCTGCTGGGCCCCGGCTGCCACCGGGAGCCGCGACTGGCCGAGACGATCTGGACGGTGGTGCGGGACCGGCCGCCACTGCTGCTCGCCCTGCTCGAACAGACCCGGTCCCGCACCGCCGTGCCGCCGCCCCCGCTGGTGGAGCGGCTGCGCCGGCTGGTGACCGACCCCGGCACCCCGGAACCCGTGCTGCGCGCGGTCGCCGACGGGATGCCCGACCCGGGGGTCCTCTTCGCCGACCAGCCGGTATCCGTCTCGGAACGACTCGTCGCCGGCCTGCGCCGGCTGGCTGGACGGGACCGCTATTTGCCGGTGCTGGCGGAGGCGTTGGCCCGGCACCGGGCCCGGCTGCTGCACGACGGGATATCCGTCGACGTGACGGACGTCCTCGCCGAGGAGGTCGAGCTGCGGACGCGCATCGCGGAGCGCGCCGCGCCGCAGTCCGTCGAGCGCCTCGGGCGGCGGCTGGCCGGCACGCTGGACGCACAGGCCGAGCACCTGTCCCGGATCGGCCTCGCGGTGCAGGCGCTCAGTGCCGGCAACCGCGCGGTGGCGCAGTACCAGCGGCTGCTGCCCGGCACCGAAGGCGACCTGCGCGCGCCGCTGTGCGCCGCCGAGATCCGCCGGGCCCGGCTGCTGGACGACCTCGGCCGCACCCACGAGGGGTTCGAGGCCGCCCACGCCGCCGTGGCGCACGGCCGTGACCTCTCGGCGACGCGAGCACCCGGCGGCGCGGCCCTGCTGAATGACGCTCTCGGCACGCTGGCCGCGCTGCACCGGCGTCACGGTGACTCGGCCGCCGCCCTGACCGCCGAGAACCAGTGCGTCCGCCACTACCGGGATCTGCACGCCGCCGACCCGGCCCGCCACGCCGTGGCGTTGGGTCGGGCCCTGCTCCGGCAGGCCTTGGACCTCGACGACCTCGGCACCACAGAGCAGGCGCTGGCCAACAGCGAGGAGACGTTGCATCTGGTCCGCGACGCCGCGACGGCACCCACGGTCGAACTGGCGACCGCCCACCACTGTCAGGCGTTGTTCCTGCGGCGCCTCGGCCGGCAGGACGACGCCGCGGTCGCGCTGCGCGAGGTGGTCGCCCTGCACCGCCGCCTGGCGACCGCCGCCCCTTCCCGGTACGGCGGTGACCTGGCCGAGGTGCTGCGCCAGCAGGCGCGGATGCTCGCCGAGACCGGTCCGGTGGAGGCGGCGATCGAGGCGCAGACCGAAGCCACCGACGTGCTGGCCCGGCTGTTCCGGGAGGACCCCACCGACGGTGCCTTGCGCGGCCGGCTCGTTGCCGCGCACCGAGACCTCGCCGAACTCTGGGAACGGGTCGGTGACCGGACGTCGGCCGAGCGCCACCGGGTCCGGGCCCGGCTGCTGCGCGAGGCGGCGGGCCACCCCACTGGGCGGACCTAACCGAGCATCGTCCACACCGTCCAGCAGGTCTCCGACACCGCCGCGACCCAACGCTGCACCTCCTGCGGCAGTCCGTACCACACCGACCAGGCGGCCAGCCCGATCACCGCGGCACCGGTCAGGCTGAGCACCACCAGCCGCCACGCCCGGTAGGAGGGGGGCAGGTCAGCGGAGCGCACGGGCCACCTCCCCCCGGACGGCGCGTTCGCCGCGCAACAGCCACCGCAGCGGCTCCACCGCCGCGGGCACGTCTCGGCCGGCGAGGAAGAATCCCACCTGGGCGAAATCGCGGACAGCCGCGGTCACCAGGTGGTCCAGACCCAGCGCCTCAAGCCACCGCCGGACCTCGTCCGGTGCCGGCCCCGGCACCCCGCCCGCCGGCAGTGAGCGGAACCCGTCGGCCTTGGACACGACGACGGCCAGCCGGCACCGGCCGGTGTCCACGCCCCGGTACCGCAGGCCCACCACCACCGCCTCGTACGCCTCGAGCGGATCGGACGCGAGCCGCACTCCGGCCGGCGCACCCGCGTCGGCCGCGTCCCCGCGGGCGCCGTGGCCGGCGGGCGGGTCAAGGACGAAGAGGAAGTGCCGCGTCTCGTGCAGGTATGCGTACGACCGGCAGAGCACGGGGTCGAGCAGCCCACGGCCCGGCGCGTCGAAGAGTTGGAGCCGTTGGTTCGCGCCATGGGTCAGGACGGTCGCGGTGACCACCTCCGGCCGCAGTGGATCCCGGCCGCGGCCCCGCCGGCTGATCGAGCAGCGGTCCGGCGGGAAGAGCGCAACAAGGCCGGTGACCAGAGACTCGACCAGGGTGCTCTTGCCCGCGCCGACCGCGCCGAACAGGGCGACGCGGACCTCGCTGCTCCGGCCGCTGCCTGCGGCGAGGCGCGCCCCGCACTTGGGGCAGGACGCGGCGAGTTGGGCACCGGCCGACGCCAGTCGCACCGGCAGGACACATCCGCAGCCGCACCGCCGCCGCCAGAGTCCCCGCAGGCCGGGACGGAGCATCCGGTGCCGATCGGCGCCCGCCGGTGCGTCCGCCCCGTGTTCACCCGGGCACCGGTACTCGGGCAGCTCGACAAGGAAGTAGCAGTGCGGGCAGCACAGGTCCGTGCCGCGCCGGGTACGCCCCCAGTCGTCGGCCAGTCGCAACACACCGGTCGAGACGACAGCGAACAGCCAGGCCACCGCCACGACCGTGACGACGACCGCGCCGAGCAGGACCAGCGCGGCCACCACACCGACGGTGAGCCCGGCCAGTCCGGCGACCGGCAGCGCGAGCAGCGGCCAGCCGATCAGCACCGTCCAGGTGCGGGACCGGGCGGCGTACGGGCTCTCGGGGTCGACGTGCGGGTCCACGAAGCGCAGGTGGTAGCGCGGCAGTCTGGGCAGCGCCCGCCAGCCGCGGGACCAAAGGCCGGCTAGCCGGTCGCGGCAGCGCTCCGAGACGTGTCGCAGGTCGTAGCCGGCCTGCCGGTGGGCGTAGTGGATCCAGGCGTAGTCCTGCCGGTACGCCCCGGACCGTCCCCGCCGCGCACCGGTGAATTCGTCACGCGGGGTCCGTACGCGGGGCACCCCGGCCAGCCCGGCGAGGACGAACGTCGCCTCGGCCAGTCCCATCACCAGCCCGGCCAGGCATCCGGCGAGGAGGGCGCACAGGGCCAGCGGCCCGACCGTCACTCCGGCCAGCACGTAACCGGCCAGCGCCAGCACGACGAGCAGGACCAACAGGAGCACGCCAGGGTTCACGGATCACCGTCCGTCCGGGCGCAGGCGGCGGAACACGCCCCGCCGGGTCGTCCGCACCAGCGTCTCCCAGCGCGTCGACCACATCGGGCCCACGCCCTGGACCTGCATCGTCATCTCGTCCAGTCGCTTCTGCGAGCAGCGCGCCACCACGACGCGGACCTGCCGGTCGAGATCGGCGTGCGTACCGGTCTGGATCATCGCGGCCATCTCCGCCGACTGCCGCTCGACGTTGACCAGAACGAAGGCCAGCGCCACGTGGGCCGGCCGGGAGTTGTTCCTCAGTTCGGCGCGCAGCTTGCGGGCGCACGCCTCGGTGAGCCGGGGGACGTGCGTGAGCACGGTGAAGGCGGCGGCGGCCACCGGGGCGGCGACGAGGGCGTCGCAGAGCTGTGGCAGCCGCGCGTCCACCAGCGGCGGCGGCAGCCGCACCGACGCCAGATTCAACATCCCGAGGTCGGGCCGGACGGCCCTCACCTGGTCGAGCACGGCGGCCAGCGCCAGGTGCGCGTCGACGGCCCGCCCCACCTCGGGCGGCACTATCCAGAGCCCGTGGTCCACCAGCACCCGCACCGCCTCCACAAACTCGGGATCCGAGCGGTAGCCCAGCACGGTGGCGCCGAGATCGGCGAAGATCCGCGGGTCCAGTGGGGTGCCGGGCGGCAGCGTCCGGCACAGCATCTGGGCCTCGGCCAGACTGATCGGCCGCCCGGTCCAGATCACCGCAGCGGTGCGGTTCAACATCGCTACCTGGTGCGGCGCCTCCAGCGCGGTGTGCAGGCACTGGTCGATGAGGTCGTACTGTTGCGGTGGCGGCAGGTGTCGCAGAGCCGCGGACACCACCGCGGCGTCCAGGGGCTCGTCCAGGCGCATCGGCTCGCGCAGCAAGACGTCCCACCACTGGTCGCCCAACGCGTCGGCGATCAACGGCTCCGCCGCCAGCCGCCGGCCCAACTCCTGCCGCAACAGCCGCAGGATCTCGTCCGCGCCAGCCCACGCCTGCGGCTGGTAGGGACGCTCGGGATGGTCGGCCCAATCCAAAACGAACTGCTGCACCGCGAGTCGCAGGTCGCCGACCGGGGGGAGCAGCCGGAACCGCGCGCACAGCCGCAGCAGCAAGTCGAACCGCGCGGGGGACGCCGTACGAAGGGCATCGGTAACCGCATCGAGCGCCCGACCGTCGTCCTCCCCCGTCCAGCCGTCCGGCGGGGGCGGTGCCGGCTCGGGCAGCACCCGGCCCGTCGCCGTCGCCTCCCGCCGCTCCGCGTCGATGAGGGCCGCGCGGACGGCAACCGCGCGATTTGTGGACATGACCGCCCGGCTGGCCCGGTCGAGTTCGCGCAGCACGGCCACCGGCCACTGGTCGGCGGCCTCCACGAGCAGGTCCACGATGCCGCCGCCGTACCGGCGCACAAGCGACGGAGGTCCGTCGCGCAGCCAGGTGACCAGTTGTCCGGCCTCCTCCCGCCCGGGGCGGCGACGCAGGATCGCGGCCAGCGCGACGCCCGTGCCGGCCTCGCCCGGCAGCCCTGAGGCCGCCGCCACCTCCACCGCGTCGACCACGTCCAACGGGTCCTCGTTGAGGAACAGGTCAGTCCACCTCCGGGCGGCGGCGGTCTCGACGATCGGCGTCCACGCGTGCCGTACCAGGTCGACCACCACGTAGCCCTGGTCGTTGTCGAGGCTGGCCGCCGGGCCGGCCCAATCGGGATGCACGGCGAGGATCCGCTGCGACGCGTACGCCGGGTCGAGAGTGAAGACCTTGAACCCGGTACGCAGCGCCACCCGCTGCGGCAGCAGCAGCGTCACCGCGGTCACCCAGCGCATCACCTCCGTCGGCTCCCGCGCCACGAAGAGGATCCGCCGCCCGGACTCGGCCTGGTCCAGCAGGGTCGACAGCAGGACGGTGAGCAGGATGTCACCGTTCGGGGCCGAACGGACGAACCCCTGGGCTTCCGCCGCGCCGAAGGAGCCCGGCTGCCAGCCCGCTTCCAGCGGCGGGCAGCGGAGTCCGGCCGCCGGTTCGGTGGTCCAAAAGGGCGCCTCGAACAGCTGGGCCGGCCGTACCAGCCCGTAGGAGGTGGGGTCGCCGGTCACGATGGCGTGGGTGAGGTGGTTGCCCTCCCGCCCGCCGACGCTCTCCCGCCCCAGGTAGACGCCGGCCGAGGTGGCCAGCAGCCCGTCCCAGACGTGCGCGAAAGAAACCGGGTACGCACTGACCGGCCGCCGCTCACGCATCCAGCGTGGGGGCGGCTCATAGAGGAGGCTGCGTTGCACCACCGCCTCCGCGCCGTCGTCCGCCCGGGCGGAGCGGGACTGGAACTGCAGCCCGGGTGTGCCGAGCAGCCCCTGGCCCTCCCGGCAGTCGGTGTAGATGAGGGTGTCGAACCGGCCGGTCATTCAATCCTGCCGGGGTACGACGCCGAAGCGGTTGAGGCTGAGCAGCCAGAGCAATGGCTCGTCCACCCGGTACGGGCGCACGCCGCCGGGTTCGACGAGGGCGTTGTCGTAGTCGGGGGGCGCGCCCAGGGCGGAGACGCAGAAGTAGCGGAAGGTGCGGTAGTTCTGTCGCAGGTGCTGCTCGATGTCGTCGCCCCGCCAACTGCGCAGCAACGCGGCGACCTGTTCGTGGGTAGCCCGGCCCAGTCGCTCGTCGTACCCGGGCACCGGGCGCGGCTCCTGGCGCAGCGGATGGTCGCGGCCCAGCAGGTCGAAGAAGGCGTCCATCTTCGCGAACGCGACCGCGACGGGCTTGCTGATCCGATCGCCCCCGCCCACCCCGGTGCTCGCCCGCAGGCTCTGGGTGAGCCGGTCGACCACCGCCATGGTCTCCTCGGTGGAGCGGATCGCGGACGGCGGCAGCCGCAGCCGCTCCCGCGCCTCGGGGAGCATGAACGGGTCGAGCAGCAGGATCAGCCCGTCCGCGGCGCCGATGTAGGCCAGGTCGTACGCGCCGCTGAGAGTGCCGACGTCCTCCCCCGCGGTGTCGTGGAAGGACAGGTAGCTGGTGCGGTAGGAGGTACGGCGGCCCCAGCGCCGACGTTCGCCCCGCCACTCGAATACCAGCGGCTCGCCGCGACGTTCCCGGTTCGGCGGGGTGGGGTCCGGCAGCCGGTGCTCGGTGAACATCAACTCTACGTTCTGGGTGAGCCACGTCGAGGACGACTCCTGCCCACCCTGCCGGTCGCCGGTCATCCGGATGTCCGCCCCGAAGCGGCGGCGCAGTTCGGAGGAGCGCAGCTCCCGGGCGAGCACGGTCAGGTAGACCGACTTGCCGGTGCCCTTGCCGCCGAACATCGCGATCATCGGGCTGGAGGAGTGCCCGAAGTTCGGCGGCAACGGGGTGTGGCACTGCGGGCAGGCGCGGACCCCGGTACGGCCGCCGCAGTCGGGACACCAGGCGAGCCGTACCGGCCGGAGCCGTTGGTTGCGGGGTGGCGCGAAGGTGGGCAGCACCGCCGCGTTGAAGCCGGCCAGCCGCCTGCGGCGCTCGTCGACGCGCCGACTGCATCCGTCCCGGTCGGCGTCCCCCCGGCCGAGGCACTGGAACCACAGCGCGGCGCCGTCGATGCGCTGGTAGCAGAACGGGCATGCCACCTTGGTCATTCAGGTCACCTTCATCGACTCGACGGCGGGCAGGGCGACCACGGTCGGGACCGGGCCGCGGACGAAACACCGGATCCAGTACGGGTGGCCGCGTCTCGGCAGCGCCGGCACGATCACCTCCAGGTCGTGCGGCTCACCGGCGCGCAGGTCCAGCGGGCCGCTCTCGGCCAGCACCGTGCCCTGCTCGGCGTCCTCCGGCAGGGTGGGTTCCGAGCCGAGCACCACCGTCACCGTGACGCCGGTCAGCTCGGCGTCCGCCCGGATCCGCACGGTGAGCCGCCGCCGCACGTACCACAGCGGCTGGCGGTTCAGCGTGTACGAGACGGCCACCGGCCGCGGCGGCAGCACGACCTCGCGCGCCGCCGACCGCGCCTCGTCACCGACGACGTCGGACACCACGGTCACCCGGGCGACGGTGGGCCGGGTGACGGCCGGGATCCGGAAGCCGTTCCCGCTCGCGTACGCCGACCGGCTCACCTCGTGCCGGCTGGTCGCGTCCGGCGTGGCCCATTCGACGACGGCGTACCGGGCGCCGTGGGGCCAGATCCAAGTGACGACGACGTCGTCGCCTCGCCGTTCGGCCAACAGCCGGCGGACCGGATCGGCGATGCCGAGCGCGACGAACCGGCCCATCGTGACCCGCTCGCGGTCGATCAGGAACGGCACGTAGAGGTGATAGCCGACCGGAACCTCCGCGATGAGCCGCACCTCGCCGTCACTCTCCTCCCGGCTGCCGGTCAGTTCCGCACCGAAGGCCTCCATCTCGGCGCGCGACAGCGGGGTTTCGGCCCTCCAGCGCGGCGGCGTGGCGCAGCGGCGGATCCGGACCTGCGCGGGGCCGGCATCGCGCCAGGACACCCGTACCCGACATTGGTCGCCCCGGGCTCCCAGCGCCGTCACGGTCAGTTCGGGAACGAACTCCGGAGAATCCGTCGCCCGCTGTCCGGAGGCGGCGGCGCCCGCTGTCGCGGCTGCGCCGGTGTCGCCCCGTTCCGCGCCGGCCGTCCGGACAGGTGGAGCCGATGCGGCGGCGTCGGCCGGGCGGTCCAGCCGCGCCAGGATGAACGCGCGCGCCTCGGCTCGCCACGACGGGTCCACCGGGCGCTCCCCGCCCCACACCGACGTCTGGTCCGGCGCCCGTTCCGTCGGCGTCGTCGTACGCGCCGCCGACACCTCGTCGCGGATCCGGTTCCGCACCTGTCGGGGCGAGGTGCCGGGGGGCGCGGCGCCGTGCTCCTGCCACCAGGCAGGGTCGTTCATGAGGTCACCGGCTGTGCGGATCAGTTCCTCGTCCGCGCGGATCAGCAGTCGGCAGATCTCGGCCCGGCTGTCCGGCCCGACTGCGCGGTCCTGCCAGAACCGGCGGACGACGGCAAGGTGCTGGACGAGGTCCTGTGCCGTCCAGCCGGGTTCCACCGCGTAGCGGGCGGCGAGGTTGCCGGGTGGGAGACGCCCGTGCTGGCCCCGCAGCGGCTTGATGACCTCGCGGTCGTAGCGCTCGGCGTCGAACGCCATCGGCTCAGCCCATGCTCGACCGGCGTGGACGGAAGCCCTCGGGTATGCGGCCACTGTCCATATCCGACCCCCCTGCCGTCCCTGTCGGCAGTAAGATCATCACAATCGCGAGGCTGATCACAAGTAAGTGTCGGCGGCTGGACAGATCCGGCGTAGAAACAGTTCCGCCCCCGGCCTCGGCCGGGGGCGGAACGAGAGTCGGTGTGCAGGTCGCCTCTCGGCGAGTAGCGCGACGCGGCTCCAGCCGAACGGTATTCCGCGAAGGCAATTTAGGTGAGGCCCGGGGACACTGGACACACCGACCCTCTGCACAACGGTACTGGCTCGCTCGTTCTTCCGCCGGGTTCCGGTGACGCCGGTCACCGGAGACGCCGCTGGCCGGCACCCCAGGTTCGGGGTGCCGGCCAGCTTGCTCGGCTCAGCTGTTCCAGTACTGCGCGACGATGTCGGCGGCCTGCTGCTCCCACTGCGCGTACGCGTCCGGGTACGCCGACACCTGCACGGTCTGGGCGGCCTCGGTCAGCGGCATGGTCTCCCAGCCGTCGACCTGCTTCAGACCCTTCAGGAAGGCGAGGGTCGAGTACTCGGGGTCGGTGATCTGCTCCGGCGTGCCCCAACCACTGGACGGGCGCTGCTGGAACAGGCCCAGCGAGTCGTGGTCGTTCTGGTCACCCAGATGGCCCAGGTTCTCCAGCTTCGACTCCTGCAGGCTCGTGGCGATCGAGATGACCGCCGCCCGCTCGGGCAGGCCGGCCTTCTTCGTCGCCGCGATGATCGCCTTGGCGTTCGCCACCTGCTCGTCGCTCAGGTCGACGTGCGACTGGGCGCCCTGCACACCGTGCGGGATCAGCTTCGCGGTGTCCGGCCGGTCCGCCTGCACCACCGCGGCCTCCGACAGACCCGCCGACGGGGCCACCTCGTGGTGGTTCAGCGGACCGGCAGCCAGACCACCGGCAACCGCCAGGCCAGCAACACCCAGCACACTCTTCCGCAGCATCGTGTTCATGGGAAAGCTCCATTCGGGGGTCGGCGCGCAAGGCCGATGGGGGTCGGCCGCGCGCAAGCACCGTCAGGCGCTCAAAACGTCATGTCGGGGGATCGTCCGGCCCGCGGGGCAGAGCCACGTCGCGGCGCCGGGACCATGTACAACGACCGCCGGCCCACCCACATTCCAGGCCCGGGGCACCCGCCCTGGCGGGCCGCCCTCCTCGGTCGCGCACCCGGATACAACGACCCCCACCCACCCGCCATTCCGCCGCCGGGGTGCCGCCGGTCACCGCCGATCCGGACAACCACCCCAGGCGGCGCGGGACGGCGCGGACCGCGGATCCGGTCGACTCGGGGGTCCGGTGGCCGGCCGTGGCAGGTCAGGGCGATGGGAAAACGCCGGACAGGGGTTACCCTGACACCATGTCGGCCACCAGCACCGCGTACCTCGCCCGTCCCGGGCGACCCGCCGTGGTGGCGCGCACCCTCGGCGAGCTCGCCGGCCCCACCCGGGGCATCGTGGAGCTGCCGGTGCGCCTGATGTGGAGCAGCGAGCGCGCCTTCGACCTGGGCGACCCCGACGACCTGCTCTGGATGTACGAGAACGTGCTGCGCGAGACGAGCCGCGTCGAGGATCTGCGCGAGCTGATCCACGGGGGCACGCTGCGCCGGGTGTGGCCGATGTTGAACCTGCCCCGGGGCGTACGCCTCGCGTGGGAGAGCCGGCACCGGGGCCTGCGCGCCGCGTGACCCACCTGCACGACTTCTACCGGGAGGTGGCCCGGGTGGCCCTCGCGGCCGCCGGCCCGCACCGGTTCGTGCTGGGCGGCGGGGTGGCCTGGGCGGCGCACGGCCTGGTCACCCGCCCGACGGAGGACGTGGACCTGTTCGCCGACGTGGAGGGCGCGGCCGCCGCGGCGGCGGCCGGGGTGCGGGCCGCCCTGGAACGGGCCGGCTACCGGGTGGCCGACGCCGATCCGGACAGCGAGCTGGGCGAGCTGTTCGACGGCTACGACCGGGACCTGCGGGACTTCGTGGTGAGCCGGGACGGCCGGCAGATCCGGCTCAGCCTGGCCCGGCTCGACCGGTACCGCAGCCCGGTGGTGATGGACCTGGGGCCGGTGATGGACGTCCGGGACCTCATCGCCAACAAGACCGCCGCGCTGGTCAACCGCCGGGAGGTCCGCGACTACATCGACGTGTCGGCGGCGCTGGACCGGTACGCGGTGGCGGAGCTGCTGGAGCTGGCCCGGCAGGTCGACCCCGCGCTGGAGGACGACGACGTCCGGGCGGCCGGGCGCTACCTGGACCGGGTGCCGGACCGCCGGTTCGCCCGCTACGGCCTGGACCCCGACCAGGTCGCCGAGGTCCGCCGCCGGATGGCCGCCTGGCCGCGCTGACCGCACAGGCCGTCGGTGTTACGCCGCGAGGCCCCGTGGCGCTGCTGGTGTGAGATACCTCTGGGCGATGTGGCGTCTGTGACAGCTGGTCGTTATGGTGCGCAACGGCGCCCACGAGGCGCGTCCACCCCCATGGAAGGGCACCTCATGACCTCCTCCTCCGGCGCCTCGCGCCGCCAGGTGCTGGCCGTCGCCGCCGCCGCCGCGACCGCCCCCCTGATCGCCGGCGCTCCCGCCGAGGCCAAGCCGAAGCCGCCGAAGACCTGGGACCTGACCGTCCTCGGCACCTCGGACACCCACGGCAACGTCTACAACTGGGACTACTACCGGGACGCCGAGTTCGACGACAGCAAGCACAACGACGTCGGCGTCGCGAAGCTGGCCACCCTGGTCAACCAGATCCGCGCGGAGCGCAAGGGTAAGGCGACCCTCGTGCTGGACGCCGGCGACACCATCCAGGGCACCCCGCTGGCCACCTACTACGCCAAGCAGGAGCCGATCACCAGCACCGGTGAGACGCATCCGATGGCCAACGCCATGAACGTGCTGAACTACGACGCCGTCACGCTGGGCAACCACGAGTTCAACTACGGCCTGCCGCTGCTCGCCACCTGGATCGGCCAGCTCGGCTTCCCCGCCCTGGCGGCGAACGCGATCAACGAGAAGACCGGCAAGCCGGCCTTCCTGCCGTACGTGATCAAGGAGGTCGACCTCGGCGGGCACGACGCGCCGGCGCTGAAGGTCGGCATCCTCGGCCTCACCAACCCGGGCGTGGCCATCTGGGACAAGGGCAACGTCGAGGGCAAGCTGGTCTTCGCCGACATGGTGGCCACCGCCGCCACCTGGGTGCCGGTGATGCGCGAGCGCGGCGCCGACCTGGTCATCATCTCCGCCCACGGCGGCGACAGCGGCACCTCCAGCTACGGCCCGGAGCTGCCGAACGAGAACCCCGTCGCGCTGATCGCCGAGCAGGTCCCGGGCATCGACGCGATCCTCTTCGGCCACGCCCACAACGAGGTGCCGGAGAAGTTCGTCACCAACACGGCCACCGGTGCGCAGGTGCTCACCTCCGAGCCGTCGAAGTGGGGCCAGCGGCTCACCCGGATGGACTTCACCCTGACCCGGGAGAAGGGCCGCTGGAAGGTCGTCGGCAAGGGCTCGACCATGTTGAACACCAACACCGTGGTCGAGGACCCGGCGGTGCTCGCGGCCGTCCGGGGCCAGCACACCAAGACCGTCGGGTACGTCAACCAGGTCGTGGCGCAGTCGGAGGTGGAGCTGTCCACCGTCGAGTCGCGGTACAAGGACACCCCGATCCTGGACTTCATCAACCACGTCCAGGCCGAGGTCGTCACCGCGGCCCTGGCCGGCACCGCGTACGCGAACCTGCCGGTGCTGTCCCAGGCGTCGCCGTTCAGCCGGACCGCCGTGTTCCCCGCCGGGGACGTGCGGATCCGCGACGTCGCCGGGCTGTACGTCTTCGACAACACCCTCGAGGCGGTCGTCATGACCGGCGCCGAGGTGAAGGCGTACCTGGAGTACTCGGCGAAGTACTTCGTCACCGTCCCGGTGGGCGCCGCGGTCAACCCGGAGACGATCAGCGACCCGAACGTCCCGGACTACAACTACGACGTGATCTCCGGCCTCGACTACGACATCGACATCTCGAAGCCGGTCGGCCAGCGGATCACCCGCCTGGTCCTGCCGGGCACCGACACCCCGGTCGCCGCGGACGCCCAGTTCGTCGTGGCGGTCAACAACTACCGGCGCAGCGGTGGCGGCAACTTCCCGGGCATCGTGAAGACCCAGGTCTACAACCAGCAGCAGGAGATCCGCCAGTTGCTCATCGACTGGGCGCAGGCCAAGGGCGTCATCCGCCCGGCCGACTTCTCCGTGCCGAACTGGAAGCTGGTCCGCGAGGGCGTGCCGGTCTTCTGATCCGTACCGGTCACGACGGGCCCCGGGTGTCGCACCGGGGCCCGTCGGCGTCACCGGCCGGTCAGCCGCCCCCGGCCCGCAGGTCCCACTCGTGCTGACCACCGGTCGGGTCGGGCCGGTCCCGGCGCGGCTCGGTCTCGCTCTCGGTCGACTCCAACCGCTCCTCCGGGCGCACCCCGGGCGGCAGCTCGCCGAAGCGGACGTGCCGCAGGAACGCGTACTCCTCGTCGGTGAACGACTCACGCGGTTCGCTCATGACCGCATTGTCCGCCCGCCCGTCCCCCCGCCGCATCAACCGATCCGGCCCGGGTAAGCCGCCCCGACGACCCGTCCGGCGACGAGGTGGAGGGCGACCATGCGCGCGGTACGGATGACCGCACCCGGAGTGCTGGAGCAGGTGGAGGTGCCGACGCCGACCGCCGGGCCGGGCGAGGTGCTGCTGCGCGTCGGCGCGGTCGGCGCCTGCCACTCCGACCTGCACATCCTCGACGCGCCGGCCGGGGTCTTCCCGATCCCGATGACGCTCGGGCACGAGATCGCCGGCACCGTCGACCAGGTCGGCCCCGGCGTCACCGGGTGGTCCGCCGGGGACCGGGCGGCGATCTACGGGATCATCGGGTGCGGCCGCTGCCGGGCCTGCCTGCGGGGCGCGGAGAACCAGTGCCGGGTGGTGCCGGTCGGCGGCGTCGGGCTCAGCCGCGACGGAGGGCTGGCCGACCAGGTGGTGGTGCCCGCCTCCCGGCTGCTGCCCGTCGGGGACCTGGACCTGACCCAGGCGGCGCCGCTCACCGACGCCGGGCTGACCCCGTACCACGCCGTCGAGCTGGCCCGGGACCGGCTGCGTCCCGGCACCTCCTGCGTGGTGATCGGCATCGGCGGGCTGGGGCACATGGCCGTGCAGATCCTGGCCGCCACCACCGCGGTGCGGATCATCGCGGTGGACACCAGCGTCGCGGCCCTGGACCTGGCCGGGCGGATGGGAGCGCACGACCTCGTGCAGGCCGGCCCGGACGGCGTGGACCGGATCCGGGCGCTGGTGGGCCCGCCGCCGGACGGCGCGGACGTGGTGCTCGACTTCGTCGGCGCGGACCCCACCGTCACCACCGCCCGGCAGGTGGTCGCCACCGGCGGCCAGATCCTGCTGGTCGGCCTGGCCGGCGGCACCCTGCCGGTGCGGCCGGTCGCCGACGAGCCGCCGACCGTCCCGCTGGAGACGGTGGTCGAGGTGCCGTTCTGGGGCACGCGGGCGGAGCTGCAGGAGGTGATCGCGCTGGCCCGGACCGGGCACCTGCGGGCCGACGTGCAGACGTTCCCGCTGGCGGACGCTCCCGAGGCGTACGAGCTGCTGCGCCGCGGGGAGATCCACGGCCGCGCGGTCGTCGTGCCCTGACTACCGCGCGTGCTCCGCGGCGTCCGGCTGCCGCGGCGGCAGCCGGTCCAGCAGGGCCAGGCCGGCCCGCACCGGGCGGCGGGCCAGCACCCGCGCGAAGCTGGCCTGCCCCTGGCAGAACCGGACGAACATCCGCCAGCCCGGCGGGGTCGCCAGCAGGGCGTGGAACACGTCCGGCCGCCGCGTGAAGACCTCCAGGAGGCGGTGCCCGGCCCGCATCTCCGGCACCAGCCCGCGGTGGACCTCCCGCTCGTAGGTGTCGAGGTCGCCGCCGGCCACCGCCTCGCCGGCCAGCCGGCCCGACCGCAGGGCGAAGCTGATGCCCTCCCGGCTCCACGGCTCCAGCAGGCCCGCCGCGTCGCCGGCGACGAGGACCCGGCCGCGGCGCAGCGGCGAGTCCTCCGCCCGGCACCGGGTCAGGTGCCCCGAGTCGTGCTCCGGGGTGAGCCCGGCCAGGCCCAGGCGGGCCACGAAGTCGCGCAGGTAGGCGCGGGTGCGGTCACCCTCGCCCCGGGCGGCGATGACGCCGACGGTGAGCCGGTCGCCCTTCGGGAAGACCCAGGCGTACGAGCCGGGGACCGGCCCCCAGTCGATGAGCACCCGCCCCCGCCAGCGGTCCGCCTCGGCGGGTGGGACCGGCAGCTCCAGCTCCAGCCCGAGGTCGACCTGCCGCCACGTCACCCCGACGTGCCGGGCCGTCACGCCCGACGAGCCGTCGGCCCCGATCACGGCGTGGGCGCGTACCGTGTCGCCGTCGGCCAGCCGCAGGCGTACCTCGTCGGGGTCCTGCTCGACGGCGCGGACCGCGACGCCCTCGCGGACCTCGACCCCGGCGGCGACCGCGGCGGCGCGCAGCCGGTCGTCGAACTCCTCCCGGCGGACCATGGCCACCAGCGGCGCGGAGTGCCGGCGGGTGAAGCCGCGTCGCCCGTCCCGGGTGAACGTGATCCGGTCGACGCGGTCGTGCGCGGGCACCTCGATCCGGTCGGCGATCTCGGTCAGCGACGTGCCGATGAGGCCCCCGCCGCAGGTCTTGTACCGGGGATGGGTGGCCCGCTCGACCACCAGGGTGCGGACGCCGGCCCGGGCCGCCGCGTACGCGGCGGAGAGGCCGGCGGGGCCGCCACCGACCACGACGAGGTCCCAGATGATCACGGGAGCAGCCTAGGCCACGGCGCCGACCGCCCGCCCGGCGCGCGCCGGCCCCGACCCCCCGATCGGGTGGGCATCATCGGACGCCGCCCGGGTAACCGCCCGGCGCAGACCGCCCGCCGGTCGGGCGGTCCACGCCGAGGAGGGAAGCGATGCAGCAGGTACGGCTGTCTGCCATCGAGGAACGGGTGTACCAGGCGGTGACCGCGCTCGAGGTGCGGGGCCACGTCCCCTACCCGGACCTGATCGCCCAGGAATCCGGTATGACCGAGGAGGAGCTCCGCGAGCCACTGCACCTGCTCACCGAGCGGGGGCTGCTGCACCGGGAGGACTCCCCGATGGCCGGCCTGGACTTCGGGCCGCGGTGGTGCGCACGCCAGCCGACGTGACATCGTCGTTTGCCCCACCGGGGGCCGGGTAGCGATCGGGAATGCATGATCGGCGGTCTTCGGGAGGCACGATGAGCACGGAACGGTCGTCGGCGCCGGTGGACACCGGCGGATCTGACGACCGGCGCCGCTGGAAAGCACTCAGCGTCGGCCTGGTCGCGGCGTTCATGACCCTGCTCGACGTCAGCATCGTGAACGTCGCCGTGCCGTCGATCGACCGGGCGCTCCACGCCACACCCAGCGATCTGCAGTGGGTGCTCTCCGGCTACGCGCTGACCTTCGGTCTGGTGCTGGTGCCGGCCGGGCGTTTCGGGGACGCCCGCGGCCGGCGTACCGCGTTCGTGGTCGGGGTGGCGCTGTTCACCGTGACCAGCGCGCTGGCCGGCCTGGCCCGCTCGCCGGAGTGGCTGGTCGTCGCCCGGCTGGTCCAGGGCGCCGCCGCCGGCGTGGTCAACCCCCAGGTGAGCGGCATGATCCAGCAGTTGTTCCGGGGCGCCGAGCGGGGCCGGGCATTCGGCCTGCTCGGCGCCACCATCGGCATCTCCACCGCGGTCGGCCCGCTGCTCGGCGGGCTGCTCATCCAGCTCGGCGGCGAGGAGCACGGCTGGCGCTGGGTGTTCTTCGTGAACATCCCGGTCGGCATCCTCGCCGTGGTGCTCGGCTGGCGACTCATCCCGGCCCGCCCGGCCGGCCAGCCGGACCGGCACCGCCTGGACCCGGTCGGCGTGGTGCTGCTCGGCGTCGGGGTCACCATGGTGCTGCTGCCGCTCGTCGAGCGGGAGCAGTGGCGCGGCCCCGGCAAGTGGGCGCTGATCCCCGCCGGGCTGCTCTTCCTGGCCGGCTTCGCCCTGTGGGAACTGTGGTACGGCCGGCACCGGCCGCCCCTGTTCGACCTGCGGCTGTTCCGGATGCGCTCGTACAGCCTGGGCTCGCTCATCGGCCTGGTCTACTTCGCCGGGTTCACCGCGATCTTCTTCATCTTCACGCTCTACCTGCAGGTCGGGCTCGGCTACAGCGCGCTCGTCGCCGGCCTGGCGATCACCCCGTTCGCGCTCGGCGCGGCGGCCGCCTCCGCGGTGGGCGGCCGGGTCGTCACCCGGTACGGCCGACCGCTGGTCGCCGCCGGCCTGCTGGTGGTGATCCTCGGCCTGCTCGCCACCGTGTGGGTGCTGCGGGACGAGCCCCGGCACTCGGTGCCGCTGCTGCTCGCCGTGCCGTTCCTGCTCGCCGGGCTCGGCAGCGGCCTGGTCATCGCGCCGAACCAGACCCTGACCCTCTCCGAGGTGCCGGTGCCGCAGGCCGGCAGCGGCGCCGGCATGCTGCAGACCGGGCAACGCATCGGCTCGGCGGCCGGCATCGCCGCGGTCGGCGCGCTGTTCTTCTCCACGCTGGCCGACAGCCGGGGCGACTTCACCGTCGCCTACCGGCACTCCCTGCTGCTGGCCGTCGCGATCATCGCGCTGGCGCTGGTGGCCGCGCTGGTCGACGTCGTCGCCGGCCGGGGCCACTCCGACTCGTCCTCCTGACCCGCGCGACCGGGGACGGCCGGTCCGCGCCGGCCCCGCCGTGCCGCCCCGGCTCGAATTGAGAACCGGCGCAGAACAGCTTGCGAATTCGCCGTCCCAAGGGGTGCGTCGGAGACGTAGACGGCGGTAGATACATGGGTCATGACGAACACCCTCGACCGTCGTACCCTCCTGCGCCTCGCCGGCGCCTCCGCCGGCACCGCCGTACTGGCCGGCACCACCCTCGCCGGACCCTCCCCCGCGGGCGCGGCCACCGCCGCGTTCCGGCACGGCGTCGCCTCCGGTGACCCGCTGCCGGACGGGATCCTGCTGTGGACCCGGGTCACCCCGACCCCCGACGCCCTGCCCGGCTCCGGCCCGGACGTGGAGGTGACCTGGCAGGTGGCCACCGACCCCGACTTCCGGTCTCCGGTGGCCGCCGGCACGCTCACCACCGGTCCGGCCCGGGACCACACGGTGAAGATCGCCGCCTCCGGCCTGGCCCCCGCCACCACCTACTGGTACCGCTTCGGCCACGCCGGCGCCTGGTCGCCCACCGGCCGGACGATGACCGCCCCGCCGGCGGACGCCGCCGTCGACCGGCTGCGGATCGGCGTGGTGTCCTGCGCGAACTGGGAGGCCGGCTACTTCGCCGCCTACCGGCGGCTGGCCGACCGGGGGGACCTCAACCTCGTCGTCCACCTCGGCGACTACATCTACGAGTACGGGACCGGCGAGTTCGCTGCCGCCGGCCGGGTGGTCCGGCCGACGCAGCCGGCGCACGAGGTGCTCACCCTGGCCGACTACCGGATCCGGCACGCGCTCTACAAGACCGACCCCGACCTGCAGGCGCTGCACGCCGCCGTGCCCTGGGTGATCACCTGGGACGACCACGAGGTGGCCAACGACGAGTGGTCCGGCGGCGCGGAGAACCACACGCCGGGCGCCGAGGGCCCGTTCGCCGACCGGCTGGCCGCCGCCCGGCAGGCGTACCTGGAGTGGATGCCCGTGCGGATCGGCGCGGACGGGGCGATCTACCGGCGGTTCCGGTTCGGCCGGCTCGCGGAGCTGTCCATGCTGGACCTCCGCTCTTACCGGTCGGCGCAGGCGTCCGGCGACGACGTCGACGACCCGGACCGGACGATCACCGGCGACGCGCAGATGGCCTGGCTGAAGGCGGGGCTCGCCGGCTCCGCCGCCCGCTGGAAGCTGGTCGGCAACCCGGTGATGATGGCCCGGCTGGACGTCGGGGCGTTGCCGTCCTGGCTGCTCGGCCCGCTCGGGAAGCTGCTCGGCATCCCGGAGAACGGCGCGGTGCTCAACGCCGACCAGTGGGACGGCTACAACGCCGACCGCAACGAACTGGTCAACCACCTGCGGGCCACCGGCACCCGCGACGTGGTCTTCCTGACCGGAGACATCCACACCTCGTGGGCCAACGAGGTCACCACCCGGACCACACTGTTCGAGCCGGCCGCCGCGGAGTTCGTCGTCCCGTCGGTGACCAGCGACAACGTCGACGACTTCCTCAGGCTGCCGGCCGGCAACCCGCTGAGCCGGCTCGGCGCGGGGCTCCTCCGCTCCACGAACCCGCACGTGCGCTGGGCCGAGCTGGACGGGCACGGGTACGGGGTGCTCGACGTGACCCCGCAGCGCTGCCGGATGGACTGGTATCACCTCACCGACCGGACCAGCGCCACCAGCGGCAGCCGGTGGGTGGCGGGCTGGTCGGTGGGGACGGGCTCGTCCCGCCTGCGCGCCGAGAGCGCCCCGGTGTGAAGACGCCGCTGGCCGGCACCCCCGTGTTTCGGGGTGCCGGCCAGCGTTCGTTTGCTGGGTGTCAGCTGTTCCAGTGCTGGTGGACGATGTCGGTGGCCTGCTGCTCCCACTGGGCGTAGGCGTCCGGGTAGGCCGACACCTGCACGGTCTGCGCGGC
>NZ_JAMWEG010000007.1 GCF_025460765.1 Micromonospora sp. MA102
CCCCGCGGCCGGGTTCAGTTGACGGTCACCGAGACGGTCCGCGGCGGCTGCTGGAGCTGCCCGTACGTGTCGACACCCCGGATCGAGACCGTGTAGGTGCCCGCCGGGATCGCCGGCGAGGTGTACGCGAAGTTCGACCCCGGGGAGCCCGGGCTGGTGAGGAAGGACGCGATCCACGGGAAGTTGCCCGGGGTGCCCGGCGTGCTGAACGTGCCGGCCGAGTTCATCCCCTGACCCGCGCTGTTGGAGATCTGGATCTCGACACGGAGCATCCCGACGTCGTCGACCGCCCGCCCGCTGACCACGATCCGGCCGCCGGTGTAGGCCTGGCCCTCCGCCGGGGTGACGCTCGGCTCCAGCCGCGGATCGAGATCTCCCGGGTAGACCAGGTACCGCGCCGTGGCGCCGGAGGTCGAGCCGTCCTGCTGGCCCGCCGTGTCGACGGCCCACGCCTCGACGCTGTACTCGCCCTTGGTCGGCAGGTCGATCGACAGGGTGAACGCGGTGCTCGTCGCGCCCGGCGCGGCCAGCGTGGCGTTCACCGTGGCGAAGGCGGCGGCCATGGTGCCGTTCGGCTGGACGTACCGGCCGGTGTCCAGGTCACGTAGCGCCACCCGGACGCTCTGCACGCCCTTGTCGTCGGTCGCCGTGCCGGCCAGGTTGAGGTGCAACTGGTCGACGTTCTGGTCGACACCGGTGAAGCTGAGCCGGCCGTCCGGGAACGCGTCGCCGGGCACCTGCGCCGTGACGGTGAGCCGGCCCATGCTGGTGCCGGACGTGGTCAGGCCCAGGCTGTCGGTGGCCCGTACCCGGAAGTCGTAGACGCCCGGTGTGAGCGGCACGGTGGTGTACGACCAGGCGTACGACGCGGCGTTGAGGTTGGTCGGGGAGATCCGGTAGTAGGCCGCCACCGAGTCGGCGCCCCACGTGCCGTCGGCGGCCAGCGCCTCCCGCGTGGTGTTGTTGCGCAGGTAGATCTCAACCGACTTCAGGGCGCTGTCGTCCTGGGCGGTGCCGGCGAAGGTGACGGTGGCGCCCGGTCCGACGGTGACCGGTGCGGCCGCGGTCGGTGGGGTCATCGGCACGGGCGCCGTGATGGCCACCGTCGGCGGGACACCGGTCGACGAGACGGTCCAGTCCCGGGTGTCGCCGCGCAGGTCGCTCTGGCCGGCGGTGTCGACCGCGGTGGCGGTCATCCTCCACTGGCCCTCGATCGGCAGGGCCACCTCGAACTGCCAGGTGGTCGACAGCGCGCCGATCACGTCCGGCTCGCCGCGGAAGGTGTTGTAGACCGCGGCCACCGTCCCGTCGTCCTGGAGGTACCGGTTGTCGGCGGTCCGGAACGAGTAGGTCAGCGCGCTGACGCCCTTGTCGTCGGTGGCGACGCCGGTGGCGACGAAGCTCTTCGCGGCGACCAGGCCGCCGGGCGGCGAGTCGATCCGCGTCGACGGCGGCAGGTCGTCGAAGCGGAACGTCTCGATCTTCTTGACCGCCTTCGTGGGGTCGCTGGTGCTGTTGCGGCCGAAGGTCTTCGCCTGGATCTGGTAGGCGCCGGAGGGCAGCGACACCGGCAACGTCCACGTGGTCGAGGTGGCGTTCACCGCCGCGACCGTGGAGTTGATGGTGTTGGCGGCGCCCCAGGTCGTCAGGTCGTCCTGGAGGTACTTCTTGGTGTTCCGGTTCTGGATCTCGATCTGGACCCGGGTGACGCCGGCCGGGGCGAGCGCCTGGCCACCGAGCGTGAACGACTCGTTGGCCGGCTTCACCGCGCCCTCGATGGGCGTGACGATGGTGGTGTCGACCGCCGCCGGCGCCGGCACCGTGTTCAGGTCGAAGAAGCCGACCCGGCCGACGGTCTTGCCGCCCTTGGTGTTGCCGTCGCCGCCCACGAGGAGACCGCGCGCGGTGGCCAGCATGGCCTTCTCGCCCTCGTACGAGCTGGAGCCGGGGTTCCACTCCAGCGCGGTGCCGGTGGCCGGGTCGAGCGCGCCGAGGTGATCGCGGCGGACCACCTGGTCGCCGAGGCCGTAGCCGCTCAGGCCCTGGCCGGTGCCGTAGCCGACGTTGTCCAGGCCCGGCCAGGGGACGTTCGACGTCGGCGACTCCTGCCAGCTGAAGTGGCCGCCGACGTACACGGCGGTGGCGGTGATGGCGACCGAGTAGACGCTGTCGAAGTGCCGCGACACCCAGAGCGGCTGGACGTTGTCGGCGCCGGTGAGCGGGTACGCGATGGCGGTGTCGTTGATCGGCGGGCGGTCGCCGCCCGAGCCGCTGGTGACGACGAAGTAGGAGTCGTCCGGCGCGATGTCGCCCGCGAACACCCGCTGGATGCCCCCGACGAAGGAGAGGTTGTCCTCCCAGAGCCGCGTACGCCACGGCAGCAGGGCCTTGGTGGCGGTGTTGATCAGCGCGACGCCGTAGCGGTCCTGGCCGGCGATCTGCCGGCCGGTGTGGACGACGAGGAGCTTGCTCCGGTCGTGGGTCAGCTTGAGCTGCTGCACGGTGAGCATGCCGCCGACGCCGATGCCCCCGGTGAGCGGCAGGTTGAAGCCGGTGTCGACCGCCCCGGTGGTCGGGTTGAGCGCGACCAGGCCGGGACGGCTCACCCCGTTGACCGTGGTGAACTGGCCGCCCACGTAGACGGCCGTGCTGCTCACGGCCAGCGCGGTCGCGCGGGCGTTCGCGGTCGCGGTGAACGCCGCGACCGGCGCGCCGGTGGTCGGGTTGAGCTTCACGATCTTCCGCTTGGTGACGCCGCCGACGGTGTTGAAGGATCCCGCGACGTAGAGCGCCGACCCGTCCGGCGAGGCCTCGACGGCCTCGACGGACCCGTCGAACGTCGGCTTGAAGCCGGTGTCGACCTTCCCGGTGTCCAGGTTGTACGAGGCCAGCGACTTCTGCGCGATGGTCGTCCCGCCGACGTTGGCGATCGAGGTGAAGGTGCCGGCAATGAACACCCGGTTGCCGATCACCTCCAGGTCGTTGATCTCGCCGTTGGTGATCCGCGGCGTGTCGGTGCGCGGCGCCGTCGGCACCAGCCGGGTGTCCCCCGGCACCACCTGCGCCGCGGTGGCGACCGTGCGCGCCGCGCCGAGCGCGGCGCCGCCGCTCGTCGCCGCCGCGCCGGTCTGCGCGGTGGTTCCGGCGCCCGTGGCGGTGAGCTTGGTCGCCACGGTGCCCGCGACCGCCGGTACGCCCATCACCACGACGGCCCCGGCGACCAGACCCGCGACGGTGCGACTCCAGACCTGCATCCAGTCAACTCCCTGTGAACGCCCGAGACGGCACCGCCGGGTCGGTCCCCGGCAACGTCCACCCGCCCGCGTGCCGGACGTCACCGTAGAAGGCAAGGTCCTCTCGCGGTACCGCGCCGCACCCGGATTCCACCGCTCGGCCTCAATTCCGGCCACACCGGCGGGCCACCCCACCTTCCGATACCGACCCGCTCCCCCGATCGGATGGCGGGGCCCTGCTCACCGGAGCCCTCGCCGCCTTATCGGCGGATCAACCGGCGGGATCGACGTGGTCGCGCCAGGAGTGCCGCGGCTCGTAGCCCAGCACCCGGCGGGCCTTGTCGATGCTCAGCAGCGTCTCGTGTTCGCCGAGTGCCCCCCGGATCTCGACGTCCGGGTAGACCTCGGCCATCAGGGCGGCACTGGACCTGGTCATCACGGTGTCGGAGTTGGCGATGATGAAGACGTCGGCGCCGGGGCGGTCGTGGGCAAGAGCCCGCTCGACCGCCTGGGCGCCGTCGCGGGCGTCGATGTAGCCCCAGAGGTTCCAGCGGCGCAACCGCGGGTCGGCCTGGAAGGCGGGGAATCCCGCGTAGTCCTCGACATCCATCACGTTGGAGAACCGCAGGCCGACCATGACCAGCTCGGGGTCCCAACGGCAGAAGTGCCGCGCCATCTCCTCCTCGAGGGCCTTGTTCAGCGAGTAGGTCGACTCCGGGCGCGGCGGGTACTCCTCGTCCACCGGCGCGTACGGCGGCGGGGTGTCGAACGGCAGGCCCAGCACGGTCTCACTCGACGCCCACACGACCCGCTTGATCCCGGCCGCCCGGGCGGCGGCGAAGACGTTGTACGTCGCGGCCGAGTTGTTCGCGAAGGTGACCGCGTTGGGCAGCAGCCCGGGTGCCGGGACCGCCGCCAGGTGCACCACCGCCCCCACACCGCCGGCGTGCTCGTCGGCGCCGCCGGTGAACGCCTCCAGCACCTGCCCGTAGTCGGTGAGGTCGACCTGGAGGAACTCGCCGTCGACGGCACGCGGGTCGCGCCCGCCGACGCGGTCGACCGCGAGCACGTCGACGCCTGCCGCGCGCAGGTGCGCGACCACGGCGCGACCGAGCTTTCCGGCCGCGCCGGTGACGACGACACGCCGGGGAACCACTGCTTCGAGACCATCCATGGTCACATCCTCCCCCGCGTCGAGGACCGGTCGGGCGCTGCCTCCCACGACCATGTGACGGCGCCTCCGTGCCTCGCCCGCCACTGCCTCAATTCATCACCGAACTGCCGGAAGTACTCATTGCGAGCCCGTGCCGTGAAATCGCCCTCGGCCGCCCCGTTCACCGCAACCGGAGCCTGCCTCAAGTCGACATAGGAGAGGAACAGCCGCATAGAGTGGATATGGCCGGGTGCATCCGACCAAAATGCGCCGACAGGACACCCGCGACCCGGAGTCGGATTGTCAACAGTGGCGCCCGCAAGCCGCGACAGGGCCGGTGGCACCACCCTCCGAGCCGGCCCAGGGAGGTCAAATCCCCTGGTGCGGGGCGGTGCGGCGGCGTCGCGGAGGCGACGTCCGCAGGCCCGTGCAGTCGCCTAGGTTACCCGCGCCGAAAAAATAGACGAACGTGCAAGGCCGTCGGCCGAACGCATCGACGGCCGTCCGATCCGGGGATCCCGCCGATGATCACAGCTGCCGATGATGTGGACAGGAAATTCCTATCGAGGGATCTACACCTGTCTTATGAAAACACTGATCACAAGGGTCGAGGCCGGCAATTTTCTGGCCGATGCGACCCCTGCTCCGGCCTCCGCCGCGCAACGCCAGATGTGGCAGCTGAGCCGCCTCGACCCGGGGACGACCACCTACCTCGTGCCGCTGGCGTACCGGCTGCACGGCCCGCTGGACGTGCCGGCCCTGTCCGCCACACTCGACGACCTGGTCGCCCGGCACGCCGCCCTGCGCACCACCCTCGCCCCGACCGCGGACGGTGCGCCCGGCGACGACGACGCGACGGTACGCCTGGCCCAGGTGGTCCACGAGGCGCGCCCGGGGCTCCTGCGGGTGCACGACCTGAGCGGGCTGCCCACCTGGCAACGCGACCAGGAGCTGCGGGCCCGGACGCACACCGAGGCGCACACCCCGATGGACCTGGAACGCGGCCCCGTGGTGCGCGCCCTCCTGCTGCGCTGCGCCCCGCAGGAGCACGTCCTGCTGCTGACGTTCCACCACGTCGCGGTCGACGAGTGGTCGCTCGGCATCCTCCACGACGAGTGGGAGCGGCTCTACGCCGCGCACCGCGCGGGACGGCCGGCGCACCTCGACCCGGTCGACACCGACTGCCGCGACCACGCGGCCCGGCAACGGGACTGGCTGGACGGTCCGGAGGCGGCCGCCCAGCTCGACCACTGGCGCGAGCAGCTCACCGGCGCACCGGCCGTGCTGGAGCTGCCCACCCGCGGGCCGCGCCCCGCCGTGCCGTCCAGCGCGGGCGCCACCCTGTCCGTCCCGCTGGACCTCCCCGGCGAGACGCTCGCGGCGCTCTGCCGGCGGATGCGGGTCTCCCCGTACATGGTCATGCTGGCCGCGCTGCACGTGCTGCTGGCCCGCTGGACAGGGCAGCGCGACATCGTGGTGGGCACGCCCGTGGCCAACCGGCGGCGGTCCGACACGCAACGGCTCGTCGGCCTGCTGCTGAACACCGTGGCCGTCCGGGCCCGGCTGGACGACAACCCGTCGTTCGAGACGCTGCTCGGGCGCGTGCGCACCGCCGCCCTGGACGGCCTGAGCCGGGAGGAGCTGCCCTTCGGGACCGTGCTGGAGGCACTGCGCCCGCCCCGCCGGCCCGGCTTCACCCCGCTGTTCCAGGTGATGTTCGTCTACGGCCGCGAGGCGGCGCCCCCGCGCCTGGACGACCTCGAGGTCACCCCGGTCGAGGTGCCGATCGACACCGCCAAGTTCGACCTCACCGTCTCGGTCCGGGAGAACGCCGACGGCCTGCGCACGGCGCTGGAGTACCGCACCGAGCTGTTCGACCGCGACGCCATGGCCCGCCTCGCCGGGCACTTCCAGACACTGCTGCGGTCGCTGCTGGCCGACCCGGGAGCGCCGGTCGGCGCGGCCACCATGCTCACCCCCGACGAGCACCGGCAGCTCGTCGGCGAGTGGAACCGCACCGCCACCCCCGGCGAGCCCGACGAGCTGGTCCACCTGCTGATCGAGCGGCAGGCGCGGGAGACCCCGACCGCCGTGGCGGTGACCGACGGCGACGCCGCGCTGAGCTACCAGGAGCTGCACGCCCGGGCCGAGGCGCTGGCGGAGACGTTGCGCGGGCGGGGCGTCGGCATCGGCAGCCTGGTGGGGGTGCTCCTGCCCCGCGCCGTCCCGTTCGCGGTGGCGGTCCTCGCCGTGCTGCGGACCGGCGCGGCCTACGTACCCATGGACCCGGCCAACCCGCCGGCCCGGCTGCGGCACCTCATCGCGGACGCCGCCGCCCCGGTCGTGCTCACCTGCGCCGAGCTGGCGCACCTGGTGCCCGACGGCACGGCGCTGCCGGTGCCGGGTCCCGACACGCCGGTCCCGGCCACCGAACCGGCTCGGGGTGCCGGCCCGCGGCGGCGTGCCCGCCGCCCGCGGCAGCCGTCGGCCGACGACCTGGCGTACGTCATCCACACCTCCGGCTCCACCGGCCGCCCCAAGGGCGTCATGGTCACCCACCGCGGCGTCGGCAACTACGTGCGCTGGGCGGCCCAGGCCTACCGGCTGCGGCCCGGCGACGTGGTCCCGCTGCACTCGTCGATCGGGTTCGACCTGACCGTGACGAGCCTGCTGGTCCCGCTGGTCAGCGGGGCCACCGTGCGGATGATCGGCGAGCACCTCGGCCCCGAGGCGCTGGGCGAGGCGCTGCGCGAGCAGCGGACACCGTTCGGGCTTGTCAAGATCACTCCGGCGCAGCTCGACCTGGTCCGTCACCAGCTCCGCCCCGCCGAGCTGGCCGGCCGCACCCGGTGCTTCGTGATCGGCGGCGAGAACCTGCGCGCCGACCAGGTGGCGCCCTGGCGGGCCCACGCGCCCGGCACCGCGCTGGTCAACGAGTACGGGCCGACGGAGACCGTGGTCGGCTGCGCCGCGTACGAGGTCGACCCGACCTCGCCGGACGACGGCTCGGTCCCCATCGGCCGGCCGATCGCCAACACGCAGTTGTACGTGCTCGACGGGTGGCAGAACCCGGTCCCGGCGGGCGCGGTCGGCGAGCTGTACGTCGGCGGGACCGGCGTGGCCCGGGGGTACCTGCACCAGCCGGGGTTGACGGCCGAGCGGTTCGTCCCGGACCCGTTCTCCGGCGTTCCCGGCGCGCGGCTGTACCGCACCGGCGACCTCGTCCGCCTGCGCCCCGACGGGCACCTCGAATACCGCGGCCGCACCGACCGCCAGGTCAAGCTGCGCGGCTACCGGATCGAGTGCGGCGAGGTCGAGGCGGCCGTCCGGCGCTTCCGGCCGGACCTCGACGTGACGGTGCAGCTGCGCCGGGACGACCCCGACGACCCGCGGCTCGTCGCGTACCTCGCGGGCGCGGCGGAGGCCGACCTCGCGGACCTCCGGGCGGCGCTCGCCGCCGACCTGCCGTCCTACCTGGTGCCCTCCGCGTTCGTCCGGCTCGACGCGTTGCCGCTGACCGGCAACGGCAAGGTGGACGTCGACGCGCTGCCCGCGCCCGGCCGCCCGGCGGACGTGCCCCGGCCGCGGACCGCGCCCGAGCCCGTGGCCCCGGAACCGCCGGCGTCGGCGTCCGCGCCCGGTCCGGTCCGGTGGGACGCGACCCGGGTACGCCTGGAGCGGCTGGTCGTGGACGTGTGGCGCGACGTCCTCGGCGTCGACCGGGTCGGGCCGCGGGACAACTTCTTCGACCTCGGCGGCCACTCGATGCGGCTGCTGGCCGTCCTCGAACGGCTGCGTGACCGGCTCGGCGACGTCGTCACGGTCACCGACCTGTTCCGGCATTCCACGGTCGACGACCTGGCCGCGTTCCTCACCACCGCCACCACCGGGACGACCGCGCCGGCCGTCGCGCCGGCCCGGACCGTCCGGCCCCGCGCCGGCGCGACCGGGGACACCGGGCAGCCGACCGGCCTGATCGCGGTCGTCGGCATGGCCTGCCGCTTCCCCGGCGCCCGGACCGTCGACGAGTACTGGCACAACATCCGCACCGGGGTGGAGTCGGTCCGGGAGTTCACCGTCGAGGAGATGCTCGCCGACGGGGCCGACCCCGACCGGCTGGACGACCCGGCGTACGTGCGGGCCGGGAGCTGGCTGCCCGGGATCGACGAGTTCGACGCGGCCTTCTTCGGGATCACGCCCCGGGAGGCGCAGACCCTGGACCCGCAGCACCGGCTGCTGCTGGAGTGCGCCTGGCACGCGCTGGAGCACGCCGGTCACGACCCGGCCGGCCATCCGGGCCGGATCGGCCTCTTCGCCGGGTCGGGCCGCAGCAGCTACCTGCTCGACCACCTGAGCAGCCATCCCGAGCTGGCCGGCGCCATCGGCGAGCACCAGCTCTCCATCGGCAACGACAAGGACTTCCTGCTCAGCCGGGTCGCCTACAAGCTCGACCTCACCGGCCCGGCCGTCACGGTCGCCACCGCCTGCTCGACCTCGCTGGTGGCCGTGCACCTCGGCCGGCAGAGCCTGCTGACCGGGGAGTCCGACCTGGTCCTGGCCGGCGGGGTCAGCATCTTCCCGGCGCAGCGCCGGGGCTACCTCTACCACGACGGCGGGATCTACTCCCCCGACGGGCACTGCCGCCCGTTCAGCGCCGACGCCCGCGGCAGCATCGAGTCCAGCGGGGTCGGCATCGTCGCGCTGAAGCGGCTGGAGGACGCGGTCGCGGACGGCGACACGGTCTACGCGGTGATCCGCGGTTCCGCGATCAACAACGACGGGGCGCGCCGCACCGGCTACACGGCGCCGGGCGTGGCGGGCCAGGTCGAGGTGGTCAGCAGCGCGCTGGCCACGGCCGGCGTGGATCCCCGCTCGGTGAGCTACGTCGAGGCACACGGGACGGGCACCAGCCTCGGCGACCCCATCGAGGTGGCCGCGCTCACCGAGGCGTTCCGGCGCGGCACCGAGGAGCGCGCCTTCTGCGCCCTCGGCTCGGTCAAGGCCAACATCGGGCACACCGACGCCGCCGCCGGGGTGGCCGGTCTCATCAAGACGGTCATGGCCCTGTGGAGCCGTACGCTGCCGCCGACGATCAACGTGAGCCGGCCCAACCCGGCGATCGACTTCGCGGGCAGCCCGTTCTACCTCACCGACAGCGCCCGCCCCTGGGTCGCCGACGGCCCGCGCCGGGCCGGGGTCAGCTCGTTCGGCATGGGCGGCACCAACGCGCACGTGGTGCTGGAGGAGCCGCCGGCCACACCGGTGCGGGCGACGGCCGGGGCGGCCGCGGGGCCGCACCTGCTGGTCGTGTCGGCGCGTACCGGCGAGGCGCTGGACCGGCAGGCCCGCCAGCTCCGCGACTGGCTCGCCGGGCGTCCCGACGTGGACCTCGCCGACGTCGCGGCCAACCTGGGCCGTCGCCAGTCGATGACCCACCGGCGGTTCCTCGTCGCGGCGGACCGCGCCGACGCGCTGGCCGCCCTCGACGCGCCGGAGCGCCAGTTCAGCGGCGTCCACCCCGGCGGCCGGCGCCCGCTGGTGTTCGCGTTCCCCGGGCACGGCGCGCAGCACGTGGCGATGGGCGCGGGCCTCCACCGCGCCGAGCCGACCTACCGGGCCGTGGTGGACGAGTGCGCCGAGCTGGTCCGCGACGACCTGGGGCTGGACCTGCGTACGCTGCTCTGCCCGGCGCCGGACGGCCACGCGGAGGCCGAGCGGCTGCTCGCCCGGCCCCGGCTCGTCCAGCCCGCGCTGTTCGTGAGCGAGTACGCGCTCGCCCGGTCGCTGCTCGCCCGGGGCGTGACCCCGGACCTCATGGTGGGGCACAGCCTCGGCGAGTACGTCGCCGCCTGCCTGGCCGGCGTCTTCTCGCTGCCCGACGCCCTGCGCCTGGTCTGCGCCCGCGGCGCGCTGGTCGAGCGGACCCCGGCCGGGGCGATGCTCGCCGTGAGCCTGCCCGAGGCCGCGGTGGCCGAACTGCTGGACGACCGGGTGTCGCTGGCCGCCGTCAACGCCCCGGAGCTGTGCGTGCTCTCCGGCGACCCCGAGGCCGTCGGGGCGCTGCGGGAGCGGCTGACCGGCGAGGGGGTCGACTGCCGGCCGCTCCGGGTCGCCCGCGGCTACCACTCCGCCCTGCTCGACCCGGTGCTTGACGAGTTCGCCGAGCACGCCGGCCGGGTCACCCTCCACGAGCCCGAGCGCCCCTACCTGAGCAACCTGACCGGCGCCCCGGTCAGCCCGGGGCAGGTCACCGACCCGGCGTACTGGGTGCGGCACATGCGCGAGCCGGTGCGGTTCGCCGAGTCGGCCGCGCTCCTCGCCGAGCAGGACGTGGTCCTCGCGGAGCTGGGCCCCGGGCACGCCCTCGGCGGCCTGGCCCGGCTGGCCGGCCTGCGACCGGGCCAGGCCGTCGCGGCGATGCGGCATCCACGCTCCGACGCCGACGACCTCAGCACGCTGCTCGACGCCGTGGGCCGGCTGTGGCTGGCCGGCGCGCCGGTCGACTGGGCCCGCTTCCACGGGAACGGACGCCGCCGGCTGGCCCTGCCCGGCTACCCGTTCGAGCGGCAGCGGTACTGGGTGGACGCCGCCCCGCGCACCGGCGCGGTGGCCCTCTCCGCTGCCGCCGCACCGGAGGCGCCGGCCGCGTCCGAGCCCGTCGACGCCGGGAACCGGCCGGTCCTGAGCACCGCCTACGTGGCGCCGGGCACGCCGACGCAGGAGCGCGTGGCGGAGATCTGGTCCGAGCTGCTCGGCATCCGGCCGATCGGGGCGCACGACAACTTCTTCGAGCTGGGCGGGCACTCGCTGCTCGCCACCCAGGTGGTGGTGCGGCTGCGGTCCCGGCTCGGCGTGACGCTGCCGCTGGAGACGGTCTTCGCGCAGCCGACCGTCGCCGGGATCGCGGCGGCGCTGCCGGCGACCGTCGACGCACCAGCCGCACCGGCCGCGCCGGCCGTGGTCGAGCCGGCCCCCGCGGCGCCGGCCGAGCCGACCATCCCCCGCGCCGACCCCGGCGCCGGCCCGGCACCGCTCTCCTCCGGGCAGCACCGGCTCTGGTTCCTCGACCAGGCGTACGCGCAGAACGCCTACACCGTCAGCACGGCGCTGCTGCTCGACGGCGACCTCGACCTCGACGCGCTGCGCGGGGCGCTGGCCGGCCTGGTCCGGCGGCACGAGTCGCTGCGTACCGTCTTCCCGGTCGGCCCCGACGGCGACCCGGTCCAGGAGGTACGGCCGGCCGGGCCGGTCGACCTGCCGGTGGTGACCGCGCCCGACGACGCGGACGACGCGGCACCCCGCAGCATCGTGGAGCCGGCGGTCGCCGACGCGGTGCCCGGATGGGTGCACGCGGCCCTCGCCGCCGACGTCCGGCGCCCGTTCGACCTGGCCGGCGGGCCACTGTTCCGGGCCGTGCTGCTGCGGGTCGCCGCCGACCGGCACGTGCTCTCGCTGACCATGCACCACAACGTCTCCGACGGCTGGTCGCTCGGCATCATCGCCGGTGAGCTCGCCACGCTCTACGACGCCGCCCGCGCGGGCCGCCCCGCGCCGCTGCCCGACCTGGCCGTCCAGTACGGCGACTACGCGCGCTGGCAGCGCGGCCGGCTGGCCGACCCCGACAGCGACGACCTGCGCTGGTGGCGCCGGCAACTCGACGGGGTGGCGAACGTGCTGGAGGTGCCCACCGACCGGCCCCGGCCGCCGGTGCAGACCTTCGACGGCGGGGTCAGCACCCGGGTCCTGCCGCCGGACGCCGCCGACGAGCTGCGCCGGTTCAGCCAGGCCCGGGGCGCCACCCTGGCCATGACCGTGCTGGCCGCGCTGAAGGCCCTGCTCTGGCGCTACACCGGCCAGCGGGACATCTGCGTCGGTACGCCGGTCGCCGGCCGGGTCCGCGCCGAGCTCGAACCGATGGTCGGCTTCTTCGTCAACATGCTGCCGCTGCGCACGGTGCTCGACGGTGACTGGACCTTCGCGGAACTGCTCGGCGAGGTGCGGCGCACCGCCCTGGGCGCGTACGACCACCAGGAGGTGCCGTTCGAGCGGCTCGTGGACCTCGTCGATGCGCCCCGCGACCTCAGCCGGAACCCGCTGTTCCAGGTGATGTTCAACCTGCTCAACGTGCCCGAACAGCGGGACCTGGGCACGGCCGGCCTGCGGATGGTGCCGTTCGCCGTCGAGCCAGGCATCGCCCAGCAGGACCTGGCGCTGTACGCGTACGAGGTGGACGAGGGGCTGCGGTTCCGGCTGGAGTACAACACCGCGCTGTACGACGCCGAGACCGCCGAACGGATGATGGGGCACCTGGAGACGCTGCTCGCCGCGGCCGTCGCCGACCCCGGTGTCCGGCTGGCGGACCTGGCCGTGCTCACCCCCGCCGAGCGGGACCGGGTCGCCGCGTGGAACGACACCGCCACCGAGCCGGGCTGGGCCGTACCGGGCCGGCCGACCCTGGTCGAGCTGATCGCCCACCAGGTCGCGACGCGGCCCGACCGGCCCGCCGTCACCTTCGGGTCCACCACGCTCCGCTACGCCGAGCTGAACGCCCGGGCCAACCGGCTCGCGCACCGGCTCCGCCGGGCCGGCGTCGGCCCGGACGTGACGGTGGCCATCTGCCTGCACCGCTCGGCCGACCTGCCGGTCACCCTGCTCGGCGTGCTCAAGGCCGGCGGCGCGTACGTCCCGGTGGACCCGGACTACCCGGTCGAGCGGCAGCGGTACGTGCTGGCCCACAGCGACGCCCGGGTGCTGGTCACCGAGGCGGGCCTGGCCGACCGGTTCGCCGGCTTCGCGGGCGAGGTGGTGTGCGGCGGCGCGGCGCTGGACGCCGAGCCGGACACCGACCCCGAGCCGTCGGCCGGGCCGGACGACCTCGCGTACGTCATCTACACGTCCGGCTCGACGGGCCGCCCCAAGGGTGTCCGGGTGAGCCACGCCGCCGTGGTGAACACCCTGGCCACCATGCGTGAACGGCCGGGCCTGACCGCCGACGGCACCATGCTCGCGATGGCGAGCTTCGCCTTCGACATGTCGGTGCCGGAGCTGTTCCTGCCCCTCGTGGTCGGCGCCCGGATGCTGCTGGTGGGCCGCGACGTCGCCTACGACGCGCCGCGGCTGGCCGAGCTGCTGCGGGCGGAGCGGGTCACCCTGGCCCAGGGCACGCCGGCGACCTGGCGGCTGCTCGTCGAGTCCGGCTGGACGGGCACCCCCGGCCTGACCGCCGTGTGCGGCGGCGAGGCGGTGTCCGCGCCGCTGGCCCGGCAGCTCGCCGAGCGGGTGGACGCGTTGTGGAACCTCTACGGCCCGACCGAGGCCGCCGTCTGGTGCGCCATGGACCGGATCGAGCCGGGCTTCACGCACCTGACCGTCGGCCGGCCGATCGGCAACATGCGCGTCCACGTGCTCGACGCGCGACTCTCCCCCACCCCGGTGGGCGTGCTCGGTGAGCTGTACCTCGGCGGCGCCGGGCTGGCCCGCGACTACCACGGCGACCCGGCGCTGACCGCGCAGCGGTTCGTGCCGGACCCGGGCGGCGGCGGCCGGCTCTACCGCACGGGCGACCTCGGCCGGCGCCTGCCCGACGGCCGCATCGAGTTCGCCGGCCGCAGCGACTCGCAGGTGAAGGTGCGCGGGTTCCGCATCGAGCTGGGCGAGATCGAGGCGGTGCTGCGCCGCCACGAGTCGGTCCGCGACACCGCCGTGGTGGTCCGCGAGGACGGCGCCGAGAAGTCGATCGTGGCGTACCTGACGCTGGCCGGGCCCGGCGGGGACGCCGACCCGGAGCAGGCGGAGGTCACCGCCGACTTCGACGTCGACCCGGCGCCGTGGCGGGCCTTCGCCCGCACCTACCTGCCGGACTACATGGTGCCGTCGGCGTTCGTGGTGCTCGACCGGATGCCGCTCAACGCCAACCGCAAGGTCGACCGGGCCGCGCTGCCCGCACCCCGCCGCGGCGGCGGCGCCGTCGGCGCCACCCCGCCGGACACCCCGCTGCGCAAGGCGCTGGCGCAGCGGTGGGCGGCGGTGCTCGGGTACGACAGCGTCGGCATCGACGACGACTTCTTCGACCTCGGCGGCGACTCCTTCAAGGCCATCAAGGCCCTGGCCGGCAGCGACCCGGCGATCAGCGTCCTCGACCTGTTCCGCCACCCCACGATCCGCGGCCTGACCGAGCACCTGGAGGCGACCGGAGGCTCCGTCGGCCGCCTGCTGCACGAGCTGACCCCGGCGCGGCCGGGCACGCCGACGACGCTGACGCTGGTCTGCGTACCGTTCGGCGGCGGCAGCGCCATCACCTTCCAGCCCCTCGCCGACGCACTCCCGCCGGGCGTCGCGCTGTACGCGCTGGAACGCCCCGGCCACGATGTGAACCGCCCGGACGAGCCCCTGCTCGACCTGAACGAACTGGTGGACGGCTGCGTGGCCGAGGTCGTCGAGGGGATCACCGGCCCGGTGGCCGTGTACGGGCACTGCGTGGGCGGCGCCGAGGCGGTCGAGCTGGCCCGCCGGCTGGAGGCGGCCGGCGTCGAGGTGACCGGCGTGGTGATCGGCGCCCACTTCCCCGCCCCTCGGCTGCCCGGCCGGCTGTTCGGCTGGCTGCGGCGGTGGTTCCCGGTGGAGCGCTGGACGTCGAAGCGGCGCACGCTGGAGTCGCTGCGCGCCATGGGCTTCTTCACCGAGGTCTTCGACGAGAACGAGAAGGACTTCGTGATGCGCGTGGTCCTGGCCGACTCGGCGCGGGGCGAGGACTACTACACCGACGTCTACGCCGAGGGCCTGCCCCGGAAGCTGTCCGCGCCGCTGGTCAGCGTCGTGGGCGGCGGCGACCGCGCCACGGAGTTGTACCAGGAGCGGTACCTGGAGTGGGGGTTCTTCGCCGACCGGGTGTCGCTGGAGGTCATCGAGGGCGCCGGGCACTACTTCGCCAAGCACCAGCCCGCCGAGCTGGCCGACCTCATCCTGGCGCACTGCGCCGCGCCTCCCGCGGAGCCGGCGACCGAGCGCGAGCGCGAGCCCGCGCCGCCCCGCGAGGAGCCGGCGGCCCCGCGCCGCGCCATGCCCAGCCTGGCGGTGTTCTACCTGATCGCGATCGGGCAGCTCGTCTCGCTCGTCGGCAGCGGGCTGACCGGCTTCGGCATGAGTCTCTGGGTCTACCAGCGGACCGGTTCGGTGTCGCTGTTCGCCACGGCCACCGTGCTGGCGCTGCTGCCCGCCGTGGTCCTCTCCCCCGTCGCCGGCGCGCTCGCCGACCGGTGGGACCGAAGACGGATCATGATCCTCGCGGACTGCCTGGCCGCCACCGGCACGGTGAGTCTCGCGCTGCTGCTCTGGCTGGGGCAGCTCCAGCTCTGGCACGTGTTCACGGCGATCACCGTCACGGCGGTGGCCACCGCCTTCCAGCAACCCGCCTACCTGGCGGCCGTCACACAACTGGTGCCCAAGCGGTACTACGGGCGGGCCAACGGCATCGTCTCCCTCGCCACGGCGACCAGCACGGTGCTCGCGCCGCTGGTCGGTGGCGCGCTGGTGATCGCGGTCGGGCTGCGGGGGATCGTCGTCATCGACCTGCTCACCTTCGCCGTCGCGGTGCTCGTCACCCTGTCGGTCCGCTTCCCGGACACGCTGTTCGTCAAGCGGGAGGAGCCGTTCCGGCGGGAGGTCCTGGGCGGCTGGCGGTTCATCGTCCGCCGGCACGGCCTGGTCGCCCTGGTCGTGCTGGTCGCGTCGCTGAACTACTTCTTCGCCATGGTCGAGGTCCTGGTCACCCCGCTGACCCTGTCCTTCGGCGACCCGGCGGTCCTCGGCCGGGTGCTCGCCGCCAGCGGCGTGGGCATGCTGGTCGGCTCGGTGCTCATGGGCGTGTGGGGCGGCACGGCCCGGCGGACCACCGGCATCCTGGCCAGCGTCGTGCTGCTGGGCGCCTCGCTGCTCACGGTCGGCCTGCGCCCCAGCCCGCTGTTCCCGGCGGTCGGCCTGTTCGGGATGGGCCTGGCCACGGCGCTCGTGAACACGCACTGGCTGGCCATCGTGCAGGCCAAGGTGGGGCTCGAACTCCAGGGCCGGGTGCTGTCCATGGGACAGATGCTGTCCTGGCTGATGGTGCCGGCCGGCTTCCTGAGCGCCGGCCCGCTCGCCGAGCACGTCTTCGCCCCGATGGTCTCCCCCGGCGGGCCGCTGTCCGGCCTCGTGGGCACCGGACCGGGGCGGGGCATGGCCCTCGCGGCGATCGTGGCCGGGCTCTGCGCCCTCGGCCTGGCCGCCGCCGGCATCGCGTACCGGCCGATCCGCGACGTGGAGGACGAGCTGCCCGACAACGACCCCGGCACGATCATCCTCGCCGACAAGGACCGGCTCCAGGAGGAGGCCGACCGGCGGCTCGCGCTGCTTCGCAGCGGGGGGTCGCGCCGGTGAGCGCCCCCACCCGACCCGGCCCGACCCGCCGGAGCGCCGGCCGGCGCGCGGCCGGCGGCCCGACCACCGTCGACTGTCTGCACCGGATGGTGGCCGCGCAGGCCGCCCGCACCCCGGACGCCGAGGCGGTCCGGCACGGCGACCAGGCGCTGTCCTACCGGGATCTGGACGAGGCGGCCAACCGGCTGGCCCGGGTGCTGCTGCGGCGCGGGGTGAACCGGGAGGACCGGGTCGGCGTCTGCCTGCCGCGCACCCCCGAGCTGGTGGTCGCCCTGCTGGCCGTGCTCAAGGCCGGCGCCGCCTACGTGCCGCTGGACCCGGCGTACCCGCCGGCCCGGGTGGCGTTCATGACCGCCGACTCCGGGGTGCGGCTGGTGCTTACCCGCGCCGACCTCGCCGGCCGGTTCCCCGACACGGCGGTCCCGGTCGACCGGCTCGACCCGGTGGCGGACGGCACCGACCCGGTGGTGCCGGCCACGCCGGCGGACCTGGCCTACGTCATCTACACCTCCGGCTCGACCGGGCGCCCCAAGGGCGTGGCCATCGAGCACCGTTCCGCCTCGGTGCTCATGCACTGGGTCCGGCAGACCTTCGACGACACCGAACTGGGCGGCCTGCTCGCCGCCACCTCGGTCTGCTTCGACCTGTCCGTCTTCGAGATCTTCGGTCCGCTCTGCTGGGGCGGCCGGGTGCTGCTGGTCGACGACGTGTTGGCGCTCGCCGCCCCCGGCGCGGACCGGCTGCCGGTGACCCTGGTCAACACCGTGCCCTCCGCGATGGGAGAACTGCTCACCGCGTCGGCCCTGCCGGCGAGCGTGCGCACCGTCTGCCTGGCCGGCGAGCCGCTGACCGCCGCGCTGGCCGCCCGGGTCTGGGCCCGGCCGCACGTCCGCCGCCTCTGCAACCTCTACGGCCCGTCGGAGGACACCACCTACTCGACCTGGGCGGAGGTGCCACCGGACAGCGGGGACCCGCCGATCGGCCGGCCGCTGCCGCAGACCCGCGCCTACGTCCTCGACCCGGACGGCCGGCCGGTCCCGCCGGGCGAGCCGGGCGAGCTGCACCTGGCCGGGGCGGGCCTGGCCCGGGGTTATCTCGATCGGCCCGAGGAGACCTCCGCCCGATTCCGGCCCGACCCGTTCCGGCCCGGCGAGCGGATGTACCGCACCGGCGACCGGGTCCGGTTGCGGCCGGACGGGCAGCTCGCGTACCTGGGCCGGCTCGACGACCAGGTGAAGCTGCGGGGCTACCGGATCGAGCTGGGCGAGGTGGCGGGCCGCCTCGCCGCCCTGCCCGGCGTACGCGAGGCGACCGCCGCCGTGCGCCCCGGGCCGAGCGGGGACCCGCTGCTGGTCGGCTACCTGGTGGGCGAGCGGCGCGACGACGTCCGGGCCCGGCTCGCCGAGGCGCTGCCCGCCCCGCTGGTCCCCAGGACCGTGGTCTGGCTGGACCGGCTGCCCACGCTGCCCAACGGCAAGGTGGATCGCGCGTCCCTCCCCGCGCCCGTCCTGGGCGGCGGCACCGGAGCGCACGCCACGCTCGACGGCACGGCCGGGACGGTCGCCGGGGTCTGGCGCGAGCTGCTCGGGGTGCCGGTGACCGGCGCCGACGCCGACTTCCTCGCCCTCGGCGGCGACTCCCTGCTCGCGGTCCGCTGCGCCACCCGACTGGCCGCCGCCACCGGGCGGCCGGTCCGGCCGGGTGACCTCTTCGCCCACCCGACCGTGGCCGCGCTGGCCGCCCACCTCGACGGGCTGACCCCCGACCCGGCCCCTGTCCACCTCGACGGGCCGGCTCCCGACGCCGAACCGGCCGGTCCCGCCCCGCTCTCCGCCGCGCAGGCCCGACTCTGGTTCCTGCACCGGCTCGACCCGGCCGACACCTCGTACCTGCTGGCGTTCGCGGTCCGGTTCGCCACGCCGCTGGACCCGGACCGGCTGGCCCGGGCGCTACGCCGCGTTGTGGACCGGCACCCGGCCCTGCGCACGGTCTTCCCGTCCGGCCCCGACGGGCCGGTGCAGCACGCCGGCGCCGCAGCCGATGGCACGCCGGTCGTCGCGCCGGCCGATCCGGGCACACCGCTCGACGCCCGGCTGCGCCGGCTCGCCGCCGAGGCCACCCGGGCGCCCATGGACCTGGCCGCCGGCCCGCTGCTCCGCACCCACCTGGTGCCGGACGGCACCGGCCGCGCGCTGGCGCTGCTGCTGGTCGTGCACCACATCGTCTGCGACGACTGGTCGTTCGGCGTGCTGGTGCGGGACCTCGCACGGGCGTACGACACCGAGGGCGACCCGTCGGCGGCGCCCGCACCGCCGGCGGCCGGCCCGGCGACGTTCGCCCTGGCCCAGCGGGACTGGCTGGCCGGGCCGGCGGGGCGGCGGGCGGTCACCGAGGTGCTGGACGAGCTGCGCGGCGCCCCGGACCTGCTCGACCTGCCCGCCGCCCCACCCCCGCGCGGCTGGACCGCTCCGGCCCGGCCGGGCCCGCCGCCCGGTGACGGCCGGCCCTCCGGCGCCGCGCTGCGGACCACCGTGGACGCCGCCACCGCCGAAGCGGCACGCGAGCTGGCCCGGGCCGGGCGGGCCAGCCTGCACATGGTCGGGCTGGCCGCGTTCGCCACCCTGCTCGGGGCCGCCACCGGCCGGCGTGACCTGCTCGTCGGCGTCGCGTTCGCCGGCCGGACCAGCGTGGCCGCCGAGCAGAGCGTCGGCTGCCACGTCAACACGCTGCCGCTGCGGCTGCGGCCGGCGCCCGACCGCGGCTTCGCCGACCTGCTCGCCGAGACCCGCCGGGTCACCCTGTTCGCCGCCGCCCACCAGGACGTCCCCTTCGACCTGCTGGTGGAACGGCTGCGGCCCACCCGCCGGCCGCGCCGCAACCCGCTGGTCCAGGTCGCCTTCGGGGTGCAGAACGCCCCGCCGGCCCGGCACCGCGGCGCGGCCGGCGTCGAGTTCACCGGCATGGAACTCACCCCGGACAGCGCCCGGCTCGACCTGACCCTCTGGCTCGACGAGCGGCGGGACGGGCTGGCGGCGCTCTGGACCTACCGCACCGACCTGTTCGACCACGACGGCGTGGTCGCGTGGCACCGCCGGTTCGGCGCGGTGCTGCGTACCGCCGCCGCCGACCCCCGGCGCAGTCTCGCCGACTGCGCCGACACCGCTGGAGAGTGAGAGATGACTGAGCAGAACCGGGTCGCGCGGACCATCCCCCGCCGCGGCCGCGAGCGGAACCTGGTGGACGTGCGCCCCGACTGGCCCGGCGGGCCGCTGCCGGCGCTGGTGCGCGCCAACGTGCCCGACGTCGACCTGACCGGCTGGCTGGCCGGCCACCGCGACGAGGTCGACGAGCTGGCCCGGCGCGCCGGGGCGGTGCTGTTCCGCGGCTTCGCCGTGGCCGGCGCCGACGACTTCCGCGCCGTCATGGGGGCCCTGTCCGGCGACGTGCTCTCCTACGGCGAACGTTCCTCACCGCGCAGCCAGGTCACCGAGGGGGTGTACACCTCCACCGAGCACCCGGCCGACCAGCCGATCGTGCTGCACAACGAGCAGTCGTACACGGTGAACTGGCCACTGCGGATCGTCTTCCACTGCGAGGTCGAGCCGGCCGCCGGCGGGCGCACCCCCCTCGCGGACAGCCGCCGGGTGCTGGCCCGCCTCCAGCCGGAGACGGTCGCCGGGTTCGAGCGGCGCGGGGTGCTCTACCGGCGCAACTACCTGCCCGGCATCAGCCTCTCCTGGCAGACCGCGTTCCAGACCGAACGGCGCGAGGAGGTCGAGGCGTACTGCGCCCGGGCGCTCATCGACGTGGAGTGGGTGGGCGACCGGCAGCTGCGGACCCGGCAGGTCCGCCCGGCGGTGCGCCGCCACCCGGTCACCGGGGAGCGGACCTGGTTCAACCACGCCCTGTTCTTCCACGTCACCTCGCTGCCCGACGACGTCAGCGCCGGCCTGCGGGCCGCCCTCGGCGAGGAGGACCTGCCCTACCAGACCGCGTACGGGGACGGCACTCCCATCCCCGACGACGTGCTGGCGGAGCTGCGCGCCGCGTACGCCGCGGAGACCCGCTCCTTCGCCTGGCAGCGCGGTGACGTGCTGCTGGTGGAGAACATGCTGGCCGCACACGCCCGGGAGCCGTTCACCCCGCCCCGGCGCATCCTCACCGCGATGTCCGACCCGGTCGCCGCGCCCGAGCTGACCGAGACGCTGCGGGCGGGCGCCGTGGCGACCGCGACGGGAGGCCGGGCGTGAGCGCGAGGAGTGAGCCGGGCCTGCGAGCCCCGCAGTCGCGAACGAAGGACGGCGCAGCGAGCGGGCCGGCGCCCCGGCGGCGCGCCACCGGCACGGTCACCGCACCGGTGGCCCGGCGGGTGCTCGTGGACGAGGAGTTCGTGCTGCTCGTCGAGGCCGCCGTGCCCGACCTCGACCTGGCCGGCTGGCTCGCCGGCCGCCGCGACGAACTGCTGGCCGACCTGGACCGCCACGGCGCGGTGTTCTTCCGCGGCTTCGAGGTGCGCACCCCCGACGACTTCAGCCTGGCCGCCCGGGCGGTCAGCCCGGACCTGCTCGGCTACCTGGAGCGGGCCGCACCCCGGCACGAGGTCGCCGACCGGGTGTTCACCTCCACCGAGTTCAACGCCGAGCAGTGGATCCCGCTGCACCACGAGATGTCGTACTCGCACAACTGGCCGACGCACCTCTACTTCTGGTGCGCGCAGCCGGCCACCGGCAGCGGCGGGGCCACCCCGCTGGCCAGCGAGCGGGTCATCACGCCGCTGATCCCGGCCGACGTGCGGAAGCGGTTCCTCCGCGCCGGTGTCAGCTACGTGCGCAACTACGGCCCGCACCTGGACCTGCCCTGGCAGGAGGCGTTCCAGACCAGCGACCGGGCGGAGGTGGAGGCGTACTGCGCCGCCTCGGCGACCGAGTTCACCTGGCTGGGCGGGGACGGGCTGCGGACCCGCGCCCGCCGGCAGGCGGTGGCCACGCACCCGCGGACCGGGGAGACGGTCTGGTTCAACCACGCCCACCTGTTCCACGTCTCCAACATGCCGGCCGAGGTGTCCGGCGCGCTGCTGCGCGAGTACGGCCCGGACGGGCTGCCGCGCAACGCCTACTACGGCGACGGTGAGCCGATCCCCGACGAGGTGGTCACCGGCATCCGCGAGCTGTACCGGCAGCACGCCGTCTCCGTGCCCTGGCAGCGCGGCGACGTGCTGGTGGTGGACAACTTCCTGGCCACCCACGGCCGGGAACCCTTCAGCGGCGACCGGCAGATCCTGGTCGCCATGTCCGACCTCTACGTGAACCGGAGTGTGGTGTGAACGGATACCGTCTGTCGCCGATGCAGCGCCTGGCCTGGGCCGGCAAGCAGGACCTGGTCCGGGCGCGGGTCGGGCTCGACCGGCCGCTGGACCGGGCCCGGTTGCAGGCCGCCGTCGACACGGTGGTGGCCCGGCACGAGGCGCTGCGGCTCGCGCTGGTGCACCACCCCGGGTTGCGGGTGCCGCTGCAGGACGTGGACGACGCCCGCACCGTGACGGTCGGGGCGCAGGGCGACCTGTCGGTCGCGCTGACCGACGACGCGCTGGAGGTGGCCGCCACCCCGCTGATCGCCGATCCGGCCAGCCTGCGGCTGCTCCTCGCCGACCTGGCCAGGGCGTACGCCGGCGAGGCGCGGCCGGAGGAACCGGAGGCGTTGCAGTTCCTCGACGTGGCCGAGTGGCAACTGGAGGAGCGGGAGCAGGCCCCGGCCGCCGAGCCGGCCGCACCGGCGGCGCGGCTGGTCACCCCGCACGGCGACGACCCGAGCGCGGTCGTCACCGCCACGGTGCCCGCCGCCGCGCTGGCCGACGCCGCGCGGGACGCGGGCGTCGGGCCCGGCACCGTGCTGCTGGCCGCCTGGGCCGTCGCCGTGTCCCGCCGGGCCGAGGCGCCGGACGGCGCCGACGAGGCGGACCTGGTGCTGGCCCGGTGGAGCGACGGCCGGCAGGCCGACGGCACCGCCGGGGTGGTGGGTCCGCTGGGGGGTTACGGGCCGCTCCGGCTGCCCCTGCCGCTACCGGCCTCCGCCGCCGACCTGCTGACGCTGGTCGGCGCCGCCGAGGCCACCGCCGACGAGACGTTCCACCTGGTCGATCCGGTGGACGAGCAGTCCGGTGCGGTCGCCGGCTTCGCGCTGCGCCCGGCCGTGGACCCGTCCACGGTGGCCGGTCTCGGCGGGACCACGGTGACGGTCGTCGACCCGGCGCCGGCCACCGGCCCGCAGCTCACCGCGCTGACCGACGGCGACCTCGTCACCCTGCGGGTGGTCGGCGGGCAGTGGCTGCTCGACGCGCTGCTGGCGGTCCTGCGCACCCTGCCCGCCGCGCTCGCCGGGGACGCGCCGCTGTCCCTGTTCGGCGACGCGGAGGCCGGCTGGCTGGCCGACGCTGCCGGGACCGCGTCCGGGGCGACCGGCCGTACCCTCGTGGAACTGCTGGACGCGGGCCTGGCCGGGATGGCCGGGGACGCCCCGGCGCTGGTCGCCGCCGACGGCGCGTACACCGCCGGTGAGCTGCGCGACCGGGCCGCCCGGGTGGCCGGCGCCCTCGCGGCGCGCGGTCTGGCCGGCGCACCGGTCGGGGTGCTGGCCGCCCGCTCCCGGGACACCGTGGTGGCCTTCCTCGGCGTGCTGCGGGCCGGGGCGGTGTTCGTGCCGCTGGACCCGGACGCCCCGCCGGCGCGCCTCGCCGCCCAGCTCCGGGCGGTCGGCGCGGAGGTCGTGGTCGGCGCCGGCGGCCCGGGGACCGTGAGCGTCGCGGACCTGGTCGCGGCCGGCGGCCCGCCGCCCGCCGCGGCGCCGGTCCCGGCCGACCCGGCGTACGTGATCTTCACGTCCGGCTCCACGGGAACGCCCCGCCCGGTGCGGGTGTCGCACGGCGCCGCGGCGCACCTCGCCGGCGCGCTGGAACAGACGGTGTACGCGGGCAGCAGCCCCGGCCTGCGGGTGGCCGTGAACGCCCCGCTCACCTTCGACGCCTCGGTCAAGCAGCTCGTGCAGCTCGGCCACGGGCGCGGCCTCTACCTGGTGCCCGAGGAGGTCCGCCGGGACGGTGCTGCGCTGGCCGCCGCACTGGCCGACCAGCACGTCGACGTGCTCGACCTGACCCCCGCCCAGCTGCGCATCCTGCTCGCCGGCGCCGGCGACACCCCGCTGCCCGGCCTGCTGCTGCTCGGCGGCGAGGCGGTCCCGCCGGACCTGTGGGAGACGGTGGCGGCGCTGCCCGGCGTCCGCGCGGTCAACCTGTACGGCCCGACCGAGTGCACGGTGGACACCAGCGTCGCGGAGATCCGCGCCGGGGACGCCCCGAGCATCGGCCGGCCGCTGCCCGGCGTCGCGGTCTGGGTGCTGGACGAGCGGCTGCGGCCGGTGCCGCCGGGCGTGGCCGGGGAGCTCTGCGTCAGCGGCCCGCAGCTCGCCGACGGGTACCTCGGCGATCCGGAGACCACGGCCCGGCGGTTCGTGGAGGTGGCCCTGCCGTCCGGGCGCACCGCGCGGGTGTACCGGACCGGCGACCGGGTCCGCTTCGACGCCGACCGGCGGCTGCGCTACCTGGGCCGCCTGGACGACCAGGTGAAGATCCACGGGTTCCGGGTGGAGCCGGGCGAGGTGGCGGCCGTCCTGCGCGGGCACCCCGAGGTCGCCGACGCCGCCGTGGTGGCCCGCGACGACGACGGGTACGGCGACCGCCTCGTCGCCTATGTCCGGCCCGGCACCGGCCCGGCCCCGACCGTGGACGTCGACCGGATCGCCGGGGTCAACCCGCACGAGACCCGCTACCTGTACGACGAGATCTTCGTCCAGCAGGTCTACCTGCGCGACGGCATCGTGCTGCGGCCCGGAGCGATTGTGCTCGACGTGGGCGCGAACATCGGCATGTTCTCGCTGTTCGTCCACACCGTCTGTCCGGACGCGACGATCCACGCGTTCGAGCCGGTGCCGTCGGTGGTCGACGTGCTGCGGCGCAACGTCGCCGAGTTCGGGGTGCCGGCCACGGTGCACGGGTTCGGGCTGTCCCAGGCGGCCGGGGAGGTCTCCTTCACCTACTACCCGGGCTACTCGATGATGTCCGGCCACGCCGCCTACGCCGACCCGGACGCCGAGGTGGCGGTGATCAAGCGGTACCTGACCAACGAGCGGGACGCGGGCGCGGGCGAGCGGGACGTCCTGCTCGGCCGGGTCGACGAGCTGCTCGCCGAGCGCTTCGCCGGCCGGCGGCTCACCGTGCCGGTCCGGCCGCTCTCGGCCGTCCTGGACGAACTCGCCCCGGAGCGGATCGACCTGCTGAAGATCGACGTGCAGCGGGCCGAGGCGGACGTGCTGGCCGGCATCGAGGACCGGCACTGGCCGCTGATCGCACAGGTCGCCATGGAGGTGCACGACGCTCCCGGCACCGACACCGGTGGCCGGCTGGCCGAGCTGGTCGCGATCTTCGAGGCGCGCGGCTTCACCGTGGTCACCCGGCAGGACGACCTGCTGGCCGGCACCGACCGGCACACCCTGCACGCGGTGCGCCCCGAGTACGCCGCCGACCCGCGCCCGGCCGTGGTCACGCCGGCCGCGCCGGCGGCCGGACCGCTGTCCGAGCGGCTGCCCGGCTGGCTGGCCGACCGGCTCCCCGCCCACCTGCTCCCGGCCGCCGTGGTGCTCCTCGACGAGCTGCCGCTGACCCGCAACGGCAAGCTCGACCGGGCGGCGTTGCCCGCGCCCCGCCTCGGCCGGCCCGGCGCCGGCGGGGGCGTCCCGCCCGCCAACCGGGCCGAGGAGATCCTGGTCGAGGCGTGGCGCGAGGTGCTCGGGGTGGCGGACTTCGGGGTGACCGACAGCTTCTTCGCCCTCGGCGGTGACTCGATCCGCAGCATCCAGATGCAGGTGGCGGCGCAGAAGCGCGGGCTGTCCTTCCAGCTCAACGACATCTTCACCCACCAGACGATCCGGGAGCTGGTCGCGCACGGGCAGCTCACCCTCGGCGGCGTCGAGACCGCGCCCGGCGGGGCGGAGACCGGGCGCTTCGCCCTGGTGGCCGCCGCCGACCGGGAGCGGCTGCCGGACGGGCTCGCGGACGCGTACCCGATGACCGCCCTCCAGCAGGGCATGGTCTACCACGGCGAGCTGACCGGCGACCCGGCCATGTACCACAACGTCACGGCGCACCGGGTCGCCGCGCCGCTGGACGCGGCGGCGCTGCGCCGCGCGCTGGCCGGGCTGGTGGCCGCCCACCCGGTGCTGCGGACCGGGTTCGCGCTGGGCGCGTACTCGGAGCCGTTGCAGCTCGTGCACGCGGACGTGCCGGTCGAGGTGCCGGTGACCGACCTGGCCGCCGCCGACCCGCAGGCCCGCCGGGAGCGGATCGACGACCTGATGGCCGAGGAGCGGGTACGCCCCTTCGACTGGGCCCGCCCACCGCTGCTGCGGCTGCACGCCGTGCGGGAGGACGCCGACGCGTTCACCCTGGTCGTCGCCGAGTACCACGGCATCCTCGACGGCTGGAGCCTGCACCGGTTCCTCACCGACCTGCTGGCCGCGTACGACGCCGAACGGGCCGGCCGGGCGCGCCCGGCCGACCCCGGCCTGCCGTTCCGGGAGTACGTGGCGGCCGAGCGGCGCGCCCTGGCCGACCCGGTCACCCGCCGGTTCTGGCTGGACGGCGCCGGCGCGGCGCGGCCGCTGCTGCTCGGCGGGGCGCAGCCCCGGACCACCACCACCCAGCGGGTGCCGCTGAGGGCGGGCAGCACCGAGGTCGTCGCCGAGGCGGCCCGGGCCGCCGGGGTGCCGGTCAAGTCCTGGCTGCTCGCCGCTCACCTGCGACTGATCGGCGAGCTGGCCGGCCGGGACGACGTGGTCAGCGGCCTGGTGGTCGGTGGCCGGCCGGAGGGCGAGGGCAGCGACGCCACCCTCGGGCTGTTCCTCAACACCCTGCCGGTGAGCGTGACGCTGGGCACCCGGTCGCCGGCCGAACTGGCCGCCGAGGTGTGGCGCGCCGAGCGGGAGCTGATGGGGTACCACCGCTTCCCGCTGGCCGAGATCGTCCGCGCCGGCGGGGGCGGCCCCCGCTTCGACCACTTCTTCAACTGGACCCACTTCCCGCCCGGTCCGGCCGGCGGCGGGAGCCGCGTCGTGGACAGCCGGGGCATCACCGTCGACGTGGCGTTCAGCCTCGCCGTCGACGCCGAACTGGACGCCGGGACCCGCCGACTGGCCCTCACCGTCCAGTACGACCACCGGCACGTGCCCGCGGAGCGGGTGGACGCGCTCGCCGACGGCTTCCGCCGGCTGCTCGCCGCCGACCCGGCCGCGCCGCTGCCGCCCGTCGCCGCCGCCGGGCCGGCGGCCGGCGACGGGCGCGGCGAGTGGGCCGCCCGGGTGGCGGGGGCCTGGCAGGAGGTGCTCGGGACCGCGCCGCGCGACCCGGCCACGGACTTCCTGGCCGCCGGTGGGGACTCGCTGCGCGCCCTGCGGCTGGTCACCGTGCTGCGGCAGCGCCACGGCAGCGACCTCACGCTGCCCGAGTTCACGGCGCTCGGCAGCTACGGCGCGCTGGTGGACCGGGTGGCGCGCTCGTGACCGGTTTCAGCACGGCCGCCGTGCACGGCGACGACGGTCTGGTCCCCGGTGGGGCGGTGGCGCCGCCGATCGTGCAGAGCGCGACGTTCAGCGCCGAATCCGACGAGCGGTTCACCGAGATCGCCACCGAGGCCCGGGGCAGCGCCTTCTACACCCGCTACGGCAACCCCAACCACGCGCAGGTGGCCGCCGTGGTGGCCGAGCTGGAGGGGGCGGAGACGGGGCTGGTCACCGCCTCCGGCATGGGCGCGATCAGCACGGTCGCCCTGGCCCTGCTCTCGGCCGGCGACCACGTGGTGGTGCAGCGCAGCGCGTACGGGGGCACCACCTCGCTCGCCACCGGCCTGCTGGCGCGCTTCGGCGTGTCCTGCACCCAGGTCGACCAGACCGACAGCGGGGCCTTCGACCGGGCGCTGCGCCCGGAAACCCGCCTGGTGCTCGTCGAGACGCCGAGCAATCCGCTGCTGGAGCTGACCGACCTGGCGGCCGTGGTCGCCTCGGCCCACGCCGCCGGCGCGCTGGTGGTGGTCGACAACACCTTCGCCACGCCGGTCAACCAGCGCCCGCTGGGCGCCGGGGCGGACCTGGTCTGGCACAGCGGCACCAAGTTCCTCGGCGGTCACTCGGACGTGTCCGCCGGGGTGGTCGTCGGCCCGGCCGGGCTGGTCGAGCGGGTGTGGCGGACGGCGATCGTCACGGGCAGCACGCTCGGCCCGGTGGACGCCTGGCTGCTGCTGCGCGGCATCCGTACGCTGCCGCTGCGGGTGCAGCGGCACAACGACAACGCCCTCGCCCTGGCCCGGGCCCTGGAGGGGCATCCGGCGGTCGCCCGGGTCCGCTATCCGGGGCTGCCGTCGCACCCCCAGCACGATCTCGCGCGCCGGCAGATGACCGGCTTCGGCGGGGTGCTCGGCGTCGACCTGGCGGCGGGCCGGGCGGGGGCGGCCGCCCTGCTGGGCGGGCTGGGGCTGGCGAAGCGCGCGGCCAGCCTGGGCAGCGTCAGCACGCTCGTGGTGCACCCCCGGTCGATGTGGGCGGGGATCGTGGACGCCGCACAGCTCGCGGCCACCGGCATCGGCGAGGGGCTGGTCCGCGTCTCCACCGGCATCGAGGACACGGCCGACGTCGTGGCCGACTTCCTGGCGGCGCTGGACGGGGTGCCGACCTGACGCGGGGCGGACGTCGGCGCATGGTCCGGGCCGCAACGGGAATCGGAGTGCCGCCAGCAGCACCGACGGACGCCAGGAGCCACGCCATGACGGACCTCTCGCCCACCGGGTCGCCGCCGCGGGCCGGCGACGGCGGCTTCGCCGTCGTGGAGATGTTCACCTCGCAGGGCTGCGAGAGCTGCCCACCCGCCGAGGAGGTGCTCACCGAGATCGAGCAGGACGCCCGCAAGCGGGGCGAGCCGGTCTTCGCCCTGGGATTCCACGTCGACTACTGGGACCATCTGGGCTGGCCGGACCCGTACGCCGCCGCGGCGTACACCGCCCGGCAGGAGGCGTACGCCCGGGCCTTCGGCACCGGACACCTCTACACCCCGCAGATGGTCGTCAACGGCACGGCCGAGTTCGTCGGCTCCGACCGGCGGCGGGCCGCCGAGGCCATCACGTCCGCGCTGTCGGCGGCGGCCATCACGCCGCTCGCCCTGTCGGTCGGGGACGCGGGCGGCGGGCACGTGGTGGTGGACTACCGGGCCGAGCGGCCGCCGGCGCGGGGCATGCTGCACGTGGCGGTCGTCGAGCGGGGCCTGGAGAACGACGTCCCCCGGGGCGAGAACGCCGGCCGCCGGCTGCGGCAGGACAACGTCGTACGGGCCTTCACCTCGGTCGGCCTCGGCGCCGAGGAGGGCCGGGTGGACCTGGCGGTGCCACCGGATCTCGACCCCGCGCAGGCGTCGGTGGTCGGTTACGTGCAGCAGGAGGGTGAGCGGGCCGTCGTCGGCGCCGCGGCCGTCGACGTGTCCACCTGAGCCCGCCCGCGCGCCGCTCACCCGAGGAGCACGCCCGATGAGCATCGCCCAGCAGCAGAAGCGCCTCACGCCGAACGTCACCCTGGTCCTGCTCGCCTCGATCATCGTGTCGTTCGTCGCCGCGTCGACGGCCCCGAGCCCGCTGTACGGGATCTACCAGGCGCGCTGGCACTTCTCGCCGATCACCACCACCGTGGTGTTCGCCGTCTACGCGGTCGCGGTGCTGGCCTCGCTGCTCACCGTCGGCAAGCTCTCCGACCATGTCGGGCGGCGCCCCGTCCTGCTCGCCGCGATCGCGGTCCAGATCATCTCGCTGGTCATCTTCGCCCTCGCCGGCGGCGTACCGGCGCTGGTGGCCGCCCGCGTCGTGCAGGGCCTGGCGGCCGGCACCGCCACCGGCGCGGCGGCCGCCGCCATGCTCGACATCGACCGTGCCCGCGGCACGCTCGCCAACTCGATCGCCCCGGGCATCGGGACCGGGGTCGGTGCCCTGCTCTCCGCGCTGCTCGTCCAGTACCTGCCCGCGCCGACCCGCCTGGTGTACGTCGTCCTGCTCGTGGTCCTGATCATCCAGGGCGTCGGGGTCGTGCTGATGCCGGAGACGGTCACGCCCATGTCGGGGGCGCTGCGGAGCCTGCGGCCGGAGATCCGGCTGCCCCGCGCGGTACGCGGGCCGCTGCTGGTCGTCGCGCCGGTCGCCTTCGCCGTCTGGGCCCTCGCGGGGTTCTTCGCCGCGCTCGGCCCGGCGCTCGTGCGCGCGCTCATGAACTCCTCGATCGTGGCCGGGGGCCTGAGCATCTTCGTCTTCGCCGTCTTCGGGTCGGCCGCCATCCTCGTGCTGCGCGACCGGCCCGCGCGGACCGTCATGCTCACCGGCATCACCGCGCTCGTGATCGGCATGATCATCACGCTGGTGTCGGTCTCCGCCGACTCGATCGCCGGCTTCTTCGTCGGCCTCGCGTTCGGGGGCGTCGGCTTCGGGGGCGGCTTCCAGGGCAGCCTCAAGACCGTCACGCCGCTGGTCGAGGCGCACGAGCGCGCCAGCGTGCTCTCCCTGCTCTACATCGTGTCCTACGTCGGTTTCGGCCTGCCCACGGTGATCGCCGGCTTCCTGGTGGTCCACGGCGGCGGCCTGCGCCGGACCGCCGAGGAGTACGCCGTCGCCGTCGTCGTGCTCGCCGCGGTCGCCCTGCTCGGGCTGCGCGGGACGACCCGGACGGCACCGCGATAGCGTCGAGGGCGATGCTCAACCCGTCCGGACCAGCCGCCCTGACCACGGCCGAACGCGCCATCGACACCCGCTCGCGGGCGATCCTCGCCCGGCTGCCCCGGCACGGGCCGGCGGGCTGGCTCACCGAGTTCGCGGTCTTCGGGCTCAAACAGGCCTGGGCCTGCGTGTTCGGTGGGGCGCTGCTGGCGGTGATCTTCGCGGCGCATCTCTGGTATCCGGGGGATGCGGCGTTCGCCCGCAACGACTTCCTGACGCTCGCGGCGGTCGCCATCCAGGTCGCGATGGTGGCCGGCCGCCTGGAGACCCTGCGCGAGCTGCGGGTGGTGGTGCTGTTCCACCTCGTCGGCACGGCCATGGAGCTGTTCAAAACCGAGGTCGGCTCCTGGTCCTACGCGTCCGACGGCCTACTGAGGGTCGGCGCGGTGCCCCTGTTCAGCGGCTTCATGTACGCCGCGGTCGGCTCCTACCTCGTCCGGGTGAACCGGCTGTTCGACCTGCGTTTCACCCGCTACCCGAGGCGCTGGGTGACGGCGGTGCTGGCCGCGGCGATCTACGCCAACTTCTTCACCAACCACTACGTCGTCGACGTGCGGTGGCTGCTCATCGCCGCCGTCGCGCTCGTGTTCGGCCGCTGCGTCATGCAGTTCCGGATCTTCCGGTTCCGGTGGCGCATGCCGCTGCTGCTGGCCTTCCTCCTCGTCGCCTTCTTCATCTGGCTCGCCGAGAACATCGCCACCTGGTCGAACGCCTGGCTCTACCCCAGCCAGCTGGGCGGTTGGCACCTGGTCTCGCCGGCGAAGCTCGCCTCGTGGTTCCTCCTCATGATCATCTCGGTGGTGCTGGTCACCTGGATCTCACCGCCCCAGCCGCCCGACCCGCCGCGGCCGCCCGACGACCCGGGGCCGGACACGGCGGCGGACCCCGACGCGGCCGGCGTGCCGGGCGGGACGCCTCCGGCCACCGTCACGCGACGGACGCCGGCGCGCTGAGCCCGCCCTCGTTGCCGCTGCGGTCCAGCCCGGAGACGCAGTAGGTGAGGGTTCCGCCGGCCGGGGCGGCCGGGTCCACCCAGTCCCGACCACGGGTGGTGCCGACGAGCCGGGCCGTGCCGCCGTCCACCCGGTAGACGGCGAAGCCCACGGCGTCGTCGCCGCGCCAGGTCAGCGCCACACCGCCGGTGTCCTGACGCCGCGCGCCGGTGAGGGCGGGCGCGGGCGGCGGCGCCGCCGGCAGCTGGGCCATCGTCGGCAGCAGCGCGGGGGCGGCGTAGTGCGCCCGGCTGTACCGGCTGACCGCCCCGAGCCGGTCCGCGCGCACCTGGCGGGCGCTGAAGTGCACGCTCCCGCTCACCCCGTGCCGCCGGTTCAACGCGAGCTGCCGGTCCAGCTCGGCCGGATCCCGCCAGGCGCCGCGCTCGCCGACCCGGTAGTCGGCCTGGCCGATGTAGAGCTGCACCCGGGTGCCGCGCACCGTGGCCGCCCACCAGGGCAGCAGCTTGGCGTAGTCGGCCTTGCCGAATCCGATGTTCCAGTAGAGCTGCGGCACGACGTAGTCCAGCCACTGCCGCCGTACCCAGAGCCGGGTGTCGGCGTAGATGTCGTCGTAGCTCTGCAGGCCGGCGGTGGGCGAGCCGGCCGGGTCGGTGCGCTTGTTGCGCCAGATGCCGAACGGGCTGATGCCGAACTTCACCCACGGCTTGATCGCCTTGATCCGCTCGCTCATCTCCCGGACCAGGGTGTTCACGTTGTCCCGGCGCCAGGCGTGCCGGTCGCCGAACCGCCCGCCGTAGCGGGCGAACGCCGCGTCGTCCGGGAAGTCCTGCCCGGCCTCGGGATAGGGGTAGAAGAAGTCGTCGAAGTGCACCCCGTCGACGTCGTACCGCTGGACCGCCTCCAGCATCGCGTCCTCGACGAACCGGCGCGCCTCGGGAATGCCGGGGTTGAAGTAGAGGCGGCTGCCGGGCTTGTCGGCGCTGGGATAGGTCACCACCCAGTCGCGGTGCCGCCGCAGCGGGTGGGTCGGCGCGAGCTGGTCCAGGTGAGGGCCCGGTCCCCCCACGGTGGCCGGTTGGCCGCCGCGGTAGGGGTTGAACCAGGCGTGGAACTCCAGGTTGCGGGCGTGCGCTTCGGCGACCATGAACTCAATCGGGTCCCAGCCCGGGTCGCGGCCGTCGCGGCGCCCGGTCAGCCACTCCGACCAGGGCGCGTAGTCCGACGGCCAGAGCGCGTCCCCGCTCGGCCGCACGTGCACGAAGACCGCGTTGTGGTTGCGCCGCACCGCCAGGTCCAGCCAGCCGCGGAACTCGGCCCGGGCGGCGTCGGCCGGCAGCCCCCGCCGGCTCGGCCAGTCGATGTTGTTCACCGTCGTGATCCACATGCCGCGCAGCTCGCGGGTCGCCCGGGCCGGCCGGCCCGCGCAGTCCCGGCCACCCCCCGCCGGGCCGGCGGTGGTGGCCACGCCACCCGGATCCGCCGCGCCACCGTCGCCGGCGACCCGGTCGCGCAGCGACCAGGCGCCGACCCCGCCCACCACGGCGAGCGCGACGACCACCGCGACGAGCGCCCGGGTGTGGCGGCGGGGTACGGGCGACGGGGGCGTCTCGGCGGAGGGCATCGCCCCAGTCTGCCAGCGCCGCCCGCCGGGTGAACCGGCCGGAACCGCTTCTTGACGGCCAGCCAAAGGCGCCGGCGTGGGCCGGTCCGGGATGGACCGGCCCACGCTGTTCGGTTCCGCGGTACGCCGGCCGTCGCCGGCGTCGGAACCTCAGCCCTGGATGAGCGAGGCGCCGTAGTAGGTGAGCGACCCGATCTGGGCGTCACCCACCGGCCGCAGCAGCGGGGCGTACCAGACGGTCCGGGAGCCGTTGGGGCTCACGCCGGGGCAGGTCGCCGTGCCGAGCACGCCGGCGGAGACGGTGCCGCGCGCGTCGACCCGGCCGTCCGACCGGTACGAGTACACCGGCCCGCCGCTGTCGCCCGGCGCCGCGGCGCAGCCCCCGGCGACGATGTGGTTGGCCTGCGTGACCGGCCCGATCACGTACCCGATGTTGACGAACTGGCTGACCACGTCGACCCGCAGGCTGCAGTGCTCACCGCTGGACGACCCGCCGGTGCAGACGTAGTTGCCGACGTAGTCGGAGGCGGCGCCGCCGACCCCGACGCTGGTGGCCGCGTTGTACGGCCCGGTGTAGATCCGGCCCCCGGCCGCGACCCTGATCATCAAAGTGTCCCGCGGGTTCCAGTCGTTGATGATCGGGCCCATGGTGTTGGTGGGGCCACCACCGTCGTACGCGACCTGACCGTTGATGCCGCAGTGCCCGGCGCTGAGGATCTGCCGGGCGTCGTTCCAGTACACCCCGAAGCCGGTGCTGCAGCCGCCGCCGGCGTAGTAGCGCGCCCCACCCCAGTAGGGGGCGAAGTCGTTCTGGCGGTTGAGCGGCGTGGCGCTCGGCGTGGTGCTCACGCTGAGCGGCAGCTTCGCGGTACGCAGGACGTCCCGCTTGCCCGACGCCAGCGCCCTGCCGGAGACGGTCACCGCGAGCCCGCTGCCGTCGACCTTGGCGGCCACCGAGACGGCCCGCGGGTCGGCGGCGAGCCGCTGCGCCTCGGCGACCATCTCGCGCTGGTGGAACCGGGCCGGCTTGAACTTGACCGGCACGGAGAGCCGCCGGGCCAGGTCACGGACCGACCCGGGAACCCGACCCTTCCAGTAGACGGTGAGCCTGCGGGCCTCGGGCGCGGCGACCACGCCGGCGAAGCCCTCGCCGCGGGCGGCCGTGATCTCACCGGCCGCCGCGTTGAGCCGGTCCTGCTCGGCGAACAGCGCACGCCAACTGGCGAACCCACCCGGCACGGCCTCGGCCGGCTGGGTCGACGGTGTGACGGGTTTGCCGTCGGCCATGGCCGGCGTCCCGAGGGCGCCGGTGGCGACGATCGCGGCGGCCAACGCGAAAAGGGCACGGCGCATGACCGTTCCCCCGCGTCCGCCCGATGTCATTGGACTCATGCGGTGTTACCTCCTGAAGATGAGAGCCGCCGGGGCGACAATTCCCCCGGTCGCTCTCGAATTCTGCGGCGATGAATTTCATTCACCAGGCTCCTGCTGCCATACGGACTCAGCCATTTACCCGGACGGTGTCGGCGTGCGACCATTGCCGGTTCCCGCCAGAACATGGGCCTGAGCAGGGCAGATGTGTTCCCGTTGCCGCTGTTCGGCAATTCCGGACACTGTCGGAAAAGCGCTTCAAGAAGGCACCCCGGCTCACCTTCACCGGGTGCCGTCGCACGCCTGTCACCGACTTTTCACAAAGCTCTTTCCTGCCCTTTTTTCGAGCCGGGTTCGCCATGTCGTGAGGCCGACGTCGGACCCTGACCCCGACACTTCCACCGGGGGTCGGCCGGTTCGATTTCTGCCCTGGGGCGATTTCGTTGTGGAGCGCGGCCCCGGTCGTGTCGGGTGGCCACATGCCCCCGGACACCGCGCCGCCCCGCTTTCCGCGATCCTCGCCCTACTGGCCGGTGGTGAGTCATCCGCTGCTGCGCCGGGTCCTGCCCGGGCTGGCGGTGTCCGCCCTGGGTGACGGCATGGCCCTGGTCGCGGTTACCTGGCTGGCGTTGCAGCTCGCGCCCCAGGGCCAGCGGGGCACGTGGACGGCCGTCGCGGTGGCGGCGTACACCCTGCCCAGCGCCGCCGGCACCCTCGTCTTCGGCCGGCTCCTGGCCGGCCGGAGCGGGGCGCAGCTCGCCGGCTGGGACGCCGTCCTGCGCGCCGGCGCCCTCGCCGCCATCCCCGCCGCCCACCTCGCCGGGGCGCTCACCATCGGCGTGTACGTGGCCCTGCTCGCCGCCTCCTCGCTGCTGCACTCGTGGGGTTCCGCCGGACGCTTCACGCTGATCGCCGAGCTCCTGCCCGAACGGGATCACCTGCCGGCCAACGCGGTGCTCGCCATCATGGGCCAGGCCGCCACCATCGCCGGCCCGCCGCTGGCGGGCATCCTCATCGGCGCGGCCGGGCCGGTGTGGGTCCTCGCGCTCGACGCGCTCAGCTTCGCCGTGCTGGCCCTCACCTACCGCCTCGCCGTTCCCGTCGGCAGGCGCGCGGCGCCGACGGAGGCGACCCCGTCGCGCACGGCCGGCTTCGGCGTCATCCGCGACCACCGGGCCCTGCGCGGCCTGCTGGCCGTGACCTTCGGGTTCTTCCTGCTCTTCGGCCCGTTCTACGTGGCCATGCCCGTCCTGGTCACCGAGGAACTGGGCGGCTCCGCGACGACCCTCGGGCTGTACTACACGGCGTTCGGCGCCGGTAGCCTCCTCGGCGGCCTCGCCACCGGCCACCTGCGCCGCTGGCCGCTGTGGCCCACCGTCATCGGCATCGTGGTCGGGTTCGGCGCCGCCATGCTGCCGCTCGGCCTGGGCGTGCCCGTCGGCCTCTCGCTGCCGGCCTTCGCCCTGGCCGGCCTCCTCTGGGCCCCCTACACGTCCACGTCGATGGCGCTGTTCCAGCGCAGCGTCACCGGCGCGAGGCTCCCGCAGGCCCTGGCCGCTCACGGCGCGGTGGTCGTGCTGGCGGTGCCACTCGGCACCATGCTCGGCGGCCCCCTGACGGCCGCGCTCGGCGCCCGGCACACCCTGCTGCTGTGCGCCGCGTTGACGATCGCCCTCGGCACGGTCGCCGCCGGGCTCGCCCGCCCGCGCCGCCGACCGCTCCCGACCGGCGACGAGCCGGCCGGGTCCGGCCCGGCGCCCGAGCGGCGGCTCCGCCCGGACGACGCCGTAGGCTCGGGCACCCCCTGAGCCCAGCGCCCCACCGGGGTGTGGGGGTGGGGCTATGGTCGGGCGGTGGATGAGCTGTTCGAGCCGGCAGGGACGCTGCGCTCGGCGTATCGCGAGGTGGACTGGGCGTCCACGTCACTGGGCCCGGTACGCGACTGGAGTCCGACGTTGCGTGCGGCCGTCGACCTCACCCTGCACTCCCGGTTCCCGGTGACGTTGTTCTGGGGCCCGGAGTTCGTCATGGTCTACAACCAGGCCTACGTCGAGTTGATCGGGCAGAAGCATCCGGCCGCGCTCGGCGCCCCCGCGGCGCGGGTGTTCGCCGAGATCTGGGACGTCATCGGGCCGATGCTCCGCTCGGTATGGTCGACCGGGCGCGCGACCTGGACGCGGGACATGCGGCTGCTCATGGACCGGCACGGCTTTCCCGAGGAGTGCTTCTTCACGTTCTCCTACTCCGCGGTCCGCGACCCGGACGGCCGGGCCGAGGGCGTGATCGACATCGCGACGGAGACCACCACGCAGGTGCTGTCCCAGCGGCGGCTGATCATGCTGGTCGGGCTCAGCGACGCCCTCAGCGGCCTCGAGGACCCGGCGGAGATCCTCGACCGGGCGCTGCGGGTGCTGCGCACCGATCCGCAGGACCTGCCGGACGTCGACATGCTCGTCCCGGACGCCGCCGGCGACGCCGGGCGGCCACCGCTGCCCGCGCTGCCGTCGACGATCCTCCGCGACGGGGACTTCGCGCTGGAGACGACGGCCGACGTCCCCGTGATGCGGATGCGCCTGCCGGGCCTGGCACCGTCCGCGGAGACGGTCCTGGTGGCACGGCTGAGCCAGCACCTGCCCCTCGACGACGGCTACGTGGGGTTCGTGCGGCTGCTGGGCGCGACGGTGGCGCAGGCGCTGCAGCGGGCCCAGGCGCGCCAGGCCGAGCGGCGGGTCGCGATCCTGGAACGGGACCTGTCCGAGCGGCTGCAGCGCAGCCTGCTGACCCCACCCGCCCAGCCGCCCGGGACCGAGGTGGCGGTCCGCTACCAGCCGGCGGCGGAACGCGCGCGGATCGGCGGCGACTGGTACGACGCGTTCCTGCTGCCCGACGGCGCCCTCACCCTGGTGATCGGGGACGTGGCGGGCCACGACCAGCAGGCCGCCGCGGCCATGGCGCAGATCCGCAACGTGCTCCGCGGGGTCGCGTACACGGCGGGGAAGCCGCCGGGCGGGGTGCTGGAGGGCCTGGAGGCGACGACGCGGGGCCTGGGCGTGAACGCGTTGGCGACCGCGGTCCTGGCCCGGCTGGAGCAGGACGAGGAGCAGGCCCGCACCGGCGTACACACCCTGTCGTGGTCCAACGCCGGGCACCCGCCGCCGGTCCTGGTCACCCCCGACGGGACCGCGACCCTGCTGCGCACGCCGCCGGAGATGCTGCTCGGCGTCCAGGCCGGTGTCGCGCGCGGCGACCACCGGGTCACCCTCGCGCCCGGTAGTGCCGTCGTCCTGTACACCGACGGCCTGGTCGACCGGCGCGACGCGATCATCGACGACGGGTTGGCGGAGCTGGTGCGGAGCCTCACCGGCCGGCAGGGGTCGACCGCCGAGCAGCTCTGCGACGAGTTGCTGGCCCGCTTCGCCGCCAGCAGCGACGACGACATCGCCCTGCTCGTGCTGCGGATTCCGCCGGCGCCCGCCGGCCCACCGGGGTAGGCCGGGGCGACGCTGGCGGATAATCGGAATGCAGGTAGCCTCTTTTCCCATGGGCGGTTCCGGACCGCCGGCCGACATCAATTCCACGGGGGCCGGGCACGCGCGACGTGAGACGTCGTCGCTGCTCTCCCGGGCCTTCACCGCGGCCAGCATCACCGAGCTGCGGCATGCCGTCGCCGCGGCCGTCGCGGCGGCGGGGCTGACCGGGGAGCCCGCCGAGGACTTCGTCCTGGCGGTCCACGAGCTGGCCACCAACGCCGTACGCCACGGCGGCGGCACGGGCCACCTGCACCTGCGGCGGCAGGGCGACCTCCTGCTCTGCGACGTCGTCGATCACGGCCCGGGCATCGGCGCGCCGCCGATCCGGCAGGTCCCCGGGGACGCGGCGGGCGGCCGGGGCCTCTGGCTGGCGGACCACCTGGCCGACTCGCTGAGTCTTCGCCGCCGCGTCGACGGCCTGACCGCCACCGTCACCATCACGCTGCGCTGACCGGACCGGCACCCTCAGTCGACGTCGACCCAGTCGAGGGTGCGGCCGACCGCCTTCTTCCACCGGGCGTAGCCGGTCTCGCGCTGCTCCGGCGACCAGGTCGGCTGCCAGCGCCGGCTCTCGTTCCAGTTCTCGCGCAGTTCGTCGGTGCTCTTCCAGAACCCGACGGCGAGCCCGGCCGCGTAGGCGGCGCCCAGGGCGGTGGTCTCGGCGACCACCGGGCGGCTGACCGGCACACCGAGGATGTCCGCCTGGAGCTGCATGCAGAGGTCGTTGACGGTGACGCCACCGTCGACCTTCAGGCACTCCAGGGGCACCCCGCAGTCCTGCTCCATGGCCTCGGCCACGTCGCGGCTCTGGTAGCAGATCGACTCCAGGGTGGCCCGGGCGATGTGCGCGTCGGTGTTGAACCGGGACAGGCCGACGATCGCGCCGCGGGCGTCGGAGCGCCAGTACGGGGCGAACAGCCCGGAGAACGCCGGCACGAAGTACACGCCGCCGTTGTCCTCGACCTGGCGGGCCAGGATCTCGCTCTGGGCGGCGCTGCTAATGATCTTGAGCTGGTCGCGCAGCCACTGCACGGCCGAGCCGGTGACCGCGATCGAGCCCTCCAGCGCGTAGACCGGCGCCTCGTCGCCGAACTGGTAGCAGACCGTGGTGAGCAGCCCCGCCGTGGACCGCACGATGTCGGTGCCGGTGTTGAGCAGCATGAAGTTGCCCGTGCCGTACGTGTTCTTCGCCTCGCCCGGCGCGAAGCAGACCTGCCCGACCGTGGCGGCCTGCTGGTCGCCCAGGTCGCCGGTGATCCGGACGGGGCTGCTGAACGGCCCGTGCGGAACCGTGCTGCCGTACGCGCGCGGGTCGGAGGACGGCCGGATCTCAGGCAGCATGGCCCGCGGGATGCCGAAGAACGACAGCAGCTCGTCGTCCCAGTCGAGCGTCTCCAGGTTCATGAGCATCGTGCGGCTGGCGTTGGTGGGGTCGGTGACGTGCACGCCGCCCTCGGTGCCGCCGGTCAGGTTCCACAGCAGCCAGGTGTCGGTGTTGCCGAAGACGGCCTCGCCGCGCTCGGCCGCCTCCCGGACCCCGTCGACGTTCTCCAGGATCCACTGGATCTTCCCGCCGGAGAAGTACGTCGCCGGCGGCAGCCCCGCCCGGCGCCGGATGACGTCGCCCCGGCCCTCGCGTTCCAGCGCCGAGGCGATCCGGTCGGTGCGGGTGTCCTGCCAGACGATCGCGTTGTAGTAGGGCCGGCCGGTCCGGCGGTTCCACACCATCGTGGTCTCGCGCTGGTTGGTGATGCCGAGCGCGGCGAGGTCGGAGCCGGCCAGGCCGTGCTCGTTCATCGCGGTCTGGACCACCGTCTGGGTCCGTTCCCAGATCTCCAGGGGATTGTGCTCGACCCAGCCCGCGCGCGGCAGGATCTGCTGGTGTTCGAGCTGGTGGCGGCCGACCTCGTTGCCGCCGTGGTCGAAGATCATGAAACGGGTGCTGGTGGTGCCCTGGTCCACGGCGCCGACGAAGTCAGCCATGCGGGGGTCTCCTCACTGCGGGCGGCGCGGGCGTCATCGTGAACCGTAGGAAACGTCCCGAGGCCGGGTCAACGAGAGTCGGCCGGCAGGAGTGGGCGCATGAAGGTGCGTTCGTAGCGCAGGACGCAGCCCGACTCGTCGCGGATCCGGTCGGCCGCCACGAACTCCGGGTCGTCGCCGAACCGTGCGCGGTAGCGCTCGTACGCCGCCAGGCTCTCGAAGCTGAACAAGGCCTCGGCCCGGTCGCTGGCTCCCTCGGCGGGCAGGAAGTAGCCGTGGTGCACGCCACCGTGCTTGGCCACCAGCCGCATCCACTCGCGGGCGAAGCGTTCGAACGCCTCGATCTGCGCGGGGTCGACGGTGTAGTGCACGACGCAGGTGATCACGACATCCACCCTACGGGCGGGGGGGGGGGGGCGGCCCCCCCCCCACGGCCGGGACAGGGAGTGTCAGTCGCAGCCCAACGCCTGATCGTAGCCGCGCGGCACGTCCCCGGCGGCGACCTTGTCCGCGGTCTCCCAGAACACCTCCGGCCAGTCGCCCTCGTCGTTCATCTGGTGCAGAACCTGCCAGTTGTGGCTGCTGCGCAGCGCGTCGGCGGCCCGCCGGAGGGCGGCGTCGTCGCCGGCTCGTTTCGCCCGCTGCCATTCGGCGATCCAGGCGCAGCCGATCCGGGACGTCACCTGGGCGCCGAACTGGTAGGCGTCGTTGGTCCCGAGGCCGGCCAGCGCGGCCTTGTCGAAGTCCGGCGGCAGGGGAATGTCGGCGAGCACGACGGTGGCCCGCTCGTCCACCCGCGCCGGCGTGACGATCTCCGGCGGGAGCGCGGCCAGCCAGGTCCGCACGTCGACGCGGACGACGTGGGTGAGGGTCCGGTCGAACTCCGTCCGGTTCGCGCCGCTGGCGCGGAGTTCGACGAAGACGCCGTCGCGGGGGCGGAGCATGACGGCGAAGTCGTCCGAGCGGTAGCGGAACAGGTCACCGGACCACCCGTCGACCTTCACCGCCTCCGGTGCGCTGACCTGGCGCCGGTCCGCGTGGTAGCCGGCGTACTGGTCGGCCGGGTACCAGTTCATGTCGAGCTGCCGTCCGCCCTTGCGGAACGCGATGGTGCCCTGCTTCTCGGCGAACCCGTAGACGGTTGTCACCTTCCACCCGGGCTCGTCGATGAGCAACCGCGGGTTCCGCTCGGCGGCCTGCAACGCCACCGGCGAGAAGGCGACCGAGGTGGTCGGTCCGGCGGTGGTGGGGCCGACCGTGTCCGTGGGAGCCGCCTGGCGGTCGTCCGGAGGCTGGCCGTGGACGGTGACCACGGCGAGCACGCCGACGAGCGCGGCGGCGGCGGTCAGCGGGCCGGCGAGGCGGCGGACCAGGCCGCGACGCGGCCGGGAGCGGGGCTGCGGTGCTTCGGCGACGCGGTCGGGCGTCGGCTCGGACATGATTTCCTCCAGGAGGGCCTGCTTCGCCCCGTCGAGGCCTCCGATGAAACCGGGCCGGTAGGGGTCGGCGTCGCGGACCAGCCGGTCGACGTGCTCCTCGGTCATCTGCCCTCCTTCGGGGCGGGTGCGGTCAGGACGTCGAGTACATGTCCGGGTGGGCCGAGGTCGTCACCGACGAGTTCACGGAGCCTGGCCCGCGCCCGCGAGAGGCGGGTACGCACGGCGGCCGGGCTCACCCCGAGGACCTCGGCCGCCTCGCGCGGTTCGAGTCCCTCCCAGACGGTGAGCAGCAGCACCTCCCGGTCCAGCTCCCCCAGCCGGTCCAGCGCGGCGCGGACGGCGAGCCGTTCCGGCACCTCGCTGCCCGGGTCGCCGACGAGCACCGCGGTGATCCGCTGGCGTAGCCGCTCCCCCAGCCGCTGCCGGCGTAGGCCGCCGCGGTGGTGGTTGGCGAGCACGCGGCGGGCGACGCCGTAGAGCCAGAGCCGGGCCTCGCCGTCGGCCGGCAGGTCCCGTCTTCGGCGCCAGGCGACCAGGAAGGTCTCGGCGACGACGTCGGCCGCGTCCTCGGGCTGCGCGACGCGGCGCAGGGCGTACGCCAGCAGCGGCCCGAAGTCGGCCGCGTAGACGCGTCGGAAGCGTTCCTCGTGCTCGGTCCCGGAGCTCACGTCCGTCCCATGTCCGGTCGGGCCCCCATCGTGACAGGGAATCCGTCAACCGGGACGGAGGTGGGTGCGCCGGGTCTTGCGTCCCGCCTCGTACGCCGCCCGGGCGGCCCGCCCCTCCACGGTGGTCGAGACCTCGGCGACCGGCACGTCCCACCAGGCGCCGCCGTCCGGTCCGGCCTCGAACCGGTCGGTCCGCACGTGCACCACGGTGGTCCGGGTGGCCGCGGTCGCCGTCGCCAGCGCCGCGCGGAGCTGCGCCATGGTGGACACCCGGATCAGGTCGGCGCCGAGGCTCGCCGCGTTGGCGCCGAGGTCGATCGGCAGCGGCTCCCCGGCCCGGTCGGCGTAGGCGGTGCCGAGGCGATGCGCGCCGACGCTCTCCGACAGCCGGCCGATCGACGCGAAGCCGGAGTTGTCGACCAGCACCACGACCAGCTTGACGCCCTCGGCGACCGCGGTGGCCAGCTCGCTGGGCAGCATGAGGTAGGACCCGTCGCCGACCAGCACGTACACCTCGCGCTCCGGCGCGGCCAGCTTCACCCCGATCCCGCCGGCGATCTCGTAGCCCATGCAGGAGTAGCCGTACTCGACGTGGTAGCTCTTGGGGTCCTCGCTGCGCCACAGCCGGTGCAGGTCGCCGGGCATCGACCCGGCGGCGCACACCACCACGCCGCGCGGGCCGGCGGCGTCGTTGACCGCGCCGATCACCGCGGTCTGGGTGGGCGGACCGTCCGGGTCGGCGTGCCGGGCGCGGTCCGCGACGGCCGCCCACCGCTCGCGCAGCCGGGTTACCGACTCCCGGTACGCCGGCTCGGTGGCCCAGCCGGCGCAGGCCTCGCCGAGGGCCGTGAGGCTCTCCCGCGCGTCGCCGGCGACCTGCGTGCCGGACAGTTTCGCGGCGTCGAAGCGGGTGACGTTGAGGTTGACGAACCGCGCGCCGTCGCCGAACAGGGTGCCGGAGGCGGTGGTGAAGTCGCTGTAGCGGGTGCCCACCCCGATGACCACGTCCGCGCCGGCCGCGATCTCGTTGGCGGCGCTGGTGCCGGTGACGCCGACGGCGCCGAGGGCGAGCGGGTGGTCGTGCCGCAGCGCGCCGGTGCCGGCCTGGGACTCGGCGACCGGCACGCCGTGCTCCTCGGCGAACCGGCGCAGCGCCTCCGTCGCCCCGCTGTAGATCACCCCACCGCCGGCCACCAGCAGCGGCCGGCGTGCCGCCCGCACGATCCCGGCCGCGTGGGCCAGCGCCGCCTCGTCGGCGCGGGGTCGCGGCACGTGCCAGACCCGTTCGGCGAACAGCTCGTCCGGCCAGTCGTACGCCTCGGCCTGCACATCCTGCGGCAGGGCGAGGGTGACCGCGCCGGTCTCCGCCGGGTCGGTGAGCACCCGCATGGCGGCGAGCAGCGCCGCGGGCAGCTGCTCGGGCCGGTTGATCCGGTCCCAGTAGCGGGAGACCGGCCGCAGCGCGTCGGTGACGCTCACGTCGTAGGAGCGCGGGTCCTCCAGTTCCTGGAGCACGGGGTTGGCGACCCGGGTGGCGAAGATGTCGCCGGGCAGGAGCAGCACCGGCAGCCGGTTGATGGTGGCGCCGGCGGCGCCGGTGACCAGGTTCGTCGCGCCGGGCCCGATCGAGGTGGTGCAGGCCAGGGTGCTGAGCCGGTCGGTCATCCGGGCGTACGCGGCGGCCGTGTGCACCATGCCCTGCTCGGTGCGGCAGAGGTGGTACGGCAGGTCGGCGCCGGCGGTGGCCAGGGCCTCGCCGAGCCCGGCGACGTTGCCGTGGCCGAAGATGCCGAAGCAGGCCGGGATGAGCCGCTGCCGCCGCCCGTCGCGCTCGGAGAACTGCCGTGCCAGGAACGTCACGACCGCCTGCGCCACCGTCAACCTGGGCATCACGCCTCCTTCGTCGCGGGCCGGGTCAGCGGCAGCCGCGGGTCCACCGGCTGGCCGGCCCAGCTGCCCCGGATCCACCCGTGCCGGGGATCGTCCACACAGGCCATGGTCCGGGCGGCCCCGGGTCCGGCCAGCACGTTCAGGTAGTAGAGGTCGTAGCCCGGGGCGGCCATCGACGGCCCGTGGTAGCCGTACGGGACGAGCACCACGTCGCCGGTGCGCACCTCGGTCAGCACGTCGACGGGCCGGTCGGCGTGGCCGTAGACCCGCTGGTAGCCCACCGGACCCTCGCCGGGCGCGCCGCCGGCCACCTCGAAGTAGTAGACCTCCTCCAGCGCGGCCTCGACCCGCCCGTCGTCGTACGCCCGGTCCTGCTCGTGCTTGTGCGGCGGGTACGACGACCAGTTGCCGCCGGGCGTGAGCACCTCCACGGCGACCAGCCGGTCGCAGTCGAAGGCGTCCGGGGCGCAGAAGTTGTTGACCTGCCGGCTGGCCGGGCCGGCGCCGCGCAGTTCGACCGGCACGTCCCGGGCCGCGCCGTAGCGGGGCGACAGCCGGCGGGTGGCCCGGGCCGACGGCAGCGCGAAGCGTCCCGCGCCGCGGATCGTCACGTCGGCGTCGCGGGGCAGGTAGGCGAAGTCGGTGACCGCGGCGAACACCGACGTCCGGCCGGTCAGGGCGATTCGCAACCCGTCGCAGTGCACGGTGGCGGCGCCGGCCAGCGGCAGGACCAGCATCTCCTCGTCGCCGGTGGTGAAGCTGACCTCGCCGCCGGAGGGCAGCGTGAGCACCCGCAGCCCGGCGTAGGTCCAGCCGGCCCGTTCGGGGGTGACCTCCAGCGCCCACGGCGTGCGGGCGGTGCCGCCCCAGGGCAGGTGGGCGTCGGGGGTCCTCACGCGTCCTGCCCGGTGGGCAGCAGCGACCCGGCCAGGTCCACGGCGGCGGCCACGTCGTCGTCGGGCGGGTAGAGCAGCGCCCGGCCGACCACCAGGCCGCGCACGCCGGGTAGCCGCAACGCCCGCGACCACCGCGCGTACACGACGTCCGGCGCCTCCACCGGGTCGCCGCCGAGGAGCAGGACCGGCAGCGTGGTCGCGGCCATCACCCGCTCCATCTCGTCGACGGCCGGCAGCTTCAACCAGGTGTACGCGCTGGTCGCGCCGAGCGCCTGCCCGACGCTGACGCCCTTGATGACCGCCTCCGGGCGCAGGTCGGCGCTGACCCGGCCGCCGTCGCGGGCCACCCAGAGCGGTTCGACGAGGGCCACGGTGCGGTGCGCGGCGAGGGCGGTGACCGCCTGGGCGCAGGCCTGGAGGGTGGAGGCGGTGGCCGGGTCGTCCGGGTCGATCCGGCAGAGCATCTTGCCGCCGTCGTAGCGCATCGCGGCGATGCTGTCGGCGTCGTAGGCGGTGAACCGGTCGTCGAGTTCGAAGGTGGCGCCGGAGAGGCCGCCGCGGTTCATCGAGCCGATGGCCAGGCGGTTCTCCAGCGCCCCGAGGAGCAGCAGGTCCTCCAGGATGTCCGGGGTGCCGAGCACGCCGTCGACGCCGGGCCGGGACAGCGCCACGCGCAGCCGGTCGAGCAGGTCCACCCGCCCGGCCATGGCCATCGGCCGGTCGCGTACGCCGAGGGCGCCGCGGGCCGGGTGGTCGGCGGCGATGACGAACAGCGGCCGGCCGGGTTCGGGCCAGGGCCGGCGGGTACGGCGGGCGGCGGCTTCGGCGATCGCCTGCGGCCGGTGCGCGCGGGTGCGGGTCAGCGCGTCGTACTCGGTGCTCACCGGTCTTCTCCTGTCAGGGCGGCGGTCGACGGCGCCGGACGCGACGCGGCGTCCCCGGCCAGCGCCGCCGTCTCGGCGTAGTCGGGCATGGCGGCGGAGCAGGCCAGTCGGGAGGCGACGATCGCGCCGGCGGCGTTGGCGAAGCGCATGGTCCGCTCCAGCGGCCAGTCGCGCAGCAGCCCCAGGCAGAGCGCGCCGCCGAAGGCGTCGCCGGCGCCCAGCCCGTTGACCACGTCCACCGGCACCGGCGGCACCCGTACGCTCTGCCCGGCGGTGCGGGCCAGCACGCCCTCCGGGCCGAGCTTGACCACGGCGAGCCGGGGCCCGCGTTCGAGCAGCAGCTCGGCGGCCCGGTCCGGGTCGCGGGTGCCGACCGCGATCTCCACCTCGTCGAGGTTGCCGACGGCGACGGTGACCCGGGGCAGCGCCTCGGCGACGGCCGCGGTCGCGGCCGCCGGGTCGGGCCAGAACATCGGCCGGTAGTCGAGGTCCAGCACGGTGTGCGGGCGGCCGGCCCGGGCGGCGAGCGCGGCGGTGTGCGCGTCCCGGCTCGGCTGCTGGCACAGGCCGGTGCCGGTGAGCCAGAAGACGCGGGCCGCGGTGACGGCGTCGAGGTCCAGCTCCTCGGGCCGGATCTGCAGGTCGGGGGCCGTGGGCGTGCGGTAGAACCACAGCGGGAAGTGGTCCGGCGGGAAGATCTCGCAGAAGGTGATGGGGGTGGGCAGCCCGTCGACCGGGCGGACCTGGCTGTCGTCCACACCGAACTCGCGCAGCGCCCGGTGCACGTAGCCGGCGAAGGCGTCGGCGCCGGTGCGGGTGATCAGGCCGGCGCGCAGGCCCTGCCGGCTGGCCGCGACCGCCACGTTGGTGGGGCTGCCGCCGAGGAACCTGCCGAACGTCTCGACCTCGGCCAGCGGCGTGGCGACCTGCAACGGATAGATGTCCACCCCGACCCGGCCGATGGTGAGCACATCGAGCATGCGGCGCCCTCCGTCCCGGCCGGCGTCGGCGTGTCCGCCAGCTCGATTCCGTCCCTGATTGGTAACAGTGCCTACGAGTTGTGTCAATGTGTTGTCATGACAACCGTGCTCTGCGCTCCGTGATCACTTCGGTACAGTGGCGCGCATCAGCACTCCCCGATCCCGCGCAGCCGCAGCGAGGAGGATTCCGTGACCGGCCCCGAGATCGCGGTCGACCGCAGCAGCCCGGTCCCGCTCTACTTCCAGGTCGCGCAGCAGTTCGCCGCGGCGATCCAGCGCGGTGAGCTGGCCCCGGGTGACCGCCTGGACAGTGAGTTGCAGCTGGCCGACCGGCTGGGGCTGTCCCGGCCCACCGTGCGGCAGGCCATCCAGCACCTGGTCGACAAGGGACTGATCGTCCGCCGGCGGGGCGTGGGCACCCAGGTGGTGCGGGGCGAGGTCCGCCGTGCCGTCGAGCTGACCAGCCTGCACGACGACCTGGTCCGCGCCGGCCAGCGGCCGTCCACCTCGGTGCTGGAGCTGGCCACCGTGGCCTGCCCGCCGGCGGTCGCCGCCGCCCTCGGCGTGCCACCCGGCGGCGAGGTGCAGCACCTGCGCCGGCTGCGGTTCTCCGACGGGGAACCGCTCGCGCTCATGGAGAACTGGCTCCCGGTCGACCAGCCGCGGCTCACCATGGCGGCCCTGCAGGCCGACGGCCTCTACGCGATCCTGCGTGCCGGCGGGCGGCGGGTCCGCGGCGCCCAGCAGCGGATCGGGGCGCGGGCCGCCACCGCCGCCGAGGCGCAGATGCTGGGCGAGCGGCGCGGCGCGCCCGTGCTCACCATGACCCGCACCGCCTACGACGACCAGGGCCGATACGTCGAGCACGGCGCGCACATCTACCGGGCCAGCCGCTACTCCCTCGAGGTGACCGTCGCGGAGCGGTGACGGTGGATGTTTCGCGCTCATTTCAGTGACAGGTATTTACGTCGTCAGGCTGTCATGACATTGTGGCCGCAAGCACCGCCGGCGGCGGACGTGCGGCCGGCGGGGCGACCCCACGAGTCTCTTCGAAGTTCCTCCTTGCGAAGGGAAACAGCCCATGTCAGCCAATCCGAGACGCGCCGCCGGCGTGCTCGCCGCCTTCACCGCCGTCGCCCTCGCCGCCACGGCCTGCGGCGGCTCGGACGAGCCCGCCGGTAAGGACGCCAAGAACATCACCCTCACGATCTCCGCCAACTCCATCGTCGGCGGCAAGAACTCCGCCGGCGCGGAGTGGATCGAGAAGTGGGTCATCCCCAAGTTCGTCGAGGCGCAGAAGGCCAAGGGCGTCACCGCCAAGGTGACGTTCGTGCCCAGCGGCGTCGACGACGAGGTGTACAAGACCAAGCTGGCCCTGGACCTGCGCTCCAAGGGCGGCGCCGACGTGATCGCCGTGGACGGCATCTGGGTCGGCGAGTTCGCCCAGGCCGGCTACCTCAAGCCGCTGTCCGAGGTGGCCGGGAACCAGGTCGACTCCTGGGAGGGCTGGTCCCAGATCCCGGAGACCGTGCAGGGCCTCGGCTCGTTCGAGGACAAGCGCTACGGCATCCCGCTGGGCACCGACGGCCGGGTCCTCTACTACAACAAGAAGCTCTTCGCCCGGGCCGGCCTGCCCGCCGACTGGCAGCCGAAGAGCTGGCAGGAGATCCTCGACGCCGGCGCCAAGCTCAAGGCGCTGCCCGGGGTGACCCCGATCCAGATCAACGCCGGCACCGCGATGGGCGAGGCCACCTCCATGCAGGGCGCGCTGCCGCTGCTGGTCGGCGCGGGCGGCGAGATCTACAAGGACGGCAAGTGGGCCGGGGCCACCCAACCGGTCAAGGACATGCTCGACTTCTACACCAAGGTCTACGGTGGCGGCCTGGGCGACCCCAAGCTCCAGCAGGAGGCCAAGGGGCGCGACAAGTCGTTCGCCGAGTTCGCCGCCGGCAAGATCGGCATCCTCGGCGAGGGTGACTACTTCTGGCGCAGCGTCATCAACCCGAAGGACGGCATCGCCAAGATGGCCGACCGGGACACCACCGTCGGCTTCGCGATGATCCCCGCCAAGCAGCCCGGCGCGGGCATCCGCGGCCAGGACTTCGTCAGCATGTCCGGTGGTGGCGTCCGGGTGCTCAACCCCAACTCCAAGTTCCCCTCGCAGGCGTGGGAACTGCTGTCCTTCATGCACTCGGCGGAGGGCGTCAAGGCCGAACTCGCGGGCGAGAAGCGGATCACCGCGCGCAGCGACGTCAACAAGGAGGTCCTCGCGGGCGACCCGATGCTCAGCTTCATCACCGAGAAGGTGCTGCCGGTGACCGCGTACCGGCCGCCGCTGGCGGTGTACCCGCAGGTGTCGGTCGCGCTCCAGGAGGCGACCGCCGCGGCCGCCTCGGGCAAGAGCGCCGACGAGGCGGCCACCGCGTACCAGAAGAAGGTCGAAGGGATTGTCGGTGGCCCAGGTAACGTCACCTCCTGACCAGGTGGTGGAGGGGAGGCGCCCGGACACGGGCGCCTCCCCGGCCCCCGACGCCGCCGGCCTCGGCCGGGCCCGGGCCACCGGGTTCCTCGTCCCGGCCATGGTCCTCATCCTGGTCTTCCTTGTGGTACCGGCCGCCTGGACGATCTACCTGGGCGTGACGAACTACCGGCTGACCGGCCTGGCCGCCGCCCATCCCGAGGTCGTCGGCCTGGACAACTACACCCAGGCCCTGGGCGACGAGCGGTTCACCAACTCGCTGCTGCTCACCCTGCAGTTCGTCCTCGGCTCGGCGGTCATCGGCCAGGCCGGGCTCGGGTTCGCCATCGCGTTCGCGCTGCGCGACCGCCGCGGCCCGCTGCGCCGGGTGGTCGAGGGGTTCGTCCTGCTCTCCTGGATCCTGCCCAGCTCGGTGGTCGCCTTCCTCTGGATCGCCCTGCTCGACCGGGACGCCGGCACGCTCAACGCGCTGCTCGGCATCCCCGGGACGGCCTGGCTGCTGGACCACCCGATGCTGTCGATCATCCTTTTCAACACCTGGCGCGGCACCGCGTTCTCGATGATGCTCTACGCCGCCGCGCTGGAGAACGTCCCCCGCTCGCACCTGGAGACCGCCCGGCTGGCCGGCGCCTCGACCTGGCAGCAGCTGCGCGACGTGGTCTTCCCCCGCATCCGCGGGCACGTGCTGACCAACCTGCTGCTGATCAGCCTCTGGACGTTCAACGACTTCGCGCCGTTCCTGATCACCGCCGGCGGCCCCGAGCAGCGCTCGGAGATCCTGCCGGTCTACGTCTACAAGGTGGCGCTGTCCGGCGGCGAACTCGGCTTCGGCGCCGCCATCTCGTTCATCATGCTGCTGATCAACCTGGTCATCGCGCTGGTCTACCTGCGCATGCTGGGCCGGCGGAAGGAGGCGGCGTGACCACCGACACGGCGACCGCGCCCACCACCGGGTCGACCCGGCCCACGGTCGCGGTACGCCACCTGCTCGCCCAGGTCGGCCGCTACACGTTCCTCTGCGCCGTGCTGGGCTTCTTCGCACTGCCGCTGCTGTGGCTGGCCACCGCCCCGTTCGACGACACTCCGACGGTCACCGCCTCGCTGCCGCGGTTCACCCTGGACAACTTCCGCGCCCTGCTGGACAACCCGTACGCGCTGAGCTCGCTGCTCAACTCGGTCTACCTGGCCGCCGGCACCGCGGCGCTGGTGGTGATCTTCGCGGCCCTCGCCGCGTACGCGCTGAGCCGCGTGCGGGTGCCCGGCCGCGACGCGCTGCTGTACGGGTTGCTGCTGCTGTCCTCGATCGTCACCGGCACCGCCACCATGGTGCCGCTGTTCGAGCTGGCCTTCCGCCTCAACCTGATCGACTCCCGGCTCGGCGTCATCCTGATCCTCAGCGGCGGGCTGCTGCCGGCGGCCATCTTCATCCTCAAGGACTTCATGGACTCCACCCCGACGTCCTACGAGGAGTCGGCCCGGGTCTTCGGCGCCAGCCCGTTGCAGATCATGCGGCACATCGTGGTGCCGCTGGTCCGTCCCGGCCTGGCCACCGTCGGGGTCTGGGCGGTGGCCAACGTCTGGGGCAACTTCCTGGTGCCGTTCCTGCTGCTGCGCGGGCCGGACAAGGCGCCCGCCGCGGTGATCATGTACACCCTCTACACCGAGGGCGGGCAGGCCGACCTGCGGCTGCTCTCCACCTTCTCGCTGCTCTACTCGCTGCCGGTGGCGCTCATGTTCGTCTTCGTCAGCAGCCGATACGGGTTCCGCTTCCACGGAGGGATCAAGCGCTGATGTCCGCCATCACCATGCGCGAGCTGACCAAGGTCTACCCCGGCGGGGTACGTGCCCTGGACGCCCTCGACCTGGAGATCGCCGACGGGGAGTTCTTCGCCCTGCTCGGCCCGTCCGGCTGCGGCAAGACCACCCTGCTGCGCACGATCGCCGGCCTGGAGGTCGCATCCGGCGGCAGCGTGCGGATCGGCGAGCGGGACGTCACGAACCTGCCGCCGGGCAAGCGCGACGTGGCCATGGTCTTCCAGGACTACGCCCTGTTCCCGCACATGACCGTGCGGGACAACATCGCCTACCCGCTGCGGATCAAGAAGGTCGACCGGCGCAGCCGGGCCGGCAAGGCCGCCGACACCGCCGACGAACTCGGCCTGTCCGGGCTGCTGGAACGCCGCCCGGGGCAGCTCTCCGGCGGCCAGCAGCAACGCGTCGCCCTGGCCCGGGCGATGGCCTGCCACCCGCAGGTGTTCCTGCTCGACGAGCCGCTGTCCAACCTCGACGCCCGGCTGCGGCTGGAGGCCCGGACCTTCCTCAAGCGCCTGCAGCGGGAGCTGGGCGTCACCACCGTCTTCGTCACCCACGACCAGGCCGAGGCGCTCGCGCTGGCCGACCGGATCGCGGTGATGGAGGGCGGCCGGATCCGCCAGGTCGGCACCCCCACCGAGGTGTTCCGCCGCCCCGCCAACACCTTCGTCGCCGGCTTCATCGGCTCCACCCCCATGAACCTGATCGACGCGCGGGTGCGGGGCGACGAGCTGGCCGTGGCCCGGGCCCGGCTGCCGCTGCCCGACGACGCCCGCGACCGGGTCTCCGACGGCGAGCGGCTGGTCTACGGCATCCGCCCCGAATACCTCGACTACTCCCCCACGGCGGTCCCCTGCGCGCTGACCGGCGAGGTCGTCGTCGTGGAGAATCTCGGCAGCGTCTCCCTGGTCTCGCTGGACGTACCCACCGACGACGCCGAGGCGGGCGACGGGGCCGGCGACCCGGGCCGGACCAGTGTGCAGGTCGTGGTGCCCGAGGGCGGCGAACCGGAACCGGGCGACACCGGCTGGGCGGTGCCCCGCCCCGGCCGGTCACTGCTCTACCGGGACGGGAACCTGGTCACCGCCGCCGCCGGCGTACCGGCTCCCCGGGCCGACGCGGCCGTCCGGAGCTGACCGTGGTCGTGCACCGCGGCAGGTGGACCCTGCAGGACCGGGCCGACGACGTGCTGCGCGCCCTGCCGGTCACCGTCGCACCCGGCACCGCCGCGCTCACCGTCCGGCTGGACTACCCCCGCGAGGCCGGGGTGCTCGACCTGGGCTGCGTCGGTCCGGACGGCTTCCGCGGCTGGTCCGGCGGCGCCCGCGACGGCTACACCGTGGCCGCCGACTGGGCCACCCCCGGCTACCTGCCGGGTGAGCTGGAACCCGGCGAGTGGCAGGTGCTGCTGCGGTTGCACCGCATCCCACCGGATGGGCTGGACTACGAGGTCACCGCCACCACCAGCGGCACGCCGCCGCCCGCGCCACCCGCACCGGCGGCGCCACCCCGCCCCGACCGCCCGCCCCGCCGCGACCTGCCCACCGTCGACGGCTGGCGGTGGCTCGCCGGTGACCTGCACGCGCACACCGTGCACAGCGACGGCAGCTCGACCATCGACGAGCTGGCCGCGCTCGCCGCCGGCCGCGGCCTGGACTTCCTCGCCGTCACCGACCACAACACCGTCAGCCACCACCCGTGGCTGCCGGCCGCCTCCGCCCGCTACGGCATCACGCTGCTCCCCGGCCAGGAGGTGACCACCGACCGGGGGCACGCCAACGTGTTCGGGCCGGTGGGCTGGGTCGACTTCCGCCGCCCGCCGGACGAGTGGCTCGCCGCCGCCCGGCGCGACGGCGGGCTCATGTCGGTCAACCACCCCCTGGGCGGCGACTGCGCCTGGCGACAGCCGCTGGCCGACCGCACCCAGCTGGTCGAGGTGTGGCACTCCGGCTGGTGGGACCGCACCTGGGGCGCCCCCCTCGCCTGGGCGCGGGCCTGGCGGCCGGACGTCGTGGCGGTGGGCGGCAGCGACTTCCACCGCCCCGGCGACGACGCGCCGCCCGGCTCCCCCACCACCTGGGTGCTCGCCGACCCCGACCGCGCACCCGGCGACGCCGTGCTGGACGCGCTGCGCGGCGGCCGTACCGCCGTCTCCGCCGACCCCGGCGGGCCGCTGCTGCTGCGCGTCGGTGACGAGCTGCTGGCGCTCGACGCCGACGGCGCGCTGCTGGCCGACCCGGACGGGCGGCACCGGGTGGTCCGCGGCGACCGGTGCCTGCTGCCGGCCGGCGACGGGCTGCACGTCCTGGAGTCCCACCGCATGGAGGTGATCGCACTGTGCAGCTGACCGCACGCACGCGGGTGGCCGGCGCCCCCGTCAACTACGGCATCTACCAGCCCACCGGCGCGCCCGTCGGCCCCGAGGACCTGCTCGCGGCACTGGCCCGCGACGGCTACACCGGGGTGGACTCCGGTCCGATCGGCTACCTCGGCACCGGCGAGACCCTGGCGCGCCGGCTGGCCGCGGCCGGCATCGGCCTGGCCGGCGGCTGGGTCGACCTGCGGTTCGCCGACCCGGCCGGCTTCGCCGAGGATCTGACCCAGCTCGACGCCGCGCTCGACGTGTTCACCGCCGCGCCGGTCGACGACCCCCGGTTCGCGCCCCGGCCGACCCTGGCCTGCCCCGGCAACCCCGGCCGGATGGCCCGTCCGGGCGTCCCGACCGACCTGGCGTCGGCGCTGCCCGCCGCCGCCTGGCCGGACTTCGCCGCGCGGGTGCAGCAGGCCGCCGACCGGTGCCGTGATCGCGGCCTGGAGCCGGTGTTCCACTACCACCTCGGCACCGACGTGGAGACCGAGGCGGAGGCCGACCGGCTGCTCGAACTGACCGACATCGCCATCTGCCTGGACACCGGGCACCTGGCGCTGGCCGGCGGCGACCCGGTGGCCGCCGCGCGCCGGTGGGCCGGCCGGATCGGCCAGGTGCACCTGAAGGACGCGGACCTCGCCGCCCACGCCCGGACCCGGGCGGCCGGCGGCGGCCTGATGGACATGGTCGCGGCCGGCGGCTTCTGCGCCCTGGGCCGCGGCGACGTCGACCTCGCCGGGGTGTTCGCCGCGCTCGACGACACCGGCTACACCGGCTGGCTGGTGATCGAGCAGGACGCCCCCGAGGGCGGAGACCTCGACCGGATCCGCGCCGACCAGCACGCCAACCGGCGGTGGCTCGAGGAGGCGCTGCGATGACCGAGCCCGGCAAGCGGATCCGGATCGCGGTGGCCGGGCTGGGCATCATCGCCCGCACGGTGCACCTGCCGCTGCTGCAACGCCGCGCCGACCTGTTCGAGATCGTCGCGCTGGCCGACCTGTCCCCGTCCCGGCTGACCGAGCTGGGTGAGCGGTACGGCGTCGAGCCCGCCCGCCGCTACACCGACGCCGCCCGGATGGTCACCGACGGCGGCTGCGACGCCGTCCTGCTGGCCACCTCCGGCTCGCACGGCGACCTGGCCGCGCTGGCGCTGCGCGCCGGCCTGCCCGTGCTGTGCGAGAAGCCGCTGGCCTACACCCTCGCCGAGACGGCCCGGCTGGCCGAGCTGGGCGCCGGCAGCCCCGCGCTGATGGTCGGTTACATGAAGCAGTACGACCCGGCGGTGGCCGAGGCCGCGCGGCTGCTGGCGGACCTCGGCGGCGCGGAGCGGGTGCACGCCGTGGAGGTGACCGTGCTGCACGCCGGCGGCGACCGGCAGCTGCGCTTCGCCAACCTGCCGCCGGCCGCCGACGACGTGCCGGCCGAGGAGGTGGCCCGGCTGTCCGCCGCCGACCGGGCGCTGCTCGACACCGCCGTCGGCGCCGACCCGGGCGCCCGCTTCCTCTACCAGATCCTGATCAACAGCATCTCGCACGACCTGTCCCTGCTGCGGCTGTTCACCGGGGCGCCGGCCACGGTGGAGCAGGTCGCCACCTGGCCGCTGCGCCCCGACGGCCCGGCGGAGCCGTCGGTGGAGATCAGCGGGCGGCTGCCGGGCGGGGCGCGCTACGGCATCCGGTGGCTCAACCTGCCGGACTACCCCGCCTACCGGGAGACGGTCACCCTGCACCACGCCCGCGGCTCGCTGGAGCTGGTGTTCCCCTCGCCGTACCTGCTCAACGCGCCGACCACGCTCACGGTGGTGGACGAGCACGGCGGCGGCGAGCGGCGGGCCGCGTACCGGTCGGTGACCGAGGCGTTCGAGCAGGAACTGGTCGCGTTCCACGCGATGGTCACGGCGGGTGCCGCGCCGCTGACCGGCATCGCCGAGGGCGCGGCCGACGTACGGACCAGCCAGCAGGTGGTACGCCGCTACGGGGAGCTGACCGGGGCGGCGATCGGCGGAGAGGCGGCGAGCTGATGACGCGACCGACCGAGATCATCGTGGTCCCGCACACCCACTGGGACCGGGAGTGGTACGAGCCGTTCCAGCGGTTCCGGCTGCGGCTGGTGGCGCTGCTGGACGACGTGTTCGACCGGATGGAGCGCGACCCGCGGCAGCGGTTCACCCTCGACGGGCAGCTCGCCGCGGTCGACGACTACCTGGAGGTCCGCCCCGAGCGGCGGGAGCAGGTGATCGACCTGGTCCGGGCCGGCCGGCTGTCGGTGGGCCCCTGGCAGATCCTGCTGGACGAGTTCCTCTGCTCCGGGGAGAACATCGTCCGCAACCTGGACCGCGGGTTGGCGCGCAGCGCCGACCTGGGCGGCGCCATGCCGGTCGGCTACCTGCCCGACATGTTCGGCCACATCGCCCAGATGCCGCAGATCCTGGCCGGCGCCGGACTGGCCCACGCCTGCGTGTTCCGGGGCGTGCCCGAGCGGGTGCACACTCACGCGTTCGCCTGGCAGGCGCCCGACGGCACCACCGTCCGCACCCAGTACCTGCCCGGCGGCTACGGCAACGCGGCGGGCCTCATGGACGACGCCGCGCAGGTCACCCGCCGGGCCGGCGACCTGGCCGACCGGCTCGCCGGGTGGCGCCCGGCCGGTGACGACACCCCGGTGCTGGGCATGTACGGCACCGACCACGCGGCGCCGGCGCCGGACGCCCCCGACCTGCTGGCCACCGCCGACGTCGCGGGCACCCGGCTGCGGCTGGGCACCCTCGCCGAGTACTTCGCCACCCAACCGGCCACTGTCGACGGCCTGCCCGTGGTGCGTGGCGAGCTGCGCTCGCACGCCCGGGCCAACATCCTGCCCGGCGTGATCTCCGTGCGGGCGCACCTGAAGCAGGCGATGAACCGGGCCGAGCGGCGCGTCGAACGGTACGCCGAACCGCTCGCCGCGCTCACCCACGACGGATCCGTGCAGCGCTTCCTCGACATGGCCTGGACCCGGCTGATCGACGCGAGCTGCCACGACTCGGTGACCGGCTGCGGCTGCGACGAGACCGCCGAGCAGGTCGCCGCCCGGCTCGCCGAGGCCGACCAGCTCGGCCGGGCGGTCTGCGACCTGGTCGGCACGCGGCTGTCGACCGCCGTGCCCCGGGACGGCTACCTGCTGTTCAATCCCACCCCGGCGGCGCGTACCGCGCTGGTGTGCCTGGACGTGGAGACGCCGGCCGACGGCGCCGTGGCGCTCACCGACGCCGCCGGCCGCCGCGTGGCCACCCAGGTCCTCGACCGCAGCCGCACGCTGCTCGCCGACGACGTCGTGCCGGCGGCCGACCTGCCGGCCGTGCTCACCCGGGTGCACGGCCGGGAGCTGTACGGCCAGGAGGTCACCGCCTGGTCGGTGTCACCCGACGACGCCACCGTCACCTTCCAGGTGGCCCGCCACGGCGACCCGGCCTTCGACGTGGAGGACGTCCGCCTGGCGCTCGCCGCCGCCGCACAGGCCGACCAGTGGCGGGTACGCATCCTCGCCGCTCCCCGGGCCACCGTGGCCGCCCTGGTGGACGTGCCCCCGCTGGGACGCGCCGCGGTCCGGCCGGCACCGCTCCCGGCGACCGCGACGCCCACGTCCGACCCGGTCACGGTGACCGGCCGCAGCCTCGACAACGGCCTGCTCCGGGTCGACGTCGCCGAGGACGGCACCCTGGCGCTGTCCACCCCGGACGGGGTGACCGTGGACGGGGTCGGCCGGATCGTCGACGGCGGCGACGTGGGCGACAGCTACAACTACGCCCCGCCGGCCGCCGACGAACTGGTCGACAAGCCGCGGGCGGTGCGGACCGTCGTGCGCCACGACGGCCCGCTGGTGGCCGTCCTCGACGTGGTACGCGAGTACCGCTGGCCGGTGGCCGCGGACGTCGACGCCGGCTCCCGCGCCGTGGACCGGGAACCCGTCACCGTGACCACCCGGGTCGAGCTGCGCCGCGGCGAGGGCTTCGTCCGGCTGCGCGTCGAGTTCGACAACCGCTGCGACGACCATCGGGTGCGGCTGCACCTGCCGCTGCCGTCGCCGGCCGACACCTCGTACGCCGAGGGTCAGTTCGCCGTCGTGGCGCGCGGCCTGACGGCCGAGGGCGGTGGCGGCGAGGTGCCGCTGCCCACCTTCCCGGCCAACGGGTTCGTCGCGGCCGGCGGGCCGGACGGCGCGCTCGCCGTGCTGCTGACCCAGCCCACCGAGTACGAGCTGACCGACGCCGGCCGCGAGCTGGCGGTCACCGTGCTGCGGTCGATCGGGATGCTGTCGCGCAACCGGCACGCGCTGCGCGACGAGCCCGCCGGTCCGCAGCTGCCCACGCCCCAGGCGCAGTGCCGGGGTACCCGCACGGTCGAGCTGGCGGTGCTGCCGTACCGGGGCGCGTGGCACGAGGCGGGGGTGCTGGCGGCGGCCGAGGCGTACCGGCACGAGGTGCTGGCGTTCCCGGGCACCGCCGACCCGGCCACCGCGCTCCCCGCGCCGACGGTCGGGCTCTCCGTCGACGGCCCGGGCGTCGTGGTGACCAGCGTCCGGGACCGGGCGGGCCGCACCGAGGTGCGGCTGGTGGCGCAGACCCCGGTGGACACCACGGCCGTGCTCGGCGGCGCGACGGTTCGCGGGGCGTGGCGGGCCGACCTGCTCGGCCGGGCCGGCGAGCCGCTCGACGTCGTTGACGGGCTGGTCCGGCTGCCGCTGCGCGCCTGGGAGATCGCCACGGTACAGCTCGATCTGACCTGACGGGCGTGGCCGAGCCCGGCTCAGGGCCGGCGGGGCGGCGGCACGGCGTTGTCGACGTCGAGCAGCCCGGCGGCGACCACGGCCCGGCTCAGCGGCCGGGTCAGCTCGGCGAGGCGGGCGCACCCGTCGGCGCCGAGCACGGCGTACGCGGGCGTGGCGAGCCGGTCGGTGGCCGCCTCGATCCACGCGCGCTGCGCCCGCCCGCTGTCGGTCAGCGCGGGCTCGTCGCCCTCGACCAGCCCGCGCCCGCGCAGCCGGTCGATGGCGTCCGCCCACTGCTCGCCGGTCCAGCCCCGCGTGCGGCGCAGGAAGCGGACCGACACCTCGCCGGAGGCGGCGTGCAGCACCAGCGCCTCCAGCCCGGTCAGGCCGGCGAGCACCAGGGCGGCCACGTGCCCGTCGCCACGGAACTCCCGCAGGAGCGTCTGGGCCTGCCAGAGGATCAGGTGCGGCTGGTCCGGCCAGGGCAGCGCGGCGTGGGCGGCGAACAGCGGCCGCCCCTCGGGGTGGGCGGTGGCAGATTCGGCGGCGCGCCGGGCCAGCTCGGCGGCCTCGACCAGTTCCGGGGACCGCACGGCGTCGCCGAGCGCCCGGGTCAGGGCCGCGTCGGCGGCGTCCCGCCGGGCGGCCAGCACGGCGGCCGGTGCCGCCCGCTCCCAGGCGGCCGGCAGCACCCGGGCCACGAGGTCCGGGTTGAAGTTGAAGAAGCTGGCCACCACCGGGCCGGGCCCGACCGGCCCCAGGGCGGCCGCGCGGGAGGCGAAGTAGCCGGCCGGCGCGGGCAGGCCGAGGGCGGCGTACCGCTCGTGCGCCTCCGGCACGAAGTAGATCATCGCGTGCAGGGGCTCGGTCACCCGCCAGGCGCGGCGCACGGCGGCCGGATCGAGGGCCGCCGGCTGCTGCCCGCCCGGGTCCGCCAACGATGTCAGGTCCGCCATGTCACTGCCTTCCGCCGGGAACGTTACCGACCGGTAGGCTCCCATGCCGGCGGCGGCCTGTCACCCGCCGGGTGCGCGGGCGGCCCGATCGGGCCTTTTGCTCAGGTCAGCGGCGTGTTCTCATACCGGAACGGCGCCGACTTGCTGGCGGCCCGCGTCCGTCCATCCAGGTCGGTGACATCATCCCGGCGAAAGGTGCAACGATGCACAGAAGACCAACCTTCCAACTGGCGGTCCTGACCGCCACCGCGGCGACGTTCCTGGGGGCCGGCGGAGCATCCGCGGCGGCGGTCACGGCGGCACCCGCGACCGCCTCCGCCGGCGTGGCGGCGTGCGCGCCGGGCGCCGAGGGGCACGGCGCGGCGCGCGTGGCCGAGGGCGCCACCGCCCAGGAACCCGAGCTGTATTCCAAGAACGAGGCGAACGCCTACGGCGTGATCAAGGATTCGCCGCGCCTGCCCAACGGCAGCGTGACCGTGCCCACGGTCTTCCACATGGTCTCCGACCACGCCCTCAGCGCGGCCGAGACCACCCGGTGGAAGACCCTGATCGCGGCGCAGATGACCGTGCTCAACGACTCGTACGCCGGCCGCACCGCGGCGGACGCCTCCGACACCCCGTTCCGGTTCTCGCTGGTCGGGACGACGTGGACGGTGAACAGCGACTGGTACACGGTCGTGCCCGGCAAGAACGAGCGGGACATGAAGAAGGCGCTGTACACGGGCGACGCCCGCACGTTGAACGTGTACGCGGCGAACATCGGCGGCGGCCTGCTCGGCTGGGCGTACTTCCCCAAGGGCTACAACAACGGCCGGGACTACATCGACGGCGTGGTGATGCTCGACGAGTCGATGCCGGGCGGAACGGCCGGCAAGTACGCCCTGGGTGACACGCTGACGCACGAGGTGGGGCACTGGCTGATGCTGGAGCACACCTTCGCGCACGGATGCTCGGCCTCGGGCGACTTCGTGGCCGACACCCCGCGGGAGGCGGCGCCGCAGTTCAACTGCCCGGTCGGCGCGGACACCTGCACCGCACCCGGGCTGGACCCGATCCACAACTTCATGGACTACACGCAGGACTCCTGCATGAACATGTTCACCGCCGGACAGGCGGACCGGATGAGTGACGCCTGGGTGGCGTTCCGGTCCGGCGGCGTCAAGTAACACCAGGTATCCCCGGGGGGGTCGGCGGTCCGCGACCGGCGGTCCGCCGACCCCTTCCTGGTACGAACGCCGCGAATTGCCGCCCGGCGTACGTGCCCCGGCGGGGTCGGTGCCGGATGCTGGGACCGTGCCAGCACCCGCCCGGAGGCCGGGAGGCTCGTCACCGTTCGGCATCGAGCGGGATCCTTCCCGGGTCGTCGCGTTCACCGACGCGGTCATCGCCATCGCCGTCACCCTGCTCGTCCTGGAGATCCGCCCGCCGCAGGACAGCCGGCACCTGCTGTCCGGCCTCGTCACGCTCTGGCCGTCCTACCTGGCCTACGCCGTGACGTTCATGTTGATCGGGCAGGTGTGGGCCAATCACCACGTCATGTTCGACCAGATCCGCACCGCCGACCGGACGGTGCTGTTCCTCAACACCGTGCTGCTGATGGACATCGCTTTCCTGCCCTTCGCCGCCTCGGTGCTGGCCCAGGCGTTCCGCGAGGGGCACGGTGAGCGGGTCGCCGTCGTCCTCCACGGCCTCACGTTCGAACTGGCAGCGGTCCTGTTCAACGCCATCTGGGCGTACGCGCGCCGCCGTCCCCAGCTGCTCGTGGCCACCCTCGACGCCGCCGGCGCCAGGGCCATCGGCCGGCGCTTCCGGCTCGCCCTCACCTGGATCGCCGCCGGCACCCTGCTGGGCGCCCTGGTTCCCGCCCTCGGCGTCACGGTGATCGCCGCGTTCATTCCCTTCTACTGGCTGCCGATCCGGGGCGAGACCCGCCCGGCGGGGCCCCGCCGTGGCCGGACCGATCCGGTGTGACCGTGGGAGTCGGACCGGCAACCGGACGGACTCACCCGGGCGGTGGCGAAGTTCCCGAAACGTCCCGATCGGCCGGTCTGACGCCCCCATCATGACAACGAGACAGAATGCGAGAGCGCCAGGAGGCAAGGACATGAAGCGTCGACGGAGCAGGCGGCGGTCACTGCTGCAGGCAGCGATGATCACGGCGACGGCGGTGGTGGCGGCGGCCGCGGTGGTCCGCGCCGGGCGCCGGCGCGCAGCGGAAGACAACCCGGCGGGCATCCTTCCCGTCCGCGGTGGTGACGGCACGGAAGCGAAGATCCCCGCGGCGCCGCTGGGCGCGTCGCCGCTCCTCACCCGCTCAGCGGACTGAGGGCGCCGCTACTTCACCTTGCGGGTCGAGCGGGCCACGATGTCGTCGTACTCGGGGTGCTTCTCCAGCCAGCCGGCCAGGAAGGGGCAGATGGGCACCACGGTCCGCCCGTTGGCCCGCGCGTCGTCCATGACCGCCCGGGCCAGGAGCGAGCCGACGCCGTGCCCCTCGAACTCGGGGGCGACCTCGGTGTGAGTGTAGGCGATGATGTTGCCGGTCAGCTGGTAGGTGACCAACCCCGCCGTCGTGCCCGTCTCGTCCCGCGCCTCGAACCGGTCCCGCTCGGGCACGTCCGTCACCGTGAAACCCATCCCGCCATCCAACCACGGTGTGCCGGGATCCACCGCCGGAAGTGACCGCCACGACACAGCGGTCCTGGACAGTTACAGTTAACAAACCTAATAATTGTGCATCCGTCGATGTCTCAGACGGCCCACCCCGTACCGGGAGGACCGGATGCACCGCACCGCCCGTACCCCCTTCCTGGCCGCTCTCGCGGCGCTCGCCACCGCCGCCGCGACCGTGGTGCTCGCCGCCCCGGCGCTGGCCGCCGGGCCCACCGCCGCCTTCGCCAAGACCTCCGACTGGGGCACCGGTTGGGAGGGCAGGTACACGATCACCAACGGCGGCGCCAGCACCATCACCGGCTGGCAGGTCGCCTTCACCCTGCCGGCGGGCACCACCCTCGGCTCGTACTGGGACGCCACGGTCAGCAGCGTCGGCCAGCGGCACACGTTCACGAACCGGTCCTGGAACGGCACGATCGCCCCCGGCGCCTCGGTGTCGTTCGGCTTCCTCGCCACCGGATCCGGCTCGCCCACCGACTGCACCCTCAACGGCGCCCCGTGCGGCGGCGGCACCCCGACCAGCCCGCCGACGACCACCGCGCCGCCGACGACCAGCCCGCCGCCCACCACGACTCCGCCGACCACCACGCCACCGACCACCACACCACCGCCGACGAGCCCCCCGCCGGCCGGCGGGCTGCCGAAGCACGCGTTGATCGGCTACCTGCACGCCAGCTTCGCCAACGGCTCCGGCTACCTGCGGATGGCCGACGTCCCCGCCGACTGGGACATCGTGAACCTGGCCTTCGGCGAGCCCACCTCGGTGACCTCCGGCGACATCCGCTTTGAGCTCTGCCCCGTCGCCGAGTGCCCCAGTGTCGAGACCGAGGCGGAGTTCACCGCCGCCGTCCGGGCCAAGCAGCAGCAGGGCAAGAAGGTGCTGCTGTCCATCGGCGGCCAGAACGGGCAGGTCCAGCTCACCACGCCCGCCGCCCGGGACACCTTCGTCCGGTCGGTGTCCGCGATCATCGACCGGTACGGCCTCGACGGCCTGGACATCGACTTCGAGGGCCACTCCCTCTACCTGAACCCGGGCGACACCGACTTCCGCAACCCCACCACGCCCGTGGTCGTGAACCTGATCGCGGCGATCCGGGCCCTGAAGCAGCGCTACGGCGCCGGGTTCGTCCTCACGATGGCTCCGGAGACGTTCTTCGTCCAGCTCGGCTACCAGTTCTACGGACCGGGCCCGTGGGGCGGTCAGGACCCCCGCGCCGGCTCGTACCTGCCCGTGATCCACGCCCTGCGCGACATCCTCACGGTGCTGCACGTGCAGGACTACAACTCCGGCCCGATCGTCGGGCTGGACAACCAGTACCACACGATGGGCGGAGCGGACTTCCACATCGCGATGACCGACATGCTGCTCGCCGGCTTCCCGGTCGCCGGGAACGCCAGCGCCGTCTTCCCGGCGCTACGGGAGGACCAGGTGGCCTTCGGCGCGCCGTCGTCGACCAGCGCCGGCAACGGCTACGTCGCCCCGGCGGGCGTGCAGCAGGCGGTCACCTGCCTGGTCAAGGGCCAGAGCTGCGGCGGCTACACGCCGCGCAGCGGTACCAACCCGGGCTTCCGCGGCCTGATGACGTGGTCGATCAACTGGGACCGGTACTACGGCTGGGAATTCCGGCTCCAGCACGGCCCGTTCCTGAAGGCGCTGCCCTGACCCCGCGCCGGCGCCCCGGGTCGCCCCAACCGGGCCCGGGGCGTCCGGCCGGCGGTCGTCCGTGGACAGGAAAAAAGGGAGCATCCGCTCCCTGCCACCTCCAACGTATATCGCACCGGGGGGCTTGCGGCAAGACCCCGGTGGTGCCGCAGAATCACCGGCCGAAGCCAGCTACCTGCGGAAACGGGGTGGCGGAACGGCGCCGGCGACCGGCGGCGCCGCCGCGGCCCCAGATCGGAAACGGTGCGTTGAATCCCCGAACCAGCAGCGTGTTCGACCTTCCCGACCGTCTCTCACCCAAGGCCGACCCGGCCCTGATCGCCCGCGACGAGGAGCACTTCGCGGCCATGGCGGAGAGCCTCGAGCGGCTGTCCGCCGACCTGTCCGACCGCCTCGACGCCGCCCGCCGGGCGCCCGGCGGCAAGGGCCGGCAGGCGTCGGACCGGGACGAGGAGGTCCGCCGCCTGACCGCCCGGCTGCGCACCCTGCACCGGTACGGCGTGGACCTGTGCCTCGGCCGCATGGTCGGCGCCGACGGCAGCGAGCCCGTGTACGTCGGTCGGCGTGGCCTCACGGACAGCGCGGGCTGCCGGCTGCTGCTCGACTGGCGCTCCCCCGCGGCCGAGCCGTTCTTCGGCGCGACCCACGCCAACCCCATGGGCCTGGCGAGCCGCCGCCGGTACCGCTGGACGCAGGGCCGGATCACCGACTACTGGGACGAGGTGTTCACCTCCGACGGCTGGGACGGGCACGCCGCGCTCGACGACCAGTCCGCCTTCATCGCCAGCCTGGGCGGCAGCCGGTCGAACCGGATGCGGGACGTGCTCGGCACCATCCAGGCCGACCAGGACGCCATCATCCGGGCGGGATCGCGCGGCGCTCTCGTCGTGGACGGCGGTCCGGGCACCGGGAAGACCGTCGTGGCCCTGCACCGCACCGCGTACCTCCTCTACGCCGACCCGCACCTCGGTCACCGCCGGGGCGGCGTGCTGTTCGTCGGTCCGCACCAGCCCTACCTCGCATACGTGGGCGACGTCCTTCCCAGCCTCGGCGAGGAGGAGGTGCAGACCTGCACCCTGCGCGACCTCGTCCCCGAGGGCGCCACGGCGACGGTCGAGGCCGACCCGGACGTGGCGCTGCTGAAGTCGTCCGCGCGGCTCGTCACGGCGATCGACGCGGCCGTCCGGTTCTACGAGGAGCCGCCGGTCAGGGGGATGACGGTCACGACAGACGAGTCCGAGATCCGGCTGAGCGCCGACGACTGGGCCGCCGCGTTCGACGCGCCGGATCCCGGCACCCCGCACAACGAGGCACGCGACCAGGTCTGGGAGGAGCTGCTCACGATCCTCACCGACAAGCACGACGGCGAGGAGCCGGCCGACCAGCTCCGCCGGTCCCTGCTGCGCAACCGGGAGCTGCGGACGGCCTTCCACCGCGCGTGGCCGCTGCTCGAAGCGACCGACCTCGTCGGGGACCTGTGGTCGGTCCCCGCCTACCTGCGCAGGTGCGCCCCCTGGCTCACACCCGACGAGGTCCGGCGGTTGCAGCGTGTCGACGCCCGGGCCTGGACGGTGTCCGACCTGCCGCTCCTGGACGCGGCACGGCAGCGGCTCGGCGACCCCGAGGCGTCCGGACGCCGGAGCCGGCACGACGCCACGGTGGCGGCCGAACGCGCGCGCATGGCCACGGTCGTCGACGAACTGATCGAGGCCCACGCCTATGACGACGGTGAGGGTGTGCTGTCGAGCCTGCGTCAACTCGATCTCCAGGACGCCCTGGTCGACGAGGCCGGCCTGCCCGGCGCCGACCCGGATCTGCTCGCCGGCCCGTTCGCGCACATCGTCGTGGACGAGGCCCAGGAACTGACCGACGCGGAGTGGCAGATGCTCCTGCTCCGCTGCCCGTCCCGGAGCTTCACCATCGTCGGGGACCGCGCCCAGGCCCGGCACGGGTTCACCGAGTCGTGGCAGGAACGGCTCGAACGGATCGGACTCGACAAGATCCGCCTGGCCACTCTGAGCATCAACTACCGGACGCCGAAGGAGGTCATGGCGGAAGCCGAGCCGGTCATCCGGGCCGTGCTCCCGGACGCCAACGTGCCGACCTCCATCCGCGGCGGCGGCGTTCCCGTCGTACACGGATCCGCTTCCGATCTCGGCTCGATCCTCGACACCTGGCTCACCGCGCACGCCGAGGGGGTCGCCTGCGTCATCGGCGACCCCACGTTCCGGGAGACGCCCCGGGTCCGGTCGCTGACCCCGGAGCTGTCGAAGGGGCTCGAGTTCGACCTGGTCGTCCTCGTCGACCCCGAGGCGTTCGGCGACGGCATCGAGGGCGCGGTGGACCACTACGTCGCGATGACCCGGGCGACCCAGCAGCTCGTCATCCTCACCAGCACCGGACCGGCGGTCGCCACACGCCGATCCTGAGCGCCGCGGAAGATGTCACCGCGCGGCCCGCTCGCCGGTCGTACCGGGTGAGTGATGACACGGGAGGGGACGATGTGGACCCACAGCAACAGATCAGACAGGTGTACGCCACCTCGGCGGCCCGCCTCGTCGCGCAGGCGTACGCCATGACGGGCGACTACGCCGAGGCGCAGGACGTGGTGCAGGAGGCGTTCGTCCGGGCGCTGGCCCGGCCGGGGCGGTTCCGCGAGGTGACCAACCCGGAGGCCTGGTTGCGGACGGTGGCGTTGAACGTCGCCCGGTCCCGGCACCGCCGCCGGGTGCTGCTGCACGGGCTGGTCCGCTCCGGTCGCCTCGACCCGGCGCGGCCCAGCGCGCCGGCGCTGTCCCCGGATCACGTCGCGCTGGTGGCGGCGTTGCAGAAGCTGCCGCGGACGGCCCGGGAGACCGTCGTGCTGCATCACCTCGCGGACCTGCCCGTCACCGAGGTGGCGTCCGCCATGGGCTGCTCGGTGGAGGCGGTGAAGACCCGGCTGGTCCGGGCTCGCCGCGCGCTGGCCGAGCATCTCGGCGACGACGACCCGGTCCCGTCGGCGCCGACCGCCGCCACAGCTGTCCGGAGCCGCGCCGACCGGGAGGCCCGCCATGCCTGAGCTGAACTTCGCCGGCCTCAACGCCGCCGCCCAGGCCGGGTTCAAGCCGCACTTCGAGCAGGTCGTCGCCGCGGCGCGCCGCCGCCGTCGCCAGCGCCGGATCCTGACCGTCGCCACCGCCGCCGTGCTGCTCGCCGGCTCGGGGGTCGCCGTGGCGGCCGGGTCCGGCGAGGACGTCCCGCCGGCGACCCGGTTCGGCACCGACCGTACGCCGGACTTCATCCCCACCCCGGGTGGCACGCCCACCCCGGGCACCGGCCCGCGGGCCAGCACGGGGCGACCCGCGGCCGGCGACCTGACCCACGTCTACCTGCGCTGGACCGAGTGTCGCGGCTGTCCCCCGCGGTGGGCCGGCACCGACGACGGCGGCCGGCACTGGCGCACCGGTCCGCTACCCGTGCCGGCCGACGCCATGGTGGACCTGCGGGCGGCCGGACCGCGCACCGTGGTGGCCCACTACATCCCCCGGTCGGCCCCGGACAGCAGGTCCGGCCGATGGATCGCCAGCGCCGACGGCGGGACCACCTGGCGCGAGGTGACCGTGCGGCCCGTGGCCGCCCTGCCGGCCGGCTGGCGGGTCCTCGGCCGCCAGCCCGGCCCCACGCAGGACCCGATCATCGCCGCCGACCCGGCCACCGGCGACCTGGCGCAGCTCACCCGGCCGTCGGCGCTGCGCAATGCGGTGGTGGTCGAGACCGTGCCCGCCGGGGCCGGGCTGTGGGTCAGCGGGTTCACCGGTGAGCGCATCGCGCGCGACAGCCGGATCATCGGCACCGGCGGTGCCGTGGAGGTGAGCCGCGACGGCGGTCGGACCTGGTCCCGGCACGAGTTCCCGGACGACCTCGCCGCCTCCGACGACGTCGGCGGCCCGGCGGTCGCCACGCGGGACGGCCGCACCGTCTACGCGCTCGGCCGGGTGCGCGGCGCCCTGGTGGTGTGGCGCAGCACGGACGGTGGTGCCACCTGGGCGCGGACCGCCGCGACGGCCCGGGTCGGCGACCGCACCATCCGCACGGCGGTGCGGCCCGACGGGGTGCTGGTGGTGCAGGCCGGCGTCTCCGCCCGGGAGAACCCGCTGATGTTCGCCAGCTCCGACGCCGGCGCGACGCTGCGCCCGGCGCCGCTGGGGCCCGGCGCCGACGCCCGCCCGGTGCCGGACGGGTACGTGCAGACCGGCTGGCCGGACAGCCCGGGCGCCTGGCTCTCCACCGACGGCGTCGCCTGGACGTGGCTCGACCCGCCCGAGCTGCCCTGAGCGGAGCGGGGTGCTCCCGGCGGTCCGGCCGCCGGGAGCATCCGCCGGGTGTACGCCGGCACAGAACGGGTAATCCCGGGCGCTCAACCGCCGTGTCGATGCGCCAGGGGGACTTGTGTTCGCCAATCCCGAGGAACTGCTGCGCTACCTCGCCAACGAGGACGTGAAGTTCGTCGACGTTCGTTTCTGTGACCTGCCCGGCGTGATGCAGCACTTCAACCTGCCGGTGGAGTCCGTCGACGACAGCCTGTTCACCGACGGCCTCGCCTTCGACGGCTCGTCCATCCGCGGCTTTCAGACGATCCATGAGTCGGACATGCTGCTGCTGCCCGACGTCGCGACCGCGTTCATCGACCCGTTCCGGGCGCAGAAGACGTTGGCGTTGAACTTCTTCATCCACGACCCGTTCACCCGCGAGGCCTACTCCCGGGACCCGCGCAACGTGGCGAAGAAGGCCGAGGCGTTCCTCGCCGCCAGCGGCATCGCCGACACCGCCTACTTCGGCGCCGAGGCCGAGTTCTACATCTTCGACTCCATCCGCCACGAAACCTCGGCCCACCAGTCGTTCTACTACATCGACTCGATCGAGGGCGCCTGGAACTCCGGCCGCGACGAGCCCGGCGGCAACCGGGGTTACAAGACCGCCTACAAGGGCGGCTACTTCCCCGTCCCACCGGTGGACCACTACGCCGACCTGCGCGACAGCATCGTGCGCCGCCTGGTCGACACCGGCTTCACCGTCGAACGCTCACACCACGAGGTCGGCACCGCCGGCCAATCGGAGATCAACTACAAGTTCTCCACCCTGCTGCACTCCGCCGACCAACTGCAACTGTTCAAGTACATCGTCAAGAACGAGACCTGGGCCAACGGCAAAACCGCCACGTTCATGCCCAAACCCCTGTTCGGCGACAACGGCTCCGGCATGCACACCCACCAGAGCCTGTGGCTCAACGGCGAGCCTCTGTTCTACGACGAAACCGGCTACGCCGGCCTCTCCGACACCGCCCGCTGGTACATCGGTGGCCTGCTGCACCACGCCCCGTCGCTGCTGGCCTTCACCAACCCGACGGTCAACTCCTACCGCCGGCTCGTGCCCGGCTTCGAAGCGCCGGTCAACCTGGTGTACTCGCAGCGCAACCGCTCCGCCTGCACCCGCATCCCCGTCACCGGCGCCAACCCCAAGGCCAAGCGGGTCGAGTTCCGCGTCCCCGACCCGTCCAGCAACCCCTACCTGGCGTTCTCCGCGATGATGATGGCCGGCCTCGACGGCATCAAGAACAAGACCGAACCCCCCGCGCCGATCGACAAGGACCTCTACGACCTGCCGCCGGAGGAATGGGGCGACGTCAAGCAGGTCCCCGGCTCCCTGCCGGAAGTCCTCGACGCCCTCGAAGCCGACCACGACTACCTCCTCGACGGCGGCGTGTTCACCCCCGACCTCATCTCCACCTGGGTGTCCTGGAAACGGGCCAACGAGGTCGACCCCGTGCGCCTGCGCCCCACCCCGCACGAGTTCGCCATGTACTTCGACTGCTGACGGCGCCCCGGCCGGGGTCAACGGACGCCGTGGGACTGGAGCCAGAGCTCCAGCAGGCCGAGCTGCCAGAGCTTGTTGCTGCCGGCGGCGGCCTGCGCCCGGTCCGGCTCGGCGAGCAGTTCGGCGACGTATTCCGGGCGGAACAGGCCGCGCTCACGCGCAGCCGGCGCGGCGAGGGCCTCCGTGACGAGGTGCCGCACCGGGCCGTCGACGTTGCGCAGGGCGGGCACCGGAAAGTAGCCCTTCGGCCGGTCGATCACCTCCGCGGGCAGCGTCTCCCGGGCCACCTCCTTGAGGACCCCCTTGCCGCCCTGCGCCACCTTGTGCTCCGGCGGGCAGGCGGCCGCGAGGGCGACGAGGTCCTGGTCCAGGAACGGGGTACGCACCTCCAGCCCCCACGCCATGCTCATGCTGTCCACCCGCTTCACCGGGTCGTCCGGCAGCATCAGGTGGGTGTCCAGGCGCAGCACCGCGTCGAGCGCGGTGTGCGCCCCGGGCGCGGCCAGGTGCGCGGCGAGCAGCTCGCGGCTGGCGTCGTGGTCGCAGGCGTACGCCGGGTCGACCACCAGGTCCAGCTCCGCGTGGCTCCGGTCGAAGAAGGCATCGGCGAACGCCTCGGCGGCGCCCTCCCGGGGCACCTCCGTGAGCGGCTGGTGGTAGCCGTAGCCGGCGAACACCTCGTCGGCGCCCTGGCCGGACTGCGCCACCTTGACGTGCCGGGCCACCTGCTCGGAGAGCAGGTGGAAGGCGACGACGTCGTGGCTGCCCATCGGCTCGGTCATCGCCACGATGGTCCGCCGGACCGCGGGCTCCAGGTCGTCGTCGCTGAGCTGGATGCGGTGGTGGTCGGTGCCGAAGGTGCGCGCGACCAGGTCCGAGTAGTGGAACTCGTCGCCGCTCTCGCCGCCCCGGCTGTCGAAGCCGATGCTGAACGTCTGCAGGTGGTGCTGCCCGGCCTCGGCGAGCAGGGCCACGATCATGCTGGAGTCGAGCCCGCCGGAGAGCAGCACTCCGACCGGCACGTCGGCCACCAGCCGCCGCCGCACCGCCGTGCGCAGCGCGTCGCCGATCGCGGCCCGCCAGTCCCGCGCCGCCATGCCGGCGTGTGCCGGGTCCCGCCGGTATTCGGGCCGCCAGTAGACACGCTCGCGGCTGCGCCCGTCGGCTTCCACCACCCGCACGGTGGCCGGCGGCAGCTTGCGTATCCCCCGCAGGACGGTCCGGGGCGCGGGCACGATCGAGTGCCAGGACAGGTAGTGGTGCAGGGCCACCGGGTCGACGGCCGTGTCGACGTCGCCGGCCGCCAGCAGCGCCGGCAGGGTGGAGGCGAACCGCAACCGCCCCGGGGACTCGGCGAGGTAGAGGGGCTTGATGCCGAGCCGGTCCCGTACGAGCACCAGCCGGCGCCGCTGCTGGTCGACCAGCACGACCGCGAACATCCCGACGAGGTGGTGGACGAAGTCCTCCCCCCACTGGGCGTACGCCACGAGGATGACCTCGGTGTCGCTGGTCGAGCGGAAGGTGTGCCCGGCCTGCCGCAGCTCGTCGCGCAGCTGCGGGTAGTTGTAGACGCAACCGTTGAACACCAGCGCCAGACCCAGGTCCTCCCGGACCATCGGCTGCGCTCCGGCGTCGGAGAGGTCGATGATGGTCAGCCGCCGGTGGCCGAGGGTGATCCATCCGTCGTTCCACAGGCCCTCCCCGTCGGGGCCCCGGGACCGCATCGCCTCGCTCATCCGGGTCACCGCGCGGCCGTCCGGCACGGATCCGTCGAACCGGGCCTCCCCGCTGATCCCGCACATGCTCGGGGCACCTCCTCTGGCCTGCCGGTAGACACGAACATCGTTTGCCCGTCACCGCCGGACCGGTGGCACGGCCCATGAGAGGCCGCGACTACCCGTTGCGCGGGTGGCGAAACCGGCCGACCGGCCTGACCGATTCCGCAGGCGGGATATCATCGCCCGGTGGCGATCGATTCCTGTGCGGCATCAGCCCCCGCCGTGGCGCTGTTCCGCTCCCTCGGTGACCCGACCCGGTTGGCCATCCTGCGCCGGATCGCGACCGGCGAGGCGCGCGTGGTGGACCTGACCGGCGAGTTGGGCCTGGCGCAGTCGAGCGTGTCGAAGCACCTGGCCTGCCTCCGGGACTGCGGCCTCGTCGACTACCGGGTCGACGGCCGCCAGTCGTTCTACTTCCTGACCCGGCCGGAGCTGCTCGACCTGCTGCGTTCCGCCGAGCAGCTCCTGGCCGCCACGGGCGAGGCCGTGGCGCTGTGCCCGGTCTACGGGTCGGCCGCCGACTCGCGGGCGGCGGTGACGCGGTGAGCGTGTCACTGCTGCCCCCGGAACGCCGGACGGCGCTGTCCCGGCGCAGCCTGTGGCTGGCCTACGCCACCGCCACGGCGGGAACTGCCCCCGATGCCCGCCCCGTCAGCGGGCACGGCGGTGCCGGCGCTGGAGAGGGCCGACGACGCGCGGAACTGGTTCGTGGCCCACCATTTCACGCTGCTCGCGGCGGTCCGCCTGGCCGAGGGGCACGGTCTCGCCACGGTGGCCTGGCAGCTCGCCTGGGTCCTGACCGCGTTCCTGTCCCGCGGTGGCCACTGGGCCGACCAGCTCACCGTCCACCGGCTCGCCCTGCGGGCCGCCACGGCGGGGGCCGACCTCCTCGGCATGTCCTACGCCTACCGGGGCCTGAGCCGCGCGTACCTGCGGCTCGGCCGGCCGGACGCGGCGGAGGCCGCGTTGCGCCGCGCCCTGCGCCTCGCCGCCGAACTCGGCGACCAGAGCGGCCGCGCCCGAGCCCACCACGGGCTGTCCGTGGCCGCCGAGAAGCGCGGGGACCTGCGCGCCGCCCTCGACCGCAGCCGGCGTTCCGCCGCGATCTTCCGCGCCGTGGGCAACACCAGCGCCCGCGCGGAGGTGTTGAACGGCGCGGGCTGGCTCAACCTGCTGGCCGGGCACGTACCCCGGGCCGTGCGGCAGATCCGGACGGCGCTCGTGCTGTTGCGGCGCTTCGGGGAGCGGCACGGCGAGGCGAGCGCCTGGGACAGTCTCGGGTGCGCCTACGCCGAACTCGGCCACCGGGAGGCCGCCGACCGCTGCTTCCGGCACGCGCTCGCCCTCTTCGTCGACCTCGGCGACCGCTACTTCCAGGCCGAGGCGCTGGTGCACCGGGGCGACAACCGGTGGGACATGGGCGACTGGGCCGCCGCCCGGAAGCACTGGCAGCGGGCGACCCGGATCATGACCGAGCTGCACCACCCGGAGACGGCGCGGGTCCGGCACCGGCTCGCCCGCACCGACGGCGACCGGCCCGCCCGGCCGGGCGGCACCCCGGGAGTGCTGGCGGACCCCGGCGCCCGCCGCCGGCGGCGCGCGGTCGCGCCCCGGCGGCCCCACGGCTACGTGCGCAAACCGCAGTTCTCGCAGGTGGTGGGACCTTAGGCGGCAATCGGGCGGGGGCGGGCCGCGCTGCCACCGCGCCCGCCTCAGGTGTCGCCGGGATTTCGGCGGTACCGACGCCGGTCGCGGTAGGTTGCTCAGTCATGGCCACGACCGCCGACGTCCGCCACGATCTCGCCGGCCTCGCCGACCCGCGGCGGGTGGCGGCACTGAGCCGGTTACTCCAGATCACCCCGGGTGGGTACGGCGAGGGCGACCGGGCCATCGGCGTGCCGGTGCCGGAGCAGCGCAGGGTGGCCGCCCGGTACTGGCGCGACCTCTCCCTGGCCGAGACGGCGGACCTGCTGGCCAGTGGCGTGCACGAGGAGCGGCTGACGTCGCTGTTCATCCTGGTGCGCAAGTTCGCCAGGGGGGACGAGGAGGAACGGGACCGGATCTTCCGTCTCGTCCTGGCCAACACGGCCCGCATCAACAACTGGGACCTCGTGGACTCGTGCGCTCCGTACATCGTCGGCCCCTGGTTGGTGGACAAGGACCGCAGCGTCCTGGACCGGCTGGCCGGGTCGAGCCTGGTGTGGGACCGGCGCATCGCCGTGATGGCGACCTTCGCGTTCATCCGGGCCGGCGACTTCCACTGGACCCTCCGGCTCAGCGATCGGCTCCTGGCCGACCCGCATGATCTGGTGCAGAAGGCGGTGGGCTGGATGCTGCGCGAGGTGGGCAACCGGGACCGGGCGGCGGAGGAGGAGTTCCTCGCCGGACGGTACCGGGTCATGCCCCGGGTCATGCTGCGGTACGCGATCGAGAAATTCGAACCGCAGCGACGCCGGGAGTACCTGTCCGGCAGGGCCTGACCTTCCACGGGCGCCGTGGGGTGGCCGTCAGCGGCACCGCCTCACCCCGGTTGCCCGGCCCGGATCGCCGGGTCGGGCCAGACCCAGGTCGGCGACCAGACCTCGGTGTCGGGTGTCTCCGCCCGCCTGGCGCCCAGGTGATCGCGAAGTGTGGTGAGCGCGGGATGTCGGTTGTCGTCGCGCCAGATCAGTGACATCGGGTATACCGGTGCGGGGTGCCGCACCGGTATACGCCGCAGGTCATAGCTGTCCGGCCACAGGTATCGCGTGCGTTCCCCGGCCAGCGTCGCCAGTTCCGGGGAGTCGGCGATCTCGGCCAGCAGCGCCTCGTTTCCGAAGACCGGCCCGGCCCGGTCGATGGTGAGGCCGAACGCGGCGGCGAGCTCGTCGTAGTAGTCGGCCCATTCGGTACCGGCGGCCATCCCCGGCATCCAGATGCGGTGTTCGGCGAGCTGTGCGGGCGTGACGGCGCGAGCGTCGGCGAGGGCGTGGCGTGGCCCGACGAGAAGCTCGTGGTGCTCGTCGATCACGCGGGCGGCCCTGATCGCGCCCGGGAGGTGGCGCGCGGGGACGGTGACGGCGTGGAAGGTGGCGTCGACCGTCCCCGCCTCGACCGCGGCGATCGCGGCGTGGACGTCGGCGTCGAGGGTCACGACATCCAGCTCGATCCGCGGATGCGTGCGATGGAAGTCCTGGAGCAGCACCGCCGGCGCGGTCCGCCGGCTGTGGACGTCGACGCGGAGGGCGCGCCGGCCGGGACGCACCGCCGCGTCGGCCCGGTCCGCCACCCGGAGGAGCTCCCGGGCGTGCGGCAGGAACGCCTGGCCGTCGACCGTGAGCCGCACCCCCCGGGGCGTACGGGTCAACAGGCGCACGGCCAGGTCCCGCTCCAACGCGGCGACCCGCTTGGAGACGGCCTGCTGGGTGATCGACAGCGCGGTGGCCGCCACCTGGAACTGGCCGGCGTCGGCGGCGGCGACGAAGGTGCGCACGGCGTCGAGATCCACCCGCCGACCCTAGTCGCACAACCAAGCGTTGTGGCTCGCCGCCGGCTCGGTTGTTTGATCCCGCCTCGCCGACCCTGCTGTGATCATGGCCGTCGACGGCACGGGGCCGAGGCGGGAGGTGCGCAGCGTGGTGGTCAGACGACCCCTCGGCCGGCAGTTCGGATGGCTCTGGGGGGCCTACGCCGTGAGCGCGTACGGCTCGGCGCTGGGTTTCGGTGCGATGCCGCTGATCGCCCTGCTGGTGCTGCACGCCAGCCCCGCCCAGGTGTCCGCGCTGTCCGCGGTGGGGCCGGCCGTCGGCGCCCTGATCGCCGTGCCGCTCGGACCCTGGGTGGAGTTCCGCCGCAAGCGACCCGTGATGATCGGGATGGACCTGGCCCGCTTCGCGGTCCTCATGACGATCCCGGTCGCCTACGCCGCCGGCCGGCTCAGTTTCGTCCAGTTGCTGATCGTCTCGGCCGTGGTCGCCGCCGCCAGGATCACCTTTCAGGCGGCCGGCGGCGCCTGCCTCAAGGCCCTCGTCCGGCCGGACGACCTGCTCGTGGCCAACGCGAGGTTCGAGTCGACCACGTGGAGCGCCATCGCCGTCGGGCCGCCGCTGGGCGGCGCGGCCGTCGGCCTCTTCGGGCCGGTGACCACCGTGGTGGCCGACGCGCTCAGCTACCTGTTGTCCGCGCTGGGCATCACGGCGATCCGCGGCCGGGAGGAACCCCCGCGGCGAGCCGACCGGCAGCCGGTCCGGGCCGGCGAGCTGCTCGACGGCTGGCGCCACCTCCTGACCCATCCGGGCCTGCGCGCGCTCTACCTCAACCAGCTGCTCGTCGGCGGGCTGATCATGGCCACCGAACCGCTGCTGGCCGTCCTCCTGCTCGGCCAGCTCGGGTTCCCGCCCTGGCAGTACGGCCTCGCCTTCGCCGCACCCTGCGTCGGCGGCCTCATCGGCTCACGCCTCGCTCGCCGGGTCGTGGCGCGGTACGGCCAGCACCGGGTGATCCGGACGGTCGGCACGCTGCGCGCCGTCTGGCTGATCGGCCTCGCGTTCGTCCAGCCCGGCATCGCCGGCCTCGCGACCGTGATCGCCGTCGAGCTGGCGATCATCATCAGCATGAGCCTGTACAACCCGGTGCTCGCCACCTACCGGCTCGACCACACACCCGGCGACCGCGTCGCCCGCACCCTGTCGGCCTGGTCGATCGGCAGCAGCGCCTCCATCGCCATCCTCAGCGCGCTCGGCGGGCTGCTCGCCGACGCCACCAGCCCCCGCGCGGCGATCGCGATCGCGGGCCTGCTGATCCTCGCCAGCCCGCTGCTGCTGCCCCGCCGCCAGGACCCCCCCGGTCGTGGCCGACCGTGAGCGGGGGACGGCCCACGCCGGATCATCGGCGGCGCCTTCGCGCGAGGCCGACTCCCCCGGTGCCCTCAGGCCAGGAGCGTCTCCCGCATCGTCGCCCCCGGGTTGATCCGGCCGACGACCCGCGGGCCGTCCGGGTCGTACACGTCCAGGATGTTGTTTCGGCGCATCAGCTCGCGAACGGCGGGTGGCAGCCGGGGCGGGTCGTCCATGGCCGCGAGGACCTGCCCGGCGGTCGAGATGAGTCGAGCGGCCAGGGCGGCGGAGTCGGCGTCGATCCGCACCCGGCCGTACTCCCAGCCGGCGGTGGTGAGGTCGAGCAGCTCGAACACGCGGGTCACGACCGGGGTCGGGTCGGTCACCCGGTCGAGCCGGGTCGCCCCGCCGCCGACCACCGCGACGGCGGCGGCCACCTGGGTGTACGGGTGGAAGCCGCACGGGAGTGCGAACAGCGGCCACCGCAACGCCCGGCCGGCCTCCTTCCACAGCGGCCGGTAGTTCCGGCGGTGCACCAGGAGCCGCCGGCCCGTCCGGCGGTGGACGTCGTGTGCCTGGGCCCGCAGGTCGTCGTGGGCCTCGTCGGCGACCTCGCTCACGATCCGGGCCGCCACCACGAGGCCGTCGTCACCGTCCAGCATCCGGGTGACGGCGTCCACCTGGTCGGCGAACCGGGTCCGCGCGTGTGCGCCGTACCGGTGCCGGACCTCGGCCAGCAGCGTCTGCTGCCGCTCCGGATCGAGCTGGACCCGCCCGCCACCCAGCAACCGCCGGAGCCACCGCATTTCGCCTCGTTTCAGCAGAGCCGTCCCGGACCGCGGCAATGCTATGCGTCGGACCGCCCTCGTATGGTGATGGGGTGGCAGACAGATCCCTGACCTTGATGGCGGTGCACGCGCACCCCGACGACGAGGCGACGAGCACCGGCGGCATCCTCGCGCGCTACGCGGCCGAGGGGGTCACGACGGTTCTCGTGACCTGTACCGACGGGGGGTGCGGCGACGGCCCCGGTGGCAGCAAGCCGGGTGACCCGGGGCACGACCCGGAGGCCGTGGCGGCGATGCGCCGGGCCGAGCTGGAGGCCAGCTGCGAGGCGTTGAAGGTCACGCACCTGGAGACGCTCGGCTACGCCGACTCCGGGATGATGGGCTGGGCGACCAACGACCTGCCCGGCGCGTTCTGGAACACGCCGGTGCCGGAGGCGGCCGACCGGCTGGCCGAGTTGATTCGGCGCTACCGGCCCGACGTCGTGGTCACCTACGACGAGAACGGCTTCTACGGCCACCCAGACCACATCCAGGCGCACCGCATCACCATGGCCGCCGTCGAGCGGACGGGCATCCCCGCGAAGGTCTACTGGACCACCGTGCCGCGCAGCGCCTTCCAGGAGTTCGGCCGCGTGATGAAGGAGATCGGCGTCGAGTTCCCCGAGCCGGACGGGCCGGCGGAGGAGATGCCGCAGCTCGGCCTGCCCGACGACGAGATCACCACGTGGGTGGACACGAGCGCCTACGGCGCGCAGAAGTTCGCGTCGTTGGCCGCGCACGCCAGCCAGGCCGAGAACATCTTCTTCCTGCAACTGGGGCAGGACCGGTTCACCGAGCTGATGGGCGTGGAGACGTTCGTCCGGGTTCACGACACCACCGGCGCGCCGGCACGCGAGGACGACCTGTTCGCCGGGCTGCGCTGAGCACCCTGGCGGACCTGACCGGTCGCAGCGGTGGCTCTCGCGGTGTCACAGTTCGCCGCGGGCCAGCCGGATCAGCCGGTCGAGGACCCGGCCGCCGCTGACCCGCAGACCGTCGTGCTCGTACTCGTTGGTGACCCAGGTGCGCAAGCCGGGCACCGCGCGGGCGGTGGCGACCGAGTCGTCGGCATCGACGTACATGTCGTCGTGGTAGACGGCCGCGGCCACCGGGACCTCGTTGCGCGCCAGTTGCCCGGGGTCGTAGAGGTCGGGCCAGTCCTCCCGCTGGGCGAGCAGGTCCGCCACCTCGTCCAGCGGGGCCAGCGCCGGGTCGGTGGCGAACATCCAGGGGTAGATCATCTCGCCGGTGAGCAGCACCGGGACGCCGTCGGCCAGGGCCCGGTCGACGTCGAACCGCGGGAACTCCGCGCGTACCGACTGGGCGGCCCACCCGGTGCCACCGGGGGACACCGAGCGCTGTCCGTAGATCGACTCGTGCAGGACGGCGTAGAGCGGCCGGCCGGCGAACGACAGGTGGCCCTCGACCTGGGCGAGGAACGAATCGGAGAGCCGGCGATCGAGTGGGACGGCGTCCTCGAGCAGGTAGTGCAGCGTGTGTGAGCCGCTGCCGGTGCCCAGCATGATGCCGAGCGCCTGGAACGCCTCCGCGGTCAGCAGCCCGCCACCGGGCAGCCGTACCTCCTGCTCCCGCAGGTGCCGCACGAGGGCGCGGACGGTTTCGGCGTCCTCCGGGTAGCGGGCGTAGTGCGCCTCGACCTTGCGCTGCACCCGGGGGTAGGCGGCCCGGTAGACGGCCTCGGGCGCGCTGCGCAGGCCCGGGAGACCTCCGGTCACGAAGGCCTCGCGGACGCCCTCCGGCGCGTACGACAGGTAGGTGAGGGTGCAGAAGCCGCCGTAGCTCTGGCCCAGCAGGCTCCACCGCCCGGCCTCGCCGAGGAGTTCCCGGCGGATCAGTTCGCAGTCCCGGACGATCGAGTCGGCCCGGAAGTGCGCCAGGTACCGGGCCTGGGCGGCCACGTCACCCCGCAGCGGAAGCGTGTGCCGGTCGGCGGGCGTCGAGCGGCCGGTGCCGCGCTGGTCCAGCAGCAGCACCCGGTAGTCGTCCAACGCCCGGTCCAGCCAGCTGTCGCGGCCGACCGGGCGCGGTGACCGGCCACCCGGCCCGCCCTGCAGGAACAGCAGCCAGGGCAGTGACTCCCGTTCCCGGCCGGCGGCGACGACCTCGCGGGCGTACACCTCGATCCGCTCGCCGGCCGGGTCCGCGTGGTCGAGCGGTACCCGGAAGGTGTGGTCGGTGATGACGGTGCCCGGCTGGCGGTAGGTCGGCACGCGGTTCTCCCTCCCCACGCCGGGCGGCGCACTCGTCGACCCTAGCGGCGGGACGTGCGTCGACGCGGTCCGAGTACGTCAGGAAGGGCCCCCTCAGCCCACGAGGGGTGGGGAGGGGGCCCTTCCTTCGCCCGAGACCTAGCGGCGCCGCATCTCCCCGGCGGCCTGCCGCGTCTCCTCCTGCATCTGGTGTGCGGCCGACCGGCCCTGGTCACGGACGGCCGACGCACCCTGCGCGGCGGTGGACCGCACGGACTGTGCCGCCTGCTGCGCGGGCTCGCGCAGGTCGTCCCGGAGCTGGTTACCGACCTGGCTCGCCTGCTGGCGCAGCCCGGCGGAGTGCTCCCCGACCATGCCCCGGGCCTGTCCGGCCCACTGCCGCTCGGGGCGGCTGGGCGGGATCAGGGAGGAGACCAGCAGCCCGGCGCCGAAGGCGATCAGGCCGGCCGCGAGCGGGTTGCCCTGCGTCTGCGCCCGGGACTGCTGCCCGAGCGACCGCGCCTCACCCCGCACCGAACCGGCGGCCTGCGACATCCGCTGGCCGGCGCCGTGCCCGTCCATCTCCGCGCCCATCACCTTCTCCTTGACTCGGGTCAGCGCGCCGCGAGCCTGCCCGACACGCTCACCGGCGATCCGACGCGGGTTCATCCTGTCGGTCAGAGCATCCACGTCGCTGCTCAACTCGCTCCGGGTGCTCTCGATCTCTGATCGGATCCGATCCGGATCGGTGGACATGATCCGCTCCCCTCCTGGCTCGGTCACCGGCCTCGCATGGCCTGCGGCATCTCCCGCGCGGTCTGTTTCGTCCGCGGCAGGACCGCACGGAGCTGCCGCACCTTGGTCCGGGCGTTGGCGAGCAGGATGGCAGCGACGACCGCCCAGACGACCGCCACGATCAGTGCGGCCCATCCCTCGTCCATCACGTTCGACAGGCCCCACCACACCGCGTACGACACGAACAGCACGGCCAGGAAACCGGCCAGCGCCGCCCCGCCGAACATGCCGCCGGCCTTTCCGGCCTGGCTCGCCTCCTCGCGCAGCTCGGCCTTGGCCAGCTCGACCTCCTTGCGGACCAGCGTGGAGAGATCCCGGGTCACGTCGCCCAGCAGCTCACCGACGGAGGCCTGCGTCCGCTCCTTCTCGGGGGCGCTCACGGTGCCACCCCGCCCGGGATGTCCGGCTCCGGCCGACCGGCCGGCGACACGTTCTGCACCCGGGCCATCCCGGTGTAGGGCTGCTCCCCGGTGTGCGGCGCCCCGACCGCCCGCTCGGACGACGGCGCCGCCGGCGCCACCGGCTGTGCGGGCTGGGCCGGCGCGGTGCCGGAGCCCGACCCGTCGGAGGCGGTCAGGTTCCGGGTGAGCCGGCCGACGAGCAGGCCCGCCACCACGGCACCGGCGAGGAACGTCCCGGGATGCTGCCGGGCGTACCCTCGCACCTCGTCCAGGACGTCGCCCGGCTCCCGCTGGTCGAGCCACCCGGCGGCGCGCTGCGCCGCGTCGGCCGCCCGGCGGACCGCCTCGCCGGCCATCCCCGACTCCCCGCTCTGCTCGGCCATCGAGCCGAGCCCACGGCCGAGGTCGCGCAGCCCTTCGGCGGCCCTGTGCTGCTGCGTCCGAGCCTGGTCCCGTAGTTGCGTGGTGGCCTGGCCGGTCAGGTTCCGTGCCTGCTGCATCGCCTCCGCGGCCACGTGCCCGCCCTGCTCGGTCGCGGCGTGCGCGACCTGTCCACCCGTCTGCTTGGCGTGTTGCCCGACGCGGGACGCCTCCTGCCGCGCCTGCTCCCCGGTACCGCCCGGGGGCCGGCTCTGGTTGGTTGCCGTCATGGCCCTACTTCCTCCCTCGCGACGTGCCGGCGAAGCTTCTGCTCCACCCGCCCGGTCACAGCAGATCGGCCGCCATTGCGGGAGCGCCATCCGGATGAACCGCGAGACCAGCTGCCTTTCGTCGAGACGCAGTGCGGCCGTGGATTACTGCACGCTTCGGCCTCTCCCGTATCCGACCGGTGAGTGCCCGCCGGACCTGCCGTTATGCCCGCCCGCTCGGTCGCGGATCCGGAGACGGCGAACGGCCGGGACGACTTCGGTCAGGCCCGCTGGGACGCCTCGAACGCGTCGACGCGGGACCGGCCGCGCACCCGCGGCGACGAGGGTCACCGGACCACCTCGTAGTGGAGGTGGGTCACGCCGGGGGCCGGGACGGCCTCGACGAGGCGGAGCCGCACGTGCTCGGGAAGCGACTGGAAGTAGGGCCGGCCGCCGCCGAGCAGGACCGGCACCTGGTGCAGGATCACCTCGTCGACCAGTCCCGCGGCGAGGGCCGCCGTCGCGACGCCGCCGCCCATGAGGGCGACGTCCTTGTCGCCGGCGGCGTCCCGCGCGGCCGCGACCGCGTCCTCGATGCCGGTGGTCACCAGCGTCTGACGGTCGTCGCTCATACCCGGCACCGGCCGGTGGCTGAGCACGATCAGCGGCGCCGTCGGGTGCGGCGTCCCGCCGTGGACCCACCCGGAGTAGTCGTACGTGTTGCGGCCGGCCAGGCTCGCGCCGACGCGCCCGGCCGCGGCGTCGAGCACCCGGGCACTGGGCTCACTCAGGTGGAACCCGTCGAACACCTGGCTGGGGGTGTCACCGTCGAACAACCAGTCGAACAGCACCGTTCCGTCACCCAGCCCCCGCCCGGCGCCGGGGTCGCGACCGGCGATGTATCCGTCGACCGAGACCGACAGCGCGATGAACACCTTGCTCATGCCGTAAACCCTCCTCAGTTCCTTCAAGAGACTCTGCGACCGTAACAGCTCAAGTTCCTTAAGGGAACCCAACTTGCTACACTGGGGTCATGCAGCGCACGAACTTCGGCGAGATGGCCTGCTCGATCGCCCGCACGCTCGACGTGATCGGCGAGCCCTGGTCACCGCTGGTCCTGCGTGACGTGTACGCCGGGTTCACCCGGTTCGAGCAGATCCAGGCGGACCTCGGCATCTCGCGCAAGGTCCTGACCGAGCGGCTGAACCACCTCGTCGACCAGGGGGTGCTCGAGCGCCGGCCCTACGACCAGCGACCCCGGTTCGAGTACGTCCTGACCGAGAAGGGCACCGAGCTGGTCGACCTGCTGATGGTCATGGTCCGCTGGGGCGACAAGTGGCTCGCCGGTCCGGCCGGCCCGCCGGTCCTGTACCGCCATCACGCCTGCGGCGAGGTCAGCAGCGTCGACCTGCGCTGCGCGCACTGCGGCGAGCCGATGCACGCCGGTGACGTCGACCTGCTTCCCGGCCCCGGTGCGGCGATCTGACGCGGTCCCGGTCACCGCCCCGCGTCACCGACCGGCGTACCGCGGGCCGCTCAGCGCCCCGGCACCGGGGCCGGTCGAGGCGCTGACGGCGCGCCGGCCGTGGCCCGCCACCAGCGCCGCGAGGCCAGCGCGGCCAGCCCGGCGCCGGCGGCGTTGAGCAGCACGTCGTCGACGGAGGACACCCGGTCCAGCCGCAGCACGTACTGCGCCGTCTCGACCAGGACCGAGCAGCCCGCCGCGAGCGCCAGGATCCGCGGCACCGACGCCAGCGCCGCGAACCGCAGCGGGGCGAGGAACCCGAGCGCCGCGAACACCAGCAGGTTGCCGACGATCTGGACCGTCATGGTCAGCGGCCCGCTCCCGAGGATCGTGAGCAGGTCCCGCAACGGCACGAGGCTCACCCGACCGGAAACGGCGCCGGCCCGGCCATTCGGCAACATGATCATCCATACCCACGGCACCGTCCCGTAGACGATGCCGACCTCGGCCAGCGACCTGCGCCACGCCGCCGCCGGCGCGGTGCCGGTGACAGTCCGGCGGCGTGCCAGAACCCACACCGCCAGCGCGGCCAACGGCAGTGCGGCAACCGTGATGAGTACGACGCCGTTGAACGTACCGATCCAGCCGTGCCAGCCCTTGACCATGCCACCTCAGCTCTCGTCCGACCGCCGAATCTACCGGGCCCGGGCCGGGCAGGAGGTGCGCGGATTCGCAGGTCGTCGCCCGTACCGTGGCCCGGGCGGCGGATCGACACCCGCCGGCTGTCCGGGCGGCGGATCGACACCCGCCGGCTGTCCGGCGCGTGCATCCAGGAGGGACCCCCGGGGGCGAACAAGGGGTCGTGACGACAGTCACCGCTTGGATCCCACCGACGAAGGGCTCACCAATGAGGCCAACTCCGCCGCGTCGCAGGGCGAGCGGCCGCCGGTGGCGGTGATCGACCGGCGACCGTCGCGGACCCGGGCCCACGGGCCACCGAACACGGGGCCGCGACCCGGGCACTAACCCGCGCCGGTGCGGCGCGTCGTGCTGAATCGGCGCTGGTAGGCGGCGGGGCTGATCGACAGTTTCCGGGCGAAGACCCGTCGCATGCTCTCGTAGCTGGGGAACCCGGCGAGGGTCGCGGCCTGCGTCGCGCTGTGCCCCTGGTCGAGCAGTGCCCTGGCCATGTCGAACCGGATGTTCTCCACGTAGCGGGCCGGTGTCGTGGACAGCTCGTCGTGGAAGAGCCGGGTGAGGTGCCGGGTGCTCACGTTGAGGTGTTTCGCGAGTTCACCGAGCGAGTGGTCCCCGCGCGGGTTCGCCGTCACCAGGTCGGTGATCGTGCGGAGAGCCGGCGACCGGGGCGGCGGTCCCTGCAGCGGTGCCGAGAACTGGGACTGGCCGCCCGCACGCTGCATGTACACGACCAGGGCGCGGGCGACGTCGCGCGCCACGTCGGGCCCGTGATCATCCTCGACGAGAGCGAGCGCCAGATCAATTCCGGCCGTGACCCCGGCCGAGGTGTACGTCGTGCCGTCGCGAACGTAGATCGCGTCGGGCTCGACGCGGGACGTCGGGTGCCGGGCGGCGAGTTCGTGCGCGACCTTCCAGTGCGTGGTCGCGCGCTTGCCGTCGAGGAGGCCGGCGGCGGCGAGGACGAACGCCCCGGTGCAGATCGACGCGACCCGACCGGCCGCGGCGGCCGGTGTCCGTACGGCGTCCGCCAGGTCGGCGGGAACACGGGCGCGCGGAAAGCGGTCGGACCCGGCCACCAGGAACGTGTCGAAGGCCGGCTCCGACGAGATGGCGCCGTCGACCGCGATCCGGACTCCGAGGTTCGTCGTGACGTCCGCACCGGTGGGCGACAGCAACACGATGCGGTAGTCGGCGCCGAACCGGTTCGCCTCCTTGAACACCTCCGCGGGGCCGGCGACGTCCAGCAACGTCACCCCGTCGTAGACGAGGATCGCGACGCGGTGGGTGCCGGCACTCACCGCCGCGGTCCCTTCGGAGCCGGATCCGCGTCGGGGCGGCCGGACGCCGGCGGTACCGACCGCCGTCGGGTCGGCGCAGCGGGAGGCTCGGACACCGGTCATTGGTAGCACGCCGCCACCGCAGGCGGCGGGCTCTTCGTGGTCAAGATCGCTCAAGGTACGACGTCCAGGTGACCGGGCTCTCCGTGATCCTGGGCCGAGCGCGCCCTGTCCGGATATGAGGGATTCCTGGCCGGACGAAGGCGGCGCCGTACGACGATCGGTGGGCAGCATGGGGGCCGGAGACAGCGAACGCGAACATTTCCGGGAAGGTCAAGGATCATGCCAGAGGTCATCGCGGGGTTGGAGATTCCGGAGACAGCGGCCGTCGCCGAGGCGACCAGGCGCATCCAGGAGACGACCAGCCCGCTCATCTACCACCACTCCCGGCGGGTCTTCTTCTTCGGCCTGATCCACGCGGAGCGGCTCGGCGTGAAACCGGACCCGGAGTTGCTCTACCTGGCGGCCATGTTCCACGACACCGGCCTCCTGACCCCCTTCTCCGACGTCGAGCAGCGCTTCGAGGTCGACGGGGCCGACCACGCGCGCACGTTCCTCCTGGAGCGGGGTTTCCCGGCGGCCGCCGCGGAGACCGTCTGGACGGCGATCGCGCTGCACACCACGCCGGGCATCCCCGACCGGATGGCCCCGGAGATCGCCACCATGTACCTCGGTGTCCTGACCGACGTCCTCGGCCTCGGCCTGGACGGACTGGACCGCGATCAGCTGGACGAGATCCTCGCCGTCCACCCGCGAGGCGACTTCAAGAACGAGTTCCTGCGGACCTACGTCGAGGGACTGAAGAACCGGCCCGAGACCACGAACGGCACCGTGAACTCCGACGTGCTCGAACACTTCATCCCCGGCTTCCGCCGGGTGACGACTGTCGAACGCATGCTCGGTTCGCCCTGGCCGAGCTGATCGGGCCCACGACAAACCCAACCGACGAACGCCCTGGAGAGGATTCGAGCATGCGAGCGATCACCGTACGCGACCGTGAGGCGGGTGTCGGCGGGCTCACCCTGACCGACATGCCCTACCCGCACGCCGCCGAGAACGACGTCATCGTGCGCGTACACGCCGCGGGCTTCACCCCCGGCGAGCTCGACTGGCCGGCGACGTGGACCGATCGCGCCGGTCGCGACCGGACACCCAGCATCCCCGGGCACGAACTGTCCGGAGTGGTGGTCGAACTCGGCTACGGGACCACCGGCCTCACCGTCGGCCAGCGGGTGTTCGGGCTGACCGACTGGGCCCGCGACGGATCCCTCGCCGAATACACCGCGGTGGAGGCTCGCAACCTCGCTCCCCTCGCGGCCGACATCGACCACACCGTGGCCGCCGCATTGCCCATCTCGGGGCTGACCGCGTGGCAGGGACTGTTCGACCACGGCCACCTCACGACCGGCCAGACCGTCCTCATCCACGGCGCCGCCGGCGGGGTCGGCTCGCTCGCCGTCCAGCTCGCGCGGGAGGTGGGCGCCCGCGTGATCGGGACCGGCCGGGCCGGCGACCGCGATGTTGCGCTCGGCCTCGGCGCGCACATCTTCCTCGACCTGGACGCCGACGAGCTGCAGCACGCCGGCGAGGTGGACCTGGTGCTCGACGTCATCGGCGGCGACATCCTCGCGCGATCGACCGAACTGGTACGGCCGGGCGGCACCGTCGTCACCATCGCCGTGCCGCCCACCGTGCAGCCGAAGGGCGGGCGAGCGGTCTTCTTCGTCGTCGAGCCTGATCGCGTCCGGCTGGCAGATCTCGCCCACCGGGTGCGGACCGGGCGGCTCAACCCCATCGTCGGCGCCGTGCGGCCGTTCTCCGAGGCGACCTCCGCGTTCGCCCGCGACCGCCGCACGCCGGGCAAGACGATCATCCAGGTCGCGGACGAGCAGGGAACGCCGCAGTCGTGATCGGTGGGCGGATGCCAGCGGCTTGCCGATCGCCGGCACGGCATTCCGGCGCGCCCGCCGTTCAGCAGGCGATTCAACCTCCGCGCAAGGTTTGTCCACACCTCCACCGGAAGCCTCTGACGCAGATGCCCCGGACGCACCGGGGCGACTCGCACAGGAGGTTCCCATGCAGTTTCGGCGAATCGCGACGGTGGGCGCCGTCGCCACCGGTGGGGTGCTGACGTTCGTCGCGCCGGCCTCGGCCGCCGCGCCGTCGATGCAGGCGGCGGCGAGCCCGCCGTCCGCCTGCTACGGCGACTACTCGTACGACGGCGGCGCGTTCGCCTGCTTCGCTCCCTACGGGGAGCACCTCTGGGTCTGCGACACGGGCTCGAACCACCACCCGGTGGTGAACTACGCGATCAACGGTGGCTCGTGGAGCGGCAACAAGCACTACTACCCCGGCTACGGCAACTGCGTCGACATCGACCTCGACATCGCCGAGACCGGCTACATCAGGTTCACCGTCGCGAACTACGAAGGGTCCACGTTCGTCAGCGGCAGCCGGCTCTTCGAGGTCTCCGCCGACGGCTGACGCCGCCTGCTCGGTGCTGCCACCACGGTCCCGAGCACCACACCACACGTCATGTCCGTGTCAGCGGGCCCCGCGATTCCTCGGAGTCGCGGGGCCTGTTTCGGTGTCCGTCCCAGAACGTAGGCGCGGGACCCGTGCTATTCGAGTCCGTGAATGTCTCCGAGTAGACTGGAGTGGTTTCTTGAGCAAATCTTGAATCGCCTGGTCAAGCCGGGAATGGACGACAGCGGGGGACGGTGTCGGTGGAGTTCAGGCTGCTGGGCGAGGTCGGGGCGGAGATCGACGGCGTCTGGGTCGACCTGGGTCACGCGCGGCAGCGCAGCGTCCTGGCTGTCCTGCTCATCGAGGCGAACCGCGTCGTCCACGTCGACCAGCTCCTCGACCGGGTCTGGGCCGACCATCGTCCGCAGCGCGCCGTGAACTCGCTGTACAGCTACCTGTCCCGGCTGCGGTCCTGCCTCGCCGGAGCCGAGGGCGTCGGGATCTCCCGCCGGTCGGGCGGCTATCTGCTCACCGTGGACCCGGCCGCGGTGGACCTGCACCGGTTCCGCGGGCTGGTCGCCGGGACCGGCGCTGTGAACGACGACGAGGCGGCACTGCGGCGCTTCGACGAGGCCCTCGGCCTCTGGCGGGGCGAGCCCTTCGCGCGGCTGGACACCCCGTGGCTCAACGAGACGCGGGAGGCCCTCACGCGGGAGAGGCGGGCCGCCGAGCGGGACCGGACGGATGTCGCGCTGCGGCTGGGCCTGCACGCGTCACTGCTGCCGGACCTGCTGCGGGAGGCACCGGCCCACCCGCTGGACGAGCGTCTCGCCGGGCAACTCATGCGTGCCCTCTACCGCTGCGGCCGGCAGGCCGAGGCGCTCGACCACTACGACCGGCTCCGGCGCGTCCTGGCCGACGAGACCGGCGTCGACCCCGGCCCCGATCTGCAGGCGCTGCACCTGGGCATCCTCAACGGCGAGCCGGCACTCGCCGCGCCGGCCGCCGCGACGACGGCGCCCCACCCGACGCCCCGCCAACTGCCGGCGCCACCGCCTCTGTTCACCGGCCGCGTCCGCGAACTGGCCACGCTGTCCAACCTTCTGGAGGGTCAGGCCGGTGACGCGGAGGCCGTCGCCGTCGCGGTGATCGGTGGGATCGGCGGCATCGGCAAGACGTGGCTGGCCCTGCGCTGGGCGTACGACAATCTGGACCGCTTCCCCGACGGTCAGCTCTACGTGAACCTCCGTGGCTTCGACCCCTCCGCCGACCCGGTACCCCCAGCGGTCGCGCTGCGCGGCTTCCTCGACGCCCTCGCCGTGGCACCCAGGGCGATCCCGACCGGCCTGGACGCACAGGCGGCCCTCTACCGCAGCCTGATCGCCGGGCGGCGGATGCTGATCGTGCTGGACAACGCCCAGGACACGGCGCAGGTCGTCCCGCTCCTGCCCGGCAGTCCCACCTGCACGGTGCTGGTGACCAGCCGCCGCCGTCTCGGCGGACTCGTCGCGCAGGGCGCGCAGGGATTCACTTTGAACGTCCTGACCGACGACGAGGCCCACCACCTGCTGTCCCGCCGGTTCGGGGCGCGCCGCGTCGCGGAGGAACCCGACAGCGTCGCGGCGCTGCTGGACCGGTGCCGTGGTCTGCCGCTGGCCCTGAGCATCGTCGCGGCCCGCGCGGCGATGCAGCGTGACCTCCCGCTCCGGGTGCTCGTCGAGGAGTTGTCCGAGGAGGCAACGCGGCTGGACGCCCTGACCACCGGCGAGTTGACCGCCGACCTGCGCGCGGTCTTCGCCGCCTCGACCCGGGCGTTGCAGCCCCGGGCGGCAGGGGTGTTCCGGCTGCTCGGGCTCACCCCGGGCCCCGACGTCAGCCTGGGAGCCGTGGCGAGTTTGAACGGCCTGCCCGCGCAGCAGACGCGCACGCTGCTGCACGAACTGCACGAGGCCCACCTGGTCCACCAGCAGACGCCGACGCGCTACCGCCTGCACGACCTGGTGCGCCTGTACGCGGCGGAGCAGGTCGAGCGCGACCTCCCCGAGACCGGGCGGGCCGCCCTGCGTCGCATGCTCGACCACTACCTGCACACCGCACACGCGGCGGCCTGCCTGCTCGACCCGCTCCGCGAGCCGATCACCCTGCCGCCCGCGGAGCACCAGCTCACCCTCGATCCGGTCGCCGACCAGGCTAAGGCGCTGGCCTGGTTCCACACCGAGCACGCCGTCCTGCTCAGCATCCTGGACCGGGCGGTCCGGGACGGCCTCGACGCGTACGTCTGGCGGTTGGCCTGGACGCTGGAGAGCTACCTCGACGAGCAGGGTCACTGGCGCGACTGGACGACGACCCAGCTCGCGGCGCTGCGTGCCGCCCGCCGCCTGGGCGACCGGCGCTGGCAGGCCTGCTCCCACCGCAGCCTGGGGGTGGCCCACACCCAGCTCGGGGAGCTCGACGAGGCCCACCGGCACCACGGGACGGCGCTCACGCTCTTCGAGGACCTGGGCGACCTGGTGAGCCAGGCACACACCCACCGGGGGATCGGCTGGGTCTACAACCAGCAGGACCGATGGTCCGACGCCCTCCACCACAACGAACTGGCCCTCGACCTCTATCGGCAGGCCGGGCACCGGCCCGGGCAGGCACGGGCCGTCAACAACGCCGGGTGGCTGCACGCGCAACTGGGCGACCATCATGCGGCGCTGGCGTACTGCGAGCGGGCCGTCGAGCTCAACCAGGAGCTCGGCGACCGGCACGCGGAGGCAGGCGCCTGGGACAGCCTGGGTTACACGTACCACCACCTGGGTCGCCACGCGGAGGCCAACGCCTGCTACCAGCGGGCCCTCGACCTGGTCCGCGGCTTCCGGGACCGGTACAACGAGGCGGAGATCCTGACGCATCTGGGGGCGAGCCACCGTGCCGCCGGCGAGGTGGATCTCGCGCGGGACTTCCTCCGGCAGGCGGTCACCATTCTCCGCGAACTCGACCATCCGCACGCCGACGAGGTGGCCGGCACGCTGCGCGAACTCGACCGCGCCGCCGCACGTTGAATTGCTCCAGCCATACCGGCCACATTCCTGCCGGATCCGTTCAAGACACGTTCAAGAATCGCCCAAGCACGCGCACCGAAGCTTTCTGACGACCCCATCAGTCAGAAATCGGAGGAGCAATGAAAAGCATCCGGATGGCGCTCGTCGCCGCGGTCGCGATCGCGGCGTCGGCCTTCGGCGTGGCCAGCCCCGCGTACGCCGCGGGCGACACCCAGCTCGGCATCGACGTCGGCAACATCGCCTGGGAGCAGTACACGTCCACCAATTCCGACGTCCAGGCACGGCTGTCCGAGACGTCGACCGAGGACTGCAACTTCTACAGCGGTTTCTGGGCCGACCCGGCCAACGACCGCTACGACGGCACCGCCTCCACGTACGCCAAGTGCGGCAAGACCACCGACGGCTACATGTACCGCGACGGCACCAAGTCCTGGGGCCCGGTGGCGTGGCGCAAGCGGCCCTGGTGCGCCGACTTCGCGAAGTTCGCCTTCTACTGGGGCGGCGCGAAGTACACCGGTCTCACCGCGGCCGCCGGCAGCTTCCGGACGTACGGCATCAACAACGGCACCTGGCACGGGCGAGGCAGCGGCTACGTCCCGCGCAAGGGTGACGCGGCGGTCTACGACTGGGACGGCAACGGCACCTACGACCACGTTGCCATCGTCACGTCGTACTACGACACCAGCACGGACGGCAACCACTACGTGGTCGGCGGCAACCAGTCGGACGGCGTGACCCACCCGCAGTACAGCAACTGGGCCTCGTCCATCGTCGGCTACGCCTCGCCGGCACCGAAGTAGGCCGCGCCCACCCACTGGAGACACGACACCGGCTCTGCGCCTGCGGCCAGGGCCGGTGTCGCGTCTCGTGCCCGTCGTCGGCCCGCGCCTCGCGGGCCGACGCGGCGGTCGCCGACGTTTCACGCTGTCTTGTGCCCATCGGTGCCCCGCCGTCACCGGGCATCTCCGTGCCGGCCTCCTCGTGGGCCGGGCAGGAAGGTGCCGCCCAGGGCCGCAGCGAGATAGGCGTTGCGACGTGCGATGAGTCGTTGCAGGTACGGCCGCAGGATGAGGCTGGCCACGAGGCCGCCGACGGGTCCCATCGGCGCGGTGAAGTCGATGACATCGCGCATGACGGTCGCCGACGAGTTGGCCGGGTTCGGCGTAAAGGTGTGCTCGTGGTGCCATCGGCCGAACGGGCCGCTGATCTGCTCATCCGTGAAGCCGTGCGGCCGCCGGTAGTCGGTGATCCGAACGGTCATCCGCCAGGGGAGGCCGAAATGTCTGGCTTCCCACGTGACGGCATCGCCGGCCTTCAGCTGGCCGGCCGTCACGCCGCCGACCGCCCGTTCGGCGCTGGTTCCCATCGACTCGGTGTGCACACCGACGTCGAGGCAGGCATCGAAGACGGCCTCCGGGGCCGCCTGGACGTCCGTGGTCAGCTCGATGCGTGGCATCCAGCCACCGTAGGCGCCTCGGCTGGATCCACATCCACCGCGCCGGACAAGTCCTGGCGGAAGCGGTTGCACCTCCAGGCCGTGGTGCTCTGGCACGCAACCCGCAAGTCAAGCTTTGGTCGGCCGGAGGCGCACCCACCGCGGGCGCCTGTCCAACGCCATTTCGATGTGTACGCCTCATCGCCCAGGGCCCGGTCAGGCCTCGTCCTCAGACGGCCAGCCGCACAGGCGGAACGCGGAATGCGGTCAGGGCCGAGATGAGCTGCGGACCGTCACTGCGCTCCCCCGACGGAGCGCTTCCCACGATAGATAAGTTAGCAGTGATCTTGCCTGCGCGGTATCCGACGGACGACCGACTGCGCAGGTCAGCGGGCATGGCTAGATTCGCCCGATGCCCATCAACATGATCACTGCCGGGTCCGCAGGCACCTGGACGCTCGGCGACCTGACCGTCAACCGGATCGGGTTCGGCGCGATGCGCCTGACGCACAACGGCTACGCGGCAAGCGACCGCGAGAGGGTCATCGGCGTGCTGCGCCGGGCGGTCGAGCTCGGCGTCAACCACATCGACACGGCGGCGTTCTACTTCTCGCCGCTCCGGTCGGCGAACGAACTGATCAACACGGCGTTGTCGCCGTACGCCGACGACCTGGTCATCACCACGAAGGTCGGGCCGGGCCGCGACCCCTCAGGGGAGTGGCTGCCGCTGGCCCGACCGGACCAACTGCGCGGGCAGGTCGAGGAAAACCTGCGCCAACTCGGCCGCGACCACCTCGACGTCGTGAACCTGCGCCAGCACGGGCTGGACTCGGTCGCGGAGCACTTCGGCGCGCTGGCCGATCTGCGCGACGCCGGGCTCATCCGGCATCTCGGCCTGTCGAACATCCGCCCGCACCACCTCGCGCAGGCACAGGCGATCGCCCCGGTGGTGTGCGTGCAGAACCCGTACGGCGTCGACACCCGACGCATGCACGACCAGTTCGTGCGCACCTGCGGCGAGCAGGGTGTCGCCTTCGTGCCGTTCTACGCGATCGCCGGCGACAAACGTGAGGCCGGCGGCGTGGCCACCAACGAGGCGGTGGAGGTGATCGCCCGCGCACACGGCGCGACACCGGCGCAGGTACGGATCGCGTGGACCCTCAGCCGCGGGCCACACCTACTGGCCATCCCCGGCACCGGCAACCCCAATCACCTGGTCGAGAACCTCGCCGCCGGGGCGCTGCGCCTGTCTCCCGAAGAGTTGGCCAGCCTCGAGTAACGGCGCCCGGCAGGGCCCAGCTCTGCCACAAGTCTACCATCGTCGACGAGAGGCCCCGTCACTTTGCCGGCAGCGACAACGTCCATTCCCATCCCGCCACCGAACAGCTCATGGCTCGTTGCCCGAGGACTCGTCCCCGCTCACGGCCCTCGGCGCGTCCTCGCCATCGCGACCTTCGTCAACATGCTCGGAAGTGCCAGGGATGGCTTCGACGGCATCCCCCAGTGCGATACGACCAGGGCGTTCGACTGTGGCCCACACGCCAAGGGTCATGTCGTGATGATCGGCGACAGTTCGCAGGAGATGCCCGTGCTCCGGGGCGTCCTCCTGAGCGAGGTCGATCATGACGCATCGAGTAAGCCGCTGGCGTGGTCTCAAGACGACCTCGGAACCGATGCGAACAGCTCTTCCGAGCCATCCGTCTTCAGGGAAGTCGCTTCCCGGCACATCGACAAGCAGGTTGGCGCGGAACCGCAACGGCTCGACGGGCTCCCCCAGGAGATCATGGAGTCGTCGCAGGGCGGCGGTACTGATCAGGCTTACCGGTCCCTCGTCGTGGTGCATGACCTCAGCCTGACGCTCGATCGTGACGCGACGGGCGAGCACCTTGCTGACAGCCTCATGCCCTGCTGCTGTATCGGCGGCGAACCGGCGTCCGTCGGGCAGCTCGACGAGCGGCACCGGATCACCGAAATGCCCGCGGAGCGTGAACAGGCCCGGCATCCGTCGGAAGCGACGGGTGTTCTTCCCGCTGCCCAGCTTCCCGTCTGCGTCCCGCACGGCCCACAAACGGTCACCAACCAGTCCCCGCTGGTCGACCTCGACGGCGGCCAGCTGCTCGCCGAGTAGCGACTTGATCGGATACCGGCGGATCTCGGCTAGCTCCATCGGCGTCACTGTAGATGGCCGGACGAAGCAAGGTCATCTAGCCGCCCCGTGTCACGCGGGTCCTGGGACCGATGCGTTCACGCAGGTCCTGAGACCCGACATCGCCGGCGGCCGGTTGTCGCACTCCGCTTGATGCGTTACACGGTGACTTCAGTTGATGGGTTACACGGGCCGTTGAGCGTTCCGCATACGGACCGTGGGATCAGACCGATGTGGCGACGGTTTACCCGATCTCCTGACCCCCGCTGGACAGCGACCAGAGGCCGTTGTCCGTGCGTTGGATGAGCAGCAGCATGACGGGCGCGTGCGGCTCGTCCCGGGGAAATCGCCGCCATGGTCCAGGTCGCCGTTGCCGGCGCCCGACTTGTCTACCTATCCGCCCCGCGATCGATGGGCGGAGACGACACCTGACAGTGCTGAGCGCGATCGGCGTGCCCTTTGCTGTAGGTGGGGAGACGCTGTTGGCGATTTCCGGCATGCTGTGGGCATGACCGAGGAACCGAGAGATCGTTCCGCCCTGTCCGGCGACACGGTGCTCGCCGCATCGCCAGTGATCTCTGTGATGTTGATCGTCTCCGATGCAGACGCCGCAGTCGCCTGGTACAGGACTGCGCTGGGCGCGACGGAGCTGTGGAACCTCGGTGGCGTGGCCGGCCTTGAGATCGGCGGCGCCCCCTTCTTCCTCCACCAGGTCAATCCCGAGAACCCCACAGAGACCAGCCCCGGCCAGGTGGGGGCCACGAGCACCCGCATCGAGGTGTTCATCGATGACCCTGACACCTTCATCGAGCGCGCCGTCGCGGCCGGCGCAGTCGCCGGAGCGGCAATCGAGGATCACCGCATGCCCTGGGGGACGCACCGTCAAGGTGGCTTCACGGACCCGTTCGGTCACAACTGGTCCGTGGGCGACAAGTCACCCCTGGGCTCGTTCCCACGCTGATCGGGCCCGGACTTCAAATGCAGGATTGCGTATCGCCTCATGACGCCGGGTCTGGCCCGGCTCGGACGCGAAATGTCACTGTCGTAGCTCGAGTCGACGCTGCGTCGTCCGGGTGGCCGGACACTAATCGGCGTCGGACAGGTAGCCGACCTGCGGTGACCCAGCCGCCGAGCGGACGTCGTACCCCCAGCGCCGCAACGCCTGCATGATCTTCTCAGCGCCGGCGGGATTCGCCGAGTGGACGTACACCACGCCGATGGTGAACGGGCGCTCCTCAAAGGCGGCCCGCTCCAACACCTCGACGACCGGCCAGATCGTGTCATCCCCGCCGAGGTCGTGATCCAGCCACAGCTCGTCCAACCGCGCTCCGCGGTGTCGCTCCAGCGCCTCAATGCCTGCCCCGCTGGTGCGCGCCACTTGTGCCACCCGGCCGTCAACGAACGAGCGCAGGTCGTCAACCAGCACGATCCTCGACAGCTTCTCCTTAACCACGCCACCATCCTTGGACCAGCACCCCGCCATCGCCAGCGCTATTGCGGCCTACATATGGCATCGGACTACGGCGGGTTGACGTGTCGGTACCCGGTGCTACTCTGACGCTCGTCGAGCACGCCAGCGCGGCCTTCCCGCCGGATCGCTGGACTCGACGTCGGAGATGTCGAGCGGCCTTCCTGCCGCTGATGCGGGCCACGTCTTGCCGGCTCTCGATCGCACCGGCCACCATGCCGGGTTTCCGAATCCCCTGAGCGGCCCAGCACGGTCTCTCCTGCGGTATCCACGATGGCCCGGACTCGTAGACCTTCCACCGGGGGGGGGATCAGCCTGCGGCAACCCGCCGGATGCCGACATCCCAGGCTCCCCACCCGTGCCCGGTCCATTCATCAGGTCCGTTGAAGTCAGCCACGGCTGTCAAGCCAGGTCCCTCAGGTCCCCGAAAACGGTCCCGGGCCTCCTGGTTGGCTGCCGGCCCAACCGATGCCCCCAGGCGGTTGCTTCCACTCGCCAGCACGCCTCTTCGACAGGCCAGGCCATCGCTTACGCGCGGCCTGCCGACTGGCGCCTACCGCTGCGCCAAGCTCGGGATAGCCGGCACCGTGCTCCACCGCTTCCTCGGCACTGGCGGACACGAGGTCAGCGAGAAGGCGACGCATCTGCTCACCTGCCGCCATCCGCGCGAGGTGAGCCCGCATCCGCTCCGCGGAGCTCGGCTCCTGGCCAGCGCCGCCCCGGTCACCCACATCGGAGTTGTGCAGCCGCTGCGCCCAGTCAGCGGCAACAGCGCAAAGTTCCCGCCGTAGTTCCACTCGCTCGTCCGACGTCAGCTCCCGCATGATCGGCTCCCTCATCATCGGCCTCCGACTTCAGAGTCCGCCCGACAACCGGGGTTGTCAATCGTTGCGCGTTTGTCAGGAATCCGCGCGCGGTGGCGAGGGGTGAGGACGGTGTCGCCGCTGCCTCGCTGCTGCCCGACGCCTCGAGTACAAGCTCTGCGGGTTGGCGTGAGGCGCCACGGCCCCCTGGCGGATGAAGCGGTCGCCCAAGGCCAGAGTGTGCAGCGCTGCATTCTCGCCGTCCTCCATGCAGCCCGATCCGGTGATCGCCCGGGGTTTCCCCTGCATGATCCGGTCGAGTGGGAACGCTGAACGGGTGGAGCAGCGATCGGGACGACGGGCGCTGGGACGCCTGCTGTCCGTCGGGCGCGCCCTGTGGTCGACAGCCGTCGGTGTTGTCGCCGGGTTGGCCACCGCGCTGGTCGGGGCGCCGGAGTTGACGCCGCTGGTGATCTGGACGTTCGCGGCGGGCACGATCCTCGTCTGGGTGTGGCGGGCTTGCTGGTCGGCGAGCCCGGAGCGCACCGAGGAGCTTGCCGAGGCGGAGCGGCACTCCCGTTCCACCGACTCGGCGATCCTGATCGCGTCCGTGATCAGCCTCGCCGCCGTGGCCGAGGCGCTTGTTCGCGCCTCGAACCAGCACGACATGGTGGCTGTCACGCTCGTGATCCTCAGCGTCGTCGCGGTGGTTCTGGCGTGGGCGCTGGTGAACACCGTCTTCGCGTTCAAGTACGCCCGGCTGTACTACCGCGAGGACGACGGCGGCTTTGACTTCAAGTGGGAAGAGCCACCCGCGTACGCCGACTTCGCGTACGTCGCCTTCACGGTTGGCATGTCCTTCTCCCCGGGCGAGAGCGAACCGAGCAGCAACCGCATGCGCCGGATCGCGCTCGGGCACGCGCTGCTCTCGTACGCCTTCGGAACCGGCGTCCTGGCCGTCGCCGTCAACCTGGTCACCAACCTGGGTCAGTCGTGACCCCCATCGAGCGTTAGATGCGCCCAATGGCGGAACGGATTCGCAAGGGCGAGAAGGAGCTTCATCATCACCCACACGACGAGCGCTAGGCGACGCCCCGTACGGCTACAACATCTTCGAGGAACATGCAGGACGACTGCGTAGAGGTGGTACTGAAGCCGTAGCTGCGGCGGATGGAAGCGCCGGTCGCACCCGGGAGGGACCGATGGCTCCGCGCGGATCGCCACGCCGACCGTCCCGGAGGCGCCACGTGGCTGCGAGCGGGACGTACGGGAGTGCAGGATGACGGCCGCCGCGGGCAGAGAGGTCCGTTGATGAGCACGAGAGTGATCGTGGTGGTCGCGGTGGGCGTGGCTATCGCGGCAGGCCTCCTGGCCGGCGTCTTGGTCGAGCGTCGGGCAGGTGGTCATCGCTATCGCTGGCTGCTCGCGCCGCTGTACCGCGCATCCCGGATCCCCGCCGTCGCGGTGCTGCTCCTCGTGGCGCTGTACGTGGGAATCCGCGCGTACCCCGGCGTCCGGCGAGTCGTCGTAGTGCTGTTGATCGCGAGCGTGGCATGGCTGGTGCTTCGCGCCCTGCACGTCGCCGAGAGGGTCGCGTTCAGCCGACTGCCCGGCGAGACGCGGGCCGATCGCCGGGTCCGGCGCGCCCGCACCCAGATCCGACCGGTACGGCGCCTCACCTCGGTCGTGGTGACGGTCGCGGCGATCGGCCTGATCCTCACCACGTTCCCTGCCCTGCGCACCATCGGGCTGTCCGTACTCACCTCGGCGGGTGTCGTCGGCGCGCTGCTCGGCCTGTCCGCGCGCACCGCGCTCAGCAACGCCTTCGCCGGCATCCAGGTCGCCTTCGCCGATGGCCTCCACGTGGGGGACGTCATCGTCGTCGACGGGCAGTGGGGACGCGTCGAGGAGGTGAAGCTGACCAACGTGGTCATCCGGCTCTGGGACGACCGGATGCTCATTCTGCCCACCACCTGGTTCACCGAACACCCCTTCCAGAACTGGACCCGCCACGAGACGCGGGTGATCGGCCAGATCCGGGTCCACGTCGATCACACCGCCGACCTGGACGACCTCCGTGCCGAGACGAGGCGGCTCGTCGAATCGTCACCGCTGTGGGATCGGCACCAGTGGGTGCTACAGATGGTCGACGCTACTCCCCAGACCGTCGTCGTCCAGGTCCAGGCATCGGCAGCCGACGGTCCGAGTGCGTGGGACCTACGCTGCGACTTACGCGAGGGCCTGGTCCGGTACCTGCGCGACCACCACCCCGAGTGGATGCCCCGCACCCGCAGCGAGTACCACCCGTGAGCCCGCATGACCGCCGGCCCTCTCCTCTTCCCGATGGTCGGTCAACGCGGCGCCGGTCAGCCGCCCGCCGTGCTGCCGTGCTGCCGCAGATGGACATCGTCGGCGGGATCATGCTCGCCGACGGCGCCGAGGCCCAGGTGGTCACCGGGGTGGATGACCATTCCCGCCACTGCGTCATCGCCCAGGTCGTCGGGCGGGCCACCGGCCGGGCCGTCTGCCTGGCCTTCGCCCGCGGGGTCGTCATGGCCAACAGGGCATTCGCCCGTTGCAACTCGGCGCGGGAATCCGCGAGTAATGCCCTATGGCGGTGAGCGCATGGTGGCGAACGACGGGATCAACCGCAGTCAGGTCGAACAACCAGAAGTAGTCGCCCCGCGGCTCCGCAACACAACAACAGACTGCCACCTGAGGCGGAGTGCGCATCCATCAGTTCTAGGGGCCGTGTCGAAGTGGCTGACCGGCCTGCGACGGTCCCGGAACACCCATCTGCGATGATGCTCCGCTATGGAACTATTCGGGCCGTTTCGCCGCGAGGCGATTGAGCGGGGCATTCCGGCGGATCAGGTTGACAGGTTCGCCGAGCAGTTGCGATTCGCGATCTGGGTAGGTGGCGGTGACCGCGGCGAGGATGTTGTCGGGCAGAGCGGCGGGCTGCCCCGTTTACCTGCCGGCACGGAGTGGCCGTCCGAGCGCGGGATTCCGTTGCCGTTCGTCGCGTCCCTCGACTGCGCGGCCCTTCCGAAGGTCGAGAAGCTTCCCCTGCCGGTGGACGGCTCGCTGCTCTTCTTCCTGGATCCTGAGCAAGCCTTTGACGCGTGTAGTCGCGGCTACGACGCGTACGCGCGGGTCCTGTACGTCCCCGCAGGCACTGAGACAGCGGTCCGGCAGCTGCCGTCCGACGGTGAGGTCCCGCGCCCTTACGCCGAGTACAGGCTTTATGCCGAGGTCGTGCCGGAGCTGCCACCCGGGCTCGAGCCCGACGACGAGGACATGGACGACCCCCTCATGTTCGCGTCGGACACCGTGAAGCAGCTGGTTGGTGAGCTGACGCACACCGATGAACTCATCGCACTGGTCCAGGATCTCTGGCCGACGGAGACGGGCCTGTCATCCCTACGCATCGGTGGATACACGAAAAGAATCGGAGGCTCGTACTCTCCGGAGGAACAGATGGCGCGTGCGAGCCTCCGGGCCCGACTGGAGACCGAACCTGACCTTCCGCGGTCCGAGAGGATCCGCTGGCGCCGCGAAGAGGAATCCCGACTGATTCGCGAATGGGTGCCGCTCGCCCAGTTCCCCACCGAATACTCTTTCCACTTCGGACGCTTTTTGATCAGATTCGACGATCTGGCCGCCGGCCGCTTCGACAATATGCGCTCATTCCCAGCGTTCACCGAGTAGGCCGAGAAGAGCTACCTCACCGGATTTCGATGCAGGCCCTGGTCGGACGTGTCACCCACGTCCCGAGACTGATCCGTCACGCAGGTCCTGAGACCCGGCAGCCGGCAGCCGGTCGGCTGCAGAGTCGTAGAGGAAGAGGCACCCGGACCGGCAAGATGGGGCCACCAGTCGTTCAGGTTCTTGAGGAGGTTCCGGTACCAGCAGCCTTGACCAGACGCGCTCGAAGCTTCGTCCACGCCCATGGGCACCGCGTGTACACCGAGATGAGCAGTGACATCCCGGGACCAGCTTGAGCCGTTCGCCGAAGTCGCTGGCCTTTCGGACACATGGTGGCGAGGTGGGGACACGGTGGTTGCCGTGTACCAGGGCGAAGCTCGCCTTGCCGCTGGTCCTCGTCACCGGCCTCCGTAAGGGCGAAGCCCTCGGACTCACCTGGGAGGACGTAGACCTCGACGCCGTAGAGCTGACCATCGGCCGCCAGCTCCATCGGGTGACCATGGAGATCTACACGCAGATCGAAGGCGACGCGGGAAGGACTCAAGCGCCTCGGCGATTCTCTCGGCCACTGACCGCTGCTGTATCGAAGCAAAGGCCACCTCCCAGAGCCGGGAAGTGGCCTTTGACCTGCGTGGGCGATACTGGGATCGAACCAGTGACCTCTTCGGTGTGAACGAAGCGCTCTCCCGCTGAGCTAATCGCCCTCAGCGCCGATGACTCTACCTGATCGAGACCCCGGACCAAAAACGGGGTCTCAGTGCGTCGCGAGGTAGTGCAGGGTCCTCGCCACGAGGTCGATCCCCAGGCTGTACTTGAGCGACAGCCACAGCACGACCGACACGAACACCAGCCCGGCGGCGCCCAGGGCGCACCGCACCGGCAGTGACCGGCTGGTCGCCCACCGCGTCCAGGCGTTGACGTGGCGGCGGGTGAAGGCGAGCAGCCGCCGCGCCCAGTGGAACTCGACGGCCCAGACGCCGAGGCCGGCGATCACCAGCAGCCAGCCGGGTCCGGGCAGCGGGATGAGAGCGATGCCGATGGTGACCACGATGGCGCCGAGCAGGCCGATGAAGATCTTGAGGGCGACCCGTCCGGTGGGGTTGGCCCGGATCAGTTCGAGGGTGGTGTGCAGGCGGGCGCGCCATCCGGTGTGGCGCCGCTCGGCGAGAGCGGTCCTCGGACCCCCTTCGACAGGCACCTCGTACCCCCGCCTTTTGGCTGCTCGGGCCGCACCTTTCGGTGGGCCGGCCGTGGTCCTCGCTTCCACCGAGGAACCCCTCGTGACCATTTCCACCCCCAGTGTCGCCCGGGACCGTCACCCCTGCTGAGGACTGGACGTTACCGGAGTAAGTCGACGACTGAACCACCCGTTGCCGGGCGGGATGACGGATCGGGCGGAAGCGGAAATCCTACAAGAACTTTCATGTTCTCGAAGGCTTTCCGACCCCCTTCCCACCACTGGGTGAAGTCAGCGTATGGCGGAGCGTAGCCAGGAGCAGCACCTGAGTATGGGAAAAGCGGGACACGCGCGTTCCGCAGCGGTGCCGGGGGGAGAACGTCCATGAGTGTCATCCGACCGACGACCGTAGAGGTCGAGACGTCGCTAAGGCTCGTCGCGCCTGACGCCACCGCCTTGCCGGTGCGTGCCAGTCTGCGTTACGACCCTGCTGACCCGTATGCGGTCCATGTCCTGTTCCACGCCGAATCCGCCGGCGGCGAGGCGGTGAGCTGGTCGTTCGCGCGCGAACTGCTGGTCACCGGTCTCGACGAGCCGGCCGGCATCGGCGATGTCCGGGTCTGGCCGTGGGCCACCCCGCGCGGCGACTTCGTCGCGCTCGCGCTGTCGTCGCCGGACGGCAACGCCCTCTTCGAGGTCCCGCGCAGCGTGCTCGTGCGCTTCCTGCGCCGGACCTACGTCGTCGTCCCGCGCGGCCGCGAGGCCGAGCACCTGGACGTCGACACGGCGGTGAACCGGCTGCTCGCCGGTCGCTGACACGGCACACCCGGGGCCGCGCGGATCTGCCGAGTCCGCGCGGCCCCGGGCCGTCGGTGCCGGGGTACGCCAGGAGCAGCTCAGCCGTGCGTGGTGATCCCACCGTCGACCGGGATCACCGCCCCGGTCAGGTACGCGCCGGCGCGCGACGACAGGTAGATCGCCGTGCCCGCCATGTCGTCGGGGCGGCCGATGCGGCCCAGCGGCACCTGCTGCTCGATGGCGGCCCGGGAGGCCGGGTCGTCCAGCGCGAAGGCCATCATCTTGCTCTCGAACGGCCCGGGCGCGATGGCGTTGACGGTGATCTGCTCGCCGGCGAGCTGGTGGGCGAGGCTGCGGGTGAGCATGTGCACGGCCGCCTTGGTCGCCGAGTAGGCGTACACCTCCATCCAGGGCACCCGGATGCCGTCGATCGAGCCGATGTTGATCACGCGGGCCGGGTCGTCGGGGGTCGCCGCGGCGCGCAGCGCGGGCAGCAGCGCGGTGGTGAGCCGGAAGACGGCCTTGACGTTGACCGCCCACAGCTTGTCGAACGCGGCCTCGGGGTAGGACTCCAGGGGCGCGCCCCAGGTGGCGCCGGCGTTGTTGACCAGCACGTCGAGCCGGTCGGTGCGGTCCCGCACGGCCTGTGCCAGCCCGAGCGCGCCGTCGTCGTGGCCGAGGTCGGCGGGGATGGCCTCGCAGTGCCCCTCGGCGGAGAGCTCCTTGGCCACGGTCTCGCAGACGTCGGCCTTGCGCGAGGAGATGATGACCTTGGCGCCGGCCCGTACGAAACCCCGGGCGATCATCAGGCCGATCCCCCGTGAGCCGCCGGTGACCAGCACCGTCTTGCCTTCGACCGAGAACAGATCCGTCATGCCCATCCCATCGCCGGTGTACGGGGCCGCGGGTCGGTCGGGCGACCCCGGCGCTACCGATCGGTAACCTAACCGTCGCCGGTCAGTGCCGACAAGACCGGCCGAAACCGTCGAGATGCAACGTGCGCGCCGGGCGGTTACCGTCGGGACGATGGTCACTACCGGTCAGCCCTCCCCGGCAATCCGCACCGACCTGTCCGCTCCCGTCGACGCCGACGAGATCGTCACCGGTGCGCTCGCCGACCTGGCGCCCGCGTCCGGCTGGTCCCGGCCGGTCCTGCTCGACGCCGACCTGCTGATCCTGGTCACCCATGGGCACGGCACCGCCGAGCTGGACTTCCGTGCGCTGCCCTGCCGCCCGGGCACGCTGCTGCGGGCCCGGCCCGGTCAGGTGCTGCGCTGCCTCGGCCCGCAGCTCGACGCGACGGTGGTGCGGTGGGGTCCGGCGACGCTGCGCGGCCTGGACGTCGATCCCGACGCGGTGCCGGCCTACCGGCAGCTCGCCGGCGAGGACGAGGACGCGGTGATCAGCGAGGTGACCCAGCTGGCGGTGGACGCCGACCGGCACGCCGGCGTCCCGGCCGCGGTGGCGCTGCTGCGCCACCAGCTCGCCGTGCTGCTGCTGCGGTTGAGCCTGCTGCCCGGCACCGGGGAGCGCGCGACGCCGCGGGCCGAGACGGAGACCTTCCGCCGGCTGTGCCGGGAGGTGGAGCGCGGCTACCGGCACACCCGGCGGGTGGAGGACTACGCCGCCCAGCTTGGCTGCTCGGTGCGTACCCTCACCCGGGCCTGCCTGGCGGTGACCGGCCGCAGCGCCAAGCAGGTGATCGACGAGCGGGTGGCGTTGCAGGCCAGCCGGCTGCTCGCCGCCACCGACGAGCCGATCGCCCGGATCGGCCGGCGGCTCGGCTTCCCCGAGCCGACCAACTTCGGTCGGTTCTTCACGCGGGAGATAGGGGTGAGCCCGGGCGGCTTCCGGGCCGCCCGGGAGCAACCACTGCCCGTCCGCATGGTGCGCCCTCGCCCGCCCGCCGACTCCCCCGCCCCCGCCGGGCGGGCATGATGGCAGGGTGCAGATCTCCGCGCGCGGCGACTACGCGGTCCGGGCCGCTCTGAGCCTGGCCACCGCGTACCCCACCCTGGTGTCCACCCAGGCCATCGCGGCCGAGCAGGACATGCCCCGCAAGTTCCTCGAGGCGGTCCTGGCCGACCTGCGCCGGGCCGGCATCGTCCGGGCCCAGCGCGGCGCCGAGGGCGGCTACACCCTGGCCCGCCCGCCGCGCGACATCACCATCGGGCAGATCCTGCGCGCCGTCGACGGTCCCCTCGCCGGGGTACGCGGGCTGCGTCCCGAGGAGACGCGGTACGAGGGCGCGGCGGAGAACCTGCCCCGGCTCTGGGTGGCCGTCCGGGCCGCCGTTCGGCAGGTGGTCGACGAGGTGAGCCTGGCCGAGATGGCCAGCGGGAAGCTCCCGGGCCACGTCCGCAAGCTGATCGCCCGCCCCGACGCCTGGGAGCCCCGCTGACGCCTCAGAGGGTGCTGGCCACCTCGGCGTAGTCGAGCCGGGGCAGCCGCTCCCGCCAGGCGGCCGGCGCCGGCCGGCCGATGTTCATGAGCAGCAGCACCCGCAGCGGCTGGGCGTTCATCGCGGTCGGGCCGTTGCGGACCAAGGTCGGTGACCGGTGTGCTCACCACGACTCCGGCCGGGCGGCGAGGGTGGTGGTGTACCCGCCGCGGTGGTGCACGAGCGGGTCGCCGTCCTCGCCGGCGCCGATTGCCAGGGGCTCGGCGAGCACGAGGGTGTGGTCGCCGGCCTCGACGCGGCGGACCACCCGGCAGAGCAGCACGGCCAGGGCGTCGCCGATCAGCGGCACCCCGAACGGTCCGGCCTCCCAGCCGGGGTGGGCGGCGAACCGGTCGATCCCGCTGGTGGCGAAGATCTTCGCGACCTCCTGCTGGCCGGAGGCGAGCAGGTGCACGGCCACGTGCTCGGCGTGGGCCACAGTCGGCCAGCTCGACGACTCGCGGCCGAGGCAGAACGAGAGCAGCGGCGGGTCCAGCGACACCGAGGTGAACGCGGTGGCCGTGAAGCCGGCCGGCGGCAGCGGCGGCAGGCGCCGGCCGGTGTGCAGGCCGGGGGTGGTCACCACGGTGACCGTGGACGCCTGCCGCCGCAGCAGGCCGCGGATCGTGTCGTTGTCGACCGGACGCAGCTCGACGGTGCGCGCCCCGGGCCGGTCCACGGTGGTCACGCGGTCACCAGCTCTCGGTCGGCGTAGGTGCTGGCCGGGCGGGACAGGCCGTAGTGCTCGCGCAGGGTGCGGCCGGTGTACTCGTGCCGGAACAGGCCGCGCCGGCGCAGCAGCGGTACGACGTGGTCCACGTAGGCCTCCAGTCCGTGTGGCAGCAGGGGTGGCAGGACGTTGAAGCCGTCGGCGGCGCGCTGGGTGCACCAGAGCTCGATCTGGTCGGCGGTCTGCTCGGAGGTGCCGGCGACGACGCGGTGCCCGCGACCGCCGCCGAGCCGGCCGATGAGCTGCCGGATGGTGAGCTTCTCCCGCCGGGCCAGGTCGACGACGAGCTGGTTGCGGCTCTGGTGCGACTGCACGGCGCTGACGTCGGGCAGGTCGGGCAGCGGCCCGTCCGGCGGCAGGCCGGTGAGATCGAGACCGGTCATGCCGGAGAGCTGGGCGAGGGCGTGCTCGGGCACGATCAGCGCCTCCAGTTCGTCGGCGAGGGCACGGGCCTCGACCTCGGTACCGCCGATCACCGGCGCGATGCCGGGGCCGCAGCCCGCGGCGGCGGTGAGGGCGAGCAGGGTGACGGCGGCGGCGAGGGTACGCCGCGGCGACTGACGGGTCGAGGGCATGGAGAGGTCTCCTGATCTGTCCACGATGCGGTGGCGAGGGCCCGCGAGGGGCGCGAGAGCACGGCGCTGCCGGCCGGGCCACGATGCGTCGGCGACGGGAGCGGAAGGGCGGAGGAGATGCGACGACCGAGAGCGGTCAGCTCAACAGAGCGCGCTCGCGTGCCGGACGAGGTCGACGTGCACGCGAGCGGTGAGGAGAAGCTCGTCCCGCTGCGACATGACCTCATGCTGCCGACCGTTCTCCGCGCCGGTCAATGCCCTTCCACAGATTGAGACTTGCGTCGCTGGCATTGTTACCACCCGTCACGACCAGCATTTACCGCCCCCTAACACCTACCCGTTGGATAGAGATTGTGGCGGGCCGGACAGGCACCGTCCAGACCGGAGCGAACGGGTTTCGCGAACCGTCGTTTCGGGCATGTTCGATCCCGCAGACGCAGGGAGACAAAGGAGGACCCCATGGGCATCCAGTTCCGCAAGCGCAAGAAGTACGGTCCGGTGATCCTCCACTTCACGGAGAACGGCTTCTCGTCCTGGAGCCTCAAGATCGGCCGGTGGTCGTGGAACTCCAACACCCGCGCCCACCGCGTGGACCTGCCGGGGCCGCTCTCCTGGAAGCAGGACAAGACCCGGGCGTGACGTCCCGAGGTCGCGCGGGGTGCCGGTGGTCCACCGGCACCCCGCTCGGCGTCGGGCGGGCTTCCCCGTTCCGCCGACGGGAACCCCGCCACGGCGGAGAATCGCGGAGTGGCGGACCAGTCCTTCCGGCGGGAGCGGCGGCGGGCCGCAGCGGCCGTCGCGCTGCTGCTGCTCGCCTACTTCGTGGTCCCGGTCGAGCCGGACCCGAACGGCCTGCGCCTCGCCCTGCGTTCCGCCGGCACCCTGACCCTCGTGCTCGTGGTCGCGTTCCTGGTCACCGGCCAGGTACGCCGCCAGCTCGCCGCCGCACCGCCGACGGGTGACGCGGAGATCCGGGCGCTGATCCGGCTCACCGTCGCCCTGATCGCCGGGCTGCTGGTCTTCGCCCTGGCCGACTACGTGGTGGCGAACAGCCGACCGGCCGAGTTCAGCGGCTTGCGCACCCGGATCGACGCGCTCTACTTCGCGCTCGCCACGCTCACCACCGTCGGCTACGGCGACGTCAACGCCGAGGGGCAGATCGCCCGGGTGGTGGTCTGCGCGCAGATGGTGTTCAGCATCGGGGTGATCGCCACCGGTGCGTCCATGGTGGTCAGGCAGATGACCCAGCGGCCGCGCCCGACACGGCGCTGATCAGCACGTCCCCGCCGAGCCGGCCGTGTTCGGGGTCGCGGGACACCGCGCCGGCGGTGAGCAGCGAGGCGAGCGCCCGGTTGGCGTCGGCGGCCCGGTAGACCGTCGAGGTGGCGGCGAAGCGGCGCAGCTCGGTCACCGTACGCGGGCCGGAGCGGGCGAGTTCGGCCAGCAGTTCGCGGCGCAGCGGGCCGGGTTCCGGGTCGAGGCTGATGTCGAGCAGCCGCCCCGCCGGGTCGGCCGGGTCGCGGTAGCGCACCCCCGCGTACTCGTCGACCGCCCAGAGCGCGTCCTTGACCGCCTCCAGACCCCGGTCGGAGCCGGTCGCGTAGCCGAACAGCCGGGCCGGCCCGCCGTCGGCCGGCACCAGCTCGACCTCGGTGACCAGCGGGAAGCCGGCCCCGGTCAGCGCCGCGCGCAGCGACCGGCCGGGCGCGGTGACCAGCAGCACCTCGGCCGGGCGGCCGGACGCGGCGGCGGCCAGCAGGGCCGGGTCGGGCTCGCCGCCGTCGACCACGGTGAACAGCGGGGCTCCCGCCGCGCCGGCCGCCTTGAGCGCCACCGGCAGCCGGTCCGGCCGGCCCGGCACCACGTGCACGGCGACGTCCGCCGGCAGGGCGGCCTCGGCCGCGCCCAGCCGGGCCGGCAGCTCCGCCCCGCCGTCGGCGACCACGAGCACGGTCAGCCGCCGGCCGCGCAGCCGGTCGGCGAACTCGGCCACCACCCGCAGCGCGGCCTCCGCGCCAGCGACGTCGCTCCCGGCGTACGCGAGAGCGAGGGTGGCCCGCCGCGAACGGTGCAGCGCGGCGGGCAACCAGTGGTCGAGTTGCCGGACGAGCAGCTCGCGCAGGACGGCGTCGGTCGACATGCTGCCGTTCTACCGCATGGACGGTCAGGCGGGAACGGAGATCCCCACGCCGCCGCGGGTCTGACCGCCGTAGCGCTGCCGCTCGCGGTCCAGGTCGAGCCGGCCGATCCGCTTGCGGGCGGCGAGGGCCGCGTCGTCGAGCAGGGCGGCCGGCACGATCCAGACGATCTCGAACTCCAGCCCGTCGGGGTCGCGGCCGTAGAGGCTCTTGGTGGTCCCGTGGTCCGAGGTGCCCACCAGGGCGCCGGCGGCGGCCAGCCGCTCGGCGGTGGCGGCCAGCTCATCCAGGGTGTCCAGCTCCCAGGCGAGGTGGTAGAGGCCGACGGTGGCCCGGCCGGCCGGGGAGGGTCCGGCGGCCGCGCCGATCTCGAACAACCCGAGGTCGTGGTCGTTGGTGGAGTCGGGCGCCTGGAGGAACGCGGCGCCCCGGAAGCCGTCCGGCGTCATCGGCACCGGCCGGAAGCCGAGCACGTCGCGGTAGAAGGCGACGCTGCGGTCGAGGTCACGGACGTAGAGGACGGCGTGGTTGAGGCGGTGGATTCCCATGACACCGACCGTAGCGCGGTTTTGTTGAGCGTTCAACAACTTGCGGTATGATGGCCGTCATGACCCGGTGGCTGGACCCCGACGAGCAGCGGACCTGGCGGGCGTTCCTCACCGCCTCCCGCGCGCTGATGGACACCCTCGACCGCGAGCTGCAACGCGACGCCGGGATGCCGCACGCCTACTACGAGATCCTGGTCCGGCTCTCCGAGGCCCCCGACCGGCGGCTGCGGATGAGCGACCTGGCCGACGCCACCGGCTCCTCGCGCAGCCGCCTCTCGCACGCCGCCGCCCGGCTGGAGGCCGCCGGGTGGATCCGCCGGGAGGAGTGCGCCACGGACCGGCGCGGCCAGCTCGCCGTCCTCACCGACGCCGGCTTCGCCACCCTGGCCGCCGCCGCACCCGGCCACGTCGCCGGGGTACGCCGGCACCTGTTCGACGCGCTCAGCCCGGCCCAGGTGGACCAGCTCCGGCGGATCAGCGAGACCCTCGCCGACCACCTGACCGGATCGCGACCAAACTGATCCACAGCGGGGGTTGTACTTACCGTCGTCGGATGAGCACGATGGGGCGTGTCCTCCGGCTTCGCTGACCTGACTGTCCAGGCGCACCACCTGGTGTCCGAAGGCGACCTCACCGGTGCCCAGCAACTGCTCGCCGACGCCCTGAGCGACGCCGACCCCCGCCCCGCCAACGCCTCCGCCGAGCTGGCCGAGGCCGCCGGCCTACAGGCCCGGGTGCTCGTGGCGCTCGGCGAACCGCACTCCGCACGCGGCTGGGCCGCGTTCGCGTACGCGGCCACCACCCGGCTGTTCGGGCGCTCCGACGAGCGCACGGTCACCGCCGCCGCGACCCTGGCCGCGGTGCTGCACAGGGTCGGCAGCGACGCCCGCGCCGCACGGCTCTACTCCGACGTCATCATCGAGCTGACCGCCCGCGACGGGCCGGAGTCGCAGCGGGTGCTGGCCGCGCACGCCGACCTGGCCACGGTGGAATACGCCCGCGGCCAGTGCGACCTGGCCCGCGACCGGCTGCAGGACGCCTGGGAGCTGCACCGCGAGGTCTACGGCGACGGCCATCCCAGCGGCATCAAGATGCTGGCCAAGCTCGGTGCCATGGAACGCGACTGCGGCCGCTACCCCGAGTCCCACGAGCACCTGACCCTCGCCGAGGAGCTGTGCCGGGAGCACCTGGCCGCCGACGACCCGCTGGCCACCCAGGTCGCCGGGCTGGTCCGGGCCGCCGCCGACCCGGACCATGTCTGCGCGGCGGAACCACCGGCCCGGGAGACCCCCGTGGTGCCGGCCGCCCGCGTCCCCCCGCCCGCCGAGGGGCCGCCCGACCTGCCGCCCTACCGGCCGCCGACGCTCGACGACCCGGTCGAGACGCCGCTCTACCGCCCGCCCGACCGGGCCGAGGCCCCGCACGTGCCGACGCCCCGCACCCCGCCCGAGGCGGACGACGAGGCGTTCGCCGACTACCCCTGGCCGCCGGACGAGCCGGCCGACGAGCCCTGGCGGCCCGGGGAGAGCGCGCTGCCGCCGACCGTGGTCGGCCTGACCGACGCCGAGCCGGCGGGCGTACGCCGGGTGCCCCCGGCCGCCGAGCCCGAGGCGCCGTCGCGCCACCTGCCCGTGCACGTGCCCCGGCCGGCCGCCGCCGAGCGCCGGAACACGCCGTGGCTGCCGCTGGTGGTGGCCGGGGTGGTGGTGGCGCTGCTGCTCGGCACCATCGCCGTGATCGCCGGGGTGTCCCGGGTGGACCGCGGGCGGGACACCCCGGCGCCCGCGCCGACCGGGCGGGCGTCCTCGGCCGGTCCCACCGCCGGCACGCCGACCGCCGCGCCGGCCGCCTCACCCGGCACGCCGCCCGGGCAGCTCACCCTGACCGACCGGCGGGACAGCATCCTGCTGAGCTGGACCTACCCGGCCGGGGCCGAGGGGCCCGTGGTGGTCGCCGGTGGCCGCTCCGGGCAGCCGCAGCGCACCTTCCTGACCCTGCCCGCCGGCTCCGCCGACTACATCGCCTACGGCCTCGACCGCACCACCGACTACTGCTTCACGGTCGCGCTGGTCTGGTCGACCGACAGCGTCGCGCGGACCGGCCCGGTCTGCACGAAACGGCGCCGCTGACCGTCGGTCCCCCGCGGGTTGTGCCGTATCGGCGGTGGGCGCGCCGTGGGTCTGTGACCCTGTCGTCGTGGACACCGCACCGGGGGGCGACACCGTCGAGCTGAGGGTGCACGGGGTGTCCGGCGGGACCGCGGAGAAGATCCTCGACCATCCGATCGTCGACCGGGTCGCCGGGGACGGCCACGCCGGGTTCTACCGGCCCCGGCCCGGGGCCGGTCCGGCGGGCGGGGCCACCGCCGGGATCGCCGTCGAGGCGTACCGCTGGGGTGCGCTGACGGCCGGCACCGCGGTGCGGACGGCCTCCATGCTGCTGCTCCTGCCGTTCATGCTGAGCAACCTCGCGATCCGGTTGCGCCCGGCATCGACCGACCGGTCCGCCCTGTTCGCGGTGCTGTGCCGGCTGCTGGCCGGAACCCTCACGGCCGCGTTCGTGCTCTCCGCCGTCGGGGTGACGCTGGACCTCGTCGGCTGGCAGTGCGTGCCCTACCACCGGTGCCGCGACGGCCGCCCCTACCTGTCCTGGCTGCACGCCCTGCCGATGGGCCCCCGGCTGGCCCTGCTCGCGCTCGTCCCGCTGTTCGGGCTGCGCGTCATCTGGCGCCTGGGCGCCCGCTCGGCGCGGGCGTTCGAGGGGTTCGGCGCGCCACCGTCCCGCCCCCAGCCCTTCCGCGTGAACGAGAGCCTCAGCCTGCCGGGATTCTGGGACGACGAGCGGACGCCGGCGTGGCTGCGGCGGATCCACGTGACGATCGGCGCCGGCACGCTGGATGTCAGCCTGCTCGCCGGGATCTCCTCCGCGGAGGGCGTGGCCGGCCGGATCCTGTTCGTCGCCGCCCTCGGCCTGCTCGCCTGCGGCGGGGTGCTGCTCTGCCTGCCCGTGCCGGCCACCCCGCGGACCGTCCGCCGCGTGCTGCGCCCGTTGTCGGGAGCGACCGCCGCGGTGACCCTCCTGAGCCTCGGGTACGCCGCCCTGGCCCGCGACATCCGTCTGCTGCCCGGGCAGTTGCCCGGCTACGAGGGGACGGTCGGTGGCCTGATCGCGGCGCAGGGCCTTCTCGTGATGGTGCTCGCCCTCGTCACGGTGGCGCCCCGGGCGGCCGGCACCCGGCCCTTCCTGGCCGGGCTCGGCATGCCGGTCGTGGCGGCGGCCTCGGTCACAGTCGCCGGCGCCCTCGCCGCCGCCCTGGTCTTCCGGGTCGCCGACTTCCTCGACCGTGGCTCCGTCCCCGGCCCGATCCGGCCGGACCCGTCGGACACCGCTCCCCTGGACCCGCCGGTCGCCTACTGGTGGGCCGCGCTGGCCGGCCTGGCCGCACTGGTGATCGCCACCGCCGCGGCCTCCCTCACGCTCCTGGTCACCCGCCGCAGGAGGCGGCGCCGCGCCGCGCGGATCGTGGAGCGGGACTACCCGGACGTCCCGGCCCGGGAGACGAACCGGCGCGAGGAGGTCCGGGAGGCCATCGCCAGATCCCGGGTGGCCGAGGAGCTGGGGCCCATCCTCATCACGTTCCTCGTGATGTCCTCGCTGGGCTTGGCCACCATCGCATTCGACGTGATCGGCATCGGGCCCACCCAGCTCGTCGGCAGGCTCACCGCGGAACCCGAGCACGCGACCCTGCTGACCGCGTACGTCACCGACGGCGGGGTCTGGCTCATCAGCCTGCTCGTCATCGGCCTCATGATCCTCGCCTTCCGCTCGTACCGGTCGGCGCAGACGCGGCGCACCGTGGCCGCCCTGTGGGACCTCGGCGACTTCTGGCCCCGTACCGTCCACCCCTTCGCGCCGCCCTGCTACGCCGCCCGGGCCGTGCCCGAACTCGCCAAGCGGGTCTCCGCGCTCGGCGCGCGCGGCAAGGTCGTCATCTCGGGACACAGCCACGGCTCCGTCCTGGCCGCGGCCACGATCCTGCAACTGCCGCCGGACGTCCTGCGCCGCGTGGCGCTGCTGACCCACGGGTCCCCGTTGAGCCGCCTCTACACGCGCCTCTACCCCGCCTACCTCGGCCCGCGGACGCTGTGCGACCTGGGCGACCGGCTCGACTGGCGGTGGCGCAACCTGTGGCGCGACACGGACCCGGTCGGCGGGCCCATCTTCGACCCGTCGGAGGGCGGGAACGTGGCCTGCGGGGCGCCGGAGACGCGGTCCGTCGACGTCCGGCTCCGCGATCCGAGCAGCCTCACCATCGATCCGGCGGACACCGTGCCACCACCGCTCGAACGGCACTGGCCGTACCACACGCGTACGGCGTACCAGACCGCCGTGCGTGACCTCGCCGCCCGGATCGGCTGACGCCGGGGAGTTCAGTCCACCTCCGGGTCGGCCAGCGCCGGCAGCCGTACCGTCACACGCAGCCCCGGGGTGGCCGCCGCCGGCTCGGCGTCGGCCAGCTCGACGGCGCCGCCGGCCCGGCGGACCAGCTCCCGCACGATGGCCAGGCCGAGGCCGGCGCCGCCGGCGTCACGCGCCCGGGCGTCGTCCAGGCGGGTGAAGCGGGCGAAGACCCGCTCCCGGTCCGCCGCCGGGATGCCCGGCCCGTCGTCGGTCACCGTGACCAGGTGGTACGCCGAACCGCCCCGCTGCCGGGGCACCGGCGGGTCGGTGTGCGGGCCGGTGACCGCGAGCCGCACCTCGCCGTGCGCGTGCCGCAGCGCGTTCTCCACGAGGTTGACCAGCACTCGGCGCAGTTCCCCCGGGTCCCCCTCGGTCCAGAGCGGCCCGGCCGGTGGGGTGTGGCGCAGCGGCGGGGACGGATAGCGATCCGCCACCCCGCGGAGCAGCTCCCCCAGCTCCACCGGGCCGACCGCGTGCGGCGCGGGACGGTCCGGCCGGGCGGCCTGTTCGTCGAGGCGGGCCAGCAGCAGCAGGTCGTCGACGAGCCGGCTGAGCCGCTCGGTGTCGGCGAGCAGGTTCTCCGCGACCGCCGGCCAGTCCGGGTCGCCCAGCCGCCGGGCCACCTCCAGCTCGGTGCGCATGTTCGTTAGGGGGCTGCGCAGCTCGTGCGCGGCGTCGGCGACGAACGCCCGCTGCCGGTCCCGGGACGCGGCCAGCCGGTCCAGCATGTCGTTGAGGGTGACCGCCAGCCGCTGGATCTCGTCCCGCCCGGCCGGCACGGGCAGCCGCTCCGCCCCGGCCCGGCCGGTGATCTCGGCGGCCCCGCTGCGCAGCGCCTCCACCGGGCGCAGGGTCGCCCCCACCACCCGCCAGGCCACCACGGCCAGCCCGGCCACCAGCAGCGGGAAACCGACCAGCAGCAGGTTCCGGACCACGTGCAGGCTGTGCCGGACGTCGGACATCGACTTCGCCACCAGCACGGTGCGCGGCTCGTCCGGGGTGCCCGCCGGCACGGTCACCACCCGCACCGGCCCGGTCAGGCCGACCCGCCGCCCGTCCACCACCAGCCGCTGGCGCTCCCCGGCGCGCAGCTGGTCGGCGCCGAGCATGGGCACCAGCCGGTCGGCGTCGATGGAGGCGGCCCGGATCCGGCCCTGGCCGTCGATCACCTGGACGCGGAGCTGCCCGCCGGCCACCGGCAGCGGATCGGGCAGCGCGTCCTCGGCGGTCAGCAGCGCGACGGCGTCCGCGGTGCGGAGCGCCTCGGCGTCGACGGAGCGCTGCAACGTCCAGCCGAGCGCGCCGAGCAGCAGCGCCCCGCCGAGCGCGAACCCGAGGACCAGCCCGAGCACCCCGAGCGCGAGCAGCCGGGACCGCAGCCCGAGGTCCGGCAGGAGCGCGCTGAGCCGGCGCCTCATGTGGCGAGCCGGTAGCCGGCGCCGCGGACCGTCTCCAGCCGGTCCCGGCCGATCTTCCGGCGCAGGTAGCCGACGTAGACCTCGACCGCGTTCGGCGCGGTCTCCACCGAGGCGTCCCAGACGTGGTCCAGCAGCTCGGTCTTGGAGACCACCTCGCCGGGGCGGCGCATCAGGTAGGCGAGCAGGGCGTACTCGCGGGCGGTCAGGGCCACCTCGGCGTCGGACCGGGTCACCCGCCGCCGCGCCGGATCCAACCGCAGGTCACCGACCGCGAGCACGGCGGGGCGCTCCGGGGCGCCGCGGCGCAGCAGCGCCCGCAGCCGGGCCAGCAGCACCACGTACGAGAACGGCTTGGTGAGGTAGTCGTCGGCCCCGCAGTCCAGACCGTCGGCCTGGTCGTACTCGCCGTCCTTGGCCGAGAGCATCAGCACCGGCAGCCAGCGCTCCTCGGCGCGCAGCCGGCGCACCACCTCGTAGCCGGACAGCCCGGGAAGCATCACGTCGAGGATCATCGCGTCGTAGTCGCCGTGCCGGGCGGCGTCCAGCCCGCCGGGCCCGGTGGGCTCGACGTCGACCACGAAGCCCTCCGCCTGCAGACCCCGCCGCAGCGACGCGGCCAGCCGCGTCTCGTCCTCCACCACCAGCAACCGCACGGGTCAAGGGTGCCACCAGGTGACACCCCCTAGGGAATCTCCTCAGCGCTCTCACAGCGGCCCTGGTGCACCATCTACCGTCAGGAGGTGCACATCATGTCCGTACTGAAGAACCGCGCCGTGCTGCGCTGGCTGGTCCCGGTGACCGCGGGGGTCGCCGTGATCGGGGGCGGCGCCGCCGTCGGCACGTTCGCGGCCGGCGCCGACCCGGCGCTGCCGCCGCGCACCGCCGCCCAGCTCCTGGAGGACCTGCGGACGTCCCGCCTCGACGGGCTCTCCGGCACCGTCGTGCAGCGCGCCGACCTCGGGCTGCCTCCGATCGCCGGGCTGGTCGGGCAGGCCGCCGGGAACGAACTGGCCAGCCTGGTCAGCGGCACGCACACGCTGCGGGTCTGGTACGCCGGCCCGGAGCGGCAGCGGCTCGCCCTGGTCGACACGCTGGGCGAGCGGGACGTGCTGCGCGACGGGCGCGACGTCTGGACCTGGGACAGCCGGGCCAACACGGCGTCCCACCGGAAGCTGCCGGCGGACGCCAAGGACCTCGAGTCGGCACCGGCCACCCCGGCCGACGCCGCCGACCGGGCGCTCGAGGCGATCGACCCGAGCACCGCGGTCACCGTCGGCCGCTCCGCCACCGTCGCCGGGCGCAGCGTGTACGAGCTGGTGCTGACCCCGCGCGACCGGGACTCGCTGGTGCACCAGGTGCGGGTCGCGCTGGACGCGAAGGAGCACGTGCCGCTGCGCTTCGAGGTGCTCGCCGACGGCGTGGACGAGCCGGCGTTCGAGGTGGCCTTCACGCAGGTCGACTTCCGCACGCCGGACGCCGACCAGTTCCGGTTCAACCCGCCGCCTGGTGTGACGGTCAAGGAGGAGCCGGCGGGTGACGAGCGCGGGCCGGCCGGCCGGCAGCACCGGGAGCGGGGCGAGGCCGACCCGGACGTGCGTACCGTGGGGACCGGCTGGACCACCGTGCTGGTGGCGAAGCTCGACGCGGCCGGCGCCGCGGGAGCGGCGGGCGGGAAGCCGGGCGCGAAGCCGGGCGAGGCGGCCGGACCGGACGCCGACATGATGGCGAAGGTGCTCGGCGGGCTGCAGCGGGTGAGCGGCGACTGGGGCAGCGGCCGGCTGCTCACCGGCAAGCTGTTCAGCGTGCTGCTCACCGACGACGGCCGCGTGCTGGCCGGTCTCGTGCGGCCCGAGCGGCTGTACCAGGCGGCGAAGGGCTGAGATCCCCGCAAGCGGACTCCTCGGGGTCCGGTCGGCGTGTGCCGGCCGGGCCCCGCTTTCGTGTGCGAGCCTGCGGTGTGGCGTGGTCGTGGACGCCGGCGAGGCTTGGTCCGGCGGCCCACCGCGCGGTATCTTTCTCAGTTCAAACACAAAAAGGAATGGCTTCAGAAAGCCATTCCTGCCGCAATTCTAGGCGATGAGGAGCCGGCTTGTCAACGCACTCCGCCGTGTCGGGTGAGCTGCACCAGAACGACGAGATCGGTCGCGAGCAGAAGTACGTCTCGATGCTCTACGACCGGCTGGACGGGCTGCGGGACCAGGCCGCCCGCCGGCTCACCGAGGAGCTGCGCGCCACCGGCGGCACGCAGCAGGCCCGGTCGCAGCGCGACTTCACCGTGCGGATGTACGCCGAACAGGTCGAGCAGTACGCCGCCGTGGAGGCCGGCCTCTGCTTCGGCCGCCTCGACGGCGACGACGACTCGTGCCACTACATCGGCCGGATCGGCATCTTCGACACGTCCGGCGACTACGACCCGCTGTTGATCGACTGGCGCGCCCCCGCCGCCCGTGCCTTCTACCTGGCGACCGCCGCCAACCCGCAGGGGGTCCGCCGGCGGCGGCACCTGCGCACCCGGGAGCGGAAGGTCACCGGGCTCAACGACGAGGTGCTGGACATCGCCGCCGCCTCCCCCACCGCCCACGAGGAGGTGACGGGCGAGGCGTCGCTGCTCGCCGCGCTGAACGCCGGGCGTACCGGGCGGATGCGCGACATCGTCGAGACCATCCAGGCCGAGCAGGACCGGATCATCCGGGCCGACCTGCCGGGCGTCATGGTGGTGCAGGGCGGGCCGGGCACCGGCAAGACCGCGGTGGCGCTGCACCGGGCCGCGTACCTGCTCTACACCCACCGCCAGCAGCTCTCCACCCGGGGTGTGCTGCTGGTCGGCCCGAACCCCACCTTCCTGCGCTACATCTCCCAGGTGCTGCCGGCGCTGGCCGAGACGGGCGTGCTGCTGCGTACCCAGGCCGACCTCTTCCCCGGCGTGCACGCTCGGCGCACCGAGCCGGCGGCCACCGCGGCGCTGAAGGGCCGTGCCGTGCTGGCCGAGGTGCTGGCCAACGCGGTGCGGGACCGGCAGTGGGTGCCGGACGAGCCGCTGGAGATCGAACTGCCCCAGCGGGAGATCCTCACCCTCGACCCGGAGACCGTGCGCCAGGCTCGGGAGCGGGTCCGCCGCACCGAGCGCCCGCACAACCTGGCCCGGGCGCTGTTCGACATCGAGATCGTGCACGCGCTCGCCGACCAGGTGGCCGAGCGGATCGGCGCCGACCCGCTCGGCGGGGAGAACCTGCTCTCCGAGGCCGACCGGGCGGAGATCCGCCGGGAGCTGCGCGACGAGCCGGGGATCCGGGCCGCGCTGGACGAGCTGTGGCCGGTGCTCACCCCGCAGCGGCTGCTCGCCGACCTGTTCGAGTCGCCGGAGCGGATCGCCGCCGCCGCGCCGATGCTCACCGACGCGGAGCGGGCCGCGCTGCACCGGGAGCCGGGCGGCTGGACGCCGGCCGACGTGCCGCTGCTGGACGAGGCGGCGGAACTGCTCGGCGAGGACGAGCGCGCCGCCGCCGCCCGCCGGGAGCGGATCCGCGCCCTGGAACGCGAGTACGCCGAGGGCGTGCTGGAGATCTGGCGGGGTTCGCGCTCGATCGACGTGGAGGACGAGGCGGACGGCGGCGAGATCCTCGGCGTCACCGACCTGATCGACGCCGACCGGCTCTCCGAGCGGCAGGAGGAGGCCGACCGGCTCACCACCGCGCAGCGTGCCGCCGCCGACCGTACGTGGGCGTTCGGACACGTGATCGTCGACGAGGCGCAGGAGCTGTCGCCGATGGCCTGGCGCCTGCTCATGCGCCGGTGCCCGAGCCGGTCGATGACGATCGTGGGCGACGTGGCACAGACCGGCGCGCTCGCCGGCACGCCGTCGTGGCAGGAGGCGCTGGCGCCGTACGTGGCGGACCGGTGGCGGCTGGAGGAGCTGACCGTCAGCTACCGCACCCCGGCCGAGATCATGGCGGTCGCCGCCGAGGTGCTGGCCGAAATCGACCCGGCGTTGCGCCCACCCCGCTCCGTACGCGCCAGCGGCGTGCCGCCGTGGGACCGTACGGTGCCGGCGGACCGGCTCGCCGCCGAGCTGGTCGAGGCGACCGCCCGGGAGGCGGCCGGGCTGGCCGACGGCCGGCTCGGGGTGATCGTGCCGGCCGGCCGGGTGGACGAGCTGGGGGCGGCGGTCGTCGCCGCGCTGCCCGAGGCGACCGTCGGCGAGCAGCCGGAGCTGGCGAACCGGGTGGTGGTCCTCACCACCGAGCAGGCCAAGGGCCTGGAGTTCGACTCGGTGCTGGTGGTGGACCCGGACCGGATCGTCGCCGAGTCCCCACGCGGCCACAGCGACCTCTACGTGGCCCTGACCCGAGCCACCCAACGCCTGGGCATCCTCCGCACCCCCTGACCACCCCCCGGGCCCACGCCCTACACCCCGTTGATCATGAGGTTGGCGGCGGAAATGGAGATCAACACCGCCGTCAACCTCATGATCGACGCGGGTGGGGAGGGGTGAGGCGGGAGCGGGAGGGGTCCGGCCCCAGGCGCGGGCGGAGGGGGCGGCCTTGGCCGCCCCCTCCGCCCTTTGTGCCCGGGTGTCAGCCGGGGTTGGCCTGGTCGTTGGTGAAGTTGCCGACCTGGCTGCCGCTCGACGAGGCGTCGCTGGTGGAGCCGCCGGCCGGGGTGCTCAGGCCGCCGGTGGTGGCGTCGCCCGTGGTGGTCGGGGCCACCCTGCCCCGGTGCTGCTCCGGCTGGCGGGCCACCCGGCGGACGCTGGCCGGACCGGCGGTGCCGCCGGTCGTGGTGACCGCGCCCTGGCCCCGGGTCGGGCCGCCGTCGCGCAACACGTTCGGGTCGACCGGGGCGTGCGCCGGGTCGTCCGGATCCTCCTCCTGGATGACCCGCAGCACGTCGGTCTGCGGCACGGTGACCTCGTCGAGCGCGCCCTCGCCGTAGACGCCGCCGGCGATCCGCTCCTCGGCCCGCCGGGCGGCCTGCTGCCGCATGTCGTCCTCACGCACGTGAACCACCTCGCAGATTTCTCGGGATCTTCCTTGCGTGCCCGACGACCGGAGGCTGAAACCGGCCGGCCCGTGCGGCCCCGGCTGCGCCCACTACCCGCCCGGATGTCCGTTTCCCGGCATCGTCCCGGGGTCCTGGCCGCCGGCGCTCCTATTCGGCCGCGAGGTGGCGTTACCTCACCGGGGCCAGGGGTAGACCGAGGGTGCCCCCGCCACAGAGCGCGAACCGCGCCGTGGCCGACCTGCGGCAGCGGGGCGGGTGGTGTGCAGAGAACGACTCATCAAATCCTGAGGAGGACCAGATGAGCACGCAGGCTGCATCCGCCAGGCCGATGAACCGGCCGGCACAGGACATGTCCAACCGGGCCGCCATGCAGGAGACGCCGACCCGCCCCATGCCGATGATGCACGACGGGCATCGGGAGCAGGCGATCCAGTCGCCCGGTACGGAGACCAAGCCGTCGTTCGCGACGACCGAATTCTGGGTCTACGTCGCGTCGGTCGCGGCCGTGCTGGTGGCGTCCTTCCTGGTCGGCAAGAACTCGGTCGGGGTGGACATCTTCCGCGCCCCGCAGGCCTGGTTCTTCATCACGCTGCTGACCATCGGTTACCTGGGTAGCCGCGGCCTGGCCAAGGCCGGAAGCAACTTCCGCAGCGGTGAGGAGCGCAAGGCCCGGCACTGACCGGAGCCGCTCCTGAGACGACGAGCCCCCGGGGAGTCCCCCCGGGGGCATCGTCGCGTGTGGTCACTCCCCGCCGAAGTCGCCGAAATCGCCCTCGAAGGCGTCCTCGATCAGCTCACCGGCGACCAGGCCGCCCGCTACACCCAGCGCGGCGCCGGCCACCATGCCGCCCATGCCCGCGCCGCGGTGCCCGTGGTGCCCGTGCGGCGCGCCGAAGCCGTGCGCGCGCAGGTTGCCGTAGCGCGAGGTGGTCTCCCGCAGCCAGCCGTCGACCACCTGGACCCAGTCGGTGCGGCCCGCGTCGCTGTGCGGGACGGCGTAGCGACCGAAGGCGTCGTGCCCGGGGGTGAGGAAGCCGCCGCGCTTGTCGCACTCCAGGATCACCTCGACGCCGTGCTGGCTGGTGACGAAGGTCAGCTCGACCTCGTTGGTCACCCGGGCGTACTGGGGCGCGGCGAAGAACTCGATCTCCTGGTAGAAGGGGAGCGTCTGCTGCACCCCACGGATGTGGCCGCGCTCCAGGTCGGCGTGCTTGAACCGGAAGCCGAGCGCCTGGAAGGCGTCGAGGATGCGCTCGTGGATCGGCAGCGGGTGCACCGCCACCTGGTCCAGGTCGGACTTGTCCACGGCCCGGGCGATCGCCAGCTCGGTGCGCAGGCCCATGGTCATGCCGTGCAGCCGCTGGCCGTACACGTCGGTGACCGGGGTCTCCCATGGCACCGGGAGCTGGAACGGGATGGACAGCTGCTGCTTCGGGGCCAGCTCCAGCGGCCCGCTCACCGGCATCCGGTGGAACTCCATGACGCCGGCGTACTCGGTGTCGCCGCTCTCGATCTCGACCCGGGTGACCAGGCCGACGGTGATCTGCTCGATGCTCGCCGGTGCGTCGCCGCCGACCAGGTTGACGTGCCCGTCCAGGGTCAGGCCCGGCCGGGTGTTGGGGTTGGTCAGCACGGTGTCGACGCTCGGGCCGCCCACGCCGAACGCGCTCAACATCTTCTTGAAGACCATCGCCACTCCGCTTCCACCGTGGGCGCGCTCCACCCTGGAGCGCACGGGGCCACGAAGGGGACCCTAACCTGGGCGCCTGTGAAGTGCCTGAAAGCCGGGCCGGTCAGTCGACGTCGACCACAATGAGCTCACCGACCTGCTCGCCGATCTGCTGGCGGCCCTCCGGGGGCAGCCCGCCGTCGGTGACGAGCACGTCGGCCGCTTCCAGCGGGGCGATGGTGGCGATGCCGATGGTCTCCCACTTGGTATGGTCGGCGAGCACCACGAGCCGCCGGGCCGCGCCGATCAGCCGCCGGTTGACGGCCGCCTCCAGCAGGTTCGGGGTGGTGAACCCGGTGCGCGGGCTCATCCCGTGCACGCCGAGGAAGAGCAGGTCGACGTTGAGCGCCGCGATGGCCGCCTCGGCCACCGGCCCGGTCAGCGCGTCCGAGGGGGTACGGATGCCGCCGGTGAGCACGACGGTCTGGTCGGCCCGCGGGTTCTGGTAGAGGGCGTCGGCGACCGGGATCGAGTTGGTGACGACGGTCAACCCCCGGACGTCGGCCAGCCGGGCGGCCAGGGCGGCGGTGGTGGTGCCGGCGGAGAGCGCGATGGCCATGCCGGGCTCGACCAGGCCGGCGGCCCGCTCGACGATGGCCCGCTTCTCGGCCTGCTGCCGGATCGACTTGGCCGCGAAGCCCGGCTCCTCGGCGGAGCCGGGGCCGGCCAGTGTCGCTCCCCCGTGGACCTTGTCGACCAGGCCCCGTTCGGCGAGCACCTCCAGGTCCCGCCGGATGGTCATGTCCGACACCCCGAAGCGGCTGACCAGGTGGCTGACCCGGACGCCGCCGCGCTGGCGGATCAGCTCCAGGATGGCGGTCTGCCGTTGCTGGGCGAGCATCGAACTCCCTTCGGGCGGCACGAGACGTCAGACCGCGTCGGTCATTCGTCGCACCGCGGGCGCGCCGGCGTCCGGCGGTCCGGACGGCAGGGCCCGGTCGCCTGCGCCGCCGGACGTCTCGCGGACGACGGCCACCTCCCCCGCCGGGACGACCAACTCGCCGTCGCACCAGACACCGGAGAGCAGTTCGGCGCCGGTGACCGACAACCGGGCCTCGGCGTCGGTGTGGTTGATGACGAACAGCCAGCTCCGGTCGGCCGTGCGACGACGGACCACCTCGACGCCCTCCGGCACGGTCGCCGCAGGGCGGACGCCCGCCTCGACGAGCAGCCGGGCCACCAGCCCGTCGGTGGCAGCCCCGTCGAGCCGGGTGCCGAGGTACCAGGCCGCGCCCGCGCCGACCGCGTGCCGGGTCAGCGCCGGCACGCCCGGCAACGGCCCGTCGGCGTACGCGGCGAGCACCTCGGCGCCCTCGGCGTGCAGCCATTCGGTCCACACGTCGGCGGTCGTGCCGTCGTCGAGGCGGACCGACTCACCGGCCCGGAGTGGGAAGAACTCTTCGGTGCGGACACCGAGCAGCTCGCGGAACGCGCCCGGGTAGCCGCCGAGCCGGATGTGGTCGTGCTCGTCGACGATGCCGCTGAAGTAGGTGACCAGCGCGGTCCCGCCGGCCTCGACGTACCGGCGCAGCGCGTCGGCGTCGGCGTCGCGGACCAGGTAGAGGGTGGGCGCCAGGACCAGCCGGTAGCGGGACAGGTCGGTGGACGGGTGCACCACGTCGGCGGTGACCCCGGCCCGCCAGAGCGCGTCGTGCAGCGCGGTGAGCCGGTCGACGTAGGTGACGTCGACGCTGGGGTGGGAGTCGAGTTCGGCACCCCACCAGGCCTCGTAGTCGAAAAGGATGGCCACGTCGGCGTCGACCCGGCTGCCGCGCAGCTCGGCCAGGGCCCGCAGGTCCGCGCCGAGCCGGCAGACCTCGCGGAACACCTTGGTCTCCGGACCGGCGTGCGGGACCAGCGCGGAGTGGAACTTCTCCGCGCCGGCCCGGGAGGCCCGCCACTGGAAGAACAGCACCCCGTCGGCGCCGCGCGCCACGTGGGCGAGGCTGTTGCGGCGCAACTGGCCGGGGGTCTTGGCGATGTTGCGCGGCTGCCAGTTCACCGCGCTGGTGGAGTGCTCCATGAGCAGCCACGGGTCGCCGCCGGCGACACCCCGGGTGTGGTCGGCGGCCAGCGCGAGGCCGACGTGCGGCTGCGGGTCGGCGGCGGTGAGGTAGTGGTCGTTGGCGACCAGGTCCACGTCGGCGGCCCAGGAGTGGTAGTCGAGGTACTTGATGCCGGTGCCGATCATGAAGTTCGTGGTGACCGGCTGGGTGGTGAGCCGGGTCAGCAGCTCCCGCTCGGCGCGCAGCTGGGCGCGCTGCTCGTCGGAGGAGAAGCGCAGGAAGTCCAGCTGCTGGGTGGGGTTGGCGAAGGTCGGGGCGGTCCGCGGCGGGTTGACCTCGGCCCAGTCGTGGTAGCGCTGGCTCCAGAACGCGGTGCCCCAGGCGGCGTTGAGCGCGTCGAGGTCGCCGTAGCGCCCGCGCAGCCAGGCGCGGAACGCCTCGGCGCTGACGTCGCAGTAGCAGTGCACGTTGTGGCAGCCCAGCTCGTTGGAGACGTGCCACATGACGACGGCCGGATGGTCGGCGTACCGGCCCGCGACGGCCTCGACCAGGGCGAGCGAGCGCTCGCGGAACACCGGCGAGCTGGGGCAGTACGCCTGCCGCCCGCCCGGCCAGAGGATCGTGCCGTCGGCGCGGCGGGGCAGCGTCTCCGGGTGCCTGTGGGCCAGCCAGGGCGGCGGGCTGGCCGTGGCGGTGGCGAGGTCGACGCTGATCCCGCCGTCGTGCAGCAGGTCGAGCGCCCGGTCCAGCCAGCCGAACTCGAAGCGGCCGGGAGCGGGTTCCAGCAGGGCCCAGGAGAAGATCCCGACCGAGACGAGGTTGACCCCGGCGCGGCGCATCAGCTCGACGTCCTCGGCCCAGGTCTCCTCGGGCCACTGCTCCGGGTTGTAGTCCGCGCCGTACCAGATCTGCTCGCCGTGCCAGTTCCGCATGACAGCAGAGCGTGCCGCCGAACGCCACCCAAGTCAACACTTTCCAACATCGACAGAAATTCCAACGTTTACCTTGTCTCGCCGTTGTCACAACTGGGTTATCGCTGTCCTTCTGCCCTCTTGACAGCGCCGAAGCAAGGGGTAGCTTCAACCGCCACCGGCTGTTTGTGTTCGGACGTGTGGATTCTCGGTGGATCTACGGCGGCCGGCATGAACACCTATCCCCGTCACCGATCACGGCCCTTGGGCGCAGCGCACCTCTTCCACGCAGGAGGCACAATGTCCCGTCCCCGCACCGAAGCCGAGTACCTCGCTCGACTCGTACCCCCGTCCGTCGCCGGCCTGAACCGCCGCTCGCTGCTCGCCGGCGCGGCCGGCACGGGCGCGCTGCTCGGCACGGGACTGCTCGCCGGCTGCGGCTCCGACTCCGACTCCGGCGCCGACTCGAAGACCGTGTCGGTCGGCTCGAACGCCTCGGACCCCACGCCGAAGGACGTCCTCGCCAAGATGGCGGCCGGCTTCCAGACCAAGTCCGGGGTCACCGCCAACATCAACACGGTCGACCACAACACGTTCCAGGAGAACATCAACAACTACCTGCAGGGCAAGCCGGACGACGTGTTCACCTGGTTCGCCGGCTACCGGATGCGGTTCTTCGCCGCCAAGGGCCTGGCCGGCGACGTCAGCGACGTCTGGGGCAAGCTCTCCGGATTCTCCGACGCGTTCAAGAAGGCGTCGACCGGGGACGACGGCAAGCAGTACTTCGTGCCGGCGTCCTACTACCCGTGGGCGGTCTTCTACCGCAAGTCGGTGTGGCAGCAGCGCGGCTACCAGGTGCCGAAGACGCTCGACGACTTCACCGCGCTCGGCACGCAGATGAAGAAGGACGGCTTGAACCCGATCGCCTTCGCCGACAAGGACGGCTGGCCGGCGATGGGCACCTTCGACATCCTCAACCTGCGCATCAACGGCTACCAGTTCCACGTCGACCTGATGGCCGGCAAGGAGGCGTGGACCTCCGACAAGGTCAAGAAGGTCTTCGACACCTGGGCGGGGCTGCTGCCGCTGCACCAGCCGGACGCCCTGGGCCGGACCTGGCAGGAGGCGGCCCAGTCGCTGCAGCAGAAGAAGAGCGGCATGTACCTGCTCGGCCTCTTCGTCGCCCAGCAGTTCAACGAGAACGAGCAGGACGACATCGACTTCTTCACCTTCCCGGAGATCGACTCCACCATCGGGGCCAAGGCCCTGGACGCGCCGATCGACGGCTACATGATGGCCCGCAAGCCGAAGTCCGAGGCCAACGCCAAGAAGCTGCTGGAGTACATCGGCGGCGTCGACGCCGCGAACATCATGGTGAAGGGCGACCCCGGCACTCTGGTCGCCAACACCGGCGGGGACACCAGCGGCTACACCGCGCTGAAGAAGAAGGCCGCCGAGCTGGTCGGCTCCGCCACCGAGATCGCCCAGTTCCTCGACCGGGACACCCGGCCGGACTTCGCCTCGACCGTGATGATCCCGGCGTTGCAGCAGTTCATCAAGGACCCGAAGGACATCAGCGGGCTGCTCACGAGCATCGAGAACCAGAAGAAGTCGATCTTCACCAGCTGAAGACGGAAGGGGGAGGACAGCCATGTCCGACCTGCCCCTGATCCAAGCGGATCGCGCCGTGCCGCCGCCGGCCGCGACCACCACCACGCGTGGTCGCGGCCGCCGGCTACGGCTCCTGTCCGGCACCGACCGCGTGGTGATCACGCTGATGGTGCTGGTGCCCCTGCTGCTCGTCGTCGGCCTGGTCTGGCTGCCGGCGGGAGCGACCGTGCTGCTCTCCGGCACCAACTGGGACGGCATCGGCCCGCTGGGTGAGATCGATTGGGTCGGTCTGAAGAACTACGACGACGTGGTGAACATCTACCCGCCGTTCGTGCCGGCCGTGCAGAACAACCTGCTCTGGCTGGCCGCGCTGTTCGTGGTGGCCACCCCGTTCGGGATGTTCCTCGCCGTGCTGCTGGACAAGGAGATCCGCGGCAGCCGGTTCTACCAGACCGCGCTCTACCTGCCGGTGGTGCTCTCGCTGGCGCTGATCGGCTTCGTCTGGCAGCTCATCTACAGCCGCGACCAGGGCCTGCTCAACGCGCTGCTCGGCACCCAGACCGACTGGTACGGCGACCCGAACGTCAACATCTGGGCGGTGCTCCTCGCCGCCGGCTGGCGGCACGTCGGCTACATCATGCTGCTCTACCTGGCCGGCCTGAAGGGCGTCGACCCGTCGTTGCGCGAGGCCGCCGCCGTGGACGGCTCCTCCGAGGCCAGCACGTTCTTCCGGGTCGTCTTCCCGGTGATGCGACCCATCAACATCATCGTGCTGGTGGTGACGGTGATCGAGTCGCTGCGCGCCTTCGACCTGGTCTGGGTCATCAACAAGGGCCGCAACGGCCTGGAGCTGATCTCCGCCTTGGTCACCCAGAACGTGGTGGGCGAGGCGAGCCGGATCGGCTTCGGCTCGGCGCTGGCGACCATCATGCTGGTCGTCTCCCTGGTCTTCATCACCCTCTACCTGTTCACCGTGATGCGGGAGGACCGGCGATGAGCAGCGCGACCCTGACCCGTGCGCCCGACGCCGCGCCACCGCCCGCCCGCCGCCGGCCACTGCGGCCGGCCCGCGTGGTCCTGCACGTCTTCCTCGCCGCGGTGGCGGTCGGCTGGCTCTTCCCGATCCTCTGGGCGGTGCTGACCTCGCTGCGCTCGTACGAGTACACCGCCACCCACGGCTACGTCTCGCTCGGCGGCTGGACCCTCGACAACTACCTCACCGCGTGGCGGACCGCCGAGTTCGGCAAGCACTTCCTGAACTCGGTCTACATCACGGTCCCGGCGGTGCTGCTGACCCTCTTCCTCGCCTCGTGCGTGGCGTTCGTGATCGCCCGGTTCAGCTGGAAGCTCAACATCGCGCTGCTCGGCCTCTTCACCGCGGCGAACCTCCTGCCACAGCAGGCCCTGCTCATCCCGCTGTTCCGGATGTTCACCGAGATCCCGCTGCCGGCCTGGATGAGTGACTCGGAGCTGCTCTACGACAGCTACTGGGGGCTGATCCTGGTCAACGTCGCCTTCCAGTGCGGCTTCTGCGTCTTCGTGCTGAGCAACTACATGAAGGCCCTGCCGCACGAGCTGTACGAGGCGGCCATGGTGGACGGGGCGAGCGTCTGGCGGCAGTACTGGCAGGTGACCATGCCGCTGTGCCGGCCGGCCCTGGCCGCGCTGGCGACGCTGGAGGTGACCTGGATCTACAACGAGTTCTTCTGGGCCACCGTGCTCATGCGTACCGGCGACAAGTTCCCGGTGACCAGCTCGCTGAACAACCTGCGCGGCGAGTTCTTCACCGACAACAACCTCGTCTCGGCCGGCTCGGTGCTGGTCGCCATCCCCACCCTGGTCATCTTCTTCCTGTTGCAGAAGCAGTTCGTCCGGGGCCTCACCCTGGGAGCCAGCAAGGGATGACCATCGTCCACCTGCGCCGCGCGCGGACCAGCCTGGTGCTCGACGCGCGCGGCCCCGGCCTGCCCCGGGTCGTGCACTGGGGCGCCGACCTCGGGCCGCTGCCGGCCGCCGACCTGCCCGCGCTGGTCGACGCCACCGTCCCGCCGGTGGTGCCGAGCAGCTTCGACGCGCCGACCGTGCTGTCGCTGCTGCCCGAACCGAGCGCCGGCTGGAGCGGCCGCCCCGGCCTGGCCGGGCACCGGGACGGCCGGGACTGGTCGACGGCCTTCCGGCTCACCGGGCTGGACGTCGCCGACGACGGCGACCTGCCCGGCGACCCGGAACCGAGCCGCGTGGCGGCGGGCGGGGACGCGGTGCGCGTATCCGGACCGGAGCGGGACCACGACGCGGCCGGGTCCGCACGGGTGACCGTGCGGGCCGCGGACCCGGGCGCCGGGCTGTCGCTGACCGTCGAGATCACCCTGACCACCGCGGGGCTGCTGACCGTGCGACACCGGCTGCGCAACGACGGCGACCGGCCCTACGAGGTACGCGAGCTGACGCCGGTGCTGCCGGTGCCGGCGGTCGCCACCGAACTGCTCGACCTGACGGGGCGCTGGTGCCGGGAGCGCGCGCCGCAGCGGCACCCGTGGTCGATGGGCGCCTGGGTACGCGAGGGACGGCACGGCCGGACCGGGCACGACGCCACCCTGCTGCTGGTCGCCGGCACGGCCGGGTTCGGCTTCGGGCACGGCGAGGTGTGGGCGGTGCACACCGCGTGGAGCGGCGACCACGTCACGGTCGCCGAGCGCCGGCCGACCGGGGAGGCCACCCTCGGCGGCGGTGAGCTGCTCGCGCCCGGGGAGATCCTGCTCGGGCCGGGCGAGGAGTACGCCACTCCCCTGCTCTACGCGGTGCACTCCGCCGACGGGCTGGACGGGCTCAGCGACGTGCTGCACACCCACCTGCGCGCCCGCCCGGAGCACCCGCGCGGCCCCCGCCCGGTGACCTTGAACGTCTGGGAGGCGGTCTACTTCGACCACGACCTGGATCGACTCCGGGGTCTCGCGGACCGGGCCGCCGAGGTGGGCGTGGAACGCTTCGTGCTGGACGACGGCTGGTTCCGCGGCCGGCGGCACGACCGGGCCGGCCTCGGCGACTGGTGGGTGGACGACGAGGTGTGGCCGGGCGGGCTGCAACCGCTCATCGACCACGTCCGGAAGCACGGCATGCAGTTCGGGCTCTGGGTCGAGCCGGAGATGGTCAACCCGGACTCGGACCTGTTCCGCGCCCACCCGGACTGGGTTCTCCAGGCCCCCGGCCGGCTCCCGCCGGAATGGCGGCACCAGCAGGTGCTCGACCTCGCGCACCCGGACGCGTACGCCCACCTGCTCGGCCGGCTGGACGCGGTGCTGAGCGAGCACGACGGGATCGCGTACCTGAAGTGGGACCACAACCGGGACCTCACCGAGGCCGGGCACGGCGGGCGGCCCGGCGTGCACGCGCAGACCGTGGCCGTCTACCGGCTCCTCGACGACCTGCGCGCCCGGCACCCCGGCCTGGAGATCGAGAGCTGCTCCTCCGGGGGCGCCCGGGTGGACCTGGAGATCCTGCGCCGCACCGACCGGGTCTGGGCCAGCGACTGCAACGACGCCCTGGAGCGGCTGTCCATCCAGCGCTGGACCGGCCTGCTGCTGCCGCCCGAGCTGATCGGCACCCACATCGGACCGGAGCGCTCGCACACCACCCACCGCGTGCACGACCTGGGCTTCCGGGCGGCCACCGCGCTCTTCGGCCACCACGGCATCGAGTGGGACATCAGCGGGATCGGCGCGGCCGAGCGGGCCGAACTCGCCGCCTGGGTGGCGCTGCACAAGCGGCTCCGCCCGCTGCTGCACGGCGGCCGGGTGGTCCGGGTCGACCACCCGGACCCGGCCGTCCAGGCCCACGGCGTGGTCGCCCACGACGGCTCCCACGCGGTGTACGCGGTCTCCCGGCTGGCCACGTCGGCGGCGCAGGTGCCCGGCATGGTGCGGCTGCCGGGCCTGGACCCGGCCCGGCGCTACCGGGTCCGGCCGCCCGCCGGAGTGCCGGAGCCGGCACTGCTGGAACTGGCGCCGCCGGCCTGGCTGGCCACGGACGGCGGGGTGACGCTGAGCGGGTCGGCGCTGGGTTCCGTGGGACTCCAGCTGCCCGCCCTGCACCCGGAGCAGGCGCTGCTGCTGGAGGTCGGCTCGGCCGAGTGAGGATCGGGTGCGGGTGTCGCCGCCGGGGGACGACCCCCCGCACCCGGAGCCCATCGTCAGGCGGGCGGGCGATCGGTCCACTCGGTGGTGAGGGTGAACATCCTGCCCTCCGGGGCCGAGATCCGGGCCCCGTCGGCCGTGACGAAGAAGTTGGTCCTGCGGATGCGGGCGGTGGCCGGGTCGACCACCAGCCGGGCCGCCCAGTCCGCGTCCAGGCGGATCAGCAGGCCCTCCCCGCCCTCGGTCGCCCCGGTGCTGGTCACCTCGGGGTACCCGCCGAAGGCCTGGAAGGCGGCGGCGCGGACCTTGGGAGGCGCGGGCAACTGCGCGATCAGGGACAGCAGTCCGTCGAAGACCATCTGCTCCCGCATGGCCGCGTCCGGCCGGCCGGCGCTCGTCCGGATGTCGCTGTCGCGCACGAGCTCGCCGATCCGCTCCTTCAGCGCCGCCGGCTCGGTCGGTAGCCGCTGAAGTTCGTCGAAGCTGACCTGGGGGCCACCCAGGCGGAACGGTACGGGTCCGGCCAGTTGGAGAACCTTGCCGCCGGTCTTGCCGCCGCGTACCCAGGTCCGGCCGTCACGCCGGGTCCAGCTCTCCGACCGCCAGTCGGCGGCCTCGGTCCGCAGGTACCAGTAGGCACCGGAACCGGCCGGGGTCCTTCCCGCCGTGGTGGCGGCGGCGAGCAGGATCTGGTGGCCGGCCGGGCCCGTCGCGACCGGGGCGGAACGGCCACCGGCGATCGGGGCCGCAGCCTCGGGGCCGGCGGCGCCGATCACCACGACGGCGGCGGTCGCCGCGGCCGCCGCCGTCAGCGCCGACGCCAGGATCAGCCGGCGCCGCGGTCGCTGCCGCGGAACCTGCTCAGCCGGGGATCGGTGCGGGTGTACCTGTGTCATCACGAACTCCTGGATCAACCGGTGGCGGTCGCCCGGGAGGTCCCGCTCCGCCGGGGCCGGCAGCAGGCCGGCCAGTTCGTTGCGTACGTCTCTCGCGTCGGCGTTCATCGGGCTCTCTCCTGAGCGAACCGGACCGCGATCGTGCGGTCGACCGGTATCTGTCCACCGCGCACGGGCGGTTCCCCGATCTCCCCGGCCGGCGGGAGCTTCCCGGCGTTCACGAGCTTCTGCAGCTTGCCGCGGGCCCGGGACAGCCGGGACCGCACCGTCCCGACCGGCACGCCGAGCGCGGCCGCCGCCTCGGCGTAGTCCAGCCCGGACCAGACGCAGAGCGCCAGCACCTCGCGTTCCGGCTGGCGCAGGGCGGCCAGAGCGGTACGGACCCGGGCGAGCCGTTCCCGGTCCCGAAGACGGCCGACCACCTCCTCGGCGAAGTCCGGCACCACCTCGGGCGGAGGCAGCCGGGCCAGCGCCCCGGCGTGCCGGCGGGCGGCGCGGCGCACGTTGCGCGCGACGTTGGTGGCGATGCCGAGCAGCCAGGGCCGCAGCGAACCGGCCTCGGCGTCGACGTCCACCCGCTCCCGCAGCCGCCAGGCCTCCAGGAAGGTCAACGACACCACGTCCTCGGCCGCCGACCAGGCCCCGGTCAACCGGAAACCGTGGTTGTAGACCGACCGGGCGTGGTCGTCGAACAGCTCCCGGAACGCCTCGGGGTCGCCGGCGCGGATCCGGGCGCGCACACTCATCTCCACGTGTCACACCTGTCCGCTCGGCCACCCGAGTTCCCGACCGGATCCGGTCGTCCGGCGGGCGATCGGAACAGGCTCGAAACTTCCGGGCTGAGGCTCCGGTTCGAGCCCGGGTCGGCCAACGCCTGTCGCGGCTCGGACGGCGCGTGGGACTTCCGGAAATTCTTGACTCCGCATCGGCGGCGGGCCAATACTTGCGCCGCCCGCCGGACCTCGACGGCTGTCGATGCGAGGGCCGGCAACCCGCCACCACGAGGAGGGCCCAGCCGCATGTGGAGCAGAACACCGTCGAAGCGATCCCTGGCCGCGGGAGTCGCCGCGGCCGCGCTGGTCGCGGCGAGCAGCCTGGCCGTCACGCTCACCGTGGCGGCCGCCCCGGCCCGGGCTGCCGCCTGCAACGGGTACGTCGGGCTCACGTTCGACGACGGCCCGTCCAACGACCACACCCCCGCCCTGCTCAACGCGCTGCGGCAGAACGGGCTGCGGGCCACGATGTTCAACGAGGGCCAGTACGCGGCCGCCTACCCCGCCCAGGTGCGGGCGCAGGTCAGCGCCGGCATGTGGGTCGGTAACCACAGCTACACGCATCCGCACCTGATCCAGCAGAGCCAGTCGCAGATCGACTCCGAGGTCTCCCGGACCCAGCAGGCCATCGCCAACGCCGGCGGCGGCACACCCCGGCTGTTCCGTCCACCGTACGGCGAGACCAACTCCACCCTGCAGTCGGTCCTGGCGAGGTACGGCTTGACGCAGATCATCTGGGATGTCGACTCGCAGGACTGGAACGGGGCGAGCGTCGACGCGATCGTGCAGGCCAACGCCCGGCTCACCAACGGCCAGATCATCCTCATGCACGAGTGGTCCGCCAACACGCTCGCGGCGATCCCCCGTATCGCGCAGGGGCTGGCCAGCCGTGGCCTGTGCGCCGGCATGATCTCCCCGCAGACCGGCCGCGCCGTGGCGCCCGACGGCGGCGGTGGCGGTGGCGGCGGTGGCGGTGGGGGCAGTTGCACCGCGACGCTCTCGGACGGGCAGCAGTGGAGCGACCGCTACAACCTCAACGTCTCGGTGTCCGGCTCCAACACCTGGACGGTCACCATGAACATCCCCACCCCCGCGAAGGTCATCGCCACCTGGAACGTCAACGCCACCTGGCCCAACGCCCAGACGATGGTCGGCCGGCCGAACGGCAGCGGCAACACCTTCGGGGTCACCATCCAGCACAACGGCAACCGGACCTGGCCGACCGTCTCCTGCGCGGCCGGCTGACGCCGGAAATTTCTTCCGGACGGATGTCGAGGAGCGGGGTGGCAGCTTCTACCGGAGGGTGGAAGCACCGACAATCGGTGCTCGGGCGTGAGGAGCCAACCGTGAAGTACATGCTGCTGATGCAGTTCAGCGCCGCCGGGACCGACTTCCCCTCGATCGACACGTGGACGCCGGAGGAGATCCGGGCGCACATCGGGTTCATGGGCGACGTCAACGCGAAGCTCGTCGCCGACGGGGAGTTCGTGCAGGCCGAGGGGTTGGGCGGGCCGCAGCAGGCGCGGATCGTCCGGGCCGGCGAGAACGGCGCGCCGGTGGTCACCGAGGGACCGTTCGCCGAGACCAAGGAGTTCCTGGCCGGCTGGTGGATCGTGGACTGCGAGACGCCGCAGCGGGCCGTGGAGATCGCCGCGCACATCTCCACCGCGCCCGGACCGGGCGGCCGTCCCCTCGGCATGCCCATCGAGGTGCACCCCGTCATGTCGGCGCCAACGCAGGAGCTGTGACCTCTGGGCGTCCCGGACCACACCGTCGAGGACCTGCTGCGCGAGCTGGCGCCGCAGGTCCTCGGCGTGCTCGCCCGCCGGTTCGGTGACTTCGCGACGGCCGAGGACGCCGTGCAGGAGGCGCTGCTGGCCGCGGCCACGCAGTGGCCCGTCGAGGGGCTGCCCGACCATCCGCGCGGCTGGCTGGTGCAGGTCGCGTACCGCCGGATGATCGAGCTGGTCCGTGGTGAGTCGGCCCGCCGGGACCGGGAGGACCGGGCCGCCCGGCGCGGCGGTGACGACCGGCGGACCGCGCCGGCCGCCGACGAGCCGCTGACCGGGGACCGGGACGACACCCTGGTGCTGCTCTTCCTCTGCTGCCACCCGACGCTCTCCACGGCGTCGGCCATCGCGCTGACCCTGCGCGCCGTCGGCGGGCTCAGCACCGCCGAGATCGCCCGCGCGTTCCTCGTCCCCGAGGCCACGATGGCGCAGCGGATCAGCCGGGCCAAGCAGCGCATCAGATCCTCCGGGCTGCCGTTCCGGATGCCGGCGGAGGAGGAGCGGCAGGCCCGACTCGCCGCCGTGCTGCACGTGCTCTACCTGATCTTCACCGAGGGGCACACCGCGAGCCTCGGCGACGACCTGCGCCGGGTCGACCTCTCCGAGGAGGCGATCCGGCTGACCCGGGCCATGCACGCGCTGCTGCCCGACGACAGCGAGGTGGCCGGGCTGCTCGCCCTGATGCTGCTCACCGAGGCCCGGGCCGCCGCCCGCACCGGCCCGTCCGGTGAGCTGATCTCCCTGGCCGAGCAGGACCGGTCCCGGTGGGACGCCGCGGCGATCGCCGAGGGGACCGCGCTGGTCACCCGCGCCATGGCCCGGGGACCGGTCGGGCCGTACCAGATCCAGGCCGCCATCGCGGCCCTGCACGACGAGGCGCCGACCGCCGAGCGGACCGACTGGCCGCAGATCCTCGCCCTCTACCAGGTGCTGGAAGGGCTGGCGGAGAGCCCGGTGGTGTCGCTCAACCGGGCGGTGGCGACCGCCATGGTGCACGGCCCGGCCGCCGGGCTGGCGGCCCTCGCCGCGCTGGCCGGCGATCCCCGGCTCACCGAGCACCACCGGCTCGACGCGGCCCGGGCCCACCTGCACGAGATGGCCGGGGACCGGGACGCGGCAGTCGCGCACTACCGGGCCGCCGCCGGCCGCACCACCAGCCGCCCCGAGCAGGAGTACCTCCGGATGCGGGCCGCCCGGCTGGCCACGAGCCGTCCATGTGGCGGCGAGCAGTCCGGCCCACTCCAGGACTCGACGTCACACCAGGGGGATTCGGGTACGACGAACGGTCCCTCTGGTGCAGAAGGACCGTAGGACGATGTGATCGGGCCGGCGTCCGCTTGCCGTTACCGCTGGTTGTTCCGGTTCTGCCGGAGGGCTTCTTCGAGCTGGTCCTCGAGAATGATGATCCGGCAGGCGGCTTCCAGGGCGGTGCCCTGGTCGACCAGCTCCCGGGCCCGCGCGGCAAGGCGGAGCTGGTAACGGGAGTATCGGCGATGGCCACCGGCCGACCGGACCGGGGTGATCAACTTTGCCTCGTCGAGGCGACGCAGAAAGTCCTGCGATGCGCCGGTGATTTCCGCGGCGCGACCCATCGTGTACGCGGGGTAGTCGTCGTCACCGAACATGTCGTCGGGTTGGGCCATACACGTACCTCTCCATGACGAGGGCCCCGGCGCTTTTCAGCGCCGGGGCCCGGGTTACGGGTCAAAACACCATCTACCGGCAAAATCGTCGGGTTTTCGTATCCGCACCTACCGCCGTCGGCGGCTCGGGGTGCGAGGATCGCATAAGCGTGACCGGAGACCACCTCTCGTTCGATGGAAACTGCGGTGTCCGGCCCCAGAGTTGAACTGCCTTCTGGAGACGGGCGATCCAACGGTGTTCGGGCCCTCCCTTTCCTCTGCTTCCGATTTCTGTGGTGCTTGTCGTGCTGCCCGCCGGCGCCGGAGCCCCACTCGACTTCATGGCCCCGTGCGCGTGCGGCGGACCGTCCTACCAGGCGAGCCCTGAACCAGCATCGGCCCACCTGTCCGCCCTGACCTGGAATGACGTCAGGGTCTTCACCGCTTCGTCCGCGTCTTCAACGATCTCTGCTGTCTACGACAGGAACACTAGCCCGGTGCGGCGAGAATGTCTAGCGCTTCGGACCTAGATTTGCTGGACCGCCGCGCCTGCTTTCGATGGATGGCACGACAGGCCGGTGGCCGGGTCCGCGCGGACCCGGCCACCGGTGGTGCCTCAGCTCGCGGCGCAGGTCACCGCGGGGATCGGGTTGCTGCCGTTCCAGCTGCCGATGAAGCCGAACGAGGTGCTGGCGCCGGCGCCGAGCCGGCCGTTCCAGTCCACGTTGCGGGCGGTGTACGCCGAGCCGCTGCCGCTGACCGTGGCGTTCCACGACTGGCTGACGGTCTGGCCGTTGGCGAACGTCCACTTCGCCGTCCAGCCGGTGATCGCCGCCGCGCCCGCGGTCACCTTGACCTCACCCTGGAAGCCGCCCTGCCAGGAGTTGACGATCGTGTAGCTGGCGGTGCAGCCACCGGGCGGCGGCGCGGTCGTCGGGCTGGTGGTCGGGCTCGGGCTGGTAGTCGGGCTCGTCGTGGGGCTCGTGGTCGGGCTCGGCGAGGTGCCCGCGTAGACCGAGGCCTCCCGGGCGGTGGCCCTGATGCCGTTCGCCCCGTTGAAGATCCGCTGGCCCCAGGTGGTGAGCTGGTTCGGGTCGAAGTTGGTGACCATGTCGAGGTACTCGACGCCGCCGCCGTTGCCGCTCCACGACCAGCCGAGGTAGCCGATCCCGTGGGCCTGGCTGTAGGCCAGGATGGTGTCCTCGTCGGGGTTGCCGTCGGAGTGGTTGAAGCCGAACTCGCCGACCACGACCGGCAGGCCGGCGGTGCGGAAGCGGCCCAGGTAGTCGGTGATCTCGGCGGCGGTGTCGAAGACGCCGTACATGTGGATCGAGAAGACGGTGTTCTTCTGCGGGTCGGCCGCGAAGACCGACGCGGCGTTGTCGCGCATGGTGAAGGACCAGTCCTGGCCCCAGTTCGGGGCGTCCACCATGATCGTGTGGGTCAGGCCGCCGGCCCGCAGCCGCTTCACGGCGTTGGCCGTGTCGGTGGCCCAGGTGGCGTAGCCCTGGTTGCCGTACGGCTCGTTGCCGATGTTGACGATGACGTACTTCTCCTGGCCCTGGAGTGCGCTCGCGATGCTGAGCCAGTAGTCCACCGCCCGGTCCAGGGTGATGGCGCCGCTCTGCTCGCCGTACCCGGTGGTGTCGTGCACCTCCAGGACGCAGATGAGCCGGTTGGCCTTGCAGAGCGAGATGACGTTGGTGACGTCGGCGGCGCTGTTCTTCGGCCAGCGGTCGCCACTGGCCAGCACCACCCGCACGGTGTTCGCGCCGAGCGCCTTGATGTTGGCGAAGGCGGTGGTCTGCTGCGGGTACCAGGTGTGCGCGTGGTTGACCCCGCGCATGACGAACTCGGTGCCGTTGGCGTCGTAGAGCCGGCCGTTCGCGACGGAGAAGCCGGCGGCGGCGTGGGCCGGCTGCCCGAAGGCGAAGACGGCGGCCAGGACCGTCAGCAGGGCGGCGCCCGCGACGGAAAGCAACTTCTTCATGGCTGTCCTCAGGGAGGTCTCCCCCGTGCCCAGGTGGGGGTGCGGTGATGGTGACGAGGGCGTGGCGGCTGAGCCCGGCAGCCGCCGCCCGACTCCGGCGGACGCACGCATCAGCGTAGGGCGATGGAACGGGGAAGGCAACCGGTTAAGCAGATCGGCCGTGCGGCCCACAAGCCTGCGGCGGCCCATGTCGCCACGGGCCGCCGCAGGGGCGGTCATCCCCACCACAGGATGTTGCGCCACCGGAGTCTGAACCGGTTAAGCCGGACTGTAGGCAGCATCCCCACCGGCGTCAAGACGCCCGGCCGCCGAAGTGGACACCAGGGTTGACCGTCGCCGCGCGGGGTATCCGGTGACGATCCGCCCGGAAGGAGAGGTGTCATGGTCAACGTCGGCTACACCCTCATGTGCGAGCAGGCCGGCCCCAAGCAGCTGGTCGACCACGCCGTACGCGCCGAGGCCGCCGGCTTCGACCACCTCGTCATGTCCGACCACTACTCCCCCTGGCTCGACTCGCAGGGCCACTCCCCGTACGCCTGGTCGGTCCTCGGCGCGGTCGCCCACGCCACCAGCCGGGCCGAGCTGCTCTCCTTCGTGACCTGCCCGATCCGGCGCTACCACCCGGCGGTGGTGGCGCAGAAGGCCAGCACGATCGGGGTCCTCTCCGACGGGCGGTTCACCCTCGGCCTCGGAGCCGGGGAGAACCTCAACGAGCACGTGGTCGGCGGGTGGCCGCACGTGCAGCAGCGGCACGAGATGTTCGAGGAGGCGCTGCAGATCATCCGGCCGCTGCTCAACGGCGAGACGCTGACCTTTTCCGGCAACCACTTCGACGTGCCCGACGCCTACGTCTGGGACCGGCCGGAACGGCCCGTGCCGATGGCCGTGGCCGCCTCGGGCCGGCAGTCCGCCACCCTCGCCGCCGACTACGCCGACGCCATGATCGCCACCGACCCGCTGCCGCACCTGGTCGAGATGTACGAGGAGGCCGGCGGCGCCGGCCGCCCCCGGTACGGGCAGGTGGCCATCTGCTACGGCCCGGACGAGGCCGAGTGCCGCAAGATCGTGCACGACCAGTTCCGCTGGTTCGGCATGGGGTGGAAGGTCAACGCCGACCTGCCCGGCCCGGACGCCTTCGCCGCGGCCACCCAGTTCGTCCGCGAGGAGGACGTGGCCGAGGGCATCTCCTGCGGGCCGGACGTGGACCGGCACGTCGAGGCGTTCAAGAAGTTCGTCGACGCGGGGTTCACCCACGTGGCGCTGGTCCAGGTCGGCGGGGACAGCCAGCCGATGTTCCTGGACTGGGCGCAGGAGGAGCTGCTGCCCCGGCTCCACGAGCTGTGACCGGTCCCGGGGTCCGGCTCACGCCGGCGGGACGCTTCGGGCCGGCGGAACTGCGGCTGGCCCTGGCGGCGCCCCAGCCGGCCGCGGGCCTGACGAGCGAGTTCCGGCTGGTCGACGGCCTGCGTACGCACACCCGCCGGTCGGCCGACCCGGGCGGCGACGGGCCGCCCGTCGTGCTGGTCCACGGCCTGGCCGTCTCGCACCGCTACCTCACCCCGCTGGCGGTGGCCCTGTCGGCCACCCATCCGGTGTACGTGCCGGACCTGCCCGGCTTCGGGCTGACCGAGCGCACCGGCACGGCGTACGACGTGCCCCGGCACGCCGCGTTCCTGGCGGACTGGCTGGCCGCGTACCGGCTGGGGCCGGTCTGCCTGCTCGGCCACTCGTTCGGCGCGGAGGTGGCCGCGGCGCTCGCCGCCCGCCGCCCCGACCTGGTGAGCGCGCTGGTGCTGGCCGGCCCGACCAGCGACCCGGCCGCCCGGTCCCGGCGCGGTCAGGTCGGGCGGTGGCTGCTCGACACCCTGCGGGAGGCGAAGTGGCAGGCCCCGATCCTGCTGCGCGACGTCCTCGACGCCCGCCCGTGGCGGGTGTTCGCCACCCTGTCCCACTCGGTGCGCAACTCCATCGAGGCCGACCTGGTGCGGGTCACCGCGCCGACCCTGGTGCTGACCGGCAGCCGGGACCCGGTCGTCCCGGCCGGCTGGCGCGTGGAGGCGGCCCGCCTGGTCCCGGGCGGCCGGACGGCGGCCGTGCCGGGAGCCGCGCACAACGTCGCCACCACCGCCCCCGGCCAGGTCGCCGACGCGATCCGCGACCTGCTGGCGCCCGTCCTGCGAAGGTGAGTCCATGCGCATCGGAAACACGGAGATCCGGCCCCTCGGCGGGGGTCTCGGCTGCCTGCTGATGATCCTCTTCTCGATCGTCGCCTCGATCGTGCTGACGGTGCTGCTGAACCTGCTCGTCTGAACCCGCCCGCACCGCGACGGCCCTGCACCGCCGGTCAGCCGGGCGCCAGGGCCAGGTCGGCGACGACCGGGTAGTGGTCGGAGGCGCGGTCCGCGTCGCCGCCGAGGACCACCCGGACCGCGCGCGCCGTCGCGGCCAGTGCCGGGGTGGCGAGCAGGTAGTCCAGCCGCATCCCGGCGAACTCGGCCCCGCCGTGCCGGGTCGGCACGGTCAGCCCGGCCGGCTCGCCGCCGCCGCTGTGCGGCCAGAGGTCGACCAGGCCCGCGTCGAGCAGCCGGGCCACCGCGCGGGTGTCGACGGTACGCCCGTCGCGGCGCAGGTGACGCCGCCGGTGCAGGGGATCCAGGCCGGCGAGCCGGGCGCTGTGGTCGGCGGCCGGCTCCAGGGTGTTCAGGTCACCGGCGAGCAGGGTCAGGGCTCCCCCGGCCCGCCGCACGGCCGCCGCCAGCCAGTCGGCCTCCATGCGCCGCCGCCCACCCGAGTACGGGTCCAGATGGACGCTGAACACGGTCAGCGGGCCGTCCGCCGTGGCCACCTCGACCCGGGCGGCGGCGTGGTGGAAGGGGCGGCGTACCCGGCCCGCTCGGAGCACCCGCAGCGGCGGGCGGACCAGCACCGCCACCGGCTGCCCGAAGCAGGACCGGGCGAGGTGCGGCACCATGCCCATCCGCTGCGCCAGCCCGGCCAGCCCGCCGTCGGAGTCCAGGCCGCGCAGCTCCTGGAGGGCCAGCAGGTCGGGGCGCTGGTCGGCGACCACGGCGACGATCCGGTCCCGGCGGTCGGTGCCGTCGCGGTCCCGCCCGCCGGTCCGGATGTTCCAGGTCATCGCCCGCAGCATCGGCGCCCGATCAGTCCTCCCGGCCGGCCTTGGCCAGCTCGTCGTCCAGCTCGTGCACCTGTTCGGACTCGATAGCCGGCCGGTTGCCCGCGCGCACGTCCGCGTTGGGGCGCACCACCCAGTACAGCAGCGAGAGCCAGAGCGCGCTGAGCAGGATCGCGCCCATGAAGTCGGTCGGGTGGTGCATGCCCCGGTACATCCGGGAGGTGGCCACCCCGACCGGCATGATCACGGCCAGCGCCACGAAAAGCCAGCGCCACCAGCGGTCGGTGCGCGGCAGCACGATGATCGCCATGGCGGTCCAGAGGCAGATGGTCGCCGCGATGTGCCCGGACGGGAACGACGAGGTGGGCATCTGCCCGTCCAGGTTCTCCACGGGCGGGCGGGGCCGCTCCACCACCCGGGCGCTGGCCAGGAAGAGGCTCAGCTCGCCGAACATCGCCAGCACCACGAACAGCACCGGCCGCCACCGCCGCCAGATCGCCAGCACGATCGGGCAGAACACCAGGGAGACCAGCAGGATGGCGTGGGTGTCGCCGAACTTGCTCCACCACCAGCTCAGGTCGGTGAGCCCGTCGGTGCGCCGGTCGGCGAACCAGCGCGGGACCTCGGTGTCGAGCGTGTCGAAGATCGTGCCCTTGGCGTGGTAGCTCACGTACATGCCGAAGGCGTAGAGCGCGCCGAAGACGAGCACCCAGCCGACCAGCAGCTCGGCCACCGACGAGCGGGGGTGCTCCAGCACGTGCTCCTCGGCCGGGGCGGGCGTGATCTCCTCCCCCGCCTCCGGCTCCAGGCCCTCGGTGATCGGGGGCACCGGCCGGCCGCGCTCGCGCCGCCACAGCCGGAAGGCGTACGCGGTGACGCCCAGCCAGGCCGCGCCGAGCAGCCAGCCGCCCAGCACGTCCGAGACGAAGTGCACGCCCAGCGCGATCCGGGTCAGCCCGACCAGGAAGACGAGCACGGCGGCGACCGCGATGGCCGGCTTGCGCCAGCGCGGGGCCACGGCCGGCAGGAACACCAGCAGCAGGGCCCCGTACGCGACGAACGAGCCGAGCGCGTGGCCGCTCGGGAAGCTGTTGCCGGGTGCGCTGGCCACCGGCACGTCCACCACCGGGCGCAGCCGCCCGACCAGCGCCTTCAGCGACGGGTCGAGGATCAGCCCGCCCACGCCCGTGATGATCAGGTAGACCGCGAGGCGGGACTGGCGGCGGATCAGCAGGCCGACCACCGCGATGGTGATCAGCCAGATGAGCACCGGCCGGCCACCCAGGTCGGTGACCGCCTGGAGCACGGTGACCAACGGGTGGTGCGGCGCCACCAGGCCGTTGAACCACTCCGCCGCCTCGTGGTCGGCGTGGTAGAGCGGCCCCCAGTGGAACCGGACGAGCATGAGCAGCACGCCGAACCCGACGCCCGCGCCGGCCACAACGAGCAGGCCCGCCAGGCTCCGCTCGGCGAAGTGGCCGAGCGGACGGCGTGTCGCCTCCTTGACCGCGGTCACCCCGCACCTCCCTTGTCCTCTGCGAGGCGCGCTGTACCCGATTCGCGCCCCGCGTACACGCCCGAGGGGTCGGCGCGGCGTCAGAGGGCGGTCATGTCCCCGGTGTCGACGAGCTCCTCGCGCTCGGCCTCCGGCTCCCAGAGGTCGGGCTGGGCGGGCTCCTCCACGCCGATCCGCATCGCCTCCAGCTGGGCGGCAAAGGCCAGCCCGCCGAAGAGCGCCACCCCGGTCAGGTTGGCCCAGAGCAGCAGGGCCATCATCCCGGTCAGCGCGCCGTAGGTCTGCCCGAACCCGCCGCTGTACTTCACGTAGGCGGCGAGCAGCAGGCTGGCCAGCCACCAGAGCGCGGTGGCGATGCCGGCGCCGAAGAAGAGCCAGGACAGGCCGGGCTGGTTGCGCCGGGGCGCGTGCCGGAACAGCACCGCCACGGCGAGCACGGTCAGGCCGAGGCTGAGCGGCCAGCGGACCACGTCCCAGGCCGCGTGGGCGAAGTCGCCCCACTCGTAGTGCCGGCGTACCGACTCGCCCATGGCCCGGCCGCCGACCAGGATCAGGAACCCGGCCAGCGCGGGCACGCCGGCGACCAGCGCGAGGACCGCGGCGCGCAGGTACTTGAACAACGCGGGGCGGTCCCGCTCGACGCCGTAGATCCGGTTCGCGCCCCGCTCGATCTGCGCCATGGTGGTGGTGAGCGCGACCAGGCCGGTCAGCAGGCCCAGGGTCAGCGCCAGCTCGCCGGCGTCCTCGGTGCGCTCGGTGTCGGCCAGCAGCTCCTGCACCATCGACTCGCTCTGGCCCGGGGTGATCGCCAGGACCGTGTCGGCGACGACCTTGCCGCCCTCGTCGACGCCCAGATCGGTGATCAGACCGGTGAGCGCGATGAGGAACGGCACCACGGCCAGGCAGAGCTGCAACGCGAAGGCCCGGGAGTGGCTGAAGCCGTCGCCGTAGCGGAACCGGATGAAGGCGTCCCGGAGCAGGCACCAGCCGCCGTGGCGGCGCAGCGTGTGCCAGGCGTCGTCGGCGGAGAGTTCCTCCTTCGCCATGAGCCGGGTCTCGGGGACGAGCTTGGTGCTACTCATGGCTGGCCTCCTCGACCAGCCGTTCGCCCCGCTGGGCGGCGGCGTCGGCGTCGACCGACAGGTCTGGGTGGCCCGCCGGCCGCGGCACGCAGAGCCAGAGCGCACCGGGCCGGATCTCGGCCTTGAGCGACCGGCCGGGCTCGATGAGGTCGCCGTCGAGCTGCCGCGGCTGGGCCCGGTTGCTGGCGATCTCGACCGTGCGGGCCCGGAACACCTCCATCCGGGGCACGCTGCCCCGCCGCCGCAGCACCGCCCAGCCGAGGGCGAGCCAGTGGCCGAGGGTCCGCGGGGTCAGCACCGCCACGTCGAGCCAGCCGTCGTCCGGCTCGGCGTCGGTGAGCAGGCGTACCCCGCCCTGGAGCCGGCCGACGTTGCCGATCAGGACCGAGCGGGCCCGCCGGCGCAGCGGCGGCCCGCCGTCGATCCGGATGGAGACGCGCATGGGCCGGTCCCGCAGGTGCTTGGCCGCCCCCACCACGTAGGCCGGCCAGCCGAACCGCTTCTTGGTCGTCTCGGAGGTGGAGTCGAGCATCTGCGCGTCGAAGCCCATCCCGGCCATCACGGCGAAGCACCGGTCGCCGACCGCGCCCACGTCGAGCCGGCGCACGCCCCGCTCGACGGCGACCTCCAGCCCGGCGGCGAGGTCGCCGGAGAGGCCGAGGTTGGCGGCCAGCAGGTTGCCGGTGCCCTGGGGCAGCACGGCGAGCGCCACGTCGGTGCCGGCCAGCGCGGTCACGCAGGCCATCACGGTGCCGTCCCCGCCGCAGGCGAAGACCACCTCGGCGCCGGCCTCGACGGCCGCCTCGGTCTGGCCCCGGCCCGGGTCCTCCACCGTCGTCTCGTACCAGGCGGGCTCGGGCCAGCCGGCGGCGGCGAGGGCGCCGTCCACCGTCCGGCGGAACTCGTCGAGATCGGTCACCTTGACCGGATTGACCACCACGGCTGAGCGTGGTGCCTGGTTGTCCGCGGTCAACGGGCGCTTCTCGTCTCCACCGTCCACGGCGCAAGTGTGCAGCAAGCGGGGCGGCTGGGCGACCCGACGGGGCCGGACGTCGCGAGGACCGCAATCAGGTTTGAACCCGGCCGGCCCCGTGACGGCGGCCGGCCGGCGCCGGTCAGGCCGCCGTGCGCAGCGCCGCCGCCACCCGCCGGCGCAGGTCGTCGAGGTCCGCACCGGCCTCGGTGAGCACCAGCGCGGCCAGCCCGTTGCCCTCCCGGAGTAGGCCGAGCAGGATGTGCTCGGTGCCGATGTGGTGGTGGCGCAGCCTCACCGCTTCCCGCAGGGACAGCTCCAGCACCTTCTTGGCCCGGGGCGAGAACCGGCCGTCGTCGGGGCGGCGGCCCCACCACCGGCGCGGGGCGGGGGCCGCCTCGCGCAGCGCGTCCGGGCCGAAGGACTCCTCGATCCGGGCGACGATCGCGGCGAGGTCGATGCCGATCTCGCGCAGCGCCGCCGCGTCCGCCTCGCCGAGGCCGTCGACGCCGTGCGCGGTGTGCCGGGCCACGGCGGCGCGCAGGTCCTCGGCCCGGATGCCGCCGGCCGAGAGGACCCGGACGGCCAGGTTGTCGCCGTCGGCGAGCACGCCGAGCAGCAGGTGCTCGGTGCCGACCGGGCGCCGGCCCTCGGTGCGCGCCTCGTCGACCGCGTGGTGCACCACCGCGCGGGCCCGGTCGGTGAATCGTTCGAACATCACGCCTCCCAGCTTCCGGGGACCGCCGGTCGCCCGGCGTGCTTCTTGTGGACCGCCTGCCGGCTGACCTCGAGGGCGTCGGCGATCTCCTGCCAGGACCAGCCCTGCCGTCGGGCGTTGTCCACCTGGACCACCTCCAGCCGTTCGAGCAGCCGGCGCAGGGCGAGCACCGCCCGCAGCCCGACCTTCGGGTCGGTGCTGCCGGCCGCCGCCGCGAGTTCCGTTGCCTGACTCATGCTGTCAACTTAGGTTGACGGGGCCCGTCTTGTCAACCCCGGTTGACAGGCCGACACGTCGCCGCGACCTGCCGATCCGCGGCCCGGACCGGTGCTACGGTCCGCAGGTGTTCCGCCGCCGCCCGCTGGACCAGCCGGTCCAGGCCACCCGCCGGCTGACCGTCGGCCGGCTCACCCTGGAGATCGCCGGGGGCAGCGTGGTCGGGCACCGCTACGCCGAGAACTTCGACGTGCTGCACGTCGACCCGGAGCTACCGCTGGCCGCGGTCGCCGACGGCATGGGCGACGGCGAGGGCAGCCGGGTCGCCGGCACCACCGCCATGACCACCTTCGTGGCGCAGGTCCGCTCCGGCTGGCCGGCCGTCGACGCCACCCGGCTGCGCGCCGCGACGGCCGAGGCCCAGCTCCGGGTACGCCGGGCCGGCGCGGGACTCGCCGGGCTGACCGGCTGCACACTCACCGCCCTGATCGCCGAACCCGACGGCGGGCAGGGCTGGCTGGTCCAGCTCGGCGACTCGCGGGCGTACCGGCTGCGCGACGGCCTGCTGGAACTGGTGACCGTCGACCACACCATGGCCTGGCTCGGCCTGCTGCACGGGTGGTGGCCGCCCGACTCGCCGGAGGCGGCCCGGGCCCGCTACCAGCTGCTGCGCTACGTCGGCCACCCGGACAAGCCCGAGCCGGACCTGCTCGCCGTGCCGCTGCGCAGCGGGGACACCTGGCTGCTCTGCACCGACGGGGTGAGCGACCAGCTCGGCTACCACCGGCTGCGCGACCTGCTGGCCGCGCGCCGCGACCCGGCCCGGACCGCGCAGGCCCTGCTCGCCGCCAGCCTGACCGAGGGCGGCGAGGACAACGCCACCGCCGTGATCGTCCGCGTGCATCCCGCCCTGCCCGGTCCCCGCTGACCGTTCCCGTCGGCGCCAGTTCCGCCGACCCGGTCCGGGCCGGCACCCGCACGACTACCGTGGGTGAGGAGATCGCGGTCGGGAGGTGAGCCGGGATGCCCGCACCCACCCACGGCGCGGTGGTGGTCGGCGTGGGCAACTCGGCGGAGGACCTCCAGCTGGTCCGTACGGCCGCCGGGGAGGCCGCCGCGCACGACCGGCCGCTGCACCTGCTGCACGCCTTCAACTGGGCGGCGGCCCTGGAGTCGTTCTCGGTGAGCGGCCCGCGCGCCGCCGCCGAGGAACTGCTGGAGCGGGCCGCGCGGGTCGCCGCCGAGGCCGCGCCGGCGGTGCCGGTGACCGACGAGATCGTCGAGGGCGACCCGGTCGAGGCGCTGGTCCGGGCCTCCGACTCGGCGTTCCTGCTGGCGGTCGGTGACGGCGGCGTGGCCGGCTGCCCGTCCTGCGTACCGGCCAACGCGCCGTCCGTGCAGCTCGCCGCCCGGGCCGGTTGCCCGGTGCTGGTCGGCCGGGCCGAGCCGCCCCCGCAGGGGCCGCTGCTCGTCGGTTTCGACGGGTCGGAGAGCTCCCACGCCACCCTGGCGTACGCCCTCGACTGCGCCGAGGGCCGGGCCGCCCGGCTGCTCGCCATCCGGGTGCTGGAGCCCGACGAGCACTCCGACGGCGACGACGGCCTGCTCGACGAGGCCGTCGCCCGGTACGGCAGCCGGCATCCCCGGGTGGCCGTCGAGTGCCACACGATCCGCGGCGACCCCGGCGACGTCCTCGTCGAACAGTCCCGCTCGGCGCAGGTGACGCTCGTCGGGGCGCGTGGCGACGAGCCGCTGCGGGGCATGCTGGGCGCGGTCAGCCAGACGCTGCTCTACCACTCACCGGCCCCGGTGATCGTCGTCCGTGGACTCGACCCGGACGAGGAGGACGGGTCATGACGCCCGCCCGGCCCGGGACCTACGGCCCTGCTCGACCCGCCGGCCCATGGACGAGGCTGGACGTGCCGGGGGCGGCCGATCCGCTCCCGGGTGGCAGAAGACCCCGAGCCGCGAGAGGCTAACGCAGCATGGACACCGCGCTGGACGTGCACAGCCCACTGACCGAGGACGAGCTGCGCCGACTCGACGCCTACTGGCGGGCGGCGAACTACCTCACCGTCGGGCAGATCTACCTGCTCGACAACCCGCTGCTGCGTGAGCCGCTGAAGCCCGAGCACATCAAGCCACGGCTGCTGGGGCACTGGGGCACGAGCCCCGGCCTCAACCTCCTCTACACGCACCTCAACCGGATCATCGTCGGCCGTGACCTGTCCGCCATCTTCATCACCGGCCCGGGCCACGGCGGCCCCGCCCTGGTGGCCAACACCTGGCTGGAGGGCACCTACAGCGAGCTCTACCACCACATCGCCCGCGACGAGACCGGCATGCAGCGGCTGTTCCGCCAGTTCTCCTTCCCCGGCGGCATCCCCAGCCACGTGGCGCCCGAGGTGCCGGGTTCGATCCACGAGGGCGGCGAGCTGGGATACTCGCTGAGCCACGCGTACGGTGCCGCGTTCGACAATCCGGACCTGCTGGTCGCCTGTGTCATCGGCGACGGCGAGGCGGAGACCGGGCCGCTGGCCGGGAGCTGGCTGTCCAACGTCTTCCTCAACCCGGCCCGGGACGGGGCGGTGCTGCCGATCCTGCACCTGAACGGCTACAAGATCGCCAACCCGACGGTGCTCGACCGGATCCCCGCCGAGGACCTGCTCGACCAGATGCGCGGCTTCGGCTACCAGCCGTACGTCGTCGAGGGCGACGACCCGGCCCGGGTGCACCAGGCCCTCGCCGCCACCCTGGACCGGGCGGTCGACGAGATCACCGAGATCCAGCGCCGGGCCCGCTCCGGCGGCGCGATCGAGCGCCCCCGCTGGCCCATGATCATCCTCCGTACGCCGAAGGGCTGGACCGGGCCGGCGGACGTCGACGGCAAGCAGGTCGAGGGCACGTTCCGCGCCCACCAGGTGCCGATCGACGGGGTTCGCGACAATCCGGCGCACCTGGCCGAGCTGGAGCGGTGGCTGCGCAGCTACCGGCCGGAGGAGCTGTTCGACGCCACCGGCGCGCCGGTCGCCGAGCTGGTCGACCTGCCGCCGCGGGGCGACCGGCGGATGAGCGCCAACCCGGTGGCCAACGGCGGGCTCCTGCTGCGCGACCTGGAGCTGCCGGACTTCCGCGACTACGCGGTCGACGTCAAGGAGCCGGGCTCGCCGATGGCCGGCGCCACCGGCACGCTGGGCCCGTGGATCCGGGACGTGATCACCCGCAACCCGCAGACCTTCCGCCTGTTCGGCCCCGACGAGGTCGCCTCGAACCGGCTGGGCGCCGCCTTCGAGGTCACCGACCGCGCGTTCGCCGGCAGCCGGCTCCCCGGCGACGACCACCTCTCCCCCGACGGCCGGGTCATGGAGGTGCTCTCCGAGCACCTGTGCCAGGGCTGGCTGGAGGGCTACCTGCTGACCGGGCGGCACGGCATCTTCACCAGCTACGAGGCGTTCATCCACATCGTCGACTCGATGGTCAACCAGCACGCCAAGTGGCTCAAGGTGACCCGGCAGATCCCGTGGCGGGCCCCGGTCGCCTCGCTGAACTACCTGCTCTCCAGCCACGTGTGGCGGCAGGACCACAACGGCTTCTCCCACCAGGACCCGGGCTTCATCGACCACGTGGTCAACAAGAAGGCCGAGGTGGTGCGGGTCTACCTGCCGGCGGACGGCAACACCCTGCTCTCCACCATGGACCACTGCCTGCGCAGCCGGCAGTACATCAACGTGGTGGTGGCCGGGAAGCAGCCCGCGCCCAACTGGCTGACCATGGAAGAGGCGATCCAGCACACCCGCCGCGGGCTGGGCATCTGGGACTGGGCCAGCACCGACGACGGCAGCGAGCCCGACGTGGTGCTCGCGTGCGCCGGCGACGTGCCGACCCTGGAGACCCTGGCCGCGGCCGACCTGCTGCGCCAGCACCTGCCCGACCTGAAGGTCCGAGTGGTCAACGTGGTCGACCTGATGCGTCTGCAGCCGCCCTCGGAACACCCGCACGGCCTGCCGGACAGCGAGTTCGACACGATCTTCACCCGCGACAAGCCGGTCATCTTCGCCTACCACGGCTACCCGTGGCTGATCCACCGGCTCACCTACCGCCGCACCAACCACGACAACCTGCACGTCCGCGGCTACAAGGAGGAGGGCACCACCACCACGCCGTTCGACATGGTGATGCTCAACGACCTGGACCGCTTCCACCTGGTCATCGACGTCATCGACCGGCTGCCCGGGCTGCGCTCACGCGCCGCCCACCTGCGCCAGGAGATGGTGGACGTCCGCCAGTCCTGCCGCGACTACACCCGGCAGCACGGCGAGGACGACCCCCGGGTCGCCGAGTGGCGCTGGATCCGCGAGACCGACCCGGGCGTGCGGGGTGGACAGTGAACGGCGACGAGATCCTGGTCGGCTACGACGGCTCCGCCGACGCGTCGGTGGCAATGGACTGGGCGCTGGACGAGGCGGGCCGCTCGGGCCGGCCGGTGCGGCTCGCGTACGTCTTCGAATGGTTGACGGTGGCCGGCTGGATCGGTCCCGGGGTGGCCCCCGGCGTCTGGCCCGACGAGACCGCCCGGCGGCAGGTCGAGGAACTGGTCCGGTCGGCGGCGGCGGACGCCGCCGCCCACCGGCCCGGGCTGACCGTGCGGGGCGAGGTCTTCGACGGCCCGCCCGCGCTGGTCCTCCAGGAGCGGTCCGCGGAGGCGGCCATGCTGGTGCTCGGCAGCCGGGGCCACGGCGGGTTCGGCGGGCTGCTCGCCGGCTCCACCGCCGTGTCCGTCAGCGCACACGCGCACTGCCCGGTCATCGTGGTCCGGGACGGCCGTCCCGTCACCTCCGGGCCCGTGGTGGTCGGCGCGGACGGCTCGCCGTCCTCGGTGCAGGCGCTCGGCTTCGCGGTCGAACGGGCCGCGCAGCGGGACGTGCCCGTGCGGGCGCTGCGGGTGTGGGAGCCACCCGCCGAGGGGCGGGTGCCGCCGGGCTTCGACCCGGAGGAGGCCGCCGCCACCGAACGGGCGGCCGTCGAGGCCGACCTGGCCCCCTGGCGGGAGTCCTTCCCGGACGTGCCGGTCGAGGTGCTGGCGAACCCGGGCAACCCGGCCGCGCTGCTGGTCGAGGAGAGCCGGACGGCGCAGCTCGTGGTGGTCGGCAGCCGGGGCCGGGGCGGGCTGCGCGGGATGCTGCTCGGCTCGGTCAGCCAGCAGCTCATCCACCACGCCGAGTGCCCGGTCGCCGTGGTCCGCGAACGCTGACCCGCCCGGCGGTCGGCGGCGCGTCAGCGGGTCGCGGGGCCGTCCTCGGTGGAGCTGAGCGAGAAGTAGTCCTCCTCTTCCTGCGCCAGGTGCAGGCGGAGCACGGCGTCCAGGCCGTAGAGCGCGGCGAGCAGGTCGGGCACCTCGTCGGGCCGCAGCCGGTCGTCCGGCCGGGCGGCCAGGTGACCGCCGATCCGGTCCACCAGCCGGCTGATCTCCACGTGCGCCCGGCTCATCGTGGCGGTGGCCTCCTCGCTGCCCAGCGGGCCGGCGAGGGCCGGGTAGAGCTGCCGCTCCTCGGCCGCCTCGTGCGGGAGCACCTCGTCGACCAGCCGGCGGTGCACCTCCCGCAACGCCGGCACGCACTCGGGAGCGGCAGGGCGGGTGGCCACCAGGTCGGCGGTGTCCCGCAGCCGGGCCAGGACGTCGCGAACCCGGCCGTGCTGGCCGGCGTACCGGTCGAGGAGTTCGCGGGTGTGTGGCGGCACGTCCTGGCGGCGCAGGCCGCCACCGAGGGCGCGCAGCGCGTTGAGGATCACCAGCACGTCGATGCCCTCCTGGAGGAAGGCCCCGGCGACCGGGGGCAGCTTTCCGGCGGCGGCGACCACCATGGCCACCACGGCCAGCGCCATCCCCACGGTGGCGCTCTGCACGGCGATGCGGCGGGCGTACCGGGCGATCTCGACGGCGTCGGCGAGCCGGTCCAGCCGGTCCACGGTGAGCACCGCGTCGGCCACGTCCGCGGAGGCGGTCGCGCCGGTGGCGCCCATGGCCACCCCGACGTGCGCCGCGGCCAGCGCCGGGGCGTCGTTCACCCCGTCGCCGACCATCACGGTCACCGCCCGGTCGGACTCCGCCCGCACGCGGGCGACCTTCTCCCCGGGCGAGCACTGCGCGATCACGTCGTCCACGCCGACGATCTGCGCGACCTGGTGAGCGGTGCGCGGCCGGTCGCCGGTCACCATGACGAGCCGGTCCAGGCCGGCTTCGCGCAGCCGCCGGACGGTGCGCCGCGCGTCCGGCCGGACCGGGTCCTCCAGGAGGATCGCGCCGAGCGGCCCGCGCTCGTCGCTGACCCACACCGTGGAGCGCCCGGCCAGCTCGGCCCGCTCCCGGACCCGGTGCGCCCACTCGGGCGGCTCACCGGCGAGCTGGCCCACCCGGACCAGCCGCCCGTCGACCCGGCCGGTCACCCCGCGTCCCGGCTCCTCGGTGACGCCGGTCGGCTCGGCCAGCCGCAGCCCCTGCTCGCGGGCCTGCCGGACGAGCGCGGCGGCCAGCACGTGCGGGGAGAGCTGCTCGACGGAGGCGGCCAGCCGCAGCAGCTCGTCCCGGTCACCGCCGGGGGCGACCACCGTCTCGGCCGCGCGCGGGCGGCCCGCGGTGAGCGTGCCGGTCTTGTCCAGCAGCAGGGTACGCGCGCGGCCGAGCAGCTCCAGCGACCCGCCGTCGCGGACCAGCACGCCCCGGCGGGCCACCCGGGACAGCCCGGACACGATGGCGATCGGGGTGGCCAGCAGCAGCGGGCACGGGGTGGCCACCACGAGCACCGCCACCGCCCGCGCGAACTGGCCGGACAGCAGCCAGGCCAGCCCGGCCAGGAGCAGGGTGAACGGCACGAACGCGGCGGCGTACCGGTCGGCCAGCCGGACCATCGGGGCCTTGTGCGCGGTGGCCTCCTCGGCCAGCCGGACGATCCCGGCGTAGGTGCTCTCCGCGGCGCCCTTCCCGGCGCGCAGCCCGAAGCCCGCGCCGGCGTTCACCACGCCGCTGGCCACCTGCTCGCCGGCCGCGCGGGTGACCAGCTGCGACTCGCCGGTGACCACCGACTCGTCCAGCGTGGCGGGCTCCTCGACGGTCCCGTCGACCGGCACGACGTCGCCGGGGCCGACCACCAGCCGGTCGCCGGCCGCGACCCGGTCCAGCGGCACCACCTCGATCCGGCCGTCCGGCGTGCGCCGCCGGGCCTGCCGGGGCGCCCGTTCGAGCAGCGCCCGCAGGTCGCGGCTGGCCCGGCGCTGGGCGTACTCCTCCAGTGCCCGGCCGGTGGCGACCATCACGGCGATCACCGCGCCGGCCAGGTACTCGCCGACCAGCAGCGCGCCGGCCAGGGCCAGCACCGCGATCACGTCCACCCCGAACTGCCGCCGCCAGAGCTGCCGCAGCGTGGTCCAGACGGCCGGCCCCAGCGCCACCACGGTCACCGCCGCCCAGGCCAGGTCGGCCGCGCCGCGCCGCCCGGCGAACCACAGCCCGGCGCCGGCGAGCACGGCCAGGGTGAGCAGGATCAGCGGGGCCCACTCCCGCGGGTCCACCCGGCGTCGCCGCACCGGCCGCTCCGGTACGCACTCCCGCGGTTCCCCTGCCACGTGCGGATCGTCTCAGCGCCGGCGCGGTCCGGGTAGGGCGAACGCGGGTAATGAGACGGGTCGAAAGGCCCGGGACCGCGGGACGTGCGACGCGTGCGACCACCGCGGACATGGCCGAGGATGGAGCGGGCAAGCCCACCCGGACGACCCGGGCGTGGGGCACGATGGGGGAAACAGGAAAGGTCGTGACGATGAGCCACGAGACGCCGGCTTCGGACCGTCCGCTGACCACCGCGCTCGCGGAGGCCGCCGGGATGGCCGGCCACGCTCCCTCGGTGCACAACACGCAGCCGTGGCACTGGACGGTGCTGCCCGACGCGCTGGAGCTGCGCGTGGTCCGGGAGCGTCACCTCAGCGCCCTGGACCCGGAGGGCCGGCTGCTGGTGTTGAGCTGCGGCGTCGCCCTGCATCACGCCCGGGTGGCGCTGGCCGCGGAGGGCTGGACGCCGGTGGTGGAGCGCCTGCCCGACCCCGGCCAGCCCGACCTGCTCGCCCGGCTGACCGGGTTCAAGCCCACCGGCGCCGATCCGGACGCCATGCGCACCGTCCAGTGCATGCAGGTCCGCCGCACCGACCGCCGGCCGGTCAGCGACGAGCCGATCCCGACGGCCGTGCTGAGCGAGATCGACCAGGCGGCCACCCGGGAGGGCGCCAACCTGCAGGTGCTGGACAACGACCAGAAGATCGAGCTGGCCGCGGCCGCCCAGCACGCGGCGGAGGTCGAGAAGGGCAGCCCGGACCTGCAGGAGGAGCTGGCCTACTGGACCAGCCGGGCCGCCGCCGGCACCGGGGTCCCGGCGGAGGTGCTGCCGGAACGCGCCCCCGAGACCACCGTTCCGGCCCGGGACTTCGGCCCCGGCACCCTGCCCGTGGGCGAGGGGCACGACCGGGCCGCCGTCTACGGGATCCTCTGGGGCGCCGAGGACGAGCCGGACAGCTGGCTGCGTGCCGGCGAGGCGCTCTCCGCCGCCTGGCTCACCGCCACCCGGCACGGCGTGTCCCTGGTGCCGCTGTCCGGCGTGGTGGAGGTCGAGAGCACCCGCCAGACGCTCCGGCAGATGCTCTCCGGCCTGGGCTTCCCGTACATCTCGATGCGCCTCGGCCTGGCCGACCCGACGCACGCGGGCCCCCCGCACACCCCGCGGTTGGAGATCGCGCAGACCGTCGACACGTCGGCGGTACGCGACCAGCTCTCCTGACGGATCTCGGCCCGGCGGCCACCGGGCGATAGCATCGCCCGGTGGCCAGCGCACCGAACCCCCGCAACGAGCACGGCACCCCGTCGCTGGGGCTGACCCCGCTGTCGCGGGTGCGGCTCGACGAGCTGCTCCAGGAGATGCTGGACCGGGTCGGCGAGGTGGTCACCAACCGGGAACGGCTCCGCGCCCTGCTCGACGCGGTGGTCGGCATCGGTTCCGACCTCGACCTGCGCAGCACCCTCCAGCGGATCGTGGCGTCGGCCTGCGAGCTGGTCGGCGCCCGCTACGGCGCGCTCGGCGTGATCGGCGCCGACCGGCTGCTGCACGACTTCATCGTCCACGGCATCAGCGCCGAGCTGCACGCCGAGATCGGTGACCTGCCGCACGGGCGGGGCGTGCTCGGCCTGCTCATCGACGACCCCCGCCCGCTGCGGATGCCGGACATCACCCGCCACCCGCAGTCCTACGGCTTCCCGCCGAACCACCCGCCGATGCACAGCTTCCTGGGCGTTCCGGTGCGCATCCGCGACCACGTCTTCGGCAACCTCTACCTCGCCGAGAAGCAGGGCGCCGCCGAGTTCACCGAGGACGACGAGGAGATCGTGGTCGCGCTCGCCGCGGCGGCCGGCGTGGCCATCGAGAACGCCCGGCTCTACGCCCTGGCCCACCGGCGGGAACGCTGGCTCGCCGCGACCGCCGAGATCACCTCGGTGCTGCTCGGCGAGGTACGCCGCACCGACGCGCTGACCCTGGTCGCCCGGCGGGCCCGGGAGGTCGCCGGGGCCGAGCTGGCCCTCGTGCTGCTCTACGACGAGGACGAGCGCCAGTTCACCGTCGAGGTGGTCGACGGCGCCGACGACGGCGTCGCCCGGAAGCTGGTCGGCGCGGTGCTCCCGGCCGACGACACCACCTTCGTCGGCTCGGTCACCGAACGCCGCCACGAGCTGCTGGAGAACCTCGCCGAGGCGGCCCCCTGGGCACACCCGGTCGTCGCCGGGCCGGCGGTGGTCTCCCCCCTCGCCGCGGCGGACACCCTGCACGGCGTGCTGGTCATCGCGCACGGACCCGACCACGGACCCGCGGCCGAGGACGACGTGGCCCTGCTGGGCAGCTTCGCCGGCCAGGCCGCGCTGGCCATGGAACGGGCCCGGGGCCAGGAGGAACGGGAGCTGCTCGTGGTCCTGGAGGACCGCGAACGGATCGCCCGCGACCTGCACGACGTGGTGATCCAGCGGCTGTTCGCCACCGGCCTGCAGTTGCAGAGCGGGGCCATGAACGCCCGCCCCGAGGTGGCCAAGCGGATCAACCAGGCGGTCGACGACCTGGACGCCACCATCCGCGACATCCGCCGCACCATCTTCGAGCTGCGCACGCCGATGAGCGCCGCGCTGCGCACGGAGATCCGCGAGGCGATCGAGGTGGCCGCCGAGTCGCTGGGTCACCGGCCCGACCTGGAGCTGGTCGGCCCGATCGACAGCGCCGTCCCCGATCAGCTCCGCCCCGAACTCACCGCCGTGCTCCGCGAGGCGCTGTCCAACGCGGTGCGCCACGCGCACGCCGACCGGGTGTCGGTGCTGGTGCGGGTCGACGGCGGCTCGGTGAGCGTCACGGTCACCGACGACGGGGTGGGCTGCGACCCGGAGCAGGCCCGCAGCGGCCTGGTGAACCTGCGCGAGCGGGCCGAACGGCTGGGCGGCGACTTCCAGCTCGGCCGGGTCACGCCGCACGGCACCGAGCTGCGCTGGAGCGTCCCGCTGCGCGACTGAGCGGGCCCGGTCGGCCCCCGCCTCAGTGGCTCTTGCCGAGCAGCCGGGTGGCCAGCACCGCGGCCTGCGTACGCCGTTCCAGGCCGAGCTTGGCCAGCACGCTGGAGACGTAGTTCTTCACCGTCTTCTCGGCGAGGAACATCTTGCCGGCGATCTCCCGGTTGGTGAGCCCCTCCGCCACGTACTCCAGGATCCGCCGTTCCTGCTCGGTCAGGGACTTCAGCTCGCGCGGCTGCTCGACGCCGCTGCGGATCCGCTCCAGCACCCGGGTGGTGATCGCCGGGTCGAGCAGGGACTGCCCGGCCGCCACCCGCCGGACCGCGTCCACCAGGTCGGTGCCGCGGATCTGCTTGAGCACGTAGCCGGCGGCGCCGGCCATGATCGCCGCGAAGAGCGCCTCGTCGTCCTCGTACGAGGTGAGGATCAACCCCTTGATCGACGAGTCCACGGCACGGATGTCCCGGCACACGTCGATGCCGTTGCCGTCGGGCAGCCGCGCGTCGAGGATCGCCACGTCGGGGCGGAGCGCCGGGATACGGCGCGACGCCTCCTGCGCGGAGCCGGACTCGCCGACCACCTCGATGTCGCCGCTGCTCTGCAGCAGGTCGGCCAAGCCACGACGGACGACCTCGTGGTCGTCGAGCAGGAACACCCGGATCATCCGTCCTTTCTACCCTCCCGCCCCGAGGTCCCGCACGGGCCGAAGGTCCCGACCGTCACGCGCCGGCGGCGGGCAGACGGACCCGCCCAGGTGGGGACCTCCGGCCCTGCTCACCGCCCCGCCCGCTGACGGACCGTGGGGGTGGACCGGCCGGCCGGGCGGCCCGCACGGAGGGAGCAACGCCATGACCACGGGCTACACCGTCGACCAGCTGCGGGCCGCCGCCTCGGACGCGGTACGCGCGCCGTCGCTGCACAACACCCAGCCGTGGCGGTTCCGGCTCGTCGACGGCGGGATCGAACTCGCCGTCGACCCGCTGCGCCGGCTGCCGGCCACCGACCCGAGCGGGTGGGGCGCCCGCATCGCCTGCGGGGCCGCCCTGTTCAACCTGCGGCTGGCCCTCGCCGTGGCGGGCACGCCCGCCACGGTCCGGCTCCGCCCGTACCCCGGTGACCCGGACGTGGTGGCCCGGCTCGTCCCCGACGTGCCGCGCCGCCCCACCCCGACCGAGCAGGGCCTGCACGGCGCCATCGCCCGCCGGTTCAGCAACCGGGCGCCCTTCTGGCCCGACCCGGTGCCCGCCGACGCGCGCTGGCGTCTCGGCGAGGCCGCGCGCGCCGAGCAGTGCTGGCTGGAGCTGGTCATCGGCACCACCGCGGTCAACGCCTTCGCCGAGATCGCCCGCAGCGCCCACCGGGTGCTGGAGCGCGACCCCGCGTACGTCACCGAGCGCACCCGCTGGATCCGCTCCGAGCCGTCCCCCGACGGCGTGCCGACCGCCGCCGGCGGGCCGCAGAGCGAACCGCAGGACCTGCTGCCGCAGCGCGGCTTCGGCGGCCGCGACCGCGCCCCCGGCCGCGACTTCGAACCCGAACCGCTGGTCGCCGTGCTCGGCTCGACCGGTAACACCGCCACCGACCAGGTCGTCGCCGGGCAGGCCCTGCAACGGGTGCTGCTCACCGCCACCGACGCCGGGCTGGCCGTGTCGCTGCTCTCCCAGCCGATCGAGGTGCCCGGGGCGCGGGAGGCCCTGCGGCTGTCCCTGGGCCGGTTCGGCACCCCGCAGATGGTGATGCGGATCGGGTTCGGCCAGCCCGGCCGCACCACCCCGCGCCGTTCCGTCGACGAGGTGCTCGACCTGCCGGTGGTGCACTGACGGCCGGCGGTCGCGCCGGCGGTCAGGCCGGCAGGGCGGCCAGGAGGGCGGCCTCCCGCTCGGGGGCCAGGCCGACCGGCGCCCGCGCGGGGCGTCCCGCCCGGGCCGGCACCCGGCCGACTTCGCGCAGCCAGCGCCAGGTGTCCGCGACCGTCTCGGCCGCCGGCCGGCAGGCCAGGCCCGCCGCGTGGGCGCGCTCGACGTCCCGCTCCTGCAACCAGCGGTACTCGTGCCCGAGCGGGACCCAGATCGGCAGGTCGTTCCACGGCTCGACGCCGGCCGCGAGGAGCGCGTCCGGCTCCGTCCAGCGCAGCGTCGCGTCCGCGCCGGTCACCGCCACGGCCGCGTCGAGCAGCTCGCCCATCGTCGTGTGCCCGGTCCGACTGACCACGTTGTACGCCCCACCGGCGCCCTCGACCCCCCGGTCCAGCAGCCAGATCGCCAGGTCCCGTGCGTCGACGTACTGCACCGGCAGGTCACGCGGGCCGGGCGCGAGCACCTCCCCGCCCCGGGCGACCCGGTGCAGCCACCAGGGCAGCCGCCCGATGTCCTCGCCCGGCCCGAGGATCAGCCCGGCCCGCACCAGCAGCGCCCGGTCGCCGAACACCTCCACGGCGGCCCGCTCACCGCCCGCCTTGTTCTGCGGGTAGTCCCCGTCGCCCGCGTCCGCCTCGGCCGCGACGACCGGCGCGTCCTCGCCCGTGCCCAGCCCGACCGGCGGCGCGTAGACCGAGCCGCTGGAGACGTAGACGTAGTGCGGCACGGCCCCGGTGAGGGCGCGCGCCGCGTCCCGGACCGCCCGGGGCGCGCCGTCCCAGGTGTCCACCACCAGGTCCCACTCGCCGCCCGCGAGGGCCGCCAGCCCGCCCGGCGCGGTGCGGTCACCCCGCAACCGGTGTACGCCCTCCGGCACGTCGCCGTGCAGCCCCCGGTTGAACACCGTCACCGACCAGCCGCGGCGGACCGCCTCGGACACCACGGCCCCGCCGACGAATCCGGTACCACCGAGCATCAGAAGTCTCATGCGTCCCACCCTGCCGCCTGACATCCGCTCCGGTGAACGCTGTTCACGGTGAGCGGATCTGCCCAGGGCAGAAGCGCGCCCGCCTGCCCCCTGACCTGCGGCGGATCTGGGCTGAATGTCCGGTTGCGGCGCCTGGCTGGCGCCGTGAGTGGAACGCTATGGGTGTCTCCGGAGCCGGGATGCACCCATGACGTTCCACCGACCGTTCCGGCATGGGCGTGGTGTCCGGTTCGCGGGGTGACCGGCGGCATCCCGGCGGCGGAATGGCCGGTGGGTGGGGGTCGTTATACCCGGTGAACGACCGAGGACCACGCCCCGCCTGGCGGGGTGACCGGCCCACCTACCCGCCCGTCGAGGCAGTGCCCAGCCGCCGGGAATGATGGTGGCCGGCCGGTCGTTGTACATGGTCCCGGCGCGACGAAGAGGCCCCCGCCCCGTCCGCCTGGATGATCCCCCCAAGACTTTCTTGAGCGCCTGACGGTGCTTGCGCACACCCCCTTTGCCGGCCCCCGTCGGTGCGTGTGCGCCAACCCCCGAATGGAGCTACCCCTGATGAACACGATGCTGCATAAGAGCGTGCTGGGTATTGCTGGTCTGGCCTTCACCGGTGGCGTCTTCGCCGGTCCCGTCGCCGCTCACGCCGACGCCCGTCCCGTCGAGGGCAAGCCGGCCGCGGTGGCGACCGTGCAGGGCGCCCAGTCGAAGATTGACCTGAACGACGAGCAGACCGCGAACGCGAAGGCGATCATCGCGGCGACGAAGAAGGCCGGCCTGCCCGAGCGGGCCGCGGTCATCTCCATCGCCACGAGCCTGCAGGAGTCGAAGCTGGAGAACCTGGGCCACCTGGGTGACCAGAACGACCATGACTCGCTGGGCCTGTTCCAGCAGCGCCCGTCCAGTGGTTGGGGTACGCCGGAGCAGATCACCAACCCCGAGTACGCGACCCTGGCGTTCGAGAAGGGCCTCAAGCAGGTCGACGGCTGGGAGACCATGCCGCTGACCGAGGCCGCGCAGACCGTGCAGGTGTCGGCCTACCCGGACGCCTACGCCCAGTGGGAGCAGCAGGCCACCGACATCGTCCACCAGCACTGGAACAGCTGACACCCAGCAAACGAACGCTGGCCGGCACCCCCGAACACGGGGTGCCGGCCAGCGGCGTATCCGGGTCAGGCCGGGCGCAGGACGAACGTCCAGGTCGTGGTCGTCGTGCTGGCCGCCGCGCCCACCGCGGCCAGGCCGCCGTAGGTGCCGGCCGGCACGCTGCTGCCCGAGTCGGCGAGGAGGCCGGTCACCCGTCCGCCGCCGGTCTGGGAGCTGTTGCTGCGCACCTCCACGCCGGCCGGCGGGGTCAGCGCCGTGGACGCCCCGTCGCCGTGCAGCCAGTACGACACGGCCCAGCTCTGCTCGGCGGTCACCGGTGCGTACGGGGTGATGCGGGTGGCGGTGCTGGCCGGGTCGGTGGCCCGGGCGAAGACCGGCGCGCTCGGGGCGGCGCCCCGGTACGCGGCGACCACCAGGTTGCCCTTGGCCTGGCTGTCGAGGGCGACGCGTACCGCCGTTCCGGCGTCCCCGGCGGCGGCGACCTTCCACCAGGCGGTGGTGGTGGCGAAGCCTCCGTCGAGCCGGTCGAGGCGGGTCCAGCCGGTGACGCCGGTGGGCTCGCCGGTGCCGGTGTGGGTGTTCTGGCTGAGCAGGAGCAGCAGGGTGTCGCCCGGCTGGACGGTCGGCGGCACGGTCACCGTGTGGCTGGTCCAGTTGGTGTTCGCGGTGGCCTGGCCGACGAAGGCGATCCGCTCGGGCACCGGCGCGACGGTGACGTCGACGGTCGCCGTGCCGGTGGCGCCCCGGTCGTCGGTGACCGTGAGGGTGACCGGGTAGGTGCCGGCCGCCGCGTACGTGTGCGAGGTGGTCGGGACGGAGACCGTGTCGGTGGTGGCCCCGTCGCCGAAGGCCCAGCGGTGGTCCTGGATCGCGCCGTCGGCGTCGGTGGAGCCGGCGGCGGAGAAGGTGCAGACCAGCCCGGAGCAGTTCGGGACGAGCCGCGCCACCGGCGGCTGGTTGGCGGTGCCGCCCGAGCCCTTGAGGATCTTCACGTAGTCGATGTCACCGGCGAAGTAGTCGCAGGTGACCTTCACGCCGTCGCACGCGCTCTTGCCGCCGATGGAGAGCTGCCAGTTGTTCGCGATGGTGCCGGTCGGCCCGGTCAGCCGGCTGGTCCGCACCCCGTCGACGTACATCTCGACATAGGTGGAGGTGCGGTTGCAGGTGACGGTGTGCCACTGGCCGTCGGCGATGGACACGTTGGTGTAGCCGGTCCGGGAGGCGCCGTCGCCGCCGCGGAACAGGCACTTCGGCGTGCCGGCCGGGGCCTCGAACTTCCAGTAGCCGCCGGCGGTCGAGCCCTGTCCCTTCTGGAGAATGTTGCCGAAGGAGCGGGTGGTCCGGTAGCGGATGGTGAACGAGAAGTCCCCGGCGTCGGGGTTGAAGTCGGTGCTGTGCGGCACCAGGCTCACGTGGTCCGGGACGTACTCCTGGTCGGGGGGCAGGTGGGTGGCGAACCGATGCCCGGTCGCGCCGGCGTAGAGGGCCCCGGTGACGACCTCCGCGCCGATGGTGCCGTTGCGGCCGTTGCCGCTGCTGTCCTTGAGCACGGTCGCCCCGGCGGGTTCGTCCATGCTCCAGAACGCGACGGTCCGGGTGGCGGTCGCCTGCGCGGGCGAGGCGCCCAGCGCCACCCCGGTGGCCACGAACAGGGCGGCCACGCCCAGCCGGGCGGCTGTGCGCCGCCACCGTCCCTGCCTGACTGACCGCATACGATCGCCTCCCAGCTCCACGGGCCACCACCCTGTCACGCTGCGGGCCAGCGGTTCCATAACCCGTTGGGCGGATCCGTACCAGTTCCTCCGTGTGGCGGGGCGACCGATGTGGCCAGTGGCCGGCGTCCCGGCGGACCGCGGGCGGCGGCGACCGGCGGCACGATCCGCCCGATGTCGGCGGTCGATGGCACGATGGCCACCACCGCCCGTACCCCTCGGAGCCGCTGTGATCCTCGTTCGACGTCCCGGTGCAGCGCCGGCCGCCGCGCGGGCGGCCGGAGCGTGACCGGGGATCCGGCCCGCCGCGCGGCCCTCGACCACGTGCTCGCCCTGGTCGCCGCCGCCCCCTGCGCGGACGAGCTGGTGCTGCGGGGCAGCATGGCGATGCTCGCGTGGGCCCCCGGGCAGGCCCGCGAGCCGGGCGACCTCGACTTCGTGGTCACTCCCTCGGCGGTCGTCGCCGACGAGCCGGCCTACCCCTACCTCGACCGCCTCGACCCGGTGCAGACCTGGGCGGAGGCCGTGCACGGCGCGGCGCGCAACGAGATGTGGACGTTCGAGGAGTTCGACACCGGCGGGCGGCGGCCGAGGCTGCCGCCGGAGGGATTGCGCTGGCTGCGCCCCGAGGAGGCCGAGCCGACGTCCCGCCCGCACCGGCTCGTCACCGACCTGGCCCGCGCCGACCCGGTGGCGGCCGGGGGTGTCACCCTGCTGCCCGACGCGGCCACCCAGGACACCGCCTGGGGATACGCCTACGACGCGGTGGACGGGGCGCGCCTGCACCTGCCCTGGCGGGCGGCCGACGGCCGCACCGGCTCCGTCCAGCTCGACTTCGCCTACGACGAGCCGCTGCCGGACCCGCCCTGCGCGGCGGCGGTGCCCCGACAGGACGGCGGCCCGCCGTCGGCGGTGTGGGCGGCCTCGCCCCGGCTGTCGCTGCTGTGGAAGCTCCAGTGGCTCTGCACCGACCTGCACGCCGACGGCGCGGGCCGGGGCAAGGACCTGGTGGACGCGGTGCTGCTGGCCGAGCGGGACGACGGGCGGCTGGCCGGCCGGTTGGCGGCGGAGCTGCGGCACCGGCTGCCCGAGCCCGGCCTGCTGCGTCCCGACTCGGTCTGCGGCTGGCGGGTGGACTGGTCCGCCGGCCCGGACCGCGCCCGCGCCGGCTGGCGGGAGCGGCTCGCGGTCGCGCTGGGCGGGATGCCGGAGCTGCTCACCCGGCTCGGCTGACCGGCGCCGATCAGAGCCAGCCGTCGTCCAGGGGCAGGCAGCTGTCGTGCACCACGTACTCGGCCTCGACCGAGGCGATCTCGTGGTGGGCGGCGCGCAGGTCGGCGACGAGCCGATCCAGGTGACCCGCCGCCCGCGACCGCCCGACCCGGTGGCAGCGCTGCGTGACGAAGCGTTCCTGTCGCCCGTCGGGTCGGCGGCGGCGGGCGTTGTGCGACAGCCGGGCGCCGTGCCGGGCGGCCACCTCGGCGACGGCGGCCAGCCGGGGCCCGGTCGCGTCGGGCAGCAGCAGCTTGACGTGGTGCTCGAAGTACCGCTCCGGCGCCTCGGCGGCGTCCGCGTCGTCCTCGGGCACGCCGGCGTTCCACGGCGCGGCTTCCACCTTGACCCGGGTGACCGCTGTGGACTCCGCGGCCAGCCGCCGCCCCCAGTGCCCGGCCACGGCCAGCGCCTCGGCCGCCGTCCCCCGGGTCCGCAGCGACAGCATCGGCTGCACGGGCTGCCGGCCCCGGTCCAGCACGATGTCGACGAACCCCAGCCGGTGCCGCGCGGCGAAGGCGGCGACCCGGTCCGCGTCGGCCGCGGCCACCGTCAGATGGATCTCGAAGTCCCCGGCGATCTCGGCCACGCGCCCACCCTGCCAGGACAGGCCCCGGCGGCCCACCCCCGGTGCGGAACGGAAAAGGCCCGCCACCGCGTGCGGTGACGAGCCTTCGTGCTGTTCGGACAGCTGGTGGGCGATACTGGGTTTGAACCAGTGACCTCTTCCGTGTCAAGGAAGCGCGCTCCCACTGCGCCAATCGCCCGGGCACCCGCCGGATCACCGGCGACGGTCGGCCCGCGAGGGGGCGGATCGCGAGCGGACGACGGGATTCGAACCCGCGACCCTCACCTTGGCAAGGTGATGCGCTACCAGCTGCGCTACGTCCGCGTTGTCACCGGCTCGCGCCGGCGACGGCTGCAACTGTACCCGATGGCAAGATCGCCGCGCGGCAGGGCCCCGGCGCGCCCCGGGCGGCGGTCGGGTGACCGCCGTCACTGCCTGGTGGTTGCGCCGCTCGTCGCGGGGGTACTGACTGCTGCGACAGCACAACGATCCCCTGAAGGAGGCTGTCGTGGGTATCGGAACGAGCATCTTCCTGATCGCGGTCGGCGCGATCCTCACGTTCGCGCTGAACGCCAGCGTCGGCGGCGTCGACCTGGACGTCGTCGGCTGGATCCTCATGGCGGCCGGCGTCCTGGGTCTGATCATGACGTCCCTGGTGTGGGGCCGCCGCCGCCGCGAGGTGGTCACCACGGCCGAGCCGGTCGAGTACCGCCGGGTCGAGGAGCGCCGGGACGTCGCCCCGCCGCTGTGACCCGCCGGGGCCGCCGGAGCTGATCGGTCCCTGATCGGGTGTGACGGGGGCGCCGCCGGGCGCCCCCGTTCCGCGTACCCGGTCAGCGCATCAGCTCGTTCAGCGTGCCGTAGTCGAGCGCGTCGGCCAGCGCGCCGTACGTCCCGGCGGTGAACGCCTCCTCGGCGGCCCGCCGGGCCACCGCGTACGCGGCCTCGGCGACCGCCGAGCCGAGGCTGACCCGGGCCACCCCGAGCTTCGCCAGCGCCGCCACCGGCGGGGCGCCCGGCCCGGCCAGCACGTTCAGCGGCGCCGGGATGGCGGCGACCAGGGCGGCAACCGTGTCCGGGTCGACCACCCCGGGCACGAAGATCCCGTCCGCGCCGGCGGCCAGGTACGCCCCGGCCCGCGCCACGGTCTCCTCGATCCCGCCGGCCCCGCGGAGGAAGGTGTCGATGCGGGCGTTGACGTACAGCGGGATGCCGGCCCGGTCGGCGGCGGACCGGACGGCGGCCAGCCGGGCGGACTGCTCCTCTACCGGGCGCAGTGGCGCGCCGCCGTCGTGGCGGGCGTCCTCGACGTTCACGCCGACGGCGCCGGCCGCCAGCACCGCGGTCACCGTGTCGGCGACCTCGTCGGCGCTGTCGCCGTACCCGGATTCGATGTCGGCGGTGACCGGCAGCGGCACCGCGGCGGCGACGCGGCGGACGACGTCGACGGCGGTCTCGCGGCCGAGGGCGTCGCCGTCGGGTACGCCGCGGCTCCAGGCGACGCCCGCGCTCGTGGTGGCCACGGCGCGGGCACCGGCCGCGGCGACGATCCGGGCGCTCGCCGCGTCCCAGGCGTTGACCAGGACCAGCGGCTCGCCGGGGACGTGCAGGGATCGGAGGTGCAGGGCTCGGGTGTGCTGTTCGTTCACCCGCCCAGTCTCGGGCGGCGGCGCCGGCCGTCGTAATGTTTCAGTCCTGGCTGAAACGACGGGGGGCGGCGTGGTCGCGATCGGGCTGTCGGCGGGTGGCGTGGCCCGGGTCCGCTTCGCGCTCTCCTGCCTCTGGGAGGTGATGGCCGGCGTCCGCGTGCTCCGCGACCCGGGCCGGCACGCGCTCCACCTGCCCTGGGCCAACCGGGTCCGGCCGCGGCTGGCCGAGGCGGGGCTGCTCGACCCGGGCACCGGCCTGCTCGGGCACCTGGTCCCGCCCGCGCCGGGTTATCTGCCCGACTTCCTCACCCCGCCGCCGGCCGGCCTCACGCCGGACCTGGATCAGGAGCTGGCCGTGCTCCGCGCCACCCCGCCGGACACGGTCCGCGCCCAGCTCGACCTCTGTCCCGGGCCGCGGCCCGCGGCGGTGGCCGCCCTGTACGCCGACCCGGAGGCGGGGCTGCGCCGGCTCGCCGACGAGATCGCGGCGTACTGGCGGGTGGCCGTGGCCCGCGACTGGCCCCGGATCCGGGCGGTCCTCGACGCCGAGGTGTTCCACCGGGCCCGCCGGCTGGCCGAGGACGGCGCGGCGGGGCTCCTCAACGACCTGCACGAACGGGTCCGCTGGGAGGGCGACGCGCTGCTGATCAGCCAGCGGCACTGCGACGCGCCGGACGTGCCGGACGGCCGCGGGCTGGTGCTGGTGCCCTCGGTGTTCGTCTGGCCGTCGGTGCTCAGCATCGCGGCCGGCGACGTCCCGCAGCTGGCCTACCCGGCGCGGGGGATCGGCGGGCTGTGGGAGTGCCCGGCGGAGGCGCCGGACGCGCTGGGCGCGGTGCTCGGGCGGGGCCGGGCGCGGCTGCTGGCCGCGCTGGACGCGCCGCGGTCGACCACGGACCTGGCCCGGCGCACCGGGCTGTCCCCGGCCGGGGTGTCGCAGCATCTCACCGCGTTGCGGGCGGCGGGCCTGGTGGTGACGCACCGGCAGGGGCGGTCGCTGCTGAGCCGCCGGACGGCCGTGGCCGAGGCGCTGCTGGGCGCGTCGGCGTGACCGAGAAACAGGAAAGGTCGTGTCGAATTGATCGACACGACCTTTTCCGCTGGTGGGCGATACTGGGTTTGAACCAGTGACCTCTTCCGTGTCAAGGAAGCGCGCTCCCACTGCGCCAATCGCCCTCGTCAACTGCCGAGGTGGAGACGGGATTTGAACCCGTGTACACGGCTTTGCAGGCCGTTGCCTCGCCTCTCGGCCACTCCACCGAGGTTGCCCCCGACATGCGTGGCGGCAGCTCCGAGCGGACGACGGGATTCGAACCCGCGACCCTCACCTTGGCAAGGTGATGCGCTACCAGCTGCGCTACGTCCGCGTGCCCCCGGTGTTATCCGGTGACGGATGAGAACTTTAGCCGAGCCCGGGAACGGTTGCCAAATCGGGTCCCGTTTCCGGGCGCGTCCGGGTGACGGGGTTCCCGTCGCACAAAGCTTCCTAGGAGCCTGGGCGGAAGGCGATCAAGGGCGCCGCAGGGCGAAGACCTGCGGATTGTCGCCCCGGACGCACTGTCCGGAAGCCGACTCTCGTGCGCTCGACCAGCCGCCTCGGTAACTCCTCGTGGTCACTCGGATGGGCTACGGTAACGGCGTGACGAGACGTGCCGCCGAGATCCGCCTGGACGCGCTGCTGCGCACGGCCTGTGAGGTGATCGCGGAACGGGGACTCGCCAACACCCGCACGGCCGACGTGGCCGAGGCCGCCGGGGTCAGCCAGGCCCTGGTCTTCTACCACTTCGCCACGAAGGACCGGCTGCTCGCGCAGGCGTTCGCCTACGCCGTCGAGCAGGATCTCCACCGGCTCGACACGGTGATCCGCTCCAGCGCACCGCCGCTGGCCAAGCTGCGCCGGATGCTCCGCCTCTACGCCCCGACCGGCCGGTCGACCTCCTGGTCCATGTGGATCGACGGGTGGGCCGAGTCGCTGCGCACGCCCGAGCTGGAGAAGCTGTCCCGCCGGCTGGACCTGCGGTGGCGGCGAGACCTGGCCGGGGTCATCGCCGACGGGGTGGCCGACGGCACCTTCGACTGCCCCGACCCGGCCGGCGCGGCGTGGCGGATCAGCGCCGTGATGGACGGCCTCGCCGTGCAGCTCGCGGTGCACGAGCGGGTGATCACCCGCCGGCAGATCGCCGAGTGGGTCCGTCTCGTCGCGGCGCGGGAGCTGGGCCTGGAGCCGGCTCAACTCGACTGAACGGGCCGGGCGCGGGCGGCACCGCGCCGCCGCAGCCGGTCCCGGGCCGGCGGGTGCACGTTGGCCAGCTCCAGGTCACCGCCGTAGTGGGCGAGCACCCGGTGGTCCATGACCCGCCGCCAGACCGGCGACAGCAGCGCGGCGACCACCATGGTGGCGTAGCCGGCCGGCAGCTGCGGGGAGGCGTCGAAGCTGCGCAGCGTCTGGTAGCGGCGCAGCGGGTTGGCGTGGTGGTCGCTGTGCCGCTGGAGCTGGAAGAGGAAGACGTTGGTGACCGTCCGGTCGCTGTTCCAGCTGTGCCGCGGGTCGACCTTCTCGTAGCGGCCGGCGGCGGTGCGCTGCCGGGCCAGCCCGTAGTGCTCCAGGTAGTTGACCACCTCCAGCAGCGAGAAGCCGACCACCGCCTGGAGCGCGAGGAAGACCAGCACCCCGGGGCCGAATGCGACCGCGAGCACGGCGTAGAGCAGCACGGTCATGGCCCAGGCGTTGAGGATGTCGTTGCGGTGCGTCCAGGGGTTGCGGCCCCGCAGCCGGAAGCGGCTGGTCTCCAGGCGCCAGGCCGAGCGCAGGCTGCCGACGACGGTACGCGGCCAGAACGCCCAGAAGCTCTCCCCCAGCCGGGAGCTGGCCGGGTCCTCCGGGGTGGCGACCCGGGTGTGGTGACCCCGGTTGTGCTCGACGTAGAAGTGCCCGTAGCCGGTGGGCGCCAGGGCGATCTTGGAGAGCCAGCGTTCCGCCGCCTCCCGCTTGTGACCCAGCTCGTGGGCCGTGTTGATGGCGATGCCGTCGACCACCCCGATGGTGGCGACCAGGCCGGCGGCGGCCGCCCAGGAGAGCCCGCCGTGGGTCCACACGGCACAGCAGAGCACGAGGGCCGCGTACTGGGCCGGCAGGTAGAGGTAGGTGAGCCAGCGGTAGTAGCCGTCGGCCTGGAGCGCCGGCACCAGCTCCTCCGGCGGGTTCTCCCGGTCGTCGCCGATGAGCAGGTCGACCACGGGGATGACGCCGAAGACGACGGCCGGGGTGAGCCACCAGGCCCAGCCGGCGCCGGTCGCGTGCCAGAGCCACCAGCCGAGGAAGGGCAGCGCGGGGACGAGCAGGGCGAGCGGCCAGAGCGGCTTGCGGGTGTCCCGCCAGGGGACGGTGTCGGTACCCATCGTCAACCTCCGATCCGATACTCCTGCCCAGACTGTGGCAGGCGGCACGGCGGTTTACAAGAGGCTAATTTTTGTAAAGTGCCGTCACCAGCGCGCCCGGACCGGCCGCCGGGCGAACGCCGCGGCCGGATCCTCGGGCACCTCGCGGGCGGGGCGCAGCAGGCGCCGCATCCGCAGCAGCAGGCCCGCGCCGAGGAAGACCAGCAGCCCGCCGAGGAGGAAGGCGACCTGGACCACGCCGAAGCCGCCGGAGGTGGACACCGGGCGGCCCGCCGCGCCGGGCGGCGGGGGCTCGACCACCGCCGCCTCGCTCGACGGCTCGTCGGCCACCGGCTCGTCGGTGGCCGGCTCGGTCGGCTCGGCACCGCGCTCCGTGGGCTCCGGCGTCGCCTCGGTCGGGGCGGTCGTCGCCTCCTCCCCCACCACCCGGCGGTCGGCGGTCCGCCGGGCCAGCAGGCGCAACCCCGGGTCGTACGCCTCGGCGGCGAAGCTCACCCGCCCCCGGCCCACGTCCTCGGCGAACGCCACCCGGTAGCGGGCCGTGACGGTGCGGCCCGGACAGAGCACACCCGGATCCAGGTCACGGTCGGTCAGCCGGGCCGTGTCCCCCTCGGTCCGGATCTCCAGCGGAAAGGAGCCGCTGTCCTCCACCCGGTCCACCTTGACCTGGTCCAGCCGCAGGCCCTGCACCCGCAGCAGCATCGACCAGCGCACCTTGACGCAGCCGCCCCCGTCGGTGCGGGACACCACGGCGGACAGCGTCTCCGCCCGGTCCCCGGCGGTGAACTCGTCCGGCAGCCCGCTCAGCTCGGTCGAGAAGGCCGCCGCCGCTCCGGCCGGCACGGCCGCGCCGAACCCGGCCCCCGCCAGGCAGCCCAGCACGACCCCGATCCGCAGCGCGTACCGCCACCCGCTCACCACCGTCTCCTCCCGTCGGCCGCGTCCACCCCGAAACGCTAGGAGCGCCACGAGCGGCCGGGTAGACGGGCGTGTTCGCACGGACCGGCAACACCGGGCCCCCTTCTCACCGAGCGTGGTGAACCGGTCACGCACCCGCGGCGACACGCCCGGGATCGCCCGCCGGCCGTCTCCGGGCGTACGACAGAATCACCCGGTGTCCGACCTGTCCGCGGCCTTCGTCCGGCTGCACGCCCGGCTCGCCCCGGTCGCCTTCGTCCCGGAGGTGCGGCTGCACCAGGCCGACGAGCCGATCGGTCTCTGGGAGCTGACCGAGGGCCAGTTCCACAGCGCCCAACCGCCACCGTTCTGGGCGTTCGCCTGGGCCGGCGGCCAGGCCCTCGCCCGCTACGTCACCGACCACCCCGACCTGGTCGCCGGCCGGCGGGTGCTCGACCTCGCCTCCGGCTCCGGCCTGGTGGCCATCGCCGCCGCCCGGTGCGGCGCGGCCGCCGTCCGGGCCGTCGAGGTGGACGAGCGGGCCGTCGCGGCCGTCGCGCTCAACGCCGAGGCCAACGGGGTACGCGTCGACGCCGAACTCGGGGACATCCTGGACGGCGACGCCGGGGGCGCCGACGTGGTGCTGGCCGGCGACGTGTTCTACAGCGAGGCGATGGCCCGGCGGGTGCTGCGCTTCCTGCTCCGGGCGGCCCGGTCCGGGGCCCGGGTGCTGGTCGGCGACCCCGGCCGCGCGTTCCTGCCCCGCGAGCGCTTCCACGAGCTGGCCGCCTACGAGGTGCCGGTGCCGGAGGCGCTGGAGAGCGTACGGGTGAAGCACACCACCGTGTGGGAGCTGGACCCGGCTCCGCCGGGAGCCGCCCGCTAGCGTGGCGCCGTGCTGTTCCGGGGCTGGGGCGAGTCCGTCGACGGACCGTGGCCCGACGCGGCCACCGTGGTCGACCACGTCGGCGTGCCGCACCTCGTGGTGACCCGGCACGCCCTGGTCCGGCGGCTGCTCACCGACCCGGCGACGTTCCGGCCGGACAACGCCCTCGACGCGGTGACCCCGATCCCGGTGGCCGCGCTGCGGGTGCTCGCCGGGCACCGGTTCCGGCTGCCCCCGACGCTCGCGAACAACGCGGCGGCCAGCCACCCGGAGATCCGCGCGATCGTCGCCGATGCGCTGCACCCGGACCGGGTGGCCGCCCAGCGGCCCTGGCTGACCGGCCTGGTGCGGGAGCGGGTCACCCGGCTGGCGGCCGCCCTCGCCGCGGGCGAGCCGGTCGACCTGTACGCGGAACTCGCCGCCGACCTGCCGCTGCTGGTGCTGGCCCGGCTGGTCGAGCTGCCGGACGCCCCGGTGGGCGCGGTCAAGGACTTCGCCCGGGCCGCCCTGGAGCTGTTCTGGGCGCCGCTCGACCCCGCGCGCCAGCTCGCCCTCGCCGCCGAGGTGGGCCGGTTCCACACCGTGCTCCGCGCGTTCGCCACCACCGGAGGCGGGCTGGCCGCCCGACTGCGCGACGCCGGCCACTCCCCCGACGTGGTGGTCGGCGCCCTCTTCTTCCTGCTGGTCGCCGGCCAGGAGACCACCTCCCAGTTCCTCACCCTGCTGCTGCACCGGCTGGCCGGCGAACCGGCGGTGCGGGCCGGCCTCCGCGCGGGCGAGATCGCGGTGGCCGACGTGGTCGAGGAGGGGCTACGGCTGGAACCGCCGATCGTCACCTGGCGGCGGGTGGCCGCGGTGGACACCACCCTGGGCGAGGTCGCCGTGCCGGCCGGCACCAGCATCGTGGCCTGGCTGGCCCGGGCCGGCCGGGACCCGGCCGTGGTGGCCGCCCCCGGCGAGTTCCGGCCCGGGCAGCGGGGCTCCCGCCGGCACCTGGCCTTCGGGGCCGGCCCGCACCGGTGCGTCGGGGCGCAGCTGGCCCGGATGGAGGCGGCCGTGGTGGTGGCCGAGGCGGCGCCGCTGCTCGACGGGGTGACCGTGGTCCGGCCGCCGTGGTGCCCGGACAACCTCACCTTCCGGATGCCCGACGCGTTCGTGGTCCGCCGAACCTGACGAAAGTCAGGGTGGGCCGGTGCCGTTCGGTGGCGGTGCGGCACCCCCTCCGCTGCCTACCGTCGGCGCATGATCACACTTCGTGCGTTGACGAAACGGTTCGGCGCGGCCACCGCGGTCGACGACCTGACCGTCGAGATAGGACCGGGGCAGGTGACCGGCTTCCTCGGCCCGAACGGCGCGGGCAAGTCCACCACCATGCGGATGGTGCTCGGGCTGGACCGGCCGACCGCCGGGCAGGCCCTGGTTAACGGCCGGCCCTACCGGCAGTTGCGCTACCCGCTGCACGAGGTCGGCGCGCTGCTCGACGCGACCGGCGTGCACCCGGCCCGCTCCGGGCGGGCGCACCTGCGGGCGATGGCCCGCAGCAACGGCATCCCGGCCCGCCGGGTCGACGAGGTGCTCGACCTGGTCGGGCTGGACGAGCGGGCCGCCGACAAGCCGGGACGCGCCCTGTCGCTGGGCATGGGCCAGCGGCTCGGCATCGCCGGGGCGCTGCTCGGCGACCCGCCGGTGCTGCTGCTCGACGAGCCGGTGAACGGACTCGACCCGGACGGGGTGCGGTGGATCCGCCGGTTCACCCGTGGCCTCGCCGACGAGGGGCGGACCGTGCTCATCTCCAGCCACCTCATGAGCGAGATGCAGCAGACCGCCGACCGGGTGGTGGTGCTCGGCCGGGGCCGGCTCGTCGCCGACGCGCCGCTCGCCGACCTGATCGCCGCCCGCCCGGCCAGCTCGGTCCGGGTACGCGGACCCGAGCCGGCCGGCCTGGCGACGCTCGGGGCGCGGCTCGCCGCCGAGGGTGCGACGGTCACCCCGGACGAGGGCGGGTTGACCGTCACCGGCGTCACGGCCGACCGCGTCGGTGACCTCGCGTACGAGCTGAGGGTGCGGCTGCACGAGCTGACCCCGGTGGCCGCCTCCCTGGAGGAGGCGTTCCTGGAACTGACCGCCGGCAGCGTGGAGTACGCGGCCGGCCCGACCGGAGGCGAGACCCGATGACCGCCCTGTCCACCGTCACCCCGACCCGGCCGTCGTCCCGGCCCGCCCCGACCAGCGGCCCGTTCACCGGGGCGGTGGCCGCCGAGTGGACCAAGCTCTGGTCGGTCCGCTCCACCTGGTGGACGCTGCTGGCCGCCGTGCTCACCATGGCGGCCACCGCCGGCCAGCTCGCCATCTACGCGGTGAACGCGAACACCGACGACGACCCGACCGTGAACCCCGGGATCGTCGAGGTCGGCGAGATCGTCACCGGCGCGCTGGAACTCACCCAGTACGTCGTGCTGGCCCTCGGCCTCTTCGCGATCACCAGCGAGTACGCCACCGGCACCATCCGGACGACGCTGCGCTGCACCCCGTCCCGGGGACGGGTGCTGGCGGCCAAGGCGGTCGTGGTCGGCGCCGTGACGTTCCTGACCGGGCTGCTCGTCGGCGCGGTCGGCGCCGCGGTCGCCTGGCCGGTGCTCGGCGACTGGGGCCGGGCCCCGCTGGGCGGCACCGTGGCCGACGTGGTCGCCTCGGCCGCGTACCTGGCGCTGCTGGGGGTGCTGGCGCTGGGCCTGGCGGCGGCGCTGCGCGGCGCGGTGCTCAGCCTGACCGTGCTGTTCGCGCTGCTGATGATCGTGCCGCTGTCGCTCCAGGAGCCGGGCATCACCGTGCTCACCCGCATCGCCGACGCGTTCCCCGGTGTGGCCGGCAACCACTTCCTCGCCGGTGACACCGAGCCGTACCCGGCGGCGGTCGGGCTGCTGGTGCTCGCCGGCTGGGCCGTCGCCGCGCTGGCGCTGGGCCGCTGGTCGCTGCGCCGCCGCGACGCCTGAGCGGGGCGGGGCGGGGCTGGTCAGCCGGCGGGCGGGACCAGCCCCGCCTCGTACGCGAGGATCGCCGCCTGCACCCGGTTGCGCACGTCCAGCCGGGTGAAGATGCTGGTCAGGTAGCTCTTCACGGTGCCCTCGACGAGGTGCAGCCGGCGGGCGATCTCGGCGTTGGACAGCCCCGCCCCGACCAGGGCGAGCACCTCCCGCTCCCGGTCGGTGAGCCCGGCCAGCCGGTCCCGCGCGTACGGGCCGCGGGCCAGCCGGCCGCCGCTGAGCGCGATGACCCGGCGTGCCACCCGCGGCGACAGGTACGCGCCGCCGTCGGCCACCGCCCGCAGGCCGGCGAGCAGTTCCCGCGGATCGCCGGACTTGAGCAGGAATCCGCTCGCACCGTGACCGAGCGCCCGGGCGATCAGGTCGTCGTCGCCGAACGTGGTGAGCATGACCGTGGCGGTCTCCGGCACCAGCCGCCGGATCTCCGCCGCCGCGGCCAGTCCGTCCTGCCGGGGCATCCGGATGTCCAGCAGCGCCACCCGGGGCCGGTGCGCCCGGACCAGTTCCACGGCCGCGTGGCCGTCCCCCGCCTCGCCGACCACCTCGATGCCCGGGTCGGCGGCCAGGATGGCCCGCACCCCGGCGCGCACCATCGCCTCGTCGTCGGCGAGCACCACCCGCAGGGGGCGCCCGTGGTCGTCGCTCACTGCGCGATCCGCTCCTTGCTGACCAGCCGGCCGTCGGTGAAGCAGAGCCGCCAGGTCGGCTCCGCGAACGGGAAGTTCCCGTCGGTGTAGTACTCGCAGCCCGCGGTCGCGCCCTCGGCCGGCGGGTCGGCCTGCCGGCGGGGCAGCCCGAGGGCGTCCCGCTCCTCGCCGAGGCGCAGCCGCTCGTAGCCGGACCGGTCGAGGACCGCGCCCGCCGTGGCGAGCGGGTAGTAGACGAGCGCGAGCACCAGGGCGAGGCCGGCCGGGGCGCCGAACGCCACCAGCAGGCTGCGGCGGGCCCGCCGCCGGGCCTCCCGCAGCCGCCGCGCCGCCTCCCCGGGCCGGCCGTCCGCGGTCCCGCCGGGCCGGGGACCGCCCGCGCCGCCGTCCTCGGGCCCGTCGGACCATGCCCCGCTCTGGGCCGGGTGATCCGCCGGCTCGTCCCCGAAAGGCATCCGGCTCGGCTCGTGATCGGCCGTGGCCCGGACCGGCTCGTTCCCGGCCGTCGCCCGGGTCGGCTCGTGATCGACCGGCGCCCGGCCCGGCTCGTTCCCGGCCGGCGCCGGCTCCGTGGTGACCGGCAGGCGTGCCGTGACGGCGAACCCGGCGTCCCGGGGGCCGGCGTCGAGCACGCCCCCGGCCAGGCGGACCCGCTCCCGCAGGGCGAGCAGCCCCGAGCCGTGCGACGCCGGCCCCGGCAATGGTCCGGCCGGCGGCCGCCCGTTGACGACCGACACCGCCACCTCCCCGCCGGCCCGGTCGACGGTGACGATCAGCGGGGCGCCCGGGGCGTAGCGGGCGGCGTTGGTCAGCGCCTCGCGGACCACCCGGTGCACGGCGTGCGCGACCAGCGGCGGCAGGTCCCCGCCGTCCGGGTCGGCGCGCAACTCCACCGCCATTCCGGCGTCGCGGGCACCGTCGACCAGCTCCGCCACCGTCTCACCGGCCGGCCGCAGCGACCCGGACCGCTCCTCCCGCAGCACACCGATGATGTCGTGCAGCCGTTCGGTGGCGGCGGACACGCTGGCCCGCAGCTCCCCGGCCGCGCTCCGGTGGGCGGGCGGCAGGTCGGCGGCCAGCTCCAGCGCGGCGGCGCGCAGCGCGATGAGGCTCAGGTCGTGACCCAGCGAGTCGTGCATGTCCTGCGCGATCCGGGCCCGCTCCCGCAGCCGTACCCGCTCCACGGCGGCCCACCGCTCCCGCTCCTCGGCCTCGGCGTGCCGCTCCCCGGCCTCGGCGAGCGCCCGCTGCTGCCGGCGCAGCCGCCCGAGCAGCCAGGGGAAGACCCCGGCGAACAGCAGCACCGAGGCGAGCAGGAACCAGGTGCCCGGGTTGGTGCCGAACAGCCCGAGGTTGAGCGCCGTGCCGGCCACCGCGATGGCGCCGAAGACGGCGGCCACCCGGCCGGCGCCGGCGCTGCGCCGGCCGGCCAGGTAGCTGAACACCGGGATGCCGAAGACGAAGTTGCCGTCGACCAGCGAGCCGAGCACCACGGCCAGCAGCGCCGCGAGGGGCCAGCGGCGGCCGAACGCCACCGCGAGGCCGAGCAGCGCCAGCGAGGCGGCCAGCAGCGGCGCGGCATGGCGTGGCCAGGGCGGGGTCAGCCCGGCGTACGCCACCGGGGCGGCGAGCACGGCCCAGAGCAGCAGGTCACCGGCCCGGCGCCGGCCGGGCGGCGGGGTTCGCGGCGCTTCCACGGCGGCCAGGCTACCCACGGCCGGCCGGACGGCACACCGACGAAAGTCAGGTGCTCAGCTGATCTCCTCGGCCCAGGCGCGCCAGTCGTCGAGCACGCCGTAGAGGGCCGGGGTGAGCCAGCCCGGCGCGGACCGGCGGAACACCCCCGGATCCATCCCGCCGGCGCCCATCGGCACCGCGCCCAGCAGGTTCGGCACCAGGTCGGACAGGTTGAGCCAGTGCACCAGCTCCGGTTCGCCCGGCCAGGCGCCGATCACCACGCCGGCCGGGACGGCCCGCCGTTCCAGCGCCTCCAGGGTGAGCGCCGTGTGGTTGAGGGTGCCCAACCCGGCGCGGACCACCACCACGGCCGGGGCGCCCAGCGACACCGCCAGGTCGGCCACCGTCCAGGGCTCGCCCGACGGGCGCAGCCCCATGGGTACGAGCAGCCCGCCGGCCCCCTCGACGAGCACCAGGTCGTGCTTGTCGGTCTCCTCGCGGATGGCGTCGACCGCGGCGTAGAGCTCCAGCGGCTCCAGCTCGGCGACCCGGGCCGCGGCGAGCGGGGCCAGCGGGTCCGGGTAGCTGGCCAGGGTGCGGCCGGTGAGCGGGGCGGCCAGCCGGGTCACCGAGTCGACGTCGCCGGGCTCGCCGGTGGCCGTACCCGTCTGGCCGGGCTTGACCACCGCGACCCGCAGCCCGGCGGCCTGCGCGGCGGCGGCGATCGCCGCGGTCACCACGGTCTTGCCCACCTCGGTGTCCGTGCCGGTCACCAGCACCGGCCCGGTCCAGCCGTTGCCGTTCGTCATGGTGCACACTCCACGATCACGTCCAGCGCCCGTTCGAAGTCGGCCCGGTCGACCCCCGCGCTGATGGTCAGCCGGAGCCGGGACCGGCTGTCCGGGGTGGACGGCGGCCGGAAGCAGCCCACCGCGACGCCCCGGTCCCGGCAGTCGGCCGCCCAGGCGGTCGCCGCCTCCGGGCCGGGGGCGGTCACCGAGACCACCGCCCCGTCGGGCGCGGAAACGTCCAGGCCCGCCCCGCCCAGCCGGCGCACCGCGAGGGCGGCCCGCTCGGCCAGCTCGGCGCGCAGGCCGTCGCCGGAGCGGGCCAGCCGCACCGCGGCGCGTACCCCGGCCACCACGGCGGGCGGCGGCGCGGTGTCGAAGATGAAGGTGCGACCGGTCTCCACCAGGTGCCGGACGAACTCGGCCGGCCCGGCCACCACCCCGCCGGCGCCGCCGAGCGCCTTGGACAGGGTGGCCGTCACCACCACGTCCGGCTCGCCGGCCAGCCCCGCCGCGGCCACCCCGCCGGCCCCGGCCGGCCCGGTGACGCCGAGCGCGTGCGCGTCGTCGACCAGCAGCAGCGCGCCGTGCCGGCGGGCCACGGCGTGCAGCGCGGCCAGCGGGGCGAGGTCGCCGTCGACGGAGAACACCGACTCGGTCACCACCACCGCCGGGCGGCCCGGAGCGGCGGCCAGCGCGGCGGCCACCGCCTCGACGTCGGCGTGCGGGGTGACGATCGTCTCGGCGCCGGAGATCCGGCAGCCGTCGATCAGCGAGGCGTGGTTGTGGGCGTCGGAGACGAGCAGCGTGCGGGGCTGCACCAGGCCTCGGACGGCGGCGAGGTTGGCCAGGTAGCCGGAGGAGAAGACCAGCGCCCGGTCGACGCCGAGCCAGCCGGCCAGGTCGTCCTCGAGGGCGTGGTGCAGGTCCGTCGAGCCGCGCACCAGCCGCGACCCGGTGGCGCCCAGCCCGTACGCCGACAGCGCCCGCCCGGCGGCGGCCGTGACCTCCGGGTGGGTGGCCAGGCCGAGGTAGTCGTTGCCGGCCAGGTCGACCACGGCGTCGGCGGCGGCGCGCGGGCGCAGGGTGCGGGTGAGCCCCGCCTTGGCCCGCAGCTCGGCGCGGCGGTCCAGGGCCGCCAGCCAGTCCGCCACCGTCACGTTCCTTCCCCAGACCCGCCGCCCGTCCGGGCGCTTCCGCGGGGCGAAGTTACCACCCGGCCGGAGAGCCCCGGCGTGGCGCTGTCCGGCTCGCCGGGCCTGCTGGCGGGGGCCCGACGCGGCCGTTTCCCGGGCTCCGGGCGGCCTTGTAGGGTACGAGCCATGCCAGAGATCCTCGACCAGGCCCGGACCCAGGTGCTGGAGAACGGCGTCGGCCTCGACGAGGCCGGTGTCCTCGCCGTGCTGAACCTGCCCGACGAGCACCTGCCCGCCGCCCTCCAGCTCGCCCACGAGGTGCGGATGCGCTGGTGCGGCCCGGAGGTCGAGGTCGAGGGCATCGTCTCGCTGAAGACCGGCGGCTGCCCGGAGGACTGCCACTTCTGCTCGCAGTCCGGCCTGTTCACCTCGCCGGTCCGCTCGGTCTGGCTGGACATCCCCGCGCTGGTCGAGGCGGCGAAGCAGACCGCGGCGACCGGGGCGACCGAGTTCTGCATCGTGGCCGCCGTGCGCGGCCCGGACGCGCGGCTCATGAAGCAGATGCGCGAGGGTGTCGCCGCCATCAGGGCGGAGGTCGACATCCAGGTCGCCGCCTCGCTCGGCATGCTCACCCAGGAGCAGGTCGACGAGCTGGTCGAGATGGGTGTGCACCGCTACAACCACAACCTGGAGACCTGCCGCTCCTACTTCCCGAACGTGGTCACCACGCACTCCTGGGAGGAGCGCTGGGGGACGTTGAAGATGGTCCGCGAGTCCGGCATGGAGGTCTGCTGCGGCGGCATCCTCGGCCTGGGCGAGACGGTGGAGCAGCGCGCCGAGTTCGCCGCGCAGCTCGCCGAGCTGGACCCGCACGAGGTGCCGCTGAACTTCTTGAACCCCCGCCCGGGCACCCCGCTCGCCGACCGCCCCGTGGTGGAGGGCAAGGACGCGCTGCGCGCCATCGCCGCGTTCCGGCTGGCCATGCCGCGCACCATCCTCCGCTACGCGGGCGGCCGGGAGCTGACCCTCGGCGACCTGGGCACCCGCGACGGTCTGCTCGGCGGCATCAACGCGGTGATCGTCGGCAACTACCTGACCACGCTGGGCCGGCCGGCGACCGCCGACCTGCAGCTGCTGGACGACCTGAAGATGCCGGTGAAGGCGCTCTCCGCCACCCTGTGAGGACGACGTGACCGAGCTTGTCGAGCCCGCCGCCGGCCCGCTTCGCCCCCGCGGTGGGGGACATGCGGACGACCAGCGCGAGCCCGCCGCGGCGCCACGCTGGTGCGACCGCTGCGGCGAGTCCGTGGCGGCGGGCCCGCACGAGGCGTGCGCGGCGGCCCGGGCGCTGGAGCCGCCGCGCTGGTGCGCGCACTGCCGGCGGCGGATGAAGGTGCAGGTCGTGCCGACCGGCTGGTCGGCGGTCTGCGTCGAGCACGGCGAGATCCGGGGTTGACCGTGCTGCGGGGGCGGGCGGTGACCTTGCGGCCGGCGACCGACACCGACGTGCCGGCCCTCGCGGCGATCCGCGCCGCCCCGGAGGTGCGCCACTGGTGGCGGGGCGGGGACGACCTGGCCGAGGCGGTGCGCGCCGACCTGGCCGACGGGGACCTCACCACCTACGTTATCGAGCACGACGGCCGGCTGATCGGCGCCATCCAGTGGTACGCGGAGACCGACCCCGACTACCGCCACGCCAGCCTCGACATCTTCCTCGACCCGGCGGCCCGCGGCGCCGGGCTCGGCGGGGACGCCATCCGCACCCTGGTCCGGCACCTCGTCGACGAGTACGGCCACCACCGGTTCACCATCGACCCGGCGGCGGCGAACACCGCGGCGATCCGGGCGTACGCGAAGGTGGGGTTCCGGCCGGTCGGCATCATGCGCCGCTACGAGCGGGGCGCGGACGGCCGCTGGCACGACGCCCTGCTCATGGACCTGCTCGCCGACGAACTGGCCGACTGAGCCGCCCGGACCGGCCCGCTCAGCGAGTCCCGATCCAGTAGCGCCGGAGCCGGCCCAGCTCGGTGTCCCGCACGTCCTCCAGCACGCCGCCGTGCCGTTCGATCGTGCGCGCCGAGGCGGTGTTGTCGACGTCGCAGGTGACCAGCACACGGTCGATGCCCTGTCGGGCTGCCTCGGCGAGCGCCTCCCCGAGCGCGAAGATCGCCAGCCCGCGCCGGCGGGCCGCCGGCCGCACCCCGTAGCCGATGTGGCCGCCGGCCTGGAGCAGGAAGTCGTTGAGGCGCAGCCGCAGGCTGACGGCGCCCAGCACCTCGTCACCCTCGACGATCCACCAGTAGAGCGCCGGGACCAGCCCTTCCGGCAGCCGGGACTCGTCCGCGGCGTCGTTGAGCTGGCGGACCCAGGTCGCGAAGCCCTCCGGCGAGTCGACGTCGTCGCTCGGCTTCAGCCCGCTGCCGTCCTGGTGGACGCCTCGCCCCCAGTCGTCCCGGGCGGCCAGCCAGGACCGGTGCAGACGGGCGGTCGGGGTGATCAGCTCCGGCATGCGGGCATGCTAGCGGCGTGATCCGTGGCTCGGCCACCGAGTTCCGGGCGGTCAGCCGTTCCAGAGCAGGTGGCCGTCGGGGAGGCGGCGGGCGCCCTCGGCGGGGCGGTGCGGGCTGAGCCGGCCGCCGGGCATGAGGTGCGCGACGGGCACCCCGCGACCGAGCACCGCCACGTCGGCGACGAGCCGCCGGTGGCAGCGCCACCAGACGCTCTCGCTGCACATCACGGCGGTGGTCCGGCGTTCCGCGTCGGCGAGCACCTCGTCCAGGGCCGCGTCGAACTCCGGCGTGCGGGTGTGGGCGGCGTACGCCCGGAACGCCGGCACGGTCCACCAGGTGTCCGGCTCCGGTTCCCCGGCCGGCACGTGCCGGCGGCCGCCGAGCCGGGGCTCCCACCGGTAGTCGATGCCCCGCTCCGGCAGCCAGCGTTCGAGCTCCTCCCGCCGCACGTCGGGGTTGGTCCGGCTGGCCGGGTAGCGCCGCACGTCCACGACGAGAGCCACCCCGGCGCCCGCCAGCAGGTCCCCCAACCGCTCCCGGTCGGCGGCCCCGTGCCCCACCGTCACCAACACACCCCCAGGATCCCCCGAATCCTGGACAGTTGCCGTTCACATCGAACGGCAACTGTCCAAGATCTGGAAGGGTCAGGAGGCGGTGCAGGGGGAGCCGTTGAGGGTGAAGGTGGTGGGTCGCGGGTTGGTGCCGGTGTGGGTGCCGTTGAACCCGAAGCTGGTCGACGCGCCCGGTGCCAGCGTCCCGTTGTAGGAGACGTTCGTCGCGGTCACCGCCGTCCCGCTCTGGGTGAAGGTGGCCGACCAGCCCTGGCCCACCTTCTGCCCGCTGCTCGGGAACGTGAAGGCGAGGCTCCACCCGTTGATGGTGCTGGTCCCGGTGTTGGTGATCGTGATGTTCGCGGTGAACCCGGTGTCCCAGCCGCTGGTCGTCCAGGTCACCGCGCAGCCACCCGTGGCCGGCGGGTCGGCGGTGGTGACGGTGAGCGACGGCGAGGCCGCCGAGACGTTGCCGGCCGCGTCCACCGCGACCACGGTGAAGGTGTACGCGGTGGCGGCGGTCAGCCCGGTGACGGCCAGCGTGGTCCCGGTGGCCGACGCGACGAGGACGTTCCCCGACCGGTAGACCCGGTAGCCGGTGACGCCCACGTTGTCGGTGGCCGGCCCCCAGGCGAGGGTGAGCCCGGTCGGGCCGACGGCCGACGCGGTGGGCGTGCCCGGGGCGGTGGGCGGGGTGGTGTCCGGCGCGGGTGCGGCCGGGGTGGTGACGGTCAGGGCCGGCGACGCCGCCGACCGGTTGCCGGCGCCGTCGCGGGCGCGCACCGTGAACTGGTACGTCCGCTCGGGCAGCAGCCCGGTCACCGCGAGGGTGTTGGTGGTGGCCTCGGTCAGCACGAGCGCGTCGCTGCCGGCCTGCGCCCGGGTGACCTCGTAGCCGGCCAGGCCGCTGCCGCCGGTGTCGGTGGAGGCGGGCCAGGTCAGGGTGAGGCCGGTGGCGGTGACGGTCGAGGCGACGGGGGTGCCGGGCACGGTCGGCGCCGTGGTGTCCGGGGTGGCCGGTCCGGGCTCCTCGCCCCAGACCCGCGTTCCGCCGGAGTAGAGCGGCACCTTCCGGTTCGGGCCGGCGGCGGCCTGGTACGACGGGTCGTTGGTCGGGTCCCAGGTGCCGCCCTCCGGCACGCCGACCTTGAACTGCACCTCCATCCGGTGCTGCGACTGGCCGGCGGGCGCGATCGTGTGTCCGGTGCAGTCGACCTCGACGTACCAGATGTCGGCGGAGAACTGCCTGGCCGTGGTGGGTGACGGGCAGCCCTGGGTGTAGCCGGGGGTCACCTGCACCGGGCCGGTGCCGTCGGGGCGGAAGTAGTAGCGGAACTTCCCGGTGGTCAGTGCCCGGGCCGGGAAGGCGGACTTGTTGTAGATGATCGCCTTGAGCCCGGTGGCCCGGGGCTCGGCCTGCATCACCGTGGTCTCGACGGTCAGCTCGTCGAGGTCGGGCTGCTCGGCGGTCGGGAAGCCGGCGAGGGGGCTGCCGCCGTATTCGCCGGTCAGCCGGGCGAGGGCGGAGGTGAAGCCGGCGTTGTAGTCGGTGGCGACCTCGTTCATGACGTAGTCGGAGCGGCTGTCGGTGTACGCGTCGTTGGCCGAGGACGGGCCGCCGACCAGCGCGCCGTAGAGCACGTGCCGGGTCTCGGTGGGCACGGTCTGGCTGTCCCACCAGGAGCCGTGGGCGGTGCGGTGGTGTGGGTTGCGCGGGGAGTTGGCCCCGAAGCCGATCAGGTAGCTGGAGTTGCGCGGGTTGTCACCGAGCGCGTAGTTGATCTGCCGGACGGCGAAGTCGTGGTACCGCGCCTTGCGGGTGCTGTCGCCGGTCCGGTCGCTGTAGACCAGCGCGGCGAAGGCGGTGTTGGCGGCGTAGCGCAGGGAGCCCCAGGAGTCGAGGACGGCCTCGCCGCCGGGCGAGTAGTTGACCCGGGAGCCGTTGACGCCGACGGTCCACCAGTCGAGCCAGCGGTTGGCGTCGTCGACGTACTTCTGCTTGCCGGTCAGGTTGGCCAGCAGCACGTACGCGCCGAACTGCTTGTTGTCCCAGGCGATGGTCCACTTGTAGGAGCGGGTGGTGGACTGCGGCTCGGTGCCGAGCTTGTCGTACTCGCTCTCGGCCTTGGCAAGGTAGGTGGCGTCGCCGGTGGCCCGGTAGAGCCAGATCGCCCCCCAGACCAGCTCGTCCTGGTAGCCGCTCCATGACTTGTAGAAGCTGGTCGCGTCGGTGATGCACTCGTGGTAGCTCTTCCGCACGGTGTCGGCGAAGGTGTAGAGCTGCTTCGCGTGGCCGAGCAGCTTGTCGGCGTAGGCGGCGTCGGTGGGGCGGAACACCATCGACGAGGCGGCCATGGCGGCCGCCGTCTCCCCCGCCAGGTCCGCCCCGCCACAGCTCGCATCGATCTTGTACGCGGGCCGCGCCATCGGCAGCACCTCAGCCGGTCCCCACCACTTGTGGTCGTCGTCGCCCTTGCCGACCTGTCCGTAGAGGACGTTCGGCGCGGGGTGCGCCTTCACGAAGTAGTCGTTCACCCAGCGCAGGTTGTTCAGCAGGTGCGGGAGCTGCCCGGAGGCGGCGTAGCCGTCGCGGTACTCGACCGCGCCCCAGGCCAGCATGGTGGCGCTGAACGCCATCGGGAAGCCGAACTTCACGTGGTCGCCGGCGTCGTACCAGCCGCCGGTGAGGTCGAGGCCGACGTCGGCGCCGTCGGTGAGCGCCGAGTCGCCCCGCCAGGAGACCCGGTTCCAGGCCGGCTTCTTCCCGGACTGCTGGGCCTCGTAGAAGAACAGCGACTTCTGCAACGCCTCCGCGTAGTTGAAGGCGGGGGCGGCGGTGGCGGGCGCGGGCGACGGGACGGTGACGGCCGTGGCCAGGCCGGCGGCCAGCGCGACGCCGGCCGCGAGCAGCCTGCGGAGCCGGGACGGGCCACGGGGCGGTGGGGTCGGAGGGGGCATGGCAAGCTCCTGCGGGTGGCGGTGGTGGGGAGAGCCGCGGAAGGAGCGCGGGAGCGCTCCCATGGATAGTCGACAATGTAATGCCGGCCTCGCCGGTTGTGAAGACGGCGCCCCACGCCGAGAACGACGCAGCGTCGAACGACCCTTGCGCGTTACGCCGACACGCCTGTGAAGTGGCTCCGATTCCGACGGACTGTAGCCATGTCTTCCCAGCTCAGGCCGTTCGTCCGATGTCGCCGGAAGGGTGCCGGCATGCGATCATGTGCCGTCCCCTCTCCCGAACTCGGAGGATTCCTCATGCCACAGCGTCGGCACGTGGCGCGCGCTGTCGTCACCGCGTCCGCGGCCGCGACCTGCCTCGCTCTCGCCACCCCGGCTTGGGCGTCGGCCGCCGTCACCAATCCCACCCTCCGTCAGGCCAACCAGCACATCCTGGCGAACGACAACGGCTTCAACGAGGGCTTCGGCAAGTGCGCCGGCGCGGACCAGCAGGCCGGCCAGGACATCTGGGTCTTCATCTGGCCTGGTAACAAGGTCGAGAGCGTCGACGCCGTGAAGATCGGCTGGGACACCGACAACAACGGCACGGCGGACACCTTCAAGACGCTCGCCGACGGCCACTTCACGACCGACAACGGCGCCAAGAAGGTCTGGTTCGCGACGCCGACGGGCTGGAAGCTGGAGAGCGGCGAGTCGACCATCCACGGGCAGGTACCGCAGGACCGCTTCAACCTGACCCACACCTGCGCCGGCACCTCGACGTCGACCGGGTCCCCGTCCCCGTCCGCGTCGTCGACCGGCAGCCCGACGCCGACCCCGACGACCCCGGGTGAGGAGACGCCGACCCCGACGCCGGGCGGCTCGGAGAACCCGTCCGAGAACCCGTCGGGCACCCCGGCGCCCGGCACCTCGGTCGGCGGCGGCCAGGGCGGCGGCAGCGGCACCGAGGGCGGCCTGCCGCTCACCGGCGTGGCCGCGACCAGCATCTCGCTCACCGGCCTCGCCCTGATCGGCGGCGGTGTCCTCCTGATGGTGCTGCGGCGCCGCCGGGACCGGATCACCTTCACGAGCTGAGCCGGCTCGGGAACCGGCCGTCGGACCCCGGTCCGGCGGCCGGTTCCGCCGTTCGGGACCACGGCGGCAACCCCGCGCCGATATGATCTTGGGGTGGACGCTCTCGACCCGACCCGCACCGCCGTCGTCCTGATCGACCTCCAGCGTCGCATCGTGGACCTGCCGACCGCCCCGCACACCGGCCCGGAGGTGGTCGCGCGCTGCCTCGCCCTCGCCGAGGCGGCCCGCGCCGCCGGCGCCACCGTGGTGGTGGTCCGCGTCGACCGGCCCGGCCCCGATCCGCAGCCGCCGGGCAGCGAACTGCTGCCCGAGGTGGCGCCCCGCGAGGGCGACGTGGCGGTGGTCAAGCACACCTGGGGCGCCTTCCACGACACCGGGCTGGACGCCGCGCTGCGGGCCCGCGGGGTGGACACCCTGGTGATCGGCGGGATCGCCACCAACTTCGGCGTGGAGCAGACCGCCCGCATCGGCGACGAGATCGGCTACCGGGTGGTGCTGCCGCACGACGCGATGTCCGGGTTGGACGCGTACGCCCACGAGTTCGCCGTCGACTACGTCTTCCGGCGGCTCGGCACGGTGTGCACGACCGCGGAGGCGATCGCGGCGCTGGGCGGTTGAACCGGTCGGGGCACCGATCCGTACTGACGGGTAACCCGGTCGACGCCGCCCGGAGCTGGATCACATAATCGACGGTCTTCTATATTCTTCCCGCGTACCCCCAGGTCACGCCGCCGGTGGTCGGGCCGCGACGCGTCGCGGTGACCGGCCGGGCGTCCTGGCATACGAGCGTACGGTTGCCCGCCGGCTCGGCCGCGCGGGACAGTACGCGACACCAGCGGTGCCATCGACGCCGCCGCTCCCCCGGACAACCCTGAGGAGAACGCGATGGCTCTCAGACTCGCCGACGGCACCTCCTGGTCCGACATCCTCGCCCGCGCGGTGGCCGCCACGCCGGAAGCCTTCGGCACCGCGCCCGACGGCACCGCCACCCTGCACAACCTGGTCGAGGGCGGGTGGCGGGCGGTCGGCGCGCCGACCCCGGTGCGCACCCCCGTCGACAACACCGTGCTGGTCAACCTGGCCCGCCTCGACGCCGAGGCGGCGCGCGCCGCGGTCGCACACGCCGCCGCCGCGCACCGCGAGTGGGCGCAGACCCCGCTGGTCGAGCGCAAGGCCCGGGTCGACGACGCCCTGGACGCGCTCACCGCCCACCGCGACCTGCTCGCCCTGCTGCTGGTGTGGGAGATCGGCAAGCCGTGGCGGCTGGCCTGCGCCGACGTCGACCGCGCGCTCGACGGCGTCCGCTGGTACGTGCAGGAGATCGACCGGATGCTCGCCGACGGCCGCGAGCCGCTGCCCGGCCCGGTCAGCAACATCGCCTCCTGGAACTACCCCATGAGCGTGCTCGTGCATGCCGAACTGGTGCAGTTGCTCGCCGGCAACGCGGTGATCGCCAAGACCCCGTCCCAGGGCGGGGCGGTCTGCCTCACCGTGGCGCACGCGCTGATGCGCCGCGCCGGGCTGCCCGCCACCCTGCTCTCCGGCAGCGGCGAGGAACTCTCCGAGGTGCTGGTCCGGGCCCCGGAGATCGGCGCGGTGGCATTCGTCGGCGGCCGCTCCAACGGCGGCAAGGTGGCCGCGGCGCTGCTCGACTCCGACAAGCGGCACTTCATCGAGCAGGAGGGCCTCAACGCCTGGGGCATCTGGAACTTCTCCCGGTGGGACCTGCTCGCCGCGCACCTCAAGAAGGGCTTCGAGTACGGCAAGCAGCGCTGCACGGCGTACCCGCGGTTCGTGGTCCAGCGCGACCTGGTCGACGAGTTCCTCGACATGTACCTGCCGGTGGTGCGCTCCGTCCGGTTCGGACACCCGCTCGCCGTGGGTGACGACTGGTCGGCCGGCGACCCGCTGCCCGAGCTGGACTTCGGTCCGCTCATCAGCGCGGCCAAGGCCGAGGAGCTGCGCCGCAAGGTCGACGAGGCGGTCCGCGGCGGCGCGGTGCCCCTGCACCGGGGCAAGCTGGACGGCGCGCCGTTCCTCGACGGGCAGGACACCTCGGCGTACGTGGCGCCGGCGGTGCTGCTCGCCCCGCCCGGCCGGTCCCGGCTCATGCACGCCGAGCCGTTCGGCCCGGTGGACACCATCGTCGTGGTGGACACCACCGACGAGCTGCTGGCCCAGATGAACGCGTCCAACGGCGCGCTGGTCGCCTCCCTGGCCTGCGACGACGAGGAGCTGGCCGGCAAGCTCGCGGTCGACCTCCAGGCGTTCAAGGTGGGCATCAACAAGCCCCGCTCCCGTGGCGACCGGGACGAGCCGTTCGGCGGCCGGGGCGCGTCCTGGAAGGGCGCGTTCGTCGGCGGCGACCTGCTGGTGCAGGCGGTCACCGTGGGCGGCGACGGCCGGCTCTACGGCAACTTCCCCGACTACAGCAGCTACCCGGCGACCTGACCGGGCCGGGAGCGGACACGGGCAGGGCCCCCTCACCGGGGGCCCTGCCGTGTCACCGTCCCCCGCATCGGAGGTCGGCCCGGTGGCGCCGGTGACCCGGCGCCGGTGCGCGGTCGCCCGCCGGCCCGCGTCCCGTACCGCGCCGTTGGGGCCCGGGACGCGTCGCGGCGCGCGACCGTGGAGTCAGGACGACCGGCGCGACCGCGCGACCGCGCCGGCCTGCCGGGGCGGCACGGCCGGGCGGGGCGCCAGCGGCACCGTCACGGTCACCACGGCGCCGTCCCGCTCGACCGTCGTGGGCCGGTCCAGGAGGCGTACGGCGCGCAGCATCGGGGTGTTCTCGGCCTGCACGTGCAGCAGCACGGCCGCGTACCCGGCCCGGTCGGCGTGCCCGAGCAGGCGCCGCAGCAGGGCCGAGCCGAGGCCCCGGCGCTGCCAGTCGTCCCGCACCAGCAGCGCCGCCTCCGCCTCGTCCCCCTCGCCGAGCAGGTTGGCCATGGCGACCACGGGCGCTTCGGCCCCACCGGCCGCGGCGACCAGGGTCAGCCCCCGGGCCGGTTCGAGGAGCCGCCGCAGCCGGGCCGGCGCCGGCTGCGCCCCGCTCAGGTAGCGCCGGCGGCGGCTCCGGTCCGAGCACCCCGCGTGCAGCTCCAGCACGCCCGGCAGGTCGTCGGCGGTGGCCGGCCGCACCGGCACCTCGGCCGTGTCCGGCAGCACGAGGGTGACCCGGTCGGCGTCCCGGCGGGCCACCGTGGCGGCCAGCTCGACCAGGGCCTGGGCGCGGGCGTACTCGGCCGGGGTGAAGGTGGGCTCCCGCCGGCGCAGCTCGTACGAGCCGCCGGCCGGGTCGGCCAGCAGCATCGTGGTGTCGTCCACCCCGCCCGGTGGGGCGGCCGCCGTCGGCCGCCAGGTCACCGCGTCCGCGCCGAGCAGGACGCGCAGTGTCTCGCCGGCCGCGTCCGGGTCCCGGACCAGCCGGCCGGCCAGGCCGAGCACCCGGGTCGGCTGGTCGGCCAGACCGCGCGCCTCGCTGCGCGCGACCCAGCAGTCCCGCCCGCGCCCCCGTTCGACGGCCGCCCGCAGGTCGGCCTCGGTGAGCCGGTCGGGCGCGTCGACCAGGAAGTCGTCGACCGCCCCCAGCTCGGTGGTGTGGACCTGCACGGTGAGGATGTTGACCCCACGCAACGCGAGGCTCGCCGTGAGCACCGACAGGTAGCCCGGCCGGTCGTCCACGGTGGCACGGATCCGCCACAGCGCCATGGTTCGCTCCCTTCCTCACCACCGACCCTGCCGGGTGCCTGTTGCGCCCCCGTTGCCCACCGGTGAAACGGTGGGACCGGTCAGGTGACGGTGGTCACGGGCGGGACGCCGACCAGGTCGAGCCGGTCACCGAGGATCACCGCGCCGGCCCGGACCAGCTGGGCGAGCCGGTCCACCTCGGTCGAGTGGAACCCGGCCGCGGCGAGCGGTTCGCTGCGCTCGCGGGCCACCACCAGCACCAGGCCGGCCCGGCCGAACGGCGCGACCGCGTAGTGGTGCCCGTCCGGCGTGGTCATGGCGCGGGCGCGCAGCGGGGTCACCTCGGGCAGCCGGGGCGGGACCGGGGCCCGCCAGCTCGCGTGCCCGACCGTCGCCCCGCCGGTGCCGCCGCCGCGCGCGGCCCAGTCCAGCGGGACCACCGCGGCCACCGCCCAGTCCGCGGCGAGCAGCCCGGGCACCGCGTCGACCAGGGTGGCCACGCCGTCGGTCGGGTTCGCCGCGACCTGGGCGAGCAGTTCGGCGTCCTGGCCCGTGGTGGTCGGCGCGCCGATCGCCCGCCACACCCCGTCCACGCGTACGCCGGGGATCGCGGCCAGGCCGGCGAGCAGGCGCTCCACCCGTGCCGCGCCGGGCCAGACCACGGTGAAGTCGTCGACCGCCCGGCCACCGAGCCGCTCCAGCACCACCACCTGGACGATGTCGGCGCCGGAGACGCCGAGCGTCCGGGCCACCTGGCCGAGGGTGCCCGGTCGGTCCGGCAGCGTCACCCGAACTCTCAGCAGCATGTCTGGTCCCTCCGCTCGGCGGGCCGGCCGTCACGGCCGGCAGGCTGGGCCCCAGCCTGCCGGTTGACCATTTCGCCCCCGTTGCAGCGGCATGTCCCGCCGGGAACATCCCACCTTGACAACAAAGCTGAGCTGCCATCAACTAACCGGATGACCGATCCGGCCGTCGACGCACCGCAGACCCCGTCCGGTTCGGCCCCGCGCGGGCTCGACCTCGACCGGCTCGCCGGTTACCTGGCCGCGCACCGGCCCGAGTTGGCCGGGCCGCTGTCGGCATGGTTGATCGCCGGGGGCAAGTCCAACCTGACCTACCTGCTGCGCGCCGGCGACCGCGAGGTGGTGCTGCGCCGGCCGCCGCTCGGGCACGTGCTGGCCACCGCCCACGACATGGCCCGCGAGTACCGGGTGATCTCCGCGCTCGCCCCCACCGCGGTGCCGGTCCCCGAGGCGCTGCTGCTCTGCCCCGACCCGGACGTGATCGGCGCGCCGTTCTACCTCATGGAGCGGGTCGACGGCGAGGTCTACCGGCGGCGGGAACAGACCGACGCGCTCACCGCCGGCCAGCGGCGCGACCTGGCCATGGCGATGATGGACACCCTCGCCGAGCTGCACATGGTCGAGCCGGCCGCGGTCGGGCTCGCCGACTTCGGCCGTCCTGAGGGCTACCTGGCCCGGCAGGTCCGCCGCTGGGCCGGTCAGCTCGACCGCTCCCGCAGCCGCCCGCTGCCCGGCATCGACGAGCTGCGCGACGCGCTCGCCGGCAGCGTGCCGGAGGGCGCGAACGCCGGGCGGATCGTGCACGGCGACTACCGGCTGGACAACCTGCTCGCCACGGTGGAGCCGGTGGCGGTGCGGGCGGTGCTCGACTGGGAGATGGCCACCCTCGGCGACCCGCTCGCCGACCTGGGGCTGCTGCTGACCTACTGGGACGTGCTGGGCGACAGCGACAGCGCCGAGGGCAACCCGGTCGCCGACGGCATCGGCCCGCGGGCCGGCTTCCCCACCGGCGCCGAGCTGATCGACCGGTACGCCGGCCGCAGCGACGTCGACGTGGGCCCGCTGCACTGGCACGTGGCGCTCGGCTGCTTCAAGCTCGCGGTGATCTGCGAGGGCATCCACTACCGGCACACCCTCGGGCAGACGCTCGGCGGGGGCTTCGACCGGATCGGCGACATGGTGGCGCCGCTGGTCGCGCACGGTCTGCACGCGGTGAGGGAGAAGTAGTGGACTTCGCGTACGACGCCCGGACGGTCGAGCTGCGCGAGCGGGTCGAGGCGTTCCTCACCGAGTGCGTCTACCCGGCCGAGCCGGTGCACCACGAGCAGGTGCTCGCGGCCGGCGACCCGTGGGCCCGCCCGCCGGTGCTGGACGAGCTGAAGGCCGAGGCCCGCGCCCGCGGCCTGTGGAACCTGTTCCTGCCCGACCCGCGTTACGGCGCCGGGCTGACCAACCTCCAGTACGCCCCGCTGGCCGAGCTGACCGGGCGCAGCCCGCACCTGGCCCCGGAGGCGCTGAACTGCGCCGCCCCGGACACCGGCAACATGGAGCTGCTGGCCGAGTTCGGCTCCGCCGCGCAGCGGGAGCGCTGGCTGGAGCCGCTGCTGGCCGGGGAGATCCGGTCGGCGTTCTGCATGACCGAGCCCGAGGTGGCCTCCTCCGACGCCACGAACATCGGCACCCGGATCGCGCGGGACGGCGACGCGTACGTGGTGAACGGCCGCAAGTGGTGGTCGTCCGGGGCCATGGACCCGCGCTGCGAGATCTTCATCGTGATGGGCAAGACCGACCCGGACGCCGACCGGCACCGCCAGCAGAGCATGATCCTGGTCCCCCGGGACACCCCGGGCGTGACGGTGCGCCGGGGGATGACGGTCTTCGGCTACAGCGACGCCCCGCACGGCGGGCACGCCGAGATCGACTTCACCGACGTACGGGTGCCGGCGGAGAACCTGGTCGGCGCCGAGGGGGCCGGCTTCGCCATCGCCCAGGCCCGGCTCGGCCCGGGGCGGATCCACCACTGCATGCGGCTGATCGGCATGGCCGAACGGGCCCTGGAGCTGCTCTGCCGGCGGGCCGCCAGCCGGGTGGCGTTCGGCCGCCCGCTGGCCGAGCAGGGCGTGATCCGGGAGTGGATCGCCGAGTCCCGGGTGCGCATCGAGCAGGCCCGGCTGCTGGTGCTCAAGACCGCCTGGCTCATGGACACGGTCGGCAACAAGGGCGCCCACACCGAGATCCAGGCCATCAAGATCGCCACACCGGCGATGGCCGAGTGGGTGATCGACAAGGCCATCCAGGGCCACGGCGCGGCCGGCGTCAGCCAGGACACCCCGCTCGCGGCCCTGTGGGCGCAGGCCCGCACCCTGCGTCTGGCCGACGGCCCCGACGAGGTGCACCGGGCGTCCCTGGCGAAGCGGGAACTGCGCCGCTGGGCCTGAGCGCGCCTCAGGCGGAGGCGCGGTGGATGAGCTTGGTGTCCAGCAGCACGTGCGGGCTGGGCAGCTCCTCGCCGCGGATCCGGGAGACCAGCAGCCGGGCCATCTGGCGGCCCATCTCCTCGACCGGCTGGAAGACCGTGGTCAGCGGCGGCTCGGCCTGCCGGGCGATGGGGGCGTCGTCGAAGCCGACCACCGCCACGTCCTCGGGCACCCGGCGGCCGGCCTCGCGCAGCGCGCGCAGGGCGCCGAAGGCCATCAGGTCGGAGGCCACGAAGACGGCGTCCAGCTCCGGGCAGACCTCCAGCAGCCGGCGCATGCAGGCCGTGCCGCTGCCCTCGCTGAAGTCCCCGTACGCGATGAGGTCCGGGTTGAGGTCGCCGCCCGCGGCCCGGACCGCCTCCTTGTAGCCGGACAACCGGGCCAGGCCGGCGCCCATGTCCTGGGTGCCGGCGATGGTCGCGACCCGCCGCCGGCCGCGGGCGAAGAGGTGCTCCACCGCCTGCCGGGCGCCGCCGACGTTGTCCACGTCGACGAACCAGGCCGGCTGGGCGTTCGGGTGCAGCATCCGCGCCGGCCGGCCGCCGAGCACGGTGGGCAGGCCGCGCTCCTCCAGCAGGGTGGGCAGCGGGTCCGCGTCGTGCAGCGAGAGCAGCAGCACGCCGTCCACGTGCTGGTTGGTCAGGTGGTGCTCGACCCGTTCCCGCTCGATCTGCGACTGCGCCATGGCCAGCCAGAGCTGCATGGGGGTCTCCAGCAGCGCGGAGCTGACGCCCCGCACGATCCCGGCGAAGAACGGCTCGGTGAACACCCGCTCCCCCGACTCGGAGACCACCAGCGCCACCGAGTCGGTCCGCTGGGTGACCAGCGCCCGGGCCGCTCGGTTGGGCACGTAGCCCAGCTCGGCGATGGCCGCCTGGACGGCGGCGCGGGCCTCGGGGCTGACCTGCGGCGAACCGTTGACCACGCGGGAGACCGTGCCGCGCCCCACGCCGGCGCGGGCCGCGACCGCGTCGAGGGTCGGGCGCCCGAGCGACCGTGTGCGCTGCGTTGTCATCGTCTGTGCTCCTCCGACATCGGGCGGGCCCGGCACCTGTTGAGGCGCCGGCGCCGGGCCGCCCGTCACTGGCTGGCTCAGCCTATTGTGCGGCCAGGCCGTTGCGTCGGATCACATCGGCGTACCACCTGGCGCTGGACTTCGGGATCCGGGCCTGGCTGTCGTAGTCGACGTAGACCATGCCGAAGCGCTTCGTGTAGCCCCACGCCCACTCGAAGTTGTCCATGAGCGACCAGGCGAAGTATCCCTTCAGGGGCACCCCGGCGCTGATCGCGGCGTGCGCGGCGCGCAGGTGCGCGTCGAAGTACGCCAGCCGGTCCGGGTCGTCGACCCGGCCGTCGACCACCGCGTCGACGAACGCGGAGCCGTTCTCGGTCACGTAGAGCGGCAGGTCGGTGTACTCCTTGTGCACCCGCTCCAGCGTCTCCACCAGGCCGGGGGCGTCGATCTCCCAGCCCATGTCGGTCACCGGGACACCGCGGGTGACGAACCGGACGTCCTCGCTGCCCGGCCAGCACGACGGGGCCCGCCAGTACGCCTCCCGCTCGACGCCCTCGACCGGCGCGGCGACCACGTGCCGGCTGTAGTAGTTGACGCCCACCATGTCCAGCGGGGTCGAGATGACCGCCAGGTCACCGTCCCGGACGTGCCCGAAGTCGGTGACCTTCCGCAGGTCGGCGGTCAGGTCCGCCGGGTACGCCCCGCGCAGCACCGGGTCGAGGAAGAACCGGTTGGCCAGCCCGTCGATGCGGCGGGCGGCGTCGGCGTCCTCGGGCGAGTCGGTGGCCGGGGTGACCGGGTAGAGGTTGACCGTGATGCCGAGTTGCGCCTCCGGCCGGGCGGCCCGCAGCGCCTGCACGGCCAGCCCGTGCCCGAGCATGAGGTGGTGTCCGGCCCGGACCGCGTCCGCCCCGTCGGAGCGGCCCGGCGCGTGCGCGCCGGAGCCGTAGCCGAGGAAGGCCGAGCACCACGGCTCGTTGAACGTGGTGAAGTACTTCACCCGGTCCCCGAGGGCGTCGGCGACCAGCTGGGCGTAGTCGGCGAACCGGCCGGCGGTGTCCCGGGCCGGCCACCCGCCCGCGTCCTCCAGCGGCTGCGGCAGATCCCAGTGGTAGAGGGTCAGCCAGGGCTCGATGCCGTGACCCAGCAGCTCGTCCACCAGGCGGCGGTAGAAGTCCATCCCCTCGGGGTTGACCGCCCCGGCGCCGCCGGGCTGCACGCGCGGCCAGGAGACGGAGAAGCGGTACGACTTCAGCCCCAGGTCGGCCATCAGCCGCACGTCGTCGGGCATGCGGTGGTAGTGGTCGCAGGCCACGTCGCCGGTGTGCCCGGCCACCGTCCGCCCCTCGGTGTGGCTGAAGGTGTCCCAGATCGACGGCGTGCGGCCGCCCTCGGTCGCCGCGCCCTCGATCTGGTACGCGGCGGTCGCCGCGCCCCAGAGGAAGCCGGGCGGGAAGGTGGCTGCCGCACCCTCGTCGAGGACGCCGACGGCGGGCGGGCTGGCTGGGTTGCTCACGACTTGACGGCGCCTTCCATGATGCCGCCGATGATCTGGCGGCCGAAGATGATGAACACGATCAACAGTGGCAGGGTCGCCAGCGCGGTACCAGCGAAGAGCGCCACGTAATCCGTCTGGTACAGCCCGGACGAGAGGATCTTCAGGGAGTACTGCACCGTCGGGGTGTCCGGGGTGAGCACGATGAACGGCCAGAGGAACTCGTTCCAGGTCTGCATGAAGGTCAGCAGGCCGAGCACCGCCGCCGCCGGCCGCAGCGCGGGCAGCACGACGTTCCAGTAGATCCGCCAGGTGGAGCAGCCGTCGAGCCGGGCCGCCTCGATCAGCTCGTCGCTGATCGCGGACATCGCGTACTGGCGCATCATGAACACGCCGAAGCCCTGCACCAGGAACGGCACGATGACCGCCTGCAGGGTGCCCGTCCAGCCGAGTTCCACCATCATCAGGTAGAGCGGGATGACACCGAGTTGGGTCGGCACCATCATGGTCATGATGATGATCAGCAGCAGCGCGTTGCTGCCCCGGAACTTGAGCTTGGCGAAGGCGAAGCCGGCCAGGCTGGAGAAGAAGATCACCGAGACGGTGACGACGGTCGACACGACGGCCGAGTTGACCAGGCCGTAGACGAACGCGGCGTCCTCGTTGGCGAGCATCCGGTTGACGTTGGTGAACAGCTGGTCGCCGGGCGTCGGCGGCATCTCGTAGACGGCGCTGTTGTCCCGCGAGGCGATGATGAACGACCAGATGATCGGGAAGATCGACAGTACGCCGCCGAGGATCAGCGCGAGGTAGGTCAGCGGGCTGGCCTGCCAGAGCTGGCCGCCGGGCAGCCGACCGCGGCGGCGGGACGGCACCGGAGGCGGGGTGACCGAGCGGGGCAGGGTCTGCGTGGTGGTCACTTCTTGTCCCCCTTCACCGACCGGCGTACCAGCGCGAAGTTGATCAGCGCGAAAATGATGATCATCATGAACAGCAACCAGGACATCGCGGAGCCGTACCCGTACTCGGAGTTCCCGGTGAAGGTCTTCTCGTAGATGTACATGGCCAGCGTCTGGAACTGGTGGTCCACCCCACCGCGGACCAGCCCGTTCCCGTACATCAGGGGCTCGGTGAAGATCTGGAAGCCACCGATGGTGGAGATGATGATCGTGAAGAGGATCGTCGGCCGGATCAGCGGCACGGTGATCGTCCAGAACTGCCGCCAGGTCGAGGCGCCGTCCAGCGACGCCGACTCGTACAGGTCTTTGGGGATGGCCTGCATGGCGCCGAGATAGATCAGCGCGTTGTAGCCGGTCCAGCGCCAGTCGACCATGAAGGCGATGGCGAACCAGGAGGCAAAGCGGTTGTCCCGCCAGGCGATGGGGTCGAATCCCACCGTGCCCAGCAACCAGTTGATGAGGCCGTACCGGTCCGCGAAGATCAGCGCGAAGATGATGCCGACCGCGGCCACCGAGGTGATGTTGGGGATGACCACACCCATCCGCAGCAGCGTGCGGGCCTTCATCTGCCGGTTCAGCAGGTTGGCGAGCATCAGCGCCACGATGAGCTGCGGCACGGTGCTGAGCAGGAAGATGCCGAGGGTGTTGTAGGCCGCGTTCCAGAACTGGGCGTCCTGCATCAGGAGGCGGTAGTTCTCCAGCCCCGCGAACTCCTTGGTTCCGCTCAGCAGCTCGTAGTCGAAGAGCGAGACGTAGACCGTGTAGAGGACCGGGAAGAGGCCGAAGACCCCGAAGAGGACGAAGAACGGGGCCACATACAGGTACGGGGAGTACTTGAGGTCCCAGCGGCCGAGCCGGTACGACCGGCGGCGGTGCAGCGGGGCGGACGGGGGCGGCGAAGCGGCGGGCGATGATGGCCTCGCGCCGACAGTAGAACTCATTGCAGGTCCTTCCGGGAGGTGGGACGGCGGCGACCTCGCCGCGGCGCCCACACCCTCGGGCGGGTGTGGGCGCCGCCGCCGAGCCCACGGGCAGCGGATCCCCGTGGGCTCGGCCGGTCACCGGCGACTCAGCTGGTCGCCTTCTTGGCCTCGTCCACCGCCTTCTTCCAGGCGGCATCCGAACTGACCCGGCCACGCTCGGCCGCCTGCATCTGCGGCTCGAAGATGGTCTCCCAGACCTGCTGGTGCTTGGCGCCCAGGAAGACGGGCTTCATGTTCTTGACGCTCTCACCGAAGATCTTGCCGGTGGGCGCGCCGCTGAAGTACTCGCTCGTCTTGTCCTTGAACGCCGGGTCGTCGAGGGCGGCGATGTCGGACGGCATCGCCCCCGCCTCCTTGAACGCCGCCAGGTGGCCCTCCTTGCTGGTCAGGTACTTGGCCAGCTCGTAGGCCTCCTTCGGGTGCTTGCTCTGCGCCGGGACGGCCAGGTAGGAACCACCCCAGTTGCCGCCGCCGCCGGGAACGTTGGCGATGTCCCACTTGCCGGAGTTCCCCGGGCCGGACTTCGGGGCGATGACACCCTCGGTCATCCAGGCCGGGCAGGGGAGAGTCGCGAACGCGGAGTTCTTGAAAGCCCCGTCCCAGTCGGCGCTCCACCGCTGCGTCTTGGCGGTCAGCCCGTCCTTGGCCATCTGCAGGCCCATGTCCCAGGTCTGCTTGATGACCGGGTTGGTGTCGCCGATGAACTTGTTGTCCTTGTCGAAGAAGAAGGTCTCCGAGTTCTGCATGACGTACGGCTGCATCAGGCTGGTCGCGCTGTCCAGCCAGGCGGCCTTGACCTTGCCGCTGGCCTTGAACTCTTTGCCCAGCGCGATGTAGTCCTGCCAGGTGCTCATCCGCTTCGAGACCTCGTCCCGGTCGGTGGGCAGACCGGCCTGCTGGAACAGGTCCTTGCGGTAGCACATGGCCAGGCCACCGACGTCGGTGCCGAGCCCGATCAGCTTCTTGCCGTCCGGGGTCATGGCGTTGTTCCACTTCCACTCGGGGAAGTTGGCCTTCACCTCACCGGCGCCCAGGTCGAGCAGGTTGGCGAACTTGTCGGGGTTCTGGACGTACCCGAGCAGGACGCCCTCCTCCAGACCGACCACGTCGCCGGCACCGCTGCCGGCGGCGAGCCACTGCACCAGCTTCGGCTGGAAGTCGCGCAGCTCGCCCATCTTCTGGTGCTCGACCTTGATGTTCGGGTGCGCCGCTTCGAAGTCCTTGATGGCCTGGTCGTAGCCGAAGTTCTGGAAGGTCTGCAGGACCAGCTTGACCTGGCCGCCCTCGCCGGTCGACCCCTCGTCGTCCTTCTTGCTGCACGCCGCGCTGCCGAGAGCAACGCCCGCGGCGAGCACGACGGCCGCAGCAGTGCGGAGCCGGCGCCTCATGACGCTCATCCCTGACCCCTCTCAGGTGGGTGATTCGTGTGGTGGTTTCTGACCGCGCCCGCCCGTCGGCCGGGCAGGTCACGTGGTGAGGCTTTGGTTCTGGGGCGCCGCCGCGACGAGCGATGTGGCTTGAGACACACGTCCGGGAGCGCTCCCATGAGATTGCCGGCACGTGTCAGGGGTGTCAATAGACCAGTGGGAGCGTTCCCAGATCGTTACCGCGCCGACCCCCGGGGCTGCCCCGAGGGCGCGGTCAGCAGAAGCGACGCAGCAGGGTGGTGGCCCGGTCGGCGGCGAAGAAGTCCGGCTCGAAGCCCGCGCCGGCCCATTCCCGCATCATCCGGTGCTCGGCGTGCCCGGGGTCGGCCAGCGCGGCCAGCAGGACCGCGTACCCGGCCGGGCCGCCCACGTCCTCCGGCGGGCAGGCACGCTCCCCCTCGACACAGGCCGGGTAGCGCTCGTCCGGGTCGGCCGTGCACACGTCCTCGACCACCAGGTCGTGCTCCCACCAGTCGCCGAAGTCGTAGGTGTAGCCGAACCGGTCGCCCTTGCCCACCACCGCGTCCAAACGGACGTCCAGCTCGTCGCGGAGCGCCAGCTCGCCGTCCGGATCCGGTTCACCGTACTGGCGGCCGTCGATGTCGAACGAGTGCAGGTGGCAGTCCCGCCAGCCCATCGCGTGCTGGACCACCCGGTGCAGCCGGTCGAGGGTGTAGCCGCCAGGCACCAGCACCCGCCGCCACACCGGCGGGCGGACCCCGGCGAGGGAGACCTTCAGCTGGAAGATCTGACGCGGCATGCTGTCCCATCCTTCCTCGGCATAGGCTGCCCACATGATCTGCCGAGCCTGCCGGGAGCGGCGGCACGACGAGTGTCCAGGCCGGAAGTGGTGCGACTGCCAGCACCGTACCCCCGAACCGACCCCGCCGGTCACCGGTCCGGCCGGCGAATGAGCGTCGGAATCCCGATCGAACGGGTCTGGCCGACGCCCGTCACCGGGCCGCTGACCGACCCGGAGCTGACCGCGCTCTACGGCCGCGCGCACCGTCCCCACCTGCGGGTGAACTTCGTGGCCAGCGCCGACGGCGCGGTCACCGTGGACGGCTACTCCGCCGGGCTCTCCGGCGAGCCGGACAAGCGGGTCTTCGGCCTGTTGCGGATGCTCTGCGACGGGCTCGTGGTGGCCGCCGGCACGCTGCGCCACGAGGGCTACCGGGCGGTCCGGCTCGGCGAGGCGCGCCGGGCCTGGCGCCGCGAGCAGGGCCTGGCCGAATACCCGACCCTCGTGGTGGTCTCCGGCTCGCTGGACCTCGACCCGGCCCAGGCGTGCTTCGCCGACGCGCCGGTCCGGCCGCTGGTGCTCACCCACGCGGCCGCCGAGCCGCCACCCGGGCTCACCGAGGTGGCCGACCTCGTCCGCTGCGGCGCGGAGCGGGTCGACCTGGCGGCCGGCCTGGCCGAGCTGCGCCGCCGCGGGCTGGGCCAGCTCCTCTGCGAGGGCGGGCCGCACCTGTTCGGCGCGCTCACCGCCGCCGACCTGGTGGACGAGCTCTGCCTGACCGTCGCGCCGCTGCTCGCCGGGGCCGGCCCCGGCCGGATCACCGCCGGGGACGGCAGCCCGCCGCGGCACCTGCCGCTGCGCCATGTGCTGGCCGCCGCCGACGGGGTGCTGATGCTGCGCTACGCCCGCGACGCGGGCGGGCCGCCGCCCGCGGGCGCCGCACCGGCCGCCTGACCGGAGGCCGCTGCGCCCGGTCCACGACCGGAGGGGTACGCGGACAGCCTGCGCCGGCCACGGCGGAGCGGACGGGCCCGCGCCGTGGCTCGACCGGCTCGGCCCGCACCGCGTCGCGGGCAGGGGTCAGCGGGCCGGTGGCAGGGAGTCCGGCAGCCCGAACGCCGCGAACGGCGCCGCGCCCAGGAACGAGGTGATGCCGGCGATCCGGCCACCCCGCAGCGTCAGCACGTCGACCGACCACGGCAGGTAGGGGCCGGTCCCGCCCCGGCGCAGGTAGCCGGCGACCGCCGGTTGGCCGTTCGCGCCGGTCGTCAGGTGCCGCCAGCTGCCGCAGGGGCCGAGCGGCGCCGACCGGGCGAAGTCCAGCACCGCCGCGAGGCCCCGGTACCAGTGCGGCATCGGCGGCATGGACCAGGTGACGTCCTCGGTGAGCAGGGCGACCAGGGCGTCGGCGTCGCCGTTCTCCAGCGCGGTGGCGTAGCCGGTGACCACCTCCCGCAGCCGGACGTCGTCCAGCATCCGCAGGGTCCGCTGCTGGGTGGCGGCGGGCGCCCGCTCCGCGAGCGACCGGCGGGCCCGCGCGAGCGCCGAGTTCACCGACGTGGTCGAGGTGCCCAGCATGGCCCCGATCTCCGCGGCGGAGTAACCGAGGACGTCGAAGAGCAGCAGCGCGGCCCGCTGGTTGCCCGGCAGGTGCTGCACCGCGGCCACGAAGGCCAGCTCGACCGCCTCGCGCTGCTCGTACCGCGCGCCCGGGGCGACGGGACCGGCCGCCAGGCCGGTGTCCGGGTAGGGGCCGAGCCAGGCGACGTCGTGGTCCGGGCGGCTGTCCGGCACGGCGCGGTCGCTGGCCGGTCCGAGGTCGACCGGCAGGGCCCGCCGGGCGCGGCCGGCGATGGCATCGAGGCAGACGCGGGTCATCACGGTGTAGAGCCACGAGCGCAGCGAGCCGTGCCCGGCGAAGGCCGGCAGCCCGCGCCACGCCCGCAGCAGTGCGTCCTGGAGGGCGTCGTCGGCGTCGTGGACCGAGCCGAGCATCCGGTAGCAGTGGGCGTGCAGCTCCCGGCGCAGCGGCGCGACGAGCGCGGTGAAGGCGGCCTCGTCGACCGGGACCGGGTCGGGAGACCCGGCGGCGGTCGGGGAACTGACGCTCACGACCGACGATTCTGCCGCAGCGCCGGAGTCAGGAAGGTGAACGGCTCGCCCGTCACGACCCTGGAGGACCCGATGAGCAGCATGTCCACCGCGCCCGTCACCACCGGCACCCTGGCGGTGCCCGACGGGCGGCTGTACTACGAGGTGCGCGGCCGAGGCCCGCTCGTGGCCCTGGTCGCCGCCCCCATGGACGCCGACGCCTTCGCGCCGCTGGCCGACCTGCTGGCCGCGGAGCACACCGTGCTGACCACCGACCCGCGCGGAATCCGCCGCAGCGTCCTGCACGACCCGCACCAGGACTCGACCCCCGAACTGCGCGCCGACGACGTCGCCCGGCTCCTCGCCCACGTCGACGCGGGTCCGGCCGCCGTGCTCGGTTCCAGCGGCGGCGCGGTGACCGTCCTGGCCCTGGCCCAGGCGGGTCCCGCGCTGGTGCACACGGTCGTCGCGCACGAACCGCCGCTGCTCGGCCTGCTGCCGGACCGGGAGGAACTGTTCGCCCGCGAGGCCGACATGATCGCCACCTACCGCGCCGGTGACCGGCTCGGCGCCGGGCGCAAGTTCCTCGCCAACGCGAACATCCACCTGCCCGAGGAGGTGGTCCTGGGTATGTTCGGCGGCGAGCCCGACCCGCAGGCGGCCGCCGACGAGCATTTCCAGTACCTGCACATGATCCGCGGGACGACCGGGTTCCGGCCCGACGTGGCCGCCCTGCGCGACGGCCCGACCCGGGTCGTCGTCGGCCTCGGGGAGCGGTCGACCGGTGAGGTCTGCGACCGCACCTCCCGGGCGCTCGCCGCGGCGCTGGGCACGTCGCCGACGATGTTCCCGGGCGGGCACATCGGCTTCGTCGAGGACCCGCCGGCCTTCACCGCCCGGCTGCGCGAGGTGCTCGCCGGCTGACCCTGCCGACACGGCGGCGGGCGCGGGACGCCGGAGTGGCGTGCCCGCGCCCGCCGTGGCAGGCCGCGGCCGATCGGCGCCGACGGGGAGGATTCCGCCGACGCCGGGCGGGTGGATCAGTTGACGCTGACGGCCGACCAGGCGGCGGCCACCGCGTTGTACTCAGCGCTGCCGCTGCCGTACAGGTCGGCGGCGGCCGACAGGCTGGCGGTGCGGGCGCCGGCGTAGTTGGTCCGCGAGGTCATGTAGCGGGTGAGCGCGCGGTACCAGATGGCGCCGGCCTTGGCGTTGCCGATGCCGGTCACGGTGCTGCCGTTGCAGGTCGGGCTGTTGCCGTACGCGGACGAGCCGCTGCCCACGGCGAGCAGGTAGAAGAAGTGGTTCGCCACGCCGGAGGAGTAGTGCACGTCCAGCCGGCCCACGGAGCTGCTCCAGCAGTCGGCGGAGGAGCCGTCCTTGGAGGGCTTGTCCATGTAGCGCAGCGGGACGCCGCTGCTGCGCAGCTTCTCGCCGATCAGGTAGTCGCCCGGGTCCTTGCTGTTGGCGGCCGAGAACTCGACGAGGGTGCCGAAGATGTCGCTGGTGGCCTCGTTGAGACCGCCCGACTCACCGCTGTAGCGCAGGCCGGCGGTGTTGCTGGTGACGCCGTGGGTCATCTCGTGACCGGCCACGTCCAGCGAGGTCAGCGGGTACCAGCCGGAGCCGCCGTCACCGTAGGTCATGCAGAAGCAGGAGTCGCTCCAGAACGCGTTGGCGTAGTTGCTGCTGTAGTGCACCCGGCTGTACGCGCCGACCCCGTCGTTGCGGATGCCGTTGCGGCCGTGCACGGTCTTGTAGTAGTCCCAGGTCTTCTGGGCGCCGTACGCGGCGTCGGCCGCGGCGGTCTGCCGGTTGGCCAGGGTGCCGTCACCGAACACGTTCGAGGCGCTGGTGACCAGCGCGCCGGTGCCGCTCGTGCCGCCGTTGAGGTCGTAGGTCCGGTGGCCGCCCCGGGTGGCGTCGGCGAGTTGGTACGTGCCGCCCGAGAGGGTGCTGCCCACGGTGACCGTGCCGGAGTGGAAGGTGTTGCCGGTGCCGTCGCGCTGCACACCCTCCCAGGAGTCGCGCACCCTGCCCGTCGTGGCGTCCACGAGGACGTGCAGCTCGCTGGGGGTGCCGTCGGCGTACGCGCCGCCCACGACGACCTCGTAGGCCAGCGTGGTGCCGGCGGCGTCCGCGTCGTGGACGAGCTGGCTGCCGTCGACGCGGCGGGTGGCGGCGGTGGAGGCCGCGAGCGCGACGCGGCCGGCGGTCGCGGCGCTGACCCGGGCCTTGGCGCCCCGGGTCGGCGCGGCCGCGAGGCTCTGGCTGGCGCCCTTCCAGGTGTTGCCCCTGCCCAGGTGGACGACGGTGTCGCCGCCGAGCACGGGCAGGCCGTCGACGTAGCGGTTGAGCCGGACGTGCTCGGTGCCGTCGGCGTCGGTCTGCACGTTCCTGAGCGTGAAGCTCTGGCCGTCGGCGACCAGCGCGCTGCCCGAGTGGGCCTTGAGCTGGGCGACCGCCCGGGTGAACGCGTCGGTGGAGACGGGGGCGGCGGAGGCCGTCGCGGGCAGCGTGCCGGCGGCGGCGAGCAGCGCCGCCGTGGCCAGCCCGCCGAGGAGAGTGGTACGACGCATGAAGTTCCTACCTTCACTAGGACTGCCGGTCGGGGGGGTACCGACCGACGGGTGACCCGCCGTGGGAGGGCACGCCGGATCAGCCGCGTTCGTGCAGGTCACACGGTGCGGCGACGCAACCAGGTATCGACGGATGAAAGATCCTCGATGCGCTGTTGCACATTCTTGCCGTAGGCGGCCCATGTCTGTCACGACCTTCGGCCAAGATTTTTTCCACGATTTTTCGCGTCCCGTTCACCACCCGGAGTTGCCGAGCGGCACCCCCGCCGGACCCGCGCCCGCCGGGTCCGGCTGCGCCGTCTCCCGAACCCGCCCGCGACCAGCGCCGTAACCTCGGGGAATGCGTTCACCGCAGGCGATGGGGACGGCGCCGGACCAGGCCGACCGTCCGGTGCTCGCCGGTGGGCTGCTGGTGGCCACCGGCCTGGCCGACGTGCTGTCCGCCTACGGCACGCTGCGGTCGGGGCCGTTCATGGTGCTGATCGGGGGCGGCCTCTACCCGGTCGACGTTGCCCCCTGGGCCTGGCTGCACCTGGCGATCGGGGCCGCGGTGGCGCTCGCCGGACTGGCGGCGGTGACCGGCCGGCGGGGCGCGGCCACCGTGGCGATCGGCTGCGCCGTGCTGGCGCTCGCCGTCGACCTGCTCATGCTGCCGTACGCCCCGATCCGGGTGGTCCTGGTGGCCGCCGTCGACGCGGCGGCGATCCGGCTGCTGCTCCGGCACCGCCGGGCGACCGGCCGGGCGCGGTGAGGCGACCGGTCAGCGGGGCTCGCAGATCCGGCCGGTCAACGCGGGATCGCCCTCCCGGTCGGCCGACCACACGGGGTTGAGGGCCAGCGGGAGCGGTGGCGCCTGCCAGGCGGCGCCCAGCCGCTGGAACAGCCGGTACTCCCGGCGCGGCTCGTCCACTTGGTCACCGGCCAGGAAGTCGACCACCCGCTCCTGGGCCTGCCGCTCGCCGATCAGGCCGCCGTGCAGGGCCGGCATCTGGAACACCGGGACCCTGCTGTACTCGCCGGGCGGCGCCTCCGCCGCGCTGACCGTGGGCAGGAAGGCGATCATGCGGACCCCGGCCACCGGGCAGAGCGTGCGGTTGCGGTAGAAGGGCGCGTTGACCAGCACCGAGCGGACGAAGGGCTCGTCCGGCGTGCTCTTCACGCCGCGGCCGAGGTTGGCCAGCCAGAAGATCCCCCGCAGCTCCCAGCCGGCGGCCACGCCCCACCCGCTGTAGCCCGGGGGCGGATAGTAGGCCCGGCCGGGCTGGATGAGCGGGCTGAACAGCAGCACCGCCTCCACGGGCAGGGGCTGCGCCCACTTGTCCAGGTAGGTCCGCGCCACCATGGCGCCCTCGCTGAACCCGAGCAGGCCGATCGGCCGGCCGGTCCGGCGGTGCAACTCGGCGATCTGCGCGGCGAGCAGGACCGCGCTGGAGTCGAGGGACTGGTGGGTCGCCTCCGGCCCGTACGGCAGCGCCCGGCCCTGCCGGTCGAGGCCGGCGTAGGAGAAGCGCTCCACCCGGGGGTCCTCCGGTTGGCGACCGTCCCACCGCGAGTCGTGCCCGGCGATGGCGATCACCGCGTGCGGCACCCGGTCGGGCAGCCGCTCGGCGATCACCGGGGGCCGCCACTCCGCCGGCGGACCCGTCGCCAGGCCGACGATCGACTGCGAGCCGACCGCGGCGGCCATGGTGAGGACGATCGCCACCGGCGCGACCGGGACCCGGGCCAGGCGGATCCGGGCCGGCAGCACGGCCGCCGCCACGGTGCGCCGCCAGAGCAGGCCGTTGGCCAGGCCGGCCAGCGCGGCCACCGGGACGCCCCCCCAGCCGGACACGCTGGAGATGACCGCGCCCGCGACGGTGAGCACGATGAAGTTGAGCACCGACCAGCCGAGCAGCTCGATCGTGGGCAGGCCCCGCCACCAGCGCCGGACCACCCCGGCGCGCTGGAGGAACGGGGCGAGCACCAGCATGGGGGCCAGCGAGGCGAACAGGTAGAGGGAGAGCGCGACCGCCGAGAAGGCGACCGAGATGGCGGCCCACGGCGAGATGATCACCAGCGCGAGGGCGGCCACCTCCAGGTTGCGAAGCACCAGCCAGCCGAACGGCGGGCGGGCCGCCCGCGCGGGCCAGGCCAGTGCGGTCAGCCCGGCGGTGAGCAGCCCGCGGAACACGGTGAGCACCACCAGCCCGAGCAGGAAGTTCCACCAGGAGTCGTGGAACACGAGCAGCCACCGCAGGTCGTGGAACGAGTCGTACGGCCAGACCGCGGTCACCTGCGGCGCCAGCCCGCGGGCGCCGTGGAAGCCGATGCCCACCAGCACCGCCTCCTGCACCACCGGCGGCAGCACGGCGAGCAGCAGCAGCATTGCCGTCCGGTTACGGACTGCCTCCACCGCCGCTCCTCGCGCCTCGCGTCCTCGGGCCCCTTGCAGGATCTCCTGCGAGCCAGCCCGGCGGTGCCGGAATGGCCGACCAGGGCGTACGGAGAGTCAGCGGGTGGCCCCGCTGCGCAGGGTCGGCGGACCCGCGGGGTGGCGTCCGCCGCGTCGCGTGGCAACCTGTCGCATCCCTCGGGCAGGATGCACGACGTGCGCCGCGAACGGGACGACCAGCCGACCGGAGACCGCCGATGACCGACGACCTGCTCGACGGCCCCGGCGACGGGGTCGGCCGGGTGCTCGGCACCGCCGACGCCACCCCGCTCACCTTCTGGACGGCGGTCGCCCCCGGCAGCTACCTCCAGCTCGACGACGTCGTGGTGACCCGCCGCGAGCTGCCCGACCGGGAGCCGGTCACCATCGCCGGGGTGGTCACCCAGGTCCGCGCCCGCCACGAGGGCGCGCAGTTCGACTCCGACGTGTTCGCCATCGCCGACGGCACCCTGCCGGCCCAGGTGCAGGAGGCCGCCGAGATCACCACCACCCGCGTCGACCCCGAGTTCTACGTGCCGCCCACCCCGGGCGCCGTGGTGCACCGGGCCGAGGGCGACGCCCGGGCCCGGGCGCTGCACTTCGACCGGATGGAGCGGCGCATCCCGATGGGCATGGGTCGCGACGGGGTGCCGGTCTACCTCAACGCCGACTTCCTCGACGGCACCCGGGGCGCGCACGTGTCCATCTCCGGCATCTCCGGCGTGGCCACCAAGACCAGCTTCGCCACCTTCCTGCTCTACTCGGTCTTCCGCTCCGGGGTGCTCGGCGGCGACGCGGTCAACGCCAAGGCGTTGATCTTCAACGTCAAGGGCGAGGACCTGCTCTTCCTCGACCACCCCAACACCCGGCTCGACGACGCCACCCGGGCCGGCTACGCGAAGCTCGGGCTCGACGCGGGCGCCTTTCCCGACGTCCGGGTCTACGCGCCGCCCCGGGTCGGCGACTCCTCCGGCACCCCGGACGTGAGCAGCCGGCTCACCGGTGTGGACAGCTTCTACTGGACGCTGAGCGAGTTCTGCGCCGACCGCCTGCTGCCCTACGTCTTCGCCGACGCCGACGACGAGCGCCAGCAGTACACGATGGTCGTGCACTCGGTCGCCGCCCACCTGGCCCGATACGCCCAGCCCGCCGACGGCGGGGTGAGCATCGACGGGGTCCGGCTGGGGTCCTACGCCGACCTGGTCGACCACATCGTCGGGCAGCTCAACGACGACGAGACCCGCAGCGAGTGGGCGGGCAGCGCGGTCGGCCTCGGCACGGTCAACGCGTTCGCGCGCCGGCTGATCGGCAGCAAGAAGGACCTCGCCCGGCTCATCCGGGGCGACCTCGCCACCCGCCGCCCGCACTCGATCAACACGGCCGAGTCCGCCCAGGTCACCGTGGTCGACCTGCACAACCTGCCGGACCGGGCGCAGCGCTTCGTGGTCGGCGTGACGCTCAAGAGCGAGTTCGAGCGCAAGGAGAAGGCGGGCACCGCGAAGCCGCTGCTCTTCGTGGTCCTCGACGAGCTCAACAAGTACGCGCCCCGGGAGGGCTCCTCCCCGATCAAGGAGGTGCTGCTCGACATCGCCGAGCGGGGCCGCTCGCTCGGGGTGATCCTGGTCGGCGCCCAGCAGACCGCCAGCGAGGTGGAGCGGCGGATCGTCACCAACTCGGCGGTCCGGGTGGTCGGGCGGCTGGACCCGGCCGAGGCGTCCCGCCCGGAATACGGCTTCCTCCCGCCCGCCCAGCGCCAGCGGGCCCTGCTGGCCAAGCCGGGCACCATGTTCGTCAACCAGCCCGACATCCCGGTCCCGCTCTGCCTGGAGTTCCCCTTCCCCGCCTGGGCGACCCGGGTCTCCGAGGCCGGCCGGGCGCCCTCGGAGACGCTGCGCTCGATCACCCAGGCGGCCGACCCGTTCGCGGTGGTCGGCTCGGGCACCGCCGACGACGACATCCCGTTCTAGAGGGCGGACCATGAAGATCCTGCACACCTCCGACTGGCACGTCGGCAAGGTTCTCAAGGGGCAGTCCCGGGCCGAGGAGCACAAGCAGGTGCTCGCCCAGGTGATCGAGATCGCCCGGGTCGAGCGTCCCGACCTGGTGATCGTGGCCGGCGACCTCTACGACACGGCGGCGCCCACCCCGGAGGCGACCCGGCTGGTCACCCGGGCGCTGACCGCGCTGCGCCGCACCGGGGCGGACGTGGTGGCGATCGGCGGCAACCACGACAACGGCGCGGCGCTCGACGCGCTGCGCCCCTGGGCCGAGGCCGCCGGGATCACGCTGCGGGGCAGCGTCCGGGAAAATCCGGCGGAGCACGTCATCGACGGCACCACCCGCGACGGCGAGCGCTGGCAGGTCGCCGCGCTGCCCTTCCTCTCCCAGCGCTACGCCGTGCGCGCGGTGGAGATGTACGACCTGACCCCCGCCGAGGCCAACCAGACCTACGCCGACCACCTCGGGCGGGTGCTCGCCCGGCTGGCCGAGGGGTTCACCGAGCCGGACCGGGTGCACCTGGTCACCGCCCACCTCACCGTGGTCGGTGCGAGCACCGGCGGCGGCGAGCGGGACGCGCACACCGTGCTCGGCTACGCGGTGCCGGCGACCGTGTTCCCGGGCAACGCGCACTACGTGGCGCTGGGCCACCTGCACCGCTCGCAGCGGGTGATCGGCCCCTGCCCGGTCCGCTACAGCGGCAGCCCGCTCGCCGTCGACTTCGGCGAGCAGGAGAACGTCGGGTCGGTGACGATCGTCGAGGTGACCGCGACGACCGCCGCGCAGATCCGGGAGGTGCCGGTGCCCGGCGCCGTCCCGCTGCGCACGGTCCGCGGCACCCTGGCCCAGCTCGCCGAGATCGACGCGCCCGACGGCTGGCTGCGGGTCTTCGTCCGCGAGCAGCCCCGCGCCGGGCTGCGGGAGGAGGTGCAGGAGCTGCTCCCCCGGGCGCTGGAGATCCGGATCGACCCGGAGCTGGTGCCCGCACCGGGCAGCGGCACCCGCACCGCCCAGCGGGCCGGGCGCTCGCCGCGCGAGCTGTTCGCCGACTACCTGGGCAGCCGGGGCCACGCCGACGAGGACGTCCGGCACCTCTTCGACGAGCTGCTCGAGGAGGTGGACCACTGATGCGGCCGATGCGGCTGGACATGGCGGGCTTCACCGTCTTCCGCGAGGAGACCACCGTCGACTTCACCGACGCGGACTTCTTCGCGCTGGTCGGGCCGACCGGCTCGGGCAAGTCGACCGTGCTCGACGCGATCTGCTTCGCCCTCTACGGCACGGTCCCCCGCTGGGGCGGCACGCGCGGCCTGGCCAACGCCCTCGCACCGTCCGCCACCGAGGCGCGGGTGCGGCTGGTCTTCGAGTCCGCCGGCGACCGGTATGTGGCCACCCGGGTGGTCCGCCGGGACGGGCGGGGCACGGTGAAGACGGCCAACGCCGGGCTCCAGCTCATGCCGCCCGGGTTCGACGTCACCAAGCTCGACACCGGGCTCAGCCCGGAGGATCTCGGCGAGGTGGTGGCCGGCACCCCGGCCGAGATGGAGCAGGCGGTGCTGGACGCGGTCGGGCTGCCGTACGAGCAGTTCACCAGTTGCGTGGTGCTGCCGCAGGGGCAGTTCGCCGACTTCCTGCACGCCAAGCCGGCCACCCGGCAGCAGATCCTCGTCAACCTCCTGGGGCTGGGCATCTACGAGGAGGTGCAGAAGAAGGCCACCGAGCGCGCCGGCCAGGCCGAGGCGAAGCTGGAGGCGGTCGACAAGGTGCTCGGCGGGCTCGCCGACGTCGACGACGACAGCCTGGCCGCCGCCCGGGAGCGGGTGGACCGGATGCGGGAGCTGGCCGGGGCGGTCGCGGCGGCCGTACCGGAGCTGGAGCGGGCGCGGGCGACGGCGCGCGAGCAGACGGCGGCGCTCGCGGCGCTCGACGCCGAGCTGACCGTGCTGGCCGGGGTCCGGCCGCCGGACGGGATCGCCGAGCTGGCCCGGGCGGTGGACGCGGCGCAGGCCGAGCACGACGCGGCGGCCGGGGCGCTCGCCTCGGCCCGGGCCGAGGCCGAGCGGGCCGAGGCGCAGCTGGAGGCGGCGTTCCGGGCGCACGAGGAGGCGAAAGCCGTCGATCAGGCGGTGGCGCTGCGGGCGCACCTGGTCGACGGCGCGCCCTGCCCGGTCTGTGAGCAGCCGGTCCCCCGGGTGCCGGCCGTGCCGAAGGGGTCGGCGGTGACCCGCGCGCTCGCGGCCGGCAAGGCGGCCCGGGCGGCCGCCGAGGCCGCCAAGCGGGTGGTGCAGGAGCGCGACGCGGCCGCCCGCGAGCTGGACCGGGTGCTGCTGCGCGCCCGGGCCGAGCACGACCAGCTCGGGACCCGGCTGGCCGAGCTGGACGGCCAGCTCGCCGACGCCGCCACCCCGGCGGCGCTGCGCGGCGCCCTGGCCGAGCACGCCCGGCTGCGCCGGGCGCTGGAGGAGGCGGCGGGTGCGGTCCGCGCCGGCCGCGACGCCGCGCGCCGGGCCCGCAGTTCGCTCGACGGGGCACAGGAGCGGCTGCGCCGGGCCTGGCGCGACTTCGACACGGTCCGCGACGGGCTGGCCCGGTTCGGGCCCCCGGCGGCGGACCGCGACGACGTGGCCGCCGCCTGGGCGGTCCTCGCGGAGTGGGCCGGCGAGCAGGCCGGGCGGCGGCGCGCCGACCGGGACGGGCTGGCCGCCGCCGTCGACGCCGCCGAGGCTGCGGCGGGCGAGGTCGCGGAGCGGATCGGCGGGCTGTTCGACGCCGCCGGGCTGCCCGCCCCGCGGGACGCGCAGCGCGACGCCGCGGTGGCGGTGGAGCGGGCCGAGGCGGAGCTGCGCCGGCTGGAGGAGCGCCGCGAGCAGGCCGCCGAGCTGCGCGAGCAGCGGGCCGGCCACGAGCGGGAGGCCCGGGTGGCCCGCGCCCTCGCCGGGCACCTGCGGGCCAACAACTTCGAGCGTTGGCTGCTGGCCGAGGCGCTGGACCTGCTGGTCGACGGCGCCTCGCGGATCCTGCGCGAGCTCTCCGGCGGCCAGTACGACCTGGTGCACGACAAGGGCGAGTTCTTCGTGGTCGACCACCACGACGCCGGGCTGCGGCGCGGGGTGCGCACGCTCTCCGGCGGGGAGACGTTCCAGGCGTCGCTGGCGCTGGCGCTGGCGCTCTCCGAGCAGCTCGCCGGGATGTCCACGAGCGCGGCCAGCCTCGAGTCGATCGTCCTCGACGAGGGTTTCGGCACGCTGGACGCGGCCACCCTCGACACGGTGGCGGCCACCTTGGAGAACCTGGCCGCCCGGGGCGACCGGATGGTCGGCGTGGTCACCCACGTGCCGGCGCTCGCCGAGCGGATCCCGGTCCGCTTCGAGGTCCGCAAGGACGCCCGCACGGCCCGCGTCGAACGCACCGGCCTGTGAGCGCGGGAAGGGCGGCCCGGTGACGAGGTTCTTCGTCGACGCGTGGGATCCGGCCTACGGTGCGTCGTTCGAGGCGGGTGGGGGCGGGCCGGCGGCGCCGAGCAGCGCCCAGGTCGACTCCGACGTCGAGCTGCCCGCCACCGACTGGCGGGCCATCGACGTGCGGCGCGACGTCGCCGCCCCGGACGTGGTGCTGCTGGTCGACGGGGTACGCCGGATCGACGCCAGCGTCTGGACGGCGGAGGACGACGGCGGCTCGTTCCCGGGCATCGCCGCCTCCTACGCGGCCGGGGTGGTCCGCTGCGACCTGGAGCGCGGCGCGGCGGAGCTGGCCGGGTCGCGGGTGGGCCGGGGCCTGTTCACGGCCAGCCCGTCGGCGCAGGACGTGGTGGCCGGCGCGATCCGCTACCCGGTGCACCGGGTGGGCGGCACGGGCGAGCTGAGCAAGCTCCCCGCCGCCGTGCAGGGCCCGCTGACCGCCCTGGAGGTGGCGGTCTCCGACGCCGTGCGGGCCGACGGCGACCTGCTGGTGGTGGACGGGCCGCTGCGCAGCCGGCGGAACCTGCCCCGCACCCTCGGCTACATCAAGACCCAGCACAGCCAGTACCTGGACGGGCGGCTCACCGCCGTGGTCACCGGGCTGGCGCCGGGGCAGCGCTGCCCGGTGTTCCGGCTGGGCACCGCGTGGGGCGGCTACTCGTGGTATCTGCGGCTGCCGGTGGCCGGCGGCGCCCCGTGGGCCGGCATCGTGCGGGTCGAGTGCTCCGCCGAGCTGACCGAGACCGAGGCCATCGGGCTGGCCGACCTGTCGCTGGTCACGCTGCCCCGGTTCGCCTCCACCCCGTACAAGGATCCGCGCGCCCCGCAGAACCTCATCCCCATCGCCGGCCTGGAACGGCGACTGCGCGGGATGCTCGGCGACGCCCGCCTGCTGCACCGGGTACTCACCGCGGCGGCCCGGGGGATCCGGCGCTGATGGGCCGCCGACGCGGCGCGGACCGGGCGGTCACGCAGGTCGACACCGGACAGGCCGAGCTGGTGCCGGACCCGGACCGGCCGGGCTCCTGGACGCTGCTGCTCGACGGCGCCCCGCAGTCCCACGTGGACCTCACCGACCCCACCCACCTGGAGTTCGAGTACGTCCGGCGGCTGGCCGCCGCCATCGACCTGGTCGCGCCGGCCGGCGCGCCGCTGCGGGTGCTGCACCTGGGCGGCGGCGCGCTCACCCTGCCCCGCTACGTCCAGGCCACCCGTCCCGGCTCCACGCAGCGGGTGTCCGAATTGGACGGCGCGCTGGTGGAGCTGGTGCGGCGGGAGCTGCCCTGGCCGGCCGACCCCCGACTGCGGGTCCGGGTCGCCGACGCCCGGGCCACCCTGGCGTCGAGCCGGGACGGCAGCTACGACGTGGTGGTCGCGGACGTCTTCGCCGGTGCCCGCACCCCCGCCCATCTGACGTCGGTCGAGTACGCCGCCGAGGTGGCCCGGGTGCTCCGGCCCGACGGCTCCTACCTGGCGAACATCGCCGACGGCCCGCCGCTTCGGCACGCCCGCGGGCAGGTCGCCACGGTGCGCACCGTGCTGCCCCGCGCCTGCCTGGTCGGCGACGCGGCGGTGCTGCGCGGCCGGCGCTACGGCAACCTCGTGCTCGTCGCGTCCCGTGTGGAGCCGCCGGTGCCGGAGCTGACCCGGCGGGCCGCCGGCGACTGGTTTCCCGGCCGGGTGCTGTCCGGCGCCGAACTGGACCGCTTCGCCGGGGGCGCCCCGGTGGTCCACGACGCCGACGCCACCGACTCCACACCGCCCCCGCCCGGAATTTTTTCCGTCCGGCGTTGATCCGCTCGGCGGGCCGTTCCGTATCACCGGGCGGCCATGCCCGTGGGGGGTCGGCTGAGTCATTGGACACCGGAGGTCTTGCATGCACGCGGTGGCGGCCGGCTGGCACGGCGAGGTGGCGAGGCCCGAGTGGATGTTCGCCCGGGCACAGCCCCGGTCGCGCGCGTCGAGGTCGGGTCGGGGGGTCGACGCCTGTCCCTCGGATCGCCAGAATGACCCGGTGACGCCGCGACCGGCGCCCGGACGCCACCAGGCGACGTCCACCGAGGCGAGCCACTCCGACCAGCTGATCCGGCTGCTCTACGCCGAGCATGCCGGGCCGCTGCTGATGTTCGTGATGCGGCTGACCGGCGGGGACCGGCAGCGCGCCGAGGACATCGTGCAGGAGACGCTGCTGCGGGCCTGGCGCAACGCGCACCGGCTGGGCACCCATGGTCAGGGCTCGCTGCGCCCCTGGCTCGTCACGGTGGCCCGGCGCATCGCGATCGACGAGCACCGCAGCGAACAGGCCCGCCCCGCGGAGACGTACGACCGGGACCTGACCGCGTTCGCCGAGGCGGACAGCACCGACCGGGTGCTGCGCACGATGACCGTGGCGGACGCGCTGCGTACGCTGAGCCAGTCGCACCGGGAGATCCTGGTGGCGACGTACTTCCGGGGGCGTACCGTGCCCGAGGCGGCCGAGGAGCTGGGCCTTCCGCTCGGCACCGCGAAGTCGCGGGTCTACTACGCGCTGCGCGCGCTGCGCACGGCCCTGCAGGAGAGGGGGGTGACGGAATGAGCCGCGCGGACCACATGGACGTCGCCGCGTACGCGCTCGGCGTGCTGGACCCGCAGGACGCGGAGCGGTTCGAGGAGCACCTCGCCACCTGCTGGGCGTGCGCGGCGGAGCTGGAGACGATGGTCCCGGTGGTGGGGATGCTGTCCGGCATCGACGGCGAGGCGATGGCCGCGCTGGAGCAGACGCACACCGACCCCGCCCTGCTGGACCGCACCCTGGTGGCGGTCCGCCGGGACCGGCGGCGCACCCGGATGCGGCAGGTCTTCGCCGCCGCGGCGGCGGTCGTGGTGTTCGGCGGCCTGAGCGGCGTCGGCATGGCCGGGGTGTTCGGCGGCGGCGGCGACAAGCCCGTCCCGCAGGCCGAGCCGACCCTCACGGCGCCCGTCACGGCCCCGCCGGCCAGCGAGCCGTCGGACCCCAACGACCCGAACGTCGGCGGCAACGAGCAGGAGGGCGACCAGCACAACGCCGTCGACCCGGGCACCGGCGTGAAGACCACCATGTGGGTGGCGTCGAAGGAGTACGGCACGCAGATCGACCTCCAGCTCACCCGCCTGCCCGGGCCGCGCACCTGCCGGCTCGTCGTGGTCCGGAAGAACGCCACCAGCGAGGTGATCGGCACCTGGTCGGTGCCGGGCGGCGGCTACGGCACGAACACCAACCAGCTGCCGCTGGAACTGAGCGCGTCCACCTCGGCGCCGCTCAAGGACATCGAGAAGATCCAGGTGCAGTCGGTCGACGTCAACGGCATCGCCAGCCCGCTGGTGACGGTGAACGACCTCTGATCCCGCCGGACCGCCGGCGCCGGGCAGCGACACCGCCCGGCGCCGTTCCGTCGTGCCCGGGCACGACGACCCCGACGTGCTCCCCCACGCGCCGCCGGCCGGATCGGTTCAACGGATCCACTGTGAAATGGAGCACCCTTTTCTCTTCAACCTTGACAGCTCGCCGCCCGTACTACTCGGCGAACTGCCAAGAACGAGGAGGGCACGTGGCACACCTGAAGCGGACGACCGTCATCGTCGCGAGCGCGATGGTCGCACTAACGGCCTGCGCCCCCGCGGGCTACGACGGGGCGAACTCGAGCGCGGCCGAGCCGGTCGCCGTCGCCGCGGCCGAACCCACCGCGTCGGCCGAACCGGAAGCCTCCGCGTCTCCGGACGCGCCGGCCGACAAGGCTCCCCCGTCCGACGTGCAACTCACCGACGAACTGGTCGGCAAGAAGCTGCCCCGGATGGGCAAGGTCGTCACCGACCAGGACGGCTGGGTGCTGTACCGGTTCGACAAGGACTCGGCCGACCCGCCGCAGTCCAACTGCGTGGACAAGTGCGCCCAGGTCTGGCCGCCCGCGCTGACCGACGGCAACCCGCAGCTCCAGGGCGTCTCCGACGACAAGGTCGGCACGGTCACCCGGCAGGACGGTACCCGGCAGATCACCATCGGGGGCTGGCCGGTCTACCGCTACATCGGGGACAAGAAGCCCGGTCAGTGGAAGGGCCAGGGCGTCGGCGGCACCTGGTTCGTCGTCGACCCGAACGGCAAGAAGAACCTCACCTGCCTGCCCTCCGGCACCCCGAAGGCGGTCGCCCCGCCGGCGTCGGGCGACTCGGGCGGCGACTCGGGCTACTCGTACTGACGGACCCCGGACACGGTGGCCGGTCGCAGCCGGGGAGGGCGCGGCCGGCCACCGTCGTGGTTCCGGGACGACGGCTATCCGGCAGCCCCCCGTCCCGGCGCGGCGCCGGCCCGATGCGGGCCGGCGCCGCATTCGCCTCGCAGCGGTGTCCGTGGTCACAGGGGACGCGCGTGGCAGAGTGAGCGGGTGACCTCCCCCGCCGCCCGCCGGACGCTGCGCCCTCCGGCCGGCTACCGGCTGGCCGCCTCGGTCCGCGCGCTCACCTTCAGCCCCTACGACCCGTGCGCCCGGATCGCCGCCGGCAGCTTCTGGTGGGCCACCCGCACCCCGGCCGGACCGGCCACCCTCGCGCTGCGCCCCGAGGCGGGCGACCTGGTCGCCGAGGGCTACGGCCCGGGGGCGGACTGGGTGGTCGAGCGGGCCGACGCGGTGGCCGGGCTCCGCGACGACCTGACCGGGTTCGCCGCGCTGGCCGGCGCGCACCCGCTGGTGGCCCGGCTGGCCCGCGCGCACCACGGGCTGCGGATGCCCGCCACCGGCCAGGTCTTCCCCCGGCTGCTGCGCGCGGTCTTCGAGCAGAAGGTCACCGGCAAGGAGGCGTACCGGGCGTACTCCGCGACGGTGCGGCACTTCCGGGAGCCGGCGCCGGGGCCGCTGCAGCCGCTGCTGCTGCCGCCCGAGGCCGCCGCTGTGGCGGCCACGCCGTACTGGGTCTTCCACCCGTTCGGGGTGGAGCAGCGGCGGGCCGACACGCTGCGCCGCGCGGCCGCCGTCGCGGACCGGCTCGAACGCTGCGCCGACGCCGCCGAGGCCACCCGCCGGCTCACCGCGATCGCCGGCATCGGGCCGTGGACGGCCGCCGAGGTGGTCCGGATCGCCTACGGGGACCCGGACGCGGTGAGCGTCGGCGACTACCACGTCCCGAACACGGTGGCCTGGGCGCTGGCCGGGGAACCGCGCGGCGACGACGCCCGGATGCTGGCCCTGCTGGAACCGTTCCGGGGCCACCGCGGCCGGGTCTGCGTGCTGCTGGAGGCCGCCGGCATCCAGGCGCCGAAGTACGGGCCGCGTGCCCCGATCCGCTCCTTCGCCGGCTACTGACCCCGGGCGGTCGCCTGATGGCCGGCGCAGAGCCGGCGCAGGGTCCGGCCGAGCCACCAGGCGTACGCCCGCTGGACGGCCCGGGTGAGCGGCCCGGCGGCGCGCACGTACCAGCGGGCCGGCCGGCTGAACGCGGTCACCTCGAACCAGACCCCGTCGGCGGTCCGGGTGACCAGGAACGCCTCCTCGCCGATCTCCGGGTGCCCGGGCAGGGTGCCGTAGCCGAACCCGGCCCGGTCCGGCTCGTCGACCGTCCAGACCACCTCGGTCGGGCCCCAGACCCGCAGCGGGCCGACGCCCAGCCCCGGGGTGACCCGCACGCCGGCGGCGGCGCGCGGCGCGTCGGTGCGCATGACGACACCGGCGGTCCGGTGCAGCCGCCAGCCGAGCACCGCGTCCGCCGCGGTGGGGAAGCCGCCGTCGGGCAGCCGGACCCGGTGGCGCAGGTGGTCGTAGCCGGCCGGCAGGCGCCCGTCGCGGGTCGCGCCCACCTCGGGGTACGTCAGCTCCGGCACGTCGGCCTCCTCCTCGCGGAACGCCGCCAGCGTACGGCCGGGCGGGGTGGCCCGCCCGGTGCCGGTCCGGCGGGCTGTGGTGGGCTTGTCGGGTGACCGACCAGCTGACCGTCGCCCCGGCCGGTGTCGCGGACGCCGGCGAGATCCTCACCGTGCAGCGCGCCGCGTACCTGGTGGAGGCGCAGCGCTACCGCGACCTGTTCCTGCCGCCGCTGACCGAGACCCTGGACGAGGTGCGCGCCGCCCTGGCCGGACCCACCGTGGTCCTGGCCGCCCGGCTCGGGCCCCGCCTCGTCGGCTCGGTACGCGCCCGCGTCGACGGCGACACCGCCCACGTCGGCCGGCTCTCGGTGGCCCCGGACCAGCAGGGGCGGGGCATCGGTGGCCGGCTGCTGACCGCGGTGGAGGCCGCGTGCGCCGGCCGGGTGGCCCGGTTCGCCCTGTTCACCGGCGCGGAGAGCGCCGAGAACCTGGGCCTGTACGCGCGGCGCGGCTACCGGGTCGTGACGCACCGGCCGGACGAGAACGGCAACCGCCTGGCGGTGCTGGAGAAGGTCGTCGCGGGCGCGCCCGGCGGGGTCAGCCCCGCTCGCAGCGGCGCCTGAGCCCGTCGGCCTCCTGCCGCAGGTAGCGGCGGATGGTCCGGCCGGCGAGCAGCCCGACGAGCCCGGCCAGCGGGCCGGTCTGGACCATCACCAGCTCGGCGCGGACCCGCCCGTCGGCCAGCGGGACGAGGCGGTGCTCGCCGCGGCTGTGCACGCCCGGGCTGTCGGACTCCCAGACGAAGAGGTGCGGCGGGTCGAACTCGGTGACCCGCCAGACCGCCGGGCGTAGCCGGGGCTGCGCCAGCCGGGCCGTCGCCCCGAGGGTGAGCGGGCCGGGCTCCTGCCGCCGGGCGGAGGTCACCGAGGGCGTCCACTCCGGCCAGCGCTCCACGTCGGTCTGCACCGCCCAGACCCGGTCGACGTCGGCGGCGATCTCGACGGACTCGGCGAACCGCATGCCGCTCCCCTCCCTGGCGTGATCAGGGTCAGGCTACGCCGGGGATCGACCGCGGGTGATCCCGGTCAGGCCGCCTCGCGGAGGTCGGCCAGGCCGACCGGGGCGTACCGGCGGAGCAGCAGCTCCAGCTCGGCCACGGAGGCCACCTCGCCGACGACGTTCGCGCCGCCGCCGTGCTCGGCCGGGTAGCGGTGCACGAGCCGGTAGCGGTAGCGCCCGCGGATCAGTTCCACGCTGACCCGCCAGCGACCGCAGCATCCGCAGCTCCACTCCGGCACGCCGCGACCGTAGCGCTGACCTGCGGTTTCACCATCTGGTCGCGGGTGACGAACGGGCCCGGGACGGGACACGCCGCCCGGCGGCGCCGGTGATCCGGCTCACCACCGTCGGTGGGGTCTGATTGACTGGTCGCCGTGGACCTGCCGATCAATCCGCCGGTCGAGCCGATGCTGGCGAAGAGCGTGCCCCAACTGCCCACCGATTCCGGCCTGACCTACGAACCCAAGTGGGACGGCTTCCGCTGCATCATCTTCCGCGACGGCGACGAGGTCGAGCTGGCCAGCCGCGGCGGCAAGACGATGACCCGCTACTTCCCGGAGGTGGTCGAGCAGGCGCGCCGCCAGCTCCCGGAGCGGTGCGCGGTCGACGGCGAGCTGATCGTGATCCGCCGGGACGGCCCCGGCGGCCAGCCCCGGCTCGACTTCGAGCTGCTCGCCCAGCGGATCCACCCGGCCGCCTCCCGGGTGAAGCTGCTCGCCGAGACCACCCCGGCCGACTTCGTCGCCTTCGACCTGCTCGCCCTCGACGACGAGCTGCTGACCGACCGGCCCTACCCGGAGCGGCGGGGCCGCCTGGAGAAGGCGCTGGCCAAGGTCCGCCCGCCGGTGCACGTCACGCAGGTGACCACCGACCCGGAGACGGCCCGGCGCTGGTTCGACGTGTTCGAGGGGGCGGGGCTGGACGGGCTCATCGTCAAGCCGGCCGACCTGCCCTACGAGCCGGGCAAGCGGCTGATGTTCAAGGTCAAGCACGCGCGCACCGCCGACGCCGTGGTGGCCGGCTTCCGCTGGCACAAGTCCGGCCCGGTGGTCGGCTCGCTGCTGCTCGGCCTCTACGACGACGCCGGGGTGCTGCACCACATCGGGGTCAGCTCCTCGTTCACCGCGGCCCGCCGCAAGGAGCTGCTGGACGAGCTGGAGCCCTACCGGGAGGTCGGCGGCGACCACCCGTGGGTGCACGGCGACCACGAGCGGGGGCAGCGCATCCCGGGCGGGGTGAGCCGGTGGACCGGCGGCAAGAACCTGGAGTGGGAGCCGCTGCGCCCGGAGCTGGTGGCCGAGGTGGGCTACGACGCCATGGAGGGCGACCGGCTGCGGCACACCGCCCAGTTCGTCCGCTGGCGTCCCGACCGCGATCCCCGCTCCTGCACCTATGAGCAGCTGGAGCGCCCGATCCGCTACGACGTCGACGAGGTGCTCCGGGGCGACCCGGCGGCGACCGCCGGCGAGGGGACGGGCCGGGCGTAGCCTGGCCGTCCACACGATCATGGAGGGCTCCCACGTGACCCGCTTCTCCGACCGGATCCGCCGCCGGCCCACCCTGGCCGGGTTCCTCGCGGCGCTGGTGCTCACGGCCGGTTGCACGCTGCCGGCGTTCGCCCCGCGGGCCGAGAGCCAGGGCGAGGCGGCCGCGCCGGGCACCGCGCCGACCTGGCGACCCTGCCCGGAGGTGCCGGACGAGCTGGTCGGGCGGGGCGCGACGGGCATGCGCTACGACTGCGCCCGGATCGCCGTACCCCGCGACTGGGGCACCGGGGCGACGACCGGCGCGACGGCCGGGCCGGGCGCCGGGGAGACCTTCGAGATCGCCTTGATCCGCATCCGGTCGGAGAAGCAGCGCGACCGGATCGGCTCGCTGGTGGTCAATCCGGGCGGGCCGGGCGCGTCCGGCGTGGACACGGCGGTCTACCTGTCCTACGGGCCGGGGTTCGGCGGGCTGCCGGCCGAGGTGACCGACCGGTTCGACATCGTCGGCTTCGACCCGCGCGGGGTGGCCCGGTCCAGCCCGGTGAAGTGCCTCTCCGACGCCGACCTGGACGCCAGCTTCGGCTACGACCCCGACCCGGAGAGCCAGGCGTCCTTCGACGGCTTCGTCGACCTCAACCGGCGGATCGGCCAGCGGTGCGGCGCGAAGTACGGCGCCCAGCTCCCGCTCTACGGCACCGAGCAGGCCGCGCGGGACATGGACGCGGTACGCGCGGCCGTCGGCGACGAGAAGCTGACCTACCTCGGCTACTCCTACGGCACGCTGCTCGGCGCGACCTACGCCCAGCTCTACCCGCAGCGGGTGCGCGCGCTGGTGCTCGACGGGGCGGTGGACCCGCGGCAGAAGCTCATGGCCGGTTCGGAGAGCCAGGCGAAGGGCTTCGAGCGGGCGTTCGACAACTTCGCCCGCTGGTGCGCGGCGAACGCCGGTCGCTGCCCGATCGCGCCCGACGCGCGGGCCGCCGTGACCACGGCCATCGACAAGGCGAGGGTCTCGCCGGTGCGCGGCCGGGACGGGCGGGAGGCGACCGCCGGCTGGGTGTTCTACGCGGTCATCTCCTCCCTCTACACCGAGCAGGGCTGGCAGGAGCTGGCCCGTTCGGTCGACGCGTTGCAGGGCGGTGACCCGAGCGGCGTGTTCAAGCTGGCCGACGCGTACGCGGGCCGCGAGGACGACGGGCACTACTCCAACATGTTCGACGCGAACATGGCGGTGAACTGCGCCGACGAGACCGAGAAGCCGACCCGGGAGCGGATCCGGTCGGTCCAGTCGCAGTGGCGGCAGAAGTACCCGCTGTTCGGCCCGGCGTTGGCGGTCGGGATGCTCGGCTGCGTGGAGTGGCCCGGCGGGCGGGACCCGTACCCGACCGGGAAGGCGGCCGGCGCCCCGCCGATCCTGGTGGTCGGCACCACCGGCGACCCGGCCACGCCCTACGAGCAGACCGCCGCGCTGGCCTCGATGCTGGGCGTCGGCCGGGTGCTCACCTGGGAGGGCGAGGGGCACACGGCCTACCCGCAGACCGCCTGCGTGACGAGGGCCGTCGACGCCTACCTGGTCTCGCTCACCGTCCCCCGGGAGGGGCTGCGCTGCCCCGCCCGGTGACGGTGCGCGGGCCGGTCAGCCGGCCGCCGGGGGCGTCCAGTCCAGCGGCAGGTGCCCGATGCGGACCCGCTGCGGGTGGTCGCCGACCGGCACGCTGGCCACCTTCTGCCCGGTGGCGAAGCTGATCGCGGTGACCCGGTCCGCGCCGGACTCGGAGATGACGCAGTCCCGGCCGTCCCCGCTGACCGTGGCCCAGTACGGCTTGCTGGCCGGCACCAGGGTCCCCTCGCGCAGGGTGGCCCGGTCCACGACGGTGGCGTAGTCGTCCATGGTGCCGGCGACGCAGAGCCGGGCGCCGTCCGGGCTGACCGACAGGCCGTGGTGCCGGGAGTCGTTCACCCAGGTGGTGCGGTCCGCGCTGGTGGCGAGGTTCTTCGGCAGGGTGGCGACCCGGGTGACGCGATCCGTGGCGACGTCGTACTCGACCAGGCCGTTGAAGAACGAGACCTGGAAGTAGAGCCGGCTCCCGTCCGGGGTGAAGACCGCCGGGCGGACCGCGTCGGAGAGGTCCCGGCGACCGGCGGCGTCCAGCCGCGACCGCATGTCGATCACCTTCACCACGCCGAAGGTGGTGGTGTCGGCGACGGTGATCCGCCGGTCGCCCTTGGTCCAGTCCAGCCAGGGGGCGTCCAGGTCGGTGTTCACCTCGCCGATGGACATGTTCCACAGCAGCCGGCCGCCGTCGGTGAAGATGTTCTCGTGCGGCTTGTCCCCGGTGGGGAAGGAGCCGAGCTGCTGGCCGGTGCGGATGTCGAGTACGTGCACCGTGTTGCCGGTGGAGGCCGAGACGGCCACCCGGCTGCCGTCCGGTGACACGGCCATGTGGTCGGCGCGGTAGCCGGAGACCGCGAAGCGCCAGCGGATCTGGCCGGTGGCCAGGTCGACGGAGACCACGTCGGCGAAGCTGGGCCGGGACACCACCAGGGCGGTGCCGTCCGGGGTGGTGTACATGTCGTCGACGAGCTGGTCGTGGACCTCCCCCGGGCCCTGCCGGATGCCGAGGAAGAACGCCAGCCGGATCGGGTTCAGGTAGATCTCGCGCAGCCGCTCGGTCCGGTCCGGGACCACGTTGATCCGGTCGAGCCGCGCGTAGTCGCCGCGGGACCGGATGACGTCGGCCGTGCCCTCCCAGTTGTTGCCGACGAACATCACCTCCTGCAGGCCGGCGGCGGCCGCGGCGGGGCGAGGGGCCGCCGCCATCGGGGCCGGCACGGCCAGGGCGAGGGCGGCCAGCGCCGCGAGGGCGGCGCGGCGGCCGCGGGGACGGGGCGGGCGGGTCGGGGCGGGGGTCATGGACGCCTCCTGGTGGCCGGTTGCGACATCAACGTTTCTCTCTGCGCCGGGCGGTGTTACCTTGCGGTAACAATCAGGAGAGCAACCCGCCGGCCGCACCGGATAGGGACCGGACGCCAACACCCGGCCGGCCCGGTTGTGCCGCGACGACAACGGGAGGCGGCGGAAGCCGATGACCCGGACCGGGAGCGCACCCTCCTTCGGGGCGCTGCTGCGCGACCTGGCCGCCGACCCGGTCGCCGTCGGCGAGGTGGTCGGGGCGGCCCGCGCGCACTCCCCCGAGGTGGCCCGGCTCCCGCCCGCGGAGGTCCACCGCCAGGTCGTCCTGCTGCTCACCAGCGGGCTCGGCGCGCTGGAGCGGCGGGAGGACCCGGGTGAGCGCGACTTCACCGAGGCGCGGCGGCTGGGCGCCGACCGGGCCGCGCAGGGCGTCTCCGTGGCCGGGCTGCTGTGCGGCGTGCAGGGCGGTCGGGACCGGGCCGTGGAGCTGGTCGTCCGGCACGGGCGGGCGGCGGGGATCCCCGACGAGGTGCTCCTGGAGGGGCTGCTGACCATCGGCCGGTACGCCGCGGCCGTGGAACGCGCCGTGGTCGACGGTCACCGGGCGGCCGAGCGCGAGCTGGCCGCCACCGGCGGGCCGGCCCGCGCCCGGCTGCTGCGCCGGCTGCTGCTCGGCGGGCCGGCGGGCGTGCCGCCGGCCGAGCTGGCCCGGTTCGGGCTACGCCCGGACGGGCGCTACCACTGCCTCGTCGCCGAGCAGCCCGACCCGGTCCGGGCGCACTCGCTGCACCGGCAGTTCGCCGAATGCGGCGGGGTGCTCGGCACGGTCGAGGACCGGCTGGCCGGCCTCACCCCCCGGCTGCCGTCCGCCGGCCCGGTCGACCTGCTGGTGGTGGTCGCCCCGGTCCGGCCGCTGGACCGGACCCCGGCCATGTACGCGCTCTGCCTGGCCGCCCTGCGCACGGCGGCGCACCGGCGGCTGCGCGGCCTGCACCTGGTGACGGACCTCGCCGTCCCGACCGCGCTGGCCGCCCAGCCGGCCCTCGCCGAGCTGCTCCGGAGCGCGCTGCTCGGCGGCCTCGACCCGGCCGACGAGTTCCACCGGGAGCTGGCCGCGACCGCGCTGGCCTGGCTGGACCACGGCCAGCGGCTGGACCAGACCGCCGCCGCCCTGCACGTCCACCCGAACACCGTGCGCTACCGGCTGCGCCGGCTGCGCGAACTCACCGGCGGGCCGCCGGTCGAGGAGGGCGCGCGGTGCCCGGTGCCGGAGACGGTCCGCTGGTGGTGGGCCCTGCGTACCTGGCTCGACCGGCCCTGACGGCCGGCCGTGGTCACCGGGTCCGGCGGCGTCGGCGCCGCCGTTCCCACGGCGGGGTCGGGCTGGCCGGTTCGGGGCGCGCCAGGTCGGGCACCTCGATGCCCTGCCGGGCGGCCATCTCCTCCACCAGCGCCCGCAGGCGCCGCACGTCCGCCTTCAGCTCCTCCTGCTCGGCGTGCTCGAAGGCGTCGTCGTCCACGATCAGCCGGCTGGCGAAGTGTGCGGTGATCAGCGGGATGACCAGCAGCACCATGGTGGAGATGAGCAGCGCGGCGAGGAAGCGCCCGGCGAACGAGGTCGGGGAGATGTCGCCGTAGCCGACGGTGGAGGCGGTCACCACGGCCCACCAGATCGAGTCCGCCGCGTTCTTGTGCTCGGCCTGGCTGTACAGCACGCCGGCCACCACGATCATGAGCAGATACGAGATGATCAACGTGCGCGGCGAGTTGGCGAACCAGACCAGACCCCGGTAGATCCAGCGGAACGGCAACAGCAGGACGTCCATGGCGCACATGCTGCCCGGTGCCGGCAACCGAGGCGACCGCATCGTCGGGCGTGACTGTGCGAGGCTGCCCCGCATGACCGACGTGATCTTCCGGGAGGCCGTCCGGGCCGACCTGCCCGCCGTCATCGCCCTGCTCGCCGACGACGTGCTCGGCAAGGCCCGCGACTTCACCGCGGTGGACGAGGCGTACGAGCGGGCGTTCGCCGCCATCGACGCCGACCCGCGCAACCACCTGGTCGTCGCGGAGACCGGCGGCGAACTGGTCGGCTGCATGCAGATCACCTACATCCCGGGGCTGGGCCGGCACGGCGCCGAGCGGTCCCTCATCGAGTCGGTCCGGGTCCGCTCCGACCTGCGCGGCCGGGGGCTGGGCCGGGAGATGATGGTGTGGGCGATCGACCGGGCCCGGGAGCGGGGCTGCGCGCTGGTGCAGCTCACCACCGACAAGAGCCGCGCCGACGCGCACCGCTTCTACCGCAACCTCGGCTTCGTGGCCAGCCACGAGGGCATGAAGCTGGCCCTGTGACCCCGGCCGCCGCCGGCTGACGGCCCCTCCCCGCGGCCGCCGCCGGCTGACGGCCCCTTCCCCGGCCGCCGCCGGTTGACGACCCTCCCCCGGCCGGGGGAGCGTATTCCCCGGTCGCGGGGAGGCCGCGCACCGGACCGGTCGGCAGGCTGGAGCCAGTTCCAGCTCCGGGGAGGCCCCATGACCACCGACACCGTTTCCGGCACCGTCCACCTCCGTGCCGTCCGTCCCGCGCCGGCCTGGACGGTGCGCGTCGCCCACCTGATCCCGCTGCTCGTGCTGCCATCCGGGCTGTGGCGGGTCGCCCTGGTCGCCGGCCTGCCGATCGGCACTCCGGTGGACCCGGGCCCCGGCGAGAGCGTCTACATCGTCTCGCTGAGCCTGGTCTCCGAGGGGCTGGCGCTGCTCGCCCTGGGCCTGGTCCGGCCGTGGGGCGAGGTGTTCCCGGGGTGGCTGCCGCTGGTCGGCGGCCGGCGGGTGCCGCCGCGGTTCGCCGTCACCGCCGCCACCGCCGGCGCCGTCGCCCTCACCCTGATCTGGGGGTACGCCGCGTGGGGCGTCCCCGCCAACGGCAACGACCTCGGCTTCACCCCGACCGGCTTCACCCTCCTGGTGGCCTGCTACGCCCCCCTCCTGCTCTGGGGCCCCCTCCTTCTGGCCCTCACCTGGTCCTACCACCACCGCCACTCCCCCCGGTGATCATGAAGTTGTCACCGGCCGGTGCGGCGTGTCACGACAACAACTTCATGATCACCAGGTCGGGGACGTGGGGGGTGGGTCAGTCGGTCACCAGGCGGCCGTCGCGGAGGGTCAGGGTGCGGTCGGCCATGTCGATCAGGGCCGGGTCGTGGGTGGCGACCAGGGCGGTCATGCCGCGGGCGTGCACCACGGCCCGGAGCAGGTCCATGATCGACCGGCCGGTCTCCGAGTCGAGCTGGCCGGTCGGCTCGTCGGCGATGAGCAGGTCCGGCTCGTTGGCCAGCGCCCGGGCCACCGCCACCCGCTGCTGCTGGCCACCGGACAGCTCGTACGGGCGCTGCGCGGCGTGCCCGCCCAGGCCGACCAGCTCCAGCAGCACGGCCACCCGCTGCTCCCGCTCGGCGGCCGGCAGCTTGGCCAGCCGCAGCGGCACCCCGACGTTCTCCGCCGCCGACAGGATCGGCACCAGGCCGAAGGTCTGGAAGATGAACCCGACAGTGCCCCGGCGCAGCGCCAGCAGCTCCCGCTCGCTCGCGGTCGTGACCTCGTGGCCGGCCACCCGCACCCGCCCGCTGTCCGGCCGGTCCAGCCCGCCGACCAGGTTCAGCAGGGTGGTCTTGCCGGCGCCGGAGCGGCCTCGGACCGCGACCAGCTCACCCCGGCCGGCCACGAAGGAGACGTCCCGTACGGCGTGGACGGCGTGCTCGCCCCTGCCGAAGGTGCGGCTCACCCCCTCGACCCGGACCACCTCGTCGACGGCGACGCGGGCCGGCGCCACGGTCAGCTGCTCGGTCATCACTCACTCTCCTCGTCGTGCGCCCGGTCGCCCGGCCGCACCTGGACGTGGTCGGGTTCCAGGTTGAGCCGGACCCGGTCGCGCAGGGACAGGCTGTCCACGAAGGACGCCGGCAGCTGCATGCGGCCGGTCCGGTCGAGCACCGCGTACTCCTCGCTGACCAGCTCGGTGCTGCCGTCGGCGGCGACCCGGGCGGTGCGGCGTACCTCGGAGGCGGTCCGGCCGTCGCGGATGGCGACCGTGCGGCGGACCTGACCGGCCACGGCCTGGTCGTGGGTGACCACCACGATGGTGACGCCCAGCTCGGCGTTGATGGTGCGTAGCGCGGCGAAGACCTCGGCGCCGGTGGCCTCGTCCAGCTCACCGGTCGGCTCGTCGGCGAAGAGCACCTCCGGGTCGTTGGCGACCGCCACGGCGACCGCGCAGCGCTGCTGCTCGCCGCCGCTCAGCTGGCCCGGCCGGCGGTCCGCGCAGTAGCCGACCCCGACCATGTCGAGCAGCTGGCGGGCCCGCTCCCGCCGGGCCCGCCGGGAACGGCCACCGGCCAGCTTCATCGGCAGCTCGACGTTCTCCAGCGCGGTCAGGTACGGCAGCAGGTTCCGGCCGGTCTGCTGCCAGACGAAGCCGACCATCTGGCGGCGGTAGGCGAGCCGGCGCCGGTTCGACAGGGCGAGCAGGTCGTACTCGGCGACCCGGGCGATGCCGGCGGTCGGGGTGTCCAGCCCGGAGAGGATGTTCAGCAGGGTGGACTTGCCGGACCCGGACGCGCCGACGATCGCCACCAGCTCACCCCGGTCGATGACCAGGTCGAGGCCCTGGAGGGCGACGACCTCCACCCCCTCGGTCTTGAAGATGCGGACCAGCCCGTCGCAGACGATGTGCCCGCGCAGCCGGTCCCGGCCGCCGGCCCGTTCGGCGGCGCGCTCCGCAGCGCGCCGCTGAAGGGCGGCCAGGTCCGGTACGGCCGACGCCTCGGCGATCGCGGTCATCTCAGCTCTCCTCTCCGAGCCGGAGCACCTCGCCGAGGCGCATCCGACGGTTGTTCAGGGTCTCGACGGCGACGGCGAAGGCGAGGGCCACCACGGCGAGGCCCAGCACCCCGGCCACCAGGCCGGGTTCGAAACGTGCCCGCACGGCCATCCCGCCGGTGAAGGCGGGCAGGCCGAGCACGGGGGTGAGCAGCACCGGCAGCAGCGCGCCGACCACCGCGCCGGTGAGCACGGAGACCAGCACGAGCGGGGTCAGCTCCACCAGCAGCAGACCGCGCCACTGCCGGCGGGACAGGCCCATGGTGCGCAGCCGGGACAGCACCTGCCCGCGGCCGCGCGCCCCGGCCAGCACGGCGAAGGCCAGCGCGAGCAGGCCCAGCACGGCCCCGCCGGCCGCGCCGATGGTGAAGCCGAAGACCAGCAGCCCGTTCACCCCGCTGCCGCCCAGCTCGGCGCGGACCGCCGACCGGGTGGTGACGGTGGGCTGGGTGGGTCGCTCCCCGCCGGCCACCACCCCGGTGCGCTGGTAGCGCTCCTGCCCCTCAGCGGCCACCCGGGCCACCGCGGCCGGGTCGACCCGGTCGCCGGCCAGCAGGAAGCCGGTGGGCGCGAGCGGGTGCAGGGCGCCCGCAGGCAGCGCCGGCCAGGGCAGCACCACGAACCGGGTCACGCTCCGGTCGACCAGCGCGAACTCGTCGACGGTCGCGGCGGTGCGCACGGGGAACCGGTTGCCCTGCACGTCCAGCCAGGCGGGGCGCCGGCCGGCCGGGTCGGCCAGCCCGGCCTCGGTCAACTCGTCGGCGAGCACCGGGGAGACCAGCGCCGGCAGCGGGGTGGTGCCGTCGCCGGTGGCACGCAGCGGGTCGGGGACGGTCACCGGGACGCCCGCGCGGCGGGCCACCTCGGCGAACCGGGCGCCGTCGACGAGCAGCACCCGGGTGTCCCCCACCCCGGCGAACCGGCCGGCCTCGTCGGCGTACGGGCGCTGGCCGGCCTCCACCAGCAGCGGGGTGACCGCGCGGACGCCGGGCAGCGCGGCGAGCGCGTCGGTGGTGTCCGGGGCGAACCGGTCCCCGTCGACCCGGACGTCCCCGGGCACGGCGGCCGCGGCGGCGCGGTCCCGGCCGTTCTCGATGCCGGTGGCGACCACCCCGCAGAACGCGGCGGTCGCCACGGACAGCACCACCACGACCAGCGGGCCGGTGGTGGCGGCCCGGCCGGCGCGGGCCGTGCCGAGGAACGCGACGCTCCCCCGGGCCCGGGCGGCGGCCCGGCTGAGCAGCCGCAACGGCCACGGGTAGGCGCGCAGGGCGACCAGCGCCGCGGCGACGGCCAGCAGCACCGGCACCGAGACGAGCAGCGGGTCCACCGTCCCGTCGAGGGTGAGGCCCCGCCGGCGCACCAGGAACGCGCCGAGCGCGGCGACCACCAGCACGGTCGCCTCGACGGTGAGCCGCACGGCCGGGGACCGGGCGCCGCCCAGGTCGCTCCGGCCGCCACCGCCGCGGCCGGCGGTGAGCGCGGCGAGCGGCGGGACCAGGGTGGCCAGCAGCGTGGCGAGCAGCACCCAGCGCAGCTCGGCGCCGCCACCGGGGAGCAGCCCGCCGAGCAGCCAGCCCACGCCGGCGGCGAGGGGCAGCACCAGCAGCGACTCGGCGAGGCCGCGGCCCAGCACCGCGGTCGTCGCGCCGCCCCGGGCGCGCAGCAGCGCGTACTCGTTCTGGCGGCGGCGGGCGGCGAGGCGGGCGGCGAGCAGGATCAGGCCGGCCAGGGTGGCGAGCAGCCCGGCCGCGATGACGGCGAGCAGCGTACGGGCGGCGGCGAGCGACTCGGCGAAGCGGCGCAGCGGGATGTCGACGCCCTGGGTCAGGGTGAGCCCGGCGGGCCGGGTGCGCTCCATCGCGGCGAGCCCGGCCACGGCGGCGGAGAGCTGCCCCGGGTTGAACCGGTCGGGTGCCACCCGATAGCGCCAGCTGAAGCTGACCGGCCAGCCGGAGGTGGCGGCCGCGTCGAAGCCGGCCTCGGAGGTGTACGCGACGGACAGGAACGGCTTCCCGTCGCCGGTGGGCGCGGCGAGCCGCAGCATCGACGGCAGCGCGTCCCAGATCCCGCCGTGCGGGTCGGTGGGCCGGAACACGCCGACCAGGGCCACCCTGATGCTCCGCACCGGCTTGCCGCGCTCGTCGAGGATGGACAGCGCGAAGGTGCTGCCGGCGCGGATCCCGAGCGGCCCGGCCACGGTGTCGGCGAGGGCCATCTCGACGCCGGCGCCGGCGCCACCGGCCGGCCAGCGCCCCTCGACCAGGGTGGCCGCCTCGGGCAGGCCCGTCACGGTGCGCAGGCTCACGTCGATCAGGCCCTTGTCAGCGCTCAGGGTCGGCCCGGTCAGCCGGGTGAACCCGGTCTCCGCGGCGTACCACCGCTCGCCGATGACCTGCCGCACGGCCTCGGGCATCCGCGCCTCGACGGCGTCCAGCTCGGCGGCGCGGGTGGCGGCGATCCGGGAGGCGGTCCGGGGCAGGATCGTCTGCTCGGTGCTGTACGTCAGGTCGCGCCGGGCCACCGGCTGGGCGGCCACGTGCTCCCGCAGCCCCTGCCCGGTGAGCCGGTCGACGACCCGGGGCAGGGCGGTGATCAGCAGCGCGGTGATCAGGGTCAGGACGGCGAGCAGCAGGAAGTGCCCCCCGTACGCCCGGACCCGCCGCGGCGCACCTGACGGACTCATCGTTCTCCCCCGATCCGGAGCTGTGCGGCGGCCACCCGGCGGCGGATGCCGGTGGTGATGAGGGCGGCGAAGGCCAGCGCGGCCAGCAGCAGCCCGACGGCGGTCAGCCCGACGGGCGACCACGGCACCGTGAACACCGCCTCGGGCACCGGCCGGCCGGCGGCCGGGGTGAGGATCACCAACGGCACCATGGTGGCCGCGACGCCGGCCCCGACCAGCAGCCCGACGCCGACGCCGATGCCGGCCAGGAACGCCTGTTCGGCGAGGAGCGCGCGGGCCAGCAGCCGGGCGTTCGCGCCGAGCGTGTGCAGCACCGCGAACTCGGCGAGCCGGTGCCGGGTGGTGGCCCAGACGTCGACGGCCAGGCCGACCAGGGCGAGCAGCACGGAGCCGAGCGCGGCGGCGAGCAGCCCGGTGCGGGCGCCCCGCCAGTAGGGGTCGTGGGCCGCCTCCGCGGCGACCTGCCGCCGGTCGAGCAGCGTGGTGCCGGGGAACCCGGCCAGCTGCTCCGCCGCGGCGGCGTGCCCGCCGGCGTCGGTACGCAGCCACCACTCGGCCACCGGCCGGACCGTGCCCTGCTGGCGGAGCAGCAGGTTGGTGGCGGCGGGCAGGTCGAGCAGCACGCCGTCGCCGGCGGTGCCGGGCACGGCGGTCACCTGGCCGACCACCTTCACCGGCAGCGACACCCCGGACAGCTGCAGGGGCACGGTGTCGCCGGCGCGGATGTTCAGCGCCGCTGCGACGCCGGGGGTGACCAGGGCGGGCACCGGCGGGTCGTCCGCGGCGGGCACCACGGCGAACCGGGAGGACGGCTGGCGCGCGAACTCCAGGGCCCCGTCCGGCAGGTCGATCTTGTGGGTGGCGTCGACGGTGGTCGGTGCGACCCGGGCCTGGTCGTGCGGTCCCTGCGCGGTGTCGGTGACCCGCCAGTCCCCGTCGAGCGGCAGCGGCAGCGCCGCACCGGCAGCGTCGGTGAGCCGGAGCCCGTCGATCTTCAGCCGGTAGGTGAAGCCGACCGCCTCCCCGCCGTCGGCCTCGAACCCGGCCAGCCGCAGCGGTGCGCCCCCGGTCTCCGGCAGTGGCACCGCGAAACGCACCGGGCGGCCGTCGCCTCCGGCGACGCCGAGCGGCACCCGCCAGGCGGCGCCGGCATCGGTGGTGAGCAGCGCGGACACGGTCAGTTGCGGGTTCGCGAACGGGGTGTCGACCGGGGCGCGGACGGTGCCGGCGAGGGTGTGCGCGCCGGCCGGCAGGACCGCCCCGGCGGGCGCGGCCCGCCCCTTGACCAGCCGGTCCAGCAGCGCGGCGGTGGACGCCCCGCCGGCCGCGTCGTCGAGGGTGAGCATCCCGGTCGCGGCGGCGGCGTCGAGGCTCACCACGCTGGCCGGCCGGTCGTCGCGGCCGAGCCGGACATCGTCCCGCCAGGCCGGCAGCACCCGGTCCAGCCCGGCCGTGGCCGCCAACCGGCCGGCCCGGTCGGTGGGCGCGGCGCCGTTGCGCTCGACCAGCCGCAGGTCCGCGCCGACGGTGTGCCGCGCCTGGTCGCTCTGCGACCGTTCCCAGGAGGCGACCAGCGACCAGGCCAGCGTGCTGCCGCCGACGGCGAGGGCCAGCAGCAGCACCGGGCCGGCGTGCGGCCGGCGGCCGGCCTGCCACATGCCGAACATGGTGGCCGTCCACGGCCGCCGGTCGACGAAGCGTTCGGCGACCCGGGTGGCCGGGGGCAGCAGCCGCAGCGCGATCACCGCGCCGGCCAGCACGCCGATGATCGGCGCGGCGGCGAGCAGCGGGTCGATGCCGAGCCGCCCGCCCGCCCCGGCCAGCGGCGACGAGTACTGCCGCAACTGGGTCCAGGCGAGCACGGCCAACGCGACCAGGGCCACGTCGACGCTGGCCCGCTGCACCGCCGCTCCCCGGGTGGGACGGGAGCGGGCCGCCATGTCCGCGACGTAGGTGCCGGCCCGGCGCAGCGCCGGCAGCACCATGGCGAGCAGGCAGCCGATCGCGGCGGCCACGGCGACCAGCCAGATCCGGGCCACCCCGCCGTCGGCCAGCCGCAGGTCACCGCCGAGCCGGTGCACGGCCTGCCCGGTCAGCGCCGGGGCGAGCAGCACGGCCGGGGCCACCACCAGGGTGGCCTCGCGGACGGCGAGTCCGGCGAGCTGGCCGCGGGCGGCGCCACGGGCGCGCAGCAGCGCGGTCTGCCCGCGGCGGTCCTCGTTGAGCAGCGCGGCGACGAGCACCAGCGCGTACCCGCCGAGCACCACGATCAGCAGCAGTGGGGTGAGCAGGGCGGACCGGCCCACCAGGTCCGCCCGGCCGAGCCGGTCGACCAGCCGGTCCAGGTGGCTCACGGTCTGCGTGGAGGAGCCGAGGCCGGTGGCGTCGGGGATCTCCTCGACGACGGTGGCGAGGGCCGCCGTCACCCCGGTCAGCCGGCTCGGCTCGACCTTGGCGAGGTCGGGGGCGACCAGCCAGGCGCCCGAGGTCGAACCCGGAAAGGTGCGCGCGAAGTCGGCCGGGTCCAGCGTGAACGGCCCGTACGATTCGCTCGCCGCGTCGCCCTGGCTGTCGCCCACACCCGGGGCGAGACGCCAGTACGCGTCGCCCGGATCGCGGGGCCGCCAGGTGCCGGCCAGCACCACGGCCCCGGCCCGCTCGGCGCTGCGGTCGTAGAGCGGCACCCGCTCACCGACCCGCAGGCCGAGCTGGCCGGCGATCTTCTCGGGGAGGGTGACCTGCAACGGCGACGCGCCGGGGGCCGGCCACGACCCGCCGGTCAGCTCGGCGTGCGCCGGCAGGTCGGCCAGCGTGGCGAGGTTGGCGAACATCGGGTCGTCGTCGGTGCGGGCCGGCCCGAGGTCGCCGGTCAGCTCCCGACCGGTGCCGTAGCGGGCCGCGGCCACCGAGACCGGTACGCCGCCGAGGCCGTGGGCGAACTGGGCACGGACCGCCCGGTCCCGGTCGGCGTACGCGGCGGCGTCCTGCCCGCCGGAGCCGCTGACCAGCAGGCTGCGCTCCTCGGCGGGCGCGGCGTCCAGCACCGCCCGCGCGCCGGCGTCCACCGCCCGGCGGTTGTAGTCGGAGAGCCCGGTGACCAACGCGACCGCGACCAGGGCCGCGACAGCGGCGGCGAGCAGCAGTCCACGAGCCTCGACTGCCCGCCTCCACACCAGCTTCATCCGACGTCCTCTCCTGGCCCTGGCGGGCCGACGACCAGGTAGACCAGTCGGGGGGCGGGAAAGGTTCGCGCGCGTTACGTGATCGTTATCCGCGCCGTTCGCGCCGATCTGCTTCGCTGATCGTCATGGTGATCGAGATCCTGCTCGTCGCGGTCCTGCTGCTGCTCGCCGGGCAGCTCGCCGCGGGCCGTCGGCCCGGCCCGGAGGAATACCGGCTGGCGGAGATCGAGCGGCGGCTGGACCTGGTGATGAGGCATCTGGGCGTGACCGACCCCGGCCGCCAGCTGCCCGAGGTGCACGCGCACCTGGGCCGGGGCGAGAAGATCAAGGCGATCGCGGCGTACCGCCGGGCGACCGGCGCGGACCTGCGCACCGCCAAGGCGGCGGTGGAGGCGCTCGCCGGCCGCTGACCGCTCAGGCGCGCGGCCGGTCCCGGTCCTTGGAGGGCTGCACCCGCTTCGGCTCGCCGGGCATCTTCGGATATTCCGGCGGGTAGGGCATGTCGCCCTGGCCGGCGGCGGCGTCCCGCTCGGCCCACTCCAGCAGCGGGGTGATGTCCCACGGGGCGTCGTCGATGCCGGTGTGCGGGTCGCCGCGCTCGGCGTAGCGGGCCGGCACGCTGCCCAGGTGGAGGTCGTCCGGGTCGACGTCGGGCAGCTCGGCCCACTCGACGGGGGTGGAGACGGTGGCCCGCCCGTTGGCCCGCAGCGAGTACGCGCAGGCGATGGTGCGGTCGCGGGCCATCTGGTTGAAGTCCACGAAGACCCGGGTGCCCCGCTCCTCCTTCCACCAGGCGGTGGTCACCAGCTCGGGGCGGCGCCGTTCCAGCTCGCGGGCCAGCGCGATGGTGGCGCGGCGCACCTCGACGAACGTCCAGCGCGGCTGGATGCGCAGGTAGACGTGCACGCCCCGGCCGCCGGAGGTCTTCGGCCAGCCGGTCACGCCCAGCTCGTCGAGCAGCCCGCGCAGCTCACCGGCGGCGGTGGCCGCGTGGGTGAAGTCGGTGCCGGGCTGGGGGTCCAGGTCGATGCGCAACTCGTCGGGACGGTCGACGTCGGCGGCGCGCACCGGCCACGGGTGGAACACCACGGTGCCCATCTGCGCGGCCCAGGCCACGTGCGCCAGGTCGGCCGGGCACAGCTCGGCGGCCTTCCGGCCGCTCGGGAAGCTGATCTCCGCGGTGGACACCCACGGGGGTACGCCCCGGGCCGGCACCCGCTTCTGGAAGAACGCCTCGCCCTCGATGCCCTCCGGAAAGCGCTGCAGGGTGGTGGGCCGGTCGCGCAGGGCCCGCATGATCCCCTCGCCGACCGACAGGTAGTAGTGGAAGACGTCCGCCTTGGTGAAGCCGCGCTGCGGGAAGATCACCCGGTCGGGGCTGCTCAGCCGTACGGTGTGCCCGGCGACCTCGATCTCCTCGACTGCGGCCTTGCTGCCAGCCATCTGGCGACCCTATGCGATGCCACCGACGGCCGACGTACCGTTGACGGGTGAGTCTTTCCGACAATGAACTGCCCCGCACCGAGGACGAGTGGCGGGTCCGGCTGAGCCCCGAGGAGTTCCGGGTGCTCCGCGAGGCCGGCACCGAACGCCCCTGGACCGGCGAGTACGTCGACACGAAGACCCCCGGCGTCTACCACTGCCGGGCCTGCGGGGCCGAGCTGTTCCGCAGTGAGGACAAGTTCGACTCGCACTGCGGCTGGCCGAGCTTCGACGACGCCATCCCCGGCGCGGTCAAGGAGATCCCCGACAACACCCTCGGCATGCGGCGGGTCGAGATCCGCTGCGCCCGCTGCGACAGCCACCTGGGGCACGTCTTCGAGGGCGAGGGCTTCACCCCGAAGGACACCCGGCACTGCGTGAACTCGGTCTCGGTCCGGCTGGAGCCGAAGGACTCCTGAGCCGGCCGCTTTGCCCGGCCACGCTACTGATGTGGTCATGCCCCACCTCGACGTACGGCGGCTCGCCGCCGTGGACATGTACGGCTCGGCCGGCTCGCCAGTCCGGCGCCGGGTGATCCTGGTGGAGTTCGTCGTCGGCGTGGTGGGCTGCGTCGCGCTCGGACTCTGCGCGGCGCGCGAGGGCGGTCCGGTCCGGACCGCCCTCGGCGTCTACCTGGCGCTGGTCGGGCTGAACTACGTGCCGCTGGCGCTGCACGCGGCGACCCTGAGCCGCCGGGGCGCCCTGGAGCGGGAACTGGCCGGCGTCGACGTCCCCGCCGAGCTGCGCCACTACACGCCGCGCCAGCTGTGGATCTTCGTCCCGCTGCTGCCGCTCGTGCTCGCGGTCCGGCAGGCCCGCGGCCGCTGACCGCTGGTCAGAGCCGGAGGGTGCCGCCCCGGTCGTCGACCTGGTCGGCGGACTCGTCGTCCAGCCAGACGCCGCCGGTGGCCAGGTAGCGGAAGCGGTACTCCCCCGGGCCGAGCCGGACCGTCACCGTGCGGGTGCCGTCCCGGCGGGCGACCAGCTCGTGCCGGCCGGGCTGCCAGTCGTTGAAGCAGCCCACGACGCTGACCGTGCCGGGCGGGGTGTCCCGGGGGAGGCAGAAGGTGACCCGGGTCTGGTTGCCGAAGAGCTTGTTGCGCTTGATCAAGGGGGTTCCTCCGAGGTTCGAGGCGGTCACCAGGTCTAACGCGCGACACGCCGGGGGCGACTCGCCGTCGAGCCGGATCAGGTTCGCCGGTTTCGGTTGCCGTGAGGTGTCCGCTCGTCGACCCTGGGATGACGGGTCCGTTTTCGGGGGGTTTCGTATGGCTACCTGTGAGGTTTGCGGCAACGACTACTGGATGGCGTTCGAGGTGCGCACGGTCAACGGGGCCACGCACACCTTCGACTCCTTCGAGTGCGCCATCCACAAGATGGCGCCCATCTGCGAGCACTGCCAGATCAAGATCGTCGGGCACGGCGTCGAGGTCTCCGGCCGCTTCTTCTGCTGCGCCCACTGCGCGCGGGCGGTCGAGGGCGACCAGGGCGCCGAGGTCCGCGACGCGGTCGGCGCCCGCCCCGCGTAAGCGCTCCGGGGGCGGGCCTACCATCGCGGGATGCCTACCGAGTCCCACCTGGCCGCCCTCGCCGAACTGGACGCGCGCACCTTCCACGACCTGCTGCGGCTGCGCATCGACGTGTTCGTGGTGGAGCAGTCCTGCCCGTACCCGGAGCTCGACGGCCGGGACGTCGAACCCGGCACCCGGCACCTGTGGCTGACCCGGGACGGCGACGTGGTGGCGTACCTGCGGATCCTGGCCGACCCGGGCGGGGTGGCGCGGATCGGCCGGGTGGTGGTGGCGCCGGCGGCCCGCGGCGCGGGCCTGGCCGGCGCGCTCATGGCCGAGGCCCTGGCGGTGGTGGGCGACGGCCCGTGCGTGCTGGAGGCGCAGACCCACCTTGTCGGCTTCTACGCCGGCCACGGCTTCGCGGTCAGCGGCCCCGGCTACGTCGAGGACGGGATCCCGCACACGCCGATGCGGCGGGAGGGTCGCGCCGCCGCCTGAGCGGACATTGACGGATACCGCTTTCCTGTGGCAGCGTGCCAGGCGGAGCCGCCACGCGAGCCGCGGGAGGGGGCAACTCCCGCACCGTCCGGGCGTCGTGCAACCGACATCCCCACCCCGGAGGCTCACCATGTCCACTCCGCACCGCCGCCGCGTCCCGATCGTGGCGGCGATCCTGAGCGTCTGCGCGGTCGTCGCGGCGCTGCTCACCACCGCCCTGTCCGGCCCGGCCTCGGCGCACGGGTCGGTGGTCGACCCGGCGTCGCGCAACTACGGCTGCTGGCAGCGCTGGGGCAGTGACTTCCAGAACCCCGCGATGGCCACCCAGGACCCGATGTGCTGGCAGGCCTGGCAGGCCGACCCGAACGCCATGTGGAACTGGAACGGCCTGTTCCGGGAGGGCGTCGCCGGCAACCACCAGGCGGCCATCCCGGACGGCCAGCTGTGCAGCGGCGGGCGCACCGCCAGCGGGCGCTACAACGCCCTCGACACCGTCGGCGCCTGGAAGACCTCGCCGGTGACCACCAACTTCCGGATCAAGCTGTACGACCAGGCCAGCCACGGCGCCGACTACATCCGGGTGTACGTGACGAAGCAGGGCTACAACGCGCTCACCACGCCGCTGCGCTGGAGCGACCTGGAGCTGGTCGGCCAGATCGGCAACACCCCGGCCAGCCAGTGGACGCCGGAGAGCCAGGGCGTGTCGATCCAGGTGCCGGCGAACGCGCCGGGCCGGACCGGCCGGCACGTCGTCTACACCATCTGGCAGGCCAGCCACCTGGACCAGTCGTACTACCTGTGCAGCGACGTGGACTTCGGCGGCGGCTCGACCACCCCGCCGACGACGCCGCCCCCGACCACGACCCCGCCGACGACCACCCCGCCCACGACGCCGAACCCGGCCGGCGCCTGCACGGCGACCTACCGGATCACCGGCCAGTGGAGCGGCGGCTTCCAGGCCGAGGTGCAGGTGACCAACGGCGGGTCACCGGTCCGGGGCTGGTCGGTGAGCTGGACCTACGCCAACGGCCAGCAGGTCAGCTCGGCGTGGAACGCCACGGTGAGCACCAGCGGGACGCTGGTCACCGCCCGTAACGTCGCCTACAACGGCGCCCTCGCCGCGGGGGCGAGCACGTCGTTCGGCTTCGTCGGCTCGTCGGGTGCGAGCAACCCGGTGCCGGGGAACGTCTCCTGCACCACGGTCGCCTGACCGCAGTCCGGCCGGGGTCGCGGCTCGCGGCCCCGGCCGGGCACGGTCAGACCAGGCAGGTCACGAAGTCGGCGATCGAGCGGCGGCGACCCGTGTAGAAGGGGATCTCCTCGCGCACGTGCCGGCGGGCCCCGGAGGCGCGCAGGTCGCGCATCAGGTCGACGATCCGGTGCAGCTCGTCGGCCTCGAAGGCGAGCATCCACTCGTAGTCGCCCAGGGCGAACGAGGCGACCGTGTTGGCCCGCACGTCCGGGTAGCCGCGCGCCATCTTGCCGTGCTCGGCCAGCAGCTCACGCCGCTCGGCGTCCGGCAGCAGGTACCACTCGTACGACCGGACGAACGGGTAGACGCAGAGGTAGGCGCGGGGCTCCTCGTCGGCCAGGAACGCCGGGATGTGGCTCTTGTTGAACTCGGCCGGCCGGTGCAGCGCCATCTGCGACCAGACGGGGGTCAGCGCCCGGCCCAGCGTCGTGCGCCGGAACCGCAGGTAGGCGTCCTGGAGGGCGTCGCTGGAGGACGAGTGCCACCAGATCATCAGGTCTGCGTCGGCCCGCAGGCCGGCCACGTCGTACGTGCCGCGGATGGTCACGTCCTTGCCGGCCAGCTCCTCGAAGAGCGACTCGACCTCGGCCACGACGTTCTCGCGCAGCGACGGGAGAGGGCTGGTGGCCCGGTAGACCGACCACATGGTGTAGCGGATGGTGTCGTTGAGCTCCCGCAGCCGGGCCGCGTTGGTCTGCTCCGTCATGCTGCCGATCCTCCCAGTACAGTGATGATCTCTTCGGCCGCCGTCTCGCCGGAGCGGACGCAGACCGGGATGCCGACGCCGTCGTAGCCGGCCCCGGCCAGGGCCAGCGTCGGCTGGGCGGCCCGCAGGGCCGCCCGGACCGCCGCCACCCGGCCGAGGTGGCCGGGGGTGTACTGCGGCAGGGCGCCGCCCCACCGCTGGACGTGCTGGGCCACCGGCGCGGGCAGCGGCGTGCCGAGCACCTTCGACAGCTCCCGGTGCACGGTGGCGACCAGGTCCTCGTCGGTGAGCTGAAGCGAGGCCTCCTCGCCGTACCGGCCCACCGAGGCGCGGACCAGGGCGAGCCCGTCCGGCCGGCGCAGGTGCCCCCACTTCGTGGTGAAGAAGGTGGACGCCTTGATGAGCAGCCCCTCGGTGGCGGGCACCAGGAAGCCGGACAGCTCGGGCAGCTCCGGCTCGGGCAGGGCCATGGTGACCAGCGCGACGCTGGCGTAGTCCAGCCCGCCGACGGTCGCCGCGACCTCCGGGGCCGGGCCGGCGAGCAGCCGGGCGGCGGGCCGGGCCGGCACGGCCAGCAGCACGGCGTCGGCCTCGACGAACTCAGGGTCCCGGGTCGGGCCGACGGTGAGGCGCCAGCCGGTCGGGGTGCGGTGCAGCTCGCGCACGGCCGCGTCCCGGCGGATCGTCGCCCCGCTCTCCCGCGCCGCCGCGTCGACAAGCGTGCTCAGCCCGCCCGCCAGGGTGCCGAAGACCGGGGCGCCGGGGGCGCGGGGCGCGGCCGCCTGCGCGGCGCGGACCGCGCCCACCAGGGTGTGCTCGACCCGGGCCGCGCGGGCCAGCGCCGGCATGGTGGTGACCAGCGACAGGTCGTCGGCCCGGCCCGCGTAGACACCGCCGAGCATGGGGTCGACCAGCCGGTCCACCACCTCGTCGCCGAACCGGTCGCGCACCAGCGCGCCGACCGACACGTCGGCGTCCGGCGGGAGCAGCGGCGCGCCGCCGTCCCGATCGGCCGCCGCGGCCGGTCGCGCCACCGCCGCCACCCGGTGCAGATCCCCGGGTACGCCCACCAGGGTGCCGCCCGGGACCGGGCGCAGCCCGCCGTCGACCAGCAGAGCCGCCTGCCCGACGGTGGGGTGCACGATCGCGTCGGCCAGGCCGAGCCGGCGGACCAGGGTCACCACGGCCGACTCCCCGCCGGCCGGGTCGCGCATCAGGAACGACTCGGCGCCGAACTCGACCGGCCCACCGGCCAGCTCACCGGTGCGCAGCTTGCCGCCGAGGCGGCCGGACTGCTCGAACACGGTGATCTCGGTGCCGGCGGGGGCGCGGTCACGCAACCGGACGGCGGCGGCCAGCCCGGTGATCCCGCCACCGACGATCGCCACCCGCCACGGTCGCGCCATGGTCGTCCCTCCCTTACGCGTCCGGTCGCGCGGACAGCTCGTGCACCAGCGCGACCACCCGGGTCAGCACGTCGGGGTCGGTCTCCGGCAGCACGCCGTGACCGAGGTTGAACACGTGGCCGGGGGCGGCCCGCCCCTCGTCGAGGATCCGGCGCACCTCGGCCTCCACCACCGGCCACGGTGCGAGCAGCACGGCCGGGTCGAGGTTGCCCTGCACGGCCCGGTCCGGGCCGATCCGTCGGGTCGCCACGTCCAGCGGCGTACGCCAGTCCACGCCGACCACGTCGGCGCCGGCCTCGCCCATCGCGCCGAGCAGCTCCGCCGTGCCCACCCCGAAGTGGATGCGGGGCACCCCCGCGTCGGCCAGGCCGGCGAGCACGTACGCCGAGTGCGGCAACACGTAGCGGCGGTAGTCCGCCTCGGAGAGCGCCCCGGCCCAGGAGTCGAAGAGCTGCACCGCGGAGACCCCGGCGTCGACCTGCACCCGCAGGAACGCCAGCGTCACCTCGGCGAGCCGGTCGCAGAGCGCGTGCCACAGCTCCGGGTCGCCGTACATCAGGGCCTTGGTCTTCGCGTGGGTCCGCGACGGCCCGCCCTCGACCAGGTAGCTGGCCAGGGTGAACGGCGCGCCCGCGAAGCCGATCAGCGGGGTGTCGCCCAGCTCGGCGACGAGCAGCCGCACGGCCTCGTCCACGTAGGACACCTCGTCGCGGCCGATCGGGTTGATCCGCTCGACGTCGGCGGCGGTGCGGACCGGTTCGGCCACCACCGGGCCGGTGCCGGGCACGATGTCCAGGTCGACCCCGGCGGCGGCCACCGGCACCACGATGTCGCTGAACAGGATGGCCGCGTCGACACCGTGCCGGCGGACCGGCTGGAGGGTGATCTCCCGGACCAGCTCGGGGCGGCGGCACGAGTCCAGCATCGGCACGTTGGCCCGGATGTCGCGGTACTCCGGCAGCGACCGGCCGGCCTGGCGCATGAACCAGACCGGGGTGTGCGGGCCCGGCTCGCGCCGGCAGGCGCGGACGAAGGGCGAGTCGGCCGGCCCGCCGCGGCGGGATTCTCCGTCTCGGGCGGCAGTGCCCGTGGTGTCGGTGGTCATCGCGGCAATCGTGCCACGCGCCCGGACACCCCCCGCCACCACCGCCGCCTTTTGTGACGTGAAAGGAAGGACCCCTCGTTGACGCCCGCGGCAGCGACGTGTCCCCTTCCCACGCGATCCCGTCCGCAAGATCGGGATGACCGCCCGGCGTGCCGTCACACGGGGCGGAGCGGGGCGGCATAGGCTGCCGTCATGGCCCCCCCGATCGCGCTTCCAGAAGTCTTCGCCCGCGCGGTCGAGGGGCTGCGATCGGTGACATGCCGCCCGGAGATCGTGCTCGAGGAGGTCGGCGCCCCGCAGCGCCTGGCCCCCTACGCGTTCGCGCTCTCGGCCGGCGTGCTGCGCGACGGCGACGAGGTGGCCACCGGACGGCTCATCCTGCTGCACGACCCGGCCGGGCACGAGGCGTGGCAGGGCACCCTGCGGCTGGTCACCTACGTGACCGCCGAGCTGGAGGTCGACCTGGCCAGCGACCCGCTGCTGCCCGGCGTGGGCTGGACCTGGTTGACCGACGCCCTCGACGCCCAGGAGGCCCGTTACCGGGCCATCGGCGGCACCGTCACCCAGACGCTCTCCACCCGGTTCGGCGAGCTGGCCGGGCCGCCCGCCGCGGGCGACATCGAGATCCGCGCCTCCTGGACGCCGCTCGGCGCCGACCTGGCCCCGCACCTGCTCGGCTGGTGCACCCTGCTCGCCTCGACGGCCGGCCTCCCCCCACCCGGCGTCACGGCGCTGCACACCCGCCGCCCCGCCGGCGCCGCCTGACCCCACGCCCGATCGTCGTGCCCCGGCACGACGAGGGCCGCCCCGACCGGTCGGAGCGGCCCGTCGTGAACCCCGGGTCAGAGGTAGTTCTCGGCCTCGTCGCAGATCTTGTCCAACCCCTTGTTGGCGGCGTCGAAGGCCGCCTTGTCGCCCCGGGACGCCGCCGCGATGGCCGCGGTCAGCTTGTCCAGGCAGTTCCCGATGACCTTCTTCTGGCGGGCCTGCTCGTCCCGGTCGTTCTTGGTGCCGGTCAGGTCCTGCTCGGTGTCGGCGAGCCGGTCGCGGACCGTCTGGAGGTCACCCTTGAGCTTGTCGATCTCCTGCCGGTTCGCGGTGATCGTGCCGTCCCGCTGGCTGACCTGCTGCTCGGCCTTGTGCAGCTTGCCGTTGGTGGTGACGTAGAGACCGGTCATCACGCCGCCGAGGACCAGGAGCAGCCCGGCCACGATGCCCAGGATCAGGGCGGCCCGCCCCTTGCCGCCACCCGCCGCGGGCGCCCCGTAGGGCGGCGCCGAGCCGGGCGGGGCCGACATGGGGTGGCCCGGCGGGGCGGACATGGGCTGCGGGTAGCCCGGCGGGGCCGACATCGGCTGCGGGTAGCCCGGCGGGGCCGACATCGGCTGCGGGTAGCCGGGCGCCGAGGCGGCGCCGGAGACCGGCGGGACGGAGATCGGCGGGGCGGACATGGGCTGCGGGTAGCCGGGCGCGGCGCCCGCGCCGGAGGTCGGCGGGGCCGACATGGGCTGCGGGTAGCCCGGCGCGGAGTACGGGGCGCCCGGCGGCCGGACCGGGGCGGCGCCCGGCGCGTACTGCCCGGGCACCGGGGCGGTGGGCTGCGGCAGGGTCGGTTCGGGCTGGGCCGCCCCGTGCTGCGGGGGCTCCGGCTGCGCCCCGTACGGGCTGCCGTAGACGGTGCCCCCCGGCGGCTGGGGCGGGTAGTCGCCCGCTCCGGTCGGTGGCTGGGACATGGTTCTTCCTCCAGGTTTGCTGGTCCCCCGCGGGGTGGCCCGTAGGGCCGGGGTCTGCGGTCGGCGGGGTCGGGGCCCACGCCTCGACGGTGCGGTACGCGGTCAAGCCGCCGGCGGCGCGCCGGTCAGCAGAGCTTGAACCGGTCGCACGCGGTCTTGATCGGCACCGCCAGGCCGATGCCCTCGGCGTCCCGGGCCTTGGCCGTGGCGATCCCCACGACCTCCTTCGAGCCGTTGATCACCGGCCCGCCGGAATTGCCCGGGTTGATCGGAGCATCGAACTGGATCACCGGACCGGAGCCGCCCTCGTCCTTGCGGAACGCGCTCACCACGCCGGTGGTGACACTGTCCTGGAGGCCGAGCGGCGCGCCGACCACCACGATCTGCTGCCCGGACTTGACCGGGGTACGCGCCGCCACCAGGCCGGTGAACTTCGCGGTGGTGCGCAGGTGGGCGAGGTCCTTGTCCTTGTCGACCTCGACGATGGTCGCCTCGAACCGCTGGTCGGTGCGCTCCAGGAAGACCTTGCGGTCGCCCGCGGTGAACACGGCCTCCACCACGTGGAAGTTGGTGAGCAGCGTGGTGCCGCCGCCGGACGGGGCCTTGCCGATGGCGAAGGCCGTGCCGGTGAACTGGCCGGCGCGGACCCGGAAGACACTGGGCAGCACCGCGCTCGCCACGGCCTCCGGGTTGAACGCCGCCCCGGCCTGCTTCTCCAGGACGCCCGCCCGCTCCTCCAGGCCGTCGAGCCGGCCGGCGGTCGCGCCCTGCGCCTCGGCCAGCCGCCGGTCGGTGGCGGCGAGCCGGTCGTCCAGCCGGTGGATCTGGTACGCCTGCAGGCCCGCCACCAGCGCCAGGATCCCGGCCAGGACGAGCGCCACCACCGGCAGCCGCCGCCCCCGCCCGGACCGCTCGGGGTGCCCGGCGGGCGGCACCGGCAGCGTCCCGCCGGCAGCCTGCCCGGGGTACGCCGGACCGGACGTGGGCTGACCGGGGTACGCCGGGCCGGACGCCGGGGCCGGTTGCGCGGCGACGCCGGGCTGGCCGGCGAACTGCCCCGGAACGGCGCCCGGCTGTGCGGGCGGCCAGCCGCCGGGGGTGCGCGGAGTCGGTGCGGTCGGGCCACCCCACTGACCGCTGTTCGGTGCCGCCGACCACGTGACCCCGGCACCCGGCTGGCTGGCGCCCGGCGCACCGGGCGCCGCGCCGAAGCCGCCGGGCACGGAACCGGAGGCGGCGGGCGCCGCGCCGAAGGCGGCGGGCGCGGAGCCGAAGCCCGCGCCGGGGGTGGCGGTTGGGGAGCCGTAGGCCGCTCCAGGCCCGGTCGTGGCGCCGGCCGGCGGGAAGCCGTCGGCGGGCGCGCCCGGGAGGCCCGGGGTCGGCGCGGCGGGGTGGCCGGCCGGCTGGCCGGGAACGGTGGCGTGGCCGGTGGGTGGGACGATGCGCGGCGGCAGCGGTCCCGGCCGGTCGGTCCCCGGGGCGGCGGTCTCGTCGCCGCCCCGCCCCGGCACGCCGTCCCCGGCCCCGTAGACGCCCGTCATGATCGCCCTGTCCTCCCCCGTGACCGCACCGTGCCCGGCATCCCCTCGCGGCCCGCGGCTCGATGGACCGTACCTGCGTGAACGGGGTTTGTCTCCCCCGGTGTCCGACCCTGCCACCCCGGCGCAACCCGACCCGGTCACGACACCTGTGGGACATCCGGCCGACACGCGCCCGACCGGCTGCGCACACCGGATCGCCCGGCGCACTAGGGTTGTCAGGTGACCGACGAACCACCCCTGCGCCGTCGGGCTGCCGAAAGCCGTACGGAAGAGGCGTCGCCGCATCCGTCCTCGGCCACGCCGGAGCCGGCGGACGCGGGGACCGAACCCACCGCCGGCGGGCCCGTCCCGCTGATCGCCCCGCGCGAGGGCACGCCCGCGCCGGTGGCCACCCCGAGCGAGCTCGACGAGGTCGTGGCCCGCTTCGCGGCCGGCACCGGCCCGGTGGCCCTGGATGCCGAGCGTGCCTCCGGCTACCGCTACAGCCAGCGCGCCTACCTGGTGCAGCTGCGCCGGGCGGGCTCCGGCACGGCGCTGATCGACCCGCTGCCGCTGCCCGACCTGACCGCCCTCGACGGTGTGATCGCCGGGGCGGAGTGGGTGCTGCACGCCGCCAGTCAGGATCTCGCCTGCCTCGCCGAGCTGGGCCTGCGCCCGCGCCGGCTGTTCGACACCGAGCTGGCCGCCCGGCTGGCCGGCTTCGAGCGGGTGGGTCTGGCCGCGCTGACCGAGCAGGTGCTCGGCTACAGCCTGGAGAAGCACCACTCCGCGGCGGACTGGTCGAGCCGGCCGCTGCCGGAGTCCTGGCTGACGTACGCGGCGCTGGACGTGGAGCTGCTGGTCGACCTGCGCGACGCGCTCGACGAGGAGTTGGCCAAGCAGGGCAAGTCGGCGTGGGCGGCGGAGGAGTTCGCCGCGCTGGTGCTCAACGGCGCCCGCCCGCCCCGGGTGCGGGCCGAGCCGTGGCGCCGCACCTCGGGAATCCACCGGGTGCGCGGCGCGCGGGCCCAGGCCCGGGTGCGCTCGCTGTGGTACGCGCGGGACCAGATCGCCGCGCGGCGGGACGCCGCACCGGGCCGGGTGCTGCCGGACTCGGCCATCGTGGCGGCCGCGGAGCTGGACCCGAAGGACGAGAAGACCCTGCTGACCCTGCCCGGTTTCGGTGGCCGTTCGGTGCGCCGGCTGGCGCGTACCTGGCTGGCGGCCCTGGACGACGCGCGCCAGCTGCCGGACGACGCCCTGCCGGTGAACCCGGTGGTGGAGGGTCCGCCGCCGCCACACCGGTGGGCGGAGCGGGATCCGGTGGCGGCCGGCCGGCTGGCCCGGTGCCGCGAGGTGGTGGTCGGCACGGCCGGCGCCCACCACCTGCCGCCGGAGAACCTGATCGCCCCGGACTTCATCCGCCGCCTGGCCTGGCAGCCCCCCGAGGAGATCACCGACGACACGGTCGCGGAAACCCTCCGCACCTTCGGCGCGAGGGAGTGGCAGATCACCCTCCTCCTCCCCGCCCTGACGGAGGCCCTGAACCTCCCGACCTCCTGACCCCAACCCCGACCCGGACCTCGACCCCGGCGTCGATCATGAAGTTGACGGCAGTTTCGGAGATCGACATCGCCGCCAACTTCATGATCGACCGGGCGACGGCGCTCGCGGGGTGTGTGGGGTTGGCCACACGGGGGGTGGTGTCGGCGGTGGTTACTGGCGAGTAGCATCCGGGGAAACGCCAGTGCCGGCTAGGAGGCTCCAAGTGCCCCGTGAAGTTCGCGATGTCGTCTTCGTCGACGGCGTCCGCACCCCGTTCGGCAAGGCGGGTGGCATGTACGCCAACACCCGCGCCGACGACCTGGTGATCCGCTGCATCCGCGAGCTGATGCGGCGCAACCCGCAGCTCCCGCCGGAGAAGGTGGAGGAGGTCGCCATCGCGGCCACCACCCAGATCGGCGACCAGGGCCTGACCATCGGCCGCACCGCCGCCCTGCTGGCCGGCCTGCCCAAGACGGTGCCCGGCTTCGCCATCGACCGGATGTGCGCCGGCGCGATGACCGCCGTCACCACCGTCGCCAGCGGCATCGCCGTGGGCGCGTACGACGTGGCCATCGCCGGCGGTGTCGAGCACATGGGCCGGCACCCGATGGGCGAGGGCGTCGACCCCAACCCGCGGATCATCGCGGAGAAGCTGGTCGACCCGTCCGCGCTGGTCATGGGCGCCACCGCGGAGAACCTGCACGACCGGGTCCCGCACATCACCAAGGAGCGCACCGACGCGTTCGCGCTCGCCTCGCAGCAGAAGACCGCCAAGGCGTACGCCAACGGCAAGCTCCAGGGCGACCTGGTGCCGGTGGCGATCCGCGACCCCGAGGCCGGCTGGGGCCTGGCCACGACCGACGAGGCTCCCCGGGAGACCTCGCTGGAGAAGCTCGCCACCCTCAAGACCCCGTTCCGCCCGCACGGCAAGGTCACCGCGGGCAACGCGGCCGGCCTGAACGACGGCGCCACCGCGGCCCTGCTCGTCGCCGAGGAGACCGCCCGCGAGCTGGGCCTGCCGATCGGCATGCGGCTGGTGTCGTACGGCTTCGTCGGCGTCGAGCCCGAGGTGATGGGCGTCGGCCCGATCCCGTCGACCGAGAAGGCGCTGCGCATCGCCGGCCTGAGCATCGACGACATCGGCCTGTTCGAGCTGAACGAGGCCTTTGCGGTGCAGGTGCTCGCCTTCCTCGACCACTTCGGCATCGCCGACGACGACCCGCGGGTCAACCAGTGGGGCGGTGCGATCGCCATCGGTCACCCGCTCGCCTCCTCCGGCGTCCGGCTGATGACCCAGCTCGCCCGGCAGTTCGCCGAGCACCCCGAGGTCCGCTACGGCCTCACCGCCATGTGCATCGGCATCGGCATGGGCGGCACCGTCATCTGGGAGAACCCGCACTGGGAGGGTGGAGACAAGTGAGCCTCGCCGCACCGAACGAGGTCGTCACCAAGGCGCTGCTGCGCCAGGTGAACGTACCGGGGCTGGACCGTCCCGCCGCCCTCATCACCCTGGACAACGGCTTCGACCACACCAAGCCGAACAGCTTCGGCCCGGGCGGCCTGACCAGCCTGGACGAGGCGATCACCGCCGCCCTGGCGGCGGAGCCGGCGTTCATCGCGGTCACCGGCAAGCCGTACATCTTCTGCGTGGGCGCGGACATCACCAGCCTCCCGCAGCTGGAGAACCGCGAGCAGGCGCTGGAGATCGGCCGGCTCGGCCACCGGGTCTTCGCCCGGCTCAAGGACAGCACCGTCCCGACCTTCGCCTTCGTGAACGGCGCGGCGATGGGCGGCGGCCTGGAGCTGGCCCTGCACTGCCACTACCGGAGCCTGTCGGCGGGCGCGGCGGCCCTGGCGCTGCCCGAGGTCTCGCTCGGTTTGGTCCCCGGCTGGGGCGGCACCCAGCTGCTGCCGAACCTGATCGGCATCCCGGCCGCGACGCAGGTGATCCTGCAGAACCCGCTCATGCAGAACAAGATGCTCAAGCCGAAGCAGGCGGCGGAGATGGGCATCGCCGACGTGCTGCTGGAGCCGGCCGACTTCCTGGAGCGGTCGCTGGAGTGGGCCGCCGGCGTCGTCCGGGGCGAGGTCACCGTGACCCGCCCCGAGGTCGACAAGGACATGTGGGCGGGCGTGCTCTACTTCGCCCGGCAGACCCTGGACCAGCGGCTCCACGGCGCGGTCCCGGCCGCGTACAAGGCGCTGGACCTGCTGGAGACCGCGAAGGACGCCGACTTCGCGGCCGGCACCGCGGCCGAGGACGAGGCGCTGGCCGACCTGGTCTTCTCCGAGGAGCTGCGCAGCGGCCTGTACGCCTTCGACCTGGTGCAGCGGCGGGCCAAGCGGCCGGCCGGCGCGCCGGACAAGGGCCTGGCCCGCCCGGTCACCAAGGTGGGCATCGTGGGCGCCGGCCTGATGGCCAGCCAGCTCGCCCTGCTCTTCGCCCGCCGCCTCCAGGTGCCGGTCGTCATGACCGACCTGGACCAGTCCCGGGTGGACAAGGGCGTCGGCTACGTGCACACCCAGATCGAGAAGGCCGTCAGCAAGGGCCGGATGGACAAGGGCACCGCGGCCAAGCTGTACGGGCTGGTCAGCGGCTCGGTCGACAAGTCCGTCTTCGCCGACGCCGACTTCGTCATCGAGGCGGTGTTCGAGGACCTCGGCGTCAAGAAGCAGGTCTGGGCCGAGCTGGAGAAGATCGTCAAGCCGGAGGCGGTGCTCGCCACCAACACCTCCAGCCTGTCGATCACGGAGATGGCCGCCGACCTGGAGCACCCCGAGCGGGTGGTCGGCTTCCACTTCTTCAACCCGGTCGCCGTGCTGCCGCTGCTGGAGATCGTCCGCGGCGAGCGGACCGACGACGCCACCCTCGCGACCGCGTTCGCGGTCGGCAAGCAGCTGAAGAAGTCCAGCGTGCTGGTCAAGGACGCCCCGGCGTTCGTGGTCAACCGGCTGCTGACCCGCTTCCTCGGCACCGTCTTCGCCGCCGTCGACCAGGGCACCCCGCTGGACGTGGCGAACAGCGCGCTGGACCCGCTGGGCCTGCCGATGCGCCCGCTCGCCCTGCTCCAGCTGGTCGGCCCGGCCGTGGCCTACCACGTGGGCGGCACCCTGCACACCGCGTTCCCGGGCCGTTTCGGCGTTAGCGAGAACCTCAAGCGGATCGCCGACTTGGGCCAGCCGATCGTGGTCGACGACCAGGTCAACGAGGAGGTCGCCAAGCTGCTCGTGGTCGGCGACCAGCCGCTCACCGCCGAGCAGGTCCGGCAGAACGCGCTGGACGCGCTGGCCGAGGAGATCCGGCTGATGCTCGACGAGGGCGTCGTCGCCGAGGCGCAGGACATCGACCTGTGCATGATCCTCGGCGCCGGCTGGCCGTTCCACCTGGGCGGCGTCACGCCGTACCTGGACCGGACCGGCACCGCCGAGCGGGTCACCGGCCGGCGGTTCCTTCCGCGCGGGGTCGCCAGCCTGCGCGGCTGATCCCACCGCCGCTCCCCCACGATCGCGGTGGCCGGCCGTCCCCCTGGGACGGTCCGGCCACCGCGATCGGTCGTTTCCGGGTCGGAGATCGGCTACCGTCCGGACACCTCGCGGACACACCGGGCGGCCGGCGCGGTCACAACCCGATTCCGGTTTCGTCACGTCGTCGGTGGCCGGACAGTGCGCTGTCGGTGCGGCTGGCTACGATCACCCGTCCGCACTTCTCAGCAGGAGCTGCCAAAACATGTCCCAGCCGCCGTCCAATCCCTACCCCGGTTCCTACCCCCCGCCCCCGCAGCAGCCCGGCGGCTACCAGCCGCCGCAGCAGCAGCAGCCCCAGTACGGCGGCGGTTACCCGCCGGCTCCCCAGCAGCAGCCGCAGTACGGCGGCGGCTACCCGGGGAGCGGCCAGCCCGGCCAGCAGTACGGCGGCTACCCGGAGAGCGGCCAGCCCGGCCAGCAGTACGGCGGCTACCCGGAGGCCGGCCAGCCCGGCTACGGCGCCCCGGCCCCGCTGCCGCCGAAGAAGAAGTCCAGCGTCGGCAAGATCCTGCTCATCGTGCTGGCCGTCGTGCTGGTGCTCTGCGTGGGCGGTGGCATCGCCACCTGGTTCGCCGCCAAGGACGAGGTCGGTGAGGTCGTCCAGGCGACCAAGACCCGCCTGGTCGAGCCCCCCACGCTGGCCGGTCGGGCCAAGGTGAGCGACCCGTCTCTCCAGACGGCCGCCACCCAGATGAAGTCCGAGATCGCCAAGGACGTCCCGAACGCCACCAGCACGGCCGGCGCGTTCTACGGCGATCCGGCGAAGAAGGACCTGGTCATGATCGCCGGCGCGTCCGGTGTCATCGCCGACCCCCAGAAGGAGATGGCGGACGCCATCACGGCGATCACGCCCCAGCTGGGCACCAAGGAGTTCAAGACGGTCGACGCCGGCCCGTTGGGCGGCGAGGCCAAGTGTGGCGACGGCAAGGCCGAGGACGTCCCGGTGGCCGTGTGCCTCTGGGTCGACAAGGGCAGCCTGGGCATGGTGGTGGTCTACTTCAAGTCCGCGACCGAGATCCAGCAGGAGTTCGTGACCATGCGCGGCGAGATCGAGAAGCGGGACTAGTCCCCGCCGACCCGGTGCACCGGGCCCCCGCCGGCAGGCGGGGGCCCGGTTCCGTTTCACCGGTCAGGCCGACGCGGCCCGCTCGGCGGGGCTGCGGCAGACGCAGAACTCGTTGCCCTCGGGGTCGGCCAGGACCACCCAGCCGGTGCCGTCCGGCCGGCGCCGGTCGTCCACCAGGGTGGCCCCGAGGTCGCGCAGCCGCGCCACCTCCTCGTCCCGGGTCCCCTCGGCCGCGTGCACGTCGAGGTGGAACGCGCCCTTGCCGTGCCGCTCGCCCACGGAGACGAAGAGCAGGTCGGGGCCGTGGCCGTCGGGGGCGGCGAGGACCGCCTCCGGGTCGCCGGGGTGGTCGTCGTCGTGCAGCTTCCGGTCGAGCGCCCGGGCCCACCAGCTGGCCAGGACGTACGGGTCGTCGCTCTCGACGGTGACGCAGTGGATCTGTGCACTCACGGTGCTTCCTCCTGGATCGGAGTGCGCCCCGCCGGAGTGCGGACGGTCAGCGGGGACTGCGGGGCGCGGGACTGTTCATGGTGGACATCGACCGCACCCCCTTCCACACCTCGGGCTGACGCCGCTGATCATGTCATCAGCCGGCGGCGGGGACAAGGCCGGCCCGGCCCCGCGTGGCGGGACCGGGCCGGATGGGAGGCCAGGAGGTCACGGGCCGACGAAGACCGCCATCGCCCGCCAGTCGACGCCGTCCACGGCCGGACCGCTGCGCACGGTGAACGCCGCGGCCGGCGCACCGCCCGCCCAGTCGGTTGCCGACAGCTCGCCGGTGCCGCGGTTGACCTTGTAGAGGGTGCCGCCGGCCAGGAAGACCGAGCCGGCGTCGGCGAAGCCGCTCGCCCCGGCGACGGTGAACTTCTCCGCGCCCACCACGCCGCTGTCCGGGGTGAACCAGCGCCAGAACAGGCCGCCCTGCCCGGCGAGGGTGTAGTAGAGCCGGCCGCCGCTGTAGAACATGCCGGTGACGTTGGGGATCTCGGGATAGAAGTTGCTGGTCACCCCGACGTACGTCTGGCCGGCCGGGCCGGAGTCCGTCTCCACGGCGTCCCAGTAGGCGTCGTGGTACGGGTCGACGGCCGACGCGGCGCCGAAGGTGGACCCGTCGAAGGTGCGCCGCCACAGCGACCCGTCCATGCCGTAGAAGAGCGTGCCGCCGACCCAGAACGCGCCCCGCGCGGTGGACCAGGCGGTGCCGTCCGGCACGGCCACCGGGGCGGCCGCGCCGACCGTGGTGACCCCGTCGTACGACCGGACCTGCACCTCGTTGCCGGTGCCGGCGGGCGGGGCGCCGGTCTTGACGATCTCGATGCCGTCGACGAGTGGGTTCTCCACCACGTGCCGGAAGTCGACGCCGATCGAGCCGTCGCTGACCACGGTGAACGCCCGCATGGTGCCCACGTTGTGGCCCACGGCGGCGGACAGGTCGAGGTCGTCCAGGACGGTCGTGCCCTCCACGGCGACGTCGAAGACCCGGGAGCCGGGGGCGGCCGTGCCGTCGTACCGGTTGGCCAGGTAGAGCCGGACCTGCACCTCGGTGCCTGTGGGCACCGGGAACTGCCAGCTCATCTCCGCGTCGCCGGCCGGGTCCCAGCGTTCGTCGCTGTAGAGCGCGGCGGGGGTGCCGGCCGGCACGGTGGCGTCGACGCCGCCGACCGGGGCGAAGCCGGCGGTGCTGCTGCCGGCGTTGTGGTACGGGCTGGGGTTGCCACCGTCGTCGGCCGCCCAGTCCGGTCCGGTGTCCGTCGAGGCGACGAGGGGACCACCCGCGTTGATCCGGTACAGCACGTTCGTCGGCGCGGGGACCCCGGCCTGGTACACGTTCCCGGGGAGGGTGGCCGTGGTGGTCGGGTGCGGCGCCGCGCCGCCGGTCAGCGGGAAGAACGCGATCCGCTCCCGCCGGTACTGGAAGTTGCCGATCCACGAGGTGTCCGAGCCGACCCAGAGGCCGGCCGCGGTGACCAGCATCTCGGAGGCGCCGACGCCGCGCGGGTGCCGGCCGGGGTTCCAGGACAGCGGCAGGCCCGTGCGCGGGTCGAGGGCCGCGATGCTGGCCCGGCCGACGGCACCGGCCTGCGCGGAGTCCCCGCCGAAGCTGTTGTTCAACCAGCGGAAGTGGCCGCCGACGTAGACCGCCTGCTCGCTGATGCCGACGGAGAGGTAGGTGTCGCCGCCGGTGTAGTCGACCCAGGTGGGCTGGAGGTCCGTGCCGGTGGCGCCGGCCTCCCAGCGGGCGGCGGCGTCGCAGAGCGTGCCGCCGTTGGGCGCGCCGGTGGTCACCACCACGAAGTAGCTGCCGTCCGGGGCGAACGCGATGTCCCGCATGTACGAGTCGAACGCCCACCAGGCGCAGCGCGGGGTGTACCGGTTGGTGTTCCAGTCGGCCACGGTGGCCGCGGTGGCGCCGAGGTCCAGCTTGACGATCTGGTCGTGCAGCACCCCGTCGGCCTTCTTGAAGTTGCCGATCACCACGAGCTTCGTTCCGTCCGGTGAGACGGCCAGCTTCTCGGCCCCGACGCCGCCGTTCGCGCCGCTGACCCCGTCGTAGTTGTGGTGCTCGGTGAGCGCCGTGGTGAGGTAGCCGTCCAGCGCGCCGGTGCCCGCGTTGAGCGAGGCGAGGCCGCCGCGCGGGTTGGCGTTGCCGGCCGTGGTGAAGATGCCGCCGACCAGCAGCCGCCCGCCGACCAGGGCGACGTCGTTGACCAGTCCGTTGAACGCCGGGCCGGCGAAGCTGGTGACCAGAGCCCCGGTGGCGACGTTGACCAGAGCCACCTTGCGCCGGGTCACCCCGTTGACGGTGTTGAACTTGCCGGCCACGAAGACCGTCCCGGCGGTGGGTCCGGCGACCACCGCGTACACCTCGTTGTCGACGGTCGGCGCGAAGGCGGTGTCCACCGTGCCGGTGGCCTTGTCGAAGGCCAGCAGGTAGTTGCGGGTGATGTCGACGTCGGTCCCGCGGTTCTGCACCCGGGTGAACGAGCCGGCCACGATGATCTTGGAGCCGGCGTCGTGGATCGCGTCGACCGTGCCGTCCATGATGTCCGGCGAGGCGGTGGAGGGCACCGCTTTGACCACCGTGGTGTGGCCGGGCGCGGCGGCGGCGGGACCGGCCGGGGCCAGTCCGGCGGCGGCGAGCGCGACGGCGGTGAGGGCCACGAGGACACGGCGCGTGAGGGCCGAGGGTGGGGTCACTGGCAGCTCCGGAGACTGGTGTGGACAGGCGTGAGGCAGCCTTCACCCTGGGCCACCCGGCACGCGCCGTCCAGCACCGGCCGCGCTTTCTGCCCGACCACCGCGCCGCTCCCGGCCGACCACCCGGCGCGACCGGCCGGGACAGCCGGGCCGCCCGCACGAACAGGTGGCCGCGGATGGTGGTTCGGCGGGCGGCGGCCGTCAGGTCGGCGGTCCGGCGCGTACCGTCGGTCGGCCGCGCGGACGCCGATCGGCTCCTAGGTGGCCGCCGGCGCGTCGGCCGACGGCAGGGTGACCGTCACCTCCAGGCCGCCGCCCGGCTGGGCGACGGCCTTCACCGTGCCGCCGTGCGCGTCGCAGACGGCGCGCACGATGGACAGTCCGAGGCCGGAGCCGCGGGCGCCGGTGCGCTCCTGCCCGCCGCGCCGGAACGGCTCGAACAGCCCCGGCACGTCGGCGGGGGCCACCTCGAAGCCGGTGTTACCGACCACGAGCCAGGACCGCTGTCCGTCGGTGCCGGTGCGCACCCAGAGCCGGCCGTGCAGGTGGTTGTAGCGGACCGCGTTCTCCACGAGGTTGCCGGCGAGCCGGTCGAGCAGGCCCGGGTCGCCGACCACCGGCGCGGCCCGCAGCGAGGTGTGCACCTTGAGGCCGATCCGCTCCACCTCGCGGGCCATCGCGGAGAGCGCGTTGGCGGTGCCCACGGCGAGGTCGAACTCGGTGCGCCGGGCCAGCCGGCCGCCCGTCTGCGCCTCGCTGCGGGCCAGCACCAGCAGCGCGTCGACCAGCCCGTTGGCGCGTTCCGAGGCGTCCCGCACCACGCTGGCCATCCGGCGGTACTCGGCGAGGTCCGCCTCGTCGTCGCTGAGCGTCACGTCGATTTCCGTGCGCATCACCGCGAGCGGGGTCCGCAGCTCGTGCGAGGCGTTGGCGACGAACCGCTTCTGCGCCTCGAACGCGGCGCCGATCCGGTCCAGCATGGCGTCGAAGGTCTCGGCCAGCTCGGCCACCTCGTCGTTCGCGCCGGACCAGCCGATCCGCTCGTCGAGGGTGGTCTCGCCGAGCCGGCGCGCGGTGGCGGTGACCTGGTGCAGCGGGCGCAGCGCGCGGCCGGCCACCGCGTACGCGCCGGCGATCCCGACCATGCCGATCGCCACCAGTGCCACCAGGGCCTTGACCAGCAGCTCGCGGGAGGCGGCGTCGACCAGTTCCCGCTGCCAGTGCCCGGCGTCGAGAGTGCGGCCGTCGGCGAGCACCACCGTGGTGCCGGGCAGCAGCTCGTCGGTGGGGCGCAGCGCGTCCCGGACCAGCAGCCAGGCCAGCAGCACCAGGACCGCACCGGCCCCGACCAGCAGCACCCCGTTGAGCAGGGTGAGCCGCAGCCGCAGGGTGGGCCGCGGCCGGGACCGGGCGGTCATGCGGCGGCCTCGCCGATCCGGTAGCCCGCGCCGACCACCGTGTCGATCAGTGGCGGGTCGCCGAGCTTCTTGCGCAGTGTCATCACGGTGACCCGGACGATGGTGGTGAACGGGTCGGTGTTCGCGTCCCAGACCCGCTCCAGCAGTTCCTCGCTGGAGACCACCGCGCCGCGCGCCTTGAGCAGCTCGGCCAGCACGCCGAACTCCTTGTTGGTCAGGTCGACCGGCTCGCCGCCGCGGGTGACCACCCGGCGGGCCGGGTCGAGCACCAGGTCGGCCACCTCCAGCACCGGCGGGGCGGCCGGGGTGGCCCGCCGCCCCAGCGCCTGCACCCGGGCGACCAGCTCGTCGAAGGCGAACGGCTTGGGCAGGTAGTCGTCGGCGCCGAGCCGCAACCCCTCCACCCGGTCGGCGACCGTGACGCTCGCGGTCAGCATCAGCACCCGGGTCAGCGCGCCGGAGGCGGCCATGTCGGCGCAGATCCGGTCGCCGTGCACGCCGGGCAGGTCCCGGTCCAGGATCACCACGTCGTAGCGGGTCACGAAGGCGGCCTCGTGCCCGGCGTCGCCGTCGTAGGCGACGTCCACGGCCATCCCGCGCTTGCGCAGCCCGCGCGCGATCGCGTCGGCGAGGTTCCGCTCGTCCTCGACCACCAGTACCCGCATCCCGGCCTCCCACGTCGTGACCTCCCACAACCTAGTGCGGGCCGCCAAGCGTCCCTCGCGCGCCGTCGTTGCAAAAAATCTTCAGGTACGCGATGCTGCCCGGCAGCGAGCGACAAGCGCCCCGGCCACCGGGCCCGGGCCCGAGCCCGACGGGAGCCCGCATGACCGCTGTCGACCCCGGCCGGGACGTGACGTACCACCGCTTCCGCTTCCCGGCAGACCTGCGCCTCGGCACCGCCGACGGGGTGGCCGCCGGTCCGGACGGGCTGGTGCTGGCGACGCCGGCCGACCGCCTGGACCACACCGATCCGCACTCCGGCGACACGGCCGGGTACGACGCGGCGACCTGGACCTCCCCCGTGGTGCCGGTCGGCTTCGCCGTCGCCGAGCTGGTGCCCTCCTGGACCGCCGACGCCCCGTCCGGCTGCTGGCTGCGGGTGGAGCTGCGCGGCTTCGCCGGGGACACCGCCACCACCGGCTGGTACGAGCTGGGCCGGTGGGCCGCCGACGACACGGCCATCCACCGCTCCTCCGTGCCGGGCCAGGCGGACGACGCGGCCTCGGTCGCGGCCGACACCCTGCGCGTGACGGGCGCGACCGTCACCGGCTGGCAGGTCCGGGTCACCCTGCTCCGGCGCCCCGACGCCCCGGCGGGCCCGGTGCTGCGCACCGTCGGCGTGGTCGCCTCGACGGGCGCCAGCACCGGAACGCCGGCCACCCGCGCGGGTGGTGCACCGGACGGCGGGCCGGTCCCGACGCCGGCCCCGGTCGCCACGGCAACCGGCGCGGCGCGGGGCCGGGTGCTCGACGTGCCCCGCTACGCGCAGCGGCTGCACGCCGGCGGGGAGACCCGCTGGGGCGGCGGCGGGGATTCCTGGTGCAGCCCCACCTGCGTCTCGATGGTGCTCGACTTCTGGGGCGCCGGCCCCACCCCGGACCGGTACGCCTGGGTCGCCCCGCCCGGCCCCCGACCGGTGGTGGTGCACGCCGCCCGGCACTGCTACGACCACGCGTACGTGGGGGCCGGGAACTGGGCGTTCAACACCGCGTACGCGGGGCTGCACGGGGTGGACGCGTTCGTCACGCGGCTGCGCTCGCTGGCCGAGGCGGAACGGTTCGTGGCCGCCGGCATCCCGCTGATCGTCTCGGCGGCCTTCACCCGGGGGCAGGTGCCCGGGCTGGACTACGACACCCGGGGGCACCTCATCGTGCTGGTCGGCTTCACGGCCGACGGCGACCCGGTGCTCAACGACCCGTACGCCCCCGACGACGAGGGGGTGCGCCGGACCGTGCCCCGGTCGGCGTTCGAGGCGGCCTGGCAGGGCGGCAGCGGCGGCGTCGTCTACGTGGTGCGACCCGAGTCGGTGCCGCTGCCGCCGGCGCCCGCGCAGGCCAACTGGTAGGTCAGGGCCCCACCGGCCAGATCATCAGCCCGCCGGACGGGCGCAGGCAGACCAGCGCGGCGCCGGAGTCGGCGCACTCGTTCCACGAGCCGGGCAGCACGGCCCGGGTCCGGACCTCGCCGGCCGCGACGTCCAGCGCGCCGACCAGCGTCCGGTCGCCGGGCATCCGGCGCAGCCCGAGCAGCCGGGCCGGATCGCTCCCGAAGCCTGTGGGCCGCCAACGCCCGAGCCGGGCGACGGGGCGGCCGGTGGCCGGGTCGAGCACCGACATCTCCTCCGGCCCGACGCCGAGCAGCCGGCCGCCGATCGGTGCCAGACCGAGCCAGTTGTCGTCCATCCAGCTCAGCCGGCCGGTGGCCGGGTCGAGGGCGCGAACCCCGCCGACCTGGTCGCGGACGCACACCATCCCGGCACACTCGACGAACCAGACCCCGCCGGGCGGCTCCACCGGCATGCTCCAGCGCCGGTCCAGCCGGTCCAGCCCGTACGCCGTGACCGTGCCCGGCGCGCCGTCGACAAGCAGCAGGTCGGCCACCACCTGGGTGAACCGGTAGGAGACCCGGTCCGCGGCCGGCGGCACCCGGCCGGCGTGGACCAGCGCGCCGGAGTCCGCGTCGTGCACCTCCACCCGGCCGTCCGGGGCGACCAGCACGATCTGCGTCGGCCCTCGGCCGTCCGTCCGGTACGACACCCCGTTGTTGGGCAGCGGCAGCGACCAGCGCACCGCGCCGGAGGCCGGGTCGACGGCCACGACCGTGCCCGTCCCGGAGGCCCGCGGGGTCTCGAAGAGAACCCCGCCGGACGCGGTCGACACCGAATAGCCGGTCTGCCGCCAGCGCACCACGCCGGTCGCCGGGTCCAGCAGGGTCGACACGGTGTCGCCGGCCCCGGCCGGGCTGCTGGTCACCAGCAGCCCCCCGGCCAGCGCGCCCAGCCCCAGCACGTGGTCGCCGGCCGGCAGGGTGAACCGCCACGACGGCTCGCCGCCGGGCAGCCGGTGCCCGGTGACCACCCGGCCGCCCCGGCCGACCGCGCCCGGGCCGTCGGCCACCACGAGCCGCCCCGCCAGGACCAGGAAGACCGCGCCCGGCGGGGCGGCTACCAGGACACCCGCGGGCGGCCGGACCGGCGGCGTCGCGCCGGCCAGGGCGAGCAGCGCGACGCAGCAGATCGCCACCACCCGGGCGAGCCGGCCCGGTGGGCGGACCGGCGCCCGGGCCGGCTCGGCGGACTCCTCGCCGTGCCGCATCTCCCCCAGCTCGATGACCGGGCTCACGGCAGCCGCCACAGCCCGAACCCGCCGTCCGCGCGGCGGCAGACGAGCAGTTCCGCGCCCATCCGGCAGTCGCCGACGGCGCCGACCAGCACCTCCCGCACCTCGGGGCTGCCGCGGGCCGGGTCCAGCTCGGCGAGGAGCAGGCGGCCGCCCTCGGTCCGCCGGATGCCGAACAGCCGCCCGTCGAACTCGTCCTGCGGGACCATCTCCCACACGCCGAGGTCAGCGACCAGCCGGCCGGTGGCCTCCTCGACCAGCGCCAGGGCACTTCCGCCGGCCGCGTCCGCCGCGACCAGGAGCCGGCCGCCGGTGGCCGTCAGCGTCCCCGTCCACCGGTCGTCGGTCCACCGCACGGCGCCGGTCGCGGGGTCGAGCGCCCACATGCCGCCGGTCAGCCGGACGGCGCAGAGCAGGCTGCCGCACCGCTCGGCGAAGCCGACCAGCGGGAGCACCGCCGTCCAACGCCGCTGCAGGGTGTCCAGGTCGTAGGCGGTGACGCTGCCGCCGTCGTCCTTGATGACCAGCAGCATCCCGGCGCCGAGCAGGGTCCACCGCCGGGTGGGCCGGTCACCGGGAGCCAGGTCGCGGGCGGCCAGCCGGGTGCCGTCGGCCGCGTCGTACACGACGGTCTCGCCGGCGGGCGGCAGGTGCACCAGCCGGTCCACCCCGGACGGGCCGAAGCTGAGCTCGACGTTGTCCGGCGTGCCCGGGACCGACCAGAGGGTCCGGCCGTCGCTCACCGCCACCCGGCGGACCGCCTCCCGGCCGGCCATCTCGGGCACCTGCAGGAGCAGCGCCCCGCCGGCCGGGAAGCCCACTCCCGGCTGGCGCCAGCTCATCCGGCCGGTGCGGGCGTCGAAGCCGATCGTCTCCCACGCGGAGTCGCCGGCGGTCCGTCCGACGAGCAGCACCATGCCGTCCTGTTCCCACACCGTGGTGGCGACGCCCGCCCCGGGCACCGGTGTCCGCCAGAGTGTCCGGGGTGGACCGCCGGCGACCCGGTACGCGACGAGGTGCCGGCCGGCGCCGCGCTGCGGGTCGGGCGGCTGCACCACGTACACCCGGTCGCCGGAGATGAACGCGGCGGCCGCGGGGCCGCCCGGCAGGGTGCGCGCGGCGGACCGCGACGGCGGGGCGGCGGCGGCGAGCGTGACCAGCGCCACCAGGAGCACGACGACGCTCCGGAACGGACGGCCGACGGCCTGCGGCCGCCGTGCGGGCGGGCCGGGCGCGGTGTCGTCGCGCAGCTCACCCAGATCGATGACGGCCACGACCACCCCCTCTCCACGCCGCCGCAACGGCGGCCCGGCCGTGACCGGCGCGACGGCGTGCCGCCTGTACGATGGCCCGTCGTGGCTGTGCCGGTGGTGGACCCCTCGCTGAACTCCTCGCCCGTCGAGGCCGAGGCCGTCGTGGCGGACCCGCCGCGTCGGCCCCGACGCCGGCCGGCCCGCGCCGACGTGCTGGCCATCGGAGCCTATGCGCTGCTCGGTGTTCTCGTCTGCCTCAACTATTGGGGCGACGTGCAACACCGGGTCTCCTCGCACCTGCCGACCGACCACAGCTGGTTCGAGTGGCTCTTCGCGCACGGCGCGTACTCGGTGCGGCACCTGGAGAACCCGCTCTTCACCGCCCGGCAGAACGCGCCGGACGGGGTGAACATGATGGCGAACACCTCGCTGCTCGGGGTCACCCTGCCGCTGGCGCCGCTCACCCTGCTGCTCGGCCCGCAGGTGATGTACGCGCTCTACCTCGGCGCGGCGCTCTCGGCGACCGCGGCGACGTCCTACTGGGTGCTGTCCCGGCACCTGGTGCGCTCGCGCGGGGCGGCCTTCGTCGGCGGGGCCTTCCTCGGCTTCGCCCCGGGCATCGTGCACCACGCCAACGGGCAGCCGAACTTCGTCTCCAACTTCCTGCTCCCGCTGATCGTGGCCCGGGTGCTGCGCCTCGGCGAGCCGGGTCGCTGGCGGCGCAACGGGATCGCGCTGGGCCTGCTGGTGGCGTACCAGATCTTCATCAACGAGGAGATGCTGCTGCTCACCGCGCTGGCCTGCCTGGTGGTCGTGGTGGCCTGGGTGGTGCAGCGGCCGCGCGCGGCGCGCGAGCGGGCCGGCGCGTTCCTCGCCGCCGCCGGGGTGGGCGGCGGGCTGGCCCTGCTGCTGGCCGCGTACCCGATCTGGTTCCAGTTCAACGGGCCGCAGTCCTACCGGGGCCTCCAGGGCGGGGTCTTCCACAACTGGGGCGAGGACCTGATGGCCTTCGTCACCTTCGCCCGGGACACCGTCGCCGGGAACGAGGCGGTGGAGCAGACCATCGGGCTGACCGAGCAGAACACCTGGTTCGGCTGGCCGCTGGTGCTCGTCGCGCTGGTCGCCCTGGTGCTGCTGGTACGCCGCTCGCTGCCGGCCCGGATCCTGGCCGTGCTCGTGGTGGTCTTCTCGGTGGCCGCGATCGGCCCGAAGGTGCGGTTCGACGGGGTGGAGACCACCGTCGACGGCCCCTGGGCGTACGTGCCGGACGACCTGCCGCTGGTCGAGATGATGATGCCGACCCGGCTCAGCCTGGTGGTGGCCGCCGCGGTCGGCGTGCTGCTCGCGCTGGCCTGGGACGCCCTGTCCGGCCGCGGCCGCCCGCCGGTGCCCGCCCAGCGCACCGGCTCCGCCGCTCCCGGGTCGCGCCCACGCTGGCTGCGTCCCGTCGGGTACGCGGCCATCGTGGCCGCCCTGCTCCCGCTGTTTCCCCGCCCGCTGCCGGCCCAGCGGATCGACCCGCCGCCGCACTTCATCACGGCGGGCGGTTGGCGGCCCTACGTGCCGGACGGCCGCACCCTCGTGCCGGTGCCGATCCCGAGCAACGTGCACGGCCTGCCCACGCTGCGCTGGAGCGCGCTCACCGAGCAGGCGTTCCCCATCCCCGGCGGCTACTTCATCGGACCGAACGAGGTGGGCGAGGGGGTCTTCGGCGCGCCAAACCGGCCGACCAGCACCCTCATCTACTCCACGATGGACGCGAACAAGGTCCCGCCGCTCACCGCGGAGAACCGCCGCCAGGCCCTGGACGACCTGCGCTTCTGGAAGGCGTCGGTGGTGGTGCTCGGCGCGAATCCCCGCGAGGCGGTCCTCCGCGAGCTGATGACCCAGCTGCTCGGCGAGCCGCGGCGCGTCGACGACGTCTGGCTCTGGGACGTCCGCGACCGCGTCTGACAGCGGGCCGGCCGGACCCGGTCAGCCGGTCAGGGGGCGGACGTCCCACAGGTGGGCCCCGGGGACGTCCCGGCCGGGGCCGACCAGGGCGTCCACCGTGGCGCGGACCGGGTCGCCCGGCGTCGAGTCGGCCTGCACCAGCACAGCCGCCCGCCAGTGCCGCAGGTCCGCGACGGCCTGACGGCGGTCCGCGTCGCCGATCGGCGGCACCTGGCCGGTCTCGGCGGCCCGCCGCAGCAGCAGCGAGGTGGGCCGGTCCGGCGCACCCCAGTGCGCGGTGGGGTTGTCGGCGGAGCGGGGCCCGATGAAGTAGCCGCCCGGCGCGTCGAAGGCCAGCCCGGCGCGCGCCGACCAGAACATGGCCGGGCTGACCCCGGACCCGGTGACCGGCGGCACCGGCACGAGCGTCCGCCCCGGCGGCACGTACGCCCGCCAGTCGCCGTCGGTCACGAAGGCCGGCACCGGCATGGCCGGCACCGTGCGGATCGGGGTCGGGGCGAGCGGCAGCAGCGCGGCCGCGACCGCGCCCGCCCACGGCGCCCAGGTCCGGGCCGCGCCGCGCCGGACCCGGTCCAGGGCGAGGGCCAGCAGCACCCCGAGCACCGGTACGCACACCAGCGCGAACCGAGCCGGCACCACGAGGTCGAGCAGCGGCACCCCGGCGACCAGCCGGTACGGCCCGGGCAGCCCGGTGTCGTGCCGGTTCACCACGACCGTGGTGCCGAGCGAGAGCAGCACGAAGAGCAGCCCGCAGGCCGCGAGGGCCCGGACCAGGGGCCGCCGCCACAGCCGGACCACGATGAGCACGGCCAGCAGCGGCAGGAACGGCCCGAAGAAGGAGTTCTCCTCGGTGGGGTTCGGCGAGAGCAGCCCGGCGTGGTAGCCGTCCCCGGCGACGGTCTGCCGGGCGGCGCCCGCGTAGGAGGCCAGGTCCAGCCGGTAGCCCCGCGTGTAGAAGGGCATCCCGCGGTAGTGCCCGGCGCCGTGGAACTGCACCCACAGCGGGTACGCCAGCAGCACCCCGGCGACCAGCGCGCCGACGCCGAGCCGGCGCGCCACCACGGGCGCCAGCCGGCGCGCGCCGGCCCGGTCCGCGAGCGCGTACGCCCCGGCGAACACCCCGGCCGCGAGAGCCAGGAAGACCAGCACCTCCTCGCCGAGGAAGACCTGGTACGCGACGGCCAGCCCGAGCAGGATCCCGTCCCGGCGGACCCGGTCGGCGGCCGGCCGGAACACCAGCCCGAGGATCACCGGGACCAGGAACTGGGCCGCCATGTGCAGGTGCGCCCCGGCCTGCGACACCAGGCCCGGGGCGAAGCCGCAGAACAGCCCGCCCACCGCCGCGGCGGCCCGGGAGCGGACCAGCCGGCGGGCGAGCAGCGCGTACCAGGCGGTGGCGGTGCCGGCGAGGCAGACCACGACGGCGACGAGGAAGGCCACCTGCGAGCCGAACAGCGCGGTGACCGGGGTGAGCGGCACGCCCAGCCCGAGCACCGACGTGTTGGCCATCAGGTTGACGCCGTCCGGCACGTTCAACGCGGTGCTGTGCAGCGGGTTCTCCCCGCCGGTCACCGCCCGGGCGGCGCGGGCCAGCATCCACTCGAAGAGCATCTGGTCGCCGGCCTGGTGGAACAGCCGGTCGGGCCGGCCCCACTGGCCGGCGGTGAGCAGCACGGCCAGGCCCAGGTAGCCGGCGACCACGAGCGCGTCGACCGGGCGCGGCCGCCACCGGTGCCGGGGCGCGGGGTCGGGGCGCTCCGGGCCGGTCAGGCGGACTGGCTGGTCAGTGTCCGGACGTCCCACAACCACACGTCCAGCTCCTGCCGGGCGGGCCCGACCAGCTGCTCCACGGTGCGGCGCAGCGGTTCGGCGTTCTGCTCGTTCAGCGGCAGCACCACGATGGCGGCGCGCCAGTGCCGCAGCTCGTCGAGGAAGCGGCGGCGCTGCCGGTCGTCGAGCTTCGGCGTACGCCCGGTGGCCTCGACCTCGGCGAGCAGCTCGCCGATGCCGCTGGGCCGGCCGCCGAAGCGGCCCGGGTCGCCGGTGACCCCGTTGCGGGGGGCCAGGAAGTAGCCCCCTGGGATCTTGAAGGCCAGGTCGGTGCTGGCCGCCCAGCGCATCGGGTCGGTGTTGCCCATGGCTGGCACCGGCACGGAGACCAGCGTCTGGTCCGGGCCGACGTACTGCCGCCACCGGTCGGCCGTGATGAACGTCGGCACGGCCGGGCGGGTGGTGACCCGCAACGGCATGGGCGCGATGGGCAGCAGCGCGAACACCAGGCCGGCGGCGGTCACGGTACGCATGGTGCGCCGCTCCACGATCCCCAGCGCGGCGGCCCGCTGGACGGCCAAGGCCAGCAGCACCCCGACGACCACGGTGGTGATGAGGCCGAACCGGGTGGGCACCACGGCGTCCAGCAGCGGCAACTTGACCAGCAGCTCCCACGGGCCGGTGACCAGGTCCCGGTCCCACCAGGAGATCCGCTCGCCGAGGGAGAGCACGGCGAAGAACAGCCCGGTCGCGGCGAGCGCCCGGACCACCACCTCCCGGCGCAGCCAGACCACGATGCCGACGGCCAGCAGCGACAGGCTCCAGCCGAAGAAGGCGTTCTCCTCCGAGTAGTTCGGGGCCAGGTTCACGTTGGCCCGCTCGTTGCCGCCGAGGGTGGGCGAGCCGGGGGTGAAGAACGCCGCGATGTCGTTGCCGTAGTCGCGGACCGTGTCGCTGAGCCCGTGGTACGCCATCGGCCCGGCGAACTGCACCCACAGCGGGTACGCCAGCAGCGCCCCGGCGAGCACCGCGCAGACGGCCAGCCCGACGCCGAGCGGCCGCCGGGCGGCGGCCCACCGCTCGCGCTGCTGCACCACGACGGCGAACAGGAACACCCCGCAGGCCAGCGCCGTGAAGAGCAGGATCTCCTCGTTGACGAACGCCTGTGCGGTGACCAGCAGGGCGAGCAGCGCGCCGTCGCGCACCGGCCGGGTGGAGCGGGTCAGCACCAGCACCCGCCACACGACGAACGGCAGCAGGAACTGGCTGATGATGTTCGGGTGCCAGTTGGCGTGCGACAGCATGGCCGGCGAGAACCCGCAGAACCAGCCGCCCACGGCGGCGGCCAGCCGGTGACGCACCAGGTGCCGGGAGAGCACCCGGTACCAGGCGGCGGCCGTGCCGGCGAGGCCCAGCGTGACGAGGGTGACGAAGGAGACCGCCGGTCCGAACAGGAGGGTCACCGGCACCATGGGGATGCCGAGGGCCAGGATGGCGGTGTTCGCCATCAGGTTGACCCCGTCCGGATAGTTGAACTGGTCGGTGTAGAACGGGTACTCGCCGTGCAGCACGACCCGCACCGAGTGGGCCAGGAAGAACTGCACCTGCGCCGGATCGCTGCTGTAGAGCGCGGCCACCCGGCCGGCCGGGTCGGCCCAGATTCCGCTGGTCACCCAGAGCGCCGCGAGCAGGAACACCCCGTACACGGCCAGATCCAGCCGGCGCCGCGTCCACCGCCACCGCCGCCGGGCGGCCGGCGCGGCCGGTTCCGGGTCGTGGGCGGTGACCGTACGTTCGTCCACCATGACGGAGAGCGGTCCGCCCGAGGCGTCGGCGTCCGGCGTCGAGTCGCCACGGGGCTCGGCAGGCGTCACAGTCGGCGGAGTCTACCGGAGCAGGAGAATGGCGTACGAATCGCACGTCCCACCGTCCTCAATGGTCATCGACCGAAAGGGTGAGCCGGGCGCGGCCGGGTGACGGGTCGTCTCGTACCATGTGGGCTTCCGGAGACGACCACGATGGGATAACAGGGGGCGTACAGGGTGGCTTCAGCCCTCCGACGCGGCACGACGGCCACCGTGCTGCTGGCCCTGCTGCTGACCGGCTGCGGCCCGGTCGCCGGGCGGCAGCCCGCGGCCCTACCGGCCGGCTACGACAGCCTGGACGGCGCCCTGAAGGTGTGGCCGGCGCGGGGCAGCCTGACCCGCGACGCCGCCGCGACCGCCGGGATCACCGCCGCCGTCCGCGACTGGCGCTCCCCCGTCGACGACCGCGCCCACCTGTCCTCCTCCGGCATCCTCTACTCGGGGGAGGTCGCCGGGTCGCCGCTCGCCCTGGTCGCCGCCGACGTGCCCGGCGACGCCGCCTCCTGGCTGCTGCAACTCGACCGCGACGGGCGGCGCTGGCGGGTGGCCCACGCCACCGAGTACACCGACCCCGGCTACCTGGTCTACTCCGACGTGCTGCCGGTCCAGCAGCCCACCGGCCGCCGCTACCTGACCTCCGCGCGGGTGGAGCGGCTGCTCGGCCCCGACGGCACGGCGCTCCCCGCGGCCGACGGCATCACCGAGCCGGTCGCCGTGCCCGCCTGCCAGGCCGTGGCGGTGACCGCGACGCTGCGGCCCACCCGCTCGCTGCCGCGCGGCCGGGCCGCCGACCGCGTCCTCGACCTGGGTACGGCCACCCCGGCGCCCCGGTATCCCCTGGTGCGGGACGAGACGGGCTCCGGGAAGCGGGCGCTGACCGGGCTGGACACGTGCGTGCTGGGCGGGGAACGGGGACCGTTCGGGAGCGTGCCGCGGCGGATCGGGGACCGGCAGGCGCCGCGGTCGGCGCCGGAGTCGTGGCCGATGGCGAAGATCGCCGTGCGGTCGCTGGGGTCGATGACGCTGGGTGGCGGCGAGCCGGGCGAGCTGGAACAGCTCACCTGGGAGAGCGCCACCGGAACGATGACGGCGGTGGTCTACCGGCCGGCGGGTGGCGGTGCTCCCGTGGCCTCCCCCGCCGACCGGTCCACGACGCTGCAGGCCTACCACCTGCCGGTGCCGGGGCAGCCGCTCGCGGTGCTGAGCTGGCGGACGCGGGACGCCTCGTTCGCGGCGCCGCCGGGGACGACCCGGCTGGTGGACCGGCCGGGACTCGTGGTCGTGGCGCAGCCGGACCGGAAGCAGACGTTCAGCCTGGCGGGCACCGAGAAGACCTGGTACCGGTCCGTGGGCGGGCGCTGAGCCGCCGGCCCGGCCCTCGTGCCGGCGTCTCCCGCCAGCCGAAGGGCCGACCCGCCGCCGTACGCGCACCGTATTGACACCCTCACCCACCGGGAGAAGATTCCGGGGTGCACCCGGCCGGTCACGGCCGGGGCGTCCCGGAAGGACGGTCGCCATGCACCGGATCAGGTCCACCGGTAAGGCTCGAATCGCCTCGGCGGTGGCGCTGCTCGCGCCGTCGCTCGTGCTCGTGGCCGGGCCGGCGCCCGCGCACGCCGCGGACACCACCACCCGGATCCTCCGGGCCCCGTTGGACCTCTCCGTCGTCCTGCCCTGCGCCAACGGCGGCCTCGGCGAGGTCGTCGACTTCGACGGCACGATCAGCGAGGTCTACCACGTGACCGTCGACGGGACCGGCGGGTTCCACGTGCACAGCATCGAGACCCAGTCGAACGTGCACGGCACCGGCGCGACGACCGGCGACCGGTACGTCAGCACCCGGGTCAACCTCTTCGTCTACAACCAGGGCTCCGGCGGGCTGCCGATCACCTCCACACAGGAGTTGGTGTTCAAGATCGTGGGGCCCGGGCCGGGCAACGACGCCGTGCTCAGGATCACGAACCACACGACCCTCAACGCCGACGGCACCGTGACGGTCGCCTTCGACACCTTCACGGCGGACTGCGAGCCCACCGCACCCTGACGCCCCGTCGTCTGTTGCGGTTTTCGATCCCAGGGCGATCTTGGTAGGAAAGTGCCCCTACCGGGGCGCTTTCCTACCAAGATCCTCACGGTCGTACTTCATCCCACGGACGTCACTAGCTTTTCCGCAATGCCCCAACCCACCGAGGGGGCAGCCACGACGGCGAACGGGCGGCCCTGCATGAAGCAGGACCGCCCGTTCGGCGTCGCAGAGATCAGTTCTTCGCGGTGGCCTCGTCGGCGGCCGGCTCGACGGACTCCGCGTCCAGCCCCGAGATCCACCCGGTGACGTTCCGCGCCACGTCCTGAGCCGTCAGCCCCAGGTCGGCGAGGATCTGCGCCCGTGTCCCGTGCGGGTGCCAGTCCGCCGGCACACCGAGATCCTTCACGGGCACCCGGACGTCCGCGTCCCGCATGGCCTGAGCGAGGGCGGAACCCACGCCCCCCACCCGGACGCCGTCCTCGACGGTCACCACGAGCCGGTGCCCGGCGGCCAGCTCGACAAGCTCGGCCGGCACGGGTCGCACCCAGCGCGGGTCGACCACGGTCACGCCGTACCCCTGCTCGGCGACCCGGGTGGCGACCTCCATGCCGAGGCCGGCGAAGGAGCCGACCGCGACGAGCAGCACGTCGGTACGCGCCGACTCGGCCAGCACGTCGACCGGGCCGACCCGGCGGACGGCCGGCACGTCGGCGGCCACCGTGCCGGTCGGGAAGCGCAGGATGGTCGGGCCGTCGTCGACGGCGATCGCCTCGCGCAGCTCCTCGCGGAGGGTGGCCGAGTCGCGGGGCGCGGCGATCCGCAGGCCGGGTACCACGCCGAACACCGACATGTCCCAGACGCCGTAGTGGCTGGGCCCGTCGGGGCCGGTGATGCCGGCGCGGTCCAGCACGAAGGTGACCGGCAGCTTGTGCATGGCCACGTCGAGCAGGACCTGGTCGAAGGCGCGGTTGAGGAAGGTGGCGTAGACGGCGACGACCGGGTGCAGGCCGCCCATGGCGAGGCCGGCCGCCGAGGTGGCGGCGTGCTGCTCGGCGATGCCCACGTCGTACACCCGGTTGGGGTACTTGCGGGCCAGGGTGGCGATGCCGGTGGGCTCGGCCATGGCGGCGGTGATGCCCACCACGTCGGGACGCTCGTCGGCGATGGTGACCAGCTCGTCGGCGAAGACGTGGGTCCACTTCACCGACGGCGCGGCGAGCAGCTTGCCGGTCTCGATGTCGAACGCGCCGCCCGGCCCGTGCAGGCGGTCGGCCTCGTCCTCCTCGGCAGCGCGGTAGCCGTAGCCCTTGCGGGTGACCGCGTGCACTATCACCGGGCCGCCGAAGTTCTTCGCGGCGCGCAGCGCCGACTCGATCGCGGTGACGTCGTGGCCGTCGACCGGGCCGACGTACTTGATGCCGAGGTCCTCGAACATGGCCTGCGGGGCGACCGCGTCCTTGATGCCCTTCTTGACCGCGTGCAGCACCTCGTACATCGGCTTGCCGACCAGCGGGGTCGAGCCGAGGGCGTCCTTGACGGTGTCGAGCACCTTCTCGTAGCCGGGGTTGAGCCGCAGCGACGACAGGTGGTCGGCGAGGCCGCCGATGGTCGGCGAGTAGGACCGGCCGTTGTCGTTGACCACGATCACGAGCGGGTTGCCGGCGGTGGCGATGTTGTTCAACGCCTCCCAGCACATGCCGCCGGTGAGCGCGCCGTCGCCGACCACGGCCACCACGGCGCGCTTCTCGCCGCGCAGCGCGTACGCCTTGGCGAGGCCGTCGGCGTACGACAGGGCGGTCGAGGCGTGCGAGTTCTCGATGAGGTCGTGCTCGCTCTCCGCCTGGCTCGGGTAGCCGGAGAGGCCACCGCGCTGGCGGAGCTTGTCGAAGCCCTCCTGCCGCCCGGTGACGATCTTGTGTACGTAGGCCTGGTGGCCGGTGTCGAACAGAAGCCGGTCGCGCGGCGAGTCGAAGACCCGGTGCATGGCCAGGGTCAGCTCGACCACGCCCAGGTTGGGGCCGACGTGCCCGCCGGTGCGGGAGACCTTGGCGATCAGGAAGTCCCGGATCTCGGCGGCGAGGATGTCCAGCTGCTCGGCCGTCATCCGCTTCACGTCCTGCGGGCCGCGGACGGTGCCCAGCAGCCGACCGTGGTTGGCCGTGCCCTCTTCAACACTCATGACCGAAGAGTCTATCGGCCACCCGACAGCCCGCAGCGCGGCCGTGGATCTTCCCAGGTCAACCCACCGATCAGGGGGTGACGACCAGCCGGCGGGGCGCCGGGGCCGGGGTGGCGGCGAACGGAGGGCCGGCGGGGGTCCAGGAGCCCAGCACGGCGGCCCGGGACGCCCCGGTGACCGAGGGCAGGGCCCCCGGCAGCCCGTGCCAGGAGAGCCACCCCAGCAGGGCGAACGCGTACGCCTCCTTGGCCTGGGCCGGCACCCCCAGCTCGTCGGTCGTGCGCAGCCGCCAGCGCCCCGCCCCGAGCGCGGCGAGCCGGGCCCGCAGTGTGGGGTTGCGCACTCCCCCGCCGGCGGCGATGACCTCGGTCACCCCGTGCCGGTCGCAGGCGTCGGCGACCGTCCGGGCGGTCAGCTCGGTGAGCGTGGCGAGCACGTCGTCGGCGGCCACCGGCGCGCCCAGGGCGGCCAGCCGGTCGTCCAGGTAGCCGGCGTGGAACAGCTCCTTGCCGGTCGACTTGGGCGGGGACGCGGCGTAGTAGGGCTCCGCGAGCAGCAGCGCCAGCAGCCCCTCGTGCACCCGGCCGGCCGCCGCCCGGGCCCCGTCGGTGTCGCAGGGGCGGTCCAGGAAGCGCCGGGCCGCGGCGTCCAGGAGGGCGTTCGCCGGGCCCACGTCGTACCCGAGGACCGGCGCCCCGGGGGCGACCACGGTGAGGTTGGCGATCCCACCCAGGTTGAGCGCCGCCCGCGGCCCGGCGGCCGCGTCGAGCAGCAGGGCGTCGAACGCCGGGACCAGCGGGGCACCCTGGCCGCCGGCCGCCACGTCCGCCGACCGCAGGTCGTGCAACACGGGTACGCCCACCCGGGCGGCCACCCGGGCCGGCGCGCCGAGCTGGAGGGTGCCCCGCACCCGGCCCGCCTCGACCCAGTGGAAGACCGTCTGCCCGGGCGAGACCACCGCGTCGACCACGCCCCCGGCCAGCTCGACGCCGGCCGCCGCCGCCTCGGCGAAGACCTCGCCGAGGCGGTTGTCCAGCCGGCAGACCGCCTCGATGGTGGTGGCCGCCGGGGGCAGCAGCGCGCCGATCTCGGCCCGCAGGTCGTCGGGGTAGTCCAGGCTCCGGTGCCCGAGGGGCCGCAGGGTCAGCGTCTCCCCGTCCCGGCCGAACTCGGCCGCCACCACGTCCACCCCGTCGTACGAGGTCCCCGACATCAGCCCGACGATCTTCACCGGGCCAGGCTAGTCAGTCCCGACGGCTCCAGGTCGCGGCGCGGTGTCAGACGCGCCGAGCTGGAGTCGTCGAAGGTGGCAGGAACAGGCCGACCAGCTCGACGTGCTGGGTCATCGGGAACAGGTCGAAGCCGCGCAGGGCGGCGAGCCGCCAGCCGGCCCCGGTGAACGTGCGCACGTCCCGGGCGAAGGCCGCCGGGTCGCACGCCACGTACGCGACCGCGCGCGGCCGGGCCGCGACGATGTCCCGCACCACCGGGGCGCCCGCGCCGGAGCGCGGCGGGTCGAGCACCACGAGGTCGACCGGCCCGGTGACCCGGCGGCGGGCCAGCGCGGTCTCCACGCGGGCGGCGACGACCTCGACCCGGGGCAGGTCGGCCAGGTTGGCACGGGCCGCGTCCACCCCGCTCTGGCTCGACTCGACAAGGGTGACCCGGGCGTCGCCGACCCGGCCGGCGAGGGCCGCGGCGAACAGCCCGGCGCCGCCGTAGAGGTCCCAGGCCGTCTCGCCGGGGCGCGGGTCGAGCAGGTCGAGCACCGCGCCGACCAGGGCGTCCGCGGCGGCCGGGTGCACCTGCCAGAAGCCGGACGCGGGCAGCGTCCAGTCCCGGCCGGCGGCCACCTCGCGGACCTCGGCCGGGCCGCTCACCGGGGTGGGTACCCCCTCGGCGTACGCGACGACGCTGACGTCGCCGCCCGTGGAGGCGACCGTCTCGACGGCGTCGGCGTCCGGCCAGCGGGCCCCGCTGGATGCCAGCACCGGCAGCTCCTGGAGGGCCGGGTGGGCGATCAGGCAGCGATCGATCGGCACCACCTCGTGCGAGCGGTGCTTGAGCAGCCCGGCCCGGCCGGCGGCGTCGACCGCGTAGCGGACCCGGGAGCGCCAGCCGAGCGGGCCGCCGGGCAGCGCCTCGACCCGGACGCCCAGCGCGTCGACCTGGTCGTCGGTGAGCCCGCCCAGGCGGGTGAGCTGCTCGCGCACCACGGCGAGCTTCCAGTCGAGCTGGGCGGCCGGGGTGACGTGCTGGAGGTCGCAGCCGCCGCACCGGCCCGGCTTCGCGTACGGGCAGGGTTGCTCGACCCGGTCCGGTGAGGGGGTGAGGATCTCCACGGCGTCGGCGCGGGCGAAGCCCCGGTGCAGCTCGGTCACCTCGGCCACCACCCGCTCACCGGGGAGCGCGTGCCGGACGAAGACCACCTGACCGTCGACGCGGGCCACGCAGTGCCCGCCCGGGGCGACCGCGTCCACGGTCAGCTCGACCCGCTGCGCCTCCTCCAGCCCGCTGCGGGCGGGCGCGGTCACGGGCGCTCCCCCGCACCGGTCTCGCCGGGCGGCGCGGACACCACCGGCGGGACGGTGGGCGGCAGGGTGCTGCGCGGGGCGACCCGGGGGCCGCGCGCCGGGCCACGGGTGAGCGTGGCGTCCAGCCGGTCCAGGTTCTTGCTGGCGGTCGAGGCGAGCTGCCAGGGCACGCTGGTGACCATCACGCCCGGTTCGAAGAGCAGGCGGCCCTTGAGCCGCAGCGCGCTCTGGTTGTGCAGCAGGTTCTCCCACCAGCGGCCCACCACGTACTCCGGGATGAAGACGGTGACCACGTCGCGGGGCGACTCCCGGCGGGTCGACGCGACGAAGTTGAGGATCGGCCGGGTGATCTCCCGGTACGGGGAGTCGATCACGGTCAGCGGGACCGGCAGCTCCCGCCGCTCCCAGTCGGCCTGGAGGTCCCGGGTGTCCTTGTCGTCCACGTTCACCGTCACGGCGGTGAGCGTGTCCGGCCGGGTGGCCCGCGCGTACGCGATGGCCCGCAGGGTGGGCTGGTGCAGCTTGCTGACCAGCACGATGGCGTGGTTGCGGGCGGGCAGCACGGCGCGCTGCTCGGTGGGCTCCAGCTCGGCGGCGATCCGGTCGTAGTGCCGGCGGATGGCCAGCATGAGCAGGTAGATCATGGCCATGGCGGCGATGGCGATCCAGGCGCCGAGCAGGAACTTGGTGAGCAGCACGATGACCAGCACGACGCCGGTCATCGCCATGCCGAACGCGTTGATGGCGCGGGAGCGGACCATCCGCCGCCGCGCCTCCGGGTCGCGCTCGGTGCGCAGGTGCCGGTTCCAGTGCCGGATCATGCCGGCCTGGGACAGGGTGAACGAGACGAACACCCCGACGATGTAGAGCTGGATGAGCCGGGTCACCTCGGCCTGGAAGCCGATGATCAGCACCACGGCGGCGACGGCCAGGAAGACGATCCCGTTGGAGAAGGCCAGCCGGTCGCCACGGGTGTGCAGCTGGCGGGGCAGGTAGCGGTCCTGCGCCAGGATCGAGCCGAGCACCGGGAAGCCGTTGAAGGCGGTGTTCGCGGCCAGGAACAGGATCAGCGCGGTCATGCCGGCCACCACGTAGAGCAGCACCGAGCCGTCGCCGAAGACGGTCTGGCCGAGCTGGGTGGTGACGGTCTTCTGCACGTAGCCGTCCGGCCCGGAGACGATCTGCGCCGGGTCCTCGACGAACTGGAGGCGGGTCAGCTTGGCCAGCCAGATGATGCCGACCAGCATGCTGACCGCGATGGTGCCGAGCAGCAGGAGGGTGGTCGCCGCGTTCTTCGACTTGGGGGTCTTGAACGCGGGCACGCCGTTGGAGATCGCCTCGACACCGGTGAGCGCCGCGCAGCCGGAGGAGAAGGTGCGCAACAACAGGAAGATCAACGCGAAGCCGGTCACGCTGTGCTCGGCGTGGATCTCCAGGCCGGCGCTCGGTGCCCGCAGGTCCTGTCCGAGGATGAAGATCCGGACCAGCCCGGTCAGCAACATGCCGCCGATGACGATCACGAAGCCGTAGGTGGGGATGGCGAAGGCGGTGCCCGACTCGCGCAGGCCGCGCAGGTTCATGGCGGTCAGCAGCACCACGGCGCTGACCGCGATGAGCACCTTGTGGGTGGCGACGAACGGCACCACCGAGCCGAGGTTCGCGACGCCCGAGGAGACCGACACCGCCACGGTCAGCACGTAGTCGACCAGCAGCGCGCTGGCCACCGCGAGCCCGGCCCGCGGCCCCAGGTTGACCGTCGCCACCTCGTAGTCACCGCCGCCGGAGGGGTAGGCGTGCACGTTCTGCCGGTAGCTGGCCACCACGGTGAGCATCACCACGACGACCGCGAGCGCGATCCACGGCGAGAAGAAGAACGCCGACGCGCCCGCGATGGACAGCGTCAGCAGGATCTCGTCGGGGGCGTAGGCGACGCTGGAGAGCGCGTCGGAGGCGAAGACCGGCAGCGCGATGCGCTTCGGCAGGAGGGTGTGCTGGAGACGGTCGGACCGGAACGGTCGACCGAGGAGGAGTCGCTTCAGCAGCGAGGTGGGTCTGGCCACAAGCGCCAAGAGTACGACCACGCCCGGTCGGGCGGTGGGGGTGCCTGATCGCCCCGCGCGGGCCAGCGCGGTACGGTCGGTCCCCCGCCGGGCGCGGGGACGTGGCAGGCTCGCAATTGACGGGCCAGCGTGCGGCACCGTGGGAGGAGCGGACACCGTGCATGTCGTGATCATGGGCTGCGGCCGGGTCGGGTCGACCCTGGCGCAAAGCCTGGAGTCCCGGGGGCACTCGGTGGCGGTGATCGACCAGGACGCGGACGCGTTCCGCCGCCTCGGGCCGGACTTCGCCGGCATCACGGTCACCGGCGCCGGCTTCGACGGCGAGGTGCTGCGGCAGGCCGGCATCGAGCGCGCCGACGCGTTCGCCGCGGTCTCCAGCGGCGACAACTCCAACATCATCTCGGCCCGGCTGGCCCGGGAGACCTTCGGCGTGTCCCGGGTGGCCGCGCGCATCTACGACCAGCGCCGCGCCCAGGTCTACGAGCGCCTCGGCATCCCCACCGTGGCCACCGTGCGGTGGACGGCCGAGCGGATGCTGCGCCACCTGGTCCCCGAGGGCAACGTCGAGATGTTCCGCGACCCCACCAGCACCGTGTCGATCATCGAGGTGCCGGTGCACAAGGACTGGATCGGCCGGTCGCTGCGGCAGCTCGAGGAGGCCACCGGAGCCCGGGTGGCCTACCTGATCCGGTTCGGGATCGGCACGCTGCCCACCGCCTCCACCGTAGTGCAGGAGGGCGACCAGGTCTTCATGCTGGTGACCGACGACATCGCCGCCTCGGTCACCTCGGTGGCGGCGGCGCCGCCCGAAGGGGGGCAGTGAGCATGCGCATCGCCATCGCCGGCGCCGGCAACGTGGGCCGGTCGATCGCCCAGGAGCTGATCGACAACGGCCACCAGGTGATGCTGATCGAGCGGCAGCCCAAGATGCTCCGCCCCGACCGGGTGCCGGCCGCCGACTGGGTGCTCGCCGACGCCTGCGAGCTGGCCAGCCTGGAGGAGGCCAACCTGGCCGGCTGCGAGGTGGTCGTGGCCGCCACGGGCGACGACAAGGTCAACCTCGTGGTGTCCCTCCTGGCCAAGACCGAGTTCGCGGTGCCCCGCGTGGTGGCCCGGGTCAACCGGGCCGAGAACGAGTGGCTCTTCACCGAGCAGTGGGGCGTCGACGTCGCGGTGAGCAAGCCGCGGGTGATGGCCGCGCTGGTCGAGGAGGCGGTCACCGTCGGCGACCTGGTCCGGCTCATGACCTTCCGGCAGGGCGAGGCGAACCTGGTCGAGATCACCCTGCCGCCCACGGCGCCCTACGTCGGGCAGCCCATCCACGCGGTGCCGATCCCCCGGGACGCGGCGCTGGTGGCGATCCTGCGCGGCAAGCGGGTGCTGGTGCCCAGCCCGGACGACCCCATCGAGGCCGGCGACGAGCTGATCTTCGTGTGCACGGCCGCCGTGGAGAACGAGGTCCGGGCGGTGATCCTCGGCCCGGACAGCGTCGACCGCAAGCGGGAGCGGCCCTGACCGACGGGAGCCGGGGGCTCAGGCCCCCGGCAGCGGTTCCGGCGCGGGCTCCCGGGTCACCCGGCGCACCACCCAGACGGTGATCAGCAGCAGCAGGGCGTACGGCGGGTAGCCCAGGGCGAGCCGGGCCACGCCCAGCGCGGTGTCCTGGTGGGCCAGGTAGAGCCCGGCCTGCACGCCCACCTTGGCCAGCCACACCACCCCCCACAGCACGGTGAGCTGGGTGAAGGTGCGCACCAGCCGCGGGTCGTCCCGCCACTCGGAGCGGCCCTTGGCCACCAGCACCGACCAGATCCAGCCGACCAGCGGCTGCCGGATGGCCGCCGAGAGCAGCAGGGCCAGGCCGTAGCCGATGCCGTAGAGGATGCCGGGCAGGTAGAAGTCGCGCTCGTCGCCGGTGCGCCAGGCGATGGCCGCGCCGATGGCGATGCCGAACAGTCCGTTGACCGCGTGCCGCACCGGCCGGCGCTGGGCCAGCCGCAGCCCGGCGATCAGCAGGGCCACGGCCACCGAGGCGATCACCGCGGGGCGCAGGTCGCCCACCACGTTGGCGATCACGAAGACCACCACGGGGATGCTCGACTCGACCAGACCCCGCCAGCCGCCGAGCTGGTCGGCCATCTGCTCGGCCATGCTGGGCAGCGGCGCGTCCTCCGGGCCGAGTTCCGGCTCGGTGTGCTGTCCGGTCGTCACTTCGGCGACTCCAGCTCGTAGTACGGGTTGTAGATCACCTTGCGGTCGTCCCGTACGGCCACCCGGCCGCGGGCGGTCAGGTGGCGGCCCGGCTCGATCCCGGCGATGTGCCGCCGGCCCAGCCAGACCAGGGTGACCACGTCGCTGCCGTCGTAGAGGTCGGCCTCCAGGGTGGGCAGGTTGGTCCGGGGCGTGTAGACCACCGTGCGCAGCCGCCCGGCCACCGAGACCACCTGGCCACGCATGCACTGGTGGGCCGGCATGCCGCCGGACTGGGCGCTCTCCCGGCGCAGCTCCTGCGCCTCGATCTCGGCCTCGCTCGCGGTGAGCCGTTGCAGGAGCCGCCGCAGCGACACCCGGCTCTCGTCGGTCGTCATGACCTCCGCGTCACCTCTCCACCTCGGCCGGCCCGCGCCGGCGCCCTGGATCGGCCGGCCGCGCCGGCGCGGCCCCGCAGGTGGCGGAACCGTCCCGCCAGCGTACGCCGATCCGGCCCGCCGGCGGGACCGGCGTCGGGGCGTACCGCTGCCGGGTCCGGACACACGACGGGCCCGGCGTCGCCGGCGTCACGCCGACTCGACCGGGCCCGGATCGCGGTGCTCAGACCTCGCGCTGGGGCGCGCCCTCCTGCCCGGCCTGCTGCTCGGCCACCTCGCGGGGCAGCCGCAGCGGCAGCGGCTCACGGACCGGCTTGGCCTCCTGGCCGCGGTCGACGACCAGGCCGTCCAGGCAGGCGGTGAGAGGACCGGCGGCGTCGGGGTTGGTGGCGGCGGCACCCTGGAAGACCCCGCGCACCATCCAGCGCGGCCCGTCGATGCCGACGAAGCGCAGGTCGGTGATGCCGTCCGGGGTGCGGACCCGGGCGCGCAGCTCGGTGCCGTACTCCCCCTCGACCTCCTGGGCGGCGGCGCCGTCGTTGAACAGCGACTGCCGGATCTCCTCGCGCACCTCGTCCCAGATGCCCTCGGAGCGGGGCGCCGCGAAGACGCCGAGCTGGAGGGCGTTCTCGCCGTGCACCAGCACCACCTGCTGGACGACGCCCTGCGGGTCGGCCTGCACCCGCACCTCGACCTCGGGCACCGCCGGGATCTGCAAGCTGCCCAGGTCGAGCCGGGGCGCGTCGGGCGCCTCGGCCAGGTCGTAGGGGCCGCGAGCCGGCGCCTGCGGGGTGTCCTCGGCGTCGAGGACGCCGTTGTCCCGCTCGTCACGCGCGTGCCGCGCGCCCTCGGCCCGCTTACGGGAGAAGATCACTGCGCCCACCCTCCGCTGTTCGCACTCACCCTGCCACCTCTTCCGTCCGCCCGCCCGCCGGAGCCGGGACCAGCCCGGCGTGCCCGCCGGTGGAACCGTGCCCGCCGGTCCCGCGCCGGGACGCGGGCAGCTCGACCACCGGCTGGAACTCGGCCCGGGCGACCCGCTGGACCACGAGCTGCGCGATCCGGTCGCCCCGGCTGATCTTCGCCGGCGTCTCCCGATCATGATTGATCAGGTTGACCAGGATCTCACCCCGGTAGCCGGCGTCGACCGTACCGGGCGCGTTGAGCACCGTCACGCCGAGCCTCGCCGCCAGCCCCGATCGGGGATGCACCAGGCCGACGTACCCCTCGGGCAGCGCGATGGCCACGCCGGTCGGCACCAGGGCCCGCCCGCCGGGCGGCAGCTCCACGTCCGCGGCGGCCACCAGGTCCGCGCCCGCGTCGCCGGGATGGGCGTACGCCGGAAGCGGCAGTTCCGGGTCGAGTTGCCGCACGGGCACGGGTACGACGTCTGTCACGGTCATCCTCTTCCGTCCGGTCCTTGCGGGGTGACCCTGCCATCCTGCCGGTTCCGCGGCCGTCCGCGCGCCGTACCCTCTGCACTGTGCGTCAGTCGTCATCCCCGGCCGCCCCGGTGACCGCCGCTCCGGACTACTCGGAGCGCCTCGGCCTGCCCTGGTGGGCCTGGCCAATCGGCCTGGCCCTCGCCGGGCTGCTCGCCGCCGAGCTGTGGATGGGCGCGACCGGTGTCCGGGCCTGGCTGCCGTTCGTGCTGCTGATCCCGGCGGCGGCGGCCACGCTCTGGTGGCTGGGCCGGATCCGGGTCACGGTGCGGGCCGGGGAGCTGCGGGTCGACGACGCGCACCTGCCGGTGCGGTACGTCGCGGACGCGGTGCCGCTGGACGCGGCCGGCCGGCGCGAGGTGCTCGGCGTCGGCCTGGACCCGCTCGCCTTCGTGGTGCAGCGCCCCTGGGTGGGCGGCGCCGTGCAGGTGGTGCTCGACGACCCCGACGACCCCACCCCGTTCTGGGTGGTCAGCTCCCGGCACCCGGTCGAGCTGGCCGCGGCCCTGGTCGCCGCCCGCGACGCCGCCTGACCCGCCCCGCCGTTCCCCGGTCAGGGGTGCGTGCCGGGCAGGGCGCGGGCCTGGTGGCGGAGGTCCTTGCGGAGCTGGTCGCCGAGGGTGCGGGTGGCCCGCCGGTTGAGGTAGCCGGCCACGGCGGCGCCGGTCAGCAACGGGCCCAGCGTGGTGAGGTTGCGGCCGAAGCGGCGCAGCAGGCTGTCGCGCAGCTCGCGGCGGGCGGCGGTGCCCAGCACCGCGCTGACCCCGACGCCCGGCATCATCGGGTTGACCCCGCGCTGGGTGGCCCAGGACTGCACCAGCGACACGGCCCGCTGGGCGCCGCCGGCCGGCAGCGGCAACCGGTGCACCTCGTGCAGCTCGCCGATCAGCTTCAGCTCGATCGCCACGACGGCGACGGTCTCGGCGGCCAGCAGCACCGGGGCGGAGAGCAGGGTCGGGGTGACGGCCCACTCGACCGCGGCGACGCCGCCGCCGGCCGCGCCGACTCCGGCGGTGGCCCGGGACGCGTTGCGGATCAGCCGGTCGGCGAGGGCCTCGTCGTCCAGGCCGGGGAAGTGCTTCCGGAGCGTGGCCAGGTCGCGGATCGGCACGCGCGGGGCGATCTCGGCGACGGTGTCGGCCATCCAGCGGACCGCGGCCTTCGGCTTGTACAGGTCGGTGATGCCGCGGGCGCGGGCCTGGCCGACCAGCCGGGTGAGCAGCTGCCGGCGGCGGGCCACGGGCAGGTCGTCGGCGGTCAGCGCGGCGACGGTCGCGCCGAGCTGGTCGGCGTCCGCGCCGGGCGGCGTGGACTCGGCGGCGGCGCCCGAGGGGGCCGTCGTGTCGGTCGGCCGGTCGGCGCCGCTGTCGTCGGCGCCCGGCCCGTCAGCCCGCTCGCTGCGCTCGCTCACCCGTCCGCCCTCCTGCTCCGCGCGGCGTCACCCCCGCCGGTACGAGTCAAGCAGCTTCCGGCCACCACCGCACGGCGGCTCGATAAGCGGCGGCCCCGTCGAGGAGGCCGCCGCCGGTGTCTCGGGTCGGGGTCAGACGCACTCGCGGCAGATCAGCTCGCCGTTGCGCTCGACCGCCAGCTGGCTGCGGTGGTGGACCAGGAAGCAGCGGGCGCACCGGAACTCGTCCTGCTGCATCGGTAGCACCTTGACCGTGAGCTCCTCGTCGGCCAGGTCGGCGCCGGGCAGCTCGAAGCTCTCGGCCACCTCGGCCTCGTCGACGTCCACGGCGCCCGACTGTGTGTCGACGCGCCGGGCCTTGAGCTCTTCCAGGCTGTCCTCGCCGAGGTCGACCTCGTCGCGACGCGGGGCGTCGTAGTCGGTGGCCATCGGTTTCACTCTCCCATATCGATATGGTCGCTTCCGGTTGTAACGCCGGACGACGCTGTTTCGGTTCCGCTGGCCAGCCACCAAAAGTGTCGGGCACCCGACCCGACCGTCGTTGGGCCGGGACCGCCAGGAAGGAACTCCCCCAGCGAGCGCGGAACCTTACCCCCCCTTTGGGCGAGGCATGTATACCGCCCTCGTGGCAGAGATGTACGCCCCGGCGCCCGAAGTTGTTCCCAATGTGACTCAGGCGACACGAAGATAGGGGTAGTAGTACCCGTTCCCCCGGTGGCGCGCCGGCATGTCGGACTGTTTCCACGCGACGGCCGGACAAGCGTTAACCTCAGCGGCGTACTCGACGGCCGGCGGGGCGGACCGACCGCCGGCGGTCGCCGCCACCCAATCACGTCCGGGGAGCGCCCAGAATGAGTTTTGCGCGAGTGCGGGCACTCGTTGTCGTCGGACTGCTGGCGGCCATCGCCCTGGTCTTCGTCGTCGTCGCGCTGGTCCGCGACACGCAGAGCAAGGCCGGCACCGCCGCGGACTGCCCCGAGGGCTGGCCGATCGCCGACGTCCGGCTGCGCGAGCAGAAGGACGTCAAGATCAACGTCTACAACGGCACCGACGAGGCCGGGCTGGCCGGCAGCGTCGCGGACGACTTCCGCAACCGCAAGTTCCAGGTCAAGAAGGAGGCCAACGCCCCCAAGGCCGTGGACGGCGTGGCGGTGCTGCGTTACGGCCCCAAGGGTGTCGGCTCCGCGCACCTGCTGCGGGCCTACTTCCTGAACGAGGCCAAGCTGGATCCCGACCTGAAGCGCAAGGACGACACGGTCGACGTGATCCTCGGCAACGGTTTCCAGCAGTTGGCCACCACCACCGAGGTCAACCAGTCCCTGGGCGACCTCGGCTCGCCGCAGGCGCCGACCGGCACCTGCCCGGGCCCGGTGAAGTAGCCGGCCGTTCGGTCGACCCGTCAGCGCGAAAGAGTGGCCTCCCCCGGCGGGGCGGCCACTCTTTCCGTACGAGCGGGCGGGACCGGTCACGGGCCGCCGGAGGCGTCCAGGGCGGCGAGCCGGGTGTGCAGCGGCTCGTAGAGCGCCGGTGGCGCGGCGAGCACCAGGTCCGGACCGGGCGGCCGGCCCGACAGCCCGGTCACCAGCAGCCCGGCCTCCCGCGCGACCAGCCCGCCCGCGGCGAGGTCCCAGGCGGCCAGCCCCTTCTCGTAGTAGGCGTCCACCCGGCCCTCGGCGGCCAGACAGAGGTCGAGCGCGGCGGCGCCCATCCGGCGGATGTCCCGCACCTGCGGGATCAGCTCGGCGACCACCCGGGCCTGGTGCGCCCGGCGGCCGGCGTCGTACCCGAACCCGGTCGCGATCAGCGCCTGCCCGAGGTCGGTCTCGGCGGAGCAGCTCAGCCGCTGCCCGTCCCGCCACGCGCCGCCGCCAGCGGTGGCCGTCCACTCCTCGCCGGTGGCCACGTTGCGCACCACCCCGGCGACGACCTCGCCGGCCACCTCCGCGGCCAGGGACACCGCGCAGTACGGCAGCCCGTAGAGGTAGTTGACGGTCCCGTCGATCGGGTCGACGATCCAGCGCACCCCGTCCTCGGCGGCCGGGCCGGTCTCGCCCGCGCCGTACTCCTCGCCCAGCACGGCGTCGCCGGGGCGCCGCGCCCGCAGCGCCTCCAGCACCTGGCGCTCCACGGCCCGGTCGGCGGCGGTGACCACGTCGGTGACCGTGCTCTTGGTCGCGGCGACCGAGACCCCCTCGGCCCGCATCCGGTGCGCGGTGGCCGCGGCGTCCCGCGCCACCTCGACGGCGATCGTGAGCAATTCCTGCGGCGTGGGTGCCGAGGCGATCATGTTCGTCCCCTTCCGGCACGACGCGGACCTGCCGCTTCGTGCGCGGGTATCATCCTTACAAAGTCCACAACTGCGCCTGATCGGTGGTCCGTACGGCCGGTCCGCCGTGCGGCGCAGGATGATCGCGGCAGACGGCGTTACAATTCACCCTGCCCACGCGCCACGGACCGCCACCGACCGGCCGGCCCGGGACACGGGGGTCCCTCAACGACATCGCCCGACACCGCGTTCCTTGCGTGCCGGACGACCCGGCCGTGCTCGCTCTTCGCCTCCGGAAGGTCATTCGTGACAGAACCCCGCCAGCCCGGCGCCGACGTTCGCTCGCTCACCGACACCCTGATCGCCCACGCGCAGAGCGCCGGCGGCCAGCTCACGTCGGCCCAGCTCGCGCGCACCGTCGAGTCCGCTGAGGTGACCCCGGCTCAGGCCAAGAAGATCCTCCGTGCGCTCTCCGAGGCGGGCGTGACGGTGGTCGTGGACGGCTCCGCGAGCACCCGCCGCCGGGTGGCCGCCGCCCGGTCCGCCACGCCGGCCTCCCGGGCCACCACCGCCAAGACCACCAAGAAGGCCGCCGCGCCCGCCCCGAAGCAGGCCCCGGCCGCCGAGGAGTCCCCGGCCCCGGCCCCGCGGAAGGCGACGGCCCGCAAGGCCGCCGGCGCCACCGCCGCCGGCACCACCGCCGAGGTGGCCGCCAAGGCCGCCGCCCCGGCGAAGGCCACCAAGAGCACCCGCGCCACCAAGGCCACCGTGGCCGCCAAGAGCGCGGCGGCGAAGCCGGCCAAGGACGGCGCGAAGGGCGAGGGCGCCGACGGCGAGATCTCCCCGGAGGAACTGGCCGCCGAGATCGAGGATGTGGTGGTCGAGGAGCCGGCCGAGCTGGCCCAGGCCGCCGAGGCCGACGCGGCCAGCTCCGCCACCGACAATGACTTCGAGTGGGACGACGAGGAGTCCGAGGCGCTGAAGCAGGCGCGCCGGGACGCCGAGCTGACCGCCTCCGCCGACTCCGTGCGGGCGTACCTGAAGCAGATCGGCAAGGTGCCGCTGCTCAACGCCGAGCAGGAGGTCGAGCTCGCCAAGCGGATCGAGGCCGGCCTCTACGCCGCCGAGCGGCTGCGCGCCGCCGACGAGGGCGAGGAGAAGCTCACCCGCGACATGCAGCGCGACCTGATGTGGATCTCCCGGGACGGCGAGCGGGCCAAGAACCACCTGCTGGAGGCCAACCTCCGGCTGGTCGTCTCGCTGGCCAAGCGCTACACGGGTCGCGGGATGGCCTTCCTCGACCTCATCCAGGAGGGCAACCTCGGCCTGATCCGGGCGGTCGAGAAGTTCGACTACACCAAGGGCTACAAGTTCTCCACCTACGCCACCTGGTGGATCCGCCAGGCCATCACCCGCGCCATGGCCGACCAGGCCCGCACCATCCGCATCCCGGTGCACATGGTCGAGGTGATCAACAAGCTTGGTCGGATCCAGCGCGAGCTGCTCCAGGACCTGGGCCGCGAGCCCACCCCGGAGGAGCTGGCGAAGGAGATGGACATCACACCGGAGAAGGTGCTGGAGATCCAGCAGTACGCCCGGGAGCCCATCTCGCTCGACCAGACCATCGGTGACGAGGGTGACAGCCAGCTCGGCGACTTCATCGAGGACTCCGAGGCGGTCGTCGCGGTCGACGCGGTGTCGTTCTCGCTGCTGCAGGACCAGCTCCAGCAGGTCCTCCAGACGCTGTCCGAGCGCGAGGCGGGCGTGGTACGCCTGCGCTTCGGCCTCACCGACGGCCAGCCGCGCACCCTGGACGAGATCGGCCAGGTGTACGGCGTGACCCGGGAGCGCATCCGGCAGATCGAATCCAAGACGATGTCCAAGTTGCGGCACCCCTCGCGTTCCCAGGTGCTCCGCGACTACCTGGACTGACCGGCACGCGTCAACCAGACGTGTCGGTTTGATCACCAGCCGTAGAACACTCTCCGGTGACCTGACGGTTGCCTGTTTGTGATCGTTGGCGTGGCACCCTTGGTGCACGGCACACTGTCTCCCACGCCAGGTGTGACCTCCGTCCCCGACGGGCACACAGGGAAGGCAGGGCCCGAGAAGGGTGTTGCACGATAGGTGAGCAACCGAAGAGAGTGTTCATCGGTGACGACCAGAGGAGGAAGGCGATGACCCCGACCCTCACGCCGCCGCCCGAGACGGTGAGCCCCCCGGCCGCCGATGAACGGTGCGACCGCTGCAATGCTGCCGGCAAGCTCCGGATCACTCTGGCGGGTGGGAGTGAGCTGGTGTTCTGTGGGCACCACGCGAACAAGTACGCGGAGGATCTCGTGAAGATCACCGTGCGCTACGCGTCGGACCCCGAGTTCAGCTGGCGTGGCGCCGATCTGATGGCGAACTGAGTAACGAGGAATCCGCACGACATAAAGCCGGCCGGAGGTCCCCAGGGACCTCCGGCCGGCTTTTGCGTACCCCCGTCCCCACCCACCCGTAACCCCGTTGATCATGAGGTTTGCGGCAGTTTCGGCGATCCACTTCGCCGCTAACCTCATGATCACCCGGACGGGGTGAGGGGCAGGGCAGTCAGAGGGTTTGGACTGTCGCTATGCGCTCTTCCAGTTGCTCGATCGTCGCCTGGGCGCTGGGTGGGCCGCCGCACAGGCGGCGGAGTTCGGCGTGGATCTTGCCGTGCGGCTGGCCGGTGCGGTGGTGGCGGGCGGCCACCAGGGCGTTCAGCTGCCGCCGGAGGGCCACCCGACGCTGGGCGGCACTCATGGGAGGCGGGGCCGCCGACGGGGCCGCAGCGGCCGGCTCAGCGGTCCGCTGGGTGGCCCGGCGGCGCTGCGCGGCGAGCTGCTCGGCCTGCCGCTTGGTGAGCAGCATCGAGACCTGGTCGGCGGTGAGCAGCCCGGGCAGGCCGAGGTATTCCTCCTCCTCCGGGGTGCCGGCCTGGGCGGCCGTGCCGAACGAGGCGCCGTCGAAGATCACCTGGTCCAGCTCGGCGGTCGCGGACAGCGCGGCGAACCGCTTCTCCAGCTCCCCGCTGGCCTGGTCGTCCCGCTGGGCACGCTCCAGCAGGTCGTCGTCGAGGCCGTCGGAGTCCTTCGGCTTGCCCAGCACGTGGTCCCGCTCGGCCTCCATCTCGCTGGCCAGACCGAGCAGGTGCGGCACGCTGGGCAGGAAGACCGAGGCGGTCTCGCCGGGGCGGCGGGCCCGGACGAACCGGCCGATCGCCTGCGCGAAGTACAGCGGGGTGCTGGCGCTGGTCGCGTAGACGCCGACGGCCAGCCGGGGGATGTCGACGCCCTCGGACACCATCCGCACCGCGACCAGCCAGCGCTGTTCGGAGGCCGCGAACGTCGCGATCCGCGCGGACGCGCCCTGGTCGTCGGAGAGCACCACGGCGGCCTTCTCACCGGTCACCTGCTCCAGCAGCTTGGCGTACGAGCGGGCCACCTGCTGGTCGCTGGCGATCACCAGACCGCCGGCGTCGGGCATGCCGTTGTTGCGCAGCACGGTCAGCCGGGCGTCGGCGGCGCGCAACACCTGCGGCATCCAGTCGCCGGCCGGGTCCAGCGCGGTCCGCCACGCCTGCGCGACGAGGTCCTGGGTCATCGGCTCGCCGAGCCGTGCGGCCAGCTCCTCGCCGGCGTTGGTGCGCCACCGGGTCTCCCCCGAGTACGCCAGGAAGAGCACCGGCCGGACCACGCCCTCGCGCAGCGCGTCGGAGTAGCCGTAGACCGAGTCGGCGCGGGAGCGGAGCAGCCCGTCCCCGCCCCGCTCGTAGCTGACGAACGGGATCGGGTTGTCGTCGGAGCGGAACGGCGTGCCGGTGAGCATGAGCCGACGTACGGCGGGCTCGAAGGCCGCCTTGACGCCGTCGCCCCAGGTCCGCGAGTCACCGGCGTGGTGGATCTCGTCGAGGATCACCAGGGTGCGGCGGGTCATGGTGCGCCGCCGGTGCACCTGCGGGGCCATGCCGACCTGGGCGTACGTGACGACCGCGCCGTGGAAGTCGGCCGCGGAGTGCAGGTCGGCGTTGCGGAAGGCGGCGTCGAGCTGGATGCCCACCCGGGCGGCGGACTCGGCCCACTGGGTCTTCAGGTGCTCGGTCGGCGCGACCACGGTGACCGCCTCGACGGTGCCGTCGTTCAGCAGCTCGGCGGCGATCCGCAGGGCGAACGTGGTCTTGCCGGCACCGGGGGTGGCGACCGCCGTGAAGTCGTCGGTGCGGCGGCGCAGGTACTCCACCATCGCCTTGCGTTGCCAGGCACGCAGGGGTGGGAATGTGTCGAGCGCCGGCAACCGCGGTGCCACGCGTAGCTCCTCTCCGACCGCACGACGGCGGACCCCGGCCGAGGGCCACGGGTGCGGCCGCCCATGAAAAGGCCCTCGCGCATCGGGTGCCGCGAAGGCCGACTCAGCATAACCAGCGGGGGCCGTCCGCCCCACTCGACGCCACGCTGGTCACATCCGCCCACCCCGGGGCGCGGGCCTCAGACCTGTGGCCCCCGGGCGCCGGTACGCGGCGGCCGCAGCGCCGGCACCGGGGCGGACCAGCGCCGCCGCAGTGACACCAGGCGCAGCGCGAAGACGAAGACGGCCGCGGCGGTCAGCGGTGCCGCGGTCGCCGCGCCGTAGGTCGACAGCAGCGCCACCGCGATCGACCCGGCGAGCGCGGCCACGGCGTAGATCTCCCGGCGCAGCACCACGGGGATCTCACCGGTGAGCAGGTCTCGGCCCAGCCCGCCGCCGATGGCCGTGAGCATGCCGATCATGCAGGCTCCGACGGCCGGCACGTGGGCGTCGAGGGCCTTGAGCGTGCCGGTGACGGTGAACAGGGCGAGACCGGCCGCGTCGAGCACCAGCACGGTGGTGCGCAGCCGGGCGAACTGGGGATGCAGCCAGAAGATGGCGGCGGCGGTGACCGCCGCCGTGACCGCGTACCGCCAGTCGGCGAAGGCCAGCGGCGGCACCTCGTCGATGACCAGGTCGCGGAAGATCCCGCCGCCGAGGGCGGCGACGACGCCGACGAAGACCACCCCGAAGAGGTCGAGCCGTTTGGCCACCGCCGCGGAGGCGCCGGAGGCCGCGAAGACCGCCACGCCGGTGAGGTCGGCGAAGAGTAGCGGGGTGGAGGTGGTCACCGCCGCAGGTTACGCGGGCGGCCGGACGGGCCGCCCGGGATCACGCGGCGTACGAGTCGTAGATCTCCTTGCACTTCGGGCAGACCGGGGAACCGGGCTTGGCGGCCTTGGTCACCGGGAAGGTCTCGCCGCAGAGCGCCACCACGTAGGTGCCCATGACGGCACTTTCCGCGATCTTCTCCTTGCGGACGTAGTGGAACATCTCCGGGCCGGTGTCGGCGTCCTTCAGCTCGGGACGCTCGAGAACCTCTGTACTCACGACTACACCTCCAACGGTCCAGTTTTGCAGGTCGATCCCGCCCGGTCCACCTGGGCCCGCGCCGGAGGCGGCCCGTACCGTAGCCGAAGTGACCAACTTTCACATCAGTCTCGGCACCGAGGTGGCCGACGCCCTGCGCGACGGGCGTCCGGTCGTCGCCCTGGAGAGCACCATCGTCTCCCACGGCCTGCCCCGACCGGACAATCTTCGCGTCGCGCGTCAGATCGAGCAGGCGGTCCGGGACGCGGGAGCGGTTCCGGCCACCATCGGCATGGTCGCCGGTGAGCTGATCGTGGGCCTGGACGACACCCAGCTCACCCGGCTCGCCACGGTCGACGGGGTGAGCAAGCTCTCGGTGCGCGACCTGGCCGTGGCGGCGGCCACCGGCGCGGACGGCGCCACCACCGTGGCGGCGACCAGCGCGGTGGCCGCGGCGGCCGGGATCGGGGTCTTCGCCACCGGCGGCCTCGGCGGGGTGCACCGGGAGGCCGCGCAGACCTTCGACGAGTCCGCCGACCTGGTCACCCTGGCCCGGACCCCGATCGCGGTGGTCTGCGCCGGGGTGAAGTCGATCCTCGACGTGGGCGCCACCCTGGAGCGGCTGGAGACCCTCGGGGTCAGCGTCGTCGGCTACCGCACCCGCCGCTTCCCCGGCTTCTACCTCACCGACGCCGGCTTCGACCTGGACTGGTCGGTGGAGTCGCCGGAGCAGGCGGCCGACGTGCTGGCCGCACGCCGGGAGCAGGGCGTGCACTCCGGTGGGCTGATCGTGGCGAACCCGCTGCCGGTGGACGAGCAGCTCGACCCGGCGCTGCACGACCGCACCCTGGCCACCGGGCTGGCCATGCTGGCCCGCGACGGGGTGACCGGCAAGGCGGTGACCCCGTTCCTGCTGGCCCACTTCCATTCCGCCACCGAGGGCGCCAGCCTGGCGGTGAACGTGCGGATCATCCTGCGCAACGCCGACCTGGCGGCACGGATCGCGGTCGCCGCGGCGGCCCGCCACACCGCCGCCGCGGCATGAGCCCCGCACCTCGCATCGTCGTCGTCGGCGACGTCATCACCGACGTCCTCGCGGTGCTCTCCGGTCCCCTCGCCACCGGCTCGGACACCGCGGCCGGAATCCGGTTCAGCGGCGGCGGCCAGGCGGCCAACACCGCGGCCTGGCTCGCCGGGCAGGGGGCGGCCGTCACGCTGGTCGCCGCCGTGGGCGACGACGAGACGGGCCGGGAGCGGGTCGCCGAGCTGGAGCGGGTCGGGGTGACCTGTGCCGTGGAGCGGCACGAGGGCTACCCCACCGGCACGGTCATCGTGCTCACCCACGACGGGGAGCGGACCATGGTCAGCCAGCGGGGGGCGAACCTGCGGCTGACCACGGAGCACGTCGACCGGACCGTCGCCGCGGCGCCCGACGCGGGGCACCTGCACCTGTCCGCGTACACCCTGCTGGACGTCGGGTCGCGCGGCGCGGGCCTGCGCGCGCTGGCCGCCGCCCGCGAGCGCGGGCTCACCACCAGCGTCGACGCGGCCTCCGCGGCCCCGCTGCGGCGGGTCGGCACGGCCTTCCTGACCTGGGTACGCGACGTCGACCTGCTGCTGGTCAACACGGACGAGGCGACGGTGCTGGCCGGCGGGCTGGACCCGGCGGCGCAGGCCCGGGCGCTGACCTCGGTCGCCCACCGGGTGGTGGTGAAGCGGGGTGCGGCCGGCGCGGTCTGGGTGGACCGGACCGGGCTGGTCGAGACGGCCCCGGCGCCCGGGGTGGCCGTGGTGGACGTGACCGGGGCGGGCGACGCCTTCGCCGCCGGCCTGCTCACCGCGTGGCTGGCCGGCGCGGACCCGCGCGCGGCGCTGTCCCGGGCCGGCGATCTCGGCGCGCTGGCGGTCACCACCGTCGGCGCGCGGCCCCAGCCCTGACGGGCGGACCGGTCCGGGCGGCTGCCGCCCGGGCCGGTCAGGGCTCGGCGTCGATGACCTTGTGCGGGCGCTCCTCGGCGGCGAGCGCCATGGGCGGCGTCTCGTCCAGGTGGCGGGGCTGGAACTTCCCGGCCAGCCGGTGCTGCTCCTTGGGCGGACGATCGTTGGCCAGCAGCACGGCCAGCCAGGGGATCAGCACCATCCCGAGGGCGCAGAGCGGCAGCCACAGCCAGAGCAGTGGTGCCTTGACGCCGACCAGGACCGCACCGAGCACCAGGCACGCGACCCGGATTCCCATCATCAGCACGTAGCGCTTCTGCCGGCTGGTGAGCTGGTCGTCCTGGCTGCGCGAGGCGTCGGTGATCAGGATCGGCTGGTACGCCTGACGCTTCACCACGGACCTCCTCGAGGGATTACGACTCATCCTGTCACCCTCGACGGTTGATCGGCGAAAATCGTGACAAGGGCGGCGCGTGTTACGTGCGTGGTACGCTCCGTTCGTGGGCAACCGGTTCAGCTTCACCGACGAGGCGTTGGCCAACCTGCGGGTCTACGACGTCACGCCCGGGGAAGTCTGGGAAGCCCTGCACAGCAGCCGGCGGGTCATCCGGCACCTCGGGGACGACGTCATGGTGGTCTACGCGACCGACCACCGGGGTCGACGCCTCGCGGTGCTGCTGGCCGAGGCCGACGGCAGCGACAACGACTGGGACATCCTCTCCGCCCGCGAGCTGAGCGACGTCGAGGCCAAGCGCTACGACGACGCGGTGCGGAGGTCACGCCGACGAGGAGGCGGTCACGATGCACCGTAACGAGGCGACCAAGCGGTTCCACGACGCCGGCGACGCGCTCGCCGACCTGATCGACGAGACCCAGCCCGCGGAGCTGCCCACCCCCGACACCGACGTGCCGATGGTCAGCCGCTCGGTGCGCCTGCCGCTGGAGACGTACGACCGGGTCCGGGCGGCCGCCGAGGCGCGCGGCATCGGGGTGACCACGCTCATGCGGCAGTGGATCGAGGCCGGCCTGGCCGATCTCGACGAGTCCGCCACGGTCTCCCTGGCCGACGTGCGCCGGGCCCTGGCCGCGCTGTCCCGCCCCACCGCCGCCTGAGGGTCAGGCCTCCGGGCCGCTGCTCTCCGGCCCCGTCCGGCCGAACGGCGAGGCCGACATCTCCGGCGGGCGCCCCCGGCTGCGCCACGCGTCCAGCAGCGCCACCACGGCCAGGACGGCGGCCACCAGGGCCAGGGCCAGCACGGCGGGACCGTGCGCCAGCAGCGGCACGAGCAGGAGCAGCACGCCCGCGCCGAGGATCCGGGTCAGCGAGACCCGGCCGAAGATCTCGTACTCGAAGCGGGCCCGGGCGGCCAGGAAGAGCAGCGGCCCGCCCACCACGAACAGCAGCAGCGCCTCGTCGGACCGGTGGAACGGCTCGGCGATGACCACCTCGTAGCCGACCGCCGCGGTGAGCACGCCCAGCACGATGACCAGGTGGGTGATCGTGGCCGACGTGCCCAGCCGGCCCGGCACGGGCGCCAGCCGCAGCGCCTCGGCCAGCAGGTGCCCGGCCCGGTGGAAGTAGATCCGCCAGAGCAGCGCGGTGGTCACGAAGGCGAGCCCGAAGGCGCCCGCGCCCTCGCCGGAGAACTTCTCGCCGCTGTAGGTCACCCCGATGACCAGGATCGACTCGCCCAGCGCGATGAGGAAGATCTGCTGGTAGCGCTCGGCCAGGTGCTCGCCGGCGATCCGCCACCCGCCGGTCGGCGCGGACCCGATCCGGGGCAGCGGCCAGCCGGTGAAGAGGGCCGCGTAGTCCACGGTCAGCGCGAGGGCCCAGAGCGGCAGGCGCACGCCCTCGGGGCCGAGTGCCCCCGCCAGCCACAGCGGCGCGGTCAACCCCGCCCAGGCGGCCAGCCGGAGCGGGACCAGCCGCCGTGGATGGCCGTGCAGCGCGGCGGCGACGACCAGCGGCCGCCCGAGCATCACCGCCAGGTACGCGAGGGCGAACGGCAGCGCCCGCTCCTCCAGGGCCCGCGGCAGCGCCACCCCCATCACCAGGCTGGCGAACATCGTGCCGACCACGACGGCCTGGATGACGGTCTGCTCCGGCTCGTAGCGGCTGGTCACCCAGACGGTGATCGTCCAGACCACCCACAGCACCAGGAAGAGCAGCACCGTACGGCCGACCGCGGCGGCCAGCGTCCACCCGGTGGCGGGCAGGCTGTTGATCAGCCGCTGGGAGACCCGGGTCAGCGCGAAGACGAAGACCAGGTCGAAGAAGAGTTCCAGGAAGGTGGCACGGGCGGCGCTTTCCGGCGGGCGCAGCAGCGCGGCACCGCGTTCCGCCACCGTGCCACCCCCGTCCGCCGCCCTGGCTCCCAACGACCGGGCCGCCGTACCGGTTGCGTGTCAGCGGTTCGGCGGCTCACCTCGGCGAGGCGGGTGTTCCGGCGGGCGCGGGTGGCGTCAGCCCTTGGCGGCCTTCGCCTCCGCCTTCATCCGCTGCTTGAACTCCCGGACCCGGCGCAGCGACTCGGGGTCGGTCACGTCGGCCACCGACCGGTACGCGTCCGCGTCGCCGTAGCCGCCGGCCGCCTCGCGCCAGCCGTCCGGGGTGATGCCGAACCGCTTGCCGAGCAGGGCCACGAAGATCTGCGCCTTCTGCCGGCCGAAGCCGGGCAGCTCGCCGACCCGGCGCAGCAGGTCCCCGCCGTCGGCCGCCTCCGACCAGAGCCGGGCCGGGTCGCCGTCGTAGCGCTCGACCAGGGCCCGGCAGACCTCCTGCACCCGGGCCGCCATGGCCTTCGGGAAGCGGTGCAGGGCCGGCGGCGTGGCGAACAGCTCGACCAGGGCCTCCGGGGAGTAGCCGGCCAGTTCCCGGGCGTCCGGCTCGTGGCCGAGCCGCTGCGCCAGCACGTACGGGGAGGAGAACGCCTTCTCCATCGGCACCTGCTGGTCCAGCACCATGCCGAGGAGCAGGGCCAGCGGGCTGCGCGCCAGCAGCTCGTTGGCCTGCGGGTCGATGGGCAGCGAGAGCGTCATGCCCCCATCCTGCCCCGCCGGCCGCCGCCCGCCACGCCGACTCCCCGCGGCACGCGCGGCACGGCCCGGTGGACAGGGGTGGGGTCCACCGGGCCGTGTGGCCGCGCGACGCGTCAGTTGACGACGAAGAGCAGCCGGTTCGGCGAGCCGGAGCCGGGGTTCGTCACCTTGCCGGTGGTGGCGTTGGTGGTCAGGTAGCTGGTCACCTGCGCCGGGGTGTACGACGGGTTGGCGCCGAGCACCAGCGCCGCCGCGCCGGCCACGTGCGGCGACGCCATCGAGGTGCCGCTCAGCGTGCTGCTGGCGGTGTCGCTGGTCCGGTACGCGGAGACGATGCTCGACCCGGGGGCGAAGATGTCCACGCAGGAGCCGTAGTTGGAGAAGGACGAGCGCGCGTCGCTGCTGGTGGTGGAGCCGACGGTGATCGCGGCGGCGGCCCGCGCCGGCGAGGAGTTGCAGGCGTTGGCGCTGGAGTTGCCGGCCGCGACCGCGTAGGTGACGCCGGAGTTGACCGAGCTGGTCACCGCGTTGTCGATCGAGCTGCTGGCGCCGCCGCCGAGGCTCATGTTGGCCACGGCCGGCTTCACGGCGTTCGAGGTGACCCAGTTGATGCCGCTCACCACGCCGGTGGTGCTGCCGCTGCCGGAGCAGTTGAGCACCTTCACCGCGATGAGGCGGACGCCCTTGGCCACGCCGTACCGGGTGCCGCCGACGGTGCCGGCCACGTGGGTGCCGTGGCCGTTGCAGTCGGTGTTGTTGCTGTCGACGGTGTTGGTGCCCCAGGTGGCCCGGCCACCGAAGTCGGTGTGGGTGGTCCGGATGCCGGTGTCGATGATGTACGCCCGGACGTTCGAGGCCGTGTTCGGGTAGGTGTAGCTGGAGTTCAACGGCAGGTTGCGCTGGTCGATCCGGTCCAGGCCCCAGGACGGCGGGTTGGTCTGGGTGGCCTGGGTGGTGACCACGCGGTCCTGCTCGACGTACGCGACGGCCGGGTCGGCGGCCAGCCGTCGGGCCTGCGCGGGGCTCATCTTCGCGCTGTAGCCGGTGAGGGCGGCGCTCCACACCGTGCCGACGCTGCCGCCGTAACGCTTGGCCAGGCCGGCGGCCCGGTCGGGCACGGCGGTGCGGGCGGTGCGGCTGTTCGCGGCGCCGACCGCGTCGCCCTTCAGCACCACGAGGTAGCTGCCGCTGATGGCGTCGGGGGCGGAGGCGTAGCGGACGTCGCCGGTCGGTGCGGCGAGGGCGGGGGTGGAGGCGGCGGCGGTGAGGGCCGCGGCGGCGGCCGTGACGGCGAGCGCGCGCAACGCGCGTCGCCGGGGAACGGACACGTCGGACATCGTCTGGCTCCCTACCGGGCGCGCCCGGGCTCTCGGACACCGGGGACGCCCATCGGCGGATGTTGGGGCAGATGGTAGCCATGCATCGATGAACATGAAAGAGATAACGGCCGATACCCTGAGCTGGTGATATGGATCCGGCGGGTGCCGGCCGGGAGAGCGGCCGGGGAGGGCAGGATGACGACGTGGACCGTCACGACATGCTGCTCTCCCCCGCCGGCGTCGACGCGCTGCGCACCGCGCTGACCCGGGCGGGCTTCACCGCCAACGGCATCGCCGGCCGGCTCGGCCCGCAGGCCACCGGCGCGGTGGCCCGCAACGACTTCCGCGCCGCGCTGCGCGCCACCGAGGACCGCGACCCGCTCGCGACGCTGATCCGGGTCTTCATCTGCGACCAGACCGAGCCGGAGCCGGCCGTGGCCGCCGCGCTCGCCCCGTTGACCGTCGAGGAGGCGCTGGCCGGGGGCCTGGTCGAGCGGCACGGCGACGGCCTGCGCGCCGGGGTCGACCTGGAGCCGTACGGGGACGACTGGTTCGTGCTCGCCGACGTGCCGGCCAGCGCCCGCCCCGGCCGCCCGCTGCACGCCCAGCACGTGCTGGGCATCGGCGGGGCCACCCAGACGCTGATCGGCGCGACCGTCCGCCGGCCGGTGGAGACCGCGCTGGACCTGGGCACCGGCTCGGGCGTCCAGGCCCTGCACCTGTCCACCCACGCCCGCCGGATCACCGTCACCGACGTCTCCGAACGGGCGTTGCGCTTCGCCGCCACCACCGCCGCCCTCAACGGGCAGGACTGGGAGCTGCTCCGCGGCGACCTCGTCGCCCCGGTGGCCGGCCGCCGGTTCGACCTGGTGGTCAGCAACCCGCCGTTCGTGGTCGGGCCCGGCACCACCACGCACGTCTACCGCGACTCCGGCCGGGTCGGCGACGCGATCGGGGCCGAGCTGGCCGCCGCCGCCCCGCACCTGCTCACCGAGGGCGGGACGATGCAGTACCTGGCCAACTGGGTGCACGTCACCGGCGAGGACTGGGCCGAGCGGGTGACCGGCTGGTTCGCCGGCACCGGGCTGGACGCCTGGGTGATCCAGCGCGAGGTGGCCGACCCGATGGCGTACGTCAACCTGTGGCTCACCGACGTCGGCGAGACGGCCGACCCCCAGCGGATGGCGGCCTGGCTGGACTGGTTCGACGCGCACAAGGTGGAGGCGATCGGGTTCGGCATCGTCTCGCTGCGCCGGACCGGGCACGACGAGCCGGTCGTCCGGGTGGAGGACCTGCGCCAGCGGGTGGAGCCGCCGCTCGGCGACCGGGTGGGCGAGTGGTTCGACCGGCAGGACTGGCTGCGTGCCCGGAGCACCGACGGTCTGCTCGCCGCCCGCTACCGGGCCGCCGACGGGCTCCAGCTGCGCCAGGAGGCCACCATGGGCGCCGACGGCTGGGCCGTGGACCGGCAGGTCCTCGCCATGCCGCACGGGCTGCGCTGGTCCGAGGAGATCGACCCGCTGGTGCTCGCCCTGGTCGGCGGCGCGGACGGTCGGCTGCCGCTGCGCGACCAGCTCGCCCTGCTCGCCGCCGCGCACGACGTCGCGCCGGACGAGCTGGCCGAGGCGGCCGGGCCGATCGTGGCGCACCTGGTCGAGCGCGGCCTGATCGAGCCGGTGGCGGACTGATGCGGGCGGTGGTGCAGACGGTGGGTCGGGCCGCCGTGACGGTCGACGGCGAGGTGGTCGGCGCGATCACCGACGGGCTGCTGGTGCTGCTCGGCGTCACCCACACCGACACCCCGCAGGTGGCGGCCACCATGGCCCGCAAGGTCCACGAGCTGCGCATCCTGGACGACGAGCGCAGCGCCGCCGACACCGGCGCGCCGATCCTGGTGGTCAGCCAGTTCACCCTCTACGGCGACGCCCGCAAGGGCCGGCGCCCGAGCTGGACCGCCGCCGCGCCGGCGGAACTGGCGGAGCCCCTGGTGGAAGCGGTGGTGCGGGAGCTGCGCCAGCGCGGCGCCAAGGTCGAGACCGGCCGCTTCCGCACCCACATGCTGGTGGACAGCGTCAACGTGGGCCCCCGCACCCTCCTCCTGGACCTGTGATCGCCGGGGACGGCCGGTGATCCCCGCGGTGGTCAGAAGAAGAGGCCGCGGCGGGACATGGACTGGCGCAGCCAGCCGTCGAGCTGGGCGGCCCAGTCGGTGCGGTCCGCCGTCGCGTGGTCGACCGTGAAGCGGCCGAACGCGTCGTGGCCCTCGGTGAACAGGCCGCCGCGCTTGTCCAGCTCCAGCACCACCTGCACCTGCTGCGGGTCGGTGACGAAGGTCAGTTCGAGCTGGTTCATGGCGCGCGCGTACTGCGGCGCCGGGTGGAACTCGATCTCCTGGTAGAACGGCAGGCTCTGCCGTACGCCGTAGAGGTGGCCGCGCTCGACGTCGGCCCGGGCGAACCGGAAGCCCAGCCGCAGCAACGCCTCCAGCAGCCGCTCCTGAGCGGGCAGCGGGTGCACCGCCACGGCGTCCAGGTCGCCCTTGTCGACCGCCCGGGCCACCTCCAGCTCGGTCCGCAGCCCCATGGTCATGCCGTGCAGGTGCTGGCCGTACAGGTCGGTGAGCGGGGTCTCCCAGGGCACCTGGAAGCGGAACGGCACCTCGTACCGCTGCCCCGGGTCCAGCCGGAACGCGCCGGTCACCTGCGCGCGGCCGAACTCCTGCGTGGTGTCGTACTCCGAGTCGCCGCTCTCCACCTCGACCCTGGTGACCAGGCCGAGCGCGACGTAGCTCACCTCCACCGGGTGGTCCCCGCCGACCACCTGGACCCGGCCCTCCACCTGCCCGCCGGGGCGGCAGTTCGGGTTGGCCAGCACCGTCTCCACCGACGGTCCACCCACACCCATCGCCTGCATGAGCCGCTTGAAGACCACCACGTCCTCCGATCGCCTGTGCGTCGCCGGGCCTCGCTGGCCGGCCGCTGGCACGGTAACCGGGCCCGGCAAGGCACAGCCGACGTTCCGCCCGGATTGCTGTCGGGTCCCCGATCGCCTCACTCCCGTTTCACGCCCCGCCCGCCAAGCTGTTCCTCACCGGCACCACCGCGCCGGCGGACGGCACGGAACCGGTACGGCACGACGGACACGGGGAGAGACCGAGATGGCCCAGCAGATGATCGAGCACCAGGACATGGACGTCACCATGACCGATCTGGACGCCACCGACGAGCGTGGCGTCTCCACGGACCTGGTCCGGGCGTACCTGAACGGCATCGGCCGCACCAAGCTGCTCACCGCGGCGCAGGAGGTCGAGCTGAGCAAGCGGATCGAGGCCGGCCTGTTCGCCGAGGAGAAGCTCTCCACCTGCACCCCGGTCTCCGGCGAGCTGCGCGCCGACCTGGAGCTGATCGCGGCCGAGGGCCGCGCCGCCAAGGACCACCTGCTGGAGGCCAACCTGCGGCTGGTGGTGAGCATCGCCAAGCGCTACACCGGCCGCGGGATGGCCTTCCTCGACCTCATCCAGGAGGGCAACCTCGGCCTGATCCGCGCGGTCGAGAAGTTCGACTACACCAAGGGCTACAAGTTCTCCACCTACGCCACCTGGTGGATCCGCCAGGCCATCACCCGCGCCATGGCCGACCAGGCCCGCACCATCCGCATCCCGGTGCACATGGTCGAGCAGGTCAACCGGATGGTCCGGGTCCGCCGCGAGCTGTCGGTCACGCTGGGCCGGGAGCCCACCGTCGCCGAGGTGGCCACCGCGCTGGAGATCCCGGAGTACCAGGTGATCGAGCTGATCTCGTACGACCGGGAGCCGGTGAGCCTGGACCAGACGGTCGGCGAGGACGGCGAGAGCGCGCTGGGCGACTTCGTGGCCGCCGTCGACCCCAACGCGGAGCCGGGTGAGGCCGCCGGCGACGGCGAGCTGCGCAACGAGGTACGCATCGTGCTCGCCACCCTCTCCCAGCGGGAGCAGGCGGTGATCCGGCTCCGGTTCGGCCTGGACGACGGCCGGCAGCGCACCCTCGACGAGGTGGGCCGCGAGTTCGGGCTGTCCCGGGAGCGGATCCGGCAGATCGAGAAGGTGACGCTGCTGAAGCTGCGCGCCCCGGAGCGGGCCAACCGGCTGGAGGCGTACGCCTGCTGAGCTGACCGACGCGACAGGCCCCGGCGGCGCGCCGGGGCCTGTCGCGCTTGAAGCGGTGGCCGTGAACGACCACTCTGGGGCGATGAACTGGACACTGGAAGTAGTCGTCGTGCCGGTCTCCGATCTGGACCGGGCCAAGAGCTTCTACGCCGAGCGGCTCGGCTTCGCCGTCGACCACGACACCGACCTGGGGGTCCTCGGGCGGATCGTCCAGCTCACGCCCCCGGGCTCCGGCTGCTCGATCGTCCTCGGCCGGGGCGTCGTGCCCGAGATGCCGCCGGGCTCGCTCAAGGGGCTGCAACTGGTCGTGCCCGACCTGGAGAAGGCCCACGCGGAGCTGGTCGAGCGGGGCGTGGCGGTCAGCGAGATCCAGGTGGTCGGGCCGAACCCGAGCCCGGTGCAGCACCCGCTGGACAACGTCGGCTTCGTCTTCTTCACCGACCCGGACGGCAACGCCTGGGCCGTGCAGCAGATCTCCAGCCGGGCCTGAGCCTCACAACCGGCGCGGGCCGGTGTCCGGGCGGGACGCCTCGGCGCCGGTGCGGACGGTGGCGTGCAGCACCGAGATGCCGTCCGGCCGGGCCAGCACCGGGTTGAGGGTGAGCGACCGGACCCGGGGCTGCTCGTCGGCGAGCCGACCGACCCGCAGCAGCAGGTCGACCAGGGCGGCCCGGTCCACCGGCGCGGCGCCCCGGTGGCCGCGCAGCAGCGGCGCGGCCCGCGGCTCGTCGACCAGCTCGGCGGCGTCCCGGTCGGTCAGCGGCACCGCCCGCCACGCGCGATCGCCGAGCAGTTCGGTGGCCACGCCACCCAGGCCGAAACCGACCACCGGCCCGAACGCCGGGTCCTCCACCAGCTCCACCACGCAGGCCACCCCGGGCGGGACCATCGGCTGGACCAGCACGTCCGCGCCGAAGACCGGCGCCATCTCGTCGTACGCGCGGCCCAGCGCGGCGGCGTCGGGCAGGTCGAGCCGGACCGCGCCCAGGTCGAGGCGGTGCCGCAGCCCGGGGGCGGCCGCCTTGAGCGCGACGGGCCAGCCGAGCCGTTCCGCCGCCGCCACCGCCTCCCCGGCCGAGTGCGCCGGCGCCGACTCCACCACGTCGATGCCGTACGCCCGCAGAAGCGCCGCCGGGTCGGCGCCGTCCGGACGAAGCGCGGCCTGACCGGCCGTCCGGTCCACCCGGTCCAGCTCGGGCAGCACGCCGGGCGGGCGGCGCAGCCAGTCGGCGTACGTGGTGACCCGGGCCAGGGCCCGGACGGCCTCCTCCACGCTCGGATAGGCGGGCACCCCGGCGGGCACCCGGCCGGCGAGGAAGGTGGCCACCACCGGCTTGCCGGCGGTCCGCGCGTCGGGCAGCGCGGCGGTGAAGTCGGCCTCCGGGTCGGTGAGCTGGCCGGGCAGCGGCGGGGCGAACACCGCCACCACGGCGTCCACCCGCTCGTCGGCCGCGGACGCGGCGAGCGCGGCGGCGTACTCGGCGGCGCTGGCCCGGGGGCCCACGTCGTGCGGGTAGCCGTCGGCCACCGTGAGGCCCTGGGCCGCGCAGGCGGTGGCGGCCAGCCCGGTCAGCGCCGAGGAGTTGCCGACCACGGCGACCCGGCGGCCGGCCGGCAGCGGCTGGTGGGCCAGGAGCACGCCGACGTCGAGCAGCTCGGCGACGGTGTCCACCCGGACCACCCCGGACTGGGCGAAGAGCGCGCTCACCGCGGCGGCGTCCAGGGCCGGCGCGTCGCCGACCCCCGGCGGGCGGGCCAGCGAGGCGAGCGCCACCACCGGCTTGCTCCGGCCGATCCGCCGGGCCAGCCGGGCGAACTTGCGCGGGTTGCCGAACGTCTCCAGGTAGAGCGTGATGACGTCGGTGCCCGGGTCGTCCTGCCAGTACTGCAACAGGTCGTTGCCGGAGACGTCAGCGCGGTTGCCGGCGGAGACGAAGCTGGACAGGCCGAGCCCCCGCCGGGACGCCTCGGCGAGCAGGGCCACCCCGAACGCGCCGGACTGGCTGAAGACGCCGACCCGGCCCGGGGCGGGCAGCACCGGGGCCAGGGTGGCGTTGAGGCGTACCGCCTGGTCGGTGTTGGCGACGCCCAGGCAGTTCGGGCCGACCACCCGCATCCCGGCCAGGTGGGCGGCGCGGACCAGGGCGCGCTGGGCCGCCGCCCCCGCCGGGCCGGACTCGGCGAACCCGGCGGAGATCACCACCAGGCCGTGCGCGCCGGCCCGCGCGGCGTCGGCGACCACCTCGGTCACCGCCTCGGGGGCGACGGCCACCACGGCCAGGTCGACGTCCTCGCCGGCGTCGACCGCCGACGGGTACGCGGGCAGCCCGGCCACCGTCGCCGCGGTCGGGTGCACGGGGACGATCGCGCCGGTGAACCCGCCGTCGCGCAGGTGCCCGAGCAGGGCCGCGCCGACGCCCTGGCCGGTGGTGCTGGCGCCGTAGACGGCGATGCCGCGCGGGGCGAGCAGCCGGGCGATCGAGCGGGACTCGGTGCGGTGCTCCCGGCCGCGCTGCACCTCCAGCGTCGCCTCGGTGGGTGCGATCGGGAAGTTCAGGTGCACGACCCCGTCGGCGTACTGGCGCTGGACCTGGTAGCCGAAGTCGGAGAAGACCCGCAGCATCGTCCCGTTGGCCGGCAGCACCTCGGCGACGAAGTGCACGATGCCGTAGCGCCGGGCCGCGTCCGCCAGGTGCTCCAGCAGCACCGACCCGATGCCCCGGCCCTGGTACGCGTCCTCCACCACGAAGGCCACCTCGGCCTCCGGCGAGCCGGGGCCGAGCCGCTCGTAGCGGCCGACGGCGACGATCCGGTCGCCGGCCAGCACCACGAACGCCTCCCGGTCGCGGTGGTCGACGGTGACGAACCGCTGCAGGTCCCGCTCGGGGATGCGCGGGTACGGCGAGAAGTAGCGCAGGTAGCGGGTGCGCTCGGAGAAGCGCGAGTGCATGGCCACGACGGCCGCGGCGTCGTCCGGGCGGATCTGCCGCAGCTGGACGGTCGTGCCGTCGCTCAGCAGCACGTCCACCGGTTGCTCGACAGTGGTCACCGGTCGGTCCTCCCCCACCGCCGGATCAGTCGCGCGGGTCGTGCGGGTCGAGCCCGTGCAGCGGGAAGACCGCCTTGCGGGTCGCCGCGATGGCGCGGTCCACGGCGGTCGGCTCGCCGCTGGGCTGCCACGGCTGGTACGACGGGTCGACGTCGTCGGTCATCCGCAGCGGCACCTCCTGCCCGGGCCGCCGGCGCGCCGCCAGCTCACGCCAGCCCGGCGGGGTGAGGGTGGCCGGGTCGAGCGGCTCCCCGGTGGCCACCGCGAGCAGGTGCGTCCAGGCCCGCGGCACCACCTCGACCAGCGCGTACCCGCCGCCGCCGAGGGCCACCCAGCGGCCGTCGCAGAGCTCGTCGGCGAGCGCCCGCAGCGCCCGGTAGGTGGCCCGCTGCCCGTCGACGGACAGGTGCAGGTCGGCCAGGGGGTCGAGCCGGTGCCCGTCCGCACCGCACTGGGTGACCAGCACCTGCGGCCGGAACGCCCGCAGCACCGCCGGCACGATCGCGTGGAACGCGCGCTGCCAGCCCGGGTCGCCGACCCCCGGCGGCAGCGGCACGTTGACCGCCGACCCCTCCGCGCCCGGGCCGCCGGTCTCATCGGGGAACCCGGTGCCGGGGAAGAGCGCGAGCGGGGTCTCGTGCAGGCTGACCGTGAGCACCCGCGGGTCCCGGTAGAAGATCTCCTGCACCCCGTCGCCGTGGTGCACGTCCACGTCCACGTACGCGATGCGCTCCGCGCCCAGGTCGAGCAGGCGGGCGATGGCCACCGCCGGGTCGTTGTAGACGCAGAAGCCGGAAGCCCGGGCCGGCATGGCGTGGTGCAGCCCGCCGGCCACGTTGACCGCCCGCCGGGCGTCCCCGCGCCAGACCGCCTCGGCGGCGGCCACGCTCGCCCCGGCGATCAGCGCGCTCGACTCGTGCATGCCGTCGAAGACCGGGTTGTCGGAGGTGCCGAGGCCGAAGCCGGCGAAGAGCGGGTCGCGGGGCGCGGCCCGGACCGCCTCCAGGTAGCGCGGGTCGTGCACCCGGGTGAGCAGGGCGTCGTCGGCCGGCTCCGGCTTCACGAGCCGGACGCCGGGCCGGTCCAGCACCCCCAGGTTGCGGGCGAGTGCCATGGTCAACTCGACCCGCACCGGGTCGAGGGGATGGTCGCCCATGTCGTACCCGAGCAGGGCCTCGTCCCACATCACCACCGTGTCGTCGGCCATGGGGCCATCGTCGCACGCGGGCCGGGGCCGGCCCACCACACGCGCGCCCCGCGGCCCGGGTGTCTACCCGGTGGCGACCGGACGGTCCGGGTCGGCCACCCAGTTGCTCCACGACCCGACGTACAGGGCGGCGTCCGGGCGGCCGGCCAGGTGCAGTGCCAGGACCGCCTGCGCGGCGGTCACCCCCGATCCGCAGTACGCGCCGACCGGCGCGTCCGGGGCCACCCCGGCGGCGGCGAACCGCTCGCGCAGCGCCTCGGCGGCGGGGAAGCGCCCCTCGGTGACGTACTCCGGGGCGGGCAGGTTGACCGCGCCCGGGACGTGCCCGGCGACCGGGTCGACCGGCTCGATCTCGCCCCGGTAGCGGGGGGCGGCCCGCACGTCGAGCAGCACCCCGGCGTCGGCGGCGGCCAGCCGGGCGGCCTCCCCCGCGTCCAGCACCGGCAGCTCGCCCGGGCGGACCGTGACGTCGCCGGGCGCGGGCGCCGGCGCGTCGGTGGAGACGGGTCCGCCGGCCGCGACCCAGGCCGGGAAGCCGCCGTGCAGCACCCGGACCGCCCGGTGGCCGGCCCAGCGCAGGGTCCACCAGGCGCGGGCGGCCGACATGCCGTCGCCGCCGTCGTACACCACGACGGGGTGCCCGGCGCGGACGCCGGCGGCCCGCAGCGCGGCCTGGAGCGCGGCCGGGTCGGGCAGCGGGTGCCGGCCGGCGGCGCCCGGCCGGCCGCACAGCTCGGTGTCCAGGTCGACGAAGACCGCGCCCCGCAGGTGACCGGCCGCGTAGTCCTCCCGGCCGGGCGGCCCGGCGAGCCGCCAGCGGACGTCCAGGAGGGTGGGCGGATCGGCGCGGTCGAGCTCGGTGGCGAGCCGGTCGGGCTCGACGAGCAGGTCTTCGGTTCCGGACATGCGGTCCAGTCAACACCATCCGGGCAGCGACCTCCCGGTTCGGCGTCGGTGGATCGTCGGGGGTCCGGGGTAGCATCGAACGCCGGAGGGACGCTGACGTGAAGCATGACCTGGTCGACACGACCGAGATGTACCTGCGCACCATCCTCGAGCTGGAAGAGGAGGGGGTGCCGCCGCTGCGTGCGCGGATCGCGGAGCGGTTGAAGCAGAGCGGTCCCACCGTCAGCCAGACCGTCGCCCGGATGGAGCGGGACGGCCTGCTCACCGTCGAGGGTGACCGCCACCTGATGCTCACCGCGCTGGGCCGCACCTCCGCCGTTTCGGTCATGCGCAAGCACCGGCTCGCCGAGCTGCTGCTCGTGAACGTGATCGGGATGCCCTACGAGGAGGCCCACGAGGAGGCCTGCCGGTGGGAGCACGTGATGAGCGACGCGGTGGAGAAGCGGGTCTACGACCTGCTCAACCGGCCGACCCGCTCCCCCTACGGCAACCCGATCCCGGGCCTGGAGGAGCTGGGCGACCCGGGCCTGCGCGAGGCCGAGACCGCCGAGGGCGAGCGCAACCTGGCCTTCCCGGGCCTGTCCGGGCCGGTCGTGGTGCGGCGGATCTGCGAGAGCGTGCAGACCGACGCCGACGTCCTCCGGCAGCTGCACGCGGCGGGCGTCGACCCCGGTGCCACGGTGACCGTGGCCCAGGAACGCGACGGCGTCTCCATCGACCGCTCCGGTGACCGGGTCCGGCTGCCCCGCGAGGTGGCCTCCCGGGTGTTCGTCGCGGCCCGCTGACCCGCCCGGCCCCGCCGCACCCGGCGGTCAGAGCTGCCGGGTGTCGATCACCTTGGCGAGGTTGACCAGCTTGCCGGCCGCCTTGTCGGCCTCGGCCGTGGCGGTGCCGCGCGGGCTGGTCCAGCGCAGCGTGGCCAGCCGCCCCTCGCCGGCAAGCCAGCCCACCTCCGCCGCCGGGCCGCTCTTCGCGGTCTTCGGCAGCGTGTGCCGGTAGGCGATCTTCCCGAGCTTGGTCACCTTCTTGGCGCCCCGGGGCAGCACGTCGAGGGTGAAGGTCGACGTGTCGATCGACGTGTCGGTCACCGTCAGGGTCAGCTCCGGCAGCACGGCCCGCTCGGCCCGGACCACGCAGGTGTGCGTGTCGCCCTTGTCGATGGCGGCGGCCACGTCGAACCTGCCGCCCGTGTGCTTGGCGATCACCGCGAAGTCGAGCAGCCGGCACGCCCCGCCGGACGAGGCGGCGGACACCTCGACCGCCCTCGGCTCCCCCGCCGGCACCTCGACCGGTGTGTCCTCGGCGGCGCAGCCGGCGGTCAGCAGTACGGCCGAAGCGGCCAGCCAGGTCCGGGCGCGCACGTGGAGACCTCCGCAGTCGTCGGCGGGGGCCGCCCGCCGGATGTCCGTCGGCCACCGTACGGGCTGCCCGCCGGGGACGGAAGTCCTCAATCGTCCACGTACGGACAGTGCCGGCATCCTCGCCCGCAGCACGTGCCGCGGCGGGCCAGGAAACCGGCGCTGAGCACGAAGAGCCCGCTCTCCGGGTCCAGGTAGCCGGCCTCACCGGCGGCCAGGGCGGCGGCGTGCGCGGCCAGGATCCGCGCCCGGTCCGGGTGGTCGGGCGACAGCCGCGACGGGTGCGGCTCGGTCAACGGCCGGTCCGCCAGCGGTCGTCGCTCTCCGGTCACCGCGCGAGTCTACGGAGGCCGCCCCGAGGCTGGCGTTCAGCCGGCACCCGGCGGTGATCGCCGTGCTGGCCGCGCGCCGGCTCAGCCGTGCCGGTCGAACGCCGCGGCGACCGCCGCCCGGTCCGCGCCGGCGGCCAGCAGCAGCCGGAGCAGCACCTTGGCCTTGTATGGGTCGAGCAGCCCACCGCGGATCAGCCCGCGCCGCCGCAGGTCGGCCTCCGAACCGACCGCGCCGTAGGTGTTCCGCAGCACCGACCCGGCCCCCGTCCGGGAGGCGAGCACCACCGGCATCCGCGCGGCCAGCTCGCCCAGCGCCGGGGCGAAGTCGGGCGGCACGTGCCCCACCCCGAAGCCGGCCACCACCAGGCCGTCCAGGCCCGGGGCGAGCGCGTCGAGCAGCGCCGGGTCGTCGTCGAGGGTGACCGTGTGCAGCGCCACCCGGGTGGCGGCCAGCCGGTCGCGGTCCACCGGCGGCAGCGGGGCGTGCCGGGGCGGGCGGGTGAGCAGCCGCACCTCCCCCTCGATGACGTGCCCGAGCGGACCCGCGTTCGGTGCCGCGAAGGTGGCCGTGCTGGTGCTGTGGGTCTTGCGGACGAAGCGGGCCGCGTGGATCTCGTCGTTGAACGCCACCAGCACCCCGAGGTCCCGCGCGGCCGGCGCGGCGGCGACCCGGGCGGCGGCGAGCAGGTTGGCCGGCCCGTCCGGCCCGGCCAGGGTGGGGTTGCGCATCGCGCCGGTGAACACCAGCGGCGCCGGGTGCGGCCAGACCAGGTCGGCCAGGAAGGCGGTCTCCTCCAGGGTGTCGGTGCCCTGGGTCACCACCACACCGGCCGCCCCGTCGGCGACCGCCGCGCCGGCCGCGTCCACCAGGTCCAGGATCTGCCGGTACGCCAGGGCGGCGCTGGGCACCGCCTCGACGTCCCGCACGTCGAGCGGGATGTCGGCGAGCCCCGGTACGGCGGCCGTGAGGTCGGCGCCGGTGAGCCGGCTGACCACGCCCTGCGCTCTGGTGCCCGCCATGGCGATCGTGCCGCCCAGGGTGAAGAGCGCGACGGTCACCGGTCGGCCTTCCTGGCGAGCAGGAACGCCTGCGGTCCCCGGTCGAGTTCCTCCGCCTCGCGGACCAGCGTGGCGTGCACCGCGAATCCGGCCGCGGTGAGCTGCTCGGCGAGCCGTTCCGGCGGCAGCCAGTACACGTCGTACGAGACGGTGTGGCCGTACGCCTGTTCCAGCCGGATCCGCTGGTCGCCGGCCTTGACCGCGACCAGCAGGTGACCGCCCGGGGCGAGCACCCGGTGGAACTCGGCGAACACCCCGGACAGCAGGTCCGGCGGCAGGTGGATGATCGAGTACCAGGCCACGAGGCCGGCCAGCGCCGCGTCGGGGATGTCCAGCGCGGTCATCGAGCCGACCTCGAAGCGCAGTTCCGGGTAGTTCCGGCGGGCCACCTCGAGCATGCCCGGGGAGAGGTCGACCCCGGAGATGTCGAGCCCGAGACTGCGCAGGTGGGCGGTGATCCGGCCGGTCCCGCAGCCCGCCTCCAGCACCGGCCGGCCGGACCCCACCAGCTCCGCGAACGCGGCCAGCATCCCCCGGTCGAGCGGGCCCTCCAGCACGTCGGGAATCAGCCGGGCGTAGTCCACGGCCACCGTGTCGTAGGCGGCGCGCGTCTCGGTGAGCCAGTTCGGTTCGATCATGAAAGACGACCCTAGTCGCCGGCCGGCCCCGCGTCCGCCCGCACCCGGCCCGGCCCGGCCCGGCGACGACCGTCTCCGGCCCGGGGGAAATGCCGCGACCGGCGGCGGCCCGGCGGGATACCGTGCCCGGTCGCACACCCGCAACCTCGATGGACAGGCCCGAACGGTGACCCAGCAGCTGACGCCCCCGACCACCGGAACCCACACCTCGCTGTGGCGCAGCCGGGACTTCCTGCTGCTGTGGAGCGGCCAGACGGTCAGCGAGGTCGGCACCCGGGTCTCCGGGGTGGCCGTGCCGCTGCTCGCCGCGGGCGTGCTCGACGCCACCGTCTTCCAGGTCTCGCTGCTCACCGTCCTGGCCTGGCTGCCGTACCTGATCTTCTCGCTGCCGGCCGGGATGCTGGCCGACCGGGTCGACCAGCGGCGGCTGATGATCGGGTGCGACCTGGGCCGCGCGGCGCTGCTGCTGTCGGTCCCGGTGGTCGCCCTGGCCGGCCACCTCACGCTGGCCTTCCTGTACGCGGTGGTCGGGCTCTGCGGCGTGCTGACCGTGGCGTTCACGGTGGCCTACCGGAGCCTGCTGCCCGCCCTCGTCCCGCCGGAGCGGTTGACCTCGGCCAACGCGCGCCTGGAGGTGAGCGAGAACCTGGCCCAGCTGGCCGGGCCGAGCGCGGGCGGGGTGCTCGTCGGCCTGCTCGGGGCGGCCCGCACCTTCGTGGCCGACGCCGCCAGCTTCCTGGCCAGCGCGGTCACGCTGCTGCTGGTCCGGCACCGCCCGGCGCCGCGCGCCGAGGCTCGGGTGCCGCTCCGGGCGGCGCTGACCGAGTGGCTCGGTTTCATCCGCCGGCAGCGGATCCTCGCCCTGGTGCTCGCCTGCACCGCCACCTCGAACTTCTTCGTCATGGCCGCCCACGCCATCGAGGTGCCGTACCTGCTGCGCGTGCTGCATGCCGGCCCGGCCACCATCGGTCTCCTGTTCAGCCTGGGTTCGGTCGGCGGGCTGCTGGCCGGCGTGCTGGCCGGCCGGGTGAGCGCGCTGCTCGGCGGCGCCCGGACCATCTGGGTGTCGATGGCCGCGCCCGGCCCGCTCTACCTGCTCATGCCGCTGGCCCGGCCCGGCTGGGGCGCCCTGCTCTACGCGGTCGGGACGGCGGCGTTCGCGGCCAACGCGGTGCTGTTCAACGTGGCGGCCATGTCCTACCGGCAGCGGGTCACCCCGGCCCGGCTGCTCGGCCGCGTCAACGCCGCGTTCCTTTGGATCTGCTACGGCGTGATCCCGCTGGGCGCCCTGCTCGGCGGCACCCTCGGCACCCGGCTCGGGCTGCGCCCGGCGCTGCTGGTCTGCGTGCTCGGCATGTGGAGCGCGGCGCTGTTCGTGGTTTTTTCGCCGCTGCGGCGGATGCGGGACTTCGCGGCGTCCTGAAAAGAGGCAGGATTTTTCCCCGGACCGCTGTCGAATCCGGCCGCGACCGTCCGTCGGTGAGACGGAAGAGGGAAACGACAACCCCAAGGAGAGACCGATGGCCCAGTACGCAGTCCTCGTCTACTCGCCCGCGCCGGCCGACCCGATGGACCTGACCCCCGACTACGTGGCCCTGCTGGAGCGCTACGGCGACCAGGTCGCCGAGCTGGGCGGGCAGATCCTCACCGGGTTCGCGCTCCAGCCGAGCACCACGGCCACGGCGATCCGCGGCGACGTGGTGACCGACGGCCCGTTCATCGAGGCCAAGGAGGTCGTCGCCGGGTTCTTCATCCTGGAGGCGCCCGACCTGGACGTGGCCCTGAAGATCGCCAAGCTGAACCCGGCCACCATCGACGGCGGCGTCGAGGTCCGGCCGCTCTTCCAGCCGCCGGCCGAGTGAGCGACGCCGCCACGGTCGCCGCCGAACGGGCGGTGGTGGACGCGCACCGTCGCGAGTGGGCCTTCGTGCTCGCCGCGACGGCGCGCGTCGCCGGCGACCTCGACGTGGCCGAGGAGTGCGTGCAGGACGCCTACCTGGCCGCGCTGGCCGCGTGGGCGCGCGACGGCGTACCCGACAAGCCGGGTGCCTGGTTGACCGCCACGGCGAAGCGCAAGGCGCTCGACGTGCTGCGCCGGGAGAAGGTGTTCCGGTCGAAGATGCCCCTGCTCGTCGAGCCGGCGGAGGCCGAGATGGTGGAGGAGCCCGGCGGGGACGCGGTCCCCGACGACCGGCTGCGGCTGGTGTTCACCTGCTGCCACCCGGCGCTGGCCCGGGAGGCGCAGGTGGCGCTGACCCTGCGCCTGGTCTGCGGGGTGGCCACCGGCGACATCGCCCGGGCGTTCCTGGTCACCGAGACGACCATGGCGGCCCGGGTGACCCGGGCCAAGAAGAAGATCGCCGCCGCCCGGATCCCCTACCGGGTGCCGGAGGCCGCCGAGCTGCCCGAACGGCTCGACACGGTGCTCACCGTGATCCACCTGCTCTTCACCGCCGGGCACACCGCGCCGACCGGCGCCGACCTGGTCCGCGCCGACCTGGTCGACCGGGCCGTGCACCTGACCCGGATGCTGCTCGCCCTGATGCCCGACGAGCCGGAGGTACGCGGGCTGCTCGCCCTGCTGCTGCTCACCGACGCCCGCCGGGCCACCCGCACCGACGCCGCCGGGCGGCTGCTGGTGCTGGAGGAACAGGACCGGTCCCGCTGGGACCGGGCCGCCACGGCCGAGGGGAACCAGCTGGTCCTGGGCGCGTTCCGCACCGGCCGGGTCGGCCGGTACGCCCTCCAGGCCGCGATCGCCTCGCTGCACGCGGTCGCCCCCAGCTACGCCGCCACCGACTGGCCGCAGGTCGTCCGCCTCTACGACGAGCTGCTCAAGCGCTGGCCGTCCCCGGTGGTGGCGCTGAACCGGGCGGTCGCCGTGTCCATGGTCGACGGACCGGCCGCGGCCCTCGCGGAGGTCGACGCGCTGGCGGCCGACCCCCACCTGGCCGGCTACCACTACCTCCCGGCCATCCGCGCCGACCTGCTGCGCCGCCTCGACCGGCCGGCCGAAGCCGCGGACGCCTACCGCGCGGCGCTCGACCTGGTCGACAACGAGGCGGAACGGGCCTTCCTCACCGGTCGCCTCACCGAGGTCACCACGCCTGGTTGATCATGAAGTTGTCGCCCCCGCTCCGGCGGGTCGGGACGACAACTTCATGGTCAACACGGTGTCACCGCCGGTGGGCCCCGCGTACCGTGCGGCGGGCGTCCCGCCAGGCGATCAGGGCCGTGCGGAGCCGGGGGGAGGTGACCGGCTCTCCCCTGCGCCGAGCCGCGAGTTGGTCGATCAGCCAGGCCGGGGCGTGGGCCGCCTCGACCGCCGCGGTCTTGGTGAGCAGGTCGCCGTGGCGCAGCGCGTGCCGGCCGCGAGCCATCGAGGTGAGACCGAGGTCGGCGAGGGCGGGCTCCAGCCACAACCACGGACGCCGGGCCGCCCAGGCCCAGTAGCCGGTGAGTTCGGCGCGGGCGGCGGCTCGCACGTCGTCGTCGCCCACCGGCGGGAACACCTCGCCGGGCGGACGGCCGAGGACGGCGTACCCGTGGCGGACGAGCTCCGCCCGGGTGATGCCGGACAGGATGCGCTGGACGAGCTGCCCGTGCGTCCACGTCGGATGCTTCCGGTGGACGTCCGCGACGGTGGCGCTGTCGACGTAGACGCAGCCCAGGTGCAGCCCGGCGGCGCCGTCGGCGTCGAGGCGGCGGTGCACGGCGACGAGCGCGGCCTCCCGCGCGTCGACGACCGGCCCGTCGGTCAGCGCCACCAGGTCGAGGTCGCTCACGCCGGGCCGGTAGTCGCCGGTCGCCAGTGACCCGGCCACCAGCAGGTCGGTGACCCAACCGAGCGCCGCGAGTTCACCGGCGAATTCGTCGACGACCGGGAGCCTCACCACGATCCCATTCTCGTCTCCGCGGTGAATCCTGGACACCCACCGTTCGCCACGAACGGCACGTGTCCAAGATCCGGCCGGGTCCGACCACCCTCAGCCGAACCAGGTGAGGGACTGGCCGTGGCCCCGGGTCCAGGCCAGCGGCCTTCCGTCGAGGGCCAGCACGTTGTGGAAGCCGCCGGGCGGTTGTTCGGGCAGCGCGGGGTAGCGCAGCACGTCGGGATCCTCGTTGGCGATCCAGTGCCCGGGCAGCCCGCCGACGACCTCGGCGAACGCGTCCCGCCGGGGTGGCGGCACCTGGTACAGCACCGAGGTGTGGAAGACCACCAGGGTCGCGTCCCGCGGCGCCCGCGCGGCCAGCGCGGGCAGGTCGTCCACCAGGTCGCCCCGCACCAGCAGCGGGGGCTCGGCCGCCGCCACGGCCGCCGCGGCCCGCAGCCGCTCGCGGCGGTGCCCGTGCTCCGGCCAGATGAGCGCGTCCAGCCACGCCACGTCGGCCGGGTCGGTCAGGTCCAGCGGATTGAGGTCCAGGCCGGCCCGCCACACCACCTCGGGCCTGCGGACCGGCGGCGCAGTCCCGCTGATCGCGCAGTCGAGGACCGGCTCACCGGCGCCGAGCCGGCGGTCGCCGTAGCGGTAGGCGTACCGGTCGGGGTAGAGGTTCAGGCCCGCGGAGGCGCCGACCTCCAGCAGGGCGAGCGGCTGGGGCAACGACGCCAGCACCGGCAGGAGCACGGCACACCGGCCCGGCTCGTTCGTCTGCGTGGCCCGGACCCGCATCTCCGCCTCGACGGCCGGCCAGTTCGCCAGCGCGTACCCGCGGAAGGCGGCCGGATCGGTGACCGGGCCGCCGAGCAGCCGCACCACACCGAAGAGCAGGTTCGGCTGGCGCTTGGCCGGCGGGAGGGTGTCGAGCCGGGCCAGCAGCTCGTCGTCGCGGGCAACCGCCTCCGACAGCCGCTCGTAGGCCGGCGACACCCCACGCACCTCGCGCCTGAAGGCGGTGTAACGGTCCGCAGTGGTCATGGCCCGAGCATCCCAGCCGGCCGCCGCGACCGGGTTGCGCCGGCGGCGTGAGTTCCGTCGCTCCAGCGGGTCGCCGTCGAACCCGTCCATCGGCGAAAGGCCGCGAGCGCGGCAGGGAAGATCCCCTGCCGCGCTCGCGAGCGGTCGTGCGTCAGCTGCAGCCGCTGGTGGAGCCGCAGCCCTCACAGACGTAGCAACTGCCGGCCGGCCGCATCTTCGTGCCGCAGGTGAAGCAGAGCGGCGCGTCCGCGGCCTTGCCGATCACGGCCTCCAGCAGTTCGGTGCTGGAGCCCACCGACGGCGCCGGCTTGGCGGCGGCCACGTCGGCCACCTCCTGCTTCGGCTGGACGACCGCCTTCGGCTCGGGCGCCTCGACCGGGGCGGAGGCGGCCATCGCGGTGAGGTCCGCACCGCTCGCCTCCGCCTCCGCCTCGGCCGCGAGCTGGGCGGCCCGCTCCTTGGCCGTGAAGATGCCCAGCTCAGCGCGGCGCTCGTACGGCAGGAAGTCCAGGGCCAGGCGACGGAAGATGTAGTCCATCACCGAGGCCGCCATCCGCACGTCCGGGTCGTCGGTCATACCGGCCGGCTCGAAGCGCATGTTGGTGAACTTGCTGACGTACGTCTCCAGCGGGACGCCGTACTGGAGACCGATGGAGATGGCCACCGAGAAGGCGTCCATCACGCCGGCCAGGGTCGAGCCCTGCTTCGACATCTTGAGGAAGACCTCGCCGAGGCCGTCGTCCGGGTACGACGAGGCGGTGAGGTAACCCTCGGCGCCGCCGACCGAGAACGAGATGGTCTCCGACGGGCGCTTCTTCGGCAGCCGCTTGCGGACCGGCCGGTATTCCACGACCTTCTCCACGACCTTCTCGACCTCGGCGGCCGGGGCCTGGGTCTCGGCGGCGGTCTTGTTGGACTTGGCCACCGAGAGCGGCTGGCCGACCTTGCAGTTGTCCCGGTAGATCGCCAGCGCCTTGAGGCCGAGCTTCCAGCCCTCGAAGTAGATCTTCTCGACGTCCTCGACGGTGGCCTGCTCGGGCATGTTGACCGTCTTGGAGATGGCGCCGGAGACGAACGGCTGGATCGCCGCCATCATCCGCACGTGGCCCATCGGGGCGATCGACCGCTCACCCATGGCGCAGTCGAAGACCGGGTAGTGCTCCGGCTTGAGGCCCGGGGCGTCCACCACGTGGCCGTGGTCGGCGATGTGCTCGACGATCGCCTCGACCTGCTCCTCGGGGTAGCCGAGGCTGCGCAGGGCGCGCGGCACGGTCTGGTTGACGATCTGCATGGAGCCGCCGCCGACCAGCTTCTTGAACTTGACGAGCGCCAGGTCCGGCTCCACGCCGGTCGTGTCGCAGTCCATCATGAAGCCGATGGTGCCGGTCGGCGCGAGGACGCTGGCCTGCGAGTTGCGCCAGCCGTTCTTGTCACCGATCTTGTTGCCCAGCGTCCACTGCTTGGTTGCCTCGCGGACGATCGCGGTGGCCACCGTGCCGGCCGGCTTGATCTCGTCGTTGGCGGCGGCGTGCTTGCGCATGACCCGCTTGTGCGGCTCCGCGTTGCGGGCGTAGCCGTCGTACGGGCCGACGACGCCGGCCAGCTCGGCGGAGCGGCGGTAGGCGGTGCCGGTCATCAGCGAGGTGATCGCCGCGGCGACCTCCCGGCCCTGCTCCGAGTCGTACGGCAGGCCGGAGGCCATCAGCAGCGCGCCGAGGTTGGCGTAGCCGATGCCGAGCTGCCGGTAGGCGCGGCTGGTCTCACCGATCTTCTCGGTCGGGAAGTCGGCGAAGCAGATCGAGATGTCCATCGCGGTGATGACGAACTCGACCGACTTGACGAACTTCTCCACCTCGAAGCCGCCGTCGGCGCGCATGAACTTCATGAGGTTCAGCGAGGCCAGGTTGCACGAGGAGTTGTCCAGGTGCAGGTACTCCGAGCACGGGTTCGACGCGGTGATCCGCCCGGTCTCCGGGCAGGTGTGCCAGTCGTTGATGGTGTCGTCGTACTGGAGGCCGGGGTCGGCGCACTCCCAGGCGGCCTGGGAGATGCCGCGGAACAGCTTCTTGGCGTCGATCGTCTCGATGACCTGGCCGTCGAGCCGGCCGCGCAGGTCGAAGCCGCCACCGTTCTCCACCGCGGTCATGAACTCGTCGGAGACCCGGACCGAGTTGTTGGCGTTCTGGTACTGCACGCTGACGATGTCGGCGCCGCCCAGGTCCATGTCGAAGCCGGCGTCCCGCAGCGCGCGGATCTTGTCCTCCTCGCGCGCCTTGGTGACCACGAACTCCTGGATGTCCGGGTGGTCCACGTCGAGGATGACCATCTTGGCCGCCCGCCGGGTGGCGCCGCCGGACTTGATGGTGCCGGCGGAGGCGTCCGCGCCGCGCATGAAGCTGACCGGGCCGGAGGCGTTGCCGCCGGAGGACAGCAGCTCGCGGGAGGAGCGGATCCGGGACAGGTTGACGCCGGAGCCGGAGCCGCCCTTGAAGATCAGCCCCTCCTCCTTGTACCAGTCGAGGATGGAGTCCATCGAGTCGTCGACGGCCAGGATGAAGCAGGCGCTGACCTGCTGCGGCGACGGCGTGCCGACGTTGAACCAGACCGGCGAGTTGAAGCTGAACACCTGGTTCAGCAGCATCCAGGTCAGCTCGTGCGCGAACACCTCGGCGTCCGCCTGGGTGGCGAAGTAGCCGTACTCCTCACCGGCGGTGCGGTAGGTGCCGACCACCCGGTCGATCAGCTGCTTGAGCGACCACTCCCGCTCCGGGGTCCCCACCGCGCCCCGGAAGTACTTGGTGGTCACGATGTTGGCCGCGTTGACCGACCAGGACTCGGGGAACTCCACCCCGCGCTGCTCGAAGTTGATCGAACCGTCCCGCCAGTTCGTCATCACGACGTCGCGGCGCTCCCAGGTGACCTCGTCGTAGGGATGCACCCCCTCGGTCGTCCAGACGCGCTCGATCTTCAGCCCTGCCCCGGCCTTGTTCCGTGACTTGCTGGTCGTCACGCCCTCGCCCCCCTCGTCAGCGCGGTCACCCACCGCGCGTCGTCAAACTGTCAGAAATCCGTGAAACTCAACTGGTCGCGCCGGCGGCCTCGACGGCCCCGGCACCCTCCCGGGCCCGCGCGGCGGCCCGCAGCGTCTCGATCTCGCGCTCGAAGTCGGCAAGCGAGTCGAAGGAGCGGTAGACGCTGGCGAACCGCAGGTACGCCACCTCGTCGAGGTCGCGCAGCGGCCCGAGGATGGCCAACCCGACCTCGTGGCTGGGAATCTCGGCGGCCCCCTTGGCCCGGACGGTCTCCTCGACCTTCTGCGCGAGCAGCGCGATGGAGTCGTCGTCGACCGGCCGGCCCTGGCACGCCTTGCGCACCCCGCCGATGATCTTGGTGCGGCTGAACGGCTCGGTCACCCCGCTGCGCTTGACCACCGCGAGCACCGCCTCCTCGACGGTGGTGAACCGCTTGCCGCACTCCGGGCAGGACCGCCGCCGCCGGATGAGCTGGCCGTCGTCGGCCTCCCGCGAGTCGACCACCCGGGAGTCGGCGTACCGGCAGTACGGACACCGCATCGCCTTACCTCCTTCATCGACCGCGGCCCGCCGCCCGCCTCCGGGCACGCGTCACCACGGCGGCACCATCTCTCGATGGCCGCCGCCGGGTCGGCGGTGCGGGAGTGCGGTCGGTAACCGGACCCAACCTGTAGGCGACTTACGCCCATGTAACCACAACATCTAGGGGTCGACCGTATGCCGTCGTACTAGCGAGGTCAAGTTGAACCGCGTGTCCGGCGCGTCATCAGAATCACGCACCCGTGCCACCCCGTCCCCGGCGTTCCGAGGGGCCCAACGGCCGGCGGCCGCCGGGGTCACGGGACGCCGGGATGGAACATTCGTTCGAGAGCGACGTACCATTTATCAGAACAGGCGTTCGGAAATCCAGGATTTTGGCGCGACACGCCGACAACAGGTCGTACAGATGTTTGAAAATGGCCGATCTCACCTATACGGTCAACAACGACCGGGCGCGGCGGATCACGGCGGGCCGGTCGACAGCACCACCTGAGCACGCACCACGAGCCGACGAGGCACCCAGCGCCGACCAGGGAGGACGGACGTGACCGAGGACCGGGCCAGCCGGCAGAAGAACCCGCAGCCGATCGACGGGGCGGGTCCGCCGGCGACCCGCCGACCCCGCACCGCGCGCACCCGGGCCGCCCAGTCCGCCGTGCGTCCGGTCACCCCGGTGGTCAGCAGCTTCCCCGATCCGGCGACGGTCGACCTCACCGCCCGGCAGCGCCGGATCCTGGAGTTCATCCGCACCTGGGTGGAGCGCCACGGCTACCCGCCGAGCGTGCGCGAGATCGGCGAGGCCGTCGGCCTGGTCTCCCCGTCGAGCGTCGCCTACCAGCTCAAGGAGCTGGAGAAGAAGGGCTTCCTGCGCCGCGACCCCAACCGGCCCCGCGCCGTGGACGTCCGGGCGCCCAGCGACATCGACGACGAGGCGGCCCGCGCCCAGCGCCCCACCCCGGCCTACGTGCCGATGCTGGGTCGGATCGCCGCCGGTGGTCCGATCCTCGCCGAGCAGGCGGTGGAGGACATCTTCCCCCTCCCCCGCGAGCTGGTCGGTGAGGGCGAGGTCTTCATGCTCCAGGTCAAGGGCGACTCGATGCTCGACGCTGCCATCTGCGACGGCGACTGGGTGGTGGTCCGGCAGCAGCCGACCGCCGAGGTGGGTGACATCGTGGCGGCCATGCTCGACGGCGAGGCGACCGTGAAGACCTACCGGCGGCGCGACGGGCACGTCTGGCTGATGCCGCAGAACCCGGCCTTCGACCCGATCCCCGGCGACGACGCCACGATCATGGGCCGCGTGGTCGCCGTGCTCCGCCGCATCTGAGACCACGAAAACGGGGGGTGACCGTTGGTCACCCCCCGTTTTCCTGCGCTCAGTAGCGGTCGCCCCGGAACTCCCGGCCGCCACCGGGGACCTGGCCGTACTGCTGGCCCCCGCCGCCGTAGCGGCCGTCACGCGGGTCCCGGCGGTCGGGCTCGCGACGCGGCGGTTCGGCCCCACCCGGGCCGTAACCTCCACCCCCACCGGGCCGGCCGCCGCCGTAGCCGCCACCACCCGGGGAGCCGCCGTAGACCCCACCACCCGGCGGACGTCCACCGCCCTGGGGACCACCACCGTAGACGGCGCCACCGCGGCCACCGCCCTGCGGACGGCCACCGCCGTAGACGCCGCCACCCGGCCGCCCACCGTTCGCCGGGGCGCCGCCGTAGACCCCGCCCGGGCTGCCACCGCCGCCGTAGACCCCGCCGCGCGGCGGGGCGTCGGGCCGGCTGCCCGGCGGGTAGCCGGAGTTGCCCGGGAAATCGTCACCGCGCTCGTCGGTCGGCTCGGCGGGCGGCGCCGGCTTCCGGCGGGCCCGCAGGATGCCGAAGATGCCCGCGCCGACCATGAGCAAGCCGACCACGCCGACCGCCGCGATCAGGTACGTGATCTCGTCGAGGCTGAGCCCTTCGATCCAGGACTTCTGCGCGGCCGGCTTGGTGTCGGTCTTGCCGGCGTTGGGCAGCGCCTCGACCCCGGTGGTGGCCGGGGTGTAGCTGAGGACGTCGATCGGGTCCGTGGCGTCGAGCAGGCCGCCGTCGGAGACGGTGAGGAAAGACTTGCCGTCCGGCGTGTAGGAGATGGCCTCGCCGAACGGGTCGGCGAGGGGGGTGACCCGGGGCTTGCCGGTGGTCAGCGCGCCGACGACGTTGCCGCCCGTCACGTCGAACTCGAAGGCGTCGGCGTAGGTGCGCAGCACCACCCTGGCGCCGTCGGGCGAGCGGGCCGCGCCGGTGATCAGCAACCGGCCGGGGCCGCCGAGCTTGTTCTCGGTGTTGGTCTTGGGCAGGGTGACCTCGCCGACCTTCTTCATCGGAATGGCCTCGAGGTCAGCGCTGCTCTTCAGCTTGACCGTCGGCGTGAAGATCTCCGACTTGCCGGACAGGTCCTTCGTGATGACCAGCGGCAGGCCGTCGTCGCCGACGAGCAGCGCCTCGGCGTCGTGCGGCTCCTTGCCCGGGTAGGCCAGCCGGTGCAGCACCGGCTGCTTCGACCCGCTCAGCGGCATGGTCCAGACCGCGACCCGCTCCCGCCGGGTCTTGGCCTCGACGTTGTCACCCGTGTCGGCGATGAAGAGCGTCTTCTTGTCCGGCCCAACGGCCAGGTCCTCGGTGTCGTAGGGACCGGAGCCCGTGTATCGGACCGGGTTGGCGATCTCGCACTTCGTGTCGAGGAAGAAGACCCGTTTGCGGCTCTCGTCGTCGGTGCTGTCGTTGATCACGACGTAGCCGGTGCTGGTGGCCACGAGGCCGGACAGCTCCCGGAGCCGCTTGTCGTCGACCGTGCACTTCTTCTTGGGAGCCGCAGCCAGCACGGGGGCCGCGGCGGGAGCCGCCAGGGCGAGCCCGGCCGGTGCCACGACCGCGCCGACGAGGCTCAGCGCGATCGTGACCGAGGAGACAGCGTGCCGCATGGCGCCAAGTGTCGCACGGCCCGCGTTTCCGGCGGGTGACGCCGGATGGCTCACCGCCCGGCGGCCACCGGCTCGTCGCTGGTGAGCCGGTCTCCGGCCCGGTACGGCACGAGCTCGGCGGCCAGCGCCTCGCCCACCCGGACGTGCAGCAGCGTGCCCTCGGGCAGGTGCGCGGTGCTGAGCACCTCACCCTGCCGGTGCACCCGGGCCACCAGGTCGCCCCGGTCGTACGGGAGCACCGCCCGGACCTCCACGGCCGGCCGCGGGAGCCGCTGCTCGATGGCCTCGCGCAGCCCGTCGACCCCGCGCCCGGTGTGCGCGGAGACCAGGACCGCCTCCGGCCAGAGCCGCTTGAGCCGCAGCAGCGTCTCCTCATCGGCGGCGTCGACCTTGTTGACCACCAGCAGCTCGGGCAGCCGGTCGGCGCCCACCTCGGCGAGCACCTCGCGGACCGCCCGGACCTGCTCCTCCGGGTCCGGGTGGGCGCCGTCGACCACGTGCACCACCAGGTCGGCGTCGGCGACCTCCTCCAGCGTCGAGCGGAACGCCTCGACGATCTGGTGCGGCAGGTGCCGGACGAACCCGACCGTGTCGGAGAGGGTGTAGAGCCGGCCGTCGGAGGCGGTGGCCCGGCGGGTCGTCGGGTCCAGGGTGGCGAACAGCGCGTTCTCCACCAGCACGCCCGCCCCGGTGAGGCGGTTGAGCAGGCTGGACTTGCCGGCGTTGGTGTAGCCGGCGATGGCCACGGCGGGCACCGCGTTGCGGGAGCGGCGGGCGCGCTTGGTCTGGCGTACCGTCGCCATGCTCTTGATCTCGCGACGCAGCCGCGAGATGCGGTGCCGGATTCGCCGCCGGTCGGTCTCCAGCTTGGTCTCACCCGGACCACGCACGCCCACGCCGCCGCCGGCGCCGCCGCCGCGGCCGCTACCACCGGTCTGGCGGGAGAGGGTCTCACCCCAACCGCGCAGTCGCGGCAGCAGGTATTCGAGCTGAGCCAGCTCGACCTGCGCCCGACCCTCGCGGCTCTTGGCGTGCTGGGCGAAGATGTCGAGGATCAGGGCGGTGCGGTCGACCACCTTGACCTTGGTGCGCTGCTCCAGGTTGCGCAGCTGCGACGGCGACAGTTCACCGTCGCAGATGACCGTGTCGGCGCCGGTGGCGAGCACCACCGCGCTCAGGTCGTCGACCTTGCCCCGACCGATGTAGGTCGCCGGGTCCGGCCGGTTGCGCCGCTGGATCAGCCCCTCGAGCACCTGGGAGCCGGCCGTCTCGGCCAGCGCCGCCAGCTCGGTGAGGCTGTTGTCGGCGTCGTCCTGGGTCCCCTCGGTCCAGACACCCACGAGGACGACCCGCTCCAGCCGCAGCTGGCGGTATTCGACCTCGGTGATGTCGCTGAGCTCGGTGGAGAGGCCGGGGACCCGCCGCAGCGCCTGCCGCTCCGACAGCTCGAACTCGCCGGTGGTGGCGTCGAGCTCGTCGTTCTCGTAGGGAAGGGAGGTCTCCTGCTCTCGCAAACCGCAACTCCTGTCCGTTATGTCGTTGACCGGGGCATTTCCCGTTCGCATGAGCATCCTGACACGTACCAACGCCGGACGCACCCGCTATATGCCCGTGGCGTTACTAACCGGTAGCGGGGTCGGATGCCGGCCGACCTGGGCGGGCGAGTAGAAATGCCAGGCGAGCCGCTCAGCGTCGACGGAGGAGTAATTCGTGGCCATCACCCGACTGCCGAGTGCCGGATTCTCGATCACGATCCGGATCGCGGTCCCCGCGGACGCCTCCTCCATCGGGCGGCTGACCACCGCGGCGGGCGAGGCGGGCGCCATCGTCACCGCACTGGACGTGGTCGACTCCGACCCGGCCCACGTGATCGTCGACCTCACCTGCGACACCGCCGACGCCGGCCACGCCGACCAGGTGGTCGACGCGCTGACCGCGCTCGACGGGGTGGACGTCCGCAAGGTCTCCGACCGGACGTTTCTGCTCCACCTGGGCGGCAAGATCGAGGTCAACTCGAAGGTCGCGCTGCGCAACCGGGACGAGCTGTCCCGCGCGTACACGCCGGGGGTGGCCCGGGTCTGCATGGCGATCGCCGAGAACCCGGCCGACGCCCGCCGGCTCACCATCAAGCGCAACACCGTCGCCGTGGTCAGCGACGGCTCCGCCGTGCTCGGCCTGGGCAACCTCGGCCCGGCCGCCTCGCTGCCCGTGATGGAGGGCAAGGCGGCGCTGTTCAAGCGCTTCGGCGGGGTGGACGCCTGGCCGGTGGTGCTGGACACCCAGGACACCGACGAGATCGTGCAGATCGTGAAGGCGATCGCGCCCGCGTACGGGGGCATCAACCTGGAGGACATCGCCGCGCCGCGCTGCTTCGAGATCGAGGCCCGGCTGCGCGAGGCGCTGGACATCCCGGTCTTCCACGACGACCAGCACGGCACCGCGATCTGCGTCCTGGCCGCGCTGACCAACGCGCTGCGGGTGGTGGGCAAGAACCTCTCGGACGTCCGCGTCGTCGTCTCCGGCGCCGGCGCGGCCGGCACCGCGATCATGAAGCTGCTGCTGCGGCAGGGCGTGGGCGACATCATCGCGTACGACCGGCAGGGCGCCCTGCACCGCGACCTGCCCGACCTCAACCCGGCCTGGCGGTGGCTGGCCGAGAACACCAACCGGGAGAGCTACGCCGGCGACCTGCCCGGCGCGGTCCGGGGCGCGGACGTCTTCATCGGGGTGAGCGCGCCGAACCTGCTCACCGGCGACGACATCGCCACCATGGCGAAGGACGCGATCGTCTTCGCGCTGGCCAACCCCGACCCGGAGGTGGACCCGCGGGAGGCCCGCAAGCACGCCGCCGTGGTCGCCACCGGCCGGTCCGACCAGCCGAACCAGATCAACAACGTGCTCGCCTTCCCGGGCGTCTTCCGCGGCATGCTCGACGCGCACGCCGAGGAGTTCACCGAGGAGATGGCTATCGCGGCGGCCAGGGCCATCGCGGACGTGGTCGGCGAAGACAAGATCAACCCGACGGTGATCGTGCCGAGCGTCTTCGACTCGCGGGTCGCCCCGGCCGTCGCCGCCGCCGTACGCGCCGCCGCCCAGAACCCGGCCGCGACGCCCCCGCCGGCCGCCGACCCGGGCCCGGCCGACCTCCCGGAGATCGCCGCCAACGCCAGCGCCACCCCCTGACCACCCCTCCGGGTGCACCTGTTGCCGCCAGGGCGACAACAACCGCACCCAAACCCGACGCCCCACCGCGTGATCATGAAGTTGGCCGCCCCGAACCTGGACGGAACGGCCAGCCAACTTCATGATCACCGGAGCAGGGCGCAGTGGGGTGCAGTGGGCCGCAGCCCGGAGGTGGTTACGCCCCTGGGGCCGGGAGGGTGACCTCGCCGGTGGCGACCAGGACGGCGGGGCCGGAGAGCCAGCAGGTGTCCTCGGTGATCGTGATGGTGAGGCGGCCGCCGGGCACGTCGACGGTCATGGTGCCGGTCTCCCGGCCGGCGTCGCGCAGCGCCACGGCGGCCACCGCGCAGGCGCCGGTGCCGCAGGAGAGCGTCTCGGCCGAACCCCGCTCGTAGACCCGCATGAGCACGTGCCCGTCGGTACCCTCGACCGGCTCGCCCGGGCTGGTGAACTCGACGTTCACCCCGGCCGGGAAGACGGACGGGTCGACGTCGGGCGCGCGGGTGAGGTCCAGGCCGCCCAGGTCCAGGCTGGCGGGCAGCGCGCAGACCAGGTGCGGGTTGCCCACGTCCACGGCCGCGCCGGTCAGGGTGAGCCCGGCCAGGGTGGCGGTGGCCGTGTCGTACAGCCGGGGGCGGCGCATCTCGACGGCGACGTCGGCCCCCTCGACCCGGGCGCGGACCAGGCCGGCCCGGGTGGCCAGCGGAACGGTCCCGCCGGACGGGGTGGCCAGGCCGGTCTCCAGCAGGTAGCGGACGAAGACCCGGGCGCCGTTGCCGCACATCTCGGCGAACGAGCCGTCGGAGTTCCAGTAGTCCATGAACCACTCGGCGTCGCCGGCCAGCGCGGCGCCGTCCGGGTGCTTGGCGGCGCGTACCACGCGCAGCACACCGTCGCCGCCCAGGCCGCGCCGCCGGTCGCAGAGCGCGGCGACCAGGCCGGACGTCAGGTCGAGCGCCCCGTCCGGGTCGGGCAGGATGACGAAGTCGTTGCCGGTGCCGTGGCCCTTGGTGAACTGCACGCCCCAATCATTCCCGATGCTCGGCGACCACCCGCAGCGCAGTGTCGAGAAACTCCGGGGCGGCCGAGTCCAGCCAGTGGATCCGCGGGTCGCGGCGGAACCAGGAGCGCTGCCGGCGGACGAACCGACGGGTGGCCCGGACGGTCTCCTCGTGCGCCTGCGCCTCGGTCAGCTCGCCGGCCAGGAAGCGCAGCACCTGCTGGTAGCCGAGCGCCCGGCTGGCCGTCCGCCCCTCGGGCAGGCCCTGGCCGACCAGCGTCCGCGTCTCGTCGACCAGGCCGTCGGCCCACATGCGGTCCACCCGCCGCGCGATCCGCTCGTCCAGCAGCGCGGTGTCCAGGTCGACGCCGAGCTGCACCGACGGGTAGTACGGCGTCGGCGCGGGCAGCGACGCGGTGAACGGCGCGCCGGTCAGCTCGACGACCTCCAGGGCCCGAACGATGCGCCGGCCGTTGCTCGGCAGGATGCCCGCGGCGGCCACCGGGTCGGCCTCGGCCAGCCGGGCGTGCAGCGGGGCCGGGCCGACCTCGGCCAGCTCCGCCTCCAGCCGCTCCCGCACCGCCGGGTCGGTGCCGGGGAACTCGAACTGCTCCAGCACCGCCCGTACGTACAGCCCGGAGCCGCCCACCAGCAGCGGCACCCGACCCCGGGCCAGGATGTCGTCCACCGCCGCGCGGGCCAGCTTCTGGTATTCGGCGACGCTGGCCGGCTCGGTGACCGGCCAGATGTCGAGCAGGTGGTGCGGCACGCCCTCCCGCTCGGCCGGGGTCAGCTTGGCGGTGCCGATGTCCATGCCCCGGTAGAGCTGCATGGAGTCGGCGTTGACCACCTCGCCGTCGAGGGCGTGCGCCAGGGCGATGCTCAGCGCCGACTTGCCCGCCGCGGTCGGCCCGACCACGGCGACGACGGTCATGCCTTCTCCCAGTTGGCCACGAAGTAGGCAACGCCGTAGGGGGCCCGGTGGTAGCTCACGTCGCCCCGCCAGTCGCCGCCCGCCGCGCGGGCGGCCCCGGCCAGCACCTGCCACGGCGCCCGCCCGGCCGCCTTCAGCTCCGCCGACAGCGAAGGGTCCAGGCCGAGCAGGGCCGCGGCGTCCGCGTCGGCCAGGGCCGCGGCGACCCCCTCGTCGTACGCGGGCGCGCGCGGGTCGTCGTAGCCGGGCGCCTTGACGCCCCGGCAGGCCGAGCCGTCCCCGAGCACCAGCAGCGCGATCCGCTCGCCGGCCGCGGCGGCCAGCTCGGCGCCGAGGGCCGCGCACTCGGCCGGGGACGCGTCGGCGGCGACCGCCCGGGCCAGCCGGGGCAGCTCGGTGCCGGACCGGTTCACCAGCCAGGCGCCGATGGTCAGGCTGAGCGGCAGCACCTCGGCTCCGGAGCAGGCGATCTTCCACAACCGCACCGGCCGGTCGAGTCCGTAACCGCGCAGCGAGCCGGAGTCGGCCGCACCAAAGATCCTGCTTTCCCCACCGGCGCCCAGCAGCAGGATCACCTCGGGGTCGGCGGCGAGCAGCCGGGCCACGGCCGCGTCGGCGGCGGCCCGGAGGTCGTCCAGCTCGGGCGCGGCGGCGCCGGCCAGCTCCGGCACGATCAGGGGCGGGTGGGGGCAGACGGCGGCGGCGACCAGGGGCACCGGTCCAACCTATCCGCATCCCCCGGTGCGTCCCCGCGCCGATCCGGTCATCGAGGCCCTACGACACCGTATGGTCACGGTCGACGACAGGCGCTCGACACGGACCGGGTCGGACCTGTGACAATGCCGGGAGAACTTTGCTGCGCCGTGGCGGCGATCGCGGGAGGTGTCCCGTCGACGCCGGGAGAACGAGGATGGGCACATGAGCGACTGGACTGCCTTCGGACGGGTGGACGAGGACGGCACCGTCTACGTCAAGACCGCCGAGGGCGAGCGGGTGGTCGGATCCTGGCAGGCGGGGGCACCGGAGGAAGGGCTCGCCCATTTCGCCCGGCGCTTCGCCGACCTGGTGACGGAGGTCGACCTGACCGAGGCCCGACTCAACTCGGGCGCGGCGGACGCCGGCCACTCGCTGACCACGATCCGGCGGATCCGCGCGTCGCTGGCCGAGGCGCACGTCGTCGGTGACATCGACGCTCTGGCCGCCCGCCTGGACAAGCTCGCCACGGTGGCCGAGGAGAAGGCCGGCGAGGCCCGCGCCGCCCGCGACGCCGCCCGCGGCGAGGCACTCGCGCGCAAGACCGCCCTGGTCGAGGAGGCGGAGAAGCTGGCCGCCGAGTCGACCGGCTGGAAGACCGCCGGCGACCGGCTCAAGGAGATCCTCGACGAGTGGAAGACCATCCGCGGGGTCGACAAGAAGGCCGACGGTGAGCTGTGGAAGCGGTTCGCCGCCGCGCGGGACGGCTTCACCCGCCGCCGGGGCGCCCACTTCGCCTCCCTGGACCAGCAGCGCAAGCAGGCGCAGGGGGTCAAGGAGGAGCTGGTCGCCGAGGCCGAGAAGCTCAAGGAGTCGACCGACTGGGGTGCCACGGCCAACCAGCTCAAGGACCTGATGGCCCAGTGGAAGGCCGCGCCGCGCGCCTCCAAGGAGGCCGAGCAGAAGCTCTGGGATCGGTTCCGGGCGGCGCAGGACGAGTTCTTCACCCGGCGCAGCGAGGTCTTCTCGGCGCGGGACAACGAGCAGCGGGCCAACCTGGAGCGCAAGCAGGCCCTGCTCGCCGAGGCCGAGGCGCTCGACGTCGACGGCGACCCGAAGGGCGCCCAGGCGAAGCTGCGGGAGATCCAGGCCCAGTGGCACGAGGCCGGCCGGGTGCCGCGCGAGGCGGCCGCCGGGCTGGAGCGCCGGCTGCGGGCCGTCGACGACAAGGTCCGCGAGGTCATGGACTCGGCGTGGCGGCGGACCTCCAAGGAGGACAACCCGCTCCTGGCCCAGATGCGGGCGCAGGTCGCCGAGGCCGAGGACCGGCTGGCCCGGGCCAAGGCGGCCGGCGACGCCCGCCGGATCAAGGAGGCCGAGCAGGCGCTCGCCTCGAAGCGGCAGTTCCTCCAGCTCGCCGAGCAGGCCGGCTGACCTGACACGTCCCGGAAGCCCCCGGTCCCGCCTCGGACCGGGGGCTTTCCGTGTCCGACGTCGGCCAGGGCCGGAAAGCGTCTTCCCGGCCCGACCCTCCGGTCGCGTGTTGACGCATCGAGGCAGCCTGATCAAAATGGGCGGCAGAGCCAGGTTCCGCACCGGCGCGAGGGCACGACGGCACGACCCGCCGTCGGGATTCGCCGGTGCCTTCCTCCGCGGGTGGCCGTCCACGTGACACGGCCCGGCGCGCGCTGTCCGCGTACTCGATGACGAGCGGGCCGTCTCCCCCTGGTTTTCCGCCCGCGGCGCTCGCGCGGCGCGGGCATCCGAAGTGGAGCTCGCCATGCACCGACCCACCGCCCTCGGCGGCGCCCTCGCGGCGCTCGCCACCGCCGCGGCCGGCGTCCTCGTCGCCGCCGCCGTCAGCACCACACCGGCCGCCGCCGCCACCGCCGGGACCGGCACCGGCTACCTGCACACCAGCGGCAACAAGATCGTCGACAGCACGGGGGCCACGGTCCGGCTCACCGGCATCAACTGGTTCGGCATGGAGACCGACAACAAGACCTTCCACGGTCTGTGGTCGAGCAACCCGTGGCGTGGCCAGCTCGACACCATGGCCCGGCTGGGCTACAACACGCTGCGCATCCCCTACTCGAACGACGCCCTGAAGCCGGGCGCGACGGCCACCGGCATCAACGACTTCGTCAACCCGGACCTGGTCGGCCTCTCCCCCCTGCAGATTCTCGACAAGGTCATCGACTACGCGGGCAGCAAGGGGATGCGGGTCATCCTGGACCGGCACCGGCCCACCTCGGCTGGGCAGTCGCCGCTCTGGTACACCTCGACGGTCTCGGAGGCGACCTGGATCGCCGACTGGAAGATGCTCGCCCAGCGGTACGCGAACAACACCACGGTGATCGGCGCGGACCTGCACAACGAGCCGCACGCCGAGGGCACCAACCCGGCCGCCACCGGCGCCTGCTGGGGCTGCGGCGACACCGCCCGGGACTGGCGGCTCGCCGCCGAGCGGGCCGGCAACGCGATCCTCGGGGTGCAGCCGAACTGGCTGATCTTCGTGGAGGGGGTGAGCTGCCCGAGCGGCGGCCTGTCGAACGTCTGGGACAACGACCCGAGCAACGACGAGGACTGCGGCTGGTGGGGCGGCAACCTGTCGAAGGCCGGGCAGTTCCCGGTGCGGCTGAACGTGGCCAACCGGCTGGTCTACTCCCCGCACGAGTACGCCACCTCGGTCTACCACCAGGCCTGGTTCGACGACCCCAGCTACCCGGCCAACATGCCGGCCATCTGGGACAAGTACTGGGGCTACCTCTACAAGCAGAACCTCGCGCCGATCATGATGGGCGAGTTCGGCACCACGCTCCAGGACCCGAAGGACAAGGTCTGGCTGCAGAACCTGATGGCGTACACCGGGACCGGGGTGACCGGGATGTCCTTCACCTACTGGTCGTGGAACCCGAACTCGGGTGACACCGGCGGCATCGCCAACGACGACTGGACCACGATCAACCAGGCCAAGCAGGACATCCTCCAGCCCTACCTGATCCCGCCGGGCGGGGGCACCACCAGCCCGTCGCCGACGGGCACCCCGAACACGTCGCCGAGCCCGACCACGCCGGCGCCGACCGGGGGCTGCACGGCCACGTACAAGCAGGTCAACGCGTGGCAGGGCGGCTTCCAGGGCGAGCTGACCGTGAAGAACACCGGCACCGCGGCGGTCAACCCGTGGTCGGCGACCTGGACCTGGCCGTCCGGGGTGACGCTGGCCAGCGGCTGGAACGCCACCGTCACCCAGTCCGGCACCACGGTCACCGCGGCCGCGCCGACCTGGGCCGCGTCGCTCGCGCCGGGCGCGTCGGTGACCGTCGGCTTCACGGCCAACGGCACGGCCGCCGCGCCGGGCGCCGTGAAGCTCAACGGCACCGCCTGCTGAACGGGCGACGGCCGGGGCCGCCACGGGGCGGTCCCGGCCGTCGGTGGTCGCTCAGCGCGCGGCGCAGCCGCCGGTGGGGGCGGGCGCCGCGGCCGGCGCGCCGATCGTCGGCAGCCCGAGCAGCACCCCGGGGGTACGCGGGGCGCGCCCCGCCTCGGCCGCGTCGCCGGCCCGGGTGCGCCGGTGCGACAGCGGCTCCCCGTCGGCGTTGAGGTGGTGCGGGGCGGCGTAGGTGACCGTGGTGTGCACGATGTCGCCCGGGCGGATCAGCCCGGCCAGCGACCCGGCGTCGAAGTGCACGAGGCGGCCGTCCCGGGCCCGGCCGGACAGCCGGCCGGTGCGCTCGTCCTTGCGCCCCTCGCCGACCGCGACCAGCACCTCGACGGTCTCGCCGACCAGCCTGCGGTTCTCCGCCCAGGTGATCTCCTCGACCGTGGCGATCAACCGCTCGTACCGCTCCTGCACGACCTGCTTGGGCAGCTGGCCGTCCATGGTCGCGGCCGGGGTGCCGGGGCGCTTCGAGTACTGGAACGTGAACGCCGACGAGAAGCGGGCCTCGCGGACCACGTCGAGGGTCTTCTCGAAGTCGGCGTCGGTCTCGCCGGGGAAGCCGACGATGATGTCCGTGGTGATCGCCGCGTCCGGCATCGCGGCGCGGACCTTCTCGATGATCCCCAGGTACTTCTCCGACCGGTACGACCGGCGCATGGCCCGCAGCACGTCGTCGGAGCCGGACTGCAGCGGCATGTGCAGCGAGTGGCAGACGTTCGGCGTCTCGGCCATCGCGGCGATCACGTCGTCGGTGAAGTCCTTCGGGTGCGGGCTGGTGAACCGGACCCGCTCCAGGCCGTCGATGTCGCCGCAGGCGCGCAGCAGCTTGCCGAAGGCGTAGCGGTCGCCGAACTCCACGCCGTAGGAGTTGACGTTCTGCCCGAGCAGGGTCACCTCCAGCACGCCCTCGTCGACCAGGGCGCGCACCTCGGAGAGGATGTCGCCGGGGCGGCGGTCCTTCTCCTTGCCGCGCAGGGACGGCACGATGCAGAACGTGCAGGTGTTGTTGCAGCCCACCGAGATCGACACCCAGCCGGCGTACGTCGACTCGCGCCGGGTCGGCAGCGTGGACGGGAAGACGTCGAGGGATTCGAGGATCTCCACCTCGGCGGCGGTGTTGTGCCGCGCGCGCTCCAGCAGCACCGGCAGCGAGCCGATGTTGTGCGTGCCGAAGACCACGTCCACCCAGGGCGCCTTGCGGACGATCTCGCCGCGGTCCTTCTGGGCCAGGCAGCCGCCGACCGCGATCTGCATCCCGGGGTGCCTGTCCTTCACGGGGCGCAGATGACCCAGGTTGCCGTAGAGCCGGTTGTCGGCGTTCTCCCGGACGGCGCAGGTGTTGAACACCACCACGTCGGGCTGCTCGTCGGCCTCGGCGGCACGCACGTAGCCGGCCTGTTCGAGCAGGCCGGAGATGCGCTCGGAGTCGTGCACGTTCATCTGGCAGCCGTACGTGCGCACCTGGTAGGTGCGCGGGCTGCCCGCGGCTGCGGTAGTCATGACCGGGACAGCGTATCCGGGTGGAGCCGGTCGGACCGAACGAGGAGGAGCTGTCAGCCGGAGCATCAGGACCCTGCGTGAGCCGTAGCTCGTGGTCCGTGCCCCGCAGCCGGCGGCCCGGGCCTGAGCCTCCGGGTCCCGGTCCGTTCTCGCCGCCGGTGACGCGGCGGATGCCGGGCCGGCGCCGGGGCCACCCCCTCCGCCGGTCAGGCGGCGGCGCGGGCCGGGGCGACCGAGTCGGGGGCCCACCGGGAGCGGTGGCACTGCGACCAGCCCCGGCAGCGGGGGTCCGCCACGGTGCAGAGCCGCTGGCCGCTGAGGACCTCGCCGTCGTCGGTCTCGACCACGTCGAAGTGCACCGGTCGGATCGTGCCGTCCGGGGCGACCAGCAGGTGCCGCCCGGCGTCGAGGGTGTCGTCGCGCATCAGGCAGTTGCGGTCCAGCAGCCGGGCCAGCGCCGCGATGCTGGGCAGCTCGGGCAGGCGCTCGGGCACCCCGTAGCAGTCGACCACGGTTCCGTACGCCCCGGGCGCCTCCCAGACGTCGCACACCACCGCGTACGCGGGGAGTCGGGCCGGGTCGGCGACGGCGAGGGGCATCACCACCCGGCCGAGCGCCTCGGCCAGCGCCGGGTAGACCTCCACCGGCGCCGCGCCGTCGATTCTCCAGTTCCACAGCTCGGTCATGCCGCCTCCTCGCTGCGCTCGTCCCATTGGCCTCCGGATCGGGCCTTACTCACGATGGTGGAGTGCATTTGACCTCAGCCGGGCGCAAGTTACCGGTCTGTGACCATTCTGGGCAAAATTTCCTTGGGCCACCTTGCCCAGAGTAGCGGGAAGGTGACAGTTTATCGGGTATGGTGCCGCGTCCGCGACGCGAACCACCGGGGGTGGTGACGGATTCGCGGCTGCGGGCGGCGGCTCTCAGCGCACCCGGACCAGGTGTTCGCTCGGCGGCAGCAGCTCACCGACCACCGTGCCGCCCGGCACCTCGCCCGCCACCAGCAGCCCACCCGAGGTCTGCGCGTCGGCCAGCAGCAGCCGCTCCCCCTCGCCGGCCGCGCCGAAGTCGGTCCACGGGCTCACCCAGTCCAGGTTGCGCCGGGTGCCGCCGCTGACGAACCCGTCGCGCAACGCCTCCCGGGCGCCGGGCAGGTAGGGCACCGCGGCCGCGTCGATCGCCACGGTGAGCCGGCTGGCCCGGGCCAGCTTCGAGGCGTGCCCGAGCAGCCCGAACCCGGTCACGTCGGTGCCGCAGCGGATCCCGGCCGCGACGGCCGCCCGGGCCGCGTCCCGGTTCAGCCGGGCCATCGAGGCGACCGCCTCCGGGAACCGCTCCCCGGTGCGCTTGTGCCGGGTGTTCAACACTCCCACGCCGAGCGGCTTGGTCAGCGACAGCGGCAGGCCGGCCCGACCGGCGTCCAGGGTGATCAGCTCCTCGGGCCGGACCACCCCGGTGACGGCCAGGCCGTACTTCGGGCCGTCGTCGTCCACGCTGTGCCCGCCGGCCAGGTGGCAACCGGCCTCCCGGGCCACGTCCTGACCGCCGCGCAGCACCTCCCGGGCCAGCTCCAGCGGCAGCACCTCCCGGGGCCAGCAGAGCAGGTTCAGCGCGACCAGCGGGGTGCCGCCCATGGCGTACACGTCGGAGAGGGCGTTGGCGGCGGCGATGCGCCCCCAGTCGTAGGCGTCGTCCACCACCGGAGTGAAGAAGTCGGCGGTGCTGACCAGGCCGGTGCGTTCGTCCAGCCGGACCACCGCGGCGTCGTCGCCGTGCTCCAGACCGACCAGCAGCTCGGCGGCGCCGACGGCCGGGGCCAGCCCGGCCACCATCGTCTCCAGCTCGCCCGGCGGGATCTTGCAGGCGCACCCGCCGCCGCGGGCGTAATCGGTCAGCCGGAGGACGTCTGTCATCCCCACATGATCGCCGTTGACGCGCGCGGCCGCTACCGGGACGCCCCGCTCGGTGACGGAATTCGGACGCACGGGTACGGCGGTGACCGGTGTTACCGCTCCGTGACCATTCGAGTTGCGTTCTGCCACATCACGCCGCCTACAGTGGCCCAACCAGGGGTCTCGCGACCCCGCTTTTCCGTACGGACGACAGGGACGGTGAACGACGTGACGACGGGCGAACCGCTGATCGTGCTGGACGGGGTGAACAAGTGGTTCGGCCCGCTGCACGTGCTGGACGACGTCTCGCTCTCCGTCGGCAGGGGCGAGGTGGTCGTGGTCATCGGCCCGTCCGGCTCCGGCAAGTCGACGCTCTGCCGGGCGATCAACCGGCTGGAGCCGATCAACTCGGGCACCATCACCTTCGACGGCACCCCGCTGCCGGCCGAGGGCAAGGCGCTGGCCAAGCTGCGCAGCGAGGTCGGCATGGTGTTCCAGTCGTTCAACCTCTTCGCGCACAAGACCATCCTGGAGAACGTCACCCTCGGCCCGCTGAAGGTGCGCCGCGAGAAGCCGGCCGCCGCCCGCGAGCGCGGCCTGGCCCTGCTCGACCGGGTGGGCATCGCCAACCAGGCGGACAAGTACCCGGCGCAGCTCTCCGGCGGCCAGCAGCAGCGGGCGGCCATCGCCCGCGCGCTGGCCATGCAGCCCAAGGCGATGCTCTTCGACGAGCCCACCAGCGCGCTCGACCCGGAGATGGTCGGCGAGGTGCTGGAGGTGATGACCTCGCTGGCCAGCGACGGCATGACCATGGTCGTGGTCACCCACGAGATGGGCTTCGCCCGGCACGCGGCCAACCGGGTCATCTTCATGGCCGACGGCAAGCTCGTCGAGGACGCGCCGCCGGCGGAGTTCTTCGCCAACCCGCGCAGCGAGCGGGCCAAGGACTTCCTCTCCAAGATCCTCACGCACTGAGCGTCCGTAGTGGAGCGCGCCGTCCCCCGGCGGCTCTTTCGAAGAAGGAGATGAGTATGCGTATGAAGCGCGTGGCGGCGGTCGCCGCGGCGGCGACCCTGGCGCTCGGCATGAGCGCCTGCGGCGGCGACGGGGACGGCGGCTCCGGCAGCAGCGGGGCCAAGGGCATCATCGGCAAGGCGCAGAACCAGAAGAAGCTGGTCATCGGCGTGAAGGCCGACCAGCCGGGCCTGGGCCTGCAGACCGGCAGCCAGTACGAGGGCTTCGACATCGAGATCGGCAAGATCGTGGCCAAGGGCCTCGGCGTCAACGCGAACAACATCGAGTGGAAGACCACCGTGTCGTCCAACCGCGAGCCCTTCATCCAGCAGGGCACCGTCGACCTGGTGGTGGCGACCTACACGATCAACGACGAGCGCAAGCAGAAGGTCAACTTCGCCGGGCCGTACTTCATCGCCGGTCAGGACCTGCTGGTCAAGGCCGACTCCACCCTCACCGGGCCGGAGGCGCTGGACGGGAAGACGGTCTGCTCGGTGACCGGCTCCACTCCGGCCAAGCGGATCCAGACGGACCACCCGAAGGCGAAGCTCCAGCAGTTCGACTCGTACTCCAAGTGCCTGCCGCTGCTGGAGAACGGCCAGGTCGACGCGGTGACCACCGACGACATCATCCTCGCCGGCTACGCCGCGCAGTCCCAGTACGCCGGCAAGTTCAAGGTGGTCGGCAAGCCCTTCTCCACCGAGCCCTACGGCATCGGCCTGAAGAAGGACGACAAGGACGGCTGCGAGAAGGTCAACGAGATCCTCAAGTCCGCCGCCGCGGACGGCAGCTACAAGGCCGCCTGGGACGCCACCCTGGGCAAGAGCGGCAAGGCCGCGCCCGAGCTGGACACCACCAAGCTGACCAACTGCGGCAGCGTCTGACCGGTTCCGGGGCCGGCATCCGTGAGGGTGCCGGCCCCGGCCTGTCGCGACGCCGACGACGTGCCCCGGGAGTCGACGCATGCACGTATTCGATGATCCGACCAACTTCGACGCGTACGTGTCGGGTTTTCTCTGGATTCTCAAGCTCACCGGCGCCTCGGCCGTGTTCTCGCTGGTGCTCGGCGTGTTGCTCGCCGCGTTCCGGGTGTCACCGGTGCCGGTGCTGCGCGGCCTCGGCGCGGCGTGGGTCAACATCTTCCGCAACACGCCGCTCACGCTGATCATCTTCTTCTGCTACTTCGGCCTCTTCTCCACGCTCGGTCTGCGGCTGTCGGACGACCTGGACCTGAACAACTACTGGCTCGGGGTGATCGGCCTGTCGGTCTACACCGCCGCGTTCGTCTGCGAGGCGGTCCGCTCCGGCGTCAACACCGTCCCGGCCGGTCAGGCGGAGGCGGCCCGCGCGATCGGACTGACCTTCTTCCAGACCCTGCGCATCGTGATCCTGCCGCAGGCCGGGCGGGCCGTGGTGGCCCCGCTGGGCAGCGTGCTCATCGCGCTCTGCAAGAACGCCACGATCGTCGGCACCATCGGGCTGATGGAGTCGTCCAGCGTCATGAAGGATCTGATCAACAGCAACGGCGACGCCGTCATCCCGATCTTCCTGGTCTTCGCGGGCACGTTCGCCGTGATCCTGATCCCGACCGGCTACCTGTTCGGCTGGCTGGCCAACCGACTGGCGGTGAAGCGCTGATGAGCACCAGCTCCATTCTCTACGACCACCCGGGGCCGCGCGCCCGCCTCCGCAACCGGGTGCTCAGCATCGTCTTCGGCGTCGCCCTGCTTGCGCTGCTGTGGTGGCTCTACAGCAAGTTCGACCAGGCCGGCCAGTGGGAGGGCCGGCTGTGGAAGCCCTTCACCGAGCCGAAGACCTGGACCGAGTTCATCGGGCCGGCGCTGCTGCAGACGCTGTATGCCGCGGCCACCGGCATGGTGCTCTCGCTGGCCTTCGGCATCGTCTTCGCGGTCGGCCGGCTCTCCGACCACTGGTGGCTTCGGATCCCGGCCGGCGTGGTGGTGGAGTTCTTCCGGGCCGTGCCGTTGCTGCTGATGATCTTCTTCATCTTCTACGGCGTGCCGTTCCTCATCCAGGGGCCGGTCTCGGCGTTCTGGGCGGTGGTCGTGGGCCTCACCCTCTACAACGGGTCGGTGCTGGCCGAGGCGTTCCGCGCCGGCATCCGCTCCATCCCGGGTGGCCAGTCCGAGGCCGGCTACGCCGTGGGCATGCGCAAGGGCCAGGTCATGCGGCTGATCCTGGTGCCGCAGGCCGCCCGGGCCATGCTGCCGGTGATCGTCAGCCAGCTCGTCGTGCTGCTCAAGGACACCGCGCTGGGCTACATCGTGGCCTTCCCCGAGCTGCTGCAGCGGGGCGTCAACGACCTCTCGGCCAACTACGGCAACGTCGTCGCCGCCGCGATGGTGGCGGCCACCATCTACATCCTCATCAACTCACTGCTCACCGCGCTGGCCGGCTGGCTGGACCGGCGTACCCGGCGGCGGGGCTTCCGGATCCCGAGGCAGACCGCGGCGCCGGACTCGACCCCGGCCGGCGGCGCCACCGTGGCGGAGCCGCAGGGCTGACCGCCCTCCCGTCCACACGTCGAAGCCCTGCCACCTCGCGGAGGTGGCAGGGCTTCGTCGTGACGCCGGACCCGGTCAGCGGGCGATCTCAGTCACCCGGGACTCGCGGACCACGGTCACCCGGATCTGACCGGGATAGGTCAGCTCCTCCTCGATCTGCTTGGCCACGTCCCGGGCCAGGACGGCCGCGCCGATGTCGTCGACGTCCTCGGGCTTGACCATCACCCGGATCTCCCGGCCGGCCTGCATGGCGAAGACCTTGTCGACGCCGAGCTTGCCGGCCGCGATCTCCTCGATCCGCTCCAGCCGCTTGACGTACGCCTCCAGGCTCTCCCGCCGCGCTCCCGGCCGCCCGCCCGAGCACGCGTCCGAGGCCTGGGTGAGCACCGCCTCGATGGTCTGCGGGGGCACCTCGTTGTGGTGCGCCTCGATGGCGTGCACCACGTCCTCGCTCTCCCCGTACTTGCGGGCCAGGTCGGCGCCGATGATGGCGTGGCTGCCCTCCACCTCGTGGGTGAGCGCCTTGCCGATGTCGTGCAGGAACGCGCAGCGCTTGATGGTCGGCACGTCCAGCCGCAGCTCGGCGGCCATGATCCCGGCGATGTGCGCGGTCTCGACGAGGTGCTTGAGCACGTTCTGCCCGTACGACGTCCGGTAGCGCAGCCGGCCGAGCAGGGTGACCAGCTCCGGGTGGATCTCGGTGATGCCGACCTCGACCAGGGCGTCCTCGGCGGCCCGGTGGCAGAGTTCCTCCACCTCGTGCCGGGCCAGGTCGTAGACCTCCTCGATCCGGTGGGGGTGGATCCGGCCGTCGAGCACCAGCTTCTCCAGCGTGAGCCGGCCGACCTCCCGGCGTACCGGATCGAAGCAGGAGAGCAGGACCGCCTCGGGGGTGTCGTCGATGATCAGGTTGACCCCGGTGACCGACTCGAAGGCGCGGATGTTGCGCCCCTCCCGGCCGATGATCCGGCCCTTCATCTCGTCCCCGGGCAGGTGCAGGACGCTGACCACGCTCTCGGCGGTCTGCTCGCTGGCCACCCGCTGGATGGCGTCGACCACGATGTGCCGGGCCCGCTGCTCGGCGGTGCCGCGCGCGTCGGCCTCGATCTCGCGGACCAGCAGCGCGGCCTCCCGCTTGGCCTGCCCCTCGATCGACTCGACCAGCTCGGCCCGGGCCGCGTCGGCGGTCAGGCCGGCCACCCGCTCCAGCTCGCGGCGGCGCTGCTCCTCGGCCTCGGTGAGCGCCTGCTCGCGCTCCACCAGGGCGGCCTCCCGTGCGGCGAGCGCGGCGCTGGCGGCGGTGAGCTGCCGCTCCCGCTCGGCGAGCCGCTCCACCTCCTCGGTGTGCAGCCGTTCCCGCTCGTCCATCCGGGCGGCCCGCCGCTCGACCTCCGCGGCCTGTTCCCGGGTGGTCGCGGCGAGCACCGCCACCTCCCGTTCGCCGCTGCGGCGGGCGGCGGCGCGGAGCTGGTCGGCGTCCGCCTCGGCCTGCTTGTGCGCCCGCTCCAGCACGGTGTCGGCCTCGGCCCGGGCGTCGTCGAGCACCCGCCGGGCCTCGGCGCGGGCCGCCTTCGCCTCGGCCTTGGCGGCGGCCGCCTCGGTGCGGGCCGCGGCGGCGGCCGACTTGGCCACGTCGATGGTGCTGTTCGCCTCGTCGGCGGCGTTGCGCAGGGCCGCCAGAGACTGCTCCTGGCGGTCCTTCTCGGCGATGAAGGCCGGATCCTCGGGGGCGGGCGCGAGACTGAGCCGGCGCATGGTGCGCACGCCGAACAGGACGGCGCCGACCACCACCACGACGAGCAGCAGCACCACCGCCAGGATGACGACGTCGAAGGCGCTCATGCGGCCGCTCCGAGCGGGCGGACGCCCGCTCCGAACCGGACCGGGCAGCCGCCCGGCGAGGAGCGGCCGGTCGCGTCCGGAAGACCGCCGGTGAACCTGTGCCGCCCCGCCATGGCCGCCTCCCCTGAACGTCGGCACCGCAGGCGGCGTGCGGACGGCACGCACCTGCGGCTCTGGACGCCCGACCGGAGCGGCTGGCTGTGGATAGCTTTCCGTCGGCGGTGTCCCCTTCGGGGCATCGCCGGCGGCCGGTTGCAGTTGTCGGTCGGCCCCGGACCGAACCGTCCGGAGCTGCCGTCAAGGGCCGGTGAAGCTGGCCAAAGTGATGCTGTTCTGTTACGCGATCTATGTTGTGCGCTTAGCCTGCGCTGGTCGGGCAAAGTGAGCCTGTATGGCGAGGCTAGGTCTCCAGGGGCCGTTCGGTCAAGAACTCATGATCAAACCACCCGGACGGAGAGAAGTTGGCGCGTCACTCAGCGCTGTCCAGATGCCGGACACGGCCGGACAAACCTCGCCCGTCGCGACCGCCCCGGTGGCGTTCCCGGCCTGCTCAGGGCCGCCACCCGGCCCCTCTCGTGGCGCCGCGCGAGGTGACCTGTCACCAGCTCCGGCGCGCCACAACTTCGCGCAGGAGTGACTCGCGTTTCACAGCCCGGCTCGGCGCCGGCGCCGGGCTCAGGTCGCGCCGAGGGTGCGGGCCGCCGTCACCAACGCCAGGTTGTCGGGTGCCACGCCGCCGTCCGGCAGGACCAGGGTGTCCTCCAGGCCGATCCGGGTGTCCAGGCCACGGCGGACGGCCACGGCGAACACGGGCCAGGTCGCCGGCCCCTCGCCGTGCAGCAGCACGGGCGGGCGGTCGGCGGGCAGCGCGGCCAGGATGGCGTCGGCGTCGGCGAGGGCCACGTCGACCGGTTCGGCCAGGCACTCGACGAGGACCCGCCCGGTCGGCGCCGGCCAGCGACGCCACGCGTCGACCGCCGCCACCGTCCAGAGGCCGGCCTCGACCATCACACCCCGCTCATGAAGGGCGGCCGCGACGGCCGCCGCGCCCGGTTCGTGGGCGTTGACGGAGGCGAAGTCGGGCAGCACCGTCCAGGCGCGTACGGCGGCGACCCGGTCGGCCGGCTCGGGGACGATCCAGGCGCCGGTGCTCACCCCGACGGGCAGGCCGGGCCGGGCGGCCCGGATCGCGGTGACCGCCGCCGCGATCACGGCCGGGTCGAGCGACTCGGCGCCGTCGGCGCCGCGCGGGTGCACGTGCACGGCCGCGGCTCCCGCCGCCGCGCACCTGACCGCGTCGGCCGCCAGCTCGTCGGGCGTCACCGGCACCGCCGGATGCTCCGGCCGCCGGCGCCCGCCGTTCAGACACGCCTTCAACACGCCGCGCACCTTCCTCAGGAGTGGATCCGGACGTCGTCCCGGCCGGGGTCAGTCGAGGGGGCGGGAGGCGGGGTCAAGGTCGTGCTCGGCGTCGGCCAGGGCGTCGGCGTCGATGTGCTCGGCGAACTCGGCCGCCTCGGCGCTCTGCGCGGCCAGCGCGTCCTTGACCGCCCGGATGGCCACGCCGGCCGGGTAGCCCTTGCGGGCCAGCATGCCGACCAGGCGGCGGAACACCGCGTCGGGCTCACCCCGGGTCGCGCGCAGCTTCCGGTCCACCAGGGCGCGGGCGGTCTCCGCCTCGGTCTCCTCGTCCAGCTCGTCGAGGGCCTCGCTGGCCACCTCGCCGTCGACGCCGCGCTGGCGCAGCTCGTTGGCGAGCGCCCGGCGGGCCAGCCCGCGGCCGTTGTGGCGGCTGCTCACCCAGGCGCGGGCGAAGGCAGCGTCGTCGACGATGCCGACCTCGTCGTAGCGGTCGAGGACCTGGTCGGCGACCTCCTCGGAGATGCCCCGCTTCGCCAGGGCGCCGGCCAGCTCGGCACGGGTGCGCGGCCGGACCGCGAGCTGCCGGAGGCAGATCTCCCGGGCCACCTCGGCCTCGTCGCGGGGCGGCGCGGGGGTCGCCTCGGCATCGGGCTCCTCGGCCCGGCCCCGGCGGCCACGGCGCGGCCGGGGTGGAGTGGTGGCGTCACCCGTGCGGGGCGGGCTGGCGTCCCAGCCCCGCCCCGTACGGGCGCGTCGTCCTGCCACGGGTCAGCCGGGGATCAGAAGTCGACCGGCGGCAGCTCCGGGCCGCCGGCGGCGTCGCCCGCGCCGGTGCCGACACCGAGCTTCTCCAGGATCTTCTTCTCGATCTCGGCCGCCACGTCCGGGTTCTCCCGGAGGAACTCGCGGGCCTTCTCCTTGCCCTGGCCGAGCTGGTCGCCGTCGTACGTGTACCAGGCGCCGGACTTGCGGATGATCGCCTGCTCCACGCCGACGTCGATCAGCGAGCCCTCGCGGGAGATGCCCTTGCCGTACATGATGTCGAACTCGGCCTGCTTGAACGGCGCGGCGACCTTGTTCTTCACGACCTTGACGCGGGTGCGGTTGCCGACCACGTCGGTGCCGTCCTTGAGGCTCTCGATGCGGCGCACGTCGAGCCGGACCGAGGCGTAGAACTTCAGCGCGCGGCCACCGGTCGTGGTCTCCGGGCTGCCGAACATCACGCCGATCTTCTCGCGGAGCTGGTTGATGAAGATCGCCGTGGTGCCGGTGTTGTTGAGCACACCCGTGATCTTCCGCAGCGCCTGGCTCATCAGCCGGGCCTGCAGACCCACGTGGCTGTCGCCCATCTCGCCCTCGATCTCGGCGCGCGGCACCAGGGCGGCCACCGAGTCGATCACGACGATGTCGATCGCGCCGGAGCGGACCAGCATGTCGGTGATCTCCAGCGCCTGCTCGCCGGTGTCCGGCTGGGAGACCAGCAGGGCGTCGGTGTCGACGCCGAGGGCCTTCGCGTAGTCCGGGTCGAGCGCGTGCTCGGCGTCGATGAAGGCGGCGATGCCGCCGGCCCGCTGGGCGTTGGCCACCGCGTGCAGGGCGACCGTGGTCTTACCGCTGGACTCGGGACCGTAGATCTCGACGACCCGGCCGCGGGGCAGACCGCCCACGCCGAGCGCCACGTCGAGCGCGATCGAGCCGGTGGGGATCACCGAGGTCTGGATGACCGGCCGCTCCCCCAGCCGCATCACCGAACCCTTGCCGAACTGCTTGTCGATCTGAGCGAGAGCAAGGTCGAGTGCCTTCTCCCGGTCGGGCCCTGCCGCCATCGTTGCCACCCCTGCCTTCGCCGGCGTCTTTCCTGAGCTTCGCGTCACGCGGACACGCTAGGCGCTGGGTCCGACAGAAAACCAGCCGACGGGCCGCGAGCTGTGGACGAGCACCCCGCTGTGGACAATAGCCGAACAGGTGTACGACTCGACAAGCGACACGCGGAACCGGCGAAAAGACTGCTCAGCGTAGTCGCGCGGGTACCCGGTCGGGATACGCGGCGACGACCGCGCGCCACACCACGTGCGTCTCCATCCCCGCCGCCAGGGCCTGCTCGATGGTCCGCCCGCCGAGCTGGGACAGCACCTGGTCGCTGGCGATGCTGGCCGCGTAGCCCGGCCCGAACGCCTCCGCCAGTCGCGCCCAGAAGTCGGTCAGCCGCACGTGTCACTCCTCCTTGTCGGGCACCTCGTCCGAAGGACGCCCGAGTTCGTCCGCCGCCCCGACGGGCGCCGGACGCAACGCTAGCGCCACCAGCGGCACCACCGCGATCGCCGCCAGCAGGGTCAGGGTCGGATAACCCACGGCCCGCATGACAAACCCGCTCGCCGCCGCCGCACCCGCCCCGGCCAGCCCCATGACCAGGTCGGACAGCCCCTGCACGCCCGGCCGGTCGGCGGTGGGCACCGACTCCGACAACAGGGTCGAGCCGGCCACCATGGTGCCCGACCAGCCCAGCCCGAGCAGGGCCAGACCCACCGAGAGCAACGGGGTGTGGTGCCCGGCGGTGCCGGCGACCGCGCAGGCGGCCAGCAACAGGGCCACCCCGCCGAGGATCACCGGGCGCCGGCCCAGCCGGTCGGTGAGCCAGCCGACCAGCGGGGAGAACGCGTACATGCCGGCGATGTGCAGGCTGAGCACGATGCCGACCACCCGGAGCACGTCCGCGTCGGAGTGCGACTCGCCGAGGCGTACCGGGGTCATCGACATCACGGCGACCATCACGAGGTGGCCCACGGCCACGGCGGCGATGCCGAGGCGGGCGGCGGGCCGCCCGCGTACCGTGCGCCAGGCCCCGACCATGCCCGCGGGGCGCCGGGCGGTCCCACCCGGCGCGGCGACCGGGTCGGCCGGGGCTCCGGCCGCCGCCAGCCGGCGCGCGGTGAGCAGCGGGTCCGGCCGGAGCAGCACGGCCAGTACGACGGCGGCCAGCACGAACGCGGCGGCGCTGAAGGCGAACGGGCCGGCCAGCGCCGGCAGGCCCCAGCCGCGGGTGGTGGCGTCGGCGAGCGCGGCGAAGTTCGGCGCGGCCACCGCGCCGATGGTGGTGGCCCAGACGACCAGCGAGAGCTGGCGCCCCCGGCGGGCCGGCTCGGCCAGGTCCACGGCCGTGTAGCGGGCCTGGAGGTTGGCCGCGGTCCCGCCGCCGAAGAGCAGCATGCCGACGAAGAGCAGCGGCACCAGGTGCACCACGGTGGAGACCACCACGAGCACACCACCGACCGCCCCGACCAGGTACGCGGTGACCAGCCCCGGCCGGCGCCCCCGGGCCGCCATGATCCGGGTGACCGGCACGGCGAGCAGTGCGGCACCGACCACCCCGGCGCTCTGCGCCACCCCGGCCAGGGCGGTGCCGGCGACCCGGGCGGCGAGCAGCGCACCGACCGAGATGCCGATGGTGACGCCGATGCCGCCGATGATCTGGGTGAGGAAGAGCAGCCGGACGGTGCGCCGCTGGATCGGGGCGACGTCGAGCCGGCTCGGTGCCGGCGCGGTCAGGTCGGTGGCCATGGCGGATGCTCCTGGGGTAAGGGGTGACCATCCTCCCGCACCCGACCCGGTCGGGGGCACCCGGTTTCGCTACAGGCCGAGCCCTCGACCGATGATCTCCTTCATGATCTCGGTGGTGCCGCCGTAGATGGTCTGCACCCGGCTGTCCAGCCAGGCCTTCGCCACCGGGTACTCCGCCATGAAGCCGTAGCCGCCGTGCAGCTGCACGCAGCGGTCGGCCACCCGGTTCTGCAGCTCGGTGGTCCACCATTTGGCCTTCGCCGCGTCGGTCACCGAGAGCCGACCGGCGTTGTACTCGGCCACGCAGTGGTTGACGAACGTCCGCGCGATGGTGACCTCGGTGTCCAGCTCGGCCAGGAGGAACCGGTTGTGCTGGAACCGCCCGATCGGCCGGCCGAACGCCTCCCGGGAGCGGGCGTAGTCGAGGGTGAGCGCGAGCAGCTTCTCCGCGGCGGCCACCGCGGCGACCGCGATGCTCAGCCGCTCCCGGGGCAGGTTGGCCATCAGGTGGTAGAAGCCGTGGTTCTCGGTGCCGACCAGGTTCTCCGCCGGCACCCGGCAGTCGTCGAAGAACAGCTCGGCCGTGTCGTTGGCCTTCAGGCCGACCTTGGCCAGCCGCCGGCCCCGGGCGAAGCCGGGCGTGCCGGTCTCCACCACGATCAGGCTCACCCCGTGCGCGCCCTGGTCGGGGGCGGTCTTGGCGACCACCACCACGAGGTCGGCCAGCTCGCCGTTGGTGATGAACGTCTTCTGCCCGTTGAGCACCCAGCTGTCGCCGTCGCGGACCGCGCTCGTGCGGATGCCGGCCAGGTCGCTGCCCGCACCCGGCTCGCTCATCGCGATGGCGGTGACCAGGTCGCCGGAGCAGAAGCCCGGGAGCCAGCGCTTGCGCTGGTCGTCGGTGGTCAGCTCGGTCAGGTACGGGGCCACCACGTCGTTGTGCAGCCCGAAGCCCAGGCCGCTGCAGCCGGACGCCACGATCTCCTCGTCGAGCACCGCGTTGAACCGGAAGTCGCGCTGCCCGCCGCCACCGTGCTCGGGGTCCACGTCCATGCCGAGCAGCCCGGCCGCGCCCGCCCTGCGCCACACCTCGCGGTCGACGATCCCGTCGGCCTCCCAGCGCTCGTGGTGCGGGACGGCCTCGCGGGCGAGGAACTGCCGGCACAGGTCCCGGAACTCCTGGTGGACGGGCTCGTAGAGATGCTGCTCCATGGCGGCCAGTCTGGCACCGCCCGCCCCCGCTGCCCAGAGGTGATCCGCGCTCAGCCCCACCAGGTGGCGTCGGTGACCGGGACGAAGCCGAGCGAGTCGTAGAGCGGACGGCCGGCGCGGGCCGCCGTGAGCGTCATCGGCACGTCGCCGAGCCGGCCGAGGACGCCGCGCAGCAGGGCCCGCCCCACGCCCCGGGAGCGGTGCTCCGGCAGGCTGGTCATCCAGTAGAGGCCGACGCCCTCGTCTTGGACGGTCAGGCAGGCGCCGGCGGGCGCGCCGCCTGCGTGGACCAGGAAGAACCGCACCTCGGGGCGGGCCAGCAGGCCGGCCGGGAACGCCTCGCCGGGGCGGCGCGGCCGGAAGTGGTCCAGGGGGAAGCCGCGCACCACCACGTCCTCGGCGGTGTCGAGCTGGTCGGGGCGCTCGACCGGGGTCACCGGCAGGGACGGGTCGGGCAGCGCCGCCGGGCGGCGGACCATCACCGGCATGCTGCGCGGGGTGAGGCCGAGGTCGGTGAGGTCCACCGAGGCGTACTGGTCCTCGACGGTGACCGGGCCGGTGCGCCGGCGGACCAGGTCGGCCAGCGCGGCCCGGTCGTCCGGGGCCGGGTCCGGGTCGCGCAGCAGGATCCGCAGCCCAGCGCGGTCGTCGCCGAGCACCGCGAGGAAGCCGGGCCGGTGCAGCAGCGTGTGTCCCCGCGCGTCGGCCAGGGCCGTCCAGAGGGCGGCGGCGTTGCGCACGGACAGGTCGAGGTCGGCGGTGGTGGCGGTCATGCCGCCGACGCTACGGCCCGCGCCGCCCGCCGCGCAGGTCCATTCCGCCGCCGTGGTGCTGGTCCACAACCCCGGAGTAAGCGAGCATGGCGGGATGAGCACGCTGACCGGAGCGCAGATCGCCGACGCCGCCCTGGACGGGTGGACCTACCTGCTCGGTGCGCTGCACACCCGCATCCGCACGCCGGACTTCGCCGCCGGACTGTCGCTCGTGGACGCCATCGGCGCCGAGGCCGAGCGGCGGGACCACCATCCCGACCTGGACCTGCGTTACACCCATGTGGACGTGCGGCTCTGGTCGCACGACGTGGGCGGGGTCAGCGACCGCGACATCCGGCTGGCCCGGGCCATCTCCGCGCTCGCCGCCGAGGCCGGCCTGGCGCCGGCGTACACCGGCGTGGCCCGGCTCGAACTCGCCCTGGACAGCCCGGATTCCGCCGCCGTGCTGCCGTTCTGGCAGGCGGTGCTGGCGGTGGCGCACCGGGATGGTCCGGGGGCGGGTGACGAGGTGCGCGATCCGGCCGGCGCGCTGCCCACGGTGTGGTTCCAGGAGTCCGGACGCGAGGAGCCCCGCCAGCGCTGGCACCCGGACGTGTGGGTGGACCCGGCGGAGGTGCGGCCGCGCATCGAGGCCGCGCTCGCCGCCGGGGGGACGCTGGTGAGCGACGAGGCGGCGCCGCACTTCTGGGTGCTCGCCGACCCCGACGGCAACCGCGTCTGCCTCTGCACGTCACAGGGCCGCGACTGAGCCGCCGCCCGAGGTGCGCGAAGGGAGCCGGGGCCCGTCAGGAAGGGCCCCTCCCGTCACCGCAGCGCGCGGGCGGCGACCTTGAGGTCCGCGACGAGCCCGTCGTACGCGACGTCGTGGTTGTCGGCGCGCAGCACCGCGGAGGGGTGGATGGTGGCCAGCAGCCGGGTCTCCGGTGCGTCGGCGACGGCACCGGCGCTGTCCACCGGGACCCGGGTGAAGTCCTCGGGGTGCTGGGCGGCGGCCGGCCAGGGCAGCAGTTCGCCGCGTTGCTTCGTGACCCGGAAGGTTGGGCCGAGGAGGGCCTTGGCGGCGGTGGCGCCGAGCACCACCACGATCTCCGGGTGCAGCCGGGCGAACTCGGCGACCAGCCACGGCCGGCAGGCGGTGATGTGCACCCGGTCGGGCGTCTGGTGAATGCGCCGCTTGCCGCGCAGTTCGAAGCGGAAGTGCTTGACGGCGTTGGTGAGGTAGATGTGGCCGGGGTCGATGCCGGCGTCGTCCACGGCCTTGCGCAGCAGCCGGCCGGCCGGGCCGACGAACGGTAGGCCCTTCTGGTCCTCCATGTCGCCGGGCTGCTCGCCGACGAGCACCACCCGGGCGCTCTCGTCGCCGCGGCCGAACACGGTCTGCGAGGCGTTCCGGTAGAGCTCGCAGCCCCGGCAGCCGGTCGCGGCGGCCCGCAGCTCGTCGATGGTGTCCGCCTGCGGCGGGATGAACTCCTGCGCACCGGGGGCGTTCTCGGTCTCGGCCATGCCAGCTTTATATACCGGTTTCGGCATCGACGCCCGGTCGCGCCCGCGTCAGTACCCGGAGCCGCCGCCACCGCCGCGCGAGGCCAGCGCGATCGCGATGATCACCAGAATGATCACCACCACCGCCACGCCGATCCAGAGTCCGGTCCGGGACCTGTTCGAAGCCATGACATCCACCTCCCGGCCGCGGTTACCCGCGGGAGGCCCGGCCATGCCGCGGCTCAGGCGGTGAAGCCGGTGGCCGCCGGCCGGACGGCCCGGGCCACCGCGTCGGCGAGCGGGCCGAGATCGGCCTCGTCGAGCCGGCTGACGGTGATCCGCACGCCGGGGGCGGCGGCGATCCGGTTCAGCGCGCCGGGGGCCACCGACCAGCCGGCGTCCCGCAGGGCGGTGACCGCGACGGTCTCGTCCGGCACCGGCACCCACACGTTGATGCCGGTCCGCCCGTGGGCGGCGAGCCCGCGCGCCGCGAGGGCGTCGACCAGTCCGTCGCGCCGCCGGTCGTAGCTCTCCGCCGCGCGGCCCACCAGGTCGGCGGTGGCCGGGTCGCGCCACAGCGCCAGGACCAGGCGCTGCAGCACGGTGGAGACCCAGCCGGCGCCGACCCGGGCCCGGCCGGCGACCCGCGCCACCGTGGCGTCGTCGCCGGCCAGCACCGCGAGCCGCAGGTCGGGGCCGTAGGGCTTGCTCACCGACCGGACGAAGGCCCACGTCGGGGTCGCCCCGGCGAGGGGGTGCAGGGGTACGCGGGCCAGCTCGGCGGCGTGGTCGTCCTCGATCAGCAGCAGGTCGGTGCGGCCGGCGAGGAGCGTCCGCAGCTCGGCGGCCCGGCCGGCGGAGACGGCGGCGCCGGTGGGGTTCTGGGCGCGGCTGGTGACGATCAGCGCGCGGGCGCCGGCGGCCAGCGCGGCCGCGACCCCCGGCGCGGTGGGGCCGTCGTCGTCCACCGGCACCCCGATGGCGCGCAGCCCGAGCGCGGCGAGCAGGTCGAGCAGGTTGGCCCAGCCCGGGTCCTCGACGGCGACCGCGTCGCCGGGGCGCAGGTGGGCGGCGAGCAGGCGTTCGATGCCGTCGAGCGCGCCGCCGGTGACGGTGAGGTCGTCGGCCGGCACCCCGTCGGCGGCGAGCCGGTCCCGGGCGGCGGCGCCCAGCTCGGGCAGGACGGCGGCCGCCGCGTACCCGTTGGGGATCCCGAGCTCGGCGGCGAGCGCGGCCAGGTGCGGGCCGAGCGGCGGCAGCAGCCGGCTGTCGGGCTCGCCGGCGGAGAGGTTGCGGCCGCCGGGCAGCGGCGGGGGCATCAGCGCCGAGCGGCGGCTGGCCACCGGCGGGCGGGGGCGGACCCGGGTGCCGTGCCGGCCGGCGGTGACGACCAGGCCGCGCTGCCGCAGCTCCTGGTACGCCTTCGCCACGGTGGCCGGACTGACGCCCAGCTCGAGGGCGAGGGCGCGGACGGCGGGCAGGGCGTCGCCCGGGGCGAGGTCACCGGCCCGGATGCCGGTTTCCACGCTCGCCGAAATCGCCGCCGAGGACGAGCCGCTGATCTGATAACGTGCTGCCACAGTTCGGAGATTGTACTAGCACGAAGGTGGGATGTCGCATGTACCCCCCGACCGGACGCACCACGGCCAGCCGCTATCGGGACCGGATGCACTACGACCGGGAGACCGTCCACGCCCTCATCGACGAGGCCTACCACTGCGCGCTCGGGTTCACCGTGAACGGCGAGCCGCGCGTCCTGCCCACCCTTGTCGTGCGGGTCGACGACACCCTCTACGTGCACGGCTCCACCGGCAGCCGGCCACTGCTCGCCGCCCGCGACGGGGACGGGCTCCCGGTCTGCGTCGCGGTCACCCACCTCGACGGGCTGGTCTTCGGCCGCTCCCAGTTCCACCACAGCGCCAACTACCGGTCCGTGGTGGCGCACGGCACCGCCCGGCTGGTCACCGACGAGCAGGAGAAGGTCCGGGTGCTCACCGCGCTGGTGGAGAAGCTCGGCGCGGGCCGCAGCGCCGACAGCCGGCCGCCGACCCGCCGGGAGCTGGCCGAGACGGCCGTGCTGGCGCTGCCGCTGCGCGAGGTGTCGGTCCGGATCCGGGCCGCCGGGGTGAGCGACGAGCCCGCCGACTACGACCTGCCGTACTGGGCCGGCGTGGTGCCGCTGCGGGTCACCCGGGGCCTGCCCGAGCCGGACGCCGGGGTGACCGCGCCGGTGCCGGCGTACCTGCGGCCGGCGCCCTCGCCCTGGCTGGAGCCGGTGGTGCTGCGCGGCGAGCACGTGGTGCTGGAGCCGCTCGACGAGTCCCACGCCGAGGAGCTGTACGCCGCCCTCGACGACGAGGAGGTCTGGCGGTACGTCGGCAGCCCGCGCCCGGGCGGCGTCGAGGAGATGGCGGCCTACGTCCGGTCCGGGCTGGACGCCCACCGGCGCGGGGTGCGCATGCCCTGGGTGCAGCGCTGCGCGGTGACCGGCGCGGTGGTCGGCACCACCTCCTACTACCAGCCCGACGAGGAGCTGCGGACCGTGGAGATCGGCTACACCCAGCTCGGCCGGCCCTGGTGGCGCACCGGGATCAACACCGAGGCCAAGCTGCTGCTGCTCACCCGTGCCTTCGACGAGCTGGACGCCGTCCGGGTGACCTGGCAGACCAGCTCGCTCAACGAGCGCTCGCAGCGGGCCATCGAACGGCTCGGCGCCGTCCGGGAGGGGACGCTGCGGTCCAACCGGCGGCGCGCCGACGGCACCTGGCGGGAGTCCGCGCTCTACTCGATGCTCGACTCGGAGTGGCCGAACGCACAGGCCACGCTGCGGGAACGGCTTCGCCGGGCGGCACCCGTGGCGTCATGATGACCGGCGTGCTGGGGATCACCGACATCGGGACGTACGTGCTGGGCACCGTGGCGATCGTGCTGCTGCCCGGGCCGAACTCGCTCTTCGTGCTGTCCACGGCGGCGCGACGCGGGGTGGCGGCCGGCTACCGGGCCGCCGGGGGCGTGTTCGTCGGCGACTCGGTGCTGATGATCCTCTCCGCCGCCGGGGTGGCGTCGCTGCTCCGGGCGTACCCGGCGCTCTTCCTCGTGGTCAAGTACGCCGGCGCCGCGTACCTCGGGTGGTTGGGGTTGACCATGCTGCGCGGCGCCTGGCGGCGCTGGCGCGACCGCAACGACCCCACCGCGCCGCGGCTCATCGACGCGGCGGAGCCGGCGGCGGTGCGTGACCCGTTCCGGCGGGCGCTGGTGATCAGCCTGCTCAACCCGAAGGCGATCCTCTTCTTCATCTCGTTCTTCATCCAGTTCGTCGACCCGGGCTACGCCTGGCCGGCGCTGTCGTTCCTACTGCTCGGGCTGATCGCGCAGGTGACCAGCGCGCTCTACCTGACCGCGCTGATCCTCACCGGCACCTTCCTGGCCGCCCAGTTCCACCGCCGGCGGCGGCTCGCGGCGACCGGCACCACGGCCATCGCCGTGCTCTTCCTCGGCTTCAGCCTGAAGCTCGCCACCGCCTCGGTCTGAGGCGAAGGCCCCGGCTGCCGTCGCGGATCGGGGCCGGACGCGCGGCCGCGGTCAGGTGCCGTCGCCGGCTCCGCCGCCGCCGACGCCCGCGCCGCCGGCCGTGCCGCCCAGGCCGTAGCCGGGGGCGACGGGCTCGTCGGGCCGGCGGCTCACGTGCGCGGACTCGCGGACCGTGGCGGACCAGCCGGCGGGGGCGGCGGCCGCCGCGTGCCGGTCGATGGCGCGCCGCAGCCACCCGTCGACGGTGGCCACCCAGTCCCGCCGGTCGGCGCCCGCGTGCCAGATCCGGAACCGGCTGATGCTCTGGTGGGTCACCCCGGCCAGGGACAGCCGGCGGTCCATCCAGAGCAGCACCTCCAGCCCCGCCGCGTTGGTCACGAAGATCACCTCCAGTTCGGTGATCGGCCCGGCGTAGAGCGGGGCCACCCAGAACCCCAGCCGCTCGTGCAGCGGCAGCGTCTGGTCCACCCCGGGCAGCCGCCCGTGCTGGAGGCCGGCCTGCCGCATGACGAAGCCGAGGGTGTCCAGCGCGGCGAGGATGTGCTGCTGGGTGGGAAGCGGATAGACGAGGACCGGCACCATGGCGCCCTGGTCCAGGTCCGGGTCGACGGACACCTCGGTACGCAGCCCGGTGCGCAGGCTCATCAGCGGCACCCCGCCGAACATGGTCACCGGGGTCTCCCAGGGCAGCGGCATCGCGAAGTCGACCGCCCGCCGCCGCCCGGCCGGCACCACGAACCGGCCGGCGATCGGCACCTGGTGGTACTGGAGGAGCCGGCGGGGCGCCTCCGGGTCCTCCGGCTCGACCTGCGCGATCAGCCCCAGCCGGATGTGCCGGACGGCGACGTCGGCGCCGCCGGCGGTCAGCATCACCCGGCCGGGCAGGCGCAGGCCGGGGCGGGTGCTCGGGTTGGGCAGCGTGGTGGTCACCGACAGCCCGGTCCACACGGACTCCGACGACACCCCGGTCAGCCGCATGCCGCCGGTTTCCCGCTGCCCGCTCCCCCATGCGCCCGCCGCGCCGATCCGGGTGCGCCCGCTGTCGCCGGAGCGACGACGGGCGCACCCGAGGAAACCGCGTGTCAGCGCATCCGGCGGCCGCGCGGCACCGGGTCGGTCTCGTCGTCGAACTCGCCGATGACCTCCTCGAGAAGGTCCTCCAGCGCGACGAAGCCGATCGGCCGGGTCGGTCCGCCGCCGTTGCGGACCAGCGCCAGCTGGGCCTGCCGGCCCCGCATGGCCGCCACCGCCTCGGTGACCGACGCCTCGCCGGGCAGGGTGAACGCCGGGGTCATCAGCTCCTCGGCGGTCGCCGACCGGCCGGTGGTGACCGCCCGGACCGCCTCGCGGACGTGGACCAGGCCGCAGACCTCGCCGCCGGTGTCGACCACGGCGAGCCGGGACCTGCCGCTGTCGCGGGAGACCTGCTCGATCCGCTCGGCGGCGTCGTCCCGGCGGACCGTGACGATCCGGTCGAACGGCTCCATCACCTGCGCCACGGTGGTGCCCTGCAACTCCAGCATGCTGGTCAGCATCTGGTGCTGCTCGGCGCCGAGCAGCCCGTGCTCGCGGGACTGCTCCAGCAGGATGCGCAGCTCGTCCGGGCCGTGCACCATGGCGAGCTGGTCCTGCTGCCGGACGCCGACGAGCCGCAGCACGGCGTTGGCCAGCGCGTTGAGCGCGGACAGCACCGGGCGGGCGACCCGGGCGAAGGCCCGGAACGGCAGCGCCAGCAGCATGGCCGAACGCTCCGCGTCGGTGATCGCCCAGGACTTCGGGGCCATCTCGCCCACCACCAGGTGCAGGAACGTCACCAGGGCCAGGGCGAACAGCAGCCCGACCAGGTGACCGACCGCGTCCGGCAGCCCGACCGCGTGCAGCAGCGGGCTGAGCAGGTGCTCGATGGCCGGCTCGGCCAGCGCGCCGAGACCCAGGGTGCACAGGGTGATGCCGAGCTGGGCGCCGGCCAGCATGAGGCTCAGCTCGCGGACGCCGTCCAGCGCCGCGCGGGCCGCCCGGCCGCCGCCGGCCGCCGACTGCTCCAGCCGGTACCGCTTGGCCGCGACCAGCGCGAACTCGGCCGCCACGAAGAAGCCGTTGAGCGCCAGCAGCACCACCGAGAAGAAGAGCGCGAACCCGGGGCTCATGCGGCCTCCTCCCCGTGCGCGCCCGCGGTGGTCCGCAGCCGGACGGAGTCGGCCACGTGCCGGTCCACGGCGAGCACCTCGACCAGGGCGCGGGGCTCGGTGTCCGGCTCGTCGCCGTCGACGGCGAGCGCGATCTCCAACCGGTCGCCGACCTCGGGCACCCGGCCCAGCTCGCGCATGACCAGGCCGGAGAGCGTGTCGTACTCGGGCGCCTCGGGCAGCGCGATGCCGGTGCTGTCGGCCACCTCGTCGATCCGCCAGCGGGCCGGCACCACCCAGGAGCCGTCCTCCTGCCGGGCGGGAGCCCGCTCCGGCGGGTCGTCCTCGTCGCGGATCGGCCCGACCAGCTCCTCGGCGATGTCCTCCAGCGTGATCACACCCGCGAAGCCGCCGTACTCGTCGACCACGCAGGCGAGCTGGCGGTGCCCGACCCGGAGCCGGTCCAGCACCGTCGGCAGCGGGAGCGTCTCCGGCACCAGCAACGGGGGTACGGCCACCGTGGCCACCCGGGTGCTCGCCCGCTCGGCCGGCGGCACCCCGAGGACGTCGGCGATGCCGATCACGCCGATCAGGTCGTCGACGCCCTCGGCGCCGCGCACCGGGAACCGGGAGTGGCCGGTGTCGAGCAGCTCGACGACCCGGCTGACCGGCTCGTCGGCCCGTACGGTGTGCACGTCGACCCGGGGGACCATGGCCTCCCCGGCGGTGAGCTCCCGGAAGTCGAGCCCTCGGTCGAGCAGGTCGGACATCTCGGCGTCGAGGTGCCCCTCCTCGCGGGACTCGGCGATGATCTGCTCCAGGTCCTCCGGGGTGGCGCCGCTGGGCAGCTCCTCGATCGGCTCGATGCCGACGCGGCGGAGCAGCCGCACGGCGGCGCGGTCGAAGAGGGTGATCACCGGTCCGGCGATCCGCAGGTACATGAGGGTGGACCGGGAAAGTGCCCGGGCGAGCGGCACGGCACGGGCGATCGCCAGGTTCTTGGGGGCCAGCTCACCGAGGACCATCTGCACGACGGTGGCGATGAGCAGGGCGAGCGCCACCGACAGCGGCAGCGCCACGGCGTCGGAGACGCCGGCCAGGCCGAGCAGGTCGGCCAGCCCGGCGCCCAGGTACGGCTGGGCGGCGTAACCGACCAGCAGGGCGGTCACGGTGATGCCGAGCTGGGCGCCGGAGAGCATGAACGAGAGCCGGCCGGTCACCTCCAGGGCCCGGGCGGCGGCGGCGTCGCCACCGTCGGCGAGCTGCTTGAGCTTGCCCCGGTCCACGGCGACGTAACCGAACTCCTGGGCCACGAAGTAACCGGTGGCGGCGGTGAGCACGATGATGAGGACGAGTCCGACGAGGATCAGCACGGGAGGGTCAGGGCTCCCGGGGCCGTCGGGTCCAGAGGTTGCCGGGCACGACCCGGCTGGCTACTGCTGCCCTCCTGGGCAGAGGAGTCGATCATGCCGCCATTTTATCGACGGCGGCTGGGCGTTCGCTGAGGGTGCCGGAAGCCTCCCCGCTGTCCGGTTCACCGGCCGGACAGCTCGTCGACGTCCAGCAGTTCCCGGTCGATCCGCCCCGAACGGTAGGCCGCCCGCCCGATCATCTGCGCGGCGACCGGCGCCGTGGCCAGCTGGAAGACCGCCACCAGCGCGATCATGCCGAGGTCCGACGGCGTACGCAGGCGCAGGGCGAGGCCGATGAGGAGCAGCAGCACGCCGAGCACCTGCGGCTTGGTGGCGGCGTGCATCCGGGCCAGCACGTCCGGGAAGCGCAGCACCCCGATCCCGGCGACCAGGCTGAGCAGCGCCCCGGCCAGCAGGCAGAAGCCGCCGAGCCAGTCGGCGATCAGCATCACACCTCCTCCCGGACCGCGAACCGCACCAGGGACACCGACCCGACGAAGCCGAGCAGGGACAGCACCACGAGCACGGGCAGCGTGGTGGCGTGCCCGTTCACCGCCGCCTCCGCGCCGACCGCGCCGAGCATGGTGGAGAGCAGCAGGTCGGCGGCCACGACCCGGTCGAGCAGGGACGGGCCCCGGTAGATCCGGGCCAGGGCGAGCAGCGCGGTGACCGAGAGCAGCACGGTCAGCGCGAGGGCGAGGAGCGCGGTCACGGGTGGTCCCTCCGATCGACGGGTTCGAGATCGAGCTGGCGTACCTCGGCGGGGGAGCCCACGGCGCGGACGATGCGCCGTTCGACGGCGAGGGTGCGCTCCCGGCCGGCGGTCAGGTCCTCCGGGCCGCGGACGTCGAGCACGTGCACGTAGAGCACCCCGCGGTCGCGGTCCACCTCGAGGATCAGGGTCCCCGGCACCAGCGAGATCACCTCGGCGGTGAGCGCCAGGTTGAGGTCGGTGCGGACCCGCAGCGGCACCGCGATGACCGCTCCGCGCGGGCGGTAGCCGGGACGCACCGCCACGGCGGCGACGTGGAGGCTCGCGGTGACCAGTTCGCCGGCGAAGGTCACCGCGAGGACCAGCAGGGCGCCGGGACGCAGCCGCCCGCCGAAGGTGACCGGCGGGAGCGGGAAGAAGAGCAGCACGGCGACGCCGAGCACCAGGCCGGCGAGCACGTTGCCCCAGGACAGGTCGCCCCAGAGCAGCACCCAGATGGTGACCAGCCAGCCGAGCGCGATGGCCTGGTCGCGCCGCCGCCCGCCCCGGCCCACGGCGCGCGCGGGGGCGTCGGGCGCCGATCCGCCCGGTGGCGCGCCGCCGGGCGGTTCCCCGCCGTCGGTCGGCCGGCCCGGGGGCAGGCTGTCGGTCACGGCACGTCCACCGGCAGGACGGCCCGGACGTACGGGGTGCGCTGGCGCAGGTCGGTGGCCGCGTCCGAGGTGACCCGGAACAGCGGCCCGGCGGCCACGGTGAGCACCAGCCCGAGCACCACCAGGGCCGCGGTGGCCCCGACCATCAGCCCGGGCAGCCGGACGGGCGGGCCGGCGGTGGCCAGCCGGGGCGCCCGCCAGAACGCGATGTTCCACACCCGGGAGGCGGCGTAGAGGGTGAGCAGGCTGGTCAGGGTGCCGGCCCCGACGAGCACGGCGGGCAGCGTCCCACCGGCCGCCACGCCGGCCTGGAGCAGGCCGAGCTTGCCGAGGAAGCCCGAGAACGGCGGGATGCCGGCCAGGTTCATGGCCGGGACGAAGAAGAGGACGGCGAGCAGCGGGGCGAGGCGGGCCAGCCCGCCGAGCCGGCGCAGGTCGGTGCTGCCGGCGCGCTCCTCGACCAGGCCGGCGACCAGGAAGAGGGTGGTCTGGATGGTGATGTGGTGCACCACGTAGAAGATCGCCCCGGCCAGGCCCGCGACGCTGCTCAACGCCACCCCGAAGATCATGTAGCCGATGTGGCTGACCAGCGTGAAGGAGAAGAGGCGCTTCAGGTCGGACTGGGCCGCCGCGCCCAGGATGCCGACCACCATGGTCAGCCCGGCCACCACCATGAGCAGGCCGGAGACCTGGCCGCCGGGGAAGAGCAGGGTCTCGGTGCGGATGATCGCGTACACGCCGACCTTGGTGAGCAGGCCGGCGAAGACCGCGGTGACCGGGGCGGGCGCGGTCGGGTAGCTGTCCGGCAGCCAGGCCGAGACCGGGAAGACCGCCGCCTTGATGGCGAAGGCGAGCAGCAGGGTGAGCTGCAACGCCAGGCGTACGCCGGGCGGCAGGGCGTCCAACCGGCCGGCGAGCTGCGCCATGTTGAGGGTGCCGGTGGCCGCGTACACGAGCCCCAACGCGGCCAGGAAGATCATCGACGACAGGACGCTGACCACCACGTACGTCGAGCCGGTGCGGATCCGCACCTCCGTGCCGCCGAGGGTGATCAGCACGAAGCTCGCGGCCAGCAGGATCTCGAAGCCGACGAACAGGTTGAACAGGTCCCCGGCGAGGAAGGCGTTCGTCACGCCGGCGATCAGGACCAGGTAGGTGGGGTGGTAGATGCTCACCGGCGCGGACTCGCCGGACTCCCCCCGCCCCTGGCCGATCGAGTAGAGCAGCACGCAGAGGGTGACCGCCGAGGAGACCACCACCATCAGCGCGGCCAACTGGTCGGCGACCAGCACGATGCCGACCGGAGGCGGCCAGCCGCCCACCCGGACCACCACCGGACCGTGCCGGTACGCCTCGACCAGCAGCACCACCGCCACCGCCAGGGTCGTGGTCAGCCCGATCACGCTGACCGACCGCTGCAACCGCGGCCGGTTGGTGAGGATCAGGGTGAGCGCGGCGCCGAGCAACGGCACCACCACCGGCAGCGGCACGAGAGCGGTCATCCCTCCTCCCTCCGCTGGCGCAGGCGGCGCAGCGCCGGCTCCGGGTCCACCTGCTCCGGGTCGTTGTCCGGCCCCTCGCCGCCGAGGTCCGCGGTGGGCACCTCGTTGCGCCGGGCGAGCCGGACGATCTGCCGGTCCTCCAGGTCGTCCTGCACCTCGTCGTCGCCGGACAGGTACCAGCTCCGGTAGGCGACGGCGAGCAGGAACGCGGTCAGCCCGAAGGTGATCACCACGGCGGTGAGCACCATGGCCTGCGGCAGCGCGTCGCTCATGGCCGGCGCCGGCGCCGTGCCCACCAGCGGCGAGGCCCCGGACCGGCCGCCGAGCAGGATCAGCAGGTTCACCCCGTTGCCGAGCAGGATGACGCCGAGCAGGATCCGGGTCAGGCTCCGCTCCAGCAGCAGCGTGACCCCGGTGGCCACGAGCACGCCGACGGCGATCACCAGCACCAGGGTCGGCCCGGCCGCGCCCCGGGTCAAAGCGGCGCCCCAGGCCGGGACCGCGGCGCTCGCGGCGGCGCGCTCACGACGCCTCCCCCTCGCGCTGCACGGCGAGCCCGCGGGCCGGCTCGCCGGCCGCCTCGACGTGCCGGTCCACCTCCGCGCCGAGGCTGCGCAGGATGTCCAGCACGAGCCCGACCACGACCAGGTAGACGCCGATGTCGAAGAAGAGCGACGTGACCAGGTAGAAGTCGCCGATCAGCGGCAGCCAGAGGTTGACCTTCACGCTTTCCAGCACCCGGCCGCTGAGGAGCAGCCCGAGCACGCCGCTCCCGACCGAGACGGCCAGGCCCGCGCCGAGCACGGTGCCTGCGCCGACCGGCGCCGCCTCGGCCAGCTCGTACCGGCCGCCGGCCAGGTAGCGGACGGTCAGCGCGAGGCCGGCGACCAGGCCGCCGGAGAAGCCGCCGCCCGGGGAGTTGTGCCCGGAGAAGAGCAGGAACAGCGAGAAGAGCAGCACCGTGTGGAAGATCAGCCGGGTGACCACCTCGAAGACGATCGAGCGGCGGCGCGCGTGCAGGGTCGCCCCGCCGCGCAGCCAGACCGTCCGCCGGTCCCGGCCGGACCGGACCGGTGCGGGCCGGGACCCGCGGCCGGGGCCCGGTGCGGGACCGCTCGAAGATCAGGCTGGCCACCCCGGTCGCGGTCACCACCAGCACGGCCATCTCGCCCATGGTGTCCCAGGCCCGGATGTCGACCAGGGTCACGTTGACCACGTTGCGGCCGTACCCCTGCGCCACGGCCAGGTCGGGGAACGCCGCCGAGATCGAGGGGGCCCGCCGCGCACCGGCCGCGGCCAGCGCCAGGCCGGCCATGACCAGGCCGGCGGCCACCCCGATGCCCCGCCGGACCCAGCGGCTGCGGCGCAGCGGGCGGGCCGAGAAGCGGTCCGGGAGCCGGCGCAGCACCAGCACGAAGACGGCGATGGTGGCGGTCTCCACGAGGAACTGGGTGAGCGCCACGTCGGGCGCGCCGTAGAGGACGAACATCATGGCGGTGCCGTAGCCGGTGACGCCCACCAGCAGCATGGCGGTGAGCCGGCGCCGGGCGCCCACCGCGAGCAGCGCGGCCACCGCGATCACCACGCAGACCACGAGCTGGGTCGGGTTGTCCCAGACCGCGAGCTCCGTGCGCCAGGGCCGGGTGGCCAGCATGGCGCCGCCCGGCACCAGCACCAGGCAGACGAGCACGGTGCCCAGGTACTGCGGCAGGGCGCCGCGCTGGGTCGCGCCGGTGACCTCGATGGCGAACCGGTCGAACCGGTGGGTGATCCACTCGTACCCCTGGTTGCCGCCGACCGGCGCCCGCAGCCGGGTCAGCACCGGGGTGAGCGGGCCGCGGACCAGGTGCAGCGTGTATCCGCCGGCCAGCACGACGGCGGAGAGGCCGAGCGCCGCGGTCGGTCCGTGCCAGAGCGCCAGTTTCTCCTCGACCGGGCCGAACAGCTCCGCGTACGGGCGGAGCAGGCCGCCCAACCAGCCGGCGGCCGGGCCGGCGGCGAAGCCGGCGACGGCGAGCAGGGCCGGAGGGACGAGCATCGCGGCGGGCGGCCGCCCCACATCGGTGACCGGCACGCCCGGCCGCGACGCGAACGCGCCCCAGAGGAACCGGATGCTGTACGCGACGGTCAGCGCGCTTCCGGCCACCAGCCCGGCGAGCACCACGGGTCGTTCGGTGAACGCCCCGAGCACCGCCTCCTTCGCCACGAACCCGAGCAGCGGCGGGACGCCGGCCATCGAGGCGGCGGCCAGCGTGGCGACCGTGGCGAGCACCGGGGCGCTCCGTCCCACGCCGGACAGGTCGCGCAGGTCCCGGCTGCCGGCGCTGTGGTCGAGGATGCCGACGACGAGGAAGAGCGCCGCCTTGAACAGCGCGTGCGCCAGCAGCATGGCGACGCCGGCGAGGGCCGCCTTCGGGGTGCCCGCGCCGAGCACCACGGTGAGCAGGCCGAGCTGGCTGACCGTCCCGTACGCCAGCAGCAGCTTGAGGTCGGTCTGCCGCAGCGCCGCCCAGCCCCCGGCGACCAGGGTGACCAGCCCGGCGACCACGGTGACCGGACGCCACGGCCCGGCCGGCGCGAGCGCCGGGCCGAGCAGCCCGATGAGGAACACCCCGGCCTTCACCATGGCCGCCGCGTGCAGGTAGGCGCTGACCGGGGTGGGCGCCGCCATCGCCACCGGCAGCCACGAGGTGAACGGGAACACCGCGGACTTCGCGAGCGCGCCGGCGAGGACGAGCAGCACGGCGACCACCAGGTAACCGCCGCCGGGCAGGGGCGCGGCCGTGACGACGGACCAGCGGTAGCTGCCGACGTGGTGGCCGAGCAGCAGGAAGCCGACCAGCATGGCCAGGCCGCCCAGGGTGGTGACGGTCAGGGCCTGGGCCGCGGCCCAGCGGCTGGACCGCCGCTCGGTGCTGTGCCCGATGAGCAGGTAGGAGAAGACCGTGGTCAGCTCCCAGAAGACGTAGAGGAGCAGCAGGTCGTCGGAGACGACCAGGCCGAGCATCGCCCCCGCGAAGGCGACCATGACGGCCGCGAACCGGGCCAGGCCCGCGGAGCCGGCGTGGAAGTAGCGGGCGGAGTAGACCAGCACCAGCGCGCCGACACCACCGACCAGCAGCAGCATCAGCCAGGACAGGGTGGTGACCCGCAGGGCCACGTCGAGCTGGAGCTCCGCGACCCAGGGGTACGTCTCGACCACCGCCTCGCCCGCGCGGACCGCCCCGGTGTGCGCCACCGCCCACGCGAAGGTGGCGGCCGGGGCGAGCGCGAGCAGCAGGCAGGCGCGGGGGCCCCACCGGCGGACCAGCAGCGGGGCGGACAGGGCCGCCACCAGGTGCAGGATCAGCAGGACGAGCACGCGCACTCCCGGTCGAGGTGACAGCGCACCGAGGCACGCTGCGGCCACGACCGATCAGACGCCACATTCCCGCCCGACCGGGCGGTTTTCGGGAAACCGGCCCGGCGCCCGGCGCCCCCGGTCAGCGCAGGGCGGGGTCGGGGGCGGAGCGGTCCCGGCGGGGCACCTCGACGAGCAGGTCGGTGCGGCCGAGCTGGCGGACCGCCTTGTTGACGACCCGCTGGGCTGCGGCCAGGGAGCGCACCGGCAGCAGCTTGCCGCGGCTCTCCCGGCGCAGCACGAAGTAGTGCACGGCGGCGCGGACGAGGCCCCGGTCGGCGGCGCTGGAGTGGGCGGTGGCGACGACCAGCTCGCGCAGGCAGCGGGCCAGTTCCTCGGCCAGCTCCAGCTCGGGGCCGTGCAGGCCGGTGCGCAGTGTGGCGAGGTGACTGTCGACCTTGCGGATGAGCACGTCGGTGCCGGACCCGGACCCTCGCCCCTGCACGGTCATCCAAGCCCCTCCACCCCACGCTGCGTTGCGAGTGAAGTTACTTTATGTTGCGCGGTGCAAGCAAGCAGTTAAGTAAGACTTAACGCATACAAGGCCGCATCCGTCGCTTAAAGCACCGTCCCGGACAGATCAGCGTCGCGCGAGGACTGGTTGTCACACGGGCGAGGCAGGATGGAGGGCGTGGCGGACGAGGTGACCCGGGGCGCGGCCCTGGCGGGGTTCGGCGCGGCGACCCGGGAGTGGTTCACCGCGGCCTTCGCGGCGCCCACCGCCGCCCAGGAAGGCGCCTGGCGGTCGGTCGCCGCCGGCCGCAACGCGCTGGTCGTCGCCCCGACCGGCTCCGGCAAGACCCTCGCGGCGTTCCTCTGGTCGCTCGACCGGCTGGCCAAGGAGCCACCGCCCGCCGAGGCGCGGCAGCGCTGCCGGGTCCTCTACGTCAGCCCGCTCAAGGCGCTCGCCGTCGACGTCGAGCGGAATCTGCGCGCCCCGCTCACCGGCATCCGGCAGGCCGCCACCCGGCTCGGCCTCACCCCGCCCGACATCACCGTGGGCATGCGCACCGGCGACACCCCCGCCGACGAGCGGCGGGCCTTCGCCCGGACCCCGCCGGACATCCTCATCACCACGCCCGAGTCGCTGTTCCTGCTGCTCACCTCCGCCGCCCGCGACTCGCTGCGCGGGGTCCGCACGGTGATCGTCGACGAGGTGCACGCGGTCGCCGGCACGAAGCGCGGCGCCCACCTGGCGCTCTCCCTGGAACGCCTCGACGCGCTGCTGGAGACCCCGGCGCAGCGGATCGGGCTCTCCGCCACCGTCCGGCCGATCGACGTCTGCGCCCGGTTCCTCGGCGGCGCCCGCCCGGTCGACGTGGTGCAGCCGCCCACCAGCAAGACCATCGAGGTCAGCGTCCAGGTCCCGGTCGAGGACATGACCCGCCTCGACGAGCAGGAGCCGCCGGAGGACGCGCTGGGCGGAGTCGGGCCGCGGCGGGCATCGATCTGGCCCGCCGTCGAGGAGCGGGTCTTCGCGTTGATCCGGTCGCACCGGTCGACCATCGTGTTCACCAACTCGAGGCGCAGCGCCGAGCGGCTCTGCGCCCGGCTCAACGAGCTGGCCGCCGAGGAGCTGGAGGCGGCGACCGCCCCGGACGGCGGTCCCGTGGCCCGGGGCGGGGAGCCGGTGCGCGTATCCGAGCTGCTGCCCGGGGGCGGCGGCCGGGCGGACGACGGTCCTGGGGACGGTCCCGGCCCGGCGGCCGGCGCTGTCGGTCCGGAGGGTGGCGTCGGCCCGGCGCGGCGGCGCGGCGCCGAGGCGTTCGGCGGGCCGGTCGGGCCGCTGCGCGCGCCCCGGCAACCGGCCGAGGTGATGGCGCAGTCCGGGGCGGCGGCCGGGGCGCCACCGGTGATCGCCCGCGCCCACCACGGCAGCGTCTCCCGGGAGGAGCGCAAGCACATCGAGGAGGCGCTCAAGTCCGGGCAGCTCCCGGCCGTGGTCGCCACCTCCAGCCTGGAGCTGGGCATCGACATGGGCGCGGTCGACCTGGTCGTGCAGATCGAGGCCCCGCCGAGCGTCGCGGCCGGCCTGCAGCGCGTCGGCCGGGCCGGGCACCAGGTCGGCGCGGTCTCCCGGGGCGTGGTCTTCCCGAAGCACCGCGGCGACCTGCTCTCCTGCACGGTGGTCGCCGAGCGGATGGGCGCGGGCGCGATCGAGGAGCTGCACTACCCGCGCAACCCGCTCGACGTGCTGGCCCAGCAGATCGTGGCGATGGTGGCCCTGGAGCCGTGGCGCCTGGGCGACCTGGCCGTGCTGGTCCGCCGGGCCGCGCCCTTCGCCGAGCTGCCCGACTCGGCGCTGCACGCGGTGCTCGACATGCTGTCCGGGCGCTACCCGTCGACGGCCTTCGCCGAGTTGCGCCCCCGACTGGTCTGGGACCGGGCCGCCGACGTGCTCACCGGCCGGCCCGGCGCTCAGCGGCTCGCCGTCACCAGCGGCGGCACCATCCCCGACCGGGGGCTGTTCGGGGTCTTCCTGGCCGGCGCCGAGCGGGCCGCCCGCGTGGGCGAGCTGGACGAGGAGATGGTCTACGAGTCCCGGGTCGGCGACGTGTTCCTGCTCGGCTCGTCGTCCTGGCGGATCGAGGACATCACCCCCGACCGGGTGCTGGTCTCACCCGCGCCCGGGCAGGCCGCCCGGATGCCGTTCTGGAAGGGCGACCAGCTCGGCCGCCCGGTCGAGCTGGGCCGGGCCATCGGCGCGCGGGTCCGGGCGCTGCTGCGGCAGTCCGACACCGACGCGGTGGCCGCGCTGCGTGCCGGCGGGCTGGACGACTGGGCCGCCGGCAACCTGCTGGCCTACCTGCGCGAGCAGAAGGAGGCCACCCGGTCGTTGCCGGACGACCGCACGGTCGTGGTCGAGCGGTTCCGCGACGAGCTGGGCGACTGGCGGCTCGCCGTGCACTCGGTGCTCGGCGCCCGGGTCAACGGCCCGTGGGCGCTGGCCATCGGCCGCCGGCTGGCCGAGCGCTACGGGGTGGACGCCCAGGTGATGCCCTCCGACGACGGGATCGTGGTCCGCCTGCCGGACACGGCCGAGGAGCCGCCCGGCGCCGACGTGGTGGTGTTCGACCCCGAGGAGATCGCCCAGCTGGTCGAGGAGTCCGTCGGCACGTCGGCGCTGTTCGCCTCCCGGTTCCGCGAGTGCGCGGCCCGGGCCCTGCTGCTGCCCCGCCGCGACCCGCGCCGCCGGCAGCCGCTCTGGCAGCAGCGCCAGCGCGCCGCCCAGCTGCTCGACGTGGCGCGCGAGTACGCCGACTTCCCGGTCACCCTCGAGGCCGCCCGGGAGTGCCTCCAGGACGTCTTCGACCAGCCGGCGCTGGCCCAGCTGATGCGCGACCTGGGCGCCCGCAAGGTCCGGCTCGTCGAGGTGGAGTCCGAGCGCCCGTCGCCGTTCGCCCGCTCCCTGCTCTTCGGCTACGTGGGCGCGTTCCTCTACGAGGGCGACGCGCCGCTGGCCGAGCGGCGGGCCGCCGCCCTGGCCCTCGACTCCGGGCTCCTCGGCGAGCTGCTCGGCCGGGTCGACCTGCGGGAGCTGCTCGACCCGGCGGTGCTGGCCGAGACCGAGCGGCAACTGCGCTGGCGCACCGAGCAGCGCCGCGCCCGCGACGCCGAGGACGTGGTCGAGCTGCTCCGGGTGGTCGGCGACCTGAGCGAGGCCGAGCTGGCCGAGCGGGGCGTACCGGCGGGGTGGCTGGGCGAGCTGGAGGCGGCCCGCCGGGTGCTGCGCGTCCGGATCGCGGGCGAGGACCGCTGGGTGGTCGTCGAGGACGCCGCCCGCCTGCGGGACGCTCTCGGCGTGGCGCTGCCCGTCGGGGTGGCCGAGGCGTACCTGGAGCCGGTGGCCGACCCGCTCGGTGACCTGGTCGCCCGCTACGCCCGCACCCACGGCCCGTTCGCGGCGGCCACCTGTGCCGCCCGCTTCGGGCTCGGGGTGTTCGTCGTCGAGCAGGCGCTGCGCCGGCTCGCCGCCACCGGGCGGGTGGTCTCCGGCGAGTTCGCCCCGGACAGCGTCGGCACCCAGTGGTGCGACGCCGAGGTGCTGCGGCTGCTGCGCCGCCGGTCGCTCGCCGCGCTGCGCCGGGAGATCGAGCCGGTGCCGCCCCGGGCGCTCGCCGCGTTCCTGCCCCGCTGGCAGCAGGTCGGCTCCTCGGCCCGGGGCGTCGAGGCGGTCGCCGCCACCGTCGAGCAGTTGCAGGGCGCGGCCGTGCCGGCGTCCGCGCTGGAACGTCTCGTGCTGCCCGCCCGCATCGCCGACTACTCCCCCGCCCAGCTCGACGAGCTCTGCGCCAGCGGGGAGGTGGTCTGGGCCGGGTCCGGGGCGATCTCCGGCGGCGACGGCTGGGTCACCCTCGCGTACGCGGACGTCGCGCCGCTGCTGCTGCCCCCGCCGGACGAGGCGCTGGCCGTCACCCCGCTGCACGAGGCCGTGCTCGACGCGCTCGCCGACGGGCAGGCGCTGTTCTTCCGCTCCCTGTCCGACCGGATCGGCGCCACCGACGACACCGCCCTGGCGGCCGCGGTGTGGGACCTGGTCTGGGCCGGTCACCTCACCAACGACACCCTGGCCCCGCTCCGGGCGGCGCTCGGCGGCGGCGGGGCGCACCGCAGCCGGCCGGCCGCCCCGCGCACCCGCTACCGCCGCCCCGGCCGGGTGGCGCTGCCCAGCCGTGGCGGCCCGCCCACCGTGGCCGGCCGCTGGTCCCGGCTGCCCGAGCGCGACCTCGACCCCACCCGGCGGGCCGCGGCCCTCGCCGACCTGCTGCTCGAACGGCACGGCGTGGTCACCCGGGGCGCGGTCATGGCCGAGCAGGTGACCGGCGGGTTCGCGGCGGTCTACCCGGTGCTCTCCGCGCTGGAGGAACGCGGGGCGGCCCGGCGCGGCTACTTCGTCGAGGGGCTGGGCGCGGCCCAGTTCGCCGTGCCCGGTGCGGTCGACCGGATCCGCGCCCTCGCCGACCCGGCCGACGACCGCCGGGGCCGGGGCGGCCCCACCGTGGTGCTCGCCGCCACCGACCCGGCCAACCCCTACGGCGCGGCCCTGCCCTGGCCCGACCGGGTGGTCGACTCCGGCGACGGCGCGACCCCGGCCACCGGGCACCGGGCCGGGCGGAAGGCCGGCGCGCTGGTCGTGCTGGTCGGCGGCGACCTGGTGCTCTACGTCGAGCGGGGCGGGCGCACCATCCTCTCCTTCACCGACGACACCGACGCGCTGGCCGCGGCCGGCAAGGCCCTCGCCGACGCGGTGCACTCCGGGGCGCTCGGCGCCATCTCGGTGGAACGCGCCGACGGCGAGGCCGTGCACTCCTCGCCGCTGCGCGACGCGCTCACCGCGGCCGGCTTCCGCGCCACCCCCCGCGGCCTCCGCCTCCGCGGCTGACCGCTCCCCTGGGCGAACGCCGAAACGGGTCAGAGATCTTGGACGGAAACGGCCGCCATGAGGGCCGTCTGGTACCAAGATCTTGTCGGCGCTCCGGCGGCTCGCTCGCTAGGGTGTGCTCCGCACACGCCGAGGGGGACGACATGACCTCGATCCAGGTACGACCCGCCGGGCCGGGCGACCACGCCGACCTCGCGGCCCTGCACGAGCGGGAGTGGGGCGGCCCGCACGTGGTGGTCCACGACACCCGCTACGACCTGCGGGAACTACCCGCCCTGGTGGCCGTGGACGGCGCGGGCGGGTTCGCCGGGGCGCTGGTGCACCGGCTCGCCGGCGGCGGGCTGGAGGTGGTCAGCCTCGCCGCGACGACCCTCGGCAACGGCGCCGGCAGCGCCCTCCTGGCCGCCGCCGAGGCGGTCGCCACGGCCGCCGGTGCGGACCGGCTCTGGCTGGTCACCACCAACGACAACCTCCGGGCGCTGCGCTTCTACCAGCGCCGGGGGCTGCGGATCGTGGCGGTGGACGCGGGCGCGGTGGACCGGGCCCGGGCCGTCAAGCCGACGATCCCGTACCTGGGCGAGGACGACATCCCGCTCCACGACGAGCTGCGGCTGGAACGGCGGCTCCCGGCGCCGGCGGCCGGGTCGTGACGGGCCGCGACGGAGGGCCCGCCGGCGGCCCCTGGATCTCGCTGACCACCGACTACGGGCTGGCCGACGGCTTCGTGGCGGCCTGCCACGGGGTGCTCGCCCGGCTCGCCCCGGCCGCCCGGGTGATCGACGTGACCCACCTGGTGCCGCCGGCCGACGTACGCCGGGGCGCGGCCGTGCTCGCCCAGGCCGTGCCGTACCTGCCGGTGGGGGTGCACGTGGCGGTGGTCGACCCGGGCGTGGGCACGGCACGGCGCGGTGTCGCCCTGGCCACTCCGGGCGGGCTGCTGGTCGGTCCGGACAACGGGCTGCTGCTGGATGCCGCCGAGGCCCTCGGCGGGATCACCGGTGCGGTCGAGCTGACCAGTCCGGCCTGGCTCGCCCCGACGGTCTCCCGCACCTTCCACGGGCGGGACGTGTTCGCGCCGGTCGCCGCGCGGCTGGCGCTCGGCGCCCCGCTGGCGGAGGCGGGCCCGGCCGTGGACCCGGCGACACTGGTCCGGCTGCCGGCGCCGCTGGTCCGCGCCGACGACGCGGGCTTCACCGCCGAGGTGCTGACCGTCGACCACTTCGGCAACGTCCAGCTCGCCGCCCCCGGCGCGCTGCTGGCCGGGCTGCCGGAGCGGGTGCGGGTGGCCGGGCGGGTGGCGGTGCGCGGGCGCACCTTCGGCGACGCCCCGGCCGGCGGGCTGGTCGCGTACGTGGACTCGGCCGGGCTGGTGGCGCTGGCGGTCAACACCGGCCGCGCGGTCGACCTGCTCGGCGTGCGCCCCGGCGAGGTGGTGACGGTCACCGGCGACGTGGTGCCGGTCACCGGCGACTGACCCGGCCCACCCTGCGGATCCGGCCGGGCGAGGGAGGATGGAGGGGTGCCCGAAGGCGACACCGTCTGGAACACCGCCCGCGTCCTCCAGCGCGCCCTGGCCGGCGCCCGGCTCACCGGCTCGGACTTCCGCGTGCCGCAGCTCGCCGCGACCGACCTGACCGGCTGGACCGTGCGCGAGTCGGCCAGCCGGGGCAAGCACCTGCTGCTCCGCCTCACCGCACCGCCCGCCGCCGCCGCGCGGGCCACCGCCACCCCGTCCGACGCCGGCACCCCGACCGACGCCGGCACCCCCGCGCCGACCAGCGGCGCCGGCGACGGGGGCGGGCGGGACTGGACCCTGCACTCGCACCTGCGGATGGACGGCGCCTGGCGGGCGTACGCGCCGGGCGAGCGGTGGGCGGCCCGCCCGGCGCACCTGATCCGGGTGGTGCTCCGCTCCCCCGGCGCGGTCGCGGTCGGCTACCACCTGCACGAGCTGGCCCTGATCCCGACCGCCGAGGAGGAGACGCTGGTCGGCCACCTCGGCCCGGACCTGCTCGGCCCCGACTGGGATCCGGAGGAGGCGGTGCGCCGGCTGTCCGCCCACCCGGACGAGACGATCGGCGAGGCGCTGCTGGACCAGCGCAACCTGGCCGGGGTGGGCAACCTCTACAAGTGCGAGGTGCTGTTCCTGCGCGGGGTCAACCCGTGGACGCCGGTCCGCGCGGTGCCCGACCTGCCGGGCACGGTCACGCTCGCGCAGCGGCTGCTCGCCGCCAACCGGGGCCGCTGGGCGCAGAGCACCACCGGGTCGCTGCACCGCGGCCAGACCAGCTACGTCTACGGCCGGCGGGCCCAGCCGTGCCGGCGCTGCGGCACCGCCATCCGCAAGGAGGAGTTGGGCGAGCGGGTCACGTACTGGTGCCCGGCCTGCCAACCGGACCGATGAGCGGGACGGCGCGTGGAACTTCCACGAACCACCCAAGATCGCCCGAGATAGGGACGATTGGGTAGTTCCCCGCCGCACCTTCGGCGTCGCATGCTGCGGTGGAGTGCTCACCGATCGTCAGCAGCGCGTACGCCCGCCACGTCGGGGTGACGGCAGGCGCGCCCCGACCCCGGGGAGAGCCATGGTGCTGTTCCGCAGACTCCGGCCGGGATGGACGGACCGCTTCGCCCGGACCGCCGAGGACCACGCGCCGACGGTGCCCGCCGCCCGCGCCGCCGAGGAGGAGACCGGCCCCACGCCGGCCAGCCTCGATCCGGCCGCCGTGCCGCGCCTGTTCGGCCCGGTGCCGAACTTCGCCGCCAGCCCGCTGCCCGTGCTCGACCGGGACGGCCGGCCGCTGCCCGGCACCGGCATCCGCAAGTTCGTCGACCCGCTGCCGGTGCCCGGCCCGCTGGCCACCGCCGGGCTCGGCGCCCGCCTGCCCGTCGCGGTCCCCGACACGATCACGTGGCCGGGCTGCGACTACTACGAGATCGGCCTCCAGGAGTACGCGCAGCGCCTGCACCGTGACCTGCCGGCCACCCGGCTGCGCGGCTACCGCCAGCTCAACCTGGGTACCGACGCGGCCGGCCACAACACGGTGGTCCCGCCCGACCGGCCGTGGCACCTCGGCCCGATGATCGTCGCCCGGCGTGGCCGGCCGGTGCGGATCAAGTTCATCAACCAGCTGCCCACCGGCCGGGCCGGCGAACTGTTCCTGCCGGTCGACGAGACGGTCGACGGGGCCGGGACCGGCCCGCTGGACGGCCCCGCGCCGTACCCGCAGAACCGGGCGGTGCCGCACCTGGCCGGGGCGCAGACGGCGTGGATCAGCGCCGGCAACCCGTGGCAGTGGGTCACCCCGGCCGGCGAGATCACCCCGTACCCGACCGGGGTGGGGGTGACCCCGGTGCCGGACATGCCGCCGCCCGGCGCGGGCGCCACCACGCTCTACTTCCCCAACGAGCAGAGCGGCCGGCTCATGTGGCTGCACGACAACACCCTCGGCCTGTCCCGGCTCACCGTCTACTCGGGGCAGCTCGCGCTCTACCTGCTGACCGACCCGGCCGAGGAGCGGCTGGTCGACGACGGGGTGCTTCCCGCCGACCAGCTGCCCCTGGTGATCGAGGACAAGACCTTCGTGCCGGACGACGCCCAGCTCGCCGCCCAGGATCCGACGTGGGACCGGGACCGCTGGGGCGCGAAGGGCAGCCTCTGGCACCCGCACGTCTACCAGCCGCGGCAGAACCCGTACCGGAGCAGCGGCGGGAACCCGACCGGCCGCTGGGACTACGGCCCGTGGACGCACGACCCGGACGGCGGGGCCAGCCCCTGGGTCGCCCCGGTGCCGAACCCGCACCACGACCCGGTCGCCGAGCCGGACGAGCCGCCCCTCGCGCCGGGCGTGCCGCACCCGTCCGCGGTGCCCGAGGCGTACGGGGACACCCCCCTGGTCAACGGGGTCGCCTACCCGTACCTGGAAGTCGCGCCGCGGGCGTACCGGTTCCGGATCCTCAACGCCTGCCCGGACCGCACGCTCAACCTCCAGCTCTACCGGGCCCGCTCGGACCAGCCGATGTGGACCGAGGCCGGCGCGCCGGGCGACCCGCGCGCCGGCGAGGTGCCGATGGTCGACGCGGTCCGGGCGGCCGGGCGGCCGGCGCACTGGCCGCTCGACGGGCGCGAGGGCGGGGTGCCCGATCCGGCCGCCGCCGGCCCGGAGCTGATCCAGGTCGGCAACGAGGGTGGCCTGCTGCCCGCCCCCGTGGTGCTGGCCCACCGCCCGATCGGCTACCGGTACGACCGCCAGGACCCCACCGCGCTCAACGTGGACGGGCACACCCTGCTGCTCGCCCCCGGCGAGCGGGCCGATGTGGTGGTCGACTTCGCGACCGTACCGCCGGGCACCACCCTGATCCTCTACAACGACTGCCCGGCGCCGCTGCCCCGGTTCGACCCGCGCTACGACCACCACGCCGGCGCGCCGGACCGCACCGCCGCCGGTGGCCTGCCCGCGGCCCGCCCCGGCTACGGCCCGAACACCCGCACCCTGCTCCAGATCCGGGTGACCGGCACTCCGGCCGAGCCGTACGACCGGGACCGGCTGGCCGCCCGGCTGCCCGGCGCGTACGCGGAGAGCCAGCGACCGCCGATCGTGCCGCAGCCGGCCTACGACGCGGCCTTCGGCACCCGCACGCCCGGCGCCACGCTGGTGCCCGTGCGTGCCACCTCGGTGACCTTCACCCCGGCCGGCGCGGCCGCCCCGGTCACGCTGCCGCTGGCCGTGAAGTCGGTCGGGCAGGTCTTCGAGCCCCGGCACGGGCGGGCCGTGGGGCGGCTCGGGGTCGCCCACCCGAACGCCGGGCACCGTACCCCGGCCACCCTGCCGCTCGGCCCGGCCGACCCGGCCACCGAGGTGCTGTACGCGACCGACCCGACCGTGCCGGTGGGCGGGCCGGCCGACGGCACCCAGCTGTGGCGGATCGTCGGCGACGCGCCCCGCACCCACCCGGTGCACGTCGAGGGCTGCGACGTGCAGCTGGTCAACCGGGTCGGCTGGGACGGCACGGTCCGCCCGCCGGACGCCAACGAGCTGGGTTGGAAGGACACCGTGCGGGTCAACCCGCGCGAGGACGTCATCGTGGCCCTGCGCCCGGGGGGGGGGGCG
>NZ_JAMWEG010000040.1 GCF_025460765.1 Micromonospora sp. MA102
GAGAGCTACCGGGTCGGTTGCGGCAGACTCGGGTTCGGTAGCCGCTGGCGGGTGAGCACTCTCGGTTGCAGGACGCGTGGCAGTCCTATTGACAGATCGTGCCCCTGCCGGTGGTCGGGAGACGGTATCGCTGATGGGATGTCGTGCCCGCCGCCGTCGGCGTGAGGACTTGATCATTAGCTCGCGGCAGTTCTCCCGTCGCTGCCGAACAGGTCGCTGGACTGTGGAGCTGGCGGGAGGCGTGGCGTGCTGTTCGTGGGAGACGATTGGGCCGAGGACCACCACGATGTCGAGGTGCAGGACGAAGCGGGTCGGCGGCTGGGCAAGGCGAAACTCGAGGAGGGGATCGGCGGGATCGCCGGCCTGCATGCGCTGATCGGAGCGCAGTTGGGCGAGGACGACGATCCGGTCCAGGTGGTGGTCGGTATCGAGACCGATCGGGGCCCGTGGGTGCAGGCGCTGATCGCCGCCGGCTACCAGATTTATGCGGTCAACCCGCTGCAGGTGGCCCGGTATCGGGAACGGCACGGGGTGTCCGGGGCCAAGAGCGACGCCGGTGACGCCCACGCCTTGGCCGACATGGTGCGCGTTGACCGGCATCAACTGCGTCCGGTCGCCGGCGACAGCGCCACGGCGGAGGCGATCAAGGTGGTGGCCCGGGCGCACCAGACGCTGATTTGGGAACGCACCCGCCACATCCTGCGGCTGCGGCAGACGCTGCGGGAGTTCTTCCCCGCCGCGCTGGTCGCGTTCGACGACCTGGCCGCCGCAGACACGTTGGACCTGCTGGGCAAGGCACCGGACCCCGCCTCGGCAGCCCGCCTGACGACCACACAGATCGCCGGCGCTCTGAAGCGGGCACGGCGGCGTGAAGTGCCAGCCAAGGCCGAGAAGCTGCAGACAACCCTGCGCAGCCAGCAACTGGGCCAGCCAGCGGCAGTCACCGCGGCTTACGCAGCCACCGTCCGCGCCCAGATCGCGATCCTGACCACCCTGCAGACACAGATCAAGGCAATGGAGGCACAGGTCGAGGCGCATTTTGGGCAGCACCCGGACGCTGAGATCTACCTCAGCCAACCCGGCCTGGGCCGCATCCTCGGCGCCCGGGTGCTTGCCGAGTTCGGCGACGACCCCACCCGCTACGCCGACGCCAAAGCACGCCGCAACTACGCCGGCACCAGCCCCATCACCCGCCAATCCGGCAAGAAGAAGATCGTCCTGGCCCGCTACGTGCACAACGACCGGCTCATCGACGCCCTCGGCCGACAGGCCTTCGCCGCCCTCATCGCCTCCCCCGGCGCTCGCGCCTACTACGACCAGCAACGCCACCGAGGCATCAGCCACCACGCCGCGCTACGCCAACTCGGCAACCGCCTCGTCGGCATCCTCCACGGCTGCCTCAAA
>NZ_JAMWEG010000041.1 GCF_025460765.1 Micromonospora sp. MA102
CTCATCTGGCTCCCCTCTATGTCAATAGACCGGGTTCAGGGCGTTAGGAGAGGTGCGCTTCCGGGAGCGGATGGGCCGGCGTAGCGTCGGTGTTGCGGGTCCGGGAAGTGGCTGATCCGAAGTGTCGATGTGCGGGGGCAGGTCGACCGCGCAGGATTCTTGAGACGCCCCGCAGTGCCCTCCCGGGCCCGTTTCGACTGTGTGGTTCTCGGCTGCGCGTGCGTCGTTGACCAGGCGGCGGTAGATGACGTCGGATAGGCGTCGCTTCAGACACCGCAGTGCTTCGAGCGGGGTCTTGCCGGCGGCGAGTTTGCGGCGGTAGTAGGCGCGGCCTTCGGTGTCGTTCCGGAGCTGGACGATGGCGGCGATGTGGATGACGTGGTTCATCCGGCGGTTGCCCGCTCGGGACAGACGATGACGGATCTGTTCGCCGGAGGAGGCATCCAAGGGGGCGGTGCCGGTCCAAGAGGCGAAGCGGTTGCGGTCGGAGAAGCGGGCGATGTCGCCGACGTCGGCGAGGATTCTGCCTGCTCCGGCGGGTCCGATCCCGTGGACCTCCATCAGCGTCGAACCTCTCGTCTCGACCGCGGTCTTGAGTTCGGCCTTGATCTTCTTCAGCTTCTTGTCGACTGCGACCAGGTCCGCGAGCTCCTCGGCGGCCATCCGGCGCCGGGTCTTCCCGGCGATGTCTCGAGGCCGAACGGTGGCCAGCATTGTCTTGGCTTGCATCGCGGAGAGGTCCTTCTTGCGTTGCCCGGGGATCAGTTCGCTGAGCAGTCGCTGCAGTCGGTTGAGGGTCTGCACCCGCAGGCGGGCGAGCTCGTCGCGGCGGTCGGTAAGCATCCGTATCGCCTCCAGGTCACCATCGGGTGTCAGCCTCCGCAGACCTAGCGTGTGCACCGCGACCATCGCGATCGAGTGCGCGTCCAAGGCGTCGGTCTTGCGGTTGTGGCCGGTGTCGAAGAGTCGGACCCGGGCGGCGAGCTTCGCCGGGACGTCGAGGACCTGCTCGCCTGCTTCGACCAACCGCTGCGCCAGCGGCCGCCCAGCACCGTTGGCGCCCTCGATCGCCCACACGCGGTTGGGCCATGCCTTCACGTAGGCGCGCATCGCGGCGTAGCCGGTGTTGTCGGTGGTGAACCTCCCGGACCCCAAGAGGTGTCCGCCGGAGTCGACGACCTCGATGGTGGCCGACAACTTGTGGGGATCAACCCCGATGATCACGTCTGTCATGGCGCTCCTGCTCTCCTCGAACCGATAGGGACGGCGAGGTGGGCAGTGCTACTACGAGCTGGGCAGTCCCCTCTTGAGCCACGCCTCGTCACGGTGCCCGGCGAAACGCAGTCCAGATGAGAGCCACACCCAAA
>NZ_JAMWEG010000008.1 GCF_025460765.1 Micromonospora sp. MA102
GGGGGGGGGGGGGGGGGGCCGGGGGGGCGCCGGGGCCCCCCGCCGGCGGACACGAGAAAGCCCGGCCCGCGTTTCGCGGGCCGGGCTTCGTCGTGTGCGGGTGGGCTCAGCCCTTGCCGGCGTGGCTGGCGAGCTGGTCGAGGCCCTGGATGATCCCGCCGGCCAGGTCGCCGCCGCCGAAGGAGGCCACCATGGAGAGCGCGGCCAGCTTCGCGTACGTGTCCGGGATGCGCTTGCGCGCGTAACGGCCGGTGACGATCTCGAGCTGCCGCTGGTTGGGCGACACGGCGATCAGCACCGACCGGTCCGGCTCGGCGAGCTGGCGGTGCAGCCGCTCGGCGTGCTCCCGGATCGGCTCGTCGAGGCCGCCCACGTAGACCGAGAAGACCAGGCCGGTGCCCTGGTCGGCCAGGCGGAGCGCCTCGTCGATGCGGAGCAGCTGACGGGTCGAGAACGGCCCGTCCAGGACCTCGGGCGGGTTACCGGTCCCCGCCGCGGCCTGCTTCTCACCAACGGTCACTTGCGCCTCCGGTTCCACCGGCCGGTGCCTGCCGGCCGGCCTGCTCCTGCTTGCGGCTGGTCAGCGCCGGCGCCTGCGCCCCGGCGGCCAGTGCGGTGCCGGCCGAGTCGGCCAGCTGCTCCGGACGGCCCAGGAACCAGACCGGAGTGAAATCGAAGGGCCGGCCCGGCCGGTAGCGCTTGGCACCGCCACCGCCGCCGCCGCGACTGCCGGCGGCCGCCAGTCCGGCGATCACCAGCACCGCGGCCGCCGGGATGCCGACGAAGACCAGCAACGTCTCGGTAACAGACAATCCCAACGCCCCCAGGCGGAAAGAGAGACCAGGAATGTTCGGGTCGGGTGGACGGTCATGACGACGCGCGCCCGACTCCGCTTGTGCTGTTCACGTTAGCGGAGTCGACGGCCCGCCAGATTGCGGGGTGCTGATCCCACCCGCCACAGCCGTGCTCCAGTTGCGCGGCAGTGCCTATCAATGTCGCGTCGTCGCCGTACCGGCCGGTGAGCAGCACGCCGACCGGCATCCCGTCGCCGGTGCGGCCCACCGGCAGCGAAACGGACGGGTCGCCGGTGACGTTGAAGATGGCGCAGTACGGCGAAAACCGCCGCTGCCGGTCGAAATCCTCGGCCGGATCGAGGCTCGCGAACGCGCCGACCGGCGCCTGCGGGGCCGCCAGGGTGGGGCAGAGCAGCAGGTCGCAGCCGGCGGTACGGCGTACGCCACGGCGTACCTGCGCCTGGAGTTCGCCGAGCGCGGCCATCAGCGGGCCGGCCCCGACGGCCGCGCCCCGGGCCCGGAGGAACCGGGTCAGCGGCAGCAGGTCGCTCTCCCGCTCGGACGGCACGGGGGCGAGCGCCAGCACGTACCACACGGTCTCGAACAGCGGCCACGCCTCGGGTCCGAGCGGCGCGGGGACGTCGACCACCTCGTGGCCGGCCTCGGTGAGCAGCGCGGCGGCCCGGTCGACGGCGGCCACGCAGTCCGGGTGGACCGGCTCGTCGGCCAGCATCGGGGTGGTGAACCGGCCGATCCGCAGCCGGCCCGGCGCGGCGGCCCGGGCGGCGCCCAGGTAGCCGCCGGTGGGCGCGGCGGGCGGCAGGTAGGGCTCGCCGGGCACCGGTTGCGCCAGGACGTCCAGGAGCGCGGCCACGTCGGTCACGGTGCGGCCGAGCGGGCCGCTGATGGGCAGCCCGAAGGCGCCGAAGCCGATGGGGCCGCCGGAGACCAGGCCCCGGCTGGGCTTGTAGCCGACCAGGCCGCAGAGGCCCGCCGGGATGCGTAGCGAGCCGCCGCCGTCGGAGCCCTGCGCCACCGGGACGAGCCCGCCGGCCACCGCGGCGGCCGCCCCGCCGCTGGACCCGCCCGCCGTGTAGGCGAGGCCCCACGGGTTGCGGGCCGGCGGCGCGACGAGGCCCTCCGAGTAGAGCGAGCAGCCCAGCTCCGAGGTGGTGGTCTTGCCGAGGCTGACCAGCCCGGCGGCGGCCATGAACCGGACCACGTCGGCGTCGACCGGCGGCACGAAGTCGGCGAAGGCCGCCGAGCCGAAGGTGGTGCGGACCCCGGCCGTGAGCGTGAGGTCCTTGACGGCGGTCGGCACCCCGTGCAGCGGGCCGCGCCGGTCCGCCGGCACCGCGTCGGCGGCGGCCGCCGCCGCCCGCGCGCGTTCCGGGGTGACGGTGACGAACGCGCCGAGGGTGTCGCCGAGCGCGTCCACCCGGCGCAGGTGGTGCTCCACCAGCTCCACGCTGGACAGCTCGCCCCGGCGGATCGCGGCGGCCTGCTCCAGCGCGGTCAGGTCGTGCGGCTCGGCCATGCCCCCATCCTGCCTGGTCACCGCGCCCCTCGCACTCACCACCGGCCGCGCGCCGGCCGGCCGCGCTCAGCCGTGCAGGAAGCGCAGGGCGTTGTGGGACAGCAGCTTGTCGCGCTGGTCGGCGGTGAGGAAGTCGGCCTTGCGGACCACCTGGCCGACCGGGCGCTCCCCCAGCGGGTACGGGTAGTCGCTGCCGACCAGCACCCGGTCCTCCCCCATCGTGTCGACGAGCAGCCGCAGCGCGGCCGGGTCGAAGACCACCGAGTCGACGCTGAACCGGTCGACGTAGGCGCTCGGCGGGGCGCTGGACGCGCCACGGACCAGGTCGCCGCGGCGGTGCCAGGCGTTGTCGGCGCGGCCCAGCCAGAACGGGAAGCTGCCGCCGCCGTGCGCGAAGCAGATGCGCAGCGACTCCGGCACCCGGTCGAAGACGCCGCCGAGGATCAGCGCCAGCACGGACAGGTGCGTCTCGGCCGGCATCCCGGTCAGCCAACGGGCCATCCAGCGGTCCAGCCGGGGCCCGCCCGGCATGTCCCACGGGTGCACGAAGACCGGCGCGCCCACCTCGGCGCAGTGCGTCAGGAACTGCACGATGCCGGCGTCGTCGAGGTCGCGGTCGCCCACGTGGTTGCCGATCTCCACCCCGGCGTGCCCGGCGGCCAGGCAGCGGTCCAGCTCGGCGCAGGCGGCGTCCGGGTCCTGCAACGGCACCTGGCAGAACGGCACCAGCCGGTCACCGCCGGCCGCGGTCACCGCCAGGGTGAGGTCGTTGAAGATCCGGGCCACCTTCGCGGCCTGGTCGGCCGGGCGGTCGTAGCTGAAGAAGACCGGGGTGGGCGAGACGACCTGCACGTCGACGCCGTCGGCGGCCATGTCGGCGAGCCGCGTCTCCGCGTCCCAGCACTCCGCGCCGACCGGCCGGAACTCCGTCTCCCCCACCATGATCATGGCGGCGCGCTCGGAGTCCACCCGCAACCAGGGCCAGCCGGACCCGCCGCACGCCGCGGCGAGGTCCGGCCACCCCTTGGGTACGACGTGCGTGTGCACGTCGACGACGCGTGGGCGCATCAGCCCTTGCCCGGGTGCAGCGCGCCGCAGTTGGTGCAGGTGCGGGCCTTCTCGTCGGCGTAGAACGCCGCGAAGACCGGCGGCAGGTCGGCGGCGATGTCGCGGACCTGGAGCTCCACCTCGTGCACCTTGTGGCTGCACTCGGTGCAGTACCACTGGAACTTCTCCAGCGTGCCCTCCTCGCGGACCCGCTCGATCACCATGCCGATCGAGCCGGCCTCGGGGCGCTGCGGCGAGTGCGGGGTGTTGCGCGGCAGCATCCACATCTGACCCTCGCGCACGTGCACCGTACGCGGGCCCTCGGGCAGCATGAGGTTGATGTGCATGTTGCCCTTGACCTGGTAGAAGAACTCCTCGTACGGGTCGACGTGGAAGTCGGTCCGCTGGTTCGGGCCGCCCACCACCATGACGATGAAGTCGTCGCTGCCCGGCAGCATCTCCTTGTTGCCCACCGGCGGCTTGAGCAGGTGCTGGTTCTCCCCGATCCAGCCGGAGAAGCTGAACGGCTCGGCGATCTCACTCATGACGGACCTCCCGACGGAAGTAGGGCCACGGCCTGCATCTCGATCAGCAGGTGCGGGTGCGGAAGCTGGTGCACGGCCACCGTGGTCCGGGTCGGCCCGGTGGCGTCGAAGAACTCCGCCCACACCTCGTTGTAGCCACCGAAGTCGTTCATGTTGACCAGGTAGCTGGTGACCTGCACGAGGTCGGCCAGGTCGGCGCCGACCGAGCGGAGCAGGTCGCGGATGTTCCCGATCACGACCCGGGTCTGGGCGCGGATGTCGAGGTCGGTGGTGCCGAACTCGTCCACCGTCACGCCCGCGAAGGTGTTGTCCGGGAGGCGCGACGACGTGCCGGAGACGAAGACGAAGCCGCCGGCGACCTTGACGTGCGGGAAGGCGCCGCGCGGCACGGCCTTCCCGGCCACCACCCGGGCGGTCATGGCAGCGTCTCCGTTCGTTCGCGACTGCGGGGCTCGCAGCCCCGGCTCATTCCTCGCGCTCACGGCAGAGCCCGCAGGGACGCGGTGCCGAGCTTTTCCACCACGGCCCGGACGTGCGCGCCGGGGCGCAGCGGCACGGCGGCGGTGGCGGCGCCGGCCAGGAAGACCCAGCCCTCGCGGAGCCGCACGCCGTGCCGGCCGGCCAGGCGGATGCCCTCGTCCAGGGCGCGGCGCGGGTCACCGAGGATGGCGGCGGTCGAGCCGACCTGGGCCACCCGGCCGTCGATCTCCAGCAGCACGCCGAGGTTGTCCAGCCCGTCCGGCACCGGCGACCAGGGCCCGACCACGAACGCGGCGGCCGAAGTGTTGTCGGCGATGACGTCGGGCAGGGAGAAGGTGAAGTTGGCGTACCGGGAGTCGATCAGTTCGAGCGCCGGGGCCACCGCGCGGACCGCCTCGGTGAACGCGCCGACCGGCTCACCGGGCTCGGGGAGGCGGTCCAGCAGGAACGCCACCTCCGGTTCGACCCGGGGGTGGATGAAGCCGGCCACGTCGACGGTGCCGCCGTCGGGCACCCGCATGACGTCGGTGAGCCGGCCCCAGATCACCTCGTCGACGCCGACCTGGGCCATCTTCGCCTTGCTGGTCAGCCCCATCTTCAGCCCGACCAGCCGCTCGCCCCGGTCGAGGCGGCGCTCGAGCAGCGCGGCCTGCACCGCGTACGCGGCGTCCACGTCGAGGCCCGTCTCGGCGGCGAGCTGCGCGATCGCGGTGGCCGTGTCGGCGGCCGCGCCCAGCTTCTCGGCGATCCCCGCGATGTCCGGCCCGATCATGAGTTCTCCTTACCGGCCAGGTCGAGTGCCACGTCCACGATCATGTCCTCCTGGCCGCCGACCATCCGGCGCCGGCCCAGCTCCACGAGGATCGAGCGGACGTCCACCCCGTACTTGGCGGAGGCCCGCTCGGCGTGGCGCAGGAAGCTGGAGTAGACGCCCGCGTATCCGAGGGACAGCGTCTCCCGGTCGACCTGGACCGGCCGGTCCTGGAGCGGGCGGACCAGGTCGTCGGCGGCGTCCATCAGCGCGAACACGTCGCAGCCGTGCTTCCAGCCGTGCAGTTCGGCGACCGCGACGAAGACCTCCAGCGGCGCGTTGCCGGCGCCCGCGCCCATGCCGGCCAGCGACGCGTCCACCCGGACGGTCCGGCCGTGCGGGGCGTCCGCGCCGGCCGGCCCGGGGCCGGGGATCCGGCCGTGCTCGACCGCCAGCACGCTGTTCGCCACGCCGAGCGACAGGTTGTGGTGGGCGTGGATGCCGATCTGCGTCTCCGGGTCGAGCACCTGCCGGTACGCGTCGACCCGCTGCGCCACGTCGGACATCAGCAGCCGCCCGCCGGAGTCGGTGACGTAGACGCAGTGCGCCCCGTACGACTCCATGAGCTTGGCCTGGGCGGCCAGCCCGGCCGGGTCGTTCATGTGCGACATCATCAGGAACCCGGAGACGTCCATGTCGTTCTCCCGGGCCCAGGAGATGTGCTGGGCGGAGATGTCCGCCTCGGTGCAGTGGGTGGCGATCCGCACGCTGGTCACCCCGAGCGCCCTGGCCGCCTTCAGGTCGGCGATGGTGCCGATGCCGGGCAGCAGCAGGGTGGTGAGCCGCGCGCTGGTCAGCACCTCGGCGGCCGCGGAGATCCAGTCGGCGTCGCCGGCCGCGCCGTGGCCGTAGTTGACGCTGGAGCCGGCCAGGCCGTCGCCGTGCGCCACCTCGATGGCGGCCACTCCGGCCGCGTCGAGCGCGGCGGCGATCGTCCGCACCTGGTCCACCGTGTACCGGTGGGCGATGGCGTGCATGCCGTCGCGCAGCGTCACGTCCTGGACGTAGAGGTCGGTCATCGCGTGGCCACCTTCCGGAGCGCGACCAGCCGCTCGGCGGTGCGCAGCGCGGCCGAGGTCATGATGTCCAGGTTCCCGGCGTACGCGGGCAGGTAGTGCCCGGCGCCGGAGACCTCCAGGAAGACCGACACCTGGAGCCCGGTGAAGTGCCGGCCCAGCACCGGCGCGTACGTGTCCACCCGGTCGAACTGCACGTCCTGCTTGAGCCGGTAGCCGGGGACGTACTCCTGCACGGTCTTCACCATGTCGTCGACCGAGGCGGCGATCGCGGCCCGGTCGGCGTCGGCGTCCGGGCAGAGGCAGTAGACGGTGTCCCGCATGAGCAGCGGCGGGTCGGCCGGATTCAGCACGATGATGGCCTTGCCGCGGTCGGCGCCGCCGACCACCTCGATGGCCCGGGCCGTGGTCTCGGTGAACTCGTCGATGTTGGCCCGGGTGCCCGGCCCGGCCGACTTCGAGGCGATCGAGGCGACGATCTCCCCGTACGCGACCGGGGTGACCCGGCCGACCGCGTGCACGATCGGCACGGTGGCCTGCCCGCCGCAGGTCACCATGTTCACGTTGGGCTCGTGCAGGTGCTCGTCGAGGTTGACCGGCGGCACCACGTACGGGCCGATGGCGGCCGGCGTCAGGTCGACCACGGTCCGGCCGTGCGCGCGCAGCACCGCGTCGTGGCGCCGGTGCGCGCCGGCCGAGGTGGCGTCGAAGACCAGATCGACGTCGGCGAACTCGGGCATGGCGACCAGGCCGTCCACGCCCTCGGCGGTGGTCGCCACGCCGAGCCGCCGGGCCCGGGCGAGACCGTCGGACGCCGGGTCGATGCCGGCCATCGCGACCATCCGCAGGTCGGTGCCGAGCCGCAGCACCTTGATCATCAGGTCGGTGCCGATGTTGCCCGACCCGAGCACCGCCACGCCGACTGTCATGCCGCCCCCTCCGACGACGAGAAACAGGTCCGCACCGAGCCGAGCCCGGAGATCCGCGCCTCGTACGCCGCGCCCGGCGTCACGGGCACCATCGGGCCGAGCGCCCCGGAAAGCACCACGTCCCCGGCCTTCAGCGGGTCGCCGGCGCGGGCCATGGTGCCGGCCAGCCATTCCAGGGCGTGCAACGGGTTGCCGAGGCAGGCCGCACCGGCGCCGACCGAGACAGGCTCACCGGCGTGCTCCAGCACCATGCCGCAGAGCCGCAGGTCCACGTCGGACAGCCGCCGGGGCGTGGTGCCGAGCACGAACAGCCCGCTGGAGGCGTTGTCCGCCACGGTGTCCACGATGGAGATGTCCCAGCCGGCGATCCGGGAGTCGACGATCTCGATGGCCGGCAGCACGTGGTCGACGGCCCGGATCAGGTCGACGGTGGTGACCCGCTCGTCGCGCAGGTCCGCGCCGAGCACGAAGGCGATCTCCGCCTCCACCCGCGGCTGGAGTAGGCGGCCCATCGGCACCTCGACGCCGTCGCCGACCGCCATGTCGTCGAACAGCACCCCGAAGTCGGGCTGGAAGACGCCGAAGTTCTCCTGCACGGCGCGGGAGGTGAGGCCGATCTTCGCGCCCACCCGGCGGTGGCCCTTGCCGAGCCGCTGCCGGGTGTAGACCTGCTGCACCTGGTAGGCCGCCTCGATGTCGCCCTCCGGCAGCAGCCGCCCGCGCAGCGGCGGGCACGGCTTCTCCTCCTGCCGGGCCACGGCCAGTTCCCGGTTGGCGGCTTCGATGTCCACGGTCATCCCGGCTCCTCGCTGCGAACGCTCACGACGCCGGCCATTCTGCCCGGACCGCGCACTCATGCGAGATCCACACAGACGTTTGTGAGTTCGGAGTAGAAGTCCAGGGAGTGCACCCCGCCCTCCCGGCCGATGCCCGACGCCTTCACCCCGCCGAACGGGGTGCGCAGGTCGCGCAGGAACCAGGTGTTCACCCAGACGATGCCGGCGTCCAGCCGGGAGCCGGCCCGGTGCGCCCGGCCCACGTCCCGGGTCCAGACCGTCGCCGCCAGGCCGTAGTCGGTGCCGTTGGCCAGGGCGTACGCCTCGTCCTCGTCGTCGAACGGCGCCACGTGCACCACCGGGCCGAAGATCTCCTCGGTGTTGGTGCGGGCGTCCGGGCCCAGGCCGGTGAGCACGGTCGGCTGCACGTACGCGCCGCCGTCACGGGCGTCGCCGAAGCGCGGCGTGCCGCCCCCGGCGCGCACCTCGGCGCCCTCGGTGCGGGCCAGCTCGTAGTGGCCGAGCACCTTGTCCCGGTGGCCGTGCGAGATCAGCGGCATGTTCACGGTGGCCTCGTCGGCCGGCCAGCCGTACGCCAGCTCGTCGGCGCGCTTGGCCAGCCGGGCGGTGAACTCCTCGAACACCGGCCGCTGCACGTAGATCCGCTCGGTGCAGAGGCAGACCTGGCCGCCGTTGGTGAAGCTGGACCGGACCGAGCCGGCGACCGCCGCGTCCAGGTCGGCGTCGGCGTAGACCAGGCCGGCGTTCTTGCCGCCCAGCTCGAAGCTGACCGCCTTCACCCCGTCGGCGGCGGCGCGCATGATGGCGCTGCCGGTCGCCGACTCCCCGGTGAAGGTGATCGCGTCGACGCCCGGGTGCCGGGTGAGGTGCTCGCCGGCCGAGCCGGGGCCGAAGCCGTGCACCAGGTTGAACACGCCGTCGGGCACGCCCGCCGCGGCCATCACCTCGGCGAGCAGGGTGGCCGACGCCGGGGTCTCCTCGCTGGGCTTGACCACCACGGCGTTGCCGCAGGCCAGGGCCGGGGCGACCTTCCAGGTGAGCAGCAGCAGCGGCAGGTTCCACGGCACGATGATCGCGACCACGCCGACCGGCTTGCGGACCGCGTAGTTCAGCGCCCGGCCGCCGGTCGGGGTGACCGTGGTGAACGACTCGGTCGGCGCGGTCGCCACGATCTCGGCGAACGCCCGGAAGTTGGCCGCCCCGCGCGGGATGTCCAGCGTGCGGGCCTGGGAGATGGCCTTGCCGGTGTCGGCGACCTCGGCGGCGACCAGGTCGTCGAAGCGGCGTTCCAGCTCGTCGGCGACCCGGCGGAGCACCTCGGCGCGCTCCCGCTCCCCCATCCGGCCCCACGGGCCGCGCAGCGCCGCCCGGGCCGCGGTGACCGCGTCGTCCACGACGGACTCGCCCGCCTCCACCACCTCGAAGACCGGCTCGCCGGTCACCGGGCTGCGCTTGGTGAACCGCGGCCCCAGGTCCACGAAGGAGCCGCCGACGAAGTTGCGCAGCAGGCCGGGGCCGTCCGGCGCGTGCCCGGCCATCAGCCGGGGATCCCAGAGGGTCATCCTCGCCTCCCTCGGCCGAGCGCCACCGCCACCCCGGCCAGCGCCGCCACCGCGCCGGCGGCCACCGCCCCCGCCATCCCGTACTGGCGGCGCACCCGGCGGCGCACCTCCGCGTAGGGGGTGGTGGAGAAGGAAACCAGCTCGTACTGCGAGACGTAGCGGCCGGGCAGGGCGCGCTCCAGCGCGTGCTCGATCTTCTTGCGGGTCTGGAACACCGGCGAGGCGACCTTGTCCCGCATCTCCACGAAGTTGGCCAGCGCCATCCGGGCGATCGCCTCGGCGTTGGCCTGCCGGCGGTGCTGGAACAGCGGCAGCGCCGACGCCCACTGGTCGTCGCACTCGTCCAGGCAGCGGTCCAGCTCGACCACGTCCTCGAAGGCGCAGTTCGCGCCCTGGCCGTAGAACGGGACGATGGCGTGCGCCGCGTCGCCGAGCAGGCCCACCCGGCCCTCGGTCTGCCACGGGGTGCAGCGGACCGTGCCGAGCACCCCGACCGGGTTGTGCTGGTAGTCGTCGACCAGGTTCGGGGCGAGCGGGACCAGGTCCGGGTAGTGGGTGGCGAAGTACCGCTCGATGGCGGCCGGGCTACCCAGCGAGGCGAAGCTCTGCGTGCCGTGGGTCGGCCAGAACAGGGTGCAGGTGAAGGATCGGTCCGGGTTGGGCAGCGCGATCATCATCGAGGTGCCGCGCGGCCAGATGTGCAGCGCGCCCGGGTCCAGGGCGAACTCGCCGCCGATCGGCGGGATGGTGAGTTCCTTGTAGCCGTAGTCGAGGAAGTCGAGGCTCTCGCTCACCGCCCCGTACGCCAGCAGTTGCCCGCGCACGGCGGAGCCGGCGCCGTCGGCGCCGAGCACCACCGACGCGGTCTCGCCCACCTTGCCCTGCGGGGTCTCGAAGGTCATCTCGCCGGTGGCCGGGTCGAGCCCGACGAGCCGGTGGTCGAAGGCGATCCGCACGCCGGGCAGCGCGGAGGCGGCGTCGAGCAGCGCGTTGTTCAGCGCGCCCCGGCTGATCGAGTTGATCGCCCGGTCGCCGGAGACGCTGTACGACTGGAACTGCGGCTCGCCCTCCACCGGGTGGATCATCCGGCCGCGCATCGGCAGCGCGTCGGTCATCACCTGGTGGTCCAGGCCGATGCGGCGCAACGCGTCCAGGCCGCGCTCGGAGAGCGCCAGGTTGATCGAGCGGCCCCGCTCGACCTTCCCGATACGCGGGTCCGGCCGCCGCTCGTAGAGGGCGACCGGGTAGCCGCGCCGGGCCAGGAAACAGGCCAGCAGGCAACCGGCCAGGCCGGCACCGACGACGGCGACCTCCTCGCGTTCGGCACTCATCGATCCACCTCCACCGTCGCAGCCAGCGCGTCCGCGACCCGCCAGCAGTCGTGGTACGTCGAGTAGAGCGGCACCGGGGCGAACCGCACGATGTCGGGCTCCCGGGCGTCGGCGATCACGCCGTGCTCGTGCCGCAGCCGCTTGGTCAACTCGTTGGCGCTGCCGGCGCCGATCCGCACCGAGAGCTGGCACCCCCGGCGGGCCGGGTCGCGCGGGGTGACCACGGTCAGCGGCCGGTCGGCGGTCACCTCGTCGAGCAGCCGCTCCAGGTAACCGGTGAGCCGGAGGCTGCGCTCGCGCAGCGCGGGCATGCCGACCGCGTCGAACAGCTCCAGCGAGGTGCGCACCGGCCCCATCGCGAAGATCGGCGGGTTGGAGATCTGCCACGCCTCGACGGTGGCGGGCGGCCGGGACACCGGGGTCATCTCGAACCGGGTGGCCGCCTCGGTGCTCCACCAGCCCTCGAAGCGCGGCAGTGCGGGGTCGCCGAGGTGGCGCTCGTGGACGAAGACGCCGCCGAGGGCGCCGGGCCCCGAGTTCAGGTACTTGTAGGAGCACCAGGCGGCGAAGTCGACGTCCCAGTCGTGCAGGGCCAGGGGCACGTTGCCGGCCGCGTGCGCCAGGTCCCAGCCGACGACCGCGCCGGCCGCCCGCCCGGCGGCGGTGATGGCCGGGATGTCCATCAGCTCGCCGGTCAGGTAGTTGACCCCGCCGAGCAGCAGCAGCGCCACGGTGTGCCCCTCGGCGGCCAGGAAGTCCAGGACGTCCCCGGTCCGCAGGGTGTCCTCGCCGGGGCGCGGCCTGAGGCGGACGACGGCGGTGTCCGGGTCGAGGCCGTGGAACCGCGCCTGGCTGCGCACCGCGTAGCTGTCCGAGGGGAAGGCGCTGTCCTCGATGACGATCCGGGTCCGCTCCCCCGCCGGCCGGTAGAAGCTCACCATGAGCAGGTGCAGGTTGACCGTGAGGGAGTTCATCACCACGGTCTCCGCGGGGCGGGCGCCGACCAGTCGCGCGGCCGGCGCGGCGAGGAGTTCGTGGTACGGCAGCCAGGGCCGCTCCGCCTCCAGGTGCCCCTCCACGCCCAGCCGCCGCCAGGCGTCCAGGTCGGCGAGCAGTTCCTCCCGGGTGGCCCGCGGTTGCAGGCCGAGCGAGTTGCCGGCCAGGTACGCCACCTCGGGGTAGCGCCCACCCTCGGCCGGCGGCACGAGGAACAGGTGCCGGTGGCCGGGGTCGGCGGCGTCGAGCGTCCGCGCCTCGGCTTCGGCCCCGCCGGAGCCCAGCGGCGCAGTTTCGGTGTTCCGCATGGTTCCTCCGGTCACATCGCGGTTCGGGCCGACCACAGCTCCGGGAAGACCACCCGGGCCATGCTCCGTTGCAACCAGGCCAGCCCGGCGGAGCCGCCGCTGCCGACCTTGGCGCCCATCGAGCGCTGCACCGCCTTGACATGGTGCCAGCGCCAGTCGCCGAATCCCTCGGCCACCTCGCTCAGTGCCTCGCCGAGCAGGCGCAGGTGGTTGTCGGGGCCGCCGTCGGCGTAGATCCGCACCCAGGCCGCCTCGACGGCCGGGTGCGGCTCGTGCTCGGTCGTCACGTCCCGGTCCAGCAGGTCGGCGGGCAGCTCGAAGCCGCGCCGGGCGAGCAGCGCCACCACGTCGTCCCAGAGGCTCGGCGTGGCCAGCGCGGCGGTCAGCTCGGCGTGCACCTCGGTCTGCCGGCGGAACGGGCGGATCAGCGCCGGGTCGCGCAGGCCGAGCAGGAACTCCAGCTGCCGGTACATGGCCGACTGGAAGCCGGAGCCCTCGCCGAGCCGGTCGCGGAACCGGTTGAAGTCCGCCGGCGTCATCCAGCGCAGCCCCTGCCAGGCGGCGTTGAGCCCCTCGATGTGCAGGGCGGCGCGGCGCAGCGGGGGCAGCGCGTCCCAGATCCGGTTGGCCCGCAGCTCGCGCTGGGCGTGGCGCAGCTCGTGACAGGTCAGCTTGAAGTACAGCTCCATGATCTGGCTGACCATCAGGAAGGACATCTCGCCCGGGTCGTCGCTGAGCGGCTGCTGGAGCTGGTGCAGCGTGCTCGCGTGGACGTAGGCGTCGTAGGGCACCCGGTCGGCGAACTCCAGGGTCGGTTTGCCACCGTTGCGCGCCGCCCGGGCCGCCCGCTGCTGCGGGGTGGCCGGCCGCACCGCTGTCGTCTGTTCCACCGTCATCTCCCTCCGTACGCCGGGGTAGACGACATGATGCCGCTGGTTGATCCGCGAATGGAATGCCTGTTCGACGGCGCTACGGTGGTATCACCTGTCGCGTCGAAGGCGTCTCCGCCCCTCGACTTCACGGAAGAAAGGTCACCGCGTGGACGAGATGGACTGGGCGCTGCTGCGCGAACTCCAGGCCGACGCCCGGCTCTCCTACAGCGAGCTGTCCCGCCGGGTGCACCTGTCCCCGCCCGCCGTGGCCGAGCGGGTGCGGCGGCTGGAGGAGTCCGGGGTGATCACCGGCTACCACGCGCACGTGGACCTCACCCGGGCCGGCCGTACCGTGCTCGCGCTGATCCGGATGTCCTGCTACGGGTCCCGGTGCATCCTCAACGACCCCGCCGTGGCGGACTGGCCGGAGATCATGGAGATCCACCGGATCACCGGCGACGCGTGCAGCATGCTCAAGGTGGCCGCGGGCACGATGGGCGAGTTCGAGGGGGTCATCGACCGGCTCGCCCCGTACGGGCAGCCGTCCAGCACCATGGTGCTCTCCACCCCGCTGGACTGGCACCCGGTCACCCCGCTCCCGCCGCCCGGGGCGTCCCCTACCGTCCGGCGCCGCTGATCCGCCCTGGGTTTGCCCCCACGTCACGGGGAATGCAGCCCACGCTGCCCGTCAGCAGGATTCCGGTGCACCGCACCGGAAGGGGGGAATCATGCGAGGGCTCCTGTCACACCGCGCGCTCTGGGCCGTTCTGGGCCTGCTCGGCCTGGTCGCGGCGTTCGTCCTGAGCACCGCCGCTCCGGCCCGCGCCGGGGAGAACGTCTTCGTCGAGGTGACGCCGAACAGCGTCCAGGCCGGCTCCCGGGTGAGCATCCGGGCCAGCTGCGACGGCAACAACGACCGGCAGGCCCAGGTCACCTCGGACGCCTTCGGTCGGGTGATGCTCCGGCCGGACAACGGCTTCCTCACCGGAGCGGTCACCATTCCCGGCAACAAGGCGCCGGGTGACTACCCGGTGAACCTGGACTGCTCCAACGGGAAGACCGCCTCGACCATGCTCACCGTGCTGAACATGGCCCAGCCGAGCAAGGGTCCGGCGACCGGTGGCGGGGGCACGGCGGGCGGCCGGGGTGCCGGCTCGCTGCTGCTGGTCGGCGGCCTGGTCGTGGTGGCCGTGGTGGCCGGGGTCGGCGCCCGCCGCAAGTCCGGCAGCCGCGTCTGACGGGGGGTGCGGCCATGGCCCGCTCACCGCGCCGCCACGACCGCACCGGTCCCGGGCCGGACCCGCGCCGGGCCGCCGGCGCCGGCCGCCGGGGCCGGCACCGGACCGACTCCCGGGTCGCCGCCGGGCTGCGGCTGGTGTCCCGCGCCTCACGCCGGTTCACCCGCGCCGCCGGCCACGCCTTCTCGGCCAGCGTCACCACCGCGGACCCGCAGGCCCGCCCGGTGGCGCCGGCACGACAGGCCCCGGCCGCCGGCCGCTGGCGGTACGCCGCCCAGCGCGGCCCCGGCACCCCGGTGCTGGTGGTCGCGGCGGTGATGGCGATGATCGTGGCGATGCTCGGGGTGGAACGGCTGACCGGCATCAGCGTGCTGCCGGAGCAGCTCACCGCCGGCCTGCGCCCGCCGCCCAAGAAGTTCCCGGTGCTGTCCGGCAGCCCACCGACGGACCTGACGATCGGCAAGATCGACCTGCGGGCGCCGGTGCACCGGGTGGGCATCGCCCCGGACGGCAGCATCGCGGTGCCGGACGTCGGCCGGGCCGGCGAGGTCGGCTGGTACGAGCAGGGACCGACCCCCGGGCAGTACGGCCCGGCGGTCTTCGTCGGGCACGTCGACACCACCACCGGGCCGGCCGTCTTCCACGACCTCAAGGACCTCGACGACGGCGACCGGATCGAGGTGACCCGGCAGGACCACTCGGTGGCCGTCTTCGAGGTGACCTCGATCGAGCGGTACGGCAAGGAGCGGCTGCCCGTGCGGGAGGTCTACGGCGACTTCAGCCGGCCCAACCTGCGGCTGATCACCTGCGGCGGACGCTGGGTGGGCGGCGAGACCGGATACGCGGACAACCTGGTGGTGTACGCCTCGCTGGTGAAGGCGCGCTGAGCGGCAGTTCAGGCCGCCTCGGGCTCCGGCTCGCGCAGGTCGAGCCAGTCCGCCCAGCGCGGGTCGGGCGCCCGATGACCGAGCACCCGCCAGGCCGTGCCCTTCGGGGCGGCCGGGAGGCTGTGCAGCCGCCACCCCAGCTCGGCAGGCGTCTTGTCGCCCTTGGTGTGGTTGCAGCGGGCGCAGGCGGCGACCACGTTCTCCCAGGCGTGCCGGCCGCCCCGGCTGCGAGGGAAGACGTGGTCGATGGTCTCCGCCGGGCCGCGGCAGTAGGCGCAGCGCCAGCCGTCCCGGGCGAAGATCGCCCGCCGGGAGAGCCCGACGTGGGCGCGGTAGGGGACCCGGACGTAGCGGGTCAGCCGGACCACCGAGGGGACCGGGAGCGCGTTGCGCGCGCTGTGCAGGATGCCCTCGCCGTCGGCCACGCAGACGGCCTTGGCGGAGAGCACGAGGATCGCCGCGCGACGCACCGACACGACACACAGGGGCTCGTAGGTGGCGTTGAGAACGAGTGCACCGGAGCCCGCCGTGGGTCGTATGTCAGGCATCGCGCTCACCCTCCCGGTCCAGCCGCTCCGGCCACCATGACGCCGGGCGCCCCCGCGGGCAGCGGGGAACGACACCGACGCCGGCCGGATCACCGACGTCCGTTGCGCCAATAGTCCCTGATCGCGCCCCGGATTGCACGCACTAATCCGGGGTACCCTCATGAAGCTTTCTCCGTCCGTGCCAGGATGACCGGTTCCGCCCCGCATGATCGGTCCGCCGCCCCGCCGGCGGTGGCCGGGGCGGGTCGCCAGCGGGCGCCCAGCGGTGTTGCGGTACTAAGGCAGGGTGAGTCTCTCCGACCTGATCGCCACCGTGTTGTCCGCCGTTTCCGACCGGCGCCCGGACTGCCAGGGCAGCAGCTCCTGCGAGTGGGTGTACAAGGTCACCAACTCCGCCTGGTTCGCCGAGAGCAGCTACTGGATCCTGCTGAAGCCGCTGCGCATCGCGCTGATCCTGCTGCTGGCCGTGGCCGCCCGGTGGGCCCTGCACCGCACCATCAACCGGCTGGTCCGGACCACCACCGAGGGCGCGGTGCCCACCATGCTCCGCCCGCTGCGCGAGCGGATCCCCAGCGCCACGCTCGAACCGGAGCAGTTCGTGCCCGAGCGGCGGCGGCAGCGCGCCGAGGCGATCGGCTCGGTGCTGCGCAGCATGGTGACCGCGTTCATCTTCGGCATCGCCCTGCTCATGGTGCTCAAGGAGTTCAGCTTCGACCTGGCCCCGCTGCTGGCCAGCGCCGGCATCGCCGGCGTGGCCCTCGGCTTCGGCGCGCAGAGCCTGGTCAAGGACCTGATCGCCGGCCTGTTCATGCTCATAGAGGATCAGTACGGCGTCGGCGACACCGTCGACCTGGGCGAGGCGACCGGCGTGGTGGAGGCGGTGGGCCTGCGGGTCACCACGGTCCGGGACGGCCGCGGGGTGCTCTGGTACATCCGCAACGGCGAGATCATCCGGGTGGGCAACAAGAGCCAGGGCTGGGCTCTGGTGGTGGTCGACCTGCCGATCGGCTTCGCCGGCACCGAGGACGCCACCGCGGTGCTGCGTACGGCGGCCGCCTCCGTCGCGCTGGACCCCGAGCTGTCGCCGCAGATCGTCGAGGAGCCGGAGGTGCTCGGCGTCGAGCAGATGACGGTCGACGGCGCGGTGATCCGTACCGTGGTGAAGACGACCGCCGACGGGCAGTTCGCGGTCGGCCGGGAGCTGCGCCGCCGGCTCGCCGAGGCACTGGAGAACTCGGGCATCACGGCGCGGATCGCGGCGGCGCGGCTCTATCCCGGCCTGCCGGCCCGCGCTCCGGGCGGCGGCGAGACGGGCACCGGCGGGGCCACCTGACCCGCGTCGCCGGTCGGCTCTACGGGCCCGACGAATTCCGGGGTCGCGCGCCGCGCGGCCCCTCGGGTATCGTCCGTTCGTTCAGTCGGAGATGTGACGATCAATCCGTTCACCCTAGCCAGTTGTCAGACGATCGGGCAGAATCCGGTGAACATGCTCCCCAAGGGAGCGTGCTGGTGTCCTCGCTGATCCGTAGATCTGACGACGGTTTCCAGGTCGGACCATCACGAGTGGTCGACCCGGAAACGATGGAGGCGACGGTGTCCGACGAGCGACCCGCCCAGGAGGGGCCGGCCACGTTCCGCGACGTTTTCGGCCTCGCGGAGTTCCGGGTCCTCTTCATGGCAAGCGCTCTGTCCTGGATCGGTGACTACGTCGCGAAGGCGGCGGTGACCGTCCTCGTCTACCGGCAGACCGACTCGGTGGCGCTGTCCGCCGCCGCGTTCGCGGCGAGCTACCTGCCCTGGCTGGTCGGCGGTCCACTGCTCTCCGCGCTCGCCGAGCGCTACCGGTACCGGCAGGTCATGGTGGCCTGCGACGTGGTCCGGATGCTCCTCATGGTGCTGGTCGCCCTGCCCGGGGTGCCGCCCTGGGCGGTCCTCGCCCTGATCTTCGCCGCCACGCTGGCCAACCCGCCGAGCCAGGCCGCCCGGTCCGCGCTGATGCCCCAGATCCTCGCGGGCGACCGGCTGGTGGTCGGCCTGTCGGTCTCGGTGAGCAGCGGGCAGGCCGCCCAGGTCCTCGGCTACCTGCTCGGCGCGGCGGTGGCGGCGGTCAACCCGGCCGCCGCGCTGCTGATCAACGCGGCCACCTTCGGCATCTCCGCGGCGCTGGTCCGCTTCGGCCTGCGGGACCGGCCGCCGGCCATGACCGAGGCGCACCGCAGCCACCTGCTGCGGGAGACCGCGGAGGGGTTCCGCCTCGTCTTCGGCCGCCCGGTGCTGCGCGCCATCGCCGTGCTGGTGTTCAGCGCGATGGTCTTCTCGATCGTCCCCGAGGGGCTCGCCGCGGCCTGGGCCGCCGAGCGGGCCGGGGACGGCATGGACACCGGCACCGCCCAGGCGGTCATCATGGCCGCCAACCCGGTCGGCTACGTGCTCGGCGGGCTCGCCGTCGGGCGGTTCGTCGGCCCGGCCCGCCGGCTGACCCTGATGCGTCCGCTGGCGGTGATCGCCCCGGCGGTGCTGGTCCCGGCGCTGCTCGACCCGCCGCCGGTGGTGGTGGCGCTCCTCGCCGCCGCGTGCGGCTTCGCGGTGGCGGGGCTCATCCCGGTCGCCAACGGTCTCTTCGTCCAGGCCCTGCCGGAGGGCTACCGGGCCCGGGCGTTCGGTGTGATGGCCAGCGGCACCCAGATCATCCAGGGCGCCGCCGTGCTGGCCACCGGGGCGCTCGCCGAGCGGTTCGCGATCCCCTCGGTGGTCGGCGTGTGGAGCGCCGCAGGCGTGCTGCTGATGCTCCTCGCGGTGCTCACCTGGCCGCGCCCGGCCACCGTCGAGGCGGCCGTCGCGGCCGCCCGGGCGGAATCCGCGGCCACGGCCGCCCGCGACGGGAGCGGCGGCCACACCCCGGGGCGAGGGCTGGCGGGCGACCGGTCCGGCGACCGCAGCCGGCGCCGGCACGCGGTGACCTGACTCCCGCCGGGAGGTGGGCGTGGGCCGCCCGACCGCAGCCGGCACCGGCACGCGGTGACCTGACTCCCGCCGGGAGGTGGGCGTGGGCCGCCCCCCGGGCGGCACCTGGCAGGATGGATGGCGTGACTTCCCCAGGCGAGTCGATGACCCTCTTCGAGGCGATCGGCGGCGAACCCGCCTTCCGTAAGCTGGTGGACGAGTTCTACGTCGGTGTCGCCACCGACCCGCTGCTGCGGCCCATGTACCCGGAGGAGGACCTCGGCCCCGCGGCCGACCGGCTGACCCTCTTCCTCATCCAGTACTGGGGTGGCCCGCACACCTACTCGGAGCAGCGTGGCCACCCGCGGCTGCGGATGCGGCACGCACCGTTCCGGATCGGCGCGGTTGAGCGGGACGCCTGGCTGCACCACATGCGCCGGGCGGTGGACCGCCTGGACCTGCCTCCGCAGCTCGCCGCCGCGCTCTGGGACTATCTGGAGCGGGCCGCCTACTTCATGGTGAACGTGATGGAGGACCCGGCGGCCGAGAGCTGACCGGGCGCCGCTGGGCGGCCGGGGCCGCCCGGCGGCGTCAGAGCAGGGCGCCCTCGTCGTGCAGCCAGTCGACGAAGGTGGTGGCCACCGCGGCGCCGCAGTCGAGCATCTCGACCAGCAGCGCGTCGTGGGTGCCGGCGCCGAGCGGGACCTGCAGCTCCGCGTAGATGGGCAGTTGGCCGCGCTCGGTCGGGTCGCCGATGTAGGCCTTGCAGAACCGCCGGGTGTGGTTCCACTCGTTGACCACCCGGTAGGCGCGGTCGGCCCAGTCCGGCGGGACGGTCGCGTGTGGCCGGGCCCGCATCACCAGGATCTCGTCCTCGGGGCCCTCCAGGGTGACCAGCACCGCGTGCCGCTCCCACATGGCCAGCAGGTTCCCGTCGCCGTCGGCCAGGTAGCGCACGTCGAGCAGGTCGAGCGCGTCGCAGACCCGGCGGAGGGTGACCGGTGCGACCGTTGCCGGCATGTCGGCGATCACGGGCCGCTCGGCGGCCGCCGCGTCGTCCGCCGGCTGACGGGGGGTCGGTGGCCCGACCCGGACGGTGTCATCCACTGTGATCCCGCTTCGAGTTTCCGGGTCGCCGCCGCCACCGGCGGGACCTGGGCGCCATGACCACCACGGCATCGCTCGCGCACCTCACTCCCCAGCGGATCCAGTCGCCTACGGTGCGTTGGATCCGAGGATGGACGGTACCCGGACAGCCGGCAGGAGGCATCCCCCCAACGGCTGCCCCAAACCGGAAGAACGACCAGGGGTCATCCGTTCGGATGAACCCCGATAGGCGTCAGTGCCAGGTCCGCGACCTTCCGCGACCAGGCCGCCCCGTACGGTCCGACGAGCCCGACCCAACGGCCGGCGACCCGTACCTGAACGTCGCCGGCGCCGAGGAAGCCCATCCGAACCAGCCCCTGCACCAGCCGCTGCGGCACCTCCACCGGGGCGTCCGGCGTCTCGTCCGGGGTCACCACCACCGCGACGTGGTCCAGCAGCGCGTCCCGCAGCGCCCGCTGGCCCACCGCCCGACCCGCCACGCCGTGGGTGGCCGCCTCGCGCAGCGTCCCCGCCGCCGCGGCGGCGATCCGCTGGACCTCGGCGGCGGGCAGCGCCTCCACCGGCCGGCTGGCCGCCGGCGGCAGCGGCCAGCGCCACCCGTCGTCCCGGCGCCGGGGCAGGGTGTCGCCACCCGCCGACAGCTCCGCCAGCAGCTCCCCCGCCGCCACCGTGACGTCGCCCGGCGCCGTGCCCGTGACGGTCCGGACCACGAGCACGTCCCACGGCAGCCGGGCCCACAGGGCCGTGCGCCCGGCACCCGGCACCGGCCGGAGCCGGACCAGGGTGCCCGGGTCCAGCCGGACCAGGCGGGCCAGGAAGGCGCCCGCGTCGGGCACCCCGCCCAGCCCGTGCCCGGTGGCCGCCGTGGTCATCCGGGCAGTCCCGGCGCGTACCGGAGCAGGAAGGCCCGCTCGTCCGCGGAGATCCGGCGGGGCCGCTGCGCGGCCAGGTCGAACGGGACCAGCACCGAGCGCGCCCGGCTGGCCAGCACGTCGCGGTCGTAGAGCTCGTACGCGATGGTGAAGGAGGCCGCCCGGATCTCCTCCACCCACAGCTCGATCCGCACCGTCGGGGCCGCCTCCGCGGTGGCCCGGCCCAGCGCGTAGTCGACCGGGCGCAGGTAGTCGACCTCGTGCCGGCGGATGACCACCCCGTCGGCGAACGAGCCCACTCCCCACGCCCGGCCGCCGGCGAACATCATCGCCACCCGCGCCTCCTCGTAGAGCGTGAGGAAGCGGGCGTTGTTGACGTGGCCGTACGCGTCCAGGTCGGACCAGCGCAGCGCGCAGTCGTAGACGAACCGGTCAGTCACGGGTGAGCTTGCGGTAGGTCACCCGGTGCGGCCGGGCGGCCTCCGCGCCGAGACGGTCGATCTTGTTCTTCTCGTACGCCTCGAAGTTGCCCTCGAACCAGAACCACCGCGCCGGGTTCTGGTCGTCGCCCTCCCAGGCGAGGATGTGCGTGGCGACCCGGTCCAGGAACATCCGGTCGTGGGAGATGACCACGGCGCAGCCGGGGAACTCCAGCAGCGCGTTCTCCAGGCTGCCGAGCGTCTCGACGTCGAGGTCGTTGGTCGGCTCGTCGAGCAGGATGACGTTGCCGCCGATCTTGAGGGTCAGCGCCAGGTTGAGCCGGTTGCGCTCGCCGCCGGAGAGCACCTTGGTCGGCTTCTGCTGGTCCGGGCCCTTGAAGCCGAACGCGGCGATGTACGCCCGGGACGGCATCTCGACCTTGCCCACGAGGAGGTGGTCCAGCCCGTCGGAGACCGTCTCCCAGACCGTCTTGTCCCCCGCCAGGCCGGCCCGGCTCTGGTCGACGTACGACAGGGAGACCGTCTCGCCGACCCGCACCGAGCCGCCGGTCGGCTCCTCCAGGCCCACGATGGTCTTGAACAGGGTGGTCTTGCCGACGCCGTTCGGGCCGATCACGCCGACGATGCCGTTACGCGGCAGCGAGAAGCTCAGGTTGTCGATCAGCACCCGGTCGCCGAACGCCTTGACGAGGTCCTTGACCTCGATCACGGTGTTGCCCAGGCGCGGGCCCGGCGGGATCTGGATCTCCTCGAAGTCCAGCTTGCGGGTCTGCTCGGCCGCGGTGGCCATCTCCTCGTAGCGGTCGAGGCGGGCCTTGGACTTGGTCTGCCGGGCCTTGGCGTTGGAGCGGACCCACTCCAGCTCCTCGTCGAGGCGCTTCTTCATCTTGGCGTCGCGCCGGCCCTCGACCGCCATCCGGGCGGCCTTCTTCTCCAGGTAGGTGGAGTAGTTGCCCTCGTACGGGTAGGCCCGGCCGCGGTCCAGCTCCAGGATCCAGTTGGCCACGTTGTCGAGGAAGTACCGGTCGTGGGTGATGGCGATCACCGTGCCGGCGTACTTGGCGAGGTGCTGCTCCAGCCACTGCACGCTCTCCGCGTCCAGGTGGTTGGTCGGCTCGTCGAGCAGCAGCAGGTCCGGCGCCTCCAGCAGCAGCTTGCACAGCGCCACGCGGCGGCGCTCACCGCCGGAGAGCTGGATCACGTCGGCGTCCGGCGGGGGACAGCGCAGCGCGTCCATGGCCAGTTCGAGCTTGGAGTCGACGTCCCAGGCGTCGGCGTGGTCGAGCTCCTCCTGGAGCTTGCCCATCTCCTCCATCAGCTCGTCGGAGTAGTCGGTCGCCATCTGCTCGGCGATCTTGTTGAACCGCTCCAGCTTGGCCTTGGTCTCGGCGACCGCCTCCTCGATGTTGCCGAGGACGGTCTTGGCGTCGTTGAGCGCCGGCTCCTGGGCCAGCATGCCGACGGTGTAGCCGGGCATGAGCCGGGCGTCGCCGTTGCTCGGCTGGTCCCAACCTGCCATGATCTTGAGGAGGCTGGACTTACCGGCGCCGTTCGGACCGACCACACCGATCTTGGCCCCCGGCAGGAAGTTCAGCGTCACGTTGTCGAGCACGACCTTGTCGCCGTGCGCCTTGCGCGCCTTTTCCAGGACGTAGATGAACTGGGCCACGGTGCGGGCTACCTCCGTCGGTTGCGATCGCGAGCTACGGGCGCGGGCGCGGGCTGCGAGGTCCGCCCGCCGCCGCCGGCCGGGGCCGGCCGCGCGCACGCCATTGTCAATCCTGACAGGTACGCCCCGGTCCGCCCACATCACCCCGCCCCCGAGTGCGCGGCGCGCCGCCGCTGTCGACAAGATCACGATGTGGATTCGGCGCTTCCGGGACGGGTAGGGAACTCCGGCACGGGGCAACAGAGGCCGCAGCTACGCTCAGTACGCTCAGCGCGGTGGACCCGTCAGCAACCGGAGGTGGCCGATCGTGACCGTCCGTAGCTCCTTTGTCGTTGTGGCGAACCGACTGCCGGTCGACGAGGTGAGCACACCCGAGGGGCGGCAGTGGCGCCGCAGCCCGGGCGGCCTGGTGACCGCGCTGCACCCGGTCCTCGCCGAACACCAGGGCACCTGGGTGGGCTGGGCCGGCGGCACCGGCGCCGCCCCCGAGCCCTTCGACCTGGAGGGGATCCGGCTGCACCCGGTGCCGCTGAGCGCCGAGGAGCTGGAGCGCTACTACGAGGGGCAGTCGAACGCGACCATCTGGCCGCTCTACCACGACGCGGTCGAGACCCCGGCCTACAAGCGGCGCTGGCGCGAGGCGTACCGGCTGGTCAACGCCCGGTTCGCGGAGGCCGCGGCGGACGTGGCGGCCGAGGGCGCCACGGTCTGGGTCCAGGACTACCAGCTCCAGCTCGTGCCGGCGATGCTGCGCGAGTTGCGGCCGGATCTGCGGATCGGCTTCTTCCTGCACATCCCGTTCCCGCCGATCGAGCTGTTCATGCAGATGCCGTTCCGCACCGAGATCCTGCGCGGCCTGCTCGGCGCCGACCTGGTCGGCTTCCAGCAGCGGCTGGCGGCGCAGAACTTCGTCCGGCTGGCCCGGCACCTGCTCGGCCTCCGCTACGAGGGGCAGATGATCCAGGTCGACGGCCGGCAGGTGAAGGCCGGCGCGTTCCCCATCTCGATCGACACCCGGGAGATGGAGCGGCTGGCCGAGGACCCGGCGATCCAGGCCCGGGCCAAGCAGATCCGCGAGGAGCTGGGCAACCCCAAGACGATCATCCTGGGCGTGGACCGGCTCGACTACACCAAGGGCATCGAGCTCCGGCTGAAGGCCTTCCGCGAACTCCTCGCTGACGGAAAGTTGACAGTCCCCGACGCGGTCATGGTGCAGGTGGCCACGCCGAGCCGCGAGCGCGTGGAGCACTACCAGGCACTTCGGGTGAAGGTCGAACGCGAGGTCGGCCGGATTAATGGTGAATTCGGACGGGTCGGCGTGCCGGCGGTGCATTATCTGCATCAGTCGTACAGTCGCTCCGAACTCGCCGCGATGTACGTCGCGGCAGACGTGATGATGGTGACCCCGCTGCGAGACGGAATGAATCTGGTGGCCAAGGAGTACGTGGCATCGCGCGCCGACCAGGGCGGCGCGCTCGTGCTCAGTGAGTTCGCCGGCGCCGCCACCGAGCTGCGCCAGGCGTTCCTGTGCAACCCGCACGACCCCGACGCGGTCAAGGACGCGCTGCTGCGCGCCGTGCACGTGGAGAAACCCGAGGCCCGCCGCCGGATGCGGATAATGCAACGCCACCTGCGCAGCCACGACGTGGGCCACTGGGCCAAGTCCTTCCTGACCGAACTGGGCGTGCCCGATGCGGAGGCGGCGTGAGCTCCTCTCCCACCACCACTCCGCCCGGCGGGGTGATGGATCCCGAGCTGCGCGCCGCGATCGGCCGCATCGCCCGGGTCCCCCAGCTCCTGGTCGCCTGCGACTACGACGGCACCCTGGCGCCGATCGTCGAGGATCCGAGCAAGGCCGTGCCGCTGCCGGAGTCGGTGGCCGCGGTGCGCGCTCTCGCGTCCCTGCCGCAGACCAGCGTCGCCGTGGTGTCCGGCCGCGCCCTGCGTGACCTGGCCACGCTCTCCCGGCTGCCCAGCGAGGTGCACCTGGTCGGCAGCCACGGCTCGGAGTTCGACATCGGCTTCGTCGAGCGGCTGACCCCGGAGCTGATCGCGGTCCGCCACCGGCTCCGCAACGAGTTGCGGGAGATCGCCGCGGCCCACCCGGGCATCCGCCTGGAGCGCAAGCCGGCCAGCGTCGCGGTGCACACCCGCGGGGTGGACCCGCAGATCGCCGCCGCGGCCATCGAGGCGGTCCGCAGCGGCCCCGCCACCTGGGGGGACGTCACCGTCACCCAGGGCAAGGAGGTCATCGAGCTGTCGGTGGTGGCGACCCACAAGGGCACCGCCGTCGACCAGCTCCGCACCCAGCTCGCGGCCAGCGCGGTGCTGTTCATCGGCGACGACGTCACCGACGAGAACGCCTTCGGCAACCTGCACGGGCCGGACGTCGGCATCAAGATCGGCCCCGGCGACACCCGGGCCGACTTCCGGGTGGCCGAGCCCATCGAGGCAGCCCGGGCGCTGGGCCTACTGCTGGAGACCCGGCGGCACTGGCTCTTCGGCGAGCGGGCGGTGCCGATCGAGCGCCACTCGATGCTGGCCAACGGCCGCACGGTCGCGCTGGTCACCCCCGAAGCCAAGATCACCTGGCTGTGTCACCCGAAGCCGGACTCGGCGGCGATCTTCGCCGACCTGGTCGGCGGCAGCCCGGCCGGGCACTTCACGGTCGGCCCGCAGCGCGGCGGCATCCCGCTGGGCCAGCGCTACCGCAGCAACACCATGACGGTGGAGACCCGCTGGTCCGGCTTGACCGTGACCGACTGGCTGGACCTGCCGGCGAGGGAGACCACGCCGGACGACCCGGCGGTCGTCACCGGCGACTCGACGCTGGTCCGGGTGCTCAGCGGCAGCGGGCGGGCCCGGATCGAGTTCGCACCGCGCCCCGAGTTCGGCCAGGTCGCCGTGCAGCTCCAGCCGCTGGACGACGGGCTGCTGGTGCTCGGCTCCAACGAGCCGGTGGCCCTCTACTCGCCGGGCGTCGAGTGGGAGGTCACCAACGACGCCGGCTACGAGACCGCCAAGGCCGTCGTGGACCTGTCGGCCGCCGGCGGACAGGTGGTGCTGGAGCTGCGCTTCGGCACCCAGAGCCTCGAACACCACCGGGTGCCCATCCACGAGCGGCAGGCCGCCGCCGAGCAGCCCTGGAAGGACTGGGTGGCCTCGCTGCGGCTGCCCGGCACGGCCCGCGACCTGGTGGCCCGCAGCGCGCTCACCCTGCGCGGGCTCTGCCACGAGCCGACCGGCTCGATCCTCGCCGCGGCGACCACCTCCCTCCCCGAGGAGCTGGGCGGCGTCCGCAACTGGGACTACCGCTACTGCTGGCTGCGGGACGCGGCCATGACCGCCCGCGCGCTTGTCGACCTCGGCTCCACCGAGGAGGCCGAGGGCCTGCTGCGCTGGGTCGACGGCGTCATCGACCGCACCGGCGGGCACCCGGAGCGGCTGCACCCGCTCTACACGGTCGACGGCTACGAGCTGGGCGCCGAGGCGGTCATCGACACCCTGCCCGGCTACGCCGGCTCCCGGCCGGTCCGGGTCGGCAACCTCGCCAACCACCAGCTCCAGCTCGACGTCTTCGGGCCGGTCGCGGACCTGATCGCCGCGGTGGCCGACGCCCGGGGCTCGGTCCGCGACGACGAGTGGCGGGTGCTGGAGAACATGGTCGAGGCGGTCCGCCGCCGCTGGCACGAGCCCGACCACGGCATCTGGGAGGCCCGCCTCCCGCCCCGGCACCACGTCTTCTCCAAGGTCATGCTCTGGATGACCGTCGACCGGGCGCTGCACGTCGTGCGGCAGCACGGCGGCGAGGACCGGCCGGAGTGGGTCGAGCTGCGCGACCGGATCGCCGACAACGTGCTGGAGCACGGCTGGCACCCGGAGGTCGAGGCCTACAGCGTCGCCTACGGGTACGAGGAGATGGACGCCTCGTCGCTCTGGATCGGCATCTCGGGGCTGCTCGCCGGGGACGACCCGCGCTTCCTGTCCACGGTGCTGAAGATCGAGGCGGAGCTGCGCAGCGGCCCGGTCGTCTACCGCTACCACTGGGACGACGGCCTGCCCGGCCGGGAGGGCGGCTTCCACATCTGCACGGCGTGGCTGATCGAGGCGTACCTGCGCACCGGTCGGCGCAGCGACGCGGAGGAGCTGTTCGCCCAGATGGTCGACACGGCCGGGCCGACCGGGCTGCTCCCCGAGCAGTACGACCCGCTGGCCGAGCGCGGGCTGGGCAACCACCCGCAGGCCTACAGCCACCTCGGGCTGATCCGCTGCGCCCTGATGCTGGACAACATGCTCAAGCAGTGACCTGACCGGCCACGACGGCGGCCCGGGACCGACCGGTCCCGGGCCGCTCGCGTACTCAGGTGTCGAGCGCGCCGACGACGTCGCCGACCACGACGATGGCGGGTGGGCGCAGGCCGGCGGACGCCACGTCGGCGGCCACCGCGCCGAGGGTCGAGCGGAGGGTCCGCTGCCCGCTGGTGGTGCCCTCCTGGATCACCGCGGCCGGGGTGTCCGCCGGTCTGCCGTGCGCCACGAGGGCGGCGCTGATCGCCGCGAGGTTCTTCAGGCCCATGAGGATCACCAGGGTGCCGCGCAGGCCGGCCAGGGACTCCCACCGGACCAGGGAATCGGGCGAGTCCGGCGCGACGTGCCCGGAGACCACGGTGAACTCGTGCGCCACGGCGCGGTGCGTGACCGGCACCCCGGCCGCCGCGGGCACCGAGATCGCGCTGGTCACCCCGGGCACCACGGTCACCGGCACGCCCGCCTCGGCGCAGGCCAGCAACTCCTCGCCGCCCCGGCCGAAGACGTACGGGTCGCCGCCCTTGAGCCGGACCACGACCTTCCCCGCCCGGGCGCGGTCCACCAGGATCCGGTTGATCTCCTCCTGGGCCCGGGCCGGCCCGTACGGGATCTTGGAGGCGTCGACCAGCTCGACGTCCGCCCGCAGCTCGTCGAGGAGCAGCCCGGGAACGAGCCGGTCGGCGACCACCACGTCCGCCTCGGTGAGCAGCCGCCAGCCCTTCACGGTGATCAGCTCGGGGTCGCCGGGCCCCGCCCCGACGAGCGCCACCCGCCCGCCGGCCGCGACGCCGGGCGCCTCGGCGGGCGCCAGCACGGGGTCCGTCCGCGCACCCAGCAGTTCGCGGATCGCGTCGCGGACGCTCATGGCGCGGCGGGGGTCGCCGCCGCCGAGCACCGCCACGGTGACCGGTCCGTGCCGGGTCACCGCGGGGGTCCACGCGGTGGCGGCGGTCCGATCGTCGGCACGGACACAGAAGATGCGCCGTTCGGCGGCGGCGGCGCTGACCGAGGCCGCGGCGATCCGGTCGTCCACGGCCACCTGGACCAGCCAGGCGCCGTCCAGGTCGTCCGGGACGAACCGGCGTGGCTCCCAGCGCAGCCGGCCGGCGTCCACATGCGCCCGCAGCGCCGGGGTCAGCTCCGGCGCCACCAGCAGGACGTCCGCCCCGGCGTCGAGCAGCGCGGGCACCCGCCGGGTGGCCACCGCTCCCCCGCCGACCACGACCACCCGCCGCCCGGCCAGCCGCAACCCGAGCGGGTACGGGTTGCCGCTCACGTCGTCGCCGTCCCGCGGCGACGGAACAGGCTGAACCGGAGAAGGCGCCCGCTCACTTCTCGGCCACTCCCGCCGAGTCGAAGGTGGCGACCTCGTGCAGCACCCGGACCGCGCCGGTCACGACGGGCAGCGCGAGCAGCGCGCCGGTGCCCTCACCGAGCCGCAGCCCGAGGTCGATCAGCGGGTCCAGCCCGAGGTGCCGCAGCGCGGCCGTGGCGCCCGGCTCGGCCGAGCGGTGCCCGGCGACCATGGCGCCGACCGCGTCCGGCGCGAACGCGGCGGCCGCCAGCGCGGCGCTGACCGCGATGACGCCGTCCAGCAGCACCGGGACGCGGCGCGCGGCGGCGCCGAGGATGAGCCCGGCGAGCGCGGCGTGCTCCAGGCCGCCGACCGTGGCCAGCACCCCGAGCGGGTCGGCCGGATCGGGCGCGTGCCGGTCCAGCGCGGCCCGCACCACGCCGACCTTGCGGGCGTACGTCTCGTCGTCCACCCCGGTGCCCCGCCCGGTCGCCGCGGCCGGGTCGACCCCGGTGAACGCGGCGATCAGCGCGGCGGCCGGGGTGGTGTTGCCGATGCCCATGTCCCCGGTGAGCAGGATGCCCGCCCCGGCGTCGACCAGTTCCCCGGCCACCCGGATGCCCACCTCCACGGCCGCGCGGGCCTCGTCGCGGGTGAGCGCGGCGGTGACCGTGAGGTCCCGGGTGCCGGGCCGCACGTTCGCGGCGACCAGGCGGGGGCCGGCCGGGTCGGCGGCGGGGTCGGCGGGGAGCGGGGTGGCCACACCGACGTCCACCACGGTGACCGAGGCGCCGGCCTGCCGGGCGAACGCGTTGACCACCGCGCCGCCGGCCAGGAAGTTGCCGATCATCTGCGCTGTGACCTCCTGCGGCCACGGGGTGACGCCCTGGGCGTGCACGCCGTGGTCGCCCGCGAAGATCGCCACCGCGGCCGGCTCGGGCAGCGGCGGCGGGCAGGTCCCGGCGAGGCCGGCGAGCCGTACGGAGAGCGGCTCCAGGGCGCCGAGTGAGCCGGCGGGCTTGGTCAGCCGGCCGTGGAGTTCGCGGGCCGCGGCCATGGCGGCCTCGTCGAGCGGCCGGATCGCCGCGACGGTGGACTCCAACATCATGCCTCCAGGATCTCCGCCAGCACGTCCGTGAAGGCGTCGGTCGTCGCCGGATCGCGCACCGCGATCCGCAGCCAGTCCGGGCCCAGCCCGGGGAAGGTGTCGCCGCGGCGGACCGCCCAGCCGCGCTCCCGCAGCCGCTCCCGTACGCCGGCGGCGCCGGCCAGGTGGACCAGGACGAAGGCGCTGGCGGGGCGGCCGGCGACGCGTACCCCGGGCAGGCCGGACAGGCGGGCCACCAGGTGGTCGCGGTCGGCGGCGAGCCCGGCGGCGATGGCGCGTTCGGCCGCGGCGGCGGCCGGGGACGCGCAGGCCGTGGCGGCGGCGAGCGCCGGGGTGGAGACCGCCCAGAGCGGCTGGGCGGCGGCGAGCCGGGCGAGCAGGGCGGCGTCGCCCAGCAGGTAGCCGATCCGTAGCCCGGCCAGTCCCCAGGTCTTGGTGAGGCTGCGGACCACCACGAGGCCGGGCAGGTCGCGGCGGCCGGCCAGGGACTCGGGCTCGCCGTCGACGCCGGGGGCTGCCGTGGTGTCGGCGAACGCCTCGTCGACCACGAGCACCCGGCCCGGGCGGGCCAGCGCGACGAGCGCCTCGGCGGGGTGCAGCACGGAGGTGGGGTTTGTGGGGTTGCCGAGCAGCACCAGGTCGGCGTCGGCGGGCACCCGGGCCGGGTCGAGCCGGAAGTCGTCGGCCGGGTCGAGCAGCACCCGCTCGACGGTGTGGCCGGCGGCCCGCAGGGCGGCCTCCGGCTCGGTGAACTGCGGGTGCACCACCACCGGCCGCCGGGCCTCGCGCAGCGCCCGGGCGATCAGCACGAAGCCCTCGGCGGCGCCGGCCGTGAGGAGTACCTCCTCCGGGGGACGCCCGTGCCGGGCCGCGACGGCGGCCCGGGCCGGACCGGGATCCGGGTACGCGGCCAGCGCGCCCATGGCGGCGACCAGCGGGTCGGCCAGCCAGTCCGGCATCGGGGCGCGGCGGACGTTGACGGCCAGGTCGACCAGACCGGGGGTGGCCTCGGCGTCCCCGTGGTGGCCGAGGTCGGGCTCGCCCGCCGCGGCGGCGGTCCCGATCAGCTGAGCGCGCATGTCCGCGATCCTGCCGGGAAGCCGCCGCCCGGGACAGCGCATCCCGGCGTGGGCCGCGTCACCACCGCTGAACCCCCTCGCCCGTTTATGAATTCTTCTCATTTCCGAATCGGAAATGTCATAGCTTGACCACGTGAGCAACCGACCCCTTGCCTCCGCTGGTCGTGCCGTGCCCCTCCTCCGCGCCGGACTCATCGCCGGCATCGTGGTCGCCGCCGCGGCCTATCCGCTGGCCGCCGTCACCGGCATCGGGGCCAAGGCCACCGCACACGCAGTGGAGCAGAAGACGAACATCCTGAAGACCGCGCTGCCCGCCGAGACCTCGTACCTGTACGCGCCGGACGGCAAGACCGTGCTGACGATGTTCTACGAGGAGTACCGGCAGTACACCAAGATCGACGACATGTCGCCGAACATCCAGCAGGCGATCGTCGCCGCCGAGGACAACCGCTTCTACCAGCACCACGGCGTCGACCCGAAGGGCGTGGCCCGCGCCTTCGTGTCCAACGCCCGGTCCGGCGGCGTCTCCCAGGGCGCCTCGACGATCACCATGCAGTACGTCCGGATGGCCCTGCGGGACAGCGCGAAGACCCCGAAGGAGGTCCAGGAGGCCACCCAGCAGACCAGCCTGCGCAAGGTCAAGGAGATGCGCATGGCGCTGGACATCGAGAAGCACGTCAGCAAGGAACAGATCCTCGAGCGCTACCTGAACTCGGCCTACTTCGGCCACCGGGCGTACGGGATCTACGCGGCCTCGCAGATCTTCTTCTCCAAGACCCCGGCCACCCTCACCCCGGTCGAGGCGGCCACCCTGGCCGGCCTGGTCAAGTCCCCGTCGGAGTACGACCCGATCACCTCCGACCAGAAGGACGCCACCGGCCGGCGCAACTACGTGCTCGACAACATGGCCCGCCTCGGCTACCTCTCGCCGGACGCGGTGGCGACGGCCAAGACCGAACCGATCCAGCTGCGGCTGACCAACCCGCCGAACGACTGCGCCTCGCTCCTGGAGAAGTACCGGGCGACCTGGGGCTTCTACTGCGACTACCTGAAGAACTGGTGGAGCAGCCAGCCCGCGTTCGGGGACAACCGGCTGGAACGGATGGACAAGCTGCGCCGCGGCGGTTATCGCATCGTGCTCGCCCTCGACCCCAAAATCCAGGAGGCGGCGGAGAAGAACGTCGGCGCGAAGGACGGCACCGGCAGCCCGTTCGCCAACGGGGTCGTGGTCGCCGAACCGGGCACCGGGCGGATCAAGGCGATGGCGGTGAACCGGACCTATTCGCTCGACCTGAGCGAGAACCCGAACAGTTCCAACCCGGAGGCCGGCCCGAACGTCAAGGCGAACTATCCGAACACGGTCGCGCCGCTGCTCGGCGGGGGCACACTCCCCGGATACCAGGCCGGATCGACGTTCAAGATGTTCACGATGCTCGCCGCGCTCAACTCCGGGACGAAGCTCTCCGACACCATCAACTCGCCGTACCGCTACCAGTCCAAGGTCTACGACGGGTGGGCGCCGTCGAACGCCAGCGGCGCGATGACCGGCGTGCAGACCATGTGGTCCGGCTTCGGCAAGTCGGTGAACACCTTCTTCGTGCAGCTGGAGGAGAAGGTCGGCGCGGAGAAGGGAGTGCGCCTGGCCGAGCAGCTCGGGCTGCGCTGGCGTACCGACGTGGACCGTGACCACGCCTCGCCGGACAAGGCGAACAAGTGGGGCGCGTTCACCCTGGGCGTCTCCGACGCCACCCCCCTGGAGGTGGCGAACGCGTACGCCGCGGTCGCGGCCGACGGCCGGTACTGCGAGGCGATCCCGGTCAACTCGATCATGAACCGGGACGGCACGCCGGCCACGTACCGCACGCCGGGCGGGGTGCAGCGGGAGGTCGCCAAGCCCCGGTGCCGACAGGTCGTGAGCGCCGACGCAGCCCGGGCGGCCACCGACGCGGCCCGCTGCCCGACCGGCGACACCCCGGCCAAGGGGGGCTGCGGCGGCTGGTCGACCGCGGACAGCGTGCGGGGCACGGTCGGCCGCCCGGTCGCCGGCAAGACGGGTACCACCGACAGCACCCGGTCCGCCTGGTTCGCCGGCTACACCCCGGAGCTGGCCGCGGCGAGCTTCATCGCCGACCCGGACAACCCGTTCAACGCGGTGGGTGACGGGTTGTCCCAGGTGCCCGTCAACGCGGTGGCCATGACCCTGCGCGACGCCCTGAAGGGCCAACCCACCCGCCAGTTCACCCCACCGTCCGACCAGATAGTCGGCTGACCCTCCCTGAGCTGCCCGGGGGTGCGCCCGGGCCAGTTGATCAAGAGGTTTGCGCGCGGAATCCCTCGATTCCTGACGCAAACCTCTTGATCAACTTCCACCGTCCGGGGCGGGCGGGGGTCAGCGGAGGTCGGCGCTCACGAAGGACCAGAGTTCCAGGTCCACCCGGGCGCCGTGCACGAAGCCGGCGTTGCGGAGCAGGCCCTCGTAGCTGAAGCCGGCCTTCTCCGCCACCCGGCGGGAGGCGACGTTGCCGGGGGCGACCCGCAGCTCGACGCGCTGGAAGCCGTGCTCCAGGATCAGCGCGATGGCGACCGCGTCGACCGCCTCGGCGGCCAGGCCGTAGCCGCGGGCGTGCGGGGCGATCGCGTAGGACACCTCGGTCAGCCGGGCGCCCCAGTCGGTGCGGCGGGTCCACAGGCAGCCCACCACCCGGCGGTCCTCGCGGCGGACCACCGCCCAGTGGTCGCCGTCGCCGCTGTCCCGGCGCTGCCGGGCCAGCTCGGTGCACCAGGCCCGCCCGTCGATCTGCCCCGACGCGTCGGCCAGCGGCAGCCAGCGCTGGGTGCGCCGGTCCGCGAACACCTCGTCGACCGCCTCGGCGTCCGCCGCGACGAGCTGGCGCACCTCGGTGCGCGGGGTGGAGACGGTCAGCGCCGGGAACCGGCGCACCGCCACCTGACCGATCACGCCGGGGCCTCCGCGGGGGCCAGGGCCGCCGCAACCAGCCGGGCCGCCAGCTCCGGGTACGCGGCCCAGTGCGGCACGAGCTGCGAGGCGTGCACGCCCCGCCACACGAACCCCTCCGGGGCGCCACCCTCCCAGCGCCAGGCCGCCCGCTCGCCGGCCCGCGGGGTGAGCACCGCGGCGTGCTGCTTGTGCCCCACCACCGTCGTGCCGGCCCGGGCCACCACGCTGTCGACGGCCGCGGTCGCCTCCCGGTAGCCGACCACCAGGCCGTCCCGGCTGGCGCCGACCGCGTCGAGCACCCCGCACATGGGCAGGCCGTCCAGCTCCCGGGCCAGCCAGAGCAGGCCGGCCCCCTCGGCGACCACGGGACGGCCCGTGCGGGCCAGCTCGGCCACCGCGATGCAGAGCCGGCGGTTGGCGGAGAGCTGCTCCGCGTACGTCTCCGGGAGCCCGCCGCCGACGACCAGCGCGCGGGTGCCGGCGGGGAGCGCCTCGTCGCGAAGCGGGTCGACGGTGACCACCTCGGCGCCGGCCGCGCGCAGCAGCTCGGCGGTCTCCGGGTGGCTGTAGCTGCCGCCCGGGCCGCCGGCCAGCGCGACCACCGGCCGTTCCCCGGCGGGCGGGTCGGCCGGCTCCGGCGACCACGGCGCGGCGGTCAGCTCCGGGGCGGACCGGGCCAGCGCCAGCAGCCGGTCGAGGTCGATCGTGGCGGCGGCCGCCTCGCCGAGCCGGCGCACCGCCCGCTGGGCCTCGGCGTCGCGCTGGACCACCGGCACCAGGCCGTGCCGGCGGGCGGGCAGCACCGGGGGCAGCTCGTGGCGGCGCAGCGCGCCGTAGACCGGCACCCCCACGTCGTCGAGCGCCTCGCGGAGCATCGCCTCGTGCCGGGGCGACGCCACCCGGTTGAGGATCACGCCGCCCAGCCAGAGCTGGTCGTCGTAGGCCCGGAAGCCGTGCACCAGGGCGGCCACCGACTGACCCATCGCGGCCACGTCGACCACCAGCACCACCGGGCTGCGCAGCGCGGTCGCGACCGCCGCCGTGGACTCGGTCTCCGGCCGGCCGGCGATCGAGTCGTAGAGCCCCATGGTGCCCTGGACCAGCGCGAACCCCGCGTCGGCGGCGCCGTGGGCGAAGAGGGGGGCGACCCGCTCCGCGCCGACCAGCCGCGGGTCGAGGTTGCGCCCCGGGCGCCCGGCGGCCAACCCCAGGTAGGTCGCGTCGACCTGGTCCGGCCCGATCTTGAACCCGGCCACGTCCAGCCCCCGGTCGGCGAGGGCCGCGAGCAGGCCCAGCGAGAGGGCACCGGTGCCGTGCCCCGAGGAGGGCGCGCTCAGCACGACGCGCGGCACGACGGTCATCATCGACTCCTGCTCTGGGGTGGTTTCCGCCCGCGTGACCATACCCGCCCGGACCGACGCTCGGCGGCCGGCGATCGGCCCGATCCGGCCCGGCGCGGGCCAGTGGCGCCGCTCATACGGGTAGCCTTGGCCAACGTGTACCGGTTCCTGCTGACCCCGCGCTGGCTCGGCTATCTCGCGCTGACCCTGGTCGCGGCCGCGGTGATGGTCTTCCTCGGCAACTGGCAGCTGGACCGCTACCGGGGCCGGACCGCCATCAACGAGCGGATCGACGCCGGCGCCACCATGACCCCCGCGCCGCTGCGCGAGGCCCTGCCGGCGCCGACCGGCGGCCCGGGCACCACCGGCCCGGTCCCGGCCGACCGACTCACCTGGACCAGGGTCACCGCCACCGGCCGGTACGACAGCGCCAACGTCGTCCTGGTCCGTGGCCGCACCGTCGACAACACGGTCGGCTTCGAGGTGCTCACCCCGCTGGTCCTCGACGACGGCAGCGCCGTGCTGGTCGACCGCGGCTGGGTCCCGCCCGTCCCCGGCGGGAACGCCACCGCCCAGCCGCCGGTGCCGGCCGCGCCGGCCGGCGCGGTGACGGTCACCGGCCGGCTGGTGTCCAGCGAGAGCGGCGGCGGCGCGGTCGACCGGCGCGACGGCAAGCTGGAGACCCGGCGGATCAGCATCCCCCGCCTGGCGAAGCAGCTTCCCTACCCGGTGTCCGGCGGCTACGTGCTGCTCGACCACCAGACGCCGGCCGCCGACCCGGCGTTCCAGGCGGTGCCGATCGGGCACACCAACAACTGGCAGAACTTCGGCTACGTGGTGCAGTGGTGGCTCTTCGCCGGCATGAGCCTGGTGGGTTACGGCTGGGTCGCCCGTCGGGAGGCGCGCCGGCTGGCCGGCCTCGACGGGCCGCGCGAGCCGGTCGACCGGGCCGCCGAGCCGGCCGCAACCTGACCCCGGTCGGCGCCTCCGGACCGGCCCTTCGACGGGCACACCGGGCGGCGGGGACGCTGTAGGGTCCGCCCATGATCGTGAACCGTGGGGGGTCGCGGTGACCCCTGACCCCACGATGCCGCAGCCCGGCGAGCCCCCGGCGGCGTACGACCCGTGGGCCGCCATGCCGCCGGCCGTCGCGCCGCCCACCGAGCAGTTCCCGGTGCTGGCCGCGCCTCCGGCGGATCCCCCGGTCACCACCGCGCAGTTCGCGGTGCCGGCCGCGACCTCGTTCTCCGCGCCGCCCGCGACCGCGCAGTTCTCCGCGCCGCCCGCGACCGCGCAGTTCTCCGCGCCGCCCGCTCCGCCGGTCGGGGCGCCGTACGCCGGGACGCCGGCGCTCCCCGCGGCCGCGTACCCGCCCGCACCGGCCCCGCCGGTCGGTCCGCTGCCGCCGGCGCAGTCCGTGGTGGCCGTGCAGATCGGCGAGATCATGGTGACGCCGCCGGTGATCCGCACGCCGGCCGGTGTCCTGCCGCTCGCCGGCGCCTCCTGGCACGTGATGGACCACTGGCAGAAGGAGGAGAAGGTGGCGACCTGGGCGGTGGTCGCCGCGGTCCTGGGCTTCTTCTGCCTGACCGTGTTCAGCCTCCTGTTCCTGCTGATCAAGGAGACGCGGCACCACGGCACCGTGCAGGTGACGGTCACCAACGGCGGCTACCAGTACGTGGCCCGGATCCCGGTGGCCGACCAGTTCCAGGTGCAGCAGATCAACAACCAGGTCAACTACGCCCGGTCGCTGTCGGTCGCCTGAACCGCGCGCCGGAGGCGGCCACGCCGCCTCCGGCCGGGCCGGCGGTCAGCCGGTGACCCGACCGGCGTGGATGGCCCGTACCGCGTCGATGGTGTCCGCCTCGGCGGCGGTCTTGTCGTCCCGGTAGCGGATCACCCGGGCGAAGCGCAGCGCCATCCCGCCCGGGTAGCGGCTGCTGGTCTGCACCCCGTCGAAGGCGATCTCGACCACCTGCTCCGGCCGGACCCGGACCACCCAGTCGCCCTTCTCGACGGCCAGCGCGAGGAAACGCTCGGTCTGCCAGCGCAGCAGCTCGTCGGTGAGCCCCTTGAACGTCTTGCCGAGCATGACGAACTCGCCGGTGCGCGGGTCGCGGGCGCCCAGGTGCAGGTTGGAGAGCCAGCCCTGCCGCCGGCCGCTGCCCCACTCGACCGCCAGCACCACCAGGTCGAGGGTGTGCCGCGGCTTCACCTTCACCCAGGCCGCGCCCCGCCGGCCGGCGTCGTAGGGGGCGGCCGGGTCCTTGACCACCACCCCCTCCTGGCCGGCGTCGACCGCCGCCGCGAAGGCGGCACCGGCCTGCTCGGCGTCGTCCACCTCCACCCGGCCGACCAGCAGCGCCGGGTCGACGGCGCCGGCCAGCGCGGCCCACCGCTCCCGGCCGGGCAGGTCGATGAGGTCCGTGCCGTCGAGGTGCAGCAGGTCGAAGAAGTACGGCGTCAGCACCGTCTCGCCGGTGCGCTCGGCCGCCGCGAGCACGGCGGGCGCCACCGGTGTGCCGCCGGTGGTGCTCGGGGTGATGCGCCGGGCGGCCCGGCTGGAGGTCTCCTGGAAGGGCAGCGGGCGCCCCTCGGCGTCCAGCCCGATCGCCTCGCCGTCGAGCACCAGCTCACGTGCGGGCAGCGCGCGGACAGCGGCCACGACCCCGGGCAGCCGGCCGGTGATGTCGTCGAGGCTGCGGGTGAAGACCGCGATGTCCTGACCGGACCGGTGCACCTGGATGCGGATGCCGTCGAGCTTGACGTCGACCACCGCCGGGGTCCCGGTGGCGGTGAGCGCCTCGTCGACCGAGGGCGCGCTCTGCGCCAGCATGGGGGCGAGCGGGCGGCCGACCTGGAGCCCGAACCCGGCCAGTGCGGCCGCCCCGCCGGAGAGCGCCGCGACCGCCACCGCCCGCAGGTCACCGGCGAGCAGCAGGGCGCGCCGCACGGCGGCGACCGGCACGTCCGCGGCCCGGGCCACCGCCTCGGTGAGCAGGCCGGCCTGGGCGCCCTGGCGCAGCTCGCCGCGGAACAGGCCGGCCAGCAGCCGCTGCTCGTCGGCGGTGGCCGCGGCGAAGAGCCGGCCGAGCAGCTCGCGCCGCCGGGCCTGCGAGCCCGCGCCCCCGACGGCCGCGATCTCCTCGATCGCCGCGTCGACGCCGCCCACGGTCAGGCTCGGCTCGGCAGCCGGCGGGGGCAGGTCACGCAGGCTCGCCCAGCCCACCCCGGTCTGCCGCTGCCGCAGCTCGCCGGCCAGGTAGCCAGCGCCCGCCGGCACCTCGTCGGGATCGAGCGACCGCAGCGCGGCGGCCAGCAGCTCCACCTTGGCCCGTCGGCCGCTGGTGGCGCTCACGGCCGCCGACGTGGCCGCCAGCTCAAGGAAGCGCACGTCCCTCATCCTGCCAGCCACCCCCGACAGCCGGGCGCTTCCCGACCCGTGGGGAGTTGGCGTCCCCCAGGAACGTCAACTCCCCACGACGGGCAGGCGGCGGCCGGCTCAGGCCGAGACGGGTTCCTCGATGCGGAGGCCGCGGGCGCGCACCTCGTCGGCGACCCGGGTGAGCAGCGTGTCGAGCGTGACCAGCACGGCCGAGAGCTCGCCGAGCTGGTCCTTGAGCGCGTCCTCGGGCCACGCGGAGACATCGACGTCCCCCAGAGCACTGACGGCGGCCTGGAGCCGCGACATCTCGTCGTTCGTACGCATGTTCGAAAGGCTATAACACCCCGCCGCCCGACACACCGCAAACTCCGACATCGACCCCGAAGTTACGGTTTCGACACCTCAGGAGCGGTTCGCGGCCGCCTCGGCAACCTTCGCGAGCAGCAGCGCCTCGGCCACGCAGACCCGGGCGAACTCGCCCAGGTGCAGGCTCTCGTTCGGCCCGTGCGCCCGGGCGTGCGGGTCCTCCACACCGGTCACCAGGATCGCCGCGCCGGGGAACATCTCCTGGAACGTGGCGATGAAGGGGATCGACCCGCCCACGCCGATGTCGACCGGGTCGGTGCCGTCCCAGGCGCCCCGGAACGCCGCCCGCGCCGCCTCGAACATCGGCCCGGTGGCGTCGATGACGCACGGCGCGCCGTCGTGCTCGAAGGTCACCGTCACCCGGGCGCCCCACGGCGCGTGCTTCTCCAGGTGCGCCGTCAGCGCCGCGTACGCCTGCTTCGGGTCGTCGCCCGGCGCCAGCCGTACGCTCAGCTTGGCCTTGGCGGCCGGGACCAGCGCGTTCGGCGCCTCCCCGGTGGCCGGCGCGTCGACACCGAGGATGGCCAGGGCCGGCTTGGTCCAGAGGCGATCGGTGATCCGGCCGCTGCCGAAGAGCTGCGCGCCCTCGATCAGCCCGGCCTCCGCGCGGAACCGGTCCTCCGGGTAGTCGACGGTGGCACCCTCCCGGCCCACCAGGCCCTCGACGGCCACGTTCCCGGCGTCGTCGTGCAGCGTGCCGAGCAGCTTCACCAGGGCGGTGAGCGCGTCCGGCACGGCGCCGCCGAACATGCCGCTGTGCACCGCGTGGTCGAGGGTGCGCACCTCGACGAAGCAGTTGACGATGCCGCGCAGCGAGGTGGTCAGCGCGGGCACCCCGATGTCCCAGTTGCCGGAGTCGGCGATCACGATGACGTCCGAGGCCAGCTCGTCGCGGTGCTCGGCCAGCAGCCGCTCCAGCGAGTCCGAGCCGTACTCCTCCTCGCCCTCGATGAAGAGGACCACGCCGACCGGAAGCTGGTCGCCGAACGCGCGCAGCGCCGCGACGTGCGCCATGATGCCGGCCTTGTCGTCGGCGGCGCCGCGGCCGTAGAGGCGGCCGTCCCGCTCCACCGGCTCGAACGGGTCGGACTCCCAGAGCGACAGGTCACCGACCGGCTGGACGTCGTGGTGGGCGTACAGGAGGACGGTGGGCGCGCCGGGCGGGGCCGGCTTCGTCCCGATCACCGCCGGCTGGCCGCCGGAACGCACGATCTTGGTGTCGAGGCCGCAGCCGCGCAGCAGCTCCGCCACCGCCTCGGCGGAACGCTCCACGTGCGAGTGGTCGAAGCCCGCGAAGGCGATGCCCGGGATGCGGACGAGTCGCTCGAGGTCGGCACGGACGCCGGGCAGTTCCCGCTCGACGGCGGCCCGCACCTCGGACTCGGACAGGATCGGAGTGGTCATGACCGGAATCGTATGCCGGCCTTACCGGACCCCGCCGTCCGAGCCCGTCCCCGCGGATCGGCGGACGTAGTAGCGGTCCGCGTCGTGCGGCAGGTCGGGGGCGCCGTCGACCACCAGGTCCACCGCGGCCTCGGTGCCGTCGGCGGCGAAGTGCGCCCGCTCCCCGGCGTGCCAGCGGCGCAGCTCGGGCAGGATCTCCGTGCCGTCGCGGGCCAGCGCCCGGGACAGCCGCAACCCGGCCGGCGCGGTGACGAGGACCGACAATGTCAGCTCCGGCCGGATCGCCGCCCGGGCGGCGCTCACCCCCTCGACGATCAGCACCGGCCCGGCCGGCACCGGCACCGGCAGGTCCAGGAAGCACCGGCGCGCCCAGCTGTAGCGGCGGTAGGCCCCCGGGCGGCCGGCCCGGACCGGACCGAGCACCCACTCCTCCAGCCGGGGCCAGAAGGTGAGCTGGTCGTCCCAGCCGTCCAGCAGGTCGTCGGTGCGGATCACCGGCGGCCGGGCGCCCCCGGGCAGCGCCGCGACGGCGTCCGCGAGGCGCGTCGCGAAGACGCTCTTGCCCGCGCCGCTCGGCCCGTCGACCGCCACCAGCCGGGTACGCCCCAACCTCGCCGGCCCGGCCAGCACCCGCCAAGCCAACCCGGCGTACGCCTCGACCACCGCCACCGTCACCCGGCCGACGTTAGCCGTCCCCCGTCCGCTGGATCCTGCGGCACCAGCAGGCCGTTCACCGGGCGGGCCCGCCCCGCCGTGGGCATCATCGGGAGGTGCTCCATGACGTGATGAGTCCGGGCGTCGACGCCCTCCTCGAACAGGCTCGGGCCGGCCTCCGCCGGCTCACCCCGCACGACACCGTCGAGGCGGTCCGCGCCGGGGCGCTGCTGGTCGACACGCGCAGCGAGACGCAGCGCCGCGAGCAGGGCGAGCTGCCCGGGGCGCTCGTCATCGACCGGACCGTGCTGGAGTGGCGGCTGGATCCGGCGAGCGCCTGGCGCATCCCCGAGTCGACCAGCTACGACCGGCAGATCGTGGTGGTGTGCCGGCAGGGCTACAGCTCCAGCCTGGCGGCCGCCGGCCTCCAGGCGCTCGGCCTGCGCCACGCCACCGACATGATCGGCGGCGTGCAGGGCTGGCAGGAGGCGGGCCTGCCGATGTCCGACCGCCCCGCCGACGTCCGCTACTGACCCCACGCCGCAGGCGCACCAGACCCGCCAAGGCCGCCCCTGCCGGATCCGGCCCCGACCGTCGGCGGGCCGCATTACCAAGGCCGTCGACCGCCCGCCCCGCTCAGAACCGTCGGCGCGCCCGGCCCGCTCAGGCGGTCGGCCGGCTCAGGCCGTCGGCGCGCTCAGGCCGGCGGCGCGCTCAGGCCGTCGGCGCGCTCAGGCCGTCGGCGCGCCGGGTGGGATGAACGGCAGGTCCGCGGGCGGGCCGGACTCGATCAGCCGCCACAGCGCGTCGGTGTCGAGGTGCTCCTCGACGAGGTCGCCGAGCAGGTCCAGGGTCCGCTCCCGGGCGGCGGCGAACGAGGTGTCCGGTGCGACCTTGAACCCGGTCCGCCCGGCCAGCGCGGCGACCTCGGTGAGGAAGCGGCGCCGGAAGGTGTCGGACTCGAAGGCGCCGTGCCAGTGGGTGCCGTGGACCGGACCCAGCCGGGCCCCCTCCCCGGCGCCGTCGGCGTAGCGGAGCAGCGGCGGCAGGCCCGGGTCGGCGGCCGAGACCTGGCCGTGGTGGATCTCGTAGCCGTGGACCGGCACGTCCCCGGCGGCGGTGCCGGCGGCACGCCGGACCGTCTTGCGCGGGTCGAAGGTGATCTCGACGGGGAGCAGCCCCAGGCCGGGCACGCTGCCCTGGCGGCTCTCCACCGGGTCGTGGATGGCCCGGGACAGCATCTGGAAGCCGCCGCAGATGCCGAGCAGCGGCCGCCCCGCGGCAGCGTGCGCCAGGACGGCGTCGGCCAGGCCGGTTTCCCGCAGCCAGGCCAGGTCGGCCACGGTCGACTTGGAGCCGGGCAGGACCACCAGGTCGGCGGCGGCCAGCTCGGCCGGCTCGATGGTGAGCCGCACCCGGACGCCCGGCTCGGTGGCCAGCGCCTCCACGTCGGTGGCGTTGCTGATCCGGGGCAGCCGGACCACCGCCACGTCGAGCCATTCGGTGCCCCGGGGTGCCGCCGGCCGGCCGAGCACCCGCCCGTACGCGAGCGAGTCCTCCGCGTCGAGCCAGAGGTCGAGCGCCCAGGGCAGCACGCCGAGGGTGGGGCGGCCGGTGACCCGGTGCAGCATGTCCAGCCCCGGCCGGAGCAGCCCGAGGTCGCCCCGGAACTTGTTGATCACGAAGCCGGCCACGAGGGCCTGGTCGGCCGGGTCGAGCAGCGCGACCGTGCCGAACATCGAGGCGAACACCCCGCCCCGGTCGATGTCGCCGACCACGACGGCCGGCAGGCCGGCGTGCCGGGCCAGCCCCATGTTCACGTAGTCACCGGCCCGCAGGTTGATCTCGGCCGGGCTGCCCGCGCCCTCGCAGATCACCACGTCGTATTCGGCCCGCAGCTCGGCCAGGGCCGCGTAGGCCGTCTCGGCGAGCCGGGGACGCAGCTCCCGGTAGTTGCCGGCGGTGACCGTGTCGACCGCCTCGCCGAGCAGCACCACCTGGCTGGCGTGGTCGCTGCCCGGCTTCAGCAGCACCGGATTGAAGCGCAGGTCCGGCGCGAGCCCGCAGGCGGCGGCCTGCATGGCCTGGGCGCGACCGATCTCCCCACCGCGCCCGTCCGGCCCGACCACCACGGCCGAGTTGTTGGACATGTTCTGCGCCTTGAACGGGGCGACCGACACACCCCGGCGGCGCAGCCAGCGGCAGATGCCGGCGGTGAGCACGCTCTTGCCGGCGTCGGAGGTGGTCCCGGCGACCAGCAGCCCGCCGCTCACCGCCCGCTCCCCGGTCGCGTCGCGGCGAGAGCGCGCAGCGCGGCGCGGCCGGTCGCGCCGACGAGGCGACCGACCGTCACCGGGTACGCCGCCGCGAGGCCGAGCGCGGCCAAGCCGACCGCGCCGGAGATCCGGGCGGCCCGTTTCAGGTGCCGCGCCTCGGGGCGGGGCCCGTCACCGAGGAAGGGCCGGGTCTCCTCGCGTCCGAAGTAGACGTTGCGCCCGCCCAGCCGGACGCCGAGCGCACCGGCCATGGCCGCCTCGCACTGGCCCGCGTTGGGGCTCGGGTGGTCGTTGCGGTCCCGTCGCCAGACCCGCCAGGCGGTGGCGCGGTCCCCGTGCGCGGTCGGCGCCACCGCGACGGTGAGCAGCCCGGTCAGCCGGGCGGGGGCCAGGTTGAGCAGATCGTCGAGGCGGGCGGCCGGGGTGCCGAAGCGGGCGTAGCGGGCTGAGCGGTGGCCCACCATGGCGTCGAGGGTGTTCGCCGCCCGGTAGCCGAGCAGGCCGGGCAGCCCGGCGACGGCGCCCCAGACCAGCGGTGCGACCACGGCGTCGGAGGTGTTCTCGGCGACCGACTCGACGGTGGCGCGGGCCAGTTCCGGCTCGTCCAGCGCCGACGGGTCCCGCCCGCAGAGGTGGTTGAGCCGGCCGCGGGCGGCGGGCAGGTCACCCGCCTGCAGCGCCCGGGCCATGAGCCGCGACTCGTGCCGCAGGGTGCGCCCGCCCAGCACGGTCCAGGTGCCGGCGGCCACCAGCGCGGCCCGGGCCACCGGGTGACGCCGGGTGGCGAGGCCGGCGGCCGCCCCGAGCAGCACCGGCGCGCCGACCGCGAGCGCGGTGAACGCCGCGCCGGCCGATCGCTCGGGTCGGTACATCCGTCGCTCGAGGGCGCCGGCCGCCCGGCCGAAGCCGGCCACCGGGTGCCACCGTCGGGGATCGCCGAGCAGCGAGTCCAGGGCGTAGCCCGCCACCAGTCCCGCCGCGTTCGCCATGGCGGTCGTCTGCCGCACCCGTCACCACCTCCGGCCGGCCAGCCTAGTCGCACGGCGGGGTGGCCACGCCGGCGTCGCCACCCCGCTCCCCCGTCGCACGATCCGGGGCTGCTCAGGCGGGCACCGGGGTCCGCCCCCGGCCCCGCCGGCCGCGGCCGGTGCCGGGAACTCCCGCCCTCGCGGCGGCCGAATCGGGCTCGCCGGCGGCCGGCTCGGCGCCCCGCTTTCCGGGGGCCGGCTCCGCGCCCAGCTCGTCGTCGTCCGGCTCGGCGGCCAGCTCGTCCGGGTCGGCGCCCAGCTCGTCCGGATCGGCGCCCAGCTCGTCCGGGCCGGCGGGCCGCTCGTCGAACGGGTCGGCCAGCTCGTCGAGGTCGCCCGCCGCCGCGTCCGCCCGGGCGGAGAGCCCGACGCGGGAAACGCTGAACTCGGGCGGCGGGAACTCGTCGTCGAACGGCCGGTCGTCGAGCGACGCCGGGGCCTGCGCAACCGGCACCGGCTCGGTGGCCTCGCCGTGCACCCGGCTCTCCACCTCGGCGTCCTCGACGGTGCTGGTCGTCATGCTCGGCCGGTTGCGCAGGAACCGGGCGCGGCCCCGGGACAGGTCGTGCCCCACGGCGACCGCCTCCAGCTCGTAGAGGCTGCGGTGGTTGCCGGCGTCGTCGGTCCAGTCGCGGGTGTAGAGGCGGCCCGCCACCACCACGGGGTCGCCGACCGCCACCGAGGCGGCCACCCCCTCGGCCAGCCTCCGCCAACAGTTCACCCGCACGCGGAGGCTGTTGCCGTCGACCCAGCGGCCGCTCTCCCGGTCGAGGCGGCGGGCGGTCGAGGCGACCTTGAAGTTGGCCACCAGGGTGTTGCTCTGGGTGGTCCGGCGCCACTCCGGCGCGGTCAGCACGTTGCCGACGATCGTGACGTACGTATCGAACATCGCCCCTCCCAGGGGAACTCGGCTTGTGGGGCGAGCCTCGGCCGGCGAGCGCCCCGGGGCCAGCCGCCCCCGGCCGGGCTGTGGACGACCGGGCCGGCTGTGGACAACCACCTGATCAAGGTCCCCGTCTGCTAGGACGGGTGGCCCGGTGGCCCTGACCTGCGGAAGAACATGATCAGCAGGCCGGGTTCCGGACCTGCCCGGATTGGGTAAGAACTTGATCAACCGAGAGAAAGGGAGCGCCGATGCTTCTCCGAGACGTGTGCGAGGCCCGGCGATGAGCGCCGTGGCGAACCCCGCGACCGTGGCCGAGTGCCTGCGGGTGGGCGCCGGGTTCTCCCAGGGCGACCGCACCTGGATCGCGGAGCAGTTCGCGACCCTCGACGCCCGGCTCGCCGGGTTCCACGCCGATGCGACCGAGCTGGAGGTGTCGGTCAAGGACCGGAACGCCCGAGGTCAGAAGGTCACCCTGGAGTGCTGGGTGGCGGGCCGGCAGAAGATCGTCACCACCTCCGCCGAGGAGGATCTGCACGCCGCGCTCAACGACGTCCGGGACGACCTGCGCCGCCGGCTCAACGACGCGAAGACCCGGCAGGAGCCGCGCCACAACAAGCACCTGCGTGAGACGGACCAGCCCGAGGGAGTCCCCGCGCAGGCCGCCGAGCGGGCCGACGCGGAGACCGCCTGAGGCATACCCCACCCCCGCCCGCATCCGGTGCCGGCGGGCGGGGGCGGGGGCTACCGCCGGGTAGCTTGGCGGCGTACCGTCGCGGTCGTGGAACCCGACGTGCTGGGACCGCCGTACGAGCGGCAGACGATCGACCTGGGCACCGACGACGAGGGACCGGTCGTCGCGACCCTGGTCCGCCGGCGGGCGGAGCGCCCCACCGGCCGCGCCGTCCTCTACGTGCACGGCTTCGTCGACTACTTCTTCCAGACGCACGTCGCCGACTTCTTCGCCGAGCGCGGCTGGGACTTCTACGCGCTCGACCTGCGCAAGTACGGCCGCAGCCTGCAGCCGCACCAGACCCCGAACTTCTGCCGCGACCTGAGCGACTACTTCCCGGAGCTTGACGCCGCCGCGAAGATCATTCGCGAGGACGACGGGCACGACACCCTGCTCGCCATGGGCCACTCCACCGGCGGCCTGATCATCTCGCTCTGGGCGCACGCCCGCCGCGAGGCCGGCCTGGTCGACGGGATCGTGCTGAACAGCCCCTTCTTCGACATCAACGCGCCCTGGCTGGTCCGTCGACCCCTCGCGGCCGCCGTCTCCCGGCTGGGCCGCCGGGCGCCGCAGCGCATCCTCCCGTTCGGGCTGGGCACGGTGTACGGCGAGAGCCTGCACGCCGACCACCGCGGCGAGTGGCGCTACGACCTGGCGTGGAAGCCGCTCGCCGGTTTCCCGGTGCGGGCCGGCTGGATCAACGCGATCCGCGCCGGTCAGCGTCAGCTCCGGGCCGGCCTGGACATCCCGGTGCCGGTGCTGCTGGCCTGCTCCACCCGCAGCTACCGGGGCACGAAGTGGCACGAGTCGGCAACCCTCGCCGACGCGGTGCTCGACGTGGAGCACATGGTGCGCTGGGCGCCCCGGCTCGGCCGGCACGTCACCCTGGCCCGCTTCGACGGCGGGCTGCACGACCTGACCCTGTCCGGCCCCGCCGTACGCGAAAAGGTCTTCACAGAGGTCGGGCGCTGGGCGGAGGGCTTCCTCGGCGCGGGGCCGACCGCGCCGGCTCCGCGGCGGCCGGCCGACGAGACGGCCGGCGCGACCGCCGAGGGGTGAGCCGGGACGGTCAGCGGTAACCGGCGGTCGCCGCCGCCAACGCCGACCGGATCCGGTCGAACGTCGCGACCGGGTGGCCACCGCCGTCCGCCGGCAACAGCAGGCCCAGGCAGCGCAGCGAGAGCTCCCCGTCGAGCTCCTCGACGCCGAACACGGGCGCGCCCACGTAACCGGACGGCAGCTCGGTGGTGACCCGCACCCCGTCGCCGGGCCGGGCCACCCGCTCGATCACCGCCTCCAACGGCCGCGACCCGTCGTCGCCGACGCCGAGCGCCAGCACGAACGCCGACGCGGGCTCCGCGCCGAGCCGGGCGACCGCGTCGGCCGGCGCGGCGAGCGCGTCGGTCACCTGCTGGGTACGCCAGCGCCAGCCCCCGTCCTCGGCGTGTCCGTGCAGCCCGCCCGTGGGCATGGCGGCCAGGCCGATCTGCGGCAGGTGCAGCCACCGGTCGGCGAACTCGGGCAGCTCGATCGGCTCCGCGGCCGCCCCCGCCGGCTCGGTGACGCTCGGCCGCAGCCCGATCTCCCCGTACGGCGTCCGGGTGGTCGCGGCGGCCGTGAGCAGCCACTCCTGCACCACCTCACCGTCGTCGGTCGCGCCGACCAGCTCGGCGTAGAAGAAGGCGGTGCCGAAGGTCGTACCCGGCGCGCCGGGCCCGTCCGACCCGCTCACGGGCAGGATGGCGCGGCCGAGGAGCTGGCACAGCTCGTACGCGATCTCGTTCTCGGTTTCCTGGTCGAGCAGCACGACGCCGAGGGTACGGACCCGCCCGCCGCCGGTGGCCCGTGACCCGGATATCCGAGGTGCCCGCCGCGGCCGAACGTGGGACGGTGAGCGGCGACGTGGCCGCGACCACCCGTTCCCCCGGCGAGCCGGGGGTCGGCGGTACCCTCTTGGCGCGACACCGTCGACGCGCGCCCGTAGCTCAGCGGATAGAGCAGGGGACTTCTAATCCCAAGGCCGCAGGTTCGAATCCTGCCGGGCGCACCTTCCCCACCGCAGCTCAGCGGCTTCCCGCTCCCGGTCGAAGACCGGCAGCCGCCCGGATCTCGTGCCACGTGGGGGCAGCGCGGAATACCCGCCGATCACTCAGCACACTTCTTGAACTCGGTCTCGAAGTGGGCCCGGAGCGTGTCGTAGCTGACTCTTCCGTCGTCGGTCTCGAACGACATGCCGGTCACCGATCTGCCGGCCGGATACCGCGCCACCTGCTCCGGCAGGGCGACCGCATCGTTGTAGGAGTTCCCGTCGTTCGTGTCGACCGCCACCGACAGCGTTCGGCCGAACTGGGCCGGCGGCGCCCGCCGGACGGTGCCGAAGCCCTCGCCAAGGAGGATGAGCCCGGCGCGGGTGCTCTCGTCGGTTGGGCCATCGGCGTCCCAGAGGAGCACGGAGTCGCCGCTCTTGCCCGCCTCGGGCACCGCGTGGACCCGCACCGCCTCGATCGTGTCGTCGGGGCAGATCGGAGTGTAGACAGCCAGCCGGTCGCCGATCCGCACGAAGCCCACCTGGTAGTCGGGGCGCGGCGGGTGCAGGCAGGCGCCGCCGAGCTGGCTGAGGCTGAGTAGCAGTCCCGCCAGCAGCAATACTCGACGCTTCCCTCGGGCCAGCACCCGCACGAGTTCCCTTCTCGCCGACGGTCTGGCCAAGTCTAGGGATCAGATGATCCCCGTACCGCCATCCGTACAGCCAGGACCGCCCCCGGCCGCAGACGCCGCCAGGCGGATTGGTGCGACGATCCGCTCGGCCTTGGCGACGGCCCTGCTCGACGCCCTCGACTGGCGTACGCACCAGCCGGAACCTGGCGGACACTGTGGCCCCGCGACGCACCGAGTCGGATGGGGCCGACCCGCATCCGGTCTCAGCCGATGTGCAGCAGCAGTACCTGGTCATCGCGGAGGTTCGAGATGCTGTCCCGCAACAGCCGCAACCCGTCCATCCCGGCCTCGCCGCTCTCCTCGGGGTCCAGTCCGAGTTCTTCGAAGTGGGCGGCCAACTCCTCCTCGCGGTGGCCGGCGGGGTCGAGCTGATCCAGGAAGCGCTTGTGGGCCGGGGTGATGAGCAGCGTCAGGTCGTCCACCTTGTTGAGGGCCGCCGCCTCGGCATCGAACTCCGACCGCTCCAGATCCACGTCGCGCTCTTCCAGGTAGCTCAGGACCTGCAGCATGCACTGCCCGGACCAGTCGTACTCCTCCGGCGACCTGCGGCCGTGCTCGGCCAGGTACGCGTGGAGCGACGATGCCGACGTGCGGGCCAGCCGGGCCAGCTCGGAGACGCTGTCTCTGGGGATCAGGGTCAGCGAAGCGACAGCGGACAAGGCACCCTCCTTCGTACGGGCCCTGCCGCTCACCGAGGACAGGTTCGGATCAACCCGCCGGGCAGGTTATCGAGGATGGCAGACAAGCGACATCGAAGGTGTCACGTCCACGGTGGGGTGTATCGGCTCACGTATTCCCGGGCGCGTGGGACCGGGTCCCGCCAGTACTGGTCCGGCATGCGGGAGTGGTGGGTCGCGCAGAACTGTGCGAGGCCTTCCGCGATCGTGATGCGCTCCAGCGGGCGGCCTTCGAAGTTCGTGTTCGCCGCCATCAGTTGCGGCTCGGGATTCCAGCCCGAGTGGTCGAACGCCCAGCCCTCCCAGAGCGCGTAGACGTGGAAGACCTGCCAGTCTCCCGCCATGCGCACCCCGGCTATCTCGATGGGCCGGTCGGGATGGGACTCCCGGCAGACCCAGGCCAGGATGTGACACGCTCCGGCGGCGAAGAAGGCCTGGTCCGTCCGTTCCCAGGAGATCCGCTGATCGGATCGCTCGATCGCCGTCCGGCGAAAGACTCCCGCTGCTTCGGCCGTCACGACCCGGGAGGCTATCAGCGCCCGGAAGGACCGGGCCACACAGCGAACCTCTGCACCGGCGGCCGGAGCTTCTCTCCGCGCAGGATGCCCTCCGACGACGCGGCCACCGGGTGACGTCAGTCTTCCGGCGACTGCCGCCGCGCTGATTCGCTCCACGTGCGGGCCTCAGCCGACAACTGCGCCATCGTCTCCTCTTTCGCGGCGCCGTACCGGCCCCGGCTGTGCGGATGCAGGTCGGCCGCGCGCTTCTTCGCCGCCTCGTACCGGCGGGCGGCGGCGGGGTTGGCCTCGAGGTAGGCGCGGAAGACCCGGTTCTCTCCCGGCACCGGCGACCGGACGCCGAAGACATGCAGGTGGTGGCTCCGCTTCCCGGCGGTGTCCTTCGGGAAGAACAGGTGATCGCCGTCCTCGGGGAAGACCCCCGGGCGGTAGACGTACCCGAGCTGTTCGAGCGGCCGGAGGTCGGCGATGACCGCGTCCGCCTCCGGCACCACCACCATGATGTCGATGACGGCCTTGGCTGCCAGGCCGGGAACACTTGTCGATCCGATGTGCTCGACGCTCAGCGCCTCGGGCAGCGCCTTCGACAACAGCCGACGTTCCGTCTCGAACAGCTCCGGCCAGGCCGGGTCGTAGGGCACCACCTCGACCACCCGTGCGTCGTCCTCCACGTCGTCACCGTAGCGGCGCGTCCGACGCCGCAACTACCCGTGAGGCGCGCACATGCTCTGCGCGTCGCGTTCCCAGTCGCTCCCCGCGATCGCGACCGGGTAGCCCACCTCCCGGACTCGCCTGTCCCCGGTCTCGACCGAGAACCGCAGCGACAACGGCTCCTGCCGGAACGCGACCGAACAGTCGAAGCTCATCTCGACCAGGATCTGGCCGGTGCTGCCCGGAGGCAGTTCCGGTCGTTCTCCGGTGCTGCGCACCACGACGCCCGGCCTCTCGCCGTGAGCCCCGCGCACGGTGACCGGCGCGGGGCCGGCAGCGACGACCCCGGGGCACCCGCGCGTTCAGACGTTGCCGAAGGTCGGCGCGCCGGTGCTGTCGTAGGTCAGCAGGGTGACCCCGGTGCCGGAGGTGCGGGTGCCGGTCAGTCGCAGGCCCGCCGGGGGCACGCCGTCGGCGAAGAGACGCTGCCCGCGCCCCAGCACCACCGGGAAGACCAGCAGCTGGTACGTGTCGATGAGCCCTTCCCGCATCAGCGACCGGGCGAGCGCGCCGCTGCCGTGCACCTGGAGCTCGCCGCCGGGGCGGTTCTTCAGCTCGGTCACCGCGGCGGTCAGGTCGTCGCCGAGGCGGTGGGAACCCGACCAGGTCAGCTCGTCGTCCCGGGTGGTGGCGACGTACTTCGGCAGCCGGTTGAGCGGGTTGTCCGGTCCGCCCTGGGCCGGGTCGGTGACGTGCGGCCAGTAGGCGGCCATGATGTCGTAGGTGCGGCGGCCGAGCAGCAGCGCCTCGGCGCGCTCGAAGGTCTCGCCCATCCACCCGCCGACCGTCTCGTCGAAGTGCGGCGGCAGCCAACCGCCCAGGTCGAACCCGCCGGTGCGGTCCTCCTCCTGCCCGCCGGGGGCCTGCATGACGCCGTCCAGAGTCAGGAACGTGGTGATCGTGAGTCGCATGGCGCTGCCTCCTTCTTCGCAACCGGCCCCGCGCCGGCTTCCACCCTCCCGACGGCCGGCGAACAACCGATTCGACAGCCCGGCCGGACCGAGTTTGTGACCTGGGACACAGTCAGGGCTTGCGGGCGAACAGGTACGCCGCCGGGCGTCGCTGCCCCTCGCCCGGCGCCTGCCACATGGTCGCGGTCACCGGTAGACCCGCCGCCGCGAGCAGCGCGGCGATCCCCTCCGGCCGGGCGAAGTGCACATCGAGTGACACCGGGTGGCCGTAGGCCCGGTCGCGCCGGACGTGCTCGTCGTCGCCACCGTGGAAGCCGAGCAGCGCGTGGCCGCCGGGGGCGAGCACCCGGTGGAACTCGGCGATCACCCGGGGCAGCAGCTCGCGCGGCGTGTGCACGATGGACCACCAGCTGAGCACCCCGCCGAGTCGCCCGTCGGGCAGGTCCAGCGCGGTCATCGAGCCGACCTCGAAGCGCAGTTCCGGGTACGCCCGCCGGGCCAGTTCGGCCATCCGCGGCGACAGGTCGACGCCGAAGGCCTCGACGTCGAGGGTCGCCAGGTGGGCGGTGACGTGGCCCGGGCCGCAGCCGAGGTCCGCCACCGGCCCGCCGGCGGCGCGGGCCAGTTCGGCGAAGGCGCCGAGCAGCGCCCGGTCCAGCGGCAGCTCGGGCAGTTTGGCGCTGACCAGTGCGGCGTAGTCGGCGGCGACGGTGTCGTACGCGGCCCGGGTCTCGGTCAGGTGGGCGGACTCGGTCACACCCCGACCGTATCGGCGGGTGTGCGGTTCCGGCGGTCGGCGGCGGGCGCGGAGCCGACGTAGTCTCCGCTCATGGTGACCGAGACGGATCTCCGCCTGGACGACGGCCGCACCCTGCACGTCTACGACACCGGCGGGCGGGACCGGCTCCCCGTGTTCTGGCACCACGGCACCCCGAACATCGGCGCGCCGCCCGCGCCCCTGTTCGCGGCGGCCGACCGGCTCGGCCTCCGCTGGGTCTCCCACGACCGCCCCGGCTACGGCGGGTCGACGCCGCTGCCGGGGCGCGACATCGCCTCCGCGGCCGCCGACGTCGCCGCGGTGGCCGACGCACTGGGCCTGGACCGGTTCGCGGTGATGGGCCACTCCGGCGGGGGCCCGCACGCCCTGGCCTGCGCGGCGCTCCGGCCGGACCGGGTGGTCGCGGTGGTGGTCGGCGCCGGCCTGGCTCCGTACGGCGCGGCCGGGCTGGACTGGTTCGCCGGCATGGTGCCCGCCGGGGTGGCGTCGCTGCGGGCGGCGGCCGCGGGGCGGGCGGCCAAGGAGGCGCACGAGGCGTCGGGCGCCGCGTACGACCCGGAGTTCACCCCGGCGGACCTGGCCGCGCTGCACGGCGAGTGGTCCTGGTTCGACAGTGTGGTGGGGCCGGCCATGCGGGCCGGGCCGGGCGGGCTGATCGACGACGACCTCGCGTACGTGCACCCGTGGGGCTTCGACCCCGCCGACGTGGCGCCGCCGGTGCTGCTGGTGCACGGCGATCGGGACGGGGTCGCGCCGGTGACCCACGCCGAGTGGGTGGCCGGCCGCTGTCCCACCGCCGAGCTGCGCCGCTACCCGGAGGACGGGCACATCTCCGTGCTGCGCCACGCCGAGCCGGCGCTGGAGTGGCTGCGCCGGCGCGCCGACGGGGCGCCCGCCCGATAGCGGGTGAGGCGGCGGGACGGTCAGGGCGTACGCGGGCCGATGCCGTCGCCGGCCGAGGGGTCGACGAGCAGTCCCACCTGCCGCCCGATGAACCGGTACGCCACCTGCTTGGCCGCCCAGAGCAGGTAGCCCCGCTCGGCGTCGGCGATGCTCCGCCCGTCGGCGTGCCCGACGCTGCTGAGCACCACCCAGCTTCCGGTCGTCGAGCTGACCGTGATGGTCTCGCCGGCGGGGATCCCGAGCTGGGCGGTGCCGCGGGGAAGCTGGCCGCGCCGGTCCCGGGCGGCCCGCACGCCGGGATAGAGCACCGCCGCCAGGTGGACGACGGCGTCACTGTCGTCGGTGGTGTAGGTGACCCGGACCGTGCGCACACAGCCGTCGAGCACGTCGCCGGCGAGCACGCCGGCGCACCCGCGCAGGTCCTTTCCGCCGGTCCGGCGCAGGGTGTCCCCCGCCGCCTCGAACGTGCGCTCCGGCATCGCCTCGGCCACGGTCACCGGCGGCGCCTCGGCCCGGACCAGCGCCACCGCGAGGGTGCCGAGCAGGGCCACCGCGACGAGGGCGGGTCCGACGGGTCCGCGAGCCGGCCGCCGCCCGCCGTCGGCCCGGACGGTCCGGACGAGGACGGCGACCACGGCCAGGCCGGCGCCGACCCCGCCCCAGCGGATCCCGGTGGCCAGGGCCCCGGCCGCCGGCCCGTCGAGGAGCAGGTCCAGGGCGGATCGCCGGCCGGGCACGTGCACCCAGGCGACCAGCAGGAACGCCAGACCGAGCAGCACGGCGCCGACCCGGGCGGGCGCGCTGAGCCGTGCCCACAGCACGACGGCAACCACCGCCCACAGCACCGGGAGGGTCATCAGCAGCCAGCCGACGGCGGCCATGCCGGTGCCGGTGCAGCCGGTCCAGGCGCAGGCGCTCTCGTCGATCCGGGCCCGCAGGGCGTCGCCGAACACGACGCGCAGCGCCACGAGGGCGACGATGCCGGCGGGCACGAGCAGCGTGCGAGGACCGAACCGGGCGGTGCCGGCGGGCGGCGGGACGGGCTCGGCGGCGCGGACCGGATCCGGGCCCGCCCCGGTGGTGGCGTCCGGGTGCTCCGATCCGGCCGTCAGCTCCTCGCGTGCCCGCGCGACCAGATCCTCCGACCGGCGGCGACCGCCTGTGCTGCTCGACATGGCAGCGAGGTTAGGACAGCCCCGCACGCCGGCGCCGGTGTCACGCGCAGATCCGCCACCCACCGTCCCGCCCGCCAGCGGCCCGCACCGTAAACCGGGTGACGGGCCGGGGCGGCTCATCCACCATCGACGGATGCCGCAGCATCGACCCGCCGAGCCGGACATCCGGCGCTACTACACCGAGGTCTTCGCCGAGGCGGACCGGCTGGACCGGTCGCCGGAGGGACGGCTGGAGGCGCGCCGGACCAGGGACCTGCTCGCCCGGTTGCTGCCCGCCCCGCCGGCCGAGGTGCTGGACATCGGCGGCGGCCCCGGCGCGTACGCGGGCTGGCTCGCCGCGGCCGGGCACCGGGTGCACCTGGTCGACCTGGTTCCGGCGCACGTGGAGGCGGCCCGGGCGGCACACCCGGGGATCACCGCGACCGTGGGCGACGCCCGGAAGCTGCCGCTGCCCGACGGCTCGGCCGACGCGACCCTGCTGCTCGGCCCGCTCTACCACCTGACCGACCGGGCCGACCGGGTGGCGGCGCTGCGCGAGGCGGCCCGGCTGACCCGACCCGGGGGTCCGGTGCTCGCGGCGGTGATCAGCCGCAACGCGGCGCTGATCGACCTGACCGCGAAGGGACTGGTGGACGAGCACAACCGCCCGCTGCTGCGGGAGACGTACGCCACCGGGGTGAACGACCCGCGGACCGGGTTCACCACGGCCTACTTCCACCGCCCGGAGCAGGTGGTGGACGAGTTCGTCGCGGCCGGCCTGCCGGCGCCCGCGCTGTACGGGGTGGAGGGTCCGCTCTGGCCGGTGCTGAACGCGATCGGCACCGGGCCGGCCGAGCGGCTCTTCGCCGACGCGGTGGCCTGCGCCGAGGTGTTCGAACGGGACCCGGCGGTGCTCGGTGCCAGCTCCCACCTGCTCGCCGTGGCCCGCGCGTGAGCGGCCGCGGCCGGGACGGCGGATCCGGTGCTCAGGCGGCGAAACCGAGCGCCATGGCACCGACGACCGGCGCCCCGGCTGCGCCGTCGAGATCCAGGAGGCGCAGATCGTGGACGTGCTGCCGTGGTTGCACGGCCGCGAGGTGGACCTGGCCTTCGCCGCGCTTCCGGTGCACGACCGGGAGCTGACGACCGGGCCGGTCCTCATCAGCGAGGCCCGGCTGCTCGCCGTGCCGGCGTAGCATCCCTTCGCCCGGCGCGCGTCCGTCCGCGTCGAGGATCTGGCCGACACCGTCGTTCTCCCGTTCGCCGACGTGCCCGACGCCTACCGCGACGGCCGGACGCCCAGCCACACGCCGGCGGGCCGGGCGATCGTCCGGGGACCCACCGGCCGGACGTTCGACGAGTTGCTGACCCGGATCGCCGCCGGGCAGGGCGTCGTTCCCGTCGGGGAGCAGGTCCGGCGCTACTACGTCCGTCCTGACGTGGCCTACGTCCCCATCGAGGACGCACCGCCGCTGCTCTGGGGGCTGATCTGGCGCGTCGACGCCACCAGCGCCCAGATCCGGGCGTTCGGCGATGCCGCGCTGGAGGCGTCGGCCCGGCAGAAGCGGGCCGGGGGCCCGGGCTGACGGGCGAGACCGGTCGGCGATGCGGCTGATCGTGCCCCCGATCGGCCCCCGAACCCCGCCGGGTCGGAAAGCGACGCGCCGCGTACCGAGGGTGACCAGCTCCCGACCGGCGTGTTATTCTCCGGCGTCGATCTACCGTGCGGACCCGACCGGGTCGCTGCCGGAAGGACACCTCCCCCGATGCCGGTCGTAGCCGCCACGACCCTGCCGCCGTCCCCGCTGGACCGGCCGGCGGGCGGCGCGTTCACCCTGATCTTCACGACCCTGCCGGCGCTGCTCCGGCTCACCTGCGGGCTGGTCGCCGCGGTGGTCGCGCTGACCGTGCGCACCCCGCCGGTCCGGGTGTCCCTGCTGGTCCCGACGATCGCCGCGCTCATCGCCTGGTCCGTCTGGTACGCCGTCCGCTCGCTCCGCTACGGGTTCACCGGCGCACTGGTGGCCGGCGACGTGGCGCTGACCACCGTGGCCGGGCTGGCGATTCCCTGGCTGGTCGCGCCGGAGGTGCTGCCCGGCGAGGGGAGTTGGATGGCGGTGCTGGCCAGCACGACGGTGATCAACGCGCAAGCCACCGCCCCGGCCCGCTGGTCGATCCCGGCCGGGCTGCTGGTCACCGCCGGCTACGCGACCGGCGCCTCGCTCGCCGGCAACCCGGTCGAGGCGCGTGCGCACGCCGGGACGCTGCTGGTCCAGACCGGCTGCACGGCCGTGATGACCGCCGTGATGCGCCGCCGGATCGGGCGCGCCGACGCCGCCTTCGCCGACTACCAGCGGCTGTCGCGGGAGGCCCTGGTGGGGCGGGCCGCCCGGGAGGCCGAACGGCGGCAGAACCGGGACCTGCACGACACCGTCCTCGCCACGTTGACCATGGTCGGGCTCGGCGCGGTACCCGGCCCGTCCGCCGCGCTGCGCGAGCGGTGCGCCGCCGATCTGCGTACCCTCACCGCCCTGGCCGACGCGCGCGCCACGCCGGCCGGAGCGGTGGCCCTGGACGAGCGCCTGCGGACGGTCCTGGCCCGGCTGCCCGAGCTGGCCGTGGACGCGACGCTCGCGCCGTGCCGGGTGCCCGCGACGATCGCCGCGGCGCTCGCCGACAGCGCCGCCGCGGCGCTGGCCAACGTGGTCCGGCACGCGCCGGGCGCCGCCACCACGCTGCGCCTGACCGGGGACGCGGAGGCCGTCGTGGTCGAGGTGGCCGACGACGGCCCCGGCTTCGACCCGGCCGCCGTCCCGGCCCACCGGTACGGGCTGCGCGAGTCGATCCACGGCCGGATGGCCTCAGTTGGCGGCCGCGCGGTCGTGACCTCCGCCCCTGGCGCCGGCACCCGGATCCGGCTGGAGTGGTCCGGTGTCCACTGAGTTGGGAGCGGTCGGGACCGGCACGGCGGTCCCGGCGCTCGTGCGGCAGCGGGCGCCGGAGCGCGCCGGCCCGGGCGCGGCCGCGAATGCGGCGCACGCGGTGGGCGACGCCTCGGACCGGGGCGCCCGGATCGCGGCGGTGCTCATCGCGCTGGCCTGGCACCTGGCGATCGGGTTGCCGGCGCTGCTCGACTCCTGGTCCCGGCTGGCCGCCCCACCGGTGGTCGCAGCGGGCTGGCTGGTGACCGCGGCGATCGGCGTCGGGTCCGGCGTACGCCTGCTGCGCGGCGGGCTGCCACCGGCCCGGCTGCTGGCGGTGGCGCTGCTGGTCGTCGACGGGGTGGTCTTCGCGGCGGCCGGTGAGCGGCAGCTCTTCACCACGGGCAACTGGGTGTGGGGCGGGCTCGCGTGGTTCTTCCTGCTGGTGCTCTGGCGGCGCCCGGTGAGCTGGCTGCTCGCGCTGCTCGGCGCGCACGCGGCGATCGCCCTGGTCGCGGTGGTCCTGCACGGGGCGACCGCCCCGGCCGACCTCAGCCGCTACGCGATGTACGTCTACGGCACCTCGTCGCTGCCGGTGGCGGTCTTCGCCGGGGCGGCGGCGATCGCCGCGCTGGCCCGGGACCGGGCCTCCACCGCCACGTCGGCCCTGGCCGTGGTGGCGGAGCGGGACGCGGCGGAACGGGCCCAGCGGGAGCGGCAGGCGCGCCTGGCTCTGGCCAGCGGCACCGCCGAGGAGGTGCTGGCCGCACTCGCGGCCGGTGACGCCGACCCGGCCGACCCGGCGGTACGCCGCCGCGCCGTGCTGGCGGCGGGCCGGCTGCGCCGGTTGATCGCCGAGTCGGACGACGTGCCGGATCCCCTGCTGCACGAGTTGCGCGCCGCCGCGGACCTGGCGGAACGGAACGGCCTGCCGATCGAGCTGGTCGCCGTCGGGGCGCCGCCGGAGCTGCCGGTCGAGGTCCGCCGGCGGCTGGCCGACCCGGCGACCGCGGCGCTCGCCGGCGCCCGGGGCTGGGCCCGGCTGACCGTGGTGGCCGGGCCGGACGAGGTGGTGGTCAGCCTCGTCACCCCCGACCACGACGGGCCGGACGCGACCGGCCCGCCCGGCGGAGACGGGGACGGGCCGGTGGAACACCTGCACGAGCGGGACGGGGAGATCAGATGGACGCAGACGCGGTGGCGGAGGACGTGACCGGCGGGCCGCCGGTGGGCGTGGCGATCGTGGACGACCATCCGGTCGTGATCGACGGGGTACGGGCCTGGCTGGCCGGCGAGCCGCGGCTGCGGGTGCTGGCCACCGGGGACGACCCGGACGTGGTGCTGCGGGCCGCCCCGGAAGCCGCGGTGGTCCTGCTCGACCTGCGGCTGCACGGGCGGATGGTGCTCGACAAGCTCGCCGAGCTGAGCGCCGCGGGCCGCCGGGTGGTGGTCTACTCCGAGCACACCGACCCGGAGATCATGCTGGCCGCGCTCGACGCCGGCGCGGTGGCGTTCCTGGCCAAGCACGAGGGCCGGGAGCACTGCGTGGCCACCGTGCTGGCCGCGGCCAGCGACCGCCCGTACGTGCCGCCGGCGCTGGCCGGGGCGATCGTGGGCGATCCGCGCCCGGACCGGCCGGCCCTGTCGGACAAGGAGCGGGAGGCGCTGCTGCTGTGGTTCCAGTCGATGTCGAAGGCGTCGGTGGCGCGCCGGATGCGGATCAGCGAGCACACCGTGAAGCAGTACGTGGACCGGGCGCGGATCAAATACACCCGGGCGGGGCGCCCGGCGGCCACCAAGGCGGCCCTGCTCGCCCGGGCGATTGAGGACGGCCTCGTCCGGCCGGAAGATATCGGCATCTACCGGTCACAGGCGTCGGCCGACCGGCCGACCCCCTAACGGGTGTCATGACAGCTGACCTCGGGTGGGCCAGGCTCGACGTATCGCCAACCGCCACCGGGAGGTCCTGACCGTGCAGGAGGACGCCGCGCCCTTCTTCATCGGGCCCCACCGCTTCGACGCGGATGACGACCCCACCCGTCCCCTGCTCGACCGGCGCCACGCGCTGCTCCCGGAGCCGGGCGAACAGCTGCTCGGGCAGCACCGGCTGCTGGTGGCCGGTCACCTGCTGGGCCCCAGCGACGACCTCCGGTCCTGGGCGCTGCCCGACCCGGCGGCGGTCACCGTGACCGACCGGCGGCTCGCGTACGTCTGCACCGGCTCCGAGCTGTCCCTGGTCTCCGGGCGGGACGGCCGGCCGGACGCCCGGCACCGGCGCCCGGTCCGGCTGTCCCGCCTGGTCAGCGGCCAGATCCGGTGGCAGTGGCCGTCCCGGCTGGAGCTGGCCGAGAGCACCGACGGCACCGGCGAGCTGCGGGTGGTCTGCGACGCGTTGCGCACCATCCGGCAGCCGGCGCTGGCGCTCGCCGGCCCGGTCGACCTGGTCGCCGCGCTGGCCCGGCAGGTACGCCGCTCGGTGGCCGCGTTCCGGCTGGCCCGCCCCGAGCTGGTCGACCTCTCCCCGCCGGAGCGGGACACCCTGATGGCCCGGGTGAGCCCGACGCCCGGCCCGACCCGGGGTGGGGTGACCCTGCCGGGTTCGCTGCCTGTCGAGTTCCTGTCCCGGGACGACTACTACCGCCCGGCCCTGGCGGACCCGCCGGCCTGGCCCCGCCAGGACGTCCCGGCGCGGGACCGCCCCGGTTCCGCCTGCTGACCGGCGCTCAGCCGGCCAGCCGGGGCGCGGCCGGGTCCGTGCGGCCGGCAGACGCCGACAGGGCCGGACGCGGACCGGTCCGGCGACGCGACGGCCGCCCGGCGCGGGTCAGGAGGCGGCGGTCCGGCGACCCGGACGGTCCAGCTCGGCCGCCTGCTCCGGGGTGGGCGCGGTGCCGCCCAGGTGGGCCGGCTGCCACCAGGCGTCGTCCGGGCCGGCGGGCTGGTCCGGATATTCCCGCTGGGCCCGGTCGACCAGCGCGGTGAGGCGGGTGCGCAGCTCGGCGGTCAGGGCGTTGCCGTCCGGGTGGTCGGCCGGGTCGATCGGCTCGCCCACCAGGATGGTGATCGGGGTGTGCCGGCGGGTGAGGGTGCGCGGCCGGCCCTTGGTCCACAGCCGCTGGGTGCCCCAGAGCGCGACGGGCAGCAGCGGCACGGCGGCCTCCTGGGCCATCCGGGCCGCCCCGTTCTTGAGGTCCTTGACCGTGAAGGAGCGGCTGATCGTCGCCTCCGGGAAGAGGCCGACCACCTCGCCGCGGCGCAGCGCGCTCACCGCCGAGGCGTACGAGCCGGCGCCGGCGGCCCGGTTCACCGGGATGTGCTTCATGCCGCGCATGAGCGGGCCGGAGACCTTGTGCCGGAAGACCGACTCCTTGGCCATGAACCGGACCAGCCGGCCGGACTCGTGCGCGCCGTACCCGCAGAAGATGAAGTCGAGGTAGCTGACGTGGTTCGAGGCCAGCACCGCGCCGCCGGTGCGCGGCACGTGGTGGCTGCCGTCAACGCGCAGGCGCAGGTCGAGAGCGCGGAACATCGTCTTGGCGGCGAGGATGACGGGCGGGTACACGAGTTCCGACATCCGCCAACTTTACCCCGAGTAGGTTACGCGACCGTAGGGGCGAAAGTCGCCTCGCTCTGCCATTGGCAGAGCGGCTCGCCGTGGTGGGGGCACAGGGACCAGTATGGCCGGATGACCGATCGCGCCGTACTGCTCTGGATCCACGGCGGCGGGTGGCGGGCCCGCTCCGACGAGGACGGGGCGGCGCTCGCCCCGCTCGGCCTGCGGGTGGTGCCGGCGACCTACCGCTTCGCGGCCGAGGCCCGCTGGCCGGCCCAGCTCGACGACGTACGCGCCGCCGCGCGGGCGGCCCGCGCCACGGCGGGCGGGCTGCCGCTGCTGGTCGGCGGCGACTCGGCCGGCGCGATGCTGGCCCTGCACCTGGGCCTGCGCGGGGTGGACCGGCCGGGCGACGTCCGCGGGGTCCTGGCCTACTGGGCGCCGGTCGACCCGCTCGACCCGGAGTGGCGGCGGCGACGCCGGCACGACGACCCCTGGGCGGGCCTGCTCGGTCACCCACCGGCCGAGGGCGACGCGGCGACGGCCGACGCCACCGTGGCCAGCCACCTGGGTTCCGGCGTGCCGGTGCTGCTCGTGCAGGGCCGCGACGACGCCGCGGTGCCGGCCGTCCAGTCGGTCGGGCTGGCCGGCCGGCTGCTCGCCGCCGGCCACCCGGCGCACCTCTGGCTCACCCACGGCGGGCATGAGCTGGACCTCGCCCGCCCCGACATCCGGGCGGTCACCGCCGCGTTCCTGGACAGCGTCCTGCCGCCAGCCTGAGCCGACTACGGTGCAGGGCATGCCCGATCTCGCCGCGATCGTCATCCACTGCCGCGACCCCTACCTGCTCGCCCCGTTTTGGAGCACGGTGACCGGGTTGCCCGTGGTCGAGGAGGACCGGGCGAAGCTCGCCGGCCGGTCGCTGGAGCCGGACGAGTCGGTGCTGCTGCGCGACCCCGCCGGCCGGCGGCCGGACGTCTGGATCAGCCCGGTCGACGACCTGCCCGGCGCCGGCCGGATCCACCTGGACCTGATCGGCGACGCGGAGGAGCGGGCCGCGGTGCTGGAGGCGGGCGCGACCGTCGTCCGCGAGCTGCCCCGGTGGACCGTGCTGGCCGACCCGGAGGGCAACGAGTTCTGCCTGCTCCCCCGGAGTGAGGCGCACGGCGACACGCTGCTGCCCGGGCACTGAGCCGCGGCGGCTCCCGCCGGCCTGCGGCGACGGCGGGAGCCGGTCCGCGTCAGGAGGTCGGCTGGTGTTCCAGCTCCAGCCGGCCCCGGGCGAAGGCGTCCACCCGGCCCCACCGGCCCGGGATGTCCAGCACCTCGATCCGCCCCATGCCGGCCGGCAGCCGCGGGTCCACCGCGAGGTGCCCCTCGTGCGGCTCAAGCCCCAGCATGGTCCGGATCAGCAGCAGCGGAGCGCCCGTCGACCAGGCCTGCGGGCTGCACGCCGTCGGATACTCCACCGGGAACTTGGTCAGGTCCCGCTGGTAGCCGCCGAACGCCTCCGGCAGCCGCCCGTCGAAGTAGCGCGCCGCGTCCAGGATGCCGCTCGCGACGGTGGCGGCCTCCTCGGCGAAGCCGTACCGGCGCAGGCCCCAGGCGATGAACGAGTTGTCGAACGGCCAGATCGTGCCGTTGTGGTAGCCGATCGGGTTGTAGCGCACCTCGCCCTCGGCCAGCGTGCGCACCCCCCAGCCGGAGAACAGCCGCGGGCCGACCAGGTGCTCGGCGATCTGCGCCGCCCGGTCCTCCTGCACGATCCCGCTCCACAGCAGGTGGCCGATGTTGGAGCTGAGCACGTCGCACTGCCGGCCGTTCGGGTCCAGCCCCAGGGCGTAGAAACCGCCGTCGGCCACCCACCAGTCCCGGTTGAACCGCTCCTTCAGGGCCGCGGCCTCGCGTTCCAGCTGGTCGGCGTACCCCGGGTCACCCCAGAACTCCCGGGCCAGCCGGGCGGCCCGCATCTTCGCGTCGTACGCGTACCCCTGCACCTCGCAGGTGGCGCGGGGGAACGGCGGCAGCGTGCCGTCGGAGTACGAGAGGGAGTCCCACGAGTCCTTCCAGCACTGGTTCTCCAGGCCGGTGTCGTTGTTGCGCCGCTCGTACCAGATGTAGCCGTTGCCGACCAGGTCGGCGTACTCGTCGATCCACTTCAGCGCGGCCCGGCACTCCCGTTCCAGCTCCATGACCAGCGCGACGTCGCCGCTCCACTTCTCGTACTCGTCGAGCAGCACGATGAACAGCGGCGTGGCGTCCACCGAGCCGTAGTACGGCGAGTGCGGCTGCTCCTCGAAGGCGGCGGTCTCGCCGTAGCGCATCTCGTGCAGGATCCGGCCCGGGTCCTCGTCGCGGAAGTCGTCGAACCGGGTGCCCTGCAACGCCGCCAGGATGCGCAGGGTGGTCTTCGACATCTCCGGTGCGAACGGCAGCACCTGGAGGCAGGTGAGGATGCTGTCCCGGCCGAACATGGTCATGAACCAGGGCAGGCCGGCGGCCGGCAGGGTCTGCCCGCCGAGCGAGAGCGGCGAGAACCGCAGCGCGGCCAGGTCGATGAGGCTGCGCCGGTACGTCGAGGACATCCGGCCGTGCTCGCTGTTCACCTTCGGCGCCTTGGCGATCCACTGGTCGAGGTCGTGCTGGAGGGCCAGCCGCTCGGTGCCGTGCGCCCGCAGCCCCATCCGCAGGTCCCGGCCGCCCGGCCCGACGGCGTGGGTCTGCACGTCGATGGCGGCGTCCCACTGCTCGTTCGGTTCGAGGTGGAGGGTCCAGGCGAAGCCGTTGCGGTCGTAGCGGGCCGGCCGGGAGGCGGAGATGACGGTCTCGCGCCGGAAGTTGCCGCGCCGGTAGCCGAGCCGGAGCTTGTCGGCCTCCGCCTCGGCGTACGTCTCGCCCTTCTTGTTCAGGATCTCGTCCTTGACCTGGAACAGGTCGGCGAAGTCGGCGCCGGCGTCCATCCGGATCTCCAGGTCCACGGCCTTCTCGTCGTGGTTGAGGATGGTCAGCGACTCCCGGAAGCTGCCGCCCACGGCCCGCTCCCGGATGATCGACAGCTTGGCGTCGATGTAGTGGGTGGCCATCCCCGGCACCAGGAAGAAGCGGGCCTCGTAGTACTGGAGGTCGTCGTAGGAGAGGGCGTTGAGCCGCTCGCCGTTGACGGTCAGCACCCACTTCGACAGGAACCTCATGTCGAGGGAGAAGAGGCCCGTCGGCTCGCTCGGCGTGGCCTCGATGTCACCGGTGTCCTCGGAGACCACGAACGTGTTGCCGTCCAGGATCCGGATGGTGTTGCTCGCGGCCATCAGGCGGCCCTCCTCTGGAACTCGTGGTGCGGCCCCCGTGACTCCGCCGGGCCGGGGAAGATCCGTTCGACCTGCAACACGAGGCGCAGGTCGCCGGAGACCGTCATGTCCCCCCGCAGCAGCGCGGCGATCGTGTTCTCCTGGCCGGTGACCAGCTCCTCGAAGAGCCGCGGCTCGGCGCCGACAACGGTGTCGGCCTCCTGGTCCTCCTGGCGGACCCGGACCTTTCCCCGGTCGATCTCCAGCAGCCAGTGCGTGGTCCGCGGCCCCTCGTGCAGGTCGAACCGGAGGGTTCCGGAGGCCTTGACCAGCAGCGGTTCGAACTCCCGCCGGTCCAGGTCCTCGAAGAATCTCGTGGTCACATCCATCGGGCGACTCCTCCCGCGATCGGCGGCCCTCCGACGTCCGAGAACGGGTCCCCGCCGGGTACGGGACCAACCTCGCCCGGTTCGGGTGAGTCGCCCGCCAGGAGCCCGGACGCGTGAACGCCGGCCCCCGAACCGGGGGCCGGCGTCACAGTTGCCGACGGGTCAGTTGTTCGGGTCGTCGGCGCTGACGTCCGCGAGCACCGACTGGGGTTCCCGCTCGACGGCCAGGTCACCCATCGAGACCAGGCCGATCAGGCGGCCGTCCTCGGTCACCGGGAGCCGGCGGACCCCGTAGGTGCGCATCAGGTCGGCGGCGGCCACCGCGTCGTCGTACTGGCTGACCGTCACCACGTCCTTGCTGGTGATCTGGTCGAGCTTCGTCGTGCTGGGATCCAGGCTCTCGGCCACGCCCCGGACCGTGATGTCCCGGTCCGTGACGATGCCGACCACGTTGTCGCCATCGGTCACCACCACGTCGCCGATGGCGCTGTCACGCATCTCCTGCGCCGCGGCGGTGAGGGTGTCGCTGCCGTCCATCGTCACCAACCGGGTCGTCATGAATTCTCCGACCGTTGTCATGGTGCTCCCCTCTCGGTGTCGGCACCGCGGTCTACCCGGCGGCGCGGGCGAGGTAACCGGGAGCGGGCGCCGGTCAGCCGCGCGGCGGCATCCCGTAGAGCCGGTCGACGTGCAGCCGCACCACCAGCCGGCGCTCGGCCACCATGGCGCGCCGGAAGTCGTCCCAGTCCGGGTGTTCGCCCTGCACCGCCCGGTAGAGCCCGACCAGTTCCTCGACGGTCGGGTCGTCCGGCCGCTCGGCCACCGGGGCCAGCTCGGCCCGGCCCTCCGCCACGGCGTACGCCCAGCCGTCCTCGCTGCTGACGTGGAAGCTGGCCCGGGGATCGCGGCGCAGGTTCGCGGTCTTCGCCCGGCCGTCGGTCACCGAGATCCGGATCAGCCCGGCGTCCCGGTCGAAGGAGTAGACCACCGTGGACAGCTGGGGCCGGCCGTCGCGCTTCAGGGTGGCGAGCACGCCGAGCCGGCGGCTCGCCACGAGATCGGTCAGCGCCTGCCGGGTCTGCTCGTCCGCCACGGGGATCAGCGCCCTTCCGTGGCGACGAGTTCGGCGATCTGCACGGCGTTGAGGGCCGCGCCCTTGCGCAGGTTGTCGTTCGAGCAGAACAGGGCGAGGCCGTGCTCGACGGTCTCGTCGGCCCGGATCCGCCCGACGTAGGTCGGGTCCTGGCCGGCGGCCTCCAGCGGGGTCGGCACCTCGGAGAACGCCACGCCCGGCGCGCCGTCGAGCAGCTCACGGGCCCGGGCCGGGGTGATGGGGCGGGCGAAGCGCGCGTTGATCTGGAGCGAGTGGCCGGTGAAGACCGGCACCCGGACGCAGGTGCCGCTGACCTTGAGCCCGGGGATCTCCAGGATCTTCCGGCTCTCGTTGCGCAGCTTCTGCTCCTCGTCGGTCTCGAAGGAGCCGTCGTCGACGATCGAGCCGGCCAGCGGGAGCACGTTGAAGGCGATCGGACGGGCGAACGAACGCGGCGCGGGGAACTCCACGGCCGACCCGTCGAAGGCGAGCCCGGCGGCGTGCTCGGCGACCTTGCGGACCTGCTCGTCCAGCTCGGCCACGCCGGCCAGGCCGGCCCCGGACACCGCCTGGTAGGTGGTGACCACCAGGCTGACCAGCTCGGCCTCCCGGTGCAGCGGGCGGAGCACCGGCATGGCGGCCATGGTGGTGCAGTTCGGGTTGGCCACGATGCCCCTGGGCCGGTCGGCGACGGCGTGCGGGTTGACCTCGGCGACCACGAGCGGCACCTCGGGGTCCATCCGGAACGCCGAGGAGTTGTCGATGACGACCGCGCCGGCCTCGGCGACCCGGGGGGCCAGCTCCTTCGCGGTGCCCTTGCCCGCCGAGAAGAGCACGATGTCCAGGCCGCGGTAGTCCGCGGTGGCCGCGTCCTCGACGGTGACCTCGCCGTCGCGCCAGGGCAGCGTGCGCCCGGCCGACCGGGCCGAGGCGAACAGCCGCAGCTCCTCCGCCGGGAAGTCGCGCTCCGCCAGCACCTGCCGCATCACGCCACCGACCTGGCCGGTGGCCCCCACAATGCCGATCCTCATGCCCGCGAGGCTACCCAGCCGGGCGGGGGCGGCGGGAAGCCTTTCCCAGCGCGCGGGCCGCCGGCCGCCGGCCGGGCCCTTCGCCGATCGGCCCGTCGACCTGCAACGACACCGGCCGGCGGCGGGCCGCAGACGGAGAATCCTCCGCCAACCGGGGCCCGGGCCGCAGCATCCGCGTCCACCGGCCGGACGCGCGGCGGCACCGTGACGCGACGCGGATCACATCCCGGGCCCCGGGCGTGGCGGTGCCCGGCGGGCACCGCCACGCGCCGGAGCGGGTCAGGACCGGTGGTCGACCACGTCGCCGAGGCCGGCGGCCACCAGCTCGTCCCGGATCACCGCCGAGTCGCCCTCGACGACCAGGGTGAGCGACTCCGGGTGCAGGTGGGCGGCGGCCGCGGCGGAGACCTCCTCGACGGTGGCGGCGAGCAGCGCCTCGCGCAGCCGGGCGTGGTAGTCGTCCGGCAGGTCGTGCACGACCAGCGTGGTCAACGCCGACGCGATGGCCCGGGGGCTCTGCAGCTCGACGGAGAGCTGACCGGCCCGCCAGGAGCGGGCCACCGCCAGCTCGTCCTCGGTCACCCCGGTCAACCGGGTACGCGACACCTCGCCGACCGCCTCGACCAGAGCCGGCGCGGTCACCGCCGTCTGCACCCCGGAGCTGATGGCGAACCGGCCGAACCGGCGGGACGAGGCGAAGTCGCCCCGGATCCCGTACGTGTAGCCGCGCACCTCGCGGATCAGGTGGTTGAGCCGGGAGGTGAAGGCCCCGCCGAGCACCGTGCCGGCCAGCGTCATCGGCACGTGGTCCGGGTGGGCGCGGTGCGGCGACGGGTGCCCGAGGCGGAGCGTGGACTGCACCGAGCCCGGACGGTCGACCAGGATGATCCGCCGCCGGTCGGACAGCGTCACCTCGATGGGGCCGCCCTTGTCGGGCGCCGCGCCGCCGGCCCCGGTGAACACCGTCGCGGCGAGCGCGTCGAGGTCGATCCGGTCCAGGTCACCGGCGACGATCAGCGTGCCGGGGCGGATGAACCACTCGGAGTGGAAGACGGTCACGTCGTCCACGTCCAGGCCGGCCACGCTCTCCGGGTCGCCGTACATGGGGCGGCCCCAGCGGTTGTCCGCGCCGAACAGCTCGGCGCGCAGCACGGCGTCGGCCCGCGGGCCCGGGTTGGCCCAGTCCATCCGCAGGGCGGTCACCTCGTCGTCGCGGACCCGCCGCACGTCGGCCGGGTCGAGCTTCGGCGTCCGCACCGCCTCGGCGAGCAGTTCCACGGCCGCGCCCAGCCGGTCCACCGGCACCTGCACGCTGACCTGGAACGAGTCCCAGTCCAGGCCGGTCACCAGCTCGGTGCCGAGCGCCTCGATGGCCAGGGCGTACGCGGTGGCGTCCCGCTGGGCGGTGCCCTCCTCCAGCGCCTTGGCCAGCACCCCGCCGAGCCCCTCCTTGCCGACCGGCTCCCGGCCGGCGCCGCCGTCGAGCAGCAGCAGCGCGACGGCGAGGTTCTGCCCGGGCAGGTGCGCGGCGACGACCTGCCCGCCGGCGGCGGACCGGCGGACCACCTGCGGGAACCGGTACGGGCGGGCGGCGCCCGGCCCGGGACGGGCGGCGATCAGCGTCATGAGGTCTCCTCGGGCAGGTAGGTGAGGGTCGCCCGGTCGGCCGCGCCGAGCAGCTCGGTGGCCTGCTCGGCGATCTGCTCCGCGGTGACGGCGAGCCAGGCGGGCAGCCGCTCACCGATCTTCGCCGGGTCGCCGAACTGGGTGGCGTACCGGCCGAGGACGTCGGCTCGACCATCCACCGTGGACATGTGCCGCCACCACTGGGTGCTCAGCAGCGCCTTCGCCCGGTCCAGCTCGGCCGCCGTCACCGGCACGGTGGCCAACTCGTCGACCACCTCGGTCAGCCCCTCGCGCAGCCGGTCGCCGGACACGCCGGGGCGGGCCGTGGCGGTGGCGATCAGCGGCGCCGGCGCGTGCGCCAGGTCCACGCCGTACGCCCCGACCAGGTCCGGCTGGGCGATCCGCTCGCCGTCGGCGAGCCGCTGGTAGAGCCGGCTGCCCCGGCCGGTGCCCAGCACGGTGGCGAGCACGGTCGTCACGTCGTATCCCGGGGTGCCGTAGGGGTGGGTGCGGTGCGCGACGTACACGCGGGGAGCGGGCACGTCGGAGGTGACCGTCTCCACCGCGGGCCGGCCGGTGGCCGGGACGGCGCGCCCGTCCGGTGCCGCCGGGATGTCCTCGCGCGGCGGCAGCCCGCCGAAGTACTTGTCGGCCAGCGCGAACACCTCGGCGGCGGTGGTGTCGCCGACCACGGTGAGCACCGCGTTGTTCGGCGCGTAGTAGGTGCGGTGGAACGCCTGGAACGTGGCCAGGTCGGCGGCGTTCAGGTCGGCCATCGAGCCGATCGTGGCGTGGTGGTAGGGATGCCCGGGCGGATAGAGCAGCGGCAGCAGCCGCAGCCACGCGTCGCCGTACGGCACGTTCTCGTAGCGCTGGCGGCGCTCGTTCTTCACCACGTCCCGCTGGTTGTCCAGCGTCTCCTGGGTCAGCGCCGGGACGAGCCCGCCCATCCGGTCGGCCTCCAGCCAGAGCGCCAGCTCCAGGTGCTCGGCCGGGACCGTCTCGAAGTAGTTCGTCCGGTCCGGGTTGGTGGTGGCGTTGAGCGAGCCGCCGGAGCCCTGGATGAGCCGCATGTGCTCGGTCTTCGCCACGTTGACCGAGCCTTCGAACATCAGGTGCTCGAAGAGGTGGGCGAAGCCGGTCTGGCCCGCCGGTTCGTGGCGGGAACCCACGTCGTACCAGATGTTCACGGCGACGGCGGGGGCGGTGCGGTCCTCGCTCACCACCACGCGCAGGCCGTTGTCCAGTCGGGTCGTCTCGATCGGCCAGGGGTAACCGCTGTCGGGCATGGCACGACGCTATCCGATCTCGCGGGTGGAAAGGTGACGTGCGGGGAGCATCGTCGCCGCGCGCCGGGGTACTCGCCCGGCATGTCCTCCCCCGCATCGTCCGCGGTCGAACGCGCCGCCGCCGCGCTGGCGCGGCTCCGGCGTGGCCGGCTGCTGCACCCCGCCGGCCGCACCTTCTCCGCCGAGGTCCTGATCTGGGGTACGCCGGGCCCGCCGACCGGAGTGCCGCTGCTCGACCTGCCGAGCCGGTGGCCGGCGACGGTCCGCCTCTCGAAGGGTGTGCCCACGCCGGGGAGCTGGCCGGACGTGCTGGGCGTCGGCATCCGGCTGCACCGCGATCCGGAGCCGCCGGTGGACCTGCTGGCCAGTTCCAGCGCCGCCCCGCCGGTGCTGCGCCACCTGCCGCTGCCCCGGCGCGGCTTCACCGGGACATACAGCTCGATCATGGCCTTCCGGGCCGGCCGCCGGCGGCTGTACCTGGCGGTGCTGGCCGACCCGGACTCGCCGGACCTGGGCCGCGGCCTGGCCGGGCTGCCGGCGGTGGCCGGCGACGACGGGCCACGGCTGGTGCTGGCGGTGGCCTCCGCGGTCGGGCCGTGGCGGCCGTTCGGCGAGGTACGCCTGGACGGCCGGCGCGGCGCCCGGGAGGACGCCGCGCTGGCCTTCGACCCGATCGGGAACGTGCCGCCGGGGGCGCGGGTGGCCGGACCGCTGGCCTGGTTGCGGGCCACCACCTACCGGGGGTCCCGGCGGGCCCGCGGCGCGTCCGCTCAGTCGGGAGGCTCGACGGGGGTGACGGTCTGATCGGAGGTCCGGTGCTCCAGGACCGTGTCCGGCGCGGCGTTCCGGTCCTCCTCCCGGATGTCCGATTCGGTGAGGATCGCGTCGGCCTGCGCCTCGGGATCCTCGCTGCCCACCGCGGCCTCCTCGGGCAGCAGGTGGGCGCGGGACTCGATCCGGTCCTGATCGCTCTGGTCGTGGCTCATGCCGTCCTCATACCCCCGCCGGGGCGTGGCGTACCCGACGAGCGGGTGGGACCCGGTCGGCCCGTCGGGTACGCTGACGGGCGTGACGCGGTCGTATCGATGGTTTAGGCAGCCGGCTGAGGAGCCGGTGACTCGACCATGAGCTGACGTCACTTCCTCTTAGAGCCGGCCGGGCAGGGATGATTCCCTGCCCTTTCGCGTACGAGCAGCCGGCTCGATCCCGGGCGCCGGCCCCGGGCACGGTCGGCGGAAGGAATCCCACCGTGACGACCCCGGACGCCCATCGGGTCATCGACCAGCGGATCGACCGTGTCGTGCCGCTGACCACCCCGGCCCTGCTGCACCACCACCTGCCCCTGGAGCACTCCCTCGCCGAGGCCGTGGTGGCCGGCCGGCGCGCGGTCGGCCGGGTGCTGGACCGCGCCGACGACCGGCTGCTGGTCGTGGTCGGCCCCTGCTCGGTGCACGACCCCGCCGCGGCCCTGGAGTACGCGGGCCGGCTGCGCCAGGTCGCCGACCGGCTCGCCGACGACCTGCTCGTGGTGATGCGCGTCTACTTCGAGAAGCCGCGCTCGACCGTGGGCTGGAAGGGCCTGATCAACGACCCGGGCCTGGACGGCTCGGGCGACGTGAACACCGGCCTGCGCACCGCCCGGGCCCTCCTGCTCGACGTGCTGCGGCTGGGCCTGCCGGTGGGCTGCGAGTTCCTCGACCCGATCACCCCGCAGTACATCGCCGACACGGTGGCCTGGGGCGCGATCGGCGCCCGGACCGTGGAGAGCCAGGTGCACCGCCAGCTCGCCTCCGGCCTGTCCATGCCGATCGGCATGAAGAACCGCCCCGACGGCAGCATCTCCACCGCGGTGGACGCCATCCGGGCGGCTGGCGTGCCGCACGTCTTCCCGGGCATCGACGTCTCCGGCATCCCGGCGATCATGCACACCCGGGGCAACGCCGACGGTCACCTGGTGCTGCGGGGCGGCGGTGGCCGGCCCAACTACGACGCGGATTCGGTGGCGGGGGCGTTGGACCTGCTGCGCGCGGCCGGGCTGCCCGAGCGGGTGGTGATCGACGCCAGCCACGCCAACAGCGGCAAGGACCACCGCAACCAGCCGGTGGTCGCCGCCGACGTGGCCGCCCAGCTCGCCGCCGGCCAGCGGGGCATCGTCGGCATCATGCTGGAGAGCTTCCTCCAGCCCGGCCGCCAGGACCTCGACCCCACCCGCGAGCTGGAGTACGGCAAGTCGGTGACCGACGCCTGCATCGGCTGGGACACCACGGCCGACGTCCTCGACCACCTCGCCCAGGCGGTCCGCGCCCGCCGGGCCACCCTCCCCACACCCGCCTGAGCGGTGGTGGGGACGTTTGACCGATTCGGGCCCGGGTAGCTGGTCGGCGTGACCGACGACGCGCCCGTGACCGAGCAGCCGGACACCCGACAGCTCGACGAACTGCTCGACGACATCTTCCGTGGCCAGGAGCGGATGAGCCAGGCGGACATCTACCGCCGGGCGGTGGCCGCCGAACTCCCCGCCGATCTGCTGTCCCGGATCGACGCGCTGCCCGAGGGCGAGTACGCGGTCGACGAGGCGGCCGACCTGCTCGGCGGGACGGTGGCCTGAGCCATCCGGCGGACGCGGCCCGAGGACGGAGAGGACAGCGCAATGACCGACCGCAACGAGGAACACGAGCACCCCCCGGCGCTCGGCCAGCCGCCCGAGGGCACCGACACGCTGCCGGAACCGGACTTCGCCAACGAGCACGACCGCACCGCTGTGGACCGTGAGGTGATCACCGGGTCGGACGAGGACGAGCGGGAGCCGGAGGCGTCGCGCGGCTGGGCGGGCGAGGACCACGGCACCACCCCCACCTGAGCGGACCGGACGTGGGAAAGGGGGGCCGGCGCGGCGCGCCGGGCCCCCTTTTGCGTCCCGCCCTACTCCTTCCGGTGCCCGCCCTCGGCCGCCTGCTGGGCCACCGCGTACCCCATCTGGAGGAAGTCGGAGGCGGCCACCGCGGTCAGCGCGGTGGCGACGAGCCGGGTCAGCCGGGGCGCGAGCACCAGTCCGCCGGTGAGGCCCGTGGCGACCCAGACCGCCAGGCAGAACGGGCAGCTCAGCAGCTCGCCGACGGCGTGCCGGGTGGGGCTGCCCTGGTCGCGCACCTGTTCCATCACCTCGCCGCTGCCGATCGGGTGGTCGTAGCGGGTGAACGGCGCGCGGAGCGGGCTGGTGATCGCATCCTTGGAGAGCAGCCGGCTCAGCTTGTGGGTCGCGATGGCCAGCAGCACCAGGTCCGCGGGCGCGGGCCGCTCCGGCACCGGGCGGCCGGTCGCCTTGACCAGGCCGACCAGCGACGCGGTGACGGCGCCGTAGGTGCCCATGGCCGCCAGGTAGCCGCCCAGCGGCCGGTACTCGTGCGGCGCGTACGCCTGGCGCAGCCGCGCCACCTTCTGCCTCAGGCCACTCCCGGTCACCCGGCCTCCTCTTCTCGTCGTGGCGACCGGCTCAGCCGGCGTTCAGGTTGTCGGACACCTCGCGGGCGAGGTTGGACAGGATCTCGTCGGCCATGCCGTGGTCGGTGCCGTTCAGGTCGAGCCGGACCCGGGCGCCCCCGGCGTCGGCCGGCTCCACGTCGATGTCCGCGGACCAGCCGGCGGACTCGGAGCTCCAGCGGGCCCGCATGTCCTCGGCGTCGACCACCTCCACCTGGTGGGTGCCGGAGCGGCGCAGCGCCTCGGGCAGCCAGGCCGACGACCGGTCCGGGTCGGTGGCGGTGTTGAACACCACCTCGGGGGGCGCGGACATGCCGCGCTCGGCGTGGTTGCTCATCAGGCGTCCCGGAGCCGGCTCGGGTCGACCTCCCGGCCCGGGTTGCGGGCCAGGTACTCGGTCTCCAGCTCGGCGGTGCGGCGCAGGTGGTTGGCGAGCGCCGAGTCGGTGGCGTGCCGGAGGGTGTCCAGGCGGGTCCGGTGCAGGCTCTGCATCTCCCGGATCAGGTCCTCGTCGCCGAGCTCGGCGGGGTCCACCCCGAGCAGCTCACCGTCGATCTCGTGGGTGCGCGCGTGGTCGCCGTCCCACTCGGTCACCCGCTGCTCCGGGCTGGCGTCACGGCGTACTGATTCGGTCATCGTCGCCCCCTCGTCTCGTTCGGGCTGGCGTCTAGACGGATGCCCAGCCGGGGTGCCACCAAACCCGTCCCGGCTACGACACCGCGTCGGAGACGGCGGGTGGGCCCGGTACCCTCGATGGCATGAAGCGGCTCTGGACACCGGCGTGGATCGCTCGCCACGTGGCCATGGTCGTGCTGGTGGTGGGCTTTCTCGGGCTGGGCTGGTGGCAGGTCACCCGGGCCGCCGGGGGCAACACGCTGAGCTTCGGTTACGCGATCGAGTGGCCGGTGTTCGCCGCCTTCGTGGTCTTCGTCTGGTGGCGTGAGCTGCGGCACACGCTGCGGGCGGCGCGCGAGGAGCGGGCCAGCCCGGCGCCGCCGGCGGCCGCCGACGCCGAGCCGGCCGCCGCCCCGGCGGTACGCCGGCCGGTGCGGGTCAGCCGGGTGCCGGTCGCCCCGACCGGCGGGGCCGACGACGGCGAACTGGCCGCGTACAACCGCTACCTTGCATGGTTGAACGCCAACCCGGGCGCGAGGCCCGGCGACTATCCCGGCTGAGGCCGGTGCGGAAGGACGGACGACGGTGGGCGGAGCCTTTACCCGGTACCGCGTGATCGCCTGGATCGTGGGCGTGGCGCTGGTGGTGCTGGTCCTGATCGGCATGCCGCTGAAGTACGGCTTCGACAACCCGACCGTGGTGGCCGTGGTCGGCACCGCGCACGGCTGGCTCTACATGATCTATCTGGCCCTCACCTTCGACCTGTCGCGGCGGGCCGACTGGCCGCTCAAGCGGATGCTGCTCGTGATGCTCGCGGGCACCGTGCCGTTCGTCTCGTTCTACGCCGAGCGCCGGGTGAGCCACTGGATGGCCGCCGAGCAGGCGCCCCGGACCCCGGAGCCGGTGGCCGGCTGAGCCGGCCGGTCAGCGGTTCGGCCGCCAGGCCTCGGCCACCGGCGGGGCCCAACCGCCGTGGCGCACCCCCTCCCGGGCGCGTTGCAGGGCCCGGGTGACCTGGCCGAACTGCCGCTCGTTGTCGCTGCTGAACAGCAGCACCTCGGTGCCGCGGAGCCGGCCCCACAGCTCGTACGACGGGGGCCGCCAGCGGTCCCCGATCAGCACGAGCAGCAGCGGCAGCAAACCGACCGCGCCCAGCGTGAGGTACGCGGCCGCGGTGAGCCGTTGCAGCCCGCCGGTGAAGCCGAGCAGCACACCGACGCCGCCGATCAGGGCCGCGGAGACGGCGACCGCGCGGAGGGCGAGGCGGTCGTGCGGGCCGCGGGCGGTCCAGAGCTGGGTGATCTCGGCGACCGGCCAGCTGTTGCGGCCCACGGTGAAGCGCTCGCCGGTGACCACGATGCCGGGCCGGGCGTAGAGCAGGGTGGCGGAGACCGCGCCGGGGGACCGGGGCGGGCGGGTGGTGGAGCCATCGGTCTGCACGGCGGCCTCCCAGGATTCGCGGGTCGGGCCGCCGCGCCGTCGGCGTTGCCGCAGGGCGGGATTCCCGAACTCCGCGCTTCATTGTGTTGCGGGCGCGCCACCGGACCGGGCGTTTTCCCTGGCCACGCGCCTGTCGCCGGGCGCGGCAGGTGCCGGGAAACGGGAGTGATTTCCACCTTTGTCATCATTTGGCGGCGCGTTGCCTGGCGACATCCGCCCAGAACGACGAATCGGGCCACTGGTGCGATCCGCCCACCCGGCCCCGGCGCCGCGACGCCGCGCCCGCGAAACGGTCACGAAGCGTCACCGGCATCGGCGGCACTTCCTGACACTTTGCCAACTTTCGCCCCTGCTTCAACTCCCCGTCACTCCGGTCACGGGTTAGGTTGGGCAGGCCGGTCCGGTCGACCGCCATCCACCCGGATGGCCCCGGGCCGGTGTCGCCGGGTGGCACACGCCGCACCGGCGAGAGTCGGAGAGGAGCTTTCCGCTCTTGTCGTCCTTACGGATCCTGCTGCGCTCACTGGCGGTGGCGGGCCTCTCGGCCGCGCTGCTCGCCCCGGCGTCGGTGGCTCGGGCCGAGCCCACCCCCGCCGAGCTGACGAAGCAGATCGAGAAGTCCTCGACTGAGCTGGAGCGAATCGTCGAGTCGTACAACAAGCTCAACGAGGAGATCAAGGCCAACAAGGCCACCGCGGCCACGTTGCAGGCCAGGATCGGCCCGTTGCAGGAGCAGGCCGAGCGGAGCCGCGCCGACGTGGGCGTCCTCGCCGCGACGGCGTACAAGACCGGGGGCATGCGCACCGTGCAGGCCCTGCTGGAGCCGGGCGGGCCGGCCACGCTGCCGGACCGGCTGGGCACCCTGGACCAGCTGACCCGCCAGCGGCAGCAGACCATCAGCGGCTTCACCGAGAGCCAGCGCCGGCTCATCGACCAGAAGACCCGGCTCGACGCCACGCTGGCCCGCGAGGCCGCGCAGGCCAGGCAGCTGACCGCCGGCAAGAAGAAGATCGAGGCGGACCTGGCCCGTCTCTACGAGCTGCGCCGCAAGGCGTACGGCCGGGCCACCGAGGCGCCCGCGCGGTCCAGCTCCGCCGGCAGCGCCCCGGCCATCTCCGGTTCCGCCGGCGTGGCCGTGCGCTACGCCTACGGCGCGATCGGCAAGCCGTACGGCTACGGCGACGACGGTCCCGGCAGCTACGACTGCTCGGGTCTGACCCTGGCGGCCTGGCGGGCCGCCGGCAAGTCCCTGCCGCACAACGCGGCGATGCAGTGGGACGCCACCTCCCGGATCAGCCGCGGCTCGCTGCAACCCGGGGACCTGGTGTTCTACTCCGGTCTCGGGCACGTGGCCCTCTACGTGGGCGGCGGTCAGATCATCGACGCGCCCAGCGCGGGCCGTAACGTCAACAAGCGCGACATGGACATCATGTCGATCGCCGGCTACGGCCGGGTGCGCTGACCCGGACGGCGAACGGCCGGCGTCCCCCTATCGGACGCCGGCCGTTCGTTCAGTCCATTACTACCAGCTCAGGCCGCCTGCAGCCCCTCGGCGCGGGCCAGCTCACGGAGCCGGCCGAGGGCCTGGATCTCCAGCTGGCGGATCCGCTCCCGGGAGAGCGAGAACCGCGAGGCAACCTCGGTCAGCGAGTGCTCGCGCCCGTCCTCCAGGCCGTACCGGGCCCGCATGATGCCGGCCGAACGGTCGTCGAGGTGGTTGAGCAGACCCTCGATCCGCTGCCGCTCCAGGCCGGTGAGGACGATCTCCTCCGGCGACGGAGCGTCGCTGTCGGCGACCAGGTCGCCGAGGTTGGTGTCGCCGTCGTCGCCCACCGGGGTGTCCAGCGAGACGGTGTCCTGCGACCAGCGCCGCAGCTCGTTGACCCGCTCGACGGTGACGCCGAGCGCCGCCGCGATCTGCTCCGGCTCCGGGTCGCTGCCCAGCTCACGGGTGAGCTGCCGGGCCACGTTCCGCATCCGGTTGACGTCCTCGACCAGGTGCACGGGCAGGCGCACGGTGCGCTCCTGCTGGGCGATCGCCCGGCTGATGGCCTGGCGGATCCACCAGGTCGCGTAGGTGGAGAACTTGTAGCCACGCTCGTAGTCGAACTTCTCGACCGCGCGGACCAGGCCGGTGTTGCCCTCCTGGATGAGGTCCAGCATGGGCATGCCCGACCGCACGTAGCGGCGGGCGATCGAGACGACCAGTCGCAGGTTGGCGCGGATGAAGAGGTCCTTCGCGCGCTCCCCCTCGACGACCAGCCGCTCCAGGTCCTCCCGGTCGACGCCGGCGGGGACGCGGTCCTCGCCGAGCAGGTGCTCGGCGTAGAGGCCGGCCTCGATCGCCTTGGAGAGATCGACCTCCTTGGCGGCGTCCAGCAGCGGCGTCCGGGAGATCTCGTGCAGGTAGACGCCGACCAGGTCCCGCTCCTCGGCGACCTCGTCGGTACGCATGCCGATGTTCTTGTCCACGATTGCCACGGTCCCCTCGCTCGCGCCGGTTGCCCGGTTCCTTGCCATCCCCACGTTCATCAGCCCTCCCCGTAACCTCCGCTGTGCCCGTAGGTGCTGACACCTACACAACAGATGAGACGCGTCGGGGATTCCATGTCGTGAGTCGAAACTGTCACGAATGCCTGAGTAGTAGCTGAGAGCCCGGTCCATGTTTGCTGTCAGGACCCCTGCCCGGGTGGCTCACGGACGCCCCGATCGGAGGGCGTCGGAGCAGCGGAATCGTCGTCCGCTCAGGAAATCGCACCATTGCGAATTCCATGAACACAGCGACCCGCGTCACCGCGTCATTGCGATCCTGGTCACTGCGAGATACGCGCTCGCAGGCCGGTCGGTTCAACCACGGGTGAGGATTACCCCACGGCAGGTTGAACAATCCGCAGCGCTGGCGTCGTCCCCGCCCGCCACGTGACGCGCGTCGCACCCGTGGTGCGGTGGCGGCCGGGAGGGGACCCGGCCGGCGGAGGCGTCAGGAGGCGAGCAGGGCGAGCGCGCCGCGCACCTGGTCGGCGGAGCGGGCCAGGGCGGCCCGGGCGGCGGAGACCTCGGCGCCGGAGACCAGCGAGACGAGGGCGGTCTTCAGGTCACCGTCGGCTTCGTTGAGGGCGCCGCGGCAAACCTCCTCGGCGCAGCCGGTCGCCTCCATGAGGATCGAGATCATCCGGCCGCGCAGCTTCGCGTTGGTGGCCACCATGTCGATCATCAGGTTCGAGTAGACCCGGCCGAGGCGCACCATGACCGCCGTGGAGAAGGTGTTCAGCACCAGCTTCTGCGCGGTGCCCGCCTTCATGCGGGTCGACCCGGTGACCACCTCGGGTCCGGTGTCCACCCCGATGAAGACGTCCACCGACCCGGCGGCGTCGGCCTCCGGATTGGCGCAGAGCAGCACGGTCGCGGCCCCCTGCGCCCGGGATGCGGCGAGCGCCCCGAGGACGTACGGGGTGCGCCCGCTGGCGGCCAGCCCCACCACCAGGTCGCCGGGGCGTACGCACTCGGCGGCCTCGGCGGCGCCGCCGCGCTCGTCGTCCTCGGCATCCTCGACGGCCCGCCACATGGCCTCCGGGCCACCGGCCAGGTGGGCGCAGAACCAGTGCCGCGGCGAGTTGAAGGTGGGTGCCAGCTCGGCGGCGTCGAGAACGCCGAGGCGGCCGGAGGTGCCGGCGCCGAAGTAGTGCACCCGGTTCCCGGCGCGCAGCGCGGCGACGGCCAGGTCGACGGTCTCGGCGATCTCGTCGAGGACGGCGGCCACCGCGGCGGGCACCCGCCGGTCCGCCTCGTTGATGACGGTGAGCACGTCCCGGGTCGACATGAGATCGAGGTCGACGCTGTGCGGGTTGCGCCGCTCGGTGGGGGCGCCCACCCGGACCACGGGCCGCACGGCGGCCATCTCCTCCGGCTCCACCCGGCCCGCGGTCATGCCCGCCTCCGGCCGGCACCCACCCGGTGCGACTGGACCGCCTCGGCGGTCGCCTCCAGGGCCTTCCTGGCCTTGGCGCGGTTCCGGGCGGCCACCCCGACGAACAGGCAGTCGACCACGGTCAGCTGCGCCAGCCGGCTGGCCATCGCGCCGGAGCGGTAGGTGGTCTCGCGGGCCGCGGTGGTCAGCACGTGGTCGGCGACCTCGGTGATCGGCGAGCGGGGAAAGTTGGTCAGCGCGACCGTGGTGGCGCCCCGGGCGCGGGCCTGTTCGAGCACCTCGATGACGTCCGAGGTGGTGCCGGTGTGCGAGATGCCGACCGCGACGTCGCCGCGGCCGAGCAGGGCGGCCGAGGTGAGGGCGGTGTGCACGTCCGGGAAGTAGAAGGCGGTGCGGCCGATGCGGTGCAGCTTCTGCTGGAAGTCCGACGCGACGAAACCGCTCGCGCCGGCGCCGTAGACGTCGATCCGGCCGGCGGCGACGATCGCCTCGACCACCTGCTCGCAGACGGCGGGGTCGAGCTGCTCGGCGGTTTCCTCGACGGCCCGCGCGTCGTTGAACGCGATGGTGGCGATGATCTGCGCCAGGTCGGCACCGGGCGGGATGTCGCCACCCACCACCCGGGCGTCCGGCGGCTCGATCCGGCGGGCGGCCTCGGCGGCGAGCCGGATCCGCAGCTGCGGGTAGCCGTCCATGCCGACCGACCGGCAGAACCGGATGACGGTGGCCTCGGATGTCTCGGCGGCGGTGGCGAGATCCGTGATCGTGCGCCGGGCGGCGTCGGCCGGATCGGAGACGACCAGCCGGGCCACCCGCTGCTCGGCCGGGGACAGCGAGGGCAGCAGGCCGCTGATGTGGACGATCAGTCCACCGGGCTCGTGACTCGCAGAAATCTTCGGACTCTTCGCCACGGATGAAACTTACTTTCATGAGGCGTGACCGTCAACCATGACGGCGCGTATCCGGAAAAGTACCGCGTTCCGCGCCCGCTTCCCGTGCCAAGGGTCCCATTCCCGCAGCCCGGCCGCCTCCCCCGCTCCGGTCGACTCCGTCGCGCCGGCCGACGGCCGGCTCGGCCGTCGCGCCTGCCGGGTCGGCCGGACGGCCTCGCCGAGGTCACCGGTCGGCCGGGCCCGCCGGGGCGACCGGCATCGACCAGCCCGGATGCGTGCCCCGGTCACCGGCCGGGGCGCCGGGCGGCTAGCGTGGGCGCATGGCGGAACGCACGGTGCTGGTGACCGGGGGCACGGGCGGGCTGGGCGGTGCGGTCACCGCCGCCTTCCTGGAGGCCGGCTGGCGGGTGGTCGTACCCGGACGGGAGCGTGGCGGCCGGACGGCGCCGGCGGCCGGGCCGGTCCGGGTCACGGCGGACCTGCTGGACCCCGACGGGGCCGCGCGGGCCGTGGCCGTCGCCACCGAGGAGCCGGCCGCGCCGCTGCGGGCCGTGGTCAACCTGGTCGGCGGATACGCCAGCGGCGGGCTGGTGCACGAGACCCCGATCGAGGAGTTCGACCGGATGCTGCGGCTCAACCTGCGGCCCACGTACCTGGTGACCCAGGCCGCGCTGCCGCACCTGCTGGCGGCCGGCGGCGGCGCGGTGGTCTGCGTGTCGGCGCGGGCGGCGGTGGCGCCCTTCCCGGGCGCGGCCGGCTACGTCACCGCCAAGGCGGCCGTGCAGGCCTTCGCCAACGCCGTGGCCGTGGAGTACCGGCAGCGCGGGGTACGCAGCAACACCGTGCTGCCCAGCGTGATCGACACCCCGGCCAACCGGGCCGCCCAGCCCGACGCCGACCACCGCCGCTGGGTCCCGCCGGCCGAGATCGCCGCGGTGATCCGCTTCCTGGCCTCCGACGAGTCGGCGCCGACCAGCGGGGCGAGCGTCCCGGTCTACGGGCGGGCCTGAGCCGGCACCGGTTCGCCACGCCCGGCCCCGCCCGACGGCGGGCCGGTGCCGTCCGGGCCCGGCCCGGCCGCGGCCGGCGGGTCGCCCGGGAGCCACTCGGCGAGGTGTGCCCGGATCCGGTGGGACACCTCCTCCGGCGTGCCGCTGCCGTCCACCACCACGAAGCTGCCGTACTCCGGCAGGGTCCGGTACGCGGTGGCCGCGGCGCTGAGCCACCGCATGCTCTCGTGGTCGGTGCCACGCCGCTCGATCCGCCGGTACGCCTCGGCCGGGTCCAGGGTGAGCAGGAAGGTGACCCGGGGCGGCGGGAAGACCCGGTAGCCGGCCCGGGCCAGCCGCTCCCAGCGCTGCCCGCCGTGCGCCCGGATGCTGGCGTACTGGCAGGCGGACCAGCGGTCCATCACCGCCGTCCGGCCGGTCACCAGGCAGGTCAGCAGGGCGAGCGCGATGGCCAGCCAGCGGAGCACGGATTCCAGGGCGAGCAGCCCGTTGCGCCCGACGAGCCGCTGCGCGTCGGGCCGTCCGACCCGCTGCGCGAGCCGGCCGAGCCAGCGGCGGCCGCCGGCGTTGCGGTGGTAGGTGGCGGGATAGCCCGCGGCGGTGAGCGCCTCGGCGAGCCGGTGGGCCTGGGTGGTCTTGCCCGAGCCGTCGATGCCGATCAGGGCGACGGCGCGCAGTCGGGCCCTGCCGCGCCGCACCCGCAGTGACCTGGCCACCCTCCCGAGGTTATCCGACCCGTGCTCACCTTCGGCGGTTTGTCCGGATTGTCACCGCCACGTCGGGCCGCGCCCCCAACAGGTGTGGCCGACCCGTTCGCCGGGTACGCAACTTCATTCCCACCGCCACCTACGACGACGGGAGACCCAGAATGGCCGAGCGCGGGGACGAGACCCTGGTGCACACGCTCAAGAAGGTCGCCGCCGTGCTCAAGCAGTCCGAGATTCCCTTCGCGCTCGGAGGCAGCTTCGCCGTGTACGCCCACGGCGGCCACTCGAGCGACCACGACGTGGACTTCCTGATCCGGCAACAGGACGTGGACCGAGCCCTGGAGGCCCTGGTCGAGGCCGGCTTCACGGCCGAGCGCCCGCCGGAGGACTGGCTGGTCAAGGTCTACGACGAGGGCCGCATGGTGGACCTCATCCACCGGCCGATCGAGACTCCGGTCACCGAGGAGACGTTCGCCGACACCATCGTGCGGCCGGTCGACGCCATCCACATGCCGGTGCTCTCGGCCAGCCAGCTCATGGTGCACAAGCTGCTGAGCTTCTCCCAGCACTACTGCGACTTCGCCCGGGCCCTGCCGCTGGCCCGCTCGCTGCGGGAACAGATCGACTGGGAACGGGTACGGAAGGAGACGCAGCACTCGCCGTACGCCGAGGCGTTCCTGGTGCTGCTCGACCGGCTCGACGTGCTGCCCGGCGGCGCGTCCGGAGTGAGGGAGAACCCGTGACCGCACACCACGGCGACCCGCCGCCCGACGAGTACGTCGAGGCGGAGATCCAGAGCATGTTGGCCGAGGACCCGGATGTCGCCGAACAGGGCATCACCGTGGTGCGCCGCGAGCGCGGCCTGGTCCTCTACGGCGAGGTGGAGAGCCCGCACCGGCGCGAGGAGATCCTGCGCCGGGTGGCCGAGCGCTTTCCGGACCTGCCGGTCACCAGCGACATCGGCGTGATCCGTACGCAGGCGCCCACCCAGGTGGAGGAGCTGCCGTGAGGGAGGTTCGATCGTGATCCGCATCGCCGCCGTCGGCGACGTGCACCTGGACGAGGACGTGGTCGGCCGGTTCCGGCCGGCACTGGAGGAGCTGCCCGACTGCGCCGACGTGCTGCTGCTCGCCGGGGACCTCACCCGGCACGGCACCGAGTCCGAGGCGCGCTGCGTGGCGCAGGAGTTCGGCGACCTCGGCGTGCCGGTCATCACCGTCCTCGGCAACCACGACCACCAGTGCGACGAGGTGCCGCAGGTGGTGAAGGTGCTGGAGGACGCCGGGATCACCGTCCTGGAGGGGACGGGCATCGTGCTGGAGTGCGCGGGCGGCCGGCTCGGCGTGGCCGGGGCGAAGGGGTTCGGCGGCGGGTTCGCCGGGCGGTGCGCCAGCGACTTCGGCGAGCCGGAAATGAAGGCGTTCGTCCAGACGACCAAGGACAGCGCGGACTCCCTCGGCGCGGCGCTGCGCGGGCTCGACTGCGACGTGCTGGTCGCGCTCACCCACTACTCCCCCGTGCCGGACACCCTCGCCGGCGAGCCCCTGGAGATCTACCCGTTCCTCGGCTGCTACCAGCTCGGCCAGGCCATCGACTCGGCGCCCACCGCGCTGGCCCTGCACGGGCACGCCCACCACGGCAGCGAGCGGGGCACCACCCCGGGCGGCGTACGCGTCCGCAACGTCGCGCACCCGGTCATCAAGCAGGCCTACAGCATCTTCCACCTCGGTGATCAACTGGACTGAGAAGCAGGTTTCCCGGATCCGACGAACGGGTATCCGGCCGACATGGAGCTGATTCTCTGGATTCTCGCAGTCGTACTGGTGGTCGCCGGCATCCTCGCGCTGTTCCGCCGGCAGATCCTGTGGGGCATCGTCCTCATCGTCGTCGGCCTGCTGGTGGGGCCGGGAGGCGTCAGCATCTTCAACAATTAGCCGTCGACCTCCCGCCACCCTGACCCGCCGGGGTCGCCGGGTCCGAAGCTCCGTCCTCCCAGACAGGGGCCTCCGGACCCGGCGACCCCGGCGCCGTGCTGCCGGCCGGTTTGCCTCCCCGGGCCGGCGGGCATCCCGACGGCATGACGCTCTCGGGGACCATCCGGCGGGTCGGGCGCGGCCGGAGGTGGTGGGCGCTGCTGGGCTTCGGCGCCGCGGTGACCGTCGCGGCGGCCGTCGGCGTGCTGGGCGTGCGCAACACCCAGGAGGAGTACGCCGACCTCGCCCAACCGGCGTGGGCGCCGCCGCCGTGGCTCTTCGGCCCGGTCTGGACCGTCCTCTACGGGCTCATCGCGGTGTCCGGCTGGCTGGTCTGGCAGCGGACCGGCTGGGGGCCGGCGCTCGGTGCCTGGGTCACCCAGCTCGTGCTGAACGCGCTCTGGACCCCGCTCTTCTTCGGCGCCGGCCGCTACGGCCTGGCGTTCGCCGACCTCGTGCTGATGTGGCTGGCCATCGGGGTGACCGTGGCGCTGTCCTGGCGGGTGTCCCGGCCGGCGGCGCTGCTCCTGCTCCCCTACTGGGCCTGGGTGACCTTCGCCGGCGCGCTCAACCTCGCCATCTGGCGGCTCAACGGATGAGGGGGCGCGGGGCGGTCGGCCCCGCGCCCACCTCGGTCAGCAGCGCGGCACGCCGGGGATGTAGCCGTCGTAGCCGGTGTAGACGTACGCGTCGGAGATGAACCGGCCGGAGCCGATCCGGTCCCAGATCGAACTCGTCCCGTAGGTGCCGGTGACGCTGGTGCCGCTGGTCTGGCAGTAGATGGTGACGTTGGCGCCGTCGGCCACCGAGCCGACCGCGCTGTAGCCGGTGCCCGGGCCGGAGCGCACGGTCAGGGCCGCGCCCGCGGTGTTCACCGTGCCCGCCCCGGTGTTCGTGCCGGAGCAGCCGTTGTCGCTGGTGTAGGTCTTCGTGCCCCAGTAGAGGGCGAGGGCCCCGTTGAACCGGACCTGGATGTCACTGCCGTTCAGCCGCTGCTCGTAGTGCAGGTGCGGGCCCGTGGAGCCGCCGGTGCTGCCCACGTAGCCGATGACCCGGCCGTAGCCGACGGTCTGCCCGACCGAGACGTTGAAGCTGCTCAGGTGGGCGTAGTAGGTGGTGTATCCGTTGCCGTGGTCGATCCGCACGTACTTGCCGTAGCTGGTGCCGCCGAGGTCGGTCACCCGGTCGACGGTGCCGGGGGCGCTGGCCACCACCGGGTCGCCCAGGTCGTCGGTCCGGTTGAAGTCCACGGCGTAGGCCGGGCTGTGGTCCGAGCGCGTCTGGCCGGACCAGGCCTGGTTGCAGGGGAACGGAACCTTGAACGTCGGCGCGGCCATGGCCGGTGCCGCCGGGATCAGGGCCACGAGGACGGCGGTCACCGCCGCGAGGCTGAACCAGCGTTTGCGCATCCACTGCCTCCTATGTTGAAAGTTTTCGATCCGATACGGACAGGGTGGCAGAAAGTTCCATCGATGGGAAGGGGTCCCACCTGGGATCGGTCAGCGCAGCGTGGGAGCGCGCCCACGGCCGGTGAGCGGGTTTCGGGATTGTTACCGGGCCGTGTCCGGCAGGGGGTGGACCCGGCGCGATGCAAGCGCTTACATGTGTGGACGACCATCGGACCGGCGCGAGTTCGATTTCCTCCACGCGCCGGCAAGGAAGGAGATCGGCATGGCGTTTGCCAGATCACGCCAGGCTCTCGCGATCGCCGGCGTTCTGGGGCTGGCGCTCGGCGTCACCGCCTGCGGCACCGGCAACGACAAGAAGAGCAGCAAGGCGAGCTCGCCCGAGTGCGCCGCATACGAGAAGTACCAGGGCCACGACGGCAAGAAGGTCACGATCTACTCGTCGATCCGGGACATCGAGGCCGACCGCCTGGACCAGTCCTGGAAGCAGTTCGAGGACTGCACCGGCATCGACATCGACCACGAGGGCTCGGGTGAGTTCGAGGCCCAGCTGGGCGTCCGGGTCGACGGCGGCAACGCTCCCGACCTGGCCTTCATCCCGCAGCCGGGCCTGCTCAAGCGGTTCGCCGACGCGGGCAAGCTCAAGACGGTCGGCGCCGACACCAAGGCGCTGGCCGAGCAGAACTTCTCCCCCGACTGGCTGAAGTACAGCACCGTGGACGGCAAGCTCTACGGCGTCCCGCTCGGCTCCAACGTGAAGTCCTACGTGTGGTACTCGCCGAAGACCTTCAAGGAGAAGGGCTGGACCGTCCCGACCACCTGGGACGAGCTCATCGCGCTCAGCGACAAGATCGCGGCGAGCGGCACCAAGCCGTGGTGCGCGGGCATCGAGTCCGGTGACGCCACCGGCTGGCCGGCCACCGACTGGATCGAGGACGTGCTGCTGCGCACCCAGGGGGTGGAGGTCTACGACCAGTGGACCACCCACGGCATCCCGTTCAACGACCCGAAGGTCGCCGACGCGGTCGACAAGGCCGGCAGCATCCTCAAGAACGAGAAGTACGTCAACGGCGGCTTCGGCGGCGTGAAGAGCATCGCCACCACCTCCTTCCAGGAGGCCGGCACGCCGATCACCACCGGCAAGTGCGCCATGCACCGCCAGGCGTCCTTCTACGCCAACCAGTGGCCGGAGGGCACCAAGGTGGCCGAGGACGGCGACGTCTTCGCGTTCTACTTCCCGGCCGTCGACCCGGCCAAGGGCAAGCCGGTGCTGGGTGCCGGCGAGTTCGTCTCGGCGTTCGCCGACCGTCCCGAGGTCCAGGCGGTGCAGACCTACCTGGCCTCCGGCGAGTACGTCAACAGCCGCGCCAAGATCGGCGACTGGCTGTCGGCGAACAAGAAGCTCGACATCAACAACGTCCCGAACCCGGTGGACAAGCTCTCCGTCCAGATCCTGCAGGACCCGAAGACCGAGTTCCGGTTCGACGGCTCGGACCTGATGCCGGCCGCGGTCGGCGCGGGCACCTTCTGGAAGGGCATGGTCGACTGGATCAACGGCAAGGACACCACCACGGTGCTGAACGGCATCGAGAGCAGCTGGAAGTGATCTGAGGCGGTGGCCCGGTCCGCGACGCGGGCCGGGCCACCGCCCGCAACCGAACCCTTGAGGGAGGGTCGATGGAGTTCGACTTCGCGGCGGAACAGCCGAAGTTCCTCATGCTGATGTACGGGCTGATCGCTTTCGTCGCGGTGGTGGGCGGGCTGCTCCTGCTCCTCGACGTGGTGCCGGCCTGGTTCGCCCGCCGGCGGGACGAGCAGCTGGTCGCCGCCGTGGCGAGCGGCACGCCCCTGCCCCGCCGACGCAAGCCGCGGGAAGGGCTGATCGCGCTCTTCTTCCTGTTGCCGACACTGCTGTTTATCGTCGTCGGACTGGTGGTGCCGGCGATCCGGACCACCCTCCTCTCGTTCATGGACAAGGACAGCAGCAACTGGGTGGGCCTGGCCAACTACAGCTGGATGTTCTCCGAGGACTCGATCGTCCGAGTGCTGATCAACAGCCTGATCTGGGTGGTCCTCGTGCCGCTGGTGGCCACCGGGTTCGGCCTGATCTACGCCGTCCTCGTGGACAAGGCCCGGTTCGAGTCGGTGGCCAAGTCCCTGATCTTCCTGCCGATGGCGATCTCGTTCGTCGGCGCCGCCATCATCTGGAAGTTCGTCTACGCCTACCGGGGCGACGGCGACCAGATCGGCCTGCTCAACCAGATCGTCGTGAGCCTGGGCGGCGAACCCAAGCAGTGGCTGCTCGAGTCGCCGCTGAACACCCTGCTGCTCATCGTGATCATGATCTGGATCCAGGCCGGCTTCGCCATGGTGGTGCTCTCCGCGGCGATCAAGGCCATCCCGGCCGACATCGTCGAGGCGGCCCGGCTGGACGGCGTGAGCCCCTGGCAGATGTTCTGGCAGATCACCATGCCGACCATCCGGCCGGCGCTGATCGTCGTGGCGGTGACGCTCTCGATCGCCACGCTCAAGGTCTTCGACATCGTCCGGACCGCCACCAACGGCAACTACGACACCAGCGTCATCGCGAACGAGATGTACAACCAGGCGTTCCGCTACGGCCAGCCCGGGCAGGGCTCCGCACTCGCGGTCTTCCTCTTCGTCCTGGTCATCCCGATCGTGATCTACCAGATCCGCAACCTGCGTCAGCAGCGGGAGGGCTGAGATGACCACCGCCACCCCCACCGTCGGAGCCGGCGTCCAGGCCACCGGGACGCCCGGCCGGGCCGCCCGGGTCCGCAAGCGGCTGAACAGCCGGACCGCCACGCTGGTCTCGATCGTGCTCGCACTGCTCTGGACGGTCCCGACCTTCGGCCTGTTCATCTCTTCGTTCCGGCCCGAGGACCAGATCAAGACCACCGGCTGGTGGACGTTCTTCAGCGACCCGCAGTTCACCCTGGAGAACTACCGGGAGGTGTTGTTCAGCAACGGCTCGTCCGGGCAGCTGGCCAGCTACTTCATCAACTCGCTGGCGATCACCATCCCGTCGGTGCTCTTCCCGATCGCCTTCGCCTCACTGGCCGCGTACGCGCTGGCGTGGATCAACTTCAAGGGGCGGGACTGGGTCTACATCGCGATCTTCGCGATGCAGATCGTGCCGCTGCAGATGGCGCTCGTGCCGCTGCTGAAGTTCTTCTCCACCGGCGTCACCATCGCCGGGATCCAGGTGCTCCCCGCCTGGGGTCTGGTCGACGAGCAGAAGTTCGCGCAGGTGTGGTTCGCGCACACCTGCTTCGCGCTCCCGTTCGCCGTCTACCTGCTGCACAACTTCATCTCGCAGCTGCCGGGCGAGCTGATGGAGTCGGCCCGGGTCGACGGGGCCACCCACCCGAAGATCTTCCGGACCATCGTCCTGCCGCTGATCACCCCGGCGCTGGCCGCGATCGGCATCTTCCAGTTCCTCTGGGTCTGGAACGACCTGCTGGTCGCGCTGATCTTCGCGGGTGGCAGCAACGAGACCGCCCCGCTGACCGTCCGGCTCGCCGAGCTGGCCGGCACCCGGGGCAACGAGTGGCAACGGCTGACGGCCGGCGCGTTCGTGTCGATCGTCGTACCGCTGATCGTGTTCCTGTCCCTCCAGCGCTTCTTCGTGCGGGGCCTGCTCGCCGGCAGCGTCAAGGGCTGATCCGTTGCTCCGCCGCCGCCGGTTTCCGGCGGCGGCGGGCGCGGGTCGGAGCGGGGAACCGATGACGAAGATTGACGATGTCGCCCGCCTGGCCGGGGTGTCGACGGCCACCGTCTCCCGGGCGCTGCGCGGCCTGCCGACGGTCTCGGCCGCGACGCGCCGGCGGGTCCTCGCCGCCGCCGAGCAGCTCCAGTACGCGGTCTCGCCGAGCGCCTCCCGGCTGGCCGGCGGGAAGACCGGCACGGTGGCCGTGGTGGTCCCCCGGATCACCCGCTGGTTCTTCGGCACCGTGGTCGAGGCGGTCGAGGACTACCTCCACCAGAACGGCTACGACCTGCTGCTCTACAACCTGGGCGGGCGGGAGCAGATCCGGCAGCGGGTGCTGCACCCGGCCAGCCTGCACAAGCGGGTGGACGCGATCATCCTGGTCGCCACCCCGCTGCGCCCGGCCGACCTGACCGCGCTGACCAGGCTGGCCCTGCCCGGCGTGACCATCAGCTCCGGCAGCGGGGTGCCCGGCTGGCCCTGCGTCCGCATCGACGACGTGGCCGCGGCGCGGACCGCCACCCGGCACCTGCTCGACCTGGGCCACACCCGGATCGCGCACATCTCCGGCGACCCGGACGACGAGCTGGCCTTCACCACCCACCTGGACCGGCGGCGCGGCTACGAGGAGGCACTGCGCGCCGCCGGACTCCGGCCCGACCCGAGCCTCGACGTCGAGTCGCAGTTCAACGTCGACGGCGGCACCCGGGCGACCGCCGAGCTGCTGGCCCGGGGCGAGCCGCCGACCGCCATCTTCGCCGCCTGCGACGAGATGGCGATGGGCGCCATGACCGCGCTGCGCGACGCGGGGCTGCGGGTGCCCGAGGACGTCAGCGTGATCGGCATCGACGACCACGACCTGGCCGGGGTGCTGGGGCTGAGCACCATCGCCCAGCCGGCGGCGGAGCAGGGGTTGCTCGCCGCCCGCATGCTGCTCGACCCGCTGGGCGGGCGGGTCGCCAGCCCGTACGCCGGGCTGGTGCCGGCGCCGCGCGACCCGGACGCCGACCCCCGGTCGCCGGCCTCGGTGATCCTGCCCACTCGCCTGGTGGTGCGCGAATCGACCGCGCCGCCCCGGGCAAACTGATCAGATTCGTCCCGTACGCACGACAGGGAGAAGGCGCTGAACACCGACGCGACGCAGGAGACCCCGGCCACCGGCTGGTGGACCGAGGCCGTCATCTACCAGATCTACCCGCGCTCGTTCGCCGACGCGAACGGCGACGGGATCGGCGACCTCCCCGGCATCACGGCACGCCTCGACCACCTCAGTGAGCTGGGCGTCGACGCGATCTGGCTGTCGCCGTTCTACCCCTCCCCGCAGGCGGACGCCGGCTACGACGTGGCCGACTACCGGGACGTCGACCCGCTCTTCGGCACGCTGGCGGACGCCGACAAGATGATCGCCGAGGCGAAGGCGCGCGGCCTGCGGGTGATCGTCGACCTGGTGCCGAACCACACCTCGTCGCGGCACCGCTGGTTCCAGGCCGCCGTCGCTGCCGCGCCGGGCAGCCCGGAGCGGCAGCGTTACATCTTCCGGGACGGCAAGGGCCCGCAGGGCGCCGAGCCGCCGAACGACTGGGAGAGCGTCTTCGGCGGGCCGGCCTGGACCCGGCTGCCGGACGGCCAGTGGTACCTGCACCTCTTCGACACCGGCCAGCCCGACCTCAACTGGGGCAACCCGGAAGTGCGCGCCGAGTTCCTGGACATCCTCCGGTTCTGGCTGGACCGGGGCGTCGACGGGTTCCGGGTGGACGTGGCGCACGGCCTCATCAAACAGGCCGACCTGGCCGACTGGCAGGAGCCGCAGGAGATCCTCTCCGGCCAGGAGGTGGACAAGCCGCGCCCGCCGATGTGGGACCAGGACGGCGTGCACGACATCTACCGCGAATGGCGGCGGCTGCTCGACTCCTACGACGGCGAGCGGATCCTGGTCGCCGAGGCGTGGGTGGAGCCGGCCGAGCGGCTGGCCCGCTACGTGCGGCCGGACGAGATGCACCAGGCGTTCAACTTCGAATACCTGCTGGCCGCCTGGTCCGCCCCCGCCCAGTACGCGGTGATCACCCGCTCGCTGGAGGCCACCGACTCGGTGGGGGCCCCGACCACCTGGGTGCTGTCCAACCACGACGTGGTCCGGCACGCCTCCCGGCTCGGGCTCGCCGTCGGCGGCGGCCGCCCCAACGGCATCGGCATCGGCGACCCGCAGCCGGACGCCGCGCTCGGCCTGCGCCGCGCCCGGGCGGCCAGCCTGCTCATGCTCGCCCTGCCCGGCTCCGCCTACCTCTACCAGGGCGAGGAGCTGGGGCTGCCGGAGCACACCACGCTGCCCGACGAGGCCCGGCAGGACCCCACCTGGGAACGCAGCCTGCACACCCAGCGCGGCCGGGACGGCTGCCGGGTGCCGATCCCGTGGGAGGCCGACGCGCCGTCGTACGGCTTCGGGCCGACCGACGCGAGCTGGCTCCCCCAGCCGCCGAGCTGGGCCGAGTACGCGCTCGACCGGCAGCGCGGCGTCGATGGCTCGACCTACGAGCTGTACCGGACGGCCCTGCGGCTGCGCCGCGAGCACGGCCTGGCGCGGGGGCCGCTGCGGTGGCTCTCCTCCGGCGACGAGGTGTTGACCTTCACCAACGGCGGGCTCACCGTGCTGACCAACTTCGGCGCGGAGCCGGTGCCGCTGCCCGCCGGCGCCGAGGTGCTGGCGTCCAGCGCCCCGCTGGACGACGACGCCGTCCCGACCGACGTGACCGTCTGGTACCGCGCCTGACAGCGGCGAGGAGGGGTTCCCTTTTACCAGGGGCCCCTCCTCACAGGCGGTCGGCGCGGGTGTGCAGGAGGTCGTGGACCGACTCGATGTCCCCCGGTGAGGTGCGGGCGGCCAGCCAGTACATGAACCCCGTCGGGATGAAGAAGAGCTGGAACGCGGCCAGCCCGACGGCGTAGTTCAGCGGCGGCGGGAAGGCCGCCCGCAGCGCCCCGAAGGCCACCCCGACCAGCCCGTTGCCGGCCGCCCGGCCGACCCCGTTGACCAGGTTGCCGAGGCTGTAGACCGTGCCCCGGTGCTCCGGCGGGTTGACGTCGGCGATCAGCGCGAACCAGTTGGGCGAGTTGGCCGAGGTGAGCGCGAGGGCGATCACGGCGGTGAGCAGGCTCAGCCCCACCGTGGGCTCGGTGAACACGCTGCTCAGCACCGCCGCGATGACCGCGCCGGAGCTGCCGCCGTCCGGCACGTCGATCCGGATCGGCACGAGGAACAGGACCAGGTAGAACGGCACGGCCGCGAGGATGCCGACGGCCGCGACCAGCGCCCGGCCGCTCGGCGTACGCCGTTGCAGCGCGTCGCCGGCCAGGCCGCCCACGATGGAGAGCACCCCGCCCAGCTGGAACAGGGTGGCGAAGACGCTGCCCACCACCACGGCGGTGGCGGCCGAGTAGCCCTGCGCCTCGGCCCGCTGGCTGAACAGCACGGGCAGCCAGACCAGCGAGCCGAAGGCGGCCTGCGCGGTCAGCCCCTGGAGGACCAGCCAGCGGTTGGTCCGCCGGGCCAGGATCCGGGGCAGGTCGGCGCGGCTGATCCGGTAGTCGTACTCGCCACCGGCGTCGAGCGCCGCGGCCAGCTCCGGCTCGCTCTGCCCGCGCCGGATGTCGTACGTGAACAGGTAGGCCACCGTGGCGAGCAGGCCGACCGCCGTGAGCACCAGGAACGGCCGCCGCCAGTCCGTGGCGCCGAGCAGGCCGCCGGTCAGTGTGCCGGCGAGCGTGCCGACGCCCTGGGACAGCCCCCAGAAGCTCATCACCAGGCCCCGGCGGCGCGGCGAGATCAGGTCGGTGACCACGGAGAAGCCGACCGAGCCGACCGCGCCCAACCCGATCGCGGCGACGAGCTGGGCGGCCAGGAACGCCGGGTAGTGCTGGGCCAGCGCGCTGCCCCCGGTGCCGGCCGCCCAGATCAGCGTGCCGACCATGAGCAGCGGCTTGCGGTCGGTCCGGTCACCGACGTACGCCCAGGCCACCGCGGCGACCGCGCTGACCAGGAAGCTGACCGCGGTGACCAGGCCGAGCAGCCGCTGCGACACCCCGAGCGCGCCGGAGATCGGCCCGTACAGCGGCGGCACCAGGCCGATGGCCACGTTGTCCAGCGAGGCGAGCACCACGAACACCACCACGCTGTAGAACCGGTGCCCCGCGTTCCCCCGCCGGGAGACCCTCGTGCCGCTGCTCATGCCGGGCAGCAAACCAGGCGGAGATCACGGCGGGAACACGACCCGCCGGTCAACCGCCCGGGCTCCGGTTCACTCCGGCAGCCGGTCGACGATGCGCTCCCGGGCCTCCGCGTAACGGGCGCGGATGGCGGGGACCGGCTCACCGGCGTACTCCTCGGTGTCGCCGACCGACCAGGTGGGCGGCGCCGCACCGCCCAGGGCGACCCAGGCGGCCTGGCGGGCGGCCCCGTCGGCGACGTACTCCCCGGGCGGGGGCACGACCACGGGACGGCCGAAGACCTGCGGGGCGATCCGCCGCACGGCGGCGGAGCGGGCCCCGCCGCCGACCAGGATGATCCGGTCGGCGCGGGCGCCCTGCGCGGTCAGCGCGTCGAGGCCGTCGGCGAGCGCGCAGAGCATGCCCTCGACGGCGGCCCGGGCCAGGTGCGCCGGGGTCGAGGTGCCCAGGGTGAGGCCGTGCAGCGCGCCGGTGGCGGTGGGCCGGTCCGGGGTCCGTTCCCCCTCCAGGTACGGCACCATGACCAGCCCGCCGGCACCGGGCGGGGCGGCCAGCGCCAGCTCGCTCAGGGTGGCCAGGTCGACGCCGAGCAGCGTGGCGGCGGCGTCGAGCACCCGCGCGGCGTTGAGCGTGCAGACCAGCGGCAGGAACCGGCCGGTCGCGTCGGCGAAGCCGGCCACCGCCCCGCTCGGATCGGCGGCCGGCGTGTCGGCGACCGCGAAGACGGTGCCCGAGGTGCCGATCGAGACGACCACGTCGCCCGGACCGGCCCCGGCGCCGAGCGCGGCGGCGGCGTTGTCGCCGGTGCCCGGCCCCAGCAGGACCGGGCCGCCGGGGCCCGCGCCGGCGTCGAGCGCCGCCGGGTCGAGGTGGCCGGCCACCTCGGCCGGGCCCAGCACGACCGGCACCCGCAGCCGCCGGCCGAAGGCGCGTTCCAGCAGGTCGAGGCGGTACTCGCCGGTGCGGGGCGACCAGTAGCCGGTGCCGCTGGCATCGCCGCGGTCGGTGCGCAGCGCGCCCAGCCCGGGTGCGCCGGCCAGCCGCCAGGTGAGCCAGTCGTGCGGCAGGCAGACGGCGGCCACCCGGTCGGCGTTGGCCGGCTCGTGCCGGGCCAGCCAGCGCAGCTTGGTGGCGGTGAAGCTGGCCACCGGCACGGCGCCGGTCGCGTCGGCCCAGAACCGGCGGCCGGCCTCCCCGCCGCCGGCCTCCTCGACCAGCTCGCGGGCGGCGTCGGCGGAGCGGGTGTCGTTCCAGAGCAGCGCCGGGCGGACCACCTGCCCCGCCTCGTCCAGGCAGACCATGCCGTGCTGCTGGCCGCCGACCGCGACGGCGGCCACGCCGGCCAGCCCGCCGGCCTCGGCGACGGCTGCCCGCAGAGCGTCCCACCAGGCGTGCGGGTCGACCTCGGTGCCCTCCGGGTGCGGCGCGCGGCCCTGCCGGACCAGCGCGCCGGTCTCCGCGTCCCGGATCACCACCTTGCAGGACTGGGTCGACGAGTCGATCCCGGCGACGAGCGGCATGGCGACCCGCCTCAGCGCGCGCCGAGCAGGTGCTCGACGGCGAGCTGGTTGAGCCGGACGAAGCCGTAGCCCTGCGCACCGGCCGCCTGCGGATCGAACTCCTCGAACGCGGCCCGGTCGGCCAGCAGGTCGGCGTAGCTCTCGCCCGAACCCAGGGTCGGGGCGGCGAGTTCGGAGACCTTGCTGGCGGCCAGCGCCTCGGCCACCTCCGGATCGGCCCGGAACGCCGCGGCCCGCTCCTTGAGCAGCAGGTAGGTGCTCATGTTCGCCGCCGCGGAGGCCCACACCCCGCTGATGTCCTCGGTGCGGGAGGGCTTGTAGTCGAAGTGCCGGGGGCCGTCGTACGCGGGGCCGCCGTTCGGGCCGCCGTGCTCCAGCAGGTCGACCAGGGCGAACGCGTTGAGCAGGTCGCCGTGCCCGAAGACCAGGTCCTGGTCGTACTTGATGCCGCGCTGCCCGTTGAGGTCGATGTGGAACAGCTTGCCCTGCCAGAGCGCCTGGGCGATGCCGTGCGCGAAGTTCAGCCCGGCCATCTGCTCGTGGCCGACCTCGGGGTTGAGGCCCACCAGCTCCGGGCGGGCCAGGGTGGAGATGAACGCGAGCGCGTGGCCGACGGTGGGCAGCAGGATGTCGCCACGCGGCTCGTTCGGCTTGGGTTCGATGGCGAAGCGCAGGTCGTAGCCCTGGTCGACGACGTACTGGCAGAGCAGGTCGACCGCCTCGCGGTAGCGGTCCAGCGCGGCGCGGATGTCCTTGGCCAGGTCGTACTCAGCGCCCTCCCGGCCGCCCCACATGACGAAGGTGCGGGCGCCGAGTTCGGCGGCCAGGTCGACGTTGCGCAGCACCTTGCGCAGCGCGTAGCGGCGTACCGAGCGGTCGTTGCTGGTGAAGCCGCCGTCCTTGAACACCGGGTGGGTGAAGAGGTTGGTGGTGACCATGGGCACCACCAGGCCGGTCTCGTCGAGGGCCTTGCGGAACCGGGACAGGTGGGCGTCGCGGGTGGCGGCGTCCGCGCCGAACGGGACGAGGTCGTCGTCGTGGAAGGTGATCCCGTACGCGCCCAGCTCGGCCAGCCGGTGGACGGCCTCGACGGCGTCCAGGTCGGGCCGGGTCGCGTCGCCGAACGGGTCGCGGGCCGTCCAGCCCACCGTCCAGAGACCGAAGGAGAACTTGTCCGCGGGGGTGGGACGGGGTGCCATGGGGACCTCCGGGTGGTGGTGTCGTCCGCAATTTGTTCAGTGGTTGAATTAAATGACCCCGCTGTGGCAGTGTCAAGGGGTGACCAGCCCCAGCACCGGCGGCGCGGTCCGCCAGGGCAGCCTGCGCGAGCTCAACCTCGCCGTCGTGCTCCGGCGGATCGCCACCGCCGACCGACCGCCGTCCCGCGCCGGGATCGCCGCCGGGACCGGGCTGACCCGGGCCACCGTCTCCGCCGTCGTGGACGACCTCATCGCCGGCCGGCTGGTCGCCGAGGCGGAACCCGCGCCGCGCACCGGGGCCGGGCGGCCCGCCCGCGGGCTGGTGCTCGCCTCCGACGGGCCGGCCGGGCTCGGCCTGGAGGTGAACGTCGACTACCTGGCCGCCTGCGTGGTCGACCTCACCGGGGCGGTCCGGCACCACCTGGTGCGCCGCGCCGACCTGCGCCCGGTCTCCCCCGCCGACGCCCTGGAGCGGCTCGCCGCCCTGGCCGCCGAGGCCCGCGCCGCCGCCGTACGCGACGGGCTGACCCTGGCCGGCGCGGCACTCGCCGTGCCGGGCCTGGTCGACGACGGCGGCCTGGTCCGGCTCGCCCCCAACCTCGGCTGGCGGGACGTCGACGTGCCCGCCCTGCTCGCCGGACGCCCGCTCGCCGAGCCGGTCGCCGGCATCCCCTCGCTGGTGGTGGACAACGAGGCCAACCTGGCCGCCCTCGGCGAGCTGCACGCCGGCCCACCCGGCTCGACCAGCTTCCTGCACATCACCGGCGAGATCGGCATCGGCGCCGGGATCGTGCTGGACGGGGTGCTCTACCGGGGCGCGCGCGGCTGGAGCGGCGAGATCGGTCACATCCCGGTGCAGCCGCAGGGGCGGCCGTGCCGCTGCGGCGGCCAGGGCTGCCTGGAGCGGTACGCGGGCCAGGAGGCCATCCTGGCCGCCGCCGGCCTGACCGGCGCCGACCTGCCCGCGGACACCGCCGCCACCCGGCTGGCCGACCTCGCCGGGGCGGGCGACCCGGCCGCGCTGACCGCCCTGGCGGACGCCGGAACGGCGCTCGGAGTGGCCGTGGCGGGCGTGGTGAACCTGCTGGACCTGGACACCGTGGTGCTCGGCGGCGGATACGCCCCGCTCGCCCCCTGGCTCCGCCCGCCGGTGGTCGCGGAGATCTCCCGGCGCGTGCTCACCGCCGCCTGGTCCCCGGTGACGGTGCGCCCGGCGGCGCTCGGGGCGCGCTCCGCGGCGGTCGGTGGGGCCGCCTCGGTGGTCCGCCGGGTGCTGGACCGGCCGGTCACCTGGCTGGCCGGAGCAGGCTGACCGCAGCGCTCCTCCATGGGCTTCCGGCGCCCCCGCTCGGTACGCTTGCCGCCAGGCAACAAATCCGCGATCGAGGAGTGCACCGACAGCATGCGCACGGTTCGACAGACCGAAGCGCCCCGCCACCGGCGATGAGGACCGCCCGACCGTCGGCGCGGGCCGCGCTGCCGGACGACTCCCGGCTCGCCCGCGAACTGCTGGACGGGCTCGCCGAGGCCGTCGTGACCACCGACCGGGGCGGCGTCGTCACCCTGGTCAACGCCGCGGCCGCGGCGCTCCTCCCCGAACTCTCCCCCGGCGTCGACCTGACCGACTGCCCGGTGCCCGCGCTGGCGGACGCGGTGCGCGGCGACGGCGGGACCTTCGACACCGAGCACCACGGCCGGCGGTTGCGCGGCGTCCGGCGCCGCCTGGCCACCGGCACCTGCGCCTGGTACGTACGGGACGTCACCGAGGAGCAGTCGCGCGACGACGCGCTGCGGGCCGAGCGGTCCCGCACCGCGTTCCTCGCCCAGGCGGGCAGCCGCCTCGGGCTCTCCCTGCACCGGGACCAGACGCTGCGCGCCGCCGTCACCCTCCCGGTGCCCTACCTGGCCGACGCCGCCGTGGTCGTGCACCGCCCGTCCCCGCCCGCCGAGGACCTGCCGCACTGGGTCCGGTACGCCGCCGACGAGCCCGGCCCGGTCACCGGCGTCGCCGGCTGGCCGGTGGTCGAGTCGGCGCCCGGCCTGGTCGAGGCGCTCGACGGGGACGGCAGCGAGCCGGGCCCCTGGCTCGACGCCGGGCTGGCCGAGCTGGCCGAGGTGCTGCCCGCGGACTTCGGCCGGCCCGGCGCCGTGCTGATCAGCCCCATGCGCAGCGCCGGCGGCCCGGCCGGCGCGCTCATCCTTGCCCGCCGCCCCGGGCGGAGCGGCTTCGACCCGCGCGAGGTCGAGCTGGCGCGGGAGTTCGCCGCCCGGGCGGGCGCCGCGCTGGCGGCGGCCGACCTCTACGGCGAGCAGGCGCACCTGGCCCGCGTGCTCCAGAACAGCCTCCTCCCCCCGGACCTGCCGCCGCTGCCGGGGATGACGCTGGCCGGCGGCTACCGCGCCGCCGGCGACACGCTGCGCATCGGGGGCGACTTCTACGACCTCTTCCCCACCCCCGGCGGCGGCCTCTTCGCCCTCGGCGACGTGTGCGGCAAGGGGGTCGGCGCGGCCGTGCTGACCGGGCGGGTACGCCAGTCGCTGCAGACCCTGCGGCTGGTCGAGCAGCGCCCGCGAGAGCTGATGGAACTGCTCAACCGCGCGCTGCTGGACGCACCCGACGCGGCCCGCCGGGCCCAGTTCACCACCCTCCTGCTGGGCGCCCTGACCCGAGAGCCGGGCGGCGGGCTGCTGGTCCGGGTGGCCGGCGGCGGCCACCCGGCCCCGCTGGTGGTCCGCACCGACGGCCGGATCGAGCCGGTCCCGGTGGGCGGCATGCCGGTCGGCGCGCTGACCGCGGCCCGCTTCGTCGAGGCGGCGGTACGCCTGGCTCCGGGCGACGTGCTGGTGGCGTACACCGACGGGGTGACCGAGGCCCGGGGCGGGCCCCGCCAGCTGGAGATGTTCGGCGACGCCCGGCTGCGGCGGGCCCTCGCGTCCGGAGCCGGTCTGCCGCCCGCCGCGCTGGTCGACCGGCTGCTCCAGCTCGTCGACGAGTGGCTCGACGGCCAGGTGCACGACGACGTCGCCATGCTGGTCGTGGCGGCGGGAGGACCCGGCCCGGGCCGGTCAGGCGGTGCGGGCCACCGGGGGCTCGCCGGGTGACTCCGCATCGGGCTGCGGGTCGCCGATCCGCTCCCCGGAGGGCTGGAGCACCGGCCAGCCCTCGGCCGCGGCGGCCTCCCCGCGCCGGGCGACCTCGTCGAACTCGCGCATCCCGCGCACCAGCGCCGCCCGCCCCTCCGGACTCATGCCGACCAGGATCCGGTCCAGCCGCTGACGCCGGTCGGCGCGCAGCTCGCCGAGGAGCCGGGTGGCCGCCGGGGTGAGGTGCAGGGCGATCTCGCGCCGGTCGTACCGGCCCGGTTCCCGCTCCAGCATGCCGGCCGCCACCAGCCGGTCGCAGAGCCGGCTGGCGGAGGACAGCAGCATGTCGGTCAGCGTGGCGAGCCGGCGGAGGTTGATCCCGTCGTACTGCTCGACGACCATGACCGCGCGCAACTGGGCACCCGAGAGCCGGCTCGTGGTCCGCTCCCGGGCCGCCTCCCAGACAGCCAGCAGGGTGCCCGCCGCCTCGTCGAGGTCGGCAGCCATACTCGCATCAGGTCCCTGGGGACCGCGTTCTTCGGCCATGGTGGGCCCGAGACTACCCGCCTCACCAGGCCGACGACCTGTGCAAAGGAGCAAAGATGAGCGGACCGGAGGATCGGGCACGGCGGAGCCTCACCGAGGCGCCGACCGACCAGCTCGTCGACCGGCTCGCCGCCGAGCTGGAACGGTCGTACGGGATCACCGACACCGAGCTTTACCAGGTCGACTACCGGTTGGCCGCGCTGCTGCCGCTGGGCGGCGGTGAGTCGATCGTCACCCCCGGCCATCCGGCCTGGCGCTGCTTCGACCACCAGGAACCCATCGTGTCGGAGGGCACCGGCTGGTTCCCGGTCGGGATGCGCGGCGAGCGGCGCGGGGTGCTCCGGATCGCACCGGTGCCGGGTGACCCGGCCGCCCTGGCCGAGCTGGACGCCGTCGCCACGGCGCTGGGGCACGAGCTGGCCGCCGTGGCGGCCACCACGGACATCTACCTGACCGCCCGGCGCAGCCGCCGGCTCACCCTGGCCGCCGAGATGCAGTGGGAGCTGCTGCCCGGCCGCAGCCGCATCCGTCCCTCCTTCAGCCTGGCCGGGCAGCTGGAGCCGGCGTACGCGGTGCGCGGCGACGGCTTCGACTGGTCCGACGACGGCCACCGGCTCTGGCTGTCGGTGATCAACGGCTCGGGCGAGGGGGTGGCCGCCTCGATGCTCACCTCGCTGGCCACCCACGCGCTGCGCAACGCCCGCCGCGCCCAGCTGGGGCTGGCCGACCAGGCCGCCCTGGCGGACCAGGCGACCTACGCGCTGCACCGGGGTGAGCAGCATCTCTCCGCGCTCCTGCTGGAGCTGGACCTGGCCACCGGGACGCTGAACGTGGTCGACGCCGGCTCGCCCCGTCTGGTGCTGCTGCGCGACGGCGAGGTCACCGAGCAGGTCCTGGACAAGCAGTTCCCGCTCGGCATGTTCGAGGGCACCGACTACCGGGAGCAGCGCTTCGAGCTGCGGCGCGGGGACCGGCTCTTCGTGGTCAGCGACGGGGTCATCGACGCCACCTCGGAGCGGATCCGCTACGGCGAGACCGCGCTGGACCGCTTCCTGCGGCGCACCGGGCCGATGGAGCCGCTGGACGCCGTCCGGTCGCTGATCGGCGACCTGCGCGCGTTCGTGGCCGGCGACCTGGTCGACGACGCGGTGGTGGTCTGCCTGGACTGGCTCGGCCCGCAGCCCTGACCCGCCCCGGTCGCCCGCCGGCTCAGTACGCGCCGCGGCTGTTGAGCACCGCGCCGAAGGTCTTCCAGAGGATGGTCAGGTCGGCGGCGAGGGACCAGTTCTCCACGTAGTAGAGGTCGAGCCGGATGCCGTCCTCCCAGCTCAGGTCGGACCGGCCGCTGACCTGCCAGAGGCCGGTCATGCCGGGCTTGACCAGCAGCCGGCGGGCCACGTCGCCGTCGTAGCGGGCCACCTCGGAGGGCAGCGGCGGGCGCGGACCGACCAGGCTCATCTGGCCGAGCAGCACGTTGGCCAGCTGGGGCAGCTCGTCCAGGGACCACTTGCGGAGCAGCCGGCCCACCCGGGTCACCCGGGGGTCGTCGCGCATCTTGAACATCAGGCCGTCGGTCTCGTTGCGCGCGGCCAGCTCGGCGAGCAGGGCGTCGGCGTTGACGACCATGGTGCGGAACTTGAAGACGCCGAACTCCTTGCCGCCCTGACCGACCCGGGTCTGGCGGAAGAGCACCGGGCCGCGGCTGTCCAGCTTGATGGCCAGGGCGATCACCACCAGCAGCGGCGACAGCAGGAGCAGGGCGATCAGCGAGATCGACCGGTCGACGAAGCCCTTGACCAGCTTGCGGGCGCCGCGGAACTCGGGCGCCTCGACGTGGATCAGCGGCAGGCCGGCCACCGGCCGGGTGTGGATGCGCGGGCCGGCAACGTCGGTGAGCGCCGGGGCCACCACGAGGTCGACGCCGGTGCCCTCCAGCTGCCAGCCCAGCCGGCGCAGCCGGGTCGCGGTCAGCTCGCCCGAGGCGGTGACCGCCACGGTGTCCGCGCCGATCGCGGTGGCCGCCTCGGGGATGCCCCGGAAGGAGCCCACCACCGGCACGTCGCCCAGCCGCTGGGGCACCGGGGCGAGCAGCGCGTCCGGGATGCAGGCGCCGACCACCTGGTAGCCGGCGTAGGGCTCGCGGCGCAGGGTGTGCACCAGCTCCAGCACGTGCGCGGTGTCGCCCACCACCAGCACCTTGCGGGACCAGCCGGCGCCCCGGTAGCGGGCGCGGTGCAGCCGCTTGCGGGCGGCGAACCGGGCCACCTCCAGGCCGAGCGTGCCGACCGCGAAGGAGATGGCAAGGAAGCCCCGGGAGACCCCCACGTCGGCGATGTAGCCGGCGATGGCGATGCCGCCGGCCAGCCGCAGGCTCGCCGCGCTGACCCGCCGGTACTCGTCGGCGCCGTAGCCCAGCACCTGGTCGTCGTAGCAGCGCATCGCCCTGAGCGAGACCAGCCAGACCAGCAGCAGGGCGGGCGCGACCACCACGTAGGGGATCTCGGAGCCGCTCGGTTCCTCGTCGCCGAACCGGGCCACGTACCCGATCAGGATGGCCACGGTCAGCACGGCGGTGTCCAGCACCGCCAGGACCCGGATGTACGCCCGCTCCGCAGCGCGGGTCGTCGGTCCGGGGCGGTCGCCACCGGGTCGCGACGACGTGCTGGCGGGGGTCAACAGCGTCGCCGAGGTCACCGGCCCTCCCCACTTCGCTCAGGACGACCCCGCGCCGCGCGGGCCCGGTGGGGATCACGCGGTTCGGAGCACCCGGTCATCTTGCCTCGACAATTATGGTTACCGATTGCTTCGGACACATTGCCGTCAGTTCTCTTCTACCGAGAAGCGTTCCGCCGTACCGGATCTGCCGGTACGGCGGAACACCCTCACTGAGCGCCGGATCAGCGCGGCGCCGGCGGCCGCAGCGCGATCGCCTGCAGGAAGATCTCACCGATCTTGCTGGGGTCGGTCGTGACGAAGGAGCCGCCGCCGGTCACATCGGTGATCGACTTGAGCTCGGTGCGGCTGACCTCGGTGCCGATGCCGATGATGATCACCTGGACCGGCTGCTCCTCGTCGCGCAGCTGCTTGAGCTGGTTCAGCAGGTCCTTCTGGGAGATGCCGTTGTCATCGTCGTTCTTGCCGTCGGTGAACAGCACGATCGAGTTGACCTTGCCGGGCTCCCAGTCCTGCTGGACCTTCTTGTACGCCGCCAGCATCGTGTCGTAGAGACCGGTGTCGCCGTCCGACGGCCGGATGCCGGCCAGGCGCTGCTGGATCGGGCCCCGGTTGCTCGACAGCGGCTTGATCCCGATCAGCTCCTGGTAGTCCTGCGAACCGTTCAGGTTGGTGGAGAAGGTCCACAGGCCGATCGACCAGGAGTCGTCGAAGAGGCCCAGGCCCTGGCTCGCGGCGGCGACGGTGACCTGTTCCCGGCTGGCGCCGTTGGCGGTGGCCACCGCCTTCTTCATCGAGCCGGAGACGTCGATGACGCAGAGCATGCGACCGGACTGGGTGGCCACCGACCAGGTGGTGGTCGCCTTCTGGATGGCGACCGGGTCCAGGTCGGCCGCGCCACCCTGGCCGGACGGCGGGACGGCGCTCGCGCCGCCGTTGGCCGGGCTCGGCGCACCCTGGGGCGCCTTGAACCCGTCGCCCCAGTTGCCGTCCGGCGCCCGCAGCGCCTGGCCGGCCAGCCGGTTCTTGAAGCCACCCGTCCGCAGCACCTCGAAGAGCACCCGGGCGGCCGACGCCTTGGTCGGCTCGATGCCGGGCAGCACCGCGAACGGGTAGTCCAGCGGCATCGGCGCCGGCTCCAGGTAGAGCGCGGCCAGCGGGATCGGCGGCTTGGTGTTGTTGTACGCGATCACGTCCTCTTCCGACAGCGCCGCCGCGCCGAGCGCGTTCGCGATGGCCGTCGGGTCGGACGAGCGCGGGAAGCGGGCCAGGAGGTCCTGCCGCAGCGAGGACCGGTTGGTGGCCAGCGCCCGCAGCGCGCCGACCATCGCCTCCTGGGCCTTCGCCGAGCCGGCGGCGCCCGTGGCGCTCGCGGCGGCGGTCAACGAGAGCAGCCCGGACAGGCCGGCGGCGTCCTGGGTCGGCTCGACGATCCCGGCGCGCAGCGGCTTGCCGCTGGTGACCTGGGCCAACAGGTCGGTCCAGTGGAGCTTCTTGTTCGGCCACCCGATCCGGGGCGACCGGGCCACCGGCTCCGGCAGCGCGACCACCACCGGGCTGCGGGCGATCGAGGCGCCGTTGGCCGGCGCGAACGCGGTGGCGCCGCCGCTCTTGAGCCGCAGCAGCCAGGTGGAGGAGTCCGGCACCCAGACGTCCGGCGTGACCACGGTGCCGCTGGCCTGCCCGACCCCGGCCAGGGTGGCGCCGTGCTTGCTCGCCACCGCGGCGGCCACATCGACCGGCTCGGCGGAGGAGACATTCACGGCGATGCAGGTCTCGCCGACCGCCGCGCCGTCGGCGACCCACTGATCGGCGGCTCCGCGCACGGCGGGGGCGATCTCCGGGGCCGCCGCGACGGACAGCTCGATCCGCCCCGAGCAGTTCGGGCCGGCCAGCTGCTGATAACCGAACCAGGAGCCGGCTACGACGACGACGAGCGCGGTCGCCGCGGCAACGGCACCTGCCCCACGGAGGTTCGAACGCATGCGATGGCGGCCAGACACGGTGACCATCTTGCGTATCTCGTGGGGTTAGTGCCACAACCGTTCGGACGAAAGTTACGCAGGAGAAACAGTTGATCGCCAAATCATCACACTGAGTGAGCGATCAGTCATCCCAGGTGATCAAGGTCCACTGCGGACGGTGTTCCGGTGACCGCCCGATCACGGACAGACACAGGTGGGGCTCGCCACCGGCACCGGCTCTCCCACGGGCTCCGGCACGCCGGTGCCCGGGTCCACCCGGAAGATCCTGATCATGCCGGCCCGCTCGTCGGCCACGTGGAGGTGCTCGCCGGTCAGGGCGAAGTGCCGGGGCCACTCCCCACCGGTGTCCACCTCGGCCACCAGCTCGGGCGCCTCCCCGTCCAGCGCGAACACCGCGACCGTGCCCACGCCCCGGTTGCCCACGTAGAGGAAGCGACCGTCCGGCCCGACGGCGACCTCGGAGGGCTGCACGTGCCCGGCCCGGCCGCTGGCGTCCACCCGGACCCGCTGGTGCAGCCCGTCCGGTGTCAGGTCGTACGCGGTGACCGTCCCGTCCAGCTCGCCGACCAGCCAGCAGCGCCGCCCGTCCGGGTGCCGGGCCAGGTGCCGGGGCCCGGTGCCGGCCGGCGTCCGCAGCCGGGGGGCGCGAGGCACCAGCCGCCCCGAGGGGGCGTCGAGGTCGTACCGGTAGACCGAGTCGGTGCCCAGGTCGACCGCGAGCAGCGGACCGCCGGCCGGGTCGGGCGAGACCATGTGGCAGTGCGCCTTCTCCTGCCGGTCCGGGTCGGCGCCGTGCCCCTCGTGCCGGACCAGGTCGCTGCGCTCCCCCGGCGTGCCGTCGGCGTCGAGGGGGAAGACCGCCACGCTCCCGCCGCCGTAGTTCGCCACGAACAGGTGCCGGCCGTCCGGTGCCACCGCCAGATGGCAGGGCTCCGCCCCGCCGGTCGGGCGTACTCCGAGCGGGTCCAGGTCGCCTTCCGGACCGGTCCGGAAGGCGCTGACCTGCCCCTCGGCCAGCTCGTTGACCGCGTAGAGCACCGGCAGCGCCGGATGCCGGACGAGGAACGACGGCGACGGGGTGACCGCCACCGTGCCGAGCGGGGTCAGCGCCCCCGTCGCCGGGTCGCGCCGGGCGGCGACGATGCCCTCGGCCCGCCCGCCCGACTCCGCCGTGTAGCCCCCGATGTGGACGATCGCGTCCTGCCCGCTCACCACTCCCACCTTCCGCCGTCCCACCGTTGATCCAACCAGAGCCTTCCCGGTCAGCCGGCAGGTTAGGCGTCATTCCCGGCGCCGGCTTTCCGGCCGGACCGGTGGGCGCGGCGGGATCAGCCCACCGGCACCGGCTCGCCGCGCTGCCGCGCGACGTGCTCGACCAGCGAGATCAGCACCAGCTTGCCGGACTGCCGGTCCCGGGCGTCGCAGAGCACCAGCGGCACGTCCGGGTCCAGGTCCAGGGCGTCGCGGACCGCCTCCAGGCTGAACCGGCGGGACCCGTCGAAGCAGTTCACGCCCACCACGAACGGGATGCCCCGCTGCTCGAAGTAGTCGATCGAGGGGAAGCAGTCGGCCAGCCGCCGGGTGTCGGCCAGCACCACGGCGCCGAGCGCCCCGAACGCCAGCTCGTCCCAGAGGAACCAGAACCGGTCCTGCCCGGGGGTGCCGAAGAGGTAGACCTGCAGGTCGTCGTTGATGGTGATGCGGCCGAAGTCCATCGCCACGGTGGTGGTCGACTTCTGCTCCACCCCGGAGACGTCGTCGGTGCCGATGCCGGCGCCGGTCAGCACCTCCTCGGTCTGCAACGGCCGGACCTCGCTCAACGCGCTCACCAGCGTCGTCTTGCCCGCGCCGAAGCCGCCGGCGATGAGGATCTTCAGAGCCAGCGGCACCCGCGGCGCGGCCGGCTCCCGGTCAAAGCGCACGGAGTCCACTGACCACCGCCTTGAGGATGTTGTCGTCGGGCAGGTGGGCGGCGGCCGGCCGGCGCACCGTGACCAGCCCCCGGGCGAGGAGGTCGCCGAGCAGCACCCGGACCACGCCGACGGCGAGATCCAGGTCGGCGGCGAGATCGGCCACGGCCACCGGTCGGCGGGCCAGTTCGGCGAGGCGCCGGTGCTCCGGCTGGAGACCGGGCACGCCGGCCGGATCGGCCCCCGGCGTGGTCAGCACGAACGCCACCAGGTCGAAGCCGTCGACCGGGGGGCGCACCCGGCCGCCGGTCACGGTGTACGGGCGGACCACGGGGCCGGCGGCGGCGTCCAGCCACTCATGCTGGGGCCCCGGCGACTCAGCCCGCATCGGTCGCCGCCGTGCGGGCCGGTGCGCTGAGGTTCTCGCCGACCCGGATGACCAGCATGGCCATCTCGTACGCCACCAGGCCGATGTCGGCGTCGGCGTCGCTCACCACGGCCAGGCAGGCGCCCTGCCCGGCGGCCGTGACGAACAGGTAGGCCGATTCCATCTCCACCACGGTCTGCCGGACCGCACCGCCACCCACGTGCCGGGTGGCCCCCTTGGCGAGGCTGGAGAAACCGGAGGCCAGGGCGCAGAGGTGTTCCGCGTCGGTGCGGTCCAGCTCGGCGGACGCGCCGAGCAGGAGGCCGTCCGCCGACAGCACCACCGCCTGGCGGGCGCCCGGCACCCGCTCCACCAGGTCGTCGAGCAACCAGTCGAGATCGGCGTTCTGCCGCGTCGTGTGCACCACTAGGCGTCCCTCTCAGTCGCGGTTCGTTGGTCCGGAGCCGCCGCCGGTTCGGGCGGGGAGGGCTCGGTGGCCCGGGTACGGGCCGCGTCGGTGGGCGGAGCGCCGGCCCGGCCCGGGGCGGCGGTGGGGTCGGCGGCCGGTCCGCCGGCCGCCGCCGGGGCGGGCCGGCTGCGGGCCGCGCCGGGGTCGGTGGCGGCGCGGGAGCCGTCACGGCGGCCCCGGGCGGTGCCGGCCTGGAGCGCGGACATGGCTCGCCGGGCCTCCTCGGGCGGACGGTGCGCCGGGTTGTCCGCGACGACCGGCCGGGGCCGGGCCGCCGGCCCGCGCCGACGGACCCGGCGGGGCAGGCCGTCGGCGTCGGCCGGCGTCTCGACGCTGGAGGGACGGCCGTTGGGCAGCGGCACGACCGCCGACTCGGGGCGGTCCCGGCCGGGCCGGGAAGCCCGTGTCCGGGGGACCGTGGCCAGCCGGGTCACCTTGGCCATCCGCCGGTCGTCCCGCCCGGGTCGGTCGGCGTCCGGGCCGGTCGGGCCGATCGCCGGCTCGGCGGTGATCAGGTCCGACGGGACGAACACGGCGGCCGTGATCCCGCCGGGCGCGGCGGGCCGGAGCTCGACCCGGACGCCGTGCCGGGCGGCCAGCCGGGCGACCACGAAGTGGCCGAGCCGGGCGCTGTCGGTCGGGTCGAACTCCGGGGCGTGGGACAGCTTGCGGTTGGCGTCCGCCAGGGCCGTCGGGGACATGCCGAGCCCCCGGTCGGTGATCTCGACGGTGTAGCCGCCGGGCACCGTGCGGCCGGTGATGTCCACCCGGGTGCCGGGCGGAGAGAAGACGGTGGCGTTCTCGACCAGCTCGGCCAGCAGGTGGATCAGGTCGCCGACGGCACGCCCGAGCACACCGGCCGGCTGGACCTCGCCCACGTCGATCCGGTCGTACGACTCGACCTCGGAGATCGCGCCGCGCACCACGTCGACCGCGGCGACCGGGTTGCGCCAGCCCCGGCCGGGGGCCGCGCCGGCCAGGATGACCAGGTCCTCGGCGTGCCGCCGGAGCCGGGTGGCGAGGTGGTCGACCTGGAACAGCCCGGCCAGCTCGTCCGGGTCCTCGGTCCGCCGCTCCAGCCGGTCCAGCAGGGCCAGCTGCCGGTGCACCAGGCCCTGACTGCGCCGGGCGATGTTCAGGAAGACCTCGTTGAGGCCGCGGCGCAGCGTGACCTCGTCGACGGCCGCCTGCACGGCCGTGCGGCGCACCTCGTTGAAGGCGCGCCCCACCTGGCCGATCTCGTCGCCACCGTGGTCCAGCTCGGGCGCCTCGCGGGCGACGTCGACCTCCTCGCCGCGGCGCAGCCGGGCCACCACGTCGGGCAGGCGGTGCTCGGCCATCTCCAGCGCGGCGGTGCGGACGCCGGTGAGCCGGCGGTCCAGGGACCGGCCGACCCGCAGCGCCACCAGCACGCAGACCACGATGGCGACCAGGCCGAGCACCCCGGCGGCGGCCAGCCGGACCAGGATCTGGACCGCCATGGGCACGGACCGCTCGGTGAGGGTGTCCGCGCCGCGCAGCTCGAAGTCCCGCAGGCCCTGCGAGACCGCGGCGTGGCTGGTCTCCCAGGCCCGGATGTCGAACCCGGCCGGCAGGTCGCGGGCGCGGACCAGGGTGTCCTGGAGGGCGCGCAGCCGGACGAACGCCTCCCCCTCGGTGAGCCGCTGGTAGCCGGTCCGCTCGGCGGGCGGCAGGTCGGCCACCGCGTTCTCGGCCAGGAAGCGCTGGTTCTCGATGGTGCGGACCAGCTGCTCGTGCTCACCCTCGGCGTACCGGCCGGCGGTGACCGCGCCGGCCAGCAGCGCGTCGGCCTGGCCGAGCAGCTCCCGGGACCGGCCGAGCCCGGTGAGCGCCAGCGCCTGCCGGTTGAGCTGGGCGTCGGGCAGCGTGGCCATGGCCGCGAAGGTCTGGAAGGCGGAGCCGATCATCCCGCTGTAGAGCCCGACGGCGCCGGCCTGGTCCACCTTCCGGCCGTCGATGAAGCCCCGTCCCGCCGGCAGCGCGTCGAGGGCCGACACCAGCTGGTCGAGCCGGGCGTCGAGAAGGTCGTCGGCGGCGTCGCGGAGCTTGTCCCCGTCGACCCGGCGGCGCAGCTCGGCGATCGCCCGGTCGGTGCGGACGCGCTGCTCGGCCAGGGCCGGCACGGCGGTGTCACCGGCGAGCTGGACGACCGAGAGCCGGCGTTCCCGTTGCAGCTCGGCGACCACGCTCTCACCGGGCCGGCCCAGGTCATAGAGGAGGGTGCGGGCGGCGAGCAGGTCGAGGGCCGGCCCGAAGGTCAGCGTGGTGGCGAAGATCCACAGTGCCAGCAGCCCGGTCACCGGACCGATGACCAGCGCGGTCAGCTTGGCGCGGATCGGCCAGTCTCGGGTGTTCATCCAACCTCGCCCGGGGGAAGGTGTCGCAGGGGTGGCGCCGGCACCGGCCGGAGGGCCGCGACGCCGGGCCCCGGCCCGGGCGCCTTGGGCAGGATACGTAATCCCAGCCGGATGCACTACCGGCCGTCTCGCCCCTCACTACGGTCCGGAATGTTCGCTGTGGACACCGTTGGACGGCAGAGCACCGCCGGAAGGGACCGGCGGGATTTCGTCCACAAGGGGCGTACGGGAGACCGGCTCGCCGGCCCCGTCGCGCGCCGCCCGGAGCGGACGCCCGGTTCGTCACCCGAACGCCGCTTCTGGGGCCGGTCCACCTTTCCCGGCGCGGAACGGATGTGTGGCCGGCCGTGCCGTGGGCAGGCTCCGGGGGCACGATCGCGCAGGAAAGTACCGCCGATCGGGATTGACGATCACGGACCGGAGGGAATACCAGCGGGCGAAGGAGGAGCCATGTCGCCCACCCAGGTAGTCGTCATAGTCATCGTCGTTCTGGTGCTCGCGGCGCTCGCCGCGGTCGCCGTGGTCGCCAGCCGCCGCCGGGCCCTCAGGCAGCGTTTCGGCCCCGAGTACGACCGGGCCGTCGCCGAGCAGGACAGCCGCGGCGCCGCCGAGCGGGAGCTGCGCGAGCGGGAGCGCCGCCACGCCGAGCTGGAGCTGACCCCGCTCAGCCCGGAGTCCCGGGCCCGCTACGCCGCCGCCTGGGAGGAACTCCAGGTGCGTTTCGTCGACTCCCCCGCGGAAACCGTCGGCGACGCCGACGAACTGGTCACCCGGCTGATCGCGGAGCGCGGGTACCCCACCGGGGACTTCTCCGAACAGATCGCCCACCTCTCCGTCGAGCACGCCCGCACCCTCACCCACTACCGCGACGCCCACGACATCCGGCTGCGCAACGAGCGCGGCGAGGCCGGCACCGAGGATCTCCGACAGGCGCTCGTGCACTACCGCGCCCTCTTCGCCGACCTGCTCGGCGAGGACCCGGTCGGGCACCAGCCGCCGGAGCAGCGCGACCCCGACCACGAGCACGACGCCACGAGCCGCTGAGGAGGCCGCCGCCATGCGTCAGGAAGAGCAGCAGGTCACGCAGGACCACCCCGAGGCCGTCCGGTCCACGCCGGTGCCGGTCCCGCCCTCGGGCGACCGGGCCGCCGGCGACGGGCCCGACGCCGACCGGGCCGACGTGCCCGAGGACGCCCTGGACGACCGGGGCACCTTCGACGACCCGGCGGTCGCCGACGAGCGCGCCGAGCGCCGGGACGCGGGATCCGACGAGACCCGGGCGTACGACGCCGGGGAACTCAGCGACGCGGAGGCCGCCGACGCCGACGACCGTCCGGTGTACCACGACCCCGCGCCGCTGCCGACCGCCTTCGGGGCGACCTCGGTGGGCGACGCGGTGGCCGCCTCGGCGATGGCCAGCGGCCGGCCCGAGGACGAGCGGGACCCGCGCGGCGAGGACACCGCCGCGCCGGGCGACGGCGCTCCGGGCCGGACCGACGCGTTCGACGACGAGCGGGCCGACCCGACGGCGGGCGACCGGCTGCACGACCCGGACCGCTGGGAGGCGGCCCACTCCGGCGCGGCGCCCGACGACGGCCCGGCCGCCGCCGGGGCCGGGTACGGCAGCGCCGAGCCGGCGATGGTCGACCCGGACACGAGCACCGCCGCGGCCGGCGCGGGCGCGGCCGGCGCCGCCCTGGCCGGTGCGGCCCGGCCCACGCCGGGCGCCGTGCCGGCGGACGCGGCCACCCTCTTCGCCGAGGAGACCGCCCAGGACTTCCGGGACCGCTGGCGGGACGTCCAGCTCCGCTTCGTGGACGACCCGCAGGCGGCGGTCGGCGAGGCGCAGTCGCTGGTGGAGGAGGCCATCGAGGCGCTCTCCGCCGCGCTGCGCGAGCAGAAGACCAGGCTGGGCAGCTGGCAGGAGTCCGGCTCGACCGACACCGAGCAGCTCAGGGTCGCCGTGCGCGGCTACCGGGACTTCCTGGACCGGGTCCTGGGCCGCTGATGACACCTCTCCGCGGAGCCCCGGCCGGTGAACGGCCGGGGCTCCACCATGTGCGACAGACCGCACTCCCGGCATGAAAATTCCCAAAGTGGGTACGTGCGGGCGCAGTGTCGCCAGGGAGGGAGCACGGGATGGGTGACGGCCTTCGGTTGGACATGAACGCCCTGGACTATCTGATCCTGGCGCTCTACTTCATCACGGTCCTCGGCATCGGTTTCGCCGCACGCCGGGCCATCCGGACCAGTGTGGACTTCTTCCTCTCCGGGCGGTCACTGCCCGCCTGGGTCACCGGCCTCGCGTTCGTCTCGGCGAACCTGGGCGCCCTGGAGATCATCGGCATGGCGGCCAACGGCGCCCAGTACGGCGCCATGACCGTCCACTACTACTGGATCGGCGCCGTGCCGGCGATGGTCTTCCTGGGCATCGTGATGATGCCCTTCTACTACGGCTCGAAGGTCCGCAGCGTCCCCGAGTACCTGCGGCTGCGCTTCAACCGGCCGACCCACCTGCTGAACGCGATCAGCTTCGCGGTCGCCCAGGTGCTCATCGCCGGCGTCAACCTCTACGCGCTCGCGCTGATCATGCAGGCGCTGCTCGGCTGGCCGCTCTGGGTCGCGATCGTGATCGGCGCATTGATCGTGCTGGCCTACATCACCATCGGCGGCCTGTCCGGCGCGATCTACAACGAGGTGCTCCAGTTCTTCGTGATCATCGCCGGCCTGGTGCCGATCACCGTGATCGGCCTCGTGAAGGTCGGCGGCGTGAACGGCCTGATGGACGCGGTCCGCGACTCCAAGCTCGGCGAGGCCGGGCTGCACGCCTGGCAGGGCACCGGCAGCACGGACAACCCGCTGGGCGCGCACTGGCTGGGCATCGTGTTCGGCCTCGGCTTCGTGCTCTCGTTCGGCTACTGGACCACCAACTTCGCCGAGGTCCAGCGCGCCCTGTCCGCGCGGAACATGAGCGCCGCCCGCCGGACCCCCATCATCGGCGCGTACCCGAAGCTGTTCATCCCGCTGGTCACCGTGATCCCCGGCCTGATCGCCCTGGTCACCGTCAAGGGGCTCGGCGCCGAGGAGGGCGACCTGGTCTACAACAACGCGATCCCGCTGCTCATGCGCGACCTGCTGCCCAACGGGGTGCTCGGCATCGCGGTCACCGGTCTGGTGGCCTCGTTCATGGCCGGCATGGCCGCCAACGTCAGCGGGTTCAACACCGTGTTCACGTACGACATCTGGCAGGCGTACTTCAGGCGGGACCGCCCGGACGAGTACTACGTGAAGGTGGGCCGGATCGCCACCGTGGTGGCGGTGGTGGTCGGCATCGGCACGGCGTTCATCGCGGCCGGGTTCAGCAACATCATGAACTACATCCAGGCCCTGTTCTCCGTGTTCAACGCCCCGCTCTTCGGCACCTTCATCATCGGCATGTTCTGGCGGCGGATGAGCCCGCTCGCCGGCTTCTGGTCGCTGCTGGCGGGCACCGTGGTGGCGATCGGGACCTACCTGCTGCACCTGGGCCACGTCGTCCGCTTCAACTCCGACCTGGAGGAGAGCTTCTGGGGTGCCGGCCTCGCCTTCGTGACCGTCGCCGTCGTGGCGGCGATCCTCACCCCGCTGACCCGGCCGAAGCGGGACGACGAGCTGACCGGCCTGGTCTACGGCCTGAGCGACGCCACACTGAAGGACGACTCGCTGGCCGGCGACGCCGCCTGGTACCGCTCGCCGGTGCTGCTCGGCGTGATCGCCGTGGTCCTCGCCGCCCTGTTCTACATCCCGGTCTTCTGAGAAAGGGAGGCACGCCATGGCAGACAACCCCGAACGCCACTCCCGTAGCGAGGCCCACGACCCGCTGGTCGAGGAGACCGAGGCCGAGGAGGCCCGGTCGGCGGCGGCGCGGCTGTTCGACATCCGCCGGGTGATCGGCGGGTTGTTCGTCGCGTACGGGCTGATCGTGGGCCTCATGGGCCTCTTCGACTCGTCCGCCGAGATCGACAAGGCGCAGGGCGTCCGGATCAACCTCTGGGCGGGCCTGGTGATGCTCGCCTTCGGGCTGCTGATGCTGCTCTGGCAGTGGTTGCGCCCGACCGAGCCGCCGGAGCCACGCGCCGCCGACGAGCGCTGACCGCGGCCCCGGGACGCCCGTCCCGGGGCCGTCGGCATGGCCGGGGCCGCACGGGGTACGCCGTGGGGATCACGGAAAGGGACAGGAGGGCAGCAGCATGACGGATCGTGACCGCGGTGGCGAGCGGCCGCTGGAGGAGACCCCCGAGGTGGCCGCCGCGGTGGACGACGACAGCACGGTGCCGCAGCTGCGCACCGGTGGCACCGACCCGGACAATCCCGTCTTCACCGAGCCCGACGGCGCGGTGCCCGACACCGGCTCGCCGGACATCCTCGGCGACCCGTACGCGGCCGGGACCGGAGCGACCGGCACCGGCACGGGGGCGGGCGGGGACAACATCCGCACCGGGGCCGAGCAGCCGTGGGACCCCGAGGACCTGGTGATGGCCCGGGGCCAGGACATGACCCCGGAGAACCTGGAGCGGGCCCGCCGCGACCTGGCCGAGCTGGGCCGGGCGGCGATCGAGAAGACGGTGCCCTGACGCCCGGGGGCCCCTGGTCGACGTGGGGTCGACCAGGGGCCCGGGGAACCCGCGCGGCGGTGCCTCACTCCCGCCGCGGCGGGTGGGCTGGCCGCCGGATCAGGAGAGCGGCGGGTAGGCGTTCTGCATCAGCTGCTGGAACTGGGCGGGGAACCACGCACCGGAGATCGGCGCGTTCGGCAGGGCGCCGGACAGGTTGTTGCCGTTGCGGGCGTTACCGGTGTACGTCGGGTCGCACATCCGGTCGAAGCCCTTGCCCTCGTCGTTCGGGATGGCCGTGCTGGAGCCGTCCGACTCACCCGGGGGCTTCACCCAGACGTACGCGTCGATGCCCGACTCCGGGTTGGCCCGCGGCCGCTCGCCGAGGCCCGCGCCGGCCTGGTTGCACCAGTTGCCGGTGTGGTAGCGCCGGTCGATCCGACCCCCGTCGACGTAGGCGTCGACGCTGGTCAGCGGGCCCGGGCCGGTGGGCCGGGCGGTGCCGCCCCAACCGTTGCGGGACGTGTCGATCAGCATGCCGATACCGCTGTCGAAGCCGACCGAGACCAGCTTCTGCCGGAACGCCTGGGCGAACGAGAGCTCGTCGACGTACTGGTTCCAGTCGATCCACTTGGACTGCCGCACGGTCTGGCCGTTCACCGAGTCGGTGACCTTGACGTACGGCTCCTTCAGCGCCGAGTAGTTGGCGGTGTTGACGATGAAGCCGTGCACGTTGTGGACGGTGCTGCCGGACGCGACGGCGGCGGCCTTGAGCTGGTCGGCGACCGGGCCGAAGTTGCTGTCCCAGCCGATCCACCCGTGGTGGGCGGCGTCGATGTAGTTGTAGACGTTGCCGATCGCACCCAGCTTCGCCAGGGCGTAGCCGACACCGTTGACGTACGCGCCGTTGGCCTTGACCGTGTCGCACATCGCGGTGCCGCCCGCGTTGCCCGAGGTGTTGGTCACCAGGTTGGGCAGCGAGTCGATCTCGATGATGTTGACGATGCGCAGGTTCTTGTACTTCGCGTCGCCCTGGATCGCGGCGATCGGGTCGATGTACTCGGCCTTGTAGCGGGGCAGCTCGTCGGGGCCCAGTTCACCGTTCGAGGCGAGCGCCGAGCAGTCCCGGCCGGGCAGGTTGTAGATGACGAACTGGATGTAGCCGGCGCCCTGGGCGAGGGCCGCGTCCAGGTGGTCGCGGACGCCCATCGAGCCGTTCGAGCTGCTGCCGTCGGTGCCCTCGATCGCGGCGATCCGGTCCAGCCAGACCGCGGTCGGGTTGTTCGACACCCGGTTGCCGCCGGACACCGACTCGGCCTTGGCCTTCCACTCGGGGTTCACGTACCCCTTCACCCCGGCGTACGGGTTGTCGACCTTCTGGCCCGGCGTGGTCGGCGTCGGGCTGGGGCTGGTCGGCGTGGGGCTGGGGCTGGTCGGCGTCGGGGTCGGGCTGGTCGGCGTCGGGCTGGTGGTGCCGCCGTTGCAGACCGTGCCGTTCAACGTGAATTGGGTCGGCTTCGGGTTGCTGCCGCTCCAGGCGCCGTTGAACCCGATGCTGGTGCTGGCGCCGGTACCCAGCGACCCGTTGTAGGACTCGTTCTGGGCGGTGACGTTCTGGCCGCTCTGCGACCACTTCGCCGACCAGCCCTGCTGCACCTTCTGGCTGCTGTTCGGGAACGTGAAGCCGAGGTTCCACGAACTGAGCGGGTCACCGAGGTTCCTGATGTTCACCGTGGCGGTGAAGCCACCGGGCCAGTCGCTGGTGGTGTAGTCCACGCTGCACTGGGTCGCGGCCTGCGCCGCGGTGACCGGGAGGGTCACCAGTCCACCGGCGACCAGGACGCCCGCGCCGGTCAGCGCTAGCGCCCGACTGCGGCCGGACAGCCTTCTCCACAGATTCATGCCACTGATCTCCTTGGGCGAGACCGGATCCGCGTACGGCCCGGTGGAAGGGCGCTCGGACGTCCGCCGGGGGACGGATCGTCGGCGCCACGGGTGTATTCGGGGGTGCCCGACCCGGACGGGCGTGATGGTGGTGGTGTCGACCGGCCCACGGGACCGGTCGAGGAGTCGGACGCCGGCCGGTGGACCCGGCTGCCCTCGGCGTCTGAGCTCGCGGTGTGGCTCCCCGAACCGCTGCAGCGATTCTTGCATGGGAGCGCTTCCATGGCAATGGTTCGATGCGCTCCGTCCGGGACGAGCGGGATCGAACACCCAGGCCGCGCCGAAAACGGCGCCGATGGCCGGAAGCCGGGCAGACCGGCAGAGTGCGCCACGCCATGGCACGGCCGACAGCAGTCGACGCGCGAACGGCCGAGCGGACACACCCTCGCCCCAGCCGCCCAGGAGCCCACTAAAAGTGGCGTAGCACCCGTACCGCTCCCATCGCCCGCAAACTCCTAAACACGAATCTTTCCCCGTATAACTCATGAACCGGTCTAACGTCGGTCGTAGCTCGACTGAAGGCGGGCTCAGGACAAAAAGGGATGGAGTGACGCAGGTCATGGCTAAGAAGATGCTCGGGAAGCTCGTTGCGGGTGCCGCTCTCGGCGGCGCGTCCCTGCTGCTGTTCTCGCCCGGGGCGGCGAACGCGGCCAGCGCGACCGCCGTCGCCAAGCCGCAGATCAGCCTTCCCGGTACCTGCTCTGGGGAGCACGAGGACTGGGACCACAAGAACTGGGACCGCAAGGACTGGGACCGCAGCTACGAGGACCGCAAGGACCACGACCGCAAGGACGAGGACCGCAAGGACCACGACGGCAAGGACCAGGACGGCAAGCACGACGACGGCAAGGACCAGGACGGCAAGCACGACGACGGCAAGGACCAGGACGGCAAGCACGACGACGGCAAGCACGACGACGGCAAGGACCAGGACGGCAAGCACGACGACGGCAAGGACCAGGACGGCAAGCACGACGACGGCAAGGACTACCAGGACGGCAAGGGCGAGGAGCACAACGACTGGCAGGGCAGCGACTCCTGGCAGCCGGGCGCTGACGGCCAGGGCGGCGGCCTGGTCGCCGACCAGCCGGGCGACGAGAAGGACCGCAAGGACGAGAACCGCAAGGACGACGAGCGCAAGGACGAGAACCGCAAGGACGAGAACCGCAAGGACGACGAGCGCAACGACCAGGACAACAAGGAGCACGACGCCAAGGACCAGGACCGGCGCGACGAGGACCAGAAGGACCACGACCGCAAGGACGAGGACCGCAAGGACTGGGACAACCGCAGCTGGGACAGCAAGGACGAGGACCAGAAGGGCCACGACCGCAAGGACGAGGACCGCAAGGACTGGGACAACAAGGACGACAACAAGAAGGACCACGACCGCAAGGACGAGGACCGCAAGGACTGCATGCCGCGTGGCCACGTCGACGGCGGTGACGGTGGCATGACCACCACCAGCCTGGACCGCAACATGGCCGCCAGCGGGGTGGGCGTCATCGGTGCCGCCGCCCTGGGCGGGATGATCCTGCTGCGCCGGCGCCGGGGCGATGACCTCGTCTGACCGGACGGCGACACGGGCCGGCGGCCGTCACGGGAAACCGTGGCGCGCCGCCGGCGCCGCCGTCGTCGTCCTGCTCGGCATGGTGGGCGCCGGCATGATCGGGGCATCGGTGCGGACCGTGCCGCCCGCCCGCCCGCCCCAGCCGCTCGCCCAGGCCGGGCCCGCCGACCCGTCGCCGTCGCCGTCGCCGACCGCCATCCCGGGCCCCACCGGCGGCATCGGCGCGGAAACAGCCGACCAGGCGTCCGTCGACGACGACTCCGCGGTGACCCCGCACCCGGACCTCACTCCCGCCGGACTGCCCCGCTCGACCCCGACGACCATCTCGATCCCCCGGATCGGCGTGCACGCCGAGATCATGACCCTCGGCCTGAACCCGGACGGCACGGTCCAGGTGCCCCCGCTGGAGCAGGCCATGAAGGCGGGCTGGTACTCCCCCGGGCCCAGTCCCGGCGAGGCCGGCAACTCGGTGATCGTCGGCCACGTCGACTCGGCCAAGCTCGGGCCGGCCGTCTTCTTCAACCTCGGCGCGCTCCGGATGGGCGACACCATCTCCATCGCCCGGGAGGACGGCTCGGCCGCCACCTTCACGGTGACCGAGGTGAAGTCGTACCCGAAGGCGGCCTTCCCCACCGAACTGGTGTACGGCCCGTCCGACAAGCCCGGCCTGCGGGTGGTCACCTGCGGTGGGACGTTCGACGAGAGCAGCCGCAGCTACGTCGACAACGTCATCGCCTTCGCCAGCCTGGCGTGAAGCGGCGCGGCCCGGCGGTCGGTCACCCGACCCACTTGGCCGGGTGGGCGCCGCGAAACGGGCGCGGCCCGGCGGTCGGTCACCCGACCCACTTGGCCGGGTGGGCGCCGCGAAACGGGCGCGGCCCGGCGGTCGGTCACCCGACCACCGGGCCGCGTCCGGCGTGCGTACCGCGTCAGGCCGCGGCTGAGGTCCGCACCAGGGTGCGGATCTGCCGTAGCAGCACCGACAGGGCGGACAGGTCGGCGCGGGACTCGTCGAACTCCCCCATCGCCCGGTGCGCCCGGTGGATCGAGGTGGCGTTCGCCTGCTCCCACTCCTGCACCCGCTCGACCGGCGGGAGGCTGTCCGAAGTGGAACCGAGGACCTCCGCGGTGAGCGCGGCCAGCGCGGCGTACAGGTCGTAGCGCAGCGCCATCCGGGCCAGGGTCTGCCAGCGGTCCTCCCGCGGCAGCAGGGAGATCTTCGACAGCAGGGCGTCCACCCGGAACCGGTCGGAGAGGACGAAGTAGACCGAGGCCACCTCGCCCACGTCCCGCCCGGTCGACTGGGCGGTCTCCACCACGTCGAGCAGGCCGAAGCTGTACATCAGCCGGGTCGCCTGCTCGGCCAGGTCGCGGGGCAGCCCCTTGCCGATCAGCGAGTCGATGTGGGCGGCGATCGCCTCCCGCTCGGTGCCGTAGAAGAGGTTCTCCAGCCCCGGCAGCAGCCGGGCCACCCCGTCGCGCAGGCGGGCGATCTCCCCCGGTACGTCGATCGGCGAGCGCCGGTTGGTGACCAGCCAGCGCACCGCGCGGTCGAGCAGCCGCCGGGTGTCCAGGTAGACGCTGGTCTGCAGGTCGGGTGAGACCTTGTTGTCCAGCGCCTCGACCGCGTCCCACAGTTCGCGCAGCCCGAACACCTCACGGACCACCACGTACGCCCGCAGCACGTCCGCCGCCGACGCAGCCGTCTCCTCGACCACCCGGAAGAGGAACGTGATGCCGCCCCGGTTGATCGCCTCGTTGACCAGGACCGTGGTGACGATGTCCCGGCGCAGCCGGTGCTGGCCCATCCGGTCGGCGAACCGCTCCCGCAGCGGGGTCGGGAAGTAGTTGACCAGGACGTCGGTCGTCCACTCCTCGTCCGCCAGCCCCTCGGCGACGATCTCCCGCTCCAGCACGATCTTCACGTACGCCAGCAGCACCGCGAACTCCGGCGCGGTCAGCCCGGTCTCGCCGCGCACCGCCAGTTCCTCGTCCGGCGGCAGCGCCTCCAGCGCCCGGTCCAGCTGACCGGCCCGCTCCAGCTCGTTGATCATCCGGCGGTGCACCGGGAGCAGCGAGGCGGCCTGGGCCTGGGCGTTGTTCAGCGCCCGGGCCTGGTCGTAGTTGTCCCGCAGCACCAGGTCGGCGACCTCGTCGGTCATCTGCGCCAGCAGCTCGTCGCGGTGCGGCGTGTCGAGCACGCCGTCGGCGACCGCAGTGTTGAGCAGGATCTTGATGTTCACCTCGTGGTCGGAGCAGTCCACCCCGGCCGCGTTGTCGATGAAGTCGGTGTAGATCCGGCCGCCGGCCGCCGCGTACTCGATCCGGCCGTGCTGGGTGAAGCCCAGGTTGCCGCCCTCACCGACCACCCGGCAGCGCAGGCCCTTGCCGTCCACCCGGATGGCGTCGTTGGACTTGTCGCCGACCTCGGCGTTGGTCTGCGTCGACGCCTTCACATAGGTGCCGATGCCGCCGTTCCAGAACAGGTCCACCGGCGCGGTGAGGATCGCCTTCATCAGCTCCTGAGGGCTGAGCTGCGTGACGTCCTCGTCGAGGCCGAGCACCGCGCGCACCTGCGGCGAGACCGGCACCGACTTGGCGGTACGCGGGTAGATCCCGCCGCCCGCCGAGATCAGCTCGGCGTTGTAGTCCTCCCAGGACGACCGGGGCAGGTCGAACAGCCGCTTCCGCTCGTCCCACGAGGTGGCCGCGTCCGGATCCGGGTCCAGGAAGATGTGCCGGTGGTCGAAGGCGGCCACCAGCCGGATGTGCTTCGACAGCAGCATCCCGTTGCCGAACACGTCGCCGGACATGTCGCCGACGCCGACCACCGTGAAGTCCTGGGTCTGGGTGTCGTGCCCCAGCTCCCGGAAGTGCCGCTTCACCGACTCCCAGGCGCCCCGGGCCGTGATGCCCATCTTCTTGTGGTCGTAGCCGGCCGAACCGCCGGAGGCGAACGCGTCGCCCAGCCAGAAGTTGTGCGCGGCGGAGATCTCGTTGGCGATGTCGGAGAACGTCGCCGTGCCCTTGTCCGCCGCCACCACCAGGTACGGGTCGTCGGCGTCGTGCCGGACCACGTCCTCCGGCGGCACGATCCGGCCGCTGGAGATGTTGTCGGTGACGTCGAGCAGCGCGCCGACGAATTCCTTGTAGCAGGCCACCGCCTCGTCCCGGTCGCCCGGCTTCTGCTTGAGCACGAAGCCGCCCTTGGCGCCCACCGGCACGATCACGGCGTTCTTCACCATCTGCGCCTTGACCAGGCCGAGCACCTCGGTGCGGAAGTCCTCGCGCCGGTCGGACCAGCGCAGGCCGCCCCGGGCCACCGGCCCGAACCGCAGGTGCACGCCCTCGAACCGGGGCGAGTAGACGAAGATCTCGAACTTGGGCCGCGGTGCCGGCAGCTCCGGGATCGCCTGCGGGTCCAGCTTGAACGCGACGTACGACTTGGGCCGCCCGCCGACCGGCCGCTGGTAGAAGCTGGTGCGCAGGGTGGCCTGGATCAACGTCAGGAACGACCGCAGGATCCGGTCCTGGTCGAGGCTGGCCACGTCGTCCAGCGCCTCACCGATCGCGGTGACCAGCTCGCCGCCGCGCTCGCGGCGCTCGTCCAGGGTGGACGCCCCCGGGGCGAACCGGGTCTCGAAGAGGTCCACCAGCAGGGTGGCGATCTTCGGGTACGCGATGAAGGTCTGCTCCATGTACTCCTGCGAGAACACGGCGCCGGCCTGTCGCAGGTACTTCGCGTACGCCCGGAGCACCACGACCTGCCGCCAGGTGAGCCCGGCCCGGAGCACCAGCTCGTTGAAGCCGTCCACCTCGGCCTCGCCCCGCCAGGCGGCGGCGAAGGCGTTCTCGACGTGCGGGCGGACCTCGGCCAGCTCCTGGTGCGCCTCCGGCAGTTGCAGCCCGAAGTCGTAGAGCCAGATCCGGCCGTCGACGCGCTCCACCTCGTACGGGTGCTCGTCGACCACCCGGACGCCGAGCGAGTGCAGCACCGGCAGCACGGCGGAGAGCATCATCGGCTCGCCGTACCGGTAGACCTTGAACCGGACGTCCATGGTCTCGTCGACCTCGACGGGCCGGCCGGCGCCGTTGGTGCGCCCGGCGAGCTGCTTGCGGAACAGGTGCATCTCCAGCTGGCCCGGCTCCTCGAGCAGCTCCAGCTTGGCCAGGTCCTTCATGGCCTCGTACGGGGTGTGCCCGTCCTTGTAGCCCTCCGGGAACGCGTCGGCGTACCGGCTGAACAGGTGCTTGGCCTGCTCGTCGCCGAGCTTGCGCTCCAGCACCAGCCGGTAGTCGTCGTCCCACAGGCGGGTCGCGTCGGCCAGCTCCTCGGCGAGCAGGTCGGCGTCGATCTCGCCGGGCGGGTTGTTCGGGTCGGTCCGGACGATGAAGTGCACCCGGGCCAGCATCGACTCGGTCACCCGGGTGGTGTAGTCGACCCCGACGCCGTTCAGCTCGCGCAGCAGGATGTCCTGCATGCGCAGCCGGTTCTGGGTGGTGAACCGGTCCCGGGGCAGGTAGATCAGGCAGGAGATGAACCGTCCGTAGCCGTCCCGGCGCAGGAACACCCGCAGCTGCCGGCGGCCGGCCATGCGGAGCACACCGATCACCGCGTGGTAGAGGTCGTCGGTCTTGATCTGGAACAGCTCGTCGCGCGGGTACGTCTCCAGGATCTGCAGCAGGTCCTTGCCGGAGTGGCTGCGCAGGCTCAGGCCCGAGCGGTCCAGCACCTCGGCGACCTTCCGCCGGACCACCGGCAGCTCCTGCACGCTGGTCCGGTAGGCCGCCGTGGAGAACAGGCCCAGGAAGCGCCGCTCCCCGACCACCTCGCCGGCCTCGTTGAAGATCTTGAAGCCGATGTAGTCGAGGTAGGCCGAGCGGTGCACGGTGGCCCGCGAGTTGGCCTTGGTGATGATGAGCAGGCGCTTCTCCAGCACCTTCTCGTGCGCCTCGGGCGTCATCGAGTTCAGCGACCGGGCCTCGGGCGAGTCGGACCGCAGGATGCCCAGCCCGGTGCCCAGGACCGCCTCCAGGGCCTGGCCGCCGTCCGCGCCGTCGGTGTCGACCAGCCGGTACTCCCGGTAGCCGAGGAAGGTGAAGTGGTCGTGCGCCAGCCAGCGCAGCAGCTCCACCGAGTCGGTGATGTCCTTCTCCGGCACCGGCGGGCGGTTGTCCGAGGTGCGGGCCGAGGCCAGCTCGTCGGCCAGGGCCAGGGCCCGCTGCCGCATCTTCGGCCAGTCCTCGACGGCCTCCCGCACGTCGGTGAGCACCCGCTGCAGCTCCCGGCGCAGCTTCTCCCGCTCGGCCGCGTCGCGGACCGGGTCGATCTCGATCCGCATCCAGCTCTCGACCAGGTCACCGGCGATCGCGTCGTCCGGCTCCACGTCCGCGGAGACCTCGGTCAGCCGGCCCAGCGGCTCCCGGCGGACCACCACCAGCGGGTGCACGAGCAGGTGCACGTCGAGGTGGTGCGAGTTCAGCAGCGCGGTCACCGAGTCGACCAGGAACGGCATGTCGTCGGTGACGATCTCGACAACCGTGTGGTGCTGCTCGGCGTCGGGCTCGTGGATGCGCAGCTTCAGCTCGCCCGGCACCCGCTGCTGGGCGAGGTCCCGGTGGGCCCGGGCCGCGTCGAGCATCTCCTCGGCGGTGAAGCCGATCAGCTCCTCGTCGGGCGCGAACCGCCAGAAGCGGCCCACCAGGGTGGCCGCGCCGTGGTCGTCACCGGCCAGCGCGACCGCCTGGGCGACCAGGCGCTCCGCGTTGGGTACCGGCTCGTCCAGCTCGGCATCCTCGGACTCGTCACCCAGTGCCTGCGCGGGCAGGCCCAGGTCGTAGAGGGTGTCGATGCTGGAACCGGTCATCCCGGTCGCTCCTGTGTCGAGACGGCTGAAACCGTCCCCGTCGGTCGCCGAATCGAAGCTGTCATCGTCCCGGCTGGTGTCAGCCTGCCGGAGGTCGGGTCCCGGTTTGATCGCCGGACGCCGGTCCATCGGTGCCACTCCCCTCGACCCACCGCGTTGTGGGTCACTCTGCCGCCCAGCCTAGGCCTGCCGCTGTGCCCCTTCGTCGGCGGACCACTGGCCGGACGTCCGGATCGGGACTCTGTCCTTTCACCCGTTGCGGGTCCGTGGTCGGCCGGTCGCGGAGTACCCGGACTGGCGATGTTCATCACACTGCCACACGGCACTCTTTGCCTGCGCAAAGGCCATGCCGGGACGGTGGGGAGCCGCGCGTCGTACTAGCGTGCAGGGCAGTTTCAAACCGGAGGGACCGCTTCATGCTCCTGTCGTACCCCGTCCACCGCCGCCTCTCCCCTCCCCGCCGGGTCCTCGCGGCGCTGGCCGCCACCGTGCTGGCCGCGGGAGCGCTGACCGGGTGCTCGGGGGAGGACGGCCCGGAGCGCAGCGTCGACGCCTTTCTGAAGGGGTGGCGCTCCGGCGACCTCCAGGCGGTCGGCTTCATCGACCCGACCGGCGCCAAGGTGCCCGCGGCCGAGGTGACCAAGGAGCTCCGATCGCTCGCCGGCGAGCTGGTCGACAGCCCGCCGCAGCTCAAGCGCACCGGCGAGGTGAAGATCGAGGGCGACATCGCCACCGCGCGGGTCCGGCTCACCTGGACGCTGCCCGGTGCCACCACCTGGACCTACGAGAACCCGGTACGCCTCCGGCACGGCTCCGACGACCAGTGGCAGGTCATCTGGGAGCCGACCGTCGTGCACGAGAAGCTGGAGTCCGGCGACCGGCTCGCGCTGCGCCGGGAGGCCGCGCCCCGGGCCGCCGTGCTGGACGGCGCCGGCGCCCCGCTCGTCGCGCCCCGCCCGGTGGTCCGGGTGCAGGTGAACCCCGCCGGGGTCAAGGACGCCAAGGCCCTGGCCCGGCAGCTCGACGCCGCGTTCAAGGCGGTCCGGCCCGCGCTCACCCCGCCGGTCGACGTGTCCGACCTGCCGAAACGCCTCAGCGAGGCGGAGCGGGGGGCGCTCGTCGAGGTGGTGACCCTGCGCGACGAGGCGTACCGGCAGATCAAGCCCCGGATCTACGACCTGCCCGGCACCCAGTTCCAGTCCGACAAGCTCTTCCTGGCGCCGACGCGGGAGTTCGCCCGGGCCCTGCTCGGCTCGGTCGACCCGGCCCAGGCCGACGACCTCAAGGCCCACCCCGACAAGTACGTCCGGGGCGACCTGGTCGGCCACGGCGGCCTCCAGGGCCGCTACGACGACCGCCTGCGCGGCACCCCCGGGATCACGGTGATCACCGAGCGCGCCGCCCCGGACGGCACCACCGCGCCCAGCGGGGTCGAGGCGTTCCGCAGCGAGCCCCGGGCCGGCCAGCCGCTGAAGACCACCCTCGACGTGGCCACCGAGAACGCCGCCGACGCGGCGCTGCGCGGCCAGGCCCGTCGTTCCGCCCTGGTGGCCGTGCGGATCAGCGACGGCGCCGTGCTGGCCGCCGCCAACGGCCCCGGGGCGGCCGGCGAGAACCTCGCCTTCACCGCCCAGGTGCCGCCCGGCTCGACCTTCAAGATGGTCAGCGCCCTGGGCCTGCTGGACCGGGGCGCGGTCACCCCGGAGGCGACCGTGCGCTGCCCGAAGACGTTCGAGGTCGACGGGCGGTCGTTCAAGAACTCCGACAACTTCGAGCTGGGCGACGTCCCGTTCAGCACCGACTTCGCGAAGTCCTGCAACACCGCCTTCACCTCGCTGGCGCCCAAGCTCGGCCCGGACGGGTTGGCACAGGCCGGCCGCACGCTCGGCCTGGAGGCGCCCTGGGACCTCGGCACCGACGTCTTCACGGGGAAGGTGTCCGCCAACGGCTCGGCCACCGAGCAGGCCGCCGCCGCGATCGGTCAGGGCACCACCGTGGTCAGCCCGCTCGCCATGGCCGGCGCCACGGCGGCGGTGGCCCGCGGCCACTGGGAGCAGCCCAAACTGCTGCTCGACCCGGCACCGGCGAAGCCCGCCCCGGCCGGCGCGGGCCTCAAGCCGGAGTCGGCGGCCGCGGTCAAGACGATGATGCGCGCCGTGGTCACGAGCGGCACGGCCAGCGCGCTGGCGGACGTCCCCGGCGAGCCGGTGTACGGCAAGACCGGCACCGCCGAGTACGACAACAACCCGGCGCACACCCACGCCTGGTTCGTCGGCTGGCAGGGCGATGTCGCGTTCGCGGTCTTCGTCGAGCAGGGCGGGTCGAGCACCACCAGCGCCGTCCCGATCGCCGAACGCTTCCTCCGGGGCCTCACGGGCCGCTGAGCCGGCTCAGGCGATGTCCGCGCCCGGGCGCGCCGGCCCGGCGTCGCCCACCGGCGTCGGGGGCTCGTCCTCGCCGCTGGGCACCCGGCGGAGCAGCCCGGGCCCGGCCGACCCGAGCGGGCCGACCGGCTCCGGTGCGGCCGGCCCGTCGGGTTCCGCCGCAGGGCGCAGCAGGCCCGGGCCGGACGGGTCGGCGGCCTGGTCGGGCGCCGGCCGGTCGCCGTTGACGCCGGCGGGTTCGTCCCCGGCCTCGGTCGGGGCCGGGCCGATCGGTTCCACGGCCACCGCGGGCGCGGGGACGGCCGCCGGGCCGGGCAGCACGTCGCGCGCCGGTGGCCGGCCGTTGCCGGGGCGGGGCGCCGGCGCGACCGGGCCGGCCGGCAGCAACCGGGGCGGCATGGCGCCCGGCGCGGCGACCGGGGCGAGCCCGGCCACCACGGTGTTGACGATCTCGGCGGCGTACGACCCGTCGGGGTCGTAGTCGGGGTCGAAGACGGTCAGCTCGACGCCGAGGCAGTGCGGGGTGTCCACCAGGCCGGCCAGCAGGATCTCCAGCTCGGCGAACGCGATCCCGCCCGCGTCCGGCGCGTCGACCGCGGGCATCACGGCCGGGTCGAGCACGTCCACGTCGATGTGCACCCAGTAGCCGGCGCAGTCGGCCAGCTGCTCGTGCGCCCACTGGGCGGTGCGGGCCGCACCCTCGGCGCGCAGCGCCGGCACCGGGCGGGTGGTGATGCCGGCAGCCTGGAGGTCGAGCCGGTACTCGTCCTGGGCCCGGATGCCGAGCACCACCACGTCGATGTCCCGGAAGTAGGGGCGCCGCCCCTCGATGGCGGCCAGGTCGGCCTGGCCCCGGCCGGTGACCAGGGCCAGGTCCTCCCCCGCCGCCGCGCCCACGTAGGAGGCGTTGCCGGGGTGCCGGAAGTCGGAGTGGCCGTCGACGAAGACCAGCCCGATCCGCCCGCCGACCGCCTCGCCGAGCCGGTGCATGGCCAGCGCCGAGCCGAGCAGGACCGAGCAGTCCCCGCCGAGCACCAGCGGGAACTCGCCACGGTCGATGATCGCGCCGATCCGGTCGGCCAGCGCCACCGAGTAGCCGGAGATCTCCGGGGCGTGGCAGACCCCGTCGCCGGGGCGCCAGTCACCGGGGTCGTACCGGGGCGGGGTGAGGCAGCCGGCGTCGCGGGCCCGCAGCCGCGCGAGCAGGCCGTGGTCGCGCAGCGCGCCGGGCGCCTTGCCGCAGCCCGGGACGGAGGTCGACGTGGGTGGGCGCAGGCCGAGGTTCGTCGGCGCGTCGAGGACGGCGATCCGGCGCATCATGGGCTCCCGTCCTCGGTGGTCGGGCGGGCCGGCCGGAACGCCGGCCCGCGCTGACGTGCGGTGAACTCAGAACAGGGCGCTGGCCAGGGCACGCCGGGCGGACGCCACGGCGGGGTCGTCCGGGCCGGCGATGGTGAACAGCGACACCAGGTGCTGGCGGACCTTCTCCCGGTCGTCGCCGGCGGACCGGCGGACCAGGCCGACGAGCCGGGCGTACGCCTGCTCGGCCAGGCCGCTGAGCACCTCGATGTCGGCGGCGAGGAGCTGGGCCTCGATGTCGTCGGGGGCCTGCTCGGCGGCGGCGAGCGCGGCGCGCGGGTCGGCGCCGGCCACCCGGCGGGCGACCCCGACCTGGGCCAGGCCGGCCTCGGCCGCGGCGTCCGCCGGGCTCTCGGCCAGGATCTTCCGGTACGCCGCCTCGGCGGCCTCCAGATCGCCGGACATCAGGGCGTCGTCGGCCTCGGTGAGCCGCGGGTCCTCCGGCTCGGCGACGGTCACGCCACCGGCCTTGAGGATGGCCTGGATCCACTGGCGGAGCTGGGCCTCCGGCACCACGCCGGAGAAGGCGTCGATCGGCTGCCCGCCGACCACCGCGTAGACCATCGGGATGCCCTGGACCCGGAACATCTGGGCGAGCCGCGGGTTGGCGTCGACGTCGACCCGGGCGAGGACCCACGCGCCCTCGCCCTCGGCGGCCAGGCGCTCCAGGACCGGCGAGAGCTGCTTGCAGGGCTCGCACCACTCGGCCCAGAAGTCCACGACCACCGGCGTGGTCAGCGACCGCTCCAACACCTCGGACTGGAAGGTCGCCTCGGTCACGTCGATGACGGCCACGCCGCCGCCCGCCGGGGGGCCGCCGGGCACGCCGGCCGGGGGGCCGGCCTGGCTCGGGGCGGTGGGACGGGAGGGTTCCGGGGTGCCGCGCAGCGCGCTGAGGTCGACCGCGCCGCGGGTGAAGATCGACGAGGTGATCCGTGGGTCGCTCATGGTTATCTAGTCTCGCACGTGGCCCGCGGAACTCGGATCAACCGCCACGGCGGCAGTTGCGACTCTCACGCCTGCTCGGACGCGGGAAAGGGCCCCGTCCCGGCGGCTGGCGCCGGGACGGGGCCCTTCCTCGCACTCAGAAGCGGGCGGGTTCGCGGTAGACGCCCCATTCGCCCCGCAGCGCGTCGCAGATCTCGCCCAGCGTGGCCTCGGCCCGGACCGCGTCCAGCATGGCCGGGATCATGTTCTCCCCGGTCCGGCTGACCTCGACCATCCGCTGCACGGCGGCCTTGACCGCGGCGTCGTCACGGCCGGCCTTGCGCTCGGCGAGCATCCGCCGCTGTTCCAGCTCGACCTCGTGCGAGATGCGCAGGATCTCCAGGTCCTTGGCGACCGTGCCGGTGTGGCAGTTGACCCCGACGATCCGCTTGTCGCCCTTCTCCAGCGCCTGCTGGTAGACGAAGGCCGACTCGGCGATGTGGCCGGTGAACCAGCCGTCCTCGATGCCGCGTAGGATGCCCGAGGTCATCGGGCCGATCTTGTGCGGGCCCTCGCCGCCGAGCTGCCGGATCCGGGCGAAGATCTCCTCCGCCTCGGCCTCGATCTTGTCGGTGAGCGCCTCGACGTACCAGGAGCCGCCGAGCGGGTCGGCGACGTTGACCACGCCGGTCTCCTCCATGAGCACCTGCTGGGTGCGCAGGGCGATCTCGGCGGACTCGTCGGTGGGCAGGGCCAGGGTCTCGTCCAGGGCGTTGGTGTGCAGCGAGTTGGTGCCGCCGAGCACGGCCGCCAGGGCCTCCACGGCGGTCCGCACCACGTTGTTGACCGGCTGCTGGGCGGTCAGCGACACCCCGGCGGTCTGGGTGTGGAAGCGCAGCCACTGGGCCTTCTCGCTGGTGGCGCCGTAGACGTCGCGCAGCCAGCGGGCCCAGATCCGGCGGGCGGCCCGGAACTTGGCGATCTCCTCGAAGAAGTCCACGTGCGAGTCGAAGAAGAAGCTCAGGCCCGGGGCGAAGACGTTGACGTCCAGCCCGCGCGACAGCCCCAGCTCGACGTAGCCGAACCCGTCCGCCAGGGTGTACGCCAGCTCCTGCGCGGCGGTGGAACCGGCCTCGCGGATGTGGTAGCCGGAGACCGACAGCGGCTTGTACCGGGGGATCTCCCGGGCGCAGTACTCCATGAGGTCGCCGATGAGGCGCAGGTGCGGCTCCGGGTCGAAGAGCCACTCCTTCTGCGCGATGTACTCCTTGAAGATGTCCGTCTGGAGCGTGCCGTCCAGGGTGGACAGGTCGGCGCCCTGCCGCTCGGCGGCGACCAGGTACATGCAGAAGACCGGGACGGCCGGGCCGGAGATGGTCATCGAGGTGGTCACGCCGGCCAGGTCGATGCCGCCGAAGAGCACCTCCATGTCGGCGGCCGAGTCGACGGCCACGCCGCAGTGGCCGACCTCGCCGAGCGACTGCGGGTCGTCGGAGTCGCGCCCCATCAGGGTCGGCATGTCGAAGGCCACGGAGAGCCCCCCGCCGCCGGCCCCGAGGATCATCTTGTAGCGCTCGTTGGTCTGCTGGGCGTTGCCGAACCCGGCGAACTGCCGGATGGTCCAGGTGCGCCCGCGGTAGCCGGTCGGGTAGAGCCCCCGGGTGTACGGGAACTCGCCCGGCCAGCCGATCCGCTCGAAGCCCGGGTACGGCACCCCCTCCGGCGGCCCGTAGACCGGGTCGACGGTCATCCCGGAGAGCGTGGTGAAGTCCGCGTCGCGCTTGCGGGCGGCGTCGTAGCGGGCCTGCCAGCGGGCCCGACCGGCGGCGATCTCGTCGGCGTCCATGCGCGGAGCTCCTCCTCGAGTCCTGGGATGCAGACCGAGTGTAGAACGCCAGCCTGAACGATCGCTAAGCTTGCGCCTACCGAGCGGTAACCTGATCAGGCCGAGGGCGCGGCCGGGCCGCCCAACGCCACGTCGTCGACCCGGATGTTGATCTCGTCGACCCGCAGGCCGTACGCCTCGACCGCCGAGGTCACGGCCGCCCGGACCGCCTCGGTCACCTCGGGCACCGGCCGGCCGCCGCCGATGACGATGACCAGGTTGACCACGGCCGCGCCGTCGGTGACGTGCGCCGAGCAGCCGCGCCGGGCGTCGCCGACCTGGTCCAGCCCGACCCGGTCCAGCACGGCGTTGAAGAAGCGGGCCACGTCGCCGCCCAGCTCGGCCACCCCGGGCACCGACTTCGCGGCGGCCACCGCGATCTTCTCCACCACCTCGTCGGAGACGTGCGTCGCACCGCCCGCCACCGCGTTCGGGGTCACCGACAGCTCCTGGGTCTCGTCAGCCATGCTCTCCCACCGGGGTTGGTCCGGCCCCACGCGCGTCGTGCGGCCGTGCGAGCGTACTAGGCGGCCGGACTCCCGAGTGGACCTGTCAGTCGCGGGTCCGCCCCTCGGCGATCCGGCGTACCGCGTCCTGGGTGGCTAACTCGCCGCGCCGCTCCGGATGGGCCAGGTAGAAGGCCAGTACGGAGCGCACCACCTCCCGGTCGGCGGCCAGCCAGTAGGTGCGGACCACCAGGAAGGGCAGGTACCGCAGCTCCCCGGTGTCGAACCAGCCGGTGTACCGGCGCAGCACGCTCTGCGGCGACGGGTCGGCCTTCACCACGAGCGCCGAGGTGCCCAGGTCCCGGGCCTCGACGCCGCGCACGACGTGCCACGGAACGGAGTAGAAGTTGGTCAGGCCGCGGTGCGCGATGCCGGAGGGGGACACCAGCAGGCCGCCGGGGGCGCGCCACAGCACCACCATCAGGTACCAGCCGAGCAGGGCCGCCAGGGCGATCATGAGCACGCCGAACACGGACCCGACCGCCACTCCTCCGCCGAGGAGGACCAGGACACAGCCCGCCACCAGCAGGCTGAACCAGCAGTACGTCGCGGTGGAGTAGTCGAACCGCACGCCCTCGACACCGTCCGGCCACGACCCCGGTTGTGGCGCCGCACCGGAGCCCCGGGTGCCGCTGATCGCGAGGAAGCCGACCGTGGACCCCAGCAGCAGGGCCAGGACGACGCCACCGATGACCCGCACCCAGTCCCGGTCGGACAGTCCCGTCCCGGCCCAGAGCAGCACGAGCAGCGTCAGGACGCCGAGAAGGGCCATCGTCGCCAGCACCCACGGCGACCGCCGGCGCGACCAGGCGGCCGGCTCCGGCGTCCCGGCCCCGCCCCGCTCCCCGTCCATGCCGCCACCCCCGCCGTCCGGACCCGTCGGCGGCACAGTGCCCGGGCCGGAAGATCGTCAATCCGGCCCGGGGGTCGGGTCAGGCGCCGAGCTGGGCCAGCAGCTCGCCGGCCGCCGCGTACGGGTCGATGGCACCCTCGGCCACCTTGGCGGCCAGCGTCGGCAGCTGCGTACCGTCGCGCAGCGAGCCGATCCGGTCCCGCAGGGTGCCCAGCGCGATCGCCTCGATCTCGGCGGCGGCCCGCGCCTCCCGGCGGCGGCGCAGCTCTCCGTGGCGCTCCAGCCAGTCGCGGTGCTTGTCGATCGCGGCGGCGATGTCGTCGATGCCCTCGCCGCGGGCGGCGATGGAGCGGACCACCTGCGGTCGCCACTCGCCCGGCCCGCGCTCCCCCAGCGCGATCATGCCCTGGATGTCACGCACCGTGGCGTCGGCGCCGTCGCGGTCGGCCTTGTTGACCACGAAGACGTCGGCGATCTCCAGGATGCCGGCCTTGACGGCCTGGATGGCGTCGCCCATGCCCGGGGCGAGCAGCACCAGCGTGGTGTCGGCCAGCGAGGCCACCTCCACCTCGGCCTGGCCGACGCCGACGGTCTCCACCAGCACCACGTCGCAGCCGGCGCCCTCCAGCACCCGCACCGCCTGGGGCGTGGCCGCGGAGAGCCCGCCGAGGTGACCCCGGCTGGACATCGAACGGATGTAGACGCCGGGGTCGGTGGCGTGGTCCTGCATGCGGACCCGGTCACCGAGGATCGCCCCGCCGGTGAACGGGCTCGACGGGTCGATGGCCAGCACGCCCACCCGGTGGCCGCGCGCCCGCAGGGCCCGGACCAGTTCGTTGGTGGTGGTCGACTTGCCCACCCCCGGCGAGCCGGTCAGGCCGACCACCTGGGCGTGCCCGGCGTAGGGGGCCAGCGCCGCCGCCACCTGCGGCAGCACCTCGTCGCCGGACTCGACCAGGGTGATCAGCCGGGCCACCGCGCGGGGGTCACCCGCGCGGGCCCGCTCGACCAGCAGGGGTACGTCCCGGCTGCGGCGCACCGAACCGGCCGCCGCCGCCGGGACGTTCTGAACACTGTCGCCCACGGTCAGCTCTCGGCACCGTTCGGCACGTGGATGATCAGCGCGTCGCCCTGGCCGCCGCCGCCGCAGAGCGCGGCCGCGCCGGTGCCGCCGCCCCGCCGCTTGAGCTCCAGCGCCAGGGTGAGCACCAGCCGGGCGCCGGACATGCCGATCGGGTGGCCGAGCGCGATGGCCCCGCCGTTGACGTTCACCTTGTCGGTGCTGATCCCGAGGTCCCGGGCGGACTGGATGCCGACCTGGGCGAAGGCCTCGTTGATCTCGATGAGGTCGAGGTCGGAGACGCTCAGGCCGGCCTTCTTGAGGGCGTGCTGGATGGCGTTGGACGGCTGCGAGTGCAGCGAGTTGTCCGGGCCGGCCACGTTGCCGTGCGCGCCGACCTCGGCCAGCCAGGTGAGCCCCAGCTCCGTGGCCTTGGCCTTGCTCATGACGACCACCGCGGCCGCGCCGTCGGAGATCGGCGAGGAGCTGCCGGCCGTGATGGTGCCGTCCTTGGTGAACGCGGGGCGGAGCTTGCCCAGCGACTCGGCGGTGGTGTCCGGGCGGATGCCCTCGTCCTCGCTGATCACCACCGGGTCGCCCTTGCGCTGCGGGATGATCACCGGGGTGATCTCGTCGGCGAAGTGCCCGTTCTTCTGGGCGGCGGCCGCGCGCTGATGGCTGGTCGCGGCGAACGCGTCCTGCTCCTCGCGGGTGATGCCGTGCTTCGCCCCGTGCCGCTCGGTGGACTCACCCATGGAGCAGCAGTCCCAGGCGTCGGTGAGACCGTCCAGGGCCATGTGGTCCTTGATCGTCACGTCGCCGTACTTGTAGCCGGCCCGCTGACCGAGCATCAGGTGCGGGGCGTTGGTCATCGACTCCATGCCGCCGGCGACCACGATGTCGAACTCGCCGGCCCGGATGAGCTGGTCGGCCAGGGCGATCGCGTCCAGGCCGGAGAGGCAGACCTTGTTGATGGTCAGCGCCGGGGTGGACATGGGGATGCCCGCCTCGACGGCGGCCTGGCGGGCCGGGATCTGGCCCGCGCCGGCCTGGAGCACCTGCCCCATGATCACGTACTGGACCTGGTCCGGTGCCACGCCGGCGCGCTCCAGCGCCGCCTTGATCGCGACGCCGCCGAGCTTCGTCGCGGGGAGGTCCTTGAGGTTGCCCAGCAGGCGCCCCATCGGGGTCCGCGCGCCGCTGACGATCACCGAAGCCATGCCTGCCTCCGAGGGGGTGCCGACCTGTACGCCTTAACGATTGTTAGGACGCACCATATCTGCCGGGAAGAGCGACGGTACGGTGACCCCGAGCACGTCCGCAATGCAGTCCAGTCATGGGCATCGATTGCTGATCCCACGTTCAGTCCTGCCGCGGGCGGCGCCGGCGCGGCGGCACCGGACCCCTCGGCGACGCCGGCGACGGGCGCGCCCCCCGGGCGGCCACCTCGATCCGGGGCGTCCGGTCCGGCGGGAGGTGCTCCCGTTCGGCGACCACCACCACGTCGACCTTTCCGTCGATCATCAGCTGCCTGACCTCGTCCCAGGGTGCCGTGGTGATGATGCCGAGGAGGCCGTAGCGGCACCGCCTCGCGTGGTCCAGGCAGGCCATGAGGTGGGGCTCGATCGGGTCGATGTGGGAGGGGATCCAGATGGCGGCGACGGGGCGTGACAGTGAACTCACCATCCGTACTCTCCACCGTGTGCAAGTTGCAGATCAACCACGCACGTCCGGGTTCGCATATGCCGAACGATCGATGAGCCGGGTCACTGACCAGGTCATCGGCCGGACGTCCGGCCGGGCCGCGCCCGGAGGTGGTCGTCCAGGCGGCTCTCCACGTGCTTGAGACGGCGCTCCGCGTCGTTGACCGCGTTCCGCAGCGTCCCGCGTCCGTCCGGGTGCAGCTCCGCCTCGATCCGCCGCAGCCGCTCCGGCACCCCCGGGACGGCGTCGTGGCCCGGTCGGGCCGGCACCCCGTACCAGTCCTGCCGGAACTCCTCGTTCTGCCGGGCCAGGCGGCGGAGCGGCCGGCTCACTGTCACGGCCAGGGTCAGCGCGCTGAGGATCGCGCCCAGCACCACGCCGGCCGCCGCCCACTGCTCCAGTGTCATGCCGACCGCTCCCGAGTCCGGTCGAGGCCCCCGTGACCAGGCCGCGAGCGCTGGCCGGGGGGCGACCATTGCTGATGTGCGTGCCCGTTCGAATCCTGCTCGTGACCTGGTCATCGGGGCATCGCCCGTCCAGCAGGACGTTGGCGCGACGCCCGGCCGCCGCTCGGGCGTACGGAGGATGCGGGCCGGGGCGACCCCGTTCGGGGTCGGCCGTTCGACCGAGGTTCACGCCGAGAACGTTCCCGCGTGGTCCGTTGGGCGGAGTGAGATGTCCAACTGTCTCCCGAACGATCGTTCGGTCAGACTGGCGCCATGGCTGAGAACTCTCCCGTCGAGCCCGCTGCCGGCCCCCTCACCGACATCGGCCTGCGCCGCATCGACCACGTCGGGATCGCCGTGGCCGACCTGGATGCCGCGATCGACTTCTACCAGCGCACCTTCGGCATGCGCTGCGTGCACACGGAAACCAACGAGGAGCAGGGCGTACGCGAGGCGATGCTGGCCGTCGGGCCGACCGCCGAGGGCGGCTGCGTGCAGCTGCTCGCACCGCTGTCGCCGTCCTCGACGATCGCCAGGTTCCTGGACCGCAACGGGCCGGGCGTGCAGCAGGTCGCCTACACGGTGACCGACATCGACGCGGCCTGCGCGGCGCTGCGCGAGCGCGGCGTGCGGCTGCTCTACGAGAAGCCGAAGCGGGGCACCGCCGACTCGCGGATCAACTTCGTGCACCCGAAGGACGCCGGCGGCGTCCTGGTCGAGCTGGTCGAGCCGGCCGCCGGCGGCGGCCACTGAGCAGCGCGGAGGGGCTCCGGCCGAGGTGGCCGGAGCCCGTTCCTACTACCTGGGAAACCGCGCGGCACTGCGCGGTTTCACGTTCCCACGGACACCTCCACGCATCGGCGGATGCAGTTTTTCACAGAGGACTTCCCGCCCTAGCTACCGTTCAGTAACGTCCGGGCCCACAGGAGTGCGACCGGTGCCGGATGTGTCGATTGCCGACATGGCGGTCCCGTCGCACCGGCGCCGACGATGGCAGCACCCCTGCCCGCCCGGTGCGGGTGCGCGACGAACGGGAGGTCACCGTGCAGGACATCCTCGAAGCAATCATGGCGGCGGAGGGCTCCGCGCAGCCGGAGAGGGAACTCGCCGGCATCGCCGGCCTGCCGGTACCGGAGACCTACCGGGGTGTGGTGGTCCGCGCCGAGGACACCCGGATGTTCGACGGCATGGCCACCCGGGACAAGGACCCGCGCAAGGCGCTGCACGTCCAGGAGGTGCCGGTCCCCGAGCTGGGCCCGGGCGAGGCGCTGGTGGCCGTCATGGCCAGCGCCATCAACTACAACACGGTGTGGACCAGCATCTTCGAGCCGCTGCCCACCTTCAAGTTCCTCCAGCGCTACGGCCGGCTCTCCGAGCTGACCCGCCGGCACGACCTGCCGTACCACGTGGTCGGGTCGGACGCGGCCGGCGTGGTGCTGCGGACCGGGCCGGGCGTGACCCGGTGGAAGGCGGGCGACGAGGTGGTCGCGCACTGCCTCTCCGTCGAGCTGGAGGACGCCGCCGGCCACGACGACACCATGCTCGACCCGCAGCAGCGCATCTGGGGCTTCGAGACCAACTTCGGCGGGCTGGCCGAGCTGGCCGTGGTCAAGGCCAACCAGCTCATGCCGAAGCCGCGCCACCTGAGCTGGGAGGAGGCCGCCAGCCCGGGTCTGGTCAACTCCACGGCGTACCGGCAGCTCGTGTCCCACCACGGCGCGAACATGAAGCAGGGCGACGTGGTGCTGATCTGGGGCGCCTCCGGCGGCCTGGGCGGCTACGCCACCCAGATGGCGCTGGGCGGCGGCGCCATCCCGGTCTGCGTGGTCTCCTCGCCCGAGAAGGCCGAGCTGTGCCGGAAGATGGGCGCCGAGCTGGTCATCGACCGCACGGCCGAGGGCTTCCGGTTCTGGAAGGACGAGGAGACCCAGGACCAGGACGAGTGGCGCCGCTTCGGGGAACGCATCCGCGAGCTGACCGGTGGCGAGGACCCGGACATCGTCTTCGAGCACCCCGGCCGGGAGACCTTCGGCGCGAGCGTCTACGTCGCCAAGAAGGGCGGCACCATCGTCACCTGCGCCTCGACGAGCGGCTACCTGCACCAGTACGACAACCGCTACCTGTGGATGCACCTCAAGCGGATCGTCGGCAGCCACTTCGCCAACTACCACGAGGCGTGGCAGGCCAACCGGCTCGTGGCGCTCGGCAAGGTGCACCCGACCGTGTCGAAGACCTACCCGCTGGAGCAGACCGGCGAGGCCGCGTACGAGGTGCACCGCAACGCGCACCAGGGCAAGGTCGGCGTGCGCTGCCTGGCGCCCGCCGACGGTCTCGGCGTCCGGGACACCGAGCTGCGCGCCCGGCACGAAACCGCGATCAACCGGTTCCGCGGGCACTGACCGTCGGCATTGCCTTTCCGGTAGGCCGCAACACCATTCGACTGCCGTACGACAAAGGGCCGCGGGCGCCGACCCGCGGCCCTTTTCGCGCCCTTCCCGCGGGGTCGCCCGACCCGCCCGGGACCTGCCAAGATCGCCAGTTGGTCCGGTCCCGGCACGCGGCGAAGTTGACCATGTAAACAGGACACGAAAGGTGCTGACCGCTCTTGCGAAGCACCCTGGGGCGTCTGCGAGTATGTCCCAATGCCCCAGCAGCAGTCCTCCCCTCTTGCGTTCTTCGATAACGCGAACTCACAGCCCGATTTCACCGTCGGCCTGCGTGGTTACAACACCAACCAGGTCGACGACTTCATCGGCCGGCTGACCGCCGCCCTGAGCCAGTCCGAGCAGGCCCGCGCCGAGGCCGAGCAGCGGATGAACGACGCGCAGCGCCGGCTGCGCCAGGCCGAGCAGCGCCAGGGCGCGCTCGAGCAGAAGCTCACCGAGACCAACAAGCAGCTCGAGGAGAACAGCCGGCCGACGCTCTCCGGCCTGGGCACCCGCGTCGAGCAGATCCTCCGGCTCGCCGAGGAGCAGGCCAACGACCACCGCAACGAGGCCAAGCGCGAGTCGGAGGGCATCCTCTCCGCCGCCCGCCTCGAGGCGCGGGAGATCACCGACAAGGCGCGCGCCGAGGCGGCCGCCATGAAGGCCTCCGCCGAGCGCGAGGCCGGCAGCGTCCGCACCGCCGCCGAGCGGGAGGCCGCCGAGGTCCGGGTGCAGGCCCGCCGCGAGGCCGACACCCTGCGCGCCGACGCCGACCGGGAGACCAAGCAGCTCCGCACGGTCACCGCCCACGAGGTGGCCGAGCTGAAGTCCACGGTCGAGCGCGAGGTCGCCACCCTGCGCGCCACCGCCGAGCGGGAGATCACCCAGCAGCGGGCGAAGGCCGCACGCGAGGCCGAGGAGAAGCGGGCCGAGGCCACCAAGCTGCTCACCGACGCGCGGGACAAGCGCGACAAGGACCTCCAGGCGCTGGAACTCCAGCTCGCCGAGCGGCGCGAGAAGGCCGAGCGCGAGGAGTCGGAGCGGCACGCCGCCCAGGTCGCGCAGACCCAGAAGCTGGTCAGCGAGGCCGAGCAGCGCGCCCGTGCCGCCCAGGAGCGGGCCAAGGAGATCGAGCAGCGGGCCGAGGCCCGCCGGGTCGAGTCCGAGCGCACCGCCACCGACACGGTCGAGAAGGCCAAGGCGCTGGCCGACAAGACGGTGTCCGAGGCGAGGGCCGAGGCGCAGCGACTGCTCAGCGAGGCCCGCACCGAGGCCGAGCTGACCACCCAGGCGGCCCGCCGCGAGGTCGAGGACCTCACCCGGCAGAAGGACGCGGTCACCTCGCAGCTCGGGCAGATGCTCTCCGGTCTCGCCGGCATCGTGCCGGGCGTGCCGGCGGCGGCCGCCAACAAGCCGGAGGCGCCGAAGGCCGACGGCACCGACAAGAAGGTCACGGCCGAGTCGGCCAGCTGACCCCCACCACCCGCTGACGGGGCATGAGCCGCGGCGCGGGGTGACACCGGGTGACCGGTGCCGCCCCGCGCCGTCATGCTTTCCCGTCCGTTTCGCCTGTTCAGTGAAGTGCACCTCCCAACAGGGGCGTCCGTATCGCCCCAGCAGGGCCGGATGCGTGTGAGGATGGGGGCATGTCGCACGGCGAGGAACTGTTCGCCCTCGGCGGGGACGTGACCACGGAGCCCAGCTTCGAGTCCGCTCTGCGGGGGTACGACAAACGACAGGTCGACCGTTACGTCGCTCGTGCGGAGCACGAGATCTCCGCGCTGACGACCGAGCGGGAACAGGCGTACACCCAGATCCACAAGCTGGCCGGCCAGGTCGAGGTGCTGCAACGCGACCTCGCCCAGGTACGCAAGCAGGTGGGTGTGGTGGACCGCGCCTCGTTCCGGCACCTCGGTCCCCGGGTCGAGCAGATCCTCACCATGGCCGAGGAACAGGCCGACGACATCCTGGCCGCCGCCAACGAGGAGATCGAGGCCCGCCGGGCGGCCGCCGAGCACATCATCGAGGAGGCCCGGGAGCAGGCCGCCCAGGCCCTCAAGGACTTCGAGATCGCCCTCGCCGCCCGCCGGGCCGAGGAGGAGCGGCACACCGCCGCCCGCAAGGCCGAGGCGGAGGCCACCCTCTCCGCGGCCCAGGCCGAGGCCGAGAAGCTGCGCAAGACCGCCCAGGACGCGCTGGCCAAGGCGCAGCAGGAGGCCACCCAGCTCCGGGACACCGCCAAGGAGATCCACGCCCGCGCCCAGCAGGAGTCGAGCCGGCTGCGCGAGGCGGCCAAGGAGGCGCTCGCCAAGGCCCAGCAGGAGGCCACCCAGCTCCGCGAGGCGGCCAAGGAGGTGCACGCCAAGGCCCAGCAGGAGGCCAAGCGGCTCACCGACTCCGCCGCCGAGGCCGGCCGGGCCACCCACGCCAAGGCGCTCGCCGAGGCCAAGAAGATCGTCGACGACGCGGAGGAGGCCGCGAAGGTCACCCGCGGCCGGGCCCGGACCGAGGCCAACCGGCTCACCACCGAGGCCACCGAGGCCGGCAAGCGCAACCGCGCCGAGGTCGACGCGTACGTGCAGCGGATGCGGAACGAGACCGAGGCGTACGTCCAGCAGGCCCGCGCGCAGACCCAGCAGGAGCTGGGCGCCTGGCGGGCCGGCGTGGAGAAGGAGGTCAAGGCCCGGCAGGAGACGGTGGGGAAGGAGCTGGCCCAGCGCCGCGCCACCGCCGAGCAGGAGTTCGCCAAGCGCCGCGACGAGCTGGACAAGCAGCACACCAGGCGGCAGGACGAGCTGGAGAAGACGTACACGGCCCGGCGCGCGGAGATCGAGCAGGGCGCGGCGGAGCTCCGGCAGGCCGCCGAGCAGGACGCGCTCACCATGCGCCAGCGGGCCGAGGAGGAGGCCGCCGAGCTGCTGCGCCGGGCCGAGGAGGACGCCGCCGGCAGGCGCCGCAAGGCCGACGAGCACGTGGCCGCCTCGCGGCGGCAGTTCGAGGAGTACGCGGCCACCACCCAGCAGCACCTGGCCACCACCCAGCAGCACCTCGCGGCCACCCAGCAGGAGGTGGCCGCCGGCCGGCAGCAGCTCGCCCAGGTGATGCTGGAGATCGCCAACGCCCAGCAGGAGCTGGCCGACCTTCGCACGGAGACCTGGAAGTCCCGGCAGGAGTCCGACGACCTCCAGCGCCGGCTCGCCGAGCTGCACACGGAGGCCGGGCCGGCCGGCCTCGCCACCACTCCCGTCGACCCGGCCGAGCTGGCCACCGCCGCGGGCGGCCGCGGCGCGAACGGCACGCCGGCGGACGACCGGGCCCCGGTCCCCGCCACCGCCAAGGGCACCGCGACGGTCTCCCCCGACGGCGGCGCTCCCGCCGAGGCCGCCGGGGAGCCGGCGGCGGACGGCGCGAAGGCCCGTCCGGTCGCCGAACCCGTGACCACCGTGGACGGTTCCGAGGCCAGCGCCGGTGTGGAGGGTGAGCCGACCGTGGCCGCCGTGCCCGGCGAGGGCGGCCGGGGCGCCACCCCCACGAAGATCACCAGCACCGGCGAGAACGGCAAGCGCCCGTCCAAGCCGACCACCGACGAGCGCAGCGCCAAGCCGAGCGCCGTCACCGTCGACAAGGACTGACCCGGGCCGGTCCCCCGGTCGCCAGCCCGCCGGCGGCTCACCCCGCCGGAGCGGCGGGATCGAGGCGGAGGGGATGGTCGGGGCGGGCGTCGACCGATAGCCTGCCGGGTGCAGGGGCCGCGCCACCGAGGATCTCCTCCGGTGCGCACGGTCCGCCGCAGGGGCGCTCCGCCGGGCCGGAGCGGGAGCCGGGGAGGCACGGGTGTCGCAGGAGGGATCCGCCGGCCCGGGCGACGACCGGCCCGACCCGTCGCGCCCCGAACCCGGCCCCGCCCTGACCGGCAAGCCCCCGCTGGCCGAGGTCGGCGCGGAGACCGAGCCGACCGAGTTCGAGCCGAGCGGACGCTTCGGCGTGCCGGGCCGCCCGTTGCGGCGCAGCAGCTTCCTGATCGGCTTCACCGGGGCGCTCGGCGTGCTCCTGGCGTACGCGGTCTTCCTGGGCGTACGCAACTCGGCCGGCATCCTGGTCCTGGTGGTGATCGCGCTCTTCCTCGCCGTCGGCCTGCACCCGGCCGTGGTGCGCCTGCGCGGCTGGGGGGTGCCGCAGGGGCTGGCCGTGACGGTGGTGACGCTGACCGTCGTACTGCTGATCGTCGGCGGGCTGCTGGCGCTGGTGCCGCCGGTGGTGACCCAGTCCGGGCAGTTCATCGACCACCTGCCCGGCTACGTCGACGAGCTGCGCCGCAACCCCACCGTCAACGACTTCGTCGAGCGCTACGACGTGATGCAGCGCGTCCAGTCGGCGGCGAACGCGGACACCATCGGCCGGGCCCTCGGCGGCGTGCTGGGCGGGGCGCAGCTCATCTTCGGCACCATCTTCCGGGCGCTGACCGTGCTGGTGCTGACGATCTACTTCCTGGCCTACTTCAACAAGCTGCGCGACCTCGGGTACGCGCTGGTGCCCCGCACCCGCCGGGAGCGGGTCCGGCTCATCGGCGACGAGATCCTGGCGCGGGTCGGCGCGTACATGGTCGGTGCGCTGGCCATCGCGGTGCTGGCCGGGGCGAGCACCTTCGTGTTCGCGCTGGTGGTCGGGCTGCCGTACCCCTTCGCCCTGGCCGTGGTGGTCGCGGTGACCGACCTGATCCCGCAGATCGGGGCGACCCTGGGCGCCGTGGTGGTGACCCTGGTCGGGCTCGCCACCGACCTGCCCGTCGGCATCGCCTGCCTGGTGTTCTTCCTGATCTACCAGCAGGTCGAGAACTACCTGATCTACCCGAAGATCATGCGCCGGGCGGTCTCCGTCAACGAGGTGGCCGCGCTCCTGGCCGCTCTGCTCGGGGTGTCGCTGCTGGGCGTGGTCGGCGCGCTGATCGCCATCCCCACGGTGGCCGCGCTCCAGCTCATCCTGCGCGAGGTGGTGCTGCCGCGGCAGGAGTCCCGCTGACCGTCAGCCGGCCCGGCGCTGCTCCGGACCGGGCACCGGGGTGTCGGCGAAGGCGGCCACCGTCCGGTCGGCGTACGCACTGACGTCGCCGGTCTCCATGGGGCCGTCCCAGGTGGTCGGCAGCGGGACCGGCACGGCCGGGTTGACCCGGCTGACGATCTCGTTGAGCACCGTCTCGGCGTCGCCCACCCAGAGGTGCTTGGCGCCGGGAACCCCGACCACCTCGGCCTGCGGCACCGCGGCGAAGCGCTGCCGGGCCTCCTCGGGGCGCAGGTAGTCGTCGAACTCCGGAACCAGGGCGGTGAGCGGCCGGCCGGACTCGGCCCAGACGGTCAGGTCGGCGGGCGCGGAGTAGCGCAGCGGCGGGGAGAGCAGGATGGCGCCGGCCACGGCCGGGTCGCAGCCGTACTTCAGCGCCAGGTCGGTGCCGAACGACCAGCCGACCAGCCAGATGTTCGGCAGCTCGTGGAACTCGGCGTACTCGATGGCGGCGGCCACGTCGAAGCGCTCGCCGACCGCGTTGTCGAAGGCCCCCTCGCTGGTGCCGCGGACGCTGCTGGTGCCCCGGGTGTTGAAGCGGAGCACGGCCAGGTCGGCCAGCGCGGGCAGCCGCCAGGCCGCCTTGCGGAACACGTGGCTGTCCATCATCCCGCCGTGGGTGGGCAGCGGATGCAGGCAGACCAGGGTGCCGGCCGGCTCCCGCTCCAGCGGCCGGGCCAGCTCGCCGACCAGCTTCAGGCCGTCGGCGGTGTGCAGCTCGATGTCCTCCCGGCGGCCGGGCAGGATCGACGACGCACGGATCGGTGTGCTCACCGCTCCAGTCTCCCGCGCCGCCGTCCGCGCCGCCCGCCGGGGCGGAAACAGGGTGATCCAGATCGCTCAGCCGTGCCGGGGGGCGCCGCGTCCGCGCTGGAGGTTCGGCCCGCGCCGGTCCCGGGCCCGCCAGCAGCCGCTGTGCCAGTGCCGGCGGTCGGTCAGGTCACCCCGGTCGTCGGCCGGCCAGGCCACCACGTGCGCCACCCCCGGGCGGATCTCCTGGTCGCAGCCGGGGCATCGGTACGTCTTCACCGACGCCCCGCCGGTGATCCCGCGCACCTGCCAGTCGCCGTCGCGCCACTGCTGGACGGTCGGCACGCCCTGGCGCGCCCGCTCGGCGTCGAGGTGGGTGGTGTCGTCCCGGCGGGGACGGTTGCGACGGGGGCTCACGGTCACCAAGCGTACGGTCCGCCGGCCGGAGCGACCCGGGTCGGGCGGCTCCGGCCGGCGGCACCGGTCAGTCCCAGGTCTCCGGGTCGGTCAGCTCCTTCGCCACCTGCGCCCCGGCCAGCACGCTCGCCATGTCGGCCTCGGTGAAAGTCGGCTGGTCCTTGAGAACGCCGTCCGTCCACGGCCCGCCCACATCGGCGGTCAGGTGAGCTCTCGGAATGCCGAGCAGTTCCATCTTCGTACCGGCCGGATAGAGGTAGGCGGGACGACCCCCCACCGTGCGGTTGCTCTCCGTGGAGCTTCCGGCGATCTGCGTCCCGTAGAGCAGCTGCACCCACATGGTCGCCGACGGCTCCCGGTTGATGGTGAGTTGGACCTTGAGGCCTCCCGGGAAGGCGGCGACGTCGACGGAGCAGGAGTCGATCGACGCACCCGGCGGCAACGAGGTCAGCCGCAGCGGCGTCGCGCACCGGCGCGCCTCGTCCCACCGCACCGCGGTGAGCGCGCGGGTGAGCATGAACGGGTCGCCTCCGCGCATGCTCGCGCGCGCGTAGAGCCCGGCGGCCGGCCGCCACCAGGTGACATACCCCGGGCTGCCGTTGCCCAGGGCCACCCGTTGGATGGCGCCGTCGAAGCTGGGCTTCGGCGTTGAAGCCACCGGCCACCCCTCGATGCTGCTGCCGGCGAACGCCGCGGAACGGGACACCTCGACAGTGACCACCCGGCCATCACCGGGGTCGAAGCGCACCACCTCGACCTGTCGCCCTTGGACCGCCCAGCCGAGGTAGCGGCCCTTCGCCGGATCGACGGAGAAGTGCAGCACCTGCGGGTCGGCGCCGACCAGTTCGGGACGCTGGGCGGCACCCGGCACCCCGTCGGCGTGGGGCGGCACAGGCGCCGCGTCGGCCGGCGAGGCAGCAGTCGACGGCTTCCGCCCGGCGAGCCCGGCCAGGTCCGTACCGGTCACGCCGGCAAAGCCGACCACGCCGACGAGGGCTAGGGCGGTCCCGGCGGCGACGCGTCGCCGCACCTGCCGGCGCCGGCCGCGGGCGCGGGACTCCCGCAGCAGGCGGTGGGTGTCGGTATGCCCCTCGGCGTGCTCCCGCAGCACCGAGGCGATCCGCTGGTCGAGGTCGGTCACTGCCGGCTCCCCTTCGTCGTCGGGACGCCGCAGCGCTCCCGGAGCTGGGCGAGCGCCCGCATCGCGTGGGTGCGGACGGTGACCGGCGAGCAGTCGAGGATCTGGGCGATCGTCGCGTCGTCCAGGTCCTCGTAGTAGCGCAGCACCAGCACGGCGCGCTGGCGGTCCGGGAGGGCGCGGATCAACCGCCACATCTCGTCCCGGTCGGCGGCCTCGCCGCCGAGGTCACCGCGCTCGGGCCGCTCGGCGAAGGTGTCCACGGCCAGCTCGCGGCTGGACCGCCGGCGCCACCAGGAGCTGTTCGCGTTGACCAGCATCCGCCGTACGTACACGTCGGGCCGGTCGGCCCGGGCGATCTTCCGCCAGTGCACGTACGCGCGGGCCAGCACGTCCTGCGTCAGGTCCTCGGCGCGGTGCGCGTCCCCGGTCAGCAGCCGGGCCAGGCGCAACAGGGCCGGGCCGCGGCTGCCGACGTACTCCTCGAAGGTCACGTCCTGAAGACGCCGTCACCGGCGTCCGGCGTTGACCCGGATCAGCGCCGGGTGTGGTCCCGGAAACCGCGGCCGCTCTTGCGGCCCAGGTAGCCGGCGGTGACCAGGTGCTCCAGCAGCGGGGCGGGGGCGAAGCCCGGCTCGCGCAGCTCCAGGTAGAGCTCCCGCTGGATGGCCAGCGACACGTCCAGGCCGACCACGTCGAGCAGTTCGAACGGGCCCATCGGGTAGCCACAGCCGAGCTTCATGGCGGAGTCGATGTCGTCCGCCGTCGAGTAGCTGGCCTCCAGCATCTTCACCGCGTCGTTCAAGTACGGGAACAGCAGCGCGTTGACGATGAACCCGGACCGGTCGCCGCAGACCACGCCGGTCTTGCCCAGCCCCGCGCAGACCGCCCGGGCGGTCGCGGCGGTCTCCGCCGAGGTGCGGATGGTCCGCACGATCTCCACCAGCGGCATGATCGGCGCCGGGTTGAAGAAGTGCAGACCGATCACGTCGGCCGGCCGCTGGGTGGCCATCGCCACGTCGATCACCGGCAGCGACGAGGTGGTGGTGGCCAGCACGACGCCCGGCTTGCAGATCTCGTCGAGGCTGGCGAACAGGGCCTTCTTGACGCTCAGCTCCTCGACCACCGCCTCGACCACCAGGTCGACGTCGGCCAGGTGGTCCAGGGTGGCCGACCAGGTGACCCGGCCGAGCGCGGCGTCCCGGTCGGTCTCGCTGAGCTTGCCCCGCACCACGCCCTTGTTCAGGGAGGTCTTGACCGCCTCGCAGACCTTGGCGGACTTCTCCGCGCCGCGGGTCACCGAGATGACCTCGTAGCCGGCCTTGGCGAAGACCTCGATGATGCCGGTGGCCATGGTCCCGGAGCCGACGATGCCGACCTTGGCGATCGCCCGGGCGCCGTCGGCGAGCGCGGCGCCCGTGGTGACCGGGGTGTGCTCGTCGGGTACGACGACCGGGGAGCCCGGCCGCTCGTAGGTGTAGAAGCCGCGGCCGGACTTCCGGCCGAGCAGGCCGGCCGTGACCATCTGCTTGATCAGCGGCACCGGGGCATGCCGGCGGTCGCGCCCGCCGCGCCGGTACATGGTGTCCAGGATCTCGTACGCGGTGTCCAGACCGATCAGGTCCATCAGCGCGAGCGGGCCCATGGGCAGGCCGCAGCCGAGCTTCATGGCGGCGTCGATGTCCTCGCGGGTGGCGTACCGGGACTCGAACATGCCGACCGCGTGGTTCAGGTAACCGAACAGCAGGGCGTTGGCGATGAACCCGGCCCGGTCGCTGATGGTGACGTCGACCTTGCCGAGCCGCGCGCAGAGCGCCTCCACGTCGGCCACCACGTCGGCGGAGGTGACCACGGTGCGGACCACCTCGACCAGCTTCATGACCGGCGCCGGGTTGAAGAAGTGGATTCCGATGACCTGGTTCGGCCGGGTGGTGGCCACGGAGATCTCGGTGACGCTCAGTGAGGAGGTGTTGGTGGCCAGGATCGCCTCGGGCCGGCAGACCCGGTCCAGCTCGGCGAAGATCCGCTGCTTCAGGTCCAGGTGCTCCGGCACCGCCTCGATCACCAGGTCCACCGAGTGCAGGGCGTCCAGGCCGACCTGCCAGTCGATCCGGGCCAGCAGCGCGTCCCGGTCGGCCTCGGCGAGCTTGCCCTTGGCGACGGCGCGGTCGGTGGAGCCGGTGAGGGTGGCCCGGCCGCGCTCCAGGGCGGTCGCGGAGATCTCGACGGCCACCACGTCGATGCCGTTGCGGGCGAACACCTCGACGATGCCGGCACCCATGGTGCCCAGACCCACCACACCCACACTGGTGAACTCGCGCGCCACGACCGGCCTCCCCTGGTTGACTCCGCCGTCGCCGCCATGAACGGCGGCTAAGGTTATGCGCCGGAGTCTGCCATGTGACGCTGCGTTGTCGAGACGCCGTGGGATATTTCACGCACCGCGTCGCTCAGACCCCGGAGGGCACCTCCGTGAGCGCCAGCAGCTCGGCGACGAACTCGGCCGGCCGCTCCAGGTGCGGGCTGTGCCCGCAGCCGGGCAGCACCACCTCCCGGTACGTCCCGCCGGCCGCCGCGTACCGGTCGAGCACCGCCCGGGTCTGGCCGACCATCGGCTGCGGCGGGCAGTCCGCCGCTCCCGGCCAGCCCGGCACCACCCCGAGCGACCCCAGGTACGCCAGGTCGAACAGCGAGGTGTCCGAGACGATCACGTCGGCGTCGCCGCGTACCCAGGTCACCGGCGGCTTGGCCGGGACGGCGACCAGCTCGTCGGCGAGCCGGAAGTGGGCGGGCGCCAGCGCGTTGAGCACGCCCCGCTCCCCCGCCGCCGTGCCCGGCCAGTGCGCCGAGGCGGCCGCCGTGCCGGGATAGTTGTCCTCGCCGGTGGCGGTGGTCAGCATGCTCTCCAGCAGCAGTTCCTCGTCCCCGCCCAGCGACGCCGGGTCGGCCACGTACGCCGAGCGCAGCACGGCGCGCGGGCTGGTCGGGCCGTCGGCGCTCCGGTCGCGCGCGGCCAGCCGCGCCACGAAGTCCGGGTTCGCGGTGCCCGCCCCGGTCCCGGCGAAGTCGGGCGTGGTGGGGGTGCCGTCGTGGTCCCGGGTCCCGCCGAAGCCGTACGGGGAGACCGGCGCCTCCAGCAGCAGCCCGGCCACCCGGTCGGGGTGGTCGACCAGCAGCCGCATCGCCACCCCACCGCCCAGCGAGTGCCCGACCACCACCGGCCGGGCCCCGGGGGCGAACAGGCCGGGGGCGTCGAGCAGGGCCGCCACGTCGTCGGCGAAGTCGCCGAGGCCCCGGGTGGCGTCGACCGGGGCGGTGTCGGTGTCGCCGTATCCGCGCAGGTCGGGGGCGACCACCCGGAGCGTCCCAGGCAGCCGGGGCAGCAGTGGCTCCCAGAAGGCGGCGGACGACACGTTGCCGTGCACCAGCAGCACCGGAACGCCGTCCGGCGGGCCGGCCACCCGGACCGCCTGGACGATGCCGTTGGCCCGGACGGTGTGTCGCTCGCTCCCCATCCGCGCATGCTGGCACGGTCGGCCGCGACCGGTCCATGTGTGCCGCCCCCATGCGGGGCCGGCGGCCGGTGTGGCCGAGCCCCGGCTCAGCGGTGCGCGTCGACCGCCAACGGCAGCGTGCCGCGCGACTCGATCGGCGCCCGCGTCGTGGGCGGAACCGGCAGCGGCAGGGTGGGCCGCTGGTCGCGGCGCGGCTGCCCGAAGCTCATCCCCACCGGGTCGGTCCGGGCCACGCCCGGGTCGAAGAAGCGCAGGTCGGTGCGGCCGACCCGGATCACGTCACCGTCGGTGAGCGGCACGCTGCCGACGATCCGCTGGTCGTTGAGCCAGGTGCCGTTCGTCGAGCCGAGATCGGTGAGCACCACCCCGTCGACGGTGGCCTGCACCGTCGCGTGCCGCCGGCTCAGGTGCGGATCGGCGAGCACGATGTCGGCGCTCGGCGCCCGGCCGACCAGCTGTGGATCCCGGCCGACCCGGAAGCTCAGCCCGCGCATCGCCCCACCCGACACCGTCAACAGCGGCATCAGTTCCGGATGCTCCTCCATGGACAGTCGACCTCCACCCCACCGTCGCTCGCGGCGTCAGCCTGCCACCTCACCGTAATCGGTCCCACCACCGCGCGGTCACCCCCGGGACCCCGGCCGGCCATCTCCCGTTGGCCGTTTCGGCGGGCGCCGCCGGTTCAACCCGGGGCACATCCGTCGATCCCGTCGGGCCCGCGACACCGCCGACCTGGGCAGAGGGTACGGCTCCCGCGGGGCCTACCGGTGAGTAACGCTCGGGTCTAGACTCCGGCCATGACGGCTGTGCATGTCCCGGGAGCCCCGCTCATCTCCGACGGCCGACTGGTGTCGACCAGTCCGGCGACCGGCGCGGAGGCCGGCCGGTTTCCCGTCGCGACCGAGGCGGACGTGCGGGCTGCGGTGGAGCAGGCCCGCGTCGCCGCCGACTGGTGGGCCGGGCTCGGCTTCGCCGGCCGGCGCGACCGGCTGCTGCGCTGGCGCGGCGTGCTCGCCCGCCGGATGGAGGAGCTGGCCGAACTTGTGCACACCGAGGGCGGCAAACCCGTCGGCGACGCCGTGGTGGAGATCCTCACCGCGCTGGAGCACATCGACTGGGCCGCCCGCAACGCCCGGCGGGTGCTCGGGCCGCGCCGGGTCCGCTCCCGGCTGATCCTCGCCGAGTTCACCGCCCACCTGGAATACCAGCCCTACGGGGTGGTCGGCGTGATCGGGCCGTGGAACTACCCGGTCTTCACCCCGATCGGCTCCGCCGCCTACGCCCTCGCCGCCGGCAACGCCGTGGTGTTCAAGCCGAGCGAGTACACCCCGGCCGTCGGGCAGTGGCTCGTGGACCGGTTCGCCGAGGTGGTGCCGGAGCAGCCCGTCTTCCAGGCCGTACACGGGCTCGGCGACGTCGGCGCGGCCCTGTGCCGCTCGGGGGTGGCGAAGCTGGCCTTCACCGGCTCGACGGCCACCGCCCGGAAGGTGATGGCCGCCTGCGCCGAGACGCTCACCCCGGTGCTGCTGGAGGCGGGCGGCAAGGACGCCATGATCGTCGACTCCGACGCCGACCTGGACGCCGCCGCCGAGGCGTGCGTCTGGGGCGCGCTGACCAACGCCGGGCAGACCTGCATCGGCATCGAGCGCGTCTACGCGGTCGACCAGGTCTTCGACGCCTTCGTCGACAAGGTGGTCACCAAGGCCGGCCGACTCACCGTCGGCCCCGACGGCGCCGACATCGGGCCGATCACCATGCCGTCCCAGGTCGACGTCATCCGGCGGCACATCGACGACGCGGTGGCCGCCGGCGGCCGACCGGTGCTCGGCGGACCCGAGGCGGTCCAGCCGCCGTACGTGCACCCGACCGTGCTCGTGGACGTTCCGGAGGACTCCGCCGCGGTGCGCGAGGAGACCTTCGGGCCGACGCTGACCGTCAACCGGGTCCGCGACGTGGACGAGGCCGTCGAACGCGCCAATGCCCTGTCGTACGGCCTCGGGGGTTCGGTCTTCGGCCGCAAGCGGGCCGTGGCGGTCGCGCGGCGGCTGCGCTCCGGGATGGCCGCGGTCAACTCGACGCTGACCTTCGCCGGCATGTCCACACTGCCGTTCGGCGGCGTCGGCGACTCCGGCTTCGGCCGGATCCACGGCGAGGACGGGCTGCGCGAGTTCGGCCGGGCCAAGTCGATCACCCGCCGCCGGGCCCGCTCGCTGCTGCCGTCGATGACCTTCGAACGCACCCCCGCCGACGTCGCCCGCCTGGTCAAGGCCGCCAAGCTGATGTACGGCCGGGGCCGCTGACCGCCCCGGCCCGCCCGGCTCAGAACAGGGTCAGCTCGTCGCGCTCGATGCCCCGCAGCTTGTCGTAGTCCACCACCACGCACCGGATGCCCCGGTCGGTGGCGAGCACCCGCGCCTGCGGCTTGATCTCCTGCGCGGCGAACACCCCGGCGACCGGGGCGAGCAGCGGGTCGCGGTTCATCAGCTCGAGGTAGCGGGTGAGCTGCTCCACGCCGTCGATCTCGCCGCGCCGCTTCACCTCGACCGCGACCGCGCGCTGGTTGGCGTCCCGGCACAGCAGGTCGACCGGGCCGATCGCGGTCATGTACTCCCGGCGTACCAGCGTGAAACCCTCGCCGAGGGTCTCCGGGTTCGCGGCCAGCAGCTCCTGCAGGTGCGCCTCGACACCGTCCTTGCGCAGGCCCGGGTCCACACCCAGCTCGTACGAGGTGTCCTGGAAGATCTCCTCCAGGGTGATGCGCAGCTCCTCGCCGGCCTTGTTGACCACCCGCCACACACCGGGGGCCTCCTCCAGCCGGCACGGCGGGCTCATCCAGTTCAACGGCTTGTAGGCACGGTCGTCAGCGTGGATCGACACCGACCCGTCCGCCTTCACCATGAGCAACCGGGTGGCCGGCGGCAGATGTGCCGACAGTCGTCCGACGTAGTCCACCGAGCACTTCGCAATCACCAACCGCACCCGACGAGGGTAGCGGAGCACCCCGCCGTCGCCGACGAGCGCCACTGGCGTACCGGTGTCATATTGAGATCGTGCTCGAGGTCCTCACCGGTTCCGGGCTCGCCGCGTCGGCGGGCCTGAACGCCTACATCCCCCTTCTGCTGATGGGTCTGCTCGCGCGCTACACCGACCTCATGGAGCTGCCGAGCGGCTGGCAGTGGCTGGGCAACGGGTGGGTCCTGCTGATCCTCGCCGTACTGCTCGCCGTCGAGGTCGTGGCCGACAAGGTGCCGGTGGTCGACCACGTCAACGACGTGGTGCAGACGGTGGTCCGGCCCACCGCGGGCGGGCTGGCCTTCGGGGCCGGCTCCAGCTCCGAGACGGTGACGGTCAGCGACCCGGACACCTTCTTCTCCACGCACCAGTGGGTGCCGGTGGTCGTCGGCGTGCTCCTCGCGCTCGGCGTGCACCTGCTCAAGTCCGCGGCCCGCCCGGTCATCAACGCGACCACCGCGGGCTTCGGCGCGCCGGTGGCCAGCACCGCCGAGGACGCGACCAGCGCCGTCATGTCGGTGGTGGCGATCCTGCTGCCGGTGCTCGTGCTGGTGTTCCTCCTCGGGTTCGTGGCGTTCCTCTTCTGGTTCCTGCGACGGCGTCGTGAACGGAGGCGGGAACGTCGGGCGGCCCGGGCTGCCGGCTTCCGGGTCTGAGTCCTTCACGCTTCGGATACGCCGCTGGCCGGCACCCCGTGTTGGGGGTGCCGGCCAGCGCGTTGTTCGCGGTCAGCTGTTCCAGTGCTGGTGGACGATGTCGGTGGCCTGCTGCTCCCACTGGGCGTAGGCGTCCGGGTAGGCCGACACCTGCACGGTCTGCGCGGCCTCGGTCAGCGGCATGGTGTCCCAGCCGTCGACCTGCTTGAGGCCCTTCTCGAACGCCAGGGTGGCGTACTCGGGGTTGGTGATCTGCTCCGGCGTGCCCCAACCACTGGACGGGCGCTGCTGGAACAGGCCCAGCGAGTCGTGGTCGTTGGCGTCGCCGAGGTGGCCGAGGTTTTCCAGCTTCGACTCCTGCAGGCTCGTGGCGATGGAGATGACCGCGGCCCGCTCGGGCAGGCCGGCCTTCTTCGTCGCCGCGATGATCGCCTTGGCGTTGGCGGTCTGCTCGTCGTTCAGGTCGATGTGCGACTGGGCGCCCTGCACGGTCGCCACCGCGGCCGGCTTGCCCTCGACGGGACGGGCGTCGGCGTGGGCGGCGACCGGACCGGCGAAGACGCCACCGGTGAAGGCCAGACCAGCAATACCCAGCACGCTCTTACGCAGCATCGTGTTCATGGGGGTAGCTCCATTCGGGGGTTGGCGCACACGCACCGACGGGGGCCGGCTGGGGGGTGTGCGCAAGCACCACGTCAGGCGCTCAAGAAAGTCTTGGGGGGATCATCCGGCGCACGGGGCGGGGGCCTCTTCGTCGCGCCGGGACCATGTACAACGACCGGCCGGCCACCACCATTCCCGGGGGGGCTGGGGCACCGCCTCGGCGGGCCGTCCTTCCTCGGTCGTGCACCAGGTATAACGACCCCCACCGGCCGGCCATTCCGCCGCCGGGATGCCGCCGGTCACTCGCCGAACCGGACACCCCGCCCACACCTGCACGGCCAGTGGAACCGTATGGGTGCATCCCGACCCCGGAGACACCCATAGCGTTCCACCCACCACCGAAGCCGGGCATCAACCGGACATCCGGCCCAGGCTGACTGCCCGCGCGTCGGCGCAACGTGACGACGTGGACGGATCGGCGCGTCGGCGCCAGCCCCACCCACGGGCCACCCAGCCACCCGCCCACCCAGCCCGGCCCGCTTTGCGCGGCGCTGACGGCCGCGGGGCACCCGACCGCATGACCGCACTCGGATCAAGGGGGTGAAGATCCGGACGAACGCCTACGTTCAGGACAGACGTCCAGAGGAGGGCCGGAGAGATGACCGCGTCGATGGAGATGCCCCGGGTCCAGGAGTGCGCCGTCAGGTCCTGCGCCTACAACCACACCAACGACTGCCACGCGTTCGCCATCACGATCGGCAGCAGCGATCACGCGCACTGCCACACCTTCATCGAGCTGCCGGTACGCGGCGGCGTCGAGCAGCTGATCGCCCAGGTCGGCGCCTGCCAGCGCGCGGACTGCCGGCACAACTCCGACCTGGAGTGCCACGCCCCGGCGATCACCGTCGGCCCCGAGATGGACATGGCCGACTGCCAGACCTACGCGAGCCGCTGACCCGGGCGGGCTCGCCGGCAGCGGGCCGACCCAGCCCGCGAACTGCGAACCCGGCCGGACTCAGGACAGGCCGTTGGATTCGCGGATCACGGTGACCAGGTCGTCGATGATGCCGGTCAGCGCGAAGTCCTTCGGGGTGAAGACGCGGGCCACGCCGGCGGCCCGGAGCGCTTCCGCGTCGGCCGCCGGGATGATGCCGCCGACCACCACGGGCAGGTCGGCCCGCCCGGCGGCACGCAACCCGTCCAGCACGGCCGGCACGGCGGCCAGGTGCGACCCGGAGAGCACCGAGAGGCCGACCAGGTCGACGTCCTCCTCCACGGCGGCCGCCACGATCTGGCCGGCAGTCAGCCGGATGCCCTGGTAGACCACCTCGAAGCCGGCGTCACGGGCGCGTACCGCGATCTGCTCGGCGCCGTTGGAGTGCCCGTCCAGGCCGGGCTTGCCGACGAGCAGCCGCAGCCGGCCGCTGCCCAGTTCGCGCGCGGTGGCGGCGACCCGCTCCCGGACCGCGCCCAGGCCGGCGTCGCCGCCCGCGCCGGCCGCGCCGGACAGGCCGGTGGGCGCCCGGTACTCGCCGAAGACCTGGCGCAGCGCGCCGGCCCACTCGCCGGTGGTCACGCCGGCCCGCACGCACTCCAGCGTCGCCGGCATGAGGTTCGTGGTGGTCGCGGCGTCCGCGCGCAGCCGGGCGAGTGCCGCGTCCACGGCCGCCGTGTCCCGGTCGGCTCGCCACTCGCGTACGGCGGTGGTGGCGGCCGCCTCGACGGCGGGGTCGACCTGCTCGATGGCCTCGGCGCCGGCCGCGGTCAGCGGTGACGGCTCGGTCTCGGTGTACCGGTTGACGCCGACCACCACGTCGGTGCCGGCCTCCATCCGCCGGCGCCGGTCGGCCAGTGAGGCGACCAGGGCGCTCTTCAGGTAGCCGGTCTCCACGGCGGTGACCACGCCGCCCATCTCCAGCACCTTCTCCAGCTCGACCCGGGCCCCGGCCACGATGTCGTCGACCAGCGCGGTCATCACGTGCGAGCCCTCGAACAGGTCCGGGTATTCGAGCAGGTCCGACTCGTACGCCAGCACCTGCTGCATGCGCAGCGACCACTGCTGGTCCCAGGGGCGGGGCAGGCCGAGCGCCTCGTTCCAGGCGGGCAGTTGCACGGCGCGGGCGCGGGCGTCGCGGGACAGGGTGACGCCGAGCATCTCCAGCACGATGCGCTGGATGTTGTTCTCCGGCTGCGCCTCGGTGAGGCCCAGCGAGTTGACCTGGACGCCGTACCGGAAGCGGCGCTGCTTCGCGTTCTCGACGCCGTACCGGTCGCGGGTGATCTCGTCCCAGAGCGCGCCGAACGCGCGCATCTTGGCGATCTCCTCGACGAAGCGCACGCCGGCGTTGACGAAGAAGGAGATCCGCTGGACGACGTCGCCCATCCGCTCGGCGGGCACCTGGCCGGAGTCGCGCACCGCGTCGAGCACGGCGACGGCGGTGGCCAGGGCGAAGCCGACCTCCTGCACCGGCGTCGCGCCGGCCTCCTGGAGGTGGTACGAGCAGATGTTGACCGGGTTCCACTTCGGCATCTCGCGCAGCGTGTACGCGATGACGTCCGCGGTGAGCCGCAGCGAGGCGGCCGGCGGGAAGATGTGGGTCCCCCGGGACAGGTACTCCTTGATGATGTCGTTCTGTGTGGTGCCGGCGCAGCGCGTCGGCTCGGCGCCCTGCTCGGCGGCCACCGTGCCGTAGAGGCCGAGCAGCCACATCGCCGGGGCGTTGATGGTCATCGAGGTGTTCATCTCGGCGAGCGGGATGCCCTCGAAGAGGGCCCGCATGTCGCCGAGGTGCGCCACGGGCACACCGACCCGGCCCACCTCGCCGGCGGCCAGCTCGTGGTCCGGGTCGTAGCCCGTCTGGGTGGGCAGGTCGAAGGCGACCGAGAGCCCGGTCTGCCCCTTCGCCAGGTTGCGGCGGAAGAGCGCGTTGGTGGCCGCGGCGGAGGAATGCCCGGCGTAGGTGCGCATCACCCAGGGCCGGTCACGCTCCGGCAACCGCCCCGAAGGAGCCTTCTCATCCATGGCCGGAGTTTAAGTTACCGTTCAGTAAAACGGGCTGTGGAAAACCACACAGGTCCATGGAGCGGACCGACGGGCACGAGCGGCGCGACATGGGCGACACCACCACACCCCCGGGCCCCCGCCCGGCCCGCCGGAGTCGCACACTGGACGTCATGGATGACGAGCTCGCGATCTCCGTACGGGGGCTGCGCAAGGCGTACGGCGACAACCTCGCGGTGGCGGGGGTGGACCTCGACGTCCGCCGCGGGGAGGTGTTCGCCCTGCTCGGCCCGAACGGCGCGGGCAAGACCACCACGGTGGAGATCCTGGAGGGCTACCGGCGACGCGACGCCGGCGAGGTGCGGGTGCTCGGCGCCGACCCGGCCCACCCGGACGCGGACTGGCGGTCCCGCGTCGGCATCGTGCTCCAGGGCACGGGCGAGTTCGACGAGCTGACCGTCGGCGAGGTGGTCCGGCACTTCGCCGGCTTCTACCCCAGCTCCGAGGACCCCGAGAAGGTGATCGAGCGGGTCGGGCTCGGCGCCAAGGCCCGGGCCCGCACGCACACCCTCTCCGGTGGGCAGAAGCGCCGGCTCGACGTGGCGCTCGGCATCGTCGGCCGCCCCGAGCTGCTCTTCCTCGACGAGCCCACCACCGGTTTCGACCCGGAGGCCCGCCGCGAGTTCTGGGAGCTGATCCGGGACCTCTCCGCCGCCGGCACCACCATCGTGCTCACCACCCACTACCTGGACGAGGCCGAGGCCCTGGCCGACCGGGTCGGTGTGATCGCCGCCGGCCGGGTGGTCGAGGTGGCCCCGCCGAACCGGCTGGGCAACCGCCAGGAGGCGCTGGCGACGGTCTCCTGGCGTACCCCCGAGGGGGCGCTGGAGACGGCCGAGACCGCGACGCCGACGGCGCTGGTGGCGGAGCTGGCCGCGCGTTTCGGCGGCGAGGTCCCCGGCCTCTCCGTGACCCGGCCGACCCTCGAAGACGTCTACCTGCGGATGATCGGACACTGATGACGACCACGACGAAGCCGGCCGCCCCGGTGGCCGCCGCCCCGGGCCGCCGGCCGGGCGGGGCGGCGCTCGCCCTGCGGCAGGGCCGGCTGGAGATCACCCAGTTCCTGCGCTCCCGGGAGTCCGTCGTCTTCACGATGGGCTTCCCGGTCATCATGATCCTGATCTTCGCGGCGATCTTCAACGACGAGATCGCGCCGGGTGTGAGCTACACGCAGTACTTCATCACCGGCATGATCGCGACCGGCCTCATGACGGTGAGCTTCCAGAACCTGGGCATCTGGATCCCGATCGAGCGGGACCGGGGAGTCCTGAAGCGCTACCGGGGCACGCCGATGCCGAAGTGGGTGTGGTTCGCCGGCAAGGTGCTCATGGTGGTGGCCATCGGCATCGCCGAGACCGCGCTGCTGCTCGCCGTGTCGGTCGCGCTGTTCGACCTGACGCTGCCGGACACCGCCGCCCGGTGGGCCACGTTCGCCTGGGTCGCCGTCCTCGGCGTCACCGCCTGCACCCTGTGCGGCATCGCCATCTCCTCGCTGGCGCGCACCGCCCGCAGCGGCTCGGCCGTGGTCACCCCGGTGGCCCTGGTCCTCCAGTTCATCTCCGGCGTGTTCTTCGTCTTCACCAGCCTGCCGAGCTGGATGCAGCAGGTCGCCGCGCTCTTCCCCCTCAAGTGGATGTGCCAGGGGCTGCGCTCGGTCTTCCTGCCGGACAGCTTCGGCGCGCAGGAACCGGGGGGCTCGTTCGAGCTGGGCCGCGTCGCCCTGGTCCTCGGGCTGTGGTGTGTGATCGGGCTGGTCCTCTGCCTCACCACGTTCCGCTGGACCACCAAGCGCGACGGCTGATCACCCGCCGGCGACGAGCGAGGCACCGAGCGGCGTGCGCCAGTAGAGCACCTCGCGCCCGGACCGCCGCTTGCTGACCGCGCCCGCGTCGAGCAGCACCCGCAGGTGATCACTCACCGTGCCGAGGGACAGCCCGGTCACCACCACGAGCTGCGAGGTGCTCAGCGGCGCGTCGAGTCGGGCCAGGATGTCGGCCCGGTTCGCGCCGACCAGCCGGGCGAGACCGTCGGGCGCCGGTGAGGTGGGGTCGACCAGGATCCCGCGCGCCGGATAGACCATCCCGAACCGGGTGGGCATGTCCCACACCACCCAGCCGCGGCGGCAGTGGGCCGGCAGGAAGATCAGTTGCTCGGCCTCGTGCAGCGACAGCGGCGGTTCCGGGTAGTCGTTGACCTGAAGGCGACCGTCGCCCAGCCACCGCACGTTGCGGTTGATGTCGGCGAGCGCTCCGGCCCAGCCGCGGGTGCTCAGGGCGGCGGTGCGGGCCACGATGTCCGCCCGCAGCCGGCGCTCCCGCTCCGGCCACTCCGGCGCGACGGTGTGCGTCCAGACCCACTGCAGGAGTTCCACCACCTGCCCGGTGAGGCCGTCAGCCAGCAGCTCGGCCGCGAGCGGTCCCGGCCGGGTGGCACGCAGATCGGCCCGGATGCGCTCGTCGGACAACCCCTCGACGGCCGCCAGTTCCGCCGCGAACGTCGGATCAGCCGAGGCGGGCGCGATGGTGAGGAAGTCCGCCATCCACCGGAGGTTGAACGACGCCGGCACCAGCGCCCGGGCCACCGGCCGGGTGGCCAGCATCCCCCGGAACGCGTCGATGTGAGGTCGTCGCCAGGCGTGCTCCCACGGGACCTGCGCGAAGAGGAGCGCCTTCAGCGCCGCGACCGTCTCGGCCATCGGCGAGACCGTGAACCGACTCCGCGCGACCAGATCGGACGGCACCTGCCAGACGCCCACGTTTCGCCTCCAGACGTAACTCTAGGGGATCGGCCGGGGGCATGCGGACCATGCCCGGGTGAGAACGTACGCAGAACTGTTCGCGGTCCGGGAGTTCCGCAACCTGTTCCTGGCGAACTGCGCCGGGATCGCCGCCCACACGACGTCGGCGCTGGCCCTGGGCGCGCTGACCTACGCGGCGACCGGCTCGGCGCTGCTCACCGCGCTGAGCATGTTCGGCGCACCGCTGGCGGGTGTCCTCGGCAGTCTGACGTTGCTGTCCGCAGCGGACAGCGTGCCGCCCCGCCGGGCGCTGACCCTCGCCGCCCTGCTGGCCACCGCCGGAGCGGCGCTGCAGGCCGTGCCCGGGCTGCCGCTGTGGGCCCGCTTCGCGATCATCTTCGCCAACGCGTACGTCGGCTCGGTCGCCGGCGGCGCCCGGTGGGCGCTGCTCACCGACATCGTGCCGGTCGACGCCTACGTGCTGGCCCGGGCCACCCTGAACACCAGCGTCGGCGTCATGCAGATCGCGGGGTTCGGGCTGGCCGGCGTCCTGCTCGTCTGGCTGAGCCCGTACCAGGTGTTCCTGCTCGCCCTGGTCCTGCGGGCGCTGTCCGCGGCGGTGGGCTGGTTCGGGCTCGCCGAGCGTCCGGCGCGGGCCGCCGGGCGGGTGACGGTCGCGCGCACCCACCTCGTCAACCGGGCCCTCTGGGCCGACCCCGGTCGCCGGTCGCTCCTGCTCAACCTCTGGGTGCCCGGCGGCCTGATCGTCGGCTGCGAGGCGCTGTTCGTCCCGTACGCGGGCGAGCGCGCCGGCTTCCTGCTCGCCGCCGCCGCCCTCGGCATGCTGATCGGGGACGTGGTGGTGGGGCGGTTCCTGACGCCGGCCCGCCGCGAGCGGTGGATCCACCCGCTGCGGCTGCTGCTCGCGGTTCCGTACCTGGCCGTCCTCCTGTCGCCGCCGCTGCCGCTGGCCATGGCCATCGCGCTGATCGCGTCGGTCGGTTACGCCGCCACCCTGCCGTTGCAGGAGCGGCTGATCACCCACTCACCGCCCGAGGCCCGTGGCCAGGTGCTCGGCCTGCACGGCAACGGCATGCTGGCCGCCCAGGCGGTGTGCGCCGCGCTCGCGGGGGCGGTCGCGGACCTCGTCGCGCCGTCGCGCGCCGTCGCCCTGGTGGCCGCGGCGGCGTTGGCCGCCACCGTCGTCCTCACCCCCGGCCTGCGGCGGACCGCTCCCGGACCCGCCGCGCCGCCTCCCGGCGAGGGCGGGCCGACCAGGCCGGGACCGGCCACAGCGGTCCCGCGAACGACGGCGGCGGGCACCCGGCCCCGGACCACCGGGCGCGACGGCTGAGGGGCACCGGTCGGCGCCTCGCGGGACGGGGATCCTTCCGCCCGCCCGGGGTGGCACACTCGCCGACATGGCGCACATCCTGACCCGGCGCACGCTGCTGGGGGCCGCCGCCGGTGTGGCCGGCGTCGCGGTGGTCGGCGGGCTCACCGCCCGCCAGCTCGCCGAGCCCCGGCCCGGGCCGGGGCCCGCCGTGCCGGACGCGCCGGCCGGGGACGAGCGGTTGATCCGGATCGCCTCCGGGGCCCGCGGCCGCGAGGTGGACTTCTGGACGGCCGTGCCCGAGGGGTACGGCGACGGCCGGGGTCTCCCCGTTTGCCTGGTGCTGCACGGCGCTTCGGCCACACCCCGGGACTACGGCCGGTTCGGGCTGGCCCGCTTCCTCACCGAGGCGGTACGCCGTGGCGCCCCGCCCTTCGCGCTGGCCGGAGCCACCGGTGGCCGGCTCTCCTGGCGCCGCTCCGGGGACGACGACCCGCAGCGGATGGTCCGCGAGGAGCTGCCCACCTGGTGCGCCCGGCGCGGCTTCGACAGCAGCCGGCTCGCCGTCTGGGGCTGGTCGATGGGCGGGTTCGGGGCGTTGCTGCTCGCCGAGGCGTACCCCGGTTGGTTGCGGGCGGTGGCCGCCTTCTCCCCCGCGGTCCGCCCGGGCGACGCGGTCTTCACCGGTGTGGACCGGCTGCGCGGCACCCCGGTCGGCCTGTGGTGCGGCCGGCAGGACAACTTCCTCAGGGACGTCCGCGCGCTGGCCCGGGAGCTGCCCGAACCCCCGGTACGCGCCGCCTGGGCCGATGGCCGGCACAACTTCACCTACTGGGGCACGGTCATCCCCGACGCGTTCGCCCTGCTCGGCGCGGCCCTGACCCCACCCCGGAAAGCGTGACGCCCCCGACCGGTGCGGCCGGGGGCGTCACGCGCGCACGGATCAGTAGCTGTAGAAGCCCTGGCCGGTCTTCCGTCCCAGGTCGCCGGCGGTGGCCATGCGCTGGAGCAGCTCCGGCGGGAAGAACTTCTCGTCGGCGGTGTCGGTGTAGATGTTTTTGCTGGCGTTGAGCAGCACGTCCACGCCGGTCAGGTCGACCGTGGCCAGCGGGCCCATGGCGTGGCCGAAGCCCAGCTTGCACGCCGTGTCCAGGTCCTCGGCGGAGATCACGCCGGACTCGACCAGCTTGACCGCCTCCATGGCGAGGGCGCAGATCAGCCGGGTGGTGACGAAGCCGGCGATGTCCCGGTTCACCACCACGACGGTCTTGCCGATCTCCTCGGCGAACGCCTTGGCCGTGGCCAGGGCCGCGTCGCTTGTCTTGTAGCCCCGGACCAGCTCGCAGAGCTTCATCATGGGCACCGGCGAGAAGAAGTGGGTGCCGACGACCGACTCCGGGCGCTCGGTGGCGGTGGCGATCTGGGTGACCGGGATGGCCGAGGTGTTGGTGGCCAGCACCGCGTCGGACTTGCAGATCTTGTCCAGCGCGCGGAACACCTCGTGCTTGATCTCGATCTTCTCGAAGACCGCCTCGACGACGATGTCCGCGTCGGCCGCCGCCTCCAGCTCGGTGGTCGGCGTGATCCGGGCCAGGGTCGCCTCGACCTCGGACGCCTCGATCTTCCCCTTCTCGGCGAACTTCTGAAGCGACTTCCGGATGCCGTCGACGCCCCGCTTGGTGGCCGCGTCGTCCAGGTCGCGCAGGGTCACCTGCCAGCCCGCCTGCGCCGCCACCTGGGCGATGCCCGAGCCCATCAACCCGGCACCGACGACCGCGAGTCGACCCGCCATCTGCTTCTCCCTCGCTGCGAATGAGTGTCTGCCAGCACCCTATCCGCGAGGCTGAACGACTGCTAAGGCCGTCCCCTCAGATGGCGAGGTCGGGCTCCTCGGGGGCCGTCCCGCGCGCCACCTCCACGCCGAGGGCCCGCAGGTCGGCCACGAAATCCGGGTAGCCGCGATCCACGTGGTGCACGTGCGAGACCTCGGTGACGCCGTCGGCGCACAACCCGGCGATGATCAGACCGGCGCCGGCCCGGATGTCGGTGGCGCGTACCGGGGCGCCGGAGAGGCGCTCGTGGCCGCACACCAGGGCGTGGTGCCCGTCGGTCTTGATGTCCGCACCGAGCCGCATCATCTCGTTGGCGAACATGAAGCGGCCGTCGAAGATGTTCTCGGTGATCAGCGAGCCGCCGTCGCTGACCGCGGCCAGCCCGATCGCCATCGGCAGCAGGTCGGTGGCGAAGCCCGGAAAGGGCAGGGTGACCACGTCGACGGCCTTCGGCCGGTCGTCCATGCGTACCCGGAAGGCGCCGCCCCGGGTCTCCACCAGGCCGCCGGCCGAGACCAGCTTGTCCAGCGCGACCTCCAGGTAGGCTGGATCGACACCGGTCACGGTCACGTCGCCGCGGGTCATCGCGGCCGCGAACGCCCACGTTCCGGCGACGATCCGGTCCCCCACGGTGGCGTGCCGCACCGGGCGCAGCTCGGGCACCCCGACGATGTGCAGGGTCGACGTGCCGGCCCCCTCGATCCGGGCGCCCATCCGGTTCAACATGGTGCAGATGTCGACGATCTCCGGCTCCCGCGCCGCGTTGTCGATCGTCGTGGTGCCCCGGGCCAGCACCGCCGCCATCACCAGGTTCTCGGTGGCGCCGACGCTCGGGAAGTCCAGCAGGATGTCCGCGCCGTACAGCCCGTCGGGGGCCTCGGCGATGACGAAGCCGTGCTCGCCGGAGATCTCCGCGCCCATCCGGGACAGCCCGGCGATGTGCATGTCCAGGCCGCGCGAGCCGATGGCGTCCCCGCCGGGGTGGGCCACCCGCACGTAGCCCCGGCGGGCCAGCAGCGGACCGAGCACGCAGATCGACGCGCGCAGCCGGCGGACCAGGTCGTAGTCGGCCTCCGCGCCCGGCTGCTCCGGCACGTCGATCACCACCGACCGGGACCGTTCCACCCCGCCGCGGGCCACCATGGGGTCGACCGGGTCGTCGGCGGCGAAGCGTACGGCGCAGCCGAGCCGGCGCAGCACCTCGCCCATGATGGCGATGTCGGTGATCCGGGGGACGTTGGTGATCACGCTGCGTCCCGGGGCGAGCAGTGCCGCCGCCATCAGCTTCAACGCGGAGTTCTTCGCCCCGACCACGTGCACGGTGCCGGCCAGCCGGGCCTCACCGGGCACCCGGATGACGTCGACGTCGTTGACCGCCGGGTCGCCGGCATCGCCCGGCCCGACCCCCGCCGGCCAGGCGGTGCGGGCCGGCCGCGCCGGGATCGTCAGGTCCGGTATCCGTAGGCTGTGCGTCATGGCCGTCCACCTCACGCGCATCTACACCAAGGCCGGCGACGCCGGCATGACCAGGCTGAGCAACAACGAGCAGGTGCCGAAGACCGATCCGCGGATCGCCGCGTACGCGGACGTGGACGAGTGCAACGCCGCGATCGGCGTGGCGCTCGCCCTGGGGCAGCTCCCCGACGAGCTGCGGGCCGTGCTGGAGTCGATCCAGAACGACATGTTCGACGTCGGCGCGGACCTGGCGACGCCGGTGGAGCCGGACCCGAAGTACCCGCCGCTGCGGGTCACCGAGGAGTACGTGGAGCGCCTCGAGGGCTGGTGCGACGAGTTCAACGCGCGCCTGAGCAAGCTCGACTCCTTCATCCTCCCCGGCGGCACCGCTGGCGCGGCACTGCTGCACGTGGCACGGACGACCGCCCGGCGCGCCGAGCGTGCGGCGTGGGCGCTGGTCACGCACGACCCGGACCGGACCAGCACGCTCCCGGCAAAGTATCTCAACCGGCTCTCCGATCTGCTCTTTATCCTGTCAAGAACGGCAAATCCGGATGGGGATGTGCTATGGGTGCCGGGCGGGAAGCGCTGACCGTCGGCGCGCTGCACCACGTGGAGGTCTGGGTACCCGATCTCGCCGCTGGCAGGCGTAGTTGGGGCTGGCTACTCGGCGAGCTGGGCTGGACGCCGTACCAGGACTGGCCGGCCGGCCGGTCCTGGCGGCTCGGCCCGACCTACCTGGTCCTGGAGGAGTCCCCGGCGCTCACCGGGCGCGCGCACGACCGGTGCGCGCCGGGCCTCAACCACCTGGCCTTCCACGCCGGCCCGCCGGCCGCCGTGGACCGGCTGGTCGCCGCCGCGCCCGGGCACGGCTGGGAACTGCTGTTCCCGGACCGCCACCCGCACGCGGGCGGCCCGCAGACCTACGCCGCCTACCTGTCCGACACCCAGGGGTACGAGGTCGAGCTGGTCGCCGGCGTGGGCTGAAATACGCTCCGGACACGCCACTGGCCGGCACCCCGTCTTCGGGATGCCGGCCAGCGCGTTGTTCAGGTCAGCTGTTCCAGTACTGGGCGACGATGTCGGCGGCCTGCTGCTCCCACTGCGCGTACGCGTCGGGGTAGGCCGACACCTGCACGGTCTGGGCGGCCTCGGTCAGCGGCATGTCCTGCCAGCCGTCGACCTGCTTCAGGCCCTTCTCGAACGCCAGGGTCGCGTACTCGGGGTCGGTGATCTGCTCCGGCGTGCCCCAACCACTGGACGGGCGCTGCTGGAACAGGCCCAGCGAGTCATGGTCGTTCTTGTCGCCGAGGTGGCCGAGGTTCTCCAGCTTCGACTCCTGCAGCGACGTGGCGATCGAGATGACCGCCGCCCGCTCGGGCAGGCCGGCCTTCTTGGTCGCCGCGATGATCGCCTTGGCGTTCGCGGTCTGCTCGTCGTTCAGGGTGATCTTCGACTGGGCGCCCTGCACACCGTGCGGGATCAGCTTGCCGGTGTCCGGCTTGTCGGCCTGCACCGCCACCGCGACCGGCTTGGTGCTGTCCACCGGCTCGGCCGCGTGGGCGGCGACGGGACCGGCGAAGACGCCGCCGGTGAAGGCCAGACCAGCAATACCCAGCACGCTCTTACGCAGCATCGTGTTCATGGGGGTAGCTCCATTCGGGGGTTGGCGCGACATCCCACCGACGGGGGGTCGGCTGTCGGATGTGCGCAAGCACCGTCAGGCGCTCAAGGGGGGAAAGTCTCAGGGGGTCATCCGGTGCGCGGGGCAGAGCCACGTCGCGGCGCCGGGACCATGTACAACGACCGGCGGCCCACCATCATTCCGGGCCTGGCCACCCCGCCTGGCGGGGCGTCTTCCTCGGCCGTTCACCGGGATACAACGACCCCCACCCGCCCGCCATTCCGCCACCGGAGTGCCGCCGACCACCCGCGAAACGGACAGACCGCCCGGCGCCGGTCAGTCGGTGGCACACCGTGGGTGCGTCCGGACCCCGGAGACACCCATGACGTTCCACTCGACGAATCCGCAACCGGACAGCTCGCACGGGAGCGACGCACGACGAGCGCGGGAGCGGGCAGAGGGCTGGGAAATGTCCGGTTCGTGCTCTACCGGGTTGCGGGTCAGGCGGCGGGCCAGTCCTGGGAGGCCAGACGCGGCGAGGCCGCCCCGGGTGGGGCGGCCTCGAGCCAGGAGAGGAATCCGGTGACCGTGGACCGTGCCATCGCGATCTCGACCGGGGCGTGGTCGCTGGTGCAGCGCACGATCACCCAGTCGGCGGGCATGGAGAGCCGCTCCTGGCCCTCGGGCAGCCGGCGCCGCTCCACCGCGAGGGTCTTACGGGAGAGCACCCGCTTGGGGCGCAGGGCGAAGCTGAACATGCGGTACCAGCGGAGCTCGTCGCCGACGAAACGGCCGAAGCCGGGTGACCAGCCCCGGCCGTCGAGCATCGTGGACACCCGGACGCTGAGCCGGATGATGCCTCCGCTGCGGGTGAACAGGGCCCGCCGGATGAAGAGGATCAGAAGCGCCGCGAGAATGACCGCGACGCCGATTCCGATCCCTTCCACGATCTCCATCGGCGGGTCGGCTCAGCGGGCCGGAGTAGCCGGGGTGGCGCTCTCGGCGAGGACGGTCACGCCCTCACCGGACACCGACAGGAACCCGCCCGCCACGTCGTACGCGAGCTGCTCGCCGCCGGCCTGCTTGATGCGTACCTGGCTGGGCTCCGCGAGCTGGCCGAGCAGGGGCGCGTGCCCCGGCAGCACACCCAGCTCACCCTCGGTCGTGCGGGCGACGACCATTTCGGCCTCGCCGGACCAGACCTTCTCCTCGACGGCTACGAGCTCGACGTGAAGCTGCTGTGCCACGCTGTCTCCTTGCTGCGGCGGCGGATTGCCGAAAGTCTAGTCGCGCCCCCGGAGCCCACCCAACGCGGGTGGCGAGAGCTGCGCCACGGTCACGCCAACCGGCCCCGGCACCCGCCGGAGCCCGTTGGCGCTCACGCTACTTGCTCTTCTGCACGAAGTCCGGGTGCTCCAGCAGGAACGCGTCGACCTGCTCGTTGCGCAGGGCCGCGAAGAAGTCCTCGGCGGGCGGCAGCAGGCGCTCACCCTGGTAGCCCCGGCTCGTCTCGACCGGGCCGCCGGGCAGCTTGATCGTCTCGATCGAGTCGGCCCGGATGCCCTTGAGGGCGAGGGCGAAGTCGACCACGCCGTTGCCCCGGCCGTTGAAGACCAGCGACTGGCCGGCCGCGCGGAGCACCCGGTCCAGCTTCACCGGGTTGGCCACCACGTCGGCGCTGAACGCCTGGCTGACCATCGCCTTGACGAACTGCTGCTGGTGCCGCTGCCGGCCGTAGTCGGCGTCCGGCACGCCGTTCTTCGGGTAGCGCTGCCGGACGTAGTCCAGCGCCTGCCAGCCCTTGAGGTGGGCGTTGCCCTTCTTGTAGACGGCCTGCGGGCCGAGGTAGCCCCCACCGCCCGCCTTGAGCTGGCGCGGCGTGCCGTCCGGCTGCATGTGCTCGGACTTGACCTCGCGCTCGATGGTCATGTCGACGCCGCCCATGGCGTCCACGATCTTCTTGAAGCCGGTGAAGTTGATGATCGCCCCGGCGTCGAAGCGCTCGATCCCGGTGACCTGCTGCACCGTCGTGGCGAGCAGCTCGAAGCCCTGGGCGGCGCTCGGGTTCCGCCCGGGCACCGCGCTGCCGTGGGACATGGCGGCGTTGATCCGGTCGGTGCCGCCGTCGTATTCGGCCTTGCTGAATTCGGGGATCTCCACCCTCAGGTCGCGCGGGAGTGAGAAGAGGTAACCCCGGTCCATGCCGGCCGGCACGTGCAGGATCATGATCGAGTCGGCGAGCGGGCGGGCCTTCGCGTTGCGGGGGTCGATGCCCACCAGCAGGATGTTCAACGGGCCCTTGATGTCGCTCTTCTTCTCCTTGGCCCCGGCCGCCTGGTCACCGAAGAGGTCGCCCTTGCCGACCGCGCCCTCGTATCGGGCGACCAGCGCGTGGTAGCCCACCAGCACGGAGCCGCTGAGCACCATCATGACGACGCCGAGGATGGTGCAGACCCGGGCCCACCGCGGCACGCCACGCCACCGGGCCCGCTTGCCGCGGTCCGTGCCGCCCTTACCCACGAGCATCTCCCATCGTCACGCCCACGACTGGTAGACGGGCGGGCGGATCCGTTTCGTTGCAGGGATCAACGCCCATGATGTGAACGTCGTGTCACGAACGGTACCGCGCGGTATGGGGAACCGCCCGCCCGCGAACCGGGCAGCTGGTGACGAGGGGCCCTCAACAGGCGGAGGCCGCCCCGACACATGTCGGGGCGGCCTCCGTGGAGTGTGAGCGGGCTCTCAGCCCTCCATCAGCTCCTTGGCCTTCTTCTCCAGGTCCTCGAGACCGCCGCACATGAAGAACGCCTGCTCGGGGAAGTGGTCGTACTCGCCCTCGCTGATCTTCTTGAACGCCTCGATGGTCTCCTTGATCGGAACCGTCGAGCCCGGCACGCCGGTGAACTGCTCGGCGGCATAGGTGTTCTGCGACAGGAAGCGCTCGATCCGGCGGGCCCGGCCCACCGTGACCTTGTCCTCCTCGGAGAGCTCCTCGATGCCGAGGATGGCGATGATGTCCTGCAGGTCCTTGTAGCGCTGCAGGATCCGCTTCACCTCGGTGGCGACCTGGAAGTGCTCCTGGCCGACGAACTCCGGGGCGAGGATCCGGGACGAGGACGCCAGCGGGTCCACGGCCGGGTAGATGCCCTTGTCGGAGATCGACCGCTCCAGGTTGGTGGTCGCGTCGAGGTGGGCGAACGTGGTGGCCGGCGCCGGGTCGGTGTAGTCGTCGGCGGGCACGTAGATCGCCTGCATCGAGGTGATGGCCTGGCCCCGGACGGAGGTGATCCGCTCCTGGAGCTCGCCCATCTCGTCGGCCAGGGTCGGCTGATAACCCACGGCGCTCGGCATGCGGCCGAGCAGCGTGGAGACCTCGGAACCGGCCTGGGTGAAGCGGAAGATGTTGTCGATGAAGAGCAGCACCTCCTGCTTCTTCACGTCGCGGAAGTACTCCGCCATCGTGAGCGCGGAGAGAGCGACCCGCAGCCGGGTGCCCGGCGGCTCGTCCATCTGGCCGTAGACCAGCGCGGTCTTGTCGATGACGCCGGACTCGGTCATCTCGGCGATGAGGTCGTTGCCCTCACGGGTGCGCTCACCCACGCCGGCGAAGACCGAGGTACCACCGAAGTTCCGGGCGACACGGGTGATCATCTCCTGGATGAGCACCGTCTTGCCCACGCCCGCGCCGCCGAACAGACCGATCTTGCCGCCCTTGACGTACGGGGCGAGCAGGTCGATCACCTTGATGCCGGTCTCCAGCATCTCGGTCTTCGGCTCCAGGTCCGCGAAGGCCGGGGCCTTGCGGTGGATGCCCCAGTGGTCGTCCGGCGTGAGCGTCTCACCCTCGGTGAGGTTCAGGACCTCGCCGATCGCGTTGAACACGTGGCCCTTGACCGCGTCGCCCACCGGCACGGTGATCGGCGAGCCGGTGTCCCGGACCTCGGAGCCGCGGACCAGGCCGTCGGTCGGCTGCATCGAGATGGCGCGGACCATGTTGTCACCCAGGTGCTGGGCGACCTCGAGGGTCAGCGTCTTCTGGCCGCCGGAGAGCGTCACGTCCACGTGCAGGGCGTTGAACAGGGCCGGCATGGCGTCGCGCGGGAACTCGGCGTCGACGACCGGGCCGATGACCCGGACCACGCGACCCGTGGCCGTCTTGGTCTCTACTGGGGCAGTCATCACACTTCACTTCCCGACGCGGCCAGCGCGTTCGCGCCGCCGACGATCTCGCTGATCTCCTGGGTGATCCCGGCCTGGCGGGCCGTGTTCATCTCACGCGTGTACTTCTCGATCATCTCTTCGGCGTTGTCGGTGGCGCTCTTCATCGCACGCCGCCGGGCCGCCGACTCGCTGGCCGCCGACTCGATCAACGCCGCGTAGATCCGCGTGTTGATGTACTTCGGCAGCAGCGCGTCGAGCAGCGCCTCGGCCTCCGGCTCGAACTCGTACGCCGGCAGCAGGCCCTCGGACCGCGGCCGGTCCTCGACCTGCATCGGGCCGATGATCTTCGCGACCGGCGTCTGGGTCATCAGGGACTTGAACTCGGTGTAGACGATGTGCAGCTCGTCGATCCCGAGCACCCCGTCCGCCCCGGCGTTGCCCTCCGCGTCGTCCGCGCCGGCCGTGAACGCCTTGATCAGCGTCTCGCCCACCTCGCGGGCGTCGGAGAAGCCCGGCTGCTCGGAGAAGCCCGTCCAGCTCGCCGCGATGTCCCGGTTGCGGAACCGGTAGTACGTCACGCCCTTGCGGCCGATGACGTAGAGCACCGGCTCCTTGCCGTCGGCCTGCAGCCGGGCGATCAGCGACTCGGCGGTCCGGATCGCGTTGGTGCTGTAACCACCGGCCAGGCCACGGTCGGCCGTGACGAGCAGGACGCCGGCCCGCCGCACCCGCTCGCGCGGGGTGAGCAGCGGGTGGTCGATCCGCGCGTTCGAGGCCAGCGCCGTGAGCACGCCGGTGATGGCCCTGGCGTACGGAAGCGAAGCCTCCACCCGGGCCTGGGCCTTGGCGATGCGGCTCGTCGCGACGAGCTCCATCGCCTTGGTGATCTTCTTCATCGACTTCGCCGAGCGGATCCGTTGACGAAGAACGCGAACCTGCGCGGCCATCGTCAGCTCTCAGCCGGGCGGTCGGTCGAGCCGTCGCGGAAGCGGGTCACCGTCTCGCGGTTCTCCTCGCCCTCGAGCGGCGCGGCCGGGGCCTCGTTGAGCCGGGTCTCGTCCTCCTTGCCCAGGAAGACCTTCTTGAACTCGGTGATGGCCGAGTCCAGCGAGCCGATGATGTCGTCGTCCCACTTGTTGTCGGCGATCCCGGCCAGGACACCCTCGTGCTTGTGCCGGAGGTACTGGAGGAACTCCGACTCGAAGCGCCGGACCTCGCCCACCGGGATGTCGTCCAGCTTGCCCTCGACGCCGGCCCAGACCGAGACGACCTCCTCCTGCACCGGGTACGGCGAGTAGTTCGGCTGCTTGAGCAGCTCGACCAGGCGGGACCCGCGGTCCAGCTGGGCCCGGGAGGCCCGGTCCAGGTCGGAGGCGAAGGCGGCGAACGCCTCCAGCTCGCGGTACTGGGCCAGGTTGAGCCGCAGCGAGCCGGCAACCTTCCGCATCGGCTTCACCTGCGCGGCGCCACCGACCCGGGAGACCGAGGTGCCGACGTTGATGGCCGGCCGGACGCCCTGGTTGAACAGGTCGGTCTCGAGGAAGATCTGGCCGTCGGTGATGGAGATGACGTTGGTCGGGATGAAGGCCGAGATGTCGTTCGCCTTCGTCTCGATGATCGGCAGACCGGTCATCGAGCCGCCGCCCAGCTCGTCGGAGAGCTTCGCGCAGCGCTCCAGCAGCCGGGAGTGCAGGTAGAAGACGTCACCCGGGTAGGCCTCGCGGCCCGGCGGGCGGCGCAGCAGCAGCGACACGGCCCGGTACGCCTCGGCCTGCTTGCTCAGGTCGTCGAAGACGATCAGGACGTGCTTGCCGCCGTACATCCAGTGCTGCCCGATGGACGAGCCGGTGTACGGGGCGATGTACTTGAAGCCGGCCGGGTCGGACGCCGGGGAAGCCACGATGGTGGTGTACTCCATCGCGCCCGCCTCTTCCAGCTGGCCCTTGATCGAGGCGATCGTGGAGGCCTTCTGGCCGATGGCGACGTAGATGCAGCGGACCTGCTTCTTCGGGTCGCCGGAGCGCCAGTTCTCCCGCTGGTTGAGGATGGCGTCCAGGGCGACCGTGGTCTTGCCGGTCTTCCGGTCACCGATGATCAGCTGCCGCTGGCCCCGGCCGATCGGCGTCATGGCGTCGATCGCCTTGATGCCGGTCTGCAGCGGCTCGAAGACCGACTGCCGCGACATCACGTTCGGAGCCTGGAGCTCCAGCTCGCGGTAGCCCTCGTCGGCGATGTCGCCGAGGCCGTCGATCGGCTGGCCGAGCGCGTTGACCACCCGGCCGAGGAACGCGTCGCCGACCGGCACGGAGAGCACCCGGTCGGTGCGCTTGACCCGCTGCCCCTCCTCCAGCTTGGCGGAGTCACCGAGAACGACGACACCGATCTCCCGGACGTCGAGGTTCAGCGCCACGCCGAGCGTGCCGTCCTCGAACTCCAGGAGCTCGTTGGTCTTCGTCGAGGGCAGCCCCTCGACGTGGGCGATGCCGTCACCGGTGTCGGCGACGGTGCCGACCTCCTCGCGGGAGACGTCGGCCGTGTAGGAGGAGACGTAGCGCTCCAGGGCGCCGCGGATCTCCTCCGTCGAGATGGTCAGCTCGGCCATCCTCTGCTTCCTTAAGTATCAGGGGCCCGGGATACCTAGTACCGACCGGTCCGATGGCATCGAATCAGGGCTGCTCAGTCGCTGATCAGCGCTTCGCGAGCGCGTTGCGGGTCTCGTTCAGGCGGCGCAGGACGGTGCCGTCGTACAGGTCGGAACCGACCCGGACACTCACCCCGCCGAGCACGTCGGGGTTCACCGTCTGCTTGACGGACACCTCCCGACCGTACATCTCCGAGAGGCGGGCACCCAGGCGTCGCTCCTCCGCGTCATCCAGCGGAGCCGCCACGGTCACGTACGCGACCTGGCGGTCCCGCCGGTCGGCGGCCAGCTCGACCAGCCGGGTGAGCGCTCCGGTGAAGGAGCGTCCCCCGAAGCCGGCGAGCGCGGCCCCGACGAGGTAACCGGTGATCGGCCGGGCCTTGCCGGCGAGCAGCTGGTCGGCCAGGGTGGCCCGCTGCGCGGCCGGGGCCATCTGGTCGGAGAGCACGTTGGACAAATCCGGGGAGCCGGAGACGACCTGCCCGAAACGGAACAGCTCGTCCTCGACCTCGCCCAGCTCGCCGGCCTTGTCGGCGCTCGCCAGGAGCGCCTCGACACCCAGCCGCTCGACGCCGTCGAGCAGTTCCGACGGAGCCGACCAGCGGCCGGAGACCAGCGAGGCGAGCAGGTCGAGCGAGTCGGCGCCGATCTTGCCGCGGAGCATCTCGCCGAGCAGGCCGGCCCGATCCGACCCGGACCGGGCCGGGTCGGAGAGCGCCCGGCGCAGCCGCGGCTCGCGCCGCAGCAGGGCGGCGACGGAGAGGATGTCGTCGGCGGTGGTGGACACCGCCGACGGCTCCGCGCCGCGGGCGTACTCGTCGAGGCGGTCCGCCGCGACCTTGTACGACTCCCGGCTGGCGGCCTGCATCAGCGGGCCCCCGTGCTCTCGAGACCGCTCAGGAACCGGTCGACGGTGCCCTTGCGACGTGCCTCGTCGACGAGCGATTCACCGACGATCTTGCTGGCCAGGTCGACCGCGATGGTGCCCACCTCGGTGCGCAGCTCGCGCACGATGGTGGCCCGCTCCGCGGCGAGCTGCTCCTTGCCGGCCGCGATGATCCGGTCGGACTCCTCGCGCGCCTTGGCGAGGATGTCCTGGCGGATGCCCTCGGCGTCGGCCCGGGCGTCGTCGCGGATCTTGGCGGCGTCGGTACGCGCCTCCGCGAGCTGGGCCCGGTACTGCTCGAGCAGCTGGTTGGCCTCGGCCTGGGCGGCCTCGGCGCGCTTGATGCCGCCCTCGATCGCGTCGACCCGGGCCTGGAACGTCTGCTCCATGCGCGGGAAGACGAACTTCATCAGCACGAAGCAGAGCACGATGAAGGCGATGCCACCGACCACGATCTCTTCCCAGGCGGGAATGATCGGGTTGTGGGCCGCTTCACCACCCTCAGCGGCGAGGAAGTACATGGGAAACCTCCCGGTCAGAGGGGGCGGATCAGGCGGCGGTGCCGGCCCAGATGAAGCCGAAGGCGATGCCCAGCAGGGCCAGCGCCTCGATGACGGCGAAGCCGATCCAGACGTACGGGAGGGTCATCCGGGACGACTCCGGCTGGCGGGCCGTCGACTGGATGTAGGCCGAGAAGACCAGGCCCACGCCGATGCCCGGGCCGATGGCGGCCAGGCCGTAACCGATGGCAGCGGTGCTGCCCGTTACCTCGGCAAGGATGCTCATTGCGGTTCCTCCTGGTTATCACGCGTGACGGTCACGCGGGACGACAACGGTTGGTGCGAAAGAGTGGATCAGTGTTCTTCGGCGAGCGCGCCCTGCACGTAGCTGGCGGTCAGCACCGTGAAGACGTACGCCTGCAGACAGATCACCAGGAACTCGAGGAAGGTCAGCGCGATCGTCATCACCCAGGACAGCACCGAGACCGGCGCCAGCCAGGCGTTGGCGCTGATCATGGCGAAGCCGCCGAGGGTGAAGACCAGCAGGAGCATGTGGCCGGCGAACATGTTGGCGAAGAGACGAACGGCCAGCGAGAACGGCCGGACCAGGAACGTCGAGAAGAACTCGATCGGGATCAGCAGCGGCAGGATGTACCAGGGCGCCGGCGGGATCAGAGAGTTCTTGAAGTACTTGACGAAGCCGTGGTGCCGGATGCCAATCCAGTTGAACATCACGTAGCTGATCACGGCCAGGAAGGCCGGGAACGCGATGTGCGAGTTCGGCGAGATCTGGAAGAACGGAATGATCGCGAACGCGTTGGTCAGCAGGATGAAGCAGAAGAGCGTGGTGAAGTACGGCGCGAACCGCACCCCGGCGTGCCCGATCATGTCGACCGCGATGTTGTTCCGCACGAAGCCGTAGATCGACTCGGCGAACCACTGCTTCTTCGTCGGCACCAGCTTCGGGTTCCGGTAGCTGGCCAGGAAGAAGATGATCAGCACGCCGACGGCGAGCCAGACCATGGCCGTGATCTTGGTGAACCAGTAGTTGTCGTGCGCACCCCAGGGCAGGATGCTGGGCAGGTAGAAGTCCTCCACGCTGGGTGGGAATTCCGCCTGGCCCGCTGCCAGGACGTTCGCCTGTCCGAACACCGCGTCCCTTCCTAAGTAGGCGTGCCGAGTCGGCGGACGACCAGGACGATTCCCCCGGCCATGCCGAGCACGACGCCGATCCCGGTGGCGATGCCGCCGAGGTCGAGCCACTGGTCGACCAGCCAGCCGATGAAGCCCCACACGAGCATGCCTCCGATGAGGTAGCTGAGCGCGGTCCAACCCTGGCCGGCACCGGACGGAACGTCCTCCGGGCCGCCAGCGCTGGGGGGTTTCTGGTCACCGGCCATGACGGGGCGAACGATATCAGTCGAGCCGAAGAGGCTGTGCCTCACCCCCCGCACAACCTGGTTGTGTGGGACACGGGTGGGCGAAGTCGTCTGGAGGGCACGCTACTCCCCTCCCGCCACTGAGAGAATGACCGATCGCGGACAGCACGGCGTGCCGTCCGGAGAATGGGACGGATCAGCGTGGCGACCGGCGCGAGTGCACAGTGGCCAGCCACCAGATGTGCACCCCGGTCCAGACCACGACGCCCGCGGCGATGCCCAGGGCGAACGGGACCAGCCCCGGCCAGCCCGTCGACGCGACAAGCACCATCACACCGCCGAGCAGCGTCATCTTGGCGATGTAGACGCCCAGCCCGAACGGCAGCACGAGCTGCGGATCCCGGGCGTCGGCCCAGGCCAGCACCACCGTGGTGAGCGTGTAGCTGACCGCCGTGACGGCCACCCCGGCGGCCGCACCGAGCGCGCCGTCCGCGCCACGGGCCAGCCCGCCGGCCACCGCCGCCACGGCGGCCATCAGCACCGAGGCGACCACCAGCACCGGCAGGTGGCGCAGTCGCCACCCCCGGTCCGCCACCGCCTCCGCCGCGCGCGTCCCCGGCTCAGCCACGGGGGTACGCCGGGAAGGCCCCGACCAGCTCGGTCACGTCGCCGGCGATCCGGCCCAGCTCGTCGGCGCCCCCGGCCGACTCCGGGTCGGTGCGCACCGCCCGCGCGATCAGCGTGGCGATCCGGCGCATCTCCCCCTCGCGCATGCCCTGGGTGGTGACGCTCGGCGTGCCGACCCGGATGCCGGAGGCGACCATCGGCTTCTGCGGGTCGTACGGGATGGCGTTCTTGTTCAGGGTGATGCCGGCGGCGTCGCAGCGCGCCTCGGCCGCCGCCCCGGTCACCCCGGTGTCGCGCAGGTCGATCAGGGCCAGGTGGGTGTCGGTGCCGCCGGAGACCGGCCGCATGTCCTCGGCGGCCAGCCCGTCGACGAGCGCCTGGGCGTTGCTGACCACCTGCGAGGCGTACGCCCGGAACTCCGGCTGGGCGGCCTCGCGCAGGGCGACCGCCTTGGCGGCGACCGCGTGCATCAGCGGACCGCCCTGGGTGAACGGGAAGACGGCCTTGTCGATCCGGGCGGCCAGCGACTCCCGGCAGAGGATCATGCCGCCGCGCGGGCCGCGCAGCACCTTGTGCGTGGTGCAGGTGACCACGTCGGCGTGCGGGACCGGGGACGGGATCGCCCGGCCGGCGACCAGCCCGATGAAGTGCGCCGCGTCCACCATCAGGTAGGCCTCGACCTCGTCGGCGATCTCCCGGAACCGGGCGAAGTCGATGAGCCGCGGGTACGCCGTCGCGCCGCAGATGATGAGCTTCGGCCGGTGGGCCAGGGCCAGGTCGCGGACCTCGTCGTAGTCGATCAGCTCGGTGTCCCGCCGGACGGTGTAGCCGACCGGGTGGAACCACTTCCCGGAGAAGTTCACCCGGCTGCCGTGGGTGAGGTGCCCGCCGTGCGGCAGGTCCATGGCCAGCACGGTGTCGCCCGGCTGCACCAGGGCGGCGTACGCGGCCAGGTTGGCGCTCGCGCCGGAGTGCGGCTGGAGGTTGGCGTGCTCGGCGCCGAACAGCTCCTTCGCCCGGGCGATGCCGAGCTCCTCGGCGCGGTCCACCTCGGCGCAGCCGCCGTAGTAGCGCCGGCCCGGGTAGCCCTCGGCGTACTTGTTGGTCAGCGTGGAGCCGAGGGCGGCCAGCACCGCGGGCGAGGTGAGGTTCTCGCTGGCGATCAGTTGCAGCCCGCCGCGCAGCCGCGCCAGCTCCCCCAGCACCACCTCGGCGATCTCCGGATCGACGGTGCTGAGCTGCTGGAAGTCCGGCCCCCAGAAGGTGTTCCTCGCGTTCTCCACAGCGAAGGAGTCTACGGAGCCGCAGACTGGAAGCCGTGAGATGCCTCGTCACCGGCGCCACGGGTTACATCGGTGGCCGCCTCGCGCCCCGGCTGCTGGCCGACGGGCACACCGTCCGCTGCCTGGCCCGCAAGGCCGGGCGGCTGCGCGACGTGCCGTGGGCGTCCCGGGCGGAGATCGCCGAGGGGGACCTGCGCCGACCGGAGACGCTGTCGGCCGCGTTCGAGGGCGTGGACGTCGCGTACTACCTGGTCCACTCGCTCGGCCAGCGCGGCTTCGAGGCGGCCGACCGGGAGGCCGCGGTCAACTTCGCCGCCGCGGCCCGCGCCGCGGGCGTACGCCGGATCGTCTATCTGGGCGGGCCGGAGCCGGCGCCGGACCAGGAGGTCCCGTCGCCGCACCTGCGGTCCCGGGCGGAGGTCGGCCGGATCCTCCTGGACAGCGGGGTGCCGACGGCCGTGCTGCGGGCCGCGGTGATCATCGGTTCCGGCTCGGCCTCGTTCGAGATGCTGCGGCACCTGACCGAGCGGCTGCCGGCGATGGTCACCCCGCGCTGGGTGCGCAACCGGATCCAGCCGATCGCCGTCCGCGACGTGCTGCGCTACCTGGTCGGCTGCGCCGACCTGCCGCCCGACGTGAACCGGGGGTTCGACATCGGCGGCCCGGAGGTGCTCACCTTCCAGCAGATGATGCAGCGGTACGCGCGGGTCGCCGGGCTGCGCCGACGGGTCATCCTGCCGGTGCGGCCGCTGACCCCCTCGCTCTCCTCGCACTGGGTCGGCTGGGTGACCCCGGTGCCGAACTCGATCGCCCGGCCGCTGGTGGAGAGCCTGGTCCACGAGGCCGTCGCCCACGAGCACGACATCGCCCGGTACGTGCCCGACCCGCCCGGTGGGCTGACCGGCTTCGACGAGGCGGTGGCCCTGGCGCTGTCGAAGGTCCGCGACGGCCAGGTCGAGACCCGGTGGTCGACCGCGAGCGGGCCGGACGCACCGGCCGAGCCGCTGCCCAGCGATCCGCAGTGGTCCGGCGGGACGGCGTACACCGATGTGCGGGAACGGATGGTGGGCGCCCCGGCGGCGGCCCTGTGGCGGGTCGTCGAGGGGGTCGGCGGCGAGCACGGCTGGTACTCGTTCCCACTGGCCTGGTCGGTGCGGGGCTGGCTGGACCGGCTCATCGGCGGGGTGGGGCTGCGCCGGGGCCGGCGCGACCCGCACCACCTCCAGGTCGGCGAGGCGCTGGACTTCTGGCGGGTCGAGGAGATCGTCCCCGGTGAGCTGCTGCGGCTGCGCGCCGAGATGCGGCTGCCCGGCCGCGCCTGGCTGGAGATGCGGGTCGAGCCGGCCGGCGACGGCAGCAGCCGGTACGTCCAGCGCGCCGTCTTCCTCCCCCACGGCCTTCCCGGCCACCTCTACTGGGCCTCGGTCGCCCCGTTCCACGCCGTCGTCTTCGGCGGCATGGCCCGCAACATCGCCCGCGGCGCCGAGCGGCCCGGCCCCCGCTGACTGTCAGTTGCCCGTGCGCGGGCTGGTCTGCTCGAAGGCCACCGTCTGGCTCGGCGGGACGAAGTCCAGGACGGGCTGGTCGCGCAACGCCCACGCGAGGAGGCGGCCCACGGCCTCGATCTGGCGGACCTGGACCCCGCCGCCCACGGCGTCCCGGGGGTTGTCCGGGTTCGCGGCGATCGTGGCCACGGAGAGCTGGGGCGTGAAGGCGACCACGGTCTCGGTGGCGTTCCGCTCGGAACTGCCGGTCTTGCCGGCCAGCGGCCGGCGCAGCCCGGGCTGGAGCTCCTCGGCGGTGCCGCCGTCGCAGCGGCGGTACATCGACTGGTCACCGACCGGGCAGCGGGCCGCGTCCGCCGCCGCCCGGGCCACCTCGGTGTCGAGCACCTGCCGGCAGTCCGGGTCGCCGGCGGCCACCTTCCGGCCGGTCGGGTCGCTGATCGAGGTGATCGGGGTGGGCCGGCACCAGGTGCCCTCGGCGGCCACCGTGGCGTACGCGTTGGCCAGGTCGAGCGGGGTGGTGGAGGAGACCCCGAGGGTGAACGGCCCCCAGTTCTTCGCGCCGTCCCGGGCCAGCTTGGCGTCCTCCGGCGAGCGGAACACGATGCCCAGCCGCTCGGCCATCTCCACCACCCGGTCCGCGCCGACCCGCTCGGTCAGCCAGGCGAAGTAGGTGTTCACCGAGCGGCCGAACGCGTCCCACATGGTGCGGTCGCCGTCCATCCACACCGGGTTGGCGTTCTCCGGGCACCAGTGGCCGGCGCAGCTCGCCGGGCCACCATCGATCGGGTATTTGGTGACGAAGACGCTGGGGGCGTCGAACTCGGTGCTCAGCGGCAGACCGGACTCCAGGGCGGCCAGGAGGGCGAAGAGCTTGAAGGTCGAGCCGGCCTGGTAGCCCTCGATGCCCGCGCCGCCGGCGACCAGCTGGTTGACCGTGTTCGGGTAGTTCTGCCCGGCCGTCGGGTTCGGGGCCACGCTGTAGGCACGGTTCACCGCCATGGCCAGCACCCGGCCGGTGCCCGGCTGCACCACCGCGGTCGGCGCGGCCCGCTGGTTGGTGTTCGGATAGATCCGCTGCACCTGCTCGGTGGCCTTGGCCTGCACGTCCGCGTCGAGCGAGGTGACGATCGACCAGCCGCCCCGGCGCAGCGTGCGCTGCCGCTCGTCGGCGGTCTTGCCGAAGGCGGGCTGGGCGTTCCACCACTGGGTGAACCAGTCGCAGAAGAAGCCCCAGTCGTTGTGCGCGGCGGGCACCGCGGTGCAGTCGTTGGGGGTGGCGCTGGGCTTGAGGCTGAGCTGCTCGCCCTTGGCCCGGGCGGCGTCCGCCTCGGTCACCTGGCCGGTCTCGACCATCCGGTCCAGCACGTACGTCCGGCGGCCCAGCGCCGAGTCGGCGTCGCCGTTGATCGGGTCGTCGGTGTCGGGTGACCGGACCAGACCGGCGAGCAGCGCCGACTGGGCCAGGGTGAGCTTGTCGGGCGTGGTGGAGAAGTAGCGCTTGCTGGCCGCCGCGATGCCGTACGCGCCGGCGCCGAAGTAGGCGATGTTCAGGTAGCGCCCGAGGATCTCGTCCTTGCTGATCCGGCGTTCCAGGGCCAGCGCGTACCGCATCTCGCGGATCTTGCGACCGACGGTGATCTCGGTGGCCCTGGCCCGCTGCTCCTCGGTGAGCCGGGGGTCACCGGCCAGCGCGTTGCGCACGTACTGCATGGTCAGCGTGGACGCGCCCTGCCGGGTGCCCTCCCGCCGGTTGGCCGTGAAGGCCCGCGCCACGCCGCGCACGTCGACCCCGTGGTGCTGGTAGAACCGGACGTCCTCGGCGGCCACGATGGCCTGCCGCATCACCGGCGCCACCTCCCCGATCGGCACGTCCACGCGGTCCTCGGTGTAGAACGAGGTGATCAGCGTGCGGCCGTCGCTGGCGTAGAGGTTGGAACGCTGGGCCGGCTGCGGCGATTTCAACGACTCCGGCAGCGCGGCGTAGGGCATGAGGTTCTTGAAGCCGAGCCCGAAGACCAGCGCGGCCGGCAGCGCGGCGGCGGCCAGGGCCAGCCCGGCGAGTACGCCGGCGAGCAGGACGGTGAACAGCTTGTCGAGATGGGCCCGGTTCATCAGCTCTCCCCGCAGGAGCCGGCCGTACGGACCCGTTCAGAATGACCGGAATCGGCGGTTTCACCGCCATCTTCAGCGAAATGCGCAGGAAGTTCGCGAGGAAGGATGAACCTCAGGGCAGCAGCGCGGCGGCCAGCGGCTGGACGGTCTCCTCGATCTCGTCGGCCACCCGGCTGAAGCACTGGTCGCCGCGACCCCACGGGTCGTCGAGGTCGTCGGTGGGCAGCGCGGTGCTGCCCTGGCGGGCCGCGTCCGCCGCCGCCACCAGCGCCACGCCCCGGGCGTACACGGCGTCGGGGGTGGCCTCCACCGGGGGCAGCCCGGCCCGGTCCAGCGCGCCGAGCAGCCGGCCGAACTCGCCCAGCACGAAGGTGCGCGCGGCCGCGTCCGGGCGCAGCGCCACCACGTACTCCTGCTGGTCGGCGGTGGCGGTGAGGACCAGGTCGGCGGCGTCGATCAGGTCGGAGCGGAGCCGGCGGGCGGCGAACCCGTCGACCGCACCACCGCGCGAAACCACCTGCCGGGCGGCCGGCGGGTTCATCTCCTCGCCGGCGTGCCAGCCGCCGGTGCCGGCGCTGTGGCTGTGCACCAGCTCGTCGGAGCGGGCCGGGTCGACGCCCAGCCGGCCCAACCGCTCCCGGACGGCGACCACCAGCAGGCGCTCCGCCATCGGGGACCGGCAGATGTTGCCCATGCAGACGTGCAGCACGGTGAACGGCGGCACTCAGACCCCCCGCTCGTCGAGGATGTCCGGCACCACGTCGCGCAGCTTCTCCAGCGGCACCGCGCCCTGGCGCAGCACCCGGGGCACCTCGCCGGTCAGGTCGACGATCGTGCTCGGCACCGGGTCGAGCGCCGGGCCGGCCTCCAGGTAGGCGCGGACGCCGTAGCCGAGCTGGTCGCGGGCCTCCTCCGCGGTGAGGGCCGCGGGCTGGCCGACCTTGTTGGCCGAGGCCACCGCCATGGGGCCGGTCTCCCGCAGCACCTCCAGCGCCACCGGGTGCAGCGGCATCCGCACCGCCACCGTGCCGCTGGAGTCGCCCAGGTCCCAGGCCAGGCTCGGCGAGTGCTCCACCACGATGGTCAGCGCGCCCGGCCAGAACGCCTCGACCAGCTCGCGGGCCGAGCGGGGCAGCGAGAAGACCAGGCCGTCGAGGGTGTGCCGGGAACCGATAAGCACCGGCGGCGCCTGCCGCGCGCCACCCTTGGCGTCCGCGAGGGCCTTCACGGCGTACGGGGTGAAGGCGTCGGCCCCGATGCCGTAGACCGTGTCGGTCGGCAGGACGACGAGTTCACCGTTCTTGACCGCCTCGATGGCCGCCTCGACGCCGCGGTCCCGGTCTGCCGGCGACCGACAGTCGTAGAGCATCACGAGGAGCCAGTCTGCCACGCCGGGGCGGCATCGGCGTGCTGGCCGTCCGCCCGGCGGGACGCGGTCGCCCAGCGGGGCCGGCCGACCAGGTCACGGTGCTCCTCGACCCGCTCGTACCGGCCGTCGGCGGCGAGCAGCGCGGGCACCGCCGTGGCGTGGGTGTCGTCGTGCTCGACGCCGAGCACCCCGCCGGGGCGCAGCAGTGCGGCGGCACGGCCCACCACCGGGCGGATCACGTCCAGCCCGTCCGCGCCGCCGAACACCGCCTCGTCCGGGTCGTGGCGGGCCACCTCGGGCGGCACCACCACCGACCGGGGCACGTACGGCGGGTTGCACAGCAGCACGTCGACCCGGCCCACCAGGTCGGCGAGGAGCGCCGGGTCGGTGACGTCGGCGGCGACCACCTCGATCGGCCGGTCCCCCGCGGCGGCCCGCGCGGCGGCGTTGCGGCGCAGCCAGTCCAGCGCCGCCGGGGACCGCTCCACGGCCACCACCCGGGCCGACGGCAGTTCCTGGGCGACCGCCAGGGCGATCGCGCCGGACCCGCTGCACAGGTCGACGACCACCGGCGCGGCCCGCCGGCCCGCCTGCTCGATCCCCCAGCCGGCGAGCAGTTCGGTCTCCGGGCGGGGCACGAAGACGCCCGGGCCGACCGCCAGCTCCAGGTGACGGAAGCCGGCGACGCCGGTGAGGTGCTGCAGGGGTTCCCGAGCCACCCGCCGGTCGACAAGCGTGTCGAGGCGGTCCCGCTGCTCCGGGGTGAAGCCGTCGGCCAGCGCCAGCCGGCCGCGCGGCACGTTCAGCACGTACGCGGCCAGCTGCTCGGCCTCGGCGCGGGCCGCCTCCACCCCCGCCGCGGCCAGGGCTCGGGCCGCCCGGGCGACCACCAGTGAGGGGCGCTCGCGTTCTGACCCTTTGGACGGGTGTTGCGGGAGGGAGGTCACGACATAATCATGAAGCGTCGCGGGTCACCTCACGAGCGGGTGCGTCCGGGAGCACACCGACAGGAGGTCGCGAGTGGGCTGGCTCGACCGGGTCGAGGACCAGGTTGACGCCCTCCGGCGCGCCCGGGCGTTGCAGGAGGTCAGCCGCTCGGCGGAGGCGTGCGCGCTGCTGGACCGGGTCATCCGCACCACCGACGACCCGTGCGCGCGGGCGGACGCCCTGGTGCAGCGCCTCTCCGCACTGATCAATCTCGGTCGGACGGCGGAATTCACCCGGGCCATCGAGGACGCCTCCGCCGCCGTCCGGGACCTGGCCGAGCCCTACCTGCACGGGCACCTCCACGCCCTCGCCGCGCTCGCCGCGCACCACCAGGGCGCGCTGGACCGCTGCGTCAGCCACCTGGTCCGGGCCGCCCGGGCACTGGGCGCCGACGACGACCCCGACCGGGACACCGCCTGGGGCTGGCACGACCTGGCGATGGCCTACTCCTACCTGAGCTTCCACGGCCACGCCCTCGGCGCGATCGAACGCGCCCGGCAGGTGGGCCTGACCGCCGGCATCCCGGAGGAGACCTTCGCCGCGCCCGGCATCCGGCTGCGCAACGCGGTGGCGCTGGACCACAACGGCGACAGCGACGGCTGCCTGCGGGTGCTCCGCGACGTGGCCGGCGACCTGGCCCGGTTCCTGCGCCGGGGGCGCGCCGGCAGCCTGCGGCCGAGCAGCCTGGCCGCCTACGGCTACGCCGCGACCCGCCGGGCGGCGCTCGGCGACCGGGTGGACTCCGGCGGGGACGCCGACCCGGCCCGGCTGCTCGCGCACGGCGGGGACAGCGCCCGCGCCCGTGACCTGCGCCAGCTCGGCCAGGTCTGCCTGGCCGTCGCCGAGGGCCGGCCGATCGAGGCGGTCACCCGGCTGGACACCATCCGGGTCTCCGACGAGACGCTGGGCGCCGCCGAGGCGCCCCGGCTGCGCAGCGTCGCGCTCGCCCGGGCCGGTGACCACGCCGCCGCGCACCGGGCCGACCGGCACGCCTTCCGGCTGGCCGCGCAGCGCAGCGACCGGCTGCGGGACGTCTACATCGACGGCATCGCCGCCCGGATCGACCACGAGGAGATGCGCCGCGAGGCCGCGCGCTACGAGGGCGAGGCCCTCACCGATCCGCTCACCGGGCTGCCCAACCGGCGCCGGCTGGAGCGCTACATCGGCGCGGTGGTGGCCCGGGGCGAACGGGTGGTGATCGGCGTCTGCGACCTCGACGGATTCAAGGCCGTCAACACCCGGCACGGGCACCACTCCGGCGACCTGGTGCTGCAACGGATCGCCGGGGTGATCAACCGGGTGATGCGGCGGGGCGACTTCGTGTCCCGCTACGGCGGGGACGAGTTCGTCGTGGTGCTGCCGGAGACCGGCATGGCGGAGGCGGCCGAGGTGGCCCGGCGGATCCAGGCCGCCGTGCACACCGAGGACTGGGAGTCGCTGGTCCCCGGCACCCCGGTCGGCGTGAGCATCGGCTTCGCCGAGGTCGACGGGAGCGCCGGCGTGAGCGTCCGGGAGGCGCTGGGCGCCGCGTTCGAGCTGGCCGACCGGGAGATGCTGCGCGCCAAGGACCGCCTCCGCGCCTCCTGAGCGGGGGCGCCCGGCCGCGGGTCAGCGCCGGGCCAGCTCCGTCTCGCCGGCCAGCCGGGCCGCGCGGTCGGCCTCACCCAGGGCGTCGAGCACCCCGTCCAGTTCGCCGGCCAGCGCCAGGTCCAGGTTGTAGGCGGTGTAGCCGATCCGGTGGTCGGTGATCCGGTTCTGCGGGAAGTTGTAGGTGCGGATCCGCTCCGACCGGTCCACCGTGCGCACCTGCGCCTTGCGGGCGTCCGAGGCGGCCGCGTCGGCCTGCTCCTGGGCCGCGGCGAGCAGCCGAGCCCGCAGGATGCGCATGGCCTGCTCGCGGTTCTGCAGCTGCGACTTCTCGTTCTGGCAGGACACCACGATGCCGGTGGGTACGTGGGTGATCCGCACCGCCGAGTCGGTGGTGTTGACCGACTGGCCGCCCGGCCCGGACGAGCGGAACACGTCGATCCGCAGGTCGTTCGGGTCGATGGTGACGTCCACGTCCTCGGCCTCGGGCAACACCAGGACGCCGGCGGCGCTGGTGTGGATCCGGCCCTGCGACTCGGTGACCGGGACGCGCTGCACCCGGTGCACGCCGCCCTCCCACTTGAGCCGGGACCAGACGCCGTTGCCGCCCTCCGGCACGCCCTTGGTCTTGATCGCCAGGGAGACGTCCTTGACCCCGCCGAGGTCGGAGTCCTGCGCGTCGATCACCTCGGTGACCCAGCCGCGCCGCTCGGCGTAGCGGGTGTACATCCGCAGCAGGTCGCCGGCGAACAGCGCCGACTCCTCGCCGCCCTCGCCGGCCTTGATCTCGACGATGACGTCCTTGGCGTCGTGCGGGTCGCGCGGGATGAGCAGCTCGGCCAGCCGCTCCTCCAGCGCCGGCAGGGACGACGCGATCGCCTCGGCCTCGCTGGCGAAGGCCGGGTCCTCGGCGGCCAGCTCGCGGGCGGCGGCCAGGTCGGCCCGCGCCTGCTCCAGCTCACCGGCGGCCTTGTGCAGCGGGACCAGCTCCGCGTAGCGCCGGCCGACGCGGCGGGCGGTGCCCTGGTCGGCGTGGATCGCGGGGTCGGCCAGCCGCCGCTCCAGCTCGGCGTACTCGTCGAGGAGGGCGGCCAGGCGCTCACTGCTCATGCTGCGGGTGCTCCTTCGACGACGACGACCGGGCGGGAGTGGGCGGAAACGGGCACAAACGGACGAACGCCCGTGCCCGGCACGGAGCCGGACACGGGCGTCGTCGACGGAGCTACTTGGCCTTCTTGGCCTGAACCTTGGCGTACTTCTGCTGGAACTTCGCGACCCGACCGGCGGTGTCCAGCACGCGCTGCTTGCCCGTGTAGAACGGGTGGCAGGCGCTGCAGGTCTCGACGCTGATCGAACCGCCCTTGGCGGTGCTGCGGGTCGTGAAGGTGTTGCCGCAGGAGCAGCGGACCTCGGTGGTCACGTACTCCGGGTGGATGTTGGGCTTCATGTCGCCTCGGTCCTTTCGTCGGTGGTCGCCGGGTCGCCGTCGTGCTCCCCGTCGTCACGACGGGCTCGGGCGTGAACCGGAACCGGTGGCCGATTGACCAGTGTGCCATGGGCTTCCGCCGACCCGTCGAGCGGGCCGCACACCAGGTCCGGCAGACGCAACGCTCACCTCCCGGTACGCATTCCCGCCCGTCCCGCGGGCATTCGTGGAGACTGCAGAGGCACGAACGGGAGGTACGGGATGTTCCGCCTGATCGCCACCCGCGGGTTGCCCGCCTCCGGCAAGAGCACCTTCGCCCGCCGGCTCCAGCCGGGCGTGGTCCGGATCAACCGGGACGACCTGCGCCGGATGATGCACGGCGAGCGGCTCTTCACCCAGTGGGCCGAGGGGCAGGTCACCCGCGTGCAGCGGGCCCAGGTGGAGGCCCTGCTGGCGGCCCGGGTGAGCGTCTGCGTCGACGACACCAACCTGCGCTCACGCACCCTGCGGGACTGGGCCGAGCTGGCCGACCGGTACGGCGCGGCGTTCGAGGTGCACGACTTCACCGACGTGCCGCTGGAGGAGTGCCTGCGCCGGGACGCCGCGCGCCCCGAGGTGGACCGGGTCGGCGAGGCCGCGATCCGCCGGCTGCACGAGCGCTACCTGGCGAACCGCCCGTTACCGCTGCCGGTGCCGACCGCCCGGACCGGCGGCCCGGCCCGCGTCGAGCGGGAGGCCGCCGAGCGCCCCGACATCGTGCTGGTCGACATCGACGGCACGGTGGCGTTGAACGTGTCGCGCAGCCCGTACGACATGACCCGGGTCGGCGAGGACGCGCCGAACGAGGCGGTGATCGCGGCGGTCCGGGCCATGCACGCGGCCGGGCACGCGGTGGTCTTCTGCTCCGGCCGGGACGCCACGGCCCGGGCGGACACCGAGGCGTGGCTGGCCCGGCACGTCCGGGTCCCCTACCTGGCGCTGCACCTGCGGGCGGTCGGCGACCAGCGTAAGGACGCCGTCGTCAAGCGGGAGATTTACGAGCGGGAGATCCGCGACCGCTACCGGGTGGTGGGGGTCTTCGACGACCGGCAGCAGGTGGTCCGGATGTGGCGCTCGCTCGGCCTGACCGTCTTCCAGGTCGCCGAGGGTGACTTCTGAAAGGCGAGGAGGGGCCCCCGGGCCAACGCCCGGGGGCCCCTCCTGACCGCCGCGCCCGCCGGGGGCTCCTCCCCCAGGTCGAGGAGCCCGCCGGCGGGGCGGTCAGGCGGCGGGCGCCTCCGCCGCCGTGAGGGTCACCGCCGCCTCGGCGCGGACGCCGTTGACGGTGACCACGAGCAGCACCCGCCCGCCGGGACGCAGCGCGGTCAGCCGGCCGGTCTCCGGGTCGAACCGGGCCACGTGCCAGGGCTTCACCCCGCCGGCGTCGCCGATCAGCAGGTTCGGCGAGCCGGACCAGTCGGCGCTGACCGGGGCGGCCACCGGGACGGTACGGCCACCGGGCTGGGTGAGCGTGGCCGTGACGGCGGCCGGGGCGCCGACCGCGACCTCGGCCGGGGCGGCCAGGGTGAGCCGGTCGACGTGGGCGTGGAACTCCGCCGCGATCCAGCGCGGACCCTCGGCGAGCGGGTCCCGGCGGGCCTGCTCCGCCTCCTGGCGGGTCACCGGGTCGACGCCGAACTCGGTCCAGCCGGTGAAGCCGCCGAGCTGCGGCGGGGTGGACGGGTCCTTGCCCGAGTTGCCGTTGATCACGTACGGCACGCCGTCCACCCGGTCGGCGTGGAAGGTGCCGACGTGCCCGTTGACCAGGAGCGCACCCTTGCCGGTGCGGTGCTGGAAGTCGGCCAGCCACTGCTCCACCAGGGCGGCTTCCTTCCGGTCGCCGAGCTGGCTGGCCTTGGCCGGGCTGGGATCGCGGGGCGGGTGGTGGAAGAGCACGGTGACCGAGCCGACCGCCGGGTCGGCGGCCGCCGCGTCGAGCGTCTTCCGCAGCAGCTCCACCTGGTCGAACCCGCCGCCTCGCAGGGACCCCGTTGCGGTGCTCAGGGTGAGGAAGCGGGTGCCCCCGTGATCGAAGACCCGTGAGGTGTCCCCGAACACGCTCCGGAAGTTGTCGATCGGCGCGCCCATCATCTCGTGGTTGCCGGGGACGTAGTAGTAGGGCAGCTCGCCGCCCAGCTCCTCGTCCAGGATCCGCTTGGCCAGCGCGAAGTCCGCCGGATAGGCGGTGTCCACAAAGTCCCCGTCGATGACCAGGAAGTCGGGCTTCGCCGCGCGGATCTCGCGGAGCGTACGGCGGGCCTGGGCGACCAGGTCGCTGTCCGGGTTCTCGGCCACGAACTGGGCGTCGGACATGACGGCGAAACGCCAGGGCGCCCCGTCGACCGTGCCGTCGCGCAGCACCACCCGGTCGGTGATGTTCGGCTCCTCCGGCGCCTGCACCGTCGGGGGCACCCGGGCCACCAGGTCGTCGATGACGACCTCGCTCTTGTACTGCTTGGCCGGGTCGGTCTCGGCCACGTAGAACCGGCGCACCCGCACCGGGTACTGCACGCCGGGCGGGACGGTGAACTCGACGTACCGCCAGCCGGTCCAGGTCAGGTAGGGACCGCGCAGCACGAACTGGGTGTCCTGGGCGTCGTGCAGGTGCAGGCTGGGCCACTCGCCGGTGCCGTTGGCCTTGATCCACATGCCGAACGCCTGCGGCTGACCGGGCACGTCGATCCAGGCCGGCGGGTCCGCGTACGCGGCGCGCGTGCCGGTGGACTGGCCGAAGTCGTACGACATCCTGAGGCCGGTGCCGGTGTGCCCCTCGGCCGGGGCGACCGCCCCGCTGGCCCGCGCCTGGCTGAACTTCCAGGAGGCGGCGTCGTCGAAGCCGGCCACGGGCACGTCGGTGAGCCCGACGGTGACCGGGAGCACGGTGGTCTTCGCGCCGACCCGCACGGTGACCAGCGCCGAGCCGGTGCCGCCGAGCGCGGTGACCGCCAGGTTGCCGTCGGCCGTGGGGGTGACGCTGAGCAGGTCGTGGTCGTACTCGAGCTTCAGGTCGGCCGGCTCGATCGGCGCGGTGTTGCCTTCCGCGTCGTAGCCGACCACGCCGAACAGGCCGCTGTCGCCCTGCTGGTTGAGGCCGAGCCGGTCCACCGTGGAGTCGACGCGCTGCAGCGGGCCGAGGACGGTCAGGTCGAGGGTGCCGCGCGCCGATCCGCGCCAGGCCGTGACGGTGCTGCGCCCGGCCCTACCGGCCCGGAACACGCCGTCGTCGACGGTGCCCTGGGCGGCCGGGTCGGCCCGCCAGTGCGGCGCGCCGGCGGCCGGACCGTACGTCTCGTCGTAGCCCGCCGCGGTGAGCCGGCGGGTCAGGCCGGGGAAGACCCGGTCGGGGCGGCCGCCGCGGATCGGGGCGACGCCCGGCGCGGCGGTCGGGTCGCTCGCGGTCTCCAGCCAGTAGCCGGTGAGCCGGCCGCTGCCCTGCGGGGCGTAGATGGCCAGGCCGTTCGGCACCGGCCGCTCGCTGCCGTCGGAGGGGCTGTTCTCCACCTGGACCGCCGCCGCGCCCGGCTCCCGGGCCAGCAGCGTGGAGGAGCCGCCGCCGTCGAGGTTGAGCGCGTTCCACGCGCCCAGCTCGACCATCATCCGGCCCATCTCGGTCTGGGTGACGCCCCGGCTGTCCACCTGCCGGCCGTCCACCGTCAGCATGACCATCCGGCGGCCGTCGGCGGAGAAGCCGACCGAGGTGCGCGGCGCCAGGCTGTCGTCGGCGATGGTCTGCACCACGCCGTCGCGGACCAGCACACTGCCGCCGCCGACCGCGGCGCGCGGGCTGCTCCCGTCGGACGCCTTCGGCCGCCAGGTCAGGTCGACCGGATCGCCGGGGCGCAGCGCGGCGAGCGCGTCGGCGCCGGCCTCGCGGCCGAGGACCACGGTGGTCCCGGCCGGGATCGGGCCCTCCCCCGCCGTGGTGGCCACGGTGGCGACCCGACCGCCGGTCACCGTCACCTCGACCACCCGCGCGGCGCCCTCGACGGCCCGCTTGCGGGTGTACGACCCCCAGAGCGGGGTGAAGACGCCAAGGCCGTCGCGCTGCACCATGTTGTTGAACTGGGTGAGCGGCACCGGCCCGGCGGGCAGGGTGGCGGTGCCCTCGAAGCCGACCTGGATGACCCGGCCGATCCCCTCGGCGCTGACCGCGGCGGCGTTGGTGTGGCCGGCCACCGGCGACTGGACCAGCTCGCCGGAGCGGATGCCGATGCCCTGGGCGGCGCCGGAGGCGTTGATGTCGAAGAAGTCACCGTTGACCGCGGCCACCGCCCGGGAGCGGTCCACCGCCGCGCGCAGCGGCTCGTCGCGGGTGACGGCGCCGGAGTTGACGTAGTCGACGGCGAGGCCGCCGGAGAGGTCGGCGGTGAGGGCGTCGGCCCGCAGCCAGCCGTCGGCGTCGTAGCGGTCGAAGGAGGTCAGATCGAGTCCGGGGGCGACCGGACGGGTGGTCTTCGCGGTCTCCAGGCCGTCGGCCGGCTCCACACCGGCCTGGCCGGCGAGGGCGACCGCGGAGTCGGGACGGGAGGAGGCGGCCGGCGCGTCCTCGGCCGGGGTACGCGGCTGGGCCGCCGCCGCCACACCGGGCGGGACCGGAGCGGTGAGGGTGAGCAGCGGCGTCAGCAGCAGGACGCCGGCGAGACGGGCGGATCGACTGCGGATTCGCATGGACCACAGTCAACCCGAGACTGAACAGAAGTTTCAATACCCTCCGGCTGAACCGAAGAAAAACTTCAGCACCCGTCGACCGTGGACGCGAAGAGGGGCACGGCCCGCAGGCCGTGCCCCTCTCCGGAGGTCCGTCAGGTCACTCGCCCGGGGTGGACTTCGCGATCTGCATCAGGAACTCGATGTTCGTGCGGGACTGCTTGAGCCGGTCCAGCAGGAGGTCGAGCGCCGCCTGCGAGTCCAGCGAGTGCAGCACCTTGCGGAGCTTGTGGATGATCGCCAGCTCCTCCGGCGCGAGCAGGACCTCCTCCTTGCGGGTGCCGGAGGGGTTGATGTCGATCGCCGGGAAGACCCGCTTGTCGGCGATCTTCCGGTCCAGCTTCAGCTCGGCGTTGCCGGTGCCCTTGAACTCCTCGAAGATGACCGTGTCGGCCATCGAGCCGGTCTCCACCAGCGCCGTCGCGAGGATGGTCAGCGAGCCACCGTTCTCGATGTTCCGCGCCGCGCCCAGGAAGCGCTTCGGCGGGTAGAGCGCGGTGGAGTCGATACCACCCGACATGATCCGGCCGCTGGCCGGCGCCGCCAGGTTGTACGACCGGCCCAGCCGGGTGACCGAGTCGAGCAGCACGACAACGTCGTGGCCCAGCTCGACCAGGCGCTTCGCCCGCTCGATCGCCAGCTCCGCCACCGTGGTGTGGTCCTGCGGCGGACGGTCGAACGTGGCCGCGATGACCTCGCCCTTCACCGACCGCTGCATGTCGGTGACCTCTTCCGGCCGCTCGTCGACCAGCACCACCATGAGGTGGCACTCCGGGTTGTTGCGGGTGATCGCGTTCGCGATCGCCTGCAGCACCATCGTCTTACCCGCCTTCGGCGGCGAGACGATCAGCGCCCGCTGACCCTTGCCGATCGGCATCACCAGGTCGATCACCCGGGTGGTGAGGATGTGCGGCTCGGTCTCCAGCCGCAGCCGCTCCTGCGGGTACAGCGGAGTGAGCTTGTAGAACTCCGGCCGGCGCTTCGCCTCGTCCGGCTCCATCCCGTTGATGGTGTCGAGCCGGACCAGCGGGTTGTACTTGTCGCGCCGCTGCTCGCTGCCACCGTCGCGGGCGGCCCGGACCGCACCGGTGATCGCGTCACCGCGGCGCAGGCCGTACTTCTTGATCTGGGACATCGAGACGTACACGTCGTTCGGGCCGGCCAGGTAGCCGGTGGTCCGGACGAAGGCGTAGTTGTCGAGCACGTCGATGATGCCGGCGACCGGGACGAGCACGTCGTCCTCGCCGACCTGCGGCTCGCGGCCGCCACCGTCGCCGCCCTCGGGGCGGTCGCCGCGGCCGCGCCGGCGGTCCCGGAACCGGCTGCGCCGGCCGCGCCGGCCGCCGCCCTCGCCGTCGTCGTCACCCTCGTCGTTGCGCTCGGCGCGCTGCCCGCGGTCGTTGCGGTCGCCCCGGTCATTGCGCTCGTTGCGCTCGCCCCGGTCGGCACGCTCGCCCCGCTCGGCACGCTCGCCCCGCTCGTTGCGCTCACCCCGGTCGGTGCGCTCGGCACGCTCGCCCCGCTCGTTGCGCTCGCCCCGGTCGGTGCGCTCGCCCCGGTCGGTGCGCTCGCCCCGCTCGGCACGGTCGCCCCGCTCGGCACGCTCGCCACCGCGCTCGGCACGCTCGCCGCCACGCTCGGCACGCTCGGTCCGCTCGCCGCCACGCTCGGCGCGCTCACGGCCCCGGCCCTCGCCACGCTCGCCACGCTCCGGCCGCTCGGCCCGATCGGCACGCTCGCCGGTCTCGGCGGGAGCCTCCTCGGTCCGCGTCTCGGCCGGTCGCGCCTCGGTGGTCGCGGCGGCCGCACGGGTCCGGCGGCCGCGGGTGCGGCCCTCGGTCGCCTCGGCGGCCGGAGCCGGCTCGGCGGTGCGACGCTCGGTCTCGGCCCGCTCCTCGCGGACCTCGGCGTGCACCTCCTCACGGGCGGTCGCGGCCGCGGCCGCGACCTCGGCCCGCGGTCGAGGGGTTCCGGCGGCGGCGCCGCCCTGCCGCTCGGTGATCGCGCTGATCAGCTCGCCCTTGCGCATGCGAGCCGTACCGGAGATACCGAGCGACGCGGCCAGGCTCTGAAGCTCAGGCAGCAGCATCGCCGACAGGCCGGTGCCGCTGCGCCGACGGCGTGTGGGGGCGGCAGTGGTGGCATCGCCAGCGACGTTGGAAACATCCGACGTCACGTCGGTGGTGTCGCTCAATGGATTCCTTCCCTCGATAGGCCGGGGCTGCCCGGAGTCGAGAACAGGTGGCCGGGCGGCCTCGGTGCACCCGCCTCGCATGGACGCGTCGCGGGAGTCTGTGACACAGCAGCCGGTCGGTATCCCGACTCACCAACATCGGTGAGCAGGTCTCGCCGTCTGCGGCGACCTGTGGAAACTGCGGCGCGGCGTGGGCCTTTGGCAGGGGTGACGGGCTGACCGCCGAGAGCTTCGGGGGTGCGCCGACCCGCAGGAGATCGCATGCTTCGCGGCTGTGCTAGGTGTAGAGCGTAATCAACTCTTCCGACCTGCGGCAACAGGGTCCCGCTCGGCGTGTCCCAGTCTACCCCGGGTGACCCGGGCACCGCTGACGTCTATCGGCAACTCCCACCGGCGCCAATCTGTTCCCGCCTCGAATCCCGCGGGGACCTGGGACAACGCCAACACGGTCGGCCCCGCACCACTGACCACAGCCGCCACACCGGCCGCACGGAGCGCGGCCACGAGGGCGGCGGTGGCCGGCATCCCCTCGGCCCGGTAGTCCTGGTGCAGCCGGTCGACGGTGCCGGGAAGCAGCAGCGTCGGGTCGGCGGTCAGTGCATGCACCAGCAGCGCGGCCCGGCCCGCGTTCAGCGCCGCGTCGCCGTGCGGCACGGTGGCCGGCAGCGCCGCCCGGGCGACCGAGGTCAGGCCGCGCTCGCCCGGGACGAAGACGGTGGGCCGGACCGCCTCGGCCACTGGCAGGGTGACCGCCCGCGCGCCGGCCGGCTCCGTCCAGGCGACCGTGAAGCCGCCGAGCAGGCACGGCGCCACGTTGTCGGGGTGCCCCTCCAGCTCGGAGGCGAGCCGGAGCGCGGCGGCGTCGTCCAGCCGCGCGGCACCGTCGGCGACCAGCGCCCGGGCCAGCAGGACCCCGGCCACGATGGCCGCCGAGGAGGACCCGAGGCCGCGCGCCTGCGGGATCCGGTTGACGCACTCCAGCGCCAGCCCGGCCGGCTGCGCGCCGAGCACGTCGAAGGCCGCCCGCATGGCGGTCACCACCAGGTGCCGTTCGTCGCCGGGCAGCTCGCCGGCGCCCTCCCCGGTCACCGCGACCCGTACGCCGCCGGCGGCCACCTCGGCCGCCACGTCGTCGTGCAGCCCGAGGGCCAGCCCGAGCGAATCGAAGCCCGGGCCGAGGTTGGCGCTGGTCGCGGGCACCCGGACCCGGACCGGACCGGAGGTGAAAGTCGTCGGCACGGGCTCATGCTAGGTCCCGGCGCCGACAGCCCGCCGGATCGCCCGGACCGTGGGAAGGGCGGTCCCCCGCTCAGGGGGTGCGGGAGGGCTCCGACTCCTCGACCGGGTCGGTGAGCGACAGCCGCCGGGTGGCGAGCCGCCAGCCCACCGCGTAGACCACCGTGACCAGGCCGCAGCCGGCCAGGACGACGCGCTCGTCGATCGTGTCGACCACGAGCGCCACGACCAGCTGGCTGACCGAGATGGCGAGCGTAGCCAGCATCATGTCGGTGGCGAAGACCCGGCCGCGCAACCGGTCCGGCACCTCGCCCTGCAGCGCGTAGTTGGAGAGCACCCAGTTGCTGCCACCGCCCAGGTGCGCCAGGAAGACCAGCATCAGCGCCAGCGGGAACCAGTTCACCACCGACACCCCGACGTAGGCCAGGCCGTAGAGGGACATCGACAGCGCCAGGCCGGTGAGCAACCAGGCGCGGTTGCTGAGCACCCGCCGCATGAGGATCGGACCGACCAGCGCCCCGGCGCCGCGGAAGGCGAAGAGCAGGCCGGTGCCGATCGCGCCGACCCCGTACAGCCCGGCGAGCAGCGGGAAGACGGTGAGCACGCCGTTGCCCAGGCCCACCGCCGACTTCACGGTGACCAGGGCGAGCACCCGCGGCCGGTGCGCGATGTAGCCCAGCGCCTCGCGGATCGCCGCCCAGGTGCGCGGGACGGCCACCGCCGGGTCGCGGGGCGCCTGCAACGGCCGGCGGATCCGCGCGGCCAGGGCCGCCGCCCCGGCCAGGCCGACCGCCGCCACCCAGAAGCTGGCGTACGGGCCGGCGGCGGCGCTGAGCATGCCGCCCAGCGAGGCGCCGACCACGGTCATGGTGCCCCAGGCCGAGCCGGCGATCGCGTTGCCGGCGGCCAGGTCGTCCGGGTCGAGCACGTTGGGCAGGGCGGCCTGGGCGGCCGGCGAGTAGAACGCCTTCGCCACCGCCACGGCGGCGATCGACACCAGGGCCAGCCAGGCGGTGCCGGCGCTCCGGACGCCGAGCAGGAGCAGGATGCCGGCCAGCGCGGCCAGGTTGGCAGCCATCATGATCTTCCGGCGGTCGAACCGGTCGGCGATGGTGCCGGTGTACGGGAGCAGCAGGGCGGTCATGCCGGTGTCCACGGCGAGCACCAGCGCCCCCCACACCCCGCTGCCGGTCAGTTCCGGCAGCAGCACCAGCAGCGGCACCATGACGAACCAGTCGGCGCCGAAGACCACCAGCTCGGCGAGGAAGAGGTTGCGGAAGTCGCGGTTGCGGACGAGGACCGAGACGGTGGGTGACACGCCGGAACCCTATCGGGCCGCTCCCAGGACGGCGGCGCGGCGCAGCAGTTCGGAGACGGTGACGAAGGTGTAGCCGCGGGCGCGCAGCCCGGTGATCATGTCGGGCAGGCCCCCGAGTGCGACGAGCCGCCGCTCGGGGCCGACGTCGTGACCGAGCAGGATGGTGCCGGGCCGCACGTCGGCCACGATCCGCCGGGCGTGTCCGGCCGGGTCGTGCGGGTATTCCGCCTCGACCATCTGGAGGGTCCAGAGGACCAGCCGGTAGTTGAGCCGGGCGGCGGCGTGGAGCACCGCGCCGCCCAGGTGCCCCCAGGGCGGACGCAGCAGCCGGGGCGCCACCCCGGTGGCCGCCGCGATCGCCTCGTGGCTGCGACGCAGGTCGTCGTACGCGGCGTGGGCGTCCATCCGGGCCAGGTCGTGGTGCGCCCAGCTGTGGTTGCCCACCTCGTGCCCACCCAGCCGGTCGCGGACCAGCGCGGCGTGCCGGCGAGCCCGCTCCCCGACCAGGAAGAAGGTGGCCGGCACCCGGTGCTCGGCCAGGGTGTCCAGCACCATGGGGGTCCACTGTGGCTGCGGCCCGTCGTCGAACGTCAGCGCGACCAGCGGGTCGCCGGTGCGGACCGCCCAGACGACCTCGACCCCACCGCCGCCCACCTGCTGGTAGCGGCTACCCAGGGTGGCGCTGGCCGGTCCGCCGGCGAGCGGGAGCCGGCGGTCGGCGACCCAGGTGGTCTGCACGGTGGCGGCGACACCCAGCGCGGCGCCCCCGGCCAGCAGCGCGGTGCGGCGCAGCACCCTGCGCCTGCCCCACCGGGCCACGCCGTCCGCCATCGCCCCGCTCCCGGTCCGCCCGGCCGCCCCGGCTCGGCGGGACGGGCCGACACTCACGGTGAGATACGGCTCACTCACCGTACCGCCGGCGGGAGGGTTTCCACCGTCCCCCGAAGGGGAGAGGTGACCGTCCCCGGCGGGGGACGGCCACCTCTCGGGGCTCCGGGGGTTACTCCGGCGGGAGCGGGGACCGGCGGCTCTTCGGCAGGCGCAGCACCTCGAACTGGTCCGTACCGTCGACAAGCGCGGCCGACGGCACCGGCCGGGTCGGCTGCTCGGCGACCGGGCCACCGGCCTCGGCCGGGCCCTCACCGCCCCCGACGGTCACCGGGACGGGCGCCGGCGCCGGCGCCTCGACGGGCGCCGGGGCGCCCCGCCGGCGGGCCCGGCGCTCGCGGAAGGACTCCTTGGTGCGCTCCACCATCGTGTAGAGGGTCGGCACCAGGATCAGCGTGAGCAGCGTCGAGCTGAGCAGACCACCGATCACCACGACGGCCAGCGGCTTGGAGATGAAGCCGCCCTCACCGGTCAGGCCGAACGCCATCGGCAGCAGCGCGAACACGGTGGCGACCGCGGTCATCAGGATCGGTCGCAGCCGGCGCCGGCCGCCCTCGACCACCGCCTCGGTCACGCCCATGCCCTGTCCCCGGTACTGGTTGATCAGGTCGAGCAGCACGATCGCGTTGGTCACCACGATGCCGACCAGCATGAGCACGCCGATCAGCGCCGGCACGCCCAGCGGGGTGCCGGTGAGCAGCAGCAGGCCGATCGCGCCGGTCGCCGCGAACGGCACGGAGATCAGCAGGATCAGCGCCTGGGTCAGGCTGCGGAACGTACCCACCATGATCAGGAAGACGATCGCGATCGCGGCCAGCACGGCCAGCCCCAGGTCGGCGAAGGCGTCGGCCTGGTCGGCGCTGACCCCGCCGATGACGAACGTCGCTCCCGGCACGTCCAGGGCGTCCAGCTTCTTCTGCAGCTCCTGGGTGGTGGCGCCGAGATTCGAGCCGGTCGCCGTGCCGGTCACCGACACGCTCCGCTCGCCGTCGATCCGGGTCACCTGCTGCGGGCCCTCGACCTGGTTGACGTCGGCGATGTCGTCCAGCTTCACCGGGCCGACCGGCAGCGCCCGCAGCTCCGCCACGCTCAGCGGCGGCCGGGCCCCGGTGCTCAGGACCACGTCCTGCGGGGTGCCGTCCAGGGTGACCTGGCCGAGCGGCGCCCCCCGGTACGCCTGCGCGACGACCTGGCCCACCGCCGCCTCGGTCAGCCCGGCGCGCGCCGCGGCGACCCGGTCGACGGTCACCTCCACCCGGGGCACCCGGGTGGCCAGGCCGGTGGTGACGTCCTCGACGCCCGCCGTGCCGGCCATCGCGTTCCGGACGGCCTCGGCGGCCCGGGTCAGCGTGTCCTGGTCGGCGGCCTGCACGACCACCTCGAGCTGGTTGGCGCTGGCGTTCTGGCCACCGCCGAAGGTCAGCTCACCGGCCTCCGGGCCGAGCCCGTCGAACTCCGTGCGCAGCTTCTCACGGACCTCGGCCGCGTCGGTGTCGTCGCTGAGCGCCAGCGACCAGGAGGCGGTGTCGTTGCCGCCGCCGGCCCACGGGTTGTCGCCGCCGCCCGCGCTGACCTGGTACGTCTCCACCCCCGGCGTACGCCGGAGGATCTCCTCCACCCGGGCGGCGGCCTGGTCGGTGCCGGTCAGCCCGGTGCCCGCCGGCAGCTCCTGCTGGATGGCCAGGGTGTCCTGGCCGGAGTCGTCGAGGAAGTTGGTCTCCAGCTTCTGGGCCAGGCCGAACGTGCCGAAGAGCACCAGCAGGCCCAGCGCCACGGTCGCCCAGCGGGTGCCGCGGGACCGGGTGGCGAAGCCGATCACCGGCAGGTAGCCCCGCTGCAACGGGCTGCGCAGCTCCTTCTCCGCGGCGGCGCGCCGGGCGGCGGCCTCGTCGGCCCCGCCGCGCGGCGGCTTGAGGAACCAGTACGCCAGCACCGGGATCACGGTCAGCGAGACCAGCAGCGAGGCGAGCAGGGCCACCGTCACGGTGATCGCGAACGGCGCGAAGAGCTGCCCCACGAAGCCGCCCACCAGGGCGATCGGCGCGAAGACGGCGACCGTGGTGAGGGTCGAGGCGGTCACCGCGCCGGCCACCTCGCGGACCGCGGCCAGGATGGCGTCCCGCTTCGGCTCGCCGTACTCCAGGTGTCGTTTGATGTTCTCCAGCACCACGATCGAGTCGTCGACCACCCGGCCGACGGCGATGGTCAGCGCGCCGAGGGTGAGCAGGTTCAGCGAGTAGTCGCCGGCCCACAGCACGATCAGCGCGACCAGCACCGACAGCGGGATGGACACCGCCGTGACCACGGTGGAGCGGACCGAGAGCAGGAAGACCAGGATCACCACGACGGCCATGAGCAGGCCGAGCAGGCCCTCGGTGGTGAGGCTCTCGATGGACCGCTCGACGAACGGGGCCTGGTCGAAGACCACGGTCAGGTCGGCGCCGGAGGCGGCCTCGAGCTCGTCCAGGCGGTCCCGGATGTCGTGCGAGATGGCCACCGCGTTGCCGTCGGGCGAGGCCGTGACGGCGATGCCGAGGCTGGGCTTGCCGTTGGTGCGGGTGAAGCCGGTGGCCGGGGCGAGCTGCTGCTCCACCCGGGCCACGTCGCCGAGGCGCACCGGGGCGGCGGGGGTCGTGCTGATCACGATCCCGCGCAGGTCGTCGACGCTGCGGATCGGGGTGCCGACCTGCACCGGCAGCGAGCGGCCGCCGTCGATCACCGCGCCGGCCGGCAGTGCCACGCCGTTGGTCTTCAGCGCCTGGGCGATGGCGGTCGGGGCCAGCCGGGCCGCGGCCAGCTTCGCCGGGTCGGGAACGATCGTCACGACCTGGTCGCGGGCGCCGGTCACGTCGACCGTGCGGACCCCGTCCAGCCCCTCCAGGTCGGGTACGACGGTGGCGCGCAGCTTCTCGGCCAGGGCCTGCTCGTCGCCGTCGCCGGTCGCGGCGACCACCACGGCCGGCAGGTCGTCGGTGCTGCCGGCGATCACCTGCGGGTCGACGCCCTCGGGAAGCTGGGCGTCGATCCGGCTCAGCGCGGTCTGCATCTTGTTGACCACGTCGTCCAGGTCGGTGCCGAACTCGTACTGCACCTGGACGGTGGCGGAGCCCTCGCGCGAGGTGGAGGTGACCTTCTCCAGCCCCGGGATGCCCTGGAGGCTGTTCTCGATCGGCTCGGCGACCTGGGACTCGACGATCTCCGGCGCGGCGCCCGGGTACGGCGCCACGATGAAGGCGGCGGGGAACTCCAGCGACGGCAGCAGCTGCTGCTTCAGCGACGGCACGGCGAACGCCCCGAACGCCGTGGTCACCAGCGCGATGAGGGCGATCAGGCCCCGGTTGGCGAGACTGAATCTGGCGAGCAGCGACATGGGCGTTACGCACTCCTGGAAAGGGGTGTACGGGGTGGGATGAGTCTGCCGCACGCGATCACGCACGCAGCCACTGGCCCCGGCCGGCGTGACGCCGCCCGCTGCAGCCGGCGCGGGCCGGTCAGACCAGGTCGAGGGAGCGCGCCGCGGCGAGGGCGTCGTTGGCGATCGTCAGCGGGGCGGGGGCCGTGGAGATGGCCCACTCCGGGTCCTTGAGGCCGTGGCCGGTCACCGTGCAGACCACGGTGGCGCCCGCCGGCACCCGACCGGCGGCGGCCTGCTGGAGCAGGCCGGCCACGCTGGCCGCGCTGCCCAGCTCGACGAAGACCCCGACCTCGCGGGCCAGCAGCCGGTACGCGGAGAGGATCTCCCGGTCGGTGACCGCGGAGATCAGACCCTCGGACGCCTCCCGGGCGTCGATCGCCTTGGTCCAGCTCGCCGGGTTGCCGATCCGGATGGCGGTGGCGATGGTGGACGGCTCCGGCACCACCTGCCCGGTGACGATCGGCGCCGCGCCGGACGCCTGGAAGCCGTACATCTTCGGGGCCTTCGTGGCGTTGCCGTCCCGCCGGTCCTCGGAGTAGCCCATCCAGTAGGCGGAGATGTTGCCGGCGTTGCCCACCGGCAGGCAGTGGATGTCGGGCGCGTCGCCGAGCGCCTCGACGATCTCGAACGCGGCGGTCTTCTGCCCGTGCAGGCGATCGATGTTGACCGAGTTGACGAGCGCGACCGGGTAGTCCTGGGCGAGCTTGCCGGCCAGCGCCAGGCAGTCGTCGAAGTTGCCCTGCACCTGGAGCAGCTTGGCCCCGTGCACCAGCGCCTGGGCCAGCTTGCCCAGCGCGATCTTGCCCTGCGGCACGAGCACCGCGCAGGTGATCCCGGCGCGGGCCGCGTACGCGGCGGCGGAGGCGCTGGTGTTGCCCGTGGAGGCGCAGATGATCGCCTTGTCACCGGCCTCGACGGCCTTGGAGACGGCGACCGTCATGCCCCGGTCCTTGAACGAGCCGGTCGGGTTCGCACCCTCGACCTTGAGCCACACGTCGGCGCCGACCCGGGCGGAGAGCACCGGCGCCGGCAGCAGCGGCGTGTTCCCCTCGTGCAGGGTGACGACGGGAGTGGCGGCGGTGACCGGCAGCCGGTCGCGGTACGCCTCGATCAGACCCCGCCACATGTCGCGCTCCTCGCCTCTGCCGCCCCGATCGCCGCGGGGCCCCTACCAGCGTGGCCCAGCCTCCCGGACCGGCCGCCGGCACACCCCCTGATAACCATCAGGCGGGACGGTCGGCTACGCCCCGCCCTCGACCCGCAGCACGCTCGTCACCGAGCGGACGATGTCCAGCCCGCGCAGCTCGTCCACGGTGGCGGCGAGCGCGGCGTCCGGCGCCACGTGGGTGACGATGACCAGTTCGGCGTCGGGGCCGCCGCCGGCCGGGCCCTGCCGCACGGTGGCGATGGAGACCTCGTGCCGGGCGAAGACACCCGCCACCGCCTCCAGCACACCCGGGCGGTCGGCCACGTCCAGGCTGACGTGGTAGCGGGTGAGCGCCTCGCCCATCGGCCGGACCGGCAGGTCCGCGTACGCCGACTCGCTGGCTGCGTGAACCCCGGCGAGGCGGTTGCGGGCCACCGCCACCACGTCGCCGAGCACCGCGCTGGCGGTCGGCGCGCCGCCCGCGCCCCGGCCGTAGAACATGAGCTGCCCGGCCGCCTCGGCCTCGACGAACACCGCGTTGAACGCGTCGCCGACGCCGGCGAGGGGGTGGGTCAGCGGGATCATGGCCGGGTGCACCCGGACGCTGACCGTCTCGCGCCCGGCCGCGTCGGTGCCCCGGGCCGCGATGCAGAGCAGCTTGATGGTGCAGCCCATGGCCTTGGCGCTGGCCACGTCGGCGGCGGTCACCTCGGTGATGCCCTCGCGGTGCACGTCGGCGGCGGTGACCCGGGTGTGGAACGCCAGCGAGGCCAGGATGGCGGCCTTCGCGGCGGCGTCGAAGCCCTCGACGTCGGCCGTCGGGTCGGCCTCCGCATACCCCAGTTCGGTGGCCTCCTCCAGGGCCTCGGCGAAGCCCGCGCCGGTGGCGTCCATGGCGGAGAGGATGAAGTTGGTGGTGCCGTTGACGATGCCGGTGACCCGGTTGATCCGGTCGCCGTGCAGCGACTCGCGCAGCGGGCGCAGCAGCGGGATGGCTCCGGCGACGCTGGCCTCGTAGTAGAGGTCGGCGCCGCCCTCGGCGGCCGCGTCGTGCAGCGTCGCGCCGTCCTCGGCGAGCAGCGCCTTGTTGGCGGTGACCACGCTCTTGCCGGCGCGCAGCGCCTCGACCAGCCAGGTGCGGGCCGGCTCGATCCCGCCGACGACCTCGACCACGACGTCCACGTCGTCCCGCTTGATCAGGCCGAGCGGGTCGGTGGTGAACAGGGCGGGGTCGACCGGCAGGTCGCCGCGGTCCCGGCCGAGCCGGCGGACGGCGATGCCGGCGATCTCCAGCGGGGCGCCGATCCGGGCGGCGAGGTCGGCCGACTGCTCGTGCAGCAGCCGCACCACGTCGCTGCCGACCGTGCCGCAGCCGAGCAGCGCCAAGCGAACGGGTGAGGTCATCCCACATCCAATGCGAGCAGGTCGTCTTCGGTCTCCCGGCGGACGATCAGCCGGGCCCGACCGTCGCGGACGGCGACGACCGGGGGCCGCGGGACATGGTTGTAGTTGCTGGCCATGCTCCGGCAGTACGCCCCGGTGCCGGGCACCGCGACAAGATCTCCGGGCTGCACGTCGGCGGGCAGGAATTCATCCTTCACCACGATGTCCCCGGACTCACAGTGCTTTCCCACCACGCGGGCGAGCATGGGCTCGGCGGCCGAGGCCCGGTTGGCCACCGTCGCCGAGTAGGACGCGTCGTAGAGCGCGGTGCGGATGTTGTCGCTCATCCCCCCGTCGACGCTCACGTAGGTGCGGATGCCATCGACGTCCTTCACCGTGCCCACCTCGTAGAGGGTGAACACGGCCGGACCGACGATGGCCCGGCCGGGCTCGATGGACAGGTGCGGCACGGCCAGGTTCTCCGCCGCGCACTCCCCGTCGACGATCTTGCGCAGCCGCTTGGCCAGCTCGTGCGGCGCGGCCGGGTCGTCCTGCGTGGTGTACGCGATGCCGAAGCCGCCACCCAGGTCCAGCTCGGGCAGCTCGACCCCGCGCGCGTCGCGGATCTGCGCCTGAAGGGCCAGCACCCGGCGGGCGGACACCTCGAAGCCGCTGGCGTCGAAGATCTGCGAGCCGATGTGCGAGTGCAGACCGCGCAGCTCCAGCACGTCCTCGTCGAGGATCTTGAAGGCGGCCGCCGCGGCCGCGCCGCCGGCGAGGGAGAAGCCGAACTTCTGGTCCTCGTGCGCGGTGGCGATGAACTCGTGGGTATGTGCCTCCACGCCGACGGTCACCCGGACCAGCACCCTCGGCCGCACCCCGCGCTCGCGGGCGATCGCGGTGAGCCGGTCGATCTCGGCGAACGAGTCGACGATGATCCGGCCCACCCCGGCGTCCACGGCCCGGGTCAGCTCGGCCACGGACTTGTTGTTGCCGTGGAAGCCGATCCGCGCGGGCTCCATGCCGGCCGACAGCGCAGTGGCCAGCTCACCCCCCGTGCAGACGTCGAGGAACAGGCCCTCCTCGGCGATCATCCGGACCACCGCCCGGCAGAGGAACGCCTTGCCGGCGTAGTAGACGTCGGCGTCCGGGAAGGCGTCCCGGAACTCGCGGCCGCGGGCACGCAGGTCGTCCTCGTCCAGCACGTACACCGGGGTGCCGAACTCGGCGGCCAGGTCGCGGACGTCCAGGCCCGCGACCGTCAGGGCGCCGCCCGCGCCGCGCGCCGCGTTGCGCGGCCACAGCTGCGGGACCAGCTCGTTGACGTCGACCGGCGGACGCAGCCAGGCCGGACCGCGGTTGCCGATGTCGCCGTGCAGCGCACCGGCCTCGTGCGCCCGCATTACATCCGCTCCGGAGCCGAGACGCCCAGCAGGCGCAGGCCGTTGGCGATGACCACCCGGGTGGCGTCGTTGAGCCAGAGCCGGGCCCGGTGCAGGTCGGTGGCCTCCTCGTCGCCGCGCGGCAGGATCCGGCAGTTGTCGTAGAACCGGTGGTAGGCGCCGGCCAGCCGCTCCAGGTAGCGGGCCACCAGGTGCGGACCACGCAGCTCGGCCGCCGAGGAGACCACGGCGGGGAACTCGGCGAGGGCCTTGAGCAGCTCGTTCTCCTTCTCGTGGGAGAGCAGCTCGGCGTGGAAGCCGGCGGCCTCGCCCCGGGTCAGCCCGACCTCGGCGGCGTTGCGGCCCACGCTGGCGGTGCGGGCGGCCACGTACTGCACGTAGTAGACCGGGTTGTCGCGGGTCGCCCGGGTCCACAGCTCCACGTCGATGTCGATCGGCGAGTCGCTGGAGTAGCGGGCCAGCGCGTAGCGGGAGGCGTCCACGCCGATCGCGTCGACCAGGTCCTCCAGGGTGACCACCGTGCCGGCCCGCTTGCTCATCCGCACCGGGGCTCCGTCGCGGAGCAGGTTGACCAGCTGGCCGATGAGGATCTCCAGGTTGCGGTCCGGGTCGTCGCCGAAGCAGGCGGCCATAGCCTTCATCCGGCCGATGTAGCCGTGGTGGTCGGCGCCCAGCATGATCACCACGCGCTCGAAGCCGCGCTCGCGCTTGTCCAGGTAGTAGGCGCAGTCCGCGGCGAAGTAGGTCCACTCGCCGTTCGACTTGCGCAGCACCCGGTCCTTGTCGTCGCCGAAGTCGGTGGTGCGCAGCCAGGTGGCGCCCTCGGACTCGTAGAGGTGACCCTGCTCACGCAGCCGGTCGAGCGCCTTGTCCAGCTCCCCCCGGTCGTGCAGGTCCTTCTCGTTGAAGTAGGTGTCGAACTCCACGCCGAAGTCGCGCAGCGACGACTTGATCTCGGCGAACATCAACTGGACACCCTCGACCCGGAACACCTCCTGGGCGGCGTCCTCGGCCAGGTCCAGCACCTCGGGCCGGCGCTTGACCACCTCGGCGGCGATCTCCGCGATGTACGCGCCGCCGTAGCCGTCCTCCGGGGCCGGCTGGCCCTGCGCGGCGGCGAGCAGCGAGCGGGCGAACCGGTCGATCTGGGAGCCGGCGTCGTTGAAGTAGTACTCGGTGCCCACGTCGGCGCCGGTGGCGCGGAGCAGCCGGCTGAGCGCGTCGCCGACGGCCGCCCAGCGGACCCCGCCGATGTGCACCGGGCCGGTCGGGTTCGCCGAGACGAACTCCAGGTTGATCCGCTGGCCGGCCAGGGTGTCGCTGCGGCCGTACGCCGGGCCGGCCTCGACGATGACCTTGGCGAGCTGCCCGGCGGCGGCCGCGTCGAGCCGGATGTTGAGGAAGCCCGGGCCGGCGATCTCCACCGACTTGATCCCCGACGCCTTGGCCAGCTCGTCGGCGAGGGCGGCGGCCAGCTCCCGCGGGGGTACGCCGACCTTCTTGCTGAGCTGCAGCGCCAGCGTCGAGGCGTAGTCGCCGTGCTCGGGGCTGCGGGGTCGCTCGACGGTGGTCTGCGCGGGCAGCGCGGAGCGGTCCAGGCCCCGGTCTTCGAAGACGGCGTGGGCTGCGGCGAGGACGACCTCGGCGAGTTCTGCGGGAGTCACCGAACCATGTTATCGGGGGTAGACTCGGTCCCCGCGGCGGCGACCCAGCATGTGAACGGCCCCGCGGCTCCCCTGACCGACCGACCTGACGAGGCACGATGAGCATCAGCACCCCGGGCGGCCCGGAACGCCGTCCCACCGTGGTCAGCACCGGCAAGAAGCCGGCCGCCGGCCGGCCCGCGGCTGCCGACAAGCCCTCCGGCGGCAAGGGCACGACGCGGCCGACCGGCGGCAAGGGCCGCAAGCCGGTCACCCCGGTGAAGGTGAGCCAGGGTCGCGCGTGGGGTCCGATCGCGCTCTTCGTCGCGGTCGGCGTGCTGGCGGTGGGCATCATCGGCGTGGGCGCGTGGGCGGTCTACCAGGGCGCTCAGCCGTGGGAGAAGCGGGCCGACGCGATCAACGGCATCGTCGACTTCCGCAAGAAGGACAAGGACCTGGTCAAGGGCGGCCAGCACCAGGCGGGCCCGCTCAAGTACGACGTGCTTCCGCCGGTGGGCGGCCCGCACAACCAGGCCTGGCAGAACTGCATGGGCGACGTCTACGACGCCCCGATCGCCAACGAGCACGCGGTGCACAGCCTGGAGCACGGCACGGTCTGGATCACCTACCGTCCCGACCTGCCCGCCGACCAGGTGGCCAAGCTGAAGGCCAAGGTGCAGGGCAAGGAGAAGATGATGCTCAGCCCGTTCGAGGGGCTGGACAAGCCGATCTCCCTCCAGGCCTGGGGCTTCCAGCTCAAGGTCGACAACGCCGACGACGGCCGGATCGACGAGTTCATCAAGACGCTGCGCGTGAACGCCTCCGTCGAGGGCCCGACGGCGCTCTGCGACCAGGGTGTCACCGCCACCGGCACCACCCCGCGCGACAACCTGGGCAACAACATGCCCGAGCAGCCGACCCAGTGAGGACGCCGCGATGACCGCCGCCGCGACCACGGACACCGACCTCGACGAGGCCCCGGTCACCGACTCCGGTGACCGGAGGGCCGCGCGGCGCTTCGGCGTCCTGGCCCTGGCGGCGGCCGTCGTGGTCGGTCTCCTCCTCGGGTACGCGGGTGGTCTGCTCACCCCGACGCTCACCCGTCCGGGCGAGAACTCGGCGGAGGCCGGCTTCGCCCGGGACATGACCAGCCACCACGCCCAGGCCGTGGCGATGGGGCTGCTGGCGTTCCGGCAGGGCCAGGACCCGGAGGTACGCCAGATCGGCGGCGACATCGCCACCGGGCAGCAGGGCGAGATCGGCACCATGCAGACCTGGCTGCGCTCGTGGAACCTGGATCCGACCGGCGACCAGCCGCCGATGGCGTGGATGTCGGACGGCCCCGGGCTGGTGAAGAACGGCCTCATGCCGGGCATGGCCACGCCGGAGGAGATGGCGAAGCTGCGGGGCGCCACCGGGCGCGAGTTCGACGTGCTCTTCCTGCAGATGATGATCCGCCACCACGTCGGCGGGGTGCACATGATCGACGGGATCCTCGACCAGGGGCACGACGACGACGTGCTGGCGGTCGCGCAGGTCATGAAGAACACCCAGCAGAAGGACCTGGCCAACCTCTCGGCGGCGCTCAAGCGCCTGGGCGGCACGGTGTAACGCCTGATCGTCCCGGAGGGCCCGTGTCGTGCGCGACACGGGCCCTTCGCGTACCTCCGGTGGGCGCTGCCCGTTATGCCGGTTTATAACGGTTTGGGTCATACAACCCATTGCACTGCTTGGAGACTTTTCTCCACACATATCGTGACCAGTTGCGATTCGGGCTCGTTGCGCAGGACGTGGGGGTTGCACTCAGAGACGCAGGGCGGTCGGTGACCAGTTGGTGCCGACGTCACACCATCGGCGGTGACGGGGCGGTGGCAGCCGTCCGTCGCGGACTGCGGCAGGGCGAGCCGGGAACGCTCAGCCGCGAACAGGAACTCGAACTGATCGACATGCTCCGGGGCGTCCACCCCGACGAGTTCGGCCTGGACGAGGAGCTCTGGACGCGACAGAGCCTCACCACCCTCATCGAGCGCCAGTTCGAGCTGACCATGGACGCCGGCACGGTCGGGGCGTACCTGCGGGCCTGGGGGTTGGGTCCGCGCGAGCCCCGGGAGCGGGCCTGCGGGCTCTGCGTCGGCGCGGTCGAACGCTGGGTACGCAGCGAGTACCCGTCGATCACCCGGGCCGCCCAGGAGCACGCCGCGGAGGTCTACTGGATCGGCCGCGTACGCCTGCGCGGCACCATGCCGGCGGCCGACGTGATCTCCGCAGTCTCGTCCCGCGGCCGGGTGCGCTTCATGATCACGACTCCGTCGGTGGACCCGCCGCTCCCCCGCGACTTCGTGCTGCGGCTCAGTGGCGCCGAGGAGCGCACGGTGCACCTGATCGTCGACGGTTCCTGGCCGCGCAACGAGTGGCCCCGGCGCCTGCCGCGCCGCATCGTCCTGCACCCGCTGCCGAGCTGCGGCCGCCCCGTCGCCGCCGCCTGACCCGCCGGGTGCCGATTCGGTGATCCGGGAAGGGGTTTGCTACTCTTCTCGGGTCGCTGAGCCCCCGTAGCTCAGGGGATAGAGCACCGCCCTCCGGAGGCGGGGGCGCAGGTTCGAATCCTGCCGGGGGCACAGACACGAGAAGCCCGGGCCGCTGGCCCGGGCTTTTTCGCTGCTCAGCCGGCCTCGCGGCGGGCCTTCGCGCGGCGCTTGCCCTCGTGCATGGCCTGCACCCGGGCCACCGGGATGGTCCGTCCCTCGGCAACCAGCTCCTCCGGCAGCCGCTGTGGCGCGGGCAGCGCCTCCGCCCACGGGTCCCGGTCGCCGAGCAGCCCCGGCACGGTCTTCACCGTGAAGTCGGCCGGGGTCGCCGCCTCGACATCGGCCCAGCCGACCGGGTACGACACCGGCGTGCCGGGCCGGATGCGCGGGCTGTACGCGGCCACCACGGTCGCACCGTACGACCGGGTGGAGTCGACGAAGACCCGGCCGCCCCGGTCCTCGACGATGAAGGCGGTGGTGGCCAGCGCCGGGTCGAGCCGTTCGGCCCGGGCCGCGAGGGCCCGGGTCGCCGCGGCGGCCTCCTCGGCCGTGGTCGCCGGGTCCACCGGCACGATCACGTGCAGGCCCTTCGCCCCGCTGGTCTTCACCGCACCGGCCAGCCCCGCGTCGGTGAGGGCCTGCCGGACCAGCAGCGCGGTGCGGACCGCCACGCCGAACGAGTCGCCCGGCGGCGGGTCCAGGTCGAGCACCAGGTGGGTGGGGTGCTCGGGGTCGCCGGCGTGGCCCAGCGTCGGGTGGTACTCGACCGCCCGCTGGTTGGCGAACCAGAGCAGCGTCCGCCGGTCGTCGCAGAGGGCGTACGAGATGTCGCGGTGCGAGGCCTCCGCCCATACCGAGGCGCGGCGCACCCAGTCCGGCGTGTACTTCGGCAGGTTCTTCTGCATGAACGGGTCCTGGCCGGGCCGCACCCGGACCACCGACAGCGGCCGGTCCCGCAGCCCGGGCAGCATCCGCTCGTGGACGGCGTCCAGGTAGTCGACCAGGTCGCGTTTGGTGGCCCCGGCCCCGTCGAACAGCGGTTGGTCCAGGTTGGTCAGTGACACCCCGGCCCGGGTCTCGTCAGCGGCGCCCATCCGCCCACCTTCCCGGGCCGGGCGCGGGTCGGCAACCCCGACACGGGTTCCCGGCGATGCGCGGTCGCCCCGGCCCGGCCGGCGTGGCCTCCGGCGGGGTGCCGATCAGACCCAGAACGTGTCGTGCCGCAGGAAGAACTCCGTCCGCTCCTCCTCGGTCCTGCCGGCCAGGTCCAGCAAGCCCTCGAAGTAGCCCTCCCGCGGCGCACCGGGAGCGAAGTGCAGCAACATCGAGGCCCGCTCGCCGGACTCGTTGCGGAACGCGTGGACGCCACCCTCGGGGACGTGCACGAAGTCCCCGGGCGCCGTGTCGATCCACCGCCGGCCGTCGTAGATGCGTACGGTCCCCGAGAGGATGAAGAAGGACTCCGAGATGGACCGGTGGAAGTGCGGCGACGGGCCGCTCGGCTGCGGTCCCATCTCCCAGCGGTAGAGGCCGAACTGCCCGTTGGTCGACGCGCCGGTGGCCAGGAAGTGCGCCGAGCCGCCGGACGGATAGACCAGTTCCGCGGGATGATCCGCCGGCCGGTAGGTGGCCGACTGCTCGCCCAGGTCGCCCGAGTAGCGCGGCGGCGGGTAGGTCACCGGGCCTCCTCTCCGATCGGGAACGCCTCGTGGCCCGCCGAGATCGCGGCGAGCATCCCGACGATACGGGCGCGGGCGGCCGCGTAGAGGCCCGAGCCGTAGCTGATCCGGGCCACGCCGAGGGCGGCCAGCTCGCCCGGGCTGGGGGCGCCGGGCCGGGCCATGACGTTGACCGGGGCGTCCACCTCGGTGACGAGATCGCGGATCTGCTCCGGGTCGGCCAGCAGGATCGGGTAGACGCTGTCCGCCCCGGCGGCCCGGTAGCGGCGGGCCCGGCGCACCGCCTCGGCGAGCCGCCCCTCGGCCGGCCCGTACGCCCGCAGGTGCACGTCGACCCGGGCGTTGAGCACCAGGTCCACGCCGGCCGCGCCGGCCGCCGCCCGGATGCCGGCGAGCAGGTCCGCCTGCTCCTCGACGTCGTACAGCTCCCGGGTACGCGGGTCGGAGTCCTCGATGTTGCAGCCCACCGCCCCGGCCGCCAGCAGCCGCTCGACCAGCTCGGCCGGGCGCAGCCCGTACCCCCGTTCCAGGTCGGCGGTGACCGGGACCGGCACGGCGGCGGCGATCCGGCCGACCGCCGCGAACATCTCGACCACCGGCGTGGCCTCGCCGTCCGCGTGGCCGAGCGCCTCGGCGACCGCGGCGCTGCTGGTGGCGACGGCCGGGAAGCCGGCCGCGACCACCGCCCGGGCGGACCCCGGGTCCCAGGCGTTCGGCAGGATCAGCGGGTCCCCGGGGCGGTGCAGCGCGCGCAGCGCGGCGGCCCGCCGGCTCAGCTCGGTCATGCGGCCAGTCTCGCCGCGCCGGCGGCCCGCCCGTAAGCTCCAATTCCGTGCCGATGGACTGGGCCGATTTCGGCGTCGACCTGCACCTGGAGCTGGACGCCACCGGCGGCCGGCGGGCCGGCCTGGAACGGGCGCTGCGGGACGCCATCCGCGACGGGCGGCTCCCGCCGGCCACCCGGCTGCCGGCCACCCGCGTCCTCGCCGCCGAGCTGGGCCTGTCCCGGGGCACCGTGAGCGCCGCCTACGACCAACTGGTCGCCGAGGGCTGGCTGGTCGCCCGGATCGGCGCGGGCACGGAGGTCAGCGGGCTGCGCCGGGCCGCGCCGCCGCCGGCCACGCCGCCGCCCGGCTCCGCGACCTTCCGGTACGACCTCCGCCCGGGCAGCCCCGACGTCGGGCTCTTCCCGGTCACCGCCTGGCTGCGGGCCACCCGGCGGGCGCTGGCCGTCGCCCCCGCCGAGGCGTACGGCTACGGCGACCCGCGCGGCCGCCCGGAGCTGCGCCGCGCGCTCGCCGGCTACCTGGGCCGGGCCCGCGGCGTGCTGGCCGACCCGGAACGGATCGTGGTCACCACCGGGTACGTCCAGGCCCTCGTGCTGCTCACCGGAGTGCTCCGGGACGCCGGCACCCCGACGGTGGCCATGGAGGACCCCGGGCTGGCCTTCCACCGGGAGGTGGTCCGCCGGCACGGCGGCGCCGTGCTGCCGCTGCCGGTCGACGGGCTCGGCGCGCGCACCGACCTGCTCGGCGCCGGGTCGCTGGCCCGGGTGGGTGCGGCCGTGGTGACCCCCGCGCACCAGTTCCCCACCGGCGTGACCCTGCACCCGGCCCGCCGGCACGCCCTGGCGGAATGGGCCCGGGCAACCGGCGGGCTGGTGGTCGAGGACGACTACGACGGCGAGTTCCGCTACGACCGGCAGCCCGTCGGCGCGGTCCAGGGCACCGCACCGGAGCAGGTCGCGTACGTGGGCACGGCGGCGAAGACGCTGGGCCCGGCGCTCCGCCTGGCCTGGCTCGTGCTGCCGGCGCGGCTCGTGGAGCCGGTGGTGGAGGCCAAGCGCCACCTGGACCTGCAGAGCGAGACGATCGGCCAGCTCGCCCTCGCCGAGCTGATCGACGGGCACGGCTACGACCGGCAGATCCGCACCGTCCGGCGCCGCTACCGGCAGCGGCGGGACCTGCTGCTGGAGCGGCTGGCCCGCCGGTCGACCCTCGACGGGGTGGCGGCCGGCCTGCACGCCACCGTCCACCTGCGACCGGGCGGCCCGACCGAGGCCGAGGTGCTGGCCGTGGCCGCCGCCCGCGGGCTCGCCGTCGGCGGGCTCGCCATGCACCGGCACCGTCCGGAGAGCGGGCCTCCCGGCCTGGTGGTCGGCTACGCCCACCCACCGGCGCACGCCTATCCGGCCGCCGTGGACCTCCTGGCCGGGGTGCTGCACGACCTGGACGCCTGACGTGGCGCGACGACGCGGCTCGCCCGGCGCGGCTCGCCCGGCGGGTCAGCGGGCGGAGCACGTGTCCGGGACCGCGGAAGTGGAAGGCGAGGCGGGACGGCGGGCGACGCCAGCGGCACGGTCGGAGCGGTCGACGCGGACGGGGCGGACGGGGCGGGCGGTGAGGAGCGCGACCAGGAGGGCGGCGGCCACCAGGGCGGCGGCGACCGCGAAGGCGGACCGGTAGCCGAGGGCGAGGGCCGCGATCTGGTCGGTGCCGGCGGCGCGCAGCGCGTCGGTGCGGCTCGCCGCCAGGGTGGCCAGCACGGCCAGTCCAAGTGCCCCGCCGACCTGCTGGGTGGTGTTGGCCAGCCCGGAGGCGAGCCCGGCGTCGGCGGGCTCCGCACCGGCCATGGCCAGGGTGGTGACCGCCGGCAGGGTGAGCCCGCCCGCGGCGCCGAAGACCAGCATCGCGGGCAGCACGTCGGCGGCGTAGCGGGCGTCCACCGGGATGCGGACCAGCAGCAGGAACCCGACCACGGCGAGCGCCAGCCCGCCGACCAGCACGGTCCGGGCGCCGAACCGGGCCACCAGCCGCCCGGCGAGCCCCAGCGAGACGGCCGCGATCACCAGCGGGGTGGGCAGGAAGGCGAAGCCGGTGGCGGCCGGGTCCAGCCCGAGGACGAGTTGCAGGTGCAGGGCGAGCAGGAACTGGAAGCCGAAGTAGGCGGCCACCATGAGGAACTGGGTGGCGTTGGCGGCGACCAGGCCGGGCGCGCGCAGCACCCGGGGCGGCAGCAGCGGCGTGCCGGCGCGCCGCTGCCGGGCCGCGAAGGCGGCGAGCAGCGCGGCGGCGAGCGCGCCCGCGCCGAGGGTGCGCGGCGAGGTCCAGCCGTGCTCCCCGGCGCCAACGATGGCCAGCACCGCGGCCATCAGCCCGGCCGTGGCCAGCACCGCGCCGAGCAGGTCCAGTCCGGCCCGCAGCCCGGCGCCGCGGTCCGGCGCGATCAGCCGTACGGCGCCGGCCACGATCGCCGCGCCGATCGGCAGGTTGATCAGGAAGATCGACCGCCACCCGGTCAGGTCGGTGAGGACTCCGCCGACCAGCAGCCCGAGCGAGGCCCCGGCCGCGCCGGTGAAGCTGAACACCGCGATGGCGCGGGCCCGCTCGGCCGGCTCGGGGAAGATCCGGACGATCATGCCGAGGCTGACCGCGGTGGCGAGCGCGCCTCCGACGCCCTGCGCGAACCGGGCGGCGACCAGGGTGCCCGGGCCGGTGGCGGCCGCGCAGAGCAGCGAGGCGAGGGTGAACAGGGCGACCCCGGCCAGGAACACCTGCCGCCGGCCGAGCAGGTCGCCCAGCCGCCCGGCCAGGAGCAGCAGCCCGCCGAAGGCGACCAGGTACGCGTTCACCACCCAGGCCAGCCCGGCGGCCCGGAAGCCGAGGTCGGCCTGGACGGCCGGCAGCGCGACGGCGACGATGCTGCCGTCCAGGATGATCATCAGGCTGCCGGCGCTGAGCACGAGCAGCGCGGGCCAGCGGTTGGTCCCCGTCATGGTGGAGTGCCTCCTTGGTGCACGGTTTGTTACTGAGGCCATCGTCTGTGACCATGAGGCCGAGCGGAAGGAGGCACTTTGATGTCCCAGGGGAACAGGTGTGTGTCCGTCCAGGCCGACCAGGCGCGGGCCTGCACCGTGCGGGAGGCGCTGGACCGGGTCGGCGGGAAGTGGAGCATCGGCATCCTGATCGCCGCCTCCCAGGGCCCGATCCGCTTCACCGAGCTGGAGCGCCAGGTGGAGGGGATCAGCCGGCGGATGCTCACGCTGACCCTGCGCAACCTGGAGCGGGACGGCCTGCTGCACCGGCACGTCCATCCCACCGTGCCGCCCCGGGTCGAGTACACGGCCACCCCGATGGCCCAGGAGCTCTACGAGTCGCTCGTGGCGCTCACCAGCTGGGCGGAACGGCACCGCGAGGGGATCAGCGCGGCGCGGGCGGCGTACGACCGGGAGCACGGGGCGCCGGTCGGCTGAATGCCGCCGTGGCGAAGGCCACCCGATCCGTCTGACCGATCGGTCAGGTACTGACCGATCGGTCAGGCATGCTGGAGGGCATGGCACGGGCGGTACCGGAGACCCACGGCGAGATCCTCGCGGCGGCGGCGCGGCGCTTCGCCGTCACCGGCTACAAGGGCACCTCGCTCCAGGACATCGCCCGCGCGGTGGGCTGCTCGAAGGCGACGGTGCTCTACCACTTCGCCAACAAGGAAGCGCTCCTCGGTGAGCTGATGGCACCCGCCATCGCGGTGCTGGAGGCGCTCGACGCCCGCCTCGCCGGCACCACCGGCGCGGCGGCGCAGCAGATCGCCGGCGAGGGCTTCGTCGACCTGGCGGTGCGCTTCCGCCGGCAGATCGCGCTGCTCCGGGGCGAGTTCCCCGACCTGCTCCAGCAGCCCGCGTTCGCGCACATCCAGCAGATCTCCGAACGGCTCGTCGCCGCCTTCGCCGGCCACTCCGACCGGCCCTCCGCGCGGATCGCCGCGCTCGTGGTGCTCGCCGGCATCGCCGAGACGTGCGCCGAGTTCATCGACATCCCCGACGACGAACTGCGGCCCGCCCTGCTGGCCGTCGTCCGGCGGGCCCTCGAACCCGTCACCTGATCCCCGTTCCGACCCCGAGGACAAGGAAACCCATGGCGACCCTGCTGTACCGGCTCGGCCGGGCATCGTTGCGCCGACGGCGACTCGTCGCCGTCGTGTGGCTCGTCGTACTCGTCGGCCTCGGCCTCGCCGCGGCCACCCTGAAGGGCCCGACGGCGAGCAACTTCACCATGCCGGGCACCGAGTCGCAGAAGGCGATCGACCTGCTCGCCGACCGGTTCCCGGCGGCCAGCGGCGCCACCGGCACCATCGCCGTCAAGGCCCCCCGGGCGGGCCAGCTCACCACGCCTGAGGGACAGGCGATCGTCAAGCAGGTCACCCAGGAGGCGGCCACGCTGCCCGGTGTGGTCGGCGCGGTCGACCCGTACCAGGCGCAGGCGCTCACCCCGGACGGCCGGTTCGCCCTCATCCAGGTGCAGTTCCAGGGCCGGGCCGACGACGTGACCGACGCCCAGCGCGACGCGTACGAGAAGGTCGGCGCGCAGGCCGAGGCGCAGGGCTGGCAGATCGCCCCCGGCGGCGAGGTGCTCAACTCCGAGCCGGAGGTCGGCTCCACCGAGGCGCTCGGCGTGCTGGTCGCGGCGATCGTCCTGGTCATCACCTTCGGCTCGCTCGTCGCGGCCGGCATGACCATGCTGAACGCGCTGATCGGCGTCGGCGTCGGCATGGCCGGCCTGTACGCGCTCAGCGGCGCGGTCGAGCTGACCAGCACGGCGCCCATCCTGGCCCTGATGCTCGGCCTCGCGGTCGGCATCGACTACTCGCTCTTCATCACCTCCCGGCACCGGCAGAACCTGCTCGACGGCCTGTCCCCCGAGGAGGCGGTCGGCCGGGCGGTCGGCACGGCCGGCTCCGCCGTGGTCTTCGCCGGCGCCACCGTGGTGGTCGCGCTCGCCGGCCTGGCCGTGGTGGGCATCCCGTTCCTCACCGTCATGGGCCTCGCCGCCGCCGGCACCGTCAGCGTGGCCGTGCTGGTGGCGATCACCCTGGCTCCGGCGCTGCTCGGGTTCGCCGGCCGGAAGGTGCTTCCGCGCAAGCTGCGCGACCGCAGGGCGGTCGAGGATCCGGGCACCGGCTCGGAGGACCGCTCGGGCTTCGGCTTCCGCTGGGCGCACTGGGTGACCCGGCTGCGCATCCCGGTCATCCTGGTCGGCCTGCTCGGCCTCGGCCTGCTCGCCATCCCCGCCCAGGACATGCGGCTGGCCCTGCCGGACGCGGCCACGGCCGCCGAGGGCAGCCCGGCCCGGGTCAGCAACGACCTCATCCGGGAGGGCTTCGGCGAGGGCTTCACGGGCCGGCTCGCGGTGGTCGTCACCGCCGACTCGCCGCAGGCCACCCAGGCCGCCGTGCCGCAGGTGACCGCGCTGATCCAGAAGACCGACGGGGTGCTGGCGGTGGCGCCGCCGCAGCTCGACCAGACCGGCCGCACCGCGCTGCTCGGGGTGATCCCGAAGACCGGGCCGACCGACGCGGCCACCGAGACGCTCGTGCACGACATCCGCGCCCAGGTCGGCGACATCCAGAACGCCGACGTGCTGCTGACCGGCGTCACCGCCATCGGCATCGACGTGTCGGAGAAGCTCTCCGACGCGCTGCCGGTCTACCTGCTGCTGGTGGTCGGCCTGTCGGTGCTGCTGCTCATGCTGGTGTTCCGGTCGATCCTGGTGCCGGTGAAGGCCGCGCTGGGCTTCCTGCTCACCGTGGCGGCCACCTTCGGCATCACGGTCGCGGTCTTCCAGCAGGGCCACCTGGCCGACCTGGTCGGGCTGGACACTCCGGGCCCGCTGGTCAGCTTCCTGCCGATCCTGCTCATCGGCATCCTGTTCGGCCTGGCCATGGACTACGAGGTCTTCCTGGTGTCCCGGATGCGCGAGGACTTCGTCCACGGCGACACCGCCCGCCAGGCCACCATCAACGGGATGGGCCACGGCGCCCGGGTGGTCACCGCCGCCGCGCTGATCATGATCTCGGTGTTCGGTGGCTTCGTCTTCCTGGACGACCCGGTCATCAAGTCGATGGGCTTCGCGCTCGCGATCGGTGTCGCCATCGACGCCTTCGTGGTCCGGATGACCATCGTCCCGGCGGTGATGTCGCTGCTCGACAACGCCGCCTGGTGGCTTCCGCGCTGGCTCGGCAGGATCCTGCCCAACGTGGACGTCGAGGGCGAGGGCCTGCGCGCCCACCTCGCCGAGCGCGAGCCCGCCCAGGTGTGACGCGGGGACCTGCCCGGCCGGTCAGACGCCGGCCGGGTAGGTCTCCATCTCGCCCGGGGTGGCCAGCGCCGGCAGCGGGTGCAGCGCGGTCGCCTCGTCGCACCAGATGAACGCGTCGTAGCGCTCGCCCAGCCGGGTCGGCACGTAGTTGCCCCAGGACTCGAAGCTCGGGTCGTAGACCACCCCGATGGCCCGGTGGTCGGCTTCGCCGGTCACCCACTCCGGCTGGTCCTCGCCGCCGAAGACCAGCACCGCCCGCTCCGGCATCAGCTCGTGCAGCCGCCGTTCCACCGAGCCCTCCCGGGCCGGCGGCACCGTCATGGCCTCGGCCGGCGAACCCCAGCGCGGCGCGGCGACCACCGTGCCCCGGTAGCTGCCGAAGCCGACCAGCACCACGGCGTCCCGGCCGTGCCGTTCCCGGCCGAGCTGGCCGATGTTCACCAACCCGTCCGCCGCCATGTCGGTGGCGCGGGCGTCACCGACGTGCGTGTTGTGGGCCCAGACGATTCCGCGCGCCTGCGGGCCGTAGCGGTCGAGCAGCCGGTCCAGCGTGTCGGTCATGTGGACGTCGCGGATGTTCCAGGACTCCGGGCCGCCGCCGACCATGGCCCGGTAGTAGCGCTCCGCGCCGGCCACCACCTCCGCGTTCTGCCAGGCCGCGAAGCGGTCCGCGCCGTCGGCGGCGGCCTGTTCGCGGGTACGCGCCAGCAGCCGGACCACCTCCTCCTCGCACCGGGCCGAGACGAACCGGCTGGCCGCGGCGTAGTCCTCGATCCGCTTGCCGTACGGCTCGAAGCACCGGTACGCCTCCTGCGCCGCCTCCAGGGAGGCCGGCTCCTCCTCGCCCAGGTAGTCGAAGATGGCCTGCATCGACTCCCAGAGGCTGTAGACGTCCAGGCCGTGGAAGCCGGCCCGCTCCCCCTCGGGGCGTTCCAGGTTCCACGCCCGTAGCCAGCGGCAGAACCGGGCCACCTCGGCGTTGGCCCACATCCAGGTCGGCCAGCGCTCGAAACCCTCCAGCGCGGCCTGCGGATCGGCCGACGCGCCCGGTACGCCCACCACCGAGCAGTTCACCCGGTCGCAGTCCGGCCAGTCCCCCTCCACCGCGACGAAGTCGAAGCCCTGTTCGGCGATGAGCCGCCGGGTCAGTTGCTCGCGTAGCCGGTAGTAGTCGTAGCTGCCGTGCGTCGCCTCGCCGATCATGACGATCCGCGCGTCCCGGACGCGTTCCAGCAGCGGGTCGAAGTCGCTCGGCGCGCCGAGCCGCTGTACCAGCATGCGAGCGGCTACCCGGGACCCGTCCGGGCAAACCGTCGCCACGGCCGGGCCGGCGGGCATGGCGCCCCGCACAGCGGGTAGCCCGCCGGCATGACCGTCACCGGGGCGCAGTTGCAGGAGTTCCTGGCCGGGCTCGACTACCCGGTCTCCCGCGCGGACCTGGTCCGCTGGGGCCAGGAGAACGGCGCCAGCACCGAGATGTTGCAGATGCTCAGGGCGCTGCCGGCGGAGGAGTTCGACACCCCCGCCGAGCTGGGCGAGGCGCTCAACACCCTGGTCTGAGCCGGGTCACCACCCGTCCCGGCCGGGGTGCCCGGCGTGCAGCAGCCGGAACAGCACGAGCCACTGCTCGGGCCAGACCAGCCCGACCGGGGTGTCCGGCGCGAGGCGGGCGGCCCGCAGCGCACCGTCGACCCGCCGGCGCGGGTGGCCGGTGCGCAGCGAGGCGGCCAGCGAGCCGCCCACCCCGCCGAAGCCCAGCTCCACCATCCGCCGGTACGCGGGCAGCGCCGCCCGGGGCAGCAGCGGCTCCGGGCGGCGGTCCACACGCAGCAGCCCGCCGTCGGCGGCGGGCACCGGCCGGAACGCGCCCCGGGGCACCCGGCCGGCCAGCCGCCAGTGGTGCTGGGGCCAGGTGAGCACGGTGAGCCGGCTCCACCGGCCGTGGTCGCCGGTGCGCTTGCGCGCGTAGTCGAGCTGGGTGAGCAGGGTGGCCGACCGCAGGCCGGGAGCGGCGAGGCACCAGCGGACCACGGCGGCGGTCAGCGACCAGGGAATGTTGCCGACCACCGCGAACGGCTCGGCGGGCGGGACGGCGGCCAGGAAGTCGGCGGCCCGGACCTCGACGTGCGGCAGGTCCGCGCAGGCCGCGGCCAGCTCCGGCAGCACGGCCGGGTCCACCTCGTACGCGAGCAGCCGGCCGCACCGGGCGGCGAGCGGCCGGGTCAGCTGGCCGCGCCCGGCGCCCACCTCCAGCAGCAGGTCGTCCGGGCCGGGGCGGGCGGCCCGGAGCACCCGCGCGACGGCGGCCGGGTCGGCGAGGAAGTTCTGGGACAGCGCGCGACGGGACCGGTCGCGTGCGGTGGTACGGAATCGGCGGGGCGCCACGGGATCGTCCTGTCTGTCGCCGGACGGCGACGGGAACGGACAGGCGGCGCGGAGGCGGGCCTGTCCGAGCGGATCGGGACTCGGACGACCCTGGAGATTCGGCGGGGACGCGGCGGCCACACCCCGGGTCGGGGCGGACGGCGGCGCACCGGGCAGCCGGCGGCGGCCGGCCCGCTCAGGGGCCGGCGGTGCGGACGGTCAGGTCAGGCGCGGTGGGCGTCCCGGCCGGCCAGGGCCGGGCGCCGGACCCGCGGGCGGGCGACCAGGAGGAGCCCCCGCGCGGCCGGCGCGACGGCCACGTCGATCAGGGCATGCGTGAACATGCCGGCCAGGCTAGCGGCGGCCCGGCCGGCCCGCGACGGAATTCCTCAGAGGTCGACGGTGCGCCGCTCGCTGCGGGCGGTCTCGGCGGCGTCCAGCACCGCCACCACCTCACGCCCGAACCGGACGTCGCAGCGGTGGTCGCGGGTGCCCGCGTCGACCTCCTCCAGCAGCTGGTCGATGGCCGTGCCGAACGCCTGGAGCACGCTGCCGTCGCCGGGCGGGACGGTCTCGGTGCCGTTCTCGCCGAAGAAGACGAAGTCCCGGGTGACCGCCTCGGCCGGCGCGTCGAGGGTGAGGGAGAGGGTGCTGGTGGCGCCGCCGTCATGGGTGAGCAGCAGGTGCACCAGGCCGCTCGGGCCGTCCATGGCGGCGACCCGGTTGACCCGGCCGAGCACCGGCAGGATCAGCGACAGCGCGTGCGGGCCGATGTCCCAGAGCGCGCCCCGGTCGCGCCGCCACTGCGAGTTCCCGTACGGGTTCCCCGGCTGGTAGATCGAGGCGAACATGGTCGCCCGGGCGTGCTGCCAGCCGCCGGCCGCCGCCGTCGAGGCGAGGAAGCCGGTGACGTTCGGGTGGAACCGCTGGGTGAAGAAGACCACCGAGGCCACCCCGGACGCCTGCGCGGCGGCGACCACCCGGTCGGCGTCGGCGAGGCTCAGCGCCAGCGGCTTGTCCAGCAGCAGGTGCCGCCCGGCGGTGGCGGCCCGGACGGCGATCTCGGCCTGGACGTCCGGCGGCAGCGCCACGGCGATCGCGTCGCAGGCGGCGAGCAGGGCGTCCACGTCCTCGAAGACCGGTACGCCGTGCCGGGTGGCCAGCGTGGCGGCCTTCGCCCGGTCACGCCCCCAGACCCCGGCCAGCTCGGCCCGCGGGTGCGCGTCGATGGCCGCGGCGTGCGTCTCCGCCGCCCAGTGACCCGTGCCGAACAAGCCGAACCGCACCAGGACCCCCTGCTGTCGTCCTCCGCCACGGCGTACGCCGGTGGCCGTGATCCACGCTAGTCGCCCGGCCCGCCCGGCGCGCCGCGACCCCGCCGGAGAGCCGGGCGACGGTGGCTACTACGAGGATTAGTAGGCTGTGCCGGTGAACTCGACTGCGCCGGAACGGCGTCGATGACCACCGCCGCGGCGGCGGGCTCGCCGGTGGACGGGATCCTCGCGACGGCCTCGATCGTGCTGTCGCTCCTCATCGCGGTCTGGGCCCTGGTGGCGGCGGTACGCCACCGCGCGCCCGACCGGCTCCAGTTCGTCGGCCTGGCCGTGCTGGAGGTGGGCCTGCTGGCGCTCACCGTGGTGGCGCTGGTCGCGCTCGGCGGCGGCGAGCGGCCGGGCGAGCCGGGGGCGTTCTTCGGCTACCTGGTGACGCTGGTCTGCCTGCCGCCGCTCGCCTGGGTGCTGGCCCGGATGGAGCCGACCCGGTGGGGCTCGGCGATCGTCTGCGCCGTCTGCCTGGTCACCCCGGTGGTGGTGGTCCGGTTGCAGCAGACCTGGGAGGTCGTCGGTGGCTGAGCAGCGGGCGACGAACCGGGGGCCGGGCCGGTTGCTGATCGCGGTCTACATCCTCTTCGCCATCGCCGCGACCTCGCGGGCCGGGCTCCAGATCGCCACGAAGTTCGACGAGGCGCCGGTGGCGTACCTGCTCTCCGCGCTGGCCGCGCTCATCTACATCGTGGCGGCGGTCGGGCTGGCCCGGGCCGGGCACACCGGCCGCCGGGTCGCGCTGGCCTGCTGCTCGGTGGAGCTGGTCGGGGTGGTCGGCGTCGGCATCCTGAGCCTGGCCGACCGGGAGCTGTTCCCGGACGAGACGGTCTGGTCGGGCTTCGGCAGCGGCTACGGCTACATCCCGCTGGTGCTGCCGGTGCTCGGCCTGTTCTGGCTCTGGCGCACCCGGCACGATCCCGCCTGAGGGGCCGTGCCGGGCGCGCCCGCCCGGGTCAGTCCTTGGGACCGCCGGCGACGTAGATGACCTGGCCGGAGACGAAGGACGCGCCCTCGCTGGCCAGGAACGAGATGGTGTGGGCGACGTCCTCCGGCCGGCCGGTGCGGCGCACCGGGATCTCCGCGGCGGCGTGCTGCTGGAGCGCCTCGAAGTCGACCTTCATGCGGGCCGCCGTGGCGGCCGTCATGTCGGTGACGATGAAGCCCGGCGCGACCGCGTTGACGGTCACCCCGAACGGGCCCAGCTCGATGGCGAGGGTCTTGGTGAAGCCCTGCAGGCCGGCCTTGGCCGCCGAGTAGTTCGCCTGGCCCCGGTTGCCCAGCGCCGAGGTGCTGGAGAGGTTGACGATCCGGCCCCACTTCCGCTCGACCATGTGCTTCTGGGTGGCCTGGCTGAACAGGAACGCCCCGCGCAGGTGCACGCCCATGACGGTGTCCCAGTCGGCGTCGGTCATCTTGAACAGCAGGTTGTCGCGGAGCACGCCGGCGTTGTTGACCAGCACGGTCGGCGCGCCCAGCCCGGCGGCGACCCGCTCCACGGCGGCCTCCACCTGGGCCCGGTCGGACACGTCGGCGCCGACGCCGAGAGCCCGCCCGCCGGCGGCGGCGATGGCGTCCACGGTCTCCTTGGTCGCCGACTCCTCGATGTCGACCACGGCGACGGCCATGCCGTCGGCGGCCAGCCGGCGGGCGGTGGCCGCGCCGATGCCGCGCGCGGCTCCGGTCACGATGGCGACGCGGGGCTCCTCCGACATGATTACCTCCCGGTAACTTGGGCTCGATCGAAGGAGCTTAACGCCGGGCCGGCCGTCAGAGGCCGCTGCCCCGGCGGATGCGGATCCACCGGTAGCCGTAGCCCGCGAGCTTCAGCCGGTCCAGCTTGCCGACCTCCTCGTAGTTGCGGTCGGTGAACACGTCGATCGGCAGGTCGGCCTCGGGGGCGAGCACGCTCAGGTCGACCTCGGCGTCCTCGGTGCCGAGGTTGTGCAGGAAGACCATCGTCCCGGTCGGCCCGTCGGCCCGGTGCGCGAGCACCCCCGGCGGCATCGGCACGTCGATGTGGCTGGTGCTCCCCGAGCCGATCTCCGGGGCCTCCCGCAGGGTACGGATCATCCGCTCGAACCAGCCCAGCAGCGACCTCGGGTCCTTGCGCTGGGCGGTCACGTTGACCTTCTGGTAGCCGTACTCGCCCTTGTCGATCACGGGGCGGACCAGCTTCTCCGGGTCGGCCGTGGAGAAGCCGGCGTTCTCCTTGTACGACCACTGCATCGGGGTGCGGATCGCCTCCCGGCCGGGCAGCGACAGGTCCTCGCCCATCCCGATCTCCTCGCCGTAGCGCAGCACCGGCGTGCCCCGCAGCGAGAACTGCAGCGCGTACGCCAGCTCGATCCGGCGGCGGTCGTTGCCGAGCATCGGGGCCAGCCGGCGGCGGATGCCCCGGCCGTAGAGGCGCATGTCCTCGTCCGGGCCGAACTGCTCGTACACCTGGTTGCGCTGCTCGGCGGTGAGCCGGGACAGGTCGATCTCGTCGTGGTTGCGCAGGAAGGTGGCCCACTGCCCGCCCTCGGGCAGGGCCGGGGTGTCCCGCAGCGCCTCGATGACCGGCTCCGGGTCCTGCCGGGCCAGGGCCAGCATGAGCCGGCCGTTCATCATGAAGTCGAAGAGCATGTGGATGCGGTTGGCCGAGCCGCCGCTGTCACCGAAGTAGACCGGCAGCTGGTCGGGCTCGACGTTGGCCTCGGCCAGCAGGACCGAGTCGCCCCGCCGCCACTGCACGTGCTGGCGCAGCTCGGTGAGGAAGTCCAGATCCTTGGGCGAGTCCGGGTTGCCCGGCTCGGTCAGCTCGATGATGAACGGCACGGCGTCCATCCGGAATCCGGAGACGCCCAGCTGGAGCCAGAACGACATGATCTTCTTGATCTCGGCGCGAACCTCCGGGTTTGCCGCGTTGAGGTCCGGCTGGAACTTGTAGAAGCGGTGGTAGTACCAGGCCTTCGCGGTCCGGTCGTAGCTCCAGGTCTCGTTCTGCTCGCCGGGGAAGACCATGCCCTGGTGGCGGTCCGGCGGCGCCTCGTCGCTCCACACGTACCAGTTGCGGTACGGCGAGTCGGGCGAGGAGCGGGCGGACTGGAACCAGGGGTGCTCGTCCGAGGTGTGGTTGACCACCAGGTCGATGATCACGTGGATGCCTTTGTTCTTCGCCTGGTGCAGCAGTTCGGCGAAGTCGCCGAGGGTGCCCAGCTTCGGGCTGACGTTGTAGAAGTCGGTGGCGTCGTAGCCGTCGTCCCGGTTCGGCGACGGGTGGATCGGGTGCAGCCATAGGCAGGTCACCCCGAGCCGGGCCAGGTAGTCCAGCCGGCCGATGAGGCCCCGGAAATCACCCACCCCGTCGCCGTCGGAGTCCGCGAACGTGTCCACGTCGAGGCAGTAGACGACCGCCTCCTGGTACCACCTGTCACCCATGCTGCGTCTACTTCTCCGGTACGCGGCTGCGGCAAACCCCACGGCCCGCCGCCCGGCCGGTACGGTGCCCGCATGAACGCCGAAGCGCACGTCCTCGACTGGTCCGTGGGCACCTGGCTCAACCCGCCGGAGCGGGCCGAGTCCGCCGGTGACGCGCTGCTGGTGCAGCCGCGCGGCGGCAGCGACTTCTGGCGGCGGACCAGTTACGGCTTCGTGCACGACGATGGCTCCGCGCTGCTCGCCCCGTTCCCCGTCGACAGTGCCGTGGAGGTGAGCTTCCGGCTCGACTACGCCGCCCAGTTCGACCAGGCCGGGGTGCTGGTCCGGGTGGACGAGCGGCGGTGGACCAAGGCCGGCGTGGAGGTCAGTGACGGGCAGCCGCAGGTCGGCGCCGTGGTCACCGACGAGCGGTCGGACTGGTCGGTGGCGCCGGTGCCGGAGTGGTCCGGGCGGGACGTGACGGTCCGGGTCAGCCGGGCCGGGGACGCGCTGACCGTCCGCGCGCGGGTGGACGCCGAGCCGTGGCGGCTGGTCCGCGTGGCCCCGCTGGACCCGGGGGCCGGGGCGGCGGCCGGGCCGTACTGCTGCTCGCCGAGCCGGGGTGGCCTGGTGGTCCGCTTCACCGGTTGGCGGCGGGGGCCGGCGGACGCCGCGCTGCACCCGGAGGGCTGAGCCCACGGTCCGTGGGGCGGATCACCGGCAGGTGTGACCGGCCCGGGTCGGGGTACCTGTTCCGGATCCCCGGCACCGCACGGAAGGACGCCCATGGCACTCGCCCAAGACGTCGACCCGAATCAGTTCACCGGGCTGACCGGCTGGGTGGCGACCGTGATCGATTCGTTCGGCGCGGTCGGGGTGGCCCTGCTGGTCGCCCTGGAGAGCATCATCCCGCCGATCCCGAGCGAGGTCGTGCTGGCCATGGCGGGTTACCTCGCCGCCGAGGGCCGGTTCAACGTGGTGCTGATCGTGCTGGCCGCGACGGCCGGCTCGCTGCTCGGCGCGCTGGTCCTCTACTGGCTGGGCGCGGCGCTCGGCGAGGAACGGCTGAAGCGCTGGCTCGACCACATCCCGCTGGTGGACCGGGAGGACCTGGAGAAGGCCGACCGGTGGTTCGAGCGGCACGGCCGGTGGGCGGTGCTGTTCGGCCGGGTGGTGCCGGTGGTGCGCAGCCTGGTCTCCGTGCCGGCCGGCGCCAACCGCATGCCGCTGGGCGAGTTCGTCCTGCTCACCACGCTGGGCAGCGGAGTGTGGAACGCGCTGATCGTCGGGGCCGGTTTCGCGCTGGGCTCCCGCTGGCAGGAGGTCGACCGCTACAGCCACTGGTTCAACTACGCGATCTTCGCGGTCTTCGGCGTGACCATCGCGGCCTGGGTGGTCAAGAAGGTACGCCGGCGGCGCGCCCGGCAGTCGGTGACCGCCGGGCGCTGACCGCGACGCGGGATCAGAATCCCGCGGTGATGCTGGTGAACTCCCAGGTGTTCTGGGCGATGCCGGAGCAGTTGGAGACCACGCCGCCACCCGGGCAGGGCCGGTCGCGGTTGACCGCCCAGAAGGTGAACCGGGCGAGGCCGCGGGCCTTGGCCCAGTCCCGGATCTGCGTCCAGGTGGCCGGGGAGGTCAGCTCCTGCTGGTCGGAGAGGCCGTTCATGCCGGAGATGCCCATGTGGGCGTAGGCGGTGGCGTCGGACCAGCCGAAGGCCGTCTTCAGCGCGTTCTTCAGGCCCTCGGCCGCGTTGACCGTGCTCTGGTACATGTTCGCGCCGCCGCCGAAGTCGAACGGCATGATGGTGAAGACGTCGATGTTGGCGCCCTTCGCGGCGGCCTGGTTGATCAGCCGGGTGCCGTAGTACGACGGCCCGGTGGTCGAGGTGCCGAAGGTGACGATCGTTTTGATCCCGGGGTTGTTCTGCTTGACGATCTTCAGGGCGTCCAGGATCCGGTCCTGCACCACCTCGTTCTCGAACTCGTCGCTGTTCTCGATGTCGATGTCGATCGCCTTGAGGCCGTACGCGTTGATGACCTGCTGGTAGGCGCCCGCCAGCGCGCTCGCCGAGGAGCAGTTCGGGCCGAGCTTGTTGCCGCTCCAGCCGCCGAAGGACGGGATGACGTCGCCGCCGGCCGCCTTGATCGCGGCGATGGTGCTGGCGTGCGCGCCGCCGGTGAGCGGGCCGCTGCCGTCCCAGGCCGGCGTGCAGCCGCCGCCGGAGAGCACGAACGCGATGGTGAACCACTTGATCCCGGTCGCGCCCATCACGGTCGACGGCGCGGGCGGGTCGCCCCAGCCCGGGTAGAGGTAGGGCGCGGCGGCCATGGCGCCGCCACCGCCGCCGGTGCAGCCGGTGGTGGTCGCCGACACCGCCGGCGACTTCGCCGACTCACCACTGGCGTTGTACGCGGCCACCGTGTAGCTGTGCCCGGTGCAGGCGGCCAGCCCGGAGACCGTGGCCGAGGTGCCGGTGACGGTGGCCTTCACGGTGCCGCCCTCGTAGAGCCGGTAGCCGGTGACCGTGCCGGAGACGGCGTTCCAGGCCAGCGCGACCGAGGTGTTGGTGGTGCCGGTGACCCGGAGGCCGCCCGGGGTGGCCGGGGCGCCCGGGTTGCCGCCGCCCCCGCCGCTGCACGAGCCACCGTTGACCGTGCAGTTGACCGGGTCGCCGGTGCCGCTGACGATGAAGCCGAAGCTGGTGCTGGCGCCCGGGGCGAGTGCGCCGTTCCAGGTCTGGTTCACGGCGGTGACGTGCTGGCCGGAGGTGGTCAGCCGGGCGTCCCAGAAGGAACCGAGGGTGCTGCCGGCGGGCAGGTCGAACTGGACGTTCCACGAGGAGATGCTGGCCGAGCTGTCGTTGGTGACGGTGAACTTGGCCTCGTACCCGCTGCTCCAGCTGGAGGTGCGGACGAAGGCCGCGGTGGCGGCGGAGGCGGGCGGCGCGGCCAGCACCGTGCCGGCGACCAGGGCGGTGGCGAGCGCGACGGCGAATGTCGCCAGGCGGGTGGAGCGGAGTCTCACGGCGTCCTCCAGGGGGACCGTTGTGGTGGAGGGTGGGCATTTACGACCGTCGACGTGCGCTCATTATTAAGACTGTTAACTGTTTCTGTCCAGAGGCAGACCGGGGGTCCCCCGCGGGGACCCCCGGGCCGGCCGGTCAGCGCCGGAAGGTGAACCAGTTGACGTTGACGAAGTCGGCCGGCTGGCCGCTGCTGAAGGTCAGGTAGACGGTGTGCCGGCCGGTGACGGCGGCGACGTTGCCGGGCACCGAGCGCCAGCTCTGCCAGCCGCCGGTGTTGGCGACCGCGAAGCTGCCGATCGGCGCGTTGGTCGGGCTGTCCACCCGCACCTGGACCAGCCCGCTCACCCCGCCGGGCGCGCCGGAGGCGACCCGGGCCACGAAGTCCTTCGGCGGGGTGGCGCCGAAGTCGACGTTGTCGTAGCGGGCCCAGTCGCCGTTGGCCAGCCAGCCGATGTCCTGGCCGCCCTCGGCGCACGTCTCCACCTGCACCCCGTTCTGCCCGGTGAACGCCTCGGCCTGGATGGTCGAGTACGCGTCCACCACTCCGCCGGGCGGGGGCGTGGTCGGGGTCGGCGACGGCGTGCCGCCACCACCGCGGGTGTAGGCGGCCACGTAGTCGACGACCATGGGCCGGCCGGAGACGGTCGAGGCGGTGGGCGTGGCGGAGCCGGCCACCCCGTCCGGGAAACCGCCGCCCATCGCCACGTTGAGCAGCAGGAAGTAACCGGCGTGGTTGGTCATCTGACCCCAGTACGGTTCGCCGACCTGGTTCTGGGTCACCGTGTGGAACAGCTGGCCGTCGACGTACCAGCGCAACTGCTGCGGGCTGGTCGAGGCGTCCCACTCGAAGCGGTAGGTGTGGAACGCCGACTGGCAGGTGCTGCCCGGGCAGGCGCGGGAGGCCCCGATGCCGTTGAACTCGTTGCACGGCCCGCCCGGGGCGACGCCGCAGTGCAGCACCCCCCAGACCGAGTTGATCCCGTTGACGTTCTCCATGACGTCGAACTCGCCGATGCCCGGCCAGTTCTGGTAGTTGCCCCGGTACGGCGAGCCGAGCGCCCAGAAGGCCGGCCAGTAGCCGGCGGCCTGCGCCCCGGTCACGTTGGGCATCTGGATCCGGCCCTCCAGGGCCAGGACTCCCCCGGCCGGTGGCTTGAAGTTGGCGCGGACCGTCTCGATCCGGGCCGAGGTCCACCGCCCGGAGGCGTCCTTGAGCGGGGTGATCCGGAGGTTGCCGGCTCCGTCGTGGGCCAGGTTGGCGGTGTTGGCGGTGTAGGTCTGGATCTCACCGGTGCCCCAGTTCGCCGGGCCACCCGGGTAGCTGGTGCCGGTGTCGATGATCCAGTTGGCCGAGGAGGGCAGGGTGCCGGCCGCGCCGGTGAAGTCGTCGCTCCACACCAGACTCCAGCCGCTGGGCGGCGGCGGCACGGCGGCGTGCGCGGTCATCGTGACGGTCGCGAGGGCGGTGGTGGTGGCGAGCACGGCGGCCGCCAGGGAGAGCCGCCGGCGGGACCGGCGCACGGCGGAGGGGGCGGCCGTGGCCGCCGGAACAGGGTTCATCGGGGTGCCTCTCTGCGGGGACGGGCAGGAGAGAGCGCTCTCTTGAGAGCGATTTCTACGCGCCCGTCCCCACAGTTGTCAACGTCCGTCGATGCCTTCGGGCCGCGGCCGGCGCAGCACCGCCTGCTCCAGCACGGTCCACGCCGTCGTGGTGACCAGGTAGATGACCGCCGCGAGCGGCACCACCAGCGCCACCACCACCGTGGTGAAGGGCAGCAGCGGCACGAGCCGACCCAGCACGGCGGCGCCCGGGCCCTCGGTCGGCGCACCGGCGATGGTGCCGGTGGCCGCAGCCGTCCGGCGCGCCCGCCGGGCGGACCACCAGGCCAGCACCAGCAGCGCCGCCAGCAGCACCCCGAAGACCGCCACCACCGGGCCGGTCAGCCCGTCGCCGAGATGCCACCCCAGGGGTACGCCGGCCAGCTTCTCGTCCAGCAGGTGCGGGTGCCCGTCGCCGGTGGCGAGGAGGCGGTACATGACCAGGAAGAACGGTGCCTGCAACAGCGCCGGCAGGCAGCCCGCGACCGGGCTCGCCCCGGCCCGCCGGTAGAGCGCGAACAACTCGCTCTGCAGGCGGCCGGGATCGTCGGCGTACCGCCGCTGGAGGTCGCGGACCTCGGGGGCGAGTGCCGCGCGGCGCCGCTCCCCGCGGACCTGGGCCAGGGTGAGCGGCGAGATCAGCAGCCGGACCCCGACGGTGAACAGGACGATCGCGGCGGCCGTGGCGGCCCCGCCGGCCAGCGGGGCGAGCGTGTCGGCCAGCCAGGTGACGACGGCGCCGGCGGCGGACGCCGCGACGTGCAGTGGTGCGAAGGCGAGCATGGGAAGACCCCTCGGTCCGATTCCGGATGCCCCGGCGGGACGGCGCGTACCGCGGGACGGATGACGACGGAACCGGCCGCGCGGCGAGCATGCGCCGGAGGAGGACCCGGCGAGGTGGCTACGCGGCCGAGAGGCGCAGCCCGGGCGCACGGGGACGCGGCCGCCCCGGTGCGTCCGGGTCGACCTGGCGGGGCACCCGGCGGTGCCGGGCCCGGGCCCGCAGGGCGACGGCGAGCGGGCCGGCGGGCGGCGCGGGCAGCGCCCGGACCCGCAGCGCGAGCAGCGTGGCCAGCAGCAGCGCCGCGGCCACCGCCGCACCGGCCAGCAGGCCGGCCGGGCGGTCCGCGAGCAGGGTGAGGGCGTACGCCCACGTCCCGCTCACCAGCATCCCGATCACACGCCGACTCTAGAACCCGCTGTCACGTCCCGGGACACGATCGCGACGCCGCCGCCCGCTCGGCGCCGTCGTCACCGTCCGCGACGGGGCGCTGAGGGCGGGCACGACCGCCGGTACGCGGCCGGCCGGCCCGCCCGCCCGGGCGAAATCCCTGTCGCCGCCGGGGCTCGGTGACCACCCGAACGGGGGACGTGAACCGGCGCGTAGCCGACGACACGCCGCCCGGCGCGTTTCCCCGCGCCGACACGGTGGGTAACAGAGCGTCGACCGCGCGGCACGGTGCCGCGGCCGGTACGGAGCGGACGGTGGTCTCGATGAGCGGGTCAGTCGCGGAGCGGGAACGGAGCGCCGCGCCGGGCGGCACGGACCTGCTGACAGTCGGCGTGGAGGAGGAGTTCCTGCTCGTCGACCCGCACACCGGGACCGCGGTGCCCGCCGTCGACCTGGTCATGGAACAGGTGCCGGCCGAGCTGCGGGGGCAGGTCGAGCGGGAGTTCCAGACCAGCCAGATCGAGATCGGCAGCCCACCCGGGCTGGAACTCTCCTCGATCCGGCACTCGCTGGGCATGCTCCGCGCCGAGCTGTCGGCCGCCGCCGAGCGGGCCGGCGTCCGGCTGCTGGCCATCGGCACCGGTCCGGTGGACGGGCCGGTGCCGCCGGTGGTGGACAAGCCCCGCTTCGACCGGATGATCGAGCGGTTCCGGCTGCTGGTGCCCGGCCCGGGCAACAACGGCATGCACGTGCACGTCGGCATCCCGGACCCGGAGATCGGGGTGCAGGTGCTCAACCACGTCCGGCCCTGGCTGCCGATCCTGCACGCGGTCACCACCAACTCCCCGTTCGCCAAGGGCGAGGACACCGGCTACGCGAGCTGGCGCTCGGTGGAGTGGGAACGCTGGCCGTCGGTGGCACCCACCCCCTGGCTCGAGTCGCACGAGCACTACGAGCGGCTGATCCGGCAGCTCATCGCCAGCGGCGTGATGCTCGACGAGGGCATGCTCTACTGGTACGCCCGGCTCTCCGCCAAGTACCCGACCGTGGAGATCCGGATCGGTGACGTCTGCCCGTCGGTGGACGACGCGGTGCTGGTCGCCGCCCTGGTCCGGGCCCTGGTGGCCACCGCCATGACGGAGATCGTCGAGGGGCGGCCGGCCATCAACACCGACCACCACCTGCTGGTCGCCGCGCACTGGCGGGCGGCCCACGACGGGCTGGAGGGCGACGGTGTCGACCTCACCGACGGCGAGCTGCGCCCGGCCTGGGAGCTGCTGGACGGGCTGGTCGAGCGGGTCCGCCCGGAACTGGAGCGGCACGGCGACCTCGACCGGGTGACCGACCTGCTGGGCGGGCTGCGCCGGCACGGCAGCGGCGCAGCCCGGCAACGGGCGGTCTTCGCGCGTACCGGCAGGATGGTCGACGTGGTCGCGGACGTGGCGCGGCAGACCCGCGGCTGAGCGCCCCCGCCGACCGGGCCGGCGTGACAGGATGAGCGTCGTGGCGGAGCGGATGGTCGTCGTCGGCGGGGACGCCGCCGGCATGTCGGCGGCCTCCCAGGCCCGGCGCCTCCGCGACCGGGCCGACCTGGAGATCGTCGCCTTCGAGCGCGGCCACTTCACCTCCTACTCGGCGTGCGGCATCCCCTACTGGGTCAGCGGGCTGGTCCCGGGGCGGGACCAGCTCGTCGCCCGCGACCCGGCCACGTTCCGGGACAAGTTCGACGTCGACGTCCGGCTGCGTCACGAGGTCACCGAGATCGACCTGGACCGCCGCGAGGTGGTCGCCCGGGACCTGGAGGGCGGCGGCGAGGTCCGCACCGGCTTCGACACCCTCGTGTACGCCACCGGCGCGCGCCCCGTCCAGCCCGAGTGGGCCCTCGGCGGCGTGGCCGGCGTGTTCGGCATGCAAACCCTCGACGACGGCACCGCCCTGCTGGACTGGCTGGACCGCGATCCCCACCCCCGCCGCGCCGTGGTGGTCGGCGGCGGCTACATCGGGGTCGAGATGGCCGAGGCGCTGCTGCACCACGGGCTCTCGGTCGACCTGGTCGAGCAGGCCGACCAGCCGATGTCCACCGTCGACCCGGACATGGGCGAGCTGGTGGCCGAGGCGATGCGGGGCACCGGCATCGGCATCCGCGCCGGCCTGACGGTCACCGGCCTCGACGAGCGGGACGGCCGGATCGCCGCGGTGGTCACCAACGAGGGGCCCATCCCGGCCGACGTCGTGGTGCTGGGTCTGGGCGTACGCCCGAACACCGCGCTCGGCGAGGCCGCCGGCCTGCCGGTCGGTCCCTCCGGGGCGATCCGCGTCGACCGGAGGATGCGGGTGCCCGGCGCCCCCGGCGTCTTCGCGGCCGGCGACTGCGTGGAGACCCTGCACCGGGTCAGCGGCCTGCCGGTGCACATCCCGCTCGGCACCCACGCCAACAAGCAGGGCCGGGTCGCGGGCATCAACATCGGCGGCGGATACGCGACCTTCCCCGGCGTGATCGGCACGGCGGTGACAAAGGTCTGCGAGCTGGAGGTCGGGCGCACCGGCCTGCGCGAGCGGGACGCCACCGCGGCCGGCTTCGAGTTCGTCACCGTGCTCGCCGAGTCGACCAACCGGGCCGGCTACTACCCGGGTGCCCGGCCCATGACGGTCAAGCTGATCGCCGAGCGGCCCAGCGGCCGGCTGCTGGGCGCGCAGATCGTCGGCTGGTCCGAGGCGGCCAAGCGGATCGACGCGCTGGCCGTGGCGCTGTGGAACAACATGACGGTGGACGAGATGACCGCGCTCGACCTGGGCTACGCGCCGCCGTACGCCCCGGTCTGGGATCCGGTGCTGATCGCCGCCCGCAAGGCCGTCGACGCCCTTTCCCACGCCGGCCGGTAACCACCTGTCGGGTTCCGGGTGCGGTTGTTGTCGCCCGGGCGACAAGAAACGCACCCGGAGCGCGGTGGGATCGACCGGTGCGGGTGCCGGGGGACGACGCGTCGGGACTGGAGTGGCGGCTGTTCGCCCAGTCGGGGGTCCTCACCTGGGCGCAGGCGGTCGCGGAGCTGACCCCGGCCAAGGTCCGGCACCTGCTGGCCACCGGTCGGTGGCAGCGGGTGTGTCGCGGGGTGCTCCGCACCGCTCCGGACGGCCCGTTCAGCCAGGACCAGCAGTGGTGGGTGGCGGTGCTGGCGGCGGGCGAGGGGGCGGTGCTCGCCGGTCTGGCGGCCGCCCGGGCCGGTGGCCTGCGGGGCAACTGGCGGTACGAGGCGGTGGACGTGCTGGTGCCTCACCAGCGGCGGGCGGCCGACCTGCTGCGACGGCTCCCGCTGGGCCTGCCGGCGGTACGGGTGCGCCGGGTCCGCCGGCTCGCCGCGGCCGACCACCAGCGGGGCCGGCCGGACCGGACGGGCATGGCGCGATCCCTGGTGGACGCGGCGCAGTGGGCGCGTACCGATGACGAGGCACAGGAGATCCTCGCGGCCGGCTGCCAGCAGCGGCGGGCGACGCCGGCGGAGATCGACGCGGTGCTGGAACGGATGCCCCGTGCGCGGCGGCGCCGCCTGATCCGGGAGACGCTGCGCGACGTGGCGGGGGGTGCCGAGGCGCTGTCGGAGATCGACCTGGTGCGGCTCTGCCGCCGCCACGGCCTGCCCGTACCCGACGGGCAGGCGCGCCGGCGGGACGCCGACGGTCGGCAGCGCTATCTGGACGCCTACTGGCCGCGGTGGCGGTTGCACGTGGAGGTGGACGGCGCGCACCACATGGACGCCCGGCACTGGGCGGCGGACCTGCGACGGCAGAACCGCGTCAGGATCGAGGGCGACCGGATCCTCCGTTTCACCGCGTTCGACGTCCGCCACCGCCCGGACCAGGTGGTGGCGCAACTCCGCGCCGCCCTGAACGCGGCCGGCTGGCGCCCCTGACCCTTTGTGGCTGCGTCTGTTGTCGTTCCGGCGACAACAGACGCACCCGAAGTTCTTTGTCGGGGGGCGTGGTTAGCGTGTGGGCGCTGTCGCCGGTTCCGGCCCTTCCCCTCGGAGGCTTTCCATGTCGCAGGAGACGACTTACCTCGAACTGTCCGAAGTGGACGGAGGAGCGCACAAGTTCTACGAGGTCGTGGTCGACGACACCACGATGACCGTGCGCTACGGCCGGATCGGCGACCAGGGCCAGGTGAAGATCAGCAACCATCCGGACAACGCCCGCGCCCGGGCCGCCGCCGCCAAGAAGATCGGCGAGAAGGTCCGCAAGGGCTACGCCCCGGCGGTGCCCGGCGTACGCCAGAAGCGGGCGGTCTCCCGCCGGCAGATCGTCAGCACCCGCTCGACCGCCCGCACCGCCCCGGTCCTCTGGCGCTACGCCTCCGGCGCGCCCGCGTTCGGCATCTTCGTCGACGGGCGGACCTGCATGGTGGGCAACGAGCACGGCGTGATCACCACACTCGACCACGACGCCCGGGTGCTCAGCCAGGTCCGCCTCCCCGACGGGGTGAAGTGCATCGTGGCCGACGACGCGTGGATCTACGCGGGCTGCGACGACGGCAACGTCTACGACCTCTCCGGCAAGGTGCCCCGGGTGGCGTACGCGATCGCCCCCGACATCGACATCTACTGGCTGGACATCCACGACGGCGTGCTGGGCGTCTCCGACCGCGAGGGCGGCATCGCCGCGGTCGACCACGAGGACGAGTTCCTCTGGCGCCGGCCGGGGCGCGGCCGCTCCGCCTGGATGGTGCGGTGCGACCGCGAGGCCCTCTACCACGGCCACTCCCAGGGGGTCACCGGCTACGACTGGCGGACCGGGCGGGAGCTGTGGCACACCCGCACCGGGGCGGTGCTCTTCGGCTGGCAGGAGCGCGACGCCGTGTTCGCCGGCACCGGCACCCGCGAGGTGGTGCGTCTGCGCAAGGACGGGCGCACGGAACGCACCTACCGGTGCGACTCGGCGGTCTTCTCCTGCGCCACCGCCGAGGGCGGCCGGTACGTCTTCGCGGGCGACAGCGCCTCCTCGATCTACTGTTTCGACGAGGCCGGCAACCGGCTGTGGAAGCTCGGCACCGGGTGCGGCTCGGCCTACTCGATGCAGTACCACGACGAGCGGCTGTACGTGGTGACCACCGGTGGCTACCTGGCCTGCATCGACGCGAGCGAGCCGGCGATCCGGGCGGCCGAGGCGGGCAGCGTGCCCGAGGTGGTCGACGTGAAGGCCCCGGCCCGGCTGCCCGAGCCGGCCGCCTGGACCACCGTCGAGGTGACCACCGACGACCGGGCCGGCGTCGTGGTGCAGTGCGTCGATCAGGGCGGCCGGATGCGCATCCAGGTGCTCTCCGACGGCTACCGGCGGGATTGGTCGGTGCAGTTCCCCAAGGGCATCCGCGAGCCGGGCGCGCGCTACCTGGTCACCGAGGTCCGGGAGGCCGGCCGGGGCGGCTTCTACCGGGCGTACGGCGACATCCGGCGGCTGCGCTGAACGGCCGCCGAACAGGTGCACCCGCCGCCGGCCGCGCCGCCGGGTGGCCAGGATGTATTCCTGGTCCGATGCGTCCGGTTATCCGGCCACCTCCGTGGGGTTCGCTGTTCCAGACGGCATCGCGCCGGAAACGGTTGTACGCGACCGCGACCGGAACCCAGGATGGCCGGATGGAAATCCCCGAGGGGCTACGCTGGACCGAACGGTATCCGGCCGGCCGGGAATGGCTCGCCACCCTGCCGGACCGGCTGGCCGGGTGCGTCGCACGCTGGGAGCTGCGGGTCGGCCCGCCCTTCGCGTACGCGTTCGCGTCGCTGGCGCTCCCGGCGGAGCTGCCCGACGGCACGCGGGCGGTGCTGAAGCTCCAGTACCCGGACGACGACAGCGTGCACGAGGCGACCGCGCTGGCGCACTGGGCCGGCCGGGGAGCGATCCGGCTGCTGGCCCACGACGCGGCGCGGCGCGCGCTGCTGGTCGAGCGGTGCGACCCCGGCACCCCGCTGCACGGCCTGACCCCCGACGCGGCGCTGGACGTGGCGATCGGGCTGCTCCCCCGGCTCGGCGTGCCGGCCGGCCCGCCGTTCACCCCGCTCGCCGAGGAGGCGGCCGGCTGGGCCGAGCGGATGCCGGCCAAGTGGGAACGCCTGAACCGGCCGTACGAGCGGCGGCTGCTCGACGCCGCTCTCGGGATGCTCGCCGACCTGGTGCCCAGCCAGGGCGCGCAGGTGCTGGTCAACCAGGACCTGCACGCCGGCAACGTGCTGGCGGCGGGCCGCGAGCCGTGGCTGGTCATCGACCCGAAGCCGCTGGTCGGCGAACGCGAGTTCGCGGTGGTGCCGCTGGTGCGCGGCCCCGAGCTGGGCCACTCGCCGGCGGCGGTGCGGCACCGGCTCGACCGGCTCAGCGCCGAGCTGGGCCTGGACCGGGAACGGGTCCGCGGCTGGGCGGTCGGGCAGACGCTGGCCTGGAGCATCGGCGAGGACGAGGTGTTCCCGCGGCAGGTCGAGACGGTCCGCTGGCTGCTCGACGTGGCGTGAATTCTCGCGGGCCGGTCACGCCACGCCGTTCGGCCCGGCGTGACCGGTCCGGGAACCGGCCACGCCACGGGACGCGGCGGTCAGGCCGGGTACGGGACCGCCGCGCGGGCCGTCCGCAGGGCCCCGGCCCACCAGGCGAGCTGGTCCAGCAGGGTCTTGGCGTAGCCGGCCGCACCGGCGTCGAGCGGCTGGCCGTCCTGCCAGCCGGTGAAGTAGTTCGGGAAGGCCAGCCCGTCCCGGATCGTCACGGCGTGCAGTTCGGTCAGCACGTTCTCCAGGTGCAGGACGGCGTGCCGGCCGCCGGCCGCCCCGCCGTAGCTGACGAAGGCCACCGGCTTGGCCGTCCACTGGGTGAAGTGCCAGTCGATCGCCGCCTTGAGCGCGGCCGGGTAGCTGTGGTTGTACTCGGGCGTGACCAGGATGACGGCGTCCGCGTCCGCCAGCGCGGCGGTCAGCGGCGCCATGGCCGCCGGGCGCGGGTACGCGTCGCCCGCGAACTTCGGTGACTCCGCCGGTAGTGCCAGCGGGATCTCGATCTCGGCGAGGTCGACGACGTCGACGTCGAACCCGCCGTGCTCACGCGCCCGCTCGGCGACCCAGGACGCGACGACCGGCCCGAACCGCCCTCGCGGACGCTTCCGACGACGATGACCAACCTGTGCTTCTCGTTCATGCGGTCCACCGTCCGCCGGCGCGACGGCGGCAGCCAGACCGGCTGGAGGCTGGCCCCCGCAGGGCCACGCTACGCCGGCCGGTGCGGCCGGAATCCGGCCTAGACTTCCCACCCATGGGTACGCCACTGGGCGACTTCGTCCGCGCCAAGCGCGACAGCATCCGACCGGAGTCCTTCGGCCTGCCGGACGGGGGCCGGCGCCGCTCCCCGGGCCTGCGCCGCTCCGAGCTGGCCGTGCGTGCCGGGATCAGCGTGGAGTACCTCACCCGCATCGAGCAGGGCCGGGACCGGAACCCGTCGCACTCCGTGCTGCACGCTCTGGCGGACGGCCTGAGCCTGGACGCCGGCGAGCGTCACCACCTGCGCTACCTCGCCAAGATCACCGGCGGGGCCTGCCCGGGGCACCGGCCGCCGGCGCCGCCCAACCGGGAGGTCCGGCCGACCGTGCTGGAGACGCTCCGGCTGCTCGAACCCGGGGTGGCGTTCGTCACCAACCGGCTGGGCGACGTGCTGGCGCACACGGGCGGATTCGAGCTGGTCGTGGGCGCGACCGGGCTGCTCGACGCCGAGGCGCCGAACCTGACCCGCTACGTCTTCACCGATCCCCGCGCCCGGACCGTGTTCCCCGACTGGGACCAGGTGGCCGACGAGCAGGCCTTCGACCTGTGGCTCGGGCCCTCCGCCGAGAGCTCCGAGTGGTTCTCGGTCCAGCTCGCCCCCGTCGCCGGGCAGGAGTTCACCCGGCGGCTCCACCAGCACCTGCCGCCGCCGGCGGTCCCGCTGCGGCTCGACCACCCGGTCGCGGGCGAGCTGCGCTGGCACCGGGAGAAGCTGGAGCTGCCGAGCACGGACGCCCAGGAGCTGGTCGTCCTCCTGCCCGCCGACGAGACGACGGCGCGGGCGGTCGAGCGGCTCCGGCACCACCGCCATGGCGCCCTCCGCGCCGTCGGCTGATCGGGCCGGTCAGCGGGCCTGGCAGGTGGCGCACCAGTAGAGGTTGCGGCCGGCGAGGGCACCCCGGCTCACCTCGGTGCCGCAGACGTGGCAGGGATCGCCCGGCCGGCGGTAGACGTAGACCTCGCCGCCGTGCCGGTCGACCCGGGGCGCCCGCCCCATGGCCTCCGGCAGGTGCTCGTCGCGCACGGTGTCGATCCGGCCCCGCTCGACGGCGACGGTCATCAGCGCGACCAGGTCGGCCCAGAGTTCCGCCCAGCCGGCCGGGGTGAGGCTCCGCCCGGGCAGCAGCGGCGGCAGCCCGGCCCGGAACAGCGCCTCGACCACGAAGATCAGGCCGGTGCCGGCCACCACCGACTGGTCCAGCAGCAGCGCCGCCAGGGGGGTGGGGCTGCGCCGGATCCGGGCGTACGCCCGCTCGGGGTCGGCGTCGGCGCGCAGCGGGTCGGGGCCGAGCCGGTCGCGCAGCGCGGCCACCTCGGGCGGGGTGAGCAGCTCGCACGCCGTCGGCCCGCGCAGGTCCAGCCAGTGCCCGTCGGCCGACGACTCCAGCTCGGCGCGTCTGCCGCCGCGCCGCGACCTGGAGCCGTCGCTGGTCAGCCGCAGCCGGATCTGCCCGACCGGAGGTGGCGGGCCGCCGGGGCCGTCGGTGACCTTGCCGTAGAGCCCGAGGTGGACGTGCAGGGTCAGCTCGCCGGCGTAGTGGTGCAGCAGGTGCTTGCCGTACGCCTCGGTGCCGTCCAGGACGGTGCCGGTGAGCCGGGCCGCGCCCTCGGCGAAGCGGCCCTGCGGGCTGCTGGCGTGCACCTTGTCGCCGGCGAAGAGCTCGGCGTGCCGGGCCGCCAGGCGGTGGATGGTGTGTCCCTCTGGCACGACGGCAACGGTAGCCCGCCGGGCGGCACACCGCCGACCAGGAGCGGCAGCGACGTCGACGGGTGTCGACGTGTCCGCCACGGGGTACCTCAGGAGGGTCACGCGCGGTCTCCGCGCCGGAGATCAGGAGGTGTCCCAGTGAAGATTCTGTCCCGCCGGAACGGTCCGGCGCGTACCGATGACGTCAACGACGACGGGGTGGTCGACGACCGCGACCGGGTGGACGACCGGCCGGTGGTCACCGACCGGGAAGCGGAGCGGACCACGTACCGCAGCGCCGCCACCGCGACCGACGGCGAGCGCGCCCGCGACGCCGCCCCGCCCGTGGAGGGCGAGCCCGCCACCGCGAGCGAGGGCGAGCCCACCACGGACTCGCGGCGGCGCGCGGCGGAGCGGGCCGCTGCGGCCCGCGCGGCGACCGGCCGCCGGCCGGACGTGGGCGCCCGGCCCGTGGGGCCGACGGCCGACCCGGAACCGGCCGCGGAGCGCACCGTCGACCTCGACCGCGACGGCCGGCCGGACCGGCCGGTCGACCGGGACCCGGCCGTGGAGCGGGTCGAGCCGGTCACGACGAAGCGCCCCCGGGCCAGCCTGCTCGCCACCCTGGGGCTGATCGTCTCGGTGGTCGGCGCGCTGTTCGTGCTCTCCGGCACCCTCGCCGGCTACGGCATCGGCCTCGGCGCGGTCGGCGCGGTGCTCGCCGTGCTCGGCCTGATCGCCACCCGCCGCCGGCACGTGGCCGGCAAGACCGACGCGCTGATCGGCATCGTCGTCGGCCTCGCCGCCGTGGTGCTGGGCGTCGTGGCGATGACCGGCCAGTTCGACTGGCCGACCACCGACGGCGACTGGGTCGGCCGGTTCCGGGAGTGGCTCGACTCACAGTTTGCGGATCTCTTCTGACGGGCAGTTTTCCGGTCGCCGGCGCAGAGCCGGCACGCCCGATCAGCTCTGGTGGTTCACCAGCCGGGCAACCTCTTTCGGGGGCGGCGGTTCGCCGCCCCCGAAGTATGTCCGGGGTCCGGAGCCCGCGGACGCAACGATCGATCGTGCAGTGTCGGGTAGACGCAATGATCCGTCGCCCAACGCAACTTCCGGCGGTGGATGTCGTCTACCCGGGCCGCATACCGTTGGACCACGGCGCCAGCCCGTGGGCCACGGTGGCCGGGCGCGCCCGAACCCTGGGAGCACGACATGACGATGGACGCGACCCGCCAGCGCTTTCTGATGTGCCGGCCGACGTACTTCGCCGTCGACTACGCGATCAACCCGTGGATGGACCCCACCGCCCCGGTCGACGCCGACCTGGCGATCCGGCAGTGGGAGCAGCTCCGCCGCACCTACCTCGACCTGGGCCACGAGGTCGAGCTGATCGATCCGGTCAGCGGCCTGCCGGACATGGTCTTCGCGGCCAACGGCGGCACGGTGATCGACGGCAAGGCCATGGCCGTGCAGTTCCGCGACCCGCAGCGCGCCGACGAGGCGCCCGCCTACCGGGCCTGGTTCGAGGCCGCCGGCTTCGAGATGTACGACCCGAAGCACGTCAACGAGGGTGAGGGCGACGTCCTGCTGGTCGGCGACCACCTGCTCGCCGGCACCGGGTTCCGCACCGCGCACGCCTCGCACGCGCAGCTCCAGGAGGTCTTCGGCTACCCGGTGATCACCATGCAGCTGGTGGACGCGCGCTTCTACCACCTGGACACCGCGCTCACCGTGCTCGACGAGCGGACCGTGGCGTACCTGCCGGAGGCGTTCTCCCCGGGCAGCCGCGCGGTGCTGCGCCGGCTCTTCCCCGACGCGATCCACGCCACCATGGCCGACGCCGAGGTGCTGGGGCTGAACGCGGTCAGCGACGGCCGGCACGTGGTGCTGCCGGCGCAGGCCACCGACCTGGCCGCGAAGCTGCGCGACCGGGGCTACGAGACCATCGGTATCGACCTGTCCGAGCTGCGTAAGGCCGGCGGCGGACCGAAGTGCTGCACGTTGCGACTCCGTCAGGGAAAGGCACTCAAGTGATCATCGACGACATGCTGCGGACGCCCGCCGCGGTACGGGACGCGGAGCGTCACACGGCGCACAACTACCACCCGCTGCCCGTGGTGATCTCGTCGGCCGAGGGCGCCTGGCTGACCGACGTGGACGGCCGGCGCTACCTGGACTGCCTGGCCGGCTACTCGGCGCTGAACTTCGGCCACCGCCACCCGAAGCTGATCGAGGCCGCGCACGCGCAGCTCGACCGGCTCACCCTGACCAGCCGCGCGTTCATCCACGACCAGTTTGCCGACTTCTGCCGTGAGCTGGCGGCGCTCTGCGGCAAGGACCTGGTGCTGCCGATGAACACCGGCGCCGAGGCGGTGGAGACCGGCATCAAGGTCGCCCGCAAGTGGGGCTACCAGGTCAAGGGTGTTACCCCGGGCCAGGCCAACATCGTGGTCGCCGAGGGGAACTTCCACGGCCGGACCACCACCATCGTCAGCTTCTCCACCGACGAGGACGCCCGCGCCGACTTCGGGCCGTACACGCCGGGCTTCACCGTGGTCCCCTACGGCGATCTGGCCGCGCTGACCGCCGCGATCGACGAGAACACGGTGGCCGTGCTGCTCGAGCCGATCCAGGGCGAGCAGGGCGTCGTGGTGCCGCCGGAGGGCTACCTGCCGGGCGTCCGTGAGCTCTGCACCGAGCGGAACGTCCTCTTCATCGCCGACGAGATCCAGTCCGGCCTGGGCCGCACCGGCGCCACGTTCGCCTGCGAGCACGAGGGTGTCGTCCCGGACATGTACCTGCTGGGCAAGGCGCTCGGCGGCGGCATCGTGCCGGTCTCGGCGGTCGCCGCGAACGCCGACGTGCTCGGGGTGCTCAAGCCGGGCCAGCACGGCTCGACCTTCGGCGGCAACCCGCTGGCCTGCGCGGTCGCCACCGAGGTGGTCCGGCTGCTGGCCACCGGCGAGTTCCAGCGCCGCTCGGCCGAGCTGGGCGAGCGGCTGCACGCCGGCCTGCGCGGCCTGATCGGCAAGGGCCTGGTCGCGGTCCGGGGCCGGGGCCTCTGGGCCGGGCTGGACATCGACCCGGCGCTGATGACCGGCCGGGAGGCCTGCGAACGGCTCATGGAGCGGGGCGTCCTGGCCAAGGACACCCACGGCTCGACCATCCGGCTCGCCCCGCCGCTGGTCATCACCGAGGAGGAGATCGACCACGCGGTGGCGCAGCTCGCCGCCGTGCTGGCCGGCTGATCCGCGTACGCGAGAAAGGGCGCCGGGACCACGACGGTCCCGGCGCCCTTCCGCGTCGCGTCAGGGGCGCGGCAGCCGCATCGCCATGGTGGGCGCCTCGGCCATCACCGAGGTCGGGCTGAACTTCGCGTCGCTGGTCACCTCGTCGGCGCGGCCGATCTGCACGCCCGGGTAGAGCTCGACGAGGTCGCCCTCGCCGAGCACCCGGGACTGCTGCGGGGCCAGCGCGACGCGGTCCGGCTCGGCCATCGAGCCGCCCGGCCGCACACCGGAGCCGTTGGTGCTGGTGTCGGTGACCACCACCTCGCCCACCCGGAGTTCGAGACGGATGTGGTTGCGGCTGATCCAGCGCCGCGCCTCGTCGTTGAGCCACTGGCCGAGCACGATCCCGCCGGTGGCCTCGGGCGCCCGCCCGACCGCGACCGGCTGGTTCTCGGTGAGCGCGAACCGCTGCCGGACCAGCCCGCCGATCCGCACGGCCAGCACGGCGGTACGCGGCCGCGGCCCGGCGTCACCGAGCCGGGTGCCGTGCCGGGGGCAGGTCGGCACGCCGTTGCGCAGCGTGGGTGGCGGCTGCCCGGCCGGCGCCCGGTCCACCCGGGCCAGATCCGCGAAGGCCCCTCCGCCACCGCCGCCGCCGAACAGCGCGCAGCCCGGCTCGGGGCAGCGCCACTGGCGGGCGAGCAGCTTCGCGCCGACCGGCGAGCGGCTGCCGGTGGCCGGGGTCTGCCCGCCGCCGACGTGCGCGATGAAGACGGGGCCGCCGGCGCCCGGCACCGGGGCGAGCACCCGGCCGGCCTGGCCGAGCCACGGCCACCGGCCGCCCAGCCCGTCGAACCGGACCCGGGTGAGCACCGGCAGGCCGAGCAGGTCGGCCACCTCCAGCATCCGGTCACCGGGGTGGTCGAGCACCTCGACCAGGCCGTCGTCGGCCCACCGCCGGACGACCATCCGCTCGTTGGAGGTCAGGTCCGCGTCGGAGAGCAGGGCCCGGTGCACGATCGCGTAGACCGGGACGCTGTCCTCCTCCATCTGCCGGGACAGCGCGTCGATCACCATGCCGAGCCGAAGCAGGCTGGCCGGCCGCCCGCCGTCCAGGTCCTGCCAGCGGATCACCTCGGCGAGGTCGACCACCGCCCGGGCCAGCGAGGGATCGGTGCAGACCCGACCCTCGATGGCGTCCAGCACCTTGCTGATCTCGAATCTCATGCCGCGCTCCGGACGGTGTCGTCGGTCCGCCGGGCCGGGGCCGGCCGCCCCGCCTCGGCTCGCACCGCCGCCGCGGTGAGCAGGTCTGCCATGCGACGACCCTACCGGCAGCCCCGACCGGCGCCCCGCGACGCACGCCGGAAATCGAGCCTTGTCGCTCACCGGCGGCTCAGCCCTGCCGCAGTGGCCGGCCCACCTCGTGCATGTGCGCGAGCGCCTGCCGGTACGACTCGACCAGCCCGGTCTCCGCGTACGGGATCCCCTGCTCGGCGCAGTAGGCGCGGACGATCGGCCGGGCCCGCCGCAGGTTGGCCCGGGGCATGTTCGGGAAGAGGTGGTGCTCGATCTGGTAGTTGAGCGCCCCCAGCGCCACGTCGACGAACCGCCCGCCGCGCACGTTGCGCGAGGTGAGCACCTGCTTGCGCAGGTAGTCGAGCTCGTCCTCGGCGGTGGGCATCGGCATGCCCTTGTGGTTCGGCGCGAACGCGCAGCCCATGTACAGCCCCCACAGCCCCTGGTGGACGGCCGCGAAGAGCAGTGCCTTGCCGGGCGACATCACGGCGAACAGCAGGCCGAGGTAGCCGACGGTGTGCGCGAGGAGCAGCACGCCTTCCACCGCGCGGTGGCGGACCGGGGTGCGCCACCGGCCGTCCGGCTCCCGGCCGACCAGCGCCCGCACGCTGGCCACGTGCAGCGCCAGCCCCTCCAGGAGCAGCAACGGGAAGAACAGCCACGCCTGCCGCCGGGCCATCCAGCGGCTCAGGCCGCGGGTCGCCGCCGCCTGCTCGTACGTCCAGACCAGCGCGCCCGCCCCGACGTCGGGGTCCTCGTCGGCGTGGTTCGGGTTGGCGTGGTGCCGGTTGTGCTTGTCCACCCACCAGCCGTAGCTCAGCCCGACCGCGAGGTTCCCGGTGACCAGGCCGGCGGCCTCGCTCGGCCCGCGCCGGCGGAACATCTGCCGGTGGCCGGCATCGTGCCCGAGGAACGCCACCTGGGTGGTGGCCACCGCCATGAGCGCCGCCAGCGGCACCTGCCACCAGGAGTCGCCGACCGCGACCACCACGGCCCAGCCGGCCAGGAAGGCGCCCAGGGTGAGCGCGATCCGGGCCGCGTACCGGCCGGGTCGCCGGTCGAACAGGCCGGCGGCGGCGACCCGGCGGGACAGCCGCGCGTAGTCGCTGCCCCGCCGGGTCTCCGCCGGTGCCGTCAACGTCGATGAGGTCATCCGCTCCCCCGCTCCTCGGTTCGCGCGCCACGCCGGCGCCACGACTCTGCGTAATCGATTCTGCGGGAATTGACTGCGGTGGGTAATCCTGGCAACCCCCCAGCCCGGGGTGGTGCTAGCCCTACCTCATGCCGCCGACCGCGGCCCGGAGCCGGGCCAGGTCCCGCCGGCGCCGCTCGTAGGTCGCGGCGAGCGCGATCAGCGCCAGGCCACCCAGGCCGAGGAAGATCCAGCGGGGCAGCAGGTCCCAGCCGCGGGCCAGCTCGTGCAGGGCCAGCGGGACCAGGGTCGCCGTGCCGAGGAGGACCGGCGCCTGCCAGCGCCGGACCGCCCCGCCGAGCACCGCGCCCAGCGCCACCAGGCCGAGGGCCAGCCGGCGGGCCGGCTGCGGATCCGGCGCGGCCAGCACCGACACCAGGCTGGGCAGCAGCGCCGCGCCGAGACCCGGGCCGAGCGCCAGCCAGCTGTTCAGCCCCGGCCGGGTCCGCAGTGCCAGCAGACCCGCGCCGAGGGCGAGCGCCGCCGCCGGCAGGGTGTACGCCTCCCGCACCGCCACCCCGCCGGCGGCCAGCAGCAGCCAGCCGCCGAGCAGTTCGCTGCCCCCGGCGACCGCCGCGAGGCTCCACCGCCGGGCCGGCGTCTCGCCCTGGCGCAGCACCCGGACGGCCACCACCACGCCCCACAGCACGCAGACGGCCGCCGCGTGCCGCAGCGCGCCGCCGGTGAGCAGCAGCGCCAGCAGCGCCACCGCCTGCGCCGCCGCCTCCAGCGCCACGGCACCGACCGCCACGCCCGCGCGGGCCGGAGCGGCCGCCCGCGCCGCCTCCGCCGGCCCGGACGCCGTCGCCCCACCCGCCGGCTCTGCCGGTCCGGGCGAGCCGGCGATCCGGGCGCGCAACGCCGGCGCCGCGTGCAGGGTCACCGCCGCGACGGCCAGCACCGCGAACCCGGCGGTACGCAGCGGCAGCCCGCCGGCCAGCGCCGCGGTGACCGCGAAGCCGGTGGCCGTGGCCACGGCGCTCAGCCAGCCGGCGAGCCGTGCCTCGGCCGGCCGCCCGGCCGCACCCACCACGGCCGCCGCGACGACCAGCACCCCCAGCCCGGCGAGCGTCCCCGCCCGGGTGGCGACGAGCCCATCCAGCCCGGGAGCGGTGAGGGCGAACCCCAGCGGGAGCAGGACCAGCGGCGCGGCCGGGCGCGGGCCGGCGAGCGCGGCCAGCAGCAACGCGGCCACCCCGGTCCCGAACACCAGCGCGGGCACCACGGGCCAGGGCGCGCCGGCCGCCGCCAGCAGCACCGGCAGCGCCACCGCGCCGAACGGCAGGCCGGCCAGCGCCGGCAGCCACCGGCCGCCGCTCCCGCGAATCCAGGCCGGCGCGTCCGGCGAGACGCGGTCACCCGGCGCGGGCGCCATCCGGGCGTACGCCGCCGCGGCGGCACCGAGCAGCAGCAGAACCAGCCCGGCGCGCCCCGCACCCGGCGCCGGCTCGACGGCGGGCACCCCGGACCAGGGCCGGACCGGCAGGTCCAGCAGCACCGCCAGGGCGGTCGGGGCGGCGGCGAGCAGCGCCAGGCCGGCCAGCACGGCGCCGACCGCGCGCGGGGCGGGACCGGGCCGGACGCCGCCCCCGGAGGCCAGCGCCAGCAGCGCACCGGCGGTCGCGTAGAGCGCCACGGGCTCCCCCGCCACCACGGCCAGCGGCCCGAGGCCGACCGCCGCGAGCGCCACGGCGAGGCCGGCCGAGGCGTACCCGTGCAGGTCGGGCCAGTGGCGACGGACGGCGAGGACGGCGACCACCGGCACCGCGACGGCGGCGGTCGCGCCCCGGAGCTGCCACCAGGGCGGCGCGCCGAGGCCGAAGAGCGCGACGGCCACCCCGGCCGGTACGGCGAGCAGCGCCACGGCCAGCGCCACCCCGGCGACGACCGGCTGCGCGCCCCGGCCCCGGCGGCGCCGCGCCGCCACGACCGGGCCGAGCACCGCCAGGACGGCGAGCACGGCGGCCGCGCCGCCCGGCGCCGCGCACCCGACCAGCAGGGCGTGCCCGAGCAGGACGGCCGCGGTGAACGCGGTGACCACCACGGCGGGGTACCGGCGGCGCGGCCGGGCCACGACCGCCAGCAGCAGCGCGGTGGCCGCCGCCAGGTCCGCGACCAGCACCAGCGGCCACGGGGTGGCCGCCACGGCCGGCGCGGCCAGCACGGCCAGCGCGCCACCGACCACCCCGACCAGCGGCCGGGCCGCCCGGGGTGTCAGCAGGGCGACCGCGCCGGCCGTGCAGAGCACGGCGACCGGGAGCTGCCACCCCCAGGACGGGACCGCGGCGGCCCGCCCACCCTGCCAGGCGGGGAAGGAGGCGGCCGCGGTGGCCGTGGCGAACAGTCCGGTGAGGACGGTGGCGACCTGGCCGAGACCGGCGGCCACCAGGAGGGCGCCCAGTCGCGGGCCGGTCCGCGGCCCGGCCGGCAGGGCCCGGACCGCGCCGGCCAGCGCGACCACCACCAGACCCGCCGCCAGCAGCAGCAACCCGGGCCGCAGCGCGGCGACCGGCCGGATCAGCGCGGCGGCCAGCACGGGCACCAGCAGCCCGGCGGTGACCAACCGGTAGGTCCGGCCACCCGCCGTCCGGGCTCCGGCGGCCAGGGCGAGCGCCACCACCAGCAGCGGACCGCCGGCCAGCAGCGGCGTCCCGGCCGCCCGCCCGAGGGCCAGCGGCACCAGCGCGCAGCCCGCCGCCACGGCCAGCGCGACGCCGTGCCCGGCCCACGCGAGCACCCACCCGGCCAGCAGCGCGGACGGCACACCGGACCGGTCCGGCAGGGGCGGCGGCGCGGCGGCCGGCCCCCCGCCGGCCGCCGCTCCCCCGGTCCCCGCCCCCGGCTCGGGCTGGGCCGGCCCCCCGCCGGCCAACCCGACCCCGCCCACCAGACCGGCACCGGGACCCGACGGGCCGGCCAACCCGACCCCGACCACCGGACCGGCCACCGGACCGGCACCGGGACCCGACGGGCCGGCCAACCCGACCCGGCCGCGCAGGGCGACCACCACCACGAGGTCGCCCAGCGCCAGCGCGGTCAGGACCAGTGCCCAGCCGGCGGCGGACGGTTCGGCGGCCGCCGCAGCCAGGGGCAGCACCGGCTGGGCGGTCAGCAGCGCCGCGAACCAGGGCACGGTCAACCGGCTCAGGCGCGCGTACCCGGCCGCCACCGCCGCGCCGATCCCCCCGACCAGCGCGGCGTACCGGCTCCCCGGCCAGCCGGCCACTCCGAGCAGGTCCACCGACCAGGCGGCGTACCCGTCGAGGAGCACCAGGAGCAGGCCCACCGCCGCGAAGGTCTCGGCGGTGCCGCGCAGCCCGCGCGCCCGGGCCACCAGCGGCGCGGCGAGGGCCAGGGCGGTGAAGGCGAGCAGGATCAGCGCTCGACCGGCCACCCCGAACGCGGCCCAGGCGACCGCGGTGAAGACCACTGCCGCGGTGCCGAGCAGCAGTCCACCGAGGACGAAGAGCAGGCTCTGCACGGCCCGGGTGGAGGTCTCCGCCCCGCCGGGGCGGGCCGGGACGGCGGCCGGCTGCGGGCGCACCGGGACCGGGCGCGGCGCCGGGATCTCCAGGCGGATCCGGGCGGCCAGGTCGGCACGCCGCTGCCGGGCCGTGGACAGCCGGCCGGACAGCTCCTGGTACGCGACCCGGGCCGCCTCGACGCGCGGCGCCAGCTCGGCGATCTCGTGGTCCAGCCGGACCACCTCGGCGGCGGGCGCGTACGGCGGACGGCCGCAACCGGGACAGCCGGAGGCGAGGTCGGCGGGGGTGCCGCAGCCGGGGCAGGGGTAGCCGGTGTTCTCCACCCCGCCAGCATCCTGAGCGGCGGGGCGGGGAGACAGAGTAGGCGTACCTAGGGACGGGTGTGGTCGTGCACCCAGGCCGTGTAGTCGGGGTTGCCGCTCTCCACCCGGGTGACCAGGATCTCCGGCACCTCGTACGGGTGGTTGGCGCGGAGCTGGTCGACAAGCGCGTCCACCCGGTCCGGCGCGGTCTTGAACTGGATCGACCACTCGGCGGTGGTCTGGATCGCCGACTGCCACCAGTAGGTGCTGTCCACCTGCCCGCCGACCTGGGCGCACGCCGCCAGCCGGCCGGCGACGGCCGCGGCCGCCAGCACGTCCGCGACGGAGCGGGCGTCCACCACCGTCGTCACCACGCAGATCTGCTCCACCAGCGCACCCTACGTGGCGTCCCGGGCGGTCCGCTGCACGCGCACCGAACCGGGTCAGTCGGCGGCCGCGGCCGCCCCGTTGCGGTTGGCGGCGATCCACCTGTCGATCCGGGCCCACCAGTCGAACAACCAGTCGATGCGCTCCTGCTTGCCGACCGGCACCTCCTCGGGCGGCACCGACCAGAACCGCATCACGATCCGCTTGTCCATCGGCAGCTCGCGCCACACGTCGGCGACGGTGACCATCTGGTCCAGCCCGGTGTGCGCCACGAAGATCACCCCGGCGTCCGGGGCGGCGTCGAGGGCGGCGAGCAACCCGCCCGGCTGCGGGGCGAGCACGTGCCGCATCCGTTCGGCGCGCCGCGCCATCCGCTCCAGGCCGAGGGTGCGCAGCCGGGCGATGGCCCGGAGCCGGCGCTTCGGGGTGAAGTTGCCGCCCTCCGGGAAGATCACGAACGCGTCGTCGTCGTCCAGGCCGGTGGCGAGGTGGCCGATCTGCCGGATCGCGGACTCCCGCCCGTCGGGCCCCGGCGCGATGAACCGGTTGGGCAGCCGGTTCAGCAGGACGTCGATCGCCGGGTCCCACTGGAGGGTTTCCTTGAGCACGATCCGGGGCTCCCGGTGGAACCAGTTGACCAGCGCGTGGATCAGGATGAACGAGTCGCCCGGCCCGGCGTGCCGGCAGAGCACCAGCTCGGGCCGGCCGGGCAGGGCGGTGTCCGGGTCGGTGCCGACCACGTCGATGCGCAGCCGCAGGGTCCAGCGGGCCTGCCAGAACAGCACCCGCAGGAAGTAACCGGCGAGCACGTAGTGGGCCCGCTGGAAGGCCGGCGACCGCTTGCGCGCGCCGAAGCCCGAGGCCAGCCAGAGCACGAAGAGGGCGAGCAGCGCGGTCGCGTCCCAGACCAGGTAGACGGTGCCGATCCAGAGCAGCCGCAGCGGGCGCAGGTGCCCCGGCACCAGCGGCGACGCGGCCAGAGCCAGCAGCGCCCAGGCCGGCAGGGTGGTCACCACGGCGACGGCGAGCAGCACCACGCCGGGCGCGAGCAGCATCCGGCGTACCCACCGCGGCGGCAGCGGCATCAGCGTTCCAGAGCGGTGTCCAGGTAGCGGCGGGAGGCCGTGTACGCCCGGCTGATCCGCCGCCCCACCGCCGCGATGTCCCGGTACGCCCAGGGGCTGTCGTCGCGCGGCTCCAGCCCGCCGGTCGGCAGCACGTGCACCTCCACCCCCTCCGGCAGCGCCGCCATCTCCCGGGCGAACCGGTGCCGGCGGGCGATCTCGAAGGCCACCTGGGCGATCTCCCAGGGCCGACGCGGCGGGCTCAGCTCGCGCTCGATCCGGCCCACCTGCAGCACGAAGATCTGGGTCGCGCCGGCCGCGACGGCCTCGCCGACCGGGATGGAGTTGACCACCCCGCCGTCGATGTAGTGCTGGCCGTCGATCTGGGTCGGCGGCAGCAGCCCGGGCACCGAGGCGGAGGCGAGCACGGCCGGCACCACCGGTCCGCTGTGGAACCAGTGCTCGGCGGCGCGCTCGATGTTCGCGGCGCAGCAGCGGAACGGCACCTTCAGGTCGGCGAAGGTGGTCTCCTCGCCCAGTTCGCTCTCCAGCAGCCGGCGCAACGGCCGGGGCGAGTGCAGGTGGGTACGCGCGGCGAAGCGCCGCAGTTGCCGGGCGACCGAGTCGCCGTACACCTCGCTCGCCTCGGGCGAGGCCCAGAGCCGGACCAGCCGGTCGGTGACCGCCTCGGTGGGGTCGGCGGCGACCAGGGCGCCGTTGACCGCGCCGATCGAGGTGCCGAGCACCATGTCGGGCCGGACCCGGGCCCGGAACAGCGCCCGGAGCATGCCCACCTCGACGGCGCCGAGCACTCCCCCGCCGCCGAGCACGAACGCCACCGGACCGCCTGCCATGCCGTTCATCCTGGCACGCCCCGCACAGTCCGCTCCGTCGAGCCGGTCGGGGCCGGTCGCCCCGTCACCCCGCGCGACCGGCGCGGCGCGGGACGCGACCGGAGAACGGACACCCGTTGACAGGCCGGACACATTCCCGCAACCTGATAGCGCTCCCAAGCCCAGGCAGGTGCGATGTGAAGGCGACGCTGCACGCCGGCCGGCTGCTGGCCCGCAGGTACCGGCTCATCGACCAGATCGGGGCCGGCGGCATGTCGGTGATCTGGCGGGCCCGCGACGAGGTGCTGGACCGGGTGGTGGCGGTGAAGGTGCTCGCCCCCTCGCTCGCCGCCGACGCCCGGTTCCGGGACATGGTGCGCGAGGAGGCCCGTTCCGCCGCCCAGCTCGTCCATCCGCACGTCACCGCCGTGCACGACTACGGCGAGACGGTGGCGCCGGACGGCTCGATCACCTCGTTCGTGGTGATGGAGCTGCTCAGCGGCGAGGAGCTGGAGCACCGGCTCACCGAGGGGCCGCTGCCCTGGCCGGCGGCGGTCGAGACGGGCGCGCAGGTGGCCGAGGCGGTGGCCGCCGCGCACCGGCTGGGCATCGTGCACCGGGACATCACCCCGTCGAACGTGATGATGACCCGGGTCGGCGCGAAGGTGCTCGACTTCGGCATCGCCACCCGGGTCGGCGCGCCCGACGAGGACGAGGACGGCGGCACGTTCGGCACCCCGGCGTACGTGGCGCCGGAGCGGCTGGACGGGGCGCCGGCGCAACCGGCCACCGACGTCTACTCGCTGGGTGTGCTGCTGTTCGAGACGCTGACCGGGCAGCCGCCGTACCCGGCGGACACCTGGGAGCAGCTCAGCGCCGCGCTGGCCGAGGACGCCGCGCCCACGCTGGACGGCGTACCCGGGCTGCCCGCGCCGGTCGCGGAGATCTGCCTGCGCTGCCTGGCCCGCGACCCGCGCCGGCGGCCCACCGCGCACCAGGTGGCGGCCGTGCTCCGCGACCAGTTGCTGCCCGCCGACCCGCAGGCCGCCACCATGCTGGCCCCGACCGTGACCCTGCCCGCGGTGCCCGCCCCGCCGCGACCGCCGGCCGAGCCCGCCCCTCCCGCACCCGTCGCCGCCGGGGCGCCCGGACGCCGCCGGGCGCTGCCCCTGGTGGCGGCCGGCGTGGTGGTGGTCGCCGGCGCCGCCCTGCTGGTGCCCGCGCTGCTGCCCGACCGGCAGGCGCCGTCGCGGTCGGCGCCGACCGCCGGGCCCGTGGTGGTCCCGTCCGCCGCGACGCCGAGCCGCGACGGGCCGGCCACCGGCGAGCCGCCCGGCCCGCCCCGCCGGCCGCCCGCGACCGGCGCGCCGACCCCGCCCGCCGGCGGCGACCTCAGCGAGGCGGCGCACCGGGTGGAGGGGCTCATCGAGGCCGGGCTGGCAACCGGCCAGATCCGCGACGACGTGGGTGTGGACCTGCGCAACCTGCTGCGCAACGCCAGCACCGCGACCGGCGAGGGCGCCCTCACCGGCGCCGTGGACCGGCTCCGCGACAAGATCGCCGACCGGCGGCGCGAGGGCAGCATCAGCCCCGGGTACGCCCGCCAGCTCGACGAGGCCGCCGCGGACCTGGTATCCGGACGAACCTGAGGAGTCAGCCGGCGGTGACCGGCGCGGCCTCGGGCCGCCCGGCGAACGCGGCCCGGTCGGCGAGGAAGGCCCGGTAGACCGCCTCGTAACCGGCGGCCATCCGCTCGACCGAGAAGTGCTCCGCCACGTGCATGATGCAGTCGGCCGGGTCGAGGCCGGCCACGTCGCGCAGCGCGGCCGGCAGTTCCTCCGCCCGGTCGCGGACGAGCCCGGTGATCCCGTCCCGGACCAGCTCCGGCACGGCGCCCCGGCGCAGCGCCACCACCGGGGTGCCGGTCGCCATGGCCTCCACCATCACCATGCCGAACGGCTCCGCCCACTGGATCGGCATGATGAGGCAGCGGGCGTCGTACAGGAGCCGCTGGGTGGCCTCCCGGTCGGCGTTGAGGACCACGGTGACGTCTTCGCCCAGCAGCGGCTCGACCACCTGCTCGAAGTAGCGGCGCTCGGCCGGCTCGTTGCACTTGCCGGCCAGGGTGAGCGGCAGGCCGGCCGCCCGGCAGGCGCGGATCGCCACGTCGGGGCCCTTGTCCGGGCTGAACCGGGCCAGCCAGAGCACCGGCCCGCGGCCGGGGCCCCGCTTGCGCGGCACCTCCCGCAGCGCCATGGCGTTGTGCACCGTGCCCACCCAGGGCAGGTCCGGGTTGGCCTCGCGCTGGGCGTGCGAGATCGCCACCAGGCCCACCCCCTCGTCGGTGTTGCTCAGCACGGTGCCGTACTCGCCCACCGGGTTGCCGTGCACGGTGGCCACCGTGGGTACCCGGCGGCGGCCGGCGAGCAGCGGGCCGATGGTGCTGTGGTCGTGCACCAGGTCGAAGTCGGCCGGATCGACCAGCCGGTTCACGTGGGCCAGGTGGGCCAGCTCGGGCAGCGACTCGCCGAGCCGGTGGAACTGGAGTTCCGAGCCGGTGGAGACGAAGTCACCGGCGGTGCCGTTCTCCCGGCCGGCTCCGAACAGGGTCACCGCGTGCCCCCGGTCCACCAGGGCGTCGACCAGCCCGGCCACCAGGTGCTCCAGGCCGCCGTACCCGGCCGGCGGGACGGACAGCCAGGGCGGCACCACCATGGCGAGCCGCAGGTGCCCGGTCCGGCCACGGTCCGACGGCGGCTGGTTCACGGCCACGAGTCCTCCCCGATGGGTCCCCCGGCGTACGTGACCGGCGGCGGTTTCCCGGCGCTCCGAGCGGTAAACGGCGGCTCAGCCGGCCACCACGAGCCGGTCGTGCACCTCGCGCACGCCCGGCGTGGCCCAGGCCGCCCGCTCCGCCTCCTCCCGCTGCCACCAACGGCGGACCACCCCGTCGAGCACCACCGTGTCGCCGCTGACCCGCACCTCGATGCGCTCGGTGCCGGTCCGCCGGAACAGCAGGCGTTGCAGGTCCCGGCGGTTCTGCTCGTCGCTGGGCGGGGTCGGCGGGCGCACCTCGACGAGGTTGGTCACCCCGCGTACGCCCCGCAGCCGGCGCAGCTCCCGCTCGGCGGTGCGGCGCTGGAAGCCGTACTCCACCTGGCCACGGAGCATGACCCAGCCGTCGGCGACCGTCAGGTCCAGCCGCTCGGCGGGCACGAAGCTGTCCCACTCCAGGGCCCGGCTGGCCGCGATCGCGATGTCGGCGTCGGTGCGCTCGTCGGCGACCGGCAACTGCACCTCCAGGTCACTGGCGACCGCGCGGACACCGCGGACCCGGTGCGCGCAGCGCTCGGCGGCCCAGCGCCGGGCGTAGCTGTCCACCTGTCCGGTCAGCGTGACCACGCCGTCGGCCACGGTCACCCCGATCTCCGTGGGCCGGGCCTGCGCGTCCCAGTCGAGCTCGGCGAGCACGTCCCGCTGGATGTCCTGGTCGGTGCGGACGGCGGAGGTGGTCGTCATGCCCCGAGGGTGCCGCCGGACGGGGTGAGCCTGGCTCACCCGGACCGGGTGAGGCACGAAAATAGGCGGCGGGTGACCGTACCAAACCCCATGGCTCCGTCCCCCGCCGCCCGTGGAGGAGGCAGGTCTGGTGTTATGACGTCTCGGCGAGCGTCACGGTTGCGGTCTCGGCCGAGCCGTTCCGCTTGAACTGGACCTCGACCCGGTCGCCGACCTTGCCGGCCTGCACGGCGCCCACCAGGTCGTTCGAGTCGTTGATCACCTTGTCGCCGAACTTGGTGATCACGTCGCCCCGCTGGAACCCGGCCTTGTCGGCGGCGCTGCCCGCGACCACGTCGGAGACCAGCGCACCGCCGTCCTCCGCGGCGGCCACGCTGACGCCGAGGGACGGGTGGCTGACCTTCTCGCCGCGCTGGAGCTTCTCGGCCACGTCCTTGGCCTTGTTGCTCGGGATGGCGAAGCCGACCCCGATGTTGCCGTTGCTGCCCTGCCCGGCCGTGGCGATGGCGGTGTTGATGCCGATCACCTCGCCCCGGGTGTTGACCAGCGCGCCGCCGGAGTTGCCCGGGTTGATCGGGGCGTCGGTCTGGAGCAGGCCGGAGATCGAGCTGGCGCCCTGCTGCGGGGCCTGCTGCTGGCCGCCCTCGCCGGCCTGGATGGTGCGGTCGCGGGCGCTCAGGATGCCGGCGGTGACCGAGCCCTGCAGGCCGAGCGGGCTGCCCAGGGCGAGCACCTGGTCGCCGACCTGCATGGCGTCGCTGTCGCCGAACTTGGCCGCCTTCAGGTCGCTCACCCCGCTGGCCTTGACCACGCCCAGGTCGGTCTTCGGGTCGGTGCCGACGATCTTCGCCTGGGCGGTCTTGCCGTCGGCGAAGACCACCTTCACCGTGTCGCCGCTGGCGGAGGCGACCACGTGGTTGTTGGTCAGGACGTATCCGTCGGCGCTGAGGATCACCCCGGAGCCCTCACCGCTGTCCGTCATGATCGTGACGATGCTGTCCTGGACGGCGGCCGCGATCTTCGGCAGGTCGGCGCTGTTGAGCACGGGAGCGGCCGTGTAGGTGCGGGTCACGGTCCCGTCGCCGTCGAGGGCGAGGGCGAGCGCGCCCCCGGCCACGCCGGAGCCGAGCATCAGCGCCAGCGCGAGCGCCCCGGCGCCGATGAACTTCCCGGCCCGGCTGGGCCGCGCCGGCTGCTGCGGGCCCCACGGCGGGACCGGCTGTCCGGTGTGGTGCTGCGGGTACTGCTGCCCGGGCTGGTGCTGCTGGTACGGCTGCTGCGTCTGGTACGGCGGAACCGGCCCGCCGGCCTGCGGCGCGTAGCCGGTGCCGCCCTGGTGCGCCCAGCCGCCCTGCTGCTGCGCCCCGTACCAGGGGTGCGTCTGCTGCGGCTGCGTGGACACCGGGTACGGCGTGGCCGCCGGCGGCGCGTACGGGTTGGCCGGCGTGGTCGCCTCGGTGTGTCCGGCCGGGGCGGTGGTTCCGGCGGCCGGGGAGTCGGCCGGAACCGGCGCGGCGGCCGGGGTGACGGTGGGGTCGGACTGCCCGCTCTCGGTGCGGGGCAGCTCGGCGGTCGGGTGCGACGGCTCGGCGTCGGCCGGAACCGGCGACCGCTGCGGATCGGTTTCGTGGTCGGTCATGACTCCACCTTCTCCCTCGGCACTGCGACCAGGCTGGAACCCGCCTGAATGTTTTCTGAAAGTCACTCGCCGGGCTCGGGCGCCTCGGGCAGCAGCGGCAGCTTCACCCGGAAGGTGGCCCCGCCGCCCGGCGTCTCGGCCACCTCGACGGTGCCGTGGTGCGCGGCCACCAGCGCGGCGACGATGGCCAGCCCGAGACCCGTGCTGGTCGGCCCGCCCGCCCGCCGGGTGCGCGCCGCGTCCACCCGGTAGAACCGCTCGAACACCCGCTCGGCCTGCTCCGGGGTGAGCCCGGGGCCGGTGTCGGCCACCTCCACCACGGCCAGGTTCCCCGGCTCCGCCCGCAGCCGCAGGGTCACCGCGGTGTCCGGCGGGGTGTGCGTGAGCGCGTTGGTCATGAGGTTGCCGATCACCTGGCGCAGCCGGGCGTCGTCGCCGAGCACCACCAGCGGGCCGGCGCCGGGCTCGATCTCGAGCGTGACGCTCCGGTCCGGCTCCACGGCCCGCGCCGCCTGGACCGCGTCCGAGGCGAGCACCGGCAGCTCGACCGGCGCCAGCGCGATCGGCCGCTCGCGGTCCATCCGGGCCAGCAGCAGCAGGTCCTCCACGAGCAGGCCCATCCGGGACGCCTCGTCCTCGATCCGGCGCAGCAGCCCGGCGGTCTGCTCGGGCGCCCGGGCCGCGCCCTGCCGGTACAGCTCGGCGAAGCCCCGGATGGTGGTCAGCGGGGTGCGCAGCTCGTGCGAGGCGTCGGCGATGAACTGCCGCATCCGCTCCTCGGAGCGGCGGGCCCGCGCCTCGGACGCCTGCGCCGCGGCGGCGGCGTCCCGGGCGCTGACCTCTGCGCTGCGCGCCGCCGCCTCGGAGGCCGCCCGCGCCGTGAACGCCGCCTCGATCTGGGCGAGCATGGCGTTCAGCGCACGGGAGAGCCGACCCAGCTCGGAGGTCGGGCAGGGCCGGCCCTCCTCGGGGTCGGGCACCCGCTGGGTCAGGTCGCCGCCGGCGATGGCCGCCGCGGTCTGCTCGATCTCCACGAGGGGCTTCAGACTGGTACGCACGATGCCGGCCCCGACCGAGGCCAGGATGATCAGCACCGCCCCACCCACCAGCAGATCGATCCAGATGAGCTGGCCGACCGACTGGTCGACGGCGGTGAGGTGCTGCCCGAAGGCGATGACCCGGCCGTCGGGAAGGTCGGTGTAGAGCATCCGCCACCGGGTCCGGCCGTCCAGCGAGCGGACCGTGAACGGCTCGCCAACCTGCTCCCGGTAGCCGGCGAAGTCGGCGGGGAAGGGCGGCAGCTCCTGGTCCTGGAGGCCGGCGTAGCGGGTGGGCACCTCCACCGGCTGACCGGGTGCCGCCTGGGCCGCCACGTAGTCCGACGGAATATTGATCTTGACCGGACTGCCGCCGGCCTGGTCCAGCGACCGGGCCACGTTCATCGCGCCGCCGCGGAGCTGCTCGTCCACCTGTCCGATCAGGTAGTCGCGGAGCAGGAACGCGGTGAGCCCGCTGATCACCAGCAGGGCCACCGCCACCAGGGCGAGGACCGAGGTGACCAGCTTCACCCGCAGCGGGACGCTGCGCAGCCAGCCCTTCGCGTCGTGGACGGCGTTCACGCCGCCGGCTTGCGCAGCACGTACCCGACCCCGCGCAGCGTGTGGATGAGCCGGGGCTGGGTGTTGTCGACCTTGCGCCGCAGGTAGGAGATGTAGGACTCGACGATGTTGTCGTCGCCGCGGAAGTCGTAGTTCCAGACGTGGTCGAGGATCTGTGCCTTGGAGAGCACCCGGTTGGCGTTGAGCATCAGGTAGCGCAGCAGCTTGAACTCGGTGGGCGAGAGCTGCACCCGCTGCCCGGCCCGGTGCACCTCGTGGGTCTCCTCGTCCAGCTCCAGGTCGGCGAAGGTGAGCCGGGAGGGCGCGTGCTCGCCGGTGGCGGTGCGCCGCAGCACGGCCCGGATCCGGGCGGTCAGCTCCTCCAGGCTGAACGGCTTGGTGACGTAGTCGTCGCCGCCCAGGGTCAGCCCGCGGATCTTGTCGTCGGTGGCGTCCCGGGCGGTGAGGAAGACCACCGGGGTGCGCGTGCCACCCTCACGGAGCATCCGGATGACCTCGAAGCCGTCCAGGTCGGGCAGCATCACGTCGAGCACGACCAGGTCGGGCCGGTGGTCCTTGGCGGCGTGGAGCGCCGCGCTGCCGCTGGTCGCGGTGGCGACGTCGAAGCCGGCGAAGCGCAGGCTCGCGGAGAGCAGTTCGAGGATGTTGGGATCGTCCTCGACGACGAGCAGTCTGGCCTCGGTCTGGGTAGCCACCATGGCACCCATCATCCGCGCTCCGGCTGCGCCCGCGCTGGGTGGATCCTGGAAACAACCTGTGAGCCGCCGCGCCTCGCCACCCCGCGAGCCGAGGGTGTCTCCACACCGGGAGACACCCGCGGCGTCACGTGTGGCGGAGCAGCCGGCGGAGCCCGTCCAGGGCCCCGTCGAGCAGGCGGATGGCCGTACGGAGCTGGGTGTCGGTGAGCCGGCCGGCCCGTACCAGCGCGCCGACCTCGACGGTGAACGCGGCCAGCCGCTGGTCGAACTCGGCCAGCAGGGGCGACTCGGCGGTCCGGCCCGGGCCGCCGTTGGCGGGTGGCCGGGTGGTCGGCGGCGGGGGCGCCCAGCGAGCCTGCCGGGTCTGCCGCGCCGCCTCGCGCAGCTCCCGCTTGAGGTCGCGCACCGAGCCGCGTACCTCGGTGCGGATCTCGCCGGCCAGCGTGGAGAGGTCCTCCACCGAGGCGGTGATGTCGGATTCCAGGGTGGCCAGCTCGTCGGCGCGCTGCCGCAGCTCGGCCCGGCCCGCCTCGGTGATCTCGTAGACCTTGCGGCCACCGGCGGCGGTGTGGCTGACCAGCCCCTCCACCTCCAGCCGTTGCAGCCGGGGATAGATGGTGCCGGCGCTGGGCGCGTAGAGGCCGAGGAAACGGTCCTCCAGCAGGCGGATCAGCTCGTACCCGTGCTTCGGGCCGTCGTCGAGCAGCTTGAGCAGGTAGAGCCGGAGCCGCCCGTGACTGAACACGGCGGTCACGGCAGCTCCTCCAGGTCGTCGGCGTCCTCGACGGGACGGGCGAGCAGCGCGATGCTGCCGGACGTCGCGGACGCCCAGAGCTTACCGGCGCCGCCGCCGAGCACCCCGTGGCTGTCCTTCACCGCGCCGAACCCGTGCTGGCCGCCGCAGATCTGCGGGAATCCGCTGGTGATCCGGCCGGAGGTGGTGTGCAGGTGGACGGTGAGGTCGCTGTCCTCGCGGACCCGCACCGTGATGCTGCCGGAGATGGCGCTGAGCCGGATGTCGCTGCCCCGCGGGTTGTCCAGGTCGCAGGTGATCGACCCCGAGACGGCGTGGGCGCGGACGCGCTCGGGCGCGCTGTCGGCGAGGATCAGCTCGCCGGAGACCGTCTCGAGGTTGAGGTCGCCGCCGACGCCGAGCGCCTCGACGGGACCGGAGATGACCTTCGCGGAGGTGTGACCGCGCAGCCCCATGAGGGTGACCTGGCCGGACGTGACGTCGACCCGGGTGTCGCGGCGCAGGCCGGAGGCGACCAGCGAGCCGTCCACCAGTTGCAGGTCGGCCAGCACGTGCGCGGGGACGGCGATGGAGACCTCGGCGCGGAACCGGCGGCCGAGCTGGCCGAGCCACCAGAGCATCCCCGGCCAGCGGGGCATCCGCTCGTGGCCGACGGTGAGCCGGCCGTCGCGCAGCTCGACGCGGACCGGTCGGCGGCTGATCCGGGTGACGTCCACCCGGGCCGGTCCGTCGGTGCCGACGACGTTGAGCCGGCCGCTGACGAGTCGGACGTCCAGCCGGGTGACCGGCTCGTCCATGGTGAGCCGTTGCGGGCTGTCGACCATCCAGGTGGTCATGGCGTCCTCCCCTCGGTGACGCGCCGATCGGCGGCGCGTCGAGTGACGGGAGAAGCATAACGCGATACATCGCGACTGAACAAGACTGTCGCGACTGTGTCGCGTACGCGTCAGGCGGCCAGGTCCAGCTCCGCCTCCGCCGCGACCCGGGCCGGCGCCACCGGCCGGACGATCCGCACGCCGGTCGCCGCGGGCCGGACGGGCGTCCGGACCGGGCTCGGGTGGACGGCCGACTCGGCCGCCCGGGCCAGCATCCGCCGGTCCGCCCCGGCGGCCGGGTGCAGCGCGGCGGCCACCGTCACGGCGACGCTCAGGTCCCGCGCGCCGAGCACCCGGCGGACCGACGCCCAGAGCGTCTCCTCGCCGAGGAAGGCGGGCAGGGTGCTCGTGTCGCCCGCGTACCGGTAGGCGAGCCGGAGCGGGACCACCGGCGCGCCGGTGTCCACCGCGGCCTGGAACACCGCCGGGCGGAAGCCCCGGCCCGGCCGGCAGCCGGCCGCCACCCCGCACCAGGTCGTGCCCTCGGGGAACACCGCCACGGAGTGGCCGGCACGCAGCGCGCCCGCCACCCGGCCGACGGTGCCCGGCAGGTCGCGCGGCCGGGACCGGTCGACGAAGACCGTGCCGGCCGCGGCGGCCAGCGGGCCCAGCACCGGCCAGTCGCGGACCTCCCGCTTCGCCAGCATCCGGGCCGGGGCGACCGCGAGCAGCGCGAGGATGTCGAGCCAGGAGACGTGGTTGGCGACCAGCAGCGCCGGTGGTCGCGGCAGCCGGCCGCGCACCGCCAGCCGCACGCCGAGGGCACGCAGCGTGCCCCGGGCCCAGCCGCGCAGCGCGGCCCGCCGGTCGCGGGCGGGCAGCAGCGGCAGCAGCGCGGCCAGGCCGACCCCGGCCGACAGCATCCCGAGTACGCCGAGCAGCCGCCCCACCCGGCGCGGCAGCGACACGTCCGGCGCGTGGGCCGCCGGCAGGCAGCCCGGCCCGCAGCCCGAGGCGGGGCGCCAGAGCCCGTCGCCGGTCACGACGCCGCCCCGCCCAGGAAGTGCCTCAGGTAGCGCGGGTTCATCCGGTCCAGGGAGAACAGCACGTAGAAGTCGGCGCAGCCGAAGTCCGGGTCGTACGCCGGCTCCCCGCACACCCAGGCGCCGAGCCGCAGGTAGCCGCGGAGCAGCGGCGGGACGAGCGCGCGGCGCTCGGCGGGCGGCAACTCCGGCTCGGCGCGTCCGGCGGCGGCCGGCTCGGCGAACCAGGGGCGGCGGGGCGTCACGCGCAGCGGCGGCGGGGCCAGGTGCCGCGCGGTGACCTGGGACCACACCTCGGTGGCGGCGATCCCGCCGTCGGCCACCGGCACCGAGGCGCAGCCGCCCAGCCAGCGGGAGCCGCGCAGGTGCAGGTAGCGGGTGATCCCGGCCCACATCAGGTTGATCACGGCGCCGGAGCGGTGGTCCGGGTGCACGCAGGACCGGCCCGCCTCGACCAGGCCGTCGCGGAGCGGGCCCAGCGGGGTCAGGTCGAACTCGCCGTCGGCGTACCGGCGGTCGGTGCGTCCGGGCGGCAGCAGCCGGTAGGTGCCGACCACCTCGTCGGTGCCCTCGCGCAGCACGACCAGGTGGTCGCAGTACGCGTCGAACTCGTCGGTGTCGAGCCCGGCGGCCCCCGGGTGCAGGGTGGCGCCGAGTTCGCTGGCGAACACCTCGTGACGCAGGCGTTGCGCGGCCGCGACCAGGGTCGGGTCGTCGGCGATCAGCAGGGTGTATCCGCTGGTCGTGAGGGGTGCGCCAGCGGCGTGCAGAACGGCCATGGGTATCTGTGTAAGGTGCCCGGGTGCCGGCCCCGGGGATGAGGGGTGTCGATCCGGTGAACGCCGGTCGGCGCTCCGGCACGCCCCTCACCCGCGGCGGGCCGGCACCGGCGTGCGAGGCTGCCCGGGCGGACCCGGCGACGAGGCCGGCCGACCCCCGGGAGGTGCCACGTGATCATCGAGTCCCGTTTCCACGGACCGGACGGCTCGGGCAACGGCGGCTGGAGCGCCGGGATCTTCGCCGCCGCGGTGGACGACCGGGGCCCGGTGGAGGTCACGCTGCGCAAGCCGCCGCCGCTGGAGACCCCGCTGACCGTCGTGGACGGCGAGGTCCGTGACCCGGACGGCCAGGTGATCGCCCAGGTACGCCGGGTCGAGCCGGTCCGCGCCGTGGTCCCGCCGGTGGACCGGTCGACGGCCGAGGCGGCGGCCGCCGCGTACCCGGGGCTGGTGGACCACCCCTTCCCCGGCTGCTACGTCTGCGGGCCGGCGAACCCGGCGGGGCTACGGATCTTCCCGGGCCGCCTGCCGGACGGGCGGACCGCCGCGCCGTTCCGGGTCCCGGCCGAGGTGGTGCCGGCGACCGTGTGGGCGGCGCTGGACTGCCCCGGCGGCTGGGCGGTGATCGCGCCCGGCCGCCCGTACGTGCTGGGCCGGATCGCCGCGCAGGTCACCGCGCTGCCGCGGCCCGGCGACGAGTGCGTGGTGACCGGGGCGATGGTCGGCGGCGCGGGACGCAAGGCCGAGGTGCACTCCAGCCTCTACGGCCCGGACGGCGCGCTGCTCGGCCAGGCGCGGGCCACGTGGATCGCGCTGCCGCCGGCCTGATCCCTCCTCCCTGCGGATGATCCGCTCCTGCCCCGGGTGGAGGAGGGCGTACGCATCCCGCCTGATTGACCCCCTTGCGCCGGGTTGGAAGGCTGTGCACGGCGCCCCCGCAACGGCGCACCCACCGGCGTGCGTCGAGCCCGCCGGGGCAGGAGAGGAGAACGATGTCCGACGGGCAGCCAAGCCCCAGTGCCGGGACCGGCCAGATCGTGGTGTCGGGACTGACGAAGGTATACAAGAACGTCCGGGCGGTGGACAACCTGTCCTTCACCGTCCAGCCGGGCCGGGTCACCGGCTTCCTCGGCCCGAACGGCGCCGGCAAGACGACCACCCTGCGCATGCTGCTCAACCTGGTCACGCCGACCGCGGGTGAGGCCACGATCGGCGGCCACCGGTACGCCGACCTGCCCGACCCGCTGCGCACGGTGGGCGCGGTGCTGGAGGCGTCGAGCGCGCACAAGGGCCGCACCGGGATCAACCACCTGCGGGTGATCTGCGCGGCGGCGGGCCTGCCCCGCAGTCGGGCCGACGAGGCGCTCGCCCTGGTCGGGCTGACCCCGGCCGCGAAGCGCAAGTTCAAGGGCTACTCGCTGGGCATGAAGCAGCGGCTCGGGATCGCCGCGGCCATGCTCGGCGACCCGCGGGTGCTGATCCTCGACGAACCGGCCAACGGCCTGGACCCGGAGGGGATCCGCTGGATGCGCGGCTTCCTCAAGGGGCTGGCCACCGAGGGGCGCACGGTGCTGGTCTCCAGCCACCTGCTCTCCGAGATGCAGTTGCTCGCCGACGACGTGGTGATCATCGCGGCCGGCAAGCTGGTCCGGCAGGGGCCGGTCGAGCAGGTGATCGGCTCGATGACGCACGGCGCCCGGGTCCGGGTGCGCACCCCGCAGGGCGACGAGCTGGCCGCGGCGCTGCGCGAGCAGTCGGCCACGGTGGACGCCGACGGGCACGGCGCGCTGCTGGTGACCGGGGTGGACGCGCCGACGGTCGGCCGGGTGGCCCTGGCCGCCAAGGTGGAGCTGCACGAGCTGACCACCGAACGCCCCGACCTCGAAGGGGTCTTCCTGGAGCTGACGGCCGGAAAGGCGGAGATCCGATGAATCTGGTCCGATCCGAGCTCCTCAAGATCCGTTCCACCAACACCTGGTGGATCTTCGCGCTGATCACGGTGCCGCTGTGGGCCCTCGCGATGGCGTTCAACTGGTTGCAGACCGAGGCTCTGACCAGCGGCAACATCGGCGAGGTGCCGGCCGACCAGGCCGACCAGGTGCAGGCCGTCTCCAGCGCCGACAGCCTGGCCGCCAACCTCTACACCAACGGCCAGTTCTTCGGGCTGCTCATCGTGATGCTGCTCGGCATCGTGGTGGTGACCAGCGAGTTCTTCCACCAGACGGTGACCACCACGTTCCTCACCGCGCCCCACCGCACCGCGGTGATGCTGGCCAAGCTGGTCGCCGCCGGCCTGCTGGCAGTGCTCTTCTGGCTGGGCACCACGGTGCTGAACCTGGTCTTCGCGCCGCTGATCCTGAACGCCACGGACGTCGGCGCCCAGTTCGGCAGCGGCGCGGTCTGGCGGGCGGTGGCCCTCAACGGGCTGGCCTACCTGCTCTGGTCGGTGCTCGGCGTCGGGCTCGGTGTGCTGATCCGCAGCCAGATCGGCGCCACGGTGACCGGCATCCTGCTCTACCTGGGCGGCGCCATCGGCGCGGCCATCGCGATCGGGCTGCTGGCCGCGAAGTTCGGTGACTGGATCAACCAGCTCCAGCTGCTCGTCCCGTCGCTGGCGTCGTCGCTGATGGTGAGCGGCGCCGAGATCCCGGGCAACCCGCCGCGCTGGGCCGGGGCCGCCGTGCTCGTCGGCTACGCCGTGGTGGCCGGGGTGATCGGCGTGCTGACCATCCGGCGCCGCGACATCTCCTGAGTCGGCTACCCGACACGGCCCCGATCGGTGACTCTGTGTCACCGGTCGGGGTCGTCGCTGTCTAGCAGGAGTGGGCGGGACACGCAGCGTTTGCCGAACTTCTGGCATCTTCTGTGAAACGGACCACCAGCCGGAGGCGAGAATGCCTGCGTCGATCGCACGGCGTAGCCTGGGACCCGTCTCTCGTGCGCCCGGGAACGGGCTCGGGAGCGCCCGCGTGACATTCACAACCGCGTGAAAGAGGCGATTAGCGGCCGTGTCGACCCAGCAGACTTCGCAGGAGAACCCACTGGCGGGTTTCGGCCCGAACGAGTGGATCGTCGAGGAGATGTACCAGCGCTATCTCGCCGACCCCTCGAGCGTCGACTCGGCCTGGCACGACTTCTTCGCCGACTACCGGCCGGCGCCCGGTGCCGCCACCCCGCGCTCCGAGGCCCAGGCCGCCCCGGCCAAGCCGGCCGTCCGCCCCGAGCCGGGCGAGCAGCAGGAGGCCGTCGCCACGGTCACCCAGCAGCCCGCCGCCAAGCCGGCGCCCGCCCCCGCGAAGCCGGCCGCCAAGCCGGCGGCGAAGGCCCCGGAGCCGGCTCCGGCGAAGAAGGCCGCCCCGGCCAAGCCGGCCGCCAAGGCGCCGACCGCGAGCGCCGCCGGCACCACCCCGCTGCGCGGGGTCGCCGCCAAGATCGTGCAGAACATGGACGCCTCGCTCGCCGTGCCGACCGCGACCAGCGTCCGCGCGGTGCCGGCGAAGCTGCTGGTGGACAACCGCATCGTGATCAACAACCACCTGGCCCGCGGCCGCGGCGGCAAGGTGAGCTTCACCCACCTGATCGGCTACGCGTTGGTCCGGGCGCTTGTCGAGCACCCGGAGATGAACAACTCCTTCGCCGAGGTCGACGGCAAGCCCGCGATGGTCCGCCCCGAGCACGTCAACCTGGGCATCGCCATCGACCTGGCCAAGCCGGACGGCTCCCGCAACCTGGTGGTGCCCTCCATCAAGGGCTGCGAGCAGATGGACTTCCGGCAGTTCTGGCAGGCGTACGAGGACGTGGTCCGGCGCGCCCGCCGCAACGAGCTGACCATGGAGGACTACGCCGGCACCACGATCTCGCTGACCAACCCGGGCGGCATCGGCACGGTCCACTCGATCCCGCGCCTCATGCAGGGCCAGAGCGCCATCATCGGCGTCGGTGCCATGGAGTACCCGGCGCCCTACCAGGGCATGAGCGAGGCGACCCTGGCCGACCTCGCGGTCAGCAAGATCATCACCCTGACCAGCACGTACGACCACCGGATCATCCAGGGCGCGCAGTCCGGCGAGTTCCTCAAGGTGATGCACGAGCTGCTGCTCGGCGAGCGCGGCTTCTACGACCAGATCTTCACCTCGTTGCGCCTCCCCTACGAGCCGGTGCGCTGGGTGCAGGACGTGGCCGTCGACTCCGAGGGCCAGATCAACAAGACCGCGCGGGTGCACGAGCTGATCCACGCGTACCGGGTGCGCGGCCACCTCATGGCCGACACCGACCCGCTGGAGTTCAAGATCCGGAAGCACCCCGACCTGGATGTCCTCCAGCACGGGCTGACCCTGTGGGACCTTGACCGGGTCTTCCCGGTCAACGGCTTCGCCGGCCGGCAGCGGATGAAGCTGCGTTCGATCCTCGGCGTGCTGCGCGACTCCTACTGCCGCCGCGTCGGCATCGAGTACATGCACATCCAGGACCCGGAGGAGCGTCGCTGGATCCAGGAGCGGGTCGAGCGCAAGTACGAGAAGCCCAGCGCGGACGAGCAGAAGCACGTGCTCAACCGGCTCAACGCCGCCGAGGCGTTCGAGACCTTCCTCCAGACCAAGTACGTCGGCCAGAAGCGCTTCTCGCTGGAGGGCGGCGAGTCGCTGATCCCGCTGCTCGGCGAGGTCCTGGAGTGCTCCGCCGAGGGCGGCCTGGACGAGGTCGAGATCGGCATGGCCCACCGCGGGCGGCTCAACGTGCTGGCCAACATCGTCGGCAAGCCGTACGAGAAGATCTTCTCGGAGTTCGAGGGGCACCTCGACCCGCGCTCCACCCAGGGCTCGGGTGACGTGAAGTACCACCTCGGCCAGAACGGCAAGTTCAGCACCCCGGACGGCGCGCACGCGGTCAAGGTGTCGGTGGTGGCGAACCCGTCGCACCTGGAGGCCGTGGACCCGGTGCTGGAGGGCATCGTCCGGGCCAAGCAGGACCGGATCGACCTCAAGCTGGAGGGCTACACCGTGCTGCCGCTGGCGGTGCACGGTGACGCCGCCTTCGCCGGCCAGGGCGTGGTCGCCGAGACCCTCAACCTGTCGCAGCTGCGCGGCTACCGCACCGGCGGCACCGTGCACGTGGTGGTCAACAACCAGGTCGGCTTCACCACCGCCCCGGAATACAGCCGGTCCAGCCTCTACAGCACCGATGTCGCCCGGATGATCCAGGCGCCGATCTTCCACGTCAACGGCGACGACCCCGAGGCCGTCGTCCGGGTGGCCCGGCTCGCCTTCGAGTACCGGCAGGCGTTCAACAAGGACGTCGTCATCGACATGGTCTGCTACCGCCGGCGCGGGCACAACGAGGGCGACGACCCGTCGATGTCCAACCCGCAGATGTACAAGATCATCGACTCGAAGCGCTCGGTCCGGAAGCTCTACACCGAGGAGCTCATCGGGCGGGGCGACATCACCGTGGAGGACGCGGAGGAGCTGCTGCGCGACTACCAGTCGCAGCTGGAGCGGGTCTTCAAGGCCACCCGGGACGCCGCCACCACGCCGCGCCAGCTCAGCCGGCCGCGCCGCGAGGAGGAGCCGGAGCCGCAGGTCGACACCGCCACCGACGCCGCCGTGGTCAAGGCGGTCGGCGAGGCGCACGTCAACCTGCCGGAGGGCTTCACCCCGCACAAGCGGATCCAGCAGCTGCTGGAGCGGCGGCGCAAGATGTCCGTCGAGGGCGGCATCGACTGGGGCTTCGGCGAGATCATCGCGTTCGGCGCGCTGCTGCACGACGGGGTCACCGTCCGGCTCGCCGGGCAGGACTCCCGCCGGGGCACCTTCGTCCAGCGGCACGCGTCGGTGGTCGACGCGAAGACCGGCGACGACTACCTGCCGCTGAAGTCGCTCACCGCCGACGGCGAGCGGTCCCGCTTCTTCGTGCACGACTCGCTGCTCTCGGAGTACGCGGCCATGGGCTTCGAGTACGGCTACTCGGTGGAGAACATCAACGCGCTGGTCGCCTGGGAGGCCCAGTTCGGTGACTTCGTCAACGGCGCCCAGTCGGTGATCGACGAGTTCATCTCGTCGGGCGAGGTGAAGTGGGGCCAGCGCTCCGCGGTCACCCTGCTGCTGCCGCACGGCCACGAGGGCCAGGGCCCGGACCACACCTCCGGTCGCCCGGAGCGGTTCCTCCAGCTCTGCGCCGAGGACAACATGCGGGTGGCCATCCCGACCACCCCGGCGAGCTACTTCCACCTGCTGCGCCGCCAGGCCCTGTCGCCGAAGCGCAAGCCGCTGGTGGTGTTCACCCCGAAGTCGCTGCTGCGCCACAAGCTCTGCGTGTCGCAGGTGGAGGACTTCACCACGGGCACCTTCCAGCCGGTGCTGGCCGACACCGCCGCCCCGGCGCCGGAGCAGGTGAAGCGGGTGCTGCTCTGCTCGGGCAAGGTCTACTACGACCTGTTCCAGGCCCGGCAGGAGCGGGGCGTGACCGACACGGTGATCCTGCGGATGGAGCAGCTCTACCCGCTGCCCGTCGAGGAGGTCCGGGCCGCCCTGTCGCAGTACCCGAACGCCGAGGACTTCGCCTGGGTCCAGGAGGAGCCGGCCAACCAGGGCGCCTGGTCGTTCGTCGCGCTCAACCTGCTGGAGCACCTGCCCGAGGTCCGGCTGCGCCGCATCTCGCGTCCGGCCGCCGCCGCGCCGGCGGTCGGCTCGGCGAAGATGCACGAGGTCGAGCAGAACGCGCTGATCGAGGCGGCTCTCCCCCGCCCGTGACCTGACCGCACCGCCGGCACGAGGGGCAGCGACCGTACGACGGCCGCTGCCCCTCGTCGGTGTGGCGGCCCCCTTCTTCCGCGAGAGGACGCACATGTACTTCACCGACCGTGGCATCGAGGAACTTGTCGAGCGCCGGGGCGACGAGCAGGTCACCCTGGAGTGGCTGGGCGAGCGGCTCCGTGACTTCGTCGACCTGAACCCGGAGTTCGAGACCCCGATCGAGCGGTTCGCCACCTGGCTGGCGCGGCTCGACGACGAGGACGACGAGTAGGTCGGCGGTTCAGCCCGCCGCCGCGACGAGGCGCAGGTAGCGCTCGACGACCGCCGTGGCCCGCTCGGCGTCGCCGGTGGCCAGCAGGTCGAGCAGGGCGCCGCGCAGCACCGCCAGGCCTAGCGCCGGGTCACCGCCGGCCGCTCCGCCGTCGATGTCGGCCAGCAGCCCGAGCCAGTCCTCCACGGTCTGCCGGGCGAATCCCGCCCACGGCCCGTCCGGCTCGCCCAGCGAGCGGGCGTACGCCTGGACCCAGAGGACCAGCATCGGACGGTGCGCCGGGTCCACGAGCCAGCCCCAGGTCGCCCGCACCGCCGCGGCGAAGTCGCCGGCGCCGCCGGCCTCCCGGGCCTGCCGGAGCGCGGCCAGCTCGTCGGCCCTGGCCCGGCCGAGCAGGGCACGGATGAGCTGGTCCTTGGAGCCGAAGAGGAACAGCAGGACCCGGGGGCTGCTGCCGATGGCGGCGGCGAGCGGGCGCAGCGACAGTTCGGCCAGCCCGTGCGCCAGGGCGTACCGGTAGGCCCGCTCCAGGAGTTCGTCGCGGCGGGGGCTCCCGGGTCGCTCGCTGTGGCTCACAGCGCTACTCTGCCACTGAAACGACTGTTTCAGTAGTGGAGGGTTGACGATGAGCGCGGAGGTTCTCATTCGCCCGCTGGGCCGCCCCGGCGACCTCGGCTGGGTGGTGCTGGCCCACGGCGAGACGTACGCCGCCGAGTTCGGCTGGGACACCAGCTTCGAGGCGCTCGTGGCACGGATCGTCGCCGACTACGCCGCCGACCACGACCCGGCACGGGAGGCCGCCTGGATCGCCGAGGTCGACGGCGAGCGGGTCGGCTGCGTCTTCTGCGTCGCGGCCGACGAGCGGACCGCCCAGCTGCGGATCCTGCTGGTCGACCGGGCGGCCCGGGGTCGGCGGCTCGGCGAGCGACTGGTCGACGAGTGCCTCGCCTTCGCCCGGCGGGCGGGATACGCCCGCATCCGGCTCTGGACCAACCACCCGCTGGTCGCCGCCCGCCGGATCTACCTCTCCCGGGGCTTCCGCCTGGTCGAGGAGGAGCACCACCACAGCTTCGGCACGGAGCTGACCGGGCAGGTGTACGAACGGGAGCTGGCACCGACCGGCGGATGAGCCGCCCGGTCCGGGGCCCGGATGACGGGTCGGAGGACCCGGGCGGGGCACCCCGCGATCTTGTAGCGTGAGGTCGTGGCGCGCAGCGTGTACCTGACCAGCGTGGGGTCCGGCGGGGGCAAGTCGACGGTCGCACTCGGGCTGGCCGAGCTGCTGTCCCGGCAGGTCGAGCGGATCGGCGCCTTCCGGCCGCTGGTCTCCGGCCAGCGCCCCGACCCGATCCTCGCCCTGCTCACCGAGCGCTACCGGGTGGAGCTGCCCGTCGACGAGCTGCACGGCGCGACCTACGCCGAGGCCGCCGCCCTGGTCGCGGACGGCCACCGGGAGGAGCTGATCGCCCGCATCGTGGCCCGCTACCGCGCGGTCGAGCGGCACTGCCCCGCGGTGGTCGTGGTCGGCAGCGACTTCGCCGACGGGGACGGCGCCGGTGCCCGCGAGCTGGCGTTCAACGCCCGCCTGGCGACCGAGTTCAGCAGCGTGGTGGTGCCCGTGGTGGACGGGTTCGGGCAGCCGCCCGAGGCGATCGCGGCGGCGCTGCGCGGGGCGTACCACGACCTGGAGGACCTGGGCGCGACGGTGGTGGCGGCGGTCGCCAACCGGGTGCCCGAGCCGATGACGCTGCCCGAGCTGCCCGTCCCCGCGTACGCCATCCCGGAGGTGCCGACCGTGTCGGCGCCGACGGTGGCGGAGGTGGCGGCGGCGCTCGGCGCGACCCTGCTCACCGGCGACCAGGCCGCGCTGGACCGGGACGTGCTCGACTACGTGGTCGGCGCGGCGCACGTGCCCACCCTGCTGGACCACCTCACCGACGGCGCGCTGGTGATCACCCCGGGCGACCGGGCCGACCTGCTGTTGGCCGCCGGCGCGGCGCACGTGGCCGGGCAGGTCTCCCTGGCCGGGCTGGTGCTGACGCTGGGCGAGCAGCCCGACCCGCGCGCCATGCGGCTGGTCGAGCGGCTGAACACCGGGCTGGCCGTGCTCTCGGTGACCAGCGACAGCTACGACACGGTGGCGGCGTCCAGCCGGATCGAGGGCCGGCCCAGCGTGGCGAACCCGCGCAAGGTGGAGGCGGCGCTGGGCGCCTTCGAACGCTGCGTCGACACCGTCGACCTGGCCCGCCGGCTGCGGGTCAGCCGGTCGGAGCGGGTCACCCCGCTGATGTTCGAGAACGACCTCATCGACCGGGCCCGGGCCCAGCGCCGGCGGCTGGTGCTGCCCGAGGGCACCGAGGAGCGCATCCTCCGCGCCGCGGAGGTGCTGCTGCGCCGGGGCGTGGCGGACCTGACCCTGCTCGGGCGACCCGACGAGGTGGCGCGGCGCACCCGCGAGCTGGGCATCGACGTCGGCGACGCGCAGGTGGTCGACCCCGTGACCAGCGAGTGGCGGGACGAGTTCGCCGCCGTCTACGCGGAGCTGCGCGCGCACCGCGGCGTCACCGCCGAGCTGGCGCACGACATCGTGGCCCAGCCCAACTACTTCGGCACCATGATGGTGCAGACCGGCCGCGCCGACGGCATGGTCTCCGGGGCCACCCACACCACGGCGGCCACCATCCGGCCGGCCTTCGAGATCATCCGGACCGTGCCGGGCGTCTCCGTCGCCTCCAGCGTGTTCTTCATGCTGCTCGCCGATCGCGTGCTGGTCTACGGCGACTGCGCCGTCAACCCCGACCCGGACGCCGCCCAGCTCGCCGACATCGCCGTCTCCTCGGCCGACACGGCCGCCCGGTTCGGCATCGAGCCCCGGGTGGCCATGCTGTCCTACTCGACCGGCGACTCCGGCTTCGGGGCCGACGTGGAGAAGGTCGCGGCGGCCACCAAGCTGGTCCGGGAGCGCCGGCCGGAGCTGCTCGTGGAGGGCCCGATCCAGTACGACGCGGCGATCGATCCGCAGGTCGCGGCCACCAAGCTGCCGGACAGCCCGGTGGCGGGGCGGGCCACGGTGTTCATCTTCCCGGACCTGAACACCGGCAACAACACCTACAAGGCGGTGCAGCGCTCGGCCGGCGCGGTGGCGGTCGGCCCGGTCATGCAGGGCCTGCGCCGGCCGGTCAACGACCTGTCCCGGGGCGCCACCGTGCCGGACATCGTCAACACGGTGGCGATCACCGCCATCCAGGCCGCCGCCGGGGAGTCGCGATGAGCCGGATCCTGGTCCTCAACTGCGGGTCGTCGTCGGTCAAGTACCGGCTCTACGACGGCGACGAGGTACGCGACAAGGGCACCGTCGAGCGGGTCGGCGAGCCGGGCGGCGGGCCGGCCGACCACGAGAGCGCCGTGCGGCAGATCATCGAGGGGCTCGACCTGGCGGGGCTGGCCGGGGTGGGGCACCGGGTGGTGCACGGCGGGCGCAAGTTCAGCGCGCCGGTGCGGATCGACGACGCCGTGGTCGCCGCCATCGAGGACCTCGTCCCGCTCGCGCCGCTGCACAACCCGGCGAACCTGGCCGGCATTCGGGTGGCCCGGGAGGCGCTGCCGGACACCCCGCAGGTGGCCGTCTTCGACACCGCGTTCCACCACACGCTGCCCGAGGCCGCCGCCACCTACGCGATCGACCGGGAGATCGCCGAGCGGTACGGCGTGCGCCGGTACGGCTTCCACGGCACCTCGCACGCGTACGTCTCGCGACGCACGGCGGAACTGCTCGACCGGCCGTACGGCGAGCTGAACACGATCACCCTGCACCTGGGCAACGGGGCGAGCGCCTGCGCGGTCGAGGGCGGGCGGAGCGTGGCCACCTCGATGGGCATGTCGCCGCTGGAGGGCCTGGTCATGGGCACCCGCAGCGGCGACCTCGACCCGACGATCATCTTTCACCTGCGCCGGGAGGCCGGCATGGGCGTGGACGACATCGACGACCTGCTCAACCACCGCAGCGGCCTGCTCGGGCTGACCGGGGCCAACGACATGCGGGAGGTGCTGGCCCGCCGGGAGGCCGGCGACGCGGCGGCCGCGCTCGCGTTCGACGTCTACCGACGCCGGATCACCGGCTACGTGGGCGCGTACTACGCGCTGCTCGGCCGGGTCGACGCGGTCACCTTCACGGCCGGCGTCGGCGAGCACGCCGCCCCGGTCCGCGCCGAGGCGCTGGCCGGCCTGGAGCGGCTCGGCATCGCCGTGGACCCGGCCCGCAACGCCGGCAGCGGCGACCGGGTCATCTCCCCCGACGGCGCCGAGGTCACGGTCTGCGTGATCGCCACCGACGAGGAACGCGAGATCGCCCAACAAACCCGCGAGGTCCTCAACCTCTGACCCCGCGCCACCCCCGCCTGCCCGCCTGCCCGCCTGCCCGCCTGCCCGCCTGCCCGCCCCGACGATCATGAAGTTGGCGGCACGGAATCGGGCAATTCGCGCCGCCAACCTCATGATCGACGCGGAGGGTGGGGTGGGGTGTGGGTGGGCAGCGGCCGGGTCAGCCCAGCGCCAGCCAGAGGATGACGGCGACCACCACGACGGCGGCCACGCCGATACCGGCGAACAGCGGCAGCCGGGACGGTGTCTCCGCCGCCGCCGGCGCGCTTTCGGGCGAGTCCACGAAGGCGCGGAACTGCGCGGTGTTGCCACTCGGGTCGGTGTAGTTCTCAGCCATGGGCGTGACCCTAGCGAAGCGGGGCGACCGGGATGATCCCGCCGGGCCGCGGACGGGCCACGCCGGTCCGGGCGGTGGAGGCGCGTCGGCCCGGTCGGCGGGGCCGGACCGGCCGCCCGGCCGCCTACCGTGAGGTGGTGAGGGTGCAGCGGCTGGCCGCCGCGCTGCTGGTGGCGCTGGCGGCGGGCTGTGGCCCGGCCGCCGCCACCGACCGGGTCCCGCCCTTCCGGCCGGCGCCACCGCGGCCGTACGCCGTGGGCGTGCGTCACCTCGTCGTCGACCCCGACGGCCCCCGGCCGCTGCCGGTCACCGTCTGGTATCCCGCCGAGCCCGGCGCCCGACCGCCCGCCGCCGCGCCGACCACCGCCCGCCGCACGGCCGGGCCGAACAGCGGCGCGGCCACAGCCGACCCGACCGGCGGCGCGGCCACCACCGAGCCCACCGGCGGCGCGGTGACGGCCGGTCCCGTCCCCCGGCCCGGCGCCCCGGTGGCTGCCGGGCGGTTCCCGGTGGTCGTTCACAGCCACGGCCTGCGCAGTCTCCCCGAGCTGCACGCCCCGTTGACGACCCGCTGGGCGGCGGCCGGGTTCGTGGTGGCCGCGCCGGCCTACCCGCGGACCAACCTGCGGGCGCGCGACTTCACCCGGGCCGACGTGCGGAACCAGCCCGCCGACGGCTGGCGGCTGATCCGCCACCTGGTCCGCCTCGACGCCCGGCCCGGGGACCCGCTGGCCGGGCACCTCGCGGTGGACCGGTTCGCCGCCGCCGGGCACTCGGCGGGCGGTTTCACCACGGCCGGCATGTTCACCTCGGGGCACTCCGCCCGGCTGCGCGCCGGCATCGTCATCGCCGGTGGCGGGGTGGCCGGCAGCTTCGCCGGCCCGGTGGCGCCCCTGCTCTTCGTGCACGGCGGCGCGGACCCCGTCGTGCCCGAGTCGGTCGGCCGGGCCGCGTACGCCCGCAGCCTCGGCCCGGCCGCCTTCCTGAGCCTGCCCGGCCAGGGCCACGGCGCGTACCTGACCCCGGGCCGCCCCGGGTTCCCGCAGGTCCTCGCCGCGACCACCGACTTCCTCCGCTGGACCCTCTACGACGACCGGCGCGCCCGGAACCGGCTGCCCGCCGACGCCCTCCTCCCCGGCGTCACCACCCTCACCACCCGTGCCCTCCCCGGGTGAGCTCGCGCCCCGCCCGCCTCGGTAGCCTCCCCCGGATGGACGGGCTGGCCGGGCGGCAACTCGACGCGATCCGCGAGGTGGTCGCGCTGACCGGCGCGGCCGGGATCGCGGTGTGGCTGCGCGGCGGCTGGGCGATGGACTTCCACCTCGGCGCGGTGAGCCGGCCGCACGTGGACGTCGACTGGTACTGCTGGCGGCGCGACGCCGGCTCGCTGGCGGCGCTTCTCGGCGGGCTGGGCTGGGCCCCCGACCCCCGGATGCCGGTCGAGAAGCAGCTCGACCTCCTCCGGGGCGACGTCGAGCTGAGCTTCGCGTACCTGGACCGGGACCCGGCGGGACGGGTGGTGGTCGGGGCGGGACCGTGGGCCGGCACCCCGCTGCCGGAGGGGATGCTGGACGCCCCGCCGGGCCGGATCGGCCCGCACACCGCTCCGGTGATCAGCGTGGCCGCCCAGATCGAGTTCAAGGAGATGTACCCGGTCTGGATGCCCGACCGGCCCCGCCGGGCGAAGGACGCCGCCGACCTGGCCCGGCTGCGGGCGGGGCGGCCACCGACCGGTTGAGGCGATCGCGTCACGCGGGGCGCGATGCCGGCCGGTCACCCGGGAGCGCGAGGCACAATCGTGTTCATGCGCCGTCGTCCCGCCGCCCTCGTCACCGCTGCCGCCCTGCTCAGCACGGGTCTGGCCGGCTGCTCGGGCGGTTCCGCCCCGGCCGGGCGAGCCGCCCCCGACGCCCCGCCGAAGGCCAGCGCGCCCGCGCCGCGGGTGCCCGCCGGGCACGCACCCACCGAGAGCTTCGCGGTCGGCGTACGCCAGTTGAAGCTGAACCGCGACGGCGACCGCCCGCTGCCGGTGACCCTCTGGTACCCGGCGCGGGGTGCGGCCGGCGGCGCGCCGGAGCGGTCCGCGCCGGCGGCATCCGGCCGGTTCCCCGTGGTGCTGTTCAGCCATGGGCTGGGCGCCCGGCCGGAGGACTACCAGGTGCTGCTGACCCGCTGGGCGGCGGCCGGGTTCGTGGTGGCCGCGCCGAAGTTCCCGCACACCGGCGCCGGCGGCGACGGCAACCCGCTCGACGTGCTCAACCAGCCGGCCGACGTGTCGTACGTGCTGACCCAGGTGCTCGCCCTCGACGGGAAGGCGGGCGACCCGCTGCGCGGCCGGCTGGACCCGGAGCGGGTGGCCGCGACCGGGCACAGCGCGGGCGGGGTGACCACGATCGGGCTGTTCACCGCCGGCCGGGACGAGCGCCTGGACGCCGGGATCGTCTTCGCCGGCACGGCGCTCGGCGTCGGCACCGCGTTCGCCGGTGCGGCGGCGCCGCAGCTCTTCGTGCACGGCGAGGCCGACGAGGTGGTGGGTTACGCCGCCGGCAAGGCGGTCTACGACGCGGTGCCGTGGCCGAAGGCGATGCTCAGCCTGCCCGACGGCGACCACGGGCGAGCCCTGCTCGCCGACGGTAAGGCGCTGCGGGTGGTCGCCGACACCACCGTCGAGTTCCTCCGCTGGACGCTCTACGGCGACGCGGCGGCGAAGAAGCGGCTCCCGGCCGACGCCACCCGCGGCGGCGTGGCCACCCTGGACGACCATCTCTGACCGGTCGCCCAGGGCGGCGTCGCCGGTCAGGCGGTGTGGTCGACGACGACCTTGCCGAAGGCGTCACCGGACTGCAGGCGGGCGAACGCCTCCTCGATCCGGCTGAACGGCACCACGCTGTCCACCACCGGGCGCACCTCGTGCTCGGCGCAGAACGCCAGGAGCTGGGTCAGCTCGTCGGGGGTGCCCATGGAGGTGCCGAGGATCTCCAGCTGCATGGCGAAGACCCGGCGCAGGTTCACCTTGGGCTCATGGCCGGCGGTGGCGCCGGAGACCACGATCCGGGCCATCGGGGCGGCCGACTTCAGCGAGTGGTCGAAGGTGGCCGCGCCGACCGTCTCGATCACCACGTCGACCCGCTCGGGCAGCCGGGCGCCGGGCTCCAGGGCGGTCGCGCCCAGCTCGGTGATCCGCTCCCGCTTGCCGGCGTCGCGGCTGGTCGCGTACACCCGCTTGCCGAGCGCGACGGCGAGCGCGACGGCAGCGGTGGCCACGCCCCCGCCGGCCCCCTGGACCAGCACGGACTCGCCGTCGCCGACCCGGCCCCGGGTGGTGAGCATCCGCCACGCGGTGAGCCAGGCCGTCGGCAGGCAGGCCGCATCGCTCGCCGAGAGGCCGTCGGGCAGCGGCAGCAGGTTCATCCGGGGTACGGCCACCCGCTCGGCGAAGGTGCCGGCGAAGTGCTCGGAGAGGATCGAGACCCCGCGCGGGTCGCCCCGGGTGGGCACCACGGGGTAGACGACCACCTCGTTGCCGTCCGGGTCGGTGCCGACCGCGTCGCAGCCGAGGATCATGGGGAGCTGGTCGGCGCTGAGGCCCACCCCGCGCAGCGACCAGAGGTCGTGGTGGTTGAGCGAGCTGGCGCGGACCTGCACGGTGACCCAGTCGTCCTCGGGGTGGATCGGCTCGGGGCGGTCGCCGACGGTGAGCGCGGCGAGCGGGTTGTCGGCGTCGAAGGCCGAGGCGAAGGCAGCACGCATGAGCGGCACCGTAACAAGCTGAGCGCGCGTTCAGAAGGGGACCTTCCCCACAAAAGCCGTGCGGATGGCCCCCTTCCGCGATGCTCAGCGGCGGGCGACCCCGTCGCGGCGGGCCGCCTCGGCGACCGCCTCGGCCACCGCGGGGGCGACCCGCGGGTCGAGCGGGGAGGGCACGATGGCCTCCGCCGTCAGCGACTCGGCCACCACGTTGGCGATGGCGTCGGCGGCGGCCACCTTCATCCCGTCGGTGATCCGGGTGGCGCGGGCGTCCAGCGCGCCCCGGAACACGCCCGGGAAGGCCAGCACGTTGTTGATCTGGTTGGGGTAGTCGCTGCGCCCGGTGGCGACCACGGCCACGTGCCGGGCGGCCACCTCGGGGTGCACCTCCGGGGTGGGGTTGGCCAGCGCGAAGACGATGCCCCCCGGGGCCATGCCGGCCACCGCCGCCTCGGGGATCTGCCCGCCGGAGACGCCGACCAGGACGTCCGCGCCGCGCAGCGCCTCGGTGATGTCGCCCTGCCGCCCGTCGGCGTTGGTGGTCTCGGCCAACTCGGCCTTGGTGCCGGTCAGCTCGCGGTGCCGGCCGATGATGCCCTTGGAGTCGCAGACCACCACCTGGTCCGGGTTGACGCCTCCGGCGACCAGCATCTTCGTCACGGCCACGCCGGCGGCACCGGCCCCGCTGACCGCCACCCGCAGGTCGCCCAGCTTGCGGTTGAGCAGGGTCGCGGCGTTGCGCAGGGCGGCCAGCACCACGATGGCGGTGCCGTGCTGGTCGTCGTGGAAGACCGGGATGGGCAGCGCCTCGTCCAGCCGGCGCTCCACCTCGAAGCAGCGCGGGGCGCTGATGTCCTCCAGGTTGATCCCACCGAACGAGGGGGCGAGCGCCCGCACCGTCGCCACGATCTCGTCCACGTCCTGCGTGTCCAGGCAGATCGGCACGGCGTCGACGCCCGCGAACTGCTTGAACAGCACCGCCTTGCCCTCCATCACCGGCAGCGCCGCGCGCGGACCGATGTTGCCCAGGCCGAGTACGGCGGAACCGTCGGTGACCACGGCGACGGTGTGCGACACCCAGGTGTAGTCGTCGGCCAGGGCCGGGTCGGCGGCGATCGCCTCGCAGACCCGGGCCACACCCGGGGTGTACGCGAGGGAGAGGTCCTCCCGGCTGGTGAGCGGCACGGTCGAGGCGACGGCCATCTTGCCGCCGAGGTGCAGCCGGAAAACGGGATCAGCGGGGTCCGGGGTGGACGTAGACATTGGTGACTCCAGGATCTGTCGAGCAGACGGACCGGCCGGCTCGGCACGCGTGGTCAGCGGCCAGCGGGGCGGCGGTGCGGGGGGGTCACCCGGGCACTTTCCGAGCATAGTCAGGCATGCCGCACCAGGGTGTGATCGGGGTCATATCCGACGCGGCCCGCCGGTGACCCGCCCCGGACGCGGCCAGTACCGAAGGACCACCCGGCCCCGCACGTCGGCCACCCCGTACGCGCGGGAGTCGTCGGTGACCAGGCCGTTGTCGCCGCGCAGCCACCAGCCGCCGTCCTGCCGGCGGACCGCGCGCTTGACCACGAGCAGGTCGGGGCGGCTGCGGAAGACCGCCACCACCACGTCGCCGGGGCGCACCGGGCGGCCCCCGGTCCGCACCAGCACGGCGTCGCCGTGCCGCAGGGTCGGGGCCATGGAGGGGCCGGTGACGAGAACGCGTACCAGCGGCCCGCGCAACCGGTGATCCACAGCACCCACGGGGTTTCACCTCCCGCCCGCCGGGGAGCATCTCCAGGAGTAGTGTCGTCTTGGATCATCGCAAACATCCCATGGAGGACCCTGATGCGCCTTCCTCGCATCCTTACGCCCCGTGTGACCGCCAGCGCGCACTGCGACCTGCCGTGCGGCGTCTACGACCCGGCGCAGGCCCGCATCGAGGCCGAATCGGTCAAAATGATCTGCGAGAAGTACCAGGCCAACACCGACCCGGAGTACCGCACGCGGGCCATCCTGATCAAGGAGCAGCGCGCGGAGCTGGTCAAGCACCACCTGTGGGTGCTCTGGACCGACTACTTCAAGCCGCAGCACTTCGAGAAGTACCCGAACCTGCACCAGCTCTTCAACGAGACCACCAAGCTCGCCGGCTCGGCCGGCGCCAAGGGCAGCATGGACCCGGCCGTCGCCGACCATCTGCTTCAGAAGATCGACGAGATCGCCAAGATCTTCTGGGAGACCAAGCAGGCGTGAGCCTGCCCGCCCAGGCACCGACGATCCGGCCGGCGCGTCCCGAGGACGTGCCGGCCGTCGTCGCCATGGTGCACGAACTCGCCGACTACGAACGCGCCCCCGAGCAGTGCCACCTCACCGAGGAACAGCTCACCGACGCCCTCTTCCCGACCGCTCCCGGTCGTGGCGCGGCGCTGTTCGGGCACGTCGCGGTGGATCCCGCCGACCAGCCGATCGGCTTCGCCCTCTGGTTCCTCAACTTCTCCACCTGGGAGGGCGTGCACGGCATCTACCTGGAGGACCTGTACGTCCGGCCCTCCGCCCGCGGCACCGGAGCGGGCCGGCTGCTGCTCGCCACCCTCGCCGCGATCTGCGTCGAGCGCGGCTACCGGCGGCTCGAGTGGTGGATGATCAACTGGAATCCGGCCGCCCGCTTCTACGCCGCGATCGGCGCCGCCCCGATGGACGAGTGGGTGCCGTACCGGCTGGCCGGGACGGCGCTGCACGATCTCGCGGAGCAGGCGACGGCCGCCCCCACGCGGGCGGAGGCCTGACCGGGTAGAGTCCCGCACCGGGGGGATGAGGCGTGACTCAACTGACCGGCCAGCGGACCACGGACGACGACATCGTGCACCTCACGGTGCCCGCCGACGGCGGCTACCTGGGCGTGCTGCGCACCGCCACCGCCGGTCTCGCGGCCCGGCTCCAGTTCGCCCTCGACGAGATCGAGGACCTGCGCATCGCCGTCGACGAGGCGTGCGCCATGCTGCTCGCCATCGCCACCCGCGACGCCGAGCTGGAGTGCCGTTTCGCGGTCACCGACGACGCGCTCACCGTCGAGGTGACCGTGCCGACCGTTCGGGGCGCGACACTTCCCTCGGAGTCGTCCTTCGCCTGGAAGGTGCTCACCGCGCTGACCACGGCGGCGAACGCCCGGGCCGCCGAGGGGCGGGCCACCATCTCCCTGCTCACCCGCCGCGCCTCCGGCTACTGACCGTCCCGCGCGGCGCGGCGCGGCGTCAGTCGAAGCCGAGCGCCCGGTTGGTCGGCGTGCTGACCAGCAGGCCGGTGACGCCGAGGCCGAGCGCCATCAGCGGCACGCCCAGCCAGCCCAGGCCGCCCTGGATCATGTACCAGCCGATCGGCAGCAGCATGAGCTGGAGCACGATGGCCGGCGCCCGGCCCCCGGACCGGCGGCGGGCCAGCGCGGCGCCGAGCGCCCAGAGCGCGACCGCCCCGGCGATCGCGAACGCGGTCACCAGCAGCGCCGAGGTCAGGTCGGTGGCGTGCGCCGTCAGGTCGGACCAGACCAGCCAGGCCGCGACCAGGCCGAGGGCCACCGCCTCGGCGCGCAGCAGGAGCACCGCCCAACGGAGCGTGCCGGGGACCGGCCCGGAGTCGATCGTCACGCGCGACACGATACCCGTGGGTAGGCGCGGTACAGTGCCGCCCATGCGGGCCGTCCTGGTGGTCAATCCGAAGGCCACCACCACCAGCGAGCGCAGCCGGGACGTGCTGGTCCGGGCGCTGCGCAGCGAAGTCGACCTGTCGGTGCGGTACACCCGCCGGCGGGGTCACGCCATGGACCTCGCGCGGGAGGCCGCGCAGGAGGGCGTCGACCTGGTGGTGACGCTCGGTGGCGACGGCACGGTCAACGAGGTGGTGAACGGCCTGATGGCCGCCGAGCCGCCGACCTTCCGCACCGGGCAGACCACGGCGGAGCGGCTGCCGGCGCTGGCCACCGTCCCGGGCGGGTCGACGAACGTCTTCGCCCGGGCCTTGGGCCTGCCGCGGGAGTGGCCGGACGGGACCAGCATGATCCTGGAGGGGCTGCGGCTGGGCCGCTCCCGCACCATCGGGCTGGGCCGGGCCGACGACCGCTACTTCACCTTCTGCGCGGGCTTCGGCATCGACGCGGCTGTCATCCAGCGGGTCGAGCGGGCCCGCAAGCGGGGCCGGGTGTCCACACCGGCGCTCTACTTCCGCTCCACGGTGAGCCAGTACTTCCTCGCCTCGGACCGGCGGCACCCGGCGATCTCGCTGGAGCGTCCGGGGGAGGCGGCGGAGACCGACCTCGGGACGGTCATCATCCAGAACACCGCCCCGTGGACCTACCTGGGCGACCGGGAGATCAACCCGAATCCGGAGGCCTCGTTCGACCTGGGGCTCGACGTGCTCGCGATGCGGCGGCTCAAGGTGGCCAGCACGGCACGCACGGTGACGCAGTTCTTCGCCCGGGAACCCGATCCGCACGGCCGGCAGGTGCTCCGACTGCACGACGTGGCCGAGTTCACCCTGCTCTCGGCCCGCCCGCTGGCGTTCCAACTGGACGGCGACTACCTCGGCGAGCGGGAAAAAGTCAGATTCGCATCCATCCCTGCCGCACTGAGAGTAATCTGCTAGGTCTCGGGTACTGCCGTCGGTTGACGCGGGCCACCGCAACCGCTTCGTGCGGGGCCGCCACGCCGAGGGAAGGTGCCGGAAATGTCAGCAACGTCACGCAGACCGTACTATATTGATCCTCGACTGTGGCACGCCGGGTAACCAGAGCGCTCTGAAACCCGGACAAAAGGGTGGTGAGCCCGCTCACTGTTCGGAGTTTTTCCGAGCGCCACCCTTGACATCGCGACAGTTCGTGAAAGTATTCACAAGCGAAAGCGTGTTACCGGGACATTGCCTGGATATGCTCGACAGGTTGAGCTGTTCCAGCAGGTCCACGGGTCGCAAGCCTGCTCACGCAGCGCCGAATTGATGGATGCTGACCGTCACCGATCGGCAATGCGGACGCATATAGGAATAGCAACGAAGCGTAATCTGGCCACCCATTTGAGAATGAGGAGTGTTGCCGCCATGGACTGGCGCCACGATGCCGTCTGCCGCGACGAGGACCCGGAGCTGTTCTTCCCGATCGGGACGTCCGGCCCGGCCCTCCTGCAGGTGGAGCAGGCCAAGGCCGTCTGCCGGCGCTGCCCGGTGACCGACCACTGCCTTCAGTGGGCGCTGGAGTCCGGTCAGGACGCCGGTGTCTGGGGTGGGATGAGCGAAGAGGAGCGCCGCGCGGTGAAGCGCCGCGGCGGGCTCCGGGTGCTGCGCGCTCACTCCGCCTGATTCGCACGCACGCGCACGCCCCGGCCGGGATCCCGGCCGGGGCGTTCTGCTGTCCGGACGCATGACCGCCGGCTACCCCGTCGGCGCCCTTGCTGATCATGATGGCGACGCGCGTCACACCGGGCTGCCGACCGGCGCGGCGTCGACCCGACGCAGCACCAGGTCGGCGAGTTCCGGCAGGTCGGTCAGCGGATCGGCGACCGCCACCGCGCCGGCCCGCTCCGCCGACGCGCGGACCGCGTCGTGGAACAGGCCCGGGGCCAGGAAGTAGGCGGCCACGGCCACCCGGCGGGCGCCCGCCGCGCGCAGCCGGGTCACCGCGACCCCGGTCCCCGGGGGCGCCGCCGAGGCGTACGACACCTGGCAGGGCACGCCCAGCTCGGCGCCGAGGGCGGCGGCCACCCGCCCCACCGAACCCCGCGCCCGCGGATCCCGCGTCCCCGCCGCCGCCAGCACCACACCGTCGAACCGGCCCGGCTGCGCCTCGGCCAGCCGCCGGCGCAGCCCCGCCAGCAGCCGGGCGTCCACCACCCCGTCCGCCGGGCCCAGCACGTCGGTCACCCGCACCTCGATGTCCGCGCCCCGCGCGCGGGCCGCCGCGACCGCCGCCGGGATGTCGACCTTCCGGTGGTACGCGGCGGTCAGCAGCAACGGCACCAGCACCGCCCGGGAGTGGCCGGCGGCCGCCAGGTCCCGCAGCACCGCGGCGGGGCCGGGGTCGGTGTGGTCCAGCCAGCTCGGCAGCACCGGGACGCCCGGACGGGCGGCCCCCACGGCCCGGGCCAGCGCCCGGGTCGCCGCCGCCGCCCGCGGATCCCGACTGCCGTGCGCGACCAGCACCACCGGCGGCTCGGCGGTCAGGTGTGCAGGCCGCACTCGGTCTTCTCGAACATGGCCCACCGGCCCGCCCGCGGGTCCTCCCCCGCCTTCGTGCGGCGGGTGCAGGGCCAGCAGCCGATCGAGCCGTAGCCCCGGGCGAACAGCTCGTTCACCGGGATGTCGTAGCGGGCGATGTACGCGTCCACGTCCCGCTGGGTCCAGGCCGCGATCGGGTTGACCTTGACCTTGCCGCGCCGCGCGTCGAACGCCACCACCGGCGTGTTCGCGCGGGTCGGCGACTCGTCCCGGCGCAGCCCGGCGGCCCAGGCGTCGTACCCGGTCAGCGCCCGCTCCAGCGGCTCGACCTTGCGCAGCTGGCAGCAGTCGTCCGGCGACTTGCTGAACAGCCGGGGACCGTACTGGCCGTCCTGCTGCCCCACCGTCATGCGGGGCCGGATCGAGCGCACGGTCACGGGCAGCCGCCGGGCCACCTCGTCGCGGACCTTGAGCGTCTCCGGGAAGTGCAGGCCGGTGTCCAGGAACACCACGTCGACCCCGGGGGCGACCCGGGAGACCAGGTGGGCCAGCACCCCGTCGGCCATCGAGCTGGTCACGCAGAACCGGTCGCCGAAGGTCTCGGCGGCCCAGCGGGCGATCTCCAGCGCCGGCGCACCCTCCAGCTCCCGGCCGGCCCGCTCGGCCAGCGCGCGCAACTCCTCCGGGTCCCGCCGGGCCGGGTCGGCCGGGGCCACCCCGCCGACACCGACCAGGCCCAGGCCGGCGGCGGAGCGCAGGGCGCTCATCGGGCCACCGCCCGGCTCAGCAGGCCGGTGAACTTCACGGTGAAGACCCGGGCGCAGGCGTGGCACTCCCAGGCGCCGTGCCCGGCCTCGTGCGGCCGCAGGTCCTCCTCCCCGCAGTACGGGCAGTAGAGAGGCGCAGATCGGGCATCGCTCATCGCAATTCCTCCTCGTCGACCCTGATCACCCAGTTGGCGAAGCTCTCGCCCTCGCTCCGGCCGGCCAGGTAGCGGCGGGCCAGTCGTTCCACGTACTCCGGAAGCTCGTCGGCGGTGGTCTTCAGGCCGCGCAGCTTGCGGCCGAAGCCGGCGGTCTGCCCCGCGGCCATGCCCAGGCCGCCGCCGAGGTGCACCTGGAAGCCCTCCACCTGCCGGCCGTCCGGGCCCACCACGAGCTGGCCCTTCAGGCCGATGTCGGCCACCTGCGTCCGGGCGCAGGCGTTCGGGCAGCCGTTGAGGTGGATGGAGATGTCGGCGTCGAAGTCACGCAGCCGCTCCTCCAGCCGGGCCACCAGCTCCTCGCCGCGCCGCTTCGTCTCGACGATGGCCAGCTTGCAGAACTCGATGCCGGTGCAGGCCATGGTGCCGCGCCGCCAGGCCGAGGGCCGGGCCTCCAGGCCGATCCCGCGCAGCTCCGCCACCAGCGAGTCGGTGCGCTCCGGCGCCACGTCCAGCACGAGCAGCTTCTGGTACGGGGTGAGCCGCACCCGGCCACTGCCGTGCGCCTCGGCGACGTCGGCCAGCCGGGCGAGCTGGGTGCCGGAGACCCGGCCCACCACCGGGGCGGCGCCCACGTAGTTGGCGCCGTCGCGCTGCGGGTGCACACCGATGTGGTCGACGGGCTTCGCCGGCAGCGGCGCGGACGGGCCGTCGAGCAGCGCCCGGCCCAGGTACTCCTTCTCCAGCACCTCGCGGAACTTCGCCACGCCCCAGTCGGCCACCAGGAACTTCAGCCGCGCCCGGTTGCGCAGCCGGCGGTAGCCGTAGTCCCGGAAGATGCCGACCACCCCGGCCCACACGTCCGGCACCTCGGCCAGCGGCACCCAGACGCCGAGGCGCTTGGCCAGCATCGGGTTGGTGGACAGCCCGCCGCCCACCCAGACGTCGAAGCCGGGACCGTGGTCGGGGTGCTCGACGCCGAGGAAGGCGATGTCGTTCGCCTCGTACGGGGTGTCGACCAGCCAGGAGATCGAGGTCTTGAACTTGCGGGGCAGGTTGGAGTACGCCTTGTCGCCGACGTACCGGCGGACGATCTCGTCGACCGCGGGCGTCGGGTCGAGCACCTCGTCCCGGGCCACCCCGGCGACCGGGCTGCCCAGCACCACCCGGGGGCAGTCGCCGCACGCCTCGGTGGTCTGCAGGCCGACCGCCTCCAGCCGGCGCCAGATCTCCGGCACGTCCTCGACCCGGATCCAGTGGTACTGGATGTTCTGCCGGTCGGTGATGTCGGCCGTGTCCCGGGCGAACTCCCGGGAGATGTCCGCGACGACCCGCAGCTGGGCCAGGCTCAGCTCGCCGCCGTCCACCCGCACCCGGAGCATGAAGAACTCGTCCTCCAGCTCGTGCGGCTCCAGCACGGCGGTACGCCCGCCGTCGATGCCCGCCCTGCGCTGGGTGTAGAGGCCCCACCAGCGGAACCGGCCGCGCAGGTCCTGCGGGTCGATCGAGGCGAAGCCCCGGTGCGCGTAGATGTTCTCGATCCGGGCCCGCACGTTCAGCGGGTCGTCGTCCTTCTTGATCCGCTCGTTGGGGTTGAGCGGCTCGCGGTGCCCGAGCGCCCACTGTCCTTCACCACGCGGCCGGCGGGGGGCCCGGGCGGCCGGTGCCGGGGTGTCGGGCCGGGTCGTGGTGGTGGTGCTGCTGACCGCCATCGCGGCGTCCTCCGTTGTCTGCTGTGCCTGAAAGCGCGGACGCGGCGGCCGGCCCTGGATGAGGGCCGAGGACGGCGATGTCGATGACGGCCGGCGCGGAACGCGCCCGAGACGGATGGGTCGGGCGTCGTCAGTGGGCCGGACAGATCGCGCTGCGGACACGGCCGTAATCGACGTGGCGACGGGCCACGAAGCGGCGGATGACAGCGGCGGTCATAGCCCACATGCTCCCACAGCCGTCGATGACCGGCCAATGACCGAGTGTGTGATCCCACATCACGGGCAGCGCGCGGATCGGCTTACCGGCCCGGCGGGCGGTCCCGTTGTGTGACGCTGCGGAATGTGACCCCACCCGCCGAGCCCACGCCGCCCGACGGCCGCCGGGACTGGCCGGTGTGGGCGATCCCCGGCCTGCTCACCCTGGTAGTCACGCTCGCCGGGATCGGGCACGCGCAGCCGTGGCGGGACGAGCTGGCGACCTGGAGCGCGGCCACCCGCCCGGTCCCCGACCTGGTCCGGCTGGCCGGCACGATCGACGCCGCCACCGGGCCGTACTACCTGTTCATGCACGGCTGGACGGCGCTGTTCGGCACCTCGCCGACCGCGTTGCGGCTGCCGTCCGCACTGGCCATGGCCGGGGCCGCCGCGCTCACCGCCCGGCTCGGCGCCCGGCTGGTCGGCGCCCGCGCCGGCCTGCTCGCCGGGCTGCTCCTCGCCGTGCTGCCGGCCACCTCCCGGTACGGCCAGGAGGCCCGCCCGTACGCGCCGGCCACCCTGCTCGCCGTGCTCGCCACGCTGCTGCTCGTCGGCGCGCTGCGCCGGCCGGCCCGGGGACGCTGGGCCGGGTACGCGGCGGCCGTCGCGGTGCTCGGCCTGCTCCATCTGATCGCTCTCACCCTGCTCACCGCACACGCCCTCGTCGTGGTGCTGGCGGCCGTGGGGGGCCGGCCGGCGGCAGGCGTGGAGCCGCCGCACGACCCGTCCGAGCCGGCCCCGTGTCCCCGGATGCCCGAGGCAGCCCCGGACACCGGTGCGCGCGAGGACGCCCCGCGAGCCGGCGGCAGGGGCGTCGGCCTGCTCTGGCGGTGGCTGGTGGCGCTGCTGCCGGCGGCGCTGCTGGTCGCGCCGCTGGTGCTGGTGGCCGGGGGCCAGCGCGGCCGCCAACTCGACTGGGTACGTCTGGTCCGCGTCGACGACCTGGCCGCGCTGCCCGGCGCGCTGGCGCAGAGCGGGGTGGTCGGCGGCCTGCTGGCCGGTCTCGCCGCGCTGGGGGCGGCCCGGCTCGGTCGGCGGGCGCTGCTGCCCGGTGCCGCCGTCGTGCTGCCGGTGCTGCTGCTCTTCGCCGCCGGCACGGCGGTGCCGCTCTGGGTGACCCGGTACCTCGTCTTCACGGTGCCGTTCGCCTGCCTGCTGGCCGGGGCGGCGCTCGCCGGCGTACGGCTGGCGCCGGCGCTGGCCGTGGTGACCCTGGCCGGCCTGCTGGGGCTGCCCGACCAGGCGGCGCTGCGGCGCACACACGAGTGGCCGCGGACCGCCCCGGTGGACTACGCGGGCGTGGCGCGGGTCGTCGCCGACCGGCAGCAGCCGGGCGACGCAGTCGTTTACTCGCCCCGGGACAGCTGGCTCTTTCCCGACCTGGGGCTGGCGTACCACCTGGGGGCGCGCCGGCCACGCGACGTGCTGGTGGTCCGCGACCAGCGACAGCGCGCGGACCTCTGGGCGGCCGAGTGCGACCGCCCGGCGGAGTGCCTGGCCGGCGTGGACCGGGTCTGGTTGGTGGTCACCGGCCGGCGCGCCGACCCGCTGGCGGCTGTGCCCGGCGCCAAGGGCGACGCGCTGCGCGACGCGTTCACGGTCCGCCAGGTGTGGCCCCGCCCCGGCCTGACCGTCGCCCTGCTCAGCCGGTGAGCCGCGACGGCCGCGGCGGCGAGGGCGGCGGTCAGCCGGCGAGCCGGTCGGCGGTGCCGCGGGCCAGGGGTACGACCAGCATGGCCTCGGTGCCGCCCTCGGCGCCGTTGCGCAGCTCGATGGTGCCGCGCAGCTCGCCGGTGATCAGGGCCCGCACGATCTGGAGGCCGAGGTTGCCGCCCTTCTCCGCGTCGAAGTGGGCGGGCAGGCCCCGGCCGTTGTCGGCGACCGAGACGTGCAGCTGCTTTCGGAACCGGTGCGCGGTGACCACCACCACCGGCTCCGGCGCGCCCTCGGTGCCGGGCGCGCCCTCCTCGCCGGCCGGCGGGAAGCCGTGCTCGACGGCGTTGAGCAGCAGTTCGTTGAGGACCATCACCAGCGAGGTGGCGATCTCGGCGGGCAGCACGCCGAAGCTGCCCCGGCGGCGCATGCCGACGCTGACCTCGGTGGCCGCGACCTCGGTGGCCGCGCTGGCCACCCGGTCGACGATGCCGTCGAACTCGACCGCCTCGTCGCTGGACATCGAGAGCGTCTCGTGGACCAGGGCGATGGAGGCGACCCGGCGTACCGACTCCTCCAGGGCGACCCGGGCCTCCGGCATGGACACCCGGCGGGCCTGGAGGCGCAGCAGCGCGGCCACGGTCTGCAGGTTGTTCTTCACCCGGTGGTGGATCTCCCGGATGGTGGCGTCCTTGGTGATCAGGGCGCGGTCGCGGCGGCGTACCTCGGTGATGTCGCGGACCAGGACCAGCGCGCCGATCGGCACGCCCGCGGGCATGAGCGGCAGCGCCCGGGTGAGCATGGTGGCGCCCCGGGCGTCGATCTCCCGCCGGGGCGGTGCCTCGCCGCGCAGCGCGGCGAGCACCGCGTTGCCCACGTCGGTGCCTTCCAGGGGGTCGGTGGCGAGCCGGCGGTGCAGCTTGGCCAGGTCCTCCCCCACCAGGTGGGAGGCATAGCCCAACCGGCGGTACGCGGACTGCGCGTTGGGGCTCGCGTAGGTGACCTTGCCGTTGGCGTCGAGCCGGACCAGGCCGTCGCCGACCCGGGGCGCCGAGGTGGTCTCCCCCGGGTGCCGGGGCGGCGGGAAGGTGCCGTCGGCGATCATCTGCGCCAGGTCGTCGGCGGTGGTCAGGTAGTTCAGTTCGAGCTGGCTGGGCGTACGCGCGGTGGAGAGGTTGGTGTCCCGGCCCACCACCGCCACGACCTCGCCGGACTCCCCGTCGGCGGTGCGCAGTCGCACCGGGATGGCCTCGTGCCGCGCGGGCACGTCGCCGTACCAGACCGGGTCGCCCTCCCGCCAGATCCGGCCCTGCCGGTGGGCGACCTCCAGGTGCGCCACCTCGGGCCCGCCGACGATCCGGCCGACCTGGTCGTCCAGGTACGCGGTCGGCGCGGTCGTCGGGCGGACCTGGGCCACGCAGAGGAACGTGCCGTCGCCGTCGACCGGCACCCAGAGCAGCAGGTCGGCGAAGGACAGGTCGGAGAGGAGCTGCCAGTCGCCCGCGATCCGGTGCAGGTGGTCGATGTCGGCCGGCCGGAGCGACGTGTGCTCCTCGGCGAGGTCACGGAGGGTGGACACGCTGAACAGCGTGCCACGCCGGGGCTCACATCGTCGCCGTGACCTTCTTCAACCCGCGCGGGGCGTCCGGGTCCTCGCCCCGGGCCAGGGCCAGGGCCAGGGCGAGCCGCTGGAGCGGCAGGATGTCGAGCAGCGGGGCGTACCGCTCGTCGACCTCGGGCACGGCCATCCGGGCGGTCGCCTCGACGTCGGCGGAGCCGACCACCACGACGTCGGCGCGGCGCTCGCCGAGCCGGGGCAGCACCTCGCGCATCGAGCGACCGCCGGGACCCGACCCGACCACGGCGAGCACCGGCACGTCCGGGTCGGTCATGGCGAGCGGGCCGTGCAGCAGGTCGGCGCCGGAGAAGGCGAGCGCCGGCAGGTAGGAGGTCTCCATCAGCTTCAGCGCCGCCTCGCGGGCCGTCGGGTACGCGTAGCCCCGGCCGGTGGTGACGAGCTGGCCGGCGAACCGGTAGCGCGGGGCGAGCTGGGCCGGGGTGGCGTCGGACAGGGTGCGCTCGGCCAGCTCGGGCAGGCGGGCCAGGGCCTCCCGCTCTTCGGCGGGAAGCACGCCGTCGCCGGCGCGTACGCCCTCGACGAGCATGAGCAGTGCGAGCAGCTCGGCCGTGTAGGTCTTGGTGGCGGCGACGGCCCGCTCGTGCCCGGCGGCGATGTCCACGCTCAGCTCGGCGGTGTCCACCAGCCGGGAGTCGGGGTTGTTGGTCACGGCCAGGGTGAGCGCGCCGGTTTCCCGGGCCACCCGCAGCACCTCGGCCAGGTCGGGCGAGCCGCCGCTCTGGCTGACACCGACCACCAGGGCGTCGGAGAGGTCGGGCCGGGCGCCGAAGACGGTGACGGTGCTGGGCGAGGCGAGCCCGGCGGGCAGGCCGAGCCGGATCTCGGTGAGGTAGGCCGCGTAGAGCGCCGCGTGGTCGGAGGTGCCCCGGGCGGTGAAGACCACGTGGCGGGGCCGGCGCTCGGCGATCACCGCCGCGACCCGGGCGATCGCCCCGGCGTGCTCGGCGGAGAGCAGGCGGTCGTAACCGGCCGGCTGCTCGTCGATGTCGGCGGCCATCCCGGCCCCTGGACGCGTCACGAAAGACCCCCTCCTGCGCGATTGCCGCGCGTTCGGTGCTCAGTCTTGCACCTTTCGGAGACGGTGAGCAATCGAACGAGCAGGAGTGCGCAGTGGATCACCATCCGGCCGCATGATCCCCTAGGCTTGCCCGGCTGGCGGACCGACCACCCGAGAGGACGACGTGCCCGAGGACGACCCCGTGCTCTCGGCGGAGGAGGAACTCGCACTGGCCCGGCTGGCGCTGGCCGAGGGAGACCTCCGGCACGCCGCCGAACACGTGGCCACCGCCCTCGTCCGGGCGCCCACGCTGCCCGAGGTGCACGAGACGCTCGCCCGGCTCGCCGCGGCCAGCGACGGCGACCTGGACCTCTTCCCGCTCGGCCACCACGCCTTCGTCGGCGCGGTGGTGGCCCGCGCCCACCTGCTCGCCGCCGCCGGCCGGCCCGCCGAGGGGCTCGACCTGCTGGCGGCGGCCACCGGTTACGCCCCCGCCGCCGAGTGGGCCGCCGTGCCCTGGGTGACCGCGCCCGACCTGCCCGAACGGCTCGACCCCGAGCGCACCGCCAAGATCCTCATGCAGGTCTGCGCGGCCGCGCCCGACCCGGTCCCCCGCCGGCTTCGCGACCCGCTGCGCCCGTACCTCACCCTGGCCCGCAACGCGGTCGCCGTGCACCCGGCCCACCCGCTGCTGCTGGGCGCGGCGTCCGCGCTGGCCCGGCGCCTCGGCGAGGTCGCCCTCGCCGTCACCTGGGCCTCCCGGGGGGTACGCGCACAGCCCACCAAACTCGGCGAGGTGTGGCTCGGGTACGCGTACCGCAGCGCCGGCCGGACCCGGGACGCGCTCGCCGCGCTGCAGCGGGCCGTCGCCCTCGACCCCGACGACCTGGCGGTCTACGCCGACATCGCCGGAACGCTGGCCGACCACGGCCGGCTCGACGAGGCGCTGGGCTGGATCGACCGGGCCCTGGCCAAGGACCCGACCTTCGACTGCGCCGTGCACACCGCCCACCGGCTGCGCTTCCAGCGCGACGGGGACGTGGCCCACCTGGTGGCCCTCGCCGACTTCGTGCGGGACCACCCCGACGACACCCACGAGCACGGCGACCTGGCCGAGTGCTGCCGGGGCCGCCCCTGGCTGGGCCAGGTGACCCCGGCCGGCGGCCCGGTGCTGGACGCGCTGCGCCAGGCGCTCGCCGCCGACGCCCCGGTGGCCGTACGCCTGGACGGGCTGGAACCGCCGAGCGCCATGCGGACCGCGGCCGAGGCGGCGCCGGGGCTGGCCGTCGAGGTGACCGCGGTAGCCGACCCGGACCCGCGCGAACCCCGGCGGGCCACCACCTGCCAGCTCTGGCGGTACGACGGCACCGTGGCCGCGCCCACCCTGCCCACCCCGTCGGCCGAGGCGGCGGAACGGATCCGGCAGCTCGCCCACCCGGCCTGGCCGCACCCGCCGGCCGCGTACGACGCCGCGGTGGGACTGGCCACCCTGGACCTCACCGACCTGCTGGGCGTGCTGGTGCACCCACCGGCCGCGCCGGCCACCGCCCTCGGACGGGTGCTCGCCGGCCAGGACCCGTCGCTCTGGGTGCGCTGCGTGCAGGTGTGGGCCTGCCTCGGCCTGCTGCACCACCGCACCGACGAGCCGTGGGCGGAGTCCACCCGGCGCCGGGTGCTGCTGGAACTGCTCTGGGGCGTGGAGGACTGGATCACCGAGGCGGCGATGTTCGCCCTGGTCACCGCCGCCTGGGTGGATCCCGCGGTCCGCCCCGACGTGGCCCGGGTGGTGGCCGAGCGGCTCGCCGACGTGGCGGCCGTGGCCCGCGAGCGCCGGGTGCCGATCGCGGTGTCGCTGGCCCACCTGGCGTTGGCCACCCCGGACCTGGACCCGCCCACCCGCGCCCTGGCCGACACCCTGGCCACCGGCCCGGTTCCGGCCGCTTCGCCCGGCGCCCTGCGCCGCCTCTGGCGCCGCCTCGCCGGACTCTTCCGCCGGCATCCCTGACCCGCCACCACCTCGGCCGGGCCTCGGGCGCAGCCCGGAAACGACGCGGCCACGCCGGACCCGGGGACGGGTCGGGCGTGGCCGCGGCGGACGGGTCAGGCGACGGGAGACCTGCCGAGGGCGGCCTCGGCCTGGTCCTCCGGGGTGGTGTCGGCGGGCGGGGCCTCGTTCGCCGAGCGCAGCGGGACCTCCTTGATGAACCAGGCGAGCACCGGGACCGCCACGGTGAAGAAGACCGCCCAGAAGAAGACGTGCGAGATGGCGTCGGAGAGCGCGCCGAGCACGACCTCCCGCACCGGCCCGGACAGCTCCTTGAGCTTCTCCAGGTTCATGGCGCCGCCCTCGCCGCCGCCCCCGCCGGCGAAGGCCGGACCGGCGGCGGAGTCCGCGAGCCGGTTGGCGAAGATCGCGCCGAACAGCGAGACGCCGAACGAGCCGCCGATCGACCGGAAGAAGGTGGCCGCGCCGCTCGCCGCGCCCAGGTCCTTCTGCTCCACGCTGTTCTGCGCGATCAGCATCGAGGTCTGCATGAGGAAGCCCATGCCGACGCCGAGCACGACCATGTAGAGCGAGGAGACGGTCTTGCTGGTGCCCAGGTCGAGCTGGGTCAGCAGGCCCATGCCGGCGGTCATCACCACGCCGCCGATGATCGGGAAGGCGCGGTAGCGCCCGGTCTTCGTGATGGCCCGGCCGACGACCAGCGAGACCACCAGCATGCCGAACATCAGCGGAAGCAGCAGCAGGCCGCTGTTGGTGGCCGAAGCGCCCTGCACGGTCTGCTGGTAGAGCGGCAGGAAGTTCATCGCGCCGAACATGGCGAAGCCGAGCAGGAAGCCGATGATCGAGATGAGGGCGAAGTTCCGGTTGCTGAACAGGCTCAGCGGCAGGATCGGCTCCGGGGCGCGCCGCTCGACCAGGCCGAAGGCCACCAGGGTGACCAGCGCGAGCGCGGCGAGGCCGAGGATCTGCGGGGACGCCCAGTCGTACTGGTTGCCGCCCCACGTGGTGACGAGCACGATCGCGGTGATGCCGACGGAGAGCAGCGCGGCGCCCAGCCAGTCGATCTTGTGCTCGGTGCGGTACTTCGGCAGGTGCATGGTGGTAGCCAGCAGCAGCAGGGCCACGCCGCCGAGCGGCAGGTTGACGTAGAACGCCCAGCGCCAGGAGAGGTGGTCGGTGATGAAGCCGCCGACCAGCGGGCCGGCCACCATGGCGATGGCCATGATGCCGGCGATCATGCCCTGGTAGCGACCCCGCTCGCGGGGCGGCACCAGGTCACCGATGATCGCCATGACACCGACCATCAGGCCGCCGGCGCCGAGACCCTGGACGGCCCGGAAGGCGATCAGCTCGATCATGCCGGTGTCGTTGCCGCCGAACATGCTGGAGCCGGACATGCCGCAGAGCGCGGAGCCGACCAGGAAGACGACCACCGAGGTCAGGAAGACCGCCTTGCGGCCGTAGAGGTCACCGAGCTTGCCCCAGATCGGGGTGGAGACCGTGGTGCCCAGCACGTACGCGGTGACCACCCAGGTGAAGTGGTCCGCCCCGCCGAACTCGAAGACGATCCGCGGCAGCGCGGTGCTGACGATCATGTTGTCGAGCATCGCGAGCATCATCGCGATCATCAGGCCGAAGAGGACGACCCGGACATTGGGTCTGGTCGCCACCTGGGCTGGTTGACTCATGGGTAAGCTCCCCCGAAGATCTGTGACCTACTTACTTGCCGTCCGGCTAGTTACCTTACTAGCCGGACGGTAAGTTGGTCAGTAGGAACCGTCAAGCGAATTGGGTGATGTACGGGTGAGGGAGAGCACAGGCGGCACGCGGCAACGCATTCAGGCCGTCGCGCTGGAGCTCTTCACCGAGCAGGGCTACGAGAAGACCTCGCTCCGGGAGATCGCCGAACGACTCGGCGTGACCAAGGCCGCCCTCTACTACCACTTCAAGAGCAAGGACGAGATCGTCAGCAGCTTCGTCGACGACCGGCTGCGCCGGATGGACGAGCTGATCGAGTGGGCCGTCACCCAGCCGGCCACCCTGGCGACCCGGCGCGCGCTGCTGAGCCGGTACGCCGACGCGATGTTCGCCGGGGAACTGCCCCGGGTCATGCGGTTCTTCGAGCAGAACCAGACGGTGCTCAAGAGCCTCACCGCCGGGCAGCAGATGCGCGACCGGATGATGCGGCTGGCGCACGAGCTGAGCCGGGGCGACGACTCCCCGGCCGCCCAGCTGCGCGCCACGCTGACCCTGTTCGCCGTGCACAGCAGCTGGTTCGCGGTCCGCACCCCCGGCATCAGCGACGACGAGCGCAAGAAGATCGCCCTCGAGGTCGCCGACGAGCTGCTCGCGAAGATCGCCGACGCCTCCTGAGCGGGGCGGGTCCGGGTCAGGCCGGGCGGGTCAGGTCCAGGCGCAGGCCGAGCAGCTCCACACCGGGCAGCGGGGCCCAGTCCTTCTCCGGCGCCCGCACGAAGCCCAGCCGCCCGTAGAGCCGCCGCGCCACGGCGGCCATCCCGCTGCGTACGCAGATCACCACCGCCGAGCAGCCCAGCTCGGTGGCACGCGCCACGCACGCCCCGACCAGGACCGCGCCGGCGCCCCGGCCCTGCGCGGCGGGGTCGACCGCCAGCATCCGGAACTCGGCCTCACCCGGGCCGGCGAGCTCGGCGAACGGGGTGCCGGGCAGCACGAACGTCACGGCGCCCACCACCTCACCGGTCACCTCGTCGACAGCTACCAGCACCTCACCGGTCTCCGCCCGGGTGGCCACGTCGGCCAGCACCGGCGCGTAGCCCGTCTCGCCCTTGAGCTGCCCGTCGGCCTCGTACGCGGCGACCGTCAGGCGGGCCACCGCCGGGAAGTCGGCCGGCTCCGCTCGTCGGACGCGCAGCCCGCTCAACCGATCACCGCGATCAGGTCACCGTCCTGCACGACGTCGCCCTCGTTGACCGCGATCCGCTGCACCACGCCGTCGGACTCGGCGACAACGGGGATCTCCATCTTCATCGACTCCAGGATCACCAGCGTGTCCCCCTCGGACACGGTGTCCCCGGCCGACGCCACGACCTTCCAGACGTTCGCCACCATCTCGGCGCGGATCTCCTCGGCCATCTCCGGGCCCTCCCTCTCCACCGCTGTCTGCTGCGAACGGTATCCAATCATGAGCCCGCTCACGCTCCGGCACAGCGCGCCCGGCACGCCGGTTCCGCCCCCGCCGGTCCCCCGCGACCCGCGTCGGCACTAGCATCAGCGCGGTCGGCTCCCGGCGCCCGGGAACCGGCACGCGACCTCCGCCGCGCTCGCCCGCGGCCGGACCGTGACCAGCACAAAGGAGGCAGAGCATGGCGAAGAAGGCCCGTAAGAAGAAGGCCCGTAAGAAGAGCGGCGCCAACCACGGCAAGCGCCCCAACTCCTGATCCCGGATCGGAGTCGGTGCCGGCCCCCGGGCCGGACACACGGGTGGCCCGGGTCCAGACGGACCCGGGCCACCGGTGATTTCAGCTCGTTGCCGCTGCCGTCAGTCGGCCAGCTCGCGGGACTCGGTGGTCTCGAAGACCACCAGCTCGGACAGGCGGACCCGCAGCCGCTCGCGCAACTGCTCCGGCGCGGTCTCGTTGCCGCAGCAGCGGGCGACCAGCGCCTTCACCTCCTGCTCGATGCCGTACTCGTGCAGGCAGGGCCCGCACTCCTCCAGGTGCTCCCGGATGAGGACGCGGCGCTCCTCACCGCACTCCAGGTCCAGGTAGAGGTAGACCTCGGCGAGCACCTCGCGGCAGTCCGTCTCGTGCGGCTTCCCACAGCTCACGGTCACACCTCCCGGCTGGCGGCGGCGGTCGAGCCCTTCGACGGCGCGGAGGTGAAGCCCCGCTCCGCCGCGTACTGCTCGAGCAGCTTGCGCAGATTACGACGGCCGCGGTGCAGCCGCGACATCACGGTGCCGATCGGCGTGCCCATGACGTCGGCGACCTCCTTGTAGGAGAAGCCCTCGACGTCGGTGAGGTAGACCGCCATGCGGAACTCCTCCGGCAGCTGCTGGAGGGCTTCCTTGACGTCGCTGTCCGGCAGCCGGTCCAGCGCCTCGGTCTCCGCCGAGCGCAACCCGCTGGACGTGTGCGACTCCGCCTCGGCGAGCTGCCAGTCGGTGATCTCGTCCGTGGGCGCCTGGATGGGCTGGCGCTGCCGCTTCCGGTAGGAGTTGATGTAGGTGTTGGTCAGGATCCGGTACAACCAGGCCTTCAGGTTCGTGCCCTGCTCGAACTGGTGGAAGGCGGCGTACGCCTTCAGGTACGTCTCCTGGACCAGGTCCTCGGCATCCGCCGGGTTGCGGGTCATCCGCAGCCCGGCAGCGTAGAGCTGGTCGACGAAGGGCATCGCGTCCCGCTCGAAGCGGGCCCTGCGCTCGTCCGTCTTCTCGGTCGTCAACCGCACGTCCCCTCGCGTCGGATGCTGTCCCGCCGAGGATACGCGTACCCACCTGTCGGCAGATTCACTTCCGGACTCTGTGCTGGTGCTCACGGCCGACGCCGTCGCGGGCCAGTCCGGCGCGTCCAGCAGCCGCTTGAGCTGCCGCGCGTCCTGTTCGTCCCGCTCCCGGCTCCGTGTCTCGGTCGGCACCGGTCACCCCCCTCGGCTGGAAAACGCATCCGGGGGTAGTAACGCTCGCCGCCGGGCCGGACATTCCACGCCGCCCCACCCGTTCCTGGTCCCCGCCTCGGCCGCGACCGACGCTGGGACCAGGAAGGGCCTGGGAGGGTGGCCCCGGACGCCCGAACCGGGCGCCCGACACCACCCGTAGCAACGACCCGCCGCCACCGACGGTCACGCCGACCCCTCCGCCGCCGCGTGTCGCCCCTCCACCGCTCGGCGCCCCGGGCCTTCCGGGCCGAGCCGCCGGCGACGTCGCGGGGACGGTCAGGCGGGAAGCCAGCCCCGGGCGCGGAGCCAGTCGCGGACGACTCCCGCCGTGGCCGCCGGGTCGCCGCGGAGGTCGTGCCGCTCGCCCGGACGGGTCACCACCTCGACGCCGGCCCCGGGCTCGGGCACCCCGAACGGGTCCCGGTCGCCGTTGACCACCAGCGTGGGCAGGCCGGTGCGCAGTTCCTCGGCCCGCGAGCGTTCCGGCCGCCCCGGCGGGTGCAGCGGGAACGCCAGCGCGACGATGCCGGCCGCGCCGACCGCGTGGGCGGTGCGGCAGGCGACCCGGGCGCCGCTGGACCGGCCGCCGACCACCCAGCGGGCCGCCTCGGGGTGGCGGGTTCTGAGTTCGGCCAGTACGGCCGTCCACGCCTCGTCGAGGTGTCCGGCCGGGGCGGGGGCGCGCCGGCCGGCGACCCGGTACGGCTGGGTCACCCGGACCACACCCGCGCCGGCGTCGACCAGCGCGTCCCGGACCGCCACCAGGTCCGGGGCGTCCACGTCGCCACCGGCCCCGTGACCGAGCACCAGCACGGTGGCGCCGCCGGCCACCGGCGGATCGATGTGGACCCGGGCCGGTCCGCGGGGTGTCCCGATCTCGTCACTGTGCCGCACGGGCCCATTCTGCGGCCGGCCCGGCGCGCGGCTGTCGTCCGGTGCGGAAACAGCGTCGCCCGCGTCTCCCGGCGGGGAGACGCGGGCGGCGGCCGAACGGCATCAGCTCGACGGCACCAGCGTGAGCAGGCGGTCGCGGACCGGTGGGCCGGCCTCGTCGAGGACGTCCGGATCCGGCTGCACCTCGCTGCGCCAGGCGACCAGCATGGCCCGCCGCTCGCGGGGTGTGGTGCCGCCCCAGACGCCGTGGCAGTCACCCACCTCCAGGGCCCAGGCGAGGCAGGACCCCTGGACGTCGCAACTGCGGCAGAGCGCCACGGCCGCGTCGGCCGGTTCGTTGGGCGCCGGAAAGAACGTCTCCGGATCCACGCTCTGGCAGGTTCCTCTGGTCCGCCACGCCTCGTCGTGGCGCCGCTCGCGCAGGGCCCGCAGCAGTCGCGGATCTCGCCGCGCGGCGGCCACCTCGTGCGGGCGGGGCATGCGTGCCCGTGTCAATACACCCACCTCCCCCGTGGGACCGGCAAAGATCATGGAAGATCGATGGGTGTCATCCGCCCCGTGCGAACAGACCCCAACACCGGCGCTGTGTTCTATCGCACTTGCGCAGGCGGGGACAAGAGCCTTCGGTAAACATGGCTAAACGGCCGGGCGACGTTTCAGGCGCAACCCCGGCAAATCAGCACACGACAATGTGCTGAGCGTGATCAGAACAGGGTCATTTCCGTCTCGGCCTCCGCACGCGCCAGGGGGACCCGGGCGGTCAGCTCCGGGCCGTCGTTGCGGACGTCGCCGACCGCCGGCGAGACCGGGCGGATCTCCAGCCCCGCCAGCCAGGCCGGGGCGGGCGGCGCGAGCAGCTCGGCGGGCTCGGCGGCGGCGCCCAGCCAGGCCGCCCAGCGCTCCCGGGGCAGCAGCAGCGGCATCCGGTCGTGCACCTCGGCCAGCTCGCCGACCGCCGCGGTGGTCAGCACGCTGAACGTGAGCCGCGCCTCGCCGGCCGGCTCCCAGACCGACCAGATGCCCGCGAAGGCCAGCACCGAGCCGTCGCGCGGGGTCATGAAGTAGGGCTGCCGCCGGCCGTCGGCCTGCCGGACCCACTCGTACCAGCCGTCGGCCGGGACCAGGCAGCGGCGGCGGGCGAACGACGGGGCGTACGCCCGGCTGGTGGCGATGGTCTCCACCCGCGCGTTGATCATGCGGGCGGCGCCGGCGGCGGTGCGGGACCAGTGTGGCACCAGCCCCCAGCGGCCGACGGAGAGCAGCCGGTGCCCCTCCGGAGCCAGCCGGACGAGCGGCACGGGATCGGTCGGGGCGACGTTGAAGTCCGGGCCGACCCCGCCGGTCTCGTCGGACGACTCGAACAGCGCGCTCAGGTCGCCCGCGCTCCGGGTCGTCGCGTACCTCCCGCACATGGCGCCAACGCTAACCCGCCGGCGGCGTTCCGGCTGTCCCGCCAACCGGGAGCAGGAGCGACGGGCGGTTCCACCGGCCCGCGGAGTTGGCAGAATGTGAGCGTGGGGAATCTGACCGCGACCCGGCCGCCGCAGCCGTGGACCGCGCCGACCGCGAGCGACCCGGTCGCCGCGACGCTGCGCCTGCCCGGCTCCAAGTCGATGACCGCCCGGGCCCTGGTGCTCGGCGCGCTGGCCAGCGGCCCGTCGACGCTCGACCGGCCGCTGCGCGCCCGGGACACCGAGCTGATGGCCGGCGGCCTGCGCGAGCTGGGCGCGCACATGTCCGTGTCCGACGACGACCGCTGGCTGGTCCGGCCGCACCCGCTGGTCGGCCCGGCGCACGTCGACGTCGGCCTGGCCGGCACGGTGATGCGGTTCCTGCCGGCGGTGGCCGGCCTGGCCGAGGGCCGGGTCACCTTCGACGGCGACCCGCACGCCCGGACCCGCCCGCTCGGCCCGCTGATCGGCGCGCTGCGCTCCCTCGGCGTCCGCATCGACGCCCCGCCGGTCGGCAGCCTGCCACTGGTCGTCCTCGGCGCCGGCCGGGTCACCGGCGGCGAGGTGGTCATCGACGCCTCCGCCTCCAGCCAGCTCGTCTCCGGGCTGCTGCTGGCCGGGCCGCGCTTCGACCGAGGCGTGGTGGTCCGGCACGAGGGGCCCCCGGTGCCGTCCGCTCCGCACCTGCGGATGACCGTGCAGATGCTGCGCGCCGCCGGGGCAGCGGTCGACGACACCACGCCCGACGTCTGGGCGGTCGAGCCCGGCCCGCTGACCGGGCGCGGCTGGGAGATCGAGCCCGACCTGTCCGGAGCGGCGCCGTTCTTCGCCGCCGCCCTGGTCACCGGCGGCGAGGTGACCCTCCAGGGCTGGCCGCGCAGCAGCCTCCAGCCGGTCGAGCAGCTGCGCGGGCTGCTGCACCGGATGGGCGGCGAGGTGATCCTGGGCACCGACGGGCTGACCGTGCGGGGCACCGGCACGGTCCGCGGGCTGGACGCCGACCTCTCCGACGTCGGCGAGCTGACCCCGGTGCTGACCGCGCTGGCCATGCTGGCCGACTCCCCGTCCCGGCTGACCGGCGTGGGCCACATCCGGGGGCACGAGACCGACCGGGTCGCCGCCCTGGCCAAGGAGTTCGCCGCGCTGGGCGCGGACCTCACCGAGACCACCGACGGGCTGGAGATCCGGCCCCGCCCGCTGCGCGGCGGGACCTTCCGGACGTACGACGACCACCGGATGGCGCACGCCGCGGCGGTGGCCGGGCTGGCGGTCCCCGGCATCGAGGTCGACGACGTGTCGTGCACCTCGAAGACCATGCCGGAGTTCCCGGCGCTATGGTCGGGGATGGTGACGGGTAAGAGCTGACGACGGGGGGGACGTCCTGGCGACGAAGCGGCGGGAGTACGACGAGGACGACGTCCGGGTCCGACCCGGCAGGTCGTCGCGCCCGCGCACGCGCACCCGTCCCCGTCACGAGGACGCCGTGGACGGGTTCGTGATCGCCGTCGACCGGGGGCGCTACACCTGCGTGTTCCTCGACGCCGAGCCGGACTCCCCGACCGTGACCGCCATGCGGGCGCGCGAGCTGGGCCGCAAGTCGGTGGTGGTGGGCGACCGGGTGGGCCTGGTCGGCGACACCTCGGGCGCTCCCGGGGCGCTGGCCCGGATCGTCCGGATCGCCGAGCGCCGCTCGGTGCTGCGGCGGACGGCGGAGGACGACGCCACCACCGCCGAAGGACGGCTGGAACGGGTGGTCGTGGCCAACGCCGACCAGCTCGTGATCGTCAGCGCACTGGCCGACCCGCCGCCGCGCACCGGGTTCATCGACCGCTGCCTGGTGGCCGCGTACGACGCCGACATCGAGCCGCTGCTCTGCCTCACCAAGGCCGACCTGGCCGGCCCGGAGGCGGTGCTCGGCTACTACACCGAGCTGGAACTGCCGTACGTGCTGATCCGGCCGGACTCCGACCTGGCCGCGCTGCGCGCGCTGCTCGCCGGGCGGGTGTCCGTCATGGTCGGGCACTCCGGGGTGGGCAAGTCGACGCTTGTCAACCGCCTCGTGCCGGAGGCTGACCGGGCGGTCGGCACGGTCAGCGCGATCGGCCGGGGCCGGCACACCTCGACCAGCGCCGTGGCGCTCGGGCTGCCCCCGCACCCGCAGGGCGACCCCGGCTCGGCGCAGTCGGCGCCGGGCTGGATCATCGACACCCCGGGCGTGCGCAGCTTCGGGCTGGCGCACGTGTCCGCGGAGAGCCTGCTGCACGGCTTCCCGGACCTGGTGGAGGCGACTGTCGACTGCCCGGCCAACTGCCAGCACACCGCCGAGGAGGCGGACTGCGCGCTGGACGCCTGGGTGGCCGCCGGCAAGGCGGACCCGCGCCGGCTGGCCTCGTACCGCCGGTTGCTGGCCTCCCGCAGCGGCGAGGGTGACGCGCGCGAACCGGAGCGGAACCCCGGCGACCCGCTCGCCGGTTCCTGAGCGGCGGGACCCGGGCTCCCCGCGCGTCACGGCGGCACGGGCGTCGCTAGCGTGTCCGCATGACCGGGTACGCCGACGACCTCGCCCTCGCCCACCGGCTCGCCGACGCCGCCGACGCGGTCGCCACGGCCCGGTTCCGCGCCCTCGACCTGCGGGTCGAGTCGAAGCCCGACCTGACCCCGGTGTCCGACGCGGACACGGCCGTGGAGCGGGAGATCCGCGCCCTGCTGGCCGCCCACCGTCCCGGCGACGGCCTGCTCGGCGAGGAGTACGGCGAGCAGCCCGCCACCGGCCCCGACGGGCGGCGCTGGGTCGTCGACCCGATCGACGGCACCAAGAACTTCGTCCGGGGCGTACCCGTGTGGGCCACCCTGATCGCGCTGCTGGAGGGTGACCGGCCGGTGCTCGGCCTGGTGTCCGCCCCGGCGCTGCACCGGCGCTGGTGGGCGGCCCGCGGGGCGGGCGCCTTCGCCGGCCCCGACGCGGCCTCCGGCGCGCCGATCCGGGTCTCCGGGGTGACCACCCTGGCCGACGCCAGCTTCTGCTACTCCTCGCTGACCGGGTGGGAGGAGGCCGGCCGGCTGGACGCGGTCCTCCAGATCATGCGGGACGCCTGGCGCAGCCGGGCCTACGGCGACTTCTACGGCTACATGCTCCTGGCCGAGGGGGCGCTGGACGTGATGGTGGAGCCGGAACTGTCGCTCTGGGACATCGCGGCGCTGGTCCCGATCGTCACCGAGGCGGGTGGCACGGTCACCGATTTGGCCGGGCGACCGTCCCCGGCCGGGGACGGCTCCGGCGAGCACAGCGCCGTAGCCAGCAACGGCGCGCTGCACGACGACATCCTGGCCCGGCTCGGCCGGCCGGCCGAGCGCTGACCCGCCGGCAACCTCTATCCTCGCCAGGTGGTGTCCTCCGGTTGGTGCTTCCTGGCGGCGATGATCGTCGCGTACGGCTTCGCCAATCTCCTCCAGTCGGTGGCCGCGGCGCGGACCACCGTGCACCACACCTTCGATCCGGGGCTGCTGCTCCGGCTGGCCGGCCACCGGACGTACCTGGTCGGGCTCTCCTGCCAGGTGGTCGGTTTCGTGCTGGCCTTCCTGGCCCGCCGCGACCTGCCGCTGTTCCTGGTCCAGGCCAGCGTGGCGGCCGGGCTGGGCGTGACCGCCGTGCTCGGCGTGCTGGTGCTCAAGTGGCGCCTGCCGGCCGCCGAGGTGGCGCTGCTGGTACTCCTGTTCGGGGGGATCATCGCGCTGGTGCTGGCCGCCGAGCCGGCGCCGTCCCGGCAGCTCGGCACGGCCGGGCTGGTCGGCCTGGCGGTGGCGCTCGGGGTGATCGCCGTGCTCGGCTTCTTCGCCGCCCGCCTGCACGGCGCGCCCGGCTCGGTGACGCTGGGCGCGCTGGCCGGGATGGCGTTCTCCGCCGCCGCGGTGGCGGCCCGCCCGCTCGCCTCGGCCGACTCGGCGGAGGCGTTCGTCCGCGACCCGCTCCTCTACCTGCTGATCGTCCACTCGGTGGTCGGCCAGCTCCTGCTCGGCCTGGCCATGCAGCGCGGCTCGACCACGGCCGCCGTGGCCGCCATGGACGCCGCCGGTGCGGTGCCCGCGGCGATCGTCGGCCTGCTGCTGCTCAACGACCGGATCTGGCCCGGCCGGGAGTGGCTGGCCGGGGTCGGCTTCCTGGCCACGCTGGCCGCGGTGGTCGGCCTGACCCGCTACGCCGAGCCGCAGCACCACCACGCGGTGGCCCGGAACCGGGAGCGTTCCATGATCGGCGCCGGCTCGGCCGTCCGCGCCCGGCGTTGACTCAGGCCGCCTCGACCGGTCCGCGCTGGTCGGCGGCGACCTCGACGGGGCGGGTGACCGCGACCGCCGGCTCGGCTGGCTTGCGGCGCCCGATCACCCGCTCGTAGAGCCGCTCCAGCGCGCCCGCCGTCCGTTCCCACGTGTAGCTGCACCGGACCCGGTCCACGGCGGCGTGCCCGTACGCGAACCGCCCGGCGTTGTCGGCGAGGATCCGGCGCAGGGTGACCCCGAGGGTGCGCACGTCCCCGGGCGGCACCAGCTTGCCGGTCACCTCGTCGACCACCGCGTCGGCGATGCCACCCATGGCGTAGCCGACCACCGGGACGCCGCAGGCCATCGCCTCCAGCGACACCCGGCCGGCCGACGAGTAGTGCGGGGTGCAGGCGACCACGTCGGCGGAGCGGTACCAGGTGGCCATCTGGTCGTGCGGGACCGCGCCGACCAGCTTCACCTGGTCGGCCACCCCGGTCCGCTCGGCCAGCTCGCGCAGCCGGCGCGCCTCGGCGTGGTCGGCGAGCTGCTCGGCCGGCGGGCCGCCGGCGATCACCAGCTCGGCGTCGCCGACGAGCCGCATGGCCCGGATCAGGTCCTCCTGACCGTGGCCGGCCGCGAGCCCGCCGACGGAGAGGATGCGGGCCCGCTGGTCCCGGGGGGCCGCCTCGCCGTCCGGATGGAACTGCGCGGTGTCGACCCCGGTCGGCACCATGGCCACCGAGGTGCGCTGGAGTCCCATCCGGGTCAGCTCGTCGACCTCGTCGTTGCACTGGGCCACGGCGATGTCGACGGCCCGGGTCAGCGCCCGTTCCAGCGGGATCCGCTCCCCCGGACCGTCGTACCGGCCGCCGAGGTGGCGAAGCTGCTCGACGCCGAGGGAGTGGAAGGTCTGCACCACCGGGATGTCGGTCTCCCGGACGGCGTGGGCGGCGGCCAGACCGCCGACCCAGTAGTGCCCGTGCACCACCTCGGGGGCCCAGCCGTCGGACCACCGCTGGGCCAGCCAGCGGCCGAACTCGGTGACGTACGGGACCAGTTCGGCGGTGGGCAGCGGGGCGGGCGGGCCGACGGGGACCCGCTCCAGGTGGTAGCCGTCCACGTCCACGGACTCCTGGCCCTGCGCGTCGCGGCGCTCGTACACCCGGACGTCGTGGCCCCGTGCGGCGAGTTCGGCCGCCACCCGCGCGATGTGCTGGTGGGTCCCGACGGTGGGACCGTCGACGGACGGGCCGGCGTGCGCACACACAAGGCCGACGCGCATGGTGCACCTCCATGCGTTCTCGCGAGCGGTGGGTCCTCCGGTCAGAGGGTCCCATTAACCCGGCCCCGGTGCGCCGAAACCTGGCAGATCGGGTGCGGACCGGCGGACCGTTCCACGGGTGGGACAGCGCGGCCCGGTCGGGTCTGGTGACAATCTGCCCCGGCCGGGCGCGCGGCAACCGTGATCCGGGCGACTCCGGCGGCATGACCGGGCCGGACCGGGGGTACCGGCGAAGAATGCCTCTCACCCGCAGCCTCGACGACGCCACCGTCGTGATCACCGGCGCCTCCAGCGGGATCGGCGCGGCCACGGCGTACGCGCTGGCCCGGCGGGGCGCCGACGTGGTGCTGGCCGCCCGGACCGAGGAGGCGCTGCGCCGGGTCGCCGACCGCTGCCGGCAGCTGGGCGGGCGGGCGCTGGTGGTGCCGACCGACGTGACCGACCCGGAGGCGGTGGAGCGGCTCGCGGCGCGGGCGGCGGGCGAGTTCGGGCGGATCGACGCCTGGGTCAACAACGCGGCGGTGGGCACGGTGGGACTCTTCGACGAGATCCCGGTGACCGAGTTCCGCCGGGTGGTCGAGGTGAACCTGCTGGGCACCGTCCACGGGACCAGGGCCGCGCTGCCCTGGCTCGACGCGGCCGGCGGCGGCGTGCTGGTCAACAACGCCTCGGTGCTGGCCGAGGTGGCCATGCCGTACCAGTCGGCGTACAACGCCACGAAGCACGCCATCCGGGGGCTGGCCGACACGGTCCGGCAGGAGCTGCGGGTCACCGGGCGTGGCCACATCTCGCTCTGCACGGTGCTGCCGGCCAGCATCGACACCCCGTTCTTCCGGCACGCCGCCAACCACACCGGGCGGGAGCTGACCCCGCCGCCCCCGGTCTACCCGCCGGACCTCGTGGCCGAGACGATCGTCCGGCTGCTGCGCCGGCCGCGCCGCGAGGCGTACGCCGGGGGCGCGGCCCGGCTCATGGGGCTCCAGTGGCGGCTCGCCCCGGCGCTGGCCGAGCGGGCGCTCGGCTGGTACACGGCGCGCACCCAGTTCGGCCCGGGCGTACGCCTGGACGCCACCGGCAACGTGTTCCACGCCGACGCGGAGGCCGAGCGGACCGACGGCTGGCAGGGCCGGCGGGCGCAGCTGATCCGGCTGACGGCGGCCTTCGGGCTGGCGGCGGCCGGCACCGCCGTCGGCACCATGGCGGCGATGAGTCGGCGTTCCCGGACGGCACGCTGATGGGTCCCGCCGACCGGACTGATGCGCGACGGGGGGCGGCCATGCACAATGGGACGATCATGCCGATGGACGTGCGCTGCCTGGTCGAGACCGACGAGTTCTCGGCGGTCGTCCGGCTGACCGGCGTGCTGGACCGGGCCGGGCTCGACGCCGTCCGGGACGCGCTGCTCGCCCGGCTCTGGCAGCGACCGGGCGCGGCGATCGTCGACCTGTCCGGGGTGCGGATCGCCGATCCGGCGGCCCGGGCCCTTCTCGACGAGGTGCACCGCGTCGCCGTCGACTGGCCCGCCGCCGACCTCCTGGTGTGTGACCCGGCCGGGCAGCCGGAGGGCGCCGCGCCGGTCCACCGGTCGCTCGACTCGGCGCAGGCCGCGCTGGGCGAGGCGCCGCAGGCCGCGGTGCTCGCCGCCGACCTGCCCCCGGTGGTGGCGGCGGCCCGGGAGGCCCGGGCTCTGGTCACCGAGGGCTGCGCCCGGTGGGGCGTGCCGGAGTTGGCCGAGCCGGCCTCCATCGCGGTCACCGAGATGGTCAACAACGTGGTGGCGCACGCCCGGACTCCCATGACGGTCCGGGTGGCGCCCCGGGACAGTGCCCTGCACCTGGCGGTCCGGGACCACTCCGCGCGGCGGCCGGCCTACGCCGGGCTGGCCCCGGTCACCTCCACCGGCGGCCGGGGGCTGCTGCTCATCGACACGGTCGCCCGCCGCTGGGGCAGCACTCCGCTTCCGGACGGCAAGGTCGTCTGGTGCGTCCTGCACGCCGAGGACGAGGCCACGCTCCGGAACTGAGGCCCTTTTCGCCCCGTTCCTCCCGATCCACCCCGCCGGTGGCGGTTAATGCGGCAAGCCCAGTGGGTAGTTCCCCGTCATGCGCGACAACGAGTTCCCCACCCCCGTGTCCGACACCGAGGCGAACGGCCTGCCCGACACCGCCGACGACGACTCGACCGCCAACGACGACGTCCTGACCGGGCGCGAGGCGGACGGACCGGATCCCGCCCAGCTGCCCGCCGACCGCACCCCCGTCGCCGTGGACCGCTTCGGCACCACCGCCGAGGAGCAGCTCGACGGCGAGTCGCTGGACTACAAGCTCCAGCGCGAGCAGTACGAGCGACCCGCCGACGACCCGCTGGCCGGCTCGGTCGACCCGGACATCGCGGCCGAGGCGGACAGCGAGGAGGCCGCCGCGCAGGCCCAGCTCGACGCCGACGTGATCGACCCGGGCCCGACCTCCGACCCGCACTCCCCGGTCTCCATCTACGACCACGGCCAGCTCGGCACCGTCGCCGACCACGAGGTGGGGCGGCTGGTCGAGCCGGACGAGGGCGTACACACCGACCAGGAGACCGACAACGTCGCGTACGACGCCGGCGCGGCCGGTGGCGGGGCGACCGCGGAGGAGCTGGCCGTCCACGAGACCCGGCCGCCCGAGGCGAGCTGAGCCTCAGCCGTCCAGGCCCCGCTCGATCGCGTACCGGGTCAGCTCGACCCGGTTGTGCAGCTGGAGCTTGCCGAGCGTGTTCTGCACGTGGTTCTGCACCGTCCGGTGGGACAGCCCGAGCCGCTCGGCGATCTGCTTGTACGACAGGCCCTTCGCCACCAGGCGCAGCACCTCGGTCTCCCGCTCGGTGAGCCGGGGTGCCTCGTCGTGCGGGGCGGCCGGCGTCGCGGCCAGCCGCCGGTACTCCCCCAGCACCAGCCCGGCCAGGCCCGGGGTGAAGACCGGCTCGCCGGCCGCCGTGCGGCGCACCGCGTCCAGGAACTCGGCCGGCGCGGCCGACTTCAGCAGGTAACCCGTGGCGCCGGCCTTGACCGCGTCCAGCACGCTCTGCGGCTCGCCGCTGGCCGACAGCATGAGCACCCGCACCCCGGGCAGCGCGGCGCGCAGCCCCTGGACCACCTCGACGCCGGAGACGTCCGGCAGTTGCAGGTCGAGCACGACCACGTCGGGGCGGGCCGCAGCGGCCACCCGGACCGCCTGCCGCCCCTCCCCGCTGGTCGCCACCACCAGGTGGCCGGCCTCGGTGAGGTCGCGAGCGACGCCCTCGCGCCACATCGGGTGGTCGTCGACCACCATCACGCGGATGCTCACCGGCCCTCCCGCGGCACGGTCAGCTCGATCTCCGTGCCGGCGCCCGGGGCGGAGACGATGCGCACCTCGCCGCCGAGGTCGGCGACCCGGCCCCGGATCGACTGCGCCACCCCGAGCCGGCCCTGCGCGGCGGCCTGGGCCAGCCGCCCCTCCGGGATGCCCGGCCCCTCGTCGCGTACCGAGACGGTCACCGTCTCCCCCTCGTCCTCGATCAGCACCCAGGCCCGCCCGCCGGCGTGCCGGGCCACGTTGTCCAGCGTCGCACCGACGGCGGCGGCCAGTTCGTCGGCCACCCGTGCGGGCAGCGGCACGGGGGTGGCCGGCGCGGCCACCTGGACCGTCGTCGAGGCGTACCGGTCGAGCAGGTCACGCAGGTCCCGGGCGTCGCCCGCGCCGCCCGGCGCGGCGCCCGCCCGGCCAATCAGCGCGCGCAGCGCGGCCTCCTGCTCGCCGGCCAGCCGGGCCAGCTCGGCGGCCTCACCGTCCAGGTCCGCCCCGCGCCGCCGGACCAGTGCCAGCACCTGGAGCACCGAGTCGTGGATGTCCCGGGCCAGCCGCTCCCGCTCCCGGGTGGCCGCCTCCAGCTCCACCGCCCGCTGCAGCCGCGCCTCGGCCTCCACGGCGAGCCGGGCCACGTGCCCCACCACCACGCCGGCCAGCAGCATGAGGATCACCCCGGTGAGCGCGGACTGGCTGATCCGCTCGCGGGTGGCCAGGTCGGTCCCGCCGAGCACCAGCGCGGCCACCGCGCCGCGCCGCCGGCCGCCGGACACCGCCCAGGCCAGCACCGGTCCGGCCAGCCAGGCGACGGTCAGGGTGGGCACGCCGGCGGCGAGCGCCGCGCGGCCGACCACCCACGGTGTGGCCAGCATGATCGCCAGCACCACGCCGAGGTCGGCCAGGAGCAGCGGCCACCGCCGTCCGGCCGGGCGCGCGTAGCCGGCCGTGGTCGCCCCGGACCAGGCCAGCATCCCCAGGAGTACGCCGCCGGCGGCGACCGGGTGCGCGTAGCGGCCGGCGTCGCGGAGCACCAGCACACCCACGTACGCCAGCGATGCGAAGCGGAACACCGCGATGGACCGCCAGAGCGGGCCTTCCAGGCCACCGGGGGACGACGGCATGCCGGACACCCTGCCACAGCCGCGCACGGGCGGGCCGTGAGGTGCGGTGCGAGAAACCCTGACGTACGGTGGAAATGCCGCGAAAATCACCGCACGCCATCGCCGGGACGGGCCATGACAAACGCAGAATCCCCCGCACCGCGTACGGTTGTGCCCATCGAACCTTCCCTCCTCATCGCCGAGGCCTTCGACCAGGCCGAGGTGACCGCGCTACGGCATTCGGTCACCTCGTGCTCGCACGCGGCGGGGTTGACCGGGCAACGGCTGGACGACTTCGTGCTGGCGGTCAACGAGCTGATCACCAACGCGGTCCGGCACGGCGGCGGCCAGGGCCGGCTGCGGCTGTGGCGCCGGCCCGGCGAGCTGATCTGCGAGGTCGCCGACCACGGCCAGGGGATCAGCGTGCGGCGGCTCAGCGAGCGCGCCCGGCCGGCCCCGGACACGGCCGGCGGTTGGGGGCTGTGGCTGGCCCGGGAGCTGAGCGACACCATGGCGGTGGAGACCGGCGAGGCCGGCACGATCGTCCGGATCACCGCGGCGCTGGCCGCCCAGCCCGTCACCCGCCCGGCCGACGACTGACCGGGCGGGCCGCGCCCGGCCTCAGCCGAAGAGGGCGCTCACCGACTCGCCGTTGTGGATCCGCCGCATCGCCTCGGCCAGGGCCGGCGCCACCGACAGCACCTCCAGCTTCGGCACCCGCTTCTCCTCCGGGATCGGCACCGTGTTGGTGCAGACGACCTCCAGCACCCCGTCCTGCTCGCTCAGCCGCTTCAGCGCACCGCTGGAGAAGAGGCCGTGGGTGCAGGCCAGCCGGATCGACCGGACCTTGCGCTCGCGCAGGTGGCTCATCAGCTCGATGACCGTGCTGCCCTTGGCGATCTCGTCGTCCAGCACGATCACGTCCCGGTCCGCCACGTCACCGATGACCGTGCTGATCTGCACCCGGTCGTCGCTGTACCGCTGCTTCGCGCCGGCCGCCACCGGGGTGCCGAGCATCCGGGCGAACGCCGCCGCCTCCTTGGCGTTGCCCAGGTCCGGCGAGACCACGACGGTGTTGCTCAGGTCCCGCCCCTTGAAGTGGGCGGCCAGCTCGCGCAGCGCGTGCAGGTGATCCACCGGCACGCTGAAGAAGCCGTGCACCTGCGGCGAGTGCAGGGTCATGGCGAGCACCCGGTGGGCGCCGGCCGAGGTGAGCAGGTCGGCGACCAGCCGGCCGCCGATGGAGATGCGCGGGGCGTCCTTCTTGTCCGACCGCGCGTACGCGTAGTGCGGCAGCACCACGGTGATCCGGCCGGCGGAGGCGCCGCGGGCCGCGTCGATCATGAGCAGCAGCTCGACCAGGTGCTCCTGCACCGGCGGCACCAGCGGCTGGATGAGGAAGACGTCGCGCTCCCGGCAGTTGGCCTGCAACTGCACCTCGAGGCAGTCGTTGGCGAACCGGGACACCCGCACCGGGTGCAGGGGAACGTCGAGGTGGGCGCAGATCTCGGCGGCGAGGTCCGGGTGGGCGGTCCCGCTGAACACGGCAATGTCACGCACGTCTGCTGATCGTACGGGTGGGTCGTGCCGCGGCGGTGGACCCTCCGGCGTGCCTCAGGCCCAGCGGTTGCCGGTGAGCTTCTCGTAGACCTCGACGTAGCGGGCCCGGGTCGCCTCGACCACCTCGGCGGGCACCTCGGGGGCGGGCGGCTGCCGGTTCCAGCCGCCGCCGGTGGCCCAGTCGCGCACGTACTGCTTGTCGAACGAGAACTGGGCGCGACCCGGCTGGTAGGACTCGGCCGGCCAGAACCGGGACGAGTCGGAGGTGAGCAGCTCGTCGGCGAGGATCAGGGTGCCGTCCGGCGTCCAGCCCAGCTCGATCTTGGTGTCGGCGATCAGGATGCCCCGGTCGGCGGCGATCTCCGCGCCCCGCCGGTAGACGTCGATGGTGATCTGCCGCAGCCGCTCGGCCGTCTCGGCACCCACCTTGTCGACCACCTCGGCGTAGGTGATCGGCTCGTCGTGCTCGCCCTTGGGCGCCTTGGTCGACGGCGTGAAGATCGGCTCGGGCAGGATGGACGCCTCCACCAGGCCACGCGGCAACTCGACGCCGGAGACCGCGCCGGTGCGCTGGTACTCGGCGAAGCCGCCGCCGGTGAGGTAGCCCCGGGCGACGCACTCGACCGGGACCATGTCCAGCCGCCGGCAGCGGATCGCCCGGCCGGCGAACTCCGCGGGCACGTCGGTGGCCGAGATGACGTGGTTCGGCACCAGATCGGACAGCTGCTCGAACCACCACAGCGACAGCGCGGTGAGCAGGCGGCCCTTGTCCGGGATCGGGGTCGGCAGCGCCACGTCGTAGATGGAGACGCGGTCGGAGGCGACCAGGATGAGGTCCTCGCCGTCGGCGTAGACGTCCCGAACCTTGCCCGAGTGCAGAAGTTCCACGGCGCTAGTACACCATGCGTCAACGAGGCGCCCGGCCCGGCCACCGGCCATCCCGGCCGACGGGGATTTTGGCTTGCCGAGATGCGAGACGTCCCCTACCGTCCGTTCCGCACCTCCCGGTGCGCAGGCAACGGCTACTTCCGCTCATAACGGGGAGACGCGGGTTCGAATCCCGCCGCCGCCGTTCGGCGGTGTCGACCAGTGGCCCAGGTCACCTACGGCCCGCAAGGGCCGGTCGCCGTCGCCGCTCCGATCTCGGGAGCTGCGCCTTCACGCCGCATACCCGGTGCGACGGACACGGCTACTTCCCTGGTAAGGGGCCGTCGAGGCCCTGCGGTTCGAGCCCGCTGACGCCGTGTCCAATCTTGATCTCGGGTATGCGGCGTGATCGTCATCTCCGCTCATGATCACGAGATGGCAAACCCTGTTGCCCGCCACCGCCACCGCACCTAGCGTCGTGCGCGCACCTCCCGGTGCGAAGGTGACGGTTACATCTTGGAGGGGTCCACGACCCCGGTGAAGAGCCCGTCCGTCACCGGCTTCCGATCTCGGGAGGCGCCACCACGCCGCACACCCGGTGCGCAGGCGACGGCTACTTCGGGATCCGCAGGTTGGGGGTTCGAGTCCCCCGAGGCCCTCGGGCTGACAGCTCGATCGGACAGAGCGGCGGACAGTCCGTCACCGACTTCGACCTCGGGTGTGCGGTGCGATGGCGTCCTCCCGGCCGCGACCGACACGGGGGACCCGATGGCCAAGTTCAACCTGAAGCTGCCCCGCAACCGGCACGGGGCCGCCGGGACCGAGACCGCCGAGGGCGCGCCGGGTTTCACCCGCGAGCCGCGCGCCGAGCTTTTCCTGCTGAGCGTGTCGAACATGGTCGGTGAGGACACCTTCTACGAGGGCGCCGCCGACCGGGATGCCCGGTTCCGCGATCTGGTCGCCGCCGTGGCGGTCGCCGACCCCGACTGGTTCGCCCGGTTCGTGCGGTGGCTGCGCACGGGTGCCCTGCTGCGGTCGGCGTCGGTGGTGGCGGCCCTGGAGGGCGCCCGGGCGCAGGTCGCGGCGGGCATCCCGGGCTCACGGGCCGTCGTGGACGCCGCGTTGCAGCGTGCCGACGAGCCGGGCGAGGCGCTGGCGTACTGGCTGGGGCGGTACGGCCGGGCGCTGCCGAAGCCGGTCAAGCGCGGTGTCGCGGACGCCGTCGTGCGGCTGTATCACGAGCGCAGTCTGCTCAAGTACGACTCCGAGGGCAACGCCGTGCGGTTCGGTGACGTCGTCGACCTGACCCACCCGACGGCGAAGGACGAGCGGCAGGGCGACCTCTTCCGGCACGCGCTGGACCGGCGGCACCAGCGCGACAATCCGCTGCCGGCGTCCCTCACGGTGCTGGCGGCCCGGGCCGAGCTGATGGCGCTGCCGGTCGAGCGGCGCCGGGAGGTCACCGACCCGGCGGTGCTCGGCGCGGCCGGCATGACGTGGGAGGCGCTCGCCGGCTGGCGGCAGACCACCATGGACGCCGCCGCCTGGGAGGCGGTCGTACCGACCATGGGCTACCTGGCGCTGCTGCGCAATCTGCGCAACCTCGACCGGGCCGGTGTCGGTGACGCGGTCGCCGAGACGGTGGCGGCCAAGCTGTCCGATCCCGGCGAGGTCGCGAGGTCGCGCGTCCTGCCGATGCGTTTCCTGTCGGCGTACAACGCCGCGCCGAGCCTGCGGTGGGCGTACCCGCTGGAGAAGGCGTTGCAGCACGCGCTCGCGAACGTGCCCGCACTGGACGGCCGGACGCTGATCCTGATCGACACGTCCGGGTCGATGACCAGCGGATTCAGCAAGGACGGGTCGCTTCGCTGCTGGGACGCGGCCACCGTGTTCGGCCTCGCGCTGGGCGCCCGGGCGCAGGACCCGACCGTCGTGTCGTTCTCCAACGCCAGCAGGGTGTTCCCGACCGTGGCGGGCGAGTCGGTGCTGGCCGCCGTGCGCCGGTTCAAGGACGGCGGCTACTTCTACGGCGGCGGGACCGAGACCGAGAAGGCGGTCCGGACGCACTACGACCGGCACGACCGGGTGGTGATCCTCACCGACGAGCAGGCCCACTGGCACGGCTCGACGGACGTGGCGGCCGCGGTGCCCGCACGCGTTCCCGTGTACACCTGGAACCTGGCCGGATACCGGGTCGGGCACACGCCGACCGCCGGGAACCGGCACACGTTCGGCGGTCTGTCCGACGCCGCGTTCGCGATGATCCCGCTCCTGGAGGCCGGGTCCCGCGATCAGTGGCCCTTCTGATCTCCGCCGGCGGCGCCGGCCTCACAGGCCGGCGCCGCGCGGTGCGGGACGCCCGGCGTTGACACCCGAGCCCGGGGCCTGTGTAAATGATCCGTCCGCAGCAGCCGCCCGCACCCCCGGAGAGACCTGTGCGCGCACCGCAGTCCGTACCCCGCCCCGGCATCGGCCGGCGGCGGCTGCTCGGCGCGCTGACCGGGCTGCCGCTGCTCGCCGGCGGGCTGGCCGGCTGCGGCCCGGAGGAGGAGGACGCTCCGGTCGAGGACGGCCCGATCGAGCTGTCGGTGTTCTGGTGGGGCGGGACCCGCCGGGCCGAGGCCACCGAGAAGGCGCTGCGCCTCTACTCCCAGCAGAACCCCCGGGTGAGCTTCCGGGTGACCTGGCAGGGGCTGACCGGCTACTACGACCGGCTGGCGACCCAGGCCACCGGGGGCAACGTGCCCGATCTGTTCCAGATCGACGACACCCTGCTCACCGAGTACGCCCGCCGGCAGATCGTCCTCGACCTCAGCCCCTGGGTCGCCGACAACCGGCTCGACCTGCGCGGCCTGCCCGAGCACCTGGCCCGGTACGGCCGGGTGGACGAGCGGACCGTGGCGGTGCCCGCCGCGCAGACCAGCGCGGCGCTGGTCTACAACCGCGACCTGCTGCGCCGGCTGCGGCTGCCCGAGCCGCACACCGGGATGTCCTGGCGGGAGTACGCGCGGTGGGCCGCCCGCGTCACCCGCACCTCCGGCAACCGGGTGGCCGGGACCATGGACCCGTCCGGCGACTACCGCGCGCTGTGGCTCTGGCTGCGCGGCCAGGGCAGCGAGCTGTACCAGGGGCGGCAGCTCGGCTTCAGCTCCGGGGAGCTGCTCGACTGGTTCGAGTTCTGGGAGGTCGCCCGGTACGACCGGGCCACCCCCAGCGCCGCCCTGGTCGAGCAGGCGGACAGCGGCGAGCTGGCCCGCCAGCTCGTGGTCACCGGGCACGCGGCCGCGTCGTTCGCCTGGTCGCACCAGCTGCCGGAGCTGCAACAGCTCACCGACGACGACCTGGGCCTGGCCGCCTTCCCGGGCACGCCGGCGGCGCAGTGGCCCCGGGCGTCGATGTACTGGACGGCGTACCGCGGCAGCCGCCACCCGGGGGTGGTGGTCGACGTGATCAACTTCCTGACCACCAACGTGGCCGCCGGCCGGATCCTCGGCATCGAGCGCGGCCTGAACGCCGCCGTGCCGGTCCGCACGTTCGTCGTCGACGGCGTCACCGACCGCACCGAGAAGCGGGTGGTGGCGCTCGGCGCCGACCTGGACCAGCTGGCCGGGCCGGCGCCCACGCCGCCGCCCAAGGGGCACGCCAAGGTGCGTACCCTGCTCATCGACGCGGCCGAGAGCATCCGCGCCAAGCGCTCGGGTGCCCGGACCGCGACCTCGCGGTTCATGGCGCAGGCGACCGCCGCCCTGGCCGAGTGAGGGCGCCCGCCGCGCCCGGGGCGCGGCGGGCGGACCGGTTCCCGTCAGCGCGGCGGGCCGCCACGCCGGCCCCGCATGAGGCGCAGCACCAGCAGCACGATCACCACGACCACCACGAGGCAGCAGAGCAGCCCGAGGAAGCCGAAACCACCCCGGGACCGGCGCCGGGCGGCCTCCACCACCAGCTCACCCGTGCCCGTGGAGGCCCAGGCCGCGACCGGCACGAACACCGAGAGCACGACCGCACCGAGGACCGCGCTGAGGCGGCCCCACCACTTGTTCCAACCAGACATGCACCCATCCTTGCCGAGAAGCGCAACAGCGGCAGGACGGACGGACCGGATCACGTCGCCCGGAGAAAGCGAAAGGCCCCGGAGTTCCCTCCGGGGCCTTTCCTGAACGAGTAGCGGGGACAGGATTTGAACCTGCGACCTCTGGGTTATGAGCCCAGCGAGCTACCGAGCTGCTCCACCCCGCGTCGGCTTCTACAGCCTATCTCATGTCCGCCGTGGAGATCAGCCGGGTTCCCCGATCCGCCACGCCGGGCCGCACCCGGCATGACGAAGGGCCCCGGAGTTTCCTCCGGGGCCCTTCGTGAACGAGTAGCGGGGACAGGATTTGAACCTGCGACCTCTGGGTTATGAGCCCAGCGAGCTACCGAGCTGCTCCACCCCGCGTCGGCTCGTTAACCGTAGCGCACCGGCCCCACGGGGCGCAAAACGGGCCGTCAGGCCAGCCACCTCCGGATCGCCTCGACCGCCCGCCGGCTGTCCGCGTCGAACCGGGCGCGCTCGGTCGAGGTGCCCTCCCAGCCCTGCTCCCAGACCACGGTGACCACGTCGCCGGAGCGGATCGCGCGGACCAGGTGCACCTCGTCGCCGCCGGTCGGGTCGCCGTTGACGTCCCGGGACAGCGTCCGGGTCTCGAACAGCACCGACTCGTCGCCGTACCCGGTGTCGCCGAGCAGGCGCTGGCGCTGCGTCACCCCGGACGTGTCCGGGACCGGCTGCTCGGGACAGTCACGCACGGCCTCCCGCAGCTCGGCCAGCGCGTCGTCGGCCCGCCCCGGGCGGTAGACGGTGATGCTGTGCCGGTAGCTCCCGTCCGGGACGTACCCCTTCGGGGTGCCGGTCAGTTTGAACGGCACGCTGCGGGCGCGGCGGGTGACCGTCCCCGCCTCACCGGGCCTGGCGCCGCAGAGCGCCGGCAGCACCGGTCCCGGGATGAAGTGGTCGCCGATGCCCGTGTCGTTCGCGGCGGCCAGGGTGAAGAACGCCCGGTCCGGGATGCTCGTCGGGCCGGGGTCCGGCGGCCGGGCGCTCGTCTTCGGCGGCGCCTCCGGGGTACGCGCGGAGGGTGCCGGAGACGTGTGGCTCGGCAGCGGCGAGGGCGGGGTCGGGGTGGCCGACGGCGACGGGCTGTCGGTGGGGGTGGCCGGTGCCGGTTCGGCGTCCGGCCCGGCGGCGAGCACCAGCTGCGCCCCGGCGACGGTGCCGGCGACCAGAGCCGCGACGGCCAGCGCGCCCATCGCGGCCCGCTGCCGCGCCCGGCGGTCGGCGCGCCGGCGCACCCGGTCCGGGGCGGGGAGCACCCGCTCGTCGGTGTCCACGGCGAGCGCCCCGTAGAGGCGGGTCAGTTCACGCGACATCGTTGACCTCCAGCTCCTCGGCGGCCACGCCGGGCAGCAGCTCGGCCAGCCGGGCCCGGCCCCGGGACAGCCAGGACTTCACGGTGCCGGTGGGGACCCCCGCCTCCCGGGCGATCTCCTCCACCGACAGGTCGAACAGGTAGTGCAGGGCGAGGGCCTGCCGGTGCCGGGCCGGCAGCTGCCGCAGCGCCCCGACCAGCAGCACGGTGTCCTCGCCGGGTGGCCCCACGTCGGCCGGCGGGCCGGTACGGCTGGCCGCGAGCCGCCAGCCGCGCAGCCGCCGCCAGCGGTCCGTGGCCAACCGGCTGATCACCAGACGCAGCCAGGCCTCGGGCGCGGGATGGTCGGCCAGCTTCCCCCACTGCCGCCACGCGCGGGCGTACGCCTCCTGGACCAGGTCCTGGGCGTCACCGGCGTCGTCGGCCACCGCGCGGCCGTACCGGAGCGCCCGCCCCGACGTGCTGCGGTAGAAGTCGTCGAACGTGTTCTCGTCGCGCATCTGGACTCCGCCTCCCCTCACGCCCACCTGCTCTGTTGACGGTGGAAGCGGGCGCGGGGTTGCGGGTGTTCCGTCCGGTTTGCGACACGAGCCCGCGGCCCGCGCCCGCCAAGGGGTCGCGGACCACGGGCTCGCGTGGTCGGCTCGGCGTCAGCCGTTCGGTGTCGGTGACGACGAGGGTGAGGCCGGCGGCGACGCCGGAGGGCTGCCGCTGGGGCCCGGGCCGGGCGACGGGTTCGCCGCCGCCTGCGCCTCCTGGAACGCGGCCATGGCCTCGTCGAGCGTCTTCAGCGCCCGCCCGTACCGCTCGAAGTCGCCGGACGCCTGCGCGGCCTTGACCTCGGTGATGGCGCTCTGCACCCGGCCGGCCGCCTGCGCCAGCTCACCGGTGAGCACCGGCGGGGTGGTGCCGCCGGTCGGCGGGCTCGTCCCGCCCGAGCTGGGCGGCGGCGCGCCGCCGGGGGCCCGTTTGCCCTGCTCGACGAGCTGCTTGATGCCGTCGCTGAGGTTGTTCGCCAGCACCACGTACGAGCCGCCGTCGCCGTACGACAGCAGCACCCGCTGCAACTGCGGGAACGCGTTCTGGCTGTTGCTCTTCACGTAGACGGGCTCGACGTAGAGCATCCCGTTGCCGAACGGCAGTGACAGCAGGTTGCCGTACTGCACCTGGGACTGCCCGGAGGACAGCAGGTTGAGCTGCTGCCGGATGTCGCCGTTGTTCGTCATCTGTTGGTGCACCTGGACCGGCCCGGAGATCCGGGTCTGGTCCGGCAGCTCCAGCACCTCCAGGTGGGGCTGCCCGTCCACGTACGACCCGGAGATCAGCGCGGCCAGGTTCTCCCGGCGGTTCGGGGTGACCGCCGAGGTGAGCTGGAAGCGCGGCCCGTCCTGCCCGGGGAACTGGGTGAACAGGTAGTACGGGGGCTGCTTCGCGCCGCTGTCCGGGGCGTCCGGCACGTTCGGGACCTGCCAGAAGTCCTGGCCGGAGTAGAAGTCGCCGGGGTTGGTGACGTGGAACCGGGCGAGCAGGTTGCGCTGCACCTTGAACAGGTCGGCCGGGTAGCGGAAGTGCTCGGCCAGCTCCGGCGGGATGTCGCCCTTGGGCAGCACCAGGTCACCGCCGAAGGCCTTGTTCCACGCCTTGAGCACCGGGTCGGCGTCGTCGAACGCGTACAGCTTCACCGTGCCGTCGTACGCGTCGACCGTCGCCTTCACCGAGTTGCGGATGTAGTTGACGTTCTCCCGGGCCAGCTGGAACGTGCCACGGCCGGTCAGTTCGTCGGCCGTCTCGGCCTGGAGGTTCACCCGCTCGGCGTAGGGGTAGGTCGCGGCCGTGGTGTAGCCGTCCACGATCCACAGGACCCGGCCGTTCACGACCGCCGGGTACGGGTCGCCGTCCAGGGTGAGGAACGGCGCCACCTTCTCCACCCGGTCCCGCGGGTTGCGCACGTACAGCAGCTTGGAGTCCTTGTTCACCGCCTCGGAGAGGAGGAAGTTCGACTCCTGCTCCTTGATCGCGTACAGCAGGCGGCGGGGGAACGAGCCGATGTCGACGCCGCCCTCGCCGGTGTAGGTGTAGTACTGCTCACCGCCGGTCGGGGCGGGCTTGTCGCCGTCGGTGGGGTTCGGCTTGTCGCCGCCGGTGGACGTCGGCTTGTCGAACTCGACGTCGCGGTCCCCGGTCTGCCCGACGATCGCGTAGTCGTCGGCCGTCATCCGCTCGCCGTAGTAGATGCGGGGCTGCTGCGCCGGGATCTGCTCGGTCGCCGAGGTGCACCCCTGCGCCTCCTCCTTCGAATCACCGAGGGAGCCGGAGACGAAGAACGGCGTGCCGTTACCGCAGATCTGGTTGGCCGGGGCCGCGACCAGCCCGTAACCGTGGGTGTAGACGGTGTGCCGGTTGATCCAGTTGCTCTGCTGCGGGGTCAGCTCGTCGTAGTTGATCTCCCGCACGCCGACCACGTAGTCGGAGGTCTTGCCGCCCACCGCGTACCTGTCGATGTCCAGCTTCGGGCCGAAGTCGTAGAAGCCGCGGACCTGCTGGAGCTGCGTGTACGTCTCGGACACCAGCTGCGGGTCGAGCAGCCGGACGTTCTGCACCACCGAGGTGTCGGTGGCCAGGTTCGCCGGCGGGACAAGGTTGTTCGCCGCGTAGCTGGTGCTCTTCGTGTCGGTCAGCCCGAAGGCGGCCCTCGTCGCCTTGATGCTGCGGTCGATGTACGGCGCCTCCTTGTCCCGGGCGCTCGGCTTGACCTCGAAGGTCTGCACGGCCCACGGGTAGATGCCGCCGATCGCCACCGCCGAGACGCCGAGGAGGGCGAGCGCGATGCCGGGCCAGACCAGGTTCCGCATCCACGCGTTGGAGAACACGATGATCGCGACGGCCACCACGACGGCGATCCAGGCGAGGATCTCCTTCGCCGGGAGCAGCGCGTTGATGTCCGCGTAGCCGGCGCCGTAGAGCTTGGCGCCCTCGTTGTACTCCAGCAGCATGGCCCGCTGGTCCAGCACGTACGCGATGGCCTTGAGCAGCACGAAGACGGCGACCAGCGTGCTCAGGTGGGCCCGGGCGGCGTTTGTCATCCGGTCCCCGACGCCCTGCAGCCGCACCCCGCCGAAGATGTAGTGCACGGCCAGCGCACCCAGCAGGGCGAGCACCACCGCGGTGAAGCCGACGCCGAGCAGGTAGCGCCAGAACGGGAGCTGGAACACGTAGAACCCGATGTCGACGTTGAACTCCGGGTCCTTCACACCGAAGCTGCCGCCGTTGCGGAACAGCAGCCACTGGCCCCACCGGCTCTGCGCCGAGAGGCCGGCGAACAGCCCGATGACCGCCGAGGCCAGGGCGATCCAGGTGCCGAGCCGGGGGCTCAGCAGCATCCGGTAGCGCTCAAGCGTGGCCTGCTCGGCGGAGTGCGGGCGCAGTTGCGGCCGCAGCCGGTGGGCCAGCCAGAGGTTGCCGGCGATGATCACCGCCATGCCGAGCCCGATCACCAGGAACAGCAGCAGCCGGGTGGCGAGCACGCCGGTGAAGACCTGGGTGTAGCGGACCTCGTCGAACCAGAGCCAGTCGGTCCACGCGTTGACCCCCCACCCGAGCAGGGTGAAGAGCACGAACACCCCGATCAGAACTCCGATGGTGACGCGTCCGCGCCGGCTCATCCTCGGAAGGGGGCTGCTCCGCATGACCACTGTTGGCTCCGCACGCTCGATGTGATCGGCTCCGACCAGGCACCCAGAGTACGGGGTGTTCCTGAACACGTCGGGTCAAGGTCACGTCACGATCGTCCGGCGGGCCTGCGCGCCCGGTCAGCAGCGGGTCGGCTGCCCCCCGGCGCGGAGCTTCTCCAGGGCCGTCAACGCGTCGTCTAGCGACGCCACCTTGAGCAGCGGCAGGTCGGGCTGCGGGTTGCGGACCGCCTCGGCGCAGTTGTCGGCGGGCACCAGGAAGACCTTCGCGCCGGCCTCCTTGGCGCCGACCAGCTTCTGGGCGATGCCGCCGATCGGGCCGACCCGGCCCTCGTCGTCGATGGTGCCGGTGCCGGCGATCACCTTCCCGCCGGTCAGGTCGGCCGGCTCCAGCTTGTCGACGATGCCCAGGGCGAACATCAGCCCGGCGCTGGGACCGCCGATGTCACCGAGGTCGATCTTGAGGGTGAACGGGTGCGGCTGCTGCTGGTCGATCTCGATGCCGATCCGCGGCCGGCCGTCCTGCTCACGGCTCCGGACCGTGGCCGTGGCCGGCGCACCGGCCCGGGTGTAGCCGATCTTCAGCTCGGTGCCGGCCGGCTTGGCGCGGATCAGCTCGGTGAGCCGTGCCGCGCTGGACACCTGCTGGCCGTCGACCGAGGTGATCACGTCGTTGGGCTTGAGCACGTCGACCGACGGGCCGCCCGCGGTGACCGTCTTGACCAGCACGCGGATCGGGTAGCCCAGCTCGCGCAGGGCCGCCGTCTCGGCGCTGGTCTGCGAGTTCTGGAAGTCCTCGGCGTTGCGCTGCTCGACCTCCTCCTGCGACTCCCCCGGCGGGTAGACCAGCTCGCGCGGCACCACCGCCTCGTCGGAGGAGAACCAGCCGGCCAGCGCCGAGCGCAGCCGGACCGTCGGCTGCACACCCACCGTGGTCAGCCGGAGCTGCCCGGCGGAGGTGGACGTCGCCCGGCCGGTGACCTGGATGATCTCCTTGCCGTTCTCACTGCCCAGGGTGTTGACCGTCGGGCCGGGACCGAGCACCACGTACGGGATCGGCACGCTCAGCACGCCGACGCTGAGCAGGGCGGTGAGCAGTGCACCGAGGAGTACGGTCACGCCGCGACGTCTCATGCGCCAGAGCGTACCGATCCGGCCCGGAACGTCCGGCGCGGTGACGGCAGGACTTCGCCCTCAGCGCAACGCCGACGCGCGCGACCTGCGGCGCGGCCCGCGTACCGTAGACGTCGTGCCTGATATTCCGTTCGGCTTCGCGCTCCCGGGTGGGCAACCACCAGACCCCAACGATCCCGCGCAGATGCAGCAGTTCATGTCGCAGTTGCAGCACCTGCTCTCCGCGCCGGGCAGCGGACCGGTCAACTGGGACCTCGCCCGGCAGGTCGCCGCGAGTCAGCTCGCCGCCGCCGGCGACCCGGCGGTCTCGCCGTTCGAACGCAACACGGTGGAGGAGGCGCTGCGCATCGCCGACCTCTGGCTGGAGCCGGCCACCTCGTGGCCCACCGGCATCCGCACCTCGGTCGCCTGGAACCGCAACGAGTGGATCTACAAGACCCTCGACGTGTGGCGCAAGCTCTGCGACCCGGTCGCCAGCCGCATGGTCGGCGCGATGGGCGACCTGGTGCCGCCGGAGGCCCGGGCCCAGCTCGGCCCGATGCAGTCGATGGTCGCCACGCTGGGCGGCGCGCTGTTCGGCGGCCAGCTCGGCCAGGCGCTCGGCTCGCTCGCCGCCGAGGTGCTCTCCGCCGGCGACATCGGCCTGCCGCTCGGCCCCGCCGGCACCGCCGCGCTCATCCCGGCCAACATCCGCGCGTACGGCGAGGGCCTGGAGCTGCCCGAGGACGAGGTCCGCCTCTACGTGGCCCTGCGCGAGGCCGCCCACCAGCGGCTCTTCCAGCACGTCCCGTGGCTGCGCGGGCACGTGCTCGCCGCCGTCGAGAACTACGCCGCGGGCATCCGGGTCAACCGGGAGGCGATCGAGGAGGCGATGGGCCGGGTCGACCCGACCGACCCGGAGTCGATGCAGGCCATCGCCCTGGAGGGCATCTTCACGCCCGAGGACACACCGGCGCAGAAGGCGTCGCTGGCCCGGCTGGAGACCGTGCTCGCCCTGGTCGAGGGCTGGGTGTGCCACGTGGTGGACAGCGCCGCGGGCGACCGGCTGCCGAACGTCGTCCGCCTCGGCGAGGCGTTCCGCCGCCGCCGGGCCGCCGGTGGCCCCGCCGAGCAGACCTTCGCCGCCCTGGTCGGCCTGGAGCTGCGGCCGCGCCGGCTGCGCGAGGCGACGGTGCTCTGGTCGGCGCTCACCGAGCACCGCGGCATCGCCGGCCGGGACGCGATCTGGGGCCACCCCGACCTGCTCCCGTCGGACGAGGACTTCGCCAACCCGGAGGCGTTCGCCGCGACCACCAGCGACCTGGACGAGGAGCTGGCGAACTTCGACTTCACCGCGCCCGGCGCGCCGGAGGAGCAGGCCCGGGGCGAGGACGACGACAAGTCCTGACGCCGCACGTCCGCCGGGGCCCGCACGAGCACTCGTGCGGGCCCCGGTGCGTCCGCCCAGCCCGCACCCGCTCTGCCGCCCCCGGCGCACCGGCCACCACCCGCCGCGCGGGTCAGGCGGGCCGGCCGGAGAGCAGTGCCCGGGTCGCCTCCCAGCCCTCGAAGGCCGGGTCGAGGGTGGCCAGGTCGGCCGGGCCGCGCAGCCGCCGCCAGCCGGCGGTGACCGCGACGTCTCCCGGGCGCGGGGCGGCCGCACGCACCTCGGCGGGCGCGGCGGTGTCCAGGTCGAGCGCCGGCAACCAGTCGGGCACGGGCAGCCGGACCGCCACCCCGAGCAGCCCGATGCCGCTCCCCTCGACCGGTGCGACCGCGACCGGCCGGCTGGACAGCGGCCGGAGCAGCTTGCCCAGGGTGAGCCCCGGCACGTCGGGCGCGTCGGCGACCACCACGGCCGCCTGGTCGTACCCGGTCAGCGTGGCGAACACCGCCCCGGCGGTGGGCTCCGGCACCTCGTACACGGCCGTGCCGGGCCAGACCACCGCGTCGGCCAACCAGCGGTCCTCCGGCGTCACCGCCACAGCGGTTTCCACCTCGTTCAGCGTGGCCAGCAGGTCCACCACGTCCTCGGCGAGCGCGCTCCGCCACCGGGCTGGATCGATCCCCGGCGGCGTCCAGCGGACCGGGCCGAGCAGCGCCACCACCACACGTCGAGCCACCCGACGACCCTAACCCGCCGCCCGCCCCCACCCGGTCGCACCGGACCGCCGGTCCGCGCCACTGTCGCTGGTCGATCATGAGGTTGGCCCGGGCAAAGAGGGCGAATCGCACCGCCAACCTCATGATCGACAGGGCTGGGGGCGGCCCGGAGGGCCGGGGGGCGGTCAGTCGGTCAGGGGGACGCCGGAGGTGGCGGCCACGCCCTCCAGGTAGCCGCGGGCCCGTTCGCTCTTCGGGTAGCGGGCGACCAGGGTCCAGAACTCGGCGTTGTGGCTGGGCACGATGAGGTGGGCCAGCTCGTGCAGCAGCACGTAGTCGATCACCCACTCGGGCATGTCCTGGATGCGGTGGGAGATCCGGATGGTGCGGTCGGCGGGGGTGCAGGAACCCCAGCGGCCGTTCTGGTTGGTCACCCAGCGGACGCTGGCCGGGGCGGCGGCCCGGGCGTGCTCGGGCAGGTAGAGGTTGATCAGTCGGGCGGCCCGGGCCAGCAGCTCGGCGTCGGAGCGGGCGAGCCGGCCCTCGCGGGCGGCGAGCCGGGCCAGCATCCGGTCGACCCACTCGCTCTCCTCGGCACGGGAGAACTGGTCCGGGATGAGAACGACGACGCGCTCACCGTCGCGGTACGCGGACACCGTGCGTCGCCGGCGCTGGCTGCGCCGTACTTCGACGACGGGCTTCCGCGTCCCGGCCATCACTGGTCCGCGCAGCCTCGGATGACTGTCACGAGGGAAAGCTAATGCGTACTGACCAGGGGTCCGCAAGAGTCAACACGACGACACGCGCCCGGAAAATGGCGGTTGGTCGTCAGGAGTCCTGAAAAATTTCTTTGCGGCGGCAGTTGACCATCACCTGCGGGCCCCTGTCAACGTTAGGTGATCTACGGACGAGCTGTCGCGGTGGGGCCGCCCCGAAGGGGGATCTGTGGGCATTCACCCGGCGTGTCCCCGCGAAACTGACTTATCCGACGTAACGCGGCATGCACACTCTCGACGTCAACTTGCTCACAGAGTCGACGCACAGCTGACATGGAACCGCCCATACCTGGGTAGGGTCCGCCAACCAGCGGTCACGTGCGTGATCGTGGAGAACCCCCCGGCGCCGGCGCCACCCGTGGCCCGCCGCAGGGAAACCCGCCGGAGGCGTCCGGTGGACGAGACGAGGAGGGCTACCGTGGCCGACCAGGCCCAGACCTACAACGGTTACTGCGTGAAGTGCAAGGAGAAGCGGGACTTCGAGGGCCGCGTGGAGGTCTCGAAGACCGGCATGAACATGGCCAAGGGCAAGTGCCCGGTGTGCGGCACAACAGTGAACCGCATCCTCGGCAAGGCCAAGGTCTGACCCGTCCGGGTCGCACGGGGGAGGGGTGCGTCGCCACCCCTCCCCCGTCGTGTAGCCGACACCGGCCACCGGCCGGCTGTGGACAACCCGGGTTTTCCTGTGGACAACGCTGGCCACGGCCCGGCGCACCTGTGGACAACGATCGACGGAGAGCGCGGACACGGTCACGATTCGTGGTGTGACCGAACCCGTGCCCCTCGCCCGTCCGACGCTGCTGCCCGGCCTCACCCGGCTGTGGCGGGACCGGCACACCCTCCAGCTCGGCCTGGAACCCGGCCCGGCCGTGCTGCTGGAGCTGACCAGCCCGGGCACCGCCCGGCTGCTGGACCTGCTCGACGGCACCCGGAGCGAGCGCGCCGTGCTCGCGGCCGCCACCGCCGCGCGGGTCCCACCGGCCGAGGCCCGGCTCCTGCTCGACACGCTCCGGGCCGCCGCTCTCGTCGTACCCGCGCAGAACCTGCTCCCCCGCGACCTCACCGGGCCGGCCCGGGCCCGGCTCACCGGGGAGGCCGACGCCCTGGCCCTGGCCGCGCCCGCGCTGCCCGGCACGCCGGCCCGGCTGCTGCGCCGCCGCCGGGCGGCTCGCGTGCTGGTCACCGGGGCCGGGCGGCTGGGTGCGGCCATCGCGGTCGCGCTGGCGCAGGCCGGGGTCGGGCACGTCGTACCCGACCTGGCCGGCCCGGTCCGTCCCGGTGACCTCGTGGGCACCGGGCTGACCGGCGCGGAGCTGGGCCGTCCGCTGGCGCCGGCGGTACGCGTGGCGCTGGCCCGGTGCGCGCCGGGCACCGCGACCACGGCGCTGCGGCCGGGTCGGGCCGACCTGGTGGTCCAGCTCGGCGTCGACCGCCCGGCGGCCCTGCTCGCCACCGGCTACGCGCGCCGCCGCCAGCCTCACCTCCTGGTCGACCTGCGCGGGGGCGTGCCGGTGATCGGGCCGCTGGTCCGCCCGCCGGTGGGCCCCTGCCTGCGCTGCCTCGACCTGCACCGGACCGACCGCGACCCGGACTGGCCGGCCCTCGCCGCCCAGCTCGCGGCCGGTGACGGCGACCCGGCCTGCGCGACCACCACCCGGCTGGCCGCGGCGGCCTACGCGACGGCCGAGGCGTTGACCCACCTCGACGGCGGCACCCCGGAAACGCTCGGCTGCGCGGTCGAAATCGGGCAGGTCGGCCGCTTCCGGCATCGCCGGTGGCCGCCGCACCCCTCCTGCGGGTGCTCCGGGCGTCGCCCGATCCGGTCTGCCGCACCCGCTCCCGGCCGCACAGCAGCAGCGGGCCCGCCGAGTCGGTAACAATGACCGGGTGACCGACATCCCGCGCCGGGCCGTGTCCCGGACCGCCAAGCTCGCCGCTCTGCCGCTCGGTTTCGCCGGTCGGACCGTCCTCGGCATGGGCAAGCGGGTCACCGGGCTCGCGTCCGACGTCATCTCCGCCGAGATCCAGCAGCGCACCGCCGAGCAGCTGTTCAGCGTGCTCGGGCAGCTCAAGGGCGGGGCCATGAAGTTCGGGCAGGCCCTGTCGGTCTTCGAGGCGGCGCTGCCGGACGAGATCGCGGCACCCTACCGGCAGGCGCTCACCAAGCTCCAGGAGGCCGCTCCGCCGCTGCCCGCGGCGACCGTGCACAAGGTGCTCGCCGAGCAGCTCGGGCCGGACTGGCGGGACCGGTTCGTGGAGTTCAACGACACCCCGGCCGCCGCCGCCAGCATCGGCCAGGTGCACCGCGCGGTCTGGCGCGACCCGGGCTACGGGCCGAACGGCGGCCCGCGCCACCGGGACGTGGCCGTGAAGATCCAGTACCCGGGCGCCGGGGACGCGCTGCTCGCCGACCTGAAGCAGCTCTCCCGGCTGGGCGGCATGTTCCGCGCGATCCAGCCCGGGCTGGACGTCAAGCCGCTCCTGGCCGAGCTGCGTGAGCGGATCACCGAGGAGCTGGACTACGAGTTGGAGGCCGAGTCGCAGCGCGCCTTCGCGGCCGCGTACGCCGGCGACCCGGACATCTACATCCCCGAGGTGCTCGACGCCGCGCCCCGGGTGCTGATCACCGAATGGGTCGAGGGCACCCCGCTGTCGCAGATCATCCGCGAGGGCACCGAGGAGCAGCGCGACGAGGCCGGGCGGCTCATGGCCGAGCTGCACCTCTCCGCGCCGATGCGGGCCGGGCTGCTGCACGCCGACCCGCATCCGGGCAACTTCCGGCTGCTCCCCGACGGCCGCCTCGGTGTGATCGACTTCGGTGCGGTGGCCCGGATGCCGGAGGGGACCCCCGAGCCGATCGGCCGGATCGCCGCGCTGGCGCTGCGCGACGACGCCGACGCGGTGGTCGCCGGGCTGCGCGACGAGGGTTTCGTCAGCCCCACCGAGCCGATCGACGCCCAGGGGGTGCTGGAGTTCCTCCGGCCGATGCTGGAGCCGATCGCCTCCGACGAGTTCCGGTTCACCCGGGCCTGGCTGCGCGCTCAGGCGGCCCGGCTGGCCAGCCCGCGCTCCCCCACCTACCAGCTCAGCCGGCAGCTCAACCTGCCGCCGTCGTACCTGATGATCCACCGGGTGACGCTGGGCTCGATCGGGGTGCTCTGCCAGCTGGAGGCGAAGGCGCCCTACCGGGCGATCCTGGAGCGCTGGCTGCCCGGCTTCGCCCCGGTGAGCTGACCGACGCGCACGCCGAAGGGGCGGTGACCATCCGGTCACCGCCCCTTCGGTGGTGTAGGGATCTAGAGAGCGCCCAGGTCGCGGGCCGACTGGCTGCGGCCACGCATGGCGACGGTACGGGCGGAACGGGTTGCCTCAGTGCTCGTGGTGGTGCCGGCCTGAGGCCGGCGCATTCGAGCCCGGGACAACGCTTCGTGGAGTAGTTGCATCTCGGTTCCATTCGGCAGGTGCAGCATCGATTTCGGCTTTCTCGTGGCCGGTGGGTTCACCGGCGGGGACGTTGGAACGGGGTGTGTCAGGCTGCCAGCCGGACGGAGTTCCGCGACTCGGACAGCCCACTGGCCGCCAGTCGCGCCTCCGCCTCGACCCGGAGCTGGGCGTCACGGGCGAGGTCCTCCTTGCGCGGACGGCCACGGGGCCGCTTGCGCGGGACGACCGCGCCACGCTCGAAGATCTCGCCGCCCCAGACGCCCCACGGCTCGGACCGCTCCACCGCGCCGGCGAGGCACTCGACGCGCAGCGGGCAGTCCCCGCAGAGCGACTTGGCCAGCTCGAGCTCGGCAGGCGAGTCGGAGAACCACAGGTCGGGGTCGAACTTCCGGCAGGGCAGGTTCGCCTCCACCTCGACGCTCACGTCGAGTGGGGCCAACGCCAGACTCATCCTCCGGTCACCTCTCTCTCACTTCGATCTCGTGGATCGCATTTCTGACGGCACTACGGCGGTGCAAAAAAAACTGAGGCCGCGGATCCCGGTAGCGGGTTCCGCGGCCTCGAGGTGAGCCGGTGGTCTGGTGGATCAGACCGGTCTACCTCGAGGTGGAACGCCGCGGACATCCGTGCGCTTCTTGGCGCCATCGATGCCCATGCCCGTGAAGCCACTGGTCCCCTCGATCCCCGCCAGCGGCGCCACGGTCCGGTTCAGCTCGGCCTGAACCTGGGCCTGGTGCACCTGCGGAGTCGACGGTCGAGCGGCAAGGGCCACCCGGACGGACGACAGCGGAGCGCAGGCAGCTGGCATCGCCGCCGGACGCTCATAGGTGAAGATCTCCACGGTTGCCACCTCCCTGTCTTTCCTCGTGCCGACCTTGGACTCATCCCCCGTGAGCAGCCAGAATGGCGCCGCTCGCGAGGTGTGTCCTGAGGCTATTCCTCGCCTCGGGGCGAGGGCAAACGATTTACGGCTAGATTTCGAAACTTTTCTGCGAGCAGACCTCGTCCACCCCCGCACCGGCCACCAGGGCCAGCACCGTATCGCCGTAAAGTCCCAGTTTGCGGGGGCCGATCCCGGCGATCGCGATCAGCTCCTCGGTGCGGTCCGGCTTCCGCTCGGCCAGCGCGGTGAGCGTGGCGTCGGTGAAGACCACGTACGCCGGCACCTTCTGCGCCCCGGCCACCCGCTGCCGCCACTCGCGCAGCCGCTCGTACAGCTCCTCGTCCAGATCGGACGGACACGTCGGGCAGCGGCCCAGCTTCCGGTCCGCCCCGGCGAGCAGGGTGGCGCCGCAGATCCGGCAGGAGACCACCTGGGCGCGGCGCCGCTCGGTGCGCCGGGCCACCCCCGTGCCCGCGCCGGCCCGCTCACCGCCGCCGGAGCGGTCCAGCTGGGGCAGGAACCGGGACGGCCGCCGGGCCCGGCCGCCGGGCGAGCGGGCCGCCGCGTACGACAGCCAGAGCCACTCCCGTGCCCGGGTGACCCCGACGTAGAGCAGCCGCCGCTCCTCCTCGACCTGCTCGGGGGTCTTCGCGTACGTGGTGGGCAGGGTGCCCTCGGCCAGCCCGACGAGGAAGACGGCGTCCCACTCCAGGCCCTTGGCCGAGTGCAGTGAGGCGAGCGTCACGCCCTCCACGGTGGGCACGTGCTGCTGGGCGGCCCGTCGGGCCAGTTCCTCGTTGAAGTCGCCCAGGGTGACCGGGCGCTCGATCGCGGCGGCCTCGCCGATCAGCACCACCTCGGGCGTCGCCGCGTACTCCTCGGCGAGCTGGACCAGCGCGGCGAGCGCCTCCCACCGTTCCCGCGCGGCCCCGCCGGGCGGGGGCGCGTCGGGGGCCCAGCCGACCGCGGCGAGCCCCTCCACGACGGCGGCCGGCAGCGGGGTCTCCCCCGGGATCGACCGGGTGGCGGCGCGCAGCGCGATCATGGCCTGGCGCACCTCGGGGCGCTCGAAGAAGCGCTCCGCCCCCTGCACGACGTACGGCACCGCGGCCTCGGTGAGCGCCTTCTCGTACGCCTCGGACTGCGCGTTGGTGCGGAACAGCACCGCGATCTCCCGGGCCGGGGTGCCGCCGTCGACAAGCGCCCGGCAGCGGGCCGCGACCGCGTTGGCCTCGGCCGGCTCGTCGGTGAAGATCCGCAACTCGGGTTCGGGGCCGGGCGGGCGCTGGCCCTGCAGCTCCAGCCGGAGCCGGGCCTCCGCGCCCCGGGCCTGGGAGATCACCGCGTTGGCCAGCCCGACCACCTGCGGGGTGGAACGGTAGTCGCGGACCAGCCGGACCACGGTGGCGTTGCGGTGCCGGCGCGGGAAGTCGATCAGGTAGGACGAGGTCGCCCCGGTGAACGAGTAGATGGTCTGGCTGGCGTCGCCGACCACGGTGAGGTCGTCCCGGCCGCCGAGCCAGGCGTCCAGCAGCCGCTGCTGGAGCGGGTTGACGTCCTGGTACTCGTCGACCACGAAGTGCCGGTACTGGCCACGGACCTGCTCGGCGACGTCGGCGTGCTCCTCGATCCCCCACACCGCGGCGCGCAGCATGTCCTCGAAGTCGATCACGCCGTTGCCGCGCTTGAGCCGCTCGTACGCGGCGAAGACCTCGGCCACCTTCGCCGGCTCGTGCGGGGTCTCGCGCAGCGCCTTGGCCGCGGCCACCACGTACTCACCCGGCTCGACCAGCGACGACTTGGCCCACTCGATCTCCCCGGCCAGGTCCCGGGCGGCGGCCCGGTCGGTCCGCAGGCCCACCTTGGCGGCGGCCAGCGTGACCACCCGGACCTTGCTGTCCAGCAACTCGGGCATGGCCCGGCCCTCCAGCAGCCGGGGCGCGAAGTAGCGGACCTGGCGCAGCGCCGCCGCGTGGAACGTGCGGGCCTGGACGCCGCCCACGCCCAGCGCGGTGAGCCGGGCCCGCATCTCGGCGGCGGCGCGGGCAGTGAACGTGACGGCCAGCACGTGCCGGGCGGCGATGTCGCCGGTGAGCGCCCGGTGCGCGATCCGGGAGGTCACCGCCCGGGTCTTTCCGGTCCCGGCGCCGGCCAGGATGCAGACCGGGCCGGCCGGGGCGGTCACCGCGGACCGCTGCTCCGGGTCGAGGCCGGCGAGCACCCGTTCCGCCGCTGAGTGAACCACCACAGCCAGGAATCATTCCAGCCTCCGGCGATGTTGCAGCCATTAGCCTGGCCTGACCGGACCGGGCGCGAGTCACCCCTTGGAGGACCTGGCCATGTTGACGATGTATTCCACCTCGTGGTGCGGCTACTGCCACCGGCTGAAGTCGCAGCTCGACCGGGAGGGCATCGCGTACGAGGTGGTCGACATCGAGCAGGACACGAAGGCTGCCGAGTTCGTGATGAGCGTCAACGGCGGCAACCAGACTGTCCCGACGCTGCGGTTCGACGACGGAAGCGCCCTGACCAACCCGTCGATCGTCCAGGTCAAGCAGCACCTGACCAGCATCGCCGGCTGACCCGGCCGCACCCGGCCACAGCGGCCGCCCCCGTCCGGGGGCGGCCGCTGTCGCGTCTCAGGGCGCCCGGCGCCGGCGCGGTGCGGTGAGCACCTCGTGGTCGAGCGGGCGGCGCGGGGCCGGAACGTGGACCAGGACCGGCCGGGGCGCGGTGAGCCGGCGGCCACGCCAGAGGTAGAGGCCGGCGGCCGTCGTGGTCACCCCGACCAGGGCGAACAGCAGGCGGTAGTCGAAGACGCCGACGAGCAGGGCGCCCGCGCCGATGGAGACCGCCTGCGGGCCGCTGACCAGCGCCTCCGCGGCGGCGGCGACCCGGCCCAGCAGCCCCGGCGGGGTCCGCCGCTGGATCAGCGTGTTCAGCCCGACCATGGTCAGCGGCAGGGAGACCCCGGCCAGCAGCAGCGCCACCACACCGAGCCAGAGCCGGGGGTACGCGAGCGCCAGTGCGGCCGGCCCGAAGAACGTCACCCCGGCGGCGAGCGCCCCCACCTCGCCGGCCCGGCGCACCACGGCGGCCGAGACGAGCCCGCCGACCAGCCCACCGACCCCCTGCACGGTGACCAGCACACCGACGAACGCGGCATCCCGGCCCAGCCCCAGGTCGACGTACGCGAAGATCAGCGACTCGGTGAAGCCCATCATGAGCGAGCCCAGCCCGTACCCGAGCAGGGCCCGGCGCAGCGCGGGGTCGCCGGCGAGGTGCCGCAGTCCGGCGCCCAGCCCGGCCGGCCAGCGGCGCGCGGACCGGGCCGGTGCGGCCTCGGCGACCGGGAGCACGCCGACGACCGCGGCGGCCGTGAGGAAGCCGGACATGGCCAGGGCGACCAGCAGCCAGCCGCCGACCGCGGCGTAGAGCGCGGCCCCGGCCAGCGGGCCGACCAGCCGCAGCCCCTGCCGGACGGTCTGCAGCACCCCGTTGGCGTCGGCCAGCAGGTCGCTCGGCACCAGGTGCCGGATGAGCCCGCTGAGCACCGCGCTCAGGGTGATGTACGACAGCCCGTAGAGCGCCGCCACCACGTAGATCACCCAGACGTCGGCGGGGTCGTGGACCGCGAACAGCGGGCAGAGCAGCACGGCGGTGCCGAGGTTGGCGGCCACGAAGAAGGGCCGGCGGCGGCACCTGTCGACCACCCATCCGACCAGCGGGGCCAGCGCCATCGGCGCGATGACCGCGAAGATGGTCGCGCCGGCCATGCCGTCCGAGCCGGTCAGATCCTTGACCCAGACGGCCAGGGCCAGCAGCAGGATCGACTCGGCCGCCATGCTCGCCAGCAGCGCGACGAAGAGCAGGCGGAAGTCGGGGCGGCGCAGGACGGTGCGCATCGGGTTCCCTCCGGCGGGGGTGCGCCAACCGGCGCGTCGGGGCGGGGCCCGGTGAAGGCACCCCTCCACAGTCCTCTTTTTGTCGCGTGACACGCCCCCGCCGGACCCTCCGGCGCCGGTCGCGCCGTCCATACTGACCGTGGGGGGCGAATTTCATACAGTTACCGTCGCGTCCTGCGACGGTCGACGGGAAAGAGGACACCGTGCCTCCTGCCGCACCAGGTCCGATCCTGCGCCGCCGCAGGCTCGGCATCGAGCTGCGCCGGCTCCGCGAACAGGCCGGCCTCACCGGCGACCAGGTCATCGAGCGGATCGGCTGGGCCTCCGCGTCCAAACTGTCCCGCCTGGAGAACGGCCGCAGCCGTCCCGACCCGGACGACGTGGGCGTCCTGCTGACCCTCTACGGCGCGCCGGACGAGCTGCGCGAGGAGCTGCTGGGCATCACCCAGGAGGCCGGCGACATGCGGGGCTGGCTGCGCAACTTTCCGGTGATGACCCAGCAGCAGCGCGCCTTCGCCGAGCTGGAGGCGGGTTGCGCGGAGATCTCCGAGTACAACCCCGTCCTGGTGCCCGGGCTGTTGCAGACCCCCGGGTACGCCCGGCACCGGATCATGTCCGCGGCCCAGGTGGCCGAGGAGGCCGGCGACCTGGAGACCGAGGACCCGGAAACCGAGGTACGCGCCCGGCAGGCCCGCCAGTCGCTGCTGACCCGCTCCCCCGACGCGCCGCGCTACACGGCCGTGCTGGAGGAGGCGGCGCTCGGCGGCCGGGCCGGCCCGCCCGAGGTGCTGCACGAGCAGATCGTCCAGCTCTGCGAGCTGGCCCTGCTGCCGAACGTGACGCTGCGACTGCTGCTGCGGGACACCCGGGTCGGTGACTGGTACCTCCCGCCGACCGCCTTCTCGGTGTACCGGTTCGCCGATCCGCTCGATCCGGAGACGCTGGCCATCGAAGGTGGGTTCACCGACGTCATGTCGACCGAGGCAAACACCCTAAATCGCTATAAAGTGGTGTTCGAGTGGCTGAGCTCGGCGGCGCTCTCCGCATCGGACACCCTCTCCTGGCTGATCGAGGCGACGGGACGGCTGACCGGCACGGCAGCCGAGTCCACAGTGGCGTTCGGGCCGACAACGGCGCCGACCCAGCGCCGCCGCGACTCGGGGCGCCTGACGACGGACCGGTGATCGACGGGGACGGTCCGGCGGCCCGCGGCGCCACTCGTCCCCATCGGAGCACTCCAGACCAGGAGCAGAACCATGAACGAGATCCGCAACAGCTCGTCCGAGCAGCTCGCCGGCGCCGCCTGGCGCAAGAGCACCCGCAGCCAGACCTCCAACTGCGTGGAGGTCGCGCCGCTGCGTACCGGGCCGGAGGCGGTGGCCCTGCGGGACAGCAAGGACCCGCGCGGTCCGGTGCTGCTGTTCAACCGGGCCGGCTGGCTCGGCTTCATCGCCGGCGCGAAGAACGGCCAGTTCGACCTGAACTGATCCGGCGAGCTTCCGGGGCCGTCGGCGTGGCGCCGGCGGCCCCTTGCGCGTCCATCCCCGACAACCGTGCTGACCTGGGGTCACCCGATCGGTCGGCCCCGCGAACAATAGGCGGGTTTCACTTGCTGGGACGGCGCACGGGCGTAACATGACGAATGAGTGACGTGGAAGTTGCAGCCTGCATCCGTCCGTCCGCACCGGGGGACACCATGCGGTTCCTGATCGTCCGCACCGAGATCCGTGCCGCCGCCGACACCGACATCGCCGCCGCCTGGGCCGGTGGAGGTCGGCTGCGGGACGAGACCAGCGCGCCGGAACCGCGCCGCCAGGTCGTCCACGCCGAGGACCGCGACGCCGCCCTGCTGCTCGCCCGCGCGCTGTCCACCGTGGGCGCCGTCCGCGCCGGCCGGCACCGGGTCAAGGTGCTGCCCATCACGGAGATGCACCCGGGTCACCCCTATCAGTGGGGCGGCAGTTGACCCGCCACTGACGTCCGTCGCGACCGGACCGGCTCCCCCGCCGCGTTCCACGCCTCACCGGTCACGACGGCCCGTGTTCCCGGCCCGCGACCGCCGCGGCAACGACGGTCCGGGCCGGGACCACATCCAACCCCCGGCCTCCCCGGCCTCCCCGACCTCCCCGGCCTCCCCGGCCTCCCCGGCCTCCCCGGCCTCCCCGGCCTCCCCGGTGATCATGAAGTTAGCGGCAAAATTCGCCCTATTTGTCGCCGCTAAGTTCATGATCACCGAGGTCGGTCGCGCGATCTTGGAGACTTGCCGTTCGGTGGGAGCGGGAAGTCTCCAAGATCTGCTCGGGGCGGGGTTGGGACTTTGCGGGCTGCGGGAGGCCGGCAGGGTGAGTCGTCCCCGACATCAGGTCGACAGCGCGGTGTGCGGTGGCGCCGGGTCCGCGACGGCGGATCCCGCGGGCGCGTGTTCCCTGGAGGTCAGCAGACGTTCCCGGCGACGACCGTCGGCGCCGGAACCGCGTCCGGGCCCGTTGTGTCCGACGATCAGCAGACCGCCGGTCGGCAGACCGCCGGTCGGCAGAGCGCAGGTCGGCAGAGCGCAGGTCGGCAGAGCGGCGGGCGGCAGATCGGCGGGCGGCAGGTTGCTGGTCAGCAGTGGCCGTCGAGCCAGCGGTGGACCAGGAAGAGGGCGATCGACGAGGGCGGCGGAAGCAGCAGCCGGTCGCCGCCGTCCACGCGGATCGGCTGGTCGGCCAACGCGGCGCCGATCTCCCGCCGGGTGAACCAGCGGGCATGGGCGATCTCGGCCGGATCCACCCGGATCGGCGCGTCGGCGTCCGCGCGGGCCAGGAAGCCGAGCATCAGCGAGCCGGGGAAGGGCCAGGACTGGCTGCCGGCGTACGCGATTTCCTCGACCGCGACACCGACCTCCTCGCGGACCTCGCGCAGCACGGCGGCCTCGGCCGACTCGCCCGGCTCCACGTAGCCGGCCAGGCAGGAGTAGCGGCGCTCCCCCGGGGTGCGCGGCCAGGTGGCGTTGTTGCCCAGCAGGCAGCGCCCGTCCGGGCCGTCCACGCCGTCGTGCACCAGCACGATCATCGCCGGGTCGGTGCGCGGCCAGATCCGGCCGCCGGCCGGGTCGACCCGGGACCAGCCGGCCTCGTCCACCTCGGTCGGCTGCCCCGTCGACGAGGAGTAGCCGTGCCGGACGTGCCAGTTGAGCAGCGCCAGCGCGGTGGTGAAGATGCCGGCGTCGCGGTCGGTCAGCAGGTGGCCGACCTCGCGCAGGTTGACCCGGCGGGTGCCGGCCAGCTCCGGCAGCGGCGCGTCCACCGCGAAGACCGGTACGCCGTCCGACTCGACGCCGAGGAACATCGGCACCGACCGGGGCACCTCGGGCAGCTCGCCGGAGCCGACCAGCACCAGCTCCGGCGGGGCCGCCGCGCCGCGGACCAGCGTGCGGCCGCCGTCGGTCGAGTCCAGCACGAGCACCCGGGCGTGCTCCCACGCCTCGGCGAGCCAGTCCGGGTCGGTCCGCCGGTGCGCCGCCCGGTCCAGCGTGGTCCGGGCCAGCGGTGGGGCGGGCTCACCAGTCATGCGGTGCCTTCTTTCGTTCGCGACTGCGGGGCTCGCAAACCCGGCTCACTCCTCGCGCTCACGCGGTGCCTTCTTTCGTTCGCGACTGCGGGGCTCGCAAACCCGGCTCACTCCTCGCGCTCACGCGGACTCCGTGCGGATCGGGGCGAGCGCGGCGAGGCCGTCGGCGACCCGCTCGGCGTCGCCGAGCACCACGGTGACCGCCTGCGCCGGCGCGAGGTAGCGGGCCGCCGCCGCGGCCACGTCGTCCACGGTCGCCGCGGCCAGCCGGGCGGCGTGCTCGGCGAGGAAGTCCAGCCGCAGGCCGTTGCCCGCGTACGCGCTGGTCAGCGAGGCCAGGCCGGCCTGCGTGGACATGCCGAGCTGGAGCGTGCCGAGGGCGTACTGGCGGGCCTGTTCCAGCTCGTCCGGCTTGGGCGGCAGGGTGGCCAACCGGCCCAGCTCGTACGTGGTCTCCAGCAGGGCGGGCGCGGTCACCTCGGTGGCCACCTCGGCGGCGGCGACCAGCACCGACCCGGCGACCGAGTGCTCGATCAGCGAGTGCGGCCCGTACGTGTAGCCCTTGTCCTCGCGGATGTTCTCCACCCAGCGGGAGGAGAAGTAGCCGCCGAAGAGCAGGTTGGCCAGTTGCAGTGCGGCGTGGTCGGGGTGGGTGCGGGGCACCGCGGGCAGCGCGATCCGCAACGACGACTGCACCGAGCCGGGGCGGTCGACCAGCAGCACCGGGCCGAGCTCCAGCGGCGGCGCGGGCGGCAGCTCGGCCGGCTGCCCCTCCCCCTTCCAGCCGGACAGGGCCCGCTCGGCGGCGTCCAGCGCCTTCTCCGGCTGCACGTCGCCGACCAGCACGAGCACCGCCCCGGCCGGGTGTACCCGCTCGGCGTGCAGCCGGCGCAGCACCGGGGGCCGCACCGCGCGCACCTGGTCCGGCTCGGGGGTCTGCACGGCGTACGGGTGCCGGCCGTAGATCCGCTTGAGCAGCGCGGTGCGGGCCAGGTGGGCGGGCTGGCTCTGGGCGACCTGGATGCGGTCGACCAGCCGCTCCCGCTCGGTCTCCACCCAGTCGGCCGGGTAGGTGGCCCCGGTGAGCACGTCGGCGAGCAGCTCCAGCATCCGGTCCAGGCCGGTGACCAGGCCCGCCCCGGAGAGCATCAGCCGGTCGGGGTCGATGCCGGCGGAGAGCCCGCCGCCGACCTTCTGCAACTCCGCGGCGAGCTGGGTCGCCGTGTGGGTCTCCGTGCCGGAGAGCAGGGTCTGCGCGAGCATCCCGCCGCGGGCCAGGTGGGTACGCCCGAACGGCATCCAGAGCCGCAGCTCGACCAGCGGGATCGCGCTGCGGCGCACGGCGATCACGGTGAGGCCGTTGCCGAGCGTGCGCTCGGCCTGCTTGGGGAGCTTGAGTTTGCGGTTGGGACCGAGCGCCGGCAGCGGCCGGGTGCCCGTCTCCACGGTTGCCGTCACTGCGCCTTCTCCGTTCGCGACTGCGGGGCTCGCAGACCCGGCTCACTCCTCGCGCTCACTGGACTTCCTCCGTTCGCGGCGGCGCTCACCGGGCACCGCCGGGGATGACCTCGATGGACGCCCGGCGCTCCGGCCGGAGGGTGGCGGCGGCGGCTCGGACCTGCTCGTCGGTCACCTCGCCGACCAGCCGGGGCAGCTCGTTGATCAGGCCCGGCTCGCCGCGCTGCTGTTCCAGGACGGCCATTCCCAGCGCCCGGCCGAGCACCGCGTCGGTGTCCCGCAGCAGGTGGGTGGCCATCCGCGCCTGGGTGCGGGCCAGCTCCCCCTCGGTCAGCCCGTCGGTGGCCAGCCGGTCCAGCTCCTCGTCGACGGTCCGCAGCACCTTGTCCACGTCACCGCCGGGCGGCAGGTGTGCCTGGAGCAGCAGCGCGGTGGGGTCGCGCACGTCGAACGGGTCGCCCATGAAGCCGAGGTAGCCGCCCAGGCTGGTGACCGAGCGGTCCCGCTGGACCAGCCGCTCGACCAGCCGGGAGGCGTCGCCGTCGGTGAGCACCTCGGCCAGCACCACGTACGGCAGGTAGCCGGCGAAGTCGGTCAGCGGGTCGGGCACGCGCCAGGCCCCGGCCACCGCCGGCAGCGGGGCCAGCTTGTCGGTGTACGAGGTGCGCCGCTCCGCCGTGAGGTCGGGCTCGGTGAAGTCGGGGCGTTCCGGGGCGGGGCGGGCCGGCACGTCGCCGAAGTGCCGCTCGATCAGCGCCGTCGCCTCGGCCACGTCGACGTCCCCGCTCACCGCCAGGACGGCGTTGCCGCTGGCGTAGTAGCGGCGGAAGAAGTCGGCCGCGTCGCCGACGGTGGCCGACTCCAGGTCGTCGAAGGAGCCGTAGCCGTCGTGCGCGTTGGGGAAGGTGTCGAACATGACCGGCGGCAGGGTGAGCCAGGGGAACCCGCCGTACGGCCGGTTGAGCACGTTGACCCGGATCTCCTCCTTGACCACGTCGACCTGGTTGCGCAGGTTCTCCTCGGTCAGGCGGGGGCCGCGCATCCGGTCGGCCTCCAGGAAGAGCGCCCGCTCCAGCGCGTTGCTGGGCAGGGTCTCGTAGTAGTCGGTGTAGTCCAGGTGGGTGGAGCCGTTGAAGGTGCCGCCGGCGCCCTGGACGTGCCGGAAGTGGGCCAGCTTCTCCAGGTTCTCCGAGCCCTGGAACATGAGGTGCTCGAAGAGGTGCGCGAAGCCGGTGCGCCCCTCCGGTTCGGAGCGGATGCCGACGTCGTAGACCACCGCCACCCCGATGACCGGGGCGCTGCGGTCGGGGGTGAGCACCACCCGCAGGCCGTTGTCGAGGGTGAACCGCTCGACCGGGTATTTCGTCGCTGGAATTGTCGCTCTCCGCGTCGGCACGTGATCGACCCTAACGCGTCGGCAGCGCCCGCACCGGCGGTGTGCGCGGGCCCACCGGACGGCGGTGTCGGCCGCTGGCCGACCGGCGCGACTATCTCCACCGAACAGGTGGGAATTGTCGAGAACTTCCAGGTCGGGCGTCCCGGATCGCGGACGGGTCTTGACGCCGTTCACGGCCTGCCCCAGTCTTCCTACCAACTAAGTAGGAATACTGCGGATTGGATACTCGATGAGACGGCTCCCCTTCCGCCGCCTGGTCACCCTGGCCACCCTCGCCGTGGTCGGCGCGGCCACCCTGGGCGCCACCGCGGCCTGCGGCGACGACGACGCGGCCGGCGGCTCCGGCCCGGTCACCCTGCGCCTGGGCTACTTCCCGAACATCACCCACGCGCCCGCCGTGGTGGGCGTGGAGAAGGGCATCTTCAAGGAGAAGCTGGGCGACGTCACCCTGGAGACCAAGACCTTCAACGCCGGGCCGGCGGCCATCGAGGCGGTCTTCTCCGGCGCGCTCGACGCCACGTACATCGGTCCGAACCCGACCGTGAACGCCTTCTCGAAGTCCAAGGGCGAGGCGGTCCGGGTGGTGTCCGGCGCCGCGTCCGGCGGCGTCGCGCTCGTGGTGAAGCCGGAGATCACCTCGGTGGAGCAGCTACGCGGCAAGAAGATCGCCACCCCGCAGCTCGGCAACACCCAGGACGTCGCGCTGCGCTACTGGCTCAAGGAGAAGGGCCTGCAGACCACCAAGGAGGGCGGCGGCGACGTCAAGGTGGTCCCCCAGGAGAACGCGCAGACCGTGGAGACCTTCACCAGCGGCGCCATCGACGGCGCGTGGGTGCCCGAGCCCTTCGTCTCGCGGCTGGTCAACGCGGGCGGCAAGGTGCTGGTCGACGAGCGGGACCTCTGGCCGGACAAGAAGTTCGTCATCACCAACCTGCTGGTCAGCACCAAATTCCTCAAGGCGCACCCGGACGTCGTGAAGAAGCTGGTCGAGGGGCAGGTCGCGGCGAACGAGTACGTCAACACCAAGCCGGACGAGGCCCAGCAGGCCATCTCCGACCACATCGGCAAGATCACCGGCAAGCCGCTGGACCTCAAACTGATCAAGCAGGCCTGGCCGACGTTGGAGTTCACCAACGACCCGATCCCGTCCTCGCTGAAGACCGGCCTGGACCACGCCGTCGCCGTCGGGCTGACCCAGCCGGTGGACCTCAACGGCCTCTACGACCTGAAGTACCTCAACGAGGTGCTCAAGGCCGAGGGCAAGGCCGAGGTCGTCCAGCCGTGACGTCGACCACGACGACCCCGCGCAGCGCGACCGGCTCGGTCGCGCTGCGCGGCGTGACCAAGGTGTACGGCCAGGGCGAGCACGCCGTCCTGGCGCTGGACGGGGTGTCGCTGGACGTCGCCCCCGGCGAGTTCGTCTGCCTGGTCGGCGCGTCCGGCTGCGGCAAGAGCACGCTGCTCAACCTGGTCGCCGGGCTGGACCGGACCAGCGGCGGCCGGATCGAGCTGGGCGAGGGGGTCAACCCCGGCCTCATGTTCCAGGAGTCGGCGCTCTTCCCGTGGCTGACCGTCGAGGGCAACGTCGAGGTGCCGCTCAAGCTGCGCGGGCTCCCGCGGAACGAGCGCAGGGCGCGGGTCGCCGAACTGCTGCGGACCGTCCACCTCTCCGACTTCGGCCGCAAGCGCCCGCACCAGCTCTCCGGCGGGATGCGGCAGCGCGTCGCGCTGGCCCGCACCCTCGCCCTCGACACCCCGGTGCTGCTGATGGACGAGCCGTTCGGCGCGCTCGACGCGATGACCCGGGACATCCTGCACGACGAGCTGGAGCGGATCTGGTCGGAGCGGAAGCTCACCGTGATCTTCGTTACGCACAACGTCCGCGAGGCGGCCCGGCTCGCCGACCGGATCATCCTGCTGTCCAGCCGGCCCGGCCGGATCATCTACTCCACCGAGGTCGACGTGCCGCGACCCCGGCGGATCGACTCGCCGGAGATCGCGGCCATCGCCGCCGACGTCACCGACCGGCTGCGTACGGAGGTGGGCCGCCATGGCCAGTGACACCCTCACCGGTTCCCCGCGCACCGACGCGGAGATCTCCGGCCTCGACGCCCTGGAGACCGCCGGCCGGGAGAAGACGCCGTCCCGGCTGCGCCGCGGCTGGTCGGCCACCTGGCCGAAGCTGGCCGCGCTGGCCCTGGCCGTCGCCCTCTGGCAGGCGGTGGTCTGGACCGGCTGGAAGGACCCGTGGGCGCTGCCCGGCCCGGTGGTGGTCTTCGAGGACCTCGGCCACTACCTGATCAGCTCCGCGCTCTGGGACGGCCTGGCCACCACCGCCCGGCGGGCCGCCGTGGGCTTCGCCGCCGCGGTCGCCGTCGGCCTGCTGCTCGGCCTCGCGGTGGCCCGGGTGAAGGTGCTCCGCGCCGCGCTCGGCTCGATGATCACCGCGTTGCAGACCATGCCGTCGATCGCCTGGTTCCCGCTCGCGATCCTGCTGTTCCAGCTCAGCGAGCAGGCCATCTTCTTCGTGGTGGTGCTCGGCGCGGCGCCCTCGGTGGCCAACGGGGTCATCCACGGCGTCGACTACGTGCCGCCGCTGCTGGTCCGGGCCGGCCGCAACCTCGGCGCCCGCGGGCTCGACCTCTACCGGTACGTGATCGCGCCGGCCGCGCTGCCGGCCATCGTGGCCGGGCTCAAGCAGGGCTGGGCGTTCGCCTGGCGCAGCCTGATGGCCGGCGAGCTGCTGGTGGTCATCGCCACCCGGACGTCGATCGGCGCGCAGCTGACCTACGCCCGGGAACTGAACGAGGCGCCCCGGCTGATGGCCATCATGATCGTCATCCTGGTGGTGGGCCTGCTGGTGGACGCCGCGTTCGGTGCGGCCGACAAGGCGATCCGCCGCCGATGGGGCGTGCTGGACCAGGCCGGCAACTGAGGCCGTGTACGTCTCCGCGCGCGCTGACTACGCGCTCCGGGCCATGCTCGCCGTCGCCGACGCCGCCGGTTCCACCGGCGACGGGGGGCTGGGTGGCGGCGAGCTGGTCAAGGCGGCGAGCCTGGCCGACCGCCAGGGCATCCCGCTCAGCTTTCTCCAGGGCATCCTGCTCGACCTCCGCCGGGCCGGGCTGCTGCACAGCCACCGCGGCACCGAGGGCGGGTACGCCCTCACCCGCCCGCCCACCGAGATCAGCGTGGGTGACGTGCTGCGGGCGGTGGGCGGCGCGCTGACCAGCGTGCGGGGCATGCCCGCTGACCGGGCCGGCTACCACGGGGTGGCCGCCGGGCTGCGGGACGTCTGGCTCGCGGTGGACGGCGCCATCGCCCTGGTGGTCGACCGGACCACCCTCGCCGACCTGCTGGCGGACCGCGCCGCGGCACCCTGACCCCCGGGTCGGTGTCGGGCCGCGGGTGCGACGCGGCCCGGGACCGCGGCTTCAGCTTCGCGAGGTGGCGGCGTCCGGCGGTCCGGGCGCCGCCACCCCGCCGAACGGCAGGTGGCCGGTCAGCGGCGACGCGGGCGGCGGGACCGGGCCGGCCGCGAGGCCTGTGCCGGGTGGGGTGCGGGCGGCGGGGTGAGGGTGACCGGGACGCCGCTGGGCTGACGGGCACCGGTGACCCGGGCCAGTTCCTCGTCGCCGGACCGGACCCGGGCGGTTTGCGGGGTGATGCCGGCCACGGTCATCAGCCGGGAGACGTCGCGGCGCTGCTCCGGCAGGACCAGGGTGACCACGGTGCCGGACTCCCCCGCCCGGGCGGTCCGACCGCCCCGGTGCAGGTAGTCCTTCGCCTCGGTGGGCGGGTCGGCGTTGACCACCATGTCCAGCCCGTCGACGTGGATGCCCCGGGCCGCCACGTCGGTGGCCACCAGCGCGGTGACCTGGCCGCTGCGGAACTGCTCCAGGATCCGGGTGCGCTGCGGCTGGGTCTTGCCGCCGTGCAGCGCGGCGGCGCGTACGCCCTTGGCGAGCAGCTGGCGGGCGACACGGTCGGCGCGGTGCTTGGTCGCCATGAACAGGATGGTGCGGCCCTCGCGGGCGGCGATGTGGGCCAGCGCGGCCGGCTTGTCCTCCGCCTCGACGTGCAGCACGTGGTGCGTCATCGCGGTCACCGTGGCGGTGCCCGGATCGACGGAGTGGGAGACCGGGCGGCTCAGGAAGCGGCGGACCAGCTTGTCGACACCGCCGTCGAGAGTGGCCGAGAAGAGCATCCGCTGGCCGTTCGGGGCGACCTGCTCCAGCAGCTTCGTGACCTGCGGCAGGAAGCCCATGTCGGCCATCTGGTCGGCCTCGTCGAGCACGGTGACGGCCACCTCGTCGAGCCGGGCGTCCCGCCGGTCGATCAGGTCGTGCAGCCGGCCCGGGGTGGCCACCACCACCTCGGCGCCGGAGCGCAGCGCGTCCGCCTGCCGCTGGAGGGAGAGCCCGCCGACCACGGTGGCGCAGCGCAGCCCGAGCGCCCGGGCGTACGGGGTGAGCGCCGCGGTCACCTGCTGGGCCAGTTCGCGGGTGGGGACCAGCACGAGCGCCAGCGGGCGACCCGGGCGGGCACGGCGACCGGCCGTGCGGTGCAGCAGCGGCAGCCCGAAGGCGAGCGTCTTGCCGGAGCCGGTGCGACCGCGGCCGAGCACGTCGCGGCCGGCCAGCGAGTCCGGCAGGGTCGCCGCCTGGATCGGGAACGGCTCGGTGATGCCCTGCGCGGTCAGTTCACTGACCAGCGCCGGGGCCAGGCCGGTGGCGGCGAAGGTGGGAATGGTCATGGTCATGCGGAAAGCCTTCCTCGACGCGGCACGTGTCGAGGAAAGGCGCCGGGGAGCGGCGCGTCACCGGCGTCACCGGTGGTCACAAGCACGAACCGAAAGGTACGGGCCGGCCCGCCGCAGCACGCCACGTCCCGCAGAGCGGGTGGGCTGCGCGGCGGACCGGCCCGTCACCGCGCCCGGGGGGCGCGATGGGTGTTACGGAGTGATCCGAAGATCAGAGCGGACGGATGTTCTCCGCCTGCGGGCCCTTCTGGCCCTGGGTCACCTCGAACTCGACCCGCTGGTTCTCGTCCAGGCTCCGGTAGCCGGAGGTCTGGATCGCCGAGAAGTGGGCGAAGACGTCGGCGCCGCCGTCGTCGGGGGTGATGAAGCCGAAGCCCTTGTCAGCGTTGAACCACTTGACGGTGCCAATTGCCATGTGTTTCGTCTCCTTGACGGAACGTTCGGACCCGCACCTGTTGCGGACCGAAGAGGAGCCCGCCGCGCGCGAGTGCGCGGCGTGCCTGTCGCTGCTGGTCGCCCCGCCCGGAGAACTCCGGACACAACAAAGAGCGCCTGGGGCCACAATCCGCCAGGCGCACACAGAGTCTCTGGAAACCAAAACTGCAACGGAGCTAACCTACCACGATCTCGGCGAGAGCGCGCCCTCTGTCGGAAATTCCGGCACGGCGGCGACGAGCGCGGTCAGCCCGGAGGCGTCCAGCAGGTCGGCCGGGCGGACGGTCACGGCGTCCCGGACGTAGTGGAAGGCGGCCCCGACCCGCTCGACCGGCACCCCGGCCAGCTCGGCCCAGGCCAGCCGGTAGACGGCCAGCTGCACGGCCGCGGCGTCGGCCTCCCGCCCGGCGGGCTGCCGGCCGGTCTTCCAGTCGACCACGTCGTAGCGGCCGCCGGGGCGGGCGAAGACGGCGTCCATCCGGCCCCGGACCACCACCCCGGCGATCACTGTGGCGAAGGGCACCTCCACCTCCACCGGCACCCGGTCGGCCCACTCGCTGGCCAGGAAGCGCTCCTGGAGCTCGGTGAGCGCGTCGTCCGGGGCGGCGTCCTCGTCGGCCGCGCCGGGCAGCTCGTCCACGTCGAGCAGCCGGTCGGCGCCGAAGCGCTGCTCCAGCCAGGTGTGGAAGGCGGTGCCCCGCCGGGCGTACGGGTTGGGCTCGGTGGGCATCGGCCGGCGCAGCGTCCGGGCCAGGGCCTCCGGGTCGCGGCGCAGCGCCACCAGCTGCGTCACCGACAGGTGCCCGGGCAGCTCCACCTCGACCGCCTCGGCCCGCCGGGCCAGCTCGGCCCGTTCGGCGAGGAGCAGGTCGGCCTCCCGCCGCCAGCGGGCCACCTCGGCGTCCTCGGCGGGCGGCTCGGGGGCGCCCGGCAGTGCCTCGTCGGCGCTCCCGGCGGCCCCGGCGCCCGCGGCCAGCAGGGCCTCCTCGCGGCGGGCCGCCTCGGGGTCGGCCAGGTAGCGGCGGACCAGGGCGGCCGCCTCGGCCAGCGCCGGACGGCGGGCGCCGAGCGGGTCGGCCGGCCACTCCGCCCGCAGCACCGTCTCCGTGGTCGGGTTGACCGCGTCCCCGGCGGGTTCGGGCGCCCAGGCGTCGACCAGGTGGCCGTCCGCGCCGGCCAGGCAGGCGTCGTGCACCTCGCGGAGGAAGACCGAGGGGCCGCGGAACTTCTTCGTCCCCTCCCCCCACCAGTAGCCGGAGCAGAGCAGCAGCCGGCGGGGACGGGTCACCGCCACGTACGCCAGCCGGCGCTCCTCCCGCTCGTCGTGCGCCCGCCAGGCGTCGGTGAAGTTCTCCACCGCCCGGACCACCCCGCGCTGGTCCTCCGCACCGGCAAGGCCCAGCTCGGGAAGCCCGTCCGCGTCGCCACGCAGCGGGAACGGCAGCACACCGAGCCCGCCCAGCCAGTGGTCGGAGTTGCGCACCGGCCCGGGCCAGACCCCCCGGGTGAGCCCGGCCACCGACACCACGTCCCACTCCAGACCCTTGGCGGCATGCGCGGTGAGTATCTGCACCGCACCCTCCACCACCTCGACCTCGCCCGGGGTGAGGCCGCGCTCCTCGTCCTCGGCGGCGGCCAGGTAGGCGAGGAAACCGGCCAGCGTGGCACCGGGCGTCTCACCGCTGAACCGGGCCGCGACGTCGCCGAGCGCGTCCAGGTGGGCACGGGCCAGGCCGGCGTCGCCGGCGCCGTCCCGGCCGGCCCGGACCGCCACCTCCACGTCCAGGCCGATGGTCCGCTCGATGTCCGCGATCAGCTCCGGCAGGGACTGGTCCAGCCGGTAGCGCAGCAGCGCCAGCTCCATCCCGTACGACCGCAGCCGCGCGAACCCCTCCGCCGAGTACGCCTGCGCCGGCCCCAGGTCGGCCAGCGCCTCGACCAGGGTGGCCTCGTCCAGCGCGTCCACGGTGATCTCCGGCTCGTCGTCGCCGGTCACCTCCCGGCGGGCCCGCGCGATGGCACGGGCGCGCCGGTGCAGGGCGACCAGGTCGCGCGGCCCGATCCGCCAGCGCGCGCCGGTGAGCAGCCGCAGCAGCGCCGCCCCGTCGGTCGGATCCGCGAGCACCCGCAGCGTGCAGACCACGTCCCGGACCTCGGGGGTGTCCAGCAGCCCGCCCAGGCCCACCACGTCGACGGGCAGCCCGCGGGCGCGCAGCGCCGCCTCGAGAGCCGGGATCTGGCTGCGCAGCCGGACCAGCACTGCGGTGGTGGGGCGCCGGTGCGCCGGGATGTGCTCGGGCAGCGCCTCCGGCATCCCGGCCGCGCCGCGCCAGGCGGCCAGCACGCTGTCGGCGATCCAGTCGGCCTCGTCGGCGTACGTCTCCAGCAGCGCGCAGTGCACCGTGCCGGCGGCCCGCCCGCCGGGGCTGCGGTGCGGGATCGGGTCGCGGACGCTGAGCGCGGCGTGCAGCTCGGGCACCCGGGCGCCGGCCGCCCGCAGCGGCACCGACAGCGCGTTGGCGACGCCGAGGATCTCCGGGCGGTTGCGCCAGCTCGTGGTGAGGCTGAGCACCTCGGCCGGGACCCCGTCGGTGCGGGCGAACTCGGTGGGGAACCGGTCCAGCGTGCCGGCGCTGGCCCCGCGCCAGCCGTAGATGGACTGGCAGGGGTCGCCCACCGCGGTGACCGGGTGGCCCCCGCCGAACAGGGCGTTGAGCAGCACCACCTGGGCGTGACTGGTGTCCTGGTACTCGTCGAGCAGCACCACCCGGAACCGGTCCCGCTCGATCACCCCCACCCCAGGATGGTCGCGGGCCACCCGAGCGGCCCGCGCCAACTGGTCGGCGAAGTCCATCGCCTCGAAGTCGTCCTTGCGCCGGCCGTACGCGCGGACCAGCGGCAGCAGCTTCAGCCGGGTCTGCTGGAGCTGGAGGGCCTTACGCACGTCGGCGTAGACCCGACCCGGCCGGGACTGCACCTCGGCGAAGAACCGGCCGGTCCAGGCAGCCAGCTCGTCCGGGTCGACCAGGTGCTCGTCCAGCTCCCCGGCCAGGGCGAGCACGGCGTCGGTGATGGTCGACGGCATCCGGTCCACCTCGGACATGTCGCCGTCGTAGTTGCGGACCAGCAGGTCGACGAGCTGCCAGCGGGACGCCTCGGTGAGCAGCCGGGTGGTCGGCTCGTAGCCGGCGCGCAGCCCGTGCTCGGTGACGATCCGGCCGGCGTACGAGTGGTAGGTGGAGACGGTCGGCTCGCCGGCCAGGGGATCCTCGTGCGGATCCCTGCCCTGCCGGCCGAGCCGGCGGATGAGCTGGTCGAGCCGGGTGCGTACGCGGTGTGCCAGCTCGCCGGCCGCCTTGCGGGTGAAGGTGAGGCCGAGGATCTGCTCGGGGCGCACGTAGGAGTTGGCGACCAGCCAGACCACCCGGGCGGCCATCGTCTCCGTCTTGCCCGAGCCGGCGCCCGCGACCACCAGCAGCGGCTCCACCGGCGCGGCGATGATCGCCGCCTGTTCCCGGGTGGGCGCCGGCAACCGGAGCAGTCTGGCCAGCTCGACCGGGGTGTAGCGGGGGCCGGCGTCGGCGGTCCGGGGCGTCGGGGTGGCGGTGGTGCCGAACAGCGTCGGCTGCGTCGTCATGCGTGCTCCGTGGGCGGCTCGACGACCTGGCGGCCCTGCCCGGAGACCGGGCAGCTCGTGCGCACCGGGCAGACCCGGCACTTCGAGCTGGCGACGGCGGCGAAGGTGGCGGCGGCCATCGTGTCGGCGGTACGCCGGACCAGCGCGGTGGCCCAGCCGGCCTCGGGACCCTCCCCGGCGGCCGCCTGGGCCTGCTCCTTGGCGTCCTTGGCGCCGGTGCCGAGCTGCACGAGCGCGGCGCCCCCGGACTCCTCGCCGAACTCGGCGAACGCCCCCGCCTCCACGGCCGCCTGGTAGGCGCCGAGCTGCGGGTGCTCGGCCACCTCCCGCTCGGTGACGGCGGTGGACTTGCCGGTCTTCAGGTCGATCACCACGAGCCGCCCCTCGGCGTCGACCTCCAGCCGGTCGACCCGGCCGGTCAGCTCGACGGGCCGGCGCGGGTCGTCGAGGCGGACCGCGAACTCGTGCTCGATGGCGAGCAGCCGCCGCGGGTTGCCGGCCAGCCAGCGCAGCAGCTTGTCCACCATGGCCTCGGCACGGGACCGTTCCGGGCCGACCATCCAGCGGGCGGCCAGCTCGATGGCGTCGAACCGGGCGGCCACGTACTCCAGCAGGGCCGTCCGGTCGACGCTGGCGTCCTCGGCCAGCATGGCGGCGGCGTGCACCAGGTTGCCGACCCCCTGCGCGGCGCTGGCCGGTGCGCTGCCGCCGTGCCGTTCCAGCAGCCAGCGCAGGCTGCACCGCAGCGCGCTCTCCATGGCCGACGGGGTGACCCGCACCGGCTCGCCCTCGTCGACCAGCGGCCGGTCGTCGGAGAGGCCCCGCAGCCCCCACCAGTCGTCCGGGTGCGCGCCGGGCACTCCGGCGGCGGCCAGCCGGGCCAGCTCGGCCGCCGCCGCGCGCCGCCGGGTGACCGGTGCCGCCGGGTCGGTGATCGCGGTACGCAGCTCCGCCACCAGCGCGGACAGGGTGAGCCCGCGCGGGGGCAGGGTGACCGGCAGCGCGCCGGGCACCGCGTCCTGCGGGTCCTCGTCTCCCGCCGGCACCGGCCCGTCCGACATGGGCGGGACGGTCAGCGTGGCACCGTCGCCGGGTCGCCCGGCCGCGCGGGCCGGAGTCCCGGCGGCGCCGTCGCCGGCACGTCGGTCCCGCCCCCGGCCGGTGACCCCGGTCGAGGCGGCGCCGGTCGGGCCGCCACCGGTGGGGGCGCCGCCGGTCGGGGCGCCGCCGGTCGGGCCGCCACCGGTGGGGACGCCGCCGGTCGGGGCGCCGCCGGTCGGGCCGCTCGGGCGCGGTCCGGGATCCGGGGCGGGCGGGGTCGTTCCGCCCCCGCCGACGGTGGGCGGATCGATGGCGGCCAGCTCGTGCAGGAATCGGCTGGGCTGCTCCTCGTGGTCGTCGCCGCCGACCGCCGCCGAGGCCACCGCGGTGACCAGCAGGCGCCGCCGCGCCCGGCTGATGGCCACGTGGAACAGCCGGCGCTCCTCGTCCAGCAGCGCCGAGGTCTGCCCGACCAGGCTGGCCCGCAGCCCGGCGCCGTCGGCCCGGCCGGCGAGCACGTCGACCAGCCGCTCCGAGCCGAGCAGGCTGCCGCGCAGCCGCAGATCGGGCCAGACACCCTCCTGCACGCCGGCGACCGCGACCAGGTCCCACTCCAGACCCTTGGCGGCGTGCGCGGTGAGCAGGCGGACCGCCTCGCCCCGGTCGGCGCTGGCCGCGAGGGTGTCGGCCGGCAGCTCCTGCCCGAGAACGTGGTCGAGGAAGACCTCGGTGCGCGCGCCGGGCAGCCGGTCGGTGAACCGGGCCGCCGCGTCGAAGAGCACCATGACCGCGTCCAGGTCGCGGTCGGCGGCCTCGGCCCGCCAGCGCTGCGCGGTCTCGTGCTCGCCGGTGGCGGCCCGGCCCCGGGTGATCGCCCCCGCCCAGCGCTCGGCGAGGCCGCTCTCCCGCCACACCGCCCAGAGCACGTCCTCGGCGGTCGCACCGGGCGCGGCGGCGGCCTGCCGGGCGGTGTCCAGCAGGTGTGCCACGGTCTGCGCCGGCGCCGCCCAGCGCCGCTCGACGGCAGCCAGCTCGGCCGGGTCGCGCAGGGCCTCGACGATCAGCTCGCCGGACGGGCGGCGGTCGCCCGCGGCCAGCGCGAGCGCCCGCAGCCCCTGGCGCAGCCGCCGCTCGGCGAGCGGGTCCGCGCCGCCCAGCGGCGAGTGCAGCAGGGCGACCGCCGACTCCTCGTCGAGCCGGTCGGGGTCGAGCGCGCAGCGGAGCAGGAGCAGCAGCGGGGCCACGCCGGGCTGGAGGTGCAGCGGCAGGTCCTCGCCGTGCACCACGGTCGGCACTCCGGCGGTGTGCAGGGCGCGCCGCAGCGAGGGCAGCTGCCGGCCGGTGGAGCGGACCAGCACCGCCATCCGGGACCAGGGCACCCCGTCGAGCAGGTGCGCCTCGCGCAGCGCGTGGGCCAGCCAGGCGGACTCGCTGGTGGCCGAGCGGAAGGTGCGGACCTCCAGCGCGCCGGGCGGGGCGTCGGGGAGCGGGCGCAGCCGCCGGTGCGCCGCCGGGCCGCGCAGCCGGCGGGCCAGCCGGGCGGTCGCCGCCAGCAGCTCCGGCCCGGCCCGGTAGGAGGTGGTGAGCGTGACCTGGGCGGCCGGCGCGCCGGAGGCGGTGCGGAACCGGTGCGGGAAGGTGGTCACCCCGGCCGGGTCGGCGCCGCGGAAGGCGTACGTGGAGGAGTCCGGGTCGGCGAAGGCGACCAGGGGCTTGCCGCCACCGGCCACGACGGCGAGCAGGTCGAGCTGGGCGGGGTCGGTGTCGGCCAGCTCGTCGACGTAGACGTGGGCGAGCCGGCGGCGCTCGGCGGCCAGCAGCTCGGGGTCGTCCAGCAGCATGCCGGTGGCGGCCCGGACCAGCTCGGCCGGGTCGTAGGCGATCGAGCCCCGGTTGCTCACGTCGCGCAGGGCGAGGACGGCCACGTACTCGCGGAGGAACCGGGCGGCGGCCGGCCAGTCGGCGCGGCCCAGCTTCTCACCCAGCCGGGCCAGCTCGACCGGGCCCACACCCCGCTCAGCGGCGCGCATCAGCAGATCGCGGAGCTGCTGGGCGAAGGCCCGGGTGCGCAGCGCGGGGCGCAGGTCCTCCGGCCAGCCGACCGGGTCGTCGTCCGGCTCCTCGCCCACGATGTCGAGCAGCTCGCGGATGATCAGATCCTGCTCGGGGCCGGTGAGCAGCCGGGGTGAGGGTTCGCCGCGCTCGGCGGCGGCCCGGCGGAGCAGCCCGAAGGCGTACGCCGGGAAGGTGCGGACCAGCGGCTCGCGGACCACGCGTTGGCCGTCACCGGCGATCCGCGCCTCGATCCGGTGGCGCAGCTCGGTGGCGCCCCGCCGGCCGAAGGTGAGCACCAGGACGTGTTCCGGGTCGACGCCCTCGGCCACCCGGGCGGCGACCGCCTCGACCAGGGTGGCGGTCTTGCCGGTGCCCGGGCCGCCGACGCCCAGCATCGGCCCGTCGGTGTGGGCGACGACCTCGGCCTGCGCCGGATCCGGCCGGCGCGACGGCGGGTGCGCGGCATCGCCCGCGGACCCGCCGTC
>NZ_JAMWEG010000042.1 GCF_025460765.1 Micromonospora sp. MA102
TGTTCCGCACCGGGTTTGATGGAGACATCGAAACCTGGGAGGAACACCGGCGATGCCCGCACCGAAGAAGTACAACGATGAGTTGCGTGAGCGTGCGACCCGGTTGGCGGTCGAGGCCCGTCGGGATCCGGCGTCCGCGGTCGGAGCGATCCGTCGGATCGCCGGTCAGCTCGGGGTTCACCCGGAGGCGTTGCGCACGTGGGTGAAGAAGGCCGAGACCGACGCCGGCGACCGGCCGGGCACGACCAGCAGCGACGTGGAACGCCTCGCCGCGTTGGAGCGGGAGGTGCGTGAGCTGCGGCGGGCGAACCAGATCCTGCGCTCCGCGGCGTCTTTCTTCGCGGCGGAGTTGGACCGTCCGTCGCGATGAAGGTCGAGTTCGTCGACTCCCAGCGGGTCGAACACGGTGTCCAGCCGGTCCTGCAGGCGCTGCAAGACACGCCGGCACAGATCGCACCGTCGACCTACTACGCCGCCAAGACCCGCCCCGCCAGCGCCCGCTCCTGGCGCGATGAGGAGCTGACCGCGGTGATCGAGCGGATCCACGCGGAGAACTACGGCGTCTACGGCGCTCGCAAGATCTGGCACGAGCTGCGCCGACGCGGTGTGCGGGTGGCCCGGTGCACCGTCGAGCGGCTGATGCGCGAGTCTGGGCTGCGTGGGCTGCTGCGCGACAAGTCACCCCGTACGACCCGGCCCGCAGCCGAGACCGGTCGCCCGGGTGACCTGGTCAAACGTGACTTCACCGCGGAACGTCCGAACCATCTGTGGGTCGCCGACCTGACCTACGTGCGCACGAGTGTGGGCTGGGTGTACGCCGCGTTCATTCTCGACGTGTTCTCTCGCATGATCGTCGGCTGGCAGGTCGCCACCAGCCTCTACACGGATCTGGCTCTCGACGCGCTGAAGATGGCAATCTGGCGCCGCGAGAATCAGGGTGCTGACCTGCGTAAACTGGTCCATCACTCGGACAGGGGAGTCCAGTATCGAGCGATTCGCTACAGCCAGCGGCTCGCCGAGGCCGGCGCCGTCGCCTCCGTCGGCTCCAAGGGCGACTCCTACGACAACGCGATGGCCGAGGCGTTCAACTCGCTGTACAAGGCCGAACTCGTCCGGAACAAGGGACCGTGGCGCGGGCTCGATGACCTGGAGATGGCCACCGTCGAGTACATCGACTGGTACAACAACCGCCGCTTGCACGGCGAGCTCGGGCACATCCCGCCCGCCGAACACGAGGCGCTACACGCGATGACCCACCCGGTCACCGCACCCCTAAAAACCAGCTAACCAACTCTCCATCAAACCCGGGGCTTGACA
>NZ_JAMWEG010000009.1 GCF_025460765.1 Micromonospora sp. MA102
GAGCTGTACGCTCGCCGGCCGCCGGTCGGTCGTCAGGGTCGAATCACCCCGTCGGGGATCAGAACGCCTCCTCCGGGAGGTCCATGATCTCCAGGTCGGTGCCCTCGATGATCCGCCGGTCGGCGCCGATGCGGGGCAGCACCTCGCGGGCGAAGAACCGGGCGGCCGCCACCTTGCCGGTGTAGAACGCCTTGTCGGTGGCGGAGACCTCGCCGCCGAGCGCCTTCAACGCCACGTCCGCCTGCTTCTGCAGCAGCCAGCCGACCACCAGGTCGCCGACCGCCAGCAGGAACCGGCGGCTGCTCAGGCCGACCTTGTAGAGGGCGCGGGCGTCGCCGCCCTGGGCCTCGGTCAGCCAGCCCATCATCACGCCGAGGATGTTCTGGATCTCGCCGAGCGCCTTGCCCAGCGCCTGCCGCTCCTCCTTGAGCTGGCCGTTGCCGGCCTCGGAGGCGATGAACTCCTGGATCTCGCCGGCGACGGCCATGAGCGCCTTGCCGTTGTCCCGGACGATCTTCCGGAAGATCAGGTCGAGGCTCTGGATCGCCGTGGTGCCCTCGTAGAGGGTGTCGATCTTGGCGTCCCGGACGTACTGCTCCAGCGGGTAGTCCTGGAGGAAGCCGGAGCCGCCGAAGGTCTGCAGCGCCTCGTGGCCGAGCAGCTCGTACGCCCGCTCCGAGCCGACGCCCTTGACCAGCGGGAGGAGCAGGTCGTTGACCCGCTTGGCCAGCTTGGTGGCCTTCTCGTCACCGGCCGCCTCGGCGACCGCGACCCGGTCCTGCCAGGTGGCCGTGTAGCAGACCAGCGCGCGCAGGCCCTCGGCGTACGACTTCTGCATGAGCAGGGAGCGGCGCACGTCCGGGTGGTGGGTGATGGTCACCCGCGGGGCGGTCTTGTCGGTCTGCCGGACCAGGTCGGCGCCCTGCACCCGGTTCTTGGCGTACTCCAGGGCGTTCAGGTAGCCGGTCGAGAGGGTGGCGATCGCCTTGGTGCCCACCATCATCCGGGCGTACTCGATGATCATGAACATCTGCCGGATGCCGTCGTGCTTCTCGCCGAGCAGCCAACCCTTGGCCGGCACGCCGTGCTCGCCGAAGGTCACCTCGCAGGTGTTGGAGACCTTCAGGCCCATCTTGTGCTCGACGTTGGTGGCGAAGACGCCGTTGCGCTCGCCCAGCTCGCCGGTCTCCTCGTCGAAGTGGAACTTCGGCACGACGAAGAGGGACAGGCCCTTGGTGCCCGGGCCGCCGACGCCCTCGACGCCGACCGGGCGGGCCAGCACGTAGTGGACGATGTTGTCGGTCAGGTCGTGCTCACCCGAGGTGATGAAGCGCTTGACGCCCTCGATGTGCCAGGAGCCGTCCGGCTGCGGGACGGCGCGGGTGCGGCCGGCGCCCACGTCCGAGCCGGCGTCCGGCTCGGTCAGCACCATGGTCGAGCCCCACTGCTTCTCGATGAAGAGCCGGGCCCACTTCTTCTGCTGCTCGGTGCCCTCGACGTGCAGCACGTGCGCGAAGGACGGGCCGGAGGCGTACATCCAGATCGGGGCGTTGGCGCCGAGCACCAGCTCGGCGAGCGACCACCAGAGGGCGCGCGGGGCGTTGGTGCCGCCGAGGACCTCCGGCAGGTCCAGCCGCCAGAACTCCGAGTCCATGAACGTCTGGTAGGACTTCTTGAACGACTCCGGCAGCGGCGCGGTGTGCGTCGCGGGGTCGAAGACCGGCGGGTTGCGGTCGCTGTCCGTGTAGCTGGCGGCCAGATCCTCGCGGGCCAGGCGGTCGACCTCGGAGAGGAAGCTGCGGGCGGTGTCGACATCCAGGTCCGTGTACGGCGCCTGGCCGAACGTCCGGTCCGCCCCGAAGACCTCGAACAGGTTGAACTCGAGGTCCCGAAGATTGCTCTTGTAGTGGGTCATGCTCGCTGGCCCCGCTTCCGGACAGGTGTTACCGATCAGTAACTCCAGACTGTATTACTCGCCGGTAGCCAACGACAAGCCGATCTCGGAAGTGACAGCGATTACACACTTCCGGTTCACCCGACGGTGGCCGTCGGCTCAACTCTCCGCCGCGCCGACCTCCCAGCTCGGCACGGGCGTGGCGGCGGCGCTGCGCGGCCCGGTGTATTCCATCAGGACCAGCGCGATGTCGTCGTCGAGGCGGCCGTGCACCCACTCGACCAGGGCGGTCTCCAGCGAGGCCAGACCGTCGGCCACGGTGCCGTGGCCGAGCAGCCGCCAGGCCCGGTCGGCCGTCGGGAAGAACTCCCCGTCCCGGCGCGCCTCGCCCAGCCCGTCGGTGAAGAGCAGCAGCCGGTCGCCCGGCTCCAGCCGCTCCACCCGGGGCCGCACCACCGGCATGAAGCCGAGCGGCGGTGCGGGCGCCGGCGGTTCGAGCGGGATCACCGCGCCCCGGCGCAGCAGCAGCGGTGGCGGGTGGCCACAGTTGACGATGGTGAGGGTGCCGCCCCGCTCCTCGACCAGCGCGGCGGTGACAAAGTCCTCGTCACCCACGTTGCGGGCCACCGCCCGGTCCAGGTCGGTCACCACCGCGCGCAGGTCCGCCCGCTCGTACGCCACGTGCCGGTAGGAGCCCAGCACGATGCTGGCCAGCCGGACCGCGTCCAGCCCCTTGCCGCGCACGTCACCGATGATCATGCGGACGCCGTACGGGGTGTCCATCGCCTCGTACAGGTCGCCGCCGATCTCGGCGGTCGCCGTGGAGGAGATGTAGCGGGCGGCTACCGCCAGGGTGCCGACCTGCGGGCCGAGCGACCGGAGCACCGCCTGCTGGGCGACCGAGGCGAGCCGGGACAGCTCCGCGATCCGCTCGGACTGCCGCTCGCGGACCGCCGCCACGGCGCCGGCGATCGCGGTGGCCAGCGCGATGCCGGCCACGTTGACCGCGGTGACCAGTGACATGGTCTGCTCGGCCAGCGCGAACGCGGCCCCGATCCCGGTGGCGAGCAGGCCCACCCCGAGCACCACCCGCCAGGACGCGAGCGCGGCGGCGAGGAACGGGGCGGCCACCATCAGGGCGATGTAGTGCGCCGGACGCCCGTCGGCCAGCTCGACGGCGGAGACGATCGCGAGCAGCGCGAGGGCCGCGCCGAGGCCGGCGCGGGATCCGGGGCTCAGTGGGCCGCGGCCCGACTGGAAGGGTTGCGTGCGTACACCGGACAGCATGCCTGATGGACGTGAACGGGTGAATGAACCTGACCCGTCGTCCGAGGATGTTCTGGCCGGCCGGATCCTGTCGCCGACCCGATCGCCGCCGGTCACCCGGTCAGCCGAGGACCTCGTACCTGACGGTCAGCTCGCCGAGGTCGGTCGAGGCGATCGCGGCGAAGGCGGCCCGGGACAGGTCGATGCACCGGCCGTCGATGTACGGACCGCGGTCGTTGATCCGCACCACGACGGACTTGCCGTTGGCCGGGTTGGTCACCCGTACCTTCGTGTTGAACGGCAGCGTCTTGTGCGCGGCGGTCAGCGCGTCCGGGTTGAACGTCTCGCCGTTCGCCGTCATCTGCCCCTCGTCGTAGAAGGACGCGCCGCAGGAGCCGCTGTCCACGACCTTCGCGGCCGTGGTGGTCTTCTTCGCGGTCGGCTTCGGGCTCGCGGTCCGGGTCTTGCTCCGGGAGGCCGCCTGGGTCCGGGTCGCCGTCGGGCTCGGGGTGGCCTTCGGCGAAGGGCTGAGGCTCGGCGAGGCGCTCGGCGAGGCGGACGGCGACGCCGAGCTGGGGGCGAGCGTGCTGGGCAGGGCCTCGACCGCGGCCGGGGTCGCGGCCGGCTCGGCCGAGGTGAGCTGGACGGCGCCGACCGTGCCGCCGATGGCGAGCACGACGCCGACGGCCGCAGTGGCGGCGATGCCGGCCGGCGAGGAGAACTTGCGGGTACGAAGGTGCCTACCAGCCACCGCCCGGTCCTTTCGTCTGCTGAACAAACCGGCTCGGACCGTAACGAGAGAAGCACTTCGGAAGTCAACGTGATCATGGTGCTATGCCCACATTTACCCTGGTACGTGTAGCCGATCAAGCTAGCACCACTCCACCGAACGTAGGAAGGAGTGCTGGCCGGGGCCGGTGGGGCCTCGCCTGGTGCCGGTGCCCCAGGATGGAGGCGTGCTGAGCCGACGCCTGGTCGAGCTGTTCCGCTGGGTCGACCCCGGCCCGGGGAGCAGCCATCTCGTCAGCGACCTCTCCGCCTGGTGGCGCGATCCCGAGGTGCTGGCCGGGGTCGGGCCCGCCCTGGCCGGCCTCTTCCCGGCCGCCCGGCCGACGGTCGTGATCGCCCCGGAGGCGACCGGGCTGCTGCTCGGTCCGCTGGTCGCGGTGGCCGCCGGCGCCGGGTTCCTGCCCGCCTACAAGGACGGCGGGGAGCGGCGGCGGGTCGGACCGATGCGCTGGGCCGGGACGCCCGCCGACTACCGGGGTCGGCAGCTCCGGATCGGGGTGGACGCCCGACACCTCGGCCCCGGCGACCGGGTGCTGCTGGCCGACGACTGGGTGGCCACCGGGGCGCAGCTCGACGCGCTGCACCACCTGGTCCGGGACAGCGGGGCCGAGTTCGTCGGCACGGCCGCGCTCGTCGCGACCTGTCCGGCGCCGGTCGCCGAGCGGCTCCGGGTCCGCGCCCTGCTCAGCGGAGACCAGTTGCCGTGAGGGTTGACCTCAAGGGCGCTTCAACTCCGATGATCGACGCATGGACGACGGCATCCTGGACGAGGCGTACCAACGGCTGCACCGGACCGGCCCGGAGTTCGAGGGCTGGCTCTCCAACCACGGGCCGATGGCGGTCGAGGCGCTGGTCCGCCACGGCCACGGCACGCGCGTACACCGCTGGCTCGACGACTACCTGCGCCGGCTGGACGAGCTGCCCCGCGGGTTGCGACCGATCGACGACTGGCGGGCCGCGCTGGGCGACCCGAAACGGGCCGGCGACTGGCTCGCCCACTTCGACCGGGAGCTGCGGGAGCGCCCCTGGCACCAGGTGCTCGGCGACTGGTGGCCGCGGCTGCTGCCGGGCATCGCGGCCGGGGCCACCCACGGGGTGATCCGGGTCGGGCACGCGGTGCGGGTGCTGCGTACCGACGGGGAGAACCCGCAGCGGCTGGCCGAGCTGGGCCAGGCGCTCGGCTACTGGGCGGCCCGCTGGCAGCCGGTGCCCGGCGCCGGCCCGCTCACCGGACGGTCCGACGTCCCGACCGCGCTCGCCGCGGTGCCCCGCATCCCGGCCCAGACCGGCGGGATCCGGGACCGGCTGGGCCGGCTGACCGACGTAACCGGATGGCCCGGCGCCGTCGCCGCGCTGCACCCGCCCGCCGACCCGGTCGCGGCCGAGCGGACCCTCACCGACCTGGTGCACCGCACCGCGCTGGACTACCTGCGGTTCGGGCACGGCAACCCGGTGATGCTGGTGCACGCGGTGACCGCACCGACCGCGGTGCTGCGCACCCTGCCGGCCCTGGACCCGGGGCTCTGGGCACCGAGCGTCGCCGCGGCCTGGTCGGCCACGGCCGCCGTGACCTCGGTGTACGCCCCACCCACGCCGGCCCCCGCACCCGCCGTGACCGACGGCGAGCCGGCGGAGGTGTTCGCCCGGGCGGCCCGGCACGGCGACGAGCACGTGGTGAAGCTGGCCGACGCGGTGCTGGAGGCGCACGCGGCGACCGGCGACGCCCGGGTGCTCACCGCCGCCGGCTACGCCGGCCAGCTCATCTGAGGACGTCGTCGACGGCGTCGCAGACCTCGGCTCGTGGGCGGCGGGCGAATTCCCGCGACGGGCCGGCGGCCGGCGGTTAGCCTCGGCAGGATGTGGCCCCGCATCGGTGGACTCCGCACCCTCGCCCTCGGCACGCCGGGCGAGCTGCGCACCACCCTCAACACCCTCGTGCTGTCCGGCGTGAAGACCGCCACGGCCGGACTGCTGACCGACGAGTACGCCACCGAGAACGAGGAGCTGGAACACGTCGGCGAACGCCTCGTCCTGGTGGACGACGACGACAAGCTGATCGGCGTGGTCGAGGTCACCGGCGTCGAGGTGGTCCGTTTCGCCGACGTGTCCTGGGATTTCGCCCGCTCGGAGGGTGAGGGGGACCGGTCCATCGAGGAATGGCGCGAGGGCCACCGCCGCTACTGGGCCCGGGTGGGCTTCCCCGTCGACGACGACTCGCAGGTGGTCTGCATCCGGTTCCGGCTGGTCTCCGCCGGTGACGGCGGCATCAGCACCGGCGACCTGGGCACCTGACCGGTCAGAGCCGGCGCAGCTCCGGCAGCAGCTCCGCCGCCCGGACCAGCACGGCCTCGTCGCCCGCGTACCAGCTGCTGGCCCGGGGCCAGTGGGTCACCACGTCGGTGAAGCCCAGCCGGGCGGCACGGGCGACCTGCTCGGCGAAGAAGTCCGCGTCGCGCAGCGAGAAGACCGGCGCCGAGTCCAGCGACAGGTAGCGGTCCAGGGTGGCCGGGTCGCGTCCCGCCTGCTCCAGCGTGCCGTCCAGCCGGGCGGACAGCTCCGCCACGCTCGACCACCAGCTCTCCAGGTCGTCACCGCCGAGACCGGTGGTCACCCAGCCCTGCCCGAAGCGGGCGACCAGCCGCATCGAGCGGGGCCCGTTCGCGGCGACCACGAACGGCACCCGGGGCTGCTGCACGCACCCGGGGTTGTTCCGCGCGTCGACCGCGGCGAACCACTCGCCGCGCCAGGTCGTGCCGTCCTCCCGCAGGATCAGGTCGAGCAGCTCGGTGAACTCGGCGAACCGGTCGACCCGCTGGCGGGGCGGCAGGGTCTCCCCGCCGAGGACCGCCGAGTCGAAGCCGATGCCGCCCGCACCGAGGCCGAGCAGCACCCGCCCCCCGGAGACGTCGTCCAGCGCGGTCACCTGCCGCGCGAACGCCGCCGGATGCCGGAAGTTCGGCGAGGCGACCAGGGTGCCGAGACGGATCCGGGAGGTCACCGTCGCGGCGGCGGTCAGCGTGGTCATCGAGTCGAACCAGGGGCCGTCGACCAGGTCGCGCCACCCCAGGTGGTCGTAGGTCCAGGCGTGGTCGAAGCCCCACTCGTCCGCCTGCCGCCAGCGCCGCCGGGAGTCCGACCAGCGCTGGTCGGGCAGGATCACGATGCCAATTCGCATGATCGCCAGGGTACGACCCGGGTCGGACAGGCCGACCCGGGCCGGGGGACTACCCCTCCACCAGGTCGGCGACCACGCAGGCGATGTTGTCGGGGGCGCCCGCCGCGTACGCGAGGTCGACCAGGCGCCCGACGGCGGTCTCCGGGTCGTCGGCCCCGGCGAGCACGGCGTGCAACGCCTCGGGGTCGACCACCGCCGCGAGCCCGTCGGAGCAGAGCAGGTAGCGGTCGCCGGCCAGGGCGGTCCGCAGTGCGAGGTCCGCCTCGACCTCGCCGGCCCCGAGCGCCCGGGCCAGCAGGGCCCGCTGCGGATGCGCCCCGGCCTCGGCCGGGCTGAGCTTCCCCTGGTCGACCAGCGACTGGACGTAGGTGTGGTCCTGGGTGAGCCGGGACAGCTCGCCGCCACGCAGCAGGTACGCCCGGGTGTCCCCGACGTGCACCAGGGCCAGCCGGCTGCCGCGCCGCAGGACGGCGGTGAGCGTGGTGACCGGCTGGTGCGCGGCGGTCGCGTGGGCGCGTACCGCCCGGTCGGCGGCCCCCACCGCGTCGGCCAGCGCGGCGAGTAGTTCGGTGGCCGGCGCGTCGGCCGACTCCAGCGGCCGCAGGGCGTCCACGGCCGCGGTGCTGGCGGATGCCCCGCCCGGGCCCCGCATACCGTCCGCCACGGCGAGCAGCGTCCCACTGGCGTACGCGGTGTCCTCGTTGGATTCCCGGACGGCGCCCGTCTCGCAGCGGACGGCGTACCGGAAGGTGGTGTCGGACATGGTGGTGCCCCTCTCGGTGAGCTGGTCGACGAGGAGCGCGACGGCGCGGCCGCGGGCGGCCGTGTCGGCGCTGACCCGCCGCCACCAGGCGTCGACCGCCTCGGCGGCGGCGTCCGGCGGCAGGCCGCAGACGGCCCGGATCTCGGCCAGCGGCATGCCGGCCCGGCGCAGCGCGGCGATCAGCCGGGCCCGGTCGAGCTGTCCCGGCGCGTAGTACCGGTAGCCCGAGTGCGGGTCGACGGCGGCGGGTGGCAGCAGCCCCAGCTCGTCGTAGAGCCGCAGCGCCTTCGGCGTCAGGCGCGCCGCGCGGGCGAACGCTCCGATGGTCAGCAGCTCCACAGGCCCATCCTCCCGCCCCGGTCGCGTCTCCTCGTGCCGGTCGCGGCGACCGGCACGGACCAAGCTGGGCCTTGCCGCAGGGGCAGGGTCAAGGCGTTGACGATGTATCGATCACTTACATATGTTGCTCACCTCCAACGGCCTCGACGCACGGCAAGCCGAGACCGTCCGGCTGCGCCGGCTCACCACGGCCGCCGAGAGCCGGCTGCGCGCCCTGCGCCCCCGCACCGCCTGACCCGCGTCCCGGGCCGCCACCGGCCCACCACCCGAACGACCTGAAGGGGACGGCCATGCCACCGACGGGGGACCCCCTCGCCCGCCGCTACCGGCGCCTGCTGCTCGCCTATCCGCGCGCCTACCGCCGCGAGCGCGGCGAGGAGATCCTCGGCCTGCTGCTCGACGGCGGGCCCGCCGGGCGGACCCGGCCCACCCTCCGCGAGGCCGCCGACCTGGTCCGGGCCGGCCTGCGCTGCCGCCTGGGCCGGCCGGCCAGCCGCACGGTCGGCGTCTGGGCGGTCCTCACGGCGCTGATCTGCGGGCTGTTCACCGGCGCGCTGGCCGCCCGGGCCGCCTGGGAGACCTCCCGGCCGCAACCCGACCGGGCCGAGTTCACGGCGGTCTTCGCCGAGGCGTTCCCCGGCCACCGGCTCGGCGAGGACGTGTCGACCGCCCCCGCGCTGTTCGTCATCTACGGCCAGCCGCTGTCCCGGGCGTCCCTGCGCAACCTGCTGCTCGGCGACGGTGGCGAATACCAGGAGGGGTCGGCCGGCGGCTCGGCGACCGGCCCGATGCCGACGCCGGAGGCGCAGACGCTGGCGACGGCGCAGCGGCGCCTCCGGGACGCCGGCTGGCGGGTGTACGAGCCGACCTCCGAGGTGCTTCTGACCTGCGCCGACCCGCGCTGCGACCCGGCGAGCCAGCCGGTCGAGACCGTCCTGGTGGCCCGCCGGGGCGACACCGTGCTGCGGGCCACCTTCGACGATCCCCGGTCCTTCGGCTCGTACCTCTCCGTGGCGCTGCAGCGGGCCGCGCCGCCGGCCGTGCTGCCCGTCGCCGTGCTGGCCGGGCTGCTCGGTGGCGCGCTGGCCTGGCTGGTCTTCGGCTGGGCGAGCCGGCGCACCGAGGGCCGCCGGCGGGCGCCCCTGCTGCTGGGCATCACCCTGTTCCTCTGGTGGGTGCCCGTGCTGCTCGCCACGTCGTCGCTGGCCCGGCACCACCTCGACGAGCCGCACCCGAACTGGCACCCGCTCTGGGAGTGGCTGGGTCAGCCGACCCTCTCGCTGTTCTTCCTGCTCGGCCTGGCCAGCGCGCTGGTCCTGCTGCTCACCGCGCTGACGCCGCGCCGGCACCCGCGCCCGCTGACCGTGGGCCTCGGCTAGAGCTTCGCCAGCATCCGGCGCAGGTGCGGCTCGACCGTCCCGGGCGCGGCCTCGGCCACCTCGCGCGGCATCCACCAGCGGACGCCCCGGAACTCCGCCGGGTCGGGGATCAGCTTCTGGTCGCGGCTGCCGGCCAGCACGTACCAGAGGGTGACGTCGGTGTGCCGCTCCTCCGGCGGGCCCACGGTCTCCGTCACCGTGAGGAAGGCCGGGCGCTCGCCGAGGGCCGGCGCGAAGACGGCCGGCACGCCCAGCTCCTCCAGCATCTCCCGGCGCACGGTCTGCGCGGGGTGCTCGCCCGGCTCGACGTGACCGCCGCTGGGCAGCCACATCCCGGCGTTGCGGTGGTCGACCAGCAGCACCGCGCCGTCCGTCTCGTCGCGGAGCAGGAAATAGGCCACCAGGTGCGGCGACGGGGTGCGCGGCTTCACCCGACGGAAGATGTCCTCCGTCGCGGCCAGCCAGGCCAGCGTCGTGGCGCGGTGCCGCGCCTCCTGCTCGTCACCCGGCGTGAGCGCCTCGACCAGCGCCCGGATCTCGTCCCGCACGCCGCCATGCTGCCAGCCGGGTCCGACAGTCTCAGGCCGCGGGGGCGGGGTTGGCGTCGACCGCCGCGCGGACGAACTCGCGTACCCGGGTGGTGGTGTTGCTGGCCAGCCACACCGGACCGCGCCGGATCGGCGGCGCGTCGTGGATCGGCACGTAGGCCAGGTCCGGCCGGGCGTGGTAGTGCCGGGTCTGCTCGCCCACCGGCAACACCCCGCGCCCCATCGCGACCAGGGCCAGCATCTCGGAGAAGGTGTTGCCGGCCGGGCCCCGCGGCACCGGCCGGCCCGACGGGGTCCAGTCCGGCGTGCGGTCCCGCTTGAAGGCGGCCGAGGTCACCGCCGGGTACTGCACCACCGGATGGTCGGCCAGCGCCTCCAGCGACACCGACTCCGCGCCGGCCAGCGGATGATCCGCGGCCACCGCGAGCACCCGGGCCTCGTGCAGCAGCGCCGGGCCGTTCGCCATGCCGTCGAAGGGGTACGCGGCGATCAGCACGTCGATCGTGCCGTCCCGCAGGCTCGACCGGGTGGTCGCGAGCGGGGCCTCGTGGACGTGCACCACACAGTCCGGGTGGCGCTCGGTGAACAGGGTGACCGCCCGGAGCAGCACCGGGGCGGTCGACTCACCGACGTACGCCACCCGCAGTTCGCCGGTGAGCCCGCGCCCGGCGTCGACGGCGCGCTGGACCGCGTCCGCCATGCCGGCGACGAGCGGTCGCAGGTCGTCGGCGAGGCGGGCGCCGATCGGGGTGAGCCGGACCACCCGGCTGGTCCGCTCGAAGAGCGGCGCTCCGATCCGGCGTTCCAGCTTCCGCACCACGTGGCTGATCCGCCCGGTGGTCACCCGCAGCCGCTCGGCGGTCCGCCCGAAGTGCAGCTCCTGGGCGAGGGTCAGGAACGTCTCGACCTCGTACCGCTCCAGCACCGCCGACCCCCACCGTTGAATCCTGGTCAACGATCGTAGTCCGATCGCGTCTTGGTCCGGACGGCGCCGCCGACGAGGGTTGACGGTGTTCCCGACGCACTCAGGAGGACCACCGATGGACCCCGTCACCACCTATCTGACCGGCCTCGACGCGCCGAGGCGCGGGACCGGCGAGAAGCTGCGTTCCGTCGTCGAGGCCGCGCTGCCGGAGGCCACCGGGGCGATGTGGCACGGCCAGCCGGTCTGGGGGCTCGGCGACCGGCCGGGGAAGACCCCGCTCTGCCTGGTCAAGGCGTACCCGGCGTACGTCACCTTCGGGCTGTGGCGGGGGCAGGACGTCGCCGACGACTCCGGCCGGCTCGTTTCCGGCGCGCGCCGGATGTCCTCGGTCAAGCTGCACGGCGTCGACGAGATCGACCCGGAGCTGTTCACCGGCTGGCTGCGCGCCGCGTACGCGCTGGAGACCCGGTGAGCGCCGTGCGGGTGACGGGCTTCGACCACCTGGTCCTCGCCGTCACCGACGTCGAACGGTCCCTGGAGTTCTACTGCGGCACCCTCGGCCTGGCGCCGGTGCGGGTCGACCGGTGGCGGGCCGGTGAGGTGCCCTTCCCGTCGGTACGCGTCAACGCCGACACCATCATCGACCTGGTCCGTGGCGAACCGGACGGGTCGAACGTGGACCACTTCTGCCTGGTGGTCGAGCCGCTCGACTGGGCCGAGGTGGTCGACTCCGGGGTGTTCACGGTGCTGACCGGGCCGGTGCCGCGCTTCGGCGCGCGGGGCACGGCCACCTCGATCTACGTCCGCGACCCGGACGGCAACACCGTCGAGCTGCGCTGGTACCCGGGGTCTTGACTTCCAGTTCGCTCGAAGCCGCAGAGTGGCAACCGGCAGGACCACGACGCGGACCGGGGAGCGGATCATGAAGCGCACGTTGGGGCGGAGCGGCATCGAGGTCAGCGCGCTGGGCATGGGCTGCTGGGCGATCGGCGGCCCGTACGCCGGTGGCGCCAACCAGTACGGCTGGGGCCGGGTCGACGACGACGAGTCGACCCGGGCCGTCCGCCGGGCCCTCGAACTCGGCGTCACCTTCTTCGACACGGCGAGCAGCTACGGCGCCGGGCACAGCGAGGTGGTGCTCGGCAGGGCGCTCGGCGGCGACCGGGACCGGGTGGCGATCGCCACGAAGTGGGGGTTCACCTTCGACGAGCGGACCCGGGAGGCGCTCGGCACGGACAGCAGCGTCGCGTACCTGCGCAGGTGCCTGGACGGCTCACTGCGGCGGCTGGGGACCGACCACGTCGACCTCTACCAGCTCCATCTCGGCGACCTGCCGGTCGCGGAGGCCCTGGACCTCGTCGCCCCGCTGGAGGACCTGGTCACCGCCGGCAAGATCCGGGCGTACGGCTGGAGCACCGACGACCCGGAGCGCGCCGCGGCCTTCGCCGACGCGGGCCCGCACTGCACTGCCGTGCAGCACGACATGTCGGTGCTGGCCGACCGGCCCGCGATGATCGAGCTGTGTGAACGGGCCGGGCTGGCCAGCATCAACCGGGGACCGCTCGCCATGGGCCTGCTCAGCGGCAAGTACGCCGACGGCCGCACGGTGCCCCGGGACGACGTGCGCTCGCAGAGCTACGACTGGATGACGTACTTCCGCGACGGCGCCGGGGCGCCCGAGTGGCTGGCCCGGGTGGAGGCCCTGCGGGAGGTGTTCGCCACCGGCGGCCGTACGCCGACGCAGGGCGCGCTGGCCTGGCTCTGGGCCCGCAGCGGGGCGACCGTCCCGATCCCCGGCTGCCGCACCGTCGCCCAGGTCGAGCAGAACGCCGCCGCGCTCGCCCAAGGCCCGCTGCGGCCGGACGAGTTCGCCGCCGTGGAGGATCTGCTGGCCGACCTGCGGGTTGCTAGCGTCGCCTGATGCCCGCACTCGAACGGCTCGCCGTCCGCCACGCTCCGGCCCTGCTCCGCTTCGAGCAGGAGAACCGGGCGTACTTCGCCCGGTTCGTGACGGACCGCGGCGACGACTACTTCGCCGAGTTCGCCGATCGGCTCGCGGGCCTGCTGACCGAGCAGGACGCCGGGGAGTGCCACTTCCACGTCCTCGTCGACGGCGACGACGGGACGGTGCTGGGCCGGTTCAACCTGGTCGACGTCGCCGACGGCAGCGCCGAGCTGGGCTACCGGGTGGCCGAGCGGGCCAGCGGACGCGGCCTGGCCCAGGAAGGTGTCCGCCGGGTCTGCGCGCTGGCCCGCGACGAGTACGGGCTGCGCCAGATGGTCGCCTCGGCCGCGCTGGCGAACCCGGCCTCCCTGGCGGTGCTCCGGCGGACCGGGTTCGTGCCGGTCGGGGAGGTCCTGCTCCACGGCGAGCCCTCCCTCCGGCACGTCCTCGACCTCACCTGAGGCCGCACAGGTCAGGCCGCGCGCACCGGCATCCCGTAGATCCCCCCGTCGCCGACCTGTGCGCTGTCGACCAGCATCGGGTTGAGGCTCCACAGGGCCGCCAGCTTGAGCACGTCGTGTTCGTGCGGCGCCGACTCGTACCAGGCGTCCCAGTCTTCCTCCTGCCAGTTCCGCCAGTTGTCGCCCCAGCCCCGGAGGCCTTTGCCGACCTCGCGCTCGGCCGGCGTGACGTCACCGATGAACAGCGGGACGTCGCCGTCGAAGGTGGCGAACGCCCGCACGACGACCCCGTCGACCGCCCGCACCCATCCGTGGGAGGACCATCCCCGCTCGTTGACGAAGAACTGGACCTCACCCAGGCGCGCGCTCAGGGCTGCGAACCATTCCGGGAACCGCGGATCGGTGGCGCTGTAGTCGAACGTCGCGAGATCGCGCCGGCCGTGCGCCAGGGTCCACCCGTCCACGGGACCGGCCACGAACACGCCGGAGACGTACGCGCGGTCGACGCCCTCGTCCCAGGAGAGACGCTCACGGTCGGCCAACCGCAGCACGTCGGCGACCTCCTCCGGGCTTCGCTCCCGCACGGCGAGCCACGTGGTCTTGAAACCAAACCCCATGCGGCTCATCATCGCGTCGACAGACCACCGGCGGCATTCCGCCATCCGGTCGTCTCCGACGCCAGGAACGCGGATGGAAGGCGGGCGAGGGCAGCGGGTCTGAGCCTTCGGTCAGCGACGGTTGCGGGACCGGCGAACCGCCCACACCCCGCCGACGATCGCGACGACCGTGGGCGCCAGCCAACAGATCGCCAGGAGCGAGAGGTGCCCCGGCTTGACAGTTCCCATGGCCGAGAGGACAGGTCCCACTTGCCACGCTGCTCTCCCCGCTCGGAGGCGGAAGCGCAGCCGCACCTGCGCCGGCCCGCGGATTCCCTGCGCAGGGCGGGAACCGCTGCGGGTGATGGGGCTCCGTCATCGCCGCGCGCTGCGGAAGCCCTGGTAGCCCATGATGTGCACCGTCTGGGACGGGTTGAGGGCGAAGGGTATCGCCTTGCCGGTCTCGGCGAACCCGAGCTTGCGGTAGAACGCGCGGGCCCGCGGGTTGTCCTCGTGGACGCCCAGGGTCAGCCACGCCGCGTCGATGTGGTCGCGGGCGAAGCGGATCGCCGCCGTCATCAGGGCAGCGGCGGGTCCTGCCGGGCCGCGGTGCGCCGGGGTGACGTAGACCGCGTAGACGTGTGCGTGGTCGGAAACCTCGGCGAGCGGCGCGACGGCAGCGGTCCCGACCCAATCGCCTGCCTCGCCGGTGGCGACGAATGTCGCTGACGAGGCGGAGTCGGCCTCGCGGGCCGCGTCCCGCTGCCAGACGCTGTCGCACAAGGCGGTCGCCTCGGCCAGTGGCGTGCTGAACGCCGTCGGTGAGTCCTGGAGCGCCTCCAGTCGGATGGCCCTCAACTGCCGCCATTCGCCGGCGGCGATGCGACGTATGTGGTAGCTCATGAAGGCCATTCTCGTTGTGTGGCGGTGACGAAAATCGAACCCGCCCGGCCGGCTCGGAAACTGCAGGCGGGCAGGTTGCCGCGTTGTGCCTACGTGGCGGGCACCGACAGTTGAAAGACCGACCAGCGGTCCACCGGCTGGAAGCCGAGTACGGCGTTGACCGCCCGCATGTGCGTGTTTTCCTCGGCGTTCCACGCGTCGATGACGCGCAGCGCCGGCTCGTGGGCCCGTGCGTACGCATGGTTGGCCGACTTCACGATCAGGCCGAGACGCCGACCTCGGTGGGCCGGCTCCACGATCGTGACCCGCTGCCGCGCATGAGTGTCGTCGTCCGCCTCGAACGACAGTTTGGTGCGGGCGATGATCTGGCCGGTCGCATCGTGCCGGGCCGCCGTCGAGTAGGCGCGGTGGCCGCGACCCAGTTCGGTCGCCTCCTGGCCGCGCACCCGGTCGGCGTCGTACCGCTCCTGCTCGACCGCCAGGTCACCGGTGGGAGCGTCGAGCATGAGCCGGCTCTGCAGCGCGGCGACATCCTTGATGATCTCTTCGGGTACCACGTCGCGCCACTGCACCAGCGAGTACCCGTCCGCGTGGGTCCACGCCTCGGCGAGCGTCGTCTCGGCGGCCCCCGGATGGTCGGCGATCCGGCACCGGGATCTGACGCTGGTCACGCCGGGCCGGTGAGCGCGGTTGGTGAGGTAGCGGTAGCCGGCTTCGTCGCGGGCAACACCGCCGGGCAGCGCCCGCACCGTCTCGATCTCGATCAGGTTCCGGCAGTGCCGTCGGGCGGCCGCGTAGACCTCCTCCAGCAGCCTGGTGCCGATGCCGCGGCGCCGGTGCTGCGGGTGCACGATCAGCTCCAGGCAGACGATGCCCAGGTTCGCGGCCTGGGGCAGCAGGTACGACGCCGCGCCGACCACCCGGTCCCCATCCCAGGCCAGCAGTGCCTCCTCGGTCAAGGTGGGCCACGGGTGCTCGAACCGGGCCGTGTGATCCCGTCGGCTGGGTGTGGGGAAGTCGGGCAGGTCGTGGCGGGTGACCGCGACCATCAGGTCGTACCACCGGCCCATCGCCACGGAGTCGACCGGATCGAGCTGGGTGATGGTCATGCCCGCATCGTCCGGCGGGCCTGCCCGAGCAGCAACCGGATTGCGTCGCCGTGACGACCCACGAGTCCGACCGCGATCGCACGGGCCACGGCCTGGGAACGTCGAAGGCCCCGGCTCGGACTCGTGTCCTGGCCAGGGCCTGTCGCGTGGAGCGGGTGACGGGAATCGAACCCGCACTGTCAGCTTGGGAAGCTGATGTTCTGCCATTGAACTACACCCGCAGGCGGGACCACTGTACAGGAGGTCACCACCTCCGTGCACCCAGGTACCCCCGTGGCCGGCCACGCATCGACCGAACGCGACGCCCCGGGACTACCAGCAAGAAGTTTCCCCACGGCAACATATGGTCGTTCTCAAATCCTTCGATCGGATGTAACGTCTCCTCCACGTTCTCCGACCGGGCGTGACATACCCCCTGTCGCGCCCGCAGAAAGAGGTGGGCCCATGGGACTTCGTCCCAACCTGCTGACCCGGCGCACCGCCGGCGTCGCGTCGACGACCCTCGCGCTGCTGCTCAGCACCGCCGCGGTAGGCGTCCTCCCCGCAGCTTCGGCCTTCTCGGCCGCCCCGTCCGGCTCCTGCTCCGAGCCGGCCGACGTCCACTCCGACGCCCGGGTCAAGAAGGGCGGACACGCCAAGCTGGACCCGAACGCGCTGACCGCCAAGCAGGTCCGCGAACGCGACGCCGATCTCACCGCGGCGCTGCGTGAGCGGGCGAACTTCCGCGCCGGCGCCGGGGCCACCCCGCTGGCCACGGTGACGATCCCCGTCGTCGTCCACGTCATCCAGCGGGACAGCACCCGGGCCGGCGGAAACATCCCGGACTCGATGGTGACCCAGCAGATCGCCGTGCTGAACACGGCGTACAGCGGTGGCACCGGTGGCGCCGCCACGGCCTTCAGCTTCCAGCTGACCAAGGTGCACCACGTCACCAACGCCGCCTGGTACCCGATCGTCGAGGGCTCCTCCGCCGAGCGCTCGATGAAGACCTCGCTGCGCGAGGGCGGCAAGAACACGCTCAACATCTACCTGGGCGAGTTGAGCGACGACCTGCTCGGCTGGGCCACCTTCCCGCAGCGCAAGCTCAACAGCATGGACGGCGTGGTCGCGCTGAGCGAGTCGCTGCCGGGTGGCACCGCGACCAACTACAACCAGGGCGACACCGGCACCCACGAGATCGGCCACTGGCTGAACCTCTACCACACCTTCCAGGGTGGGTGCTCCGGCTCGGGTGACAGCGTCTCCGACACCCCGGCCGAGGCCTCGCCGGCCTACGAGTGCCCGACCGGTCGCGACACCTGCACCGGCACCGGCAAGGACCCGATCACCAACTTCATGGACTACACCTACGACTCTTGCATGTACCAGTTCACCGCTGGTCAGGCGAGCCGCATGCTGACCGCCTGGAACGCCTACCGCGCGGCCTGACAGCCGCGCGCCACGGGCCGGCGCCGGGGCCGTCCTCGGACGGGGCCGGCGCCGGCTCTGTTCGGGCGGGAACCCATCGGGTACGGGGTCAGGCCGCCGAGCGGCGGGTGTCGAAGCCGTGCCGGCCACGCCGGCCTTCCGGGGCGAGCGGGTCACGCCGGGTCGGGGCGTTGGCCCCCGGGTCGAGCCAGACGCGCACCTCGGGCCGGCCGGTGCCGGGGCTGGCCACCTGGTCGCGCCGGGTCAGCATCGCCGCGTCGACGGTGAACTCGAACAGCCGCCAGTCGCCCTGCGGTGCGGCCCGGCCGATGCGGGCCACCCGGGCGACGGTCGCCGGGTCGGTCACCGGGATGGCCCGGCCGGCCACGTAAGCCTCGTCGTCGCTCTCCTCCGGCGGGAAGGAGTGCAGCGCGTAGCGGCCGTCGCGTTCGAGGTCGCGACGCTTGGGCGAGTCGATGACGAAGCACCAGAGCCCGTCGTCGGTGATGACCGGGGAGACCGGGTGCACGCGCGGGCCGCCGTCGGCGCGGACCGTGGCGAGGTAGCCGAAACCCGGCCCGTACTGCTGCAACAGGAGGCGGATCTCGTCGGCGAGTCGGGGCTCGTCGGCGGCGAATTCGGACCAGGAAGCCATGCGGACATTCTATCGAACAGGTGTACGAAGATGTAGTCCGACACGCAGGTCACCCGTACCGGTCGCTATGGTGTTCCGATGCTGCTCTCCGACCGCGACCTGGTCTCCGAGATCAAGGCGGGCACGCTCGCGCTGGAGCCCTTCGAGCCCACGCTGGTGCAGCCGTCCAGCATCGACGTGCGTCTGGACCGGTTGTTCCGGGTCTTCAACAACCATCTCTACACGCACATCGACCCGTCCGTGCAGCAGGACGATCTCACCTCGATGGTGGAGGTCCCCGAGGGCCAGCCGTTCGTGCTGCACCCGGGGGAGTTCGTGCTCGCCTCCACGCTGGAGGTGATCTCGCTGGGCGACCAGCTCGCCGGGCGCCTGGAGGGCAAGAGCTCGCTGGGCCGGCTCGGCCTGCTCACCCACTCGACCGCCGGCTTCATCGACCCGGGCTTCTCCGGTCACGTCACGCTGGAGCTGTCCAACGTGGCGAACCTGCCGATCACGCTCTGGCCGGGCATGAAGATCGGCCAGCTCTGCATCTTCCGGCTCTCCTCGCCGGCCGAGCACCCGTACGGCTCGGCGGTGTACGGCTCGCGCTACCAGGGCCAGCGCGGCCCGACCCCGAGCCGCTCCTGGCAGAGCTGGCGCACCTGGCCGACGCGCTGACCGACCGGCACACCGGAACGGCGCAGAGGCCCCCGCGGCGCGGGAGCCCCTGCGAACCGGTCAGCCTGGGCGGCCGTAGCTGTTGATCTGGCCGTCGTCGACGCGCTTCATCGTGATCGGCTTGCCGGACTGAGAGGCGTGCACCACCCAGCCGTCACCGACGTACATGCCGACGTGGTGCAGGTCGCTGTAGTAGAAGACGAGGTCACCGGCGCGTAGTTCGCTCCGGCTCACCCGCCTGGTCACGTCGTGCTGCTGCCGGGCGTTGTGCGGCAGCGAGACGCCGGCCTTGGCCCAGGCCGCCATGGTGAGGCCCGAGCAGTCGTAGTGGTCCGGGCCGGCGGCGCCCCAGACGTAGATCTTGCCGATCTGGGCGCAGGCGAACTTGACCGCGACGCCGGCCGGGCCGCCGGGGTAGCCGGCGGGGCAGGGCGCCGGGCGCAGCGGACCGCCGCCGCCATTGCCGTAGACCTTGAGGCGCAGCTTCTGCAGCTTGACGATCTCGGCGTCGATCTGCTTCTTCTTGGCCGCGAGCTGGGCCTCGGTGCGCGCCAGCTCGGTGATCATCTCGTCCAGCGGCTGCTTCTTGGCGGCCAACTGGTCGCGCAGCTCGGCGACGGTCCGCACCTGCTCCTGCTGGCGGTTCGCGAACCGGTCGAGCAGGGCGAGGCCGTCGACCAGCTCGCTCGGCGACCGGCTGCCCAGCAGCGCGTTGACGGTGGAGAGGTTGTTGTCGCCCTTGTAGGCGTCGGCGGCGAGCCCACCCACCTGGCCGAGGGCGGCGTCCACCCGGGCCTGGAGCGGCGCGATCTGCTTGCCGAGCGCGGCGGCCTGCTTCCGCTTGGCGGCGAGCTGCTCGCGCGTGGCGTTGACCTGTTCGATGACCGGTTCGAGCTTGTTCCAGTCCTGGTCGATCTGGCGCTCGATCTCGGTGACCGACGGTTCGGCGTGTGCCGCCGTGGCGCCGCCGGTCAGGACGACGGCGGTGCCGACCAGGGCGGCGAGGGCGGTGGTGCAACGGGACCAGCGGGAACGCGGCACAGTCGTCGACCGGTCGACCGACCGGACCGACGGTGGCCGCGGGGCATGGTGTGCCACCGGGCTTCCGTACTCCTTCTTCCTGGCCGCCTACCGGGTTAGCTGACGGGTTCGGGCGGGAAGGGAGGCGCCCTACCGCAGGGGGCTGCGGATTCACCCCAGTTACCTGGGTCCCCGGCTCGCCCGGAGGCGACTCGGCGGTGCCGGACCGTCACCACCCGGGTTGGACGGTGAAGTTCGCGGCCGACGATTGACCAGAGTAGAGAGGACCGTTATCGTTCCGCAACCCAAGACGCCGTGACACTCCGTACCCGAAAGATTCTTTCAGCGGAGATTACCCATCGGAAAGGTATTGACCCGGACCGCGCGCGGGGTGAGGGTGGGGACGCAGTGACCCCCATCCCTGTCTGGAGGTTCGATGCACCTCTCACCCCCGCCGTCGGGCAGACGGATGCTGCTGGCAGCAGCCGTCGCGGCTGCCACCGCACTCGTGGCGACCGGCCCGGTGGCCGCTCAACCGCTCACCGCCCAACCCGCCAGCGACCGCCAGGATCAGTATGCCGCCGCCGCGGCGGAATACGGCGTGCCGCAGAGCGTCCTGCTCGGCGTCTCGTACCTGGAGTCGCGCTGGGACACCCACCCGGGCCAGCCGAGCACCAGCGGCGGCTACGGCCCGATGCACCTCACCGACGCCCAGCACGTCCTCGCGACGCCGGCCAGCGGCCACGTCAGCGAGGACGAGGACCCGCGGGGCGACGACTCGCGCCCGCTCACCCTCGACCCGGCCACCGCGGCCGCACCGGCGGAGGACGTGCTGCCGCAGGCGTCCCTGCAGACGCTCGACGCCGCCGCGGCCCTCACCGGCCTCGCCGAGGAGACGCTGCGCACGGACGCGGCCGCGAACATCCGGGGCGGGGCGGCGCTGCTCGCCTCGTACCAGAAGCAGTTGGACTCGCCGGTCGGCGCCACCACCGACCCGGCGGCCTGGTACGGCGCGGTGGCCCGCTACTCCGGCGCGGACACCGAGGACGCGGCGGCGGCCTTCGCCGACGAGGTCTACGACCAGCTCGGCCTGGGCGCGGCCCGGACCACCGACGACGGCCAGCGGGTGACCCTGGCCGCCACCGCGGTGACACCGGACCAGTCCGGGCTGCACAAGCTGGGGCTGCGCCGGGCCGAGCGGCCGGACGGCCTGGAGTGCCCGGTCCGGCTGGCCTGCGAGTGGATCCCGGCCCCCTACGAGCAGTACGGCCCGGGATCCGGCGACTACGGCAACCACGACCTCGGCAACCGCCCGGCCCAGCAGAAGATCGAATACATCGTCATCCACGACACCGAGGGCTACTTCGGCCCGAGCGTGAACCTGGTGAAGGACCCGACCTACCTGGGCTGGCACTACACGCTGCGCTCGGTGGACGGCTACGTCGCCCAGCACATCAAGGCCAAGGACGTCGGCTGGCACGCCGGCAACTGGTACGTCAACGCCAAGTCCATCGGCCTGGAGCACGAGGGCTTCGCCGGGCACGGCACCTGGTACACCGAGGCGATGTACCGGGCGTCGGCCAAGCTGGTCCGGCACCTGGCGCTGAAGTTCCAGATCCCGCTGGACCGGCAGCACATCATCGGCCACGACAACGTCCCCGGCACCACCGCCTCGACCGTGCGCGGGATGCACTGGGACCCGGGCCCGTACTGGGACTGGTCGCACTACTTCGACCTCATGAAGGCGCCCTTCCGGTCCCTCGGCAACGCGCACACCGGCCTGGTCACCATCGACCCGGACTTCGCCACCAACCAGCCCGCCTTCGTCGGCTGCAACCAGCAGCCGCCGGGCGTCCCGAACCCGGCTCCGCCGGCCGCGCCGTGCCCGCTGCGCGGCTCGTCCGCGGTGGTCCTGCACACCGCGCCGAGCGCGACCGCCCCGCTGGTCAACGACCTCGGGCTGCGTCCGGACGGCACGCCGGACACCATGTACATCTCCGACCACGGCGCCCGCGCCTCGGCCGGCCAGACGTACGCGGTGGCCGACGTGCAGGGTGACTGGACGGCGATCTGGTACCTCGGCCAGAAGGCCTGGTTCCTCAACCCGGCCTCGGCGCCCACCGCCAAGTGGTCGACGGGCTTCGTGGTGACGCCCAAGCCGGGGAAGACCACCATCCCGGTGTACGGCCGCGCCTACCCGGAGAAGGAGGCCTACCCGGCCACCATCCCGTTCCAGGGCGTCTCCCCGCTCCAGTACACGTTCTCGGCCGGCCAGCGGTACGCGCTCGGCGGCGTCCTGCAGAGCGAGTACTACCGCGCGGTGTCGTTCGACGGTTCGGCCCCGGACGACCGGACGGTGGTCCGCGGCGACACCAGGTACGCGCAGGTCCAGTTCGGCCACCGGATCATGTACGTGAACCTCGACGACGTGCTGATCCTGCCGTCCCCGATCGACGCGCCCAGGTAGCAGCGGCGACGCTCGACGGAGAAGGCCCCCGGTCCGTGTGGACCGGGGGCCTTCTCGTCGCTGGGGGGCGGGTCAGGTGACCCGGACGAAGCCGGCGAGCGGCTGTGTGCTGATGCTCGACACCTGGACCGGTTTGCCGGTCCGTGGCGCGTGCACCATCACCCCGTTGCCGAGGTAGAGCCCGACGTGGTGCAGGTCGCTGCCGAAGAAGACGAGGTCACCCGGTCTGGCCTCGGAGCGGGAGACCTTGCGGCCCTCGTTCCACTGTGCACCCGTGAAGTGGGTGAGCGAGATGCCCGCCGCCTTGTAGGCGTACTGGGTGAGGCCGGAGCAGTCGAACGAGTTCGGGCCGGTGGCGCCCCACACGTACGGGTCGCCGACCTGCGCGCACGCCGTCCTGATCGCGGTGCGCGCGGCGCTGCTGACCACGCCGTCGATCTTCGGGCAGCCGGCCGGCCGGATCGAGGTCACCGGCAGCATGGCCGTCAACCGCTTGATCTCGGAGTCGATCTGCTTCTTCTTGGTCGCCAGCTCCTTCTCCTGCTTGAGCTCGGTGGCGATCAGCGCGTCCAGCTTCTGCTTCTGCGCGTTGTACTTGTCCCGGACGGCGAGCACACCGGCGATCTGCTTGCGCTGGTCGTCGGCGAGCCGGTCGAGGATGACGAGCTGCTCGGCGAGGGTGCCCGGCCTGGTGCTCACCAGCAGGGCGCCCATCTCCTGGGAGGGGCCCTGGATGTAGTAGCGGGCGGCGATGTCGCCGACCTTGTTCATGGCGAGCGCCGACTCGAGCTCCAGCGGCACCATCTTCTTCTGCAGGTCCGCGGACTTCTTCTTGTTGACCTTGAGCTGGGAGCGGACCTTGTTGTACTGCTCGATCGTGGGTTCGAGCTTCTCCCACTGCTTGTCGATCTGCGCGTCGATCTCGTCCACCGACGGCGCCGCGTGCGCCGGGGCCGCCAGCATCCCGGCGCCGACCGCGACGGCGGCGACCACGGTGAGGAGACGGCGTACCACCCGGTGGAACCCGGCGGGGCGGCCGGGCGACTGGCTCGGGGCGTGACGTTCAGGGGGCATGGTTGCCACCGGCACGGACTCCTTTGCAACCGACCGCCGGGCGCCTCGCGAGAGGGAAGATCGAGGCAGACGACCCACAGCGGTCGGTGCCCCACATTAGGGAAGGCACGGGGGTGGAATCAAGGCGACCTTTAGTTCAATCACGTCTGCGCAACCGCTTGCACACCAAGGGTATTCATTTACTTGCCAACGATCGCCGTCAATACGTCGTCGAGTGTCACCACACCGAGCGGTCGACGGCCGTCGCTGACCAGCACCATGTGCCGGCGCTCCCGGCGCATCGAGAGCAACAGGTCGGCCAGCGTACGGTCGGGCGGCACCACGGCCAGCGGCCGGTAGATGTCGGCCGGCACCGGCGCCCGGCGGGTCGCGCCCGAGTAGCCCAGCACGTCCTTCACGTGCACGAAACCGAGCACCCGGCGGGTGGACCGCTGCACCACCGGGAAGCGGGACCGGCCGGTGCGGGTGGCCAGCACCTCCAACGACGCCGGTGAGACGTCCTCGGCCACCGTGGTCACCGTCGACCAGGGTTGCAGGGCGTCGGCGGCCGTCCGGCTGTGCAGGGCCAGCGCGCCGGTGATCCGGGCGTGCTCCTCGGCGTCCAGCAGACCCTCGGTACGCGCCTGCGAGACCAGGCCGGCCAGCTCCTCCGCGGTGAACACCGTCTTCACGGCGTCGGTCGCCTCCACCCGCCACAGCCGCAGCACCTGCCGGGCCGACCACTTCATGGCCAGCAGCAGCGGCTTGGTGGCCAGGCAGAAGGCGAGCATGGCCGGGCCGAGCCAGAGCGCCGACGGCTCCGGACCGGCCAGGGTGATGTTCTTCGGCACCATCTCGCCGACCACGGTGTGCAGGAAGACCACCACGCCGAGGGCGATCACGAAGGCCACCGGGTGCACCGCAGAGGCGGGCAGGCCGAGCGCCTCGAACGGCGCCTCCAGCAGGTGGGCCAGCGCCGGCTCGGCGATCGCGCCGAGGCCCAGCGAGCAGACCGTGATGCCGAGCTGCGCCCCGGCGATCATCAGCGGGATCTGGTTCATCGCCGACAGCGCCCACCGGGCCCGCTTCGAGGTCGCCGCCAGCGGTTCGAGCACCGTACGGCGGGAGGCGATCAGGGCGAACTCGCTGCCCACGAAGAAGGCGTTGCCGAGCAGCAGCGCCAGGGCGATCAGCAGCTCACTCACCGTCGTCGGGCTCCTCGGGGCGGACCACCCGGACCTGCTCGATCCGGTGCCGGTCGACCTCCACCACGGTGAACTCGTACCCGGCCTCCTCGACCGTCTCGCCCGGCACCGGGATGTGCCCGAGCCGGGCCATCAGGAAGCCGGCCAGGGTCTCGTACGGCCCTTCGGGCAGCCGGAAGCCGGTCTGCTCGACCAGCTCGTCCTCGCGGAGCACGCCGTCCACCAGTACGGTCCGCTCGCCGCCCGGCACCGTCAGCTCCACCGGCCCGAGGTCGTCCACCGCGTCCGGGTCGAACTCGTCGGCGATCTCCCCGACCAGCTCCTCGACCAGGTCCTCCACGGTCACCACGCCGTCCGTGCCCCCGTACTCGTCGACCACGATGGCCAGGTCGGCGCCGGCGTCCTTGAGCGCGGCCAGCACCCCGTCGAGGTCGAGGCTCTCCGGGACGTACACCGGTTCGCGGGCGACCGCCGCGACCGTGGTGGCGGCCCGGCTGGCCAGCGGCACGCCGAGCGCGTCCGGTACCCCGGCCACGCCGGTGACCAGGTCCAGCGTCTCCTCGTAGACCGGGAACCGGGTCCGGCCGGTCTGCCGGGACAGGTCGAGCAGCTCGGCGACCGTCGCGGTGGCCCGCAGCGCGATCACGTCGACCCGCGGGGTCATCGCCTCGGCGGCCCGCTTGTCGCCGAACCGGATGGTGCGGCGCAGCAGCATGGCGGTGTCCGGCGGCAGCGCACCGGCCCGGGCCGAGATGGCCGCGAGCAGCCCCAGTTCCTCCGGGGACCGGGCGCTGGCCAGCTCCTCCTGCGGCTCCACGCCGAGCCGCCGGACCAGCCGGTTGGCCGAGTCGTTGAGCAGCCGGATCAGCCAACCGAAGGTGCGGGAGAAGGTCCGCATCGGCCCGGCGGTGCCGAGCGCCGTGGGCATCGGCCGGGCCAGTGCGAGGTTCTTGGGCACCAGCTCGCCGAAGAGCATCGAGATGAGGGTGGCCAGCGCCAGGGCGAGCAGCCCGGTGAACCGTTCCGCCCCGCCGACCGGGCGCAACAGCGGGGCGAAGAGGCGGGCCAGCGCCGGCTCGGCCAGGTAGCCGGTGAGCAGCGCGGTGATGGTGATGCCGAGCTGGGCGCCGGAGAGCTGGAAGGACAGCTCGCGCAGCGCGCGGCGTACCGTGGTGGCCCGACCGTCGCCCTCACCGGCCCGCCGGTCGATCTCCGCCCGGTCGACGGTGACCAGGGCGAACTCGGCCGCGACGAAGAACGCGTTGCCGGCGGTCAGCAGCACGAAGCCGACCAGGGGCAACAGCGTGGTAACCAGCAGGCCGTCGATGAGCGCGATTGTTCCACGGGCCGGCAGTCGGCACGAGCCGGCGGCCGGCCGGCTGGCGGGCTGGTGGACCGGACGTAGCGTGGATCGCATGGACCGCCTGCTGCTCACCGACGAACTGGTTCTGCTCGCCTACGACGACGCCGGCGCCAACCGGCTCGGCCGGCCGCACCTGGACTACGGCCTCGCCGGGGCGGTCCTGCTGGAGCTGGCCCTGGCCGGCCGGGTCGAGGTGACCGACGGCCGGCTGGCGGTCACCGATCCCAGCCCGACCGGCATGCCCCTGCTGGACCAGGCGCTCGCCGCCGTCGCCGGGGACCGGCCGCGAAAGCCGAAGGACTGGATCAGCAGGCTGGCCAAGGGCCTGCCGGACCGGGTGCTCGACGGCCTGGTCGCCGCCGGGGTGCTGCGCCGGGAGTCGGACCGGGTGCTGTGGGTGTTCCCGCGTACCCGCTATCCCTCGCCCACCGGCGCGGAGCCGGCGGTGGAGACGGCGGCCCGGGAGCGGATGCGGGCCGCGCTGGCCGCCGACGGTCCGGCGGACGCGCGGACGGCCGCGCTGCTCACCTTGACCCGGGCCGTCGGCCTGGACCGGAAGCTCTTCCACGAGCTGCCGAAGGAGCGCGTCAAGGCCCGCCTGGCCGAGATCGCTGCGGGCGACTGGGCCTCCGCGGCCACCAAGAAGGCGATCGAGGAGACGCAGGCCGCGGTGCTGGTGGCGACGACCGCCGCCGCCACCGCCGCCATCGCGACCACGACGGTCTCCTGACCGACGACGGCGGCGGCACCCGCGTGGGGTGCCGCCGCCGTCGTGGTTCAGCTCGTCCGGGGGTACGCCTCAGCCGGCGACCGTCTCGGTCTCCTTCTCGCCCGCCGGGGCGTCCGGCTTGACCGAGCGGAGCAGCACGCTGGCCACGTCGACGACCTCGACCTGCTCGCCGGCGCCCTTGCCGTTGACACCGTCATTGAGCATCGTCGAGCAGAACGGGCAGCCGACCGCGATGGTCTTCGCCCCGGTGGCCATGGCCTCCTCGACCCGGTCCACGTTGATCCGCTTGCCGATCTTCTCCTCCATCCACATCCGGGCGCCGCCGGCGCCGCAGCAGAAGGAGCGCTCGCTGTTGCGCGGCATCTCGGTCAGCTCGCCCTCGATGGCGTCCCCGAGCACCTCGCGCGGGGCGGCGAAGACCCGGTTGTGCCGGCCCAGGTAGCAGGGGTCGTGGTAGGTCACGCCGCCGTCGACCGGCTGCACCGGGGTGAGCTTGCCGGCGGCCACCAGGTGGGCCAGCAGCTGGGTGTGGTGCACCACCTCGAACTCGCCGCCGAGCTGGCCGTACTCGTTGCCCAGGGTGTTGAAGCAGTGCGGGCAGGTGGCGACGATCTTCCGCTTGCTCTTCTCCCGGCCCTCGAACGCCTCGTTCAGCGTCTCGACGTTCTGCTGGGCGAGCATCTGGAAGACGAACTCGTTGCCGATCCGCCGGGCCGGGTCACCGGAGCACGTCTCGCCCTCGCCGAGGATGGCGAAGGAGACGCCGGCCTCGTTGAGCAGCGTGGCCACCGCCCGGGTGGTCTTCTTGGCCCGGTCCTCGAACGCGCCGGCGCAGCCGACCCAGAACAGGTACTCGAAGTCGTCGACCTCGCCGACCCGCGGCACCTCGAAGCCGAGGCCCTTGGTCCAGTCCTCACGGGTGTTCTGCGGGGCGCCCCACGGGTTGCCCTTGTTCTCCAGGTTGCGGAGCATGACGCCGGCCTCGGACGGGAAGCTCGACTCGATCAGCACCTGGTAGCGGCGCATGTCGACGATGTGGTCGACGTGCTCGATGTCCACCGGGCACTGCTCGACGCAGGCGCCGCAGGTGGTGCACGACCAGAGCACGTCCGGGTCGATGACACCGCCCTCCTCGGCGGTGCCGATCAGCGGGCGGTCGGCCTCGGCCAGGGCCAGCACGTCCATGTGGGCGAGCTGCGCCTCGGTGGCCTTCTCCTCGCCGGTCAGGTCCTTGCCGCCGCCGGCCAGCAGGTACGGCGCCTTGGCGTACGCGTGGTCGCGGAGGCTCAGCACGAGCAGCTTCGGGGACAGCGGCTTGCCGGTGTTCCAGGCCGGGCACTGCGACTGGCAGCGGCCGCACTCGGTGCAGGTGCTGAAGTCCAGCAGGCCCTTCCAGGTGAACTGCTCGACCTGGGCGACGCCGAACTGGTCCTTCTCCGGGTCGGCCTCCTCGAAGTCGAGCGGCTTGCCCTCGCTCATCATGGGCCGCAGCGGGCCCAGGCCGGAGCCGGCCGGCTTCGCGGGCTCGCGCTTGAAGAAGATGTTCGGGAACGCCAGGAACCGGTGCCAGGCGACGCCCATGGTGACGTTCAGCGAGATCACGATGAGCCAGGTCATCGAGATGACGATCTTGATGAGGGCGGCGACGCTCACGCCGGCCGTCCAGGCCGGGAGGGCGGCGCCGACCGCGTGGCTCAGCGGGGTGGCCCAGACCGGGTACTCGAAGTGGTCGGTGGCGACCTTGAAGCCGCGGATCACGAAGCCGAAGATCAGGACCAGCAGCACGACCCACTCGACGAAGTAGCCCTGCCACATGGTCGAACCGGTGAACCGGGAGCGGCCGCCCGGCCGGGTGGGCCGGTTGCGCAGCCGGATGCCCATCAGCACGAGGATGCCGGCCAGGCCCAGGATCCCGATCCACTCGGTGGCCAGGCCGAAGATCGTCCAGTGCCCGATGATCGGCAGCCCGCCGCCGGGTGTGACCACCTCGAAGTACGCCTCGAGCACGAGCAGCGACAGCACGATGAAGCCGACCATCACGAACCAGTGCGCCGCGCCCACCACGCTCCACTTGAGCATGCGGGTGTGGCCGGCGGTCTCCACCAGCATCTTCTTCGTGCGGGCGCCCTTGTCGGTGAACCGCTCCGGCGCGGGCTGGCCGAGCCGGATGACGGCCGTCATCTTCATGACCGCGCGCACCGCAAGCCACACCGCCACGGCGGTGATGGCGGCCGCGAGGATCGTGGTGACGATCTGGACGCTGCCCATCGAGTTGGCCTCCCGGTCTGCTGCTTGTCAGTGCAGCCTACGCGCAAGGTTACCCAGCAGTAACGTGAGTCATCTCGCACCGGCCACCCCGCCCTGCCGACACCTTAGGGGCAGCGGGCGCCGGGCGCCGGTCAGGGGCGTCCCGGCGTGACCTACGCCCGGTGCGGCAGAGGCGGCGGAACCGGCGGGGTCAGCGCCAGCGGGAGAGCAGGATCAGCGAGGAGACCATCGCGCCGAAGCCCACGGCGAGGTTCCAGTACCCCCACGACGCGACGGGATACGCCTGCTCGGAAAGGTAGTAGACGACCAGCCACCCGATGCCCACCACGATCAGCGCGACCGCGGTGATCGGCAGCCAGACCGGGCTAGGCTTGCGCGTCGCCGCCGTCGCCGTCGGACGCACGTCCGTCGGCGGGGTGTACACCTTCTTCTTGCGGACCTGAGACTTGGGCACGACGCTCTCCAGAGGGGGGTACGACCTCGTCCGGCCTGACAACCGGGCGCGGGGGCGACGGTCCATGGCCAATAATGTTCGACAGCTAGCGTAGTCCGGCCGGACCCTCCAGGCCACGAATGGGGTCAGGCCGGTGCACGGAGTGACCGAAAAGAGCGGGACTTTTCGGGTCGAGCAGACCGGTCCGCGCCCTCGCGGGCCGGAACGAGACGACGGGAAAGGGAACGCCCGGTGGAGTACACGTCCGGCGCCGCCTCCTGGCAGAAGGTCCTCCGGCGCGCGGTGGTCGGCCTGCTGCCGCGCCGGCCACGCCAGCGCCGCCCGGGCTGGTCGATCGGCGTACCCCTGATCGCCGCCGCGGCCGGCCTCCTCTTCACCACGACGGCCACCACCGCCGGCGGCACCCCGTTGCGGGAGGACCGGCGCCCCCAGCTCACCCAGTTGATCGAGGACCGGCGCGAGCAGGTCGCGGCCAGCGAGGCGAAGGCCGCCCGGCTGCGCGCCGAGGTCGAGGAGCAGACCGGCGCCCTGGCCGGCGCCGACGGCCCGATCAAGGCGCAGCAGGACCGGGCCGCCGCCACCCGCCAGGCCGCCGGGTTCACGGCGCTCACCGGCAACGGCATCACCATCGAGCTGAACGACGCGCCCCGACGCGCCGACCAGAGCCTGCCCAAGGGTGCGAGCAACGACGACCTGGTGGTCCACCAGAGCGACGTCCAGGCCGTCGTGAACGCGCTCTGGGCGGGCGGCGCGGAGGCCATGTCAATCATGAATGTCCGCGTGCTCAGCACCAGCGCGGTACGCTGCGTCGGTAACACTCTGCTGCTGCACGGCCGGGTGTACTCCCCTCCTTTCAAGATCGTGGCTATCGGCGACCCCGCCGCCTTCCAGCGGGAACTCGCCGCGTCCAAGGGAGTCCGGTTGTTCAGGGAAGCCGTCGACCACTACCAGCTCGGCTACACCGAGACCGTCTCCACGGTCACCGTGCCGGCGTTCGAGGACTCGACCGCACTGCAGTCGGCCAAGGTGCCGCGGTGACCCGGGACGATCCCCGCGAGCGCGACGGGCGCCACCGCGACCCGAGCGAGGACCCGACCGCCTTTCTCCCGAAGGTCGACCGGCCGGCTTCCGCGCCGCCCCGGCCCCCGCTCGACCTGCCCTGGCCGGACCAGGCGGCGCCACCCTCGGCCACCGAGCAGCCGCCGGCGCGCCCGCGCCCGCCCGCGGCCCCGCCGCCGGCGTGGCCCGGCAACCACCCGCCGGCCCCCACCGCGCGGCCGGTGTCACCGCCACCCACCGCGCCACCCGGCCCCGCCGCCCCCCACGACCGGCGTCCCGCGCAGGACCAGCACCGGCCGGCACCCGCGCCCCGGCTCGACCCACCGACCGCGGAGGTACGCCCCTCCAGCCCCGGTGACGCGCCGACCGCGTTCATCCCACCGCTCGGCGACCGGCGCGAGCGCCAGCGGGCCGGGAACCCGGTCGAACCCCGCCGCGCCGAGGGGGCGCGTCCCGCGGCGAACGGCCCGGCGGACCCGGGTGCGACCGCGCTGATCCCGGCCGTCAGCCGCCCGCCGGCCCCTCCGGCGGCACTGGACCACACCGCGCTCATGGGCGCCGTGCCCCCGGTCCCGGACATCGGCGAGGGCGACCCGGGCGGCACCCCGGCCGAGCCGCCGCAGCCCCGCCGCGGCGAACGGGTGGTGCAACTCCGGCCGGAGCAGACCGGCGAGGGATACAAGAGCGTCTACTCCGAGCTGACCCGGCCCACCGTCGGTTCCCGGCTGCGTTCGATCGTGCGCGGCACCGGCGAGGTGCTGATCACCTTCGGCCTGGTGGTGCTGCTCTTCGCCGGCTACGAGATCTGGGGCAAGGCGGTGATCGTCGACGCCCACCAGAACGACCTGAGCAGCCAGCTCGCCCAGGAGTGGGGGGCGGACCCGACGGTCGGGCCGACGACCGGGCCGAGCGCCAAACCGAAGCCGCCCGCCGAGGGCAAGCCGGTCGCCGGGCTCTACCTCCCGAAGTTCGACAAGCACTGGGTGGTGGTCGAGGGGGTCACGCCGGACGACATCCGGTACGCCCCGGGCCACTACCCGAAGAGCGCCATGCCGGGCCAGGTGGGCAACTTCGCCATCGCCGGGCACCGCATCCGGGCCACCTTCTGGCGCCTCGACGAGCTGCGTCCGGGCGACGCCGTCGTGGTCGAGACGCAGACCGAGTGGTTCATCTACAAGGTCTACCAGCAGCGGATCGTCAAGCCGTACCAGGTCGAGGTCGTCGCGCCGGTGCCGGGCAAGCCGACCGAGAAGCCGACCGAGAAGCTGCTCACCCTCACGACCTGCAACCCCAAGTTCGACAACTACCAGCGGCTGATCATCCACGCCCGCCTGGACCACGTCCAGGCCAAGACGGCGGGTCGCCCGGCCGAGCTGGAGGGCTGAGCGTGTACGGCTGGATCTGGCGGAAGCTGCCCCTCGGGCTCCCCGGAAAGCTGATCGGCTCGCTGCTGCTGGCCGTCGCGACCGTCGCCCTGCTCTGGTTCGTGGTCTTCCCGTGGGCCGAACCCCTCCTGCCCTTCGACGACGTGCAGGTCACCCAGGACTCCGGCGTGCCGGGGGACGACGGCGGCGGGCTCACCGAGCCGAGTGAGCGGCCGTCCGAGGAGGAGATCCCCTACAGCACCGAGTCGAACAACGCCCCGCCCTCCACCCCGAGCAGGTGACCCGATGCGCGTCCTCGTGATCGACAACTACGACTCCTTCGTCTTCAACCTGGTCCAGTACCTGGGCCAGCTCGGCGTGGAGTGCGAGGTGCGGCGCAACGACGAGATCGACGTGGCCGAGGTGGGCCGGGCGGGCGCGGAGGGTGTGCTGCTCTCGCCGGGGCCGGGCAGTCCCGACCGCGCCGGCATCTGCCTCGACGTGATCAAGGAGTACGCCGGTAAGCTCCCCCTGTTCGGGGTCTGCCTCGGTCACCAGGCCATCGGTGAGGCGTTCGGCGCGACCGTTACCCGGGCGCCGGAGCTGCTGCACGGCAAGACCTCGGAGGTACGGCACCACGGGGTGGGGGTGCTCGCCGGCCTGCCCGACCCGTTCACCGCCACCCGCTACCACTCGCTCGCCGTGCTGCCCGAGACGCTGCCCGACGAACTGGAGGTCACCGGCCGGACCGGCTCCGGCGTGGTGATGGCCATGCGGCACCGCACCCTGCCGATCGAGGGCGTCCAGTTCCACCCCGAGTCGGTGCTCACCGAGGGTGGCCACCTCATGCTGGCCAACTGGCTGGCCGTCTGCGGCTACCCGGAGGCCCTGGAGCGGGCCCCGGAGCTGGCCGCCGAGGTCGACGCCCGCCGCCGCGCCGCGTTCGCCGCCGCCTGAGGCTTCGTCCTACGCCAGATAGGCGACGTGGCGGTGTCCGGGTCGCCCGGACACCGCCCCCTCGCCGGCCTGGCGCGGTCGGCTCAGGGCAGGCTGAACCTCGTCGGCGGCGTGGTGTTCGGGAACGGGAAGCCACCACCGCCGCCGGTGCCGGGCGTCGTCGGCGTCGTGCCCGGCGACGGGGTGCCCGGGCTGGCGCTGTCGGTCGGCTCCACCGCGGCGATGTCGACGTAGATCGTCACCCGCTCGCCACGAGGCAGCTTCGAGTTGCCCTTGGGGGTCTGCCGGCTGACCTTGCCGGCCTTGTCCGGCGTGACATCGTCGCCGTCCAGCGTCCGTACCTGGTAACCGGCGTTCTTCAGCAGTCTGGTCGCCTGGTCCTCGGACAGGCCGAGAACATCCGGCACCTCGTTGACGTTGCCTCGGGAGACCTTCACCTTCACCTCGGTCCCCGCGGTGACCGTGCTGCCCTCCTTGGGATCGACGCCGACAACGGTCCCCTTGGGCAGGCTGCTGTCGACGTCGTCGGAATCGACCTTGAGGTCCAGGTTCTCCAGCTGCTGCCTCACGTTGATGAACTGGGAGTTCACCAACCCGTCCGGGATGGTGACCTGCTTCGGGCCTCCGCAGATCTGGACCGTTACCGCGGTGTTCTTTTCCACCCGCTGGCCGAACGGCGGGTTCTGGCCGACCACGGTGCCCTTGTCGCAGGTGGTGTTCTGCACGGGCTCACCGGCCGTGAAGCGCAGCCCGGCCTGGGTGAGCGCGGCCTGCGCCTCCACCTGGGTGCGGCCCTGCAGCTGCGGCACGGAGACCTTCTCGGCGCCGGTCTGGTTGAGCCAGAGCGCGGTGGCCAGCGCGATGACCGCGAGCACGCCGAGCGCCGCGAAGGTGGCGATCACCCAGGCCGAGCTCTTCCGCTTGCGCGCGTCGCCGACCCGGGCCGGCGGCTGCTGGCGGGTCTGCGGGCCCATCACCTGGGTCTGCTGGTAGCCGCCGGCACCGGCCGGCGCCATCGGCATGGTCTCCTCGGCGGGCATGACCGGGGTGGCCAGCACCGGGCGGCCGGCGGCGGCGCGGAGCAGGTCCGCCCGCATCTCGCCGGCACTCTGGTAGCGGTTCAGCGGGTTCTTGGAGAGCGCCTTGAGGACGATGGCGTCCACGGCGGGGTTGACGTCCGGGTTGATGGTGCTCGGCGTGGGCGGCTGCTCCCGCACGTGCTGGTAGGCGACGCTGACCGGGCTGTCGCCGACGAACGGCGGGTGCCCGCAGAGCAGCTCGAAGAGCACGCAGCCGGCCGCGTAGACGTCGGAGCGGGCGTCGACCGCCTCGCCGCGCGCCTGCTCGGGAGAGAGGTACTGCGCCGTGCCGATGACCGCGCTGGTCTGCGTCATCGTGGTGGCGCCGCTGGCCAGCGCCCGGGCGATGCCGAAGTCCATCACCTTGACCTGACCGGTCTGGGTCAGCATCACGTTGCCGGGCTTGATGTCCCGGTGGATGATCCCGTGCCGGTGGCTGAACTCCAGCGCCGCGCACATGTCGGCGCAGATCTCCAGCGCCCGGCGCGGCTGGAGCCGGCCCTCGGCGCCGAGCACCTCCTTGAGGGTCCGCCCGTTGACGAACTCCATGACGATGAACGGCAGCGTCTCGCCGGTCGGGGCGGTCTCCTCGCCGGTGTCGTACACGGCGACGATGGCCGGGTGGTTCAGCGAGGCGGCGTTCTGCGCCTCCCGGCGGAACCGCATCTGGAAGGTCGCGTCCCGGGCCAGGTCGGCCCGGAGCATCTTGATCGCGACATCCCGACCGAGCCGGAGATCGCGACCGCGGTGCACCTCCGCCATGCCGCCGTAGCCGAGCAGCTCGCCGACCTGGTACCTGCCACCGAGCAGGCGGGCCTGCGCTGTCATCGCGTCTCTCGTCCTTCGCTCGTCGTCGTCTCGCCGCCAGCCGGCCGGAGCCGTACCTCACGACGGTACGACGTGGAAACCGGATAGTCGCCCCCGTGGGCCCGCACCGCGCCGGAGGTCACGCTGACCGGAGCAAGCGCGCCGGGGTCACCGGCCGCTGCGTTGTCCCGGATTCGGTAGGAAATGACCCCGGAACAGACGAGGATCAGCACGGCCAGCACGATGGCCAGCACCCACCGGCCGGCGTGGGACCGGCGCGGGGCGGGCGCGACCGGCGGGTGGGCGTACCCGAGGGGGTTGTGCTGCCGGGGCGGCGGGACGGGCGCCGCGCCGCGCGGCGCCACCGGCGGGCGGGGCTGCGGGAGCGGCGCCACCGCGGTCGGGCGGGGCGCCACCGGCGGACGGGCGGCCACCGCGGGCGGGCGGGGCTGCGGTCGGGTGGCCGTCGGGACCTGCGCCCGCGCGGCCGGCGCGGCCGGGGAGGCGGGTACGCCGGAGATCGGGTGGCCGCCCCGCGCCTGCTGCGACAGGGCGAGCTTGGCCTGCCGGGAGACGCTCGCCAGCGCGGCGGCGCTGGGCCAGCGGGCCGCCGGGTCCTTCGCGAGGGCCCGCTCGACGATGGCCCGGACCTGCGGCGGGATGTCGGCGGGAAGCGGCCGGGGCGTCTCGCGCACGTGCTTCATGGCGATCTCGAGCGGGTTGTCCCCCTCGAAGGGCCGCCGGCCGGCCAGGCACTGGTACGCGACCACGCCGAGCGCGTACACGTCGGAGGCGGGGGTGGCGACGGCGCCGGTGGCCTGCTCGGGCGAGATGTAGGAGGCGGTGCCGAGCACCGAGCCGGCGGCGGTGAGCTGGCCGACCAGGTCGGAGCGGGCGATGCCGAAGTCGGTGAGCACCAGCGTGCCGTTGGGCCGGACCAGCAGGTTGCCGGGCTTCACGTCCCGGTGCACGATGCCCTTCTCGTGCGCGGCGTGCAGCGCGTCGGCGGCCTGGGCGAGCAGGGCCATCGTCCGGGCCGGGGTGAGCCGGCCGACCCGGCTGAGCGTCGAGGAGAGCGCGTCGCCCTCCACGTACTCCATGACGAGGAAGGCGATCTGCTGGTCGCTGCCGAAGTCGTAGACGTCGACCACGCCGGGGTGGTTGATGGTGGCCATGGTGCGCGCCTCGCCGCGGAACCGCTCGGCGAAGCCCGGCTCGTCGAGCAGGGCGGGGAGCAGGCTCTTGACGGCGACCGTACGGCCCAGCACCTGGTCGGTGCCGCGCCAGACGTCGCCCATGCCACCGCTGGCGATCCGCTCGTCGAGGCGGTAGCGGTTGCCGAGCTGCACACCCGGGCTGAGCATGTCAGCGGCCTTCCGCGATGGCCGCCGCCATGATCCGGCCGCCGATCCGGGCCGCCTCGGCGCTGCCGCCGCTGCCCGCCTGCTCCAGCTCGACACACACCGCCGAGACCGGGGTGCCGTTCTTGTCCAGCGCGAAGCCGATGAACCAGCCGTGGTCGGGGGTGTTCGGGCCGGACTGGGCGGTGCCGGTCTTGCCGCCGACGGTGTAGCCCTCGATGGCGGCCTTCCGGCCGGTGCCCTCCTTCACCACGTTGACCATCATGTCCTGCAGGTCGGCCGCGACCGGGCCGCTGACGGGCCGGCGCAACTCGCGCGGCTTGGCGGCGTCGTAGACGGTGGTGCGGTCCGGTCCGAGGAGCTGCTTGACCAGGAACGGCCGCATCTGGCTGCCGCCGTTGGCGACCGTGGCGGCGATCAGCGCGCCCTGCAGCGGAGTCATCCGCACGTCACGCTGGCCGATGGAGGACTGGGCCAGCGCGGCCGGGTCGGTGCCGCCACCGGGCGCGGCCATCTCGCCGGTACGGCTGGCCGCCACCGGCAGACCGCCGTCCTCGCCCGTCTCGCCGACGGTGAGGTCGTCCTCCTCGAAGCCGAACGCGCGGGCCTTCTCCTTGAGCTTGTCCGCGCCGAGCCGGACGCCGAGCTGGGCAAAGCCGGTGTTGCAGGACTCGGTCACCGCGTCCCGCAGCGTGACCTGGGCCTCCGGGCAGATCGACGGGGCGGCGTTGCGGATCGGCTGGCCCGAGGTGGGCGGTGTGTAGCTCGACCCGGCCGGGATCTCGGTCTGCTGGGTGACACCGTTCTCCAGCGCCGCCGCGGCCACCACGATCTTGAAGGTGGAGCCGGGTGGCAGCGTCTCGGACAGGGCCCGGTTCGCCAGCGGGCGGTCCTTGTCCTGTTCGAGCGCGTTGTGCGCCTTCGTGGCAGCGCCCGTGTCGTGGCTGGCCAGCGGGTTCGGGTCGAAGCTCGGCATGGAGACCAGGGCCTGCACCGCCCCGGTCCGCGGGTCGATCGCGATGGCCGCGCCCCGTCTGGCCCCCACCTGGTTGTCGTTGAGCTGCTTGTACGCCGTCTCCTGGGCCCGCTTGGAGAGGGTCAGCAGCACGTTGCCGCCACCGGTCTGGTCACCGGTGAACATGTCCTTGATCCGGTTGGCGATGAGCTGGTCGCTGGTGCCGGCGAGGAAGTCGTTCTCCAGCCGCTCGATGCCGGTGTCGGCCAGGTTGACCGGCTTGTAGCCGAGCACGTGCGCGTACATCGCGCCACCGGGGTAGGTGCGCTGGAACTTCAGCTTGCCGTCGGTCTCCTTGCTGAGCGCGACCGCGGTGCCGCCGACCTCGATGTTGCCGCGCTTGCGGTCGTACTCGGCGACCTGGACGCGGCCGTTGTAGTCGCTGTTGCGGTATTCGTCGGCCTTGTAGCCCTGGATCCAGTTCAGGTTGGCGAAGAGCAGCCCGAACAGGATCATGACGACGACGCCGACGCGGCGCAGGGGTGCGTTCACGGCCGGATCACCTCCGTGGGGGCACCGTGCAGCTGCTCCGGCGGGCCACCCGACGGCCGGGCCGCCGGGCCGCCGCCTCCGGTCACCGGCCGGCGGGCGCCGTCGGAGACCCGGAGCAGCACCGCGATCAGCAGCCAGTTCGCCATCAGCGAGGAGCCACCGGCGGAGAGGAACGGGGTGGTCTGGCCGGTCAGCGGGATGAGCTTGCTGATCCCGCCGACGATGACGAAGACCTGCAGGCCCAAGGTGAAGGCCAGGCCACCGGCGAGCAGCTTGCCGAACGAGTCCCGGACCGCCAGCGCGGCACGCAGCCCCCGCTCGACGATCAGCAGGTAAACCACCAGCAGCGCGGAGAGGCCGAACAGGCCGATCTCCTCACCGATGCCGGCGAAGATGAAGTCGGTCTGCACCTCGGGCAGCAGGGTGGGCTGGCCACCGCCCGGGCCCGCCCCGAACAGGCCGCCGGTGCCGAGCGTGAGCAGCCCCTGGACGAGCTGGTAGCCCCGGTCGTACGGCTCGGCGAAGGGGTCCAGCCAGATCTGGGCCCGGTCGTAGAAGTTGGCGAACGGGCCGCCCACCGTGCTGCCCAGCACGTACGCCAGGTAGGCGCCGCCGAAGAACAGGATCAGGCCGATGAGCAGCCAGCTCACCCGTTCGGTGGCGATGTAGAGCGTCACCACGAACATGCCGAAGTAGAGCAGCGACGTGCCCAGGTCCTTCTCGAAGACCAGCACCAGGAGGCTGATCAACCAGACCACGAGCACCGGGCCGAGGTCCCGGCCGCGCGGGAAGTCGATGCCGAGCACCCGGCGGCTGGCCAGCGAGAGCACCTCGCGCTTGCGGACCAGGTAGTAGGCGAAGAAGGCGAGCAGGGCCAGCTTGGCGAACTCACCGGGCTGGATGGAGAACCCGCCGAGCCGGATCCACAGCTTCGCGCCGTTGATCTCCGAGAACCGCCCCGGCAGCACCGCCGGGATCATCACCAGCACGATGCCGGCCAACCCCAGGGTGTACGCGTAGCGCGAAAGCGAGCGGTGGTCCCGCATGATCGCCAGCAGCCCGGCGGCGAGCACCACCGCGGCGAGCGTCCAGGCGAGCTGGCGCCCGCCGGTGCCGGCGAAGATGGCCAGGGTCTCCCGCTGCTCGGGAGGGGACTGGGCCAGGTCGTAGCGACGCAGGAAGCCGACGCCGATGCCGTTGAGCAGGGCGACGGCCGGCAGCAGCGCCGGGTCGGCGAACGGCGCCAGCCAGCGGATCACCAGGTGCAGGCCCAGGAAGACCAGCCCCAGCGCGGCGGCCGGGATCCAGAAGTCCGGGGTGACCGTGTCCAGCACGTTCGCCTCGACCGTCGCCGCGTACGCCGCCACCAGGACCATGGCGAGCAGGAGCAGGGACAGCTCGGCGTTGCGCCGGGACCGGGCCAGGCGCACGCCGGGCTGCTCGCCCGTCGAGGCGGGCGAGGCGGCCGGTGCGGCGGCTGCGGTCACGGATGTGTCCTCAGGGTCGAGCCGGCGCTCACTCGGGCGACCGGCAGCCGGCCGGGTCGACCGGCGGAACCGTGTCGGAGGGGCCGGCGTCGGGCGTGGTGGTCGGCGTCGTCGTCGGGGTCGCGGCGACCGTGGCCGTGGCCGTGGCCGTGGGGACGGCGCTGCCGTTGACCGCCGGCGCCGACGGGCTGTCGGCCGCGGACGGGGTCGGGCTGGCGGGTCCGGCCGTCGGGCTGGGCGGGCAGAGCGGCTTCAGGTTCGGGTTGGCCGGGTCGTCGCTGGTCAGCTCGGCCAGCCGGCGCTCGGCGTCCGGCTCGCTCTTCGCCTGGATGCCCTGCTTGACCTGCTCCTGGGCGGCCTGGGTGAGGTCGTCGAGCCTGGCGTCGCTGGTGGCGTGCACGTTGGACAGGTCGAGCCCGGCGACCTGGCCCGGGACCCCGCGGAACACGGCGAGCTGCCCCTCGTCGGTGGCGCCGACGTAGTACTGCCGCTGCGTGTAGTTCCACCCGCCGAAGAGGCCGCCCCCGACGATGACCAGCAGAGCCAGCAGCATCGCCGCGGTGCGCAGCGGGTGCCCGCGACGCCGCTCGGGCTCGTCGTCGCGGCTGTCCGCCGGCTCCTCGGGCGCGGGCGCACGGGGAGCCGACAGCGCCGAGGCGCGGGCTGCCGGGGTGGAGACGTCGGCCGAGGTGGCCATGCCGCGGTCCCGGGCGGCGGCGCCGCCGACGATCGGGGACGCCTCGACGATGTCCTGGTCGGTGGCGTCCGCGATGATCACGGTGATGTTGTCCGGGCCGCCGCCGCGCAGCGCGAGCTGCACCAGGCGTTCCACGCACTGCTGCGGGTCGGTGTATTCGCGCATCGTGTCGGCGATGGTGTCCGCGCTGACCACACCGGACAGGCCGTCCGAGCAGATCAGGTAGCGGTCACCGGGGAGCACCTGCCGGACGCTGTATTCCGGGTCGATGTCCCGGCCGTCCAGCGCCCGGGTGAGCAGCGAGCGCTGGGGGTGGCTGCTCGCCTCCTCCGCGCTGATCCGGCCCTCGTCGACGAGCATCTGGACGTACGTGTCGTCCTTGGTGATCTGGGCGAACTCGCCGTTGCGCAGGAGATAGGCCCGCGAGTCACCGATGTGGACCATGCCGATCTTGCTGCCCGAGAAGAGGGTCGCGGTCAGCGTGGTGCCCATCCCCTCCAGTTGCGGGTTGGCGTCCACGGTGTCGCGGAGCTGTTGGTTGGCGGTGCCGACGGCGGAACGCAGCGCGTCGACGAGGGCGTCCCCGGGGACGTCCTCGTCCAGGGGCGCCATGGCACCGATGACGATGTTGCTGGCGACGTCACCGGCGGCCATGCCGCCCATGCCGTCGGCAACGGCGAGTAGCCGCGGCCCGGCGTAGACGGAATCCTGATTACCGTCTCGGATCAGACCGCGGTCGCTGTGGGCCGCGTAGCGCAGGGTCAGAGTCATGGCCGTAATTCGAGGGAAGTGCGGCCGATCCGGATCGGCACGCCGAGGGGGACGGGGGTTGGTCCGGTGACCTTAGCGCGGTCCAGGTAGGTGCCGTTAGTCGATCCGAGGTCCTCGACGAACCACTGCCCGTCGCGCGGCACGAGCCGGGCGTGCCGTGCCGAAGCGTAGTCGTCGGTGATCACCAGAGTCGAGTCCTCGGCCCGGCCGATCGTGATCTGGGCCTCCCCGAGGGTGATCCGGGTGCCGGCCAGTTGACCGGCGGTGACCACCAGCTGGTGCGCGGCCCTGCCCCGCTTCACCTTCGCCGGCTTCGCCGCCTGCCCGGTCGACGCCCCGACCGCGCGCGGCGCGGCCACCAGGCGACCCGACCGGGCCCCGGCGAAGAGGTCCCGGCGGATCACCCCGACCACCGTGAACACGAAGATCCACAGCAGGATGAGGAACCCGAACCGGGCGACGGTGATGACGAGTTCCGGCAACGCGGGTCAGCCGTCCACGCGGAAGGTCAGGGTCGTCGTGCCGAGCTGGATCATGTCGCCCGGGTTGAGGGCGACCGCGGAGACGCGCTGGCCGTTGACCATCGTGCCGTTGGTGGAGCCGAGGTCGGTCAGCACGACCTGGCCGCCGTCGAAGTCCAGCCGGGCGTGGCGCCGGGAGATGCCGACGTCGGGCAGGCGCAGGTTGGCCTGGTCGCCGCGGCCGATCACGGTCGAACCCATCTGGAGCGGGTAGGTGCGGCCGTCGCCCGAGACCAGGCGGACGTTGCGGCCACCGCCGTGCCCCGGGGGCGGACCGTAGCCGCCGCCCTGGTCGTAGGCGGGGTAGGCCGGGGCGGCGTCGTAGCCACCGGGCGCGGAGACCGGGGCGACGTCGCCGCCGGTGTAGACCTCCGCGGTGACCCGGAACATGCCGGTGTCCAGCCCCTCACCACGTTCGACCTCGACGATCACGTCGCCGTAGACCGTCCACGCCTGCTCGCCGATGAACTCCGCCTGCGACTGGGCCAGCTCCTGGGCCAGCGCGGCGGCGTACGGCGCCAGCCGACTGTGGTCGTACGGCGAGAGATCGATCACGTAGCGGTTGGGCACCAACGTGCGCCCACCGGCCAGGATCGCCTTGTGCGCCTCGGCCTCCCGCTGCATGGCGTTGAGGATCTCCACGGGGTGGACCACCCCTTTGAAGACCTTGGCGAAGGCCCCCTCGACCAGGCCTTCCAGACGCTTCTCGAAGCGTTGCAGCACGCTCACCGGCTCCTCCTCGGGTCCCGAGGCAATGATGGTATCCGGACACCGCCTCCGCAGCTCACACGCCGCTCGGCCGGCTGCCGGCGGCCCGTTCGTGACCAGCCCCGCGATCGTGCTAAAGTTTCGTCCGCCACGAACGGTGATCGCTCGTGGCGATGACCGGGAACAGCGTAATATGTCCGGGCACCCGCCGCAGATGGTGGGAGCGGGATGAGATACGGTGTTGCAGGTCAAGCCACGGGGAAGTGGCGGAATGGCAGACGCGCACGGTTCAGGTCCGTGTGCCCGAAAGGGCGTGGGGGTTCAACTCCCCCCTTCCCCACCAACACGAGGGCTCCGCACTCAGCGGGGCCCTCGCGCCGTATCGGGGCGTGCCGGACGTCACGCTATGCTCCGATGGTTTCCCTGCCCCAGATGGACCAGGAGTGGCGTGTGAGTGTCGCGTTGGTGACCGGTTCGGGCGGTCTGATCGGCTCCGAGGCGGCCCGGCACTTCGCCGGGCTCGGTCTCGACGTGGTCGGCATCGACAACGACATGCGGCGCTACTTCTTCGGCGAGGACGGCTCGACGGCCTGGAGCCTCGACCGGCTCGCCGGTGAGCTGGGCCGCGCCTACACCCACCACGCCGTGGACATCCGGGACCGGGACGGCCTGGAGCAGGTCTTCAAGAAGTACGGCTCGGACATCGCCGTGGTGATCCACAGCGCCGCCCAGCCGAGCCACGACTGGGCCGCCAAGGAGCCGTACACCGACTTCGACGTCAACGCCGGCGGCACGCTCAACGTGCTGGAGAACACCCGGCGGCACGCCATCGACGCGCCGTTCATCCACTGTTCCACCAACAAGGTCTACGGCGACCGCCCGAACACGCTGCCGCTCATCGAGCTGGAGACGCGCTACGAGCTGCCCGAGGACCACCACTGGTACGACGGCATCACTGAGGACATGTCGATCGACGAGTCGCTGCACTCGATCTTCGGCGCCTCGAAGGTCGCCTCGGACGTGATGGTCCAGGAGTACGGCCGGTACTTCGACATGAAGACCGCCTGCTTCCGGGGCGGCACGCTCACCGGCCCGGCGCACTCCGCCGCCGAGCTGCACGGCTTCCTGGCCTACCTGATGCGCTGCGTCATGGAAGGCCGGACGTACAACCTCTTCGGCTACAAGGGGAAGATGGTCCGGGACGCCATCCACTCGCGGGACGTGCTCAGCGCGTTCGAGGCGTTCTTCCGCGAACCGCGTTCGGCGCAGGTCTACAACCTCGGCGGTGGCCGGCACTCGAACACCTCGCACATCGAGGCGTTCCGGATCGCCGAGGAGATCACCGGTCGGGTAGCGAAGATCAACTACGTCGAGCAGGCCCGCACCGGCGACCACCAGTGGTACGTCAGCAGCATGGCCCGGTTCGAGGAGCACTACCCGAACTGGAAGATCACCTACGACGTGCCGATGATCCTGCGCGAGATCTACGAGGCGAACGTCGACAAGTGGGTGCCGAAGGCATGACCACCGGCACCAAGCGGAACGTGCTCGGCGTACTCGTCGACGCGACCGACTACGCCCGGGCGACCGAGGCCGTGGTGGCGGCCGCGCACGACCGGCGCCCGCTGGCCCTCACGGCGCTGGCCGTGCACGGCGTGATGACCGGGGTGCTCGACCGGGCGCACAACGCCCGGCTCAACTCCTTCGACGTGGTCACCCCCGACGGGCAGCCGGTGCGCTGGGCGCTCAACCTGCTGCACGGCGCCGGCCTCACCGACCGGGTCTACGGGCCGGAACTCACCCTGCGGGTGCTCGCCCGCTTCGCCGACGATGGGCTGCCGGTCTACCTCTACGGCTCCACCGAGGCGACCCTGTCCCGCCTGGTCCCGGCCCTGGAGCAGAAGTTCCCGGCGCTGAAGATCGCCGGCGTCGAGCCGTCCAAGTTCCGGTCGCTCCAGCCGGGCGAGGACGCCGAGATCGCCGATCGGATCAAGGCCAGCGGCGCCCGGCTCGTGCTGGTCGGGCTGGGCTGCCCCCGGCAGGAGGTCTTCACCTACGCCATGCGGCCGCTGCTGGACATGCCGCTGATGGCCGTCGGCGCGGCGTTCGACTACCACGCGGGGCTGCTGCGCAACCCGCCGCCGTGGATGCAGCGGGCCGGGCTGGAGTGGTTCTGGCGGCTCGGCCTGGAGCCGAAGCGACTCTGGCGCCGCTACGTCATCCTCAACCCGGCCTACCTGGCCCGGCTGGCCGCGCAGAAGTCCGGCGTGTGGAAGGCCACCCCGCCGCCTCCGGCCACGGAACGCCCGGCCACCTTCGACGTCTGAGCCCGCAACGACGCCCGGCGGCCACCCCGAGGGGGACCGCCGGACGCCGGTGGGAGAGGTTGGCTCAGGGGACCGTTCACCGCCGTTTCGTCGACGACGCACGGCGGCTGCCGCGGTCCGATCGACGCTGACCGATCGTTAACAGGCTAGGTCAGCGGTGCGGACGCTGTGAACATGCCGGATCCGCCATAACGCCGACGGGATGACCCCTACGGGAGGCGTACGGGAGGAACCGGGGTGCCGCCCCGGATTCGGTGGGCGTCGATCCGGGCCAGGCTGGACACCATGGACGAGCCTCTCACCGTGCTGCTTCCCGTCGCCGCCGTCTGGCTGGCCGCCGGCGTGGTGGCGGACGGGCTGCCCCGGCTGGACCGCGCCCGCGCGCTGCGACGGCGTACCGGATGGTTGTCCGCCCTGGTCCTCACCGGCCTGGCGCTGACCGCGACGGTCCTCGCGGTGGGCCTGCAGAGCGCCGGCACGACGGCGCTCGACCGGGCCGCGGCCGGGCTCACCCTCGCGGCGGCCCCGGCGCTGGTCGTGGCCGTCTGCACGGTACGCCGGGTCCGGTGGCTGCGGGCCGGCGCGGGCGCGTTCGCCGCCGCGCCGGACACCCCGGCCCCGCACGGGCTGCGGGCCGCCGCGGCGCATCCCCTGATCGGGCTGCCGCTCCAGGTGACGGCACTGGCCGCGCTCGGCGCGGTGCTGCCGGCCGCGGGCGTCGACCTGTTCGCCGGACCGGCCGTCGCCGGGCCGGCGATCACCGTCGCGGTGCTCGGTGTGATCGCGATCGGGGTACGCCACGCCCTGCGGCACAACCGCCTCGCCGAGCGGGCGCTGCCGCCAGCGGCCACGGCGTCAGCGCGGGCGGGTCGCCCCCTGCACGTATAGCAGCTCCAGGATCGCCCGGGTCGCCTCGAACCAGCGGTCCAGCCAGCCCGGCGGGGGCACGCTGCCCTTCGGCGGCAGCTCCATCAGCAGACCGCGCAGCAGCGGATGGTCCACGAGGGACTCCTGCTGCTCCATCGGCCAGCCGGTCAGCGGGAAGGACGGCTCAGTGAGCGGGTTCGGGTCGAGCGACGGCAGCGAGAGCGGCGGGCCGGGCTGTTCCGGCGCGGCGACGTCCCGGCCGACCTCGGCGTCCCCGGAGCCCACCTCGGTGAGGACGCTGTCCCGGCGCGCCCCGCGGTACTTGCCACCGAACCGCTCGGGTTTGCCCGGGCCGTTGGTCAGATTCTCTGAACCGATCGTCGTCATCCGTCTCGCCTGCCTCGCTCGGTTGCCGATCTGTGCGGTTCAACGAGGCGGAACGGAACTGGCGACGGGTGCCCGGGACCGGCCGGCCGCAGACGAAATGGTCCCGCCCGGCGGCACTGCCGGGCGGGACCACGCTTCTGGGGGCGGGCCACCGGAATCAGTCCCCGGCGAACGCACCGCCCCTGGCGCCGGCGACGAAGGCGTGCCAGTCACCCGGGGCGAAGACCAGGGCCGGGCCGGTCCTGTCCTTCGAGTCCCGGACGCCGACCGCCCCGGTCACATACGCGACCTCCACGCAGTTGTCACAGTTCGGCCCGCTCTTCGAGCTCTTGAACCACGTCGCCTGCGTCAGGTCCACGGGGAACTCCTTGGTCGCCATTTCCACAACGGCTCCTCTGCCAGTTTTGCGATGTGTGCGATGGATTCCTCCGGGCGAATGGCCGCTGCTCGAATGTGATCGAAGATGAAGCTGTACTTCTGTAGCTCGTCGCTCTTCTCGAGGAAGAGCCCACCCGTGGCGTTCTCCGCGTACACGACATCGGGATCACTCGGTTCGGGGAAGCTGAGGATCGTGAAGGTCCCGTCCATGCCGGCGTGCGCGCCCACCTCGAAGGGCAGAACCTGCAACGTCACGTTCGGCAGTTCGGCCACCTCCACCAGCCGTTTGAGCTGGCCACGCATCACCGCGTCGCCGCCAACCGGCCGGCTCAGCACCGCCTCATCGAGCACCACCCACAGATCGACCGGATCGTCCTGGGTCAACAACGACTGACGGCCCAGTCGGACACGCACCCGCTGTTCGACCTGTTCGGCGGTGAAGTCGGGCCGAGCGGCCCGGATCATCGCCCCCGCGTACTCCTCGGTCTCCAACAGGCCCGGCACGACCTGTTGTTCGTACGCCCGGATCGAGCTGGCCGCCGCCTCCAGTCCCACGTACGCCCCGACCAGCACCGTGCTGTACGGATGCCACCAGCCCTTCTGCCGGGCCTCGCGGGCGATCTGCACCAGCTCGTCGCTCTCGGCGCCGACCACCCCGTAGATGCGGAGCATGTCCCGCACGTCCCGGGGCGTCGCTGTGGTGTGACCGGTCTCGATACGGGAGATCTTGGAGGCCGAGCACTCCAACTGCTCGGCGACCGTCTCGATGGTGATGCCGGCGGCTTCCCGCTGCCGGCGGAGTTCCGCCCCCAGGCGTCGACGCCGGATGGTCGGGCTGCGCCGTTCGCTCACGACGTCACCCCACGGGACGATGGACGGGGATTCCCACTCCTCGCGCGCACCCGGCTACCTCCGGTCGGTCGCGCCCGGTTTCACACCCGCCGTGGGCGCGACCGGCGTACGGCGGGCGAGCGTTCGCGGCAGGGGGTGGTGCCGGTCGTCGACCGGCCGCGACGGGCGAAACCGGCGTCCAGTGTGCCGCCCCGGGACCTGAGGCTTCAAGCGTCCCGTTCACGTGTCCTGCTCGCGTATCGGCAAAAGTCGACGTGCAACTTGCATGAAGCACGTCGCTGATGCACTCTGTCGGTATGGCACGGGTTACTCACCGTCTTCGCATGATCTCCGGGCGTGGTCGCACCACGGGCCGCGGGACGGCGGGAGGGGAGCCGTCCCGCGCCCTGCGACCTGCCCCGGGATGAAGACCCCGCCGCTGCATGCCAGCTTGGCTGTGGCGGCGGGAGCGGTAACCGGGAGCAGCCGGGTGATGGTCGGGTGGCGGTCCGCCACCGCGGGTACGGCCCGACCAGCACCGACCCACTGATCAGCCGGCCCACGAGGTAGATCCCCCGTCACCGGACCGCCCTGTCCCCCAGATCAGCCCACGCCGGCCCGCCCGCCGGCCGATCATTCCCAGGAGCCCATGTGCTTCCCCGCTCCGGTGACGTACTGCACGTGACGCGCGCGGCGAGTGTCCAGTTCCTCCGACCGATCATGTTCCGGGTGATCCGGGTGCTCGACTGGCCGACCTATGACGGTTGGCTCTGGCTCGACGGCTACGAGTTGAACGCGGCGGGGGACGCGGTCAACCGGCGGTCGATCTTCGTACAGCAGGAGGGGCTGCGGCACCTCCAGGCCGCGCCGGCACCGCGCCAGCACACCGTCCGGACGGCCCGCCGTCCGGTGGTCCGGACTCCGGTCCGGGTCGGCTGACCTCACGAATCCCGGTCGGGGGGCGTACCGCCGCCATAGAATCGGTACGCCCACCCCGGCGAACGCTCCACCCCGCGCGCTCCGGACCCTGAACCTGGGATGGTCATGGTCAATCTGCCCGCCGCGCGGCGGCACCACCGGTCCCGTATCGGTTACGCCTTCGGGCTCCTCGCGTTCCTCGGCGTCGCGACCGCACTCGCGCTCGTGGTCCGCCACCCCGCCTTCTCCGCGACCCAGGAGTTGACGGAGCCGGTCCCGGCTCCGGAGATCACCGTGGCCGGTGAGGGCAACCGGCCGGCCACCGAGGACGACGGGCCGGCCTGGGTCGATCCACCGGTGGCCGACGCGCGGGGCGGGGACCTCGTCCCCCCGCCGACCCCCGACCATGCCGGGGGCGGGGCCGGGGCCGGGGAGGCCGCGCTCGCGGAGCGCCCGTCGGCCGCCACCGAACTCAGCCGGTCGCTGTTCTACTCGGGCCTGCTCGGCCTCGGCATCTCGCTGGCCGGGCTGGGCCTGGTCGGCACCCGACGCCGCCAGTGGTGACCCTCGGCCGGTGACGGCTCAGCCGGTGGCGGTGGCCGTCGGGGAAGGCGTCGAGGTGGTCGGCTCCGTCGTCGGCTCCGCGGCCCGCGCCACCACGATGCTGACCCGGTCCCCCTCGGCGACCGGCTCACCGGCCCCCGGGCTGGTGTCGATCACCGTTCCGGCCGGCCGGTCCGACGTCCGGTAGCGCACCCGGTAGTCCACGCCCAGCCGGTCGAGGGCCGCCCGGGCGGCGGACTCCGGCAGCCCCACCAGCGGCGGCATCGGCACCTCGGCGGCCGCCGTGGTGGTCGGCGGGCCGCTCGGCGGCGAGCTGGTCGGCGCGGCCGTACTCGGCGTCGCGCTGGTCTGCGGGGCGATGCTCGGCGCGGTCGAGGGCGCCAGGCCCGGCTCGGCGTCGCGGTCCGCCGCGCGGAGCGCGAGCCAGACACCCAGGCCGATCAGCGCGATTAGCACCAGCGCGAGGATGCCCAGCAGGATCGGCATCCACCAGCGACGACCCGACTGCTCCTCCGGGTACCACTCGCTGCCAGGCTCCGGATAGCCGGCCGGCCGGGGTGGCGGCACTCCGGCGCGCCCGGACCAGGCGGGACTGACCGGCTCCTCGCGGGCGGTGGCGTCGAGCGGCCGCCGCGCGGCGGCACCGCCGGGCATCGGGCGGGTCGCGTCGGCATCCTCGGCGGCGGCCGGGTTTCGCGGCATGGCGCGGGTCGCGTCGGCGTCCTCGCCCCGGGACGGTTCACGGGGCATCGCCCGGGTCGCGTCAGCGTCCTCGGGCGTGGCGGGGCGGTCGGGCGGCGTGGCGCGGGTGACGTCCGGGTCGGGAGGCAGGGCCCTCGTGGCGTCCGGGTCCTCGGCGGGCGGCTCCTGGCGGTCGTCGCTCATCGCACGTCCTTTCCCCACCGGGACAGGGCGGCCTGGCCCTCCGCCGTCCACGGTAGCCGTCCGCCCCACCATCGGCAGGCATCAGCGCGCCGGGCCGCCCGTCACGGCGAGGGAAGCGGACTGGCGGTCGGCGCGGTGGAGGGCCCGTCGCCGCAGGTGAGGGTCACCGGGTCGTTCCACCGGGCCGCGCTTCCGGGTACCGGGTCCTGCGCGGCGACCGGACCCTCGCGGCCGGTGCGGTAGCGGGGGTAGAGACCGGCCGCCACCAGGTCGTCCGCCGCGTCGGCGCAGCCCTGGGCGAGCAGGTCGGGCACGGCGACGGTCGGCGCCGGGCCGGCGACCCAGAGGGTGACGGTGACGCCGCGCTTCACCGGCGTGCCGGGGGCGGGCGAGGTGCGCTGGACGGTACGGCCGGAGCCGTTGCCGAACAGCAGCCGCCAGCCGAGCTTGCGCTCCCGCAGCTCCCGGCGGACCTGCTCGAAGTCGGTGCCCACCAGCTGGGGAACGGTCAGGCCGGCGGGGGTGGTGGTGCGCGTACCGGTCGGCCGGTCGTCGCCGGTGCTCGGCTCGGCGGCGGTCGGAGTGGTGGCGTCGACCGTGGGTGCGGTGGGGACCGCCACGGGCGGCGGGGTCGGTCCGTCCGGCTCACCGGCCAGGATCCAGCCGCCGCTCGCCCCGATCACCGCCAGCAGGACCATCGCCAGGCCGCCACCGAGGAGCAGCCGGGTCCGGTCCCGCCCGGGTTCGGCGCGTACACCCGGCTGCCCGTCCGGGTACCCCTCGTCCGTCATCACGTCCCTCGCCTCAGTCACCGGCGACCGTATCCGGCGCCACCAAGCCCCTCGCGGCCGATCCGGGCTCCGCCACCACTCGCCGCGCCGACCTTGGGACGCTACGCTCCCCGGCATGGCCAGACGGGGCTGGGGAGGATCGACCGCCGCCGCGCTCGGCGTCGCCGCCGGTGCGGGCGCCGCACAGCTCGGCTTCGGCTACGGGCTCGGCATCATCAACTGGGCGCCGGCCGGCGCCGCCCGCGTCGACGCGGCCTGGGTGGCCAGCCTCGCCTGGGCCACCTGGATCTCCGCGACGTCGGTGATCGCCGGCGCGGTCTGCGCCCAGCGGCTGCGCGGCGCCGACGACGACGAGCCGGCGGGCATCCTGCCGCGGCTCGGCCTGGCGCTCGCCGCCGGGGTGGGCGCGGTGATCACCGTCCTGCTGGTGGCCGTGCCGGCCCGGGCCGCCCGCGTGCCGGACACGTCCTCGCCGCAGGCCGTGGCCGCCGGGTACGCGGCCGCCGGGCTGGTGCTCGGCGTGCTGCTCGCGACGTGGGCGCTGCACACCCGGGCCGCCGCCACCAACCTCATCGCCACCACCGGCTGGCTCTGGCTGCTCGCCGTGGTGTCGGTGGTCGACGGGGTGCTCTCCGGCCGTGGTCTGACCACCGCCCAGCTCGGCATCTGGCAGATCAGCGCGGACAGCGGCCGGTTCTGGATCCGCGACTACTTCTACTGGCCGGGGGCACTGCTCTCGCTCGGTTCCGCCCTGCTGATCGGGGTGCTGGCCGCCCGGCGGGCGGTCCGCGTGCCGGAGCGGCGGGTCGGGGCGGCGGCCTCCGGGGCGGCCGGTCCGCTGCTGGTCGCGCTGGCCTACCTGCTCGCCGTGCCGAGGCTCGCCGGGATCGCCGCCGAGCAGGTGTCGGCCCACCTGATCGCCCCGTACGCGGTGATCGCCGGGATCGGCGGCTCGGCCCTGATGGCCGCGCTGGCCCAGCGGGCCGGAAGCCGCGCCACCGAGTGGGCCGGCGTCCGTGTGCCCCGCCAGCGCACCGGGGAGGCGGACGAGCTGACCGCCCCCGACGACGAACCGCCGGCCGACGAATCCACCGAGGGCTGGCCGACCGACGACAAGCCGACCGGGGACAAGCCGGCACGCCGGTTCTTCGGGCGCCGCCCGGCCGGTCCCGGGCCGGCCTCGCCGGGTGCCGAGAGCCAGGCCGGCGGGACAGACCCGACCGGGGGGCCCGTCACGCCGGTCGAGCCGGGCCGGCCGGTCACCTCCCCGGACGGGCCCGGTGACCCGGTCCCGTCCGCGCGCACCGGCGGCGGGCCGGCGAAGGCGGATCGACGGGATGCGACGACACCCGCCGGCACACCGGACGACACCGCGCGGGCGGCGGCGGGTGGCCGGCGTGGCCGGGCCGTACCGCCCCAGCGGCGCCCGGAGTCCGGCTCGGCGATCCGCATCGAACCGGCCCGGACCGGCGCCGATCCGGCGGCGGCGGATTCGGAGACCAGGGAGACGCCGGGCGGGAGCGAGCCGGCGGGCGCACCGGAGAGCGCCGCGAGCGCCCCGCTCACCGACCCGAAGGCCCGTCGCCGCAACCGCTGACGCCGACCGGCGCAGGGCGAAGCCGGCTCGACGTGGCCGGGCCGCCGGACAGTTCCCAGCCCTCGGCGGCGGTCAGTCGACCGGCCAGGTGTGGACGGGTTCGTTGGCGCGTTGCAGCTCGGCGTAGCGCTGGACCATGTGGTGCAGGGCGGCCTTCCGGTCCATGCCGCGGTGGCGCTCGGCCGCCCACACCGTCTCGGTCTGCCAGACCGCGCCGTTGCGGCCGGTGCGGCACCGCTCCTCGATCACCCCGAGGAGGCGGTCGCGCTCGGCCGGGGCCACGCCGAACCGGTCCAGCCCCTCCGCGGCGGTGGGCAGCAGCGTGTCGAGGACGAGCGTGGTGACCGGCACGTCGCCGAGCCCGGGCCAGTGCAGCGCGGCGTTGATGCCGCGCCGGGCGGCGGCGTGGAAGTTCTCCTCGGCCGAGCTGAAGGTGAGCTGGCTCCAGATCGGCCGGTCCGCCTCGGCGAGGCCGCGGGCGAGGCCGAAGTAGAAGGCCGCGTTGGCGAGCATGTCCACCACGGTCGGCCCGGCCGGCAGCACCCGGTTCTCCACCCGCAGGTGTGGGCGGCCGCCCATGATGTCGTAGACCGGGCGGTTCCAGCGGTAGACGGTGCCGTTGTGCAGGCGCAGCTCGCCGAGCTGGGGCACCCCGCCGGCGTGCAGCACCTCGACCGGGTCCTCGTCCTCGCAGATCGGCAGCAGGGGCGGGAAGTAGCGGACGTTCTCCTCGAAGAGGTCGAAGATCGAGGTGATCCAGCGCTCGCCGAACCACACCCGGGGGCGTACGCCCTGGGCCTTCAGCTCGTCCGGGCGGGTGTCGGTGGCCTGCTCGAACAGGGCGATCCGGGTCTCCGCCCAGAGCTGCCGGCCGTAGAGGAACGGCGAGTTGGCCCCGACCGCCACCTGCACGCCCGCGATGGCCTGGGAGGCGTTCCAGTAGTCGGCGAAGCTGTCCGGCGCGACCTGAAGGTGGAACTGGAGGCTGGTGCAGGCGGCCTCGGGCGCGATCGAGTCGGTGTGCGTACGCAGCCGCTCGACGCCGCGGATGTCCAGCTCGATGTCCTCGCCCCGGGCCCCGACGATCTGGTCGTTGAGCACCCGGTAGCGCTCGTCGGTGGACAGGTTGTCGGCGACCAGGTGCCGCTCGGTGAGGGTGGGCAGGATGCCGACCATCACGATCTTGGCGTCGGACTTGGCGGCCCGCTCGTCGGCGCGGCTCAGGCTGCTGCGCAGGTCGTGGGCGTAGTCGGCGAAGCCGGTGCCCTCGATGAGCCGGGGGGAGGCGTTCAGCTCCAGGTTGAACTGCCCCAGCTCGGTCTGGAAGAGCGGGTCGGCGATGTCGGCCAGGATCTGGTCGTTGCGCATGGCCGGCTCGGCGGCGGCGTCGACCAGGTTGAGCTCGATCTCCAGCCCGGTCATCGGCCGGTCGGCGTCGAAGCCGAAGTCGTCCAGCATCAGCGCGAAGACGTCCAGGCACCGCCGGACCTTCTGCCGGTAGCGGACCCGGTCCTCCCGGGAGAAGGCGCCCTGCTCGACGTCTCTGCCCATCTGTCCTCCCGGCGCCGGCGCCACGGAACCGTACGGTTCCGCAACGCATTGTGAACCATTCACGTTGAGTGCGTAAGTGCGCCCGGGGCCGCCGATCGGAGGCTGGGCGCAGGTCTGCACTCCTACCCAGCCGGGGGCCGCGGCACCGGGGTCAACCGCCGAACAACACGTGACAATTCGCACCGACCGCGTACGACGACGGGCCCGCGCCGTCGGGTGACGGCGCGGGCCCGTGGGGTCGTACGCGGAGGATCAGGCCTGGCGGACGGCCTCGCCCTCGATCTCGATCTTGATCTTCTTGCCGACCAGGACGCCGCCGGTCTCCAGGGCGACGTTCCAGGTCAGGCCGAACTCCTCGCGGTCGATCTCGGTGGAGGCCGAGAAGCCGAAGATGTCCTGGCCGAAGGGGCTGCGGCCGACGCCCTCGAACTCGACGTCCAGGTCGACCGGGCGGGTCACGCCCTTGATCGTGAGCTCACCGGAGAGGACGAACTCGTTGCCGTCGCGGGACTTCACGCCGGTGCTGCGGAACTCCAGGGTGGGGAACTGCTCGGCGTCGAGGAACTCCGGGCTGCGCAGGTGCGCGTCGCGGTCGGCCTGGGCGGTGTTGATGCTGGCCGCCTGGATGGTGGCGGTCACCGACGACTGCGTCGGGTCCTCGGCCACCGTGATGGTGGCGCTCGCCTCGGCGAACTCGCCGCGTACCTTGCTGACCATCATGTGCCGGGCGACGAACCCGACGCGCTTGTGAGCCGCGTCCAGCAGGTAGGTGCCGGCGGTCGGGATGGTGAGACCCTCCCAGTCGCGGGTAACCGCTTCGATGCTGCTGGTCATGCTGCTGTCCTCCAGGGAAGATTGTTTAGTAACCCAACGACTGACTGAGCAACTATAGGCATAGCAATATTCCCTGTGTCAAGGACTGCTAGGATGGCAACGTGGACCAGAACGTGTTCGACGATCCCCGGATCACCGCCATCGGCCTCCTCTTCGAGGCCAGCGCCGGGCTGTCGGCCCGGTTCGCCGCCCAGTTCGAGGAGCACGGCCTCTCCCCGGTCGAGTTCGAGGTGCTGATGCGGCTCACCCGGTCGCCGGGTCACCAGCTGCGGATGACCGACCTCGCGGCGCAGACCTCCCTGTCCACCAGCGGGGTCACCCGCGTGGTCGACCGGATGGAGCGCGACGGCCTCCTCCGCCGCCGGGCCTGCCCCTCCGACCGGCGCAGCTCGTACGCGGTGGTCACCGCGGCCGGCCTGAGCCGGCTGGACGACACCCTGCCCGGGCACCTGCGCATCATCGAGGAGTGGTTCACCGGTCAGCTCACACCACCCCAGCTGGAGGCCGTCCTGGACGGGCTGCGCCGGGTCCGTGACGCGGTGCACCCCGGGGCGACCGCCGGCAGCACCGAGCCGGCGCCCGCGGGCTGCTGATCGCCGGACGGCCCGGGACGTACCGGTCGGTCACCGGCAGAAAGACCGGCAGAACCGACGGGACACCGGGGCAGAACGCCGCTTTATCGGAAAAATCTCCCGCGCTGGCTGGATAGGCTTCCGGACAGCGGGGGGGCACCGGGGGGTGCCGGCGCGAGCGATGAGCGAGGGGCAGCACCAGGGGGCTTCTTCGCTCGCGCCACCCCCGCGCCTTCTGTTCCGCCCGCCTCAGCCGCCCCGGCCGGCGCGTTCCCGGCGGGCCACCAGCGCGTAGAGCAGGGCCTCCTCCCGGGGCACCAGCCTGATCCCGGTGGCCCGGCAGGCCCGGTCCAGCCGGTCCAGCACCGCCACGTCGGTGGTGCTCGCCGCCAACCCCACCAGTGCCTCCACCAGGTCGCGCCGCTCCCCACCGCCGGCCGCGGAGTCGGCCGCCGCGCTGAACCACTCCGCGGCCAGCTCCCGGTCTCCCCGGTGCAGGGCGAGATGGCCCTCGATGATCGCGCAGACCACGTCCTCCGGCGGGACGTCCCGGCGCTCCCCGGGCGCTTCCAGGGTCTCCGCGCTCCCTGGCCGCCGCCGCCCCGGCACCGGCCGGGCGGGCCGCAGCTCGGTCACCACCTCGAGCGCCTCCGCCGACCGTCCCTGCAGGGCGAGTGCGAGCCCGACCGTGCCGAGCACCCGCCGCCACCGCCCCGGTTCGCCCAGCTCGACGAGCGCGCCCGCCACCCGCCACCCCTGCTCCACGGCGTCGACGTACCGGCCCTCCAGCCGGATCACCTCGGCCAGGTCGGCCCGGGCCAGCAGGCGGAGTCGCTGCTCCCCGCACTGGGTGGCCAGCCGGTCGACAGTCGCCAGCCGGCGCCGCGCGCCGGCCAGGTCCGCCACCCGTACGTCGTGCCAGGCGAGGTGCTGGTGGGCGACGGCCATCTCGCGTACCCGGCCGTGCCGGGTCGCCAGCTCCAGTGCCGCCTCGGCCTGCTCCCGGGCCTGCCCCTGCGTGCCGGCGGCGCTGAGCAGCACGCAGAGCACCGACCGGGCCGACAGCTCCCCGGTCACGTTCCCGGCCGCCTGGAAGATCGCCAGCGCGTTCCGGGCGGCCGGCAACTCCACGTTGCCGGCACCGTGCTCGGCGGCGAGCCGGGCCGTCCCGAGCAGCGCCCAGGCTCGCAGCACCGGCGACGCGTCCGCGGTACGCGGATCGGCCAGCAGGCGGCGCAGCCACCGGCGCCCGGAGACGTCCCGCCCGCGCAGCCGCCACCAGCGGGGCAGTGCCGCCGCCAGGAGCAGCGCGGTCGCCGGATCGTCCTCGGCGGCGTGCGCCAGCGCGGCCGTGATGTCGCTGGTCGCCTCGTCGAGCAGGTGCACGGCGTCAGGCAGTTCCGCGCCGACCAGGTTGGGGGCGGTCCGCCGCACCAGCCCGGCCACGACCACGGCGTGCCGGCGGCGGATCCCGGTCAACTCCCCTTCGACGGCGGCCTGCTCGGTGGCGAAGTCGCGGACGGCGTCCAGCAGGCGGAACCGGAACGGGCCGGTGCCCCGGACGCTGAGCAGCCCGAGTTCCCGCAGCCGGTCCAGCAGGGGCACGGCGTCCCGCCGCTCCTCGCCGTCGGCGAGCAGGTCCTCGGCCAGCTCCACCGACCAGCGGTTGCGGAACGCGGAGAGCCGGCGCAGCGCCGCCCGTTCGGCGGGCGCGAGCAGGTGGTAGCTGGTCGCCACCGCCTCGCGCAGGGTCACCGTGCCGGCGGCGAGGTCGGCGGCCTCCCAGCCGGGACGCCCGCCCGCCAGGTCGAGGACCCGGTCGCCGTAGCGGTCGAGAAGTTCGGTGACGTCGAGGATCCGGCCGCGCGCGGCCATCAGCTCGATGGCCAGCGGCAGCCCGCCGAGGCGGCGCACCAGCGCGGCGAGCGCCGGCAGCTCGGCCCGGGTCGGCGGTTCGCGGCGCGCCTGGGCGAGCCGGGCGGTGAACAGGGTCGCCGCGGGCCAGCGGGCCAGCTCCGTCACGTCGGCCGGGTCCTGGCCGACCGGCGGCACGTCGAGCGGCGCGACCGGCCGGACCAGCTCGCCGGGGAGCCCCACCGGGCGCCGGCCGGTGACCAGCACCCGCAGCGTCGGCGCCGCCGCGACCAGGGCGCGCAGGGCCTCGGCCACCGGGCCGGGCGCCCGCTCCACCGCGTCCACGAGCAGCAGCGCGGGCCGGCCACCGAGCCGGCAGGAGAGGTCGGCCAGCCGGTTCACGCCGAGCACCGCGACGGAGGCGGCGAGCACGTCGGCGGCGTCGGAGCCCTCGCCGACCAGCACCCCGGCCACGCCGGCCGGGTGGTCGGCGGCCGCCCGGTACGCGACGGTGAGGGCGAGCGCGGTCTTGCCGACACCGGCCAGCCCGACGAGGCTCACCACCGGTCGCTCGGAGAGCAGGGCGGCCACCTCGTCGACGTCGCGGTCCCGGCCGACCAGCGGGACCGGCTGGGGCAGCGCGATCGGCGTACCGGAATCGGTGGCGGCGGCGCCGGTGACCGGAAGGTGCCGCGCGGCCGGACCCGGCGCGGCGACATCGGGACCGCTCACCGGGAGGTGGGCCGCGGCGGCATCGGGACCGCCGGCCGGCGGGTCGGGCGCGGCGGTCTGGACCGGGCGGGCGGCGGCGAGGAACGCCTGCCGGGCCGGGCCGGTCAGGCCCAGCGCGTCGGCGAGCAGGTCTACGGTGGTGCGCTGGGGTCGGGTGGCCCGACCCCGCTCCAGGTCACGGACGGTCCGCACGCCGACGCCGGCCCGGGTGGCCAGCTCGGCCTGGGTGAGCCCGGCGGCGAGCCGATGCCCGCGCAACAGGTCGGGCAGGGGGGTACGACCGCCCGGGCTCCGCGAACGATCATGAGCCGGAGTCATGGGCACGAAGAGTACGGATCGGGTCGGACGCTCCACAGCCCATCGTCGGGCAGCCGACCGTCCACTGCCGATATCCGACAGACGGTGGAGCCCGCCCGGGTCCGACGGCCCGGGCGGGTTCCGCTCACATGCCGAGATCGCGGGCGATGACCATGCGCTGCACCTCGCTGGTGCCCTCGCCGATCTCCAGGATCTTCGAGTCGCGCCAGAAGCGGGCCACCGGGTACTCGTTCATGAAGCCGTAGCCGCCGTGGATCTGGGTGGCCTCGCGGGCGTTGTCCACCGCGATGGTGCTGGCGTGCAGCTTGGCGATGGCCGCCTGCCGCTTGAACGGCTCGCCGGCCAGCATCCGGGCGGCCGCGTCGTAGTACGCGAGCCGCGCGGTGTGCGCCTTCATCTCCATGTCGGCGATCTTGAACTGGATCGCCTGGTACGCGCCGATCGGCTGGCCGAACGCCTCGCGCTCCTTCGCGTACCGGATCGACTCGTCGACGCAGCCCTGGGCGAGGCCGACGGCCAGGGCCGCGATGGCGATACGCCCCTCGTCGAGGATGCGCAGGAACTGGGCGAAGCCCCGGCCGCGCTCGCCGAGCAGGTTCTCCGCCGGCACCCGGCAGTCGTCGAAGGTGAGCTCGTGGGTGTCCGAGGCGGTCCAGCCCACCTTGGAGTAACCGGGCGCGACGTTGAAGCCCGGCGTGCCGGACGGCACGATGATGGTGGACAGCTCCTTCGAGCCGTCCGGCTTCGTGCCGGTCACCGCGGTGACCGTGACCAGCGCGGTGATGTCGGTGCCGGAGTTGGTGATGAACGCCTTCGATCCGTTGATCACCCACTCGTCGCCGTCCAGCACGGCCCTCGTCTGCGTGCCGCCCGCGTCGGAGCCGGTGCCCGGCTCCGTCAGCCCGAAGCCCGCGAGGGCCTCGCCGCTGAGCAGCTTCGGCAGCCACCGGGCCTTCTGCTCGTCGCTGCCGAACCGGTAGATCGGCATCGCGCCGAGCGAGATCGCCGCCTCCAGGGTGATGGCCACGCTGGAGTCGACCCGGGCCAGTTCCTCCAGGGCCAGGCAGAGCGCGAAGTAGTCGCCGCCCATGCCGCCGTGCTCCTCGGGGAAGGGCAGACCGAACAGGCCCATCTTGCCCATCTGACGGACGATCTCGTACGGGAAGGTGTGCTGCTCGTAGTGCTCGGCGATGGCCGGGGCGACCACCTCGCGGGCGAAGTCCCGCACGCTCTCCCGCAGCGCCTCTTGTTCCTCGCTGAGCCGGAAGTCCATCTGATCCTCCTGATGGGATGCCTCTGTGGACGGGCCGCCGGGCGCTCGTGGCGCCGGGTCGGGTGGTGCGGGTCGGGGTGCGGTCAGACCGGGGTGACGCCGTGCCGGCGCCTCGCGAAGTGCCGCTCCTTGCCGCGCGCGGCGGCGAACCGGCGGACCAGTTCGGCACGCAGCTCGTGCGGCTCGACGATGGCGTCCACCACCAGCTCGCTGGCGAGCCGGACGATGTCGATGTCGCGCTCGTACTCCTCGCGCTTCGCGGCGACGAACGCGGCCCGCTCGGCCTCGTCCGCGATCGCGGCGATCTTGTTGGCGTAGACGGCGTTGACCGCGGCCTCCGCCCCCATCACCGCGATCTTCGCGGTGGGCAGGGCGATCGTCGCGTCCGGCTCGAAACCGGGGCCGGCCATCGCGTAGAGGCCGGCGCCGTAGGCCTTGCGGACCACCACACAGATCTTGGGTACGGTCGCCTCGGAGATCGCCGTGATCATCTTGGCGCCGTGCCGGATGATGCCCTGCTTCTCCACCGCGCTGCCGACCATGAACCCGGGCACGTCGGACAGGAACAGCAGCGGCACGTTGAACGCGTCGCAGAGCTGCACGAACCGGGTCGCCTTGTCGGCCGAGTCGACGAAGAGCACGCCGCCCTTGAACATCGAGTTGTTGCCGACCACGCCGACGACCTCGCCGTTCAGCCGGCCGAAGCCGATGGTCAGCTCCTTGGCCCAGAGCGCCTGGATCTCGAAGAAGCTGCCCTCGTCGAGCAGGCCCTTGACGTACCGGCGCATGTCGAACGCCTGCCGCTCACTGACCGGGACCAGCGCGGCCAGGTCGGCCTTCTCCGGCGCGGGCGCCGCCTCGACGGCGGGCGGGGTCTGGGTCCAGTTGGTCGGCAGGTAGGACAGGTAGCGCTTGACCACGTCGAGCGCCTCGGCCTCGGTCTTGCAGAGGAAGTGCCCCACGCCGGACTCGGCGCAGTGCACCTTGGCCCCGCCCATCGCCTCCAGCGTGGTCTTCTCGCCGGTGACCATCTCGACCATCCGGTCGGAGCCCAGGTACATGCTGGCGTTGCCGTCGACCATGGCCACCACGTCGCAGAACGCCGGGATGTAGGCCCCACCCGCCGCGCTCGGCCCGAACAGGGCGCAGACCTGCGGGATCGCGCCCGAGGCGCGAACCTGGTTCCAGAAGATCTTGCCGGCGCCGCGCCGGCCGGGGAACAGGTCGACCTGGTCGGTGATCCGGGCGCCGGCCGAGTCGACCAGGTAGACCATCGGCACGCTTGTCGAGTAGGCCCGCTCGATGATCCGGATGATCTTCTCGACGGTCCGGGCGCCCCAACTGCCGGCCTTCACCGTGGAGTCGTTCGCCATGAGGCAGACCGGCCGGCCGTCGATGGTGGCCGTGCCGGTGACCACGCCGTCGGCGGGCAGCCCCTCGGCCATCGCGTTGGCGTAGAGCCCGTCCTCGACGAAGGAGCCCTCGTCGACCAGGTACGCGACCCGCTCGCGGGCGAAGAGCTTGCCCTTCGCGGCGTTCGCCGCGTGGTACTTGTCCGCACCGCCGGCCCGGGCGCGCTTGCGCAGCTGCTCCAGGGCCTCACCGTCGAGCGTCACGCCGACTCCCATTGCCACCGGCCGCCTCGTGAGCGCGCCGACCGACCTGAACGATCGTTAGGCTAGCGCATTCCCGCCCCTCCGGCGACCTACCATCCGGCCACACCCCTGCCACCCCCTCCCACCCACCCCAATGATCATGAAGTTGTTGCCCTCGGCCGCGGCGTGTCGCGGCAACAACTTCATGATCACCGCGGGCGGGTGGTCGGGGTGGACGGTCAGGAGGGGATCGGGGTGAGGCGGGTGCGGGGTCCGGCGCGGAGGACGCCGGACGGCAGCTTCTTGCCGACCAGCCGCTCGGCCAGCTCGGCCGCCTCGATCAGGGCGGCCAGGTCGATGCCGGTGTCGATGCCCATGTCGTGCAGCATGTGCACGGCCTCCTCGGTGGCGAGGTTGCCGCTGGCGCCGGGGGCGTACGGGCAGCCGCCGAGGCCGCCCACGCTGGCGTCGAACTCGGTGATGCCCAGCTCCATGGCGGTGAGCATGTTGGCCAGCGCGGTGCCCCGGGTGTTGTGGAAGTGCAGCAGCACCGGCAGGTGGGCGTTGCGGTCGCGAACCGCGGTGACCAGCTCGCGGACCCGCCGGGGCGTACCCATGCCGGTGGTGTCACCGAAGGCCACCCGGTCGGCGCCGTCCCGGACCACCCGGTCGACGATGCCGGCCACCCGCTTCGGGTCGACGTCACCCTCGTACGGGCAGCCGAAGCTGGTCGCCACGATCACCTCGGCGGTCGCGCCCGCGCCGTGCAGCAGGTCGATCAGCTCCGCGATGTCGTCGAGCGACTCCTCGGTGGACCGGTTGACGTTGCGCCGGTTGTGCGTGTCGCTGGCCGAGACCACCACCTCGATCTCGGTGAAGCCGGCGGCGAGGGCGCGCTGCGCGCCCCGGGTGTTCGGCACCAGCGCCGAGTAGCGCACGCCGTCGGCCTTTGCGGCCCGCTGCCACACCTCGTCGGCGTCGGCCATCTGCGGGATCGCCTTCGGGTGCACGAAGGACACCGCCTCGATCCGCCGCACGCCGGTGCCCGAGAGGGCATCCAGCAGCCGCACCTTGGCCTCGGTGGGAATCGGCTCCTCGTTCTGGAGCCCGTCCCGCGGCCCGACCTCCCGGATGGAGACGAACTCCGGCAGTTCCGCCATAAGGGGTCACCTCACTGTGACGGTGTTGGGTGATGGGTCCTCCCAGCATCCCACCCGTCCCCGACGCCCCGGTGATCATGAAGTTAGCGGCAGATTCTGCCCTTTTTGTCGCCGCTAACTTCATGATCAACCACAGCAGGAGGCGGGTGGGGGTGGGGGTGGGGTCAGCGCATGCGGGAGACGATGCCGGTGTCGTAGTCGCCCGACAGGAACTCCGGGTTCTCCAGCAGCTCGGCGAAGAAGGGGAGGTTGTTCTTCGGGCCGGCGATCTCGAACTGGGCCACCGCGGCCCGCGCGCGCTCGACCGCCTCGGTTCGATCTCGGCCACTGACGATCAGCTTGGCCAGCAGGCTGTCGTAGAACGGGGTGACCGTGTTGCCGGCGACGTAGCCGGAGTCGACGCGTACGCCCTCGCCGGCCGGCTCGTTCCAGGTGCTGATCGCGCCCGGGCCGGGCAGGAAGCGCTTCGGGTCCTCGGCGTTGATCCGCAGCTCGATGGCGTGCCCGCGCGGCGCGAGCGCGTCCGGGTCGAAGGTCGGGGCCAGGCCGGCGGCCACCCGCAACTGCTCCTCGACCAGGTCGACGCCGTAGACGTACTCGGTGACCGGGTGCTCGACCTGCAGCCGCGTGTTCATCTCCAGGAAGAAGAACTCACCGGACGCGGGATCGAGAAGGCACTCGACCGTGCCGGCGTTGCGGTAGTTGACCGCCTCGCCCGCCCGGACCGCCGCCGCCAGGAACCGCTCACGCAGCTCGGGCGACACCGCCGGGGACGGGGACTCCTCGACCAGCTTCTGGTTGCGCCGCTGCACCGAGCACTCCCGCTCGCCGAGGGCCACCACCCGGCCGTCGGCCAGGCCGAGGATCTGCACCTCGACGTGGCGCACCCGGGGAAAGTACCGCTCGATCAGCACCGAGCCGTCGCCGAACATCCGCTCGGCGAACGAGCGGACCTTGTCGTACTCGGAGCGCAGCGCGGCCTCGTCGGTCGCCACGCCCATGCCCATGCCGCCGCCACCGGCTGCGGCCTTGACCATCACCGGGTAGCCGATCTCCGCGGCGGCGGTGACCGCCGCGTCCAGGTCGGCCGCCGGCTCGGTGGTGCCCGGCGCGACCGGCACCCCGGCCGCCGCCATCAGGTTCCGCGCGTTGATCTTGTCGCCCATCGCGGTGATCGCGTCCGCGCCGGGCCCGACCCAGATCAGGCCGCTGGCCTGGACGGTACGGGCGAAGTCCGCGTTCTCGGACAGGAAGCCGTAGCCGGGGTGGATCGCCTGGGCGCCGGTGTCCTTCGCGGCGGCGAGGATCGCCTCGACGTTGCGGTAGCTGAGCGCGGGATTGGCCGGGCCGACGCAGACCGCCTGGTCGGCCTCGGTCACGAAGGGCAGGCCGGCGTCGGCCTCCGAGTGCACCGCGATCGCCCGGATTCCGAGCCTCTTCGCGGTGCGGATGATCCGGCGCGCGATCTCGCCCCGGTTGGCCACCAACAGCGATTCGAACAAGGAAGGGTCCCTTCTTGACGCCTCTTGCATAGCAGGGGCCCCTTCTTAACACGCCGACGACGCGCACGCTTAACGGGCGTTAAGGCGCGCCGCGTGTCAGGCCGGGTCGGTGGGGGCCAGCAGCGCGGCAAGCGTGGCGCCCCGCAGCAGCTCGGCCCGGCGGCGGCGGTCCACCTCGCCACCGAGGAACGGGGTGGAGTTCATGAGGCCGAACGCCGCGTGCGCGAGCACCCGTGCCTCGCCGTCCGGCAGCCCGGGGTGCAGGGCGGTCAGCACGGTGACCCACTCCTCGACGTACATCCGCTGGAGCCGGCGGATCCGGCGGCGCGGCTCGTCCGGGAGGCGGTCCAGCTCGTGCAGGTGCAGGGCGATCACCGCCGGGTTGGCCAGCGCGAAGTCGACGTGGAAGTCGATCAGCGACTCCAGCGTGCCGCGCGGGTCGTCGGGGTGGTTGGCGGCCCGTTCCCGGCCGCCGGCGAGCAGCCCCTCGCTGACCGGGATCAGCGCGGCGGCCAGCATCGCCTCCTTGCCGGCGAAGTGGTGGTAGAGCGCCGGGCCGGTGACACCGGCGGCGGCGCCGATGTCGTCCATCGACACCCCGTGGTAGCCCCGCGCCGCGAAGAGCCCGACCGCGATCTCCAGGATCTCGTCGCGCCGGGACCGGCGCCGGCCCGCACCCGTCGCGCCGTTCGCCGCGCCCCGCGCCTGCTGTTCCACCGCCACCGGACCAGCCTAGACCGCGTACCCAAGCTGGTGGAGTCTCGGTTACCCGTCGGTCGCCTCACATCCCGGGCCGCTTGACCCTCGACCCGGTTCAGGCCGCAGGGTCCGTCGGCATGACCGCCACCGTGCTCGGCCGGGACTACCGCCTGCTCTGGTCCGCCGCCGTCTCGTCCCGGTTCGGCGACGCGCTGCGTACGCCGGCCCTGGCCCTGCTGGCCGCCGCGCTCACCCGCGACCCCCGGGCGATCGCCGCGGTGACCGTGGCGGGACAGCTCCCGCCGCTGCTGTTCGGGCTGCTCGGCGGCGCGTACGCCGACCGGTGGGACCGGCGCCGCACGATGGCGGCGGTGGACGGGGCCCGGGCCGTGGTGGTGGCCGCGCTGGCCGGGCTGGTCGCCTCCGGCCGGGCCGGGGTCGCCGCGCTGGCCGCCGCCGCGTTCCTGCTCGCCACCCTGGGCACGCTCTTCGACGCGTCCGCCTTCGCGCTGCTGCCGTCGCTGGTGTCGCGGGCCGCGCTGCCCGCTGCCAACGGCCGGCTCCAGGCCGGCACGGCCGTGGCCGGTGGGCTCCTCGGCGCCCCGCTGGCCGGCGTCCTCTTCGCCCTGGCCGCGGCGCTCCCCTTCGCCGTGGACGCGCTCACCTTCGCCCTCGCGGCCGCTCTCGCCCTCGCCCTCCGTCCGCTGCCGGCGGCGCCGCCCCGGCCGGCGGCGTCCGGGGTGTGGCGGGAGGCGTGGGCCGGGGTGCGGTGGGTGCGCCGGGACCGGGTGCTGTGGGGGGTCACCCTCGCCGCGGCGGGGTCGAACCTGGCGATCAGCGGTTTGATGGCCGTGCTGGTGCTCTACGCGCTCGGGGCGCTGCGGGTGCCGGCGCAGGCGTACGGGCTGTTCGCGGCGGGCGTGGTGATCGGTGGGCTGCTCGGTGCACTGGTGGCCGGGCGGGTGGCGACCCGGCTCGGCACGCTGCCCGCGCTGCGCGCGGTGCTGCTCGGGCAGACCGTGGCGCTGGCCGGGTTCGCCCTGGCCCGCGGCCCGCTGGCCGGGCGCGTGGCGCTGGCCGCGTTCGCCGCCGGCACGACGATCTGGAACAGCCTGTGGTCCGCGTACGGGCAGGGGCACGTGCCGGCGGAACTGCTCGGGCGGGTCGGCGCGGCGCAGCGGGTGATCGGCCTGGCCGCCGCACCGCTCGGGGCGGCGCTGGCCGGGTTGGCCGGCGAGGCGTACGGCGTGGGCTGGGTGGTCGGCGCGGCGGCGGGCGTGTTCGCCCTGGTCACCGCCGGCGCGTGGGGAACGCTGCGCGGGGCCGCCTGACCCGGGTCAGCGGCCGTCCGGCTCGAACCCGGCCAGCCGCACGGCGAGCCGCCGCCGCGCCGGGGGCAGTCCGGAGGCGACCCGGAGCACCAGGTCGCGCAGCGGGCGGGCGACCGGCGGGACGGCGGCGAGCCGGGTGAGCCCGGCGGCGAAGCCGAGCACCTCCTCGGCGAGCGGGCGGCGGGCGGCGGCGTACCCGTCGAGGAGCGTGTCGGGACCGCCGGCGAGCACCGCCGCGAGGGCGTCGCCGAGGGCGACGGCGTCGCGGAGGCCGAGATTCATGCCCTGGCCGCCGGCCGGGCTGTGCACGTGCGCCGCGTCCCCGGCGAGCAGCACCGGGCCGGACCGGTAGCTGCTCGCGATCCGGTGGTGGATCCGGAACCGGGAACTCCAGCGCACGTCGGTGACCCGGTCCGGGCGCCGGGCCGGCCCCCGCTCGTCGAGCAGCGCCTGGAAGTGCCGTGCCCCCGGCTCGCGCGGCGCGTCGTCGACCGCGGCGACCAGCCGGACCAGCCCGCCGGGCAGTGGCGCCCAGACCAGTGGGCCCTGCCGGGCCAGGAAGAGGTTGACCTGGTCACGGGGCAGCGCGCTGTCCACCCGGACGTCCGCGAGCAGGAACGACTCGCCGGGGTCGGCCGGCCCGCCGAAGTCGATGCCGGCCAGCTCGCGGACCGGGCTGCGCATGCCGTCGGCGCCGACCACCCACCGGGCCCGGACCGTCTCGCCGCCCGCGAACGTCGCGGTGGCGCCGGCGCCGTCGAGATCGAGGCCGGTCAGCTCGTACGGCCGGAGCACCCGGCCGCCCAGCGCGGTGAGCCGGTCGGCGAGCACCGCCTCGGTCTCGGCCTGGGAGACCAGCAGCGCGTACGGGTAGCGGGACGGCAACCGGTCGAAGGGGACGGTGAGCAGCATCCGGTCGCGGTCGCGGACGGTGAACCGGGTCGACGGCAGCCCCCGGGCGGCCAGCGGTGCGGCGACGCCGATCCGGTCCAGCACCTCCAGGGTGCCGGCGTGCACGACGGCCGCCCGGGAGGTGAGCGGCGGGCCGGGCAGCCGGTCCACCACGGTCGCGGTCACGCCGTGCCCGGCCAGGGCGACGGCGGCGGCCAGGCCGGTCGGCCCGCCCCCCACCACGAGGACGTCGGTGCGCTCGGGCAGCATGGCCCACCTCCGGGTTCGCCAACAACTGTTTGCCAACGCTTGTTGACAACGGTAGGCGCGCTGCGGTTTCGGTGTCAACGCTTGTTGGCCTACAGTTGTGGGCATGACCGACACGGCACCCCGCGCCCGGCGCTCCGACGCCACCCGGGCGGCCATCCTGCGCGCGGCCCGCGAGCGCTTCGCCGCCGACGGCTACGAGCGGGCCACCATCCGGGCCATCGCCGCCGACGCGCGCATCGACCCGTCGATGGTCATGCGCTACTACGGCAGCAAGGAAGGGCTGTTCGCCGCGGCGGCCGAGTTCGACCTGCGCCTGCCGGACCTGGCTGCCGTGCCACCCGACCGGCTCGGCGAGACGCTGGTCCGCCACTTCCTCGGCCGCTGGGAGGGGGACGAGACCCTCGCGGCGCTGCTCCGCGCCGCGAGCACCAACCCGGGCGCGGCCGAGCGGATGCGCCGGATATTCGCCGACCAGCTCGCCGCCGCCGTGGCCGGCTTCGGCACCGACCCGGCGACCACCGGCCGCCGGGCCGGCCTGGTGGCCAGCCAGATCCTCGGGCTGGCCTTCACCCGCTACATCGTCCGGCTGCCCCCGGTGGTGGAGATGGCGCCGGAGGACGTGGTCGCCTGGGTCGCCCCGACCCTCCAGCGCTACCTGACCGGTCGACCGGCCTAGCCGGTGAAGCTGCCCGGCTCCTCGCCCCGCGCGACGGGGGCCCGGACCAGGTTGCCCCACTCGGTCCACGAGCCGTCGTAGTTGCGGACCCGCGGGAACCCGAGCAGGTGGTGCAGCACGAACCAGGTGTGACTGGACCGCTCGCCGATCCGGCAGTAGGCCACCACGTCGTCCGACGGGCTCAGCCCGAGCTGGTCGACGTAGATGGCGCGCAGCTCGTCCGCCGGCTTGAAGGTGCCGTCCTCGTTCGCGGCGGCCTTCCACGGCTTGCTCACCGCGCCCGGGATGTGCCCGCCGCGCAGCGCGCCCTCCTGCGGATAGGCCGCCATGTGCAGCATCTCGCCGGTGTACTCACCCGGCGACCGCACGTCGACCAGCGGCCGGCCGGCGGTCACGTGCGCCATCACCTCGTCACGGAACGCCCGGATCGGCGCGTCGTCGCGCGCCGGCACCGGGTAGTCGGCGCGCGGCCGGTTCACCGTGTCCTTCGACATCTCGCGTCCCTCGGCCACCCACTTCATCCGGCCACCGTCGAGCAGCCGGACGTCGGCGTGGCCGAAGAGCGCGAACACCCAGAGGGCGTACGCGGCCCACCAGTTGAAGTTGTCGCCGTAGAAGACCACCGTGTCGTCGCGGCCGATGCCCTTGGCCGCGCACAGCTCGGCGAAGCTCTTGGCGTCGAGGTAGTCCCGGGTCACCTGGTCGTTCAGCTCGGTGTGCCAGTCGACCTTCACGGCGCCGGGGATGTGCCCGGTGTCGTAGAGGAGCACGTCCTCGTCGGACTCGACCACCACGAGACCCTCGTCGCCCAGGTGCTCGGCCAGCCACTCCGTGGTGACCAGGCGCTGCGGGTCGGCGTACGACTGGAGGTGCGGGTTCGGATCACTCGGCACAGGCATGAGCCCCAAGGTACGCCGGATCACCGGGCGGCGACCGGCCATCCCGAATCGGGCGCAGCGAACGTGACGGGCCGCACGTGACGGTGGTGACCCGTCGACCACAGAGGATCGCGCCGACCGTACGGCACGGGACCGGACCACCCCCGGCGGGAACAGCACCGGGGTGTTTCCGGGCACCGGCCGGGGCACGGACCGGACGTGGACCTGGCTCTCCTGACCGGCGCCCGGCCGCCGGTCAGGCCCGGCGGTGCACCAGCCGCCCGGCGACCACCGTGGCCAGGCAGGAGCCGTCGGCGGCGAACACCGCCAGGTCGGCCCGGCCGGCGACCACCAGCGCCGGCGGCCGGGCGGCGGCGAGCACCGCCACCTCGTTGCGCGCGGCGGCGGCCCGCAGCGCCGGGTCGGTGACGTGCTCGGCGAGCACCGCGGCGGCACCGAGCCGGAACAGGGCGTGCACCCGTTCGCGCGGGCTCGGCGCGGGCGGCAGGGGCCCGTCGTGCACCAGCGCCGGCCCGAGGGCGCCGGCCCACCGCCGCACCCGCACCTCCGGGTACGCCCCGGTCAGCTCGTCCAGCGGCGCCACCGCCTCGATCCGGTCGCCGCTCACCAGCACGGCGTGCCCGGGCCGGGGCTCGTCGTCGAGGGTGAGCCGCAGCAGGGGCGCGGCGTGCAGGGTCCGCACCGGTCAGTCGAGGGTGATCGGCCCGAGCACCGGCCGCTTGGCGGTGATCAGGTCGCCGGAGGAGCGGCCGGTCAACCGCCGCTTGATCCAGGGGGCCAGGTGCTGGCCGGCCCAGCGCAGGTCGGCGGCCCGGGCGGCCAGCCACGGGGTAGGCGCCGGATGCGGCGGCACCATGAGCCACTCCTCGTCGCAGCCCACGCCGAGCGCGCTGAGCACCTGCCCGGCCACCCGCCGGTGCCCGGCCGCCGACAGGTGCAGGCGGTCGGTGCTCCAGAGCATCGGGTTGAGGTAGGTGTCGTCGGCGTACAGGTCGACCAGGATGGCGCCGTGCCGCTCGGCGACCTCGCCGACCACCCGGTTGAGCAGAGCCACCCGGGGTGCCACCAGCCGCTGCCCGGGCAGCCGGGCCATCACGTCGGCGAACCGGAACAGCACCACGTCGGCGCCCCCGGCGCGCAGCCGGCCGATCACCGCGTCGAAGCGCGGCACGAAGGCATCCGGATCGAAGGTACGGCGCAGCACGTCGTTGCCGCCGGCCGCGAAGCTGATCAGGTCCGGCTTCATGTCCAGGGCGGCCGGCACCTGCTCGGCCACGATGTTCGGGAACAGCCGGCCCCGGATGGCCAGGTTGGCGTAACCGAAGTCGGGGCCGGCCTCGGCGGCGAGCCGGGTGGCGACCAGGTCGGCCCAGCCGCGGTAGGTGCCGTCCGGATACGCGTCGTCCATACCCTCGGTGAAGCTGTCGCCCACCGCCACGAAGCTGCGCCAGCGCACTGCGCCTCCCTCTGACTGACCCGGCAGAGCTGCGTCGGCCAGTCTCGCACCGACCGGGCCCTCGCCGCCCGACCCCCGCGCAGGACGTGGCGGAGGTCATCGACGGCGAGGCGTGAGCAGAGTCATCGGGACAAATGTCCCGCTTGGTGGGTCCGGGGCAGAATCCGTCCGCGGGACCGGGGATGATGTTGCCCGTCATCCGGCCCGCGGTGGAGGCGCCCGCCGCCGCGGCTGGTCAGCGACGGCGCGAACGAGGAACGCATGACCCAGGGACACCCGGCCACCTTCCCGGCCGACGGTCAGCCGCACCCGCCGGGCCAGGCGTATCCGGCCGCACCACCGGGCGTCCCCGCCCCGCCCGGCTACCCGCCGCCGGGGGCGTACCCGGGCGGGCCCGGGCAGCCGGGGTTCGGGCCGGGGCAGCCGGGCTTCGGGCCGTACCCGCCGGCCGCACCGCCGCCGCCGAAGTCGCGGCGCGGCCTCTGGATCGGGCTGGGTGCCGGGGCGCTGGCGCTGACCCTCTGTGCCGGCACGGCGATCGGCGTGGGCGTGGGGTTGAGCAAGCGCGGCGAGGACGCGGCACCGAAGGCCGCCGCCGCGGCCAACGGGGTGACCGTCAACCAGCATGAGCTGGACGACCTGCTGGCCCGGCACAGCAAGGCCCTCGCCGACAAGGACCTCAAGGGCTACCTGGCCCCCTTCGACCCGGCCCGCAAGGACCTGGTCGCGGGCCAGACCCGGCTCTTCACCAACCTGGGCAAGCTGCCGCTGGCGGTCGGCCAGTACCGGACCATCGCCCAGCAGGGGCGGACCACCGACAGCTTCGGCCGCGGGGTCAGCTTCCAGCTCGACGTCTCCTTCGTGCACCAGTTCGAGGGGTACGACCTCACCCCGGTCGCCGAGTGGTACCGCTGGACCGTCGTCCGGGAGAGCCAGGGCGCCCCGCTCAAGGTCACCGCGGTCACCGGGGCGCCAGCCGCGATGGGCAGCTCGAAGACGGTCTACTACCCGGGCCCCTGGGACAAGTGGCGCGACATCCACGTCGAGCGCACCGCGCACACCCTGGTCATCACCGACGCCGCGCTGGCCGCTCAGGCGAAGCGGTACGCGCCGGCCGCCGAGGCGGCGGTGGCCGACGACTTCGCCGCCTGGCAGGCCGGCGGGGTCACCGCGAACATCCCGAAGGGCTTCGTCATCAGCCTGGTCAAGGGAAAGCAGGACCTGGGCTCGCTCTACCGGATCAACAAGGAGAAGACCACCGAGTCCGGCGTCTCGATCGGCATGGTCTCCGCCGACCGGAAGCAGGACATCGACATCGGCGGCAGCCGGATCGTGATCGACGTGGCCGACCGGTCGTTCTTCGCCGCCGGTAACACGCGGGGGCCCCGGGAGATCTTCCGGCACGAGGTGGGCCACTCCCTGGTCGCCAGCCTGGAGGACGCCGACAAGCAGGACTTCTTCGACGGCATCGAGAACTGGATCGTGGAGGGCTTCGCCGAGTACCTGGCCCACCGGGGTGAGCCGCTGCGGTCCAGCGGCCGCACCCCGCAGGCACGGTCGATCGTCCGCTCGGGCGACTGGGAGGGCACGCTGCCGGGCAACGCCGAGTGGGACCTCTCGGGGCGGACCAGCTTCCACTACTGGCTCGGGCACGCGGCGATGACCCACCTCGCGGAGAAGTACGGCGAGCAGAAGCTGTTCCAGTTCGTGACCGCCCGCTACCGGGGCGCGACCGCCGACCAGGCCAGCCGGCAGGTGCTCGGCGTCCCGCTGGCCCAGTTCCAGACCGGCTGGGCGGCGTACGTGCGGGCGCAGGCGCGCTGAGCGGGAACCCGAGGAGCGAACGATGACGAACCCGCAGTCCCCCTGGCAGCCGCAGCCCGGAGCACCGGGCGGCCCGCCGGTCCCGCCGCAGCCGCAGTACCCGCCGCCCCCGCCGCCACAGTCCGGGGCGCAGGTCCCGCCGCAGGCCGCGCCACAGGTTCCGGCGGGAGGGGCACCACAAGCCCCGCAGCCGGGTTGGCCGCAGCCGCCGCAGGGCCCGTCGGCGCAGGGCGGGCACCCGGGCTGGCCGCCGGCCCCGCAGGCCGGTCAGCCGGCGTACCCCGTGGCCGGTCAGCCGGCGTACCCCGTGGCCGGTCAGCCCGCGTACCCACCGCCCGGTTGGCCGGGGGCGGCACCGACCCGGCCGGTGGCGCCCAAGCGGCGTGGGCGTCTGGCGCTGGTGATCGCCGGCGGGCTGGTGGCCGTGCTGGCCGTCGGTGCCGGCACCGCCTACGGCGTCTCCCGGCTGATCGGCGGAAGCTCCGGCGACGGCGACCTGAAGACCGCCTGGGTGCTGGACTTCCCCGAGCGGCAGAACATGACCGGACTCACCGCGTTCGACCAGGAGGACATGTTCGGCGCCTGGCTGGTCGGCGACAACGTGGTACGGGCGCAGGCGGACGGGGTGCTCGCCTACCGGCTTTCCGACGGCGGGCAGGCCTGGGGTGCCCCCGCGCCGGACGGAACCTCGGTCTGCGTCGCGGCCCAGGCGGTGACCGACGGCCGGGGCGCGGTTGCGGTCGGCTCCGACAAGTCCTGCAACACCGTCGCCGGGGTCGACCTGAACAGCGGCAAGGTGACCTGGCAGGCCAGGTTCCCCGCGCCGGTCATCGAGGGGCGCGACACCCTGACCGCGCCGGACCTGTCGGTCGCCGGTCAGCAGGTGATCGTCCGCTCCGAGGACACGATGATCGGGTTCTCCCTCGCCGACGGGAAGCAGCTGTGGCGCACCACCGGGAAGAAACTGCTGCCGGGCCGCGGCTGCGGATTCAAGGACATGCGGGCCGCCGACGACCTGGTCGTGGTCACCTACGGCTGTTCCCGGGGCGGTGAGGTCGACGGCGTCGACCCGGCCACCGGCAAGGTGCGCTGGCGGCAGCGGCTGCCCGAGTCGAAGCTCATCGATGGCGTGCTGAGCGTGCATCCGGCGGTGGGCCTGCCGGGGCTCGGGCATGACGCGTACACGATCCGGGACTCACGGACCGGCAAGGAGGTGGCCTCCTTCACCGATCCGATCGACGGCGTCGAGCTGTGGGACGTGCCGCCAAACCGGTCCAACGCCATCGACGGTCCGGCGATCTACGAGTGCCTCGTCACCGACGACACCCTCTACTTCCCGACTTTCCCCAAGCCGGTGCCAGGCACCGGGCGGTCGGCCAACCAGATCCTCGCGATCGACCTGGCCACCGGCAAGAAGCGTTGGATCTCCTCCGGCCACAGCGGCAGCAAGGTCCAGCTGATCCGCCAGGACGAGCAGGGCGTGCTCGCCTGGGAGGCCGGCGACCGGAAAAAGCAGCCGCCGCGCCTGGTCCGCATCGACCCGGCCACCGGCAAGGTCAGCGTGGTGGCGGAGGGGCCGTTCTCGGCCGGCTTCGAGGGCGAGTCGGCAAAGGTCATGGAGCGGGACGGGGTCGTGGTGATCGTGCCCTGGAAGCACGTCGTCGCAGACCGGGCGATCACCGTTCTCCGCTGACCGGGACCGCGGGAAGGGGCGGACCACCGGTCGGTGGGCCGCCCCTCCGCGTAGGTCACCGATCCTCGATGACCCCCCGCCTTCACCCCGGCCACCTGGCGCGCCTTCATCGCGAGGCCCCTGCCCGCCGTTCAGCCCGTGGTGGCGTGAGTCGTTCGCGACATCAGGTCCACTCGCCGTCGCCACGGTTCAGAGGTAGAGGCAGAACGGGTGGCCGGCCGGGTCGAGGTGCACCCGGACGTCGTCCTGGGGCTGGAAGTCCGCCACGGTGGCGCCCAGGGACACCGCGTACGCCGACGCCGCGTCGAGGTCGTCGACCTTGATGTCGAGGTGGGCCATCATCTGCGGCTCGCCCGGACCGGCCGGCCAGACGGGCCGTACGTACGCCGGCTCGGTCTGGAATGCCAGCCCGGCACCGCCCCCGGCGGCGGCCAGGACGACCCAGTCCGGCTCGTCCTCGTCCCGCGACCACCCGAGCAGCCGTTCGTAGAACCCGGCCAGCTCGCGCGCGTCGGGCGCGTCCAGCACGGTCGTCGTCAGCGTCAGCCGAGGCCTCTCATCCATCCCTCTCTCCTACCCGCACACCGGCGCCTCCACCCCCGGACACCGGCCGGCCGAGATCCCCCGAAACGGGGACGAATACGATCGCCCGCCGACGCCGCCCGCCGTACGCTGCCTCAATGCTGCTGCGCATGTCGACCCTGCTGCTCCGGACCCTGCGCGAGGACCCGGCCGACGCGGAGGTGCCGAGCCACCGGCTCCTGCTCCGGGCCGGCTACATCCGCCGGGCCGCACCGGGCGGCTACACCTGGCTGCCGCTGGGCAAGCTGGTGCTGGACCGGGTCACCGAGATCGTCCGCACGGAGATGGCGGCGATCGGCGACCAGGAGGTGCACTTCCCGGCGCTGCTCCCGGCCGAGCCGTACCGGACCAGCGGGCGGTGGACGGAGTACGGCGACGACATCTTCACCCTCGAGGACCGGAAGGGTGCCGAGCATCTGCTCGCTCCGACCCACGAGGAGATGGCCGCGCTGCTGGTGAAGGACCTGTTCAACTCGTACCGGGACTTCCCGGTGACGCTGTTCCAGATCCAGACCAAGTTCCGGGACGAGGCCCGGCCGCGGGCCGGCCTGCTGCGCGGGCGCGAGTTCCTCATGAAGGACGCCTACTCGTTCGACCTGGACGAGGGCGGGCTCCAGGCGGCCTACGACCGGCACCGCGAGGCCTACCAGCGGATCTTCACCCGGCTCGGGCTGGACTTCACGGTGGTGCACGCGATGTCCGGGGCGATGGGCGGCTCGGCGTCGGAGGAGTTCCTGGCCGCGACGCCGGTCGGCGAGGACACCTACGTGGGCTGCACCGCCTGCGACTACGCGGCCAACACCGAGGCCGTGGTGACCCGTGCGCCGGCGGCCGGGGACCCGGACGCGCACCCGGCGGCGGAGGTGTACGACACCCCGGAGACGCCGACCATCGCGTCCCTGGTCGAGCTGGCCAACGCCCGCGCGCTGGCCGGCCGGACCGACTGGACCGCCGGCGACACGTTGAAGAACGTGGTGCTGGCCGTGCGCCGGCCGGGCGCCGAGCAGGCGGAGCTGCTGGTCATCGGCCTGCCCGGCGACCGCGAGGTGGACCTGAAGCGGGTCGAGGCCGCCCTGGCACCGGCCACCGTGGCGGTCTTCGACGACTGGCCGGCCCACCGCGAGCTGGTCCGCGGCTACCTCGGTCCGCAGATCCTCGCCAAGCACGGGATCCGCTACCTGGTCGACCCACGGGTGGTGGCCGGCACCAGTTGGCTGACCGGCGCCAACGAGCCGGGCCGGCACGCCACGAACGTCGCCTGCGGGCGGGACTTCACCCCGGACGGCACGATCGAGGCCGCCGAGGTGCGCGCCGGTGACCCCTGCCCGGCCTGCGGCACGGGTGAGCTGACCATGCGCCGGGGCATCGAGGTGGGGCACATCTTCCAGCTCGGACGCCGCTACACCGACGCGTTCGCGGTCGACGTGCTCGGCCCGGAGGGCAAGCCGGTCCGGCCCACCATGGGCTGCTACGGCATCGGTGTGTCGCGAGCGGTCGCGTCGGTCGCCGAGCAGCACCACGACGACCGGGGGCTGGTCTGGCCGGCCGAGGTCGCGCCGTGCGACGTACACCTGGTGGCGGCCGGGAAGGGGCCGCAGCTCGACGCGGCGCTGGAGCTCGGCGGGCGGCTCTCCGCCGCCGGCCTGCGGGTGCTGGTCGACGACCGCACCCACGTCTCGGCCGGGGTGAAGTTCACCGACGCCGAGCTGATCGGCATCCCGCGCACCGTCGTGGTCGGCCGCCGGCTGGCCGAGGGGCACGTCGAGCTGCGTGACCGGGCCTCCGGCGAGCGGATCGAGTCGCCGGTGGACGGCCTGGTCGAGCGCCTGCTCGACGAGTCGCGTGGGGCGCGCCGCAACGGGGTGTAGCGGACGCGCCACGGGGTACCGCAGACGGATCGACCAAGGTGTTTCGGAGGCTCTCATGTACCGGGTCAGTGACGTGATGACCAAGCAGGTGGTCTACCTGCCCGCGGAGACCCCCCTGGACGAGGCGGCCAGGGTGATGAAGGAGTCGGACATCGGCGATGTCGTGGTCACCGACGGAGCCACCCTGGCCGGCGTGTTGACCGACCGCGACATCGTGGTGCGGGCGGTCGCCGAGCGGGCCGACCCGGGGAGCACCACTATCGGTTCGATCGTCACCCGCGAGGTGGTGATGATCGAGCAGCACTGCACCGCGGGCGAGGCGGCCGCGCTGATGCGCGAGCGCAACATCCGGCGCGTCCTCGTGTGCGACAGCGACCGCAAGCTGGTCGGCATCGTCTCGCTCGGCGACCTGGCGATGCAGCTCGACCCGAACTCCGCGCTGAGCGACATCAGCGAGGCCGCCCCGAACGTGTGATCCGCCCGACCCGGTGCCCTCCCGGCCGACCCCGGAGGGCGCCGGGTCGCCGGCGGTAGCCTGGCGGTCATGTCCGAGATGCCGAGCAAGCTGGCCGAGATCGTCGACGAGTTCGCCAGCGCCCCGCGCGACGTGGTGCTGGAGATGCTGCTGGAGTTCTCCGACGTGATCCCGCCGCTGCCCGAGGGCGTGGACCGGGGCGACCTGGAGCAGGTCCCGGAGTGCCAGACCGCCTTCTTCCTGCGTGCCGAGGTCAACCCGGACAGGACGGTGAGCACCATCTTCGACTGTCCGCCGGAGGCGCCGACCACCCGGGCGTTCGCCGGCATCCTCGCCGAAGGGCTGGCCGGCGCGAGCGCCGAGGACGTGCTGGCCGTGCCGGACGACCTCTACCAGCGGATGGGCCTGGCCCAGGCGATCAGCCCGCTGCGGATCCGTGGTGGCAGCGCCATCCTGGCCCGGCTGAAGCGGCAGGTCCGGGAACAGATCTCCTGATCGACGGGTTGTCGCTGGTCATGGAGATCGAGATCTACGCCGACGTCGTCTGCCCCTGGTGCTGGATCGGCAAGCGCCGCCTGGAGCAGGCCCTGGAGCGGTACGACGGCGAGGTGACCGTCCGGTTCCGGCCGTTCCAGCTGGACCCGACGCCGGTGACCGAGCCGAAGCCGCTCATCGAGGCGCTGGGCGCGAAGTTCGGTGGCCGGGACCAGGCCGAGGGCATGGCCGCCCACGTCACCCAGGTCGCCAAGGGTGCGGGGATCGAGATGCACTTCGACCGCGCGGTGGCCGCGAACACCTTCGAGGCGCACCGGCTGGTCCGGTTCGCCACCGAGCGGGGCCGGGCCGCCGAGCTGGTCGAGCGGCTCTACCGGGCGCACTTCCAGGACGGGATCGACGTCGGGTCGACCGACGCGCTGGTCAAGCTGGCCGCCGAGGTGGGGCTGGACGAGACCGAGGCCCGGGACTACCTGGAGTCGAACCTCGGTCGCCGCGAGGTGGCCGCCGACCTGAGCGAAGCGCACCAGCTGGGCGTCTCCAGCGTGCCGACCTTCGTGCTCGCCGGGAAGTACGCCGTGACCGGCGCCCAGGAGCCGGAGACCCTGCTGGCCGCACTCCACGAGGTGGCGCAGCGGGAGGCGTCCGCGTGATGTTTCACGTGGAACAAGATCGATGCGGGTGACGGCCTAGGCCGGTCGGGCCAGGTCCTCCACCACCGTTGCCCCGGGCAGCGCGCCGAGCGCCGGCCCGGGCAACGCGATCTTGCTGTGCCGTACGCCGGAGCCGATGATCACGTGCGGCGTGGCGATCACGCGCGAGTCGACCAGGATCGGCCAGTCCTCCGGGAGCCCGATCGGGGTGATCCCGCCGTACTCCATCCCGGTCAGCTCGACCGCCTCGGCCATCGGCGCGAAGCTCGCCTTGCGCACGTCGAGCATCCGGCGGACCACGCCGTTCACGTCGGCCCGGGTGGTGGCGAGCACGATGCAGGCCGCGTACCGGATCTCGCCGCCCCGCTTGCCGGCGACCACCACGCAGTTGGCCGACTCCTCCAGCCCCACCTCGTACGCCGCGCAGAACGCCGCCGTGTCGGCCAGCTCGGCGTCGATCGGGGCGACCAGCACGTCGTCCACGTCCACCGGAGCCTCGTCCGGCCACCGCTCGATCGCGGCGGCCACCGGCGCGGCCAGCAGGTCCAGTCGGGTACGGGCGGGCTCGGTCTTCAGCGTCCCCATCACGGCTGCGATCCTCGCACCCGCCGGGCGGCTCCGCTCACCGACGTCCCGACCGGCCCGGATCGCGGACGAGGTCGACGGTTCAGCTGCCGGTGAGGAAGGCGTTCTCCCGGGCGAACGTCCGGTCCTGGTGGGCCGCCAGCTCCTCGGCCCGCAGGGCTTGGGCGCGGTGGGTTTCGACGTCCTCGATGCCGTGCCGGACCCCGAGCCGGATCACGCCGTAGAGGAAGACGAAGCCGAAGACGTACAGGATCACGGTGGTGAGGAAGACCAGCATGCGGCCACGGTAGGGCGGCCCGGAACCGCAAGAGGTTTCATCTCCGGCCGGTTCCCCCGTACGTGTCGGCGAGGTGGTCGGCCCAGGTCCGCGTGCCGGTCGGGGTGGCGGTGGTGGTGAGCCCGCCGGCGCGCAACTCCCGGCCGAGCCGACCCGGGATCCGCACCGGCAGCAACGGACGGCGCGACCGCCGGGCCGTCCGCCAGGCGCGGGCCGCCTCGTCGTAGCGGAGCACCTCCGGGCCGGCGAGCTCCTCGATCCGCCCCGACGGGCCGGCGGCCAGCATCCCGGCGAGCCGGTCCGCCACCTCGCCGGGGTCGACCGGCTGGGCGAGCACCTTCGGGTCCCCGAGCACCGGGCCGAACCGGCTCGCGGCCCGCAACAGGTACTCCAGGAACTCCGGGAACTGGGTCGCCCGCAGCACGCTCCACGGCACCGGCCCGGCCGCCACCACCTGCTCGGCCGCGAGCTTGTGCCGGTAGTAGCCGAACGGCACCCGGTCGACGCCGACGATCGAGACGTAGACCAGGTGGCCCACCGCCGCGTGCCCGGCGGCCAGCGCCAGCCGGCGGGTGCCCAGCACGTCGATCTCGTGGGTGCGCCGGTTCGGCGAGGAGGCCAGGTGCAGCACGGCCTCCATCCCGTCGGCCGCCGCGGCCAGCCCCTCACCGGTGGCCAGGTCGGCCGCCACCCACTCGACCCCGGCGTCGGTCCGGGGCCGGCGGCTCACGGCGCGGACCGTGTGGCCCTCGTCGCGCAGCCGGGGCAGCGCCACCCGCCCGAGCCGTCCACTCGCCCCGGTCACCAGCACCCGCATCTCGTACTCCCCTCCACGCGCTCGCTCCCTCCTGGACGGCCCCGGGCGGCCCGAGGTGACCGGCTGTGCGGCGGCTCACCCCCGGCGGCTCGACTCCAGCAGGTCCAGCACGGTCACCAGCGCGAAGAACGCGATCACCACCTCGCTGACCACCCAGCCGTGCCGGTCGGCCCAGGTCCGCAGCCGGGGCAACGCCGTCGCGGCCCGCCCGCGGGCCAGCAGCAGGATGAGCAGCGGCACGGCGAGCAGCCCGAGAGTCAGCAGGACGAACGGCAGCAGGTGCCACCACGCCAGGTCGTGCCGGGCGACGCTGGCGCCGACGGCCGCCATGGTGAGGTCGTCGCTCGGCGCAGTGGCGAAGAGCACCACCCCGAGCCGCAGGGCGTATCCCGGCCCGGCCCGCCGGAGCGGCTCCATCCAGCGGGGCGGGCCGGTCCGGTGCCGGCGCAGGAAGACGACCACCGCCAGGACCACCAGCAACGCCAGCACCGCCCAGTCGATCCAGATCGCGGTCCGTTCGAACCTGGCGACGTCGGTTGCCGCTCGCGCCTCCGGACCGCGGAGCACCCTGGTGAGCAGCCAGCTCAGCGTCACCCCGGCGACGACCACCACGCCCGCCCCGGCGAGGTACCCGAGCGAAGCGGCCCGAGGCCGCTCGGCCGAGGCGAGGAGGACCGCCGCGACCACCTGCGTCCCGGCCACCATCACCACGGCCAGCGGCAGGATGGTCAGGAAGTTCATGGCCCGCCCATCCTCCCGGGCCGCCAGCCGGCCCGGGCCCGCTTTGCCCGGATCACCGGCGGGCGAGCACCACCCGGCCGGCGAGCAGCACGCCGAGCAGCCCGCAGCCGGCCGCCACGGCCAGCGTCGTCACGTAGCTCGCCCGGCCCGGCGCCGATCCGGCGGCCAGCACGGCACCGGTCAGCGCCAGCACCGTGGCGGCGGAGAGCGAGTCGCCCAGTTGCAGTGCCGAGCTGTTCCGGCCCTGCTCGGCCGGGGCCGACAGATCCAGGGTGAGCACCGACAGGGACGGGTAGAGCAGACCCATGCCGAGGCCGGCGACGGCCCAGGCGAACACCGCGGGCGCCACCGGCACGGCCGGCAGGAGGGCCAGCGTGACGCCGGCCGTGCCGGCGGCGATGCAGGCCAGCCCGATCCGGGGCAGGGTGGCGGCGGAGCGTGGCGCGGCGATCCGGCCCTGGATCCACGAGCCCACCGACCAGGAGAGCGCGCCGACGGTCAGCACCAGCCCGGCCGCGGTCGGCGAGAAGCCCCGCTCCCGGGACAGCATCAGCGGGATCACCACCTCCGCCCCGGCGAACGCCGCCGAGGCCAGGCCGCGCAGGCCGATCACGGTCGGGAGCCCCCGGGCGGCCCGCAGGAACCCCGCCGGCAGCAGCCGCGGTACGCAGACCAGCAACCCGACCAGCGCCGCACCGATCAGCCCGGCGGCGAGAGCGCCGCGCTGCTGCCCCCCGTAGTGCAGCAGTGCGGCGCTCGCCCCCGCCCCGCAGGCCCAGCCGATCCGGGCCAGCGCACCGGCCGGCGGCCGGGCCGGCACCGCCGCGCCCAACGCCCGCAGCCCCGGCTGGACCAGCAGCACCGCCGGCACCGCGACCGCCGGCACCGCGAGGAACACCCAGCGCCAGCCCAGGTGCTCGACGATCAGCCCGGCCACCGCCGGACCGACCAGCGACGGCACCACCCACGCCGCGGCGAACGCGGCGAACACCCGTCGCCGCAGCTCCTCCGGGTACGCCTGCCCGACGATCACGTACAGCGCCACGGAGAGCAGGCCGGAGCCGAAGCCCTGCACGACCCGCCCGACGACCAGTACCTCCATGGTGGGCGCGGCGCCCGCCACCACGAGTCCCGCCACGAACCAGGCGACCCCGTGCCACATGGCCGGGCGCGGCCCCCGGGCGTCGCACCAGATGCCGGAGGCGACCATGGCGACCACGCCGGAGGCGAACGGGCCGCCGAAGGCGAGCGCGTAGAGGCCGAGACCGTCCAGGGTGCGGGCGACCGTCGGCATGGCGGTGCCCACCGCGAGCGCCTCGAAGGCGAGCAGCGACACCAGGGCGACGCTGCCCACGGTCATCGCCCGCAGCCGCGGCGACCAGAGGTGTGCGGGCGGGGCCGGCGGTGCGGCGGTGACGGTCATGGGCTCAAGCCTCGGACCTCAACCGGGATTGAGGTCAACGGTGAGCCCCGTCTCGTCAGGCCGCCGTGAGCGCCTCGCCCACCCCGTTCACCAGGCCCGAGTAGTGCTGGTCCATGAGCAGGTGCCCGGCCGTCACGACGAGGGCCAACGGCCACTCGATGACCTGGAGCGCGGCGAGCACGCCCAGCCCCGCGTAGAAGGCCAGCTTGTCCGGTGGCGGCACCGCCACCTCGCCGAGCACCGGGACCTCCACCCGCCGGCAGTACGTCTTGAACATCTCCCGCGACCCGCTGAGATTGCGTGTCAGCGTGCTCATCCGCGCCTCCCCGGTTACGACGATCTTCCGAGCGGCATTCCACCGGCCTCCCCGTCCATGCCCCGGGCAGGGCGGAAACTTCCCCTACCGGAGGGGCATAACGGACGCTGCGGCGGGAAGTCGGGCTCGCCGGGACGAGGTGCGGGAGGCGAGATGGCGTACGACGACGGGAGCAGCGGGAAGCGGGGCCGGGAGCCCGGCCGTACGCCTCGATGACCTCGCTGGGCCGCGTCGCCGGCCTCCTGCTGTCACCGGCCACCGTCCCCGACGCGGTGGCTCGGGTCGCGCGTACCGTCGCCACCGCCGTGCCGGACACCGCCCGTACCGTCGGGTCCGCCCTGCCGGAGACGGCCAGGAACGCCGTGCCGGACAGAGTCGCCGACGCGGCGGGGACCGTGGGCGCGGCGGCGACCCGGCTGGCCCGCCTCGCCGGTCTGACCCGGCGCCGGGTCTGGTCGCGCGACGGCCGCCACCACATCGAGGTGCACGGCGTCTGCCAGGACGGCGGGGACCAACTGGCCCGGCAGGTCGAGGCGGCGCTGGAGGCGATGCCCGGCGTGACCTGGGCCCGGGTCAACGCGCCGTCCGGCCGGGTGATCGTGGCGGTCGAGGAGCCGAAGCCGAAGCTGCGCGACGTGATCGCCACCGTGGCGCGGACGGAGCGCATCTGCCCGCACGAGCCGGACCCCGACGTGCCGCCGCCGCACCCGCCCGAGGAGGGGCCGCGCACCGCCCGCACGATGGGCGCGCTGGCCTCGGACGCGCTCGGCCTGACCATCTCGGCGGCCACCCGGATCCTGCCGTTCGCCCCGATCCCCGCCGAGGCGGCCGGCCTCCTCGGCGCCGTCGACCTGCACCCGAAGCTGCACGGCCTCGCCGACCGGGGCCTGCGCGCCGACCCCCGCGCCGACCTGCTCTTCCCGCTCGCCGAGGCGGTGGTCCAGGGGCTCACGGGCGGCTGGGCCGGCATCGTGCTCGACGGCGCGCAGCGGGTGGTGCAGTGGGGCGAGGCGCGGGCCCAGCTCGCCGCCTGGACGAAGGCCGAGCCGAGGCTGACCGGCGCGCCGGACCGCGCGGTAGCCCGAGTCCCCGACGGCGAGCGGCCCTGCCCGGTCCCGGACGGCCCGGTCGAGCACTACGCGAGCCGTATTCTCGCCGCGGGGGCGGCGGCCGGGGCGGCGGCGCTGCCGGTGGCCGGCGGGAAGCGGGCCGCCGCGCTGGCCCTGTCGTCGCTGCCGAAGGCCCCGGGCAGCGGCCGTGAGGGGTACGCCGCCCAGCTCGGCCGGATGCTCGCCCGGCGCGGCGTGATCGCCATGGACCGCGGCGTGCTGCGCCAGCTGGACCGGATCGACACGGTGCTGCTCGACGCCGCGGTCCTCGGCTCCGACCGGGGCGTGCTGGCCGACCTGGCGCCGCTGCCCGGCGCGGACACCGGTCAGGTGGCCGGCCGGGCGTTCGCCCTGTTCGACCCGGCCGACCCGCAGGCCGTCCGGAACTCCGACGGCTGGCGGCTCGGGCCGCTGGACCGGCTGGACGCCGTCGACCCCGGCGACACCCCGGACAGCGCACGGCTGCGCGAGGAGGGCGGCCGGCTGCTCGGGCTGGCCGAGGGCGGGCGGCTCGCCGCCGTGCTGCGGGTCGAGCCGGAACCCGTGCCCGGGGTGGACGCCCTGGCGACCGCCACCCGCCACGCCGGCCTGCGGCTCGTGGTCGGCGGGGACGACGACGGCCGGCACGACTTCGCCGACGCCCACGTGCCCGGCGGCGACCGGCTCGCCGACGCGGTCCGCGACCTGCAACGCGAGGGCGCGGTGGTGCTGGTGGTCTCCGGCGACCGGGCCGCGCTCGGCGCCGCCGACTGCGGGCTGGGTGTCTCCGCGCCGGAGGACCTGCCGCCCTGGGGCGCGCATCTGCTGGTCGGCGACGACCTGCGGACCTCCGCCCTGCTCATCGACGCGACAGGGGTGGCCCGGCGGATGACCGGGCAGAACATCCGGATCGCGATGGCCGGCACCGGGCTGGGGGCGCTGGGCGCGTTCACCGCCGACCGGGAGCGGCTGCCCCGCCCCACCCTCGCCGCGGTGAACGGGGCCGGCGCCCTCGCGTTCGCCCACGGCGTCTGGCGGGCCCGGCGGCTGCCGGACCGCACCCGTACGCCGGTGCCGGCGCTCACCGCCTGGCACCTGATGCCCGTGCCGACCGTCCTGGACCAGCTCGGCACCCGCCCCGAGGGGCTGACCGGCGAGGAGGCGGCCCGCCGCCGACGCGCCGTGACCGGGGACGGGCAGGGACCGACCGGGCTGCTCCGCGCCTTCGTGGACGAGCTGTCGAACCCACTCACCCCGGTGCTCGCCGCCGGGGCGGTGCTCTCCGCGACGTTCGGTTCGCTGGTCGACGCCGCCCTGGTCGGCGGCGTCGTGGGCGGCTCGGCGCTGATCGGCGCGGTGCACCAGCGCAACACCGAACGGTCCCTGGCCGCGCTGCTGTCCCGCTCGGCGGTGACCGCCCGGGTGCTGCGCGACGGCGCGGAGCGGGTGGTGGCCGCCGAGGAGCTGGTCGCCGGGGACGTCGTCGCGCTGGGGTCCGGCGATGCCGTCCCGGCCGACTGCCGGGTGCTGACCAGCGACGGGCTGGAGACCGACGAGTCGTCCCTGACCGGCGAGTCGCTGCCGGTGGGCAAGAGCCCCGAGCCGGTGGTGGCCGCCGCGATCGCCGAACGGCACTCGATGCTCTACGAGGGCACCACGGTCGCCGCCGGCCACGGCACCGCCGTGGTGGTGGCCACCGGCGAGGAGACCGAGGCGGGGCGCAGTCTCGCCCTGGCCCGGCAGGCGCCCCCGGCCAGCGGGGTGGAGAGCCGGCTCGGGAAGCTGACCAGCGCCGCCGTGCCGCTGGCCGCCGGCTCGGCCGTCGCGGTGGCCGGGGCGGGGCTGCTCCGGGGCGTACCCCTGGTGGAGACGGCGGCGACCGCCGCGAACCTGGCCGTGGCCTCGGTGCCCGAGGGATTGCCGTTCCTGGTCAGCGCCGCGCAGCTGGCGGCGGCGCGGCGGCTGGCCGAGCACGGCGCGCTGGTGCGCAACCCGCGGACCATTGAGGCACTGGGCCGGGTCGACGTGCTCTGCTTCGACAAGACCGGCACCCTCACCGAGGGCAAGCTGCTGCTGGCCGGGGTGGGCGCCGGCGACGACCGGTACGCCCCGCCGGACCGGCTGGACGAGCCGCTGCGGCTGACCCTGGCCGCCGCGCTGCGGGCCACCCCGGCGGCGGCCGACCCGGACCAGCTGCCCCAGCAGACCGACCGCGCGGTACGCCGCGGCGCGGGCACCGCCGACGTCGTGGAGCAGACGGGCGCTCCGGACTGGACGGCGGTGGGCGGGCTGCCGTTCGAGCCGTCCCGGGGCTACCACGCCACGGTCGGCCGCACCGCCGACGGGCTGCTGCTCAGCGTGAAGGGGGCGCCCGAGTCGGTGCTGCCGCGCTGCGCGGCGCGGCGGACCAGCGGGGGCGACACGCCGCTGGACCCGGCGGGCCGGGACGCGCTGCACGCGATGCTCGCCGAGCGGGCCGGGGCCGGGCACCGCATCCTGGCCGTGGCCGAGTGCCGGGTGGCGGCCGAGTCGGTGACCGACGAGCAGGTCGACGGGCTGGTCTTCGTCGGCTTCCTGGCCCTCGCCGACGGGGTGCGGGACAGCGCCGCGCCCGCGGTGCGGCGGATCCGGCAGGCCGGCGTGCACACCGTGATGATCACCGGAGACCATCCGGCCACCGCCGAGGCGATCGCCGCGACCATCAGCCCCGACCACGGCGAGCAGCGGGTGGTCACGGCCACCGAGCTGGACCGGCTCGACGACGAGGCCCTCGCGGAGCGGCTCATGGCCACCGACGTGGTGGCCCGCTGCACCCCGGCGCACAAGGTGCGGATCATCCAGGCGTTGCAGCACCGGGGCCGGACGGTGGCGATGACCGGTGACGGCGCCAACGACGCCCCGGCCATCCGCCTGGCCGACGTGGGCATCGCGCTCGGCCAGCGCGGCACCCCGGCGGCCCGCGCCGCCGCCGACCTGGTGGTCACCGACGACCGGCTGGAGACGATCATCGCCACCCTCGTGGAGGGGCGGGCCATGTGGTCGTCGGTCCGCCACGCGCTGAGCATCCTGGTCGGCGGCAACCTCGGCGAGATCGCGTTCAGCGTGCTGACCGCCGCCGCCACCGGGCGGTCGGCGCTCACCGGCCGGCAACTGCTGCTGGTCAACCTGCTCACCGACCTGGCGCCGGCGCTGGCCATCGCGGTCCGTCCACCCGCCTCCGACGGGGCCGACCACCTGCTGCGGGAGGGACCCGACACGTCGCTCGGCGAGACGCTGACCCGGGAGATCGCGCTCCGGGCCGCCGCCACCACGCTGGGCGCGACCGCCGGCTGGACGCTCGCCCGGTGGACCGGCCGGGAACGCCGGGCCGGCACGGTCGCGCTCGCCTCGCTGGTCGGCACCCAGCTCGGCCAGACCGTCCTGGCCGGCGGCACCAGCCCCGCCGTGCTGGCCTCCACGGCCGCCTCGATCGGCGCCCTGATCGTCGTGGTGCAGACCCCCGGGGTCAGCCAGTTCTTCGGCTGCACCCCGCTCGGCCCGGTGGGGTGGAGCATCGCCGCCGGGTCCGCGCTCGGGGCCACCTTCGCCAACGGCGCGCTGACCCGGCTGGTCGACCGCCTGCCCCAACGCGGCACCCACCCGCATGGGGAGGCCGATCAGGGGTACCGCGAGGAGCATGACGCCTGAGGTGACCTTCGTCGGCACGGCGACGACCCTGCTGCGGCTCGGCGGGTTCACCCTGCTCACCGACCCGAACTTCCTGCACCGGGGCCAGCGGGCCTACCTGGGCCGGGGGCTGTGGTCGAAGCGGAGCACCGACCCGGCGCTGACCATTCCCGAGCTGCCCACGCTGGACGCCGTGGTCCTGTCCCACCTGCACGGCGACCACTTCGACCGGGTGGCCCGGCGCGGGCTGGACCGCTCCCTGCCGATCGTCACCACACCCCAGGCGGAACGGAAGCTGCGCCGCTGGGGGTTCCAGGCAGCGGAAGGGTTGCCCACCTGGCGGTCCTGTGAGCTGCACCGCGGGGACGAGACGGTGCGCCTGACCGCGCTGCCCGGCCAGCACGGGCCCGGCGCGCTGGACCGGCTGCTGCCCGACGTGATGGGCACCCTGGTCGACCTGGAACAGGCCGGCCAGCGCCGGTTCCGGCTCTACGTCACCGGCGACACGCTGCGCCGCCCGCAGCTCGCGCAGATCCCCGAACGGTTCCCGGACATCGACGCCATGCTGATCCACCTCGGCGGCACCCGGATCGCCGGCATCCTGCTCACCATGGACGCGCGGCAGGGCGCCGACGTGGTGGAGCTGATCCGGCCCCGGCTCACCGTGCCGATCCACTACGACGACTACCCGGTGTTCCGCTCCCCGCTGCGGCACTTCGTCGAGGAGGCCCGCCGGCGCGGCTTCGTCCGGCAGGTCCGCACCATCCAGCGTGGGGAGACCGTGCCGCTGACCCCCTGACGTGGTTCGCCGCCCCGTCCGGCGCACGGCCGGAGGGGCGGCGGAAGGGACCTGGTCAGGTGCGCTCGGAGATCGCCTCGATGAGGTCGCCCACCGGGCGTTCCGGCAGCGAGCGGGCCACGTCGGCGACGGCCACGATCCCGACGAGCTCGTGCCCGTCGATCACCGGCAGCCGGCGTACCTTGTGCTTGCCCATGGTCCGCAGGATCTCGGCCGCGTCGTCGTCCGCGCCGATGGTCACGGCCTCGCCCTGGGCCAGCTCACCGGCGGTCACGTCGGCCGGATCCTTGCCCTGGGCCAGCACCTTCACCACGATGTCCCGGTCGGTCACCATGCCCTTGAGGCGGTTGTCGTCGCCGCAGATGGGCAGCGAGCCCACCCCGAGCTCGGCCATCCGTCGGGCGGCGGTCCGGAGGTCGTCCTGCTCCCGGACACAGCTCACGTCGCTGGTCATGATCTCGCGTGCGGTCGGCATTGGCATGACACCTCACTTTCGGGGGGTTGTTACCCGTACCTCCTACCCCCGCGGGCCGCGGCCATGCCGACTACCTGGCCGGGCGACGCTGGCGACGGGCACCGGATTGACTACCTTGGGTGGATGGTCCACGACGAACAGTGCCCCGTGAACCGGCGGGCCGACGGTCCATCAGCGACCTCCCCGTGTGAGATCGGGCCGGGCTGGAAAAGGTGACGTCGTGTCGCGACGTCTGCTGAATGGCCGGTACCAGTCCGAGGAGCTGCTGGGCAGCGGCGGCATGGGCGAGGTGTGGCGCGGGCGGGACCTGCGGCTGGACCGACCGGTCGCCATCAAGGTGCTCACGGCGGCCGGCGTGAAGGAGCCGATGGCCGCGGAACGCTTCGACCGCGAGGCCCGCACGGCGGCCCGGTTGGCCCACCCGCACATCGTCGCCGTCTACGACTTCGGCACCGAGGAGAACCACTCCTACCTGGTGATGGAGCTGGTGGAGGGGCGGACGGTCGGCGACCTGATGGCCGCGGGCCCGCTCCCGGTGGTCCAGGCGCTGTCGATCGCCGTGCAGGCCTGTGACGGGATCGCCGCCGCGCACGCCGCCGGGGTGGTGCACCGGGACATCAAGCCGGGCAACCTCATCGTCACCCCCGCCGGCACCGTGAAGATCTGCGACTTCGGCATCGCCCGCCTGCCCCGGCTGGCCGGCCAGAACACCCTCACCGGCCCGGCGACCAAGCTCGGGACCAGCTCGTACATGTCCCCGGAGCAGGCGCTCGGCGGTCCGGTGGACCCCCGCACCGACCTGTACGGCCTGGGCTGCACCCTCTACGCGATGCTCGCCGGCACCCCGCCGTTCGCGGGTGACCCGCTCAGCGTGTTGCACCAGCACGTCAACGAGCCGCCCCCGCCACTGCGGGACCGCCGGCCGGACGTACCGGTCGAACTCGACGCCCTGGTGTCCGAGCTGCTGGCCAAGGACCCGGCCGACCGGCCCGCCGACGCCGCGGTGGTCCGGGAGCGCCTCGCGGCCCTGCTACCCCGCGCCGGCACCCCGCTCGCGGTCGTCGCGATCGACGCCGTACTGGCCGATCCCGGGCCGCCGCCCGCACCCGAGCCGGCCGCGCCGGCGACCGACCCGGGCGACCGGTCGGGACGGTCCCGCCGCGGCCCGCTGCTCGTGGTGGCCGGCCTGGTCGTCCTCGCGCTGCTCGCCCTCGCCGGTGTCACGCTGCTCAACCGGGACGGCGAGGGGTCGCTGGCCGGGCCGACCGCGACGACCGGCCCGGCCGCCACGCCCCCGGCCGCGCCGAGCGTGCCGGTGGTGCCGGTCACCGTGGCGCCGACCACGCCCCGGTCGCGGACGCTCGCGCCGGCGACCCGCACCCCGGCCGCCACACCGACGCCCAGCCCCCGGATCACCTCCGCGAGGCCGAGCCCCACCCGACCCCGGGACCCGATCGTGGCCCTGCGGCTGTCGATCCAGGAGCAGGTCGACGCGGGACAGCTGAACCCGGACGCGGCGAGGGACCTGCACGCCAAGGTGGACGCGATCGCCAAGGAGACCGCCGAGGGCGACACCGAGCAGGCGCAGGAGCAGATCAAGAAGCTCCGCGACAAGCTGAGTGAGCTGCTCCGCGGCGGGAAGCTCACCGCCGCCGGCTACGACGCCCTCGGCGCCGACGTCGACCGGGTCGCCGCCGAGCTGGCCTGAAACCGGTCGAGGCCGGTGCGGTCCGGCGGCTAGGGTGCGGCCGTGCCGTCACCTCGCCTGGAGCAGATCACGCCGGACAACGTCCTGGCCGCCTGCGCGATCGCCGTCCGTGAAGACCAGGAGGGGCTGGTCGCCCCGGTGGCCCGGTCGCTCGCCGAGGCGTACGCCCAGCCGGCGGTCGCCTGGCCCCGGCTGATCGTCGGCGACGACCGCCCGGTGGGCTTTCTGATGGGCTTCCTCGACATCCAGTGGAATCCGGACGACCCGACCGACGTCCGCTCGGGCCTGTGGCGGCTGAACATCGCCGCGGACGAGCAGGGCCGGGGCTACGGGCGGTTCGCCGTGGCGGCGCTCGCCGACGAGCTGCGTCGCCGGGGCACGGACCGGATGTTCGTCACCTGGGCGCCCGGCCCGCACGGCCCGGAACGCTTCTACCACCGCCTCGGCTTCTCGCTCACCGGCGAGACGAGCGGCGACCAGGTGGTCGGCGTGCTGGCCCTCTGACGGGTCAGTGCCAGGTGGCGGCGGCCCGCCGCAACCGGTCGTTGATCGCCCGGCCCACCCCGACCTCGGGGACCGGCTCGGCGACGATCTCGGTGACCCCGGTGGCATCGAGCCGGTGCAGGGCGTCGAAGAGGCGTGCGGCCGCCGCCGTCAGGTCACCCTCGGGCGACAGCACCTCCACCGCCGCCCAGTCACCCCGCGCCGGTGGCTCCCGGAAGGCCAGGAACCCGCGCCGGCCGCCGTTCCCCTCGGCCGCCGCACCCAACCGCAGCGGGGTACGCGGGGCGTAGTGCGCGGCCAGCGTCCCGGGCGCGACCGGCTGGCCCGAGCTGCCCTGGCGTACCTCGACCGGACCGGCCGCCTCGACCAGCGCCTCCACCGGCAGCGCGCCCAGCCGGAGCACCACCGGCCGCCCGCCCCGGGCGTCCACGATTGTCGACTCGATCCCGCACCGGGTCGGCCCGCCGTCGAGCACCACGTCCACGGCGGCGCCCAGCCCGGCCACCACGTGCTCGGCCCGGGTGGGGCTGAGCTGCCCGAACCGGTTGGCGCTGGGCGCGGCCACCGGCACCCCGGCGGCGGCGATCAGCGCCCGCGCGGACGGCTCGTCGGGCACCCGCACGGCCATGGTGTCCAGGCCGGACGTGACGATCGGCGGGATCGCCGCCGGCCGGTCCACGATCAGGGTGAGCGGTCCGGGCCAGAAGCGCTCCACCAGCGCGGCCACCGCGGGTGGCACCGCGCCCACCAGGCCGGGCAGGTCGGCCGCGTCGGCCAGGTGGCTGATCAGGGGGTCGAAGCTGGGCCGGGCCTTCGCCTCGAAGATGCGTGCCGCCGCCCGGGCGTCCAGCGCGTTCGCGCCCAGCCCGTAGACGGTCTCGGTGGGGAAGGCGACCAGGCCGCCGGAGCGCAGGACGGCGGCGGCCTCGGCGATGCCGCTCTCGGCCGGCAGGACGCGCGGGGATCCGGTGCTCACGCACCCGACGCTAGTCTGCCGGAGCGGCCGGCCCGGCACTACCCTGCCCCCATGGGCAGGCGGGTGGCGCTGGCGGTGGCCGCCTTCCTCGTGCTGGTCGGCGGTATCGGCCTGCTGACCGCGCTGCCGGCCGTCCAGCGGGCCATCTCGCCGGACGCCGAGCCCACGCCCCTCCCGCTCCGCCTCGCCGGTCCCCGCTACGACGACCTCACCGTCGACCTCGACCCCGGCCGGTACGCCGTCTGGGCCACCCGGCCGACCAGCGCCCCGGACCGCGACCGCTGCCGGGTGACCGGTCCCGACGGCCGGCCGGTGCCGGCGGCCGACCCCGGGCGGGTGGTCGAGTGGACCGAGGTGGCCACCGACGACACGGTCTGGACCTGGACGTCGACCTTCGCCGCCCCGGTGGCCGGCGGCTACCACCTCACCTGCCGGCTCGACCCCGACGCCCCCGGTCAGCAGTACGCGGTCACCCGGGAACCGGACCGCCGGCTCGCCCTGCGCCTGCGGCTGGCGCTCTGGCGGGGTCTGCTGGTGGCGGCCATGCCGGCCGGCCTCGTGGTCCTCGCCATGACGCTGACCTGGCGCCGCCGGGCCGAGTGAACTCGTTTGCGGCCCGCGCCCGCGCCGATCCAGGATGATCGCCGTGACCCGGATGAAGATGCACGCCGACGAGGTGCACACCGACGTCGACCTGGTCCGCCGGCTGCTTGCCGGGGAGTTCCCGCAGTGGGCCGACCGGCCGCTCCGCCTCGTCCCCTCGCACGGTACGGACCACGACGTCTACCGGCTCGGCGACGACCTGGCGGTGCGGCTGCCCCGGATCGGCTGGGCCACGCAGCAGGCGGCCCGGGAGGCCGAGTGGCTGCCCCGGCTGGCCCCGCTCCTGCCGCTCGCCCTGCCCGTGCCGGTGGCCATGGGCGGCCCCGCCGAGGGCTACCCGTTCGACTGGTCGGTCTACGAGTGGCTGCCCGGCGAGAGCGCCAGCACTGCCCGGTACGACCCGGACGCCGCGGCCGTCGACCTGGCCGCCTTCATCGCCGCACTGCGGCGGATCGACACCGCCGAGGCGTATGCCCGGCCACCCCGGGCCCGGGGGGCGGACCTCGCGGAGCTGGACGAGGCGGTCCGCGACGCCGTGCGCCGGCTCGGCGACCGGGTCGACGGCCCCACGGTGCTGCGCGCCTGGCAGGAGTCGCTGGACGCGCCGGCCTGGAGCGGGCCGGGGCTCTGGCTGCACGGCGACCTGCTGCCGGGCAACCTGCTGGTGGTCGACGGCCGGCTCTCCGCGGTCATCGACTTCGGCGGGCTGAACGTCGGCGACCCGGCCTGCGACCTGCAACCGGCGTGGAACCTGTTCAGCGGCGGCAGCCGTGCCCGGTTCCGCGCCGAACTGGCGGTGGACGACGCCTCCTGGCTGCGCGGCCGGGGCTGGGCGCTGCTCCAGGCGGTGATCGCCCTGCCCTACTACTGGGACACCAACCCGGGGATCGTCCGGCAGACCTCCCACGCCCTGCGCGAGGTGCTCGCCGACGCGGCCGCCCGCTACTGAGCGGTGTCGGGCCGGTCGGCCGCGTCCCGGTCGGTGTCCGGGAGGGTGGGCGCGTCGGTCGGGTAGAGGCCGGCAACGAACCCGTACACCTGGTCGCCGGAGCGGGGGATCTGGGCGAAGCGGCGGGCGAGCGCCTGGACCTCCGCCCAGAACGTCCGCACCTCCTCGATCGGGATGCGCGCGTGGACGAGCGTGCACCGCAGGTCGTCGGCGGCGTGGGCCGCGGCGGCCTCGGCGGCGGCCTCGGCCAGGCCGTTGATGCGCGCGACGACCTGCTTGTCCTCCGGCCGGTTGAGCACGCCGACGTAGAACGTGCGGGCGACCCGGCCGTAGAACCGCTCCTCGATGGCCCGGACCCGTCGTGTCCGCACCACCCGGAGCAGGCCGGCGTCGACCAGCAGGTTCACGTGGTAGGCCACGCTGCTCTTCGGGCGGTCGACCGCGCGGGCCATCTCGTTGACCGTCGCAGCCCGCTCCAGGAGCAGCTCCAGGAGCGTGGACCGCAGCGGGTCGGCCAGCGCGCGCAACTGCTCGGGCGCGCTGACCACGAGCATCTCGTCGAGGTCGTAATCCGGGATCTGCTGATTGACCGACATTTCTCGACCGTTCTAGAATTCTGGATCATTCGATCGCTGTGGTTCGTTGACAGGAGTCTAGAGATGGCCGAGATCATCCTCTTCCACCACATCCAGGGGCTCACCGACGGCGTCCACGCCTTCGCCGACCAGCTGCGCGCCGGCGGGCACACCGTGCACACACCCGACCTGTTCGACGGCGAGCGCCCGGCGACCATCGAGGACGGCGCCGCGCTGACCAGGCGCATCGGCGGCGCGGTGCTCGACGAGCGCGCCGACCGGGTCGTGGCCGACCTGCCGAAGGAACTGGTCTACGCCGGTGTCTCCTGGGGCGCCGCCACCGCGCAACGGCTCGCACAGACCCGGGCCGGCGCCCGCGGCGCCCTGCTCTACGAGTCGTGCCTGCCGGTCACCGGCGAATGGGCCGTCGGACCGTGGCCCGACGGTGTCCCCGTGCAGATCCACGGCATGGACAAGGACCCGTTCTTCGCGCTGGAGGGCGACATCGACTCCGCCCGCGAGCTGGTCGGGATCGTCGGGCCCGAGCGGGCCGAGCTGTTCGTCTACCCGGGCGACGCGCACCTGTTCACCGACAGCTCACTGCCCTCCTACGACGCCGACGCGACGGCCCTCGTGGTGCGGCGCTCGCGGGAGTTCCTCGACCGGCTGGGCTGACCCCTCAGTGGCACAGCACCGCCACGTTGACGAAGAGGCAGCACGAGGCGACCGTCGTCAACAGGATCGCGCCGGCCGCCCGGAGCGCGACGTCGACGCCACCCCGTCCACGCCGGGTAACGGACAACGTCTGCTCCAGGACGACCAGGAACACCCAGCCCGGCAGCAGCAGCGTCAGGTAGAAGTCCCAGGCCGGGTTCGCGAACACGCTCGCGTTGCCGTTGCCGCCGTAGTTGGGGCAGTCCTCGAAGCGGGTGATCGGCTGGAGGACCGCCAGCAACGCCACGAAGAAGGCGCCGCCGAGGAGGCAGACCCGGAAGCCACTGAGACGGGACGGCGGCTTCCGGTCCTCGATCATCGGCTCAGCCTAGAGGCGTGCCCGGTTCCGTCGGCCACCCGGAAACCACGACCCTCGGCGAGCGGCGCGGCCGCACCGACTGCTCCGAAACCGCCTTGTTGTCCTGCTGGACCGTCTCTACGGTGCAGGAATGCTCTCGCGAACGCTGACGGTGACCTTCGATGCGCACGACCCGGCTCGCCTGGCGCGGTTCTGGGCCGGCATGCTCGGCCGGGAGGTCGTCGAGGACGCCGGCGCCGTTCTCCTGCCCGGCGATGACACGCAGGTCGGCCTCCAGTTCGTCCCGAGCAACACGACGAAGGCGGGGCCGAACCGCATCCACCTCCACCTGACCAGCGCCCAGCCCGGCGACCAGGAGCGCACGGTCGCGACGGCGCTGGAGCTCGGCGGCGGCCACCTCGACGTCGGGCAACGCCCCGAGGAGGGGCACATCGTCCTCGCCGACCCCGAGGGCAACGAGTTCTGCGTGATCGAAGCGGGCAACGGCTTCCTCGCCGGGTGCGGGCTGCTCGGGGAACTGGCCTGCGACGGCACCCGGGAGGTAGGCCTCTTCTGGAGCGCGGCGCTGGGCTGGCCGCTGGTGTGGGACCAGGACGAGGAGACCGCGGTCCAGTCACCGCACGGCGGCACGAAGGTCGCGTGGGGCGGCCCGCCCGTCGCGCCGAAGAAGGCGAGGAACCGGCAGCGCTTCGACCTCGCCCCGGCCGGCGGCGACCAGCAGGCGGAGGTCGACCGGCTGGTCTCCCTCGGGGCCACCCGGCTCGACGTCGGTGAGGACGGCGCCGTCGAGCTGGCCGATCCCGACGGCAACGAGTTCCGCGTCAGGCGGAACTGATCTGGATAGGGTCGTCCGCATGGCTGACGCTGTCGTGATTCCCGGCGCCTGGTTCGGTCCGGGCGCTCCCCTGCTGATGTACGCCGGCGACGTGGCGGAACAGCGGGGCGCGACGGTGCATCGACACTCGTGGTCGCGGGAGTTTCCGGGGCTCGACCAGCCCGAGATCGAAGGCTGGGTGGGCGGCGAGATCGCCCCGCTGATCGACACCGTCGGCGGTCGGCCACTGCTGATCGGCAAGTCGCTGGGCACGAACGCGGCAGCGATCGCCGCCGAAAGGTCCTTGCCCGCCGTGTGGCTCACGCCCCTGCTCACCCTGCCGTGGGTGGCTGACGCGTTGGGCCGCGCGACCGCGCCGTTCCTGCTCGTGGGTGGCACTGGCGACGAAGCATGGGACGGTGACGTCGCCCGCCGGTTGACGCCCCATGTGCTGGAGGTCGAAGGCGCGGATCACGGCATGTACGTACCGGGCCCGCTGACCGAGTCGATCGCGGTGCTCGGTCGAGTCGTGGTCGCCGTGGAGGAGTTCCTCGACGCGATCCGGTGGCCCAGCTAGGCCCCTGGTCCCGCTCCGCACCCGCCGGCTGGGCTGCCGCACGGCTGACGACTACGGCGGAGCGACTGTGACGTGCGGCCATCGCCTGCCCGGGTCGTGGCGTGACAGACGCGCTCGTGAAAGCTCGGCCGTGATCCGTCGTGGGTTGCGCCGCCAGACGCCATCGAGCAGGTCGTCCAGCCCGAGCGGGGCGCAGACGTGCAGTGTCCCGGCAGCGTCGAACCGCACCGCCACGCAGGTAGCGGTTTCGGGCCAGGTGGCAACGGCATCGGCTACGGAGTGGAGTGCAGGGACGGGCCCCGTACCGAACACGCTCTCGTACCAGGTGTGCACGGCTGCCTGGTTGGTCGCCTCCCACGGGACCGCGGGCTCACGGAGTCGTAGAAGCTCGGTAGCGGCGGCATCTCTGCCGGGGGTGAGGTCGTTCGCGTCGAAGAAGGCGACGTCGACGTCCCGAACGTCCTGAGGATCGAAGCCGCCTCCGTACCGCTGGCCCCAGACGAGATCCCGAAGAACGCCGGCCCCTACCCACGCGTCCGGTAGGCCGGACTCCCGGACGGTCCTCAGCACGTCGAGTAGCCACGGGCACGATGCGATCAGCTCGGCCAGCTCGGTGGTCCGTGAGCTGCGCGGCTCAGTTGGCGGCGGATCGACGAACCCGACGGGAGGCTCGTCGACGCACCGGCCGCGTCGGTACTCCTCGTCCCAAGCGTCAGAAGCGGATCCCCGCACATTCACCACGCCACGCTGTCAGATGATCGTGATCCGTGCGGCCCCCTTGTAGGGGGCTGTGTTGACCTTCGGCAGCTCCGGATGCCTGATCGAGGTCCGTCGGGCTCAGCCGATCACGTGTGGGGATGGCTGGTGATGCCGTCCAAAATGGTGGTCAGGTTGTGGTGGAAGGTTTCCTCGGCGCTGAGGTGGGCGCCGTCGATGACGAGCCGGGCGACAGTCGGATAGCGACCCGTTTCGAGCATGCGGTTCAGGTAGGGGCCGAGGCTGACCTGCCAGGCGGTCAGGTCGGTGCCGGTGGAACGGGCCGTGCGTCGCTCGGTGACCTCCCTGCGGAGCGCTCCGGTGATGAAGGCGTTGAGGGCGCCCAGGGCTCGCTGGAGGTCGTCGATGTTGCGTACGCCCGGGGCCTGGCTGAGCGCCGCCGCGGTCGATTCGCCCACGGCGAGCGCGTGAGGTCCCAGATGCGGCCGTGCGCCGTGCAGGTCGGCGAACCACTCGTGCGCCAAGGCGACGTCCCGGGTGCGGTGAACGATGGCCAGGACCGTGGCGCGCCACCCGGAGTGCTGGCCGGCCTCGGCGATCTCGGCGTAGACGGCATCGACCATCAGGTCGAGCAGCTCGGACCTGTTGACCACGTAGTCGTAGAGCCGCATCGGACCGACGCCGAGCTCCTTGGCGATCTTGCGAACGGACAGCCCGTCGAGGCCGTCCGCGTCGGCGAGCCGGATCGCCGTGGCGGCGATCTTTTCGCGGCTCAGCGGCACCGGCGCCGCCCGGGGCCGAGGCTCGGGCCGTTCCCAGACGGGCACGGGTGCGCTACCGTACGGCGTATTCATAAGATACAGCGTACGGCAGAGGGGATGACGATGCGAATCGCGATCGCCGGTGGTGGTCTCGGCGGCCTGACGCTGGCCCGAATCCTGCACCGGCACGACATCGACGCGGTGGTGTACGAGCGCGAGGCAAGCCGAACCGCGCGGACGCAGGGCGGATCGCTCGACCTGCACCCGGAGTCCGGGCAACAGGCCCTGGCCGAGGCGGGACTCGCCGGCCGGTTCCGCACCGAGGCTCGGCCGGAGGGCGAGGAACATCGCATCCTCGACCCGGCCGGACGCACCCTCGTGCACCACAAGCCACAACCCGGCTCGTTCTCCGGACGGCCCGAGATCGACCGGAGGGCACTGCGTGACCTGCTGCTCGATTCGCTCCCGGGCGACGCGGTTGCGTGGCAGCACCGGCTCGTCGCGGCGACCCCACGACCGGACGGGAGCTTCGAGCTGACGTTCGATGGCGGCCACCGCGCCGACTGCGACATCCTCATCGGCGCGGACGGCGCGCGCTCGGTCGTCCGGTCGCTGCTGACCGACGCAAAGCTGTCCTACGTGGCCACCCTGGTCGAGCTGAGCATCAGCGACGCCGACCGGCGCCACCCGGCTCTCGCCGAGCTGGTCGGCCCCGGAAACCTGTGGTGCGTCGGCGTGAACCAGATCCTTGCCGCGCAACGCCTCGGCGACGGCACCATCCGAGTCGGTATCTCCCTGCGCGCAGAAGACCGCGGCCTCGACACCTACCGCAGCAAGCGCGCTCTGCTGGACCTGTTCGACGGCTGGGACCCAGGCCTCACCGCACTCATCGAAGCCGGCGACGGCGCGCCGACGCCTCGCCGGATCGAAACGATGCCCATCGGCACGCGCTGGGCCCACCAGCCGGGCATCACCCTCATCGGTGACGCCGCGCACCTCATGCCGCCGGTCGGCGAGGGCGCCAATCAGGCCATGCTCGACGCCGCCGAACTCGCCGGCGAACTCACCGCCAACCCCGCCGACCCCGACTCGGCGATCCGGGCGTACGAGGAGGCGATGTTCACCAGGACCCACGCGATCGCCGAGATGTCCGCGCGGGTCCAGGCGATGATGCTGTCTCCCACCGCGGCGGAAGACATCACGCGCTTCTTCACCCCGCGCTCCAGCGAGCCGGCACCCGCAGGATGAGAACGCAGGGGACTTCCGGCCGGGCGAACGGGGCTGTGAATCGCGGGGGACCTCACTAAGGTGCCTCCAATGCGCATTCCACCTCTGCCTAGGGCATCGCTGGATCTCACCGGCGACAAGGCTGCGAAGCGGGCAGTCGGCAACCGGCCGGCGAACGTCACCTCCCCCATCACGATCGACGCCTACAACCCTGAGTGGCCCGCAATGTTCGCCAAGGAGGAGGCGGCCATCCGTGCTGCGCTCGGCACCAGGGCACTTGCGGTCGAACACGTCGGGTCGACCGCCGTACCCGGTCTCGCGGCCAAGAACCGACTCGACATCGACCTCATCGTTGCGGACCCGGCAGATGAAGATGCCTATGTGCCGCCGCTCGAAGCCGCCGGCTACTTCCTACGCACCCGTGACCCCGACTGGTATCAGCACCGCTGCCTCTGGGCCCACGACCACGGCGTGAATCTGCACGTCTTCGGCCCTGACTGCGATGAGTATCTCCGGCACCTGCTCCTCCGAGACTGGCTCCGCGACCACCCGGAGGATCGCGATCGCTATTCCGCCGAGAAGCAGCGAGCCGCCCAGGAACACCCGATGGACATGGCGTTGTACGTCCAGGGCAAGTCGGCGATCATCATCGACATCCTCAAGCGGTGCGGGCTGCGCTGAACAGCGCATGGACATGATCGGCGCCCGCCGTGGGACAAAATCGGGTGGATGGCACGCTAAGGACGAGGCAAGGCGGGGCCGCGGATCGCGCGCGCGGGGGACACAATGATCGATGTGGAGAGCCAGAGCCTCGCGCCGGCGAAGGTGTACGTGTGGTCGCGGGTGTTGGCCGCGGCCGCGCTCTGGACTTCGATCATTCCCGCGGCATGGTCAAGCGTGCGGAATGGTTGGGACCTGGCGTTGGTGTGGTGGCTCCCGACCGTTGTCGCCGCGATCCCGCTGTGCGTTCCCGGTCGTAAGCCGTTCCGGGTCGCCGCCCTTACCGCCGCCGTGCTGCTATCTGTGTTGTCGGTGCCGGGCTTGCTCTTCGGGTGGTTCCTCCACCTTCCGGCCGCGCTGATTCTCGTCGCCGCCGCACAGGCCGACCCGTTGCAGCGGACGCCGAGGCTGTCCCGTCTGGCGATCGCCGTCGGCCTGACGGTGGCAATGGTCACGACCGCGGGTTGGGCCGTGGAAATCTACCGGATGGCCCTGGCCCCGCCGGATACGTTCACGGTCCATACCAGTTCCAGGTTCGACCCGATGGAGCCGCCCTTCAGAAGAATCATCGAGGCCGACGGGAGCGGCATCGGATCTGGCGCGGACCACGTGAGCTTCACAGGGAGCGATGACGGCACCGGCCCTGTCCTTGCGGTCGGCTTTCCCAAGGACTTGTCCGGCGCGGAGCAGGATCGGCTCAGACAACACCTGCTGGAGTTGCCCGAGGTGACCGATGTCCGCCTCTGCCCCCGCCTACAGCCCTGGTGCTAGTCGCGCAGCTACGCCCGGTCAGCGGAACGGGGCGAGCGGGATATTGTGGTTGCGGGGGCGCGGCGCCGGTACTTGGCTGATCGTCATGTATGCCCCCTCACCGATCTTCGTAGCAGGTACGGGTCGTTCGGGAACGTCGCAGCTCGCGGACATTCTCGGCGAGCACCCGGAGATCCACCGGATTCCGATGGAGACGCGCTTCATCGTCGATCCGGGTGGCTTGCGGGACCTGGCGGACGCACTCACGATTCGATATGACCCTTTCGTCGGTGAGGACGCCCTGCGCAGGCTGAGCGACTTCCTGACGGTGCGAGTACCCGGCCGGCGCGACGACCGCGGCAGGACCGTTCCCGAGGTCGTCGGCGAGCGGCACTACTGGGACGCGGTGGGACGGCTGTGGCCGCAGCTCGTCGCGTGCACGTTCGACGAGTCGGCGCCTGCGGCAGGCTCCCGCCACGCCGACTGGCCTGCCGGGCCGTTCGAGCCGCGGAGTCAGCGGCGGGTGATCCCGAGGTATTTCAGCGATCGGCGTGAACTGATCGGGATCCTTCGTCGCGCGGTCGACACGATGTTCGGCGAAGCCGCCGCCGATGCGGGTAAGCCGGCCTGGTGTGAGAAGACGCCGTTCAACCTGCTGTGCATGGACTTCCTCTGGGAGCTCGTCCCGGAGGCGACCATCGTCCACATCAAACGTCACCCGGTCGCGGTGGTCGCGTCCCACGTCGACCAGCCATGGGCACCGCCCACGGTCGACGGCGCGCTCGCGTGGCTGAAACCGGTCTATGACCGATGGCTCGACTGGAAGGCCACGGTGAATCTGACGGACAGGCGATATGTCGAGGTGAAGGCCGAGGATCTCGCGGCCGACTGGCCCGCGCAGCGGCGCGCCCTGTTCGAACGGCTCGGTGTCGACGACTTCGCGACCCCGTCGACGTTCGAATCACACAGAGTGGTCAACCGCAATGACCAGTTCGACCCCGGAACCCGCGAGTTCGTCGAACGAACACTGGGCGCTGTCATCCCAGCCATGGGATACGCGTAACCCGCTCGCGGTTTGCCGGAGAGTCAAGCGTGCGAGGGTGCGTTCGAAGGACGGAGTCCGATCCTCCCTCAGTCACCACGCCGGGCTTCCTCGAAAGAAGTTTCCGGGATGATGTCGTATCAAAGCGCAGCCGTTCGTAGAACGAGTGTGCGGCGGCCGGCGGGGCCGCCGGACACGAGGAGTCGGACAGGGCCGTCTCCCGGGACTGAGGAGACGACCATGACGGAGTACCTGATCACCTTCAACGATGAGTGGGTGCCCCATCACACGGCGGAGGAGCTGCGTGAGAAGGCCACGGCGGCTCGGGCCGTGATTGAGGAGATGCAGGCCGACGGTGTCCTGATCTTCACCAACGGCGGGCTCGACCGGTCCACCGCGGTGTGCAGTGTCGAGCCGGTCGACGGCAATCCCCTCTTCACCGACGGCCCGTACGTCGAGAGCAAGGAGCACCTCGGCGGCTTCGTCGTCGTGGACGTGCCCGACGACACGGCGGCGCGATACTGGGCCGGCCGGCTCGCGACCAAGCTCAACTGGCCCCAGGAGGTGCACCGGTTCCGAGGCCCCGGGCAGGTCCGGCGTAACGGCTCTGGGGAGACGTGAGCGCGGCGCTCAGGTACCTGCTGTCCCCACGGGCCGGCCGAGCGCACCGAGCTCGCCTGGTCAGTTCGGGTCATTGGCCGTCGCCTTCATCGAGTACCGTCCTGGCGGCACACTCCTCATCACACGGGGGAACCTCATGACCATTTCCTTCAGGTCCCAGCGGATGCTCGCCTGGACCGCACCCGTGGCGCTCGCGCTGACCGCGCTCGCCCCGGCCCTGCCAGCCCAGGCCGCGCCGAAGCCCGCGCCAACCGTCACCACGAGCCCGATCGACAAGGACCTCAACGGTGACGGCGTCGCCGACCTGGTCACCGTCGGCGGTCCGGGCGCCGGTCTCGCCTCCGGCGTCTGGTCCGCGCTCGGCGTGAAGTCCCGCAAAACCGGAGTCGGTACCGGCCAGGTCCAGACCCCAGCCACCAACATCGGCCTGCGCGGCAACGGCTTCGGTGGCACCTACTCCGCGGCCGAGTTCGACGGCGCACAGGTGATCACCGGCCACTTCTTCGGCGACACCGAGCAGGACTTCCTCGCCTACTACCCGGGTGGGGCCTACGCCGGCAACGGCACGGTCATCAAGGGCGCCGGCGACGGCACGATGCTCGACCCGGCCAGCGGCAACCAGGCAAACATCGGCCTGGACTACCTCCTGGACGCCAACGGCAACTCACCGCTGACGCTGGTCAACGGCTACGTCGCCGACGGCATCGACAACGGCCTCCCGGACCTGATCGGCATCTCCGGGGACGCCACCAACGGCTACCGCCTCGGCTACCACCCCAACTTCGGCTCGCCGGGCCTCTACTTCGGCACCACCACGCTGACCAACCCCACCCCTACGGGCGGGAGCGACTGGCAGAACTGGAGCATCGCCAGCACCGAGACCGCCTCCGGCGTCGCGCTGTTCCTGCGCAACGCCACCAGCGGTGACCTGTACCTGTGGACCGGGGTCACCATGGTCGACAACGGTGACGGCACCGGCACGTTGACCCACATTCAGTACCAGGTGGCGGCCAGCTGGAACACCGGCGTCACGATCAGCACCCTCTCGGCCGCCGACATCAACCTCGACGGCACCCCCGACCTGTGGACCGTGCTGCCCAACGGCACCTACCGGGCCTACCTGATCTCCGGCCTGTCCACCAGCGGCACCGCAAACGTGACCGCCACCCGCGCACAGCGGCTGGCCTGACCCTGCTTGGGGCGCGCCACCACCCGTCGGCGCGCCCCAGCCGGGCCGGCCAATCGAACCCTCCGACCTGAAATCGGAAGGTCAGCGGTTCGACCCTCCGCTAGGCGGCCGGGGATGGAGCCTCTGGTGGGCGACCGGCGGCCTTCCAGGCGTCGGCGAGGGCGATGCCGAGGAGCACGACGGCAGCGGCGACGGCGGCGAGCAGTGGCGGGCCGAAGTACAGCGGCGGCGCGAGCAGGACCAGAGCGGCGATGCCGACGAACCGCCGTACGGCGAGCCGGTCGAAGACGCACCGTTCCAGCCGGATCCGGCCGAACAGGAAGACCGCCGGCCCGCCGAGGATCACCACGAGCCAGGCCGCTTGGACGCGCCCGCCTGGACGGGCCAGCACGTCTTCCGAGCCCACTGCGATGAAGACGATGCCGATCACCATGAACACGTGGGCAGCGCCAATACGTTGGCCGAGCAGCGCGGGGTTCGATGACACCTCGACGGCCTCGGCCAGGATCTGGCCGGTGCGATAAAAGTAGATCCGACACAGCAGCACGGACGACAGGAATGTGATCACCAGGGCCGTGGTTTCGGCGGGGGAGCTGTGGTGATGTGTGTAGGTGAGGCCTATCGACACCACCGTCTCGCCGAGCGCGATCAGCAACAGTTGCTGGTACCGCTCGGGCAGGTGCCGACCGTGTACAGCAACGACAGCCAGCGCGGGCGCACGTCGTCGGAGAGCAGGTCCGGCACCACCCGGCTGACCACGCCGATCAGGGCGAAAACCAGCACCAGGTCGAAGAACAACTCCAGGAAGTTGGCCTGCCGGGACTCCTCCTCACCGCGCAGGATGTCCCGTGCCTGCGCCGACTCCGATGTTCGCCCTACCCGCCCATGCTCGCCGGGCCAATTCCTTCTGTGCGCCGATTCACCTGTTTCACCGACAAGGTGCTGACGGCAGTACAGCGCCGACGCGAGCCAGGCCCGCCGGATGGAACCTGCGCCAAGTCGTGGTTGGTTGCACCTCCACGACCTACGGCACGCCTTCGCCACGTTCCTGCTCGACCAGGGCGAGGAGCTGCGCACGGTCACGGAGCTGCTTGGGCACTCCAACCCCCGCCTTGCAAAGGCGGCTCCACAGTTGATGCTTGCTGATCAATGCAGACGACTGCTGTTGTCGTCCGGGACTTTGCCGTCCCGTACCAACGGTTGACGGCTGTTGTCGCGCGTCTCGCTGACTTCCTGATGGGCACCCTCGTCCAGCCCCGCTCGCCTCGCCCGGTACGATCGCGAGCTTGTTCTCACTGCGGGGAGCCCATGAGATCCGCGTGCGACCGCCCCGGCAGTTCCCATGCTGAGAGTAGGTTTCGTCAATGGCATGCCGTATCGGTGAGATCGTGCTCAAGTGCCGCGACCCCGAGGCGCTGGCGCGGTTCTGGTGCGAGGTCCTGGACTTCGTAGAGCTCGATCGCGAAGCGGAGGTCTACATCGAGATCGGCCCGCGCGAAGGGTTCGGCGGCCCGCAGCCGACGATCTTCCTGATCCGCGACGACGAGCCGAAGAACGGGCATGCCCGGCTGCACATCGACGTCAACCCCACCGACCGCGATCAGGACGCCGAGCTCGAGCGCCTCCTGGCCGCCGGGGCCAAACTCGTCGACATCGGTCAGCCCGCGGATGCGTCCTGGCACGTCCTCGCCGATCCAGAAGGCAACGAGTTCTGCCTGCTCAAGCGCCGCCTCGACCCACTCTGACGGCCCTCGCCCAAACGATCGACGCAGCCGCCACCCCGCAGCCGCCGACAAGATGCCGACAAGATCTGGCGACCCCCATCAACAGCTGGGGGCCGGGTGGACGCTCGACCCGCCCCGTGTCGCATGCGTGTTGGCGAGGCATTGACCCAGCCAACGGAACCTCGCCATCCCGTCGCCACGTCAAGACGGCCTTGACACACGGACGGACGCTGGCAGTCCCGGCGGCGGTCTGCTCGGCTCGCCCCGGGTCTTCGGCGGTGGGATAGCGCCAGCGCAACCACCCATGGACCGCGACCCGCCGACGGAGCCCCGGCCATCCTGGAGCCGGAGCGCCCCGCCGGAGGCGCACTAGCCGCAACCCCGCGACCGCCGGCAGTTCGCCGACGCGGCTGGCGTGCCCTCCCCTACGCCGCTCGGGCACGTGGCCGCGCGGCCCGGCCGGCTGCCGGCCCACCCCTCACCCGTCAACGGTCTGTCGTTCTGCGGCGGCCCCCGGGCTTCCCGCTGTCCGCGCCAGCCGCCGGGCGTCAGGCGTGACGGCCGCAGAGCGACAGCGGCAGCGGCCGGCGCGCGCCCAGGCGGCGGCGCGTGCGGCCCGTTGCGGGCCGCCTTGGTTAGTGTCCGGCGGGGTGCCGGTCAACATCGTTCAGGCGGTGATGGGCCACGAGCAGGCGTCGACCACGCTCAACCGATACACGCACACGCCGGCGGATTTTCACGAGTCGGTGCGCAGGGTCTTCGGCGGTGCTGCTGACGATTCGCTGACGACCAAAGATGATCCTCGATCCGGCGGGGAAGCAGAGGAGGAGGAAGAGAGGCCGTGAGCTGGCTGGATGATGTGGTGGAGCCCAGGGGACTCGAACCCCTAACCCCTGCCTTGCAAAGGCAGTGCTCTGCCAGTTGAGCTAGGGCCCCGAGGCGGGCGAATTCGCCCGGTGCTGACGGCCAGGCGCGGTCAGCGCAGGTCGGGCGCGGTGGTCGCCTCGTGCCAGAGAGCGCGCTCGTCGTTCGATGCCTTGATCTTCTTGGCCACGACGGCGGCGACGCCGACGACGCCGGCCAGGATCAGGAGCTTCTTGAACATGGGCTTGACCCCTCGCGCTCGACGACCGTCGGACGGTGTGCGGTGGGGCTAGCTGGAATCGAACCAGCGACCTCAGAGTTATCAGCTCTGCGCTCTAACCGACTGAGCTATAGCCCCGCGTAGCGACGAGCAAGGTTAACCCATCGCCGCCGTGGCCCCCAAATCGGGGGGCCGTGGTGGCGCGCTCACCCGCCCCACTTCGAAACTACCCGGATACGCGACGCCGGGGCGACCGCTTTACGCGGTGCCCCGGCGTCGTCGTCGGTCGGGTCAGTCCCGCTCGGCGAGCGTCAGCTCGATCCCGCCGACCAGGTCGGCGCAGACGTTGTAGACGAACGCGCCCAGCGTGGCCAGCGCGGTGAAGAGCACGACGTTGACCAGGCCGATCAGCGCGGAGCTGAGGATCACGCCCTTGGCGGTGATCCGGAAGCCGCCGCCGCCGCCCTGACCCCCGCCGGCGTTCACCAGGTCGGTGAGGCTGTCGTTGACGCTCTTGAACACACCCATCGCGTCCAGCGCCAGGTAGAGCACCGAGGTGGCGACGACCACCACGATGAAGAGCACCACGGAGACCGCGAACGCGAACTTCATCACGGACCACGGGTCGATCCGCTTGAGGTTCAGCCGGGCCCGGCGCGGTCCGCGCGACGCGGCCGAGCTGACCGAGGTACGCGCGGCGCGTACCGCCTCACCCACGCGGGCGGCCCCGACGGCGGCCGCACCGCTGATGCCCGGCGGCAGGCCGCCACCGTTGGCGGGGCGGCCCGTGGCGGCGGGACGGCCGCCGTCCGGTGACGGCTTCGGCGCGGTGCCCAGGCCGGCGCCGACGCGCGGCTGGGTGCCGGTCGTGCCGGTGGACGGCCGGGCGGCCGCCGCGGGCTTTGGCGGCTGCGGGGTCGTGCCGGACTTCGCGGCGGCCGGCGCGGCCAGGCCGTCGGCCGACGTCGGAGCGTCGACCTTCGTCTCGGCCTGGTCAGCCGGCGGCGATCCCTCGCCGGAGGTTTCCGGCGGCGGGGCCATGCCAGGAGCCCGGGTGAATTTCGGGGCAGGCGCGTCGGCGGGGACGGTGGCCCGACCCACGGCCGCGCGGCCGGTCGCTGGTGTACCGCCCTGTGCGGCCTCCTCGTCGACCGGGTTGGCCGAGGTCCCCGTGTTCCCCGACTTCGCCTGTGTCTCCGTCATCAACTAGTCCTGTTCGTCAGGCTCGTCGGCATTGCGAGCAATCGCCACGATAGTCACGCCGTCCGGGAGGTCCATCAGCTTGACCCCCATTGTGTTCCGGTCACGCGTACGGCGTACAGGCTTCACCGGAGTCCGGATGACGCCACCGTTGCTGGTGATGGCGAACAACTCGTCGTCCGGGTTGATCACCACCGCGCCGACCAGACCACCGCGTCGCTCGGTGATCTTCGCAGTCAGCACGCCCTTACCTCCCCGGCCCTGGACCGGGTATTCCTCGATCGGGGTTCGTTTCGCGTACCCCCCGTTCGTCGCGACCAGCACGTCCATATCCATGCCCTCGCGGACGACCTCCATCGCCAGCAGGACATCCTCGTCGCTGAACCGCATGCCGATCACCCCGGAGGTGGCCCGGCCCATCGGGCGCAGCGCCTCGTCGCTCGCGTTGAAGCGAATGGCCTGGGCGTTCTTGGAGACCAGCAGCAGGTCGTCGGTCGGGGCAACGAGGGCAGCACCGACCAGCTCGTCCTCATCGCGCAGGTTGATCGCGATGACTCCGCCGGAACGGTTGGAGTCGAACTCCTCGAGCCGCGTCTTCTTCACCAGGCCGTTCTTCGTGGCCAGTACCAGGTAGGGCGCCACCTGGTAGTTCGGGATTTCGATGATCTGCGCGATCTGCTCGTCCGCTTGGAAGGCGAGCAGATTGGCCACGTGCTGGCCCTTGGCCACCCTACTGGCTTCGGGAAGCTCGTAGGCCTTGGCCCGGTAGACCCGGCCCTTGTTCGTGAAGAACAGGATCCAGTCGTGGGTGGAGCATACGAAGAAGTGGCTGACGATGTCGTCCTGCCGCAACGTCGCGCCGCTCACGCCCTTGCCGCCCCGCCGCTGCGAGCGGTAGAGGTCGACCTTCGTGCGCTTGGCGTACCCGGTGCGGGTGATCGTGACGACCACGTCCTCGCGGGCGATGAGGTCCTCCATCGAGACCTCGCCGTCGAACGGCACGATCTTGGTGCGCCGGTCGTCGCCCCACTTGGCGACGATCTCGCCGAGCTCCTCGGAGACGATCCGCCGCTGCCGCTCGGGCTTGGCCAGGATGTCCTTGAGGTCGGCGATCTCCACCTCGAGCTTGGCCAGGTCGTCCAGGATCCGCTGCCGCTCCAGGGCGGCCAGCCGGCGCAGCTGCATGTCGAGGATCGCGGTCGCCTGGACCTCGTCGATCTCCAGCAGCCGGATGAGGCCCTGGCGGGCGTCCTCGACGGTGGGCGAGCGCCGGATCAGGGCGATCACCTCGTCGAGCGCGTCCAGCGCCTTGGCCAGACCGCGCAGGATGTGCGCCCGCTCCTCGGCCTTGCGCAGGCGGAACGCGGTCCGCCGGCGGATGACCTCGATCTGGTGCTCGACGTAGTAGCGGATGAACTGGGCCAGGTTGAGCGTGCGCGGCACGCCGTCGACCAGCGCCAGCATGTTGGCGCCGAAGGTCTCCTGGAGCTGGGTGTGCTTGTAGAGGTTGTTCAGCACCACCTTGGCGACCGCGTCGCGCTTGAGCACGAGCACGATCCGCATGCCGGTACGCCCGGAGGACTCGTCGCGGATGTCGGCGATCCCGGCGAGCTTGCCCTCCTTGATCAGCTCGGCGATCCGCTCGGCCAGGTTGTCCGGGTTGACCTGGTAGGGCAGCTCGCTGACCACCAGGGCCGGCCGGCCACGCTTGTCCTCCTCGACCTCGACCACGGCCCGCATCCGGATCGACCCACGGCCGGTCCGGTACGCGTCCTGGATGGCGGCCTGGCCGACGATCAGGCCGTGGGTCGGGAAGTCCGGGCCCTTGACGATCTCCAGCAGCGCCTCGAGGGTGGTGGCCTCGTCGGCCTCCGGGTTCTCCAGGCACCACTGCACGGCCGCGCCGATCTCGCGCAGGTTGTGCGGCGGGATCTTGGTGGCCATGCCGACCGCGATGCCCTCGGAGCCGTTGATCAGCAGGTTGGGGATGCGGGACGGCAGGATGGTGGGTTCCTTGGCCCGGCCGTCGTAGTTGTCCTGGAGGTCGACGGTGTCCTCGTCGATGTCCCGGAGCATCTCCATGGCCAGCGGGTCGAGCTTGCACTCGGTGTACCGCATGGCCGCGGCCGGGTCGTTGCCCGGCGAGCCGAAGTTGCCGTTGCCGTCGACCAGCGGGTAGCGCAGCGACCAGGGCTGCGCCATCCGGACCAGCGCGTCGTAGATGGCCGAGTCGCCGTGCGGGTGGAACTGGCCCATCACGTCACCGACGACCCGGGAGCACTTCACGTAGCCGCGGTCCGGGCGGTAGCCGGAGTCGAACATCGCGTAAAGGATCTTGCGGTGGACCGGCTTGAGCCCGTCCCGGACGTCCGGCAGGGCCCGCCCGACGATCACGCTCATCGCGTAGTCGAGGTACGAGCGCTGCATCTCGACCTCGAGCCCGACCGGCTCGATGCGGTCGTGCGCGACGACCGCGGCCAGTGTCTCCGGGGTCTCCGGCTCGTTCGGCGTGGACTCGGGAGTATCGGTCACTGTTAACCCTTATCAGACTCAGAGTCGTTTTCGTGCTGTGGATAACGGCTGTGGATACCGGTCAGACTGTGGATAACTCTGTGGACCGCCGGGCCGGCCGGTAGATCTCCGGCCGGCCCGGCGAGGTCCGTCAGATGTCCAGGAACCGCACGTCCTTGGCGTTGCGCTGGATGAACGACCGGCGCGCCTCGACGTCCTCACCCATCAGGACGCTGAACAGCTCGTCGGCGGTTGCGGCGTCGTCGAGCGTCACCTGGCGCAGCGTGCGGGTGGCCGGGTTCATCGTGGTCTCCCACAGCTCGGGATAGTTCATCTCGCCGAGACCCTTGAACCGCTGGATGTCGTCCGGCCGGGCGTTGGCCTTCTTCTGCTGGCGCAGCGCGATGAGGCCGTCCCGCTCCCGGTCCGAGTACGCGTACTGCGCGTCGTCGCCCTTCTTGTTCCACTTGATCTTGTAGAGCGGCGGGGCGGCCAGGTAGACGTGCCCCAGCTCGACCAGCGGACGCATGAAGCGGAACAGCAGGGTGAGCAGCAGCGTCTGGATGTGCTGGCCGTCGACGTCGGCGTCGGCCATCAGCACGATCTTGTGGTAGCGCAGCTTCTCGATGTCGAAGTCGTCGTGGATGCCGGTGCCCAGCGCGGTGATGAGCGCCTGGACCTCGTTGTTCTTCAGCACCCGGTCGATCCGGGCCTTCTCCACGTTGAGGATCTTGCCGCGGATCGGCAGGATCGCCTGGGTGCGCGGGTCGCGTCCCTGCTTGGCCGAGCCACCGGCGGAGTCACCCTCGACGATGAACACCTCGGACTCGCGCGGGTCGGTCGACTGGCAGTCGGCCAGCTTGCCGGGCATCGAGCCGGACTCCAGCAGCGACTTGCGCCGGGCCAGCTTGCGCGCCTGCTGGGCGGCGATCCGGGCCCGCGCCGCCTGCGACGCCTTCTGGATGATGGTCTTGGCCTCGGCCGGGTTCCGGTCGAACCAGTCGACCAGCCACTCGTTGCAGACCCGCTGCACGAAGCTCTTCACCGGGGTGTTGCCGAGCTTGGTCTTGGTCTGGCCCTCGAACTGCGGGTTGGCCAGCTTGACCGAGATGATCGCGGCCAGGCCCTCGCGGATGTCCTCGCCGGAGAGCTTCTCGTCGCCCTTGAGCAGCTTCTTGTCCGTGCCGTAGCGGTTGACGACGCTGGTGAGCGCGGCCCGGAAGCCCTCCTCGTGGGTGCCGCCCTCGTGCGTGTTGATCGTGTTCGCGAAGGTGTAGACCGACTCGCCGTAGGACTCGTTCCACTGCATGGCGATCTCGACCGACATGCCCTCCTCCTCGGCGCCGAACTCGACCACCGTCTTGTGGATCGGGTTCTTGGAGGCGTTGAGGTGCCGGACGAAGTCGGCGATGCCGCCCTTGTAGAGGAAGGTCACCTCGCGCTGCTTGCCCTCCTCACCGTCGGACACCCGCTCGTCGAGCAGGTGGATGGTGAGGCCGCGGTTGAGGAAGGCCATCTCCTGCAGGCGCCGGTAGATGGTCTGGAAGTCGAAGTCGACCGTCTCGAACACGTCGGCGTCGGGCCAGAAGGAGACCGCCGAGCCGGTCCGGTCGGTCGTCTCGCCCTTCTCCAGCGGGGTGGGCTTGGAGTTGTGGTACTGCTGCCGCCAGACGTAGCCGTCCTTGTGGATCTCCACGGCCATCCGGGTGGAGAGAGCGTTCACCACCGAGACGCCGACGCCGTGCAGGCCGCCGGAGACCGCGTACGCCTTGCCGTCGAACTTGCCGCCCGCGTGCAGCACGGTCAGCGCGACCTCGACACCCGGCTTCTTCAGCTTGGGGTGGAGGTCGACCGGGAAGCCACGCCCGTTGTCGGTGACCCGGACGCCGCCGTCGGCCAGCAGCACCACGTCGATGGTGTCGCAGTAGCCGGCCAGCGCCTCGTCCACGGCGTTGTCGACGACCTCCCACACGAGGTGGTGCAGGCCGCGTTCACCGGTGGACCCGATGTACATACCGGGCCGCTTCCGGACCGCCTCCAGGCCCTCGAGAACGGTGATCGACTCGGCGCCGTACTTCTTGTTGTCCTCCGCTGCCACCCTCGGCCACTTTCTCGCGCCGGTCGCGCCAGGGCGCGGGGCGCGGGTTCGGCGGACAGGACGCGACGTCGGCGCGCACGAACCGGTCCCCGGATTTCCAGGTCACGGATCGCGTACGCCGGTCGACGCGGTTGCCCGCGGATCGCGATCGGCTCGACCCGATGCGGGACAATGATCAAGGGCCCGGGTGGGCCCGTGTCCGTCGCTCCGTGTCGGGTCTTTCGTCTCGCCGTCAATCTTACTGTGCGCAGCCGACCAAACCGCCACTCGGCACCCCTCCGAGGCGGCTGAGAATGCCGTAGGAGCCCGAACCGTGCTATCCGCGACTCCCCCTACACGCCTTCGGCGGCTTCCGGTCGCGACGCTGCGTCAGGCGCGCCGGGCCGAAGTCGCCGGCACCCCTGGTCGAGGACGCGGCCGGCGCCGGATCGGTGCCTGCGGGTGGCCGACCGGGGGTCGCGGCGAGACCGGCCGTGCCGTACCTTTTGCGGCGCCGCCACCTGCGGTCTTGATCTTTCGCGGCCGGAACCGGGACGATCGACCCGATCGGTCGGACAACGTGCTTGCTGAGAGGTGACGCCAGATGGGGCTGGACAACGTCGCGGTGCACTGGCCGCGGACCGGCCGCTTCTACGATCCGGTCGCGCCGGCCGAGTTCGTCGACTTCGGCGAGATCGTGGACATGCCACGCATCTCGGCACCGACCGCCGCGCTCGCCGAGCTGATCGCGAAGACCGGCACGGTACGGGCGACCGCCTACACGGAGCTGGTGGACCTCATCCTGGGCCTGGAAAATGTGCTCTACGCCACGGAGAACTCGGCCGAGGACGAGGACCCAGTGATCGACCCGGACGGCTGCTCCTGGATCGCCGAGGGCGTGGAGAAGTTCGTCACCCGGCACCGCCCCTTCGGCGAGGCGGTCACCTTCGAGTCGGTGAGCGAGGTGCTGCGCTCGCTGCTCGGCGACGGGCGCCTGGCCGAGCAGCAGCTCCGCTGGCTCGACAGCCGGCTGGACAAGCTGCGTGACGAGAGCGGCGAGCCGCCGCAGTGGAACTTCACCTGCGCCGAGCTGAGCGTGCTGGCCGCCTTCTACCGGCGCTGCGCCGAGCGCGGCTTCGCGGTCTACGCCGACGCCTGACCCGGCTGCCCGGCCTCGCCGGGTCCGGCCGCCGTGGCCCGGTTGGCCGCCGCGATCACCTCGGTGAGCACCGTGTGCAGGTGCCGCAGGTCCGCGAGTGGCAGGCCGAGCCGCTGCACGATCGCCGGCGGGATCCGCTCGGCCTCCGCCCGGAGCGCCCGCCCGCTGGCGGTGAGCGAGACGGCCAGGCTGCGCTCGTCGGACGCGTCGCGCTCCCGCCGCACGTAGCCGGCGGCTTCCAGCCGCTTGAGCAGCGGGGACAGGGTGCCCGGGTCGAGCTGGAGCAGCCGGCTCAGCTCCCGGACCGACAGCGGCGCGTGCTGCCAGAGCGCCAGCATGACCAGGTACTGCGGGTGGGTCAGCCCCATCGGTTCCAGCAGCGGGCGGTAGACCGCGACGACGCCGCGCGCGGCGACGGAGAGCGCGAAGCACACCTGCTCCTCCAGCGCCAGGGGATCGCCCTCCAGCCGGTCGGCCACCCTTGTCCTCCTCGTCGGTCGTTGCGATCGTAGCAACGATTGGTGTACCAATTATTGGGGCACCAATCGTACGGCGGCGAGGGAGAGCGGCGGATGAGCGGCGACGAGCAGCAGGTGGGCGACGCTTCCGGCAGGGGCGGTCGCCTGATGGGCTGGGTCTTCCAGAACCTCGCCGGCCCGTCCCAGGTGCAGGGCGCCGTGCAGGGCGGCTCCCGGCAGGCGCGCGAGGCCTGGAAGCAGGACCTGGAGCGGCGCAAGCAGTGGAGCCGCGAACAGCGGGAGCTCAAGCGCGCCCAACGGGAGGCACGCCGCGGCGAGCGGTGACGCTCAGCCGTAGGTGTCGCGCGGCCCCCGACCACGCACCCGGCGCGGGCCCCGCGACCAGGACGGCGCAGCCGGGCCGTGGATGTGCAGCTTGCGCACCACGTTGTGGCCCACCTCGCTGGCGATCTGCTTGAGCAGCGAGCCGGCGAGCAGCCGCAGCTGGGTGGCCCAGGCCGTCGAGCGGGCCTCCACGGTCAGCTCGCCGTTCTCCAGCTTCACGGGGCGACTGTGCTGCGCCACCTCCGCGCCGACCACCCGCTCCCAGGCGCCGAAGACCGTCGCCTCGGCCGCCGGCTGCTGCCAGCCGCGCGCCTTGACCAGCTTGTCCAGCACCGCGCCGAGCGGCTGCGGGTCCCGCGGGTCCGGCCCTGGGCCGGAGTATCCGCGCAGCCTCTTCTCGCCGTCGCCGCGGACCGAGCTGCGCCGCCGCGTGCCGGCCGCCGCCTGCCGGCGTGCCTTCGCCGCGTCCAGCACGGCCCGGGCCAGCTCCGGCCCGGCCGCCCCGTCCGGCAGGTCCGCACCGGCCTTGGCGCCCGGCTTCGCTTCCGGTCCCTCCGGGGTACGCCCACCGCGTCCCGGCCCCAGCCGCGCGGGCGGGAGCTCCACCTCATCCGACACGGCGTACCGTCCCCTCGCCCACCGCGTACCGGGTGCCCCGCAGGGTCGCCGGCACGTCGTCGTCGACCGCACAGGTCACCAGGAGCTGGCTCGCACCACCGACCAGCTCGGCCAGCCGCTCCCGCCGGCCGGCGTCCAGCTCGGCGAAGACGTCGTCCAGCACCAGCACCGGCTCGATCCCGTCGGCGCGCAGCAGGTCGTAGCCGGCCAGCCGCAGCGCCAGCGCGTAGGACCAGGACTCACCGTGGCTGGCGTAGCCCTTCGCGGGCAGCGGGCCGAGGGTCAGCGCCAGGTCGTCCCGGTGCGGGCCGACCAGCGTGGTGCCCCGCTCGATCTCCGCCGACCGGCTCGCGGTCAGCGCGGCGCCGAGGGCCTCCACGAGGGCCGCCCGGTCGGTGGTCGACTCGGGCAGCTCCAGCGACGGGCGGTACGCGATCCCCGCCGCCCCCCGGCCCGCCGCCACCGCGTCGTACGCCTTCGCCACGTGCGGGGTCAGCGCCGCCACCAGCTCCAGCCGGCCGGCGAGCAGCTCCGCGCCGTGGTGCGCCAGGTGCGTGTCCCAGACGGCGAGGGTGGACAGGTCCCCGCCCCGCGAGCCGCCCGTCTTCCGGGCCAGGTACGCCGTTCGCAACAGCGCGTTGCGCTGCTTCACCACCCGCTCGTAGTCGGCCCGCACCCCGGCGTACCGGGGCTGGCGGGTGACCAGCAGGTCGTCCAGGTAGCGGCGGCGCTCGGCCGGGTCACCGCGGACGAGTTCCAGATCCTCCGGGGCGAACAGCACCAGCCGCAGCACGCCCAGCACGTCCCGGGCCCGCCGAGCCGGGGAGCGACCCAGCCGGGCCCGGTTGGCCTTGCCCGGAACGATCTCCAGCTCGATCAGGAGCTCCCGGCCCTCGTGCACCACCGCACAGCGGATCACCGCCGAGGTGGCACCCATCCGGACCAGCGGGGCGTCCGTGGCGACCCGGTGCGAGTCCAGGGTCGCCACGTAGCCCAACGCCTCGACCAGGTTGGTCTTGCCGACACCGTTCGCGCCGACCAGCACGTTCGGGCCCGGCTCCAGGTCGACGCCGACCCGCTCGTACGAGCGGAAGTCGACCAGTTCGAGCCGGCGGACGTACACAGGCTGTGGATACCGGTCAGCGCTTGTGGACGGCGTGCCCGCCGAACTGCTGGCGCAGCGCGGCGACGGCCTTCATGGCGGGCGAGTCGTCCTGCCGGGAGGCGAACCGGGCGAACAGCGAGGCGGTGATGACGTTCAGTGGCACGGCGAGCCGCACCGCCTCGTCGACCGTCCACCGGCCCTCGCCGGTGTCCTCGGTGTAGCCGCTCAGCTCGGCCAGCTCCGGGTCCTCGTCCAGCGCCCGGTCGAGCAGGTCGAGCAGCCAGGACCGGACCACCGTGCCCTCGCGCCAGGACTTGAAGACGCCCGGCACGTTGGTCACCAACTCGGAGGCGGCCAGCAGCTCGTAGCCCTCGGCGTAGGCGTGCATGAGGCCGTACTCGATGCCGTTGTGCACCATCTTGGCGTAGTGGCCGGCGCCGACCGGGCCGGCGTGCACGAAGCCGAACTCACCCGCGGGCTTGAGCGCCTCGAAGATCGGCAACAGCCGCTCGACGTGCTCCTGGGCGCCGCCGACCATCAGGGCGTAGCCGTTCTGCTTGCCCCAGACGCCGCCGGAGACGCCCACGTCGATGTAGCCGATGCCCTGCTCGTTGAGGCGCTCGGCGCGCGGGGCGTCGTCGCTGAACCGGGAGTTGCCGCCGTCGATGATGATGTCGCCCTCGCCGAGGACACCGGCGAGCTCGTCGATGGTGGCGTCCGTGACGCCGGCCGGGACCATCACCCAGACGGCGCGGGGCGACTCCAGCTTCTCGGCCAGCTCCGCGAGGCTCGCGACGTCGCTCAGCTCCGCGTTGCGGTCGTAGCCGACCACCTCGTGACCGGCGGCGCGCAACCGCTCGCGCATGTTGCCGCCCATCCGGCCGAGTCCTACCAGGCCGAGCTGCATCTGCTCCTACCTCCGTACGTCTGGGTCGTGCTGCCGTCGATCAGCGGGACACGCGGATCGGCATGATGAGATACCGGTACCCGGGGATGACCTCGCCATCCTCGCCGGCGGGGGAAATCACCGCGGGCTTGAAGGCGTCGACGAACGCCAGCTGGGCGTGCTGGGCGCCCAGGTTGGTGAGGCCGTCGATCAGGTACTGCGGGTTGAAGCCGATGGTCAGCGCGTCGCCCGTGAAGGTCGCCTCCATGGCCTCGCTGGCCCGGGCCTCCTCGGTGCCGCCGGCCTCGACCACCAGACCGTCGGAGCTGAAGCTGAGCAGCACCGGGGTGGTGCGCTCGGCGACGAGCGCCACGCGCTTGACCACCTCGATGAGCGTGGCGACCGGGACGCGGGCCTCGGCGTTGTGGCTGGCCGGGAAGAGCGAGCGCACCGGCGGGTAGTTCGCCCCGTCGAGCAGCCGGCTGGTGGTCCGCCGGGTGCCGCCGGAGAAGCCGATCATGCCCTCGCCGGCGCCGCCCTGGGAGAGCGCCATGGTGACGTGGCCGCCGAGCGGGCCGAGGGCCTTGGCGGTGTCGTGCAGCGTCCGCGCGGGCACCAGCGCGTTGAGGCTGATCTCCGGGTCGTCCGGATTCCATTCCATCTCGCGCAGGGCCAGCCGGTAGCGGTCGGTGGCGAGCATCGCCAGCGTGCTGCCGGAGAGCTCGATCCGGACGCCGGTCATCATCGGCAGCGTCTCGTCCCGGCCGGCGGCCACGGCCACCTGGGCCACGGCGGCGGCGAAGGCGGCCGCGTCGACCGTGCCGGCGCTCTCCGGCATCTCCGGCAGGGTCGGGTAGTCCTCGACCGGCATGGTCGGCAGGGTGAACCGGGCGCTGCCGCACACCAGCTCCAGGTGCGCGCCGACGGCGGCGATGTCCACCGGCTTGGCCGGGAGCGCCTTGGTGATCTCGGCGAGCAGCCGGCCGGAGACCAGGGCGGCCCCGTCGGCGTCACCCTGCACCTCGACGGTGACCTGGCTGGAAACCTCGTAGTCGAAGCCGGAGACCTGGAGGTTGCCGTCGGTCACCCGGAGCATCACTCCGGCCAGCACCGGCACGGAGGGTCGGTTGGGCAGGCTCTTGGCGGTCCACGCGACCGCCTCGGCGAGCGCGTCGCGCTCCACTCGGAACTTCATCAATGCCTCCGCGTCGACGTCAGCGACAACTCTCTCATGCCGACCGCTGCAACCCGCCCCGCCCGACCGTGCGGGTACCCCTCGCACCTTAGGGCGCGTGGGCATCGGCTGTGCGCCCGACCCCGTGGATCCAGGTGCCCGGGTGACTGCCGGCGGCAGTGCTCCGGCCCGATCCACAGGAAGTCCAACGGTGATGATTGGTTTTTGTTGTTTAGAAGAGATAACTCATCGTCTTCATCGCACCTGTGCAAACTGTGGAGAACCCGCGTCCGCCCAGGTCAGACAGGTTATCCACCGGTGGTTTGGCTGTGGAGAACCAGGGGTACAACCCGTGTCCCGGTCCACAGCCGTCGCCAGCCGCCGGGTTTTCCACGGCTGTCCACCGGTTGTCCACCGCTAATCCACCGGTTTTCTCCCCAGTGCTGTGGACAGCGTCGACCGCGGCGACCGCCGTCGTCCCCAGAACCTTCAACAGGTCCCCCACAGGCCGACCGTCGTCGGTGGACAACGCAACCGTCGTCCCCAGGCGTCCACAGGCTCGTCCCCAGGGTTTGTCCACAGTCTGTGGGTAACCGGGCGGAGACCGAGCGTGGTTTTCCACCGTCTGTGGAACAGGGGGTGTGGACAACCGGGCCGAGGTGTGGATGAACACGACACCGATCGTGGGCCCTGCACCGGGTCGAGGGTCAAGCGCCGGACCTCCACAGGCACGAAAAAGCCCGGCCGGTGGGCGGCCCGGCCGGGCTTCGCGTCGGCGTACGGATCAGGTGGTCTGCTTGATCCGGTTGGTCAGCTCGGCGATCTGGTTGTAGAGCGAGCGCCGCTCCGCCATCTGCTGGCGGATCTTCCGGTCGGCGTGCATGACGGTGGTGTGGTCCCGGCCGCCGAACGCCTGCCCGATCCGGGGCAGCGACAGGTCGGTCAGCTCGCGGCACAGGTACATGGCCACCTGCCGGGCGTTGACCAGCACCCGGGACCGGGAGTGGCCGCGCAGGTCCTCCAGGCTCACACCGAAGTAGTCCGCCGTGGAGGCCATGATCTGGTCGGCGTTGATCTCCGGGCCGGCGCCGTCCGGCATGAAGTCCCGCAGCACCTCCTCGGCCAGCGACAGCTCCACCGACGAGCGGGTGAGGCTGGCGAACGCGGTGACCCGGATCAACGCGCCCTCGAGCTCCCGGATCGAGTTCGACACCCGGGAGGCGATGAACTCCAGCACGTCCGGTGGGGCGTACATCCGCTCCTGTGCGGCCTTCTTCTGCAGGATCGCGATCCGGGTCTCCAGGTCCGGCGGCTGGATGTCGGCCAGCAGCCCCCACTCGAACCGGGTTCGCATCCGGTCCTCCAGGGTGGCGAGCTGGCGCGGTGACCGGTCGGAGGTGATCACGATCTGCTTGTTGGCGTTGTGCAGGGTGTTGAAGGTGTGGAAGAACTCCTCCTGGGTCCGTTCCCGGTTCTCCAGGAACTGGATGTCGTCGATCAGGAGGATGTCCACGTCCCGGTAGCGACGCTGGAACGCGCTGGTCTTGTCGTCGCGCAGCGAGTTGATGAAGTCGTTGGTGAACTCCTCGGTCGAGACGTACCGGACCGAGCGGGCGTTGCCGAGGGTGGTGGCGTAGTGCCCGATGGCGTGCAGCAGATGGGTCTTGCCCAACCCGGAGTGGCCGTAGATGAAGAGCGGGTTGTACGCCTTCGCCGGTGACTCGGCCACCGCGACGCTCGCCGCATGGGCGAAGCGGTTGGACGAGCCGATGACGAACGTCTCGAACATGTACTTCGGGTTGAGCCGGTTGCCGCCGCTCTCCCCGCCGCCGGGCAGCCGCCGGTCGGCCTGGCCGCCCGGGCGGTGGTCCGGGCCGCCGCGGCCGGGGCCGCTGTCCGTGGTGCCGTCCCGGGGCAGGCCGCGCAGCGGCGGGGCGTCGGCCGGGCCGGGCGCCTCCCGGTAGCGGGGCTCGTAGCCGTCGGGGACGGTCGGCTCCACCCGGGACCGCTCGTCGTAGCCACGACGCTCCGGGGTGGCGCGCAACGGCTCGGCGAAGGCGGCGCTGAACAGCGTGTCCTGCCCGTCGCGGCTGGCCGGGATGAGCTGCGGCCGGGGGCCGTCGGCCGTGCGCTGCCGGGGGGCCGGCTCCTCGGCGGGCGGCTCCGGGCGCGGGTCCGCGTACGCCGGGGCCTCCGGCCGGGCCGGGGGGAAACCCAGGTCGGGGAAGCCGGGCCGGGCGTCGGCCGGGCCGGGCTGGTCGAAGCCGGTGAGCAGATCCGGTGGGCCGTCGGGCCCGGGAGCGGGCTCGGGGCTGCTGCGGTAGACGGTGCCGGCGGGGCGGGCGCCCGGATCCTCCGCGACCCGCACTGTGACGGCCACCTGGATGGGCCGGCCGAGCCGGCGGCTCAACGCCTCGGTGATGGCCGGGCGGAGACGGGACTCGATCACGTCCCGGGTGAACGCGTCGGGGACGGAGAGCAGTGCGGTGTCCTCGACGATCGCCCGCAGCCGGGTGAGCCGGAGGTACGCCCGCTGCTGCGCGGAGATGATCTCGTCGGCGAGTTCGTCGGTCGTCGCCGTCCACACCGCGGCAAGGTCGGTCGATCCGGTCACCGTCGTGCCACCCCCCTCGCCTCTGCTCACGCCCGCCCGGACGGCTGACCGGTCGTCATCCACAAGTTATCCACAGCCTGTGTGTACCGACCGATTGGGGCCGCCCACCGGACGCGGGTCGGACCTGCCCCCTGGTTCCCGGAGGCAACGAAGCGGGTTCACCGTGCCGAACGATTCACTACCTTGTCCGGTCTTGCCAGCCAGCGACAACCGACACTCCAGCTCGGCGCGTCTGACGCCGCGCGGCGACCTGGAGCCGTCGTCCCGGACCCCCGACGCTGACCGCAATCGGGCACGCTAACAGCGCGGACCCCGCGCCATCAACCGTCGACACCGGGGCAGCCTTGTCAACATCAGTGAAAACCGCCCCTTCGGTCGGGCTCCCGGCGCAGGTCGCGGCCCTGGTGTGAGGTTTGACGGTCATTGCCCCCCTGCGTAGGCTGGAACGGCTGCTCTCTCGCCCTCTGCTAGGGTGATGGGTGCTTGCTGTCCGCGGTCACCTCCCCGCATCGCCGGGGCCCCAGGTCGCCGGGCAGCACCGATCGGAGGCCACCGGCGAGGTGGCCTGGACCACCACACGACCCCGGGCGATCCCCCGCGCGAGGTCTACGACAACGGAGAGCCTGACGTGAGCAAGCGCACCTACCAGCCGAACAACCGCCGGCGCGCGAAGACCCACGGCTTCCGGCTGCGCATGCGCACCCGTGCCGGCCGCGCCATCATCTCGACCCGTCGCAGCAAGGGCCGCACGCGCCTGTCGGCCTGAGGCCGACCGGTCCGGTCCGGGGACGTGGGCAGTCGTGCTGGCCGCCGCGCAGCGACTGCGGCGTAGTAGCGACTTCGCCGCAGCGGTCCGGGGTGGCCGACGCGTCGGCCGGGGTGCCGTCGTGGTGCACCTGACCCTCCCCGAGCAGACCGGATCCACCGCGACAACCTCGCCGGAGCCGGCGCGGAGCGGCGGTGCGGAGACCTCCGCGCCGCGCCGCGCCGGCTTCGTCGTGTCCAAGGCCGTCGGCAATGCCGTGGTCCGCAACACGGTCCGCCGCCGGCTCCGCCACCTGGTCCGCGAGCGGCTGGCCGACCTGCCCGCCGGCAGCACCCTGGTGGTACGCGCGCTGCCGCCGGCCGCCCAGGCTTCGTACGCCCGGCTCGGCGCCGATCTGGACGCCGCCCTCGCGGCCGCGCGCTCTCCCCGGGGACGGCGGTCGCGGTGACCGAGCACACTGCCGCGCCGCGGCCCTCTGCCGGTGCCCGCATGCTGATGGCGCCCATCATCGCGTACCGTCGGTGGATAAGTCCGGCACTGCCGGCCCGCTGCCGGTTCTACCCGTCGTGCAGTGCCTACGCCGTCGAGGCGGTGTCCCGGCACGGTGCGGCGCGGGGAGCCTGGCTGACGGTCCGTCGGCTGTCGCGCTGCCACCCCTTCCACCCTGGTGGACACGACCCGGTCCCGGAGCCGGGCGACCGCCGCCGTTCCGACGTGACTGGAGCCTGAGTGTTTAGTCTCGACTGGATCTACTACGCGATCTCGTGGATCCTGCTGACCTGGCACTCGGCCTGGGACGCCATCGGGGTCTCGGTCGGAGCCGTGATCGGCACGAACTGGGCGTGGATCCTCTCCATCATCTTCCTGGTGGTCACCGTCCGGGTGATCCTTTTCCCGGTCTTCGTCAAGCAGATCAAGTCGCAGCGGGCCATGCAGGCGCTCCAGCCCAAGGTCAAGGAGCTGCAGGAGAAGCACAAGGGTGACCGGGAGACGCTCCAGAAGGAGATGATGGAGCTCTACCGGAAGGAAAAGGCCAACCCGCTGATGGGCTGCCTTCCGATGTTCCTCCAGATCCCGGTCTTCCTCGGCCTGTTCCACACGCTCAAGCGGCTCAACCCGGACAACCAGGGCAAGACCCTGTACGGCTGGACCGTCGAGCAGTTCCACAGCGCCTCCAGCGCGAAGCTCTTCACCGCCCCGATCTCCGGCCGGTTCGGGTCCACGCCCGACGAGCTGGCGAACCTGGGCGCGAACAGCACCACGGTCAAGATCGTCGCCGGCATCCTGGTGCTCATCATGATCGCCACGACCTACCTGACCAGCCGGCAGATGATCCTCAAGACCGGTTGGGCCGAGGACCCGCAGCAGCGAATGGTGCAGCGGCTGATGCTCTACGGCATCCCCGTCTCGCTGCTCATCTCGGGCTCGATCTTCCCGATCGGTGTGATCATCTACTGGGTCACCAACAACCTCTTCACCCTCGGCCAGCAGCAGTGGGTGCTGCGGAAGTTCCCGCCGCTGGTGCCGCCGAAGAGCAGCACCGCCGGCAAGGCCACCGCGGGCAAGGCCACCGCCCAGCCGGCCCGGGCCGGCGGCCTGCTCGGCCGCAAGACCGCGCAGCCGGCCGTCAAGGCCCCGGCCGCCGCCCCCAAGGTGGCCGGCCCGAAGCCCGGCGCCAAGCCGGTCAACCCGAAGAAGAGCAGCGGCCGGCCCGCCAAGCGACAGGGCTGAGCCTTACCGGGCCGCCGCCGGACACCGGTGGCGGCCCGTTCCGGTCCCCGAGCTGCCACCCTCCGGAGTCGGCGCCGGGCCGGAACCGCCGCGCGGAGCGCGGTCACGGGCGAAACTGGCCCGTACAGACGTGCCCGAGGGCACCGGCGAACCTCCCGCCGGCCCCCGGGAGACCAGCGGACCCGACGGTCCGGCCGAGCGAGTACGGAGATGAGACCGTGACCGACACCAGCATTCCCAGCGCGGACCAGTCCCTGGACGAGGAGACCGCGCCGGCCGCCACCACGGAGGAGGCCGAGGACACCCAGGCCGAGGCCCGGGAGAAGAAGGCCCCCGCCGACAGCGACCTGTTCCGGCAGAGCGAGATCGCCGCCGACTACGTCGAGGGCCTGCTCGACATCCTCGACTACGACGGCGATATCGACGAGCTGGTCTCCGGCGGCCGCCCGGTCGTCGAGGTGGTCGGCGGTCGCCTGCAGAACCTGGTCGGCCAGCGCGGCGCCACCCTGGAGGCGCTCCAGGAGCTGGCCCGGCTGGCGGTGTTCCGGCAGACCGGTTCGCCGAGCCGCCTGCTGCTCGACGTCGGCGGCTACCGCGCCGCCCGGCGCAAGGAGCTGGCCGCGGTCGCCAAGAACGCGGTGGAGAAGGTCAGGGAGCACGGCGAGCCGGTGCGCCTCGAGCCGATGTCCGCGTTCGAGCGCAAGTGCGTGCACGACGTGGTCAACGCGATGAGCGGTGTGGAGAGCGAGTCCGAGGGCGTCGAGCCGAACCGCCGGATCATCGTGCGGCCGGTTACGGACTGACGTAGGTGGCCTCCGACGAGACAACGGCGGGTGCCGTGACCGGCCCGGGCGGTACGCCGCCCGGGCCGTCGCCTGTCCGCACCGATCCGGCCGTCGACCCGGTCTTCTCCGGGGGCGATGCCCCGGCGCACCCGCCGACCCCGGTTCCGACCTCGGGCCCGGTCGACCCGGCCTTTTCGAGCGAGCCGGCCTACTCGGGCGATCCGGTTCCGACCACCGTGCAGCCCGCCGCCGGCGCCGACCCCGCCACCGGCGTGACACCGGCCTTCTCCGGCGAGCCCGACGGACGACCCGAGTCGTCGGCGTCGGTGGAGGCACCGGCCGCACCGGCCACGGGCGGCGCGATCGACCCGCTGTTCGCCGAGCCGGTCGCCGCCGGCCGCGACCCGGGCGACCGGCCCTCCGACGAGCGAGACAACTCCGGACCGTCCCTCATGGACGGTGGCGAGCGGCCCTCGGGCGACCAGCCGGCCCCGGCGGAGGCGACGTTGCCGCCCGAGTTGGCCGAGGCCGCCCGTACCCTCTTCGGCGACCGGCTCGACGTGGCCGCCGCGTACGCCGAACTGCTGGCCACGGACGGCGTGGTGCGCGGCCTCATCGGCCCCCGCGAGACGCCACGGCTCTGGGAGCGTCACCTGCTCAACTGCGCGGCGCTGGCCGAGCGGATCCCGGAGGGCGCCAGCCTGATCGACGTCGGCTCCGGGGCCGGCCTGCCCGGCCTGGTGCTGGCCATCGCGCGGCCGGACCTCACCGTGACGCTGGTCGAGCCGCTCGCCCGGCGCACCGCCTTCCTCATCGAGGCGGTGCAGCACCTGGGGCTGACCAAGTCCGTCCGGGTTTTTCGTGGCCGGGCCGAGGAGGCCGCGGTCGGCTCCCGGGACCGGGAGCCGCTGTCCGCCGACATCGTCACGGCGCGCGCGGTGGCCCCGCTGGACCGGCTCGCCGGCTGGTGCCTGCCGCTGGCGGTGCCCGGCGGCCGGCTGGTCGCGCTCAAGGGCGCCTCCGCCGCCGAGGAGATCGCCGAGCACGCCGCAGCGGTGACCCGGCTCGGCGGTGGCGAGCCGGAGCTGCACCGGTGCGGTGTCGACGTGATCGACCCTCCCGCAACGGTGATCGAGGTGGTCCGCGAGCGGGTGGTCGGCCCGGCCCGGAAGAAGGCGCCCAAGCGCTCGCGGGGTGGCCGCCGCCGCGGCACCCAGGGCCGGGACCGCTGACGCGGCAAGGCTTTCCGGACGCGGGCCCGGTCGTTGGACCGGGTGGGCGTGAGCTGGTCGATCAGAACCCGACATGGACCCGCTACGCCCGTCGGCCGTAGGCTGGCCGCGCGCCGATAGTGTGGAGCGGCGGTGCCGGGCGGCACCCGAACCCGACCGTTCCCACCGGGCCGATGACGCCGCGCGGCGAGCGCGGGGGGCTGAATGACGGGTGCGGACCGACCATCCGGAGCGGGCAGGGATGACAGGTGCATGACGACGGCAGGTACGACGATTCACGGGTGACCGGGCCAGGCGAACGATCCTCGGCCACCGGCCCCGTTTCACGTGAAACCAACTCCCAGGGCTGGCCGTCGAACGGCGAGCCGCACGACCCATCCACGCGACCCCCGGACTGTGACCCGGTGGTGCGGCGCGAGGTGCCGCCGGCCGGCGCGGTGCGGCCGACCTCGTCCGTGCCGGCGAACGTCCCGCCGGCGCGGGACCCGCACGATCCGAGCGACGGCCCGGCGAACGCGCCCGCCGCGCGCCCGGCCCCGGTACGCGGGAACGCCGCCGTCCCCGCGCGGTTCGAGCCGCAACCGCCGGCCGTGGTCGTACCCCAGCAGCCCACCCCGGAGTCCGCGCCGGACGTGCCTGCGGCCCCGGCTCCGTCCGACACGCCACCGGATGCCGGCTACGGTCCCGAAGCCCCGGCGAGCACGTACGTTTCACGTGAAACCCCGACGCGCGAAGAGGATGACCCACCGTTGGCTATGGAGGCTATGCGCGCCGTGCAGATCCTGAATCCCAGTGGTGAGGTCACCATGCCGCGCCCTGAACGGACCCGGGTGATGTGCGTCGCCAACCAGAAGGGCGGCGTCGGCAAGACCACCACCACGGTGAACCTGGCAGTGGCGCTCGCCCTGCACGGCAACCGGGTGCTGGTCGTCGACCTTGACCCGCAGGGCAATGCCTCTACCGGGCTCAACGTCCCGCACCACACCGGCGTGCCGGACGTCTACGACTGCCTCATCGACAGCGTGCCGCTGGAAGAGGTGGCCCAGGCCGTCGAGGGCATCCCGAACCTGTGGTGCGTACCGGCCACCATCGACCTGGCGGGCGCCGAGATCGAGCTGGTCTCCGTCGTCGCCCGGGAGTCCCGGCTGGCCCGGGCCATCGCCGCGTACCCCGGGCACTTCGACTACGTGTTCATCGACTGCCCGCCCTCGCTCGGCCTGCTGACCGTCAACGCGTTGGTCGCCGCGCAGGAGGTGCTGATCCCCATCCAGTGCGAGTACTACGCGCTGGAGGGCCTCAACCAGCTGATCCAGAACATCAACCTCGTTCGGCAGCACCTCAATCCGAAGCTCGAGGTGTCCACGATCCTGCTCACCATGTACGACCGCCGTACCCGGCTGGCCGACGCGGTGGAGCAGGACGTCCGAAACCACTTCGGCGACAAGGTGCTCCAGGCCGTGATCCCCCGGAACGTGCGGGTCTCCGAGGCGCCCAGCTACGGGCAGTCCGTGATGACCTACGATCCCGGATCGCGGGGGGCCACGAGCTACTTCGAGGCCGCCCAGGAGATCGCGGAGCGGGGCGTCAAGGAGCCGGTGAGCCGGAATGCGTAGTACGGAGAAGTCGCTGGGAGGCGTCGCATGAAGAACCGTCCTCGCGGCGGTCTGGGCCGGGGGCTCGGCGCCCTCATCCCCACCGGGCCCGTGCCGGGCAGCGCCCCGGCGACCGCCGAGACCGAGAACGGTACGGGGGCGGCCGTCCCGGCTCCCTCGATCGGTGGTGCCGCGGCGGCCGTGACGGGAGCCAACGGGGTCGGTGACGTGGCCGCCCCGGCGGCTCCGGCGGCGGAGCCGGAGCCGCAACTGAGCCCGGTCCCCGGAGCCCGCTTCGCCGAGATCCCGGTCGACAGCATCGTGCCGAACCCCAAGCAGCCCCGGCACGTCTTCGACGAGGAGGCGCTGGAGGAGCTGAAGACCTCGATCCAGGAGGTCGGCTTCCTCCAGCCGATCGTCGTCCGCCAGCTCGACAGCGAGAAGTACGAACTCGTCATGGGCGAGCGGCGCTGGCGCGCGGCCCAGGCGGTCGGTCGGGAGAGCATCCCCGCCATCGTCCGGGACACCAAGGACGACGCGATGCTCCGGGACGCGCTGCTGGAGAACATCCACCGCGCCAACCTCAACCCGCTGGAAGAGGCGGCCGCGTACCAGCAACTGCTGGAGGAGTTCGGCGCGACCCACGAGGAACTGGCCCGCCGGATCGGCCGGAGCCGGCCGCAGATCTCCAACACGATCCGGCTGATGAACCTGCCGGCCCAGGTGCAGCGCCGGGTCGCCGCCGGCGTGCTCTCCGCCGGCCACGCCCGCGCCCTGCTCAGCCTCGACGACTCCGAGGCGCAGGAGCAGCTCGCCAAGCGCATCGTCGCCGAAGGCATCTCCGTACGCGCCACCGAGGAACTGGTGGCGCTGGCGCTCGCCGACGGCCCGGCGAAGGCCCCGACCGCGAAGCGCCGGCCGAAGCCGCACGCCCCCGCGCTCACGGACCTCGCCGACCGGCTCTCCGATCGCTTCGATACCCGGGTGAAGGTCGACATCGGCCGGAGCAAGGGCAAGATCACGATCGAGTTCGCGACGGTCGACGACCTGGAGCGGATCGTGGGCATCATCGGTGTCGGGCAGGAGGAGCGGCCGCCCGAGGAGTGAACAGCCCGCTGTCGATCTCGGCCGCGTGGTCCCTCCGGGGGCGACGCGGCCGAGCCGTTTTCGGGCTGGAGGATCGCCGACGCCCGGGACCTGTTGGAGGGTGTCGGTGGTGCCGGGGTCGTGCTCGCTTCGGCGTGCTCGCAGCGGGTCGGGGTGCTGGCTGTCTAACGACGTCCACTACCGGGCTCGGATCCGGCGGCTCCGCTACCGGGCTCGGGTCGGGCGGCTCCGCTACCGGGCTCGGGTCGGGCGGCTCCGTTATGGGCCTTGAGCCCGGCGGCATGCCCTGGCTTGCGGGGTGCCCTATCACCTGTCGTGTCGTGGGAGGCGCTTGTGCGGCGTCCTGATGGGCCTCTGGGCGGCCGGTAATCCCCCGGACGGGGCGCTGGGACACCCTGGCCGTGCTCGGCGCTGGCGGCCTTCTGAGGGCATCGGCGTTGGCTGGGTAGCGATTCGACGGCCATGGCGGACGGGATCGCTGCGCCGTGCTCAATGGCCCTCGCTGTTGTCGCCCGATCGTCTGAGCTTGTCCCGATCGTCTGAGCTTGTTTCGCCGCGGGACTGGTCGAGTGCCCGTCACCGCTGCCGTCGCGACCACCAGTCACCTACCGGCAGGCGGGGTAGTGCAGGTCGACCTGTCGGTCCCGTCAGCTGGCCGGTGGACACCCAATCGGCAGCAGCCGGGTGGTGCGATTGTCGCGGCCGGCGAGGCCGGGCGCGAGGCTCCAGGGAAAGGCGGCTCACCCCCACGTCGCCGTTTCACGTGAAACACGTCCGCTGGCGCGCGTTGTGGGCGTGACGCGCACCGCAGCCGGCTGGTTGGCGACGCGCGCCGCAGCCGGACTGGGTGGCGACGCCACGCGCCACAGCCGGGGTGGTTGGCGGTGGGGCGCGCCCCAGCCGGGCTGCTGGGTGGCGAGGCGACGCGCCACAGCTGTGGGTGGTTCGCGACGGACGCCGCAACCAGGGCTAGGTGGAAATCCCGCGTGCCGCAGTCGGCGAGACGGCCGTCGGTCGGGGGAGCAAGGCTGGTCTCACCCATTACCGACGTCCTGTTTCACGTGAAACGGGGAGCGCAGCCGCGACAGGGGGGCGGCCCACGACTAGGCCCTTGCGATTGGGCGCCGGCAGTCGGGGCGGGGCGCCGGCACGCTTGTTCAACGGATCGGGCGAGCGGACACGGACTGGCGGAGGAAGCGGAGATGGCGGAGGGAATTGAGTGGCGGGCGCCCAGACATCGGCCTCGGCGGACCCGGCCGTCGCCATCGGGGTGGGCGGACGCGCGGGGGTGTCAACTCGCCTCCGCGCCCGACGGGTCGGTAGGTGACCGAGCGGCACGCCGCAGACGCCCACGGGTTTGGCGGGGCAATCGGGCCCCCAGCATGACGTGCCGCCGGCAACCGTCATGCGCGCCCGGCGAGCAACCGCCGGCCGCACCCGACGGGCAGGGCCAGGTCCCTGTCCTGAAGCCTTCGCCCACGGCGGCGTGTCTGCGGGCCCGTTGAGCGGTGTGCGCCCCAGCGCCTGGAGGCCGAACTACCTAGCGATCGGCCGGAGCCAGCTGGGCATGGCGTCGACCGGGACAAGGCGCTGGGCGCTGCTTCTCGTTCCGGCCGTCATCCGACTCCGTTGGACGCTCCGCTCTGGAGAGGTCGGCGACCCAGGAAGGTCCGTCCTGAGGCCTGTCGCCTCTCGGTCGTCGATGGGATTGCGGGCGGGCCGGCAGTGGTTCCGCGGGGTGGCGTCTTGGAGGCTGCGAGCGTCTTGGCACCGCCTATCGTCCTTGACGATCCAGAGTGCCGACGGCTGGGCGTCGCCGGTTCACAGGGCGCTGAGCGGCGCCGGACCGGTCGTCGTCTCCCGACGGCCGCCCATCGCGCGTCGAAGCTCGCCGCCGATCATGAGGACCCCGCCGGCCGGCCGAGTGAGGGCCCAGCCCGTACCCGGCCAGCCCTTCACGACGCCACACTCCGCTTCCTGTTTCACGTGGAACACAGCTCGACCGGATGTTGGGCATGGCGTCGACCGGACAACTCGCTGGGCGCTGCTTCTCGTTCCGGCCGTCATCCAACTCCGTTGGAAGCTCCGCTGATGGCCGCATTGCGGTTGGCGCCACTGCTGACCACAGACCTGCCGGCGGCCTCACTTGTGCGCCGACGCCGATGTCTCCGTCAACCGCCGGGCAGCCATGACCGGCGCCGCGCGGCACGGGGAGTCGCTGCAACGGACGTCGCTCGCCGAACGCGCTCGCCGAACGGACTCACCGAACGCGCTCGTCGACCCGCTCACCGGATGTCGCCCACCGGACGCAGTCGCCGGACGGGCTCGGCGGACGCTGCTGACCGGACGCCGCTCACCCGAATAGCGCTCATGCGCGCCGCCGTTTCACGTGAAACACGGCCGCCAATCGCGCACCTGTCGGGCCCGCGCGGTGCCCCGGGGGCTGTCTCGGAAACCATCGCCATCGGCCGGTGCGGATCGCCGCCTCGCTCGTTGGGAAGGAAGGATCGAGGCACCCCAAAGGCCCGCTAACGACCGCCAACGTTATCCACAGCAGTTGTCCACAGGCTCTCGCCGTTCCACGTGAAACATCGCGCCGAAACCCTTGCTGAGCAGTGGATGACGCGCTGTGCTGGTGATCTCAGCGGCCTGTGGACAACGCGGTGGACAACCTGTGGTTGATCGATGAGGAACGCTCAGCGGCCCGTACTCGGGTAGGGACAGGCGTCGCCAACTCGGTTAGGGTCAGCGTCGTGCAGGACACCCCTCCCTCAGTCCCGGACTTCACCCAGTGGCCCTCCTTCCCCTTCGAGGGCGATCTCCACGTCAAGCAGCTCGACGAGCCGGTGCCGGTCGAGCCTCCCCGCCGCGGCGAGGGAAATCGGGAGTGCACCGCCTGCAACGCGCCGGACGAGGCGTACATCTGGGTGGGTGAACGATGGCGGGTCCGGGCCATGGACCGGCCCACCGGCCTGCCCATGGTGTTGATCCTGGAGTCCCGGTCGCACCTCGACCTCGGCGATCTGCCGAACCTGCTCGCCGCCGAGTTGGGCGTCATGACCGTGCGCCTGGAGCGGGCAATCCGGTCGCTGGACGGCGTCGCCCGGGTGCATGTCAACCGCTGGGGTGACGGCTCGGCGCACCTGCACATGTGGTTCCTGGCCCGGCCGTACGGGCGGCTGCAGCTGCGGGGCACGTTCCTGTCCCTGTGGGACTCGATCCTGCCGCCGATCTCCGAGGCGCAGTGGCGGGAGAACCTGGCGATGGTCGCCGCGTGGCTGGCCGAGTTCGGTGGCCGTCCGCTCGCCGAACCGCCGCGCATCCAGTGGCAGGCACCGTCGAGCCTGACTGCCGCGCCGACCGGCGGGGCGACCGAGGAGCCCGAGGAGGAGATCGCCTCGGTGATCGAGGCCGCGGACGAGATCCCCGAGGCCGAGGCGGCGGAGGAGCCGGCCACGCCCGAAAAGGCCGAGCACCCGGAGCGGGCGCCCGCGCCGCAGCAGGCCGGGCAGCCGGATCGGGCGGGCACGCCGGAACGATCCGAGGTGCCGCAGCAGGCAACCGCGCCGGAACAGGCCGAGCAGCCGCAGCGGGCCGAGACGCCGTAGCGGGCGACCGGTCAGCCGGACGTCAGGGGCGGCGGGCGGCGGCGCGGCTCACCAGGGTGCCGAGCGCCCGCCCGAAGTCCAGGCCCGCCGCCTGGACGGCCAGCGGGAGCAGCGAGGTCTCGGTCATCCCGGGGGAGACGTTGACCTCCAGCACATGCGGCTGGCCGTCCGCGTCGACGATCAGGTCGACGCGGGACAGGTCGCGGAGGCCCAGCGCGGCGTGTGCGGCGAGCGCCACCCGGGTCACGCGCTCGGTCGTTTCGGGGTCGAGGCGGGCCGGCGCGTGCCACGTGGTGCGGCCGGCCGTGTAGCGGGCCGCGTAGTCGTAGACGCCGTTGCGGGGCACGATCTCGACCGGCGGCAGGGCCTGCGGCCCCTCGCCCAGGTCCAGCACGGAGACCGCCACGTCCATCCCGGGCACGTAGCGCTCCACCAGCGCCGTCTGGTCGTACGCGAAACAGCCGACCATGGCGGCCGGCAGCGACGTGGCGTCCCGGACGACGGCGGCGCCGAGCCCGGAGCCGCCCTGCGCGGGCTTGACCATCAGCGGCAGGCCGAGCCGGTCGGCGATCCGGTCCAGGACGGCCACCGCGCCCAGTTCCGAGAAGCGGTCGTGTGGCAGCGCCACCCAGTCGGGCGTCGGGATGCCCGCCTCGCGCAGCACCGCCTTGGCGGAGGGCTTGTCCCAGGCGAGCCGGGAGGCGCGGGCGTCGCAGCCGACGTAGGGGACGTCGCAGAGGTCGAGCACACCGCGCAGGGAGCCGTCCTCGCCGGTGGCGCCGTGCAGGGCGATCACCACGGCGTCCGGCGGGTCGGCGGCGAGAGCGGGCAGCAGCGCGACGTCGGCGTCCCGCAGTTCGGCTTCCACGCCGACGGCGCGCAGCGCATCGAGCACCCGCCGGCCGGACCGGAGCGAGACGTCCCGCTCGTAGGAGAGGCCGCCGGCGAGCACCAGCACGTGCAGTTCGTCGGTGGCGGCGGGTCCGGTCACGGACGTGTGTGCGGCAGGGCTGACGGACATGCGGGAATCATGCCAAGTCGGGACCGGGCGTGTCCGAGCCGCCCTGCCGGCGCCGCGGACCCGCCCCGCCGACCGCGCCGAAGACCTTGCGCATGGCGATCTCCTGCTCCATCACGCCGGCCAGCCGGCGAACGCCCTCACGGATCCGCTCCGGCGGCGGAAAGGAGAAGTTGAGCCGCATGTTGCCCGTCCCGGTCCCGTCGGCGTAGAAGCCGGTGCCCGGCACGTAGGCGACCCGGGCGGCGACCGCCCGCGGCATCATCGCCTTGGAGTCGAGACCGTCGGGCAGGGTCGCCCAGACGAAGAGGCCACCGGCCGGGGTGGTCCAGGTGGTGCCCTCCGGCATCAGGTCCGCGAGCGCGTCGAGCAGGGCGTCCCGGCGCTCGCGGTAGACCTCGCGGTAGACCTTGAGCTGCTCCCGCCAGGGCATGGTGCCCAGGTAGGTCGAGACGGCGGCCTGTGCGAAGCCGCTGGGGCAGAGGATCTGCGCCTCGCTGGCGATGACCAGCTTGTCGCGGACCGCGTGCGGGGCGAGGATCCAGCCCACCCGCAGGCCGGGCGCGAAGGTCTTGGAGAAGGTGCTCAGGTAGAAGACCCCGTCGCGCCGCCGGGCCCGCAGCGGCGCGGGCGCCTCACCCTCGAAACCGAGCTGACCGTACGGGTCGTCCTCGACCACCAGCAGCCCGGCGCGCTCGCAGATGTCGAGCACCCGCTCGCGCCGCTCCTCGCTCAGCGTCACGCCGGTGGGGTTCTGGTAGGTCGGGATGGTGTAGAGGAACTTCACCCGCCGGCCGGCGCGGGCCAGCTCGGCGATGGCCACCTCCAGCGCCTCCGGGATCAGCCCCTCGGAGTCCATCGGCACGTGCGTCACCTGGGCCTGGGCGGCCTGGAACACCCCGAGTGCGCCGACGTACGTCGGCCCCTCGGCGAGCACCACGTCACCCGGGTCCAGGAAGAGCCGGGCCACCAGGTCGAGCGCCTGCTGCCCGCCGACGGTGACCACCACGTCCTCGGGGGAGGCGCCGCACGACGCGTCGATCCCGGACAGCGCCATGACCTCGCAGATCCGCTCGCGCAGCTCCGGGGTGCCCTGGCCGATGCCGTACTGGAGGGTGGTGGCGCCGTGCTCGGCGCCGAGCCGGCCGAGCATCTCGCCGACCGCGTCGAGCGGCAGCGCCGCGATGTAGGGTGCCCCACCGGCGAGCGAGACGACCTCCGGCCGGCTGGCCACCGCGAAGAGTGCCCGGATCTCGGAGGCCGTCATCCCCCGGACCCGCCGGGCGTACCGGTCGGTGTAGTCGTCGAGCGTCGTGCCGGTCATGACATCACCTCGATCGGGTGTCGGCGGGGCTGCCGCCCGGTGTGGTACCCGCGATGCCGGCAACCATGGCGGCGCGCGGGAAAAGCCGGTTGGTCGATCGTAGTCGCCGCCGGCCAGCACCGGGCCCACCGTGTGGGTACGTCCACATCCCGGACCGGCCCTCGTCCCCGGCGCGGGTGGGCGTTCGCGCGTCCCCTCCCGTAGCGCCGGGCGGAAGCGTACGATCGCTCGTCGGGGGGCAGGAAGGCGGCGGGAGACCGCAGGGGTCTCCGCTCCGGGCCTATGGGTGGGGTGCTCATGTCGCGACGTCTGGTCAGTCTGACCCTGGACACGCTGGAGGACCTGCCCCGCTCCTGCCGGCAGTGCGTCTACTGGGAGCTGGACCCGGTCTCGGCCGAGCGCGCGTGCGCCGCCGGTGACCCGGGGCTGGAGAAGGAGGCCTGGGTCTCCCAGACGCTCCTGGAGTGGGGTTCCTGCGGCAAGCTCGCGTACGTGGACGGCATGCCCGCCGGTTTTGTCATGTACGCCCCGCCGGCGTACGTTCCGCGCTCGATGGCGTTCCCCACCTCGCCCGTCTCAGCGGACGCCGCGCTGCTCATGACGGCGCACGTGGTGCCCGCCTTCGCGGGCGGCGGCCTGGGTCGGATGCTCGTCCAGGGGGTCGCCCGGGATCTCACCAAGCGTGGGATCAAGGCCATCGAGGCGTTCGGCGACGCGAAGTTCGGCGACGACGCGGACGACCCGGCGCGGGGCTGCCTGGCGCCCGCCGACTTCTTCCTCTCGGTGGGCTTCAAGACGGTCCGCCCGCACCCGCGCTACCCCCGGCTCCGGCTGGAGCTGCGCACCGCGCTCAGCTGGAAGTCCGACGTCGAGTACGCGCTGGAGAAGCTGCTCGGCTCGATGAGCCCGGAGACGCTGCTGCGCCCGGTCCGCCCGGCGCCCGCCACCCGCTCGATGAGCTGACGCCCGGGGCGGCTCAGTCGACCACCGTGCCGGCGGCCACCACCGCCCGCAGCTCGCTCACGTCGATCGAGCCGGTGGGCACGTCCCGCTCGATCGGGAAGTACATCCGCTGCACGGCGGCGACGATCGCCTCGACCAGCCGGTCCCGGAACCGGGGGTCCACCAGCCGGTGGCGGTCGGCCGGTGAGGTCAGGTAGCCCACCTCGACCCGGACCGCGGGCATCCGGGTCAGCCGCAGCAGATCCCAGGTCTTGGCGTGGGTGCGGCAGTCCCGCAGCCCGGTGCGGGCCACGATCTCCCGCTGCACCAGCCCGGCCAGCCGCTCCCCGGTGGCGGAGGTTACGCCGTTGTCGGTGCCGTAGTGGTAGGTGGCCACCCCGTCGGCCGCCGGGTTGGCGTGCCCGTCGGTGTGCAGGGAGATGAAGACGTCGGCGCCGAGGGAGTTGGCGAGCTGGGCGCGGTCCGCGTCCGGCAGGCAGGTCCGCGGGGACGGGCCCCGGGTGAGCTGCACGCGTACGCCGGCCGCCGCGAGCCGCCCCTCCAACCGGCTGGCCAGGTCGTGCACGAGGTCCGCCTCGGTCCAGCGCAGCGGGCCGTCGGGCACGACCACGCCCGGGTCGGTGCCGCCGTGCCCCGGGTCGATGACCACGGTCCGCCCGACCAGGGTCGGCCCGGCCTGCCGGATGGCGTCGGATTCGCGGAGCCACTGCGGCCGCCCGCCGACCACCTTCCGGCCGAGGCGGCGCAGCGCGTTGATGGTGTGCGGACCGCACGTCCCGTCCGGTTTCAACCCCATCTCCCGCTGGAACTGGGCTACCGCGCGGGAGGTGCGGATGCCGTAGATGGCGTCGGCGCGGCCCGCGTCGTATCCCATCTCCAGGAGCCGTTCCTGCAGTGACCGGACGTCCTCCCCGGTCAGCGGCTCGGGGACCGCGTGGTAGAGGGTGCGCGCGCCGAACCGCCAGCGGGCCGCGTCGAGCGCCTGCCAGGTCTCCGTGCCCACCCGCCCGTCCACGCTGAGGCCGCGGGACTGCTGGAACGCCCGGACGGCGCGCTCGGTCTCCGCGTCGAACTCCTCGCCGCCGGGTCCGGCGGGGAGCAGTTCCAGGCCGGTGAGGACGGTGCGGATCTCGGCCACCGCGGGTCCCCGGTCACCGGGTCGGATGGGACGCACGATGACCCCCCTCTGCACGGACGCTGGCTGGCCGGAGACTCCGACGGAGGTGCTTCCCCGCTGGGGAGACCTTACGGAGCGTACCGTGGCCGGTCACCGGCGATTGTGGGTTCGCCGCAGGTCAGAAACGCGGAACCCCCGTCGCCCGGGGTCGGGCGGACGGGGGTTCCGGTGGTGTCGGGTGTCGGCTCAGAGCGCCGACTCGATGAGCTTGACCAGCTCACCCTTCGGCTTGGCGCCGGCGATGGACTGCACCGGCTCGCCGTTCTTGAAGATGGTCAGGGTCGGCACGGACATCACCCGGTAGGTGCGCGCCGTCTCGGGGTTCTCGTCGATGTTGAGCTTGACGATGGTGACCTGGTCACCCATCTCGCCCGCGATCTCCTCCAGCAGCGGCGAGACCTTGCGGCACGGACCGCACCACTCCGCCCAGAAGTCGACCAGAACCGGCTTGTCGGACTTCAGCACGTCGCTCGCGAAGCTCGCGTCCGTGACCGCCTTGGTTGCTCCCACTATGAACCCCTCCTCCGGGACCTGTTCGTGAAAATGTTTCAGCCTTGCAGGGTGGCGATGAAGCGCTCGGCGTCGAGGGCGGCGGCACAGCCCGTGCCGGCCGCCGTGATGGCCTGCCGGTAGATGTGGTCGACCACGTCACCGGCGGCGAAGACACCCGGGATGCTGGTCCGGGTGCTCGGCGCCTGCACCTTCACGTACCCCTCGTCGTCGAGCTCCACCTGGCCCCGGAAGAGCTCGCTGCGCGGGTCGTGGCCGATCGCCACGAAGACGCCGGTGACGTCGAGCACCTTGCTCTGACCGCTGTGCACGTTGCGCACCCGTACGCCGCTGACCTTGCCGTCCTCGCCGAGGATCTCCTCGATCACGCTGTTCCACTCGACCTTGATCTTCTCGTTGCCGAGGGCCCGAGCGGCCATGATCTTGCTGGCGCGGAACGAGTCGCGGCGGTGGATGATCGTCACCGACTCGGCGAACCGGGTGAGGAAGCTGGCCTCCTCCATCGCCGAGTCGCCGCCGCCGACCACCACGATGTGCTGGTTCCGGAAGAAGAAGCCGTCACAGGTCGCGCAGGACGACACGCCGTGGCCCAGGTATTCCTGCTCGCCCGGCACGCCCAGCGGACGCCAGGCCGAGCCGGTGGAGAGGATGACCGCCCGGGCCCGGTAGGCCGTCTCGCCCACCCAGACGGTGCTCACCTCGTTGGAGCCGACCTCGCCGGTGTCCTTCAGCTCGACCCGGGTCACGTCGTCGGTGAGGAACTCGGCGCCGAACCGCTCGGCCTGCTTGCGCATGTTGTCCATCAGCTCGGGGCCGAGGATGCCGTCCGCGAAACCGGGGAAGTTCTCCACCTCGGTGGTGGTCATCAGCGCACCGCCGGACTGCACGCCCTCGATGACCAGCGGCTTGAGGTTGGCGCGCGCGGCGTAGACCGCCGCGGTGTAACCGGCCGGCCCGGAGCCGATGATGATCAGGTTGCGGACCTCGTCCACTGCCGTCTCCCGATGTGTGTGTTCGTCACCGGCGCGCACCGATGTCCGATCCCGAGTGCCGACGGCTCAGCGGCGTCGGCGCCTGACTTGCAGAACGTCATCGTACGAAGCGAAGATTCCCGAGCCGGTCATCCGGTGGGTCACGTCACGCGGCGGAGCCCGCCCGGGTGACCGCGACCTCACCCTACCCGCGCGGTGAAGCGGGTGTCCGCGCCGGACCCGGGGACCCCGCACTCGGGTCCGCTCACCCAGGCCCAGCGGGCGCCGCCCCCGTCCGTGAAGGTCACCACCAGCGCCGGGCTGCCCCGGAACCGGGCGTAGTCGACCAGCTGAACGGTGAGCGGGCCGGCGCGGTGCTCCGCGCCGATCTCGGACAGGCAACCGGCCAGCGCCTCGGGGCGTTCGAGCCGGTCCAGCCCGGTGGTCTCGAACACCCGGTGCTCGTCCTGTCCGTCCGCGGGCTCCGCCCGGTCGCTCGCCTTGGTCGAGAGCCCGGCGAACCCGCCCGGGATCCGGGAGAGGGTGTCCGGGGTGTAGTCGGTGCCGCTGTGCAGGGCCGGCCCGGTGGTCCGGAACGGCCCGGCGGCGAGCGGAGCGGCCCCGCCCTCGGCCCGGCTGCCCGCGCTGTCGGCCGTCCCGGTGATCCCGCCGGCACCCGCGTCGACCAGGTAACTGACCCCGAACCCGACCGCGGTCACCGAGGCGGCGGCCAGCGCGACCGGACCGGCGAGCCGCGTCCAGCGCCGGGAGCGGCGTCCCGGCCCGGTGTTCCGGCCGGGCCGGCCCGTCGCGCCGGGCGGATGGGCGCCCCGGCCGGGCTGTGCCGGCACGGCGGCCGGCGTCGAGCCGTGCTCGGGAGGATCGGACGCCAGATCGCCCGTCGGGGCCGGGCCGGCGCCGGCGAGCGCCGCGGTGATCCGGTCCGCCACGCCCGGCGGCAGCTCCGGGCCGGGCTCGGCGGCCCAACCGGCCAGGTCCGCGTGGACCAGCTCGACCGCCCGGGCCAGGGCCGCGTACGCCTCGCCCCAGGCCGGGTCCTGCTCGACCAGCCGGGCGACGGTCGCCCGCTCCGGGGTGCCGTCCAGCGCCCCGCCGAGGTAGTCGGCGAGCAGGTCGTGGTCGACCTCGCTGAACTCCCGGGAAGTCACGTCTCCTCCTGGCTGGCATCCCGCCGGGACCACCCCGACGTGGATCCGACGCCCTCGGGCGGCCGGGGGTTCCCACCGGTGACCCTGGGCACGTCCGGGACCTCGTCGGAGCCGGTCCGGAGATGCCCGAGAAGCACGGCGAGGCGGGCCCGGCCCCGGGCGCACCGGCTCTTCACCGTCCCCTCGGCGACCTCGAGGATCCGGGCCACATCGGCCACCGAATAGCCCTGCACGTCCACCAGCACCAGCGCGGCCCGTTGCTCGACCGGGAGCGCGGCGAGGGCCTGCCGGACCACCAGGGCGGTGTCGTGGTCCCGGGCCGGTGCCGCCAGCTCCACCCCGCCGGTGTGCCGGCCGGGCTCCCCGTCGGTGTGGACGCCGTCGGACAGCGGGACCGTGGCGTGCGTCTGGCGCCGCCGGATCCGGTCCAGGCAGGCGTTGACCACGATCCGGTGCAGCCAGGTGGTGACCGCCGAGTCGCCCCGGAACCGGGCCGCGGCGCGGTGCGCCGACAGCAACGCGTCCTGGAGGGCGTCGGCCGCCTCCTCGCGGTCGCCGACCGTCCGCAGGGCCACCGCCCAGAGCCGGTCCCGGTGCCGGTGGAACAGCTCGGTGAAGGCGTCCCGATCGCCGGCGACGTGCGCCCGCAGCAGGTCGAGGTCGGACACGCCGGCCGGCTGGCCGTCACCGGTCGCTGGTTCGGGCGTACGCCCACCGCGACCCGCCATCACCACGTCCGGCGGAGGTGGTGCACCGGGTGCGGCGTACGGCTCACGAGCCCTGGACCGTGATTTCCTGGACGCCGAGCTTCCAGCCGCCGCCGCCGTCCTTCTCCGGCAGCTCGGTGATCCAGAAGAGGAGGTACTGGTACTTCTCCTCCGGGTTGAACCCGTCGAAGACCATCGTGGTGCCGTCGTGGTCCTCGAACGGCTGCCCAATGCGCTCCGTGTAGGCGGCGACGAGATCCTTGTCGCCCTTGGAGCTGGACGGAAACTCGTTCTTGCCGGCGCGCAGCTCGGCCGAGGCGCCGGTGGACGACAGGGTGGCCTGGATCGCCTTGACCGTGTGCGGGGCGCCGAGATCGATCCAGATCCCCATGCCGTCCTTCAGGCCGCCGAACTTGCCGTTGTTCCGGTAGCTCTGGGTCTCCCAGCCCTCGTTCGGGTCGCCGTCGATGACCTTCTCGGCGTCGCGCACCTCGGCGCGGTCCCGGCTGTCCGGGTCGATGATCCGGACGTCCTGGATGTTGAGCTTGCGGACCGGGGCCGCCGGCACGCTGGTGCCGCCGGCGGCGGGCGCGCTGCTGGACGGCTGGGCCACCGGCTCCTTGCCGTGGTCCTTGTCGTCGCCGAGGGCGCTGATGCCGATGAGCAGCCCGACCAGGGCCACCGCCAGCAGCGCGGCGATGCCCAGGGCGACCTTCCGGCCGCCGGCCGCGGCCAGCGGCGAGGGCTCGTCCTCGGTGTCGGCCGTGAAGCGCAGCGGACCGGCCTGCTCCAGGAAGTGCTCGTCGGCGGGGATGTCCAGCCGGTTCAGCTCGGCCGACAGGACGTCGGACGAGGGCGGGGCGATCTCCGGGTCGAGCAGGTCCATGGTGAGGTCGTCGAGGTACGCCGGCACCCCGGCGCGCACCTGGCGGGGCGCGGCGATGGCGCCGCCGGCGTCCCGGACGGCGTCGGGAAGGGCGGCCCGGCCGTGGCCGGCGGTGGCGCCGTGCAGCGGGGCCTCGCCGTGCGGCCAGTGGCCGGTCAGGGCGAAATAGAGCACCCCGCCGACCGCCCGCAGGTCGTTCTCCTGGCTGTCGGCCCCGTCGGTGCGCGCGTCGGCCAGCACCACGCGGCCGTCGTCGCTGATCATCGCGGTGCCGGGGTGGACGTTGCCGTGCACCATGCCGGTGGCGTGCACGGCGGCGAGGGCGCTGGCGACTGCGCTGCCGATTGCCGTGGCCCGGGCCGGGTCCAGCGGACCGTCGGCGGTCACCAGCTCGCGCAGCGACTGCCCGTCCACCCATTCGCGGACCACGTAGGCCCGGTCGGCCTCGTCGATCGCGTCGTAGACGCCGACCAGGTTGGGGTGGATCACGCGGCTGGCGGCGACGGCCGCCTGGAGCATCTCGGTGGCGGAATCGCCACCCGGGTAGCGGAGGACCACCGCGACCGGACGGCGCAGCACGACGTCGACCCCGCGCCAGACCAGCCGGCCCGCGCTGTCGTTGTTGATGTGCTCGACCAGCTCATACCGCTCGGCCAGGACCTCACCGACCGCGGGAGCACCGAAGGTCACGACCGGCGGAGAGGTCTCCTCCGCCTCCTGACCCTCGCCGACCTGGGTCACCCGTCCTCCCTCGGTGATCGTGTCGATCGATGGACCCGTGCTGCTGGGCATGTGGCTTCCCGCTCTGCCTTGGCTGGAACCGGCAGACCGGTGTCGACGCCCGCGTCGGCACCCGCCGTGCCCGTCGAGAGTGACCTTACCCGGGATGCCCGGTTCTCCGACATGTCATCTTCCCGCCGGACTCGGTGGGACGCCAGTGACCGTGGGGATCGGCCGGGTAACGGCCCGGTCGGGCCACGTCGCTGGGACACGCACGCCCAATCTAGATGTTGACGGCAAGTAGTCGGCGCAGGGGCGCACCGGTGTGGCGGCCTCCGTGACGCGGCTGGATTTCCCCTGCTCCGGCCGGTCACCCTCAGCCGTACGGTTGGTTGTCCACAGGCCGAGAGGCCCATTGGGCGGGGGAACCCTGAGTTATCCACAGCCGTATCCCCAGGCTGGTGATCGTCGTTCACCGTCCGTCATCGGCGCTGGTCGAGGTCATCGCCCGAGCCGGCGGCGGACCATACCGACCACCTCGGTGATCTCGCCGATGCGCAGCACCATGGCCAGCCCGAGGTACGTCACGCCGATCACCGCGCCGCCGATCACCAGCTGGGCCGCGGCGGCGAGCCAGCTCAGGTGCGCCGGGTCGCCGGGGAGCACCTTCACCACGAGCAGGCCGACCAGCGCGGCGCCCAACGCGGCGAGCACCACCCGGCCCATGGTCCGCATGATCCCGCCCAGGCCGATCCGGCCCACCCGGGGCCGCAGCAGCAGCGCCGAGACGACCGCCGCCGCCACGTACGAGATCGCGTTGCCGAGCATCATGCCGGCCGCCGCGAAGGTGGCCGAGAAGGCCAGGTAGAGGCCTACCTGGAGGAGCACCCGCAGGGCGACCACCGGGATGTTGACCAGGGCCGGGGTGCGGGTGTCCGGCAGCGCGTAGAAGGCGAAGGTGAAGAGCTGGCTGATCGAGAACGGCACCAGGCCGATCGCCGCCACCAGCAGCACGGTCGAGGTGGCCACGGCGTTGTCGCCGGTGAAGGCGCCGTACCGGAAGACCACCACCGAGATGGGGCCGGCCAGCACCGCGTAGCAGACCGCGACGGGAGCGAGCACCGCGGTGACCATCCGGGTTCCCCGGGACAGGTCGGCGGTGACGTCGTGGAACCGTCCGTCGGCGGCGGCCCCGCTCATCCGGGGCATCAGCGCCGTGATGATCGAGACGGCGATGATGCCGTGCGCCATCATCAGCAACAGGAAGACGTTGTTGTAGATCAGCAGACCGGCGCTGTCCTGGCCGGCCGCCCGGGTGAGCAGGTTGACCACCACGAAGAGGCCGAGCTGGTTGACCGCGACGTAGCAGAACATCCACGCGCCGAGCTGGGCCAGCTCGCGCAACCCCAGCTCCCGGAAGTCGAAGCGCAGCTTCCACCGGAAGCCGACCTTGCGCAGGGCCGGCAGCAGGCCGGCCGCCTGGACCGCCACGCCGAGCAGGGCACCGCCGCCGACGAGCAGGATCTGCCCCCAGCCCATGTCCTCGGGCCGGATCGCCTCCGCGCCGTAGATCAGGATGTAGAGGCCGAAAGCGCCGATCACCACCAGGTTGTTGAGGATCGGCGCCCACATCGGGGCGGCGAAGTGCCCCCGGGTGTTCAACACCGCGGCGATCAGCGCGCTCAGGCCGGTGAAGAACAGCATCGGCAGCATGAGGTAGGACAGGTTGGTGACCAGGCCCGTGTAGTTCGCGTCCTTGCCGCTGGCGTAGAGCGCGGTGAGTACCGGCGCGCCGGCCATGGCGATCAGCGCGGCGGCGGCCAGGGCGAACACCGCCAGGGTCAGCAGCCGCTGGGCGTACGCCTCGCCCCGGTCCGGGTCGGTCTTGCGGCGGCGGACGAGCACCGGGATCAGCACGCTGGTGAGCACGCCGCCGAGCAGGAACTCGTAGACCTGGTTCGGCAGGAACTGGGCGGTGGTGAAGACGTTGCCCACGAGGTTGCCCAGGGCCGCCCCGACCATCAGGTTGCGGACGAAGCCGGTGCCCCGGCTGACCAGGCTGCCGACCGCCATCACCGCGCTGTTCGCCGCGGCGCTGGTCTCCGCCACCACCTCCTGGGGCGGCGCGGTGGCCTCGACCCCCGGCTGGTTCAGCGGCTCCGCCGAGATGAAGGTGGCGCCGTCGTCCGGCGGCAGGCCGTCGCCGTGCGCGTTCGCGCTGCGGTAGAGCCTGCCGCTCATCTACCAGCCTCCAAGGGGTACGTCAGAGCCGGGCCTCGCCGGTCCCGCCCAACCGAGACCTTAGTCAACCCCGGCCCGTTACCCGCGCCCGGCGCAGGAGATGCGGTCCGCGACCGATAGGCTGGCGATCCCATGTCCGAAGTCTCCGCCTCCCACGCCGCCGACCGCCGCGATCTGACCGCCGCGCAGCGCAACGCCGTCGCCGAACTGCTCCGCGTCTCGCCGGTCGCCGACGAGCTGGGCCGACGTTTCGCCCAGGCCGGTCACGAGCTGCACCTGGTGGGCGGTTCGGTCCGCGACGCCCTGCTCGGTCGCCTCGGTGACGACCTGGACTTCTGCACCGACGCCCACCCGGACGAGACCATCCGGGTCATCCGGGGCTGGGCCGAGTCGATCTGGGAGACCGGGCGGGAGTTCGGCACCATCGGCTGCCAGCGCGACGGGCTCCGGCTGGAGATCACCACCTTCCGCGCGGAGGCGTACGACCAGGTCAGCCGGAACCCCGTCGTCGAGTACGGGACCAACCTCGTCGACGACCTCAAGCGCCGGGACTTCACCGTCAACGCCATGGCGGTCAGCGTTCCCGACCACCGGTTCACCGACCCGTACGGCGGGCTGGCCGACCTGGCCGCGAAGATCATCCGTACGCCCGGCACGCCGCAGGAGTCGTTCCGGGACGACCCGCTGCGGATGCTGCGCGCGGCCCGGTTCGCCGCCCAGCTGCGCTTCACGGTCCACCCGGACGTCCGCGCGGCGATGACCCGGATGGCCGCCGACCTGGACCGGATCACCGCCGAGCGGATCCGGGACGAGTTCACCAAGCTGCTCTGCGGCGCCGACCCGATCACCGGCCTGCGGCTGCTGGTCGACACCGGGCTGGCCGAGCGTTTCCTGCCGGAGCTGACCGGGCTGAAGCTGGAGATCGACGAGCACGCCCAGCACAAGGACGTGTACGAGCACACGCTGACCGTGGTCGCCAACGCCATGTCGATGGAGGAGAACGGCTGCGACTTCGTGCTGCGGATGGCCGCGCTCATGCACGACGTCGGCAAGCCGGGGACCAAGTCGGTCGGCTCGGACGGCCGGGTCAGCTTCCACCATCACGAGGTGGTCGGCGCCCGGCTGACCAAGGCCCGGATGAAGGCGCTGCGGTACCCCAAGGACGTCACCTCCCAGGTGGTCAAGCTGGTCGGCCTGCACCTGCGCTTCTACGGGTACGGCCGGGGCGAGTGGACCGACTCGGCGGTCCGGCGGTACGTCACCGACGCCGGTGACCTGCTGTCCCGCCTGCACAAGCTGACCCGCTCCGACTGCACCACCCGCAACCGGCGCAAGGCGGCCCAGCTCGCCGCCGACTACGACGCGCTGGAGGAGCGGATCGCCCGGATCGCCGCCGAGGAGGACCTGGCCCGGGTCCGGCCCGATCTCGACGGCAACGCGATCATGGAGTTGCTCGGGGTGCCGCCGGGGCCGGTCGTCGGGCGTGCCTGGCAGTACCTCAAGGAGCTGCGGCTGGAACGCGGCCCGCTGGAGCGGGCCGAGGCCGAGGCCGAGCTGCTGCGCTGGGCCCGCGAACAGGGCGTTCTCGACTGACGCCGCCGTCCGGCTGACGACGATACGCCGGCGTGTCGACCGAACGGTTGACGCGCGAGGGTCGATGTCTCCCGCATGATGTCGGTCATCACCGGCCTCCCGCTCCCAGGGGTGAGGCGGTTCTGATCGCATCCGCCCGTCCGGTCCGGACGGTCGTTGGACACCGGGAGAACTCTCAGTGAGAAGCCACGGCGCGCTGCGCCGCTCTGCCCTCGTGGGGCTCGCCCTCACCTCGGCAACCTCCATCATGTGCGCCGCCACGAGCGGCCCCGCGCTCGCCGATCCGGCCGGCCCGAAGCGGGCCCCGGTCCGGGGTGCCGACGCGGCCGAGGCGGTCCCCGGCCGCTACATCGTCGTCCTGAAGGACGGCAAGGCCAGTGCCGCGAAGGTGCGGTCCGCCGCGTCGGCCCTCGCCGGCGAGCACGGCGGCACCGTCCGCCGGGTGTTCGGCAAGGCCCTGCACGGATACTCCGCCAGCATGGACCGCCGGCAGGCCGAGCGCCTCGCCGCGGACCCGGACGTCGCGTACGTCCAGCAGGTGCAGCGCTGGTCGGCCACCGGCAGCCAGAGCGGCACGCCGTCCTGGGGTCTGGACCGGATCGACCAGACCACCGCGAAGGCCAACGGCGTCTACACCTACCCGGCGACCGGGGCCGGCGTGACCGCGTACGTCATCGACACCGGCATCGACATCGACCACCAGGACTTCGGCGGTCGGGCCAGTTACGGCTACGACGCCATCGAGCAGGACGACGTGGCCCAGGACTGCGACGGCCACGGCACGCACGTGGCCGGCACCATCGGCGGCACGAAGTACGGCGTGGCCAAGGACGTCAACCTCGTCGCCGTGCGGGTGCTCGACTGCGAGGGCAGCGGCGACAGCGAGCAGGTGATCGCCGGCATCGACTGGGTCACCGCGCACGCCGCCAAGCCGGCCGTGGCCAACATGAGCCTCGGCTTCACCGCCACCGACCAGGCCGTCAACGACGCGGTCACCCGCTCCATCGCCTCCGGCATCACGTACGCCGTCGCGGCCGGCAACAGCTGGGAGGACGCCTGCGGCGTCTCGCCGGCGAACGTGCCGGCGGCCATCACGGTCGGCGCCACCGACCAGGTGGACTTCCGGGCCTGGTTCTCCAACTACGGCCGCTGCCTGGACACCTTCGCGCCGGGCACCGGCATCGTCTCCGCGAAGATGGGCACCACCGACGGCTCGGTGGCGATGAACGGCACCTCGATGGCCTCCCCCCACGTGGCGGGCGCCGCCGCGCTGCTGCTGGAGGCGCACCCGACCTGGACCCCGCAGCAGGTGCGGGACTCCGTCGTCACCACCGGCGTGGGCGGCGCGGTGCACGACACCATGGGCTCCATCGACCGGCTCCTGCACGTCGGCACGGTCCCGACGGCCCGGACCTCGTACGGCTTGAAGGCCCGGGTCAACGGCCGCTACGTGACCGCGGAGAGCGGCGGCACCAAGCCGCTGATCGCGCGGGGCACCAGCATCGGGGCGTGGGAGAAGTACGACGTGGTCGACGCCGGCAGCGGGCTCGTCGGGCTGCGGGCGCGGGCCAACAGCAAGTTCGTGACCGCGGAGAGCGCGGGGGCGAAGCCGCTGATCGCCCGGTCCGCCTCGATCGGCGCCTGGGAGACCTTCCAGATCGTCGACAACACCGACGGCACGATCAGCCTGAAGGCGACCATCAACGGCAGGTACGTCACCGCACCGAGCACCACCTCCCCGCTGATCGCCAGCAAGACCACCATCGGCACGGCCGAGAAGTTCGATTTCGACGCGCCCGCCCCGGTCGTCGGCATCAAGTCGCTGGCGAACGGCAAGTTCGTGACCGCGGAGAGCGCGGGGGCGAAGCCGCTGATCGCCCGGTCCGCCAGCGTCGGGGCCTGGGAGAAGTTCGAGATCGTCAGCGCCGGCGACGGCTACGTCGGCATCCGGTCGCTGGCCAACAACAAGTTCGTCGTCGCGGAGAGCGCGGGGGCGAAGCCGCTGATCGCCCGGGCCGACGCGATCGGCGCGTGGGAGACGTTCGACTTCCTCGACTACAACCCGGACGGCTCGATCTACCTGCGGGCGGACGTCGACGGGCAGGCGGTCACCGCCGGCAGCACCGGCGCCAGCGAGCTCATCTCCAGCCGCACCATCGACTGGGACAACACCGCGACCCTGGGTCTCGGCATCGGCGAGAAGTTCGTCGTCGCGGTCATCTGACCGTTCACATGACGGCGCCCGCCGGAACCCCAGCAGGGGAACCGGCGGGCGCCGTCGTGTCACGGGGTGACGGTGGTGCCGTCCACGGTGTTCTTGCCGTTCGTGTGCGCGCTGCCCAGCTTGGCGAGCAGGCCGGCCAGGTCGATGCCGGTGAGGTCGCTGCCGAGCTGGAGGCCCTGCGCCACGTTGCCGGCGACCGACTTGGTCAGCGATGACGCGCCGTCGGTGGAGATGACGGTCATCTTGTCGATCGCGCCGATCGGGGCGCTGGCCGCCTCGACCACCTGCGGCAGCACCTTCACCAGCAGGTCCAGCACCGCGGCCTCGCCGTACGCGGCGAACGCCTCGGCCTTGCGGGCCATCGCGTCGGCCTCCGCCTGGCCCCTGGCCAGGATGGCCGCGGCCTCGGCCTGACCCTCGCGCTCGACCGCCTCGGCGATCGCGGAACGGCGGCGCTGCTCCGCCTCACCCTCCTTGGCGCCCTCGATCGCGTTCGCCTCGGCCAGCGCGGCCCGCCGGGCCCGCTCGCCCTCACCGGTGAGCCGGGCCTGCTCGGCGGCGGCCTGGGCGGCGGCGATGGTGGCCTGCCGCTGCGCGTCCGCGTTGAGCACCGCCGCGTTGCGGGACGCCTCGGCCTCCTGCTCGACCTTGTAGCGGGCCGCGTCGGCCGGCTTGCGCACCTCGGTGTCGAGCTGGCGCTGCTTCAGCTCGGCGTTGCGCTCGGCCACCTTCTGCTGCTCGGAGAGGATCGCCTGGTCCCGCTCGGCCTGGGCGAGCGGGCCGGCCGCCGCGGACCTCGCCTTGGCCGCGTCGATCTCGGCCTGGATGGCGGCCTGCTTGAGCGACAGGTTCCGGTTGGCCTCGGCGATCGCCTCCTCGGCGAGCAGCCGCTCCTGCTCGGCCTGCTGCCGGGCCCGTGCCTCGGCGATGGCCGCGTCCTTGAGCACCCGGGCGGCCTCCGGCCGGCCCAGGTCGGCCAGGTAGGACCCCTCGGCCAGGATGTCCTGGAGCTGGAAGGTGTCCAGCACCAGGCCCTGGTTGGTCATCGAGTGCTCGGCCTCCTCGGCGACCGCGCTGGCGAAGGCGGCCCGGTCCCGGATGACCTCTTCGACGGTGAGCCGGCCGACGATCGAGCGCAGGGCGCCGGCCAGCACCTCCCGGGTGAAGTCCTCGATCTCGTCCTGCTGGTGCAGGAAGCGCTGGGCGGCCGCGCGGATGGCGTCCTCGGTGCCGCCGACCTTGACGATCGCCACGCCGTGCAGGTCGGCGCGGATGCCCTGCTTGCTGACCGCGCCCTTGATGCCGACGTCGATCCGCCGGCTGGACAGGTCGAGCGACTGGAGCTTCTGCACCACGGGCAGCACGAAGACCGACGCGCCGAGCACGACCTTCTGGCCGGACATGTCGGTGGAGCGTCCGCCGTCGGCGGTCTGGGTGGTCCGGCCCTTGCGGCCGGTGACGATGAACGCCTCGTTGGGGCCGGCCACCTTGATCCGGGAGAGCACGAAGAAGACGAGGACGACGGCGAGGAGGACCGCGCCGCCGATGGCGACGAGCAGGGGCATGGGAGTTCCCGTCTGTGCTGGGGGTTCAGTAGGTCTCGACGTGCACGCTGGTCTCGCTGAGCGCTTCGACCACGAAGATCCGGGCGCCGACCGGGATCGGATGGTCGGCGCGGGCGTTGAGTTTGACCGGCTGGCCGGCGAGGCGTACCCGGACCTCGCCGTAGCCGCCGGCGGGGATCGGGGTCACCACGAGGCCGATCGCGCCGGCCAGGTCGTCCCGCGTCGGCGTGGCGTCCGTGCGCATGTTGCGGGCCGCGCGGCTGAGCCGGGCCGCCAGCCAGCCGGTGGGCACGGCGGCGAGCGCGCCGCCGCCCACCGCCGCCGCGATCATTCCGGGGGTACGCCCACCGAGCAGCTCGTTGACGATCGCGGCGCCGAAGCCGAACGCCCCGGTGAACCCGGCGACCGCCTCCAGCGACACCGGACCGTCGATGTCCGGATGACCCAGGTGCAGCACGCCCGACCCGAGCAGGGCGAGCGTCAGCACCCCGACCCCGATCCCGCCGATGATCAGGAAGATGAGCGTCCCCGTGGCCACGACCTGCACGGTATCGATGCCGCGCAACATCAACGACCGCTGAACGGTCAGCGTGGAGCGACAGTCACCTCAAGATCGACCAGCTGCTTCGGCAGTGGCTGACGGACCAGTGCCCGGCCTGACGTGTCAGCGAGCACGAAGTCCCGCGACCCGTACGGCAGCCGGTAGAGCAGGCGGTCGCCGGTGACCCAGACGACGTCGGCGGTGGGCAGCGGGTTCACCACCCGGCCGGTCGCCGTCTCGACCAGAAGCGGTTCCTGCTGGCCCTGGACGACCACGAGCGTCCCGTCGGGTGACCAGGCCGACGGCCCGGCCGGATCGCCGGGCACGGGGAGCAGCCTGGTGGGCCGGCCGTCGTCCGCGGAGAAGAGCTGTACGCCCCGCCGCTTGTCCCGGACAGCCTCGTTGTGGACGCCCCCACCCGTTTGCGGCAGCACGACCTCCCGGGCGTCTCGTGTCCAGGTCAAGTCGCAGTAGTCGGTGCAGAAGTATGTCCGCCGATCCAACCGGTGCGTGTGCTTCGTGCCGTCCGTCTCCAGCACGATGAAGCCCTCGTGGTCGAGCTGGGTCGTGGTGAAGAGCAGGCGGCGGCCGTCCGGTGACCAGCGCGGCGCGGACAGCGCCCGGCCCACCTCGTACCAACGGGTCTTACCGCTGACCAGGTCGAACAGGCCGATCTCCCGGGGCCGGTCGTTGTCGCGGACGGCCACGAGCGATCCGCTGGGCGCCGGGAAGATGCCGTCGTAGCGGTCCGTGCTGAAGTAGCGACCCCGTTTCCGGTCGAGCAGGACTCCGGCACCGGAGCCGCCGGTGGCCTGCGCCCGGGTCACCACCCAGTCGCCGGGCAGCACCAGTGGCTTGCCGGCCCAGTCCGCGCCGGGGGTGGGTCGCATCGCGGGCGACGGGGTGGCGGTGACCGGTGGCGTCGTCGGGGGCGGAGTGGGCCGGGGCCGGAACAGCACGAAGGGCAGGGTCATCGCGACGACCGCGACCAGCGCGGCCCCGGCCGCGGCCACCCGCCGCCGGCGGCGCAGCCGGCGACCGCGGCCGAGCGCCCGGGCGGCCAGGTCCGGGGCGGGGCCGGCGTCGTCCGCGAGTTCACGCACGGCCGCCCGGAGGGTCTCGTCCAGCGACGTGCTCATCGGGTCACCTCCGCTCGACCGGTCCGTTCCTCCAGCCCGGGCACCAGGTGCCGGAGTCTGGCCAGCGCCTTGGCGCTCTGGCTGGCCACCGTGCCGGCCCGGCAACCGAGCAGCGCGGCGGTCTGTTCGACGCTCAGGTCCTCCAGGTAGCGCAGCGTCAGCACGGCCCGTTGCCGGGGCGGCAGTGCCCGCAGCGCGTCCCGCAGCAGCAGCCGCAGGTCGCTGTCCTCGCCGGCCGCCGCCCGTTCCGGCAGCTCCGCGAGCGGCACCTCCGGGCGCCGCGCCCGGCGCCGCCAACCGGAGACCTGGTCGTGGTAGAGGATCCGTTTCACGTACGGTTCGGCGTCGCCGCGGATGCGCGGCCACCGGGCGTACGCCTTGGCCAGCGCGTTCTGGAGCAGGTCCTCCGCCGCGTGCTGGTTCCCGGCCAGCGCGTACGCGACGCGCAGCAGGGCCGCTCCCCGTTCGTTCACGAACGCGGTGAACTCCCCGTCGACCTCTGCCACCGCCCACCTCCGTAGCTCAGACGCCCGGGGCGGGAGGAACTTTGCCTCATGGCGCGGGACAATGGGTGACATGCGTTGGACCGTGCTCGACTCGCCGATCGGGGAGTTCTCCGTCGGCACCGACGGGGAGGCCGTGCGCGGGGCGCACTTCGGCCGGGTGGCGTCGGCGACCGACGAACCCGGCGACGAGGTCGCCCGGCGGGCGGTGGCCGAGCTGCGGTCGTACTTCGCCGGTGAGCTGACCGGGTTCACCGTGCCGGTGGTGGCGCCGCGTGGCTCGGAGTTCGAGCGCGCGGTGTGGCGGGAGATGACCCTCATCCCGTACGGGGAGACGAAGACCTACGGCGAGGTGGCGAAGGCGGTCGGGGATCCGGGCGCCGCGCGGGCGGTCGGGGTGGCCTGCAACCGCAACCCGGTCCCGGTGCTCGTGCCGTGCCACCGGATCGTCGGGGCGGGCGGCAAGCTGGTGGGCTTCGGCGGCGGGCTGCCGCGCAAGGTGACCCTGCTGGAACTCGAAGCGGCGGTGGCGCTGCGGCGCGCCTGGTCCTGACGTACCCGAACAAGGAAGGCCGGGTCCACGCGGACCCGGCCTTCCTTCGGAGTGCTCAGCGCGTCAGCGCTCGACCTCGCCGGCGATGAACGCCTCGACGGCGGCGTGCGCGTCGTGGTCGGCGTACTGCTTCGGCGGGGACTTCATGAAGTACGAGGAGGCGGAGAGGATCGGGCCACCGATCTTCCGGTCCAGCGCGATCTTCGCGGCCCGGACGGCGTCGATGATGACACCGGCCGAGTTCGGCGAGTCCCACACCTCGAGCTTGAGCTCGGCGTTCAGCGGGGTGTCACCGAAGGAGCGACCCTCCAGGCGGATGTACGCCCACTTGCGGTCGTCCAGCCACGGCACGTGGTCGGACGGGCCGATGTGCACGTCGCTCTTCTGCATCTCGTGCGGGATCTGGGAGGTCACCGACTGGGTCTTCGAGATCTTCTTCGAGACCAGGCGGTTGCGCTCCAGCATGTTCATGAAGTCCATGTTGCCGCCGAAGTTGAGCTGGTACGTGCGCAGCAGCTCGACACCGCGGTCCTCGAAGAGCTTCGCCAGGGCGCGGTGGACGATAGTGGCGCCCACCTGGCTCTTGATGTCGTCACCGACGATCGGCAGGCCCGCGTCCTCGAACTTCTTCGCCCACTCGGGGTCGGAGGCGATGAAGACCGGCAGGGCGTTCACGAACGCGCAGCCCGCGTCGATGGCGGCCTGGGCGTAGAACTTGTCGGCCTGCTCGGAGCCCACCGGCAGGTAGGACACGACCACGTCGACCTGCGCGTCGCGCAGCGCCTGGACCACGTCGACCGGCTCGGCGTCCGATTCCTCGATGATCTCGCGGTAGTACTGGCCGAGACCGTCAAAGGTCGGGCCGCGCTGCACGGTGACGCCGGTCGGCGGCACGTCGCACAGCTTGATGGTGTTGTTTTCGCTGGCCACGATGGCCTCGGCGAGGTCCATGCCCACCTTCTTGGCGTCCACGTCGAACGCCGCGACGAACTTCACGTCGGAGACGTGGTAGTCGCCGAAGGTGACGTGCATGAGACCCGGGACGCGGTCGTTCGGGTCGGCGTTCCGGTAGTACTCCACGCCCTGCACGAGGGACGAGGCGCAGTTACCCACACCGACGATGGCGACGCGGACGGAGCCCATAACGTCTGCCTCCTTCTTCTTTCATCACGGCCGCTTCGTCCTGGACTCTCCAGGCGGGGGCGGGCTGTCGTTTTCTCCTCGGCCGCCGGCCGTCCCGGGTTGGGGGACCGTCGGGGCCCGGCCGGAGCGCTCGTTGGCGATGAGCTCCTCCAGCCAGCGGACCTCGCGCTCACAGGCGTCGAGCCCGTGGCGTTGCAGTTCCAGGGTGTACGCGTCGAGCCGCTCGGCCGCCCGGCCGAGCACGTCACGAAGGCCTTCGCGACGCTCCTCGATCTTTCGACGACGACCTTCCAGGATCCGGAGCCGGGTGGCCTGGTCGGTCCGGGCGAAGAACGCGAAGTGCACGCCGAAGCCCGTGTCGTCGTACGTCTCGGGTCCAGCCTGCGCTATGAGCTGGGCGAAGCGTTCCTTGCCCTCGGCGGTAATGGTGTAGACCACCCGACCGCGTCGGCTGGTCAGCGCGGGAACCTCCTCGGCGGTCGCGGGTGTCTCGGCGGCTTCGGTGATCCATCCCGCCGCCTGCAGCCGGCGCAGGGTCGGGTAGAGCGAGCCGTAGCTGATCGCCGCCCGGATCGCGCCGAGTTTGGCGGTCAACTCCTTGCGCAGCTCGTAGCCGTGCATCGGAGCCTCCTGCAGGAGACCCAGGATGGCGAACTCGAGCACGGGCCATCCCTTCTTACCCCCGGCGCGGAGCGGTAACCGCCGCGATGTATCGAACCGATACATCGCACGTTAGCGGAGACGCATGATCAGGGCAAACCCCCGATTCCGAGGTTCTGTCGTCACGGATCGTGACGATGGTCGCCTCACCCCGCCGGACCGCGTACCCTTTCCCGCATGCGTACGCAGCGCCAGGTCGTCGACTACTCGCTCCAGAAGCGAGCGGTGCTGCGCGAACTCCTCACCGGGCGGATCGGCACGTACGACGTGTGCGACGCCTCGCCGTACCTGAAGAACGCCGCCCGCTTCCACGGCGAGCCCACCGACGAGCGCTGCCCGATCTGCCGCAGTGAGAACCTCATCCACGTCCACTACATTTACGGCGACGAACTCAAGCAGTCGGCCGGCCAGGCGCGCACCCGGGCGGAGTTGCCGGTGCTGGCCATGACGCTGCGTGAGTTCCAGGTGTTCGTGGTGGAGGTGTGCCCCGGCTGCGACTGGAACCATCTCGTCGAGCAGTTCCTGCTCGGCCGGGACGGGCTGGCCGGCGGCACGGATGACACGGTGGAGCAGGAGACCGCGACCGGCTCCACCCCTCGGCGAAGGCGAGAGGCGCAACGGTGAACCTGGCTGTCCCGCTCGATCCCGGCCCGACCCCAGGGCGGGACGACCGACAGCCGCTAGGTCTGATTGATCCGAATAGGTCGGATTTGACGCCTGCGCCCGGGCGCGCCCGGGGTGTAGCGTCTCGTGTTCCATCTCACGGCAACCCGGTGGCGGCGCGCCCGCGCCCCACCGCGACCGGCAGGGTGTGAGGAATGAACTACGGCGATCCCAGTTCTTCGCGTGGGCGGGCCCAGATCCCGGGCCCGAACGGCGAGCCCGGTTCTCCCGGGAGCCCGCACGGGAACGGCTGGTCCTCCGGGTCCGACGGCGCTGCCTCGGCCCGGGCCTCCGTGACGCCGCGCGGCTCCGCGTCCGGTGGACGGGCTCCGGTCGGCGGCGCGGCCCCGGCAGCCCGTGGCGCCGCGGGCTCGGCCTCCGTGGGCCGAGCCGGTGCGGGACGGGCCTCGGTGCCGGTCTCGCCGGCGCCCGGCGGTGCGTCGGGGCGGGCCGGCTCCGGGCGGGCCTCCGTGCCGGTGTCCCCGGCCGGCCCCGCCGGGCGCGCCTCGGTCGGCGCGGCGAGCGTCGGCACGGGCGGGCGGGCGAGCGTCGGTTCGGCGCCAGTGGGTGGCCGGGCCGCGGTGGCCCGCGCCGGGGTGCCCGGCATGGCCGGTGGCGGTCCCGGTGGGCCGGGCGGCCCGACCGGCCCCGGTCGCGGTGGTCGCGGCGGTCGCGGTGACGACCCGGCGTCGCGGGCCCGGGCGAAGAAGCGCCGGCGGATCAACATGATGATCGCCGGGTTCGCCGTCTTCATCATGCTCGCCGGCATGGGCGTTGTCGGCTTCACCTGGTACTCGCAGAAGGTGCTGCTGCCCGAGGACACCATCCCGCCGCTGTCGACCACCATCTACGACCGCACCGGCAAGACGACCATCGCCAAGGTGGGTGACCAGAACCGGCAGCTGGTCACCATCGACCAGATCCCGGAGTGGGTGCAGCACGCCGTCGCCGCGGCGGAGGACCGGAACTTCTACCGGCACTCGGGTGTGGACTACAAGGGCATCGCCCGGGCCGCCTGGAACAACATCAGCGGCGGCGACAAGCAGGGTGCCTCGACGATCACGCAGCAGTACGCGCGCAACGCCTTCGACAACCTGAACCAGGACACGTACGGCCGCAAGGTGAAGGAGGCGATCCTCGCCTCCAAGCTGAACGACAAGTACGACAAGCGCGAGATCATGCAGCACTACCTGAACGTGATCTACTTCGGCCGCGGCGCGTACGGCATCCAGGCGGCGTCGCAGACGTACTTCAAGAAGGACGTCTCCAAGCTGACCGTGGCGGAGGCGGCCGTGCTCGCCGCGCTCATCAAGCAGCCCGAGCCGAGCGCCACGCACAAGGGCTACGACCCCGCGATCAACCAGGAAGCCGCGCTGGACCGGTGGAACTATGTCATCAACGGCATGATCACCGAGAAGTGGCTCGACGCCCCCAACATGCCGCCGCACCCCACCGAATACCCGACCAAGACGCTGCAGAAGCCCTCCAAGAACAACGGCGGCGGCTTCGGCATCGACACCCCGTACGGCAACGTCGTCAACTATGTCTCGCAGGAGATGCGCGAGATGAACCTCTGCACCGACAACGAGGCCGAGGTGACCGAGAAGAAGCCGCTCTGCTCGAAGGCGCTGAGCCGCGGCGGCTACCGGGTCACCACCACGATCGACACCAAGATCCAGACGGCGGCGCTCGAGGCGGCCCAGCGGGCCAAGAAGGGCTCCGAGCTCTACAAGCAGCCGCCGAATTTGATGGCCGCCGTGGTGTCGATCGACCCGAGCAACGGCGAGGTGCGCGCCTACTACGGCGGTGACAACGGCACCGGCACCGACTACGCCGGCAAGAACTACGACAACGGCGTCGTCAGCGGCGGCCACTCACCGGGCTCAAGCTTCAAGATCTACACCCTGGCGGCCGCGCTGAAGGCCGGCATCTCGATCAAGTCGCGGTGGAAGGGCTCGGCGTTCACCCCGAAGGACACGAAGTTCAAGGTCAGCAACGCCGGTGCCGACAAGGTCTCCTGCGGCGACTCCTGCACCCTTGAGCTGTCGACGCTGAAGTCGCTGAACGTGCCGTTCTACTACATCACCGAGCAGATCGGCCCGGACAAGGTGCTCGACATGGCCAAGCAGGCCGGCGTCACCACCATGTGGCGCACCGACACCAATCCGGCCAAGGCGTACGACCTCACCAAGGCGGACCCGAAGGACCTGGCACCCGCGCCGTTCTTCCACGTGATCGGCTACGGCCAGTACCCGATCACGGTCCTCGACCACGCCAACGGCGTCGCCACCTTCGCCAACCAGGGCGTCTACAACAAGGCGCACTTCATCAAGAAGGTGGAGAAGCAGAACCCGAACACCGGCAAGTGGGACCTCGTCGGATCCCCCAAGCTGAAGTCGCAGCAGCGCATCCCGAAAGACATCGTCGCCGACGTCACCTCGGTGCTGGAGCAGTACCCGGCCAAGTCGTCCCACCGTCCGCTCGACGACGGTCGGAAGGTCGCTGAGAAGACCGGTACCTGGGAACTCAACGAGAAGACCACCGATAACGGTGATGCCTGGATGATCGGCTACACGCCGCAGCTCGCCACCGCCGTCTGGGTCGGAAACAAGGGCGACCGCAAGGCGATCGAGGACAACGACGGCAACAAGATCAGCGGTGCGAGGATGCCCGGCGCCATCTTCCAGCGCTTCATGAACGACGCGCTGAAGGGCAAGGAAAAGCTGGACTTCCCGCCGGCCGCGCACGTCGGCAAGGACGACACCGGCAACGGCGAGCAGCCGCCGCCGGAGGTGCCGCTGCCCGGTCAGCCGGGGCCGGGCTGTGACCCGCTGGGCCTGTTCTGCCCCGGCGGCAACAACGGTGGCGGTAACAACGGCGGTGGCGGCAACACCGGGCCGGGCGTCCCGCCGGGACCGGGCGACACCGGCGGCCGCGGCGGTGGACTGCTACCGAGCACACCACCCACCCGCCAGACGTACTGACGCCCACGGCCTCATGACGGCGGCCGGACCACCTGGTCCGGCCGCCGTCGGCGTTTCGCGTGGCGGAATTTGTGCGCGCGCGGCGGGACGGCGGGGCCCGGCGTACGGCAGGATGCCTCTCCATGAGCACCCAGTCGACGGCAGGCATCGACGAGAACGGCTCCGAACGGCACCTCCGGTCCGGCGCGTCCGAGGCCGCACCGCGACCCGGCGCCGTCGTGGACCACCCGTCCCGCTCGGACGGCTTCGTCCGCGGCGCCGCCGAGCTGATCGGCGGCCCGCTCGGTGACCACGCCGTCGCCCTGGACCGGCCCCCCGGCCGGGAGGGCCGGTTCTGGACCGCGGCCCGGATCGTGCTGGCCCTGGTGTGCCTGACGCTGGCCCTGCACTGGGTGCAGAAGTCCCCCTGCCAGGACGGCGCCTGGCAGAACAACGTCCAGTACACCCGGATGTGCTACACCGACGTGCTGGCCCTCTACTACGCCGAAGGGCTCAACGAGGGCAAGGTCCCCTACGCCGACCACCCGGTGGAGTACCCGGTGCTGACCGGCTACTTCATGGGCGCGATCGGGCTGCCGGTGCACGCCCTCGGCGTCGACCGGCCCGGCATCAACCAGGGGCAGTGGTTCTACAACCTCAACGCGCTGGTGCTCAGCGCGCTCGCCGTCGCCACCGTGGCGGTCATCCTCAGCCTGCGCCGCCGACGACCATGGGACGCGGCCCTCTTCGCGCTCTCACCGGCCCTGGTGCTCACCGCCACCGTCAACTGGGATCTGCTCGCCGTCGGGCTCGCCGCGTTCGGGCTGCTGGCCTGGGCGCGCCGCCACCCCGCGACCGCCGGCGTGCTGCTCGGCCTGGCCGGGGCGGCGAAGATGTGGCCGCTCTTCCTGTTCGGCCCGATCCTCGTGCTCGCGCTGCGCGCCGGGCGCCTGCGGGCCGCGCTCACCGCCACCGCCACCGGCGCGGTGGCCCTGATCGCGGTCAACCTGCCGGTGGCGATCCCCTACCGGGAGAACTGGGAACGCTTCTTCGATTTGAACACCACCCGGCCGATCGACTGGGGCACGCTCTGGTACATCGGCCGCTACCTGGACGGCAGGATCAGCCCCTCCGCGCCCGGCGACCTCGGGCCCTTCGAATGGCTGAACGTGCACATCTCCACCCTCAACTGGCTGTCGTACCTGCTCTTCGGGCTGGCCTGCCTCGGCGTCACCGCGCTGGCGCTGCTCGCACCGCGTCGCCCGCGGCTCGCCCAGCTGGCCTTCCTGGTGGTCGCCGCCTTCCTGATCTTCAGCAAGGTCTGGTCCCAGCAGTTCGTGCTCTGGCTTCTGCCGCTCGCGGTGCTCGCCCGCCCCCGCTGGGGCGCCTTCCTGGCCTGGCAGTTCGCGGAGGTCTGCTACTTCGCCGCCTTCTACGGCGAGCTGCTGGGGGCGGCCACCACCCGGCCGGTCTTCCCCGAGGGCGTCTTCGTGCTGGCCGCCAGCCTGCGCCTGATCACCGTCGCGGTGCTCTGCGGGTTCGTGATCCGGGACATCCTGCGTCCCGAGCGGGACGCGGTGCGGGACACCTACGCGGACGACCCGGACGGCGGGGTGCTCGACGGCACCCAGGACGCGCCCTGGTACCAGCGCTGGCGGCACGGCACCGCCGCCGACCGCCCCGCCGAGGCGGTCACCGCCTGACCGGTGGCACCGGTCAGAGGCGGTAGACCACCGCGTCGCCGACCTCTTCCCGGGTCACGCCCAGCCCGTCGACCGGCCGGTCGAGCATCCCCTCCCACGGGGTGCCGCCGAGCCGGTCGCGGAGCACCACCACGTTCTTCACGCCCAGCTTCCGCAGGTAGTCGACGCTGCCGAAGTCGGGGAAGCTGACCGTGGCGTCGCGGACCTGGGCCTGCGAGTTCGGGGTGAAGCCGCTGCCGCCGTTGACCATCCGCTGGAACCGGTCGGTCGACCAGAGCATCACCGGCTGGTCCAGGTTCTGGCTGCTGGGCAGCACCAGCATCGGCCCGTCCACCGTCCGCATCACCGCCGGCTGCTGCGGCACCACCGGATGCGGCGTCACGTTCAACCCCTCCAGCACGACCAGCAGCAGCGGCACGAGGGTGGCCAGTCGCAGCCACGGGCCCGGCCACGGCGGGACCCGCTCGGCGGCGAGCTCGCGTACGCGGGCGCAGAACGCGGTGACCGCGCCGGCCGCGAGCAGGCCGAGCAGAAGCGTCGTCCAGAGCATCATCCGGCCCGGGGTACGCAACCCGTTCCAGCCCGGCAGGTGCTCGAAGAGCGGCACGTAGGTGAACCGGCCGTCGAGGAACCGGGTGCCCATGGCCAGCGCCATCGTCACCAGCACCCCGGCCAGCAGGAAGATCCGGTGGCGGACCCGCCAGACCGAGAAGAAGAGCCCGCCGGCGGCCAACGCGTAGAGGGCGAAGCCGGGCAGCAACGTCATCTCCGGATGCCAGGGCAGCACGGCCCGGGCACCCTCGTGCAGCTCACCCCAGACCCGCGACTCCGCCGGGGCGGTGAAGAACCCGCTGGCCGGCGGCGAGTAGAGCTGGATCTCGCCCAGCGTCCGGGCCGCGTTCGGGTGCTGCTCGGCGACCGTGAAGTACGGCACGGCCAGCAGCGCGCCCACCGCGGCGAAGACCAGCCCGCCGAGCAGGTCGGCCAGGAACAGCCGCCAGCCGAACGGGCGCTTCCCGCGACGCCGCCGCGCGAACCAGACGACCGCCGAGACCAGCACGATGCCGGCCAGCAGGTACGCGAACGGCAGCCCGATGCCGAAGCCGAGGCTGAGCTGCCAGGCGGCCGCCAGCCAGCCCGCGAAGGCCCAACCGGCGTGCCGGCGGCGCGGGCGGTAGCCGTGCCGCAGCGACCAGCCGTGACCGCGGGCGAGCATGGCCAGCGCGAGCGGGATGCCGCCGTTGGAGATGACGTGCAGGTGCCCGGCCTGGGCCAGCAGCCACGGGGCGTACGCGTAGCTCGCCCCGGCCACCGCGCCGCCGATCCGGCCCGCGCCGAGCTGCCGCGCCAGCGCGTACGCCCCGAACGCGGCGAGGGCGTGCGCCAGCACGAACATGATGTTGTAACGCAGCAGGGCGTCCTCGGGGCCAGCCCCGATCATGCCGGCCGGGGCGTACCCGAGCAGGGTGTCGGAGAAGGCGAAGCTCCACGGCTCGGGGAAGAACGTGTTCGAGTTCCACAGCTGCGCCGGGTCGGTCAGCAGGATGTGGCCGGACCAGGCCAGTTGCCAGGACTGGAGGCTCGGGTCCCAGTAGTCCTGCGGCAGCGTGTAGCGCGGGTAGCGCAACGTGGGCCAGGTCATCAGCACGGCCAGCGCCAGCGAGGCGACGGCGGCCAGGGTCCACTCGTGCACCACTGATCGGCCGACCGCGCGGACCACCCGGCGGGGCCGGCTGAGCACCGGGTCCGGCGCGGGACCGAACGCCGTCCAGGGATCGGCCGGCTTGTCCCCGTCCTTGCCGTCGCCCCCGGTCTTGTCGTCCTTCCCCGCGGTGCCCGGCTCGGCCGTGCCGCCCGTCGCCGCCGTGTCCGACCCGGTCCCGCCGTCGGCTTCGGCCCCGCGGTCGGGCCCGCTCTCGCCGGTCCCGGCCTTCCCCGTTCCGGCCACCTCGGCGGTGTCCCCGCCGGCCTCGTTGGCCGTGCCGGTGCTGCCGGCGGTGGCGGTCGCGGCGGTCTCCGCCGCGGCAGCACCCTCGGCGCGGTCACCGTTCCGGCCCGCCTCGGTGGTCGGCGCCGGCTCGTCCCCCGGCCCGGTCGAGGTCGCGTCGGACTGCTCGGTGGTCATGCCGTCGCGCCCAGCTGCCCGCGCAGGAATGCGATGTCGGCCGCCTGACCCTCGACGCCGCCCGGTGTCTCCACGATCACCGGCGCGCCCGCCGCCCGGATCACCGCGACCACCAGCTCCGGGTCGATGGTGCCGCCGGTGAGGTTGTCGTGCCGGTCCTGGCCGGAGTTGAACGTGCCCTTGGAGTTGTTCGCGTGGATCAGGTCGATCCGGCCGGTGATCGCCTTCACCCGGTCGACCAGCCCCAGCAGCTCCTCGCCCCCGGCGTGCGCGTGGCAGGTGTCGAGGCAGAAACCCACCTCGTAGTCGCCGAGCGCGTCCCAGAGCCGGGCCAGCGCGTCCAGGTGCCGGGCGCAGGCGTTGTCGCCGCCGGCGGTGTTCTCGATGAGGATCGGGAGCGGGAAGCCGCCCGAGTCCGCCGCGTACGCGAAGGTCTTCCGCCAGTTGTCGAAGCCGACGGCGAGGTCGTCGCCGGCGTTGACGTGGCCGCCGTGCACGATGAGCCCCTTGGCGCCGACCGCCGCCGCGGCGGCAGCGTGGCCGAGCAGCAGCTTGCGGCTGGGGATGCGGATCCGGTTGTTCAGCGTGGCCACGTTGATGACGTACGGCGCGTGCACGTAGAGGTCGACGTCGGCGGCCCGCAGGCGCTCGGCGTCCTCGCGCGGCTTCGGGGCCTTCCAGCCCTGAGGGTCGGCGAGGAAGAACTGCACCGCCTCGGCGTCCCGGGCGGCCGCCTCGGCCAGCGGGTCGGTCGGATCGACGTGGGCTCCGATTCGCATGCAGGGCAGCCTACGTCGCGCCCCCGACGCGCGGGGCTCCCGCGCGCGGGGGTTCCGTGGTACGGATCGCGTCACCAGCGGGCCCGGTGGTCGTTGTCCGAGGTGGGATCGATGGTCGACGCTCCGGCCGGACGCGGGTCCACAGCGCGTACGGCGAAGCGGAGGCCCCCGGTAACGGGACGCCCCGCCGTGCGGCCCGGCACGACGGGGCGGGATCCCGGCTCGTCAGACCCGAAGACTGGCCACCGAACCAGTCCGGCGAATTCCTCCATTTCCCCCAAGAGGTGACGAGAGCCGTTGTATGGTCAGACCAGGTAACAACACGATAAAGCTCCGCGGGGCGTCCTCGATCCAACCTCATCGGTGTGGTCGTTCCTCCCCAGGTCCCACCCAAGGAATGCGGACGGGACGCCCCGCGGCCCTGTGGACAGGGGCCCACCTTCCGGCACGCGACGCCGAAGGTGGGCCCCTGTCGCCGCGCCCGGACCCGATGGACGACCGGCCCGGGCATGATCGTCGGGACCGGGTATTCTGGTCCGGTTGTCCGCGTCCGGCCGGGTTCCCCCGGCACCGGTCGCGGCAACGACGCACGACCTCCTGCCACGGAAGGACCGTGGCCGCTTAGCCCACAGGAGGTGAGCACGTCTTGCGTCATTACGAAGTAATGGTGATCCTCGACCCCAGCCTCGAGGAGCGCACCGTCGCCCCGTCGCTCGACACGTACCTGAACGTGATCCGGACCGCGGGTGGCTCGGTGGAGAAGACCGACGTGTGGGGCCGCCGGCGCCTCGCGTACGAGATCAACAAGAAGGCCGAGGGCATCTACGCCGTCATCGACCTCCAGGCGTCGCCGGAGGCCGTGGCTGAGCTGGACCGTCAGCTCCGACTCAACGAGTCGGTGCTGCGCACCAAGGTCATCCGGCCGGAGATGCGCTAAGCATTCAACCCCGGTTCGCCCGGATCAGCCTCATCGGCTCTGTCGTACGGCTCTGAGAGCCTGTACGGCGGGATCTGATGAGTGCGCGAGGAGATGGTCATGGCAGGAGACACCACCATCACGGTCATCGGCAACCTGACCGATGACCCCGAGTTGCGGTTCACCCCGTCGGGTGCGGCGGTCGCCAAGTTCCGGGTCGCTTCGACGCCCCGGTTCATGGACAAGACCACCAACGAATGGAAGGACGGCGAGCCGCTCTTCCTGGCCTGCACGGTGTGGCGGCAGGCGGCGGAGCACGTCGCCGAGTCGCTGCAGCGCGGCGCCCGGGTGATCGTGTCCGGCCGGCTGCGTCAGCGGTCGTACGAGACGCGTGAGGGTGAGAAGCGCACCGTCATCGAACTGGAGGTCGACGAGATCGGCCCGTCGCTGCGCTACGCCACGGCGAAGGTGCAGAAGATGTCCCGTTCGGGCGGCGGTGGCGGCGGCTTCGGTGGTGGTGGTGGTGGTGGTGGCCAGGGTGGCGGCGGAGGCAACTTCGACGACCCCTGGGCTTCGGCTGCACCGGCTCCCTCGCGCGGTGGTTCGGGCGGCGGCAACTTCGACGAGGAGCCCCCGTTCTAATGGCGCCGAGCGCCCGCGATCGCAAACCAGGAGCAAGAGCAATGGCCAAGGCTGCGGCACTTCGCAAGCCGAAGAAGAAGGTGAACCCGCTCGACAAGGACGGGATCACCTACATCGACTACAAGGACACCGCGCTGCTGCGCAAGTTCATCTCCGACCGCGGCAAGATCCGCGCTCGGCGGGTGACCGGCGTCACCTCGCAGCAGCAGCGGCAGATCGCCCGTGCGGTCAAGAACGCCCGCGAGATGGCGCTCCTGCCGTACACGGCCACGGCCCGCTGAGAGGAGGCACCGACATGAAGATCATCCTGACTCAGGAGGTGTCCGGCCTCGGTGCCCCGGGCGACATCGTCGAGGTGAAGGACGGCTACGGCCGTAACTACCTGCTCCCGCAGGGCTTCGCGATCGCCTGGACCAAGGGCGCGGAGAAGCAGGTCACGGTCATCCAGCGGGCCCGCGCGGCCCGCGAGATCCGCGACCTCGACCACGCCAACGAGGTCAAGGCCCAGATCGAGGGTCTGAAGGTCAACCTGAAGGCCCGCGCCGGCGACGGCGGGCGGCTCTTCGGCTCGGTCACCCCGGCCGAGATCGTCGACGCCGTCAAGGCGGCCGGCGGCCCGACCCTGGACCGTCGTCGGCTGGTGCTGCCCAGCCACATCAAGTCGCTCGGCGCCTACCCGGTCAGCATCCGGCTGCACCCTGAGGTGAGCGCCAAGTTCGACCTGAACGTGGTCAAGGGCTGACACCCGCACAGCACGACGGAAGGGCCCGCACCGACATTCGGTGCGGGCCCTTCCGCATGTCAGAGGGACTACGTCGCAGCGTCACCCGATCGGCTGGCCCGTCACCGCGCTGATCACCACGGTCGAGAGCCCGCCGCCCACCACGGCCGCCGCCAGCGCCACCGTCGCCGAACGCCAGGTCGTGCCGACCCGCCGCAGCACCACCGCCACCACGAGACTGCTCAGCAGCGCCAACCCGAACCGCGGCGCCCCCGCCACCAACGAGGCGATGGCGTGCGCCCGCGGCGAGTCACAACCGCCCCCGGTGATGTCCGTGACGCACCCCGCGGGCGGCTGCCCGTCGAGGAACAGCAACCCCACGATGAGCAGCAACGCCGGCACCAGGTAGCACGAAGCCGTGTAGAACAGCGACCGCAGGGGCCCACCCGGATCCGGGTCGAGAAGGTCGTCCTCCAGCGGGCGGCCCCACGACCCGCCGCCCACCGGCTCCACCCGCCGTCGCAGCGTCGACGCCCCGGCCCGCCCCGCCACCACCGGCTCCACCGGGCGACGGCGCGGCACCGGACGCGGCGCGGGCGCGGCGACCATCGGCGAACGCGGGGCCGACGGCGGCGTCTCCGTCCAGCGGGGATCGTCACCGGCCAGCCGCGTCCCGGACCAGAACGCCTCGGCCCGCTCCGGCGACGCCCAACCCTCCCGCACCGGCACCGGCGGCGCCGTCCGGTCCCACTGGTCGACCTCCGCGTACCGCTCCCCGGCGCCGGCCTCCCGGACCCGGTTCCACTGGCCGGTGTCGGCCGGTCGGTCCCACTGCCCGGTGTCCGTGAACCGGTCCCACTGACCGGTGTGCTCCGTCCGGTCCCAGCGGCCCTCCGCCTGATCCCACCGGCCAGCCGTGGCGGGACGGCCCCACGCGTGCACTCCCGACGCGTCCCACGGATCGACCGCGGGCGGCTCCGCCGGGTCCGGCTCGGCCGCCCGGCCCCGCTCCCACGGGTCCACCGCCGGCCGCGACCACGAATCCGTCGTCGCGCGCCGACTCTGCCGGCTCGGCCGCTCCGCCTCCCACCGGTCACCCTCGTCGCCGGACGCGGGCGCCTCCTCCAGCCCCGACCAGATCACCTGGGGCCGCCGGGTCGCCGCGCGACGCGGCCGGCTGCGCGGGGCCACCCCGGAGACCGGCTCGCCCTCCATGCCGTCGGCGCGCCGGCTCCCGACGTACCCCTGATCCTGCGGGGCGTCCAGGGTCCACTCGGCGGTGTGCTCCGACACCGGGCCGGCGCCGATGGCCCGCAGGTCACGGCGGTCGTCCTCGCGGCGCCAGCCGGCGTCCGCCCGCCAGCCCCCGCCCGAGTACGGCGGGTCGACGTCCTCGTCGTCGTCGCGAGCGGCGTGCCGACCCCCGCCGTCGGCCCGACGGATGCCGGACTCCAACGCCCACCGGGGCAGATAGGCGTCCACCGGCTCGTCCTGGCCGCGCTCGACGGCGCGCCGACGGCTCGGCGTGCGGTAGCTCTCGGAGGCGGCGGACGAACCGGCCGGGAGCGGACCGGCGGGAGCGTCCCAGGAGGCGCTCGGCCGGCGCTCGCGCGGGCTGCCCTCCCCGCTTCCCCAGTCCCGGTTTCTCACGGCGGGAGCGTGACCCTTCTCGACCGAAAGTGCAATCCGCAGTCCAGGTGTAGCCGTTCGCTGAGATAGTACGGGACGAACGGCGCCCAAGCTCGACCCGAAATCTTTCGTCCACAGGGTGGGGATCGTAAAACTGCAGGTCAGAGCCGAGCCCGCCGAAATTCCCCATCACTTATCCACACCCTGTGCACACCCTGCGCACATGCCTGCCCACCGGCGTCCACAGGTTGTCCCGAGGCTCGTCCACCGGTGCTGTTGAGTGGCTGACCTCGGGTTCCGTATCGTGGCCCCCGACCGTCCGGGCGATGGCCCCCGATCGACCGGAGGGTCGTCGGAACTTGTCACACCCCGGCGGTAGAGCTGGATCCGATCCGACGCAGCAAGGGGGGACCCGTGTCGGTCACCGACGAGACGCGCTCGGAGCGGGCCGGGGGGCAGCCGCCCACCCCGGCGCAGCGGGACGGCCAGTTCGAGAAGACCCCGCCCCAGGACGTGGCCGCCGAGCAGTGCGTCCTCGGCGGCATGCTGCTCTCCAAGGACGCCATCGCGGACGTCGTCGAGATCCTCAAGTCGAACGACTTCTACCGCCCGGTGCACGCCACCATCTTCGACGCGATCCTCGACATCTACGGGCGCGGCGAGCCGGCCGACCCGATCACCGTGGCCGCCGCCCTCGCCGACTCCGGCGATCTGGCCCGGATCGGCGGCGCGCCCTACCTGCACACGCTGATCGCCAGCGTCCCCACCGCGGCCAACGCGGCGTACTACGCCCGCATCGTCGGTGAGCGGGCGGTGCTGCGCCGGCTCGTCGAGGCCGGCACCCGGATCGTCCAGCTCGGCTACGGCACCGGCCAGGGCGGCAGCCGGGACGTCGACGACATCGTCGACCTCGCCCAGCAGGCCGTCTACGAGGTCACCGAGAGGCGGGTCAACGAGGATTTCGCCGTCCTGGCCGACATGCTCCAGCCGACGCTCGACGAGATCGAGGCGGTGGGCGCCCAGGGCGGGGTGATGACCGGTGTGCCCACCGGGTTCAGCGACCTCGACCGTCTGCTCAACGGCCTGCACCCGGGTCAGCTCATCATCGTGGCCGGCCGCCCTGGCTTGGGCAAATCAACCGCATCTATGGACTTCGCCCGAAATGCTGCCATCCGGGCCAACCAGGCGTCGGCGATCTTCTCGCTGGAAATGAGCAAGGTCGAGATCGTCATGCGACTCCTCTCGGCCGAGGCGCGCGTCCCGCTGCACGTGCTGCGCAGCGGCCAACTCTCCGACGACGACTGGACCAAGCTGGCCCGCTGCATGGGCGAGATCAGCGAGGCGCCGCTCTTCGTGGACGACACGCCGAGCATGAACCTCATGGAGATCCGGGCGAAGGCGCGGCGGCTCAAGCAGAAGCACGACCTCAAGCTGATCGTGGTCGACTACCTCCAGCTGATGACCTCGCCGAAGCGCACCGAGAGCCGGCAGCAGGAGGTCGCGGACCTGTCGCGTGGCCTGAAGCTGCTGGCCAAGGAGGTCGAGTGTCCGGTGATCGCGGTGAGCCAGCTGAACCGTGGCCCGGAGCAGCGCACCGACAAGCGCCCCCAGCTGTCCGACCTGCGTGAGTCGGGCTCGATCGAGCAGGATGCCGACGTCGTCCTGCTGCTGCACCGCGACGACTACTACGACAAGGAGTCGCCGCGGGCGGGCGAGGCGGATTTCATTGTCGCCAAGCACAGAAATGGCCCGACCGACACGGTGACCGTGGCGGCGCAGCTGCACCTGTCCCGCTTCGTCGACATGGCGATCGTCTGATCCGGGCCGGACGGGCGGTCAGCCGAGCAGTGGGAACCAGCCGGCGGCCTCGCCCAGCTCCAGCCGGTCGCGGTCGGTGAGCGGCACCCGGCCGGTGGCCTTGAGCAGGTAGTCCCGGTCGTCCCAGCCGGTTGGCCGGACGGCGTCGTCGCTGAGCAGGCCGTCCACCGTGGCCACCGCCACCCGGGTGGGTGCCTCGGCCGGGAGCGGGGCGTCGGGCAGGTCCACCACCAGGTCGAGGTGGTGGATGACCGCCTCGGTGGTCAGGGTGGCGAGGAAATCGGGTACGCGCAGCACGTGTCCCTGCGTGGTGACGTGCCCGTCGGGGTCGGCGGCGGCGGCCGCGCGGACGGCGGCGGGCGCGGTGTCGGACCAGATGCGTACCACGCCGCTGGGCCGGTCGAAGGCGGCGGCGGAGCGCCGGGCCCACCAGGCGTGCTTCACGCTCGCCTCGTCGTCGCCGCCCGGGGTGAACGCGCGCCAGTAGCTGACGTCGTCGACGTCGGCGGGCCCGGGTGCCGGGCTGGCGAGGGCGACCAGCGCCCGTTGCGCGTCGCAGAGCACGTGGAAGAGCAGGTCGGCGACGAGCCAGCCCTGGCAGCGGGTGGGGCGTTGCAGGCCGGCGTCGTCGAGTCGGGTGACGACGGCCGTGATGCCGTCGTACGCCTGCGCCAGCGCCTCGTGCGGCCGGATCGCGGTCATGTCGTGCAGCCTGCCACGGCGTGGCGGAGTCGGCACGACGGCGGTGCCGGGCCGGTGGGTCGCCGGCCCGGCGTGGCGACGGTCAGTCGAACAGTTCGCCGAGGAAGCCGCCGTGCTTCTTCTTCCGGCGGTAGTGGCCGTGGTAGCCGTAGTGCTGCTGCCCGTGGCCGTACGCGGGCTGCGGGTAGCCGTGGCCGGGCGGGGGCGGAGGCGGCGGGACGGCGCCGTAGCCGGGCTGGTGGGGCGCGGCGGCGGGCGGTGGCGGCGGGGGCGGGGGCGGGGCGTAGCCGCCTCCGGAGGGCGCGGCCTGTCGCGCGCCGTGCTGCTGGTTCCAGTTCGCCTCGGCCTCGAACAGCTTTTCGAGCTCGCCGCGGTCGAGGAAGATGCCGCGGCATTCGCCGCACTGGTCGATGATCACTCCGCTGCGCTCGTACTGGCGCATCTCTCCATGGCATTTGGGACAGGTGAGCTGCATGACACCGAAGGTACCCGGTCACCTCACGCGGTGGCGGTGAGCGCCTGCGTCACCTCGTCGTCGGCGACCTCGTGGAAGTCGTCGTAGTAGGCCCCGACGGCGGCGAAGTCGGGTGGGACCTGGGGGCAGACGACCTGGTCGGCCTCGGCGGCGAGCATCTCGTACGCCTGGTCGGAGCCGACCGGGACGGCCACCACCACGCGGGCGGCGCCCAGGTGCCGGGCGACCTGCACGGCGGCGCGGGCGGTGGCGCCGGTGGCCAGCCCGTCGTCGACGATGACGGCGGTCCGGCCGGCCAGGTCGAGCTGCGGGCGGTCGCCGCGGTAGAGCTGTTCGCGGCGGTCCAGTTCGGCCTGCTCCCGTCGGCGTACCTCGGCGCGTTCGTCTGCGTCGAGCCGGTCGGCGATCATCTCGTTGAGCACCTGCACGCCGCCGGGGCCGAGCGCGCCGTACGCGACCTCGGGGGCCCAGGGCATGCCGAGTTTGCGGACCACGAGCACGTCCAGTGGCGCGCCGAGCCGTTCGGCGATCACCTGGGCGACGGGTACGCCGCCGCGGACCAGCCCGAGGACGATGACGTCGGGTCGCCCGGCGAGCTCGCCGAGCTGGTCGGCGAGCATGCGTCCCGCCTCGGCCCGGTCGCGGTAGGTGGTCATGCCTCAGGTCTACGCCCTCCGGCCGGGCCGTGCCGGCCAGTTGCCGGGAAAGACGGTCGGGGGGCGGCCCCGGGCCGGTGGCCGGCGAGTGCGAGGGCGGGGGCGGCGACGAGCAGGGCGATCGGGTAGAGCAGGTAGCCGAAGCGGGTCGAGGGCATGAGCAGGATCGCGGCGAGCAGGCCGTACCCGCAGATCAGGGCGGTGGCGGCGGCGGTGCGCGGCGGGCGGCGCAGCAGCCGCGCGGCGATCGCCACGGCGACGGCGGCCAGCAGCGCGGCGGCGACCAGCCGGCCGGCGGGCAGCGCGCTCGCGATGAGGTGGCCGGGGAACGGGGACTGCGCGGGGCTGGTCACGAGGCCGTGCCCGAGGGGGAAGCGCAGCACGTTCTCCACCAGGGCGTCGCGGTCGACAAGCAGCACGGGGAGCAGCGCGAGGACCGGCAGGCCGAGGGCTCCCAGGGCGGTGCGCGTGCCGGCCCGGCGGGTGGCGGCCCAGCAGACCAGCACGACGGCGACCGGCCAGGCGAAGAGCTTCAGCGCGCCGGCCGCGCCGACCGCGAGGCCCGCCCGGCCGGGCCGGCCGGCGGCGGCGAGGGCGAGGGCGAGCAGGCAGAGCGCGAGTACGGGCAGGTCGTCGCCGCCGGTGGCCAGGGTGAGCGCGCAGATCGGCAGGACGGTGGCGGCCTGCGTGGCGCGCAGCACGGCGGCGCCGGGCCGGGGTGCCGCGGGGCCGGCGGTGGTCCGCAGGGTGTGCACGGTGGCCGCCAGCACGAGCGCGGTGACCAGGGCGAACCAGACCCGAGCGTCGGTCCACCAGGCGTCGGCGGCGGCCCGGGGCAGCCCGAACAGCGCCATGCCGGGCTGGTAGGGGGTGTAGCCGAGCAGTTGCTCGCCGGGGGGCAGGGCGGCGATCGCGTCGTGCCCGAGGTAGGGGGTGCCGTGTTCGGCGAGCCGCGTGCCGGCGTGCTCGACGACGATCACCTCCTCCTGCGCCCGGTCGGTCCGGCCGCCGGCACGCTGGATGCTCTGGGCGATCACCGGCAGGAGGGCGGTGGTGGCCCAGGCGAAGCCGGTGACCGCCCAGCGGGCGGGCAGCCCGGCGAGGCGGGTGCCGGGTTGCCGGCGGCGGGCCAGGAGTTGGGCGGTCGCGGCGAGCGCGGCCAGGGCGTAGCCGATGGTGGCGAGGACGCCCCAGGCGCGGTGCGGCAGCAGCGTGGAGGTGACGGCGGTGACCGCGGCGAACGCGGCGGAGACGGCGTAGAGGCCCACGTCGAGGGCGAGGCCGCCGGCGGCGGTGTCGATCGCCCGCCAGCGGCGGGCGGCGGGGGCGGTCCGGTCGGCGTCGGCGGTCACGCGGGCCAGTCTGGCAGACGGGTACGGCATCCCGGCCTGCGGATCTTGGCGGGCCGCGGTGGTCATGGGGTGGCGCTGCGGTTGCGTCCGCCGCCGGTGCGGCGGCCGGGCAGGCGGATCACCGCGCCGGCGTCGTGCAGCGGCGCGGCGAGGGCGCCCGGCCGCCCGCCGGCGCCGCGTTGGAGGGCGGCGAGGAGCGCGCCGGACGGCAGCGGCCGCGCGAACAGGTGGCCCTGCCCGGCGGCGCAGCCCAGCTCCCAGAGCGCCCGCCGCTGCGGCTCGCTCTCCACGCCCTCGGCCACCACGGTCAGGCCGAGGCTGCGGCCCAGGTCCAGGGTGGAGCGGATCACCGCGGCGGCCTCGGCAGCGCTCTCCATCGCGGTGACGAAGCTCCGGTCGATCTTCAGCTCGTGCACGGGGATCCGGGAGAGCAGCGAGAGCGAGGAGTAGCCGGTGCCGAAATCGTCCAGCGCCAGCCGTACGCCGGAGTCGCGGAGCCGGCTGAGCACCCGGTCGACGACGTCGAGCTGGCTGAGCGTCAGGGTCTCGGTCAGCTCCAGCACCAGCCGGTCCGGCGGCAGGTCGTGCGCCCGGAGCCGGGCCAGCACCGCGCCGGGGAAGCGGGCGTCGAGGAGACTGCGGGGCGACACGTTCACCGAGACCGGCAGGTCGAAGCCGGCGTCCCGCCAGGAGCCGGCGGCGATCAGCGCCTGGTCGAGGATCGCCTCGGCGAAGGCGGGCAGCAGGCCGGAGCGCTCGACCGCCTCCAGGAAGCGCAGCGGGTCGATCATGCCGTGCGTCGGGTGGTGCCAGCGGGCCAGCGCCTCCGCGCCGATCACCTCGCCGCTGCCCAGGTCGACGATCGGTTGGAAGTTGACGATGAACTCGTGGTCGGCGACCGCCCGGGGCAGCTCGCCGCCGAGGGTGAGCCGGCCCAGATCGGCGGTGTCGCGGGTCGGTGCGTACGTGGCGACCCGCTGGCCGGCCCGCTTGGCCTGGTACATCGCCACGTCGGCGCGGCGCAGCAGCTCGGTCATGCCGCCGCTGGCCGGGGCGACCGCGATGCCGCCGCTGGCCTCCACGCTGATCCGCATGCCGTCCAGGTCGAGCGGCTCGTGCAGCGCGGCCAGCAGGGCCTCGGCCCGGTGCGCGGCGACCGCCGGGGCGGGCAGGCCGCGCAGCAGCACGGCGAACTCGTCGCCGCCGAGGCGGGCCACCAGGTCGTCACGGCGGGCCGCGCCGCGCAGCCGGTCGGCGACCTGGATCAGCACCCGGTCGCCGGCGCCGTGCCCCAGGGTGTCGTTGACCTCCTTGAAGTGGTTGAGGTCGATCAGCACCAGGGCGGTGACGCCGTCGGCGTGCCGGTTGGTGAGCTGCTCGGTGCCCTCGTCGAGCAGGTGCCGCCGGTTGGAGAGCCCGGTGAGCGCGTCGTGGGCGGCGGCGTACGCGTGCTCGTCGGCGATCCGGGCCAGTTCGGCGTACGCCTGGGCGTTGCGGACGGCCGTGCAGAGCGCCGAAGCGAAGGTGCGCAGGGTGTACTGCTCCCGTTCGGACAGGTCGATCTGCCCGGTGAACCGCAGTCGCAGTACGCCGAGGTCCACCGCCCGGTCGTGCCCCTCCAGCGCGACCGGCAGGACCCTGCCGTTCACCGCGCTCGGCTCGGGGGTCGCCCCGTCGTACGCGATGCCGCCGGCGTTGCCGCGGACCGTGCGCCCCCGGTCGCGCAGCTCGATCTCGACCTCGTCGGCCGAGAAGAGCTCGGCGGCCTCGGTGACGGCGGTGGTCAGCACCTGGTTGAGGTCGACGACGTTGAGTGCGTCGGTGGCCCGGGCGAGCCTCTGCCAGGCCTGCTGCTCGGTGCGCGTGCGGACCCGCGTCGAGTAGGCGAGGTGCAGGCTGAGCACCAAGGGCGGCACGGCGAGCAGCAGCCGGGGGTCGGCCCGGAGGATGAGCACGGTGCAGGCGGCCACCACGAACCGGACGGCGAAACCGGCGAGCCGCAGATCCAGGTCGTCGCGGAACTGCCGGAGGATGCGGGTGCCGGAGGCGAGTGCGATGACCGGCATCGCCAGCAGGTCGTCGAGGAGCGCCGCGACCAGGTAGACGATGCTCAGGGTGCCGATGAGGCTACCGACCGGTGGCGCTGTGCCGGGCCAGTGAAGGAACCCGGCGACGGCCACGGTTCCCCCGGCGATCAGCACGTTCTTGCCGATGCCGAAGGCCGCCTTGATGGCCGGCAGGCGCAGCACGGCGGAGGCGCCGGCGACGCCCAGAACGGTGGCCACGACGACCCAGGAGGCCGGGCTGATCGCCACGCCGATCACGATGGCCGTCTCGACCCACGCGATGGAATGGGTGGTCGACCGGATCCGGACCGACGTCTTGACGACCCCGCCGACCGCGATCATGAAGGCCAGCGTGACGAACGTGGCCACGTCCCGGACGGAGCTGGGTGGGGTTCGTGCCAGGAACACCATCGCGGTGATCGCCACCGCTGACGCGAGGACGACGATGAGACCGACGAGCGTCAGCAGGTGCCGATCGGTCTCAACATCGCGTCGTCCGTCGGTGTGGCTCACCCGGCTCCAGTAGGTGAACGGCTGAAGCCCGGACCGGCATCAACCAGCAGGTTCGATGCCAGGAGCCTACCGCGAGGGATTCTCGGGGTGAAGCCCCGCAGTTTCAGTGCCACTCGCTGCCGCGCATCGCCCGACTCCTTCCGGCTCTCTTTCGAAGCGTTCGAAGGTTCCGTAAACCTCGAATGCAGCTTAGGAGTCAGGGGTGTCCAGTCAGAAGAGATAAATGTCGGTATGCGCAATATTAGCCAACACTGTGGTGGTATATGACGGTCTGTCCATGGCGGTTATGCGGAGCGGAGTGAGCCCTATCCCGCACGTGCCCGGCCGGTAGCCGAGCGCGACCGCATCGCTGTGGGACTTGCACCTTGCTAGTCAGCCTGGACAGTTGCTGCACTATTTTCAACCTCTCCTTGGTTGACGGTTCGAGCCGGAATGGGCGACGCACGTGCGTAAATACCCCGTAGCGGGCCGGTGGCTCGGCGCGACCGTCGGTAGAATTCCGACGCGATCGATTGAGGTGCACTAAATCCGGAGTCGTCCGACGTGGATATTCGAGTCCTGGGTGGTCTCGCCGTACGGACCGAGGACGGATATGTGCACCTCGGCACACCAAAACAGCAGCTCGTGTTCGCCATGCTCGCCGTGCAGGTGGGCCGGCTGGTCACCCTGGACGGACTGGTGGACGAGCTGTGGCCGGAGGAGCCGCCTCGCTCCGCTGTTCCCAACGTGCGGACCTACGCCGCGAATCTCCGCCGCAGCATCGAAGCGGCGACCGCCGGGCTTGTGTCGGTGGTCCGGGCACAGGGCGGCTACCGCCTCGGGGCGGAGCCGAGCCGGGTCGACCTGGTCCGGGTCGGCAGCGGGTGGCGCCGTGCGCGCGAGTTGGCCGAGGCGGGTGAACCGGCCGAAGCCGCGGCGCTGCTCACGGAGATGATCGAAGTCTGGCCGGAGCCGTTCCTGGCCGGGCTGCCGCTGGGTCCCACTCTGACCGCACGGCGCGAGGAGGTGGCCCGCGAGCGGCAGGCAGCCGTGGAGCTGCTCGCCGAGCTGCGACTGGGCAGCGGCAGCGCGGACCTGGCCCTCCCGATCCTGCGTGCCCACGCGTCGCGGTATCCGCTGCGCGAACCCGCCCAGGCCCTGCTCATGCGGGCGCTCATCCGCACCGACGACCTCAGCGGAGCGCTCGCCGTCTACCAGGCCGCGCGCGACGCGCTCGCCGAGCAGCTCGGCGTGCCACCCGGGCCCGAGTTGGAACGGGTCCACCGTGCCGCGCTCGACGCCCGGCGAATGCGGCGGAGGTTCGCGGGCGGCCCGCTGGAAGCCGCTGCGGGCGCCGGGAACGAGGACGTCGGCCGGGGTCCGAACTGGCTGCCCCGCGTGGTGCCGGATTTCGTCGGACGGCGGGAGGTTATCGAGCGGACGCTCGGCGACATCGCCGCCGACGAGGCGCGGCCGGTGGTGCGGGTGATCGACGGCATGGCGGGCTGCGGCAAGACGACCCTCGCGGTCCACCTCGCCCACCGACTCGCGGGCCGGTTTCCTGGCGGGCAACTGTTCATCGACCTGGGTGGCCATGCGGAGGGCGCGCCGGTCGCACCCGCATCCGCACTGGTCACCCTGCTCCGCCAGCTCGGTCTGCCGGCCGGTCGGATCCCCGGGGACCTGCCCGACCGGATCGAGATGTGGCGGCGGGAACTCGCCCTCCGCAGGGCCGTGGTGGTGCTCGACAACGCCGCGGACAGCGCGCAGGTCGAGCCCTTGCTGCCCGTCACCGGTCATGCCGTGGTCCTGGTGACCAGCCGGCGTCGGCTCCTGGCGCTCACCGAGCGGCCTCCGGTGTCGCTTCCCGTGTTACCCGAGCCCGAAGCGTTGGCCCTGCTCACGTCCCTGGTCGGCGAGCAGCGGGTCGGGGCCGATCCCGACGGGGCGGCGGAGATGGTGCGCATCTGCGGTGGGCTGCCGCTGGCCATCCGGTTGGCCGGCACCCGGCTGGCCCATCGCCCGGCGTGGACCATGTCCGACATGGTTCGCCGGCTGGCGGGGAAGCCGGCGTTCCTCCCCCGGTTGCAGGCGGAGGCGCGGACCGTGGTCGAGGCCTTCGCCGAGTCGTACGAGCCGCTGGACGGCGCAGCCAGGCGCGTCTTCCGGTCCTTGGGACTGGTCGCCGCGGGTCACTTCGACACCGCCATGGTGGGCGCGCTCACCGACCTGCCACTGGACGAGGCCGCCGACCTGATCGACGAACTGGTCGACCGGCACCTGGTGGAGGAGATCGCCGATGGGCGCTACCGCCTGCACGACCTGATGCGACAGTACGCCTACGAACTGTCGCTGCAGGCGGACCCGGAACCGACCCGGAAAGCGGCGGTGGCGGGGCTCCTCGATCACCTCCTGCATTCGGTCGTGGTGGTCTCCGCGCCGATGGAGGAGAAGCGCCTGGTCGACCGGAACCTCCGCCTGAAGGCGCCGCTGCGCCCCGACCTGCTCGCGGCGCGGCTGCCCGGTGACCTGGAGTGGCTGGAGGAGCAGCGCCTCAATCTGAACTCCCTCGTCCGGCAGGCCGCCCGCGAGGGTCACGAGGCGGTGGCGTGGCGGCTGGCCCGGGCGGCCTGGCGCTTCTTCTACATGCGCAGCTACTTCGACGACATCTCCGCCACGCACGGCGAAGGGCTGGTCGCGGCACGCCGGACGGGAGATCGGCACGCCGTCGCCCTCATGCACAACTACCTCGCCTCGGCCCGCGTGCGTAACGGCGCTTACCAGGAGGCGTCGGCCCACCTGCGCGAGGTGGTGTCGATCCGGGCGGAACTCGGCGACGTCGAGGGCACGGATCGTGCGCGGGTGAACCTGGGTGTCGTGTACTGGCTGACCGGCCGCATCCAGGACTCGCTCGAGGTCAACCAGGCCGCGGTGCGGGCCGGGGCCCTGGACACTCTGCCCGTGCTGCCCAACCTGGGCCTGACCCTGCGCGTCCTGGGCCGGCACGACGAGTCCATGGCCGTCCATCGGCTGCACCTCTTCGTCGCCCGGGTCAGAGGGGATCTGTTCCACCTGTCCAACGCGCTCGGTCACCTCGGCGGCGTCCGCTACCGCCTCGGCCAGAACGCGCAGGCGGAACGCCTGCTCCGGGCCTCCCTGGCGCTGCGGGACCGCACCGGCAACGGGTACGCCCGGGCCGAGACCCTCAGCGACCTGGCCGGCACCTACCGGCACCTGGGCCGGCTCGACGAGGCGCTGCGGCACCATCACGCCGCGATCGAGGCGGCGGCCAACGCCGGCGAACGCCACGTCCAGGCCGAGGCCCGCAACGAACTGGCCATGACACTGCGGGTCGCCGGGCGGCACGAGGAGTCGATGGCCATGTTCCATCAGGCGCTCGACATCGCCACCCGCATCGCACACCCCTATGAGCAGGGCCGGGCGCTCAGCGGCCTCGCCGAACACCTGGCGGACACGGATCCCGAGGAGGCACGCCGGTACCGGCGGCGGGCCCTGGCGATCTTCGAGCGGATGGGCGTACCTGAGCAGCACGAGATCCGCCGGCTGCTGGCAGAGGTCTCGTCGGACCGGGTCTGAGTGGGTTTATCGATTTCTTATCGCCCGGCTCGTTAGCGTCGCGGCATGTCGGCCAACGGGGGCGGTCCACTTCACGGGGGACCCGGCCGACCAGGCCCCCGCCGTCCGGTTTCCCCCCCAGCGAATCGACGGCGGGCAGGTGCGGGAGGGGTGCCGCGGGGTGCCCCTCCCCGCCGACGGCCCCGACACGCACGTCCGGTCGTACCGGACGGATAGGCTCGCGGCCGTGACCGAACCCGCGCAGCTCACCCACGTCGACCCGGCCGGCGCGGCCCGGATGGTCGACGTCTCCGCCAAGGCGATCTCCGGCCGGCTCGCGGTCGCCGCCGGCCGGCTCCGCACCACCGCCGAGGTGGTGGACCTGCTCCGCCGCGACGGGCTGCCCAAGGGTGACGCCCTGGCCGTCGGCCGGCTCGCCGGGATCATGGGGGCCAAGCGCACGCCCGACCTGATCCCGCTCTGCCACCCCATCGCCCTGCACGGTGTCACCGTCGACCTGCGCCTCACCGACGACACCGTCGAGATCACCGCCACGGCGCGGACCGCCGACCGGACGGGCGTCGAGATGGAGGCGCTCACCGCGGTGGCCGTCGCCGGGCTCGCCCTGGTCGACATGGTCAAGGCGGTGGACCCGGCGGCCTCCGTGGACGCGGTCCGGGTCCTGCGCAAGGAGGGCGGCAAGACCGGCGAGTGGGTCCGGCCGGAGGACCGGCCGTGATCCGGGCCCGGGTGATCGTCGCCTCGAACCGGGCGGCCGCCGGGGTCTACGCGGACACCAGCGGCCCGCTGCTCGTCGCCGGCCTGCGGGAGCTGGGCTGCGAGGCCGACGAGCCGGTGGTGGTGCCCGACGGCGAGCCGGTCGGCGCGGCGCTTCGGGCGGCCCGCGACGAGGGCGTCGACGTGGTGCTGACCAGCGGCGGCACCGGTGTCACCCCGACCGACCGCACCCCCGAGGTGACCCGCCCGCTGCTCGACTACGAGATCCCCGGGATCGCCGAGGCGATCCGGGCGCACAGCCGGGACGCCGTGCCGACGGCCGCGCTCTCCCGCGGGCTGGCCGGGGTGGCCGGCCGGATGCTGGTCGTCAACCTGCCCGGGTCGCGGGGCGGGGCGAAGGACGGGTTGGCGGTGCTCGGGCCGATCCTGCGGCACACCGTCGACCAGCTCCGCGGCGGCGACCACTGACCACACACCCCCGCCGCGCCGGCGCTAGGCTCGGCCGATGAGCACGGAAACCGCAGCCGCCGCGGCCGGGGTCGCCGCGCCGCCGCCGGCCGGGTGGGAGGAGGCCCGCTCCCGGGTGTACGCGGTGGGTCTCGCCGCCGCGCTCCCCACGGTCGGCCGGCCGCTCGCCGACGCCGACGGGCACACCCTGGCCGAGCCGCTGACGACGCGTACCGACCTGCCCGCGTTCCCGACCTCCAGCGTGGACGGCTGGGCGGTGTGCGGGGATGGCCCGTGGCAGGTGGTCGGCCGGGTGCTCGCGGGGCAGACCCCACCCCCGTTGGAGGCCGCCGGCAGCACGGTGGAGATCGCCACCGGCGCCATGGTCCCCGAGGGCACGACGGCGATCCTCCGGATCGAGGAGTCGACCCGGACCGCCGACGGCCGGGTGGCCGGCACGCCCCGTCCGGTGCCGGAGTGGCGGCAGCCGGGCGAGGAGGCGTACGCCGGGGAGGAGCTGCTGCCCGCCGGCACGCCCGTCGACCCGGCGGTGATCGGCCTGGCCGCCTCCTGCGGGCACGACACCCTGCGGGTCCGCCGCCGGCCGCGCGCCGCGCTGCTGGTCTTCGGTGACGAACTACTGACTGCGGGCCCGCCGGGGGCCGGCCGGGTCCGCGACGCGCTCGGCCCGGCGGTGCCCGCCTGGCTGCGTCGGTACGGCTGCCAGGTGCGCCCGGCCGACGTGGTCGGTCCGGTGGCCGACACCCTCCCCGCCCACGTGGCCGCGCTGCGCGCCGCGCTCGCCGACGCAGATCTGGTCTGCACCACGGGCGGCACCATGCACGGCCCGGTCGACCACCTGCACCCGACGCTGGAGACGCTCGGCGCCGACTACGTCGTGAACACCGTGGCGGTCCGGCCGGGCTTCCCGATGCTGCTGGCCCGGCTGGTGGACGGCGACGGCCGGGTGCGCTTCGTGGCCGGCCTGCCGGGCAACCCGCAGTCCGCGATCGTCGCGCTGGTGTCGCTGGTCGCGCCGCTGCTCGCCGGCCTGCAGGGCCGGCCGATGCCGGTGCTGCCGCAGGTCACCCTGGCCGAGCCGGTCCCGGGCCGGGGCGACCACACCCACCTCGCCCTGGTGCGGTGGGACCGGGTGGCCGGCACCGCGCACCCGGTCCGCCACGTCGGCTCGGCGATGCTGCGCGGCCTGGCCGGCGCGGACGGCTTCGCGGTGATCCGGCCGGGCACCAGCGGCGCGGCGGGCGACCGGGTGCCGCTCGTACCGCTGCCGCTGACCCCCGGGGAGCGGGCATGGTGAGCGCGAGGAGTGAGCCGGGGTTGCGAGCCCCGCAGTCGCGAACCGGGGAGGAATGGTGAGCGCGAGGAGTGAGCCGGGGTTGCGAGCCCCGCAGTCGCGAACCGGGGAGGAATGGTGAGCGCGAGGAGTGAGCCGGGGTTGCGAGCCCCGCAGTCGCGAACCGGGGGGGAACAGTGAGCGTGGTCGGCCTGGTGCTCGGCGCGGTGACCGAGCAGCCGCTGGACCTGGCCGCGCACGAGGCCGCGGTCGCCGAACGCCGGGCCGGCGCGGTGGTCTCGTTCCAGGGCGTGGTCCGCGACCACGACCACGGCCGGACGGTCATGCTGCTGGAGTACGAGGGCCACCCGACCGCCGAGGCCGTGCTGCGCGAGGTGGCGGCCGAGATCGCCGCCGACCCCGACGTGTACGCGGTGGCCGTGTCGCACCGGATCGGTCCGCTGGAGATCGGCGACGTGGCCCTGGTGGCGGCGGTCAGCACCGCGCACCGGGCGGCGGCCTTCGCGGCCTGCGCGCGACTGGTCGACGAGGTGAAGGCGCGGCTGCCGATCTGGAAGCGGCAGGTGTTCGCCGACGGCACCGAGGAGTGGGTGAACTGCCCCTGAGGCTCAGCGCCGGCCGGCGGGCTGCGCCACCCGGGCGAGGCGGTCGTGGTAGAAGGCCGGCTCGGCGCCGGGGCGCCAGGGCAGGGCCGCGACCAGCACGATCAGGGCGACGGCCAGCGAGTTCTCCATGAGCGCGCCGAACAGGCCGTCCTGGTAGTGGGACACCTCGGGCAACTGGTGCTCGTACGGCCAGATGGGCGAGATCAGGAAGAGCAGGTAGAGCCCGAGCGCGCCGACCCCGTGCCGGAGCCCGGTCAGGGTCGGGTACCAGATCGGCGGTCGCAGCGCCGGCACCCCGTTGGCCGGCGGCGTGCCGGTGGCCCGGGGCAGCACGCCGCGGCTGGCTTCGCGCCGGCGTACGGCCGCGTCGGCCAGCACGATGATCGCCGGGATGACCCAGACCAGGTGGTGCGACCAGGAGATCGGGCTGACCACGTTGGCGGTGAGCCCGACCAGCGTGAACGCGGTCAGTTCGTCGCCGTCGGCGCGGGCACTGGCCGCCCGGGACAGCCCGAGCGCCAGCATCAGCACCGCGAAGGCCAGCCAGAGCAGGCCGGGCGTCTCGATCGAGTCGTAGAGCCGGGCCAGCAGGCCGGCGAGGGACTGGTTGGCGGTCATGTCCGCCGCGCCGACCCGCTCGGTCTGCCAGAGCACGTCGGTGAAGTACGTCCGCGACTCCGCGCCGATGAGCGCGTACGTCGCGAGCGTCACGCCGATGGCGGTGCTGGCGGCGGTCAGCGCGGCCCGCCACTGCCGGGTGATCACGAGATAGGCCAGGAACAGCGCCGGGGTGAGCTTGACCGCGGTGGCCAGCCCGATGCCGACCCCGGCCCAGGTGCCGCTGTAGACGAACCGGGCCAGCGCCGAGTCGGCGTTCTCGTGGTGGGTGCCGCGCCGGGCCCGCCAGCGCAGGCCGACCAGATCCGCCATGATCAGCGCGAAGAGCAGCAGGTTGACCTGACCGTAGCCGAGGGTCTCCCGGGACGGCTCGATGGCCACGGCCAGCGGGGTGGCGATGCCGACGGTGAACCAGAGCGACCAGCCCAGCCGGTCGACGATGGGGCGCAGCAGCGCGGCCAGCACGACGGCGAGCGCCGCGATGCTGGCCAGGGCGTTGAGCCCGCCCGCGGCGTCGACCGGCAGCCAGGACATCGGCAGCATGGCCAGGGCGGCGAACGGCGGGTAGGTGAAGCCCAGGGTGGTGGAGGGTGCGATGAAGTCGTACAGCTCGTTGCCGCTCGCCCACCACACCACGGCGCCATGGTAGATCTTCATGTCGAAGAAGTTGTACGGCCGACCGAAGGCGCCGATGGCGAGCCAGGCGGCGTAGGCGACGGCGGCCACGATGCCGGTCCGCACGACGATCCGGCGGTCGATCCCACGCGTGACACGCTGGATGGGAGCGAGGCGGTCCGTCCGTCTACCGACTGTCGTCGGCATGGCGTGGCCACCCCCGTACCAAGGTCGTCCTGCCCGTCCAGGTCCAGCACGGAGCCTAGAACGGCGCCTCACGTCAGTGCCTCCCGCGTTATGCGACCGTGTCCGATCCCACACGTGTTTTTGACATTTCCACCGCGTTAACGGGTCTCGGACGGTTCAGGTGATTAGCGGCCTTGCGGGGGGTGGCGGCCGTATTGATGCAGGTCAGCCGGGGATCCGACGGGCGGTGGCCGCCGAGCGTACGGCGATCTTCGCCTCCCGGCGGGCGGTACGGACCGCGCGCTTCACCGAGCGGCGTGAGTGGTCGATCCGGTGGCCGGTGCGCCAGCGCAGCCCCGGCTTGCCCTCGGTGTCGGCGGCGGCGAGGAGGAGACCGCCGAAGAGCCCGAGGTTCTTCAGGAAGTGGATCTGGTTGTTGTTCCGCGCGGCCGGGTCCTGGGTGTTCCAGAAGGGATGGCCGGCGGCGGTGGTCGGCACCAGGGTGGCGGCGAGGACGAGCGCGGCCGGCCGGGTGAACCTGCCGGTCGCCAGCATGAGCCCAGCCACCAGCTGGGTGGCCGAGTTCGCCCGGACCAGCGTCGCGGTGTCGGTGGGGATGCGGGGGTTGATGTTCTGGAGCAGCGGCGTGACCTTGTCGGTGATCGGCTGCGCGGCCGGGACCAGCCGTCCCGGGTTCCGCAGGTTGCGGGCGCCGCTGACCACGAAGATGCCGCTCAACATGACGCGGGCGAGGGAGCGCACGGGCTTCATGGCTCAGTCATACCCCGTTGCGGCCCTCGCCACCCCCGCAACACCCGAAAGGGATCGGCCGACGTGGACGTCCGGAGCGTACCGATTTCAGCGACCGTCGCAGATGGACCGGCTCCGGGCGGTAAGGTCGCGCGGGTGACGACGCTGCGACTCCGACCCGAGGATCCGGCGGACGAGGAGCCGGTCGCCCGGGTCCTGGCCGCCGCGTTCGCCCGCCCCGACGTGGCCACCCCGCCCGAGGTGGAGCTGGTCGAGGACCTGCGGCGCAGCGACGCCTGGATCCCGGAGCTGGCCATGGTCGCCGAGTACGGCGGCGAGGTGGTGGGCTACGCGCTGCTCACCCGGGTGCAGGTGCGCACCGACGGCGGCGCCTGGCCGGCGCTGGCGCTGGGCCCGGTGGCGGTCGCCCCGCACCGGCAGCGGATCGGGCACGGCGCGGCGGCGGTGCAGGCCGCTCTCGACGGCGCGACCGAGCTGGGCGAGCGGCTGGTGGTGGTGCTGGGCGACCCGGGCTACTACCGCCGGTTCGGGTTCGGCCGCGCGGACCGGCTGGGGTTGACCAGCCCGTGGTCGGGGCTGGGTGAGCCGTGGCAGGCGCTGGTGCTGCCGCCGTCCACCAGCGACGAGCCGCCGCCCCCGACCGGCGAGGTGGTCTTCCCGCCGCCCTGGTCGAAGGTCTGAGCCGCGGTCAGGCCGGCTGGGTGCGCAGGTAGCGGCCGAAGTGCGGGACGGTGAAGGCGACCGTGCCCCGCTCGCCCGAGTAGATGAGGCCCTTCTTGATCAGCGCGTCCCGGGCCGGGGAGAGGCTGGCCGGCTTGCGGCCGAGCGCCCGCGCGATCTCCGCGGTGGGCACCGCCGCGTCCATGTCGTCGCGGCCACCCTCCTCGCCGTCCACCAGCGCGAGCGTCGCCATGGCGCGCATGTACTCGCGCTCGGCCGGCGTGGCCCGCTCGAACCGCGAGCCGAAGAAGCCCACCGCCAGCTCCGCCTCCGCCTCGGGTGCGGCGACCCGGACGTCCGCGGCGGTGATCGGCGAGCGGGGCGCGTGGTCCCAGGTGGCCTTCCCGTACGCCTGGACGAAGTACGGGTAGCCGCCGGACTTCTCGTAGAGCAGGTCGAGGGCCTTCTGCTCGTACTCGACCTCCTCCCGCTCGGCCGGGGCGCAGAGCGCCTGGTCGGCGGCGATCCGGTCCAGCCGGTCGATCCGCTGGTAGCGGAAGAGCCGCTCGGAGTACGACTTCGCGGCGCTCAGCACGGCCGGCAGGTGCGGCAGCCCGGCGCCCACCACGATCAGCGGCGCGCCGAGCTGGGACAGCTCGTGGCATGCGGCGCACAGCGCGGAGACGTCCTCCGCGCCGAGATCCTGCATCTCGTCGATGAAGATCGCGATGCCGGTGCCCACGTCGGTGGCCACCGCGGCGGCGTCGGTGAGCAGCTCGACCAGGTCGATCTCGATGTCGCCGGAGTCGGCCCGGCCGCTGCTGGCCGGCACGTCGATGCCGGGCTGCCAGCGGTCGCGCAGCTTCGGGGCGGCCCCGCCGCGCCCGGCCGGGGCGGCGCGCTGGGCGAACGCCTTCAGCACACCGAGGAAGGCGTCGATCCGGTCGGGAGCGCGGTGGCGGGGGGCCAGCTCGCGGACCGCCATGTGCAGCGCGGCGGCGACCGGCCGGCGCAGTGACTGGTCCGGCCGGGCCTCGATCTTGCCGGTGCCCCAGAGGTGGTTGATGGCCTGCGAGCGGAGCGTGTTCAGCAGGACGGTCTTGCCCACGCCGCGCAGCCCGGTCAGCATGAGGCTGCGTTCCGGCCGGCCGCGGGCGATCCGCTCCAGCACCACGTCGAAGACGTCCAGCTCCCGCCCCCGCCCGGCGAGTTCGGGCGGGCGCTGGCCGGCGCCGGGGGCGTACGGGTTGCGGACCGGATCCACGAATCGCACAGTATCGGGCCGTCTAGCGGCGAGGCTAGACATGCGTAGATGCGGCTACCGCGTGTCGAGACTGTCGAGACGAAACTAGGGCTGTCTAGCATCCACGCTAGACAGCCCTAGTTTTGGCTACCGTGGTCCTACCGTCGCTTCAGGCAGAGCACGAAGTCGAGGGTGTCGAGCCGGCTGTCGAAGAAGTACCAGTCGGTGTAGCCCTCGACCTTGGCGCACTTCGACTCGGCGTCCTTCTTGCCGCTGGTCGACCCGTCGATGCGGCGCAGCACCTGGTACGTCTTCGGGGCGCAGTCGGTGATCACCAGCTTCGGCTCGGCGGAGCCGCCCTCATTGGCGACGCACTGGCCCGCCTTCACGAAGCGCGGATCCGTCGACGAGGCCGGGGCCGGCGGGGTGGTGGGCGCACCGGCCGGATCGCTCGCGGCGCCGGTCGGGGCGGCCGCCGAGGCGGAGGGGGACGCCGTCCCGCCCTCGCCCGCGTCGTCCCGGCCGAGGAACCAGTAGGCCCCCGCCCCGCCCAGCAGCAGCACCGCCAGCACGACCAGGACCACCAGCAGCGGCCCCCTGCCGCGCCTCGGCGGCGTCGGCTCGGCGTACGGCGGCTGGCCGCCGTACCCCGGATCGGCCGGGTAGCCCTGGTAGGGCGGCGCGGCGGGCGGCGGGCCGGCGTTCCAGGCGGGGCCCGGCTCGTAGCGCGGGGTCGACTGGTCGTAGCGCTGGGCGGGCGGCTCGTAGTGCCGGGTCGGCGGCTCCTCCCAGCCGCCCGGCTGCCCGCCGTAGCCGGGGTCGTAGCGCGGATCGGCCGGCGGAGCGTACCCGTCATCGGGGCGCCGTCCACCCCACGGCTCGGGGGAGCCGCCGCCCGGTGGTCCGAAGTTCGACATGAACGCCCTCCTGCGTACGCCAGTGCTGAGAGGCCGGCCACCAACAGGGGACGCCGACGCCGTGGTCACCGTAGCGTGGTCCACCGATGAGCTCACGCCCCACGAGTGCGACGCCCGCCGTCGACCACGCCGCCGCCCCGGCCCGTCCCGCCCTGATCTGGACCGCGCTGGTCCTGGTCTACGTGCTCTGGGGCTCGACCTACCTGGGCATCCGGGTCGCGGTCGAGTCCCTGCCGCCGCTCACCTCCGCCGCCATGCGGTTCGCCGCCGCCGCGGCGGTGCTCGCCCTGGTGCTGCGGCTGCGCCGCGGTCCGGGGGCGCTCCGCGTCGACCGGCGGCAGCTCGGCTCGGCCGCGCTGGTCGGCGTCCTGCTGCTGGCCGGCGGCAACGGCCTCGTGGTGCTCGCCGAGTCCGGCCCGGAGGGGACCGCGGTGCCCTCCGGCATCGCCGCGCTGCTGGTGGCCACCGTCCCGCTCCTCGTGGTGCTGCTGCGGACCGTCGGCGGGGACCGGCCCCGGCCGTGGACCTTCGTCGGCGTCGCCCTCGGCTTCGTCGGTCTCGTGCTGCTCGTCCTGCCGAGCGGCGGGTCGGGGAGCGTGCCGCTGGTCGGCGCCCTGACCGTCGTGGCCGGTGCGGTCAGCTGGTCGGTCGGCTCCTACCTCTCCGGGCGGATGCGGATGCCGGACGACCCGTTCGTGGCCACCGTCTACGAGATGGTCGCCGGTGCGGCGGCGCTCGCCGTGATCGCCGCCGTCCGGGGCGAGCTGCAGGGCTTCTCCCCTGCCGAGGTGACCGGCCGCTCGTGGGCCGCGCTGGCGTACCTCATGGTGGCCGGCTCGCTGGTCGCCTTCACCGCGTACGTCTGGCTGCTGGCCCACGCCCCGATCTCCCTGGTCTCCACCTACGCGTACGTGAACCCGGCCGTCGCGGTGGCGCTCGGCGCGCTGTTCGTCGCCGAGCCGGTGACCGCGCAGGTGCTGCTCGGCGGCGCGGTGATCGTGGTCGGCGTCGCCGTCGTGGTGAGCACCGAGCGTCCGCGCCGGTCGGCGGCACCACGCGTCGACGGGGCGGCCCCGGAGCCGGCCCGCCGGTAACGTTCCGGCCCGTGTCGGCCGGGCTGGTGGCGGGTGTCGCGCTCCTCGGCGCGCTGGCCGGCCGGGCCGCCGTTCCGCTCGCCCGCCGGTTCGCCGGGCCGGCGGGTTCGGCCGTCCCCGGGGCCGGCGGTGCGTGGTCCGGTGCCGGGTCGGCCGCGTCCGCCGGGCAGGTTGCCCGGCCGCGCGACGCGCCGTCCGATGCCCGGGTGGGCCGCCGCGGAAACCGGCTCCGCGCGACACTGGCCGGGGCGGCGGTGTTCGGCGGCCTCGCCGCCGCGCGCGGCGGTGACCCGGCATTGCCGGCGTTCCTGGTGATGGCAGCGCTCGGGCTGGCGCTCGCGCTCGTGGACCTCGCCTGCCTGCGGCTGCCCGACCGGCTGGTGGCCGCGACGGCGGGCGCGGGTGCGACGGGCCTGGTCGGGGCGGCGCTGCTCAGCGGCACGCCGGGTCGCCTGCTCGTCGCCCTGGCCGGCGCGGCGATCTCCTTCGCCGGTTACGTGCTGCTCGCCCTGCTTCCCCACTCGCGGCTCGGCTTCGGGGACGTCAAGCTCGCCGCCGCGCTCGGCCTGCCGCTCGGCTGGCTCGGCTGGCCGGCCCTCGGCCTCGGCCTGCTCCTCCCGCACCTGCTGAACGGGGTCACCGTCCTCGCCCTGCTCGCCGCGCGCCGGGTCCGCCGGGACACCCCGCTCCCGTTCGGCCCGGCGATCCTCGCCGGCGCCTGGCTGGCGGTCCTGCTCGCCTGACCGTCCCACGCCGTGCTCGCGCCACCGTGCGGCGCGTCGGGGACGTGTCGCCAGGCGCCCCTCCTCAGATCAGGCGGAGCTGGCGGTCCCTGGGGCGGCGGGGTTCGGTGTCGCCGAAGCGCTCGAACAGGCCCGGGTCGATCACGTCGAGGAACGGGGTGGGGCGGCACTCGCGCTCCGACCCGTGCCGCGTACGCCGGGCCGCGTGGCTCACGTAGAGCCGGTCCTGCGCCCGGGTCAGCCCGACGAAGAAGAGCCGTCGTTCCTCGGCCACCGCGTCGTCGTCCGGCTCCTGCCCGGGCCAGCGCAGCGGCAGCAGCCCGTCCTCGGCGCCGACCAGGAAGACCACCGGGAATTCCAGCCCCTTCGCCGCGTGCAGGGTGAGCAGGGTGACCGCCTCGGCACGCGGGTCGAGGGCGTCCACCTCCGCCCCGGTGGCGAGTTGGGCGAGGAACAGCTCCAGGTCGTCGCCGCAGCGCCGGGCCAGCGGGGTGAGCAGGTCGACCGCGGTGCGGACGTCCTCGGGGCGTACCGCGCCGGAGCCGTCGAGGGTCGGCACGGCGAAGCGTTCCGCCAGGATCTGGCCGGCCAGCCGTACCCGGGCGGCGAGGGAACCGTCGAGCCCGGCGTGCCGCAGCTCGCGGGCGATGGCGGTCACGCCCGGCCGGTCGCGCAGGCGGTCGTGCGAGCGCTTCTGCACGGGGATGTTCGCCCGGGCCAGCGCGTCCACGATCGGCGCGGCCTGCGAGTCGGTGCGGTAGAGCACCGCGATGTCGGAGAAGGACAGCGAGGTGGCCCGCCCGTCGATCCGGCCCGAGTCGAGCGAGCGGTGGGAAAGGCCACCGACCAGGTCGTCGATGGTGCGTACCAGGAAGTCGGCCTCGTCCGCGACGGAGGTCGTGGCGTAGCGACCCACCAGCGGGGCCTCCGGGTCGAGCCGGGCCGGGTCGAGCCGGCGGCCGCGGACCAGCGACGACGGCGCGATGGCCTGCACGGCGGCGGCCAGGATGGGCGCCGACGAGCGGTAGTTGCGGTTCAGCCGGACCAGCCGGGCGTCGGTGAAGTCCTGGGAGAAGCGCAGGAAGTAGCCGACGTCCGCGCCCCGGAACGAGTAGATCGCCTGGTCGGGGTCGCCGATCGCGCACAGGTTGCCGTCGGCGGGGCTGAGCAGCCGGAGGAGGTCGTACTGGACGGCGTCGACATCCTGGTACTCGTCGACGAAGATCCACTTCCAGCGCTCGCGGTACTCCCGGACCAGCTTCCGGTCGCCCTTCAGCAGCGCCACCGGCAGGGTGAGCAGCTCGTCCAGGTCGACCAGGTCCCGCTTGCGCAGCAGCGCGGCGTACCGCTCGTCGTCCTCGCCGGCCTCCGCGCGGGCGGCGGCCCGGTCGGCGTCGTCGGCGATGCGGAAGTCCGCCGGCAGGCCCGCGGCCGGCGCGTTCTCCCGCAGGATGGTGAGGCCCAGCGAGTGGAAGGTGCCCACCGTGACGTCCTCGGCCACCGGGCCGAGCAGCCCGTCCAGGCGGTGCCGCAGCTCCTCGGCCGCGCGCCGGGTGAAGGTGATCGCCAGGCACTGCTCCGGGAAGACGTTCAGCTCCGCGCACAGGTACGCGATCCGGTGGGTGAGCGTCCGCGTCTTGCCCGTGCCCGGGCCGGCCACGATGAGCAGCGGGCCGCCCGGCGCCGAGGCGGCCACCCGCTGCATCGCGTCGAGCCGGTCCAGCAGCCCGGTGCCGACCTCCTCCATCCCGGCGAGCATCGGCTCGAACGGCTCGTGCGGGGAGGGCGCCGGCGCGATCGGTGGCGGGGGCGGCGGGGCGGGCTTGCGCTTCGGCTCCGCCTTGGCCGCCGCCGGGCGCCGGGCCCTGGGCTTCGCCGCCGGCTCCGCGGGCTTCCGCTGCGCGGGCACGGGTACGTCGAAGAGCGTGTCCTGGCCGGCGCCGCCGGTCGACGACCCCAGCTCGGCCGGGTCGAACAACGTGATCACCCCGTACTCGCCGTCGTAGCCGGGGACCCGGCGCACCTCGCCGCGGCGCAGCCGGCCGATGCCCTCGGCGAGCAGCTCACCGCCGACCCGGCCGATCTCGTCCAGCGGGGTACGGGTGAGGATGTCCAGCTCCGGGCCCAGCGCGGCGATCAGCTCGTGGAGCTTCCCCTCGACCTTCTTGGAGCGCGCGCCGACCTTGTTGAGCTCACCGAGGATCTCGGCCAGCGGCACCAGGTGGGTCACCTCCCGGGCGTGCGCCGGCCGGTGCCCCTCGGGCCGGTCGGCAAGCTCCGCCACCCGGCTCAGCACGCCCACCGTCAGCGGCTTCCCGCACTCCGGGCAGCGCCCGCCGGCCTCCCGGGTGCGCTCCGGGGACCAGTTCACGCCGCAGAGCCGGTGCCCGTCGGCGTGGTACTTGCCCTCCTCCGGGAAGAACTCGATGGTGCCGGCCAGCCCGTCGCCGGTGCGCAGCGCCTCGCGGATGGCGAAGTAGTCCCGCGCCGAGTCGAGGACGGTGGCCTCCCGGGCCAACGCGGGCGGCGAGTGGGCGTCCGAATTCGACACCAGCTGGTAGCGGTCCAGGCTGCCGACCCGCCAGTTCATCTCCGGGTCGGAGGAGAGGCCGGTCTCCACGGCGAAGATGTGCTCGGCCAGGTCGGCGTAGCAGTCGGCGATGGCGTCGAAGCCGGACTTCGAGCCGAGCGCGGAGAACCAGGGCGTCCAGATGTGCGCCGGCACCAGGTAGCCGTCCGGGCTGGCCTCCAGCGTGATCTCCAGCAGGTCGCGGGAGTCCAGCCCGAGGATCGGCCGGCCGTCCGAGCCCAGGTTGCCGATCCGCCCCAGCGCCGCGTTGAACCGGGCCACCGCGTCCAGGTCCGGCAGGTAGATGAGGTGGTGCACCTTCCGGGTCCGGTCGTCCCGCTTGTAGATCGTGGAGATCTCCACGCTGAGCATGAACCGGACCGGGTCCGCCTCCGCCGCACTGGCGAGCCGGGGCGGCAACCGCCGGGCGATGTCCCGCTCCGCCTCCGGGCTCAGCCGGTAGAGGCCGGGCTCGGCCGGGTGCAGGGTCTCGCGCAGGTGGTCGTACCAGGCGGGGTGGGTGAAGTCGCCGGTGCCGAGGACGCCGATGCCCTTGCGGCGGGCCCACCAGCCGAGGTTCGGCAGGGTCAGGTCACGGCTGCACGCGCGCGAGTACTTCGAGTGGATGTGCAGGTCCGCGACGAACGACGGGGGGCCACCGGGGGGTGCGGCGTTGAACGGAGGCACGCCGCATCCTGTCACGCCCGGTCCTCCGGCCGCCCGCCGCCACGCGTACGCGTGACCTGAGCAATGCGGTGCTGGACCGGGCGGCCCGGAGGCGCTATGGGGCGCGCAGCTCGACGAGGGTCACCTGCGGCGGCGCGCCCACCCGGACCGGCGGGCCCCAGAAGCCGGCGCCGTTGGTGACGTAGACCTTGGTGCCGTCCACCTCGCCCAGGCCGGAGACGACCGGCTGCTGGAGCTTCACCAGCAGGTTGAACGGCGCCATCTGGCCGCCGTGGGTGTGCCCGGACAGTTGGAGGTCCACGCCGAACTTCGCCGCCTCGTGCGCGGCCACCGGCTGGTGGGCCAGCAGCACCACGGGGCCGGACGGATCCCGGTCGCCGAGGGCGGCGGCGTAGTCGGCGGGGGCGGCCAGCCCGGTGCCGGCGGCCGTGACGTCGTTGACGCCGGCCAGGTCGAGCACGCCGCCCCGCGCCCGGATCTCCTGGCGCTCGTTCTGGAGCACCCGCAGGCCGAGCCGGTCCACCTCGCGTACCCACTCCTCCACACCGGAGTAGTACTCGTGGTTGCCGGTGACGAAGAAGCTGCCGTGGCGCGAGCGCAGGTCGCGCAGCGGTTCCGCGGCCGGCCCCAGCTCGGCCACCGAGCCGTCGACCAGGTCACCGACGACGGCCACCAGGTCGGCGTCGAGCCGGTTGATCATCGCGACGATCCGCTCGGTGTGCGCCCGGCCGCGCAGCGGCCCGAGGTGGATGTCCGAGACGGTGGCGACGCGCAGCCCGTCCATGGCGCGGGGCAGCTTGGCCAGCGGGATCTGCACCCGGTCCAGCCGGGGCGGTCCCATTGCGGTGCGCACGCCGTACCCGGTCACGCTCGCGGCGGTGAGCCCGGCGAAGATGGCGGCGCCCCGGGCCAGCAGCAACCGGCGGGACGGGTCGTGGTCCGGCGCGGCGGGTGGGGTGCCGGTACCGGGCGGCGGATCGCTCGGACCATCGGCCGAGGGGGCGGGCCGGCCGGCCGTGGCCTCCGACAGGCCGGCCGGCTCCACGGCCGGCGGGTCCGCGAGCGCGACGGGCGACGCCGACGCGCCGCCGGCCGGCACCCGGTCCGGCCCACCGGCGAGGTCCCCCCGGCCGGCGGTGGACCCGGCCGGGACCAGCGCCGGCTCGGAATCGGTGGCGGCGACGGCGCGCTCGCGGCGGCGCAGCACGAGCTTCACGACCGCCGTGGGCACCTCCAGCACCAGCAGCAGCACCAGCAGGTAGAACATCAGGGCCAGCCAGAGATAGCCGGGCCAGGCCAGCCACTGGGCGCCGCTGCGGGTGCCCGCCATGGTCGCCGGGACCAGCAGCGCCAGCAGCAGCGCGACCACCCCGCCGGCCTTCCGCAGGCGGCCCGGGCGGGTGGTGTCCCGCACCAGCCGCTTCCACAGGTAGAGGTGGATCAGGGCGGTGACGAGCACAGCGAAGCCCACGAACGACGCCATCGCCAACACGGGAGCCTCCCTCAGCCGCCCGCGAAGGGCGGCAGCACGTCGACCGTCGCCCCGGCCGGCAGCGGTGCCTGACGATCATGGCAGGCCACCCCGTCGACCAGGAAACTCGCCGCCTTCAGCACCATGGCCAGCCGCTCGCCGTGCCGCTCGGTCAGCTCGTCCAGGAGCGCGTCGAGCGACCGGCCGGCGGTCGCGGTCTCCTCGGCGCGCCCGGCCGCGGCCCGCGCGCCGGCGAAATAGCGGACGGTGAGCTGCACCGGTCAGCCTCCGATCGCCGACATGGGGCGGGCGGGTTGCAGGAAGGTGGGGTCGTCGATGCCGTGCCCGGCCCGCTTGCCCCACATCGCGGCACGCCAGCGCCGGGCCAGCTCCTCGTCGTCCGCCCCGCCGCGCAGTGCGCCGCGCAGGTCGGACTCCTCGGTGGCGAAGAGGCAGTTGCGGACCTGACCGTCGGCGGTGAGCCGGGTCCGGTCGCAGTCGCCGCAGAACGGCCGGGTCACGCTCGCGATCACACCGACCCGGGCCGGGCCGCCGTCCACCAGCCAGGTCTCGGCCGGGGCCGCCCCCCGCCCGCCCGGGTCGGCGGTCAACGCGAACTCGGCGCGCAGGGCGGCGAGGATCTCGTCGGCGACGACCATGGTCGACCGGTCCCAGCCGTGCTGGGCGTCCAGCGGCATCTGCTCGATGAACCGCAGCTCGTAGCCGTGGGCCAGGGCGAAGCGGAGCAGCGCGGGCGCCTCGTCGTCGTTGACGCCGCGCATCAGCACGGTGTTGATCTTCACCGGGGTCAGCCCGGCCGCCGCCGCGCCGGCCAGCCCGGCCAGCACGTCGGCGTGCCGGTCCCGACGGGTCAGCTCGGCGAACCGCGCGCGGTCCAGGGTGTCCAGCGAGACGTTGACCCGGTCCAGCCCGGCGGCGCGCAGGGTGGGCGCGAGGCGGTCCAGGCCGATGCCGTTGGTGGTCAGCGAGATGCGCGGGCGGGGCTCCAGCGCGGCCACCGCCGAGACGATGCGGGCCAGGCCGGGCCGGATCAGCGGCTCGCCGCCGGTGAAGCGGACCTCGGTGACGCCGAGCCGCTGCACGGCAACCCGGATCAGCCGGACGATCTCGTCGTCATCGAGCAGCTGCGGCCCGGCCAGCCAGGGCAGCCCCTCGGCGGGCATGCAGTAGGTGCAGCGCAGGTTGCACTTGTCGGTCAGCGAGACCCGGAGGTCCCGGGCGATCCGGCCGTAGCGGTCGACGAGGACCCCGTCGGTCGTCGTCGGGGCGGCGGTCACCCGTCGACCGTAGCGCGTCCGGCGCCGCGCAGTGCGGCGCGGGCGACGGAGTCCACCGCGGCCCGGTACGCGGCGCCGAACAGCGCGGTGTGCACCAGCAGCAGGTGGAGCTGGTGCAGCGGCACCCGCTCCCGCCAGCCGTCGGCCAGCGGCCACGCCTCCCGGTAGGCCGCCGTGATCCGGTCGAGGTGCGGCGGGCCGCCGAAGAGGGCGAGCTGGGCCAGGTCGGTCTCCCGGTGGCCGCCGTGCGCGGCGGGGTCCACCAGCCAGACCCGGTCGTCGACGCCCCACAGGAGGTTGCCGGGCCAGAGGTCGCCGTGGATCCGGGCCGGCGGCTCGTCGCCGCCGAACTCGGCGATCCGGTCGATCAGCTCCTCGACGGGGCCGGCCTCCGCGGGCGTGAGCGCGCCGTTGTCGACCGACATCCGCAGGTAGGGGAGCAGCCGCCGCCGCGCGAACCACGCGGACCACGGGCCCGGGTCGGGCGTGTTGTCCTGCGGCAGCGCGCCGATGAACCCGGGCCACTCGGCGCCGAAGGCGGGGGCGACGGCCCGGTGCAGCCCGGCCAGCTCCCGGCCGAACAGCTCGGCCGCCTCCGGCGTCGGCTCGCCGGGCTCGACCCAGTCGAGCGCCAGCAGTTCGGGCAGCGCCACCACCACCTCCGGTACGGCGACCGTGCCGGCCTCGCGCAGCCAGCGCAGCCCGGCCGCCTCGGCGGTGAAGAAGCCCTCGGGCACGGCCCGTTCCGCGTGCTCGGGCCAGGTCTTGGCGAAGACCGAGTGCCCGTCGTCCAGGGTGAGCCGGGACGCGGCGCAGATGTCCCCGCCGGAGACCGGCGTCTCCCGGATCCGCTGGTGGGTCAGGAAGGTCGGCAGGTGCTCCGGGTGTGCCCGCAGGTACGCCAGGTCCATGAGCGCAACGTAGCCGGTCCGCGCGGCCGGCGCGGGCCGTGCACGGCTCAGCGGTGTGCCGTTCCTCGCCCACCTGGCCCGATACTCTCCGTGTCTGTGGACAACCCGCGTGTCGTCCACAGGGCCTGTCGGGCCGGCACCCGTGCGCCGCACGCTGCCGGCATGAACTCCACGGAGCGTCCCCGCCTCGCCGTCCGCTCGCCCGCCGACCTCGTGGCCGCCGTGCCGTACCTGCTCGGCTTCCATCCCGCCGACAGCGTCGTGGTGGTGGCGGTGCGCGGCCGGCGGGTCGTCTTCGCGGCGCGGGGCGACCTGCCCGAGCCGGGCAGCGACCCGCGTCCGGCCGCGCGGCACCTGGCCGAGGTGGTGGCCCGCCAGGGCGCCGACGCCGCCACCGTGCTCGGCTACGGCCCGGCCGCCCGGGTCACCGGCGCGGTCGACGCGGTCGGCGAGGCCCTGGACCAGGCCGGGCTCGTCGTCCTCGACGCGCTCCGGGTGACCGAGGGGCGCTGGTGGTCCTACCTCTGCGCCGAGCCGGCCTGCTGCCCGCCCGAGGGCACCCCGTACGACCCGGCGGCCAGCCGGGTCAGCGCGGCGGCCGTCTTCGCCGGTCAGGTCGCCCTGCCCGACCGTGCCGCGCTGGCCGCGCAGGTCGCCCCGATCGGCGGGCCGGTCCGGGTGGCCATGCGCCGTGCCACCGCCCGGGCCCACGGCCGCCTGGCCGGGCTCGCCGGAGGCCCTCCGGTCGGATCCGCAGGGGTGGCGGCGGTGCGCGGCGCGTTCCGGCGGCACCGGCGCGGTGAGCGCCTGGGCGACGACGAGGTGGCCTGGTTGACGGTCCTCCTCACCCACCTCGAGGTCCGCGACCACGCCTGGTCCCGCACGGACGGCCGGGACGCCGACATCGGCCTCTGGACCGACGTGCTGCGCCGGGCCGAGCCGGAGCTGATCGCCGCCCCGGGTTGCCTCCTGGCCTTCGCCGCGTGGCGGGCCGGGCACGGCGCCCTGGCGGCGGTCGCCCTGGAACGGGTGCTCGCCGCGCATCCCGGCTACCCGCTCGCCGTGCTCCTCGACGACGCGCTCCGCCGCGGGCTGTCCCCGTCCGAGCTGGACGGCTGGCCGGCGACCGCCGGCACGGTGCTGCGCCGCCGGCGGCGCCGTCCCCGCCGGTGACCGGCTCAGCCGGGCACGCGCTGCGCCCCCGTGTAGACGTTCATGGTCCTGCCGCGCAGGAAGCCGACAAGCGTCATCCCGGCCTCCTCGGCCAGGTCGGCGGCGAGCGTGCTGGGCGCGGAGACCGCGGCGAGCAGCGGGACGCCGGCCATCCACGCCTTCTGGGTCAGCTCGAAGCTCGCCCGGCCGGACACCAGCAGCACGTGCCCGGCCAGCGGCAGCCGGCGTTCCCGGACGGCCCAGCCGACCACCTTGTCCACCGCGTTGTGCCGGCCGACGTCCTCGCGCAGCACCACCAGCTCACCGTCGGCGGTGAAGAGGCCGGCCGCGTGCAGGCCGCCGGTGCGGTCGAAGGCGCGCTGGGCGGCGCGCAGCCGGTCGGGCAGCCCGGCGAGCAGCTCGGCGGTCACCGCCAGCGGATCCTCGCGGACGGCGAACTGCGAGCGGGTCCGGACGGAGTCGATGCTCGCCTTGCCGCAGACCCCGCACGAGCTGGTCGTGTAGAAGTTCCGGGACGGGTCGGTGACGGGCTCCGGCACTCCGGGGGCCAGCACCACGTCGACCACGTTGTAGGTGTTGGGGGTCTCCGCCCCGGCGCAGAGCTGCGCGGTGCGCACGTCGTCGCTCGACCGGATCAGCCCCTCGGTGAGCAGGAAGCCGATCGCCAGGTCCAGGTCGTCGCCGGGGGTGCGCATGGTCACCGCGAGCGGCTTGCGCCGGCCGGGGCCCGGCGGGCCCACCCGGATCTCCAGCGGCTCCTCCACCGCGAGGGTGTCCTGTCGGCGGATCCGCGCCCGCCCGTCGGCCGCCGCGTCGAGGTCGATCCGGAGCACGCCCCGCCGGTCAGTCGCCCGTCCCATGCCGCCCATCCTGCCCCGCGCCCCGGGCCACCCGCACGGCGACGCCGCCGCGGTTACCGTGGGCCGGTGACGGCGTACGCGGCGGTGGTGCTCTCGGGTGGCGCGGCCCGCCGGATGGGCGGGGTGGACAAGCCGGCCCGGCCGGTCGGCGGCCGGCCCATGCTGCACCGGGTGCTGGCGGCGGTGGCCGACGCGGGCGAGCGGATCGTGGTCGGCCCGGCCGGCCCGGTGCCCGAGGGGGTCCGGGTGACCCGCGAGGAGCCGCCCGGCGGCGGCCCGGTGGCCGGGACGGCGGCGGGGTTGGCCCTGCTCGACCCCGGCACCAGCACCGTCGCCCTGCTCGCGGCCGACCTGCCGCTGCTCACGCCCGCGGCGGTGGCCGAGCTGCGAGGCGCCCTCGACGGCTCGGCCGCCGGGGTGGCGTGCTACGTCGACGACGGGGGCCGCCGGCAGCAGCTCTGCGCGGTGTGGCGGGTGAGCGCGCTCCGGGCCGCGCTGGACCGGCTCGCCGCCGAGCGGGGCGGCACGGTCGACGGGGCGCCGGTGCGCGGGCTGCTGGCCGGCGCGACCGTGCGGGAGGTGTCCTGGTCCGGGTCCGGGCCGCCACCGTGGTTCGACTGCGACACTGACGAGGACGTACGCCGGGCCGAGGAGTGGACGAGATGACGGCGATGGACGACTGGGTCACGGCGGCCTGCGCCGAGCTGGGGCTGGACCCGGCCGAGGTGCCGGTGCCGACCGTGCTCGACCTGGCCAGGGACGTGGCGCACCAGGTGCTGCGACCGGGAGCGCCGGTGACCGCGTACCTGCTGGGGATGGCTGTGGGACGCGGCGCGGACCCGGCCGCGGCGGCCGCCCGGCTCGGCGCGCTGGCCGGCACGTGGCCCGTGGAGCTGGACGGGACCGCCCCCGCCGACTAAGGCCTTCCGGCCCGCTGTCCGATGCCGGTCGGGGTGATTGGGCCCCCATCCTCCGTGGGTAGGGTGGCGAGGACGGACGGAGGCGATCATGACGGCAGACCACCCCTCGGCGCCGGCTGGTGAGCCCGCCGGCGCGACGCCGGAGCAGCACGAGTCGATCCTGCTGGACGAGCCGACCACGGCCGACCTGCGAGCCAAGGTGACCGAGGCCTGGCGGGAGTTCGCTCGCGCGCTGGCCGACCGGCTGCGCGGGCTGCCCGCCGGCGCGCACCTGGAGGTCACCCTCGACCCGACCGCCTCCGGCACCGGTGACGCCGTCTACTCGGTGAGCGTGGACGCGGGCGAGGAGGGCCGCCTGTCGGCGCGGGCCGTCGGCAACGCGACCCTGCCGCAGGGCTACCGGCTGGACCGGGCCGCGGTGGCCGACATGATCGCGCTCGGCTGGTCCCCGCCCGGCGTGGTGGCGGGCTCCGGTGAGCAGTTCGGCCTGGACTGCCTCGCCGACGAGGCCACCCGACTGTCGGCGGTGCTGTCCCGGACCCTCCGCGACGTCTACGGCGCCCCGCACCCCGCCTTCCTGGTCTACCTCGTGCACGACGCCGAGGGGGAGCCGCTGCCGGAGGAGCCGCTCGGCACCGCGCGCAGCGAGTTCGGCCCGGACCGCGACGTGGAGGCCGACCTCGACGAGGCGCTGGCGGCTGCGGCCGCCGCCCAGGCGGGCGAGAACGACGTGCTGGCCCTGGAGGAGCGGGTCCGCACGGTCGTCTCCACGATGCTGAAGTCCAACGCCGACCAGGTGCAGGTCGACTCGGACGGCGACATCAATATCCGCGCCGGCTCGGCGATGGTCTTCGTGCGGGTCCGCGACAACCCGCCCCTGGTCGACGTCTTCTCCCCGGTGCTCACCGAGGTCGAGCCGACCGAGCGTCTCTACGTGAAGCTCTCCGAGCTGACCAACCGGATGCCGATCGGCCGGCTCTACTGCGCCGACGACACCGTGTGGGCCTCGATCCCGGTGTTCGGCCGCAACTTCCAGGCCACCCACCTGATGCTCGCCGTGCAGGTGATGACCGGGCTGGCCGACGAGCTGGACGACCGGTTGCACGGGGAGTTCGGCGGCAAGCGCTTCTTCGGCGAGGGGGACAAGCCGGCCCGCACCGAGGAGCACCGCACCGGCATGTACCTCTGACGGCGGCGGCACGGCCCAGCGGCGTCAGCGGACGTCGAGGAGGGTCTTGCCCACCGTGGCCCGGGACTGGATGGCGGCGTGCGCGTCGGCGGCCCGCTCCAGCGGGAACCGCTGCCCGATGAGCGGCCGGAGCCGGCCGGCGGCCCCCTCGGCGAGCGCCTGTTCGGTGAGGGCGCGCAGCTCGTCGGGGGTGCCGCGGGGGCGGAGCAGGGTCACCCCCCGGGCCGCGGCCTCCGCCTCGGGCACGTCCGCCCAGGCGCCGCCGGCAAGCCCGAAGCTGACCATCCGACCGCCCCGGTCGAGCAGGTCGAAGGCCGCGCGGGCGAGCGGCCCGCCCACCCCGTCGAAGACCACGTCCACCCCGCCGACGGCCGCCCTGACCCGGTCGGTCCAGCCCGGCTCCCGGTAGTCGACCGCCGGGTCGAGGCCGCGCTCGCGCAGCAGGGCGACCTTGCGGGGGCCGCCGGCCGCGGCGACGACCCGTGCGCCGGCCGCCGTGGCGAGCTGGGTGAGCAGGCCGCCCACCCCGCCGGCCGCCGCCTCGACCAGCACCCGCTCGCCGGGCCGCAGCGCCGCCGCCCGGGCCAGCATGAGCGCGGTCCGGCCGTCGGCGAGCAGCGCCACGGCCGCGTCCAGCGGCAGCCCGTCCGGTACGGGGATCGGTGCGCCCTGGTCCACCGCCACGCGCTCGGCGTACGCGCCGGTGCCGCCGGTGCTGCTGACCACCCGCCGGCCGAGCAGCGCCGGATCGACGTCGGGGCCCACCCCGGTGATCGTCCCGCCGACGCCGTTGCCGGGGATCACCGGCAGCGTGGCGGTGAACGGGCCGAACCCGGTCGCGCGGAACATCGTCTCGACGAAGGTGATGTTCGCGTGCGCCACCTCGACGAGCACCTGTCCCGGGCCGGGCACCGGATCGGGCGCCGGTCCGGGGACCAGCACCTCCGGCCCGCCGAACTCCCGTAGCCACACCGCCCGCACGTCGCCTCCCCGTTGTCGCCCCGGTACGTCCGGTCCCAGTTGACGACATGAAGTGCGGTTCAGGTCAAGGGGAGGAGGGACCGACGCCGGGGGACTCGACCAGCCGGGAGAGGACGATGGTGCTGCGGGACGAGGTGACGAAGGACTCGGCCCGCAGCCGCTCCAGTGCCTCCTCCAGGTGCGCGATGTCGGCGGCCCGCAGGTGCACGAGGGCGTCCGCCTCGCCGGAGACGGTGTACGCGCCGACGACCTCGGGATGCCGCCGCGCGGCGGCGCCGATCTGGGCGGGGGTGGTCCGGCCGGCACAGAACAGCTCGACGAACGCCTCGGTGGTCCAGCCGACGGCGGCCGGGTCGACGACCGCGGTGAAGCCGCGGATGACCCCCGCCGATCGGAGTCGGTCGACCCGGCGCTTGACGGCGGGGGCGGAGAGTGACACCCGCGTGCCGATGTCCGCGTACGAGGCGCGGGCATCCGCCACGAGCAACGCAATGATTCGCTGGTCGACCGCGTCTATCTGCAACGTTCCGCCTCTGGGAAGCAATGGTTGTGGCTGTTACCAAAGTTGTACCGTACCTACTCTTGGTGACCGTGAACCAGCAGCGAGTCCCGCGAAAGCGGACATATCTCATGTGCTCGCCCGAGCACTTCGCGGTCGAGTACGCGATCAACCCGTGGATGGATGTGACCGCCCCGGTCGACGCCGAGCTGGCGGTCAAGCAGTGGGACCGCCTGCGCGAGACCCTGGTCGGCCTCGGCCACGAGGTGCACCTGCTCACCCCCGGGCGGGGGCTGCCGGACATGGTCTTCGCCGCCAACGGCGCGTTCGTGGTGGACGGCACGGTCTACGGCGCCCAGTTCAAGCATGAGCAGCGGGCCGCCGAGGCCGCCGCGCACCGGGCGTTCTACGAGGAGAACGGCTGGCGGTTCATCGCGCCGAGCGAGACCAACGAGGGCGAGGGTGACTTCGCCTACCTGCCGGAGGCGTACGGCGGGCTGATCCTCGCCGGCCACGGGTTCCGCACCGAGCTGGCCGCGCACGCCGAGGCGCAGGAGGCGCTCCACCGGCCGGTGGTCTCGCTGCGCCTGGTCGACCCGCGCTTCTACCACCTGGACGTGGCGCTCGCCTCGATCGACGACGAGAACATCGTCTACTACCCGGGCGCCTTCTCGGCGGCCAGCCAGAAGGTGCTCACCCAGCTCTTCCCCGACGCGGTGGTCGCGGACGACGAGGACGCCCTGACCTTCGGACTCAACCTGGTCAGCGACGGGCTCAACGTCGTGCTGAACAGCGAGGCGACCCGGCTGGCCGGCAAGCTCAAGACGGCCGGCTACCACCCGGTCCCGGTCGAGCTGGCCGAGCTGAAGAAGGGCGGCGGCAGCGTGAAGTGCTGTATCGCCGAGCTGCGCCACTGACCGCACGGGAACGGGCGGTCTCCCCGAGGGGAGGCCGCCCGTTTCGCGTACGCGGGGTGGATCAGCCGAGCGTCGCCAGCTCGTTGATCACGACGTTGGCGAGCATCTGGCCGTCGAGCTGGACCCGGCGCAGGTACCACTTCTGCTGCGGGGTGCGCGACTGGTTGAACTGCCAGGCGCCGCGCGGGCTGTCGATCTGGCCGATCTTGCCGAGCGCCAGGTTGACCTGCTGCGGCGTCGGGTTGCCGCCGACCAGCCGGATCGCCTTGTTCAGCACCTGCGCGGCGTCGTACGAGGCCATCGCGTAGGTGGTGGGTGAGGCGTTGTAGGTCTTGCGGTACGCCGAGGCGAACACCCGGTTGGCGGTGTTGTTCAGGTCGGCCGAGTAGTTCAGCGCGGTCTCGATGCCGTACTTCTCGATCAGCCCCCGCTCCTCGCCCTTCTCGCCGTCGTCGAGCTGGCCGAGCACGGTGCCCTCGGTCAGGAACCCGGGCGCGTAGACGGGGCCGCGGTAGCCCTCGGCGTAGAGCTGCTTGACGAACTGCACGGCCTGCACCCCGAAGTAGTGGCAGAAGACCGCGTCGGGCGCGGGCCGCCGGTCCAGGGCCTTGCGGATCGAGCCCGTGTAGGCGCCCTTGCCGGGGTTGGGGTAGTCGGGGGTGAGGACCGGGTCATCGGTCAGCCGGCGGCCGCCCTGCTCGTAGCCGCGCCGGAGGCCGTCGATGACGTCCCGGCTGCTCTGGCCCTGGGTGCCGAAGATCGCGATCCGGCTGGACTCGTCCAGCTTGTCCCGCAGGTACTGCCCGAGCGCCTCGCCCGGCTCGTTCAGCACGTAGGAGGTCCGCCAGATGTAGACGACGCTCTGCAGGCTGATGGGGGAGGCGTTGGAGCCGACCAACGGCACCCGCGCCTGCTCCACGGCGTCCCGGATGCCGAGCATCACTGCGGAGCTGACCACGCCGGTGAGTGCCAGCACGCCCTCCTTGACCAGCCGGTCGACGGCGGCCTGGCCGGTCTTGGCGGTGTCGCCCTCCTCGGCCGGCACCAGCGTCACGGGGTGGCCGCCGAGTTGCCCCTCGTTGAGGGTGAGGAACATCTGGAACCCGTTGATGATCTCGTCGCCGATGACCTTGTTCGGCCCACTGCCGGGAACGATCAGACCAATCTTGATGGGGCTGCCGGGCTTCGCCTCGTCGGCGGTGTCGGTTCCGGAGCCACAGCCCGCCGCCAACCCGGTGGTACCCAGTGCGGCCAGCAGTTGTAGCGCCCGCCTGCGGTTCATCTGTGACACCAATTTCCTTCCCGATGGAGCGGCCAGGGTGCAACGCCCCCTCGGCGTTCTACCTGCTCCGCGACGCTGCGTCAATGCCGTGAAGATCATCGTGAAGCGACCGCAACGCGTCGACCACCTGCGGCCAGGCCGCCGAGTCCGGCGCGATCAGCCCGAAATGCTCGCATTTGGGCAGCTCAATCAGCGTGGCTGCACTGCCCGCAGCCCGGGCGGCCGCCACCCAGGACCGGCTGATGGCGATCGGGACCTGCTGGTCGAGAAGGCCATGCATGACTACTGTCCGTGGTTGTACCGGCACCAATGCCGATGGATCGGCGGCCGCGTACCGGTCCGGAAAGTCGGCCGGGCCGCCGCCGAGCAGCGCGGCCACCGCGCCGGAGTCCAGATCCAGCCGGTACGCCTCGGCGAGGTCCGCGACCGGCGCCAGCGCCAGCACACCGCCGACCGTGGTCGGGGCGTGCGCGGCGGCGTACAGCGCCAGGTGCCCGCCGGCCGAGTGGCCCACGACGATCGGTGGGGCGGACGCCACCAGGCCCGGCAGCGCGGCCGCGGCCAACCCGGGCAGCGCCGCCACCCCGGCCAGCACGTCGGTGAGCGTGTGCGGCCAGCCCCCGCCCGGCTGGCCGGTGCGCCGGTACTCGACCTGGGCGACCGGGTGGCCGAGCGCGGCCAGCGCCGCCGCCATCGGGCCGGTGTGGGTGCGGTCGTACTCGGCCCGCCAGAAACCGCCGTGCACCACGACCACCAGCCGGCGGGGCGGCCCGTCGCCCGCCGGCCGGCGCAGGTCGGCGCACTGGTCCGGGTGGTCGCCATAGGCGACGGTGGCGTCCGGCGGCGGGGCCGGCCGGGTCAGCACGGCGCGCGGGTCTGCGGGCATGACGGCGACGGTAGCGCGCCCCGGCCGGGTGGTACCCGGCCCGGCAGCCGGTCCGGGCGCGTGCGCGTGGTGGACGTGGGTAAAGATGGGTCCCATGACCGAAGCGCGCTTCGCCGGACAGGACGACGAACAGGGCAACGATGGCATCCCCGGCACCGTGGTGGTGGTCGGGCCGGACGGCCGGCCGGTCGGCACGGTGCAGACCGAGGAGGGCCAGGGCGAGGATCCGACCCGCCTGGTCGAGCAGCCCGCCAAGGTGATGCGGATCGGCAGCATGATCAAGCAGCTGCTGGAGGAGGTCAAGGCGGCACCCCTGGACGACGCCAGCCGGAACCGGATGCGGGAGATCCACGAGCGCTCGATCGTCGAGCTGAAGGAGGGCCTCGCCCCCGAGCTGCGCGAGGAGCTGGAACGGATCTCGCTGCCCTTCACCGAGGACCAGGCGCCCAGCGAGGGCGAGCTGCGGATCGCCCACGCCCAGCTGGTCGGCTGGCTGGAAGGGCTGTTCCACGGGATCCAGGCCGCGCTGGTCGCCCAGCAGATGGCCGCCCGCGTCCAGCTGGAGCAGATGCGCTCCGGCCGGCAGGCGCTGCCCAGCGGCCCGGGCGGCGGAATGGTGCCGGGCATGCCGGGCATGCCGCAGGGCAACGAGGGCCACACCCCCGGCCAGTACCTCTGACCGGCCGGCCGCTCAGGCCACCCCGAAGACCTGTTCGAGGTACGCGGCCACACCGTCCTCCGTGTTCGCCCCGGTGACCTCGTCGGCGATCGCCAGGACGGCCGGGTGGGCGTTGGCGACCGCCACCGCCCGCCCGGCCCAGGTCAGCATCGGCACGTCGTTCGGCATGTCGCCGAAGGCCAGCACGTCCCGCTCGTCGATGCCGAGTCGCGCCGCGTACCAGGCCAGGCCGGCCGCCTTGGTCACCCCGGCGGCGGAGATCTCCACCAGCCCGCTGTACGACGAGTGGGTCGCCTCGGCCAGCCCCTGCAGGGCGCCGGCCACCACCCGGACGAACACGTCCGGGTCCTGCTCACCGGCGCGGGCCAGCAGCTTCACCGCCGGGGCGGCGAGCAGCTCCTCGGGTGACTCGATGGCCCGGATCGCGTCGGCGTCGGCGTCCCAGCGCAGCGGGTAGTGCGCCTCGTGCCGCATCTGCCGGCTGTCCACGATCTCCACCGCGAAGCTCACGTCGGGCACCTCGGCGCGGAGCCGCCGGGCCACCTCGGCCAGCAGCTCGGGGGCGAGCGGATCGGCGCGGAGCACCTCGTCGGTGACCGGGTCGTACACCACCGCGCCGTTCGCGCAGATCGCCGGCAGCGGCTCGGCGAGCTGCTCGTACACGAGTTGGAGCCAGCGGATGGGGCGGCCGGTGACCAGCACGACCGGCGTGCCCGCCGCGGAGATCCGGGCCAGTACCCCCGCGGTGCGCGGGCTGAGCGTCCGGTCGTCCCGGAGCAGCGTGCCGTCGATGTCGGTCGCGACGAGCCGAGGTGCCTCTCCCATCACCGGGAGAGTAGTCGGTCCAGGTAGACCGCGACGCCGTCGTCGTCGTTGCGCAGGGTGATCTCGTCGGCCGCGGCCCGCACCTCCGGGTGCGCGTTGGCCACCGCCACGCGGCCCCAGCCGGCCCACTCGAACATCGGCAGGTCGTTCGGCTGGTCGCCGAAGACCAGCACCTCGGCCGGGTCGACGCCGAGCCGCTCGGCGACCACGCTGAGCCCGGTGGACTTGTCCACCCCGGGCGGGCAGATCTCGACGAAGCCGAGCCCGGCCTGGGTGAGCGTGGCCAGCCGGGCCGGGACGATCCGGCGGGCCGCCGCCAGCAGCTCGTCCACGTGGTGGTCGGCGGTCCGCGCGAACGCCTTGAGCACGTCGCCGGAGAGGCACTCCGCGCGGCTGCGCACCTCGAACCGGTCCTGGTAGGGCCAGCTCGGGTGGTAGTCGCCCCAGAGCGGCGCGTCGGGCTCGTCCGACGCCTCCACCATGACCGTGAGCGGACCGACGGCCGCCTCCAGGTCGGCCAGGATCCGGGCCAGCACGCTGCCCGACAGCCGCTCGTCGCGCAGCACCAGCGGCCCCGCCGGGTCGCTCTGGTCGACCACCCGGCCCCCGCCGGCCATCACGAGGAAGTCGGCGGCACGGATGTCGTTGCGGGTCAGCTCGGTCAGGCGGGGCCCCCGGCCGGTGGCGCCGACCACCGGGATCCCCGCGGCCCGCACCCGGTCAAGCACCTCGTGGGTGTACGCCGAGACGGTGTCGTCGCTGCGGACGAGCGTGCCGTCGAGGTCGGTGGCGATCAGCTTGGGCAGTCCCGGGCGGGTCATGGTTCCTCCTTCGCCCGCCGCCGTCGCGTCGGCCGTCCAGGTCCTCGGTGCCGTGGCCACCGGACGGCGGGCAGCAACCGTATCTCGCGGAACGGGTCCCAACCATGGCTTTTCGGCGAATCGGACACCAACCCGCGGCGGGCCGTCCGGTGTCCCGGACGGCCCGCTCCGCGGGGCGCACGCCGGGCGGTCCGGGGTCGGGGAACGGCCTGGTTGCCGCCCCGTCAGCGGGGCGGTTCGGGCCGGGCGAAGGGCGTCGTGGGCTGCACGCTCAGGTCCGCCGGGGCCGGCGGCAGCTCGTCGCCGGTCGCCCGGCGCCGGCCGCGGCCGGACCAGGCGTCCGGCTCCCCGTCACCCGGCTCCGCCCGGCGCTCGTCCACCCGGCCGGCCGGCGCGCCGCCGGCCCGGCCGGACAGGTGCAGCGCGGCGGCCAGCAGCACGGTGGCGAGGAAGGCGGTGACCAGGCCACGCCCGTGCTCCACCTGCAACCGCTGCTCGATCGGGAAGAAGAGGGCGCGGCGGCCCACCTCCTGCAGGGAGAAGGCGGTCGCGACGAGCACGGCCAGCAGGCCCGCCGCGAGGCCGAGACCGGCGATCCGGGCGTGCTGCCGCACCGCCGGCGCGCCGCGCAGCGCCAGGGCCACGGCGACCGCAAGGCCGAGCAGCCCCACGAGGTACGCCACCCCGAAGCCGCCCACCTCGGCGACCCCGCTCGGAAGCCGGACCGTGCTGCTCCCGTCCGGGCCCTCGTCGGGCACGGTCATCACCAGCCACTCGCCGATCAGCGAGGCGACCGCGGCCACCGCGCCGAGACCGGCGAGCACCGGCGGGAGGCGGTGGTCCCGGCCCAGGCCGGCGAGCGAGCGCCCGACGCGGCCGGGCGCAGCTGGTTCGGCGTCGCCCCACTCCACGACGGTCGTGTCGTCGGACCGGTTGTCCTGCCTGGGGACGGGGGGATCCTGGGACATCGGCCACCTTCCCGTACGCGGGCCTGCCCCGAATCATGACACGGCCGGCACGTGATGACGGGGACCACAAGGGCCACAGGCCGGTGCGGGCGCGGCCGCTTTCCGTTAGCGTCGGTGCCATGCCTATCCGTACCGCATCCGCTCGCTGGCAGGGCAACCTCACCGAGGGGTCCGGCACCGTCCACACCGGCAAGGGCGGCCTGACCGGCAACTACTCCTTCAAGTCCCGCTTCGAGGAGGGCGAGGGCACCAACCCCGAGGAGCTGATCGGCGCCGCGCACGCCAGCTGCTTCTCGATGGCCCTCTCCAAGCAGCTCGCCGACGCGGGCGCCACCGACACCTCGGTGGAGACCACCGCCAAGGTGCACTTCGACAAGACCGACGCGGGCATGACTGTGACCCGGATCGAGCTGGAGACCGTCGGTCAGGTCCCGGGCCTGGACGAGGCCGAGTTCACCAAGCTGGCCGAGGCGGCCAAGGAGAACTGCCCGATCTCCCGGCTGCTCTCCCCCGGCGCGCAGATCACGCTGAACGCCCGCCTGGGCTGACCGCCCCCGACACGGCAGGGGTGCCCGGCGGGCGCCCTTGCCGTGCCGCGTGCCGATCGTGAAGGGGTGACCGGGCCGCGTGGCCGTGGAGATGAGCCGGGAGCGGTTCGAGGAACTCGTCGGCGAGGCGCTCGACGAGGTGCCCGAGGAGTTGCTCGGGCTGATGAGCAACGTGGTCATCCTGGTCGAGGACGACCCGCCGCCGGGCGAGGACCTGCTCGGGCTCTACGAGGGGCACGCGCTCACCGAGCGGGGCTGGGACTACGCCGGCGTGCTGCCGGACCGCATCCTCATCTTCCGCAATCCCATCCTGGGGATCTGCGACACCGAGGACGACGTCGTGGACGAGGTCGCCGTGACGGTGGTGCACGAGATCGCCCACCACTTCGGCATCGACGACGAGCGCCTGCACGCCCTCGGCTGGGGCTGACCGGGCCCGCGGCGCGCCCCGCTCGGCCGATCCCCGCTGTTGCGCGGGTCCCCTAACCTCCGGTGCAGGCACATCCCGATGCAGGAGGAAAACCCATGCGCAGCGCGCTGTTCTCCGCGGAGAACCTTGAGAAGGAGTCCCAGCAGCCGGGCATGCGGCTGCAGAACTCCAAGATGCTGAAGATCGAGCTGAACGGCGAGGCGATGGCCCGCGTCGGGTCCATGGTCGCGTACCAGGGTCAGGTGCAGTTCCAGGCGCTCGGCTCCGGCGGCATCGGCAAGTTCATCAAGCAGCGGCTCACCGGTGAGGGCGTGCCGCTGATGAAGCTCTCCGGGCGCGGCGACGTCTTCCTCGCCGAGCTCGCCAAGGACGTGCACATCATCGACCTGGAGCCCGGCGACGCGCTGTCGATCAACGGTTCCAGCGTCCTGGCCTTCGACTCGACGCTCCAGTACGACATCAAGATGGTCGGCGGTGCCGGGATGGCGTCCTCGTCCGGCCTGTTCAACTGCGTCTTCACCGGCCACGGCCGGATCGCGATCACCACGAAGGGCACCCCGGTCGTGCTCAACGTCGACCAGCCCACCTACGTCGACCCGCAGGCCGCGGTCTGCTGGTCGGCCAACCTCCAGACCGGCTACCACCGCGCCGAGCAGCTCGGCCTGGGCACGCTGCTCGGCCGGAGCACCGGCGAGGCGTTCACGATGAGCTTCGCCGGCCAGGGCTTCGTCGTGGTCCAGCCCTCCGAGGAGCCGCCGGTGCAGGGCAGCGGCGCCCAGCAGCAGCAGGGCGGCCTGCTCGGCGGCCTGCTCCAGTGACCGCCCGGTGCGCGGGGCGCCCCCTCCGGGCGCCCCGGCACCGTCAGTTCAGCTCGCCCGCGCGCAGCCGGGACAGCCAGGCCGCCGCGTCCGCGTAGTCGCTGTCGGAGAGGCCGGCCGGCGCGGGGACCGGCCGGTCGCCCGCCGCCGGGTTCCAGCGGTGCCGGGGGTACGAGCCGAGGAAGCGGACGTCCGCGCAGACCCGTCGCAGCCCCTGCAACGCCTCGCCGAGGCGCACGTCGGCCACGTGGCCGGTGCAGTCGAGGAAGAACACGTAACGGCCGAGCGCCTCGCCGGTGGGACGGGACTCGATCCGGGTCAGGTTCACCCCGCGGGTGGCCAGCTCCGTGAGCACCGACAGCAGCGCGCCGACCCGGTCGTGCGCGATGTAGACCGCCAGCGAGGTCACGTCGTCGCCGGTCGGCGGCGGGGGCGGGCCGGGGCGGGAGACCAGCGCGAACCGGGTCACCGCGTCCGGGTGGTCGGCGATCTTGTCGGCGAGCACGGCCAGCCGGTGCCGGGTGGCGCCGATCGGGGCGCAGATGGCGGCGTCGTACTCGCCGTTCGCCGCGCCCGCCGCGGCGGCGCCGTTGGAGAGCACGTCGACCACCGTGGCGTCGGGCAGGTGGTCGCGCAGCCAGCCCCGGCACTGGGTGGACGCCTGCGGGTGGGCCGCCACGGTGCGCACGTCGGCCAGCGCGATCCCGGGGCGGGCGGCGAGCACGAACTCGACCGGCAGGATCACCTCACGGGTGATCACCAGGGGTTCCCCCTCGGCCAGCTCGTCCAGGGTCACCCCGACCGCGCCGCCGATCGAGTTCTCCATGGGCACCAGCGCCGCGTCGGCCTCGCCCGCCCGTACGGCGTCCAGCGCCTCGCCCACGCTGCGCGCCGGTGTCCGGCCACCTCGCTCGGCGGCCGGGACGGTGCGCAGTGCCTGCTCGGCGAAGGTGCCCTCGGGACCCAGGTAGACGAAGCGGGTCGGCGGTGTTCCCGGCATGTCGCCCAGACTACGCACCCGGGGTGCCGTCGCAGGCCAGGGTCCGGATGCCGGACGGGCCGGCGGCGCGCACCTCCACGCCGCACACGTCCGTGCCGGCGGTGACGAGTTCCAGCGCGGTGGGCCGGCCCCGGGTGACCACCTGGAGTTCCTCGTGCCCGCTCACCGCCAGCACGGTGTACTGCCAGCCCTCCGCGCAGAGCGGTCCCGTCCGCACCGTGACCCGGACGTCGCGGGGCAGCACCCGGGCCGAACCGCGCAGCAGGGCGACCACCCGGTCGCCGGACGGGCCGGATCGGCAGGGCGTGGCGGTCGGGTCCGGGGTCGACGCCGTGCGCGCCGGCCCGGTCGGGGTCACCGGCGCGGTCGGTGTCGCGCTCGGGGTGGGGGTGGCGGAGGCCGTCGGAGCGGCGGTCGCGGAGGCGGCCGGATCAGTCAGCTCGGGCGGTGCGCCGCAGCCGGCGAGGGCGAGCAGGGCGGCCAGCACCACCGGGAGTCGCCGGCGGGCGGGGTGGGGCGGGGTGCAGGGCACGGTGCGATCCTCGGCAGCGACGGATGTCGTCATGGCCGGACGGCCGAGCCCATCGTAGGAGGATCACCCGGGCGGGTGAAGTCACGTCCGGACCCGGTGGCCGGCCCGCTCCAGCGCGCCCGTCGCCTCGACCAGCCGCACGGCGGGCACCAGCAGGTGGTCGGTGTCGTACGTGGAGAAGGCCACCACGTCGACCCGGGCCCGGGCGAGCGGGTCGACAAGCGCGGCGAGGGTGCCGGTGACCGCCCCGTCGAGCGGGCCGACCAGCCGCAGGCAGCGCCATTCGGTCTCCACGTCCGCCCCGGTGGGGGCCCGCTCGGCGGGGCAGATCACCGAGACGCCGTCGGCGGCCCAGCTCACCGTCACCACGTCGCCGTCGCCCAGCTCGCCCCAGAGGTGCGGGGGCAGCACGGCGCCGGCCGGCAGGCGGCACACCGCGTACGCGCCCGGCAACAGAGCGACATCGAGCATGAGGGCACCCTACGGCCTCGGTATGGCTGTGCCCCAGCACCGCCCGGTGCGGCGATCGCCACACGTCCTCGCAGGTCAGACGGCTGAGAAGAAGGTGAGCGCGCCGGCCACCTGGCCGTCGCTGAGCACCGGCGTGGAGATGGCGTCGACCGTCGTGCCGGCGTCGGAGCCGGGCCCCTGCACCCGGAGCAGCCCTCGGGCCAGCCGGCCGGAGTGCAGCGCCAGCAGTGGCGGGATCTTGTCGGTCTCCTGCTCGGTCAGCTCGCTCGGGCTGGCGGTGAAGTCGACCAGACGCAGGCCGCCCTCCAGCAGCGGCCGGCCGATCACGTCCTCCGGGGCGCCGAGGCAGAGCAGGTCGCAGCCGGACGAGGAGATCGCCACCACGGTGGTGTCGGCGTCGATCAGCAGGCATGGCTCGGCGGCCCGCGAGACCATGCCGGACCACCGCCCGACGTTGTCGGACTCCTGCTCGGTCGGTGTCCCCGCCGGGGGCACGAACACTTCCGAGAGCGAGAGTTCGACGTGGGCCACCGCGCCTCCTATGTACACCGACGGTCTGTCCACGCTAGCCGGTCGTCACGACGACCGCCCGCACCGTGCGGCGTCTCCGGTGGCCGGAGCCGGGCGGGGGGTCCGGGGCTCGGCGGGGACCGGGGGACAGGTGTCGGTGCGACGGTGCCCGGTGTCGGGCGGCCGGCGACGGCGCGGGCCGACGGGACCACCGGGGCGGACCCGCGGACCGCGTGGCGTCGCCGCAGACGTTACCGGCGGGCGGCCCGCTTGTCAGCGGCCGTTCGGCCCTCGTCGTACCACCGGTAGTCGGCCGCTGGACGGTACGTGCCGTTGAGCCACGTCGACGGGGCCTGGGCGACCCGGGAGAGCTTCTCGGCGGTGGCCGGGCTGATCCGGTTGCCACCGGCGACGAGCAGGCGGTCCAGCTCCCGGTGGGTGGCCATCAGGCAGTCCTTCGGCAGGCCGTAGACGCTGATGACCCCGGAGCCGACGAAGGTCAGCACCGGGGTCACCGGGATCGGCAGGCCGACGGCGTCGGAGAGGGCCTTGCTGGCCCGCTTGGCGTCGCGGCGCGCCTCGGCCACATAGGGCGGACGCTTGCCGTTGATCTGCACGACGTCGCCGGCGACGAGCACCCGGGCCCGGCCGTGGTCGGCGATGGTGACCGCGAAGAGCCCGCTGGGCCCGATGGCGAGGAACCCGGCCCGCTCGTCCCGGGTGTGGTCGAGCAGGATGTCCGCGGCGTCGGTGCGGGGCCACTCGATGACGTGCCAGGCGGGCCCGAGGTGGTCGAGTTGACCGAGGGCCCGGGCCCCGGCCGCCTCCAACCGGCGGGCTCCCCGCTCGGCCCGCCGGCGGCGGGCCCACTCCAGCGGAGTCGGTCGGGCCGGTTCGAGCACCGAGGTGGTCTCGACCCGGGGGTGCGGCACCGAGACGGGCGGCAGTGCCCGGCTCGGTACGGCTCGGCGAGCGGGAAAGACAGTCATCGCGACCTCCGGCAAAAGGTCTCTCGAAGTTATGTCTCCACTACCCTACGTTGCACACCCCGGTCCTCGGCAAGTTGGAGCGCCGGAATGAGTGCGGATGAATGCCATATTCATTCACACTTCTTTTCTCGGATGGTGCTGAAGCCTGTCCTAGGCTGCGAAGGTGACCCACTACGTGGACAGCGAGGTCGGTCGCCTCGGCACGGTGCTGCTGCACCGCCCGGGGCCGGAACTCGCCCGCCTCACCCCACGCAACAACGACTCCTTGCTCTTCGACGCTATCCCATGGGTGGGCCGGGCGCAGGAGGAGCATGACGCCTTCGCGGCCGCCCTGCGGTCCCGCGGCGTCGAGGTGCTCTACCTGGCCACCCTGCTGGCCGAGACCCTCGCCGTGCCCGACGCGCGGGCCGAGCTGACCGAGCAGGTTCTCCGCTCACCCCGGCTGGGCGACACCCTGCGCCGCCGCGTGGCCGACCACCTCACGTACCTCGACCCGGCCGCGCTGGCCGACGTGTTCGTCGCCGGGCTCGCCCACGAGGAGCTGCGGATCGGCCCGGACCGCCCCGGCGGTCTGGTCTGGACGCTGATGGACCGGCACGACTTCATCGTCGACCCGCTGCCCAACCTGCTCTTCACCCGCGACTCGTCGGTCTGGATCGGGGACCGGGTCGGGGTGACCAGCCTGGCCATGCCGGCCCGCCGGCGGGAGACCACGCTGACCAACGCGATCTACCGCTACCACCCGCGGTTCGTCGGCACCGAGTTCGTCTACCACCAAGAGCTGGAGCACCTGGAGGGCGGCGACGTGCTGCTGCTCGCGCCGGGGGTGCTCGCCGTGGGGGTGGGCGAGCGGACCACGCCGGCCGGGGCGGAGCGGCTGGGCCGGCAGGTCTTCGCCGCCGGGCTGGCGCACACCATCCTGGTGGTGCCGATCGCCCAGGAACGGGCCACCATGCACCTCGACACGGTCTGCACGATGGTCGACGTCGACGCCGTGCTGATGTATCCGAACATCGCCAGCGAGCTCTCCGCGTACACCGTCATCGCCGGCGCGGACGGCGAGGACCCGCGGGTCGACGGCCCGGCGCCGTTCCTGCGGGCCGCCGCCGACGCCATGGACCTCGACCAGCTCCGGGTGATCGACACCGGGCTGGACCCGGTCACCGCGGAACGGGAGCAGTGGGACGACGGCAACAACACGCTCGCGCTCGCCCCCCGGCTCTGCGTGGGCTACGAGCGGAACGTGGAGACCAACGCCCAGCTCGAACGGGCCGGCATCGAGGTGATCGCCATCGCCGGGTCCGAGCTGGGCTCCGGGCGGGGTGGCCCCCGCTGCATGTCCTGCCCGCTGGTCCGCGAACCGCTGAGCCTCAGCGCAGGGTGAGCTGGCGGCCGAGCAGGCCCTGGCGGGCCCGGCGCCCGGCCGCGTCCAGCGGCTCCCGCTCCTCCAGCGCCTCGGCGTACCGCTTGGCGAACCCGGTCACCGGCTCCTCCCAGTCGGTGGCCGGGACGTCCTCGGGCAGGTCCCAGACCGGCACGAGGCGGCCGTGCGCCCGGAACATGCCGGCGAAGCGGGTGTCGTCGCCGAGGGTCAGCGTGCCGGCCACGCTCAGCCGGGACAGGGCGTCCAGCGCCACGTCCTCGTCGTCCGGCAGCACCCAGCGCACGTGCGCCTTCTCCGGCACCTGGCACCAGTACGCGGCCCGCGCCGCGGCCAGCTTCACGGTCGGGTAGATCGCCGCGTTGGCCCGCTCCAGGGACGCCTGCACGTTCGGGTCGTCGGCGGCGCCCGGGTCGAGCCAGAACTCGAAGCCGTCGTGCATGCTGATCTCCAGCGGCCCGTCCACCAGGATGTCCTGGAGGCGAGGGCCCGGCCCGGGCAGCGGCGGCACGCTCACCTGACCGCCCGGCTCGGTCCGCAGCGCGCAGAGCAGCGCGTCGGCCAGGTCCCGCGAGACGTCGCCGGACTGCTGGTGCCGCTGGAGGCCGATGAAGACCCGCCCGTCCGGCTTGGTCATCGCCGGGGCGGCCATCGGCAGCACGGTGGCCAGGGTGACCGGCCGGTCGCCGTGCTCCTCGACCAGCTCGGGGGTCAGCCGCAGCGGCGCGGAGGCGGCCGGGACCAGCTCGCGCAGGGCGATCCACTCCGGCTCGTCGACCAGGCCCTCGAACGGTCGGGGCACGAAGACGTCGCGCACCTTCTCCCGCTTCGGGGTGGCTTCGGCGGCCCGCTGGCTCTTTCGACGCTTGCTCACGGCGAGACAGCCTAGATGCCGGAGCGGACGGCCGTGGGCCGGACCCGCCTGCCCGGTCGCCTCAACCGGCCACGACCAGGTCCGGCCGGGTCGAGGCGGTCGGGTCGAACTCGGCCCAGACGCTCTGCCCGAGGCCGTCCCGCTCGACGCCCCAGCGGTCGGCCAGCCCGGAGACGATGTGCAGGCCGCGCCCGTCGACGGCGTCCGGGGTCGCGATCCGCATGAGCGGGCCCGTGGCGGAGCCGCCGTCGGTCACCCGGACCTGGACGGTCTGCCCACCGGCCACCGGCCGCAGCCGCCAGGCCACCCGGACGACGCCCCCGGGCAGCGGGTCGGCGTGCCGCACGGCGTTGCCGACCAGTTCGGCGAGGACGGCCACCAGGTCGGCCAGCAGGGTCGGGGGTACGACGTCGGCCAGCTCGTCGGCGAGTCGGTGCCGGGCCAGGCGCGCGCCGGTGGCGTGGTGGGGCACCACCACGCACCATGATCGTTCGGCCGAACCCGTCCCCACCGTCGTTCCTTCCCCACCCCTGTGCGGGCCGGGCCGGGTTCACCCCCGCGGCAGCCGCACCTCTGCGACGGTACCCCCACCGGCTCTCGGTCGTAGGGATACCCATCCATTCTGCTGTTCAACGATCTGCCGGACGAGATAGAGCCCCAAGCCGGCCCCCGGGTAGCGGCGCCGGTCGCCGGACTCCCCCTGCCAGAACCTGTCGAACGCCCGCTCCACGTGCTCCGGCCGGATGCCGATGCCCCGGTCGGCGACCCGGAAGGAGACGGTGCGTTCGTTCGCCTCGGCGCAGACCTCGATGGGGGTGTCCGGCAGCGAGTACTTGCCGGCGTTGGTGCTCAGTTCGGTGAGCACGGTGGCCAGGCTGTGCCGGTCGCCGAGGGCCTTGGGCAGGTCGGCCGGCAGGTCGAGGACCACCCGGTGCCGGACGTCCGCCGGCAGGTCGGGCACCGCCGCCCGCAGTGCGTCGGCCAGGTCGAACGGGGCGGCCGGCTCGCCACCGGGGCGGTTCTCGGTGGCGGCGGTGAGCAGCCGGTCGACCAGCCGGGCCAGCTCGTTCGCGCGCTGCCCGATGATCCGGGCGGCCTGCCGCCGGTCGTCGTCGCTGAGCGATTCCCAGTGGTCGGTGAGGGTGTCCGCGTACCCCTTGATCACCGTGACCGGGGTGCGCAGCTCGTGGCTGGTCACCGCGACGAAGAGGTCCCGGTCGTTGTCGCGCCGCTGCTGGTCGGTGATGTCGCGGAAGGTGACCACCCGCAGCGTGCCCGGCCCGGGCAGCTCGCCGGACGTGATCCGCAGCCAGCGGCCGTCCGGCAGCCGGTGGTCGAGGACCTGCCCGGACGGGGGGAGGGGAAACGGCAGGGGCTGGTTGAGCGCGTCACCGACCGGCCGCCCGGTCACCTGGGCGGCGGCCGGGTTCCAGAGCCGTACGTGGTGCTCGCGGTCCACCACCGCCAGGCCGTCGGCGAGCGCCGCCACCACCGGGCCGTCGCCGTGCACGGGCAGGCCGGTCTGGTCGCCGTACATGTGGGCGATGCAGGCGGCCACGTAGCCGACCACGGCGTGCTGCGCGGCGTCCAGCGGCTCGCCCTCCGGGTAGAGGGCGTGCAGGCTGCCCACGGTCAGCCCGCCGATCTCGGCGCGCGCCAGGATCATCCGGCGCAGCCCGCGCGCGGCGACCTCGTCGGCGAGCGCGCCGGGGATCGCGTCGACCCGGAGCTCGCGCACGGGCGGGCCGGAGAGCAGGCAGACGGTGGCCGGGTCGGTGGCCGGCAGCGGCCGGCCGGTGACGAACTCGGCGCTGCCGGTCGCCGCGATCACCCGGCCGCCGGTGGGGGCGAACTCCACGAACACCAGGCCGGCCGCGCCGAGGGCGGGCTCCACCTCGCCGAGCAGCCGGGTGAGCACGGCAAGGCCGGACTCCCCCGAGTTGATCATCTTGATCACGCTGGTGTGGCCGGCGATGAGGGCGGTGAAGTCAATTCGCTCCGGCATGTCCCGAGTGTGCCCCGCCGCCCGGTGCGGGGACACCCCCGGCCGGGCGACCGCCCACCGGTCGGACCGGCCGGCCTCACCGGCCCAACCGGGCCAACGTCCGCGCCGGCCGGTCGGTGATCACCCCGTCGACCTCGGCGGCCAGCACCAGCTCCAGGTCCTCCGGCTCGTTCACCGTCCAGACGTAGACCTGGTTGCCGGCGGCGCGCAGCGCGGGGACGAGCTGGGGGCGGGCCCGCACCAGGCCGATCCCCGGCCCGGCGATCCGGGTGCCGAACGGCAGCCGGCCCAGCCGCAGCCAGCGCGGCAGCACCTCCAGCAGCAGCACCGTGGGCAGCGCCGGCGCGAGGTCGCGGATCCGGCGTACGGCGAGCGGGGAGAAGGACATCACGGTGACCGTGACCGGGTCGTCCGGACCGGGCTCGGCCAGCCCGTACCGCCGCAGGACGGTGACCAGGCGGCGCTCGACGTCGCGGCCGTAGCGGGACGGGTGCTTGGTCTCGATCAGCAGCCGGACCGGCCGGCCGGCGGCCAGCACCGCGTCGAGCAGCCGCTCCAGGGTGAGCAGCCGGGTGTGTGTCTCGTCGAGCTGTTCGTCCCCGTCGGCGGGCACCCCGCCGGGGTGCCAGGAGCCGAAGTCGAGCGTCTCCAGCTCGGCGAGTGTCCGCGCGCTGACCAGCCCGTGACCGTTGCTGGTCCGGTCCAGCCGCCGGTCGTGGACGCAGACCAGGTGCCCGTCCCGGGTGAGCCGGACGTCGCATTCCAGCCCGTCCGCGCCCTCGTCGAGGGCGCGCAGGTAGGCGGCGAGGGTGTGCTCCGGCAGGTCGTACGACGCGCCGCGGTGTGCGAAGACCAGGGGGACGGTCATGGCCGCGTCGCCTCAGGCGACCCGGCCCGGCTGCCCGTCGTCGGTGACCACCGGGCGGCCGGCGGCGGCCCAGTCGCCCATCCCGCCCTCGACGTTGCGCACCTGGTCCCAGCCGTTGCGCATGAGGTAGGCGACCACCTGCGCGGACCGCCCGCCGGAGCGGCAGATCACGGCCACCTCGCGGTCGTCCGGCACCTCGGCGATCCGGGCCGGCAACTCGGTCATCGGCAGGTGGTGGGCGGCCGGCGCGTGACCGGCGGCCCACTCGTCGTCCTCCCGGACGTCGAGCAGGTAGACATCGTCGGGCACGGCCGACGCGGGCACGCTGGGAACCTGTGGTCCGAACACGGCTACCAAGCCTAGACGGGCCCGTCCGGTCAGAGGTGGTTGACCCAGCGGGGATTGGCGGCGGCCCACTCCGGCATGCGGTGGCCGCGCAGCGCGTCGAAGAGCCCGCCGCCGCCGTTGTCCAGCACCACGTAGGAGACCTGGTCGATGGTCTGCGGGTAGGAGGGCACCTGGACGCCGTGCAGGGCGTCCGCGGGCAGCCCGCGGAGCGCGAGGAGCAGGTCCTCCAGGGGTACGCCGTTGCTGTCCAGGGTCAGCGCCCCGCCGACCGCCCGGAGCACCCGGTCCAGCTTCACCGGGTCGCTGCGCAGGTGGGTCTCGCCGGCCCGGTCGAGCACCGCCCGGAGCATCTGCTGCTGGTGCCGCTGCCGGTCGTAGTCACCGTCGGGCAGGCCGTAGCGCTGCCGCACGTAGTCCAGGGTCCGGGCGCCGTTCATCTGCTGGCAGCCGGTGTCGAACTGGGTCTTCGTGTGGATCGACCGGACCGGGGTGTCGACGCACATCCGGATGCCGCCGAGCAGGTCGATGACCTGTTTGAAGCCGGAGAAGTCGATCAGGGCGGCGCCGTCGAAGCGCACCCCGGTGAGCCGGGTGAGGGTGGCGCTGAGCAGCCGGGCCCCGGCCTCGCCCCCGCCGCCGTGCTCGTACGCCGAGTTGACCTTGTCCTGGCCGCCGCCGAAGCCGGGCGCCGCCGGGATGGCGACCAGCAGGTCGCGCGGGACGGAGATCAGGTACGCCTGCCGGAGCCCGGCCGGCACGTGCACGATCAGGATGCTGTCGGAGCGCTGGTCCTCGGGGTTGGCGCCCAGCCGGTGGTCGGACCCGATCAGCAGGTAGTTGAGCGGGCCGGAGAGGTCGGTGCGGGACTGCCGGGCCCCCGCGTCGAGCAGCTGCTGCTTGGTGACCGTGCGGTCGTACCGGTTGGTGAGCCAGTGCAGCCCCGCCACGCCGAGGGTGGCGAGCAGGAGCAGGGCGAGACCGGAGCCGAGCAGGAACCGGGGCCAGCGGGCGGGTCGACCCCGCCCGCGTGCGTTCCGTGCTGGCCTGGACGTGACAGTCCCCCCGTAGCCGCGACATGAGACCCGCTCACGTCAGGCTACGGGGGGAAGCTCCGGCCGGTGCCGCTTTCGCGCGGCTACCGGCCGGTCATCAGGTCATTTGCGGGTGGACAGGACGGACGGGTTCGACACCACGAAGTCCGCGAGCTTGTCGTTCTTGACCGCCTGGAACATGTCCATGGTCGTCTCGTTGAACTTCTCCCGGCCGTTGCCGGCGCTGCTGTAGGTGCCACCGTTGGTCCGGAGGGTGACCAGGTCGTTCCCGCTGACGCCCTTGAGCGTGAAGATGAAGTTCGCGATCGGCACGCCGCCGGTGTCCAGGATGAACGCCTTGCCGGCCGCCTTGATCAGCGAGTTCAGCTTGATCGGGTTGGTCAGCATGCCCTTGTCGGTGGCCTTCTTCGCCATCGCCTTGATCAGCTGCTGCTGGTTCTGCTGCCGGTCGTAGTCGCTGTTCGGCAGGCCGTAGCGCTGGCGGGCGAAGTCGAGGGCCTCCCAGCCCTCCATCTCCTTGCAGCCCTTCTTGTGCACCACCGGCGTGTACGACTTGCCGGTCTTCTTCGCGTCCGCGTTCCACATCGGCTTGCCGTCGACCATCGACATGTGGTGCGACTTGACCTCGTGACTCACACAGATGCGCACGCTGCCGAGGGCGTCGATCACGTTCTTGAAGCCGCCGAAGTTGATGATCGCGGCGCCGTCGAAGCTGATGCCGGTCATCGACTTGATGGTCTTGGCCATCAACTGGGCGCCGCCCTCCCAGCCGCCGCCGTTGCGGGCGCCGATCTGGAAGGCTGCGTTGATCTTGTCCGTGCCGCCCCGGTAGCCGCTCTTCTCGAAGGCCGGGATCTGCGCCTCGGTGTCCCGAGGGATGGAGATCAGATAGGCCTGGTCGTGGGTCGCCGGGATGTGCAGGATGATGATCGTGTCCGACCGGACGTCGTCGGCGGCCCAGCGCTGGCGGGCGTCGACGCCGAGCAGCAACATGTCGATCGGGCCTTCGAGGCTGTTGCCACCCTCGGCGTCGGTCTTGCCCGCCTCACCGAGCAGGTTGCCCTGGTCGATGCTGCTGGTCGCCTGGCCGATCACCGCCTTGCTGCCGACGATCGCGACGCCACTGGTCATCATCAGCACGGCACCGAAGATCACCGTCAGCTTGGCCCAGAACGGGTCCTTGCGCTTGGTGCGCTTCTTCCCGCCGCCGGGCCCGCGGCCGCCATGGCCGGGCTGCGTGGGGATGATCGGGGGAACCCACCCGGGCGAACCGGGCTCCAGTGACTGAGGGCGACGGCTGGTCTGGACCGGCATGCGTGCTCCAGCTCGGTGATCGGGGGCGGGACCACTGTACGTATCTGTTCCCGTTCTCGCGACCTCATGTGAGGGCTATTCCCGTCAATCTCGGCCAATGGCTCGGGGTTGTGACCGAACGGTCAATTGAAAAGATCCGGTCGGCGGTTGGCTCACCATGGGAAGAGCCTTGACCGCCGACCGGATGCGTCGCCTCGCGGGGGGCGGCGTCAGCCACCGCTCCCGTCGCCGTCGGTCTTCTGGTTGGCCTTCACCCAGTCGGCCATCGTGTCCGACGCGATGGCCTTGTACATCGCCAGCGCCTTCTCCCGGTCGGAGACCACCACCGACTGGTCGTCGACGGTCTGGCCGCCCAGGTTCGGGCTGGTGAGGAAGGTCAGGTTCTCCCCGCGCAGGTTCCGGAACTGCAGCGCCATGTCGGTCAACGAGAATCCCTGGTCGACCGTGACGGCGGCGGTGACCGCCTTGAGGAACTCGTTGAGCTTCTTCGGGTTGGTCAATGTCCCCGTACTGGCCGCCTTGTCCATCAGCGCCTTGAGGAACTCCTGCTGGTGACGCATCCGCGCGAAGTCGCCGTCGGGGAACTGCTTGCGCTGCCGGACCCAGTCCAGCGCCTCGGCGCCGTTCATGTGGTTCACGCCCTTGGTGAACGTCCGGTACGGCTTGTGGATCGAGGTGATGGTGCGCTCCACCTTGAGGTCCACCCCGCCGAGGGCGTCGGTGACCTCCTTGAAGCCGCCGAAGTCGATCGCCATGACGTGGTCGATGCGGACGTCGCTGAAGCACTCCACCGTCTTCACGGCGAGCGGGAGGCCGCCGAACGCGAACGCCGCGTTGATCTTGTTGCGCGAGCCCGAGTCGCAGGACGCGCCGGCGCTCTCCGGGATCGGCACGTAGAGGTCACGCGGGATGGAGACCAGGTAGGCCTGCTTGTGGTCGGCCGGGACGTGCATGACGATCAGCGTGTCCGCCCGCCACTTGCCGGCGGCGTCCACCTCGGCGTCCGGGTCCCGCGAGTCGCTGCCGACCAGCAGGATGTTCAACGCGCCGTCGACCTGCTTGGCCGGCCGGCCCCCGGTGATCTGCGAGAAGGGGTCAGTCCGGGCCAGGTCACCGTTGAGGTTGCGGGCGTAGAGCCAGGCGCCCGCGCCACCGAGCAGCGCCAGCACCAGCACCGCGATGCCGGCCACCAGGCCGATGCGCCCCCAGCGCGGCCGCGGGCCGCGCCGGCCGGCACCGCCGTTGCCGCCGCCCGACCCGCCGGGCCCACCCGGCCCGGTCGGTCCGCCCGGACCCCCGGGGCCGCCGGGGCGCGGCTCGTCGTCGGGCGAGGGGTACCAGCGGGCGTCGGTCGCGCGGGCACGCCCGGTGGTCCCCCGGCCGGAGCCGGGGACCTGGGCGCGGCCCGCGCTCCGACTCAGACGTGCGGGGAGCGGGACGCCGGCAGACGAGGTCGCTGACATGTAACCGAGGGTAGGTCGGCGGAGCCAGCCGTGCCCTGAGGCGCAGCCGGGTGTCAGCCTCCTCCCAGGGGGACTCAGTACCCTAGCCGGCCGCGGAAGTACTCGATCGTGCGTCGGAGGCCGTCTTCGGGCGTCACGGTCGGCTCGTATCCCAGCAGCTCACGGGCGAGCGTCAGATCGGGTCGCCGCATCTCCGGATCGTCGGCGGCGCGGGTGATGTAGCTCACCTCGGACCTGCTTCCGGTCAGTGACACGATCGTCTCGGCCAGTTGCCGCATCGACATCTCGTGCTCGGTGCCGCAGTTGATCGGACCGGTCTCGGTCGAGTCGAGCAGCAGCAGGATGCCCCGCACCAGGTCGTCGACGTAGCAGATCGACCGGGTCTGGTTGCCGGTGCCGTGCACGGTGATCGGCTCGCCGCGCAGCGCCTGGGAGATGAAGGTCGGGATGGCGCGGCCGTCGTCGGGCCGCATCCGCGGGCCGTACGTGTTGAAGATCCGGACGATCGCGGTGTCGGTGCCCCGGCTGCGGTGGTAGGCCATGGTGGCCGCCTCCGAGAAGCGCTTGGCCTCGTCGTAGACGCTCCGGATGCCGATGGGGTTGACGTTGCCCCAGTAGGTCTCGCGCTGCGGGTGCTCCTTCGGGTCCCCGTACGCCTCCGAGGTGGAGGCCATCAGGAACCGGGCGCCGTCGGCGGTGGCCCGCTCCAGCAGGTGCAGGGTGGCCACCGAGCCCACCCGCAGGATCTCCACCGGCAGTTTCTCGAAGTCGGTGGGGCTGGCCGGGGAGGCCATGTGCAGGATCCCGTCGAACCGCTCGGCCATGGCCGGGTGATCGGTCGGCAGGCCCTCGGAGATGTCCGCCTCGATCAGCGTGAAGGTCGGCTTCTCGAGCAGGTGGGAGATGTTGTCCTTGGAGCCGGTGACGAAGTTGTCCAGCACCACGACCGTGCAGCCGCGCTCGATGAGCCGGTCGACCAGGTGCGACGGGACGAAGCCGGCGCCGCCGGTGACGAGGATGCGATGTCCGGAGCCGAAGCGGGGAGCGACCTTCATGCCGGCAAGCCTACTCAAGCCGGTGGGCCGGAACCGTCGTCGGCTCCGGCCCACCGGGGGTGGGGGGTGCGGTCAGTGCGCGCCGGCGCCGGTGACCGACCGCACCTCCAGCTCGGCGTACTTCACCTCGTCGTGCTCCTTCGACAGCAGGGTGCCGACCCAGCCGCAGAGGAAGCCGATCGGGATCGAGATGATGCCCGGGTTCGACAGCGGGAACCAGTGCCAGTCGTGGTCGGGGAACATGGCCGTCGGCGCCCCGGAGACCACCGGGGAGAAGAAGACCAGCACCACGGCGGCGATCAGGCCACCGTAGATCGCCCAGACCGCGCCCGAGGTGTTGAACCGCTTCCAGAACAGGCTGTAGAGGATCGCGGGCAGGTTGCCCGAGGCGGCGACCGCGAAGGCCAGCGCCACCAGGAACGCCACGTTCAGGCTCTGCGCGAAGATCGACAGCACGATGGAGATCGCACCGATCACCAGGGCGGAGATCCGGGCGACGTTCACCTCCTGCCGCTCCGAGGCCTGGCCGTTCTTCACCACGTTGGCGTAGAAGTCGTGCGCCAGGCTGGACGAGGAGGCCAGGGTGAGCCCGGCGACCACCGCCAGGATCGTGGCGAAGGCGACCGCCGCGATGATCGCCAGCAGTGTCGCCCCGCCCAGGTCGCCGCCGAAGAAGTCCTTGCCGAGCGCCTCGGCGAGCTGCGGGGCGGCCGTGTTGCCGGCCTTGTCCTGCGCGGTGATCGCCTGGCCGCCGACCAGGGCCGCCGCGCCGAAGCCGAGGGCGAGGGTGAGCAGGTAGAAGGTGCCGATGATGCCGATGGCCCAGAGCACGCTCTTCCGGGCCGCCTTCGCGGTCGGCACGGTGTAGAAGCGGATCAGGATGTGCGGCAGGCCGGCGGTGCCGAGCACCAGCGCGATGCCCAGCGAGAGCAGGTCCATCTTGCTGTAGAAGGTCTTCAGCGCGTCGCCGGGTGTCTCCACGCCGTAGCGCAACCCGGGTTCGAGGAAGGACGCACCCTTGCCGGACTGCTTGGCCGCGTCACCCAGCAGCGAGGACAGGTTGAACTTGTAGTGCGCCAGCACCAGCAGGGTCATGACGACCGCGCCGGTCATCAGCAGGAACGCCTTGACGATCTGGACGTACGTGGTGCCCTTCATCCCGCCGACCGTGACGTAGATGATCATCAGGGCGCCGACCATGATGATGGTGGCCACCTTGGCGGTGTCCGCGTCCATGCCCAGGAAGGTGGTGCCCGGCTTGATGCCGAGCAGCAGGGCGACCAGCGCGCCCGCGCCCACCATCTGGGCCAGCAGGTAGAAGATCGACACCGTGATGGTGGAGACCGCCGCCGCGGTCCGCACCGGACGCTGGCGCATCCGGAACGCCAGCACGTCGGCCATCGTGTACCGGCCGGAGTTGCGCAGCAGTTCGGCGACGAGCAGCAGCGCCACCAGCCAGGCGACCAGGAAGCCGATCGAGTAGAGGAAGCCGTCGTAGCCGTACAGGGCGATGAGGCCGGCGATGCCCAGGAAGGACGCGGCCGACATGTAGTCGCCGCCGATGGCCATGCCGTTCTGGAAGCCGGAGAAGGACCGGCCGCCGGCGTAGAAGTCGGTGGCGGTCTTGGTCTGCCGGCTGGCCCACACCGTGATGGCCAGCGTGATCGCCACGAAGATCAGGAAGAGCGTGATCGTCAGGTTCCGGGCCGTGGTGCTGCCCGCCTCAGCCGCGAGGACCGTGTTCATGGGTCACCTCCCCCATCTCGGCGCGGATCCGGTCGGCGACCGGGTCGATCTTCCGATCGGCGAACCGCGAGTAGAGCCAGGCGATCACGAACGTGGAGACGAACTGGAGGAGGCCGAAGACCAGGGCGACGTTGATGTTGCCGACCAGCTTCGTGCCCATGAAACCCCGCGCGTACGCGGAGAGGATGACGTAGAGCGCGTACCACAGGAAGAACGCGACGGTCATCGGGAAGATGAAGCCGCGCAGCGCGCGCCGCAACCCGGCGAACTCGTCCGACCGCTGGACGGCGAGGTACCGTTCCGCCGCCGACTCGGCGGGTGCGGACGCGGGTGTGTCCGTGGACATCTGTGGATCACCACCTTCGCAGGCGTGGGGAGTTTTCGCGCACGGTAGAGAGCGCGCTCCCCGCCGGGGAAGGCTGGGATCGGCCATGGTCGACGCCTGCGCCGAACGGTGGTCCGGCTGCGCCGAGTGACTCAGGTCACTCCGCTCAGCGGTCGGTGGTCAGTCGGTCAGCCCCCGGTAGCGACCGCGGTAGTGCAGCAGCGGCGCGGTCTCCTCGGCCAGGTCGACCGCCTCGATGGTGGCCTCCACCAGCAGGCCCCAGCCGTACTCCCGGGCGGTGTCGAGCCGGCACCCGGCCCACCCGCCGGCGTCCGCGGGCACCGGTCCGTAGGGGGTGTCGGTCCAGGAGTCGAGGGCGAAGAGGCCACCGGGGGACGGGAAGAGGCCGGCGAACCGGTCGGCGAGCTGCCGGTGCTGGGGACCGAGCGGGGCGACCGCGAACCGGCCCGCCTCCTCGACCGCCGCCCACAGGTCCGACTCCGGGTCGACCAGCCCGAGCAGCCGGTCCGGCTCACCCTCGGCCACCAGGGTGGACGAGACGGTCAGGCCGGCCGGGCCGGGCGCGGTCCAGAGCGTCACCGGGGCGGCCAGCCGGCCGCGCAGCCGGCGGACCGGCGAGCGCTGCCCGGCCGGCACGGCGAACGGGTCGGTGTGGTGGATCTCGGCGCCCGGATCATGATTCACGTGAAACATTGTGCCGCCCCGGCCCCGCGCCCAGCCTAGGAAGCGCTGGTGCAGGTCCCCGGCTCGCGGAAGTTGCTCGGCGGCCTCGGCCATGAGCCGCCCCAGATAGAGCATCAGCGCCGTCCGGTCGTGCCGGTACTCCGTCAGCAGCGCGAGCCGCGCCGGCTGGCACGGCCAGTGCGCCCCGCACACCCGGCACCGCCACGAAGGACGCATGGCGACGTGCGCCGCTCCCGGCCTCGTCCGGATCTTGGACGAATTCAGCCCCGCGGAGGGCCACTTCCGTCCAAGATCTCGGCGGTCGTTGCTCATCAGCGCCTCCCCGGATAGGGGTCGCCCCGGCCGGGGAATGGCCGGGGCGACCTGCCGCAGGACCGGCCGCCGGGTCGTCGCCTCCACCAGCCGGGCCGCGCCTCTCCACCCTGGACTCGGAGGGGTCGGCGCGGGAGGATGCCAGGGCTTACTACACAGGGCGATCACGTACTTACCGGGGACGTAAGGATGGACATCGAGATGTGGATCCGGGCGCTCAAGGCCGCCCGAGCCGGTGCGGACGTCTCCCAGGAAGGGCTCGCGGCCGAGATCAGGTGGAGTCCGTCAACGGTGGCCGCCATCGAGACCGGCCGCCGCCGCCCGACCATGGAGTTCGCGGTCGCCGCCGACGAGGCCCTCGGCACCGGCGGCCTCCTCGCCCAACTGCTCAAGGCCGCCGACCAGGAGCGCGGTCCGTCGTGGTTCGTGCCCTGGCGTGGGTACGAGCAGCAGGCGCTCCGGCTGCGCGCCTTCGAAGCGTGTCTGGTTCCCGGGCTGCTCCAGACCGAGGCGTATGCCCGCGCGGTCATCTCCACCGGTGGCCTCCAACCACCCGGCACAGTCGACGAACTCGTGGCCGTCCGGCTGGAGCGTCAGCAACTGCTGCACCGTGACGCCCCACCTCACTGCGTCTTCCTGCTGGACGAGACGGCTGTCCGGCGGCCCGTCGGCGGGCCCGCCGTGCTTGACGCTCAGCTCGGGCGGTTGCTGGAGGTGGCCGAGCTTCCCGCTGTGCGGCTGCACGTCGTTCCGCTCGCCGTCGGCGAGCATGCCGGCCTCGGCGGAGGCTTCGTGCTTGCCGATCTGCCGGAATCCGAGCGGGTCCTGTACCTCGAAAACGCAGCGCGGGGACACGTCATCGACGACCCCGACACGATCGGCTTGATCGAGCGGAAGTGGGATAGCCTCCTTGGGGAAGCGCTGTCCACGGGAGCCTCACTGGATCTGATCCGGAAGTTGAAGGTGACGCCATGACCACCGTCGAGCCGCGCTGGCGCACGTCGTCACGCTCGACCGACTCAGGTGGCAACTGCGTCGAGGTGGCGGGCAATCTGCCCGGGGTGGTGCTGGTCCGGGACAGCAAGGATCCCTCCGGGCCGGCGCTCGCCTTCTCCCCGGACTCCTGGCGCCGCCTGCTCGCGAGCCTCGGGCGGGCCGGGCTCGACTGAGGGCCCTACCCTGCCGGGCATGTCTCTCGTCCCACCCCAGAAGCTCGCCCAGGAACGCGTCGCCAGCGCCGACGCCATCCTCGGCGGTCAGGTCGACCTGCGCGCCTACCCGCACCGGCACCTCGTGATCACCGCGAAGCACGCCTGGGGGCGTAGCGGGTTCCCGCCGCTCATGGAGGCGGTCGAGCACCTGTCCCACTACGGCTGGGAGCTGGTCAACGTGACAAGCATCGGCGACGGCCACCACCTCTACGCGGCCATGCGCCGCACGGCCTGACCCCGCGGGTCTTGGACAGTTCCCGTTCACGACGGACGGCAACTCTCCAAGATCTCCGGTTACGCGGCGAGGGAGCGGCGGGCGGCGGCCAGCACCTCGGGGTCGGCGCAGCCGGCGGCGTACCCGGCGATCCGGCGGCGGATGTCGCGGCCGAGCAGCCACACCCCGATCCGGTCGGCGACCGGGCGCAGGAACGCGGGCCGGCACCGGAAGTTGTACCGCCAGGTGGCCACCGTCGTGCCCGGCTCGGGGCCGGGCGCGAACCGCCACCCGCCGCCGAACCGCTCGAAGAACCACGGCCCGCGCACCATCTTCATGCCCACGTTGGTCGGCGGCGCCCACGAGACGTACTCGCTGACCATGACGAGGCCGTGCCGGGACCGGGTGAAGGTGCGCACGCCCTTGCCGGGGCGGGTCGCCCCGTCGACGAAGTGCTGCTCCCGGACGAAGGGGTCCCAGCGGTAGCGGACCGGCGCCACGGTCTGCGACACCGCGAAGGCCAGCTCCGGTGGGACCGGGACGGTGGTCACCGCCTCGACGACCGGCATCAGCGCCTCGGGGTGACGGCGGCCAGCAGTTCCGGCTGGCGGCGGTCCAGCGCGTCCCCGGCCAGGTACGCGCCGAGCAGCGCGGCGCCCAGCCCGTACGCGAGACCGACCGGCAGGGCCAGCCAGAGCCAGACGTCGCCGAGCAGCGCGGCGGCCACCACCAGCGGCACGGCGGCCGCCGCGGTGGCCAGCATGGACAGCAGGGTGTACAGGCTCTTCGCGATCCCGGCGCCGGTGTTCATGGCGAACGGGTTGCTCGTCTCCGGCAGCGAGTAGCCGCCGAGCACCGAGACGGACGCGTTGATCGCCAGCCCGCAGCCGTACGCGGCGAACAGCGCGCCGGCCATCACACCGAACCAGCCGGGCCGCCCGAGCACCGCGGCCAGCACCACGGCGACCACACCGAGGATCGGCACCACGTAGAGCGAGAACGCAACCATCCGGGCCCGCAGCTCCACCCGCCCCGGCACGCCCGCCACCACGTTGGCCGCGTACGCGCTGCCGTCGAAACCGAACTGGTTGGCCAGGGTCACCGCGGCGAGCACCCCGACGAAGAGCATCGAGAGGCTGACCAGCACGGGGGACGAGTTGGCGGTGGCCTCGCCGAACGCCGCCCCGCCCTCGGTGACCAGCTGGGAGCCGCCCAGGTTGACCATCACCGGTACGAAGATGCCGACCACCGCCACGGTGATCAGGTTGGCCCGCCGCCGGGCGTCGCGCCACCAGTAGCGGCACTCCCGGGCGACCAGCGCGCCGAACCGGTCCCGTCGGGCCCAGCCGACGGCCCGGGGGAAGAGCTGCGCGACCGCCGCACCGGCGACCGTGCCGCGCCGGTCCCGGGACGGCCCGGCGCTCGCCGCGCCCACCATCGCCGACTCCAGCGACCGCGACCACCACAGCAGGAGTACGCCGATCGCGGCCACGCCGATCAGCAGCTTCAGCACGGCCGACCCGGCGTGCCCCTCGGCCACGTCGACGCCGGCCGTCCAGGGCGCACCGAACGGCGTCCAGCCGACCACCCGGGCCACGCCGGTGAGCCGGTCCCAGTCGGCCTGCTGGACCGCGCCGATCACCAGCAGTTGCAGCGGGCCGAGCAGGGCGGCGAGCACCGCGAGCAGCACGGCGGCCAGGTCCCGCACCCGGCGGGAGCGGAGCATGGTGGCGAAGGCGCTGGTCACCGCGCGGGCGGCGGCCACACAGAGCAGCAGGCCGAGGAGCACCCCGAGCACCTCGACCAGTGCGGCGGACCAGCCCCCGAGGCTGCCGGCGGTGACCACCAGCCCGGTGACCGCGACCAGTGTCGCCAGCACGGGGACGCTGACCAGGGCGGCCGCGAACAGGCCGCTGACGAGGGTGCGGCGGGACAGCGGCAGCAGCGCGAACCGGGCCGGGTCCAGCGTCTCGTCGACGCCGAAGAAGACCAGCGGGAACAGCAGCCAGCCGACGGTCAGCAGGCCACCACCGAAGGCGGCGGTCATCAGCGCGTAGCGGGACTCGCCGACCAGGCCGGGCGCGGCCAGCAGGAAGAAGCCGCCGGCGGCGAACCACAGGCCGACCACCACACCCACCACGAACAGCGCGACCCGCCAGGCCTGACCGCGGAAGTTGTTGCGCAGCACCCGCAGCTTGAGCCGGACGAAGTGCCGGGGCGAGACGGACCGGGCCAGCCGCTCGGCGGCGGTCACCGGGACAGCCACGACAGCTCCTCGCCCGTCGCGGTCCGCCCGCCGACCACCTCGACGAAGACCTCCTCCAGCGACCGCTCGCCGCGGACCTCGGTGAGCGTGCCGACCCGCATGATCCGGCCGTCGGCCAGGATCGCCACGTGCGAGCAGAGCCGCTCGACGACCTCCATGACGTGGCTGGAGAAGACGACCGTGCCGCCGCCCACCACGTAGCGGTGCAGGATGTCCCGGATCAGGGCCGCGGAGACCGGGTCGACCGCCTCGAACGGCTCGTCCAGCACCAGCAGCCGGGGGCCGTGCAGCAGCGCGCAGGCCAGGCCGATCTTCTTCTTCATGCCGGCCGAGTAGTCGACCACCAGGGTGCGGCCGGCGTCGGTGAGTGCCAGCACGTCGAGCAGTTCCGCCGCCCGCTGGTCGACCACCGCCGGGTCCATGCCACGCAGCAGCCCGTGGTAGGCCAGCAGCTCGGCCCCGGTGAGCCGGTCGAAGAGGCGTACGCCATCGGGCATCACGCCGAGCAGCCCCTTGGCGCGCACCGGGTCGGCCCAGACGTCGTGCCCGAGCACCCGGGCCTGGCCGGCGTCGGGCCGCAGCAGGCCGACGGCCATGGAAAGGGTGGTGGTCTTGCCGGCCCCGTTCGGGCCCAGCAGCCCGTAGAACGAGCCGGTCGGCACGTCGAGGTCGACGCCGGCGACCGCGACCTTGGTGTCGAACCGCTTGGCCAGGCCACGGAGGGACAGCGCCGGGTGCTGATCGGTCATGCCCACGACCGTAGCCCGCCCCGGCCAGCGGTCGATCCGGCCAGAGGAGGATCTTCCGTCCTACCTGAGAAGGTTTCCGGGACGGGCGCCGGCCGGTTCAGGCGGCGGAAGCCGAGCCAGCGGTGCGGAAGGAACGATCTACAGACGCAGCGTCTCCGGGGTGTGCAGGCGAAGCATCGTGACGCCGACGTCGCGGGGTAGCCGCCGGCGGGTGGCCATGGACACCGCCACCATCACGGTGAACGCGAGCGGCACCGTCCACGCGGCCGGCTGGGTGGTCAGCGTGGCCGGCCAGCCGGACAGCGGCGGCCCGAGCACGGTGAGCAGCACGGCGCCGATCGCGGCGCCGCCGCCGACCAGCACCCCGGCGGCGGCGCCCAGGTCGGTCAGGCCGCGCCACCAGATGCCCAGCACGAGCAGCGGGCAGAAGCTCGACGCGGCGACCGCGAAGGCCAGCCCGACCACCTGGGAGACGTCCAGCCCGGAGACGTTCAGCGCGAGGATCGCCGGCACACCGCCGGCGATCACCGTGGCCAGCCGGAAGCCGCGCACCGAGCCGCGGCCGAGGACGTCGGTGGAGATGACCCCGGCCACGCTGGTGAGCAGGCCGGACGAGGTGGAGAGGAACGCCGCGAACGCCCCCGCGGCGACCAGCGCGGCGAGCAGCCGGCCGGTGGTGCCGTCGCCCAGCGCGGCACCGGGCAGCAGCACCACCACGGCGTCGGTCTGGCCGGTGACCAGCAACTGCGGCGTGTAGACCCGGCCCAGCACGCCGTAGATCGTGGGCAGCAGGTAGAAGACGCCGACCAGGGCAAGCACGACCAGCGTGGTGCGCCGGGCGGCGGCGCCGTCGGGGTTGGTGTAGAAGCGCACGAGCACGTGCGGCAACCCCATGGTGCCGAGGAAGGTGGCCAGGATCAGCGAGTACGTCCCGAACAGGCCCCGGTCGTCGTCGCCGGCCGTGTCGGGCAGCAGCCAGTCGGTGGCGGCGGTGGCCGCGCCGGAGACCTCGGGCACCGGATCACCGGCGGCGAAGTCGAGACGGTCGCCGGGGCGTACCTCCCGGGTGTCGCCGTCGGGCAGGGTGAGCGTCGCGCGGTGCTCCACCACGACGGTGGTCGCGGTCCGGAACGCCGGCCCGTCGGGCGGGGTCACCGCCGGGCGGGCATCGGCCTGCCACTGCAACGCCAGGAAGATCGCGGGTACGGCGAGCGCGGTGAGCTTCAACCAGTACTGGAAGGCCTGCACGAAGGTGATCGCCCGCATCCCGCCCAGCGCCACGTTCGCGGTCACCACGACGGCGACCAGCAGCGCGCCCACCGGGTAGGGCGAGCCGGCCACCGTGGCCAGCGTCAGCCCGGCGCCCTGGAGCTGCGGCACCAGGTAGAGCCAGCCGATGAAGATCACGAAGACGGTGGCGAGCTTCCGGAGCCGCCGCGAGCCGAGCCGCACCTCGCAGAAGTCGGGCAGGGTGAAGGCCCCGGAACGGCGCAGCGGGGCGGCCACGAAGAGCAGCAGCGCCAGGTAGCCGGCCGCGAAGCCCACCGGGTACCAGAGGACGTCGACGCCGTACTTGAGGATCAGCCCGGCCACGCCGAGGAAGCTCGCCGCCGACAGGTACTCCCCACCGATCGCGGCGGCGTTCCAGGTGGGGCTGACGGCCCGCGAGGCGACCAGGAAGTCGGAGGTGGTCCGGGCCAGCCGCAGCCCGTAGAAGCCGATCCCGACGGTGACCAGGGTGACCGCCACGATCGCGGGGACCACGTAGCCGTTGGCCATCAGCGCTCCGGCCGCTGGACCAGGTCGGTGAAGTCCTGCTCGTTGCGTTCCGCCAGCCGCACGTACGCCCAGCCGACCCCGATCAGGAACGGGAAGGCGGCCACCCCGAGCAGCAGCCAGGGCAGGTTGACGCCGAGCACGGTGACCCGGCCGACCGAGGGCGCGATGGCGAAGAGCCAGGGCAGCCCGCCCAGCCCGATCAGCACCAGCAGGCTCAGCCGCAGGGCCAGCGAGAGCTGGGCCCGCATGAGGCCCTGCACCAGCGTCTCGCCGACCCGGGTCTGCTGGGTCAGCTCGGAGCGGGTGTGATCGGCGCGGCTGCGCGGGCGGGCGACCTCGGCGAGCACGACGCGGGTCCGCCGGGGTGGCTGCGGGGCGCGCGGGCCGGGGACCGGAGCCGACCCGTCGGGCCGCCCCGGAACGTCCTGCTCCTCCGCTCCGGTCATCCCCGGCAGTCTCGCCTGATCAGCGGGAATGTCAAGAGCGCCGGGGACGGCCCTGTGGACAACGTGTGGACAACGCTTCACTCCTGTGGACAACCCCGTGGATGACGGCCGCCTTGTTGTGGACGACGGAGGGCATGTCAGGGTGAGCAGGTAGGTGTGCGATCACGGCAGGCCGACTCGGACCGGGTCGGCCGTGGCCGAGCCCAGCCAGGTGTGCGGGTTGCCGAACCAGCACCAGCCCAGCTTCGGCGCGCCCTGGCTGATCCAGAGCGCCGGCACCCGCTTGTCCCCGCAGCGGGAGCCGACCAGCGAGAAGCATCGGTTGCTGGCCAGCGCCGGCGGGTGCAGGGTGACGAAGGCGAGGCCCTCGTCGATCGTGATCGGCAGCCGGCCCCGCTCGGTCATCTGGGCCAGCGCGGTGGACGGCGGCAGGTTGCGGTACTCCTCGCCCCGGTCGACGTCGAAGAGCAGGTACGCGGGCCCGGGCGGCACCTCCAGCTCCTTGATCGGGTCGAACGCCGGCAGGTCGTCGGCGGGGAAGTTCCGGTCGAGGATGCCGGGCTTCCGCTTCCCGTCGAGCGTGGTCAGCGCGATGCGCTCCTGGACGGGCACCAGCTCGCGCGTGGTCACCAGCAGGAAGGGCACCCGCCCGTCGGTGGGCGCGGCCAGGTCGCCGGCCCCGGTGACGGCCGCCGCGCGCAGCGGGGTGAGCAGGTCGCGGAAGGCCTGCTCGGTCAGCCCGGCCAGGGCCGGGTAGTCGAGCTGCACCAGTCGGTCGAGTTGCCGGTCGAATTCGGTCGCGGCGTCGTAGCGGCTGTCGGGCATGGAGCCTCCACTCTGTCGTACGGCGTCCCGTACAGCGTACGACAACGGGTGCGTATTCCCGACCGGCGGAAGAATTTCTGAAATCAGCGGTTCCAGTCCTGCTTGGCCGCGCGGACCAGCTTGTCCTTCAACTCCCGGGTGTGCCGGCGGCTCACCGGCAGCTCCGCCCCGTCGATCACCACCACGTAGCCGGAGTTGACCAGCCGCAGCTCGGCGATCAGCTTGAGCTGCACCAGGTAGGAGCGGTGCACCCGGACGAACCCCGCGTCGGCCCAGCGCTCGGCGAGGGTGGCCAGCGAGACCCGGACCAGGTGCGAACCGTCCGCGGTGTGCAGCCGGGCGTAGTCGCCCTGCGCCTCCACCCAGCGCACCGCCGAGCGGGGCAGCATCCGCGTGGTCCCGGCCAGCTCGATCGGGATGGTCGGATCCTCCTCGGCCCGGGCCAGCGCCGCCGGGTGCGAGGGCACCACCCGGGAACCGATCACCCGGCGCAGCGACTCGGCCAGCCGCTCCGCGCGGACCGGCTTGCGCACGTAGTCCGTGGCGCCCAGGTCGAAGGCGTCCACCGCGCCGTCGTCGTACGCCGTCACGAACACGATCGCCGGCGGCCGGGCGAACCGGCGCAGCACCCGGGCCAGCTCCATGCCGTCCAGCCCGGGCATCCGGATGTCCAGGAAGACCACGTCCACGTCGCCGTCGCGCAGCACCCGCAGCGCCTCGGTCGCGTCACCCGCCGTGTGCAGCCGGGCCACCCGCGGGTCGGCCCGCAGGTGGTACGCCAGCTCGTCCAGGGCCGGCGGCTCGTCGTCGACCGCCAGCACGCGGAGAAACCCGGTCGCGGTGTTCATGACGTCGCCCGTACCCCGGGGTGGAACTTCGGCACCCGCATGCTGACCTTCGTACCCGAGCCCAGACCGGTCTCGACGACCAGGCCGAACCGGTCCCCGAAGGCCGACCGGAGCCGCTCGTCGACGTTCGAGAGGCCGACGTGCTGGCCCGGGTCGTCGCCCGGGTCGCCGTCGGCGCCCGCGAGCTCGGCGATGCCGGCGGTCAGCGTCGTCGGATCCATCCCCACCCCGTCGTCCTCCACCGTGATGTGGCATTCGGCGCCCGCGTCCCGGGCCTCGATGCTCACCATGCCGGTGCCCGGCTTGCGGGACAACCCGTGCCGGACCGCGTTCTCGACCAACGGCTGGAGGCAGAGGAACGGCAGCGTCACCGGCAGCACCTCCGGGGCGATCTGGAGGCGCACCTGGAGCCGCTCGCCGAACCGGGCCCGCTCGATCGTCAGGTAGCGGTCGATCGAGCGCAGCTCCTCGGCCAGCGTGGTGAACTCCCCGTGCGCCCGGAACGAGTAGCGGGTGAACTCGGCGAACTCCAGGATCAGCTCGCGGGCCCGCTCCGGGTCGGTGCGGACGAACGAGCCGATCGCGGTCAGCGCGTTGTAGATGAAGTGCGGGCTGATCTGAGCGCGCAGCGCGCGCACCTCGGCCCGGGCCAGGCGCTCCCGGGAGGAGTCCAGCTCGGCCAGGGCGAGCTGGTCGCCGGCCCAGTGCGCGGTTTCCAGGGTCGCCTGCACCAGGCCCGGGGCGGGCCGCTCGCCGGCCACCGCCACCAGCGCCCCGACCACCCGGCCGTCCGCACTCAGCGGGGCCACCACCGCGCCCCGGACCGGGCAGTCCACCAGGTCGCAGTGCAGCTCCGACTCGCGCAGCACCGTCGAGCGCCCGGTGCCGACCGCCCTCCGGGCCGCCGCGAGCAGCTGGTCGCCGTGATGCGCGCCGTGCCCGTCGAGGGCCAGCAGGACCTCGCGGTCGGTCAGGGCCAGCCCGGCCGCGCCCACCAGGGCCCGCAGATGGCGTACGGCCTTCGCCGCGCCCGCCGCGCTCAGACCGCCCCGCAGCGGCTCGGCGGCGAGCCCGGCGGTGTGCAGGACCTCGTAGGTGGCCCGCTGGGTGGCCGTGGCGATGCCCCGGCGGGCGCGCAGCCGCAGCACCGCCCACAGCGCCGCGGCCAGCGCGGTGACCAGCGAGACGACGCCGAACACGGCCGAGAGGTTGCCACCCACGACACAGATCCTGGCCGGTGCCGGCCGCTACGCCAACCCGCCGTCGTCCGCCGCACGCCTACCGGCGGGTGGCAGCGCCGGGACGGCACCGCCCAGCGGATCCGCCAGCAGCGCCGAGAAGCCCAGCTCGGCGGCGCCGACCAGGGTGGCGTCGTCGCCCAGCGCCGAGGTGCGCAGCCGTACCCGCTCCCTGGCCACGGGCAGCACGTTGGCGGCGATGCGGGTACGGACCTGGTCCGCCGCCACGCCGGGGTAGACGTCGCGCAGCATCCCGCCGAAGATCACGATGCCCGGGTTGAAGAGGTTGATCAGATTCGCCACGCCGACTCCGAGCCAGTCCCCGATGCGGTGCAGCGCCTCGAGGGCCGCCGGGTCGCCGCGGCCGGCGTCGGTCACCACGTCCCGCAGGGCGTCGCGTCCGGACCGGTCGGCCGGCCGCCCGGCGGCGTCGAGCAGGGCCCGCTCGCCGACCTCCGCCTCCAGGCAGCCGTGGGAGCCGCACCCGCACGGCCGGCCGCCATGCGGGTTGACCACCATGTGCCCCAGCTCGCAGGCGTAGCCGCCGTCACCGTCGAGCAGCTTGCCGCCGACGATGATCCCGCCACCCACGCCGACGTCGCCATGTAGGTAGATCATGTTCTGGAAGCCGAGGCCCGCGCCGCGCCGCTGCTCGGCGACCGCCCCGAGATGGGCCTCGTTGCCCACCGGCACCGGACGGGCCAGGCCCAGCCGGTGGCCGAGCTCGGCACCGAACGCCTGGTCCACCCAACCCAGGTCCGGCCCGAACCGGACCATCCCGTCGCCCGGCCGGATCATCCCGCAGTACGAGGCGCCGACCCCGACACACACCGCCTCCGGCGGCGCCCCGTCGTGCAGTTCGCGCCCGAACCCGGCGAGGACCTCGACCACCCGGTCGAGGTCGGCCCCGGCGCGGGGGCGGGCCGCCCACCGGCGGTCCAGGATGACGCCGCCCAACCCGACGCGGGCGGCGGTCAGCCAGTCCACGGCGACGTCGAACGCCAGCACGTACACCCGGGTGGTCTCCGGTCGCACCACCAGCGACGGCCGTCCCGTGCGGCCGGTGTCCGTCGGGGCCTCCTCGCGGACCAGTCCCGCGGCGGTGAGCTCCAGGGTCAGGGCCATGATGGTGCTGCGGTTCAAGCCCATCCGCTCGGCCAGCGCCGCGCGGGAGACCGACCCGTCGAGGTGGACGTGGCGGAGCAGGGTGCCGAGGTTGCGCCGGCGGATCTCCTCCTGGAGCAACATGACCTCCCGCGTCGGTCGCTCCGGCCGCTCCGCCTAGTAGGCGCCCTTGCGGGCGAGCACCACCCCGACGGTCCGCCACAGGATGCTCAGGTCGTACGCCAGCGACCAGTTGTCGACGTAGTAGAGGTCGAGCCGGACCGCCTCGTCCCAGGAGAGGTCGGAGCGGCCGGAGACCTGCCACAGCCCGGTCATGCCCGGACGGACCAGCAGCCGGCGCCGGACGTCGCCCAGGAAGTCACCGTCGTCCGCGGGAAGCGGACGCGGGCCGACCAGGGACATCTCGCCCCAGAGCACGTTGATCAGCTGGGGCAGCTCGTCGAGCGAGGAGGCGCGCAGGAAGCGGCCCACCGGGAAGACCCGGGGGTCCTGCTTCATCTTGAACAGCATGCCGTCGGTCTCGTTCTGGTCGACCAGGCCGGCCAGCCGCTCCTCGGCGTCGACGTACATGGTCCGGAACTTCCAGACCCGGAAGGTCCGCCCCTCGTGCCCGACCCGGGGCTGCCGGAAGAAGACCGGCCCGGGGTCGGAGATCCGGATGGCGATTGCGATCGCGGCGAAGAGCGGAGCCAGCAGCAGCAGGCCCAGCCCGGCGGCGACCCGGTCCATCAGGTTCTTGGCGAGCAGCGCCGGCCCGGACAGGGTCGGCTCCTCGACGTGCAGCAGCGGCAGGCCCTCGATCGGGCGGATGTGCACCCGCGGGCCGGCGATGTCGGTGAGCTGGGGCGCGACCACCAGGTCGACGCCGGAGCCCTCCAGCTGCCAGGCCATCCGGCGCAGCTCGCCCGGCTCGGCGCTGGCCGAGCCGCAGACCGCGATGGTGTCGCCGCCGACCTCCCGCACCAGCGCGAGCACGTCCCGGCCGGCGTAGACCGGCACCGGCGTCTCGATGCCCCGGGCGGCGGCGTACCCGTCGGTCAGGTGGATGGCCACCGGGACCAGGCCGGCCCCCGGGTTGCGGGTGACCGCGGTGAAGACCTCCAGGCACTCCGGCAGGGTGCCGACCAGCACCATCCGGTGCCCGGCGTGGCCGACCCGGCGGCGGACGGCGTGCAGCGTCATCCGGGCGATCATCCGGCCCAGCAGGATCAGCAGCATGGCGCCGAGCAGGGCGAAGCCGACCGTCCACCGGGACAGCGAGTAGGTCTTGGTCGCGAAGGCGATGAACGAGACGGTGGCGGCCACCGCCACGCCGGCCCGGGTCACCCGCTTGAACTCGTCGGGCCCGAGGCCGAGATAGCGCCGGTCGTAGGCCCGGTTGCCCCACAGGATGAGCAGCCAGCCGAGCGGCAGCAGCAGGAACGCGACGGTGTAGAACCACGACTGGGGCGCGTGCCGGAAGCCCGAGTCGGCCTGCTCGAAGATCTGGATGGCCAGGTAGCTGGCCAGGGCCGCCGCGCCGAAGTCGAGCAGCAGGAGGATCGCGATGTAGGGCCGGTGCCAGCGGGACACCCGGCGGCGGGCGCGAGCCCACGCCAACCGGGGTACGCCGTTGTGCGACGGCGGAGTCGGCGGCTGGATCTCGAAGCTGTCGACGTGCCGCACGCTCTCGCTCCGGCCTGTGTTGGTTACCGGGCGCTGGAGGCTTGTCGTCACCTCAACCCATGTCCTCCCGCATGACTCGCGCCCTCACTCGCCGTGAGGGCCCGGGTCGCCCACCGTCCCAGTCTCCCACGCGGGCCCGGCCCGGACCGCCCCCGGAGGGGAAGCCGTCCGATGATGCTCGCGAGGATCTGGCCGGCTCCGAGTCGGTTGTGAAGCCGGGGACCGAGCCACTATACCGATGGATGGCGGCCCCGGTAGAGGTGCGGAGTGGGACCTTCGGCGATCCGCGGACGATTCCTCTCCGTAACCGAGGAGTGCCGTTACTCACCGTACGAGCCGGGACAACCGTCGGTCAGCCAGCGGCTTGCCGCCGGTCTGACAGGTGGGACAGTATTGCAGGCTCGAATCGGCGAACGAGACCTCTCGCACGAGGTCGCCGCAGACCGGGCACGGCAGCCCCTTCCGGGCGTGGACCTTGAGCCCGGAGCGCTTCTCGCCCTTCAGCTCCGCGGCCCGTTGCCCCATCGAGCGCCGGACCGCGTCACCGAGCACCGCGCGGGTCGCCGCGTGCAGCGTGGCGAGCTGGTCGTCGGTCAGCCGGTCGGTGATCGCGAACGGGGAGAGCTTCGCCGCGTGCAGAATCTCGTCGGAGTACGCGTTGCCGATCCCCGCGAGCACCGACTGGTCGGTCAGCACCCCCTTGACCTGCCCCCGCCGCCCGCGCAGCCGGGCGCCGAAGGTGGCCAGGTCGGCCTCCAGGGCGTCCGGGCCCAGCTTGCCCACCCCCGGCACCAGGGCCGGGTCGGTCACCAGGTACGCGGCCAGCTTCTTCTGCGTGCCCGCCTCCGTCAGGTCGAAGCCGGAGCCGTCGTCGAGACGTACCCGCAGGGCGATCGGGCCCTTGCCGGGGCGCAGCGGGGCGGTCGACGGGAACGCCTCCCGGTAGTGCAGCCAGCCCGCCCGGGCCAGGTGGACCACCAGGTGCAGGCCCTCGTCGAACCGGACGTCCAGGAACTTGCCGTACCGGCCCGCGCCGACCACCGCCCGGCCGGCGACCGCGCTCGGCGGCGGGTCGTACGTCTTCAGCGCGTTGATCGCGGCGACCTCGAACCGCTCGACCCGCCGGCCGACCGCCCGCTCGCGCAGGTAGCCGGCGAGCGCTTCCACCTCCGGTAGTTCAGGCACCGTACAACGGTAGCCTTCTTTCCCGTGAGAATCGTGGTGGCGCACAACCGGTACCGGGAAGCCCAGCCTTCCGGCGAGAACACCATCGTCGACGCGGAGATCGCCCAGCTGACCGCGGCCGGGGTGGAGGTGCTGCCGTTCCTGCGCAGCTCCGACGAGATCCCCGCGATGTCGAAACCGGCCAAGGCGCTGCTGCCGATCTCGCCGATCTGGGCCCCGAAGGCCCAGCACGACCTCGACCGCCTGCTCGCCGAGCACCGTCCGGACGTGCTGCACCTGCACAACCCGTACCCGCTGCTCTCGCCCTGGGTGGTGCGGACCGCGCACAAGCGCGGCGTGCCGGTGGTGCAGACCGTGCACAACTACCGCCAGGTCTGCTCCTCCGGGCTCTACTTCCGGGACGGCGTGATCTGCCAGGACTGCCGGGGCCGCGCGCTGGGGGTGCCGGCGATCGTGCACCGCTGCTACCGGGGCTCCCGGGCGCAGAGCGCCCTGATGGCCACCACGCTCGCCGTGCACCGCCCGACCTGGAAGTCGGTGGACCGGTACATCGCGCTCACCACCGCCGTCGCCGACCACCTGCGCGACTACGGCATCCCGGACGAGCGGATCGTGGTCAAGCCCAACGCGGTGCCCGACCCGGGGACACCTGCGCCGCCCGGGGACGGTTTCCTCTTCATGGGCCGGCTGAGCCCGGAGAAGGGCCTCGACCTGCTGCTCAACGCCTGGCGGCGGCACCCCGTGGGGTCGCTGGGCCCGCTGCGGATCGCCGGCGACGGCGAGCTGCGCCCCCTGGTCGAGGCGGCCGCCGCCGAGCGGCCCGACGTGGTCTACCTGGGCCAGCTCGACCGGACCGGGGTACGCGCCGCGCTGACCGACAGCGCCGTGGTGCTGGCCACCTCCACCTGGCACGACGTGCTGCCCACGGTGATCATCGAGGCGCTGGCCAGCGGCCGGCCGGTGCTCGGCACCGCGCTGGGCGGCATCCCCTACCTGGTCGGCGCGGACGCCCCCCGCGAGCCCGCGGGCACCGGCCCGGCCGAGGTGGCCACCTCGACGCCCGGCGACGGGCACGTCTCCCTGCCCACCGGAGTGCAGCGCGGCGAGGCCGGCTGGGTGGTCGCGCCCGACCCGGAGGCACTGGCCGCCGCCCTCCCCCTGGCCCGGGCCGGCGCGCCGACGCTCGCCCCGGCCGCCCGCACCCGTTACGAGCGCACCTTCCACCCCGACGTGGTGACGAAGCGCCTCATCGACATCTACGCCGACCTCTCCAGCACCACCCGCCGCTGACCCACCCGGTGCGGGGGTGGGGTGGGTCAGCGGAGGGAGGCTCGGGCTGAGAAGGCGATGCTGGCCAGGAGGAAGCCGCCGTTGACGATCGTGAAGGCGACGATCACCCAGACGGTCAGGGCGGGGGCCACGGTCAGGACCAGGCCGGCCAGGAAGATCACCGCGCCGTAGTCGCGGACCAGCTTCGCCAGGCGGACCGGGAGCGAGGTCGAGGTGACCATGCTCGCCGCGTTCGGGCCGGCCTGCATCACCGAGGTGACCAGGTTGACCATCCAGGTGCCCGCGAAGACCGCCACCAGCCAGGTGGGCGTCGAGGGGCGCTGCGCCACGGCGGTCGCCCCGAGCGCGGTCACCAGGGCGATCTGGGCGGCCACGTCGCAGAGCACGTCGACCCGGGCGCCGGCCGGGTTGTTCTGCTTCGTGACCCGGGCGAGCTGGCCGTCCGCGCAGTCCAGCGCGTACGCGATCTGCCAGGCGACCAGGGCGACCAGCCCGACGGCCCAGGCCGGGACGGAGCCCGCCGCCACGTCGTCGGCGAGCGCGACCACGGTGACCGAGGCGGCCAGGCCGAGCACCAGGTTGGTGAGGGTCAGCGCGGTCGGGCGCAATCCCAGGCGCTGCGCGACCAGCGCGAACACCGCGCCGATCCACTGGCTGATCGACTCGCTGAACAGGCCGCCGCCACGGTTGACCCGGTGGAAGTCGGCGACGGAGGGGCGGGACGGCTCAGCCAAGGCGGTCGCGGAGTGCACCGGCGTAGTCTGCCAGCCGCTCCCGCGTCTCGGTAGGCGACATCGCCAGGTGTTCGAGGATGGTGTAGCGGTCCGGCCGGGTGGCCGGCGCGAACTGCACCGCCTCCACGAACTGCTCGTCGGACAGGCCCACGTCGGCGGGCAGCCGGGGCAGGCCGTGCCGGGCCAGGCAGGCCGACATCTCGGTGAGCCGCCGCTCGTCGCCGCGGAGGAAGGTGCAGAACAGGGCGCCCAGCCCGGCCAGCTCGCCGTGCGAGGCCGTGCCCGGGTAGAGCGAGTCCACCGCGTGCATGATCTCGTGGCAGCCGCCGCTGGCCGGCCGGCTGGTGCCCTCGATGGCCATGGCCAGGCCGCTGGAGATCAGCGCCTCGGCCAGCACGGTGACGAAGGCGTCGTCGCTCATGTCGCCCGGGTGGTTGAGCACGGCCTCCGCGCCCGCCCGGGAGAGCGACGCGGCCAGTCCGTCGAACGACTCGCCGCGTACCTTCCGGGCCAGCTCCCAGTCGGCCAGGGCGCTGATGTTGCTGATCACGTCACCGATGCCGGCCCGGTTGTGCCGTTCCGGGCCGCTCTCCACGAAGTCCAGGTCCACGACCACGGCGATCGGGATGTGTACCCCGTAGGAGCCCTTGATCCCATCGGTGATGAGGCTCGCCACCGGGGAGGCGATCCCGTCGTTGGCGAGGCTGGTCGCCAGGGAGACCATCGGCAGGCCCCGGCGGGTCGCCGCGTACTTGGCCACGTCGATGGTCTTGCCGCCGCCGATCCCGACCACCGCGTCGTACGACCGGGCGCGGAGCTTCCCGCCGAGGTCGTCGGCGGCGTCCAGACTGCCCCCGGCGACGGTGAACACGTCGGCCGACCGCAGCGACGGGCGGAGCAGGTCGGCGACCTTCTCGCCCTGCCCCGGACCGACCACGACCGCCACGTCACCCCCGGAGGAGATGCGGCCGTCGGCGAGGATCGCTGCCAGGTCGGCCACCGCGCCCCGCCGCACGTCGATGTGGAGCGGGGTCAGCACGCTCCGGGCTAGTAGCGGCACGCGATCTCCCGCGCCCGGGCCAGGTCGGCGTGGTTGTCGACCTCGACCCAGGAGACGTCGCCGATCGGCGCGGCCCGCACCTCGCCGCCCCGGTCGGCGAACTCCTGGTAGCCGTCCTCGTAGTAGAGGTTCGGGTCGCGCCGCCAGGTCGCCTCCAGGGCGTCGGCGAGCGCGCCGGCCACCTGCGGCTCGATCAGCGTCGCGCCGATGTACTCCCCGAACGCCTCACCCGGGTCCATCAGCTTGGTGATCCGGGTGAGCTGGCCGGCCGCGTCGAAGGTGGTCTTCATCTCCTCCTCGGCCAGCGCCTTGATGTTGTCGACGGCCAGCAGGATGCCGGGCCCGCGCTCGGCCAGCAGCGTCTTCTCCACGCTCACCGGGTGCACGGTGTCGCCGTTGACCAGCAGCACCCCCCGGGAGAAGTACTCCCGGGCCAGCCAGAGCGAGTACGCGTTGTTCCACTCCTCGGCCTTGTCGTTGTGCACCAGGGTGATCGTGACGCCGTACTTCTCCTCCAGCGCGGCCTGCCGCTGCCGGACCGCGTCCGCCGCGTAGCCGACCACGATCACGACCTCGGTCAGCCCGACCTCGGCGAGGTTGCGCAGCGCGATGTCGAGGATGGTGATCTCCCCGTCGACCGGCACCAGGGCCTTGGGCAGGGTGTCGGTGTACGGGCGCAGCCGGCGCCCCGCACCGGCGGCGAGCACCATCCCGATCATGCCGGCACCATCCTCATCTCGACTCCGCTCCACTCGGTGGAGGATATCGTCGCGCCCCCGCGGGCCGTGGTTCAGCCCGGCAGGGCGGCCAGGTCGGCCAGCAGCTCCAGCCGCTCCTCGGCGGCGAGCACCGCCCACGGGCCGGCCGCCCGGCGGTCCGTCTCCTGCTCGATGGCCAGCCGCTCCGGCCCCGCGGGCAGCGCGGCGACGGTCGCCGCGGTGTGCCCCGCGGCGGTCCACGCCGCCGCGTGCGCGTCCGCACGGTGGTAGCGCAGGGTGCCCAGCCGGTTGAGCAGCAGCACGCCGGGCGGGGTGCCGTCCGGCTCGTGCGGCGGGGCCATGGTCGCGAAGGCGCCGGGCCTGGCCGACCCGATCGCGTGCGCCAGCACCCGGCCCAGCGCCGGGACGAGCCGCTCCACCCGCTCGTCGTGCCCGGCCCACAGTTCCTCGGTCACTTCGGCGTGCACGCCGAACAGCTCCGCCAGGAAGGCCAGCCCGCGCTCGGTGGCGCAGAAGCCGCCGTCCGGGAAGCGCTGGATCATCCCGTACGCGACCTGCTTGTCCAGCGCCCGCCGGACGGCGGCCGGGTCCCGGTAGCGGGTCACCGCCGCGAAGCCCGCCGCGTCGATCGTGCCGCCCGGCGCGGCGAGGCGGGTGCGGAACTCCACCAGGGCACCGGTGGCGGCCGGACCGCCGTACCGGGAACTCAGCTCGGCGCCGCCGCCGTCGCGACCGGCGAGCATGCCGGCGACGAAGGTCCGGTCGACGGCCGGTGCGACCAGCCCGGCGAACCGGTGCGGCGGCAGCTCGACGCCGTCGGGTGACCCGGCTCCCCGTGCCGGAGGTGGTGCCGCGCCGCGACCGGGGACGGTCTCCCTCACAGTCCGATCGAACGCAGGGCCGCGAAGCCGTTCTCGGCGATCCGCCGGATCAGCCCGTCGTTGACGTCGCGGTGCTCGTCGAGCAGGTCGACGTCCTGCTCCGCCAGCCAGCGGAACTCGGTGTGCTTGCCCTCCTCCAGCCGGGGCCGGCTCAGATCGCCGTCCACCCGGATCAGGAAGTCGGTCTCCACGCGGGTCAGCCCGTCGTCGCCCGTGTAGCGGTATTCGCCGACCTGGCCGAGCACGTGCGAGACGGTCCAACCGGTCTCCTCGGTGACCTCCCGGCGCAGCGCGTCCTGCACCTCCTCGCCCGGTTCGAGGTGGCCGCCGACGATGTCCCAGCAGTTGGGGAAGAGGCGCCGCTCGGGGGACCGGCGCTGGATGAAGATGCGGCCGTCGTCGTCCACGATCAGCGCGCCGGCGCAGTGGAGGGGCTCGGTGGGCACCTCACGACAGTAGCGATTCTTCGCCGTTCGTGGCGATGCCCGGTCTTGTCCCGTTCCGCATCGATGGCCCACCATGTCCGTACCGAGGCCGCCGTCCCACAGGGGTGATGCGTGATGCAGGTACGCGAAGCGATGTCCAGCGAAATTCTCGTGGTCGGCCCGGAGCACACGCTCCGCCAGGCGGCCCGGATGATGTCGGCCCGCCGGGTCGGGTCGGCGGTCGTGATCGACCCGGACTCCGAGGGGGTCGGGATCATGACCGAACGCGACGTGCTCAACGCCATCGGGGCCGGGCTCGACCCCGACGTCGAACGCACCGGGGCGCACCTGACCTGGGACGTGGTCTACGCGGGCCCGGACTGGACGGTGGAGGAGGCGGCCGCCGCCATGGCCCGGGGCGGGTTCCGGCACCTCGTGGTGCTCGACGGCCGGGAGGTCGCCGGGGTGATCTCGGTACGCGACCTGATGCGCGTCTGGGCGCGGGAGCACACCGCTCCCCGCGTCTGAACAACTGTGGAAAGGGCGATGGCCCGGCCGATACCGGCCGGGCCATCGTCGTGTCGTACCGCCTCGGGTCAGGGGCCGACGAAGACGGCGGTGCCCCGCCAGTCCACGTTGTCGACGCCCGGGCCGCTGCGCACGGTGGCGGAGCCGGTCGGCGCGCCGTCCGACCACGCCATCGAGGAGAGGTTGCCGGTGGTGCGGGAGACGACGTACAGGGTGTCGCCGTCCAGGAACATGCCGTTCGCGTCGGCGAACGCCGTGGTGCCGGTGACCGTGGCCCGCTCGGCACCGACGACGCCGGTGTCGGGCGCGAACCCGCGCCAGAACAGGGTGCTCTGGCCGGCCAGCGTGTAGTAGAGGCGGCCGCCGGAGTAGAACATGGCGGTCACGTTCGGCAGCTCCGCGGAGAAGTTGACCGTCTTGCCCGCGTAGGTCTGGCCTTCCGGCGCGGAGCCGGTGAGGACGAGGTCCCACTTGGCGTCGTGGTACGGGTCGAGCTTCTTCGGGGTACCGAACGCCTCGCCGTCGAAGGAGCGCTTGTAGAGATCGCCGTTGACCCCGTAGAACAGGTCACCGCCGACCCAGAAGGCACCCTTCACCGTGGACCACCGGGTGCTGTCCGAGTTCGCCACCGTGGTCGCGTTGCCCACCGCGGTGGCGCCGTCGTACGACCGCTTGGTGATGCTGTCCACCGTGGTGGCCGGCGGCACCGGCGGGAGCTTGACGATCTCGATGCCCTGCACCAGCGGGTTCTCCAGCACGCGGCCGAAGTCGACGTCGATGTTGCCGTCGCTGGTGACCGCGAAGGCCCGCATGGTGCCCTTGTTGGTGGCGCCGATGGAGGCGATCGGGTCGAAGTCGTTCAGCTTGAGCACGCCGTCGATGCTGACGTCGAACTTGCGCTTGCCGGCCGTGGCCGTGCCGGCGTACCGGTTGGCCAGGTAGAGCCGGACCTGCACCGGGGTGCCCGCCGGGACGGGGAAGTCCCACTGCATGTCCGGCGTGGTGGACTGGTCCCAGCGCTCGCTGTTGAACAGGGCGACCGGGGTGCCGGCCGGCACGGTGGCGTCCAGCGTCGCGTTCGTGGTGTAGGTCGTGACGGTGCTGCCGGCGTTGTGGTAGGCGCTCGGCACGGTGAGGCTGTCGGTGGCCCAGGCCGGGCCGCTCGGCGCGGCCAGCTGGTCGCCACCCGCGTTGACCCGGTAGAGGACGTCGGCCGCGTCCGGGGTCGGTGCGGTCTTCACGATCTCGATGCCCTGGATGAGCGGGTTCTCCAGCACCCGGCCGAAGTCGACGTCGACCACGCCGTCACTGACCGTCGAGAAGGACCGCATGGTGCCGCGGTCGGTGCCGCCGGCGGCGGCCACCGGGTCGAAGTCGTTCAGCTTGAGCACGCCGTCGATGCTGACGTCGAACTTGCGCTTGCCGACCACGCCCGTCCGGGCGTAGCGGTTGGCCAGGTAGAGGCGCACGTCGATGCGGGTGCCGGCCGCGACCGGGATGTCCCACTGCATGTCCGGGGCGGTCGCCTCGTCCCAGCGCTCGGTGTTGAACAGCGTCGCGGGGGTGCTCGCCGGCACCGTGGCGTCGAACGTCGCGTTGGTGGTGTACGTCGAGACGCTGCTGCCGGCGTTGTGCTGGGGGCTGGGCGCGGTGGCGCTGTCGCCGGCCCAGTCGGGGCCGCCGTCGGTCGCCGGGATGGCCGGACCGCCGGCGTTGACCCGGTAGAGGACCTCGGTCTGCGCCGCGCGGCCGGCCTGGTAGACGTTGCCGGGCAGGCCCTTCGTGCTGGTGGAGTGCGGCGCGTTGCCGCCGTCCAGGGGGAAGAAGGCGATCTTCTTCCGGAGGAACTCGCGGTCGCCGATGTAGTCCTGGTCGCTGCCGATCCAGAGGCCCTCCTGGGTCACCAGCATCTCGGTCACGCCGTAGCCGCGCGGGTTGCGGCCCGGGTTCCAGGCCAGCGGCAGGCCGCTGGCCGGGTCGAGGGCCGCGATGCTGGGCCGCGGCACCGCGCCGGGACCCGCCTGGTCGCGGGCGAGCGGGTTGTTCGCCCAGCGGAAGTGGCCGCCGACGTAGACGGCCTCCTCGCTGATGCCGGTGGAGAGGAAGGTGTCGCCGCCGCTGAAGTTGGTCCAGGTGGGCTTCTGCCCGTCACCGGTGGCGGCGGTCTCCCAGCGGGCCGCGGAGTCGCAGAGCGTCCCCGGGTAGGACGCGCCGGTGGTCACCACGACGAAGTACTTGCCGCTCGGGGCGAACTGCACATCGCGGACCCACGAGTCGAACGCGCTGTACTTGCAGGCTCCCGAGTAGCTGTCGGTGTTCCAGTCCGCGATGGTGGCCGCGCTGTCGCCCAGGTTGATCCGGACGATCTGGTCGTGGACGACGCCGTTGGCCTTCTTGAAGTTGCCGATGATGACCAGCTGCTTCTCGTCCGGCGACACGGCGAGCTTCTCAGCTCCCACACCGGCCTTGGCGACACCGGTGCTGCCCGGGGTCCAGTTGTGGTTCTCGGTCAGGGCGACGGTCAGGTAGTCGTCCAGCGCGCCGGTGTTGGCATTGATCGACGCCACCCCGTTGCGGACGACGTCGGTGCCGATCTTGCTGAAGATGCCGCCCACCAGCAGCCGGTCGCCGACCTTGGCGATGTCGTTGACCAGGCCGTTGAAGGCCGGCCCCTTGAAGGTGGTGACCAGCGAGCCGTCGGCGACGTTGAGCAGCGCCAGCTTCCGGCGGTTGACCCCGTTGACGGTGTTGAAGTCACCAGCGATGTAGACCGTCCCGGCAGTGGGGCCGGCGATGATCGCCAGGACGTCGCCGTCGAGCACGGGCGCGAACGCCTCGTCGACAGTGCCGGTGGCCTTGTCGAAGGCCAGCAGCCTGTTGCGGTCGATGTCGGTTGACTTGTTCCGGTTGCGCACCTGGGTGAAGGACCCACCCGCGATCACCTTGCTGCCGGCGTCGTGGATGGCGAAGACCGTGCCGTCCATGATGTTCGGCGTGTTGCTGGAAGTGTCGCTGCTGACCACGGTGTCGTGGCCCGGTGCGGCGAGCGCGGGGCTCGCCGACAGCACGCCGCCAACGCCGAGAAAGGCGGCGGTGACCAGCGCGAAGGATCGGCGCGTGATCCCTGGATGATTAAGCACGGGCAGCTCCGAGGGAGTGACGGAGAATGAGGTGGCCGGCCCTGCCGATCGGGCATGTGGTGCTGAGGGTTGCCGATCGGGGGCGCACGGCCGGTTGACGCGTGATGGGCACACACTTCCGCATTTCAGCTATGGCGTCCACCCCGGATGACCTTTATACCCGTCCACATGACGTGACGGATACCGGGAGAGGTGAACCGACCACACGAACGGTGGAGGTCAACTCACCGGGCCCCCCGGAGTGGCCGCCGGCGCGGGCGCCGAGAAGTACGGGTCCCCGGCCAGCTCGCGGTACGCGGCCAGGCCATCCGGGTCGTCGTCGAAGGTGCTGTCGTACTCGGCCCCCTTGGTCTGCTTGGCCGAGAAGTACACCACCGCCTTGATCTGCGGGTGCCGCTTCACGTAGGTGCGCGCCTCCCGCAGCCACGCCGCGCGCTGGCCCGGCGCTCCATCGTGGGTGACGCCGAACTCGCCGATCAGCACCGGCCGGGGCCGCTCCCGGGCGAAGGCCATGAACGTGTCCATCTGCTCGGCGAAGCCGTCGTACTCCTTGCCCGGGTAGACGTCCGTGCACAGCCAGTCGACCTGGTCGTCGCCGGGATAGTAGGCGGCGGCGTTCCGGTCGGAATCCACGAAGCCGAGCACGTGCGGGCACCAGACCCAGGCGGCGTTCGTCGCACCCACCTCGGTGAAGATGGCCCGGATGTGCTTCCACGCGGCGACGTAGTCCTCGGGCGAACGGACGCTCTGGCGCAGGTTGGGCCGGTCCATCTCCCACCGCCAGCGCAGCAGCACCGGCACCCCGAAGTCCTTGATCCCCTTGGCGCGCTGCCGGATCAGCTGGTCGTACACGCCGTCCGTGATCGACCGGGTGTCGGCACCGGACCAGGAGATCATCTGCAGCATCCCGGCGGCCTGGAGCGCGTTCTCGGTCGGGCCGGGGAACTCGTCCTCCCACTCGTGGAACATGTGGGCCAGGGTGACCTTGCCGCCGGTCTGCTCGCCGAAGGCGGCCAGGGCGTTGACCCGGCCGTCGGGCGTCTGCCAGTCCGGCTTGACCCACGCGCCGAGCCAGGCACCCCGCGCCGGCATCTCCGGGCCCCGCCCCGTGGTCTCCAGGCCGTTCACCGATCGGGGCTTGACGGGCGCGGTCGCGCTGCCCGCCGGGGCCGGTGTGAGGGGCGCGGGTGCCTCCCGCTGGCAGGCCGTCAGGGCGAGTACCGATCCCATCAGGAGTGCCACCGCGCTGTGGGCCCTCTTCATGATTTCCTAGCCTCCCCGTGCTAATGCCACCGGCCGTGCCGGTGATCGAAGTCGTGTCGGGCCGTCGGTCATCGCCTCCGGCCGCGCCGCAGCGTCCGCAGGTTGTCGAGCTGGAGCACCTCACGAAGTCGCCAGACCGCCGCGGCGTAGCCGGCAGCACCCAGCACAGCGACCACCAGCAGGGCGACCACGCCCGGGTCGGTGACCGTGTGCAGCACCAACGACGGCAGCCCGAAGCAGGCCAGCGCCAGCCCGGCCGCCGTGAGCGTGGCCGGCCCGAACGGGTGCAGCCGGAACGCCCGGTGCAGCTGGAACAGCGGCACGAGATTGGTGATCAGAATGGACGCGGACCAGGCGACCGCCGCTCCCATGATGCCGTAGTGGGGGATGAGCAGCACGTTGGCGACCACGTTGACCAGCGTGCCGGACAGCGCGTTGTAGAACGTCCATGCCGTCTTCCCGGCCATGTTCAGCACCGTGTCGACCATGCCGCAACCGGTGGCGACCAGCATCATCAGGGCCAGGTAGACGGTGACCCCCCGCCCGGCGTCGTAGCCGGAGCCGAACAGGGCCAGCATGGGTCCGGCGAACGACGCGAACAGCAGGTAGGCGGGCCAGGTCAGCAGCACCAGCCAACCGGTCGCGGCCTGGTAGAGGCGTCCGGCCGCCGCCCGGTCGTCGCGGGCCAGGTGCTCCGCCAGCCGGTGCTGGACGGCGGTGGAGAGCGCCTGACCGGAGAGCTGACCGAGGGTCAGGAACCGGGTGGCCGCGGTGTAGAGGGCCGCCTCGGAGAGCCCGCGCAGCGCGCCCAGCAGCACGATGTCGAGCCGCTGCACCACCATCTGGGCGAGCCCGCTCAGCGCCCGCGGCCCGCTGTACCGCCAGTACGGGCCGAACTCCTCCCGCCAGCCGACCGGCGCCGGGCGTCCCGGTCCGGCGGCACGTTCCGCCCGCCGGACCAGCTGGGCCAGCCAGAGCACGGCGACGAGCGCGGCCGGCACGTACGGCAGCGCCCAGGCCAGCGGCAGCGCCGTGGTGGCGGAGAGGCCGAACGCGGCGGCCAGCAGCACGGCGAGCAGCTGAAGCACGGTGCGTCCCAGCCGCTCGATCAGCAGCAGCGGCCGCATCTTGCCGAAGCCCCGGCAGGCGGCCAGCGCGAAGTCGCTGAGCGCGGCCACCGGTACGAAGAGCAGCAGAGCCCGGACCGCCGGCACTGCGCCGGGGACCGGGTCGGCGAAGGTCAGCTCGACGACCTGCGGGGTGAGCAACCAGCCGACCACGGTGAGCAGGACACCCACCAGCAGCAGCGGAAGCAGCCCGACCAGCACCGAGGCCCGGATCCGTTCGGGCTGCCCGAGCGTCCGGTACCGGCTGATGAAGTAGACGGAGCCGATGCCGGTGCCGAGCCGGGCGGCCGCGTACGCGATCATGAAGGCGCTGGTGGCCGCGAAGAACAGCCCCGCCTCCGTCATCGACCAGCCACGGGCGACCACGATGTTCAGCCCGAAGCCGGCGATTGCCGCCACCGCCACGCCGAGCAGGTTCAGCACGCCGTGCCGGGCCGCCCCGCCCAGCTCGGTGTTCGCCGGGCGGGTGGGCGTTACCGTCGCCACGACGGTACGCGTCCCCACCAGGCGGCCAACCGATCGTCGTACGGGGTGAAGTGCGCCTCCAGCCGGGCGCGCAACTCCGGGTCCATGGGCGAGCGGGACCGCGAGTTGTGCTTGCCGAACGAGATGTCCGCCCAGTGCGGCAGGCCGAGGAAGTCGCACACAGCGTCGAACGACGGTCGCGGGTCCGCGAAGAAGTCGTCGGCGTCGATCACGTGCAGCCGGTCCCGACCGAAGATCGACTCCAGTCGCTCCAGCTGTTCGATGTACTGCCCTCGGGTCAGGTAGGCGTTGTGCTGGTAGTGGTGGCTGTGCGCGGTCGGGTCGGCGAGCAGCCGCTCCCGCTCGCCGGCGATGCGGCTCTGCTCCAGTTCGAGGGCCCGCTCGAACGGCTCGCTCTCGAAACCGCGGGCCGACTCGTGCGCGTGCGCCGAGTACGCCCGCTCCACCGGGTCGCGCAGCAGGACCAGCAGCCGGACCGCGGGCAGGTCGGCGGCGATCCGGTCCGCGGCCAGCGGGTGGAACATGTAGTACGGGCTCGACTCGCCGGTCACCCCGCGCACGCCGAGCTGCTCCCGCACCGCCTCGGCCCGGCGGGTCGTCGGGAAGTGCCCGAGGTACCAGTCCATCCCGCGGTCGTAGCCGGTGTCGAAGTAGTGGACACCCTTGTGGTAAACCGCCGGCAGCACGGCCGGGTGCTGGGAGAGCGTCTTGAACAGGGACGTCGTGCCGCACCGCTGGGCGCCCACGATGAGGAAGTCGGGGGTCAGCCGCGAGCCGGCCGTCCACCGACCGACCGTCCGCGTCACCGAGCGCACGGCCCGCCGGGCCGTAGCCTTGGCCACCGTCATTTCGCCACTCCTCCCGCATCCGGCCGGACGGCCAGACGATCCTCCACCGCCGGCAACAGCCAGGCGGCCACGTGTCCCAGCCGGGCGCCCGCCTCGGCCTGCCGGTCGCGCAGGTAGCGCGCGGCCAGTTCGATCAGGTAGAGCACCGCCACCAGGTCCTCGGTGCCGGCCGGCGGGGCGAACGGCGCCAGCGTGCCCGTCGCCCCCGTCAGCAACTCGCGGGCCGCCGTCGTCGGCTCCACCCCGGCCTTGGTGATCGCCGTCTGGAGCCGCCGGTGCAGCGCGTCGTAGCCGAGCGGCACGCCGGCCGCGAACCGCTCCCAGTCCCAGATGAGCATCCGGCCGTCGGCCAGCGCCGCGCTGTTCCCACCGTTCCAGTCGCCGTGCCACGCACCGAGGTCGACGGTCGGGTCCAGCCCGCGCACGGCCGCCAGGACCGCGCCCAGCCGAACGGCCTCCGGCCGGTCACCCAGCGCCTCGACCTCGGCAGCGAGCCGCTCGGCGTACCCGCTGCCCGCGAAGGGCCGGCGGTCGACGCCCAGGCAGCGGCTGACCGCGACCATCGCCGCGCGCTCCCGCTCGGCGGCCACCGCGGGCGCCGCCCGGGGCAGCGCCACGGGGAGGGCGCTCTGCACGAGCAGGGCGTGCCCGCCCCAGCCGCCGTGGTGCAGCACCTCGGCCACGGCGATCCCGGGCAGGTCGACGGTGGCCAGCCGGCGCAGCACCGCGGCCTCCGCGTCGACCAGGTCGCGGGTCAGCCGGTCCACGCCCAGCTTGGCGTACCCCAGCGGCCGGCCCCGGTCGTCGAGCAGCTGGATCACCGGCTTGCGGTTGGCCCGGGCCGGACCGATGTGGACGCTCAGCAACGCCGGGCGGCCGAGCACCTCGGCGAGGTGGTCCTCCAGCGTTCCCGTGGTCGCCCCGACGAGCAGGCGGTCCCGGAAGGCGAGCCGGCCGACGCCGGTGCGGAATGCGGTGGCCAGCAGCGACCGGCGCAGCCGGGCCTTCGTACCCACCGCTTCCGTCGAATGCCGGACCGCGCTGGCGGCGGCCCGCCGCGAGCCGGCGGGCACCAGCAGCCGCGGCCGCGCGGCCGACGGCACCACGGCGTAGCCGGCGCCACCGCGGCGCAGGGTCGGGTCGGCCGGTTCCGGCCAGACCACGGCGGCCAGCTCGGGCAGGTACGCCGCGCGCGCGTCATCGACGCGTGGGGTTGCGGTCATCAGCGGGTCCGTTCCGGTCGGTCGGTCGATTCGGCGGACTGCGCGGCGGCCAGCGCCTCCCGGCGCAGCGTGCGGAGATGCCGGTCGTTGCGGGCCAGCACCGCGACGCTGATCAGGCCGTACGCCAGCGTCGTGTTGAGCGCGCCGTAGAGGAACTGGAAGAACAGCATCAGGATCAGCACCACGCTGCCGGCGATGCCGATGGGGGTGTTGTCCCGCCGGAACCGCCACAGGCACCAGAGGAAGAACGCGCTGTAGCAGAAGGCGCCGACCCAGCCCTGCCCCACGAGCAGGTTCCAGACCTGCCCGTTGCTACCCAGCTCCCGGTTGCCGCACTGCTTGCAGTCGGCCGACTTGCCGATGGCGATCGACCGGTTGCTGCCGATCAGCGCGCGGTTGGCGCCGTAGCCCAGCACCGGGGAGTGCCTGGCCGCGTCGACGGCCCCGCTGGACAGGGTGGCCCGGATCTCGTCGCTGTGCCCGTTCTGCATCCGCTCGTCGAGCAGCCCGCCCAGCGGCGACGCCAGCACCAGGACCCCGGCCAGCGCGGTGGCCAGCGCCATCCCGGCGAGGACGGCGATCCGGCCGCGCAGCGCGAGCCGCAGGGCGACGTAGACCGCGGCGATGACCAGGCCGATCCAGAGGCCACGGTTGAGTGAGAAGACGATCGGGAAGATCGCGGCGGCCACCAGCAGGTACCCGCCGAGCCGGCGCCAACCCCGGCCGTACACCACCCAGCCGATGAGGAACCACACGAGCAGGATGCCCATGTTCTCGCCCCAGGTGTTCGTGTACTCGAAGGGGGCGGCCGGACGCGGCGAGCTGGCCTCGCCCTCCAGCACCTCCTGCACCTGGGCCACCTCGACGTGCATGAGCCGGTTGACGAACGGCTCCTGGGAGACGACGTCGGGCAGGATGTAGTTGAGCGGAGCCGTGAACTTCAGGTCGGGCAGCAGCGCGCCGACGTACCCGCCGATCACGGTGACCACGGCGAGGAACGCGAAGAGCCGCACCATCCGGATCCGCGGCAGTTCCTTCTCGCTCAGGTTGAGCACGTACAGCATCGCGACGGTCAGCGCGGTGTAGTTCATCACCCGGATGCCCCAGCCGATGTACCGGCCGAAACCGTTCGGGGTCAGGGTGTTCGGCGCGGTGATGTCCAGCATCAGCCCGGAGAGGACCACCCAGGCGAGCAGGATCAGCCAGAATCCGAAGCCCGGCGGCACGCGGATGCGGTCCCGCCTGCGCAGTTGGAGCGCCATCGGCACGGCGAGGATGGCGAAGATGAACGAGGGCAGGCCGAGCGCCCACCACACCGGGTAGAGCACGAAGAGCGCGGTCAGCGGCCACGCGGCCGGTAGCCGCCGGCGTCGGGCGGCGCGTGCTCCGGCCGACGTGCCCGCCGGGACCGGGTCCGTCGGCACCGGCTCCCGCCGCGGAGGCTGGAGCGGGACGAGCGTCTTCATGTGACCGATACCCGGGCCGTCGCCGGTGCGTAGATCACCCAGGTGGTGCCCGGCTGCGGCCGGATCTGGTACCCGCCCAGGTCGGTGACGTTGCAGACGAGCTTCTGACCCGGCTTGCTCCACTCGGCCTTGGCGCTCGACGGCCCGGACACGACCAGCGCCTTGCCCTTGCCGTAGACGTTGGCGCTCGGCAGCGACCGGGGGCTGGGCTTGCGGACAGTCAGCGTCCGGTACTCCATGGTGAGCACGATGACCGAGGCGGCCTTCACCGTGGTGCGGCCGACCCGCCCCGACCACAGCTGGCTCGCCTGGTCGTACGTCCAGGTCTGGGTGGGGTGGCCGGACGCCGAGACGGTGAGCTTGCCGGCGGCCGTGACGTCCCGGGTGGCCAGCGGCGTGCCCACGGTCGCGTAGTCGAACAGCGGCGCCGGGGCGGTGCCGCCCTTCGGCGCGGCCGCGCGCAGTGCCGTGGTCGAGGTGTATCCGCTCGGGAACGCTGCGCTGCGCTGTGCCGGTGTCACACCGGTGAGGTCGGCGGCCGAGAGCTGGTTGACGAAGCCGGTGGGACCGCCCGCGTAGCCGAGCCAGGGGCGGAGCACCCCGACGCTGCGGATGTCGACCGGGCGGACCTCGGCGACCGGGCCGATCTTCTTCGCGTCGCGGGACTGGTAGACGGCGCTGAGGTGCAGGCTGCCCGACTCGGCGAACTCCTGGTAGACCAGGTCCGCAGCATCGAGCCCGGTCGGGGTGCCGGTCTCGCTCACTCGGATCGGGACCGCGATCGCCTGCCGTGCGGCCACGGCCGGCTGGGTGACCGGTTGTCCGGAGAGCGGCCCCGCCGGCAGGCTGGGCGTCGGACTGGGCTTCGGCGCGGGGCTACCCGGATCGACCAGGTCACTGGCGCCCGGGGGCGGCGGCTCGGAGCAGGCGGCACCCAGCGCGGCGATCAGCACTCCCGCGGCCGATGCCACGACAGCCCGTCGGAGCCTCACTCCTGGTCCTCCACCGGGTCGAAGGCCATCGAGAGCCGGGTCTGGCCGTCGGAGCCGTCGCGCTTGGACCCGTAGACCGTGGACGGCGCCGGCCGGGCCGCGCCGGTGGCCTTGACCGGCGCGGGCGCCGGGGCGGGCGCGGGCGTGCCGGCCTGGGGGGTGCGCGGGCCCGGCTTGGGCGGGGTGCCCGCCGGACGGCTGACCGGCCGGGGCAGGATCATCGTGCTGTCACTGGCCGGCTGCGCCCCGGGGCGGAAGGCCGGCTCCGGGCGCGGCCGGGGCGACGGCTTCCGGTCCGGCTGGCCGCCCCCGGTGGCCGGGCCGCTCGCCTGTTCGGGCAGGCGGGGCGCCAGCACGCTACCGAGCACCGGTGCGTCCACCTGCTCGAACTGCTGCAGTGCCGCGGTGATCTCGCTGGTCCGGGTCCGCCCGCTCTCGATGACGAGGATCACGCCGTCGACGTGCCGGGCCAGGGCCTGCGCCTCGACGGCCTGGGTGGGTCGGGCGGTCTCGATCAGCACGTGGTCGAAGCGGTCGGCGAGCTCGTTGAGGATCGCCAGCATGCTGGCGACCGGCAGCTCAACGTCGGTGTCCAGGTCGCCGGGCAGCAGGATGCGCAGCGTGTTGAGACCGGGCGCGGGGGTGAGCGCGGCGAGCGCGCCGACGTCGTGCCGCAGCACGTCGGCGAGGGTGCGCCGCGGCTTCAGCCCGCCGAACATGGCGGTCAGCGGCGAGTCGGCCCTGGTCGTGACCACCGCGACCTGCGCACCGGTGCGGGCGTACGCGGCGGCCAGGTTGCCGGCGATGAAACCGGCCGCCGGGCCGGGCGAGGTGTCCGTGAGTAGCAGCTGACGACCGCGACCCGGACGGGGCTCCGGCATGATCGAGAGCAGCACGTTGCGCAGCCGGCCGAGCTCACGGGAGACCCGGTGGGCGGGTGGCAGGACGGTCAGCGACGGCGCGCGGACCGGCAGCTCCAGCAGCGTCGGCAGGCCCGTGCGTGCGGTCACGTCCCGGCCCCGCCGGACGCGGGTGTCGAGCCGATCCAGGACCAGGGCGAGCACGATGCCGAAGAGCAGCCCGGCGCCCATCCCGCTGGCCAGGTTCAACGTGCGGTTCGGCGAGCTGGGCTTCCGGGGCAGGGGCGCGTCGGAGATGATCTGGCCCGGGTCGGGCGCGTTGTCCTGCAGCGGGCTGAGCCGCTCGTTGAGCCGCGTCAGCTGGTTCGTGAGGACCTGCCGGTTGGCCTCGGCCTGCGCCCGGGCGGCGGAGTTGGCCGGAGCCGCGGCGATCTTGCCGGCGGTCGCGGTCAGCTGCTTGTTGACCTCGGTGATCTGCTGGTTGATCGAGGTGATCTCGTTCTCCACCGCCTTGGCCGCCGTGGCGAGCCGCAGGTCGAGGTAGGCCTGCGCGAAGGAGTGCGAGCCGTTCTGCGCCGCCTGCGGCGTGGTGCCCTCGTACGCGATCTGGAGAACCTGGCTGTTCGGTGGGACGGTGACCGTCAGCGACCGGACCAGGTCCTCGCTGGAGGTGCCGGTCTTCAGCAGGGCCCGGGCCCGCTCGGCCACGACCAGGGAGCGGACCACCTGCGCCTCGGTGTCGAGGTTGACCTTGGTGCCGGGAACGGCGTCCGGACCCACCTGGCGCACCAGCACCGACGTGGTGGAGGTGTAGGTGCGGGTCTGCAGTTGGGTGACGAGCAGACCGGAGCCGATGCCGAGCAGGGCCGCGAGCGCGAGGATCCACCATCGGCGGCGGAGCCACTCGACGTACGACATCAGCGTGGGTCCGTCCGCGTCGTGTCGCAGATCGGGGTGGTGAGGCGAGGGCATCGGAGTGTGTCGCTCCCTTTCGACCGGACCGGCCAGTCAGCCGTGGGACGTCCGCGCCACGGTGAAACCTGAGTCTCCCTGATCGGCGCGGAGAGTGGAAGTCGCCGAAGGTCCGCCACTTCTGCCCGGAGGGTGCCGGGACGATAATGCACGGGTGCGCTTCTGCTATCACATCCAGAGTCACCGTTCACCGGAGCAGCTGACCAGGCTGGTTCACGCGGTGAAGCGGTACAGTCCGGACAGTATCGTGCACATCAGCCATGATGTGAACGGGGCTCCGCTCGACCTTGCCGAGCTGCGCACACTACCGGACGTGGCGGTCCAGTACCACGAGGGTGGTTACGGCGACTTCAGTCACGTCGACCGCTACATGGCGGCCGTGGACTGGCTGAACGGTGAGGGTGTCCAGGTCGACTGGCTGGTGAACATCACCGGTCAGGACTATCCGATCCGTCCGCTCGACCAGGCGGAGGCCGAGCTGGTCGACTCCGGGGCCGACGGGTTCATGGAGTACTGGGACGCGTTCGGTCCGGAGAGCCACTGGCCGCGCAGCCGGGTCCGCTCCCGCTACCACTTCCAGCACCGTCGGCTGGGCGGGCTCAGCCCGCGGGCCAAGAAGCTGCTCCGTCCGCTACAGGCGGTCAACCGGGTCCAGCCGTTGATGCGGGTGCACGTGTCGTACGGGCTGGTGGTGGGTCGACGGGCCCGCACCCCGTTCGGGCCCGACCTGCGGCTGCACGGTGGGTCGGCGTTCTCGTCGCTGACCTGGCCGGTGGTGGCCTATCTGCGGGAGTACTTCGACCGGCGGCCGGACGTGGTGGACTACTTCCGGCACTGCCTCTCCCCGGTCGAAGCGGTCTTCCAGACCATCGTGTGCAGCGCGGACCGGTTCAACCTGGTGCCCGACTGCAAGCGCTACTTCGACTTCCGGAACAGCTCGTTCAACCACCCGAAGTCGCTCACCGCGGAGGATCTGCCCAGGGCGTTGGCCAGCGGCGCGCACTTCGCCCGCAAGTTCGACTACGAGCGCAACCCGGAACTGCTCGACGTCCTCGACGCCCACCTGGCCGCCGTGGCCAGCCCCGGGGCCGCCCGATCCTGACCGGGTTCCGGCGGGCCCGAGACGCGGCCCGCCGGACCCAGCCGGTCAGCGGTAGTCGTACCTCCGACGCAACGGCCAGGTCATTGCGCCGACCATCCGGCGGCGCCCCGGCGCGTACTCCCGGCGCCACTTCTCGTCGAGGCTGAGCGCGATGGGCCCGCTGCGCATCCGGATCCGTCCGCCGGCCACCGCGTGCGAGCCGGCCTGCTCGAACTCGGTGCCGTGCAGGAACGACAGCGGATCGACCTGCCCGGTCACGTCGGCGGTGAGGGCGGCGATCCGGCCCAGCTCGCCCCGCGGGTCGCGGACCAGGTCCTCGTACCGCACGACCACCCGCGGTACGCCGGACCGGGCGAGCGACGAGATCATCGCGTTGACGGTGACCCAGCGCCGGGCGGTCAGCCGGGCCGAGCGCTGGTTCATCCGGCCCTTGGTGGAGGTGCCCTCGGGGAGCTCGACGAGCTGGCTCCAGGAGTAGGCCACCCCGCGCGGGTCGCGGAGGATGTGCACCAGGCGCAGGTCGATCTCCGGAGCGCGGGCCAGGATGTAGGCCAGCGAGGGGCGTTTGGTCGAGTCGACCACCACCTTGGCCCCGGACACCTCGGCGATCGCGCGGTAGAGCTTGGTGATCAGGGCCGTGTAGCGCTCGAGGTCCTGCCGGAAGCCCGGCGTGACCCGGGAGCCCACGATCAGGGGCACCTTGCCGGTGGCGTCGACGCGGCGCTGCAGCGCCCGCACCTCCTGCACGTCGATGTTCGCCCAGCCGCCGTACGCCCGCCGGCCGACCTCACCCCAGAACGGGCACTCGTCGAAGTGCTGTCCGCAGGCACAGCGGAAGTTCCGCTCCACCCCCGACTGCCAGAGGTAGAACAGCTCGCCGACGTCGCAGTGGTCGACGAACTGCCCGAGCATCAGGTCGAGCAGGGTGGAGCCACTGCGCGGCATCCCACAGACGTAGAGCACCGTCACCCGGCCGTTGCCGGACGGAGCACCAGCCCCTGAACCGTCTCCCGCCAGAGGCTGCTGGGCCGTCATCGATCGCTACTCCTCGTCCCCGGGTGGATGTCAAGCGGCAGTGTAGGCGCGATCGGAGGAGCGGGGGACTGGCGGAAAGCTCGGAATCGTCCATCCGGCAGGTTCGTGAATGCGACTGCCACTTCTGTTCCGTGGGCCGTGCCGTTAGATTGTTCCGGCGCTGCGTAGCTCAGGTGACCGTCCCAGGTGGGTGGCACGGGTGTGCGATGGGGGAGGCGGTTGAGACGTGGAGCCCGGTGAAGTCATGCTTGTGGGTTCCAGCGGCGGGCACCTTGCCCAGCTGCTGGCGCTTGCTCCCTGGTACCGCGGCCGAGCTCGGTCGTGGGTGACCTTCGACACCCCGGACGCGCGTTCGCTGCTCGAGGGCGAGCAGGTGGTGTGGGCGCACCATCCCACCACCCGCAACCTGAAGAACCTGGCCCGCAACCTGCTGCTCGCGGTCCGGACGCTCAAGCGGCGGAACGTCGACGCGGTGGTCACCACCGGCGCGGGCGTCGCACTGCCGTTCGTCGTGGTGGCCCGGCTGCGTGGTGTCCCCACCGTCTACATCGAGGTGTACGACCGGATCGACAGCCCGACGCTCACCGCCCGGCTCTGCCGCCCGTTCCTCTCGGCAATGCTGGTGCAGTGGGAAGAGCAGCGCCGCTTCTACCCCGAGGGCACCGTGGTGGGGAATCTTCTGTGACCGCGTTCATCCCCCGGCAACCGGGAACCGGACCGGAGCCGGACACCGTGCTGGCCATGGTCGGCACCGACGTGCACCGCTTCGACCGGCTGGTCGGCTGGCTGGAGCGCTGGTGGACGGCGCGGGCCGATGGTGCGCGACAGGTCCGGCTCGTCCTGCAGTACGGCAGCAGCACCCCGCCGAACCTGCCGGACGCGGTGCCGTTCCTGGCCCACGAGGACTTGCAGCGGGCGATCGCCGAGGCCAGCGTCGTGGTCTGCCACGGCGGGCCGGCCACCATCACGGAGGCCCGGCGCACCGGTCACCTGCCGATCGTGGTCCCGCGCGACCCCACCCGCCACGAGCACGTCGACAACCACCAGCAGCTCTTCGCGCGGCGCCTCGGCGCGGCCGGCATGGTGCGGCTGGTCGAGACGGAAGCCGACCTGGTCGAGTCGCTCGACAAGGCGCTCGTCGACCCGCGGGCCTTCCGGTTGGTCGCCGACCCGGACCTGCCCGACCCCCGGGCCGCCGCGGCCGTGCGCGTCGGCCAGATCGTCGAGGACCTGGTACGCCAGCGTGCGTCGGGACGGCGACGGTGGCGGCGGTGACCGGGCCGGCCCGCGTGCTCTTCGTGGGTGGCCTGGGTCGTAGCGGCTCCACCCTGCTCGAGCTGATCCTCGCCCAGCACCCCGACGTCTGTGCCGTGGGCGAGGTGGTGCACCTGTGGGAGCGGGCCCTCGGCGGCGACGAACGCTGCGGTTGCGGCGAGCGCTTCACCGCCTGCGACTTCTGGCAGCAGGTCGGCGACCACGCGTTCGGCGGCTGGGATGCGGTGGACCGGGACGAGGTGCTGGCGCTCAAGGCCGAGGTCGACCGGACCCGGCACATCCCGCAGCTCGCCCGGGGCGACCTGCCGGCCGAGCAGTTGGCGACGGTGCGCCGGTACGCCGACCTCTACACCCGGATCTACCGCGCGGCGACCGAGGTCACCGGGGCGGAGGTGGTGGTGGACTCCAGCAAGCACGCCTCATTGGCGTTCGCCCTGCGCTGGGCGCCGGATCTCGACCTGCGGGTCGTCCACCTGGTCCGCGACAGCCGGGCGGTCGCCTACTCCTGGGCAAAGCAGGTCCGCCGGCCCGAGGTGGTGGACAGCGAGGCGTACATGCCGACCTTCTCCCCGTTCACGGTGAGCGGCCTGTGGACCGCGCAGAACGCCGCGTTCCACCTGCTCGCCGCCCGGGTGCCGGTGGTCCGGCTGCGCTACGAGGACTTCACCGCCGACCCGCGCGGCACCGTCGCCCGGGTACGCCGGTTCGCCGGCCTCGCCGACACCGCGGACGCGCTGCGGGTGCTCGACGAGCCGCCCGTGCCGCTGGTCCGGGCGCACAGCATCGCCGGCAACCCCCTGCGCTTCAGCGCGGGCCCGCTGCGGGTGCGACAGGACAACGCCTGGCGGGAGAACCTGCCGACGCGCAGCCGGGCGGTGGTCAGCGCCGCGACGCTGCCGCTGCGGTTGCGCTACGGATATCTCGGCGGCGGCCGAACGAACAGCACGGAGGCGTCGTGACCGGGAACAACTCACCACAGGTGACCGCCGTGGTCCCGACCCGGGACCGGCCGGTGCTGCTGCGCGCCGCCCTCGACGCGATCCTGGGTCAGGACTATCCCGGCGGGATCGACGTGGTGGTCGTCTACGACCAGTCCGAGCCCGACCTCACCCTCGCCGACGACCCGAGGATCCGGGTGGTCACCAACAGCCGTACACCCGGCCTGGCGGGCGCCCGCAACACGGGCATCCTGGCCGCCACCGGCGAGTTGGTGGCGTTCTGCGACGACGACGACGAGTGGCTGCCCGGCAAGCTGGCCGCCCAGGTGGCCGCACTGCGGGCGGCGCCGGACGGCGCCTTCGTCAGCTGCGGCATCCGGGTCGACTACGACGGTCGCAGCGTCGACCGCTCGTTGCCGATGGACCGGGTGCCGCTGAAGGCGCTGCTGCGGGACCGGCACACCGAACTGCACCCGTCCACCTTCCTGATCCGGCGGGACGCGCTGGTCGACGCGATCGGGCTGGTCGACGAGGAGATCCCGGGCAGCTACGCGGAGGACTACGAGTTCCTGCTCCGGGCCGCCCGGCACGCGCCGCTGGTCAACCTGGTCGAGCCGTACGTGACGGTGCGCTGGCACAAGCGGTCGTACTTCGCCCAGCGCTGGGAGACCATCTCCACCGCGTTGCAGTGGCTGCTCACCCGCTACCCCGAGTTCGCGACCGTGCCGGCGGGGGAGGCCCGGGTCGCCGGGCAGATCGCCTTCGCCCAGGCCGCGATGGGAAACCGCCGGGAGGCCGTCCGCTGGGCCCGCCGGACGCTGGCCGGCAACCCGAAGGAGCCGCGCGCCTACCTGGCGCTCGCCGTGGCCAGCAAGGCGGTAAACCCCGACCGCGTCCTGCGTACGCTGCACAAACGCGGTCGGGGCATCTGAGCCGGACCGGTCAGCTGGGCGCCGAGCACCAGGCGCGCCAGGCGTCCCTGCTGGGCGCGTCGGTGAGCCGGAAGTCTCCGCCGGACACCTGGTAGTCGTAGTACGCGACCCAGAGCGGTCGCTGGCCGTTCAGGTAGCTGCTCATCGAGCGGATCCAGGCGGCCCGTCCGGCTCCACTGTCCCCGGCGATCCGCACGCTGCCGGTCTCGGCGAGGCCCCACGGCTTACCGAGCGCCTTCGACTTGCTGATCATCGGTCCGAAGACCTTGGCCGGCTCGGTGTAGCGGTTGTACTTGCCGCCGCTGTTGTAGCAGTCCCAGCCGAGCACGTCGACGACGTCGCCGCCCGGGTAGTAGTCGTTGAAGCTCCGTCCCGAGTTCGGGTTCAGCGTCCAGCACATCAGGACCAGGGTGGCCCGCAGCCGCGGGTTCTGGGCGCGGTCGGCGAGGCCGGCCACCCGGCGCCAGGCGGCGCGGAACTGGGCGGTGGTGTAGTTGCCGTCCTCCACGTCGTTCTCCGGCTCGTGGAAGTACGACCAGTAGACGTCGTGGTCACGCGGGATCGAGGCGAACCACTTCGCCAACCGGGCGTCGTGCTTGCCGGCCGTGACCTCGCCCGGCGGCGCCTTGAAGGAGACCACCACCGTCCGGTTGACGACGTCGGCGCGGCTGCCCGACCAGGCGGGCGGCAGGCCCGGGTAGAACACCCGGACCATCCGCAGCGGCCCGTAGGTGCGGTCGGAGCGGGCCAGCCCGGCGGTGAAGCTCTCGCCGCCGAGCAGGTGGATGCTCGCCCCGGGCAGAGTGGTGCGCGGCGCGGGGAAGGGCCGGAAGCCCGTGCCGGGAGTCGCGGACGGGGACGCGCTGGGTGCGAGGCTCGGATTCGTTCCCAGCCCCGTCACGCCGCCCGGCGAGCCGGCCGGCAGGGATGCAGCCGGGCCGGGCGCCGGTGCGTCGCTCCCCGGCCCGTTCGCCCCCGGCGCGGCCTGCCGGGCGGACTCGCCATCCCGGGTGACCGCGATGGCAACCGTCGTGCTGAGCAGGACGACGGCCGCGGTGACGGCGACGAGCCAGCCGCGCCTGAACAGGCGGCGGGGCCGCCGGCCCGGCGGCGGAGTCGGGGCCGGGTAGGCGTCGAGAACGGGGGCGATTGACGGGCCGGGTCCCATGACCCTCCTCTGGATCGGCGTGTCAGCTGCTTCCCGGCTCAGCGCCGGCGCCACCTCGAAGTGCAACGAGCCAGGCGGCGGGCCGGTGCGGCGACCGGTCTCACAGGAACCGGTCGATGGCCTTCAGCAGCTGCTCGGCATGCTCGGGCCGGCAGACGAGCAGGTCGGGCAGGCGGGGGTTGGCCGCGTTGTAGCGCAGCGGCGAACCGTCGATGCGGGACGCGTGCATCCCCGCACCCAGCGCGACGGCCACCGGGGCGGCGGAGTCCCACTCGTACTGCCCTCCGGCGTGCACGTACGCGTCGGCCTGGCCGGTCACCACCGCGCACACCTTGACGCCTGCCGAGCCCATCGGCACCGCCTCCGCGTCCAGCTCCTCGATCAGCTGGGGGACGAATGCGGGCGGCCGGCTGCGGCTGACCGCGATCCGCAGCGGACCGTCGGCCGCCGGAACGGTAGGCTCACTCGTTCCCAGGACCAGTGGGTTGCCGTCCGCGCCGGTCCGCGCTGGCATGCCGACGGCGCCGGCGGTCAGCCCACCGTCCGGGCCGGCCGAGCGCTCCCAGAGGGCCACGTGGACGGCCCAGTCGGTGCGGCCCTCCTCCGAGAACTCGCGGGTGCCGTCTAGGGGGTCGATGATCCAGACCCGGTCGGCGTCGAGCCGGGCCGCCCGGTCGCCGGTGGAGAAGTCCTGCCGGGAGTCCGCCTGCTCCTCAGAGAGCACCTCGTCGGCCGGCCGGTAGCGGGCCAGCGCCGCCAGCATCAGTTCGTGCGAGGCGCGGTCGCCGGCGTCCTTGAGCGCCCGCGGGTCGGCGAAGCCCTGGCTCGCGCGCAACGCGGTCAGCGCGCGGCCGGCATGACCGGCCAACCACCGCGCGAAGGCCTGATCGTCGAGCCGGTCGATGTCGTCCGACACCTGCTACCCACCACCTTCTCTGGCGTCGACGGGCGGCCGGGGTCCCTGCCGCCCGGACCGCACCATATTGGCGGGTGGGGCGAGCCGACAACAAGTGCGACGGCCGGAACAGTACGCCCGGCCCACCGACTTCTGCCCGCATGTTGAACTTCGCGTGTATGGCGGTCGGACCCGCCGGGCCAGGCCCTAGGCTCGTGCGCATGACCGCCGAGCAGCTGATCTCCTTCGCCCGTGGGGCTCCCTCGCTGGACATCGTCGATGTCGAGGGGCTCAAGGCCGCCGCCGTCCGCGCCTTCGACGCCGACCCTGCCGGGATCACGGCGTACGGCACGTCCGTCGGCTACCCGCCCCTTCGGAAGTGGATCGCGGAGAAGCACGGCGTCGAGGCCGACCAGGTGCTGATCACCAACGGCTCGCTCCAGGCCGACGCGTTCCTCTTCGACCACCTGGTCCGCCGGGGCGACACGGTCGTGGTCGAGCGCCCGACGTACGACCGGACGCTGCTCAACCTCCAGCAGATGGGCAGCGAGATCCACGGCGTCACGATCCAGCCGGACGGCCTGGACACCGCGGAGCTGCGCAAGCTGCTGGAGTCGGGGGTCCGGCCGCGGCTGGCCCACGTCATCCCGAACTACCAGAACCCGGCCGGCGTGACGCTCTCCCTGGAGAAGCGCCGCGAGCTGCTCGACCTGGCCGCCGAGTACGACTTCACGATCTTCGAGGACGACCCGTACGCGGACATCCGGTTCCGGGGCGAGCCCCTGCCCTCGATGCTGTCGATGGACACCCGGGGCGTGGTGGTGCACGCCTCCAGCTTCACGAAGACGGTCTGCCCGGGCGTCCGGGTCGGCTACCTGGTCGGCCCGCCCGAGGTGATCGCGAAGATCGCCAAGCGGGCCACCAACCTCTACATCTCGCCGGGCATGGTCTCCGAGGCGATCGTGCACCAGTTCTGTGTCTCCGGCGAGATCGACCGGTCGATCCACACGGTGCGGACGGCGCTGGGTGAGCGCGCCGAGGTGCTGGCCGACTCGCTGCGGCGGCACATCCCGGAGGCGCGGTTCGTGGAGCCGGACGGCGGCTACTTCCTCTGGATCGAGCTGCCCGAGGACGTGGAGGTCGACCGGCTCGCCCCGGCCGCGGCGGAGCGCGGGGTCGCGGTGGTCAAGGGCAGCGACTTCATGATCGACGGCGGCCGGCACGCGCTGCGGCTGGCGTTCTCGGCGGTGACGGCCGACCGGATCGACGAGGGCGTCCGGCGGCTGGCGGAGGCGGTGGCGTCCGTCCGAGGCTAGCTTCCTGTCGGGTTTCCGACAGAAAGGCGATACCGGCCGGTTCGGCTCTCCCGCTGGGCCGGCCGGGGACCCACAATGCTGCGAGCGCCGCTCACCTTTTCTCGGTGACCGGTCCGCCGACCGGGCAGCCACGGGCCGCCCCGTCCGGGCCGCCGGCGCGCACAGCACTACTCCCGCCCCCAAATGGGTGCCGGGTGGGCCGTGTCGCCCCTCACCCCCCGACGCGGCCGGCCCGCCCGGCGCCGTCACCGCTCCCGCCCGGGCGTGACGCGGGTCGCAGTCCGGCCGGCCGCCCCGTGCTCGCCCGCGCCGCGCCCCGTCCCGACCGGCGTAACCTGCAAGCCGCAGCTTCGTGGAGAGGGGGCGAGATGACGGACCGGGTGGCACGCGACCGCGGCGCCGCGCAGAACGGCGACCGGGCACCCCGACCACGGGCCTGGGCGGCGCCGGTACGCGCCATGTCCCGCATCCTCAACGCCGACGGCTCTCCGCGTACGACCGAGCCGGCCGGCTCCGACCGGAGCGGGATCGTCGACTGCGGCCTGTACGTCGACGGCGAGCGCCGGCCCGGCGAGTGGACCTACGCCGACGCCCTGACCGCCGCGCGCCGGGAGCGGAACGGTTTCGTGTGGCTCGGCCTGCACGAGCCGGAGCTGGAGGAGATGACCGCGATCGCGGCCACCTTCGGCCTGCACGAGCTGGCCGTCGAGGACGCGGTCAAGGCCCAGCAGCGCCCGAAGCTGGAGCGCTTCGGCGACGTGACCTTCCTGGTGCTGCGCACCGCCCGCTACTGCGAGCACACCGAGCTGACCGAGAACTCCGAGGTGGTGGAGACCGGCCAGGTGATGCTCTTCATCGGGCCGAACTTCCTGATCAGCGTCCGGCACGGGGACGCCTGCCGGCTGTCGCCGGTCCGGGCCGACCTGGAGGCGAAGCAGGACCTGCTGCTGCACGGCCCGTGGGCCGTCGCGTACGCGGTCACCGACCGGGTGGTGGACCTCTACCTGGAGGTGGCCGACCGGCTGGAGGACGACCTCGACGTGCTGGAGGCGGACGTCTTCGACCGGCAGGGCAGCGGGCGGATCCAGCGGATCTACCAGATGAAGCGGGAACTGGTGGAGTTCAAGCGGGCCGTGGTGCCGTTGCAGCGCCCGCTGCTCACCCTCACCTCGCAGGTCAACCGGGAGGTGCCGCAGGAGGTGCGGCGCTACTTCCGGGACGTGCAGGATCACCTGAGCCGCACCGTCGAGCAGGTGAACTCCTACGACGACCTGCTCAACTCGATCCTCCAGGCGCGGCTGGCCCAGGTCACCGTCGACCAGAACAACGACATGCGCAAGATCGCGGCGTGGGCCGCGATAGGTGCCGTGTGGACCGCCATCGCCGGCATCTACGGCATGAACTTCAAGAACATGCCGGAGCTGGGCTGGACCTACGGCTACCCGGGGGTGTGGGCGCTGATGCTGATCTCGTCGTTCACGCTCTACCGGCTGTTCCGCCGCAACGGCTGGTTGTGACCGGCAGACGGAAGCGCCGGCCGCGCGGGATCATCCCCGCACGCCGGCGCTTTCCGTGACCGTCCGGTCAGCGACGACCGCTGGACTTGGCGGTGCTCCGGCCGTTCTGCGTGGCCTTGGTGACGTCGTCCGCCGGGCGGCCGGACACGTCCCTGGCACCCTCGGCGACCGAGGGAACCTTGTCGTTCGGGTGGATCACCGGCTGGCTGCTCGACGTGGCGGTCGAGGCGCTGCCGCTGCCGGCCACGGCCGAGCTGCCGGCGCCGGTCGGCCCGGCCTGGGTGACCTTCGCGGTCGCGTCGGGGGTCTCCACCACGATGGTGTCCACGTCCTCCCGCATCGGCTCCAGCTTGCCCGTCGGGTCGTACTCGGCCCATTCCTGCTGCTCGCGGCGGCGGCGCATGGCCATCGCGCCGGCCAGCCCGGCGACCGTGCCGGCAACCAGCAGGCCGGTCGTCATGCCGCGCGACCTCTTCTGCTTCTTCTTCGCGGCCTTCATGTTCTTCGCCTTCACCTTCTTGCTCATCGCGGCCTGCTTGGCGGTGGCGGCCTTCCGGCCGGTCAGGGCCTTACCGGCGGCCTCGGCCTGCGCGTTCCGCATCGCCATGAGCAGCGGCGCGAGCGCGGCGGCCGTCGACGCCACGCCGCTCGACGCCCGGTCCCGGACGACGATCGCGGTGGGCGCGACCGCGCCCCGGGCCGCCTGGACGCGCGGGCCGACCGTGGCGCCGGCACCCTTCGCCGCGTGCGCGGCGGCCTGCCTCAGGTGACCGATGCCCTGGTTCAGCTCAGCCTTCGCGAGCTGCCCCCGGGTCTTGCGCCGCCCGATTCCAAACACGGTCCCACCTCCTGGGAGTTGTTCCTTCGTCATCCTCCACCTTCGGATGCCTCCGCATGGCCAGATCGGGCACATGGGAGGATCCGCATGGAACTGACCAACGAGTGAGGAGTACCCGTGGCCGAGGCTGTCTACGCCACCTTGCACACCAACGCTGGCCCGATCCGGTTGGAGCTCTTCCCGAACCACGCGCCGAAGACCGTCCGCAACTTCGTCGAGCTGGCCGAGGGCACCCGGGAGTACATCGACCCGCGCACCGGCCAGCCGGGCAGCGGGCCGTACTACGACGGCACCATCTCGCACCGCGTGATCAGCGGCTTCATGGTTCAGATGGGTGACCCGACCGGCACCGGTCGCGGTGGGCCGGGCTACAAGTTCGGCGACGAGTTCCACCCGGAGCTGCGCTTCGACCGGCCGTACCTGCTGGCGATGGCGAACGCCGGGCCGGGCACCAACGGCTCGCAGTTCTTCATCACGGTGGGCCCGACGCCGCACCTGAACAACCGGCACACCATCTTCGGTCAGGTCGCGGACGAGCAGTCGGCGAAGGTCGTCGACTCGATCGCGAACACCCCGACCGGCCCGAGCGACCGGCCGCTCCAGGACGTGGTCATCGAGCGCGTCGAGATCGAGCGCAAGCCGGCGTGAGCGTGACGCGGGTACCTTTGCTCGCATGACTGAGCGCTCCGGGCAGGCAGGTGACGCCACAGGCGGGCCGGCGCCGACCACTCCGGTCTGCTACCGGCACCCGGATCGGGGGACGTACGTCCGGTGCACCCGCTGTGACCGGCCGATCTGCCCGGAGTGCATGCGGGACGCCTCCGTCGGCCACCAGTGCCCGGAGTGCGTCAGTGAGGGACGCCGCACCGTGCGGCCGGCGCGTACCGCCTTCGGGGGCGGTGCCGCCGGCCGCCAGGGCTATGTCACAAAGACCCTGATCGCGCTGAACGTGCTGGTCATGGTGCTGTCCATCGTCTCGGCCCGCAGCGGGAGCGCGGTGGCCGGCGGTGGCCTCGGCGGCCTGATGGGCAACTCGACGCCGCTGACCGACTGGGGCGCGGTGCTGGGCCAGGCCGTCTTCTCCGACGGCACGATCGGCGGGGTGGCCCAGGGCCAGTGGTACCGGCTGGTCACCGCCATGTTCCTGCACTACGGCGTGGTGCACCTGCTGCTCAACATGTGGGCGCTCTGGGTGCTCGGCCGGACCCTGGAGGCGGTGCTCGGCCCGCTGCGCTTCCTGGCGCTCTACCTGATCGCCGGGCTCGGCGGCAACGTGGCGGTCTACCTGTTCAGCGCCCCCAACCAACCCGCCGTCGGGGCGTCGACGGCCATCTTCGGCTTGTTCGCCGCGATCTTCGTGATCATGCGCCGGCTGGGCCGGGACACCTCGGCCATCGTGCCGATCCTGGTGATCAACCTGATCTTCACGTTCACCGTGCCGGGCATCTCGGTGGCCGGGCACCTCGGCGGGCTGGTGGTCGGCGCGCTGATGGCGCTCGTCCTGGCGTACGCCCCGCGGATGCGGCGGACCGCCTTCCAGACGGCCGGTGGGGCGATCCTGCTGGTGGCGCTGCTCGGGCTGGTCCTCGTCCGCACCGCCGCGCTGACCGGCTGACCGGTCTCAGCGCCCGGCCGCGCGGGCGGCCTCCAGGGCGGCGGCGACCTCCTCGGGCGGCGCGTCCAGGTCGTAGCGGCCGAACAGGTGCAGCGACTCGCCCGCGTCGATCTCCAGCGTCTCGGCGGTGAGCCCGCGCCGGGTACGCCGTTCCACCCGGATCGCCTCCACGGCCGCCCAGGGCAGCCGCCGGCGGCCGGCGTAGCCGTGGATCACGGTGATCCCCTCAGGGTCGGCGGCCAGCCGGACCGGCGCGACCAGGTCGCGCAGCGCCCAGCCGAGCAGCGCGGCGGCGGCCAGCCCGGCGAGCACCAGCTGGACCCGGTCCTCGGCGGCGAACAGCAGGCCCAGCGCGACCAGGACGAGCGCGCCGAGCGCCTTGACCGCCGGCACCACCGGCGACACCCGCCACTGCGGGGCCGGGGAGGACTGTGGAGTCACCGCCCCAGCATGCCAGCCGGGTGGCCCCGGGAACGGGGGAGGACGACCGCCCGGGTCAGCACGTAGGATCGGGGCAAGCCAGGTTACCGGGGAGTAGACATGAGTGACGCGGTCATCGTCGGAGCGGTCCGGACCCCGGTCGGGCGGCGCAAGGGCAGCCTTGCCGGCGTCCACCCGGTCGACCTCTCGGCGCACGTGCTGCGCGCCCTCGCCGAGCGGACCGGCATCGACCCCGAGCAGGTCGACGACATCGTCTGGGGCTGCGTGTCGCAGGTCGGCGAGCAGTCGTGGAACGTCGCGCGCAACGCCGTCCTCGCCGCCGGCTGGCCCGAGTCGGTCCCCGGCACCACGCTCGACCGGCAGTGCGGGTCGAGCCAGCAGGCGCTGCACTTCGCCGCCGCCACCGTGCTCTCCGGCCAGGCCGACCTGGTGGTCGCCGGGGGCGTCGAGTCGATGACCCGGGTGCCGATGGGCTCCAGCGTGGCCGGCGGGATGCCGTTCAGCGCCGCGATCCTGGAGCGCTACCGCGGCGTCGAGGGCGTCGCCGAGGACAGCCCGCTCCCGTTCAACCAGGGCGTCGGGGCCGAGCTGATCGCCCAGCGGTGGCGCTTCTCGCGCACCCAGCTCGACGAGTTCGCCCTCGCCAGCCACGAGAAGGCGGCCGCCGCGCAGGACGCCGGGGCGTTCGACCCCGAGCTGGCCCCGGTGGCGCTGGCCGACGGCGGCAAGTTCACCGCCGACGAGGGCATCCGGCGGGACACGTCGCTCGCCAAGCTGGGCGAGCTGCCCACCCCGTTCAAGGCCGACGGCGTGGTCACCGCCGGGTCCGCGTCGCAGATCTCCGACGGGGCGGCGGCGCTCGCGGTCACCACGAGCGAGTGGGCCAGCCGGCACGGCCTGCGCCCGCTGGCCCGGGTGCACACCGCCGTGGTCGCCGCCGACGACCCGGTCGCCATGCTCACCGCCCCCATCCCGGCCACCGCCAAGGCGCTGCGCCGCGCGGGGCTGGGCATCGAAGAGATCGGGGTGTACGAGGTGAACGAGGCGTTCGCCCCGGTGCCGCTGGCCTGGCTGGCGGAGACCGAGGCGGACCCGGAGCTGCTGAACCCGCGCGGCGGCGCGATCGCGCTCGGCCACCCGCTCGGCGGGTCCGGCGCCCGGATCATGACTACCATGCTCCAGCACATGCGGGACAACGGGATCCGCTACGGCCTGCAGACCATGTGCGAGGGCGGCGGCATGGCCAACGCCACCATCGTCGAGCTGCTCTGAAATCGGCTGGCCGCCGCCGGAGGCAGCGCCTAGCGTGCCGACCGTGACGACACCGGACTGGTCCGATCCGTCCTGGCGGGACGCCGCGCTGGCCTGGGTCGGCGACGCGCTGGGCCGGCACGGCCGGCGGGTGACCGGCCCGGTCGAGCCCCGGGTCCGCCCCTGGTCGCTGGTCTGGCGGGTGCCCACCGGGACCGGCCCGGTCTGGTTCAAGGCCAACAACCCGGGCACCCGCTACGAGGCGGCGCTCCTGGCCGAGCTGGCCCGGCTCGCCCCTGGCACCGTCCTCGACCCGCTGGCCGTGGACGCCGCGCGCGGCTGGTCGCTGCTGCCCGACGGCGGCCCGAGCCTGCGCGACGTGCTCGCCGGGGACCTGAGCCGCTGGGAGCGGGTGCTGCCGGCGTACGCGGCGCTGCAGGTCGCGGTCGCGCCGCGGGTCGACCGGCTGCTCGCGGCGGGCGTGCCCGACCACCGGCCGGAGCTGATGCCGGAACTCCTCGACGGGCTGCTCGACGACGAGGAGGCTCTGCTGGTCGGCCAGCCGGACGGGCTGACCCCGGAGCTGCGCGCGCGGCTGCGCGCGTACCGGCCGGAGTTCGCCGCGACCTGCCGCCGCCTGGCGGAGTTCGGCGTCCCGGCCAGCGTGCAGCACGACGACCTGCACGACGGGAACGTCTTCGTCGCCGACGACGGCTACCGCTTCTTCGACTGGGGGGACGCCTCGGTGGCCCACCCCTTCGGCACGCTGCTCGTGACGCTCAACTCCGTGGCGCACGGCGCCGGGCTGGCGCCAGGCGACCCGGTGCTGGGCCGGCTGCGGGACGCCTACCTGGAGGCGTGGACCGACCGGTACGACCGGGCCGCCCTGCGGGAGGCCGCCGGCCTGGCCATGACGGTCGCCACGGTGAGCCGGTCGCTGTCCTGGCGGCGCGCCCTGGCCACCCCCGATCCGGCCCGGGCCGAGTACGCCGCCGCCGTGCCCGGCTGGCTCGGCGAACTCTTCGCCCCGACCCCGGCCTGACCTGCCGTTCACCACCGGGCATCGCCCTGGTTGCGCGGCGGTGAACAGTGGACGGTGGGTGGACCGGTGCGTAACGCGGACCCGCCCGGCGACGCCTGAATCGACGGATGCCGGCGGAGATCGACCCGGCCCCGACGGGGTGCGGTGGTGGTCTCGGGCACCCCGGTGGCGCCGGTCGCGCCGCCGTCCGATCGACGAAAGGCAGGCATGCCCGTCATCCGTTTCATCCGTCCCGGGGGCCCGGCACTGCGCGCCGGAGCGGCCGCCCTCGCCCTCTCCGCCGCCGTCACCGCTCTCGGTGCCGGCCCCGCCTCCGCCGCCCCGGCCCGGGCCGACCTGGGCCTCACGGTGACCCCCGACCCCGCGCGCGTCCTGGTCGCCGGTCAGGTCGCCGGCATCGGGGTCGACCTGGTCAACCACGGCCGCGCCGGTGCCGAGGGGATCACCCTCACCTTCCGCCTCCCGCAGGGCGTCGCGCCCGCCGGTGAGGGCGGGATCCCGTCCGACAGCCCGTGGCACTGCGTCCTCGCCACCCCGGTCACGACCTGCACCCACCCCGCGCTCGCCGCCGGAGCGGCCGCCGCCCCGCTGAAGCTCCAGGTGCGGCTGCCCGCCGGCCGGGACGGCGGCAGCGTCACCGTGCCGGTCGGCGTGACCACGACCAGCCGGGAGAGCGCCACCGCCGACAACGCCGATACGGCCGTCTTCACCTACGACGCGAGCATCGTGGTGCCGGAGCCGGAGGTGGCGGACCTCGGGCTCACCGTCACCCCCGACCCCGAGCGCGTCCGGGTCGACGGCCAGGCGGCCGGCGTCGGGCTGGCCCTGGTCAACCGGGGCAACGCCGTCGCCGACGGAATCAGCCTCCACGTCCGGCTGCCCGACGGCGTGACCGTCGCCGGCGACGGGGGCGGAGTGCCCGCGGACGGCCCGTGGCAGTGTGACGTCTCCTCGCCGGTGGTCGCCTGCACCCACCCGGCGCTCGCCGCGGGGGAGGCCGCCGCCGCGCTGACCCTGGGGGTGCAGCTCCCGGCCGGCGCGGACGGTTCGACCGTCACCGTGCCGGTGGACGTCAGCACCACCAGCGCGGAGACGAACAGCGGCGACAACATCGGCGACGCGGTCTTCACCTACGACGCGAGCATCGGGTCGTCCGACCCGCACGGCGCCGACCTCCGCTTCACCACCCTCGACGTGCGGCCGTACTGGGTCGTCGAAGGGGACACGGTTCGCACGGTCTGGGAGTTCGAGAACGTCGGCGACCTGGTCGCCGAGGACGTCACCATGCGGATCACCCTCGACCCGCGGCTGCGCCCGGTCCCGGCCGACGGGGTGAGCGCGCCCTGGCAGTGCAGCACGCTCACCGACGGCTGGGACTGCCGGCACACGCCGATGGTCACCGGCGAGCAGGCGGTGCTACCGCTGGAGTTCACGGTGGTCGGCGGGGGCGCCGGTGACCTGATCCCGTTCCAGGGCGTGCTCACCACCTCGACCCCGGAACTTCCCTCCGGGGCCAACGAGATCGGCACGAGCGTCGAGTTCGCGGACACCAGCACCGTGCACGGTCAGCTCTGGCAGGACCTGGACGGCGACGGCCGGCGTGACGCCGAGGACGTGGCGGTCGACCCGGTCGCCGCGAACGCCTCGGTCTGGGTGGTGCCGACCTTCGCCGGGCAGCCGAACGGCACCCCGATCGCCGTGCCGGTGGCGGCCGACGGCAGCTGGACGGTGGAGGTCAAGCCGAACCAGTACCGCGTCGAGGTGCGGGTCGCGGCGGCGTACGACTTCACCGGGCGGGACGCGACCGACGACGCCGTGGACTCCGACGTCTCCCGGTACGCCGTGGAGGGCGACGAGGTGATCGGCCACAGCGTCGACACGTACGTGCCGAACGGCAGCGACTGGCAGGTGGACGCCGGGCTGATCCGGGCCATCTCCTGACCCCGGGACGGGCCCCGACCGCCACCTCGGCGGCCGGGGCCCGTCGTCCGTCGCACATCGGGTGCGATTTGCACGGGTGGAACTTCCAGAAATCGGGAGTGACCCATATCACCCCTGCTCACATGCTCGTTGCATCTTGCATGGACGTGTTCTCGCGAACGTTCCTTCCGGCCGCCGCCGAGACCGGCCTGGCGACCCAGACCGTCAGCCGACACATGCCGGTCTTCCGCCGGTGCGTCGGCTCCGGTGACGCCACCATCCTGGTCACCCGATGCAGCCGCCCGGACCACCCGATCGGCGGCGACTACCTCATGCTGCTCACCCACCGCCGCCTGGTGGTCACCCAGCAGACCCGGGTGCTGCACCGGCTGCGCCTGCACCTCAACACCGAGCTGCGCGAACTGAGCAACGTCACCTGGAGCCCCGACCCCCGGTCGCACAGCGTGGAGCTGGCGGCCACCGCGATCGACGGGGTCCGGGAGCGGTTCCTCATCCGGACCCACCACCCGAAGCAGGTATGGCAGCTCGACGCCCTGCTCAACCACGCCTTCCGGACCCGGCTCCGGACGCCCGCGGAGCGGCTGGTCGCCACCATCGGCGAACCGCCGGCCGCCACCCGCCCGGCCGTGTTCCGCCCGGCGCCGGTCCGCTGACCGGCTCCTTACCGAATCCGAACACTCCCCTGACCTTCCGGGCGGCCCCCGGTCGGTAATCATGGGCCGGTGACCGTCGACGCCGCACCGCGCGGGCTCGTCCTCGTGGTGGAGGACGAGCCGGCCATCGCCGACCTGGTCCGGCTCTACCTGAGCCGGGACGGGTTCGGCGTACACCTGGAACGGGACGGTGCGGCCGGGCTCGCCGCCGCGCGGCGGCTGCGCCCGGTGGCCTGCGTGCTCGACATCGCGCTGCCCGGCCTGGCCGGCACCGAGGTGTGCCGGCGGCTGCGCGAGGCCGGCGACTGGACGCCTGTCATCTTCCTCACCGCCCGCGACGACGAGGTGGACCGGATCGTCGGCCTGGAGCTGGGCGCCGACGACTACGTGACCAAGCCGTTCAGCCCGCGCGAGCTGGTCGCCCGGGTCCGGGCCGTGCTGCGCCGCACCGCCGGCGCGCCCGCCACGGCCGAGCAGCCCCGGGTGGTCGGCGCGGTCACCCTCGACCCGGCCCGCCGCACGGTCACCGCCGCCGGCGCGCCGGTGCAGCTCACCTCCACCGAGTTCGACCTCCTCGCGCACCTGATGGCCCGGCCGGGACGGGTCTTCACCCGGGAGGAACTGCTCGCCGGCGTCTGGGGGTACGCGGCACACGCCGGCACCCGGACCGTCGACGTGCACGTGGCGCAGGTGCGGGCCAAGCTCGGCCCGGCCAGCGTGATCCGCACCCACCGCGGCGTCGGGTACGCGGCCGATGCCTGAACAGCCCACCGTCGCGCTGCCGGTCATCGGGTCCGGCCCGCCGGCCCCGCCCCGGCGGCGGTTCGCGCACACCCTGACCGCCCGCGCGGTGCTGGTCACCTGCGCGGTGGCGCTGGTGTCGGTGCTGGTCACCGCGCTGGTCGCAGTGCCCCTGGCGGTGCGCGGGGCGGAGCGGCGCGATCAGGAGGCGCTGGCCGCCCAGGCCCGGCTCGCCGCCGAGGTGCTCCGGGTCCGCGCGGCGCGCCAGCGGGACAACGCCGGGGACCGGCTCATCCGCCAGCTCCGCCAGCAGCAGATCGAGGTCTACCTGATCCGGGCCGGCCAGGCCGACCACGCCGGCCTGCCCCCGCCGGTGGTGAACCGGCTGGCAGCCGGCCGGGACGTCTCCGGCCGGCGGATCGTCGCCGGCGAACGCTCCCTGGTCGAGGGGCGGGCGCTGCCCGGCGGTGACGGCGTCGTGCTGGCCCGGCCGACCCGGAACGGGCCGTGGCGGCAGGTGCTGCTCAGCCTCTGGTTGCCGATGCTCGCCGGCCTCGGCGCCGGGGTGGCCGCCGGCCTGCTGCTGGCCCGCCGGCTGGCCCGGCCGATCCGGACCGCGGCCACCGCCGCCGCGCGGCTGCGCGCCGGGGACCGGGCGGTCCGGGTGCCGGTCGAACCGCCCGACGAGGTGGCCGACCTGGCGTACGCGCTGAACGGGCTGGCCGCCGCGCTGGCCACCAGCGAAGGGCGGCAGCGCGAATTCCTGCTCTCGGTCTCGCACGAGCTGCGCACCCCGCTCACCGCCATCCGCGGCTACGCCGAGGCGCTGGCCGACGGGGTGATCGACGCCGACGGGGTGCCGGCCACCGGCCGGACCGTGCTCGCCGAGGCCGAGCACCTGGACCGGCTGGTCAGTGACCTGCTGGCGCTGGCCCGGCTGGAGGCCGCCGACTTCCCGCTCGAACCCGGGCCGGTAGACCTGACCCGGCTCGCCGCCGACGCGGCGCGCACCTGGTCCGACCGGTGCGCGGCGGTCGGCGTGCCGTTCCAGGTGGAGGCGCCGGACGGGCCGGTGCCCGCGTACACCGATCCGGGGCGGATCCGGCAGGTGGTGGACGGGCTGCTGGAGAACGCGCTGCGGGTCGTACCCCCGGGGGCGCCCGTGGTGCTCGCGGTCCGGGCGGCCGGCGCGGACCCGGCGGCGGGCGGCCTCGTCGAGGTCCGGGACGGCGGACCCGGCTTCACCGACGACGACCTCGCGGTGGCGTTCGAGCGCGGGGCACTGCACCAGCGGTACCGGGGGGTGCGCAAGGTGGGCAGCGGCCTGGGGCTGGCGCTCGCCGCCGGCCTGGTCCGGCGGCTCGGCGGCGACATCACGGCCGGGCACGCCCCGGAGGGCGGCGCGGCCTTCACCGTCCGGCTGCCCGGCGATCCTTACCTGACCCGAACATCGGCCTGACGATCCGCTCGCCCGCGTGGGGCAGGCTGACGGCACCACGGACGAGAGGAACACTGATGGCACGTCAGGGAATCGTCACCGGCGTCACCGCGCTGCTCGCCGCGGCCGCGCTCGGGCTCGCCGGATGCGGCCCGGCGCAGGTCGCGCAGGACTCGGCCAGGGAGACCGCCGTCGAGGTGGCCGCCGCCCTGGGCGCGGACGGCCAGGCGCTGGCCGCGCTCGGCGTCGACGCCGCCGAGCTGGACGTCGACCCGGTCGCGGCCCCGGCGCCCTCGGCCTCCGGCACGCCCGGTGAGAAGGCCGGTCCGCAGGACAAGCGGGAGCGGGCGCAGGAGTGGCGCAAGCGGCACCGCGCCCGGGTGCTGCTGCGGAAGAACACCCTGCACGGCGAGGTCGTGGTGCAGACCAAGGACGGCGGTACGAAGACCGTCGCCGTGCAGCGCGGCCAGGTGACCGCGATCGACGCGAAGTCGATGACCGTGAAGTCGACCGACGGCTTCTCGATGACCTGGACCTTCGACGAGAAGCTCCGCGTGGTCGAGCGGCGGACCACCGTGCAGTCCAGCGACATCAAGGTCGGCTCGACGGTCGGCGTGGCCGGCGCGAAGGACGGCGACAACGGGGTGGCCCGGCTGATCGTGGTCCCGGTCAAGCAGAAGTAACGCCGGAACATGGGGCCGGCGCGACCGCGCCGGCCCCGGCCGGGTGCGGATGGGCACTTCTCCGGCCTATCGGACGGGCGGCGCCGGGATGTCCGCCCAGGCCGGGGGCAGGCTGTGGTGACCTCGGCGACCAGCCGGGTTACGCTAGGCCCCGACTTGCCGTCGCCACCGTGGAGAACCCGTGAAGCTCTCGATCCTCATGCCGGTCTACAACGAGGAAGAACGCATCGCGGATGCCCTCAAGCAGGCACTGGCGGTGGACTACCCGTGCGAGATCGAACTCGTCGTCGTGGACGACGGCAGCCGCGACGGCACCGGCGAGGTGCTCGGCCGGGTGGACGACGCCCGGCTGCGGGTGATCACCCACCAGCGCAACGCCGGCAAGGGCGCGGCGATCAAGACCGCCGTCGACAACGCCGAGGGTGAGTACATGGTCATCCTCGACGCCGACCTCGAGTACGACCCGCAGGACATCCCGCGGCTCCTCGAGCCGGTGCTCGACGGCCGGGCCACCGTGGTCTACGGCAACCGGACCTTCGGCAGCCACAGCTCCTACAGCTTCTGGTACGTGATGGGCAACAAGGGCGTGACGCTCGCCGCCAACGTGCTCTACAACTCGTACATCGGCGACCTGGAGACCTGCTTCAAGCTGATGCCGCTGGAGCTCTACCGCTCGCTCCAGGTCCGCTCGCGCGGCTTCGGCATGGAGGCCGAGGTCACCGGCAAGCTGCTCCGCCAGCGCATCCGCCCCTACGAGGTCCCGATCAGCTACCGCGCCCGGGGCCGCGAGGAGGGCAAGAAGATCACCTGGAAGGACGGCGTCGAGGCGATCTGGATCCTGGCGCGCGAGCGCGCCCGCCGCCGTCCGGTCGGCCCCGCCGCCCGCTGACGCCCCCGCACGACACGGACCCCGCACCCCGGCCGAGGCCGGTGTCGCGGGTCCCGTCGTCTCGGCGGTCAGGCGGCCGCGCGGGCCGGGGTGAGGAACGCGTCGACCGAGCGGCGCAGGCCGGCCGCGTCCAGGCCGTGCCAGCGGTCGTGGTCCTCGGGCGTGCCGTAGCGGCGCAGGTCCGACCGCCCCACCCCGAGGGTGAGCAGCCGGTGCGGCCGGTCGGCCAGCGCCGCGCCGACCACCCGGGCCGAGGTGCCCGCCAGGTACGGCTCGACCAGGATCACCTCGGTGCCGGCGAGCGCCCGCAGCCCGGCCGTGTCGAACGGGCGCGGCCGGTGGGTCCAGGCCACCGTGACCGGCCGGTCGGCCACCGCCGCGAGGGCCGCGTCCAGCAGCGGCCCGACGGCCACCAGCAGCGGCGCGCCCGGCCCGGCGTCCCGCATCACCCGCAGGTCGCCCGCCTCGGGGTACGCCCGCGCGTTGGTCTGTGTGGACAGCCGCAGGTATGCCGAGCCCCGCCCGCACACGGCGTCGCGCAGCAGACCCGGCACCTCGTCCGGGTGGCCGGGCACGTGCACGGTCCAGTCGTTCAGCGTGTCGATCAGCGCCACGTCGGCGGGCGCGAGGTGGGTCCGCCCCGCCGCCGCCCGGTCGTACGACGCGCCGACGCTGACCAGCACCGCACCGACCCCCTGGTGGTCGAGGTCCAGCTTGATCTGCTCGTACGCCCGCTCGACCAGGAACGGCGCGTAGCTGTGCACGATCGGCCGCTGCCCGGTCAGCGCCAGCCCGCCGGCCACGCCCATCATCAACTGCTCCCGGATGCCCACGTTGACCACCCGGTCCGGGTAGCGCGCGGCGGCCGGGGCGAACGCGGCGGCCGAGATGTCGGCCAGCACGATCGTGGTGCGGGGATCGGCCAGCACCTCCTCGGCGGCGGTCACGAAGATCTCGCGCATGGTCATGGTCACTCCCCGTCGGTGACGACCGCGACGACGACGTGCGGCCGGTGGTGGTCGTGCCCGGTCAGGGCGGTGTGCAGGACCGCGTGGTCCCGGCCGTCGACGGTCGCGGCGGTCCACCCGTTGACGGTGAACCGGCTGGCCGCGCCGCCCGGCCAGCCGTGACTCGCCGACCGGTTGTCCACCACGATCGCGGTGAGGTTGCCGAGCCCGATGGCGCCCGCGTACGCGATCGCCTCGTGGTTCGAGCCCTCGTCCAGCTCGGCGTCGCCGAGCAGCACGTACACCCGGGGGTCGGCGCGGCCCTGAGCCCGCAGCCCCAGCGCGGTGCCCACGCCCAGGCCGAGGCCGTGGCCCAGTGACCCGGAGCCGATCTCCACCCCGGGCACCAGCAGCCGGTCCGGGTGGTCGCCGAGCCGGCTCTCCGGGCCGCCCTGGTCGTCCAGCCAGTCCGCCGGGACGAAGCCCTTGGCGGCGAGCAGCGCGTAGTAGCCGGCGACCGCGTGCCCCTTCGAGAGCAGGAAGCGGTCGCGGTCCGGGTCGTCCACGGTCGCCGGGGTGATCCGGAGCACCCGGTCGTAGAGCACTTGGAGCACGTCCAGCGTCGAGTACACGTTGGCGCCGAACTCGCGGCCGGCGCGTACCCGGTCGAGCAGCACCCCCAGCAACGCGGGGTCGGTGGCGGTTGTCGTCGTCATGCGGATAGCCTCGGAGTTGAAGCGCACTTCAACTCAAGGCCCTGTGATGCACGAAGCAACCCTGACCATCGGCCAGCTCGCCGACCGCAGCGGCGTGGCTCCCTCCGCGCTGCGCTACTACGAGCGGCTCGGGCTGATCCGCGCCGAACGGACCGGCGGCAACCAGCGCCGCTACGCCCGCACCGAGCTGCGCCGGGTGGCCTTCGTCCGGATCTCCCAGCAGGTCGGTGTGTCGCTGGAGGAGATCCGGGAGGCGCTGGACTCGCTGCCGTCGGGACGGACCCCCACCCCCGACGACTGGGCCGCCCTGTCCCGCTCCTGGCGCGAGCGGCTGGATGAGAAGATCCGGCTGCTCGGCAAGCTCCGTGACGACCTCGACGGCTGCATCGGCTGCGGCTGCCTGTCGTTGCAGCGCTGCACCCTCTACAACCCGGGGGACGCGCTCGCCGCCGAGGGCGCCGGCGCCCGGCTCATGCTCCCCCGCCCCGGACCCGACGCCGCCTGACCGTCAGCGGACCAGCAGCACCTTGCCCACGTGGTCGCTGGTCTCCACCAGCCCGTGCGCGTCGGCGGCCTCGGCCATCTTCGTCCGGGCGTGGACGACCGGCCGGACCTGCCCCGACTCGACAAGCGGCCACACCTGCTCGCGGACGCCCCGGACGATCTCCGCCTTCTCGGCGAGCGGGCGGGAGCGCAACGCGGTCGCGTGCACCGAGGCCCGCTTCGCCAGCAGCATCCCCAGGTCCAGCTCGCCCTTGCGGCCACCCTGCATGCCGATCACCACGAGCCGGCCGCCGGTGGCCAGCGTCGCCACGTTCCGCGGCAGGTAGGCCCCGCCCATGATGTCCAGGATCACGTCCGCGCCCCGGCCGTCGGTGAACCGGCGCATTTCCTCGACGAAGTCCTGCTCCGCGTAGTCGATCGTGTGCGCGGCACCCAGCTCGCGCAGCCGCTCGTGCTTCGCCGCCCGCGCGGTCACCACCACGGTCGCGCCGAGCGCCACCCCGAGCTGGATGGCGAACGTGCCGATCCCGCTGCCGCCGCCGTGCACCAGCAGCGTCTCGCCCTCGGCCAGCCGGGCCAGCTGCACCACGTTCGACCAGACCGTGCAGGCCACCTCCGGCAGCGCCGCCGCGTCGACCAGGTCGACGCCCGCCGGCACCGGCAGCAACTGGCCGGCCGGCACGGCGACCCGCTCGGCGTACCCGCCGCCGGCCAGCAGCGCGCAGACCTCGTCGCCGACCGACCAGCCGGTCACCTCCGGCCCGACCGCGGCCACCACCCCGGCGCATTCCAAACCCGGGTACGCCGGCGCGCCCGGGGGCGGCGGGTAGTGCCCCTGCCGTTGCAGCAGGTCGGCCCGGTTCACCGCACTGGAACACACCTCGACCACCACCTCACCCGGGCCGGGCTCCGGGTCGGGCACCACCGCCCAGACGAGAGCCTCCGGGCCACCGGGTTTCGAGATCGTGATCGCGTGCATGCCCCAGTCTTACCCGATCCGGCCCGCCGTCCACGCCCGGGCCAGGATCTCGTCCACCGTCTCCCCCGGTGTCTGCTCGGAGGTATCCAGCCAGAGCCCGATCCGCGGCGTGGTGGACCGGAAGTCGGCGTCCAGGTCGGCCACCGGCCAGCCGCCGTACCCCTGCTTGGGCCGGTCCCGCTCCCGGGCGGCGACCACGTCGGCGCGCGGCGCGAGCACCACCACGGCCAGCGGCCGGTGCCGGATCCGCTCGACCAGCGCCGGCAGCTCCGCACCGAGCACCACGTCCTGGAGCACCACGGTGAAGCCCGCCGCGGCGTAGCGGTCGGCGGCCGACGCGGCGAGGTCGTAGCGGAGCCGGAGCTGCCGCCACGCCTCGCCGCTGAGGTCGGCCGTCATCTCCGCCCGCCCGCTGACGATCATGCGGCGGAACACGTCCCCGCGCAGGTGCACCGCGCGGGGCAGCCGCCGGGCCAGCAGCTCGGCCACAGTGGACTTGCCGGCCGCCATGATTCCGCTGATCAGCACCACCGCCGGGGTCTCCCACACGGGAGCATCCTGACCGCAGGGGTGGGACGGCGGCTCGCCCATTTAACCGGCCGTGGCAGACTAGGCACGGCCGCGTACCCCGTCGGGGACGTGGCAGGGAGGGTTCGCCTAGTGGCCGATGGCGCTGGTCTTGAAAACCGGTAAGGCAGCGATGTCTTCGTGGGTTCGAATCCCACACCCTCCGCCCTTGAACAGCAGGAACGCCCTCGGGACCGGCGCGAATGTCGACGGAGGGGAACTAGAGACCCGGCATCTCCGGTCCGCGGCGTTTCCAGATCACCGTGACCGCCGCCCAGTACGGGATGGCCACGGCGCCCAGGGTGACCTCTTTGTCCCAGCCCGTCCGTGCCTCCAGCCACCACGTCCCGAGCCCCAGTAGCGCGAACAGGCCAAGGGTCACGCTCCGCCAGCGGATCCGGCGCCCCCGCTGCTCCCGGGGGTAGGCGTCATAGCCGTGTTTCGGCTGGTAGACGGGTTCTGGGGGCACAGCACTCTCCGGCGCGTCGGGCCTGGCTCGGCGGCAGGTCACCGACGCTAACAGCCCCCGTCAATGCGTGGCCGTGACCGCGCGCGCGGGCGCTGAGCCGGACACCGGGCACTTACGGTTCGATCCGGGCTGCGGAAGGGGTATGAAGGTGCAGGACATTCGCGCACCCGGAAGGACCGTTTCGATGAGCCTGGAACGACCGATCGCCCCGGACCCGTACGAGCTGCTGCCGACGGTGCCGTCGTTCAACCTCACCAGTGACGACGTGCACAACGGCGAGCCGATGGACGCCCGGTACGCGCACGGCAGCGCCGGCGGCGAGAACGTCTCCCCGCACCTGGCCTGGTCGGGCTTCCCGGACGAGACCAAGAGCTTCGTGGTCACCTGTTTCGACCCGGATGCGCCGACCGGCAGCGGCTTCTGGCACTGGGTGCTGGTGGACGTGCCCGCCTCGGTGACCGAGCTGCCGACCGCGGTGGAGGAGGGCGACCTCGGGGGCGCCTTCAGCATCCGCAACGACTACGGCGACACCGGCTACGGCGGCGCCGCCCCGCCGGCCGGGGACCGGCCGCACCGCTACGTGTTCGCGGTGCACGCCGTCGACGTGGAGCGGCTCGACGTGGGCAAGGGCGCGAGCCCCGCATACGTGGGCTTCAACCTGGCCTTCCACACCCTGGCCCGGGCGGTGATCCGCCCGACGTACCAGGTCAAGGAGTGAGGCGACGGGGCCTCCGCGCCGGCGGAGGCCCCGCTCCGGTCAGCTCGGGACGCGGGCGACCGCGAAGACGGACTGGCCGAACGGCGGCCGGACGCGCTGCTCGGCGGCCTTGGTGGCCGGGAGGACCAGGGTGTCGTAGACCTTCACCATCGGCCCCTCCTTCGGCATCAGCCGGAAGACCTTGGTGGCCATGAAGTAGCCGATCAGGCCGAGGGCGTTCGCATAGTGGATCTTCTCCACGGTGAGGCCCGCCTCGGTCATCGCCGCGGCCAGGCTCTTCTTCGTGTAGCGCCGGACGTGGCCGGTGGCGACGTCCGCCGGGCTCATCGCGAACTGGAACGCGGGCACGATGATGATCACTGCGCCGCCGGGGCGGACCAGGTCGCGCATGCTCCGCAGCGCGCCCACATGGTCGTCGATGTGCTCCAGCACGTTGTACGAGACGGCCGCGCTGTAGTCGCCCCGCTCGGAGTGCGGCAGCAGCATCTGCCGGACCTCGATGGCCGGGTGCTCGGCCAGCCGTTCCTTGAGCCGCACCAGGCGGTCCGGGTCCGCCTCGGTCGCCGTGATCCGGGGCAGGTGCTCGGCCCACTCGAGGGCGTAGTCGCCCAGCCCGCTGCCGATCTCGATGGGGTTGTCACCGAGGTAGGGCACGGCGAGCTCGACGAACCAGCGACGGTGGTTGACCGCCGTCGCGAGGCCCTCCAGCACCTCCGACTGGACGCGCTGATCCCCAGTGATATCTGCCATGCGTCGATTCCTCACGATATGACTGACCCGCGCCTGGACCGACAGAGTCAACCATCCGGATGGACGGCGGGGGAATCGGGGCACCGGGGGTGGCCGAATTGCGGTCGGGGGTGGGCACGTGATCGGCGGTCGGCGAACCCGGCACATAGTACGCCAGTACCCAGAAACATGTCACGGCCCTGCCATACCCTGACTACGCTCTGAATTGTCATGACTACTCCTGAATCGGACGCCGCCCCGGGTGGCGCCGCCGAGGACGGGCCCGACGAGGGCGGACGACCGGGGCAGGGCAGGTGGGTCGACGTCGTCGCCGTGCTCAGTTTCGTGCTGCTCGCCTTCTGGATCACCGCTCGCATCTGGCTGGACCCGGCCAACGGGGTTCGGGACAACCGCACCGATCAGGCGCAGTTCGAGTGGATGATGGCCCACGGTGCGCGGGTCGTGACCGATTTCGCCTATCCGTTCACCTCGGACCAGATGAATGTGCCGGACGGCGTCAATTTGATGGCCAATACGTCCGTATTATCCATTTCTCTGCCAATGACGCCGATCACCGTCCTGTTCGGGCCGCGCTGGTCGTTCCTGCTCTTTCTCACTCTCGGAATGGCCGCCACCGGCGCGGCCTGGTATTTCGTCCTCTCCCGGGTGCTGATCGGCGCCCGCGGCCCGGCCTGGCTGGGCGCCGGCTTCTGCGCGTTCGCGCCGGCCATGGTGTCCCACGCCAACGCCCACCCGAACATCGTCAGCCAGTTCGTGGTGCCGCTGATCATCTGGCGGACACTGCGGCTGACCGAGCCGGGCCGCTGGCTGCGCAACGGCCTGCTGCTCGGTCTGCTGATCGTCTGGCAGGCCTTCCTCAACCTGGAGATCCTGCTGATGACCGCGATCGGCCTGGGCGTCGTGGTGCTGGCGCTCGCTCTCGGCCGGCCCGAACTGCGTGCGGCCGCCCGGCCCTTCGCGGCCGGGCTCGCGGTGGCCGCCGTGCTCTCCGGGGTGCTGCTGGCGTACCCGCTCTCCGTGCAGTTCTTCGGGCCCGGCGCCTACCAGGGGCTATCCACGCTGATCCGCGGCTACCGCACCGACCTGGCCTCCTACGTCGCCTGGTCCCGGGAGTCCCTGGCCGGCGACGCGCGGGGCACCGTCTGGCTGGCCAAGAACGCCACCGAGGAGAACGCCTTCTTCGGCTGGCCCCTCGCCGTGCTGGCGGTCGCGCTGGTCTGGTGGCTGCGCCGCAACGTCGTGGTGCTCGGCCTGGCCGCCGTCGGCGCGGTCTTCGTGCTGTTCTCGCTCGGCCGGGAGATCCGCTTCGACGGGCGGGACACCGGGATCCCGGGCCCCTGGGCGGCGCTGGAGCACCTGCCGATCCTGCACTCGGTGGTGCCCACCCGGTGGTCCCTGGCGCTCACCCCGATCGTCGGCATCCTGCTCGCGCTCGGCGCCGAGCACATCCGGCGGCTGGCCCGGCGGCACCCGGCCGCCCGGGGGCAGATCCGGTTCGCCACCGCCACGGTGCTCACCATGGCGCTGCTGCCGCTCCTGCCGACCCCGCTGCCGTCGGTACGCCTCGATCCCACCCCGACCTTCGTCACCTCCGGCGCCTGGCGGCCCTACGTGGCCGGCGGGCGGAGCATCGTCACGCTCCCGCTGCCCGACACCAACTACGCCGTCCCGCTGCGCTGGTCCGCCGATACCCGGCTGGACATGCCGTTGGCCCGCGGCTACTTCCTCTACCCGGACACCCGGCCCGGCGCCGGCCGGGTCGCGCTCTTCACCGCCCCGCCCCGCCCCACCAGCACGTTCTTCACCACCATCCGGCAGACCGACGCGGTGCCGCCGATCACGCCACAGGACCGGGTGGCCGCCGTGGACGACCTGCGGTACTGGCGGGCGGGCGCGGTGGTGCTCGACCCGCGGCTGCGGCAGGCCGGGTCGCTGTACCGGGGGATGACCGAGCTGACCGGGATCACGCCGACCTTCACCGGCGGGGTCTGGCTCTGGGACGTGCGTCCCCTGGTCGACTGAGCGGCCCGGAGGGCCGCCGGCTCAGGACTGGCGGACGCAGCAGCCCTGGCAGATCTTCGGCCGGGGCAGGGTGAAGGCCAGGCAGCAGGTGCGCCGCTGCACGGTGGGCTCGCCCGCCGGGCCGGGCACCAGCTCGACCAGGTCGCTCAGGTCGAGCGCGTCGAGCAGCGTGCCGATGGTCGCGGTGGAGGAGCCGGGCAGCGCGTCCGAGGCCCGCAGGATGCCGTGCGCGATGCCGGAGGCGACTGAGCCGAGCAGGGTGCGGGTGCCGATCCGGACCTCGCCCTGGATGGCCGTGATCAGCGGGGCGAAGTGGGCGTCGAGCAGCGTGGCGCGCAGCGCGTCGAGAAGCGCGGCCTCGTCGGCGACCACCCGGACGCCCGGGTCGCCGGCCAGCGCCAGCGGGTCGCCAGGGAGCACCGCGACCGTGGTGGAGCTGCGCAGGCCGAGGGTGAGCAGCTGGTGGTGGTCCTCGAAGTGGACCAGCACGTCGGCCGGGTCGAGCAGCGGGACCCGGCGGGCCGAGGCCCAGCCGAGCACGGCCGGCAGCGTCGTCCAGTAGCTGTACGACTTCCAGGCCAGCGCGGCGCAGGCGTGCGGGGTGCCGCCCCAGCGCCGACCCGCCGCCCGGAGGAACTCGGGGAGCAGGGTGCCGTCGACCAGCCGGGTGGCCGGGATCCAGCGGGGCGCGCCGTCGGTGACCAGCAGGCCCGGCGCGAGACCGGGCAGGTCGTCGGTGCCGAACATGGCCCGCAGGGTCGCCGTGACCGGGGCGAACGGGGTGGCGGCGTTGCGCCCCGGCATCACCGCAGTCACCTGTCGTCCCCTGTCTGGTCGCCCACCGGCCGCCGGCTCCCGCCGGCCCGGACTAAGGCTAGCCTAACCACAGCTCCCGGTGGAGGGGAAGTGGTCCGGTGGGCTCCGGGGAGAGGTCCCGGTCACTCCGTCGCCCGTCGCGTACTACCCGGCGACGTGGGCGGAAAACGCCGCCGAGCGGGGCGGCGGGCCGCGCAAGCATCGACGGATGCCGCTGAATTGTCAAGGCGAGTGTCGAATACGAGGCAGTTTCCGTACACGTTCGGCCACTTAACGTGAAAATGGTCCTCCCGCGTACGAGGAAGCTGATGACGACCTCACCGATCGAGCGTGCCGCCGACTCGTTCGCGGCCGAACTCGCCCGGCACCGCACCGGCCGAGGGCTGTCCAAGAAGCAGTTGGCGACGCTGATGGGCTTCGACCCGTCGTACGTCAGCCACGTCGAGGGACGCCGGCACCGGCCCACCGAGGACTTCGCCCGCCGCGCCGAGGCCGTGCTGGAGGCCAGCGGCGCGATCTGGCAGCGCTTCCGGGAGTACGACGAGCTGCGGCACAGCCGCTCCGGCGGTCCACACCGGGACCCGCCCGTGCCCGGCCAGTGGCTACCGCCCGGCACCGGGCTGGTCGTCGAGCGCGAGACCGCCACCCTCACTCACGACGACGACGGCTACCACTGCGCCATCCGGCGCGAGCTGTACAACGCGGGCACCGAGCCGGTCACCCGCTACCTGGTCCGGGTCGCCGTCGACCGCTACCCCAACGACCCCGGCCGCTCCAACCGGCACCACCGCGAGCACCCGCTGACCTTCGCCGAGCTGCAACTCGCCGCCTACCGGGACGACGGGGGCGCGCGGGAGCCGATGCACTGGCGGGCCAAGCACGACCGCGACGCGTTCAAAGAGATCTGGCTGCTCTTCGAGAACGACGAGGGGCGCTTCCCGCTCTACCCCGGCGACCGGGTCACCATCGAGTACGCGTACCGGGTCGGGCGGGACAAGTGGGGTCCCTGGTTCCAGCGGGCCGTACGCCTGCCCACCCGGCACCTCGGCGTCCGCCTCGACCTCCCCGCCGACCTCGACCCCAAGGTGTGGGGTGCGGAGACCTCCCTGTCCGCCGAGGAGGGGCCGCTGCGTACCCCGATCCAGCGCACCGACGAGGGCGGCCGCGCGATCTTCGAATGGGCGACCGACGACCCGCCGCTGAACGCCCGCTACCGGATGCAGTGGCGGTTCCGCAGCCAGCCGCCGGACGTCGAGCCCGAGGGGCCGGCCCCCGACACCCGGATCCGGGCCAGCGACCGGATGCGCGCCATCGGCATCGTGCAGCGCGGCGACGACCTGCTCCGGCAGCAGGCCCGACCGTTCGACCTGCCGCGCGAGGAACAACTCGCCCGGGACGTGGTCGACCGGCTCTCCGGCCTGCTGGCCCGCCTCGACGAGCTGCACCCCTTCAGCAAGGGCGTGGGCATCGCCGCGCCGCAGCTCGGGCTCGGCTGGGCCGCCGCCCTGGTCCGCCCCGCCGACCGGGCGGCCGAACCCGTCGTCCTGCTCAACCCCCGGGTGGTGGACAGCTCCGCCGACACCGACGAGCAGTACGAGGGGTGCCTCTCCTTCTTCGACCACCGGGGCCTGGTGCCCCGGCCGCTGCGGATCGACGTCGAGCACGCCCAGTGGGACGGCAGCCGGGTCATCACGTCCTTCGAGTACGCGATGGCGCGGCTGGTCGCCCACGAGATCGACCACCTGGAGGGCCGCCTCTACGCCGACCGGATGGCCCCCGGCGTGCCGCTGGTGCCCGTCGAGGAATACCGGGAGAGCGGCAACCCCTGGCGCTACTGACCCGCACGGGCTCCGGCACGCGGGCCGGTTGCCGGCCCGACCCGCGTACCGGTGAACTGGGGGCCGGGTCGCGTGCCCCAGGGGGCAGGGGCACGCGACCCGGCTCGGGGGGAGCAAGGTCTACAGGTTGCCGAAGGTGTCGTAGCGGATGTTGTCCGGCGGCACGTCGTCCGCGGCCAGCGCGCGCAGGGTCGCCCGGACCATCGCGGCCGAGCCGGAGACGTAGCAGTCGTGCGTGGTCCACGGGCCGAACCGGGTGACCACCTCCGAGACGTCCCCCAGTTCGCCGTCGAAGTCCGGGTCGTCGCTGCACGCCGTGGTCACCGACAGCCACGGGTGGGCCGCCACCAGCTTCTCCAGGCCGGCCAGCCCGTACAGATCGGCGAGCCGGCGGGCGCCGTAGAAGACGTGCACCCAGCGGGTCCGGTTGACGCGGGTCAGCTCCTCCACCAGCGCCTTGATCGGGGCCAGCCCGACCCCGCCCGCCACGCAGAGGATGTCCCGGGTCGAGGCCCGGTCCAGGGTCATCGAGCCCATCGGCGCGGCCACCCGCAGCAGGTCACCCGGCTTGGTCCGGCGGACCAGCGCCCCGGACACCCAGCCCGCCGCCCCGGCCGGCGTCCGCACGTGGAACTCCAGCACGTTGTCCTCGTTCGGGGCGTTCGCCACCGAGTACGTCCGCCACACCCGCGGGTGGTAGCGGGGCGTCTCGACGCTCACGTACTGGCCGGCCTGCCAGGTCATCGGGTGCTGGAGGGCGCGGACGGTCAGCACCGCGGTGTCCGGGCCGTGCCGCTGGTGGGTGAGCACCTCGGCGTGCCAGAACGGCGGGTTGTCGTCGGCCGCCGCGCCGGCCAGCATCCGCTCGCTGATGCTGGCGTACGCCTCCCGCCACGCCTGGTCGTACTCCAGGTTCCAGCCGTCGCCGGCGGTGCTGCGCAGCGCGTCCAACAGGGCGACACCCATGGTCTCGTAGTGGCTCGCCTCGACATGGAACTTCCGGTGGTCCCGGCCCAGCGCGCGCAGGTACTCGTCGAAGCTCTCCGGGTCGTCCACCGTCTGGGTTGCGGTGACGATCGCCTCCAGGATCCGGTCGCCCTGACCGTTCATCTGCACCGGGAAGAGCATGCGCAGCGCCGGGTCGAGGAGGAACAGCCGGGCGTAGAAGTGACCGCTGAGCCGCTCCCGGTCCTCCTCGACCAGGGTCCAGCTCTCCTTCAGCAACCGCGCGAAGTTCTCCACAGGGGCACGCTCCTTCTCCTGGCGGGCGGATCGGCCCCCACAGAATCTCCACGGAGCGTGCCGTCCGGTCGCACAGAATGTGCGATCGGCTCACCTGGCGGCCGGGACGTGCCGACCGCCCCCCGGGTGCGGCACAGTGGTCCGGTGACGGTTGACGAGCTCACCCGGCCGGTCTCCCGCCGGACCCTGGGCACCGAGACGCTGCTCGTGCTCGGTCTCTCCCTCGGCCAGTCGGCCGTGTACGCCCTGGTCTCGCTGGTCGCCAAGCTGACCGCCACGGGCGGGCTGTCGAAGCAGACCGCCTCGCTGAACACCTCCGCGTCAGCCCGGCCCTACCTCGACCTGACGTACCAGCTCCTCGGGATCCTCTTCGCGCTGCTGCCGGTGCTGCTCGCCGTACACCTGCTGGCGCGCGACCCCGGCGACCCGGCGCGGACGCTCGGCGCCGACCTCACCCGGCCCGGATCGGACCTGGCCCGGGGCGCGGGCCTGGCCGCGCTGATCGGCCTCCCCGGGCTGGCCCTGTTCTGGGCGGCCGCCCAGCTCGGCATCAACGCCACCCTCGTCCCGGCCGCCCTGCCGCCCCTCTGGTGGGCGGTGCCGGTGCTGATCCTGGCCGCCGTGCAGAACGCCGTGCTGGAGGAGGTGATCGTGGTCGGCTACCTGGTCACCCGGCTGCGACAGCTCCGGTGGCGGCTCGCCGCCGTGCTCGCGGCGAGTGCCCTCCTGCGCGGTTCCTACCACCTCTACCAGGGCTTCGGCGCGTTCCTCGGCAACGCCGTGATGGGCGTGATCTTCGGCCTGTTCTACCTGCGTACCCGGCGGGTGGGGCCGCTGATCGTCGCGCACACCCTGCTCGACGTGGTCGCCTTCGTCGGCTACGCCCTCCTGCCGAAGTCCTGGTTCGGCTGGCTCTGACGGCGGGTCGGGCGGTAGAGGCTGGTGGCGCGGGCGGCCAGGCGCTCGGCGGCGGTCGCGTCGCCCGTCGCCGCGGCGAGCGCCGCCGCGCCGGGAAGCAGCCGCGCGGCCAGCCGCAGGCCCAGCCAGCCGGCGGCCTGCGCGGCCAGCGGGGTGGCCAACCGCCACGCCGCCTCGGCCACCCGGGACCACGACCCCTCCGCCGGAGCACCGGCCGAGCGCACCCCGTCCAGCGCGGCGCGGGCCGTGCCGGCGTCCGGATGCACCTGGGTCAGCACCAGCAGCTCGACCACCCGGTCGGGATGCGCCGGATCCCGGCCGTAGACGGCGGCCAGGTGCAGCACCAGGTTGGCCTGCGTCCACAGCACCGCCGTGAGCTCCGCCACCGGCGCGAACAGCCCGGCGCCCGCCGCGAGCGCGCCACCCGTGCCGGCCAGCCGGACGAACCGCCGGGTCACCAGCCGGGCCAACCCGTCGGCGTCCGCGTCCGGGTAGGCGTCGCGGGTCCGGTCCACCCAGTCCGCGGCGCGCGGCCCGAGGGCCTCCACCGCGGCGAGGGCCAGCAGCTCCGGCGCGAAGCCCGGATGCTCGAGTACGCGCACGCCGACCGCCCGCCAGCCCGGCGCGTCACCGCGTCGTTCCACCTGAACCGTCGCCGGGGCCTCCCCGGCGGCGGACCGGGTCCCGGCCAGCTCGACCTGGGCGGGCGGTTCCGGTTGGGCGCGCTGTGGGGCGGTCGGTTCGGCCGGGACCCGCGCGGCGTCCTGCTCGGGCGAGAGCTGGGCGGTGGTTTCCGCCGTAACGTGCCCACCAGGAGTTCCGGTAGCGGCTTGGGAACCGCCGGGCTCGACGGGCTCCACGCCGGCAGTGGATCCCCGGCGAGCGGTTGCACGCTTCGCCGTCTCCTTCGCCGGGGCCTTGGTGCCCTTCCCTGCTCGTCCGGTGCGCGCCGGCCTCACCGTTCCCGCCGGCGTCGCGGCCGGCTCGGCCGCCCCCGGCTCGGACTCGGCCGTTCCGGCGGCGTCGGTCCCCGTGGGTGCCGTGGTTCCGGGCGCCGCCGGAGCCGTGGGCGCCGCCGCGGACTTCCGTCCGGCCGGGGTGGCCTTCTTCGGCGGGGTGGCCTTCTTCGCGGCCGGGGCACGGCGGGTCCGCTTGGGCGGCTCCTCGCTCACGGGCTCATCGGCGGGAGCGGCGGGTGGCGGCGGCGCGACGGCCGGCGTACCCGCATCGGTGGTGGCGACGACCTCGGCGGACGGGCGCGGGCGTGGGGCCGCCGGCACCTCGGCGGCGGCCGGGGCGGCCTGCGTCGGGTCCGGCGGCTGGAACAGGACGGTCGGTGCCGCCGTGGCCCGCCGGGGCCGCAGCGGTATGTCGTCCGCCACCTCGGCCGGAACGGGCTCGGGCGTGGGCGGCGGGGTGAAGGTCGGGCGGGGGGAGCGGCTCCGCCGGCCCTTGGCGGCGGGCTCGCGACGGGGCTGATCGCTCGGCGGCTGCTCCTGCATATCGATGGAGCGTAGACCCGAGCGTGACGTGGCACACGACGAAAACGCAGGGGGCGGGCGCTTCCCGGTAGTCGCTTTGCCCCCGGTGGGTGCGGGCCTGTATCCTCGGGCGCGGTGGTCTCCGGGCCACCTGGGAGACTTCGCCTAGTCTGGTCTATGGCGCCGCACTGCTAATGCGGTTGGGGTCTTAAAGCCCCTCCCGGGTTCGAATCCCGGAGTCTCCGCGCGAAAGCCGGTGTGTAGACTGGCCGAGCAGCAAGCGCCCGTAGCTCAATGGATAGAGCATCTGACTACGGATCAGAAGGTTAGGGGTTCGAGTCCCTTCGGGCGCACAGCAGGTCAAGGGCCGGTTTCCTGTGACGGGAGACCGGCCCTTCATCGTTATGACCCCCACGGCTGTCCCCTACGCCTACGCGTCGAAGAGGAACCCGAGGCGGTCCACCGCGTCCTGCTGTACCCGCCGGGTCGCCTCCACGTAGCTCGACTTGGTTACGGTCGGGGAGCTGTACCCGAGCACGTCCTGAAGCCGTTCGAGCGGCACGCCCTGGTCGTAAGGCAGCGTCGCGCACGAATGACGCAGGTCGTGCACCCGAATCCGCGAACTCCCGCCCGCTCGCACAACTGCTCGAAATGCCGATTCAGATTGCGCGGCTCGACCGGAGCGCCGATCTTTGTGGTGCAGCGCCTTCGCCGGGTTATTCGCCAGCAGCTCCTCCGTCACCGCGTCTTGGAGCGCAGCCCGCAGGAGCCGATGGGCGTAGCGGATCAAGGCGGCCCGCAGAGCGGGCCGCGCCGGCCCGGCCCCGGCCTCCTGGTGACCTTCGGCCGACATCGGCCGGGCCGGCCGGCCACGCTTGGGATGACCAAGCCCTTGAAGACCTCGGGGCTCCGCCCCGAACCCCGGCCCTCCTCAGAGATCGGCGGGCGGATCACCTCGCCGGGCACCACAAGGGCTACCAGCCTCCCCGGACGGGGCCAAGGTCGTTCGGCTGGTGAGGCGATCCACCTTGTCACCCGCCGGTCGAGGGAGCCGGCCAAATCGGCGCGCGCAAGATGATCAGCACGAGACCATTGGCGGGTGGAGCAAGCATCGGTGCCGGTGCAGACCGGGGGCATCCTGCGCGGCGAAGAGGATGCCCGGCAGGCCAGCTTCCTGGAGTTGTTCTTTGACCTGGTGCTGGTCTTCGCTCTGATCGGGGTCGTCAGCCGGCTGGTGCCGGAGCTTCTCGCCGAGGAGGTGGACTGGCGCTCTGTGGTGTTCACGGGCATTCTGGCCCTGCCGCTGCTCTACTTGTGGGCGACCACCGCCTACATCACCAGCCGGTTCGACTGCCGTAGCCGTTGGATTCAGCTGTTGGTCCTGGTCAGCGCGTTCGGCCTGCTAATCATGGCGACAGCCCTGCCGCGCGCGTCCCACGCACGGGGCGCCACCTTCGCCGTCGTGTACGTGTTGCTGCACGTCGGACGCCCCTTGCTGCTTCGGCCGCTGTTGCGAGGGTACGGGGAGATACAGGCGCTCTACACCCGCATGGCCATCTGGTTCAGTGTGTCCGGAGTGATCTGGCTCGCTGGCGCGGTGATGCACGGAAACGCGCGGGGCGTTCTGTGGTTGATCGCCATCACGGTGGACCTGGTTGCGGGGCGGCGGAACTGGCCGATACCCGGCATGCGCCGACCATCTATAAACCCATGGGGAATGGTCAGCAGCAGACATCTCCCCGAGCGCCACGAGCAACTGTTGCTGATCGCGCTCGGGGAGACGGTGGTGTCAAGTGGCCTCGTCTACTCCCACCACCCCGCCACGCTCTTAGCAACCACGGCTCTGGCGATCTCGTTCCTGTCAGCCGTGCTGATGTGGAAGATCTACTACTATCGCTCTGGCGAGCTGCTGGCCGACGCCGTCGCGATGTCGTCGGACCGGGCGGCCGCCGGCCGCATGGCTGGCGCGGCCCATCTGCTCATGGTGTTCGGCATCATCGCCGCTGCAGCCGGCTCGGAAGTCGTGCTGTCACGTGCCAACGGGCGATCCCATCCGGCCTGGCTCGCGGTCATCCTCGGCGGGCCGGCGCTCTTCCTGATCGGCCGTATCCGGCTGGAGCAGGTCGTCTTCAACCGGATCGCCATCCGCCGGCTCGTCGGCATCGCCGCCCTGATCTTGCTGGCCCCGCCACCGTCCTTCGCCCCGCCACTGTTCGCCGCCGTCGCCGCTGCCGTCGTCCTACTCGGGGTCGCCCTTGCAGACGCATGACGCCGCGCTGGCCGCCCACCGGAGCCCCCGTCCCCGTCGAAGTAGCAGGGACAGTCCGAACAAGCTGGGTTGGGGCAGACGCGGGTGGGGCCGGCCTCGGCGCCGGACGTGCTGGCCGGTCTGCCGGGGCAACGCCTGCTCGACGTCGCGCTGATCCACGGGAACACGCCGGTGCCCGCGCCGTACTCGGGACCGATCCCGGGTCCGCCAAGGGTTCTGGTCAGGCGGGGCGGCGGTGGTCGCCGACGGCCGGCCGGCCGAATTTGCCGGCGACCGCGTGCTCGGTGTCGGTGACACTCCCCGTCTCCAGGAGCTGCTTCAGCCTGCGCAGGTTCGCCGCCACCTCGGCGCCGGGCGGCTTTCCGACCAGGGTCAACGCCATGCGGCCCAGTCGTCCGAACGGTGTCTTCAGCACCTCGTGGACCTCGGTCCGGCCCGGTTCCGACCCCGGGCTGAACTCGACAGTCCAGTGGGTTCGCATGCCGGGCGCGGTGGTGGTCTCGTACCGGAGCAGTTCGTTCGTCCGCTCCTCGGTGAGCCGCACCGTGGACCTCAGCCTGACGCCGAGTGGTCCCCGGATCGTCCATCGGAACGTCGCTGGCCCGACCTGTTCGCTGGTCATGACGTCGCCCAGGAAACGGGGCAGGTTCTGGAAGTCGCGGTAGAAGTTGAAGACGTCCGCGACCCGGCGCTCGATGGTCACTTTCGCCTCGGCCGGGGATGGTGAGCGGCGCATCGCTGCCTCCGACAGGTCTTCCCGCTTGAGCCCTGCCGCTTGCCCGCGCTCCCGCCCGGTAAACCCCGGCCAGATCGTGGGCGGATCCAGGGAGCGGTCGCCGGCGGGGCGCCCTGCGGGTCTGCTTGACAGGTAGGAAATTCCCTACCTATCGTCGCCGGCATGAGCATCAAGGGAATCAAGTTGATCACCGTGCCCGTATCTGACCAGGACGCCGCCAAGCAGTTCTACGTCGAGCAGCTCGGCTTCCAGGTGTCACAGGACTCCCGGATGGGACCCATGCGCTGGCTGGAGGTGGCACCCCAGGGGTCGCCGGTCGGCCTCGCGCTGCTGCCGAGCGTGCTAGGCGTGCCCGTGGGCGGGCTCAAGGGCGTCCAGCTCCACAGCGACGACCTCGACGGCGACTGCGAGAGCCTGCGCGCCGCCGGCGTCAAGGTCGACGGGCCGAACGACCGCCCGTGGGGCCGTGACGCCAGCTTCTCCGACCCAGACGGCAATGGCTTCGTCCTCATGTCGGTGCACGGCGGCCAGTAGGCCGACGCGTTCGGTCGCTCCACCGGACGGGCTCCCGGCCCTCGATTCGAGGATGTGCGATGTCGTTGATGATCGAGGCCGTGGGCCTCCGCAAGTCCTTCGGGAAGGTCGTCGCCCTCGACGGGCTCGACGTGCGCCTGGAGTCCGGCCAGGTCGCCGCGATCCTCGGCCCCAACGGCGCCGGCAAGACCACCTTCCTGCGCATGCTCTCCACGCTCGTCCGGCCGGACGGCGGCACGCTGCGGGTCTGCGGCGTCGACGCGACGGCCGAGCCGGCCCGGGTCCGCCAGCTGATCGGCCTGGCCGGGCAGCACGCCACGGTCGAGCCCGCGTTGACCGGGCGGGAGAACCTCCAGTTGATCGCCCGGCTGTTCGGGCAGGACCGGCGTACCGCCCGGGCCAGCGCCGCGGACACGCTGGAGCGGCTGCGCCTCGGCGAGGCCGGCGACCGGCTGGTCCGCACCTACTCCGGCGGCATGCGGCGCCGCCTCGACCTGGGCGCCAGCCTGGTCGGCCGCCCGCGGCTGCTGCTGCTCGACGAGCCCACCACCGGGCTGGACCCGCAGAGCCGGATCGAGCTGTGGGACACCGTCCGGGCGCTCACCGCCGACGGCACCGACGTCCTGCTCACCACGCAGTACCTGGAGGAGGCCGACCGCCTCGCCGACACCATCCTGATCATCGACCACGGGCAGGTGATCGCCTCCCGCACGGCGAAGGAACTCAAGAGCCGCGCCGGTCGCGACATCATCGAGATCCACGTCCGCCACCGGGAGGACCTCGACCGGGTCGTACGGACGCTGGCCCGGATCGGTGCCGAGACGCCGGTCGTCGACCACGGCTCGCTGACGGCCTCGGTGGCGGTCGACTGCGGTCCGGAGCGGCTCCGCGAGGCGTTGCAGGAGGTCGGCGAGCGGGGCGTGCACGTCGAGGACGTGGCCCTGCGCCGGCCCACCCTCGACGAGGTGTTCCTGTCGCTCACCGGATCGACTCCGGCCGCCGAGCCCTCCGGCGGCGAGCCGCGGCCGCCCGGGTCCCCCACCGGCATCGAGCCCGAGACCGTGTCGAGGAGTGCCCGATGACCGCCGTGACCGCGCCGCACCCGGCCCGCAGCGCCCGCCTGCTGCCCAGCGTCGGTGTGCTGACCGGGCGTGCCCTGCGCATCTACCGGCGTACGCCCCAACTGCTGATCCTGCGGATCGTGCAGTCCGTGGCGTTCCTGCTGATCTTCCGGTACGTGTTCGGCGGCGCGATCGGTGCCGGCACGATGCGCTACGTCGACTTCATGGCGCCCGGCCTGCTCACGGTGGGCATCATGTTCGCCACCATCGGCACCGCGCTCGGGGTGGCCGAGGATCACGTCGGGGGCCTCTTCGACCGGCTGCGGTCGTTGCCCATGCCGCGCGGCGCGGTGCTCGCCGGCCGCGTGCTGGCCGACCTCGCCATGACCGTCGCGGTGCTCGTCCCGACCATCGCGATCGCCTTCGCGGTGGGGATGCGGGTGCACACCGACTGGGCCTCCGCGCTCGGCGCGCTGGGCCTCCTCGTGCTCTTCGGGCTCGCCTTCGTCTGGATCTTCGTGGCGGTCGGGTTGCTGGCCGGCAGCGTCCAGGCGGCGCAGGGCATCTCGTTCATCGTGATGCCGGTCAGCTTCGCGTCCAGCGCCTTCGTGCCCACCGCCAGCATGCCGGGCTGGCTCCAGGCGTTCACCGAGCACCAGCCGGTGACGGTGGTGGTCAACGCGGTCCGCACCCTCACCCAGGGCGCGCCCGCCGAGGCGCTGCTCGGCCACGGCACCGGCTACTACGTCACCCGGGCGCTGATCTGGATCATCGCGCTGATCGTGGTCTTCGCGGGTCTGGCCGTCGCCCGCTACCGGAGTCAATGACCGCTTCGACCAGCCCGCCGGGCAGGGGTTGACGGTCGTGCATGGCCTGGCCCCGGGGCCGCCGCTGGTATCTTTCCGGGTGCCGGGCCGTACCGGTTTCCGGCCAGGGTGACCTCCAGGGAGTCCAGTTGGAGACCTACGATCTCGCCGCCGGCCGCGGGCCGCGCGGATCGGGGGGCTGAGATGTCCGCCGCCACCGGGGTCGACGTCTTCGCGGCGCTGGCCAGCCCGGTCCGGCGCGACCTCATCCGGCTGCTGCGCGACGGCGGCCCCCAGTCGGTGCAGGATCTGGCGGCCTCGTTCGACATGCGCCGGCCCAGCGTCTCCGAGCACCTCAAGGTGCTCCGCGACGCCGGCCTGGTGACCGAGCGCCGCAGCGGCCGCAAGCGGCTCTACCGGCTGGAGCCGGAGCCGCTCATGGACCTGCGTGACTGGCTCACCCCCTACGAGCGGTTCTGGCGCGAGCGGATGAGCGACTTCGCCGCGCTGGTCGCCGAGGAGTCCGCAACCGAGGGGAAGCCGTGACCCGACCGGACAAGATCGAGGTCGACCAGTTCCTGCCGTACCCGCCGGCGCAGGTGTGGCGGATCCTGGTCGACCCCGACCTGATGGCCCGGTGGCTGATGCCCAACGACTTCAAGCCGGTGGTCGGTCACCGGTTCACCTTCCAGGCCAAGCCCATGCCGGCGCTGCGCTTCGCCGGCACCATCCACTGCGAGGTCCTCGCCGTCGAGCCGGAACGGCTGCTCCGGATCACCTGGGCGGACCGCAGCGGCAGCGGCCTCGACTCGATCGTCACCTGGCGGCTGGAGCCCGAGGGCCGGGGTACGCGGATGCTGATGGAGCACTCCGGGTTCGACCTGGACAGCCCGTTCCAGGCGGTCGCCCACCGCACCATGGGCAGCGGCTGGCGCTCCTCCGTGGTGCGCTCGATGCTCACCGTGCTGGAGCAGGAGGCCTGACGGGCCGGGCGGTGGCGGGCACCCGGCCCGGCCGCCGTCCTCAGAGCCGCTCCGGTGTGCGGATGCCGAGCAGGTGGAGGCCCTGCCCGAGCACCCGCGCGGTCAGGTCGCAGAGCACGAGCCGGCTCTCCCGGACCGGCTCGTCGGCCCGCAGCACCGGGCACCGCTCGTAGAAGGCGCTGAACGCGGCGGCAAGCCGGGACAGGTAACCGGTCAGGTGGTGAAACTCCAGGTTCTCCGCCACCGCGCCGACCACCGCGCCGAAGCCGACCAGCTCGACGGCGAGCGCCCGCTCGGCCGGCTCGGCCAGCAAGACCCCGGCCTCCGGCCGGGCCGCCACACCCGCCCGCCGGAAGATCGACCGGATCCGGGAGTACGCGTACTGGAGGTACGGCGCCGTGTTGCCGTCCAGCGACAGCATCCGTTCCCAGTCGAGCACGTAGTCCTTGTGCCGGTCGCTGGAGAGGTCGGCGTACTTGATCGCGCCGATGCCGACGGCCCGGCCCACCTCGGCCGCCTCCGCCTCGTCCAGCTCCGGGTTGCGCTCCCGGGCCAGCGCGGTGGCCCGGGCCACCGCCTCCTCCAGCAGCCCGACCAGCTTCACCGACCCGCCGGCCCGGCTGCGCAGCATCCGCCCGTCCGGCCCGAGGATCGAACCGAACCCGACGTGCTCGGCGCGGGCGGGCGGGGCCAGCCAACCGGCCTGCGCGGCGGCGGCGTAGACCATCTCGAAGTGCCGCCGCTGCGGTAGCCCGACCACGTAGAGCAGCCGGGTCGCGCCCAGCGTGCCGGTCCGGTGCCGGATCGCCGCGAGGTCCGTCGCCGGGTAGCCGTACCCGCCGTCGGACTTGCGCACGATCAGCGGCAGCGGCTCCCCGTCCCGGCCCATCGAGCCGGGCGGGAACACGCAGGCCGCGCCGTCGCTCTCGCGCAGCAGGCCGAGCCGGTCCAGCTCCTCGACCACCGGGCCGAGCAGGTCGTTGTAGCTGCTCTCCCCCTGGAAGTCCTGCTGGGTGAGGGTCACGTCGAGCAGGTCGTAGACGGTGAGGAAGTAGCGCTCGGACTGCTCCACGAGCAGCCGCCACAGCCGCAGCGTCGCCGGGTCCCCGCCCTGCAACGCCACCACCCACAGCCGGGACCGCTCGCGGAACGCCTCGTCGGCGTCGAACTTGGCCCGGGCCGCCTTGTAGAACGAGTCCAGGTCGCCCATCGACAGCTCCTGCGCCGCCTCGGCCTCGCCCAGGTCGGCCAGGTGCTCGATCAGCATGCCGAAGGGTGTGCCCCAGTCGCCCAGGTGGTTGGCCCGCAGCACCCGGTGCCCCAGCCACTCCAGCAGCCGGGCCGCCGCGTCGCCGATCACCGTCGAGCGCAGGTGCCCGACGTGCATCTCCTTCGCCACGTTCGGCGCCGAGTAGTCGACCACCACGGTCTCCGGCGCGGCCGCCTCGGGCACGCCGAGCCGCGGGTCGGCGGCCAGCGCGGAGACCAGCCCGGCCAGGGCCTCGTCGGCGACGGTCAGGTTGAGGAAACCGGGACCGGACACCTCCGCGGCGCTGCACAGGTCGGCCAGTTCCGCGTGCTCCAGCACCTCGGTGGCGACGGCGCGCGGGGGCCGGCCGATCCGCCGGGCCAGCGCCAGCGCCGCGTCGGACTGGAAGTCCGCGCGCTGGGAGCGCCGCACGACCGGGTCGACCGGCTCGCCGGCCACCGTCGCGAACGCCGGCGCCAGCCGGTCGGTCAGCAGTTTCTCCAGATCCATGGGTACGCCGATCTCGCTCGGATCCGCCGCACGCGGATCACCGGATGGGGATGCGGGCGGACCGAGGACGATCGGCGATGACCGGCGGCTCGATCCGCCGGTCGCAGTGAGGAATGCTCAGCGCAGGCGGTCGCGGGACCGCCGGCGTCGCAGCGCGCCGAACAGGACGTCGGGGGACGCCGTCGGGTACGCGTGCGAGCTGGTCATGGCAGCAGCCTAACCGGCCGGCCCGGGGGCGGCGCAAGGCCGTACCCGGGCCGGCCGGCCGGCGTACCCGAAATCTCAGGCCGGCGTGCCGACGGCCTTGCGGTAGCGCTCGGCCCGCCGCCGCACCTGGGTGTACGCGCTGGTCAGGCCCATCGCCCGGCGGACCTCGACCAGGGTGCGGCGCACCTCGGCGCGGGTCCGCTCGGTGCCCTCGACGATCAGCTCGTCGACCAGGCCGGGCTGCCCCTCGAAGCGGGCCCGCCGCTCCCGGACCGGGTCGAGGAACCGGTTGAGCGCGCCCGCCAGCTCCTCCTTGACCTCGACGTCGCCGACCCGGCCGGCCCGGTAGCGCGCCTTCAGCTCCTCGACGGTCGCCCGGTCGGTGTGGAACACGTCGAGGTAGGCGAAGACCGGGTTCCCCTCGACCGTGCCCGGCACGTCGGCGCGGATCCGGTTCGGGTCGGTGTACATGCCCATCACCTTGCGCCGCACGGTGGCCGGGTCGTCGGAGAGCGCGATGGCGTTCCCCCTGCTCTTGCTCATCTTCCCGGCGCCGTCGGTACCGACCAGGGTGGGCGTCTCCGACATGATCATTTCGGGGACGGGAAAGACCTCGCCGTAGAGGTGGTTGAAACGCCGGGCGATCTCCCGGGTCACCTCCACGTGCGCGGCGTTGTCCTTGCCCACCGGCACGACCTGCCCCTTCACGCAGAGGATGTCGGCGGCCTGGAGGACGGGATAGCCGAGCAGCCCGTACGGCATCTCCTCCTTGCCGGCGTCCCGGCTCATCTCCTTGAGCGACGGGACCCGTTCCAGCCGGGGCACGGTGACCAGGTTCTGGAACAGGGTGTTCAGGTCGCCGACCTCGGGGATCGCCGACTGGAGGTAGAAGGTGGCCCGGTCCGGCTCGACGCCGGCGGCGAGGATGTCGGTGACCATCTCGCGGGCGTTGCGGGAGACCTGCTCGATGTCCTCGCGGCTGTTCCGCGTGGTGAGCATGTGCAGGTCGGCGATGATGAAGAAGCTCTCGTAGCGCTGGTGCAGCTTCACCCGGTTGGCGATGCTGCCGACGTAGTGGCCCAGGTGCAGCCGCCCGGTCGGGCGGTCACCGGTGAGCATCCGTGCTGCGGACATGGTCGTACGCCTCTCGTGGCTGTTCGGTGGAGGACGCGCGGGCGCGCGGGAGAGATCCGGGGTGTGCCCGGATCAGTGGGGTTTGCTCGTCAGTGCGAGCGCCGCCATCGCCCGCCGGCGCGGAACCGCAGCCCACCGGCACGGAGGACGTCGAGGATCTGCTCCCGACCGTCGTCGGCACGGGCCGGGAGAACCGGAGCGGCAGCCGCCGGGAGACCGTCGAGGGTCTCCGGGGCGCAGGTGCTCGGCCGGACCATGCCTGACACGGTAGCCGGTCCACCGCCCCGCGCGCAGACCGGAACGCCCTGCTCAGTCGCGCCGGTAGCTCTCGGCGTAGTAGTTCCCGACCTGCTCGCGGTAGTCGGCGCGGTCGAAGTCGTCCTGGTCGAAGGCGGGTGACTCCTTGACCTGGTCCCGGGTGCGGTCCACGTGCACGGCGCGCTCCAGGTGGTCGACCCGGGCCACCGTGCCGACCGGCAGCAGCACCTTCCGGCCGAAGATCCACGGCCCGGTGTCCACCACCAGGTAGCCCGCTCCCGCGTCCTCACTCGCCCGGTCGATCGCGCCGATCCGGCCGTCGGTCGCCTCGACGTGATAGCCCGTCAGGTCGATCGGGGTGCCCGGGCCGGGCGCGTCGGGGCCGTCGCCGGCGGCGCCCTCGGACCGCTGCCGCGGCACGTCGTCCGGGCGGGTCTGCTCGTAGCCGCCGGCCAGGGCCGACGGGTCCCGCCAGAGCCACGGATTGAACGGCTGCATGCTGCACCTCCGGGTGTCGTCGCGTCGCCACCCGAACAGTGCCCGATGGGCGAATCCGGGAAACACGAATGCAATTCCGAATTCATGGGAGGGCGATTCTGCGAGATACCTCATAATCGACCCCGCAGATCTGTCTGTCAGCTCCCGCCGAGGTCAGGGGCGGTGTCGCGGCCGGCCAGCACACCGGAATGCGGACCGGAGTGTCCACCGCACACATTCGGCGGGGCCGACGGCCGCACCATTCTGATCCCGCGTCCGAATCGGCACCAGCGAAAGGAAACGCAGATGCAGCGGGTCATTGGACGAATCGGGGTGGCGGCGGCCGGGGCGGCCGTCCTGGTGGCGGTGGCGGGCACCGGCGCGGGGGCCGCCGCGGTCAACCCGTACACCCCGGAGGCGCTCTGCGGGCTCGGCTTCACCGCCGTCGACCAGGACCCAATCCACGACGCCGCCACCGGCGCGCGGCTCGGCACCGTCCACCTTCTCCGCAACCCCCTCACCGGGTACGGCTGCACGGTCACCCTCAAGTCCGCGTACGTCGGCACGCTCACCGGCACCCGCGTCTACCTCGCCCCGGAGTGGACGCCCACCGGTCTGGACGAGGGCAGCCGGCGCTACGCCGCCGGCCCGGTCCACCGCTACCTCGGCGTCGGTTGCGCGATCTGGGGCGGCTCGATGACCGATCCCGCCGGCGTCGTCCACCACCACGACCGGGCGAACCCGGCGATCGGCGGGGCGGTCACCTGCTTCTGACCACCCGGCGGCGGGCCGGATTCGCGCGGCGCGCGGGCCGGCCCGCCGTTACGGTCGCCAGGTGGGCAGGATGCGGGGAATCCACGAGCGGCCGGCCGGGCTCACCTACCAGCCCGACCTGGTCGACGACGACGAGGAACGTTCCCTGGTCGCCGCCCTCGACGCCCTCGACTTCCATGAGGTCCGCATGCACGGGCAGATCGCCCGGCGCACGGTCCGGCACTTCGGCTACGACTACGACTACGGCTCCTTCCAGCTCACGGCCACCGAGGCGCTGCCCGTGGCACTGCGCTGGGTACGCGAGCGGTGCGCGGCGCTCGCCGGGGTCGACCCCGAGGTGCTCGCCCAGACGCTCGTGACGCGCTACCCGCCGGACTCGGTCATCGGGTGGCACCGCGACGCACCGGCCTTCGGGCCGACCGTCGTCGGCCTCTCGCTGGGCTCCGCGTGCCTGTTGCGGTTCCAACGTGGGACCGCAGAGGACCGCCGGGTGTACGAGCTGGAGCTGGCGCCCCGCTCGGGGTACGCGCTCACCGGGGCGGCCCGGACCGCGTGGCAGCACAGCATCCCGCCGGTTCCGGCGCTGCGCTATTCGCTGACCTTCCGCATGCTCCGGTCCGCGCCCGCCTGACCTGACCCGGGACTACCTCCTGGTCGCGGCCCTGCCCTGGCGCCCCGGCGCGCTGGCATACTGGCCAGCCATGGTGCTGTCGCGCGGCTGGTCGCTGTTCCTGGTCGGGGTCGGTGTGTGGACCTGGGTGATCTGGCCAAGGTTCGCGGCCGCCATCTGGAACGACCCGCGGGCGTGGTCGGCCGGCACGGTCGGCGAGGGCAGCCCGACCAGCTTCCTCTGGGTGCACGCGCTGCTCATCGCGGCGTCGTTGGCCATCGGCACGACCGTCGGGGCGCTCGGCATTCGGGGCTGGCTGGCGGACCGCCGCCGGCGGAGCGCCTGAGCGCCGCTGGGCGGGGCGGGGTTCGGACAAGGTTCGGCGCCGCCCGGGACTGCCGGAGTGCTGTCTCTCCCGTTGCCCGGGCGGGTCCCCGCCCGTCGAAGCGGGGTGACTCCGCCGCCGCAGCCCCACTGAGCAGGCCAGATAGCCCGGCGGTAATGGTGTGACGCGGGACGCTACCCCTGGATTTGACGATCAAACCCGAACCCGCGTAACTTTCTCTCTGCCAGCGCGGAACGGGGCAAACGGGACGAACATCCCGAGGGCCGCGGACCGGGCTCGGTGCCCGGAACCACCGAGGTTGCACCTCGTCGGAGCCGGGCCGGGCGGGGCTCACCGAAACGCCGCAGGGCGGATTTGGCGGAGCGGAACCGACCGAGTAAGGTTGACGACCGGCAGGGCACCGGGCGAGCTAGCGGGAGACCGCAGCGGCCGGCCTGCCAAATCCGATGACCAAGCACAGCGGTTCGCCGCTGCGCGAGTTCAGCGGCGCCGACCCGTACGAAGCGTGACAGACCGGGACACACGGTTTGACACGGCAGAGACGGTAAGGTAACGTAGTAAAAGTGCCCGGCGCGAGAGCGGCGGGTGTGGTTGAACGAAATGCCCCGGATGGTGGCTCCGCGGATGTGGGGTTTCCGGATGGTGTGTGGTTGTTCTTTGAGAACTCAACAGGGTGCTTGATAAGCCAGTGCCAAATTGATTTATACCCCGGACTGGCAGGTCTTCTTCGGAGGGTTCTGCTGGTTGGGA